>NZ_QQAV01000001.1:0-302741 GCF_003350475.1 Pseudacidovorax intermedius
GCCAGCGTGTCCGACAGGCCCAGTTCGCCCACCAGCGGCAGACCGTCCAGGCTGGCCACGGTGTCGGAGACCACGCCCACCGCCGGGTCCAGCAACTGGTTGCCCGTGCCACCATCGCCCCCGCCGGTCAGGCCGCCGAGGAGGCCTCCCAGGAGGCCGTCTTCACCCAGCACACCGCCGAGCAGATCACCACCGGTCAGGCCACCGAGCAGGCCGTCTTCACCAAGAACGCCGCCGAGCAGATCACCACCCAGCAGGTCACCACCGGTGAGGCCGCCCAGGAGACCGTCCTCACCCAGCACGCCGCCGAGCAGGTCACCGCCCAGCAGGTCGCCACCAGTGAGGCCACCGAGCAGGCCGTCTTCACCGAGAACGCCGCCGAGCAGGTCGCCACCCAGCACGTCGCCGCCCAGCAGACCGCCCACGACACCGTTCTCGCCGACCAGACAGCCCACCAGGCCGTCCTCGGTCAGCAGGCCACCGACCAGGCCGTCGTCGCCCAGCACGCCGCCCAGCAGCCCCTGATCGCCCAGCACGGCATCCAGCGGGCCGCCGAGCGTGCCCCCCACCAGGCCGCCGACCAGGCCGTCCTCGCCCAGCAGCGTGTCGGTCAGCCCGTCGACGATGCCGCCGTTGCCGACCACGCCACCGAGCAGGCCGTTGTCGGCCACCAGGCCGCCGACCAGGCCATCCTCGGCCAGCAGCCCGCCCACCAGGCCGTTCTCGGTCAGCAGCCCGCCGACGAGGCCGTCGTCGCCGAGCACGCCGCCCAGCAGGTTGCCGACGACGCCGTCCTCGGCGAGCAGGCCGCCCACCACGCCGTCCAGGCCGGTGGCGCCGAGCACACCGCCCAGGGGGCCGTCGCTGCTCACGAGGTTGTCCAGCAGGTTGACGACGGCGTCGGTGACGTAGTCGACCTGGGTGTCGAGGGAGCCGAGCACGGCGCCCGTGGTGCCGCTGCCCAGGAGGTCGTCCACGACGGGGGTGAGCACGGTGCCCAGGCCGTCGGTGACGCTGTCGACGCTCTGGTCGACGGGGTCGAGGGCGTTGGGGTCGTTGGCGGTGAATTCGGAGCCGACCAGGGGCGAGAGGGTGTTGTCCAGCACGGTGGTCACGTTGTCGACGACGCTGACGACGGGGTTGAGCGAGTCGCCCAGACCCAGGGCATCGGAGACGCCACCGACGACGGTGCCGCCGAGGCTGTCGGCGGGATCGAGCAGGGCGTCGGCGTCGGCATCCGCATCCGCATCCGCATCAGCGTCAGCGTCGGCGTCGGCGTCAGCGTCAGCGTCAGCGTCGGCGTCGGCGTCGGCGTCGGCGTCCGCATCGGCGTCCGCATCGGCGTCGGCGTCCGCATCGGCATCTGCATCCCCATCCTCGCCCGGCTGCGGGACGAGCAACGGGAGCACGCTCCCGTCATCCCCCCCGCTGTCGGCGGCGGCCACCAGGGCCGCGCCGCCCAAAGCCGCCAGCGCGAAGTCGGCCAAGCCCAGTCCGCCCGTGGCAGCCAGGGTCTTCTTCACCGCCAGCGCGGCGCCTTCGGCATCGCTGGCGGGCGCCACGGCCAGGTCGCCGGCAGCCAGATCCACATCGACCTGCTGCAGGCCGCCCGGCAGGGCCGTCGCGGAGATGGTGGCGTCGGTGCCGCCGGTGAAGGTGCCGACCAGCGGCGCCTGGTTGGCACCGGCGCCGGGGAAATTCACGGCCGCCTGTCCGCCCTCGGGAACCAGCACCCGGTCGCCGGGCAGCAGCGCCTGCGTGCCCTCGACGGGCAGGCGCACGCCTTCGCGGATCACGGCGACGCCGGGCGTGGCGTTGGACAGGGTGCCCACGCCCGCCGTCGCGGCACCGCCGCCCGTTGCGGAGGCGGCGACAGGCGCGGCAGAAGCCTGGGCCATCAGAACCGGCTTGTCGCCAGCAGAGGACGCCGAAAGGGCGGAGGAAGCGGAGGTCGAAGTCTGGAGCGTCATGGAGGGCCTCGTTGTGCGACGGAGATGACCCTGTGGGGCAACATGCATGCCGCCCCCGCAACCCACCCACCGCGCGACTGCTCCGGCGTCGCAAACCTTTGTCAGCAAAGGAATTTCTCGTAGCGGACCCGGCTTGCCCCGCCCGCTCGCCGCGCATTTGCCCGCGCTTGTTACGGGGCCGCCCCCCGTAACGCCGTAACGACATCGCCAGCCCGCGGGGCCACCGATCCCGTCCGACGCGCCGATTTCCTTTTATTGCAGTCCTTTTCCCTTTCCTCCCAAATATTTACATTCATTTATCAACGATATTCAAACATCTTCAATGGTCTTTTTGCCTTCTCAACAATAGGCGCGAAATTTAACAGTACAACCTTTATGTCCTGTCTAATGGCGTCGCTTCCCCTCCAATCGAATTACCGACCTATTTCAGGAGAGCGCGATATGCGTATTGCAGTTGTGGACGACGAGCCGGCGTCGCTGGATTTCCTGCACCGGACCATCACCCAGGAAGGCCACGAGTGTTTCGGCTTCACCACCGGCCTGGACCTCCTGCGCACCCTGCGCCATCACAGCTTCGACCTGCTGGTGATCGACTGGACCCTGCCCGACCTGACCGGGGCCGAGCTGATCCGCATGATCCGCAACGGCTTGCCCAGCACGGTGCCGATCATCTTCATCACCACCGGCGAGAGCGACGCCGACATGGTCGAAGGCCTGGGCGCCGGCGCGGACGACCACCTGTGCCGCCCGGTGCGCACCGGCGAATTGGCCGCCCGCATGCAAGCCCTGCTGCGCCGCACCTATCCGCAATTGACCGAGGCCGAATTGCACTTCGGCGTCTACACCTTCATGCCGCGCCGCCGGCAATTGACGGTGCGCGACACACTGGTGCCGCTCACCAACCGCGAATTCGAACTGGCCCTGCTGCTGTTCCGCAACCTGGGCCGCCTGCTGTCGCGTGAGCACCTGTGCGGCACCGTGGTGGGCCCAGGCGCGGAAGCCACCTCGCGTTCGCTGGACACCCATGTCTCGCGCCTGCGTCACAAGCTGGACCTGCGGCCACACAACGGCTACCTGCTGTCGGCGATCTACCGCATGGGCTACCGCCTGGACGCCATCGAGGAGCGCGCCGTCGGTGCGGCGGCCGATACCACGGCCGCGGGGGCGGAGCGTCCGCTGCTGCCGGGCCGCAGCCGCACACCGCCAGCGGCCTGACAGCCTCTCCCCCCGCCGCATGAAAGGCCGCCAGCGCTGGCGGCCTTTTCGTTTTTGGAATCCGGGTTCGCACCCCCGATCTCTCGGTGCAAACCCTAGGTCCGCCCGTCCTCTGCATCCAGTGCAGGCGCAGTGCCGTATCCGATCCGCCGATGCGAATTCGGTCGAGTCCCACTGCCCATCACTCCACCTACAGAGGTCACGCCAATGAGACTGTCCACCCCTGCCAAGGCGCTCGGCATTGCCGCCGCCGGCGCGCTGCTGATTGCGGGCGCGCATGCGTCCAGCCACCGCGAGGCCCCCTCCATCGCGGGCATGCCCAAGCTGGATGCCACCGATTTCTACATGTTCCGCAGCTACGAGGCCGGCCGCCAGGACTACCTGACGCTGATCGCCAACTACCAGCCCGACCAGAGCGCCTACGGCGGGCCCAACTACTTCAGCATGGATCCGAACGCCCTGTACGAGATCCACCTGGACACCAATGGCGATGCGGTGGAGGACCTCACCTTCCAGTTCCGCTTCAAGAACACGCTGCGCGACATCCAGCTGCCCGTGGGCGGCAAGCAGGTGTCGATCCCGCTGATCCAGGCCGGCGGCATCACGGGGCCCAACCAGGCCACCAGCAACCTGCGCGAGACCTACACCCTGAGCGTGGTGCGCGGCGACCGGCGCAAGGGCACCGTGCAGCCGGTGACCGGCCCCGGCGGCGCCACCGAGTTCGACAAGCCGACCGACAACATCGGCGAGAAGACCTTCGGCGCTGGCGCCGGCTATGCCAACTACGCCAACCAGCACATCTACACCGTCAACATCCCCGGCTGCAGCGCGCCCGGACGCGTGTTCGTGGGCCAGCGCAAGGACCCGTTCAGCGTGGCGCTGGGCCAGGTGTTCGACCTGGTCAACCTCAACCCGCTGGGCGCGCCCGACGCCAATGCCGATGCGCTCGCGGCCAAGAACGTGACGACGATGGCGGTGGAACTGCCCATCGCCTGCGTGACCACGGCCAGCCAGCCCATCGTCGGCGGCTGGACCACGGCCAGCGTGCGCCAGGGCCGGCTGATCGCCAGCCCGCCCAAGAGCGGCCATGGCACGACCGCCATCCAGGGCGGCGCCTGGGCCCAGGTCTCGCGCCTGGGCATGCCGCTGGTCAACGAGGTGGTGATCGGCCTGAAGGACAAGGACCGCTTCAACAGCTCCAAGCCCATGGACGACGCCCAGTTCGCCAACTACGTGACCAACCCCACGCTGCCGGCGCTGGTGCAGACGCTGTTCTCGGCGCCCGCCCCCACCAACTTCCCGCGCACCGACCTCGTCGCCGCCTTCCTCACCGGCGTGGACGGCCTGAACAAGCCGGCCAACGTGAAGGCCTCCGAAATGCTGCGGCTCAACACCAGCATCGCCGCGACGCCCAAGGCGCAGCAGAGCAACCTGGGCGTGCTGGGCGGCGACAACGCGGGCTTCCCCAACGGCCGCCGACCGGGCGACGACGTGGTGGATGCGGAACTGCGCGTGGCCATGGGTGCGCTGTGCGTCGCCACCGGCGCCAACGATGTGCTCAAGGTGGGCTGCAAGCCCGCCGATGCGCCGGCCGGCGGCGCGGCGCTGACCGACGGCGCGGCCCAGTCGCCGGCCCAGTTCCCGGAGGCTTTCCCCTACCTCAATACGCCGCTGCCGGGCTCCACCCTGGCTCGACAGTGAGGGCGCCGCGATGAACCGCCTGTCCATGCATCTCGCGGGCGCCCTGCTGACCGCCGCGGCCCTGGCGGGCTGTGGCGGCGGGGGCGGCAGTTCCTTCGCCTTCGTGCCGGCATCGCCGCCGGGCACGGGCAGCACCAGTCCGCCCTCGCCCTCCACACCCACACCGCAGCCGAACGCCTACGACCAGTTCCTGGCCTATGTGCTCGCGCTGGTGGGCACGCAGCAGGACAGCGCCGAGCCCGCGGACGTGGCTGCCCTCGACCCGGCACCCACGTCCGAGACTGCCGAGCCGATCGCGACGCCATGAGCGGCGGGCCGCCAACGCAGCGCCTCCGCGGCGTGCACTGGCGCGCTCTGGCGCTGGGCCTGGCGATGACCGGCGGCGCGCCGGCGGGCGCCCATGCGGCCCCCCGGTTGCCGGCGTCCGACGACCAGGTCGTCGAGACCCTGCCCGGCGGGCCGGGTGCGGCAAAGGCCAAGCAACGGCTGCGTGCGAGCCTGCAGGAGCGTGCCGGCGACCCGGCCGCCGCCATCGGGGCCGCCCAGGCCTACCTCGCCCTGGCCCGGACGCAGGGTGACGCCCGCTATGCCGGTCAGGCGCTGGCCGCGCTGCGCGCCTGGGACACCGTGCCACTGGGCCAGACGCCACCGGAGGTCCTGGTGATGCGGGCCACCGTCCAGCAGTTCGTGCACGATTTCGATGGCGCCGAAGCGTCGCTGAAGACCGCCCTGGCGCGCCGCCCGGCCGACGCGCAGGCCTGGCTGACGCAGGCCACCCTCCTGCGCGTGCGGGGCCGGCTCGCCGAATCCGACGCCGCCTGCCGGGCCACGGGCCGGGCAGGACCAGCGGTCTACGGCATCGCCTGCCTGGCGGAGAACGCCGCGCTGCGCGGCCGCCACGACGAGGCGCGTGCCACCTTGCGCGCGCTGCTGCACGACCCGCCCCTCCAGGCCGACAGCCTGGCCGGCGTGCGGCAATGGCTGTGGACCACGCTGGCCGAGGTCGAGGAGCTGGCCGCACGGCCCGCCGCGGCCGAGGCCGCCTACCGGGAAGCCCTGCTGCTCGGTCGCGACGGCTACCTGCGGCTGGCCTATGCCGACTTCCTGCTGCAGCAGGATCGCGCCAGCGAAGTGCCCCCCTTGCTGAGTGCCGAGCCACGCAGCGACCCGGTGCTGCTGCGCCTGGCCATCGCCGAGCGGCGCACGTCGGGCCGCTCGGGCGAGGCGGCGGAGGAACTGGCCGACCGTTTTGCGGCGGAGGCCCTCCGCCCCGCAGGCGCTGCGGGCCATGCACGCGAACAGGCACTCTTTGCCCTGGATGTGCAAGGCAACGCGCAGCAGGCCCTGGCGCTGGCGCGGCAGAACATCGGCCTGCAGCGCGAGCCGACGGACCTGCTGCTGCTGGCGCGCGCTGCCCGCGCCGCGCGGGACCCAGCCGCCCTGGCCGAGGCGCGCCGGGTGCGTGACGAGATCGGCCTGCGGGATGCCCGGATCGATGCGCTGCTCTGACCCCTGTCACCGAGCCATGCGCCCCATGGTGCTTCTGGCGCTGTTGGCCCTGGCTGCGCTCCTGTGCCCCCTCCCCGCCCGCGCCCACAAATCCAGCGACGCGTATCTGTGGATCACCCGGGAAGGGCCTCACCTCGCCATCCGATGGGACATCGCCCTGCGCGACCTGGACGCCGCCCTGGACCTCGACGCCAACCAGGACCAGCACCTGCAGTGGGGCGAGGTGCGCAGACGCCTGCCGGACATCATGGCCTACGCCGGCGCGCGGCTCGTGCTGCAGCAGGGCCGCTGCATCCTGCGGCCAGGCCCCGCCGAGGGCATCGAAGAGCGGGTGGACGGCGCCTACCTGGCGCTGCGCTTCGACAGCGACTGCGCCGACACCGACACGCTGACCATCGACTACCGGCTGTTGCGCGACGTCGACCCCACCCACCGTGGCCTGATGCGGCTCGGCACGGCGAACGACACGGGCGCCCTGAGCGCCAGCGTGCGCTCGCTCGATCCCGGCGGCGGTCCGGTGCAGGTGCAGTGGCCTGTCGACGAGGCCAAGCCGCCCGCGAGCGGACATGGCTTCTTTGCCGATGGCCTGCACCACATCCTGATCGGCTACGACCACCTGCTCTTCCTGCTGTGCCTGCTGCTGCCGGCGGTGATGCGCCGCAGCGCCGCGGGCTGGACGCCGGTGGGCCGCTGGCGCGACGCCATCTGGCCCATCGTGAGCTGGGTCACGCTGTTCACCCTGGCGCATTCGCTCACGCTGGCACTGGCAGCGCTGAAGATCGTGAGCCTGTCGCCGCGCATCGTCGAGCCCGCCATCGCGGCCACCATCCTGCTCGCGGCGCTGGACAACCTGCGGCCGCTGCTCGGCACACGCCGACGCTTCTTCAGCTTCGGCTTCGGGCTGATCCACGGCTTCGGCTTCGCGGGTGCCCTGGCCGAGCTGGACCTGCCCACCCGGGCCTTCGCCAGCGCCCTGCTGCAGTTCAACCTGGGCGTGGAAGCGGGGCAACTGCTGGTGGTGGGCATCGCCATGCTGGTGCTGCTGGCCCTGCGGCGCTGGCGCGGCTACGTGCCCGTGGTGCTGCGCGGCGGATCGGTGCTGGCGGCGATGCTGGCGCTGGTGTGGCTGGTGGAGCGGGTGTTCGACCTGTCGCTGCTGCCGATGGGTTGAAGGCGGTGGACACGCTACGACGCGCGATGGCGAGCCTCCGCCCGCCGCCGGCACACGGCTGCCTATAGTCACGGCCGCCGCCATTCCTTGCCTCGACGCCGTGTCCATCCTTGACGCCCTGCGCCGCTGGGCCCGCCAGCTCAAGCGCGACGTGCTCGCCCTCTGGTTCGCCCGCCGCCATCCGCAAACGCCCTGGCACGCCAAGGCCCTGGGCGCCTTCGTCGTGGCCTATGCGCTCAGCCCCATCGACCTGATCCCCGACTTCATTCCGGTGCTGGGCTTCCTGGACGACGTGATCCTGCTGCCCGGCCTGATCTGGCTCACGCTGCGGCTCTTGCCACCGCAGGTGCTGGCCGACTCGCGCGACCACGCGCAGGCCTGGATGGACGCGCGCCGCGACCGGCCCCGCAGCCGGGTGGGGGCGGTGGTGATCGTGCTGCTGTGGGTGGGGGTGGTCGCGGCGCTGGCGGTGTGGGCCTGGCCGTGGGTGCGGAATCGCATGGGCTGAGAGTCCCGGCTGTTCATCGCCAATAAAGGCTGAGACGAGGCTACCTCGTCGTCCGCAAGGCTCTAGGCACGGTCAGCCGCTCGCGAAGTCTGAGACTAGACGTGGTGGCCGGGGCAATGCTGTAACGCCTTGACGTAGAAGTCTGGGACAGGTCTCACTTCGAAGGCGCCATGATGCTTGCGCGCCAGACAACTAGTCTTGCACGTCCGAGTTCCCGGCATCCGCTCCAAATAAATCCGCCTTTCCACTATTTTCAGGTGGAAGATAGGCATAAATTTTCAGCATGTCGTCGCTTATGACGTGGAGGTGATTTACATAATTCTTTGCACGGGGAAAAACCCTCCATGACACTGGCTTAATGGCCACACGCTCCATACCTGACTCAGACAGCACGAACAAACTTTCACCGGCTTCGGCCACTGAACCAAAGGAAGCGGACCTGACCGAAAAAAGCTTATCCAAAAATCCTCCAGCGACGACCCTATGAACAGAGTTCGAGCCTAGGCTTTCTATAGATGGCGCCTCGGAACCGCTCGCGGCTAGCTGACTTATTTCTAAGCAACCATCGCCAGTCACCTGAAAAAGCTTTGTCACCCCAAGCCAAGCATAAACTATGTCATTGCCGTTCCGGCCAAGTTTGGCGCTGACTTTAGGGCCACTATGCCTCAGAGCCTTGTAGATTTGCCAGAATTCATATGATGGTTCATCGGGTACACGGGGTATTTGATGAAAAGTAGCCGCATGCGGACCTGAAGCGGTATTAGCGACCAAGACCTGGTTCATCCATTCGCAGTCGTAAGACTCGATCTCCAGAATTTGATTAAGGTCGTCACTCCTCATTCGGCCGGATGTAGGCGGGGCCGCGGTGAAGATTCCATTGGGGCCCGCGGCTATAGCGACTCGGTTGAAGTCATTTGGCGAGATGCTGTATGCCCTATCCTCCGTCAACGTAATCTGTCGCGAATCATCAAGTAGCTTATTCTCATAAGAGAATTGCGTCTGCACTACACCGCGCTCGTCCGCGGTATAGAAGCGATTGGCATACACGTAGATGTCCGCAGGCCAGCCGGCGAGCTTTAATTCCCCGACAAAACTCCGCTGTAGATCCTTGGCGTCAATCACCAGTTGCAATGTTTGGACGACATCTCGCATTGTATCGTAAAAATAGCGAGAATCAACCAGGAATTTTATAACCTCAAATACATTGCCTGAGTCTCGGAGTTGTTTTCCCACCGTCTCGCTTATAAGCGTCTCCCAGTTGTAGGTGCGTACTACGGAATCCGCGCCAACGAGAAAGAGAGTGCCCGAATAGAGGAAGCTATGAATGAAATCTCCTTCAATGGAGATATCGAGGGAACGCTTCATTTGAATTGCCCTCCAATAATTTTCAACTTCTCGGCTTTGTTGATAATTTTCGATTCAAGCCAGCAGTTGAGCACGCTCTCTGGAGGAATGTCGTCCCCGCGGGCTTGCACGGGATAGCCGTGCCAAACGCTATTGTCTTCAACGAATTTAGCGAAATGGAGCTCTACCTGCCTGCCATTCTTCTCGAGACCCTGTCCCAGTACTGAGAAGTTGCTTTGCAGCGCCCACAGGTATTTCTTCGCCTTGCTCATTGACGTCCATTTCTCTGAGCCGGCCCGGGCGAACAACGTAATCTCAACCCACTCACTGACGCTCCAAACACTCGCGTCGGCCGTAGGCTTGGCCTTTCGGTGCTTTGTGTGGACTTTGTAACTCAGCTCCATTGCCCCATCCTAGAGTGCGTTGTATTGTGAATACGAACCGCGGCTCGCCACGCACACGGATCGGCGCGCCCCTCGCACCGATTCTTGGTGGGGCGCGGGCGAAATCTCCAGCCGTTGGTTTAGGAAAGACATGGAAGTTCTGTCTACGAATAGCCTTCCCGCATCACGCAGCTGCAGGGTCCGGCATGGCTGCCATTTCACGCATGGCTTTGGGCATAAAGTGCTTGGCGCGCGCTACTTGCGACTTCTTGTAGTTCAGCTCGCTCTTTGCCAAGCGCAAGATGTCGTCCACGAACTGGTATTGCTTCTCGGGATACCAAATAGCCGTGATACCCAGCCGTGCCAGCTCTGCGTTTCGCACGGTCAGGTCGGCTAACTGGACAGGGACTTGGTCGATGCAAAAGTGCCGCGGCAACAGCGCATCACCGGCTGCGAGCTTGGTGGCCAGGAAGACCTGCAAGGTTCGGTCGTTGCGCAAGTTGCAGCCCAGGAACAGCAAGCTGTTGTTGCGGTAGAAGCGGGCCAGGATCTTGGGCACTGGCAGCTGTAGGTCCAACGTACCGGCGCCATAGGCCGCGTCGTACTGGGCTTTGCCCAAGATGCAATGCGCTGGGTCGGCAAAGTCGCCGTGGATCTTGATCAGGGTGACGCACTTCGGGTCAGGCACCACCGTCATGGCCGTAGTGCCGTCCAGCACCTGGATGTACGAACCATCACCCGTGTCGTACACCTGCTCCAGCAAGCGGTCGTAGTTGGTGGTGACCAAGGTATCGGTGAACAGCTCCGAGATCAGCAGCGTGATGTCTTGGATACGGCCGCGCTTGCCAAACACGTCGCGGATCTCTTGTGCGAAGACATCTCGCCCGTGCCGCTGCTCGATGTCGGCGATCACCGATTCGTAATCACCTTGCGCCAACCAGGCCTCCACCTGCGGCTGCGCGAGGCCCGCCGTGCGGCCTTGCTGACGCAGATGGTTCGCCCAGGTGGGGAAGCCGCCGCCCGCTGAAACGCCGGCCCCCACGAAGGGCACCATTTCTTGAGCAGCCAGGCACTCGACCAACTGCTCAAAGCGCTGTTCGTTGCGCTCGAACCAGTGCTGCCCGTCCTCGTCACCGTACAGTTCAATCAGGTGGTCGCGACTCAGAACCTCATTGCGACGCTGCCCGCGATAGGCCTGCAGCGCCTGCTCGTAGGCCTCGCGGTCGCCCGCAAAGAAAGCCTTGCTCGGGTTGGACAGGCCCACATTGCCGAGCCCACGCAGCAACGGCAACTCCAGGTTGATCTCGCCCGCATCGATCCAGGCATTGAAGTCTTCGAACAGCTCGTAGTCCGCGTGCCCGTCCACCTTGCACCAGGATTCGGCCTGCGCGTTCATGGTCAATCCTCCACGAGCGCCTGCTCGGCCAGAGCATCGGCCAGATGCAGCTGGGTGGTTTGCGCATCGGCAAGGCGGCCCTTGAGGTTGTCGCACAGCGCCATCAGTTCTTCGACTTTGGCAACTATTCGGTGTTGTTCAGCGAGAGGTGGCAACGGCAAGACTGTTTCTGCAATCTTCCCAGCATTCAAGTTTGGTTGCGCTCCCCCCTCGGCCAAAGATCGAATGTCCTCGTACGCCTTTTGAAAGAAAACCTTTATGTAAGCACGGTGAGCTGGTGTTTGATCGATTAGCTGAATAGCTGCGCATGCCTGATTCGTACCAGCAGGTATCAATAGCTCCGTGATTTGCCCTCTTGTTTTCCCTTGTCCATACATGGCAACTATTAATGTGCCAGGCGGGTAGATCGTGACATTGGTCTCAGCAATTGCCTTGGCCGAAATCTTCTCACGTGTTTCTGATACGAATGGCAGTGATGTCTCTCCACTCGTCACCCAACTGAATTCCGCAGGACTGTAATATGAACTGTCGTCTCTTGCAGGGGTGGCGCCGGTTCCTATCGCCGCAATGGCTTGCAGTCGAACATATTCCCAGCCACTTGGGATATCAAGTTTCTTTTCACCCTTTGTAATCACAGCCAACGCTCTATCCTTCTTGAGCTTTCCAAGACTGATCAGCCCAGCCTTCTCAGAAGCTATCCTCTTGAGCAACTCGCTTGATGGCTCATCGTTCGGGTCTTGCGAAACGAGCTTGCCCATCACGGCCAGTTGAAGGATGGTTTGCTTGAGCTGGTCGATGCTCTCTTCAGTGGTGAAGAGGGTGTGGAAATGCTCGGCAATGCGCTGCCAACTGCGGGCGAACTGCGCGTGATCGGCAGCGCTGGTGAGCGCGTTCAGCAAGGTGGCCACCAGGGTTTGATGAGCGCTGACGCTAGTGTCGGTTTGCTGTTCCAGTTGGTCGCCGAGTGCCATCAGTTCATCGACTTTGGCGACGATGCGGTGTTGTTCTGACAAAGGGGGAAGTGCCAACGGATTAAACGAAAAGAAGTCCGTTGGCAGACGCTTTTGACCTGCAGAGCCCGTCATCTTGGTTTCACCGACTCTCAAGAACTGCGGTGACTTCAAGTACAAAAGCAAAAAGCCACGACTGACAAAGTCGCCGTAGGGACGCAGAACGTGAAGTTCCGTTGTCCCGGCTCCGACGCCGTTATGCAATCCTGAGAATATTGCCGCCTTGCTGTTCTCAAAGCATGGCGTGATTTTCGCGATTGCGATGTCACCATCGGCGAAATGCGTATACCCCTTCCTGATATCGCCCCACTTTCTCGGCTCATGATCATGTCGACCGTCAAACCTCGTGGAGATCAGAGGCATAGGAATGAACGAAGCATTGATGTCATCCCCAACATCGTTTCGTGGCGAAACCTCCCCAAGTGCCGCTAAGCATGTCCAGATCCAACCATCCGGTAAATCTTGTTGCCAAGCAGCACCGACTTGGGGCAACGCCTTCCCTTGTTTGATCTTTCCTTCCCTGACCAACTTCGCTTTCTCAGCGGTGATCTTTTTAAGCGATTCGCTAGCAGGCTCGTCCTTCGGATCTTGCCGCACTAGTAAGCCACGTATGGCAAGCTCCAGGATGAGCTCGCGCAGCTTCTTGATTCCATACAGCTCCACCTTGCTGGAAGAGCCACGGCCCGCAGCAGACTTGCGCTTGATGGCGGTCGCCAACAGATCCAGATGCTGGGTGACCAACTTCTCGACAGCAGCCATGGTCAGTGCGCACCCGTCAATGCGGTGCCCAAGATGACCTTGAGCTGATCTCGCAGGCCCTGGATTTCCTTCTGCTGACTCTGATACTGCATCAGCAACTCGTCAGGGTCGTGGCTGATCTGTTCCCGCACGTGGGGGTTTTTGATGTCCAGGTTGTGGTTACGCGCCTTGATATCGTCGATGCTCACCTTCCAGGCCTGTGCGGTTTCCACGCGTGCTGCAAAGCCATCGGCCTCATCCCCCCACCAAGCGCATTCGGTGGCGAACTCTTCCACCTGCATGGGCCGGGTCTTGTTGTAGCTGCTCACGCCGTCAGGATAAGGGTGCTCGTAGAACCACACAGCTGAGGTAGCCGGCCATTGGCCTTCCGCCTTCTTAGTGAAGAACAAGATGTTGGTCTTGATGCCCGTGTAGGGGTTGAACACCCCATTGGGCAGCCGCACAACAGTGTGCAGATGGCATTGCTCCAGCAGCATCTGCTTCAGGCGGGTTTTCATGCCCTCGCCAAACAAGAAACCGTCTGGCAGCACCACGGCTGCGCGGCCATTCACTTTGAGCAGCTTGACCACCAAGGCCATGAACAAGTCGGCCGTTTCACGCGTGCGCAGGGTGGCGGGGAACTGGTTTTCCACGCCGTCTTCTTCCATGCCACCAAACGGCGGGTTGGTCACGATCACGTTCACGCGGTCGGCTTCGCCGTAGTCGGTGTAAGCGCGACGGCTGAGCATGTTGTCGTGCTCGATCTGCGTGGGCGTGTCCATACCGTGCAAGATCATGTTGGTGATGCACAGCATGTGGGGCAGGGCCTTCTTCTCCACCCCATGGATGCTCGCCACCAATGCGGCTTCGTCATCCGCGTTGAGCACGTACTTGCTGCGCTTGTGGTCAATGGTGCAAGCCAAGAAGCCACCAGTGCCGCAGGCCGGGTCCAACACGCTTTCGGCCAGTTTGGGGTCCACCCTGTCGATGATGAACTTGGTCACGGCGCGGGGCGTGTAGAACTCGCCCGCATTCCCTGCGCTCTGCAGGTCCTTAAGGATCTGCTCGTAGATGCCGCCAAAGGTGTGCCGGTCGTCCGTGTTGTTGAAGTCGATCTCGCAGATCTTGTTGATGACCTGCCGCATCAAGGTGCCCGACTTCATGTAGTTGTAGGCATCTTCAAACACGTTGCGGATGACCTTGGCACGCTCTCCTGTGGGGCCGCTGAGCACCAGCTTGCCCTTGAGCGTCGGGAACAGCTGCAGGTTGACGAAGTCGCTGAGTGCTTCGCCTGTGATGCCTTCGGCGTCGGTCGCCCAGTTGCGCCAGCGCAGATGCTCGGGCAAAGGCGACTTGTAGTCGTCTTCCAGCAACTCAACCTCGGCCTCGCGGTCGTCGTAGATCTTGAGAAAGAACATCCACACCAGTTGACTGATGCGCTGGGCATCGCCATCGACGCCCACGTCTTTGCGCATGATGTCCTGAATGGACTTGATGACACCGCTCACATTGCTCATAGAAACCTAAATTCTTTACCTGCTTAACTGGCTTGTTTGAAGAGCTCTACTTCAAGCTCTTGCACGGCTTCCTCGTACTTGGCCTTGCCGCCAAAGACGCCGTTGATGATTTCTACAGGGGTGCCCAACTGCTTGAAAGGATCGAGTTTGAGCACGTTATTGTTCTCGATGCTGGTGATGCCTTCGTTGGCGTATTTGTCTAGCAGGGCCTCAAGCACCGCGCGGGCCTTGTCCCCGTATTTGGTGAAGTAGTTGCGCTTCTTCACGCTGTTGGCCCGCTCGCTGCGGGTCAACGGTCGCTGGTCGAAGGCGATGTGGCAAATGAGGTCGAAGTCGCCATAGTCTTTTCCCACCTCTCGGGCCAGATTGGGCAACTCGATGCCGTATTCGGCCAGCGCTTCGATGATGGCGGCCTTCTTCTTGGCGCGGTTCCACTTCTGCAAGAAGTCGTCTAGCGAAGCGAACTCCTGGCGGATGCCTTTGCGGCTGTAGTCGCGGTAGCTCTCGGTGACCATCTGGCCGTCTTCGCCGATGTACTCGACTCGCTCGCCCAGGATGCGAGCGCCCACAGCGCTGACGACGAACTTCTTGGGCGTGTCGCCTTCATCACCGTCGCCATCATCGTCGTCATCGCCACCGGGCTCCGGGTCGGGTGGCACCGGGTCGTCGCCGTCCTCTGGCTCGTAGATCACCACGGGCTCGCCATCAAACTCTGGATCTTTGAATAGTTCGGTGGCCTTCTTGAAGTCGAGGATGGTGAAGAAGAACTTGTTGTGCGATTCTTCGATGCGCGTGCCTCGCCCCACGATCTGCTTGAACGTGGTCATGGAGTTGATGGTCTTGTCCAGAACGATGAGCTTGCAGGTCTTGGCATCCACCCCGGTGGTTAGCAGCTCTGAGGTGGTAGCAATAACCGGGTACTTACTCTCCGGATCGATGAAGTTGTCCAGCTCGGCCTTGCCTTCCAGGCTGTCTCCGGTGATCCGCATCACGTACCTGCTGTTCGCTTTCGCCAGCGGGCCTGCCGCATTGACGATGGCTTTGCGCATACGCTCGGCGTGGTCAATGTCTTCACAGAAGATGATGGTTTTCTGGAAGGGGTCGGTGGCGTTGAGCAACTTCATCACGCGCTCGGCCACGAGCTTGGTGCGCTGGTTGAGCACCAACACGCGGTCCATGTCGAGCTGGTTGTACTCGCGGTGTTCGATCGCGTTGCCCAGATCGTCAGTCATGCCCTCGGGCGGTGTCCAACCCTGGACGTCTTTGTCGATGTCGATGCGCACTACCTTGTAAGGCGCCAGGAAGCCATCCTGAATGCCTTGCTTGAGCGAGTAGGTGTAGACCGGCTCACCGAAGTACGTGATGTTGGACGCATACTTGGTTTCCTTGGGCGTGGCGGTCAGACCCAGCTGGATAGCATCGTCGAAGTATTCGAGGATTTCCTTCCAAGCTGAATCGTCACTGGCGCTGCCGCGGTGGCATTCGTCGATGACGATCAGATCAAAGAAGTCTTTGCTGACGGACTTGAAGATCTTGTCCTCTTCGTACGGGCCAGTCAGCGCCTGATACAGCCCGAGATAGACCTCGTAGGAGGGGTCGATCTTACGGTTTCGTATCTTGGTCATGACGGAGCCGAAAGGCTTGAAGTCATTAACCAAGGTCTGGTCGGCCAAGATATTGCGGTCCACCACGAACAAGACGCGCTTGACCCTCTTCGCTTTCCAAAGGCGATAGATGATCTGGAAGGTGGTGTAGGTTTTTCCAGTACCGGTGGCCATCACCAGAAGCAGCCGTTTGTCGCCCTGGGCTACTTTCTCGATGACATGGTTGATGGCCTCGGCCTGGTAGTAGCGAGGCTCCTTCTTACTGCCGTCGTCAAAATATGGTTCGGTAACCAGTGACTCCTGCGCATCCGAAATGCCTCGGAAGGCCTTATAACGACGCCACAACTCGCCAGGTCCTGGGAAGTCGTCCATGCCGAATTCGATTTCGATGTCTTGCCCATCTGGAACGGTCTTGTCATGGCTGGCAAAGCCATCGCCGTTGGAGCTGAACGCGCAAGGCACGTCCAGGAGATCGGCGTAGCCCAAGGCCTGCTGCAGGCCTCCGCTGATGGTGTGGTTGTTGTCCTTGGCCTCAATCACCGCAACAGGCACGCCCTTTTCCTTTTGCAGCACGTAGTCGGCGAACTTTTTCTTCTTCTTGTTGCGCGAAGACAGGTTGCCACGGACAACGACGGGGCCCGGCGTCAGCGTGACCTCCCGACGAACTTGTGTCATCTCATCCCATCCTGCGCTCAGGATCGCTGGGGTGATGAACTTGGTTTTGATGTCTGCCTCGCTGAGCGTCTTTCTCTCGCGACTATCCATCCTTACCTCCAAATGCGGGGCCCCGTGGATTAACCCGGCAACTCACCTTGCTACCTGCTGTCGACTTTTTGATGCGAATCGGTTTGACGAGTGCCATGTCACTACCTGTCTGCTTCCGATGTAGTAACGGAACGGCAGCTACCAGTAACCTCCGACGTTATCTCAGAAATTAATGCGTCGTTTCGGACTCAGCGCGCTGTCTCGGACATTAATTGCAAAGAACAGGTGGCGGCTTGACGCGCCCCTCACTCCACCGTCACGCTCTTCGCCAGATTGCGCGGCTTGTCCACATCCGTGCCGCGCGCACAGGCCGTGTGATAAGCCAGCAGCTGCAGCGGCACCACGTGCAGCAGCGGCGACAGGCGGCCGTAGTGCTCGGGCATGCGGATCACGTGCAGGCCTTCGCTGTTCTCGATGTGCGTGTCGCCGTCGGCCAGCACGTAGAGCACGCCGCCGCGGGCGCGCACTTCCTGCAGGTTGCTCTTGAGCTTGTCGAGCAGCGCGTCGTTGGGCGCCACGGCCACGACGGGCATCTCGCTGGTGACCAGCGCCAGCGGCCCGTGCTTGAGTTCGCCGGCGGCATAGGCCTCGGCGTGGATGTAGGTCACTTCCTTGAGCTTGAGCGCACCTTCCAGGGCAATGGGGTAGTGCAGACCGCGGCCCAGGAAGAGCGCGTTCTCCTTGCGCGCGAAGTCCTCGGCCCAGGCCACCACCTGCGGCTCCAGCGCCAGCACCGACTGCAGCGCAACGGGCAGGTGGCGCATCTCCTTGAGGTAGCGGGCTTCGTCTTCCTCGCTCAGCCGGCCCTTGGACTGGGCCAGCGCCAGCGTCAGCAGGAAGAGCCCCGCCAGCTGCGTGGTGAAGGCCTTGGTCGAGGCCACGCCGATCTCCACCCCGGCGCGCGTGATGTAGGCCAGCTTGCATTCGCGCACCATGGCGCTGGTGGCCACGTTGCAGATGGTCAGCGTCTGTTCCATGCCCAGGCTGCGCGCATGACGCAGGGCGGCCAGCGTGTCGGCCGTCTCGCCCGACTGGCTGATGGTGACCACCAGCGTGCGCGGGTTGGGCACCGAATCGCGATAACGGTATTCGCTGGCGATCTCCACCTGCGTCGGCACGCCGGCGATGCCCTCCAGCCAGTACTTGGCGGTGCAGCCGCTGTAGTAGCTGGTGCCGCAGGCCAGGATCAGCACCTGGTCGATCTCCTGGAACACGCGGTAGGCGCTGGCGCCGGGCTGGCCGTCCACCTCGGCACCATCGAAGAGCTCGGGCACGATGCCTTCGACGCCTTCCAGCGTGTCGGCGATGGCACGGGGCTGCTCGAAGATCTCCTTCTGCATGTAGTGGCGGTAAGGGCCCAGCTCGGCCGCGCCGCTGTGGGCATGGACGGTGCGCACGCGGCGCTCGACGCGCTTGTGGTGGCGGTCGGCGATCCAGTACTTGCCGGGCTGAAGGTCGACCAGATCACCCTCTTCCAGGTAGACGATCTGGTCGGTCACGCCGGCCAGGGCCATGGCGTCGCTGGCCAGGAAGTTCTCGCCCTGGCCCACGCCAAGCACCAGCGGCGAACCGGCGCGCGCACCCACCACGCGATGCGGCTCGTCGCGGCAGATGACGGCGATCGCATAGGCGCCGTGCAGCTGGGCCACGGCGGTCTTCACGGCCTCGAACAAGTCGCCGTCGTAGGCGCTGTCGATCAGGTGGGCGATGACCTCGGTGTCGGTCTGGCTGGCGAAGACGTAGCCACGCGCCTGCAACTGCACACGCAGGCTCTCGTGGTTCTCGATGATGCCGTTGTGCACCAGCGCGATCCGCGGCGGCCGCTGGCTGTTGGGCAGCTCGCCCACGCCATGGCTGAAGTGCGGATGGGCGTTGTGCACCGCGGGCGCGCCATGCGTGGCCCAGCGCGTGTGGGCGATGCCGGTCTGGCCTTCGATGTGCTCCGTGCTCACCTGCGTGAGCAGGTCGGCCACGCGCGAGGTGGTGCGTGCCCGGCCCAGGCCGCCCCCGGCATGCACGGCCACGCCGCAGGAGTCATAGCCGCGGTATTCCAGCCGCTGCAGGCCCTGCACCAGCAGGGGAACGATGTCGCGATGAGAGGCTGCGCCGACGATGCCGCACATGGGAAGGTCTCCAGAGAGGTGGAAGCAGCAGGCGTGCTGCCGAGGTGGGCGATGCTAGGCGAGGCAGAATGAACGTTGCTTTCGTTTTTCTTGAATGATTGACTGTTTATTCCATCACCTCCGATGAATAGAATAAAAATTCATCTAATCATCGATTATGGAATTTTTTAACCTCGATGCCATTGACCGGCGTCTGCTGGAAGCCCTGCAGCGCGATGCCTCGCGCACCAATCAGCAGTTGGCTGCCGACCTGCACCTGTCGCCCCCCACCTGTCTGCGGCGCGTGCAGCGCCTGCGCCAATCGGGCCTGATCGCACGCGAGGTGGCGTTGCTGGACGTCGACCGGCTGGGCGCCATGCTCACGGCCATCGTGGAGATCTCGCTGGACCGGCAGGACGAGCAATCCCTGACCGCCTTCGAGGCGCGCGTTGCCCCAGACGAGGCGGTGCAGCAGTGCTACCGCGTCTCGCCCGGCCCGGATTTCGTGCTCATCGTCACCGTGCGCGACATGCCCGCCTACCAGGCGCTGGCGCAGCGGCTGTTCACCAGCGATGCCAACGTGCGCAACGTGAAGGCCTTCTTCAGCGTGCGCCGGGCCAAGTTCGAGCCGCGGGTGCCGTTGGAATAGGGCACGTGCCCGTTGCACCTGCGCGGCGAACCCCTTTCCCCGCGCGGCAGTAGTTTGGGAAAGGGGCGGAAGCTTCGCCTCAGTCGAGCCGGGCGCCCGCATTGCGGCCCGCCCTCTCCCGCGAGGGGAGAGGGAGTTGGTCATGCCGTCAGGGCTTCTTCGCGCCCTTCACCGGCCGCTTCCAGTTCGCGAAGCTCACCTGCCGCGCCCGGGCCACCGTCAACGCACCGGGCTCGGTGCTCTTGCCGACGGTCGAGCCGCCGCCGATGGTGCCGCCGGCACCGATCGTCACCGGCGCGATCAGCACGCAGTTGCTGCCCACGTGCACATCGTCGCCGATCACCGTGCGGTGCTTGTTGGCGCCGTCGTAGTTGGCGGTGATGCTGCCGGCGCCGTAGTTGACGCGCTCGCCCACCGTGGCGTCGCCCAGGTAGGCCAGGTGGTTGGCCTTGGCGCCATCGGCCAGGATCGAGTTCTTCACCTCGACGAAGTTGCCGATGTGCACCTCGCGGCCCAGTTGCGCGCCGGGGCGGAGACGGGCGTAGGGGCCGATCAGTGCGCCCGCACCCACCACCACACCAGCCGCCTCTCCGGCGATGTGGGTGTAGGGGTGGATCACCGCCCCGGCCTCGATGCATGCATCCGAGATGACGCAGTGCGCCCCGATGCGCACGCCCTCGCCCAGGCTCACGCGGCCTTCGAAGATGCAGTTGATGTCGATCTCGACATCGGCGGCGCAGTCCAGCTCGCCGCGCAGGTCGAAGCGCGCCGGGTCGGCCAGGCGCACGCCGGCGTCCATCAGGCGCTCGGCCTGGCGGCGCTGCCAGTCGCGCTCCAGCGCGGCCAGTTGCGCGGGGCTGTTGATGCCGGCCACCTGCAGCGCGTCGGTGGTCTTCTGCGCCACCACGGGCAGGCCCTCGGCCACGGCCATGCCGACCACGTCGGGCAGGTAGTACTCGCCCTGGGCGTTGTAGTTGGACAGCCGCGCCAGCCAGCCGGCCAGCGCGCGGGCGGGCGCCGCCATCACGCCCGAATAGATCTCGCGCACCTGGCGCTGGGCTTCGGTCGCGTCCTTGTGCTCGACGATGGCCTGCACGCCACCGGCCGCATCGCGCAGCACCCGGCCGTAGCCCGTCGGGTCGGGCAGCTCGATGGTGAGCAGCGCCAGACGCTCGCCACCGCTGGCCTCGACCAGGGCGCGCAGCGTGTCCTGGCCGATCAGCGGCACGTCGCCCGACAGCACCAGCACCACGCCGTCGCCGGCCAACGCGGGCACGGCCTGCTGCACGGCGTGGCCCGTGCCCAGTTGCGGCGACTGGCGTACGCAGCGCACGTCGGCGCCCAGTTGCCAGGCGGGAATGGCGGCCTCGACCTCCTCCGCGCCGTGGCCGGTGACCACCACCACGCGCCGCGCGCCCAGGCCGGCGGCCGTACGCAGCACATGGGCAAGCAGCGGCCGGCCAGCCAATCGATGCAACACTTTGGGCAGGCGACTCTTCATGCGCGTGCCCTTGCCGGCGGCCATGACGACGACATCGACGGCGATCGAGGAAAGGCTGGACGTGGTGGGTGCAATGGTCATGGTCGGTGCTGCTGCGGCAGCGAGCGAAGGAGCGGAAGGCGGCCTGCAACGAGGGCCGCGTGGCGGCGCCGGAGGCCTGCGAAAAGTGGCGCGGATTATCGGCGCGCTGCTGCTGGCGGTCGTGCTCGGCGGCTGCAGCGCGGTGCGCCTGGCCTACAACAACCTGCCCGAGATCAGCTACTGGTGGCTGGACGGCTACCTGGACTTCGACGGCGCCCAGAGCCTGCAGGTGAAGGCGGCCCTGGCCGGGCTG
The DNA here is from genome assembly GCF_003350475.1 of Pseudacidovorax intermedius. Classification (GTDB taxonomy): domain Bacteria; phylum Pseudomonadota; class Gammaproteobacteria; order Burkholderiales; family Burkholderiaceae_C; genus Xenophilus; species Xenophilus intermedius. The sequence goes on from NZ_QQAV01000001.1 coordinate 21,418, forward strand.
CAGGAGTGGCACCGCCGCGAGGAACTGCCCCGCTTCGTCGCCCTCGCCGGCCAGGCCCGCGACCTGGCGCGGGGAGACATCACGGCCACGCAGGTCTGCGCGATGTCGGACGCGGTGCAGGCCCGCCTGCTGGCCCTGGCCCTGCGCGCCGAACCCGAGGCGACCACGCTCGCACAGAGCCTGTCGCCCGCCCAGCTGCAGGTGCTGGAGCGCAAGTTCACCCGCATCAATGGCGAGTTCCGCCGCGAATGGCTGCGCCTGCTGCCGGCCGAAGTGCAGGACAAGCGCTACGACACCTTCCTGGACCGTTACGAGGACTTCTACGGCCCTTTGGACTCGCGCCAGCGTGAGCTGCTGCGGCAGACGGTGCGCCAATCGGCCTTCAGTCCGCAGAAGCTGGACAACGTGCGACGGGCGCGCCAAGCCGAAGTGATGGCGCTGCTCCGGGGACTGCAGCAGCAGCCCGGCCTGCCGGCCGCCGAGGCGCAGCAACGCGTGCATGCGCTGGTGATGCGCGTCTTCGAGCCGCCACCTGGCGAATGGCGCACACAGCAAGACGCGCTGACGCAGGAGGGCTGCCGCAACACGGCCCAGTTGCATGCGGCGATGAGCCCCACGCAACGCGAACGGGCGGCGCAGCGCATCGAGGGTTATCGGCAGGACCTGATCGCGCTCACCGCGCCTTGAGCCTGCCCGGGAATCAGAGGAGTGGGACCGGCCGCATGGGGCGCTCGAAGTAGTCGCCCAGCGCTTCCAGCGCGTGGGGCTCGAGGATCTCCAGCCAGCCGCCCTCCAGCCGGTGCAGGCCCAGGCGTTGCAGCTTGCGCAGGGTTTTGTTGGTGTGCACCAGCGACAGGCCCAGCGCATCGGCGATGTGCTGCTGCTGGAACGGAAACTCCAGCCGGCCCGCCTCCGTCATTCCCAGGTGCTGCGCACGGCGGTACAGGTGCATCAGCAGCATCGCCACCCGCTCGGCCGCCGTGCGGCGGCCGGTGGTGACGAGGTTGTCGTCCACCATCTTCTCCTCGCGCGCGGCCAGCCAGGTGATGTCGTAGCCCAGCTTGGGATGCTGCAGGAAGAAGTCCCAGAGTCGATCACGCGGAAAGGTGCACAGCACCACGTCCGACGCGGCCTCCACACCGTGGGTACGGCCATCGGCAAACTCGTCCTGCAGGCCGAGCAGATCGCCCGGCAGCAGGAAGTTCAGGATCTGCCGCCGCCCATCGCTCAGCGACTTGTAGCGGAAGGCCCAGCCCGAATAGAGCGTGTAGAGCTGATCGCTGCGCACATGCTCGCCGATGATGCGTTCCCCCGCAGCCACACGCCGGCTGCCGGTGCGCCATTCGGCGACGGCCCGGCGTTCGGGTTCGGAGAGGGCAAGAAAGGCGGGAAGGCTGCGCAGTCGACATTCGCTGCACGGATGGCCACAGGCCGAATGGGACACCGACATCGGGCAGATGCAAGGGGTGGAGGTACCCCAATATAGACATTCGGCCTGTGTCTTTTGACATTCGTCGAACGCCTCCCGGCGTCGGCCGGCACCCTAAAGTGGATGGCGATGCCTGCTGACCCCCACAGCCTCTACGAGTTCTTCTACACCAGCCAACTCGATCCGCAGACCTCCCCCACCGTGGTGGGACAGATCCTGTCCAAGGCCCGACCGCACAACGCGCAGGCCGGCGTGAGCGGACTGCTGGTATTCGACGGCCTGCGCTTCTTTCAGCACCTGGAAGGCCCCCGCATCGCGCTCGAACCGCTGATGGGCCGCATCGTCGAAGACATGCGGCACGAGGACGTGCGCATCCTGCATGAAGGCCTGCTCGACCAGCGGCGCTACCACCGCTTCGACATGGGCTACGCGCAGACCGACGACTTCGATGCGCTGGCTGCCTTGATGACGCTCTCGGGCCTCCCGGCGGTGGAGCAATTCCTGCACATGCGCTCCAGCTTCGACATCCAGGCCTGACCAAGAGGGCCGCGGAGCAGGCCAAGCGGGAACATCCGCGGAACCGGCTCCGCCGGGCCGCAGGATGTGCCCCCTGCAAGGGGGTGGGCGGCGCGCGAAGCGCAGAGCCTGGGCGTTAGTCGTGATCCCATGTGTAGGTCGCGCCGAAGCCGTCCCATGGCTCCATCACGATGCGCTGGCCGGCCTCGACCACCAGCGACTCGCCGGGGCCGACGACCAGGTCTTCGCTGCCCCATTGCGCCGTGGCGTCGCGGGTGACCCACACCCGGCCCTGCCGCATCCGCAGCACGCTGCGGCTCTGCGCCCGCAGGCTGATCGCCTGCCCCGCCTTGAGCTGCCAGGCACCGCGTCGCACGGCCGGCGGAATCGCGGCGGCAGGCGCGGCGATCAGGGCTTCGCGGGTCGTGGTGCACAGGGTGGCGGCGGTCATGGCGGTTCTCCTCGTCGAGCAGCGTGTCGCCCATTGCGCCACGTCCGCTTGGGGAACCGATCATCTGCAGCAAGGCGCAGCCGGTCCAATGAAAACGCGCTAGGCTACTGATGCCGGCGACGCATCAATCGCCGCCCGCCCCTCCTGCCCGTCCCGCCCATGCAGCACTCCCAGACCCACCTGCGCACCCGGCCCATCGGCGCCGGCTACCTGCGCGCCTTCGAGGCTGTGGCCCGGCACCTGAACTTCCGCGCCGCGGCGGAGGAGATGGCGCTGACCCAGTCCGCGGTCAGCCGCCAGATCCAGTCGCTCGAAGAAGAGGTGGGCGTGCCGCTCTTCCTGCGCCACACCCGGGCGGTGGAGCTGACCAGCGCCGGCGCGCAGCTGCTGCTGGCCACGCAACAGGCGCTACCGCGCATCGACGGCGCGGTACGGCAGATCCGCCAGAGCGCCGGCCGCAAGAGCGTGGCTTTGACCACCTTCGCCTCCTTCGCTTCGATGTGGCTGATCCCGCGGCTGGAGGCCTTCCAGCAGGCGCATCCGGACATCGACATCCGCATCGATGCCAGCGATGTGGCGATGGACCTGGACCTGGCGGACATCGACATGGCCCTGCGCTACGGCCCCGCAGAAGCCATGCCGGCAGGCGCGGTGCGCCTGTTCGGCGAGACGCTGATGCCGGTGGCCAGCCCCTGGCTCATCAAGAGCAATCCGGCCATCCGCGAGCCGGCGGACATCACCCGCTTCACGCTGATCGAGGCCGGTGACGCGCACCGCACGCACCTCGAATGGCTGACCTGGCGCCGCTGGTTTGAGACCAAAGGCCTGGCCCGCACCCAGCCGCGGCGCTGGCTGTACTTCAACTATGCCTATCAGATGGTGCAGGCCGCCCTGTCGGGCCAGGGCGTGGTGCTGGCGCGCAGCCCGCTCATCGCCGAGAGCCTGGCCAGCGGCGACCTGGTGGAGGTGCTGCCGCGCCAGCGCATGGATTCGCCGATGGCCTACTGGCTGCTGGTGGCGCCGCGCAGTACCGCGCGGCCGGAGATCCGCGCCTTCTGCGACTGGCTGCGCGAGCAGGCCGCGGTCACGCGCAAGACCATCGGCGACGGGCCGGACCCGGACACGCTCACGGAACTGGACTGAACACCGACCGCACAGCGTGTCTGCGCGGTCGGCCGAATCGCCCATCCAGCGAAACCGGTACTCCTAAGGCACCCCGAGGCGCCGGTCAGCCGACGGGCCAGACCACGCCGTTGTCGTTGAGGATCGCGTCCAGCGGCACGTCATGCGCCTCGGGCTCGAAGTCGTCGACGAAACCGTTGGCAAAGCCCAGCCCGACGGTGAAGGGCCGGGGCTCCAGCGCCGCCAGCGTGCGGTCGTAGAAGCCGCCGCCGTAGCCCAGCCGGTAGCCGCCAGCGCTGTAGCCCAGGCAGGGCACGAACAGCAGCGTGGGCACGATCAGCTCGGTGTCCTTGGGCTTGGGGATGTCGTAGGCATCGTTCTCCATGGGACAGCCGGGGTACCAGACGTGGAAAGTGAGCGTCTTGGTCTCGCGGTCCACCACCGGCAGGCCGATGCGGCGGCGCTGGGGCTCTTCCATCAGCTCGCCATCCTCCTTCCAGCGGTGCAGCGCTGGCAGGGGGTCGAACTCGCCCTTGATGGGCCAGTAGGCGCCGATCACCGTGTCGGGCCGGCCCACCAGCCAGAAGCGCATCACGCGCTGCAGGAGGTCGGCGCGCTGTAGGCGGTCGGGCATCGCCAGGCGTTGCTCGATGAGCGCCGCGCGGACCTGGGACTTGAGAAAGGCCGCCGTGCCCGCGCGTTCTTCACCGTGTGCTTTGTCCATAATCCTTCGATGCAGTTTCAAGGCATTTTGTCACCCCGCCGCGGCTGGCTCGCCGCCCTGGCCCTGGTGGCCGCCACCCTCGCACCGCCGGCCTGCGCGCAGGCCAACCGCAACGACGACGTGCTGCTGCAGATGAAGCAGGCCTTCCAGCGTGGCGACAAGGCCCGCCTCACGGCCCTGCTGCCGCAGGCCCGCGGCCATGCACTGGAGCCCTGGGCCGCCTACTGGGAACTGAAGGCGCGCCTGGGCGAGGCCAGCAGCGACGAGGTCAACGCCTTCTTTGCCCGCTACCCCGGCACCTACCAGGAAGACCGCCTGCGCAACGACTGGCTGCTGCTGATGGGCCAGCGCCGCGCCTGGGACGAGTTCGCCGCCGCCCATGCCGCCTTCCGCATGAACGACGACCGCGAGGTGCAGTGCTACGCCGTGCTGGTCGATGCGCTGCGCAGCGGCCGCGCCACCACGGCGCAGGTCGAGCAGGTGCGCCGCAACTGGCTGGCGCAGCGCGACCTCGACGATGGTTGCCTCACCGCCGCCGATCGGCTGATCGGCGCGGGCGCCATGCCGAAGTCCGACGCCTGGAAGAAGGCGCGCATCGCCATGGAGGCCAATCGCCCCAGCGCCGCCCGCGCGGCCATCAACCTCGTCGCGCCCGAGGCGCTGCCCACCTTCGACCAGGTCAACGCCAGCGCGGTCAAGTTCCTGCTCGGCGCGGCCTCGGCCGCCTCCCGTGGCCGCAAGGAGATGGTCGTGCTGGCGCTGCTGCGCATGGCCGTGGCCGATCCCGACACCGCGGCGGCCCAGCTCGACAGCAAGTGGGGCCCCATGCTCAGCCCCGAGGAGCGCAACTGGGTCTGGGGCAGCATCGGCCGCCAGGCGGCGCAGAAGCTCTCGCCGCAGGGCTTCGTCTACTTCGCCAATGTCAGCAAGAACAGCGACCTGACCGACGACATGCTCGGCTGGAAGGTGCGCGCCGCGCTGCGCATGGGCGAGTGGAAAGAGGTCGACGCCGCCGTGCGCGCCATGAGCGAAGAGGCGCAGCAGGACCCGACCTGGGTCTACTGGCGCGCCCGCGCCCTGCTGGCCCAGGGTGGCGAGCGCCGCCAGCAGGAGGCCCGCACGCTGCTGGAGACCATCGCCGGCACGCGCGGCTTCTATGAGCTGCTGGCGCTCGAAGAGTTGGGCCAGCGCGCCCAGGTGCCCACGGCGCCCGCGCCCCTCACGCCCGAGGAGCGCGCCGCCGCGCAGAACAACCCCTCGCTGCAGCGCGGCCTCTACGCCATCGCCATCGGCTTGCGGCCCGAGGGCGTGCGCGAATGGAACTACGCCACCAACCTGCACGACCGCGGCGGCATGGACGACCGCGCACTGCTGGCCGCCGCCGACCTGGCCTGCCAGCGTGAGGTGTGGGACCGCTGCATCAACACCAGCGAGCGCACCAAGGGCACGATCGATGCGGTGCAGCGCTTTCCCATGCCCTTCCACGACACGGTGCTGCGCAAGAGCCAGGACATCGGCCTCGACCCGGCCTATGTCTACGGCCTGATCCGCCAGGAAAGCCGCTTCATCATGGATGCCCGCTCGGGCGTCGGCGCCTCGGGCCTGATGCAGGTGATGCCCGCCACCGCCCGCTGGACGGCGCGCAAGATCGGCCTGCCCTATTCGCCGGACATGATCACCGACCGCGAGACCAACATCACCATCGGCACCAACTACCTCAAGCTGGCGCTGGACGACTTCGACGGCTCGATGCCGCTGGCCGCCGCCGCCTACAACGCCGGCCCGGGCCGGCCGCGCAGCTGGCGCAACGGGCCGGTGCTCGACGCCGCCATCTGGGCCGAGAACATTCCCTTTGCCGAGACGCGCGACTACGTGAAGAAGGTGATCGCCAACACCACCAACTATGCGGCGCTGATCTATGGCCGGCCGCAGTCCATCAAGGAGCGGCTGGGCCGCGTGGGCCCGCGCAACGCGGCCGAGCCCGAGCCGAACAAGGACCTGCCCTGATCCGCTGATCGCTCTGGAGCGCCATGGACTGGATGGACGTCGTCGCCGACACGCTGGCCACAGAGTTTTCGGACGTGCCCGATCTCGCCCAGCTGGTGCGCATCGTGGTGCGCCTGCTCCTGGCGGCGCTGCTGGGTCTGCTGCTGGGCTTCGAGCGCGAATACGAGGGCAAGGCCGCCGGCGTGCGCACGCACATGCTGGTGGCCATCGGCTCGGCCCTGTTCGTGCTGGTGCCGCAGCAGGCCGGCATCGAGCCGGCCGACATGAGCCGCGTGATCCAGGGCCTCGTCGCCGGCGTGGGCTTTCTGTGTGCGGGCACCATCCTCAAGCGCGGCCGCAACGAGGAGCAGGTGGAAGGCCTGACCACCGCCGCCGGCCTGTGGATGACGGCCGCCATCGGCATGGCCTGCGGCCTGGGTCGCGAGGTGACGGCCATCCTCAGTGCCTTGCTGGGGCTGGCCGTGCTCCAGGCCATGCCGCGGCTGGTGATCTGGGTGAGCCGCATGACCGGGCCGCCGCGCGGCGGCGATCACACGCAGAAGAGGCGGGCGTCTGGCCGTGACGACGAAGCTGGCCGAGGCCCAGCCAACGGCCACTGAACAACGCCCGCGCGCCGGCTGCATCCAGCGGACGGCGAAGGCATGTCACGGCACGCATCAATCGCCGTCATTTTTTGCATCGATGCGCGCGGGGATCGCCCCTAGCATGGCCGGCACCCCTCTGTCTCTCACCCACCCCGGAGATCCCCCGTGTCCACGCTCCAGCTCTACATCGGCAACAAGAACTACTCGTCCTGGTCCATGCGCCCCTGGGTGCTGATGAAGCAGGCCGGCATCGGCTTCGAGGAGGTGATGGTGCGCTTCGACAGCTTCGAGGCGGACTCGCGCTTCAAGGCCGTGGTGGGTGCCGTCAACCCGACCGGCAAGGTGCCGGTGCTGGTCGACGGGCCCATCGTGGTGTGGGACACGCTGGCCATCGCCGAATACCTGGCCGAGCGCTTTCCCGACAAGCAGCTCTGGCCGGCAGACACCGCGGCCCGGGCGCATGCCCGCAGCATCTGCGCGGAGATGCATGCCGGCTTCGGTGCGTTGCGCAACCACTGCGGCATGAACATCGAGGCCTCGCTGCACGACGTCGGCGCCCGCCTGATGCGCGAGGAGCCGGCCGTCGCCGCCGACCTGGCGCGCATCGGCCAGATGTGGGAAGGCCTGCTGCAGCAGCACGGCGGCCCCATGCTCTTCGGCGATTTCGGCATCGCCGATGCGTACTACGCACCGGTGGCCACGCGCATCCGCACCTACGGTCTGCCGGTGCCCGCAGCCGTCGATGCCTACATCGACCGCCTCTACGCACTGCCGGGCGTGAAGGCCTGGGTCGACGAGGCCCTGGCCGAACATGACTTCGTGCCGATGGACGAGCCGTACCGCAAGTCACGCGACTGAGCGGCGCACGAGGGGCCGCCCCTACACTGCCCCGATGCAGAAGTTTCTTGTCGGCGGCGCCATCCGCGATGCGCTGCGGGGCCGGCCCGGCAGCGACCGCGACTGGGTGGTGGTGGGCGCGACCCCGCAGCAGATGCTGGACACCGGCTACCTGCCGGTGGGCCGCGACTTCCCGGTCTTCCTCCATCCCGACACGCGCGAGGAATACGCCCTTGCCCGCACCGAGCGCAAGAGCGGCCCGGGCTACCGCGGCTTTGTGGTCCATGCCGCGCCCGAGGTCACGCTCGACGAGGACCTGGCCCGCCGCGACCTGACCATCAACGCCATCGCCCTGCCGGCTGAACTGGCCGACATCGAGCCGCTGCGCACCGAGGCGCTCATCGACCCCTTCCACGGCCAGCGCGACCTGCAGCAGAAGGTGCTGCGCCATGTGACCGAGGCCTTCCGCGAAGATCCGGTGCGCATCCTGCGCCTGGCGCGCTTCGCCGCCAAGCTGCACGACTTCAGTGTGGCGCCCGAGACCCTGGCGCTCATGCGCGGCATGGTCGAGGCCAGCGAAGTCGATGCCCTGGTGCCCGAACGCGTGTGGCAGGAACTGGCCCGGGGGCTGATGGAGCCGAAGCCTTCGCGCATGTTCGAGGTGCTGCGCGACTGCGGCGCCCTGCGCGTGCTGCTGCCCGAGGTGGAGCGCCTGTGGGGCGTGCCCCAGCGCGCCGAGCACCATCCCGAGGTCGACACCGGCGTGCACCTGATGATGGTGCTGGACATGAGTGCCCGGCTGCAGGCCCCACTGCCCGTGCGCTTCGCCTGCCTCACGCACGACCTGGGCAAGGGCACCACGCCCGCCGACATGCTCCCGCGCCACATCGGGCATGAGCAGCGCAGCGCCCGCCTGCTGGTCGGCCTGTGCGAGCGCTGGCGCGTGCCCACCGAGGTGCGCGAACTGGCCGACGTCGTGGCACGCGAGCACGGCAACATCCACCGCAGCGGCGAACTGGGCCCCGCCGCCCTGCTGCGCCTGCTGGAGCGCTGCGATGCCCTGCGGCGGCCGGAGCGCTTCGCGGATGCACTCCTCGCCTGCGAATGCGACGCCCGCGGTCGCCTGGGCTTCGACGAGCGGCCCTATCCCCAACGCGATCGCCTGCTGGCCGTCCTCGCCGCCGTGCAGGCCGTCGCCACCGAGCCCATCGCCCGGGAAGCCCAGGCCCGCGGCGCCAAGGGGCCGCAGATCGGGCAGGCGATCCAGGCGGCGCGCGAAACGGCCATTTCAGGAATGCCCGGCTGATGCCGGGGAGGGCGCAAGGGCGTCGGGCAAGGGGCGCAGCACGAGTTCGACGGCGCTGTCCGTCACCGACACCCGCGACGCTGCCGGATCCGCATCCCAGCCGTTGATGCTGCGCACCTGCAGCACCCAGCGACCGCCGCCGCGCAGATCGACCCGGGCCGTGACGGCATTGCCGTAGTCACGGCAACCTGGGCCGGTCGCTTCGTCGGCCAGCTTGAAGCGCGGATCGCTCTTGCGCACCGGCACCACCGACAGCAGCGTCAGGCAGGCAGCGCGGTTGACGCGCAGCTGCGATTCGCCGTCAATCCGCAGGCCGACGACGGCGGCGGCACCTTCGGCGATGAAACCGGATCGGCCAATGACCCCGATCACGCCGAGCACGACGCCCACCAAAGCGACGCTGACGACAAAGGCGTTCTTTCCCAGCCCAGGCAGTGCGTTGAACAGAGTGGTGAGGCTCAGTACCGCCAACGCCGCGAGCCAGAAAACCCACTCAGCCACATCGGGGTCGAAAACGCCGAGTTTCAGGATCAGGATCAGCGCCCCAAGCACGAGCGCACAGCCCGTAGCAGCCGCCAGCACACTGAGCGCAAAGCGCCACCACCTCGCCCCTCTCGCCAGAATCAATCTGCCCAGTGCGCTGGCCATCACCAGCAGGGCCGTGGTCAAGCCGCCGATCCATTCCCATGCCGCTGGTGTGCTACGAGAAATGGTCCATACAGCGAAAGCCAAAAACGCCACGCATTGCGTGAGTACGGCCTCCTTGAAGCCCAGGCGCGGAAGTTCGTACAGCGCCGGGACCCAGACCGGCGCCTGCAATAGAAGCCAGAGGAACGCCAAGCCCAGCAGCACGACCAGCGCGACAGCGGCGCCGAAACTGATCGAGACGCCCGCCTCAGGCGCGTAGCCGATCAACATGCAATAGCGGTGCACCACCGCAGCGCCCGCCATCACCAACAGGGCGCTCAGCGCCGCGATCGGCACTTCATGGAGCGTGGCGAAGAGGTTGCGCACGACGGGCCACCAGAGCGATCGCGAAGGCCCCGGTACACCGCGCTTTCGCGCAGCGCTTCGCTTGAGTGGCTTGACGGCCACAGGCCGGCTTCCAGCAGTTTTCACAGACTCTCTCCTCCCGGACGGATTGGCATGACTGCGCCAATGGGCGCGAGGTCAGATCTTCGTCCCTGCGCCCTCAGCACCGCGCGGCATTGGCCGACGCCGCCCACGCCACCCGGCTGCTAAGGTCGTCTCGATGCAAATGCCTTTCCTGCCAGGGAGCGACGCCGCCCTGTTCCTGGACTTCGACGGCACGCTGGTCGGCATCGCGGAGACGCCCGAGGCGGTGAAGGTGCCGGACGGTCTGGTGCCGCTGCTGGCCCAGCTGCACGACGCTCTTGACGGCGCCGTGGCGATCGTCTCCGGGCGACCCGTGGACGTGCTCGACCGCTTTCTCGCGCCCCTGCGTCTGCCTACCGCTGGCGAGCACGGTGCACACCGACGCGACGCCGAAGGGCAACTGATGGAGCGCGCGCCGACCGACCTGTCCGAGGTGATTGCCGCGGCCAACGCGCTGGCCAACCGCCACACCGGCCTGCTGGTCGAGCGCAAGCAGGCCGCAGTCGCGCTGCACTACCGGCTTGCGCCAGAACTGGAGCAGCTCTGCCTGGACACCATGGCCGAAACGGTCGGTGACCGCCCGGAGTTCGAACTGCTGCACGGCAAGTGCGTGGTCGAGATCAAACCCGCCGGCACCAACAAGGGCACCGCCATCACGGCCTACCTGAAGGAGCCGCCGTTCATCGACCGCAAGCCCTTCTTCTTCGGCGACGACACCACTGACGAAAGCGGCTTCGCCGTGGCCCAGGCCTTCGGTGGGCTGGGAATCAAGGTAGGGCCGGGCAGCACGCGCGCCACAGCGCGGGTCGACGGCCCGGCTGCGGTGTACGAATGGCTCAAGCAGGCGGCCGACGCACTGGCCGCGCCAGGGACGGCGCCCCGCTGAGGCGCCGCACAACCGACGAGGAGAAGCAAAGAGACATGGCAAGACTGGTCGTGATTTCCAACCGCGTGGCCGATCCGCGCAAGGTGGCCGCAGGCGGCCTTGCTGTGGCGCTGGGCGAATCGCTGCAGCAGACGGGTGGCCTGTGGTTCGGCTGGAGCGGCACCATCGTCGAGGACGGGCCCACCGGCGAAGGTGAGCTGCATCGCCACCAGGCCGGCAAGGTGACGCTGGCCACGTTGGACCTGTGCCGCGAGGACCACGACGCCTACTACCTCGGCTACAGCAACAAGGTGCTGTGGCCCGTGTTCCACAACCGGCTGGATTTGGCCAACTTCGACGCCGGCTTCATCGGCGGCTACCGCCGCGTCAACCAGCTGTTCGCGCGCAAGCTGATGCCCCTGCTGCAGGAAGACGACATCCTGTGGGTGCACGACTACCACCTGATCCCGCTGGCCGCCGAGCTGCGCGCCATGGGCTGCAAGCAGAAGATCGGCTTCTTCCTGCACATCCCGCTGCCGCCGCAGATCATTCTGGCGGCCATTCCGCAGCACGAGTGGCTGATGCGCTCGCTGTTCGCCTATGACGTGGTGGGCTTCCAGGCGCAGCAGGACGTGCAGCACTTCGAGCGCTATGTCAGCAACGAGGCGCATGGCGAGGCCCTGGGCAACGACCAGTTCCGCGCCTGGGGCCAGACGGTGCGGGCCAGTGCCTTTCCCATCGGCATCGATGTGGACGAGTTCCTGGCACTTACGCATGCCAAGGAAGCGCGCGACATGCACGAGACGGTGCGTCGCGAGTACTCGCAGCGGCGCCTGCTGCTGGGCATCGACCGGCTCGACTATTCCAAGGGCATTCCGCAGCGGGCACGCGCCTTCCGTGAGCTGCTGGCGCGCTATCCGGAAAACCACCGCAGTGCGACGCTGATCCAGATCGCCTCGCCCACGCGCGAGGACGTGGATGCCTATGGCGACATCCGCCGCGAGCTGGAGTCGCTGTGCGGCGCCATCAATGGCGACTACGGCGAGCTCGACTGGATGCCGGTGCGCTACATCCACCGCACGGTGGCCCGCAAGCGGGTGCCGGGGCTGTGCCGCGCCGCAGCAGTGGGCCTGGTGACGCCGCTGCGCGATGGCATGAACCTGGTGGCCAAGGAATACATCGCCGCGCAGGATCCGGCCGATCCGGGCGTGCTCGTGCTGTCGCGCTTCGCCGGCGCGGCCGAGCAGCTGAAGGAAGCGCTGCTGGTCAATCCCTACGACACCCACGGCACGGCCGAGACCATCCAGCAGGCACTGCACATGCCGCTGGAAGAGCGCCGGGCCCGCCACCAGAAGCTGCTGTCGCGCATCCGCGAGCACGATGTGCACTGGTGGCGCCGGACCTTTCTGGACGCGCTGCGCGAGGCGCCGGGCGTGGGCTGACCCCGCCGCGCAGAGTGCTCAGCGGCGGCGGGCCGCGTCGTCCTCGGCCAGGGCCTGGCCGACCAGGCCGGCCAGCCAGTCCATGAAGACCTGCAGCCGGCGCGGCACCTGCCGCCGATGGGCATAGAGCAGCGTGATCGGCAGTGGTGGTGCGCGCCATTCGGGCAGCACCTCCACCAGTTCTCCGCGCGCCAGCGCCTCCCGGTGGCCCAACACGGGCGCCTGGATCAGCCCCAGGCCGGCGCGGCAGGCGGCCTCGTAGGCCAGCGTGTTGTTCACCGTGATCACCGCCGGCATCTCGAAGCTGCGCGGCTCACCCTCCTCCTCGTACTCCCACAAGGCCGGCCAGCCCGCCAGGCGCGAGGAATAGCGCACCAGCCGATGGCCCTGGCGCAGATCGTCCAGGCTGCGTGGGTGGCCGTGCTTTGCGACGTAGGCGGGCGAGGCCAGGTTGGCCTGCACCATCTGCCCGACCGGCCGCGCCACCAGTCCCGACTCCTGCAGCACGCCGACGCGCAGCACGCAGTCGAAGCCGTCGTGCACCAGGTCCACCCGGCGGTCGGTGCTGCCCAGGTCCACCTCCAGCAGCGGATGGTCGGCGAGGAAGGCGGGCAGGTTCGGCAGCACCACCCGTGCGCCCAGTTGCAGCGGCACGTCCGCACGGATGCGCCCCCGCAGCGACCCAGGCTGGCGGCTGAACAGCGACTGCAGGTCTTCCGCGTCCGCGAGCAGCGTCTGCGCCCGCTCCAGGAAGGCCTCGCCATCGGGCGTCACGCGCACGGTGCGGGTCGTGCGCTGGAGCAGCCGGGTGCCGAGGCCAGCCTCCAGCTGCTGCACGATGGCCGACACGCGTGCCCGTGTCAGGCCCAGGCGCTCGGCCGCCCGCGTGAAGCTGGCGAGCTCGGCCACCTGCACATAGACGCGAAGGGAATCGAGGTCCATTGGTCACCCATAAATGACAGTGAAGTCATTTTGCGCGTCTTTTTCTGGCGATTGCCCTTGCCTAAAGTTCCAGTCACCCCATCCACCGCTCCATACAAGGAAGCCGACCATGACCGATACCACCATCACGAACACCGCCCGCATCGCCCTCGTCACCGGCGGCAGCCGCGGCCTGGGCAAGAGCGCCGCACTGCATCTGGCACGCGACGGCGTCGACCTGATCCTCACCTACCGCAGCCGCGCCGACGAGGCCGAGGCCGTGGTGCGCGAGGTGCAGGCCCTGGGCCGGCGCGCCGTGGCCTTGCCACTGGACGTCGCACGCGCCGATACCTTCGCCAGCTTTGCCGCGGCCATGCGCGAGGCGCTGGCCACGACCTGGGGCCGTACGCAGTTCGACATCCTGCTCAACAACGCCGGCATGGGCATCCATGCCAGCTTCGAAGCCACCACGGAAGCCCAGTTCGACGAATTGATGGCCACGCACCTCAAGGGACCTTTCTTCCTCACGCAGGCGCTGCTGCCGCTGCTGGCCGATGCCGGCAATGTGCTGAACGTGTCCTCGGGTCTCGCGCGCTTCTCGCTGCCCGGCTATGCGGCCTACGCCACCATGAAGGGCGGCATCGAGGTGCTGACGCGTTATCTGGCCAAGGAACTGGGCCCGCGCCGCATCGCCGTGAACGTGATCGCGCCGGGGGCCATCGAGACCGACTTCGGCGGCGGCGTGGTGCGCGACAGCGCGCAGATGAATGCGGCCATCGCGGCCCAGACCGCCCAGGGCCGCGTGGGCCTGCCCGACGACATCGGCGGCGCCGTAGCCGCGCTGCTGCGGCCGGGCAATCACTGGATGACCGCGCAGCGCGTCGAAGTCTCCGGCGGGATGTTCATCTGAGCGCAGTCGGCCCACCGATCCTGCCGACACGCGCCAGCCGCGCCAGGGCCGCCCGCCAAAGCGCCTGCAAGCCGGCCGCCAGCGCGGAGGTCGGCGCCGCGGGCATGAGCCAGGCGACCCGCGCGGGCGCATCGTCCAGCGCCAGTACCTGAACCCAGCCCTCGGCATCGACCTGATGGGGCTGGCCAGCGTCCAGATGATGGGACATGGCCACCATCTGCTCCGCGACCCAGCGCGGCGGCTCCACCACCCGCACATGGCCTTCGACGGCGAAGAGCAGCGTGCCGCGGCTCACCGGCAGCAGCAGGCATTCGCCAGGGTCGATGCAGGCCGGATCGGCAGCAGGGAAGTGGGCGGCATGGCGGGCGGTCATGGCAGGTCCTCGGTCGGTGCGTTGAAGTGGCCTCCAGCGTAGGCCTGACGCTGCCTGCAAAACAGGCACACCCTGCGCGGACATCGACCGCAACAGCGGCGCCGAAAAGCGTTCTGTTATGGTCGATTCGCCGCCCAACTGCATCTGTTCCGATACGCGCTGGCGACGCACCATCGCAGCCATGTCCCCCCTGCCCCGCTACCGCCAGCTGGCCCAGCACTACACCCAGGCCATCCGTGACGGCACGCTCCAGCCCGGCGAGCGGCTGCCCTCGCTGCGCGAGCTGATGAAGCTGCATGGCGTGAGCCTGTCCACCGCGCTGCAGGTCTGCCGTACGCTCGAAGGCGAGGGCTTTGCCGAGGCGCGCGAGCGCTCGGGCTACTTCGTGCGCCAGCCGCGCCGCCTCGCCATGGTGCCCATGGACGAGCCCGCGGCCGACCGGCCACCCGATCCCGCGCAGTTCGTCGGCATCCACCAGACGGTGTCGGACTTCGTCACCCGCCGCCGCTGGGGCGAGGTGCATCTGGACCTCTCTTCCGCGCGCGCCTCGCCCGAGCTCTACCCGGCCGACGCCCTGCGCGCGGCCATGATGCGCAGCCTGCGCCAGCGGCCGCAGTTGCTGACGCAGGCCTCGCCCTCGCGCGCCCGCACGCCCTTCCGCGAGGCGGTGGCGCGGCGTGCGCTGCGCGCCGGCATGCACCTCGCGCCCGAGGACGTCCTGCCCACCAACGGCTGCATCGAGGCGCTCAACCTGGCGCTGCGGGCCGTCGCCCAGCCCGGCGACACGGTGGCCGTCGAATCGCCCACCTTCTACGGCCTGCTGCAGGCGCTCGAAAGCCTGGGCATGCGGGCACTGGAGATTCCCACCAGCCCGCAGACCGGCCTCTCGCTGGAGGCGCTGGAGCTGGCCCTGCGCACCTACGAGCGCATCCGGGCCGTGGTGGTGGTGCCGCACTTGCAGAACCCGCTGGGCAGCGTCATGCCCGACACCCACAAGCAGCGGCTGGTGCAGCTGTGCCGCGCGCACGGCGCCGCGCTGATCGAGGACGACACCTACACCGAGCTGCTGGACGCGGACGCCGTGCCGCGTGCCGTCCAGTCCTTCGACACCGAGGGCGGCGTGATCCATTGCGCCTCGATGCACAAGGTGCTGGCGCCCGGGCTGCGGCTGGGCTGGATCCACGCCGGCCGCTGGCATGCGCGGGTGGAGATGCTCAAGTTCGCCCAGACGCGGATGAACGAGGAGCTGTCGCAATGGGCCGTGGGCGAGTTCATGGCCACGAGCGCCTACGACCGCCACCTGCGCCGCCTGCGCGAGACGCTGCGGCTGCAGCGCGAGCGCACGGCCGATGCCATCGCCGCGCACTTCCCGGCCGGCACGCGCATCAACCTGCCGCCCGGCGGGCTCCAGTTGTGGGTGGAGCTGCCGCCCGGCACGCAGGCGCAGGCGCTGTTCGATGCGGCGCTGGAAGAACACATCCTGATCGCGCCGGGCACGCTGTTCTCCAACAGCGCGCGCTGCGACGGCTTCGTGCGCATCAACTGCGGCCTGCCCTGGTCACCGGCGTTGGCAACGGCCTTGAAGCGGCTGGGCGAGCTGGCGCACGCCGTCGCCGCGCCGCGGGAGCGGCGCGCGGCCTGAACATCCACGGCCCGGCCCATGGGCATCGGCCCGGCCACCGCCGTGCACCGCTAGAGTGGTGCGCGGCGGCCGGCACCCGCCGTGCCGCGCAACACCACCAAGGAACACCCATGAAAGGCCAATGCCTCTGCGGCGCCGTGCGCGTCGACTCCCCGGATGCGCGCGAGATCGGCGCCTGCCACTGCGGCCACTGCCGCCGCTGGGGCGGCGGCGGGCCGATGCTGGCGGTGCATTGCGGCACCGGGCTGCGCGTCGAAGGCGAAGCGCTGGTGGGCGTCTACGCTTCGTCGGACTGGGCGGAGCGCGCCTTCTGCACCCGCTGCGGCACGCACCTGTATTACAAGCTGCTGCCCACAGGCGAGTTCTTCGTGCCGGCCGGCCTGTTCGACACGGACGACTTCGAGATCACGCAGCAGATCTACGTCGACAAGAAGCCGGTCTTCTACGACCTGGCCAACCAGACGCCCGAACTGACCGAGGCGCAGGTGCTGGCGCAGTTCGCCCCGCCAGGGGACGGCGGGGTCGATTGAGCGGCGGGCCGTGGTTCAGTCGACCAGCGCCAGTGCCGCGTAGTCGCCCACCTTGTCGCCCAGCCCCGCCGCGACCAGTGGCACGCCGTCGGTGAGCGCCGGCAGGCGGCCGTCCAGCTGCGACTGCAGGCGCGGCAGCAGGAAGTCGCGGTTGTGCCAGAACACGCTGCCCCCCAGGCTGATGCGCGACAGGTCCAGCGCGGCCACCAGGTTGTAGAGCAGACGGCCCATCACGCGGCACAGGGCGTCCACCGTGGCCAGGGCCTTCGCATCGCCCTGCTGTGCGGCGCCGAAGAGCGCCGCGGCGTCCACGCCGAAGCGCCGGGCGATGGCGTTGCCGGCCACCAGCGATTCGACGTCGCCACGGTTGCCGCAGCCGCACAGGGCGTCGTTGTCGTCGTCGCTGACGAAGAGGTGGCCGGCGTGGCCAGCGTTGCCGTTCTTGCCGCGCAGCGTGCGGCCGTCCACGCACAGACCCACGCCCACGCCCGTGCTCCAGGTGACGTAGGCGCAGTGGTCCTGGCCCTGCAACGCGCCCCAGCGGCGCTCGGCCTCCAGCGCGGCGACGGCGTCGTTCTCCACCCGCACGCGGCCGAAGCGCGCGGCCAGCGGCGCCTCGATGGGCGCGAAGGTCCAGTCGTTGGGCAGGCCGCGGTCGGGACCCGCCAGGCCGCCGCAGATGTTGGGCGTGGCCAGGGCAATGGCGCCCTCGCGCAGCACGAAGGGCCCAGCCGACGACACGCCCACCTGGTTCACCTGGGACACCGGCACGCCGGCCTCGGCGCAGGCGGCCTCGATGAGCTGCATCACCTGCCGGGCCACGGCCTCGTTGTCGCCGGTCTTGGCGGTGGGTGCGTTCTGCCGGGCGATCAGATCGGTACTGCCAGCTTTGGCCAGGCTCACCGCCACCTTGGTGCCGCCGATGTCGACGCAGGCTTTCATGCGCAGGATTTCCTTGGGTCGTGATGGATGGGAAAGAAGCTCAGAGAAGCCGGGCCACGCCGGCCGCAATCATGCTGAGCACCACGGTGCTGGCGACAGGCACTTGCCACACGCGGCCGAAGAGCCTGAACTCGAAATCGCCCGGCAGCCGGCCGAAGCCCAGCTTGCGCAGCCATCCCGTGAGGCCCTGCAGCAGCAGCAGGGCCAGCATGGTGACGAGCAGCCAGCGCAGCATGAGCGACGGAGTTGCGGCTCGCTCAGCCAGCCAGGGCCGCGAGGGCCTGCCGGTGCAGCTCGGGCGTGGCAGCGGCCACGACGCGGCCGTCGGAATGCAGGCCCAACGGCTGGCCCTCCCAGTCGGTGATCACGCCGCCCGCGGCTTCCACCAGGCCGGCGGGGCCCAGGTAGTCGTAGGGCTGCAGGCCGGCCTCGACCACCAGGTCGATGGTGCCGCCGGCCAGTTGCGCATAGCTGTAGCAGTCGCCGCCGAAGCGGCGCATGGCGCACTGGCGGCTCAGGCGGTCGAAGGCAGCCCAGTCCGCGGCCGAGAAGATGTCGGGCGAGGTGGTGAAGATGCGCGCATCGGCCAGCTGCGTGCAGTCGCGCACGCGCACCGGCTGGCCGTTTCGCATCGCCACGCCGTCCTGGCCCACCCAGCGCTCGCCAAGCACCGGCATGTCGACCAGGCCCAGCACCACACGGCCGCCTTCGAGGGCGCCGATCAGCGTGCCCCACAGCGGCGAGCCGGTGATGAAGCTGCGCGTGCCGTCGATCGGGTCTAGCACCCACACGCGGGCTGCGTCCAGGTTCTGCTGACCGTGTTCCTCGCCGTAGATGCCGTCCTGCGGCAGCGCCTGCGCCAGGATGTCGCGCATGGCCTGCTCGGCGGCGCGGTCGGCCAGCGTGACCGGGCTTTCGTCGGCCTTGGTGATGATGTCCAGCGGCTGGCGGAAATGCGCCATCGACTGGGCGGCGGCGGCGTCGGCCAGGGCGTGGGCGGTACGGAGCAGATCGTTCATGGGCGGACGGGGATGGCGCGTGGCGGTCGGTGAAATGAAGAAATCAGAGGGTGTGGCTGCGGTCGCCCTGGCGGAAGCCGAGCGCATCCCAGGCGTCGCCGGCGGCGAAGGCGAGCACCTTGAACAGCTCGCCCATCTCGTGCTCGTGGATCAGGCGGGCCGCCAGGGCGCGCTCGGCCAGCGGGGCGTCCATCATGCGCTCGGCCAGGCCGCAGTCGAGCAGGAAGCGCGCCTGGCTGGTGTAGCCCAGTACTTCCAGGCCGGCGTCCTGGCCGGCCAGCGCGACGCCGGTGAAATCGACGTGGGCGGTGATGTCCTTGTCGCCCACGGCCACGAGGGGGTTGTCGTCGGACCGGTGGGCCTGGTGGCACATCAGCGTGCCCATGTGGCGCTGCGGGTGGTAGTACTCGGCTTCGGGAAAGCCGTAGTCCAGGAAGTAGGCGGCCCCACGCTTCAGGCGCTCGGCCAGCGTGGCGATGAAGGCGCGGGCCTGGGGATGCACCTCGGTCAGGTAGTCCTGCGGGCCCTCGGGCTCGACGGGCGGGCGCAGGTCGGTCGAGCGGTCATCCCAGCCGAAGGTGCCGTCGGGTTGCACGGTCACGCCGCGCTCCAGCCACTGGCCGGCGCGCCGCACCAGCAGCTGGACGGGCATGGCGTCCAGCACCTCGTTGCCGACGACCACGCCCTCGATGCCATCGGGCAGCGCATCGACCCAGCGCACACGACCGGCCCAGGGCGCCAGGCGCTCCTGCTGCCGCGCGCGCAGGGCGCCCGAGAGGTCAACAATGGTGTAGCGCGCGACGCGCTCACCCAGGCTGTCCAGCAGCTGCGCGGCCAGCGCGCCGCTGCCGGCACCGAACTCCCAGACCTCGTCGGTACCGGTATGGTCGAAGGCGTCGGCCACGGCCACGGCCAGGCTCTGACCGAACAGCGGCGACAGCTCGGGCGCGGTCACGAAGTCGCTGCCCGACTGCGGCAGGTGGCCGAACTTGCGGCTGCCGTGCGCGTAGTAGCCCAGGCCGGGCGCGTAGAGGGCCAGCGCCATGAAGCGGTCGAAGGGCAGCCAGCCACCGTCCCGCTCGATGGCGCGCCGCACCAGCGCTGCACAGGCAGAAGATGCGGAAGAGGCGGTCGGTACACTGGGCGGGGTCGTCGGGGTGCTCACGGCGCCCATTCTCCCTGCAACGCGCGGGCGGTCCGGCGCTGGTGGACTTGCCGTCCTGCCGCGCCCACCAGGACGCCCGCTCCACTTTCATCGCCCCCATCCATGAGTGCCCTTCCCCCTGCCAGTGAACCGCGTACCGTGCTGGTGACCGGCGCCGGCCGCCGGCTCGGCCGCGAGATCGCCCTGGCCCTGGCCGCGGGCGGCTGGCAGGTGGCGGTGCACTACCGCAGCTCGCGCGAAGAGGCCCAGACCACCGCCGCCGACTGCGCCCGGCTCTCGGGTCGCGCCGCGATCATCAGCGCCGAGCTGGAGGACGAGGCGGCCGTGCGCGCCATGGTGCCGCAGGTGGTGGCCGAGTTCGGCCGGCTCGACGCCGTGGTGCACAGCGCCTCGCGCTTCGAGCACGACGATGCCGCCAGCTTTGGCTATGCCGCGATGGAGGCCCATCTGCGCAGCAACACCGGCGCCGCCATCCTGCTGGCCCAGGCCCTGCGCCAGCATCTGGACGAACGCGACGGCCACGGCGCCGTGGTCCACTTGCTGGACCAGAAGCTGTGGAACCCGAACCCCGACTTCCTGAGCTACACGCTGTCGAAGGCCGCACTGGAGGCCGCCACGCCGCTGCTGGCCCTGGCCCTGGCGCCGCGCGTGCGCGTCGTCGGCGTGGCGCCCGGCCTCACGCTCACCAGCCACATGCTGAGCGACGAGCGCTTCCAGCAACTGCACCGCCTGTCGCCGCTGGGCCGTTCGTCCACGCCGCAGGACGTGGCGGCCACGGTGCGCTTCGCGCTCGAGAACAACTCGATGACTGGCACCACGCTGCTGGTCGACGGCGGCCAGCACCTGATGCGCTTCGACCGCGACTTCTCCTGCATGTGAAACACCCCCAGGCTCCGCGCTTCGCGCTGCGCCTCCCCCCTCCAGGGGGCGCATCCAGCGGCCCGGCCAAGCCGGTTCCGCGGATGCTCTCGCGTGGCCTGCTCCGCGGCCATCTGCCCCCGGCAAGCACTTTGGCCGCAGACCTCCGGAACCACACTTCATGAATACCCAGTCCATGCCCCCTCTCCACGGCCAGCAGCGCCTGACGCTCACGGGCCTGCGCTTCGATGCCAACCTGGGCATCCTCGACAGCGAGAAGACCGCGCCGCAGCCGATCCGCGTCGATGCCGAACTCAACCTGGGCCCGCAGCCGCTGGCGCCGCAGGACGACGACATCTTCCATGTGCTCGACTACCGCAAGGTGCGAAAGATCATCATCGACGAGTGCACCGCGCACCACGTGAACCTGCTGGAAAGCCTGATCGGCCAGGTCGCCGCCCGGCTGATGCAGCTGCCCGGCGTGCTGGGCGTGCGCGTGAAGATCGCCAAGCTCGAAATCTTCGACGACTGCGAGGTCGCGATCCGCGTCGAGACCGGCCAGTGGTGAGATCGGGCGAAAGCCACTGAGCCGGCAAGACCCGCGCGCCCGAAACAGGAAGGTGGGCGGCCGGCAACGAACTTCGGCGGCCGCCTCCCGCTCACCTCATGCCCTGGCGATGGGCAATGAAGCGCCCGTGGCGGGCGCAGGTGTCCGGGCGGCGTTCATGACCATCGCCAGCAGGCTGTAGTAGCCGACGGTGCCGACCAGGTCCATGACACCCTGCTCTCCCCACAGGGCGACGGACGCAGCCCAGGTGGCGTCCTTCAGCGCCTTGTCCCGCAGGATCTCGGTGCAGACCTCGTAGACCACCTGCTCGTCCCGTGGCATTGCGGAGGGCGTTGCGTGGTGAGCGATGGCGTCGATCGTTGCCCTGTCGACGCCTTCGCTTTGCGCAATCGGGGCATGGATCGCCCACTCTGCGCCCTGGTCCCAGAAGCGCGCGGTGACCAGTATGGCCAGCTCGGTCAGCCGCTGTCCGATGGTGTTCCGGTAGCGCAGGTATTCGCCCATGCGCTGGCAGTGGCCCATGAGTTCCGGGCTTCGCAGAAGCGGGACAAAGGGAGAGATCAGCTTGCCGCGCGGGCCCGCGATGATCTCTTGCGCCTGCGCCCGCTGCGCGTCCGTCCATTGCGCCTCGGGAAGCGGCGGAAGCCGGTCTTCCCGCGGTTCGGTCTTGTGGGGTTCCATCGTGCTCATTCCGGCTGGATTCCGGCGCGCTTCGCGAGCATGCCGTAGCGGCTGATGTCGCTGTGCAGGAGCTCCCCGAGCTGAATCGGCTCGCCGCCCACCGGCACCAGGCCCTGCTGCGCCAGGACCTGACGCATGCCCGGATCACCGAGCGCGGCTCGCACGTCGGCATTCAGGGCGGCGATGACGGCGTCCGGGGTTCCGCGCGGGGCAAAGAGGCCGTACCACAGCGTCATCTCCAGCCCCTGCAGATCGCTTTCGGCAAAAGTAGGAACGTTCGGGAATTCCGCACTCCGGCGCTTGGCCGCGAATGCCAGGGCCCTCAGGCGACCCGCCTGCAACTGCGGCCCGACGCTGGGCGCCGAACCGATCAGGAACTGCACGTCTCCGGCCATCAATGCGGTGACGGCCTCTCCTGCGCCTTTGTAGGGAACATGGACCGCCTGCACGCCAGCGACATTGAGGAAGTTCTCGGCGGCCAGGTGAAAGGCGTTCCCCACACCAGGAGAGGCATAGGCCAGCTTGGCGGCCGGCCGCTTGGCCGCCGCGATGAAGTCGGCGAGCGTCTTGGCGGGGTTCGCCGCATTGACGACGAACAGCATGCCTTCGGCCGCACAGACTTCCACCACCGGCCGCAGGTCGCGTTCCGTATCGAACGGGAGTTTCTTGTAGATGCTGGGGTTGATGGCCAGGGAAGGACCATGCAGGAGCAGGGTATGACCATCCGGCGGCGCCTTGGCCACGATGTCGGCACCGATGTTTCCATTGGCGCCACCGCGGTTCTCCACGATGAAGGTCTTTGCCGTCCGCTGGCCCAGGACGTTGGCCAGGAGGCGGGCGACGATGTCGGGCGCACCGCCCGTACCGAAGGGAACGATGATGCGCGTCACCCGGTTGTCGCGCTCCTGCGCCAGCACCGGCGGCACGCCGCCCAGGCAGGCTGCGGCGGCCAGTGTGAAGAGGAAGGACTTTCTGCTGATTCCAGAGTTGGACATGATGTCTCCAATGGGGGTCTGCCATGCCTGGCGGGCCTCTTTCTGGGCCCGGTGGGCCGGTACTTCAAGGTTGCAGGAAGGCGTCCAGCGTCTCGGTGAACGTCGCCGCCTGCTCGACATGGCTCATGTGCGCGGCGTCGGCCATCAACCGGAACTCGGCCCCCGGGATGCCCGCGGCCAGCGCTTGCGAGACCGCCGGGGAAACCGCCATGTCCTTCTGCCCCGCGATGACGAGCGTCGGCATCTGCAACCGCACCAGCGACGCCACGTGGTCCAGGCCGCAGATGGCATGGACGGCCGCGATGTAGCCCGCCAGAGCGGTGTCGGCGACCATGCGGCCGATCCAGTCGCTCGCCGCGGGCGCCCGGTCCAGGAAGTCCGGCGTGAACCAGCGGTCCAGCGTCGGACGAACTTGCTGCGCCATGCCGCCGGCCTGTGCATCCGCCACCCGCTGCTGCCAGAGGGCGGTCACGGGCGCAGGCGTCACCGCGCCGCAATGTGCGAGCACCAATCGGCGGATCCGAGAGGGCGCCGCGAGCGCCATCGCCTGGGCCACCATGCCTCCGAACGACAGGCCTGCCACGGAAAACTCGTTCAGGCCGAGGGGTTCGAGTGCGCCCAGGACCGCAGCCGCGTAGTCATGCAACGCCGCCCCCGGCGGCAGCGGCGCAGAGCCGCCATGTCCGGGCAAATCCGGAACGATGACCCGAAAGCGGCGCGCCAGGATCGGAACCTGCAGGCACCACACCTCGGCGCGGGTCGCGATGGGATGCAGCAGGACGATGGCCGACGCGGACTCTGCGCCGAAGACCTCCAGCTTGAGCGACCCGGTCATCCCGCAACTCCCAGTTGCCCCGCCAGCCAGGAGACGATGGTGGGCAAGGTCTGCGGCGTCAGGCCCATGTGCCCGCCCGGAAACAGGCGCACATGCTTGGGATTGCCGTGTTCGGTCAGCAAGTGCAGATCCTCGATCGGGCATTGCTTGTCCTCGCGGCCGTTGACCAGCAGCAGCGGTGCGCTGCGGCGGTCGAGCAAGCCCTGGTCGAGCAGGGACAGGCGCTTGAAGAACGCCAGGTACTCGTCGTCGTTGCGGGCACCCAGCATGCGGCAGCGGGTCTCCACGAGCCCCATCAGGTAGCTGTCCGGGTAGCGCGATGCGCCGATCCAGTCGGGCTGGAACATGTAGTGCGCGCCGCCGCCCCAATTCACCGCGCCCCTCAGCCTGTCGGGGTAAAGCAGTGCCAACTTGGTGGCCCAGTAGCCGCCGAAGGAACGCCCCAGGCAGGCAAGGCGCTGACCGTCGAGGTCGGACTGGGTGTCGATCCAGTCGAACACCGTCGTGAACTGCCGCTCGGCGTCCTGCACACCCTTGACCGGCGACTCCCCCGTGCCGGCGTTGTCCATCGCGACCGTCGCTATACCCAAGGCGAGCAGGGCATCGCAGGCCTGGGTCATCTGCTCCTTCCAGGCATCGACCCCTCCCCACATGACCACCACAGGAGGACGTTCGACATTCGCGGGCCTGCGCAGCAGGGCGGTGATCGAGTCCCCCTCGCCCTCCCGGCCAGCGAACGGAATGCGCACCACCTGCACCGGTAGCGTCCAGAGGCGGGCGGCCCTCAGGTAGGTTTCCCGCTCGAGCTCGGCGCAGCGCAGCTTGGCCGGGTGATCCGGGCATGGGAACCGGCCCATGAAGTAGAGGCCGCTCGCCTTCATGAACAGTCGGCAGGCCTCGTCCCGCGACCCTGCCTGCTCGGCCCTTTCAGCGGATGCGCTGCAGGCGTCGCCGGCCTCGCGCCAATGAGCGGCCCACTCGGCGCCGCCGAGTCCGGGCAGGCGGTCGATCAGATCGACGCCCTCGTCCGGATCCAGCGCGTTCATCGGGTGGGTGCGAGAGCGTAGCCTCGTCTTCATCCAGACGCGCGCCTCGGCGAGCGTCTTGGGGCGTCCCTGGACATCGCCGTCCGGCGTCTGCTGGGCATCCTGCATGGGGTCTCCTGTTCAATCGGCGTTGTTCGCAACGGGACTGTGCCAGCGGGCGGCCATAAACAAAAACTGTTCTTTTGGATTCAAACTATTTGCCTGACCTATAGTTTGCGGATGCGCATCAACCGGCTGGATCTCAATCTCCTTGCATGTCTGGATGCATTGCTGGCGCACCGCAACGTCAGTCGGGCGGCCAAGCAGATGCACCTGAGCCAGCCTGCGACCAGTGCCGCGCTGGCAAGGCTGCGGGACTACTTCCAGGACCCATTGCTGCTGCGGGAAGGGCGGCATTACGCGCTGACGCCGTTTGCTGAATCCCTGATCGATCCTGTGCGGGACATCCTGTCGCGCGCCCAGGCGCTGACGCAGTTGCGGCCCGAGACGGACCCGCTGCGCATGGAGCGGAACATCACGATCGTGGCGTCGGACTATGTGTTCAGTACCGTCCTGGTGCCGCTGTTCCGGATGGCCGAGACGACCGCGCCTCGGCTCACGTTCGCGGTCCGGCCGGTCTCGGGATACGACTCGCCCGAACTGGAGAACCAGCATGTCGACCTGGTGCTGCTGGGCGCCTCCGCCGTCGCCAGCCATCACCCCAGCGAGCTGCTGCTCTCGGACTCGTTCTGCTGCATCGCGTGGGCCGAGAACCCCCTGATCGGCCGGACCCTTTCGCTCAAGGCCTTCCAGAAGATGGGGCACGTCGTGCCGCTCCTCGGCGACGGCCGATTGCCGACCCTGGATCAGGTCGCTTATGAGATGCAGGGCGTCGTGCGGCGCATCGCGATGCGCGTCCCGACCTTTTCGGCCGTGGCGGAATGCGTGGTCGGGACTTCGCACATCGCCACCATTCCGAAATCCTTCGCCAAGGGCTTGTTGAAGACGCTGCCGCTGCGGATGATGACCTGCCCGATCCACATCCCGCCCGTGCGCATCGCGATGCAGTGGCACCGGCACCAGGCGGACGACCCGGTGCTGCGCTGGGTGAGGCGCAACCTGCAGGATGTGGCGGTACAGCAGGGATTCCTCCGGCCGCACTCTCCGTCGTGAACATCGCTGGCGTGGTCGCGCAGAAATCGTCCGCGATAGTCAGCGCCCGAGGCATCCCTGCGCACCGCCGTTTCACGGCGCCGAAGGCCCGCGCTGTCCATGAGGATGTGGCGTCCCGGGCAAAATCGCGGCCCATGAACGCCGTCTGGACCGAACCCGAAGCCCCTGCAGCCGCCGCCCCTAGCCACCAGGCGGCCGCGAAGATCGAGCGCGAGACGCACAAGCTCGAAAAGCGCCTGTGCCGTGAAGTCGGCCGCGCCATCACCGACTACAACATGATCGAAGAGGGCGACAAGGTCATGGTGTGCCTCTCGGGCGGCAAGGACAGCTACGGCATGCTGGACATCCTGCTCAAGCTCAAGGCCCGCGCGCCGGTGAACTTCGAGCTGATCGCCGTCAACCTCGACCAGAAGCAGCCCGGCTTTCCGGAAGACGTGCTGCCGGCCTATCTGAAGCAGGTGGGCGTGCCCTTCCACATCGAGGAACAGGACACCTACAGCATCGTCAAGCGCGTGGTGCCCGAGGGGAAGACCACCTGCGGCCTGTGCTCGCGGCTGCGCCGGGGCATCCTCTACCGCGTGGCCGACGAGCTGGGCGCCACCAAGATCGCGCTGGGGCACCATCGCGACGACATCCTGGCGACCTTCTTCCTCAACATGTTCTTCGCCGCGAAGCTCAAGGCCATGCCGCCCAAGCTGGTGAGCGACGATGGCCGACATGTGGTGATCCGACCGCTGGCCTACGTGGCCGAGAAGGACCTGGTGCGCTGGGCCCAACACCGCGAATTCCCGATCATTCCCTGCAACCTGTGCGGCAGCCAGGAGAACCTGCAGCGCCAGGTGGTCGGCGACATGCTGCGCGACTGGGAACGCAAGCATCCCGGCCGGCTGGAGAACATGCTGCACAGCCTTCAGAGCGTCGCGCCCTCGCACCTGATGGACGGAACCCTGCACGACTTCAAGGGTCTGAAGCCGACTGGCGTGGCCAGCGACGACGGCGACCGGGCCTTCGATCCGCCCGAACTGCCGCCTGTGCCCGCCATGCCCTCGGCGGTGCAGGTGGTGAGCCTGGGCTGACGCGCACGCCCCGCCGAGTTCCAGCCACGACGCGCGGCCGCGCGTCCAGCCGATACGACAACAACACAGGGGCCGGCCAACGGCCCCAGGGGTGACGACGACATGCAACGTGCAGTGCGATTCCTCGGCCTGGCGGCCATGGCGGCGGTGGCCGCCGGCCTGGCGGGCTGTGCCACCTCCTACGTGGTGGACAACAACGTCCAGAGCTACGCCAAGGCCCCCATCCCGCCGGGCGCCACCTACCGCTTCGAGCGACTGCCCTCGCAGCAGGCGAACGACGCCGCCCAGACCGACCTCGAAAGCCTGGCCGAACCCTCCCTCGCCGCCGCCGGGCTGCGGCGCGACGACGCCAACGCGCGCTATGCCGTGCAGGTGAGCGCCCGCTCGCAGCTGGAGCTGTCGCCCTGGGCCGACCCGTGGTTCGACGGCCCGGGCTGGGGGCCCGGCTGGGGTCCGCGATGGGGGGTGGGCCTTGGCTACGGCCGCCCCGGCTGGTACGGCGGCGGCTGGTGGGGCCCGGGCGCCTTGCCACCCAACCAGACCTGGTACGGCCGCGAGGTCTCGATCGTGATGCGCTCGCTGCCCGACCGGCAGGTGGTCTACGAAACCCATGCCCGCAACGACGGCCCCTACCCGGACACCCGCCGCATCCTGCCGGTGATGTTCCATGCGGCGCTGCAGGGCTTTCCCAATCCGCCGCAGGCCGTGCGGCGAGTGGACGTGACCGTCGAGACCAAGCCGCAGACCATCACGCCGGCTGCGTCCGCACCTCAAGCGGGCACGCCTGCGCCATCGGCGCAGCCTGCGGCGCCGGCCCGCCCCTGACGCCGCGGGGCCCGCCCGCCGCGTTCCGCCCGCCTGCGCGTTCTGGGTGACACTCGGCCGATGGACCTCACCCGCCTGATCGCCGTCCGCCACGGCGAGACACTCTGGAACGTCGACACCCGCATCCAGGGCCAGCTCGACATCCCGCTCAACGACGAAGGCCAGTGGCAGGCGCAGCAGGTGGGCCGCGCGCTGGCCGAGGAGCCCATCGCTGCCATCTATGCGAGCGACCTGGCCCGCGCCTGGCAGACGGCCAGCGCCATTGCCGAGGCCCACCCCGACGCACCCGCCCTGATCGCCGAGCCGCGGCTGCGCGAACGCGGCTTCGGCATCTTCGAGGGCCGCACCTTCGCCGAGATCGAGGCCGAACTGCCCGAGCAGGCCCTCAAGTGGCGCAAGCGCGTGCCCGACTTCGCGCCCGAGGGCGGCGAGAACCTGCTGGTCTTCCGCGACCGCATCGTGGCCGTCGCCGCCGAACTGGCGGCACGCCATCCCGGCGAACTGGTGGTGCTGGTCGCCCACGGCGGCGTGATGGACGTGCTCTACCGCGCCGCCACCGGGCAGGAGCTTCAGGCGCCTCGCACCTGGGAGCTGCGCAACGCGGCCATCAACCGTCTGCTGTGGACGCCCGAGGGCTTCTCCCTGGTGGGCTGGGCCGACACCGGCCACCTGAGCCGCGACCTGGCGCGGGACGAGACCAGCACCTGAGCGCAGACGCCCCGCCACCTAGAATCCGCGCTCGCCAGCCTCTGGATGAACCCCATGAACCGCTGCAGCCTCCCACATTTCCTGCTTGCCGCCGCCCTGAGCTGTCTGGGCACCGCGGCCCTTCTCTCGCCCCTGCCTGCGCAGGCCCAGACCCAGAACGAAGCCGCCGTCGGCGGCCGCAACTTCCCCGACGGCACATTGCGCGGTCGCCTGCGCATGCTCGACTTTCCGCAGGCCGACCTCGACGGCCGGCTGGAAGTGCTGGCCCCCGGCACCCGCATCCGCAATGCCCAGAACATGGTCGTGACCGGCAGCACGCTGCTGGGCCAGGACCTGGCGGTGAACTACCTGCGCGATGCCGCCGGGCAGGTGCAGCAGATCTGGATCCTCTCGCCCGACGAGGCCGCCACCGACCGCGCGTCGGCCAGCGGCAAGCCACTGCTCAACATCTGGCCCTTCGTCACCCGCGCTGACAACGAAGGCAGTTGAGCGCCGCCCGTCGCTGCCCCTGCCCCGGGGGCATACGCACGGCAGGTTGACCGAACCGCCCCACGCATTCCATTGATCCCGCCGCCGGTGCCACTCGCCGGCCGCCTTGAAAGAAAGCCCCGCCATGTCCCGCAAAGTCTTCATCAAGACCTTCGGCTGCCAGATGAACGAGTACGACTCGGACAAGATGGCCGACGTCCTCGCCGCCGCCGACGGCTACGAGCCCACCCAGAACGTCGACGAAGCCGACCTGATCCTCTTCAACACCTGTTCCGTGCGCGAGAAGGCGCAGGAGAAGGTGTTCTCCGACCTCGGCCGCGTGCAGCACCTGAAGGCCAAGGGCGTGAAGATCGGCGTCGGCGGCTGCGTCGCCAGCCAGGAAGGCGAGGCCATCATCGCCCGTGCACCCTACGTGGACGTGGTCTTCGGCCCGCAGACCCTGCACCGCCTGCCCGAGATGCTGGCCCGCCGCGAGGCCGAACGCCGCCCGCAGGTGGACATCTCCTTCCCCGAGATCGAGAAGTTCGACCACCTGCCGCCCGCACGCGTCGAGGGCGCGACGGCCTACGTGTCGATCATGGAAGGCTGCTCCAAGTACTGCAGCTATTGCGTGGTGCCCTATACCCGCGGCGAGGAGGTCAACCGCCCGCTGGACGACGTGCTCGTCGAAGTGGCCGGTCTGGCCGAGCAGGGCGTGCGCGAAGTCACCCTGCTGGGCCAGAACGTGAACGCCTACCGGGGCAGGATGGGCGACACCAGCGAAATCGCCGACTTCGCCACGCTGATCGAGTACATCGCCGAGATTCCTGGCATCGAGCGCATCCGCTACACGACCAGCCACCCCAACGAGTTCACGCCGCGTCTGATCGAGACCTATGCCAAGGTGCCGCAACTGGTGAGCCACCTGCACCTGCCGGTGCAGCACGGCAGCGACCGCATCCTGATGGCGATGAAGCGCGGCTACACCGCCATGGAATACAAGAGCACGATCCGCAAGCTGCGCGCCATCCGGCCGCAGCTGGCGCTGTCCAGCGACTTCATCGTCGGCTTCCCGGGCGAGACCGAGGAGGACTTCGCGAAGATGATGAAGCTGATCGAGGACGTGGGCTTCGACGCCAGCTTCAGCTTCATCTTCAGCCCGCGGCCGGGCACACCCGCCGCTACGCTGCACGACGACACGCCGCACGAGGTCAAGCTCGCGCGCCTGCAGCATCTGCAGAAGACCATCGACGACAACGTGCGCCGGCTGTCCGAGGCACTGGTCGGCACCACGCAGCGGCTGCTGGTGGAAGGCCCCTCCAAGAAGAACCCGGCCGAGCTGATGGGCCGTACCGACTGCTTCCGTGTCGTCAACTTCGAGGCACCCGCCCGGCTGGTGGGCCAGATGGTGGACGTGAAGATCACCCGCGCCCTGTCGCACACCCTGCGTGGCGAGATCGTGACGCGCGAGCATGACGGTGCCGGTGCCGCGCGTGCCGCGCAGACCGCCTGATGGCGGCCAGCCGGCCGCGCGCACGCGGCTCCTTCCAGCAGTTGATGCTGGCCGCCTTCCTGGTGGTCACGGCGCTGGTGGTGGGGGTGGCGCTGCGCGCCGTCTTCCAGTACGACCAGCTCATCACGCAAAGCCGCGAGGCGGCGCGGCGCGCGCTGCTGCTCTCGGGCGCCGCCCAGTCGCTGGCGGAGCGCAGCGCCGCCATGGAACGCTCGGGCCGCCAGTCGCTGGTGCTCAACGACGCCGTGCTGCGCCGCCGCTTCGCCGACGCGCAAAAGGACGCACAGAACGTGGTGCAGCGACTGGTCGACAACGGGCTGCTGCCCCAATCGGCGCAGCTGTGGCGCGCGCAGATGGCCACCATCGAGGAACTGATGAACGGCGCGCCCGAGACGGCCCTGGCCCGCGAGGGCTCGATGGCGTTGCAGTTCCGCGAGCTGGATGCGCTCAACACACAGCTCGCCCAGCAGGCGCAGATGCTGATCGAGGCGCAGAACAATGCCCTGGCCGACCGGCTGGAAGCCGCGCGGCGCCGGCTGACGCTGCAGGTGGTGGCGGCCAGCGGGCTGGCGGCGGCCCTGGCGCTGGCCTTCGGCATCTGGCTGGCGCGGCCTTTCAAACGGCTGGAGCGCGCCATCGTGCGCCTGGGCGAGAACCGGCTGGATGAGCCCATCGACATCCGGGGCCCTGCCGACGTGCGGCGCGTGTCGCAGCAGTTGGACTGGCTGCGCCTGCGGCTGATGGAACTGGACGCCGACAAGGCGCGCTTCCTGCGCCATGTGTCGCACGAGCTCAAGACGCCGCTGGCCGCGCTGCGCGAGGGCGTGTCGTTGTTGGAAGACGGCGTGACCGGCGAGCTCAATCCGGCCCAGCGCGAGGTGGCGCAGATCCTGCAACAGAACGCCGTGTCGCTCCAAAGCCAGATCGAGGCGCTGCTGCGCTTCAACGCCGCGGCCTTCGAGGCCCGCCAGCTCAAGCGCGAGCGCTGCAACCTGGTCAAGCTGGTGCAGGAGCAGATCGACGCCCAGCGGCTGCAGTGGCAGTCGCACGGCCTCACCGTGCGCGTGGAGGGCGAGCCGGTGACGGTGATGGCCGATCCGGCCAAGCTGGGCACGGCGGTGGCCAACCTGCTGTCCAACGCGATCCGCTTCTCGGCCCGCGGCGGCACCATCGCGCTGGCGGTCTCCAGCACCGGCGACACCGCCAGCATCGAGATCAGCGACGCCGGCCCCGGCATCGCGCCGGACGACCGCGACCGGGTGTTCGAGCCCTTCTTCCGCGGCGAGCGCCAGCCGGAGCACACGGTCAAAGGCACAGGCATCGGCCTGTCCATCGTGCAGGAGTACATTGCAGCCCATGGTGGCCGCATTGCGCTGCTGCCCACCGGCCCCGGCGCGCGATTCCGCATCGACCTGCCGCGCGGCTGACCTCCCCCGACCCCACGCCCATGACGACCTTGTCCGTCCGCAGCCCTCTCCTTGCCGTTGCCCTGGTCCTGGCCGGGGTGCTGGCAGGCTGCGCCACCCCAGCGCCCACGCCGAGCGTGCCGGCCCCTGCGCCGGCCACCACGGCCAACCCACCCGTGCCGGCCACCCGGCCGGCCGTCCAGCCGGTGGAAGTGCAACCCGTCGCCCCAGCCACCCAGATGCAGCCGGCCGGCAACGGCATGGCGGCCAATGGCTACGGCAGTGCGAGCAGCGAAGCGCTGTCCCGGATGCTGGCCTACGCCGACCGGGCCCGCAGCCTGCAGTCCGGCGAAGCGGCCGCGGAGATCGCCCGCATCGGCGACCCAGGCGACTCGGCCCCCCTGCAGATGCAGCTGGCCCTGGTGCTGGCGCAGACCCGCAATCCTCCCGATCTGGCGCGTGCCACGGCCCTGATGCAGCGCGTCGCCGGCAGCACGCAGGCCGAGGCCCAGCCGCTGCAGCCGCTGGCCCGGGTGCTTGCGGCCCGTTACCAGGAACAACGCCGCGTCGAGGACGACCGCGACCGGCAGGTGGCGCAGCTCAAGGAGGCGCAGCGCCGCATCGACCATCTCAACGACCGCATCGAGGCGCTGCGCGCCATCGAGCGCAGCTTCGGCCGCCCGTCCAACGGCGCGGCGCGCCCCTCGCCCTGACCCCTCCGGCACGGCCGCACCCACCCGACCCAGGCAAGCCCATGAGCGATACCGCCAAAGCCGCCGCCACCGGCGCCCGTATCCTGGTCGTGGACGACGATGCCGACATGCTGCGGCTGCTGTCGCTGCGCCTGGCCGCAGCGGGCTACCAGGTGACGGCGGTCACTTCGGCCGAATCGGCGCTGACCCAACTGGAGATCGAGCATCCGCGGCTGGTGCTCAGCGACGTGCGCCTCCCTGGGCGCGACGGGCTGCAGCTGTTCGACGAGATCCGCAAACGCCATCCAACGCTGCCGGTGATCCTGCTCACGGCGCACGGC
The DNA here is from genome assembly GCF_003350475.1 of Pseudacidovorax intermedius. Lineage (GTDB taxonomy): Bacteria > Pseudomonadota > Gammaproteobacteria > Burkholderiales > Burkholderiaceae_C > Xenophilus > Xenophilus intermedius. The sequence goes on from NZ_QQAV01000001.1 coordinate 54,483, forward strand.
ACCATTCCCGACGCGGTGGAGGCGACATCCCGGGGCGTCTTCACCTACCTCACCAAGCCCTATGACGCGCGGGAGCTGCTCGACAAGATCGGGCAGGCGATGGCCCTGGGCGCACCAGCCGCCACGCCGGCCGCGGGCGGCGACGAGAGCTGGCGCGCGGAGATCGTCAGCCGATCCAGCCGCATGGCCGAGGTGCTGGCCGAAGCGCGCATGGTGGCCAAGTCCGACGCCAGCGTGCTGCTGCGCGGCGACTCCGGCACTGGCAAGGAGGTACTGGCCCGCGCCATCCACAAGGCCAGCGACCGGGCGCGCAAGCCCTTCGTGGCCGTCAACTGCGGCGCCATTCCCGAGGCGCTGCTCGAATCCGAGCTGTTCGGCCACGTCAAAGGCGCCTTCACCGACGCCCACGCCAACCACAAGGGCCTGTTCCAGCAGGCCGATGGCGGCACGCTGATGCTGGACGAAATCGGCGACATGCCGCCCGCCCTGCAGGTCAAGCTGCTGCGCGTGCTGCAGGAGCGCGCGGTGCGCCCGGTGGGCGCCACCCAGGCCATCGCGGTGGATGTGCGCATCATCTCGGCGACCCACCGCGACCTGGAGGCGGCCATGGCTGCAGCCCAGTTCCGCGAGGACCTCTACTACCGCCTCAACGTCGTCACGCTCACACTGCCACCGCTGTCGGCCCGGCGCGAGGACATCCCGCTGCTGGCCAACCACTTCCTGCAGCGGCTGGCCGGCAAGTACGGCAAACGGCTTTCGGGTTTCGCCCCCGAGGCGCTCAAGGCCCTGACCACCGCCCCCTGGCCAGGCAACATCCGCCAGCTCTACAACGTGGTGGAGCAGGTGTGCGCGCTGTCCAGCTCGCCGCTCATTCCGCTGGCGCTGGTGCAGCGGGCGCTTCGAGTGCCGACCGTGGAAGTGCAGACCTACGCCGAGGCCAAACAGCGCTTCGAGCGCGACTACCTGGTCGGACTGCTCAAGCTGACGGACGGCAACGTGGCCGATGCCGCGCGCTTGGCCGACCGCAACCGCACCGAGTTCTATCGGTTGCTTCAGAAGCACGAGCTCACGCCAGGCCACTTCAAGAACGACGGTGTCGCTGGCGCTTCGGAGCCTGTCGCCGACGAGCGACAGGGCTAAGTCGTTGATTTGAAAAGGATTGACCGCCACCCCTCGGCGAGTTGTCGGGCTGTGGCGACAGATTCGGGGCTTTTACGGCCGTGACGGCCGAAAACGCCAAGAATCGGCCGAGAAAATCGCTGTAACTCGCTGATTTTCAAGAACTAAGTTGTGCTGGCATGGGGATTGCCCTATAGCCTGCATGACCCTCCTCACCACCCCCCCTGTCATCCTGCGTCCGCAGCGTGACGCCCTGCGTCGCAAGACCGCGCAGACGGCGCGCGCCCGCTCGGCGCGGAGCCAGGCCCATGCGCCGGCGCTCGCCGCCAGCGCCAGCGCGGACTGCGTCTTCAAGCGCCTCCCCGCCATCGGTGAGACCCCCATTTCGAATTTCCAGCACTGGTAAGGCCTCGCCATGAAACCGAACGAGTTTTCGCACCTGAAGGTCCTGACGCCCGAGCAGTTCCAGCCGCGCCGCCCTGCGGCCCGCGAGGAACGCCATCCCAATGCCGTCACTGCGCCGCCGATCAACCGCGGTTCCATGACGCCCCGTCCGTGGCGCGGTTTCTGGAACAGCATCGGCACCGCCCTCCTGCTCAAGATGGGCGCGGGTCGTGCCACCGCGGCCGCCCAGCCTGCCGGTCCGGTCCAGCCCTGGGAGCGCGCCGCCAAGCGCCGTCGCCTGACCTTCACGATGCTGGCCCTGTTCAGCACCGTGCTGGCCTCGGCCCTGTTTGCCCAGGTGCAGCCCGACTACGACAACGCCTTCCTGGAATACGGCCAGATCGCACTGTATGGCCTGCTATCCGGCTGGGTGGTCACCGGCTTCGTGACCGCGCTGATGGGTTTCTACGTGTCTGTGCGTGGCGACAAGTACGCGCTGTCGGCCAAACAGGTTGCCGACCATCCGATGAACCCGGAGGCCCGCACCGCCATCATCATGCCGATCTGCAATGAGGACGTGGCCACGGTGTTCGCCGGCCTGCGCGCCACCTGCGAATCGGTGGCCAACACCGGCCATGCGCAGCAGTTCGACGTGTTCGTGCTGTCCGACAGCTACAACCCCGAGATCGCCAAGGCCGAACGTGCCGCGTGGGAAGAACTGCGCGCCGCCCTGGCCCAGTCCTTCGCCGACAGCCCGAACAAGCCGCAGGTCGAGGTGTACTACCGCCTGCGCACCCGCCGCACGCACCGCAAGGCCGGCAATGTGGCCGACTTCTGCCGCCGCTGGGGCAAGGACTACCGCTACATGGTCGTGCTCGATGCCGACAGCGTCATGAGCGGCGACTGCCTGACCAGCATGGTCAAGCTGATGGAAGCCAATCCCACCGCCGGGATCATCCAGACCGCCACGCAGGCCATCGGACACGTGACGCTGCATGCGCGCGCGCAGCAGTTCGCCAGCCGTGTGACCGGCCGCCTGTTCACCCTGGGCATGCAGTTCTGGCAGCTGGGCGAATCGCACTACTGGGGCCACAACGCCATCATCCGCGTCGCGCCCTTCATGGAGCACTGCGCCCTGGCCCCGATCAAGGGCACGGGCGGCATGTCCGGCGGCATCATGAGCCACGACTTCGTCGAGGCCGCCCTGATGCGCCGCGCCGGCTACCACGTCTGGCTGGTGTCCGACCTGGTCGGCAGCTACGAGCAGCAACCGCCGGACCTGCTGGCCGAGTTGCAGCGTGACCGCCGCTGGTGCCAGGGCAACCTGCAGAACGCCCGCCTGATGGCCGAGCCCGGCATCCACCCCGTGCACCGCGCCATGTTCGTGACCGGCACGATGGCGTATGTGTCCGCCCCGATGTGGCTGGCCTTCATGACCCTGGGCACCGCCCTGTGGCTGACCGGCTCGCGCCTGGTCCAGGACTGGGCCGTGCTGCCCATGGAGCTGGCCGGCCTGTGGATCTGGACGCTGTGCCTGCTGTTCCTGCCCCGCATCCTGGGCGTGGCCGCGGTGTTCATGCGCGGTGAGCAGAAGAACTTCGGCGGTGCGTTCAGCCTGTTCAAGAGCGCCGCGCTGGAAAGCGTCATGGCCATCGTGCAGGCACCCGTGCGCATGCTGGCCCACTCGCTGTTCGTGATCGTCGCCCTGACCGGCCTCAAGCTGGAGTGGAAGTCGCCCCCGCGGGAAGCGGCCGCCGTGCCGTGGAGCGAGGCTTTCAACCGCCTGGCGCCGATGAGTGGTCTGGTGGCTGTGCTGGCCTGCGGCGTGGCCCTGATCGATGCGAGCGCGCTGGTGTGGCTCATGCCCGTCGGCCTGCCGCTGCTGCTGGCCATTCCCATGGCTGTGCTGACCAGCCGCATCGATGTCGGCGGTGTGATGCGCGAGCGTCACTACCTGCTGATCCCTGAGGAGTCCCGCTCGCCCGCCGTGCTGCGCCGCGCGTGGGCCCACGCGGACCGGCTGGCCCTGAAGGCCGCCTGAGTCCGGCGCCTCGCCAAAACAAAACGCCCGCGAAATTCGCGGGCGTTTTTTTGGGAGAGCGGTGCGCGTCTTACCGAAGGATCGATGGGTCGAAGGGCTTGCGCCGAGGCTTCGACAGGCTCAGCCCGAACGGCCTCGGGTCAACCGGACTGCATGACCTGGCGGCCCGCTCCGCGTGTCAGAACGGCAGCTTGGGCCCGCCAGGCCCGCCCATGCCCGGCATCCCGGGCATGCCCTTCATGCCGCCCAGGCGCTTCATCATCTTCATGAGGCCGCCGCCCTTCATCTTCTTCATCATGCCCTGCATCTGCTCGAACTCGTTGAGCAGGCGGTTGACCTCCTGAACCTGCACGCCCGCGCCAGTGGCGATGCGCTTCTTGCGGCTGGCCTTGATGAGTTCGGGCTTGCGGCGTTCAGCGGGCGTCATGCTGTGGATGATGCCTTCCTTGCGGCGGATGTCGCGCTCGGCGCGCGTCAGGTCGGCCTCGCTGGCCTTGGCGGCCAGTTGCGTCGGCAGCTTGTCCATGAAGCTGGAGAGGCCGCCCATCTGCTTCATCTGCTGCAACTGGGCCAGGAAGTCTTCCAGGTCGAAGTGGCCGCTCTTGACCTTGGTGGCGAGCTTCTTGGCCGCCTCCATGTCGACACCGGCCGAGACCTGCTCGACCAGCGCCACGATGTCGCCCATGCCCAGGATGCGGCCGGCATGGCGCTCGGCGTCGAAGACCTCCAGCCCGTCGATCTTCTCGCTGGTGCCGGCGAACTTGATGGGCACGCCCGTGATCTGCCGCACCGACAGCGCCGCACCGCCGCGCGAGTCGCCGTCCATCTTGGTCAGGATGATGCCGGTCAGCGGCAGCGCGTCCTTGAAGGCCTTGGCGGTGTTGGCCGCGTCCTGGCCCTGCATGGCGTCGACGACGAACAGGGTCTCGACCGGACTCAAGGCGCCGTGCAGCGTCTTGATTTCCTCCATCAGCACTTCGTCGATGGCCAGGCGGCCGGCGGTGTCGACCAGCAGCACGTCGAAGTAGTGCCGCTTGGCGTAGTCGAGCGCGGCGCGGGCGATGTCCAGCGGCTTCTGGTCGGGCGTGCTGGGGAACCACTCGGCGCCCGCCTGCTTCGTCACCGTCTTGAGCTGCTCGATGGCCGCGGGGCGGTAGACGTCGCCCGAGACGGTCAGCACCTTCTTCTTGCGCTTCTCGATCAGGTGCTTGGCCAGCTTGGCGGTGGTGGTGGTCTTGCCGGCGCCCTGCAGGCCGGCCATGAGCACCACGGCCGGCGGCTGGGCGTTGAGGTTGATGTCCGAGACGCCCTCCCCCATCGTGGCTGCCAATTCGCGGTTGACGATGCCCACCAGCGCCTGGCCGGGCTTGAGGGAGCCCATCACCTCCTCGCCCATCGCCTTGTCCTTGACGCGGTTGACGAAGTCGCGCACCACCGGCAGCGCCACGTCGGCCTCGAGCAGCGCCATGCGCACCTCGCGCATCATGTCCTGCACGTTGGTTTCGGTGATGCGCGCCTGCCCGCTCATCTGCTTGACGAGGCGGGAGAACTTGTCGGTGAGGGCGGTGGCCATGGATGGGAGGGGAAGAAGGCTGGGGAAGGAAGCGGCGGCGCCGCGGCGGCGGCCGAGTCCGGGGCGGGCACGGCGGGGTGTCCGGCGGGCCCCGTCCGCTGGGGCCCAAAGGCTAAACTCAGCGGATGATTCTAGCGAGCCCCTCCCCACTCAGCGTGGCCCTGGGCATCGCCACGGCCGCGGCCTACGGCGTGGCCGCCGCCTTCTCCCACAAGCTCAACCGCAGCGCCACCCAGGCCGTCGTCGCCATCGCGTGGCTGCTGCACGCGGCAGCGCTGGCCACCGGCCTGCTGCCCGGCACGCCGCGCTTCGGCTTCGCACCGGCGCTGTCGATCACGGCCTGGCTGGTGATGACGGTCTATGCGGTGGAAAGCCGGCTCTTCCCCGGCCTGACGGTGCGCCGCGTGCTGGCGGGACTGGGCGCGCTGGCGGCACTGCTGGCCGCGGCCTTTCCCGGTTCGCCGCTGCACATGAATGCCTCGCCCTGGCTGCCGCTGCATCTGGCACTCGGCATCGCCAGCTACGGGCTCTTCGGCGCGGCCGTGGTGCATGCCTGGCTCATGACGCGGGCAGAGCGGCGCATCCGCCAGGCGGCCGATCCGCATGCGGGCCTGCCGCTACTGACGCTGGAGCGCCTGACCTTCCGCTTCGTCACGGCCGGCTTCGTGCTGCTGTCGGCCACGCTGCTGGCGGGCCTGTTGTTCAGCGAGACGCTCTACGGGCCCCAGGTGCGCGCCTGGAAGTGGGACCACAAGACGGTGTTCTCGCTGCTGGCCTGGCTGAGCTTCGCCATCCTGCTGGCCGGCCGCAGCCGCTTCGGCTGGCGGGGCCGCACGGCCAAGCGCGTGCTCTACGCGGGGGCCGTGCTGCTGCTGCTGGCCTACGTGGGCTCGCGCTTCGTGCTCGAAGTGGTGCTGCACCGGCCCGTCGCCTGATGAAATTCCTGCTCGTGACCCTTGTGGTGGCCGTGGCCATCTGGATCTGGCGACGTAATCGCCAGGAAGAACTGGACGCCGCCCCGCCGCCCCGGCCCAACGCCCGGCCGGCCGTCCGGGGGCCACAGCGGATGGTGCGCTGCGCCCATTGCGGCCTGCACCTGCCGGCCGCCGACGCCGTGCCCGGCCGCCACGGCATCTATTGCAGCGACCGGCACCGCAACGCCGCGGAGCCATGACACCGGACACGGACTTTCCGTCGTCAAACACGGACTGGTCCGCGCTGGAAACCCGCACCGAGCGCAGCCAGGCCCTGCAGCGGATATGGCGCGGCTTCATGACGGCCAGACCGGCCGTGGGGCTGCTGCTGCTGGCGCTGCAGGGCATTGCCTTCGCCCTGGGCCAGTCCACGCACGCGCCGACCCTGGCCATCACGGCCCTCTACGCCGCCTTCACCCTGGCCGACCGGCTGCGTACGCCCGCGCGCCTGCCGCTGCGGCGGCTGGGCATGACCTGGCTGCTGTGCATCGGCCTCGACGTGGGCGTGTTCGCACTGCTTCAGGCGCTGCAGACCGGCACCACGGTCAACTACACGCCCTTGCTGGCCCTTCCGGTGCTCATGGCGGCCGTGGCCGGGGGCCTGGTGGTCGGGCTGGCCACCACCTCGGCCGCCACGCTGCTGATGCTGGCCGAGGCGCTGCGCTTCCAGCTGGCGGCAGGCCCCGATGGGCCCGGCCGTTTGCTCCAGGCCGCACTGACCGGCACGGGCCTGTTCGTGCTGTCGCTGCTGGCCCACCAACTGGCGCTGCGGCTGGCCCGCGAGGAGGCCCGCGCCAGCCGCAGCCAGGATTCGGCCCAGTTGCAGGCGCAGATCAATGCCCTCGTGATCGAGGCGCTGGCCGAAGGCGTGCTGGTGGTGGACGAGGCCGGCCGCGTGCACACGGCCAACCCGGCCGCCGATGCCCTGCTGGGGGGCGGGCTGGACCGAGGCTCGCTGCCGCGCTCCCTGATGGCCCATCCGGCGTGGCAGCCGCTGGCCGGCCTGGCGCAGCGCACCTTCGAGGACAGGGCCGACCTCGGTGCCGACCTGCCGATCGCCCAGCCCCAGGCCACGCCGCGCGAGCTGCGGGTGCGCACCCGGCTGACGGCCGTGGACGGCGCCCGCGACCGCGGCTTCTGCGTGATGTTCCTGCAGGACCTGCGGCAGCTGGAAGCCCGCATCCGCACCGAGAAGATGGCCGCAATGGGCCGCATGTCGGCGGCCGTCGCGCACGAGATCCGCAATCCGCTGGCCGCCATCACGCAGGCCAGCGCCCTGCTGGAGGAGGATCTGACCGAGCCGGCCCAGCAGCGCCTCAATGCCATGGTGCAGCAGAACGCACGCCGGCTCGGCCGCATCGTCGACGAGGTGCTGGACGTCGCGCGCGTGCGCCAGCAGGGCAGCGACCTGGGCCAGGGAACGGCCCTGCCCCTGGCCGCCAGCGTCTACACCATGGTCGACGAATGGAGCCGCCAGAGCGGCCGCGCGCAGCCGGCCCTGCGCCTGGTGGAAAGTCTGCCGGCGGTGCGCTTCAACGAGGAGCACCTGCGGCGCATCCTGGTCAACCTTCTGGACAACGCCGCCCGCTATGCAGGGCCGGGCGAGGAATCCATCCGCGTCCACACCTTCGCCGCGGGCGACGGCCGGCCCACCCTGGCCGTCTGGAGCGATGGCGCGCCTCTGGAGCAGGGCGTGGAACGCCACCTGTTCGAGCCCTTCTTCTCCTCCGAGAGCCGATCCAGCGGGCTGGGCCTGTTCATCTGCCGCGAGCTGTGCGAGCGCCATGGGGCCACCATCCGCTACGAACGCCTGCGTCCCGCACCCGACGTGCCTGCCGGCAATGCCTTCCTGCTGAGCTTCGCGCCAGCGCAGGCGGGCGCTTTGCCACAATAGCTCGGTGAGCAGTTCTCCCGCATCGCCGCCGGCGCAGATCCTCGTCGTGGACGACGAGCCCGACCTGCGCACCCTCTACGAGCTGACCCTGCTGCGCGAGGGCTACCTGGTCGAAGCGGCCAGCAGCGTGGAGGAGGCGTGGCAGCACCTGCAGGCCAACCGCTTCGATGCCGTGATCACCGACATGCGGCTGCCCGACGGCCTCGGCCTGGAGCTGCTGCAGCGCATCGCCCGCCACCAGCGCAGCGAACGCTGCGTCGTGATGACCGCCTACGGCTCGGCCGAGAACGCCGTCGAGGCGCTCAAGGCCGGCGCATTCGACTACCTGACCAAGCCGGTGGACCTGAAGCAGTTCCGCAGCGTGGTGGCCTCGGCCGTGCAGGAGCGCCCGGGCGGCACACCGGCGCGTGCCGCGTCGCCATGCGAGTCCGCGCCGGTCGTGCCGGCCGAAGAAGCGCCGGCCGAGGCAGGCGTTGCGCCCGCGGCCCGCGCCGCGCTGGCGCGCCTGGTGGGCGAGTCGGACGCCATGCGCGCAGTCAAGGCCCGCATCGTGCGTGTGGCACGCGGCATGGCGCCGGTGCTGATCCACGGCGAATCGGGCACGGGCAAGGAACTGGTGGCGCGCGCGCTGCACGCCTGCAGCCAAAGGGCGGGCGGCCCCTTTGTCGCCGTCAATTGCGGGGCCATTCCCGAAACACTCCTCGAAGCCGAGTTCTTCGGCGCGCGCAAGGGCTCCTACACCGGCGCGATGCAGGACCGCGACGGCTACTTCCAGGCGGCGCGCGGCGGCACGCTCTTCCTCGACGAGATCGGCGACCTGCCGCTGGCCATGCAGTCCAAGCTGCTGCGGGCCATCCAGGAACGCTGCGTGCGCCCCATCGGCAGCACGCAGGAGGAACCGGTGGACGTGCGCATCGTCAGCGCCACGCACAAGGACCTGCAGGCCGAGGTGCTGGCGGGCCGCTTCCGACAGGATCTGTTCTACCGCCTCAACGTGATCGAAGTGCGGCTGCCGCCGCTGCGCGAGCGCCGGGAAGACCTGTCGGCCCTGTGCACCGCCCTGCTGGCGCGCATCGCCGAGGAAAGCGGCCAGCCGGTGCCGAGGATGACGATGCAGGTGCTGCTCAAGCTCGAATCGCATCCGCTGCGCGGCAACGTGCGCGAACTGGAGAACCTGCTGCACCGGGCCGTCGCCCTGAGCGAGGGCGACACGCTGCAGCTGGACGTCGAAGCCGCGGACGGCAACGGTCTGCAGGACCTGTCCATGCCGCTCTTTGCCATGCCAGCGCCGGGCACCGTGACGGCCATTCCCGTGCCGGAGGCCGCGCCCACCCGATCACCGGCAGTCGTGGGAGACCCCCCCGTGCCCGCCGACCTGCAGCAGTACCTCGACGACCAGGAACGCGGCATCGTCGAGCGCGCGCTGCGCGAGGCCAACTACAACCGCACCGCCGCCGCCGCGCGCCTGGGCCTGAGCCTGCGCCAGATCCGCTACCGCATCGCGCGCCTGGGCATCGCGGTGCCGCATGGCGACGATGACTGAGCCCGGCGCCGCCCCCTGGGACGGTGGCTGGCTGCGGGCGGCGCGCCGGCTGGACTCTCCCAACTTCGGCCCCCGTCCGGCCGGGGCCTGCATCGATCTCCTGGTGGTGCACTCCATCAGCCTGCCGCCCGGGCGCTACGGCGGCGAGGAGGTCCAGCAGCTCTTCACCAACCAACTGGACTGGGACGCGCATCCCTACTTCGCGCAGATCCGGGGTCTGGAGGTCTCGGCGCACTTCTACATCCGTCGCGATGGCAAACTCTGGCAGTTCGTCAGCGCGGACGACCGGGCCTGGCATGCGGGCGTCTCGCAGTGGCGGGGTCGCGCCAACTGCAATGACGATTCGGTCGGCGTGGAACTGGAAGGCCTGGAAGGCGAGCGTTTCGAGGACGCGCAGTACGAGACCCTGGCCCAGCTCGCGCGGGCGCTGTCGGCCCGCTATCCGATTGCCCACATCGCTGGCCACGAACACATCGCTCCCGGCCGCAAATACGACCCGGGGCCGGGCTTCGACTGGGCCCGCTTGGCGCGGCAGTTGGCGGGCACCGCCATCGCCTTCCCGGCCGCTCCTTAAATTTTTCAATCGGACCCCGGGGAGCGATGGCGCCAGCGCTCCGGGGCGGGCCGGATGGCCGGACGTCGCCAAGCCCCTGTTCATGCGGGTTTGCGCGCCAAATCGCCCGCCAAGCCCCATCGTTGCGGCCTCGGCCACGAAGGCACCTACTGCTGCTTGGCTCCGGCGCGGCATCCTGGGGTTTCACCGGAAGTCAAGCTTGACCCGGCAGCCCGACCAAACACTACCGGTAGTGCATTGGCCCCCCTCGGGACACCAGATATAGTGCCCCTCCATCGACGCGGCGGCATCGATCCCTGCCCACCGCGCCCTGATCGACGAACACCAAGCCCCCTCAAGAGGAACCGCATGCAGACTGCCTTGAACTCACCCGCCACCTCCGCCCAGCCCCTGCCGACGATGCCCGCCGGTCGCGACGTGGCGGGCACGACGGCCCCCGCACTCGCCCACTACCAGATCATCCGCCGCAATGGCGCCGTGGTGCCCTTCGCGCCCGAAAAGATCACCGTGGCGATGATGAAGGCCTTCCTGGCGGTGCATGGGACGCAGGGCGCGGCCTCGGCCAGCGTGCGCGAGACGGTCGAGGGCCTGACGCAGGCCGTGGTCCGCGCGCTGGTACGTTCGCGCCCGGGCGGCGGCACCTTCCACATCGAGGACGTGCAGGACCAGGTCGAGCTCGGCCTGATGCGCGGCGGCTACCAGGAAGTCGCCCGCGCCTACGTGCTGTATCGCGAGCGCCGTGCGCAAGAGCGCTCCAAGCAGGTCGAGCAGACGGCTGCGGCCGCCGCGCCGCAACTGCATGTGCTGGACGGCGGCGAGCGCGTCCCGCTGGACATGGGCGCCCTGCAGTCGCTGCTGCAGTCGGCCTGCGTGGGCCTGGGCGATGGCGTGAAGGCCGAGCCCATCGTGGCCGAGACCATGCGCAACTTGTACGACGGCGTGCCGCTGGACGAGGTCTACAAGGCCTCGATCCTGGCTGCCCGCACGCTGATCGAGAAGGATCCCGACTACACCTACGCCACCGCGCGCCTGCTGCTGCACACCATCGTCAAGGAAGTGCTGGGCCGCGAAGTGGCACAGGCCGAGATGAGTGCTGCATACGCCGACTACTTCCCGCAGTTCATCAAGAAGGGCGTGGAGAACGAGCTGCTCGACGAGAAGCTGCTGCAGTACGACCTGGCCCGCCTGGGCGCCGCGCTCAAGGCCGACCGTGACCTGAAGTTCGACTACCTCGGCCTGCAGACCCTGTACGACCGCTACTTTTTGCACGTGCGCAAGAGCCGCATCGAGCTGCCGCAGGCCTTCTTCATGCGCGTGGCCATGGGACTGGCGCTGGGCGAGATCGACCGCGAGGCGCGCGCCATCGAGTTCTACGAGGTGCTGTCCTCGTTCGACTTCATGTCGTCCACGCCCACGCTGTTCAACAGCGGCACGCTGCGCTCGCAGCTCTCGTCCTGCTACCTGACCACCGTGCCCGACGACCTGGATGGCATCTACGAGTCGATCAAGGAGAACGCGCTGCTGTCGAAGTTCGCCGGCGGCCTGGGCAACGACTGGACCCGCGTGCGCGCCCTGGGCTCGCACATCAAGGGCACCAACGGCGAATCGCAGGGCGTCGTGCCCTTCCTCAAGGTGGTCAACGACACGGCCGTGGCCGTCAACCAGGGCGGCAAGCGCAAGGGCGCGGTCTGCACCTACCTGGAGACCTGGCACCTGGACATCGAAGAGTTCCTGGAGCTGCGCAAGAACACGGGTGACGACCGCCGCCGCACCCACGACATGAACACGGCCAACTGGATCCCCGATCTGTTCATGCGCCGCGTGATGGAGAAGGGCACCTGGACGCTGTTCTCGCCCTCCTCCGTGCCCGACCTGCACGACCTGTTCGGCGCCGACTTCGAGCGCGCCTACGTCGCCTACGAAGAGAGGGCCGCGCGCGGCGAGATCAAGCCCGCCAAGACGGTGCCGGCCACCGACCTGTGGCGCAAGATGCTCTCGATGCTGTTCGAGACCGGCCATCCCTGGATCACCTTCAAGGACGCCTGCAACGTGCGCTCGCCGCAGCAGCATGCCGGCGTGGTGCACTCGTCCAACCTCTGCACCGAGATCACGCTCAACACCAGCGACACCGAGACGGCCGTCTGCAACCTGGGCTCGGTCAACCTGCTGCAGCATTTGAAGGACGGCGGCGTCGACCACGAGAAGCTCAAGAAGACCATCTCGGTCGCCATGCGCATGCTCGACAACGTCATCGACATCAACTACTACGCCGTCAAAAAGGCCCGCGACTCGAACCTGCGCCACCGCCCGGTGGGCCTGGGCCTGATGGGCTTCCAGGACGCGCTGTACGAACTGCGCATTCCCTACGCCAGCGAGCAGGCCGTCGACTTCGCCGACAAGTCGATGGAAGCGATCTGCTACTACGCCTACTGGGCCTCGACCGAGCTGGCCGCCGAGCGCGGCCGCTACAGCAGCTTCAAGGGCTCGCTGTGGGACAAGGGCATCCTGCCGATCGACTCGCTCGATCTGCTGGAGAAGGCCCGCGGCGGCTATGTCGAGGTGGACCGCTCGCGCACCCTGGATTGGGACGCCCTGCGCGCCAAGATCAAGCAGGACGGCATGCGCAACTCCAACTGCGTGGCCATCGCGCCCACGGCGACCATCTCCAACATCATCGGCGTGGACGCGTCCATCGAGCCCTGCTTCGGCAACCTGTCGGTCAAGTCCAACCTGTCGGGCGAATTCACCGTCATCAACCACTACCTGGTGCGTGACCTCAAGCGCCTGGGCCTGTGGGACGACGTGATGGTCATGGACCTCAAGCACTTCGACGGCTCGCTGCGCCCCATTGACCGCGTACCGCAGGACGTGAAGGCGCTGTACGCCACGGCCTTCGAGGTCGAGCCGCAGTGGCTGGTCGAAGCCGCCGCGCGTCGCCAGAAGTGGATCGACCAGGCCCAGAGCCTGAACATCTACATGGCCGGTGCCTCGGGCAAGAAGCTGCACGACACCTACACGCTGGCCTGGACGCGCGGCCTCAAGACCACCTACTACCTGCGCACCATCAGCGCCACGCACGCCGAGAAGTCGACCGTGCAATCGAGCCGCCTGAATGCCGTGTCCTCCGGTGGCAGCTCGTCCATGGCCATGCAGCCCGCTGCTGCAGCCAGCGCGCCCAGCGCACTCGAAGCCGCAGCCGCCGCGGCGCAAGCGCAGATGAACGCGGTGCCCGCCACCGACATCAAGTTCTGCGCCATCGACGATCCGGGCTGCGAAGCCTGCCAGTGATCGCTGCGCGCATCGCGCACTGATGCATGCGTTCCTGCGCAAAGCAGGAACGCATGCCGTCATGTCGGGGCATCGGACGACAGACCCGATGCCCAGGCACAACAAAATTCAGCAACGACACAGCCGAAGAACTTTTCAAGCGCATGTCGTTGCTCTGATAATTGAGCATTGGATTTTTCTATGTTGACCTGGGACGACGAAGTCAAGCCCTCCAATTCGGGCGCACTGTCGAATGCATCGGACATGGCCGCAGGCCGGCCGACGGCATCCCCTTCTTCCCCCGCTTCCTTTGCACAGCCCGCGCTGGCTACGCACAGCTTCAGCGCACCTGCTGGCGCTCAACCCGTCGCTGCCACGACTGCCGCCGCGCGCCGCGTGAATGCCGCCGACAAGCGCATCATCAACGGCCAGACCGACGTCAACCAGCTGGTGCCCTTCAAGTACAAGTGGGCCTGGGAGAAGTACCTCGCCACCTGCGCCAATCACTGGATGCCGCAGGAGGTCAACATGAACCGCGACATCGCCCTCTGGAAAGACCCGAACGGCCTGACCGAGGACGAACGCCGCATCGTCAAGCGCAACCTCGGCTTCTTCGTCACCGCCGATTCGCTGGCCGCCAACAACATCGTGCTGGGCACCTACCGGCACATCACCGCGCCCGAATGCCGCCAGTTCCTGCTGCGCCAGGCCTTCGAGGAAGCGATCCATACCCACGCCTACCAGTACATCGTGGAGTCGCTGGGCCTGGACGAGTCCGAGATCTTCAACGCCTACAACGAAGTCCAGTCGATCCGCGACAAGGACGAGTTCCTGATCCCGTTCATCGACGCGATCATGGATCCGAACTTCAAGACCGGCACGCCCGAGACCGACCAGACGCTGCTCAAGTCGCTGATCGTCTTCGCCTGCCTGATGGAAGGCCTCTTCTTCTACGTCGGCTTCACGCAGATCCTCGCGCTCGGACGCCAGAACAAGATGACCGGTGCCGCCGAGCAGTACCAGTACATCCTGCGCGACGAGTCGATGCACTGCAACTTCGGTATCGACCTGATCAACCAGCTCAAGCTCGAGAATCCGCATCTATGGACGCCCGAGTTCAAGGCCGAGATCAAGGCCCTGTTCCAGAAGGCGGTCGAGCTCGAATACCGCTATGCTGAAGACACCATGCCCCGCGGCGTGCTCGGCATGAATGCCTCCATGTTCAAGGGCTACCTGCGCTACATCGCCAACCGGCGTGCCACGCAGATCGGCCTGGAAGCGCTCTTCCCGAACGAAGAGAACCCGTTCCCCTGGATGAGCGAAATGATCGACCTGAAGAAAGAGCGCAATTTCTTCGAAACCCGCGTGATCGAATACCAGTCGGGTGGCGCGCTCTCATGGGACTGAGCACGCCTCTTTCCTGAAGGACGAATGGATCTGAGACCCGCCCCGGACGCCAGACGCACCCCAGAGTGCGGCGTCCGGGGCTTTCCCATTCGTGGTGGCGGGGTGTGCCCCGACGTCACGGATCGCTGGCCGCAGGCACACGGGCGGCCCGTGCAATTCGAAGGTTGATTTCCAACTTGATCAAGGAGAAAGAAATGGCAACTGCAAAGAAGGCTCCGGCCAAGAAGGTCGCTGCAAAGAAGGCCGCTCCGGCCAAGAAGGTCGCAGCGAAGAAGGCGGCTCCGGCCAAGAAGGCTGCCGCACCGGCGAAGAAGGTTGCGGCCAAGAAGGCGGCACCGGCCAAGAAGGTCGCAGCGAAGAAGGCTGCACCCGCCAAGAAGGCGGCGCCGGCGAAGAAGGTTGCGGCCAAGAAGGCTGCACCGGCCAAGAAGGTCGCGGCGAAGAAGGCTGCGCCCGCCAAGAAGGCCGCAGCGCCGGCGAAGAAGGTCGCCGCCAAGAAGGCAGCAGCACCTGCGAAGAAGGTCGCCGCCAAGAAGGCTGCACCGGCCAAGAAGGTCGCCGCCAAGAAGACGACGGCGGCCAAGACGGCTGCGGCCCCCAAGGCCCCCGCCAAGAAGGCCGCTGCCAAGAAGGCCGCCGCCAAAAAGCCTGCCCCTGCGAAAGCGCCTGCCCCTGCGGCTGCGCCCGCGCCTGCCGCTGCAGCCCCTGCAGCACAGACCACGCTGAGCCCGCAGGCCGCCTGGCCCTTCCCCACGGCCAGCAAGCCCTGAGGCTGAACGAAGCGCCGCGAGAGCGGCCTTCGAAGCCAGAACCCGGCGACCGCAAGGCGCCGGGTTTTTTTATTGCGCCGTATGCACGCTCACAGGCCCAGGGCGGCGCGGTCGACCTGGTAGTTCTGCGGGCCGCGCTGTGCGATCTTGAGGGCGCCCAGGCGGTTGCCCAGTTCGGCGCAGCGCACCAGGTCCCAGCCCTGTTCCAGGCCATAGAGCAGGCCGCCGCGCCAGGCGTCGCCGCAGCCGGTGGGATCGACCACGGCCTCGGGCGTCACGGGCGCCACGCGCGTGGCCTCGCCGCCGACCCACACGTCGCAGCCCTCGGCGCCCAGCGTGACCACCATGCCGCGCACACGGCGCGAGATCTCGGCCGTGCTCCAGCCCGTGCGCTCGCTGAGCATGCGGCCCTCGTAGTCGTTGACCACGACCCAGTCCGCCTGATCGATGAAGTGGGCCAGGTCCTTGCCGTCGAACATCGGCAGACCCTGACCCGGATCGAACACGAAGGGAATGCCGGCAGCCTTGAACTGCGCGGCATGCTGCAGCATCGCCTCGCGGCCGTCGGGCGCAATGATGCCCAGGCGGATGTCCTCGCGTGCCTCGATGCGGTTGAGGTGGGCCTGCTGCATCGCACCCGGGTGGAAGGCCGTGATCTGGTTGTTGTCGCGGTCGGTCATGATCATGGCCTGCGCGGTGTAGCTGTCGTCCAGCTGCAGGATGAATTCGGTGCCCACACCCAGTTCCTTCAGGCGCTGCACGTAGTCGGCGCCATCGCTGCCCACGGCCGCCATGGGCAGGGCGCGGCCGCCCAGCGCATTCAGGCTGTAGGCAATGTTGCCGGCGCACCCGCCGAAGTCCCGGCGCAGGCCGGGCACCAGGAAGGACACGTTCAGGATGTGCAGCTGGTCGGGCAGGATCTGCTCGGCGAAGCGGCCCTCGAAGGTCATGATGGTGTCGAATGCGAGCGAGCCGCAGATCACGGAAGCCATGGCGGGATCAATCCTGCAGAAGCGGTGGGAGACAAGGCGAAGCCGCGGGCACGGTGTGACCGTCGGCCTCAGGGATAGAAGGCGAGCACGCTGTGGCCCACCACGGAAGGCAGTGGCCGGCCGGCCGCCGCGTGCAACTCGAGCGCCAGCGCGACTTCCTCTTCGGCACGGCCCGGCAATACGGCGGCACGCGCCATCTCGACCGACTGGACGACGCGCCGCAGCACCGGGCGTTCGGAGCCGTCGAGCAAGGACAGCTCGATTGCCGGCATGGCCACGGCCACCGGCGCCGCATTGCGCAGCGTGAAGACCAGCCGGTAGCGGCCCTCGGCGCCGTCGCGCATCAGCGTGGAGCCATCCACGCGGATGTCGTCGATGCGGCGTGGTGCCTCGATCGTGCAGGCGGTCGCCTGGCACACGGCCGTCAGCAACGGCAGCAAGGCTGGCCGGGACAGCGCCCACTGGTCGCGCTCATGCCGCATCACCTGCGCGCCCAGCACGATCAGCAGGCCCGCTGCAGCCAGCGACCACAGCCAGAAGCGGCGGCGACGCGGCGCCTCACCTTCTTCTGGCGCATCCGGCGTGTCCAGGAAGCTGGGGCGCAGAGGGGTGAACGGCGGCGCCGCCAAGTCGTCCCGGGCGGCGGGCTCATCGTCCCTCGGCAGATCGGACGACGGCGGGGTCGACTCCGCCGTCGGGGACTCTTCGACCAACGGCGGGGGCGCCTGCCCAGGCGCTTCGTCGACGTCGGCGCCTGGCGAAGGGCGGTCAAGGCCCGCATCCGGCGCGGGGATGACCGGGGCCGGCGGCGGATCCGCCTCCAGCGAGGGCTCGAGGGGGGCCGGGCGCGGCGGCACCGCAGCGCGCCCGGGCCGCAGGAAGGCGGCGAGCGCGGTGGGCTCGGCATTCACCCATGCGCGACCGCGGCGCAGGACGCGGCCGACCTGCGCCGCATCGGCCGCCGGGCGCCCGGGGATGGCCGAGAGCGCGGAGGACGCCGACGGCGCCTGGGCATCCTGCGTCGACGCCGCCCTGTCTTCGGGCTGCGCCAGATCCAGCAGGTCGGGCGCGGGCATCCGGGGCTCGACACGTTCGGCCGCCGGGGGCGCAGATGTCGCACCACCTGCAGACAGATCGAGCCAGTCGACGGAGGGCCAGGGTTGGGCGGTCGGCGAAGTGTTGGCAGACAGCGAGGGCGACGCTGCGCCGGGCACATCGTCATCCACCGGCTCACTCTCTCCGTCCCGCATCGCAGAGGCCGACTCCGCGTCGCCCACCCCCGCCGCAGCCCCCGGCTCCGCGACAGGCCATGCGCCCTCGGAGGCGGGCGCCGCCAACACCACCCAACGACCGTCGGGCAACTGCTCGCGCAGGTCGGACTGCGCATCGAACACCTCGCCGCACCGGCCACAGCGCACCCATCCGTCGGACAGCCGCAACTGGTCGCGCACCACCTTGAAGGCGGTCGTGCAGGACGGACAGCGGGTGACGAGACTCATGCCGCGCGGCGGCCGGTCATCAGGATCCAGCCGTCTTCGGTGTCGGCGACCTCGAGCGCGATCCAGGGCGCATAGGCCTCCTTCAGCTCGTCGGCCTGCCGCGACAGGATGCCGGCCAGCACCAGGTGGCCGCCCGGTCGCACGTGGGCGCAGAGCAGCGGCGCCAGCACCTTGAGGGGTGTGGCCAGGATGTTGGCAAGCACGGTGTCGTATTCGCCCTGGGCCCGCTCGGGCAGGCCGGGCGAGAGCTCGACGGCATTGGCATCGGCGTTGAGGCGGGTCGATTCCACAGCCGCTTCGTCGATGTCGACGGCATCGATCTCGGTGGCGCCGAACTTCGCGGCGCCGATGGCCAGGATGCCCGAGCCGCAACCGTAGTCGAGCACGCGCGAACCCAGCACGTCGGCCGGCTGGGTCGCGATCCAGCGCAGGCACATGCGCGTGGTCGGATGGGTGCCTGTGCCGAACGCCAGACCCGGATCGAGGCGGATCACCTGCACGGCCTGCGCGGGCGGCTCATGCCAGGTCGGGACGATCCAGAAGCTCTCGGTGATCTCCACCGGCGCAAACTGCGACTGGGTCAGCCGCACCCAATCCTGCTCGGGCACTTCGGCGATGCCTGCCAGGCTGCAGCCTTCGAAGAAGTCCTGCGCCTGCAGCAGCGCCGCCGCCTCGTCGGCCTTGGCGCGGGTGTCGAAGAGGGCCACCACGCGCGAGCGCTGCCAGCCTTCGCGCGGCGGCGGCATGCCGGGCTCGCCGAACAGGGCCTGCTCGGCCTCGGTGTGGGCATCGGCGTCCTCCACCGAGACGGAGAGGGCATCGAGCGCATCGAGCGCATCACCCACCACCTCGACCCGGTCTTCGGGCGCCAAGAGCCGCAGTTCGAACATGAATCGCCTTTCCTCAACGGGCCGCGCGCCCATGCCGCGCGGCCCCATAACGAACGCGCCGCGGACCGGAAGGCCGGGCCGCGGCGCAAGTCTTCACAAAGTATCGCCGGTGCGGGTCGCCCCGCCCAGGGCCGCGCGCCGACTAGCGCTTGTGGGCGGCCATCCACTCTTCCAGATAGTGGATGTTGGTGCCGCCGGCCATGAACTTGGCGTCCACCATCAGCTCGCGGTGCAGCGGGATGTTGGTCAGGATGCCTTCGACCACCGTCTCGTTGAGCGCCGTGCGCATGCGGGCCATGGCCTGCTCGCGCGTGTCGCCGTAGACGATCAGCTTGCCGATCATCGAGTCGTAGTTGGGCGGCACGAAGTAGTTGGTGTAGACGTGCGAATCGACGCGCACGCCGGGACCACCCGGCGGATGCCACATGGTGATGCGGCCCGGCGACGGCGTGAACTTGTACGGGTCTTCGGCGTTGATCCGGCACTCGATGGCATGGCCCTTGAGCTGGATCTGGCGCTGGGTGAAGGGCAGCTTCTCGCCGGCGGCGACCATGATCTGCGTCTTCACGATGTCGATGCCGGTCACCAGCTCCGTCACCGGATGCTCCACCTGCACGCGGGTGTTCATCTCGATGAAGTAGAACTCGCCGTTCTCGTACAGGAACTCGAAGGTGCCGGCACCGCGGTAGCCGATCTTCTTGCAGGCGGCGGCGCAGCGCTCGCCGATCTTTTCGATCAGCTTGCGCGGAATGCCGGGGGCCGGCGACTCCTCGATCACCTTCTGGTGGCGGCGCTGCATGGAGCAGTCACGCTCGCCCAGGTAGACGGCGTTCTTGTGCTTGTCCGCGAGGATCTGGATCTCGATGTGCCGCGGGTTCTGGAGGAACTTCTCCATGTAAACCGCCGGATTGTTGAAGGCCGCGGCCGCCTCGGCCTTGGTCATCTGGATCGCATTGACCAGCGCGGCTTCGGTGTGCACCACGCGCATGCCGCGGCCACCGCCACCGCCCGCGGCCTTGATGATCACCGGATAGCCGATGGCGCGGGCGATGCGCTTGTTGGCCGTCGCATCGTCCGACAGCTCGCCGTCCGAGCCGGGCACGCAGGGCACGCCGGCCTTGATCATGGCCTGCTTGGCCGACACCTTGTCGCCCATGATGCGGATCGACTCAGGCGTGGGGCCGATGAACTGGAAGCCGCTCTGCTCCACCCGTTCGGCGAAGTTGGCGTTTTCCGAGAGGAAGCCGTAGCCGGGGTGGATGGCCTCGGCGTCCGTGACCTCGGCGGCCGAGATGATGGCCGGCATGTTGAGGTAGCTCTGCGACGAGGGCGCCGGGCCGATGCATACGGCCTCTTCGGCCAGCTTGACGTACTTGGCCTCGCGGTCGGCCTCGGAATACACCATGACCGCCTTGATGCCCAGTTCGCTGCAGGCGCGCTGGATCCGCAAAGCGATCTCGCCCCGGTTGGCAACGAGGATCTTCTTGAACATTCAGCGTCTCACTCGATGATGAACAGCGGCTGGCCGTATTCGACGGCCTGGCCGTTCTCGCCGAGGATCTGCTTGACGGTGCCCGACTTGTCGGCCTCGATCTCGTTGAGGATCTTCATCGCCTCGATGATGCAGAGGGTGTCGCCCTCCTTCACCTGGGAGCCGACCTCCACGAACGCGGCGGCGCCGGGACTGGAGGAGCGGTAGAACGTGCCGACCATGGGCGACTTCACCACATGGCCCGAGGGCGCCGCCTCTGCGGACGCAGCGGCCGGCGCCGCAGCCTGCGCTGCCGGGGCAGCCGCCATGACGGCAGGCGCCGCTGCCGCGGGCATGGCCGCCTGGACATACTGAACGGGGGCGGCTTCGCCCGCCTTGACGATGCGCACCTTGCCTTCGGCTTCGGTGATCTCGAGTTCGGAAATATTGGATTCAGACACCAGGTCGATCAGTGTCTTGAGTTTGCGCAGATCCATGATTCTCCAGCGCCGGCCGCGGAGGCCGTCTATCGAACTTGCTTGAAAGTCGGCGTACGTCGGCGTTTTGACGCCATCTGCCGAGAAGGTCGCGGATTCTAGCCGTGAACCACTGCGCGCTGCCAAGCCTGCAGATCCGCCGGCTCGACCTTGCCCATTCTACGGTCGCGCACGGCACCGCCCGAATCGAGCACGAGCGTGAAGGGCAGGCCGCCGCTGTCATTGCCCAGGGCCTTGACCAGCGACAGGGCCTGCGCGCCTGCGATGCCGATCGGGAAACCCACTGGAAGCCGCGCCAGGAACTTGTCCACCGGCTCCGCGCGATCGACGGCGATGCCGACCACGTGCCAGCCATTGGCCGTGTTTTCGCGGTGGAAGCGGTCGAGCAGCGGCATCTCCTCGACACAGGGGGGACACCAGGTCGCCCAGAAATTGACCAGCGTCGGCTTGCCACGCAGCGCCGCCAGGGCCAACTCGCCACCGCCGGGCCGCGGAAGACGCAGCGACCACAGCGCGTCCGGGACCTCCCCCGCTGCCGACACGCCGGACTGCGGCTGTTCACGATGCCGCCACAGTGCCAAGCCCGCGCAGGCGGCCACCGCGGAGGCACCGCCATACGCCAGCCACTGCCGACGGTTGGCCGTCATTGCCCTTCCTCCACCAAGCGCCGGACCGACGCCAGATCGCCGCGGGGTGTGCGCCCCTGGCTGTCGGGCCGCAAGGCACCGCGCAGGTCGTCCAGGTCGTAGATCATCAGGTGCACCCCCACTTCGGTGCCCAGTTCGCGGCTGCGGGCATGGACGCTGAGCGCCTCGACGCTCTCGCCATGGAAGCCTGTCACGGTACGGGGCTCGTACTCGACGCGGTGGTCGATGAGCGCGATCTCCGCCGACTTGGAGTCATCGCAGAACAACTGGATATAGATGTCGCTCAGGCGGGTGGCAGTCCCGTGCCAGACAGAACCCCCGAGATGCGGCCTGAAGGCCGCCATGTGCTCCATCCATTCGAGCGCCAGCCGTCGCAGCGCCTGCAACTCGGCCGGCTGGGTGTCGGCGCAAAAGATGCGGATGTAGTCGCGCACCTCTTCCTCGACCTCGTCATTGCCGGGCAGGGCCGTGCGTTGCGGCAGGCCGAGATCGCGCAGGGCACGGCGCTTGGCAGGGCCGTATTCGAGCCCCTCCTCCACGATGAGGCGGGCAGCGGCGGCAGCGATGTCGCGCTTGGCGGAGTCCATCGGCGCATTGTGCCGCCGCGAGGCCGCCCCCGGGGCGGACGGCCCTGCGGCTCTTCCTAGAATCCGCCGATGCATATTCACATCCTCGGCATCTGCGGCACCTTCATGGGTGGCCTGGCCGCCCTGGCCCGCGAGGCCGGCCACCGCGTCACCGGCTGTGATGCGGGCGTCTATCCGCCGATGAGCACCCAGTTGCGCGAGCTCGGCATCGAATTGATCGAAGGCTATGGCGCGGACCAGTTGGCGCTCGCGCCCGACATGTTCGTGATCGGCAATGTCGTCTCCCGTGCGCGGCTCGCCGATGGCCGTCCCAAGTTCCCGCTGATGGAAGCGATCCTGGACGCCGGCGCGCCCTACACCAGCGGCCCGCAGTGGCTGGCCGAGCATGTGCTGCAGGGCCGCCATGTGCTGGCCGTGGCCGGCACCCACGGCAAGACCACGACCACCTCGATGCTGACCTGGGTGCTGGAGCAGGCAGGCCTGCAGCCCGGCTTCCTGGTGGGCGGCGTGCCGCTGGACTTCGGCGTTTCCGCGCGCCTGGGTCGCGGGGCTGCCGAAGCCCTCGCCTCGACGGGCATGGAAGAAGCGGCCGTCGCTTCCGCGGCGCGAGCGAGCCATCCAGCCCCCTTCGTCATCGAAGCCGACGAGTACGACACCGCCTTCTTCGACAAGCGCAGCAAGTTCGTCCACTACCGGCCGCGCACGGCGGTGCTGAACAACCTGGAGTTCGACCACGCCGACATCTTCGACAACCTGGCGGCCATCGAGCGGCAATTCCACCACTTGGTGCGAACCGTGCCCTCCATCGGCCGATTGGTCGTCCACGCGGGCGAACAGAGCCTGAAGCGGGTGCTGGCCCAGGGCTGCTGGAGCGAGGTGACCCGCTTCGGCGAGGCGCCAGAGGCACAGTGGCGCGCCCGCGGCGCCGCCCATGCCTTCGACGTGCTGCGCGGCGACGAGGTGGTCGGCCGCGTCGAGTGGACGCTGAGCGGCCAGCACAACCAGGCCAACGCGCTGGCCGCCATCGCCGCCGCCGAACATGTGGGCGTGGCGCCGGCGCAGGCCGCCGAGGCGCTCTGCCGCTTCCGCAATGTCCGTCGCCGCATGGAATTGCGCGGCGAGGTGGTGCGGCCGGGCGGCGAGCCGATCCGCGTCTACGACGATTTCGCCCACCATCCGACCGCCATCCAGACCACGCTGGACGGCCTGCGCCAGCGGCTGGACGCCGACGGGCGCCAGGGCGAGCGCATCGTGGCGATCTTCGAGCCACGCAGCAACACCATGAAGCTCGGCACCATGGCCGCCCAGTTGCCGGACAGCCTGCGCGATGCCGCCCTCGCCTTCTGCCACACGGCCGGCCTGGACTGGGACGTGGCCGGCGCGCTCGCGCCGATGGCCGAACGCGCGGCCTGCTTCGACAACGTCGGCAGCCTGGTCGAGGCTGTGGCCGCCGCTGCGCGACCGGGCGACCATCTGGTGTGCATGAGCAATGGCGGCTTCGGCGGCATCCATGGCAAGCTGATCGCCGCATTGCAGGCAGCCTGACCGCCGGAGAACCCACCATGGCCCAAACCACATCGCGCGCCCGGCAGCTGATCGAGACGCTGCAACTGCAGCCCCATCCCGAGGGCGGTTGGTACCGCGAGGTGTTCCGCGCACCGACCCCGGTGCAGCCCGCCGACCACCGGGGACCACGTGCGGCACTGACCAGCATCTACTTCCTGCTGGAGGCCGGCCAGCACTCCCGCTGGCACCAGGTACTGTCGGACGAACTCTGGGTGCATCTGGAGGGCGTGCCGCTCACCCTGTGGACCGCCGACGCCGCCTTCCGCACGGCGCCGGCCCATGTGCGCCTGGCCCCGGTGGACGTCCACGGCGGCCGCCCCCAGCACGTGGTGCCCGCCGGCCAGTGGCAGGCGGCACAGCCCGTGGCCACGCACAGCGTCGGAGACTACACCCTGGTCGCCTGCGCCGTCGCGCCGGGTTTCGACTTCGCCGACTTCACGCTGATGGACGCCCAGGGCGAGGTGGCCGCCGCCGTGCGACACCACTGGCCCGCGCTGGCTTCCTTCATCTGATTCAACCGCGACGCTTCTTCACCGCCTGCGACAGCACATCCAGCAGGCCGCGCGAATCGTCCCAGCCCAGGCAGGCATCGGTGATGCTCTTGCCGTATTCCAGCGCCGACGGCACATCCTTGCCCGGCGAGAACTTCTGCGCGCCGGCCTGGATGTGGCTTTCCACCATCACGCCAAAGACCTTGCGGCTGCCGCCCGCGATCTGGTCGGCGATGTCGCGCGCCACCTCGACCTGCTTCTGGTGCTGCTTGCTGCTGTTGGCATGGCTGCAGTCCACCATCAGCGTGGGCGGCAGGCCGGCGGCCTCCAGGTCGCGGCAGGCGGTCTCGACGCTGGCGGCGTCGTAGTTGGGCGCCTTGCCGCCACGCAGGATCACGTGGCAGTCCTTGTTGCCGTTGGTCTGCACGATGGCGACCTGGCCGTTCTTGTGCACCGACAGGAAGTGGTGGCCGCGCGCCGCCGCCTGGATGGCGTCGGTGGCGATGCGGATGTTGCCGTCCGTGCCGTTCTTGAAGCCGATGGGCGCCGACAGGCCCGAGGCCAGTTCGCGGTGCACCTGGCTCTCGGTGGTGCGCGCGCCGATGGCGCCCCAGGCGATCAGGTCACCGATGTACTGGGGCGAGATCACGTCCAGGAACTCGCTGCCCGCCGGCAGGCCCAGGCGGTTGATGTCGATGAGCAATTGACGGGCGATGCGCAGGCCCTCGTCGATGCGGTAGCTCTCGTCCAGGTACGGGTCGTTGATCAGGCCCTTCCAGCCGACGGTGGTGCGCGGCTTCTCGAAGTACACGCGCATCACGATCTCCAGCGAGTCGGCGTACTTTTCGCGCTCGGCCTTCAGGCGGCGGGCGTAGTCGAGCGCCGCGGCGGGGTCATGGATGGAACACGGCCCCATCACCACCAGCAGCCGGTCGTCCTGGCCGGCCATGATGTTGTGGATGTTGCGGCGGGTGTCGGTGATCAGCTTCTCGACGGCCGTGCCATGGATGGGGAAGAAGCGGATGAGGTGTTCCGGAGGGGGCAGCACGTTGATGTCCTTGATGCGTTCGTCGTCGGTCTGGCTGGTTTTCTCGACGGGCGCATACCAGGGGTTGGCGGTGGCATTGCTGCTGTTCATGGGAACGATCCTTCTTGTGGGTTGATGTGTGACGGAAAACGGGGGGACAAAAAAAACCGCCGGGCTTGTGGCACCGGCGGTTTTTGAGGGGTGGGGTTGTTGCGTTTACGCGCGCGCCTCTCGTCCGCCGGAGTCCGGGAACCAAAAGTAGGCAAGGTAATAAGCGCGTTGAGCGAACATGGAGCGCGACTCTAGCACGTAAAAAACGGCTGCCAAGCTGTATTTATGCTCAGGCCGTGCCACCGACGGTGAGGCGGTCGATGCGCAGCGTGGGCTGGCCCACGCCCACGGGCACGCTCTGGCCCTCCTTGCCGCAGGTGCCCACGCCGGTGTCCAGCTTCATGTCGTTGCCGATCATGCTCACGCGCGTCAGTGCGTCCGGGCCGTTGCCCACGATGGTCGCGCCCTTGACCGGGTAGAGAAGTTTGCCCTTCTCGACCCACCAGGCCTCGCTGGCCGAGAACACGAACTTGCCGCTGGTGATGTCGACCTGGCCGCCGCCGAAGTTGGTGGCGTACAGGCCTTTGTCGATGCTGGCGACGATCTCGTCCGGGTGGCGGTCGCCGCCCAGCATGTAGGTGTTGGTCATGCGCGGCATGGGCAGGTGCGCATAGCTCTCGCGCCGACCATTGCCGGTGGGCGCCACGCCCATCAGGCGGGCGTTGAGCGAATCCTGGATGTAGCCCTTGAGGATGCCGTCCTCGATCAGCACGTTGCGCTGGCTGGGGTTGCCCTCGTCGTCCACGTTGAGCGAGCCGCGGCGGTCGGCGATGGTGCCGTCGTCCAGCACCGTCACGCCCTTGGCCGCCACGCGCTGGCCGATGCGACCGCTGAAGGCGCTGGAGCCCTTGCGGTTGAAGTCGCCTTCCAGGCCGTGGCCCACCGCCTCGTGCAGCAGGATGCCGGGCCAGCCGGGGCCGAGCACCACGACCATCTCGCCAGCCGGGGCCGGGCGCGATTCGAGGTTGGTCAGGGCCGAATTGACGGCATGGTCCACGTACTCGGCGATCTGCTCGTCGCCGAAGTAGGCCAGGCCGAAGCGGCCGCCGCCGCCGCCGGAGCCGATCTCGCGGCGGCCGTTGTGTTCCGCAATGACCGTGACCGACAGGCGCACCAGCGGGCGCACGTCGGCGGCCAGCGTGCCGTCCGCACGCGCCACCAAAACCACGTCGTATTCGCTCGCCAGGCCCGCCATGACCTGCGCGATGCGCGGGTCGCGGCTGCGGGCCAGCTTCTCGACCTTTTCGAGCAGCGCCACCTTGGCCGTGCTGTCGAGTGTGGCGATGGGGTCGATGCCGCCGTAGAGCTGGCGACTGGGCGCCACCTTGCGGGCCGGCGCCTTGACGCGGCCCGACTTGCCGGCCGCGGCGATGGCACGCACGGTGCGAGCCGCGTCGAGGAGCGAGGCCTCGGAGATGTCGTCGGAATAGGCGAAGGCGGTCTTCTCGCCGCTCACTGCGCGCACGCCCACGCCCTGGTCGATGGAGAAGCTGCCCGTCTTGACGATGCCTTCCTCCAGGCTCCAGCCCTCGGCGCGGGTGTACTGGAAGTACAGGTCCGCGTCGTCCACCTTGTGCGCGCGGATCTCGGCCAGGGCCCTCGCCAGGTGCGTCTCGTCGAGCCCGAAGGGCGTGAGCAAAAGCTGCTGCGCCGTGGCCAGGCGCTCGAGGGTGGGTTCGCGGGAGATCATCGGCAGATTATTGCTCGCGCCTCCGGACGCTGCCCCCGTCCTCGGGGATCGGCAGGCCGGGGATCAGGGGCAATGCCAACGCTGCGCGCGCGGCTGCGGCTGACGGGTCGGGACGCGTAGAACCGGGTCGGGGCGAGGGACCGACGGCGCAAGCGCTCGCCAGATGCGACAGGCCTGGCGCGACGACCGGAAGATCAGGTCTGCATCAGGCGCCGCGAGCGCGCGATCGACATCAGGATGCCCAGCCCCAACCCCAGCGTCACCATGGCCGTGCCGCCATAGCTGACGAAGGGCAGCGGCACGCCCACCACCGGCAGGATGCCGCTGACCATGCCCATGTTCACGAAGGCATAGGTGAAGAAGATCATCGTCACCGCACCGGCCAGCAGCCGCGAGAACAGCGTCGGTGCCGACGAGGCGATGGCCAGGCCGCGGAAGATCAGGAAGATGAAGCCGCAGATCAGGAAAAGGTTGCCGGCCAGGCCGAACTCCTCGGAATAGGCGGCAAAGATGAAATCGGTGGTGCGCTCGGGAATGAACTCCAGGTGCGTCTGCGTGCCCTGCATGAAACCCTTGCCGCCCAGCCCGCCGGAGCCGATGGCGATCATGCCCTGGATGATGTGGAAGCCCTTGCCCAGCGGGTCTCGGAAGGGATCGAGCAGCGTGCACACCCGCTGGCGCTGGTACTCGTGCAGGATGCGCCAGTCGACGCCATCGGCGCACAGCTGCGGCTCGTACCAGACGATCAGCGTCACGGCGATGGCGATGATGATCACCGGCGGCACGATCAGCTTCCAGGGCAGGCCGGCGAAGAAGATCACCGACAGCCCGGCCGCCAGCACCAGCAGCGAGGTGCCCAGATCGGGCTGCTTCATGATCAGGCCGACCGGAACCGCGAGCAGCACGAAGGAGACCACGAAATCCAGCGGCCGCAACTGGCCTTCGCGCCGCTGGAACCACCAAGCCAGCATCATCGGCATGGCGATCTTCAGGATCTCGCTGGGCTGGATCACCACGCCCACGTTCAGCCAACGCGTGGCGCCCTTCTTGGTGACGCCGAACAGCGCCACCGCCACCAGCAGCGTGACGCCGAACGCATACAGGGGCACCGCCAGGCTCATCAGCCGCTGCGGCGGCACCTGGGCCACGAGGAACATGATGCCGGCCGCCAGCAGCATGTTGCGGCCATGGTCGGAGAACCGGGTGCCGCTGTCGTAGCCTGAGGAATACATGGCCACCATGCCGGTCGAGGCCAGCACCACCAGCGCGAGCACCAGCAGGACGTCGAAGCCCTGGAACACAGGCGCGATGCGGCGCAGGAGCGAGGGGCGCTGGAAGACGGCAGACATGAGGCGCGCGATTATCCGCGTGCCCCGCTACAGTGCGGCAAATGTCGACCACCCACCTGCTCTACCTGCATGGCTTTCGCTCGTCGCCGCAATCGGCCAAGGCGCGGCTGATGGCGGCGCGGATGGCGGCGCGGCATCCGGCGGTGCACTGGTGGTGCCCGCAGCTGCCGCCCTCGCCGCACGCGGCGGCGGAACTGATCGCGCAGGGCACCGCCGACTGGCCCGGCGACAGCATGGCCGTGGTCGGCTCCTCGCTCGGCGGCTTCTACGCGACCTGGCTGGCGGCGCGCACCGGCTGCCGCGCGGTGCTGGTCAACCCGGCCGTCGATCCTGCGCGCGACCTCGCGAAGTACATCGGCGAGCAGACCGCCTGGCACGACCCGGAGGCGCATTTCTTCTTTCGCCCCGAGTACATCGACGAGCTGCGCGCCCTGCAGGCCGGCGCGCTGCGGCATCCGGAGCGCCTGATGGCCGTGATCGCCAAGGGCGACGAGGTGCTGGACTGGCGCGAGATGACGGCGCGCTACCCCGGCAGCCTGCTGCGCGTGGTCGAGGGCGGCGACCATGCGCTGTCCGATTTCGAGACGGCCCACCTGGACGCCGTGATCGCCTTCCTGCAGCCGGCCTGAGCCCGTCGCGTGCCCGGCGCGCCGCGGGGCGCGTGTGACAATCGCCGGATGTTTGTGTTGTTCGAAGAAGCCGGCAAGTACCTCGGCGGCCGTGTGCTGTCCGAGGCCGAAGCGTCGGCGCAGGTGGAGCTGGAAAGCGGCAAGCGCGTCAAGGTCAAGGGCGCGAACATCGTGCTGCGTTTCGACAAGCCGGCGCCCGCCGAGCTGATCGCCGAGGCGCGCGCGCTGGCCGCCACGATGGACCTGGACCTGGCCTGGGAATTCGCGTCCGACGAGGAATTCGGCTTCGCCGAACTCGCGGCCGACTATTTCAGCGACAAGCCCACGCTGGCACAGCAGGCCGCCGCTCTCTTCGCGTTGTTCGACGCGCCGCACTACTTTCGCCGCAGTGGCAAGGGGCGCTTCCGCAAGGCGCCGGCCGAGATCGTGCAGCAGGCCCTGGCCGCCATCGAAAAGAAGAAGGCCGTGCAGGCGCAGATCGGCGAATGGTCGGCCGAGCTGGTGGCCGGCCGCTGCCCGGCGCCGATCCGCGAGCAGCTCTACCGCATCCTCTTCAAGCCCGACAAGAACGCGCCCGAGTACAAGGCCGTCGTCGAGGCCGCCCGCACCGCCCAGCGCCCGCCGCTGGAGCTGCTGACCACCGCCGGCGCCATCGACTCGTCCTACCAGTTCCATTGGAAGCGCTTCCTGTTCGAGAACTTCCCCAAGGGCACGGGCTTTCCGGCCGCACTCACGGCGCCTGCGGTGGCCGACGACCTGCCGCTGGCCGAGGGCGTCGAGGCCTTCTCCATCGACGACTCGCAGACCACCGAGATCGACGATGCGCTGTCGGTGCAGGGCCTGGGCAGCGGCACCGTGACCGTCGGGGTACACATCGCGGCGCCCGGCCTGGCGCTCGCCCCCGGCGATGCGCTGGACCAGGTGGCGCGCGGGCGCATGTCCACAGTCTACATGCCGGGCCACAAGATCACCATGCTGCCCGACGCGGTGGTGCAGACCTACACCCTGCTCGAAGGCGCGCCGCGCCCGGCGGTTTCGCTCTATGCCCGCTTCGACGAGGCCACGCTGGCGCTGCAGGGCATCGAGACGAAGATCGAGCGCGTGCCGGTGGTCGCCAACCTGCGGCACGACCAGCTCGACGCCGTGATCGACGAAGCCTGGCTGGAGGCGCCCGCCGCCACCGGCGGCCCCGACGAGGCGCAGCGCCTGCATGCGCCGCTGGCCTTCCTGTTCCGCCTGGCCAAGGCGCTGAAGGCGCAGCGCGAAGTGGTGCGCGGCAAGCCCGAGAGCTTCAACCGCCCCGACTACAACTTCCGCCTGGTCGGCCACGAGGACCGACCCGAGCCCGACGGCAGCGAGACCGTGCAGATCACGACCCGCCGCCGCGGCGCGCCGCTGGACCTGATCGTCTCCGAGGCCATGATCCTGGCCAACAGCAGCTGGGGCGGCTGGCTGGGCGAGCTGGGCGTGCCCGCGCTCTACCGCAGCCAAGCCAGCCTGGCGCCCGGCATCAAGGTGCGCATGGGCACCAAGGCGCTGCCGCATGCTGGCCTGGGCGTGAAGAGCTACGCGTGGAGCACCTCGCCGCTGCGCCGCTACACCGACCTGGTCAACCAGTGGCAGATCATTGCCGCCGCGCGCCACGGCAAGACGGCCGCGCTCGCCGCGCCCTTCAAGCCCAAGGACGCGGGACTGTTCTCCATCCTCTCCGGCTTCGACGCGGCGTACTCGACCTACAACGCCTACCAGTCCGGCATGGAGCGCTTCTGGACGCTCAAGTACCTGCAGCAGCACGGCATCCGCGAGCTGGAGGCCACGCTGGTGCGCGACGCCGGCGGCGGCGAGGCGCTGGCCCGCGCCGACACGCTGCCGCTGGTGCTGCCGGTGATCGGTGCCCAGGGCCTGCCGCGCGGCGCCCGCATCCGGCTGCGCCTGGGCGACATCGACGAGATCGCGCTGGCCGTCAACGGCAGCGTGATCGAGCGCCTGGACGCCGAGGCCTCACCCGCCGCCGACGATGCCGAGGCCGACGAGGAAGAAGCCGCCACCGGCGCGCTGACCATCGCCGTCGACGTGAACGACGCCGAACCCGAGACCCCTGCGCCCGCCCCCGCGGCCTGAGCCTGCCCGCTTGTTCGCCATGCGCCTGGCCGACCTGACTCCGCTGCACATGGCACTGGGTGTGTCGGTGCTGGTGCATGCGGCGGTGCTGGGCGTGCGCGTGGCCGACCCGGCCGCCTTCGAGCGCGTGCTGCAGGAGTCGCCGCTGGAGATCATCCTGGTCAACGCCCGCAGTTCGCAGACCGACCTGCCGGCCAAGCCGGCGGCCCTGGCCCAGGCCACGCTGGCCGGCGGTGGCGACCTGGAGCGGGGCCGCGCCACCAGCCCGCTGCCGCCCTCGGCCTTCCGCGCCGTCGGCGATTCCGACCAGGACGCCCAGCGCCGCATCGAGGCGCTGCAGGAGCAGCAGCAGATGCTGCTGGCCCGCGTGCGCAAGCAACTGGCCGCACTGCCCGCGCCCGACCCCAGCCGCACCGGCCAGACCGCCGACAGCACGGCGCAGGAAGAGCGCCGGCGCCAGCTGCTGGACCTGCTCGCCGAGATCGAACGCCGTGTCAACGAAGAGAACGCCCGCCCCAAGCGCCGCTACATCAGCCCCTCCACGCGCGAGGTGGCCTATGCGGGCTACGTGGATGCGCTGCGCCGGCGCATCGAGGCGCGCGGCACGCTGAACTTTCCCGAGGCGCGGGGCCAGAAGCTCTATGGCCAGCTCACGCTGCTGATCACCGTCAACCACGACGGCCGCCTGCTGGCGACCGAGTTGGTGGAAAGCTCCGGCAATGCCGACTTGGACCGCCGCGCCCAGGCCATCGTGCGCAGCCTGGGCAACTTCGGCCCCTTCACCGACGCCATGCGCCGCCAGGCCGACCAGATCGTCCTGCCCTCGCGCTTCCGCTTCACCCGCGACGAGACGCTGGAGACCCAGGTGTCCGCGACGCCGCAGTGAGTCGCCCCCGTCTTTTTCCTTCGACCGCATCAGAACCCCATGGACCGCTACTGCGTGATGGGCAACCCGGTGGCGCACAGCCGCTCGCCGTGGATCCACGCCCGCTTCGCCCAACTCACCGGCCAGACGCTGGACTACGGACGCCGCGAGGTCGCACCGGGCGCCTTCGCGCAGGCCGTGGCCGACTTCCGCCGCGAGGCACAGGAGGCCGGCGACCGCGCTGGCGGCTGCAATGTGACGGTGCCCTGCAAGTTCGACGCCG
The DNA here is from genome assembly GCF_003350475.1 of Pseudacidovorax intermedius. Lineage (GTDB taxonomy): Bacteria > Pseudomonadota > Gammaproteobacteria > Burkholderiales > Burkholderiaceae_C > Xenophilus > Xenophilus intermedius. The sequence continues at coordinate 86,744 of NZ_QQAV01000001.1, forward strand.
CCGCGCTGGCCGGCGAGCGGCTGAGCGCGCGCGCCCGTCTGGCCGGCGCGGTCAACACCCTGCGCTTCGACGAGGACGGCCATGTGCACGGCGACAACACCGATGGCGCCGGCTTGGTGGCCGACATCGTGCGCCATGCCGGCCGCGCGCTGGCGGGCGCGCGGGTGCTGCTGATCGGCGCGGGTGGCGCGGCGGCCGGCGTGATGGGGCCGCTGATCGAGGCGGCGCCTTCGCGCCTGGTGGTGGCCAACCGCACCGCCGCCAAGGCCGAGGCGCTGGTGGCGCAGCATGCCCACCTGGCCCGCGGCACGGATTGCGAGCTTCAGGCCGCCGGCCTGGACGGCCTGGGCGATGCCCGCTTCGACATCGTCGTCAACGGCACCGCCTCCAGCCTGGCGGGTGACGGCGTGCCCGTGCCGGCCAGCGTGCTGGCCGAGGGCGCCCTGGCCGCGGACATGATGTACGGCCCCGCCGCCGCCGGCTTCATCGGCTGGGCCCAGGCCCACGGCGCCATCGGTCGAGACGGCCTGGGCATGCTGGTCGAGCAGGCGGCCGAGGCGTTCGCCGTGTGGCGCGGCGTGCGGCCCGATGCGGCGCCGGTGCTGGCCGAGCTGCGCGCCCTGGTCGACGCCAAGCCCGCATGATGCGTCCGCTCGGTCGCTGGCTGGTCTGTCTGCTGCTGGCAGGCGTGGCGCTGCAGCTGTTCTTCCTGCTGCGCATCGCGCTCATGCTGGTGCTCGATCCGCAGTCCACCAGCTTCCAGCGCTCGGAGATGTGGCGCCTCGCGCGGGAGGACGGCACGCGCGCCCAGTGGAGCCAGACCTGGTTGCCCTACGAACGCATCGCCGATCCGCTCAAGCGCGCCGTCATCGCCAGCGAGGATGCCGCCTTCGTCGAACACGGCGGCGTGGAATGGGAGGCCATCGAACGTGCCCGCCAGCGCAACGCGCGCGCCGAGGAGCTGGCTGCGCGCCGGGCCGCCCGTGCCGCCGCGCAGGGCCGGCCCACCCGCCCGCCGCAGCTGCGCGGCGGCTCCACCATCAGCCAGCAGCTGGCCAAGAACCTGCTGCTGTCGGGCGAACGCACGCTGCTGCGCAAGGGCCAGGAGCTGGTGCTGACGCAGCTGCTGGAGCTCTTCCTGGGCAAGCGCCGCATCCTCGAGATCTACCTCAACAGCGTGGAATGGGGCGAAGGCGTCTTCGGCGCCGAAGCTGCGGCGCGCCACTACTTCGGCAAGGGCGCCGACCGCCTCACGGCCAGTGAGGCCGCGCGGCTGGCCGTCATGCTGCCCAGCCCCAAGTTCTATGAGAAGCGGCCCTACTCGCCCTACCTCAATGGCCGGGCCGCCACCATCGTCGCGCGCATGGGCGCGGTCGAGCTGCCCTGACCCCCACCCGTATCATCGACCGATGTACCTTGCCAAGCTGACGGGCGCCCTGCTGCTGGGCGTTACGCGCCTGCTCACCGGGGCCCAGGCGCGCTGGTGGGGCTGCCCGCCCAAGGCCGAGCAGCGCATCTACTTCGCCAACCACCAGAGCCACATCGACCTGGTCATGATCTGGGCCGCACTGCCCGGCGAACTGCGCAGCATCACCCGGCCCATCGCGGCGCGCGACTACTGGGCCAATTCGCCCTTCAAGCGCTGGATCACCACCGAAGTCTTCAACGCCATCTATGTGGAGCGCGGCGGCACGCCCGCGCCGGCCGAGGACGGCGCCGCGCCGCCCGATCCGATGGCGCCGCTGCAGCCGCTGATCGAGGCGCTGAAGAGCGGCGACTCGATCATCATTTTTCCCGAAGGCACGCGCGGCCACACGGGCGTGCCGCAGAAGTTCAAGTCGGGCCTCTACACGCTGGCGCAGATGTTCCCGGAGGTGGTGCTGGTGCCGGCCTGGATCGACAACGTCCAGCGCGTGATGCCCAAGGGCGAAGTGGTGCCCGTGCCCATCCTCTGCTCGGTGACCTTCGGCGCGCCGATCCGCATCGAGCCGGGCGAGGAGCGGCGCGCCTTCCTCGACCGGGCGCGCGAGGCCGTGATCGCCCTGCGCGACGTGTAGGAAGGACAGCGCCTCATGGAGAACTTCCTTCGCAACCTCGGGCCCTCGGAGCAGGTGGCCGCCCTCTTCCTGCTTGTCTTCGGCATCCTGGCCCTGGTCAGCGCCGCCCTCTTCTTCGTCGGCCTGCGCGAGCGCCGCAACCCCGTGCACGGGGAGGCCTGGGAAGAGGAACTCGTGCACCTGCGCGCCCTGCTGCGCACCACCTGGGTGATGGTCATCGTCTTCTGGATCGGCTGGGCGCTGGGCGAAACGGTGGCCACGGTGCTGTTCGGCCTGATCGCCTTCCTGGCGCTGCGCGAGTTCATCACCCTCTCGCCCACGCGGCGCGGCGACCACCGCAGCCTGCTGCTGGCCTTCTTCGTAGTGCTGCCGATCCAGTTCGTGCTGGTGGGCACGGCCCGCTTCGACCTGTTCACGGTGTTCATCCCGGTCTATGCCTTCCTGGCGCTGCCCGCGGCCGCCGCGCTGGCGGACGACCCGGACCACTTCCTGGAGCGCAATGCAAAGCTGCAGTGGGGCATCATGGTCTGCGTCTACGGGCTGTCGCATGTGCCGGCGCTGCTGTTGCTGCAGTTTCCGGGCTACGACGGCAAGAACGCCTTCCTGGTGTTCTTCCTGGTCGCGACGGTGCAGACCTGCATGCTTGTGCAGCACCTGATCTATCGGCACCTGGCCGCCTCGGGCAACGACAGCCAGGCCGGCCCACCGGCGCCGCCCGGCCGCGGCGGCCTGCTGCGGCAGATCCTGCGGCCCCGCGCGCCCATCGCGCCGCATGTCAGCCGCAGCTTCAACTGGGCCAGCTGGGGCGTGGGCATGGGCGTGGCCAGCTTCGTGGGCGCGCTGCTTTCGTTCATCACGCCCTTCCACTTCTGGCAGGCCTTCGTGGCCGCGCTGGTGGCCTGCGTGGCGGGCTCCATGGGCCACCTGGTGATGAAGGCCCTCAAGCGCGACCGGGGCGTGCCGCATTGGGGCCGCAAGGGCGTGGGCATCACCGGCGCCAACGGCCTGCTGGACCGGGTGGATGCGCTGTGCTTCGCGGCACCCATCTTCTTCCATTCGGTCCGCTGGTACTTCAACGCATGAGGACGATGCGCGTACTCGGCATCGACCCCGGCTTGCAGACCACCGGCTTCGGCGTGGTGGATGTGGACGGCTATGCGCTGCGCTACGTGGCCAGCGGCACCATCAGCACGCGGCATCTGGCGACCACGGCGCTGCCGGCACGGCTCAAGGTGCTGTTCGATGGCATCGGCGAGCTGAGCCAGCGCTACCAGCCGGATGCGGCGTCGGTGGAGATCGTGTTCGTCAACGTCAACCCGCAGTCCACGCTGCTGCTGGGCCAGGCCCGCGGCGCCTGCCTGACGGCCCTGGTGACCCACGGCCTGCCGGTGGCGGAGTACACGGCCACGCAGATGAAGCAGGCGGTGGCCGGCCATGGCCGTGCGGCCAAGGCGCAGGTGCAGGAGATGGTGCGCCGGCTGCTGGAGTTGCCCGGCCTGCCCGGCAGCGACGCGGCCGATGCGCTGGGGCTGGCCATCACCCATGCGCAGGTGGGCCGGGTGCGCGCCCGGCTCGGTGAGGCCACCACGCTGCAGCCGCGGGCCAGTGGGCTCTACAAGGGCGGGCGCTCGCGCTGAAGGGCCGACGCATGCATCGAACAGCCCGTTGCTTGAGCTGAGGGCGGGACGGGAGCGCCGAGGCAGCGGCGACACCGAGTTCGGCGTCGGACCTCGTCCTATTGCAGCGCAGTCGCCGTGTCGCTCACCCAGCTGGCAGAGCGGCCGATGCTCTCCAGCAGGTGCTCCGTGAAGGCCCGCACCTTGAGGCTGGCCTGCGGCGCCGCCCGCAGCATGTAGATGCCGCTGGCCGGCTGACGGGGCGCGCCTTCGAGCTGGAGCTCGACGATGCGGCCGGCGGCCAGGTCCTCGCCGATGGCCCAGTTGGGCATCAGCGCGATGCCCAGGCCCTGCGCCGCGCAATGCCGACGCGAGTCGCAGTCGTCGCTCTCCAGCACGAAGTGCGGCGGCTGGCTCCAGTCGAAGCCGTCCAGCTCGCGCCAGCCACGGGCGCTGGTGCTGTGCTGGCGGTCGATCAGCCGGTGATGCGCCAGGTCCTCGAAGCGTTCGGGCCGCCCGTGGCGCGCCAGGTAGGCGGGCGAGGCGCCCATGATGTAGCGCTGGCTGCCGATGCGCTGGCCCACCAGGCTGCTGTCGGGCTGCGGGCCGATGCGGATCACGAGGTCGAAGCGCTCCAGGACCGGATCGACCAGGCGCTCGGTCAACTCCAGCTCCACACGCAGCGCAGGATGGCGCTCGAACAGCGAGCCCAGGTGCGGCACCACATGGCGGCGGCCGAAGGCCGGCACGCAGCTCACGCGCAGCAGGCCCTGCACGCTGCGGTCGAGCGAGACGACCTCGCTGCGCGCGTCGGTCATGTCGCGCAGGATCTTGCGCGCCCGCTCCAGAAGCAGCACGCCCGCCTCGGTGGGCACCAGCGCGCGGGTGGAGCGGGTGAAGAGCGGCACCTTCAGGTCCTGCTCTAGCGCACCGATCTGGCGTGCCACCGACGAGGCCACCATGCCGCGTCGGCGCGCCACCGCCGAGAAGCTGCCGGCCTCGGCCACGTCGACGAAGACGGCCAGGGATTCGGCGAAGCGGATCGATTCCATCTGTGCAGACCTCGCAAAGGCGTTTGGCAGACGCAGCGGATTCTGCAGATGCCACGCAAAGAATAGCATCTACCCCACTCCACAAGAACCAGGAATCGCTCATGTTCCAAGCAGAGACAACGCGCGGCGGCGCCTCCCGCCGCAGCCTCCTCGGCCAGGGCCTCGCACTCGGCCTCGGTCTGTTCGCGGCAGGTGCGGCGCTGGCACAGCCGGCCTATCCCTCGCGCCTCGTGACCATCGTCGTGCCCTTCGCGGCCGGCGGCACGGTCGACAAGGTGGCGCGCCAGATCCAGGAGCCGCTGGCCGCCCGCCTGGGCCAGCAGGTGATCGTCGACAACCGCGGCGGTGCCGGCGGCACCATCGGCATGGCGCTGGTGGCCAAGGCCGTGCCCGATGGCCACACGGTGGCGATGGTGTTCGACTCCTACGCCACCGAGCAGCACATCTATCCCCGACTGACCTACTCCACCGAGCGCGACCTCACCGGTGTGTCGTACATCGCCCGCTCGCCCATGGTGCTGGTGGTGCCGGCCAGTTCGCCCTACCGGACGCTGCAGGACTATGTGGCGGCCACCAAGGCTGGCAATGGCGTCTCCTATGCCTCGGTGGGCGCCGGCAGCTCCAACCACCTGGCGGCCGAGCTCTTCCTCGAAACCGCCGGCGGCAAGGGCACGCACGTGCCCTTCAAGGGCGGCGGCCCGGCCATGACCGACCTGATGGGCGGCCATGTGGACTCGATGATCGCCAGCCTGCCGCTGGTGCTGCCGCAGGTGCAGAGCGGCAAGCTCCGCGCCCTGGCCGTGACCTCGCCGCAGCGAAGCGCGGCCCTGCCCGACGTGCCGGCCGTGGCCGAGCGCTACAAGGGCTTCGAGGTCTATTCCTGGGTCGGCATGGTGGCGCCCGCCAAGGTGCCGGCGCCGGTGCTCGACCGCCTGGGGGCCGACGTGACCGCGACGCTGCGCCAGCCCGAGGTGGCCAAGCGCCTGGCCGAGGGCGGCTTCGAGGTGGTGGCCGGCTCACGCGAGGCGATGAACCAGCTCGTTCGCAGCGAAAGCGCCCGCTGGGGCCGCCTGATCAAGGCCCGCAACATCGTCGCCGAATGAAGCCCTTCGTCTACGAGAGCCGGGCGCAGCGCGTGCTGTTCGGCGCCGGCACGCTGGCACAGGTCGCGGCGGAGGTCGAGGCCCTGGGCGCGCGCAAGGCGCTGGTGCTGTGCACGCCGCCGCAGCGCGCCCAGGCCGAACAGGTGGCCGGGCTGCTCGGCGAACGGGCGGCGGGCGTGTTCGACGGCGCGGTCATGCATGTGCCCATGGCGGCCGCGCGCGAGGCCCGCGCCGTGGCGCAGCGCCTGGGCGCCGACTGCGCGGTGGCGGTGGGCGGCGGCTCCACCATCGGCCTGGGCAAGGCCATCGCGCTGGACTCCGGCCTACCGATCCTGGCCGTGCCCACCACCTATGCGGGCTCCGAGATGACACCCATCTACGGCCTGACCGAAGAGGGTGTGAAGCGCACCGGCCGCGACCTGCGCGTGCTGCCGCGCACCGTGATCTACGACCCGCAGCTCAGTCTGGGCCTGCCCGTCGGCCTGTCGGTCGTCAGCGGCATCAATGCCATGGCCCATGCGGCCGAGGGCCTGTATGCCGACGACGCCAACCCGGTGACGCAGCTGATGGCCGAGGAAGGCCTGGCCGCGCTGGGCCGCGCCCTGCCCGCCATCCATGCCGACAGCGGCAATCGACAGGCCCGCGCCGATGCGCTCTACGGCGCGTGGCTGTGCGGCACCGTGCTGGGCAGCGTCGCCATGGCGCTGCACCACAAGCTGTGCCACACGCTGGGCGGCAGCTTCAACCTGCCGCATGCCGAGACCCACACCATCGTGCTGCCGCATGCGCTGGCCTACAACGCGCCGGCCGCACCCGCGGCCACGACGCGCATCGCCCGTGCCCTGGGTGCGGCCGACGCGCCGCTGGCGCTGTACGAACTCGCCCTCCGCCACGGTGCGCCGGTGGCCCTCAGGCAGATCGGCTTGCGCGAAGAGGACCTGGACCGCGCCTGCGCGCTGGCGATGCAGAACCAGTACCCGAATCCTCGCCCGCTGGAGGCCGCGGCGCTGCGCCGGTTGCTGCAGAACGCCTACGACGGCGTGCCGCCTGCGGCATGAAGGCGCGCGCGGCCTGCGCCGGTCAGGCTAGGCGCTCGGCGATCAGCACGGCGAAGAAGCCGAGCGCCGCGAGGAAGGTCCACTTGAAGACGATCCAGCCCAGGCGCCGGTAGCGCATCTGGCCGGTGGCCGCATAAAAGGCGAAGCACACCCCTGCCACCAGCAGCAGGAGAAGGATGACCCAGCGGAAAAGCAGCATGCGATCGCGAGGTGCGACTTACCAGGCGCGGGCGATCTCGCCGAAGCCGCGGGGGGCCTGGCGGGTGTCCTCGAAGGTCACGATCTCGTAGGCATCGGACTGGGCCAGCAGTTCGCGCAGCAACTTGTTGTTGAGCGCATGGCCCGAGCGGAAGGCGCTGTAGGCCGCCAGCAGCGGCTTGCCGACGATGTAGAGGTCGCCCATGGCGTCCAGGATCTTGTGCTTGACGAACTCGTCGTCGTAGCGGAGACCACCGGCATTGAGCACCTTGTGGTCGTCCATGACGATGGCATTGTCCAGCCCGCCGCCCAGGGCCAGGCCCTTGCTGCGCATGTACTCCACCTCCTTGGTGAAGCCGAAGGTGCGTGCACGGGCGATGTCGCGGGCGTACTGGCCCACGCTCAGGTCGAACTCGTAGCGCTGGCCGGTGGCGTTGACCACGCGGTGGTCGAAGTCGATCTCGAAGCTCAGCTTGAAGCCGTGGTAAGGGTCCAGGCGCGCCCACTTGAGGTTGTCGCCCTCGCCTTCGCGCACTTCCACGGGCCGCAGCACGCGGATGAAGCGGCGCGGCGCCTTCTGCAGTTCGATCCCGGCGCTCTGCAGCAGGAAGACGAAGGACGAGGCCGAACCGTCGAGGATCGGCACCTCGTCGGCCGTGATGTCGATGTAGAGGTTGTCGAGCCCCAGGCCGGCGCAGGCCGACATGATGTGCTCCACCGTCTGCACCTTGGCCCCGCCGGTGGAGACCGTGGACGCCAGGCGGGTGTCGGTCACCGACTCGGCCCGCATGGGGATGTCCACCGGCTCGGGCAGATCCACCCGCCGGAACACGATGCCCGTGTCCGCCGGCGCGGGTCGCAGCGTCAGCTCCACACGCTGGCCGCTGTGCAGGCCGACGCCCACGGCGCGGGTGATGGACTTGAGGGTTCGTTGTTGCAGCACGGCGCGGATTGTAATTTTGGCCACCCCGCGCCAACCCCACTCTTCGGCCTATGACCGTGATAGCCGTAAGGAGGCGTAAGCGCCCGCGGACAAGCAGGACGAACGAAAGCGCCACGCATCGAACCCGGTGCGTGGCGCTTCTGCTTGGACTCCACACCGCAGCCGCAGGCTGCCGGTGCCTTCATTCAAGCGCAGGCGATTGATGGGTCAGACGGCGTAGCGAGCGCCCCGAGGTTGCGCCGAGCATCGCAGCCGTACTTGGGTACGGCGAGAAGCGCAGGCGCAAGATCGGGGCGCGCAGTAGCCGTATGCCCCATCAATCAGCTTGGCGGCGGAGGAACGCGGGGATCTCGAAATCGTCCATCCCGCCCGACGACAGCGCATCCACCTTGGCGGCGGCCATCGTGCGGTTGGTGCGCCACACGCTGGGCACGGCCATGCCGTCGTACTTGGCCTGGCCGGCCGCGCCGGCGGCCACGCCGTTGGCCAGCGCGCCGCCGAGGGTCGGGACCTGGAAGGCCACGTTGTCGGTGCCGGTGCGGATGACCTGCAACTCGGGCTGGCCACGGCCGGCGGCCGGGCGCGACAGGCCGGTGGCCACCACCGTGACGCGCATGTCGTCGCCCAGGCTGTCGTCGTAGGCGGCGCCGTAGATGACGTTGGCTTCGGGCGAAGCGTAGGCGCGGATGGTGTTCATCGCCAGCTTCGACTCCGACAGCTTCAGCGAAGCCTTCGAGGCCGTCACCAGCACCAGCACGCCCTTGGCGCCGGACAGGTCGATGCCCTCCAGCAGCGGGCAGGCCACGGCCTGCTCGGCGGCGATGCGGGCGCGGTCCGGGCCGTTGGCCGAGGCGGTGCCCATCATGGCCTTGCCCGGCTCGCCCATCACGGTGCGCACGTCTTCGAAGTCGACGTTCACGCCGCCGTACTCGTTGATGATTTCCGAAATACCGCCGACGGCGTTCTTCAGCACGTCGTTGGCATGCGCGAAGGCCTCGGCCTGCGTCACCTCGTCGCCCAGCACCTCGAGCAGCTTCTCGTTCAGGATGACGATCAGCGAGTCGACATTCGCCTCGAGTTCGGACAGGCCCGACTCGGCGTTGTTCATGCGCTTGCCGCCTTCCCAGTCGAAGGGCTTGGTGACCACGCCGACGGTGAGGATGCCCATTTCCTTGGCCACGCGGGCGATGACGGGCGCCGCGCCGGTGCCGGTGCCGCCGCCCATGCCGGCAGTGATGAACAGCATGTGGGCGCCGTCGATGGCGGTGCGGATCTCGTCCACCGCCGCCTCGGCCGCCTCGCGGCCCTTGTCGGGCTTGCCGCCGGCACCCAGGCCGTTGTTGCCCAGCTGGATCAGCTTCGGCGCGCCGCAGCGGTTGAGGGCCTGGGCATCGGTGTTGGCGCAGACGAACTGCACCCCCTGGACGCCCCGCTCCATCATGTGGGAGACGGCGTTGCCGCCGCCGCCGCCGACACCGATCACCTTGATCTGCGTGCCTTGGTTGAACTCTTCGACTTCGATCATTTCGATGGGCATCATGAACTCCTGGATCCTTGCAGTTGCTGCTTGACTGACGTTGGCTTTGTTGTAGGGGGCGTGGTGCGGAAGGTGGAAGCGGCGGTCACTTCCGGCGATGGCGGCGGCCCCGTACGTCGCCATCGCTCGTTGAAATGGATGAGGTGGGGTTGAGGTGCTGCGTGGTGCATCAGAAATTCCCCACGATGAAATCCTTGAATCGGCCGAAAGCCGTCTTCACTGAACCATTTTTTTGCGCGACCTTGTAGCCGCGCATGCGTGCGTGCCGGGCCTCTTCGAGCAGGCCCATGACGGTGGCGGCACGCGGCTGGGCCACCATGTCCGACAGGGCGCTGGCGTACTTCGGGATGCCGCGGCGCACCGGCTTGAGGAAGATGTCCTCGCCCAGCTCGACCATGCCCGGCATGACGGCGCTGCCGCCAGTGAGCACCACGCCGGACGAGAGCACTTCCTCGTAGCCCGACTCGCGCACCACCTGCTGCACCAGCTGGAAGATCTCTTCCACGCGGGGCTCGATCACGCCGGCCAGCGCCTGCTTGCTCAGCATGCGCGGGCCGCGGTCGCCCAGGCCGGGCACCTCGACCTGCGTCTCGGGGTCGGCCAGCAGCTGCTTGGCGAAGCCGTTCTCGACCTTGATGTCCTCGGCGTCCTTGGTCGGCGTGCGCAGCGCCATGGCGATGTCGCTGGTGATCAGGTCGCCTGCGATCGGAATCACGGCCGTGTGGCGGATCGCGCCGTTGGTGAAGATGGCCACGTCGGTGGTGCCGGCGCCGATGTCCACCAGGCACACGCCCAGTTCGCGCTCGTCCTCGGTGAGCACCGCCAGGCTGGAAGCCAGCGGGTTCAGCATCAGCTGGTCCACCTCCAGGCCACAGCGGCGCACGCACTTGATGATGTTTTCGGCCGCGCTCTGGGCGCCGGTCACGATGTGCACCTTGGCCTCCAGGCGCATGCCGCTCATGCCGATCGGCTCCTTCACGTCCTGGCCGTCGATCACGAATTCCTGCGGCTCCACCAGCAAGAGGCGCTGGTCGCTGGAGATGTTGATGGCGCGCGCCGTCTCCACCACGCGGGCCACGTCGGTGGTGCTGACCTCGCGGTCCTTCACGGCCACCATGCCGCTGGAGTTGATGCCGCGGATGTGGCTGCCGGTGATGCCGGTGTAGACGCGGCCGATCTTGCAGTCGGCCATCAGCTCCGCTTCCTTGAGCGCCTGCTGGATGCTCTGCACGGTGGCGTCGATGTTGACCACCACGCCGCGCTTGAGGCCGTTGGACGGTGCCACGCCCAGGCCGGCGAGCTTGAGCTCGCCGCCCGGCAGCACTTCGGCCACCACCGCCATCACCTTGGCGGTGCCGATGTCGAGTCCGACAACCAGGTCCTTGTAGTCTTTGGCCATGATGTGTGAGTGTTCCCTCGGGGCTCTCGTTCGTTCTGTCTGTCTGTTCGGTCTACCGCCGCCGTGCGGCTGCTGCGGCGGGCGCATCGGCCGAGACGGTGGTGACGCCGCGGATGCGCACTGCGTACGCGTCGGCATGGCGCAGGTCGGCGCTTTCGATGGATTCGATGCTGCGGCCGTATTGCGCGGCCACATGGCGGGCACTGAGCAGGAAGCGCCGCACGCGCGCCACCACCTCCTCGGGCGTGCCACGGCCAATCTCCACGGTGGCGCCGGAGTCCAGCACCGCCTGCCAGCCGCCACGGGTGGACAACCGCAGCTCGGTGAGCTTCAGGCCGCTTCCGTCGAAGGCAGGCGCCAGCTCGCGGTACATGCCCAGTACCTGGCTGGCCTGGTCGTCGGGGCCCTGCAGCCGCGGCAGGTCGTCGCCGGCCTCGTCGGTGTTGGCCTCGAAGACCTCGCCGTAGGTGTTGATCATGCGGGACTCATCCTCGGCGCCCCACAGCGCGGCCGGCACATGCTCGGTGAGCGTGGCACGCAGCGCGTTCGGGAACTCGCGCCGAACCACGGCCTTGCGCACCCAGGGCACCGATTCGAAGGCCACCCGGGCGCGCTGCAGGTCCACGGTGAAGAAGTTGCCGGCCAGTCGCGGCGCCACGTTGGCCCGCAGCGTGATCGGGTTGTTGTGCGTCACGTCGCCGTCCACACGGATCACGCCCAGCGGCAGGAAGGGCTGGCGCAGCACCCACCAGCCGCCGGCGGCGAGCAGCATCAGCCCGCACAGCGCGTACAGGACGGTCGCCGTGAGGTTCATGAGGCGCACGTCCAGCGGGACTGCGATGCCGTCGGCCATGGGTCAGGCACCTTCCTTGGGGACGGGCCGGGTGTCCAGCGCCGCCTGGGCCAGGATGCGCAGGCACAGCTGCTCATAGCTCAGGCCCGCGGCGCGCGCGGCCATCGGCACCAGCGAATGGCTGGTCATGCCGGGCGAGGTGTTCATCTCCAGCAGGAAGGGCTGCTGGTCGCGTGCGCGCACCATGAAGTCGGCCCGGCCCCAGCCGCGGCAACCCAGGCTGCGGTAGGCCGCGATGGCCAGCTGGCGCACCTGCGCCTCCAGCGCGTCGGGCAGGCCCGCCGGGCAGTGGTACTTCACGTCGTCGGTGAAGTATTTGTTCTGGTAGTCGTAGGCCCCCTCGGGCGCGGCGATGCGGATCACCGGCAGCGCGACGGCGCCGGCGCCCGTGCCGAGCACGGCGCAGGTCAGCTCATCGCCGTCGATGAATTCCTCGCAGAGCACCTCGGGGTCGTAGCGCGCGGCCAGCTGCACGGCCTCCTGCATCTGCGAATAGCCCTGCACCTTGGTGACGCCGATGGACGAGCCCTCGTGCGGCGGCTTGACGATCAACGGCAGGCCCAGGGTGTCGGGCACCTCGCGCACCCGCTCGCGCGCCTGGCCGTCGGCGTGCAGCAGCACATGGCGCGGCGTGGGCAGGCCCTCGGCCAGCCACACGCGCTTGGTCATGGTCTTGTCCATGGCCACGCTGGAGGCCATCACGCCCGAGCCGGTGTAGGGAATGCCCAGCAGTTCGAGCGCGCCCTGCACCGTGCCGTCCTCGCCGTGGCGGCCGTGCAGCGCGATGAAGCAGCGGTCGAAGCCTTCATGGCGCAGTTCGGCCAGCTCGCGCTCGGCGGGGTCGAAGGCATGCGCATCCACGCCCAGCGAACGCAGCGCCTGCAGCACGCCGGTGCCGGACATCAACGACACCTCGCGCTCGGCCGAGCGGCCGCCGAAGAGCACCGCCACACGGCCCATGGCGGCGGCGTCGGGCAACGGGGGGAAGACGAACTGCGGGTTCATGCAGGCTGTCCTTGCTGCTGAGAGCGCTCCACGATCTGGCCGGCCACGGCACCGATGGAGCCGGCGCCCATGCACAGCACCACGTCGCCATCACGGGCGTTGCCCAGCACAGCCTGGGGCAAGGCGCGAACGTCGTCGACGAAGACCGGCTCGACCTTGCCCGCCACGCGCAGCGCGCGCGCCAGGCTGCGGCCGTCGGCAGCCACGATGGGCGCCTCGCCGGCGGCATAGACCTCGGTCAGCAGTACCGCGTCGGCGCCGCCGAGGACCTTGACGAAATCCTCGAAGCAGTCGCGCGTTCGGGTGAAGCGGTGCGGCTGGAAGGCCAGCACCAGCCGCCGGCCCGGAAAGGCGCCGCGCGCGGCCGCGATGGTGGCGGCCATCTCGACCGGGTGGTGGCCGTAGTCGTCGATCAGTGTGAAGCGCCCACCATTCGCGGCAGCCACCTCGCCATAGCGCTGGAAGCGCCGGCCCACGCCCTTGAACTCGGCCAGACCGCGCTGCACGGCCTCGTCGGGCAGGCCCAGCTCGACGGCGATGGCGATCACCGACAGCGCGTTGCGCACGTTGTGCTCGCCCGGCAGGTTGAGCACCACCGGCAGGTCCGGCAGCACCACGCCGTTGCGGCGCTGGGCGGTGAAGTGCATCTGCGCACCCACGGCCCGCACGTCGATGGCGCGCACCTGCGCATCCTCGCTGAAGCCGTAGCTGGTCACCGGGCACGTCACCTGCGGCAGGATCTGGCGGATGGCCGGATCGTCCACGCACAGGATGGCCGTGCCGTAGAAAGGCATGCGGTGCAGGAAGTCGACGAAGGCCTTCTGCAGCCGGCCGAAGTCGTGGCCATAGGTGTCCATGTGGTCGGCGTCGATGTTGGTGACGACCGCCATCACGGGCAGCAGGTTGAGGAAGGAGGCGTCGGACTCGTCGGCCTCGACCACGATGTACTCGCCCTGGCCCAGCCGCGCATTGGCGCCGGCGCTGTTGAGGCGTCCGCCGATGACGAAGGTCGGGTCCAGCCCGGCCGTGGCCAGCACGCTGGCGGCCAGGCTGGTGGTGGTGGTCTTGCCGTGGGTTCCAGCGATGGCGATGCCGCTGCGCAGGCGCATCAGCTCGGCCAGCATCAGGGCACGCGGCACGACCGGGATCTTCTTCGCCCGGGCGGCGACCACCTCGGGGTTGTCGGCCTGCACCGCAGTGGAGGTCACGACCGCGTCGGCACCGGCAATGTTGGCGGCGTCGTGGCCCACGAAGGTGCGGATGCCCAGGTCGGCCAGGCGGCGCAACGTGGCGCTGTCGGCCAGGTCCGAGCCCGAGACGCCGTAGCCCAGGTTGAACAGCACCTCGGCGATGCCGCTCATGCCCGAGCCACCCAGGCCGACGAAATGGATGTGACGGATCGCGTGCTTCATGGCTTGACCAGCTCCTCGCAGGCCAGGGCCACCTGGGCCACGGCATCGGTCTTGCGCATCGCATGTGCGCGCTGCGCGCGCTCGAGCAGCTCGGCGCGCGTCGTTTTCTGGATCAGGTCGGACAAGAGTTCAGGCGTCAGATCGGTCTGCTGCACCAGCCAGGCACCGCCAGCGTCCGCGAGGAAGCGGGCATTGGTGGTCTGGTGGTCGTCGACCGCGAAGGGGAAAGGAACGAAGAGCGCGGCGGCACCGACCGCGGCGATCTCGGTCACGGTGCTGGCGCCGGCGCGCGCCACGATGAGGTCGGCCGCGGCGAAGGCCTCGGCCGTGTTGTCGATGAAGGGCACCAGCTCGGCTTCGACGCCGGCGGCAGCGTAGTTGGCGCGCAGCTCGTCGATCTGCTTGTCGCCACTCTGATGCAGCACCACGGGCCGCTCTGCCGGTGCGATGCGCGCCAGTGCCTGCGGCACCACGGTGTTGAGCGCCTTGGCGCCCAGGCTGCCGCCCACCACCAGCAGCTTGAGCGGGCCGCTGCGGCCTTCGAAGCGCGCGGCAGGCGCGCCCTGCGACAGGAAAGGCTCACGCAGGGGATTGCCGACCCAGGCCGCATTCGGCAGCACGTTCGGGAAGGCGCTGAAGCAGCGGTCGGCGATGCGCGCCAGCACGCGGTTGACCAGGCCGGCCACGGAGTTCTGCTCGTGCAGCACCAGCGGACGGCCACGCAGCACGCCCATCATGCCGCCCGGAAAGCTGATGTAGCCGCCCAGACCGACCACCACGTCGGGCTGGACGCGGCCCACGGCCTGGAAGCTCTGCCAGAAGGCGCGCAACAGCCGCAGCGGGAGCAGCGCCAATGTGAGCGGACCCTTGCCGCGCACGCCACCGAACTGGATCGGCTCGAAGGCGAAGCCGCGCGGCGGCACCAGACGCTCTTCCATGCTGCCGGGCGCACCCAGCCAGTGCACCCGCCAGCCGCGGGCACGCAGTTCTTCGGCCACGGCGAGGCCCGGGAAGATGTGGCCGCCGGTGCCGCCGGCCATCACGAGCGCGGTGCGGGCGCCGGTCATACGCGACCCCCTCTCATCAGCACACGGTTCTCGTAATCAACGCGAAGCACCACCGCGAGCGCCACCACGTTCATCAGGATGGCCGAGCCGCCGAAGCTCATCAGCGGCAGGGTCAGGCCCTTGGTGGGCAGCGCGCCCAGGTTCACGCCCATGTTGATGAAGGTCTGGAAGCCCATCCACACGCCCACGCCCTGCGCGGCCAGTCCGGCGAACACGCGGTCCAGCGCGATGGCCTGGCGGCCGATGTGCATGATTCGGCGGGTGAGCCACAGGAAGAGCGCGATGGCGATCAGCACACCGACCAGGCCCAGCTCTTCGCCGATCACGGCCAGCAGGAAGTCGGTGTGGGCCTCGGGCAGCCAGTGCAGCTTCTCGACGCTGCCGCCCAGGCCGACGCCGAAAATCTCGCCGCGGCCGATGGCGATCAGCGAATGCGAGAGCTGGTAGCCCTTGCCCAGCGCATGCTCCTCGCTGAAGGGGTCGAGGTAGGCAAAGATGCGCTCGCGCCGCCACGGGCTGGCCGCCACCATGGTGGCGAAGGCCACGACCACCAGCATGGCGATCAGGAAGAACATGCGCGCGTTCACGCCGCCCAGGAACAGGATGCCCATGGCGATGATGGCGATCACCATGAAGGCGCCCATGTCGGGCTCGGCCAGCAGCAGCATGCCCACCACCACGACGGCCACGCCCATGGGCAGCACAGCGCGGAAGAAGCGCTCCTTGATCTCCATCTTGCGCACCATGTAGCTGGCCGCATAGAAGACCATGGCCAGCTTGGCCAGCTCCGACGGCTGGAAGCGCATGAAGCCCAGCGGCAGCCAGCGGCGCGCGCCGTTGACGTTGATGCCCACGTGCGGGATCAGCACGATCACCAGCAGCAGCAGCGCCACCACGAACAGCCACGGCGCCGTGCGCTCCCAGGTGCGCATGGGAATCTGGAAGGCCACCAGCCCGGCGACGAAGGCGAACACCAGCGAGATGGCGTGGCGGATCAGGTGATAGGACTCGCTGTAGCCGCCGACGCGGTTGAAGCGCGGGTTGTCGCCCATGGCGATGGAGGCCGAGAACACCATCACCAGGCCCCACATCAGCAGCGCGATGGTGACCCACACCAGCGGCTGGTCGAAGCCGGCCACACGCACCGGCGCGGCGCGGGTCTGGGCGATGTCGGCGCCACCCAGGCGCACCGGCAGGTGCATGGGCAGGGCATCCATGCCGCTCTTGGCGGCACGGCGGAACCAGCCGAAGAAGCGGCTGCCGCCCTCGTTGGGCGTGGCGGCGGCGGGCAGGCGGGCGCTCATTCTGGAATCCTCCGTGCTGCGCACTGCGGATGCGAGCGCCTGCGGAACGGCCGGGCGGCGCTCATTCGTAGGCCTCCTCGTCGGCCAGCGCGTCGACCGCCTCGCGGAAGACGTCCGCCCGGTGCGCATAGTCGCGGAACATGTCGAGGCTGGCGCAGGCGGGCGACAGCAGCACAGCGTCGCCGGGCTGGGCCTGGTCGGCGCAGAGGCCGACGGCCTCGGGCAGCGTGGCGGCGGCGAGCAGCGGCACGCCGGTCTCGGCCAGGGCCTCGCCGACGGCCGGGCCGTCGCGGCCGATCAGCACCACGGCGCGCACGTACTGGCGCACCAGCGGCGCCAGCGGCGAGAAGTCCTGGCCCTTGCCGTCGCCGCCCAGGATGACGACCAGCTTGCGCTCCAGGCCCAGGCCCGACAGTGCAGCGGCAGTGGCACCGACGTTGGTGCCCTTGCTGTCGTCGAAGTATTCGACCTCGTCCACGATGGCGATGGGCTCCACGCGGTGCGGCTCGCCACGGTATTCGCGCAGGCCGTAGAGCATGGGCGCCAGCGCGCAGCCGGCGGCGCTGGCCAGCGCCAGGGCGGCCAGGGCGTTCAGCGCGTTGTGCTGGCCACGGATGCGCAGCGCATCGGCGGGCATCAGGCGCTGCAGGTGGATCTCTTCCTGCACGGCGGCGCCGCGACGACGCTTGAGGGTCTCGTCGGCCTCATGGGCACGCACCAGCCAGGCCAGGCCGTTGGCGCGCTCGATGCCGAAGTCGCCAGGACGCTGCGGCAGGTCGGCGCCGAAGGTCACATGGGCGCGCAGCTGCGGCCGCTGCAGCCGCACCTTGACTGGCGCCGGCAGCATGCCCATCACACGGACGTCGTCGCGGTTGAGGACCATCAATCCGGTCCGGCCGAAGATGCGCGCCTTGGCGGCGGCATACGCCTCCATGCCGCCATGCCAGTCCAGGTGGTCCTGGGTGACGTTGAGCACCGCGGCGGCAGTGGGCTCGAAGCCCTGCACGCCATCGAGCTGGAAGCTGGAAAGCTCCAGCACCCACACCTGCGGCAGGGCGTCGGCATCCATGCGTTCGGACAGCGTATCCAGCAGCGAGGGGCCGATGTTGCCGGCCACGGCCACGGTCTTGCCGGCGCGCTCGACCAATTGGCCGGTGAGCGAGGTGACGGTCGTCTTGCCGTTGGTGCCGGTGATCGCCAGCACGGCGGGACGATAGCCGGGCTCGGGGACGGGCGGCGGTGCGATGGGCAGGGGGGGCGGCGTCTCGTCGAGCGTCTCGTCGTCCGCGGCGGCGTCGTCGGACGGCACTGCCGGGGCCGCGGCTTCGCCGTCGCCGTCGCCGGAGGGCTCAACGGCGATGTCCGCGCCCGCCTCTGCCGCGTCGGCGGGCGGCGCAGCCACAGCGATGGCGCCTGCAGCCGCATCGCCGGGCACATCGTGCGCAGCATCTGCCGCCGCGTCGTCCTCATCGGGTGCCGCATCCGGCGCCACCCGCAGGTCCGACAGCGCCTGCGCGAACAGGTCCAGCTCGCCACCCACCGGCAGGCCGATGGCGCGCGCGGCATCGACCACCGGTGCAATGGTGGCGGGCGCCAGGCCCGGCGAGCGGTAGACGGCGCGCACCGGCTGCCCCTCGACCAGTGCGGCCGTGAGCGGCCCACCGACGAAGCGCACCTGCGGCAGCTCAGCGGCCAGCGTGGCCAGTTGCGGCGGCGCCTCGCGCGTGTCGGCCACCGTGACATGCGCACCATGGCGGGCGCACCAGCGCGCCATGGCCAGGCCCGAGGCGCCCAGGCCCAGGATCAGCACTTGCAGGTCGGCGAGATGCTTCATGGTCGGCCGATGCTCAACGCAGCTTGAGGGTGGACAGGCCCACCAGGCACAGCAGCATGGTGACGATCCAGAAGCGGACCACCACCTGCGTCTCGCGCCAGCCGGACTTCTCGAAGTGATGGTGCAGCGGCGCCATCTTGAGCACGCGGCGGCCTTCGCCGTACTTGCGCTTGGTGTACTTGAACCAGCTCACCTGGGCCATGACCGAAATCGCCTCGACCACGAAGATGCCACCCATGATGAAGAACACGATCTCCTGGCGCACGATCACGGCCACGGTGCCGAGCGCGCCGCCCAGCGCCAGCGCGCCGACATCGCCCATGAAGACCTGCGCCGGATGGGTGTTGAACCACAGGAAGGCCAGGCCCGCACCGGCCATGGCCGAGCAGAACACCAGCAGCTCGCCCGCGCCCGGAATGGAGGGGAACAGCAGGTAGCGCGAGTACATCGCATTGCCCGTGACATAGGCGAATACGCCCAGGGCCGAGCCCACCATCACCACCGGCATGATGGCCAGGCCGTCCAGGCCGTCGGTGAGGTTCACCGCGTTGCTCGCGCCCACGATCACCAGATACGTGAGGATGACGAAGCCGATGCCACCCAGCGGATAACTGATCTCCTTGAAGAAGGGCACGATCAGATTGGTCTTGGGCGGGAAGTCGAGCGCGAAGCCCGAGCGTGTCCAGTTGACGAACAGCTCGAGCACGCGCCAGTTGGAGCTCTCGGAGATCGAGAACAGCAGGTACACCGCCGCCACCAGGCCGATGATGGACTGCCACATGTACTTCTCGCGCGAGCGCATGCCCTCCGGGTCCTTGTTGACCACCTTGCGCCAGTCGTCCACCCAGCCGATGGCGCCGAAGCCCAGCGTCACCCACAGCACGATCCAGACGAAGCGGTTGGACAGGTCGAACCACAGCAGGGTGGCGATGGCGATGGCGAACAGCACCAGCACGCCGCCCATGGTGGGCGTGCCGCTCTTGGCCAGGTGCGTCTCCATGGCGTAGCCGCGCACCGGCTGGCCGATCTTGAGCGCGCGCAGCCGGCGGATCACCGCCGGACCGGCGGCCAGGCCCACCACCAGCGCGGTGAGCGCGGCCATCAGCGCGCGGAAGGTGAGGTACTGGAAGACGCGCAGGAAACCGAGTTCGGGCGACAGCGTCTGCAGCCATTGGGCCAGGCTCATCAGCATGGGCGGGCGTCCGTGTCATGCGGCATGACCGGCTCCTTGTTGTTGTTCGAGCCGGCGGCGCCGGCCACCAGGGCCTGCACCACGCGCTCCATCTTCATGAACCGCGAACCCTTGACGAGCACGCTCGATGCGGCGCCGGCCTGGGCCAGCGCTGCGGCGTTGAGGGCCTCGATGGCCTCGAAGTGGCGGCCGGCCGCGCCGAAGGCTTCCACCGCGTGACGGCTGGCATCGCCCAGCGCGAACAGCGCGTCGATGCCGCGCTGGCGGGCCCAGTCGCCCACCTCGGCATGGAAGCGCGGCCCCTGGTCCCCGACCTCGCCCATGTCGCCCAGCACCAGCAGGCGCGGGCCGGGCAGCTCGGCCAGCACGTCGATGGCGGCGCGCACGGAATCGGGATTGGCGTTGTAGCTGTCGTCCACCAGCGTCAGAAGGCTGCCATCGGGACGCTGCAAGATCTGCGCACGCGAACGGCCACCGACCGGTTCGAAGGTCGACAGGCCGGTGCCAATGGCCTCGGCCGTCACGCCGGCCGCCAGCGCACAGGCCGTGGCGGCCAGCGCATTGCGCAGGTTGTGCCGGCCCGGGATGGCCAGGCGCGCCCGCACCATGCCGGCGGGCGTGCGGGCCGCGAAGCGCCAGGCCTCGCCGTCCCACTCCGCCTCGGCCAGCGACACGTCGGCCGCAGGCGATTCGCCGAAAAGCAGGCAGCCTGCACCGGCCGGCACGAGGCCACGCCACAGGTCGGTGTAGTCGTCGCCATGGGGAAAGACAGCCGTGCCGCCCGCGGCCAACGCCTGCAGCACGCAGCCGTTCTCGCGGGCAACCGCCTCGACGGTGGCCATGAATTCCTGGTGCTCGCGCTGCGCGTTGTTGACCAGCGCCACCGTCGGCCGCGCGATGGCGGCCAGCCGCGCGATCTCGCCCGGATGGTTCATGCCCAGCTCGACCACGGCCAGGCGATGTTCGGGCCGCAGGCGCATCATCGTGAGCGGCAGACCGATCTCGTTGTTGAAGTTGCCCTGCGTGGCCAGGCTGGCGCCGGGCGCTGCGGCGCGCAGGATGGACGCGACCATCTGCGTGACCGTGGTCTTGCCGTTGCTCCCCGTCACCGCCACCAGCGGCAGCGTGAAGCGGGCGCGCCAACCGGCGGCGATGGCACCGAGCGCAACCAGGGTGTCGGGCACTTCGAGGCCCGACAGGCCCAACGGCGCCAGACGGCCCGGTTCGGCCACAGCGGCGATGCCGCCCTGCGCCTGCACCTGCGGCAGGAAGTCGTGTGCGTCGAAGCGCTCGCCGCGCAGCGCGACGAAGAGGTCGCCCGCGGCCAGCGTGCGCGAGTCGGTGTGCACCCGCGCGACCGCGCGGCTGCCCTCACCCACCACGCGCGCACCCGGCACCCAGCCGGCGGCCTCGGACAGCGTGAACAGAGATTCCATCGAAGCGTTCATGCCGACCGGCTCCTGGCGGCAAGCGCCGTCTGCGCCTGGGCGCGGTCGGAAAAGGGAAGGCGCCGGCCGGCGACTTCCTGGTAGTCCTCATGGCCCTTGCCGGCCAGCAGCACCACGTCCTGGGCTGCGGCTTGGGCAATGGCCTCAGCGATGGCGGCGGTGCGGTCCCCCACCACGCGCGCAGCCTGTGGCGCGGCCAGGCCCGCCACGATCTGGTCGACGATGGCCTGCGGCGATTCGCTGCGGGGGTTGTCGCTGGTGACGACGACGCGGTCGGCACCCCGCTCGGCGATGGCACCCATCAGCGGGCGCTTGCCGGGGTCGCGGTCACCGCCGCACCCGAACACGCACCAGAGCCGGCCGCCGCGCGACTCAGCGAAGGGGCGCAGCGCGGCCAGCGCCTTCTGCAGCGCATCAGGCGTATGGGCGTAGTCGACCACCACCAGCGGGAGGCCGGCCTCGGCAGCGACCACGTCCATGCGGCCGGGCACGCTGCCCAGACGGCCGCAGGCCGCGGCAGCGTCGCCCAGCGGCAGGCCGAGCGCGCGCAGCGTGCCGATCACGCCCAGCAGGTTGGCCACGTTGTAGTCGCCCACCAGCGTGGTCGAGACCATGGCCTCGGCGCCGCCCTGCTCCACCACCTGGAAGCGCAGGCCCTGCGGACCGTGGCCGGCCTCGACCGCCGACAGCCGCGCGGGCGCGCCTACGGCCGAGCAGGTCCACAGCTCGACCAGCGCCGTATCCAGCAGTTCGCCGGCGAGCCGGGCGCCCTGCACATCGTCGATGTTGACCACGGCCGCGCGCAGGCCCGGCCAGCGGAACAGCTCGGCCTTGGCCGCCCAGTAGGCCGCCATGTCGCCGTGGTAGTCCAGGTGATCCTGGGTGAAGTTGGTGAAGACGGCCACGTCGAAGTGCAGGCCGTCCAGCCGACGCTCGGCGATGCCGATGGAGGAAGCTTCCATGGCACAGGCCTTCACGCCCCGCGCCACCAGGTCGCGCAGCGCGCGGTGCAGCGTCACCGGGTCGGGGGTGGTGAGGCCGTTGTAGTCGACGGCCGGTGGCACGCCGATGCCCAGCGTGCCGGCGACGGCGCAGGGGCCGAAGGCGCTGCCTTCGAGCGCCTGGGCCAGCCACCAGGCGGTGGAGGTCTTGCCGTTGGTGCCCGTGACGGCCAGCAGCGTCATGGCGTCGGCCGGCCGGCCGCACCAGGCGGCGGCGATGGGGCCGGTGGCGGCCTTCAGGCCCTCGTAGGCGGCCACGGCCGGCTCGTCGGCGAAGTCGTAGGCCTCGCTGCCGTCGGCCTCGACCAGGCAGGCGGCGGCGCCCTGCGCCAATGCCGACTGCACGAAGCGCCGTCCGTCGGTGGCGGCACCGGGCCAGGCGATGAAGCCGTCGCCCTCGCCCACGGCGCGGCTGTCCACCTGCAGCTGTCCGCGCACGCGCGCGGACAGCCAGGCGGCGGCCTCGTCGGGGGAATGGAGACGGTGCAGCGCCATCAGAAGCTCTCGTCCACGCCCTGCGTGAGCACCAGCGGCTTGACGGCCAGGTCGGGCGCGACGTTCATCATGCGCAGCGTCTGCTGCACCACTTCGCTGAACACCGGACCGGCCACGGTGCCGCCGTAGAAGTTGCCGTCGCTCGGCTCGTCGATCATGACGCCGACGATGATGCGCGGCTTGTCGATGGGCGCCATGCCGGTGAACCAGCCGCGGTACTTGCCCGCTGCGTAGCCCTTGCCGACCTGCTTGCGCGCGGTGCCCGACTTGCCGCCCACCGAGTAGCCCACGGTCTGTGCCAGCTGGCCGGTGCCGCCGGGGCCGGCGGCCATCTGCAGCATCTTGCGGATAGACGCCGCGGTGGAGGGTGAGAACACGCGCACGCCCGGCGGCTCCTCGTTGCTCTTGAGCATGGTCAGCGGCAGCACCTTCCCGTCGTGCGAGAAGGCGGTGTACGAATGGCACATCTGCAGCAGCGAGGCCGACAGCCCGTAGCCGTAGGCCATGGTGGCCTGCTCGACGGGCTTCCAGGTCTTCCAGGGACGCAGGCGGCCCGGCGCGGCGCCGGGGAAGGTGATCTGCGGCTTCTGGCCGTAGCCCAGCGCGGTGTAGGTCTCCCACATCTCGCTGGGGCTCATCTTCTGCGCGATCTTGAGGGCGCCGACGTTGCTGGACTTCTGGATCACGCCCTCCACCGTCAGCACGCCATAGTTGTGGGTGTCGCTGATGGTGAAGCCGCCGATCTGGTAGCGGCCCGGCGTGGTGTCGATGATGGTGCTGGGCTTGACGCGCCCGGCTTCCAGCGCCATGGCCACGGTGATCGGCTTCATGGTCGAGCCGGGCTCGAAGGTGTCGGTGATGGCACGGTTGCGCAGTTGCTCGCCGGTGAGGTTGCGGCGCTTGTCGGGCACGTAGCTCGGGTAGTTGGCCAGCGCCAGCACCTCGCCGGTCACCGCGTCGAGCACCACCACGCTGCCGGCCTTGGCCCGGTGCTTGGTCACGGCGTCGCGCAGCTTCTGGTAGGCGAAGAACTGCACCTTGGAGTCGATGGACAGCTGGATGTCCTTGCCGTCCAGCGGCGGCACGCGCTCGCCCACGCCCTCGACTACGCGGCCCAGGCGGTCCTTGATCACGCGCTGCGAACCGGGCTTGCCGCCCAGGTCCTTGTCGAAGGCGAGCTCGATGCCTTCCTGGCCGTGGTCCTCGACGTTGGTGAAGCCCACCACGTGCGCGGCGGATTCGCCCTCGGGGTACTGGCGCTTGTATTCGCGGGTCTGGTAGAGGCCCTTGACACCCAGCGCCGCGATCTCCTTGGCGATGGGCTCGTCGACCTGGCGCTGGATCCAGACAAAGCTCTTGTCCTCGTCGGCCAGTTTCTGGTCGAGGTCCTGCGGCTTCATGCCGAGCAACTGGGCGACGCGGCGCAGCTTGGTGCGGGTCTCGGGATCGTTGCGGTCGATGTCCTCGGGGATGGCCCACACGCTGGGGGCGATCACGCTGGAGGCCAGGATCAGGCCGTTGCGGTCCAGGATGCGGCCGCGGCTGGCGGGCAGCTCGATGGTGCGGGTGAAGCGCACCTCCCCCTGCCGCTGGAAGAAGTCCTGCCCGATCACCTGCACATAGGCGGCGCGGCCGGCCAGCACCACGAAGCCGAGCGCGATGGCGGCCACGATGAACTTGCTGCGCCAGACAGGCGTCTTGCTCGCCAGCAGCGGGCTGGTCGTGTAGCGGACGGAAGGACCGCGGCTCATCGCGTGCTCCTGGCTGCGGCGGCCGGCGCACCGGCGGGCACGACGGGCGGCGCCGGCGGCACCGCGGGAATCACCGTGCCGTCCGCCCGCACGTACAGCGTGATCGCGGGGGTGGTGGTGCGCATCTTGAGCTTGTCCTTGACCAGCGTCTCGATGCGCAGTGGCGTGGCCTGCGCGCGGCGCTCGACCTGCAGGCGCTCGTACTCGGTCTCCAGCGTGCGGGCCTCGGCCTGCGCGCGGTAGTACTGGCCATAGAGCTGGCGCGACTGGTACTGGGTGTGCACGAGCAGCAGCGCGGTGCCGATCACGGCCAGCAGCAGCAGAAGGTTCAACCGGGTGATCATGCCCGCACCTCGGTCCGCTCGGCCACGCGCAGGATCGCGCTGCGCGCACGCGGGTTGGCCGCCACTTCCTCGGCCGAGGGCTTGATGCGCTCGAGCGCGCGCAACCTCATGGGCTTGGGCGCGGCGAAGGGCGCGCGGCGGTCGTAGACCTCCTTGGAATGCTCGGCGATGAACTGCTTGACGATGCGGTCTTCCAGCGAATGGAAGCTGATCACCGCCAGCCGGCCGCCCGGCGCCAGCACCGACAGGCTGGCGCTCAGCGCCTGTTGCAGCTCTTCAAGCTCGGCGTTGATGAAAATCCGAAGAGCCTGAAATGTGCGCGTTGCAGGGTTCTGGCCCGGCTCGCGGGTTTTGACCGTGCCAGCCACGAGCTCGGCCAGCTCGGCGGTGGTTGAAATTGCGCCCCGTTCTTGTCGGCGAGCAGCAATCGCCTTTGCAATCTGAACAGCAAACCGTTCTTCGCCATAGTCACGGATCACCTCTGCAATCTGCTGTGGTTCGGCTGTGGCCAGCCAGTCGGCCACGCTCTGGCCGCGCGTGGGATCCATGCGCATGTCGAGCGGGCCGTCCAAACGAAAAGAAAAACCCCGGGCGGGGTTGTCGATCTGGGGGGAGCTGACGCCGAGGTCCATCAGGACCCCGGCCACACTGCCGGGTGGCAGCTCCCCCAGGTGGGTGAAGCCCTGGTGCCGGATGGAAAAGCGCGGGTCGGCGATGGTGCCAGCCTGCGCCACCGCCTCTGGATCCTTGTCGAAGGCCACGAGGCGGGCGCCTGGCGCCAGCCGCTCCAGCAACAGCCGCGAATGACCGCCGCGACCGAAGGTGGCGTCGACGAAGGTGCCGTCGGGCGCCGGCGCATCGCCGAGCACGGCGCGAACGCCCTCTTCGAGCAGCACGGTGGTGTGGAGGAAGGATGCGGCCATCTGGGTCACAGCTTGAGCATCCGGGCCGCCTCGGAGTTGCGGATGTTCTCCATCATCTCCGCGGCTTCCTTGGCCTGGTAGGCCGCCTTGTCCCACAGCTCGAAGCGGTGGCCCACGCCGAGCAGCAGCACGTCCCGGTTGATGCCCGCCAGCTCGCGCAGCTCCGGCGAGATCAGCACCCGGCCGGTACCGTCGAGCTCCACATCGGAGGCGCTGCCCAGGTAGAAGCGCTTGAGCCATTGCTCGGAGGAAGGCAGGGCCGCGAGGCTGGCCCGCGCCTCTTCCCACACCGGGCGGGGATACAGGTTCAGACCGCCGTCCGGATTGCGGGTGACGGTGATCTGGCCACCGGCCTCCGTGCGCAGGGCGTCCAGATACCGGGCAGGCATCGACAGCCGCCCCTTGGCATCCAGATTCAGCGATGACGTGCCCTGAAACACGAACCCATAACTCCCGAAAAAGCGGCCGGCGAACTGCCGAGTAGGACGGGGCCTAACCCACGTTTTCCCACTTTCCTGCACTTTTTTGCACTGTAGCAGGAAACACCTGCCGCCAATCGACTGTTACGAGGTATTTTTTGTAATGGAATCAATGACTTAGAGCACAACTTTCCTGCGGCTTCAGCCCTCATTTCTCTTTGCTGATGAAGCACTTAGCTACCACAGTGGAAGTTCCGCGTTAGCTGGTGTAGGCCCAGGCCTGCATCAAAAGGCAACGGCCCGGGGTGTTGCCACCCCGGGCCGTCGAACTGTCAAGAGTTTTTCGCGCGCTCAGAGAATGAAACGCGACAGGTCCTCGTCTTTGCTGAGCATGTCCAGCCGCGCATCCACATAGGCGGCATCGATGCTCACCGTTTGGCCCGAAAGCTTGGCCGCGTCGAAGCTCACCTCGTCCAGCAGCCGCTCCATCACGGTCGACAGGCGCCGCGCGCCGATGTTCTCGGTGCGTTCGTTCACTTCGAAGGCGATGGTCGCCAGCCGGGTGATGCCGTCCGGCGTGAAGGCCAGCGTGACGCCCTCGGTGGCCAGCAGCGCCTCGTACTGCTTGACCAGCGAGGCACGGGTCTGCGTGAGGATGCTTTCGAAATCCGCCACCGACAGCGACTGCAGCTCTACGCGGATCGGCAGGCGGCCCTGCAGCTCCGGGATCAGGTCGCTGGGCTTGGCCAGGTGGAAGGCGCCGCTGGCGATGAACAGGATATGGTCGGTGCGCACCACGCCGTACTTGGTGGTGACGGCCGTACCCTCCACCAGCGGCAGCAGGTCGCGCTGCACGCCCTGGCGGGAGACGTCGGCGCCCTGCGCCTCGCTGCGGGTGGCCACCTTGTCGATCTCGTCGATGAAGACGATGCCGTTCTGCTCGGCGTTGACCAGCGCCTGGGCACGGATCTCCTCCTCGTTCAGCAGCTTGCCGGCCTCTTCCTCGGTGAGCAGGCGCAGCGCCTCGGCGATCTTGAGCTTGCGCGTCTTGCGACGGCCCTGGCCCAGTTGGCTGAACATGCCGCGCAGCTGCTCGGCCATCTCCTCCATGCCGGCAGGGCCCATGATCTCCATCTGCGGCCGGGCCTCGGCCACCTCGATCTCGATCTCCTTGTCGTCCAGCTCCTTCTCGCGCAGCTTCTTGCGGAAGGCCTGGCGGGTGGCGTTTCCGCTGTCGCTGGCCACCGCGCGGCCTTCGGCATCGCGGGCGGCGGGCAGCAGGGCGTCGAGGATGCGCTCCTCGGCCGCGTCCTCGGCCCGCACCCGCACCTTGGCCACCTCGGCCTCGCGCGTGCGCTTGACCGAGACCTCGGCCAGGTCGCGGATGATCGAATCCACGTCCTTGCCCACGTAGCCCACCTCGGTGAACTTGGTGGCCTCGACCTTGATGAAAGGCGCATCCGCCAGCCGCGCCAGACGGCGGGCGATCTCGGTCTTGCCCACGCCGGTGGGGCCGATCATGAGGATGTTCTTGGGCGTGATCTCCGGCCGAAGCTTCTCGTCGACCTGCTGGCGGCGCCAGCGGTTGCGCAGCGCGATCGCCACGGCCCGCTTGGCCTCCTTCTGGCCGACGATGTGGTTGTCCAGCTCGGACACGATTTCCTGGGGGGTCATGGCGGACATCGGGTTCCTATCCATCAAGGGTCAGAGCACTTCCACGGTGTGGTGCATGTTGGTGTAGATGCACAGCTGGCCGGCGATCTCCAGCGACTTGCGCACCACATCCTCGGCCGACAGCTCGGTGTTCTCGATCAGTGCCTTGGCCGCCGAGTGGGCATAGGCACCGCCCGACCCGATGGCCACGATGCCCTGCTCGGGCTCCAGCACGTCGCCGTTGCCGGTGATGATGAGCGAGGTGGAGCGGTCGGCCACCGCCAGCATCGCCTCCAGGCGCCGCAGGACGCGGTCGGTGCGCCAGTCCTTGGTCAGCTCGATGGCGGCGCGGGAGAGTTGGCCCTGGTGCTTCTCCAGCTTGGCCTCGAAGCGCTCGAACAGCGTAAAGGCATCGGCCGTGGCACCCGCGAACCCGGCAATCACCTTGCCCTGGTAGAGCCGGCGTACCTTGCGCGCCGAACCCTTGAAGACGATGTTGCCCAGCGTCACCTGGCCGTCGCCGCCGATGGCGACCTGCTCGCCCTGCGGCGTGCTACGGCGCACGCTGACGATGGTGGTTCCATGAAATTGTTCCATCGCAGCCACCTGGGGGCGTTCCGGGGCTGCACAAGGGCGGCGCGGGATTTTTTCTGTCAGCGCAGCTCTGGCCGCCGACTCCAGGCCCAGACCGTCAGCCCGCGCGGGGCACCACCACGGCGCAGCGATCCACCCCGGTGAGCCGCAGGAACTCGGCCAGCACCCCATGCACCGCCAGCAGCCGCAGGCCCGGCCGCGCACCCAGCCGGGCACGCAGGGCCTCGGCGGCCGCCAGGTCCATGCGCACGAGTGCGGCGCAGTCGATCTCGGGGCCTGCACCGGCCCGGTCGAGCGCTTCCTCGATCCTGGACCAGGGCAGGCTGTCGGCCCCCGCGAGCTCGCCGGCCAGGAAGGCGCCCCGCGCCGCCGCCGGATCCAGCGCGGCACGGGTGCTGGACAGCCCCGCGTCGCCCATCTCCGCCACGGTGCCGCGCGGCGCCTGCCACGAGGGCGGCGTGATCTCGTAGGTGATGCAGTAGTTGAGGGCCACCAGCTCGAAGTCGTCCAGGCGATTGAGCAGGCGAAGGACGGCCAGGTGCAGGCTCCACCAGCCCGCGTCGACGCCGCGCTCGCCCAGCGGGGTGGCGGCGGCCAGCACCGCCAGCAGCTCATCGGTGCCCAGGAAACCCATCTGCACCGGCGAGAGCGCCCAGTGCGTGACCAGCGTCGTGAGCGGCTGCACGGCATCTGCCTCGATCTGGCCGAGGCCGCGCCAGTCCAGGCGCCAGACGCTGCCCTTCGCCCGCGACAGGGCCTGCGTGAGCGCCAGCAGGGCCGGGCGGTCCAACCGGGCGGGCGCCTGCCAGTCGGTCTCCGTGCGTGCATCCAGGCGTTGCGCCACCTCGCCCGTGCGCGCATCCCGCGCCAGCGTCCGCAGCGACACCCAGGCAGGCGCCGACAGGCCAAAGCGCTCCGCATAGGGGGCGGCCGCCTCGGCAAAGCGCTCCGCGTCGCCCGTGGCGCGGTAGAAGTCGAGCAAGGCGCGCCAGGTCTGGAGTTGGTCGGCAAAGGCGCTGCCGGGCACCAGGGCCTGCCGCAGCGCGCTTTCGGCACCGGGGTCATCGCCCTGGGCAAAGCGGACGGCCGCTTCTTCGAGAGGCGTGTCGAAGGCCAGGCGCGGCGCCGCGGTGTACGCCGGCCGGTGCGTGGAGAAGGACGGCAGCAGCACTTCGGGCGCCGCCGGCGCCATGGCCTCACGCGGCGGCTGCAGATCGGTCGGCACGACCGGCGCGGTGTCGGCATAGGCACGCGCGTGGTGCTCGGCCAAAGAGGCATCCACCGCCGGGGTACCGGCCGGCACCGTGTCGGCGCCATCGGGGACGGTGGCGGCGGATTCGGAGGTCCACCACTGCTGAGACATCTGCGCCTCGATCTCGTCGATCTTGCGCAGCGTGAGCGCACGCCGGTCGGTCATGCGGTCGCTGGAGGGCAGCGACGAGGAGATGTTGCCGGGATCTTCGGTGCCGCCACGCTGACGCAGCTTGCGCAGCATGTCGAACTCGCGCCGGCGCACGAAGTCGTTGCGCTGCCGACGCTCCATGAGCTCCTTGAGCGCCTCCCGGCTGTAGCCGAAGTCGGAGGCACCCGCGCCGGGCGTGCCTTCGAGCTCGGACCAGTCCTTGAGCGGGTTGCGCACGAACTTGGCGACCTTGGAGAACAGGCCTCCCGCGTCGTCCTTGGACATGCCCCGTGCTGCGAGAAAGTGGGTGAAGGCTGGCGTGGCGGGCTGCGCAGGCCGGACCCGGCCCGGCCTGCCGTGCGAACTCAGTCGCCGAACATCTTCTGCTTGAGCTCGCGGCGCTGCTGCGCCTCGAGCGAGAGCGTGGCCGTCGGGCGGGCCAGCAGGCGGCCGACGCCGATGGGCTCGCCGGTCTCGTCGCAGTAGCCATAGTCGCCAGCGTCGATGCGGGCGATGGACTGCTCGATCTTCTTGAGCAGCTTGCGCTCGCGGTCGCGGGTGCGCAGCTCCAGGGCGTGCTCTTCCTCGATGGTGGCGCGGTCGGCCGGATCGGGCACGACCACGGTGTCCTCGCGCAGGTGCTCGGTCGTCTCGCCTGCGTTGTCGAGGATGCCCTGCTTGAGCTGCTGCAGCTTCAGCTTGAAGAAGGCCAGCTGCGTGTCGTTCATGTACTCGCTGTCGGGCATCGCGATGACTTCGGCATCGGTCAGCTCCTCGACCGGCTTGGTCTTCCAGTTGTTCGCGAGCTTGGGGTCCTTCTTGACGGACAGGAGGGGCGGGGGAACGAGGGCCGTGGACATGGTCGTTGAGAAACTGGCCTTGGGTGCGGTGGAGGCCACCGCCTGAGGCATGGACGGAACGGTCAATTGCGACAACCGGGCCGAAGGACGCGCCCGCGGAGGCAGCGCATCGGGGGACGGCACTGCATCGACGGCGACCGGCGTCTTGGCATCGAGGCCGGCGCTGGCCGGGGCGGTTTTCTTCACGTGGCGGGCTCCTTCACTGGCTGCGGTCTTCCCTGCCTGACGGGCAGCGCCGAGGGTGGCGGACCGCAACAGGCGCGCGATTGTATAGAGAAAGCACCCTGCAAAAAGGTGAGGGCGATCGGCCTAGCGCGAACGTCCTACACCAGGCATTGATCCAGGCCCTGCTCCAGGATGTCGCGGGGCAGATCGATGCCGATGAACACCATTCGACTCTCGCGCGTCTCGCCCTCGCCCCATTCGGGGCCGAGGTCGCTGCCCATGAGCTGGTGCACGCCCTGGAAGATCACCTTGCGTTGGGTGCCGTTCATGTCGAGCACGCCCTTGTAGCGCAGCATGCGCGGGCCGTAGATGTTGACGATGGCGCCCAAGAAGTCCTCCAGCCGCGCCGGGTCGAAGGGCCGCGTGGCGCGGTAGACGAAGCTCTTGACGTCGTCGTCGACATGGTGGTGATGGCCGTGGCCATGGTCGTGCTGGTGCGAGGGATGGTCGCAGTGCTCGCCATGTTCGTGGTCATGGTCGTGATGGTGATGCTCGTGGTCGTCCGCCTTTAGGAAGTCGGGATCGATGTCGAGCTTGGCGTTGAGGTTGAAGCCGCGCAGGTCGAGCACCTTGGCAATGGCCACTTCGCCGAAATGCGCCTTTTCGATGGCCGCGCGCGGGTTCATGTGCTTGAGGCGGTGGATCAGCGCCTCGGTGTCCTCGGCGCTCACCAGGTCGGTCTTGGACAGGAAGATCTGGTCGGCGAAACCTACCTGGCGGCGCGCCTCCTGGCGGTCGTTGAGCTGCTGCGCGGCATGCTTGGCGTCCACCAGCGTGACGATGGAGTCGAGCAGGTAGCTCTCGGCGATCTCGTCGTCCATGAAGAAGGTCTGGGCGACGGGCCCAGGGTCGGCCAGGCCGGTGGTCTCGATGATCACGCGATCGAAATCGAGCAAGCCCTTGCGGCGCTTGGCGGCCAGCAGCTGCAGCGCCTCGCGCAGGTCCTCGCGGATGGTGCAGCAGACGCAGCCGTTGCTCATCTGCACGATCTGCTCCTTCGACTCGGTGACCAGGATGTCGGAGTCGATGTTCTCCTCGCCGAACTCGTTCTCGATGACGGCGATCTTGTGGCCGTGCGACTCGGTCAGCACGCGCTTGAGCAGGGTGGTCTTGCCGGAGCCGAGGAAGCCGGTGAGGATGGTGGCGGGAATGAGGGCCATGGAAACGCTCCGGGAATGTCGGGACGACGATGGAAACGGGGAAGGGGCGAAAGTTTAGGGCGGCCGCAAAAACTCGGCCGGCCGGCGCTCTTTGCGGGTGCGGCTACTTGCGCACCACCACCAGGCCCTTGAGGTACTCGCCCTCGGGGAATTCGATGGTCATGGGATGGTCGGGCGCCGCGCCCAGGCGTTCGGCGATGTAGCCGTCCACCCCCGCGTCGATGCCGGCCGAGGCCACGATCTTGTGGAACAGGTCGGCGCCGATGCCGCCCGAGCACGAGAAGGTCAGCAGCACGCCGCCGGGCGGCAGCAGCTTGAGGGCCAGCCGGTTGATGTCCTTGTAGGCGCGGGCGGCGCGGTCCGCATGCGCCACGGTGGGCGCGAACTTGGGCGGGTCGAGAACGATGGCATCGAACTGCCGGCCCTCGTCGATGAAGCGGCGCAGCGTCTGGTTGACGTCGGCATCCAGGAACTGCGCGTTGGCCGCCTCGAAGCCATTCAGCGCGAGGTGCGCCCGCGCCCGGTCCAGCGCCGGCTGTGACGAATCGACGGAAACCAGTTCCGCGCCTTCCAGCGCACCCGCCGCCGCCAGCCCGTGCGCCGCGGCGACGGTGAAGCCGCCGGTGTAGCAATAGCAGTTCAGCACGCGGGCGAAGCGCCGGTGCCGCGCCAGTTCGGAGAAGCGCCGGCGGCTGTCGCGCTGGTCGAGATAGAAGCCGGTCTTGTGGCCGGTGGCCACGTCCAGGCTCAGGCGCCAGCCGTGTTCCTGGATGGTGATCTCGGTCGGGCCTTGGCCGCGCAGCCAGCCGGTGACCGCTGGCAGCCCCTCGCGCCCGCGGCCGCTGGCGTCCGAGCGTTCGTAGAGCTTCGTCAGGCCGGTGGCGGCCAGCAGCGCATCGGCCAGCACCGCCTTCCAGCGCTCGACGCCGGCCGACAGAAACTGCGCCACCAGCGTGTCGCCGTAGCGGTCCACGATCAGCCCGGGCAGGCCGTCGGCCTCGCCATGGACGAGACGCTGGCCGTCGCTGGCGATGTCGAACAGCCCGCGCGCCTGCACGGCGGCCTGGCAGCGGGCGGCGAAGAAGGCGGCGTCGATGCGCTGGCCCTCGTCGAAGCTCCAGGCGCGGGCGCGGATCTTGGAGGCCGGGCTGCACGCCGCCCAGGCCAGAAAGCGGCCCTCGTGCGATTCGATGCGCACCGTCTCGCCCGCATCGCCGCCGCCTTTGGCGATGGCGGCGTCGAAGATCCAGGGATGGCGGCGCTGGAGCGAGCGCTCCTTGCCGGGCTTGAGGCGCAGGACTTTCATGGGGTGTCGGGTTTCTTGTCGTCGTCGCGGCCGGTGCGCGCATGCGCCCGCGGGTGCGCGGCGTCGTAGATGCGGGCCAGGTGCTGGAAGTCCAGCCGCGTGTAGATCTGGGTGGTGGAGATGCTCGCGTGGCCCAGCAGCTCCTGCACGGCGCGCAGGTCGCCGCTGGATTGCAGCAGGTGGCTCGCGAAGGAGTGGCGCAGCATGTGCGGATGCACCGGCGCCGCCACGCCCGCCTGGATGCCGCGGGCGCGGAGCATCTGCCACACGGCCTGCGGTCCGAAGCGGCCCCCGCGCAGGCCGACGAAGAGTGCGGACGAATCGACCGGCCGCAGCCCGCGCTGTTCCAGCCAGGCGCTCACGGCCTGCACGGCCGGGCCGCCCATCGGGACGCTGCGCCGCTTGCCGCCCTTGCCGAGCACATGCACCTCGGCCGAGGGCAGGTCGAGCCAGCCGCGCGCTTCGGCGGATGGATCGCGGTCCAGCCCCGTGAGTTCGCTCACGCGCAGGCCGCAGCCGTAGAGCAGCTCGACGATGGCGCGGTCGCGCGCCTCGGTCCAGGCATCGGCCTCGGGCTGCTGGTGCTCGGCCAGGCGCACGGCATCGTCCACGCCCAGCGCCTTCGGGAGCGGCCGCGGCGCCTTGGGCGCGTGCACGTCCTGCACCGGGTTGCCGGGGATCAGGCCCTCGCGGCCCAGCCAGCGGTAGAAGCTGCGCCAGCACGACAGCACCAGCGCGATGCCGCGCGGCGCCCGTCCGGCGCCATGCAACTGGGCCATCCAGCGGCGGATGTGGGCGGTGGCCACGCGCTGCAGCGGCAGGCCGGCATCGGCCGCGCGCTGCAGCAGCTCGGCCAGGTGCAGCGAATAGAGCTCGACCGTGCGCTCGGCCAGCCGGCGCTCCACTCGCACATGGGCGAGGTAGCGGTCGACCAGGGCGCGGTCGGCGTCCGCGGCGGACGAAGGATCAGTAGTCACCACGGAGGGCATTGTTGACGACCGCCGCCACCTCGCGCAGCGATGCGCGCGCGGCGCGGTCCCAGCGCCGGCAGGGCGCGGGGGCGGCGGCGTACTGCACGTCGAAGGCAGATTCGAAGCCGCTGCCGCGCGCCAATTGGCGGGTACGCCAGAGGTGCGAGGGCTCGGTGACGACGATCACGCGCCGTACACCCGCTGCTTCGAGCAGGGGCCGCGACAGCCGCAGGTTTTCGCGTGTCGACTGCGAGGCGGACTCGCGCAGCACCGGGCCGGTGTAGCCCGCCGCGCGGGCCAGACCCTCCATGGCATCGGCCTCGATGCGGCCATCTTCATGGTCCACGCCGCCGCTCATCACCAGCAGCTTCACGCGACCCGCTTGCGCGAGCGCCACCGCGGCATCGACACGCGACGCGAGGCAGGGGTTGGGCGCGCCGTCGATGAAGGCCCGGTTGCCCAGCACCAGGGCCGCGTCGGCATCCTTCGCGGGCGGGTTGGCCAGCACGTGCGCGCCGTGCCGCGTCACCATGACATGGATCGCCGCGCCAGCCATCAGACCCAGAACGGCAAGGATGAGCCCCACCCGACGCCATCCTCTGATGCGCGTCTGACGCCTCAAGCGCGCAGACGGGAAAGGGCGGCCGACGCCAGCTGCGCGATGCGCTCCAGGAAGTCGGTGCCCATCTCGGCGTTGTAGCGCTGCGGATCGGGCGAGGCCAGCACCAGCAGGCCGAAGGCGGGCGCGTCGGCCGCGGTGCGCAGCGGGATCAGCGCCAGCGACTGGGCCTGCTGCGGCTCGTTGAGCCAGGCCGTGGCCTCGAAGCCCGCGTTGAGGCCGATGTAGGGCGTGGTCAGCGAGGTGGCCAGGGCCTTCACGTCGTCGCTCACGCCCTGGGTGTAGCCCTCTGCGGCGTAGGCCGGGTCCAGGTCCCAGAGCTTGATGGCCGTTTGCGGCACCATGAACTGCTGGTGCAGGCCCTTGATGATTTCCCAGGGCAGGCCGCGCAGGTCGCGCCAGGTGAGCAGCGACAGCGTCCAGCGCTGCAGCCGGTCGGCCGTCACCACGTTCTCGGTGCCGTGGCGCACCATGTCCATGATGCGGTGCTCCAGCGCCTTGATCTTCTCGCGCAGCATTTCGGCCTGGCGCTCCTGCAGGCTCACGGCGCGCTGGCCGTGCGGGCTGGTCAGCTGCACCTCGGCCAGCAGCTGGGCGTGGCGCTCGAAGAAGTCGGGCGTGTTGGCCAGGTAGTTGGCGATGTCGTCTTCGGTGATGGGGTTCATGGCGGCGGCAGCGTGCGGTCGGTCGGCCGATGCGGGCGCAAGGCGGCGCACCGGAAAGAGGAAGGATGAAGAAGGGTCAGGCAGTGCGAAGGCGCGTGCAGCGCATCAAAGCTCGTCCGGCACCTCGATCTCGCCTGCGAAGACGGTGACGGCAGGCCCGGTCATCAGCACCGGATCGGCCTCGTCGCCGGCCCATTCGATGGTGAGGATGCCGCCGCGGGTCTCGACGTCGACGCGGTGGTCGAGCTGCCCGAGACGGATGCCGGCCACCACGGCGGCGCAGGCGCCGGTGCCGCAGGCCAGTGTCTCGCCCGCGCCGCGCTCGAACACGCGCAGGCGGACATGGGTGCGGTCGACCACTTGCAAAAACCCGGCGTTGACCCGCTGCGGAAAGCGTGGATGGTGCTCGATGCGCGGCCCCTGCTCGGCCACGGGCGCGGTCTCGATGTCGTCCACCAGCTGCACGGCATGCGGATTGCCCATGGAGAGCACGGCCACCGCCACGATGGGCTCGTCGGCCTCGGTGGAGAGGGCGAGGTGCCAGGTGTGCCAGCCGCCGTCGGGCTGCGGATCGAGGCCGGCGGTGTCGAAGGGCACGCGGGCCGGCTCGAAAACCGGCGGGCCCATGTCCACGGTGACACGGCCGTCGCCATTCATGCGCGGCGCGATCACGCCCGACAGCGTCTGTACCCGCACCACGTCCTTGTCGGTCAGGCCGCGCTCGCGCACGAAGCGCATGAAGCAGCGCGCGCCGTTGCCGCACTGCTCGACCTCGCCACCGTCGGCGTTGTGGATGACGTACTGGAAGTCCACGCCCGCGGCCGGCGAGGGCCGCACGCTGAGGATCTGGTCGGCACCGACGCCGAAGTGACGGTCGGCGAGGAATCGGTACTGGCCGGGCGTCAGGCCCAGGGGGCCGGCGGTCTCGTCGAGCACGACGAAGTCGTTGCCCGCGCCCTGCATCTTGGTGAAGCGGATTCGCATCGGCGGATTATCGGCGGCAGGATGGCGTCACGAGACCGGCGCCGGCATGGAAGGAGGGGCCTCTTCGCCCGGCAGCCCAGGCAGCAGATGGCCGTCGCGGGCGACGATCCGTCCGCCGGCCACCACCAGCCGGCGCGTCGGCCGGGCCACCACCGCTTCGGCCACCGTCTCGGCTTCGACAAGCACCAGGTCTGCCCGGCAGCCGGGCGCCAGGCCATGCGCCCCGAAGCCGCAGGCCCGCGCGCCCACGGCGGTGACACAGTCCAGCGTCTGTTCGATCTCGTCATCGCGGCGCAGGTTGTAGCGCAGGCCGATCTGCATGGCGCGCGCCAGCATGTCGGGGCTGCCGTAGGGCGTCCAGGTGTCGCGGATGCCATCGTTGCCGCCGGCCACCGTCACGCCGGCGGCACGGGCGGCCAGCAACGGCGGCACGGACCGCGAGGACGGCGCACTGGTGACCAGAGAAACGTCCAGCGCGGCCAGGCGCGCCAGCAGGGCCTGCACCTCGGCCGCGGGCAGATCGCCCAGGCAGAACGCATGGCTCACCGCGACGCGGCCCTGCATGCCCAGCGCGGCGGTGCGCTCCAGGATCAGCCCGAGCGAGAAGGCGCCCATGGCGCCCGGCTCGTGCAGGTGGATGTCCAGCGGCTTGCCATGGCGCTCGGCCAGGCCGAAGAGCACATCGAGCGAACGCACCGGGTCGCCGTCGATGGCGCAGGGGTCCAGGCCGCCCAGCACATCGGCGCCCTCGGCCAGTGCGGCGCCCAGCAGCTCGGCGGTGCCCGGTCGCCCGAGTAGGCCGGACTGCGGAAAGGCCACGGTCTGGATCTGCAGCCAGGGTGCGAGCGCCGCGGCGGTGCGCTGCACGCCCGCCAGGTGGCGCAGGCCGGCCTGGGTGTCGATGTCCACATGGCTGCGCAGCCGCGTGGTGCCGGCCGCCAGGAAGGCGCGCGCCAGCCGCATCGACTGCGTGGCGGCATCGTGGCCGCTGGCGGCGCGGAATCCGCGCTCGTTGTCGATGCGGTCGATCAGCCGGTGGCCCACCGCATTCCGGTACCAGGGCAGGCCCCAGAGCGTCTTGTCGAGGTGGGTGTGCGACTCCACCAGGCCCGGCAGCAGCAGGGCGCCACCGCCCTCCTCTTCCGGCGTGCCGGCGGGGGGGGTGAGTTCAGGGCCGACCGCGGCGATCCGTCCCGCCTGCACCAGCACATCGATTGCAGCGCCCCCCATCGGCCGCACGCGGCGCAGCAACCAGGGCGCGTCCGTGGCGCGGGTCAGATCCATCCGGCTCTCCTCGGGGCCCGTCGGCCGATCCGGGCGACAGCGGGGCGCGCCGCCCGGCTTCGGGGCAAAGCGACCATCATGCCATCGCGCCGACAAGGCCGCGGCGACCGCCATGCGCGCATCGACCGCGCTGCTGATAATGCGGCGATGCCCCGGCTCTCCCAGCAACTCCATCCCCCGCGCGAACCGGCCCCTGCACGGGCGGCCGCCACCGTGCTGCTGTTGCGCGACACCGAGCTGGGCATGGAGGTGCTGATGACCCGGCGCTCCGCCACGGCCAGCTTCGCCCCCGGCGCCTACGTCTTCCCCGGCGGGCGCGTGGACGAGGAGGACACCGACACCCGCCGCATCGCCCTGCGCCGTCGCACCCAGCCCCGGGTGCAGCTCACCCACGCCATCGCCGCGGTGCGCGAGGCCTTCGAGGAACTGGGCGTGCTGCTGGCCGAGCATGCCGATGGCCGCCCCGTGAGCGCCGCCGAGGTCGCCGCCATGGACCGCAGCACGCCGCCGGCCGTGCCCTTCGCGCAGCAATGCGCGCAGCGCGGCCTGCGGCTGGCCACCGACCGCGTGTTCGCCTTCGCCCACTGGATCACCGACCGCGACCTGCCCAAGCGCTTCGACGTGCTCTTTCTGGTGGCCCGCATGCCGCCCGGCCAGACGCCGCAGGCCGACGAGTCCGAGCAATTCGAGCCCAGCTGGGTCCGCCCGGCCGACGCGCTGGAGCGCCATGCCGCCGGCCGCTTCGACATCATCTTTCCCACCATCCGCACGCTGCAGCGGCTGGCCACCTTTCCCAACGTGCATGCCGTGCTCGAAGCCTGCGCCAGCGAGCGGCCGCTGTGGAGCAGCTGCCCCCGCGCCGGCCTGCTCAAGGGGGAGGAGGCGCGCTACATGGAGCACGAGTCGCCCTACGGCGAGCTGGCCCTGGTCTGCCCCGACGGCCAGATCGGCCATGCGCTCGACTGGCAGCACGAGGTGCCCGTGCCGCTGCTGCACAACGTGCAGCGCCTCACGGCGCCCAATGGCAGCGTGATGACCGGCCCCGGCACCAACAGCTACCTCGTGGGCGACCGGGACAGCGGCTACATCGTGATCGACCCGGGCCCGAACGACTTCGACCACATCGGCCGGCTCTGGCGCGCCACCCAGGGCGACATCCGCGCCATTGTCTGCACCCATTCGCACGCGGACCATTCGCCTGGCGCGCTGCCGCTGCAGGCGCTGTGCGAGAGGCGCCCGCCCATCCTCGGCCTGCCCTCGGCGCCCACCGCCCGGCCCACCGCGCGCTTCACGCCCGACCGCGCCCTGGCGGACGGCGAGAGCCTCAAGCTCGAAGGCGGCCCGGCCGACGACGGCAGCGGCCAGCGCATTGCACACACGCTGCGCGTCCTGCACACGCCCGGGCATGCGGCCAACCACCTCTGCGTGGTGCTGGAGGAGGACGGCCTGCTCTTCTCGGGCGACCACATCCTCAACGGCAGCACCACCGTCATCGATCCGCCGGACGGCAACATGAGCGACTACCTCGAGTCGCTGGACCGGCTGGACGAAGCCTGCGCGGCCTTCCACGTCGAGCACATCCTGCCGGCCCACGGCTACGTGCTGGGCGCGGCCCGAACCGCCATCGCCCGGCTCAAGGCCCACCGGCTGCAGCGCGAGGCGAAGATCGCCGCCGCCATGCGCAAGAAGCCCAGCGGCACGCCGCAGGACTGGCTGGAGATGGCCTACGCCGACACGCCGCGCCACCTGTGGCCGGTGGCCGCGCGCTCGCTGGAGGCGCACATCGAGCGCATCCTGGTGCGCGCCTCCGAGCCGGCGCCGCAGCCCTCCAGCTTCGCACCCGAATGAACAACCCGCCCGATCGCCCACCGCGCGTGCGCGCCACGCGCCGGCCGGACGATGCGCCGCCACGCAGGGACGCAGCCCGCAGCGCGGCCGCTTCCGCTCCCCCGGCCCCCGAAGACGGCGAGCGCCTGGCCAAGCGCGTGGCCGCCCTGCGCGGCTGCTCGCGGCGCGATGCCGAAATGCTGATCGCCCAGGGCGCCGTGCGCGTGGATGGCCAGCCGGCCGTGGCGCCGCAGCAGCGCGTCACGCGCGGCCAGCAGGTCGAAGTCGACGAACGCGCGCAGCCGCGCCCCCTTCCTCCGGCCACGCTGCTGTGGCACAAGCCGGCGGGCGTGCCAGCCGATGCCCAGGACTGGGCCGTGGACCAGCGTGTCGATGCCCATCCGCAGGCGCCCACGGTGCCGGGCCTCTTCATGCAGCAGCACTGCGCCGCCGCGCTGGGCGATGCGGCCAGCGGCCTGGTCGTGCACACGCAGGTGCGCGGCGTCTGGCGCCGGCTGGTGGACGAGGCGGGGTTGGTGGAGCACGAGTTCCTGGCCGAAGTGCAGGGCGAGCCGCAGCCGGCGCAACTGGCGGCGCTGCGCCCGGCCGCGGCCAGCCTCGCGCGCCAGGGCGGCGGCACGACCGGGCTGCGGCTGGTGATCGGCGGCGCCGACGCCCACCGCGTCGCCGAGCTGTGCGACCGCGCGGGACTGCGGCTGGTCGGCCTGCGCCGGCTGCGCATCGGCCGCGTGCCGCTGGCAGGACTGGCACCGGGACAGTGGCGGCTGCTGCGGGCCAGCGAGCGCTTCTAGCGCGCCCCACGGCCGCCACAAAGACGAAACGCCAGCAAGCTGGCGTTTCGTGAGGGTGTAAGTTGTGAAGCGCGCCGATACGCCGGATTCTGTGCACCGCGGTTGCCCGCGGTGTGACCGCCATCTGTCTGGGCCGCCGGTCACCCGGACGGCTCGATGCTACCTACCCGTGAACTCAGCGGGCCGCCTCGACGTTCACCTACTTGGTATTGCTGCGCGCAGAGATTGCCCGTTTCACCCGAACTGAATCGGCTCGTCTCTGTTGCTCTGATCCTCACCTCACGATGGGGAGCCGTTAGCTCCTGCGCTGCCCTGTGCAGTCCGGACGTTCCTCCAGTGCCGCCTTTCGGCGATTGCACCAGCGGCGGTCTGGCGTGCTTCACGGCCGCGATTATCCGTGATCGCCGCGGCGGCAAAGCCGCCGACAGCAGCCTGCCGCCGAATCTCGCCACAATGGCCGTTCCGTTCCCATCCGCCCGAACTTCCAAGGAGATGACGACGCCATGAAAGCCAGCAGCATCCTCGACACCATCGGCCGCACGCCGCACGTGCGCATCAACAAGCTCTTCGGCAACGCCACGCAGCAGGTGTGGATCAAGTCCGAACGCGGCAACCCGGGCGGCTCCATCAAGGACCGCATCGCCCTGGCCATGATCGAGGACGCCGAGAAGTCCGGCGCCCTCAAGCCCGGCGCCACCATCATCGAGCCCACCTCCGGCAACACCGGCGTCGGCCTGGCCATGGTGGCGGCCGTCAAGGGCTACAAGCTGGTGCTGGTGATGCCCGAGAGCATGTCCATCGAGCGCCGCCGCCTGATGCTGGCCTACGGCGCCAGCTTCGACCTGACGCCCAAGGAAAAGGGCATGAAAGGCGCCATCGCCCGGGCCGAGGAGCTGGTGGCCAGCACGCCCGGCGCCTGGATGCCGCAGCAGTTCAACAACCCCGCCAACGTCGACGTGCACGTGCGCACCACGGCCGAGGAGATCGCGGCCGACTTCCCAGAGGGCATCGACGCCATCATCACCGGCGTGGGCACCGGCGGCCACATCACCGGCTGCGCGCAGGTGCTCAAGAAGAAGTGGCCGAAGCTCAAGGTCTTCGCCGTGGAGCCGGTGGCCTCGCCCGTGCTGTCCGGCGGCAGCCCGGCGCCGCACCCGATCCAGGGCATCGGCGCCGGCTTCGTGCCGCAGATCATGAAGACCGACCTGCTCGACGGCATCATCCAGGTCGACGCCGAGCCGGCGCGCGAGATGGCCCGCCGCTGCGCGCGCGAGGAAGGCATGCTGGTCGGCATCTCCTCCGGCGCCACGCTGGCCGCCATCGCCCAGAAGCTGCCCGAGCTGCCGGCCGATGCGG
This sequence comes from Pseudacidovorax intermedius, assembly GCF_003350475.1. Taxonomy (GTDB): domain Bacteria; phylum Pseudomonadota; class Gammaproteobacteria; order Burkholderiales; family Burkholderiaceae_C; genus Xenophilus; species Xenophilus intermedius. Next base: position 128,473 of record NZ_QQAV01000001.1, read on the forward strand.
TGGTGCTGGGCTTCAACTACGACACCGGCGAGCGCTACCTGTCGGTGGAGGGCTTCCTGCCGGCCTGAGCGCCAGGTGGCCGTCCGGTCCGTCAGGCCGGCGCCAGGCGCTCGCGGCGGGCGAAGCGCACCACGGTCACCCCCGCCCGCGCCTGGCGGGCCGTGGGCATGACCAGCACGCAATCGTCATAGGGGGTGCGCACGAGCTCCCCCTCGTTGTCACCGATCACGGTACCCGCCACGGGAACGAGGGGCAGGCCGGCGAAGTCGCCGATGAACCGGAAGCGCTCACTGCGCGCCACGACCGGGCCGGTGACATGCAGGGCCCACTGCTGCTGCGCATCCGGCTGGCGCCAGCCCCGCAGCAGCGGCGCCGCCGCGTCGCGCGGCAGCGTGCCGGCCAGGTCCAGAAAGCGCACGCACTGGTCACGCGCCACCACCACGCTCGCGGGGTCGCCATGGAACCCGCATTCGATGAGCAGGGAACGGGTGTCGGGATGCTGCGCATCGGCAGCGCCGAAGCGGCCGAAGTCGCGCATGCGCACACCGTCCTGGTGACCTGCATCCACCACCACATGCGCCGGCGCCCGCATCTGCCGCGCCAGCGCCAGGTTGCGCGGCTGCAGGCCGACCAGCGCCAGCGCGGGGCCGGGCTCGTGCATGGAGTGCAAGTCCAGCAGCCAGTCCGAGGCCTCGACGAAGGGGCGCAGCGCCGCCACGCGGCGACGTTCGCGCGTGCGCCCGTCGGCGATCCGCTCGGGCATCCACTGGCGGTTCATGTCTTCGTCGACGAACCGCGAAGCGTCGTGCTGGCGCGGGTCGAAGCGGTCGAACGCCGCGAGGTTGCACCAAGCGAGGGTGAGCGCGCCGCGAACAGGCCGGATGCCGGCCTGCAGCAGGCCGAGCACCGCCCAGGCCCCGCACAGCTCGTTGCCGTGCACCAGGGCGCTCACCATGACGCGGGGGCCCGGCACGCCGGAATCGAAGTGCCACACGCCCTCGACGCCGGTGTTGCCGGCGCGCCAGGAGCCGAGCTCGGGCGCTGAAAGATCGAAGGGAACCGCGCTCATTCGCGGATCTTCGCGAAGTCGACGATGCGCTGGTACTTGGCGGTCTCAGCGTCCAGGAAGCGGGGCATGTCCACGGCGTCGTCCGCGATCGTGGAGCCGTTGTCCTGCAGCTTCCTGCGAAGCTCGGGCGCTTTCAGTGCCTCGGCCAGCGCGGCGCGCAGCCGCGCGGCGACGGGTGCGGGCAATTGAGGCGGCGCCATCAGCGCAAACCAGACGCCGATGTCCATGTCCCTCAAGGCCGGGTGGCTGGCGAGCGGCGCGATGTCCGGGGCGGCGGCGGAGCGGCTCTTCTCGGTGATGCCCAGCGCCACGACCTTGCCGCCGCGGATCTGCGGCAAACCACTCGACAGCACGAAGACGCCGAGGCCGATCGAGCCGCCGACCAGATCGGTGGTCAGCGGCCCGACGCCGCGGTAGGGAACGTGCGTCATCTGCAGCCCGGCCTGCTGCTTGAGCATTTCCCCCGCCAGGTGCAGCGCCGTGCCGACGCCCGAACTGCCGTAGCTGTAGTCGCCGGGCCGGGCCTTGACCGCCTGCAGCAACTGGTCGACGGTGCGTATGCCACTAGAGGCGGAGGCGACCAGCACCATCGGCTGCGAGGCCACCAGCCCGATGGGCGTGAAGTCGCTGGGGGTGTACTTGACGGTGGACGAGACGAGCCGCGCGATCGCGATCTCGTTGTTGGCACCCAGCAGCAGGGTGTAGCCGTCGGGCGTGGCCCGCACGACCTTCTGCGCGCCGATGGTGCCGCCGGCACCGCCGAGGTTCTCGACGACCACGGGCACGCCCAGCACCTTGGCCAACTGGTCCGCGACCGCCCGGCCGGTCAGGTCCGTGCTTCCCCCGGGCGGATACCCCACCACCAGCGTGATGGGCCGGTTGGGATAGGGGTCGGTCTGCGCCTGGGCGGTCGGCAGCAGCAGTGCGGCGAAAAGGGCGGGCAGCGCCAGCGCCCGAAGTCGGCGATGAGGGGGCATGAGGTCTCCGGTCTTGTTGTCGAGCCTCGGATTCTTCTGCCGGCCTGCCGCGCGACCGTGCCCAATCGGCACATCCCCGTGCCTTTTGGGCGCGCGATCCGGACGGAGCAGGCCGCTCAGACCGGCACGACGGCCTCCCACAACCGCTCCGCCAGCGCCGACAGGCGGCGCTTGTCGCGAACCATGCGCACCTCGAAGCCGATCTCCATCGCCTTGCCCCCCAGCGGCACGATCTTCTTCTCCTGGCAGGCCCCCACCGCGAGCGACCAGGGCAGCCATGCCACACCGAGACCCTTGCGCACGTACTCCAGCAGTGCATCGGCAGAGTCGGCCTCGAGGACCTGCCTCAGCCGAGGTGCCTGCGCGTGATTGGCCAGGTGGTCGGACACGAGGTGGCCCAGCGCCAGCGTGCGGGCATAGGCCAGAAAGGGCGCTGGCCGGCTACCGTCCAGGCGAAACATCGGCTGGCCGCTGGCTTGCGCGCGTGACACCGCCACCAGCCGGTCGTGCGCCACCGTGTGCTGGAGGTGCTGGGCGGGACGCAGGCGCAAGGCGATCAGCGGATGGTGATAGCTCAGCATGAAGTCGATCTCGCCATGCTCCAACCGATGCAGCGCATCGGCCATCGCCCCCGTGCGCACATGGACCATCGCCTCGGCGGTCAGGCCCCGCACCCGCCACAGCCAGTCGGCCGCGATGGTGCGCGCCAGTGTGCGGCCGGTTCCCAGCGTGAAAACCGGCTGCCCGGCGCTCGTGCCACCTCGGAGTTCACGTTGGGCCGCAGCCAGGCCGTCCACCATCTGACGGGCATGGATCAGAAGCCTTTCTCCGGCCGGCGTCAGCGTCACCGGAGAGCCGCCCCGCGCCACGAGGGGCGCACCCGCCCACCGCTCCAGGTCGCGGATCCGGCGGCCGAAGGCCGGATGCGTGACATGCCGCAGCTCTGCTGCGCGCGTGAAGCTGCGCGTCTGCGCCAGCGCGACCAGATCCTCCAGCCATTTGATCTGCATCGTTTGCTCCTTGCCGCACCGGGCATCGATGAAGGGGACGGGGCCGCCATCATCCCTTGATCGACCACCGATGCGCAGGCCTTCGAGCGACGGCATCACCCGGCCATCGCATGTCGGCGACAATCGCGCCCTTCACCGCCCTCTGCCCGATCACCACGGGCCCCGCGCCGATGATCCGTCTTTCCGAACTCAAGCTTCCCCTCGACCCCGCGCCCGAGGCGCTGCCGGCCCTGATCGCCGCCACGCTGGGCGTCGCGCCTGCCGACATCGCGTCGCACACGGTGCACAAGCGCAGCTTCGATGCGCGCAAGGCCGAGCTGCTCACCGTCTACATCGTGGACGTGGCGCTGGCCGATCCGGCCGGCGAGGCTGCGCTGCTGCAGCGCCACGCCAAGAACCCCCACATCCAGAGCGCGCCCGACATGCGCTACGTGGCGCCAGTGCGCGCGCCCGATGGCGGGCTGCGGCCCGTCGTGGTGGGCTTCGGGCCCTGCGGCATCTTCGCGGCGCTGCTGCTGGCGCAGATGGGCTTCCGGCCCATCGTCCTGGAACGCGGCAAGGCCGTGCGCGAGCGCACGCAGGACACCTGGGACCTGTGGCGGCGCAAGAACCTTCATCCGGAGTCGAACGTGCAGTTCGGCGAGGGCGGCGCCGGCACCTTCTCCGACGGCAAGCTCTACAGCCAGATCAAGGACCCGCGCCACCTGGGCCGCAAGGTGCTGAACGAATTCGTCAAGGCCGGCGCGCCCGAGGACATCCTGTGGGAGGCGCATCCGCACATCGGCACCTTCCGCCTGGTGAAGATGGTCGAGACCATGCGCGCCGAGATCATTGCCCTGGGCGGCGAGATCCGCTTCCAGCACCGCGTGACCGACCTGCAGGTCGAAGGCGGCCGGGTGCGCGGCGTCACCGCCATCGACCAGGCCAGCGGCCAGGTGCACGAGCTGCGCGCCGACCACGTGGTGATCGCCCTGGGCCACAGCGCCCGCGACACCTTCGGCATGCTGCACACCCGTGGCGCGCCCATCGAGGCCAAGCCTTTTTCCATCGGCTTCCGCGCCGAGCATCCGCAGAGCCTGATCGACCGCGCCCGCTGGGGTCGCCATGCGGGACATCCGGCGCTGGGCGCAGCCGAGTACCGGCTGGTGCACCATGCCAACAACAGCCGAGCCGTCTACAGCTTCTGCATGTGCCCCGGTGGCACGGTGGTGGCCGCCACCAGCGAACCCGGCCGCGTGGTGACCAACGGCATGAGCCAGTATTCGCGCGCCGAACGCAATGCCAACTCGGGCATCGTGGTGGGCATCGAGCCGCGCGACTACCCGACCGACTACCAGCACCTGCCCCTGTCGCCCGAGCTGCAGGAAGCCGCCCGCGGCAAGCCGCATCCGCTGGCGGGCATCGAGCTGCAGCGGCGGCTGGAGTCGCAGGCCTTCGTGCTCGGCGGCAGCGACTACTGCGCGCCGGCCCAGCTGCTGGGCGACTTCGTGGCCGGCCGACCGTCCACCGCGCTCGGCGAGGTGGTGCCCAGCTACAAGCCCGGCGTGCTGCCCGGCGACCTGCATGCGGCCCTGCCCGGCTATGCCATCGAGGCCATGCGCGAGGCCTTCCCGGCCTTCGCCCGCAAGCTGCCCGGCTACGACCTGCACGACGCGGTGCTGACCGGTGTGGAGACGCGCACCTCCTCGCCCATCCGCATCGCCCGCGACGGCGAGACGCTGCAATGCCCGGGCCTGGCCGGTCTGTACCCGGCCGGCGAAGGCGCGGGCTATGCGGGCGGGATCCTGTCGGCCGGCGTGGACGGCATCAAGGTGGCCGAGGCCGTGGCGCGGGCCATCGCGGCCGAGGCCGAATCACAGCGGGTGCCGGCATGAATGTGCTCACCGCCTTCACGCCGTGGCGCTCGCTCGCGCCGGCCATCGCCGCCATGGCGGCCGTGGTGCTTGCCTCGAACGTGCTGGTGCAGTTCCCGATCAACGACTGGCTGACCTGGGGCGCCTTCACCTACCCGGCCGCCTTCCTGGTGAGCGAGGTGGTCAACCGGCTGCATGGCCCAGCCCTGGCCCGGCGCGTGGTCTGGGTCGGCTTCGCAGTGGCGGTGGCCATGTCGGCGCTGCTCGCGCCGCCGCGCATCGCCGCCGCCTCGGGTCTGGCCTTCATCGCCTCGCAGCTGCTGGACATCGGTGTCTTCCACCGCCTGCGGCGCGGACGCTGGTGGCGCGCGCCGCTGGCCGCCACGCTGCTGGCCGCCGTGCTCGACACGGCCATCTTCTGGGGCGTGGCCTTCGCGGGCACGTCCGATCCGTGGCTCAGCTGGGCCGTCGGCGATCTGGCGGTCAAGCTGGCCGTCGGCGTCGGCATGCTGCTGCCCTTCCGGCTGCTGATCGCCCGCCAAATGGCGGGCGGGCTGCGCCCCTCCTGCTGAGTCTTTTCCACCCTCTTCTTCACGCCTGCCCCGGCGCAGGCGCCATTGCGACCGATATGAACGACCACAACGACACGCCGTTCCACGACACGCCCGCGCATGCTGCGTCCTTGAACACCAGCGCCGGGCCCGCCACGGCAGCGGCGCAAACGCCTGCCGTGAACGCGCCAGCTTCCCCCACAGCATCGGCCCCAGCCCCTGACCAGGGGGCTGGCGGCGCAGACGCTCCGACGACCGCCGCTGGCGCATCCGAGGCTGGCGCGACCGCAGAAGCCGGCATCACGCGAGGCGAACGGGGCGAACGGGGCGAACGCGGCGAGCCCAGCGAAAGTGGTCAAGGTGGCGAACGCGGCCAGCGTCGCCGTCGCGGCGGCCGTGGTCAGGGCAACGGTGGTGCGGGCCGACCCGCCGCCGACGGCGCCCAGCCCGAGCGCCAGCCGCAGGCACAGCGCCAGAGCCCGGCCAAGGGCCAGAACGCGGCCCAGCGCAACGCCGGCCGCAAGGTGCATCCGCTGCTGGAGACGCTGGCCGGCCTCTACCCCCACCTGTTCGGCGCGCGCTTCCTGCCGCTCAAGCGCGGCATCTACGAGGACCTGCTGGCCCGCCATGCCGAGGTGCTGCCGGGCGACGAGCTGAAGGTGGCGCTGGGCCAGCATGCGCGCTCCACCCGCTACCTGGACGCCATCGCCAACCGCGTCCCGCGCCACGACCTGGACGGCCAGCCGGTGGAGGAGCTGGCGCCCGACCACGTGCACCATGCCATCGTCGAACTCTTCAAGCGCCGGCAGGGCCGCACGCAGGAGGACCTGCGTCCGCAACTCGTGGCCCGCCTGGCCGACGCCATTGGCGCCAGCGGCCTGGAGCGCATGGACTATGTGCAGCAGGTGCGCGTGGCGCAGCCGGATGCCCTGGCCCTGATCGACGAAGCCTTCACCGAGCACGGCCGCCGACTGGCCCGGCGCGAGGCGCTGCAGCGCGCCTTCGAGGCCAGCGGCCAGCCCACGGTCGACGCCTTCGCCGCCATGTACGGCATGGATCTGGGCGAAGCCCGCCGGGTGCTGGGCAAGCAGCCCAAGGCGGCGGCCGTCGACGGAACGCCGGCTGCCGCGAACGCCGCCGTCAGCGAAACCGACGCGGCCTGAGCGACAAGCACGAGCGGAGGACGTGCGGCTGGCTAGGCGCACGTGCCGCCCCCGGGCACTGCACCGCACATCCAGACGAAAGAAAGCGCCCCGCGGGGCGCTTTCTTCATTCCACGGCCGCAGTGCAGCCGCGCCGCGATCAAGCCTGCTGCTGCGAGGCCTGCAGCGCCGCGATGCGCTCCTCGATCGGCGGGTGCGTCGCGAACAGCTTGCCGATGCTGCCGGTGATGCCCATGGCCTCGACCGCCTTGGGCAGTTCGCCGGCGGGCAGGCCGCCCAGGCGGGCCAGGGCGTTGATCATGGGTTGCTTGCGGCCCATCAGCTTGGCGGCGCCGGCATCGGCGCGGAACTCGCGCTGGCGCGAGAACCAGGCCACCACCATGGCGGCGGCGAAGCCGAGCACGATGTCCAGCACGATGGTCGTGACCATGTAGCCGATGCCGGGGCCGCTGTTCTCGCGGTCGTCGCCGCGGCGCAGGAAGCTGTCGACGAAGTAGCCGATCACGCGCGACAGGAACACAACGAAGGTGTTCATCACGCCCTGGATCAGCGTCATCGTCACCATGTCACCGTTGGCCACGTGCGCCACCTCGTGACCGATGACGGCCTCGACCTCATCGCGCGTCATGTTCTGCAGCAGGCCGGTGGAGACGGCCACCAGCGACGAATTCTTGAAGGCGCCGGTCGCGAAGGCGTTGGGCTCGCCCTCGAAAATGCCGACCTCGGGCATGCCGATGCCGGCCTGGTCGGCGAACTTGCGCACGGTGGCGACGATCCAGGCCTCGTCGGGCGACTGGGGCTCGTTGATGATGCGCACGCCGGCGCTCATCTTGGCCATGGGCTTGGAGATCAGCAGCGAGATGATCGCGCCGCCGAAGCCCATGATGAGCGCGAAGCCGAGCAGCGCGCCGAGGTTGAGACCATTGGACGTCAGGTAGCGGTTGACGCCCAGCAGGCTGGCGACGACGCCGAGCACGGCGACCACCAGGACGTTCGTGAGCACGAACAGGAAGATGCGTTTCAAGTCGGTTTCTCCGTGGGAGGAAGGGACGCCGTGAAGATGGGGGCCCCCCGGCCCGCTTCAAGCATCACGGCATGCCGCACCGTTGTGGGTTGTTCTGGGTCTGCAGCGCGGCGAGGTCGGAAGACCTCCGAGTCATCATAAAAGCAAAAGTTCGCGTTGCCGGGATGCCAGCCGGGGACGCCGGCCACCGGCAGCGGGGTGAAGGGCTTGCGCGCGAGCCAGTCGGCAGCCAGCGCGTCGGACAGGCATCCGTCGTCGGCGGGCAGCGAGGGATCGTGTGGGTCCGGGCCCAGCAGCAGGTGCGCCGTGGCGGACTTCTGGCCGGCGACCAGCTTCTCCATCAGCGCATGGCCGAAGACCGTGAGGCGCGCCCCAGTCCACAGCGGCCGCAGGTCGACGAAGGCCCGGCGCCAGTCGCGCGCCTGCAGGGCGGCCCAGAGGACGGGCGGCGCCTGCAACACCGCGCCGTGCTCGTCGAACAGCGTGATGGCATCGCGCAACCGGCCGCGCACCGGGCCGATGCCGCGCGCCGCGATCTCCGCCGCCTGCAGCCGGTTCATCTGGCGCTTGGCCTGTGGAAAGGCCAGCCAGACCAGGCCGTTGAAGAAGTCGTGCAGGTTGTCGCGCGTCGGCACGCGGCCGGTGCGGTGGATGAAGGCTTCGTAGGGCTCGTCCGGCGGCAGCGCCGACTGCGGCACGAAGGTGGGCTGGGGCGGGGCCGACACCGCCTGCAGCCCCTCGTGCACCGTCCCCATGGCGCCGGCCTGCGCAGGCTGGCCCCAACGGCGCCAGAAGGCCAGCCCCGGGTGGGTCCAGTCGATGGCCGGCAGCGGGTTCAACGGCCGGCCGCGCCCTTCCAGCGGATGCGATCAGGGTGGTGCAGCACCTGGAAGTCCGCGGGAAGCTTGTCGAAGAGCTTGATGGAACTGGCGTTCTTGCCCAGCACCCGCGCGGCGCGCAGGGCCTGGGCCACGTCGTTGAGCGCCACCTCAGCGCCGCCGCGCAGCGCGGGCACGGCGCCAAGGATGGCGTCGGCGTCCACCAGGGCGTCCTCGCGGCCGGAGGTCGCCTTGCGGGCGGGGCTTTGCACCTCGGCCAACGGTGCGGCTTCGACCGGGCGCTCGCCGCGGGTGCGGGTGCCGCCCGTCTGCACCTTCTTGGCGGCGGGGGAAGCCGTCGCCTTCTTCTTGGCCGGCGCCGGGGTCGGCGCGGGGTTCGGTGCGGGTGCAGCCGCCAGCGCAGGCGCAGGATCGGCCGCCAGCGTGGCTGCAGCGCGGTGCGACGTCTTCTTGGCGGCGGGAGACTTCTTCGCCGCTGCCTTGCGCGCGGCAGGCGGACGCGCCTGCGTCGTCGACGGGCCGGGCGCGGGCACGGCAGCCGGCTCGCCGCCCTTGTGCACCAGGTCGACGAAGTGGTCGTAGGCCGCGCGCGTCTCCTCGCCCGTCTTGCCCTGCTGCCCAATACCGCAGACGCGGCAGCCCTTCTCGCGCAGACGATGCACCAGCGGCGCGAAGTCCGAATCGGAGGACACCAGGTACACCACCTGCGGCCGCTCGGCGAGCACAAGATCCAGCGCATCGACCGCCAGCGCGATGTCGGTGCTGTTCTTGCCGGCCGCGAGGTTGACCATGGGCCGCATCGACAGTCGCTTGAAAAGCTGCTGGTGCTTGAGCGCCACTTCAGCCGTGCAGTAGGCACGGCGCACATGCAGGTGGCCATGCTCGGCCATGACGCTGCGCACGGCCTGCTCCATGACGTCGGCCGACACGTTGTCCGCGTCGACCAGCAGCATCACCTTGCCGCCGGACAGCGGCGCCGTGCTCATGCCAGCCTCCAGCCGACCGTCTCGCCACCGCGCAGCGGCTTGAGCGTGGCCTCGCCGAAGGGCACCGTCTCGGGCAGCGTCCAGGCCTCGCGGCGCAGGGTGATGGTGCCGGTGTTGCGCGGCATGCCGTAGAAGTCGGGGCCGTGGAAGCTGGCGAAGCCTTCCAGCTTGTCCAGCGCGCCGGCGTTGTCGAAGGCCTCGGCATAGAGCTCGATGGCAGACAGCGCCGTATAGCAGCCGGCGCAGCCGGTGGCGTGCTCCTTCAGGTGGGCGGGGTGCGGCGCGCTGTCGGTGCCCAGGAAGAAGCGCGGACTGCCGCTGGTGGCGGCCTGCACCAGCGCCTGGCGATGCTCCTCGCGCTTGAGCACGGGCAGGCAGTAGTAGTGCGGCCGGATGCCACCGGTGAAGATGGCATTGCGGTTGTAGAGCAGGTGGTGGGCCGTGATGGTGGCGGCCGTGTGCGCACCGCCTTCATCGCGCACGTAATGCGCACCCTCGCGCGTGGTCAGGTGCTCGAAGACGATGCGCAGTTCGGGGAAGTCGGCGCGCAGCGGGCGCAGCACGCGGTCGATGAAGACGGCCTCGCGGTCGAACAGGTCGATGGCCGGATCGGTCACCTCGCCGTGCACCAGCAACAGCAGGCCATGCTTCTGCATGGCCTCGAGCGTGGCGTAGGTCTTGCGGATGTCGGTGACGCCCGCATCGCTGTTGGTGGTGGCGCCGGCCGGGTAGAGCTTGAGGGCGCGCACGCCCGCGGCGGCGGCGCGGGCGATCTCGTCGGGCGGCAGCTTGTCGGTGAGGTAGAGCGACATCACCGGCTCGAACTGCTCGCCCGCGGGCACGGCGGCCAGGATGCGGTCGCGGTAGGCCAGGGCCTGCTCGGCGGTGGTCACCGGCGGGCGCAGGTTGGGCATGATCAGCGCGCGGCCCATCTGGCGCGCGGTGTGCGGCACCACGTCGCGCAGGGCGGCGCCGTCGCGCACATGCAGGTGCCAGTCATCGGGTCGGGTGATCGTGAGGGTGTCGGTCATGGCGCGGGATTGTCCCATCGGGCCCGGCATGGGCCTTGCCTCGCGCAGAATCGATGGTTCCTTTCCGCCCCGCCCCGATGGCACCGCCCGCCCGACGCCCCCACACCCCCGCCGCAGCCGCACCGGCCGCCGATGCGGCCGACCCGCTCTACAACCAGTCGCTCGAAAAGGGCCTGGCGGTGCTGTGCAGCTTCGACGCCGCGCACCGCACCATGACGCTCGCCGAGATCGCCGAGCGCACTGGCATGACGCGCGCCTCGGCCCAGCGCACGGTGCACACGCTGCAGGTGCTGGGCTACGTGGGCAAGGACGGGCAGACGCGGCGCTTTCGCCTGCTGGCGCGCAGCATGGACATCGGCTTCAACTACATCGCCAGCCATCCGCTGGTGCAGGCGGCCAATCCGTACCTGGCGCAGCTGGCCAGCGCCAGCGGCGAGACGGCCAGTCTGACCGAACCGCTGGACTTCGACATGCTCTACGTGGCGCAGCGCATGACCACGCAGTTCATCCCGGTGCTCACCCCCGTGGGCATGCGTATTCCCATGTACTGCACCAGCAGCGGCCGAGCGTGGATGAGCTGCCTGCCCGATGAGCAGGTGCGCGCGCTGCTGCAGGGCTCCACGCGCGTGGCCCGCACGCCCGCCACGCTGACCGGCATCGCCGCCATCCAGGCGCGCATCGCGGCTTGCCGCAAGCTGGGCTATGCGACCAACGACGAGGAACTGTTCCTCGGCGACATGGGCATCGCCGCACCCATCGTGGACCGGCGCGGCCGGCCGCATGGCGCCGTGCACGTCTCGCCGCCCACCAGCCGCTGGACGCTGGAGGCGGCGCAGAAGAAGCTGGCGCCCATGGTGATCGAGTGCGCACGCGCCATTGCCAGCGCGCTGCCGCATTGAGCCTCGCGCACCACACCCGCCCATCACGCACCCGCCGCGGTGCGGCCATGCACCGGGACGACGGCACATATCGACTATCGATACAAAAATAGCTATTACCGATTCACGCGTGGCAGGCACGCGCTTTGCAATACCAGGGCATCTTCCATCTTCCGAGGCCGCTCCATGCCCTGCCCCGCCCGTCCGTCCTTCCGTGTCTCCGCACTGCGCGCCAGCGCGCTGGCCGTCACCCTTGCCCTGGGTCTGGGCACTGCACACGCGCAGGAGAAGGTGCTGCGCATCGCCATGACGGCTGCCGACATCCCGCGCACCTCGGGCCAGCCCGACCAGGGCTACGAAGGCAACCGCTTCACCGGCATCCCCATGTACGACAGCCTCACGCAGTGGGACCTGAGCTCGGCCACCAAGCCCAGCGTGGTGATCCCCGACCTGGCCGTGTCGTGGGCGGTGGACGCCAAGGACAAGACCAAGTGGCTCTTCAAGCTGCGCCCCGGCGTCAAGTTCCACGACGGCACGCCCTTCAATGCCGACGCCGTGGTGTGGAACGTGGGCAAGGTGCTGGACAAGGCCGCACCGCAGTACGACCCGGCCCAGATCGGCGTCACCGCCTCGCGCATGCCGACACTGCGCACCGCCCGCAAGGTCGACGACCTGACGGTGGAGCTGACCACCAGCGAGCCGGATTCCTTCCTGCCGATCAACCTCACCAATCTGTTCATGGCCTCGCCGGCCCATTGGCAGAAGAAGTTCGATGCCGTACCCGCCAGCGTGACCGACAAGGCCGAGCGCGCCAAGCAGGCCTGGACCGCCTTCGCCGCCGACCCGTCGGGCACCGGCCCCTTCAAGGCCTCGAAGTTCGTACCACGCGAACGGCTGGAGATGGTAAAGAACCCCGAGTACTGGGACGCCGCCCGCCGCCCGCAGATCGACCGCGTGGTGCTGCTGCCGCTGCCCGAGGCCAACTCGCGCACCGCCGCGCTGCTGTCGGGCCAGGTGGACTGGATCGAGGCGCCCGCGCCCGATGCGCTGGCCACCATCAAGCAGCGCGGCTTCAAGGTGTATTCCAACCTGCAGCCGCACCTGTGGCCCTGGCAGTTCTCGCTGCTGCCCGATTCGCCCTTCAAGGACCTGAAGGTGCGCCAGGCCGCCAACCTGTGCCTCAACCGCGCCGCGCTCAAGGAGTTGCTGGGCGGCATGATGGTCGAGGCCACCGGCATCGCCGAGCCGGGCGATCCGTGGCGCGGCCACCCCACCTTCCAGATCAAGTACGACGTGCCCGCCGGCCAGAAGCTGATGCAACAGGCCGGCTACTCGGCCGCCAAGCCGGCAAAGGTGAAGGTGCAGACCTCGGCCTCGGGCTCGGGCCAGATGCAGCCGCTGCCCATGAACGAGTTCATCCAGCAGAACCTGAAGGACTGTTATTTCGACGTCGACTTCGACGTGGTGGAGTGGAATACGCTGTTCTCCGGCTGGCGCCTGGGCGCCAAGGACCCGGGCGCACACGGTGCCCATGCCACCAACGTGAGCGCCGCCACCATGGACCCCTTCTTCGCCATGGTGCGCTTCGTGAGCACCAAGGCGCAGCCGCCGGTGGCGCAGAACTGGGGCTACTACAGCGATCCCAAGACCGACGCCCTGGTCGAGAAGGCCCGCACCAGCTTCGACGACAAGTCGCGCGACGCCGCCCTGGCCGAGTTGCATGCCCGCGTGGTGGACGAGGCGCCCTTCCTCTTCGTCGCGCACGACGTGGGCCCGCGTGCCATTTCGCCCAAGGTGCAGAACGTGGTGCAACCCAAGAGCTGGTTCATCGACATCGCGACGATGAAGATGCAGTGACGGCCCGCAGCCGCTTCACCGAGACGGCCTGAACGAACCCGCCATGCTCGCCTACCTGCTCCGACGCATCCTCTACACCGTGCCCATCATGCTGGGCGTGACGCTGGTGTGCTTCGCCCTGGTGCACATCGCACCGGGCGATCCGCTGGTGTCGGTGCTGCCGGCCGATGCTTCGGCCGAGCTGCAGGCGCAGCTGCGCTCGGTCTACGGCTTCGACCGGCCGCTGCCCGAGCAGTTCGTGCGCTGGGTGTGGCGGGCGCTGCATGGCGACCTGGGCCTGTCCATCGGCACCAGCCGACCGGTGGCGGGCGAGGTGCTGCGCGCCGTGGTCAACACGCTGCGGCTGGCGGTGCTGGCCACGGCCATCGGCTTCCTGCTCGGCTCGCTGTTCGGCTTCGTCGCCGGCTACTTCCGCAACTCCGTCATCGACCGCCTGGCCTCGCTGCTCTCGGTGCTGGGCGTGAGCACGCCGCACTACTGGCTGGGCATGGTGATGGTGATCGTGTTCTCGTCGCAGCTGATGTGGCTGCCCGCGACCGGCGCCGGCCCGGGCGGCTCGGACCAGTGGGCCTGGGACTGGGCCCATGTGCAGTTCATGCTGCTGCCGGCGCTGACCATGTCGGTGATCCCCATGGGCATCATCGCGCGCACGGTGCGGGCGCTGGTGGCCGAGCTGCTGGCGCAGGAATTCATCGTCGGCCTCAAGGCCAAGGGGCTGACGCAGTTGGGCGTCTTCCGCCATGTGGTCAAGAACGCAGCGCCCACCGCGCTGGCGGTGATGGGCCTGCAGCTGGGCTACCTGCTGGGCGGCTCGATCCTGATCGAGACGGTGTTCTCCTGGCCCGGCACGGGCTTCCTGCTCAACACCGCGATCTTCCAGCGCGACCTGCCGCTGCTGCAGGGCACGATCCTGGTGCTGGCGCTGTTCTTCGTGCTGCTCAACCTGGCGGTGGACGTGCTGCAGACGCTGCTCGACCCGCGCATCGCCCGGAGCTGATCGATGTCCGCCGTTCTTTCCTCTGCCACCGACGTGCAGCCGCTGCCGGCGCAGCGCACGCGCGGCTACTGGGCCTCGGTGGGTGCGCGCTTCGTGCGCGACCCGGTGGCCATGGCCGCCGCCATCGTGGTGCTGCTTCTGGTGCTGATGGCGATCTTCGGCCCCTGGCTCGCGCCGGCCGACCCGTACCAGTCCTCGATGTTCAAGCGCCTCAAGCCGGTCGGCACGCCCGGCCTGCCGCTGGGCAGCGACGAGCTGGGCCGCGACCTGCTGTCGCGCCTGATCGTGGGCGCGCGGCTGTCGCTGTTCATGGGCATCGCGCCGGTGCTGTGCGCGTTCGTGGTCGGCTCGGGCATCGGCATCCTGGCCGGCTATGCGGGCGGGCTGGTCAACACGGCCATCATGCGCACCATCGACGTGTTCTATGCCTTTCCCTCGGTGCTGCTGGCCATCGCACTGTCGGGCACGCTGGGCGCGGGCATCACCAACTCGCTGATCTCCCTGACCATCGTGTTCATCCCGCAGATCGCGCGCGTCGCCGAGTCGGTGACCACGCAGGTGCGCGGCCGCGACTACGTGGAGGCGGCGCGCGCCTCGGGCGCCAGCGGCTTCACCATCGTGCGGGTGCATGTGCTGGGCAATGTGCTCGGGCCCATCTTCGTGTACGCCACCAGCCTGGTGGCGGTGTCGATGATCCTGGCCTCGGGCCTGTCCTTCCTGGGCCTGGGCGTGAAGCCGCCGGAGCCCGAGTGGGGCCTGATGCTCAACACGCTGCGCACCGCCATCTACACCCAGCCGCTGGTGGCGGCGCTGCCGGGCGTGATGATCTTCATCACCTCCATCGCCTTCAACCTCCTTTCCGACGGGCTGCGCTCCGCCATGGACAACAAGGCATGACGATGCACGACGACGACGTGGGCGGCCCGGCGCAGCCGCTGCTCACCATCCGCGGGCTGCAGAAGCACTTCCCGCTCAAAAAGGACCTGCTGGGCCGCGCGGGCGGCGTGGTGCGCGCGGTGGACGGGGTGGACTTCGAGGTCCTCAAGGGCGAGACGCTGGGCGTGGTGGGCGAATCCGGCTGCGGCAAGAGCACCACGGCCCGGCTGCTGATGCACCTGATCGCGCCGACGGCCGGCGAGGTGGTGTTCGACGGACGCGTGGTCGGCTCGCGCGACCTGCCGCTCAAGGACTTCCGGCGCCAGGTGCAGATGGTGTTCCAGGACAGCTATGCCTCGCTCAATCCGCGGCTGACCATCGAGGACTCCATCGCCTTCGGCCCGCAGGTGCACGGCGTGCGCCGACGCGAGGCGGTGGAGCGCGCCCGCGACCTGCTGGCCCGCGTGGGGCTGGAGCCCTCGCGCTTTGCCGAGCGCTGGCCGCATGAGCTGTCGGGCGGGCAGCGCCAGCGGGTCAACATCGCCCGCGCGCTGGCGCTGCAGCCGCGGCTGGTGATCCTGGACGAGGCCGTCTCGGCGCTGGACAAGTCGGTGGAGGCGCAAGTCATCAACCTGCTGCAGCAGCTCAAGGCCGAGTTCGGCCTCACCTATGTCTTCATCAGCCACGACCTGCACGTGGTGCGCTACATGAGCGACCGCGTGATGGTGATGTACCTGGGCCAGGTGGCCGAGGTCGGCCCGGCCGATGCGCTCTACGATGAGCCGGCACACCCGTACACGCAGGCGCTGCTGTCCTCCATGCCCTCCATGGACCCGGACCGCCGCACCGAGGAGGCGCCGCTGGCCGGCGACCCGCCCAATCCCATCGACCCGCCCTCGGGTTGCCGCTTCCATCCGCGCTGCGCCCATGCCGCGCCCGTGTGCAGCCAGCGCGCGCCCGTGCTGCTGCCGGTGGCGCCGCTGCGCGTCGCGCGTTGTCTGGTGCACGAAGCCGGCAGCGGCCATCCGCTGGCGCCGGCACTGGCTGCATGAAGCCAATGAGTTCCATGACCGACCTCCAAGACACCCAGCATCCGCTCGTCCGCGTGCACGACCTGAGCGTCACCTTCACCGGCGGCCGCAAGCCGGTGCAGGCCGTCAGCGGCGTGAGCCTGGAGGTGCGCCGCGGCGAGGTGGTGGCGCTGATCGGCGAGTCGGGCTCGGGCAAGAGCGTCACGCTGCGCACGCTGCTGCGCCTTCATCCCGAGCGGCGCACCCGCATCGGCGGCCAGGTGCAGGTGGCAGGGCGCGACGTGCTGGCCATGTCGGGCCGCGAACTGTCGGCGTACCGCGGCAAGGTGGCGTCGATGATCTTCCAGGAGCCCCTGCTGGCGCTCGACCCGGTCTACCCCGTCGGCGCGCAGATCGTCGAATCGCTGCGCCGTCACGAAGGTCTGGACAAGGCCGCCGCCCATGCGCGTGCGCTGGCCCTGTTCGAGCGCGTGCGCATCCCCAGCCCCGAGCGGCGGCTGGCCGCCTATCCACACGAGATGTCCGGCGGCATGCGCCAGCGCGCCATGATCGCGCTGGCCCTGGCCTGCAACCCGCAGCTGCTGCTGGCCGACGAGCCCACCACCGCACTCGACGCCACGGTGCAGATCCAGATCCTGCTGCTGCTGCGCGAGCTGCAGCGCGACCTGGGCCTGGCCGCCATCTTCGTCACCCACGACATCGGCGCCGCCGTCGAGGTGGCCGACCGCATCGCCGTGATGTATGCCGGCCGCATCGTGGAGGAAGGCACGGCGCGCGAGCTGATCCACCGGCCGCGCCACCCCTACACCATCGCCCTGCTGCGCAGCCGGGCCCATGGCGCCATGGACCGCGGCACGCCGCTGGGCACCATCGCCGGCGCACCGCCAGACCTGGCCGCATTGCCGCCGGGCTGCGCCTTCGCGCCCCGCTGCACGCTGGCCACCGAGGCCTGCCTGGACGGCCAGCCGCGCGTCGTCCAGTTCGACCCGGGCCACCGCGCCCGCTGCAACCGCACCGACGAGACCGCCGGCCTCGCGCCCGCACTCGCCTGAACCCTCGCGTCTTCCATGCCCCTGCACGATCCCGCCCACGCCTTCGTTCCCTACCCCGACACGCCGGTGCCGCATGCCGCCACCGGGCCGCTGGCGGGCCTGACCTTCGGGGTGAAGGACCTGTTCGACGTCGCGGGCTACCCCACCGGCGGCGGCAGCCCCATCGTGCTGGCGATGTCGGGCATCAAGACCCGCACCGCACCCACGGTGCAGAAGCTGCTCGATGCCGGCGCGGCCTTGGCCGGCAAGACGGTGACCGACGAACTCGCCTTCTCGATGAACGGTGACAACGCGCATTTCGGCGCGCCGGTCAACGGCGCGGTGCCGGGGCGCATCAGCGGCGGCTCGTCATCAGGCTCGGCCTCCGCCGTGTCCAACGGCCTGTGCGACTTCGCGCTGGGCACCGACACCGGCGGCTCGGTGCGCGCCCCGGCCAATCATTGCGGCCTGGTCGGCCTTCGCCCCACCCACGGCCGTGTCAGCCTGGAAGGCGCGCTGGACCTCGCCCCCAGCCTGGACACCTGTGGCTGGTTCGCGCGCGACATCGGCACCTTCGCCCGCGTGGCCGACGTGCTGCTCGGCGACGACGCGGCCCCGCTGCCCGCCGCGCCCCGCCTGCTGCGGCCCACCGACGTCTGGGCGCTGGCCACGCCCGAAGCCGCCGAAGCGCTGCAGCCGGCAACGGCGCAGGTGGAAAAGGTCTTCGGCACCGCCGCGCCGGTCGACGCCGCGCTGGAGAGCTTCGACGCCATGTACTGGCACTTCCGCCACATCCAGGGCCGCGAAGCCTGGATGACCGACGGCCCACTGATCGAACGCTTTGCCCCGCCCCTGGGCCCGGGCGTGAAGGAGCGCTTCGCCTTCTCGCGCGCCGTGACCGATGCGCAGGTGGCCGAGGCCCAGGCCTTCCGCACCCGCTTCCGCGCCCACCTGGCCGCGCTGCTGGGCGAGGACGGCGTGCTGGTGATGCCCTGCATGCCCGACATCGCGCCGCTGCGCAGCGACCCCGACGCGGCGCTGGAGGACTACCGCAACCGCGCGATCCGCCTGCTGTGCCTGGCCGGCCTTGCGGGATTCCCGCAGCTGTCGCTGCCGCTCGCGCGGCGAGACGATGCGCCGCTGGGCCTGTCGCTGCTGGGTCCGGCCGGCAGCGACCGCAGCCTCGTTGCGCTGGCCGAACAACTGTCCGCACGCTGAGCACGCCTGCGGCCCCACCGAACCACCATGACCACCGCCACCCCGACCCTGGACCGCCCGCTCGCCATCGACGGCGAACGCCTCTGGCAATCGCTGATGACGCTGGCGCGCATCGGCGCCACCGACAAGGGCGGCGTCTGCCGCCTGGCTCTCACCGACCTCGACCGGCAGGGCCGCCAGCTCTTCCTGCGCTGGGCGCAGGAGCTGGGCTGCAGCGTGCGCGTCGATGCCATCGGCAACCTCTTCGTGCGCCGCGAAGGCAGCGACCCCACGCGGCCCGCCGTGGCCACCGGCAGCCACATCGACACGCAGCCCACGGGCGGCAAGTTCGACGGCAACTATGGCGTGCTGGCCGGGCTGGAGGTGCTGCGCACGCTGCAGGATGCCGGCATCCGCACCGTGGCGCCGCTGGAGGTGTGCGTGTGGACCAACGAGGAAGGCTCGCGTTTCGTCCCCGTGATGATGGGCTCGGGCGTGTATGCCGATGCCTTCACGCTCGACCATGCGCTGTCGGCTTGTGACCGCGACGGCATCTCCGTGGCCCAGGCCCTGGCGTCCACCGGCTTCGCCGGACCGGCACCGGCCGCCGTGAGCGCCGGCGCGCCGCGCTTCGGCGCCTACTTCGAGGCCCACATCGAGCAGGGCCCGGTGCTCGAAGACGCCGATGTGCCGCTGGGCGTGGTCACCGGCGCGCTGGGCCAGCGCTGGTACGACGTGATCGTGACCGGCCAGGAGGCCCATGCCGGCCCCACCCCCATGCGCCTGCGCCGTGACGCGCTGCAGGCCGCCACCGGCCTGATGCAGGAGGTGGTCGCCATCGCCATGGAGGAGCAGCCGCACGGCCGCGGCACCGTGGGCTATGTGCAGGTGCACCCCAACTCGCGCAACGTCATTCCCGGCCGCGTGACCTTCACGGTGGACCTGCGCCATGGCGACGATGAAGGCCTGAGCCGCATGGACGCACGCCTGCGCGCCGCCTGCGCCGCGCTGCAGGCCGAGGGGCGCGTGAGCGTGTCGGTGGAACAGACCGTGTACTTCCCGCCCGTGCAGTTCACGCCCCAACTGGTGGCGGCCGTGCGCGAGGGCGCCGAACGCGCCGGCCTGCCGCACCAGGACATCGTGAGCGGCGCCGGCCACGACGCGGTCTACGTCGCCCGCGTGGCGCCGGCCGCCATGATCTTCGTGCCCTGCAAGGACGGCATCTCGCACAACGAGATCGAGGACGCGCGCCCCGAGCACCTGGCCGCCGGCTGCAACGTGCTGCTGCATGCGATGCTGGCGCAGGCGGGCGTCGCGCAGCGGTAGACGCCAGGGCGCGGTGGGTCAGGGGCTGGCGGAAGAGCCGGGGGCTGGCGTGAAACTGGCCCTGCAGCACGCACAAGTGACCGGCTTCCGGTAGCGCTGCAAGGCGTCGTCTCGGCACGCAAGCATCGCCGCACGGGCATCAGTCAGCTTCTGTCGAACACCCGCCGATAGCGCACATGCCCGCCGAGCTCACGACGCGTATCGTTGGTGACCAGGCGCACCGCGCCGCTGGTCACCAGGTCTTCCATTGCGAGCAATTGCTTGCGGTCGGCATCCTTGACCAGGGGGTACTCGCCGGGATGTTCCTGCTGGTAGGCGTGAATACGCAATTCGAGCTGGGAGAGCGACTCGACAGCCGCCGCCTCGATCTGCTCAGGCGTCAGTGCCATGCGGCCCTGCTTGACCAGCTCCTGCAGGCGATGCTGGGCACTGTCGACCTTCCGCGCCACCTGCGCGATCTTTTCACGACGGTCCGCTTGCGTCAGAGGCCCGAGCATGTAGAAGGACGCATGCGAATCGTGCACCATCTCATCGAAAAATCGGCAGATATCCGGTGGTAGGGGCCGATCGCGGCGCTGCAGCATGTCTGCCCTCACCTTCAGAAAGTCCCGCTGCTCGGGCAACATACGCGGTAGAGGCCGGCCGTTATCTGGCGGCGGGTCCGCCTCGAGCCGCTCGGCAGCCAGTGCCTTGAAGACATCCGAGGTGAAATCGCCTTCGCTCTCCCACATGTCGATCTTGTCTTGAGCGCCTGCCTGCTGATAACTTGGCAAGTGGTCGATAGCTCCCATGTACTGCAGTCGCCAACGCCAGTAGATGCGCATGTGGGCCCTCAATTGATCTTCCACGCTGCCATTCACCTCCGCGGTATAGGCACGATAGGCATTGAAGAGCGACAGGCAATCCGGGTGAACTTCAAGGTCTGCGGCCACGGCATCGCCGTTGGCCGTCTGGCGCAACTGCCGGACTGATTGCAGGGGCACGCTCGACAGGATGGCCTGACGATACATGTCGAGCAGAGGAACCTGGGACAGCAGCTTGGCGCGAGATCCACTCGCCTTGCCCTGGCAGCCCGGGTCGTAACCCCCGCCGACGTTCGAATGCGCCCCGGGATAGACGCGCTCGATGCAGTTCGAGGGATAGACCTCGCCCTCGCGCGCCGTGGAGAGCGGAAAGTTCATGCGAATCTCGTGCGCGGCGCAAAGGTGCACTGTCCGCGCCACGCTCGGCGGAACGGCCAGCGTGCCGTTCGCCCACCCCCCTAGGCCGCGCCAGAAAGGCGACGAGTCCGCCAGCCCCACGGAGGCGACGGTGTCGAAAAGACCGAGAAAGGCAATGCGCAATGGCACCCCTGCGAGGGTGTAGCCCTGTGGTGTGGACTGCAGCAGGATATGGTGAACGAAGTGGCAGAAGGCTCGCGCCTGCGCGGCACCACGCGAGAAGCCGAACACATGCAGGTTGACTTGTGCAAGGCGACGTTGCGGCCCCTGGTCCTCCAGGGCTCGCTGAAGCTGCTGCAGCTTTCCAACCTGCGGGGCGGTCGGGGGGTAGTTGCCCTCACCGGGAGGCGAGGAGGGAGCGCCCTGAAAGAACAATCGCTTGCCGTCCATGTTGGCGTGGGGAACAAGGCCGGCATGCAGGGGATAGGTCGTCGCGTGACGCGTCAAATCCTTGTTTTCAAACATGACCCGCCGAGTTAGGGAGCGATGCATCGCATTCAGCACCTGCAATAACGCCCAGTTGATGCGCGCATCGCCCCCTGTGGCCTGCGATTTTCCGGAAGGCGTTTCCGCTCTTTCATTGACCTCAGGACAAGGCGTTCCCACGCCCGGAATGTAGAACCGGTAGTAGCCGTTCTCCGGGTCAAGTTTGAAGGCGTCATGCAGCACTACAACGTTGCTGTGACTGCACCTGTTCGCATCGCCAGTTTGCGCGAGAACGTCCACCTGGTCCCGCTGCTTGTTGTTGTTGGTGCCATCGAAGAAGATGCCCACATGAATCACCGTGGAGCAATCAGGGCGCTTGGTGAAATCCGGCGCATACGGCATGGACTCGATGCGCTTCATTGTTTCCAGCACAGTCAAGGGTCGATCGGCTGGCTGGGCGAGAGGCAGAGGTGTGACAGACATACAGGCTCGTGTTGTTGAGAAGTGAAGATCGCGTTCCGAGCTAAAGCGGGATCAATCGCTGTGCGCAGGTCGCCTCGGATAGCGCCTGCCAGAGGGATGCTGATCGGCCCCTAGGTCCCACTCGCTAACCCAAATTTCAATCTCGTCATCAGGCAGGAAGAACACCTGCAACCCGCCACCCTCAGCGCCATAAGGCTGAATCGGCACAACCTTGCTCAGGGTGCGCTGCGTCCAGCAGCACGCCCTCTCTTGCTCGATGCTCATGTCCTTTCTCTGCTCCCACGGCCGCGTGTAGTGGCCGATCGTCCAGTCCACCTTCACCTTCAGGTCCGGCGTCCATTTCATAGGAAGCCGGACGCAACAGACCACTCCACCGCCAACATAAGGTGCGAGGTTGGAACCCCATTGACCATTCACATAAAACGCCTGAACGCCTTCGCTCGTGAAGTTGTAGCCGGACACACTCGACTCGTAAGTTGCTGACGCTGGCGTCACTAATGACTGACAGCCAGTGAGCAAGCCAACAGACAAGAACGCAAGCACTAGAACCGAGGCACGCCGCCACAGATGTACCCAAAGGCTGCACCCGCACATGTGGATCTGATCGGTGGAGCCACGCGGCAGGGAACGCCATTTGCGATGGAGGCCCCTCTGCACATTCAAGGGTTGATCGGCTGGCTGGGCAAGGGGCAGAGGTGTGACAGACATACAGGCTCGTGTAGTTGAGAAGTGCAGATCGCGTTCCGAGCTAAAGCGGGATCAATCGCTGTGCGCAGGTCGCCTCGGATAGCTCCTGCCGGAAGGATGTTGGGGATTCTGTGGACCTGCATCGAACACCCAGACTTCAAGCTGGTCGTCCGGCAGGAAGAACACCTGCAAGCCGCCACCCTCTGCGCCGTAAGGCTGAATCGGCACAACCTTGCTCAGCGTGCGCTGCGTCCAGCAGCACGCCCTCTCTTGCTCGATGCTCATGTCCTTTCTCTGCTCCCACGGCCGCGTGTAGTGGCCGATCGTCCAATCCACCTTCACTTTCAGGTCCGGCGTCCATTGATGCGGCAACTGCACGCAGCATGAAGTCGCTCCACCTCCGCCATAGGGCGGCAGGTTCGAACCCCGCATGCCTTGCACATAGAAGCTCTGGACGCCCTCGCTCGTGAAGTTGTAGCCTGTGATACCCGAGTTGTAGTTAGCGGGCTCCGGCGTCACTAACGGCCGACAGGCGGTGAGCAAGCCGAAAAACAAAACCGCAAGCACCAGAACCGTGGCGCGCCAACGCAGGTCCGCCAAAAGGCCCCGCGCGCCCCCGTGATCTGCTCGTTGGAACCACGCGACCGCAAAAGCCGTTGGCGACTGAGGTCCAACTGCAAAGTCAAGAGCGAATTGACCGGCCAGGCAGGACGAAGGTTTTGACACAACCATCGAAGCTCCTGCTATTCGAGGGGTCGCCCCCAGCAATGACATAAGAGCGGAGTTAATCGCTCTGAGAGGGTCGTGTGGGATAGGTCCTCCTGGACGGGTGCTGAGGTGCACCAAGAGCCCACATGGAGACCCACACCTCGATTTCATCGTTAGGGAGGAAGAGCACCTGCAGCCGCCCGCCTTCTGCTTCATAAGGCTGAATCGGCACAACTTTGCTCAGGGTGCGCTGCGTCCAGCAGCACGCCCTCTCTTGCTCGATGCTCATGTCCTTTCTCTGCTCCCACGGCCGCGTGTAGTGGCCGATCGTCCAATCCACCTTCACCTTCAGGTCCGGCGTCCATTGCCACGGCAATTGCACGCAGCATGAAGTCGCCCCACCTCCACCATAGGGCGGCAGGTTCGAACCCCGCATGCCTTGCACATAGAAGCTCTGGACGCCCTCGCTCGTGAAGTTGTAGCCCGTGATACCCGCGCTGTATTCGGTGCGCGCCTGGGGCACCAATGACTGACATCCGGTCAACAGACCCACGGTTGCCAGTACCCATGCGGTCGCAATCAGGCGACGAACTCGTACCTCAATGGCCATCCGCAGCAAATCACCATCGCAATAAAACAGAAGGCTCGCCAACCGGCGAAATACGCCACGTGCACGCGGCTCGTCAGAGCCCCATTCAGAGAGCAGGGCAGGCGATGGCCCAGTACGAGAGCTGGCGCTGAACGCCACAAGACAAGCGCGCAAGTGCCAAGTCATGCGCCACGACAAAACCATTCGATGGGCCTCCCAAACGGCCCCCTAGCGTGGGCAGCCGACAGCGACCTGGAGGTTAGTGGCGTCTGGTCGTGCGGGAGAGACCACGCACCAAACCCGCGCTTTTTTTCCTAGAAGATGTGTATTAGTCCCGCGGCAGGCCGAAGCGCACACGGTCAGGAGCCGGGCGTACTGGACTCTCCCCGCCTCAAAGCACCAATCTTGCTTCGGCAGGCTGCGAATACCCTCACACCTCCAACAGCATCTTGACCCGCGCCTGAGCCCGCCCCTCTCGCACCTGCAACTCGGCCGCGGACACCGGCAGCTTGAAGCGTCGCGGGCCGGCGCTGCCCGGGTTCACGTAGAGCACCGTTCCGCGCATCTCCACATGCGGCTTGTGCGAATGGCCGGTGACCACCACCTGCGTGCCGATGGCGGGCGGCTGGGCCACCAGGTCGGCGATGTCGTGAACCACGCACAGCCGCACGCCATGCAGCTCGCAGTCCAGCCGCGTGGGCAGCGCCTCGGCCCAGGGGCCGATGTCGTTGTTGCCGCGCACAGCCAGCGTGGGCGCGATGGCGTCCAGCGTCTGCAGCACCTCGGCGCCGCAGATGTCGCCGGCATGCACGATGGCGTCGCTGCCATGCAGCCATTCGAGCGCTTCGGGACGCAGCAGGTTGTGGGTGTCGGAGATGAGGGCAATGCGGGGCATGGCCCGACTGTCGCCAATGTGCGTGTCGCCCGCGCCGTTCATGGAAAGCCCCCATGGGCCCCAGGGACGTCGGCCCCTACGATCCGACCTCGTTTTTCTCCCCCGGTGCGGCCCGCGCAAGGCCTGGCCGCCCCCGCCCGCCATGTCCTCCGCCCCCGAGCCCGGCGCCCAGCTGGACGCCGCCAGTCCCCTCCCCCCCGACATCGCCGCTGCCGACGAGCCCGTGAAGGTGCCGCTGGCCATCGAGGACTGGGCCACCGTGGTCATCATGGGCCTGCTGGCCTGCATCACCTTCGCCAATGTGCTGGTGCGCTATTTCACCGACACCTCCTTCGCCTGGACCGAGGAGTTCTCGGTCTTCCTGATGATCCTGCTGGCCATGGTGGGCGGCTGCGCCGCCGTGGCGCGCGACCGGCACATCCGCATCGAATACTTCAGCGAGGCCGGCTCCCTGACCCGCCGTCGGCGCCTCGCGCAGTTCGGCGCGGCCATGGTGGCACTGCTGTTCTTCCTGATCGCCGCGCTGTCGGTGCGCGTGGTGTGGGACGACTGGCGCTTCGAGGAGACCTCGCCCGGCATCGGCGTGCCGCAGTGGTGGTATTCGATCTGGCTGCCCATCGTGTGCACCGGCATCGGGCTGCGCGCCGTGGGCCTGTTCATCCGCCGCGGCCGGCGCTCGGCCAATGGCGAAGGGAGCGACGCATGATCGCCACCCTGCTCTTCGTCGGCTTCGTGGCCATGATGCTGATCGGCGTGCCGATCGGCGCGGCGCTGGGCTTGGCCGGCGCGGCCTGCATCGCGCTGGCCAATGCCGACGCGCAGTGGTTCGGCCTGTTGGCCGTACCCCAGAACTTCTATGCGGGCCTGGGCAAGTACCCGCTGCTGGCGATTCCGATGTTCGTGCTGGTGGGCTCCATCTTCGACCGTTCGGGCGTGGCGCTACGGCTGGTGAACTTCGCCATCGCCATCGTGGGCCGCGGGCCCGGCATGCTGCCGCTGGTGGCCATCGTGGTGGCCATGTTCCTGGGCGGCATCTCGGGCTCGGGCCCCGCCAATGCCGCGGCCGTGGGGGCCGTGATGATCGCGGCCATGTCGCGCGCCGGATACCCGGCGGCCTATTCGGCCAGCGTGGTCGGCGCGGCGGCGGCCACCGACATCCTGATCCCGCCCTCGGTGGCCTTCATCGTGTATTCGGTGCTGGTGCCGGGCGCCTCGGTGCCGGCGCTGTTCGCGGCCGGCATGGTGCCGGGCATCCTGGCCGGTCTGGCGCTGATCGTGCCAGCGGTGTGGATGGCCCGGCGCCACAACATGGGCGCGCTGGAGGCCACGCTGCCCCGCCCACCCTTCTGGCAGAGCCTGCGCGAGGCGGTGTGGGGCCTGGCGGCGCCGGTGCTGATCCTGGGCGGCATGCGCGCCGGCTGGTTCACACCCACCGAGGCGGCCGTGGTGGCCGTGTTCTACGGCCTCTTCGTGGGCATGGCGATCCACCGCACGATCACGGTCCGCGACCTGTTCCCCATCCTGCGCGAGTCGGGCGAGCTCTCGGCCGTGATCCTCATCGTGGTGTCGCTGGCGGGGATCTTTGCCTACTCGCTCTCGACGCTGGGCGTGATCGACCCGGTGGCCAAGGCCATCGTCAATTCGGGGCTGGGCGAATACGGCGTGCTGTCGCTGGTCATCCTCATGCTGATCACGGTGGGCATGTTCCTGGACGGCGTGTCGATCTTCCTGATCTTCGTGCCGCTGCTGTGGCCCATCGTGCAGCACTACAAGTGGGACCCGGTGTGGTTCGGCGTGCTGCTCACGCTCAAGGTGGCGCTGGGCCAGTTCACGCCGCCGCTGGCGGTGAACCTGATGGTGTCCTGCCGCATCGCCGGCGTGCGCATGGAGTCCACCGTGCGCTGGGTGGGCTGGATGCTGTTCGCCATGTTCCTGGTGATGGTGGCCGTGATCATCTGGCCGCAGCTGGCGCTGTGGCTGCCGCAGCAACTGGGCTACTGAGCCCGTGCACCGACAAGACAACCCAAGGAGACGAAGCATGACCTCACCCTTCCGCCGCAGCCTCATCGGCCTGGCCGCCGCCGCCGTGGCCCTGGCCACCTTCTCGACCGGCGCGGTCGCGCAGGCCGCCTACAAGGCCGAGTACAAGATGTCCCTGGTGCTGGGCCCGCCCACGCCCTGGGGCATGGCCGGCAAGCTGTGGGCGGACATGGTCAAGGAGCGCACGCAGGGCCGCATCAACATCAAGCTCTATCCCGGCGTGTCGCTGATCCAGGGCGACCAGACGCGCGAGTTCAGCGCGCTGCGCCAGGGCGTGATCGACATGGCCGTGGGCTCGACCATCAACTGGTCGCCGCAGGTGAAGGAGCTCAACCTCTTCTCGATGCCCTTCCTGATGCCCGACTACGCGGCCATCGACGCGCTGACGCAGGGCGAGGTGGGCAAGGACATCTTCGCGCGCCTGGACAAGGCCGGCGTCGTGCCGCTGGCCTGGGGCGAGAACGGCTTCCGCGAGGTGACCAATTCCAAGCGCCCGATCAAGACGCCCGAAGACCTCAAGGGCATGAAGCTGCGCGTGGTGGGTTCACCCATCTATTCCGACACCTTCAGCGCCCTGGGCGCCAACCCCACGCAGATGAGCTGGGCCGATGCGCAGCCGGCACTGGCCAGCGGCGCGGTGGACGGGCAGGAGAACCCGCTGTTCCTGTTCACGGTGCTGAAGATGCACACCGTGGGCCAGAAGTACGTGACCACCTGGGGCTACGTGGCCGACCCGCTGATCTTCGTGGTCAACAAGGAGATCTGGGCCAGCTGGACGCCCGCCGACCAGGCCATCGTGCGTCAGGCCGCCATCGATGCGGGCAAGCAGGAAATCGCCCTGGCCCGCAAGGGCCTGACCGAAGCCGACAAGCCCCTGCTCAAGGAGATCGCCGGCATGGGCGTGACGGTGACCCAGCTCACGCCGGCCGAGCGGGACGCCTTCGTGAAGGCCACGCGGCCGGTCTACGCCAAGTGGAAGGGCACCATCGGCGCCGGGCTGGTCGACAAGGCCGAGAAGGCCATCGCGGCGCGGCAGAAGTAAGGCGGCTTACTTGGCCTTGTGCATGCCGGCCCCATGCACGGGGTCGGAGGCCATGCTGCTGGCCATCACCTGCTTGTAGGCCGACTTGGTGAGGTTGATCTTGCAGTATTCGTCGAGCTGCGGCTTGATCTTCTCGACCGCCACCTCGTCGAACACCGCGTCCTTCTTGCCGTGCGTGCCGTGGCCCACGACGTAGTAGATGAACTTCGGCTTGACGGTCTCGTCGAGCGCGACGTAGTCGGAACAGCGCATCTTGACGATGGGCTTGGCGGTGGCCGCAGCCTGCACCGGAGCGGCTGCGGCCGGTGCCGGAGGCGGCGTCTGCGCCATCGCGGCCGAAGCGGCCAGGGTCGACAGGGTCAGGACGGAGAGGGCTGCAAGAACTTTCATGGTGACACTCCTGGGGCAAGAACATGGGTGAGGGCATGGCCGGTCACTTGGGACCAGCCACTTCCACGGCCTATCGCCCGGACACCACAGGTGTCGAAGGGCGATGGGTTCATCCTAGGAATGGGCGCTTAGAAGGTTCTTAAGCAGGCACAGGCCGGGTCAGCGCAGCAACTCGCCGCTGGCCTCGGGCTGGAAGGTGATGGCCTCCACCTGCAGCACGGCCGCGCGGCCGTCGGGGGCACACCAGCGGGCCTGCTGCCCGGCGCGCAGGCCCAGCAGGGCGGTGCCGACGGGCGACAGCACCGAGATGCGGCCCTGGCCCGCATCGGCCTCGTCCGGATAGACCAGTGCGATCTCGCGGGCGGCGGAGGCGCCGGCCTCGGCCACACGCAGGCGCGAACGCATCGTGACGACGTCGGGCGCCACCTGCGCGGAGGGCACCAGCTCGGCGTTGTCGAGCACGTCCTGCAACGCCTCGGCCGCCGCGGACGGGGCCTGCAGCCATTTGCCGAGACGCACATGGTCCAGCTCGGTCAGCACACGCACCGGCGAGGCCGTAGCCGGCGCGGACAGGGAAGAAGAGGAAGAAGAAAAAGGCATCGCACGACTCCTGAAAAAACAATCGCCGGGTGCAAGCCCGGCGATGCGATTGGCGAGGAGGATGGATGCGTGCTCGCCGGGCTCAGGAGGGTGCGGCCAGGCACTGGCCGCGCAGGCGCCGCTGGACGCCCGCGCACATGCCCGCCCGCGAGGCGGGACGGTGCAAGGCGAAGGGACTGGAGCGGAACATGCGTGGCCGGTCGGTGAGGTATCAGCCTGAAATCAGTGCTGCAGGATCTTGTTGAGGAAGTCCTTGGTGCGCGGCTGGCGGTTCTCGGGATGGCCGAAGAACTCCTCCTTGGAGCAGTCCTCGAGGATGCGGCCGCCCACGTCGATGAAGATCACGCGGCTGGCTACCTTGCGCGCGAAGCCCATCTCGTGGGTCACGCACATCATGGTCATGCCTTCCTTGGCCAGGCTCACCATCACGTCGAGCACCTCGCCGACCATCTCGGGGTCGAGCGCCGAGGTGGGCTCGTCGAAGAGCATGACGATCGGGTCCATCGACAGCGCGCGGGCGATGGCCACGCGCTGCTGCTGGCCACCGGAAAGCTGGCCGGGGAACTTGTCCTTGTGCGCCATCAGGCCCACGCGGTCGAGCATCTTGAGGCCGCGGGTCTTGGCCTCGTCCGCACTGCGGCCCAGCACCTTCATCTGCGCGATGGTGAGGTTCTCGGTCACCGACAGGTGCGGGAACAGCTCGAAGTGCTGGAACACCATGCCCACCTTGGAGCGCAGCTTGGGCAGGTTGGTCTTGGGGTCGTTGACCTTGATGCCGTTGACGACGATCTCGCCCTTCTGGATCGGCTCCAGCGCGTTCACCGTCTTGATCAGCGTGGACTTGCCCGAGCCCGACGGGCCGCACACCACCACCACATCGCCCTTGTCGATGCTCACCGAGCAGTCGTGCAGCACCTGGACGGGACCGTACCACTTCGAGACGTTCTTGATTTCGATCATTTTTTCAGCCATGGCTGGAACCCTTCATCGGATGATGGCGATTTTCTTGTGCAGTCGCTTGACCATGTAGGACAGCGAATAGCAGAGGACGAAATAGACGACGGCGGCCAGCAGGTAGGCCTCCTCGGGACGGCCGAAGTTCTTGCCCGCCGTCTCGAAGCCCTTGAGCAGGTCGTAGGCGCCGATGGCATAGACCAGCGAGGTGTCCTGGAACAGGATGATGGTCTGCGTGAGCAGCACCGGCAGCATGTTGCGGAAGGCCTGCGGCAGGATCACCAGTGTCATGTTCTGCTTGTAGGTCATGCCCACCGCCATGCCCGCGAACACTTGGCCGCGCGGGATCGACTGGATGCCGGCGCGCATGATCTCCGAGAAGTAGGCGGCCTCGAAGCAGATGAAGGTGACGATGGCCGAGGTCTCGGCACCGATGGGCCGGCCGATGACGAAAGGCACCAGCAGGAAGAAGCCCAGGATCACCATCACCAGCGGCACCGAACGCATGCCGTTGACGTACACCGCCGCCGGGAAGTCCAGCCACTTCTTGCCCGACAGCCGCATGAGCGCCAGCAGCGTGCCGAAGAAGATGCCGCCCAGCGTGGCCACCACGGTGAGCATCACGCTGAAGTACAGGCCCTTCAGCACATAGGTGCTGATGAGGTTCCAGCTGTAGAAGGAAAAGTCGAGGCCCAACATGTCAGTGGCCTCCCGTCCCGCCCGCGGCCACGAAGCCCGGCACGCGGATCCTGCGCTCGATGAAGGTCATGATGCGGTTGATCAGCATGGCGCTGATGACATAGAGGATGACGACCCCGATGTAGATCGGGATCTGGGCCGAGGTCTCCTCGCCGGCCTGCAGGTAGAACTGCGTGAGCTCGGGGATCGACACCGCGAAGGCGACGGAGGAGTTCTTGAAGATGTTCATCGACTCGCTGGTCAGCGGCGGCATGATGATCCGGTAGGCCATCGGCAGCAGCACGAAGCGGTAGTACTGGAAGGTGGTGAAGCCCACCGCCATGCCCGCGTAGCGCTGACCGCGCGGCAGCGCCTGGATGCCCGAGCGCAATTGCTCGGCGATCCGCGCCGAGGTGAAGAAACCGAGGGCGCACACCACCAGCACCAGCGGCGGCAGGTCACGCATCGCCGGAATCATCTTGGGCAGCACGAAGTACCAGATGAACACCTGCACCAGCAGCGGGATGTTGCGGAACAGCTCCACCCACGCATTGCCGAAGCGCACCAGCCAGGGACTGTCCGGCAGGGTACGCAAGGTGCCGATGATCGAGCCGACCACCAGCGCCAGCAGCAGGGCCGCGAGCGCGACGCTCACGGTCCAGCCCCAGGCATTGAGCATCCACTGCAGATAGGTCTGGTCGCGCCCGTGTGCAAAACAGCTGGCGACCGCCTCATTGGTGAGCGTGTCCTGGCAGAAAACCGACATATCCAGGCTCAGCATCCATCCTCCTCCGCGGGTCAGGCCCCGCGCTCATTCCATCGAAAAGCCCGCGTCGGCTGGCGTGCCGCGCGGGCTTGGCTATTGAGGTCGACAGAGACCTTACTTGTTGGCGTAGGCTTCCATCGGCTTGTCGTTCGGATGGGCCCAGGCGTCCTTGGTGCTCTCGGAAGCGGGCATGTTCAGGTTGACGTTGTTCGGCGGGATCGGCTGCATGAACCACTTGTCGTACAGCTTGGCCAGCGAGCCATCCTTGATCTGGCGGACGATGCTGTCGTCGACAGCCTTCTTCAGCTTGGCATCGCCCTTGGGCAGCATGCAGGCGATCGGCTCGACCGACAGCACTTCGCCGACGATTTTGAAGTCCTTGGGGTTCTTCGACTTGGCGGCATTGGAGGCCAGGATCGAGCCATCCATCACGAAGGCATCGGCGCGGCCGGATTCGAGCAGCAGGAAGCTGTCGGCGTGGTCCTTGCCCATGACTTCCTTGAAGTCGATGCCTTCGGCGCGCTTGTTCTTGCGCAGCGTCTGAACCGAGGTGGTGCCCGTGGTCGTGGCAACGGTCTTGCCCTTCAGGTCGGCGATGCCATTGATGCCCGAATTCGCCTTGGTCAGGATGCGGACTTCTTCCACGTAGGTCGTGTAGGCGAAGTCGACGTCCTTCTGACGCGCGGTGTTGTTGGTGGTGGAGCCGCACTCGAAGTCGATGGTGCCGTTCTGCACCAGCGGCACGCGGTTCTGCGAGGTGATGACCTGGTAGTTGATGGTCAGGGGCTTGCCCAGGTCCTTGCCGATGTCCTTGATGATGTTCTCGGCCATTTCGGTGTGGAAGCCGACGTACTTGCCGCCGCCCAGCGTGAAGGCCAGGCCGGACGAATCGCGCACGCCGAGGTTGACCGCGCCGCGCTCCTTGATCTTGGCCAGGGTGTCGGTGGCCTGCGCGAACGCTGCGCTGGTGGCGAGCGCCGCGATGGCGATGAGCGTGAGTTGCTTCTTCATGAATGTTCCTTGGGAGGGGTCGGGGACGGGCGAAATTCTAGACACACACCTTTTTCGGGATAACCCGAACCAAGAGGGTGCAGAACCCACCCACATTGGGCATTAAAACAGCGCGCTGCGCACCACGAAGTGAGGCGTGCGCCCTCTGTGTCAGGGCTTTGCAAGGATTAGCAGTCTCCATGCCCAAGCTGTGGCAGGCCCATGTGCATCAGTGATGGAGACATGCATACACGGCATCGCAAATGCATGGCTCGCAGCGACCGGCGCGCTGAAGGCGGGGACAGATGCGCTACGCAGCGCTGCGTGAAGGCGCCGCACCGGTCAATCGGCGGCCGGTTGCGCGTTGGTCAGGTAGGCCCAGAGCAGGTCGGCCGCGCGCTTGGGCGTAGAGCCGCCGTCGCCGCCGCGTGCCGGGGCAGCGGGCCGCTCGCGATAGGCGCGGATCTCCATCGTGGCCTCCAGCGGCGCCATGTCCGGCCCGTTGGCGCTAACCAGCTTGCGCGAGCGCACCTCGTTGCGCACGGCGCTCTGCGGCAGGAAGGCGATGCCATGGCCTTCGAGGGCCATGACCTTCAGGCCTTCGGCCATGTCGGTCTCGTAGACGCGGTCCAGGTGGATGGGCACGGAGGACGACTTGAGTAGCTGGTCGACCACGCCGCCCAGGTAGGCGCCCGGCGCATAGCCCAGGTAGGGCAGCGGCCAGCCGGGCTGGCCCGGCAGGCGGTGCCGCGGCTGGCCTTCCGCGTCGGGCCGTACCCACGGTGCGACCACCTCCTCTCCCAGGTGGACCATCTCGTAGCGGTGCGTGTCCAGCTGCAGCGGCTGCGAGGGATGCTGGTAGGCGATCAGCAGGTCGCAGTTGCCTTCCACCAGCCGCATCATGGCGTCGTGCACGTTCAGGGCGATCAGCCGGCTCTTGAGCGGGCCGAACTCCTGCCGCAGGCGCGTGACCCAGCTCGGGAAGAAGGTGAAGGCCAGCGTGTGCGGCACGGCGAACTCGATCACGTCCTGCGCCACGGCCGAATGGCCGCGCAGCATGGCCCGGGTACTCTGCAGCGATTGCAGGATCTCCAGCGCCTGGGAGTAGAGGGTCTGGCCGGCGGCCGTGAGCCGCGTGGGATAGCTGCTGCGGTCCACCAAGTCGGTGCCAGCCCAGCTCTCCAGGGCCTGGATGCGGCGCGAGAAGGCCGGCTGGGTCACATGCCGCAACTGGGCCGAGCGGCTGAAGCTGCGGGTCTCGGCGAGGCTCACGAAGTCCTCGAGCCATTTGGTTTCCATGGCGCGCGATTATGGTCCTGGGTACGCTTGCGCCCCGGCCTTGCTTTCCCGCCCTCTCCTCACCTGCCCATGACGTCTTCCGACCTGCTCGCCCTCGATGCCACCACCCTCTCGCGCCGCATCGCCGACCGCAGCATCTCCTGCCGCGAACTGATGCAGGCCACGCTCGCCCGCATTGCCGCCCTCAACCCGCGCTTCAACGCCCTGGTCTCGCTGCGCGATGCCGACGCCGTGCTGGCCGAGGCCGACGCGCGCGACGCCCAGCTGGCCCGCGGCGAACGCCTGGGCTGGATGCATGGCTTTCCCCTCGCGGTGAAGGACCTGAGCCATGCGGCCGGCCTGCCCACCTCCATGGGCTCGCCACTGGCGCCGAAAAGTCCTGCCCCCCACGACAGCCTGCATGTGGCCCGCGCGAAGGCCGCGGGCGCCATCGTCATCGGCAAGAGCAACACACCCGAGTTCGGCCTGGGCTCGCACACCTACAACACGGTCTTCGGCACCACGCGCAACGCCTGGGACGACAGCAAGTCGGCCGGGGGCAGCAGCGGCGGCGCGGCCGTGGCGCTGGCCCTCGGCATGCTGCCGGTGGCCGACGGCAGCGACATGATGGGCTCGCTGCGCAACCCCGCGGCCTTCAACAACGTGATCGGCTTCCGGCCTTCGCGCGGACGCGTGCCGGGCTCGCCGGACGAGGACCTGTTCTTCCAGCAGCTGGGCACCGAAGGCCCCATGGCGCGCACGGTGGAGGACGCCGCCCGGCTGCTGTGCGTGCAGGCCGGCGTCGATGCCCGCGTGCCGCTCTCGCTGCCGCAGGCGCTGCCGGACGCCGATGCGGTCGACCTGCACACCGAGGTGAAGGGCAAGCGCATCGGCTGGCTGGGCAGCCTCTGGCCCGACCTGCCGGTGGACCCGGCCGTGATGGCCACCTGCGAGCGGGCGCTGGGCGTGTTCCGCACGCTGGGCTGCGAGGTCGAGCCATGTCAGCTCGACGTCCCGCGCGAGCAGAACTGGCAGGCCTGGCTGCGCCTGCGCCAACTGCTGGTGGGCGGCAAGCTGGGCGCGCTGGCGGCCGACCCGCGCAACCATGCGCGCATCAAGCCCGAGGCGCTGTGGGAGATCGAACAGGCCCGCCACCTCGATGCCGGCTCGCTCTACCAGGCCTCGATCTGGCGCTCGAACGTCTACCGCGCCTTCGTGCGGCTCTTCGAGCGCTTCGACGCGGTGGTGGCGCCAACGGCCCAGGTCTTTCCCTTCGATGCCGACCTGCAGTGGCCCGGCGAGGTGGCCGGCGTGAAGAGCCAGACCTACCACCACTGGATGGAGATCGTCACGCCCTTCACGCTGGCCGGGCTGCCCACACTCAATGTGCGCGCGGGCTTCGGGCCGCAGGGTCTGCCGATGGGACTGCAGTTGGCGGGCCCGGCCAATGCGGACCTCGCGGTGCTGCAGTTCGGCCATGCCTACGACCAGGCGTGCCCGTGGTCGGCCTTGCGGCCACCGGTGCTGGCGCAGGGCTGATCGCGCTGAGGCGCATGCAACGCCAAGTGCTCGTGCGCTGAAGCGGCGACGTCAGGGCCGCAGCGACATGCCGGCAGGCAATTGGGTCCACGGCAGGTCGGCCGGGTCGGCGGCCATGGGGCCCGGCGCCTTGGCCACCAGGATGTGGCTGGCGATGGGCGCGAAGTCGGCGCGGAAGTGCACCGAGCTCTTGTTGACCAGCAGCTTCATCGCCTCGGGTTCGATGCCCAGGAAGCGGTAGAGCTCGCGGTCCAGCATCTGCGTCTTGAGCGTGCAGACACCGACCAGCACGCCCTCCACTTCCAGGCAGGCGCAGGGGCCGAGACGGACCTCGCCGCCCATGCCCATCGGCCCCTTGAGGACCACATGGCCGTCCCGCAGCGCACGCACCGTGGCCCGCGCGCGCACCGGCTCATCGCTGAACTGGCCACCCCAGGTGGGCACGCGCCGGCCCAGTTGCACCTCAATCTGCGCGCCCTCCCCCGCCGCATGGGCCGCGGCGGCCGCTTCAGGGTCGGCCAGCAGGCCCAGCGCCACCTGGCCCGGAAAGCGCCGGCCTGCGCCCGCGGCCAGCAGCGCATGGAGCATGCCGGTGGTGTTGCTGTCGCCCCCGGCGCCAGGGTTGTCCTGCGTATCGGCGATGACCACCGGTGCCGAGACGTCCGCGGCCAGCGCCAGGGCCTCGGTCACCGCGGCTTCGGGCGTCTTCAGGTCCAGCCGCCATTGGCTGCGCGGCTGGTCCACGCGCGCGAAGAGCGCGTCGACGGCCGCCTGGGCCTGCTCGCCATGGGCCCAGATCACCGGGCCGCATTCGGCGATGTCCGCCGCCGGAAAGCCCATGGCGAAGCTGAGGACCGTGCCCTGCGCGGCGTCCAGGTGCAGCAGTTCGTCGTAGACGGCGTCGGCCGGGGCGGTCATGGTGCTCTGCGCATTGAGCGGCAGCAGGAAGTCGAGCCGGCGCACGGCCAGCGACTCGCGGCTGCCGCGGGCCAGGCGACGTTCCAGCAGCGTGGCCGCCAGGGCGCCGGTGTCCTTCATGTCCACGTGCGGATAGGTGCGGTAGGCCACGAGCGCATCGGCCACCGTGAGCATGGCCTGGGTCACGTTGGCATGCAGATCCAGGCTGGCGACGATGGGCACCCGCGGGCCGACCACGGCACGGATGCGCGCCAGCAACTCGCCCTCGGGGTCGTCGAGGTGCTGGGCCACGGCGGCGCCGTGCAGGTCGAGGTAGACCGCATCGACGCCCGGCCCGGCCAGGGCCGCGCGCAGATCGGCATCGATGTCGCCGGCGATCCGCTCGAAGGCTTCGCGCGTGACGTGGGCCGAGGGATTGGCGCCGGCCCAGCCCGAGGCGGTGAGCGTCCAGCCCCAGCGCTCGGCCGCCTCGATGAAGCCGCCGATGGGGATGGCCTTGCCGCGGTAGGCCTCGATGACCACCGGTCC
Organism: Pseudacidovorax intermedius; assembly: GCF_003350475.1. Taxonomy (GTDB): domain Bacteria; phylum Pseudomonadota; class Gammaproteobacteria; order Burkholderiales; family Burkholderiaceae_C; genus Xenophilus; species Xenophilus intermedius. The sequence continues at coordinate 164,900 of NZ_QQAV01000001.1, forward strand.
GCGCCGGTAGGCCGGAAAGCCCGAGCCCGCCTCGAAGGCGGCCCAGTCGGCCAGGGTGGGCGCGAAGGTGTTGGTCTCGTGCTGGAAGCCGGCGATGAAGACGTTCATGGGGCGGTGCTGCGAAGGAATCGGGTGCGGGGTGCAGTGCTCGGCGATTCAGGCACTCAGATCGGCGACACCACGCCACGGCCGGCGAAGTGGCCTTCGGCATTGGCCATGAAGCGGTCCACGCTGCATTGCACGGCCTCGGGCGACCAGCCGGCCATGTGGGGCGAAAGCACGATGTTGGCGAGGCCCACCAGCGGCTCGGGCCGCCTGGGTTCGCTCTCGTACACGTCGAGCGCGGCACCGGCGATGGTCTCACTGCGCAAGGCCTCGGCCAGCGCCTCGGTATCGACCAGGCTGCCGCGGCCCACGTTGACCAGGTAGCCCTGCGGACCCAGCGCCTGCAGCACCTGCGCATTCACCTTGTGCCGCGTGGCCGCACCACCCGGTGCCGCGCACACCAGCACGTCGCACCAGCGTGCGAGCTCGGCCAGGTCGTCGAAGTAGCGGTGTGGCGAGCCTTCGACCGGCTTGCGGTTGTGGTAGCCCACCGGCATGTCGAAACCGGCGGCGCGACGCGCCAGCTTGGCACCGATCGCGCCCATGCCGAAGATGCCCAGGCGCCGGCCTTCGAGCTGCGGCGGCATGGTGAGCACGTCGCGCCACACGCCCTCACGGCACAGCCGGTCGCGCTCCGGGATGCGGCGCACGATGGCCAGGATCAGGCCGAAGGCATGGTCGGCCACCGTGCTGTCGTTGGTGCCGGCGCCGTTGGCCGTGACGATGCCGCGCGCCCGCAGCGCGTCCATCGGCAGGCCCTCGTAGCCCACGCCCATGCAGCACACCAGCTCCAGCGCCGGCATCGCCGCGACCTCCTGGGGCGTCAGGCCCACGGTGCCAATGGTGAGCACGGCGCGGAAGTCGCGGCCTCGGCTGGCGATGGCGGCAGCGCGCTCTGCCGGCGTGGGTGCGTAGACGAGGTCGTAGACGGCGCCGATCTGCTGCACATGCGTGGGCGTCTGCTGGTTGAGGACGAGAAGGGGGATCTTGGCGGACATGGAAACGAAGGGAAGCAAGAAACGGGTCAGGCGGGCTGCGCGGCGCCGTCGGGCGAGGCGATCAACGGGGCGGACACGGCCTCGGGCGGGCGCTCGTTCTGCTGCAGCGACCACATGCGCGCGTACACGCCGCCGCGCGCCAGCAGCTCGGCATGGGTGCCGCGCTCGACCAACTGGCCGGCGTCGAGCACCAGGATCTCGTGCGCGTCGACCACCGTCGACAGGCGGTGCGCGATCACCAGCGTGGTCTTGCCGCGCGCTGCGCTGGCCAGCTCGGCCTGGATGGCGCGCTCGTTGGCGGAGTCGAGTGCCGAGGTGGCCTCGTCGAAGATCAGGATGGGTGGGTTCTTGAGCAGCGTGCGGGCGATGGCCACGCGCTGCTTCTCGCCACCCGAGAGCTTGAGGCCGCGCTCGCCCACCGTGGTGTCGTAACCCTTGGGCGTGGCGGCGATGAAGCCGTGAATGCGCGCCGCGCGGGCGGCGGCCTCCACTTCGGCCTGGCTGGCATCGGGCCGACCGTAGGCGATGTTGTAGCCGATGGTGTCGTTGAAGAGCACCGTGTCCTGCGGCACGATGCCGATGGCCGCGCGCAGGCTGTGCTGGGTCACTTCGCGGATGTCCTGCCCGCCGATGCGGATGGCGCCACCGCCGGTGCCGGCCGAGGCCGGATCCACGTCATAGAAGCGGTAGAGCAGCCGCGCCAGCGTGGACTTGCCCGCGCCCGAGGGGCCGACCACCGCCACCGTTTTGCCGGCCGGGATGGTGAAGCTCAGGCCACGCAGGATGGGCCGTGCCGCCTCGTAGGCGAAGTGCACGTCGTCGAACTGCACGTCGCCCTCCGGATGGCGCAGCGGCCGGGCGCCGGGTGCGTCGGCCACCTCGCGCTCGCGCTCCAGCAGGGCGAACATCTTCTCCAGGTCCACCAGGCTCTGCTTGATCTCGCGGTAGAGCACACCCAGGAAGTTGAGCGGGATGTACAGCTGGATCATGAAGGCATTGACCATGACCAGGTCACCCAGCGTCATGCGCCCGTCCACCACGCCCTGCGTGGCGCGCCACAGCATGGCCACCAGGCTGATGGCGATCAGCATCTGCTGGCCGGTGTTGAGCAGCGAGAGCGTGGTCTGGCTGCGCACGGCGGCGCGACGGTAGCGCTCCAGCTGCTCGTCGTAACGGCGGGCCTCGAAGCCCTCGTTGTTGAAGTACTTGACCGTCTCGTAGTTCAGCAGCGAATCGACCGCGCGGCTCTGGGCGCGCGCACCCAGCTCGTTCATGCTGCGGCGGAACTGCGTGCGCCATTCGGTTACCCACACGGTGAAGCCGATGTACACCACCAGCGCGGTGCCGGTGATGGCCACGAACCACCAGTCGAAGCGCACGCCCAGGATGCCGAGCACCAGCACCAGCTCGATCAGCGTGGGCACGATGCTGTAGAGCGAATACGAGATGAGCGAATGCACCGCCTGGCTGCCGCGCTCGATGTCGCGCGTCATCCCGCCCGTCTGCCGCTCCAGGTGGAAGCGCAGCGACAGCCCATGCAGGTGCCGGAACACCTCCAGCGAGATGCGCCGCGCCGCACCCTCGGTGGCACGCGCGAAGACCAGTTCGCGCAGCTCGGTGAAGAGCGAAGTGGAAAAGCGCAGCAGCCCATAGCCCACCAGCAGCGCCGCCGGCACCACCAGCAGGGCGCGCGGATCGCCGGGCTGCAGCGTCATCGCATCGACCAGGTGCTTGAGCAGCACCGGCACGCTCACATTGGCCAGCTTGGCGCCGACCATGAAGAGCAGCGCCGCGAGCACGCGCCACTTGTAGGCCCACAGGTAGGGGAACAGGCGACGCAGCGTGGCGGCATCGCTGCGCGCGGGCGCGGGCGCGCCCGGCTCGGCAGCGGGCGGCAGGGGGTGTGCAGGTCTCATGGGGGTTTGTGTCGCGACGGGCCGGCGGCCGAGTCGCATGCGGGACAATCCGCGGCGTTGTTTTCCCGGATTGTCCAATGACCGCCCCGACCGCCGCCCCCGCCGTCCTCAAAAGCCTGCCCGCCGATATGGAGCTCGTGCTCAAGGTGATCCCGATGCCGGCCGATACCAACGGCAACGGCGACATCTTCGGCGGCTGGGTCATGGCCCAGGTCGACCTGGCCGGCTCGGTGATCCCGGCGCGTTATGCGCAGGGCCGCATGGCCACGGTGGCGGTCAATGAATTCATCTTCAAGCAGCCGGTGCGCGTGGGCGACCTGCTGTCCTTCTATGCGGCCGTCACCCGTGTGGGCCGCACCTCGGTCACGGTGAAGGTCGAGGTCTTCGCCGAGCGCATCCGCCAGCAGGGCGAGTACGTGAAGGTGACCGAGGCCTCGCTCACCTACGTGGCCATCGACGAGAACGGCCGGCCGCGCCCGGTGGTGCCGCCCAAGGGCTGAGAGCCATCGATCCCAGCCCACTCCCCGGTCCACGCCTGGCCACCGAGCGCCCCGCGCTGCCAGCCAGGACGGCTCGGCCTCAGACCTTGCTGAAGTCCGGCCGCCGCTTTTCCATGAAGGCGGTGAAGGCCTCGCGCGCCGCGGGTTCGCGCAGCATGCGGCCGAAGCTCGCGCCCTCCTCGTCCATGCGTTCGACCACGGCGGCCGTCTGCGTCTTCTTGAGCAGGCGCTTGGTCTCGATCAGCGCCGACAGCGGCTTGGCGGCCAGCTTGCGCGCCTGCTGCTGCGCGTAGGCATTGCACTCGGTGGGCGGCAGCACGCGGTTGACCAGGCCGACTTCGAGCGCCGCCTCGGCCATGAAGGGCTCGCCCAGCAGCAGCGCCTCGGCCGCGCGGTGGTAGCCGAACATCTGCGGCACCAGCAGGCTGGACGCCGCCTCGGGGCACAGGCCCAGGTTGACGAAGGGCATGGAGAAGGCGGCGTTGTCGCCGGCATAAACCAGGTCGCAGTGGAAGAGCAGCGTGGTGCCGATGCCAACCGCCGGGCCGCACACGGCCGCGACCACCGGCTTGGGAAAGGCCGCGATGCCGCGCAGGAAGCGGAACACGGGCGAGTCCTGCGTCGAGGGCGGCTTGTTGAGGAAGTCGCCGATGTCGTTGCCCGCCGAGAAGATGGTGGCATCGCCCTGGATCAGCACGCAGCGCACGGCCGCGTCGTCGCGCGCGGCGTCGAGCGCGTCGGCCAACGCGGCGTACATGCTGCTGGTGATGGAGTTCTTCTTGTCGACGCGGTTGAAGGTCAGGGTGGTCACACCCGCTTCGGTGTGGACGAGGATGTCGCTCATGGTGTTGGTGAGGTGAAGAGAAAAATCAACGGGAGATGAGGGCGTCGCGCACGAAGTCCAGCCGGTCCTGGCCCCAGAACATCTGGTCGCCGACGAACATCGTCGGCGCGCCGAACACGCCACGCTCCACGGCCTCCTGCGTGGTGGTCTTGAGCTGGTCCTTGACGTCCTGGCGGCCCAGCAGCGTCATGAACTCGGCGGCGTTGAAGCCGGCAGCGGTGAGCACGGCCGTCAGCTCGCCCGCATCGCCCAGGTTGCGCGGCTGCGCCCACATGGCGTCGAACACGGCCTGCGCATAGCCCTGGAAGCGTTCGGGCCGGTGCATCTGCATCGCCGTGGCGCCGCGCATCAGCGTCAGCGTGTTGATGGGGAAGTGCGGGTTGTGCTCGAAGGGCACGCCGGCGCGGCGGGCGAAGCGCGCCAGGTCCTCGCGCATGTAACGACCCTTGGCCTCGACCTCGGCCGGAGAACGGTTGCCGGTGGCCTGGAACACGCCGCCCAGCAGCATGGGCCGCCATACCAGTTCGGCGCCGGTGTCGGCGCACACATGGGGCAGCTGCATCCAGGCCAGGTAGGCGGCCGGGCTGCCGAAGTCGAAGAAGCATTCGACGCGGGCGGGAGCGGTCATGGGGGGTCTCCAGTCGTTCTCGTGGGAAGGCCGCAATGATGCCGGGCCGGCCCGGTCGCTGCGCAGCCGGCGCTCAGAAATTCTCGATCCACGGCCGCAGGTCCAGCTCGTGGGTCCAGGCATCGCGCGGCTGGCGGTGCAGCATCACGTAGGCCGCGGCGATGTGATCGGGGTTCAGGATGCCGTCCTCCGCCTTGCGCGCATAGCGCTCCGGGAAGTTGCTGCGGATGAACTCGGTGTCGATGGCGCCATCGATGATGGTATGGGCCACGTGGATGCCCTGCGGCCCTAGCTCGCGCGCCATGCTCTGGGCCAGCGCGCGCAGCGCCATCTTGGCGCCCGAGAAGGCCGCGAAATTGGCGCCCCCGCGCAACGAGGCCGTGGCGCCGGTGAACAGGATGGTGCCGCGCTGCCCGCCCGCCGGCAGCGGCCGGGCCACCATGCGCCTGGCGACCTCGCGGGCGTTGAGGAAGCCCGAGAAGCAGGCCATCTCCCAGACCTTGAAGTACTTGCGCGCCGTCTCGGTGAGGATGCTCTCGGGCACGTTGGCGCCGATGTTGAACACCATCACCTCGATGGGCCCGACGGTGGCCTCGATCTGCTCGACCAGGGCGACGACCTCCTCTTCCTTGCGCGCATCGCTGCCGAAGGCCTGGGCCGTGCCGCCATCGGCCTGGATCTGCGCCACCAGCGGCGTCAGCTTGTCGGCACTGCGGCGGGTGACGCAGGCGGCATAGCCCTCGCGGGCAAAGGCGCGAGCGATGGCACCGCCGGTGGCGTCACCGGCGCCGACGATCAGGGCGGCAGGTTGGGGCATGGTGGCTCCTGAGGACAAAGGAACGCGCAATCGCGCTATTCCTTGTAGTAGACGATCTGATGGCTGGTCGCGAGCAGCAGCCCGGCCTCGCTCCAAAGCTGCGCGGTCTGGTCGAAGAAGCCGTTGCGGAACTGCTGGCCGGTCGCCCGGCCCAGCAGGAAGCCTTCGCCCACGGCCGCGAGTTCGGCCGCGCCGGCGTGGAAGTAGGTGGTGATGGACACCGTGCCCGCCGGCACAGGCCGGGCGCGACGGAGCCACACGCGCGGGTAGAACACGTCGCTCATCGCCGCCAGCGCCGGAAAGTCCAGCGTGCGCGGCACTGCGTCGCGCACCCACATCAGCGTCTCGCTGTGGTCGCCGGCATCGTTCCACTCGCGCGGAATGCCGCCGCTGATGGGCCGCATGTCGTACTGGCCGACCCAGGCCACGCCCTTGGGGCCGGTGCCCATGCCCGCCACGTCGGCCGGGGCCGGCACCTTGGGCATGGCGACATCGGTGGTGCTCCAGGTCTGGCGCCGCAGTGCGGTGACGACGGTGGCGGTGGTGTTGAGCTGGGACTTGCCGTCGTCGTCCGCCTGGCTGAGTGTGAGCGTCCAGTGCTGTGTGGAACGGTTGGTGCGCACCGGCAGCGCCTGCACCTGCAGCGCGCCTTCGGTCACGGCCGCGGCGTAGTTGACCGTGAGCGCGACCGGCTCGCCCAGTCGGTCAGGATGCTGCATCACGGCCTGCAACAGCAGCGCCGCGGTCGTGCCACCGAAGGGGCCGACCATGTTCCAGTAGTCGGGGCTGGTGGCCCCGGTGAAGAGCCCGGACTGGATGTCGCTGTGCGACAGCGCGAGGGCACGATCGAGCGGGTGGTCGTTCATGGCGGCAGTGTGCATAAAGCGACTTGGCGCGCGAGTCGTGTGCGGGACGCTCGAGCCTCGGTAGGAACCCGCAGCCCGTGGCGGCCAGCCGGCCCGGCGCCGGCCGGCTGCGGTGCCGATTCAGACGCGCTCGAAGATGCCCGCCGCGCCCTGCCCCATGCCCACGCACATGGTCACCATGCCGTACTTGAGCTGCTTGCGGCGCAGCGCATGCACGACGGTGGCCGCGCGAATGGCGCCGGTGGCACCCAGCGGGTGGCCCAGCGCGATGGCGCCGCCCATCGGGTTGACCTTGGCGGCGTCCAGCCCCAGCGTGTTGATCACGGCCAGCGACTGGGCGGCGAAGGCCTCGTTCAGTTCGAACCAGTCGATGTCGTCCTGCTTCAGGCCCGCATAGCGCAGCGCGGCCGGGATCGCCTCGATGGGACCGATGCCCATGATGGCCGGCGGCACACCCTTGCTGGCGAAGCTCACGAAGCGCGCCAGCGGCTGCAGGTCGTACTTCTGGCAGGCGGCCTCGCTCGCCAGGATCAGCGCGCCGGCGCCGTCCGAGGTCTGCGAGCTGTTGCCCGCCGTCACCGAGCCGCGGGCGGCGAACACGGTGCGCAGCTTCGCCAAGCCCTCCAGGCTGGTGGCGGGGCGCGGGCCCTCGTCCAGGCTGACGGTGCGGGTCTTGGCGATGGTCTCGCCGGTGGCGGCGTCCAAGCCGCGGTCGGTCACCTCGATGGGCGTGATTTCGTCGGCGAACTCGCCGGCTTGCTGGGCGGCGACGGCGCGACGATGCGATTCGAGTGCGAAGGCGTCCTGCGCCTCGCGGCTCACCTTCCACTGCTGCGCCACCTTCTCGGCCGTCAGGCCCATGCCGTAGGCGATGCCCACGTCGCCGTCGCGCTCGAAGATGGAGGGCGACAGCGAGGGCGCGTTGCCCATCATCGGCACCATGCTCATGCTTTCGACGCCCGCGGCGATCATCACCTCGGCCTCACCGACGCGGATGCGGTCGGCCGCCATCTGCACGGCCGACAGGCCGGAGGCGCAGAAGCGGTTGACGGTGATGCCGCCCACGCTGGTGGGCAGGCCCGCCAGCACCGCGCCGATGCGCGCCACGTTCAGGCCCTGCTGGGCCTCGGGAATGGCGCAGCCGCAGACGATGTCCTCGATGGTCTGCGGATCGAGCCGCGGCACCTGCGCCAGCGCTGCCTTCAGCGTGGTGGCCAGCAGGTCGTCCGGCCGGGTGTTGCGGAAGAAGCCGCGGTGCGACTTGCCGATGGGGGTGCGCGTGGCGGCGACGATGTAGGCGTCTTGAACTTGCTTGCTCATGGTCGTGTTCTCGTCGTTCAGTTCCGGACGGGTTTGCCAGTGGACAGCATGCCCATGATCCGTTCCTGCGTCTTGGGGTGCTGGACCAGCGCGCAGAAGGCGTCGCGCTCCAGGCGCATCAGATACTCCTCGGTCACCAGGGTGCCGGGGTCCACGTCGCCGCCCGTCACCACGTGGGCGATCAGGCTGGCGATGTGGAAGTCGTGGGCGCTGATGAAGCCGCCGTCGCGCATGTTGACCAGCTGGCCCTTGATGGTGGCCGCACCACTGCGGCCGGCTACGCGGAAGGGCTTCTTCAGTGGCGGGCGCCAGCCGGCATCGCTCATGGCCTTGACCTGGCCGATGGCCACGTGCAGCAGCTCGTCCTTGTGCGGCACGATCACGTCGCCCTCGACCAGGTAGCCCAGCTTCTTCGACTCCAGCGCGCTGGTGCCCACCTTGGCCATGGCCGCGGCGGTGAAGCCTTCGGTGAGGAAGGGCAGCAGGTCGGTGCCGGTGGAGGCGGCGGCGTTCTCGGCCGCGCGGCGGGCGATATAGGTCAGTCCGCCGGCGCCGGGCACCAGGCCCACGCCCACTTCGACCAGACCGATGTAGCTTTCCATCGCGGCCACGCGGCGGGCGCTGTGCACCGCCAACTCGCAGCCGCCACCCAGGGCCATGCCGCGCACGGCGGAGACCACGGGCACATTGGCGTAGCGGATGCGCAGCATCACGTCCTGCAGCGCCTGCTCCGCACCTTCGATGGCGCCCACGCCGGCCACCACGAAGGCGGGCAGCATGGCCTGCAGGTCGGCGCCGACGGAGAACTTGTCCGACGGCGACCAGATCACCAGGCCCTGGTACTCGCGCTCCGCCAGCGCCACGGCCTCGGCCAGTGCCTCGGCGACGTCGGGGCTGATGGCGTTCATCTTGGAATGGATGCTGGCGATCAGCACGCCTTCGTAGCCCGGCCGGTCCAGCGTCCAGACGCGCACGTCGCCTTCGTCGCTGATCGTCGTGCCGGACTCTTCGGCGGCCTTGGCGCCGCTGCCCAGCACGCTTTCCGGGAAGAGCTGGCGCGCATGCACCGGCAGGCGGCGCTCGGGCACGAAGCGCTGCTCGGCGGCGCTCCACGAGCCCTCGGGCGTGTGCACGCCGCCGGCCTCGGCCACCGGGCCGTCGAACACCCACTTCGGCAGCGGCGCCTTGGCCAGCGCCTTGCCGGCGTCGATGTCCTCCTGGATCCACTGCGCCACCTGCGACCAGCCGGCCTCCTGCCACAGCTCGAAGGGGCCCTGCTTCATGCCGAAGCCCCAGCGCATGGCAAGGTCCACATCGCGCGCGCTCTCGGCGATGTCGGCCAGGTGCAGCGCCGCGTAATGGAAGCCGTCGCGCAGGATCGCCCACAGAAACTGGCCCTGCGGCCCTTCGCTCTCGCGCAGCAGCTTGAGCCGCTGGCCCGCCGGCTTCTTGAGCATGCGGCCGTAGACCTCGTCGGCCTTCTGGCCGGCGGGCACGTAATCGCCCGATTCGAGGTCGAAGCGCAGGATGTCGCGGCCGGCCTTCTTGTAGAAGCCGCCCTTGGTCTTCTGGCCCAGGCGCCCCAGCTCGATCAGCTTGGCCAGCACCGGCGGCGTGGCGAAGTTGGGGTAGAACGGATCGGTGGCCTCGCTCAGGTTGTCCTGCAGCGTCTTGACCACGTGGGCCATGGTGTCCAGGCCCACCACGTCGGCGGTGCGGAAGGTGCCGGAGCTGGCACGGCCCAGGCGCTTGCCCGTGAGGTCATCGACCACGTCGAAGGAGAGGCCGAACTTCTCGACCTCCTTCATCGTCGCCAGCATGCCGGCGATGCCGATGCGGTTGGCGATGAAGTTGGGCGTGTCCTTGGCGCGGACCACGCCCTTGCCCAGCGCGGTGACGGCGAAGGCCTCCAGGTCGTCCAGCACCTGCGCGTTGATGGTGGGCGTGGGGATCAGCTCCACCAGCGTCATGTAGCGCGGCGGGTTGAAGAAGTGGATGCCGCAGAAGCGCGGACGGATGCTCTCGGGCACCGCCTCGGCCAGCTTGGTGATCGACAGGCCCGAGGTGTTGGAGGCCAGGATGGCATGCGGCGCGACGTGGGGTGCGATCTTCTTGTAGAGGTCGAGCTTCCAGTCCATGCGCTCGGCGATGGCCTCGATCACGAGGTCGCATTCGCCCAGCAGGCCGAGGTGCTCCTCGTAATTGGCTGCCTGGATCAGCGCCGCGTCCTCGGCCACACCCAGGGGGGCGGGCTTGAGCTTCTTGAGGTTGTCGATGGCCTTGAGCACGATGCCGCTCTTGGGCCCCTCTTTCGCGGGCAGGTCGAACAGGATGACCGGCACGCGCACATTGACGAGATGGGCCGCGATCTGCGCGCCCATCACGCCTGCGCCGAGCACGGCGACTTTCTTGACTTGGAATCGGGACATGTCTCTGCACCCTAGGGTGAAAAAGTGTTCAGGCGGGAATCGCCGCGGAACCGGCTCCGCCGGGCCGCGGGCGATGTCCCCGTGAGGGGGTGTCCGAGCCGCACGCAGTGCGGCGAGGCTGGGGGCGGGTCAGGGATTGGCTCGCTGCCATGTCTGCGTCCGCCAGAACGGCCCCAGGTAGCCACGCACCTCCAGCTTCTTGCCGCCATCGACCGGCGTATAGCTGGCGCGGTATTCCTTGCCGTTCTCGGGATCGAGGATCTTGCCGCCCTCCCACACCTCCTTGCCGTCGGCCTTCTTGCCGCCGCGCACGATCTCCAAGCCCACGATGGGCTGGCCCTTGCGATCGTCGGTGCACTGGTCGCAGGTGGAGGAGCCGTCCTTCTTCAGCACCTTCTCGATGCGGCCGGAGAGCTGGCCGCCGTTGTCGGTGATGCGGATCTCGGCCTTGGTCTCGCCGGTCTTGTCGTCGACGTTGCGCCACAGGCCCGCGGGGCTCATCTGCGCCAGTGCGGCCGACGAGGCCAGCACCAGCGAGAGGGCGAGAGATGCACGAAGCAGCATGGAGGTCTCCGGTCGTGGTGGATGGGAAGGAAGGGCGGAGGCGCTCAGGCCAGCGCGGCGTCGGTGTCCATCAGCGCCTTGCTGCCCGAACGTGCGGTGCGCATCAGCGTCGCGGTCTCGGGGAAGAGCTTGGCGAAGTAGAAGCGGGCGGTCTGCAGCTTGGCGGTATAGAACGGGTCGGTGCTGCCGGCAGCGATCTGGCGCAGCGCCACCTGGGCCATGCGGGCGAACATGTAGGCGAAGACCAGATGGCCGGCCACCCGCAGGTAGTCCACCGCGGCGGCGCCGACCTCGTCGGGGTTCTGGAAGCCCTTGAAGCCGATCTCGGTGGTGAACTTGGTCATCTGGTCGCCCAGGTAGGCCAGCGGGTTGATGAACTCGGCCATCTTCTCGTTGACGCCCTCCTCTTCCACCAACTGGCCGATCAGCTTGCCGAACTTCTTCAGCGTGGCGCCGTTGTTGCCCAGCACCTTGCGGCCCAGCAGGTCCAGCGACTGCACGGTGTTCGTGCCTTCGTAGATCATGTTGATGCGGTTGTCCCGCACGAACTGCTCCATGCCCCATTCCTTGATGAAGCCATGGCCGCCGAAGACCTGCATGCAGGCATTGGTGCTGATGTGGCCGTTGTCGGTGATGAAGGCCTTGACGATGGGCGTGAGCAGCGCGACCAGCTCGTCGCTGTTCTTGCGCACCTTCTCGTCGGGATGGTGGTGCGCCTTGTCCAGCAGCAGCGTGCAGAAGATCTGCAGCGCGCGGCCGCCTTCGGCATAGGCCTTGGCCGTCAGCAGCATCTTGCGCACGTCGGGGTGCACGATGATGGGGTCGGCGTCCTTGTCCTTGGCCTTCACGCCCGACAGGGAGCGCATCTGGATGCGGTCCTTGGCATAGGCCAGTGCATTCTGGAAGGCGACTTCGGTCAGGCCTAGCGACTGGTTGCCCACGCCCAGGCGGGCGGCATTCATCATCACGAACATGGCGGCCAGGCCCTTGTTGGGCTCGCCCACCAGGCTGCCCGTGGCACCGTCGAGCGCGATCTGCGCGGTGGCGTTGCCGTGGATGCCCATCTTGTGCTCCAGGCCGGTGCAGAAGATGGGATTGCGCTCGCCCAGGCTGCCGTCGGCATTGACCTTGAACTTGGGCACCACGAACAGGCTGATGCCCTTGCTGCCCTTGGGCGCGTCGGGCAGGCGGGCCAGCACCAGGTGGACGATGTTCTCGGCCATGTCGTGTTCGCCGGCCGAGATGAAGATCTTGTTGCCGGTCAGCTTGTAGCTGCCGTCGGCCTGTGGCTCGGCCTTGGTGCGCAGCAGGCCCAGGTCGGTGCCGCAGTGGGGCTCGGTCAGGCACATGGTGCCGGTCCATTCGCCGCTCACCAGCTTGGGCAGGTAGGTCTTCTTCTGCTCGTCGGTGCCATGGGCCACCAGCGCCTCGTAGGCACCGTGCGACAGGCCGGGGTACATGGTCCAGGCCTGGTTGGCGCTGTTGAGCATTTCGTACAGGCACTGGTTGACCGTGTGCGGCAGCCCCTGGCCACCGAACTGCGGGTCGCACGACAGCGCGGGCCAGCCGCCTTCGACGTATTGCGCATAGGCTTCCTTGAAACCCTTGGGCGTGGTCACGGCGTGCGTCTTCACGTCCAGCGTGCAGCCCTCGGTGTCGCCGCCGATGTTCAGCGGAAAGGCCACCTCGGCGGCGAACTTGCCCGCCTCTTCCAGCACGGCATTGATGGTGTCCGCGTCGGTCTCGGCATGGGCCGGCATCGCCTTGAATTCGTCGGCGACATTGAACACTTCATGCAGCACGAATTGCATGTCGCGCAGCGGGGGGGTGTAGGTGGGCATGCGAGGCGTCTCCTGCTCGGGAAGAAGGTTGATGAGGAAGGAAGGGAAGAGAAGAAAAGAAAACGGGCGCCAGTCAGCGCACGGTGCGCAGCTTGCGCGCGGGTGCAGCCGGGGCGGCCGGCGGCGCATCGGGCGTGGCGCTGCGCGCGAGGATGTTGTCGAAGCCGGTGTTGGCCCGGTCCACCGAACCGTCGACGCGCAGGAAGCGCGCCTCGTAGTGCAGCGCCAGGATCAGGCCGTGGATCTCGAAGGCGATCTGGCGGGCGTCGGCCTCGGCCTGCAGGTGGCCTTCTTCCTGCGACTGCCGCACGGCGCGCAGCACCGCGGCCTGCCAGATGCTCACCGACTCGACCAGCGCATCGCGCACCGGACCTGGCCGGTCGTCGAATTCGGAAGCGCCGCTGATGTAGATGCAACCCGAGTCGATCTCGGTGGTGGTGCGCTTCATCCAGTTGGCGAACATGGCCCGCAGTCGCGGCAGGCCACGCGGCTGGGTGAGCGCCGGGAAGAACACTTCCTGCTCGAAGCGGTGGTGGTATTCGCGGACCACCGAGATCTGCAATTCCTCGCGCGAGCCGAAATGGGCGAACACGCCCGACTTGCTCATCTGCGTGAGTTCGGCCACCGCGCCGATCGACAGGCCCTCCAGCCCTACCTGGGCGGCCAGGTTCAGGGCGGCATCGACGATGACGGCCTTGGTCTGCTGGCCCTTGGCGGCCTGGCGGGCAGGCTTGACGGCGCTGGAAGTGCTCATGGCTCGGGATGGACAAAATAAAACGAACGGTCGTGCATTTTTATTCTGTCACCCGATGGCGTCAAGCCTGCGAAATTCCCGGCACCGCCGGGGGTCTTGTGGCACCCGTGGGCGGGTGCGCCGCATGCTTCAGCGCCTGAACGCAACGACCGGCTGCACCTGCTCGCCCAGGCCGTCGATGCCCAGCGTCATCGTGTCGCCGGCGCGCAGGAAGCGCGGTGGCTTCATGCCCATGCCCACGCCGGGCGGCGTGCCGGTGGCGATCACGTCGCCGGGCATCAGCGTCATGAACTGGCTGACGTAGCTGATGATCTTGGCCACGCCGAAGACCATGGTGCGGGTGCTGCCGGTCTGCATGCGCTCGCCATTCACGTCCAGCCACAGCGACAGGCGCTGCGGGTTGGGCACCTCGTCGCGGGTGACCAGCCAGGGGCCGATGGGGCCGAAGGTGTCGCAGCCCTTGCCCTTGTCCCAGGTGCCGCCGCGCTCGATCTGGTACTCGCGCTCGCTCACGTCGTTGACCACGCAGTACCCAGCCACATGGTCCAGCGCCTCCTTCTGCGACACGTAGCGGGCCTGGCGGCCGATGACCACGCCCAGCTCCACCTCCCAGTCGGTCTTGACCGAGCCCTTGGGCAGGATCACCGGGTCGTTGGCGCCCTGGATGCAAGTGGTGGCCTTGAGGAAGATGATCGGCTCCTTGGGCACCGGCATGCCGGCCTCGGCCGCATGGTCGGCATAGTTCAGGCCGATGGCGACCAGCTTGCCCACCTGCGCCACGGGGCAGCCCAGACGCGGCTTGCCGCGCACCAGCGGCAGGGTGTCGGGCTTGAGGCGACGCAGCTTGGCCATGACCTTGTCATCGAGCTGGGCGGCGCCCAGGTCGGGGATGACGGCGCTCAGGTCGCGCAGACGGCCTTCGGCATCGATGAGTCCGGGCTTTTCCTTGCCGGGGTTGCCGTAGCGGACGAGCTTCATGGAGGATCCTTTTTCTGTGACGTGAACGAAAGCGCCCGCCCGGCCGTGGGGACGGCGGCGGGCGGGCGCATTCTTCCACGCCCTCTCCGGCAGCACCGGAGGACGCGAGAGCAAGGACGATCAGGCCACGAGGTCGAAGCGGTCCAGGTTCATCACCTTGGTCCAGGCCGCCACGAAGTCGCGCACGAACTTCTGCTGGCCATCGGCACTGCCGTAGACCTCGGCGATGGCGCGCAGTTGGGCATGCGAGCCGAACACCAGGTCGGCGCGGGTGCCCGTCCAGCGCATGGCGCCGGTCTTGCGGTCGCGGCCTTCGTACAGGTCCTTGGCGGGCGAAGTGGCCTTCCATTCGGTGGCCATGTCCAGCAGGTTGACGAAGAAGTCATTGCTGAGCGTGCCGACGCGGTCGGTGAAGACGCCGTGCTGGCTGCCGTTGGTGTTGGCGCCCAGCACGCGCAGTCCACCCACCAGCGCCGTCATTTCGGGCGCGGTCAACGTCAGCAGCTGGGCCTTGTCGACCAGCAGCGCTTCGGCCGGCACGGCCGAGGCCGTCTTGACGTAGTTGCGGAAGCCGTCGGCGAAGGGCTCCATCACGGCGAAGCCCTCGACGTCGGTCTGTTCCTGGCTGGCGTCGGTGCGGCCCGGGGTGAAGGGCACGGTCACGCTCTGGCCCGCGGCCCTCTCGATGGCGGCACCGCCGGCCAGCACGATCAGGTCGGCGAGCGACACCTTCTTGCCGTCCTTCTGCGCGCCGTTGAACTCGGCCTGGATGCCTTTCAGCGTCTTGAGCACCTGGGCCAGCTGCTCGGGCTGGTTGACGGCCCAGTCCTTCTGCGGCGCGAGGCGGATGCGGGCGCCGTTGGCACCACCGCGCTTGTCGCCGCCGCGGAAGGTGGAGGCCGAGGCCCAGGCCGTGGCCACCAGCTGCGGCACCGTCAGGCCCGAGGCCAGCACCTTGGCCTTGAGGGCGGCGACGTCCTGCTCGCCGATGACCGGATAGCCCGCGGCGGGCAGCGGGTCCTGCCAGACGAATTCCTCGGCGGGCACGTCCTTGCCGAGGTAACGGGCACGCGGGCCCATGTCGCGGTGGGTCAGCTTGAACCAGGCGCGGGCGAAGGCATCGGCGAACTGGTCGGGGTTGGCCAGGAAGCGGCGCGAGATCTTCTCGTAGGCCGGATCGAAGCGCAGCGCCAGGTCGGACGTGAGCATCGTCGGCAGCAGCTTCTTGCCGGCGTCGAAGGCATGCGGGATGCTGGGCTCGGCATTCTTGGCCACCCACTGGTGAGCACCGGCCGGGCTCTTGGTCAGCTCCCACTCATGGCCGAACAGGAACTCGAAGTAGTCGTTGCTCCACTGGGTCGGCGTGCGCGTCCAGGTGACTTCCAGCCCGCTGGTGATGGCGTCCGCACCCTTGCCGGAGCCATGCTTGTTGTGCCAGCCGAAGCCTTGCGAGGCCAGGTCTTCCGCCTCGGGCTCGGCACCCACGTTGTCGGCCGGAGCCGCACCGTGCGTCTTGCCGAAGGTGTGCCCGCCAGCGATGAGGGCCACCGTCTCCTCGTCGTCCATGCCCATGCGGCCGAAGGTGTCGCGGATGTCGCGGGCCGAGGCCACCGGGTCGGGCTTGCCGTCCGGGCCTTCGGGGTTCACGTAGATCAGGCCCATCTGCACGGCGGCCAGCGGGTTCTCCAGGTCGCGGCTCTCGGGCACCTTGCTGTCATCGTCCTTGACCAGCACGCCGCGGCCTTCGACGCCCGGCGAGCCCTGCGAATAGCGGACGTCGCCGCCCAGCCACTTGGTCTCGCGGCCCCAGTAGACGTCCTGGTCGGGCTCCCAGGTGTCGGCACGGCCCCCGCCGAAACCCAGGGTCTTGAAGCCCATGGATTCGAGCGCGACGTTGCCGGTCAGGATCATCAGGTCGGCCCAGGAGATCTTGTTGCCGTACTTCTGCTTGATGGGCCACAGCAGGCGGCGGGCCTTGTCGAGGCTGACGTTGTCGGGCCAGCTGTTGAGCGGCGCGAAGCGCTGCTGCCCGCGGCCGCCACCCCCGCGTCCGTCGGCGGTCCGGTAGGTGCCGGCGCTGTGCCAGGCCATGCGCACGAACAGGCCGCCGTAGTGGCCGAAGTCGGCCGGCCACCAGTCCTGCGAGTCGGTCATCAGCGCGGTGAGGTCGCGCTTGACGGCGTCCAGGTCCAGGCTCTTGAAGGCCTCGGCGTAATCGAAGTCCTCGCCCATCGGGTTCGACTTGGCCGAATGCTGGTGCAGCATGTCCAGGCGCAACTGCTGGGGCCACCAGTCGCGGTTGGTGGTGCCGCTGCTGGCAGCCTGGTGGAAGGGGCATTTGCTCTGCGAGCTGTCGTTGGCCATGGGGCGCTCCTTGTGCTTTCTCGGGACGAGGGGTGGGGGAAACGGTGCCGTGGATTCTCTGCAGATGGCTCGCACACGGCGAGCCAACAACGCCTATCCCGGCCATAGGCGACGGGGTCAAGAGGCGATCATGAAACCGACTACGAACGCAGCCTGCACTCGGATCAGCCCCCATGGACATTGGGGGTTTGATCAACGCGAGACGACGCCGGCTCAGTGGGCGACGGAGGGCGACAAGTCCTGCAGCAGCAACGCCAGGCAGCCCTCGAGCTGCTCCGACGGCAGGCGCCGGAAGCCCGAGCGGCTGTAGCGCTGCAACCGGCCCATGGCGAAGGCCGCGAGTGCGGCTGCGCGCACCTGCGCATCGGCGGTGGGCGTGGCCGAGCCGGCGGCTGCGGCGTCGTCGCGCAGCAGTTGCCGCCACTGCGCTTCGAGCTTGTCGAAGAAGAGGTTCATGCGCTGCTGCAGCCGCTCATGCTCGAAGACGAGGGCATCGCCCGTCATCACGCGCGCCATGCCCGGGTTCTTCTCAGCGAACTGCACCAGCATGTGCATGAGCTGCGCGGCCTGCTCGGCCGGCGGACGATCGCGCTGGGCGATCTGCTGCACGAGGGAGAAGACGCTCTGCTCGATGAAGTCGATCAGCCCCTCGAACATCTGCGCCTTGCTGGCGAAGTGCCGGTACAGGGCCGCCTCGCTCACCGACAGCCGTGCGGCCAGCGCCGCCGTGGTGATGCGCTCGGCCCCGGGCTGCTCCAGCATGGCCGCCAGGGCCTGCAGGATCTGCACGCGGCGCTCGCCCGGCCGTGGCCGCTTGCGCGCCGGCGGGGCGGCCGGGCTGGCGGCCGGCTCCGACATGGCTTCCGAACCCAGCGGCTCCTCGTTCTCCATCGCTGCGCTGCCCCAGTTCTTGTAAAGCGCCAATTCTGCCGTCGGCGGTATGGGCCCGGCGCCGGGCCGGCCCCGGTGCCTTAGCGGGCGCGGATCATCGTGCCGAAGGCCTGCTCGGTCAGGATCTCCAGCAGCATGGCGTGCGGCACGCGGCCATCGATGATGTGCACCGCGTTGACGCCGCTCTTGGCGGCATCGAGCGCGCCCTCGATCTTGGGCAGCATGCCGCCCGAGATCGTGCCGTCGGCAAAGAGATCGTCGATCTCGCGGGCGCTGAGGTCGGTGAGCAGCTTGCCGGTCTTGTCGAGCACGCCGGGCGTGTTGGTCAGCAGCACGAGCTTCTCGGCCTTGAGCACCGTGGCCAGCTTGCCGGCCACCACGTCGGCGTTGATGTTGTAGCTTTCGTTGTCCTCGCCGAAGCCGATGGGGCTGATGACGGGGATGAAGGCGTCATCCTGAAGCGCCTGCACGACACCCGGGTCGATGGAGACGATGTCGCCCACCTGGCCCACGTCGTGGAAGAGGCTGGGGTCGTGGCGGTCGACCATCTTGAGCTTCTGCGCGCGGATGAGCCCGCCGTCGCGGCCGGTGAGGCCCACGGCCTTGCCGCCGGCCTGGTTGATCAGGCCCACGATGTCCTGCTGCACCTCGCCGGCCAGCACCCATTCGACGACTTCCATGGTCTCGGCGTCTGTCACGCGCATGCCCTGGATGAACTGGCCCGTCTTGCCCAGGCGCTTGAGGGCGGCCTCGATCTGCGGACCACCGCCGTGCACCACCACCGGGTTGATGCCCACCAGCTTGAGCAGCACCACGTCCTCGGCGAAGTCGGCCTGCAGGGCCGGATCGGTCATGGCATTGCCGCCGTACTTGATGACCATGGTCTTGCCATGGAACTTGCGGATGTAGGGCAGCGCCTGGGCCAGGATCTCGGCCTTGTCGCGCGGGGGGATGTTCAGGACGGGGTCGGTCATGGCTGGCCTCGTGACATGAGAAGGGAAAAGGAATTGACGCAGGTGCCGGCTATGGACGCAGCCAGCGCGGCACCTTGAAGCGCACGATCATCAGGTAGGCCGCCACGTAGGTGACGGCGAACAGCAGGCAGAAGAAGGCCAGCATCAGCGTGTTGTTCCAGAACAGCACGGCCGGTACCACCGACATGGCGGCGAACATCCACAGATAGGGCGAGGTGCGGTTGTTGCGGGCCAGCAGCTGGCGCGCCTCGTTGTCCTCGAAGGCCACGCGCACGATGCGGCGGAAGATGAGCTGGTGGAAATGCAGCGCGTCCGCCGTGCCCGGCGACTGGCCGCGGGCGGCCTTGCGGTAGATGGAGAACAGCGTCTCCCACACCGGGTAGATCAGCAGCAGCACCGGGAACCAGGGCGAGACCGCCGAGTGGCGCTGCACCAGCAGCACGCACGACAGCCCCAGCACCATGCCCCAGACATAGGCCCCGCCGTCGCCGGCGAAGATCTTGCCGCGCGGGTAGTTCCACAGCAGGAAGCCCATCGTCGCGCCCACCAGGCAGACCACCATGCCGGCCAGTTGCCGGTCGCCCAGCTGCAGCGCCACGTGGGTGATGGCCAAGCCCACCAGGACGGCCACGGTGCCGGCCAGGCCGTTGTAGCCGTCGATGATGTTGAAGGCGTGCGGCAGGCCGGCCAGGCCCAGCACGGCGATGAGTGCGCCGACCAGTGGAGTGGCCTGCAGCCAGCCGTCCAGCCCGGGAATGCCCAGGCGGTGCACGCCGATGCCCAGCAGCCAGCACAGCAGCACGCCCGACACCGTCGTCAGCGCCAGGCGGATGCGCACCGGCACGCGCTGGGTCACGTCCTCGGTGATGCCGCCCAGCACCGCCGGCAGGATGCAGGCGAAGGTGAGCAGCGCCGTTCCAAAGGGCCAGTTGAGGTTGAACGGGTCGTTGCCCGTGATGCCCGAAGCGACCCAGGCCGCGCCGGTGCCCACCAGGATGCCGGCGCCCCCCAGACGCGGAATGTGGCCCTTGTGGAAGCGTTGCGGCATGTCGGCGGCATAGCGCCGCGCATGGCGCCGCGCCCGGCGCATGAGCACGAGCACGGTGAAGGCGGAAACAAGGAAGCTGATGACGATCAGGGCAATCATGGCGGGGGAGCGGGACGCGCCAGGCGCGAGGCCACGGGGCAGCCTCCTAGAATCCCGTGCGAAATTAGACCATGCCTGAGCTGACAGACCGCCCGCCGCTGACCATCTCCATCGTGAGCCACGGACAGCAGGCGCTGATCCTGCCGCTGCTGCATCAGCTCGCCCGCTTCTGCGGCCCGCTGATCCATCGCGTGGTGCTCACGGTCAACATTCCCGAGCCCGACCTCCTGGGCGACGCGCCGCCCGGCCTGCCGCTGCTGCGGCTGGACAACCCGGCCCCGATGGGCTTCGGCGCCAACAACAACCAGGCCTTCGGCCACTGCGAGACCCCGTGGTTCCTGGTGCTGAACCCGGACATCCGGCTGGACCATGACGTGCTCTCGCCGCTGCTGGCCCAGGCCGCGGCCGGCGCCGGCCTGCTGGCGCCGCGCATCCTGGAGCCCGGCAAGGCGGCGCCGGAGCAGCACCGCGCGCTCCTCACGCCGACCGAGATCCTCCAGCGCCGCAAGCCCGGTTACGGCATCCCGGCCGTGCCCGACTGGATCCCGGGCCTGTTCATGCTCTTTCGCAGCGAGGCCTACCGCCAGATCGGCGGCTTCGACGAGCGCTTCTTCATGTACGGCGAGGATTTCGACATCTGCGCCCGCCTGCGACTGGCCGGCTGGCGCATCCAGATCGCCGAGGACCAGCGGGCGCGGCACGAGGCCCAGCGTGCCAGCCGCACGCGCCTGCGGCACCTGTGGTGGCATGTGAGCAGCCTGCTGAAGGTGTGGGGCTCGCGCGCCTTCTGGCGCTATCGGGCGCTGCTGGCGCGCGAGGCTGCGCAGGCGTCGCGGCCCGGGTGATCCGGCTGCGCGATTGCGCCGACCGCGCTGCCGCGAGTCGGGCGACGTCAGCCGCGCTCCATCAGATCCTGGAGGATTGCCGGCAGGCCGCGGTCGAAGCGGGCGTAACGGCCTCGTGCCGCCTGCAGGGCCACGGGCAGCACACGGGCAGGACGCCAGCGCGGCAGTCCCGCCCGAAAGCGGAAATGCTCCAGCTTGCCCTGTGCCATCGCCAGCGTCTCTCCGGCCACCCGCGGGCCGAGCCCCTGCAGGAAGGCCAGCAAGGCCTCGGACCGCCGCACGCGATGGGCGTACTTGTCGCCTCGTTCGCCGAGCGCCTTGTCGATCTTCTGCCGCAGCGTCATGCGCTGGGCGCCGATCTGGTTGTTGCCGTGCTGGCGATAGTCCATCAACGGTTCGGCCAGCAGGTCGATGCGGCCGATGGCGGCGCCCACGGTGGCCAGCCATTCGTCGTGCACCCACAGCGGCGAGATGGGCAAGGCAGTGTCGAGCAGCGTCCGGCGCAGCATGGTGGTGGCGCCGGTCACCAGGTTGCGGTGCATCAGGGCCGCGAAGGCCCGGCCGGCTGCGATGTCGGCCAGTTCGCCCGGGCGGGTCTCCAGCGCCTGCAGCAGGGTCTGGCCCAGGGGCTTGAGCTCGCCATCCACCAGCCGCGCGTCGGAATGCAGCAGCAGCAGCTCGGGCCGGCGCTCGAACTCGGCCACCATGCGTCGCAGCCGCCCTGCGTGCCACACGTCGTC
Organism: Pseudacidovorax intermedius; assembly: GCF_003350475.1. Lineage (GTDB taxonomy): Bacteria > Pseudomonadota > Gammaproteobacteria > Burkholderiales > Burkholderiaceae_C > Xenophilus > Xenophilus intermedius. The sequence continues at coordinate 186,421 of NZ_QQAV01000001.1, forward strand.
CTGGTCGCACAGGGCGATCAGCTCGCCGCGGCATGCCCGGATGGCCTGCTCGAAATTGCGGGTGACGCCCAGCGGCGGGCGATTGCGCATGACGGTGAGCGGGATGCGCGTGGCAAGTCCATGTTCGGCCAAGGTGCGCTCGACCACGGCGACGCTGTCGTCGGACGAGTCGTCGTCGGAGAGCACGATCTCGCGCGGCAGCAGGTCCTGCGTGCAGATGCTGGCCACCTGCGCGGGCAGGTAGCGCGCGCCATTGCGGGTGCACAGGGCCACGGAGACATCGGCCTGCGCGACAGATGCCGCGGGCCACGCCGGAGCGGCGGTTGACGGAATCGGCACGGCCTCGGTCATGCGTCCGTGCGGCGCGGCGGCCACGCGAGGCTGAAGTCCTCGAGCAGCAGCGTGAGGTTCGGGCTGTAGGCCGGGTCATGGTCGATCAGCGCACCCCAGCGCTGCTGCATGAAGGCCAACTCGCGCTCGAAGCGCTCGCGCTTCTCCGGCGCCACGTCTTCGCCCCGGGTGGCCGATTCGTGGTGCAGCAGCTCGGCATAGGGCGTCCACACATTGCGGTAGCCCGCCTCGCGCAGCCGCAGGCAGAAGTCCACGTCGTTGAAGGCCACGGTGAGGTTCACCTCGTCCAGCCCCCCCACCTGCTCGTACAGCGACTTGCGCACCACCAGGCAGGCCGCCGTCACGGCGCTGAAGGACTGGACCAGCGCGGCCCGCCCCGCGTAGCCGTTCAGGCCGCGCGGCAGCGCCTTGTGCGCATGCACAGCGCAGCCGCCTGGCCCCAGGATCACGCCGCCATGCTGCAGCGTCATGTCGGGGTACCACAGCCGCGCGCCCACGGCGCCCACGCCGGGCTGCATCGCCAGGCTCACCATCTCGGACAGCCAGCCGGGCGACATCACCTCGATGTCGTTGTTGACCAGCGCCACCAGCTCGCCGCGCGCCAGCGCCACCGCCTGGTTATTCAGCGCCGAATAGTTGAAGGGCCGGTCGTCGCGCAGCACGCGGATATTGGGCTGCTGCGCCAGCCGCTCGAAGTACGCCAGCGCGGCCGGATCGTCCGAGCCGTTGTCCACCAGGATGATTTCCCAGTTCGGGTACTCGGTGCGCTTCTGGATCGACTCGATGCACTGGCGCACCAGTGCGAGCGCATTGCGCGTGGGGATGATCAGCGTCACCAGCGGCGGCGGGCTGGGCAGCGCATAGCGCACGCGGTAGCCGTAACCGAGGTACTCGGCCTTGGCCTGGATACCCAGGCGCTGGAAGTGCTCGTCCAGCGCCCGCTCGCCGGCCACGGCCGCATAGGGCTTGGCATCCATGGACTTGGCCGTGCTCTGCACATGGATGCGCCAGTGGTAGAGCACCCGCGGGATGTGCACGATCTGCGAGGGCGCGATGCGCTCGACGCAGCGCAGCACCAGGTCCCAGTCCTGCGAGCCTTCCAGGCCCTGGCGGAAGCCGCCCACCTCGCGCACCAGCGCCGTACGCAGCACGCCCAGGTGGCTGAACATGTTGTGCGAACGGAAGAGGTCGAGGTTCCAATCGGGCTTGAAGTACGGGTCGGAGCGCTGGCCCTGGTCGTCGACCTTGTCCTCGTCCGAGTAGACGAGCTGCGCATCGGGATGGTCGCGCACGCATTCGGCCACGCGCAGCAGGGCGTCCTCGGGCAGCAGGTCGTCGTGGTCCATCAGGGCGATCCATTCGCCCTGCACCAGATCGAGTGCGCTGTTGGAGGCCGCGGAGATATGGCCGTTCTTCGGACGGAAGACGACCTGGATGCGCGGGTCCTCGGCCTGGCAGGCCTCAAGCACCTGGCGCACCTCGGGCGCGGGCGAGGCGTCGTCGGCGATGCACAGCTGCCAGCGGCCGTAGAGCTGGGCCTGCACCGAGGCGATGGCGGCACGCAGGAACTGCGGATCGGGGTTGTAGCAGGGCATCAACACCGAGATCAGCGGGCCATCGGCCAGCGCTGCGGCGCGGGCGCGCAGGGCCTCGCGCTGCTGCGGCGTGATCGTGTCGTGCTCGCGAACCCAGCGGCCATAGTCGTTGCCGGGCCGCAGCTTGCGGCGGAACTCCCAGTCCACCCCCCGCCAGCCCGCCTTGCGCCAGACACGCCAGGCCTGCGGCAGCCGGGTGGCGAGCCGGGGCCCCTGCGTCACGGCCAGGCGGGCGAGCCGCCACCATCGATTCGTCAATTCAGGCTCCTGAAGGCGTCATACCAGGGGTTCACCGGCTGGCCGGCGCCAGCAGCGCCGTGTCGAGGAAGGTCGCTGCTTCGCGCACATAGGCGGCGCGCAGGTGCGTCGCGTCCTTGTAGACCGGATCGCCCTGCCCGTCCGCGCGCACGCATTGGCCGTCGGGACGGCACAGGCCGGCCATCGGATCCAGCGGGATCGCGCCGTTGGCCAGTGCCAGTTGCCGCAGCCGCTCGTGCAACGCGGCTTGCGAGGGCGGCAAGGGAGCCATGGGCGTGACGGGCGCGGCGGTCATCCGCTCCAGGCGGTTGCCGGTGAGGCGGCTGCGCGGCTCGAAGTCGGCGCCCACGGGGATGTTGAGCAGCAGGTAGGGCGTCTTGCCCATCGCCCGGATCTCGGCCAGCAGGCGGCCGAGCGCGGCGATGGACTGGTCCACGCCGTCGCCGCCTCGCAGCATATGACGCTGGCCCTGGGTGTCGCGGTAGTAGTAATGGTCGGGCGGCGGCGGGGCACTGGCGGCCGGCGGCGACTGGTCCACGTCGAAGTAGCAGCCCCAGCAGCCGCCGATCACCACCGCCTTGACGGCGGGCGTTCGGACCAGGTCCAGTGCGGCGGACAGCCGCTCGCCACAGATCGGATCGCGGTCCTCGATCAGGTTGGGAATCGGCGGGCAGGCGCCCCTCGTCGCGAAGAGCAGGGTCGACACTTCATCGGGTTTGCGCTCGGCCAGCGCCAGGGCACGGGCACGGTACTGCTCCACATGGCTGTCGCCGATCAGCAGCACCTCGCGCTCGCCGCCGTCGATACGCTCGAAGCCCTGGCCTTCGAAGGTGAAAGGCTTGAGCGCCTCCGGGTACACCCAGTCGGCACTGGCATTCATGATGGCCTGGATGCTCGGATCGTCGTTGCGCGGCAGCAGCCAACGCAGTTGCGCCGCCGCGCCCACCAGCGCGAGCACCACCATGGCTCCGGCCAGGCCCGCGACCACGCCGCGCCCACCCCGCCGCAACGGACGCTCCACGAAGCGAAAGGTCAGCCAGGCCAGCAGCACCGACGCGCCCAGGGCACCGAAGCGCAGCACCCGCGGCGGATCGAGAAAGCCTTCCTGAAGCACACGCGCATAGGCCAGCAGCGGCCAGTGCCACAGGTACAGCGGATAGCTGATCAAGCCGAACCAGACGAAGAGTCGCGAACCCAGCAGCCGCCGGTTGAACCAGGCCTGCGGTCCGGCCGCGATGCACAGGCAGGCGCCCAGCACCGGCAGCACGGCCCAGAAGCCCGGGAAGGCCTTGTACCGGTCGAGCAGGCCCAGGGCCGCCACAATGCAGGCGAGCCCGGCCGCCCCCATGAGCTGGTGCCCGGGCAGCGGCGCGGCGCCGGGGCCCCGGCGCCAGGCGACCCAGGCCAGCATCGCGCCCGCGCCCAGCTCCCACACGCGCGTGAACGGCATGTAGAAGGCGGCATCCGGATGGCGCACCACCAGCCCGACGTTGAGCAGGAAGGACAGGCCCACCGCCACGCCCATCCACCGCAGCAGGTGCTGGCGCTTCCAGGCCAGCGTCAGCAGCAGCGGCCAGAAGATGTAGAACTGCTCCTCCACCGCCAGCGACCACAGGTGCAGCAGCGGCTTGGTCTCGACCACGGTGTCGAAGTAGCCGGCCTCGCCCCACAGAACCAGGTTGGCCACGAAGCCCGCGCTGGCCAGCACGTGCTTGCCCAGTTGTCGAAACTCGTCCGCCAGCAGCACCCACCAGCCAAAGGCCAGCGTGGCGATCAGCACCAGAACCAGGCCCGGGAAGATGCGGCGGATGCGCCGGGCATAGAACTCGGCATAGCTGAACCCGCCGCCGGCCAGGCTGCCGAACATGATGGTGGAGATCAGGAAGCCCGAGATGACGAAGAAGATGTCCACGCCCACGAAACCGCCGGGCAGCCAGCGCGGCGAGGCATGGAAGATGATGACCGACAGCACCGCGATCGCGCGCAGTCCGTCGATGTCGGGTCGGTAGGCCGGGTGGGAGAGTGAAGGCGGGGTCGCGGGGCTGGGCGGCATGCGGTGCGGCCGGGTGGCGCTTGGCCACACTGTGCTGAACAGGACCGCGGATTATCCATGCCCGTCCGACGCCCCTGCGGCGCGGACTGCCCGGAAAACCCACCGGGAAAAGCCCCCGGATAGAATCCCGCGCTTCCCTTCAGGCCCCCAACGCATGACAACCACCGTCCACTCCAACCTGCACAGAAGCGCGTGGAAGGACTGGTGGGAAGGCACCCGCCGCATCGACATCTGGTGGACCCTGGCCTGGTTCGACATCGTGCTGCGCTACCGCCGCTCGACGCTCGGGCCGCTGTGGCTGACCCTGAGCATGGGCGCCATGATCGGCGGCATGGGGCCGCTGTACGCGTCGCTGTTCGGCACCGAGCTGTCGAAGTTCTTCCCGCACCTGGCGCTGGGCATCATCTTCTGGACCTTCTTCTCGGTGACGGTGATCGACTCGGGCGACGCCTTCATCAATGCGCAGAACTACCTCAAGCAGGGCTACTTCCCGGTGAGCATGTTCGTCTGGCGCACCCAGGCGCGCAGCGTCATCCAGTTTGCCCACCACATCATCCTGTTCGTGCCGGTGGCCCTGTGGACGGGCATCTCGCTGTCATGGCCGGCGCTGATGGTCATTCCGGCCTTCGCCCTGCTCATCGTCAATGCCCACTGCATCGGCATCGGCCTGGGCATCCTGTGCACGCGCTTCCGGGACGTGGCCCAGATCATCGCCAGCGTCATGCAGATGCTCATGTTCCTCACGCCCGTGTTCTGGCTGCCCGAGAACCTGCCCGACCGGGCCAAGTACATGCTGTGGAACCCCCTGGCGCAGATGCTGGATCTGCTGCGCACGCCGCTGATGGGCGGCGTCGCGCACTGGCACAACTGGGCGGGCATGGCCATCTGGACGGTGATCAACATCACCGTGGCCTGCATCCTCTTCGCGCGCTATCGCCGCCGCATCGTCTTCTGGCTCTGAGTCGCCCATGACCTCCCTTTCGCTCAAGAACGTCAGCCTGGGCTTTCCGATCTACGGCGCCAGCGCCACCTCGTTCAAGAAGACGCTGGCCGCCTCGGTCACCGGTGGCCGCGTGGGCAAGGAAACCGGCGTGACGGTGGTGCAGGCGCTGTCGGACATCGACCTCGAGCTCAAGGCCGGCGACCGCCTGGGCATCCTGGGCCACAACGGCGCCGGCAAGTCCACCCTGCTGCGCCTGCTGGCCGGCGTCTACGAGCCCACCTCGGGCGAGTTCGCCCGCATCGGCAGCGTGGCCAGTCTGATCGACCCGTCGATGGGCATCGAACGCGATGCGAGCGGCGTCGAGAACATCATGCTGCGCGGCCTCTCGATGGGCCTCAAGCGCCGCCAGATCGAGGCCATGACGCCCGAGATCTGCGAGTTCAGCGGCCTGGGCGAATACGTGAACATGCCCGTGCGCACCTATTCCACCGGCATGGTGATGCGCCTGGCCTTCGCCATCTGCACCAGCATGACGGCGGACATCCTGCTGATGGACGAATGGCTCTCGGTCGGCGACGCCGACTTCCAGGCCAAGGCCGAGCAGCGCATGACCGAGATGGTGGCCAAGTCGGGCATCCTGGTGCTGGCCTCGCATTCGCCGAAGTTGCTGCTGAAGGAATGCAACCGGTTCATCCGGCTGGAGCACGGGCGGGTGGTGAGCACCGAGCCGCCGCAGCTGTCTGCACTCGATAGCTAGCGAGTACCTGCTGCCTGGCAATCTCGCTCATCGGGCAGCATCGTCATCGTCGCCAGAACGTCGCCGGACCGAGGGTCAGCGAACCAAAACTGTGTGCCCACTTTGACCCAAGGCCCTGTCTCTGCGCCGTCTGCTGCACTGCCCACTTTAAAAAGCTGGAAAGCGGCGGCGTCTTGTTGCTTAACCTTGACCTCGACGTTTGCGCCGGCGGGCAGATCCAGGAAATCCCAAGTCAGCGTCACGGCCTGAGCCCGGCAACTGCCCACTAAGGGAGGAACCACACGAACCCCGCGTTTCTCTGCAAGGGCATTCGCCTTCGCAACCTCGGCCCGAGCCTCTGCTAAGGCCGCGCACCTGTCTCTCGCATCTGCAGGCGTCACCAGCCCCGCGGAAATCACCAGATTTTTCTCGCGATCCAGATACTGCTGCACCCGCACCTCTTTCCATCCGAAACGCCGCTGCTGCTCCTCTAAACGTTGTGGCGCGTCCGCGCCAATCAGCGCCACTACAAGATCGCGGCCCGAGCAAAGCGCCTGCTGGGCTGAATCGTCGATGGAAAGGACATGGTCAACACGTCCCCCCGTCAGCAACTGAAGAGGCATGAACAGTCCCCAGTCAGGAAGAACGTAGAGCGCGTTGGAGTGCAATCGGGCCGCATCATTCGAAAACTGCATGATCGCCTCCGAGTACAAAAGACGGCCGCCGGTCGCAACCAGCCGCTGCTGAATCGCAGTCTGGCCGGCGAGGGATATCCCCGCAGAGAGAAGAGCCAGCCCCGCAAACCAAGGCGCAGCACGCGGCGCAAGCTCCGAAATCCCGACGACGGTGAATGCAGCAGCCATATAGGCCAGGACAATGAACGGCGCGAAGTGATGGCCGCTCAGGCGCTCCCCGAAACACAATGCCCCTAGCCCAAAGCTCAGCATGAGGAGCCAAACTCCGCACAACCACATGGAGCCCTTGCCCCGCCAAGTAAGCATCATCGAGCCGATGCCAGTCACTGCAAACATCAATGCCGGCTTCAGATATTGGCCGAAAAACGGGACATGCTCTCCGAGCATCAGCTGAGCCTGCCATTGGCCGCTGACAACGTCGCGCAGAACGCGGATAAAAAACGATGTCACCTCGAAGAACGAATAGCTCGCCTGAAATGCTTTGAGTTCGGCGCTTCGGGCATGCAGGTAGGCAAGCAGGCCGGCCCACCCGCCCTCTTCATGGAGGATGAGGCCATAACCGACCAGATAGCCTAACGCGCCAAGAGCCAGCCCCAGAGCCAGCCCGGCGGCAATACAGGGAACACCGGCACCACGGTCAGGAGCACGATTGGCGAAGTACTGGAGACCCAGCCACGCAATCATTCCGGGCAGAAAAAACGCGTACACAAAGTAGCCATAGATGGCCAAGCCGCTGAACAGGCCCGTCAAAAGCGCAGCACTGAAATGCTGCCCCCTCGTACGAGCATCCTTTTCCCGCTGCGCAGACTGCATCGCGAGCAGCGTGAATAGCATCGGCGCCAGAGTGATGTAGAGCTGCGTCCGGAAGGCAAAGATGAAAGCCGGATCAATCGCGAGCAACAGTGGCACGGCTATGCTGATCCATGGGCCCCCACCATTTCGTCGCAGGCATGTCCAAAGCCCCAAGAGGATTGCCACGCCCCAAAGTGCATGCGACGCACGCAGAAGCTCAAGGCTGGAGCCGAAGGCTGCATAGAGCGGCAACAACGTCCATGCGTGAAGCGTGCCGTGATAGAGAGAAGTTAATACCGGCCAGCGATCCCCGAGGAGATTGCCTGGCAGCACCCATGCCGGAAGACGCCACGGCGCGTCAGCAAGCATGCGCACCACCAGATAGTCTGGATTGACAGCGTCCATGTACAGGCCCGGCAGCCCCATGTTCCAGGCGACGCCAGCCGCAAAGATGGCAATCACGACTGCAATGCCTAACCCAGCCACGCCAAGGCGAAGGAAATTTGGACGACGCCCCCCCTGCCGGTGCTCCTCTTGATCCCTCATCCCACTTTCGCGACGTCCCGCCCCTGCACTTTTCATCGTTAGCGCACCGACCCGGCCCGACCTCCGGAAGCCGGAGTCAGAGCGTCGATCACCTCCGCCAAGTCAGTGATCCTCCGCACATTTGTGCTGCGCGGCCCGACTTGTTCGCTCCCGAGCAGCAGCAATGTCCCGACACCCGCCACATCGGCCGCCTGCATGTCTGTCGCCGAGTCCCCGACCATGACAGAGGATCCAGGATCGATCCCGAGATCACGAATGGCTGCCTGGAACATTCCCGGTGCCGGCTTGCGGCAGTCGCATTGCTGGCGATAGTCACCCAGGCCATGTTCAGGATGGTGGGGGCAGAAATAGATCGCGTCGATATGCGCGCCACGGGTTTCGAACTGGGCACGCACCCAAGCCATGTAGGTGTTGAACTGCTGCTCGTCGTAGTAGCCACGTGCAATGCCCGCTTGATTGGTCACAACCACCACGAGCCAGCCGCGACGGTTGGCGGTCGCCACCAAGTCGAAGATGCCGGCAACGAAGTCTGTGGTCTCGGGCGTGTGCACGTACCCGTGATCGACGTTGATGACACCATCGCGATCAAGAAAGAGAGCAAGCCTCATGGGTGCCCAGCCAACGCCGGAATCTTGCTCTGGGCCAGCGCGTAGTCCTCCGGAACGCCAATGTCGATGAAGTCGCTGGCCATCGCGGCCACCTGAAGATGGAGCCGCGGAAGATGGGCCTCGAAGAAGTCCTGCTCGATGGAAAACTGCCTGGGGAGTTCGGCCCGCTCCAGCACCTGTCTGCGCAGCAGATAAATGCCGGCACTTATGACTCCGGGGCCTTGCCGGCCCTTGGCATGAAAGCCCACGATGCGTTGTCGATCATCCAGTTGAAGCGTCCCATACCGACTGGCATCCGGGACGGGTGCGCCGCAGAGCCATGCATCCGCTTCGGGCGTTCGATCCGCTTCATGCTGCAAACCGACCAAATCTGCAACAGCAAAAGTGTCGCCGTTCAGCACGTAGAAGCTGTCGACTCCTTTCAACGCGCGCATTGCCTGCAAGACTGCACCGCCGGTCCCGAGAGGTTCGTGCTCGACACTGTAGTGCAGCGCCGCCTCGCCGAAACGGTCCCCAAAAGCCTTCTCCACCATTTCGGCCTTGTAGCCGGTGCACAGATGGACCTCGCGAACACCCTGCGACTCGAGCGCCCCCAGCAACCACCACAAGAAGGGCTTCCCGGCGACTGGCGCCAGAGGTTTAGGCACATCGGAAACCACGCTACGCAGCCGAGTTCCGAAGCCGCCGGCCAGGATAATTGCGGGCTTCATCAGCTGGTACGGGGAAAGATCCGGGCCTCCACCAGCCCGCAGATGATGTGGCCCAGCATGGCATGGCCTTCCTGGATGCGCGGCGTCTCGGGCGACGGCACGGCGATCTCGATGTCGCACAGGTCCGGTTCCACCCAGCCGCGCTCGCCCGTGAAGCCGATCACCGTCAGGCCACCCTGCCGGGCCTGACGCATGGCGCGCAGGATGTTGGGCGACTTGCCCGAGGTCGAATAGACCCAGAGCACGTCGCCGCGCACGCCCACCGCCTGCACCTGGCGCTCGAACACCCTCTCGAAGCCGTAGTCGTTGCCCACGGAGGTCAGGATCGACGTGTCCGTCGTGAGCGCGAAGGCCGGCAGCCCGGGCCGGTCGTACATGAAGCGGCTGACGAACTCGCCGGCGATGTGCTGGGCGTCGGCCGCGCTGCCGCCGTTGCCCGCGAGCAGCAGCTTGTTGCCGCGCTGCAAGGCCTGCACGATGACCTCGACGACCTTCTCGACCCGGCTCAGCAGGGCCGTGTCTTCGCGTACGGCCCGCAGGCAGGCCAGGGTGGCGTCGATCTGCTGTTCGATGATGGATTTCAATTCTTTCTCCAGGAATGAGCGCCACGCTCGGTGAAATTGCAGGTGAAGACCTGGCCATTGAAGCGTTGCAGGCAGCGCATGACTTCAGGACGCCGCGACAGTTCTGCCACGAACATCATGAAGCCGCCGCCTCCGGCGCCGGAGACCTTGCCGGCGAGCGCCCCGGCCGCCATGGCCGCGTCATAGACCTCGTCGATGGCCGCATTGCTGATGCTGCGGGCCAGCTTCTTCTTTTCTTCCCAGCCAGTCCGCATCGACTGGGCGAAGGCCTCGAGGTTGCCGGTGAGCACGGCCTCCTTCATGGCGCGGGCCTCGGCCTTGACACGATGCATCGCCTCCAGCGGCGCGCTGTCGCGGCGGCGGATGTGGTCCGTCTGCTCCGCGATGATCGCAGCGGATTCGCGCGAAACACCGGTGTAGAAGAGCACCACCGAGGACTCCAGCTCCGCCTTGAGTTCGGCCTTCATGCGCAGCGGATTGACGATGACGCGGTCGGCGTAGAACTCCATGAAGTTCATGCCGCCGAAGGTGGCCGCGTACTGGTCCTGCTTGCCGCCGGCCATGCCCAAGTCCACGCGCTCGATGTCGTGGGCCAGGCTGGCGATGTCGTATTCGCCCAGGGGCAGGGACAGGTACTCGCAGAAGGCCTGGAGCAGCGCCACCACCATGGTGGACGAGGAGCCCAGGCCCGAGCCGGGGGGCGCTTCCGAATGGGTGATGACGTCCACGGCGAGCGGCTGGCCGCCCATGAAGTCGCGCACGACCCGGTTGTAGACGCCAACGTGCAGGTCCAGGCCCTGCTGTCGCTGGAGCACGGGCTCGGCCACACCCTGCCACACACGTCCGCTGTCGGCCGCCGTCAGGCGGACCGTGCCGTGCTCGGCCGCGCACACCGTGGCATAGGCGTACTTGTCGATGGTGACATTGAGCACCTCGCCGCCGTATTGGTCGCAGTAGGGGGAGACATCGGTGCCCCCGCCGCCCAGGCCGAGCCGCAGCGGCGCCCTGGCGCGGGCCACGACCGTGGAAGAAGGAATGATTGCCTTCATGCAAACGTCTCCTTGATCGCAGAGCGCGTGTAGTCGGTGTAGGGCCGGGCATCGATGTCCTGCACCAGGACAGCTTCCATCGCCGCGGCCGAGAAATGCGCGGCCACGTAAGCCGGGCCCGCTGCGGCGGACTGCCGCCAGGCGGCGTCGTCCCGCAGCAGGCGCAGGATCTCGTGCGCCATCTGCTGCGGCTCGTCCGCCACGCTGGCGGCATCGCCGGTGCTGCTCAGGCCCTGCACGCCGACCGAGGTGGTCACCAGGGGCACGCCGTGGTGCATGGCCTCCACGACCTTGCCCTTGATGCCGGCGCCGAAGCGCAACGGCACCACCGCCAGGCCGACGCGCGCATAGATCGCCTCGAGCTCAGCGTCGGTGACATAGCCCGTGACTTCGACACGTTCACTCGCCAGCGCCTTCACATCGGGGGAGGGATTTGAGCCGACCAGCATCAGCTGCACGTCCGGCTCGGCGGCCAGCACCAGCGGAAAAACCTGCGCCATAAACCAGACGGCGGCGTCCACGTTGGGACGGTGCGCAAAGCCGGCCACGAAGAGCAGCCGCCGCCGCTCGCGCCCTTCCAGGGGCGCCGTCGGGCGGGGCTCGAAACAGTACGGCGGCAGGGTGCGGGCCATGCCCACGCCCGGATGGGACTGGACCGCCGCCGTCTCGGTGGGCGAGGGATAGTAGATCGTACTCACCTGCAGCCAGATGCTCAGCTCCAGCTGCCGCATGCGCTCGGCCGCCTCGGCGGCCGTGGCATCCCCGCTCAGCCGCGCGCTCGCGAGCTCACGCTCGTAGTGCAGGTCGTGGCCGTAGTAGAGCCGCTTCGCCGGGCTGTATGCACACAGCGCCGGCAGGAAGGCCGCGGCGACATCCGGCCGGCTGATCAGGACATAGTCCAGGTCCCGGCCCATCTCGCGGATCCAGGCCTCGAAGCCCTGGTGATAGCGGGCACCGTAGATGACCTCCACGCCCCGTTGCTGCAACTGGGGCCCGTACACCGGATCGGGCTGCAGGTTGTGGGGCCAGAACTTCACGCGCAGCCCCATGGACAACAGGACGTCGATGAAGGCGTTCATCGAGCGCGACCCCGCATCCCGGTCCGGCTGCGGGATGTAGTGGTCGATGATGAGGATCGTCTTGCACAGATTGGCGCGGTCCTGCGCCAGCAGGGCATGCTCGCCGTTGGCGAAATGCTCGCGCTCCAGCACCTGCGCCCATCGCTGGAGGAACTTGCGCTGATTGGCCACCTGGTAGGCCTTGACCCCCGAGCCGGTGTCGGTGCCGTGGGACAGCCCCTCGTGATGGATGACGCGCGACGCGGGTTGGTAGAGGACCTTCAGGCCCCGGGCCCGAATGCGGAAGGCCAGGTCGGAATCCTCACAGTAGGCCGGCAGGTAGTACTCGTCGAAGCCGCCCAGCTCGTCGAAGAGGGTACGCTCCAGCAGGATGGAGGCGCCCGAGCAGTAGTCGACCTCCTTGACGTAGTTGTAGCGGCTGTTATCCGGGTCATCCAGCCGGCCGAGGTTCCAGGCGCTGCCGTCGCGCCAGAGGATGCCGCCGGCCTCCTGCAGGCGGCCGTCTGGATAGAGCAGCTTGGAGCCCACCATGCCGCACTTCGGGTCGCGCTCGAAGAGTTCGAGCATGGTGTCGATCCAGCCCGCCTCGACCTCGGTGTCGTTGTTGAGGAAGCAGATGTACCGGCCCCGGGCCATCTTCGCCGCCGCGTTGCAGGAGCGCAGGAAGCCGAGGTTCTGCGGATGGACGTGGAACCTCAGGCCCGGCACCTGCGCGAGCTTCAGGATGTCCTGATCGCCGGAAGCGTCCTCGACCACGAGGACCTCGATGGGCGCCTTGGGCAGGTGCTTCGCGATGGAGGCCACGCAGGCCAGCGTCATCTCGAGGTTGCCGTAGGCCGGGATGACGACCGAGACCTGTGGCTCGGACGGCGGATCAAAGCGCAATGTCGCCAACAACTCTGGCATGCGTCTTTTGCGTTGCCATGCTTGATACCGCGGGGCACCGGCAAACAGTGGCCCCCCGATGCGAAAGGCGGCGGAAACCAAGATGCTTTTGACTGACTCGGGCAGCGGCATCGCCTCGTGTGCACGATACGCAACATGCCGCAAGCGCTGCTTGATCACATGGCGGTCTGCTATGCCTCGCCCGCGAATGACATCAATGATCAGGCGCAAAGGGGCCGTCAAGCGCCAAGATGAAGAGGTGCGAAGCGCCTGAACCTCCGCTGCGAGTACGTCCGCGCGACCATCCGCGTGACGAACCCGCTGCTCCCAAATCAAGCGCTGCGTCCGCAATTCCAACTCGACCTTGGATAGCTCAGCACGAACCTGTCGTGTTCGCTCGTCGGCCTCGGCCGCGTGCTTGGCGTGCGCTGCCCTTTCGTTATCCACCCCCGACGCCCACTGCAGGACGGCTTGCTGTCGCTGATATATGTCGAACGACGGCTCGAAAAAGGCTGACGCTTCAGGACGCGGCACTTGACTGGAGCCGGACTGCGCGCAAATCGCCACGAAATACAGGGGCTCGATCCCGGAGGCCGTGCGATCCAACGCATCGCTGCCGCTCAGCGACAAGGCCTTGTAAACCGCACCGGCCTCAGATGCGTCCTGCGGGAGCAATGCCGACAAGGTCAGAAAGCGCTGGCCCATGTAGGAGACGCTGGAGAACTGCGTCCTCAGCAGCGCATCGAACTCGTCGAAGTACAGTTCCTTGACGTGATATTCGTTGACGTAGTTGCGGTCGTCCGAGTAGGTCTTCTTGTTTGGGGACGAAATGATGAGCACGCCGTCCGGCTTCAGAACACGCCGAATCTCCGCGATCATTTCCCTCTGCGTCGAAAGATGCTCAATGGTCTCGAACGAGACGACCATGTCGAAGTGGCTGCTCTCGAACGGAATGGCGTCGGCACTGCCTTGCCGGAATTTCAGGTTCGGGATATCCGCGTACGCCACATGCGCGTGCGCCACGGCATCCTCCGAAACATCGACCCCCGTGACGGAACGCGCGTGCGCGGCGAGCAGTGCCGATCCGTACCCCTCGCCGCATGCGATATCCAATACTGCCCTGCCTGCGGCGTATTGCGCTGCCCATGCGTAGCGATGCATGTGCTCGTACCGCAATTCGCCCCCTTCGGTGGGCATGTACCGCTCCCCTGTGAATTCCATCATCGCGCTCTTCTGCTTGGTCTGATTTGACTGCACCGCTTCGACGCGCAGCAGGCATCGGGCCGCGCTTCGGCTCTGGCAAAAAGGCTGGAGTCGTCAGCCAAAGACATCCGCCTGAGCCAAGTGCAAAGCTGCCGCATCCTTGGCAGACACCTTCGGTTCGCCCCCGAAGTCCGGCCATTCGATCCCGATGTCCGGATCGCTCCACAGGATGCTGCGCTCGTGCGCCGGCGCGTAGTAGTCGCTGGCCTTGTACAGGAAGTCCGCGCTGTCGCTGGTCACCACGAAGCCGTGCGCAAAGCCGGCCGGGATCCACAGTTGCCGGTGGTTGCTCTCGCTCAGCTCCACGCCCACCCACTGCCCGAAGGTCGGCGAGCTCTTGCGGATGTCCACCGCCACGTCGAACACCGCGCCGCGCGTCACGCGCACCAGCTTGCCCTGGGCCTGCTGCAACTGGTAGTGCAGCCCGCGCAGCACGCCCTTGGTCGAACGCGAATGGTTGTCCTGCACGAACTCGATGTGGCGGCCCACCGCTTCGTCGAACACGCGCTGGTTGAAGCTCTCCATGAAGAAGCCGCGCTCGTCGCCGAAGACCTTCGGCTCCAGGATCAGCACGCCGTCCAGCTTGGTCTGCGTGACATTCATCCCCGGTACTCCTCGCGCAGCAGGCGCAGCAGGTACTGGCCGTAGCCGTTCTTCTTGAGCGGTGCGGCCAGCTTCTCGACCTGGGCCGCGTCGATGAAGCCCGCCCGCCAGGCGATCTCCTCGGGGCAGGCGATCTTCAGGCCCTGGCGCTGCTCCAGCGTGGCGATGAACTGGCCGGCCTCCAGCAGGCTTTCATGCGTGCCGGTGTCCAGCCATGCATAGCCGCGCTTCATGATCTGCACGTTCAGGCTGCCCTGCTCCAGATAGGCCTGGTTGACGGCCGTGATCTCCAGCTCGCCGCGCGCGCTGGGCTTGACGGCCTTGGCGATGTCCACGACCTGCTGGTCGTAGAAGTACAGGCCGGTGACGGCGTAGCTGCTCTTGGGCTGGGCGGGCTTCTCTTCGATGCTCACCGCGCGGCCGGCCTTGTCGAACTCCACGACGCCGTAGCGCTCGGGGTCGTGCACGTGGTAGGCGAAGACGGTCGCGCCGCTGGGTTGCGCATCGGCCGCGCCCAGCAGCTGCTGCAGGTCGTGGCCGTAGAAGATGTTGTCGCCCAGCACCAGCGCGCTGGGGGCGCCGGCCAGGAACTGCTCGCCGATGATGAAGGCCTGGGCCAGCCCGTCCGGGCTGGGCTGCACGGCGTACTGCAGGTTCATGCCCCACTGGCTGCCGTCGCCCAGCAGTTGCTGGAAGCGCGGCGTGTCCTGCGGCGTGCTGATGATGAGCACGTCGCGC
Organism: Pseudacidovorax intermedius; assembly: GCF_003350475.1. GTDB lineage: Bacteria > Pseudomonadota > Gammaproteobacteria > Burkholderiales > Burkholderiaceae_C > Xenophilus > Xenophilus intermedius. Next base: position 201,909 of record NZ_QQAV01000001.1, read on the forward strand.
ATGCCGCCGAGCATCAGCGTGCTCAGCGGGTAATACACCATCGGCTTGTCGTAGACCGGCAGCAGTTGCTTGCTGATGGCCAGCGTGGCCGGGTGCAGGCGCGTGCCGGAGCCTCCGGCGAGGATGATGCCTTTTCTGTTCTGGGTCATCGTTGGCTTCCTGGAAAGAGGGACGGACGGTCGATCCGCGCAGGTGGCTGCGATGGATGGGTGTTGGGCCAACCGTCAGAGTGTTTCTGCCAGCATCCGGGCCACGCCCGTCTGCCAGTGCGGCAGTTCGATGCCGAAGGTGTTGCGGATGCGGGAGGTGTCCAGCCGCGAGTTGTGGGGACGCCTGGCGGGCGTGGGGAAGGCGCTGGTGGGCACCGCCTCCACGGCATCGGGCGTGGTCTTGAGCTCGACGCCACGGCGCAGCGCCTCCTCGACCACGAAGCGCGCATAGCCGTTCCAGGTGGTCGTGCCGCCGGCCACCAGGTGGTACAGGCCCGCCTTGGCCGGATCGCGCAGCGTCTCGCGGATGGCCAGGGCCGTGACGTCGGCCAGCAGCTCGGCGCCGGTGGGGGCGCCCCACTGGTCGTCGATGACGGTCAGGCGCTCGCGCTCCTTGGCCAGGCGCAGCATGGTCTTGGGGAAGTTGCCGCCACGCGCGGCATAGACCCAGCTGGTGCGAAAGATGAGGTGCCTGGCGCAGTGGGCGGCCACGAGCTGCTCGCCTTCGAGCTTGGTGGCGCCGTACACCGACAGCGGGCCGGTGGCGTCGTCCTCGCGCCAGGGCGTCTCGCCACTGCCGTCGAAGACATAGTCGGTGGAGTAATGGACCATCAGCGCGCCGATCCTCTGCGCCGCCTGGGCCACGACGCCGGGAGCGGTGGCGTTGAGGGCGCGGGCGAAGTCGGGTTCGCTCTCGGCCTTGTCCACGGCCGTGTGGGCCGCGGCATTGACGATGACGTCGGGGCGCACGGCCTCCACCGTGGCGGCCAGCGCCTCGGGGCGGCTGAAGTCGCCGTGCAGCTCGGTGCTGTCGAAGTCCAGCGCGACCAGCTCGCCCAGCGGCGCCAGGCTGCGCTGCAGCTCCCAGCCGACCTGTCCGCCCTTGCCGAAGAGCAGGACCTTCATGCCGCCGCCTTCGGCTGCTCTCCGTACTGCTTGGCCACCCAGTCGCGGTAGCCGCCGCTTTGCACGTTGCGCACCCACTCCTGGTTGGCCAGGTACCACTCCACCGTCTTGCGGATGCCGGTGTCGAAGGTCTCGGCCGGCTTCCAGCCCAGCTCGCGCTCCAGCTTGCGTGCGTCGATGGCGTAGCGGCGGTCGTGGCCGGGGCGGTCGGTGACGTAGGTGATCTGCTCGGCGTAGGCCTTGCCGTCGGCGCGGGGCTGCAGTTCGTCGAGCAGCGCGCACACGGTCTTGACGATCTCGATGTTGGGCTTCTCGTTCCAGCCGCCCACGTTGTAGGTCTCGCCCAGCTGGCCGGCCTCCAGCACGCGGCGGATGGCGCTGCAGTGGTCCTTCACGTAGAGCCAGTCGCGCACCTGCATGCCGTCGCCGTAGACCGGTAGCGGCTTGCCGGCCAGGGCGTTGACGATCATGAGCGGGATCAGCTTCTCGGGGAAGTGGAAGGGCCCGTAGTTGTTGGAGCAGTTGGTGGTGAGCACCGGCAGGCCGTAGGTGTGGTGCCAGGCGCGCACCAGATGGTCGCTGGCGGCCTTGCTGGCCGAGTACGGGCTGTTGGGCTCGTACTTGTTCTCTTCGGTGAAGGCCGGGTCGGTGGGCGAGAGGGTGCCGTAGACCTCGTCGGTGGAGACGTGCAGGAAGCGGAAGGCCGCCTTGCGCTCGGCCGGCAGCTGGCTCCAGTAGCCGCGCACGGCTTCGAGCAGGCGGAAGGTGCCCAGCACGTTGGTCTGGATGAAGTCCTCGGGGCCGTGGATGGAGCGGTCCACATGCGACTCGGCGGCGAAGTTGACGACGGCGCGGGGCTGGTGCTGGGCCAGCAGGCGCTCGATGAGGGCGCTGTCGCCGATGTCGCCCTGCACGAAGACGTGGCGCTTGTCGCCATCGAGCGAGGCCAGGGTCTGGAGGTTGCCTGCGTAGGTCAGCTTGTCGAGGTTGACGACCGGCTCGTCGGCGCCAGCCAGCCAGTCGAGCACAAAGTTGGCGCCGATGAAGCCGGCGCCGCCTGTCACAAGGATCATGTATCTCTCGCAGGAATCGTTGGAATCGGGCACCGGGGGGGCAGTGCGCCGCGGGGGGCGATTATCCACGGGGTCCTTGGATGACCCTCTACCAAACGCTACAGAACGCATGCAAGACCGATGCACTGTGACAGTGTGTCAACGGCAGCGCGCAATGCCGCAGTGCAGCATGGTCGCCCCTGACACATGGGGTAGAGTGAACCAGCACAGAACACAAGAGACAACGGAGGCTGCCCATGACAAGGAAAGCGCCGCGCCGCACCGCCCAGCGCATCCAGGAAACCGCCCTGGCGCTGTTCAACCGCTTTGGCGAACCGAACGTCTCCACCACGCTCCTGGCCACGGAGCTGCGCATCAGCCCGGGCAACCTTTACTACCACTTTCCGGCCAAAGAAGTGCTCATCAACCGCCTGCATGAGGACTTCGAGGCTGGCCTCGACGCCTTGCTCGCCCAGGCCGCCGACGTGCGCGACCTGGCGGGCGCTTGGCGTTTCGTGCGCGAACTCTTCGAGCTGATGGGCCGTTACCGCTTCCTCTACCGGGACATGAACGACCTGCTCAGCAATAACCATCACCTGGAGACCCGACTGCGCGAGGCCCTCGCCCGCAAGGAGACGGCCATGCAGGCCATGCTCGCGGGCCTGGGCGGTGCGGGACTGTTGCGGCTGGAAGCCTCCGAGCGCGAATCCTTGGCGCGCAGCATGGTGGTGCTGGCGACCTACTGGCTCAATTACGAGTTCGTGTGCAATCCTCGCGAGGCGCTGGAGCCCTCGGCCATCTGCGACGCCATGCTGCGCGGCACCCGCCACACCCTGCAACTGGTCGTGCCGTACCTGGGTGCTGGCCAGCGTGCCGAGCTGGTCCGGCTGGCGAGTGCGCCGGCGCCCGAGGAAGACGCCCTGTCCACCTGAGAAAGCCCTTCGCCATGCCGCCTGTCCTGTGCACACCCCCGCCGCCCGATAACTGGGCCGCCGCTGACTGCCTGGGCCGCTTTCCCTTCGATGAGGCGCGGGTTCTGGCACAGTGGAAAGCATTGCATGTCGGCCAGCCTCTCCCGCCACCAACCAGCCCGGCGCTTGCAGGCGCGTGGGCGCTGTACCACGCCGGCGATTTCGCGGCGTCGGTCCAGGCCGGGCAGCGGATCGGCGGGCGTGAGGGAGCCGCGGTGGCCGACCAGGCCACCGCCATCTATGCCAACTATGTGGAGCCCGACGAGGAGCGGCGGCTGGCGTTGCTGCGCCAAGTGGGTGAGCGCGCCCTGGTGCGGCACGAGGCGAACCCGGACGACGTTCAGGCCCTGTACTGGCACGCCTATGCGCTGGGACGCCATGCGCAGGCGGTGAGCGTCGCGCGCGCCCTGGCTCAGGGGCTGGGCGGACGCCTCAAGGACACGCTGGAGCGGATCATCACGCTGCAACCCGACCATGCCGACGCGCACTTTGCGCTCGGCGCCTTCCACGCCGAGGTGATCGACAAGGTGGGCGAACTCGTGGCCCGGATGACCTACGGCGTGCGACCCGAACGGGCGATCGAACTCTTCGAGCAGGGGCTGGCACTGCATCCCTCCTCGGCCACCGGTCGCGTCGAGTACGCCCGCGCGCTGGTGGCACTGCGGGGCGATCCCGCGCTCGCCCAGGTGCAGCAGCTGTACGAAGACGCAGCCGCCATCGAGCCCATCGATGCGCGGCAGTTTCTGGACCGGGAGGTGGCGCTGGCCTGCATGGCGGATTGATGTTGGCCAGAGCCGGCGCAAACAAAAAGCGCACAATCGTGCTTTTTTCGCAAACCCCCGCCATGTCCGACCTCCAAGCCCGTTTCGAAGCCGCCGAAGCCCGGTCCAAGTTGCTGCCTTCGCGCCCCGACAACCCCACCCTGCTGAAGATCTACGGCCTCTACAAGCAGGCCACCGTCGGCGACAACACCGAGAAGAAGCCCAGCTTCAGCGACATCGTCGCGCGCGCCAAGTGGGACGCCTGGAACTCGCACAAAGGCGTCTCCGCCGATGAGGCGAAGCAGAAGTACATCGACCTGATCGACGCCCTGCACGCCGCCTGAACAGGTCGGCCCATGACCAGGCCGCTCCCCGGAGCGGCTTTTTGTTGCCCGGTCGACGGGCCGTTCAGGGGGCGGGGGCCGAATCCAGGGCCGCCACCCTGGCCTCGTGTGTCGGCAGCCGCCCGATGCGCTCGACCTCGGCATGGAAGCGCGACCAGTCCCCGTTGCAGCGTGCGAACAGCCGCTCGAACTGCGGCACCAGCTGGTCGTAGGCCGCCTGGGCCCCGAAGGTGGCATTGTTGGCCCGGGCCACCCAGGCGTCGTAGGCGCCCTGGCGGCCGTCGGCCGGCCATCCGGCCCGCAGTTGGGCGTAGTGCTCGCGGAACTCGCGCATCGCGGCCTGCTTCATCGCCTCGACCTGCGCCCAGTCCCCCGCCTTGGCGGCCGGCGAGCCATAGGCCCGTGCCAGCGCCTCGCGGGTGGAGAGCATCAGCACCTGCATCTGGCGGCGGCGCTGGTCGAAACGGGCATAGGCCTCGCGGGCCGGCGCGTCCGCCTCGTCGCGCAGCCACTGGGCGCTGCCCAGGCGCTCGACCGCCGTGGCGTAGGACTCGTTGAACACCGTATCGCCCGAGACATAGAAGCGCTGGTGCGCCAATTCGTGGAAGACGATACGTGCCAGCTCGCCGTCCGGATAGCCGATGAAGGTCGACAGCAGCGGATCGCCGCCCAGCCAGTTGAGCCAGCCCAGCGTCGAATAGGCGGGCACCGGGTAGACGGCGGCCTCCAGGCCCTCGGCCCGCTGGCGCGCCGCCTCCGCCTGGGCCTCGGCCTCGTCGTAGTAGCCGCGGTAGCCCACGCAGCCGGCCACCGGGTAGCACCAGGTCTTGAGCTGCAGCGAATAGGCGGGGGCCGCCACCACGTTCCAGACGGCGGCGGCGCGGTGCAGGTCGGCGTAGGCCGTGTAGCTGCGGTTGTCGGGCAGCGCCAGCCGGTCGCTGGCGTAGCGTCGGATGTGCTGGGCCAGCGTGAGCTTGCGGCGCAGGCCTTCGGACAGCGTGGCGTCCTGCAATACCTCGGGCACGGGGCGCGCCGCATGCAGGATGGCCAGGTGGCCCCCCACCGATTGCGCGTAGTAGCCCAGCGGCCCGCAGCCGGCGAGCAGCAGCGCCGCCATGGCCCCGCCGGTGGCCAACACCAGGCGCCGCCGCCTCGGCCGCGCCGGCGTCCCTGCAACATCGCCCGGGGTGCGCACGCCATCCGGGCCGGCGGCGGGCCCGCTCACGCCGCCACGGCCTCCACCTGCACCAGGCAGTCGTAGAAGGTGGGCCCGCGGCCCAGGTCGGTCAGGCGCTGGCTGGTCAGCTCGTTGACGTTGGTGCCGTCCACACCCAGCTTGCGCCACCAGATGCCCAGGCCGTTGACCACGCCGGGCCGGGCGCGGCGCGAGACCTCGGCGCGGCAGCGGTGCTCGCCGCGCGCGTTGAACACCCGCACCATGGCGCCGTCGGCGATGCCGCGCGCCGCCGCGTCGTCGGCATGGATCTCCACCAGCGGCTCGCCTTCCATGGACCGCAGGCTGGTCACGTTCACGAACGTCGAGTTGAGGAAGTTGCGCGCCGGCGGCGAGATCATGGCCAGCGGATAGACGGCCGAGCTGCCCGCGGGCTCGTAGTTGGGCAGGTGGTCCGGCAGCCCGTCCAGGCCCTGCGCGGCCAGCCGGGCGCTGAAGAACTCGCACTTGCCCGAGGGCGTGGGAAAGCCGCCCTCGGCAAAGGGCGCCTCGGGCAGCGGCAGGGTGGCGAAACCGTCGCGCTCCAGCGCGGCCCAGTCGATGGCCTCGGGGCGGAAGGCCTGGCGGCAAAGCGTCTCGTCGTCGTCGGCGAAGCAGGGCTCGGTGAAGCCCATGCGCCGCGCCAGTTCGCGGAACACCCAGGCATTGCTGCGCGCCTGGCCGCGCGGCGCCACGGCCGGGCGGTTGAGCATCACGTCGGTGTGGCCGTAGCTGAAGTGGATGTCCCAGTGCTCCAGCTGCGTGGTGGCGGGCAGCAGGTAGTCGGCGTAATCGGCGGTGTCGGTCTGGAACTGCTCCAGCACCACGGTGAACAGGTCCTCGCGTGCGAAGCCGGCGGCCACCTTGGCCGATTCGGGGGCCACCGCCACCGGGTTGCTGTTGTAGACCACCACGGCCTTCACCGCGGGGCCGCCGGCCAGGACCGTGGCGCCGCCGGTCAGCACGTCGCCGATGCTGCTCATGTTGAGCGTGCGCGGCTGGCGACCCGCGAGCAGGTCGGGCCGGTGCAGCGTGGCGCGGTCTGCCGGAAACTGGCCCGAGGCGCTGAGCAACAGGCCGCCTGCCCGATGCCGCCAGGCGCCCACCAGCGCCGGCAGGCAGGCCACGGCGCGCGCCGCATTGCCGCCGCCGCGCACGCGCTGCATGCCGTAGTTGAGGCGGATGGCCGCAGGCTTCGTGGTGCCGTAATCGCGCGCCAGGGCCTCGATCTGCGCGGCAGGCACGCCGCACACGGCGGCGGCGCGGGCGGGCGGCCATTGCAGGGCGCGCTCGCGCAGCTGTTCCCAGCCCAGCGTGTGACGGGCGATGTAGTCGTGGTCCAGCCAGTCGTGCACGATCAACTCGTGCATCAGCGCCAGGGCCAGGGCGCCGTCGGTGCCCGGCAGCAGGGCGATGTGCTCGTCGCACTTGTCGGCCGTCTCGGTGCGGCGCGGATCGATGCACACCAGCCGCGCGCCGGCCCGCTTGGCGGCCTGGGCATGACGCCAGAAATGCAGGTTGCTGGCGATGGCGTTGCTGCCCCAGATCAAGATCAGCTTCGACTCGGCGAAGTGCTCGATGCGCATGCCCACCTTGCCGCCCAGCGTGTAGCCCAGCGCTTCGCCACCGGCGGTGGAACAGATGGTGCGGTCCAGCAGCGAGGCGCCCAGCTTGTGGAAGAAGCGCCGGTCCATCGATTCGCCCTGCACCAGGCCCATGGTGCCGGCGTAGCTGTAGGGGAGGATGGCCTGCGGCTCATCGGCGGCGATGGTCTTCAGGCGGGCGGCGATGTGGTCCAGCGCCTCGTCCCAGCTCACCGGCTCGAAGCGGCCCTCGCCCTTGCGGCCGACGCGGCGCAGCGGCTGGGTCAGCCGCTCGGGATGCGCATTGCGCTCCAGGTAGCGCGACACCTTGGTGCACAGCACGCCGCCGGTGTGGCGGTGCGCCGGGTTGCCCTGCAGCTTGATGGCGACGCCGTCCTGCACCGTCGTGACCAGGCCGCAGGTGTCGGGGCAGTCGTGCGGGCAGGCGCCGAGGACGGTGTGCGTGTCGGGGGTGGGCATGGCGGCAGTCATGGTCATCGCGGAGGCGTCGGTGGCGCGGGGCACGTGGAAGGGCGAGTCTAGGAGTGCGTGGCGCACCGCGCCATCGCGTTTTGTTCATCTCAGCATCAAGGTCAGCGCATGAATGGCCACGCCGACCAGCCCGCCCACCACCGTGCCGTTGATGCGGATGAACTGCAGGTCGCGGCCCACGTGCTGCTCCAGTTCGGCCACGAGCTCGTCGGTGTCCCAGGCCGCCACGCGCTCTTCAATGTAGCGGCGGATGTCCTCGCGCCAGCGTTCGATGACGGCGGGTGCCGCCTGTTCCAGTTGTTCGTTGAGCCAGGCGCGCATGGCGGCATCGGACGCTAGCCGCTCGCCCAGCGAAGCCGCCAGGCGGGCGATGCGCTGGCCGATGGCCGAATCGGGCCGCGCGAGGTCGGCCTGCAGCCAGTCGCGCAGCTGCTGCCACAGGCCGTCGAGGTAGTTCCGCAGGCCATCGTGGGCCAGCAACTCGTCGCGCAGCCGTTCGCCGCGGGCGACGAAGGCCGGGTCCTGCTGCAGGCGCTGGACGAAGCCTTGCATGTAGGTGTCGAAGCGCTGGCGCAGCGGATGGGCCGGGTCGGCCGCCGTCTCGCCCAGCGCCCGCGCAATGCTGGCCACCAGCTTGCGCGTGGCCAGGCGCGCCGCGACCTGGTCCAGGCCGACGTAGCGCAGGGCCTTGACCTCCTGCGCGATGGATTCGGTGAGCTGGTCCTGCAGCGCCTCGTCGTCGAGCCACTGCGCGGCATGGCCGAGTACCGCGTCGAGCATGGCCTGGTGGCGGCCTTCGGCCGTCAGTGTCTCCAGCACCTGGCCGGCGGTGCGCGAGAAGTCCAGCTGCCGCAGGCCCGCCGCCGCGGCGCGGCCGAGGAAGTCGCGCAACCGCTGGTCGTCGACGGCCTCCATCACCTGGCCGGCAGCTGCCACGCCGAGGCGGCCCAGCCGTTCGGCCTGCGCGGGGCGCGACAGCCACGCCGCGAGACGCCCAGCCGCATCGAAGGCGCGCAGCTTGGCCAGCACCTGCGCCGTGCCCAGGAAGTTGTCGCAGAAGAAGCGCGCCAGGTTGGCGCCCAGCCGCGCCTTGCTGCGCGGCAGGATGGCCGTGTGCGGAATCGGCAGACCCAGCGGATGGCGGAACAGCGCCACCACCGCGAACCAGTCGGCGATGGCGCCCACCATGGCCGCCTCGGCGAAGGCCGCCAGCCAGCCCCAGCCGGCGTGGCCGCCGCGCCCTTCCTGCCAGGTGGCCAGCGCATACAGCAGCGCGGCGCCGACCAGCAGCGCCAGCGCCATCCGCTTCATCGGGCCGGGGCCCGTCGCCGCCGCCATGGAAAAAGGCGTCAGCCGATCTCGGCGCTGTCGGCCAGGCCGTGCATGAAGGCCTCGCAGCGCGCCAACTGCGCGAGCGTCACGTACTCGTCGGGTTGGTGCGCCTGCTGGATGCTGCCGGGGCCGCACACCACGGTGGGAATGCCCGCGTTCTTGAACAGACCCGCCTCGGTGCCGAAGGCGACCAGCGTGGTGCCCGCTTCGCCGGCCAGACGCTGCGCCAGACGGGTGACCGGGTCATCCCGTCCGCCGAGGAAGGACGGGATCTCGCAGATGGTCTCGAAGCGGAAGCCCGCATCGGGCGCCACGCGCTGCATGCCGGGCTCCAGGCCGCGCGCATAGTCGACCACCTGCTGCTGCATGGCGCGTGCATCGGCCGTGGGCAGGTCGCGGAATTCATAGCGGAACTCGGCGTCGCGCGGCACCACGTTGTCGGCGATGCCGCCGTGGAACTGGCCCACGCTGGCGGTGGAAAAGGGCACGTCGAAGCCGTCGTAGCGCGGCTCCTCACGCTCGAAGGCTTCGGCCATGTCGCGCACCTTGCCTACCACCCGCGCCGCCATCTCGATGGCATTGACAGAATGCGGCGTGAGGGAGGAATGCGCCTCCTTGCCGCGCACGCAGCAGCGGTAGCGCCACACGCCCTTGTGCGCGATGGCAGGCACCATGGACGTGGGCTCGCCCACGATGCAGGCAAGAGGCCTGACGCCAGCGTCGCGCATGTCGGCGATGAGTTCGCGCACGCCAAAGCAGCCGATCTCCTCCTCGTAGCTGAAGGCGAAGTGCACCGCGAAGGGCGCGTTGCCGGCCAGGATGCGCTCGGCATTGGCCAATGCGATGGCGATGAAGCTCTTCATGTCGGCCGAACCGCGGCCGAAGAGCGACAGCCCCTCGGGACCGTCTTGCACGATGGCGGAGAGCGGATCGACCGTCCAGGCCTGGCCCTCCCACGGCACGGTGTCGGTGTGGCCCGAGACGATCACGCCGGCCGGCTTGCCCTCGCCCAGCGTGGCGAACAGGTTGGCCTTGGTGCGTTCGGCGTTCCAGGTCAGCCGGCTCTTCACGCCCAGGCTGGCCAGGTGATCGCGCGCGAACCCGATCAGTTCGAGGTTGCTGCGGTCGCTGATGGTGTTCATGCGCACCAGCGCCTGGGCGAAGGCCAGCGCGCGGTCGGAAAGCGGGAGTTGGCTCATGGGGCCGGATTGTGGCCGCGCCGCCTTGTCCCCATCCCGCCCTGCGGCAAGGCCGGACGGCGGGCTTGCCCCTGCCGCGGGCATCCGTATTGCTTGCACCGGCATCCCGGGCGTGTCAGCCTGCGCCGGCCCGCCCCCACTAGACTGCCTTCCATGAAGCTCATCGACTCGATCGTCACCCAGGCGGCCGGGATCGCCGCCATCCGCCGCGACCTGCATGCCCATCCCGAACTGGCCTACGAGGAAGTGCGCACCGCCGATGTCGTGGCGGCCCGCCTCACCGAATGGGGCATTCCCATCCACCGCGGGCTGGGCACCACCGGCGTGGTCGGCATCGTCAAGAACGGCAGCAGCGACCGCGCCGTGGGCCTGCGCGCCGACATGGACGCCCTGCCCATCAACGAACTGAACACCTTCGACCACGCCAGCAAGCATGCCAACAAGATGCACGCCTGCGGTCACGACGGCCACACCGCCATGCTGCTGGCCGCGGCCCAGCATCTGGCGAAGAACCGCAACTTCGACGGCACGGTCTACCTGATCTTCCAGCCGGCGGAAGAAGGCGGCGGCGGCGCCAAGCGCATGATCGACGACGGCCTGTTCGAGAAATTCCCGATGGAGGCCGTGTTCGGCATGCACAACTGGCCCGGCATGGCGGCCGGCCAGTTCGCCGTCAGCCCCGGGCCGGTCATGGCCTCGGGCAACAAGTTCTACGTCACCGTGCGCGGCAAGGGCGGACATGCCGCCCTGCCCCACACCACGGTGGACCCAGTCCCCATCGCCTGCGAGATGGTGCAGGCCTTCCAGACCATCCTGACGCGCAAGATGAAGCCGCTGGATTCGGCCGTCATCTCGGTCACCACGGTGCATGCGGGCGACACCAACAACGTCATCCCCAACGACTGCGAGCTGACCGGCACGGTGCGCACCTTCTCGGTGGAGGTGCTGGACATGATCGAGGCGCGCATGCGCAAGATCGCCGAGCACATCTGCGCCGCGCACGATGCCGAGTGCGACTTCGAGTTCGTTCGGTACTACCCGCCCACCATCAACACCGCGCCCGAGGCCGACTTCGCCAGGCAAGTGATGGCCGGCGTGGTGGGCGAGGCCAACGTGCTGCGTCAGGAGCCGGCCATGACCTCCGAGGACTTCGCCTTCATGCTGCAGGCCAAGCCCGGTGCGTACGCCTTCATCGGCAACGGCGATGGCAGCCACCGCCCTCATCTGCATGGCGAGGGGCCCTGCGTGCTGCACAACGCCAGCTACGACTTCAACGACGATCTGATCCCGCTGGGCGCCAGCGTGTGGGTGAAGCTGGCCGAGGAGTTCCTGGCCCAGCCCGCGCCGGCGCAGAAGTGATGGACGCCGCGCAGGCCTTCTCGCCCAGCTATGCGCTGGCGCGGCAGAAATTCCTGGCGGCCTGCGTGGCGGCCGGCATCCCGGTCGAGACCCATCCTCTGCCCCTGCCCGGCGCCGACGGAGAGGCGTTGGCCATGGACGTGGCGCGCGATGGGCCGGCCGATGCCGAGCGGGTGCTGATCGTGACCAGCGCCTGCCATGGCGTGGAAGGCCACTGCGGCAGCGGCGTGCAGGTGCACGCGCTGCACGACGCAGCCTGGCGCAAGGCGGCGCGCGAGGCCGGCCTAGCCGTGGTCTACATCCACGCGCTCAATCCGCATGGCTTCTCGCATGGCCGGCGGGTCACGCAGGAGAACGTGGACCTCAACCGCAACTTCCAGGATTTCTCGGCGCCGCTGCCCGTCAACAAGCCCTATGCCAAGCTGCACGAACTGCTGCTGCCGCCGCAGTGGCCACCGTCGCCGCGCGACCAGGAGGCACTGGAGCACTGGATCGCCAAGCATGGCATGGGCGAGTTCCAGACTGCGGTCACGCAGGGCCAGTACGCCTTCGCCGGTGGCATGTTCTTCGGCGGAAAGGCGCCCACCTGGAGCCAGCGCACGCTGCGGCAGGTGCTGCGCCAACATGCCGGCCGCGCCAGGCGCCTGGCGTGGATCGACCTGCACACCGGGCTGGGACCGAGCGGCCTGGGCGAGCGCATCTTCGCGGGCCGCAATGACCCCGCCGCCTACGCCCGCGCCAGCGCCTGGTGGGGTGGGGACGGCGCGACGCCGGTCACCTCCATCTACGACGGCAGCTCGGCCTCGGCGCTGCTCACCGGCTTGATGTGGAACTCGGTCTACGAGGAATGCCCGCAGTCCGAGTTCACCGGCATCGCCATGGAATACGGCACCGAGCCGCTGATGGAAGTGCTCACGGCCATGCGCGGGGACCACTGGCTGCACCTGCACCCCGAGGCTGCCCCGGAACTGGCGCAGGCGATCCGCCAGCGCATGCGGACGGCCTTCTATACCGACACCGATGCGTGGAAGCGGCGCATCGTCGAGCAGGCGCGCGAGGCGCTGTTCCAGGCGGTCGGCGGCCTGTGCGGCTGAGTTGACCCACCCGTTGGCGGGTCAACGCCCGCACGCGTGGAAAACTGTCGGCGACGGGAGGCCGGCGGCTCAGCCCGCGATGCGCGCGGCGCGGTCCCCGGCAATGACCAGCAGGCCGTCCATGATGAGCGACTCCACCAGCTCGAACTCCACCGACATCGACGGCGCCATCTTCCAGCCCGCACCGCCCGTCATGTAGCAGGCCGGCTCGGCGCCACAGTGGCGGCGCACGTGCTGCACCATGCGCTCGACCGCGCCGGCGATGGCATAGGTGCCGCCGCTGGTCAGCGCATCGCTGGTGTTGGTCGGAAACTCGCGCACTTCGCCCGTGGGCACATGCAGGCCGGCGGTGCCGGACTCCAGTGCCCGCAGCATGATGCCGTGGCCCGGCAGGATCAGGCCACCGAGGAACCGGCCTTCGGCATCGATGGCCTCGACCGTGACCGCGGTGCCCACCATCACGACGACCATCGGCCGCGGCAGGCCGTCGGCCACCTGCGCCAGCATGCGATGGCGGGCGCCGATCATGGCCACCCAGCGGTCCGCACCCAGACGCGTCGGATGGTCGTAGCCGTTGACCATGCCGCACTCGGCCGCGCTCGACACGACCCAGCGTGGCTCGAAGTCGAAGCTCTCCTCCACCTGCTCCTCGGTGCGGCGGCGCACCGCGTCGCCCGCGACCACGCAGCCGATCATGGCTTCGGGCCGCAGGGGCAGCGAGGCCCAGGGCCCTTCGGACAGGCGGTCGATGTGGTCCAGGAACTCGGCCCCCGAGGCCAGCGGCACGCTGCCTGGCTGGGCCTGGGCATAGAGCGCCCACTTGAGCCGCGTGTTGCCGATGTCGAGTGCGAGAAGGGAAGGCATGGGGCGGGATTATTGCCCCGCCGCCTGACCGCGCCCCGGCTGGCGCCGGATCAGAAGGACCGCACTGCAGCCGTCCTACTAGGGAAATCCGGAATTTCCCGGACAAGTCCGGTCCCTACCATTCAGGTCCTTTTCACCCTCTGTCGGAGCAGTTTCGAATGAAGAAGACCATCGCCCTGGCCGCCCTTGCCGCCCTCACCTTCGGCGCGCAGGCTGCCGACTTCCCCGATGGCAAGACCATCACCTTCGTGGTGCCCTTCGCGGCCGGCGGCCCGACCGACAAGGTGGCCCGCGACCTGGCCGAGGCCATGCAGAAGGCCCTGGGCGCCACCATCGTGGTGGACAACACCGCCGGCGCCGGCAGCACCATCGGCAATGCCAAGGTGGCCCGCGCCAAGAACGACGGCTACACCCTGCTGGTCACCCACGTCGGCATGGCCACCACGCCGGTGCTCTACCGCAAGCTCAGCTACAACTACGAAACCGACTTCGAGTACCTGGGCATGATCAACGACGTGCCCATGACGCTGATCGGCAAGCCCCAGCTCGAAGCCAACAACTTCAAGGAACTGCAGACCTGGATCGCCGCCCACAAGGGCAAGGTCAACCTGGGCAACGCCGGCATCGGCTCGGCCTCGCACCTGTGCGGCCTGCTGTTCCAGAGCGCGCTCAAGGCCGAGATGACCACCGTGCCCTACAAGGGCACGGCGCCGGCCATCGCCGACCTGATGGGCGGCCAGATCGACCTGCTGTGCGACCAGACCACCAACACCACCGGGCAGATCGAGGCCAAGAAGGTCAAGGCCTATGGCGTGACCACGCTCAAGCGCGTGAACACCCCGGCGCTGAAGGACATTCCGACGCTGGACGAGCAGGGCCTGAAGAACTTCCAGGTCACCATCTGGCACGGCCTGTACGCGCCCAAGGGCACGCCCGCCCCGGTGCTCAAGAAGCTCAACGACGCGCTCAAGACCGCGCTGAAGGACCCGGACTTCATCCGTCGCGAGGAAGCGCTGGGCGCCGTGGTGGTGAGCGACAAGCGCAGCGACCCGGCCGAGCACAAGAAGTTTGTGCAGTCCGAAGTCGCCCGCTTCGGCCCCGTGATCAAGGAAGCCGGCGTCTACGCCGACTGATCACAGGCCCGCACCAACGACAAGGCCCGCCAGCGATGGCGGGCCTTTTTCGTCATGGCGCATCGACGCTCCGCCGGGCCGCAGGATGTGCCCCCTCCTCCGGAGGGGGTGGCGGAGCGCGAACCGCGCAGCCTGGGGGAGGCTTCTTACTTTGGTCTGATGGCGTCAGCGGTGCCCTGGATGAAGGCCTTGATCGCCTCCACGTCCTCCATGCTCAGCTTGCCGGTGAAGTCCGGCATGCCCCGCGACATGGCCGGCCCCTTGAAGACGAACTTGTCCAGGTTCTCGATGTACGGCGCCCCCAGGTAGCCCAGGTTGGGAATGTTGCCGCCCCGGTCCACGCCCGGCACGCCGTGGCAGAAGACGCAGTTGCTCACGTACAGCCCCGTACCGGCCTGCACCTTGGCGGGGTCGTACTTCACGCCCTGCAGCAGCTTGTCCATGCGGTACTGCACGAACTCCGGCATCTTGGCGGTGCCGCCCACCGCGAAGGTGTAGACGGTGCCGGGCCCCTGCCGCTCGCTGGCACGCTGCGCCAGGCCGTACACGCCGCCCCAGCCCACGGCCACCGACACGTACTGCTTGCCATCGACCATGTAGGTGGACGGGGCCGCCACTACGCCGGTGCCGGTGGGCGTCTCCCACAGCTTCTTGCCATCGCGGGCGTCGTAGGCCACCAGGCGCCCGTCGGCCGTCCCCTGGAAGACCAGGTTGCCGGCCGTGGTGAGCGTGCCGCCGTTCCACGGCGAGACATGCTCGACACCCCAGGCCTCCTTCTGCTTGACCGGGTCCCAGGCCACAAGGCGGCCCATGGGCTTGCTCTTGGGCGGCTCGGCATTGGCGAACTTCGCAAGATTCCAGCCCAGGTCCGAGTGGGGACGCAGTGGCGCGTTCTCGTTGAACTTCCAGTCCTTGTCGTCCATCAGCGTGATCGGCACATGCTGCGCCGGCAGGTAGACCAGGCCCGTCTTGGGATTGAAGGACATGGGATGCCAGTTGTGCGCACCGAAGGGGCCCGGGATCGAATCGTTCGGCTTGGTGCCGTCCCGGGCGGCGGCGACCTCGATCGGCCGTCCGTTCTTGTCGTATCCAGTGGCCCAGTTCACCTCGACGAAGTTCTTGGCCGAGATGAACTTGCCGTTGGTGCGGTCGATGACGAAGAAGAAGCCGTTCTTGGGCGCATGCAGGATCACCTTGCGCGGCTTGCCGTCCAGCTTGATGTCGGCCAGGATCATCGGCTGTGTGGAGGTGTAGTCCCAGTTGTCGCCCGGCGTCTCCTGATAGTGCCACTTGTATTTGCCGGTGTCCGGGTCCAGCGCCACGATGGACGCCAGGTACAGGTTGTCGCCGCCGGCCGGGCTGCGCTTGCTGCGCGCCCACGGCGAGCCGTTGCCGGTGCCGATGTACATGGTGTTGAGCTCAGGGTCGAAGGCCATGGTGTCCCACACCGTGCCGCCGCCGCCGCTTTCCCACCACTTGCCGGCCGGGTCCCAGGTCTTGGCGGCCCGGGCCTGGGCCTCGTCCTCGAACGGCTTGGACGGGTCGCCCGGCACGGTGAACCAGCGCCACTTCTGGTCGCCGGTCTCGGCGTCGTAGGCAGTGATGTAGCCGCGCACGCCGTACTCGGCGCCCCCGTTGCCGATGATGACCTTGCCCTTGAACACCCGCGGCGCCCCGGTGATGGTGTAGCTGCGGGCATGGTCGATGAGCGTGTCCTTCTCCCACAGCTTGTTGCCCGTGGCCGCGTCCAGCGCGATCAGCCGGCCATCGAAGGCACCAACGTAGACCTTGCCCTTCCACAGCGCCACGCCGCGGTTGACCACGTCGCAGCAGCCGCGGTAGCCCTTGGCGCGATCGACCTGCGGATCGAAAGTCCACAGCCGCTGGCCGGTGCGCACGTCGATGGCATGCACCACGCTCCAGGAGGCCGTCACGTACATCACGCCGTCGACCACCAGCGGCGTGGCCTCGACGCCGCGCGTGGATTCGAGGTTGTACGACCAGACCAGGCCCAGTTGGCCCACGTTGCCGGTGTCGAGCTGGTCGAGCCGGCTGTAGCGGGTCTCGGCGTAGTCCAGGCCGACGCTGGGCCATTCGGGCGTCTTCTGGGCATTGGCCCGGATGAAGTTGCCGTCGACCTTGGCGGCGGGTGCCGCCTTGGGGGCGGGCGTCTGGGCCTGGGCCAGGCAGGCCCAGGCGGCCAGTGCCGCGAGCGCAAGAAGCCTCATCGTGTGTCTCCTTATCGGGTTCTTTGTTGAAGCAAGGCCCATCGAGGATGCCGCCTCACGGGGGCGGCCTTCACCTTCGGGAATTCCCGGGTGCTGGGCTGTTCCATTGCGGAACACAGTCAGCCGCAGCCGAAGGAGATGCCTCTTGCTGCAAGCCCAGGACCCCGGCGCGCACACGCTGCGCCAGCTCTTCGCCACCACCCCGGAGCAGCGCACCGCGCAGGCGCGAGCCCGCTTCTTCGACGAGGGCGACCGGCCCTCGGGCCTGGTGGGCGAAGACGTGCTGCAGTCCTGGATGCGCTGCCGCCGCCGGCACGAGGACCCGACCCGCACAATCGCCTTCGACCCGGTCACGCCCAGCCGGCTGCATGGCGCGCTGTCGCGCAACCGCGCCCTGCTCGATGCCGCGGGCGCCGAACTCGCGGCGATGGAAGGTGCCCTGTCGGGCACGGACTGCCGCGTCATCCTCACCGACCGCGAGGGCGTGCTGCTGCATGTCACGCACCATCCCATGGCGCCGCAGCAGCCCGTGCTGGGCCGCACGGCACGGCTGGGCGTGAACCTGGCCGAATCGGTGGTGGGCACCACGGCGCCGGGCATCGTGCTGTGCACCGGGCAGGCCAGCACGGTGGAAGGCGGCGAGCATTACTTCGACACGCTCCACCAGGTGCATTGCGCCGCGGCGCCCATCCGCGGCGTCGACGGCCGCCTGGCTGGCGTACTGGACCTGTCGGTGGAATCGCGCCGCTTCGGCTTCGATGCCGGCTCGATGGTGGGCCTCTATGCCACGGTCATCGAAAACCGGTTGCTGGCACGCCAGTCCACGGAGCACCTGGTGCTGCGCTTCCAGGCCAGTCCCGCGTTGCTGGGCACGCCGCTGGAGGCCATGGCCGGCGTGACGCAGGACGGACGCGTGGCCTGGCTGAACACGGCAGCCTCGCGCCTTCTCGGGCCGCTGCCGCGCGATCCGCTGGCGCGCTCGGCCGTGCGCCTGTTCGGCCGCGACCTGCACGGGCTGCTGCGGCTCGCCGGTGGCGAGGGTGCCAGGCCGTTGCGCCTCACAAGCGGCCTGGGCGTATGGGTGCAGGTGCGGCTACCCGGCAGCGACGGGCTGAACCTGCGCCATGGCGTGGCCCTGTCAGGTCCCGGCCGTGCCATGGCGCCGGCGCCCCAACCTGCCGAAGCAGACACCGAGCCCACGCCCGCCACGCTGCGCGGCCTGCAGCAGGACCTGATCGAGCGCACCTTGCAGGAGAACGGCGGCAACATCGCCCGCGCCGCGCGCCAGCTCGGCGTGTCGCGCGGCACGCTGTACCGACGGCTGCGCCAGCGGCCATCGCCCGGCTGACGGGCGTCGCGGCAGCGGACGGCCGGGCGGGCAGGTTCGCGAGCCCTGCGGTCTCACCCCAGCTGTCGCCGCAGCGTCCCCTGCGCGTGGGGCGCGCACGCTAGCATGCCCCGACCGGCCGCCCGAGCCGGATCAGCAGAAGCAAGAGGAGACAAGCCCCGTGACATCCACGACCAGCGGCCCCGTGGCCCTGGCGCTGTATCGCACCATGCAGCGCATCCGTGCCTTCGAGAACGCGGCCGAAACGGCCAGCCAGGGTGGCGTGAGCGCCTATGGCCAGCAAGCCGGCGGCGCCGCCCGCGTGCGCGGCCCGCTGCACCTGTCCACCGGCCAGGAAGCCGTACCCGCCGGCGTCTGCGCCCATCTGCGGCCCAGCGACTACCTCACCTCCACCCACCGCGGCCACGGCCACACGCTGGCCAAAGGCGCCGACCTGGCGCGGATGATGGCCGAGCTCTTCGGCAAGGCCACCGGCTTCAATGGCGGCAAGGGCGGCTCCATGCACATCGCCGATTTCTCGGTGGGCATGCTGGGCGCCAACGGCGTGGTGGCGGCCGGCCTGCCCATCGCGGTGGGCGCGGCGCATGCGCAGAAGCTGCGCAGCCTGCGGCCCGACGGCAGCGCCAGCGACGACATCACCGTGTGCTTCTTCGGCGACGGCGCGATCAACCGGGGGCCTTTCCTCGAAGCGCTCAACTGGGCGCAGGTGTACGGCCTGCCGGTGCTCTTCGTCTGCGAGGACAACCGCTGGAGCGCCACCACCGCCAGCGGGCCGATGACGGCCGGCGACGGTGCCTCCGCCCGCGCATTGGCACTGGGCATTCCCGCGACGCCGGTGGATGGCAACGACGTCTTCGCCGTGCACGAGGCCGCCGGCCGGCTGGTGGCCGAGGTGCGCGCCGGCCAGGGTCCACGGCTGCTGCATGCCCTCACCTACCGCGTGAAAGGCCACGTGTCGGTGGACGTGGCCACCTACCGCGACCCCGCCGAACTGGCCGCCGCGCTGGAGACCGATCCCATCGCCCGTGCGCGTGCCCGCCTGCGGGCCGATGGCATCAAAGAGGCGCGGCTCGCACACATCGAACGCGAGGCTCTGGCCGAGGTTCAGGCGGCCCTCGACGCCGCCGACGCCGCGCCCTGGCCCGAGGCTGCCGCTGCATTCACCGATGTGCAGACCACGGGAGCCGGCCAATGGCGATGACGACGGACGATTCGACGGCGAACGAGATGCACGACTGGAGCTATGCCCAGGCCGCGTCGCACGCACTGGGCCAGGCGATGGCCGACGATGCACGCGTGGTGGTGCTCGGCGAAGACGTGGGGCGGGGCGGCATCTTCGGCCAGTACCAGGGCCTGCAGCAGCGCTTCGGCGCGCAGCGCGTGATCGACACGCCAATCAGCGAGGCTGCCATCATGGGCGCCGGCGTCGGCATGGCGCTGGCGGGTTTGAAGCCGGTGGTCGAAATGCGGGTGGTGGACTTCGCGCTCTGCGGCATGGACGAGCTGGTCAACCAGGCGGCCAAGAACCGCTTCATGTTCGGCGGCCAGGGCCGCGTGCCGCTGGTGGCGCGCATGCCCGGCGGCATCTGGGATGCGTCCGCGGCGCAGCACTCGCAGTCCCTCGAGGCCTGGTTCGCGCACCTGCCGGGCGTGGTGGTGGTGAGCCCCTCCACGCCGCAGGACAACCATGCATTGCTGCGCGCGGCCCTGGATTGCGGCGACCCGGTGGTCTACATCGAGCACAAGACGCTGTGGGGCCAGCGCGGCGCCGTCGATCCGCAATTGGCCGTTCCGCTGGGGCGCGCGGCGCACCGGCGCCATGGGGACGCCCTCACGATGGTGAGTTGGAGCCGACAGGTCCAGGTGTGCGAAGCCGCCTGCGCCCGCCTCGCGGCCGCAGGCGTCGCCGTCGACCTGATCGACCTGCGCACGCTCTGGCCCTGGGACCGGGAGACGGTGCTGGACAGTTGTGGCCGCACCGGACGGCTGCTGGTGGTGCACGAGGCGGTGCAGGCGGCCGGCTTCGGCGCGGAAGTCGCCGCCACGGCGGCCGAGGCGACGGGCTGTCGCATCGCGCGCCTCGGGGCGCCGCGCATCCCAGTGGGCTATGCGCCTGTGCTGGAGGCGCAGTCCCGGGTGGGGGCCGAGGCGATCGAGGCGGCGGCGCTTCTGCTGGTGGGCCGAGTCGCTTGAAGCGCTCCTGGCGCGGTCGTGCGAGCGGGCGGGCGGGTTGCGTGGACTCAGGGCGGACGCACGACGCGCCCGGAAGCAACGGGCCGCGCGATCGCCCGCGGATCAGGCGTCGGCCTGCGCCATGCACAGGTGCTGCAGCTGCTGCAGATGCGAGCGGAAGGCGACCGCCGCCACCCAGTCCCTGACCTCGAAGGCCGTGCGGGGCGGCTGCCCCGCCTGTTCGGCCACCAGCACGAGATAGCGCCCGGTGTCGGGGTCGGTGTCGAAACGCACCGAGATCGCCGGCAGCGCCAATGAGGCGGGTTCCGCCGCGCCCTGCCATTGCAGCCGGCAGTCGGCACTCATCGCCACGCGCATCGGAGAGCCGCCGCCCTCCCCCAGGCGCCGGTTGAGGGCCTGCACATGTTCGGCGGGCCCCATGGCGTCGAGCGCCATCACATCCTCGGTCGGATAACCGTCCATGCACCCCGCCACCAACAGGCAGGAGGCGGCGGCCAGCAGGCAGGCGGCGACTGCGCGAAGGCGGAAGGCAACGGTCATCGAGCGGGAATTCGGAAGCAAAGTCGCTGCGGCATGGGGCCGGCCGGAAAGGGATGCGGGCGAAAGACCGAGATTGTGCCGACTCCTGGCGAGCCGACGCGTATTCACGACGCAGGCGAGAGGGGTTTTCACCCATCGAGGCAAGATCTTGCGCAGTTAAAACCAGGTCTTGACCTTTTCCCGGGACTGCGCCTTCGCATGAAGGCGTGCAGCAGCTGCTCATCCCGCAGGCGGCCCCCGGGCTTCCCCCGTCAGGAGACATTCTTCATGCATTCCATTCCGCGTCGGCGCCTCGTGGCCGTGGCCTCCCTCGCTGCAGCGCTGCTTGGCGCCGGCAGCATCGCCCAGGCGCAGGACACGTGGCCCACCAAGACGGTGCGCATCGTCGTGCCCTTCGCACCGGGCGGCACCACCGACATCCTGGCCCGCGCCGTGGCCCCGGAACTCTCCAAGGCTTTCGGTCAGCAGTTCATCGTGGACAACCGCGCCGGCGCGGGCGGCAACGTCGGTGCCGAGATCGTGGCCCGCTCCGCGCCCGATGGCTACACGCTGCTGATGGGCACCGTGGGCACCCACGGCATCAACCGCGCGCTGTATCCCAAGCTGCCCTATGACCCGATCAAGGATTTCGTGCCCATCACGCTGGTGGCCTCGGTGCCCAACGTCATGGAGATGAACGCCGACAAGGCCAGGCAGTACGGCATCCAGAACGTGCAGGACTTCATCCGCTATGCGCGCTCGCATCCGGGGCAACTCAACATGGCCTCGAGCGGCAGCGGCACCTCCATCCATCTGGCCGGCGAGCTGTTCAAGAGCATGACCGGCACCTTCATGACGCACATCCCGTACAAGGGCTCCGGCCCCGCGCTGCTCGACATGGTGGCCGGCAATGCCGACGTGATGTTCGACAACCTGCCTTCGTCCATGCAGCAGATCAAGGCCGGCAAGCTCAAGGCGCTGGCTGTGACCAGCAGCCAGCGCTCGGCCGCCCTGCCCGACGTGCCGACCGTGGAGGAGGCTGGCGGACCCTCGCTCAAAGGCTATGAAGCCAGTTCCTGGTTCGGCCTGCTCGCGCCGGCGGGCACCTCCCCCGACATCGTCCAGCGCATCCAGCAGGAAGTCGCCAAGTCGCTGGCCACCGCTGCCGTCAAGGAGAAGATGCTGGCCCAGGGTGCCATCCCTGGCGGCAACACGCCTGCGGCCTTCGCGCAGCACATCGAGCGCGAGCATGTGAAGTGGGCCCAGGTGGTGAAGGCCTCGGGCGCCAAGGTCGACTGATCGCGCCGCCATGAAAAAGGCCGCATGCGATGCATGCGGCCCGATTTCCTGTGAGTGGGGGATCGAACGGGCTCAGGCGCCCCAGACGATGTCCTTGCCCTCGCCGTGCGACTCCTTGAGCATGTGCAGCAGCGGCGTGACCCGCTGGTGCAGCGACACATGCTCCTGCTCGGCTCGTGCCTCGTGGTCCTCGACGGCATGGGCGTCGTGATTGCCGTGGCTGGCCATCTTCGCCTCACTGGCGACCGCCGCCTCTAGCGCCGAGATCGCGGCGGGCATCTGGTCCACGGTGATGACACCGGGTGCGCCCGGCGTCTTGCCGATGATCTCCAGAAGATGGCGGGCGCTCGGTTCGAGCATCACCACATCGGCCGAAGCCTGGGATTTGAAGCGGTACAGCATGCGGCAACTCCTTTTCGCACTTGTTTGTTGTTGTGACCTGCGCCAGTGGCCGCGGTTCCCGGACTCCGGGTCGGCACGCTGCCTACCGCGGCGCGTACATGTAATCGCGCGAGAAAGGGTATAGCGACTGGGCCCCGCGCATGGCGTGGGACGAAATCTTGCCGTCGGGTCGGGCCGAGAGCATCTGGTGCAGGGCGATCCATCCCTGCTCGAAGCTCATCGCGCAGCCGGCCAGGTAGAGGCGATAGGCGCGCAGGATGCGCGCACCCCGCTCGGCGCCGGCGGTGGTTTCGAGCACCTCCCGCGCCTTGTCGAGCTGGGCTTCGAGCGCATCGGACCAAGCCCAGAGCGTGCGGGCGTAATGCGGCCGCAGATTCTCGGTGTCGACCATCTCCAGGCCCGCATGCGCGGTCTCGCGCAGCACGGTCGTCACGTGCAGCAACTCCCCGCCGGGAAAGATGTACTTCTCGATGAAGTCCCCCATGCCTGCGCCCAACTGGCGATAGTCGAGCTGGCCCGAGGTGATGCCGTGCTGCAGCGTCAGGCCGCCGGGCGCGAGCAGCTTGTGCACATCCTGGAAGTAGGTGCCCATGTTGGCGCTGCCCACATGCTCGAACATGCCCACCGATGAGATCTTGTCGAAGGGCTGCTCGGCCGCAAGTTCGCGATAGTCCATGAGGCGGACGCGCACGCGGTTCTCCAGGCCCCGCTGCGCGATCAGTTTCTCCACATGCGCGTGCTGGTTCTTCGACAGGGTAATGCCGGTGGCATCCACGCCGTAGTGCTCCGCCGCCCACAGCAGCAGCCCGCCCCAGCCCGAGCCGATGTCGAGGTAGCGCTCGCCCCGCTTCAGACGCAGCTTGCGGCAGATGTGGTCGAGCTTGGCCTCCTGCGCCTGGGCCAGCGTCATCGCCTCGTCGCGGTAGTACGCGCACGAATACACGCGGCGCGGATCGAGCCAGAGGGCGTAGAAGTCGTCGGAAACGTCGTAGTGAAACTGGATCTGCTCGGCGTCGCGTCGCAGCGTGTGCGAGCCACGGGACTTGGCGTTGCGCAGCAGGCGTGTCCACCAGCCGGTGTCGCTTTCCACCGGGTTGTCCGGCATGAGCGCGGCGGCAGCAGCCATCAGATCGCGCATGGAGCCTTCGATCTCCACGCGACCTTCGACATAGTCCTCGCCCACACTGCCGATCTGCCGCGCAGCGAGCTTGGCCAATCCGGTCCAACTCGAGAAACCCAGCCGGACCTTGGCGCCAGGGGTGTCGATGCGATGCCCGTCCGGCAAGCGCAGCGATACAGGAATCGGGAGAGAAACGAGTTGAGACTCGATCTTCTGAACCAGGCTCTGCATGACGAGCCATTGTGCAGAAAGTTTCCGGATTGTGCAGAAGCTCCTCGGCGGGCAGGCGCAGGCCGAGCGACCAAGAAAAAAGGGCCCTCAAAAGAGGGCCCTTGAATTTGGTTGCGCGAGGAGGATTTGAACCTCCGACCTTTGGGTTATGAGCCCAACGAGCTACCAGACTGCTCCATCGCGCGTCGAAGAATAGATTATATGTCAGTCTTGCGCGGTCTGCACGTCTTTTTCGTCAGAAATTTCCGGACGATCGACGAGCTCGACCAGCGCCATGGGCGCGTTGTCGCCAACGCGGAAACCCATCTTCAGGATGCGCGTGTAACCACCCGGGCGAGCCTGGTAGCGCGGGCCCAGTTCGTTGAACAGCTTGACCACGTTGTCGCGGTTGCGCAGGCGGTCGAAGGCCAGGCGCTTGTTGGCGACGGTGGGGTTCTTGGCCAGCGTGATCAGCGGCTCCACGACGCGGCGCAGTTCCTTCGCCTTGGGCACGGTCGTCTTGATGGCTTCGTGCTCGATCAGCGAGTTGGACATGTTGCGCAGCATCGCGAGGCGGTGCGAGCTGGTGCGGTTGAGTTTGCGAAGACCGAGGCCGTGACGCATGGTGATTTCCTTTTGACTTTAGTTGATCGGAGCAGCCGGATCAGGTACTGCCCCGTGGAGCGAGAAACCCGAAGGCCTCTCAGCGCTTGTCGAGGCCGGCCGGCGGCCAGCTCTCGAGCTTCATGCCAAGGGTCAGGCCGCGCGAGGCGAGCACTTCCTTGATTTCGTTGAGCGACTTGCGGCCCAGGTTCGGGGTCTTGAGCAGCTCGTTCTCCGTGCGCTGGATCAGGTCGCCGATGTAGTAGATGTTCTCGGCCTTCAGGCAGTTGGCCGAACGCACGGTCAGTTCCAGCTCGTCGACGGGGCGCAGCAGGATCGGGTCGAACTGCTGGGCACTGCGCTGGGCAGGCTGCTCGAACATGCCGGTCAGTTCGCCGCCTTCCAGCTGCGCGAACACGGCCAGTTGCTCGACCAGGATCTTGGCCGAGGCGCGCACGGCATCTTCGGCCGTGATCGCACCGTTGGTCTCGATCTCGACCAGCAGCTTGTCCAGGTCGGTGCGCTGCTCGACGCGGGCGCTCTCGACGGTGTAGCTCACGCGCTTGACGGGCGAGAACGAAGCGTCGAGGACGATGCGGCCGATCGATTTGGTCGGCTCGTCCGCGTAACGGCGCATCGTGCCGGGCACATAGCCGCGGCCCTTCTCGACCTTGATCTGCATGTCCAGCTTGCCGCCTTGCGACAGGTGGGCGATGACATGCTCGGGGTTGATGATCTCGACGTCGTGCGGCGTCTGGATGTCGGCGGCCGTGACCGGGCCTTCGCCTTCCTTGCGCAGGCTCAGCGTAACCTCGTCGCGGTTGTGCAGCTTGAACACCACGCCCTTGAGGTTGAGCAGGATGTTCACGACGTCTTCCTGAACGCCGTCGATCGACGAGTACTCGTGCAGCACGCCAGCGATCGTCACTTCCGTGGCTGCATACCCCACCATCGACGACAGCAGAACGCGGCGCAGCGCGTTGCCGAGCGTGTGGCCATAGCCGCGCTCGAAAGGCTCGAGCGTGACCTTCGCCTTGTTGGCAGCCAGTTGCTCGACCTGGATGGTCTTGGGTTTCAGCAGGGTGGTTTGCATGCGGACTTCCTCTCAATACCCCCGGCTCGTTACACCGGTAAGGCTGGTGAAGTGCCCGCCTCGAATGCCTTCGAGGGGGTACAAAAACATTCAAGGGTGGCGCTGCGCGGCAGCGCCACCGGTCGCCTCTGGGTCTCGCTTTAACGCGAGTAGAGTTCGACGATCAGCGATTCGTTGATGTCGGCGCCGAATTCGTCACGGTCCGGGGCCTTCTTGAAGGTGCCTTCGGCCTTGTCGATGCTCACTTCGACCCAGCCCGGAATGCCGACCTGCTGGGCCAGCTGCAGCGCCTCGATGATGCGAGCCTGCTTCTTGGACTTCTCGCGAACCGCCACGACGTCACCGGCCTTCACCAGGTAGGACGGGATGTTGACCGACTGGCCGTTCACCGTGATCGCCTTGTGCGACACCAACTGGCGCGCTTCGGCACGGGTCGAACCGAAGCCCATGCGATAGACGACGTTGTCCAGACGGCACTCGAGCAGCGACAGCAGGTTGGCGCCGGTGTTGCCCTTGCGGCGATCGGCTTCGGCGAAGTAGCGGCGGAATTGCTTTTCCAGCACGCCATACATGCGCTTGACCTTCTGCTTCTCGCGCAGTTGCAGACCGAAGTCGGAGGTGCGCTGACCCGAGGTACGGCCGTGCTGGCCGGGCTTGGAGTCGAACTTGGCCTTGTCCGCGATGGAGCGGCGAGCGCTCTTCAGGAACAGGTCGGTGCCTTCACGGCGGGAGAGTTTGGCCTTGGGGCCGAGGTAACGTGCCACGGTATTTTCCTTGTGGTTTCTGCCGCGGGCATTGCTGCCGCGGGAGCCATCAGTCGTTTCGGTCGATGGCGGTGGGCTTGTGAAAAGCGAGAACGCAAAAACGCGCAGACCGCCCGGAGGCGGACTGCGCAGGCGGCCTCACCTCAGATGCGACGACGCTTCTGGGGACGGCAGCCGTTGTGGGGCACCGGGGTCACGTCGGAGATCGACGTGATGCGGATACCCAGCGCAGCCAGTGCGCGCACCGAGGATTCGCGACCCGGGCCGGGGCCCTTGATCTCGACGTCCAGGTTCTTGATGCCTTGCTCGACAGCGGCGCGGCCGGCAACTTCGGAAGCCACCTGGGCAGCGAAGGGCGTCGATTTGCGCGAACCCTTGAAGCCTTGGCCACCCGAGGAAGCCCAGGACAGTGCGTTGCCCTGGCGGTCGGTGATGGTGATGATCGTGTTGTTGAACGACGCATGCACGTGCGCAATGCCGTCCGCCACATTCTTGCGGACCTTCTTGCGCACACGCTGTGCGGCGTTGTTGGCAGGAGCTTTAGCCATGCTGTTCTCTCTTTACTTCTTCAGGGCCTGGGCAGCCTTGCGCGGACCCTTGCGGGTACGGGCGTTGGTGCGCGTGCGCTGACCACGCATCGGCAGACCGCGACGATGGCGGAAGCCGCGGTAGCAGCCGATGTCCATCAGGCGCTTGATGTTCATCGTGGTTTCACGACGCAGGTCACCCTCGATCGTGAATTGGGCGATCTGGTCGCGGATCTTTTCGAGATCGGCGTCCGTCAGGTCCTTGATCTTCTTGGCGTAGTCGATGCCGCAGGCTTCGCAGATCTTGCGAGCGCGGGTACGGCCGATGCCGAAGATTGCCGTCAGGCCGATCTCGGCGTGCTTGTGCGGCGGGATGTTGATGCCAGCAATACGTGCCATGTGCGTCCTCTAGAACTCTCGAATCAACCCTGGCGCTGCTTGTGGCGCGGGTCGGTGCAGATCACGCGCACCACACCCTTGCGGCGGATGACCTTGCAATTGCGGCAGATGGGCTTGACCGATGCCGAAACTCTCATTTCATTTCTCCTAACTCTTACTGTGGCGACCCTAGGACGCCCGAAACACGATGTGCGTGCCCGGCTCGTCGCGGCAGGGCGTTCACTCGACCTTGCGTTCAACCACCCAACGTCGTCTTGAAGTTGGCCTTCTTGAGCAGCGATTCGTACTGCTGCGACATCAGGTAGTTCTGCACCTGGGCCATAAAGTCCATCGTCACGACCACCAGGATCAGCAACGAGGTGCCGCCGAAATAGAACGGCACGTTGTACTTCAGGATCAGGAACTCCGGCAGCAGGCAGACGAAGGTGATGTACACCGCGCCCGCCAGCGTCAGACGCAGCAGGATCTTGTCGATGTAGCGGGCGGTCTGGTCACCAGGACGGATCCCGGGGATGAACGCACCGCTCTTCTTCAGGTTGTCGGCGGTCTCGCGGCTGTTGAACACGAGGGCCGTGTAGAAGAAGCAGAAGAACACGATCGCTGCTGCGTACAGCAGCGTGTAGATCGGCTGCCCCGGGGCCAGCGCCGAAGCGATGTCCTTGAGCCAGCGCATGCTGTCGCCAGTGCTGAACCAGCCCACCACCGTCGCAGGCAG
Source organism: Pseudacidovorax intermedius (assembly GCF_003350475.1). GTDB lineage: Bacteria > Pseudomonadota > Gammaproteobacteria > Burkholderiales > Burkholderiaceae_C > Xenophilus > Xenophilus intermedius. Next base: position 229,841 of record NZ_QQAV01000001.1, read on the forward strand.
CAGGATGATGGACGAGGCGAAGATCGGGGGGATCACGCCAGCCATGTTCAGCTTCAGCGGCAGGTGCGAAGCCTGTCCACCGTAGACCTTGTTGCCCACCTGACGGCGCGCATAGTTCACCAGGATCTTGCGCTGTCCGCGTTCGACGAACACCACGAAGTAGGTGACCAGCACGACCAACGCCACGATGAACAGGGCCACGATCACGCTCATGGCGCCGGTGCGCACCAGCTCCAGCAACCCGCCGATGGCGTTGGGTAAGCCCGCGGCGATACCGGCGAAGATGATGATGGAGATGCCGTTGCCCAGGCCGCGCTCGGTGATCTGCTCGCCCAGCCACATGAGGAACATGGAACCCGCCGTCAGGCTCACCATCGCGGTGAACCGGAAGCCGAAACCAGGTGCCACCACCAGGCCGGGAGAAGCCTCCAGCGCCACAGCGATGCTGAAAGACTGGAAAAGAGCCAGACCCAGCGCGCCATAGCGGGTGTACTGCGTGATCTTGCGGCGACCGGCCTCGCCTTCCTTCTTCAATTGCTCGAAGGAGGGAAGGACATAGGTCATCAGCTGCATGATGATCGATGCCGAGATATACGGCATGATCCCCAGCGCGAAGACCGTGAAGCGCGACAGCGCACCACCCGAGAACATGTTGAACAGGCTCAGGATGCCGCCCTGCTGACCCTGGAACAGCTGAGCCAGCTGGTCCGGGTTGATGCCGGGAACAGGGATGTGCGCGCCGATGCGGTACACCACGAGGGCGAGCAGCAGAAAAACCAGCCGACGACGCAGGTCGCCGAACTTGCCGGTCTTCGCGAGCGTTGCCGCGTTGGTTGCCACTGTGCTGCCTTGCTTTCGCGTCAGGTTCAGGCGACGGAGCCGCCGGCGGCCTCGATGGCAGCCTTGGCACCCGCGGTCGCGCCGACGCCCGTCAGCTTGACAGCCTTCGTCAGTTCACCAGCCTTGATGACCTTCACCACCTTGGCGAGCTGGCCCACCAGGCCCGCTTGCTTCAGTGCCAGGACGTCGACTTCGGCCAGACCCAGTTGCTCCAGCGCCGTCAGGGTGACCTCGGCGTTGAACTTCAGCGAAGCCGACTTGAAGCCACGCTTGGGCAGGCGGCGCTGCAGCGGCATCTGACCGCCTTCGAAACCGACCTTGTGGAAGCCGCCGGCACGCGACTTCTGACCCTTGTGGCCGCGACCTGCGGTCTTGCCCAGGCCAGAGCCGATGCCACGGCCCACGCGGCGCTTGGCGTGCTTCGCGCCCGCTGCGGGCTTGATGCTGTTGAGTTCCATGTCAGAGCACCTTCACCAGGTAGGCGATCTTGTTGATCATGCCGCGCACGGCGGGCGTGTCCTGCAGCTCGCTCACGCTGTTGAGCTTGCGCAGGCCCAGGCCACGCACGGTGGCGCGGTGCGACTGCTTCGTGCCGATCGGGCTGCGAACCAGTTGGACCTTCACGGTCTGTTGTTGCGTCGTCATTGCGTCTCTCCTGCTCAGGCGAAGATCTCTTCGACCGTCAGGCCGCGCTTGGCAGCGACTTCCGAGGCGGTGGTCGAGTTCTTCAGCGCGTCGAGCGTGGCGCGAACCATGTTGTAGGGGTTCGACGAGCCATGGCTCTTGGCCACGACGTCGGTGATGCCCATGACTTCGAACACGGCGCGCATCGGGCCGCCGGCGATGATGCCGGTACCCTTGGGAGCCGGGGACATCATCACGGTGGAGGCGCCATGGTGGCCGGTCACTTCATGGTGCAGGGTGCCATTCTTGATCGACACCTTCATGAGGTTGCGGCGGGCTTCTTCCATCGCCTTCTGCACGGCGGCGGGCACTTCCTTCGACTTGCCCTTGCCCATGCCGACGCGACCGTCGCCGTCACCCACCACGGTGAGTGCCGCGAAACCCAGGATACGACCACCCTTCACCACCTTGGTGACGCGGTTGATCGCGATCATCTTCTCGCGCAGACCGTCCTCGGGACCTTCGTTCTGCGTTCTTGCCTGAATCTTTGCCATCTTGAATTCCTGTTCTGCGCGGGCGCTTAGAACTGCAGGCCGGCCTCGCGGGCGGCTTCGGCGAGAGCCTTGACACGGCCGTGGTAGGCGAAGCCTGCACGGTCGAAGGCCACCTTCTCGACGCCGGCGGCCTTGGCCTTCTCGGCGATGCGCTTGCCGATGATGGTGGCGGCGGCGGCATTGCCACCCTTGCCAGCACCACCCAGCGAGGCGCGCACTTCGGCTTCGGCCGTGGAGGCCGTGGCCAGCACCTTGGCGCCGTCGCCGGAGATGACGGTGGCGTAGATGTGCAGGTTGGTGCGGTTCACCATCAGACGCGCGACGCCTTGCGTGGCAATGCGGATGCGGGTCTGACGGGCGCGGCGCAGGCGCTGTTCCTTTTTGGTCAACATCATGCGGCCTCTTATTTCTTCTTCGTTTCCTTGATCACGATCTTCTCGTCCGCATAGCGGATGCCCTTGCCCTTGTAGGGCTCGGGAGAGCGGACCGCGCGGATCTCGGCAGCCACCTGGCCGACGCGTTGGCGGTCGGCACCCTTGATCACGATTTCCGTGGGGGTGGGGGTGGCGACGGTGATGCCGGCAGGCATCTCGATGTTGACCGGGTGCGAGTAGCCCACGGCCAGGTTCAGCTTGGTGCCCTGGGCAGCGGCCTTGTAGCCCACGCCCACCAGCGTCAGCTTCTTCTCGAAGCCCTTGCTCACACCCAGCACCATGTTGTTGACCAGCTGGCGCACCGTGCCGCTCATCGCGTTCGATTCACGCGACTCGTCGGCGGGCACGAAGGTCAGCTTGCCATCATCGGCCGACACCTTCACCAGCGCGTTGGCCGGGATGGACAGTTGGCCGCCAGCGCCCTTGACGCTGATCTGGTCGCCCTTGATCTGCACGTCCACGCCTGCGGGGACGGTGATCGGCATTTTTCCGACTCGGGACATTGTTCAGTTCCTCCGTCTTAGGCCACGTAGCACAGCACTTCGCCGCCGACGCCGTTTGCACGGGCCTTGCGGTCGGTCATCACGCCTTGCGGCGTGGTGACGATGGCCACGCCCAGACCGTTCTGGACCTTGGGAATCGCGCCGGCACCCTTGTAGACGCGCAGGCCGGGGCGGCTCACGCGCTCGATGCGCTCGATCACCGGGCGGCCGGCATAGTACTTCAGCGAAATCTCGAGGTTCGTCTTGCCGTCTTCCGTCTTGACCTGGAAGCCGTCGATGTAGCCCTCGTCCTTCAGCACCTGCGCGATCGCGATCTTCACCTTGGAAGACGGGACCGACACGGTGGGCTTCGCGACCATCTGCGCATTGCGAATGCGCGTCAGCAGGTCGGCGATGGGATCACTCATGCTCATGTTTCTTGCTCCTGCCTGGCTTACCAGCTGGCCTTGGTGACGCCGGGGATCTCGCCGTCGAAGGCGAGTTCGCGGACCTTGGCACGGGCCAGACCGAACTGGCGGAAGGTGCCGCGGGGGCGGCCAGTGATTTCGCAGCGGTTGCGCTGGCGGGTGGGGTTCGCGTTGCGCGGCAGCTTCTGCAGCGCCAGGCGGGCGGCGGCGCGCTCTTCGTCGCTCTTCTTCGCGTCGTTGGCGGTCGCCTTCAGTTCGTCGTACTTCTTGGCGTACTTGGCGGCCAGCTTGTCGCGCTTCAGTTCGCGCTGGATCAAAGCAACTTTTGCCACAGGGTCACCTTTAGTTCTTGAAGGGGAAGCGGAAGCCCTGCAGCAGCGCCTTGGCTTCTTCGTCGGACTTGGCGGTCGTCGTGATGCTGATGTTCAGACCACGCAGTGCATCCACCTTGTCGTACTCGATCTCGGGGAAGATGATCTGCTCTTTGACGCCAATGTTGTAGTTGCCGCGGCCGTCGAAGGCCCGGCCGGAGATACCGCGGAAGTCACGCACGCGGGGCAGGGCCACGGTGACGAAACGATCCAGGAACTCGTACATCTTCACGCCGCGCAGGGTGACCATGCAGCCGATGGCCTGGCCTTCGCGGATCTTGAAGCCGGCGATGGCCTTCTTGGCCTTGGTCACGACGGGCTTCTGGCCGGCGATCTTGGTCAGATCGGCAACGGCGTGGTCCATGACCTTCTTGTCCGCCACGGCTTCGCTCACGCCCATGTTCAGCGTGATCTTGGTCAGGCGGGGGACCTGCATCGGCGACTTGTAGCCGAACTTCTCGGTCAGTTCTTTCGCGATCTTTTCGCGGTAGTGTTGTTGCAGACGGGCCATGGTGTACCTCAGGCAGCCTTGATTTCTTCGCCGCTGGACTTGAAGACGCGCACGCGCTTGCCGTCCACCAGCTTGATGCCGACGCGATCGGCCTTGCCGGTCGCGGCATTGAAGATGGCCACGTTGGATTGATGGATGGGCATGGCCTTCTCGACGATGCCGCCGGTCGTGCCCTTCATGGGGTTCGGCTTGGCGTGCTTCTTGACGAGGTTCACGCCCTCGACGACCACGTGCTCTTCACCGGCGCGCAGGCTGACGGTGCCTTGCTTGCCCTTGTCGCGGCCGGCGATCACGATGATCTTGTCGCCCTTGCGAATCTTGTTCATGGCGTTGTCCTTCTTACAGAACTTCGGGGGCCAGCGAGACGATCTTCATGAACTTCTCGGTACGCAGCTCGCGCGTCACGGGTCCGAAGATGCGGGTGCCGATCGGCTCCAGCTTGGCATTGAGCAGGACGGCGGCGTTGCCGTCGAACTTGACGAGCGAACCGTCGCCACGACGGATGCCCTTGGCGGTGCGCACCACGACGGCGTTGTAGATCTCGCCCTTCTTGACGCGACCACGCGGCGCAGCTTCCTTGACGCTCACCTTGATGACGTCGCCGACGCTGGCGTAGCGGCGCTTGGAGCCGCCGAGCACCTTGATGCACAGGACGGACTTCGCGCCCGTGTTGTCGGCCACTTCGAGCCGGGATTCAGTCTGGATCATTGCTAGTAGTTCCCAACTTGTACCGTTGAGGCCAGACGCCCGGCAGTGCACCGGCGCGAAAAGCCTGTTCGGTCAGTCTTGGGCCCGTCGTCGGCGCACACAAAAAAGCCGAAAGGCGCTTCTGCTGGTTGCACGCGTCCGTCTGGGCGGAAAGAGTTCGCTTTTTAGGGCGAAGCCGGCTATTGTGCGTTGCAGGCGGATTGCTGTCAAGCGCCTGGTTTGGCGCCGTCGCTACACCCGTGTTGCGGGATCACGGGCGAAGGGCGTAGCCGGCGACGATGCCGGCGAAGACGGCGAAGCCCAGCCAATGGTTGTGGCGGAAGGCCCGGAAACATCCCTCCCGGGTGCGGTCGCGGATCAGTCGCCAATGCCAGAACGCCTGACCCAGCGCCGCTGCCATCCCCAGCGCGAACGCTCCGCCCAGCCCGGCGCGCAGGCCCAGCACGCCCCAGATCGCCAGGAACAGTGCGTAGGAAGCCATCACCGCCGCCACATCGAAGCGGCCGAAGGTGATCGCGGAAGTCTTGATGCCGATGCGCAGATCGTCGTCACGGTCGACCATCGCGTACTCGGTGTCGTAGGCCAGGACCCAGCCCAGGTTGCCCAGCAGAAGCCAGGCAGCCATCGCCGGCACTGCGCCGTCGCGCACCGCGCTGAAGGCCATCGGAATGCCGACACTGAAAGCCACGCCGAGCACTGCCTGCGGCAGCGAGACGAAACGCTTGGCGAAGGGATAGGCCAGGGTGATGGCCAGCGCGCCAAAGGACCAGGCCACCGTCGGCCCGTTGGTCGTCAGCACCAGGGCGAAGGCGACCAGCGCCAGGGCAGCGCCAAGGGCCAGCGCCTCCTTGACCGACACGGCGCCGCTGGTGACGGGCCGCTTCGCGGTGCGCTTGACGTGGCGGTCGAAGTCGCGGTCGGCGACGTCATTGACGCAGCAGCCGGCGCTGCGCATGAGGATCGTGCCGAGCACGAAGACGGCCAGGAGGTGCCAACCCGGGAAACCGTCTGCGGCGAACCACAGCGCGCCCAGCGTCGGCCAGAGCAGCAGAAGCCAGCCCGCGGGCCGGTCCCAGCGGATCAGGTCCAGATAAAGAGAAAGCCGCCCGCGGCGGGCGGGCGGCTGGGTGGCACTGGCGCTCACTCTTCCAGGAGCGAACGCAGCATCCAGGCGGTCTGGTCGTGCACGGTGCAGCGTGCCGTGAGCATGTCGGCGGTCGGATCGTCGCCCGCCTCTTCGGCCACCGGGATGAATTCGCGCGCGATGCGCGACACCGTCTCGTGGCCCTTGACCAGGATGCGCACCATCTCCATGGCCCGCGGCGGCTGCAGCGGCACGTCGGGCACGGTGGCGATCTTGCTGAACTCGGCATACGAGCCCGGCGCATAGTGGCCCAGGGCGCGGATGCGCTCGGCGATCACGTCGGTGGCGTTCCACAACTCGGTGTACTGCGCCATGAACATGGCGTGCAGCGAGTTGAAATGCGGCCCGGTCACATTCCAGTGGAAGTTGTGGGTCGTGAGGTAGAGCGTGTACGTGTCGGCGAGCACGCGCGAGAGGCCTTCGGCAATGGCGGCGCGGTCCTGGCGATCGATGCCGATGTTGATGATGGGCGCGTTGCGGCTACCGGACTCCGGCGCCACGCGGTCACCGCCCTTGTCGGGCACGGCACCGGCAGATGCCGCGGGCGCAGCAGCCACGATGGGGTTCTTGTCCTTCTTGGGCGACTTGGGGATCTTGGCCATGCTGGTTTCCTTTGGAGGGAGGTCGGGAACGGGGTGCACCCCGCAGAGCGGGGCGGCGAGGCCTCTACCTTAGGCGCCGGGGCCTGCCGGAGGCAACACCCCGCACTCTATCGAAGACATAGCCGGCCGCGATGCAGGCCAGCACCGCGTCAGGACAAACGTTTGACGCCCGGCAACTCGCAGGCATAGATCGCGTTGCGCAGGGCCGCGATCGCTTCGTAGCGGGTGAAACTGCGCCGCCACGCCAGCACCACGCGGCGGGACGGCGGGGCACCGCCTTCGCCATCGCGCACGGGCACATAGCGCACGATGGGCTCCAGATCCTTGCGCGCCTTGCTGCGGGGCTTGAGCGCCTCGGGCGGCACCGACAGCCGCGGCACCAATGTGACGCCCATGCCTGCGGCCACCATGTGCTTGATGGTCTCCAGCGAGGAGCCTTCGAAGCTCTTGCGGATGCCCTCGGCGTTGCTGGAGAAGCGGGCGAACTCCGGGCAGACCTCCAGCACATGGTCGCGGAAGCAGTGGCCAGTGCCCAGCAGCAGCATGGTCTCGTTCTTGAGCTCGTCGGAGCTGACCCATTCGCGGCTGGCCAGCGGGTGCTGGGCCGGCACGGCCGCGAGGAAGGGCTCGTCGTAGAGCTGGGCCATGGCCAGACCGGAATCCGGAAAGGGCTCGGCCATGATGGCGCAGTCGATCTCGCCGGCGCGCAGCATCTCCAGCAGCTTGGCGGTGAAGTTTTCCTGCAGCATCAGCGGCATCTGCGGCGTGCGCGCGATGTTCTGGCGCACCAGGTCGGGCAGCAGGTAGGGGCCGATGGTGTAGATGACGCCCAGGTTCAGCGGGCCGGCCAGCGGGTCCTTGCCGCGCTTGGCGATTTCCTTGATGGTGGCGGCCTGGTCGAGCACCGACTGGGCCTGCTGCACGATCTGCTCGCCCAGCGGCGTGACCGTCACCTCGCCGGCGCTGCGCTCGAAGAGCTTCACCTCGAGCTCGTCTTCCAGCTTCTTGATCGCCACCGACAGGGTGGGCTGGGAGACGTAGCAGGCCTCGGCCGCCTTGCCGAAATGCCGCTCGCGCGCCACCGCGACGATGTATTTGAGTTCGGTCAGGGTCATAGCTTGCGTCAATTATGCGCGTCGGTCCCGGGCGGGCGAAGCCCTGCCGGCGGGCAGCCCTTCAGGCCTTCAGGAACTCCGCCCTCGTCCCCAGCCACCGGTCCACATGCCGGTGGGCCTGGTCCGGATGGCGGTCCAGCAATTGCGGCGCCAGCTCGCGCGCCCACTCGAGCAGGCGCTGGTCCGTGCCCAGGTCGGCAAAGCGCAGCAACGGCGCGCCGGACTGGCGTGCACCCAGGAATTCGCCGGGGCCGCGGATCTCCAGGTCGCGCCGCGCGATCTCGAAGCCGTCGGCCGTTTCGACCATTGCCGTCAGCCGGGCTTTGGCGGCCTGCCCCACGCGGCCGCTGTCGCCCGGCGCATAGAGCAGCACGCAGGCCGAGGCCGCCGCGCCGCGGCCCACCCGGCCGCGCAGCTGGTGCAGCTGCGAGAGGCCGAAGCGCTCCGAATGCTCGATCACCATCAGCGAGGCGTTGGGCACGTCCACGCCCACCTCGATGACGGTGGTGCTGACCAGCACTTGCAGCGTGCCGGCGCTGAAGTCGGCCATCACGGCCTGCTTCTCGGCGGTGGGCATGCGCGAATGCAGCAGGCCGACGCGCACCGTCTCGCCCAGGGCGTCGGCCAGTTCGTCGCGGGTGGCGGTGGCATTGCGCAGGTCCACCGCCTCGCTTTCCTCGATCAGCGGGCAGACCCAGTAGACCTGCCGGCCCTGCTGGATCTGGCCGTGGATGCGGGCGATGACCTCGTCGCGCCGGTGCTCGGCCAGCAGCTTGGTGACGACCGGCGTGCGGCCCGGCGGCAGCTCGTCGAGCGTGGAGACGTCCAGGTCGGCGTAGTAGCTCATGGCCAGGGTGCGCGGGATGGGCGTGGCGCTCATCATCAGCAGGTGGGGCTCCAGCGCCTGCATGCCGTCGCTGCCTTCCGACGCCTTGCCGCGCAGCGCCAGCCGCTGGGCCACGCCGAAGCGGTGCTGCTCGTCCACGATGGCCAGCGCCAGCCGCTGGAAGCGCACCTTCTCCGAGATGACCGCATGTGTGCCCACCACCAGCGCCGCCTCGCCGCTTTCGACCGCGGCCGCCATGGCGTCGCGCTCGCGCTTCTTCTGGCTGCCGGTGAGCCAGGCCACGCGCCGGCCCTGGGCAGCCAGCAGCGGGTCGAGCCAGCCGACCAGCTTGCCGAAATGCTGCGAGGCCAGGATCTCGGTGGGCGCCATCAGCGCGCACTGGAAGCCGGCGTCGATGCAGCGGGCCGCGGCCAGTGCCGCCACCAGCGTCTTGCCCGAGCCCACGTCGCCCTGCAGCAGCCGGTGCATGGGCTGGCGATGGGCCAGGTCGGCGGCGATCTCGCGGTCGGCACGCGCCTGCGCGCCGGTGGGCGAGAAGGGCAGCGCCGCCAGCAAGCGGGCATGCAGGCTGCCGTCGCCGGTGCCCGCGCGAAGCACGGGCGCGCGCTGGGCCTCGCGGGCGCGGCGGGCCTCCAGCTGCGACAGCTGCTGGGCCAGCAACTCGTCCGCCTTCAGGCGCTGCCAGGCGGGATGGCTGCGATCCTCCAGGGCGGCCAGGGCCACGTCGGGCGTGGGGTGGTGCAGAAATTCGAGGGCGGCGCGCAGCGTCCAGGCGTTGGGAGGCAGCAGCTCGGCGGGAATCAGTTCCTCCAGCGGCGCCCGCGCCAGGCCGGCCTGCACGGCGCGGCGCAGCACGGGCTGCGCCAGGCCCGCGGTCGTCGCATAGACGGGCGTCAGCGCCAGCGGCAGCGCCGTGCCGGCCGCCTTGATGACCGGGTGCAGCATGGTCCGGCCCACGAAACCGCCACGCACCTCGCCACGCGCCCGCACCCGGCTGCCGGGCGCCAGCTGCTTCTGCTGCGAAGGGTAGAAATTGAAGAAGCGCAGCTGGCAGGTGTCGCTGCCGTCGTCCAGCGTGGCGATGAGCTGGCGGCGCGGGCGGAAGACGATTTCGCTGTCCACGATCGTGCCCTCGACCTGCGCATGCTCGCCATCGCGCACGTGGGCCAGTTGCACGATGCGGGTCTCGTCCTCGTAGCGCAGCGGCAGGTAGAGGGCGAAGTCGATGTCGCGCACCAGGCCGAGTTTTTTCAGCGCGCGCTGCACCTGGCTTTCGCCGCTGCCGGGCGCGCGGGGCGCGGCGGGCGCAGGGGCAGGCGAGGCGAGGGGGCGCGCGGACATGGGACAATTCTGCCTCCCCGCCCTCCTCCGCCCCGCGCGGCAGGCCCGCATCCTTCGCCGGCCTCATCGGAGGGCTTCCGCTTCTTTCTTGGAACGGGCCCGTCCGGCCCTCAAGCATGTCCCGCACCGACTTCACGCTCTCGGATTTCGACTTCGCGCTGCCGCCTGAACTGGTCGCGCAGCAGCCTGCCCCCGAACGCAGCGCCTCGCGCCTGCTCGACGGCACCGGCCCCGGGCTCACCGACCGCATCTTCCGCGACCTGCCTTCGCTGCTGCGCGAGGGCGACCTGCTGGTCTTCAACGACACGCAGGTGGTCAAGGCCCGCCTCTTCGGCGAGAAGCCCACCGGCGGCCGGCTGGAGCTGCTGATCGAGCGCGTGCTGGACGGCCAGGAAGTGGCCGCCCACATGAAGGTCAGCAAGAAGCCCGCCGTCGGCACGGTCCTGCGCATGGACGCCGCGCCCGGCCAGCCGGCCTTCCGCGCCACGCTGCTGGGCCGCTGGCCCGAGGAAGGCGGCCCGCTGTTCCGCTTCGCGCTGGAGAGCGACGACGGTGCCGCCCCCTACACGCTGATGGAGCGCCACGGCCACGTGCCCCTGCCGCCCTACATCGAGCGCCAGCAGGCGCAGGAAAGCGCCACCGACGCCGCCGAGGACGCCCGCCGCTATCAGACCGTCTTCGCCCGCGTGCCCGGCGCCGTGGCGGCCCCCACCGCGGCGCTGCACTTCGACGAGGCACTGCTCGCGCAGCTGGAGGCCCGCGGCGTGCGCCGCGCCAACGTCACGCTGCACGTGGGCGCGGGCACCTTCCAGCCGGTCAAGACCGAGAACATCGCCGAGCATGTGATGCATGCCGAGCGCTACGACGTGCCGCCGGCCACGCAGCAGGCGATTGCCGACTGCCGCGCCCGCGGCGGCCGCGTGGTGGCGGTGGGCACGACCACCGTGCGCACCCTCGAATCCTGGGCCGCCAGCGGGCAGGCGCAGGGCGACACGCAGATCTTCATCACACCGGGATTCCGCTTCCAACACGTGGACCTGCTCGTCACCAACTTCCACCTGCCCAAGAGCACGCTGATGATGCTGGTCAGCGCCCTGGCGGGCTACGAGCGCGTGATGTCGCTCTATGCCCACGCCATCCGCGAGCGCTACCGCTTCTTCAGTTATGGGGACGCGATGCTGCTGGAGCGGGCGGCATGAGCGCGCGCCCATCTGCGTCGAAGGGCGCGCGCACCGCTGACGAGGCGCGGCCGGCCTGGCGCCTGCTGCACGCCGCCCTCCTGTGCGCGCTGCTGGCGTTGGCACTGCCGGCCGCCGCCCGCGGCTACACGCCCGCCGGCCGCTGCGGCGACTTCGCGCGGCTGGACATTCCCAGCCCCGCCGGCACCTGCGTCGCGCTGCTGGCCGACGAGGCCGAGGGCCTGCGCGCACCGCGCCGCATCCTGGAGGTGGCGCCCGGCCGGTACTGGATCGCCGACATGGGCTCGTGGGAGCCGAAGCGCGGCCGCCTGCTGGAGATGACGCTGCCCGCGGACGGCCCCGCCCCGCGCCGCGCGCGCCTCGCCGTGCTGGCCAGCGGCCTCGACCGGCCCTCCGGCCTGGCGCTGGGCCCCGACGGCAAGGTCTACGTCGGCGAGGCCGGCCGGATCTGGCGCACGCCCGTCGGCGCCGCCGGCGCCGAGCCGCAACGCGAGACCGTGATCGACCAGCTGCCCGACGACGGCAGCCATCCGCTCAAGGAGATCGCCTTCGGCCCCGGCGACCGGCTCTACGTCAACGTCGGCTCCAGCAGCGACAACTGCCGCAGCGGCAAGGACGCCCCCGCCCTGCCCTGCCCCGACGGCGAAGGCGCCAAGCCCCGCGCCGCCGTGTACGAGGCGCAGCTGGGCGGCCCGCAGCGCACCGTGCAGCGCTTCGCGCCCTTCGCCACCGGCCTGCGCAACAGCATGGCGCTGGCGGTTCTGCCCGCAACGGCTGGCGCACCCGAAGGCCGCTTGCTGCAGGGCGAGAACAGCATCGACTACCGCGACGCGCAAAGCCCGCCCGAAGAACTGAACCTGCTGCAGCGTGGCCGCTTCTACGGCTGGCCCTACTGCCTCGGCGCACGCAAGAACGCCCAGGGCTACGAAGGCCGCTACGACTGCAGCAAGAGCGAATCGCCGCTGGCACTGTGGCCAGCCCATGCTGCGCCGCTGCAGATGACGCTCGGCCCCGCCGGCACGCCCTATGCCGGGCAATTGCTCGTCGCCTGGCGCGGCCCGCAGGCCAGCGGCCACCGCGTGGTCGGCTTCAAGCTCGATGCCAAGACCGGCCTGCCCGCCGGCCCCGCCATCGACTGGCTCGCCGGCTGGCAGGCCAGGGACGGCGTGCGGCCGATGGGCCGCCCCACCGGCCTCACCGTCGACCGCGCCGGCCGCCTGCTGGTGGTGGAAGACTTCAACCGCACCGTGCTGATGCTGCTGCCCGCACAGCCCTCGGCCACCCAACCCTCTCCGTCCACCAAGCCATGACCGCCCTCCAGTTCGACCTGCTGGCCACCGACCCCGACAGCCATGCGCGCCGGGGCACGCTGACCCTCAACCACGGCGTGGTGCAGACGCCGATCTTCATGCCCGTGGGCACCTACGGCACCGTCAAGGGCGTCATGCCGCGCAGCCTGGAAGAGATGGGCGCGCAGATCATTCTGGGCAACACCTTCCACCTGTGGATGCGCCCCGGGCTGGACGTGATGGGCGCCTTCGGCGGCCTGCATGCCTTCGAGCAGTGGAACAGGCCCATCCTCACCGACTCGGGCGGCTTCCAGGTCTGGAGCCTGGGCGCGATGCGCAAGATCAGCGAGGAAGGCGTCAAGTTCGCCTCGCCGGTCAATGGCGACAAGCTGCTGCTCACGCCCGAGGTATCGATGCAGATCCAGACGGTGCTGAACAGCGACATCGTCATGCAGTTCGACGAATGCACGCCCTACGAGACGCAGGGCCGCATCACCACCGAGGCCGAGGCCCGCCGCTCCATGGAACTGAGCCTGCGCTGGGCCAAGCGCTGCCAGGCCGAGTTCGCGCGGCTGCAGAACCCCAACGCCCTCTTCGGCATCGTGCAGGGCGGCATGTTCGAGCACCTGCGCGAAGAATCGCTGGCCGCGCTGGTCGAGATGGACTTTCCCGGCTACGCCGTCGGCGGCGTCAGCGTGGGCGAGCCCAAGGAGGACATGCGCCGCATCACCGCCCACACGCCGCACCGTCTGCCGGCCCACAAGCCGCGCTACCTGATGGGAGTGGGCACGCCGGAGGACCTGGTCGAGGGCGTGGCCCAGGGCGTGGACATGTTCGACTGCGTGATGCCCACCCGCAATGCGCGCAACGGCACCATCTTCACCCGCTACGGCGACCTGAAGCTGCGCAATGCCCGCCACCGCAACGACCCGCAGCCGCTGGACCCGAGCTGCACCTGCCATGCCTGCGCCGGCACGGCGGGCGTGCCCTGGGCCGACGGCGGCCGCGGCGGTTTCTCGCGCGCCTACCTGCACCACCTGGACCGCTGCGGCGAGATGCTGGGGCCGATGCTCGCCACCATCCACAACCTGCACTACTACCTGAACCTGATGCGGGAGATCCGCGAGGCGCTGGATGCGGGGCGCTTCGGCGAATTCCGGCGGCAGTTCGCGAGCGACCGGGCGCGGGGCGTTTGAGAAGGTCCTCTGCCACAACGACAAAGCGGCCTTCGGGCCAATGCCAGTCAGTTAATCCGTTCGCCTTGAGCTTGTCGAAGGGCTTTGACACGCAGTGCCCTGGCTTCGACAGGCTCAGCCCGAACGGTTCTTGGTGAACTGACTGAGATTGGCCCGAAGGCCGCTTGTCTTTTTTGGGGACGTGACGCGCTCAGCGCATCTCGGGCGGAAGCGTGCCGCCGTTGGCCGCGATGCGGGTCATCACCTGCTTGTGCAGCCAGATGTTCCATTCGGCAGAGCCCGGTTCTGCGCTGCCCGTGTAGATGAACTCGTTGGCCAGTTCCTTGCGGGCGGCCAGGCTGCTGTCGAGGCCGAGCAGCTTGAGCAGGTCCACGATGGAGGTGCGCCAGTTCAGTTGGGCCGCGCCCGGCTTCGCATCGAGGATGGGGGCCACCTCGCCCAGCGGGATGGACGGCGGTGGCGCGGACACGGCAGGCGCCGCCGCCGGAGCCGGTGCAGCGGTCGCCGACGGTGCGGCGGGCGCGGGGGCCGGGGCGGGCGCAGCCTGTGCGCCGGGGAATATCTTGGAAAGGATGCTGCTGAAGATGCTCACGGGCATGACTCCTGGGTCGAATGGGGAGGAACAGTCACCGCTCGGCGGCGGGTGCCCGGTTCTAGCACCCGTGCGGGGTGGCCCTGCGTCAGCGGCGGCCGTGTTCGTGATCTTCTGCCGGCTTCTGCGAAGAAATGTTGCTTAATTCTGTATCTGACCCCGGAGTGACGGTCGGCCGGGTCTCCGCCGCCTTGCCACAGCCGTGGCAGAAGCGCGCGAAGGCGCTCTTGCGGGTGCCGCAGCCCCCGCAGCGGTCGAACAGGCCGATGCCGCAGTGCGGGCAGAAGTCGATGGCCGCGTTCTTCAGGTCCACCGGCCGCTCGCAGCCCGGGCAGACGCCCTTGGCCAGGCGCGCCAGCGCCACGTCGTAGTCCAGGGCCTGGCGCCGTGCCGGCTCGGGCCGGGCCTCGGCCGCCTGCTGCCGCGCCAGGTAGCGCTGCAGCGCGGCGATGACCCAACGGCCGGCCAGCAGCGTCAGCACCACGCCCACGCCGTAGCGCACATAGCCGCCATAGCTGGGCAGGTAGGGCACCAGCTCCACGAAGAAGGTGAAGAGGGCGAAGAAGACGAAGCCCCAGACGAAGGGCCACCCGTTGCCCTTGCGGTGCCGCACGAAGAGCCAGCCGGCGACGGCCAGCAGCGGCAGCGTGAGGGCGAGGCGGTAGCCGAAGACGCGCAGTTCCTGCCGCCGCTCGGCCGCCTGCAGGCGCCCGGCGGCAGCTGCTTCCAGTTCGTCCAGCTGGCGCTGGCTGCGTGCAGCGGCCTGGCGGGCGTCGAGTGCCCGCTGCTCGTGACGCTCGGCCGCCGACTGGGCCTGCCGCTGGGCGGCACGCAGTTCGTCGAGGGCGCGCGTGCGTTCGATCAGGGCCGGGTCCTGCTCCGGCCGGGCGGTGGCGCTGCGCGTGGCCAGCCAGTCGCCGAGGCTGGCCTGCGCCGAACGGGTGTTGGCCTGGGCCGTCCGGGCGCGCAGTTGCGCCTGCGCCAGGGCCTCGTCGGCCTCGGTCTGGGCCTGTTGCGCGCGGGCCAGGGCGTCGCGCTGGGCCTGTGCGGCCGGCCGGTCGATGAAGTCGTCCAGCTGCAACTGGCGCTCCACCCGCGGCAGGTCGCCCACCACGGTGCCGCCCAGGCCGATCAGGAAGCTGGCGAACACCAGCGACAGCAGCCACAGGCCGCGACGGAACCAGGCTTCGGACAGGCGGAGGGAGGTCTTCATGCGCGATTTCCTTTCAGGCTCGGCGGCGGGATCGCGACTGGGAAATCCAGTCACCCACCCTCCGCCGGAGATCAATCGCATCATGCCCAGGCCTCGGCCCGAGGGCGGCGCCGGCTTGTACGTTGACAAGAATTTGCGGCTTAAGGTATCGCCAGGCGATACCGCCGCGAGGCCATCGCTCAGCCGGCCGCCCGCCGCGCCGGCCGCGTGCCGGCATGCAGATCGGCCCGTACGAAGGGGCGTTCGTTGCCGGCCATCCAGGCCGCAATGCGACCGATCAGCTCGTGCGTCGGCGCGCGCGTGCCGGGCTGAATCACCAGCGCGGGGAGTACCAGCGTGAGCAGCACCGGCAGCAGGCGCAGCCTGGGATGCGGCTTGCTCCGCTGGCGCCACAGGAAGACGCCGCTGGCCGACAGCCCGAGCAGGAAGCCCGACACCACCTCCGACACCGAATGCGCGTCCAGGGCCAGACGCGAATAGCCGATGGCCATGCCCAGGGCCCAGCCCGCGAAGGCGGCCGCCACGCGCCAGCGATGCGCGAAGCTGGAGACCGCCAGCCACAGCGCCACCGGCCAGAGGGTGGTCGACAGCGTGGTGTGGCCGCTGAAGCCGGTGAAATCGATGGCCGCGATGCCCAGCCCCCAGCCCATGAAGGCCAGCTTGCCTGCCACCACGGTCGCGCCCGCCGTACCCACGCACAGCAGCCACAGCCACATCACCGGCCGGGTCCGCCGTGCCCAGCCCAGCCAGGCGGTGATGGCCAGCGCCATCGGCATCATCAGGCTGCTGTCGCCCAGCCAGGTCAGTGCGTGCCAGTTCAGAAAAGCGTTCATCAATGAGGAATCAAGACTGCGTCAGCAGGTTGGACACCCGCTCGCGCAGCAGTTCGGGCTGCACCGCCGAAGCCGGCAGGGACGTGCCCACGTTCAGGCCGACGCGGCTCCAGAAGCCGCGGCGGAAGGGCCGCACCATCGCCACCGGCTCGCCGCCGCGCAGCTCGATACGGCTGAAGTACGAGCCCCACAGGTTCGTCAGCGCCATCGGCACCACCGGCACGGCCAGGTCGTCCTCCTGCGCGCGGGCCAGGATCTTCATCACGCCGCCCTTGAAGGGCTGCAGCGTGCCGTCGCGCGTGATGCCGCCTTCGGGAAAGATGCCCAGCAGATCGCCCTCGCGCAGCACCTGGGCCGCCTCGTCGAAGGCGCGCTCGTAGGCGGCCGGGTCTTCCTTCTGCGGCGCGATCGGGATCGCCTTGGCCAGCCGGAACAGCCAGCCCAGCACCGGCACGCGGAAGATGCGGTGGTCCATCAGGAAGCGGATCGGCCGTGGGCTGGCCGCCATCAGCAGCACGGCGTCGACGAAGCTCACGTGGTTGCATACCAGCACGGCCGGGCCGTGGTCGGGGATCTGCTCGTCGCCCCGCACCTTGAAGCGGTAGACGAAGCGCGACGCCACCCAGGCGATGAAGCGCAGCAGGTATTCGGGCACCAGCAAAAAGATGTAGCCCGCCACCACCGCATTGGCGATGCCGGTGAACAGGAAGACCTGCGGAATGCTGAAGCCGGCGCCGATCAGCGCCCCGGCGATCACCGCGCTGGCGATCATGAACAGCGCATTGAGGATGTTGTTGGCCGCGATGATCCGCGCGCGGTGCGTGGGCTGGCTGCGCAGCTGGATCAGCGCATACATCGGCACGCTGTAGAGGCCCGCGAACAGCGAGAGCAGCGCCAGGTCGGCCATCACCCGCCAATGCGCCGGCTGCGCCAGGAAGGCGCCCAGCCCCATCTCGGCCGAAGGCGGCAGCCCGCGCGAGGCGAAGTACAGGTCGATGGCGAACACGCTCATGCCGATGGCGCCCAGCGGCACCAGGCCGATCTCCACCTGGCGGCGCGACAGCGTCTCGCACAGCAGCGAGCCCGCGCCGATGCCCACCGAGAACACCACCAACAGCAGCGAGGCGACCTGCGCATCGCCGTGCAGCACCTCCTTGGCGAAGCTCGGGAACTGCGACAGGAAGGTGGCGCCGAAGAACCACATCCACGAAATGCCCAGCAGCGAGCGGAACACCACCGTGTTGCCATGCGCCAGCCTGAGATTGCGCCAGGTCTCGGACACCGGGTTCCAGTTGACAGCCAGGGTCGGGTCGGTGGCCGGCGCCGCGGGCACGGCCTGCGCCGTCAGCCGACCGATCACGGCCACTGCCACACAGGCCGCCGCCACGGTGCCGTGGCCGATGCCCGGCAGCGCCACCAGCAGACCGCCCGCCACCTGGCCCAGCAGGATGGCGACGAAGGTGCCCATTTCCACCATGCCGTTGCCGCCGGTGAGTTCGTGCGCGTCGAGCGCCTGCGGCAGGTAGGCGAACTTGACCGGGCCGAACAGCGTGGAATGCAGGCCCATCAGGAAGACGCAGCCCAGCAGCACCGGCACGTTGGCGGCCATGAAGCCCCAGCCGGCCAGCGCCATGATGGCGATCTCCAGCGTCTTGACCAGCCGGATGATGCGGGCCTTGTCGTACTTGTCGGTGAGCTGCCCCGCAGTGGCCGAGAACAGCAGGAAGGGCAGGATGAACAGCGCGCCGATCGCCAGGCCCGCCAGCGAGGGCGGCAGCCACGCCACCTGCAGCTGGTAGGTCACCATCACCGTGAAGGCGAACTTGAACAGGTTGTCGTTGGCGGCCCCGGCGAACTGCGTCCAGAAGAAGGGCGCGAAGCGGCGCTGGCGCAGCAGGGCGAACTGGTTGGCGTGCGCCGGAGAAGCGGCGGCCGGTGGGGCGTCGGTGCGCATGGTCTGGTCCTGAAGTCCGGCCCGCGCCCATGGCCGATGGGCACGTGGGGTACCGGCGCCCGCCGCATTCTGCCGCAGCGGTGCCCGCCCCACGGCGGCCAGCACGGGCAGTGCCGCCAGCGCCGCCGCCAAGTGCTTGAGGCTGTGGCCCGACACGGTCTGCCCGGTGGCCTCGAACAGGGCGAAGTCATTCATCTCCAGCAGCTTGGCGAGCAGGTAGGCCGCCAGCACGGCACCGACGCGCAGCCCCAGTGCGCCGGGCACCTTGGGGCGGCGCCAGGCCCAGACGATGAAGCCGATGCCCCCGTACTGCACCACGGCCCAGGGCAGCACGTTGCCGTCCACCTGGGGCCACGCCGCCGACACCGTTCCCAGCAGCAGCGCACCCCACAGCACGGGCCGCACCGCCGCCAGCGTCAACCGCTCGGCCACGACCAACGCCCAGGCCCCCGCGAAGGCGACCGCCATGCCCAGCCGGTCGCCCGCCAGCCGGCCGGCATCGGGCGCCCAGTGGTACCACGCAGAGCCGAGCGACGTCAGCAGCAGGCCGGCGAAGAACACCTGCGCCGCACGGCGCGTGGCCGCCGGCAAAGTTCGCGCTCGCAGTCGCGCCAGGCCCCACAGGCCGGCCAGGGCGAAAGGCAGGTTGCTCAGCACGTCGAAGGCGTTGGGGATGCCCCAGCGTGGTCGCACGTCGGCGAAGGGCGCGGCCACGGCCGGTGCATGTGCCTGCAGGTGGCCATGCGCATCCAGGGGCAGGCCGAGCGCCGCCAGCAAGGCCGGCCCGGCCAGCCAGGTGGCGAGCCAGAGCAGCAGCAGGCCGGCCAGCGCCAGCCCGAGGCCGCGTGGCAGAAGGGCGGCCTCGGTGTTGGTAGACGCGGGGTCGGCAGCGGAGGCGGTGGATGAAGACATGGCCAGCAGGAGGACTAGAAGAAGGTGGCGCAGTCTCCCGGCCCACCCTCGCCGCCGAGGCTCGTATTCCAATACAGTGGCAGACAAAACCACCTCAGGTATCGCCTGCCGATACCATGTTGACCCGTGAGCACCACCCAGGACCTCGTCCACGCCATCAAGCGCGAACTCAAGGCGGCGCAGATGACCTACGCCGATCTGGCCGCGGCCCTCGGTCTGGCCGAATCCAGCGTCAAGCGCATGCTGGCCCGGGGCGACATGCCGCTGGCGCGCATCGACGCCATCTGCCGCGCCCTGCGCATCGACTTCGCGGACCTGGCGCGGCGCGTCGCCGACAGCCAGCCGCTGCTGCGCGAACTGACGCAGGAGCAGGAGCAGGCCGTGGTGCGCGACCGCAAGCTGCTGCTGGTGGCCATCAACGTGCTGAGCCAGTGGACGCTGGAGCAGATCGTCGGCACCTATCGGATCACCGAGGCCGAATGCATCGGCTACCTGGCGCAGCTGGACCGCATCGGCATCATCGAGTTACGGCCGCTCAACCGCTACCGGCTCAAGGTGGCCAAGACCTTCCGCTGGCGGCCGCACGGGCCGGTGATGCAGTTCTTCCGCGAAGAGGTGGTGCTGGACTATTACGCAGGCGGCTTCGACGGCCCGGCCGAGGGCCTGCTGCTGGTGCACGGCTCCATCTCGCGGGCACTGGCGCCGGCCTTCCTGGAGCGGCTGCAGCGCGTGGCGCAGGACTTCGCCCAGCAGCACCAGACCGACCAGAAGCTGCCCGCCGGCGAGCTGGAGGGCTACACCCTGCTGCTGGCGATGCGCGAATGGGAATTCGGCCAGTTCACCCAGCTTCGGCGCTGACCCCGTTTCGATTGGGCTTGGCCGATCGCAGACCGGCCCCTAGAATCGCGCCCCGCAGGAGAACGCACCGCCCGCCTGCACAAGCCGGGCGGCGCTACCGAAGGCGCAAACTCCCATAAACGCTCAGGTCGGTCCGGCAACGGGCCCGTACTGCAACATCCATCACGCCGTCTGGAGAGCCGCCACGTCATGTGGCGCACCGAAGGAGCAAACCCGCCGCGAGCGCTGCGGGTGAAACTCTCAGGTACCAAGGACAGGGGGAGCGGCAACCTGAACGCGTCATGCGGCGGTTGCTCCTTTGTGCTCCAAGGACGAGTCCCCGCTGCCGCGTTCATGCGCTGCAACCTGAAAGGGGTTCTTCCATGCGCGTGATCGTCCTCGGCGCCGGCCTGCTCGGCACCACCTCCGCCTACTTCCTCTCCCAGCTCGGCCACGACGTGACCGTCGTCGACCGCCAGGCCACGCCCGGCGCCGAGACCAGCTTCGCTAACGGCGGGCAGATCTCCGTCAGCCATGCCGAGCCCTGGGCCAACCCCGGCGCGCCGCTCAAGCTGCTGAAGTGGCTGGGCCGCGAAGATGCGCCCCTGCTCTTCCGCCTGCGGCCCGACCTGCGGCAATGGCTGTGGGGCCTATCTTTCCTGCGCGAATGCACCCCCGCGCGCACCCGCCACAACATCGAACAGATCGTGCGCCTGGGCACCTACAGCCGCGACGTGCTGCAGCAGCTGCGCCGCGACACCGGCATCGCCTACGACCAGCGCACGCAGGGCATCCTGCACTTCTACACCTCGCAGAAGGAGTTCGACGCCGCCCTGGCGCCGGCCGAGCAGATGCGCCAGCTGGGCTGCGAGCGGCAGGTGATCGACGCCGACCAGGCCGTGCGCCTGGAACCCGCCCTGGCCCACATCCGCCCGCAGCTGGCCGGCGCGACCTACACCGCCGAGGACGAGTCGGGCGATGCCAACCGCTTCACCCGCGAACTGGCGAAGCAGGCCGAGGCCGCCGGCGTGCGCTTCCTGATGGGCCACACCATCACCGCGCTGCGCGAGGTGGCCGGCGAGATCGACCATGTGGAAGCCACCGACGCCGAAGGCCGCTACCAGCGCCTGCGCGCCGATGCCTACGTGCTGGCGATGGGCTCGTTCAGCCCGCTGATGGCGGCGCCACTGGGCATCCGCCTGCCGATCTACCCGGCCAAGGGCTACTCGGTGACCATGCCGGTCAAGGACGCCAGCCGGGCGCACCAGGTCTCGCTGACGGACGACGAGTTCAAGCTGGTGTTCTCGCGCCTGACCGGCCCGCAGGGTGACCGGCTGCGCATCGCCGGCACGGCCGAGCTCAACGGCTACGACCGCGACCTGAACACGGTGCGCTGCGAGGCCATCGTGCGCCGCGTGGAACAGCTCTTTCCCGGTGCGGGCGACACGGCGCGGGCCCAGTTCTGGAGCGGCCTGCGTCCGGCCACGCCGAGCAACGTGCCGATCATCGGCGCCAGCCGCGTGGGCCGGCTGTTCCTCAACACCGGCCACGGCACGCTGGGCTGGACGCATGCCTGCGGCTCGGGCCAGTCCATCGCGCGCATCGTGAGCGGGCTGGCGCCGGAGGTGGATTTCGCTTTCACCGCCCACACCCGCCAGGCCGGCGCGCTCAGACCGCTCGCCAGCGCTGCCTGATCTGATCCGACACACGGGCGCGCTATCGTCGGCGGCATGACTGCCGCCCAACACCGCCGCCCCGTCGAATTGGCCAAGGCCTACCGCCTGCTCAACCACGGCCCGACCGTGCTGGTGAGCGCGGCGGCGGGCGGACGCCGCAACATCATGGCGGCCGCCTGGACGATGCCCCTGGACTTCGATCCGCCCAAGGTGGCGGTGGTGCTGGACAAGAGCACCTACACCCGCGAACTGCTGGAGGCCAGCGGCGAATTCGTGCTGCAGGTGCCGGTGCGCGCGCAGCTGGACCTGTGCAACGCCCTGGGCAGCGTCTCGGGCCGGGATGCCGATGCGTCGGGCGGCGTCGACAAGTTCGCGGCCTATGGCCTCACCACCTTCGCCGGCAGCGCGACGGACGCACCGCTGCTGGAAGGCTGTGCCGCCTGGCTGGAATGCAGGCTGCTGCCCGAGCCGCCGATCCAGCAGCGCTACGACCTGTTCCTGGGCGAGGTGGTGGCCGCGCAGGCCGATGCGCGCGTCTTCTCGGACAGCCGCTGGCATTTCGATGGCCACGACACGCTGCGCACCCTGCACCATGTCGCGGGTGGGCACTTCCTGATCGACGGCGACGCGGCCGACGCGCAGCCGCTGGCACCGCTTCGGCGCTGAACCGGCCCGCCGCGCACTGCGGCGGTGCCTTTTGTACGCAATTTCGGCTGGCGATTGCGTGCAAACAATGAGCGCACGCTGGCACACGCCTTGCGTAGGTGTGCGGCATGGATGCCATCGCCACGCCATCGCCCGCCGCCATCGAGCTCGTCGCGCTGACCAAGCGCTATGCGCAGGGCGCGCCGGCCGTCGATGCCATCGACCTGCGCATCGCCAGCGGCAGCTACTGCTGCCTGCTCGGCCCCTCGGGCTGCGGCAAGAGCACCACGCTGCGCATGATCGCGGGGCACGAATCGGTGACCGGCGGCGACATCCTGCTCGAGAACCGCAACATCACCGACCTGCCCGCCGCCGCGCGCGGCACGGCCATGATGTTCCAGAGCTTCGCCCTCTTCCCGCACCTGTCGGCGCTGGACAACGTGGCCTTCAGCCTGAAGATGAAGGGCGTGGCCAAGGGCGAACGCCAGACCCGCGCGCAGGACCTGCTGGAGCGCGTCTCGCTCGGCCATCTGGCGCAGCGCAAGCCGGGTGAGCTGTCCGGCGGCCAGCAGCAGCGCGTGGCGCTGGCGCGGGCGCTGATCACGCAGCCGCGCGTGCTGTTGCTGGACGAGCCGCTCTCCGCCCTCGACCCCTTCCTGCGCGTGCAGATGCGCGCCGAGCTGCGCCGCTGGCAGAAGGAGCTGGGCCTGACCTTCATCCACGTCACGCATTCGCAGGAAGAGGCGATGGCGCTGGCCGACACCATGGTCGTGATGAACCATGGCCGCATCGAGCAGGTCGGCTCGCCGCACGAGGTCTACAACGCGCCGGCCACAGAATTCGTGGCCCGCTTCATGGGCGGCCACAACGTCATCCAGACCGGCACGGGCAAGGTGGCCGTGCGCAACGACCACCTGCAGATCCAACCCACCGCAGACGATTCACCGGTCATGGCCGTGCCGGGCATGGGCGCCACCGTCACCGACGTCGAATACCAGGGCACCTACGTGCTGCTCGGCCTGCAGGCGCAGGACGCGGCCGGTGCCAACGGCGTGTCGGTGATGCTGCCCGAAGCCCGCTTCGCCGAACGGCCCTATGCCTTGGGCGAAGACGTGCACCTGTTCTGGGCGCCGCACCAGGCGCATGCACTGCCGGCCTGAGGCACACGCCCCAGCCGTCGCCGCCCTTTCTTTTTTTCCAACCGCGCTCGCGCTTCCTCATCCCCCAAGAAGGAGTCCTCGATGTCCGACACGCTCGATCCCCGCACCCCCGGCCTTTCGCGCCGCAGCCTGCTGCAAGGCGGCGCCGGCATGGCCGGCATCCTGGCCACGGGCGCGGCGCCCTTCGTCCATGCGCAGGAGAAGATGGTTCTGCGCTACCTGGGCACCGCGGTGAACCAGGACAAGGCCATCGCCGAGAAGTTCAAGGCCGACACCGGCATCGAGATCCAGTACGTGGCCGTGACCACCGACGACGTGACCAAGCGCGCCGTCACCGCCCCCAACAGCTTCGACCTGATCGACACCGAGTTCTTCTCCCTCAAGAAGATCGTGCCCACCGGCAATCTGAAGGGCATCGACGTCAAGCGCGTGAAGAACGCCGACAAGATCACCTCGCTCTTCACCAAGGGCGAAGTCGCCGGCAAGGCCGTGGGCGACCAGGGCACGGCGCCCAAGAAGGTGATCTTCCTCGAAGGCGAGAAGAGCAAGGTCTTCGCCAAGGCGCCCACGCAGTGGATGACGCTGATCCCCACCACCTACAACGCCGACACGCTGGGCATCCGCCCCGACCTGATCAAGCGCCCCATCGAGAGCTGGGCCGAGCTGCTCAACCCCGAGTTCAAGGGCAAGGCCGCGATCCTGAACATCCCGTCCATCGGCATCATGGACGCGGCGATGGTGGTGGAGGCCAAGGGCATCCACAAGTACAAGGACAAGGGCAACATGAGCAAGGCCGAGATCGACCTGACGATCAAGACGCTCATCGAGGCCAAGAAGGCCGGCCAGTTCCGCGCGCTGTGGAAGGACTTCAACGAGTCGGTCAACCTGATGGCCTCGGGCGAGGTTGTGATCCAGTCGATGTGGAGCCCCGCCGTGACGGCCGTGCGCAGCAAGGGCATCGACTGCGTGTTCCAGCCGCTCAAGGAAGGCTATCGCGCCTGGGCCTCGGGCTTCGGCCTGC
Source organism: Pseudacidovorax intermedius (assembly GCF_003350475.1). Lineage (GTDB taxonomy): Bacteria > Pseudomonadota > Gammaproteobacteria > Burkholderiales > Burkholderiaceae_C > Xenophilus > Xenophilus intermedius. The sequence continues at coordinate 254,369 of NZ_QQAV01000001.1, forward strand.
CGGCCACGCTGTCGGGCAAGAAGCTCGACGCCGCCTACGAGTTCATCAACTGGTTCCTCGACGGCTGGGCCGGCGCCTACCTCAACCGCCAGGGCTACTACAGCGCCGTGCTGGAGACGGCCAAGGCCAAGATGGAGCCCTACGAATGGGCCTACTGGATGGAAGGCAAGCCGGCCACGCAGGACATCAAGAGCCCGCAGGGCGTGGTGATCGCCAAGGCGGGCAGCGTGCGCGACGGCGGCAGCTACGAGCAGCGCATGGGCGGCATCGCATGCTGGAACGCCGTGATGGACGAGAACGAATACATGGTCCGGAAATGGAACGAATTCGTGGCCGCCTGACGGCAGTCACGAATTCGACCCCCAGGCTGCGCTTCGCTCCGCCTACCCCCTACAAGGGGGCGCACCCAGCGGCCCGGCAAAGCCGGTTCCGCGGGTGCTCCCGCAGCGGCTCGCTGCGCTTGCCGGGGTGATCGCTCTTGTGGGTTGGAGCGGGCGCGTTGGGGTCATGCTGCCTTCGGCTCGCTTCGCTTTGCTTTGGCTGCTTTGACGCCACCCTGCTTCAACTTCCGCGCTTCGGCGCCTCTCCTCATCCCTGACTGCCATGAGTGCTCCCGCATCCAGCGTCCATGCCTCCGCGCCGATGGAGGGCGGGGTCAAGCCCTGGTGGCAGGCGGCGCCGTTCGCGCTGGTGTTCCTGCTGTTCTTCGTGGTGCCGCTGGGGCTGATCGGCATGGTCAGCCTGTGGGACTTCAACGAGTACGAGCTGATTCCCGCCGTCTCGCTGCGCAACTACCTCGCGATCTTCGAGGGCTGCTCGCACCTGACGGACAACGGCGATCTCTGCGTGACGCTTTCGACGTATCTGTCGACCTTCAAGTTCTGCCTGCTGGTGTGGGCGATCACGCTGCTGCTGGGCTTTGCGGTGGCGTACTTCCTGGCCTTCCATGTGCGCTCGCCGGGCATGCAGACGCTGCTGTTCGTGCTGTGCACGGTGCCCTTCTGGACCAGCAACGTGATCCGCATGATCTCGTGGGTGCCGCTGCTGGGGCGCAACGGCCTGGTCAACCAGACGCTGATGGGCCTGGGGCTGGTGCACGAGCCGGTGGAATGGCTGCTGTTCTCCGACTTCTCGGTAGTGCTCGCCTTCGTGCACCTCTACACCATGTTCATGATCGTGCCCATCTTCAACAGCATGATGCGCATCGACCGCAGCCTGCTGGAAGCGGCCGACGACTGCGGCGCGTCCGGATGGCAGACGCTGTGGAACGTGATCGTGCCGCTGTCGCGCACCGGCATCCTGATCGGCTCCATCTTCGTCATCACCATCGTCATGGGCGACTTCGTCACCATCGGCGTGATGGGCGGCCAGCAGATCGCCTCGGTGGGCAAGATCATCCAGGTGCAGACCAGCTACCTGCAGTTCCCGCTGGCAGCGGCCAACGCGGTGATCCTGCTCGCGGTGGTGCTGATGATCATCTGGGGCCTCACGCGCGTGGTCGACATCCGGAAAGAGTTGTGACCCACCCCCGTGGCGCCTTCGGCGCCTCCCCCTCAAGGGGGCGGCACCCGCGGCCCGGCGGAGCCGGTTCCGCGGTGCCACCCGCGAAGACAGGCGATGCGAGAAAGACAGGAGTGATTTTTTATGCAGGCTCGGGTTTCTGAGGCGCGCGCGCCGGGCTTCTGGCCGCTGGCGGCGGTGTTCGTGCTGTTCGTGCTGTTCCTGTACGGGCCGATGTTCACCATCTTCGTGCTGTCCTTCCAGGGGCCGGAGGGTGGGCTCACTTTTCCGATGCGGGGGGTGTCGCTGCACTGGTTCCGGCAACTGGCCGAGGGGCTGGGCACGGTGGACATCGGGGCGGCCTTCCGGCGCTCGCTGGCGCTGGGCACGGCGGTGATGGCGCTGACGGTGGGGCTGTCGGTGCTGGCGGGGCTGGCCTTCCGCAAGCGGCTGGCGGGTGGGGGCGCGCTCTTCTACGTGAGCATCGCCAGCCTGATCATGCCGTCCATCATCGTGTCGCTGGGCATCGGCCTGCAGTTCCGGCTGATCGACACCGGCCTCAAGTCGGCGCTCGGCGCGCTGGGCGCGGACGGCATGCTCGAAAATTACGGCACTGCGCTCGGCCTGTTCACCTCGGCCCTGGGCGCCCACCTCACCTGGACGCTGCCTTTCGGCCTGCTCATCATGTTCGCCGTGTTCAACCGCTTCAATCCCGCCTACGAGGAGGCCGCCCGCGACCTGGGCGCCACGCCGTGGCAGAGCTTCCGCCACGTGGTGCTGCCACTGATCGGTCCCTCCATCGTCGGCATCGGCATGTTCGGCTTCACGCTGAGCTGGGACGAGATCGCCCGCACCTCGCAGGCCATCGGCGACGTCAACACCCTGCCGCTGGAGCTGCAGGGCCTGACCTCCACCGTCACCACGCCGGCCATCTATGCGCTGGGCACGGTCACCACCGTGGTGTCGCTGGGCGTGATGGGCCTCACCGTGGGCCTGGCGCTGCTGCTGCGCCGCCGCCAGACGCCGGGCCGCCGATGACATCGGACGACAGTAGCCCTGCCGCCGCGACCACGGCGCTGACCGAGGCGCAGATGTACGAGCGCATCGTCTCGGCCATCCTCGACCACAAGCTGCCGCCGGGCACCAAGCTGGTGGAAGACAAGCTGGCCAGCGCCTTCGGCGTCTCGCGCACCCGCATCCGGCCGGTGCTGGTGCGTCTGGCCAACGAGCAGGTGGTCACGCTCACGCCCAACCGCGGCGCCACCATCGCCGAACCCACGCAGGAAGAGGCGCGCGAGGTCTTCGGCGCGCGGCGGCTGATCGAGCCGACGCTGGTCGAGCTGTTCGTGGCCCGCGCCAGCGACGCCGATGTGCAGCGCCTGCGCGCCTCTGCCGAGGCCGAGGAGACGGCCCGCACCAGCGGCGACATGCGCCGCGCGATCCGGCTGGCGGGCGACTTCCACCTGGCCATCGCCGAGCGCTCGGGCAACCAGACGCTGGGCCGCATCCTGCGCGAGCTGATCTCGCGCACCTCGCTGATCCTGATGACCTACAGCTCGGCCCATGCCGACGAGCGCGAGGAGGCCACGGCCTGCGGCTGCCGCGAGCACCGGGCGCTGATCGACGCCATCCGCCTGCGCGACGCGCCGGAGGCGGCAAGGCGCATGCACGAGCACCTGACGCGGCTGGAGTCGCAGCTGGCCTTCGATTCGCGGCCGGAGACGGCCGGCGACCTGGCGCGGCTGCTGGGCGTGGTGGGCTGAGACGGCCCGGCGACCCTTCGCAGGACCTGTGCCGGGTTGGTCGAAGGGTGGGTGCCCAGGCTTCGGCAGGCTCAGCCCGAACGGTGGCGCATCAATTGACGCGCAGTGGGAGGCCCGGCGCGGCCGCACGCCGGCGCAGCCACAGCGCCCGCACCATGACGCCCACCACCGTCAGGTTGGCGGCCAGCGTGACCACGTCCAGCCAGTGCATGTGGCGCACCAGCGCCAGCACCTCGAAGGGCAGGTAGATGGCTCCGCTGAGAGCGCCGAGCCACTCGGCCCAGGCCCGCTCGCGGAACAGGCCGTAGGCCTCGGTGAAGCGCACCAGCGCATAGGCCGCCGCCCCCGCCGACAGCAGCGCCAGCCGGCCGTCCTGCAGATGAGCCGCGAAGTCGATGAAGACCTGCGGCTCGTGCGCGGCGGGGTTGAGGTGCAGGTGATGCACCAGGTGCTCGGCCACCGTGCGCAGGTCTTTGTGCAGCAGCAGGAGCAACCCCGAAGCCGCAGCGACGGCGAGCACGCCCTTGAAGGCTTCGATGAGGGCGACCAGCCGGATGGCGCGGGCGGAGCGGGAATGCATCGCGGGATGATCGCACGGCCCGCCGACGCCGCCGGGTCAGCGCGGCCGGCTCTTTCAGGCGTGCGGCCAGCGCACGAAGGCGGGCAGCGCCTCGGCCTCGGCCGAGAAGGCCGCCTGCATCGGAAAGTCCGCTGGCGCCAGCACGCCCGGCAGCAACTGCTGCGTGAAGTGCCAGCTGACCGCAATGGCGATGCCGGCATGACCGATGGCCCCGGCGCGGGCGCCGCCGGGCACGGGCGCGCGGCGCATCTCGGCCTCCAGCAGCTGCCAGGCCGTGCGCATCTGGCCCGTCACGCGCTCCGACCAGGGCGCATGTTGCCGCTCGGCCGGGCGCAGCTCGCTCTCGTAGACAGCCTGCACCGCCTTTTCGCAAGCGGCCAGGGCCAGGCCGGTCAGGCGCAGCGCCCGCACGCGGCCAGCGGCATCGGCCGGCCACAGGCTGCGGCCCGGGGCAGCGATCTGCTCCGCGTGCATCAGGATCAGCGTCGAATCCATCAGCGCCTGGCCGTCCTCCAGCACCAGCGTGGGCGCCTTCACCACCGGGTTGTGGCGGCGGAATTCGTCCATCTGCCGGAAGACCGAGAGGGGCTTCGATTCGAAGGGCAGGCCCAGCAGTTCCAGGGCGATGGCGGTGCGCCGGACGTAGGGCGAGTCCAGCATGCCGATCAGTTGCATCATTTCAGTTCCACTTCAGCGAGTCAGGCGGGCATCAGTGCCGCGCCTTTCAATCTACCCTCCGACAGAGCCAGGCACCATCGACTTGTTCTGCGCCAATCCGTTAGTTCTTCTTCAACGACCCCCGCCTTCCATGAGCGACCTGCCGCCCCTGCAAGCCCTGCGATGCTTCGAGGCCGTGGCCCGGCTGGGCAGCGTCACCCGCGCGGCCGAGACGCTGCACGTCACCCATTCGGCCGTGAGCCAGCAGCTGCGGCACCTCGAATCGCTGCTGGGCCTGTCGCTGTTCGAGCGCGAGGGCCGCGGCCTGCGCCTGTCCGAGAACGGCCGGCTCTATGCGCTGCAGGTGCGCGCCGCGCTCTCGGACATCGGCGACGCCACCCGCAGCCTGCGGGTGCGTCCGCGCGAGGGCGAGCTGGTGGTGTCGGTGATCCCCTCCTTCGGCCTGCACTGGCTGCTGCCGCGGCTGCCGCGCTTTGCCGAGCGCCATCCGAATGAGCGCATCCGCCTGCAGGCCGGCCTGGATGTGCAGGACCTGCGCCAGGGCGCGGCCGACGTCGCCATCCGCATGGGCCACGGGCCGTGGGAGGGCCTGAGCCAGCAGCCGCTGTTCGAGGACGTACTGCTGATGGTGGCAGCGCCGCATTTCCGCGGCGGCCGGCTGCCGGCCACGCCGGCCGAGGTGCTGGCCTGCCCGCCGGTGCGCTCGGCCGAATCCTGGTCGAGCTGGTGCGAGGCCGTGGGCCTGCCTGAACCGCCGCCGCTCGCCGGCCTGTGGATCAACGACTCCAACCTCACGATCGAGGCCGTGCGCCTGGGTCAGGGCGTCGCGCTGGAGCGGCTGAGCATCGTCCACGGCCTGCTGCAGCGCGGCGAGCTGGTGGCGCTGACCGACGTGCGCGTGCCCTACCCCTATCCCTACTGGCTGGTGTGGCCGACCACAGGCGGACGGCGGGCGCCGCCGACGGCCTTCGGCGACTGGCTGGCGGAGGAAGTGGCGACCTACCGCGCCAGGCTGGCGGGCGGCTGAGTCCGTCCCAGCCTAATTTCGGGCGTCGCCGCACCCGCCTGGCGGAGTGCGGAAGAAGTTCAGGCCCTCAATCCGTGGGCGCGTCCGCGGTGAACACCGTCAGCACGCCGGTGTAGCCGTACAGGTGATGCCCGGCGATCTCGCCGCCGGCGAAGAAGCCGGTGAGCGGCACGTCGCCCAGCGCGTGCCGCAGGATCTGCAGCTCGGCATTGGGCGCACCGAAATGCGGGCCGCCGCGGCCCACGCAGCTGATGTAGACCGCGCCGGCGATGCGGCGCGCCGGGTGCGGCGAGGCATCGGTCTCCGACAGCGCCAGCGCCTGGGCGGTCGCCAGGCTCTGCTCCTGCGGCTCCAGGCTTTCGCGGATCTCGGCGCAGATGCGCATCAGGTCGGCCCGCGCGGCCTGGGCGTTGCGGCGGCAGAAGCTCATGCGCATGCCGGCCTCGGCCCGGTCGGCGATGGCGACGGCGCGGCGCTTGGGGTCCAGCCCGATGATGTGGCGCACCCGCGCCTGCGGGCCCAGGTCGCCGGTGATGCGTACGCCGTCGGTGCCGGCGGCCGACAGGCCCACCAGCGTGGCCCGCACGGTGTCGATGGCCTGCTGCGGGTCGCGTTCCAGCGAGATGTCCAGGTCTTCGAGCAGCACGTCCAGGGCGGGTCGGCCGTCGAGCGTGAGCAGCAGGTTCTCGTCGGCGCCGGTGATCTCGCGCTGGCGCGAGACAGGCTGGCAGCCCTGCGTGACCTGCGTGGCCAGCCCCACCTCGGGCCCGAAGGCCACACCCGACAAGCCGCCCTCGAACACGCCGCGCGTGGCGCCCTGGCCCGCCATGGTGCCGTTGCCGCCCAGCGCGAACTGCAGCGCGCCCGCACGGCCCGAGGCCAGGCCGCCGAAGAGCAGGCCGTCGTCGGTGCGGCCGGCGACCTCGGCGATCAGCTCGGGCAGCTCGGGCGTCTCCGGGTCGGCATGCACCAGCGCGCAGCGCGCGCTGAAGCCGGCATTGGGCCCGTCGCCCGGCGCATGGCCCGAAGCCGCCAGCGGTGCGACGCCCGAGAACACGCGGTACTGGTCGGCCGGCACGCCCAGCAGCATCACGCCGATGGCGGGCTCGTCGATGTACTCGGCCGCGTTGGCGACGATGCCGGCCGCCACGGCGCCGGCCCAGTCGCTCACCTCGGGCAGCTCGGCCGCCAGCAGGTCGAGGATGTCGGCCGCCTCGGCGGTGTAGTGGTCGGTGACGTAGAGCAGGCCCAGCGAGGGCGAGGATTCGTAGTCGGGCAGCGCCATCTGCGCGCGCAGTTGCGCCAGCACCAGGCCGGCGGCCATGCGCCAGTCGGGATGGGTGGCGTGGCCGGTGGGAAAGAGCTTCATCCGGTGCTCCGGTTGCCGCCGGTGCGGCGGGCGGTGGAGGCGGCCGCGGCCGGCTTCTTGCCGGGGTTGGACCGGGCGGCCGGCGCCTTCTTGCGGGCGGCGGGCTTGCGGGTCGCAGCCTTCTTCGCGGGGGGCTTGCGTGCGGTCGGCCGGCTCTTGGCAGGGGCAGTCGGCGCGGCGGGCATCGCGCCGGCCGCGGCCATCGGCATCTGCATGGCCGAGGCCTCCTTGAGGGCCTGGCTGGCGATCTGCTGGAACTGCTGGGTGAGCGAGCCCCACCATTGCAGCGGGTCGATGACGCCCGGTGCTGCGGCTGGACCTTCTGCGGCGCCGGCCTCCGATGCTGGCGCCGCAGAGGGTCCGTCCGGCTCAGGGGCCGGCGCCGTGGACGAATCCCGCTCATCGTCCGCCGTCGACGCGGGCGACGCCGCGGCAGAGGCGCTCGCCGCGGCCGCAGCAGTCGCCTCGCGAACGGCCTCGGCCGCGCGGGTCGTCGAGTCGGCGAAGGCCTGGGCCAGGTCCTCCATGCGCACGTTCATGCCGCGCAGGGTGGAGAGCGTCATGCGCTGCACCTCCAGCGCCTGGATGGTGGCCTTGAGCGCGTGGCCGTTCTGCTCCAGCCAGTACTGCACGGCCTTGAGCTCCTGGATGCGCTTGTCGATCTCCTCCACGCTGAGCGTGGGCGCGACCCAGCTCGACATGCTGCCCAGTCCAGGCATGGCGCTGGCCGTCGCGGCGCCGCCGGCCGCGAGGTTGCGCAGGAAGTCGAATCCCGGCACGAACTGGGCGAAGCTGAAGGGGGGCGGGCTGGCATCGGACATGGGGCGTCTCCTGTCGGGGCGTTCGAACGCAGATCGGTCGCGGGCCGGAGGGCTGAGCCTTGGCGGGCGCATCCCGGCGGCGGGTGAGGGGCGTGCCAGCTTACCCGAGCCAGCGGTGGCCGCGGCGTCGGCCATCGGCCCGGGTAGAGCGGACCCAGGTGCGCTCCTTGGCCCGTCATGCCCCGGCCGCTGGGAGCATCCATGCACAGGCGGCGGTCTGCGCCCTCGGCAAGCGGCTCAACCGAGCTGCGCCGGATTGAGTCGCCAGACGGTCGTCATCAGGGCACCGGCAAATCCCAGCCAGGCCATATAGGGCAGCAGCAGCGCACCCGCCAGCGCCGAACGCCGCCAGAAGGCCACCAGGTTCGCCAGTACCAGCGCCAGCAACACGACCTGCACGGCCAGCGAAGCCGCACCCAGGTGCCACACGAAGAAGAACCAGCTCCATGAGGCGTTGACCGCCAGCTGGGCCACGAACAGCCCCAGCGCGCCCGGTGCAGCCGCCCAACCACCGCGCCGCCAGACCAGCCAGGCCGAGATCGCCATCAGCGTGTAGAGCGCACTCCACACCGGTCCGAAGAGCCAAGCAGGCGGCGCCCAGTCGGGCCGTGTGAGTGCGCCGTAAAAGCCGGCCGCGTTGGCCGAGGCCAGTCCGCCCACACCGGCCGCCGCAAAACACAGCAGCAGCCAGCCGACCAGGCCCAGCACCTGGCGGCCCCGCGACGGCGTCGGTGTGTTCAGGGAAAGAGAAGTGGCGTTCATGGAAAGGACCTCCAAGGCAATGCTGGCACCGTGGCCACCATCGGCGGGTGGGACGCTGCGCTCTCCTTACGCCAGCACCGTGGCGCCGGATCAGTCGCGGCCTTCGCCCCCGGCAGGCTGCGCCTCGACGCGCGGCCGGCCCCCGTGCGGCACGACCTCCTGCTCGATGGCGCCGAAGACCGAACGGCCGTCCAGGCCCTTCATCTCGATGCGCACGGTATCGCCGAACTGCATGAAACCGGTGCGCGGGGCGCCGTCCTGCAGCGTTTCCATGCAGCGCTTCTCGGCGATGCAGGCATAGCCGCGCGGCCAGTCGAGTCGGCCCGCGGCATCTTCCACGCCCGGGTTGCTGACCGTGCCGCTGCCGACGATGCTGCCGGCGCGCACGCGGCGGGTGGCCGCCAGATGCGAGATCAGCTGGCCGAAGTGGAAGTGCATGTCCGGACCCGCCTCGCACAGCCCCACCGTGCGGCCGTTCCAGGCCACCTGCAGCGTGAGGTGCACGCGGCCTTCGCGCCAGGCCTCGCCCAGCTCGTCGGGCGTCACGGCCACGGGGCTGAAGGCGGTGGCGGGCTTGCCCTGCACGAAGCCGAAGCCCTTAGCCAGCTCGGCCGGAATCACGTGGCGCAGCGAGACGTCGTTGACCAGCATGAGCAGACGCACGCCGTCCAGTGCCTGCTCGGGCGAGGCGCCCATGCGCACGTCGCCGGTGATGACGGCGACCTCGGCCTCGAAGTCGATGCCCATGGCTTCGCTGGGCACCACGATGTCGTCGCAGGGGCCCAGCAGGTCGTCGCTGCCGCCCTGGTACATGAGCGGATCGCTGCGCAGGCTGGCCGGCATCTCGGCGCCGCGGGCGCGGCGCACCAGCTCCACATGGTTCAGGTAGGCCGAGCCATCGGCCCACTGGTAGGCGCGCGGCAACGGCGCCATGCACTGGGCTGGATCGAAGGGAAAGGCATGCCGTGCGCGTCCGCTGTTGAGCAGGTCGTACAGGTCCTGCAACTGAGGGCTCATGAAGCCCCAGTCGTCCAGCACCTGCTGCAGCCGGTGGGCGATGCCGGTGGCGTAATGGGCCTGCGTCAGGTCGCGCGAGACCACGACCAGCTGGCCGTCGCGCGAGCCGTCCTTGAGGGTGGCGAGTTTCATGGAGGCGTGAAGGGGATGCGGCGCGCGGCCGGAGGCGGGCCGCACGCGCTGACTAAACTCATCGGGATGCCGTTCCCCATCGCCGCGCCGTGTGCCTGCTGCCCACTGGCTGCGCGATCGGCGAAGGCCATCCCCCAGGACGGGGCAGTGTAGCCAGCCCCCTGTGCCGCCGATGACGCCGAGCCCCGCGCCCAACGACCTTTCCCACGCCCGCCGCACGCCCTGGCGGGCGCTGGCGCTGCTGGCCCTGGCCGTGATTGCTGTGCACGGGCTGCTGCTGGGCCTGCTGCCGCTGGGCAGCGAGCCGCCGCCCCTGCCGCTGGCCCACAGCTTCAGCACGCGCGAGATCGTGATCGCGCCCCTCACCCCCGCCGCAGCGCCACCGGCGCATGCGCGCGCCGCGCCGCATGCAGCGGCCCGGCCGCATGTGCACCGGCCGGCACCGGTGGCGGTGCCTCGCCCAGACGTCGAGCCCGCGCCACCGGTGCCGGCGCCATCCGCTGCGCCCGTTGAGGTGGCCACCGCGCCGGAGCCGGCCGCCTCGGCGCCCACGCCGCAGGCCGCGGCGTCCGCGCCCGCCGAGATGGCGTCCGACGACGCCGACAACGGCGGCGGATCTCAACGCGGCGGAATGCTGGGGTCGGGCGGCAGCGGCAGCGCCCCGTCGGGCCCGCCGTCCGGCACGCCCACGGCCGGCGCCACCGTGCCGCTGCAGTTGCCGGGCTCGGTGAAGCTGGACTTCGACGCCACCGGACAGCAGGGCATGCAGCCCATGTCGGGCGTGTTCGGCGAACTCACCTGGCTGCAGGACGGCGACCGCTACAACGCGCGGCTGTCGCTCAAGGTGCTGTTCCGCACCATCCGGGCGCAGACCAGCGAGGGCCGCATCGGCCCGCAGGGCATCGCGCCGGAGCGCTTCTCGGACCGTCGCCGCAGCGAGGTGGCCACGCATTTCGTGCGCGACACCGGCGAGATCGTCTTCAGCAGCGCCAACACCCGCGTGCCGCTGCAGCCGGGCGCGCAGGACCGCCTGAGCATCCTGATGCAGCTGACGGCCCTGGTGGGCGGCGACCCGGCGCGCTACACGACGGGTCGAACGATCAGCCTGCAGGTGGCGGGGCCGCGCGACGCCGATGTCTGGACCTTCCGCGTCGAAGGCGACGAGACCGTCGCCACGCCTTCCGGCGAGCATGCGGCGCGCCGCCTGGTGCGCCTGCCGCGTCGTGAATACGACCAGAAGATCGAGGTCTGGCTCGCCCCCGACCTCGGCTGGCTGCCCGTGCGCATCCGCCAGACCGAGGCGAATGGCGACTTCGCCGACCTGCAGCTGCGCAGCGCCGACAAGGCACAGTGAGATGCGCCGCCGCAACAGTGGCGCCCCGCAGGAAACCCTTTGCGGACGGCCCCGCGATGCGCCGCGTACATTAGGGCGGCGCATTGGCCCACACGAGATCGGCAGCTCTTGAATCTGGCGCATTGATTGCTAAATACATGACCATGTCCCTCATCGACTCTCTGAAGCACCCTGCCATGCACATGCTTTACGACTCCGACAGCTTCGTCGTCGTCCACGTGCAGCCGGAAGAGGCCAGCCGCCCCGCCGGCAGCCATCCGATGCTGTCGCGCGACGGCTTCGAGATCGTGGACAAGCGCTCCGGCAAGGAGGTCTACCTCGACGGCTCCTGGGCCGAGCTGTTCCAGCAGCAGATCGCCGCCTGGCAAGAGAACACCCCCACCCAGGAAGAGGTGGAGGACACGCTCGAAGGCTATGCCGAGCTGGCGCAGAACCCGGTGCTGATGCACTGAGGTTTGCCCTCTTCGGGCGCCGTCGGCACAGGCCGGCAGCGCCAGCGTGACAAAGGCCCGCATCGCGGGCCTTTTGCTTTCTGGCGTCCGCCTCAGCGCCGCCTGTAGAGGCGCTCGAACAGCGGCCCCGTCAGCAGCAGCACCGCCACCAGCCGGCAGACCTGGAAGGCCGTCACCACCGGCACCCCCAGCTGCAGCACCTTGGCCGTGATCGACATTTCGGCGATGCCGCCCGGCGAGGTGCCCAGCAGCAGCGTGGTCCAGCGCAGGCCGGTGGCCCAGGCCAGCACCTCGGCAAAGAGGGCACAAGCGCCGATCATGGCCAAGGTGCCGGCGGCCACCGAGGCCAGCCAGCGGGGCGCGGTGTGCACGAACTCCCGCGAGAAGCGCACACCCAGGCTCACGGCGATCACCAGCTGCGCCGCATTCGACAGCCACTGCGGCACGGCCGAGGGCGTGATGCCGTTCATCGAGATTCCCGCGGTGACCAGCAGCGGACCCAGGAACCAGGGATTGGCCCGCCCCATCCGCCGCATCAGCCACGCCCCCGCGGCCGTGGCAATCGCCATCAGCGCGAAGCCGCCCCACCGCACCTCGCGCAGCGCGGCAGGCACGCTGTCCAGCCCGTGCAGGCCCGTCCATTGCAGGCCGAAAGGAATGCTGACCGTCACGATCACCAGCCGCAGGCTGTGGGCGGCGGCCACCAGATCGGTGCGCGCACCCGCCCGTTCGGACAGCAGCGTCATCTCCGACGCGCCACCGATGGCGCCTGCAAAGTAAGTGGTGGCTCTCAGCGTGCGCGGCGGCAGCTGGGGCATGTGGCGCGCGTGAACCCGGTCCAGGCAGAGCCCGAAGCCGGTGCCCAGCGCCAACGCCCAGGCGATGGCCAGCACGATGGCCCACCACAGGCTGGCCACCAGCGCCGTCACCTCGGGCGTGAAGTACAGGCCCAGGGCCGCGCCGATGGTCCATTGCCCGCCGTTGCGCAGCGGCGCCCAGCTCGCGGTGGGCAGGCCGGCCATCGAGGCGAAGGACACGGCCAGGATGGGCCCGATCATCCAGGGCAGCGGCGTGTGCAGAAGAAGGCACAGGCCCGCGGCCGCCAGGGCCAGCAGCAGGGTGCCCAGCACGCGCAGCACGTAGGGAGGGGGGCGCCGGACAGCGGCAGCGGAAGACGGCACGGGGGCGAAGAACGGAAGAAGACGCGGAAGAAAGCGAATCGCGCGGACAGGCAGGCCGCCGCCGGCGCGCCTAGTATCCGCGGCATGCTGTCTCCCCTGCCCCTGCTCTGCCGCCGTGCGGCGCTGTCGATGGCGGCCGTGCTGGCCGCGGGCTGCGCGGGCCTGGCCGGCCCCGCGGCAGACGCGCCCGACACCCCGCTCTCCCGCCGCCTGGACGCCCTGCTGCCCGCGCAGGTGCTGATCCTCGGCGAGCAGCACGACGCCGACGCCCACCATGCGCTGGAGCGCGAGACGGTGCAACAGCTCGCTGCCCGCCAGCGCCTGGCGGCCGTCGCGCTGGAGATGGCCGACAGCGGCCGCAGCACCGCCGCGCTGCCGCCGACCGCCACCGAGGCGCAGGCCCGCGCCGCCCTGGCCTGGAACGACCGCGCCTGGCCCTGGACTGCCTACGGCCCGGTGGTGATGGCCGCCGTGGGCGCCGGCGTGCCGGTGCTCGGCGCCAACCTGCCCCGCGCCCGCATGAAGGACGCCATGGCCGACGTCTCGCTCGACGCCCAGCTGCCGCCCCCCGCCTGGCAGGCCCAGATGGCCGCGGTGCGCGAGGGCCATTGCGGTCTGCTGCCGGAATCGCAGATGCAGCCCATGACCCGCATCCAGGTCGCCCGCGACCGCGAGATGGCGCGCACCGTGGCCCAGGCCGCGCAGGCGGCAGCGCCGGGCCGGGTGGTGCTGCTGGTGACCGGTGCCGGCCATGCGGACCCGGCGCTGGGCGTGCCCCAGCACCTGCCGACCGACCTGAAGGTGCGCAGCGTGCGCATGGCCGCAGGCGGCGCGGGTGCCGACCGCCAGCGATTCGACGCCCTCTGGGCCACGCCCGCCGTGCCGCCCAGGGACTATTGCGCAGAGCTGCGCAAACCCGCCGCGCCGGCCAAACCCTGAAAACGGCGGCGCAAAGGCCGCTCAGCGGCCGCCCTCGCCCACGTAGGGAATGGCGTGCTCCACCGTGTCCCAGATGAAGCGGCCCGAGGGGCTCTGCTGCTCCTCGACGATGTGCGCCACCAGCCCGGCCGCGCGGGAGATGACCGCAAAGCCGCGCATCACGCCGGTGGGCACGCCGATCTCGCCCAGCAGCGCGGCCACTGCGCCGGTGGCGTTGATGGTGATGGGCCGGCCGGCGGCGGCATCGACGCCGGCCGAGAGCATCTCCAGCGCGCGGATGTGGCGGCCGGCCAGCTCGGGCTCGGCGCGGCCGAGTTCCAGCAGCTTGTAGGCGCGCGGGTCCACCGGCTTGTGCAGGTGGTGGCCGAAGCCGGGGACCGCGCTCTTCTGCGTCTTGTGGTGCTGGGCGATGGCGGCGGCTTCGGCCTGCGGATCCTCGGCCGCCATGATGCGGTCGAGCAGGCGCGAGCAGTTCTCCATGGTGCCCACGAAGGAGCTGCCCACGGCCAGCAGGCCGGCGCTGACGGCGCCCTGCAGGTTCTCGGGCGCGCTCATGTAGATCAGCCGCGTGGCGATTGCGCTGGGCGTGAGGCCGTGCTCCATCAGCACGATCAGCACCACGTCGGTGATGCGCATGTCCACCGGGCGCGGCGTGCGGCCGAGGATCTGCATCAGCATCACCTCGGTGAAGGTCTTCTGGCCCATCAGGTCCTGCACCAGGTCCGCGTCGCGGTAGTGCAGGCTGGTGAGGGTGTGGGTGCACAGGCGGGTGACGGGGGCGGCGTTCTTGTCGGTCATCGGTGTCTCCGTTCGAGGGTCAGGCGGTGGCGGCCAGGGCGGCGTCGCGCACGGCAGTCTTGAGCACCTTGCCCACCGGCGAGCGCGGCAGGCTGGCGTGGAAGTGGATGCGCTTGGGCGTCTGCACCGGCCCCAGGCGCTCGCGCACGAAGGCGATCAGCTCGGCCTCGCCCACGTCGGCGCCGGGGCGCAGCTGCACCGCGGCCTGCACCGTCTCGCCCCACTTGTCGTCGGGCAGGCCGAACACGGCGCATTCGTGCACGGCAGGGTGCTGGCCCAGGGCGTTCTCCACGTCCACCGGGTAGACGTTGAAGCCGCCGGTGATGACCATGTCCTTGAGCCGGTCCTTCAGGAAGAGGTAGCCGCGCTCGTCGATCAGGCCGCGGTCGCCTGTGTGCAGCCAGCCGTCCACCAGCGTCTCGTCAGTCTTCTCGGGCAGGCGCCAGTAGCCGGTCATCAGCAGGTCGCCGCGGGCCACCACCTCGCCCACCTCGCCGGGCGGCAGCAGGCGGCCGTCGGGCGCCATGATGGCCACGTCGCTGAACCAGGTGGTGCGACCGACGGCGGGCCAGTTGCGCGGGTCGTCGAAGTCCTCGGGCCGCATCACGGTGAGGATCTGGGGCGCCTCGGTCTGGCCGTAGGTGGTGCCCAGCACCGGGCCGAAGAAGTCGCGCACCTGGCGGATCTTCTCGGGCGGCATCGGCGCCCCGCCATAGATCAGGCGGCGCAGCTGGGGAAAGTCGTCGCGGCTTGCATCCGGCAGCGCCATCAGCATGTAGACGAGCGTGGGCGGCATGAAGCAGACGGTGCCGCCGCGCTCGCGGAAGGCGGTGCGCACCGCCTCGGCGCCCGCGCCCGCCAGCAGCACATGGCAGCCGCCCTGCGCCAGGATGGGCAGCAGGTAGGTCGAGGTGCCATGGGTGATGGGCGCGGCCACCACGTAGCGTTCGTGCTCGTCGAAGCCCCAGGCATGGATCTGGTTGGCGATGGTGGCCATCCACGCGCGGTAGGGCTGCATCACGCCCTTGGGCAGGCCGGTGGTGCCGCCGGTGAACTTGATGGCCTGCGTGGCGTCGGCCGGCAACGTCAGGCGCGGCGGCAGCGCGCCGGCATGGGCCTGTTCCAGGGCCTGCAGCGTGGTGGCGCTGGCGGGTGGCACCGCACCGCCCGTCAGCACGCGAGCACCCGGCGCGCCGTCCAGCAGGTCGGCATGGGCCGCGTCCAGCACCAGGATGGAGGGCTTGGTCGCGTCCACGATGCGCCGGATCTCCGGCCGCGTGCTCTTGGGATTGAGCGGCACCCACACCTTGCCGCAGGCCAATACCGCCAGCAGCGCAACGATGTGGTCCGTGCTGTTGGCCGCGCAGAGGCCGACGCGGCTCTGGGACGCCGGATCCAGGGCCATCAGGCCGGCGGCCAGGGCGGCGACACGGGCAGCGAGCGCGTCGTAGCGCACGAGGCCCTCGGGCGCATCGATGGCGATGCGCGCGGGCCAGCGCTGGGCGGCCCGCCAGAAGAAGTCGATGGGGTACATGGTCAGGAAGGAAAGCGGCCCGGTCGGGCGTGATGCAGGGCGCGGCGGCGGGGTGCGCGCGCCGCGCCTGCGCTTACTGGGCGCTGGCGCCCGAGGCCTTGACGACCTCGCGCCAGCGCTGGATCTCGGCCGCGGCGAAGGCGCGCGCCTGCTCCGGCGTGCCGCCGGCCGGCGTGGCCGCCAGGTCCTGCAGCCGCTGGCGCACGTCGGGCGCAGCCAGCACCTTGGCCAGGGCGGCATTGAGCCGGTCGATCACCAGCCGCGGCGTGCCGGCCGGCGCGGCCAGGGCGAACCAGGACTGCACGTCGAAGCCGGCGTAGCCCGCCTCGGCCAGCGTGGGCACGTCGGGCAGCTGCGGCAGGCGCTGGGCGCTGGTGACTGCGATGGCGCGCAGCTTGCCGGCCTGCACATGCGGCAGCGACGAGGGCGCGTTGTCGAACATCGAGTCGACCTGGCCGCCCATCAGGTCGGTGATGGCCGGCGCGCTGCCCTTGTAGGGCACATGCAGCATGTTGAGGCCCGACTGCATCTTGAACATCTCGCCCGACAGGTGGATGGACGAGCCGGCACCGGACGAGGCGAAGGTGAGGCCCTCCTTCGAGGACTTGGCGTAGCGCACGTAATCGGCCACCGAGCGGATCGGCAGCTTGGGATTGACCACCAGGATGTTGGGGATCTTGGCCATCAGGCCCGCCAGCTCGAAGTCCTTCACCGGGTCGTAGCCCAGCCTGGGATAGAGCGAGGCGTTGATGGTGTTGGCGATGGTGTAGACGTAGAGCGTGTAGCCGTCCGGCGCGGCGCGGGCCACGATCTCGGCGCCCAGGTTGCTGTTGGCACCGGCCCGGTTGTCCACCAGCATGGGCTGGCCCAGCTGTTCGCCCATCTTCACCGCCACCAGGCGCGCCACCACGTCGGTGGCGCCGCCAGCGGCATAGCCGACGACGAGCCGGATCGGCTTGGTCGGCCAGGCCTCCGGCTGGGCGGCGGCTGGCGCCGTCGCGCTGCCGAGCACCACGGCGCCGGCCAGGGCGGCCAAGGTGAACAGGCGGCGGCCGGCGCGCTGCGGGCGCAGGCCGGGCCAGGGCGAGGGACGGGGTGAGGATGCAGGCATGGTCGGTGTCTCCGTGATGTTCGAATGCCAGAGCCCGTCGGCGCAGCGCGCGATGCGCGGCACACTGCAGGCTTTTGGATGGGCGGATTCTTGGAGATGGCCTCCCGAAACACGAACGAAAATGTCCGGCAGCCGGACGATCTGGCCGAGGCCACGGAAGACCCCGGCAGCCGCACCCTGCGCCGCGGACTGCAGATCCTGGACGCCGTGATGGCCCGGCCCGAGGGCCTGCGCGTGGTCGACCTGTGCCGCGCCACCGGCCTGGAGCGGGCGCCGGTCTACCGGCTGCTGGCCACGCTCAAGGAAGGCGGCCATGTGGCGCAACGCGGCCGCTTCCTCTACGTGCCGGGCCCACGCTGGGGCGCGCTGCAGCCTGCGGCCCGGCAGCCCAACATGGCGGTGCAGCTGCAGCCGGTGCTCGAACGCGTGAGCCGCGCCTGCGGCGATGCGGCCTTCGCCATCGTGCGCGAGGGCGCGGCCTCGCACTGCATCGCGCGACAGGTGGGCACGCACCCGGTGCAGGTGCTGGTGATCCAGGTGGGCACGCGCCAGCCGCTGGGCGTGGGCGCGGCCGGGCTGGCCCTGCTGGCCGCCCTGCCCGATGCGCAGGTGGATGAGGTGATCGCCGCCAACGCCGCGCAGCTGCCGCGCTACGGCGGCATGACGCCCGAGCGGCTGCGGATCCTGGTGCGGGCCACGCGCGAGCGCGGCTGGTCGGTCATCGGCAACCATGCCACGCGCAACGTGCTGGCCGTGGGCATGGCGGTGCGCAACGCGCGCGGCGAGGCGGTGGCGGGCATCAGCGTCGCCTCCACGCTGGAGCGCATGCCGCGCCAGCGGCAGGAACTCATCGCCCGCAACTGCCGGGCCGCGCTGGCCGCGATGCCGCCGGGCGAGCTCTGAGCCCCGCCGACCGCGCCGCTGCGCCCGCCGACGCCCCGCTGCCGGCGCTGCGACAATCCGCCCCCTCATGAGCGCGTACATCCTGACCCTTTCCTGCCCGGACCGCCGCGGCATCGTGCATGCCGTCTCGGGCTTCCTGATGGAGCGGGGCGGCAATATCGAAGAGGCCGCCCAGTACAACGACCATGGCACGGGCCTGTTCTTCATGCGCGTGCGCTTCGCCTGCGAGGGCGTGCCCGAGGCCGAGCTGCGCAGCCAGCTGGCCTCGCTGGCCGACGGCTTCGGCATGGCCTGGAAGCTGCACGCCGCCCAGCAGCCGATGAAGACCGTGCTGCTGGTCAGCAAGGAAGGCCACTGCCTCAACGACCTGCTGTTCCGCTGGAAGAGCGGCCTGCTGCCGGTGGACATCCGCGCCATCATCAGCAACCACCGCGACTTCTACCAGCTGGCCGCCAGCTACAACGTGCCCTTCCACCACATCCCGGTGACCGCCGCCACCAAGGCCCAGGCCGAGGCCAAGCAGCTGGAGATCATCGAGGCCGAGGGCGCCGACCTGGTGGTGCTGGCGCGCTACATGCAGATCCTGTCGAACGAGATGTGCGGCAAGCTGGCCGGTCGGGCCATCAACATCCACCACAGCTTCCTGCCCAGCTTCAAGGGCGCCAAGCCCTACTACCAGGCCCACGACCGCGGCGTGAAGCTGATCGGCGCCACCGCCCACTATGTGACGGCCGACCTGGACGAAGGCCCCATCATCGAGCAGGACGTGGCCCGCGCCGACCACACCGACACCGTCGAGGACCTCACGGCCCGCGGCCGCGACACCGAGAGCCTGGTGCTGGCCCGCGCCGTCAAGTGGCACAGCGAGCACCGCGTGCTGCTCAACGGCCACCGCACGGTGATCTTCCGCTAGCCACCACCGCGACCGCCATGAACGCCCCCGCCACCCCCGCCCAGCACTCGAACTTCCAGCGCGCAGAACGACAGGCCCAGGTGGTGCGGGCCCTGGGCGCCCTGCTGCCCGCGCATGCCCTGCTGTGGCACGACGAGGACACCACGCCCTACGAATGCGACGGCCTCACCGCCTACCGCCAGCGCCCGCTGGTGGTGGCCCTGCCCGAGAACGAGGCCCAGGTGCAGGCCGTGCTGCGCACCTGCCACGGCCTGGGCGTGCCGGTGGTGGCGCGGGGCGCGGGCACCGGCCTCTCGGGCGGCGCCATGCCGCATGCCGAAGGCGTGACGCTGTCGCTGGCCCGCTTCAACGAGATCCTGAAGGTGGACCCGGTGGCCCGCACCGCCACCGTGCAGTGCGGCGTGCGCAACCTGGCCATCAGCGAGGCCGCTGCACCCTACGGCCTGTACTACGCGCCCGACCCCTCCAGCCAGATCGCCTGCACCATCGGCGGCAACGTGGCCGAGAACTCCGGCGGCGTGCACTGCCTCAAGTACGGCCTGACGCTGCACAACGTGCTGCGGGTGCGCGGCTTCCTGGCCGATGGAGAGCAGGTGGAATTCGGCGGCGAGGCGCTGGACGCGCCGGGCCTCGACCTGCTGCCGCTGATCGTCGGCAGCGAAGGCATGCTGGCCGTGACGCTCGAAGTCACCGTCAAGTTGGTGCCCAAGCCGCAGCTCGCACGCTGCATCATGGCCAGCTTCGACGACGTGCAGAAGGCCGGCGACGCGGTCGCGGCGGTGATCGCCGCCGGCATCATCCCCGCGGGGCTGGAGATGATGGACAAGCCCATGACCGCCGCCGTCGAGGACTTCGTGCAGGCCGGCTACGACCTCACGGCCGCGGCCATCCTGCTGTGCGAATCCGACGGCACGCCCGAAGAGGTCGATGAGGAGATCGGCCGCATGAGCGAGGTGCTGCGCGGCTGCGGCGCCACCGCCATCGCCGTGAGCCAGAGCGAGGAGGAGCGGCTGCGCTTCTGGAGCGGCCGCAAGAACGCCTTCCCCGCCTCGGGCCGCATCAGCCCCGACTACATGTGCCTGGACTCGACCATCCCGCGCAAGCGCCTGGCCGACATCCTGCTCGCCATCGCGGAGATGGAGAAGAAGTACGGCCTGCGCTGCTGCAACGTCTTCCATGCCGGCGACGGCAACCTGCACCCGCTGGTGCTGTTCGACGCCAACGACCCCGACGAGCTGCACCGCTGCGAGCTCTTCGGCGCCGACATCCTGGAGACCAGCGTGGCCATGGGCGGCACCGTCTCGGGCGAGCATGGCGTGGGCGTGGAAAAGCTCAGCAGCATGTGCGTGCAGTTCACCGCCGAGGAGAACGCGCAGATGTTCGCGGTGAAGGCCGCCTTCGATCCGGCCGGCCTGCTCAACCCCGGCAAGGTGATCCCGACGCTGGCGCGCTGCGCCGAATACGGCAAGCAGGTGGTGCGGGGCGGACGCCTGCCGCATCCCGAGCTGCCGCGCTTCTGATGCAGGGCTTGCGTGGCCTGGCCTGGTTGCTGGTCTTCCAGTCGCTGGGCGAGTTGATCTCCCGCGGCCTGCACCTGCCGCTGCCCGGCCCGGTGCTGGGCCTGCTGATGCTGCTGCCGGCCCTGCGTGTGGTTGCCATCCGCGAGGCAGTGGCCGTGTGCGCGCAGTTCCTGCTGTCGCATCTGTCGCTGCTGTTCGTGCCCGTGGGCGTGGGCGTGATGACGCACCTGGGGCTGTTCGCGGACTACGGGCTGCGCATCCTGCTGGTCGTCGCTCTTTCCACATGGATCGGCTTGGCGGTCACCGCACTGGTGCTACACGCCGCCCGGCCCAAGGCAGAACAGGAGAAGCGCTGATGCCCCACTTCGTCGAACTCTGGGTCTACCTCTCTGCCACGCCGCTGTTCGGCCTGACGGCCACGCTGGTGGTCTACCTGCTGGCGCAGGCCTTCTATGGCCGCATGCAAGGCGCGCCCTGGGCCAATCCGGTGCTGTGGTCGGTGGTGGTGCTGGCACTGCTGCTGACGGCGACCGGGGTGAAGTACCCGACCTATTTTTCGGGGGCGCAGTTCATCCACTTCCTGCTTGGCCCCGCCGTGGTGGCGTTGGCCTGGCCCTTGTGGGAACGCCGGGCCGAGCTGCGCGCGCGCGGTCCTCGCCTGCTGCTGGCCGCGCTGCTGGGCGGCGGCGCTGCGGGCGCATCGGCCGTGCTGCTGGCTTGGCTGTTCGGCCTGCCCAAGGATGTGGTGCTGTCGATGGCGCCCAAGTCGGTGACGGCGCCCGTGGCCATGGGCATCGCCGAGAAGATCGGCGGCGTGCCGGCGCTCTCCGCGGTCTTTGCCGTACTGACAGGCATGGTGGGTGCGCTGACCGGCAAGTACCTGTTCGACCTGCTGCGGGTGCCTGCAGCCGGCTCGGGCTGGACCGCCCGCGGCTTTGCGCTGGGCACCGCCGCGCACGGTATCGGCGCCGCGCGGGCGCTGCAGGTGAACGCCGACGCGGGTGCCTATGCCGGGCTGGCGCTCGGCCTGCAGGTGGTACTGGCTGCGCTCCTCATGCCGCTGATCTTCCGGCTCTTGGGTTGACGCCCTACCCATAGATCGCAACGTCGCGGAGCAGACGATGCAAGTGCACCCGAGGAACTGGCTTCGCCAGGCCTCCGGGTGCGCCCCCTCCAAGCCGAAGGCGCCAGGGAGGGGGAGCCGCGAAGCGGCATGGGGCTGTCGTCAATACCGATTCGGGTTGTTCGGCCGGCGGTCGTGGCGATTCGGCACGCCGTCGCCATCGCGGTCCCAACGGCCGCGGTTGTATTCCCAGCGGCCGCCGCGCTCACGCCACTCCGGCGCCCGGTAGGCGTAGCCCGGACGTGCCTTGACCCAGTGGCCCGGCGCCCAGACGTACTGGCCGCGACGGGCTTCCCAATGCCCAGGCGCCCACACGAAGCCACGGCGCGGCGGGGGCATGCGCTCGGCGCGGGGCGGCGGCGGGGGCTGGCCGATCTGCACATTGATGACCGGTTGGGCCTGGGCAGAGGCCGGTACGGCGATGGCGCCCAGCGAAAGAAGGGTGGCGGTGCCCAGGGAGAGGGCGACGGCGGTGATGCTCTTTTTCATGGGTTGCTTCCTCATGAAGTGTTGGAGCCTCGATGGTGCGCCGCGGGTGTCAACGGCACGTCAGCGCAAGGCAAATGCTTGTGTGAAGCTGTATCCCGCCCCGAGGGCGGCGCAAATGCCGAACCGCGGGGCCCTCATTCCCGCAACAGCGGTACGTCGGCCACCTGCGCCATGGCCGCCGTGCCTGCTGCGTTGGGATGCAGGTGATCGCCGCTGTCGTAACGCGCGGCAAGCCGGCGCGCATCGCTCGGGTCGCGCAGCGCGGCGTCGAAGTCGACGACGGCCACGTCCTGCCTGCCGCGGATCCAGCGGTTGACCGCCTCGCGCTTCGCCTCGTTCGCCTCACTCCAGTAGCCGGAGCCCTCGAAAGGCAGCAGCGTCCCCAGCAGCACCTTCAGGCCGCGCCCGCGGCCACGGTCGACCAATTGCTGGAGCCCGTCGATGAGCGCCTGGGCAGTGGGCGGGTTGAAGCCCGGCAGCAGCTTGCCCTGGAAGGTGCCGAAGCCGATGTCGTTGATGCCGATGAGCACCAGGACGTGCGTCGCGCCGCTCTGCTGCAGGACGTCGGCATCAAATCGCGACATGCCGCTGGGCCCGGTGAAATCCGCCAGCAGGCGGTTGCCGCCGATGCCGGCGTTGATCACGGAAACGGGCGTGCGCCCGGCGACACCCTGCAGCCGCACACCCAGGCGCTGCGGATAACGGGCCGCTTCGGCCCCACTTTCCGCGCCGGAGCCCTCGGTGATCGAATCGCCGAAGGCCACGAGGACATTGGCCGGCGTGGGCGGCTTGACGTCGAGCCCGGTGACGAACAGGTTCCACGGCTTGCGCTGGACGTCCTTCAGTTGCGCGGCGCCCGTCTGGTTGCCGGGTGCCAGCCAGGCCCCCTCCGGCGGCAGGCGATGCACCACGGTGGCGGGCACGGATTCGGCCAGCGCAAAGCTCACCACCAAGGGCTGCCCGGCGCGCACCGCCAGGGCCGCGCCGTCCGTCCAGCGCTCCTGCCCAGCCGGCACCTCGAAGGCAGCGCGGCCGCCCATGACAAGAGGCTGCACCGTGCCGGGCGACAGGTTGCCGCCACCGGTGCCCAGGGCCACGGTGGCGGCGGCGATGCGCAGTGGCCGCTGGCCGAAACGATTGGAGAAGCGCACCCGCACCTGGCTGCCATCGAGGGCCACCGTCAGCTGCTGGCGCACGGTGCCCTGCACCATCCACTTGGGTGCCGCGGGCACGCCGGGCAACTGCGGCAGTACGTCGAAGTTCTGGGGGGCGGCGGCCCAGGCCGCGGTCCACGCGGGCGCCGCATGGACGCCAAGCGCAGCCAGGCCAAAGACGAGCGCGGCGCCGACGCGGCGCCAGGGAAAGAAGGACATCGTGCAAGGTGCAGTCAACGACAGCGCACGATAGACGCAGGCGCCCTGCCGCGCCTGCGGGGGCTCACCACGTGTCGACGTAGGGCTTGGGCGACTCCTGCACGCGCCCGGCCGAGGCCAGGCCGCGCACCAGCCAGCCGCGGGTGTCCGCCGGATCGATCACGGCGTCGATCTCCAGCGTCTGCGCCATGTTGACGGCCTGGCCGTCGGCATACTGCCGGTCGACCAGCTCCTTGAACAGCGCATCGCGCTCGGCACCTTCGGACACCGCCTCCAGCTCCTTGCGGAAACCCAGCCGCACCGCGCCCTCCAGGCCCATGGCACCGAACTCGCCCGTGGGCCAGGCGACGGTGAACACCGGCGCATCGAAGCCACCTGCCGCCATGGCCTGCGCACCCAGGCCATAGCCCTTGCGCAGCACCACGGTGAAGTAGGGCACGCGCAGGTGCGAGGCCACCATGAACATGCGGGACACATGCCGCACCTGGGCCTGGGCCTCGACGTCCGGCCCCACCATGAAGCCCGGCGTGTCGCACAGCGCCACCAGTGGCAGGCCGTGGGCGTTGCACAGCTGCATGAAGCGCGCGGCCTTGTCGGCCGCTTCGACGTCGATGGCGCCGCCCAGGTGGCGCGGGTTGTTGGCCAGCACGCCCACCGGCCGGCCCTCGATGCGGGCCAGCGCCGTCACCATGCCGGCACCGAAGCCGGCGCGCAGCTCCAGGAGCGAACCGGTGTCCACCAGGCCGCGCATGACGGCCCGCACGTCGTACACGCGCAGCCGGTTCTCGGGCACGGCCTGGCGCAGCAGGCGCGCGTCGTCCGCCTCCCACTTCGCCGTGCGGCCCTGGAAGTACGACAGGTACTGCCGCGCCGCGGCGGTGGCCTCGGCCTCGTCCTCCACCAGGATGTCGATCACGCCGTTGCGCGACTGCACCGCGCTGGGTCCGATCTGCTCGGGCGCGAAGCGACCCAGGCCACCTCCCTCGATCATGGCGGGACCGCTCATGCCGATATTGCTGTTCTTCGTGGCGATGATCACGTCGCTGCAGCCCAGGAGTGCCGCGTTGCCCGCGAAGCAGCGGCCATGCGCAATGCCCACCACCGGCACCACGCCTGACAGCGCCGCGTACTGGCTGAAGGTGTGGTTGTTGAGGCCGGCGACGATGGGCATGTCCACATCGCCCGGCCGGCCGCCGCCGCCCTCGGCGAACAGCACCACCGGCAGTTTGAGCTGATGCGCCAGCGCCAGCATGCGGTCCTTCTTGTGGTGGTTGCGCATGCCCTGCGTGCCGGCCAGCACGGTGTAGTCGTAGGCCATGACCACGCAGCGCGAGGACTCGGCGCCGAAGAGCTCGGCATTGACGCTGCCGATGCCCGTCACCATGCCATCGGCCGGCGTGTGGGCGATCAGGTCCTCCAGGCTGCGGCGGCGGGTCTGCGCGGCAATGGCGAGCTGGCCGTATTCGATGAAGTTGCCCGGGTCCGCGTCCAGCGCGCAGAGGTCGGCGATGTTCTCGCGCGCGGTGCGCCCGCCCTGCGCATGGCGCTTGGCGACGGCCTGCGGGCGGCTGGCGTCCAGCGTGGGCGCATGGCGGTCGATGACGCGCTGCAGGTCGGGGCGGATGTGCGCAGGGTCGATGGCGGCGCCTTGCGCCTCGCCGGCGTGCTCGGCATCGACCGGCTCCAGCTGCACCAGCGCTTGGCCTTCCGCGAGATAGTCGCCCGCGGCGGCCAGCAGCGCGACCACGCGGCCGGGCTCGGCAGCCTGCAGCAGGTGCTCCATCTTCATGGCCTCCAGCACGCCCAGCTGCGCACCGGCCGGCACCACGTCGCCGATGGCCACGTCGAACTGCACCAGGCGGGCGGGCATGGGGGCACGGATATGGAGGAAGCCCTCGTCGGCCTGGTCATCCGTTGCCGGGGCGGGCGCTGTGGCCACCGACGGCGTGAGCGAAGCCGGCGCCACCATCGCCTCTGTCGCCTTGATCAGCTCGCCCAGGTGCGCCTCGACGAAGCGCGTGTGCACGTCCTGCTGCGCGAACTCCGGCCGTTCGCCGATGGCGCGCAACAGCGACAGATTGGTGGCCATGCCCTCGATGCGGCATTCGGCCAAGGCGCGCAGGCTGCGCCGCCGCACGTCGGCAAAGTCGTTGCTGCGGCTGGCGACGATCAGCTTGGCCAGCAGCGTGTCGTAATGCGGCGAGGGCGCCAGGCCGGCATAGCCGTGGGTGTCCACCCGCACGCCGGGTCCCGAGGGCATATCGAAGCGCGCCAGCCGGCCGCCGGATGGGCGGGCGTTGCCCTGCGCGTCCAGCATCTCGGCATTGATGCGCCACTGGATGGCGTAGCCCTGCTGCGCGGCCGTGCGCCCGGTGTCGATGCCGAGCGTGCCGAGCCGCTGGCCGGCCAGCACGGCCAGTTGCAGCTGCACCAGGTCGAGCCCCGTGACGGCCTCGGTCACCGTGTGCTCGACCTGCAGGCGCGGGTTGGCCTCGATGAAGACCCAGGGCAGCGTGGTCGAGCTGTCGTCCACCAGAAACTCGAAGGTGCCCAGGCCCAGGTAGCCCACGGCCTGCGCCATGCGCAGCGCCGCCTGTGTGAGGGCGGCACGCAGGGGCTCGGACAAGGTCGGGCTGGGCGCGATCTCCACCAGCTTCTGGAAGCGGCGCTGCAGCGTGCATTCGCGCTCGCCCAGGCTGGCGACCGATTCACCGTCGCCCAGCACCTGGATCTCAATGTGGCGGGCGCGCGGCATGAGCCGCTCGACGTACACGCCCTCGACACCGAAGGCCGCGCGGGCCTCGGAGACGCAACGGGCATGGGCCTCGGCCACGTCTTCGGCCCGCAGCACGGCGCGCATGCCCCGGCCGCCGCCCCCGCCGATCGCCTTGATCATCACGCCCGCGCCGTCCTTCGCCTGTTCGGCGAAGAAGGCCTGGGCCTCTTGCAAGGTCACCGCGCCGGCACTGCCCGGCATCACCGGCACGTCGCCCTGCTGGGCCAGCGCGCGGGCGCGTGCCTTGTCGCCGAACAGGGCGAGCTGCTCGGGCGTCGGCCCGATGAAGACCAAGCCGGCCTTCGCACAGGCCTGCGCGAAGTCGGCCCGCTCGCTCAGGAAGCCATAGCCGGGGTGCACCGCATCGCAGCCCTGCGCACGGGCGATGGCCAGAAGCGCGTCGATGTCGAGGTAGGCCGCTGGGCCGGTGGCCGCCAGTGGCACGGCGACATCGGCCAGCTGCGCATGCAGGGCCTGTGCATCGTCCTGCGCATGCACGGCCACGCTGGCGATGCCCAGGTCCTGCAGGGCGCGCACCAGACGCACGGCGATCTCGCCGCGGTTGGCGATCAGAACTTTCTTGAACACGGGGAGGACCTCGGAAGGGGTGAGTGACTCAGTCGATGTCTTTCAGCAGGCGCCGCAGCACCTTGCCCGCGCCGGTGGCCGGCAGCGCGTCGATGAAGCGCACCTGCCGCGGCACTTTGTAGGGCGCCATGTTGTCGCGCGCCCAGGCCACGATGGCCTCGGGCGCGGTCTCGGCGCCGGGCTTGCGCACGATGAAGGCCTTGACCACCTCGCCCTTCTCGGCATCGGGCTGGGCAATGACGGCAGCCTGGGCCACGGCCGGATGCTTGATGAGGATGGTCTCGACCTCCTCGGGGAACACGCTGTAGCCGGAGACCTTGATCATCTCCTTGAAGCGGCCGATGAAGCAGAGATACCCCTCGGCATCCAGCTTGCCCATGTCGCCCGTGTGCACCCAGCCATTGCGCAACGTGGCGGCCGTAGCCTCGGGCTTGTTCCAGTAGCCCTTGAAGGTGCCTTCGCTGGCCAGCACGATCTCGCCCACCTCGCCGGCGGGCAGGTCACGGCCCGTCTCGGGGTCGAGGATGCGGATGGTCACGCCCGGCGCCGGCACGCCCTGCGTGCCCCAGCGCGGCGCATGGCGCGGCGTGTAGGTGTCGCAGGTGTGGGTCTCCGACAGGCCGTAGGCGGCTTCGTGCGAAGTGCAGTTGGGCGCGAAGCCCTGCCACTGCTTCGCCAGCGGCTCGGTGAAGGCGATGCCGAAGCTGGTGACCGGGTTGACCTTGAGGCTGGACAGGTCGAAGTCGCGCGCGTCCGGCAACTGCATGCAGGCTACGTTCATCGGCGCGATGCTGTACCACCAGCTGACCTTGTGGCGGGCGATGGCCTGCAGCACCGCATGCGGGTCGAAGCGGTGCAGCAGCACCTGCGTGGCACCCACCAGCACCGGCACGTTCACCGCCATCAGCATGCCGGCGATGTGATACAGCGGTGCCACCGACAGCAGCACGTCGTCGGCCTGCACGCCGTTGCAGTCGGCGGCGATGCGCGTCTTGAAGAGGGCGTTGCCGTAGCTCAGCATCGCGCCTTTGGGCAGGCCGGTGGTGCCCGAGGTGTAGGTCATGAGGGCCACGTCGTCCAGCGACAGTGGGACCGGAGCGGGCTTCGCATTGCCGCTGCTCGCCTCTCGGAAGTCCTCGCAGCCGGCGGGCACGGTGCGCGGCGCCTGGGCGGCGGTCTTCAGTTCGGCAGGCAGGTCCAGCACCGGCTCGGCCGGCAGCAGGTCGGCGTAGTGCACGACGAACACATGCGCGAGGTGCGGCGCCTCGGCCTGCACTTGCCGCACCACGGGCAGCAGCGGCGCGGCGGCGACGATGACGCGCGCCTTGAGGTCGCCCACCTGGTAGGCGAGCTCATGCGCCTTGTTGAGCGGGCCGCTGGGGCAGACGATGGCGCCGATCTTCTGGATGCCGTAATGGGCCACCAGGTATTGCGGGCAGTTGTTGAGGAAGAGCACCACCGGCTCGCCCTTGGCCACGCCCAGCGCCTGCAGCCGGGCGGCGAAGGCATCGCTGGCGCGGTCGAGTTCGGCATAGCTCATGCGGTGGCCGTACCAGAAGCAGGCGGCATGGTCGCCGCGCTCGCGCGCATGGGCGCGCAGGTACTCGTGCAGGGGCTGGCGTGGGCGTGCGGGAAGCGCGTCCGCTGCCAAATCGGGCGGGGTGGCTAGGCTCATGGGTGTCTCCGTGGCGTCTGCCGATCAGGGTTAGCGATAGCGCGCCGAACCCCGTCGACCCTTGTCATGCATTGCATGGTGCACGAACAATCCTACCGATGGGTAGAACATCGGAGACACCGCACAAACCCAAAGCCATTGCGCCTGGCGGCCCGGCCAGTCGCGCGCCGGTGGACGGGCAGGCACGCACGCACGGCAATGGCCGGCAACGCTCGGCCACGGCGGGCACCGACGTGCAGCGCGAGCGCATCCTGCAGGCGGCCACGCAGCTCTTCGCGGCCCAGGGCTATGCCAACACCACGCTGGCGCAGGTGGCGCAGGCACTGCAGGTGACCAAGCCCTTCATCTACTACTACTTCCGCGACAAGCAGGAGCTGTTCGAGGTGCTGTCGTGGCGGCCCACGGTGGACTGCTTCACCGCACTGGACTTCGCCGACGACGACCCGCGCCCGGCCGCGGATAAGGTGGTCGAGGGCCTGCGCCGGTTGATCCGCGCCACCGTCATGCACTACCCGGCGGCCTTCTTTCCCTACCGCGAGCCGCAGGTCTACCGGCCCGAATACAACGCCGCGATGAAGAAGCTGGCCCACCACTTCTACGACAAGCTCACGCCGCTGCTGGAGCAGGGGCGGCGCGATGGCGACCTCGACTTCAACGAGACCCGCATCACCGCGTTAGCCGCCTGCAGCCTCCCGGGCTTCCTCTACAGCTGGTACCAGCCCGGCGGCCGGCTGGGGCCCGAGCAGATCGTGGACGAGCTCACGCAGCTGGCCACGCGCGTGATCGGCCTGCGCATTCCTGCGGCCTGAGAAGGCATTCACACCTTCTGACCCCTCATTCCAACGACCACGGAGACACACCATGACATTCCGCGCCCGGCTCGCGCCGCTGGCCACTGCCCTTCTTCTTGCCGCCGGGACTGCCTCGGCGCAGGACGGCAAGGTCTACAAGATCGCCTACATCGACCCGCTCTCTGGCCCCTTCGCCAACGTCGGCGAGCTGATGCTGGCCCATGTGCAATACGCCGTGGACGACATCAATGCCAAGGGCGGCGTGCTCAAGGGCCAGGCCAAATTGCAGCTGCTGCAGTTCGACAGCAAGCTCTCCGCCCAGGAAAGCCAGAGCGCCCTGCAGGCCGCCATCGACCAGGGCGCGCGCGCCATCGTCACCGGCGGCTCGGGCTCCTCGGTGGTGACGGCGCTGGTGCAGGCCGTCAACCGCTGGAACCAGCGCAACCCGGGCAAGGAGATCCTGGTCCTCAACCATTCCTCCATCGACCCCGAACTCACCGGCAAGGCCTGCAGCTTCTGGCACTTCCAGACCGAAGCCAACACGGCGATGAAGATGAAGGCCCTGGCCAACTTCATCAAGAAGACGCCCGACGTGAAGAAGGTCTACCTGCTCAACCAGGACTATGCCCACGGCAAGCAGTGGGCCAGCTATGGCAAGCAGCTGGTGGGTCTGGCGCGGCCCGACGTGCAGTTCGTCGGCGAGGCGCTGCATCCCATCGGCCGGGTGAAGGACTTCGCCCCCTACGTGGCCAACATCAAGGCCTCGGGCGCCGACTCGGTCATCACCGGCAACTGGGGCCAGGACATGACGCTGCTGCTCAAGGCCGCGGGCGATGCCGGCTACAACCTGCGCTACTTCAACCACAGCGCGGGCTCGGTGCCGGGCACCGTTCTGGCCGTGTCGCAGGCCAAGCTGGGGCAACTCACGTGGGTGGCCGAATGGCACCCGGGCCAGGCCGACAGCCCGCGCGTGGATGCGCTGGCCAAGGCCTACAAGGCCAGGATGGGCAAGGACTTCCTGGCGCCGCGCATCGACATGACGCCGCGCCTGCTCGCCGCCGCCATCGACAAGGCCGGCAGCACCGAGACGGTGGCGGTCGCCCGTGCCATGGAAGACCTGAGCTTCGACTCGGTGGTGGGCCCGGTGCGCATGCGCGGCGAAGACCATCAGCTGCTGCTTCCGCAGGTGGTCAACACCATCGCGCCGGTGGACGGCAAGACGGTCAGGACGGGCTGGGAAGGGACCAACTACGGCTTCCGCACCGAGGCGGTCTACAGCGGCAACGAACTCGCCCAGGGCACCGACTGCAAGATGGTCCGGCCAGGCGCCTGAGCCCGGCGCGTCCCGGCGGCCTGCGCCGCCGTTGTCGGCATTGGCTGGCATGCGATCTTCACCGTGCGTGCCTAGACTGGGCCAATGCAAGCCACCTTCGACCCCAGCGCCAGCCCCGCGGCCACCACCGTGGCCCTGATCGGCGCACCCACCGACGTGGGTGCCAGCGTGCGCGGCTGCGGCATGGGACCGGATGCCCTGCGCGTCGCGGGCCTGGCCGAGTGCGTGGCCCGCATGGGCCTGACGGTGGTCGACCGGGGCAATCTGGCCGGCCCCGCCACGCCCTGGCGCGCGCCCGAGGGCGGGCTGCGCCACCTCAAGGAGGCAGTGGCATGGAACCGCAGCGTGTACGACGCGGTCGACGCAGCGCTGGGTGCGGGCCATCTGCCTCTGCTGATGGGGGGCGACCATTGCCTGGCCATCGGCTCCATCAGCGCCGTCGCCTGGCATGCGCGCCGCCGCGGCAAGACGCTGCGGGTGCTGTGGCTCGACGCCCACACCGACGTCAACACCGAGGCCACCTCGCCCAGCGGCAATCTGCACGGCATGCCGGTCGCCTGCCTGCTGGGCCATGGCCCGTCCGCCCTCACCGGCTGGAGCGGCTTGCCGAGCGCATTGCAGGCCGATGCCCTGCGCTTCATCGGCATCCGCAGCGTGGATGCGCCCGAGCGCGACGCCATCCGGGCCCTGGGCCTGACGGTCTTCGACATGCGCCACATCGACGAACACGGCATGCGCACCACCATGACCGAAGCCCTGCACGGCGTGGACGAAGACACCCACCTGCATGTGAGCTTCGACATCGACTGCCTGGACCCGGACGTCGCGCCGGGCGTGGGCACCGGCGTGCGGGGCGGACCCGGCTATCGAGAGATGCAGCTGTGCATGGAGATGATTGCGGACACCGGCCGTCTGGGTTCGATGGATGTGGTGGAACTCAACCCCGCGCTGGACGTGCGCAACCGCAGCGCGGAGATTGCGGTGGAGCTCATCGAAAGCCTGCTGGGCAAGTCCACGCTGGCCCGCCCCTGAGCGGCTGCATCACATGCGCTGCCAAAGCGGATTGCTCCTACACGGTTCGTCGGCCACCGGGGCGACAGTGAATGTCGCGGGTGCCTCATAGTGGGCTCACCGCTGCTGCGCCCGCCCTCACCCATGCCCGAATCCGCCCCTCCCCCTGGTTCTGCCTTGCGCGTCCTGGTTGTCGAAGACGATCCCGACGTGCTGCAGACCACGCTGGAGATGCTGAAGCTGCTGGGCCACTGGGCGACCGGCGTGGGCAGCGCCGAGACCGCACGCGACCGCTACCTCGACGGCGCCTTCGATGTGGTGATGATCGACGTCGGGCTGCCGGCGCTGTCAGGGCTGGAGTTGGCCGAGGCGCTGGGCGTGCGCGATCCGGTGCGCATCATCTTCGCCACCGGCCGGCCGCCTCCGCGCGAGCTGCCTGCCAACACGCAATGGCTGCGCAAGCCCTTCGGCATCGACGCACTGGCCGATGCCCTGGCCACGCCGGCTAGCGGGGAGATGGCGCCGGCTTCACCGAACCCTCGGTGACGGGCGTTGCCACGGCCGGTTCGGTCCGTGCCAGGTAGCGCTCCAGCAGCGCATAGAAGCCCTCATAGAAGCGGTCGTCGGTGAGCGTCTGGCTGGCCACCTTGACCATCGCGTCGTTGCTGGAGGTGAAGGGCAGCGACAGCGACCCGAAGGCCCCAACCCCCACGCTCGCCGAGTTGTTGACCTTCTTGAGCCCGTAGCGGTCCTGCACCGCGGTGGCGAAGGCGATGGCGGCGGGCTGGCCGTTGTCGCCCTGCTCCTGGGCGCAGACCACGCGGAACTCGACCTCCACATGCACCTCGCCCTCGGGCTGGAAGCTCTTTCGCCCCGTGACCTGCTCGGCGGCCGCCGCGGTGATCATGTAGCCCTGGCTCAGCAGTGCCCGCCGAGCGGCCTCGCAGGTCTGGGCCACGGTGGCGTCGTAGATGCGGGTGTGGGTGTTGGTCGCCTCGAAGTCTTCGGTTGCTAGGTCCTTGGCGCCGTTGCGCTTGGGCGCACTGCCGCAGCCGGCCAGCGCGGCTGCCAGCACCACCATCCCCACGGCACTCCAGCCGCGCCCCGCTCGTGTTCGCATCATCGTCATCCCGCAAGTGTCGCCCGGCCGACGGCCGGAGCGTCGCTTGGACGCCGCGAGATGGGCCCGGTTCCCCATAGCAGCCCCGCCCCACTGCCGTACTGGACCCAAGCGCGCCACACCGCACCGCAACGTCTACCGCCGGTCTGGCACGCGCCCCCATGTGCCGGGAGGCCGCGGAGCAGGCTATGCCAGTGCACCCTGGGAACCGGCTTTGCCGGGCCCGCGGGTGCGCCCCTTGAGGGGGATTGGTCTTCTACACGCAGTGAGAAAACCAAACGGGGTGGGTCATGGATACAGCCCACGTTCCTGGCGCGCGGCCAGGATTCGCTCGCAGGCCACCGCAAAGGTCGCGGTGCGCAGTGAGATGTGGTGCTCATCGGCCTTGTTCCAGATGTGCTCCAGCGCGCCGACCATGATGCGGTCCAGCCGCTGGTTGATCTCGTCCTCGGTCCAGAAGAAGCTGGAGAAGTCCTGCACCCATTCGAAGTACGAGACGGTCACGCCGCCGGCATTGCAGATCACGTCGGGCACCACCAGCACGCCGCGCTCGGCCAGGATGTCGTCCGCCTGCGGCACCGTCGGGCCGTTGGCGCCTTCGAGCACCAGGCGGGCCGTGATGCGGCGGGCGCGCTCGGCGCTGATCTGCCCTTCCAGGGCAGCGGGGATCAGGATGTCGGTGGGCACGTCCCAGAAGGCCTCGTTGTCCACCTGCTCGCCGGCACCGAAGCCCGCGATGCCGCCCGTGCGACGCGAATGGGCCATCAGCGCCGGCATGTCGAAGCCGCCTTCGTTGACCAGGGTGCCGGTGTGGTCCTGCACGGCCACCACCTTGGCGCCCGCCTCGGCGAAGAGTTCGGCCGCCACCGAACCCACGTTGCCGAAGCCCTGTACGGCCACGCGCGCGCCCTGCAGCGGCAGGCCCAGTCGGCGCGCCGCCTCGCGGCCGGTGACGAACACGCCGCGGCCCGTGGCCTTGACCCGGCCCAGCGAGCCGCCCAGGTGGATCGGTTTGCCGGTGACCACGCCGGTCGCGGTGGCGCCGGTGTTCATCGAGTAGGTGTCCATCATCCAGGCCATGATCTGGCCGTTGGTGTTGACGTCCGGCGCCGGAATGTCCGAATGCGGGCCGATGATGAGGCCGATTTCGCTGGTGTAGCGGCGGGTCATCTTCTCCAGTTCCTTCTGCGACAGCTTCTTGGGATCGACGCGGATGCCGCCCTTGGCGCCGCCGTAGGGCAGGTTGACGGCCGCGCACTTCACGGTCATCCAGGCCGACAGGGCCATCACTTCTTCCAGCGTCACGTCGGGGTGGAAGCGCA
The DNA here is from genome assembly GCF_003350475.1 of Pseudacidovorax intermedius. Taxonomy (GTDB): domain Bacteria; phylum Pseudomonadota; class Gammaproteobacteria; order Burkholderiales; family Burkholderiaceae_C; genus Xenophilus; species Xenophilus intermedius. The sequence goes on from NZ_QQAV01000001.1 coordinate 288,324, forward strand.
CGCCGCCCTTGCCCGGCCCCCGCGACAGGTTGTGCTGCACGCGGAAGCCTTCGAAGTGGGCGATGGTGCCGTCGTCCATCTCGATCGGCACGTCCACGATCAGCGCGCGCTTGGGGCGCTTGAGGGTCTCGGCCCAGCGGCCCAGGTGGCCGAGGTAGGGCACCACGCGGTCGACCTGCGACAGGTAGGTGCCCCAGGGGCTGGTGGAGGACGGGTGGACGTACGAGAGTTCGCTGGACTGCTGCATGGTGAGGAAGGCGCCGGGCCTCGGTGATGCGGATGGGCGCGACGATAGGCCCGCCGGCCGCGCCGCGCCAGGGGCCATGCCGCCGGCGACGGACCTTATGCGCGAGCGGCAAGGACCGCGCTCAGATACCGGTAATTTGCCCGCAGATTGGCGCCAGAGCGGTGCCGCTGGCTCGCGCGCGCCCACCGAAGATGGCCGTGCCCACACGCACCATCGTGCTGCCGGCAGCGATGGCGGACTCCAGATCGGCGCTCATGCCCATGGACAGCGTGTCCAGCGGCAGGCCCAGTGCGTCGCGCAGCCGCGCTGCCAACGCGGCCACGCGGCCGAAGACGGCGCGCTCGGCCGCGGCATCGGGCTGCGGCTCGGGAATGGCCATCAGTCCGCGAAGCATGATCTGCGGCAGCGCCGCCATCTCGCGCGCCAGCGCCAGGGCCTCGTCGGGCGCCACCCCCGATTTGTTGGGCCCGCCATCGATGTTCACCTGCAGGCAGACCTGCAACGGCGGCAGCGCCGCTGGCCGCTGCTGGGAGAGCCGCTGCGCGATCTTGAGACGATCCACGGTGTGCACCCAATCGAACTGCTCGGCCACGGGCCGGGTCTTGTTGCTCTGCAACGGGCCGATGCAGTGCCATTCCAGCTGCGAACGCAGGTCGATCAGCGTGGCGATCTTGTCCAGGCCTTCCTGCACGTAGTTCTCTCCGAAGGCCCGTTGACCCGCGGCGACCGCCTCGCGCACCACCTCCGGACCGAAGGTCTTGGAAACAGCCAGCAACCGCACCGTGGCCGGATCGCGGCCGGCCACCGTGCAGGCTTTCTCGATCCGGGCGCAAACCTGCTGGAGCTGCTCACTCGTCGTAGTCATAATTGCTGAAGCCGTTTCAAAACGTCACGAAGTCTAGAGAGGTCGCCCGTGGATATCACCCAGTTGCTGGCATTCAGCGTCAAGAACAAGGCCTCGGACCTGCACCTCTCGGCCGGCCTGCCGCCGCTGATCCGGGTGCATGGCGACGTGCGCCGCATCAACCTCGACCCCATGGAGCACAAGGAAGTGCACGCCATGGTGTACGACATCATGAACGACGCGCAGCGCAAGCATTACGAGGAGTTCCTGGAGATCGACTTCTCGTTCGAGATCGAGGGCCTGGCGCGCTTCCGGGTCAACGCCTTCAACCAGCAGCGCGGCTGCGCGGCGGTATTCCGGACCATCCCGTCGAAGGTGCTGACGCTGGAGCAGCTGAATGCGCCGCGGATTTTCGGCGAGCTGGCGCTCAAGCCGCGCGGGCTGGTGCTGGTGACCGGGCCGACCGGCTCGGGCAAGTCGACCACGCTGGCGGCGATGGTCAACCACCTCAACGAGACCGAGTACGGCCACATCCTGACGGTGGAAGACCCGATCGAGTTCGTGCACGAGTCCAAGAAGTGCCTGATCAACCAGCGCGAGGTGGGGCCGATGACCCTGAGCTTCGCCAACGCGCTGCGCTCCGCCTTGCGCGAGGACCCGGACGCGATCCTGGTGGGCGAGTTGCGCGACCTGGAGACCATCCGCCTGGCGCTCACCGCGGCCGAGACGGGCCACCTGGTGTTCGGCACGCTGCACACCTCCAGCGCCGCCAAGACCATCGACCGGATCATCGACGTCTTCCCCGGCGAGGAGAAGGAGATGGTGCGGGCCATGCTGTCGGAATCGCTGCAGGCGGTGATCTCGCAGACGCTGTGCAAGACCAAGGACGGCGCCGGCCGCGTGGCGGCGCACGAGATCATGCTGGGCACACCGGCCATCCGCAACCTGATCCGCGAGGCCAAGGTGGCGCAGATGTACTCGAGCATCCAGACCGGCCAGAGCATGGGCATGCAGACGCTGGACCAGTGCCTGGTCGACCTCGTGCGGCGCGGGGTCATCAGCGCGGCCGAGGCCCGCAGCAAGGCCAAGACGCCCGAGAATTTCCCAGGCTGACCCGGGGCGGCGCCCTTCCTTCATTCCCTGGGGCGCCCCCTCTGCCGTCCCGCCCGTCCCCCATTCCCACCTTTCTGGAGCCGCCATGGAACGCGATCAGGCCAGCCAGTTCATCACCGACCTGTTGAAACTCATGGTCAGCCGCGGGGGCAGCGATCTGTTCATCACGGCCGACTTCCCGCCGGCCGTGAAGATCGACGGCAAGGTGGTCAAGATCTCGCAGCAGCCGCTGTCGCCGCAGCACACGTTGGCGCTCACGCGAGCGCTGATGAACGACCGGCAGACCTCGGAGTTCGAGCGCACGCGCGAATGCAACTTCGCCATCTCGCCCGCGGGCTACGGGCGCTTCCGCGTCAACGCCTTCGTGCAGCAGGGACGCGTGGGCATGGTGCTGCGGACCATCCCGACCACGCCGCCCACCATCGACGGGCTGAACCTGCCGCAGGTGCTCAAGGAAGTCACCATGACCAAGCGCGGCCTGGTGATCGTGGTGGGCGCCACCGGCTCCGGCAAGTCGACCACGCTGGCCGGCATGCTGGACTGGCGCAACGAGAACACCCAGGGCCACATCGTCACGGTGGAAGACCCGATCGAGTTCGTGCATGCGCACAAGAACTGCGTGGTCACGCAACGCGAGATCGGCATCGACACCGACAGCTGGGAGTCGGCGCTGAAGAACGCGTTGCGCCAGGCGCCCGACGTGATCCTGATGGGCGAGATCCGCGACCGCACGGCCATGGAGAACGCGATCGTCTTCTCCGAGACCGGCCACCTGTGCCTGGCCACGCTGCACGCCAACAACGCCAACCAGGCGCTGGACCGCATCATCAATTTCTTCCCCGACGACCGGCGCGAGCAGCTGCTCATGGACCTGTCGCTCAACCTGCGCTCGATGATCTCCCAGCGGCTGATCCCGACCGAAGACGGCCGGGGCCGGGTGGCGGCCGTCGAGATCATGCTCAACACCCCGCTGATCGCCGACATGATCTTCAAGGGCCAGGTGGGCGAGATGAAGGATGTGATGCGCAAGAGCCGCAACCTGGGCATGCAGACCTTCGACCAGGCCCTGTTCGACCTGTACGAGCAGTACGCCATCTCGTACGAGGACGCCGTGCGCAACGCCGACTCCACCAACGACCTGCGCCTGCAGATCAAGCTGCACAGCCAGCGCGCACGCAGCCGCGACCTGAGTTCGGGCACCGAGCACCTGTCGGTGGTCTGACGAGGCCGGCGGCACCGCAGGCCGCGCAGCGCCGCTAAGCTCGGGGGATGAGCACACCCTCCCCCTCCTTCCACCCCAAGTCCTACGCCGCCGTCCCGGCCCGCTCCGTCGCCTTCCTCGGCCTCGGCGTGATGGGCTATCCCATGGCTGCGCACCTCGCCGCCGCGGGCCACCGCGTCACCGTCTACAACCGCAACGCCGCCAAGTCGGCCGCCTGGGTGCAGGAATTCGGCGTCGCCCACGCCTCGGCCCCCTCCCCGCGCGAGGCGGCCGCCGGCGCCGACATCGTGTTCTGCTGCGTGGGCAACGACGACGACCTGCGCTCGGTGGTGCTGGGCGAGACGGGCGCCTTCGCCGGCATGAAGCCCGGCGCGGTCTTCGTGGACCACACCACGGCCTCGGCCGAGGTGGCGCGCGAGCTTTCCGCCGCCGCGAGCGCGCAGGGCCTGCATTTCATCGACGCCCCAGTCTCCGGCGGCCAGGCCGGCGCGCAGAACGGCATGCTCACAGTGATGTGCGGCGGCGACGCGACGGTGTTCGCGCAGGTGGAGCCCGTGATCGGTGCCTTCGCCCGCGCGGTCACGCTGCTGGGCGACAGCGGCGCCGGCCAGCTCGCCAAGATGGTCAACCAGATCTGCATCGCCGGGCTGGTGCAGGGCCTGTCCGAGGCCATCGCCTTCGGCCAGCGTGCCGGCCTGGACATGGAGAAGGTGCTGGAGGTGATCGGCAAGGGCGCCGCCCAGAGCTGGCAGATGGACAACCGTGGCAAGACCATGGTGGCCGGCCGCTTCGATTTCGGCTTTGCCGTGGACTGGATGCGCAAGGACCTGGGCCTGGTGCTCGACGAGGCCAAGCGCAACGGCGCCCGCCTGCCGGTGACGGCGCTGGTGGACCAGTTCTATGCCGACGTGCAGCAGGCCGGCGGCGCCCGGTGGGACACGTCGAGCCTCATTACCCGGTTGAAATAGGGAACACCCCCCATGCCGCTTCGCGGCTCCCCCCTCCCTGGCGCCTTCGGCTTGGAGGGGGGCGCACCCGGTGGCCTGGCGAAGCCAGTTCCACGGGTGCACTGGCATGGCCTGCTCCGCGGCCATTCGCGTCTGGGAAGCACAGGTGCCGCTGGCGCAGGAGACGGTCTGACTCGACTCGCCTCGGGGCAGCGCAGCGCGCCCTGACGCGCTCGGGGCATCCATGCAGATGCCCCGAAGGAACCGATCAGCGCACCGGCGACGTCACCACGCCCGGAACGGGCGCCGGGGCAGCCGCCGGCGCGGGCAGCGGCGCCATGGGCGGCAGGGGCACGCGCGAGCCGTCGGTGCCGGGCACGGTCTGCGAGGGGCCGACGCCGCCGGGCAGGGACTGGCCGTCGTCGCCCACGAATTCGAAGACACGCACCACCTTCTCGACGCCGGAGATGCCGCGCGTGATGTCGGTCGCGCGGTCGGCCTCGCGGCGGGTGACCAGGCCCATCAGGTAGACCACGCCGCCTTCGGTCACCACCTTGATCGAGTTGGCGGGCACGTCGGACGCGTCCAGCAGCGAGGCCTTGACCTTGGTGGTCAGGTAGGTGTCGTTGGAGCGGCGGGCGATGTTGAGGGCGGGCCCCACCACCACCTCGTTGACGACCGCGCGCACGTTGGGCGCGGTGCGCACCACCTCGCCGGCGCGCTGCTTGTCGGCCTCGCTGCCCACGGTGCCGGTCAGCAGGGCCGTGCGGTTGAAGCTGATCACCGTGACGTTCATGTCGTCGTTGGCGATCTCGCGGATGCGGGCGGCGGCGCGCAATTCGATGGCCTGGTCGTCGAGCTGCGCGCCGGAGCTGCGGCGGTCCAGCGCCAGGGTGCCGATGCCCGCGGCCGCGGCACCGCCCACCACCAGCGGAACGCAACCCGCCAGGCTGCCGCCCAGTGCGGCAACGGCCAGGCAGGCGCAGGCCAGGCGCTGGCCACGTCGGAAGATCGTCGTCGGAGAGGTGGTCATGCGGAAAGCTCCTGTTCACCAAGTAGTTGGGCATCCACGGCATCGCACAGGCAGTGCAGCAGCACCAGGTGGACTTCGTGGATGCGGGAAAGGCGGTCATGCGGCACGCAGACCTGCACATCGGTTTCTCTCAGGGCCCGGCCCAGCGCGCCGCCCGCGCCGCTGCCGACGCCGCCGGTCAGGGCGATGACGCACATGTCGCGCTCGTGCGCCGCCGCCACGGCCGCCAGCACGGCGGCCGATTCGCCGCGGGGGCTGATGGCCAGCAGCACGTCCCCGGCCTCGCCCAGCGCCCGCACCTGCCGGGCCAGGCCGGCCGCATCGGCGCACTGGCGCGTGTCGGCCAGGGGATCGTCGGGGATGCAGGGCAGCGCCAGGGCCGCGAGGGAGGGCCGCTCGCGTTCGAAGCGGCCGACGAACTGGGCCGCGAACTGGGCGGCCAGGAGACCGGAGACGCCGGCGCCGCAGGCCAGCACCTTGCGGCCACTGGTCACTCCCGCCAGCAGGGCCTGGACGGCCAGCCCGAGCGGCTTGCTGAGCACGGGCCCGGCCTGGTATTTGAGATCGGCGCTGTCGATGAAATGTTGTTGTAGACGTTGTTCAACCATGCTGTCCGGAATCATAGACGTGCGCTTTTCGGGCCAAGGGGCCCAGCCTGCGACTGCCGCGGCCGTGTCAGGTTCCCGCCAGTTGGCAACAAGGCGTGGCGGCAACACCCGCAAGACGTCCACGACCGATGCGCCCCATGCCGGAGCGGGCCATTTCGCAAGACGCGCCCCTTGGCCCCTTGCAAAAGCGGGCGGCGGAACGCGAAGCGCGCCGCCTGGGCGGTCACTCCACGGTGAACGCGCCCCGCAACCACCGGATCTCGTCCTCCACCAGCACCGCGTCGAAGCGGCAGGGCGGTGGCGCGGGCAGGCGCATCAGGTAGTGCCGGGCCGCGAAGATGATCCGCCGCTGCTTGGCGAAGGTGATGCTGGCGCCCGCGCCGCCATGGCTGGCGCGGGAGCGGCTGCGCACCTCGACGAAGACCAGCGTGCCGCCGGGCTCGCGCATGATCAGGTCCACCTCGCCGCCGCCGCGGCCTGGGGTTCGATAATTGCGCGCCACCAGCCCCAGCCCGGCCTTGCGCAGGTGGGCCAGTGCGGCGTCCTCGGCGGCATCGCCCAGGCGCTTGGTGGTCGGGGGCGCCACCAGCCCCCGCTTGAACGGAAGAAGACCCATCTTGAACACCCTCCCCACGGCTGCTTCTTTCGGCGCCGCTGTCCAGGCCGCCCGCGACGCGGCCGGCGGCCAGCATTATCCGCAGGGCACCCTCTATGTCGTGGCCACGCCCATCGGCAACCTGGCCGACCTGTCGCTGCGGGCGCTGCATGTGCTGCAGCTGGTCGATGCCATCGCCTGCGAGGACACGCGCCACACCCACCAGCTGCTGCGCGCCTGCGGCATCGACCGGCCCGGCAGCCAGTTGCTGGCCGTGCACCAGCACAACGAGGCCGAGGCAGCGCAGGCCGTGATCGCGCGCCTGGCCGAGGGCCAGCGCATCGCCTACGTCAGCGACGCCGGCACGCCGGGCGTGAGCGACCCCGGCGCCCGGCTGGCCGCCGCCGTGCAGGCCGCGGGCCAGCGCGTGCTGCCCCTTCCCGGACCGTCCAGCGTGACCACGCTGCTGAGCGCCGCCGGTGCGCATGACGACGCCCGCGGCGGCGCCTTCGTGTTCGCGGGCTTCCTGCCGGCCAAGGCCGGCGAGCGCGATGCCGCCGTGCAGGCCCTGACCGGCGAGACCCGCGCCGTGGTGCTGCTGGAGGCCCCGCACCGCATCGAGGCCCTGGCGCGCGCGCTGGCTGTGCTGGGCGCCCGGCCGGTGACCGTGGGCCGCGAGCTGACCAAGCAGTTCGAGGAGATCGCCACCGTGCCCGCCCAGGCGCTGGCGGACTGGCTGGCCGCCGGCGCGCAACGCACGCGCGGCGAGTTCGCGCTGCTGCTGCATCCGCAGCCCGCCCCCACGGCCGGCGACGGCATCGGCCCCGAGCCCGAGCGCGTGCTGCGCCTGCTGCTGGCCGAGCTGCCGCTCAAGAGCGCGGCCCGCCTGGCCGCGGACATCACGGGCGCGCCGCGCAACGCCCTCTATGCCCAGGCCCTGGCCTGGCGCAATGCGGATGAATGAGCCCGGCCCGGACATGACGTCCCTCCCTGCGCCCGGAATGGCCGAAGTGGCCTCCTGGCTGGCACGCTGGCCGCATCCCGGCACGCCCGTTCTGGCCGCACTGGACGATGCGCAGCTCCTGCTGACGTGGATGCACGGCGGCGCGCTGCAGGCACACCGCCTGCCGCTCGGTCTGCGCACGCTGGGCGACGCCCATTTCCGCCACCAGCCCGCACGGCCCGTCGAGCTCGAAGCCGCCATCGACACCGTCGAGGACGCCCTGATGCGCCCGCATCCGCCGCTGCCCGCCGGCCGGGTGCTGTGCCCAGCCGGTGGCTTCGGCCGCGTGCTGCCGCTCGTCGCGGGCGCCACCCGCGAGGACGTGGAAGCGCTCTTCCAGCAGTTCGCGGCGGTCTCCCTCGGCCGGCCCGGCGCCGGCCTGCCGCAGGATGCGGCCTCCACCGCCGCCATCCTGGTGCTGCGGGAGCTGATGCATCACCTGGATTTCGCCCGGTGGGCGGCGGGCCCACCAGATTCCTCCCAGATCGGGCCGCACACTGCGTCGGCAGCCCGACTTCCTGACTCTTGATTCCCCCCTCGAGGGCTGCCTTCACCCGCTTCGGCGGGTTTCTTTTTGCCCGCACGCCGGGAGCGGCGCCGCACACTTCGGCCATCCGGTCCTTGATGCAATCGCGTTGCATCTTCATAGAATGCAATTCTGTTGCATTAACAGGCCTCCATCCCGACGGAGGCCGACCGACCTGGAGCCCCCACATGTCCGACCCCCTCGCGACCACGCCGCCGCGCCTGCCCGTCACCGTCCTGTCCGGCTTCCTGGGGGCGGGCAAGACCACGCTGCTCAACCACATCCTCCACAACCGCGAGGGCCGGCGCGTCGCCGTCATCGTCAACGACATGTCCGAGGTGAACATCGACGCCCAGCTGGTGCGCCAGGGCGGCGCCAGCCTCGCCCGCACCGAGGAGAAGCTGGTCGAGATGAGCAACGGCTGCATCTGCTGCACGCTGCGCGAGGATCTGCTGATCGAGGTCGAACGCCTGGCGCGCGAAGGCCGCTTCGACCAGCTCGTCATCGAGTCCACCGGCATCTCCGAGCCGCTGCCCGTGGCCGAGACCTTCACCTTCGCCGGCGAGGACGGCCGCCGGCTGGACGACGTGGCCCGGCTGGACACGCTGGTCACCGTGGTCGATGCCTGCAACTTCCTGCGCGACTACGGCTCGCGCGACAGCCTGGCGACGCGCGGCGAATCGATGGGTGAGGAAGATGCGCGCACGGTGGTCGACCTGCTGGTCGAGCAGGTGGAGTTCTGCGACGTGCTGGTCGTCAACAAGACCGACCTGGTGAGCACCGCGGAGCGCGAGCGGCTGCTGGCCATCCTGCGCGGTCTCAACCCGCGCGCCCGCATCGTGCCGAGCCAGTTCGGACGGGTGCCGCTGGCGCAGGTGCTGGACACCGGCCTGTTCGACTTCGAGCAGGCGGCGCAGGCGCCCGGCTGGCTGCAGGAGCTGCGCGGCACGCATGTGCCCGAGACCGAGGCCTATGGCATCGCCAGCTTCTGCTGGCGCGCGCGCCGGCCGCTGCATCCGCGGCGCTTCTTCGACTGGGTGGAAAGCGAATGGCCCGGCGTGGTGCGGTCCAAGGGCTTCTTCTGGCTGGCCAGCCGTCCGACCTTTGCCGGGTCGTGGTCGCAGGCAGGAGCGGTGGCCCGCCATGGTGCGGGCGGCTACTGGTGGGCGGCCGTGCCGCGCGAGCACTGGCCCGAGGACTCCGAGGCCCTGGCCGCCATCGAGCGGCACTGGCTGCCCGAGGTGGGCGACGCCCGGCAGGAACTGGTGCTCATCGGCATGGGCATGGACGAAGCCGCCCTGCGCACGCGCCTCGACGCCTGCCTGCTCACCGACGCCGAAATGGCCCAGGGCCCCGAAGCCTGGCTGCGCTACGACGACCCCTTCCCCACCTGGGAGTGAAGAAGCGGCGTCACCCCGCTTCGACGATCAAACGGCCGCGGAGCAGGCCATGCCAGTGCACCCGAGGAACTGGCTCCGCCAGGCCTCCGGGTGCGCCCCCTCCAAGCCGAAGGCGCCAGAGAGGGGGAGCCGCGAAGCGGCATGGGGGTGACTTCTCGCTTTACCTGCAGTCGGCGCAGGTGCCCCGGATGCGCAGCGCGCTCTCGCTGGGCTGCATGCCGCGCCGCTTGAGCGAGCGGTTCAGCCGCTCCAGCACGGCCTGCAGTTGCGCATCCTGCGGCAGGCTCACCAGCCGGTGGCAGGCCTGGCATTCGAAGAGCTGGCTCGAATGCGCGTCGTGCAGCATGAAGCGCGCGACGCCGTCCGAACCCATCAGCCGGTCGGCCAGGCCGGCCTGCGTCAGGCGGTCGAGCACGCGGTAGACCGTCACGCGGTCGAAGGGCTGCTCGGCGTCCTGCATGCAGACCTGCAGCACCTCGTCATGGGACAGCGCCGAAGCCGTGGCCGACAGCACGCCCAGCACCGCGACCGAGGCCCGCGTCACGCGCAGGCCATGCTCGCGCAGCACATGGTCCCAGTCGGGCGAACGGGCATCGGCGGTGGAATGCATGGGCTCGGAATGCAACAGCGGGGCGTGGAGCCCCGCAGTTTAGTCAGCGCCGCCTGGCGGCGCAGGATGTGCGCTCAGCGCCAGCCGCGCCGGTAGCGGAAGGCCAGGCTGCGGTGCTCGCCGCGCCGCACGTCCACCCACAGCGTCCGGCCGCCGACGATCAGCAGCACGATGCACAGCGCCACCGAACCCACCACGGCCAGGATGAGTCCGTTGCCGTTCAGCAGGCCGGCGAAGAGCAGCGACAGGCTCAGAACCGCCGGCAGCACGGCCCAGCCGAGGATGATGAGTCCCCGCTTGGCACCGAAGCGATAGGCGGCTCTTTCGGGCCAGAAAAAGACGTCGAACATTTGATCCATTTCGCAAGCGTCGAGTGATCGGGCACTCCCTTTTTTGGAGCGCCAGTTCCTTGATGGTTGCGGGCTTTCTGCGATTGCAGCTGCCCATCTCCTTTACGTAGCCCCCACTGAGGATGCTAGGGATATAGGCTATTCGGGCTAGGATTTTTCTTACAGCAAGTGTCAAAAGGTTTACAAATCCTGACGAGGCCGACCCGTGGTAGCGCCACGGGCCGGTTTGTGGCACCCAAATGGGGTCACAGCGCCAGCACTTCGTCCTCCCAGAAGTCGAAGGATTGCGCCTGCACCGTCGCGGTGCCTGCGGCATCGGGCTGCGCCGCCGCGGTGCCCAGCACATGCGACTGCGCCAGCGCGGTGCCCAGCGCGCCAGCTGCGTCGCCCGCGTCCAGTTGGGCCACAGCCACGGCGACGCTGCCGCCGGCCAGCCCGTCCAGGTAGGCCTGCGTCGCGCTGTCCGCGTCGGCCGGGGCCAGCGACAGCGTCGGCGACAGCGAGACGGCCGCCAGGCTGCTGGCCGAGAAGGCCTGTCGCAGCGGCGTGTCCAGCTGCAACGCGAAGGCACCCAGCGGGCCCGCCTCGGCCGGGTCCATCGGCGAGGTCGTGCGCGTGGGCTGGCCCACCGCCAGCAACTGGCGGTAGCTCTGGCCGCCGGCCAGCAGGTTGAAGGCCGAGACGCTGCCGTCGCTGTCGCGCACCACCAGGCCGTCGGGCGCGTCCACGTCGATGCGGCTGGCCTGCACCACCAGCGCGGGCAGCGTGGGCTGGCCGCCCTGCATCAGCGGGCCGCGGCCGCGCATGACGAAGTCGCCCGCCACCACGTTGACGGCACCGCCCGCGGCCGCCGCACGCACGGTGCCGCGGCTGCTGCTGACGGCCACCACGCCGGTGCCGGCATCGACCCGACCCAGCACCACGTCGCCGCCGGCCGCGAAGGCCGCGCCCGCTCCCTGCAGCACCAGGGCCGTCGCCGCCTCCATGCGGATGGCGCCGGTGGCATCGACCTGGAACACCCCGGTGATGTCCAGCGCGCCGGCCCCGCGCAGGCTGACGTCGCGGCCGTGCACGTTGAGCTCGCCGGTGGTCAGCAGCGACAGGGTCTCCAGCGCCAGCAGCGCATCGCCCGAGGCCGGCACGTCGCCCGCGGCCGCCGACTGGCCGATGTCCACGCGGGCGAAGCCCTGCAGCGCCTCCAGCGTCTCTCCGCTGATGAGCAAGCCGGCCGCGCCAGCCGCGTTGCCGGTGCTGTCCACGCGGATGCTGCCGCCCGCCGTGGCGGTGGTCAGCGTGGCGCTGGCATCGCCGGCGCCGTGCACCACGCCGTCGAAGTGCAGGCTGTCGGCGGCGATCAGCAGGTCGCCGCCGGTGCCCACGTCCACGTCGGCCAGCGCCACCGAGGCGGCGCCCACGATGCGCAGCGTGCCGCCGTCGAGCGTCACGGCCTCCTTGAAGGCCACGCTACCCGTGGCCTCGACCACCAGTTCGCCCGACACGTGCACCGAGCGCTCGAACACCACGTCGGCCGCATCGCTCACGCGCAGCACGTCCAGCGGCGTGCTCTGGCCCACCGGGCCGGTCACGCTCACCGAGCCGCCCGAGGCCGCCAGGATCAGCGAATCGGCCGGGCCGCCCTGGCCGTCCACCGCCCGGTGCAGCACGATGCCGCCGGCACCGCCCACGCCCGACTCCAGGTGCACCTCGCCGGCCACGACCAGCAGGTCGTCGACGTCGATGCCACCCTGCACCAGGATGCTGGTGTCCTTCGCCGTCGTGCCCGCACCCGAGCCCTGCACCGCCAGCGAGGCGGCCGAGATGGCGCCCTGCAGCAGCGTCTGCCCGCCGTTGCCCGTCGTCTGCAGCACCAGCGCATCGGCCAGGTGCACCGCCTCGTCGCGGCCGGAGATCTGCACGCGCTGGCCGGCGGCGTCGCTGCCGATCACGATGCGCGAGAAGCCCGGCACCAGGAAGGACAGGTCGTCCACGCCCAGGTAGAGCGCGTCCGGCTGGTCGGTGTGCAGGCCGGCGTCGCCGATGGCGATGGCATGGCCCGCGCTCGCGCCGTGGATGGCCAGCACGCCGCCCGCGCTGGCGATGGCCGCCGACAGGTTCATGCGATCGGCCGCCAGCGTCACGTTGCCGCCGCCGCCTGCGACGCTGCGCGTCACGCGCAGCTCGCCCGCATCGGACTGCAGCAGGATGCCTGCGCTGGCCGTCAGCGCGGCCGCGTCGATGTCGCCCGAGGCCTGCAACGTGATCGCGCCGGTGGCGGCCACGATGTCGCCGCCCGCCGCGCCGGCGATGCCACCGCCGCTGGTCAGGATGCGCACCGAGCCGCCGCCCACGGCGGCGATGGCGCCATCACCCGCGGACGACTGGCCGTCGGTGAGCTGCACATCGCCATGCGCCGTCAGCACCACGTCGCCGCCGGCGCTGGTGCGCAGGTCGGACTGGGCCAGGCCCAGCACCGTGGTGGCGCCGGCCGCGTCCACGCGCCGCACCGAGACGCCGACCTCGCCCACGGTCAGGCCGTCGGCCTCGTCCAGATGCAGGCCGCCGGCACCCGTGCGGGCGCTGAGCGTGCCGACCTGGACGGCGAAGACGTCGTCGGCCCGGCCCACGGACTGGGCCTGCAGCGCCAGGCCCGCGGCCTGCACGTGCACGCCGGCATCGCCGTTGTCCAGCACCGCGCCCTGCTCGGACAGCAGGGCCACCTGGCCGCCCGTCTGGATGCGGGCGATGCGCAGGTCGCCCTGCGCCTGCACGCGCACATCCGCGGCGGCCTGCAGCAGGCTGCCGGCGCCCATGGCGATGCCGCCGGCGCTGGCACGCAGGTCCAGCGTGCCGCTGCCGCCGGTGGCCACGGTGACGCCCGCGCCGGTGCGCAGGTCGCCGCCGGCCAGCAGGCTGACGGCGCCGCCGTCGCTGCGCACGTCCGACAGCAGGACCAGTTCGCCCGCTGCCTGCAGCCGCATCACGCCCTGGGCGCTGCGGGCGCCGGCGCTGCCGGCCTCCAGCGTCAGGTCGCCGCTGCCGTTGCCCAGCACGACGGCGCCGCTGCCGGTGGCCTGCAGGCCGTCGGCCGTGGCCGCGCCCAGGGCCGTGGCCGTGCCGCCGGCCGCCACGCGCGAGACGGTGACGCCGACCGGGCCGACCGCCAGGCCGTCGCGCTCCTGCACGAACAGGCCACCGTCGCCGGCCGTGGCGGCCAGGCGTTGCACCTGCGTGTCGATGGCGCGCGCCGCGCTGCCGATGGCCTGGCCGGCCGACAGCAGCAGGGCCCGGGCCTGCACCGTGGCCTGCGCCCCGTTGCCGCCTTCGACGACGCTGCCGCCGGCGATCGCCGCCACGTCGGCGTCGGTCACGATGCGGCCCAGCGTCAGTTGCTGCCCGGCCGCCACGCGGATGTTGGCCTGCGCGCTCAGAACGCTGTCGGCCGACTGCGTCAGGTTGCCGCCGGCATCCACGTCCACCGTGCCGGCGTCGCCCGTGCGGATATCCGCCCCGGCGTCGAAGCCGATGGCGCCGCCCGCACGCAGGCTGATCGCACCGCTCGTGCTCAGCACGTCGGCCTGCACCGTCACGTTGCCGGCCAGCGCCTGCACCAGCACGTTGCCGCTGCCATGGGCCGACACGCTCGCGCCCGCGCCGTTGGCCGTGCCGTCGCCCAGCACCAGGTCGCCGGTCGTGCTCTGCAGCACCACCGCGCCGTTGCCGCCCAGCGTGCGCAGGTCCGACTGCGTCGCATCGGCCACCACCGTCGTGGTGCCATCGGCGCCCACGCGGTTGATGCTGGCCGCCACGTCGCCCACCGTCAGGCCGTCGGCCTCCAGCAGGTAGACGCCGCCGTTGCCGGCGCTCGCACTCAGTGTGGTGACCTTGGTCTCCAGCGCGTTGGTGGCGCTGCCGATGGCCGT
>NZ_QQAV01000001.1:302835-1428429 GCF_003350475.1 Pseudacidovorax intermedius
AGACCGTCGGCCTCCAGCAGGTAGACGCCGCCGTTGCCGGCGCTCGCACTCAGTGTGGTGACCTTGGTCTCCAGCGCGTTGGTGGCGCTGCCGATGGCCGTGCCGGCCTGCAAGCGCAGGCTGCCCGCCTCGATGTTGACCGTGCTGTCGCCGGCCGCGTCCGCATCCACGATGGCCGTGCCGGCCACGAGGGAGACGGTGCCGCCGGTCATGATGCGGCCGATGGTGGCCGTGGTGCCCGCGTTCACGCGCACCGTGCCCGTGCCGCTGGTCAGCAGGCTGCCGGCGTTCATCGCCAGGGCGCCCGCCGCGTCCACGTCCACCGTGCCGGCGCCGCCCGTGCGGAGGTCCGCCCCGGCGTCGAAGCCGATGGCGCCGCCCGCACGCAGGCTGATCGCGCCACTCGTGCTCAGCACGTCGGCCTGCACCGTCACGTTGCCCGCCAGCGCCTGCACCAGCACGTTGCCGCTGCCATGGGCCGACACGCTCACGCCCGCGCCGTTGGCCGTGCCATCGCCCAGCACCAGGTCGCCCGTCGTGCTCTGCAGCACCACCGCGCCGTTGCCGCCCAGCGTGCGCAGGTCCGACTGCGCCGCATCGGCCACCACCGTCGTGGTGCCGTCGGCGCCCACGCGGTTGATGCTGGCCGCCACGTCGCCCACGGTCAGACCGTCGGCCTCCAGCAGGTAGACGCCGCCGTTGCCGGCGCTCGCACTCAGTGTGGTGACCTTGGTCTCCAGCGCGTTGGTGGCGCTGCCGATGGCCGTGCCCGCCTGCAGGCGCAGGCTGGCCGCCTCGATGTTGACCGTGCTGTCGCCGGCCGCGTCCGCGTCCACGATGGCCGTGCCGGCCACGATGGAGACGGTGCCGCCGGTCGTGATGCGGCCGATGGTGGCCGTGGTGCCCGCGTTCACGCGCACCGTGCCCGTGCCGCTGGTCAGCAGGCTGCCGGCGTTCATCGTCAGGGCACCCGCCGCGTCCACGTCCACCGTGCCGGCGCCGCCCGTGCGGAGGTCCGCCCCGGCGTCGAAGCCGATGGCGCCACCCGCACGCAGGCTGATCGCACCGCTGCCGCTCAGCACGTCGGCATTGGCCGCGGCGCTGATCGCCCCGGCGCTCTGCAGCACCACATTGCCGCTGCCGTTGGCCGACACGGCCGCACCGTCCAGCGAGCCGGGCTGGCCGTCGGTCAGCGTCAGCGTGCCGCTGCCGCCGGTGCGCAGCACGATGCTGCCGTTGCCGCCAGTGGTGCGCAGGTCCGACTGGGCCGCGTCCACGGTGGCGGCGTCCAGCGTGCCGGCCGCATTCACCTTCTGCACCGCCACCGAGACGGTGGTCACGGTCACGCCGTCGGCCTCGCTCAGGAACAGGCCGCCGCCGGCCGCCTGGGCACTGAGGTTGACGGTGGCCGTCTCCAGGTGGTTGCCCGCGGCGCCGATGCCGGTGCCGGCCGCCAGGCGCAGGCCGCCCGAGACATTGCCGGTGGTGATGTTGACGCTGCTGTCGCCGTCCGCGTCGGCATCGAGGATGCTGCCCGCGGTGGCGGTGACCGAGACGCCGCCGGTGGCCGAGGTGAGCGCGATCACGCCCACCACCACGTCCTGCGCCGCGAGCAGGCGCACCGTGCCGCCGGCCGTGATGGTGTTGCCGGCCGCCTGGACGATGCTGCCCAGGGCCGATTCCACGTCCACGCCGCCCACCAGGCCGGTGGCGATGCCCACCGCGCCGTTGAAGCGCACGCCCGTCTGGCCCAGCACCGTGACGAAGCCGCCGGTGCTGCCGCTGGTGGTGATGGCCGCGTCGGCGATCACCCGGCCCGCCAGCGCCTCGATGCGCACATGGCCGCCCGCGCCGCTGCCGTTGCCGGCCGCCACGGCCACGCCGTCGGCGTTGCCGCCGTCGCCGAGCACGAGGTCGCCGGTGGTGCTGCGCAGCACCACGCCGGTGTTGCCGGTGGTGACGATGTCGGACTGCGCGGCATCGGCCAGGGCCGAGAGGCTGCCGTCCGCCGCCACGCGCTGCACGCTCGCCGCCACCGCGCCGACGGCCAGGCCGTCGGATTCGAGCAGGAACATGCCCGTGGCCCCGGCGCGCGCCGAGAGCGTGGCCACCGTGGTCTCCAGCGCGTTGGCGCCGGTGCCGATGCTGCCGCCCGCATCCAGCCGCAGGCCCGCGGCCTGGATGTTGACCGTGCTGTCGCCCGCGGCGTCGGCGTCGAGGATCGCGCCGCCCGCCGTCACCGCCACATTGCCGGTGGTGCCGACGCGCGCCAGGGTGGCCGCACCACCCGCCTGCAGGCGGATGTCGCCGCTGCCGGTGGCGAAGCTGCTGCCCACCGCCTGCGTCAGCGCGCCGCTGCCGGCCTGCACGTCCAGGCTGCCGGCACCGCTGCTGCGGATGTCGGCATTGGCCGTGACCGCGGTGCCGGCCCGCACGCTGATCGCGCCGCCCTGCGACACCACCGCCCCGTCGAGGGTGATGGCGCCGGTCAGGGCCTGCAGCAGCACGGAGCCGCTGCCGGCGCTCACGCCGCCGCTGCCGGCCGTGCCGGCGCGCAGCACCAGGTCGCCGGTGGCGCTGGTGAGCACGATGGCGCCGGCGCCAGTGGCGGCCAGGTCCTCCTGCGCCGCGTTCTGGGTGGCCACGGCACTGCCGTCGGCCTGCACACGCTGCACGTCCACGGTGACGGCATCCACCGCCAGGCCATCGCTTTCGGCGATGAACAGGCCGCCCGCACCGGCACTCGCGCTCAGCGTGGCGACGGTGGTCTCCAGCGCGTTGGCGCCGCTGCCGATGGCCGTGCCCGCGTCGAGGCGCAGGGCGCTGGCGCGCACGTCCACGTCGGTGTCGCCGGCCGCGTCGCCGTCGACGATGCGGCCCGACGCGCTCAGCGCCACGCGGCCGCTGCCGGCGTCCACCGACTCCAGCGTCAGGTCGCCGCCCAGCGCGCTCAGCAGGACGTTGCCGTCCACCGTCGCGATGGTGCCGCTGCCCTGCGCCTGCACCAGGTCGCGGCCGGCGGTGGCGCCGACCGTGGCGCCGCTGCCCAGCGTGGCGACGGCGGCGTTCTGCCGCAGGTCCTGCGCGGCGGCCAGCGTGATGTGGCCGGCCGTGGCCGTGAGGGCCGCATCGATCACCAGGTCGGCCCCGGTGCCGCCGGCCTGCAGCCGCAGGTTGCCGCCGGCAGTGCCGGCCGTCTGCACGGTGAGCGTGCCCGCCGCGGTGCCCAGCACCAGCGCGCCGCCCGCCGTGAAGGCGGCCTGCGCGGCATCGGCGCGCGACGCGGTGCTGCCACCGTCGAGCCCGACGCGCACCACCGCGATCTCGCCGACCGCGCCCACGGTCAGGGCCGTGGATTCGGCGACGAAGAGGCCGGCGCCGGCCGAGGCGCTCAGCACCGCCGCTTCCGTCTCCAGCGCATTGGCGCCGCTGCCGATGGCGCCGCCCGCCGACAGGCGCAGCTGGGAGGCCTGCACATCGACGGCGCCCGCCGTGGCCTCGCTGGCGTTGTCCAGGATCGCGCCGCCGGCCACCAGGCTCACGGCGCCCCAGCCGGACTGGCCGGCCAGGCTGCCGGCCGCACGGTCGGCCGCGGTGCGCGCATCGACCAGGCCGACCGTGAGGTCGCTGGTGGTCGCTTCCACGCGGATGTTGCCGCCGCCGGTGCGCAGCACGCTGCCGTCGGCGATGGCGACGTTGCCCTGCGCCTGCAGGTCCACCGTGCCGCTGCCGCCGGTGGAAAGCACCACGCCCGCCGACAGCGCGAGGCTGCCGCCGGTGGAAAGCACACTCACACTGCCGCTGCCCGAGCCCACGTCCGCCGCGAGGGTCACGTCGCCCGCGGCCTGCAGCCGCACGGTGCCGCTGGCCGCGCTCACGCCCGCGGTGCCGGCCGTGCCGGCGCCCACGGTCAGGCTGCCCGCCTGCACCTGCAGCACGATGGCGCCCGCGCCGGTGGCCGAGAGGTCCTCCTGCGCGGTGCCGGCCACGGTGCCGGCCAGCCCGGTGGCGGCAACGCGGCTCGCGTCGACCGTCACGCTGCCCACCACCAGGCCGTCGGCCTCGCTGACGAACAGCCCGCCCGCACCCGCCGCGGCACTGAGCGTGCCCACCGAGGTGTCGAGCGAATTGCCACCGCTGCCAATGGCCGTGCCGGCCGTCAGGCGCAGCGCCGTGGCGCTCACGTCCAGGTCGCTGCCGCCATCCACGTCCAGGATGCTGCCGGCCGTGGCCGCGATGGCCACGCTGCCGCTGCCGGCGTCGACCAACTCCAGCCCCACGTCGCGCGCCGCGGTGAAGACCACGTTGCCGCCCGCCGTGCGGGTCTGGCCGCTGCCGGCCGTCTGCAGCAGGTCGCGTCCGGCGACCTGCTCCACGCTGGCGCCAGTGCCGCTGCTGGCCACCGTGGCCGCCTGCAGCAGGTCGCGCCCGGCGATCAGGCTGGCCGCGCCGCCCGCACCGATGCGGGCATTGAGCGCGAGGTCGGTGCCGGCCTCCAGCCGCAGGGTGCCCGCGGCGTCGATGCCGCGGTCGTTGGCCGTGCCCTCGTCCACGGTCAGGCTGCCCGCGGCCGTGAGCACCACGCTGCCGCCGCTGACCACATCGGAGATGCGGCCGGCGGAGGTGCCGGTGCTGACGCCGTCCACGGCCACCCGGTTCACCACGATGACGCTCATGTTGTCGACCGTGAGGTCGCTGGCGTCCGCCACGAACACGCCGCCCGTGCCGGTGGCCGCGGCGCCCATCACGGCCGCCTCGATCTCCAGCGCGTTGCTGCCGCTGCCGATGCCGTTGCCTGCGGCACTGCCCGCCAGCAGGCGCAGGTTGCGCGCATACACGTCCACCGACGGCACGGTCTCGCCCTCGTCGTCGAGGATGGAGGCGCCCGCCTGCACGCTCACCGAGCCCCAGCCGGACTGGCCGCTCAGGCTGCCGGCCGTGCGGTCGGCGGCGCTGCGCGCATCCAGCAGGCCCAGCGTGGCCGAGCCGGTGGTGGCCATCACCTGGATGTTGCCGCCGTCGGTCTGGGCCACGGCGCCCGCCCCCATGGTGAAGCTGGTGCCGGCCAGCACCGCGATGTGGCCGCCGCCCGTGGCCAGGGCAATGCCCGCGGCCTGGGCGATGGCGCCGCCCGCGCTCAGCGTCAGGTCGCCGCTGCCGGAGCCCACGGCCGCGCGGATCTGCAGGCTGCCCGGCGTGGCACCGGTCCAGGCATTGGCGAGCAGCACGTTGCCGCTGCCGCCGGCCGTCACGGCCGCGTCCACGATCAGGTCGCCGGCGCGGGACAGGCCGTTGGTCACCACGATGGCGCCGCCGTCGCCGCTGCGCAGGCCCACCAGGGTGGTGCCGCTGGCGGACGAGACGCTGCTGCCGTCGGCGCCGATGCGGTTGACCGCCACGGCCGCCACGCTGCCGATCGTCAGGCCGTTCTCCTCGCCCACGAAGAGCCCGCCGCCGCCCGCACTGGCGGCCAGGGTGCTCACCGAGGTCTCGATGCGGTTGGCCGCCGTGCCGATGCTGCCGCCCGCCACCAGGCGCACCGCGCCCGCCGTCAGGTTGACCAGCTGCGGCGAGGCGCCGTCGGCATCCGCGTCCAGGATCGAGCCCGAGGCGCCGATGGCGATCAGGCCCGCGCTGCTGCTGCCGGTGCCCACGGTGCCGATCACCGCGTCGCCGCCGGCGGCATCGATGCGGATGTTGCCGCCCGCGCTCAGCACGCGGGCCGCGGCGTCCAGCGCGATGCCGGCGTCGGCCGCCAGCTCCACGGTGGCGCTGCCGCCCAGGGCCTGCGCCTTGAAGGCGCTGCTGCCGACGATGCCGTCGGCCGACAGCAGCGAGAGGCTGCCGCCGCCGGCGGTGCTCACGTCGGCGCGCAGCTCCAGCGTGGCATCGGTGCCTTCGGCCGCCTCGCCGCTGCGCAGGCGGATGTGGCCGCTGCCGGTCTGGCGCACCGTGCCTTCGACCACCAGCCGTCCGTCGGTGGTCTGGATCACGATGGCACCGCTGCCGGCGTTGTCGATGGCGGTCATGCCCGAGGCCACCAGGCGCAGGGCCGTGGCCTCCTGCACGTACACGCCGCCCGTGGCGCCGTTGGTGGCGCTCAGCTGGGCCACGCGGGTCTGCAGCGCGGCCGAGGCGGCGCCGATGCCGGCCGCGGCGCTCATGCGCAGCGCGGCGGTGTCGCCGTCGATGTTGGGCCCGTCGCCGCTCAGGTTGTCGCGGATCGCGCCGCCGGTGGCTGTGAGCGTCACCAGCCCGCCCGCCAGGATGCGGCTGAGCGAGAGGTCGCCGCTGTCGGCCGTCAGCGTCACGGCGCCGGTGTTGCCGGCGTTGAGCGAGCCGATGGTCGTGCCGTCGGCCATGGCGATGCCGGCGCTGGCGCGCACGTCCACCAGGCCGCCGGCGGCGGCGATGTCGCCGCCCAGCGAGGCGCTGCCGCCATTGGCGCGCAGCGTCACGCTGCCGCCGGTGGTGGCGATGCGCCCGTCGTGCGTGGTGTCGTCCAGCAGCACGATGCCGCCGCTGGCCGTGAGCGACACGGCGCCGGTGGTGCTGGCGATGGCCTGGTGCACCACCAGGCTGCCGCCGTCGGCTGTCAGCGACACGCTGCCGCTGCCGGCCTGCAGCACGCCGGTGCCCAAAGCCGCCACCGTGAGCTGGCCGGCCGTGGTGGCCACGCCGATGTTGCCGCTGGCGCCCGCCTGCGTCTGGGCCACGCCCAGCACCGTGAGGTCGCCGCCGGCCGCGGTCTCGCGGATGGTGATGTCGCCCAGGGTGCCCGTGTGCGTGGCGCTGACGCTGTCGAGCTGGGTGGCGCCCAGGTTGATGCCCGAGGCCGCGGTCACCGTCAGGTGGCCGCCGATCAGCGCCTCGCCCGTGGCGCCGTCGGTGGCGGCGTCGAACTGCTGCACCGAGCCCGTGGCCGAGTACAGGACGATGTCCTGCACGCCCGCCGCGGTGCGCGCCTCCATGGTGTTGCCGATGCGGATGTTGCCGATCGCGTCGAGCTTGACCGTGCCTTCCACCAGCAGCGTCTGGTTGGCGAGGTTGGCATCCTCCACCGTGATGTTCTGGCCATAGACCTCCAGGTTGTCGCGCAGCAGCGGCTGGCCGGCCGTGGTCAGCGCCGCGATGCGCACGGTGCCGGTGCCGGTGGCATGGCCGGTGCTGCTGTCGTAGCCGCCGATCACGATGGTGCTGAAGCCGTCGGCCAGCTTGCGCACCTCCTGGTCGTTGATGTTGAGCGTGGCGTTGGTCACGCTGTTGATCGGCGAACCCACCTCGATGTTGAGGCTGGTGGTGGTGGGCCGCAGCCAGAGCTTGCCGGTGCCCACGATGGACTCGTCACCGCCCTGGAAGTCGATCTCGTCGCCCTGCAGCACGATGTCGCCACCGCCCTGCACCACTACGCCGCCCTTGAAGATCACCTGGCTCGCGCCCTGGATCACCAGCTTGCCCGAGGTGAGCACCACGTCGCTGTAGAAGGTGACCACGCCGCTGGCGGTGATCTGCAGGTCGCCGTTGACGGTGACCGGGCCGTAGAAGGTGACGTTGTTGGGCAGGTTGACCTCGCTGCCCACCGTCACGCCGCCGATGGTCAGGCCTTCGAGCGCATCGTCGCCGCCCACGGTGCCGCTGATGACGATGTTGTCGGCCGCCTCCAGGCGCAGGTAGTCGGGCGTGGCGTCCTGGTTGCCGTTGAGCATGTGCGAGGGCAGGCTGCCCAGCTGCAGGCTGCCGGTGCCGTCGGTGCCGGCGCGCAGGGTGATCGGCGCGCTGGCGGTGCCGCCGTTGATGCGCACCGAGTCGTTGATGGTGATGTCCGAGTCCGAGGACGCGTTGGCCGAGACCGTGGTGGTGTTGCCCGAGCCGCTGATGGTCAGCGAGGCGTCGTGCGTCAGCACCAGCTCCTGGTTGATGTAGACCTCGCCGCCCAGGTTGGGGTTGAGGATGACCAGGTCGTCCTTGACCTGGATCGTGCCGCCGGACACGCCCTCGCCGCCCAGGTAGACCTTGAGCGCGGTGTCGGTGCCGCCGATGACGATCTGGCCGAAGCCGTCCTGCAGGTGCGACAGCGAGTCGTTGCTCAGCTGCATGCCGCCGCCGGTGCTGCCGGCATCGCCCAGCACCACGGTGCCGGTCGGGTCCGAGGGCTTGAAGGTGAGCGTGGCCCCGGCGCTGCGCACGTCGGCGGCGATGCTCACCTGGTCGGAGCGGATGGTGATGTCCTGCCCGCCCGCGTCCACGTCGTTGACGAACTTCTGCTCGCCCTGCAGCGCCGCCACGTCGGTCTGGCCGCCGCGCGAGCCGGCCGCCGCGGCGTCCGAGTGCACGACGATGGAGCCGGTGGCGAACACCACCACGTCCTGCCGGCTGGTGCTGGAAACGGTGAGCGACTGCGCGTCCACCACGATGGCCTGCGGGCTGAAGGTGAAGTCCTCGTAGCGCTGGCCCACCGAGCCCTTGGCCGTGATGGTGATGCCGCCGCCGGCGGCCGACAGCATGGGGCCGCCGGCGCTGCGCAGCACCGTGCCGTTGGGCACGTGCGAGGCGGCGTTGTAGTCCTCCAGGTTCGCCACGGCGATCAGGCCGGTGGCCTGGTCCATGGTGAACTTGTTGCGCGAGAGCATCCAGTCGATGTCGGCGTCGAAGCCGCTGCCGTCGCGCAGCCAGCCCAGCGCGGCGCTGTCGTTGACCACCGAGCCGGCGAGCGCGCGCACCCCGATGTTGCCGCTGCCGCCGGCCTTGACGGTGGCGCCCAGCGAGATGTCGCCGCCCTCGGCCGTGAGGGCGATGCTGCCGCCCGTGGTGTCGACCGCCTGGCCGATGTGCAGGCTGCCGCCCGCATACAGCGCCAGGTCGCCGCCGGCGCTGTGCACGCCGGTGCCGCTCGACAGCACGTCGATGTCGCCATGGCCCGCCAGGATCGAGACGCGGCCCGCGGCCTGCTGGTCCACGCCCACCAGCTGCAGGCCGTCCACCTCCTCGATGAACACGTCGCCGTGGCCGGTGTTGACGAAGTCCAGCGCCCGCACCTGCACTTCGAGCGCATTGCCGTCCTCGCCGATGCCGCCGCTGGAGCGGATGTACAGCAGCGCGTCGGCCGCGATGACGTCGGTGCTGCCCTCGGCCACGTCCAGCACGCCGCCGGCCACGATGCGCAGCTCGCCGTCGTGGGTGGTGCGCAGCTTGCCCAGCAGGATGGCGCCGCCCGCATCGAGCGAGATGGCGCCGCTGCCGGCATTGACGACGGTGTCGCCTTCCATCGAGAGGCTGCCGGCGCCGGCGTCCAGCGTCACCGCGCCCGAGACGCTGGTGATGTCGCCCTGGCCGCTCATGGCCAGGCCGCCCTGGCCGCGCACCGTCACGTCGCCCGAGGCGCTGGACAGCGCCTGGTTCAGCGTCAGCACGCCGGCCGTGGTGACCAGCGAGATGCCGGCGCTGCCGGTGGTGGCGATGGCGCCGTCGACGGTCATGGCGCCGCCCGACTGCAGGTGCACCGCCGCGTGGCTGGTGCTCAGCGCCTGGGTGACGGTCATGCCGTCCTTCTCGTAGATGTCGATGGCCGAGCCGGCGGTCACCGTCAGCGTGTCGGCCTCGATGGTGCCGACCACCGCGCCGTTGACCAGCCGGCCCGCCGACACCGCGCCGGCCGCCGTCAGCGTCACCGCGCCGGCCGAGGCCATGCTGTCGATGGCGATGGCGCCGGTGCGCGAGGTGATGCTCACGTCGCCCGCGGTGCCGGTGATGGCACCGATGCGCACGTCGCCATCGGCCACGATGGTGATGTTGCCGCCGGCCATCTGGATGCCGGTGATCTCCAGCGCGCCGGTCTGGATCACCGTGAGGTTGCCGTCGCCGGTCATGGTGACCTGCAGCGTGCCGACCTCGGTGGTGAGCGTCAGGTCGTGGCCGGCCGACACCGTGAGCGCACCCGCGCTGAGCGTGCCGCCCAGCGTGAGCGAGGCGCCGGCGCTGAGCGTGACCGTGCCGCCGCTGCCCACGTCGATGTCGGAGACGACCACCAGGTCGCGGCCCGCGCCGAGCGTGAGGTTGTCGCCGTCGTAGGTGGGCAGGTTGACCACCGTCAGGCTGCCGCTGACCAGCAGGCTGGCATCGCCGGCACTGCGGTCGGGGACGATCAGCACATAGTCGCCGCTCTTGGTGAGCGCCTGGGTGGCGGCGGCATCGCGCACGCTGCCCTTGAGCTCGAAGGCCGCATTGGCCTGCAGCGCCGTGAGCGTGAGGGTGCTGCCCTGCACGCTGGCAGAGACCACGCCGTCCTGCTCGATGCGCTGCTCCAGCGCGCCCAGCACCGAGGCCCAGTCGGCCGTGACGGCCTGGCCGCCCACGGTGTCGCCCACATGCACGGTGTAGCTGCGCGCGCCCACCTGCACGGTGTAGTCCACGCCCGCCTGCGGCGTGCCGCTGAACGTGAGGCGGCTGGCCTGCGTGGCGTCCTGGCCGGCCGCGGCCAGCACGCTGCCCGCGTCGATCACGCCGCCGGCCACCGCCGTCTGCGACAGGCGCTGCACCGTCACGTCGTCGACGGTGAAGGCCTGGTTGGCATCGTTGGCCGTCAGCACCAGCTGGCGCGTGGCGGCATCGAAGCCCACGTCCAGCAGCGCATGGCCGCCGTCCACCTCGCCCGCCTCGATGGCGGTGGCCAGGGCGCCCAGCACCGAGGCCCAGCTGGCGGTCACGCCGCCGCTGCCCACGGTGGCGCTGTAGCTGTGGCCGTTGACCTGCACCGTGAAGACGCTGCCCGCGGCCAGCGTGTAGCCGGCCGTCGCCGGATCGGCGAAGACCACATGGCTCTTCTGCTGCACCTGCGTGCCCGCGTCCATGTCGGTGTCGAAGGTGGCGGCAACTGCGCCCGACTGGCCCAGGGCCACCGTGCCGAAGGCGTCGTTGACCGCCTCGGCCGCAAGGCCGATCACGCTGCGCTGCGCCACGCTGGCGCCGAAGCTGGTGGAGGCGGAGGCGATGGAGGAGGTGCTGAGCACCGTCAGCACGCCGCCGGCGCCCGACTGCGGATCGGCAAAGTCGCTGCTGACCTTGTAGCCGCCCTCCTGGATCAGCGTCAGCAGCTGGGCCGTGACGGCCTGGGCGCTGTCGCCGTCCTGCGCGGTGTAGCTGTAGGCCGTGCCGTCGAGGGTGATGGTGTAGGCCGTGCCGGCCGCGACCGTCAGGCTGCGCAGGTCGAGCACCCGGCCGTCGTAGGCCGTGGCGTCGATGGCCTCGCCGCGCTCGATCTGCGCCGCCAGCGCCGTGCGCAGCGAAGCCCAGTCGGTCACGCTGGCCACCGTGGCGGTGGCGCCGTAGCTGGCATGGGCGTCGACCGCCGCCGCCAGCCCCTGCACCACGGCCGCCAGGCCGTCGCCGCTGGCTGCGGTGTAGCTGAAGCTCTGGCCACCCACGGTCAACACGTAGCGCCAGCCCTGCTGCACCTGCAGGCTGCTCAGGTCGAAGTGGCGGCCGCCCTCGGTGGTGCCGTCCTGCAGCAGGCCCGCCTGGCCGGCCTGCACGCTCTGCATCGAGCTGCCGCCGACCTGGGTGGCCGCGAGCGTGGCGCCCGCGCTGAAGGTGATGACGGTGCCCGAGGCCTGCGCCGCGATGGTGGGGTCGGCGTCGGCCATCGCCGCCAGCTTGCCGGCGATGCTGGCGCGGGTGTCGCCGTCGACGGCGATCACGTCGAAGCGCTTGCCGTCGGCCACGGTGAGCGTGTAGTGCGCGCCCGCGACGATGCCGGACAGGCCCGCCAGGTCGACAGTGACGTCGTTGCCCGAGGCCGTGCCGCTGGCCGTGCCCAGGCGGCTGTCGGCCTGCAGCGCCAGCACGTCGAGGCTGCCGCTGCCGTTGCCCAGGCCGGTGACGTCGATGAAGGCATTGGTGCCCAGCCGCACGAGGTAGTCGTGCCCGTCCAGCGTGAGGCCGTAGAGCTTGCCGGACTGCGGCGCGGTGCCGCTGTCGAACAGCACGTTGGTGTGCTGCGCCTGGTCGAAGCCCGGTGCCACGTCGCCGGCGCCGGTGTCGAGGCTGCTGCCGTCCTTGGCCACGCCGCCGGTGACGGCATCGAGCGTGGGCAGCGTCAGCGACACGCCGGCCAGGGTGAAGGGCGTGTTGCCCTGCTCGGCGCTGAGCACCAGCCGCAGGTTGTCCGCATCCACCGTGACGGCGATGGCCTCGCCCTGCTCGATGCGTGTCTTGAGCGCGCCGAGCACGCCGGCCGCCGTGTCGCCCTGGGCCGCGGTCACGCTGTAGGCATGGCCGTTGACGGTGACGGCGTAGATCTGCCCCGCCGCCGGCTGGATGCCGAAGGCCAGCGTGCTGACCTGCGCCACCGACACGCCGGCCGGCGTGAGCGTCTGGCCCTGCAGGTTGACGATGGCGCCACCGGCCTCCAGCAGCGAATGCTCGGTGACGGTGCTCTGCGGGTCGTAGCTGAAGCCGCCGGCGGCGATGGTGCGCACCTCGACGTCGTCGCCATTGCCGTGCTTGCCGGGGTCGGTGAGCTGGGTGATCTGCGCCGCGCCGCGCACCGTCACCTGGTGGCCGTAGAGGTCGGCGGTGCGGTCGTCATAGGCATCGGTCACCACCGTGGTGGTGCCGTCGGGCTGCAGCGTGGCGACCGACAGGGCCTTCCATTCCTTCACGCCGTGCAGCGCGTCGGCGGTGATGCGGCCGGAGGTCTTCTCGGCGCCCAGGTCGGTCGCGGCCTCCACCAGGTCGACGTACATGACGCCGGCCGCGCGCAGGTCGATGTCGCTGCCGCCGGCGAAGTTGCGCACCTCGCGCAGGTACAGGTCGCCGCCGGCGGCGATGTCGATCAGGCCGTCGCGCGCGCTGGCCAGCTCCACCACCAGGCCCGTGGCCTCGTTGATGCGGATGGCGCCGTGCACGGTCGAGCGCACCTTGAGCGTGTCCACCAGCGTGTTGAGCTGGGCGTCGCCCGCGGTCTGCACTTCCAGGCGGTCGGAGATGAACACCGAGGCGCCGTCGCTCGTGACGGCCTGCGCCGTGAGGCTGAGCACACCGCCGGTGGTGGCCGCGGCCACGATGCCGCTCTGCACGGCCAGCGTGCCGTCCACGATCAGCGTCACGTTGCGGGCCGGATCGAAGCCCTGCAGCCCGCCGACGAAGCCGCTGAGCGTCAGGTCGTCCTGCACGTGGACGAAGATGTCCTGCCGCGCCCGCAGGTCGAAGCGCAGCGCGGGCAGCTGGTCCACCTGCAGGTTGATGAAGCCCGTCTCCTGCGCCGGCGCATTGACCGAGGTGCTGCCGCTGGCGTTGACGTCCACCGACTGCTGCACGGCCGTGGCGCCTTCGGCGCGCACGATCACCTGCTCGATGGCATCGAGCGCGGCGCTGCCGTCGTAGTGCTGCGCCTTGACGGCGACGGTGCCGCTCAGGTTGACGTTCTGGCCCGCCACCAGTTCCAGGTGGCGGTTGACGCTGAGCGTCACGTCCTTGAGGTTCAGGCTCTCGCCGGTCTGCAGGATCAGCGTGTCGGCGCTGAGCGTGGTGGGCAGCAGCTTGGTGACCGGCTCGCCGCGCGAGGCCTCGGTGCCGAACACGAAGTACTTGCCCGCGCGGTATTCCATCCACTCGGGCGCCTCGAAGAAGCGGTAGAGCTCCACCGTCTGCGCCGCGTCGAAGACCACGCCGCGGCTGTAGGCCAGCGAATCGCCGGCCTTGGGCGTCTTGACGACCACGCTGCCCTGGTGGCTGGTGAGCGACACGGTGTCGCCCGCCATGCGGCCGTCCACGTCCACCAGCAGGCTGCCTTCGCTCTCGATGGCCACGCGCGTGTTGCCGGTGCCGGCGGTCACGCTGCTCAGGGCCTGGACGACGGTGAGGCCGGTGTACTTCTCGCCCACGCCGTCGAAGTCGTGCAGCGCGATGTCGCCGCCCGTGGTGGTTGCGTCGAGTTCGTTGACGGCGATCTCCAGCCCGGCGATGCCGGTGGCGGCGCGCACCGTCAGGCGCTGCGCCACCACGTCCACCGCCGCGTCGGCGAAGGACTCGGCCACGGCGCCCTGGCGCGAGATCAGCGTCACCAGGCCGGCCGAGCTCAGGCTCTGCTGGGCCTGGCCATCCACCACCGGCAGGTCGGCCGCGGTGGCGGCATGGACGCCCGCCGAGACATGGCGCACCAGCAGGTCCTGCAGCGCATCCACCTTGACGTCGTTGCCGGCCTTGTTGGTGCGCAGCACCACCTCGACCAGTTCGACCACGCCTTCGCCGGTGAGGGTGAAGCTGCCATCGGCGATCTGCACGTCCTGCACCGTCAGGCGGCGCTCGCCCTGCGCCACGGTGGCGCTGGCGGCGTCCTGCACCGCCAGGCGCAGGCTGTTGACGTTGGTGGCGATGTCCACCGCGCCGGTGCCCGTCAGCACCAGCTCGTCGGCCACCACGCGGGTGTCGTCGTCGTGCCAGACCTGGCCCTGGGCGCTGAGGGTGACGTCGCCGCGCGCGTCGTTGCGCACGTCGCCCAGCACCAGGTCGCCCGTCAGGCCGGCGGCACTGAAGGCGGAGAGCGCGATGTCGTTGCGGTCGCTCGCGCCCAGTGTGAGCACGCGGACGGCCTTGAGCAGGCCGGTGTTGCTCACGGTGATGCCACCGTCGGCGGTCTGGGCGTCCAGCCTCAGCGCGCCGGTGTTGACGAGGTCGATGTTGCCCACGCCGGTGAGCGCCAGCTGCGCCTCAGACACGCGGGTTCCGAGGGTCAGGCCGGTCTCGGCCGAGGCCTCCAGGCGGCGCGCGGCAATGGTGCCCACGGCCACCCAGACCTTGTTCTCGTCGCCCGTGGTGCCCGGCAGCTGCACCAGGTCGCGGCGCTGTTCGATGAAGCCGGCCTGCGCCTGCAGATGCAGCACGCCCTGCGTGACGCTGGCCTCCAGCGTCGCATGGTCGAGCACGATGTCGCCGCCGAAGCGGCCCGCGGTGAGCGACAGTCCGCCCTCCGTGGCCTTGAGCACCGTCTGTGCGTCGGCCTCGATGCCGCCGTCGCGCGCCGTGCCGGCGGCGGCCGAGCCGGCCTCCAGGTCGATGCTGCCGGCGGTCACGGCGCCGCTGAGGAACAGGTCGCGACCCGCATCCACCGTCACGCTGGCCAGGCTGTCGCCCGTGCCGGTGCCGGCATGCGTGGCGCCGCCCAGCGTCAGGTCCTGCGCGGCCAGCAGCATCACGGTGGCGCCGCTGCCGGTGCCCAGCAGGGTGGCGTTGTCCGCCACCTCCAGGCTGGTGCCGGCGGCCAGGCTCAGGCTGTGGGCCTGCAGCGTGGTCTGCACGGCCTGGCCCAGCGCATCGGCCACGCCCTGCACCTGCACCAGCGTGCGGGCGCTCACGTCCAGCCGGTCGCTGGCGCTGACCACGCCCGACAGGCGCACCGAGGCGCCGGCGTCGATGACGATGTTCTTCGCGCCCAGCGCGGCGGCATCGCCGAAGTCGCCGTAGCTGCTGCCCACCGTCTCGGTGTGCGCCTCGGGGACGAGCTGCGTGACCTTCTGGATGATCGGCACCGACTTCCAGACGGTCACGTCCTTCGGCGTGGTGACCATCACCTCCTTGGTGGTGGTCTGGTAGACCGGCCGGTAGTCATCGATGTCCTGCGCCACCGTGGCCAGCTGGTACTTGAGCTGCACCCGCTGGTCGTAGACGTTCTCGGTCTTGGCCGTCCACTGGTAGGTGTAGTTCCAGTAGTTCTCGTAGCGGTAGCCCCAGACCTTGATGGCCGTGATCTCGTCGTTGTGGCCGCCGAAGTTCTGCTTGCTGCTCGTGAGCTTCTCTTCCCAGCCGCCGTAGTTCTTGTGCTGGAAGACCTGCACCGCATAGGTGGCCGAGCTGAACCGCACGGCCTGGATGTCGTCGTTCCAGTCGTCGCCGCCGCGCGAGCCGTTGTAGTTGCCCACGAGGTTGCTGGTGTCGTTCTTGACCTCCAGCGCATAGCCCACGTAGTTGGCCCACCAGTAGAAGACGGGGCCGGCATAGCCCGACTGGATGCCCGGCGCCACGCCGACCTGCTGCGTGCCCGCGAAGGCCGAGGACTGCAGCACCAGCGAGGCGGTGCCCGAGGCCAGTGTGGCGCGGTAGTCCTCATTCGCCAGGATGGCGCTGATGCCGAAGGCGGCATTGTTGGCGCGCACCTTGGCGCCCTCGCTGTCGAACCAGGACCACTTGGGCGCGTAGCTGATCGTCGCGTCGTGGTCGTCGGCCATGTCCAGGTACTGGCGGGTGCCGGTGCCGTCCATGTAGCTGACCTTCCAGCGGCCGATGTCATGGTCGAAGTCCAGCGACTGGTTGGACCAGTCGAAGTTGCTGGCCGTTCCCGTGAAGCTGGAGCTGACCTGCGTGTAGAAGACCTTGCTCCTGTCGATGTAGCTGCCCACCAGCTCGCCGCTGTGCGACACCGTGTCCGTCACCCAGTGGCCGCCGGCGTTGCTGCCGTCGGCGCTGGTGTCGCCGTCGAGGTAGAGCGCACTGCCCTGGCTGACCACGCGCAGCACGTCTTCCTGCGCGCCCACGGGCATCAGCACGTACTTGTCGCGCCAGCCGGCCACGTTGACGTAGAAGACCTGCAGCGCGTTGTTCTTCCAGTCCGGCGCCCAGGCCGACTCGGTGGTGTTGCCATTGAGCGTCTGGTGCGTGACGGCGTTGTCGTAGCCGAAGTCGTACAGCGGCATGTAGCCGAGCGTGTTGAGCACGGCCCAGCGCTGCGCATCGGTGAGCTGCGAGAAGCTCTTGTAGTCCGAGCTCTTGTAGTCGCCGCTGGGTGCGGTGGTCGTGCGGCCGGGGTTCTGCTCGTCGCCGGCGCGCGTCCAGTCGATCACCGGGATGGCCGCCTTGTTGGGCAGCGTGCTCAGCGCCTTCTCCTCGGCCGTGTTGAAGTAGTCCACGCCCTCGATGAAGAACTCGCGGAACTGCTGGTCGGCCGCGGCGGAGGGGTTGTAGTAGCCGGTCTGCGACAGCGTCACGTCCATCGTGTGATAGCTGCTGCCCACCTTGACCAGCTCGGTGCCCACCTGCTCGGTGACCTGCGTCGTCTGCCAGCTCACCTCGGGCACCTGGATGGTGCCGTCGGCCACCTGCTGGTAGCCGGTGACCACGTCCACCGTCTGCTCGGTGGTGGTGTAGCTGGTGACCTCCACGGCCTGCACGGCCTTGAGCTGCTGCGAGGACTTGAGCACCACGTCGCCGCCGGCCTGCACGACCAGCGTGCCCTCGGCATTGACCTTGCCCTGCTCCAGCACCAGGATGTTGCCGCCCGCCAGCTGCGCGCGCGCGATGTCGGATTCCAGCCGCTCGCGGCTCCAGCCCAGGTCCACGCCCGCGTTGAGGTGCACGTCGTGCCGGGAGCCCAGAAAGCCGCCCAGCGTGAGCGAGGTGCCTGCGTTGACCAGCAGCAGGCCATGCTCGGCGTCCTGGTCGACCTGCACGTTGCCGTTGATGACCACCGTGGGCGCCGCCAGGTGCACCAGCGAGCCGGCCTTGACGATGGGCGAGTCGCTGCCCGCCGCGGAGGCGCTGGACAGCACCAGGCGCGTGCGCGCCTGCATGTAGATGGACGAGTCCTCGCCGAAGGCGAAGACATGGCTGCCGGCCGTCATGTTGATGCTGGCGCCGGTGATGGCCACGCTCTCCTGCACCTCGATGTTGCGCATCACGTTGACGTCGCCGGAGGTGGAGGCGATCACCACGTCCTTCACGTGGGCGCGGGTGGGGCTGCTGCCGTCCACGCGTTCGCCGATCACGTGCGAGATGGTGATGCCGTCGGCCGCGCGCACGGTGACCGTGCCGCCCTCGCCGGTGTCGAGCACGCCGCCGGAGATCTGCTTGCCGTCGGCGTCGAGCACCAGGGTGTCGATGAGCACGCCGATGCGCGTGGCGGCATCGGTGCCGCCTTCGACGCGCACCTGGTCGTCCCCGCGCACCAGCGCCGAGACCACCACCTGCGAGCGCGAGCTCAGGGTGATGTCCGCGCCCTCGCCCTCGGCCACCACGTCGCCGCGCAGGATGAGGTCGCCATCGGCCGAGACCACGATCTGGCCGTCGGCATCGCCCACGCCCAGCCGGCCGGCCGAGGTCACCGTGAGGCCGTTGCCGGCCACGTCGGTGCCCGCCAGAACCTGCAGGCTGCCGCTGGCGGAGAGGTGCGCCGCGACCACCATGTCCAGCGCCGCGCGCAGCTGCATCTGGGCCCCGGCGCCGTCCAGCTGACGGCCGCCGGCATAGGCCTCACCTGCCAGCTCGATGCGTGCGCCCGCGTCCAGGCGCAGCACGCTGGCCGCGGCCAGCGTCACCAGCTGGCCATCGGCGGCCGAACGGATGCTGCCGCCGGCGCGCAGTTCGAGCAGCCGGTCGGCCGTGATCACCGCGCCGCCGCTGGCGGCACCGACCGAGCCGACGGCGATGTCCCCCGCCGCCTGCACCAGCACGCTCTGGCCCGCGGCGGCTGCCGTGATGGGCGAGCCGTACAGCGCCACGTTGCCGC
Organism: Pseudacidovorax intermedius; assembly: GCF_003350475.1. Classification (GTDB taxonomy): domain Bacteria; phylum Pseudomonadota; class Gammaproteobacteria; order Burkholderiales; family Burkholderiaceae_C; genus Xenophilus; species Xenophilus intermedius. The sequence goes on from NZ_QQAV01000001.1 coordinate 321,329, forward strand.
CCGCCACCACGCGCAGCGAGCCGGCCAGCTGCATGTCGGCATGCAGCTGCACGCCCTGCGCGGCCGCGATGTCGACCTCGTAGTCGTAGGTGGCCGGCGTGGCCGCCGTGCTGCGCACGGTGCCGGCCAGGTCCACGTTGCGGCCCGACAGCACGATCTGCCCGCCGGTCTCGATCCAGCCGGCCTCGTGCTGCAGCGTCAGCGTGCCCTGGCTGGAGACGATCTGCACCAGGCCCGTGCCGCCGCTGTCGCGGCCCAGCGCGCTGTTGATGGAGACGTCGTTGACGCCGCTGAAGAGGATGCGGCCGTTGGCGTCCAGCGTGTTGAAGTGGGCCGAGTTGGTGGTGACCAGGCTCAGCTCGCCGGCACGCACCTGGCTGCCGACGCTGACGATGATGTCGCGCTGGGCCGTCAGGTCGCCACGCAGCTCCAGGGTGTTGCGCGCCTCGATGACGATGTCGGCATTGGCGCCGCGCGCCACCAGGTCGCCGCGGATGATGGCGTTGCCCGCCGGGGCCAGGTACATGCCGCCCGAGAGGGTCTCCAGCAGGCCGGTCTCGGTGAGCTCCACCGTCTGGTTGCCCAGGGCGTTGGTGCCGGCATAGAGGTTGATGGCGCCGTAGGCGCGGATGGACCCGGCGATGGTGATCTCGCCGCCCGGCGCATTGGCGCGGCCCAGGTTGACCACCGAGCCGCGGGCGCTGGCGTCCAGCGCCCAGCCGCGGTCGGAATCGGCCGGGGCCGACACGGCCTGCGTGAAGCCGAGCAGGCCGGCGCCGCCGCCGGCATCGGCCAGCGTGAAGGCGTAGTCGCCGGTGATCATCAGGCGCCCATCGGTCAGGCGCGCCGTCAGGCCGTAGCCCGACAGTTCGGGCGCGGCGTCGATGGCCGCCTGCAGGTCCTGCACCAGCGAGGCCAGCCCGGCGTTGCCCGCGGTGGCCGACGCCGACACGGTGAGGGTGGCACTGCGCAGGTAGCTGCCATCCTTGACGGTGAGCACCAGGCTCGCGTCGCGGCTCAGGTGGCCGTCGGCGTACTCGGCAAAGCCCGCCGCCGTCAGCTCCTGCGTCCAGGCCGGCGTGAGCACCGAGACGTCGCCCGCGGCCGACAGAGTGATCGCGCTGTCCTCGGACCAGGTCTTCAGGTGCACGTTGCCGCCGAGCACGACGCCCTGGTCGGCCCAGGGGTTGGCGCTGGTGGGCGTGCCGGCGCCGATGCCGCCACGCACCTCGATGGCCTTGCCGGCCATCAGGTCGCGGCCCAGGCGCACCTGCTGGCCCGCCGTGATGCTGATGGTGGAGTCGCCGCCGAAGGTGTGGACGGTGCTGCCCAGCGTCATGCCGGCCGGGTCGAAGTGGTCCACCACCTCGCCACCGGCCACCAGCAGGCCGTCGAGCTGCGCGTCCTGCGAGGCGCTCACCACGATGCGGCCGTCCGCGTCGTGCACCGCCACGCGCGCGCTGCCGGGCATGCGCACGCCGATGCCGTCGCTGCTGTAGCCGCCGGCCAGTTCCACGCTCTCGCTGGCGCGGATGGTGGCGCCCACCTCCACGGTGGCGCCCGAGGCGCCGGTGGTCTGGGCGCCCAGGTAGAGCTGGCCTGCCGAGCGCAGCACCACGCGCGAGGCCTCGGTCGACCAGTCGATGGTCTCCGTGCGTTCGCCGCCGGTGCCCGGCGCGCCGCTCTGCTGCAGCGTGCCGCCCGACAGGATGCTGCCGCCGATGGTGATGCCGCCGTAGGCGTCCACCGAGACCAGCCCGCCCGAGCCGTCGCTGGTGATGCCCGCCGCATTGAGGCCGGCCGCGCTGCCGATGACCACGCCCCAGCCATCGTCGTCCGCGCCGGTCAGGCCGATGGTCTGGATCTGCACCGCGCGCGTGGCCTGCAGGGCCGTGTCCACCAGCACCTGTTCGCCGGCCTGCACACGGATGGAAGAGTCCGCCCCGCTCCACTGGATGCCGCTGCTGCCGATGATGCCGCCGGCCACCAGCGCGCCATGCAGCTCGACGTCGCGGCTGCCGATGACGGTGATGCTGCTGCCCGCGGCCGTGGTGTTGAGCACCGAGGAGGCGTTGACGTAGACGCTGGTGCCGTCGGCATTGGCGCCGTGCAGGTCGGTGCCGTCCAGCGACACGCCGCCCACCAGCGTGATGCTGCCGTTGATGCGGGCCTGGCCTTCCCAGTAGACCCAGCTGTCCGACTGCAGCACCAGGTCCGAGCCCTGGCCCAGCAGGTTGATGTTGCCGCGCACGATGACGTCGTCGGCGGTGGAGACCACGAAGTCCGCATCGTCCTGCAGCGTGGTGACGGTGCCCGTCAGCAGGAAGCCGAAACCGCGCTGGCCCAGCAGCGGATGGGGCTCCAGCACGCGGATCTCGTCGACCACGCCGTCGTTGTTGGCGTCGTAGGCCTGCACCACGTAGGTATGGCTGCCGTCGCGCACCACCCAGCGGTCGGTGCCGGCCGCGCCGCTGGTGTCGTTGCGGTAGTCCACGCCCTCGGTGAAGCCGGTCATGACCTGCTTGCCGTCCACGGCCGCCGCGTTGTAGTACACGGTGCCGGCGTAGGACTTGAAGCCGCTCTGGTCGACGATGCGGAAGAGCTGGTCGCCCGAAAGCTGGGCGAAGGCCGTGCCGTCGGCGGGGCGCGCCACGTCGCTCCAGTGCAGGGTCTCGGCGTGGTAGTCCACCCCGGCCTCGAAGCTCAGGCGGTACTGCGCATCGGCCGACGCATTGGCGTTGTAGTAGACGGTGCCGTCCCAGCGGGCATAGCCCAGCTGGCGCAGCACCGCGTCCTGCTGCTCCAGGCTCAGGCGGTCGAAGGTGGTGCCGGGCGCCGGCACGGTGAGCGCATGGCCATCGGCCGCCGTCCACACGATGTCGGCATTGCGGTAGTCGCGGCCTTCGCCCTCGACCAGCAGGGCCACGGTGCGGCCGGTGGTCGCGTTGTGGAACACCTCGCGGTCCACCTGCGCATAGCCCAGGGCGTCCAGCACCACGGCACGCTGCGAGGGGTCGAGGTCCTCGAAGGTCGCGCCGGCGGCCGGGGCGGCGGCACCGCCCCAGTCGATGGCGTCCAGGTTGTAGTCGGCGGCCTGGCCCTGCGCGAAGCCGTCGACGATGCGCACGGTGCGGTCGGCGTCGGCCTTGATGAAGTGCAGGCCATCGAGCACCTCGTAGCCCAGTGCACGGGCCACCACCTTCTTCTGCGCATCGGTGAGCTGCGCGAAATCGGCATCGGCCGCGGGCTGGCCCGCGCTGCCCCAGTAGATGCTGGCGTTGCTGTAGTCGGTGGCAGGGCCTTCGCTGAAGGTGGTCAGGACCTTCTTGCCGGGTGCGGCGCTGTAGTTGAAGAAGTTCTTCTCGCCGCTGCCGTGCTCCAGGTAGTCCACCACGATCTGGCGCTGCAGCGCGGTGAGCTGGCTCCAGCCGGCGTCCACCGCGGGCAGCGGCGAGATCGGCGTGGCGTCCAGGCCCGTGCCGTTCCACAGGTCGCCGGGCATGGCGTAGTAGTCGAAGGTGTAGCCCAGGGCCTGGGCCACCGCCAGCTTCTGTGCGCCGGAGAGCTGGTCGAAGGCCGTGCCGGCCGCCGGTGCGGGCACGCCCGCGGCGGCCCAGTCGATGCGGCTGTTGTCGTAGTCGTGCGCCACGCCCTGCGTGAAGCCGGTGGCCACGGTGAGGCTGCCATCGGCCGCGGTGTGGGTGAACACCAGCCCGTCGTAGGTGGCATAGCCCAGCGAGGCGGCCACGGCCTTCTTCTGCGCCAGCGTGAGCTGGTCGAAGCCGGCGTCCGTCGCCGGCGCGCCGGCGCTGCCCCAGTCGATGTCGGCGTTGCGGTAGGCCACCAGCTCGCCTTCGGTCAGCGCGGTGCGGAAGCTGTGCGTCTGCGCGTTCCAGTAGCCGCCGTCCTCGTAGGTGGTGTAGCCCAGCGAGGCGACCAGCGCCGCCTTGGCGTCGTCGGGCAGCTCCGCGAAGGGCGTGTAGTTGGCCAGGGCCGTGGCCGAGGCCAGCGCGGCCAGCGGTGTGTCGGCGCCGCCGAAGAGCTGGCGCAGGTCGACGTGGATGTCGCCGCGGTTCAGCGCCTCGATGATGGCGGCGAACTTCTGCGCGTCGCTGAGCGTGGCCAGCGTGCGGCCGGGCAGCGTGTCGAAGTAGTCGGCATGCGGATCGCTGACGGCGCCCGCATCGATGTGCAGCGCGCCGGCGGCGGTGAGCGAGCCCGCGAGCATCAGCTCGCCGGCCGTCTGGATCGACACGCTGGCATCCGCGCCGGTGAGCTCCGGCGTGAGGCCGTCGGCGCCGAAGCGCGCGCCCGAGAGCACCGCGCTGCCGGAGAGCAGGCCCAGCGCGCCGGTGGCGCTCAGCGCGATGACGGAGCGCGCGCCTTCGGCCGAGACGGTGGCGCCTTCGAGCACACGCAGCGAGGCGCCGGCAGCGATCTGCAGCTGCACGTCGTCGCCATGGGCCCACACGCCGGCGGCGATCACCACCGAGCCCGAGCCGCCCAGGAACAGGTGGCTGCCGGCCTTCATCGTCTCGATGGCCGCGCCCTTGTCGGCGGTGATGCTGTTGACCTCGGTGCCGTAGCCCACCAGCGCGCCGGCGCCGGTGCTACCCACGACCTGAACGTCCAGCAGGTCATCCCCGCGCAGCCAGCCGCTCACGACCAGCTGCTCGGTCAAACGCAGCACGGTCTCGCGGGCATGGATGCCCGCGTCGGGCACGCCCATGGGCGCGCGCACGTTCTGGCGCTGGATCTCCATCAGCCGCCCGGCGAAGGTCAGGCGTTCGGTGGACTGCACGTCGCCCTGCACGGTGATGCGGTCGGCGATGAGCGTGGCGTCGTCGCGCAGCAGGGCCGAGTAGAACTGCGTGCCCACCACGGCGTCCTCGACGTCGCCCACATACATGCGCACGCCGGTCGCGGCGTGGCCGATGGCGATGGACGAGAAGCCGTCGCGCAGCGCGGCCAGGTCGCGCATGCCGAGTTCCATGAAGCCCGTCTCGTTGCCCAGCGAGTAGTCGCCGCCATAGGTGCCCTGGGCCGCGCCGCCCACGCGGTAGCCCTGGTCGGCCGAGAAGCTGCGCAGGCTGAAGCTGCCGGTGCCGCTGACGCGGTCGTCGCCCGAGGCGAAGTCCACGTCGTCGGCCACGATGGCGATGGCGCCGCCGCCGGTGCCGGTGGAGATCTGGCCGCCGTCCAGCGACAGCAGCGCCTCGTGGCTGCCCAGCTGCAGGTCGATGCGGCCGGCGGGCGTGGTCAGGCCGCCGGCTGCGTAGCCGTCGGTCACCACGCTCAGGCTGTCGGTCTCGCGCACCACGATGTCGGCATAGGCCGCGCCGGCCGTGCCGCGGTTGACCACGTTCAGCTGCGACACCTGCGTGGCGAGCGTGCCGTCGATGCCGGCGGCGCTGATGCTCAGCAGGGCATCCGGCGCCTTGTAGAGCGCGGTCTGGCGCACGTCGAGGATGCCGGCCGTCTCCAGGTGCAGCGAGGTGTGGCCCCAGCTGGCGCCGTCGGTCATCTTCAGCACCGTGCGGCCGGTGCTGGTGTCGCTGAGCTCCAGGCGCTCCAGGGCGTCGTCGAAGTTGATGACGCGGTCGGCGCCGTCGATGGCCACCTTCAGGCTGTGGTCGCCCAGCAGCAGCGTGCCGGTGCTGGAGAAGGGCGAGATCACCAGGCGGTCGGTGCCGGTGCCGCTCTTGAGGTTGAGCGTGCCCGCGCCGCTCACGTAGATGAGGTCGTCGCCGCTGCCCGCGTCCACGGTGTTGACGCCCGCGCCCACGTAGATGACGTCGTTGCCGCCGCCGCTCGAGATGGTGTTGACGCCCTCGCCCATGTCCACGATGTCGGCGGCGTCGCCGCCGGTGAAGCGGTCCTTGCCGGCGCCGCCCTCGAAGCGCAGGCCGCTGACCTCGCCGCTGAGGAATTCGTCGTCGCCCGCGCCGCCGCGGATCACGCTGCCCGCCGCACCGCCGAGGATGACGAAGCTGTCGTTGCCCTCGCCGCCGTCGAAGTCCAGCGCCGCGGTGACGTACTTGCCGACGTAGACCGAGTCGTTGCCCTTGCCGCCCACGCCCACGATGCGGTTGACGCCGGTGAAGCTGGCCGTCTCGCCCAGCGAATGCACCACCACGGTGTCGCTGCCGCGCTCCTGCTCGATGGAGTAGGACTCGTTGGTGATGTCGTCGTACACCGTGTCGCCGTAGCGGCCCGAGGCATCGCCCATGTTGAGGTAGAGCGTGTCGCCCACCTGGTGGGCGATCTGCGGCGGATCGGCCCACGACCACTTGAAGCTGCCCGAGACAGTGATGCCCATCACCGTCACCCGCGCGGCCAGGTAGGCGCTGGCAGCGTTGATGTCGATCTCGCCGCGGAAGCCCGCCAGCGTGATGTCGATGGAGAACAGGCCCAGGTCGATCTCGAAGTCCAGCGAGCCCCACACTGCCGCCGCGAAGCGCGGCTGGCTCGACAGCACCAGCGAGGCCCCGGCGTTGAGGTGAAGCGGGCCCAGCCAGATGTCGATCTCGGCCTTGCCGCGGATCTCGAAGTTGCCCTCGGAATCCACGTAGCCGCCGACGTCGATGGTCAGCGCGTTGAAGAAGTTCAGGCTGCCGTCGAAGGACAGCTTGAACACGTTGTCGATCACGCTGATGCCGCCCTTGAAGTCGACATCGAAGAGGAACAGGCTGATGTCGCCCTTCAGCTGCATGTCGAACAGCGTGTTGGCCTTGATCACGTTGCCGTGCAGGTCGGTGTAGTCGCTGTGGCCGGTGTTGATGCGGATGTCCGCATCGGCGCTGATGCCGATGATGTCCACGCCCATGTTGACGTGGGTGTGGATGTTGAGCGCGAAGACGGGCGCATCGCCGTCCATCAGGAAGGCGGCCGAGCCGCCCACGGCCACGCGGCCGAAGCCGCCCAGCTCCAGCGCCACGTCCAGCGCGGCCTGCACGCCGCGCTTGTCGATCAGCAGGTCGATGGCGCCGGTCATCTCCACCGGGCCCACGGCCACGGCGCCCGAACCCGAGATGCGCAGCATCTGCGGGTCGAGCCACACGGTGCCCAGCGGCTTGCCGGCGGCGTCCACCGCCAGGGTGCGCACCTCCTGCTTGGCGGCGGTGGTGTTGATCTGCAGCAGGAAGCGGCCGGAGACGGTGAACACGCCGCCGCCGTCGATGATGACGGAGTCCGGCCCGCTGCCGCCCACCTCGAAGGCGCCATAGATGCCGGTGTTGCCGCCGTCGACCACGATGCCCAGCGTGCCGGTGACCGACAGCGGCTCCAGCAGCGGCAGGTCCAGCGTGGCGGTGGCGCCCAGCTCGGCGCGCACCGCGCCGTCGATCTCGGCGACGATGACGCTGAAGTCGCCCTTGAGGGTGAGTGCGCCGTCCAGCAGGTCCATCGTGCCGTGGCCCACCACGGCCGCGTACACGCCCACCCAGTCGGGCTTGCCCGGAGGCGCGGCGCCGATGGTGAAGGTGTCGAAGTCCACCTTGTCGCGGAACTGCTCGGGCACCACGTAGACCACGTCGCGGCCGAAGGTGTTGAGCGACAGGTCCAGGTCGGCATGGATCTGCACCACCGAGCCGATGGCCAGGTCGGCGTCCAGCGCCAGGCGCAGTGCCACGCCCGGATCGCTGCCGCCGCGCACCACCACCAGGCCGGTGCCGTGGCGGCTGAGGTTCAGGCCCTCGGGCCCGATGGAGACGGTGACGTCGGCAAAGGCCGTCAGGCCTTCGCTCTCGCTGAAGCGGAAGTCCAGCACGCCGGTCATGCTGACCAGGCCGAAGAGCTTGAGCTGCGCCTCGCCGAACAGGCGCAGCAGCTGCTCGTTGTACATGAGCACCACCGGCTCGTCGGCATTGCCCGTGGGAATGCCGTAGCCCTGGTGCGAGACGCCGTTCGAGTCCAGCCAGGTCGACTTGCTGAAGTCGATGGTGGTGAAGCTGAAGGACAGGCTCAGGTCCGGATCGAAGGACACGGCACCCGAGGCCGCGTCGCGCACCACATGGCCGAGGCCCACCGAAGCACGCACGCCGGTGTTGATCTCGATGACCATGTTCTCGGCGTTGATCTCGGCGCCGGGCACACCCACCAGGCCGATGTAGTCCACGCTGGCACGGCCGGCCAGGTACACGCCCACGTCCACCGAGTTCAGGCCGATCACCAGCTCCTTGGCCACCACGAGGCCCAGGTCCAGGTTCTTGACGGCCAGGCCCACGGCGCTGTCATTGGGCGTGTCGTTCTCGTCGATGCGGCCGTCGCCGTTGCTGTCGCGCCAGTAGCCGCCCACGCCGATGAAGCCGTAGGCGTCGTTGATGCCGATGGCCAGGCTGGTCACCTGCGTCTGCTGGCCGTTGTTGAGGGTGACGGTCTCGGAGCCCTTCTTGGTCAGCGCCATCGAGGCCGACAGCTGCAGGAAGCCGGCCACGTTGATCTGCGCGTAGCCGATGGCGGCCTGGATGATCTCCTGGTCGAAGTCGATGATGACCGCATGGTCGCCGCCGGCCGGCAGCGCATAGCCGCGGGTGGCGAGCTTGCCGTTGCCGTCGAGGTCCTCGCCGGCGTCCAGCACGCCGTTGCCGTTCTTGTCCTCGGGCGACTTGTCGTAGGTCGCTGCCCAGTCGATGGAGGGCGGGCCGAAGAGCTGCAGCAGCGGGTTGAGGTTGCCCGTCGGGTCGTTGGTGAGGACGAAGGTGTTGATGTTGACCGACACGTCCTGCGCCTGCACGGCCAGGATGTCCGGGTCCACGCCGACCAGGCCGGCATAGCCCACGTCGGCCTTGAGCGTCAGGAAGTACGGGGCGGCGGCCTCCAGCCCCGGAATGCTGGTGAGCAGCGCCGGCTTGGCGATCACCAGGCCGAAGTCCACGTTGCCGATGGCCACGCCGACCGCGCCATCGTTGATCGGGTCGTCGTTGTCGATGCGGTCGTTGTCGTCGGTGGCGCTGTCGTAGCGGTAGGGGCCGCCCACACCGGCGAAGCCCTGCAGGTTGTAGCCGCCCAGGGTGAGCGTCTCCATGTCCATGGCCAAGTGCGTGCCGGTGTTGCCGGTGGCCTGGTTGACCAGCGTCTGCAGCCCGCCCAGGTCGACCTGGGCGCCGACGATGCGCTCGCCCTTGCGGAAGGCCAGCGAGCCGCTGAGGCTCAGGAACTGCGACACCTGGATCTCGGCATAGCCGATGTCCAGCCCCATGAGCTGCGTGCCGCGCTGCTGCATGTAGACCGGCGTGCCGCCGGTGCGCACCTCGAAGCCAGCCGGCCGGCCCGCCTGCGCGTCGGCCGGGAAGCTGTCCACGAAGTCGGCCGTGCCGTGCAGCAGGCCGCCGAACATCTCGCCGCCGCGGTTGAGCTCGATGGTGAGGTCTTCGGCGCGCACCTTGAGCACGTCGCCCATGCCGTAGGTGCGGGCGCTGTCGGCATGCGCATACAGCGAGAAGAATTCCTGCGCCTTGAACACGCTCGGCAGCTGGGCCTTGAACATGGTCAGGCCCACGTCCAGGCCTTCCATGCTGAAGCCGAAGAGATCGTCGCCGTTGGCGATCTGCAGCTTGCCGTTGCCGCCTGGCACCTCCTCGTAGTCCGGGTTGCCCAGGCCGACGAAGGCATAGACGTTGCTCGCGCCGAAGCTCAGGCCCTTGAAGCTGACGTCCTGGATGGTCGAATAGTCGTCCGCCACGCCGCCCAGCGCCTTCAGCGCGCCCAGGATGGACTGCGCCTGATCGCCCAGCAGCGTCTCGATGAGCGACACCTCGGACGGCAGGCCGGTGTAGAGGGTGCCGGTGAAGGTTTCGCCGATGTTGAGCTGGAAGTCGCCGCGCAGGTGCACGAAGTCGCCCAGATCCAGCGACAGGTCGGGCAGCGAGAGCGAACCGAAGAGCGTCAGGCCCAGGTTGGGATCGAAGCCGATGGACAGGTCGATGTTGCGCACGAAGTCGAGTGCGCCCTTGAGGAAGTCCAGGTCGGGTGAGAACTTGGGCAGCAGGTCGCCCAGGCCCGAGAGCTTGATCGACGGGAACAGGTGGCTGGTGTCGGGCAGCTCGAACTCGAAGTGGAAGCCGCCGTCGATGTCGATCAGGTCGAACAGGCCCAGGTGCGCCTGCATGCGGATGCCCAGCGAGTTGCTGTCGAAGTCGAGTGTGAGGTGCTCGCCCTGGGTGCCGATGGGGATCTGCAGGCCCTTGCCGCCGTCGATGGCGCTGAAGTCCACATAGGCGCCGGGCACGGGCAGCGTCCCGAGGAAGGCACCGTTGAAGGACAGCAGCAGGTCCGTCGCGTTGAGCGTGAGGAAGGGGTCGGTGCCGACGATGCCGGCCATGCCGGCGGTGGCCGACAGGCCGAAGAACTTGCCGGGCAGCGGCACGCCCTGCGCCAGCGTGGGCGTCATCATGGCCAGCGCGAAGTCCAGGTCGTCGATGGCCAGGCCGATGGCGTCGTCGTTGGGCGGGTCCTGCTCGTCGATGACGCCGTCGCCGTTGGTGTCGCGGCGGTAGGGGCCGTTGATGCCGGCGAAGGCGTAGATGTCCTTGCCCGCCACCACCAGCGCCTCGGCCGAGGTGGTCAGCTTGCCGCCGGGCAGGTGGAAGTCCACGTTCTCCACGGTGCGCTTCTGGAAGGTGAAGCCCCCCTGCAGCGACAGGATGCCGGCCACCGAGGCGGTGGCATGCGCCACCGTCGCCTCGATGAGCGCATTGCTGAAGTCCAGCACCACGGGCTCGCCGCCGGTGGCGATGGCCAGGCCTTCGCGGGTGCCGCCGTTGGTGAAATCGGCCACCAGGTCCTGCCGGCTGCTGGCGTTGACCGCCACCTCGATGTCCTGCAGGTTGAACTGGATGAAGTCGCTGCCGAAGCCGACGAAGCCGATCTGCTCGCCATGGCCCTTCAGGCCGACGAACTTGGTGTTGGCGGGCACCAGCGGGTTGAGGGCGTCGAACTGGGTGGTCAGCACCGTCATGCCCAGGTCGAAGTCGTCGATCACCAGGCCGATGGCCTCGTCGTTGACCGGGTCCCGGCTGTCGACCACGCCGTCGCCGTTGCTGTCCTGCCGGTAGGGGCCGTTGATGCCCACGAAGGCCTGCACGTTGTTCGCGCCGAACTCGATGGCATTGGCCTTGACGGTGGTGGCGCCGAGCACGGTCTTGACCGTGAGGTCGGTGGCCGAGCCCATGCGGAAGGCGAAGTCGCCGCGGAAGTAGACGAAATCCGAGACCGACAGCAGCGCGCCCTGCACCTGCGCCTGGATGAAGGCGCCGGCCGCGAAGTCGATGGTCAGCAGCTGGTCGCCCGCGCGCACCTGCAGCGGGCGGCCGGTGGCCTCGGAGAAGTCGATGGAGGCATGCACCTTCGGATCGGCCTTCCAGCCGTCGCTCCAGTTCATCTGCACCTCGATGCGGCCGCTGGACAGCTCGAACAGGCCTTCGCCGCCGGCGACGACGAACTCGTCGGCCGAGCCGTCGAGGGCCGTGAACTTGGGCAGCAGCTTGGCCATCGCGCCGGTGGGCGTGAGGATGGCCAGGGCCAGGTCGACGTTGGACAGGGCCAGGCCGAACAGGTCGCTCTGCTCGCGCAGGGGCACGGTGCTGTCGAAGTCGGGGTTGCCGTAGCCGATGAAGACATCGACGTCGCTGAGCCCGATGGTCATCAGCTGGAACTCGACGTCGTCGATGCGGCCCAGGTCCTCGGACACCTGCGCCCCGGCGGCGCCGGCGGCCAGCAGCGCGGCCGACAGCGGCAGGTTGCCCGCGGTGGCGCCGGTGTCGACCGAGAAGCGCTCGCGCCGGCCCTGCTCGAAGCTGAAGCCGCCCTGGATGTGGATGAAGTTCTCCAGCGTGAGGGTGGCACGCGCCACGTCCACGCCGATGTAGCTGGTGCTGAACTTGAGCGCCACCGGCGTGCCGCCGGTGCGCACCTCCAGCCCGTCGCTGCCGAAGCTGGAGAGGTAGTCGACGAAGGGCCGGATCTTCGTGCCCGACCAGGCGGTGCCCTGGTTGGCGCGCACCTCGGCGCCTTCGGCGCTGAGGGTGAGGAAGTCCAGGCCCACGAAGGCGATCTGGTCGACGCTGGCCTCCAGCGACCACAGGCGCCCGACCTTGTGCTTGGGGTCGGTGAAGATCGCCATGCCCAGGTCGAGGTTGTCCACCACCAGGCCCACGGCGTCGGGGTTGCGGGTGGCGTCGATGACGCCGTCGCCGTCCTCGTCCACGAAGTAGGGGCCGGCGCCCACGAACAGCTTCACGTCGGACAGGCCGATCGTGACCATGTTCATGGCGTAGTTCTCGAGCCGGTCGTAGTGGCCCGGGGTGGCGAGGTTGCCCACGGCCGCGGCGGCCGTCGGGTCGTAGGCGCCGAAGCCGGTGACGATGTCCACCGCCACACCCTTGCCCTTGCCGAGCGAGAAGCCGCCCTCGATGTAGAAGAAGTCGCCGATGGCGATCAGCGCATGGCCGACCTCCACGCCGAAGTAGGCCTGGCGGAAGTCCAGGTACACGTCGTCGCCGCCGGTGGCCACGCGCATGCCCTGCGCGCCGAAGCTGGAGACGAAGTCGACGGTGGGCGAGACCGTGAGGCCGCGCCAGCTGGAGCCCTGGTTGAGCTGCACCTGCAGGTCCTGCACCTGCAGCTGCATGAAGCCCCAGTCCACGTCCAGCGGATTGGCCCAGGACGCCTTCATGGCGTACATGAGCGGGATCACGCCGTTGGCGTCCACGCTCTTGCTGGCGCGGAAGGTGGCGAAGGCCACGTCGATGTGGTCGAGCGTGAAGAACGGGTCGTCCGGGTCGCCGATGGTGATGCGCACATCGGCGGCGCCGATGGTGATGCTGTCCACCGCCAGGTGCGTGAAGCGGCTGTTGTCGGCCGACAGCAGCCCGGCCGCCTTGAAGCGCGCCAGGTCGGTGCCCAGGGCGCCGAAGCTGTCGGCGGCCGACAGGCCCGTGGCCACGTCCACCTGCGTCGTGGTGCGCTCGAAGGCGAAGCTGCCTTCGATCTGGAAGAAGTCGCCGATGTTCAGCAGCGCATGGGCCAGGCTGACGGCGATGGTGGCGCGGTCGTAGTCCAGCACGATGGGCGTGCCGGTGGCCGTGGGCACCTTGAGGCCGCCCTCGAAGCTGCTGGCGAAGTCGACGTAGGGCGCCACGCTGCCCGTGGGCTGGTCGGCCCACGCGCCCCCCTGGTTGACGTCGATGGTCAGGCCCTGGGTCTGGAACTTGAAGATGCCGCCCAGGTCGATGTCGATGCCCTGGCCCCAGCTCACCTTGAGGGCATAGAGGTCGGGGATGACCGAGTCCGGGTCGGCCGCCAGGGTGGAGTCGAACATCACCAGCCCGACGTCGATGTCGTCGAGCTTGACGCCGAAGGCGTCGGGGTTCTGCGCCTCGCCGGCATCGCGGATGCCGTTGCCGTTGCTGTCGATGAAGTAGGGGCCCAGGCCCGCGAAGATCTCCAGGTCGGTGCCGCTGAGCAGCAGTGCCGAGACCTCCAGGTCGTCGATGAGCCGGTCGTCGGCCGACAGGCCCTGCACCTTGGCCAGGCCGGCCCGCAGCGCGGGCGACAGGCCGGTGCCGTTGGCGGCCAGGCCGGTGACCACGTCCACGTGCGTGGTGGCCAGCTGCTCCAGGTGGAAGCTGCCGCTGATGTAGATGTAGTCGGAGATGGCGAGCGTGGCGCGGCCGATGTTCACGGCCGTGGTGCTGCCGCTCTGGCCGTCCAGGTCGAAGGCCAGCGATTCGCCGCCGCCCAGGTTCACCGTGAGCGGCTCGGCCATGTGGGCGAAGTCCACCACCGGCTGGCCGGTCCCCGAGGCGCGGTTGATGGCGATGCCCACGTCGGTGGCCGCCAGGGTGATGGCGTCGATGCCGACGAAGGCGGCCTGATCGGCACTGGCCTGAACGGCCGTCCAGCGGCGGGCCGGGTCGGCCTGGCTGGTCATCAGGGCGATGGCCAGGTCCACGCCGTCGAGTTCGATGCCCAGCGCGTCGCTGGTGCCGCCGTTGACGCCGGCGAAGGCATGCACGTTGTGGGCGCCGATGGCCAGCAGGTCCACGGCCACGGGCTGGGCGCCCTCGTCCACATCGGGCGTGGAGGCCAGGTCCTGCAGGCGCACCTCGGCCGTGCGGGTCTCGATGGCGAAGTCGCCCTCGACCTGCACGAAGCCGTACAGGTCCACCACCAGATGGGCGCTGGCCTGCAGCAGCGCGCCGTCGGCGCCGTCCATGCTCAGCTGCAGGTCGGTGCCGCTGCCGGTGACCACGGCGAGCTGGGTGGCGCCCGCCGCGTAGTCGACCACGGCACCGTCCGGGGTGCCGGCCTTGTTGATGGCGACGGCCACGTCCGAGGCCGTGAGCGTGAGATCGCCCGTGCCCACCATGCCTGCGCTGCCGGCCGTGGCCTGCAGGCTGGTCCAGGTGCGTGCGGCGCTGCCCTGGGCCGGCGCGGCCTCGGTCATCAGCGCCAGCCCGAAGGTGACCTGGTGCAGCGCCAGGCCCAGCGCATCGGTCTGGCCGCCGTGCAGGCCGGCGAAGGCGTCCACATCGTGGCCGCCGATGGTCAGCACGTCCACCTTCACCTGGCTCGCGGGCGTCTGCTCGGTGCCGTCGGCCAGGGTGACGGTGCGGGTGCTGGTCTGGATCGCGAAGTCGCCTTCGACCTGGAAGAAGCCGTCGACGTCCAGCTTGAGGTGGCTGCTGACCTGCAGCAGCTCGCCCAGGTTGCCGGCCATGTCGAAGGCGAGGTCGCCATCGCCGGTGGCCACGGCCAGTTCGGTGGCGCCGCTGGCGTAGTCGACCACCGCATCGCCGGCGCGGCCGGCCTGGTTGATCAGCACACGCGTGTCGGTGGCGTCCAGCTGCAGGTTGCCCAGACCCTGCACCGAGGCGCTGCCGGCGGTGGCCTGCAGCGTGGTCCAGGTGCGGCCGGGCACCGACTGCTGCGTCATCAGCGCCAGGCCGAAGTCCACGTCCTGCAACTGCAGGCCCGCGTTGCCGGTGCCGGCGAAGGCATCGACCCCGGCGCCGCCGATGGTCAGCACGTCCACGGCGACCTTCTCGGGCTGGGCCGTGCCCTTGGCGGCCAGCTGCACATCGGCCGTGCTCTTCTCGACCGCGAAGTCGCCGCTGACACGGAAGAAGCCGAAGATGTCCAGCGCGATGTGGCCGGCGGCCCGGGTCATCTCGCCCTTGCTGCCCGCCATGTCCAGCGCCAGCGGCGCGTCGGCGCCCACGTCGATCTTCAGGTCGGTGGCGCCGTCGGCATAGTCGACCACGGCGTCGCCCTGCAGGCCGGCGCGGTTGATGCGCACCGTCAGGTCCGTGGCCGAGGCCGTCACGTCGTCGTCCAGGCCGACGAAGGCCGCGGAGGCGGCCGAGGCCTGCAGGCTGGTCCACGTCCGGGCGGGCGTGGTGCTGCCCGCGGCCATCTGCTGGCTCATCAGCGCCAGGCCGAATTCGACGTCCGTCAGCGCCAGGCCCATGGCATTGGCCTTGCCGCCATTGACGCCGGCAAAGGCATCGATGCCGCTGCCGCCGATGGTCAGCAGATCGACCTCGACCTTCTCGGCTTCGGTCTGGTCCTTGGCCTTCGCCAGCGTGACCTCCGCCGAACTCTTCTCGATGGCGAAATCGCCTTCGACGCGGAAGAAGCCGAAGACGTCGACGGTCAGGTGACCGCTGGCCTGCAGCAGTTCGCCCTTGCTGCCGTCCAGCGTCAGTTCGAGGTCGCTGCCGGTTCCGGTGCCGACTTTCAGTTCGGTCTTGCCAGTGCCGTAGTCGACCACCTGGTCGCCGGCCTTGCCGGCCTGGTTCACCGCCACAGCGATGGCGCCGGCAGAGAGTTCCAGGCCGTCCACGCCCTTGAACTCGGCGCTCGTGGCGGTTGCTTGCAAGCTCGTCCACGTCCGCGCAGGTGTGGTACTGCCCGCGGCCATCTGCTGGCTCATCAGCGCCAGGCCGAACTCGACGCCAGTCAGTTCCAGACCCATGGCGCTGGACGTGCCGCCATTGATGCCCGCAAAGGCATCCACACCCGTGCCACCAATCGTGAGCAGGTCGACCTCGACCTTCTCCGCCTCGGTCTGGTCCTTGGTCTTGGCCAGGGTGACTTCGGTGCTGCTCTTCTCGATGGCGAAGTCGCCTTCGACGCGGAAGAAGCCGAACACGTCGACCGTCAGGTGGCCGCTGGCCTGCAGCAGTTCGCCCTGGTCGCCATCGAGCGCGAGCGCCAGTTCGGTCGTCGGTCCCGTGGCGATGCTCAGCGCCGTGGCGCCGTCGCCGTAGTCCACCACGGCGTCGCCGTCGCGGCTGGCCTGGTTGATGGCCACGCTGATGCCCGTGGCGGCGAGGGTCAGGCCATCGGTGCCCACCCATTCGGCCTGGGCCGCGGTGGCCTGCAGGCTGGTCCAGTGGCGCTCGGCGTCCAGCTTGTCGGTGATGAGCGCCAGCGCGAAGTCCACGCCGTCCAGCACCAGCCCGGTGCGGTCGTCGGCACGCCCGCCGCTCAGGCCGGCGAAGGCATGGGCGTCATGCGCGCCCAGGGTGAGCAGGTCGACGGCCACATCGCTGCCGTCGGCCAGCGTCACCTGGCTGCTGCTGCGGTCGATGGCGAAGTCGCCGCCGACCTGGAAGAAGCCGTACAGGTCCACCTCCAGGTGGCCCCGCACGCGGGTGAGCTCGCCCAGCGCACCGTCCATGTCCAGCGTCATGGCCTGGCCGCCGGGCCCGGTGGCCACGTCCACGGACCGGGCCGCGAAGTCGATGACCAGCGTGCCGGCCGGCTCGGCCGGCGTGTGGTGGGTGAAGCCGTCCTGCAACTGCGACAGCACGGGCTGCTGCACCTCGGCCGTGGCCTGCACCTGCAGCGCCGCGACGTCCTCGCCGGCCAGGCTGCCGCCGAAGCGCACCACCAGGTCCTGCCCGTTCCAGAAGGTGGCCTCGATCAGGGCCCCGTCGATGTGGGCACCGAAGGCCGCGGCCAGCGCCGCATTGATCTCGGCGCGGCTGCTGTCGAAGGCCAGCGCCGCGGTGGTCCAGGTCTGCCCACCGTGGCTGAAGGACAGCGTGAAGCCGCCGCTGGTCGCCTGGGTGTCGAAATGCACGCGCTGCGACTCGGCGCCCGCGGCATGGCCCTGCACGAGGTTGAAGGGCGCGGCGCTGGCATGGTCCAGGTCGCCGAAATGCGTGGTGAAGTCGCCGATGTCCTGGTCGGCACTGGCGCCGGTGAAGACCACGTCGTAGCTGGCGAAGCGGCTTCCCGAGGCATTGGCGTTGTAGGTCACCTGCAGGTCGCCGGGCGCGAAGGCGTCCAGGGCGAGCAGTGCGGCCTCGATGGCGGCGGCCTGGGTGGCCGGGTCGTCGCTGTAGGCGATGGGGCCGGTGCGCACGCCGGCGTATTCGATGGTGAAGCTGCCCGAGGGGCGCGTCTCGTCCACGCTCACCTGGCTGCGCAGGGTGGCCACGTCCTGGCCGACGAAGATGCCGCCGAACTGCACCAGCAGCGCCCCGCCGGCCGTGGTGCTGACGCTCACCTCGCCGCCGATGGCGGCGAAGGCAGCGTTGAGGGCGTCCTCCACCGCCTGCGCATCGGCGTCGAAGGCCAGCGCCGCGGTGGTGTAGGTGCGGCCGCCGTAGGCCAGCGACAGCGTGTAGTGGCCGGCGGCCAGGGTGTCGACGGCGATGCGCTGCACCTCGCCCGAGCCGCCGCCACCCTGGCGGATGTTCAGCGGCACCACGTCGCCCGACATGGCCTCGGTGACGATCAGGTCGCCGATGTCGGTGCCGGCCAGTGCGCCGAGGAAGCGGATGTTGTAGCGGTGGCCGCCCTGGCTCTGGGTGTCGAAGCGGACCTGCACGTCGCCGTCGGCAGCGCCCAGCAGGCCGACCAGCGCATCGTGGATGTAGCGCGCGTTGTTGGTGACGTCGTTGCCCACGAAGGTCAGCGTGCGCGCGCCGGCGACGCCGTCGATCTCGAGGGTGTAGGTGCCCCGGGACGAATAGGGCGTGGTGAAGAGCAGCTGCTTGACCTCGTCGGCGCCGGCCGTGGCCGCCACCACCTGCGCGATGCCGATGCTCACGGGCGGGGCGGGCACGCGCTCGGCCTCGATGACGATCTGCTTGACCTCGCTGGCGCCGGCGGTGGCCTCGGCCGCGGTGTCCACGGTGACCGTGACCGGTGCGGCATGGGCCTGCACCGTCAGGGCCTGGGCCTCGGCACCCGCCAGGGCGCCGACGAGCTCGATGGTGAAGCCCTCGGCCCGCGAGCCGCTGACCTTCACGTTGCCCTGGCCGATGCCCGTGAGCCCTTCGAGCGCGCCGGTGAGCAGGGCGATGAGGGCGCTGCTGCTTTCGCGGCCGTCCAGTGCAAGCTGCGCCTGGTGGCCGCCGTACTCCAGATCCAGCGTGCCGGCGGTGCCGGCGGCCAGCTGCAGGCGCCACTGCGCGTTCTGCGTCTCGGTGCTGGCATCGACCGCGGGGATGGGCATGCCGCGGTTGATCTGCACCTGCAGGTCGGAGCCGGCGATGGTCACGCCGTCGAGCCCAACGAAGTCGGCCAGCTCGGCGCTGGCCTGCAGGCTGGTGAAGTGGCGGGCCGGCGCATCGCGGTCGGTGGCCAGCAGCAGGCCGAAGTCGGCCTGGCCCAGGCGCAGGCCCAGCGCGTCGTCGCTGCCGCCATGCAGGCCGGCGAAGGCGGACAGGCCGGCGCCGCCCAACGTGAGGGTGTCCGCATGGATGACGCTGCCGTCGGACAGGGTCAGGTCCTGGCGCTTGCTCTGCAGCGCGAAGTCGCCTTCGACGGCGAAGAAATCGAAGACGTTGAGTTCGATGTGGGCCGCGGCTTCGAGCAGCTCGCCGGCGCTGCCGGCGAAGTCCAGCGTGCGCGTGCTGTCGGGGCCGGTGGCCACGGGCAGCGGCTGCGCCGCCCAGTCGACCACCACGCCATCGGCGTCGGCGCGGTTGATGCGCAGCTCGACCTGGCTGACGGTGGCGACCAGCCCGTCGACGCCGATGAAGGCCGCGCTGCCGGCGCTGGCCTCCAGTGCGCTCCAGTGGCGGGCCGTGCCGCCCGCCGCCTGCAGCTGCTCGGTGGCCAGCACCAGGCCGAAGCCGACGTCGTCGAAGCGCAGGCCGATGGCGTCGCTGCTGCCGCCGGCCAGGCCGGCAAAGCCGCGCGCATGGGCCGCGCCCACGGTGAGCAGGTCGACGCCGACCTGGGTGTGGTCCTCGTCGGCCAGGGTGACGGTGCCGCTGCTGCGGTTGAAGGCGAAGTCGCCTTCGAGTTGCACGAAGCCGAAGAGGTCGAGGGTGAGGTGGCCCGCAGCGCGGGTGACGGCGCCTTCGCTGCCGTCCAGGGCCAGGGTGAATTCGGTGTCGGCGCCGGTGTCCACGGCCAGGCCGTGGCTGCCCGAGAAGTCCAGCACCACGCCGTCGGCGGCGGCGCGGTTGATGGCCACGGACAGGTCCTGCCCGCTGGCGCTGAAGCCGTCGAGCCCAGTGAAGCCGGCCGTGCCCGCACTGGCCTGCAGCACGCTCCACTGGCGCGCCGGTGCGCTCTGGCCGGTGACGGTCTTCTCGGTGGCCAGGGCCAGCGCCAGGTCCACGCCCGACAGGCCGAAGCCGGTGTCGCCGACGCCAGCGAAGGCCTCCAGGTCGTGCGCGCCCAGCGTCAGCAGGCGCACCTGCACATCGCCCGACTCGTCGGCGGCGGTGCCGGCCAGGTCGGCCGTGCGCAAGGTGGTGTCGTAGCTCTCCAGCGCGAAGCTGCCGCTGGCCTGGAAGAAGCCGAAGGCGTCCAGCCGCAGCGTGCCGGCGGCGCGGGTGATGGCGCCCTCGGCGCCGTCCATGTCGAAGGCCAGGCGACCGGCGCCGGTGTCGAGCCCGAGTGCCGTGGCGCCGGCGGAGAAGTCGACCACCGGGCCGGAGGAGGCGCGGTTGATGGCCAGGCGCAGGTCCTCGCCCGCGGCCACGAGTCCGTCCACGCCGGTGAGCGCGGCGCCGTCGGCCCGGGCCTGCAGGCTGGTCCAGCTGCGTGCCGGCTGGCCGGCCGCGACCTGCTCGGTGGACAGGGCCAGCGCGAAGTCAACGCCCGACAGCTGCAGCCCCAGCGCCTGGGCGGTGCCGCCGCCGGTGCCGGCGAAGGCCTGCAGGTCGTGCCCGCCCAGGGTGAGCAGGTCGGCCCGCACCTGGCTGTGGTCGGCCAGCGTGAGCGTCTGGGTGGACTTGGCCAGGGCGAAGTCGCCTTCGAGCTGCAGGAAGCCGAAGGCGTCCACGCGCAGGTGGCCACTGGCGCGCAGCAGTTCGCCTTCGCTGCCGTCCATGGCCAGGGCCACGGTGGTGCCGGTGGCCACGGGCACGGCCAGCTGGGTGCGGCCGCTGGCGTAGTCGACCAGGCTGCCGTCGGCGGCGGCGCGGTTGATCTCGATGGACAGCCTGCTGCCGGACAGCGCGAAGCCGTCGATGCCCACCCAGGCGGCCTCGCCCACGCGGGCCTGCAGGCTGCTCCAGTGGCGCGCCTGCGCGCCGGCGCCCGCCTCGCTCAGCAGCGCCAGCGCGAAGTCCACGTCCGACAGGCGCAGGCCGAAGGCGTCGGTCTGGCCGTCGCGCACACCCGCGAAGGCGGCGATGCCGCGGCCGCCCAGGCTGAGCATGTCCACCTGCACCGGCGTGGCCGATTCGTCCACGTCGGCCGTGGCGGCCACGTCGGCCAGCACCACGGTCTGGCTGCTCTTGCGCAGGGCGAAGTCGCCCTCGGCGCTGAAGAAGCCGAAGGCCTGCAGGTCGAGGTGGCCGCTGACCTGCAGCAGGGTGCCGTCGCGCCCGTCCATGTCCAGCGCCACGGCATCGGCGCCCTCGCCCACCGTCAGGCCATGGGCCAGGTAGTCCACCACGGCGTCGCCTTGGCGGCCGGCCTGGTTGATGGTCAGGCCCAGGTCACTGCCGGACAGCGACAGGCCGTCGATGCCGCTCAGGCTGGCCGTGCCCAGCGTGGCCTGGGCGCTGACCCAGGTGCGGCTGGCGTCGGCCGAGTCGGCCAGCAGCGCCAGGCCCAGGTCGGCACCGGCCAGGTCGAAGCCCACGCCGCCAATGCCCACATGGCCGCCCGCGTCCTGCAGGCCGATGGCCAGCAGCTGCGCATCGACCACGCTGCCGTCGGCCAGCACCACCGATTCGCTGCGCCGGTCCACCGAGACGGTGCCCTGCGCCTGCACGAAGCCGAAGAGCGACAGGTCCAGCGTGCCCTGCGCATGCAGCAGCTCGCCGGCGGCGCCGTCCATGTCGAGCACGATCTCGCCGCCGTCGGCCCCGGTGGCCACGCGCAGCGGACTGCGGGCCAGGTCGGCCACGGGGTCGCCGGCCCGGCCGGCGCGGTTGATGGTGATGCCGAACTGGCTGCCGCTGGCCGAGACGCCCGGCACGCCCTGCAGCGAGACGGTCTCGGCCGAGGCCTTGAGGCCGGTCCAGGTGCGGCTCGCATCGCTGCGGGCGCTCATGAGGGCGAGCGCGAACTCCACGCCCGTCATCTGCAGGCCGAAGGCGGTGCCCAGCAGGCCGGCGCTGGCGTCCAGATGGCTGGCGCCCAGCGTGAGCACGTCGGCCAGCACCGGCGTGTCGGGATCGCTGGCCAGCACGATCTGCGCCGTGCCCTTGTGCAGCGCGAAGTCGCCGGTGGCACTGAAGAAGCCGGCGACTTCGAGCAGGCCCTGGCTGACGGCCACTTCCTGCACGCCGGCGAGCAGGCCCTGGCCGAAGGTGTGGCTGCCGCCCGCGGCGTCGACCACGGTGCCGCTGGCATCGGCGGCGGTGCTGTTCCAGCGCACGCTGGCCACGGCGGCGGCCAGCGTGACGTCCGCGCCCAGGGCGACGTCGATGCCGCCCGTGGCCTCCAGCACGGTGCCGCCGCCGCCGGCCAGCACGAGCAGGCCGACGTCGGCATCGGTCACGCCGGCATCGAAGGCGCCGCTGCGCAGCGCGACCGAGGCCTTGCTGGCCACGATGGCCATGGCGCCGTCGGCCCCCGGCTGGAAGAAGAAGTCGCCGTGGATGGCGATGCTGCCGCCCACCACCGCCTGCAGGCCGTAGATGCCCACCGTGGCCGCGCTGTGGCCCGGCAGGTCGGAGAAGGTGTAGGCGAAATCGCCGAAGGCCAGCGAATGGCCGGTGAGCGACTGCGCCTGCTGGTTGAAGCGCAGCGTGGCCGAGTCGGCGCTGACCGAGGCGAAGTCGCCGCCCTGCAGGAAGGCGCGGCCCGAGGCCTCCAGCGCGATCAGCCCGTCGCCGTCGACCACCAGGCCGAAGGCGCCGTGGTCGATGCCCACCGCCATGCCGCCGGCCTGCAGCCGGGCGCTGATGTCCTGCCCCGCGGCCTGGAGCGTGCCGTCGGCCACCGAGAAGCCCATATCGCCTTCCAGGCGGAGGTCGCTCGCCACGGTCAGGCTGGCATGGCCGGCGAGGGTGGCGGCATTGCTGTCCGAGCCCGTGCCGTCGAAGGTGTAGAGCACCTGCTGCTGCGCGTCGGTGATGTGCAGCGGCGTGTTGTGCAGGTCCAGGCTGCCGCTGTTGCCGGTGCCCAGGCCCAGGCTGAATTCCAGCGTGAGCTGCGTCGCGTCCAGCTGCATGGCCACGCCCTGCAGGCTGGCGCCGCTGGCCTGGCCCTGCGCCATCACCCAGCCGCGGTCGCTGCCGTCGGTGGCGGCGATGAAGACGATGCCCACGTCGGCGCCGCTGAACGCGAGGCCGGGCGCCTGGCTGTCGGTCGCGTCCAGGCCCAGGTAGCCGCTGCCGCCGGCCAGCGACAGCGTGAAGACGTCGTAGTAGCCCTGGTCGGCGCCCTCGCCCAGCAGCAGGTGCGCGGTGTGGCCCAGCTGGAAGTCGCCGGACAGGCTCAGGCCCTGGCCCAGATCCACCGCGCCGCTGAAGGCCACGCTCTGGTTGTCGGCGAAGTAGGAATGGTTGAGGAACTCGCCGATGCGGTCGGTGGCCGTGGTGCCGCCGGTGGTCTGGGCCAGCGCGTCCACCAGGAAGGCCGCGGCCCCGTCGAGCTGGTGGGCCACCAGCACCAGTGCGCCGCCGCCGTTGTCGCCGGCACGCTGCTCGATGGTGAAGTACAGGTCGTCGTCGGCCTGCACGAAGCCCGTGCCGTGCGCGAAGCTGCCGCTGAGCTGGCCGTAGGTGAGGAAGGTGAACTCCTGCCCCTCGGTGGGCCGGAAGCCGTCGATCAGGCTGACGCTGAGCTTGCCGTCCAGCGTGGCCAGCTGGCTGACGTTGAGCTGGTCGTAATGGCCGCTGCCGGTGCCGGCGTCGCTGCCGCCCAGCTGGATCTCCAGCGTGCCGCCGGCCGACTGGGTGTACGACAGCACGTTCTGCACGCCGGGCGAATGCCCCGGGCTCACGGTGCCGCTGTTGAGCAGCGCCACGTTGAGCGAGCCCGAGCCGTACAGCGTCTCGTTGGCCGCCACCGCGAGCGTGCTGTCGAAGTAGCCCTGGCTGGCGAGGTTGCCGACATCGAAGACCTGGCTGTCGACGGAGAAGGTGGTGGGCACGGCCGTCAGGCGCGGCTGCTCGACCAGCGCCTGGTAGGCCTCGGGCGAGATCAGCGGCGTGGCCGGCGCCTGGCCGTCCGGCGCATCGAAGTCGTAGGCGCCGTGCAGGGCCTGGCCATGGCCCTGGTCGTCGGGCATGACCACGGGCAGCACGCCCAGCACCGGGTCCGCCGACAGCAGCACGCGCGGCTCCAGGGCTTCCAGGCGCCAGGCGTCCCGCACCATGCGCGCCACCGTCTTCTTGAGTGCCTTCTTCATGATCTTCTCCGTCTCTCTCGTTTCCGATCGGGCCCCTCGCGGGCCCGCCTCGTCCTCACGCCGCGGCTGGCCGCGGCATGCCCTGTTGTTGCGTCATCGGCCCGCCTGCAAGCGCGAAGCGCCCCCGTGCGCGATCGGCACGGGGGCGCGGCGCCAGCCGGCAGCCGGTTGTCATTGGCCCGCCCGCACCAGCCTCAGCCGGCGGTTGCCCGCCATGTCCGCGATGGCCACGTCGCCATCGACGAAGTCCACGTACCAGGCGCTGCCCGCGCTGGGCACCGCCGGCGAGCTGCTCCAGTAGCTGGCGCCCGCGCTGTTGGGGAAGTACGCCCGGTTGAAGGCGGGGGCCCGGCAGTGGCGCTCGACCAGCGAGGCCAGCTCGTTGCGGTTGGGCAGGCGCCAGTCGCTGTAGCCCAGCCAGCCCGCGGCATTGGCCGCCGCCACCTGCCCCAGCGCGCCGCTCCAGCTGAAGCTGGCGGCACTGCCCGACTCGCAGCTGCCGCCGCTCTGGCCCTGCGGGCACTGCGCCCACATGAGCTGGGTGCGCCGGTCGGTGACGGTGCCATCGCCGGGCGCGCTGTAGCGGTCGGACGCCGACTTGGCCGAACCGGCGGTGCACGGCGCCGCCGACGACAGGGCCGGCGCGCTGCCGCCGCTGACCAGCCGCAGCGACACGGCATTGCCGGGCGAATCGGCCTTGTTGCGCGGGCCCACGATGCCGAGCGAGAAGTCCACCACCCAGGCGGTCTGCGCATCGTCGGGATAGGTGGTGTTGCTCCAGAACACCGAGCGCGCCTGGTTGCCCAGGCCGGCCAGGTCGGAGAACCAGTCGGTGGTCGCGGCCACGCCGGTGCTGCGGCCGGCGTTGACCAGGCTGTCGAGCTCGCCGACCTCGGGCAGACGCCAGTCGCTGGCGCCGCACAGGCGGGCGGTGTTGGCGGCGTCGATCTGCGCCTGCACGTCGGCGAAGGCGGTGGCGGCCGGCTGGCTCACGCCCTGCTGCACCTGCCACATCAGGCCGGTGACCGCATCGCGCACGCAGGCCCAGCCGCTGGCCCCGGAGGCCATGGCCTGGCCGCTGGCCGAGACCTTGACATAGCTGAAGCCGGCCGGGCCGTCGCTGCCGCCGCCGGTCAGGGCCCGGCTGTCGCGGCCGTATTCGGCATCCTGGCCCGCGAGGCCGCTGGCCGGGCAGGCCACCGCCGCGCCCGCCGCCGTGTAGCACTGGGCGATGCCGGTGTCGTTGAGGCCGCCCGCATCGTCGTTGAGGATGGTGCCGTAGGCCACCGGCGAATTGGAGGCGCCGCCGATGCTCACGCGGAAGCGCTTGTTGGCCTGGAAGGTGCCGTCGTCGCACAGCGGGATGGCGAAGGTCACGCTGGAGGCGCCGGCCGGCACCCGCAGCGAGGTGCCGTTGGCGGCCACGTAGTCGCCGCCGGCGGGGCAGTTGGCCCCGCCGCGCGCATAGCCCGCCACCGGCTTGGCGGCCAGGTTGGGCGCCAGGTCGGCCGTGGTGAAGGTGATGGTCTTGTCCACGTTGGGGCCGGACTCGACCTTGACCGTGAAGATGATGCCGTTGCCGGACTCCAGCGCGACGCTGTCGGCCATGCTGAGCACCAGCGGCGTCTCGGGCACGGGCAGGAAGAAGCCGCCGCCACCGCCGCCGCCGCCTCCACCACAGCCGGCAAGTGCCAGCACGAGCAGCGGCCAGGGGCGCGCGCGGCGCAGGGCGCGCATCGGTTCAAGGAAGGGGGGCATGCAGTTCACCTCGCAGGACAGGGGCTTCGCCGCGGGCGGCGAAGGAGAGTTGGAGCGCGAGCTGCTGCTCGTGCAGGAAGAGCTGGCGCCGCTGGCGGCGCGCCTGGCGCGCGGCACCGGCGCGCTGCAGGCGCAGGCCGGTGCGCAGCAGCGCCAGCGCCAGGGGATCGGCCAGGCGTGCCGGCAGGGCCGACTGCAGCCGGGCCACAGTGGCCGCCAGCGGCGCGCCTGCGGGGGCGGACCACAGCCGAAGGCTGCGGCGCGCCGCCGGCAGGCGTTGGCCGCGGGCATGGAAGAGCGCCTCGGTACGGTCCGAGTCCAGCGGCTCGGGCAGCAGCAGATGCAGCGGCGTCGTGACCGGCACCGTGCGCACATCCAGGCCGGCCAGCAGCGGCTCGGGCACCAGCACGACCTCGCCGGGACGCAGCAGCCCGTCGTCGGGGCCCGGGGCGGCGGCGCCCAGCACGGCGGGGGCCAGGCCGTGCGCGCGCAGCGCTGGCACCAGCAGGCGGAAGCTCTCCATGCGGCGCAGGCCCACCAGCACGGCAGCGCCGTGCCGCACGGCCTCGGCCACGGCCTCGGCGGCCTGGCGGGCACGCACCTCGTCGTCGGCCGCCGCCAGGGCATGCCGCAGGGCGAGCGGCGGGGCGGTGCGCGGCTGGCGCAGCACCACGGCGCCGTAGATGCGCCACAGCTCGGACTCCAGCCCGCGCAGCGAGGAGGCGATGCCGCCCAGCAGCCGGTAGCCGCCGAAGAGCTCCTGGTGCGACAGCCGGCCGCGGGTGGCGGGCGGATGCGACAGGGGCAGGCCCTCGCGCGCCTCCAGCGCCTGCAGCAGCCCGGTGTGCAGGCTGCGCTCGGGCACCAGCTGTGCCAGCGGGAGCTCGCCGCCCAGCACGATGCGCGCGCCGCCAGCGGGGCCGGGCTGCACCTCGTAGTGGCGGCCGCGCACCAGCCGGTCGCGCACCACCAGCGCCTGCATCAGCAGCTCGTCGCGCCGGCGCGGGGCGCGCCAGAAGGGCGGCAGCCGGTCCTCCAGTTCCGCCAGCAGCGCCTGGCCGGCGGGGGTGAAGCGCAGCAGTCGGCCGCGGTCGTGGTAGTGCTCGCCGGCACGGAACTCCGCGGCCAGTCCCTGCGCGCAGGCGATGGCCTCCAGCAGCAGCGGGTTGTGGCCCGGCTCGCTGGCCACATGCGGATGCACGGCGTCGTCGATGAGCACGCGGTCGGCGTCGTCCACCAGGGCCCAGCAGGGCGTGGCACGCGGCCACAGCGCGGGATCGCGCAGCCGGTCGGCCAGCAGGCGGCGGGCGGTGACGAGCAGCACCTGCGCCCCGTAGGCCTGCGGTGCCGCCTCGGCCGGCGCCTGGGGCGGCAGGACGGCACAGGACACGCCGCAGCGCAGGTACAGCGGCCCGAAGGCGGCGGCATGGCGCGCAGCCAGCAGTTCGTTGCCGCACACCAGGTGGCAGCGGCGGCCGGCCCAGGCGCCCAGCACGGCGGCCAGCGCGATGGCGAGGCTCTTGCCGCTGCAGGGGCCGGCCTCGACCAGCCGGCCCTGCGCCACGGCCAGGGCCGCCTGCAGCTGGGCCGGCGTGGGCCGCTGACCCAGGCTGCGCGAGGCCAGCTCGGCCGCCGCCGCAGCGGCGGCGCCCCAGGCGGCCACGGTGGTACCGGTGGCGGCCTCGCCGGCGCGGGCCACGGCGGCGCGCAGCGCGTGACGGGCCTGGCGCGCCCGGGCGGCCAGCGCCTCGTCGTCCAGCAACTGCAGCGGCGGCTCGGCGGCGCGGGCGGCCTGCAGCAGGGCCGCCAGCATCGCCTGCCGGCGCCAGGCCTGCAGGCGCCACCAGCCCGGCAGCGTGCTGCGCCCGGCCCAGGGCGAGCGCAGCGCGGGCGCGGCCGGCGTGCTGTCGTGGGAGGCGTCGGCGCCGGGCAGGATCACAGCGCGTACCTCTTCTGCAGCAGTTGCAGGAAGCCCTTGTGGAAGCGGTCCCACAGCGGCTGCGCGGGCAGGGCCACCCGCAGCACGCCGGACATGCCGGCATAGGTGGTGGCCGGCGCGCCGGCGGGCAGCGGCGCGCGCAGCTCGAAGAAGGATTCGGCCGCCAGCGTGCCGGTGCTGTCGTCCGGCCGCACGGCCACCTCGCCGCCACCGGGCAGGCCCAGGGCCGGCGAGGCCAGGCGCTCGCGCTGGTAGGGGATCACCTCCAGCCGCTGCACGGCGATGCCCTGCCCCGCCTGGCCGGCCAGGCGCAGCTCGCCGGCCACCGGCGGCGCGCCGAACAGGTCGGCCGCGTCGCCCTGCGCCAGCACGGCGCTGAAGCGGTAGTGGCCGGCATCGACCACCTCGCCCAGCAACTGGCCGCGCTCGATCCAGGCCTGGCGGCGCTCGTGCAGCTGGGGCGCCACCCATTCGCCGTCCTGCGGGGCGCGCACGGTCAGGCGCTCGCGCAGGGCGCGCAGTTCGTCCAGCTGCTGGCGGGTGGCGTCGATGCGCACCTGCAGCGGCGCGGCGTCGGCGGGCGTGCGCTGCAGCGACTGCAGCTGCAGGGTGCGCAGCTCGTCCAGCTGCAGGGCGGCCAGGTCGATGTTGAGGTCGAGGTCGGGATTGCGCAGCTCGGCCAGCACCTCGCCGCGGCGCACGCTCTGGCCGTGGCGCACGCGAAGCTCGGTGAGCACGCCGGGCGATTCGACGAAGAGCAGCGCGCGGCGCTGCGCCTCCAGCACGCCGGGCACGCGCACCGCATGGGGCAGCGGCACCCAGGCGGTCAGCACGTAGGCCGCCAGGACCAGGCCCGCCACGGCGCCCACGGCGCGCGTGCGGCGCCCGGCCACGGCCGGGCCGGCCAGGTAGGCGGCGAACTTGCGCCCCGGCAGCACCAGCAGCGTGACGACGGTGGTGGCCAGCAGCGCCAGGCCAACGCCGAACCACTTGTCCAGCGTGGTCAGCAGGATGGTCGCGCTCAGCAGCAGGCGGTAGGCGAAGCTGGCCCAGCCGTAGGCGGTGAACCACAGGCGCTCGGTCGCATCGGTGGCGGGGCCGGCGGCGGCGCGGTTGCCCAGCAGCACGCGGTCGCACCAGGCCATCACCTGCTGCTGGCCCTTCTGGTAGAGGTTGGGCAGCTCCACCAGGTCGGTGAGCACATAGTAGGCATCGAAGCGCAGCAGCGGGTTGCCGTTGAACAGCAGCGCCGAGACCGAGCCGATGAACATGATGTTGAAGGCCAGCCCGTTGAGCGGTCCCTCCGCCGTGTGGGCCCACACCAGCGTGGCCAGGGCGGCGAAGAACAGCTCGGTGGCCACGCCCGCCAGGCCCACGTAGGCGCGCCGCCAGCGGCTGCCGAAGCCCCAGGTGGCGGTGGCGTCCACATAGGGCAGCGGCGTGAAGATCAGGAACATCACGCCGAAGGTGTGGACCTGCCCGCCGTAGCGCTTGACCACGAAGGCATGCGCCGTCTCGTGCAGCACCTTCAGCAGCGTCATGCCCAGGTAGAGCCAGGGCAGGTTGGACAGCGAGAGCACGCCGTCGGCATGGCGGCCCAGGCGCTCGGAATGCTCCACGGCCGTCCACACGCCGGCCAGCACGGCCAGCAGCCACACCACGCCCGCGGCGCGGCCGGTGCAGGCCATGACGAGCGGACGCAGGCGGTCGAGCAGCCGGTTGGGGTTGAACACCGGCACCCGCACGTACAGGAAGGACAGCAGCTTGCCCTGCAGCTCGCGGTCCTTCTGGCGGCGGCTGCGCTCGTCGATGGCATGGCTGTCGGGCGAGCCGGCCGTCACGAGCATGTTGGACACGTGCAGCTGCGACAGCAGGCGCACCACCTCGTCCTGGCCGGGGGCGGCGGCGCCGTGCACGCGCACGTACTCGCGCCAGACCTCGTCGACGGTGCGGCCGGTGTCGAGCGCGCGCGCGAAGTCGTAGGCCTGCGGCGTGACGCGGAAGAAGCGGTGGGCGTAGACGTCCTCCAGCACGAACCACAGCTGGCCGCGGTAGCGCTGCGCCCGCGCCTGCACGGCCGGCTGCAGCGCCACGCGCTGGCCGGCCACGCGGTACCAGGTGTCACTGAAGGCGGCGCCGGGCATGTCGTGTGCGCTCCGCTACCACCACAGCCACAGGCGCAGCTTGTCCACCAGCCGGTGGGTCAGGATCCACGCCACGTTGCGTTCGCCGGCGTCGATGCGCACGGCGCCACTCATGCCGGGCCGCCACCAGTCGGCGGCGGGCTGCTGCATCTCGGCGCGCAGCAGGAACTGGTTGCCGTCCTGGCCCTTGGTCTGGGCCACGGGGATCACGGCCGTCACGCGCAGCGGGATGCGGCGGTCGGGGTCGCTGACCAGCACCAGCTCGCCGCTGGCCTGCGCGGGCACCAGGGGCATGTCGCCCTCGGGCACGGTGGCCACCACGTACAGGCCCTCGACGCGGGCGATGCGAAAGAGCTTGTCGCCCTTCTTGACCGGAGCGCCGAGCAGGTCCTTGCGCTCGCCCTCGACGATCACGCCGTCGAAGGGCGCGCGCACCTCGGCCTGGGCCAGCGCCTCGCGCACGCGGGCCAGGCGCGCCTGGGCCTGGCGCTGGCGGGCGGTGGCCACTTCCATCTCGGCCCAGGCGGCGGCGGCGCGGGCCTTGTCGGCCTCGGCGCCGAAGCGGCGCACCTCGGCGTCGGCATCGTTCTCCTGCTGGCGCAGCTCGCGGGTGTCGAGCGTGGCGAGCAGCTGGCCGCTCTGCACGCGCTCGCCGGCGCTGGTCTCGGCGCTGTCGACGCGGCCGTCGTAGCCGGCGGCCAGCACCCGCGTGCTGTCGGTGGCGAGCTGGCCGGTGCCGTGTACGCGGTAGTCCCAGGTGGCGAAGGCGGCATACAGCACGAACAGGCCGGCCGCCACGGCCACGGCCTTGGGCCAGACATGGCGCGGCCCCAACCAGGACGCCAGGCGCAGCCGCAGGGCGTCGCGCGCACGCAGGCCCCACCAGCGCTCGCGCTGGCGCAGCTCGGCCAGGCGCGGCAGCACCAGCGCGGCCATGCCGCGCACCCGGGCCAGGCCGGGCTCGTCCACGGCGCGGCCTTCGGGCAGCGCGAACAGCAGCACGGCCTCGGGCGGGCCGTCCTCGGGGCCGAGGGCCATGGCGCACACCGCGGGCAGGCCCAGGGCCTCGCCCAGGCGCTGCAGCACGGGCGTCTGGTCGGCCTGCAGCACGCCCTCGTGCGCCAGGCTCTCGTCCATGGCGGCCTCGACCAGGGCGGCCAGGTCGGTGCCGGCCTCGAAGCGGTCCAGGTGGCTGATGGCGGCCAGCTGCGCCCGGCCTTCGTCGACCCAGCCCAGCGCGACGTGCGAGGCGCCGCTCAAGGCGGCCAGGCCGTTGACCAGGGCCAGCCGGGCGGCACTGCCGTGGGCCGCGCGCTGCACCTCGGTGGCCAGCGCCAGCAGCGCGGGCAGCGTGGGCGAGGCCGCCGGCACGCCCTCTTCCACCGCCACGCCGGCCGGGGCGCCGACGCCCGGCATGTCGGCCACGAGCTGCGCACGCAGCGCCAGCTCGTTGAGGCTGGCGCGCTCGCGCTGGGGGATCTCGATGAGGGCCAGCACCGGCCGCTCGCCGGCCTGGCGCACGGCCAGGTGGAACAGCGCGACGCCCTCGTGCGTGACGGGCATCAGCGCGAAGCCCTTGTCGGCCGCGCGCGGCGCCAGGGCCTGCAGGCTGGCCAGCGTGGCGGCATCGAGCGCGCCCGCCACAGGCAGGGCCACCTCGGCGACAGCGCCCAGCAGTTGCCAGCCGCTGCCGTCGGCCGGGGCGGCATCGGTGCCATCGACGCGGCCGGCGATCCACACGCGGCGGGCGCGGCACAGGTGGCGCAGGCCGGCGGCGTATTCGTCCCAGAAGCCGGGCTCGCCGCTGGAGCGGCGGCGCAGCGCCTGCAGGGCCTGCACCAGCCCCAGCGCGTCCGGCGCGCCGAGCGTGTGGGGAGGGTCGGCCGCGCCCATCAGCGACTTCCTTCCTGCAGGTCCACGATGCCCTTGATGCCCGCCGGCACCACGCCCTTCGGATTGGCGAAGCCCAGCCGCACCTCGACCAGGCCGCTGGCGGCGTCGATGACCGGCGCGACGTAGTTCACGCGGGCCCGCACCGGTGCCACGCCGGTGGCCGGGTCGAAGCGCACCGGCAGCTCGGCGCCGGCCTTGAGCGGCAGCGCGGCGGCCGGCGGCAGGTTGAGCTTGAGGTAGCAGTTGTCCGCGTCCACCAGCTGGATCAGCGCGTCGCCGGGCTTGGCCCATTCGCCCACGTCGGTGTCCACGCGCGTGACCACCCCGGCCACGGGGGCCGTCAGGCGGCGCAGCTCGCGCTCCTGCTCGGCCGCGGCCAGCTCGACACGCTCGCGCACCTTCTGCGCCTGCAACTGGGCGACGCGGCCGCGCGCGGTGACCAGGTCCAGCTCCAGCCGCGCGACCTCGTCGCGGCTGACCGCGCCGCGGGCGTTGAGCAGCTTGCGCGTGTCCTCGTACAGCGGGGCGAGGGTGCGCACGCGCTCCTCGGTGGCGCGCAGCTCGGAAAGGTCGTCCAGCATCACCCGGCGCCGCTGCACCTCGGTGGCCTGGATGCGCTCATCGATGTAGAGCAGCGGCGTGCGCGCCTCCACCCGCTGGCCCACGGCCACGGGCACGCGGGCCACGACGCCGGGCACGCTCACGCTCAGCAGCAGATCGTGCCGCGCATGGACCAGGCCGGTGAATTCGCGCGCGTGCAGCGCGGCGCTGGCGGCCAGCAGGAGCAGGCCGAAGCCCGCGGTGCGCAGGTCGAGCACGGCGGCGCGCCGGCCCCGCAGGCGCTCGGTGCCGGGGCGTCGTTTCATTGCCATGTGACGTCCACGCCGTAGGCGGTGAGCAGCAGCCCTTCGGACTGCTGGAACAGGGTGAGGGCCGTCCACAGCCGGGCCTCGCCTTCGACCAGGCGCAGCTCGCTCTCCAGCGTCTCGGCCTCGCGACGCAGCACGCGGGCGCGCGGCACCAGCTGGTCGCGCAGGCCGGACTCGTCGGCCCGCAGCAGGCGGGCGCGGCTGTCGAGGTCGGCGCGCAGCTGCTCGACGTCGCGCCGGGCCAGCTGCAGCGCGTCGGCCCGGCTGCGCCAGTCGTTGGCGAAGCCGATGCGGGCGTTGCGCGCCTCCAGCTCGGCCTGCTCCAGCTTGAGCTGCTGGCCCTGGTACTGCGCCTCGGGGCGCGTGGTGCCGCCCAGCGGCTGCTCGTAGTACAGGCCCACGTACCAGTCGGGGTAGCGGTTGTGCGGCACGGGGTTCATGGCCGAGTGCGGATTGCGGCCGAGGCCATGCGAGCCCCAGTTGGCCTGCAGGTCCAGCTGCGGCTGGGCCTGGTTGCGCGCGAAGTCCAGGCGATGCTGGTTCTGGCGCACGCGCAGGCTGGCGATCTGGAAGGGCGGCCACTGGTCGAGGCGGCGCTCCCAGGCCCCGGCGGTCGCGGCGTCGTCGCCGGACATCGGCGCCAGCGCCGGCAGGGCCCAGGCGCCGTCCTCGGGCGGCAGGTCCAGCAGCGTGCGGATGCGGGCCTCGGCCTCGACGATGGCCTGGCTGCTGCGCAGCAGCTCGCTCTCGCGCATCGACAGCAGGGCACGGGCCTCGTCCTCGACGGTGACGGCCACGCGGCCGGCGGCCGCGCGCTCGCGCGCATCGGCCAGCGCTTCGCGGGCGTTGTCCAGCAGGCGCTGGCGCAGCGGGTGCGAGCGGTACGCACGCTGCAGTTGCCAGTAGGCGGACAGGGCCTCGCTGCCCATCTTGAGCAGCTGCTGGCGGAAGGTCCAGTAGCCCACCTCGCGTTCGAGTTCGGCCACGCGCAGGTCGGCCTCGACGGCATCGGTGCCGCGGCCCTTGAGCAGTGGCTGGCGCACGGTGACCACCAGCTGCGCGGTGGCCTCGCGGTCGCTGCCGTCGTTGTAGAGGGCCTCGATCAGGTTGTTGCGGCGCAGGGAGCGCTGCAGGCTGGTGCTGATCTCCGCGCCGGTGGAGGCGCGCATGCGCAGCCCGGCCTCGGCGGTGTTGACCATCTCGTCCAGCACCGAGGTGCGGGCGGCCAGGGACGAGAGCTGTTCCTCGGCGGTGCGCTGGCGGCGCCGGCTTTCGTGGCGCACCGAGCCGAAGGCCGTCGGCTGGTAGAGCGAGGCCTCGGCCGCCAGGCCACGGTCCGCGATGCGGGCCTGCAGGCGGGCATAGGCGATCTCGGCATTGCGATCCACCACCAGCTGGATGAAGCGGCGGGGCGTGAGCGTGCGTGCATCGGCCGCCGAAGCGGCTGCCGACTGCGCCGCCGCGCCCGGCAGCGCGAGCGCGCAGGCGCCCGCGGCCAGCATCGCGACCCAGCCTGCGCGCGGCTTCGTGCCGCGCCTTGTCGACGCCCGCCTGCGCACGGCCCGCGTCTTCTTACTTGCCCGCGCGCTTGTCGGCCAGCGTGACCAGCCGCTCGATCTGGGCCAGCGAGATCAGCTGCGCATAGATCGCAGGCAGGTAGCGCTTGGCACGGATCTCCAGGAAGCGCTCGTCCGAGAGGTTGTTCAGGCGCTCTTCGTTGATCACGTAGCAGCCGGCGATGTTCTTGATGCCGGCCGACTCGCGCACGCGCATGTTCAGCGGCGTGAGCATGTTGTGCGCGGCCAGGAACTTGGCGAACTCGCGGGTCAGCGCGTCCATCTGCTGCAGCTCCGACAGGTAGCGCTTGACGTTCTCGATGACCTGCGTGGGCTCGCCCTTGTCGTCGAACAGCGGGCTGCCTTCGGTGCTGCTCACCAGCTCGCTGCCCTCGTCGATGCAGATGGTGAACTGGCCTTCCTTGTCGGACGAGGCCAGCGCGAAGGGATAGCGGCGGATGATCGCCGGCACATAGGACGCGTCCCACTTGCCGTCGGCACCGACGAAGAGGTTGGTGCCGGCGTCGAGGCCCAGCAGGGCCACGGGCCGGAACTCGTCCTTCTCCTTGTCTTCGAGGAAGACGATGGGATAGATCGCCGCGGCACGGGCGAACTCGTGCATGGTGACGTAGGCGATGTGGAACTTGGAGGCGAAGGAAAAGCCCGTGATTTCCTTGATGCGCGTTTGCGCATGGCGCTCTTTGTTGACGGGCACGACCTTTTCAAACAACTGACGTTCTCCTTGGACAGATTCAAGCCGGATTGCCATCGGCTTGGCGGCCAGGAGCCCAAGGCACGGCACGCCGGCGCCGGGCATTGCTTGCACGCATGCTCTGCGTCGGTCACCCACCTCCTCAGCCCTTACAGATCCCCGCTCTCCTGATGGCGGCACGAGTATTGGGCGGCGCCTCTTTCACCGCGATGGTGCATCGCGCATCAGGTGTTAACTGGCTGACATATCTCTGACTGGGCGCTGCGGCGCCTTTGACGGGCGCGGTGGGCAGATGTCAGCGACTTGTCATTTCGAAGCCGTTTCCGCTCGGCAGCGACCCGAGGGCTTCCTACATTGACAGCCATGCTGGAACCCCTGCCATTGCTGCGAACAGGCACCGACGAGCGCGTCGCGGTGCGGCGCTGCCTGTTCCCGCCGGTGCCGGCGCGGCACGGGAGCGCCACTGCGCGCGCGGACGGCGCACGCCCGGGCGGCGAGCTGTCGGGCTCGCGCGCAGCGCTGGTGACGCTGCCGGACCTGTGGGCCATCCGCGCCGCCTATGGCGAGGACGTGGCGACCGGCGCGAGCCGGGAACTGCTGCGCCGCCTGCGCCAGGCCGTGACGGACCCCCGCCGCGTGGCGGTGCTGGCCGAGGACTGTTTCGTGGCCTGGCCCTGCACGCCGGACGCCCACCAGGAGCGCCAACGGCTCGCCGATCTGGTGCGTGCACTTGGCCGCCCCATGTGGCCCGAGGGCATCGGCTGCGTGGCGGCCGTGGATGCCGAATGGGTGGACCTGGCCGGCAGCGAGGGCGAGGAACTCGATCCCTGGGACGCGGGCCATCTGCGCACCATCGCGGCCCTGCGCGCACCGGCACGGCCCACGGTCGATGCCGACTGGCTGCGCCGCTACCGCTGCGGCATGGATGGCGCGGTGCGCGCCGGCGCCCATACGTGGGCCGCGGCGCAGCGGCCGCCCGTCACGGCCCTCGCGCACGCAGACTGAACCCTGACCTTCGGCATCCTTCGAGACCCGGAGCGCGGTCCCGCCACGCTCACTGGACATCCAGGCCGAAGCGATCCAGGAGGCGCAGCATCGCCGACAGCGCCGCACTCTTGTGGCGCCGCTCGGAATAGGCTGCATAGACCCAGAGGTCCGTGGGCATGTGCTCGTCCAGGGCCTGGACCAGTTCCCCATTCGCCAGGAAGGACGCCACGGCGGGCTTGGGAGCGACCGCGATGCCGACGCCCCGCAGCGCCAGCTGGACCACGGCCACCGGGTCGTTGACCTCGATGATGCCAAGCCGATGGGCGACCGGCGTGTCCGGCCGACGTGTCGGCGCCAGGCTTGCCGCCGCCCAGGCGCTGTACTGCAGCACGTTGTGGTGGGTCAGTTCATCGAGCGTGGCCGGTTTGCCGAAACGCTCCCAATAGGCCGGCGCGGCGCACAGCACCAGGTCGAACTTCATCACGCGGCGCGCGATGAGCTGCTGGTCGGCGATGGTGCCGCTGCCGAAGTGCAGGTCCACGCCCTCGCGGATGAGATCGATCGGTTCGTTGGTGAAGCGCAGGGTGAGCCGCACGTCCGGGTAGCTGCGCACATAGGTGGCGATGATGTCGCTGAAGCCGCCGAACACCAGGCCGTAGGGTGCGCTCAGCGTGAGCCCTCCCTTGGGCAACGAGCCGAATTCGCGCAGCTCGTCCATCATTTCCTCTGCGTAGGAAACGAGGTAGGTGCTGCGCTCGAGCAGACGCTGGCCGGCATCGGTCAGGCTGATCGTGCGGGTAGAGCGGTGCAGCAGCCGCACGCCGAGCCGCCGCTCGAGTTCCGCCACGTACTTGCTGGCCGTCGCCTTGGACAGCTGCAGCGAGACGGCCGCCTTCGAGAAGCTGCCACGGCTGGCAACTTCATGGAAGGTCTTGATCAGGTCGAGGCTGTCGACCGACATGCTGCTTCAGCAACGGCCGAAGCCGATGCCTGTGCATCCGGTTGAAATCGGCCCGCCGCACGAACGGGCTCTGGGGCTCGAGAACGCATGAACATCCGCATCGCCGAAGCATAAATGAACTTGGTGGTTCATTTATCTTCGAGAAGCCGCATGTCGGCCCCGGGGCCGGGCCTCCGGTCCTTCGCATCGGCGAGAGCCAAAGAAAAACCCGGCTACGTCAGAAACGTAGCCGGGTTTTGTGTCTGGTCCCGCCGCCAGGAATCGAACCTGGATCTCAGCCTTCGGAGGGCCGAATTCTATCCGTTGAAATACGGCGAGAAAGTCGCGCCGAACTCGGCCGCGAACCCGGCATTATGACCGATCTTCTGCGCTGGGCGTGCTCGGCGCGCCCCGCTGGCAGGACGGCAGCCGCCGCATCGGCCGCCTCCCCACCGCGGGGAAGGCCCAGGCCGGCGAGATAGACACCGAAGAGCCGACGGCCCGCGGGCACGAGGTCGAAGGCCGCCGGCTCCAGCAGCCAGTCGTCGATCAAGCCCGACATCAGGGCATGCAGGCCCTGCGCCGCGGTGCGGGCCGGCACCGGCAGCCGCAGCCCGCGCATGCGCGCGGCCAGCCGCAGGGCCTTCTCGAAGTCCATGACGCACGCATCGCGCGCGCCCAGGTGCCGCTGCTGCACCGAGGCCATCTCGTCCGTGTACTCGACCTTGTGCACCGCGATCTGGAAGACGCGGCGCACCTGCGGGTCGTCGGCGATGAGCGCCAGCGCCCGCGTCATGCCCTGCTCGATGAGGTCCAGCGGATCGACCCCGGCCGGCTCGGCGGCCTGGCGCACGCCCTTCTCCATCGGCAGCGTGACCCGCTCCATCATGGCGTTGAAGAGGTCGGCCTTGTCCTTGAAATGCCAGTAGACGGCGCCGCGGGTGGCCCCCGCTTCCTCGGCGATCTGCTGCAATGACGTGCGCGACACGCCCTGGGCCTGGAACAGCCGCTCGGCCGCATCGAGCAGGCGATGGCGGGTGGCCAGGGCTTCTTCCTTCGTGCGCCGTACCACGGCATCTCCTTGGCAAGAAAACGAAATAAACCGAAACGTGAGGGCCGCGACTATACATTCAAGAATGTATGTAAACTTGCTGCCCCGGCAAGCTTCTGGCGCCCCGATCTGCCTGCACGCATGATCGATCCGCGGCGCGTCCGCTTCCTCCGCTTTTTCAATCCCACTCCAAGAGGATTCGCATGCCTGCATCGCATGTTGTTGCAAGTCGTTCGATGTTTCGTCCCGGTTCGCCCCTGACCCTCGCCGCCACCGCGGTCCTTCTGAGCCTGGCCCTGGTGGCCTGCGGCAAGAAGGACGCCGCGGCACCGGCCGGCGGCCCTCCGGGTGGCGGCATGCCGGCCCCCGAGGTCGGCGTGGTGATCGCCACCCCGGGCGAAGTCGGGCTGGTGACCGAGCTGCCCGGCCGGCTCGAGGCCACGCGCGTGGCCCAGGTGCGCGCCCGTGCCGCCGGCATCCTGCAGAAGCGCCTGTTCGTGGAAGGCAGCGACGTGAAGGCCGGCCAGCCGCTGTTCAGGATCGACGCCTCGCCCTACGAGGCCACGCTGCGCAGCGCCGAGGCGACCCTGGCGCGCGCCGAGGCCAACGCGGCCCAGGCGAAGGCACTGGCCGATCGCTACAAGCCCCTGGTCGAGGCCAACGCAGTGAGCAAGCAGGACTATGCCAACGCCATCGCCTCGCAGAAGGCCGCCGAGGCCGACGTGCTGGCCGGCCGCGCCTCCGTGACGACGGCCCGCATCAACCTGGGCTATGCCACCGTCACAGCCCCCATCTCGGGCCGCATCGGCCGCGCGCTGGTGACCGAGGGCGCGCTGGTGGGCCAGGGCGAGGCGACCCAGCTCGCCACCATCCAGCAGATCGATCCGCTCTACGTCAACTTCACGCAGTCGGCGACCGAGGTGATGCGCATGCGCCGCGCGATGGCGCAGGGCAAGCTGCAGCGCGCCAGCGGCCCGGACGCCGCCGACGTGCGCATCGTGCTGGAGGACGGCACCGAGTTCGCCCAGCGCGGCCGCCTGCTCTTCTCCGACCTGACGGTGGATGCGAGCACCGGCCAGATCACCCTGCGCGCCGAGGTGCCCAACCCCAAGGGCGAGCTGCTGCCGGGCATGTACGTGCGCGTGCGCACCGAGCAGGCCCAGGTCGACAAGGCCATCAGCGTGCCCCAGCAGGCCGTCACGCGCACCGACCAGGGCGACACCGTGACCATCGTGGGCCAGGACGGCAAGCTGTCCAAGCGCAACGTGAAGATCACCGCCGGCAGGAACAACCGCTGGATCGTCACCGAGGGCCTCAAGGAAGGCGAGCAGGTGATGGTCGACGGCTTCCAGAAGCTGCAGATGCTGCCGCCCGGCACGCCGGTGAAGGCCGTGCCCTGGCAGCCGCCGGCGACGGCCGCCGCGGCCCCGGCCGCCGGCGCCTCGGCCCCCGCGGCCGCACCGGCCAAGCAATGACGCCGGCCCGCAACCCCGACTGATCACGAAGAAGGAACGCGAGCACCTCTATGGCCAAGTTCTTCATCGATCGCCCCATCTTTGCGTGGGTGATCGCTCTGTTCATCCTGGTGATGGGCGGCGTGGCGATCACGCAGCTGCCGATCGCCCAGTACCCGCCGGTGGCCCCGCCGGCCATCGTCATCAACGCCGCCTATCCCGGCGCCTCGGCCCAGACGCTGGAAGACAGCGTGCTGTCGGTCATCGAGCGCGAGATGAACGGCTCGCCCGGCCTGATCTACATGGAGTCGGTGGCGCAGGCCGACGGCACCGGTTCGATCACCGTGACCTTCGAGCCCGGCACCAATGCCGACCTGGCGCAGGTGGACGTGCAGAACCGGCTGTCGCGCGCGACGCCGCGCCTGCCCTCGGCCGTGACGCAGCAGGGCGTGCGCGTGGACAAGTCGCGCAACAACTTCCTGCTGTTCACGATGCTGTCGTCGACCAACCCGGCCGTGGACACCACGCAGCTGGGCGACTACGCCGCCCGCAACATCCAGCCCGAACTGCAGCGCGTGCCCGGCATCGGCCAGGTGCAGCTCTTCGGCAGCGAGACGGCGATGCGCATCTGGATCGACCCCGCCAAGCTGCAGGGCCTGAACCTGAGCGCGGGCGACGTCAACACCGCCATCCGCAACCAGAACGCCCAGGTCGCCTCCGGCACCATCGGCGACCTGCCCAACGTCACCGGCCAGGCCATCGCGGCCACGGTGGTGGTCAAGGGCCAGCTGTCGTCGGTGGCGCAGTTCGGCAACATCGTGCTGCGCGCCAATGCCGACGGCTCGACCGTGCGGCTCAAGGACGTGGCCCGCATCGAGATCGGCGGCCAGAGCTACTCGACCTCCGCCCGCCTGAACGGCAAGCCGGCCGTGGGCCTGGGCGTGCAGCTCTCGCCCTCGGGCAATGCGCTGCAGGCCGCCAAGGCCGTGCGCGCCAAGATGGACGAGCTCAAGCGCTTCTTCCCGCAGGGCGTGAGCTATTCCATCCCCTACGACAGCTCGGCCTTCATCAGCATCTCCATCAGCCAGGTGGTCGAGACCCTGGTCGAGGCCGTGGTGCTGGTGTTCCTGGTGATGTTCCTGTTCCTGCAGAACTGGCGCTACACGCTCATCCCAACGCTGGTGGTGCCCGTGGCACTGCTGGGCACCTTCGGCACGCTGCTGGCCCTGGGCTTCTCGATCAACGTGCTGACCATGTTCGGCATGGTGCTGGTGATCGGCATCGTGGTGGACGACGCCATCGTGGTGGTGGAGAACGTCGAGCGCATCATGAGCGAGGAAGGCCTGCCGCCCTTGCAGGCCACGCGCAAGGCGATGCAGCAGATCTCCGGCGCCATCATCGGCGTGACGGTGGTGCTGATCTCGGTGTTCGTGCCGCTGGCCTTCTTCG
This sequence comes from Pseudacidovorax intermedius, assembly GCF_003350475.1. Taxonomy (GTDB): domain Bacteria; phylum Pseudomonadota; class Gammaproteobacteria; order Burkholderiales; family Burkholderiaceae_C; genus Xenophilus; species Xenophilus intermedius. Next base: position 361,866 of record NZ_QQAV01000001.1, read on the forward strand.
CCGGCTCCACGGGCAACATCTACCGCCAGTTCTCGGCGGTGATGGTGGCCTCGATCGCGTTCTCGGCCTTCATGGCGCTGTCGCTCACGCCGGCGCTGTGCGCCACGCTGCTCAAGCCGGTCGAGGCCGGTCACCATCACGAGAAGCGCGGCTTCTTCGGCTGGTTCAACCGCGGCTTCTCGCGCACGGCCAAGGGCTACGAGGGCTTCGTGTCGCGCCTGCTGCGCCGTGCCGCGCGCTACCTGATCGTCTACCTGGCCATCATCGGCGGCGTGGTGTTCGTCTACTCGCGCCTGCCCACCTCCTTCCTGCCGCAGGAAGACCAGGGCAACATCCTGGTGAACGTGCAGCTGCCGCCGGGCGCCACGCTGGAGCGCACCGAGGCCGTGATGGAGAAGGTCGAGAACTTCATGCTCAAGCAGCCGCAGGTGCAGAGCATCGTGGGCGTGCTGGGCTTCAGCTTCTCGGGCCAGGGCCAGAACGCGGGCATCGCCTTCGTCACGCTCAAGGACTGGAAGGAGCGCGACGGCGAGGCCAACTCGGCCTCCGCGCTGGCAGGCCGCGCCTTCGGTGCGCTGTCGGGCGTGCGCGATGCCTTCATCTACCCGCTCAACCCGCCGCCGATTCCCGAACTGGGCTCGGCCAGCGGCTTCAGCTTCCGGCTGCAGGACCGCTCGGGCCAGGGCCATGACGCACTGGTCAACGCCCGCAACCAGCTGCTGGGCATGGCCATGAAGAGCCCGGTGCTGACCGCGATGCGCCCCGACGGCCTGGAGGATGCGCCGCAGCTGCAGATCGACATCGACCGCGACAAGGCGCAGGCCCTGGGCGTGAACTTCGACGCCATCAACACCGCGCTGTCGACCTCGCTGGGCTCGAGCTACATCAACGACTTCCCGAACCGCGGCCGCCTGCAGCGCGTGGTGGTGCAGGCCGATGCCCCGGCCCGCATGCAGCCCGAGGACCTGCTGCGCCTGAACGCGTCCAACACGCAGGGCCAGCCGGTGCCCTTCGCCTCCTTCGCGACCACGCGCTGGATCAAGGGCGCGCAGCAGACCGTGCGCTACAACGGCTATCCGGCCATGCGCATCAGCGGCGAGGCCGCGCCCGGCTACAGCTCGGGCGCCGCCATGGCCGAGATGGAGAAGCTGGCCGGCCAGCTGCCGCCGGGCTTCGGCTTCGAATGGACGGGCCAGTCGCGCGAAGAAAAGCTCGCCGGTTCGCAGGCCATCATCCTGTACGGCTTCGCCATCCTGGCGGTGTTCCTGTGCCTGGCAGCGCTGTACGAGAGCTGGTCGATTCCGCTGTCGGTGATCCTGGTGGTGCCGCTGGGCGTGCTGGGCGTGCTGCTGGCCACGCTGCTGCGCGGCTACTCGAACGACGTGTACTTCCAGGTGGGCCTGATCACCATCATCGGCCTGTCGGCGAAGAACGCCATCCTGATCATCGAGTTCGCCAAGGACCTGCAGGCGCAGGGCAAGAGCGCCATCGCCGCCGCGCTGGAAGCCGCCCACCTGCGCTTCCGCCCGATCGTGATGACCTCGCTGGCCTTCGGCCTCGGCGTGGTGCCGCTGGTGCTGGCCTCGGGCGCGGGCTCGGCCAGCCAGCGCGCCATCGGCACCGGCGTGCTGGGCGGCATGCTCACGGGCACCGCGCTGGCGGTGTTCTTCGTGCCCATCTTCTTCGTGGTGGTACGCACGATCTTCAAGGGCAGCAAGCGCCAGCAGGACATGAACAAGCGCCATGCCCAGGAAGCGGGCATTCAGGAAGAATCCGGAGCCGACAACCATGGCTGAGTCCAAGACGATGATGACGCTGCCCTTCGGGCCCCTGGCGCCGCTGGCGCTGGCCGCCGCGCTGCTGATGAGCGGCTGCTCGCTGATCCCCACCTATGAACGGCCGGCCGCGCCGGTGCCCACCACCTTCCCGGGCGACCCGGCCCAGCCGGGCAGTGCCAAGGCGGCGGTGGACGTGCCCTGGCAGGCCTTCTTCTCCGACCCGCGCCTGGCGGGCCTGATCCAGACGGCCCTCGACAACAACCGCGACCTGCGCGTGGCCGTGCTCAACATCGAGCAGGCCCGCGCCCAGTTCGACGTGCAGCGCGCCGCGCTCTTCCCGACCGTGGGGCTGAGCACCACGGGCTCGCGCTCCGAGCCCAACTCGGCCCGCGCCTACAGCTCGTCCGCGCCCAAGGTGTCGTCGAGCTATTCGGCGGGCCTGGGCGTGACGGCGTGGGAGATCGACTTCTTCGGCCGCATCCAGAGCCTGAGCGCCGCCGCGCAGGCCCGCGCGCTGGCCACCGAGGAGTCGCGCCGCGCCACGCAGATCAGCCTGGTCGCCCAGGTGGCCAACGGCTGGCTCACGCTGGCCGCCGACGAAGAGCTGCTGGCCATCACCCGCCAGACGCTGGCCACGCGCGAGGAGACGCTCAAGCTGACCAAGCTGCGCTTCGACAACGGCGTGGCGTCCGAGCTGGACTACCAGTCGGCCGTCTCGCTGGCCGAGAACGCACGCGCCACCTATGCGCAGCAGATCCGCCTGCGCCGCCAGGACGAGAACGCCCTGGCGCTGCTGCTGGGCGCGCCGGTGCCCGCTAGCGCATTGGAAGGCCTGGCCGGCGACAACGGCGGGCTGGCCAGCGTGCGCGCCATGCCCGACGTGCCGGCCGGCCTGCCCTCGGACCTGCTGACCGAGCGCCCGGACATCCGGTCGGCCGAGCAGCAACTGATCGCGGCCAACGCCAACATCGGCGCGGCGCGCGCGGCCTTCTTCCCGCGCATCGCGCTGACCACCTCCATCGGCACGGTGAGCTCCGACTTCTCGGGCCTGTGGAACGGCGACGGCACGCGGGCCTGGAGCTTCGCGCCCAGCCTGACGCTGCCGATCTTCACGGCCGGCGCCAACTCGGCCAACCTGGCCTCGGCGCGCGTCAGCCGCGACATCGCCGTCGCCCAGTACGAGAAGACCATCCAGACCGCCTTCCGCGAGGTGGCCGATGCCCTCGCCGGCCGCGAAACGCTGGGCGAGCAGGCCCGCGCCGCCCGCGCCCAGGCCGAGGCCGAGGGCACGCGCCTGCGCCTGTCGGACCTGCGCTACCGCAACGGCGTGGCCAGCGCCCTCGACCTGCTGGATGCGCAGCGCTCGCAGTTCACGGCCCGCCAGACGGCGGTGCAGACCCAGCTGGCGCTGCTGCAGAACCAGGTCACGCTCTACAAGACGCTGGGCGGCGGCTGGACCAGCAGCACGCAGCAGGCCGGCGCCCAGTAGGCCCGGACGCAGCGGTCGGCGGCGACCTTCGAGCCGATCGCTGATCTGCATCAGGAGTCCTTCTTTCGGGGGGTGTGCGGGGGTTATCCCGGGTCAGCCGGGGCCTGTCCGCCCACCCCCCGTCCCTATAATCGAACGCTGTTTTCCAATAGCCCCCGATACCGAGGACAGCGATGAGCGAGAGCGCGCAAAACCCGGCTCCGGCCACCGAAGAGGCGCATACGGGCCCGATCAAGAATCCCAAGCAGCTGATGCTCGCGGTCCTCTTCGGCTTCGTGGTTCCCATCCTCATCATTGCGGGGCTGGTCTTCTTCGTGGTGTCCGGGCTCAAGCCCTCCGGTGCGGCCACCGGCGACAACATGAACCTCTACGGCGTCAGCCAGGACGCCCGCGACCGCGACGTCGCCGAGCGCATCCGCAAGGTGGGCATGGTCGAGATCCGCGACGCCAACCGCCCGCTCGCCAACGGCGAAACCGTCTTCAAGACCCAATGCGCCGCCTGCCACGGCAGCCCCGGCATTCCAGGCGCGCCCCACTTGGGCGATGCCGCGGCCTGGGGTCCTCGCATCGGCCAGGGCCTGGCCACGCTGACCGAGCACGCGCTCAAGGGCAAGGGCGCCATGCCGCCCCAGGGCGGCGGCGACTTCAGCGATGTGGAGATCAGCCGTGCTGCGGCCTACATGGCCAACTCGGGCGGCGCCAAGTTCGAGGAGCCGGCCGCACCGGCCGCCGCCGCGCCGGCGGGCGATGCAGCGGCCACGTCGGCGGCAGCTCCTGCAGCAGCGGGCGCGATGCCGGCCAAGCAGTAACGAGCGCAGACATCACGACCGGGCCTCGGCCCTCTTGAAAGCCGGCATTCGCCGGCTTTTTCGTTTGTGGCGCAACAGCTGCGGCGATGCGCCTGCGCTTCGGCTCAGCGCAAGCCGCGTCTCGCGGCGCCTGCTCGTCTCGCGTCAGGCCGCGCTTCGGGCCGCGGCCGGACTGCGGACGAAGCCGAAGCGCGTCGGCAGGTCGGCCGCCGGCACCTCTTCCGGCGCCGGCCAGACGCCCTGCTCGAGTGCGTCGGCCGCCAGGCCCATGTCCTGCGAATGGACGATGCCCAGGCCGGCCGATGCAGCGACATACAGGCGCCCTTCCGCATCCAGAAGCACCCGCTGCAACGCGCCAGCCTGTCCGGTGTGCGCCTGGAGCGAGAAGTCGCCCATCACGCGCCACACCAGCGGCGCGGCCTCCAGCTCCACGTACACCCGTTGCGGCCCGTTCTGGAAGAACCACTGGCCGGTGGCATCCGGCTCGTAGTTGCGCTGGATGAAGTCGATCAGCTTGTCATGCCGCAGCAGCGAACCCTTGCTCTGCGGAAAGGGGCCGGCCGCCTGCGTGGGGTCGTCGCGCATGTACCACTGGCCGCGTGCATCAAGGCCCAGCCAACCGTAGCAGTGGGGCACGTTGGGCCACTTGGCCAGTGCCTGTTTGACGATGTCATCCATGGCGGCATTGTCAGCGCCGAAGTTGCCATGCGGTGTCGCCCATGCCGCCATCGCGAGTGAGCCGAGGCCGACACCGATGTCGACACTGCCCGGCGGCCGGCGCACCAGGCAGACGCGCACCGTCAACCCATGCGACTTCAGCGATGGGCCAGCAGCCAGTCCACCACGGCCTGCGGCATCGTCCGTACATGCCCTGGCCAGCCGCCCTGCGGAAAGCCGACATGGCCGCCATGCAGCGGCTGCCAGAGGGTTACGCGCGGATTGCTCACCCGCGCCGGCACCGGGAGGCTCTCGCCGGGCACGAACGGGTCGTTGCGGGCATTGAGCACCAGCGCCGGGATGCGGATGTCGCCCAGCCGCGGCCCCGCGGCGGCGCGGGCGTAGTAGTCCTCCGCGTCCTTGAAGCCGTGAAGGGGCGCGGTGAACAGGTCGTCGAAGTCGCGCAGGCGGCGCGCGGCGCGTAGTCGATCGGCATCGAAGAGGCCGGGATGCTGCGTTAGCTTGGCCAGCGCCTTGGGCTTCATGGTCGAGAGAAACATGCGCTCGTACACCAGCCGGTTGAAGCCGCGTCCGATGGCGTCGGCGCCGGCGGCCAGGTCCAGCGGTGCGCTCACGCCGGCCACGGCCTGCACCACGGCAGCGGCGCTGTCGCCGGCCTCCTCGGCCCAGCGCAGCAGCGCATTGCCGCCCAACGAGACGCCGACGGCCAGCACGCCGGCCGGGCTGCGTTCGCGCAGACGCGCCAGCACCCAGCCCACCTCTTCATGGTCGCCCGAGTGGTAGGCCCGCGGGCCCAGATTCAGCTCACCGCTGCAGCCGCGGAAATGCGGCACCGCGAAGCCGAGTCCACGCTCGCGCGCCACCGCCGCCAGCGCCTCGGCATAGTGGCTGCGCGACGAGCCTTCGAGGCCGTGGAAGAGCACCAGCAGCGGCGCCGCGGCCGGATCGGCCGCGTGCTGGAAATCCACATCCACGAAATCGCCGTCCGGGGCGTCCCAGCGCTCGCGGCGGTACACCGGGGCGGCGCCCACATAGCGGCGGCCGAACAGGGCCGGCCAGATGGTCTGCGCGTTGCCGCCCGGCAGCCAGCGAGGCGCGACGAAAGCCTGCACGGTGGACGTCGACCTCAGTGCAGCAGGCCCGGGGTCTCGACCGCGTCGTCGGGCTCGCGCGAGGTGCCGGGGCTGGCATGGTGCGCCACCAGCCGCCAGCCCATCTCGGTCTTCAGATAGACGTTGGTGGCCAGCACGAAGGCATGGCGCGGACCTTCGGCGGTAAGCACCTCGATGCGCTCGAGCACGTTGTGCACGCTGGTGCCCAGGGCTTCGACGCGGCGCACATGCGAAGGCCGCGCATGCACGGCACCGCCGTTGGCGAACATCTGCTCGAACGCGCTGCGGATGGCCGCCACCCCCACCAACCGCGGGCCGCCAGGATGCACGCAGAACACGTCCTCCTCGTCGGCCCAGCAGGCCATCAACGCATCGACGTCGCCGCGTTGCAGCGCGTCGTAGAAGGCGGCTTCCAGGTCGTCGGCAGTGCCGCCCAGGGCGGCGGGGTATCGGGTTTTGCTGGGCATGGCAGCCGCGATTCTGCCGTTCCCCACGCACCACGCCCCGGCATGCGGCGCACCACCTTGCCGCGCACTCGCCCATCGCTGCGAACCGTTTTGGACCATTTGGTCAAAACACGCAAGGCAAATTTCCATCAAGCCATTGATCTAGAACAGGAAACTGGCATTGGCACAGCGCGTGCAAACCCGCCGGCAATCCCATCCTGGAGTCCACCCACATGAAAGTCGGCGTCTTCATCCCCATCGGCAACAACGGCTGGCTGCTGTCGCAGAACGCGCCGCAGTACAAGCCCAGCTTCGAGCTGAACAAGACCATCACCCTCAAGGCCGAGCACTACGGCCTGGACTTCGCGCTGTCCATGATCAAGCTGCGCGGCTTCGGCGGCAAGACGGAGTTCTGGGACCACAACCTGGAGTCCTTCACGCTGATGTCGGGCCTGGCGGCCGTCACGACCAAGATCAAGCTCTTCGCCACCGCCGCCTCGCTGGTCATGCCGCCGGCCATCGTGGCGCGCATGGCCTCGACCATCGACAGCATCTCCAATGGCCGCTTCGGCCTGAACTTGGTGACCGGCTGGCAGCGGCCCGAGTATTCGCAGATGGGCATGTGGCCCGGCGACGAGTTCTTCGCCACCCGGTACGAGTACCTGTCCGAATACATCCAGGTGCTGCGCGACCTGTGGGGCAAGGGCCAGTCGGACTTCAAGGGCACCCACTTCAAGATGGACGACTGCCGCCTGAGCCCGCAGCCGCAGGCGGACATGAAGGTGATCTGCGCCGGCCAGAGCGATGCCGGCATGGCCTTCTCGGCCAAGTACGCCGACTACAACTTCTGCTTCGGTAAGGGCGTAAACACGCCCAAGGCCTTCGCGCCCGCGGCGCAGAAGCTGATCGAGGCCACGGCCAAGACCGGCCGCCACGTGACCACCTACGTGCTCATCATGGTGATCGCCGCCGAGACCGACGAGGCCGCCTTTGCCAAGTGGGAGCACTACAAGGCGGGCGCCGACACCGACGCCATCGCCTGGATGGCCCAGCAGGGCGCAGCCGACACCAAATCGGGCGGCGACACCAACGTGCGCCAGATGACCGATGCCACCTCGCCCTCGGCGGTGAACATCAACATGGGCACGCTGGTGGGCTCCTACGCCAGCGTGGCCCGCATGCTCGACGAGATGGCCGAGGTGCCCGGCACCGAGGGCGTGCTGCTGACCTTCGACGACTTCGTGCAGGGCGTGGAGGACTTCGGCGAACGCATCCAGCCGCTGATGAAGAGCCGCGTGGACGTGGACACGCCCGTGCCCACGCAGGTGGGTGCCGCCGAGGCCCTGGCGGCTTGACGGAAGGCGGCACCATGAGCAACACCAAGACCAACGCCACCCTGCGCTCGGCCACGCCCGTCGGCCCGCCCCAGGCGCCGGGCGCACCGGCACCGACGGTGATTCCTTCGCGCCCCGAGCCCCTGGCCCTCGTGCCCACCCAGACTGCGCTGATCGTGGTCGACATGCAGAACGCCTATGCCTCGCTGGGCGGCTACGTGGACTCGGCCGGCTTCGACATCTCGGGCGCGCAGGGCACCATCGCCGGCATCGTGCGTGCCATCGAAGCGGCGCGCGCTGCCGGCATGCTCATCGTCTTCCTGCAGAACGGCTGGGACGCGAAGTACGTGGAAGCCGGCGGCCCCGGCTCGCCCAACTGGCACAAGTCCAACGCGCTCAAGACCATGCGCGCCAAGCCCGAGCTGCAGGGCCGCTTCCTGGCCAAGGGCGGCTGGGACTACGAACTCATCGACGCGATGAAGCCGCAGCCCGGCGACATCGTGATTCCCAAGACCCGCTACAGCGGCTTCTTCAACAGCACGCTGGACAGCAGCCTGCGTGCGCGTGGCATCCGCAGCCTGGTGTTCACCGGCATCGCCACCAATGTGTGCGTGGAGTCGTCGCTGCGCGATGCCTTCCACCTGGAGTACTTCTCGCTGATGCTGGAAGACGCCACGCACGAGCTGGGCGGCGCCGCCATCCAGCAGGCCACGGTCTACAACGTCGAGACCTTCTTCGGTTGGGTGTCGACGGTGGACGCCTTCTGCCAGGCCCTCGCACCCGCCACTGCCGCCACACCTGCCAAGCCCGAGACGGCCACGGCCTGATCCTTCATCCATCCCACTCTGGAGTCCCTTCATGCCCAAGGAAGCCATCATCCCTCCCGGCACCAGCACCCCCATCGCGCCTTTCGTGCCCGGCACGCTGGCCGACGGGGTTGTCTACGTCTCGGGCACGCTGCCCTTCGACGAGGACAACAACGTCGTGCACGTCGGCGATGCCACCGCGCAGACCCGCCATGTGCTGGAGACCATCAAGGGCGTCATCGAGGCCGCGGGCGGCACGATGGACGATGTCACCTTCAACATGATCTTCATCACCGACTGGGCCAACTACGCCAAGGTCAACGCGGTGTATGCCGAGTATTTCCCCGGCACCAAGCCGGCGCGCTACTGCATCCAGTGCGGCCTGGTGAAGCCCGACGCCCTGGTGGAGATCGCCTCCATCGCCCACGTGGGCAAGAAGGCCTGAGCCGCGCCATGGCGCTGTACCACGAGGTGCACGGCGAAGGCCGCACCGGCGCGCCCAGTGTGCTGCTGTCCTCGGGCCTGGGCGGCTCGGCCGGCTTCTGGCGGCCGCAGATCCCGGCGCTGGTCGAGGCCGGCTGGCGCGTCGTGGCCTACGACCAGCGCGGCACCGGCCGCAGCCCCGCCGACCTGCCCGCGGGCTACAGCATCGCCGACATGGCGCGCGATGTGGCCGAGGTGATGGACGCCACCGGCACCGAGCGCTGCCACCTGGTGGGCCATGCCCTGGGCGGCCTGGTCGGCCTGCAGCTGGCGCTGGATGCACCCACGCGCGTCGCGAGCCTGGTGCTGGTCAACGCCTGGTCGCGGCCCAACCCGCACTCGGCCCGCTGCTTCGACGCCCGCCTGTCGCTGCTGGGTGCCTGCGGGCCGCGCGCCTATGTGGAGGCGCAGCCCATCTTCCTGTACCCCGCCGACTGGGCCGCGGCCCATGCCGCCGAGGTGCAGGCCGAGGTGGACCATGCCTTCGCCCACTTTCCCGGCGAGGCCAACATGCGCGCACGCATCGGCGCCCTGCGCGCCTTCGACGTCGACGCGCGCCTGCACGAGATCGCCGTGCCCACGCTGGTCGCCTGCGCGCAGGACGACGTGCTGGTGCCGTGGACCATGTCCCGGCGCCTGGCCGAAGGCCTGCCCCAGGCCCTGCTCGATCGCAGCCCGCACGGCGGCCATGCGCACAGCGTGACCGATCCGGCCGGCTTCAACGCGGCGCTGCTCGGCTTCCTGTCGCGTCAGGACTGACCCTTCTTCTCTTCCGGCTTCCGATGATGATGTCCACCGCCCCCGCCCCCGCCCCCACCGCCGCCGCCGCCGCCGCCGCCGCAGCCCTGCAGGCCCTGGCCGCCACGCCGCCCGAACGCGGCGACTACCGCAATGCCATGGCCCGCCTGGGCGCGGCCGTGAACGTCATCACCACCGATGGTCCCGCGGGGCGTGCGGGCTTCACCGCCTCGGCCGTGTGCAGCGTGACCGACGAGCCGCCCACGCTGCTCGTCTGCCTGAACCGCAGCGCCTCGGTGTATCCCATCTTCCAGGCCAACGGCGTGCTGTGCGTGAACGTGCTGGGCGCCGGCCAGCAGCAGCTGTCCAACCTGTTCGGTGGCAAGACGCCCATGGCTGAGCGCTTCGCCGCGGCCGAGTGGCAGATGAGCCGCAGCGGCGTGCCGGTGCTCGCCGAGGCCGCAGCCGCATTCGAATGCCGTGTGGTCAACCGCACCGAGGTGGGCACGCATGACGTGCTGTTCTGCGAGGTGGATGCGGTGCGCATGGGCAGCGCCGCTCATGGCCTGGTGTACTTCGACCGCCGCTACCACGACTTGCTGCCGCAAGCCGCAGCGCACTGAGCAGACGCGGCCTCAAGCGGCCAGCGGCGCCGCCATGGCCTCGGCTGTGGGCGCACTGATTCCATCCAGCACCAGGCGCTGCACGTTCTCCACCGTCTCCTCGAAGAAGGCCGCGTCCTGCAGCGTGCGGCCGGCGATGGCCTGCACCTGCACGGCGAAGTCCGCATAGTGCTGCGTCAACGCCCACAGCCCGAAGATCAGGTGATGCGGCGCCACCGGCCGCAGCCGGCCCGAGCGCACCCATTCGGCGATCACTTCGGACTTGCGCTCCACAAGCGTCCGCAGCTCCAGCGCCAGCTCTTCGCGCAGCAGCGGCGCGCCCTGGATCATCTCCAGGCAGAACAGGCGTGAGGCATCGGGCTGATCGCGCGAGATCACCAGCTTGCGGCGGATGTAGCTGGCGATGGCTTCGCGCGGGTCCTGCTCGGCGCTGAAGCCGCGCAGCGGCTCCAGCCACACATGCAGCAGCTCGCGCAGCACGCTCACATACAGCTCTTCCTTGTTGGCGAAGTAATAGAGCAGGTTGCTCTTGGAGACATCGGCGCGTGCGGCCACCTGGTCCACGCTGGTGCCGTGCAGGCCATAGCGAGAGAACAGGCCGAGCGCGGCAGACAGGATCACGCTGCGCTTGTCTTCCGCCTGTCGCGGCCGGCGCGCGGCCCGCTTGCCGGCTGCGGGCGCCGCCTTCGTGCCCACGGGTTCTGCTTTGCGCTTGCGCACCTCGGTCGGCGCCTTCTTCTTCGCCGCGGGTGGTCTGGCCATCGGGCTTCCCTTTCCTTTTGTTGTCGTGGGCGTGCGTCGTGGGGTCGGCAACGGCCCGCCTGCACCGGCCATTGCGAATCGCGTACCAGCCTGCACGCACCAGCAACGGGCTTCGCGCACCGCTCATCTGTCTTGACCTGCACCAAGACACCGCAGCACGGCCGAATGGCGTGCATGCGGCGCATCGTACGCAGCCCAGCAGGCGTTTGTCCATTTGGTCCAACTGGCACGGTCGTTGCAAACGGCCTCTGCCAGTCCCCCTTCCGCGCATCGAGACGCACCATGACCCTGATGACCGTTCCCATCATCGACCTCGCGCCCTACTTCTCGGGCACTGCCGCGCAGAAGGCCGCGCTGGCCCGACAGGTGGACGAGGCCTGCCGCAGCATCGGCTTCCTGGTGATCACGCACCATGGCATCGATCCGGCCCTCATCGCCCGCGTCTCGGCCCTGTCGCGGCAGTTCTTCGACATGCCGCTGGGGGAAAAGCGCAAAGTGGACCGCCCGCGCGACGACGCCGTGCGCGGCTACAGCGCGGTGGGCGAAGAAGGCCTGTCGTACAGCCTCGAAGAGGCCTCGCCCGGCGACCTGAAGGAATCCTTCTCCATCGGCCCCTCCAACGTGCCCGATGACGACTACCACCGCGGCCCCGCGGCCGGCCCGCACTTCGAGCCCAACAGCTGGCCGCCCATCGAGGGCTTCCGCGAAGCCTACGAGCAGTACTTCGAGGCCATGAGCGATCTCTCGCGCTCGCTCATGCGCATCTTCGCGCTGGCGCTCGAGCTCCCCGAGACCTACTTCGACGACAAGATCGACAAGCACATCAGCATGTTCCGCGTGCTGTCGTACCCGCCCCAGCGCGAGGCGCCGCTGCCCGGCCAACTGCGCGCCGGCGCGCACAGCGACTACGGCAGCCTGACCATCGTGCTGCCCGACGACAAGGGCCTGCAGGTGCAGAACAAGGCGGGCGAGTGGGTGGACGTGCCGCTGGTCGAAGGCGGCCTGGTGGTCAACATCGCCGACCTGATGATGCAGTGGACCAACGACCAGTGGGTCTCCACCATGCACCGCGTGGTCAACCCGCCCTTCGAGGTGGCGCAGACCAACCGGCGGCAGTCGCTGGTGTTCTTCCACCAGCCCAACTACGACGCCATGGTCGAGTGCCTGCCCACCTGCCTGGCGCCGGGCGAGAAGGCCAAGTACGCGCCGATTTCGTCGGGCGATCACCTCACGTCCAAGTTCGTGAAGCAGACAACGTTCGGGGGCACCAAGTGATGGCCCATCTTTCCTACGTCAACGTCTTCGCCAAGGACGTGGTCGCGTTGAGCGGCTTCTACCAACGCGTCTTCGGCTTCCCGGAGATCGAGGCCATCCGCTCGCCCATCTTCCGCGGGCTGGACACGGGCAAGAGCAGCCTGGGCTTCAACGCGCTGGATGCCTACGAGCTGCTGCACCTGGCCGAGTTCTCGGACACCAAGGGCGTGAAGTTCCTGCTCAACATCGACGTCGACAGCCGCGAGGACGTGGACCGCATGGTGCCCGTCGCGCTGGAGGCCGGCGCCACGCTCATCAAGCCGCCCTACGTCACGTACTACAACTGGTACCAGTCGGTGCTGCTCGATCCCGAGGGCAACGTCTTCCGCATCAACTTCATGATGTGACGCGCCCGCCGCCCGGCCGGCTGGCGCCGGGGCGGCACTGTTCGTGCTTTTTCACCTTTCCGCTTCCTTCCTCTCCCCTCTTCCTTCCTCCTGGAGGTCTCCATGTTGTCCAAGCGCTTTCCCCGCATGAGCGTGGCCCTGGCCGGCGCCGCCGTGCTGCTGTCGGCCGGCACCGCCTACGCGCAGGCCGGCTTCAGCCTGAGCGGCAAGCCTGTCATCGCGATGCTGTACTACGGCCCCAAGAACGACGGCGGCTGGACGCAGGCCTTCGACGAGGCCCGCGTGAAGATCGAGGCGGCCCTCGGCCAGAAGATCCAGTTCGTGGAGAACGTGGGCGAGGACGCCTCGGTCATCAAGCCGGCGGCCGAGCGCTTCATCTCGCGCGGCGCCAACATCGTGATCGGCACCGCCTTCGGCCAGTCCGACGCCATGAAGGACCTGGCGGCCAAGTACCCCAAGGTGGCCTTCCTCAACGGCTCGGGCACCACCAACGGGCCGAACCTCGAATCCTTCTACGGCCGCACCTACGAGAGCCAGTACCTGTGCGGCATGGCCGCCGGCGCGGCCAGCAAGACGGGCAAGCTGGGCTTCGTGGCCGCCAACCCCTTCGGCGTGGTGAACTGGACCATCAATGCCTTCGCGCTGGGTGCGCAGAAGATGAACCCCAACGCCACGGTCAACGTGATCTACACCGGCACCTGGAACGACCCGGTCAAGGAACGCGCCGCCGCCACCGCCCTCATCGACCAGGGCGCCGACGTGATCGGCCAGCACGTGGATTCGCCGACGCCGCAGATCGTGGCGCAGGAGCGCGGCGTGTACGGCACCGGCCACCACCGCGACCTGCGGCAGTTCGCGCCCAAGGCCACCCTGTGCTCGTCGGTGTGGGTGTGGGACCGCTTTTTGGTGCCCGAGCTCAAGAAGGTCATCGCGGGCAACTGGAAGCCCGAGCCCTATGGCGCCTTCATTCCGATGAGCGGCGGCGGCACCGACATCGCCGGCTTCGGTGCGGCGGTGCCGGCCGACAAGGTCAAGGTGATCCAGGCCGAGCGCGACGCCATCCTCAAGGGCAAACAGGTCTACGCCGGCCCGCTGAAGGACCGCGACGGCAAGGAGCGCGTGGCCGCGGGCGCCGTGCTGTCGGATGCGGACCTCTGGAAGATGGACTGGTTCGTCAAGGGCGTCGTCACGCAAAAGTAGCTCTCCCCCAGGCTCCGCGCTTTGCGCTCCGCCAACCCCCTTCCGGGGGCGCCGCCTGCGGCCTGGCGAAGCCAGTTCCGCGGCGGCTGCCGGCAGTCCCTTTTCTCTTCATACGCTGATGACTGTTGACGCGCTGCGCCTCGTCGGTATCCACAAGTCCTTCGATGGGTTCAAGGCCCTGACGGACGCGTCGTTTGCTGCGCGCTGGGGTGAGGTGCATGCGCTGCTGGGCGAGAACGGCGCGGGCAAATCCTCGCTGATGAACATTGCGGCGGGGCTGTACGCGCCCGAGCAGGGCGAACTGCTGGTGGACGACAACCCGGTGCGGCTCGCAGGGCCGCGCGATGCGGCAGCGCTGCACATCGGCATGGTGCACCAGCACTTCAAGCTGGTGCGGCCGTTCACGGTGGCCGAGAACATCCTGCTGGGCCATCCGCTTGCACAGGCCGAAGGCAGCCACCGGCGGCGCATGGCGCAGCTGGAGCAAGAGATCGCCGCACGGGCCGCCGAGCTGGGCTTCGCCATCGATCCGCGCGCGCGTGTCGAGCGCCTCTCCATCGCGGAGCAGCAGCGGGTGGAGATCCTCAAGGTGCTGCTGGCGGGCGCGCGCATCCTGATCCTGGACGAGCCCACCGCGGTGCTGACCGACCAGGAGGCCGAGCGCCTGCTGGCCACGGTGCATGCGCTGTCGCGCCAGGGCGCGGCGGTGGCGCTGGTGACGCACAAGATGGCGGACGTGAAGACCTGGGCCGACCGCGTGACGGTGATGCGCGGCGGCCGCACCGTGGCCACGGTGGACCCGAAGGCCACGCCCATCGAGGAACTGGTGCGCCTGACCGTCGGCCAGTCCGTCGCGGCCAGCGAGGCGGCCACGGAGCCCGCGATGGGCGGTGCACCGCTGCTGACCGTGCGCGGGCTGCGCCTGCATGCGAACGGCCGCCAGGCGCTGGACGGCGTGGACCTGACCCTGCACGCCGGCCAGATCTACGGCCTGGCTGGCGTCGGCGGCAATGGCCAGGGCGACCTGGCCGAGGCGCTGATGGGCATGGCCGAGGGGCTGGAAGGCACGATCGCGCTGGCCGGTGAAGACGGCGCCGCGACCGGCCGCCTGCCGCACTTCGCTGCCATCCCGGCCGACCGCTACGGCCTCGCGCTCGCGGGCGGCCTGTCGGTGATGGAGAACTTCGGCATCGGCCAGGTGCAGGCCGGCCGCTACGGCCCCGCCTGGCGGCTGGACCGTGCCCGCATGGCCGCCGATGCGCGCGAGGCCGTGCAGGCCTTCGACGTGCAGGGCGTGCGCCACCTGAACCAGAAGGCCGCGCTGCTATCGGGCGGCAATGCGCAGAAGCTGGTGCTGGCGCGCGAGTTCGGCCGCGCGCCGCGCCTGGTGCTGGCCCACAGCCCCAGCCGCGGGCTGGATGTGCGCGCGGGTGCCGAGGTGCATGCGCGCCTGCGCGCCGCGCGCGACGCCGGCGCGGCCGTGCTGCTCATCAGCGAGGACCTGGACGAGGTGCTCGCGCTGGCCGACCGCGTGGGCGTGATGGCCCGCGGACGCATCGTGGCCGAGTTCGATCAACCCGCCGACCGCCAGGCGGTCGGCCAAGCGATGGTGAACCATGACTGATGCCGCGCTCGGCGCCACCGCCGCGGAAGCACGCGCGAAGCACGTGCCCCTCTTCGCGCGCCGCTACACGCTGGAGCTGCGCCAGCAGATGGGCCTGCCCCGGCAGGCGCTGATCCTCGCGCTGGCGGTGGTCGTCGGGCTGGCCATCTCGGCCGCGATCCTGGTGGCCGCGGGCGTGCCGCCCGACGAGCTGCTCAACGAGTTCATCATGCAGACGCTCGTGGACCAGCAGAGCCTGCTGGCCGTGCTCTTCCAGGCCGCGCCCATGATCCTGGTGGGCATCGGCGCGGCCATCGCCTTCCGTGCCCGCTTCTGGAACCTGGGGCTGGAAGGCCAGATGATCTTCGGCGCCATCGGCGCCACGGCGGTGTCGATGTTCGACATCGGTCCGCCCGCCCTTCGGCTGCCGCTGATGGGCGCCGTGGCCATGGCGATGGGCATGCTCTGGGCGCTGGCGCCGGCACTTCTTAAGCTGCGCCTGGCCGTGAACGAGATCATCGCCTCGCTGATGCTGAACTACGTGGCGGGCAACTTTCTGCTGCACCTGGTCTACGGCGCATGGAAGGACCCGAAGGATTCCTTCCCCTACTCGCCGCAGTTCCGCGCCTTCGAGCGCCTGCCCGAATGGTTCGGCAACGTCAGCACCGCGGCCATCGGCCTGGCGGTGCTGGCGGCGCTGCTCGCCACCTGGTTCACGGGCCTCAGCCGCGCCGGCCTGTACCTGCGCTTCGTCGATGCCAACCCGCGCGTGGCCCGCGCGCTCGGCGTGCCGGTGGCGCGCATGGTGCTCACAGCGGTGTTGCTGTCGGGCGCGCTGGCGGGGCTGGCCGGCTTCGTCGTGGCGACGGGGCAGGAGGGCCGGCTCACGCAGGCCTTCTACGTGGGCTACGGCTTCTCGGGCATCCTGATCGCCTTCCTGGCGCGCAACAACCCGCTCGCGGCCAGCGTGGTGGCGGTGCTGATCGCCATGCTCTTCGTGGCGGGCCGCAACCTGCAGGTCTTCTACCAGATCCCCTTCGCAATGGTGCAGCTGATCCAGGCCATCCTGGTCATCTGCGTCGCCTCGTCGGACTTCTTCATCCGCCACCGCGTCCGCCGCGTGGCCCGTGGACAGGGAGGCTGACATGGACCTGTTCGCCATCGCCACCAACTGGCTGGGCAATGCGCCCGACTTCGCGGTGCCCTATGCGCTGGCCGCGCTGGGCCTGATCCTCAGCGAGCGCGCGGGCGTGCTGTCGCTGGGCGCAGAGGGGCTGATGCTGGTCGGCGCGCTGGCCGGCATCGGCGCCATGCTGGCCTTCCACGACGCGGCCATCGCGCTGCCGCTGGCCATGTTGGCCGCGGCGGTGGTGTCGCTGCTCTTCGCCTTCATGGTGATCGTGCTGCGCATCCAGCAGGTGATCGCCGGGCTGGCGCTGGTCTTCTTCTGCCAGGGGCTGACCAGCCTGCTGGGCACGGTGTTCGACTGGACCAACAAGCCGGTCAGCAGCTTCGGCGCGCTGCCGATCCCGCTGCTGTCCGAGCTGCCGCTGGTGGGGCGCCTCTTCAACCAGAACCTGATCGTCTACCTGGTGCCGCTGCTCTTCTGGGCCGCGGTGCACTGGCTCAACCGCAGCACGCCGGGCCTGCGCTTGCGCGCGGTGGGCGAGAACCCGCAGGCCGCCGATGCGGCCGGCATCTCGGTGCCGCTGTGGCGCTTTGGCGCAGTCGTGGCGGGCTCCGCGCTGGTCGGTCTGGCGGGTGCCTACATCTCGGTGGTGGGCACCAAGCTGTGGATCGCGGGCATGACCGGTGGACGCGGCTGGATCGCCGTGGCGCTGGTGATCTTCGCGCGCTGGTCGCCGTGGCGGGCGCTGGCCGGCGCACTGCTCTTCGGATGCATCGAGGCGCTGATCCCCCAGCTGGCCGCGGCGGGCGTGCAGCTGCCGCAGTACTTCGTGCTGATGACGCCCTATGTCGTCACGCTGGGCGTGATGGTGTGGGTGGCCCTGGCGCGCCGTGGCGGCCAGGCCGTGCACGACGAGCCCGGCGCCCTCGGCCAACCCTATCTGCGAGAGGAGCGACGCTGATGCGCGCCTATGTCTACAACCAGCCGCGCGAGCTGGACCCGGCCCAGTTCGCCGACTACCTGGACCTGTCCCGCACCGCCGTGCTCTCCATCGACATGCACCGCGGCCACCTGGACGATTCGCCCGACTGCCCCTGCCCGGCCCCGCGGGCACGCGACGTGGTCGCCCCCATCGACGCCTTCCACGACGAGGTGCGTGCGCTGGGCGGGCGCATCGTGCATGTCAAGTCGGTGGTGCGCGAGGGCGGCGCCGACGACATCGGTGGCATCCCGTCGGCATGGCGGCGCACCTTCCCGCTGCACGTCGGCCCGATCCCCAATGCCGACGCACATGCCATCGAAGGATCGCCCTGGACCGAATGGGTCACGCGCGTCGAGCCCGGTGACCTGAAGGTGGAGAACAAGCGCCGCCTGTCGGCCTTCTACCCCACCGACCTGGACTTCCTGCTGCGCAACCAGCGCATCGAGACCGTGGTGCTGGACGGCGGCTTCACCGACTGCTGCGTGCTCAACACCGCCTTCGATGCCAACAACCGCAACTACCGCGTGATCGTGCTGCAGGACCTGGTGCGGGGCACCGACGAGCCGCTGGAGCAGGCCGCCCTGGCCATGGTGTCCCTGCATCTGGGGCTGGTGATGACCTCGGCCGACCTGCTGGCCGTGTGGCGTCAGCGCGCCCTCAACCCTTCGAGCAAGACCCTGTCATGAAGCACATTCCCATCGTCGACCTGCAGGGCAGCCTCGACGCCGATGCCCCCGCCGCGCAGCAGAGCGCACGCGAACTGTTCGAGGCCCTGAGCCAGATCGGCTTCGCCTACATCGCCGGTCACAACGTGGCGCCCGCCACGCGCGAGGCCGCCTTCGCCGCGTCGCGCAAGTTCCATGCCTCCACGCTGGCGCAGAAGCAGTCGCTGGCCATCAACGCCTTCCACCGCGGCTACATGGGCATGGCCAGCTCCACCATCGTCACCTCCACCGTGGCCAAGGTGACGCGGCCCAACATGAGCGAGTCGCTGATGCTCATGCACGAGCTGCCACCCGACGACCCCGGCCTGCGCGCGGGCCTGCCCATGCAGGGCCCCAACCAGTGGCCCGACTGGCTGCCGGGCTTCAAGCCCGCCATGCTGGCCTACGTGCGGGAGGTCGATGCGCTGGGCCGCCACATCGTGCGCCTGATCGCACTGGCGCTGGGCCTGCCGGCCACGGCGCTGGACCATCACTTCGACCATCCCACCACTTTCCTGCGCGCCCTGCACTATCCGCCGCAGCCGCCGGCGGAGGACGAGCAGATCGGCTCCGCCCCGCACACCGACTACGGAATCATCACCCTGCTGGCGCAGGACGACTCCGGCGGCCTGCAGGTGCGCCCGCGCGGCGGCGACTGGATCGAGGCACCGCCCATTCCCGACACCTACGTGCTCAACGTGGGCGACATGCTGGCGCGCTGGACCAACGGCCGCCTGGTCTCCACGCCGCACCGCGTCATCAACCGCTCGGGCGGCGACCGCTACTCGCTGCCCTACTTCCTCGATCCATCGATGGACACGCTCATCGAATGCCTGCCCACCTGCACCGATGCAGCCCATCCGCCGCAGCACCCGCCGGTGCGCTACGGCGACTACCTGCTCGAACGGCTCAACCGCAACTACGACTACCGCAAGCCCGCCGAGCCTGCCGCCGTGGCCTGAAGGCCGCGTCCTCTTCCTTTCAATGTTCCGGAGTGCTGTCATGACCTTTCCGATCAACCGCCGCGACCTGCTGGCCCGCAGCCTGGGCACCGCCGCCGCACTCGGCCTGCCCGCCTTCCCCTCCCTCGCGGCTGCGCCGCTGGTGATCAACACCTACGGTGGCCGCTGGGAAAAGTTCTGGCGCACCGACCTGATGCCGGCCTTCGAGAAGATCAGCGGCGTCAAGCCCACGCTGGACGTGGGCCTGGGCAAGAACTTCATCGCCAACCTGCGCGCCGCCGGCATCGAGAAGCCGCCCTACAGCGTTCTGATGGTCAACGAGAACATCGCCAGCGTGGTGCGCGGCGAGGGCTACTTCGAGCCCATCCCCGCCGCCAAGGTGCCCAACCTGGCCCATGTCTACCCCAACATGCGCAACCCGGGCGACAACGGCGTGCGCGGCATCGTCTCGACCATCGGCATCGGCTACCGCAAGGACCTGGTCAAGACGCCGCCCAAGTCCTGGGCCGATCTCTGGAGCAACCCCGAGTTCAAGGGCAAGATCGGCCTCTACCAGATCGGCAACACGGCGGCCATGCTGTTCCTCTTGATGACCGCCAAGATCTACGGCGGCTCGCAGGACGCCATCGACCGCGCCTTCGTCGAGATCAAGAAGCTGCTGCCCTTCCAGCAGGCCGACTGGAGCGGCACGCTGTCGACCATGCTCACGCGCGGCGACGTCACCGTGGCGGTGATCGACTTCCCCGAGATCGTGGCGCTCAAGAAGAAGGGCGTGCCGGTCGAGATGGTGGTGCCCAGCGAAGGCGTGGTGGCCTTCGAGCAGTCCTTCAACATCCTCAAGCACGCGCCCGACAAGGAAGCCGCCTACCAGTACCTCAACTTCATCCTGCGGCCCGAGGTGCAGGAGTCGATGGCCAAGGAGTTCTTCACCTCGCCCACCAACACGCAGGTGAAGCTGGAGCCGGCGCTGGCCGCCGACGTGCCGATCAGCGGCAAGGCCATGTCCTCCATCGTGCAGTTCGACTGGGCGAAGGTGAATCCGCAGCTGCCGGCGATCACGGATCGCTGGAACCGGGAAATCAAGTGAGCGCAGTCCTGTCCGCGCCGCCCGAGGCCGCGATGCCCACGGTCCGCACGGCCGGCCGGCGCACCACGCGGCT
Organism: Pseudacidovorax intermedius; assembly: GCF_003350475.1. Taxonomy (GTDB): domain Bacteria; phylum Pseudomonadota; class Gammaproteobacteria; order Burkholderiales; family Burkholderiaceae_C; genus Xenophilus; species Xenophilus intermedius. The sequence goes on from NZ_QQAV01000001.1 coordinate 382,325, forward strand.
GTCCATCGAGGGGCTGCACAAGCGCTATGCCGGCCATGTGGCCATCCATTCGCTGGACCTGTCCACCCGCGAGGGTGAGTTCATCTCCGTGCTGGGCCCGAGCGGCTGCGGCAAGACCACCACGCTGCGCTGCGTGGCCGGCTTCGAGCATCCGGCGGCCGGCCGCATCTTCATCGACGGCGAGGACATCACCGGCCTGCCGCCCGAGAAGCGCGACATCGGCATGGTGTTCCAGAACTACGCGCTCTTTCCGCACCTCACGGTACGGCGCAACCTGGCCTTCGGCCTGGAGATGCGCGGCGTGCCGCGCGCCGAGATCGAACGCCGGGTCGAAGCCGTGCTGGGCATGGTGCAGCTGGGCGCACTGGCCGAACGCTATCCGCGCCAGCTCTCCGGCGGGCAGCAGCAGCGCGTGGCGCTGGCACGGGCGCTGGTGATCGAGCCGCGCCTGCTGCTGCTGGACGAACCGCTGGCCAACCTGGACGCGGTGCTGCGCGAGGACATGCGGGTGTTCATCCGCGACCTGCAGCGGCGCGTGGGCATCACCACGCTCTATGTGACGCACGACCAGGCCGAGGCGATGGTCATGTCCGACCGCGTGGCCGTCATGCTGGGCGGCCAACTGCAGCAGTTCGACGTGCCCGAGGCCATCTACCTGCGGCCCCTCAGCGTGGAAGTGGCCCGTTTCATCGGCCGCTCCAACCTCATCGAAGGCCGCGTGCGCGCCATCGTCCCCGGACCTGGGCCGCGGCCGGTGCATGCGGTCGACACCGCACTGGGCCCCGTCGAAGCCGCCTTCCATGAGGCCCTGGAGCCCGGCCAGGCCGTGCAGGTGACGCTGAGGCCCGAGGCCATCCACTTCCGCGCCGACGGCCCCTATGCGGGCCGTGTGGCACGCAGCTACTTCCTGGGCAGCACGGTCGAGCATGTGGTGGAGGCCGCCGGCGGCCAGACCCTGCTGGTGCAGACGCCGCCCGGCGGACGCATGCCCGAAGGCGCGCACTGCGGCCTGGCCTTCGAGCCCGGGCATGCCTGGGTCATTCCGGGATGAGCGCGTCCACGCTGGCCGCGCCTGCTGCGGCCCCCCTCACGACGGCGACGACGCCGCCGCGCAGCCGCGCCATCTGGCTCATCGCCCCGGCGCTGGTGCTGCTGGGCGTGTTCCTGCTGCTGCCCTACCTGAACATCGTGCTGATGAGCCTGCGCCCGCCGGCCGTCGGCGCACCCTACGGCGCCGGGCTGACGCTGGGCAACTACACCCGCGCGCTGACCGACGGCTACCTGCTCGGTGTGCTGGCCGACACGCTGCTGCTGGGCCTGACGGTGACGCCGATCTGCCTGCTACTGGGCTATCCCGTCGCCTTCCACCTCGCGCGTACGCGTTCGCGCTGGGCCGGCCTGCTGTACGTGCTGGTGCTCTCGCCGCTACTGGTGGGCGTGGTGGTGCGCAGCTTCGGATGGCTGATCCTGCTGTCGGGCAACGGCGTGATCAACCGCGCGCTGATCGACCTGGGCTGGATCGACAGCGGCCTGCAACTGATGAACAACCGCCTGGGCGTGACCATCGCGCTGGTGCATGTGTTCCTGCCCTTCATGATCCTGCCGCTGGTGGGCGTGATCCAGAGCATCGACCCGAGCCTGGAGGCCGCGGCGCGCTCGCTGGGCGCCTCGCGGCTCAAGGCCTTCCTGCGGGTGTCGCTGCCGCTGTCGTGGCCCGGCATCCAGGCTGGCACGGTGCTGGTGTTCGTGCTCACGCTCAGCGCCTATGTCACGCCGGTGATGCTGGGCGGGGCGCAGGTCAAGACGGTGTCGGTGCTGGTGGTACAGAGCCTGATCGACAACTTCCAGTGGCCGGCGGGCGCCGCTCAGGCGCTGGTGCTCACGGCCTGCGGCATGCTCGCCGTGGCCGCCTACGCGCGGCTGACGCGCCGCCTTTCGAGGGGTCTGGCATGAACGGATCGATGGTGGCCGACCGCGCGATGGACACGCTGCTGCGCGTCTTCATCGGCGCGGTGTATGCCTTCCTGCTGCTGCCGATCGTGGTGATCGTGCTCATGTCGCTCAACGCGGGCGAGTTCCTCACCTTTCCGCCGCAGGGACTGTCGCTGCGCTGGTTCGGCGCGTTGTTCGCCAACGAGGGCTTCATGCGGGCCATGGGCACTTCACTCGCCCTGGCGGCGGCTGCCACGGTGGGGGCCACGCTGATCGGCACCAGCGCGGCGCTGTACGTGGTGCGCCATGCCACGCGCACGCGCGAGGCGCTGCGCCTGCTGCTCATGATGCCGCTGATGCTGCCGGAGATCCTCACCGCGATCGCGCTGCTGTTCTTCCTGTACGCGACGGGCATCGGCACGCGCACGGTGTTCGGGCTGGTGGTGGGCCATGTGCTGGTGACGCTGCCCTACGTCTTCACCAACGTGGCCTCGGCGCTCTACAACCAGGACGGCTCGCTGGAGCAGGCAGCGCGCAGCCTGGGCGCCTCGCCCGCGCGGGCCTTCGCGCGCGTGACGCTGCCGCTCATCAAGCCGGGCCTGATCACCGGCGCGCTGTTCGCCTTCGTGATCTCCTTCGATCTGTTCAACATGTCGCTGCTGCTCAAGGGCGTGGGCATGACCACGCTGCCGCTGCAGCTCTTCGACTACCTGCGCTGGGACTTCGACCCGACGGCCGCAGCGGTGTCCACGGTGAGCATCGTGCTGACGCTGGCGGCGGTGGTGTGGATCGACCGCAGCGTGGGTCTGCGCACGCTGCGCTTCGGCTGAGGGGCCGGTCGGTCGGCCTCGCCCGACTACGGCGACTTCCAGGCATCGCGCGCCGGCCGCGGCGCGTCGCTGCCATCGGGCGCCTCGCCCAGCAACCAGCGGGCGGCGACCGCGCGCGCGTCCTGCTGCGAAGCGGCCCACACCACCTCGGGCGCAGCCACGTGCACGCCCGGGGGTGCGATGCGCAGCGCCTCGTCCAGCAGCTCGGCCACCTTGATGGCGCGCACCGGCCGGTCGGTGGCCGGCACCATGAAGCGCAGGCTCGACAGCATCCAGTGCGCCAGGCCGGGGAGCAGGCCGCGCACCAAGTCCGTCGGCTTGCGCGCGGCGCGGAACAGCAGCAGCCGCTCGAAGCCGAGTCCGGCCAGCGCATGCTCGTCGAGGTTGGCCAGGCCGCGCTTGAGCGCATCGGGCAGACGGCCCGCGTCGTGCGGCTGCACCACGGCCAGCGTGTGTGCACCGCAGGCGCGCAGCCAGGTGGCGATGGCCAGCAGCTGCGCGGGGTCGGCCGCCCACAGCGCGCGCTCGCGCCCGTGGTGCAGCCGCGGCGGATCGAAGGCGACGATGCCGATGTCCACCGGCAGGCGAGGCCATTCGGCGGGCGGCCGGTCGCCCGGCACCACCACCGGCTGGATGCCGCGCAGCCCCTCGCGCAAGGGCTGGCCGGCCAGCACGCCCACGCGGGCGTAGCCGCCCCCGCCACCGAGGCGATGGACCAGCTCCGCCCCCAGCAGGCCGGTGGCGCCGGCGATCAGCAGGCTCTGGAGGGCAGGCGGACGCGCCATCGGCCGACTGGCGGCCTGCAGGGCTTGGAGGGGGTCGAGGGCCATCGGCCTATGCTACTGTCGCCGCTCCACGGGGGTGCGCGGCGCACGGCGCTTCCTTGCCGTCCGCCCAGCCGCACCGCCGTCCATGCTTTTCAAGGAGGTTCGATGACCCGTTGGCTTTGCGCCCTTCTTCTTGCCGCCACCACCCTGCTTTCGGGCTGCGGCTACAACGACTTCCAGCGCCTGGACGAAGCCAGCAAGGCCGCCTGGAGCGAGGTGCTCAACCAGTACCAGCGCCGCGCCGACCTGGTGCCCAACATCGTGGCCTCGGTCAAGGGCGAGGCCAACTTCGAGCAGGAGACGCTCACGCGCGTGGTCGAGGCCCGGGCCAAGGCCACCTCGATCCAGGTCACGCCCGAGACGCTGAACAACCCCGAGGCCTTCAACAAGTTCCAGCAGGCGCAGGGCGAGCTCTCCAGCGCCCTGTCGCGGCTGATGGTGGTGGCCGAGCGCTACCCGCAGCTGCAGGCCAACCAGGGCTTCCGCGACCTGCGCGTGACGCTGGAGGGCACCGAGAACCGCATCACCGTGGCCCGCAACCGCTACATCCAGACGGTGGAGGACTACAACGTGCTGGCCCGCAGCTTCCCGACCAACCTGACGGCCAAGGTCTTCAGCTACGCGCCCAAGCCCAACTTCAGCGTGCAGAACGAGGCGGAGATCTCCAAGCCGCCGGTGGTCGATTTCAAGAAGTAGGCCCACCCCAGAGATGGGCACACCCCCAGTCTTCGCGCACTTCGTGTCGCTCCGCCAACCCCCTTCGAGGGGGCAACACCGGCGGCCCGGCAGAGCCGGTTCCGCGGTGTTCCCCGCCTTCGCTGCGCCCCTGGGGCGCGGTGCGGTCTGGCGTGTCCTCTCGGCCGTACTGGCCGTGCTGTGCCTGAGCATCGCTCTCGTGGCGACGGTTTGGGCGCAGGGCCTGCTGCCGGTGCCCGCGCTCACGGCACGCGTGATCGACGAGACGGGCACGCTCAGCGCCGCAGAGATGCAGTCGCTGGACGCCAAGCTCGCACAGTTCGAGCAGCGCAAGGGCTCGCAGATCGTGGTGCTGATGGTGCCGGCCACGGCGCCCGAGGACATCGCGGCCTATGCCAACCGCGTGGCCAATGCCTGGAAGATCGGCCGCCGCGAGGTGGGCGACGGCGTGCTCGTGATCGTGGCCAAGGACGAGCGCCGCATGCGCATCGAGGTGGCCAAGACGCTGGAAGGCGCGGTGCCCGATCTGGCGGCGGCACGCATCGTCGACCAGCAGATGAAGCCGGCCTTCCGCAATGGCGACTTCGCCGGCGGCCTGGAGGCCGCCGCCGATGCGCTGATTGCGCGCATCGAGAACGAGGCCCTGCCTCTCCCGATGCCCCAGTCGCACACGGTGCACAAGCAAGGCCTGCTGGACGTCGACTGGGAGGACCTGGCGGTCTTTGTCTTCTTCGGCGTGGTGCTGGGCGGCCCGCTCCTGCGCAGCCTGCTGGGCAACAAGCTGGGGCCGCTGGCCACCGGCGGGCTGGCTGGCGTGGCGGTGTTCATCGTCACCACCAGCTTGGTGGTGACCGCGCTGGCGACGCTCGCCGCACTGGTGCTCGCCTTCGTGTCGGGCCACCGCGCTGGCCCCGGCCTTGGCGGCCACGGCGGCTCCAGCGGCGGCTGGTCGGGCGGTTGGTCCGGTGGTGGAGGTGGAGGCGGCGGCTGGAGCAGCGGCAGTTCCGGCGGCGGCTTCAGCTCGGGCGGTGGTGGCGATTTCGGCGGCGGCGGCGCCTCGGGAGACTGGTGATGACGATGAACCGATCCCCCGCAGGCCGCCCGGGCCTGATCGCCCGTGTCGCGCGCCTGTGGCGCCACCGCTGGCACGACGAGCACGACGTTCGGCGCCTGCTGCCGCCCGAGGCCGTGGAGCGCCTGGGCCGACGCGTGGCGGCCAGCGAGGCGCGCCACACGGGCCAGGTGCGCATCTGCATCGAGGCCGGCCTGCCCTGGAGCTACATCCGCCGCAGCGCCAGTGCCCGCGACCGCGCCGTCACGCTGTTCGGCAAGCTGCGGGTGTGGGACACGGCGCAGAACAACGGCGTGCTCATCTACCTGCTGGTGGCCGACCACGCCATCGAGATCCTGGCCGATCGGGGCATCGACGCGCATGTGGACGCGGCCGAGTGGGCCGCCATGACGCAGCGCATGAAGGGCGCCTTCCGCGAAGGCCGCTTCGAGGACGGGCTGACGCAGGCGCTGGAAGAGGTCTCGGCGCTGCTGGTGGCGCACTTTCCGGCCGAGGGCGGGACCGAGGCGCCGCGGCGCGTGAACGAGTTGCCGGATTTGCCGGTGCTGCTCTGAGCTCAGTGGCTCGAGAGCTTGACAGCGTCGGGTAGCACCGGCGGTACTTGCGGCTGGGGTAATGGGGGATCGGCGGGATCGGCGGGATCGGCGGGATCGGCGGCATCGGCGGCATCGGCGGCATCGGCGGCATCGGCGGCATCGGCGACTGGGACGGTAACCCGGCAGAGGACGCCGGCATGCGCGCTCCCGGTGCACGCTCGCGCTGACCGGCTTGCCTCACCAGACGGGTGCTCGCTCTCCACCGACGCGCCTTGCGCACTGCACGGCGCCGCGAATGGCACCTCCGCACGCACACCGGCGCCCTCCGCCTCAACGCTGCGCCCGAGCCCTCCCGTTGTTCGGGCCTTTGCATTCTTTGGGCCCCTGTCCTTCGAGTCCTTTGGCTCCTGGGGTCCCGGGGTCCTGGCGTCCTGGAGTCCTGGGCTCGTGGCTCGTGGCTCGTGGCTCGTGGGGTGCTGGGGTCTGGGGGTCCTAGGGGTCCTGGGGTCTGGAGGTAATGCCGGCCAGTGAACCCCACCCGTTCGGGCTGAGCTGTCGAAGCCTGGCCCCTATGGGCAACACACGGGCGGGTCAAGCATTGCCGGGCACATGTGCCGCGCGCCGTTCTGCCCTTCGCCAAGCGTAGGGCGAACGGAATTGGGACCCCGGCGTCCGAACCTGGCCGTTCGGGCGCAGCGTTGAGGCGGAGGGTGCCGGTGTGCGTACGGAGGTGCCATTCGCGGCGCCGTGCAGTGCAGAAGGCGCGTCGGTGGAGAGCGAGCACCCGTCTGGTGAGGCAAGCCGGTCAGCGCGAGCGTGCACCGGGAGCGCGCATGCCGGCGCCCTCTGCCGGGTTAGCACCCCGATCTCAGGTGCGTCCGCACAACCTGCACGCCCACACCCCACAAGACCCACACATTTGATGCACCCCATGCAGCGCCGCAGCCAGCGCAGCGACTCAGCGACTCAGCGACTCAGCGACTCAGGGCCAGAGTTCCACGCCCAGCCCCGCCAGCCGCTTGCGCATCGCCCGCACGGCCTTGTCCTTGCTCAGCAACCGCGCCCGGTGCGCCACGGCCAGGTCGATGAACACCTGGTCGTCCGGGTCGGCGCAAGTGAAGGGCGCCTTCGCCGCGGACGGCTGCACCTGCGCATGCCGATCGAAGCAGGCCAGCACGTCCTCCACCGACAGGCCGTAGTAGGTCCGCCGAGGCGCGATCTGCGGATAGTCCAGCACGCGGGCCAGCTCGACACGCATCGAGGCCGTCGCCAGCCACCGGTGCTGACCGGCTTCCAGCGCCACACGCAGCGGCTTGGCGGCCGCATCGTCGAAGACGAAGAGGTCGAGCACGATGTTGGTGTCGATGACCACCGAGGTCACGTCGGGCTGGGCAGCGGCATCCACCTCGGCCCCGCCCGCGGCCGACGAGGCCTGCTCACCCATGTCCGCCGCCATGCGGCTCACCGCGAGCTTCCCTGACGCGGCGTCATGCCGCCGGCGCCGTGCGCGCCGAACCCGCCACCATGTCGAAGCGCAGCAGCCGGCATTCGATGGGCCCGTTCCACATCGGCACGCGGCGCGACTCCTTCAGACGCATGCGCTGCGGCAGCTTCATGTCGGGCGTGAGCACCCAGGCCGTCCAGCCGGCGAAGTTGCGCTTCCAGTGCGTGGCCAGTTGCGGGAAGAAATCGTCGCCGCCGTCGGCGCCCGATTCGGTCTGCGCCACCTCGCGCCCACCCTGGCCCCGCCGCCCTGCATTGGAACCGGCCACGCCGCCCACGGCGATGCGCTCGCCGTACGGCGGGTTGAGCAGGATCACGCCGCCGCCCTCGACCGGGGGCATGCGCTGCAGCGCGTCGCCGCCGCGCAGTTGCAGCCGGTCGGTCACGCCAGCGCGCTCGGCGTTGCGCTGCGCGAAGTCGACCATGCGGTGCGACACGTCGCTGCCGAAGACGCGCACCGGGCCCGCCGGTCGCGCGTCGGCCTGCGCCAGCGCCTCCTCGCGCATCGCGCGCCAGAGCTCGGCGCGGTGCAGCAGCAGCGCCTCGAAACCGAAGCGCCGCGACGCACCTGCAGGCACGCCCGCGGCCAGCAGCGCCGCCTCGATGGGGATGGTGCCGCTGCCGCAGCAGGGGTCGTACAGCGGCTGATCGGAGACGGCACCCGTCTCCGGGTCCCACCAGCCGCTGGCGGCCAGCATGGCGGCGGCCAGGGTCTCCTTGAGCGGGGCATCGCCCTTGTCCACGCGCCAGCCGCGTTTGAACAGCGGCTCGCCGCTGGTGTCGATGTAGAGCGTCACGTCCTCGGCCGTCAGGTGGGCGAAGACGCGCACATCGGGAAAGCGCGTCTCTACGCTGGGCCGCACGCCGCCCGCGCGGGCACGGAAGCGGTCGGCGATGGCGTCCTTGATCTTGAGCGTGGCGAAGTTGAGGCTCTGGAGGGGGCTGCCCTGCGCCGTGAGCTCGACCTTGAAGGTCTGCCGCGGCTGGAACCACATCTCCCAGGCGATGCCCGAGGCGGCCTCGTACAGGTCGGCCTCGTTGCGGTACGGCCGGTGCGCCAGCTGCACCAGCACCCGCTGCGCCAGCCGACTCTTCAGGTTGAGGGCCTGCACGTCGCGCCAGGCGCCCATCACCCGCACGCCCGCGCGCAGCACGCGCAGGTCGTCGCCACTGCGGCCGGTGATGGCATGCACCTCCGCAGCCAGGAGGTCTTCCACGCCAGCGGCGCAGGGCAGGAAAAGGATCAGTTCGTTCACGGCTTCGTCGTCCGAAAAAATGAGGTGGCCGGCCACCGCGATTCGCCGGCACGCCGATCGGAACCCCGGCCCGCGTGCAGGCCAGGAACAAGGCGGCTCCTAGAGCGCCTTGCGCAGATTGGCCGGCGCGATGCGCAGCGCCTCGCGGTACTTGGCCACCGTGCGGCGGGCGCATTCGATGCCCTGCTCCTTGAGCATGTCCGAGATCTGGCTGTCCGACAGCGGCTTCTTGACGTTCTCCGAGCCCACGAACTGCTTGATCAGCGCCCGCACTGCGGTGCTGGAGGCGTTGCCGCCCGTCTCGGTGCCCAGGGCCGAGCCGAAGAAGTACTTCAGCTCCACCGTGCCGAAGGGTGTGGACATGTACTTGGCAGTGGTCACCCGGCTGATCGTGGACTCGTGCAGGCCCAGCTCGTCGGCGATCTCGCGCAGCACCAGCGGGCGCATGGCCAGCTCGCCGTGGATGAAGAAGTTCTTCTGCCGCTCGACGATGGCGTTGGACACGCGCAGGATCGTGTCGAAGCGCTGCTGGATGTTCTTGATGAACCAGCGCGCCTCCTGCAGCCGCTGGCTCAGGGCCTGGCTGCCCTCGCCCTTGTGCGACTTGAGCGCGCCGGCATAGATGTCGTGCACGCGCAGCCGCGGCATCACGTCGGGGTTGAGCTGCACGCGGAACTTGATGTTGCCGCCCCGCCCGCTGCGGGTGACGATGACGTCGGGCACGATCACGTGCCGCTCCACATCGACGAAGCGCCGACCGGGCTTGGGCTCCAGCCGCGCAATCAGCTGAGAGGCTTGGCGCACCAGGTCTTCGCTGCTGCGGGTGAGCACGGCCAGGCGCTTGAAGTCGCGCTTGGCCAGCAGGTCCATGGGCTGCTTGCAGATGGCCAGGGCGACCTTGCGGACCTGGTCTTCCTCGTCGCTGTCGTCCTCGTCGGCGCCGGCACGCAGCTGGATGGCCAGGCATTCGCCCAGGTCGCGCGCGCCCACGCCCAGCGGGTCCAGGCTCTGCAGCAGGCCCAGCGCCACCTGGAAGTGGTGCACCAGCTCGTCGAACTCGTCGTTGTCGTCGCCGGCCAGGGCGGAGGCCAGGGCCGGGAGCGAATCCTCGAGGTAGCCGTCGTCGTTGAGCGATTCGATCAGGAAGCGAAGCGCGGCCGAATCCTCGGGCGCCAGGCGCAGCGACAGCGCCTGGCGGTGCAGGTGCGCCTGCAGCGACTCCTGGCTGCGCGCCAGCTCGGTGGCGTCGGCACGCTCGTCGTCGTCCTGGCTGCTGCTGTTGTTGCGCGCGGGCGCGTCGCCACCCCATTCGCTGTCGTCGGGCGAGAACTCCACCGTGCCGTCGCCGTCCCAGTCGGGTTCGGCGTCGAAGCTGTCGGTGGCGGGCGCATCGGCCTCGGCCACGGCGGTGTCGCTGGTGCTGCTCGACGTGCTGCTGGCGCTGGCCGTGGCGGCGTAGTCGGTGCCGTCCTCGCGCTCGTCGCGAGGCACGGGGGCGTCGGCCGCCTCCAGGCCGAACTCCTCGCGCGGCGCCTCTTCGGCCAGGCGCTCCAGGAAGGGGTTGTCGTCGAGCATCTGCTCGACCTCCTGGCTCAGCTCCAGCGTCGAGAGCTGCAGCAGCCGGATCGACTGCTGCAGCTGCGGCGTAAGCGCCAGATGCTGCGAGACGCGCAGCGACAGGCCCTGCTTCATGGACGGCCTCCCACGGGGTGCGCGGCCACGGGCAGGACGGGAGGAGCGCCGGAAGGACGGAACGCGGAAACAGGCACCCTGGCTACATCCGGAAGTGTTCGCCCAGGTACACGCGGCGCACCTCGGCGTTGTCGACGATCTCGGAGGGCGTGCCCTGCGCCAGCACCTGGCCGTCGCTGATGATGAAGGCGTGGTCGCAGATGCCCAGCGTCTCGCGCACGTTGTGGTCGGTGATCAGCACGCCGATGCCGCGCTCCTTGAGGAAGCTGATGATCCGCTGGATCTCGATCACGGCGATGGGGTCGATGCCGGCGAAGGGCTCGTCCAGCAGGATGAAGCGCGGCTGCGTGGCCAGCGCGCGGGCGATCTCCACCCGGCGCCGCTCGCCGCCCGACAGGGCCAGGGCCGGCGAGTCGCGCAGATGGTCGACACGCAGGTCGGCCAGCAGTTCGGACAGACGCTGCTCGATGCGGTCGCGCGAGAGGGGCGCCATGCGGCCGCGGGCATCGGCTTCTTCCTGCAGTTCGAGCACGGCGCGCACGTTCTCCTGCACCGTCAGCTTGCGGAAGATCGAGGCCTCCTGCGGCAGGTACGACAGGCCCATGCGCGCGCGGCGGTGGATGGGCATGTGCTCCACGGCCTCGCCGTCGATGCTGATCTGGCCGGCATCGGCCCGCACCAGGCCCACGATCATGTAGAAGGACGTGGTCTTGCCCGCGCCGTTGGGGCCCAGCAGGCCGACGACCTCGCCCTTCTGCACGTCGAGCGAGACGTTCTTGACCACCTTGCGGCTGCCGTAGCTCTTCTGCAGGCCACGCGCCTGCAGCCGGCTGCCGCCGGCCGGCGCCGCGACGCTCACCGGCTGCCCCCGTTCTGGCCCGACAGCGAGCCGCTCTGGCGCAGCGGCGCGCCGGTGCGCGGGCCGGGCGCCGGCACCTGCGTGGGCTCGGTGCTGCGCGGCGACAGGATGGCCCGCACGCGACCGCCCGGCTGCGGGGTGCCGCCCGGCGGCGGCGGGGCGCCGTTGACGGTGAAGGTGTCGTTGGTCTGGTTGTAGGTGATCAGCGGGCCGGAGGTCTCGTCGGTGACGGTGGTGCCGGTCAGCCGGCGCATGACGGCGCGACGGATGAACTTGACGGTGTCGGCGCGGCCGTCGTACTCGATGACCTCGCCCTCGCCCTCGATCCACTCGTCGTTGCCGCCATCGCGGCGCTGCTTGAAGTAGCCGCGCTGGCCCGGGTCGGCGGTGACCACGCCGTACTGGTAGCCCTCCGGGTCCTGCCGGACCTCGACGCGGGTGCCGCGGATGAGCAGCGTGCCCTTGGTGACCACCACCCGACCCGTGAAGATGCTGGTCTGCTTCAGGTCGTCGTAGCGCAGCGAGTCGGCCTCGATGTTCATCGGCTGGTTGCGGTCGGCCTTCTCGGCCTGGGCCGCGGCGGCCAGGCCCAGCGCGGCCACGAGGACCATGGCACGGCCGAGGCGGCGCCAGGGAAGGGAGATCGTGGAGTGCGAGGGATGGGTCATAAAGGCACGGAACTTGCTCTTGATTGTAGGCCCGGCTTTGTCTCAAACCGGCGGCCGCGGTGAATGTCCCGCGCTTGCATTCCGGTAGCGCGCACCGTCGGCAGGGCGCGCGGCACACCCGCAATGAAAAGGCCCGCCGAAGCGGGCCGGGGCGCTGGGGCGGGGCGTCGGCTCAGGCCTTGCGCGATTCGGCCGCCAGGGCCTCCACGATCTGCAGGGCGCGGTCGAGCGAACCGGCCAGGTCGCCGTCCACATAGTAGCGGCCGGCCACCCCGAAGGCGGGCACGCCGGCCACCTGGTAGGCCTCGGTCATCTGGCTGGCACGCTTGGCCTTGCCGGCGACGCCGAAGGACTTGAAGGTTTCCTCGAACTTCTTGGCGTCCAGGCCAGGCTGCTTGCCGGCCCACTCGATCACGGCGGCGTCGCCGAAGATGCGTTGGCGGTCGACGTGGATGGCCTGGAAGATCTTCATCTGGAACTCGTCGACCTTGCCCATGGCCTCGAGCGTGTAGTAGAGCTTCTGCTTGGTCTCGACGTCGTTGCCCACGAAGGGCACCGGGATGCGGCGGAAGGCCACGTAGGGCTGCAGCTTCTTGATCCAGGGTTCGAGCTTGGGCTCGAAGGCAGCGCAGTGCGGGCAGTTGTACGAGAAGAACTCGGCCACCTCGACCTTGCCGGCCGGCGCATCGACCGGGGCCGGCTTGCCCAGCGTCACGTAGTCCTTGCCGGCCTTGAAGGCGGAGGCGGGGGTCTGGGCATGGGCCGCCAGGGGGGCCAGCGTCACGGCCGCGGCGGCCAGCGAAAAGTCACGACGTTTCAAGCGATTTCTCCAACAGGGATGCAGACACAGAGCACGTCGGGCGGCAGCGAGTTCCGGCGATCTGCCGCGCCCGACGGCAACAGGGCAAGGCGCTCAGCGCTGGACGCGCACCAGGGCGGCGTCGAAGCCGGCGCCGTCCAGTCGTTCCTTCAGCCGGTCGGCGTCGTCCTTCTTGCTGTACGGACCCGCGCGCACCCGGAAGACGGGACGGCCGGCCTGCTCGCGCTCGGTGACGCGCACCTCCACGCCCATCAGCGACAGCTTGGCGCGCTGGGATTCAGCGTCGTCGCTGGTGCGGAAGGCACCCGCCTGCACGAAGTACACAAAAGGATCGGAGCCCGCATCGCCGCCGCTGGCGGGCAGGCCGGCGCGGGCGCGGGCCAGATCGCCCAGCGGATCGGCCGAGGCCGGCGGCTTGGCGGCGGTCGCGGGGGTGCGCGGCATGGCCGGCGTGACAGCCGTCGGCGGCGTGGCGGTCGACGGCGGGGTGCCCGGCTGGGCCGCGATGGCGGGTACCGGCGGCGCATTGGTCACCGGCGGCGCGATGCCACCCGCAGGCGCGCCCGGCGCGGCCGGCGGCTTGGGCTGCTGCTTGCCGTACAGGGGCGAGTTCGGGTCCCAGTCGCGGTTCTTGCGGGCCTCGGCCTCGTCCTGGTCGGTGGCCCGCGGCTGGGTCTTGGTCATGAACGGGATCGGCACCTTGGTGACGTACACCGCTACGCCCAGCGCCACGCCCAGGCCGAGCACGAGCCCGACGATAAGGCCGATGGCGAAATTGCCCTGTTGTCTGGATCTCATGGATTGCCTTGCTGCTGCAGCGCCACCGGCGCGCCGGGGTGGGATTGTGCGGGCTCTCACATCTTGCGCGGCGCGCTGACGCCGAGCACGGCCAGGCCGTTGGCCAGCACCTGCGCACACGCGGCCACCAGCGCCAGGCGGGCGCGCTTGGTGGGCACGTCGTCCACCAGGATGCGCTCGGCGTCGTAATAGCTGTGGTACGCCGCGGCCAGTTCGCGCAGGTAGAAGGTGACGTCGTGCGGCGCGAAGTCGCGCGCGGCGGCGGCCAACATCTCGGGGTATTTGGCCAGCAGCAGCATCAGCGGCTGGGCGGCCTCGGTGGCCAGGGGTGCGAGGTCGGTGCCCTTGAGGGCGGCGGCGTCCACGCCTTCCTTGTCCAGCACCGAGCAGATGCGCGCATGGGCGTACTGCACGTAGAAGACGGGGTTGTCGTTGTTCTGGGCCACGGCCAGGTCGACATCGAAGGTGTATTCGGTGTCGGGCTTGCGGCTGAGCAGGAAGAAGCGCACGGCGTCGGTGCTGGTCCATTCGATCAGGTCGCGCAGCGTCACGTAGCTGCCGGCGCGCTTGCTGATCTTGACCTCCTGGCCGCCGCGCACCACGCGCACCATGGTGTGCAGCACGTAGTCGGGGTAGCCCTCGGGAATGCCGACGTTGGCCGCCTGCAGGCCGGCACGCACCCGGGCGATGGTGCCGTGGTGGTCGGTGCCCTGGATGTTGACCACCTTGTGGAAGCCGCGCTCCCACTTGGCGATGTGATACGCGACGTCGGGCACGAAGTAGGTGTATGTGCCGTCTTTCTTGCGCATGACCCGGTCCTTGTCGTCGCCGTAGTCGGTGGAGCGCAGCCACAGGGCGCCGTCCTGCTCGTAGGTCTTGCCGGCCTCGATCAGCTTGTTCACCGTCGCCTCGACCCGGCCGCTGGTGTACAGGCTGGACTCCAGGTAGTACTGGTCGAAGCGCAGCTTGAAGGCCTGCAGGTCCTTGTCCTGCTCGTTGCGCAGGTAGGCGACGGCGAACTGCCGGATGTTCTCGGCGTCGTCGACGTCGCCGTTGGCCGTGAACTCGCGATCGTCGGCGCGGACGGTCTTCTTCGCCAGGAAGTCGTCGGCGATGTCCTGGATGTAGTCGCCGTTGTAGAAGGCCTTGCTGGCGGGGTTGTCAGGATCGGTGGGCCAGCAGTCGTCGCCCGGCTTGAAGCCCTTGGCGCGCAGCTGCGTGCTCTTGGTCAGCGTCTCGATCTGAACGCCCGCGTCGTTGTAATAGAACTCGCGGTGCACGGCCTGGCCCTGCGTCGTCAGCAGGTTGCAGATGGCGTCGCCCAGCGCGGCCTGGCGGCCGTGGCCCACGTGCAGCGGGCCGGTGGGGTTGGCCGAGACGAATTCGACCAGCACCTTCTCGTCCGGGCGCACCGGCTGGCTGCCGAAGCCGGCGCTGGCGTCGAGCACCTCGTGCACCACCTGCTGCTTGGCCGCCGGCTTGAGGCGGATGTTGAGGAACCCGGGGCCGGCGATCTCGATGGCATCGACCCAGCGCGCGTACGCGGGCGTGTCCAGCAGCGCATTGCGCAGCTCTTCGCCGAGCTGGCGAGGGTTCTTCTTGAGGGGTTTGGCCAGTTGCATGGCCGCGGTGCAGGCCAGGTCGCCATGCGCGGCGACTTTGGGGGATTCGAAGGCCGCCCGGCTGCCGGCGCCCGGCTCGAACTGCTCGAGCACCTGGGCCAGCGCCGCCAGAAGGTCCTGTTTGACGGTAAGCATCAAAGGATTTTAGGCGGGCGTGCCAGGCCGCCCCGGGCGCAAACGCTTACGATCCTTTAAGAAAAATTCACTAAAAGATGCGCCACGACGCCGCGGAGGCCCTCTACATCGGCCGCCAGCCCATCCTGGGACGGGACCAGCAACTGCACGCCTATGAACTGCTGTTCCGCAGTGGCCATGCCGCGGGTGCCCAGGTGCTCGACGGCGCCCAGGCCACGGCCACGGTGATCGTCAACGCCTTTGCCGAACTGGGCATGGCCCATGCCCTGGACGGTCATCCCGCCTATATCAACGTCGACACCCAATTGCTCTTCAGCGACGTGCTGGAGCTGCTGCCCCGCCAGGCGGTGGTGCTGGAGATCCTGGAGTCGGTCCCCGCCACGCCAGCCGTGCTGCAGCGCTGCCTGCACCTGCGCGAGGCGGGCTTCGCGCTGGCGCTGGACGACGTGGTGGACTTCGATGCCCGCACGGCCGCCCTGCTGCCGCTGGCGCGCGTGGTCAAGGTCGACCTGCTGCTCCTCGCCGCGGATGCCGTGGCTCCGCTGGTGCGGCGCCTCCGCGCGGCGGCACCGGCGGTCCTGCTGCTGGCCGAGAAGGTGGAGCGGCGCGAGCAGTTCGACGCCTGCCTGGCGCTGGGCTTCTCGCTCTTCCAGGGCTACCACTTCGCACGGCCGACGATCATCGCCGGCCGCCGCCTGGGTCATTCGCAGCACACGCTGATCCGGCTGATGGGTCAGCTGGGCGCCGATGCCGACAGCGGTGCGCTGGAGGAAACGCTCAAGCCCGAGCCCGGCCTGACCATGAACCTGCTGCGCATGGCCAACGCCGCAGGCGCCGGGACCACGCGCGCGGTCACCTCGCTGCGCGACGTGATCCAGGTGCTGGGCCGACGCCACCTGCAGCGCTGGGTGCAACTGCTGCTGTTTGCCGCCGATGCCCGGGGTGGCACGGCCAGCCCCCTGCTGCTGATGGCCGCCACCCGCGGCCGGCTCATGGAATCGGCGGCCCAGTTGCTGCGTCCGCGCGATGCGGGCCTGGCAGATGGTGCCTTCATGGTGGGGATGATGTCGCTCATGCCCGCCGTGGTGGGGCTGGCCATGGAAGACATCCTCGGCCCGCTGCGGCTGGCCCCGGCCATCGACCGGGCCCTGCGCGACGGCGCCGGGCTGCTGGGCGAGTTGCTGGCCCTGGCGCAGGCCAGCGAAAGCGGCAACCTGCAAGGGCTGGCCCAGGCCCTGCAGGCCCACCCCGACCTCTCGCCGGCCCTGTTCAACCAGGCCCAGGCCGAGGCCCTGGAATGGGCGCACGCCATCGGCCGCGGAACGGCACCGGCCGGCGCAGGCGGATCGACCGGCGCGGGCTGACCCGGCGGCACGTCAGGCCGCTCGCCGCGCCGCGCCGCGCTCCGCATCGCCTCGCCTCGCCTCGCGCTGGTGCGATTGCAAACTTTCGTTTCATCGTTCGTCGTCATCGCAACCTTTGTGAACCGCGTTGCATGAAAGCCTGGCGCCGCCGGGCCGGCGCCCGAGCGGCGCCGCTTGAGCCGAAGGACAACCACCCCATGAAAAAGCTCGCTTCCCTGATCGCCCTGGGCGCCGCCCTGTCGTTCAACGTCTTCGCCCAGACCCCCGCCCCGGCGGCAGCGGCCGCCGAGAAGGCGCCGACCGCGCAGCAAAGCAAGATGAAGACCTGCAACGCCGACGCCGGCGACAAGAAGGGCGACGAGCGCAAGGCCTTCATGAAGCAGTGCCTGTCGGCCAAGCCGGCCAAGGCCGCCACGCAGCAGGACAAGATGAAGAGCTGCAACGCCGACCCCAAGGCCAAGACCCTCAAGGGCGACGAGCGCAAGGCCTTCATGAAGGAATGCCTGAGCGCCAAGGCCGCCTGAGATACACCCGCGCACCAAAGACGAAGCCCGGCCGAAGCCGGGCTTTTTGCTGGGCGCATTGCGGCCGGGCAGCGCTGCCCGCTCGCTCAGATCACTTGCCGAAGCCGCGCGCCAGGAAGACGGCGAACAGCGGGATCAGCGCGATGAGGTGCGCCTGCACCATCACCAGCCGGCGCGTGCGCCGCACCTCCTCGGCGCCCGGCAGGGCCCCGCCCCGGCGCTGGGCGCGCAGCCAGCGGCGGAAGGTCAGCGTGGGGAAGATCGAGATCAGCCCCACGATCACGAACAGCGTCACCTTCACATGCAGCAGCGGGTTGGTCCAGTACCAGGCGCTGCCCTTGACGCCCAGGAAGGTGCGCACCAGGCCCGTGGCCAACACCGCCAGGGCGGCAATGCCGTAGATCAGGTCGACCTTGGCCAGTCGCTCGACCGCCTTGGCGTTGAGCCATTCGATGCGGCACAGCGCCGCCTCGCTGGAGATGAACACCACCATCGTGAGGATGGCGAGCAGGTGCAGGTAGGCCAGGATGGCTTCGAGCGTCACGACGGGCTCCGGAGATGAAAGGCGGTCAGCCGGCCAGGTTGGCGCGCATGGTGTCGATCACCGTACGGTAGCCGGGCGCGTTGAAGATCGCGCTGCCGGCCACGAAGGTGTCGGCGCCGGCGGCGGCCACGCGGGCGATGTTGTCGGCCTTGATGCCACCGTCCACCTCCAGACGGATGTCGCGGCCGCTGGCGTCGATGCGCTTGCGCACCAGCTCGATCTTGCGCAGCGCCGAGTCGATGAAGCTCTGGCCGCCGAAGCCGGGGTTGACGCTCATGATCAGCACCAGGTCGATCTCGTCCAGCGTCCAGTCCAGCACCTCCAGCGAGGCCGCCGGGTTGAACACCAGCCCCGGCTTGCAGCCGGCCGCGCGGATGGCCTGGATGCTGCGGTGCACATGCGGCGAGGCGTCGGGGTGGAAGCTGATGTAGTCGGCACCCGCCTTGGCGAAGGCGGCGGCCAGCGCGTCGACCGGCTGGATCATCAGGTGCACGTCGATGGGCACCGGCTGGCCGTCGGGCGTTTTGGCGTGCGGCTTGAGCGCCTCGCACACCATCGGGCCGAAGGTGAGGTTGGGCACGTAGTGGTTGTCCATCACATCGAAATGGATCCAGTCGGCGCCGGCGGCGATCACGTCGCTCACTTCGGCGCCCAGCCGGGCGAAGTCGGCCGAGAGGATGGACGGGGCGATGCGGTGGGTCGTGGGGCGGCTCGTCGTCATGGGCGCGGATTCTCGCCGCAGGCCCGCCCTTGACCCGCGGACCCGGCCGGAAGACCCGCGTTGTTAACATTCCGCGCCATGCCCCAGCACCCGATGCGCGTCGAGGTCGAGCCTCGCTACCTGCCCGAGCAGTCCTCGCCGGAGACGGGGCTCTACGCCTTCGCCTACACGATCACCGTGACCAACGTGGCGCTGTTCCCGATCCAGCTGATCGCCCGCCACTGGGTGATCGAGGACATCTCCGGCCATGTGCAGGAGGTGCGCGGCCTGGGCGTGGTGGGACGCCAGCCGCTGCTGTCGCCGGGCCAGTCCTTCCGCTACACCAGCGGCTGCCAGCTCAAGGCGGCCAGCGGTACGATGCGCGGCAGCTATTTCGTGGTGAGCGAGGACGCCGAACGCTTCGACGTGCCCATCGCCGCCTTCGTGCTCGACGCCGGAACGGGTTCCGACCCCGGCCCGCGCATCCTGCACTGAGGATCGCCCGGCGCTGCGGCGCCGATGACCCCGGGACCCGACCGCGCGCTGGCGCCGCGGGCCCAGTCAGAAGGAACGGACGACCAGGACGCCGCTGCGCGGTGCCGATGCCGTCCGGCCCTTCGCAGACCTTTGCCAGCCCGATGAATCTTCTTCCTTCCGACCTGCTGGGCTTCCTGTCCAGCTGGATGCGACCGACAGCCGGCCTGCCCACCGTGTGGTGGGCCCTGCTGATCGCCGCAGCCGCCGCCGCAGGCCATCTCGTGCAACGCTACATGGGCCTGCCCAAGGTGGTGGGCTATTCGCTGGTGGGCACCGTGGTGGGCCTGGCCGGCTTCGAGGGCGCGGTGTGGCCGCTGCAGGGTACGGCCCTGTACCTGATGGAGCTGGGCGTGGCCATCGTGCTCTTCGAGGCCGGCGGACGCCTGCCGCTGGGCTGGTTCCGCCGCAACCCGATGGTGCTGGCGCAGAGCCTGGCCGAGTCGGGCCTGACCTTCGCCGCCGTCTGGTGGACGCTGCGCGCCTTCGACGTGCCGCCCTCGGTGATCGCCCCGCTGGCGCTGATCGCGGTGGCGGCCTCGCCGGCCGTGCTGTCGCGGGTGGTGATCGACATCCGCGCCTCCGGACCCGTCACCGAGCGGGCGCTGGCGCTGTCCACCCTCAACACGCTGTATGCGCTGACGCTGGCCTATGTCTTCGCGGGCCGGCTGGAGAACACGCCGCAGGGCTTCATGGAGAACTTCCATCCGATCCTGACGGTGCTGGGCCTGTCCTTCGTGGTGGGCGCCGTGATGGCGCTGGCGCTGCGCTCGGCGCTGCGGGTGATGAGCCCGACGAGCGAGAACACCTCGATCCTGCTGCTGGCAATCATCGGTGCTGGCGCGGCCGTGGCCAGCGCCTGGGGCGGCGCGGCACCGCTGGCGGCGCTGATCGGCGGCGTGCTGCTCAAGGGCCTGAACCCGCGGCCCTGGGTCTGGCCGCGTCAGCTGGGCACCGCGGCGTCGCTGGTGACCATGTTGATGTTCGTGCTGGTGTCCATCGTCGCGGCCCAGGCCGAATGGAACCTCACGGTCGCCACCGTGGTGCTGGCGCTGATCGGCGCCCGCGCCGTGGCCAAGATCGCTGGCGTGGCGCTGGCCAATCC
The DNA here is from genome assembly GCF_003350475.1 of Pseudacidovorax intermedius. GTDB lineage: Bacteria > Pseudomonadota > Gammaproteobacteria > Burkholderiales > Burkholderiaceae_C > Xenophilus > Xenophilus intermedius. The sequence continues at coordinate 402,342 of NZ_QQAV01000001.1, forward strand.
GGGCAGCGGCACCAGCTGGCGCCAGGCGCTGTGGATCGGCTGCGCGATGGCGCCGCTGTCGTCCATTGCGCTGCTGATCGCGTCGGGCTTCGTCACCGCCTCGCCGCTGCTGGGCCACCTGATCACGCAGGTGGCGCTGCCGGCCATCCTGCTCATGGAGGTGCTGGGCGCGGTGCTGGCCACCATCGCCCTCTACGGCGCCAGGGAAAGCTCGCGACCCTGGGCCCCCGAGGCCTTCACCGCCCCCGAGGACACACAGCGATGAATGCCCGTCCGGCCCCATCGACGTCGAAGGAAAAGCCATGAGCCCGCTGGACAACCCCCCTTCGCCCTTCTCGCCCCCGACGGCCGAGCCGACGCGCGCCCAGCGCGAGGCCGATGCCCGCGTGGTGCCGCTGGAGCCCTTCCGCAGCTCCAAGGCGCTGTCGCTCGGCGTGGAGCTGGAGCTGCAGCTGGTCAACACCCACGACTACGACCTCGCGCCCTATGCCGAGGACATGCTGCGCGGCATGGCCCAGTTCGACCTGCGCGGCAGCGTGGTGCCCGAGATGACCTCGAGCATGATCGAGATCTCCACCGATGTCTGCCATTCGGCGGAAGAGGTGCTGCAGCAGCTGGGGCCGCTGCGCGACGCGCTGGTCAAGGTGGCCGGCAAGCTCAACATCGCGGTGCTGGGCGGCGGCACGCATGCCTTCCAGCAGTGGCACGAGCAGCGCATCTACGACAAGCCGCGCTTCCGCCAGCTGTCGGAGCTCTACGGCTACCTGTCGAAGCAGTTCACCATCTTCGGCCAGCATGTGCACGTGGGCTGTCCCGACGCCGATTCGGCGCTGCTGATGCTGCACCGCATGAGCCGCTACATCCCGCACTTCATCGCGCTGTCGGCCTCCAGCCCCTACGTGCAGGGGCAGGACACGCAGTTCGACTCGGCCCGGCTCAACTCCGTCTTCGCCTTCCCGCTGTCGGGCCGGGCGCCCTTCACGCTGTCGTGGAAGGAGTTCGAGGGCTACTTCGCGCGCATGACCCGCACCGGCGTGGTCAAGAGCATGAAGGACTTCTACTGGGACATCCGGCCCAAGCCCGAGTACGGCACCATCGAGATCCGCGTCTTCGACACGCCGCTCACGGTGGAGCGCGCCGCGTCGCTGGCCGGCTATGTGCAGACGCTGGCGGCGTACTTCCTGCAGGAGCAGCCCTTCGTGCCCAGCGAGGACGACTACCTGGTCTACACCTACAACCGCTTCCAGGCCTGCCGCTTCGGCCTGGACGCCGTGTACGTGGACCCGGCCACCGGCGAGCACATGCCCCTGCGCGAGCACATCCTTCGCACCATGACCATGCTGGAGCCGCATGCCGCCGTGCTCGACGCCACCCGCGCCTTCGGCCGGCTGCGCAGCTCGGTCGAGGCCAGCCAGAACGACGCCCGCTGGCTGCGCGAGCGCCAGGGCCGCGAACGGCTGCTGGCCGAGGTGGTGCGCCAGGCGGCCGAGCGCTTCCGCACGCCGGTGGGCTGATCGCCGTGGGTGAATTCGATCTGATCCGCCAGTTCTTCCAGCGCCCGGCCGTGCCCGGTGCCGCGGTGGCGCTGGGCGTGGGCGACGACTGCGCGCTGCTGGACCTCGCGCCGGGCATGCAGCTGGCCGTCTCCTCCGACATGCTGGTCGAGGGCCGGCACTTCCTCTCCACGGTCGATGCGGCGCTGCTCGGCCACAAGGCACTGGCCGTCAACCTGAGCGACCTGGCCGCCTGCGGCGCGCGACCGCTGGCCTTCACGCTGGCGCTGTCGCTGCCCTCGGTGGACGAGGCTTGGCTGGCCGGCCTCGCGCAGGGCCTGTTCGCGCTGGCTGATGCGCACGGCTGCCAATTGATGGGCGGCGACACCACGCGCGGACCGCTCAACCTGTGCATCACCGTCTTCGGCGAGGTGCCGCGCGGCGGCGCATTGCTGCGCAGTGGCGCGCGGGCGGGCGACGAGCTCTGGGTGAGTGGCACGCTGGGCGACGCACGGCTCGCCCTGGAAGTCTTCCGCGGCCGGCTCTCTGTGCCCGAGGCCGTTTTCGCCGCCGCCCGGGCCCGCATGGAGCAGCCCACGCCGCGCGTGGCACTCGGCCTGGCGCTGCGCGGCATCGCCACCAGTGCCATCGACATCAGCGACGGCCTGGCCGGCGACCTGGGCCATGTGCTGCGCGCCAGCGGCGTGGGCGCCACGCTCGACGCCGACGCCGTGGCCGGCACGCTGGCCGCCCGCGGCGCCGTGGCGCTGGATGCCGCCATGCAGCGCAGCCTGACGCTGGCCGGCGGCGACGACTACGAGCTGGCGTTCACGGCGCCCGCGGATCGCTCGGCCGACGTCGAAGCCGCGGCCCGCGCGGCCGGTGTGGTGGTGACGCGCATCGGCCGCATCGAAGCGGAGCCGGGGCTGCGCGTGGTGGATGCGCAAGGCCACCCGGTCGACCAGCGCTTCGCGTCCTTCGACCACTTCGGCTGAACGGCGCCGGGCGCCGGGCGTCGGCTCAACCCCACTGCGCCCGCAGCATCTCGATGAAGCTGCGGCTGGCCGCCGACAGCGAGCGCCCGCGCCGCGTCACCACCGAGATGTCGCGCGACACCCGCGGCGCCGAAAGCGGGATCACCGCCAGCTCGGCATCGCCCCGCGCCCGCGCGAAGGCTGAGGGCATCACCGACGGCCCGAGGCCGCTGGCCGTCATCCACAGCGCGGTGGACAGAAAGCTCACCTCGCCCGCCACCTCCAGCGCCACGCCGGCGCGGGCAGCCGTCACGTCCACCGTCTGGCGCACGCCGTAGCCGCCGCGCGAGGTGATCACCGGATGGCCGGCCAGGTCAGTCCAGCGGATGCTGCGGCGCCCGGCCAGCGGATGGTCGCGGCGGCAGACGAAGGCCAGGTGGTCGCGCAGCAGCGGTTCGGTCTCGATGTCGGCGCCGGGCCGCTCGGGTGTGCCCAGGCCGAAGTCCACATGCTCTCCCAGCACGCGCGCCACGAACTGGTCGGGCGCGCAGTCGTCCACCACCACCCGCACGCCGGGGTGCGACTCGCCGAAGCGCCGCACCACCTCCGGCAGCAGAAAGCCGGCCAGCGTGGGCGTGATGGCCACCGCCACCCGGCCGCGCTCCAGCGTGGCCAGGTCGCGGAAGCCGCCCGCCAGGGCATCGACGTCGCGCAGGATGCGCTCGGCCGTGGGCAGCATGTCGGTGGCGGCGGCGGTGGGCTGCAGCGAGCGCGTGGTGCGGTCGAAGAGGCGCGTGTCGAGGCCTTCCTCCAGCTGTCGCAGCAGCATGCTCACCGCCGACTGGGTGACGAACAGCCGCTGCGCGGCCGTGCCCAGCCGGCCCGACTGGTAGACGGCGACGAAGGCACGCAGCTGGCGGATGGTGGGCGTGAAGGAATGATTCATCAGGTGACCTGAAATTTTCATTCGAATTTCTCGATTTACGAATGAATGTTGACGCGCTTCAATGCGGCCTCGACAAAAACAGGAGACAGATCGATGACGACAGAACATGCCGCCGGCCTGACGCGGCGCGCGGGCCTGGCCGCGCTGGCGGCGCTGCTGGCCGCGCCGCTGGCCGCCCGCGCCCAGGGCAACTGGCCCGACAAGCCCATCCGCCTGGTCGTCACCTTCCCGCCCGGCGGCAGCGCCGATGCGGTGGTGCGCCTGCTCACGCCCCGCCTCAACGAGAAGCTGGGCCAGCAGGTGGTGGTGGACAACCGGCCGGGTGCTGGCGGCAACGTCGGCCTCACGCTGGTGGCCAAGGCACCGGGCGACGGCTACACGCTGGGCGTGGGCGCGGCGGGCGCGCTGTCGGCCAACTCCAGCCTGTATGCGCAGATGCCCTTCGACCCGCTCAAGGACCTCAAGCCCGTGGGCATGCTGGCGGCCATTCCCTTCGTGCTGGTGGGCCACCCGTCGGTGCCGGCGCGCAACCTGCGCGACTTGATCGCGCTGGCCCGCACCAAGCCGGGCGGCCTCTCCGTGGGCCATGGCGGCAACGGCACGGCGATGCACCTGGCCACCGCCCTGTTCGAGCAGATGGCCGAGGCCAAGGTGGTGGGCGTGCCCTACCGCGGCTCGGGCCCGGCGGCCATCGATGCCATCGCCGGCCAGGTGCCGCTGGCCATGGTCGACCTGCCGGCCGCACTGCAGCAGATCCGCGCCGGCAAGCTGGTCGCCTTCGGCGTGACCAGCCCGCAGCGCCTGCCCTCGCTGCCCGAGGTGCCCACGCTGGCCGAGGCCGGCCTGCCCGGCTACGACGCCACCGGCTGGTTCGGCGTGGTCGCGCCGGCTGCGATGCCGACGGCCATCGTCACGCAGCTCAACGAGGCCATCAACTTTGCGCTGCGCGATCCGCAGAACCAGGCCGCCATGCGCGCCCAGGGCGTGGAGCCGGCACCCGACACGCCGCAGGCCTTCGAGCGCTATATCCAGAGCGAGACGCGCAAGTGGGGCCAGGTGATCCGCACGGCGCAAATCAAGCTTGATTGACAGAACCCAGACCATGACTTCTTCCCGATCCTCCGCCCCCTTCGACGCCGACGTGCTCATCGTCGGCGGCGGCCCCGTCGGCCTGACGCTGGCGACCGATCTGGCACAGCGCGGCCATCGCGTGGCCGTGGCCGAACTGCGCCGCTATGGCGAGCCGCCCAGCGTCAAGTGCAACCATGTCTCGGCCCGCACCATGGAGCAGCTGCGCCGGCTGGGCGTGGCCGCGCGGCTGCGCGATGCCGGACTGCCGGCCGACTACCCGAACGACGTGGTGTTCCGCACCCGCGTGACCGGCACCGAACTCACGCGCATCCCCATCCCGGGCCGCAGCACGCGCTATACCGACACCGCCGGCCCCGACGGCTGGTGGCCCACGCCGGAGCCGCCGCACCGCATCAACCAGATCTACCTGGAACCCATCCTGCTCGACCATGCCGCGGCGCAGCCCGGCGTGCAGCTGTTCAACCGCACGCAGGTGGCCGAGTTCGTGCAGGACGAGGACGGCGTGACCGCCACGCTGCTCGACCTGGAAAGCGGCGCCACCCGACAGCTGCGCGCCCGCTACCTCGTGGGCTGCGACGGCGGCAGCTCCGGCGTGCGCAAGGCCATGGGCGCCAAGCTCGAAGGCACGCCGGTGATCCAGCGCGTGCAGTCCACCTTCATCCGCGCGCCGGGGCTCAAGGCTCTGCTGACGGACAAGGACGCCTGGTGCTGCTATGCCGTCAACCCCGAACGCTGCGGCACCGTCTTCGCCATCGACGGCCGGCAGGACTGGCTGGTGCACAACCACCTGCATCCGCACGAGGCCGACTTCGACGCGGTGGACCGGGACTGGTCGATCCGCGCCATCCTCGGCGTGGGCCCCGACTTCCACTACGAGGTCATCAGCCGCGAGGACTGGGTGGGCCGCCGCCTGGTGGCCGACCGGCTGCGCGCCGGCCGCGTGTTCATCGCCGGCGACGCGGCGCACCTGTGGGTGCCCTATGCCGGCTACGGCATGAACGCGGGCATTGCCGATGCGGTGAACCTGGCCTGGCTGCTGTCGGCCCGGCTGCACGGCTGGGGCGGCGAGGCCATCCTCGACGCCTACCAGGCCGAGCGTCAGCCGATCACCGAGCAGGTGTCGCACTTCGCCATGGACCATGCGCAGAAGATGATCCGCGCCCGCGGCGCCGTACCGCCCGACATCGAAGCCCAGGGCCCCGAAGCCGACGCGGAGCGCGAACGCGTGGGCCGCGAGGCCTACGACCTGAACGTGCAGCAGTTCTGCTGCGCGGGCCTGAACTTCGGCTACTTCTACGCCGGCTCTCCGCTGATCGTGGACGACGGCGCCCAGCCGCCCGCCTACTCGATGGGCGACTTCACGCCCTCGACGGTGCCCGGCTGCCGGGCGCCGCACTTCTGGCTGGCGGACGGCGGCTCGCTCTACGACCTGCTGGGCCAGGGCTACACCCTGCTGCGACTGGACCCGGCGGTGGACGTGGCGCCGCTGCAGGCCGCGGCCAAGGCGCTGGACATGCCGCTCACGGTGGTGGATCCGGTGGCCGCCGGCCCGCTGCCCGCGGCCTACGCCCATGCGCTGCTGCTGGTGCGCACCGACCAGCATGTGGCCTGGCGCGGCGATCGGCTGCCGGCCGATCCGGCGGCGCTGCTGGCGCAGCTGGCCGGCCGCAGCACGCAGACGGTCGCCGCAGGCTGAAAGGGCTGCCGCCCGGGCACCCGTGCGGGGTGTCCGGGTCTACCATCGGCGGCTCATGTCCGCTGCTCCGTCTTCTCCACCCGAGGCACACGCCTTCTCCGCTGCCCCTGCCGGGACATCGCCCTTGCCGCCCGTTCGGCCCACCTGGGCCTTCCTGCGTGCCCACCCGGCCCATGTCATCGCCCTCGGCTTCGGCGCCGGCCTGTCGCGCCTGGCGCCCGGCACGGTCGGCACGCTGTGGGGCTGGGCGGCCTTCGTGCTCCTGGCGCAGGTGCTGTCCCCCTTCGCCATGGGCGTGCTGGCGCTCGCCGCCTGGCCCCTGGGCTGGTGGGCCTGCACCGTCACCGCACGCAATCTTCGCGTGCCCGACCCCGGCGCCGTGGTCTGGGACGAGATCGCGGCCATCTGGCTGGTGCTGTGGCTGCTGCTGCCGGCCGGACTGCTGGCCCAGATCGTGGCCTTTGCGCTGTTCCGCCTGTTCGATGCCGCCAAGCCCGGCCCGGTGGGCTGGGCCGACCGGCTCATCCCGCACGACCCGACAGCGCCGCGCTGGGCCCTGTCGGGCCTGGGCATCCTGCTGGACGACCTGGTGGCCGCCTTCTGCACGCTGCTGGTGATCGCCCTGGCCCGCGCGCTGTGGTGAACCGGCCAGGCCCTTCGCACCCGATTCGAGGCACACGACCATGATCATCGCCCCCGTCCCGCCTGCCGCCGACGAGGCGCCCGATCTGCCCGTGCTGGTGCGCCAACTGGCCGAACTGCTGGGCGCCAGCGGCCGCATGCTGGCCACCGCCGAAAGCTGCACCGGCGGCCTGATCGCCGGGGCCTGCACCGACCTGGCCGGCTCCAGCACCTGGTTCGAGCGCGGCTTCGTCACCTATTCCAACGAGGCCAAGACGCAGATGCTGGGCGTGCCGGCCGATGTCATCGCCGCCCATGGCGCGGTGAGCGAGCCGGTGGCGCGGGCGATGGCCGAAGGCGCCGTCGCGCACTCCCTCGCTCAGGCGGCGGTGGCCGTCACCGGCGTGGCCGGCCCGGGCGGCGGCTCGGCCGAGAAGCCGGTGGGCACCGTGTGGTTCGGCTGGTCGCTGGACGGCCAGTGCTGGACGGAGCGGCGCCTGTTCACCGGCGACCGCGCCGCCGTGCGCGCCGCGACCGTGCGGCATGCGCTGCAGACGCTGGTGACGCGCCTGCGGCCGGCGGCCTGAGCGGCTGCTGGGTCAACCCAACACGCGCTCGCTGGGCGTGGCGAAGTAGAACCACTCGGTGCCCACCCGCGCGAGCGGGTTGGGGAACACGATGTGGCCGTCCCCCGCGGCCCGCACCTCGCTGCCGTCGTGGCGGCGGGCGATGAGCTCGCCCGCCTTCACGGCGTCGAAGGTGGCCCACTCGCGCACGAAGACATCGCCCTCGTGCAGCCGGTCGGTCACATCGCGCAGCCGCAGCAGGCGCGGCCGTGCCGGGGGATGCGCGGCCAGGCCCCCGGGCAGCGGCGCCATGCCCAGCAGCGCCAGCGTGCGGCGGATGGCCTGCCAGGCCACCTCGGGTGCCTGCGGGTCGCGGTGCTGGCCGCACTCCAGCGTCACGCCGTAGCCGCCGCAGTTGCGGATGTACTCGTTGGTGCCACGGCCGTAGTCGATCTCGTCCTCGGACGGCGCGACGCCGCCGGCACGGCGCGCGATCGCCGCGGCATAGATGTCCAGCCAGCCTTCCACGATGGTGGGCGTGCCGATGTGCAGCGCAAGGCGGCCTTCCTCCTCGGCGCGCGCGAAGGGCTCCAGCGGGTCGGGGTTGTCGCGCGGGCCGATCATGGCGAAGGCCTCGCCGGGGCTCTCGAAGGAATGCAGGTCCAGCAGCACCTCGTGCTGCGCGATCACCGGCGCCAGCACGTTGGTGAGCCGGTCCTCGTAGTCGCGGGGCTCGGCGCGCGGGCGGAAGGCGCGGTTGAGGTTGCGCTCGCCCTCGCGCCGCAGCAGACGCCGCGCCATCGGATTGGCCACCGGCACCAGCGTCAGCCGGCCGCGCGCCAGGCCCAGCGCGCCGCTGTCCAGTTCGGCCTTCAGGCGCTCGATGCCGACGGTGCCGCCCGTCTCGTCGCCATGCACGCCGCCCATCACCAGCAGCCGGGGGCCGGGTTCGATGGCGGCGTAGGTGTGGATGCGGAGCAGGTCGTCGGCGGGCGGGGTCGGCATCCGGCCGATTATGGAAGGGGCCCGTGAAGCGCCGGGCGAGGCGGGCGCAAGACCGCGCCGCCTGCGGGCGGCGCCTGCCCAGGGCACGCACGCGTGCGTGCAGCGCTGGCGTCAGTGCGTCCGGACGCCGGCCGCCACCGGTGCCGCGGCCAGCTGCGAGACACGGTGGGCCAGCCGCGCCCGGCCCCGGGCGCCCAGCTTGTCGGCCGCGTTGTTGAGGTAGTAGCGCACCGTGGTCGGCTGCAGCTGCAGGCTGCGGGCGATCTCCTTGTCGGCACAGCCGCGGAACACCAGCAGCGCCACCTCCGCCTCACGCGGCGTCAGCGACTGGCGGGCCAGCACGCCCAGCAGCGCCGCGTCGTCCACCACGGCCGCCAGCGGCGCCGTGCGGACCTTGCGCAGGCGCAGCAGCGCTGCCGTGAACGACGGCTCCAGCATCCGCAGGATGGCCAGTTCGCCGTCCTCGAACTCGGGCTGGCGTTCGCTGCGGAAGGCCAGCATGTCGCCGACGAAGGTGTCGCCGTCGCAGGCGTAGAGGTTGAGCCCGCGGTGCATCTCGTAGGGCCGCAGGAAGTCGTTGTAGAACTCGGTGCGCACCAGCTGCGCCCGCGGCAGGGCATGCGCGAAGCCGCCGCAGCGCAGCGGCTGGAGCACGGGCGTGATCGGATCGCAGAACTGGAAGTGCGCCTCGTAGCGCTGCGCGTGGGCCTCGTCCAGGTTGTGCGCGAAGCTGATGGCATAGCGACGGCTGTCGGCATCGAAGTCGCGCGACACCAGCGACTGCGCCCGGAGCGCCCGCGCCAGCGCGGGGGCCAGCAGGTGCCGCAGCTCGTGCAGGTCGTCCGCGCTCGCGAGCACCCGGTAGCACTCGGACAGTGCCGCCACTTGGTCATTCGAGAGGTACATCGCTGGTGCTGGGCGTGAAAGGGGGCGGGTCGGGCGCCGGCCGATGCCGGTGGCAGCGGATGCAGCAACCGTCGTGCCAGATGCAGCCATCTTCGCCGCTGCGCGTCCCGTCAATCTCGACGGGTGCCTGGAAAGCGGCTGCTGGGTAGCCTCTCGCTGCATCAACTCCCTCGGAGCGTACGCGTGCCGGCCGTCCGGCGGCACCCCCGTGCGCCCACCCTTCGCCTATGGAAAACCCGCAACCGCTCCACCGGCTCGGCATCGCCGAACTGCAACAGGGCCTCGCGCAGAAGCACTTCAGCGCCGTCGAGCTGGCGCAGGCCCTCGCCGCCCGCACGCGGCAACTGGCCCACCTCAACGGCTACGTGGACTTCGACCCGGCTCCCTTCCTGGCCCAGGCCGCGCGGGCCGACGCCGTACTGGCCCGCGGCGACGCGCCGGCGCTCACGGGCATCCCGCTCGCGCTCAAGGACAACATCGGCACCGCCGACCTGCCCACCGGCGCCGGCACGGGCGCGCTGCACGGCCGTCGCCCGCGCACCGACGCCGAGGTGGCACGCCGCCTGCGGGCGGCGGGCGCCGTCGTGGCCGGCAAGGCCGGCATGCACGAGCTGGCCTTCGGCATCTCCAGCGACAACGCCGTCACCGGCCGCATCCGCAACCCCTGGGCGCCCGATTGCATTCCCGGCGGCAGCAGCGGCGGCAGCGCCGTGGTGGTGAGCGCCGGGCTGGTGCCCGCCGCCCTGGGCACCGACACCGGCGCCTCGGTGCGGCTGCCGGCCGCGCTGTGCGGCATCGCCGGCCTGCGGCCCACGGTGGGGCGCATTCCGGGCGCGGGCATCGCGCCCATCTCGGCCACCCGCGACACCGCCGGGCCCATGGCCCGCAGCGTGCACGACCTGGCCCTGCTCGACACCGTGATGGCGCAGGACACCACGCCGCTGGCCGACGTCCCGCTGCGCGGCCTGCGCCTGGGCCTGCCGGCGCAGCGCTTCTGGGATGCCTGCGACGCCTCGGTCACCGCCGTGATGGCCCAGGCCCGGGAGGCGCTGGAGCGTGCCGGCGTGGTGCTGGTCGAGGTGGCCCTGCCCGAGCTGGACGCACTCAATGCCGCCGTCGGCTTTCCGGTGGCGCTCTACGAATTCATGGCCCAGATGCCGGACTACCTGCGAGAAGCCGGCCACGACGTCGACCTGCCCGCGCTGCTCGCCGGCATCGGCAGCCCCGACGTGGCCGGCCTGCTGCAACCGCTGCTGAAGGAAGGCGTGCCCGAGGCCGCCTACCGCGAGGCCCTGGCGGCCCGCGAACGGCTGCAGGCGATGTACCGCGACGCCTTTGCGCAGGCGCAGGTGGAGGCGCTGGCCTTTCCCACCGCGCCGCTGACCGCGCGGCCGCTGCTGGCGGGCGGCGAGGTGGAATTCCTGGGCACGCCGCAGCCGGCCTTCCTGACCTACATCCGCAACACCGATCCGGGCAGCAATGCCGGCATTCCCGGGCTGAGCCTGCCTGCCGGCGTAGGGCCCGACGGGCTGCCCGTGGGCCTGGCGCTGGACGGCCCGACTGGCAGCGACCGCCGCCTGCTCGCCATGGGCGCCGCGATCGAGCGCGTGCTGCCCCCGCCCGCCGTGCCGCCGCTCGCCTGAGAAGGCCATCGCGCGCCACCCCGTTCCCTGGCTTCACGAGGAGGATTCCATGAACCGTCGAGACTTCATCCGCAGCGGCGCCGCCACCGGCGCCACCCTGGCCCTGGCGCCCGCGCTGGCCGAGACGCCGCTCAAGGTGGCCGTGCTCATCCCGCAGAGCGGGCCGGCCGGCCTGTTCGGCCCGTCGGCCAAGGCCTGCGCCCAGCTGGCCGCCGAGACGCTCAATGCCCGCGGCGGCATCCTGGGGCGCAAGCTGGAGCTGCTGTTCGGCGATGCCGGACTGCCGCCGGCCGAGGCCGCGCAAACCGCGCTCAAGCTCTGGAAGGGCTCGGGCGCCGCCGCCGTCGTGGGCATGCACGACAGCGCCGTGCGCGGCGCGCTGGTCGGCCTCTTCAAAGGGCAGGTGCCCTACTTCTACACACCGATCTACGAGGGCGGCGAATGCGCCCGCGCCACCTACGTCAACGGCGAGACGCCGCAGCAGCAGCTGCAGCCCGTCATTCCCTGGCTGGCGGCCGAGCGCAAGCCGACCAAGTGGTACCTGGTGGGCAACGACTACATCTGGGGCCGCAACACCAACGCCACCGCCAAGACCTACATCGCCCAGACCGGCGCGCAGGTGGTGGGCGACGAATACCTGCCCTTCACCGTGGACAACTTCGACGCCACGCTGGCCCGCATCCGCGACAGCGGCGCCGACGCGGTGCTGGTGTCGCTGGTGGGCGGCGCCTCGGTCAACTTCAACAAGGCCTTCGCCAGCTTCGGCCTGGCCGACAAGGCACTGCGACTGGGCACGCTGATCGAGGAGAACACGCTGGCCGGCATCGGCGTGGCCAATGCGCGCAACCTGTACTCCAGCTCCGGCTATTTCGCGCGCATCGACACCCCCGGCGCCAAGGCCTTCGCCCAGGCCTACGCGTCACGCTTCGGCGCGCAGGCGCCCGCGCTCAACGGGCTGGCCGAATCCACCTACGAAGGCTTCCTCATGATGGACGCCATCGTCCGCAAGGCCGGAAGCCTCGATCCCGCGAAGATGGACGCCGCCAGCGAAGGCGCCAGCTACACCGGCCCGCGCGGCGCGGTCACCATGCACAACCGCCATGTGGAGCAGGACATCTACCTGGCCGATGTGGACGCGCAGGGCTTCCGCGTGGTCAAGACCTTCCCGCGCGTGGCCTCGGGCCAGAGCTGCAAGGTGTGACGGTGGACGGCAGCCTGGTCCTGCACGGACTGAACATCGTCTACGAGCTGGCCACGCTGACGCTCACCACGCTGGGGCTGGCCATCGTCTTCGGCCTGCTGGGCGTGATGAACATGGCGCACGGCGAGTTCGTGATGCTCGGCGCCTACTGCGTGGTCACGGTGCAGGGCTGGGGCTGGCCGCTGCCCACCGCCTTTCCGCTGGCCGTGGTGGTGTGCGGCGCGCTGGGCTGGGCGGTCGAGCGCTGGCTGATCCGCCCGCTGTATGCCCGCCCCTTCGACACGTTGCTGGCCACCTGGGCGCTGGCCATGCTGATGCGCAAGACGGTGGAGGCGATCTGGGGCAAGGGCTACCAGACGCTCGACACGCCGCTGGCGCAGCCGCTGATGCTCGGCGCCACCGCCTACCCGGCCTACCGCCTGGGCCTGATCGTGCTGGTGGCCCTGCTGCTGGTCGCCATCGGCCTCTGGTGGCGCCGCAGCACCGCCGGCCTGCGCGTGCGGGCCATGACGGGCAACCCGGTGCTGGCGCAGGCGCTGGGCATCGACACGCGCCGCCTGGCCTCGCGCACCTTCGTGGTGGGCGTGGTGCTGGCCGGCGCGGCGGGTGTGCTGCTGGCGCCGCTGGTGCGCGTGGAGCCCGGCATCGGCGTGGACTACCTGCTCGACGCCTTCTTCGTGCTGGTGGTGGGCGGCCTGGGCTCGCTGGGCGGGCTGCTGGGGGGCGTCGGCGCCATCGGCGGCACGCAGGCCGTGGTCAGCAGCATTGCCGGCCAGACCAGCGGCTACGCCGTGGTGCTGGTGCTTTCGATCCTCTTCCTGTGGCTCAAACCCGATGGACTCCTTGCTCGCCGCTGACCCGGCCCGTCCCGACATCGCCCGCAGGGGGCCGGCAGCGCTCGGCCGCCTGGGCGGCTTTGCGCCCGCCGCCGTGCTGGCCGCCGGTCTCGGGGTCCTGCCGCTGGCCGGCAACGACTTCCTGGCCTACCAGGTGGCGCTGTTCCTCATCTACGGCATCGCCACCCAGGGCGTGGCCCTGTGCTGGGGCCGGCTGGGCTTCCTGCCGCTGGGCCATGCGCTGTACTTCGGCCTGGGCGCCTACCTGGCCGGCGGTGCGCTCAAGGCCGGGCTCGCGACGCCGACGGGTGCCGGGGCGCTGGCAGCGGCGCTGCTGCTGCCAGCGCTGCTGGCCTGGGTCGTGGCGCGGCTGCTGTTCGCCCGCAGCCTGCGCAGCGGGCCCTACTTCTCGCTGATCACGCTTGCCATGGCCATGTTGGGCAGCCTGGCGGCGCTGCAGTGGAGCAGCGTCACCGGCGGTTTCAACGGACTGGGCGACATCCCCGAGCTGCCGGGCCTGGACCGCTTCGGCCACCTCTACTGGCTGGTGGCGGCGGCGGCCGTGCTCTCCACCGGCCTGCTGGGGCTGTGGCTGCGGCGGCCCCTCGGCACGCTGTGGTCGGGCATCGCGCAGAGCGAGGACCGGATGCAGCTCTTCGGCTATGCCACCGACCGCATCAAGGCCAAGGCCTATGCGTTGTCGGCGCTGCTGGCGAGCGTGGCCGGTGTGCTCTTCGCGGCGCATCAGGGCATCGTCACGCCGCAGGCGATGGGCTTCGTGCTGTCCACCGAGTTCGTGATCTGGGCTGCAGTGGGCGGCAAGGCCAGCCCGCTGGGCGCCATGCTCGGCGCGGTGGCGGTGGGCTGGCTGTCGTCGGAGCTGCGCGATGCCTTCGCCTACTGGGAGGTGGCGGTCGGATTGCTGTTCATCGCCGTGGTGCGTTTTCTGCCCGAGGGACTGGCCGGCCTGGCCGCGCGCTGGACCGACCGCTGGCTCGCCCCCTCGCCCGCGCGCCCGGTGCCCGCGCCGCCATCCGCGAGCCCGGCCGGCGTGCCGGCGCTGCGCTTCGATGCGGTGCGCTGCAGCCAGTCGGGGGTGCGCATCCTCGACGGCCTCTCGCTGTCGCTGCAGGGCCCCGGCATCCGGGCCGTGATCGGACCCAACGGCGCCGGCAAGACCTCGGCCTTCAACGCCATGACCGGCCGCCTGCCGGTGCGCGGCGGCACGGTGCGGCTCGGCAAGGCCGACATCACCGGCCTGAACGCCTGGCGTGTCGCCCGGCACGGCGTGGGCCGCAAGCTGCAGATCCCGTCGGTCTTCCCGGCACTGAGCGTGGCGCAGAACCTGCAGGTCGCCCTGTGGGCCGGCCGCCTGGCGCCCCTCGCGGCGCTGGGCGCGGCGCCGCTGGGCTGGCACACGCCGCTGCTGCACCGGCTGCTGGCGCGCTTTCCCGAACTGCAGGCGCAGCAGGCCCTGCCCGCCGGCCAGCTGTCGCAAGGACAGCGCCAGGCGCTGGAACTGGTGATGACGCTGCTGCCCGAGCCCCGGCTGGTGCTGCTGGACGAGCCCTGCGCCGGCCTCTCGCCGGCCGAGACCCACCGCATGATCGACGTCATCCGCGAGGCGGTGCATGAACTGGATGCCGCGGCGCTGCTGATCGAGCACGACCTGGCCGCCGTGGCCGCCCTGGGCGGCGACGTGCTGGTGCTGCACCAGGGACGGCTGCTGGCCCACGGGCCGATGGCCGCGATCCAGGCCGACCCGGCGGTGCGCGCCGTCTATGCCGGAGCCCGCAAATGAAGAACCCACCCATCCTCCAGTTCGCCGACCTGCAGTGCGGCTACGGCGACACGGTGGTGGTGCGCGGCGTGTCCGGCTGCACTGCGCCCGGTCGCGTGCTGGGCATCCTGGGGCGCAACGGCGTCGGCAAGAGCACGCTGCTCAAGGCGCTGGCCGGCTTCCTGCCGGTGGCCGGCGGCACGCTGGCATGGGCCGGGCAGGACCTGCGCACCCTGCCCCCGCATGCGCGGCTGGCGGCCGGCATCGCCTATGCGCCGCAGGAGAACGTGGTGTTCGGCGAACTCACCGTGGAGGAGAACCTGTGGCTGCACATCGGCCGCCGCCGCGATGTCCGTTACGACGCCCTCTTCGCACGCTTCCCGCGGTTGCGCGAGCGGCTCGCGCAACGCGCCGGCGCGCTCAGCGGCGGCGAGCGCAAGCTGCTGTCCTTCGCGCGCACGATGGCCCTGGCGGCGCCGCTCACGATGCTCGACGAACCCACCGAAGGCGTGCAGCCCGAGAACATCGACCGCATGGCGCAGTGCATCCACGAGGTCACGGCCGAGGGCCGCAGCTTCATCGTGGTCGAGCAGAACCTGAGCTTCCTGGAGGCCATCGCCAGCGACGTGCTGGTGCTGGACCATGGCCGCTGCGTGCTGCAGGGCGAGATGCGTGCCCTGGGCCGCGAGGCGCTGGAGGCGCACCTGGTGGTGTGACGGACGCGCGGCGGCTTCAGTCGCCCGGCGCGGGCGGCGGGGTCGGCCCCGCACGCGCCGCCAGCGCCCGCCCCAGGTCGCCCACCTGCACCTGCTGACCCTGGTGCGAGAGGCGCGACTGCAGGTCGGCCCAGACGGTGCCGCCCAGCTGCTGCCAGCGGCGGCAGAAGGCGTAGTCCTCGCTCAGGTAGCGGCCGCCGCCGGGCTCGGCCATGACGTCGAAGAAGCGGTGGTGGGGCAGGTGCGCATTGGCATGGTCGCCGGGGTCGGGGGTGTAGCGCAGCTCGGGCATGGCCTCGGCCATGCGCTCGAAGACGCCGCGCTCGATCAGCATGAAGCCGGTGGGCGCGTCCAGCACGGGCACGAAGCCGTCGGCATCGGCCGTGACCGGCGTGTCGCCCACGTTGAGCGGATAGCGGGCATAGCGAGCGTCGAAGTCGGCCTGCCGGCTGCCCGCGGGCAGCGCCTCGGGCAGGCCCGGCAGCGGCCAGGCCGAGGTGCGGTAGGGATAGATGCCGGCCACCACGGGCCGCCCCGCCAGCAGCAGGCGCAGCGCCGCCTCGGGCTCGAAGCCGATGTCGGCATCGATCCAGAACAGGTGCGTCCAGCGCGTGTCGGCCATGAACTCGGCCACCAGCCGGTTGCGGGCGCGGGTGATCAGGCTGTCCCCGTCGAGCAGCCGCGTCTGCATGGCAAAGCCGTGCTGCCAGGCCAGGTTGGCCAGCCCGAGCAGGCTGCGCGCATACAGGCTGCCCACCTGCGCGCCATGGCAGGGCGTGGCGATGAAGGGGCGGATGCGGCTCAGCTCGCTGGGGTCGCGCATGCGGTCGGCTCCTCGTCGGATGGGGGCGTCATTTCAAGGTCGCCAGCAGTGCGCGCAACCGGGCGGGCGCGACGGGCTTGGTCAGCACGGTCGCGCCCGCGGCGCGCAGCCGCTGCAGGGCCTGCGGGCCGGTGGCGCCCGAGATGACCACCGCCAGCGCATCGGGCTGCAGCCGGCGCGCGGCGGCCAGCACGTCCAGGCCGTCCTCGCCCTCGGCCAGCTGCAGGTCGCACAGCACCAGGTCGAAGCGCTCGCCCGCCGCGCCGAGGCAGGCGACGGCGTCGCGCGCGCTGGCCAGGCACACCGCCTCGCAGCCCCACTGGGCCAGCAGCTCGGCCGTGGCGATGCGGATGTGCGCGTCGTCGTCCACCAGCAGGCAGCGCAGGCCGGCCAGGGACGGCTCAGCCGGCAGCACCGAAGCGGTGGGCAGCGGTGCGGCGTGGGGGGCCACCTGGGCCTGCGGCAGCGCCAGCGAGAAGGTGCTGCCGCAGCCCAGCGCCGAATTCAGGCCGATGCGGCTGCCCAGCAGCGTCGCCAGCCGGGCGCAGATGGCCAGCCCCAGGCCGAAGCCCTGGCGCCGGTCGCGCTCCACATTGGCCACCTGGTAGAACTCCTCGAAGATGCGCTGCTGGTGGATGGGCGCGATGCCCACGCCCCGGTCGCGCACCTCGATGCGCACCCGGTCGCCCCCGCGCCGGCGCGCCGTGACCAGCACGGTTCCGCCCGGCGGCGAATGGCGGATGGCGTTGGCCACCAGGTTGCCGATCACGCGCTGGAGCATGCCGCCGTCGCTGCGCACGGCCAGCCCGCGGGCCCGCCACGCGACGCGCACGCGGGACGCCGCCGCGTGGGCCGCGTGCTGCGCGGCCAGCGCGTCGAACAGCGGCGCCAGCGGCAGGTCGACCACCTCGGGCGTGAGCACCCGCGCATCCAGGCGCGAGATCTCGAGCAGGTCGTCCAGCAGCAGGCTCATGAAGGCCGTGCTCTCCTGCAGTCGCAGCAGGGCGGGCCGCTGCGCGTCGGCCGCGCCGGTGAGCAGGCCGTCGATGAACAGGCCCATCGCATGCAGGGGCTGGCGCAGGTCGTGGCTGGCGGCGGCCAGGAAGCGCGAGCGCGACAGCGCCGCCTGCTCGGCCTCGGTCATGCGCTCCAGCGCCACGGCAGTGGCCTCGCGCACCCGCTCATCGCTGGCCTGCTTGTGGCGCTGCAATTGCTCGGCCATGCGGTTGACGTCGTCGGCCAGGGTGGCGAATTCGTGCATGGGCCCGCCGCGACGCGGCGAGCGGCCCGCAATGGCGCAGCGGGCATCGAACTGGCCGGCCTGCAGCGCCGCCACGGTGTGCGTCAGGCGGCGCAGCGGCCGGGCGATGTCGCGCGCCATGTGCCGCACGGCCAGCCACGCACCGCCCAGCGCCAGCAGCCCGATGCCGATGCCGGTCAGCAGCGACTGGATGCGGGCCCGGCGAAGCTGCGTGGTGTCGCGCAGGGCCACCACGTTGCCGATGGCCTGATCGCCGGCCGTGGTGACGCCCGGCGGCGCGAAGGCCATGGTGCGCGAGGCCTCGCGCAGCAGCACGGGCGCGGTGAAGCTGCGCAGCCGGTCCGGGTGGGTGGCATCGGCGCCGGCGGCCACCACATGGATGCCGGCGCCATTGCTGATCTCGACCCGGCTGGCCTGGCCGCCGCGCAGCGCGGCCTGCGCCACGCTCTGCAGCGCGGCCACATCGCCGGCATAGAGGCTGAGGTCCGACATGGCGGCGACCTGCCGCGCGATGGCCCGCCCCTCGGCCGCGAACACGTCGTCCAGCATCGCGAGCCGGCTGTGGGTCAGCCAGCCGGTGAGCAGCAGCGCCACCACCGCGCAGGGCAGCAGCCCCAGCCGCACCAGGTCGCGCTGCAGGCTGCCGCGCACCACGAGCAAGCGCCTCGTGGCCACGGCAGCCGGCCGCGGCTCGCTGCCGCCCAGGGCGCCCACGTTCATCTCTGTCCGGCTAGGCGCTCTGTCAGCACCTGTTCCGCGGGCAGCGCCAAGCCCAGGCTGCGGGCCACGTTGGGATTGACCCGCGCCACCGCGGGTGAGGCGCTTTCGACGACGGGGACAGGCGTCGAGCCGCCCGCCGCGGCCAGCCGCCGGCCCATGGCCTGGGCCTGGCGCGCCAGCAGCGCCGGGGTGGAGACGGCCGCCGCCAGCGCACCGGAACGCACGATGCCCTCGTTGCTGCCGAACACGGGCACGCCCGCACTCGCCCCGGCATGCAGCACGGCGAGCGTGGCGGCCTGGCTGCTGCCGATGGCGTCGGGCAGCACCAGCAGGGCCTCGCTGCGCGGCAGCACGGCGCGCAGGGCGCCGGCCAGCGACAGCGCATCGGGCGCCTGCTCCACCTGCAGCGACCATTCGCCGCCGGCCGCAGCGCGCTGCAGTTCGCGCAGCATGGGCTCGGATTCGGCGGTGGCCACCAGCCCCAGGCGGCGGCGCCCGGGCAATACGGCGTCGATCAGGGCGAGCTGGTCGGCAAAGGAGGGCTCGCGCAGCAGCACGCCGATGCGCCGGCCCGGCATGCGCAAGGCGGGCAAGGGACGCAGGCCCTCGTAGTCCAGCCGGCTGAGCATGGCGAGCAGCAGCGGCTCGCTGCCGCCGCGGTCCAGCGCCGCGCGGGCCGCCGCGGCGCCCACGGCGACGGTCAGGCGCTCGGGCATGGCGGTGGGCCGCAGGCTGCGCGTACGCACGCCCACATTGGCGGCGGTGCGCTCGTCCTCGGCCTCGGCCGGCTCCGGCGCTGCACCCGCCGGCAGGCGCAGCAGTTCGGCCGAGGGCTGGGCCACGCGCAGTTCGCGGGCGAATTCGGCATGGCCGGGCGCGTCGTCGGCCAGCAGCACCGTCCAGCCGGCCGCCTGCGCCGACCCCAGGCTGGCGAGCAGGGCCAGGCCCAGCAGGGCGGACCGCAGGCGCTGGCGGAAGGGGGAGCAGACGGGCATGTGGGAGCGGAAGCGAGCGGCCGCCCACTGTACGAAGCGCCCGCTCCGAGGGCGATAAGGCAGAGGGACTAGGGCAGGCAGATGGCGGCACCGCAGGCGGTCGCCGCTATATCCGATGGCCTACACCGCCCGCGCAGGCAGACCGCCCGGCGCGATGCCGCGCGCCACCACCTGCGCCTGGATCGCCTGGCGCAGCAGCCGGGGCGACACCGGCTTGTAGAGCACGGCCACGCCGGCCGAGGCGACTTCGCGCAGGCGCTCGGGCTTGGTCTCGCCGGTGACCAGCAGGCAGGCGGTGTCCTCGCCGATGCCCCTGGGATGCCGGCGCAGCGCCTCCAGCACCGCCAGGCCGTTGTCGCCGGCACGCAGCAGCAGGTCGCTGACCACCACGTCGGGCGGCGCCTCCCAGGCATCGGCCAGGGCGAGGGCCTCTTCGCGGCCCTGCGCGGCCTGCACCGTGGCACCGCTGGCACCCAGCACCACCTGCAGCCCTTCCAGGATGCCGGCCTCGTCGTCGATGACCAGGATGCGCAGGCCGTCCAGCCGCACGTCGCCCGATGGCGCCGAGAGCGTGAGCGGCTGCGTGATCGTGGCCGCCGGTCGCACCACGGCATGGGCCGGCGGATGCGCCGCCCGCAGCAGCAGCCGCACCCGCGTGCCGCGGCCGGGCACCGAATGCAGCTCGGCGCGCGTGTTGAGCAGCCGCGCCAGGCGCTGCACCGTGGCCAGGCCCAGGCCCATGCCGCGGGTGCCGCGCGACTGTTGCGGATCGACCTGGTAGAACTCCTCGAAGACCCGCGACTGGTGCTCGGGCGCGATGCCGATGCCGGTGTCCCACACCTCCACCCGCACCGAGCGGCCGCGCCCCCGCGCCGCCACCAGCACGCCGCCGCCGGGCGTGTGCCGCAGCGAGTTGGAAACCAGGTTCGACAGCACGCGCGTGAGCATCACCTGGTCGCAGCGCACCCACAGGTCGGTCTTGCGCACCACCAGGCGCAGCTCCTGCTGCTCGGCCACGGGGCGGAAGTTGCGGCTGATCTCGTCGAACACCGCATCCAGTGGAAAGTCGGCCCATTGGGGCTGCAGCACGCCGGCATCCAGCTGCGACAGGTTCAGCAACTCCAGGAAGAGCCGGTCCAGCGATTCCACGCATTCGCGGATGTGGGCGATGCGCTGCAGCTTGCCGGCGTCGGTCTCGCCATTGGCCAGGCCGTCGGCGAAGAGCGTGAGCGCATGCAGCGGTTGGCGCAGGTCGTGGCTGGCGGCGGCCAGCAGCCGGGTCTTGGCCTGGCTGGCCACTTCGAGCTGGGCGTTCTTGCGGGCCAGCTCGGCCGTGGCCGTCTCGATGCGGCTTTGCAGCAGCCGGCGGCCCTCGGCGAGGGCATGGGCGGTGGCATTGAAGCCGTGCTGCAACCGGCGCACCTCGGCCGCACCCTCGATGGCGACATGGGCCTCCTCGCCCGCGCCCAGCCGGTCGACGGCGCGCGCCAGGCGGCGGATGGGCGCACTGATGCGCCGGGCAGCCCAGCCGGCCGCCAGCGCCACGCCCGCCAGGCTGGCGCCCAGGGCCAGCAGCACATTGAGCCAGACCGCCCGCCGGGCGCTGCCGACGGCGTCCAGGCTCATCTCCACCATGACCTGCCCGCCAGAACCGCGACCGTCCAGCGCAGGCACGGGCACCACGGCGCGCAGGCCGGCGCCGCGCGCACGGTCCTGCGTCTCGGCATTGGCCAGGATCTCGCCGTCGTCCGACCAGACTTGCACCTGCTGCACATGCGGCTGGGCGATGCCGGAATGGGCCAGCCGCAGCAGGGCCCGGCGGTCCAGCTGCGCCAGCGGCGCCTGCGCGGCGGTGGCCAGCTGCAGGCCCACGGTCTGGGCATTCGCCCGCACCAGCTCGGTCATGCCGTCCAGGTACTGGCGCATCAGCACGCCGATGGCGCCCAGCATGGCCAGGGTGGCCGGCAGCACGGCCAGCAGCACCATCTGCTGACCCAGCGACAGCCGCGCCAGCGAAAGGCGCGTCCCGCGCTCCTGCCGCGGCGGCGGAGGGGCGCTGGAGGCAGGGCCGGCGTGCGCCGCCGACACGGGCCGTGCCGCCGCGGCCCGGGGCGGACCGTCGACCGCTTCGGCGGCCGTGCGCATCGGCTGGGAACGGCCCGGCAGGGCGCTCATGTGAGAAACGTCACAGAAAAAACGTCGAATGTTTTCTAATTGTGAATTGTCCGCAGCCGCACCACGACTGCGCATTCGCTCTAACCCGTTCAGTCAGCCATGCCCGCGCCCACCGCCGCCGCCCGTTCCGACTGCCAGCCCCAGAGACGCCTCCGGCGCCCTTGCCTTGTCGCCGGCATGGCCCTGAGGCGGGCCGCGGAGGCGCTGGCGGCGCTGTGGATCGGCCTGGCCGCCAGCCTGTCGGCCGCGCAGCAGGTGCTTGCGCCGACTGCGCCGCCCCCGACGGCCGCGCCGGTGCGCTTCGGCATCCTGCCGCTGGGCGGCGCCTTCGAGTCGCGCAACGACTGGGAGCCGCTGCTGGCGGACATGGGCCGGGCGATCGGCCGGCCGGTGACGGTGCTGTCGGTCACCTCGTACGAGGCGCTGGACCAGGCCATCCAGCGCGGCGAGGTGGACATCGCCTTCCTCTCGGGCCGCATGGCGCTGGATGCGGTGACGCTGCGCCAGATGCGCGTGCTGGCCCAGGTGACACGCCACGACGGCCTGCCCGGCTACCGCGCGCTGCTGCTGGTGCGCGAGGGCGGGCCCCTGCCGTCGCTGGAGGCGCTGCTGGCCGAGCCGGAGCGCTGGCGCCTAGCGCGCGGCGAGCCGCGCTCGGTGTCGGGCTACATCGTGCCGCAGCTGCAGCTCTTCCTGCCCAACCGCATCGCCATGGAGCGCTTCCGCAGCGAGACCGTGGGCACCCACCAGGCCACCGCCCTGGCCGTGGCCAACGGCGATGCCGACGTGGCCACCAACAACACCGCGGATTTCGAGCGCTTCCGCCTGCAGTTCCCGGCCGAGGCGCGGCGGCTGCGGGTGATCTGGGAATCCGACCTGATCCCGCATGCGCAGATCGTCATGCGCAACAGCTATCCGCCCGCACTGCGGGGCCAGGTGCAGGCCTTCCTGGTGGCCTACGGCAAGGCGCCCGGCGCGCGCGGCGAAGCGCAGCGGGCGGTGCTCAAGTCGCTGCACGACCTGGCGGGATTCCTGCCCGCGGACAACAGCTCGCTGGTGCCGGCCGCCCGCCTGGCCTACCAGCTGGCGCGCCAGAACGCCATGACCGCGCAATGGGTGAACGAGGAAGCCCGGCAGGCA
The DNA here is from genome assembly GCF_003350475.1 of Pseudacidovorax intermedius. GTDB lineage: Bacteria > Pseudomonadota > Gammaproteobacteria > Burkholderiales > Burkholderiaceae_C > Xenophilus > Xenophilus intermedius. The sequence continues at coordinate 424,931 of NZ_QQAV01000001.1, forward strand.
CGGCTGCAGCGGCTGGACGCGGCCTTCGCCGAACAGATGGCCGCCCTGCGCGATGACGGACGCTGAACGACGCCTCTGGCTGCGGCAAGCGCTCGCCCTGACCGTCGGCACGGCGCTCGTCCCGGCGCGCGCGGCCGCCGGACCACCGGCCTCGGCGCCGGTGACCGGAGCGCGACCGGGTCGTGAACGCCCCGGCTCGCCGGCGCCCCTGGTGTTCGGCCTGCTGCCGATGGGCGACGCGGTCGAGAGCCGCCGCCGCTGGGAGCCGCTACTGCTGGCCATCGCCTCGGCCCTGCGGCGACCGGTGACGGTGTTCAGCGCCTTCCAGTACGACACGCTGGACCGCGCCCTGCAGCACGGCCGCGTCGACTTCGCGCTGCTGTCCGGCAAGATGGCGCTGGACGCCGTGACGAACGGCCCGATGCAGGTGCTGGCGCAGGTGCGCCGACGGCGCGACCCGCGGCAGGTGGAGCACCGGGCGCTGCTGCTGGGGCGCCTGAACGGCGGCCCGGCCTCGCTGGACGCCGTGCTGCAGAACCCCGAACGCTGGCACATCGCGCGCGGCGACCGGCGCTCGGTGTCGGGCTTCATCGTGCCGCAGTCGGAGCTCTTCCTGCCGCACGGCGTCGACATCGAGACCAGCTTCAAGGCCGAGACGGTGGGCAACCACCAGGACAACGCCCTGGCCGTGGCCAATGGCGATGCCGACGTGGCCACCACCAACAGCACCGATTTCGAGCGCTTCCAGGCCCTGTTTCCGGTCGAGGCCGCGCGGCTGCAGGTGCTGTGGACATCCTTGCCCACACCGCCCGCGCAGATCGTGGTTCGCCGCGACCTGCCGGCCGAGCAGCAGGCCGGACTGCGCAACGTGCTGCTGGACTACGGCCGTGCGCCCGGCGCCGACGCCGAGCGCGCGGTGCTGCGCTCGCTCCAGGCCGATCTGGGCTACGAACCGGCCGACGACAGCGCCCTGCTCGAAGCCGCACGCATGCAGCGCGACCTGGCGCTGCGGCACGCCCGTCTGGCGCAGTGGGTGAGCGAGGATGCGCGGGTGAACCGCATCGCCAAGGTGGAACGCGAGTACCAGGCGCAGGTCCGGCGGCTGGGCAACACCGCGCGAGACTGAGCGGCCCCTCCGCTGCGGCGCGGGCGGCCTGCGGATGCGGATGCGGATGCGGATGCGGAGCAAAGCCTGCCCGCGCCTACAGGGGCCGGCCAGGGCGTCCTACCGCGGTGCCGAGCATCAGCGGCACGATGGCTGCCAAAGCGGCGTGATCGCGTCCGCGGAAGCAAAGAGGCAGCCCCCATGAGCAACGCTCCCACCGAAAAGCCCGACCCGGCCGGCGAGGGCCAGACCCGCACTAAGCAGAGCCATGGCCACGCGCCGCGGATGCCGCATGAGCGCGACCAGTCGGCCGACAGCCAGGAAGCCCGCGACGGTCAGCCCACCGAGCGCGGCAAGCGCGCCTTGAACGACCTGGAAAGCGGCCGCAAGGACACCGACCGCGGGCAAGTGGCGCACGACACGTACCAGAAGCAGAAATAGCGAGGCTTCGAAGCTCGCCCAGGGCTTGCTCCCCCTCTCCGGCAGGAAGGAGGGAGCGCCCACCGTCCCTCAGGCCGCACGCCCCCAGTAATCGGCACGCCCGTACTGCGCCTTGAGAAAGTCCAGCCACAGCCGCACACGCAGCGGCAGGTGACGACGCTCGGGAAACACGGCATAGATGCCGTTGGGCGGCGCGGCGAAGTCGTCCAGCACCGGGGCCAGCAGACCCGCATCGATCTCGGCCTCCACCTCCCAGGTGCTGCGCCAGGCGATGCCCAGGCCCGCCAGGCACCAGTCGTGCAGCACCTGCCCGTCGGTGCAGTCCAGCGGGCCCGAGGGCTTCAAGTGCACCACCTCCACGCCGTCGCCATCCTGCCGCGGCACCTGGAAGGCCCAGCCCCGCGTCTGCGAGGCGTCGCTGCTCAGCGTGAGGCAGTCGAAGCGGGCCAGATCCGACGGGTGGCGCGGCACGCCGTGGCGACGCAGGTACTCGGGCGTGGCCACGCATCGGCGGCGGTTGTCGCCCAGGCGCATGCTCACCAGGGAGGAATCCGGCAGGTCGCCCACGCGCACCGCGCAGTCGAAATGCTCGCCGGCCAGGTCGATGACGCGGTCGCTGAGGTTGAGCGACACGGTCACCTCGGGATGCAGCTCGCGGAAGCGCGGCACCAGCGGCGCGACGTGGCGGCGGCCGAAGCCCGCCGGCGCCGTCACCCGCAGATGGCCGCTGGCCTTGACGCCGCCCGCGCTCACGCTGGCCTCGGCATTGGCCACTTCGGCCAGCAGGCGCTGGCAATCTTCCAGAAAGGCGCTGCCCTCGTGCGTGAGCGTGAGGCGGCGCGTAGTGCGCAAGAGCAGCTTGACGCCCAGGCGCTCCTCCAGCGCATCGAGCCGCCGGCCGATGATGGCGGCGGCCACGCCCTCGGCCTTGGCTGCGGCCGTGAGGCTGCCGCGCGTGGCGACGGCCACGAAGGTCTCCATCTGCTTGAGGCGGTCCATGGCGGCCCCCGGGCGCTGGGTCTTAGTTGGCGGCAGCAGCGCCTGCGGCCAGCATGGCCTCGATCTGCGCCTCGGCATAGCCGGCGGCGCGCAGCAGCTCCCGGGTGTGCTCGCCGATGGCGGGCGGCTGCAGGCGCAGCGGCGGGCGCACGCCGTCGATCGTCAACGGCAGCAGGGGCACCTGGGCCATGTGGCCGTCGTTCATGCGCACGGGCGCCAGGCCGCCGCTGGCCAGCAGGTGCGGGTCTTCGAAGAGTTCGTGCGGCCGGGCGATGGGCGCGAAGGGCAGCGCGTGCTGCTCGAACAGCGCGGCCAGCTCGGCGGCGCTGCGGCCGGCCAGGCGCTCGCGCAGGATCGGCATCATCCAGCTGCGGGCGCGCACGCGGTCGTTGTTGGTGACCAAGCGCGGGTCGGCCAGCAGGTCGTCGAGCCCGCAGGCGCGGCAGAAGACGGGCCACTGCTTGTCGCTCACCACGGCCAGGAAGATCTGCTGGCCGTCCTTCACCGTGAAGACGTCGTAGATGCCCCAGGAGGAGATGCGTGCGGGCATCGGGTCGGCCGCGACGCCCGTGGCCGCGAACTGCAGCATGTGCTGGGCGACCAGGAAGATGTTGTTCTCGAACAGGGCCGACTGCACCTCGCCGCCCTCGCCCGTCTGCTCGCGCCGGCGCAGTGCGGCCATCGCGCCGATGGCGCCGAACAGGCCGCCCATGATGTCGTTGACGCTGCTGCCCGCGCGCAGCGGATCGCCGGGCCGGCCGGTCATGTAGGCCAGGCCGCCCATCATCTGCACCGTCTCGTCCAGGGCGGTGCGGTTCTCGTAGGGACCGGGCAGGAAGCCCTTGTGGCTCACGTAGATGAGGCGCGGGTTGTCGCGGCGCAGCGTGTCGTAGTCCAGGCCCAGCTTCTTCATGGTGCCGGGGCGGAAGTTCTCGCTCACGATGTCGGCCGTGGCGACGAGGCGCCGTGCGGCCTCCAGGCCCTCGGGCGTCTTCAGGTCCAGCGCCACGCTCTTCTTGTTGCGGTTGAAGGCCGGGTAGAAGCCGGCACCGGCGCCGAGCAACCGGCGGGTGTCGTCGCCGGCCACCGGCTCCACCTTGATGACTTCGGCGCCCAGGTCGCCCAGCAGCAGGCCGCAGGTGGGGCCCATGACCATGTGGGTGAACTCGACGACGCGGATGCCCGCGTAGGGCAGCGGTGGGGTGGCGACGTTGGTCATGCGCGCCTTCCTGGCGCCGCCCCGAGGCGCAGGGAACCGAAAGAGGCGGCCTTGAGGCCATGCTCGCCATCGCGCGGGCCGACGAGGCGGATCAGCAGCGCCTGGGCTGGGGACATGCGCGCTCCAAAAAAGTCCGTGATCTTATCGGCGCGGCTGCTTGCGTGGACCTGAATGGGCAGGCCGGAGCCGGCCGCATGGCGGGGGCGCGCCCCGCGTCAGGCCCGCTCGCGCGCGCCCACCCATGCCAGGAGTGCCAGCGCCACCAGCACGAGGCCGTAGCCCAGGGTGGTCGCCTGCAGGCCGAACCCGCCCACCGCCAGGCCTGCCAGGATCGCCGGCACGCTGAAGGCCAGGTAGCTCAGCACGAAGAAGCTGGACATGAGGCCGGCGCGCTGATGGGGTGTCGCCGCTGGAACCAGGCTGCGTACGGCCGCATTGAAGCTCGCCCCGAAGCCCATGCCCGCGACCACCGTGCCGCCGAAGAAGAGCACGGCCTGCTGCGCGTGCACCCCAAGCAGGGTGATCGCGAGGCCCACAGCCAGCAGCGCCGCGCTGGCACGCAGCACGCGCCGCGCCGGGCGCTGGCGGACCACGTACATCGCGGCAGCGCCCATCAGCACCAGCGTGGCGATGAGCAGCCCACCGGCCAGCGGCGTGGCCCGGCCGGTCACGAGCCGCGCCAAGGTCGGCCCCAGCGAGAGATAGAAGCCGCCCAGCGCCCACCCCGCCGTGTTGAGCGGCATGAGCCGCAGGACCAGTGCGCGGGCAGCCGGCGGCACATGCGCGCGCGGCACCATCGAGGCCCAGGCACCCGGCCTCGGCGTCACGGTCTCGGGCAGGCGCAATGCCAGGATCGCCTGGAGCACCAGCGCGACAAGAAGCACCTCGTAGACCAGGTGCATGGGCTGTGGCGCGAACTGGACCAGCGCACTGGCGCCCAGCGCGCCCACCGCCATGCCGATCATGGGCGAGAGGCTGTTGAACAGGGCACCGCGCGCCGGATTCAGGTCGAGCAGCGTCGCGCTCAGCACGCTCGTGGCCATGCCGGTGGCAATGCCCTGCAGCACCCGGGCGGCGATCAGCCAGCCCACCGAATCGGCCCGCCAGAACAGCACGATGGCACCGATCTCCAACACCAGCCCGGCCAGGATCACCGCGCGTCGGCCCAGGTGGTCGGACAACGCACCAAAGACCAGCAGCGCCCCCAGCAGCGCGAAGGCGTAGCTGGAGAAGACGACGGTGAGCAGCAGTGCCGAAAAGCCCCAGGCTTCCCGGTACATCGCATACAAGGGCGAGGGCGCGCTCGACGCTGCCAGGAAGGTGATCACCAGCGCCACGACCAGCGCGAAGGCGGCACGCGGCGCCATACGCGCCGGGACGGCTGGTGCCCCGCAAGCAGGTACAGACATCGACAGCTCCTTTAACGCAAAAATTTTGCGTTTGTGATTGTGCACTTGCCCGCTCGCTAACGCAAATTCTTTGCTTTAACATCCAGACCATGGCTTCACCGACGTTTGGCAACCGCACTGCGCCACGCCCCGGCGGCCGCAGCGCGCGAGTGCAGGAGGCGGTGCACCGTGCCACGCGCGAGCTGACCGCGGAGCACGGCCGTGAGGCCCTCACCGTGCCGATGGTGGCCGCGCGCGCAGGCGTCACGCCATCGACCATCTATCGCCGGTGGGGCGATCTGGCCGAACTGCTGGCCGACGTGTCGGTCGAGCGCATGCGGCCCGATGGCGAACCGGCCGACACCGGCTCGCTGCGGGGCGACCTGCTCGCCTGGGCCGAGCAGTACAACGAGGAGATGTCCTCCGAGCTGGGCCGCGCAATGCTGCGGGACGTGCTCTCGGCGCAGTCGCCGGATGCCCGCCCCTCGTGTCGCTGCGCGGACTTCATCGCCCTGCAGATCGGCGTGCTGCTCGGCCGTGCGCAGGCACGCGGCGTGACGACACCGCCGGTCGGCCGCGTGATGGACACGCTGGTGGCGCCGCTGCTCTTTCGCCTGCTGTTCACAGCTGGTCCTGTCACCCTCGACGAGATCGCCGGCTGGGTCGATGCCAGCCTGACGACCGCGTCGCCCTGAAGGTTGCGCTGCCGCGCCCCACCCGCGTGGCGCCGCGGCAGATTCGTGTGAAACCGCACGGCCCGCCGTAGGGCTGCGCGCTTAATTACAACCATTTTTGTCACGAATCAACGCCTCATCCGGCGATTAATCTGCGGCCCCGTCTCTAATACAGTGGAGCTCCAGCGTCGGCCGCATGCGTGCGCGTTGACGCCGACCGCCCGCCCTCCGTGCAACCCTTTCGCGGCCCCGCCGCACCCCGAGAACACGCATGACCGAACGCACCACCGTCCACCGACTGCAAGTCGCCACCGAACTGCACCGCTTCATCGAGTCGCAGGTGCTGCCCGCCGCCGGCCTCGACGCCGCCGCCTTCTGGCAGGGCTTCGACGCCATCGTGGCCGATCTGGCGCCCAAGAACGCCGCCCTGCTGGCCGAGCGCGACCGCCTCCAGAGCGAGATGGACGCCTGGCACAAGGCCCACCCCGGCCCCATCGCCGACATGCCCGCCTACCGCGCCCACCTGGAGAAGATCGGCTACCTGCTGCCCCAGCCCAAGGGCGTGAAGGCCACCACCGCCAACGTCGATGCCGAACTGGCCCTGCAGGCCGGTCCGCAACTGGTGGTGCCCATCCTGAACGCGCGCTACGCGCTCAACGCCGCCAATGCGCGCTGGGGCTCGCTGTACGACGCGCTGTATGGCACCGATGCCATCTCCGAGGAAGACGGCGCCGAAAAGGGCAAGGGCTACAACCCGGTGCGCGGCGCCAAGGTCATCGCCTTCGCCCGCGAGGTGCTCGATCAGGCCGCACCGCTGGTCAACGGCTCGCACAAGGACGCCACCGGCTACAGCGTGAAGGACGGCCAGCTGGTCATCGCCCTGCACAGCAGCAGCACGCACCTGAAGGACCCGTCGGCCTTCGTCGGCTACCAGGGCGACGCGGCCAGCCCCTCGTCGGTGCTGCTCAAGCACAACGGCATCCATCTCGACATCCAGATCGACCGCAGCACGCCCATCGGCAAGACCGATGCGGCCGGCGTGGCCGACGTGGTGCTGGAATCGGCCCTGTCCACCATCCTCGACCTGGAAGACTCCGTGGCCGTGGTCGATGCCGAGGACAAGGTGCTGGCGTACGGCAACTGGCTCGGCATCCAGCAGGGCACGCTGACCGAGGAAGTGGCCAAGGGCGGCAAGACCTTCGTGCGCCGCCTGAACGCCGACCGCGTCTACACCGCGCCCGACGGCCAAGGCCAGGTCACGCTGCATGGCCGCTCGCTCATGTTCGTGCGCAACGTGGGCCACCTGATGACCAACCCGGCCATCCTGTGGGGTGAAGGCAAGGAGATTCCCGAAGGCGTCATGGACGCGGTCGTCACCACCGCCATCGCCATGGTCGATCTGCAGGGCAAGGGCCAGAACGGCATCCGCAACTCGCGCACCGGCAGCATCTACATCGTCAAGCCCAAGATGCACGGCCCGGCCGAAGTGGCCTTCGCCAACGAACTGTTCGGCCGCGTCGAGCAACTGCTGGGCCTGGCGGCCAACACCGTCAAGCTGGGCATCATGGACGAGGAGCGCCGCACCAGCGTCAACCTGCAGGCCTGCATCGCCGCCGCACCGGCGCGCGTGGCCTTCATCAACACCGGCTTCCTGGACCGCACCGGCGACGAGATGCACACCGCCATGCAGGGCGGCCCGATGCTGCGCAAGGGCGACATCAAGGGCACGAAGTGGATCGCCGCCTACGAGCGCAACAACGTGCTCACCGGCCTGAACTGCGGCCTGCGCGGCAAGGCGCAGATCGGCAAGGGCATGTGGGCCATGCCCGACCTGATGGCGGACATGCTCAAGCAGAAGATCGGCCACCCGAAGGCCGGCGCCAACACCGCATGGGTGCCCTCGCCCACCGCCGCCACGCTGCATGCGCTGCACTACCACCAGGTCAGCGTGGCCGATGTGCAGAAGGAGCTGGAGAAGATCGACGCCGAGGCCGAGCGCGACGCGATCCTGAACGACCTGCTGCAGGTGCCGATCACCGCCACGCCCAACTGGAGCGACGCCGAGAAGCAGCAGGAGCTGGACAACAACGTGCAGGGCATCCTGGGCTACGTGGTGCGCTGGATCGACCAGGGCGTAGGCTGCTCCAAGGTGCCCGACATCCACGACGTGGGCCTGATGGAAGACCGTGCCACGCTGCGCATCAGCAGCCAGCACATCGCCAACTGGCTGCTGCACGGCGTGGTCACCAGGGAGCAGGTCGATGCCACCTTCGAGCGCATGGCCGCGGTGGTGGACCAGCAGAACGCCGGCGACCCGCTCTACAAGCCCATGGCCGGGCACTTCGACACCTCCTTCGCCTACAAGGCGGCGCAGGACCTGGTGTTCAAGGGCGTGGAGCAGCCGAGCGGCTACACCGAGCCGCTGCTGCATGCGTGGCGACTGAAGGTGAAGGCGGCGGGCTGATCCACACCCGGCATCACGCCTTGTGCTGACAGCGCCCACGGGGCGCTGTTTTTTTTCGTGCGTCGATGGGGGGCCCTGCTCCTACACGGGGGTGGGCCCGTACCCACCCGGCAAGGGAGTGGCGCGCCTAGCGTGAAGACTGTTCCGAAGCCAAGACCAGCATGTCGCCGGGCGGCTTGGGAACGGGCATCGGCCATCCGGTGCGCCACATCCAAGGAGACCCTTCATGCAAGACACACGCACCCCGTTCCGCCCCCTTCGCCCCATGCTGATCGCCGCCGCGCTGTGCGGCGCCGGCCTCGCGTTCGCGCAGAGCTCCTCGTCGGGCACCATGGGCGGCAGCAGCGGCAGCGGCGCGTCGGGCGGCAGCTCGATGCAGCAATCCGGCAGCGGCTCGGGCAGCAGCAGCACGAACAAGCGTTCGGACAAGCGGGACGACGAGCGCCGGCAGGGCACGAGCGGCAGTGGCGCGTCCGGCGCCCATTCGGGGACCACCGGTGGCGCGGGCAACAGCAGTGGAGAGCTGGGCCATCGCGGTGGCAAGGGGCCGACGGGCACCGGCACGGGCGGCCCTGGCGGTCGGGGTGCCGGATCGGGTGCAGGCAGCACGGGCTCCGGTTCCGGAACGAGCGGCAGCGGCTCGATGGGCGGCTCCGGCACGTCCGGTTCGGGCAGCATGGGCTCGGGCTCCAGTTCGGGTACGGGCTCCGGCTCGGGTGGCAGCAGTGGCTCATCCGGCGGCAGCAGCCGCTGATGGAGTAGGGCGGGGGCGGTTGCTGCCCCGCGCTTCACTGGCAAAAGCGCCGCCGCGTCAACCCCAGCGCCAGCCAGAAGGCCGCGATGCCATAGGCCGCCAGCACGCCCAGGTGCAGCAGCGGCTGCGCCGGCCACTGGTCCATGAAGAGCGGCCGCACCAGCGCCACCACATTGGCCAGCGGCAACCAGGCCGCCACCGCCCGCACCACCTCGGGCAGCTGCTCCAGCGGAAAGAACACGCCCGACAGGAACATCATGGGCGTCATGAACAGCGTGAAGTAGTAGGTGAAGAAGTCGTAGCCCTTGGCCAGCGCATTGAAGATCAGCGCGATGGACGAGAAGACGATGCCCGCTCCCGCCAGGATCACCCAGGCCACCAGCAGCTTGGGGCTGTGGCTGATGCCCAGGCCCAGCATCACCAGCAGGATGGCTGTCACCGTGAACAGCGACTTGAAGCCCGCCCACAGCATCTCGGCGAAGACCACATCGTCCAGCCCCACCGGTGCATTCATGATCCCGTCCCAGGTCTTCTGCACATGCATGCGCGAGAAGGCCGAATAGAGTGCCTCGAAGCTGGCCGCGTTCATCGCACTCATGCAGATGGAGCCGCTGGCGAGGAACAGGATGTAGGGCACCGCCGTGCCGCCCACCTTCACCTCCCCCACCAGCGCACCCATGCCGTAGCCGAAGGCCACCAGCCAGATCAGCGGCTCGGCGATGTTGCCGATCAGGCTGGGTACGGCCAGCTTGCGCCACACCAGCAGGTTGCGCAGGAAGACCGGCCACCAGCGGCGCGTGACGGCCGGCGGCGACCAGACGGAAGGCAGGTTCGTGTTGTCGTTCATGGGTTAACCACCTTCGCGGATCTGGCGCCCGGTGAGCTTGAGGAACAGGTCCTCCAGGTTCGCCGGCCGGTGGAAGGTGCGCAGGCCCTCGTGCGCGCCCAGCGCGTCCAGCAGCGGGCGGGCATCGCGGGTGTAGAAGAACACCGTCTCGCCACTCAGCTCGGTGCGCTGCGCCAGTGCACGCAACGCGGGCGACTCGGCCAGCGCCTGGGCGGAGCCGGCGCTGCCCTGCCCGTAGACCTCGACCACATGCGGCTCCAGGTGCTCGGCGATCAGTTCGCGCGGGCGGCCCTCGGCGATCTTGCGGCCATGGTCCACCACCAGCAGGCGGTGGCACAGGCGCTCGGCCTCGTCCATGAAGTGCGTGGTCAGCAGGATGGACTTGCCCTGCTGCAGCAGGGTCTGCAGCCGCTCCCACATCAGGTGGCGGGCCTGCGGATCGAGGCCGGTGGTGGGCTCGTCCAGGATCAGCAGCTTCGGGTCATTGACCAGCGCCCGCGCCAGCGACAGCCGCCGGCGCATGCCGCCCGACAGTTCGCCCGGCTTGGCATCGGCCTTGTGCGACAGGGCCGCGAAGTCCAGCAGCGATGGCACCTTGGCGGCGAAGTCACGGCGCGAGTAACCGAAGTAGCGCGCATAGACCACCAGGTTCTCGGCGCAGCTGAAGTCCGGGTCCAGCGAGTCGTACTGCGCCACCACGCCCAGTTGCGCCTTGATGGCGCGCGCATCGCGCGGCATGTGCAGGCCGCCCAGCGCCGCGATCTCGCCGCCGTCGGGTGCGGTGAGTCCGAGGCACATGCGGATGGTGGTGGTCTTGCCGGCGCCGTTGGGCCCGATCACGCCCAGGCATTCGCCCGGCGCAATCTCGAAGCTCAGGTCGTCGACGACGGTGGCCTCGCCATAGCGCTTGCGCAGGTGGCGGGCCTGCAGCAGCGGCGCGGTCGAGGCGGCGGTGGAAGGGGTCGGATCGGCAGGCACGCGGCATTGTGGCAAAGGCCCATGACGTCATCGCGCACACGGCGCCTTGGCCGACATGCCCGTAGGCGGGGCGCGAAGGCGGACAATCCGCAGCCCTTCCTCGGCGCTCTTCCGGCCCTTCCTCGCATCGTGTCTTCCTCCCCCACCTACGCCGACCTGGGCCTGCGCCCCGAACTCCTGCAGGCCACGGCCGAGCAGGGCTATGCCGCCCCCACGCCCATCCAGGCCCTGACCATTCCCGTGGTGCTGCAGGGCCGCGACCTGCGCGCCATGGCCCACACCGGCTCGGGCAAGACCGCCGCCTTCGTGCTGCCGCTGCTGCAGCGCTGGCACGAGGCACCGCGCCACCGCTCGCGCCGCGCGCTGCACACGCTGGTGCTGGTGCCCACGCGCGAACTGGCGGCGCAGGTGGCCGACACCGTGGCCGCACTGGCGGCCACGCTGCCCGAGCGGCCGAAGGTGGTGCGCGCCATCGGCGGCGTTTCGATCAACCCGCAGTTGATGGCCCTGCGCGGCGGCGCGGACCTGGTGATCGGCACGCCCGGCCGCGTGCTCGACCTGGCGCGCCACAACGCGCTGCGCCTTTCGGACTGCGCCGTGCTGGTGCTGGACGAGGCCGACCGCCTGCTGGACCTGGGCTTCGCCGACGAGCTGCAGGCCATCCTCGATGAGCTGCCGGCACAGCGACAGAACCTGCTGTTCTCGGCCACTTTCGCGCCGCGCACGGTGCAGTTGGCCGATGCGCTGCTGCACGACCCCGTGGCCGTGACGGCGCCCGCGCCGGTGGCCGAGCTGCCGCAGATCGCCCAGCGCGCCATCGCGGTGGACGAGGGCCGCCGCACCGCGCTGCTGCGCCACCTGATCGCCACCGAAGCCTGGCCACAGGTGCTGGTGTTCGTGGCCACCAAGCATGCCTGCGAGACCGTGGCCGACAAGCTGCGCAAGGGCGGCCTCTCGGCCGAGCCGCTGCACGGCATGCTGGGCCAGGGCAAGCGCACGCAGGTGCTGGCCGACTTCAAGGCCGGCCGGCTGCAGGTGCTGGTGGCCACCGACCTGGCGGCGCGCGGCATCGACATCGCGCAGCTACCGGCGGTGGTCAACCATGACCTGGCCCGCTCGCCCACCGACCATGTGCACCGCATCGGCCGCACGGGGCGCGCAGGTGCGAGCGGCGTGGCCGTGAGCTTCGTGCCCGCTGCGGCCGAGGCGCACTTCCGCCTGATCGAGAAGCGCCAGGGCCTGCGCGTGCCGCGCGAGCAGCTCGCGGGTTTCGAGCCGCAGGAGGCCGCGCCGGCCGATGCGCCGGCGGCGGGTGGCGGCATCAAGGGCAAGCGGCCGAACAAGAAGGACAAGCTGCGCGCCGCGGCGGCGAAGGCGAGCGGCTCGGCCCCAGCATCCGACGGCGCGAAGGACCCGCAGCCATGACGCTGGACTACCTGCTCTTCGACCACAGCGACGGCGGCGATGACACCAGCCTGTTCGAGGCGCTCGCCACCGTCGGCCCCGAGCGCGAGGCCGCCGTGCGTGCCGAGATCGAGACGGTGATGGGCTGGGCCGCGCGCCGCTTTCGCGGCCGGCGCGGCCCGGTGGAGGAAGGCGGCGACTGGGACGCCGACCTGGAAGAGCGCCAGGAAGGTCCGGCGCTGCGCAGCTTCCACCTGTCGATCACGGGCAGCGCGGCCTTTGCCGAAGCCTTCATCGCCGAGTTCGGCGACGTCGTGAACTAAGGGCCTGAGCCTTCATCCGGCGACCGGCGAGGGTGCCTCTGCGGCGCTCACAGCCGAAGCCCGTCGAAGGCTTTCTTCATCCATTGGACGAACGCCCGGGTGCGCGCCGGCAGGTGACGCGCATGCGGATAGATCACGCTCACGGGCCGCGGTGCGGGCTCGAAGTCTTCCAGCACCAATTGCAGGCGCCCGTCCCGCACATGGCCCAGCACCTGGTAGGAGAAGAAGCGGCCGAAGCCCATGCCCGCCGCACAGGCCTCCACGGCCGGCGCGATGTGGTTGAAGGCCAGCCGCACATCCACCGGCACCTGCAGCGGCGTGCGCCGGCCCGGGTCGTCGAAGGACCAGTGGGGCGCGCCGTCGAGCTGGCCCCGCACCGCCGGTGCATCCGCCAGGTCCCGCGGGTGCTGCGGCAGTCCGCGCTCGCGCAGCAGCGCCGGGCTGGCCGCCACCACGCGCCGGATGCTGCCCAACTGCTGCGCCACCAGCGACGAATCCTCCAGCGGGCTGATGCGAATGCCGACGTCGATGCCCTCTTCCACCAGGTTCACAGGCCGGTCGTGCAGCAGCACGCGGCAACGCACCTGCGGATGCGCGCGCATGAAGCCGACGATGGCGGGCGCGACGTACATGTGGCCGAACAGCACCGGCGCCGTCACCGTGAGCTGGCCGGCTGCTTCGCCCGCCTCCTGCGTCAGTGCCCGGTCGGCGGCATCGGCGGCGGACAGCACCTCGCGCGCGCTGTCGAGGTAGCGGCGGCCATCCTCGGTCAGCGCGATGCGCCGCGTGCTGCGCTGGAAGAGCCGCACCCCCAGGTGCGTCTCCAGCGCCGCCAGCGTGCGCACCACCGCGGGCAGGGAGCTGCCTAGCACATCCGCGGCCCGCGTCAGGCTGCCCTGCTCCGCGATGCGCACGAACACCTGCATGGCCTTGAGTCGATCCATGCGGCGATTACACCGGAAAGCGGAGCAATGTCTTCCATGGATTCGCATTGATCCGTCGGCCGTATCAAAAAACAATGGGCGCATGCCTGAACACACCCCCGCCTCCGAGCCGGCCCCGGCCGCCCCTGCCCTCGTGCTCCACGATGCCCCGCTCTCGGGCCATGCGCATCGCGTGCGCCTGTTCCTGTCGCTGCTGGGCCTGCCCTGGCGCAGCCAGGTCGTGGACCTGAAGGCCGGCGAGCACAAGCGTCCGGCCTTCCTGGCGATGAACCGCTTCGGCCAGGTGCCCGTGCTCCAGGACGGCGACGTGGTGCTGGCCGACTCCAATGCCATCCTCGTGTACCTCAACGCCCGGTATGCGCCCGATCCGACCCTGTGGCTGCCGGCCGACCCGGTGGGCGCAGCCCGGGTGCAGCGCTGGCTGTCGCTGGCGGCGGGGCCCCTGGCATTCGGCCCGGCCGCCGCGCGCATCGCCCTGCTGATGGGCCGTCCCACGGACGAAGCCGCCGTGGCCCGGGCCCATGCCCTGCTGCAGGTGATGGACGCCCACCTGGCCACGCAGGACTTCCTGGCCGCCGCGCGCCCCGCCCTGGCCGACATTGCCCACTACGCCTATGTGGCCCTCGCGCCCGAAGGCCATGTGGCGCTGGACGACTATCCGCAGGTGCGGGCCTGGCTGGTCCGCATCGAAGCCCTGCCCGGCTTCCTGCCCATGCCGCGCTCGCGCCTCGGCCTGCTGGCCTGAGCGCCGGAGGGACGCCCCATGACCTTCCACGACGGCGAGATCGCCCTGCAGCGGCAGGAGGGCGTGGATGCCCAGCTCGGCGCCCTGGGGCCGCGCGTGATCCGCGACCACATGCCGCAGCAGCACCGCGACTTCTTCGCGCAGTTGCCCTTCGTGGTGCTGGGCAGCCTGGACGAGCACCGACGCCCGTGGGCCAGCCTGCTGACAGGCGCGCCGGGCTTCATGCATTCCCCCGATGCACGCCGCCTGCGCATCGACGCCCTGCCCGATGCCGCCGACCCGCTGGCGGCGGCATTGCGGCTGGACGCGCCACTGGGCCTGCTCGGCATCGAGCCGCACACGCGGCGGCGCAACCGGCTCAACGGCCAGGTGACTGCCGTCGATGCCGCGGGCTTCGAGCTGGCCGTGGGCCAGAGCTTCGGCAACTGCCCGCGCTACATCCAGGCCCGTGAAGCGTCACCGCACCCTGTCGCGCACACGCCGCCCCCGGCCGAGGCGCTCATCGGCCTCGACGAGCCCGCCCGCGCGCTGATCGCCCAGGCCGACACCCTGTTCATCGCCAGCGCCCATCCGCATGCCACCGACCCGGCCCGGCCTGCCGAGGGCGTGGATGTGTCCCACCGCGGCGGCCGGCCGGGCTTCGTGCAGGTGGCGGCGGACGGCACCCTGGCGGTGCCGGACTTCGACGGCAACCGCTTCTTCAACACCCTGGGCAACCTGCTGCTGCACCCGTGGGCCGGGCTGCTCTTCGTGGACTTCGAAGGGGGCGACCTGCTGCAGCTGTCCGCGCGCGCAGAGGTACTGACGGGCACGCCCGAGGCACTGGGCTTCGAGGGCGTCGACCGCGTGCTGCGCCTGCAGATCGTCAGCGGCTGGCGCCGACGCGGAGCGCTGCCACTGCGCTGGGGCACCGCCCAGCCTTCGCCGTACCTGGAAGGCACAGGCCACTGGCTCACGCCAGCGGCCTGAGAAGGTGTGAACCGGCCGGCGGCTACTGGAACGCCACCTCCGCAAAGCTGCGCAGCTTGCGGCTGTGCAGCCGCGTGGTGCCTTCGGCACGCAGGATGTCGATGGCCTTCATGCCGATGCGCAGGTGCTGCTCCACCCGCTCGCGGTAGAAGTGGTTGGCCATGCCGGGCAGCTTGATCTCGCCGTGCAGCGGCTTGTCGCTCACGCACAGCAGGGTGCCGTAGGGCACGCGGAAACGGAAGCCGTTGGCCGCGATGGTGGCGCTTTCCATGTCCAGCGCCACGGCGCGGCTCTGGCTGAATCGCCGCTGCGGCTCGTTGCCCGGCAGCAGCTCCCAGTTGCGGTTGTCGGTGGTGGCCACGGTGCCCGTGCGCATGATGGCCTTGAGCTCGGCGCCGCTGCAGCCGGTGACCTCGGCCACGGCCTGCTCCAGCGCCAGCTGGATCTCGGACAGCGCGGGAATGGGCACCCACAGCGGCAGCTCCTCGTCCAGCACATGGTCCTCGCGCACATAGGCATGGGCCAGCACATAGTCACCCAGCTGCTGCGTGTTGCGCAGGCCGGCGCAGTGGCCCAGCATCATCCAGGCATGGGGGCGCAGCACGGCGATGTGGTCGGTGATGTTCTTGGCGTTGGCCGGGCCGACGCCGATGTTGACCATGGTGATGCCGCTGCGGTCGGCGCGCACCAGGTGATAGGCCGGCATCTGCGGCAGCCGCCCGGGCGGCGTGCCCTGCATGGCGCCGATGCGCTCGGCGAGGTCGCCCGACTGTTCCTGCGTCAGGCCGCGGCGGCGGGTGACCACATTGCCCGGCTCGACGAAGGCGATGTATTCGCCCGCCTCGTCCTCCATGGCCTCATGGCCCAAGCGCACGAACTCGTCGATGTAGAACTGGTAGTTGGTGAAGAGCACGAAGTTCTGGAACCACTCCGGCGCCGTGCCCGTGTAGTGGCGCAGGCGCTGCAGCGAATAGTCGACCCGCGCGGCGGTGAAGAGCGACAGCGGCTCTGCCTCGCCGGGACGCGTCATGTGCGTGCCGTTGGCGATGCCGTCGTCCATGGCGCCCAGGTCCGGCAGGTCGAAGACATCGCGCATCAGGGCGCGGCGCTCGGCGCTCAGGTTGCCCTCGATGTGCTCGTTCTCGGCGAAGGAGAAGTGGATCGGGATCGGCTCGCTGCCGGTGCCCACCTCCAGCTCGATCTGGTGGTTGGACAGCAGCAGGCGGAACTGCTCGCGGTAGTAGCGGGCGAACAGGTCGGGCCGGCTCAGCGTGGTCTCGTAGCGGCCGGGGCCGGCCACGAAGCCGTAGCTCAGGCCCGAGGTGGCGGGCGTGGCGTAGCGCGTGTTGGTGTGGGTGTGCACCCGCACGAAGGGGTAGCAGGCCCGCACCCGGCCGGGCAGCGTCTCGCCGGCCACGAAGCGCTGCATCGACTCGCGCAGGTGCGCCAGGCCCTCCTGGTAGATGCGCTGCACCTGGGCCAGCGCCGCGTCGGGGTCGGTGAAGCGGGTGGGGGCGATGAAAGGCGGCATGTAGGGCATGCGGGCATTTTGCAATGCGCATGCCATCGCCTCATGACGGTCCGGTGGCCTGCGGGCGCCGACGCCTGGCGCGCGGCCCGGTGCACCCTCAGCCGACGGTGGGCTCGCGCATCGTCACGAACTCTTCTGCCGCCGTCGGATGGATGCCGATGGTGCGGTCGAAGTCGGCCTTGGTGGCACCGGCGCGCATGGCCACCGCGAAACCCTGCACGATCTCGCCCGCGTCCGCGCCCACCATGTGCAGGCCCACCACACGGTCGCTCTTCGCGTCGACCACCAGCTTCATGAAGCAGCGCTCGCCGCGGCCCGACAGCGTGTGGCGCAGCGGTTTGAATTCGCTGTTGAAGATGCGCACCTCGCCGAACTTCGTGCGCGCCTCCATCTCGGTGTGGCCGCAGGTGCCCACGCTGGGGTGGGTGAAGACGGCGGTCGGGATGTACTCGTAGTCCATGGTGCGGCGGCCTTCGCCGAACAGCCGGTCCACCACCACCATGGCCTCGGCCAGCGCCACCGGCGTGAGCTGCAGGCGGGTCGAGACGTCGCCGATGGCCAGCACCGAAGGCACGCTGCTGCGGTATTCGGCATCGACCACCACGGCACCGCGTTCGTCGAGCTTGACGCCCGCTTCCTCCAGGCCCATGCCCGCCGTGAGCGGCCGGCGGCCCGTGGCCACCAGCACCGCGTCCGCCGCCACCCGCTGGCCGCGCGCCAGCGTGGCGACGATCTCGCCGCCCTCGCCCTTCGTGAAGGAGGCGGCCTCCTGGTTCATGCGCAGGTCGATGCCGGCGCGACCCATCTCGCGGGCCAGGAACTCGCGCACGTCATGGTCGAAACCGTTGAGGATGTGGGCGCCACGGTGCAGCAGCGTCACCTCCGCCCCCAGGCCGCGGAAGATGGAGGCGAACTCGCAGCCGATGTAGCCCGCGCCGATCACCATCAGCCGGCGCGGAAAGGCGGGCAGGTCGAACATGGCGTCGGAGACATTCACCAGTTCCTTGCCCGGCACGTCGGGCAGGAAGGGCGCGCCGCCGGTGGCGATGAGCACATGGCGCGCGGTGTGCCGCCTGCCGTCCACCTGCACGGTATGGCCGTCCACCAGCTGCGCCCAGCCGCGCAGCAGCGTGACCCGGGCGCCGTCGAGCAAGCCTGCATAGACGCCGTTGAGGCGGTGGATCTCCTTGGAACGCGCCGTCTTGAGCCGGCCCCAGTCGAAGCGGGGGGCGCTGTCGATGTGCCAGCCGTAGCCCGGCGCCTCCTCGAAGGCCTCGGCATAGCCGGCCGCGTAGCTGTAGAGCTTCTTGGGAATGCAGCCCACGTTGACGCAGGTGCCGCCCAGTTCGGCGCATTCGGCCAGGGCCACACGGGCGCCCCGCTGGCCGGCCATGCGGGCTGCGCGCACGCCAGCGCTGCCGCCGCCGATGACGAAGAGGTCGAAGTCGAAGGAAGGGGTGGACGAGGCCATGCGGCGCGTCTCCAGGGTTGCAGGAGGCGCCACTGTAGCCAAGGCGGGCGTTGGCTATTGCTGCAGCGGCCCGCCGTACCAGATCTGCGGCGTGTCCTGCCGGCTGGCGGGGCGCTGCGGTGCAGCCTCGGGCGCATTGCCCCAGGGGGCGTAGCGGCTGTCCTCGTAGATCACCACGGGCGGCCGGTGCGGATGCCACTGCGGCGGCCGGGAAGGCACCACCGGCGGTGGCGGCTGCTGGGTGTTGAAGTCCGCCCCCTGCTGGATCGCCCGCATCGACGGCGTGTTGGCGTAGCGCTGCTGCTGGGCGCGCTCGAAGGGCCCGGGCTTGCGGGTGTCGGTGCTCTGCGCGGTGGCGAGCGTGGCGCCCCCGGCCATGAGGACGGCCAGCAGCGCAGGCATGAGAGGTCGGCAGGGGCGGTTCGGCATGGTGGGCTTTCAACGCGCGGCAGGCGCAAGGCGTTGGCGGGAAAGGACCGCGACCGCGCGGTCCGCGGGCTTGGAGGAACAATAGCAGCCGCCCTTTTTCCCAACTGCCGACCATGACCCAAGCCCCTGCCTCCCACGATGACAACCAGCCCCGCCCCGCCGAGGGCTATGCGGGCGACGTGACGCCCGAACTGGCCGCCCGCTGGATGACCACCGGCCAGGCCGTGCTGGTGGACGTGCGCACCGACGCCGAGCGCGAATGGGTGGGTTTCGTGCCTGGCGCCGTGGCCGTGGCCTGGAAGCAGTGGCCCGGCATGGCGATGAACGCCGGCTTCGACGAGGCCCTGCGCGCGGCCGTGCCGCCGGGCGGCAAGGTGGTGCTGCTGTGCCGCAGCGGCGTGCGCTCCGTGGCGGCGGCCCGGCGCGCCACCGAGCTGGGCATCGAGGCCTACAACATCCTCGAAGGCTTCGAGGGCGACGCGGACACCGACGGCCACCGCGGCAACAAGGGCGGCTGGCGCAAGCGCGGCCTGCCCTGGAAACAAAGCTGAGCCCACCCCCAGGCGGCGCGGGCACGGGGCGTGCTCGCGCTACAGTCCCGGCCGCTTTTCCGTCCGAAACACGACAAACGCCATGAACGCCCCTACCCGCGACATCTACACCGAACCCCGCGACGTCGACCTCCACACCCTGGCCAACCTGGGCCCGCTCGGACCCATGGCCGGCGTGTGGGAAGGCACCCGCGGCCTGGACGTCAAGCCCAAGGCCGAAGGGCCGAAGAAGCAGGCCTTCGTCGAGCGCATCAGCCTGCAGCCCATCGACCCGGTGACCAACGGGCCCCAGCTGCTCTATGGCCTGCGCTACCACACGCACATCACCAAGCCCGACCAGGTCAAGACCTACCACGAGCAGGTGGGCTACTGGCTGTGGGAGCCCGCCACCGGCTGCGTGATGCACACCCTGACCATCCCCCGCGGCCAGGTGGCGATGGCGGCCGGCACCGTCGCCGCCGATGCGCGCAGCTTCGAGCTGGTCGCGACGCAGGGGCTGGAGACCTGGGGCATCTGCTCCGCGCCCTTCCTGCAGGAAGCCTTCCGCACCACCGAATTCCGCATCAAGGTGACGATCAACGACGACGGCACCTGGGGCTACGAAGAGGACACGGTGCTGCAGATCCTGGGGCAGGCCGAGCCCTTCCACCACACCGACCGCAACCTGCTGCGGCGGGTGGAGGCGCCCACGCCCAATCCGCTGGTGCGCTGAGGCACCGCAGCCGCTTCAGGAGAACGCGACGAAGCGCTCGCGCACGTAGCGGCCCTGCTCCAGCACATCCACGATGGCGGCCGCCAGGTCGGCGGCGGTGATGCCGGCCAGTTGGCCGTCCTTCATCGGCACGGCGTCGCCGCCGAACTGGTAGCGGCCCGTGCGCTCGCCAGGCGCCAGCATGGGCGCGGGCGAGACGAAGGTCCAGTCGAGCGCGCCCTCTTCCTTCTGCAGCCGCGTGAGTTCGTCGCGTGCGGCCTGGGCGCCCGGCACCACGTTGGCCGGCACATGGTTCTTGAACTCGGGTGTGTCCACGAGCTGCACGCCGGGCGCCACGAACAGGCTGCCCGCCCCGCCCACGGCGATCAGGCGCTTCACGCCCGCCTGCTTCGCACCCGCGGCGATGGCTTGGCTGCCGGCGAGGAACTGGTTGTACAGGTCCGGATGCTCCCAGCCCGGGTTGAAGGCGCTGACGACAGCCTCGGTGCCGGCCACGGCTTTGGCGACCTGAGCGGCATCCAGCACATCGGCCTGGACGACCGCGAGACCCGCGCGGGCCGTCAGCTTGGACGGCGTGCGTGCCAGCGCGCGGACCTGGTGATCGCGGGCGAGCAGTTCTTCGAGCAGGGCGGCACCGACGAAGCCGGTGGCGCCGATCAGGGCGACGTTCATGGTTGTTCCTTTCCTGGCGCGGAGTCCGCACCGTGTGTGATGACGATGCCCGTAGGTTATGAACTTCACGATCCAGCCAGAAGTCCGAGAATCCAGACAATTTCATTTAGCCCAACTTCACAATGGACGACCTCAAGCGCCTCGCGCTCTTCGCCGAGGTGGTGCGCAGCGGCTCTTTCAGCGCCGCCGCCCGCCGCCTGGGCGTGAGCACCTCGGCCGTGAGCCAGCAGCTGCGCGCGCTGGAGCAGGCCCACGGCGTCACCCTGCTCCACCGCACCACGCGCAAGCTGGCGCTCACCGATGCCGGCGCGCGCTTTGCCGCCCACTGCCAGCGCATGGTCGAGGCGGCCGAACTGGCCCGCGCCCAGCTGGCACTGGCGCGCGAGGCGCCGGAAGGCGAGCTGCGCGTGTCGGCGCCCGTGGGCTTTGCCCGGCATCTGGCGCCCGCGCTGGCGCCGCTGCTGGCGGCCCATGCCGCGCTGCAGCTGCGGCTGCAGGTGGACGACGCCATGATCGACCTGGTGGACGCGCGCATCGACCTCGCCCTTCGCGCCGGCCGGCTGCCCGATTCGGGCTGGGCGGCACGGCGGCTGTGCGACTTCCAGAGCCTGATCTGCGCCGCGCCGGCCTACCTTGCCGCGGCCGGCGTGCCGCACACGCCGGCGGACCTGCCCGCTCATCAATGGGTGGGCGCCCCGCGCGACGGCCGCACGCTGGCACTGTCGCTCGCGGGCCCGGGCGGCGCGCAGTCCGAGCAGACCGTGCCCGTGCGCGTGACCAGCAACAACCAGCTCAGCCTGCACCAGATGGCCGCCAGCGGCCTGGGGCTCACGCTGGCCGTGCGGGCCGATGTGGAAGAAGACCTGCAGGCCGGCCGGCTGGTGCCCGTGCTGCCGCAGTGGCAGCCGCCCGCCCTGCCCGTCTGGGCCGTGACGCCGCAGCGCGATGGCCAGCCGGCCAAGGTGCGGCATGCCATCGAGGCCATCGCCGCCCATCTGCGCGGCCTGCCGGGCGTGCGCGATGCCGGCGCACCGGCGCCCCCATCGACGCCGCTCAGCGCAGCATGACGAGGTCGTCCAGCTCGCGGTAGTCGGGCAGCGTGGTGTCGATGGCGCGGCCGGCGCGGATCACCGCGCGGTCGAAGGGCGCGCGGGCCAGCAGCTCGGAATAGCTGCGGGCGCGCAGCACCGTCAGGTCGGCCGGGTTGCCCACACGCAGCAGGCCGAAGCCATCGAGGCCCATGATCTGCGCAGGGGTGGCGCTGGCGGCGCGGATCCAGTCCGAGAAGGGATGGTCCAGGTGCAGGATCTTCACCGCCTGGGTGTAGGTGTCCAGCATGTCGTGGTCGCCGTAGGCGTAGAAGGGGTCGCGGCAGTTGTCGCCGGCCACGGCCACCGGCACGCCGGCCGCCTTGAGTTCGTGCAGCACCGTCACGCCCCGCCAGCGCGGCGTGCGCGTGGCATCGACGCTGCGGTCCTGCAGGTACATGTTGACCGTGGGCAGGCTCACGATGGCGATGCCGGCCTCGCGGCAGGCGGCAATGGTCTCGGCGATGAATTCGTCGGTCTGCAGCGCCAGCGCAGTGCAGTGGCCGCACAGGATGCGGCCCTTGAAGCCCTGCGCGATGGCGACCCTGGCGATGCGGATCAGCGAGCGGGCGCGCGGGTCGGTGGATTCGTCCACGTGCAGGTCCACGTCCAGGCCACGCTCGGTGGCCAGCGTCAGAAGGCGCGCGATGCCCTCGTCGATCTCGGGCGGCGTGGCCTCGGCCGGGTGGCGCTGCGACTTGGTCACGCAACCGAGGTTGCCACCGCTTTCGGCCACGACGTTGGCCAGGTGGACGCCTTCATCGCCCAGGAAGATGTCCACCGGCGCGATGGACGACACCTGCAGCGCGATGCGCCCGGCCCAACGCTCGCGCATCTCGCGGAACACGGGGAAGGAGATGTCCGCCTGCGGCGCCAGCGAATCGAGGTGCGTGCGGATGGCGGACACGCCCTTGGCATAGGCCGTGCGCAGTGCGAAGTCCATGCGCCGGCGCACGTCCTCGGCATGCCAGTTCTTCGTGCGGTCCTCCATCGTCGCGCGCGAAGCGCCCGCGCCGTCGCCGGAGGGGTTGGCCTTGCGCGGCCAGATGTGGCCCTTGTCCAGATGGGTGTGCAGGTCGACGAAGCAGGGCAGCGCGAGCGAGTCGTCCAGGTGCGGCCCGCGCTCGGGCGCCAGGCTGCCGGCGGGCGCGATGGCGGCGATGCGGCCGGCGTCGATGGCCAGGTCCAGCGCCACCAGGTCGCCGTCGCCCGCGGGCGCGAGGCGGTCGGCTGACGGGTCGTCGATCAGACAACGCGGGGCGCGCACGTGGCGCAGGGCGTAGGTGCCACCCTGGGGTGGCTGGAAGAAGGCGTGGGTCATGGAGGCGAAGGAAATCAGGCCGTGCGCTTGCCGCTCACGAACTGCATCGTGTAGGCGGACTTGACGTCCAGCCCGGGCGCCAGCGCACCCGCGGCGACCATCGCATCGTAGAAGCGTTGCCAACGCGCCGCACTCATCGCACCGATGCCCCCGGCGGCCTGTGCCTCTGGCGTCTCGACGATGCCGTACTGGCGCATGGCGCCGATGGCATAGGCGATCACGTCGTCGCCCATCTGCGGGTTGTGCTTCTTGATCAGGGCATTGCCCGGCGCGGGGTCGCCATTCAGGTAGCTCTTCCAGCCCTTGGCCGTGGCATCGACGAAGCGCTGCACCAGCTCCGGCTGCTCCTTGACCATCTTCGGCGTGGCCATCGCCACGCTGGCGTAGTTGTCGAAGCCCTGGTCGGCCAGCAGGTGCACCACCGGCTCCACGCCCGACTTGCGGGCGTTGAAGGGTTCGCTGGTCAGGTAGCCCTGCACCGTCGACTGCTTGTCCACCAGCCAGGGCGCCAGGCTGAAGGCATAGGGCTTGAGCTGGTCGTCGGTGAGGCCGTACTTGGCCTTGAGCCACAGCCAGTAGGTCTGGCGGCCCGTCGTGGCCACGAACAGCGGCTTGCCCTTGAGCCCCGCCAGCGTGTCGCTGCCGGTGCCGGGGTGCGACATCAGCACCCGTGGGTCCTTCTGGAAGAAGGCGGCGACGGCCACGGCGGGCAGCTTGTCCTTGGCATAGGCGAAGGCGCGGAAGCCATCGGCCTCGGCAAAGTCGGAGCTGCCTGCCATGAACAGCTGCACCGTGTTGACCTGCGGGCCGCCGGGGCGGATCTCCACCTCCAGGCCATGCTCCTTGTAGATGCCGGTGGCGGCCGCCTGGTACATGCCGCCGTGCTCGGCCTGTGCCAGCCAGCCGGTCTGGAAGCTCACCTTGGTCAGGCCCTGCGCATTGGCGCGCGGCAGGAAGGCAGGCATGCCGGAGACGAGCGCCGCGCCACCGAGGGCGGCCAGGGTCTTGCGGCGGGTGAGGGTGTGGGGGGCGTTCATGGCAGGCGTCCTGGAGCGAAGATGGTGGGTTTGAATGTGAGCGGGCGCATCAGGCGTCGGCGGGTTCGGCAGCCTGGGCGCCACGAAAGCGCCAGCCGGCGCTGGGCAGGTCGCCACCGGTGCTCTCGCGCGCGGCGGCCTCGTCGAAGCGCAGCTTGCCGGGGTTCATCAGGCCGTGCGGGTCCATGGCCTGCTTGAAGGCGCGGTCCTCGGCGTCGACCGACTTCATGCCGCCTTCCCTGACCAGGAAGGTGTGGTTGTTGGCCACCATGGCGCCGTCCTCGGCCATGCCGCGCATGACCTCCGCGAGGTGTTCGTCGCCCTCGTAGCGGAAGAAGGGCGAGCCCTGGAAGCTCAGCTTGCCGTCGAAGCGCTTGGCTTCGAAATGCATGCCCAGCAAGTGGCCGAAGCGCCGGTGGCTGCGGCGGATGGCGCCCACCAGGTCCGGGTCGAGGTACAGGCCCACGTTGCTGACCACCTCGGGATGGTCACGGTTGACGTGCAGGCGGGTATGGCCCCAGGCCAGCTCGTAGATCGGCACGCGGTACGGGCCCTGGCCCTCGGCCGCCACGCTGGCGAGCTGGCCGCCGAATTCGGACACCAGCGCCTCGAAGGCCTCCATGAACGGCTCGGCGACCATGGCCAGAACCATGCCGTCGTTGTCCGCGCCGCCCAGGTCTTTGAGCATGCGCATCATGCGCCAGATGGGCCCGCCCAGCACGCTGACCAGCTTCTTGACGATGCCGTCGGAGGTGGAGAGCGCATGCGCGAACTCCACCGCCGTCATGAATTCGGGGAACACCACCACCGCCTCGCGCCAGTCCCAGGCGGGCGCCAGCGGCATTTCGATGGCGGTGATGATGCCGTTGCTGCCGTAGGCATGGTGCACGCGGTTGACGGCATCGCCGCGCAACTGTACGGTGCGCGGCTCGTCCTCCACGCTCACCACTTCGAGGCCGAGGATGTTGCCGCGGTCGCGCAGGATGCCCCAGGCGCAGCTGCCCACGCCGGCATGGCCGCCGCCCACGAAGCCACCCACCGTGGCCACGCGTTTCGTCGATGGATGGATGCGCAGCTCCCAGCCCCCCGGCCGCGTGGCCTCGTCGATGGCGGCCATACGCGCGCCAGGCTCGGCCCGCACGCGCGGGCCGTCGGTGCCCAGCACGCGGTCGAGCGCCGTCATGTCCACCATGGCGCCGCCCGCGAGCGGAATGCCCTGGCCGAAGTTGCAGGTGCCGGCCCCGCGCATCACCAGCGGCATGCGGGTGCGCGCCGCCGCGGAGGCCACGCGCAGTACGTCCGCACGGTCGCGCGGCTGCACCAGCACGTCGGCCACATGGCGCAGCGCGTCGTCCTTCATCACGGGGCTGAAGTTGGCCGTCATGTCGCGGCTCTTGCGCCGGACGATGTCGGGATCGGAAATGGCGGGCACATCGCCCAGCGCGGCCAGGAAGGCGGCGGTGTCATGCATGCGTGGCTTCTCCACAAACAGTCGGTTGAGGTTGTGGCGCCGTCGCTGCGGGGCGGTTCAATTTGCCGTTCGCCATCTGCGTGCGGATGCACGGATCTGGCGCACGGACCCTGGGCTGGACACGTCGTCAGGTCAATTCGAGCAAAGAGCGTGCCACTGCGTGCATATGCACGCAGTGCGCTTGCAGACACGGGCACCGCGGCTACATTGGCGAGGCCGCGACCGGAGGCATGGCCCCATGGAACTCGAAGACCACATCTTCTTTCTCTGCACCCAGGTGGTGTACCGGCGCGACCGCGCCCTGCAGGACGTGCTGCGCCCCTACGGCCTGCTGACCACCGAATGGCGAACACTGGGCACCCTGCACAGCCGTGGCCCCATCGCCATGCAGGAACTGGCGCAGTGGACGGCCTACGAGCGAACCCGGCTCACGCGCATGCTGCATGGCCTCGAAGAACGCGGCCTGGTGTCCCGGGGCGGTGCCGAGCACGACGGCCGGGCGGTGATGGTCAACATCTCGGCCAAGGGCCGGCGCCTCTACGCGCGCGCCGAGAAGGCGGTGAGCGCCCTCACCGACGATATCCTGTCGGCCTGCGCGCCGGCCGAAGTGGACCGCATGCGCGCCGCTCTGCAGGCGATGCGGGAGCGGCTGATCCAGATGCGATATTGACGGGCGGCGCGCGGACCGCTCTGAGCCCCTCTCCCCTCGCGGGAGAGGGAGAGATTCGGACAGCGGCCGTTGTGCGGCACCTGACGCCCGTCGATCTGTCCGACAAGGGATACGGCCACTGGCCGATGCGGCCCGGCCCGCACGCACCTAGGGTGAACCCTTCGTACTCCCACCCACACACGAAAGGAACACCCCATGGCCGATTCCCTCAAGGACCTCAAGGTCGCCATCCTCGTCGCAGACGGTTTCGAACAGGTCGAGATGACCGAGCCTCGCAAGGCGCTGGACCAGGCGGGCGCGAAGACGCAGATCGTCTCGCCCATGAAGGGCCAGGTGCAGGGATGGAATCACCACGACAAGGCCGACAAGTTTCCGGTGGATGTGGCGCTCGACGGCGCCAAGGCCGATGACTTCGACGCGCTGCTGCTGCCCGGCGGCGTGGTGAATCCCGACGCACTGCGGTTGGAGCCCAAGGCCATCGCGTTGATCAAGGCCTTTGCCGACGCTGGCAAGCCCATCGCCGCCATCTGCCACGGGCCCTGGACGCTCATCGATGCCGGCGCGGTCAAGGGCAAGCAGATGACCTCGTGGCCATCGCTGAAGAACGACCTCTCCAACGCGGGTGCGCGCTGGGTGGACCAGGAAGTGGTCGTCGATGGCCAACTGGTGACCAGCCGCAAGCCCGACGACATTCCTGCCTTCAATCGCGAGATGGTCAAGTTGTTCGAAGGGGCCGTGGCGCACGCCTGAGCCCGGCCGTGGCTCAGATGATGGCGCAAGCCGCGCCGGGGCTGCGGGCACCCATCCTCAGGCGAACGCCGCCTGATGGACGGGCGGGGCGTCTCCGCCCGCCTATTCGTAGCTGCGCGCGTCCTCGATGACCTTGCCGTCGTTGGGCAGGCTGCCGGGCGGCTGAACGAGCACGTCGCCTCGCAGCTTGGTCACCTCGCGGATGGCAGCCGCCAGCCGCTCCTGCAGCCCTTCGGAGGCCTGGCTGCATTCGACCTTGAGCGTCATGCGGTCATCGCCCGTGGCGCCTTCGACCACCAGCCGCGCGCGTCCGATCTCGGGAAAGCGCCGCGCGATGTCGGCCACCTGCCCCGGGTGCACGAACATGCCGCGGATCTTGGTGGTCTGGTCGGCCCGGCCCATCCAGCCTTTGATGCGTCGATTGGTTCGACCCGTCGGGCAGGTTCCGGCCATGACCGCCGACAGATCGCCCGTGCCGAAGCGCACCAGCGGGTAGTCGGCATTGAAGGTGGTCACCACCACCTCGCCCACCTCGCCATCGGGCACCGGGTCGCCGGTACCCGGCCGGACGATCTCGACCAGTACGCCCTCGTCCACCACCAGCCCTTCACGCGCCTGCGTCTCGTACGCGATCAGGCCCAGGTCGGCCGTGGCGTAGCACTGAAAGCCCTGCACCCCCAGGCCCGCGAGATGCGCGCGCAGACTCGGTGGAAAGGCCTCGCCCGAAACGAGTGCCCTGGTGAGCGAGGGCAGCCGCAGGCCCTTCTCGGCCGCCTTCTCCAGCAGGATCTTGAGGAAGCTGGGCGTGCCCGCATAGCCATCGGGTCGCAGGTCGGCCATCGCCTCCAGCTGCTGCTCGGTCTGGCCGGTGCCGCCGGGGAAGACACTGCAGCCCAGCGCATGGGCGCCGCTTTCCATCATGGCGCCCGCGGGAGTCATGTGGTAGCTGAAGCTGTTGTGCACCAGCTCGCCCGCGCGGAAGCCGGCCGCGAAGAGCGCCCGCCCCACGCGCCAATGGTCGCCGTGGGCGCCCTGCGGCTCGTAGATGGGCCCGGGGCTGGCAAAGACGCGCGGCATGGCCGTGCCGCGCGCAACGGCGGAGAAGCCGCCGAAGGCGTCATCAGCACGCCGCGCCTGTTGCAGCGCCAGCAACTCGCTCTTGCGTGTCACCGGCAGCCTGGCCAGCGCAGCGCGCGTGTCGACCGCCGAGGCATCCACGCCCTGCAGGATGCGACCGAAGGCGGGCGCTTTTTGCTGCGCGTGGCGGATCTGCGCGGGCAGCGCGGCCATCAGGGCGGCTTCGCGCGCCTGCGGCGAGCGGGTCTCGAGGTCGTCGTAGAAATCGGTCATGGCAAACAGCGCGGGTTCGATGGGCGTGGGGTTCCTCAGGCCAGCCAGCGCTTGCGGCGCTTGTAGCTCTTGACGTCGCGGAAGCTCTTGCGGTCGGCGCCGCCCATGCCGAGGTAGAACTCCTTCACGTCCTCGTTCTCGCGCAGGCTGTCGGCGGGGCCGTCCATCACGATGCGGCCGCTTTCCATGATGTAGCCGTAGTTGGCAAAGCGCAGCGCCATGCGCGTGTTCTGCTCGGCCAGCAGGAAGGTGACGCGCTCCTTCTCGTTGAGGTCCTTCACGATGGCGAAGACCTCTTCCACGATCTGGGGCGCGAGACCCATCGAGGGTTCATCCAGCAGCACCATGCTGGGGTTGGCCATCAGCGCGCGACCGATGGCACACATCTGCTGCTCGCCGCCCGAGGTGTAGGCCGCCTGGCTGGTACGCCTCGTCTTGAGCCGCGGGAAGTAGGCATAGACCTTCTCCAGCGTCTCGGCCACCGCGGCCTTGCCGTCGGTGCGGGTGTAGGCGCCGGTCATCAGGTTGTCCTCGATGCTCAGGTGTGCGAAGCAGTGGCGCCCTTCCATCACCTGCACCAGCCCGCGCTTGACCAGCGCCGCCGGCGACAGCGCTTCGATGCGCTCGCCGCGCAGCGTGATGCTGCCCTTGGTCACCGCCCCGCGCTCGCCGGCCAGCAGGTTGGACACGGCGCGCAGCGTGGTCGTCTTGCCCGCGCCGTTGCCGCCCAGCAGCGCCACGATCCCGCCCTCGGGCACCTGCAGCGAGACGCCCTTGAGCACCAGGATCACGTGGTTGTAGATGACCTCGATGCCGTTGACGTCGAGGAGAGGATTGCCTTGGCTCATGAACTTCCTTCGGGCATCGGGACGTGGCGGCGATCACTGCGACCGCACCGTCTCGCGTGTTGGCAGGCACCCCTCCCGCCCGGCGGGAGGGGCTGGGGAGGGTGCCTCAGTGCCGGCGCGTGCGCCGAGCACCGCAGTTTGTGGCGCCGTTCAGGCGCCACAATCAGCGGTGTCCCGGCGCGTGAGCTTCTTCTCGGTCGCGTACTTGTCCGCCGTCGTCTTGACCAGCGGCTTGAGGATGGCCTCGTCCGCCTGGTACCAGTCGGACATGCCGCCCCACTTGGCGCCGTCCCAGGTGTGCACGCGGGCCCAGCTGGAGCCCATGTGGTCCTGGCAGCTGGTGCTGATGGGTCGCATCACGCCCGAGAAGCCCAGCGCGTCCAGCTTCTTCTGGTCGAGTGCCAGGTTCTCCATGCCCCAGCGCACCTGCTCGCCGGTCATGACCTTGCCCTTGCCGAAGCGCTCCTGCGCGCGCTTAACGGCCTCGACGGTGAGCATCTGGATGATCACGCCGCGGGTGTAGAGCACCGAGCCCACCTCGTCGCGCGGACCGGTGCCCTGGCCCTTGTCGTGCACGGTCTTGAGGATGTCCTGGATCACCTTCGGCTCGGTGCCCGAGGTATTGAGCGCCAGCGCGTTGTAGCCCTTGGCGTTGGCGCCCACGTCGCGCACATCGGGCTCGGCGCCGGCCCACCATACGCCGTACATCTTCTCGCGCGGGTAGCCCGTGGCCACGGCCTCCTTGAGGGCGGTGGAGTTCATCACGCCCCAGCCCCACAGCAGCACGAAGTCGGGCCGCTGCTGGCGCACCTGCAGCCAGGCCGACTTCTGCTCCACGCCTGGCGCCGTCACCGGGATCAGCGACAGGTCGAAGCCATGCAGCTTGGCGCGCTCCTGCAGCAGCGGGATCGGCTCCTTGCCGAAGGGGGAGTCGTGGTAGACCAGCGCGATCTTCTTGCCCTTGAGCTTGTCGAGCCCACCTTCCTTCTTGCCCAGGTGCTGGATCAGGATGTCGGCCGCCGTCCAGTAGCTGCCCATGAGCGGGAAGTTCCACTTGAAGACATTGCCGTCCTGCGACGCGCCCAGGCCATAGCCCAGCGTGATGAGCGGGATCTTGTCCTGCGGCACCTTGTCGGTCAGCGCGAAGGTGATGCCGGTGGCCTGCGGATCGAACACGGCCACGCCGGGGCGGCCCTTGAGGCGCTCGTAGCATTCCACGCCCTTGTCGGTGGCGTAGCCCGTCTCGCACTCTTCGTACGCAATCTTCACGCCGTTGATGCCACCCTGGGCGTTGACCAGCTTGATGTAGTCCTGCTTGCCATTGGCCCAGGGCGTGCCGTTGGGCGCATAGGGCCCCGTGCGATAGACCAGCAGCGGGAAGAACTGCTCCTTGGCCTGTGCCAGGGCCTGGCCGGCCGTACCCGCAAGGGTGGCAACGGCCGCGGCGGCCAGGACGAGGGATTTCAGCTTCATGGTTGTCTCCTTCTGGTGGTGAACTCGGATCAGGACATCTCGCGGGGCTACAAGGATTGCGTGCGGAGCACAGGTGGCCGCGGAGCAGGCCATGTCAGCGACCTCCGCGGAACCGGCTTTGCCGGGCCGCTGGAGGTGCCCCCTGAAGGGGGTTGGCGGAGCGCGCGCAGCGCGCGAAGACTGGGGGTGAGCATGTTCAATGCGGGAAGGGCCACAGGCGCAATTTCTCTTTGAACGTGGACCAGAGGCGTGCGAGCCCGTGCGGCTCCACGATCAGGAAGAACACGATCAGCGCGCCGAAGATCATGAATTCGAGGTGCGAGGCCAGCGCCGTCGACATCGACACGCCGAACCAACCGGGCAGCTGGTTCAGGAAGATGGGCAGCAGCACGATGAAGGCCGCGCCGAAGAAGCTGCCCATGATCGAGCCGAGCCCGCCGATGATCACCATGAACAGCAGCTGGAAGGAGCGGTCGATGCTGAAGGCTGCGGGCTCCCACGCACCCAGGTGCACGAAGCCCCACAGCGCCCCGGCCACGCCCACGATGAAGCTGCTGACCGCGAACGCCGTGAGCTTGGCGTACACCGGCCGGATGCCGATCACCGCGGCGGCCACGTCCATGTCGCGCATCGCCATCCACTCGCGGCCGATGCTGCTGCGCGTGAGGTTCTTGGCCAGCAGCGCGAACACGCTGACGAAGGCCAGGCACAGCAGGTACTTCTGCGCCGGCGTCTCCACCGGCAGGCCGAACACGTTCAGGCCCGCCACGCTCACCGAACCCGATGCCGAGTTGTTGGTGAACCACTGGATGCGCAGGAAGGCCCAGTCGGTGAAGAACTGCGCGGCAAGCGTGGCCACTGCCAGGTACAGGCCCTTGATGCGCAGGCTGGGTATGCCGAAGAGCACGCCCACGCCGGTGGCGCACAGCCCGCCCAGCAGCAGCGAGGCGATCAGCGGCATGCCTTCGATGCGCACATGGAAGTTGTAGGCCGCATAGGCGCCCACCGCCATGAAGGCGCCGGTGCCCAGCGAGATCTGCCCGCAGTAGCCCACCAGGATGTTCAGCCCCAGCGCGGCCAGCGAGAGGATGAGGAAGGGCGTGAGGATGGCGCGCAGCCAGTATTCCGACGCCAGCGCCGGCACCGCGGCAAAGGCCACCACCAGCAGCGCGAGGATGGCGACGCGGTCCTGCAGGATCGGAAAGATCTGCTGGTCCGCCCTATAGCTCGACTTGAACTGTCCGTTCTCTCTGTACAGCATGAGGGTCCTTCAGACGCGATCAATGATCTTTTCGCCGAACAGGCCCTGGGGCCGCACGAGCAGGAAGACAAGCGCGAGCACATACGCGAACCAGATCTCGATGCCGCCGCCCAGCATGGGCCCGAGGTAGATCTCCGACAGCTTCTCGCCCACGCCGATCAGCAGGCCGCCGATGATGGCGCCGGGCACCGAGGTGAGGCCGCCCAGGATCACCACCGGCAGCGCCTTGAGCGCCACCAGCGACAGCGAGAACTGCACGCCCAGCTTGGAGCCCCAGATGATCCCGGCCACCAGCGCCGCGAAACCGGCCACCGACCACACGATCACCCAGATGCGGTTGAGCGGGATGCCGATGGACTGCGCGGCCTGGTGGTCGTCGGCCACGGCGCGCAGGGCGCGGCCGGTGGAGGTCTTCTGGAAGAACAGGCTCAGCGCCAGCACCAGGGCCGCCGCCACGCCCGCGGCGATGAGGTCTTCCTTGCTGACGAGCAGGCCACCTTCGAAGGTGCCTTCGAACAGCATCATCGGGTCCTTGGGCATGCCGACGTCGATCTTGTAGATGTCGTTGCCGAACAGCGTCTGGCCCAGGCCGTCGAGGAAGTAGGTGATGCCCAGCGTGGCCATGAGCAGCGTGATGTGCTCCTGGTTGACCAGCTTCGACAGCGCCAGCCGCTCGATCAGCCAGGCCACGATCACCATCACGCCCATGGCCGCGATGAAGGCCAGCAGGTTCGCCAGCAGCAGGCTTTCGAAGCCCAACAGCCTCGGGAACCATTCCGCAAAGCGCGCCATGGCCAGCGCCGCGAACAGCACCATGGCGCCCTGCGCGAAGTTGAAGACGCCGCTGGCCTTGTAGATGAGCACGAAGCCCAGCGCGATCAGCGAATACAGCATGCCCACCATGAGGCCGCCGAAAAGGGTCTCGAGAAAGAATCCCATGTCAGTGCTCCGCACCCAGGTAGGCCCGGATCACTTCCGGGTTGTTGCGCACCTCGTCGGGCGTGCCGTCGCCGATCTTCTTGCCGTAGTCCAGCACCACGACGCGGTCGCTGATGTCCATCACCACGCCCATGTCGTGCTCGATCAGCACGATGGTGGTGCCGAACTCGTCGTTCACGTCCAGGATGAAGCGGCTCATGTCCTGCTTCTCCTCCACGTTCATGCCGGCCATGGGCTCGTCCAGCAGCAGCACCTGCGGCTCCATGGCCAGGGCGCGGCCCAGATCCACGCGCTTCTGCAGGCCGTAGGGCAGGCGGCCCACCGGCGTCTTGCGCCACGCCTGGATCTCCAGGAAGTCGATGATGCGTTCGACGAACTCGCGGTGGCGGATCTCCTCGCGCTCGGCCGGGCCGAGGCGGAAGGCCTGGGCGAGCAGGCCGCACTTCATCTTGAGGTTGCGGCCCGTCATGATGTTGTCCAGCACGCTCATGCCCTTGAACAGGGCCAGGTTCTGGAAGGTCCGGGCCACGCCCATCTCGGCCACCTGGCGCGAGTTCATGTGGCGGAAGGTCTGGCCGCGGAAGGTGATCTGCCCTTCCTGCGGCTGGTAGACGCCGTTGATGCAGTTGAGCATCGAGCTCTTGCCGGCACCGTTGGGCCCGATGATCGAGCGCACCTCGTGCGCGCGCACGTCGAAGCTGATGTCGGTGAGCGCCTTGACGCCGCCGAAGCGCAAGGTGATGTTCTGCACGTCGAGGATCACGTCTCCGATGCCGCGTCCCTGGGCGGGCGCGCTGGCGGCCATGGCCAGCTCCTGGGCGGTCGTCGCGTTCATGCAGCAGCCTTCATGGAGGGGAAGCAGCGCGCTTCCACGATCTTGAGCGTGGCGCTCACGCTGCCGGTGCGGCCGTCCTCGAACTTGACCTGCGTCTCGATGAACTGCTCGGTCTTGCCGGCGTAGAGCGCCTCGACCAGCACGGCGTACTTGTCGGCGATGAAGCCGCGGCGGACCTTGCGGGTGCGGGTGAGCTCGTCGTCGTCCGGGTCCAGCTCCTTGTGCAGCACCAGGAAGCGCGCAATCTGCGTGGCCTCCATGCCCTCTTCCGCGGCCAAGTCGGCATTGACCTGCTCGATGCACTCGCGCACCAACTGCAGCACCTCGGCCTTGCCGGCCAGGTCCACGTAGCCGCCGTAGGGCAGCGCGCGGCGCTCGGCCCAGTTGCCCACGGCCTCGTAGTCGATGTTGATGAAGGCGCAGACCTCGTCGCGCGCATGGCCGAAGCAGACGGCCTCCTTGATCTGCGGGAAGAACTTGAGCTTGTTCTCGATGTAGTTGGGCGCAAACATCGCGCCGCCCGCGAGGCGGCCGACGTCCTTGGCGCGGTCGATGATGCGCAGGTGGCCCTCGTGGTCGATCACGCCGGCGTCGCCGGTGTGGAAGTAGCCGTCGGCATCGAGCACCTCGGCGGTGGCGTCGGGGCGCTTGTAGTACTCCTTGAGCACCGACACGCCGCGCACCAGCACCTCGCCGCTGTCGGCGATCTTCAGCTCCATGCCCGGCGCGGCCGTGCCCACGCTGGTGAGCTTGACGTCGCCGTCGCGCTGCAGGCACACATAGGCGCAGGTCTCGGTCTGGCCATAGAACTGCTTGAGGTTGACGCCGATGGAGCGGTAGAAGCGGAACAGATCCGGCCCGATGGCCGCGCCGGCGGTGTAGGCCACGCGGATGCGGCTCATGCCCAGCACGTTGCGCAGCGGGCCGTAGACCATCAGGTTGCCCAGGCCGTACATCAGCCGGTCGGCAAAGCCCACCGGCCGCCCGGCCAGGATGTCGGCGCCCACGCGGCGGGCCAGGGCCATGAACTTCGCGTACATCCAGCGCTTGGGCGCGGCGGCATCTTCCATGCGGATCGACACGGCGGTGAGCAGGCCCTCGAAGGTGCGCGGCGGGCCGAAGTAGTAGCTGGGCCCGATCTCGCGCATGTCGTTCATCACTGTGGCGGCGGACTCGGGGCAGTTGAGCGTGAAGCCGCCCACCAGCCACTGCGCCACCGAGAACAGGTGGTCGCCCACCCAGGCCATGGGCAGGTAGCTCATGATGTCGTCGCCGGGGCCCAGGCGGTCGGTCTCGACGCCGCCGCGGCCCGCGGACATGAAGCTGGCGTGCGTCTGGCACACGCCCTTGGGCCGGCCGGTGGTGCCCGAGGTGTAGAGGATCACGGCCACGTCGTCGGGCTGGCCGGCGGCCACGGCCCGGTCGAAGAAGCCGGGCGTGGCGGCATCGAAGGCGCGGCCCAGCGCGCGCAGCTGCTCGTAGCTCATCAGGCCAGGCTGGTCGTAGTGGCGCAGGCCGCGCGGGTCGTCGTAGACGATGGCGCGCAGGCCGGCACTGCCCGGGTTGGCCGTCTGCTGCAACTCGCGGCATTCGAGCAGCTTGTCGACCTGCTCCTGGTCTTCGGCAAAGACGAACTCGATGCCGGCATCGTCCAGCATGAACACCATCTCGGCCGCCGCGGCGTCCTGGTAGAGCGGCACCGGCACGCCGCCCACGCTCTGGGCCGCCACCACCGCGAAGTACAGGTGCGGCCGGTTCGCGCCCACGATGGCCAGATTGGCCCCGGCCGCGAAGCCCAGGCTGGCCAGGCCGCAGGCCAGCTCGCGCACTTCGGTCGCGGCCTGCGACCAGTTCCAGGTCTGCCAGATGCCCAGGTCCTTCTCGCGCACGGCGGGCGCATCCGGACGCTGGCGCGCATGCGCCATCAAGAGGCGAGGGAAGGTGTTGGCTTGAGGTTCCACGCCGCGCAATTTAGGCGCCACTTTGACGTCGTGGTGTCGTTGTGACGACAATCCTAGGGACTCCACTCTCGGGACTTTCCCCATGGGCGAACGAAGCCAGCGTAGCGCCAAGGCCACTGTGCGTGGGATCCGCGACCGGGTCCGCCCCGCCACCGAGGCCGAACTGCAGGCCATCCCCTGGCTGGACGCGCTGGCGCCCGCCGAACGGCGCCGCGCCGAGGCCGCGGTGGTGGTGGGCGAGGCCGAGGTGGGCGAGCAGGTGTGCCGCGTCGGCCGCGCGCCCACCTACTGGTTCGGCGTGATCGAAGGCCTGCTCAAGATGAGCAACGACCGCGCCGATGGCAGCCAGGTCACCTACAGCGGCCTGTCGCCGGGCGGCTGGTTCGGCGAGGGCACGGCCATCAAGCGCGAGCCCTACCGCTACAACGTGAGCGCGCTGCGGCGCAGCGTGGTGGCCGGGCTGCCGCTGGACAGCTTCCACTGGCTGCTGGACCACTCCATCGGCTTCAACCGCTTCGTGATGAACCAGCTCAACGAGCGGCTGGGCCAGTTCATCGCGGCGGTGGAGATCGACCGGCTCAACAACACCGACGCCCGCGTGGCCCGCAACCTGGCGGCCCTGTTCAACCCGGTGCTGTTCCCACGCGTGGGCGAGATGCTGCGCATCACGCAGCAGGAGCTGGCCTACCTGGTGGGCCTGTCTCGCCAGCGGGTCAACGAGTCGCTGGCGGCGCTCTCCTCACAAGGTGTCATACAAGTGGAGTACGGTGGCCTGCGCGTGCTCGATCTTCCTGCCCTGCGGCAGGGAGGCCGGGCCGCGCAGGGACGGCGCACCGCGCGCCGCCAGACCACCGAACCATGATCCCTCCACACCCCGGCAAGCTCCTCATCCTCAGCGTCAGCGCAGGCAACGGCCATGTCCGCGCCGCGCAGGCCCTCGCGGCCACGGCGCAACTGCACTGGCCCGGCTGGCAATGCGTGCACATCGACGCGATGGCGCATGTGGCCGCGGGCTTCCGCAAGGTCTACACCGACTGGTACATCAAGCTCGTCAACCGCGCGCCCGACGTGTGGTCGTACCTGCACGGCAAGGCCGACGCTACGCCGCACAGCGCCGCCTCGCAGCGCCTGCGCCGCGGCATCGAGCGGCTGAGCGCACGCGAGCTGCTGCGCCAGATCGCCCGCGAGCGCCCCGACGCCATCGTCTGCACCCACTTCCTGCCGGCGGAGCTGCTGGCCCGCGAGCGCCAGCGCGCGCGCCTCGCGGCCTCGCTGTGGCTGCAGGTGACCGACTACGACCTGCACAACATGTGGATCGTGCCGGGCATGGCCGGCTATTTCGCGGCCAATGAAGAGGTGGCCTTCCGCATGCGCGCCCGCGGCCTGCCGGCGGCCCGCATCCATGTCACGGGCATCCCGGTGATGCCGGCCTTCGACGTGGCCACGGCCGAGCGCGAGGCGGCCGTGCGCAGCCTGGGGCTGGACACCGCGCGCGGCGTGGTGCTGATGGTCTCGGGCGGTGCCGGCGTGGGCGACCTGCCCAGCATGGCGCGGCGGGTACTCGCATTGCCGGACCAGGACTTCCAGCTCGTCGCCGTGGCCGGCCGCAATGCCGAGGCCCATGCGCAGCTGCAGGCGCTGGCCGCGCAGCATGGCGGCCGCCTGCTGCCCATCGGCTTCACCACCGAGATGGACCGGCTGATGACCGCCGCCGACCTGGTGGTGACCAAGCCCGGCGGGCTCACCATCTCCGAATGCATGGCGCTGGGCCGGCCCATGCTGCTGACCTCGCCCATCCCGGGGCAGGAAGAGCACAACGCCATCCACCTGCTGGAGGAAGGCGCCGCCTGGCTCACCGACGACGCCATCGGCCTGGACTACAAGATCGCCCGGCTGATGGCCGACCCGCCCCGCCTGCGCGCCATGGCCGAGCGCAGCCGCGCGCTGGGCAAGCCGGGCGCCGCTCGCGCCGTGCTGATGCAAGTGATCGAAGGAACCGGCCGATGAGCGCCATCCGACCGCCGCGCACCGCGCGCACCGAGAGCCGTGCTTCCACGGCGCCGCTGACCTGGACCGTCGCCAAGCCTTCTGCCCGAGGCCAGGCCAGCAGCCTGCGCCGCGTGCTCGGCTATTACGCCTGGGCGCTGCTGATGGGCTTCTTCTTCGCCAATGCCGAGATCCAGATCGAAGGCGGTGCGGGCTGGGCCACCTCGCTGCCCACCTGGCGCATCGAGCACCACTGGCTGCTCGACATCTTCTGGGGCGGCCGCGCCATGACGGGCTACCACGCCTGGGTGTTCAGCTTCATGCTGCTGGTCTTCTTCATGCCGCTGGCCTTCAACGGCCGCTGGCGCTGGAGCGACTTCGTGCTGGCCCTGGGCGGCCTGGCCACCTTCTGGGTCAGCGAGGACTGCCTGTGGTTCGTGGCCAACCCGGCGTATGGCTGGGCCCGGCTCGACCCGGTGCATGCGCACTGGCATCCGCACTGGCTGCTGGGCCTGCCGGTGGACTACTGGTGGGGCGCGGCGCTGGCGGTGGGCATGGGTCTGCTCCACCTGCGGCTGGCCCGGCGCGGACACTGAGACGCCACGCCCGGCCCGTCCTGGGCCAAGGCTTGATGCTTCCGGATCGCGGGGCGCTCAGGCGCGTGCAGCCACTTCGGCCTGCAGGTCCTTCTTGGACAGCTTGCCCACGGCCGTCTTGGGCAGCTCGTCACGGGCTTCCATGGCCTGCAGCATTTCGTGCTTGCCGAGGTAGTCGGCCAGGAAGGCCTTCATGGCTTCGAGCGTGGGCCGCGGCGCGCCCGGCTTGAACTTGATGAAGGCCTTGGGCGACTGGCCGCGGTAGGCATCGGGAATCCCGATCACGATCACCTCCTCCACCGATGGATGCCGGTAGATCGCCTCCTCGATGTTGCGCGGGTAGACGTTGAAGCCACCGCAGATCAGCATGTCCTTGGTGCGGTCCACGATGTAGACGAAGCCGTCGGGCGTCATGTAGCCGATGTCGCCCGTGCGCAGATAGCCGTCGGGCGTGAAGGCCTCGGCGGTGGCGTCCGGCCGATTCCAGTAGCCGGCCATCACGTTGGGGCCGCGGATGCACAACTCGCCGTGCTCGCCCTCGGGCAGGTCGTGCTGATCCTGCAGGTCGATCACCTTGACGTCCACCCCGGGCACGGGAATGCCGCACGAGCCGGGCCGGTAGTGGCTGAAGCCGGGCGAGGCGGTGGCCATGGTGCAGGTCTCGGTCATGCCCCAGCCCTCCTGCAGCCGGCACTGGGCCATGCGCACGAAGGCCTGGTAGACCTCGGCCGCGATCGGCGCTCCACCCGAGTTGCAGAACTTGAGCGAGGACAGGTCGAGCCGGCCGATGTCGGGATGGCCCACGAAGGCCACGTACATGGTCGGCACGCCGAGGAAGACCGTGGTCTTGCGCTCGACGAACTCGCGCAGCGTCGCCTCCAGGTCGAAGCGCTGGTGCAGCGACAGCTCGGCACCGATGGACAGCCCGAACAGCAGGTTGACCACCAGCGCGTAGATGTGGAACAGCGGCAGCACGGCCAGAAAGCGCTCCTCGCCCTCCGCCAGCGTGCCGGAGCCCACGAGCGTGTGCCACACCTGCGACACCGCGGCGCTCAGGTTGGCGTGGCTCAGCATGGCGCCCTTGGGCTGCCCCGTGGTGCCGCCGGTGTACTGCAGCACGGCGATGGCCTGGGCAAGGTCCGCCGGCACATGGGGCGCGGCCAGGGCCTCGGCGGCCAGCAAGGCCGCGAAGGCGACGCGCGGGCCGGGTTGCAATGGCGTTGGCGCTGCGGCGTGCGCGAAGTCGTCCGCGCGCGCCACCACCAGCGTCTGCAGCAGCCCGTCTTGAACGATGGGTGCCATCTTCTGCAACAGCTCCGGCGCGTCGAAGGTGATCATCAGCCGGGTGCGGCTGTCCTCCACCTTGTGCCGCAGCGTCTGGCCGGCATCGAGCGGCGAATAGTTCACCACCGTGCCGCCGGCC
This sequence comes from Pseudacidovorax intermedius, assembly GCF_003350475.1. Taxonomy (GTDB): domain Bacteria; phylum Pseudomonadota; class Gammaproteobacteria; order Burkholderiales; family Burkholderiaceae_C; genus Xenophilus; species Xenophilus intermedius. The sequence goes on from NZ_QQAV01000001.1 coordinate 464,560, forward strand.
TGCAGCACTGCGAAGAAGGCCACGATGTACTGCGGCACGTTGGGCAGGTACAGCCCGACATGCACGCCGGGCCGCACGCCGAGTTCGCGCAGCCCTCCGGCCACGCGCCGCACATGCTGCGCCAGTGCGGCGTAGTCGAGCCCCGTGTCGCCTTGGCGCACGGCGACACGCTGCGGCCAGCGGCGCTCCGCGTCGCCCAGCAGCGCCGTGAGCGCCGTCAGACGCAGGGGCGCGCTCCAGCTCGCGCCTTCGGGATAGCTTCCCAGCCAGGGTCTGGACGTCATGGCGTCAGAGCCCCGCCGGTCGCTTCATGTCGCACTGGTTGGGCACGGCCAGCGCGCTCACCGGCGTGAGCGATTCCGCGACGAAGCCCTGCTTCGTCCCGTCGAAGCCCTTCTTCACCGTCTTGCCATCGACGGGGTGATTGGCATAGACGTACTGCGGCGCCATGAACTGATGGTCTTCCTTGCGCACGCTGACGTCGCCGAGGATGGACTTGTACGAGATGCCTTCGAGCGCCGACGCGATCTGCTTCGGATCGGTGGAGCGGGCCTTGCGCACGCCCTGGGCCAGCAGTTCGGTGGCGGTGGACAGGCGCACCAGATAGAAGGCCTCTTTGTACTTGGCCTCGAACGCGTTTTCGAGCTTGGCGGCCGTGGGGTTGTCGGCACCCGGGAACCACTCGCCGATCATGTTGAGCCGCACCGTCGGTGCGCCGTCCAGCGCGATCATGGTCGACTTGTTGGCGCTGCTGTGCGTCAGGATGCGCAGCTTGTAGCCCGAGTCGCCGGCCGCGCGGATCATCAGTGCCATGTCGTTGCCCCAGTTGCCCGACACCACGGTGTCGGCGCCCGCGGCGCGCATCTTGGCGATGTAGGGCGCGAAGTCCTTCACCGTGCCCGTGGGGAAGAAGTCCTCGCCCACGATCTGGATGTCGGGCCGCGCCTCGGCCAGCAGGGTCTTGCCGAAGGCCGTCCACTGCCGGCCGAAGCTGTAGTCGGGGTTGAGGAAGTAGACCTTCTTGATCTCCGGCGTCTTCTTGACGAAGTCGGCGTAGGCCTTCATCCGCATCGTCACCTGCGCCTCGGTCATGAAGTGCCAGAAGGAGCAGTTCTTGCCGACCAGGTCAGGGTCGATGCCGCCGAAGTTGAACACCAGCACCGACTTGTCGGGGTTGCGCTCGTTGTTGCGGTTGGCGGCCGTGATGACGGCCGAGACGGTGGCCGAGCCGCCCCCGATGAACACGGCCTTGACCCCCGCCCCCACGGCGGCCTGCAAGGCGGCCTGGCTTTCCTGCGTGGACAGCTTGTTGTCGAAGGCCAGCACCTCCAGCTTGACGCCATCGATGCCGCCGGCGGCGTTGATGGTGTCGGCCGCGAAGCGCAGATGGTTCTCGAAGATCTTGCCGACGTCGGCCATCGGGCCGCTCAGCGGGTCGATGAGGGCGATCTTGAGGGTCTGCTGCTGCGCGTGGGCGCCGAGGGCGCAGGCGAGCGCGAGGCCCGCTGCCGTGGTCTTGAACATGCACTTGTCTCCTTGGATTTCGGCCCGGCGAGACCGGACCGCGCGCAGTGTCGGAGCAGGCCGCGCCGCGCCTCAGTCAATTGAGCGACTGCCTGGCCGCACGCAGGTCGCCTGGGCGACTGAACTGAGTTGCCGCTGACCCCGCGCCCCGGGCGCCGCAGGCCCGCCCGCATAATCCGCCGCCATGCCAGTGCCGCCCTCCGTGGCCGATGCCGACGCCGCCCCGCACCAGGCGCCCGCACGACCCGAATCCCTCGCCGACCTCTTCCTCTCCTTCACCATCCTCGCGCTGCAAGGCTTCGGCGGCGTGCTGGCCGTGGTGCAGCGCGAACTGGTGGAGCGCAAGCGCTGGCTCACCAAGGAGCAGTTCATCGAGGACTGGGCCGTGGCCCAGGTGCTGCCCGGTCCCAATGTGATCAACCTGGCGCTGATGCTGGGTGACCGCCACTTCGGCCTGCGCGGCGCACTGGCGGGGCTGGCCGGCATGCTGGTGTTGCCGCTGGCGGTGATCCTGGTGCTGGCCGTGCTGCATGCCCACTATGCCAACGACCCACGCGTGGCCGGTGCGCTGCGCGGCATGAGCAGCGTGGCCGGCGGCGTCATCGCCGCCACGGGCGTCAAGCTGATTCCTTCGCTGCGTGCGCATCCGCTGGGCTTCGCGGCCGGCGTGGGCATCGCGGCGCTGGTGTTCGTGCTGATCGCGCTGGCGCGCGTGCCGCTGGGCTGGGTGCTGCTGCTCGTCGGCGGGGCCGCCTGCGTGTGGACCTTCGCGCGGCTCAGACCCTGAGCGGATCCGGCCCATGAGCATCACCCTGCACTGGCACGACTGGCTGAACCTGCTCGGCCAATACATGCTGCTGTCGCTGATGGCGGTGAGCGGCGCCATCACCACCCTGCCCGACATGCAGCGCTACCTGGTGGCGCAGAAGGGCTGGCTGGACCCGATGCAGTTCAACGCCTCGGTGGCCATCGCCCAGGCCGCCCCGGGGCCCAACATCCTGTTCGTGGCGCTGATGGGCTGGAACGTGGGCCTGAACGCCGGCGGCGGCATCGGGGCCGGCCTGCATGCCTGGCTGCTCGGTCTGCTGGGCGTGGCCACCACCATGACCGGCATCCTGCTGCCCAGCAGCGTGCTGACCCTGCTGGCCACGCGTTGGGCGCATCGCAATCGCACGCACCGCGGCGTGCGCGCCTTCAAGCAAGGCCTGGCTCCCGTGGCCGTGGGCCTGCTGGTGGCCACCGGCTGGGTGCTGGCGCGCAGCAACGAGGTCGCGGACCATGCGCGTTGGCCGGTCTGGCTGCTGGCCGCCGTGGCCGGGCTGATCGTCTGGCGCACACGGGTGCACCTGCTGTGGCTGCTGGGCGCCGGCGCGGTGCTGGGGGTGCTGGGCTTCGTGTGAGGGGAGAATGGCGGCCCGCCCGCCACCCCTGGCCTCGCCCGCCCTCCCGATGACCGACACGCCCGACCCGATCCGACTCAACAAGCGCATGGCCGACCTGGGCCTGTGCTCGCGGCGCGAGGCCGATGCGTGGATCGAGCGCGGCTGGGTCAAGGTCAACGGCCAGGTCGCGGCCATGGGCGTCAAGGTGGGGCCGGCCGACCGCATCGAGGTCGACAAGCGCGCCCAGGGCCAGCAGGAGCAGCGCGTCACCATCCTGCTGCACAAGCCGGTCGGCTACGTCAGCGGCCAGGCCGAGGACGGCCACCAGCCCGCCGTCACGCTGGTGCAGCCGCGCAACCACTGGCGCGGCGACGGCAGCCGCCAGCGCTTTGCGCCCGACCAGTTGCGCGGCCTGGCGCCCGCCGGCCGACTGGACATCGACTCCGTCGGTCTGCTGGTGCTGACGCAGGACGGCCGCGTGGCCCGCCAGCTGATCGGCGAGGACTCGGACATCGAGAAGGAATACCTCGTGCGCGTGAGCTGGCCCATGGGCGGTCAGGAGCGCACGATCGACGTGCAGTCGGTGTTTCCGCGCGAGCAGATCGCGCGCCTTCGCCACGGCCTGTCGCTCGACGGCCAGCCGCTCAGGCCGGCGCGCGTGGATTGGCAGAACCCCGAGCAGCTGCGCTTCGTGCTCAAGGAAGGCAAGAAGCGCCAGATCCGCCGCATGTGCGAGGCCGTGGGCCTGCGCGTGGTCGGCCTCAAGCGCATCCGCATCGGCAACGTGGTGCTGGGGCAGCTGCCGCAGGGGCAGTGGCGCTACCTGGGGGCGGACGAGCGGTTCTGAGCGGCCAGCAGAACCCAGCCTGCAGTGCGCCGCGCCACGCACGCCGCAACCGTCGTGCGGGCGGCGGCTGTGGCTACCCCAACCGCCGCAGGTTGTCGTCGATGCGGCTCTGGATCAACGCCCGCGTCTCCGGCGCGATCAAGCCCGTGAACCGTTGCTGCGCCGACTGCGCGAAGCGACTGGCGACTGCACAGATGCGGTCGATCGTCTCACTGGCGGTGGCCAGTGAAAGCTCCGCCTCCTTCTCGCCCAGCCGCAGCAGCGCCACACGGTCGACGTCCAGCGCCTCGCCCATCACGTCCATCTGGTGGTAGCCGCCCGGGCCCTCGCAGAAGGTGACGTCGAAGGCCGGCGCCAGTTGCCACTGCCCGCGCGCCGACAGGCGGTAGGCGAAGTTCTTCGGATGGTCGTCCCGGTTGTGGAAGGCGACGTTGAAGACCACGCGCTCGTAGGCCCGCGTGCGCTCGCGGACATCGTTGGTGCACAGCAGGGTGGCGCGCAGGAAGGTCGCGGCATCGAGGGCGCCGGGCGTGCGGAAGTCGGCACCGGTGAAGGCGGCCAGGCTCTGGATGGGCACACGCTGGCCGGCCTCGCGGTCGAAGCGCCGGCTGCCGAAGGCGGCCTGGCCGTCCGGCAGTGCGAAGTGCTCGGTGACCGGCGTGTCGATACCGCAGTCGCGCAGGGCCTGGGCATAGGCCGCCTCGACGGCGCAGACCTCGGCCGGCTCGTGCTGCGCGGGAAACTTGATGAGCCAGGGCTCCAGCCCTGGCCCGTCGGCCGTGCTGAAGATGCCGGTGACGGGCTCGCGGTAGAGCAGCACCTTGGGCCGCGCGCCCTGCGGCGAGCCGCCCATCTGCAGCAGCCGCTGCAGGAAGGCGCCGCCTTCGCCACGCTGCACCTCCTGCACCTCGGCCGCGAGTTGGGCGAGCATGACCTTCCCTGGCGGGGCCTCGCCCTCTGCCGCGGGCGGCTCGAAGGAAAGCGCACCCATGGCGCTGCGGCCGACGTACGCCAACCGCTCCAGCGGGCCGATGCGCGCCGGGTTGAGGCCGCGGCGCTTGAACAGCCGGTCCATCAGCAGCAGACCCCAGCCATCGGGCAAAGCGTCGTACACCGGGCCGGGCAGGCCCATCTGATGCGCCGGAAAGCCGTGGCGCAGCCGCGGCCCCTTGAGAGGCAGCGTGTGGGCCGACAGCTCCAGCCCGCGGCGCAGGGCCTCGTCGCTGTACTCGAAGGCGATCAGCGGCCGACCCGTGATGGCCGCGGACGACACCAGCGAGCCCCAGTGCCAGCGTACGCCCCAGCCCTCGTACCAGACGTCGATCCGCTCAGGCATCGCCCGCCTTCCTGCGCGCGCGCTGCCGCTTGGCGCTGCCCTCGTAACGCGCAATGTCGTGCAGGCTCTCCAGCCGCGGCTGGAAGAGCGCCACCAGCTCGTCGCGTCGGCCCAGCACGACCGCGACCCGCACCACGTTCTCGAAGGCGGTACTCCGCCCCGCCTCCAGGTTGGAGACGGTGTTGACCGCCACCCCAGCGCGCGCCGCGACCTCGGCCTGGGTCATGCCCTGAGCGAGCCGTTCGGTGCGCAATCGCGTGCACAGAGTGCTCGCAATCTCGGCGGGGGAGCTCAGCGTTAATTCCATCTAAATAGGTGTTAAGTCCGATTTTTCGGTTTAAGCCACATTCTGCAGTATTTATTCCTGTACCCCCGACCAACAGGGCTCCGGGCAGGGCACCCGCTGATCAGCCTGCCTTAAGCCGCCCCACCCAGCATCCGCGCCCGACGACAACGGCGGAGACACCCCATGCGCGCCCTGCTGGTGGAAGACGACGAGATGATCGCGGCCAGCCTGCGCCAGGGCCTGGCGCGCGAGGGCTGGTCGCTGGACTGGTCGGCCGACGGGCTCAGCGGCGAGCGCGCTCTTGCCGACGGCGCCTATGCCTGCGTGCTGCTCGACCTGGGCCTGCCCGGGCAGGAGGGCACCGCCCTGCTGCGCCGCGCCCGCGCCCGCGGCGACCGCACGCCCGTGGTGGTGCTCACCGCCCGCGACGGCCTGGACGACCGCGTGGCCGGCCTGGACCTGGGCGCCGACGACTACCTGCCCAAGCCCTTCGCCCTGCGCGAGCTGCTGGCCCGCATGCGCGCCGTGGTGCGGCGTCACGGCGGCACCGCGCAGCCGTGCATCGGCACGCCGCAGCTGCAGCTGGACCTGGCCACCCGCGAGCTGAAGTTGCAGGGCGGCCGGCGCGAGCCGCTGAGTGCCCGCGAATTCGCGCTGATGCACGCCCTGCTGGAGCGCCCCGGCGCCGTGCTCTCGCGGGCCCAGCTGGAGCAGCGCCTCTACGGCTGGGACGACGAGGTCAGCAGCAACGCGCTGGACGTGCTCATCTACGGCCTGCGACGCCGCCTGGGCCCCGAGGCGATCCGCAACGTGCGCGGCCTGGGCTGGCGCGTGAGCGCCGCGGCGGCGGCAGCACCGGGCACCGGCCCGGCCGACGCCGCGCTCCCGTACCCTGGCCATGGTCGCGACTGAAAGCGCGACGCACGCCCGGCCCGCGCCCTCGCTCGGCCGGCGGCTGCTGGGCTGGCTGGTGCTGCTGCACCTGGTGGCCGGCCTGCTGACGACCTGGGGCGCCTACGCGGTCTACGGCCGCATCATCGAAGGCCTGCGCGACGACCAGATGCGCTCGCTGGCCGAGTCCTACGCCGGTCGGCGGCATGTGCGCGAGCTGCCCACGGTCGACGCCGAGGCCATTGCGCGACGCGGCGCCCTCGTCGTGCAACTGTGGACGCCCGATGGACGGCAGCAGGAAGCCGCCTCCGCCGAACTGGCCGTGCCGCTGCAGGCCCAGCCGGGCTTCGTGGAGCTGCGAACCGGCCCGCTGCCCGAGCAGCGATGGCGCGTCTACACCGCACCGGCCGATGGTGTCGACCGGCTGCGGGTGCAGGTGCTGCAAAGCCGCGCCTTCCGCCAGCAGCGCTCGCTCAAGCGGGCGCTGGCCGAAGGCCTGCCGATCCTGGCGCTGCTGCCTGCCACGCTGCTGCTGCAATGGCTGGTGGTGTGGCGTGGCTCGCGGACGCTGCGGGCCGTGGCGCGCGAGGTCGCCGCGCAGGACGAGCGCAGCCCGCGCGGCATGCCGCCCGAGCGCGTCCCGGCCGAGATCCGGCCGCTGGTGCAGGCCTTCAATGCCCTGCTCGGCCGGCTGCGGGCGGCGCTGCAGGCCCAGCAGCGCTTCGTGGCCGATGCGGCGCACGAGCTGCGCACGCCCTTCACCGCCATCGGCCTGCAGCTGGACAACCTGCGGCCGCACATTCCCGACGGCCCGGCCCGGCAGAGCTTTGCGCAGCTGGAGGCCGGCGTCTCCCGCGCCCAGCGGCTGCAGGCCCAGCTGCTGCGCCTGTCGCGGCAGGAGGCGGCCGAGCCGCTGCAGCCCGAGGCCGTGCCCCTGGTGCCGCTGCTGCGCGACGCCGTCGCCCAGTTCGCCGAGATGGCCGAGCAGCGCCATGTGGACCTGGGCTTTCGCACCGCGCCCGAGCTGCAGTCGCTGCAGCGGCCCGGCTCGCCGGTGGAGCTGCGCAGCCTGTTCGACAACCTGCTCGACAACGCCGTGCGCCACAGCCTGCCGGGCGGCTGCGTGGACCTGGTGCTGCATGCCCTGCCCACCGGCGAGCCGGTCGTCGACGTGGTGGACGAAGGCCCGGGCATCGCCGAGGACGTGCTGCCCCGCGTGTTCGACCGCTTCTACCGCGCGCCGGGCGCTGCCGTCGGCGGCAGCGGGCTGGGCCTGGCCATCGCGGCCAGCGTGGCGCGCCGCCACGGCCTGCGCATCGCACTGATCAACCGCCGCGGCCCGGAGCACCGCAGCGGCCTGCGCGCCCGCGTGCACCTGGGCGCCCTGCCGTCGCCTTCTCATTCCCAACTCAGAAACGCCACCTAGAGTGGCCACCAGGCGGGTCCGCCGGCCAGCATGACGCAGCCGGCGCGCGACCTGCCCTGTTGTTGTGAACGAGGAGATCGACATGCGCGCACCTGCAACCTTCCGCCTGGCCGCCAGCGTGGCTCTGGGCACCCTTCTGGCTACCGGCGCTGCGGGCGCCTGGGCCCAATCCGCCTGGAACGGCGGCGGCAGCGAGGCCATCGGCCAGTCCACCGGCATGGCCCCGCTCAGCTCGACGATGTCGCGCGACGAGGTCAACACCGGCGCCATGGCCGCCGCCCGTCCCGTGGGCACCGAGGCCATCGGCCAGTCGACTGTGATGCCCGCCCTGCTGCAGCCGGGCGACGGCAGCCGCGCCCAGGCCGACGCCATCGCCGCCGCGCACCCGGCCGGCACCGAGGCCATCGGCCAGTCGACCTCGCTGCCGCTCAACTGAGCGCCGCTGCGCGCTCCGCCGGTGCCCTGGCGCCGGTCGGACCGCCTGCCCCGTCCGGCCGATTCGGGCCGCGACAGGGGGGTTGATAATCCGTCCACCGCCCCCAAGCTTTGGGGGCGTTTCCGTTTTTGGGCGGCATTTCAACCACTTAGCAGCACGACATGAGCAAGAACACCCATTCCTTCCAGGCCGAAGTGGCCCAGCTCCTGCACCTGGTCACCCACTCGCTCTACTCCAACAAGGAGATCTTTCTTCGCGAGCTGATCTCCAACGCCTCCGACGCCTGCGACAAGCTGCGCTTCGAGGCCCTGGACAACGCGGCCCTGTACGAAGACGCGCCCAACCTCGAAGTGCGCGTCGCCTTCGACAAGAAGGCCCGCACCCTGAGCATCACCGACAACGGCATCGGCCTGTCGCAGCAGGAGGCCATCGACCACCTGGGCACCATCGCCAAGAGCGGCACGCGCGAGTTCATGAGCCGCCTGTCGGGCGACCAGAAGGCCGACGCGCAGCTCATCGGCCAGTTCGGCGTGGGCTTTTACTCCGGCTTCATCGTGGCCGACCGCATCGTGGTCGAGTCGCGCCGCGCCGGCCTGCCGGCCGACCAGGGCGTGCGCTGGAGCAGCACCGGCACCGGCGACTTCGAGGTCGAGACCATCACCCGCGACAAGCGCGGCACCAGCGTCATCCTTCATCTGCGCGAGGACGCCGACGAGTTCCTCAACGGCTGGAAGCTCAAGCAGGTCATCAGCAAGTACTCGGACCACATCTCCCTGCCCATCCTGATGGAGAAGGAGGAGTGGAAGGAAGGCGAGGACGACAAGGGCGGCGAGATGGTCGCCACCGGCGAGTGGGAGCCCGTCAACAAGGCCAGCGCCCTCTGGACCCGCGCCAAGAAGGACGTGACGGAAGAGCAGTACGTCGAGTTCTACAAGAGCATCAGCCACGACTACGAGGCACCGCTGGCCTGGAGCCACAACCGCGTGGAAGGCAGCACCGAGTACACGCAACTGCTGTACATCCCGGCCAAGGCGCCCATGGACCTGTGGAACCGCGACCACAAGGGCGGCCTGAAGCTGTACGTGAAGCGCGTGTTCATCATGGACGAGGCCGAGGCGCTGCTGCCCTCGTACCTGCGCTTCGTGAAGGGCGTGATCGATTCGGCCGACCTGCCGCTGAACGTCAGCCGCGAGCTGCTGCAGGAGAGTCGCGACGTGAAGGCGATCCGCGAGGGCAGCACGAAGCGCGTGCTGTCGATGCTGGAAGACCTGGCCAAGAAGGCCGTTGCTGCTGCCGCGCCCGCCGCCGAATCGCCGGCCGCCGACGGCGTGACCGACGTGGTCGACAAGAAGGAAGGCGAGCAGGCCGACGCTGACGCCGCCAAGGCCAGCGAGGACGCCGGCAAGTACGCCAAGTTCTATGCCGAGTTCGGCTCGGTGCTCAAGGAAGGCCTGGGCGAGGACTTTGCCAACCGCGACCGCATCGCCAAGCTGCTGCGCTTTGCCTCGACCACCAGCGACGCCGCCACCGTCTCACTGGCCGACTACAAGGCGCGCATGAAGGACGGCCAGGAAGCCATCTACTACATCACCGCCGACACCCTGGCCGCCGCCAAGAACAGCCCGCAGCTTGAAGTCTTCAAGAAGAAGGGCATCGAGGTGCTGCTGATGACCGACCGCGTGGACGAGTGGGCGCTGTCGTACCTGACCGAGTTCGACGGCACGCCGCTGCAGAGCGTGGCCAAGGGTGCGGTCGACCTGGGCAAGCTGCAGGACGAGACCGAAAAGAAGGCCGCCGAAGAAGCCGCCGAAGCCTTCAAGCCGGTGCTGGAAAAGCTCAAGGCCTCGCTCAAGGACAAGGCCGAGGACGTGCGCGTGACCACCCGCCTGGTCGACTCGCCCGCCTGCCTGGTCGTGCAGGAGCACGGCATGAGCACGCAACTGGCCCGCATGCTCAAGCAGGCCGGCCAGAAGGCCCCCGAGGTCAAGCCCGTGCTGGAAGTGAACGCCGAGCACCCGCTGGTCAAGAAGCTGGAGCGCGACGAGGCGCACTTCGATGACCTGGCGAACATCCTGTTCGACCAGGCGCTGCTGGCCGAAGGCGGGTTGCCGGAGGATCCGGCGGCTTATGTGCGCAGGGTGAATGCGTTGTTGGTTTGAGGCTGATGTGCTCGCGCCCTTTCACAGGGCGTGATACGGGTCAAGAAGGGCGCCGCGGGCGCCTTTCTTTTTTCCGGCAAGCGACGTGAGCATGCCGCTGACTAAAGCTCGAAGGCGCGCTATGACTGTCTTGAAGACGCTCCTGACTTATACGCAACGGTAACCTTTAGCCGCCATTTCTATCAATCCTGCAAAGCGGACAGGATTTCGGGAAATTTCTCACACAACGGCTTAATTACGGCAGCCTATCAAGCCATCTAAAGCCCCGAACTGAACAAAATGGCAGCGGCAGTTTGAAGTCAGATCAACTCCCTGACTAACCAACGCACTTTTTTATTCATTGAGAGAGACTAGATGTATTGTCGTGGTGTAATTCGCGAAGGCGACACCGTAAAGCCGGGAGGTGGTTTAGTCCGCCCAAGACCCCAGCAATATCCAACAGAGTATTTTGGAAAACTGGCTTGCTTCGAGGGCGATCCAGTTTTTTGCAATGCCTGCCAAACTTGGGGCGTCACCAAATGCGTACCGCCCTATCGCACCAACACAGACTCCGCGGGCCGACAAGCCAACCTAGATGGAGACCTGTGTCTTTGTAAATGCCCAATACCTCCACGGCTCAAAGCATCATTGGATAACATCCGTGTCTGCTTTGATGAAAATGAAATTTCGGCCGCTGCTGGGGCGTAGGGGTGTCGACCCATCCCGGCCCAGGAATCGACGGGCGTACCACCGCGGCCGGTGCATATCAGATCACAAAGGAGACGTGGGAGGATCACGGAATAAGAATGATGGGGCTTGACGATTTCAGCCCACATACCCAGCATTTGATCGCCGTTGATAAGCTACGCCGCATGAATGCCATTGATGCGCTGATTGAGGGGGACTTTTCAGACGTCATGCGAAAAGCTTCTTATCCGTGGGCCTCATTGGAGCGAGGCACGGGCTTGGGAAATCGCTATCCCAAACAGCCCTATCGAAAATACAACGACTGTCTTGCCAAATACAAAGAATTAGGGGGAGCGGAAAAATGAAAATGATCTTACGTTCATTTCTTCTCCTGTTTTTTTTGATTTCAAGTAGCCACTCGCAGGTTCGTTTCTCCGAAGATATGCCGTTCTTGAAAGCCAGGAAGCTCGCTCTTGAAATCGGCTGGCAACCCTACGCAACACAGGAAGTTGGACGCAATGGTTTTCCTTGGTCCGCTGCTGAAAAAAGAATGCTTGATCAAGGCTTTGCAGAGATTAGTAGTTGCTCGGAGGGTGAGACCTATTGCAATTTTTTCTATTTTCGGGAAGGCAAGTGCCTGTTGCTCGAAAGCAAAGGCGAACAGCTTAAATTTATGCGACTCGCTTATTGGAAGGTCGTCCCTTGCCCTGCCAAGGAATAATTCGAGCGACGCAACACGCCATTGAGTTCATCGCAAGTACCGCAGGCGCATCAGAGCAGGGAATGCGTGAACTTCAGCGATCACTGGCTTCCTTCGGCTTCCCCGGACTTGTCGCCAACACGCGCTCCATCCGGCGCTCCGCAGTCAGCGCTCCGGCCACATAGTCCGCGTCTAGGGCATTCACGCCGACGCCTTTGGCCGCCCGCTCCTCCAACAAACGGCCGCGGTGCAAACTGCCACTGCTGAGAAAGAGCTGTCGGTGTCAGCCATAACTGGCATAAGTAGCCTGTGCGCTCATAATGCAAGCCATGACTGACAAAATCAGGCTACCAGACGAACTTGGACGCCAGCTGCGCGCACACCGCGAAGCCCTCGGCATGAACAAGTCCGAACTCGCCGAAAAGGCGGGAAAGGTTCGCGAAGTCATCTACCGGCTAGAAGCGGGCGAAGACTCCACGGTGTCCTCCCTTCTGGCCGTGTTGGGCGCACTCGGTCTGGCACTGCGGCTGGAACGGTCCGGGCTGCCCTCTGCCGGCGAAGTCGCAGCGCGGTTCCAGGACGACGACGATGCTCCCTGAAAAGATTCGCCTGCTGGACGTCTCCATCGGAGACGCTGTTCAAGCAGGCCAGTTGCTGCGGACGTCGATCTACGAGTTTCGCTACCTGTCCCCGGAGCCGGAGCAGCCCACCGTGGCCCTGCTGATGCCGCCCAGCGAGCGCCTCACCTGGCAGGACGGCGACCTGTTTCCGCCCATGGATCAGAACCTTCCCGAAGGCGACTTGTTCATGAGGATCCGCGAGCTGTTTCCCAAGCAGCCGATGACGCCCATGCACATGCTGGCGCTGGTCGGGCGCAACGGAATTGGGCGGCTCGGGTACAGCCTGCCGGATCAGGCTCAGCCCGCTTTGCCACGCACGCTGAGCAAGCAAGAACTGCTGCGCACCCAGTACACGCCAGAGGTGTTCAGCGAGCTGGTGGCGGCCTACCTGAGCACGGGAGCGGGCATCGCAGGCATGCAGCCCAAGATCATGGTGCCGGACCGCCCCACCGTGCCCATCCCCTCGCTCATCGTCAAGGCGGCGAGTCCTGCCTACCCCGGATTGGCAGCCAATGAATATCTGTGCCTGAGCGCCGCGCGGCGCGCCGGCATTGAGGTGCCGTCGTTTGCTTTGTCCGACGACGGGCAGATGCTGGTCCTGGACCGCTTCGACCTGGTCGTCCACGGCGATGGCACCCTGGAGCGGCTCGGTTTCGAAGACATTGCGGCGCTGGCGGGGCTGCGCGTCCGCGACGTTCTGTCGGACCGCAAGTACCAGGGCAGCTACCAGCGGGTCGCCGAGTTGCTGCGCCAATTCCAGCTTCACAGCAGCAACCTGCATCGCTTCTTCGAGCAGGTGGCTTTTTCCGTCATGGTCCACAACGGCGATGCGCACCTCAAGAACTTCGGGTTGCTGTATCGCTCGCGCGAAGAGATGTGGCTGGCACCGATGTTCGATGTCGTCACAACCTCCATCTACAAGTACGCCCGGTCTCCGGGCGGCCCGGAGTTGGAGGACCGCACCCTCGCGCTGAAGCTGTTCGCGGGCAAGCACCAGACCAAGGCGTATCCGACGACCGAGGAGTTGATGGATTTTGGCCGCCGGGTATGCGGTGTTGCGCAGCCCGCCGATGTGTTGGTCCGGATCGCAGAGGCCATGCGCGCGACGCTGGAAGAGGCCAAAGGCGACACGCGCGTGACGGCGGCGCTGCGCGAGCAACTGGCGCAGGCTTGGGAAGAAGGGCTCGCCTACGCCCGATAAGCGCGACGCGCCTTCGCCTGTGCCGCCGCGCTGGCCCAGCCCTCGGCGCGCGCTGCCAGGAGTCGGCGCGGCCGCTCGGCGCCCTCACGCTCCTACAGCACCGAATTCGAAAGCATCACTCCCGTTTTTTCCGGAAATATTTAACGTACAAACTCGTTAGCGTCTGTGGCATCCCCTTTCTGATGAAAAGCAATGCAGAAAATAGGCCCTAGCATGCCTATCAACTGCAAATTCAAATTAGACAAACGTGAAATATCTTCGCTGCAATGCGAAGGCGTGGGCGAGTTCGCCGCATTTTCGGGCCGGGATGGAATCCCCAAAAACAACGCGGACTACTCTGACAAGCTGGGCGTGGGGCCCCTCCCAGTAGGAAGGTATTACATCGTTGACAGAGGCAGCGGGGGATTCTTCTCCAGGCTTTATACATCCGCCGTCGACTGGGTCAACGACAACGATCATTCCACATGGTTCGCCCTGTACCGAGACGATGGCAAGGTCGACGACGAAACTTTCGTGAATGGCGTCCGCAGGGGAAACTTCAGGCTGCATCCTCATGGCCGTCTGAATATCAGCGAGGGGTGCATCACACTTTCCGACAAAGCCGCGTTCATAAGGCTGCGCAAGAGGCTACTTGGGACCGTCCGCATGCCGATCCCCGACGGAACGGGCTTCGCATACGGCGTCATTGAGGTGACCGAATGAAGGTCTTGACCTCGAGGGCAGTACGCGCGTTGTCGGCCATTCTGCTTTTTATTTGCGCATGGCCAGCGGGCGTCCTCGCCAGCGCATGGCTGATTTATAGCTCAGACAGCACCTTTTATGGTTGGCTGCGAATCGTGGGATGGCTGGACATCTTCGGACTGATGAGCTATGTCGGCGTGGAAGAGATGGAATTCACGGCAATCAATTCGCTGGTCATTCTTTGGTTTCCTATTGCCGTGTACCTCGCCTTTCGGATTTACGGCTGGCTCAAAATAATTCGCTGAACTCAAGGGAAAATCAATGGCCTCGGATATCTTTCTGAAAATAGACGGCATCACCGGTGAATCGCAGGATTCCAAGCATCTCGGAGAAATAGACATCACGTCGTGGAGCTGGGCGGTTCATCAAGAGGGACGAATGATGAGCGGCTCGGGTGGCGGCGCGCCAAAAGCGACGGCCCATGACATGGAGCTGATCCACAACATTGATCGAGCGTCCCCTGGACTGATGACGGCCTGCTTTGCCGGCAGGCGCTTCGCCCAGGCTGTCTTGACGCTGCGAAAGGCAGGGGGCCTTCCCCTCGACTTCATGAAAATCACGCTTTCCGACGTGCTCATCACCAAGGTGAGCCCATGCGGCGGAGGTGGCGGTCATTTCGAAGAAATCCACCTGTCCTTTGCGAAGATCAGGCAGGAATACCTGATGCAGAACGCATCCGGAGGCAGCGCAGGGACCGTCGTCGGCAGCTTTGACATCAAAAACAACGCGGTCGCGTAACGCCACGGCATTCGTAGTCCCCGCTCAACCCCCGCACTAAGCCCCCTTCCCCGGCCTCCCCGGAATCATCCCCAGCATGTGCTCCGCCACACCCCCGTCCACCGTCAGCGCCTGCCCGGTCACATAGGCAGCGCCGGGGCTGCTGAGGAAGGCCACCACCTCGCCCACGTCGTCGGCCGTGCCGATGCGGCCCAGGGGCACCAGGGCGCGGCGGGCCTGGTGGGTGGCGTCGTCCTGGTAGACGGCCTCGGTCAGCGGCGTGCGGATCATGCCGGGGCAAACGGCGTTGACGCGGATGCCGTCGGCCGCCCATTCCTGCGCCAGCTGGCGGCACAGCATGACGAGGGCGGCCTTGGCCGGTGAATAGGCGCCATAGCCCGGGTGCGGCATCAGCCCCGACATGGAGGCGATGGCGGTGATGCTGCCGCGGGTGCGCGCCAGCTGCGGCCGCGCGGCCTGGGCCAGCAGCCAGGCGCTGCGGGTGTTGAGGTGGAAGGTGTGGTCCCACTGCTCGACCGTGAGGTCGGCCAGCCGGCCCGGGCCGGAGGCACCGGCGTTGCAGACCAGCGCGCCCAGGTCGCCGGCCGCTTCCTGCGCCTGGGCCACGATGGCGCGGCAGGCCTCGGGCTGGGTCAGGTCGCCGGAGACGCCGCCGGCCGTGACGCCTTCGGCGCGCAGTTCGTCGAGCAGCCGCTCCAGCTTGTCGCCGGGCTGGCTGGCCGCCGCGCTGATGTGCAGCGCGCTGCCGGCGCGCCGGGCCTGGCGGGCCAGCGCCAGGCAGATGCCGCGGCCGATGCCGCCAGCCGCGCCGGTGACCAGCACATGTGTAGGCCAAGTGGGCGCCGCATGGTCGGGCGCGTGGTCGTCGGCAGGGGTCGGAGCGGGCATGGGCCGCCCGCTCACATCTTGCAGGCGGGCGACGGTGCCGGAACGATCGACGGCGGGAAGACGTGCTCGATCACCGGCACGATGGCGCCGTCCACCGTCTTGGCGCGGGCCACGTAGTTGGGCAGCAGCAGCTGGTTGTCGGCGGCGCGCATGGTCACGCTGCCGTAGATGGTGTCGAGCTGCGCGCCGCGCAGCGCCTTGGCCACATCGGCGGGCTTGACGCTGCCGGCCTTCTTCACGCCGTCGAACATCACCTGCATGCCGTTGTAGGCCTGGCCTTCGTTGTCGGTGGGCACGCGGTTGAACTTGGCCTTCCACGCGGTGACGAAGGCCTTGTTGCGCGGGTTGTCGATGGTGGCGGTGTAGGCCGTGTTGCCGGGCGTGCCTTCCAGCGCCTTGCCGGTGGCGTTGATCATGAAGTTCTGGATCAACGCATGGCCGATGAGCTTGGTCTTGGGGATGAGCCCGAACTCCTCGGCCTGCTTGACGAAGGCGATGGCGTCGCGGCCGGTCTCGGCCACCCAGATGGCCTCGACGCCGCTGCTCTTGAGCTGCGCGATGTAGGGCGAGAAGTCCTTGGTGCCCAGCGGCACGTACAGCGACAGGGGCACCTTCTTGCCGTTGGCCTCCACGGCCTTCTTGAACGATTCGCCCGAGTCGCGGCCCCACACGTAATCGGCGGCCAGCACGGCGAAGCTGTTCTCCTTCAGGTCCTTGGCCCACTCGTTGATCATGGCGATGTCCATCGCGTCCGAGTGGTTGGTGCGGAAGCTGCGCGGCTTGCAGGTGTCGCCGGTGAGCTTGTCGGACTTGCTGGCGACGACGAAGTAGGCGGCGTCCCAGCGGTCCAGGTTCTGCGCGATGGCCAGCGAGATGGACGAGGGGATGGAGCCGATGAGCAGGTTGTTGCCCTCGCGCGCCAGCTTCTCGGCCACGCGACGGCCGGCGTCGGGCGTGCCCTCGTCGTCGGCCTCGGCCACCTCGACCTTGCGGCCGTCCACGCCGCCCTTGGCATTGGCCTCGTCGGCGGCGAACTTGACGGCGCGCATCACCTCTTCGCCCTGCTGCGCGAACACGCCGGACTTGGAGGACACCAGACCGACCTTGACCGGCTCCTTGCCCTGGGCCCAGGCGGCCAGGGGCAGTGCGGCGCCGGTGGCGACCAGGGCGGCGGCCACCGCGGTGGCGGCGCGGCGCGAGATGGATGGGTTCGAGCTGTGCATGGTTGTGTCTCCTCGGGTGGATGAAGATGTGCGCCGGAAGGCGGTCCGGCAGCCGTGCTTGCGGGGTTGCTGCGTGCGGCCGGCGCGTGCGTGGGATGCGTGCGCGGCGTGTGCGTGGCGTATGAGCAGCGTTCTCAGGGGCAGTCGATGGCGCTAGACCATGACGTGCGCCTCCAGGTCCTGCAGGCTTTCACGGCTGTCGTGCACCGCGCCCTGCGCGATGACGGCGCCCTTGGCCATGGCGTAGTAGCGCTCGGCCACACGCACCACCAGGCTCATGTTCTGCTCGATGAGCAGCAGCGCCGTGCCCTGCGCCGCCACCTGGTTGAAGATGACCGCCAGCTGGTCGACGATGACCGGCGCCAGCCCTTCGGTGGGCTCGTCCAGCAGGATGAGCGAGGGGTTGGCCATGAGCGCGCGGCCCACGGCCAGCATCTGCTGCTGGCCGCCCGAGAGTGCGGTGCCCGGCGTGTGGGCGCGCTCCTGCAGGATGGGAAAGAGCTCGTAGATGCGCGGCACCGTCCAGTGGCCGGGGCGGCCGGTGGCGGCGCCCAGCAGCAGGTTCTCTTCGACCGTGAGGTTGGCCACGATGCGCCGGCCCTGCGGCACGACGACCACGCCGTTCTGCGCCGCGTTGTAGGGCCGCGGGCGCAGCAGGATCTGGCTGCCCACGCGCACCTGTCCGCCGCGCAGGCTGGCCAGGCCCAGGATGGTGTTGACCACCGTGGTCTTGCCCACGCCGTTGCGACCCACCAGGGCCACGCGCTCGCCCGAGCGCACCTGCAGCGACAGGCCGTGCAGGATGTGCGCCGCGCCATAGAAGGCATCGACGCGGTCGAGTTCGAGCAGGATGCCGTCGTTCATGGCGTTGCGTGGATTCGTCGGGCTCATGCGGCGCTCCCCAGGTAGGCCTCGCGCACGCGCGGATTGGCGCGCACCTCGGCAGGCTCGCCGCTCGCGATCACGCGGCCAAGTTCGAAGACGGTGACGGCGTCGCTGATGCCGAACACCACGTCCATGTCGTGCTCCACCAGCAGCACCGACACGTTCCAGCGCGAGGTCAGCGCCTTGAGGTGGCGCGCCAGGTCGTGCGATTCCTGCACCGACAGGCCGGCCATGGGCTCGTCCAGCAGCAGCACGGTGGGCCGGCCGACCAGGGCCAGGGCCAGGTCGAGACGGCGCTGCTCGCCGTAGCCCAGGTCTTCGGCCACGTCATCGGCACGGTGGGCCAGGTTCAGCTCTTCGAGCACGGCCTGCGCGTCGGCCTCGCTGTCCTTGGGGTTCATGCAGTGCGAGGCCAGCGCCACCTGACGGCGTACGCGCATCTGGCCAAAGACGCTGGTGCGCTGGAAGCTGCGCGACAGCCCGCGTTGGCGCCGCTGCACGGGGCCGAGGGCGCTCACGTCCTCGCCGCGCAGGAAGACCTGCCCGCGGGTGAGCCGGCGGCGGCCGGTGATGGCGTCGATGACGGTGGACTTGCCGGCGCCGTTGGGGCCGATCAGGCCGCGGATCTGGCCGCGTTCCAGCGTCAGCTCCACGCCGTCCACCGCCTTCACGCCGCCGTAGTGGATGGCCACGTCGCGGGCCTGCAGCACGTAGTCGCTCATGCCTGATGTCTCCTGGTTGCGATGCGGCTCAGCGGGCCGAAGTGGCGGGGCGCGCCACGGGCCTGGCGGGTGCGGCCGTGTGGCCGGCACTCGCGGCGGCGGACGATGCCGCATCGCGCCGCCTGGGGTTCCACAGCTTCTGCAGCGCTCCGGCGATGCCGGTGGGCGAAAACACGATCACGGTGATCAGCGCCACGCCGAAGATGGCCATCCAGTGCGTGGCCCAGTCACCCAGCACGTCCTTGAACATGAAGTACACGATGGCGCCCAGCGGCGGGCCCCACAGGGCCTTGTAGCCGCCCACGACGACCATCATCAGCGCCACGCCGGAGACGCTCCAGTGCAGCGCCTCGGGCGAGACGAAGCCGGTGTTCAGTGCCGACAGCAGCCCCGCCACCGCCACCACGCCGGCCGACAGCGCATAGATGGCGGCGCGCGGCAGCAGCGTACGCAGGCCGATGAAGCGGGCGCGCTCCTCGTTGTCGCGCACCGCCTCGGTCACGCTGCCGAAGCGTCCTCGCAGCAGCAGCGCCAGGACCAGCAGCGTGAGCACCAGCGCGGTCCAGCACACCATGAAGAGCACGGCCGGCTGCAGCAGCTGCGACTGCGGCACGCCGAAGAGCGTGGAGGGCCAGTTGATGTTCATGCCGTCGGCGCCGCCGGTGAGCCCGCGCGAGCGCGAGGCGGTGAGGAAGAACATCTGCCCGATGGCCAGCGTCATCATGCTGAAGGCCACGCCGGGCACGCGCACGATCACCAGGCCCACCAGCAGCGCGAAGAGCATCAGCGCCGCCAGCGTGGCCACGATGGCCAGCTCCGCCGGCATCCAGCCCAGTTCCATCACGATGCCCACGGTGTAGCCCGAGAGCCCGAAGAACACCGCATGGCCGAAGCTGACCATGCCGTTCTGCCGCAGCAGCAGGCCCACGCCCGAGGCGAAGACGCCGTAGATCACCGCCTGCGTGAACAGCGACAGCAGCGTGCCCGAGCCCACGCCCAGCGCCACCGCGCCCCCCACCGCCAGCGCCGCGGCGCCGGCCAGGCCGATACGAACATTGCTTGTCATGAATGCGCTCCTCTGGTTCGTTGTTGTTCCGGCCGCCGAAGGTGTACCGCGGCACGTGAACCACACATGCGTCTCGATCGAATGGCCGCGGAGCAGGCCATGTCAGGGCACCCACGGAACTGGCTTTGCCAGGCCGTCGGGTGCGCCCCCCTCCAAGCCGAAGGCGCCAGAGAGGGGGGAGCCGCGAAGCGGCATGGGGGGTGTCTCATGTCCTGCTTCCGGCGAAGCCGGCGGGGCGCCAGATCAGCACCGCGACCATGATCACGAAGGGCAGGATGGCCGAGAGGTCGGGCAGGTACACCGCGCCCAGCGACTGCACCATGCCCAGCACCATGGCGGCGACGAAGGCACCCGCCAGCGAGCCCAGGCCGCCCACGACCACCACCACGAAGGAATCGATGATCACGTCGCTGCTCATCGAGGGCGACAGCGACAGGAAGGGCGCCGCCACCACGCCGGCCAGGCCCGCGAGCGCGGTGCCCAGGCCCACCACGCCGGCCGACAGCGCATCGGTGTTGACGCCCTGCATGGCGGTGGTGGTCGGGTCGGTGCTGGCGGCCCGCACGAACAGCCCCGCCTTCGAGAAGCGCAGCCAGCCCGTGAGCCCCAGCGCCACCAGCGCGCCGACGCCGATCACCGCCACGCGGTAGGCCGGCAGCGGCGTGCCGAAGAAGTCGATGGAGGTGGCCAGCACGGCGGGCGCCTCCACCGACAGGTTGCTCTTGCCCCAGGCGGTCTGCACGAAGTCCTCGATCACCAGCAGCAGGCCGAAGGTGACCAGCACCACGGTGAGCGGATCGCGGTCCTGCAGCAGGCGAAAGCCATAGCGGTCGAGCAGCACGCCCAGCAGCGCCATGATGGCCGGCGCCGCCACCAGCGCGGCCCAGAAGTTGTAGCGCAGCGCCACCGAATAGCCGATGTATGCGCCCAGCATGTACAGCGAGCCGTGCGCGAAGTTCACCACCCGGCGCAGGCCGTAGATGAGCGCCAGGCCCGAGCACATGATGATCAGCAGGGCGCCGTAGACCAGCCCGTTGAAGAGGTTGATGGTCAGCATGAGGGTTGTCTCCGTAATGCGTATGCGGTGGGGAATGCGGGCGCCCGGCGCGGCGCGCTCACAGCGGCGCCAGGGCCTGGGCCGGTGCGCCCAGCACGCTCCAGCCGCCATCGGCGCTGAGCGTGGCGCCGGTCACGTAGCTGGCCGCAGGCGAGGCCAGGAAGGCGATGGCTTCGGCGATCTCTTCGGGCTCGGCCATGCGGCCCAGCGGCGTGCGCTCGGCCACGGCGCGGGCATCCACGTCGCCGCGCTCGGCCAGGGCCGCGACCAGCGCGGTGCGCACATAGCCGGGCGCGACCGCATTCACGCGGATGCCCTCGCGGGCCCACTCGCAGGCCAGTGCGCGCGTCATGCCCAGCACGCCGGCCTTGGCGGCGCTGTAGGCATTGCGGCCCGGTATGCCGCCGAAGCTGGCGATGGAGCCGATGTTGACGATGGCGCCGCGGTTGCCGCGCGCATCGCGGGGCTGCTCGCGCATGAAGCCCAGCACGGCCTGCGTCATGAGGAAGCTGCCGCGCAGATGCACGGCCAGGACGCGGTCGAAGCCTTCGGCCGTCTGCGTCAGTGTGGGCGCGGCCTGCTCGCCGATGCCGGCGTTGTTGACCAGGGCGTCGATGCGGCCGAGCGCGGTCTGCGCGGCGGCCACCGCCACCTGGACGGAACCGGCATCGCTCACGTCGCAGCCCAGGCCCAGGTGCTGCGGGCCCAGCTCGGCGGCGCGGGCCTGCGCGGCCTCGGTGCGCAGGTCCAGCAGGGCCACGCGCCAGCCCCGCTGCGCCAGGCACTGCGCCGTGGCCCAGCCGATGCCGTCCGCGGCGCCGGTGATCAGCGCCGTGGCGGCTGTTGAATGGGGTTGGCCGAGGGTCGGCATGTCTGTCTCCTGTCGTCGTTGCTCTGGTGGCAAGGCTGCGGGCGTGGCCCGCGCCAACCGGACTTTCGAGGCCGCCGGTCATGGCTGCGTGTGGGGGTGGATTCTTCGATCCCTGCCCTGGGGCTGCTTCGACATTTCCGGCCATTCGCCGGACTTTTCGTGCATGAGGGACTGGGGTTTGCCCGGCCCGTCATGCACGTGTGGCGCGCTGCGCGGCTAGGTGGCGACGGCCTCGCGCAGGCGCGCGGCCGCATGCCGAGCGGCCAGGTGCGCGAAGACGATGCCGGGGCCGAGCGTGATGCCCGGCGCGGTGTAGACGCCGCCCATGATCGAGTGCATGTCGTTGCCCACCGCATAGAGGCCCGCGATGGGCTGACCCTGCGCATCGAGCACGCGCGCATCGGCGTCGGTGGCGAAGCCCTGGGCCGCGCCGATGTCGCCGGGGTAGAGGCGCACGGCATAGAAGGGGCCTTCTTCCAGCGGACCGAGGCAGGGGTTGGGTCCGGGCCATGCCGGATCGCCCAGGTTGCGCTGGTAGGCGGTCTCGCCGCGGTGGAAGTCGCTGTCCACGCCGCTGCGCGCCAGGGTGTTGAAGCGCTCGACCGTGGCTTGCAGGCGGCTGGCATCGATGCCCAGCGACTGGGCCAGGCCGGCCAGCGTGTCGGCTTGCGTGAGATAGCCGTCGGCGAGGAAGGGCGCGAGGCCCTTGCCACCCGGTCGCACCATGCCCAGCCCGTACTTGCGCAGGGCCGCGGCATCGCAGATGAGGAAGGCGGGGATCGAGGGCTGGCCATTGACGCCCGGCTGCTGCATGGCCAGGCCGAAGAGGTGGTACGAGGTGCTTTCGTTGACGAAGCGCTCGCCCGCCGCATTGACGGCGAGCACGCCGGGCTTGGCGCGGTCCATGACGAAATGCGGGAACAGGGCGGTGCTGCCGTCGGCCCGCGTGCGGCGCGAGACGGGCGCCCAGAAGGCCGGGCTCATCGCACCGCTGCCGTAGCGCGCGCCCACGGCTTCCGCCAGCGCATGCGCCTCGCCGGTGTGGCCGGGCGCGCCGGGGCACCAGCCGATGTCGGCACCGGGCAGCAGGGCCTGCCGTCGCTCGGGGTGGCGGTTGAAGCCGCCGCTGGCCAGCACCACGCCCGCACGCGCGGCCACGCTGCGACGCTGGCCGCGCTGGGCCAGCACCACGCCGTCGATGCCGGCGTCGTTGCGCTGCAGGCGCATCAGCTCGGTCTCCATCGCGAGCGTGACGTTGGGCAGGCGCGAGAGCGAGTACAGCAGCCGCCCCACCAGCGCGTTGCCCATCACCAGCCGCGTGCCACGCGCATGGCGCAGGCGGTCGCGGCCATGCCGCGCCAGGATGCGCACCGAATGCCGCAGCGAGGCGAAGGACTTCGTCATGCCCAACAGGTGGTTGATGTCGGTGCGGTCGACCATCATGCCGCCCAGCACCGTGAACTCGGGGATAGGCGGGCGAAGCAGCGCGAACCACTCGCCCAGCAGCCGGCCGTCGAAGGGCAGTGGTTCGAGCGCGCGGCCGGCCACCGTCGAGCCGTCGAGGTCGGAGATGTAGTCGGGGTGCCGGGGATAGGCGCGCAGCTTGACCTCGGTGCGCGCGGCCAGCTGGGCGATGGCTTCGGCGCCGTGGTCCAGGAAGGCCTGGCGCAAGGCGCGCGGCGAGTGCTCGCCGATGGCGTTGTCGAGGTAGCGCGCGGCCTCGGCCAGCGTGTCGGCCGGGTTGACCGCAGCGCCCTCGCGCGTGCCGGGCACCCAGCAGGTGCCGGCCGACCATGCGGTGGTGCCGCCCACGTGGGCAGTGCGCTCCACCAGCAGCACCTGCTGGCCTTCCAGGGCCGCGAACAGGGCAGCCGCCATGCCGGCGCCACCCGCGCCGACGACCACGAGGTCGAAGGCCGCGCCTTCGGGCAGATCGGCCAGCGTCTGCAGGCGCTTCACGACCGCGGCTCCGCCAGGAACTCGACCATCAGGTCGCGCACGCGGGCGAACATGTCGGAGCCGGTGGCGGTGCCCAGCCCGCGCGCACGGGCCGCGGCGATCAGGGGCGTGACGGCCGGCTGGGTGATCACGCAGCCGACGAAGGCGTCGGGCGCCAGGCGCTGCACGTCCACGGGCAGCGGGTCGTCGTCGCGCATGCCGGCGGGCGAGGCGTTGACCACCAGCTGGTAGCCGGCCGGATCGGCCGAGCCGACGCCGACGGGGCAGCGGCCCAACCCCGCCAGCCGTGCCACCAGCGCGTCACGGCGGGTGATGTCGCCGTCGTGGATGTCCAGCGACGCGACACCAGCCATCACCAGCGCATGGGCGATGGCCGAGCCGGCGCCGCCCGCGCCCACCAGCAGCGCGCGGCGGCCTTCGGGCTCGCCACCGCGGTCACGCAGGGCGGCCACCATGGCCAGGCCGTCGAACATGTCGCCGTGCCAGCGGCCGTCGGCATTGCGCCGCATCGTGTTGGTGGCACCCAGGAAGGCGGCACCTTCCGACAGCGTGGCGCACAGCGCCGCGCAGGCGAACTTGTGGGGCACGGTGACGATGACGCCGTCCACGTTCTTTGCCGCCGACACGCCGGCCAGCCAGGTGGCCAGGTCGGCCGGCGCCACATGGGCGGGCATGACCATGGCGTCCATGCCGCGCTCGGCAAAGGCCTGCGTGACGCCCGCGGGCGATTTCACCTGCGCGATGGGATCTCCCACGATGAAGTGGACGCGCGTGGCGCCGCTGAGCTGGGGCTCGGACATGGCTGTCTCCTGGATGTGCATGCGCGGCCGGCAACCGATGCGGCAGCGTTGGCGGCGATCCTATCGAATACTGGAACGATGTTCAACTATTGAATTTCATTTCAATCCAGCCTACAGTCACGGCCAAGGAGACATCCCAACCCATGCCCCAGAAGGCTCCCATCGCGCTCATCGGCGCCGGCGTCATCGGCCGCACGCACATCGACCGCCTGCAGCAGAGCAGCCGGGCGCGGCTGTGCGCCATTGCCGATCCGACCGAGGCCGGACGCGCGCTGGCCGGCGCCGCGGGCGTGCCCTGCTATGCGAGCCATGCCGAGCTGCTGGCGGCCCAGCGGCCCGCGGGCGCCATCGTGGCCACGCCCAACGCCACGCACGTGCCGGTGGCGCTGGACTTCCTGGCCGCGGGTGTGCCGGTGCTGGTCGAAAAGCCCGTGGCCGGCACGGTGGACGACGCTCGGCGCCTGGTCGAAGCCCAGAGTTCGCACGGCGTGCCGGTGCTGGTGGGCCACCACCGCCGGCACAACCCCATCCTGCAGCGCGCCCGCCAGCTGCTGGACGAGGGCCGGCTGGGCCGCGTGGTGGCCGCGCAGGCCATGGCCACCTTCCTCAAGCCCGACGCCTATTTCGAAGCCACCTGGCGGCGCCAGGCCGGCGGCGGCCCGGTGCTGATCAACCTGATCCACGACATCGACATGCTGTGCTTCCTGCTGGGCGAGGTGCGCGCCGTGCAGGCATTCGCCAGCAGCGCGACGCGCGGCTTCGAGGTGGAGGACACGGCCGTGGCCAGCCTGCAGTTCGCCAGCGGCGCACTGGGCACGGTGATGGTGTCGGACACCGCCACCGCGCCCTGGTGCTGGGACTTCTGCGCCGGCGAGCAGCCGCAGTACCCGCGGCAGGCCGTCAACTCGCACTTCATCGCCGGCACGCACGGCTCGCTGTCGCTGCCGGACCTCTCGCTGTGGCATTACGCGGGCGATCGCAGCTGGCATGCCGAGATGACGCGCAGCCAGACCGCCGTGCATGCCGCCGACCCCTACACCCGCCAGCTCGACCACTTCGTCGACCTGATCGAAGGCCATGCCACGGTGCCGCTGTGCAGCGCCGCGGACGGCCTGCGCACCCTGGCCGCCACGCTGGCCCTCCATGACGCCGCCGTGCGCGGCGCCACCGTGGCGCTGGGCTGATCCGGCTGTGCGCATCCTGTACGCTGCCCGCCTCATTCCAAGACCACGAGAAGGACATCTCCGATGAGCGGCGTACTCGATCGAACCCTGGGCATCCTCGAACTGCTGGCACGCCATGGCGAGGGGCTGGAGCTGGCCGCCATCGCCGACACGCTCAACATGCCGCGCAGCGCCGCCCATCGGCTGCTGGCCGACCTGACGCGCACCGGCTACGTACGCCAGACGCGCGAGCTGGGCTCGTACATGCTGACCACCAAGCTGTCGTCGCTGGGCCTCTCATTCCTCAGCCACAGCGGCATCGTCGATTTCTCTCAGCCGCTGCTGGACCGGCTGGCCCAGCTGTCGGGCGAGCTGGCGCGGCTGTCGGTGATCGACGGCGAACGCCTGACCTGGGTGGCCCGCGCCCAGGGCGCCCGCCAGGGCCTGCGCTACGACCCCGACATGGGCAGCGATGCGCGGCTGTCGTGCTCGTCCTCCGGCCTGGCCTGGATGGCGGCGCTGAGCGACGACGAGGCCATCGCCCTGGCCACCCGGCAGGGCCTGGGCCAGCCCGAGGAGTACGGCCCCAATGCGCCGCGCACGGTGCAGGAAATGATGGCCATGGTGCACGCCACGCGCGAGCGCGGCTATGCCCTCACCATCGACACCTACACGCCGGGCCTGAGCACCATCGGCGCCGTGGTGCAGCCCGTCGGCCGGCCGCCCATCGGCGCCATCACCGTCGCCGGGCCCACCGTGCGCTTCACCGAGGAGCGCATGCGCGCCCTCGCCCCCGAACTGCTGGAGACGGCCGCGCAGATGGCGGCCGCCAGCGGCACCTCGCCCTTCTTCCAGAAGACGGCACCGGCCGGTCCGCCAGGCCGTCTTCCGATTTACGCCGCCTGACGGCGCCCTTCATGCCTGCCCGCCCGACCGACGCCCCCGCCGCCACCTCTGCACGCACCCTGACCTGCGACCTGCTGGTCATCGGATCGGGCGCGGGCGGCCTGGCCACCGCGGTGACGGCGGCGCAGTTGGGGCTGAAGGTGGTCGTGGTCGAGAAGCAGCCGCAGTTCGGCGGCACCACGGCCTGGAGCGGCGGCTGGATGTGGGTGCCGCGCAATCCGCTGGCCCGCGCGGCGGGCATCGACGAGCCGCTGGAGGAACCACTGGCCTATCTGCGCCACGAGCTCGGCGCGCAGTTCGACGAGCCCCGCGCCCGCACCTTCCTCATGCAGGCGCCGCGCATGGTGGAGTTCTTCCGTCGCCGCACGGCCCTGCAGTTCATCGACGGCAATGCGATCCCTGACTTCCATGGCCGCAGCCCGCACGCGGGCACCGGCGGGCGCTCGGTCTGCGCCGCGCCCTTCGACGGCCGGCGCCTGGGTGCGCGTCTGCGCGACCTGAAGCCGCCGCTGCCCGAGACCACGCTGTGGGGCATGGGCATCGCCTCGGGCCGGGAGCTGCGGCACTTTCTGGACGCGACGACCTCGCCGGCCTCCTTCGCCTACGTGGCGCGCCGCGTGCTGGCCCATGCGCGCGACCGGCTGCTGCACGGCCAGGGTCGACGCCTGGTCAACGGCAATGCGCTGGTGGCTGCGCTGGCGGCCTCGGCGCTGGAGGCGGGCGTGCAGATCCTCACCGCGCACCCCGCACGGCGGCTGCTGCAGCGGGACGGCCGGGTGGCCGGCGCCGAGGTGGTGTCGGCCGACGGTCCGCTCGCCATCGAGGCCACGCGCGGCGTGGTACTGGCCTGTGGCGGCTTTCCGCACGACGCGGGGCGCAAGGCCCTTCTGCTGCCGCATGCCGGCCCCATGGGCCGCGATCACCACTCCGCCGCCAACCCCGGCAACACGGGCGACGGCCTGCGGCTGGGCGAATCGGCGGGCGGCCAGATGGCGAAAGGGCTGGTGCAGGCGGCAGCGCTGGCGCCCGTCTCGCTGGTGCCGCGCAAGGACGGCAGCACCGGCCACTTTCCTCACCTGATCGAACGCGCCAAGCCGGGCCTGATCGCCGTGCGCGCCGATGGCCGGCGCTTCGTGAACGAAGCCGACTCGTACCACGACTTCATGCAGGGCCTGCTGGCCGCCACGCCGCCGGGCGAGCCGGTGCAGGCCTGGCTGGTGTGCGACCGCGACTTCTTCCGCCGCTTCGGCCTGGGCGCCGCCAAGCCCTGGCCGATGCCCACGCGCGCCTGGCGCAAGAACGGCTACCTGCGCCGCGGCCGCACGCTGGCTGAGCTGGCCACCGCCTGCGGCATCGACGCGGCGGGGCTCGCCGACACCGTCGCCCGCTACAACGCCATGGCTGCCGCGGGCCGCGACCTGGACTTCGGCAAGGGCGAGACGGCCTACAACCGCATCCAGGGCGAAGCCCGCCCCGGCCAGCCCAATGCCTGCATGGCCCCGCTGCAGCGCGGCCCCTTCTATGCGGTGCGCGTGGTGGCCGGCAGCCTGGGCACCTTTGCCGGCCTGCGCGTGGACACGCAGGCCCGCGTGCTCGATGAACATGACCGGCCCGTGCCCGGCCTCTACGCCGCCGGCAACGACATGGCCAGCCTGATGGGCGGCCACTACCCCAGCGGCGGCATCACGCTGGGCCCGGCCATGACCTTCGGCTTCATCGCCGGCCACCACGCGGCCGGCGTGCCGCTGGAGCCGCCTTCGGCGCCTGCGCGTTCGGCCGCCACGGCGCCCCACTCCCTTCACCAGGAACCCCTCGCATGCACTACTACGAACTCGCCACGCTGACCCTGCCCATGGGCACCGCCGGCACGGCCGCCACCGCCGTCCAGGCCTTCGCCACCGCGCCGGAAGCGCAGGGCCAACTGCTGGGCTGCTGGTTCACCGACATCGGCGTGCTCAACCAGATGCTGGTGCTGCGCGGCTTCGACAGCCTGGGCGCGCTGGAGGCCGAGCGCACCCGCACGCAGGCCAGCGCCAGCCCCTTCGGCTGCGGCGAGATCTACCAGCGGCTGGAGCAGCACAGCTACCGCGGCTTCGACTGGATGAAGCCCGCGCGGCCCAGTGCCGAGTCGGGCATCCAGGGCCCCGTCTACGAGATCCGCACCTACGGCATCAAGCCCGGCGGCACGCAGCCGACCATCGACCTGTGGCAGGAATACCTGCCCCCGCGCGAGAAACTCTCGCCCTGCGTGGTGGCCATGGTGGCGCTGGACGGCGCCGCACGCTTCACCAACATCTGGGCCTACCCGACGCTGGACGCGCGCAGCCGCGCCCGCACCGACGCGGTGGCCCAGGGCATCTGGCCGCCCAAGGGCGGTCCGGCCCATCTGACGACCGAGATGGTCTCGACCATCGCGATGCCCACGGCCGTCTCGCCGATGAAGTGACACAACGACCATGACTCGTCCACTGTCCCTGGCCTACCTGAGCAGCCACCGCTGCCCCCCCGTCGAGGCCGTGCGCCTGGCGGCGCAGACCGGCTATGGCTTCGTCGGCCTGCGCCTCTGGCCCAACGCACCGGGCGCGCCGCAGCAGCAGCTGATCGGCCAGCCGGCTGCACTGCGCGAGACGCAGGCCGCCCTGCGCGACACCGGCGTGGGCGTGTTCGACCTGGAGATCATCCGCATCGACCCCGACTTCGACCCGCACCGCTGGGACGCGCTCTACGACATCGGCGCCGCGCTGGGCGCCCGCGCCATCCTGGTGGCCGGCGACGATGGCGACGAGGCCCGGCTGACGCAGAACTACGCGCGCCTGTGCGAGGCGATGAAGCCCTTCGGCATGACGGCCGACCTGGAATTCATGCCCTGGACCGGCGTGCGCGATGCCGCCGCCGCCCTGCGCGTGGTGCGCAATGCCGGGTCGCCGGGCAATGCGGGCATCCTGGTCGATGCGCTGCACTTCGGCCGCAGCAGCAGCACGCTGGCGGACATCCGCGCCATTCCGCGCGCGTTGCTGCACTACGCGCAGATCTGCGATGCCGAGGCCGGCACGCACTTCAGCAACGACGAATTGATCCACACCGCGCGCTGCGCCCGGCTGCTGCCCGGCGATGGGAACATCGACCTGCACGGCCTGTTCGCCGCCCTGCCGGCCGACCTGCCCGTGAGCGTGGAGGTGACGAACCATGCGCGCGAGGCGCAGGAGCCGCCGGCCGAATGGGCGGCGCATTGCCTGCGGGCGTCGATGCCTTTTGTGGGTTGAACGCCGCGCTGCACATCTGGCCATGCTGATCCCCGCGAACCGAATTTCGCGCCTGCCCTTCTTCTTCGGCGCCCGCTGGTTCAGCAGCGCGTAAAGGCTCCCCCCGTTTGAATGGCCTCACTGCGTGTGGCCATTCCATACCCCCCGAGGGGGCGCACCCGGTGGCCTGGCAAAGCCAGTTCCACGGGTGCACGGGCATGGCCTGCTCCGCGGCCACTCGACGAGCCAGCCCTCGCCGCCTCCTACTGCCCCGAACGGCGTCCGACGCCGGGGACCTTCTTTACCTATTCCTTCACCGCTAAACACCATGGACTTCGCCCTCAACGACGAACAGAAGATGATGATCGACACCGTCCGTCGATTCATCGCCGAGGAACTGCATCCGCTGGAGCAGACGCTCGAAGAGCACGGCGCCCTGCCCCGCGCGCAGGCACAGGCCATTCACGACAAGGCCCGCTCGCTGGGCCTGTACGCCCTCAACATGCCGGCCGAGCTGGGCGGCGGCGGACTCTCCAACCTGGACCGCGTGCTCTGCGAGGAGCAGTTCGGCCACACCAGCGACCAGCTGATCCGCCGCGCCTTCGGCAACGTGTACGAGCCGCTGCTGCATTGCCGCGGCGACCAGGTCGAGCGCTGGCTCAAGCCCTCGGTGGAAGGCACGCGCACTTGTGCCATCGCCATCACCGAGCCCGGCGCCGGCTCCGACGCAGCGGGCATCAAGACCCATGCCAGGAAGACCGACGCCGGCTGGGTGCTCAACGGCGGCAAGCACTTCATCAGCGACGGCGAATGGAGCGACTTCTTCCTCGTCTCGGCCCGCACCGGCGAGAAGGAGATCAGCATGTTCATGGTCGACAAGGGCCTGCCCGGCTTCACCGTCGGCAAGGACCAGCAGATGATGGGCCTGCGCGGCACGCCGCATGTGGAACTGTTCTTCGACAACGTGGCGCTGGAAGACGCCGCCCTGCTGGGCGAGCGCGGCCAGGGTTTCAAGCTGGCGATGGGGGCACTGAATGTGGTGCGCCTGGCCCAGGTGGGCGCGCGCGCCGTGGGCAAGGCCAGCCATGTGTGCGAGCTGATGCTGCAGTACGCCGGCGAGCGTCGTCAGTTCGACACCCGCATCGGCGACTTCCAGATGGTGCAGCAGATGCTGGCCGACAGCGTCATCGAGATCAACGCGGCGCGCTGGATGGTCTACCAGGCCGCCTGGATGCTGGACCAGGGCTTCGATGCGCGCGAGCAGATCGCCATGGTCAAGGTGCATGCGGCCGAGACGTTGGGCCGCGTGGTGGACCGCGCGGTGCAGGTCTTCGGCGGCATGGGCTTCTGCAAGGAGCTGCCCATCGAGCGCTACTACCGCGATGCGCGCATCTACCGCATCTTCGACGGCACCAGCGAGATCCATCGCGGTGTGATCGCCAAGTCGGCATTGCGCAAGGGCGCGGCCCTGTTCGACATCCACCGCTGAGGCCCGCCATGGCAGACGGCAAATTCATGACGGCCGCCGAGGCGGTGGCCCTGATCCGCGATGGCGACACCGTGGGCCTGATGGGTGGCGGCGGCGGGCTGATGGAGGCCACGCACCTGTTCGAGGCCGTGCAGGCGCGCTTCCTGGCCACGCGGGCGCCGCGCAACCTGACGGTGGTGCATGCGCTGGGCATCGGCGACAAGAAGACCAAGGGCATGAGCTGCTTCGCGCACGAAGGGCTGGTCAAGCGCGTGATCGGTGGCCACTGGGTGTGGTCGCCGGCCATGCAGCAGCTGGCCCTGGAGAACCGCATCGAGGCCTACATCCTTCCTGGCGGCGTGAGCAGCCAGTTGATGCGCGAGATCGGCGCCGGCCGGCCCGGCCTGATCAGCCACGTGGGCCTGGGCACGGTGTGCGACCCGCGCCACGGCGGCGGCCGCATGAACGAGGCGGCCAAGGACGATCTGGCCGAGGTGCTGACCCTCGATGGGCGCGAGTGGCTGCGCTACAAGCCCTTCCCCATCCATGTGGCCCTGGTGCGCGCCAGCGCGGCCGACGAGGACGGCAACATCAGCTTCGAGCATGAGGCCGCCAACCTGGATGCGCCTTCGCTGGCGCTGGCCGCGCGCAACAGCGGCGGCCGGGTGATCGTGCAGGTGGCCGAGCGGCTGCCACGCGGCGCTCTCAAGGCGCGCGAAGTGCGCATTCCCTCGGCCTGGGTCGATGCCATCGTGGTCGACCCGGCGCAGCGCACCAGCTACGACATCCCCTTCGACCCGGCCTTCAGCGGCGAGCTGACCGGCACCGCGCGCGCGCAGAGCGAGGCAGCGGACCACGCGCGCGAACTGGCCGCCGCGCAGGAGGCCTTCGGCGAACGCCAGGCCGTGGCGCGCCGCGCCGCCGTCGAGCTGTTCAACACCGGCAAGGCCCGGCCCGTCATCAACTATGGCGTGGGCGTGCCCGACGCGGTGGCCAAGCTGATCGCGGCGCGCAACGAGCAGCACCGCATCTACCAGACCATCGAGCATGGCACCTACGGCGGCACGTTGATGGACGGCGTGCTCTTCGGCTATGCGCGCAATGCCACGGCCATGCTGGATGCGGCCACGCAGTTCGACTTCTATGGCGGCGGCGGCCTGGACGTGGCCTTTCTCGGCTTCGGCGAACTCGACGAGGAAGGCAGCGTGAACGTGTCGCGCCTGGGCGGCGTGACGGTGGGGCCGGGCGGCTTCATCGACATCGCGCAGAACGCACGCAAGGTGGTGTTCTGCGGCACGCTGGCGGCCAAGGGCGTGAAGCTGGCCACCGGTGACGGCCGGCTGCGGGTGCTGCAGCAGGGCGCGGTGAGGAAGCTCGTCAAGCGCGTGGACCAGATCACCTTCAGCGGCCCGCAGGGTGTGGTGCGTGGGCAGCAGGTGCTCTACCTCACCGAGCGCGCCAGCTTCCGCCTGACGCCCGAGGGCGTGGAGCTGTTCGAGATCGCACCCGGCGTGGACCTGCAGCGCGATGTGCTGGACCAGATGGACTTCATGCCCCGGCTCGCGGCGGAGATCGGGGTGATGGATGCGATGTATTTCACGGCCGCCCTTGCTGCGCATTGAAGATGCGGCACTCCATGACCCAACCGCGCTCACTGGAGGCGCAGAATATTCTGTTGAAGGAATAGATTTCAGGGGGAATAATGCCGAAGCAGTGGGACGTCGAGTACACCAACGAGCTGGGCATCTGGTGGGCGACGCTGGATGAGGCGGAGCAGGAATCCATTGATGCGTCGGTCCGGCTGCTCGAAGCGCGAGGACCGAATCTCGGTTTTCCTCACAGTTCCGGCATCCATGGCTCGCGGCACCCGCACATGCGCGAACTCCGGATCCAGCATGAGGGCCGGCCCTACCGGATCCTCTACGCCTTCGACCCGCGGCGCTGCGCCATCCTGCTGCTGGGCGGGGACAAGACCGGCGACGATCGCTGGTATGCGGTGCAGGTGCCGCTGGCTGACCGTCTGTACGACATCCACCTCGAGACCTTGAGAAAGGAAGGGCAGACCCATGGCTAGGAAATTCGGCGAACTGCGGGCCGGGATGTCCCCCGCATCCCAGGCACGCGCTGCCGCGCGGGCAGAAGCGCTGCTCGTGGAGATGCAGCTTCAGGAACTGCGCAAGTCCCGCAATGTGACCCAGGTCGAGCTCGCACAGGCCATGCATGTGGAGCAGGCTGCGGTGTCGAAGCTGGAGCGCCGCGAGGACATGTACGTCAGCACCTTGCGCGCCTATGTCCAGGCCCTGGGAGGTGAACTGAAGCTGGTGGCGTCCTTCCCCGACGGGGACATCCAGGTGCACCCGTTCGAAGAGGCCTCGTGACGCAGCGGCGTCAGCGCGCGGTGTCGAGCGGCGGAGCGACCCATCCCGGCATCGCCACCGCCCGGATCAGGCGCGTCTCCTGCGCCGTGATCAGGTGGCCCGAGGCGGCCAGGTAGCGGGCGAAGTCGGGATGCGCGTCGCGTGCGGCGCTGCGGCGTTCGTAGTCGGCCAGGTCCTCGTAGGCCCAGAGATGCACGAACTGGTTCTGCGGGCCCACCAGGCTGGTCCAGAAGCCCAGAGGATGGCCGAGGGTCTGCATCAGCACCGGCATGGCCAGCTGGTTGAAGACCTGCAGGAATTCGGGCATCTTGCGCAGCGCGATGGTGTAGATGCGGTGGTCCACCAGCGGCTTGCCCGGCGGTGCCGCGATGGCGGGCGGTGCGGACACGGAGGCCGCGTTCATACAGCCACCTCTTCCCGCACCGGCACGACGGCGGCAGGCACCGCGCGCGGCGCCAGGGCCTGGTCGGCGATGTGGTGGGCCGTGAGATAAGCGAAGGTCATGTTGGGTCCATGGGTGATGCCGGCCCCAGGATACGCGCCGCCCATCATGCTGGCCCGGTCGTTGCCGGTGGCGTACAGGCCCGGGATCGGCTGGCCGTCGCGGCGCAGCACCTCGCCCACCAGGCTGGTCTGCAGGCCATCGAAGGTGCCGAGGTCGCCCATCACCACGCGCACGGCATAGAAGGGCCCCTGGGCCACGGGCGCGACGCAGGGGTTGGGCCGGTGTTCCGGGTCGGCCAGGTAGCGGTTGAAAGCCGTCTTGCCGCGGCCGAAGGCCGGATCCTCGCCGCGTTCGGCCGGCGGGTTGTAGGCGCGCACCGTGGCCTCCAGGCCCTGCGGGTCGATGCCGGCCTGAGCGGCCAGTTCGGCCAGCGTGCGGCCCTGCAGCAGGTAGCCGCTGCGCAGGTGCGGGCCGATGGGCATGGGCGCGGGCTTGACGTAGCCCAGGCCGTACTTGGCCAGGCAGGCCTTGTCGCAGACCAGCCACATGACCGTTTCCTTCTGGCCTTCGCAGGCGCGGGTCAGCGCTGCCCCCACGTCGTGGTACGACTCCGATTCATTGCAGAAGCGCCGGCCGTTCTTCAGCACCGCGATCACGCCAGGTTTGTAGCGGTCGAGCAGGTGCGGGAAGACGCCGAAGCGGCCACCGCCGAGCGGCACACGCGAGACGGGCATCCACGCCGCGCTGTCGGCATAGCGGATGTCGGCCACGCCGCCTGCCGCCTCGGCCAGGTTGACGCCGTCGCCCGTGTTGCTCTCGGGCGTGGGCGACAGGTGTTCGCCCCCGCGACGCACATGCGGATAGGCCTGGGCGATGCGCTTGGCGTCGTGCGGAAAGCCGCCGCAGGCCAGCACCACGCCATGGCGCGCGCGCAGCTCTCGCGGGCCGCCCTCGCCTTCCACGCGAACGCCGGTGATGCGACCGCCCTCTTCCAGCAGGCCGCGCACCGGGGTGCTGGTGAGGATGGGAATGCCCAGGTCCAGCGCCGAGCGCGCCAGCCGTGCGGCCAGCGCGTTGCCGCTGGTGACTTGCACGCCGCGGCGGTACAGCGCCAGCTCCTTGAGGTGCGTGGCCAGGCGCCGCGCCACGTAGAGCGCGGAAGTCAGCGACTTCGTCGCGCGGAAGAAGTGCTTCAGGTCCGCGTTGGAGGAGTTGAACATCATGCCGATGAAGGTGATGGTCTCCAGCGGCGGCTTGAGCCGCGCCATGTCCTCGCCCAGGCCGCGGATGTCGTAGGGCGCGGCCAGGATCGAGCGGCCCACCTGCGCGCCGCCGGGCGCGTCGCAGTGGTAGTCGGGATAGAGCGTGGGCACGAACTGCATCTGCGTCTCACGCTGCAGGAAGTCGACCATGGCCGGCCCATGCTCGATGAGGGCCTGGGCGGTGGCCTCGTCGTAGAAGCGACCGCTCTCCTGCATCAGGTAGGTGCGCACGGCCTCGCGCGTGTCGGCGGGGTTTTGCTGCCGGCCATGCGGGCCCAGCGGAATCCACAGCACGCCGCCCGACAGCGCCGTGGTGCCGCCGAAGACGGGCTCCTTCTCCAGCACGGCGACCGTGAGGCCGCGCTTCTTCGCGGTGATGGCGCAGGTCAGGCCGGCGGCGCCGGAGCCGACGACCAGCAGGTCGAAATCCTTGGTCATGGAAGGTCTCCTCAGAAATCAGGCACAGCGTTGCGATCGGCCGAGGCGACCCCATACGCACGACATCGAATGGCCGCGGAGCAGGCCATTCGAGAACATCCGCGGAACCGGCTTTGCCGGGCCGCAGGATGTGCCCCCTGGAAAGGGGTTGGCGGAGCGCGCAGCGCGCAGCCTGGGGGTGGTCTTAGCCATTGAAACCGGGGCGGGGGACCATGTCCATCAGCATGTTGGCCATGCCGCCATCGACCAGGATCTCCGCACCGTTGACATAGGCCGAGCGCGGGCTGGCCAGGAAGAGCGCGACGTCGGCGATGTCCTCGGGCTCGCCGATGCGGCGGCTGGCCGTCATGGCGGCGCGCCGGGCCTCGAAGCCGGGTTCCTCGTAGAACTTCGCGGACAGGGCCGTGCGGATCATGCCGGGCAGCACCGCATTGCTGCGCACCCCGTGCGGGCCCCACTCCACAGCCAGTTGGCGCGACATCAGCAGCACACCGGCCTTGCTGGCGCTGTAGGCGCCGCTGCCGCTCTGCGGAAAGCGGCCCGAGATCGACGCGACGTTCACGATGCTGCCGCGGCCGGCCGCGCGCATGTCCGCCCCGAACGCCCGTGCGCACAGCAGGTAGCCGCCCAGGTTGATGCCCAGCACCTCGTTCCATTGCGCCAGATCCACATCGGCCAGGCCGCCAGCGCGCAGAAGGCCGGCGTTGTTGACGAGCACGTTGCAGGGGCCGAGCGCCTCGCGCACCTGTGCCGCTGCGTCACCGACGGCCGCTTCGTCGGCGATGTCGCAGGCGATGGCCAGCGCCTGCGCATCGAAGTCCTGCTGCAGCCGCCGCGCCATGGCTGCGCAGCCGTCGGCATCGCGGTCCAGCAGGGCCACGCGCGCACCGGCCTGGGCCAGCGCACGGGCGATGGCGGCGCCGATGCCGCTGGCGGCGCCACTGACCACGCAGACCTGCTGCGCGAGCCCCAGCCAGTGGGCGGATGCGCCGGCGGCAGCGGGCGAGGCGGTGGACGGATGGGCCGTGGAAAGGGCCGTCATGGCGATGTCTCCTGTTGTCGTGATGCCGAGGGAATTCTGGGCGTCGCCACCGGCCATCGCTTTGACGATTCCAGCCAAGACCCGGACAATTCCGGCGCATGGCGCGTGCGATTCCCAACTACTCGCTCTATGGCGACCAGGCCAGTCCGGGCTGGCTCGCGAGCTTCGACTTCGAATGGATCCCGCAACGCTCGAAGCCCTACAACTGGGACATCCAGCCGCATACGCACGATGCCTTCCTCCAGCTGCTGGTGCTGCGGCAGGGCCGCGTGCGGGTGCTGGTGGACCATGAACGGCTGGAGGCCGAGGCGCCCTGCCTGATCCTCGTTCCCGCACAAACCGTGCACAGCTTCCGCTTCTCCGACGACACCGACGGGCCGGTGGTGACGGCGGCGCAGCGGCCGCTGGAGTCGCTGGCCGACCTGGTGATGCCGGCCTTGCGCGAGACGCTGCGCACGCCGCAGCTGATGCCGCTGACGGCCGACGAGCTGGCGCGGCTGATGCCGCTCTTCCACGCCATCGAGGCCGAGCACCGGCTGGCCGACACGGGCCACACGGCGGCCGGCATGTCGCTGCTCACGGCCCTGCTGGTGCAGGTGGCGCGACTGCACCGGCTGAAGAAGGAACACCTGGCGCGGCCGCGCTCGCGCCGCGCCGAGCAGATCGAGACCTTCCGCCGCCTGGTCGACGCGCGCTACCGCGAGCACCTGCCGGTGCCGGCCTATGCCGCACTGCTGGGCATCACGGCCGGGCAGCTCACGCGGCTGTGCCGCGAGGTGCTGGGCCTGTCGAGCCTGGACGTGATCAATGCGCGCCTGCTGCACGAGGCGCAGCGCGAGCTGATCTACACCCCCAACAGCATCAAGCAGATCGCCGTGAGCCTGGGCTTTGGCGACGAGGCCTACTTCGGCCGCTTCTTCCGCAAGCACAAGGGACTGACGCCGCGCGAGTACCGGGCCCAGGCGCTGGCCGAATGGTCTGACGAGGCAGCGGGCTGAGGTCGCTGCCGTCAGGCATCGCCGGCAGCGGCGCACACGGTTGGGCGCGGGCCGGCATACTCGCGCGCTGCTCTTCCTCGCTCATCGCACTGCGCCTTCCATGACCGCCATCACCGACCTCGGCCAGCAACTGGCCTCCGCCTTCTCCGACGCCCGCCGCATCACGCCCACCGGCTGGCTGCCCTCCACCGCCGCCGAGGTCTATGCCGTGCAGGATGCCCTGATCGCGCACCTGGGCGGCGGCATCGGCGGCTGGAAGGTCGGCGCGCCTAACGCCGAGAAGGAACCCAACTACGCGCCGCTGCCCGCGTCCGTCATCCTTGCCTCCGGCGCCGTGCTGCCGGCCGCGCGCTTCGCGGCCCGATGGGTCGAGCTGGAGGCCGCCCTGCGCGTGGGCAAGCTGCTGGAGGTGAGGCAGGACATGCCCACGCCCAGCGAACTCGCCAGCTTCTTCGACGCCGTGGTGCCCACCATCGAATGCGTGGAAAGTCGCCTGGCCGCCGGCCGTGAAGCGCCGGCGCCGTTGCGCCTGGCCGACCTGCAGAGCCATGGCGCCCTGGTCGTCGGGGCGCCGGCGCCGCTCGCCCCCGAGGCGCTGGACCTGCGCACGCTGAAGGCCACGCTGATGTTCGGCGAGGCCGAGGCGGCACGCACCACCGGCGGGAATCCCGCGCAGGACGTATGGCGCCTGGTCGGCTGGCTGGCCCGCCACTGCACCGAGCGCGGCGTGCCGCTGTCGCCGGGGCAGATCGTCACCACGGGCTCGTGCACGGGGTTGCTGGCGGCGCCTGTGGACACCGGCGTGGTCGGCGCCATCGAAGGGCTGGGCGAGGTGCGGCTGCGCTATTCGGCCTGAGCTTCGGCGTCCGCCGCCCGCGGCTTGACCTTGGACGCTGCTTCCTTGGCTCGCTCGCGGGCCGTGTCCACATCCTCCGCATGGGCCAGCGCCACGCCCATGCGGCGCTTGACGAAGCTCTCGGGTTTGCCGAAGAGGCGCAGGTCGGTGCCGGGCACGGACAGGGCCTCGGCCACGCCGTCGAAGACGATGCCGGTGGCATCCACGCCGCCGTAGATGACGGCGCTGGCGCCCGGGCTCTTGAGCGTGGTGTCCACCGGCAGCCCGAGGATGGCGCGGGCATGCAGCTCGAATTCGCTCTGCCACTGCGTGGCCAGCGTGACCAGGCCGGTGTCGTGCGGGCGGGGGCTCACCTCGCTGAACCACACCTCCTCGCCCTTGACGAACAGCTCCACACCGAAGAGGCCCTGGCCGCCCAGGTCGGCCGTCACACGCTCGGCGATGTCCTGCGCCTTGCGCAGCGCCTCGGGGTGCATGGGATGCGGCTGCCAGCTTTCCACATAGTCGCCGCTGACCTGCAGGTGGCCGATGGGTGCGCAGAAATGCGTCTGCACCTGGCCGTCGGTGCCCAGGGCGCGCACGGTGAGCAGCGTGATCTCGTAGTCGAAGTCGATGAAGCCTTCGACGATCACGCGGCCCTTGCTCACGCGGCCGCCGGCCATCGCGTAGTCCCAGGCCTTCTGCACGTCGGCGGGGCCGTCGATCTTGCTCTGGCCCTTGCCGGAGCTGCTCATCACGGGCTTGACGATGCAGGGATAGCCGATGCCCTGGCCGCCGTCCTTGCCGTCGATGGCGGCCTGCAGCTCGGCCAGCGAGTCGCAGAACCGGTAGGGGCTGGTGGGCAGGCCCAGCGTCTCGGCGGCCAGGCGGCGGATGCCTTCGCGGTCCATGGTCAGGCGCGCCGCGCGGGCGGTGGGGATCACGCGCACCAGCCCGGCTTCTTCCAGCTCTTCGAGCTTGGCGGTGGCGATGGCCTCGATCTCGGGCACGACCAGATGCGGCCGCTCGGCCGACAGCAGGGCTTCGAGCTGGTCGGGGTCGCTCATCGTGATGGTGCGGGCGCGGTGCGCCACCTGCTGGCCGGGGGCGTTCTCGTAGCGGTCGACGGCGATGGTCTCCACGCCCAGGCGCTGCAGCGCGATCAGCACTTCCTTGCCGAGCTCGCCGGAGCCCAGGAGCATCACACGGGTGGCGGAGGGGGACAGGGGGGTGCCGAGGCGGGTCATGGGCGGGCTTTCGGAAGGCGGGAACGGAGAAGGCCGCAATGGTAGCCAGCGCCCGTGTCCCCGGGCCAGGCAGCCACTTGGCACAAGCCGGGCCGGCGCCCGGCTCCTAGAGTGGCGCGATGCCCGCCGCGCACCACCGTGCGTGCGCCCGAAGGCCGACTGGAGACACCCGCGCCATGCAGTACACGCACGAGCACCAGGAGATCCGCAAGACCCTGCGCCGCTACATCGACGAGGCCATCAATCCGCAGGTGGATGCCTGGGAAGAAGCCGAGATCGCCCCGTTGCACGAGATCTTCAAGGGCCTCGGCGCCCTGGGCCTGCTGGGCCTGAACAAGCCGGAGGAATACGGCGGCGGCGGGCTCGATTACAGCTATGCCATGGCCATGGCCGAAGAGCTGGGCCATGTGCGCTGCGGCGGCATCCCGATGGCCATCGGCGTGCAGACCGACATGTGCACGCCGGCCCTGGCGCGCTTCGGCAGCGAGGAACTCAAGCGCGAGTTCCTGGCGCCGGCCATCGCGGGCGAACAGGTGGGCTGCATCGGCGTGAGCGAGCCGGGCGCGGGTAGCGATGTGGCGGCCATCCGCAGCACGGCGCGCAAGGACGGCGACGACTACGTCATCTCCGGCCAGAAGATGTGGATCACCAACAGCCTGCAGGCCGACTGGATGTGCATGCTGGTCAACACCAGCGACGGCCCCGTGCACCGCAACAAGTCGCTGGTGATGGTGCCGATGGACCGGCCCGGCATCGAGAAGGCGCGCAAGATCCGCAAGATCGGCATGCACAGCAGCGACACGGGCCTGATCTACTTCGACGAAGTGCGGGTGCCGCAACGCTTTCGCATCGGCGAGGAAGGCCAGGGCTTCATCTACCAGATGCAGCAGTTTCAGGAGGAGCGGCTGTGGGGCGCCGCCAGCTCGCTGCTGCCCATGGAGGAGTGCATCGCCGAGACGGTGCAATGGGCACAGGAGCGCCGCATGTTCGGCGCCACGCTGGCCGACCAGCAGTGGGTGCAGTTCAAGCTGGCCGAGCTGCAGACCGAGGTGGAGGCCCTGCGCGCCCTCACCTACCGTGCCTGCGACCTGCATGTGCAGGGCGAGGATGTGCTCACGCTGGCCTCGATGGCCAAGCTCAAGGCCGGCCGGCTCACGAGGCAGGTGGCCGACACCTGCCTGCAGTTCTGGGGCGGCATGGGCTTCACGCTGGAGAACCGCGTCTCGCGCCTGTATCGCGACGGGCGGCTGGCGTCCATTGGCGGCGGGGCGGACGAGGTGATGCTGGGCATCCTGGCGAAGACGCTGGGGATCGCCAAGCGCCCGCCGCGCTGAACGCCGCAGGAAGCTGAGCGCGAAGGACGCGCAGCCGCATTCGCCGTTCGCCGTTCGCCGTTCGCCGTTCGCGCTGAGCTTGTCGAAGCGCCGCGCCCGGCTTCGACAAGCTCAGCCTGAACGGTTGTAGGTCGAACAGGCGTGGGTCGAGCGGTCGGCGGTCCGACCGCACAATGGCCGGATGCCTTTCTCCATTCGCCCGGCTCTCGCAGCACTGATGGCCGCCAGCCTGGCCATGGGGTGCAAGGAGCCGCCACCCCAGTCCACCGAAGCCGCGCTCGCGCTGCAGGCTGCCGGGCCCGACGACATATTCCAGGGTGTGCTGAACGGCCAGCCCGTCCACCTCGTGATCCACGACTGTGCGGTCTACCGCATCGTGTCGATGCAGGGTACCCAGGTGGAATGGGAGCAGGTGCTGGCGCCGAAGCCCTACTACCCCGGCAACATCCTCACCAGCTGCCAGCGCCATTCGCTGACGGCCGATGCGCAGGGCGTGACGGCCGAGCTGGGCCGCATGGCCTTCGGCGCCGGCGGTTGCTGCGCCACGGGCGGCACCTACCGCTCGAAGGATGGCCTGAACTGGACCAAGACCGAATGAAGCCCGAAGACCTCGAACGCCTGACCACACTGCCCATGCCCTTCGGCAAGCACAAGGGCACCCTCATCGCCGACCTGCCCGGCAACTACCTGGCATGGTTCGCGCGCGAAGGCTTCCCCAAGGGCGAGATCGGCCGGCTGCTGGCGCTGATGCTGGAGATCGACCACAACGGCCTGCGGCCGTTGCTGGGGCCGCTCAAGCGGGTGCCCGGCCGGCGCACGCCAGGCGGTTGACCCGCGCCAGCTCAACCGGCAGGACGGGCCTCCAGCCGCACGCCCAGCGCCCTGACCACACGCAGCACGGTGTCGAAGCGGGGCTTGGCCCCGGGCGCAAGCGCCTTGTAGAGCGACTCGCGGCCCAGGCCGGCGTCGCGCGCGATCTGCGCCATGCCGCGGGCGCGTGCGATGTGACCGAGCGCCGCCACCAGCTCATCGGCATCGCCGTCCGCCATCACCTGCGACAGGTACTCGGCAATGGCCTCGTCGCTGTCGAGCATCTCGGACATGTCGAAAGCGTGAAGGGTGTCGGGCATCTCAATACTCCTTGGCCATGGTCTGTGCGCGCTGGATGTCGCGCTGCTGCGATGACTTGTCGCCGCCCGCGAGCACGATCACGATCTGCTGCCCGCGCCGCGTGTAGTACACGCGATAGCCGGGCCCGACGTCGACGCGCATCTCTGTCACACCCTCGCCGACGGACTTGCTGTCGCCCGCGTTGCCCGCGGCCAAGCGCTCCAGCCGGCGCGCAATGGCAATGCGGGCGCGCAGGTCGGTGAGGCCGCCAAGCCAGCGTTGAAAGGTGGTGGTGAGCTGGACGTCCAGCATCGCGGAATTGTATCCAATCGAATACGGTCGACCAAAGAGAGCCTGGCGCCCTCACACCTCGTCCGGCACCGTCTTCAGCTCGTCCAGCCACACGCGCGACTCCGAATCGCTGGGCGCGCGCCAGTCGCCGCGGGGCGAGAGCGATCCGCCGGAGCCCACCTTGGGCGCATTCGGCACGCAGCTGCGCTTGAACTGGCTGATCTGGAAGAAGCGGAACAGGAAGGTGCCCAGGTGCTTCTTGATCTCGGCCAGGGTGTACTGGTGGCGCTCGCCGTGCAGGGTGTCGGGCCAGGGGCCGTGCTCGCGGTCGTGCCAGGCACACCAGGCCAGGTAGGCCACCTTGGAGGGGCGCATGCCGTGACGCACCGTGTGGTACAGGTGAAAGTCCTGCAGCTCGTAGGGGCCGACCACGCTCTCGGTGCTCTGCGCAGGCTCGGCGCCCTGCTTCTGCGCGTCGGCGGGCACCAGCTCGGGGCTGATCTCGGTGGAGAGGATGGCCTGCAGTACCTGGCTGCCTTCGTCACCCAGCAGGCCCTTGCCCGCCACCCAGTTGACCAGGTGCTTGATCAGCGTCTTGGGCACGCTGGCGTTGACGTTGTAGTGCGACATGTGGTCGCCCACGCCATAGGTGCACCAGCCCAGCGCCAGCTCGCTCAGGTCGCCCGTGCCGGCCACGATGCCGCCGTGGTGGTTGGCCAGGCGGAACAGGTGGCTGGTGCGCTCGCCGGCCTGCACGTTCTCGAAGGTGACGTCGTACACCGGCTCGCCGC
The DNA here is from genome assembly GCF_003350475.1 of Pseudacidovorax intermedius. Lineage (GTDB taxonomy): Bacteria > Pseudomonadota > Gammaproteobacteria > Burkholderiales > Burkholderiaceae_C > Xenophilus > Xenophilus intermedius. The sequence goes on from NZ_QQAV01000001.1 coordinate 507,934, forward strand.
GGCCGAAGGGATGGCCCAGGTCGGCCAGCATCTGCCGACAGCTGGGGCGGATGTCGATCTCCTGCGCCGTGCAGCCCACCACGCGCATCAGCGCATGGGCCTGCTGCAGCGTGCGGCTGCTGGTGGCGAAACCGGGCATGGTGTAGGCCAGGATGTCGCTGCGCGGGCGGCCCAGCCGGTCCATGGCCTGCGCCACCACCAGCAGCGCATGCGTGGAGTCGAGTCCGCCCGAAATGCCGATCACCACCTTGCCGATGCGCGAGGCCTCGAGCCGCTGCACCAGCGACTGCACCTGGATGTTGAAGACCTCGTAGCAGCGCTCGTCCAGGGAGCGCGCGTCGGCCGGCACGTAGGGAAAGCGCTCCACCGTGCGCATCAGGCCCCCGGGCACCTGCACGGGCGGCGTGAGGTCGAACTCGACCGTACGCCAATTAGCCAGCTCGGCCTTGTGGCGGCGCGCCGTCTCGCCGAAGCTGGTCAGGCGCATGCGCTCATGGGCCAGGCGCTCCAGGTCCACGTCGGCCATCACAAGCTGCGCCTGGTTGGCGAAGCGCGCGCCTTCGGCCACCAGATCGCCGCATTCGTAGATCAGCGACTGGCCATCCCACGCCAGGTCGGTGGTCGACTCACCGATGCCGGCCGAGGTGTAGAGGTAGGCCGCGATGCAGCGCGCCGACTGCTGGCCCACCAGTTGGTGCCGGAAGGCCGCCTTGCCAATGATGATGTTGGAAGCCGACAGGTTGACCAGCACCGTCGCGCCCGCCAGCGCCGCGAAGCTCGACGGCGGAATGGGCGTCCACAGGTCCTCGCAGATCTCCACATGCAGCGCCAGCAGCGGCAGCTCGCGCGCGCGCACCACGATGTCGGTGCCGAAGGGAACGCGGTGGCCGAAGAGCTGCACATGGTCGGTCACGGCGCTGCCGGCGGCATTGAACTGCCGCGCCTCGTAGAACTCGCCGTAGTTGGGCAGATAGGTCTTGGGCAGCACGGCCAGCACGCGACCACGTGCCACCACCACCGCGCAGTTGAACAGGCGGTGCTCCACCCGCAGCGGCGCGCCGACGATGGCCACGGCATTCAGATCGCGCGACGCCTCGACCACCTGGGCCAGCGCCTCTTCGCAGCCATCGAGCAGCGCAGACTGGTGGAACAGGTCGTCGCAGGTATAGGCCGACAGGCCCAGCTCCGGAAAGGCCACCACCGCCGCGCCCTGGGCCTCGGCCTCGCGGTAGAGGCGGATCGTCTCGGCGGCATTGGAGAGCGGGTCGGCCACGCGGTTGCGCGGCATGGCCACGGCCACGCGCGCGAAGCCGTGGCGGTAGGGGTTGAGGAAAGGCAGGTCGTGCTTCATGGTCGGGGCTGCGGAGCGGGCAATCGGCATAGGCGGCAAGGCGTGAAGCCGCGCGTTGGGCGGCGCGGGGCCGTCTGGCCAAGCACTCTACGACAACGGCTGCGGCCGGGCGCGGCGGTGGCTGCGCCGCCCTTGTCGGACAAAGGCGGAAGCGCCGCAGCGCGCGGTCATCCACGATTCCTCCCAAGTGGCCGCCCATGATCCGCGCCAAGCCACTCTGGCGACCTGCGCCTCCGGTGCCGGCGCCCCCACCCGATCCATGCGTTTCCTGTTCCGCGGCCGACCGCTGCAAGCCGCCCTCGGCGCCCTCGCCCTCTTTGCCGGCATCCACGCCGCCTGGGCCGTCGAGCCCTTCACCATCCGCGACCTGCGGGTGGAAGGCCTGCAGCGGGTGGAACCCGGCACCATCTTCCATGCCCTGCCGCTGCATGTGGGCGACACCTACACCGACGACCTTGGCTCGGCGGCCATCCGGGCGCTGTACGAGCTGGGCATGTTCAAGGACGTGCGGCTCGACATCTCCGGCAACGTGCTGGTGGTGATTGTGGAGGAGCGCCCGACCATCGCGGGCGTGGACTTCGAGGGCGCCAAGGAATTCGACAAGCAGGCCATGACCAAGGCGCTGCGCGAGGTGGGCCTCGCCGAGGGCCGGCCCTACGACAAGGCCCTGGCCGACCGCGCCGAGCAGGAACTCAAGCGCCAGTACATCGGCAAGGGCTACTACAGCGCCAGCGTGCAGACCACCGCCACGCCGCTGGAGAACAACCGCGTCAACATCAGCTTCACGGTGACCGAGGGCGAATCCGCCCGCATCACCGAGGTGCGGGTGGTGGGCGCCAAGGCCTTCAGCGAGAAGACGCTGCTGGGCCTGTTCGACCTGGACGCGGGCAACTGGATGAGCTGGTACACCAAGTCCAACCAGTATTCGCGCGCCAAGCTCGACGCCGACCTGGAGACGCTGCGCCAGTACTACCTGACGCGCGGCTACATGGACTTCCGCATCGACTCCACGCAGGTGGGGCTGTCGGCGGACCGCCAGTCGGTGACGGTGACGGTCAACATCACCGAGGGCGAGCAATTCGTGGTGGCCGGCGTCCGGCTGGAGGGCGACTACCTGGGCCGCGAGGACGACTTCAAGTCGCTGGTGACGGTGCGGCCGGGCGACTACTACAACGGCGACGACGTCACCGCGACCACGCGGGCCTTCACCGAGCATTACGCGCGCTTCGGCTTCGCCTTCGCCAAGGTGGAGGCCATGCCGGACGCCGACCGGACCACCGGCCGCGTGACGATGGTGTTCAAGGGCCTGCCGCGGCAGCGTGTGTTCGTGCGCCGCATCCTGGTGGGCGGCAACGCGCGCACCCGCGACGAGGTGATCCGGCGCGAGATGCGGCAGTACGAATCGGCCTGGTACGAGGGCGACAAGATCAAGCTGTCGCGAGACCGGCTCGACCGGCTGGGCTACTTCAGCGACGTGGACATCCAGACGCAGGAGGTGCCCGGCTCGCCCGACACGGTGGACCTGATGGTGGACGTGAAGGAAAAGCCCACCGGCTCGCTGAACCTGGGCGCGGGCTACTCCAGCACCGACAAGGTGACGCTGACCTTCGGCATCACGCAGGAGAACGTCTTCGGCTCGGGCAACTACCTGGGGCTGAACGCCAGCATCGGCTCGTACAGCACCTCGGTGTCGGTCTCGGCCATCGACCCCTACTTCACCGCCGACGGCATCTCGCGCATCATCAGCGTCTACCAGAACACCACGCGCCCGTCGTACGCCGCGGACGGCAACTACAAGCTCACCACCCAGGGCGTGTCGCTGAAGTTCGGTGTGCCCTTCGACGAACTCAACCGGGTGTACTTCGGCCTGGGCCTGGAGCGCTACTCCTTCAAGCCGGGCACCAACGGTGCCTATACGCTGGTCGACGGCAGCTACGTCTACACGGCGACGCCGCAGGCCTACCTGGACTACTTCGAATGCTCGGGCACCGCGCCCAGCGTGGTGTGCGCGCGCGATGCCATCACCGGCGTGCCGCTGACCATCGGCTGGTCGCGCGACACGCGCGACAGCGCCCTGGTGCCCACGCGCGGCACCCTGCAGAACGCCAACGCCGAATGGGGCCTGGCCTCGGGCGCCCGCTACCTCAAGACCAGCTACCAATACCAGCGCTACTTCCCCATCAGCAAGCAGTACACCTTCGCCCTCAACGGCGAGCTGGGCTGGGCGCGCGCGCTGGGCGGCGACACCTACCCGGTGTTCAAGAACTTCTATGCCGGCGGCCTGGGCTCGGTGCGCGGCTTCGAGAGCAACTCGCTCGGCCCGCGCGACAGCGTGACGGCGGGCGCGCTGGGCGGCCTGCGCAAGGCCATCGTCAATGCGGAGCTGAGCACGCCCTTCCCGGGTGCGGGCAACGACCGCACGCTGCGGCTGTTCGGCTTCTTCGACGCGGGCAACGTGTTCGCCGACCGCACTTCGTCGCTGACGGATGCGCAGTGGAAGGCGCAGCAGAAGCTGCGCGCCTCGGTCGGCCTGGGCGTGAGCTGGCTCTCGCCGCTGGGGCCGCTGAGCCTGGCCTATGCGGTGCCTGTGCTCTACCAGAAGGAAGACACCGCCGCCGGCATCACGGCCGATCGCACCCAGCGCTTCCAGTTCCAGATCGGCACATCGTTCTGAAAGGAGCCTTCCCATGACCCGTTCACGAATCCATTCCTTGCGGCGCTGGACCGGGGGCGCCGCGCTTGCAGCCCTGCTGGCCGCCGGTGTCCCCGCGCAGGCGCAGGCACTGCCGCCCCAGGCGCAAGTGACCGCCTGCGTGGCCCTGGCCGACGGCGGCTACAGCGTGAGCTACCGCCTGGGCGGCCACGACTACAGCACCTGGATGGCCCAGCCGCCGACCGGCGTGCCGGTGACGGCGGCGCCTGCCGCCACGGCCAGCACCGTCCCGGCCACGGTGCCGGTGGAGCCGGGCGTGGTGGTGAGCAGTGCCCCGGTGCTGGTCGCCGCGCCGGCGCCGGTGGTGGTGGCCAGCGGCTATGCGGTCGACCCCTGGTGGGTGGGCCTGACCGCCCTGAGCGTCGGGCTGGTGCTCGGCGGCGGCTGGCACGGCCCCCATCCCGGCCCGCGCGGCCCCTTCTTCATGCACGGCCCCGGCCGCTGAAGGCCGAGCCTTTCGCCGGCCCCGCCGACGAAAGAGAAGGGGCCGCACGAGTGCGGCCCCTTCTGCTTCTGCCTGACCGGCTGGCGGCCGGAGCGCAGGCGTCCGGCCCGGCCCGCCGGGCTTACTCGATGCGCGCGCCGGAGGCCTGGACGATGCCCTTCCACTTGGCGACGTCGTCCTTGACCAGCGTGGCGAATTCTGTGGTGGACATGGCCTGGTATTCCGCGCCCTGCTCGTGGATGGCGGCCTGCACGTCGGGTCGGGCCAGCAGCTTGTTGACCTCGGCATTGACCTTGTCGACCACCGGCTTGGGCGTGCCGGCGGGCGCAAAGATACCGTACCAGGTGCTGACGTCGAAGTCCTTGCCGTAGCCCAGTTCGGCCACGGTCGGGATGTCGGGCAGCGAGGTGCTGCGCTTGGCCGAGGTCACGGCCAGCGGGCGCAGCTTGCCGGCCTTGATCTGCGCGATGGCGGAGGGCAGCGACGAGACCAGCAGGTCCACGTTGCCGGCCAGCACGTCCATCATGGCGGCGTTGCTGCCCTTGTAGGGCACGTGGCGGATCTGGATCTTGGCGGCGGTCTTGAAGATCTCGCCGGCCAGGTGGATGGTGGTGCCATTGCCGGGCGAGCCGAAGGTGACGGCATCGGGCTGGGCGCGTGCCGCCTCGACCACATCCTTGAGCGTCTTGAAGCGCGATTCGGTGCGCACCACGATCACCACCGGCGTGTAGGCCACGTGGGCCACGGCGGTCAGGTCCTTCACCGGGTCGTAGCTCAGGTTCTTGTAGAGCCAGGGCGCGACGACCATGTTGTCCTTCTGGCCCATCACCAGGTCGTAGCCGGTCGGCTGCGCGCGCGCCGCCTCGGCGATGCCGATGGTGCCGCCGGCACCGCCGCGGTTGTCGGGCACGACGGTCCACTTGCTGACCTCGGTGAGCTTGTTGGCGACGAGGCGCGACAGGATGTCGGTGCCGCCGCCGGGCGGGAAGGGCACGATCAGCCGGATCGGCTTGGCAGGCCAGTCGGACTGGGCAAAGGCCGGCGTGCCGGCCAGCGCAAGGCCGGCGGCGGCAAGAGAGGAAGCGACGAAGTCGCGGCGGGTGGCAGTCATCTCAGTCTGTCTCCAGTCAGGAAAAAAGCGCCGGACCAAGGGTCCGGCACGCACACAAAACGCTACGAATTAAATAGCAACAAAGCAAATCGGGGAGCCGAATCTCTCACGCCTTCACGACCTTCGATGTGGAGACTGCTTACGCGCTTATCCCTACACATCAAGTCAGCCAATGGTCAGCCTCGGGCGACGACCCTCGCCCCCGTTTCAACAAGGACTCGTGGAGAAGCAACGAAATGGCCATCAAAAGCCAGGCTGACTTTTTTTCCGGTGTGATGTTCATGGCCGTGGGCGCAACGTTCGCGGTCGGCTCCACCAACTACACCATCGGTGACGGGGCCCGCATGGGCCCGGGCTATTTTCCGCTCATGCTGGGGGTGCTGCTCGCGCTCATCGGTGCGGTGATCTCGCTGCAGGCCATGGTGGTCGAAACCGCCGACGGCGGCAAGATCGGCCCCTGGGCCTGGAAGCCGCTGGCCTTCGTGCTCGGCGCCAACCTGGCCTTCGGCGTACTGCTGGGCGGCCTGCCCAGCATCGGGCTGCCGGCCATGGGGCTGATCATCGCCATCTTCGCGCTCACCATCATCGCCAGCATGGCGGGCAACCAGTTCAAGCTGCGCGACTCGCTGGTCCTGGCGGTGGTGCTGGCCGTCGGCAGCTACCTCGCCTTCATCGTGGCCCTCAAGCTGCAGATCCAGGTGTGGCCCACCTTCATTTCGGGCTGATCGGGAAAGAACGACAACCATGGACTTCAACCTGATCTCCAACCTGGCCACGGGCTTCGGCGTCGCCGTCACCTGGACCAACCTGCTCTATTGCCTGATCGGCTGCATCCTGGGCACGCTGATCGGCGTGCTGCCGGGCATCGGCCCGGTGGCCACCATCGCCATGCTGCTGCCGGCCACCTATGCGCTGCCGCCGGTCTCGGCGCTGATCATGCTGGCGGGCATCTACTACGGCGCCCAGTATGGCGGCTCGACGACGGCCATCCTGGTGAACCTGCCGGGCGAATCGTCCTCGGTGGTGACCTGTATCGACGGCTACCAGATGGCACGGCAGGGCCGGGCGGGCCCCGCACTCGCCGCGGCCGGCCTGGGCTCCTTCTTCGCCGGCTGCGTGGGTACGGTCATCCTGGCCGCCTTCGCGCCGCCGCTGACCGAGCTGGCCTTCAAGTTCGGCCCGGCCGAGTACTTCAGCCTGATGGTGCTGGGCCTGATCGGCGCGGTGGTGCTGGCCTCCGGCTCGCTGCTCAAGGCCATCGCCATGGTGGTGCTGGGCCTGCTGCTGGGTCTGGTGGGTACGGACGTGAACTCGGGCGTGGCCCGCTTCAGCTTCGACATCCCCGAGCTGACCGATGGCATCGGCTTCATCGTGGTCTCGATGGGCGTGTTCGGCTACGGCGAAATCATCGGCAACCTGTCGCAAGGCGACGAGGAGCGCGAGATCTTCACCAGCAAGGTGAAGGGCCTGTGGCCCACCGGCGACGACTTCAAGCGCATGGCTCCGGCCGTGCTGCGCGGCACGACGCTGGGCTCGGCCCTGGGCATCCTGCCTGGCGGCGGTGCGCTGCTGGCTTCCTTCGCCTCGTACGCGCTGGAGAAGAAGCTGAAGATGTCGCCCGGTGAAGTGGCCTTCGGCCGCGGCAACATCCGCGGCGTGGCGGGCCCCGAGTCGGCCAACAACGCCGGTGCGCAGACCTCCTTCATCCCGCTGCTGACGCTGGGCATCCCGCCCAACCCGGTGATGGCGCTGATGGTCGGTGCCATGACCATCCACAACATCCAGCCCGGCCCGCAGGTGATGACCAGCAACCCCGAGCTGTTCTGGGGCCTGATCGCCTCGATGTGGCTGGGCAACCTGATGCTGATCATCCTGAACCTGCCGCTGATCGGCATGTGGATCAAGCTGCTGAAGGTGCCGTACCGCCTGCTGTTCCCGGCCATCGTGCTGTTCTGCGCCATTGGCGTGTACTCGACCAACAACAACACCTTCGACGTGTGGATGGTGGCGATCTTCGGCTTCGTGGGCTATGTGTTCATCAAGCTGCGGGTGGAGCCGGCGCCCTTGCTGCTGGGCTTCATCCTGGGGCCGATGATGGAAGAGAACCTGCGCCGCGCGCTGCTGCTGTCGCGCGGCAGCTGGAGCGTGCTGGTGACGCGTCCGATCTCGGCCGGCCTGCTGGTCGCCGCCCTTGCCTTGCTGACCATCGTGCTGCTGCCGGCGGTGAAGTCCAAGCGCGAAGAGGCCTTCGTGGAGGAGTGACGCGCTGTTGGTTCGAGCGGGCGTGCTTGCCATGCCTGCTGTCCTCCGGGGGCCTTGATGGGCCCCTTTTCCGTTTTCGGCCCTTGGGCTGGTTGGGCTGGTTGGGCGATGGTCCGGCCCTGGTGCCGGTGAGGGCGTGGCGGCGCTTCAAGTGGGGCGGTCGGCGCTGCGCGCCGACTTCCCTCCGGTGCTCGGACAGACGGGCCGCGGCAGAACTCGCTACGCGCTTCGCGCTGCGCTCAAACAACTGCCGCGAGTCAGTTCACGAAGCGGGCCTGTCCTTCGGCAGGCCCGCAGCCCGTCCGCCCTGCGCTCCTCGGCACCCCACAGGCGCGCCGCCACGCCCTCACCGGCACCAGGGCCTGCGTTGGGGGTGATCGGCCGGCATGCGTGCTGTGCGCGGTCCCCCCTTCGCGCAATGCCGGTCAATGGAACCGCTCGCTCATAGCTTGGCCTGTCCTGAGCTTGGCGAAGGGTCGAAGGGTTTGTCCCAGCGCGTGCCCTGGCTTCGACAGGCTCAGCCCGAACGGTGGGAGGCGGGCCGAGAGGATGGGGCGCAGGCAAGCGGACGGGAAGCCGGCAGAGCGCATGGGAACGGGCGAAGAGAGCAGGAAGCAGGCGCAGCGCGTGGGAACGGGCAGGGAGTACGGGAAGCGGGCGGAGAGCGCGATACCGCGATATAGCGCGGACGGTCATACCCCTGGATGCACAACGCCACGCCCCACGCGCCGGTGACGGGCCCAGGGCGCGCGGGCGATTTCGGGGTCGGCGAGGAGCGCAGGGTGGACGGGCTGCAGGCCTGCCGAAGGACAGGCCTGCTTCGTGAACTGACTCGCGGCAGTTGTTTGAGCGCAGCGCGAAGCGCGTAGCGAGTTCTGCCGCGGCCCGTTCATCCGAGCACCGCAGCGGAGTCGGCCCACAGGGCCGACCGACCCCGTATGAGCCCGCGCGCCCTGGGCCCGGCGCCGGCGCGCGCCCCAGACCTCACCCACCCAGCTGAGCGCCAACGCCAACGCCAACGCCAACGCCAACGCCAACGCCAGTATCCACACTCAGCTCAGCTCAACTCAGGCCAAGCCAGGCAAGCACCTGCCCAGCTCACTGCAGCTCAAGCCAGGCCAGCACCCGCCACCAACCTCGGGTCTGATCCGCCCCCTCACTCCGCCACGTAGTCCGACACCACCTTCCACTTGCCATCCACGATCTGCGACAGCCGCGACGCGTTGTTGCCCAGCCGCTTGGTCGCCGTGAACGTCATCTTGGGCGAGCCGAACATGTCCGGCTCGAAGGTGCTCGCGTCCATGATCTTGATGAACGAATCGGTCGTCAGGTTGGCCCCCGCCTTCTGCGCCACCTGCGCGAAGTCGTCCACGATGGAATAGCCGTAGACCGAGAACACCGTCGGGTCCTCGTTGAACTTGGTCTTGTACTTGTTGGCCCAGAAGCGGATCTTGTCGTTCTGCTCGTCGGTGTACGGGTTCTGCACCGTCATGGTGGCGTACATGCCGTCCATCGCCTTGCCACCCAGCTTGTGGATCAGGTCGGTGTAGGCCGCGCTGGAACCCAGGAACACCGGGTTGAAGCCCGTCTTGCGCGACTCGCCGATGGTGCCGATGGTCTCGCGGATGATGGTGCCCAGCACCACCAGCTCGCAGCCGGCCGCCTTCATCTTGGCCACCTGGCTGCTGAAGTCGGTCGCACCGCGCTTGAAGCTGGTCTTTTCGGTCAGCTCCATGCCGGCAGCCTTCAGGCCGGCCTCGGCGCCGCGGTTCACCTCCAGGCCGAACTCGTCGTCCTGGTAGATGGTGCAGACCTTCTTGGCGTTCTTCTCCTTCACCATCTTCGGCAGCGCCATGCGGATCTGGTCGTAGTAGGTGGCGGCGAAAGAGTACTTGAGCCGGTTGAGCGGCTCGTACATCTCGCGTGCCGCCGTGATCGGGAAGAAGTTGATGATGTTCTTGTCGAACTGCACCGGCATGGCCGCCATGTTCTGGGCGGTGCCGATGTGGCCGGCCATGATGAAGATCTTGTCCTGGTTGACCAGCTTCTGCGCCGCCAGCACGGCCTTCTTGGGGTCGTAGCCCGAGTCCTCCACGTAGAGCTTGAGCTTGCGGCCATTGATGCCCCCCTGCTCGTTGATCTCCTCCACACGCAGCTGCATGCCGTTGCGGGCCTGCTTGCCGAAGCCGGCCAGGGGACCGGACAGGTCCTGGATGGTGCCGATGCGGATCTCGTCCTTGCTCACGCCCTGCTGCTGGGCATGGGCCAGCAGCGGGAGGCCGAGCGCGAGAAGGGCGACCGAGGTCGCGGCAGGGCGGAAGGTCTTCATGGCTGTCTCCTTGGGTGGTCGGGGTCAGGGCGATAGCATCGGCTCACGCCGCATACATCGCATCGATCTGCGCGGCGTACTTGGCCTGCACCAGCTTGCGCTTGAGCTTCATGGTGGGCGTGAGCTCCTCGTCCTCGGCGCTGAGCTGGGTGTCGAGCAGGAAGAACTTCTTGATCTGCTCGACGCGCGCGAACTTCGCGTTGACGCGGTCGATCTCGCCCTGGATCAGGTCCTGCACCTCGCGGGCGCGCGTCAGGCTGGCGTAGTTGCTGAAGGGCACGTCGTGGTCCTGCGCGAATTTCTCGACGTTCTCCTGGTCGATCATGATGATCACCGTGAGGTAGGGCTTCGCATCGCCGATCACCACCGCGTCGGTGATGTACGGGCTGAACTTGAGCTCGTTCTCCAGCTCGCTGGGCGTGATGTTCTTGCCGCCCGCGGTGATGATGATGTCCTTCATGCGGTCGGTGATGCGGAAAAACCCGTCCGCGTCCACCGTGCCCACATCGCCCGTGTGCAGCCAGCCATCGGCATCGATGGTCTCTGCCGTCTTTTCGGGCTGGTTGAGGTAGCCCATGAAGACGTTGGGGCCGCGCACGCGGATCTCGCCCGTGCCCTCGTCGATGCGCACTTCGTTGTAGGCCGTGGCGGGGCCGATGGAGCCGGGCTTGATGCGGCCAGCCGGCATGCCGGTGGAGGCGCCACCGGTCTCGGTCATGCCCCAGACCTCCAGCATGGGCACACCCAGTGCCAGGTACCAGCGGACGAGATCCGGCGAGATGGGCGCCGCGCCCGTCACCAGGAAGCGCGCGCGGTGGATGCCGATGAGCTTGCGTACGTTGTCCAGCGCCAGCACCCGCGCCAGGCGGAACTGCAGCTTGAGGGCGCCATCGACCGGCTGGCCGGCCAGCATGCGGTCGGCGATGCGCTCGCCCACGCCGATGGCCCAGGCATAGGCGGCACGCTGCAGCGGTGTCGCCTCCTTGAGGGCGATCATCACGCCGGAATAGAACTTCTCCCACACCCGCGGCACCGCGAGGAAGACCGTCGGCGCAATCTCACGCACGTTCTCGGGCACCGTCTCGGGGTTCTCGACGAAGTTGAGCACCGAGCCGGTGTACATCGCGAAGTACTCGCCGCCCATGCGTTCGGCGACGTGGCACAGCGGCAGGAAGCACATGCGCTCGTCGCGCTCGTCCTGCGCGATCAGCGTGTTGTAGCCGCGCATGGCGTACACCAGCCCGCCATGGCTGTGCATGGCGCCCTTGGGCTTGCCGGTGGTGCCCGAGGTGTAGATGAGGATGGCCAGGTCGGCCGGCTTCAACCGGCCCACGCGCTCGTCGATGGCCTGCGGATGCAGACGCAGGTGCTCCCGACCCAGGGCGCGCAGGTCGTGCAGCGACATCACGTCGGGGTCATGAAAGTCGCGCAGCCCCTTCATGTCGAAGACCACCACCTTGCGCAGCCGCGGCAGCTGCGCCCGCACCGCCAGCGCCTTGTCGAGCTGTTCGTCGTCCTCGACGAAGAGGACAGTGGTCGACGAGTCCTCGCACAGGTAGTGCACCTGGCTGGCCGCGTCGGTGGGATAGATGCCGTTGGAGACGCCCGCGCAGCTGAGCACCGCCAGGTCGGCCAGCACCCATTCGATCACCGTGTTGGACAGGATCGACGCGCAGTCGCCGGGCGCGAAATCCAGTGCCATGAGGCCGTGCGCGATCTCGGCCACGGCCTCGGCCGTCTGCTGCCAGGTCCAGGCGCGCCAGATGCCCAGCTCCTTCTGGCGCATCCACACGCGCTCGCCGCGCAGGCGGGCAGCGTTCCAGAACACGGCGGGCAGCGTCTCGCCAGGCACCACAATGTCGGTGCGCGGTGCCATGTGGGCCGTGTCCCAGAGTCCCGCGGGCACGCGGGCGGGGCCGGTGGCGGGCAGGGCAGAAGCGGCAGCCGGCGCGGAGGCATCGAGCCCAACGCGCAGGAAGGCCGTCGTGGTGCGGGCGAGTTGGAAGGGCGTGGTGCGCATGGTGCGGGCCTTTCGTCGTCAGCGCCAAGTCTTCTTTTTCTTCCAGCGCCGCTCGCCGCGGGCGCCGGTCTCCTGCATGCCGAGGTAGAACTCCTTGATGTCCTCCTTCTCGCGCAGGCGCTCGCAGCTGTCCTCCATGACGATGCGGCCGTTCTCGAGCACGTAGCCGTAGTCGGCCGCGTTGAGCGCCATGTTGGCGTTCTGCTCCACCACCAGCAGCGTGGTGCCGCGCTCGCGGTTGATGCGCACCACGATCTCGAAGATCTCCTTGGTGAGCTTGGGCGACAGGCCCAGCGAGGGCTCGTCCAGCAGGATCAGCTCAGGCGCGGCCATGAGCGCGCGGGAGATCGCCAGCATCTGCTGCTGACCGCCCGACAGCAGGCCCGCGTCCTGCGCGGCGCGTTCGCGCAGGATGGGGAAGTAGCCGAACACCGTCTCCAGGTCGCGCGCCACGCCATCGCGGTCGCGGCGGGTGTAGGCGCCCATCAGCAGGTTGTCACGCACCGACAGCAGCGGGAACACCTCGCGCCCCTCCGGCACATGCGACAGGCCCTGCTGCACGATGAAGGCCGGATCGCGCGCCGTGATGTCCCGGCCCTTGAAGTGCACCGTGCCCTTGCGCGGATCGATGATGCCGGAGATGGTCTTGAGGATGGTCGTCTTGCCGGCGCCATTGCTGCCCAGCACGGTGGCGATCTCGCCACGCCGCACCTTGAGGCTGACGCCGCGGATGGCCTTGATGGGGCCGTAGGCGCTTTCGACGTTCAGCAGCTGCAGCACGTCCTCGGCCGGCTCGGCGCCCGGGCCCATGGGCAGGCCGGCGTGCAGGGGCAACGTGGTCGATGCGATGGCGATGCCGGCACTCATGGGCGCACTCCTGGATGACGCGCAGCGCGTCGGACTTGCGGTGCGACAGGCCGCGTCATGCCGCCACCTTTGGCCGTCGAAGGCTGCTCACGTCCTCGGCAGTGCCCAGGTAGGCCTCGATGACCCGCGCATCGGCCTGCACCTCGCGGGCGCTGCCCAGGGCCAGCACCTCGCCCTGGGCCATGGCGAGCACGCGGTCCGACACCTTGGAGACCAGCGTCATGTCGTGCTCTACCATCAGCACGGAGATGCCCAGCTCGTGCTGGATGTCCTGGATCCAGAAGGCCATGTCCGCGGTCTCCTCCACGTTCAGGCCGGACGAGGGCTCGTCCAGCAGCAGCAGCTGGGGCTCGGTGCACAGGGCGCGCGCCAACTCGACCACCTTGCGCACGCCATAGGGCAGGCCGGCCACCAGCGAATCGCGGTGGTGCTGCAGGTCCAGCAGGTCGATCACCTGCTCGGCCTTCTCGCGCGCGGCGACTTCGGCGGCACGGGTGGCCGGCGTGAAGAAGAGTTCCGACCAGAAGCCCGTGCGGCGGTGCACATGCCGGCCGATCAGCAGGTTGTGCAGCACCGTCGCATGCTCGAAGAGCTCGATGTTCTGGAAGGTGCGCGCGATGCCCAGCGCTGCGATGGCATGGGGCGGCTGGTCGGTCAGCGTCAGGGGCGCCGCGCCGCCGTTCCAGGTGATGCGGCCGGTGGTGGGCTGGTAGATGCGGCTGATGAGGTTGAACACCGTCGTCTTGCCCGCACCGTTGGGGCCGATGAGCGTGAACACCTCGCCGCGCCGCACGTCGAAGCTCACCTGGTTGACCGCCAGCACGCCGCCGAAGCGCACGCTGAGGTCCTGGGCGGAAAGCAGCACGTCGCTCATTTCAACCTGTCGGACTTGGTGAAGGACTTCTGCCGCTTGAACATGCCGCGACGGTAGAAGGGAAAGAGCTGCAGCCACGCGCGCACCTTGAGCCAGCGGCCGTACAGGCCCATGGGCTCGAAGAGCACGAAGGCGATCAGCACCAGGCCGTACACCAGCCCCTGCAGGCCGGGCGCCTGGCCGAGGGCCTCGGGCAGCCAGTCCTTGCTCAGCGCGATGAGTTGCGGCATCGAGATCAGGAAGACGGCGCCCAGGAACACACCATGCACCGAGCCCAGCCCACCGATCACCACCAGCAGCAGCAGGTCGATGGACTGCAGGATGCTGAACTGGTCGGGCGAGAGGAAGCTGATCTTGTGCGCATAGAGCGCCCCGCCCAGCCCCGCGAGCGCAGCGGAGAGTGCGAAGGCCAGCGTCTTGTAGCGCGCCAGGTGGATGCCCATGCTCTGGGCCGAGATCTCTGAATCGCGGATGGCCACGAAGGCCCGGCCGGTGGGCGCGCGCAGCAGGTTGAGCACACCCAGCGTGCACAACACGGTGGTCAGCAGGCAGACGAAGTAGAAGGCCTCCGCACTGCTGAAGTCGAACCCGAAGAGCCTCGGCGACTTGACGTGCAGGCCTGCATTGCCGCCGGTCAGGCTTTCCCAGCGCGCGAACACTTCCTCCACGATGAAGCCGAAGGCCAGCGTGGCGATGCCCAGGTAGATGCCCTTGACCCGCAGCGCCGGCATGGCCACCACCACGCCCACCGCTGCGGACAGCAGCGCCGCCGCCACCATGGCCAGCGGAAAGGGCAAGCCCATGTTGACCAGCACGCCCTGCGTGTACGCCCCCGTGCCCAGAAAGGCCGCGTGGCCGATGGAGAACTGCCCGGTGAAGCCCGCCAGCAGCATCAGCCCCAGGCCCACCACCGAGTAGATGAGCACGAAGTTGAGTTGCGCCAACCAGTACTCGTCGATCAGCCACGGCGCCGCCAGCAATAGCACGCCCAGCAGCGAATACCAGAAGCGGTGCCCGCCGTGCTTGGCCAAGTCGATGTCCTGCGCATAGGAGGTCTTGAAGATGAAGCGCATGGCTCAGACCTTTTTCCGCAGCTTCTCGCCGAACAGACCGTTGGGCTTCACCATCAGCATGGCCAGCACCACGATGTACGGTGCCGTGTCCTTGAAGCCGTCGGGCAGGTAGAAGCCGGCCATCGACTCCACCACGCCGATCACCAGCCCGCCGACGATGGCCCCGGGCAGGCTGCCGAAGCCGCCCACCACCGCGGCCGGAAAGGCCTTGAGCCCGATGAAGCCCATGTTGGCATGCACGAAGGTGATGGGCGCGAGCAGGATGCCGGCCACCGTCGCCACCGCCGCCGCCAGGCCCCACACCAGGCCGTTGAGCCGCTTGACCGGAATGCCCATGTAGTAGGCCGCCAGTTGGTTCTGCGAGCTGGCCTGCATGGCGATGCCCAGCTTGCTGTAGCGGAACATGGCAAAGAGCAGGCCGCACAGCACGGCCGTGGCCGCGATCACCACCGCCTGCTCCACATTGACCACCAGGCCGCCCAGGCTCCAGACCTGGTCCTTGTAGGGCACGGGCAGCGTGTGCGTCTCGGTGCCGATGCCGGGCACCATGGTGATCAGCCCGCGCGCCACGTAGCCGATGCCGATGGTCAGCATGACGATGGAGAACTGCGGCTGGCCCAGGATGGGCCGGATCACCACGAGCTCCAGCAGGGCGCCGAAGGCCACCAGCGCCGCCACGGCCAGCACCGCCGCCAGCCAGAAGGGCAGCCCCAGCAGCGTCATGGCCGCAAAGGCCGCGAAGGCGCCGAGCATCATCAGGTCGCCCTGGGCGAAGCTGACGGTCTCGGTGGCCTTGTAGATGAGCACGAAGCCCAGGGCGATCAGCCCGTAGATGCAGCCCTGGGCGATGCCCGAGAGCAGGAGTTGCAACACCTGCATGTGCGCGCGGCGTCCGTCGTCGCGGGGATGGGGCGGGAGCGGCGCGCGCTCAGGCCGCCGCGGGCCCGTGCGCGTCCATCACGGCCAGGCGGCGCGAGCCCGCGACGATGTCGCTGGGCGTGAGGCCGTACACCTGCCGGATGGAATGGCTGAAGTGGGTGGAATCGGGATAGCCGGCTTCCAGCGCAATGTCGGTGAGGCTCGTGCCCTGGTGCACATAGCGCAGCAGGCTGCGCGCCCGCTTCCAGGCGCGGAACACGCGGAAGGGCACGCCCACCTGGTCGCGGAACAGGTGCAGGAAGCGCGAGAAGGACAGTCCGACGGACTCCGCGCAGGCCTCGGCGGCCAGGGCTTCGGCCGGGTTGGCGCAGATGCGGGCAATCACCTGCGCGATGCGCGGATCGACGCAGCGCGGCGCCAGCGCCTCGCCGAAGAAGAGCTGGTCGAAGTCGGCCGGCGGCTGCGCCTCGCCCTCGCAGGCGGCCAGCAGCTGCGCATGGGCCACCCGCACGCGGCGCACCATGGCGTCGTCGTGCACAACGCCGCTTTGCTGCAGCAGCAGTGGCAGCCCGCCGGGACGGACCGACTCGGCCTCGACCACCACGTTGAGCACCTGCGGCTCGGGGCTTTCGACGCGATGGGGCACATGCGGCGGCACCACCAGCAGTTCGCCCGACTGCCAGGGGCCGCCGTCGATGCTCACGCGATTGGGCAGGCCCCGCGGCGACACGTACACGGCATGGCCGCCCAGGCTGCGCGTGCGCGTCGCGCCCAACAGCCCGGCGTAGAAGACGCGCTGCGACGTCAGCCACATCACGCGTTCTCCTGGGGCGCGGTCAGCCCTGCTGGTGTGCATCCTCGTGTCTCCTCCTGGAAGAAGGTGTGGCCCCGCAGGACCACAACCGTGGTGCGAAGTGGCTTCCGAGACGACTGCATCCGGCAGCCGGGTCGACGGGAAGCGCGCGCCATCGTAGTGGCGCGCCTGGGCACTTGGAAGCGGACGGGTCGAGGGACTTACCCTAGGGCGCATGGACGGTGTCTCCGGCGGTTCTGAGGCCAGGGCTCTATAGGCCCGGTCGTGGCTGCGAGGGTAGGCAGCGGCCCGCGCGTGGCGCTTGCGGCAACTGGCTGCCGGTTCGGGAGCCGCATCGGGATTGACCCGGAGCCATCGCGCATTTGTTCCTCGCGTGACTGACAGTGCGCTGGCACCATCCGCAAACTGCGCACCACTCACACAGCAAGACGGAGGTACCCAACCATGACCATCTTCCCCCTGCGGCAGGGCGCCCGCGCGCTCGCGCTCGCGGCTCTTCTCGGCGCCAGCCTCGGTCTCGGGCTGACAGGCTGCTCGTCGGTGCCCGCGCGACCTGCGGGCTGGTCGGCGCCGCAGCCGCTCGTACAACCCTCGCCGTTCGCCGGCGTGCACGGGCTGGCAATCGATGCGCAGGGCCGACTGCTGGCCGGCTCGGTGGTCGGCAACACGATGTGGGAGGTTGACCGCCGCACAGGCCAGGCACGCGTCTTCATCGATGCACCGGAAGGCCAGGCCGACGACATCGCGGTGGGCCCGCGCGGCGAGCTGGCCTGGACCAACTACCTGATGGGCATCTTGCGATACCGGGAGCGCGAAGGCATGCCCCTGCAGGTGCTGGCCAAGGACCTGCCCGGCCTCAACTCGCTGGATTTCGACCGCCGCAATGGCAAGCTCTACGCTTCGCAGGTCTTCCTGGGCGATGCACTCTGGGAGATCGACCGCAGCGGGCAGACGCCGCCTCGTCTGATCCGCAAGGACCTGGGCGGCTTCAACGGCTTCGAAGTGGGCCCTGACGGCATGCTCTACGGCCCGCTCTGGTTCAAGGGTCAGGTGGTGAAGATCGACCCACAGAGCGGCGCGCTCACCGTCATTGCCGATGGCTTCCAGATTCCCGCGGCAGCCAACCTGGACGGCAAGGGCAATCTGTGGGTCGTGGACACACGTACCGGCGAACTGGTGAAGGTGGCACTCGACAGCGGCAAAAAGACGGTCGTGGCCCAGCTGGAGCCGTCGCTCGACAACCTGGCCATCGCCCCCGATGGCACGATCTACGTCTCCAACATGGCCAACAACGCCGTCGACGCGGTGGACCCCATCAACGGGGCCCGCAGACGACTGACGGGCAGCCCGGTGGCGGTCCCGGCGGGCCTGCGCATCGACGGCCGCACGCTGTGGGTGGCGGACGTGTTCGGCTTCCGCGAGGTGGACACCGTC
The DNA here is from genome assembly GCF_003350475.1 of Pseudacidovorax intermedius. GTDB lineage: Bacteria > Pseudomonadota > Gammaproteobacteria > Burkholderiales > Burkholderiaceae_C > Xenophilus > Xenophilus intermedius. Next base: position 526,106 of record NZ_QQAV01000001.1, read on the forward strand.
ACAGGCAAGGTGAGCGATGTTTTCCGCATGCAGCGCGAACCGGAACTGGAATACCCCTTCGCGGTGGGCGTCTCGCCCAGCCGCTTCGCCCTTGCCTCCTGGTTCACCGGCACCGTGCAGATCGTCGATCGGGCCAGCCGCCGCACGGTGCACACCATCCACGGCCTGAAGGCCCCCTACGACGCGCTTCCCATGAACGATGGCAGCGTGGTCTATACCGAACTCGGCACCGGCTCGGTGGTGCACGCCGCCGGCAACGACTTCGCCCAGCGCGGACTGCTGGCCAGCGGCCTGCAGGGTCCGCTTCAACTGGCGCTGGATGCCGCCGGGCGCTTCTACGTGAGCGAGGCCGGGGGACGCGTGCTGCGGCTGGTGCCCGGTGGTGAGCCGGTCACCGTGGCCACCGGTCTGGCCATGCCCGAGGGGCTCGCCTTCACGCCATGGGGCAGCCTGGTGGTGGCCGAGACAGCCGCGCGGCGCCTCACAGAGATCGACCCGAGCACCGGCAGCCGCCGCACCGTGGCCGAGAACCTGCCCATCGGCATGGCGGGTGGCCCGGGCATGCCGCCCCCCTACGTGCCGACCGGCGTGGCCGTGGGCGAGGACGGCAGCATCTACTACTCGGCCGACCGCAACAACGGCATCTACCGCATCCGGCCCGCACGCTGACCCCACGATGGTGCGGCACGTCGGGCCGCACCAGCCCAGCGCCTGCGCCTGCGCCTGAGCAACAGCCCAGCCCCGCATGGGCCGTTAGCATTGCCCATTGATCCTTCCGCCTCTTTTTTCCCTTTCTTCATTTCCAATCTCGAGGAGCGAATCAATGGACATCCAGACCGTGGGCATCATCGGTGCCGGTACCATGGGCAACGGCATTGCGCAGGCCTGTGCCGTGTCGGGCGTCAAGGTGGTGATGGTGGACATCAGCCAGGCCGCCGTGGACAAGGGCCTGGCCACCGTCTCGGGCAGCCTCGACCGGCTGATCAAGAAGGAAAAGCTCACCGAAGCGCAGAAGACCGCCGCGCTCGGGCTGATCCAGGGCTCCACCAACTATGACGACCTGAAGGCCGCGCAGCTGGTCATCGAGGCCGCCACCGAGAACCACGAACTCAAGCGCAAGATCCTCAAGCAGGTCGATGCGCTGCTGGCGCCCGAGGTGATCATCGCGTCCAACACCTCGTCCATCTCGATCACGCAGCTGGCGGCCGACACCTCGCGCGCCGACCGCTTCATCGGCATGCACTTCTTCAACCCGGTGCCCATGATGGCGCTGGTGGAGCTGATCCGCGGCTACCTGACCAGCGACGCCACGCACGACGCCGTGAAGGCGCTGGCCCTCAAGCTGGGCAAGCAGCCCATCACCGTGAAGAACGCGCCGGGCTTCGTGGTCAACCGCATCCTGGTGCCGATGATCAACGAGGCCTTCTTCGTGCTGGCCGAGGGCCTGGCCACGCCCGAGGACATCGATGCCGGCATGAAGCTGGGCTGCAACCATCCCATCGGCCCGCTGGCCCTGGCCGACATGATCGGTCTGGACGTCTGCCTGGCGGTGATGGAGGTCTACCTGGAGGAATTCGGCGACTCCAAGTACCGGCCCTGCCCGCTGCTCAAGGAGATGGTCGCGGCCGGCCAGTTGGGCCGCAAGACGGGGCGCGGGGTGTACGGCTACTGAGGCTGCGAGGTCGGCTCGCGGCGCGGTCTGCCAGCCTCTTGCGCACGCCTCCCCCAAAGCCGAGCTCAGGAGGCATCGAGGCGCGAAGCGCCTTTGCCGCGGCCCGACTTGATCGTTGCGCGCAGGGCCTTCGATGCGAGCCGACGCTGGGTGGACGCGAAGGTCGGCTTGGTCGCCCGTCGCGACCTGCGCTGAATGGCAGCGGCGGCGACGATCTCCTCCAGCCGGCCCAGAGCCTCGGCCTTGTTCTGGTCCCGGCTGCGGGAGGACTGGGCCTTGATGACGATCACCCCGTCCTTGGTGATGCGCTGGTCCTGACGTTGGAGCAGCCGCTCCTTGACCGCCTCGGGCAGAGAAGAGCGGCGGATGTCGAAACGCAGGTGGACCGCACTGGACACCTTGTTGACGTTCTGCCCGCCCGGCCCCTGGGCGCGGACGGCGGTGAACTCGATGTCGCGGGGGTCGATGGTCAGAGGCATGGCGGACGGGCAGTCTAGGGGATGCGCATGGCGGAACGCGCGGGCTCTGGGCATCCACGGATCGAAGCGGTCCGCGTCTGTGCAAGGACCGTCGTCTACGCGACCCCGATGCGCGCGCAGATGCCCTATGTTTCGCGGCTGGAGACAGACCAACCCCTCGAAACGCGCCCACCATGGACATCCAGACCCCCGCCCCTCCGCCCGAAGGTTGCATCAGCTGCGAAGTCGTCGACACGCACATCCTGCTGATCGGCATCAACCGCCCGGCCAAGCGCAACGGCTGGACGCCGCGCATGTTCCGCGAGCTGGCCGAGGCCTACACCCGGCTGGACGACGAGCCCGAACTGCGCGTGGGCGTGCTGCATGCCTTCGGCGACCACTTCACCGCCGGGCTCGATCTGCCGCAGGTGGTGGAGCACCTGCGCCGCGGCGAGAAGCTCGCGCCCATGGGCCTGGTCGAGCCGCACGACTTCGGCCTGCCCGGCTACCGCCGCCGTACCAAGCCCATGGTCGCGGCCGTCAAGGGCATCTGCTACACGGTGGGCATCGAGCTGATGCTGGGCGCCGACATCACGGTGGCGGGCGACGACTGCCGCTTCTCGCAGATGGAAGTGCAGCGCTGCATCCTGCCCACCGGCGGCGCCACGCTCCGCATGCCCGAGCGCGCCGGCGTGGGGAACGCCATGCTGCATCTGCTCACCGCCGATGAGTTCGATGCCGCCGAGGCCTACCGCTGCAACTTCGTGCAGAAGGTGGTGCCGGCGGCCGAGGTGCTGGACGCCGCGGTCGGCATCGCCCGCCGCATCGCGGCGCAGGCGCCGCAGGCGGTGGTCGCCACGCGCCTGAACGTGCTCAAGGCGATCGAGCTGGGCCAGGCCGCGGCCGTGGCCGACTTCGGCCCGGTGCAGCAGCGCCTGCAGACCACCGAAGACGCGGCGGAGGGCGTGCGCGCCTTTGTCGAGCGCCGACCGGCGCGATTCACGGGCCGCTGACAGCGCGAGAAGGACAGGAGACGCCCCTGTCCCGCGCATGGTCTTGTACGCAATTGTTTTGCGTGCAATTTAATTGCACGCACAATCCACCCCATGCCCAAGACGCCCACCACCGCCGAACTGCTCAGTCTGGACAACCAGCTGTGCTTCGCGTTGTATTCGGCGTCGCTGTCCATGACCCGGCTCTACAAGCCGCTGCTCGACGAGTTGGCGTTGACCTACCCGCAGTACCTCGTGATGCTGGCATTGTGGGAGGCGGATGGCGTCATCGTGTCGGACCTCGGTACCCGGCTGTCACTGGACTCCGGCACGCTCACCCCCTTGCTCAAGCGCCTCGAAGCGACCGGGTATCTCACCCGCATGCGCGACGTGGCCGACGAGCGGCGCGTGCTGATCCGCCTGACGGCCGAGGGCCGGGCGCTGCGGGCCCGGGCCGTGCAGGTGCCGCAGTGCCTGCTGGCCGCCAGCCAGTGTTCGCTGGAGGAGCTGTCGCAGCTCACCCGGCAATTGCAGGCGCTGCGCGACCGCGTGTCCGCCGCCTGATCGTTCCTTGCCTCCCTTTCGTTTTCCCACCCAACCCAGGAGAAAGACCATGACCCACAAGCTCGAAAAAGTGCTCTACACCGCCCAAGCCCACACCACCGGTGGCCGCGACGGTGCCAGCAAGACCAGCGACGGCGCCCTGGACGTGACGCTGAGCTCCCCCGGCTCCGGCAAGCCCGGCACCAACCCCGAGCAGCTGTTCGCGGCCGGCTATTCCGCCTGCTTCATCGGCGCCATGAAGGCCGTCGGCCCCAAGGTCGGCGTGAAGGTGCCCGATGACGTGAGCATCGACGCCAGCGTCTCCCTGGGCCCGATCAAGGGCGGCGCCGCCTACGGCATCGCCGCCAAGCTGGCCATCACGCTGCCGGGCCTGGACGACGAGCAGAAGAAGAAGCTGGTCGACGCCGCCCACGAGGTGTGCCCCTACTCCAACGCTACCCGCGGCAACGTCGACGTGGAGCTGTCGATCGCCTGATCGACGCACTCGCCTTGCGATGAGAGACGCCACCTTCGGGTGGCGTTTTTTTGCGCGGTCGCTCGGCACGTCAGGATGCCTACGACGCAGGTGCCTCCATCAACGCCAACAGCCGCTGCGCATGCACATGCGGCGGGCCGCGGCGCCAGATGGCGTGGGCCTCGGACTGGCCTGAGGCCTCGGTCAACGGGCGGAAGACCACGCCGCGCAACCCGGCGCGCTGCATCGCCGCCGGCACCAGCCCCACGCCCAGGCCTTCGGCCACCAGCGCCAGCACGGCCAGCCAGTGGCGCACCTCGTGCCGCACCTGGGGCACGAAGCCGGCGGCCACGCACAGGTCCAGGATGCGCCCGTGGTAGTCGGGCGAAGCCTCGCGCGAGAAGAGCACCAGCGTGTGGTCGCGCAGGGCCGACAGCGCCACCTCGCGCCGGCGTGCCAGCGCATGGCCGCTGGGCAGGCAGCAGACGAAGGGCTCGCGCACCAGGAGCCGCTGCGCCAGCTCGTCGGGAATGCGGCTGGTGTGGATGAAGCCCAGGTCCAGCTGGTCGTGCTGCAGATGCGCCGTCTGCTCGGCCGAGTTGAGTTCGGTCAGGCTGAGCCGCACCCGCGGATGCGCCGCCTGGAAGCGCCGCAGCGCCTGCGGCAGCCCGCGGTAGAGCATGGCGCCGACGAAGCCCACCCGCAGCCGGCCCGCCGAGCCCTCGGCCACGTCGCGCACTTCCTGCGCCGCCTCGGCGGCCTGGGCCAGCAGCCGGGCGGCCGAGGCCCGCAGCGCCAGGCCGGCCGACGTCAGGCGCACGGCCTTGCTGGTGCGCTCGAAGAGGCGCGCGCCAAGGCGGGCCTCCAGCTGGCGGATGGCCACTGACAGCGGGGGCTGCGAGATGGCCAGCCGCTGCGCAGCGCGGCCGAAGTGCAGCTCCTCGGCCAGCACGGCGAAATAGCGCAGTTGCCGCAGGTCCATCGATAGCTCCTTCGAATGGAACATGTGTCAAACGATATTAGACCTGCATGGATCGGCTTCCAACAATGCGGGGACAGCCTCCTCGCGGCCGCCGCGCGACAGGCACAACCCCGGAGACACGCGACATGCCCGACACCCGCCCGCCCGCGGCCGCCGCCGCCATTCCCGACCGCCACGGCCAGAACCTCTACACCACCGATGCCGAGCTGCAACGCCTGCTGGCGCTGTACCTGCCCGCGCCGCTGCTGGCCCACCTGCAGCCGCACCTGCACCGGCTGGGCGCCCTGGCCGGCGGCCCGCTGGACACGCTGGCCGCCACCGCCGACCAGAACCCGCCCACCCTGAGCCTGCGCAGCCGCACCGGTCAGGACGAGCAGCGCATCGTCAAGCATCCGGCCTATGTGGAGATGGAGCGCCTGGCGCTGGCCGAATTCGGCCTGGGCGCCATGTCGCACCGCGAGGAGACGCTGGGCTGGCGCGGCAAGATGCCGCCCGCGGTCAAGTACGCGCTGACCTTTCTCTTCGTTCAGGCCGAGTTCGGGCTGTGCTGCCCGGTCTCGATGACCGACTCGCTCACCCGCACGCTGCGCAAGTTCGGCAGCCCCGAGCTGGTGGCGCGCTTCCTGCCGCGGCTCACCTCGCTGGACTTCGACGAACTGGCCCAGGGCGCCATGTTCATGACCGAGCAGGCCGCCGGCTCCGACATCGCCGCCACCGAAACGCGCGCCTGGCAGGACGAGGCCGGCCAATGGCGGCTGTCGGGCGACAAGTGGTTCTGCTCCAACCCCGACGCCGACTTCGCCATGGTGCTGGCCCGCGCCGATGGCGCGCCGGCCGGCATGAAGGGCGTGTCGCTCTTTCTGCTGCCGCGGCGGCTGGCGGACGGCGCGCTCAACCACTATCGCATCGTGCGGCTCAAGAACAAGCTGGGCACGCGCTCCATGGCCAGCGGCGAGATCCGGCTCGACGGCGCCATCGCGCACCTGGTGGGCGAGGCCGGCCGCGGCTTCGTGCAGATGGCCGACATGGTGAACAACTCGCGCCTGTCCAACGGCGTGCGCGCCGCCGGCCTGATGCGCCGTGCGGTGGCCGAGGCCGAGTTCATCGGCCGCGAGCGCCGCGCCTTCGGCCGCACGCTGGCGCAGATGCCGCTGATGCAGCGCCAACTGGACAAGCTGCGCGTGCCGGCCGAGCAGGCCCGCACGATGGTCTTCCAGACGGCGCGCACGCTGGAGCGCTCTGACGGCGGCGATGCGCAGGCCTATGCGCTGCTGCGCATCCTCACGCCGCTCATCAAGTTCCGCGCCTGCCGCGATGCGAGGAAGGTGACCGGTGACGCCATGGAGGTGCGTGGCGGCTGCGGCTATATCGAGGAATGGAGCGATCCGCGCCTGGTGCGCGACGCGCACCTGGGCTCGATCTGGGAAGGCACCAGCAACATCGTGGCGCTGGACGTGCTGCGCGCCATCCGCCGCGAAGGCTCGTTGCCGGTGCTGCGCGCCCATGTCGCCGGATTGCTGGCCGAGGCCGGGCACGCGCTCGCGCCCGCCTTCGTGCAGGCGCTGCGCCAGACCATGGACCGCGCCTGCGCACTCGCCGAGACCGCCACGCAGGACGGCGGCGACGTGCTGGCGCGGCAGGCGGCCTCGGCCCTCTACCACTGCACCAGTGCCACCGCCATGGCCTGGGAGTCGGTGCGCACCGGCTCGGCAGACCGGCTGCGCTGGGCGCAGCTGGCGCTGCTGCACCGCGTGCTGCCGCGCGACCCGCTGGCGGCCGATGCACTGCCTGCCCACTGGCAGACGACGCCGGCCACGGCGCCCACCGCGGACCTGCAGATACCCGCCTGACGTGCAGCCGACACCCACAACGACACGGAGACACCCATGACCCCAACCCTTCTTCGCCGCCGCCACTTCGCGCTGGCCGCCACCGCCGCCGCCTTCCTGCCACGCGCCTTCGCGCAGGCGCCCTTTCCGTCCAAGCCCGTGATGCTCGTCGTGCCTTTTCCGCCCGGCGGCCCGACCGACGCCATGGCCCGCACGCTGGCTGCCGAGATGAGCACCCGCCTGGGGCAGCCCATGGTGGTCGAGAATCGCGCCGGCGCCGGCGGCAACATCGGCGCCGAGTACGTGGCGCGGGCCGAGGCCGACGGTCAGACGCTGATGTTCGGCACCTCGGGCCCGCTGGCCATCAACGTGAGCCTGTACCGCCGGATCGGCTACGACCCCGTCAAGAGCTTCGCGCCCGTCATCCAGGTGGGGCACCTGCCCAACATCCTGGTGGTCAACCCCGCGCTGCCGGCCAAGGACGTGAAGGAACTGGTGGCCTACGCCAAGGCCAACCCCAACAAGCTGAGCTATGCCTCGTCGGGCAACGGCGCCTCCTCGCACCTGGCAGGCGTGCTGTTCAACAGCATGGCGGGCACCGAGATCCTGCATGTGCCCTACAAGGGCACCGGCCCGGCCCTCAACGACCTGCTGGGCGGGCAGGTGAGCATGACCTTCACTGACATCCTCACCGCCCTGCCCTACATCAAGGCCGGCAAGCTGCGCGCGCTGGGTGTGGCCACGGCCACGCGCTCGCGCGCGCTGCCCGAGGTGCCGACCATCGCCGAGCAGGGCTACAAGGGCTACGACGTCAGCGTGTTCTTCGGCATCGTGGCGCCGTCCGGCACGCCGGCCGATCGCATCGCACTGCTCAACCGGCAGTTCGCGGAGGTGCTGGCCTCGCCCAAGGTCAAGCAGTCCTTCGACGCGCAGGGCCTGGAGCCCGCGCCCGATACCTCGCCGCAGCAACTGGCCCGCTTCATCGCCGCGGAGACGGCCAAGTGGAAGGGCGTGGTCGCGCAGTCCGGCGCGCAACTCGACTGAGGCATCCAGCGCTCTTATGCATCTGCCTTCCCAAGCCGGCGCGCTGGCCGGCATCCGCGTGCTCGACCTGTCGCGCATCCTGGGCGGCCCCTACTGCGGCCAGATCCTGGGCGACCATGGCGCCGACGTGCTCAAGGTCGAGCCGCCCGGCGGCGACGACACCCGCACCTGGGGCCCGCCCTTTCGCGATGGCGTGGCCTCGTACTACCACGGCCTCAACCGCAACAAGCGCATCCAGCACCTGGACTTGACCACGGCCGAGCACCGCGAGCGGCTGCTGGCCCTGGTCGCAGAGGCCGACGTGCTGATCGAGAACTTCAAGACCGGCACCATGGAACGCTGGGGCATCGGCCAGGCCGAACTGTCGCGGCGCTTTCCGCGCCTGGTGTGGTGCCGCGTCACCGGCTTCGGCAGCGACGGCCCGCTGGGTGCGCTGCCCGGCTACGACGCCGCGGTGCAGGCCATGACCGGCATCATGAGCATCAACGGCGAGGCCGACGGCGGCCCGCTGCGCGTGGGCCTGCCGGTGGTGGACATGGTGACCGGCATGAATGCCGCGCTGGGCGTGCTGATGGCGCTGCAGGAGCGCGAACGCAGCGGCCGCGGCCAGCTGGTGGAGGCGGCGCTGTACGACAGCGGCCTGGCACTGCTGCACCCGCATGCGGCCAACTGGTTCATGGACGGACGCACGCCCCGGCGCACGGGCAACGCGCATCCCAACATCTATCCCTACGACGCGCTGCGCACCGGCACCGACCCGGTGTTCGTCGCGGTGGGCAACGACCGGCAGTTCGCCGCCTTCTGTCGCGTGATCGGGATGCCCGAACTTGCAGCCGATGCCGACTACGCCACTGCCGGCGCCCGCTCGGCGAACCGCGATGCGCTCAAGGCGGCGCTGGAGGCGCGGATGGCCGCCCTGGACGGCCGTGCCTTGGTCGAGGACCTGATGGCCGCCGGCGTACCCGCCGCCCCGGTGCTGGATGTGGAAGCCGCGCTTCGGCATCCGCACACGGCGCACCGCGGCATGGTGGTGGAGATGGAAGGCGGCTGGCGCGGGCTGGGCTCGCCCATCAAGCTGGACCGTACACCGGCGAGCTACCGGCATGTGCCGCTGACACCGGGCGACCGCTTCGCACCGCGGGACTGAATCCTTCGCGCGGGCACTGGCGGCGCACGCCCGCCGCAGCTGCGTCACCCAGGCGACGGCGTCCAGGCTTGTCCCGTCGCGGGCCGGCCGCGCAGCCGCTAAGGTGCGCAGTCCCCCGCCGCAGACCTGCCCATGCCCACCACCGACTTCCTCGTCCATCCCACCGACCTCGGCCAGACGCACCTGCGCGAGCGCGAGGACGCCCCGCTCGAACCCGGCCAGGTGCGCCTGGGCATCGACCGCTTCGCGCTGACGGCCAACAACGTGACCTATGCCGCCTTCGGCGATGCGATGGGCTACTGGCGCTTCTTTCCCACCGGGGACGAGGGCTGGCGCTTCGTGCCGGTCTGGGGCTTCGCGCGGGTGCTGCAGTCCACGCATCCCGGCGTGGCGGTGGGCGAGCGGGTGTACGGCTTCTTTCCCACCTCATCCAAGGTGGTGCTGACGCCCGGACGGCTGTCGCCGGAGCGCTTCACCGACATGGCGGCGCACCGGGCCGAGCTGCCGGCGGTCTACAACCAGTACTTCCGCTGCGCCAGCGATCCGCTCTACACCGCCGACACCGAGGACATCCAGGCCCTGCTGCGGCCGCTGTTCATCACCTCGTGGCTGATCGACGACTTCCTGGGCGACAACGCCTTCTTCGGTGCGGGCGAGGGCGACCGGGCCACGGTGCTGCTCTCGAGCGCATCGAGCAAGACCGCCTACGGCACCGCCTTCCAGCTGGCGCAGCGGCCCGACGTGCGCGTGGTCGGCCTCACCTCCGAGGGCAACCGCGCCTTCTGCGAGGGCCTTGGCTGCTACGACGAGGTGCTGGCCTATGGCGAGCTGGACCGCCTCGCCGCCGACGCGCCCTGCGTCTACGTGGACTTTGCCGGCAACGGCGAGCTGCGCCGCGCCATCCACGAACGCTTCGGGCAGCTGCGCTACAGCATGGTGATCGGCAACACGCATGTGGACCAGCGTGCGCCCGAAGGCACGGCCAAGACGCTGCCCGGGCCCCGCGCCACCTTCTTCTTCGCGCCGACGCAGATCAAGAAGCGCACCGGCGAGTGGGGCGCCGAGGCCTTCGGCCAGAAGCTCGCGCAGGGCTGGCAGGCCTTCACCGGCCGCGCAACGCAGGCCGATGCGCCCTGGCTGCAGGTCGAGCAGCACCGCGGCGGCGCGGCGCTGCAGACGCTGTGGCCCACGGTGATGCACGGCCGCGGCGATCCGCGCGCGGCGCATGTGGTGTCGCTCGCGCCCTGAGCATCACCGAGGGCCGCGGGGCGCAGCCGGCCACACGCGGAGTTCGCGCCGCAACGGCCTGGGCGGCGCGTCGACGCTGCCTGCTTCGAGCGTCGGCCGGCACAAGTCCGATGCAGCCGCTTCCACGGCGCCGACAATGCCCCGATGTCTGACACCCCGGCCGCGGCCCATCCCTACGAATCCCTCACGCCGGACGCGGTGCTCGACGCCCTGGCCAGCGTCGGCCTGTATGGCGACGGCCGGCTGCTGACGCTCAACTCCTACGAGAACCGGGTCTACCAGGTGGGCCTGGAAGACCGCTCGAACGTGGTCGTCAAGTTCTACCGGCCCGGCCGCTGGAGCGATGCGCAGATCCAGGAGGAGCACGACTTCGCCACCGAGCTGGCCGCGGACGACATCCCCGTCGTCGCGCCGCTGGCGCTGGAAGGCCGCACGCTGCACCACCACGGCGGCTTCGCCTTCGCAGTGAGTCCCTCGCGCGGCGGACGCGCGCCCGAGCTGGACGACTTCGAGGTGCTGGAATGGGTGGGCCGCTTCCTGGCGCGCATCCACGCCGTGGGCCGCAAGAAGCCCTTTGCCGAGCGGCCCGCGCTCGACCTGGCCAGCTTCGGCACGGCCTCGCGCGACTGGCTGCTGGCGCACGAGATGATCCCGCTGGACGTGCAGAAGGAATGGGAAGCCGCCTGCAACGAGGCGCTGGCGATGATCGGCGCCACCGCCCTGGACACGACGAAGCCGGCGGGCGAGCTGCGCTGGCTGCGCGTGCATGGCGACTGCCATCCCGGCAACATCCTCTGGACGCCCACCGACCGACCCGGCGGCGGCCCGCACTTCGTGGACCTGGACGATGCCCGCACCGGCCTGGCCGTGCAGGACCTGTGGATGCTGCTCTCCGGCGACCGCGCGCAGCGCACGGCGCAGCTGTCGGGCCTGCTCGACGGCTACGAGCAGATGCGCGAGTTCGACCGCCGCGAACTGGCGCTGATCGAGCCGCTGCGCACGCTGCGCCTGCTGCACTACAGCGCCTGGCTGGCGCGGCGCTGGGAGGACCCGATCTTCCCGATCAACTTCCCCTGGTTCGGCAGCAGCGACTACTGGAAGGGCCAGATCCAGATGCTGCAGGACCAGTGCGAGGCCATGGCCGAGGAACCCCTCTATGCGTGAAGTGAAGAAGCGCCCCCCATGCCGCTTCGTGGCTCCCCCCTCACTTGCGCCTTCGGCTTGGAGGTGGGCGCACCCAGCGGCCTGGCCGAGCCAGTTCCGCGGGTGCCCTGGCGTGGCCTGCTCCGCGGCCCTTCGATCTTTGCTGTCGCGCCGATGTCATCCGATGCGGGCGGCGCGCAGCGTGGTCGAGAGCTGACGTGTCGCACGCCGTGACACCCCCCGACCGCTGCCCCTTGTGCGGCCAGCCCAATGCCTGTGGCGCCGAGGCGGCCCGTTGCAGCGGCGAACCGTGCACCGACTGCTGGTGCATGACCGTGGCCGTTCCGGTTGCGCTGCGGGCCCAGGTGCCGGCCGAGGCGCAGGGGCTGGCCTGCATCTGCAGGAACTGCGTGGCTCAGGCGTACCCCGCGCCGGCTTCGAAGGTCAAAGCGGCAGGCACTTGAGCTGCACGCCGGGCGCCTGCAGGCGCTCCGCATACAGGCCTTCGCGCGCGGGTGACAGCAGCGCATGCAGGCCTTCCATCAACGGCACGGTGTCGCCCGCCTTGGCCTGGCGGTAACAGCGGCCCAGGTTCTCCAGGCTGGCCTTGAGCGACTGGCCCTGCGCGGCATCGCTGCGCGCCAGCGCGTCGGCCTGGGCGTTGAGCCAGTCCTCCTGCGCCTTGAGGCTCTGGTCGGGCAACTTTGCGGCTTCCTCCTTGGGGATCATGGTGGCGTACAGGCGCTGCAGGCTCTGCTCGCCACCCTGGGACATGCGCAGGCTCGCGTCGTAATGCACCTCGAAGCTGCCCTGGCGCCAGATCACCCGGCGCACCTGGTAGTCGAGCTGGCCCTCTGCCCCGCCCAGGGTCTGGATCAGTTCCCGGGCCTTGGCGTTGTCCGGGTCCTCGCCGAAGTTCTGGCGCAGGGCCTGGGCGATGGCGGCGTCGTCGGGGTAGCGGATGTCGCCGCCGGCCGCCGTGCGCTCGCACCCCTGGAGCAGGGCTGCGCCAGCCAGTAAGGCAACCGGCGCCACCGGCAGGCGCCGGGGCATGGTTCTTCTCAAAAACATGGTCTGAAGGTCAATGGAACACGACCGCAGTGTGCGGGCCGGATCGACCGGCGCACGCCAGAGAAGGCCGACGGACGGTTACGGCCGTGCCGGGTTTGTGAACGCCTGTTTCCAAACTGTGTCCAGCCTGACCGCAAATTCGTTTCAGCGGCACGACTTCGGGTTTGACAACACCCTTTAGCTTCCGTTAAGGCTCGCCACCTCTTCGTCGGCCCCAAAAACTGACCACTTTGGTGCACAACTGGGCTCGGAGGGAGCTGAGGACGACGCGTCCGTTGCGTTTTGGCCTACCCGTTCAGGACCGCGAAATTCCTCACACTCCGGCGCGGGATTTGGAAGCAAACGCAAAAAAATGTGAGCAACACAGCAACTTACATCTATGTCAAAGCGACATCCGGGACGCCGATAGATTGCGGTCCGTGGTCCCGAGCGGACCGCGCTTCAACCCATCTCTCATCGCATCCAACAGGAGTCCTTTCCATGAAGAAATTCGTTGCAGCCGGTGCCGTCGCCCTCATGGCCGGTCTGTGCGCCCCCGCCTTTGCGCAGAGCGGCGCCGTCACCATCCCGGGCGTGGGCAAGGCCAGCGGATCCACCGGTTCCGAGATCACCAACAGCCGCATCACCGTCAGCGGCAACAAGGCCCGCGACGTGCTGGCCGGCGGCGGCGAGGCCGGCGTGATGAAGGTCGGCGCCAACGTGAGCATGACCGGCATGGCCAACGTCAACTCCGTGAACATCACCGGCTCGAAGGTGCGCAACAGCGAGATCACTGTCAGCGGCAACGAGGCCGACACCATCAAGGCCATCGGCGGCACCGCCAACGTCAACTCCGTCAACATCAACTGAGCGGAGGCCCTCGCTCGGTGTGCCGGGACGGCCGCCGGGCAGGAGGGCTGACCACCCCGCCGTCCCGGACACCGGATGGAGACCGTGCCCGTGCCCCAGGCCCCGAGAAAGAAGAACACCGCCCTCGTCCATGCCCTCGCCCTCATGTGCGGCGGCCTGGCCGGCCTGGCGACGACCGGCGTGCAGGCGCAGGAAAGCGTGCTGCACGGACTGGGCTGGATCACCGAGCGCCCCGGTTCCACGCTGCAGGGCGGCAGCAGCGCCCGCAACACGGGCAACCGCGCCACCGGCGAGGTGATGGCCGGCGGCGGCAAGGCCACCGCAGGCGCCGGCATCGCCGGCTCGGCCGAGCTCATTGCCACCTCGCAGGCCAACATGATCGGCCTGTCCGCGCTCGACACGCGCAACACGCAGGTGTCGGTGCTGCAGAACCAGGTCAGCGGCTTCGTGCGCGCCATCGGTGGCGCGGCCTCGGCCAACAGCGTGCTGCTGTCGGGCGGCCAGGGCCGCCGGCCGCTGGCCGACAGTCGCATCCAGATCCAGAACAACCAGGCGAGCCGCATCGAGGCCCACGGCGCCAAGGCGTCGGTGGCACTCGGTGCGGGCTCGCTGCAACTGCCCGGGCGCGCCACGGCCAACGGCCTGCTGGCCGACGAGAGCGATCTGCGCCGCCTGCGCGCCGACGTCACGGGCAACCGCGCCGAAGGCGTGGCCTCGCTCGGCGGCGCGGCCATTGCCAACGGCAGCACGCTGGCCCGCACGCCGGTGGACGACCTGCAGATCACCCAGACCGACAACCGGGCCCGGGACGTGCGCGCCGGCGGCGGCAGCGCCAGCGTGGGCTGGGGCGCGATCGCCTCGGCACAACTGAGCGGCGTGGCCGCGGCCAATGCGCTCACGGCCGCCAACAGCCGCCTCGAAGGCGCGCGGCTGCTGCAGCAGGGCAACCAGGCCGAATCGATCACGGCCACCGGCGGCAGCGCCCTGGCCAACAGCCTGAACCTTGCCGACTACCAGGGCGCGGCCCTGCGCCAGTACAGCGCCCAGATCGCCAACAACCGCGCCAGCCGCGTCGATGCCGATGGCGGCAGCGGCTCGGTGCTGGGCGGCGCGCTGGCCGATGTGCAGATGGCCGCCGTGGCGCTGGCCAACAGCATCTCGGTGCAGGGCGGCAGCGTGGAAGGCAGCACCCGGCACCAGGTCAGCGGCAATGTGGCCGACGGCGTGCGCGCCAATGGCGGCGCGGCCGTCGCCAACAGCGTGTGGCTGGACAAGGCCACGACGCGCTCGACCAGCGTGGTCATCCAGGACAACAAGGCCGACAACGTCGCCACCACCGGCTTCCAGGGTAGCGCGGCCGGCGGGCTGATCGCCTCGGGCGAGCAGAACGCCATGGCGCTGGTCAACAGCCTGGGCGTGCTGGGCTCCGAGGTGGACGCGGGCCGGGTGGACATCCTCGGCAACCAGGCCTCGGGCCTCTCGTCGCGCGGCGGCAAGCTGGTGGCCAATGCCGTGAGCGTGGAAAAGGGCGAGGGCGGCGCATCGCGCCTGTCGGCCCGCACCACGGTGCAGGACAACAGTGCCCGCCAGATCGCCACCGGCGCCGCCTCGGGCGGCGTTGCGGGCGGACTGGCCTCGACCGACCAGAACGCACGCGCGGCCGTCAATGCCGTGGTGCTGCACCAGAACGCGCGCGCCGACGGCGGCTCCACCCTGCAGGTGACGGGCAACCGCGCGTCCAACGTGAGGGCGCCGGGCGGCACGGCGCTGGTCAACGCCCTGGGCGTGTACCGCGACTCGCAGCTCTCGGGCAGCCCGGTGACGCTGGCCGACAACCAGGCCAGCGACGTGACGGCGGGCGGCGGCTCGGGCCAGGCGCTGGGCGCCGGCTCGGCGAAGAACGGCATCCTGGTTGCCAACGGCCTGTACCTGGAGGGCGACGGCGGCGCGCGGCTCGCGTCCTCGCCGCTCACGGTGCGCGGCAACACGACGCGCCAGTTGCAGGCCGATGGCGGCCGGGTGAACGCCAACGCGCTGGCCGTCAACGGCCAGGGCGACGTGCAGGCGAGCCCGGTCACGCTGACCGGCAACCAGGCCAGCGACGTGCGCAGCAGTGGCGAGCAAGGCACGCTGTTCGGCAAGGCCGTCAGCGGCGGCGTGGGCCAGGCCTATGCCAACGCGGTGCAGGTGCTGGGCCAGCTGCGCGGCAGCAGCCTTGCGCTGGCCGACAACATGGCCGGCCAAGTGCGTGGCGACCAGGCCCTCGCGGCGGCCAACAGCGTGCTGCTGGACGAGAGCTCGACATTGGAAGGCAGCAGCGTCAGCCTGCGCGGCAACCAGGCGCAGGGCGTGCAGGCCCAGGGCGGCCATGTGGCCGCCGCCAACAGCGTGGTCAACGAAGGCCGCATCAGCGGAGCGCAGATCGGCATCGACGGCAACCGCGCGACGGTGCAGGCCGATGGGGGCGACGCCATCGCCAACACGGTGCGCAACCGCGGCAGCATGGCCGGCAGCCGCGTGACGATCAGCGGCAACCAGGGCCAGGTGGCACGCAAGGGCACGGCCAACAGCGTGGACAACAGCGGCACGCTGGCCGGCGGGCAGATCACCATCCTGGGCAACCAGGGCAGCGCGCAGGACGGCGGCACCGTCAATTCCTTCGTCAACAGCGGCCGTGCGACGGGCAACGTGCACATCGCCGGCAACACGGGCAGCGCGCGCGGCAACGGCAGCCTGGCCAACAGCGTGCGCAACACCGGCAACCTGGCGGCCAACATCACCATCCTCGGCAACCAGGGCACGGCCAGCGGCGGCGGCGTGGTCAACAGCGTGGTCAACCGCGGCAACCTGAGCGGCGCGGTGGCCATCGTGGGCAATCGCGGCACGGCCTCCAACGGCGGCACGGTCAATTCGCTGGTCAACACGGGCACCATGTCCGGCAAGGTGACCATCGCCGGCAACCAGGGCTCGGCCGGCATGGGCGGCACGGCCAACTCGGTCATCAACCGCGGCAGCATTACCGGCAGCGTGACCATCGTGGGCAACAACGCCCGCGCCGGCATGGGCACCACCACCGCCAGCGTGCGCAACTACGGCGCGCTGGCGGGCGCGGCCGGCGTGACCGGTGGGGCGCCCTGGGCGGCCAGCGTCGGCAAGACGATCACCCTGCCCTCCACCGGCGTGGTCAACCGCAGCGTGACGGTGGGCCCGGCGGTGACGGTGCTCAACATGTGATTTCCTCACTCCGAAGACCTTCTTCATCATGCGCGCACGCACACCACGGCGGCTTGTCGCCGCCACCACTGCCCTGCTGCTGGCCGGCGGGGCGCAGGCCCAGCTCGTCAACTACAGCGAGCAACTGGGCAACTACAAGGACAACAAGGACGCGGGCGTGAAGCTGATCGACGGCGTCACGCCCGGCGTCACGGCCCGCGCCCGGGTGGCCCGGGCGCTGGAGCAGAACAAGGTGGTGGACCAGCAGGCGCTGGTGCAGCCCGACGGCACGCTCAAGCTGCCGGCCAACCAGACCAACCTGGTGATCCGCACCGACTACAGCAACGTCCAGCAAGGGGCCGACGGCCAGCTGCGCATCGCGAGCCCGACGATCCAGGGCAACGTGAGCGGCAACGTGACGCTGTTCGTCGACGGCAAGGGGGTGGAGAACATCACCGTGCTCAACAACGGCCGCTGACGCAGCACCACCGCCCCGGCCCGCGCGGGCCGCACACCGCGTACCGATAACAACAACGCCTCTGCTCACATGACCTTCGCACTCGCCCGCGGCGCCCGGATCAGCGCCCGCCTCGCCACCCTCGCCGCCGCCGCTGCGCTGGTGGCCGGCTGCGCCACCACGGAGAACGCCCTCAAGGACGCCGACCAGCTGCTCGCCGAGCGCGAGGCCGCAAAGTCCCTGCCCACCGCCAACCTGAGCCAGTACGCCGCCGCGCTCACGCGGTTCGGCACCATGCTCGACGTCTACAAGGACGGCGACCCGGTCGTCTACATGCAGACGCGCAACATCCTCGATGCGACCAACCTCTCCAACCCGCTGGTGGGTTCGGAGATTCCGGGCGACATCACCGAGATGGTCCGCACCGCCGTCAACCGCATCGGTGCGCGCATCGTCTACGTGCCCTACCACCCCGACTACCTGATCTCGCAGGCCCAGTTGGGCGCGCGCTTCGGCGTGACCATGCCGGACTTCCTGATCACCGGGGCGCTGACCGAATTCGACCGCGCGCTGTCGGGCGCTGGCCGCTCCAATTCGGCCAGCGTGGACTTCGGCAAGGGCAAGGGCGAGACCAACATCGGCGCCGACTTCAAGCGCACCGCCATCCTCTCGGCCCTGGCGCTGGACCTGAACCTGGTGAGCTTCAGCACCCAGCAGATGGTGCCGCGCGTGCAGGCGTCCAACGTGATCAAGGTGCTGAACTTCAGCTCGGAGGACAACGCCAGCCTGGGCTTCTACGGCGATGCCTTCGGCTTCAAGCTCGAAGGCAAGTACCTGCAGGGCCGGCACTCGGCCATCCGCACGCTGGTCGACCTGAGCGTGCTGGAGCTGATGGGCAAGGCCACCAACACGCCCTACTGGCGCTGCATTCCCGGCGGCACGCCCGACCCGGTGGTGGTGGACAACATGCGCAAGTCCTTCGAGGCGCTCACGCCGCAGGTCAAGATCGGCCTGATCCAGGTGACGCTGCGCAAGTACGGCGAGAACGTGGCCATCAACCAGCAGCTGGATGCGCCCACGCAGGAGGCACTGCGCCGCGTGTATTCCAGCCGCTATCCGCAGCTGGGCGACACGGTGGACGTGCTGAGCTGGCAGGGCTTCGAGCCGCTGTTCTTCGGCGTGCCGATGCCGTGGGACGGCCAGCTGGCCGCGCCCTCGCCGGCCACTGTCACGCCGGCGGCCGGCACGGTGCCGCCCGCGGCGAGCGCACCGGCGAGGACGGGCGCATGAAGCTGCACCGCGCTTCTTCTGCAGGCGTGCGCGGTGCACCCGGCTCTGCGCCAGTGCAGCGTCCGACCGCGCTTGCGGCACGGATGCTGGCGAGCGTGGCAATGGCCACCATGCTGTGCATCGCAAGTGCACATGCGCAGACCGTGATCGGCAACCCGGGCGCCAACGTGAGCAATGGCGCAGCCGTGAGCAGCGGCGCCGCCGGCGGGGTCGTCAGCGGCTCGGCGGCCGCGACCCCGGTCACGCCCGCAGGCGCCAACACGGCGCCCTCTGCCGCCGCCGAGGCGGGCGCCCGCTTCGTCGAATCGTGCCAGCAGGCCATCGAGCGCGGCATGGTCAACCCCGGCTGCCAGGGCCCGCTCTACGGCAGCGAGATCTCGCGCCTCAAGGAAGACGCGCTGCGCACCCAGAACCCCGCCCTGCTCACCCTGCTGGGCGATGCCTACCAGAGCAACCGCAGCGGCATCTCCGACATCGGTCAGGCCTACCGCTGGTACCTGCTGGGCGCGGTGCGCGGCGATCCGCGGGCCATGCAGCGACTGTCGGACCTCTACCGCAACGGCCAGGGCGTGCCCAAGGACAACATCAAGGCCCTGGGTTACGCCCGCTTGGCGCAACGCCTGGCGCTGCCCGGCAGCCAGAACGCCCAGGGCGCCGCCGAGACCATCAACAGCCTGGGCCAGGAGATGGCGGCGGAGGAGACGGCGCTGGCCGACCGCTTCGCCAGTGAACTGGAAGCGCAGATGCGGCAGGCGCCCGGTGCGGCTGCATCCGGCGCGCCTGCCGTGCCGGGCATGGCATCGCCGCCGCCAGCGGCCGCGCTGGGGCCGGCGGGGCCCAAGCTCTCCGGCCCGCCCGGCCTGGGCGCCCTGCGGGCGGCCGAGGCCGCTGCGCCCGCGGCGTCGCCCGCGCCTGCCCCCGCCCCGGCCCGCTCGCCGCTCGGCGGCTTTCCGGGGCAGGAGGCGCTGCAGGCCACGCCCGCGCCCTCGCGCTGACCGTTGGAAATCGACCGCCCCTGCGCATCCCCGTGACGAGGCCTTCGCCATGACCCAGAACCCCTCCGCCCCTTTCGCCGCACTGGCCCGCAGCCCTTGGCGGGCGCCGCGCATCGCAGTCGCGCTCGCCGCCGTCCTCGCGGCCGGCGCCGGCTGGGCCGCCGACGTGTCCGACCGCAGCCAAAGCACCACCACCATGATCGAACGCCCCGGCCCCGGTACCAACCGCATCGAAGTCACCGGCAACACCGCCAGCAACGTGCAGGTGCGCTGCGCCGACGGCACGGCCGCCACGGCCGGCGCCAACATCAACAGCGTCGACATCGACAGCCGTGCCCTGCAGGGCCGCACCGTCGTCGTCACCGGCCGCAACACGCGCGACGTGAAGGCGGGCGTCGACTGCGCCCCCGGTGGCACCGGGGCGGCGGCCAACGTCAACAGCGTCAACATCCGATGAAGTCCACGCACGCCTTTCCCCTCGCCGCCCTCGCGCTGTCGGCGGGCCTGCTGGCCGCCTGCTCCGACCGCGACAGCACACCGGCAGCATCCAGCCCCACGCCGGCACCGGCCGCGACGCCGATGGCCAGCCCGGCGCCCGCAGTGCCACCAACGGCGACGCCCGCCGAGGGCAGCGCTTCCGCGCCCGCTCCGGCGCCCGCCGCCGCCACGCCCACCAGCGCACGCCAGTTGCCGCTGACCGTGCAGGGCGTGGCCAGCGCCGGCCTCACCGTGCGCGTGAAGGGCGTGGAACTGGGGCCCGATGCGACGGTGCTGGACGTCAGCGCCTCCTTCGCCAGCCCGCTCACCAACTGGACGCAGATGGCGTCCGGCGACACCTACCTGCAGGACGAGGCCGGCAACAAGCTGATGCTCAAGCGGCCCGAGGACAACCGCTACCTCAAGATCAAGACCGGCGACACCATGGAAGGCCGGCTGGTCTTTCTGGGCGCCGTGCCGGCCGATGCACGGCAGGTCAAGCTCGTCATCAACGAAGGCAGTCCTCCGGACGACACCAACAGCCCCGGCCTGGAGATGGTGCTGCCGCTCAAGGCCGGCGGATGAACCGCGCGGCAGCCGTGGTCGGCGCGGCCGGACTGCTCGTCGCCTGCGCCGCGATGGCACAGACGACCCCGGCGTCGGCCGCAGGGGGTGGCGGCTATGAGGTGCGGCGCAGCGCCCAGTCGCTGGCCGGAGAGCCCACGCGCTGGCAGCCGGCGGTGGGCGCACCCGTCAGCGAATGGCGCCCGGCCGGCACCGGCAGCAGCTGGCAGCGCGCCGCGGCCGGATCCACCTTCGGCAAGGCCGCCGCGCCCGACACCACGCTGCGTCTGGCGGAGGTGCCGCCCGCACGCCTGGCCCGCACCCGCACCTTGCTGACCGAGCTGAACGCCCGGCCGACACGGCAAAAGTCCATCGTCGTCGACCTGCCGGCGGACGTGCTCTTCGACTTCGACAAGGCCGACTTGCGGCCGGATGCCGAGCCCGCGCTGGCCCGCGCGGCCGAGCTGCTGCAGGGCTATCCCGATGCACCCGTGCGCGTGCGCGGCCACACCGATGCGCGCGGCAGCGACACCTACAACGACGTGCTGTCTCTGCGTCGCGCGCAGCGCGTGGCCGAGCGGCTGGCCGCCGCGACGGGAACGCGAAAGCTGGAGACCGAAGGCCTGGGCCGGCGCGAACCCATCGCCGCCAACACCCGGCCCGATGGCCGGGACGACCCCGAAGGCCGGCAGAAGAACCGGCGTGTGGAGATCGTGATCGGCCCGCGCGCGCCGAACGGATGAACGCAGAGCAAGGAGATGTCATGGCGCTGATCGACTGCCCCGACTGCGGACGCCGCGTGTCGCCGCGCGCGCCGAGCTGCCCCAACTGCGGCGCGCCGATCACCGCCACGGGTCATCCTGCCGATCGACGTCTGGTAACGCCAGGACTGCTCGGCCGACTGACGGCGGTGCTGGGCGCCTGGCTGGTGTTCCCGTGGGTGGCGCGTCTGCTCGCCTTCCTGGCGGGCATCGCCATGCTGATCGTGATGTTCACCTCGGCGCGCTGAGCGCACCGCCGGTTCGTTCGATCAGGCGGCGAGCGGCTGCTGCGGGAGCGGGTCGTCCGCGTTCGCGGCAGGTGCCTCCGCCGGCATCGGTGCGATGCCCTCGACCGGGACGGGCGCCTGGTCCTGCTGCGACGCAGAGGGCTCGGGCGACGGATCCTGGACCGGCACCGGATCGCCGGCCGGCGGGGGCTCCTGCACCGGCGCCGGCTCGCCGCCCTCGGCGCGGACCGGGGCCGGCTGCCCGCGCTGCGCGGTCACCAGCTGGTGGATGAACTGCAGCTTGCCCACCGCCGCATGCGGCAGCACGAAGGGATAGAAGTCCGGCTGGCCCATGCTGCGCGACAGCTCGTTGAGCACGTTGGTCAGCCTCACCCAGCCGTTGAGGAAGTCGAGGAAGCGGTCCGCATCCTCGTGCTCGGGCTGCCACAGGTCCTCGCGGGTGAACAGGTCGCTGGTCAGTTCGACGTTCACGGCATTGACGCCGAAGCTGAGCGCCGTGTCCACCGTGTCGGCCATGTGCAGGTAGTGCGCCCAGGTCTCGGCCCAGTCCTCCCAGGGATGGGTGCTGGCATAGCTGGTGACATAGCGCAGCGCCCAGTCGGCCGGCGGGCCGTTCTCGTAGTGGCGCTGCAGGGCCTGGCCGTAGTCCTCGGTTTCGTCGCCGAACAGGGCGCGGAAGCCCTCCAGCCAGGGCGTGGGCGCGACCAGCACATCCCAGTAGTAGTGGCCGATCTCGTGGCGGAAGTGGCCCACCAGCGTGCGGTAGGGCTCGCGCATCTCGGCGCGCGTCTTCTCGCGCTGGGCGTCGTCGCCCTCCTCGATGTTGAGGGTGATCACGCCGTCCTGGTGGCCCGTGAGCACCCGCGGCGAGCCCGGCAGGTTGGACAGGAAGTCGAAGGCCAGGCCATGGTCCGGATCGGCCAGGCGGGTGCTGATCGGCAGACCCAGCGCCAGCAGTTGCGACAAGACGCGCCGCTTGGCCGCTTCCATCTTCTGCCACAGCTCGGGGTTCTCGGGCACGGACAGGTCGGGGATGGTGCGCGTCGCGCTGCAGGCCAGGCACAAGCCCGGCGCCAGGCCATGGGTATGGGCCAGGCCCGGCTCGGCTTCCTCATCGTCCGGCACCAGCCAGTTGCAGCCGGCGGCGGTGCTGAAGTTGGCGCACCGCCGGTACCGCGGCCCGTCCGGCTCGCCGAAGACGGTGAACAGCTCCGGGTCGTCGGTCGGCGCGAGTGGCAGCACGCCCACGCGCGAGGTCACATAGCCCAGCGGCGTGCCGCAGGCCAGGCATTGGCTGTTGCGCAGGTAGACCGGCCGGCCGCACTGGCAGACGTAGGCGCGGCTGACGGCCGGTGCGGCCAGTTCGTCGGCCAGCGAGCCGCCACTGTGCACCTGGGCGGAAGAACTGTCGGATTCAGGCATGGGCACTCCCCGTGTTGTGCGTCGATTCTGGAATCGGGATGCGCACGCCATGCGGCAGGTACCTGACGGCACCCGCGCCCACCGCTCCACCCCGGACGGCCGGCATTGTTCGGCCGCCCCTTCGGTCCGCTCGGCGGGCGAAGCCCCGTATGCTTGTAGGACCGGACGGCCCCACCCGCTCCGGCGTCGGGGCCCGACCCCGACGGCCCCCGCCCCATGACTGCCCACACGCCCCAGCCCCCCGCCTCCGCCCCCGTCCATTCGCCGCTGCGCCAGCGTTACGGGCCGCGCTACCGCTGGCTGCTGCTGCTGTCGGTCATGGTGGGGACGATGGCCTCGATCATGTCCTCCACGGTGGTCAACGTGGCCATTCCCGACCTGAGCCGGCATTTCGGCCTCGGGCAGGAGCGGGCGCAGTGGGTCAGCTCCGGCTTCATGGTGGCGATGACGGCCTCGATGCTCACCACGCCCTGGCTGCTGGCGCGCTTCGGCTATCGGCGCACCTATGTCGGCACCATGGTGCTGCTGCTGGCCGGCGGGCTGCTGGGTGGGCTTGCCGACCTGTTCCCGTTGGTGCTGGCCGCGCGTGTGATGGAAGGCCTGGCGGCGGGCGTGGTGCAGCCCATCCCGGCCATCATCATCCTGCGCGCCTTCGAGCCGCACGAGCAGGGCCGCGCCAGTGGCTTCTTCGGCATGGGCGTGGTGCTGGCGCCCGCCATCGGACCCAGCATCGGCGGCGTGCTGGTGGACCTGGCGGGCTGGCGCTCGATCTTCTTCATGGTGGTGCCCTTCTGCCTGGCGGCCTTCTGGCTGGCCTGGAAGTTCGTGCCGCCCACCGCGCCCGGCGGCGCCCAGGCCGGCCGCAGCCACGCGCTGGACTGGCGCGGCCTGCTCATTGGCACCGCGGGCACGCTGTGCCTGCTCAATGGGCTGGTGGAGCTGCGCGGCGATGCGCCCGGCCAGGCCGCGCTGCTGCTGGTGCTGGCCGCCGCCGCGCTGGCCACCTTCGTGTGGTGGGAGCGGCGCCTGGCCGCGCGCGGCGACGAGCCGCTGATGGACATGCGCCTCTTCACCCACCGGCAGTTCGCCATGGGCACGGTGGTGGCCTTCATCTACGGCACGGCGCTGTTCGGCTCGACCTACCTGCTGCCGGTGTTCATGCAGGTGGCGCTGCACCTGTCGGCCTCGCACGTGGGCACCATCATGCTGCCGGCCGGCATCGTGCTGGCCTTCACCATCGCCGGCGTGGGCCGGCTGGCCGACCGGCACCCGACCTGGCTGCTGGTGAGCACCGGCCTCTTGCTGCTGGCCGCCAGCTTCGCGCTGATGCCCACGCTGTCGCTGGCCGGGCCGCTGTGGCTGCTGACGCTGTACGCCGTGATCGGGCGCATCGGGCTGGGCTTCATCCTGCCTTCGCTGAACATCGGCTCGATGCGGCCGCTGCCCAAGGCCATGATCCCGCAGGGTGCGAGTGCCATCAGCTTCCTGCGGCAGCTGGGCGGCTCGGCCGGGGTGAGCCTGTGCGCCGTCGTGCTGGAATGGCGGCTTGCGGCACACGGCGATTCGCTGGCGCAGCTGCAGAGCAGCCCGGCGCGACTGGCGGCCTTCGACGAGGTGTTCCTGATCCTGGCGGCGCTGTGCGGCCTGGCACTGCTGGCGGCGCTGCAGCTGCGGGAGCGGCACCACCGCGGCTCGCTCTGACTGCGGTGTGCGCGACAGCCGCGACCCGACGGCTCGGGTCTAATCGGGGCCGCCTTTTTTCCCCCAACCCGGGCGACGCCGCCCGACAACAACGAAGGAGATCCCGCAGATGCTCAACCATGTGATGGTCGGTAGCCAGGACATCGAACGCGCCAAGCGCTTCTACGACGCCGTGCTCGGCGTGCTGGGCGCGCCCGAAGGCATGCGCAACACGGGCCCGGGCGGCCACCAGCGCGTGTTCTGGCGCCACGACGGCAACACCTTCGGCATCACCGAGCCGATCAATGGCGAAGCGCCCAGCGTCTCCAACGGCGCGACCATCGGCTTCAAGTGCACGTCGCCCGAGCAGCTGCAGCAGTTCCACGACGTGGCCGTGGCGCATGGCGGCACGGCCATCGAGGACGCCCCCGGCCCCCGTGGCGACGGCAGCATGCACCTGGCCTACGTGCGCGACCCGGACGGCCACAAGCTCTGCGGGCTGTACCGCCCCGGCCGCAAGGCCTGAGCCCCCTTTCCCACGAACGCCCCGCCGCCGCCATGTGCCAGCTCCTCGGAATGAACTGCAACGTGCCCACCGACGTGCAGTTCAGCTTCACCGGCTTCGCCCAGCGCGGCGGCCGCACCGACCACCATGCGGACGGCTGGGGCATCGCCTTCTTCGAGGACCGCGGGCTGCGCCACTTCGTGGACCACCTGCCGGCCTGCGACTCGCCGGTGGCGGAGCTGATCCGCCGCTACCCCATCAAGAGCCGCAACGTCATCGCCCACATCCGCAAGGCGACGCAGGGCGCGGTCAACCTGCAGAACTGCCACCCCTTCGTGCGCGAGCTCTGGGGCCGCTACTGGGTCTTTGCCCACAACGGCGACCTGAAGGACTTCCGCCCGCGACTGCACGGCAACTTCCATCCCGTGGGCGGCACCGACAGCGAGCATGCCTTCTGCTGGCTGATGCAGGAGCTGGCCAAGTCGCATGCCGACGTGCCCAGCGTGGACGAGCTGACGCTCACGCTGCGCGAGCTGGCGCCGCGCATCGCGAAGCACGGCACCTTCAACTTCCTGCTCTCCAACGGGCAGGCACTGTGGGCGCACGCGTCCACGAACCTCTGGTCCATCGAGCGGCAGCATCCCTTCACCCTTGCGCAACTGGCCGACGAGGACCTGTCGATGGACTTCGCCCAGCACACCACGCCCGACGACCGGGTGGCGGTGGTGGTGACGGCGCCGCTGACGACGAACGAAACCTGGGTGCCGTTCGCGCCCGGTGAGTTGCGGGTCTTCGAGAACGGCAGACGCAGGGGCTGACACCCCGAGCCCCTGCGCGGCACCCCCGGAGAGATGGCCCCGCTGCAATGGCGGGCTTGCGCCTGCGCCGCCTTGCGTTAACGATGCGTTAACTAATAATAACAATTCGCATTCGCTCCAAGACCCCATCCATGATCCGACTCTTCACGCCGGGGCCGCTGGCCCTGGCCGCGGGCCTCGCCCTGCAGGCGCTGGCCGCCTCGGCGCAGACCCCTCCCGCCGCATCCGCCGCGCCCGCGGCATCTGCAGCCGCCGGCACGCTGTCCACCATCACCGTCGAGGCCAGCGCCGACGCCTCGGCGGAGGGCCTGGCCAAACCCTATGCCGGGGGCCAGGTCGCTCGGGGCGGGCGGGTCGGCCTGCTGGGCACCGTGGACCTGATGGCCACGCCCTTCGCCACCACGGCCTACACGCAGGAACTGATCCAGAACCAGCAGGCCCGCAGCGTGGCCGACGTGCTGCAGAACGACCCCTCGGTGCGGGTGGCGCGCGGCTTCGGCAATTTCCAGGAGTCGTACTTCATGCGCGGCTTCATCGTGAATTCGGACGACATCGCCTACAACGGCCTGTACGGCCTGCTGCCGCGCCAGTACATCGCCTCGGAGCTGTTCGAGCGGGTGGAGGTGCTGCGCGGCGCGAGCGCCTTCCTCAATGGCGCCACGCCCTCGGGCGGCGGCATCGGCGGCAACATCAACCTGCTGCCCAAGCGCGCCGGCAACGAGCCGCTGACGCAGCTGACGGTGGGCGGCGCGAGCGGCTCGCAGGGCTATGCCGCCGCCGACATCGCGCGACGATTCGGCCCGGACCAGAGCCTGGGCGTGCGCGTGAATGCCGCCCACCGCGACGGCGGCACCGGCGTCGACGGCGAGTCGGTCAAGCTGAGCGCGCTGTCGGTGGGCCTGGACTGGCGCGGCCGCGATGCCCGGGTGTCGGCCGACATCGGCCACCAGGAGCACCGGCTCGACGCGGCCCGGCCCAACGTGACGCTGGGCAGCGCCGTCACCGTGGTGCCGCGCGCGCCCGACGGCCGCAGCAACTACGCCCAGCCCTGGACCTATTCGATGGAACGCGACACCTTCGGCTCCCTGCGTGGCGAGTACGACATCACGCCCGACGTCACCGCCTGGGCCGCCGCCGGCGCTCGCCGCAGCGCGGAGAGCAACGCGCTGGCCAATCCCACGGTCAACAACGCCTTCACCGGCGCCAGCACGGCCACGCGCTTCGACAACACCCGCGAGGACGACGTGAAGACGGCCGAGCTGGGCCTGCGCGGCAAGCTGCGCACGGGCAGCGTCGGCCATGAATGGGTGCTGGGCTATTCCTGGTACGACCTGGAGAAGAAGAACGCCTATGCCATGGGCCTGGCCGCCGGCTCCTCGGTCGTGAGCAGCATCTACACGCCGGTGCCGCGCATCGCGCCGGGCCTGAGCTACCTGGGCAACGACCTCACCAGCCCGGCGCTCAACGGCACCACCACGCTCAAGAGCTGGGCGCTGGGCGACACGCTGTCCTTCCTGGACGACCGCCTGCGCGTGACGCTGGGCGCGCGCTACCAGACCATCGAATCCACCAGCATCCCTTACGTGGTCGCCAATGCCGGTCGCTTCGTGCCCGGCAGCACGGGCATCAGCAGCTACGACCAGAGCCGCACCAGCCCGGTGGCGGGGGTGGTGTTCCGGTTGCAGGACAACCTGTCGATCTACGCCAACTACATCGAAGGCCTGGCGCAGGGCGACACGGCGCCCACCACGACCAACGGCGTGCTGGTCGTCAACGGTGGCCAGCAGCTGGCGCCCTATGTCTCCAAGCAGAAGGAAGTGGGCCTCAAGTACGACGGTGGCCGCATCGGCGCGACCGTGGCCGTCTTCAGCACCGAGAAGCCCCGCGCCTACCTGGACGCGGCGACCGGCATCTTCTCGGCCCGCGGCGAGGACCGGCACCAGGGCGTGGAGCTCAACACCTTCGGCGAGATCACCCGCGGACTGCGCGTGCTCGGCGGCGTGACCTGGCTGGATGCCGAGCAGAAGAACACCGGCAGCGCCACCACCGATGGCAAGCGCGTGATCGGCGTGGCGCGCGCCCAGGGCAGCCTCGGCCTGGAGTGGGACGTTCCCGGTGTGCCGGGCCTGGCCCTCACCGGCCGCGTGGTGCGCAACGGCAGCAGCTATGCCGACGCCGCCAACACCCTGCGCGCGCCCGGCTGGACGCGCCTTGACGTGGGCGCGCGCTACCTCACCGAGGTGGCCGGCCGGCCCGTCACCTTCCGCGCCCGCATCGACAACGCCACCGACCGCAACTACTGGGCCTCGGTGGGCGGCTATCCGGGCTACGGCTACCTGGTGCAGGGCACGCCGCGCACCTTCAACGTGAGCGCGACGGTCGACTTCTGAGCAGCGCGCGGGTTCAGGGCCCGATCCAGGTCGCTGGCCAGGCTGAAGAGCGCGCCATGTCCCGCAGCACGTCCACCACCAGCGCATCGACCGCGGCGCAGGCCACCGTCTGTGGCCGTGCAGTGCCCAGCACGCGCACCACGCGGCGGCGCATGGCGGGGCTGTCGATGGCGATGGTGCGCAGGCGGCCCGCCGCCACCTCCTCGGCCACGGCGCCGGCCGCCAGGATGGTGCTGCCGATGCCCTCCTCCACCGCCCGCTTCACACTGCCCAGCGACTCGATCTCGGCCACCACGTCCAGCTGCACGCCTGCGGGCGCGCAGGCCTCGTCGATCAGCCGGCGCAGGCCATGCTCGCGGCCCGGCAGCACCAGCGGCCAGCGCGCCAACGAGGCCAGGCCGATGCGCCGGGGCACCCGGCCCGCCGCCACGCCGGTCACCAGCACCAGGCGGTCGTCCAGCAGGGGCTGCTTGGCCAGGCCGGGCTCCGGGGCATCGCCGTAGAGCAGCGCCAGGTCCAGCCGGCCCGACAGCAGCCATTCGCGCACGAAGCCGCTGTAGCCCTCCACCAGCTTGAGCCGCACCTGCGGCAGCCGCTCGCGGCAGGCGCGCAGGAGGGGCAGCGTGGCCACCAGCGCAACGGTGGTGGGCAATCCGATGGCCACCTCGCCCCGCGGCGCGTCCAGCGCCTCGCGCACGGCCAGGCGCGCCCGCTCGGCATCGGCCAGCACCACCTTGGCATGTTCCAGGAACACGCTGCCCGCCGGCGTGAGCGCCATGCCGCGGCTGGAGCGCACGAAGAGCGGCGCCGCCAGCTCGGCCTCCAGCGCCGCAATCTGCTGGCCCAGCGCAGGCTGCGCCAGGTGCACCTGGGCCGAGGCCTTGAGCAGGCTGCCCGCCTCGCTCACGGCAACGAACAGGCGCAGTTGGCGAAGCTCCATGTCGGGATGTCCTGGGGTTCGGGGAGGAAGAGGCCGGCCTGCATGGCCACTGCCGGCACGAGGTGGATGCGCAGGTGGCCTGCAGGCGCCCATGCCCCGCACGGCGCGGCCCATCGCTAGCCGGATGGCATCTAGCCGATAGCCGGAATCAGTATTTCACAGCTAGCCCGCGGCTGACCAGAATCTGGCGTTTCGCCAGCGCCTCGACGCCGGCCCGTAAAGGAGACACCGGCATGCCCCAGCCCCTCGACATCGATCACCTTCGCCAATGGATCGGCCGCACCGAGCAGTTGCACGACCAGGTCACGGCCGCGCCGCTGCGCGCGCTCACCGCCACGCTGGACCGCGACGACGCGCCCCAGGCGCCCGGCGCGCCGATCCCGCCGCTGTGGCACTGGCTGTACTTCCTGCCCGCGGCGCCGCAGTCCGAGCTGGGCCCCGACGGCCATCCGCAGCGGGGGGGCTTCCTGCCGCCGGTGCCGCTGCCGCGGCGCATGTGGGCGGGCAGCCAGCTCAGCTTCCACCGGCCGCTGCGCGTGGGGCAGGCCCTCCTGCGCAGCTCGCGCATCGCCGACGTGCGCCTGAAGGAGGGCCGCACCGGGCCGCTGGTGTTCGTCAACGTCGACCACCGCGTCGAGGCCGACGGCGAACTCGCCATCGAGGAGCGCCACGACATCGTCTACCGCGACATGCCGGCACCCGGCGAAGTCCCGCCGCCTCCCGTGGCGGCCACGGCCGAGGCCGCGTGGGTGCGCCGCATCGTGCCGGACGACGTGCTGCTGTTCCGCTACTCGGCCCTGACCTTCAACGGCCACCGCATCCACTACGACCGGCGCTACGTCACCGCGGTGGAGGGCTATCCCGGCCTGGTGGTGCATGGCCCGCTGATCGCCACGCTGCTGCTGGACCTGCTGCGCCGCCACCGGCCGGAGGCCGCGGTTCGGCAGTTCAGCTTCCGTGCGATGAAGCCCACCTTCGACATCGCCAGCTTCGAGGTCTGCGGTGCGCCGCAGGCGGATGGCACGGTGCACCTGTGGGCGCGCGACGCCGAGGGCCACCTGACGATGGACGCCCGCGCCACCCTGGGCTGACGCGAGGCTCAAGCCGGGCTCAGCCCAGCAGCCAGCCCACGCGCGGCTGCTGTTCGATGCCCCACAGGCGCTCGACCGCCGCGGCCGCTGCATCCGCCGGCAGGGCCGGGCTGCCATAGGCGGCCAGGCGCAGGGCCTTGGCCGTGATCTCCTCGCGCGACAGGGTGTTGCCCGGGTCGCCCTTGGGCTCGTCCACGCGGCCCTGCAGCACGCGGCCGTCGGTCGTGCGCAGCGTCACCTTGCCGATCCAGCGGCGCGGATAGGCGGCGTCCACCTCGGCGTCCAGCACCATCGTCACGCGCTCGCGCAGGGCGACCGTCTCGGGCGCCAGGAACCCGGCGTCGAACTCGCCCAGGCCCGCATGGCCGAAGCGCGCCACCAGCGCCAGCACGGTGCCCATGGAGAACTTGCTCTGGTGCACCGTGACGGGCGACACCACCGGCCCCAGCACGTCCAGCGCGCCCTGGTGCACATGGCAGGTCACCTCAGCGATGTCCTGCGCCTGCAGCTTGTGCGCCTGCATCAGCTGCAGCAGCGCATCGGCGGCGGGATGCGTGTGGCGGCAGGAGGCATGCCACTTGAACGAGGTCTCGGCCGTGGCCCAGCGCGTGCCCAGGCCATCGACCAGCCGCGACGGGTCGGCATCGGTGGACATGCCGGCGGCCAGGCCGCGCGCGCCGGTGAAGATGTCCGCGGCGCCGGTGAAGCCGTCCTGCGCCAGGCAGGCGGCCATCAGCCCCGCGGTGGCGGCATGGGCCGTGTGCAGCTGCTTGCTGTCGGCGCCCGTGGCCAGGAACTCCCAGAGCCCCGCCGACTGCGTGCCGGCCGAGCCGAAGGCATGCTGCATCTGCAGCGGCGTGAGCCGCAGCAGCCGCCCCACTGCCGCGGCGGCGGCCAGCGTGCCGGCCGTGGCCGTGGTGTGGAACACGCGGTAGTGGCTGCGGCCCAGGAACTCGCCCACGCGGATGCCCACCTCGTAGCCGGCCACGCAGGCGGCCAGGAAATCGCTGCCGCTCGCGCCGCGCTGCTGCGCCACGGCCAGTGCGGGCGCGAAGACCACCGCCGCCGGATGGAACACGGAGCCGTTGTGCACATCGTCCTGCTCGGCCACATGCGAGGCCGCCGCGTTGGCCATCGCGGCGGCCATGGGCGCGCTGCCCCGTGCGTGGCCCAGCACCTCGCAAGGCCCGGCTTCCGGCCCCTGCGCCAGTGCGAAGTCGGCGATGCTGCGCACCGGCCGCGCCCCCTGGCCGGCCAGCACCGAGCCGAACCAGTCCACGAGCAAGTCCTCGGTGCGGCGGCGCACCGGCACGGGCACATCCTGCCAGTCGAGCGTGGCGGCGAAGACGGCCAGCGGGTGGACGGCGGCGGGGGTGTCGTTCTTCATGGCGGGTGTGTGAGAAGGAAGAGAGGCGCAGCAATCACGATCGAACGGCCGCGGAGCAGGCCATACCAGTGC
Source organism: Pseudacidovorax intermedius (assembly GCF_003350475.1). GTDB lineage: Bacteria > Pseudomonadota > Gammaproteobacteria > Burkholderiales > Burkholderiaceae_C > Xenophilus > Xenophilus intermedius. The sequence goes on from NZ_QQAV01000001.1 coordinate 557,869, forward strand.
ACCCGCGGAACCGGCTCTGCCGGGCCGCCGGGTGCGCCCCTTGAGGGAGATTGGACTTCCACACGCAGTGAGGAAGTCCAAAAAGGGTGGTCTCAAAATGACCGAGGCAGACCCAGCACATGCTCGGCCACGTACGAGAAGATCAGGTTGGTGGAGATGGGCGCCACCTGGTAGAGCCGCGTCTCGCGGAACTTGCGCTCCACGTCGTATTCGCAGGCGAAGCCGAAGCCGCCGTGGAACTGCAGGCAGGCATTGGCGGCCTCCCAGCTGGCCTTGGCCGCCAGGTACTTGGCCATGTTGGCCTGCGCGCCCATGGGCTGGTGCGCGTCGAACAGCTCGCAGGCCTTCCAGCGCATCAGGTTGGCGGCTTCGACCTCGATGAAGGCATCGGCGATGGGGAACTGCACACCCTGGTTCTGGCCGATGGGCCGGCCGAAGACCTGGCGCTCGCGCACGTAGTGCGTCACGCGGTCGATGAACCAGTAGCCGTCGCCGATGCATTCGGCCGCGATCAGCGTGCGCTCGGCGTTCAACCCGTCGAGGATGTACTTGAAGCCCTGCCCTTCCTGGCCGATCAGGTTCTCCTCGGGGATCTCCAGGTTCTCGAAGAACAGCTCGTTGGTCTCGTGGTTGACCATGTTGGCGATGGGTCGCACGGTCAGGCCACGCTGCTGCGCCTCCTTGAGGTCGACCATGAAGATCGACATGCCCTCGGACTTCTTCGTCACCTCGGCCAGCGGCGTGGTGCGCGCGAGCAGGATCATCCAGTCGGAATGCTGCACGCGGCTGATCCACACCTTCTGGCCGTTGACGACGTAGCGGCCGTCCTTCCTGACGGCCGTGGTCTTGATCTTCGTGGTGTCGGTGCCGGTGGTGGGCTCGGTCACGCCCATGGACTGCAAGCGCCATTCGCCGCTGGCGATGCGCGGCAGGAAGCGCTGCTTCTGGGCCTCGGAGCCGTGGCGCAGCAGCGTGCCCATGTTGTACATCTGGCCGTGGCAGGCGCCGGCGTTGCCGCCGCAGCGGTTGATCTCCTCCATCACCACGCTGGCCTCGGTGAGGCCCAGGCCCGAGCCGCCGTATTCCTGCGGGATCAGCGCCGCCAGCCAGCCGGCGCGGGTGAGCGCATCGACGAAGGCCTCGGGGTAGGCGCGCTGCGCGTCCACCTCGCGGAAATAGGCGTCGGGGAATCCGGCGCACAGCGCGCGCACGGCATCTCGGATGTCGTGGTGGTTGTCGGACAGCGTCTTGTCGATCATGGCGTGGCGGCGGCCGGGGCCGCGAAGAGGCTCTTCTTCATGGCCGTGATGGTCGGCGGGCGCCGGCGCCGCGGCAAGCCGGCTTTGTGGAAGCGGGGCTTTCGCATCGATGAAGGCGCCCCTTCCCCCGCACGCGAAGGCGTGCCCTTGGCATGCACGCGAAGGCGTGCCCTTGGCATGCGCGCGAAGGCGTGCCCTTCCATGCAGCCGAAGCCCGGCCTTCGCAATGGCGAATGGTGCGGCGACCCCGATGCGGCGAAGCTCCTGCCATCAGAACCGACAAGGACGAGACATGGCCGGACAGAAGATGGTGCAGGACAAGGTGGTGGTGGTCACGGGCGCAGGCGGCGGCATCGGCCGCGACATGGCCCTGGCGCTGGCGGCCGAGGGTGCGCGCGTGGTGGTCAACGACATCGGCACCTCCACCACCGGCGAAGGCACCGACGCCGGCCCGGCCCAGCGCGTGGTGGACGAGATCCGCGCCGCCGGCGGCCAGGCCGCCGCCAGCACCGACAGCGTCTCGGAGGCGGCCAGTGCGGGCCGCATCGTGCAGTGCGCGCTCGACCACTTCGGGCGCATCGACGGCGTGGTCAACAACGCGGGCATCCTGCGCGACCGCTTCTTCCACAAGATGAGCGTGGACGAATGGGACGCGGTGATCCGCGTGCACCTGTACGGCAGCTTCTACATGAGCCGCGCCGCGGCCACCCACTTCAAGGAGCAGGAGAGCGGCGCCTTCGTGCACATGACCTCCACCTCGGGCCTGGTGGGCAACTTCGGCCAGGCCAACTACAGCGCGGCCAAGCTGGGGCTGGTGGCGCTGTCGAAGAGCATTGCGCTGGACATGCAGAAGTTCAACGTGCGCTCCAACTGCATCTCGCCCTTCGCCTGGAGCCGCATGATCGGCTCCATTCCCACCGACACGCCGGAGCAGCAGGCCCGCGTCGAGAAGCTGCGCCAGATGACGCCCGGCAAGATCGCACCGCTGGCCGTCTACCTGCTGTCGGACGCGGCGGCCGAGGTCAATGCGCAAGTCTTCGCGGTGCGCAACAACGAGATCTTCGTCATGAGCCAGCCGCGGCCGCTGCGCTCGGTGCACCGCAGCGAGGGCTGGTCGCCGCAGTTCATCGCCGAGCACGGCATGCCCGCGCTCAAGGCCGCCTTCGTGCCAATGGACCGCTCGGCCGACGTGTTCAGCTGGGACCCGGTCTGACGCGCCCGCCATGTCCGACGACAGCCCCATCCTCGCCGAGGTGCAGGACGGCGTGGGCACCCTCACGCTCAACCGTCCCGAGACGCGCAACGCGCTGAGCCAGGCCATGCGCCCGGCACTGGCCGCGGCCATCGCCCGCATGCGCGACGACGCCCAGGTGCACACCGTGATCCTGCGGGGCGCGGGCGGCGCCTTCTGCTCCGGCGGCGACATCGGCCAGATGCTGGACCCGGCCCAGACCGGCCTGCCCTGGCGCGACCGCATCCGCCAGTTGCACCAGTGGTTCCCGGCGTTGGAGAACCTGGAGAAGCCGGTCATCGCCGCGGTGGACGGCCCCGCCTTCGGTGCCGGCCTGAGCCTGGCGCTGGCGGCCGACTTCGTGCTGGCCACGCGCCGCGCCAGCTTCTGCGCCGTGTTCGGCCGCATCGGCCTGGTGCCGGACCTGGGCGCCATGCACCTGCTGCCGCGCATCGTGGGCCGGCAGAAGGCCAAGGAGCTGGTCTTCACCGCCCGCAGCTTCGGTGCCGAGGAGGCGCAGTCGCTGGGCATCGTCTACCAGGTGGTGGAGGACGCCGAGGCGCTGCAGGCCGCCGCCCTGGGCCTGGCCCGGCGCTTCGGCCAGGCCTCCACCGCCGCCATTGGCATGGCCAAGACCATCATGAACCGCGCCTTCGAACAGGACGCCGCGGCCCTGGCCGAGATGGAGGCCTATGCACAGACGATGTGCCGCGGCTCGCCCTACCACCAGGACGCGGTGCAGCGCTTCCGCGACAAGCAACCGCTGCGCTTCGACTGGAACCGCGACGCATGACGACGACGGCAGCGCTCGCGCAGCGGCTGCAGTCGCTGGTGCGCCCCGGCGACACGCTCTGGTGGGGCCAGGCCACCGCCGAGCCGCTGACGCTCACCCGCGCGCTGGTGGCGCATCGCCATGCGCTGGCGGCCGGCGGGCGGCTGCGGGTGTTCGTGGGCATCGCCGCGTCAAACACGCTGCAGCCTGCGCAGGCCGACGTGCTGGACTTCTTCGGCTATGCGGCCGGCGGCGCCCACCGCGCCCTGGCCCAGGCCGGCGTGCTGGACATCCTGCCCTGCCATTACTCGCAGCTGCCAACGCTGCTCGCGGGCGGCCGGCTTGCCGCGGACGTGGTGCTGCTGCAGCTGCCGCCGCCCGACGCCCAGGGCCGCTTCAGCCTGGGCCTGGCCTGCGAATACCTGCCGACCGCCATCGCCCGCGCCCGCGTGCTGATCGGCGAGGTCAACCCCGACGTGCCCTTTACGGCCGGCGGCCCGCTGCTGCAGCGGGCGGACTTCGACCTGCTGGTGGACGCCACCGAGCCGCCGCCCGACCTGCAGCGCAGCGCACCCGGCCCGGCCGAGCAGGCCATCGCCACGCACATCGCCGGCCTGGTGGAGGACGGTGCCACGCTGCAGCTGGGCGTGGGCAACCTGCCCGAGGCGGTGCTGGCCGCCCTGCACGGCCACCGCGACCTGGGCCTGCACAGCGGCGTGGCCGGCGACGGCGTGGCCGCGCTGGCCGAAGCCGGCGTGCTCACGCATGCCCGCAAGACACGCGATGCCGGCACGGGCATCGCCGGCATCCTCATGGGCACGGCCGCGCTGCGGCGCTGGGCCCATCGCAACCCGGCCCTGCAGCTGCGCGACACCGGCTACACGCACGATGCACAGGTCCTGTCCGACAGCCATCGCCTGGCCGCCATCAACAGCGCCATCGAGGTCGACCTCACCGGCCAGGTCAATGCCGAGGTCGCTGGCGGCGTGTACGTGGGCGCGGTGGGCGGCGCGGCCGACTTCCTGCGCGGCGCCGCACGCAGCCGCGGCGGGCTGCCCATCGTGGCGCTGCCTGCCACGCACCAGGGCCGCAGCCGCATCGTGGCCCGCCTGTCCGGCCCCGTGAGCACGGCCCGCAGCGACGCCGGCTTCATCGTCACCGAGCACGGCGTGGCCGACCTGCGTGGCCAGCCGCTGTCGCGCCGCGTGCAGCGCCTGATCGACATCGCCGCGCCCGAGCATCGCGCCGCCCTCGCCGACGAGGCGCATGCGCTGCTGCGCCAGTGCGGCGCGGCCTTCCATTGACCGCCTTTCCCTTCATCGCCCCAAGGAGTCCCCATGCGCCGAGCCGCCATCGTCACCCCCCTGCGTACGCCCGTCGGCGCCTTCGGCGGCAGCCTGCGGCCCGTGCCCGTCGAGGAACTCGCCGCCACCGTGGTGCGCGCCGTCGTCGACCGCAGCGGCGTCGATCCGGCGCGCATCGACGACGTGGTGTTCGCCCAGTCCTATGCCAACAGCGAGGTGCCCTGCGTGGGACGCTGGGCCGCGTTGCAGGCGGGCCTGCCGGTGGAGGTGCCCGGCATGCAGCTGGACCGGCGCTGCGGCGGCGGCCTGCAGGCCGTGGTGACGGCCGCCATGATGGTGCAGAGCGGCGCGGCCGACGTGGTGCTGGCGGGCGGTGTGGAGAGCATGAGCAACATCGAGTACTACAGCACCGACATGCGCTGGGGTGCGCGCGCAGGCAACGTGCGCTTCTACGACCGGCTCGAACGCGGGCGCGAGCGCTCGCAGCCGGAACACCGCTTCGGCCCCATCTCCGGAATGATCGAGACGGCCGAGAACCTGGCGCGCGACTACGGCATCGCCCGCGAGGCCGCCGATGCCTTCGCCGCGCGCAGCCATGCCCGCGCCGCCGCCGCGTGGGAAGCCGGCCGCTTCGACGCCGAGGTGGTGCCGGTGACGGTGCCGCAGCGCAAGGGCGAGGCCCTGCGCTTCGCGCGCGACGAAGGCATCCGCCCCGACACCACCGCCCAGAGCCTCGCGCGGCTGCGGCCGCTGATGGCCGAGGGCAGCGTCACCGCCGGCAACGCCAGCCAGCAGAACGATGCCGCCGCGGCCTGCCTGGTGGTGGCCGAGGACAGGCTGGCCGCGCTGGGCCTCACGCCCATGGGCACGCTCGTGGGCTGGGCCGCGGCCGGCTGCGAGCCCTCGCACATGGGCATCGGGCCGGTGCCCGCCACGAAGAAGCTGCTCCAGCGCCTGGGCCTCACGCTGGACCAGATGGACCTGGTCGAACTCAACGAGGCCTTCGCCTGCCAGGTGCTGGCCGTGCTGCAGGGCTGGGACTGGCAGGACCGGGACGCCATCGACCACAAGCTCAACGTCAACGGCTCGGGCATCTCGCTGGGCCATCCCATCGGCGCGACGGGCGTGCGCATCCTGGCCACGCTGATGCACGAGCTGCAGCGCCGCCAGGGCCGCTATGCGCTGGAGACCATGTGCATCGGCGGCGGCCAGGGCATCGCGGCCGTGTTCGAGCGCGCCTGAGCACCGGCCTGCCATCGGCCACCCGTTCATTCGACAACAAGGAGACAAACCCATGGCCCGCCCCCGACTCCCTTTTGCCCGGCGACCGCTGCTGCAGGCCGCCCTGGCCCTTGCGGCCGCCCTCGCGCTGTCGCCTGCCCTGGCGCAGGACAACCAGACGGTGCGCCTCGTCGTCGGCTACGCGGCCGGCGGCCCGGTGGACCAGGGCGCGCGCCTGGTGGCCGTCGCGCTCTCGCGCGAGCTGGGCGCGCCGGTGCTGGTGGAGAACAAGCCCGGCGCCAATGCCACCCTGGCCGGCGGCGAGGTGGTGCGTGCCAAGCCCGATGGCCTGACGCTCTTCTTCGCGGCCAGCCCCACCATCACCATCAGCCCCAACGTGATGGCGCGCATGCCCTTCGATCCGGCCCGCGACCTGACGCCGGTGGCGCCGGTGCTGAGCTACTACAACGTGCTGGTGGCCAACAACGACGAGCCCTTCAGGACCACGCGCGAGCTGGTGACTTACGCCAAGGCGCACCCGGGCAAGCTGAGCTACGGCTCGGCGGGCGTCGGCGGCTCCAACCACCTGGGCGTGCTGCTGTTCGCCAAGCGCAGCGGCATCGCGCTCAATCACATTCCCTACAAGGGCAATGCGCCGGCCATGACCGACCTGATCGGCGGCCAGATCGACATGATGATGGACATCATCAGCACCGCCGGCACCTACATCGCGGCGGGCAAGGTGCGGCCCATCGCCGTGACCTCGCCGCAGCGCAATGCCACGCTACCGGACGTGCCCACGCTGGCCGAGTCGGGCATCGCCGGGCTGGAGGGCTTCGACGTGGGCGGCTGGTACGGCATCTACGGCCCGAAGGACCTGCCCGCGGCCAAGGTGGACAGCCTCAACCGCGCCATCACCGCCACGCTGGCGCAGCCGGCCCTGGCCCGGCGCCTCAAAGAGCTGGGCTACGACGAGTGGACCGGCTCGCCGCAGAAGCTGGCCGAACGCGCCGCGCAGGAGCGGGCGATGTGGTCCACCGTGACTCAGGGCATCGTGGTGGATTGACATGCCCACCCGCCTGCACCATGCCCTGGACCGCTGGCTGGCCGATGCGCCGCTGCGGCCCTTCATCCACCTGCCCGATGGGCGCAGCCTGAGCTTTGCCGAGCTGGGCGCGCTGACCGACGTGGCCGAGGCCGAGCTGCGCGCGCTGGACGTGCGGCCCGGCGACCGCGTGATGGTGGTGGCCGAGAACTGCCCCGAGCATGCGGCACTGATCCTGGCCTGCAGCCGGGTCGGCGCCTGGTCCTGCGGCGTCAACGCCCGCATGGCACCGGCCGAGGTGGAAGGCTTCGACGCCACCGCGGATGCCCGGGTGGTGTACTTCACGAGCCAGGCCAGCGACAGCGCCGGCGCCCATGCCGCGCGGATGGGCGCCATGCCGTCGGCGCTGCCCGGCCTGCATCGCAGTGCCGTCCGTGCCGCCGCCCGGCCGGAGCCCGACCCGACGCCGGGCGAGCGCGGCGCGGTGGCCGCGCTGATCTTCACCTCGGGCACCACCGGCCGGCCCAAGGCCGTGATGCTCACCCACGACGCGCTGCTCCACTTCGCGCGCGTGTCCGGCGCCTCGCGCCAGTTGGGGCCGGAGGACCGCAGCTACGCCTTCGTGCCGATGACGCACATCTTCGGGCTGGGCACGGTGCTGATCAGTTCGTTGCTGGCCGGCGCGCAGCTGGTGATGCGGCCGCAGTTCGAGCCGCAGGACCTGCTGCATGCGCTGGCCCATGAAGGCGTCTCGCAGCTGCAGGGCCCGCCGGCGCTGTTCTCGCGTCTGCTGGCGCACCTGGAGCACGCGGGCATCGCGCGGCCCGCGGCGCCGCAACTGCGCTACCTCTACACCGGCGCCGGCCCGCTGGACCTGGCGCTCAAGCGGCGCGTGGAAGCCGCCTTCGGCCAGGTGCTGCACCACGGCTACGGCCTGTCCGAATACGCGGGCTCGGTGCACATCACCCGGCTGGGCGAGCCGCGCGACGACACCAGCGCCGGCTACCGCGTGGCCGAGGCCGAGCTGCAGGTGGTGGAGCCCGCGACGGGCCGGCCGCTGCCCGCGGGCGAGCGCGGCGAACTGTGGATCCGCGGCCGCGGCCTGATGCCCGGCTACTTCCGCGACGTCGAGGCCACCGCGGCCGCCATGCGCCCGGGCGGCTGGTATGCCAGCGGCGATCTGGGCGAGCTGGCGGCGGACGGCGCGCTCTTCGTGGTCGGCCGGCTGAAGGAAATGATCATCCGCTCGGGCTTCAACGTGTACCCGGCGGAGGTGGAGCTGGCACTAAACACGCATCCCGCCGTGCAGCGCTCAGCCGTGGTCGGCTGCCCCGAGGACGACGGCAACGAGGCCATCGTGGCCTATGTGGAGTTACGCCGCGGCGCGGCGCTCGACGCCGCCGCGCTGCAGGCCCACCTGCGCCCGCTGCTGGCGCCCTACAAGCGCCCGGCGCGCATCGTGGCGCTGGACGAGCTGCCCACCAACACCAACGGCAAGGTCCTGCGGCGCGTGCTGCGCGAATGGGCCGAAGCGCCGACGCCCTGAACAAGAAGGAGACACCGCCATGCCCATCGCCCCCGTCGATTCCGCCCGCCGCCGCCTGTTGGCCGGCGGCCTGCTCAGCGCCGCCGCCTGGCCGCTCGGCGCCCTGGCGGCCGAGCCCTGGCCCAGCCGCCCGGTGCGCTTCATCGTGCCCTTTCCACCCGGCGGGCCGGTGGACACCACGGCGCGCATCGCCAGCCAGCGGCTGTCGGAGATCTGGAAGACGCCCACCCTCATCGACAACCGCGCCGGTGCCGGCGGCACCGTGGGCGCCACGGTGGCGGCCAAGGAGGCACCCGACGGCTACAGCCTGTTCGTGGGCGCCATTCACCATTCGGTCAATCCTTCGCTCATGGGCAAGCTGCCCTACGACATCGAGAAGGACTTCGCGCCGGTGAGCTTCGCGGCGGTGTTCCCGGTGTTCGTGGTCGCGAACGCCGCGGTGCCCGCCAACTCCATCGCCGAGCTGATCGCGCTGGCGAAGAAGCCCGGCAGCCAGCTGAGCTTCGGCTCCTCCGGCAACGGCGGCGGCACGCACCTGGCAGGCGAGCTGTTCAACATGGAGGCCGGCACGAAGCTGCTGCATGTGCCCTACAAGGGCAGCGCGCCGGCGATGAACGACCTGCTCGGCGGGCAGGTGCAGCTGATGTTCAGCGATGCACCCACGGCGCTGCCGCACATCCGCTCCGGCCGCATCAAGGTGCTGGGGGTGGCCAGCCCGCAGCGCTCGGCCATGCTGCCGTCGGTGCCCACGGTGGCCGAGTCCGGCCTGCCGGGCTACGAGGCCTATTCCTGGGCGGCGCTGTTCGCGCCGGCGCGCACGCCGCAGCCGGTGCTGGACCGCATCAACGCCGACTTCAACACCGCCTTCAACGACCCGGCCGTGCGCCAGCGGCTGCTGGAGGCCGGCGCAGAGGCCGACCCCGGCACGCAGGAGGCGCTGCGCCAGCGGCTGCACAGCGAGATGGTCAAGTGGGCCAAGGTCATCAAGACGGCCGGAATCACGGTGTCCTGACGCCATGTCCAGCACAGCCTCTCCCACCATGCACGTCGGCGCGGGCGCCCACTACCAGGCCGAGCTGGATGCCGGCCGCTTCTGCCTGCAGCATTGCCCGCAGTGCGGCCGCCATGTCTTCACGCCGCGCGAACTCTGCCCCCACTGCGGCGCCGCCCCGCTGCGCTGGGTGCGGGCGCGCGGCACCGGCCAGGTCCATGCGGCCAGCACGGTCCACCGCAAGGCCGAGGACGGCGGCCCCTACAACGTGTCGCTGATCGACCTCGACGAGGGCGTGCGCATGATGAGCCGCGTGGAAGGCGTCGCGCCCGAGGCCGTTCGCATCGGCCAGCGCGTGAAGGCGCGCGTCGTCCAGCGCGAGGGCCGCGGGCTGGTGCTGTTCCATCCCGAGGAAGGCGGTGCGGCATGACGACCGCCGGACAGATCCCCCGCTCGACGCTGGACGCCGGCGCCGTCAACCGCGGTCTGCGGGGCCGCGTCGCCATCGCCGGTGCCGCCACCTACGGCTGCGGCGAGTCGCCGGGCATGGACGACATGACGCTGCTGGTGCGCGCCGCCCATGCGGCGGTGGCCGATGCGGGCCTGACGATGCAGGACATCGACGGCATCGCCACCTGCAGCGTGTCGGCCAGCATGTGGGCCATGCCGGTGGTGGAGCACCTGGGCCTCAACCCCAGCTACGTGGACGGCACCATGCTGGGCGGCAGCAGCTTCATCGCCCATCTGCTGCCGGCCATCCGGGCGCTGGAGGCGGGCCAGTGCAAGGCGGTGCTGGTGTGCTACGGCAGCGCGCAGCGCTCGGCCAGCTTCGGCCGGCGAGAGATGCAGGCCGCACGGCGCTTTCTCGATCCGCAGCCCTACGAGTTTCCCTACGAGCCGGTGCTGCCCGTGACCGCCTATGCGCTGGCCGCGGCGCGCCACATGCACGAGTTCGGCACCACGCGGACCCAGCTGGCCGAGGTGGCCGTGGCCGCCCGCGCCTGGGCCCAGCGCAATCCCGAGGCCTTCCGGCGCGACCCGCTCACGGTCGACGACGTGCTCGCAGCCCGCCCCATCGCCAGCCCGCTCGGCGTGCTCGACTGCTGCCTGGTGACCGACGGCGGCGGCGCCCTGGTGCTGGTGCGCGCCGACCGGGCGCGCGACCTGCCGCAGCCGCCGGTGTATGTGCTGGGCACGGCCACCGCGATGTGGCACCGCCAGATCTCGTGCATGCCGGTGCTCACCACCACCGCCGCCGCACAGTCGGGCGCGCAGGCCTTCGCCATGGCGGGCCTCGGCCCGGCCGACATGGACATGGCGCAGCTCTACGACGCCTTCACCATCAACACGCTGCTGTTCCTGGAGGACCTGGGCTTCTGCGCCAAGGGCGAGGGCGGCCCCTTCGTGGAAGGTGGCGCCATCGCGCCGGGCGGACGGCTGGCCGTCAACACCAACGGCGGCGGACTGTCCTGCGTGCACCCGGGCATGTACGGCATCTTCGCCCTGATCGAGGCCGTGCGGCAGCTGCGCGGCCAGGCCGGCCAGCGGCAGCTGGCGACGCACCGCACCGCCGTGGTCCACGGCAACGGCGGCACGCTGTCCAGCCAATCCACCGCCGTGCTGGGCACGGCCGACGCCCTCTAAGGAGACCCATGATCCGCGACCCCCAGATCCTCGATGCGCTGCTCGACAGCGTGAACCGCTTCGTGCGCGAGCGCCTCGTGCCGGCCGAAGACGCCGTGGAGCGCACCGATCAGGTGCCCGCCGAGATCGTGCAGGACATGCGCGCGCTGGGCCTGTTCGGCCTGTCGATCCCGGAGCAGCATGGCGGCCTGGGCCTCACCATGGAAGAAGAGGCGCGGGTGCTCTTCGCGCTGTGCCAGACCTCGCCTGCCTTCCGCTCAGTGATCGGCACCAACGTGGGCATCGGCTCGCAGGGCATCCTGATCGACGGCACGCCCGAGCAGCAGCGCGACTGGCTGCCCCGGCTGGCCAGCGGCGAGCTGATCGCCTCTTTCGCGCTGACCGAGCCCGAGGCCGGCTCGGACGCCGCCTCGCTGCGCACCACGGCCCTCCGCGACGGCGACCACTACGTGGTCAACGGCAGCAAGCGCTACATCACCAATGCGCCGCATGCGGGCATGTTCACGCTCATGGCGCGCACCGATCCGCAGGACAAGGGCGCGGGCGGCATCTCCGCCTTCATCGTCGACGCGCGCACGCCGGGCATCCGCTTCGGCAAGCCCGACCGCAAGATGGGCCAGCGCGGCGCCCACACCTGCGACGTGATCTTCGACGACGTGCGGGTGCCGGCCGCCAACCTCATCGGCGGGCGCGAGGGCCAGGGCTTCCGCACCGCGATGAAGGTGCTGGAGAAGGGCCGCATCCACATCGCGGCCGTGGCGGTGGGCCTGGCACGGCGCATCCTGCGCGATGCGCTGGCCTATGCGATGGACCGCCGGCAGTTCGGCCAGCCGGTGGCCGACTTCCAGCTGGTGCAGGCCATGCTGGCCGACAGCCAGGCCGAGCTGTTCGCCGCCGAATCGATGACGCTGGAGGCCGCGCGCCGCCGCGACGACGGCCGGTCGGTGGCCATCGAGGCCTCGAGCGCCAAGATGTTCGCCACCGAGGCCTGCGGCCGCATCGCCGACCGCGCGGTACAGATCCTGGGCGGCGCCGGCTACATGGCCGAGTACGGCATCGAGCGCTTCTACCGCGACGTGCGGCTGCTGCGCCTGTACGAGGGCACCACGCAGATCCAGCAGATCATCATCGCGCGGGCCATGGCGCGCGACGGGCGCGTGGCCTGAGTCTGTCGACGGGCGGGGTCAGTCCGGGTCGAGCCGGCCCTGCGCATCGGCCACCAGCAGCGCCACCAGCTCCTGCGCGAAGGCCGGCAGCGTCTCGCGCCGGCGCATGCAGATCTGCATCTCGCGCACCGACCACGCGTCCGACAGCGGCACGATGCCGATGGCCATGGCCTGCGCATGGCGGCTGGCGGCCGATTCGGGCAGCACGCCCACGCCCACGCCGGACGCGATCATGCGGCAGGCGGTCTCGAAGTTGCCCACCTGGATGCGCTGCTTGATGGGCTTGTGCAGCTGGTCGCTGGCCTGGCGCAGGAAGGCATGGATGGCGCTGGACTCGTGCAGGCCCACGTAGTCGAAGGCGAGCGTGTCGGCGAAGTCGATCTGCACCTCGGCCTGCAGCGCATGGCCCTGCGGCACCACCAGCACCAGCCGGTCGCGGCGGTAGGGCAGCGTCTCCAGGTCCTCGGTGCGCACCAGGCCGGCCACGATGCCGATGTCGGTCTGGCCGTCCATGACCGCGCGCACGATGTCGTGCGACAGGCGCTCGCGCAGGTCGATGTTGACGTCCGGGTTGCGCCGCAGGAAGTGCCGCAGCACCGGCGGCAGGAATTCGCTGAGCGAGGTGGTGTTGGCGAACACCCGCACATGGCCCTTGATGCCGCGCACGTACTCCTGCATGTCGCCGCGCAGGTGTTCGATCTGGCCCAGCACGGCGCGCGCATGCGTCACCAGCGCCTGGCCGGGCGGCGTGAGCGTCACGCCCTGGTTGGTGCGGAAGAGCAGCTTGGTGCCGATGCCCTCCTCCAGGTTCTTGATGCGGGTGCTGGCCGCGGGCAGCGAGATGAAGGACAGCTCCGCGCCGCGCGTCATGCTGTTGGCGTCGGCGATGTGCACCATCAGGCGCAGGTCCACCAGGTCGAAATGCATGGCCATGGGCGGGCATTCTAGGAAGGGCCCTCGACGCGAAGGCCCCGCCCGCCTCGGTGGAAGCCCGCCTTCCACAAATGAGAAGCGCAGCGCCCGCCGCCGCCCGTAGCATGGGCCGGCGGCCTGCCCTGCGCCGTGAAGACAAGCCTGCGATGACCCTTGCCCCGACGCCTGCCCCCGAAGCGCCTGCCGGCGCGCTGTCGCACCTGCGGGTGCTCGATCTCTCGCGCGTGCTGGCCGGGCCCTGGTGCACGCAGAACCTGGCCGACCTGGGCGCCGACGTCATCAAGATCGAGAAGCCCGGCGAAGGCGACGACACCCGCCGCTGGGGGCCGCCCTTCTTCGCGGACGAGGCCGGCCAGCCCACCGACCAGGCCTGCTACTTCGCCGCCTGCAACCGCAACAAGCGCTCGGTCACGGTGGACATGGCCACCGCCGAGGGCCAGGCGCTGATCCGCGCGCTGGCGGCGCAGAGCGACGTGGTGGTGGAGAACTTCAAGACCGGCGGCCTGGCGCGCTACGGGCTCGACTACGCCAGCCTGTCGGCGCTGAACCCACGGCTGATCTACTGTTCAGTCACCGGCTTCGGCCACACCGGCCCCTACGCGCCGCGCGCGGGCTACGACCTGCTGGTGCAGGCCATGAGCGGCCTGATGAGCGTGACCGGCCGCCCCGACGACGAGCCCGGCGGCGGCCCGCTGCGGGTGGGCGTGGCGGTGATCGACCTGTTCACCGGCATGTACGCCACCACCGCCATCCTGGGCGCGCTGGAGGCGCGCCACCGCACCGGCCGCGGCCAGCACATCGACATGGCGCTGATGGACGTGGCCATGGCCGTGCTGGCCAACCAGGGTGCGGGCTACCTCAACAGCGGCCAGGTGCCGTGCCGCCTGGGCAACAGCCACCCCAGCGTGGTGCCCTACCAGGACTTTCCGACTGCCGACGGCCGCATGCTGCTGGCCATCGGCAACGACGGGCAGTTCGCGCGCTTCTGCGCCGCCGCCGGCACCGGCTGGGCGCAAGAGCCGCGCTTCGCCACCAACGCGGCACGCGTGGTGCACCGCGCGGCACTGATCCCGCTGATGGAGGCCATCACGCGCCAGCGCCCGACGGCCGAATGGATCGTGCTGCTGGAGGACAAGGCCGTGCCCTGCGGCGCGATCCACGACATCGGCCAGGCCTTCGCCGATCCGCAGGTGCAGGCCCGCGGCCTCGCGGTGACGCAGCGCCGCTATGCCGACGGTGAGCGTCCAGACGGCGAGGTGGTGGACCGCGTGGTCACGGCCGCCAGCCCGCTGCGCCTGTCGGAGACCCCACCCACCCTGCGCCATGCGCCACCGGCGCTGGGCCAGCACACCGACGCGGTGCTGGCGGAACGCCTGGGCCTGGGCGCTGGCGACATCGCCGGGCTGCGCGCCCGCGGCGTGCTCTGAGCCGCAGGCGCCGGGCCGCTCAGGCGGCCTTGACCTGCGCCTCCAGCGCATCGACGAACAGCGCCGGCACGTCGCAGCCGGTCTGGTCGTGGATCTCCTGGAAGCAGGTCGGGCTGGTGACGTTGATCTCGGTGAGCGAGCCGCCGATCACGTCCAGGCCGATCAGCAGCAGTCCGCGCGCGAAGAGCTTGGGGCCGATGGCCTCGGCGATGCGGCGGTCGTCGGCCGACAGCGGCTGGGCCACGCCCTTGCCGCCGGCCGCCAGGTTGCCGCGCACCTCGGTGCCCTGCGGGATGCGCGCCAGGCAGTAGGGCACCGGCTGGCCGGCGATCACCAGCACGCGCTTGTCGCCCTGGCTGATCTCAGGCACGAAGCGCTGGACCATGATGGTCTCGGCGCCGCCCTTGTTGAGCGTCTCGATGATGGAGCCGAGGTTCAGTGCGTCCTGCTTGACGCGGAAGATGCCCATGCCGCCCATGCCGTCCAGCGGCTTGAGGATGATGTCGCCATGCTCGGCATGGAAGGCGCGCACCGCCGCGTCGCTGCGCGTGACCAGCGTGGGCGTGGTGAATTCCGGAAACTCCATGATCGCCAGCTTTTCCGGGTGGTCGCGCAGCGCCCGCGGCTTGTTGACCACGCGCGCGCCCTCGCGCTCGGCCTGCTCCAGCAGGTGGGTGGCGTAGATGTACTCGGCGTCGAAGGGCGGGTCCTTGCGCATGAGCACGGCGTCGAAGTCCTTCAGGGCCACGCGCTCGCGCACGTCCACCGTGTACCAGTCCTTGGCATCGCCGGTCAGGGTGATGCGCAGCACCTCGGCCTCGACCACGCCGCCGGAGCGCCAGCCCAGGTCCTGCGGCAGGCAGGCGGCGATGCGGTGGCCGCGCCGCTGCGCCTCGCGCATCATCGAGAAGGTGGTGTCCTTGTAGGTCTTGAACAGGTCGAGCGGATCGGCGACGAAGAGGAAGTTCATGATGGCTTGTGCGTGTTGTCGGGGCCACCCCGGCGGGCGTCCAGCCTGATCTTGCAGGCAGGTGCGATGTCCTTGCCGGCGGCGGTCTTTGGCCGGCCGGCCTGCTGCACCAGCAGCGCGGCCGCACCGGCCACCACGCCCCAGAAGGCCGAGCCGATGCCGAAGAGGGTCACGCCCGACAGCGTGACCAAAAAGGTGATGAGCGCCGCCTCGCGATGCGCCTCGTCGCGCAGGGCCGTGGCCAGGCCGCCGCCGATGGTCGACAGCAGCGCCAGTCCGGCGATGGCCGCCACCAGCTCCTTCGGAAAGGCCGTGAGCAGCCCCGCCACCGCCGCGCCGAAGCAACCGATCAGCACATAGATGAGCCCGCAGCACACGGCGGCGGTGTAGCGCTTGTGCGGGTCCTCGTGCGCCTCGCGGCCCATGCAGATGGCGGCGGTGATCGCGCTCAGGTTGAGCGCATAGCCGCCAAACGGCGCCAGCAGCAGCGTGGCCACGCCGGTCAGCGTGATGAGCTTGCTGATCGGCATGTCGTAGCCCGCGGCGCGGATGGCCGCCACGCCAGGCAGGTTCTGCGAGGCCATGGTCACGACGAAGAGCGGCAGCGCCAGGCTGACAGCCGCCTGCCACGTGAACTGCGGCATCGTGAACACCGGCATGGCCAGCGTGAAGTGCACCGTGCTCCAGGCCAGCTGGCCGCGCACGGCCGCATAGGCGATGGCCACCGCCAGCGTCAGCGGCACGGCGTAACGCGGCAGCCAGCGCTTGCCCGCCAGGTAGGTCGCCAGCATCAGCAGCACCAGCGGCAGCGCCGTCTGCGCCGCCGTGAAGGCCGAGAGGCCGAAGCGCGCCAGCACGCCCGCCAGCAGGGCCGAGGCGATGGCCATGGGGATGCGGTTCATCACCCGCTCGAACCAGCCGGTGGCGCCGGCCAGCGTGATGAGCGCCGCGCAGACGATGAAGGCGCCCACGGCCTCGCCCATCGAATAGCCCGCGCCTGCGGTGGCCAGCACGGCGGCGCCGGGCGTGCTCCAGGCCACCATCACGGGCTTGCGCAGCCACAGCGATGGGATGGCGGTGGCCAGGCCCATGCCGAGGCCCAGCGCCCACATCCAGGAAGCGATCTGGGCGGAATCGGCACCGAAGGCCTGCGCGGCCTGGAACACGATGGCCACCGAACTGGTGAAGCCCACCAGCACCGCGACGAAGCCGGCGGTGAAGGCGGGCAGGTTGACATCCCGGAAGAAACGCATAGCCGGCGATTGTGCCGGGCGGGCCTGTCGGCCGCCGGGGGCTCGACCGAGGGCGCCGACGCGGGGACACTGACCCAGCCGCACCCCGGGCACGTGGCTTGCACGCGCCCGCCCCTTCCGCCCAAGCCCCCAAAGCATCGATGACGACCACCGCCCAACCCACCACCCCCGCCGAGATCGTGGACGAGTTCCTGCGCCTCGTGATGATTCCCGACCCGGCCTCGGCCTCGCGCTACACCGCGCCCGACATCCGCATCCGCTTCACCGGCAACCGGCCGATGACGGCGCCGGGCGACACCTCGGCCTTCAACGCCAAGCGCTACGCCTGGGTGAAGAAGAAGATCGAGCGCACCGAGACCGTGGCCGGCGGCAGCGAGGACGAGACCGTGGTCTACAGCCTGGGCACGCTCTACGGCGCCTGGCCCGACGGCACGCCCTTCGAAGGCAACCGCTATGTCGACCGCTACGTGGTGCGCCGCGGCCTGATCGTGCAGATGGACGTGTGGAACGACAGCGCCGAATGGCTGCTGGTGCGCGCCGGCCTGGCCACGCTGTGAGCCGACTGCCGATGACCGCAGCGCACGACCCCACCCGCACCCGCTGGCCCGAGCGCCTGCCGGGGCATGACCGCTTCGACTACCGGCCGATCACCCGCCGCCACGACTACGTCTGGCCCAATGGCGCGCGGCTGGCGGTGTACCTGGGCTTCAACATCGAGCACTTCGCCTTCGGCGACGGCCTGGGTGCCTGCATCGGCCCAGCCTCGCCGCATCCGGACGTGCTCAACCACGGCTGGCGCGAATACGGCAACCGCGTGGGTGCCTGGCGCTGCCTGGAACTCTTCGACCAGCTGGGCCTGCCCACCGGCACGCTCATCAACACCGCCCTGTACGACCACTGCCCCGAGCTCGTGCAGGCCTTCGCGGCCCGCGGCGACGAGCTGATCGGCCACGGCCACAGCAACGCCGAGCGCCAGGGCCAGCTGTCGGAGGACGAGGAACGCGCCCTGCTGCAGCGCTGCCGCGCGCGCATCGAACGCGAGAGCGGCCAGGCGCCGGCCGGCTGGCTGTCGCCGTGGATCTCGGAGAGCCACCTCACGCCCGACCTGCTGGCCGAGACCGGCTACGGCTACACCCTCAACTGGTGCCACGACGACCAGCCCCTGCGCATGCGCACCCGCGGCGGCGGCCGGCTGTGGGCCGTGCCCTATCCGCAGGAACTCAACGACATTCCCATGATCGTGGCGCGCCAGATGGACTCGCGCGCCTTCTGCGACATGGTGGTGGACAACTTCGAGGAGATGCTGATGCAGTCGCAGGCCCAGCCGCTGGTGATGGGGCTGGCGCTGCATCCGTACATCGTGGGCCAACCGTACCGGCTGCGGCACCTGCGCGAGGTGCTGGGCCACCTGGCCCGGGCGCGCGACGAAGGCCGGGTGTGGTTCACCACGCCCGGGGCCATCGCGAGGCACATGGAGGCCGTGGCGGCCGAGGCGCCGGCGGGGGCCTTCGACTGAAGGCCCCACCGCGCGCCCAGGCGGTCACACGACCGAGGCGGCGCCGGCTTCGGTGGGCCGGCTGGCGCGCGGATCGTCCGGCGCGGCCGTGACGATGCTGGTCAGCGCCGGCTCGGCGTGCCGCAGCTTCGCGATGTCCGGCCGCGGCCGCGCCAGCGTCGGCGACGAGGAGAAAGCCTGCTCCATGGCCAGCGAGGCCGACAGCAGCGGCAGGTCGCCGCGGAAGGCGCCGGTCACCTGCAGGCCGAAGGGCATGCCGCGTTCGTCCGTCCCGCAGGGCAGGCTGATGGACGGATGCGTGGTCAGCGTAACCACATAGGTCAGCGCCAGCCAGCGGTAGTAGTTCTCCTGCGGGCGGCCGTCCACCTCGGCGGCGTACGGCAGCGTCCACGGAAAGGGCGAGACCGGCGTGGTGGGCGACATGACCAGGTCGTAGCCCTCGAACACCTTCTGGAAGCGGTTGATGATGCGCGTCTGCTCGGTCTGCGCCCAGGCGCTGTCGAGCAGGCTCATGCGCACGCCCATCTCGTAGTTGGCGCGCGGGTTGGGCCCCAGGCTCTCGGGGTTGCGCTCGTAGGTCTCGCGCATGCCGGCCACGAAGGCCTCGGCGCGCAGCACGTCGAAGCAGCGGTGCACCTCGCCCAGCGCGAACGGCACCTCGTCGCAGGTGGCGAACAGGTGGCGCATGGCGGCCATCTTCTCGCGGAAGGCGCGGCGCACCACCGGGTCGACGTCGCAGCAGCCGAAGTCCTCGGTCCAGGCCACGCGCAGGCGCGACAGATCGGCCGCGCGCGGCGCCAGGAAGGCCATGGCATCGAGCGGATGGCTGAGCGGGTCGCCCGCATGCGGGCCTGCGGTGGCCGCCAGTTGCAGGCAGGCATCGGCCACGCTGCGGCCCATGGGCCCGACCACCGAAATCGGCGACCAGCCCATCGGCTTGCGCACGCTGGGCACCACGCCGGGCGAGGGCCGCAGGCCCACCACGCCGCACTTGGCGGCCGGGATGCGCAGCGAACCGCCGGTGTCCGAGCCGGTGCACACCGGCAGCATGTCCAGCGCCAGCGCCGCCGCCGAGCCGCCCGAGGAGCCGCCGGCATTGAGGTTGGTGTCGAAGGGGTTGCCCGTGGCGCCCCACACCGGATTACGACTGTTGGCGCCCGCGCCCATCTCGGGCACGTTGGTCTTGCCGGCCACGATGGCGCCGGCCGCGCGCAAGCGGCGCACCAACTCGATGTCCTGCGCCGGCACATGGTTGCGCAGGCTGGGCGTTCCCGAGGTGGACAGCAGGCCGGCCGTGGGCTCCAGGTCCTTCACGCCCAGTGGCAGGCCGTGCAGCAGCCCCAGCGGCTCGCCGCGCATCACCGCCTGCTCAGCGGCGCGGGCCTCGCCCTGCGCCCGCTCGAAGCAGGTGGCGGTGACGGCGTTGACGAAGGGATTGACCTGCTCGATGCGCGCGATGCACGCCTCCAGCAGTTCGACGGGCGAGAGCTGGCGCGCACCGATCAGGCGGCGCTGCTCGACAGCGGAAAGTTCGACAACGTTCATTCAATCTGCCCGGATGTTGGCGCGCTGGGCGACGGCGCGCATGAGGGGCAGCTCGTTCTCGATCTGCTTGGCCGACGCGGCCTGGCCGGCAAAGGCAGGCTCGGCGCCCTGGGCCGCGAGCGCGGCCTTGGCGTCGGGCGAGGCGACGATCTGCGCGATGGCCTTCTCCAGCCGCTCGCGCACCGACGCGGGCGTGCCCTTGGGCGCGACCAGCATGATCCAGGTGTCGACGTTGACGTCGGGATAGCCCGCCTCGGCGAAGGTGGGCACGTTCGGCAGCTGCGACGAGCGCTTGGCCGTGGTCACGGCGATGGCCTTGACCTTGCCGCCCTTGAGCTGCGGGATGGCGGCGGTGACGGTGTCCACCGAGAAGGGCACCTGGCCGCCGATCAGGTCGGTCATGGCCGGGGCGCTGCCCTTGTAGGGCACATGCAGCATCTTCGCGCCGACCGCGCCCAGGATGATCTCGCCCGCGAAGTGCGAGGTGGTGCCGGCGCCGAAGGATGCGTACGAGTACTTGTCGGGCGAGGCCTTCGCGGCGGCCACGAATTCCTTCACCGTGTTGATGGGCACGTCCTTGTTGGCCAGCAGCACCAGCGGGATGCGCGCCACGATGGCGATGGGGTCGTAGCTCTTGACCGGGTCGTAGGGCAGGTTGCTGCGGATGGCCGGGTTGGCCGTGAAGGTGGAGGGCGAGCCCAGCAGCAGCGTGTAGCCGTCCGCGGGCGCCTTCGCGACATAGCCGGCGGCGATGGCCGTGCCGGCGCCCGGGCGGTTGTCCACCACCACCGGCTGGCCCAGGGCGGTCGAGATGCGCTGGCCCATCAGCCGGCCGATGACGTCGGCGCTGCCGCCGGGCGGGAAGGGGATCACCAGCGTGATCGGACGGCTGGGATAGTCCGGCTGCGCCATGGCGGGAAGCGCGCCGGCGGTGGCGGCCAGCGCGAGCAGGCCGCAGACGGCGGCACGGCGAGACACCGAGGCAGGACGGAAAGCGGGGATGGACGCGAAGGTCATGGCGCAGGCCTTTCGGAAGACGATGGCCGCATGCTAGAAACGCACCTCCCGTGCAGCAAGCACAAGGCTCTTAAAGCTTCATTGCCGCTTCGGCAATGTTCTGGCACCGCATCCGATGGCTTCTTCCCCGCCCGCGTCCACCCCTGCCGCCAAGCCTGCGCGGCGCGATCCCAACCAGCGCGTGCTGCAGGAGGTGGCCCTGCGCTACTTCCTGGAGGTGGCACGCGCCGGCTCGGTCACCGAGGCCGCGGCCCGGCTGGAGGTGGCGCCCTCGGCCGTCAGCCGGCAGATCGGCCGGCTGGAGCGCGAGCTGGACACCCTGCTCTTCGAGCGCCGCGCCCGCGGCATGACGCTCAATTCCGCCGGCGAGCTGCTGGCCGCCCATGCCCGCCGCGCCTGGCTGGACATCGAGCGCGTGACCGACGACATCCTGGCCCTGCGCGGCCTGCGCCAGGGCGAGGTGCGCATCGTGGCGACCGAAGGCTTCGCCTACGAGTTCCTGCCCGCGGTGGTGGCGGACTTCCAGGCGCGCTGCCCGGGCATCCGCTTCCAGCTGGACATGGCGGTGCAGCGCGAGGTGGCGCGCCGCGTGCGCGAGGGCCTGGTCGACATCGGCGTGACGGTGAGCCTCAGCTCCGAGAGCGGCCTGCAGGTGGCCTTCCGCCATCCCTCGCCGGTGATGGCGGTGGTGGCGCCCGGGCATCCGCTGGCCGATCGCCGGCAACTGTCGCTCGCCCAGCTGCTGGCCTGGCCGCTGGCGCTGCCGGCGAACACCTCCACGCTGCGGCAGTTGCTGGACATCAGCAGCAGCCGGCAGGGCCTGGTCCTGCAGCCGGTGATCACCAGCGACCATCTCTATCCGCTGATCCAGTACGCGACCCACACCCAGGCCGTCACCTTCTGCGGCGAACTGGCGCTGCGCCAGCAGCTGCACAACCGTGCCGTGGTGGCCATCCCGCTGCGCGACCGCGAGATGAACGAGCGCCACTTCGAGGTGCAGACCATGGCCGGCCGTCATCTGCCGGATGCGGCGCGGGCCTTCATCGACCACCTGCGCAAAGCATTGGAGTGACGCGATGGCAGCCGCTGCCTTGCGCCAGCGGCAATACGATCTTGCGAACCACACATTGGTCGGCAATGCAGCCGGCGGAATAATTGCCTTCGGCGCTGAATGGCGCCCCTTCCCCACCCTCAGGGCCGGCGCCCGGCGCCGGCATCGTTCATGACCCAGACCTCCGCCCTGCCCTTCTCCAAGGTCCGCACCGTCGGCCCGCTCGTCTTTCTTTCCGGCGAACTGGGTATCGCCGCCGACGGCTCGGTGCCGGCCGGCATCGAGGCCCAGACCCGCCTGTGCCTGGAGCGCATCACGGCCACGCTGGCCGGCCAGGGCCTGGCCCTGTCGGACGTGGTGAGCGTGACGGCCTACCTGGTCGATGCGGCCGACTTCGCCGCCTTCAACGGCGTCTATGCCGCCGCCTTCGCCGAGCCGCGGCCGGTGCGCACCACCGTGCGCACGGACCTGATGCTGCCGGGCGCGCTGGTGGAACTGACCGTCATCGCTCACCAGAAGGCCTGAGGCGCATGGGCCGCGAGATCCTCGTCCTGGGCGCCGGCATGGTCGGCACCTGCACCGCCCTCCATCTGGCGATGCGCGGCCATTCGGTCGCCCTGGTCGACCGCGGCCTGCCGGGGCGCGAGACCTCGTACGGCAACGCCGGCATCATCCAGCGCGAAGCCGTGTCGCCCTACGCCTTTCCGCGCAGCCTCGCCAAGCTGGCGGGCGTGGCGCTCAAGCGCGGGGCCGACGTCAACTGGCATCTTGGCGCACTGCCGGCTGTGGCGGGCGGGCTGTCGCGCTACTGGCGCAACTCGGCGCCCGAGCGCTATGCGCCCATCGCCGCGGCCTATGCGCGCCTGATCGAACATTCGACCAGCGAGCATGCCCCGCTGATCGCAGCCGCCGGCGCCGACGACCTGGTGCAGCGCGACGGCTACCTGCACGTGTTCCGCGACGCCGCCAGCTTTGCGCGGGCGCGCCGCGATGCCGAGGCCACCGCGGCCCGGCACGGCCTGCAGGTGCACGCCCTCGACGGCGCGGCCTTGGCCGCCGAAGAACCCGCCCTGACGCAGGGCCTGCCCGGCGCGCTGCATTGGCAGGACCCGTGGTGCGTGAGCGACCCGGGCGAACTGGTGGCCCGCTATGCCGCGCATTTCCAGCAGCTCGGCGGCGTGCTGGTTCAAGGCGACGCCGCCACGCTGACGGCGACCGCCCAGGGCTGGCGCGTGCAGACCACGCGCGGCCCGGTGGAAGCGCAAGACGCCGTCGTCGCCCTGGGTCCGTGGGCCGACCGGCTGCTCAAGCCCCTGGGCTACCGGCTGCCGCTCTTCGTCAAGCGCGGCTACCACCGGCACTACACCGGCGGCCCCACGCTGCGCCGCCCGGTGTACGACCTGGACCGCGGTGTGGTGATCGCGCCGATGCGGCGCGGCGCCCGCATCACCACAGGCGCCGAGTTCGCCCGCCAGGATGCCCCGCCCACGCCGTGGCAGCTCACGCGGGCCGAGACCTATGCCCGTGAACTGCTCGACCTGCCGCATCCGGTGGAAGGCGAGCCCTGGCTCGGCGCCCGCCCCTGCACCGCCGACATGCTGCCGGTGATCGGCGCCGCACCGCGGCACCGCGGCCTGTGGTTCAACTTCGGCCATGCGCACCAGGGATTCACGCTGGGCCCGGCCAGCGGACGGCTGCTGGCAGAGCTCATGGACGGCCGGCCGACGATGGTGGATGCGGCGCCCTATTCGGCGCAGCGCTTCGGCTGAAACTCGGGCGGTCTGCGCGCGGTAAGCCGCCCGCTCAGCCACGCATCAGCGCTTCGATCTCGTCGCCGTCCACCGGCACACCGCGCGTGATCAGCTCGCAGCCCGAGGCGGTGACGATGGCGTCGTCCTCGATGCGGATGCCGATGTCGTGGAACTGGGCGGGCACGTCGTCGCCGGCACGCACGTAGATGCCCGGCTCGATGGTCAGCACCATGCCGGGCTGGAGGATGCGGCTGGGGCGGTTCTTGATGACCTCGCCCGAGAGCGGGTCGCGCCGCTCGCTGATCTCGCCCACCTGCGTCGGCTCCACGTAGCTGCCGCAGTCGTGCACGTCCATGCCCAGCCAGTGGCCAGTGCGGTGCATGTAGTAGCGGAAGTAGGCGCGCTGCTCGATCACATCGTCCACGCTACCCACCTTGTTGGCGTCGAGCAGGCCCAGGTCGAGCATGCCCTGCGACAGCACGCGCACCGTGGCCTCGTGCGGGTCGTTGAAACGGTTGCCGGCCTTGGTGGCGGCCACGGCCGCCTCCTGGCTGGCAAGCACCAGGTCGTACAGCGCGCGCTGGGGACCGGTGAACCTGCCGTCGGCCGGGAAGGTGCGGGTGATGTCGCTGGCGTAGCTGTCGAGCTCGCAGCCGGCATCGATCAGCACCAGCTCGCCGGCGCGCACCGGCGCCACGTCGGCGCGGTAATGCAGCACGCAGGCATTGGCGCCGGCTGCCACGATGGAGCCGTAGGCCGGGAACTGCGAGCCGCCCAGGCGGAATTCGTGCAGCAGCTCGGCGTCGAGGTGGTACTCGCGCACGTCGCGGCCCTCGCGCAGCATGCGCGCGCTCAGCTGCATGGCGCGGATGTGGGCGCGGGCGCTGATGTTGGCGGCGCGGCGCATCACGTCCTGCTCGTGCGCGTCCTTGACCAGGCGCATCTCGTCCAGCGGGCCGCACAGGTCGCGCTGCTGCTCCGGGCACAGGGCGCCGAAGCGCACGCGGGCGCGCACCTTCTGCAGCCAGCCGTCGACGCGCCCTTCCAGGCCGGAATGGGTGGCGAAGGGGTACCAGACGGTGGCGCGGTTTTCGAGCAGCTTCGGCAGGCGGCTGTCGAGTTCGGCAACCGAGAAGGCTTCGTCGACGCCCAGGCGCTCGGGCGCGGCCTCGGGGCCGAGGCGGTAGCCGTCCCAGATCTCGCGCTCCAGGTCCTTGGGCTGGCAGAACAGCGTGCTGCGGCCCGCGGCGTCGACCACCAGCCAGGCGTTGGGCTCGGTGAAGCCGGTCAGGTAATGGAAGTAGCTGTCGTGCCGGTAGGGGAAGTCGCTGTCGCGGTTGCGCTGACGCTCGGGTGCGGTGGGGATAAGGGCGATGCCATCGGCACCGAGCTGGGCGGCAAGGCGGGCCCGGCGCCCGGCGTAGAGGGAGGGACTGGCGTTCATGGCGACGTGTTGAGTTGGGCAAGGCGCTCGGGAGTGCCGACGTCGGTCCAGCGGCCGGTGTGCAGCTGGGCACTGACGCGGCCATTGTCCATGGCGCGCCGAAGCAGCGGCGCCAGCGCGGCCTTCACGCCCGCCGGGTTGCCGGGCGGGATGTCGCAGTACGGCGGCGCGAAGAGTTCGCGCCGGTACAGGCCGATGGTGGAGAAGGTGTAGCGCGGCGCCGGGTCGTCGGCCGGCAGGTTCAGCGCTGCGCCGTCCTGGCCGATGCCGAAGTCGCCACGCGGGTTGTGCGGCGGATTGGGCACCAGCCACAGATGGGCCAGCCGGCCGCTGTCGGCGAAGGACTGCACCTGGGCCTGCGTGAAGTGGAAGTCGGGCGCGTACACATCGCCGGCCAGGCACCAGAAGAGCTCGGCGTCCAGCAGCGGCAGGGCGCGGGCGATGCCGCCGGCGGTCTCCAGCGCCGCACCGAAGTCACGGCCTTCGTGCGAATAGGCGATCTGCGAGCCTACACCCCCGTCCCATTGCGGCGCGGTGCCGAAGCGCTGGTCGATCTGCTCGCCCAGCCACGCGGTGTTGACCACCAGCCGGGTGAAGCCGCCGCGCGCGAGCGCCTCCATGGGCCATTGCATCAGCGGTTTGCCCCGGACATCGAGCAGCGGCTTGGGCTGCCGGTCCGTCAGCGGGCGCATGCGCTCGCCGCGGCCCGCAGCGAGGACCATGGCCGGCGTCACCGTCACACCAGGTGACGGGACACGCTGCCTCGGTGCAGGACGTTGCGTTCGACGTGCCGCGGCGAGAACAGGACGATCAGCGCCTCCTGCAAGGCCTTCGCGGCGTCGGAATGGTCGCCGCCGAAGTTGCAGACGTACACGTCGAGCGTCACGCTGCCCTGCTCGGGCCAAGTGTGGATGCACACATGGGATTCCGCCAGCAGCAGCGCGGCCGTGACGCCGCCGCGCCCGGCAGGGGTGGAGGGAAAGTGATGAGCCAGCTGCCCCACCGCCTTCAATTTGGCGACGGCAACGGCGCGCGTCAGACACTCGAGGAGGATGGTGCCGTCCGTCAGCCAGAAGTCATCGCACTGGCAATCGTGAAGGTCGGCAGTAAGGTGCAGGCCGTGCATGCGTGGACTCTAGCAGTCCCGCGCGGGGCTCGGGGAGGATGTACGACTGAATTATTCGCAAATTGGACACGATTGTGTCCCGTCTTGTACCAAGGCTGACAGCGCTTGACGTGTGTGAAGCGTCCCGGCGGAGGGCCCGGGCGCCCCTCGCTAAAATCGCGGGTTCTCCCCTCCCACACCTCCCCGAAAGCCTTTTCTCATGGCCAACCAAGCCCTGATGGCCAACGCGATCCGCGCGTTGGCGATGGACGCCGTCCAGCAAGCCAATTCCGGGCATCCCGGCGCCCCGATGGGCATGGCCGACATGGCGGCGGCCCTCTGGGGCGAGCACCTCAAGCACAACCCGGCCAACCCGCACTGGGCCGACCGCGACCGCTTCGTGCTCTCCAACGGCCATGCCTCGATGCTGATCTACGCCCTGCTGCACCTGACGGGCTACGACCTTCCCATCGAGGAACTGAAGAACTTCCGCCAGCTGCACAGCCGCACCGCCGGCCACCCCGAGGTGGGCATCACCGCCGGCGTGGAGACCACCACCGGCCCGCTGGGCCAGGGCGTGACCAATGCCGTGGGCTTCGCGCTGGCCGAAAAGCTGCTGGCCGCCGAATTCAACCGCGATGGCCATGCCATCGTCGACCATCACACCTATGTCTTCCTGGGCGACGGCTGCCTGATGGAAGGCATCAGCCACGAGGCCGTGGCCCTGGCCGGCGCCTGGAAGCTGGGCAAGCTGATCGCCCTGTACGACGACAACGGCATCAGCATCGACGGCAAGGTCGCGCCCTGGTTCATCGACGACACGCCCAAGCGCTTCGAAGCCTGCGGCTGGAACGTGATCGGCCCGGTGGACGGCCATGACGCCGCCGCCGTCTCCGCCGCCGTGGCCCAGGCCAAGGCCGGCGAAGGCAGCAAGCCGACGCTGATCGTCTGCAAGACGCAGATCGGCAAGGGCAGCCCCAACCGCGGTGGCACCGCCAAGGCCCACGGCGAGCCGCTGGGCGCCGACGAGATCGGCCTGACCCGCTCGGCCCTGGGCTGGGAACACGCCCCCTTCGAGCTGCCCGAGGCCGTCTACCAGGACTGGGATGCCAAGGCCAAAGGCGCTTCCGCCGAAGCCGCCTGGAACGAGAAGTTCGCCGCCTACGCGCAGGCCTTCCCCGACCTGGCCGCCGCATTCGAGCGCCGCATGAAGGGCGAGCTGCCCGCCGCCTTCGACCAGGTGGTGGTCGACGCCGTGCTGGCCGCCCACACCAAGGCCGAGACCGTGGCCAGCCGCAAGGCCAGCCAGCTGGCGCTGGAGACGCTGACGGTGCAACTGCCCGAACTGCTCGGCGGCAGCGCCGACCTGACCGGCTCCAACCTGACCAAGACCGCCGCCACGCCCGACCTGCGCTTCGCCGCCGACGGCGCCGTGGTGCGCACCGAAGACGGCCGCATCGGCCGCCACATCAACTACGGCGTGCGCGAGTTCGGCATGGCCGCCATCATGAACGGCGTGGCGCTGCATGGCGGCTTCATTCCCTACGGCGGCACCTTCCTGACCTTCAGCGACTACAGCCGCAACGCCATCCGCATGGCGGCGCTGATGAAGCAGCGCGTGATCCATGTCTTCACGCACGACTCCATCGGACTGGGCGAGGACGGCCCGACGCACCAGTCGATCGAGCATGCGGCCAGCCTGCGCCTGATTCCCAACCTGGACGTGTGGCGCCCCGGCGACACCACCGAGACGGTGGTGGCCTGGGCCTGCGCACTGCGCAACAAGACGCAGCCCACCGCGCTGCTGCTGTCGCGCCAGAACCTGAACTACGCCCCCAAGGACGAGCTGGCCGACATCAGCCGCGGCGCCTATGTGCTGGCCGAGCCCTCGCGCGTGGGCCTCAAGAAGAAGGCCAAGGCGGTGATCATCGCCACCGGCTCCGAGGTGCAGCTGGCGCTCAAGGCGCAGGAACTGCTGGCCAGCCGCAAGATTGCCGTGCGCGTGGTCTCCATGCCCAGCACCACCACCTTCGACCGCCAGGACGTCAAGTACAAGAAGTCCGTGCTGCCCAAGGGCCTGCCGCGCATCGCCGTGGAGATGGGCAGCACCGGCGGCTGGTGGAAATACGGCGTGGACGCCGTCGTGGGCATCGACACCTACGGCGAATCCGCGCCGGCCGGCGTGCTGTTCAAGCACTTCGGCTTCACGCCCGAGAACGTGGCGGCGACGGTCGAGGCCGTCCTCGCCGACTGAGTTGGTTTTTCCATAACTTCCTGGAGCATTCGCATGACCATCAAACTGGGTATCAACGGCTTCGGCCGCATCGGCCGCAACGTGCTGCGCGCCGCGGTTCAGAACTTCCCCGACATCGAAGTCGTGGGCATCAACGACCTGCTGGAGCCCGACTACCTGGCCTACATGCTCCAGTACGACTCGGTGCATGGCCGCTTCAAGGGCGACATCGCCGTCGAGGGCAACACGCTGATCGTCAACGGCAAGAAGATCCGCCTGACGCAGGAGCGCGACCCGGCCGCCCTCAAGTGGGACGAAGTCGGCGCCACCGTGGTGCTGGAATCCACGGGCCTCTTCCTGACCAAGGAAACCGCGGGCAAACACCTAGCCGCCGGTGCCAAGAAGGTGATCATGTCGGCCCCCTCGAAGGACGACACGCCCATGTTCGTGTACGGCGTCAACAGCAGCGGCTACGCCGGCCAGGACATCGTCTCCAACGCCTCGTGCACGACCAACTGCCTGGCCCCGCTGGCCAAAGTGCTGCACGACAAGTGGGGCATCAAGCGCGGCCTGATGACCACCGTGCATGCCGCCACCGCCACGCAGAAGACCGTCGACGGCCCGTCCAACAAGGACTGGCGCGGCGGCCGCGGCATCCTGGAAAACATCATCCCCAGCTCCACCGGCGCCGCCAAGGCCGTGGGCGTGGTGCTGCCCGAGCTCAAGGGCAAGCTCACCGGCATGAGCTTCCGCGTGCCCACCTCCGACGTGTCGGTGGTCGACCTGACCGTCGAGCTGTCGAAGGAAGCCAGCTACAAGGAGATCTGCGCCGAGATGAAGGCCCAGAGCGAAGGCGCCCTGAAGGGCGTGCTGGGCTACACCGAGGACAAGGTGGTGGCCACCGACTTCCGCGGCGATGCCCGCACGTCGATCTTCGACGCTGAGGCCGGCATTGCGCTGGACGGCACCTTCGTCAAGCTGGTGAGCTGGTACGACAACGAGTGGGGCTACTCGAACAAGTGCCTGGAGATGACCCGCGTCGTCGCCAAGTAAGCAGCGCCGCACGGGCTGCCCCGGCGGCCCCTGAACTGCGATGAAGAGCGCGCCCCCGTGGCGCGCTTTTCTTTTGGCGGTCTGGCGTCATGCCCTCGGGCCCGCGCCCGCAACCCGGCGCGCCACGTCGATGGTCCCGCGGTCGTGCAGCCACGGGCCGATCACCTGCACACCCAGCGGCAGCCCGCCCGCCCCCGCCATGACCGGCACGGCCGTGGCGGGCAGGCTGGCCAGCGAGGCGAGGCTGGCCCAGGCGGACTGGGCCTCGTAAGGGGTGTCCTCGCCATCGATGCGCAGGGTGCGCCGCCCCCAGTCCGGATCGTCCTGGTGCGCGAAGGCGGCGCAGCCGAAGGCCGGCATCACGATGGCATCGACCCGCTCCAGCAGCGCGAAACACTGCGCCCGCAGCCGGCCGCGGTCGGCGACCAGGCGGATCCATTCGTGCGCGTTCAGGTCGCACTCGGCGCCGGGCTCGAACGCGCCGAGCACCGTCATCACCCACTGCTGGTAGGCCCGGTGCAGCACCGCAAGGTCGGGCAAGGCGCCGGGCGGCAGATCTGCCGCGCTCATGATCCGGGCGCCCTGCGCCTGCAGCCGCCGCGCCGCCTCGGCCACCGCGCCGCGCACCTCGGCATCGGCCGGGGCAAGCGGATTGGCGTCGAGCACCAGCACCTGCCAGCGCGCCGGGTCGGGCTGCCGCGGCGGCGGCAGTTGCAGCTGCCAGGCCTGAGCCATGGGCATCTCCGGGCCGGCGAGCACGTCCAGCGCCAGGAGCAGGTCGTCGGCCGTGCGCGCGATCGGGCCGATGACCGTGGGCAGGTCGGGGGGCGGTCCGAGCGTGTCGGGCGTGCCAGGGAAGGCCTGGCCACGCAGCGGCAGGATGCCGGTGCTGGGCTTGTGCGCCCACACGCCGCAGAAATGCGCGGGCACGCGCAGCGAGCCCATCAGGTCCGAGCCCATCTCCAGCGCCACCAGGCCCGCCGCCAGCGCAGCCGCACCGCCGCCCGAGGAGCCGCCCGGCGTGCGCGAGGCATCCAGTGGGTGCACCGTGCGGCCGTGGATCGGGTTGGCCGTCTGCCAGTCGGCCAGGGCCGCGGGCACATTCGTCTTGCCCAGATGACGGCGCCCGCGGCCTTGAGCCGCTGCACCGCCGCCGCATCGGTCGCCGGGCGGAAGCCGCGGAAGGGCGGCAGGCCCCAGCTGGTGGGCAGGCCGGCGATGTTGAAGGACTCCTTCACCGTCATCGGCACGCCCAGCAGCACCGGCCGCTCGCCCTTCGCACGCCGCGCGTCGGCGGCCCGGGCCTGGTCGCGGGCGCGGTCGAAGTCGCGCAGCACCACGGCGTTGAGGGCGCCGTCCTTCGCCTCGATGGCGGCGATGGCGGCGTCGCAGAGTTCGAGGGCCGTGGCCTCGCCCGCGGCGACGGCACGCGCGCAGGCGGCGGCGCCCTGGTGGATCAGTCTGGCGAAGTCGGTCGGCTGGGGCATGGCGGGCGAGGACGGCGGCCGAGGCGTGGCGCCGGATGCTGGGTGACGAGGACCCGGCGATTCTGGCGCGATGCACCCGGGCGCGGGCTGTCGGGCGCACCGGCATTCGTCCGGCGCCGGCGGAGGGACGCGCCTCCTAGACTGGTGCGATCCGTCCTCACCCCGCTGCCCCCGTGACCGCCCCATCGCCCGCTGCCGCCTTCATCGACTTCCTCGCCCCCGCCCACGAGGTGGCGCCGGCCCTGATCGGCGTCGAGGTGCTGGTGGACGGCGTCGGCGGCCGCATCGTGGAGACCGAGGCCTACGACCGCGAGGACCCGGCCTCGCACAGCCACCGCGGGCCCACGCCGCGCAATGCGGCCATGTTCGGGCCGCCGGGCCGGGCCTATGTCTACCGCTCCTATGGCATCCACTGGTGCCTGAACTTCGTCTGCGGCCCCGAGGGCCACGGCGCGGGCGTGCTGATCCGCGCGCTGGCGCCCACCGAGGGCCTGGCCCGCATGCGCGAGCGCCGCGGCGTGCAGGATGTGCGCCTGCTGGCCGCCGGCCCCGGGCGTGTGGCCCAGGCGCTGGGGGTGGACGCCAGCTTCAACCATCGGCGGCTGGATGCCCCGCCCTTCGAACTCCGTCCGCGACCCGCTGGCGAGAACATCCAGGTGCAGACTGGGCCGCGCATCGGCATCACCCGCGCGGCGGACGTGCCCTGGCGCTTCGGCGAGGCAGCCTCGCCCTTCCTGAGCCGGCCCTTTCCCAGGCGGTGACGTCCTTCGCAGAAGGCCCCCAACCCGCCGGGTGATGTCCGAAGGTCAACCCGTTCGCCCTGAGTCGTCGGGGGCCTTCGAGTCGCTGACCCGGGCTTCGACAAGCTCAGCCTGAACGGCCTTGGGTCGACCGACCGGCTCCCATCCGGCAGGCGGCCTTTTGCGCGGCCGTGAGGCTCTGGCCGGCGCTCAGCCCCGCCGCGCCGGCCAGAGCCGCACGGCCAGCGTGGCCCCGGCGCTGGCCATCGCCAGCAGCACGACGCCGAACCAGCCCGCATGGGCCAGCACCTGGCTGCCCAGCGCGGCGCCGGCGGCCATGCCGATGAACATGCCGGTGAACAGCAGTGCATTCAGCCGGCTGCGGGCGCCCGGGTCCAGGCTGTAGACCAGCGTCTGGTGCGCCACCAGCGTGGCCTGCACGCCGAAGTCGAAGCCGATGGCGGCCACCACCAGCAGGCCGATCTGCGCGGCGGGCGGCAGCAGGTCCTGCACCAGCAGCAGCGCGAAGGAGAGCAGCGCCAGCCCGGCGCCCAGCTGCGTCACGCGGTTGGGGCCGCGGCGGTCGGCCAGGCGACCGGCCAGCGGAGCTGCCAGCGCACCGGCGGCGCCGGCCAGGCCGAAGGCACCGGCTGCGGCGCTGCCCATCTGGAAGCGCTCGTGCAGCATCACCGCCAGCGTGGACCAGAAGGCGCTGAAGCCGATCGACAGCAGGCCCTGCGCCAGCGTCGCGCGGCGCAGCGGCCCGTAGCGCTTCCACAGCTGCACCAGCGAGGCCATGAGCTGGCCGTAGCTCAGCTGGGTCGTCGGCACGAAGCGCGGCAGCCCGCGCCACAGGGCGAGGCCGATCAGCGCGATGGAGCCGGCCGCGGCCAGGAAGACGGCGCGCCAGCCCCATTGCTGGCCGACCAGCCCGCTGGCCACCCGCGAGAGCAGGATGCCCAGCAGCAGCCCGGTCATCACGGTGCCCACGGTGCGGCCGCGGTGCGCCTCGGGCGCAAGCGCAGCGGCGGCAGGCACGATGTCCTGCGCCAGCGTGGCCGTGAGGCCGATGGCCAGGCTGGCCACCAGCAGCGCGCCCAGGCCGGGCGCCAGCGCGCTGGCCAGCAGCGCCAGCATCAGCAGCACCACCTTGACCAGGATGATGCGGCGACGGTCGTAGCGGTCGCCCAGTGGGATCAGCAGCAGGATGCCGGCGGCATAGCCGAGCTGGGTGAGGGTGGGCACGAGGCCGGTCTGGGCCGGACTTGCGTCCAGGTCCGCGCCCAGGATGCCCAGCAACGGCTGCGCGTAGTAGAGGGCGGCGGCGCCCAGGCCGGCGCCCGCGGCCAGCATCAGCACCAGCGGCCGCGACAGGTCGGGCTCGGCAGGCGCCGCAGCGGAACCGGCGACAAGAGGAAGGGATGACATGGGGAACTCCTTGGCAGTCTGCGGCGCCGCCCTTGTTGTCGGTGGGCGACGCCGAATGGGGAGCATTCTTTCAACGAATGACAAAAAGCTGTAGACGGCTGGATTGCAGATCAGCTATACGTTCGACGCATGAAAGAAGCGCCGCTCGCCATCGACCGCCTGGACCTGCTGCAGACCTTCGTGCGCATCGTGGATGCCGGCAGCCTCTCGGCCGCCGCCCAGCAGATGGGCAGCACCCAGCCCACCGTCAGCCGCCGCCTGCAGGCGCTGGAGCGCACCCTGGGCCTGCGGCTGCTGCACCGCTCCACCCATGCCATGGCGCTGACCGAGGACGGCGAGCGCTGCCTGGCACAGGCGCGCGAACTGCTGGAGCGCTGGGACAGCTTCGAGGCCGACGTGCGCGGCGCCCGCAACACGCCGCGCGGCCACCTGCGCGTGCTGGTGCCGCATGCCTTCGGGCAGGACCAGCTGATGGCGCCGCTGCTGGGCTTCCTGCAGGCCCATCCCGAAGTGAGCGTCGAATGGCTGCTGCACGACCGGCAGCCGGACTTCATCGCCGAGGGCATCGACTGCGCGATCCGCGTGGGCGCCGTGAGCGATCCGTCGGTCGTCGCCCAGCGCCTGACCGAGATCCAGCGCATCGTGGTGGCACCGCCCGGCCTCTGGGGCCACGGCCCGCCACCGGAGGCGCCGCAGCAGCTGGCCGCCCTGCCCTGGCTGGCGCTGCAGACCTTCTACCGCGACGAGGTCACGCTCACGCACGAGGCCGACGGCAGGCGCGAGACCTTCGCCATCCGCCCCCGCCTCGCGACCGACAGCCTCTATGCCACCCGCCGCGCCGTGCTCGGCGGAGCCGGTATCGCGCTGGTGTCGGCCTGGGCGGTGGCGCCGGATCTGGCCGAGGGCCGGCTGGTGCGCCTGGCGCCGCAGTGGGTGGGCGATCCGCTGCCCATCTACCTGATGCACCCCTACGCGCGCCAGTACCCGCCGCGGTTGCGCGCCTTCACGGCGTGGATGCGCGAGCACATGCCGTCGCCCGACCACTTCTGACCGCACGCACCCCGCCGCCCGGCGCCCCCGCGCCACCCGGTCCGCGAGGCGGCTCCTTACCATCGGCCCCGCCATGTTCCGCCTGCCCCGCACCGCCACCGCGCCCTTCTGCCCTTCCGAAGTCAAGGGCAGCGTCACCGTCGACCCGGGCCAGCCCTTCCACAAGAAGCTGCTGAAGTTCGCCGGCCCCGGCCTGCTGGTGTCGGTGGGCTACATGGACCCGGGCAACTGGGCCACCGACATCGAGGCCGGCTCGCGCTTCGGCTACGGCCTGCTCTTCGTGGTGCTGCTGGCCAGCCTGGCGGCGATGCTGCTGCAGACCCTGTGCGTGCGCCTGGGCCTGGCCGGCGGGCTGGACCTGGCCCGCGCCTGCCGCCAGCGCTACGGCCCGCGCACCAACCGCTTTTTGTGGCTGGGCGCCGAGCTGGCCATCGTGGCCTGCGACCTGGCCGAGGTGCTGGGCAGCGCGCTGGCGCTGCACCTGCTGCTGGGCGTCTCCATCCCCGTGGGCATTGCCATCACCGCCTTCGACACGCTGCTGGTGCTGGGCCTGCAGGGCGCGGGCTTCCGGCGCGTGGAGGCCATCGTGCTCGGCCTGGTGCTGACCATCGCCGGCTGCTTTGCGGTGGAGCTGGCCATGGCCCAGCCGAACTGGTTCGGCGTGGCGATGGGCTTCGTGCCCAGCCTGGAGCGGCTGCAGCAGCCGGGCGCGCTGTACCTGGCCATCGGCATCGTGGGCGCAACGGTGATGCCGCACAACCTGTACCTGCATTCCTCCATCGTGCAGACCCGTCTGGTGGCGCGCACGCCCGCGGCCACGCGCGAGGCGGTGCGCCTGGGCACGATGGACGCCGTGCTTTCGCTCACGCTGGCACTGTTCGTCAATGCCGCCATCCTGATCCTGGCGGCCAGCGCCTTCCACGGCGGCGGGCGCGCGCCGGTCACCGAGATCGAAGACGCCTACCGGCTCATCGAACCGGTGGTGGGCGGCCTGGCGGCCACGCTCTTCGGCATCGCGCTGCTGGCCTCCGGCCAGAGCTCGACCTTCACCGGCACCATCGCCGGCCAGATCATCATGGAAGGCTTCCTGGACCTGAAGATCCCCTGCTGGCAGCGACGGCTCATCACCCGGGCCCTGGCCATCGTGCCGGCCTTCGTGGGCGTGTGGTGGTTCGGCGACGGCGGCGTGGGCAAGATGCTCGTGCTCAGCCAGGTGGTGCTGAGCTTCCAGCTGCCCTTCGCCATCTGGCCGCTGGTGCGCTTCACCAGCGACCGGCGGCTGATGGGCGAATTCGCCAGCGGCTGGGCGATGAAGGCCACGGCCTGGGGGCTGTTCGCGGTGATCAGCGCGGCCAATGCGTGGCTGGTCTGGACGGTGGCGACGGGGCAGGGCTGAGCCGACGGCAATGGCCGCCGTCGCCCCGCGCTGCGACGCGGCTCGGGGCCGGCGCCGAGGCGAGGCGAGGCGAGGCGAGGCGAGGCGAGGCGAGGCGAGGCGAGGCGGCCCCGCAATCCTCCGCGCCAGCCGAGGCCCTCCGAGACAGCGGCCGGGCCCCCGGGCTACCCTCGGGCGCATGTTCATCGTCACCCTCACCTACATCCGCCCCGTCGAAGAAATCGACGCCCACATGGAGGCCCACGTCGCCTGGCTGCGCCGCCATTACGACAGCAGCCTGTTCGTCGCCTCCGGCCGGCAGGTGCCGCGCGTGGGCGGCGTGATCCTGGCCCGCTCGGGCGACCGCGCGGCGCTCGAGGCCGTGCTCGCCGAAGACCCGTTCGCGCAGCACAAGCTGGCCCGCATCGACATCGTCGAGTTCGCGCCCAGCATGACCGCGCCCGGCGCCGAGGCGCTCAAGTCGATATGAGCGAGCGCCCGGGCGCGCCGCCGGCCACCGTGGCGCCGTTCAAGCGCGCCCTGCTGCTGCTCGTCGCCACCGCGGTGCTCGCCGGCTGCTGGCTGGTGCCGCTGGAGCCCCTGGCCCGCGAGCAGTTGCGCGCCGGCCTGCAGCGCTCTCTCACCGCCTTTGCCGCAGCGCGGGCGCTGGGCGCCGTGCTGTCGGTGGCCCAGGGCACGCAGCTGGACGTCAAGCCCGCCGGCGTCGGCCTGAGCCTGGCCCCGGGCCAGGCCCTCAAGCCGCTCAACGAGCTGGTGGACCGCTTCGCTGCGGTGATGCTGGCCGCCAGCGTGGCCTTCGGCATCCAGCTGCTGATGCTGGGCATCGGCGGGCATGTGGCGGTGTCCGCCGCGCTGACGGCGGTGCTGCTGGCCTGGCTGGTGCTGCGCTGGCGGGCGGACTCGGCCGCCGCCAGCGCGGAAAGGGCAGCCGTCGGCGCCGATGCCCCCCGCGCGAGGCAAGACGCCGCGGCGGCACGCGCCCTGCGCTGGCTGTCCCCGATCTTCGCTGGCCTGCTGCTGGTGCGCTTCGCGGTGCCGGCCGTGGGCCTGGCCAACGAGGGCGTCTACCGCGCCGTGATGGCGGGCGAATACCAGTCGGCCCTGGCCGTGATCGAGGCTTCGCCCGAGCAGGTGGTGGGCCGCACCCAGCCGGCTGCACCGGCCGAAGAAGGGCTGCTGGAGCGCCTCAAGCGCTGGTCCGAACGCGCCACCGACCTGCGCGCCGGCTACGAGGCGATCCTGCAGGCGGCTGGCGAATGGACCCGCACCATGGTCCGGCTGATCGCCCTGTTCGTGGTGCAGACGGTGCTGCTGCCGCTGGGCTTCCTGTGGCTCATGTGGCGGCTGTCGCGCGCCATTGCCGGCAGCGCCGCCCGCCGCTGAGCCGGCAGTCTCTCCCTCTCCCCTCGCGGGAGAGGGCCGGGGAGAGGGGGCCGCAGCGGAGGCACAGCCCGCATCTCGACCGCGGCAGACCGACTCGCGCAGCGCCCTGCATGCGGCAGGACGCCCCCCTCAGCCCTCCGCGTCCATCGCCGCTTCCCGCCGCCCATCCGGATAACGCGCGAAGCGCTCCGGCGCCGCGCCATGCACCGGCGCCGCATCCGGCCAGGGCCAGCCACCGAACTGCGTGCGACGGTAGTCCTGCATGGCCTGCATGATCTCGGCCTGCGAGTTCATGACGAAGGGGCCGTGCTGCGCCACGGGCTCGGCGATGGGCCGGCCCTGCAGCAGCAGGAATTCGCAGACCTCGTCACCGGCCAGCAGGGCCACCTCGGCATCGGCCCGCAGCTCGATGGCCGCCGGCCCCTGCACCACCTGGCCGCCCACCGTGGCCGACGCGCCCTTGAAGAAATACAGCACACGGTGGGTGCCCTGGCCCCGCGCGGCCGGCAGCGCCCAGCGCGCGCCGGCCTCCAGGCGCACGGTCCAGATGGCCACGTCGGCATCGGCCTGCGCAGCCCAGGAATCCGGCGGCGGCGCCAGGGGCGCGTCGGCCCCGTCCAGGCGGCCGGCCACCACGGTCACGTCCACGCCCTCGGCGCGCCAGTGCGGCACCTGGCCCGACCAGAACATGGTGAAGTGCGGATCGACCATCTTGCGCGCCGCCGGCAGGTTCAGCCAGATCTGGAACAGCTCCAGCGGGTTGTCCGCGTCCTCGCGCAGCAGCGGGAACATCTCCGAATGCACGATGCCGCGGCCGGCCGTCACCCACTGCACGTCGCCGCCGCCGAAGCGGGCCGCGGCGCCCAGCGAGTCGGCATGGTCGATCAGCCCGCGGCGCACCAGCGTCACGGTCTCGAAGCCGCGGTGCGGATGGGCCGGGAAGCCGGGCACGGATTCGCCGTGGTACATGCTCCAGCCGTCCTTGCGGCTGAAGTCGGCGCCGATCTCGCGGCCGGCCAGCGAGGCGGCCGGCGCCATGCGGCCGTCGCCGCGCGGATAGCCATCGTCGTGATAGGCGCAGAAGAGGAAGGGGTCGACGGTCGGCCAGGGAAAGCCGAGCGGGTGCACGCCCAGGACGGCGGAGGAAGGGGCAGTGGCCATGGGAAGTCTTTCTTTCGTTCGCGAGGGGGCTGGCAGTCAGCCCGAAGTCCGAAGATGAGGCGTTCGGCCCGATTGTGGAAGACCATGCCCGCGAGACAGGGTGGACCATGGGTGCAACAGTGGATTGGCCGCCGGCAGCGCACGGGCGGCGCTACCATCCGCCCTCGTTACACACGCGGCATTGGGCCTTCCCACGGCCTCCGCAGGAGCGTTGAATGAGCCAAGACAAGCAGGATCCGACGACGGCGCAGGCGGTCGAAGCGCTGGAGCGCACCATCGACCAGGCCAAGGCGGTGGCCGCCGAGATCCGCCAGGCGGCCGACAACTTGGCTGTCGTGAACACCGTGCTCGAAGAGGCCCTGCCCGACCATGTGCAGGTCGGCGACGTGGCCCAGGCGCTGGACCAGTCGGGCCAGGTCGAGGAGCAGATCAGCCGCTCCGCCGAGGTGCTGGACGCCCTCGAAGCCGCGCAATCCGAGGTCGAAAAGAAGGCGCGCCCGCGCTGACCCTCCCCGTTCCGTAGGCCGCGTCCCACAGGAAGGGAGGCCCAGGGCGCCCACGCCCGCACCGCCCCGGCCCTTAAGCTCCCCTGTTCCAGTCCGCGCCACACCATGGCCGCTCCCCGCATCTTTATCGTCGAAGACAACCCCACCATACGGGACAGCCTGATCCCCACGCTCGAAGACCTGACCGACGCCGAGATCGTCGGGCTGGCAGAGGGCGAGGACGAGGCGGTACGGTGGATGCAGTCGCATTCCGACGGCTGGGACCTGGCCATCGTCGATCTCTTCCTGCGCCAGGGATCGGGCCTGGGCGTGCTGCGCCGGCTGCGCAACGGCGGGGCCCGGCAACGCATGGTGGTGCTGACCAACTACGCCACGGCCGACATGCGCCGCCGCTGCAGCGACGCCGGGGCCGATCGCGTCTTCGACAAGTCCAACGACCTGGACGCCTTCTTCGACTATTGCAACGCGCAGGGGCCGGTGCGCTGAGCGCCGGCCGGCCACGCAGGCCGGGCACTGAGGCACACGGGCGGCGCGGCCGGTGCTGGACAAGCGGGCATGCCTCCCGCTACACCTCGGGCATGTCCTCCTCGCCGCTCCCCTCCTCTTCTTCCCTCTCCGCACTGCCGGCCGAGCTCTGGCAGCTGGGCGCCGCCCAGACGGCCGCGCTGGTCGCCAGCCGTCGCATCTCCGCCACCGAGACGACGCAGGCGGCCCTGGCGCGGCTGCAGGCGGTCAACCCCGCCCTCAACGCCGTGGTCGACCACCGGCCCGACGAGGCGCTGCGCCGCGCCGCCGACATCGACGCGGCCCTGGCCCGCGGCGAGGCGGTGGGGCCGCTGGCCGGCGTGCCGGTCACCCTCAAGGTCAACGTCGACCAGGCCGGCTTCGCCACCACCAACGGCGTGCGCCTGCAGAAGGACCTCGTCGCCGAACACAACAGCCCGGTGGTGGACAGCCTGCTCGCCGCCGGCGCGGTGGTCATCGGCCGCACCAACACGCCCGCCTTCAGCTACCGCTGGTTCACCAGCAACCAGTTGCACGGCGCGACGCGCAATCCGCGCAACTCGGCGCTGACACCCGGCGGCTCTTCCGGCGGCGCGGCCGCGGCGGTGGCGGCGGGCATCGGCGCCATCGGCCATGGCACGGACATCGCCGGCTCGATCCGCTACCCGGCCTATGCCTGCGGCGTTCATGGCCTGCGGCCCAGCTTCGGCCGGGTGGCGGCGTGGAATGCCTCCAGCCCCGAGCGCACCATCGGCGGCCAGCTGACGGCCGTCTCCGGCCCGATCGCGCGCCATGTGCATGACCTGCGCCTCGCGCTGGCCGCCATGGCCCGGCCGGATGCGCGCGATCCCTGGTCGGTGGCGGTGCCGCTGGTCGGGCCCGCCGTGCCGCGCCGGGCCGCGCTGTGCGTGCGCCCGGACGGCCTGGCCACCACCGCCCCCGTCGAAGCAGCGCTGCGCGACGCGGCCGCCCGCCTGCGCGACGCCGGCTGGCTGGTGGACGAGGTGGAGGCGCTGCCGCCGCTGAAGGCCGCTGCCGACGACCAGACGCTGCTGTGGGTGGGCGATGGCTACGAGGCCCAGTTGCGCACGGCCGAGCGCGAGGGCGATCCGGCGGCGCTGGTCGTGCTGCGCGGGCAGGCCGAGGTGGCGGCGCGCATGGACAGCGCGGCGCTGTCGGCCATCCTGGTGCGGCGCGCGACGCTCACGCGGCAGTGGCAGCGCTTCCTGCACGAGCGCTATCCGCTGGTGCTGCTGCCGGTGTCGGCCGAGCTGCCCTTCCCGGTCGACCTGGACCTGCAGGGCCCCGAAGGCTATGCCCGCGTGTGGGCGGCGCAGATGACGCAGATCGCGCTGCCCTTCATGGGCCTGCCGGGCCTGACGATGAGCACCGGCATGGCCGACGGTGAACACGGACCGGCGCCGGTGGGCGTGCAGCTGGTGGCGGCGCGCTTCCGCGAGGACCTGTGCCTGGAAGCCGCCGAGGCCATCGAGGCCCGCGGCGTGCCGCCCTCGCCCGTGACGCCGCGCGGCTGAGGCCGCCTTGCGGCGCCGGGCACGTCCCGCCGCCGCGGCGGCAGCCCCGGGCCGCGCCGGGGCAAGGCGCCAGGGCCTTCAGTGGTGATGGCCGCCATCGCCATGCACATGGCGATGGGCGATCTCCTCGCCGGTGGCGGCACGCACGGCCACCACGTTCAGCTGGATGCGCAGGCTGCGGCCGGCCAGGGGATGGTTGCCGTCCAGCAGCACCTGCGGCCCCTTGATCTTGACCACGTTGAACACATGCGGCTCGCCGTTGTCGAGCTGGCCGCGCAGCTGGCCGCCGACCTTCACGCCCGGCGGGAATTCGCTCTTGGGGATGGTGCGCAGCAGGCTCTCGTCGCGCGTGCCGAAGGCCTGCTCGGGCGACAGGTTCAGCGTGGCCTGGTGGCCGGCCGCCTGGCCGTCAAGGGCCGTCTCGATGGCGGGCAAGATGTTGTCGTAGCCGCCGTGCAGGTACACGACCGGCTCCTTGGGGCTGTCGAGCAGCTGGCCGCTCTGGGCGTCCGCGATGCGCAGGCGCAGGGTGACGACGGTGTCTTGGGTGATCTGCATGAAGGAAAAAGGCTGGAGTGCCGCGGACGGCCTGTTCGTAAGAGGTGGGCCGGCCTTGCGCTGCAAGCAGGCGCGCCGCCGGCCTGGGGGCGCCGGGGCCCGCCACAGGGCTGCCGATTGTGCGTGAAGGCCGGCGCGCGCACCGCCGCCGTGCCCAGTGCCCGTGGCGTCGTCATTGGCCTACCCGCGGTGGCGCCGACGGCGCATCGGCGCACCCCGGCCCGCGCCCGACCATCGTCCTCCCGTCCCCACCCATCGCCTTTCCGTCCCGCGTCCAGGAGCGCCCATGCACGACCCGGATTCCGCCCCCGCCGAGCCGCCCGCGTCCCACGGCCGGCCCGACCTGCAGCCGCTGGAGGCCATGCGCGACGCGCTCCAGGCCCAGGTGCACCAGCTGGAGCGCCAGCTCGCCCGGCTGAGCCACGACCTGCGCAACCCGCTGGGCGCTATCCGGCTGGGCACCGAACTGCTGCGCCGCGGGGCGCTCGATCCGCAGCAGCGGCAGGTGCTGGACCACATCGACAGCGCCGGCGAGCGCGCACAGCAGCTGATCGACCAGCGCATCGCCGAGGCCCAGACCGCCGCCAGCACCGACGAGCAGCACCGCCCCGTGGCCCTGCATGCGCTGGTGGCCCAGTGCGTGGAGACGCTGGCGCAGGCCTTCCCCGGCCATGCGCTGGAGCATGACCGGCTGGGCGAAGGCCATTGCCAGGCCGACCCGGACCGCCTGGCCCAGCTGGTGGGCCGCATGGTGGCCGAGGCCGCCGCCGTCGCGACCCCGGGCAGCGGGCTCATCGTCGCCTCCATCGTGGAGCCCGAGCGCTTCCGCATCGCGGTGCATGCGCCCACGCCGGCGGAAGGCGAGGCACCCGATGGCGGTGGCGAGGACCGCCTGCGCGACGCCGTGCGCAGCCAGAGCGGCCGGCTGGAGGTGATGCGCCAGGCGGCACCGCCCGGGCGCACCCTGGTCGCGAGCTTCGCCCGCACTGCGGCGGCCCTCTGACCCTTTCTTTCTTCCCCCTTTGCAGGAGCCTCTCATGCCCGACGACCACACCCTCATCGCCCCCGCCGGCAACGACCCGGACCGCATCGACCTGCAGTCCGAAGGCGCGGTGGCCGAATGGGCACGCCGCATGGACATCGACGAGGCGCGGCTGCGCGCCGCGGTGGCCACCGTCGGCGACCGCGCCACCGACGTCGCCCGCCACCTTGCGGACAGCGACGGCACGGCCCATAAGGAGCGGCCACCGGCCTGACCCCGCCGCGCATCGCACTTGGCCTACCCGCAAAGCGCGCCTTGACGCATGGCCGCAGCGGCGCGGGGACCGCACACTGGCGGCATCCGTGCGCCGTCGTACGCGTCTCCAGAAAGCCGCCGCCATGACCTTCAAGCAACTCTTCTCGCTGTGCAAGAAAGCCGTCGTCGCCTGGAGCGACGACTTCGCCCCCAGCATGGGGGCTGCGATCAGCTACTACACCCTCTTCTCGCTCGCACCGCTGCTGGTGATCGTGATCGCCATTGCCGGCGCGCTCTTCGGCCGCGAGGCGGTGCAGGGCGAGATCGTGGGCCAGCTCTCCGGCCTCATCGGCCGCGAGGCGGCCATCGCGGTGCAGGGCCTGATCCGCAGCGCCAGCGAGCCCGGCAAAGGGCTGGTCGCCGGGCTGATCGGCGTGGGCGTGCTCATCGTCGGTGCCACCACCGTGTTCGCCGAACTGCAGAGCGCGCTGGACCGCATCTGGCATGTGCCGCCCTCAGCCAAGCCCAAGGGCGTGTGGTCGGTGCTGCGGGCGCGGGTGCTCTCCTTCGGGTTGATCCTGGGGCTGGCCTTCCTGCTGATGGTGTCGCTGCTGGTGTCGGCCTTCCTGGCCGCAATGGGCAGCTGGGTGGGCGCGCTGCTGCCGGGCTGGGAGCTGATGCTGCAGCTGCTCAACATCGCCATCTCCTTCGCGATCATGACGCTGCTGTTCGCCATGATCTACAAGTTCATGCCCACCACGCGCATCGCCTGGCGCGACGTGTGGGTGGGTGCCGCCGTCACGTCGATGCTCTTCCAGGTGGGCAAGACCGCCATCGCGCTGTACCTGGGCCGCAGCAGCATGACCGAGTCCTTCGCGGCCGCAGGCTCGCTGGTGGTGCTGCTGGTGTGGGTGTACTACGCGGCGCAGATCTTCCTGCTGGGTGCGGAGTTCACCAAGGTCTATGCGCTGGAGCATGGCTCGGTGGCCGATGCACGGCTGGCCGCCAGCGTGGCCCAGCCGCCCGCCGTGCCCACCCAGGCCACGACCGGCCAGCCCGACGCGGGCGACGCGCCGCCGCCGCCCGCGGCCGTGGCGCTGACGCAGACCGGAGAGGTGCAGGCCGAGGTGGACCGGCGGCTGCAGGGCGCCACGCGCGACCTGGCGCGGCAACTGCTGCTGCTCGGTGGCGCCACCGTGCTGAGCGTGGCCGCTTCGCAGTGGCAGAAGCGCTTGCGCAAGAAGGACAAGCTGCGCCGCAAGGCCTTCGGCCGGCGCAGTGGCCCGCGCGGCACCACCGCCTGAAGAAGCCACTGACAGTGGGCTGAGCACGGACTGACGCCCGGCTGAGTAAACCCTTCTTTACACGCCGGCGGTCGGCCGGGCGGATGCGCGCAGGCGTTGATCGGGGACATCGCCCGACCGGGCACTTCGAACATCCGCCAATGAAGACAAGCTCCCGCCCCTCTTCCTCCCCCTTCCGGCTGTGTGCGCTGGCCGTGCTGCCGGCCGCACTGCTGGCCGGGTGCGTGGTGGCCCCCGAGC
Organism: Pseudacidovorax intermedius; assembly: GCF_003350475.1. Classification (GTDB taxonomy): domain Bacteria; phylum Pseudomonadota; class Gammaproteobacteria; order Burkholderiales; family Burkholderiaceae_C; genus Xenophilus; species Xenophilus intermedius. Next base: position 601,875 of record NZ_QQAV01000001.1, read on the forward strand.
CGGTGCACGTGGTGCCGCGGCCCGTGGTGGTCACACCGCCGGTGTATGCGCCGCCGCCCACCGTGGTCTATGTGGCGCCCACCTATGCGATGCCGGCACCGGGCTATGTGTGGCACTACCACCCGCGCCATGGCTGGGGCTGGTACCACCCCGTCTATGGCTGGCACCGCGGCTGGCATTGAGCGGCGCGGCGCCTGATACGCAGGGCCGGCGCTGCCGCCGCGCCCTGCGGCGGGCTACGCCTGCTCGACCGTCACGCGCATCTCCTCGATCGCGATCTCGCCGTAGTTGGAGATGAAGGCCACGTCCGCTGCGTCGCGGCCGTAGCCCACCACCAGGCGGCCGCCGCGCGGCTCGGCCTGGGTGGCGTCGAAGGTGTACCAGCGGCCGCCGATGAAGGCCTCGAACCAGGCATGCATGTCCATCGGGTCGAGCTTGTGCAGGTAGCCGACCACCTGCCGCGCCGGAATCTGCAGCGCCCGCGTGAGGGCGATGCCCACGTGCGAGAAGTCCCGGCACACGCCCTTGCCCAGGTTGAGCGTCCCCAGCGCGTCGGTGCTGGCGTCGCTCACGCCGTATTCGTAGGCGATGTGTTCGTGGATCCAGCGGCGGATGGCCTCCACCTGCGCATAGCCGGCCGTGAGGTCGCCGACGATCTCGCGCGCGCGGCCGGCCAGCCGGTCCGAGGGGCAGTAGCGGCTGGGCAGCAGGTACATCAGCGCGGCGTCGGGCAACTGGTCCACGGGCGTGACCGGCGCGGCGGGCTCGACGGCGAGGGCCTCCTCGGTCTCCATCTCCACCTGTACCTCGATCTCCATGCCGCCGGCCGGCACCACGAAGCGCTGACCGAGGTTGCCGTACGGGTCCACGTACTCCACCGTGGGCACCCAGGGCCGCAGGTGGTAGTGCTCGCTGACCACCCATTGGGCCAGGCCACTGCGCGGGCGCAGCATGGCGACGACGGGGCAGGGCTGCTGGCAGTCCAGCTTGAGGAAGTTGGTGGCTTTGAGGCGCATGAAGGGCTCGGCTCGGTCGACGGGGACAATGACACACAGGCCTGCCACCATCGGCAGGCGCCGGCATTCTGGGCACCGACGCCCGCGCGGCCTGTCGGCCGGAGGCCCGAGCCGCTGGACGCCGACGCCGCGGCACGTGCACTCTTACCAAGCATCCATGGAAACCGAATTCAAGTTCCACATCCCCACCGAGCGGCTGGCCGCGGTCGAGGTCGACCTGCGCCAAGGCGCCGTGCAGCGCACCCGCATGCAGGCCCGCTACTTCGACACGCCCGGTGGCGCCCTGGCCGCCGCAGGCATGGCGCTGCGCCTGCGCAAGGAAGGCCGCCGCTGGGTGCAGACGGTCAAGGCCGCGGGGCACGGCCTGCTGCAGCGGCTGGAGCACAACGCCGACCTGGGCCCCGCCCGCGCCACCGACCTGCTGCAGCCCGACCTGCTGCGCCACCAGGGCACGCCCGTGGGCGAGCGCCTGGTGCAGGTGCTGCAGGCCGCGGGCGAGGACCTGGTCGAGACCTACGCGACCGACATCTGGCGCCTGACGCGCGACATGCGCCACGAGGGTGCGCGGGTCGAGCTGGCGCTGGACGTGGGCAAGATCGTCGCGCAGGCGCCCGCCGGCGGACCGATGCGTGTGGCGCCCGTGTGCGAGCTGGAACTGGAGCTGGTGCAGGGCCCGCTCGCGGGCCTGGTCGCCCTGTCACGGGATTGGGCGCAGCGCCATGGCCTGTGGCTGGGCACCGTCTCCAAAGCCGAGCGCGGCGAGCGGCTGATGAAGGGCATCGTCCAGGTGCCCGCGGTCAAGGCCGAGACGCCACGCTTCGAAAAAGACAGCCCGCCCGATGGCGCGGCGCTGCAGCGTCGGGTGATCGCCGCCTGCCTCGCCCAGATCCTGCCCAATGCCAGCGAGATCGCCGAGGGCAGCGAAGACAAAGAGCAGATCCACCAGCTGCGCATCGGCCTGCGCCGCCTGCGCACTGCGCTGCGCGAGCTGGCACCGCTGGCCGGCGGGCTGGACCCAGCCTGGGAAGCACCACTGCAGCGCGCCTTCCACGCCCTGGGCGCGCAGCGCGACCGGACGCAGGTGGTGGCCGAGTCGCGCCGCTGGATGGAAGGAAGCGACGCACCAGCCATGCGTGTGCCCGAAGCGAAGGATGCGCCCACGCCCGCGGACGCGGTGCGCGAGCCGGCCTTCCAGGGCGTGCTGGTGGCCCTGGCAGGCCGCGCGGCCGAAGACCCGGCCGAGGGCGTCGGGACGCTCGACGCCGATGCCACCCTCGCCCACCTGCGCCACCGCCTGCGCCGGCTGCACCGCCAGTCGCTGCGCGACGCCGAGCGCTTCGACCAGCTGGACGACGACCAGCGCCATCGCACCCGCAAGCGGCTCAAGCGGCTGCGCTACCTGGCCGAGTTCGTCGCGCCCCTGCTGGACGCCGGCCGCACGGCCCGCTACCTCGACCAGTTGCGCCCCGCGCAGGACGCGCTGGGCCTGTTCAACGACCAGGTGACGGCCCGCCGCCTCTACGAAGAGGCGGCCGAGCAGGACGCGCATGCCTGGTTCGCCATCGGCTGGCTGGCGGCGCAGCAGCCCCGCACCGCGAAGAAGGCCGGCAAGGCCTTGCGCCGGCTCGCGGATGCACCGAAGTTCTGGAAGGGCCGCCGCAAGGGCTGAAAGGCCACGACGCCCAGGTGTCTCGGCCCCTCTTCCCTCGCGGGAGAGGGATTGGGGAGAGGGGGGAGCCGCCCCAGGGTGCTGCCCCGGCAAGCCCCACCCTCACCCCTCCCGCGGCGGCTGCGGCAGCAGGCGGTAGGCCAGCGCTCCGGCCGCCAGCATCAGCGCGATCGCGCCGAAGACGGCCTGGAAGGGCTCGATGCCCCGCGACTGCGCCGCCGTGGCGATGGCCCCGGTCGCCCACTGCATCAGCGCCACGCCGAGGAACATCGCCATGGTGAACAGCGCCATGGCCCGGCCCGTGACGGCCATCGGGTAGGCGCCCTTCACGTCCGGGTACTGCAGCACCATGTAGCCCGAGAGCAGGCCGATGGCCAGGGCCAGCGCGATGTCCACGCTGGCCTGCGCATCGAAGGCCAGCACCGCGAAGAGCCCGGCGCAGACCACGGTGAAGCCGATCAGCCAGCGCCGGCGCCGCGCCGGCCCCGGATCGATGCGGCCGAAGAGCGGCGGCCCCGCGATGGCGATCACCGTCATCAACAGCGCCACGTTGCCGCTGGCCATCAGCGAGAAGCCATGGCGTTGCATCAGCATCGGCCCCAGCCACAGGCCGCGCAGCGCCACGAAGGAGGCATAGGTGACCAGCGCGAGTGCCAGGATGCCCCAGGTGTGCGGCAGCAGCAGCAGGCCGGCGAAGGTGCGCACGGCGCTGCCCAGCGATTCGCGCGGCGCGTCCGCGGCCGGGGCCGGCTCATGCACGACCGCCGCGATGGCGACCCAGGCCAGCAGCGAGGCCGCCGCCAGCACCCAGAAGCCCATGCGCCAGGAGCTGGCCTCGATCAGCCAGGCCAGCGGCGTGCCCGTGACCAGCATGCCGCAGCTGCCCAGGCCGAGGATGGCGCCCGACACCGCCGCGAAGCGCTCCGGCGCAAAGTGCCGCGCGATGAAGACGGTGCACACGAGAAAGGCGGGGGCGCAGCCGATGCCGATCAGCACCTGCCCCGCCACCAGAACGCCGAAGCTGGGCGCCAACGCCGACAACACCGCCCCGCCGATGGCCAGCGGAAAGGCCACCAGCACGGTGCGCCGCACGCCCTGCAGGTCGATGCCGATGCCCATCAGGAGCTGCAGCGCGCCGAAGGCGAAGTGGAAGGCGCCGGCGAACAGGCCCAGGGCCTGCGGGCTGAGGTGGAAGTCGGCGGCCAGCGGCGCGGCCATGATGGCGGCCACGGTGCGGAAGGCCTGGCTGAGCGCGAAGCCGGTGCTCAGCACCAGCAGCATGGTCCAGGGGCTGGGGGTCGAGGCGCGGGTGGCGGAGGGGAGCCGGGGCGCCGGGTCGGCGGCGCTGGCGGAAGGCGGCGGGGTCATGGGCGGCGCGTGCGCCCATCGGGTGTGGACGCGTTCTGGGTGGTGTCTCCAGCGTCGGAGCCTAACGTGAAAGCCGCCGGGGCGTGTGGCGCCTGCGAGGCAGGGGGCCAGGCGCCGATCCGTTCGCCGTGGGCGTGTCGAAGGGCAGGCCGCACATGTCCCGGCGTCGACGCGCTCGGCCCGGACGGGGAGCGGGCGGCTCAGTCCGGACGGTCGGGGCTGCTCGTCCAGCCCCAGCCCAGCAACTCGGCCAGCCGCTGCACCGTCCAGCCGGCCTCGTCGGCCCCCAGGCCGGAATCGGTGCTGCGCAGGCCGGCCAGGCAGCGCTGCAGCACCTCCTGGTCGCTCACCGTGCCGCTCTGCGACAGGCCCAGCGCCTGGCCGGTCAGCAGTTGGGCCAGGTCCTCGCACAGCTCGTAGCGCTGGCGCACCACGGCCAGCGGCTCGCGCAGGCGCTGGCGGGCGTCGGCGTACAGCGCGAGGAAGGAAGGAGGGATCTCGGTCTGCTGGTCTTCGCCGTCCATGGGCACAAACAAGAAAGGGCCTCCTGCGAGACCCTGGGTGATGAAAAGAAGGACAGGGCCCCTGTGCGGAACCCTGGACCATGAAGCGCGAGCGCCCCGAAGACCTTGCGCCGTCCGAAGGAAGGCTTCAGCGAAGGCCCGTCGCCGTGGTCGCCGGGTCGGCCAGCCCTGCGGCACTGCGCAGGCGCCGCCTCGGTCAGCGGCGGGAGCCTTCGGGCGGCGGGCCGCGGCGCTCGAGGTGGCGGAAGGTGATGCGGCCCTTGCTCAGGTCGTAGGGCGACATCTCCAGCGACACCTTGTCGCCCAGGATGATGCGGATGTGGTTCTTGCGTACCTTGCCGCCGCTGTACGCGATGACCTCGTGGCCGTTTTCCAGCGTCACGCGGTAGCGCGAGTCGGGCAGCACTTCGGTGACCGCCCCTTGCATTTCAATCAGCTCTTCCTTCGCCATGTCGTGTGTCCTCTCGGAGGCAGGACGCCGGTACCCGAACCGGCTGCCGTTGCCGGCGCCCGAGCCTGTGTACGTGGAGAAGGCGGGCGCGAAACTGTCAGGGGTGCGTGGCGACCCACAAACGGATCGCCACGATCTCAACGCTTGAATGTCGCCACGCGCGGACAGCCCGCGCGGTGCAAAACCGCGGGATTGTAGCGGCGCAGTCGGTGGGCTGGCGCCCTTCCCAGACCAGACGCGCCCTTGGCCGACACGCCCGGGCGTGGCCTGCGCGCACCATGCGGCGATGTCTCGCGCCTCTTGGTTGCCGCTGTCCGGCGGTGCCCCGCCCGTCTCCGCCCGCCTCAAGATCGGTCTGTCGGCCTGCTTCTCGCATGCCGACCCCAAGCGCTCGCTGTTCACAAACAAGACGCTGCAGTATGTGGAGCAGTCGATCTGCCACTGGCTGATGTCGGCCGGCGCAATGGTGGTGATGGTGCCCTGCCCCACCGGCGACACCGCCCGCGGCGACACCAGCCTGGCGCACTACGCCGAATGGCTGGACGGCGTGGTGATGCATGGCGGCGCCGACGTGTGGCCCGGCAGCTACGGCGAGGAGCCCCTGAAGGAAGCCTGGATCGGCGACCGCATCCGCGACCTGTACGACCTGGCGCTGGTGGAGGCCTTCGAGCAGGCAGGCAAGCCGATCTTCGGCGTCTGCCGCGGGCTGCAGCTGATCAACGTGGCCTTCGGCGGCTCGCTCTACCAGGACATCGAGGAGCAGCACGGCCACCCGCAGACGCTGCGCCACCGCGATCCGGTGACCTACGACCAGAACTTCCACGGCATCGAGATCGTGCCGGGCACGCGCCTGGCGCAGATGTACCCGGGCGTGGACCAGGCGCGGGTCAACAGCATCCACCACCAGGGCATCAAGAATCTGGCCCCGGGCTTCGAAGTGGAGGCCTGGAGCCTGCCCGACCATGTGCCCGAGGCGATCCGCCGCCGACCGAACCAGGGCAGCCACAGCTACATCGCGGCGACGCAGTGGCACCCGGAGTTCCACAAGTACGGCGGCACGGACACGATCAACGACACGCCGATCCTGCACGACTTCCTGTGGGCCTGCGCCACCGCGCGGGTGCAGCCGCACCGGCCGCTGCGGCAGATGCCGGGGCGCATCCGCGACCGCGCTTCGCGGCTGCTGCGGCAGGCGTTGTTGCGGCGGGACTGAGGGGCTGGGCATCGGCCGCATGTACGGTGCGGTGCGGTTGATGCGGGTTGGTGCGAGTGGTGCGAGTGGCGCGGGCGCTAACCCGGCAGAGGACGCCGGCATGCGCGCTCCCGGTGCACGCTCGCGCTGACCGACTTGCTGCACAGGACGGGTGCTCGCTCTCCACCGACGCGCCTTCCGCACTGCACGGCGCCGCGAATGGCACCTCCGCACGCACACCGGCATCCTCCGCCTCGACGCTGCGCTCGAGCCCTCCCCTTTTCAGGCCGCACGACCGTGGGACCGTGGGACCGTGGGACCGTGGGACCGTGGGACCGTGGGACCGTGGGACCGTGGGACCGTGGGACCGTGGGACCGTGCGACCGTAAGGCCGCGGAGTCCTCGCGGGTCGTAATGGAGGGCCAGTCGACCCCAGACCGTTCGGGCTGAGCCTGTCGAAGCCTCGAGCGTCAGGGTTGTGATGACGCTGGCCAGGACGACTCGGCCTTTGCATCGCGCGCCGCTTTGCCCTTCGACAGGCTCAGGACGAACGGATTCGGGGCGGGGCGCAATCGCGGCCGTTCAGGCGCAGCGTCGAGGCGGAGGATGCCGGTGTGCGTGCGGAGGTGCCATTCGCGGCGCCGTGCAGTGCCCCAAGCACGTCGGCGGAGAGCGAGCACCCGTCCCGTGCAACAAGCCGGTCGGCGCGAGCGTGCACCGGGAGCGCGCATGCCGGCGTCCTCTGCCGGGTTAGCGCCCCTCCCACTCGCGCCTCCCGCCCGGCCACGCAACGCAGGACACGCACGCCCACGCACGCAACGCACGCCGCGCCGCACTGCGCTACGCGAACCACGAACTGCGAACCCCGATCCAAAGCTCAAGACTTGCGCCGTCGAGAACCCGCCCCGGGCAGACCGGGATGCGAGCCCCGCAACACGAACCTCAGCCTTCCAGGTTCTTGCCCACGATCCCCGCCAGGTCGAACATCGACACCTGGTCACGACCGAACAGCGGACGCAGCTTGTCGTCGGCGTTGATGGCGCGCTTGTCCTTGGCGTCCTGCAGGCCGTTGGCCTTGATGTAGTCCCACAGCTTCTTGATCACCTCGGGCCGCGCCACCGGCTCCGGCCCGATCACCGCCGCGAGCGCCGCACTGGGCTGACGCCCCGCGGCGGCGCTGGTCTTGCGCGGGGCCTTGGGGGCCGCCGCCTTCTTGGCCGCCGGGGCCTTGGCGGCGGTCTTCGTCGCACTCTTTGCAGCCGCCTTCTTGGCAGCCGGCACTCGGGCCGGCGCGGCCGATGCCGTCTTGCGCGGCGGGAACTTGGAGGCGCGCGGCTCGAACTCGAACGTCACCTTGCCCTCTTCCGCATTCCATGCCAGGAAGGCCTTGAAGGACCGGCGCGTGCGCATGCTGACGAACTTGTCGAGCAGGTCCGTCTTGCCGGTGGCCAGCAGCTTGCGCATCTGCTCCTCCTCCACCGGCTGCTGCAGGATCACCTTGCCGGTCTTGAAGTCGCAGCTGGGCGTGGGATGGTCGGCCGTGGGCACCGAACGCTCGCACACATAGTTGGCGCCCAGCTCGTGCACACCCGCACCGCACTTGGGGCAAGGGCCCAGCGAGGGCGCGGCGCCGAAGTCGATGATCTCGCCCGTCTCGGCCGGGTCCTTGCCGTCGTCGCCGAAGTCGAACTCCAGCTTCCAGTTGTGGTCCTCGTCGCTGTGCTTGAGCACAATCTCGGCCACGAAGGGCCAGCCGGCCTTGGAGCGGAAGCCTTCCAGCGGGCCGATGTGCTTGTCCCGCACCAGCTGCTCGGCCTCGGCCAGCTCGAAAGTGCGGCCGGCCGGCGACTTGGTGAAGGAGAAGCCGCAGGCGTCCTGGCCGCTGCCCGACTTGCCGGTGCAGGCGAAGCGCCGGTAGTTCTCGCGCACGATGCCGCCGCAGTTGGGGCACGGCGCGGCCAGCGTGGCGTAGTCGCCGGGCACGGTGTCGCGGTCGTATTCCTTGGCCTTGCGCACGATGTGCTCGGTCATGCCCGCGATCTGGCGCATGAACTCGTCGCGGCTCAGGTGGCCCTGCTCCATCTGCGCCAGCTTGTGCTCCCACTCGCCAGTCAGCTCGGGCTTGGAGAGCTCCTCCACGCCCAGCCCGCGCAGCAGCGTCATCAGCTGGAAGGCCTTGGCGGTGGGGATCAGCTCGCGGCCCTCGCGCAGCATGTACTTCTCGTTGAGCAGGCCTTCGATGATGGCGGCGCGGGTGGCGGGCGTGCCCAGGCCCTTCTCCTGCATGGCCTCGCGCAGCTCGTCGTCGTCCACCAGCTTGCCGGCGCCTTCCATGGCGCCCAGCAGCGTGGCTTCGCTATAGCGCGCGGGCGGGCGGGTCTTGAGGGCCTTGACCTCGGCGCTCTCGGTGTTCACCTGCTCGCCGGGCTTGACGGGCACCAGCGTCTTGCCGTCCTTGTCGTCGTCGGTGGCGGCTTCCTTGCCGTAGATGGCGAGCCAGCCCGGCTTGACCAGCACCTTGCCGTCGGAGCGGAAGCTGTGCTTCTTGCCCGCTGCCTCGACGGTGCTGATGCGCGTCGTGACCTGGAATTCGGCGCTCGGAAAGAACACCGACAGGAAGCGCCGCACCACGAAGTCGTAGAGCTTCTGCTCGGCGTCCGACAGGCCGCTGGGCGCCTGCAGCGTGGGAATGATGGCGAAGTGGTCCGACACCTTGGCGTTGTCGAAGACGCGCTTAGTGGGCTTGACGTAGTTCTGGTCGATGGCCTGCTGCGCGAAGGGCGCCAGGTGACGCATGCCGCTGTTGGCGAGCATGCCCAGGGTGTCCTTCACCACGGGCAGGTAGTCCTCGGGCAGGGCGCGCGAGTCGGTCCGCGGATAGGTCAGCGCCTTGTGCCGCTCGTACAGCGACTGGGCCAGCGCCAGCGTGGTCTTGGCCGAGAAGCCGAAGCGGCTGTTGGCCTCGCGCTGCAGCGAAGTGAGGTCGAACAGCAGCGGGCTGGCCTGGGTGGTGGGCTTGCTCTCTTCCGTGACGGTGGCGGGCCGGCCGCGCACCGCCTCGGCGATGGCACGGGCCTCGGCCGCGGTCCACAGGCGGTCGGCGCGCTGCTCGGGGTCGGGTTCGCCATTGGGAAGCAGCGGGGCGTTGGCCTTCTTCCAGGCCGGGTCGAAATACTTGCCCGGGTACTGGCCGGCCTGCGCCTGGAAGACCGCGTGGATCTCCCAGTAGTCGCGGCTGACGAACTTGCGGATCTGCTCCTCGCGCTCGACCACGATGGACAGCGTGGGCGTCTGCACCCGGCCGACGGTGGTCAGGAAGAAGCCGCCGTCGCGCGAGTTGAAGGCCGTCATGGCCCGCGTGCCGTTGATGCCCACCAGCCAGTCGGCCTCGGAGCGCGAGCGGGCGGCATCGGCCAGGCCCTGCATCTCGCGCTCGGAGCGCAGGCGGTCGAAGCCGTCGCGGATGGCCTGCGGCGTCATCGACTGCAGCCAGAGCCGGCGGATCGGCTTGCCCAGTGGCTTGGCGCCGCCGGCGTACTGCTCGATCAGGCGGAAGATCAGCTCGCCCTCGCGGCCCGCGTCGCAGGCGTTGACCAGTTGCGTGACGTCCTTGCGGCGCGCCAGGCGCACCACGGCGTTCAGGCGGCCCTTGGTCTTGTCCACGGGCTTGAGGTCGAAGTGCGGCGGGATCACCGGCAGGTGCGCAAAGCTCCACTTGCCGCGCTTGACGTCGTACTGCTCGGGGGCCTGGATCTCCACCAGGTGGCCCACGGCGCTGGTCACGACGTAGTTGTCGTTCTCGAAATGCTCGTCGTGCTTGTCGAACTTGCCGGACACGGGCGTGAGCGCGCGCACGATGTCCTGCGCCACCGACGGCTTTTCCGCTATCACCAAGGTCTTCGTCATCTGGAAATCTCTCATGGGCAAGAGCCGCCGGGGGCCCGGACGGACCGGCACCTTCGGGGACAAAACCCCGGCGCCCACGACGGGCGGCGGCGGCCGGCGACGCGCCGGACGGCTCTCTATACTCTGCGCCTCTCGCGCACGTGCGCATGCGCGCACATGTGCACATCTCAAGCTATCAGAACTCGGCGATGCCCTCCAAATCCCCTTCTTCGCCCGCACCCTCTGCCGGCCGCCGCATCCAGACCCGGCGCTCCGGCGTGCATGGCAAGGGGGTGTTCGCGACGCAGGACATCGCGGCCGGCGAGCTGGTGATCGAGTACACCGGCGAGGTGATCAGCTGGACCGAGGCGCTGCGACGCCATCCGCACGACCCGGCCCAGCCCAACCACACCTTCTACTTCCACATCGATGACAAGCATGTGATCGACGGGAAGGTGCACGGCAACTCGGCCAAGTGGATCAACCACTCCTGCGGGCCCAACTGCGAGACCGAGGTCGAGGACGGCCGCGTATTCATCCGTGCCCTGCGCGACATCGCCGCGGGCGAAGAGCTCAACTACGACTATGGCCTGGTGATCGACTCGCCGTACACGCCCGAGCTGTTGGCCGACTTCCCCTGCTGGTGCGGCTCGCCGCAATGCCGCGGCACGCTGCTGGCGCCGCCGGAGGACGCCGAGGCCGTGCCGGGCAAGGGCGGCAAGAAGAAGAAAGCGAAGAAGGCCAAGAAGGCCGGGTCCGGCAAGAAGGCGGGCAAGGCGGAGAAGTCCGCCAAGTCGGGCAAGAAGGCGGGCGGCAAGGCCGACACCGGGGCCAAGCCCCGCAAGAAGAAGGCGAAGGACAAGGCCTGATGGCCGCCATGTCGCAGGTCTGGCCCGTCGACGCGCTGCAGCAGGCCCTGGCCGCGCAGCTGCCCAGCCTGCGCGTCGAGGTGGTGGACGAGATAGCCTCCACCAACACCGAGCTCATGCGCCGCGCCCGTGCCGGCGACACCCGCGCCGTGCTGCTGGTGGCCGAGCGCCAGACGGCCGGCCGCGGACGCCTGGGACGGCAGTGGGAAGGTGGCGTGCCCCAGGAGCGCGCCGCCTCGCTGATGTTCTCCCTCTCCCTGCCGCTGGCGCCCCGCAGCTGGTCGGGGCTGTCCCTGGCGGTGGGCGTGAGCGCAGCCGAATCGCTGGACCCGCTGGGCAACGCCGGCGTGCAGATCAAGTGGCCCAACGACCTGTGGGTTCAGGACCGCAAGCTGGCCGGCATCCTGATCGAGACCGCCTCCACCGGCCACGCGACGGCGGCGCCGCGCCAGGTGGTGATCGGCATCGGCATCAACATCGGCCCGCGGCCCGCCGACGCCATGCGCACGCCGCCGGCCTGGGTGCGCCAGTGGGCGCCGCAGGCCGAACCGGCCAGCGTGCTGCTGGCCGTGGCGCCAGCGCTGCTCGCCGAGGTCCTGCGCTTCGCCGACGAGGGCTTCGCACCCGTTGCTCCGCGTTTCGCGGCGCGCGACGCGCTGCTGGGCCGCGATGTGCACCTGAGCGACGGCACCGCCGGCCGCTGTGAGGGCGTGGCGCCCGACGGAGAACTGCGCATCGCCACCACTGCCGGCCTGCGGCTGGTCGATAGCGCCGAGGTCAGCGTGCGGCCCTTGGGCCAGGCCTTCTGAGCAGCCCATGCTCCTGCGCCTGTTCGTCATCGCCCTCGTGCTGGCCAATGCCGGCTACTTCCTGTGGGCGCGTGGCGACCTGGCCGGCTTCGGCCTGGTGCCTGCCAGCCTGCGCGAGCGCGAGCCCCAGCGGCTCAACACGCAGATCCGCCCCGAGCTGCTGGAGGTGCGCCCCGCACCGGCCGATGCGCCGGCCGCCCCGGCCCCCGAACCCGCCAGCTCCTCGCCAGCGCGCTGAGCGGGCCAAGCGTCAGCCCTCCGGGGGCTCTGTGTCGAAGCGCACGGTGAAGCGCGTGCCGGGCGGATGCTGCCCCGGATGCGCCTCCTGCAGCAGCACCTGCGCCCGGTGCTGGCCCGCGATCTCTCGCACGATCGGCAGGCCCAGGCCGGAGCCGTCCGCCTCGTTGCCCAGCACGCGGTAGAAGGGCTCGAACACCAGCTCGCGCTCGGCCTCGGGGATGCCCGGGCCGTTGTCCTCCACCTGCAGCAGCAGCACATGGCCGAAGGGGTCGGCCAGTACGCGCGCCGTGATCACGCCGGGGCGCCCCGGCGTGGAACTCGTGTAGTTGATGGCGTTGTCCAGCAGGTTGCGGATCAGCTCGCGCAGCAGGGTGGGGTTGCCCGGCAGCGTCACGCCGGCCGCGCCCGGCTGCGCGCCGTCGTAGCCCAGGTCCAATGACTTGTCCATGGCGCGCGGCAGCAACTCGCGCACGGCATCGATGGTCAAGCGCGCCAGGTCGCAGGGCTGGCGCGCCAGCACGCCGGCACCGCCCTCGGCCCGGGCCAGGGCCAGCAGCTGGTTGACGGTGTGCGTGGCGCGCATGCTGGCACGGCCGATCTGCTTGAGCGACTGCTTGAGCTCGTCGGCATTGGCACCCTCGCGCTGGGCCAGGTCGGCCTGCATGCGCAGGCCGGCCAGCGGCGTCTTGAGCTGATGGGCCGCGTCGGCCAGGAAGCGCTTCTGCGTGCCGATGGAGTCGTGCAGCTTGGTCAGCAGCTCGTTGAGCGAGGACACCAACGGGGCCACCTCCAGCGGAATGGAAGTGGCGTCGATGGGCCGCAGGTCGTCGGGCTCCCGTTCGCGGATGCGGTCCTCCACCACCGACAGCGGCTTGATGCCGCGGGCCAGTGCGATCCACAGCAGCATGACGCCCAGCGGCACCAGCGCGAACTGGGGCAACAGCACGCCGGTGATGATCTCGCGCGCATGCGCGGCCTGGCGCGCGCGGGTCTCGGCCAGTTGCACCAGCAGCAGGCCGGCGCTGTCCGCGTCCCCGGGCTCGGTGATGGTCTCCGGCAGGTCCGACGAACCTTCGGTGGCCAGCGCGACGCGGCCGGTGAGTGCCAGGCCGGCCGCGCCCGGACGCACCCACAGGTGGGCGATGCGCACTTCGCGGCCCTGCATCTGGCCGTCGTCGATGTAGACCACGCCGGGCACGGGCGTCTGGGCCAGGTGCGGCCCGGGCAAACCGCCGGTGCCGGCCAGCCGCCGGCCCTGGGCATCCAGCACCTGGAACCAGACGCGGTCGTCTTCGCTGCCGCGCAGCACCTCGGTGACCAGCGGCGGCACGTCGGGCGCGCGGCCCTGGGCGGCGGCGCGTGCGGCTTCGGCCGCGATCAGCCGCACGCCGTGGGCCAGGGCGCGATCGTAGGGCGCGTTGGCGATGCCCTGCGCCACCAGCCAGGTCAGGCCAATGCTCAGCAGGATGAGCACGATGGCCGGCGCCAGCAGCGAATCGAGGATCTCGCCGAAGAGGGAGTTCTGGGCGCGCTGGAAGAGCTTCATGCCGGGGTGTCGAAGGATGGCGTTCCCGCCGGTCGGGCCAAGGGCGACACGGCGGCCGACGGCGTGCGACGCAGGCGGCAGGCGCCTGTCGGTGCAGCCCGCATCAGCCGTCGATCTTTTCCAGGCAGTAGCCCAGCCCGCGCACGGTGGCGATGCGGATCGGGCCCTTCTCGATCTTCTTGCGCAGGCGGTGGACGTAGACCTCGATGGCGTTGAAGCTCACCTCTTCGCCCCATTCGCACAGGTGCTCCACCAGCTGGTCCTTGCTGACCAGGCGGCCGGCGCGCTGCAGCAGCACCTCCAGCAGGCCGAGTTCGCGCGCGGACAGCTCGACCATCTTGCCGTCGATGGTGGCCACGCGGCCGGCCTGGTCGTAGACCAGCGGCCCGTGCCGGATGGCATTGCTGGTGGCGCCCATGCCGCGGCGCGTGAGGGCGCGCACCCGCGCCTCCAGCTCCTGGAGCGAGAAGGGCTTGGCCATGTAGTCGTCGGCACCATGGTCCAGGCCCTTGACGCGCTCCTCCACCGAGTCGGCGGCGGTGAGCACCAGCACCGGCACCTGCGAGCCGCGCGCCCGCAGGCGCTTGAGCACCTCCAGCCCATGCAGCTTGGGCAGGCCCAGGTCGAGGATGAGCAGGTCGAACTCGTTGTTGGTCATGAGCGCCGCATCGGCCTGCGGGCCGGTGGCCACATGGTCGACGGCCGCGCCCGAGGTGCGCAGGCTGCGCAGCAGGGCATCGGCAAGCACCTGGTCGTCTTCGGCGATGAGGATGCGCATGGGGGCTCTCTGGAGGGTGGCGGATTCTAGGAGCCGCAATAGGCTTCGAGCCCCAGGGCAACCACGGTCGCGACCTCCTCGCCCACGCTGGCGCGGAACTCGGCCTCGGCCCGCGCGACGCAGCGGCGGAAGGCTTCCAGCCAGGCCAGGCCATCGGCAGTGAAGACGATGCGCCGGGCCCGCGCGTCCAGCGGATCGGCCTCGCGCCGCACCAGGCCCCAGGCCTCGCACTGGTCCACCAGCGCGCCCATGGCCTGCTTGGTCATGCCGGCCGACTCGGCCAGCTCACCCAGCCGCGAGCCGCCGCGCGCCAGGTGGCGGGTGATGTGGATGTGCGCCGCCGTCACCTGCTGGCGCGCCGCCAGGTTGGACAGCGCCAGCGGCACCTCCACGTCATGGGCCATCAGCTCGTAGACGCGCGCGTCGAAACGCCGCATGGCATGGCCCAGCAGGCGGCCCAGGTGGGTCTGGCGCCAGTCGTCGTCCTTTGGCTCTGGAAGGTCCATGTCCGATAGTAAGCCAAACTGACGAAAAAATGGCTTGGCAGAAAGATACTGCCCCCTACACTACTGTTCAAGCATCCAGCCTGTAGATCAAGACAGGCACCCATCCACACCTCAAGGAGTCACTCATGGACGCACCCGTCAAGGCCGCCAACAGCGAAAAGGCCAAGGCCCTGCAGGCCGCACTGGCCCAGATCGAAAAGCAGTTCGGCAAGGGCACCATCATGCGCCTGGGCGAGGGCGAGAAGATCGAGGACATCCAGGTCGTCTCCACCGGCTCGCTGGGCCTGGACATCGCGCTGGGCGTCGGCGGCCTGCCGCGCGGCCGCGTGATCGAGATCTACGGCCCGGAATCGTCCGGCAAGACCACGCTGACGCTGCAGGTCATCGCCGAGATGCAGAAGCAGGGCGGCACCTGCGCCTTCATCGACGCCGAGCATGCGCTGGACACCGGCTACGCCCAGAAGCTGGGCGTGAACCTGTCGGACATGCTCATCAGCCAGCCCGACACCGGCGAGCAGGCGCTCGAGATCGTCGACAGCCTGGTGCGCTCGGGCGCCGTGGACCTGATCGTCATCGACTCGGTGGCCGCGCTCACGCCCAAGGCCGAAATCGAGGGCGAGATGGGCGACGCGCTGCCCGGCCTGCAGGCCCGCCTGATGAGCCAGGCGCTGCGCAAGCTCACCGCCACCATCAAGAAGACCAACTGCATGGTCATCTTCATCAACCAGATCCGCATGAAGATCGGCGTGATGTTCGGCAGCCCCGAGACCACCACCGGCGGCAACGCGCTGAAGTTCTACGCCTCGGTGCGTCTGGACATCCGCCGCACCGGCACCATCAAGAAGGGCGACGAGGCCATCGGCAACGAGACCAAGGTCAAGGTGGTGAAGAACAAGGTGAGCCCGCCCTTCAAGACGGCCGAGTTCGACATCCTCTTCGGCGAGGGCATCAGCCGCGAGGGCGAGATCATCGACATGGGCGTCACGGCGCGCGTGATCGAGAAGTCCGGCGCCTGGTATGCCTACAACGGCGAGAAGATCGGCCAGGGCCGTGACAACGCCCGCGAGTTCCTGCGCGAGAACCCGGCCCTGGCCGTGGAGATCGAGAACAAGGTGCGCGACAGCCTGGGCATCAGCCTGCTGCCCACCGGCGGCGTGGTGGACGCGCCCGACGCGGAGTAATCCGGCATGTGGAGGGCGTCCGGGCGCCCCCGCGCCCCGGACGGGCGCGCCCCGCAGGACGACGCGCCGCCCGACCGCACTGCCGGCCCGCGCCAGGCCCGCGGCCCGCGGGCACCGGCCACGGACGGCGCGGCCGACGCGGAGGCTGCGCCCGCGCGCCGGCGGCCAACGCTGTCGCTCAAGGGACGCGCCCTGCAGCTGCTCAGCCGTCGCGAGCATTCACGGCTGGAACTGGAGCGCAAGCTGGCCGCGCACGAGGCCGAACCGGGCGAGCTGGCCCGGGTGCTCGACGAGTTGCAGGCGCGCGGCTTCATCGACGAGCAGCGGGTGATCGATTCGCTGCTGCACCAGCGCGCCGGGCGGCTGGGCGCCAGCCGCCTACGCCAGGAACTCGCCGCCAAGGGAGTGGACGCCGAGGCCGCCGCCCACGCGCTGGCCGGGCTGAAGGAATCCGAGCCCGAACGCGCCCGCGCCCTGTGGCTGCGGCGCTTCGGCGACCCCCCGGCCGACGCGCGCGAGCGGGGCCGGCAGATGCGCTTCCTGATGGCGCGGGGCTTCTCGGCGGAGGTGGCGGCGCGCGCCATGTGCGCACCGCCCAGCGAGGACGAGGCCGACGGGCGCTGAAGCCCCGGCCCGGCGGCTGCCTCGGCGCCGCGCATCGGGACGCGGACGCGCCGCCAGACCAGCGCGCCCCGCCGCCCGCTCGGCGGGCAACCCGCCTCACTGCAGCTTGTAAAGCCCGATCAGCTTGCTCACACCCACCTGCCGTGCGTTGCGCGCATAGAACTGCAGGCTGTTGATGGTGGTGCCCTGCGCATATTGCGTGGGATCGCCCGCATCGCAGTGCTTGTCGCCGACCGACTGGGACGAGCAGCCGATCACCACCGTGCGCTGGGTGCTGCGCACCGTGGCGCTGTCGTTGAAGCGGTTGCCTTGCTGGCCGGCGACGGTGCTGCCGAAGGGCGCATAGCCGTAGACGGTGATCGAAGTCGGCGCCAGCGCGCCGGCAGGCACGATCCAGCCATCGGTGCCGCCGGTGGCACTGAGGTCCACCACGTTGCGCTCGTTCTGCGAGGGCGCGCCGAACAGGACGTAGCCGGTCGCGGCCGTCTCGGCGATCAGCTCCGCGCGGCTGCTGTCGGGCAGCGAGGGCATCGGCAGTTGGCGCAACTCGCCGATGGTCAGGGCGCGCGACAGGGTGCGGTAGCTCTGCTCCACCGACGGCTTGCTGGTGTCGGCATGGAAGAAGGTCAGCGTCCAGCGGCCCTGGTTGCCATAGGCACGGATCTCCTCCTCGCTCGCCTGTGGGTTGGTGAAGAACAGGCTGGACTCCCGGTCGGCGGGATTGCCGGCCGTGGTGCTGGAGGCGTACTCGCCCCGCACCCGCAGCACCGAAGTGCCGGTGGGCGTGCCATTGCCCCGCTGGATCACCAGGAAGGACAGGCCAGCCTGCGGCACATAGGTCAGCGTCTTGCCGCTGGGCGTGAGCACCTCGACCCGGCTGAAGACCGGATTGCCGCTGCCGTCGGTGCGGTTGTTGATGTTGATGTCGTAGCCCGTGCCGTAGGAGCTGTAGGCCGGCGAATTGAGCAGGTCGCGGTGCTGCGCGTAGGGTGTGACGCTGGCTGCGTAGTCGTAGCCGTTGCCCACCAGCTTGAGCGTGCCATCCACATTGCGTGCCGCCAGCGTGTCGAAATCGCTGTTGCCCTGGGCGTCTTCCCAGCGGTAGCTCAGCACCAGGTCCCCGTTGCCCCGCGCGAACGCCACGCTGCCCCGGCCGAAGGTCAGGCCGGTTGCGCCGCCACGGAACAGGCTGGCCCAGGCGCCGTTGTTGTTCGCGTTGCGGCCCACGCGCTGGCCGCTCTGGTAGTAGGTGGACGGGTCGTCGCTCAGGAACAGCTGCCGGCAGGCCGGCGCCACCACGTCGGCCGGACCGCCCACGGCCGCGCCGCTATCGCTGGAGGCCGTGCCCACGCGCTGGGTCAGCGGCAGGGCGTAGCAGGCCGTGATTCGTTGCATCAGCGCAGCCACCACGTCGGGCGGCGGCAGCTGCGCCACCTGCACATTGCCGGGCAGCGCGGGTATCTCCGCGTCGCTGCTGCGGAAGCTGATCGCCACCGGCGTGCCGTCGGCGGTCTTGACCGTGATCTCGATGTTCGCGGCCGTGCCGTCGGCGCGGCTGCTGACACTGAGCGCGTCGAGCAGCTTGTCCTGCCCCGTGCCATCGGCCACCAGCGTGTCGGTCAGCGGATTGGCGGCGCTCACGCCCAGCGCGACCAGCACGGGCTGCAGCGCCGCGTTGAGCTGGGCGACCTGGCGGGCCAGGGCCTCGGCCGTGATCGGCGCCGGGCTGGCCGTCAGGCTGTCCGGGTTGCCGTCGGGTGCCAGGCGCGAGACCACGACCGTGGTCAGCGGCGTGACGTTGGCCGTGCCTTCGACCTTCACCGCCGCGCTGTAGAGCACCTCGTCGTCGCGCGAGACGCGCACCAGCAGCGGCGCCTGCGTACCCGCCGGCAGCACGCAGCTGTAGCCGCCCTGGGCCTGGGTCTCGGTCGAACAAACCACCTGGCCGCCCGCATCGGTCACCCGGACGACGGCACCTGCGAAGGGGGCGCCGGTGGCCGCCACGCCCGTGAGGACGGTGGCCGCCGGGGCTGGCGCAGGGGCCGGTGCCGGCGCCGCGCCATTGCCCGAACTGGTGGGCAGCAGCGCGAAGCCACCCCCGCCTCCGCCGCCGCCGCCGCAGGCGGACAGCGCGCAGACCAGAGCGGTCGAGGCCAGCCACACGGGCCGGCGGACAAAGGAAGGGAATTCGGACGGGGTCACACCCATGGATCGGCTCCTCATTGAATGAACGGTTGGTGATGCCGCGAGGCCGCGGAGGTGGCCTGCCGGCGGGCTCGGCCTTTTTAGGGATTCGGTCCGCGCGGGACATCGCCAGAATTGGTGACTGGGGCGTGCGCTCCCATGAACGTGGGAGCCGGCGGCCACAGCTCGGCACACAAAGACACAAAACGAGGGGAAAGCACAACCATGGACGCCGCCGATGCCGTCATGAGCCACCTGGTCGGCCGCATCTACGAAGCGGCCCTGGATGCCAGCCTGTGGGAGCGGGAGCTGCTACCGCAGTTGGAGCGCGCCATGCAGTCGCAGGGCAGTGCCGTGTGGGCCCACGACTTCGCGCTGGGCGGCTACCTGGGCGGCGTGGGGGCCATCGACGCCTTCCACGGCGCGGCGGCCGCGGCGATCGACAGCTTCAAGCAGCACTACAGCCACTGCAACGTGTGGATGCAGCACGCACCACGCGTCGAAGGCAGCGTGGTCGCCAGCTCCTCCGACGTCTTCCCGGATCGCGAACTGCCCCGCACCGAGTGGTATGCCGGCTGGCTGCAGCCGCTGGACCTGTTTCATTCGGCCGTCGCCATGGTCCAGCAGGCAGCGGACCGCGCCTTCAACCTGACGCTGCTGCGCAGCCGCTCCGTCGGGCCCTACCGGCCGGACGAACTGCAGTTGTTGCGGCGCCTGCTGCCGCACCTGACCACGGCCTTCGCCCTGCACCGGCGCCTGTGCCGGGCGGAGGCGCTGGCCCAGGCGTCCCTGCAGGTGCTCGAAGGCCTGCCGCTGGGCGTGGTGCTGCTGGACGCCGAAGCCACAGTGCTGCACGCCACCCGGCGCGCCCGCACGCTGGCGGCCCAGGGTGGCCTGCTCCAGTTTCGCCATGGCGCGCGGCTGGGCGCCACTGCGCCCGGACCGGATGCGCGCCTGCAGCGCGCCATCCGCGAGGCCGTGGCCACCGGTCAGGGGCAGGGCACCTCGGCAGGCACCGGCCTGCGGCTCGACGGCCTGGCCGGCGCCCGTCTGCACCTGCTGGTCGCGCCGCTGCCGGCTTGGCGGGCGCCCTTCGGCGAGCAGGCTGCGGCGGCCGTCTTCATCAGCGCGCCCTCGCTCGCACTCACGGGCTTGAGGCCCGCTTTGCAGAGCGTCTACGGCCTGACGCTCGCCGAGGCACAGCTCGCGCAGGCCCTGATCAACGGCCTGTCGCCCCAGGAATATGCCGACAGCCGTGACGTGTCCGTCCACACCGTGCGCACCCAGTTCAAGGCTGCATCGGCCAAGGTGGGCGTGCGGCGCCAGGCGGACTTCGTGCGCGTCCTGCTCACGGGGCCGGCGCTGCTGGGAAGATGGGAGGAGGCTCGGCAACCAGAACCCAAGGATTGAAGGCGATTGGGTCACTGGCCCGGACCTTGCTGCGAGACTTGAAAACGATCAAAAGTTTTCTCCGGATGCACCAAGCGTGTAAATTCGCTTTCAAATCCGCCCCATTTCCGTGCTCGCTCCCACCAACGCCTCGCCCACGCCCCACGGCACCCATTCCGTCGCCCAGCGCATCGCGCAGGCGCGGCCGCAGCTGTCCCGGCTGCACCGGCAGGTGGCGGACGTGGTGCTGGCGCAGCCGCTGCAGGTGGCCACGCTCTCCATCGACGAGCTGGCGGCGCGTGCGGACGTGTCGGTGGCCACCGCCAATCGCTTCGCGCGGGCGCTGGGTTTCGACGGCTACCCGGCCTTCCGGGCCGAGCTGGTGCGCGGCTTCGAGGCGCTGCTGGCGCCGGTCGAACAGTTGCGCAGCCAGGTCGAAGCCGGTCCGGCCAGCGCGGCGGATGCGTTTTCCAGCGCGTTGGAGGAGTGCCGCCAGAACATCGAAGGCACCCGCCAGGCGCTGACGCCCCAGGCCTGCGAGGCCGCCGTGGCGCTGCTGCGCGAGGCCCGCACCATCTACATCGCCGGCTACGGCGCCAGCGCCTGGCTCGGCGGGCTGCTGCAGCACGGGCTGGAAACCCACTGCGACGACGTGCGCCTGCTGGCCAGCGCCGCGGGCGCCACCCATGCCGCCCGCGCACTGGCCCGCAGCACGCCGCGGGATCTGGTGGTGGCCATCAGTTTTCCCCGCTACCTGGCCGACACGGTCGCGCTGGCCGAGCAGGCGCGCGTTCGCGGCACGCCGGTGCTCGCCATCACCGACCATGCGGCATCGCCCCTGGCGCCGCTGGCCGACGTGGCTCTCTTCGCCCAGGCCCGCAGCCGCTTCCGTGCCAACTGCGAGAGCAGCGCCCTGGCGCTGATCGAGGCGCTGATCATTGCCCTGTCGCTGCAGAGCCGCGAGGCGCTGCAGGCCGTTCGCGGCACGGCCGAGGCCATCGCGCCCTGGATCTGGAACACCCGCACCGGCCGCCGCGGCGTCGACCCCAAGGACCTTTCCGCATGACCCTTCCCGCCCTCGCGCTGCACGGCGGCGCCGGCACCATCACGGCCGCCAGCCTGAGCGCCGACGACGCCCGCGGCTACCACCAGGCGCTGCACGACATCGCCGCCGCCGCCCAGGCCCTGCTGCTGGAAGGCGGCAGCGCGCTCGACGCCGTCTGCCTGGCCGTGCAGATGCTGGAGGACTGCCCGCTCTTCAACGCCGGCCACGGCGCCGTGTTCACCCATGCCGCCACGCACGAGCTGGACGCCGCCGTGATGGACGGGCGCGACCTGCGCGCGGGCGCCATCGCCGGCGTGAGCCGGCTGCGCAATCCGGTGCACACGGCGCGTGCGGTGATGGAGGATGGCACCCATGTGCTGCTGGCCGGCGCCGGTGCCGAAGCCTTCGCGCAGGAGCGGGGCCTGGCCTCCGTCGACCCGACGTACTTCTCCACCCCCATGCGCCGCGAGCAGCTGGAGCGCGTGCGCGCGGCCGGCCGCGTGGTGCTGGACCACGACGGCGCCGCGGCCGCCGACGCCGCGCGCACGCCGCTGGACGAGGACCGCAAGATGGGCACCGTCGGCGCCGTCGCCGTCGACCGCCATGGCCATCTGGCGGCCGCCACCTCCACCGGCGGCATGACCAACAAGCGCGTGGGCCGCATCGGCGATTCGCCGCTGATCGGCGCCGGCACCTATGCCGATGATCGCTATGCCGCCATCTCCTGCACCGGCAGCGGCGAGATGTTCATCCGCGCCGCCGCCGCCTACGACGTGTGCGCGCGCATGCGCTACGCCGGCCAGTCGCTGGCGGAGGCGGCGGACGCCGTGGTCCACCAGAGCCTGCCCGCCCTCGGCGGCACCGGCGGTCTGATCGCGGTGGACCGTCATGGAAACCTCGCCCTGCCCTTCAACACCGAGGGCATGTACCGTGCCCACGTGCGCGGCGCCGAAGCGCCCGTCACCGCCATCCACCGCTGAATCCCATGAGCACTGCCATTGCCGAGGCGCCCGCCGCCACCCGCGCGGGCGTCGCCCTTCCCGAAGGCCGCGTGCTGCAGGTCGACGACCTGAGCGTGCGCTTCGCCACGCGCGAGCGCACCGTCGATGCGGTCAAGCACCTGGGCTTCCATGTGGACCGCGGCGAGACGCTGGCCATCGTGGGCGAATCGGGTTCGGGCAAGTCCGTCACTTCGCTGGCGCTGATGCGCCTGGTGGACTACGGCGGCGGCCGCATCCTGAACGGCCGCATGGCCCTGCGCCGCCGCAATGGCGAGGTGCTGGACCTGGCGCAGGCCTCGCAGGCGACGATGCGCGGCATCCGCGGCGCGGACATCGCCATGATCTTCCAGGAGCCGATGACCTCGCTGAACCCCGTCTTCACGGCGGGGGACCAGATCGCCGAGGCCATCGCCATCCACCAGGGCAAGAGCCAGGCGGCCGCCCGCGCCGAAGCGCTGCGCATGCTGGAGCTGGTGCGCATCCCCGAGGCACGCGAGGTGCTGCGCCGCTATCCGCACCAGCTCTCGGGCGGCATGCGCCAGCGCGTGATGATCGCCATGGCGCTGTCGTGCAAGCCGCAGCTGCTGATCGCCGACGAGCCCACCACGGCGCTGGACGTGACCATCCAGGCGCAGATCCTCGCCCTCATCGCCGAGCTGCAGCGCGAGATGCAGATGGGCGTGGTCTTCATTACCCACGACATGGGCGTGGTGGCCGAGGTGGCCGACCGCGTGCTGGTGATGTACCGGGGCGACAAGGTCGACGAAGGCCCGGCGCCGCAGCTCTTCGCGGCGCCGGCCCATCCCTACACGCGCGCCCTGCTGTCGGCCGTGCCGCGGCTGGGCGCCATGCAGGGCACCGACCGGCCGGCGCCTTTCGAGCTTCTGCGCGTCGATGCGGTGGACGAGGCTGCTTCACCCCGGCCCGAGCACGACACCGTGCGCCACGACGCCGAGCCCATTCTTCAGGTGCGCGACCTGGTCACGCGCTTTCCGCTGCGCGGCGGCTGGCTGCAGCGCGTGACGCGCGAGGTCCATGCGGTCGAGAAGGTGAGCTTCGACCTGCGCGCTGGCGAGACGCTGGCCCTGGTGGGCGAATCGGGCTGCGGCAAGAGCACCACCGGCCGCTCGCTGCTGCGCCTGGTCGAGAGCCAGCGCGGCAGCATCCGCTTTGACGGCCGCGACGTGCTCGCGCTCAAGCCGGCCGAGGTGCAGGCGTTGCGGCGGGACATCCAGTTCATCTTCCAGGACCCGTATGCCTCGCTCGATCCGCGGCTGACGGTGGGCTTCTCGATCATGGAGCCGCTGCTGGTGCACGGCCTGGCCACGCGCGACGAGGCCCGCGCCCGCGTCGAGGCGCTGCTCACCCGCGTGGGCCTGCCGCCGGAGCATGCGCAGCGCTATCCGCACGAGTTCTCCGGCGGCCAGCGACAGCGCATCGCCATCGCCCGCGCCCTGGCGCTGCAGCCCAAGGTGGTGGTGGCGGACGAGGCCGTGTCGGCGCTGGACGTGTCGATCCAGGCGCAGATCGTCAACCTGATGCTGGAGCTGCAGCGCGAGATGGGCATGGCCTACCTGTTCATCTCGCACGACATGGCGGTGGTGGAGCGCATCGCCCACCGCGTGGCCGTGATGTACCTGGGCCGCATCGTCGAGATCGGCCCGCGGCGCGCGGTCTTCGAGAACCCGCAGCACCCGTACACCCGCAAGCTGATGAGCGCGGTGCCGGTGGCCGATCCATCGCGCCGCCATCAGCCGCGGGCGCTGCTGCAGGGCGAGATCCCGAGCCCCATCTTCCCGGCCGGCCACGAGCCCGACGTGCCGCCGCTGGTGCAGGTCGGCCCGGATCATTTCGTGGCGCCGCCACAGGGCTGAAGCCCGGTGCGCCTTTCACCTTTTCGTTCCCCTCGTCTTCTGAAGGAGCTTCGCATGCAACAACAGCGTCCCCACCGCATCGCCGCCGCCCTGGCCCTGGCCGGGCTGGCGGGCTTCGCCGCCTCGGCCCACGCCGCCAAGGACATCGTCGTGGCCGTGCAGTCCAACTTCACCACCACCGATCCCTACGACGCCAACGACACGCTGTCGCAGGCCGTGGCCAAGTCCTTCTACCAGGGCCTGTTCGGCTTCGACAAGGACATGAAGATGCAGCCGGTGCTGGCCACCGGCTACACCGTCAGCAAGGACGGCCTGGTCTACACGGTCAAGCTCAAGACCGGCATCAAGTTCCACGACGGCACCGACTTCAACGCCGAGGCGGTGAAGGCCACCTTCGACCGCGTGACCAACCCGGACAACAAGCTCAAGCGCTACAACCTCTACAAGAACATCGCCAAGACCGAGGCGGTGGACCCGACCACGGTGCGCTTCACACTGAAGGAAGCCTTCTCGCCCTTCATCAACTCGCTGGCCCATCCGTCGGCGGTGATCATCTCGCCGGCAGCGCTGGCCAAGTACGGCAGCAAGGGCATCGCGCAGAACCCGGTCGGCACCGGCCCGTTCAAGTTCGTCGAGTGGAAGTCCACCGACTACCTGAAGGTCGCCAAGTTCGACGGCTACTGGCGCAAGGGCTACCCCAAGATCGACTCGATCACCTGGCGGCCGGTGGTGGACAACAACACCCGCGCCGCGATGATGCAGACCAACGAGGCGCACTTCGCCTTCCCGATGCCGCCCGAGGCGGCCGCGACGCTGCAGGCCAAGCCGAGCCTGGAGGTGACGAGCGCACCCTCGATCATCCAGCGCTACATCTCGATGAACGTGCAGCAGAAGCCCTTCGACAACCCGAAGGTGCGCGAGGCGATCAACTACGCCATCAACAAGGAAGCCCTGGCCAAGGTGGCCTTCTCGGGCTACGCGATCCCGGCCGAGGGCGTGCTGCCCAAGGGCGTGCAGTACAACACCAAGCTCGGCCCCTGGCCCTATGACCCGAAGAAGGCGCGCGAGCTGCTGAAGGAGGCGGGTTACCCCAACGGCTTCGAGAGCACGCTGTGGAGCGCCTACAACTACAGCACAGCGCAGAAGGTGATCCAGTTCGTGCAGCAGCAGCTGGCGCAGGTGGGCATCAAGGTGCAGGTGCAGGCCCTGGAAGCCGGCCAGCGCGTGGAGCGCGTGGAGAGCGCGCAGGACCCGGCCACCGCGCCGGTGCGCATGTACTACGTGGGCTGGTCCTCGTCGACCGGCGAGGCCGACTGGGCGCTGCGCCCGCTGCTGGCTTCGGAGTCCTTCCCGCCCAAGCTGTTCAACACGGCCTACTACAAGAACGAGCAGGTCGATGCGGACATCCAGAAGGCGCTGGTGACCACCGACAACGCCGAGAAGGCCAAGATCTACGCCGATGCCCAGCAGCGCATCTGGAAGGACGCGCCCTGGGCCTTCCTGGTGACCGAGCAGCTGCTGTCGGTGCGTGCGCGCAACCTGGCCGGCTTCTATGTGATTCCGGACGGCAGCTTCAACTTCGACGAAGTGGAACTGAAGTAAGCCCCCGTTGCTTGAGCACAAGGCCCTCCCCGCTGCTTGCTCACTTCGTGTAGCCGCCTACCCCTCAAGGGGCGCACCCGGCG
Source organism: Pseudacidovorax intermedius (assembly GCF_003350475.1). GTDB lineage: Bacteria > Pseudomonadota > Gammaproteobacteria > Burkholderiales > Burkholderiaceae_C > Xenophilus > Xenophilus intermedius. Next base: position 627,711 of record NZ_QQAV01000001.1, read on the forward strand.
GCCCGGCAAAGCCGGTTCCGCGGGTGCACTGGCGGGCCCTGCTCCGCGGCCGCCTGATCTTTGAAAGTGCGCTTCTTTTGTGTGGTGGGCTGCATCAGGCATGAGAGGTAGTGCTGCGGCATGGTCCGCCGCCACCTGCGCCTTTCGTCTGCCTGAGCTGTACCGCACGTCCCGCCCGAGCCACCTGTATCTCCATGCTCCACTACGTCGTCCGCCGCCTGTTCGGCCTTGCTCCCACGCTGCTGATCGTGGCCGTGCTGGTCTTCCTGTTCGTGCACCTGCTGCCCGGCGATCCGGCGCGGCTGGCCGCGGGCGTGGATGCGAGCCCCGAAACGGTGGAACTGGTGCGCCAGGACCTGGGCCTGGACAAGCCCCTGCCCCAGCAGTTCGTCGCCTTCTTCAACCGCCTGCTGCATGGCGATCTGGGGACCTCGCTGCGCACGAAGCGGCCGGTGTCGGAAGAAATCGGCGCGCGCTTCATGCCCACCTTCTGGCTCACCGTCACGAGCATGGTGTGGGCCACGCTCTTCGGCATGGCCATCGGCATCGCATCCGCCGTATGGCGCAACCAGTGGCCCGACCGGCTGGGCATGGCACTGGCCGTCTCGGGCATCTCCTTTCCGGCCTTCGCGCTGGGCATGCTGCTGATGCAGCTGTTCTCGGTGCAGCTGGGCTGGCTGCCCACGGTGGGCGCCGATTCGTGGCGCCACTACATCCTGCCCTCGCTGACGCTGGGCGCGGCCGTGGCCGCCGTCATGGCCCGCTTCACCCGCGCCTCCTTCATCGAGGTGATCGGCGAGGACTTCGTGCGCACCGCACGCGCCAAGGGCGTGCCGGAGTCGTGGATCCTCTTCAAGCACTGCCTGCGCAATGCGCTGATCCCCGTCGTCACCATGATGGGCCTGCAGTTCGGCTTCCTGCTGGGCGGCTCCATCGTGGTGGAGGCCGTCTTCAACTGGCCCGGCCTGGGCCGGCTGCTGGTGGATGCGGTGGACATGCGCGACTACCCGGTGATCCAGGCGCTGGTGCTGCTGTTCTCGCTGGAGTTCATCCTCATCAACCTGGTGGTGGACGTGCTCTACGGCCTCATCAACCCGGCCATCCGCTTCGGCAAGTGAGCCGGACCGCCGATCCCACGCAGGCTTCGCATCGCACCATGCCCTCCTCTTCGTCCCTTCCCGCTTCCGATACCGCAGCCGCCGCCGCGGCGGCCAGCGGCGCGCCGCTGGCGGTGCGCTCGCCCTGGTCCGAGTTCTGGCGCAAGTTCAAGCGTCAACCGATGGCGCTGGCCGCCCTCGCCTTCATCGTGCTGTTGGTCGCGGTGGCGGTGCTGGCGCCCTGGATCTCGCCCTACGACGCCGAGAACTTCTTCGACTACGACCGGCTCAACACGCCGCCGTCGGCCGCGCACTGGTTCGGCGTCGATCCGCTGGGCCGCGACATCCTCAGCCGCATCCTGATGGGCGCGCGCATCTCGCTGGCCACGGGCTTCGTCTCCGTCGCACTGGGCGCGGTGGTGGGCACCGCGCTGGGCCTGGTGGCCGGCTTCTATGGCGGCTGGTGGGACCGGCTCATCATGCGCATGTGCGACGTGCTGTTCGCCTTCCCCGGCATCCTGCTGGCCATCGCCGTGGTGGCCATCCTGGGCAGCAGCATGACCAACGTGGTGGTGGCGGTGTCGGTGTTCAGCGTGCCGGCCTTCGCGCGGCTGGTGCGCGGCAACACGCTGGCGCTGAAGAACCTGACCTATATCGAGGCCACGCGCAGCATCGGCGCGGGCGATCTGACGATCCTGCTGCGCCACATCCTGCCCGGCACGCTCTCCGCCATCGTCGTGTACTTCACCATGCGCATGGGCACGTCGATCATCACGGCGGCCAGCCTGTCCTTCCTGGGCATGGGTGCGCAGCCGCCCACGCCGGAGTGGGGCGCGATGCTCAACGAGGCGCGCGCCGACATGGTCAACGCACCGCATGTGGCGCTGTTCCCGTCGCTGGCCATCTTCTTCACGGTGCTGGCCTTCAACATGCTCGGCGACGGCCTGCGCGACGCGCTGGATCCGAAGATCGACCGGCTGTGAGCAAGCTCCCGGCCGCGACCAAAGGCGCCGGCACCGTCGATCACCCGGCGCGCGGCCCGGCCCTGCCGCACATCGGCGCCCTGTCCGCCGGTGCGCGCAATGCCATCACCGACGTGGCTGGCGTCACCGTCGGCCATGCCACGCTGGATCGGCCCGATGAAGACGTGCACACCGGCGTCACGGTCGTACGCCCGCATGCCGGCAGTGCCTACCTGCAGCGGGTGCCGGCCGGCGTGGCAGTGCTCAACGGCTTCGGCAAGAGCCTGGGGCTGATGCAGGTGGAAGAGCTCGGCGTGCTGGAGTCGCCGATCGCGCTGACCAACACCTTCGCCGTGCCGGCGGTGGCGCAGGCACAGATGCGCCAATGCATCGCGGCGCATCCGGAATGCGGCCGGAGCTGGCCCACGGTCAATCCGCTCGTGCTGGAGTGCAACGACGGCTTCCTGAGCGACCAGCAGCGCTTTGCGGTGCGCGAGGCGGACTACCTGGCCGCCTGGCAGGCGGCCGATGCCGACTTCGCGCTGGGCGCGGTCGGCGCGGGGCGGGGCATGTCCTGCCACGGGCTCAAGGGTGGCATCGGCACCGCCTCGCGACGCATCGCGGTCGACGGCGGCGGTGATGCTGCTCGGCCCCAAGGCGACGATGCGCGCGCCAAGCCCGACGGCGGCGCTGCGCCAGGCTGGACCGTCGGCGCCCTGGTACTGACCAACCAGGGCCGGCCCGAGCAGCTGCAGGTGGTCGGTCAGCCCGTCGGCGCCTGGCTGCAGCAGACTGGCCGCATTGCGGCGGCCACAGCGCCCGAGCGCGGCTCGATCATCATGGTGCTGGCCACGGACGCGCCGCTGGATGCGCGCCAACTGCGCCGCCTGGCACTGCGCGCCGGCGCCGGACTGGCGCGCACCGGCTCGGTGTTCGGCCATGGCAGCGGCGACATCGCACTGGCCTTCTCGACCGCCTACACGCTGCCACAGCTTCCCTCCGAGCCCATTCCCGCCGTGGCGCTGCTGCACGATGCGCGGCTCGACCCCTTCTTCCAGGCCGCGGCCGACAGCGTGGAGCAGGCGATCCTCTCCGCGCTATGGCATGCGTCCACCTTGCACGGCCGCGCGGGCCATGTGCGGCGCGGCCTGAGCGAGCTGCTGGCCGACTGGCCGGCGGATGCGTTCACCCGCTCGCTGCTGCCGGTCGCGGCATGACGCACGCCTGCACGCTTTCCTCGTCCCGCCACGGCCTCGCACAGTCGCCCACCCGTCGCGCGAAGCGCCTGAATCCATGACCCAGACCATCCTCATTTCCGTCGACATCGAAGGCGTTGCCGGCGTCTTCCACCCCGAACAGACACGGCCCGGCAATGGCGAGTACGAACGCGCCCGGCTGTGGATGACCGACGAGGCCAATGCCGCCATCGCTGGCGCCTTCGACGGCGGAGCCGAGGCCGTGGTGGTCAACGACTCGCACGGCAGCTTCCGCAACATGCCGGCGGCGCGGCTGGACCCGCGCGCCCGCATCGTGCAGGGCAAGCCGCGCTACCTGAGCATGGTGGCCGGCGTGGAGCGGCCCGGCACCACGGGCGTGTGCATGGTGGGCTACCACGCCCGCGCGCATGCGCCGGGCATCCTGGCCCACACGATCAACAGCGGCGCCTTCGCCGGCATCCGCGTCAACGGCGAATGGCAGAGCGAGGCCACGCTCTATGGCGCGCTGGCCGGCGACTACGGCGTGCCGGTGCTGATGGCCAGCGGCGACGACGCCTTCATCGCCGAGACGGCGCCGCGGCTGCCGGGCACGGTCTTCGTGCAGACCAAGGAGGCGACGGGCATGAACAGCGGCGTCTCGCTCTCGCCCGAGGCCGCCTGCGCGGCCATCCGCGAAGGTGTGGCGCGCGCCGTGGCGACGTCCGCCAATGCCCGGCCCGCGCCGCTGCGCGTGCCCGGGCCGCTGAACCTGGAGCTGCACACCCAGACGCCGGCCCATGCCGACCTGTTCTGCCAGTGGCCCAGCTTCGAACGGGTGGACGGCACCGCGCTGCGCTTCGACGCACCGACGATGGAGGCGGCGGTGCGCATGCTCAACTGCTGCTCGGCGATGGCGATGATGCTGCGCTGAGGGGCTCAGACCCCCAGCATCAGCCGCATGTTCTGCACCGCCGCGCCGCTCGCCCCCTTGCCCAGGTTGTCCAGGCGGGCGATGACGACGGCATGCCGATGGTCCTCGTTGGGGAAGACGCGGATCTCCAGGTCGTTGGTGTCGTTCAGGGCCTGCGGCTCCAGCTTGCCGTCTTCCGTCGGCGGCAGCACCTTCACGTACTGCTCTGGCGTGTTGCTCTTCGCGTAGTGGGCGGCCAGCGCGTCGTGCAGGTCGGCCGCGGTGGGCTTGCCGGGCAGCGCGTCCAGGTGCAGCGGCAGGTTGACCAGCATGCCCTGGCGGAAGTTGCCCACCGAGGGAATGAACACCGGCCGTGCCGTGAGGCCGGTGCAGGCCATGATCTCGGGGATGTGCTTGTGCTTGAGGCCCAGCGCGTAGGTCTCGAAGGCCGGAGCGGTGCCCGCCTCGTAGGCCTCGATCATGGTGCGGCCGCCGCCCGAATAGCCGCTGACCGAGGGCAGCGCGATGGGATGGTCCTTGGGCAGCAGGCCGGCGTCGACCAGCGGGCGCACGATGGCGATGGCGCCGGTGGCGTAGCAGCCGGGGTTGGCCACGCGCTCGGCGGCCTTCACGGCGGCGGCGTGGCCTTCGGCCAGCTCGGGAAAGCCGTAGACCCAGCCAGGCGCCACGCGGTGCGCGGTGGAGGCGTCGATGATGCGCGGCTTGCGCCCGCCCAGGCCGTCGATCAGCGCCACCGACTCGCGGGCTGCATCGTCGTGCAGACAGAGGATGACCAGATCGACGCCAGCCATCAGGTCACGCTTGGCGGCGGCGTCCTTGCGCAGTTCGGGGGCGATGCTGACGAGCTCGATGCCGGGCATGCCGGTGAGCCGTTCGCGGATCTGGAGGCCGGTCGTGCCGGCCTCGCCGTCGATGAAAACCTTGGTCATGGCGGGATCCTCGATTGAGTGTTCTCCCCATGGACAGTGGGAAGACTACGTGGTCGCCACAACGGCCAGAGGCCGCCATGACGCGGCGCACCATGATACATTCGCAGGCTGCTCCGCCGCTCCCCGGCCGGCCGGCTGGCGTGGCCTGCGGACAACAGCACCTCCCATCCTCCGTTCCGAGAGACTCTTTCCATGAAGATTCACGAGTACCAAGGCAAGGAACTCCTTGCCAAGTTCGGCGTGCCTGTGCCGCGCGGCATTCCGGCGTTCACCGTGCAAGAAGCGGTCGAAGCCGCACAGAAGCTGGGCGGCCCCGTGTGGGTGGTGAAGGCCCAGATCCACGCCGGTGGCCGCGGCAAGGGCGGCGGCGTGAAGGTGGCCAAGTCGATCGAGGACGTGAAGGCCCGCGCCACCGACATCCTCGGCATGCAGCTGGTCACGCACCAGACCGGTCCCGAAGGCCAGAAGGTTCGCCGCCTGTACATCGAAGACGGCGCCGACATCCAGAAGGAGTACTACCTCTCCGCCGTGACCGACCGCGGCACGCAGAAGGTGGCCTTCATCGCCTCCAGCGAAGGCGGCATGGACATCGAGGAAGTAGCGCACAGCACGCCCGAGAAGATCGTCAAGGTCTTCGTCGACCCGCTCACCGGCATGACCGACGAGCTCGCCAAGGAACTGGCGAAGGGCATCCAGCTGCCCGCCGACTCCGAAGCCCAGTTCATCGACGTCTGCAAGAAGCTCTACACCTGCTACATGGAGACGGACGCCTCGCTGGTCGAGATCAACCCGCTCAACCGCGACAGCAAGGGCAACATCATCGCCCTGGACGCCAAGTTCAACTTCGACGCCAACGCGCTGTTCCGCCATCCCGAGATCGTCGCCCTGCGCGACCTCGACGAGGAAGATCCCGCGGAAATCGAAGCCTCCAAGTTCGACCTGGCCTACATCAGCCTGGACGGCAACATCGGCTGCCTGGTCAACGGTGCCGGCCTGGCCATGGCCACCATGGACACCATCAAGCTGTTCGGCGGCGAGCCAGCCAACTTCCTGGACGTGGGCGGCGGCGCCACCCCCGAGAAGGTCACCGAGGCCTTCAAGATCATGCTGAAGAACAAGAACGTGAAGGCCATCCTGGTCAACATCTTCGGCGGCATCATGAAGTGCGACACCATCGCCACCGGCGTGATCACCGCCTGCAAGGCCGTGAACCTGTCCGTGCCGCTGGTCGTGCGCATGAAGGGCACGAACGAAGAGCTGGGCAAGAAGATGCTGGCCGAATCCGGCCTGCCCATCATCAGCGCAGACACCATGGCAGAAGCGGCCCAGAAGGTCGTGGCGGCCGTCAAGTAAGGAATCACCAGCCATGTCGATCTACATCAACAAGGACACCAAGGTCATCACCCAGGGCATCACGGGCAAGACCGGTCAGTTCCACACCGAGAAGTGCCAGGAGTACGCGAACGGCAAGAATGCCTTCGTGGCCGGCGTGAACCCGAAGAAGGCCGGCGAGTCGATCTTCAACATCCCGATCTACGCCTCGGTCAAGGAAGCCGCCCAGCAGACGGGCGCGACCGTCTCGGTGATCTACGTGCCGCCGGCCGGCGCCGCCGCCGCCATCTGGGAAGCCGTCGAGGCCGACTTGGACCTGGCCATCTGCATCACCGAAGGCATTCCCGTGCGCGACATGCTCGAAGTGCGCAACAAGATGAAGGCCAAGGAAGCCAAGGGCGGCAAGAAGACGCTGCTGCTGGGCCCCAACTGCCCCGGCCTGATCACGCCCGACGAGATCAAGATCGGCATCATGCCCGGCCACATCCACAAGAAGGGCCGCATCGGCGTGGTCTCGCGCTCCGGCACGCTGACCTATGAAGCCGTGGCGCAGCTGTCCGAGCTGGGCATCGGCCAGTCCTCGGCCGTGGGCATCGGCGGCGACCCGATCAACGGCCTGAAGCACATCGACGTCATGAAGGCCTTCAACGACGATCCGGACACCGACGCCGTCATCATGATCGGCGAGATCGGCGGCCCGGACGAGGCCGAAGCGGCCCAATGGTGCAAGGCCAACATGAAGAAGCCGGTGGTCGGCTTCATCGCCGGCGTCACCGCCCCTCCCGGCAAGCGCATGGGGCATGCCGGCGCGCTGATCTCGGGCGGCGCCGACACGGCCGACGCCAAGCTCGCCATCATGGAAGAGTGCGGTTTCAAGGTCACGCGCAACCCGTCGGAGATGGGCCGCATCCTGAAGTCGCTGATCTGACCCCGTGCCTGAGCGCCTACCCCGTCGAAGGGAAGGCGCCGGCACCTCAGGCGGAGCCGAAGGCGTCGAATGAACGCCGTGCTTTCGCCACTCCATAAAAAAAGCCGGAGGGCGCCCGTGGTTGTCGGAGACCACAGGCGCCCTTCATCAATTCACTACACCGTGGAGGTAGCAAGCCGTGGAGATTCTTTCCAACCCTGATCTGTGGATCGGTCTGCTCAAGATCATCTGGATCAACATCATTCTTTCGGGCGACAACGCCGTGGTGATCGCCCTGGCGGCGCGCGCCCTGCCGCCCGATCAACAGAAAAAGGCCGTCATGCTCGGCTCGGCCGCGGCCGTCGTGCTGCGCATCGTGCTGACCATCGTGGCGGTCAAGCTGCTGTCCCTGCCCTACCTGCAGATCATCGGCGGCCTGCTGCTGCTGTGGATCGGCGTGCAGCTGCTGGGCGGCGAGGACGAGGGCGAGGAAGGCGGCGGCAAGCAGCATTCCACGCTCGCCAGCGCCGTTCGCACGATCCTGATCGCCGACCTGGTGATGAGCCTGGACAACGTGATCGCCGTGGCCGCGGCCGCCAATGGCAGCATGGTGCTGCTGGTGTTGGGCCTAGCGATCAGCATCCCCTTGGTGATCTTCGGCAGTTCGCTCATGATCAAGCTCATGAACCGTTTCCCGATCATCATCATGCTGGGCGCCGCCCTGATCGGCTGGGTCGGTGGCGAGACGATGGCGAGCGACGTGTCGCTGCATGACGCCGTGGCCGCCAATCCCTCGCTGCACTACGTGGCAGCGGCCGTCGGCGCCGTGCTGGTGGTGGCCGTCGGCAAGCTGCTGGCCAGCCGCGGCCGACAGCAGGCGGCGCAGCACTGAACCCATGGCGCGCCCGGCTGTCATCCTTCAGGACCCTGCCGGGCCGCCCTGGGAGTTCGCGGCACAGACGGACACCGGCCGGCTGCGCCGCAACAACGAGGATTCGATCGCCTTCGACCCGCGCCTGGGTCTGGCCGTTCTGGCCGACGGCATGGGCGGCTATGCCGGAGGCGAGGTGGCCAGCGAGATGGCCGTGGCTCTGCTGCAGGCCTCCATGGGCCGGTGGCTGGCCCAGGCGGGCCCCGCGCCGGGCAGCCGGGCCGTCATGAAGGCCCTGCAACAGGGCATCACCCAGGCCAACCGCGCCGTCTTCAACGCCAGCACCGTCAATCCGGCCCTGCGCGGCATGGGCACCACGCTGGTGAGCGCCGTGTTCGGGCCGTGCGGCGCGGTGGTCGGCCACATCGGCGACTCGCGCTGCTACCGGCTGCGTGGCGGTCGCCTGACCGCGCTCACGCGCGACCATTCCTTCCTGCAGGCCCAGATCGACGCCGGCCTCATGACGGCCCAGGAGGCCCAGGCCTCCCCGCATCGCAACCTGGTGACACGCGCGCTGGGCATCGGCGCCGAGGTGGAGGTGGACCTGCTGCACGAGCCCGCGCAGCGCGGCGACCTGTACCTGCTGTGCTCGGACGGCCTGACCGACATGGTCACCGACGAGCAGCTCGTCTCGCTGCTGACCCCCGACATCCCGCTGGCCGACAAGGTCGCCCTGCTGATCACGGTGGCCAACGACAACGGCGGCAAGGACAACGTGTCGGTCATCCTGGCACGTTTCGGCGGCCATTGACGGGCCGTGTCATGCGAAAGGTTGCGGGCCTGGCGGCTCGCGGTTACAAATTGATGTCCTGCGCCTGCGCGCCCGTCCGGTCTGAGGAGTGTCGGCCATGCCGAAATTGGTAGTTGCCATCGATGGCGTCGTGCTGAAGGAAGTGCCCCTGCTCAAGGAACGCACCACGCTCGGCCGGCGCCCCTACAACGACATCGTCATCGACAACCTCGCCATCAGTGGCGAGCACGCGGTGCTGCACAAGATCGGCAGCAGCGTGTACCTCGAGGACCTGGACAGCACCAACGGCACCTACGTCAACTCGCGGGCCATCCGCAAGCAGGTGCTGGAGCACAACGACCTGATCGAGGTCGGCAAGTACAAGATCCGCTACCTGCAGACGGCGGAGATCGACGAAGGCGCGCACCTGCGCATGACCGCCACCGCACCGCTGCACGACTCGCAGCCCATGCCGTTGACCGAGGGCGAGACGGTGCCGGCGGCGCTGGAAGGCGGCAGCGGTGCGCAGGCCTGCATTCGCATCCTCAGCGGATCGGCGGCGGGCCACGAGATCGTGCTGCGCAAGGTGGTGACCACCATCGGCAAGCCCGGCGTGGCGGTGGCGGCCGTCACCCGTCGCCTGCAGGGCTATGTGGTGGCGCCGGTGGACGGCAGCGCCACGCTCAATGGCGAGACGCTCCAGCCGCGCGCGGCGGCCCTGCAGGACGGCGACATCCTGGAGCTGGGCGGCACCCGCATGCAGTTCGTGCTGGGCTGAGGGCCCGGACGTCAGGGCACCGAGCCACGGCATGGGACTGGGAAGGCTGTTGCGCGGCCTTCGAGGCCATGGCTGGCGCATCGCGATCACCCTGCTGCCCCTCCTCGGCGGGCTGGCCCACACGGCGGGGCTGCTGCATCTGCCTGGCGTGGATCGGCTCGATGCCCAGTTGCAGGACGCCCGGCTGCGCTGGCACGCCCCACGCGGTATCGACCCCCGCATCGTCATCGTCGACATCGACGAGGCCAGCCTGAAGGCCTTCGGCCAGTGGCCCTGGAGCCGCGCGCGACTGGCCCGCCTGACTCAGGAACTGACGCAGCGCCAGCTGGTGCGCGTTCTGGCCTTCGACATGGTGTTCGCGGAAGTCGACCGCACCAGCGGACCGGCGCTGGTGCAGGCATTGGGCAGCGGCCGCTGGCCGGCCGAGCCGGGCTTCGACGCCGAACTCGCCCGCCGCGCGTCGGCCATCGACCCTGACGGCGAATTCGCGCGGGCGCTGGCCGCGGCGCCCGGCCGGGTGGTGCTGGGCGTTCATTTCGATGGCGAGGCCGGCGCCCCGGACAACCCGTCCGCCGTGCCCAACGTGCAACCGCCAGCGCCGCTTCTGCCCGCCGACGCACTGGGGCCGGATGCCGCCCGGATTCCGGCTTGGCCCACGCTGGTCGCGAGCCTGCCCGGCCGGACGACGGGCGCCCGGCCGGGCTTCATCAACGTCGTCTTCCAACCCGGCCAGGACGGGGTGGTGCGCACCGTGCCGCTGCTGGCGCGGCTGGACACCGCGCCGGGCGGCTATTACGAGTCGCTGGCCCTGGCCACCTTCCGGGCCGCCACCGGCAGCGCGCCACCGGTGCTGCGGCTCGCCACGGCGCCGGGTGCGTCCCCGCGGCTCGTCGCCCTGGGGATGCAGACCGCCAGCGGCCGCCTGGATGTGCCGGTGGGCACCGACGGCGGCCTCGTCGTCCCCTACCGCCGCCCAGGGGAGGACGCGGGGCCGCGGTTTCGCTATGTCTCGGCCCGCGACGTACTGGAAGGCCGCCTGCCGCCTGCGGCCTTGCAGGACCGCATCGTCCTGGTCGGCGCCAGCGCCGCCGGCCTGCAGGACCTGCGGGCCACACCCATCGCCGCGGCCCTGCCGGGGGTGGAAGTGCATGCCCATGTGCTCTCCGGCCTGCTCGACGGGCGCCTGCCGCATGTGCCCGACTACGCACCGGGCTATGCCTGGGCCAGCCTGGTCGTGATCGGCCTGCTGCTGGTCCTGGGCGTGACCCGGCGCTCGGCCGCCGCCGGCTTCGCCATCGGGCTGGGGGCCTGCGGCGGGCTGCTGCTGCTCAATGACCTGCTCTACCGCCATGGCGGCCTGGTGCTGCCCCAGGCCGCCGCGCTGCTGGCCGGCGCCGCGGGACTGCTGCTGAGCATGAGCTGGGGCTACTTCGTGGAAAGCCGCAAGCGCCGGGGACTGATGCGCCTGTTCGGCGCCTATGTCCCGCCGCAGCTGGTGGACGACATGGCCCGCGAGCCGCACCGCTACAGCATGCGGGCCGAAAGCCGGGTGCTCACCATCATGTTCTGCGACATGCGGGGCTTCACCCACCTGGCCGAGCACATGGCGCCCACGACCTTGCAGGCCCTGCTGCACGAGGTCTTCACCCGCTTCACCGAGATCGTCAACCGGCATGGCGGCACCGTCGACAAATACATGGGCGACTGCCTCATGGCCTTCTGGGGCGCACCGGTCGCGCAGGCCGACCATGCCGCGCGGGCGGTGCATGCCGCGCAGGACATCGTCGCCGCGCTGCCCGCGCTCAATGCGCAGCACGAGGCGGCTGGCCTGCCCACGGTGGCCATCGGCATCGGCCTCAACACCGGGCCGGTGGTGGTCGGCAACATGGGCTCGGCACTGCGCCGCAGCTACACCGTGATCGGCGACGCCGTGAACCTCGCCGCGCGGCTGGAAGGCCTGTGCACGCCCCATGGCGTACCCATCGTCGTCGGCGAGAACACCCGCGCGCTGATGCCGGATGCGCCCTGGCGCGAGCTGGGCGAGGTGCAGGTGCGCGGGCGCCAGCGGGGCGTGCGCATCTACACGCCCGAAGGGCCCGCGCCGGCCATGCCGCCTGCCGCCGCTCCGGTGCACCGGGGGCACCCTGGGGGCCCTCGCCCACCGGCGCCGGCCAGAACTGCAAATTAGTGACAACCGATCCTGTGCGGCCCCGACGAACAGGCATACTCGCGCCCCGGCGCGGCGTGACGGAAGTCCTTTGCGCCGCAGCAACGACGCCTTAGCCTGCACTGTCCGCGGGCGAGCCGGCCTGCCGCGGTGCCCGCCCGGCTCCATCGCCTCCTTTATTCAGAGCTCTTCATGAACAGCCTGCAGGTGCGTGTTCTGGGCTGCTCCGGCGCCATCGCCCGGGGCGCACGGACCACCTCCTTCCTGATCGACGACGACCTCCTGGTCGATGCCGGCACCGGCGTCGGCGACCTGTCCCTGGAAGAGATGGCGCAGATCGACGACGTGGTGCTGACCCATTCGCACCTGGACCACATCGCGGCCCTTCCCCTGATGGTGGACGCGGTTGCCAGCCTGCGCCGCCGGCCGCTGCGGGTGCACGGGCTCCGCGCCACGCTGCAGGTGCTGCGGGCGCATGTGTTCAACAACCTGGTCTGGCCGGATTTCACCGCCCTGCCCAGCAGCGATGCGCCGCTGGTCCACTTCGTCGAGTTCGACGTCGGCCAGAGCCTGATGCTCGGCCGGCGCGCGCCCAAGGTGGTGGAGGTGCTGCCCGCCGTGCACACCGTGCCCGCCTGCGGCTTCGCCGTGCGGCGCGCGGACGGCCATTCGCACTGGGTCTACAGCGGCGACACCGAACGCAACAAGCCCTTCTGGCGCCGGATCAACCAGATGGACGTGGGCGCCCTCGTGATCGAGACCGCCTTCAGCACGCGCGAGCGCCAGCTTGCCGAACGCAGCCTGCACCTGTCGCCCCCCACTTTGGTGGAAGAACTGGCGCAGATGTCCCCCATGGCCCGCTACCCCGTCTACGTGACGCACACCAAGCCGGCCGCGGCCACCGAGATCATGGCCGAGGTCAACGCCCTGGTGGGCCAGTTGCGGCTGTGGGACCGGATCGAGCTGCGATGGCTGGAGGCGGGGCAGACCATCGAGGTGCACGGCGCGGGGCATCCGCGCGGCTGAGGCTTGCAGGACCGGCCTGCGCGGGAGCGTGCGGGGCGACCAAAGCTGTCACCGCGAGTGACTCTGACGTTTTTGTCACTCGGAAACAGTTGTTTACAAACAAGAAGTGTCAGATCGTGTGGCCTAAGTGTGAACTTTTGGGCGCATTCGACGCCAGCCGCCGCATGGCACGCGGTCTGCAAAGAGAAGGCACGACCGGGGCAGTACCCGGACCGCTTTCAACCTGGAGTCTGACCATGAACCGTCGCACCATCGCCCGCACCGCCCAGAAGGGCTTCACCCTTATCGAACTGATGATCGTCGTGGCGATCATCGGCATCCTGGCGGCCGTCGCGTTGCCCGCCTACCAGGACTACACCGTGCGTGCACGGGTGTCGGAAGCCCTGGTGATGGCGTCGGCTGCGAAGAGCGGCGTTGCGGAAAATGCCGCCAATGGTGCTTCCACGCTGTCTTTGGGCGTGACGACAATCGCCTCCAGTGCTGCTACCAGCAACGTTTCCGAACTGACCGTCGACGGCACGACAGGCAAGATCACTGTCGTGACGACAGCACGTGCCGGTGCCGTCAGCCTGACGCTCACGCCCTCGTCCGCCTCCGCCGCGCTGTCCGCTGGCACCCTCCCCACCACGCCGATCTCGTGGAAGTGCGCAGTTTCCACTGCGGACAACAACAAGTACGTGCCTTCCGAGTGCCGCGTCTAAGCGCCTCGCTTGCCAACAAAGGCCGTTTCGACGGCCTTTTTTATTTTCTACGATGCGGCCTGTCTCTAAAAAGATCCATGCCGGAACATTGTTGTTCCTGCTTCTTTCGACAATTTTCTGGACCCTGATCGCAGGCAAGGACCTGAATTTCGATTTCAGGAACTATCATCTTTATTCTGCATATTCTTTCCTGCATGACAGGCTGGAGAAGGATTATTTTCCCGCAGCAGTCAGCGGTTATCTCAATCCGCTCGCGGAAGTCCCTATCTACGCGATGATCATGGCCCAGTGGGATGACAGGCTTGTTGCCATCTTCATTGCCCTGTCCCATTTTCCGGTATTCTTCTTCATCTGGAAAATCGCCGAACTCGTCACGGCAGACAGCCGGATCGATCGCTCCTTTGCGTGTGCTGCGGCCACCATTCTGGCCTTCCTGTCACCAATCCAGCTGACCACCCTCAGCAATTCTTTTGCTGATCCCGCAGCAGGCCTTTTTACCGTCATCGGCATTTATCTGGTTTTGAATTTCGGCGCAAACGCAAGCTTGCGCCTCATTCTTTTGGCCGGCGTCATGTTCGGTGTCGGTGCCGGACTGAAGCTTACCAATCTCATATTGGTTCCAGGCGCTTTTGTGGCCTTGCTGTTCCGGCCTGGACATGCCAGTTGCAAACTGAAAGCTCTTGCGGTGCTTGCTGCAGGCTGCCTCCTTGGATTCCTCATTACCAATGGGTGGTGGGCAGCAAAACTCTACGCACACTTCGGAAACCCGATTTTTCCGCTCTACAACAGTCTGTTCAAGTCCCCCGACTTCATTCAGAGCGATTTCTCGGATCGTCGAATGCTCAGCTACGGAGGGTGGACATGGCTCGTCCTGCCATTCTCGATGCTCCGTAGCGGCACAATGATCTATTCTGAAAACTCAGCGCCCGATCTACGTCCGTTTTTTCTGGTGCTGAGTTTTGTCGGTGCAGCCGTCTTCATGGCGGCTAGAAAAATAAAAAGAAACTGGAGCGAAGGAGCTGTCGCAATCAAACCCGACGCACCTAAAGCGCGCAGGCTCCTATGGGTGTATTTTCTAGTCTCCTATTTCCTCTGGGGCACGATGAGCGGAATCGGCAGATATGCCTACGTGCTCTGGCTCTTGGTCGGCCCCCTCCTGCTGGGAATGATGGCCGCTTACTGGCCTCAATCGCTGACCCGCATTACGCTGGGCGTTGCTGTGGCCCTCCAGGTCGTCGTCTTGGCCTTGAACGGCAACCTCTATTGGTCCGCCCATTACTGGAATGGAAAATGGGTGGATCTGGAGATTCCCGAGCCTCTGAAGAACGAACCAGCCACGTATCTGCTCCATGGGGTGCAGAGCAATTCCTTCATTGCACCCTATCTCCATCCGGATTCACGATTCTCGAATTTCACAGGCCAATACGTCCAGCCCGTGGGAAGCCGGATGAGCGAGAAAATGAAGCAGTTTTTGAGCGATACAACGCATCCGATCCGTCTAGTTTTCGAAACAAATTATAAATCGGGTTACAACGCCTTGGCTCTTTCTCCGGGGACCCGCGAAGAGCTGGACAGCTTTCTCTCCGGCTACGGCTTGCGCGTCAGCAATATGGAGTGCAAGACGATCCTACTTAAAGGAAGTCCGCTCGGAAAAACACTGGCGGGCGTGGGCTGGGTACCTCCGACGCCGCAGCAGAAGGACGAAAATATTGCTGCAGTGATGTGGGTTTGTGACCTGGAGCGTCTGCCAGAACTGGAACTGCAAGAGGCGCTCAAAAAATACGACGCGATCGACAGGGTATTCGATAGCATAGAGGATTCGTGTGGATCCGCGCTCGCGCCTCATCGAATCCAGACCGTCCGGTCCCTGAATGGATGGTTCAGAAACTATTTCAACACGATCACCGTGCTCATGGTCAATGATGACGATATCTTCATTCATCCCAACCTGTCCATGTTGACATTTCCCATGGGAAAATTGAGCGAGTGGAACAAGCACCCCATCGAGTGCCCCGACATCATGAAAAAGATGAGGGAAACCGATTTTGTATTTACCCCGCCCGTGCACCGGTGAAGTGAATTTCGCATCGCTGGGACGTACACCGTTCAGCAGCGGAGGGCCATCGCGCAACGGCCTTGTGGCGATCTTGCCGGCGGCCGGTTTTCTATTGAATATCGGCGCCGGTCCCCGCCCATCGGCCGCACCTCAGCTGGCTGTCTGGCTGTGCATTGGCGTTCTGCTTATTCTGTGGTCGCCGAAATCTGCAAGCGCGCGGATCTGGGTTTGGTTGACATTGAGCATCCTGACGATCATCGCCAGATCTGGACTGAACGCCACCGTCTGGTTGCCGCCCACCCTGGCCATTGGCCTCCTCGGGGCCGCAGCGTCCATCGGCGCGGGCACCGCCACGACAGACCCGTCGGATATAGCCCCCGGGCAACAAAGGGCGTTCGCACACGGCCTGCTCCTCGCGGCGTGCCTAAGCGCCGCCGCAGGCCTCCTCCAGTACCACGGCCTCGCCACCCCGCTGCGCCCCTGGGTCGCCGTCCCCATGGAACCCATCGGCATGGCCTACGGCAACCTGCGCCAGCGCAACCAGTTCGCCACGCTGCTGAGCATGGGCCTTGTGGCCTTGCTCTGGGCGCATGGCCGGGCGGGCGCCCGGGGCCGGCGTGGCCTGCTGGCCGCAGGTGCCTTGCTCATCGCGGGCCTGGCCGCCTCGACATCGCGCACGGGACTGCTCCAACTGGGGGTCATCGCCACCGGGGCCGGGTGGATGGCCTGGCGCGAACGCCGGCCGGTCGAACCCGGTTCCGCGGTGCCAGGAGGCAACCTGATGCGGCCGCTGCTGCCGCACCCCGGCTGGTTCCTGGGCGCCCTGGCGCTCTACGCCCTGCTGTCCTGGGCGCTCCCCTGGTCGGCCGTCATGGTCGCGTCGTTCCGGGCAGGCGGCGAGAGCGCCGGGGCCGACTTCCAGGGCATGCTCACCCGGCTGCGCGAAGGCGCGCCGCTCGGCCACAGCCGCTGGCTGCTGTGGCACAACGTGCTGTGGCTGATCGCTCAGCGGCCCTGGACGGGCTGGGGCTGGGGCCAGCTCAGCCTCGCGCACTACCTGGCCGAATACCCGGGCCCGCGCTTCGTCGAGATCCTGGACAACGCCCACAACCTGCCGCTGCATCTGGCGGTGGAGCTCGGCATTCCGGCCGCGGTGCTGATCTGCGGCGCTTTTGTGTGGATGGTGGTGGCGGCCCGGCCCTGGCAGGAGCGCGATCCCGCCCAGCTGATGGCCTGGGGCGTGCTGGCCATGATCGTGCTGCACAGCCTGGTCGAATATCCGCTGTGGTACGGGCCCTTCCAGCTCGTGTTCGGGCTGTGCCTGGGCATGCTCTGGCCCGGCCGCAGGCGCGCCTGTGACGTGCCGCACGACGCCGGCGCCGCGTCGATTGCCGTCCTGCAGCGCCAGGCCGCCCGCGCGCGGTGGGCGGCCCGCCTCACGGCGGCGGCCCTGCTCGCCGTCGTCGCCTACGCGGGCTGGAGCTACGTGCGCGTCAGCCAGCCCTTCCTTCCGGCGGCAGAGCGGCTCGCCGGCTGGCGTGACGATCCGCTCGCGCCGCTGGATCCGGACGGCCGGGACTGGCTCTTCGCCCGGCAGGCGCGCTTCGCGGAACTGGCGCTGACGCCCCTGACGCCCCAGACGGCCGCGCGCGTGCATGCACTCGCCCAGGCCACGCTGGCCTTCTCGCCGGAGCCAAGGGTGGTGGTCAAGCTGATCGACAGCGCGCGCCTGCTGGGGCTGGAGCAGGAGGCGCAGTTCCACCTGGAGCGCCTGCGCGTGGTCTATCCCGAAGCCTACGCGCGCTGGCTGGCCGGAAAGCCGCCCGTCTAGCCCGGCACGCGCCGCCAAGGCCAGGCGGCCGGTCAGCCGGACCGGCGTCGACCGCCGCGGCGACGGCCTCCACCGAGCCCCCGCCCGCGCAGCGCCCACCGCGGCCAAGGGACAATCGCCGGATGACCAAACATCGGATCGTCGTCGGGCTGTCGGGCGGCGTGGACTCGGCCGTCACGGCGCACCTGCTCAAGCAGCAGGGGCACGAGGTCGTCGGCATCTTCATGAAGAACTGGGAAGACGACGACGACAGCGAGTACTGCTCGTCGAACGTCGATTTCGTGGACGCGGCCAGCGTGGCCGACGTGCTGGGCATCGAGATCGAGCACGTCAACTTCGCCGCCGACTACAAGGACCGCGTCTTCGCCGAATTCCTGCGCGAATACCAGGCCGGCCGCACGCCCAACCCCGACGTGCTGTGCAACGCCGAGATCAAGTTCAAGGCCTTCCTCGACCACGCGATGCGCCTGGGCGCCGAGAAGATCGCGACCGGCCACTATGCCCGCGTGCGCGCTGTCGATGCCGCCACCGGCCAGCCCTTCGCCGCCGGCGAGTCGGTGCCGGCCTCCGCGCGCTACGAGCTGCTCAAGGGCCTGGACCCTGCCAAGGACCAGAGCTACTTCCTGCACCGCCTGAACCAGGCGCAACTGTCGAAGGCGCTGTTCCCGGTGGGCGAACTGCACAAGACCCAGGTGCGCCAGATCGCCACCGACATCGGCCTGCCCGTGGCCACCAAGAAGGATTCGACCGGCATCTGCTTCATCGGCGAGCGGCCCTTCCGCGAGTTCCTCAACCGCTACATCAGCAAGGCACCGGGCCCGATCAAGGACGAACGCGGCCGCAGGCTGGGCGAGCACCACGGCCTGTCCTTCTACACGCTGGGCCAGCGTCAGGGCCTGGGCATCGGCGGCATCAAGGAAAAGGGCGCGCAGCGCGGCGGCGGCGAGCACGCACCGTGGTTCGTCGCCCGCAAGGACGTCGAGGCCAACACGCTGTGGGTGGTGCAGGGCCATGACCATCCCTGGCTGCAATCGCGTGCGCTGCTGGCGGCCGACGCGAGCTGGGTGGCCGGCGGCCCCCCCGCCGCAGGCACCTACGGCAGCAAGACCCGCTACCGCCAGGCCGATTCGCCCGCGCTGCTGCAAGCCCTGCCCGAAGCCGGCTTCCAGCTGGTGTTTCCGCAGCCGCAATGGGCGGTCACGCCCGGCCAGTCGGCGGTGCTGTACGACGGCGAGGTCTGCCTGGGCGGCGGCGTGATCGACGCCGCGGAGGGCGCGCACTGATGCCGCGCATCCATTGCGCCACACCCCTGGCGAGCGGGCAGACGCTGGGCCTGCCGCCCGGCGCGGCGCGCCATGTACAGGTGTTGCGCCTGCAGCCGGGCGACGGCATCACCCTGTTCGACGGCCGCGGCGGCGAGTTCGAGGCCACGGTCGAGCGCATGGGCCGCAGCGACGTCGACGTCCGCGTGGGCGCGCACCACGCCATCGAGCGCGAGGCCCCGCTGGGCGTGCACCTGGCCGTGGGCATGCCGGCCAATGACCGCATGGACTGGCTGATCGAGAAGGCGACCGAACTCGGCGTGGCCAGCATCCAGCCGCTGCAGACGGCCCACGGCGTGCTGCGCCTGGCCGGCGAGCGCGCGCAGAAGAAGCAGGACCACTGGCAGGCCGTGGCCGTGGCGGCCTGCGAGCAGTGTGGACGCAACCGGGTGCCTGCGGTGCACCCGGTGCGCGACCTGGGTGCCTGGCTGGACGGGCTGGACGCGGACGCGCCCACCGCCCGCCATGTGCTCGGCTTCGGCGAAGACGCGCAGCCGCTGGGCCGCTCGGCGCCCGCGGATGGCGGCGCGCTCTTCCTCAGCGGCCCAGAGGGCGGCCTCAACCCGCAGGAGGAAGCGCGGGCCCGCGCCAGCGGCTTCTTGCTGACCACCCTGGGCCCGCGCATCCTGCGCGCCGAGACGGCACCGCTGGCGGCGCTGGTGCACCTGCTGGCCGTGGCGGACTGAGCCCACCTGATCAGGTGGGCGACGTCGCCCCCTCGGACTCCTCGGCCACCTGTTCATCCAGCCACGCGCCGAAGGCCTGCACCGCCGGGTCGTCCACCCGGTGCGGCGCCACGAACAGGCTGTAGCCGCGCGGCCCGTCTCCCTCGAAGGGATGGGCCAGACACAGCTCGCCGCTGGTCAGTTCGCGCGCCACACCGTAGCGCGGGAGCAGGCCGATGCCCAGGTCGGCGCGCACCGCCTCCAGCACCATGGAGAACAGGTCGAAGCGGTGGCCCACCATCGCGTTCGCCGGAGGCCGGGCGATGCCGGCCTGCGCGAACCATGCCTGCCAGGCGCCCAGGCGCGAGCTGAGCTGCAGCAGTGGCAGCTCGCGAAAGTCACCCCGCGCCGCTGCGGAGCGCCAGCGCGACTGCGGTGCGCACACGGCGACCACGCGCTCGCCGCGCAGTGGGCGCACCTGAGCGCCGGGCCAGCTGGCGTCGTCGTACTGCAGACCGACGTCGTAATGGGGCTCGTCCATGTAGACCTGCGTGGGAAAGACCTGCAGATGCACGCTGCAGGCCGGCTGCTGCGCCAGAAAGCCGGGCAGCCGCGGCAGCAGCCAGCGCTCGGCCAGCATGGGCACGGCGCCCACCAGCAGCCGCTCGCCGTCGGGGCGCTGGGCCATGGCCTCGAGAGTGTGGTTCTCCAGCCGCAGCAGGTCGCCGGCCACCTGCGCGTGATAGCGCCGGCCCGCTTCGGTGAGCAGCGTGCCCCGGGCGCCGCGCTGCACCAGGCGCACGCCCAGTTGCAACTCCAGCAGCCGCAGTTGCTGGCTCACGGCGCTGTGCGTCAGGCACAGTTCCTCGGCGGCCTTGCCCACGCCGTGACAGCGGGCAACGGCGTCGAACACGAGCAGGGCGCGGGTACTGGGAAGGTGCCGGGGCATGTAAGAAAAACTGACGGTGCGGCGGATTAAATCAGAGCGGGGCGCGGATGCAGCCGCCAGAATTTCCGCCGACCCGCGGCACTCGGTCAGCCTGATGACAGGTGCCGCATCCCCCCGCCCCGATTGCCCTCCAACCGACGCCCATGACGCGCCCCTCTTCGATCCGGCCCTCCATGCCACGCCTGCGCCCGCTCGCCTCGCTGCTCGCCCTGTCCCTTTCCTTTGCCGGCGCCTCGGCGGCCCGGGCCCAGTCCTTCACCGCCATCGCGCCAACGCCCGCGCAGGTGCGGCCGGCGGTGGACCAGGCCTACACGCAACTGCTGTCGGCCCCGCAGATCCAGGCGCTGATGGAAGCGGTCAAGGCGGACCACACGCGTTCCATCGACGACCTCAAGATGCTCACCGAGATCGAAGCGCCGCCCTTCAAGGAGCGCCCGCGCGCCGAGGCCTTCCTCGCGCGCATGAAGGCCCTGGGCCTGGCGGACGCCCGCATCGACAGCGAAGGCAATGTCGTCGGCCGGCGCAAGGGCACGGGCCAGGGGCCCACGCTGCTGATCTCGGCGCACCTAGACACCGTCTTCCCGGCCGGCACCGACGTCAAGGTCAAGGAACGCGACGGCCGCCTGTACGCGCCGGGCATCTCCGACGACACGCGGGGCCTGGCGGTGCTGCTGTCCTGGCTCAAGGTGCTCAACGAGCAGAAGATCCAGACCGTCGGCGACCTGCTCTTCGTGGGCAACGTGGGCGAGGAGGAACTGGGCAACCTGCGCGGCATGAAGCACCTGTTTGCCGAGCACCGCGACATTGACGGCATGGTCGGCCTGGAGCCGGCGCCGGACGGCACCGTGCTGATCCTGGGCACCGCCAGCCACCGCTACGAGGTCAACTTCAAGGGCCCGGGCGGCCACAGCTACGCCGCCTTCGGCCAGGTGCCCAGCGCCATCCACGGCATGGGCCGCGCCATCGCCAAGATCGCCGAGGTGCGCACGCCCACATTCCCCAAGACCACCTTCACCGTGGGCACCGTCGGTGGCGGCACCTCGGTCAACACCATCGCGCCGGATGCGCGCATGGCCGTGGACATCCGCTCGGACCAGATGGACTCGCTGCTGTCCACCGAGAAGAAGATCCTCGCCGCCATCGACGAAGCCGTGGCCGAGGAGAACAAGCGCTGGAACGTCGAAACGCTCACCGTGCAGACCAAGCTGATCGGCGACCGGCCGGGCGGCCGCACGCCGTCGGATTCGGTGATCGTGGAGGCGGCCACACGCGCCAATGCCTCCTTCGGCCACAAAACCCTGCTGACGGGCGCCAGCACCGACGCGAACGTGCCGATGGCGCTGGGCATTCCGGCCATCATCGTGGGCGGCGGCGGCAAGACGGGCGGCTTCCATGCCCTGAGCGAATGGATCGACCTGACCGACGGCTGGAAGGGCGCGCAGAACTCGCTGGCCACGGTGCTGGGACTGGTGGGCGTCCAGGGCGTGACGCAGCCGCTGCTGGAAAAGCGGCCAGCGCGCGCGCCGTGATTGCGTCAAATCCAGTGTCCAAAAGGTGAATTACGCACGGCTTCGCTGAAAAAGCGGCGCCGTTTCGCGGAAGAAGACGAGGCCGCCCTGAACAATGGCGGCCTCGTTTTCATTTCGCAGGGAAGAAGCCATGGGCTTGCTCGATTCCGTCCTCGGCCAGGTGCTCAACAGCGGGGCACCGGCCCCGCACTCGCCGGGCAGCGATCCGGTCGCCATCTTCGGCAGCCTGCTGCAGGAGAGCGGCGGCGTCGGCGGCCTGGTGCAGAAGCTGCAGCAGGCCGGCCTGGGGGACGCCGTGGGCTCATGGATCGGCACCGGCCAGAACCTGCCCGTGTCGCCCGACCAGGTGCACGGCGCGCTGGGCCAGGACGTGATCGGCGCCGTGGCGCAGAAGCTGGGCCTGAACGTGCAGACGCTGCTGCCGCTGCTGGCGACTCTGCTGCCCGTGCTGATCGATCGCTTGACGCCGCAGGGCCGTCTGCCGGACCAGGAGCCGTCGCTGTCGGCCGGCGCGGGCGGGCTGGGCGATCTGCTGGGGGCGCTGGGCCCGCTGCTCGGCCGGCGCTGAGCGACGGTCCCGCCGGCCCGATCAGCCGGCCAGCCCACGCGCGCCATGGGCTGAAGGCCGGGCCGCGACGACCCGCTTCAGGCCGCCTGTTCGGCCGCGTGCTTGGCCGGCATCGCGGCCATCACCTGCGCGACGGCGGCCGTCAGCCGCTTGGCATAGGGCACGTGCAGGAACTCGTTGGGCCCGTGGGCATTGCTCTTCGGGCCCAGCACGCCGCAGACCATCATCTGCGCTTTCGGAAAGCCGGCGCTCAGCATGTTCATCAGCGGGATCGTGCCGCCCTGGCCGATGTAGCCGCAGGGCGCGCCGAAATGGGCCTGGCTGGCAGCGTCCAGCGCCTGCTGGAACCACGGCACCATGGCCGGCGCGTTCCAGCCGGTGGCGCCGCCACCGGACTCGAAGGTCACCTTGGCCTGGTAGGGCGCGTTGTCCTCCAGCAGCGCCTTCAGCTCCTGCACCACCTGCGCCGCCTCCACCAGCGGCGGCAGGCGCAGCGAGAGCTTGAAGGCCGTGTAGGGCCGCAGCACGTTGCCGGCGTCCTTCAAGGCCGGGAAGCCCTCGGCGCCCGTCACCGACAGCGTCGGCCGCCAGGTGCGGTTGAGCAGCGCCTCCACCGGATCGGTGGTGGTCGGCAGCGCGAAGGCGGTCGCGCCGCCGCAGTCGTAGTGCGCCCAGGGGAAGCGCTTGTAGACCTCGTCGCCCAGGATGGCGGCGGTGGCCCTGGCCTGCGCCAGGCGTTCGGCGGGCACCTCGCAATGGAAGCTGGCGGGCAGCAGGCGGCCGGTCTTGCTGTCCTCCAGCCGGTCCAGCACCTGCCGCATGATGCGAAAGCTCGACGGCACGAGGCCCGAGGCGTCGCCCGAATGGATGCCCTCGGTGAGGATCTCGACCTTGAGCGTGCCGCCGGCCAAGCCGCGCAGCGAGGTGGTGAGCCAGAGCTGGTCGTAGTTGCCGGCACCCGAGTCCAGGCAGACCACCAGCGCCACCTCGCCCAGGCGGCTGCGCAGCGCGTCCACGTAGGGCAGCAGGTCGTAGGAGCCGGATTCCTCGCAGGTCTCGATCAGGCCGACGATGCGCGGATGGGCCACGCCCTGCGCCTTCAGCGCCTGAATGGCCGCGACGCTGGCGTAGATGGCATAGCCGTCGTCCGCGCCGCCGCGGCCGTAGAGCAGGCCGTCTTCGTACTTGGGCGTCCAGGGGCCGAGGTCACGGCGCCAGCCGGTGAACTCGGGCTGCTTGTCCAGGTGGCCGTACATCAGCACGGTTTCGTTCATCGCCGTGCCGCTGGCGGGCAGCTCGAAGAACAGCACCGGAGTGCGGCCTTCCAGGCGCACGATCTCCAGCGTGAGGCCCTCGACCTTCTGCGCCTCGACCCAGGTGGCGGCATTGCGCAGCACCGTCTCCAGGTAGCCGTTGGCCGACCAGTCCGGATCGAAGCCCGGCGACTTGGCCGGAATGGCGATGTAGTCGGTGAGCTGGCGGACGATGTCGCCGTCCCAGCGGGCGGTGACGTCGGCCAGGGCGCGCTCGGTGTCGAGCAGGCCGGCGGGGAATTCTTTGTGCAGAGGGGCGTTCATCGGCGTTTCTCCGTGGGGCGCGTGGCCAGGGCAATCGATCCATTTTGCGCCGGGATGGGCCCCGGCGTAGAGTGCGCCAGCCGCATCACCCCTGCACGCCCATGCCCAAGAAAGCCGCCCCTGCCGCCGCCGACCTGCCCGCCTCGCCGCAGACGCCCGTGCGCGTGGGCATCGGCGGCTGGACCTTCGAGCCCTGGCGCGGCAGCTTCTACCCGCCCGGCCTGCCGCATGCGCAGGAACTGGCCCACGCCAGCCGGCGACTCACAGCCATCGAGGTCAATG
Source organism: Pseudacidovorax intermedius (assembly GCF_003350475.1). Lineage (GTDB taxonomy): Bacteria > Pseudomonadota > Gammaproteobacteria > Burkholderiales > Burkholderiaceae_C > Xenophilus > Xenophilus intermedius. Next base: position 652,177 of record NZ_QQAV01000001.1, read on the forward strand.
GCACCTTCTACAGCACCTTCAAGCCCGACACCTTCCGCAAGTGGCGCGAGGCCACGCCCGAGGGCTTCGTCTTCTCGCTCAAGGCGCACCGCGTGACGACGCACCGGCGCGAGCTGGCCAAGGCCGGCGATGCAGTGCAGCGCTTCATCGGCAGCGGCTTGGCCGAGCTGGGCGACCGGCTGGGGCCCATCGTCTGGCAGTTCATGCCCACGCATGCGTTCGACGCCGTGGACTTCGGCGCCTTCCTGGAACTGCTGCCGCCTCAGGTCGATGGCCTGCTGCTGCAGCATGTGATGGAGGTGCGCCATTCCAGCTTCATCGATCCGGCCTACCTGGCCCTGGCCGCGCGGCACGGCGCGGCGACCGTCTTCACCGACAGCCCGAAATTCCCGTCCTTCGACGCGCCGCAGGGCCCCATCGTCTATGCGCGGCTGATGGATGCGCAGCCGCGCTTCGCCAACGGCTATGCACCCCGCGCGCTCGATGCACTGGCGACCCAGGCGCGGGGCTGGGTGGCCGAGCGGCCCACCTACGTCTTCTTCATCAACGGCCACAAAGAAAAAGCCCCCGCCGCGGCGGAGGCTCTTCTGAAGCGGCTGGCCGACGCGCCTTGAACGGCGCGTCGCGCAACGCCGGCGATGGCGATGGCGATGCTCAGGCCGCCAGGGCGGGCTTGGCGTCGCTCGCGGCGCTCGTGCCCACGCTGATCTCGCCGGAGAGCTGGCCGCCCTCCTCGATCACGATCTTGCCGTAGCGGATCTTGCCCGACACCTTGCCGGTGGCATGGATCACCAGCTTCTGGCGCACGGTCAGGTTGCCGTCGAATACGCCGCGGATCTCGGCGATGTCGATCTCGGCCGAGCCCTTGAAGGCGCCCTGCTCGGCGATCTGGATGACGCGCGAATCCATGGTCGCCTCGACCGTGCCCTCGACCACCAGCGTGTCGCAGTCGGTGATCTCGACGCCCTTGAGCTTGATGTTGGGACCGACGGTCAGCTTGCTGCCCGTTTCCTGCACCGGAGCCTGTGCGGCGGCTGGCGTTGCGGCAGGTGCCGAGGCCAGCGCCGGCCCACCCACAGGATGGCCCGACAGCGTGCCGGCGCCCATCAGCGGGGCGGGACGCGAGGTCAGGCTGTCGTTGGGGTCACGGTCACGTTTGCCGAAGAAGGGGGATTGCGAAGCCAAAGGGTGATCTCCTTGCGAAAGCGCCAATGGTAGGCAAGCGATTCTGAATGTTGACACTTCTTTGCGAAAGATCGGTAACAACCCGCGGCAGGGCCGATGTCGCCGGCCTCGCCGCCTTGCCGTCAGAATTCGCCGCGTCCGGCCCTACCGCACTTCCTTCCTGCATGACCCCGCACAACGACCTCGCCCATCACGACGACATCCCAGGCATGTTCGATGACCGGGCGGCCGACGCCCGCTTCGGCAAACCCGCCGCCGGCTGGCGTCGCACGCTCTTCACGGTCATCTTCGAATCGGAGACGCGGGCCGGCCGCAGCTTCGACCTGCTGCTGATCGCGGCCATCCTGACGAGCGTCGGCGTGGTCATGCTCGAGAGCATGGCCGGGATGCGGGCCCGCCATGGCGTGGTGCTGCACGGGCTCGAATGGGTGTTCACCGCGCTCTTCACCCTGGAGTACCTGGCCCGCCTGGTGTGCGTACAGCGCCCGCTGCGCTATGCCCTCAGCTTCTATGGCGTGATCGACCTGCTGGCCCTGCTGCCAACCTACCTGGTGGCCCTGGAGCCGTCGCTGGGCGCGCTGATCGACGTGCGCGTGCTGCGGCTGCTGCGGGTGTTCCGCATCTTCAAGCTGTCGCGCTATGCGCACGAATACCGCACGCTCGCCCTCGCGCTGGCGGCCAGCGCGCGCAAGATCACGGTCTTCCTGGGATTCGTGATGCTGCTGGTGCTGGTATCGGGCACGCTCATGTACGTGGTGGAAGGGCCGCCGCACGGCTTCACCAGCATTCCCACCGCCATGTACTGGGCGGTCTCGACGATGACGACGGTGGGCTTCGGCGATCTGGTGCCCCGCACCGACATGGGCCGGCTCATCGCGTCGGCCATGATGCTGACCGGCTGGGGTGTGCTGGCGGTGCCCACCGGCATCGTCACGGCCGAGATGGGCGCGCAGCGGCGGCTGCAGACGCTGCGCGACCGCACCGCCGCCGATGCGCATTGCACCGCCTGCGGCACGGGCGGCCATGCGGACGACGCGCACTACTGCCGGCGGTGCGGCACCGCGCTGCCGCGCGCCGGGGTCGCACTCAGTCCCGCTCGAACTTGAAGACGGCCGTCGCGGCGCGCAGGTTGGGCAACCAGCGCACCTCGCGGCCGTGCTGCACGCCGAACGCATCCAGCACGCGCAGGCGGTTCTTGCGCGCCAGGGCGTCGAAGTCGCGGAAGGTGCCCACGCGGATGTTGGGCGTGTCGTACCACTGGTAGGGCAGCCGCCGCGTCACCGGCATGCGGCCCTGCAGGATGCTCAGGCGGTTGGGCCAGTGCGCGAAGTTGGGAAAGGCGACGATGCCGATGCGACCCACGCGCGCCGTCTCGCGCAGCATGATCTCGGCATTGCGCAGGTGCTGCAGCGTGTCGATCTGCAGCACCACGTCGAAGCTGGCGTCCTCGAACATCGACAGGCCCTCGTCGAGGTTCAGCTGGATCACGTCGACGCCGCGGCGCACGCCTTGCAGCACGTTGCCGTCGGCGATCTCCACTCCGTAGCCGGTGCAGCCGCGCTCGCGCTGCAGGCGCTCGAGCAGCGCGCCGTCGCCGCAGCCCAGGTCGAGCACGCGCGCGCCCTCGGGCACGAGGCGGACGATGCGGTCGTTGATGTCGTGGGTCGTGCGCAAGGGCGTGCCTTCGGCGTCGCCTGCGGTGCGCAACCCCTTGGGAGCGGCAGGGCGGGTGGTCATTGCAGCTCCTTCGCGATGCCGTCGAACCAGGCGCGCACGACCCCCAGGTAGCGGGTGTCGTCCAGCAGGAAGGCGTCGTGGCCGTGCGGCGCGTCGATCTCGGCGTAGCTGACGCTGCGGCGGTTGTCGAGCAGTGCCTTGACGATCTCGCGGCTGCGCGCCGGCGAGAAGCGCCAGTCGGTGGTGAAGCTCACGAGCAGGAACTTGGCCATGGCCCGCTCGAACGCCGCGCGCAGGCTGCCGCCGTAGGCCGCGGCCGGGTCGAAGTAGTCGAGCGCACGCGTGATCAGCAGGTAGGTGTTGGCGTCGAAGTACTCGCTGAACTTGTCGCCCTGGTGGCGCAGGTAGCTCTCGATCTGGAACTCCACGTCGTGCGTGGTGTAGCGCACCTGCATGCCCTCGCGCAGTTGGCGGCCGAACTTGGCGTTCATCACGTCGTCGCTGAGGTAGGTGATGTGGCCGATCATCCGGGCGATGGTCAGCCCTCGCTTGGGCACCACGCCGTAGTCGTAGAAGTGGCCGCCGTGGAAGTCGGGGTCGGTCACGATGGCACGGCGCGCCACCTCGTTGAAGGCGATGTTCTCGGCGTTGAGGTTGGGCGCGCTGGCGATCACCGCGGCGTGGCGCACACGCTCGGGGTACTGCAGCGTCCACGACAGCGCCTGCATGCCGCCCAGGCTGCCGCCCATCACGGCGGCGAGGGTGTCGATGCCCAGCGCATCGAGCAGGCGGGCCTGGGCATCCACCCAGTCCTCCACCGTCACCACCGGAAAGTCCGCGCCCCACGGCCGCCCCGTCGCCGGATTGGTGTGCATCGGCCCGGTCGAGCCGAAGCAGGAGCCCAGGTTGTTGATGCCGATGACGAAGAAGCGGTCGGTGTCCACCGACTTGCCGGGGCCGATCATGTTGTCCCACCAACCCTGCGACTTCGGCTGGCCGGCGTACTGGCCGGCCACGTGGTGCGAGGCATTGAGCGCATGGCAGACCAGCACGGCATTGCTGCGGTCGGCATTGAGCGTGCCGTAGGTCTCGTAGGCCAACGCGTAGTCGCCGATGGCGCTGCCGCTGCGCAGCGGCAGCGGCGTCGCGAAGGACATGGACTGGGGTGTGACGTCGAAGGACATGGGAGCAAAAAGAAAACCCGGCCTCGCCAAAAACGAGCCGGGTTGCGGGCATCCGTCTTTAGCTGCATTTATCAAGCGCCCGCAAGCTGGAGCAAATCGGCGCTGTGGAAAGTATAGGCCGGGCGGCGCCGTCGCCGCCCGGCGAGGGACATGCCTCAGGCGCCCCAGCCGATGAGCGCGGCCACGCCCAGCACCAGAAAGATGACGGCCGAGATGCTGTGCACGAGCTTGATCGGCACCTTGCGCACGATGCGCTCGCCCAGCCACACCACCGGCGCATTGGCCAGCATCATGCCCAGCGTGGTGCCGATCACCACCCACAGGTAGTCGTGCGTGAAGCGGGCCGCGAGCATGACGGTGGCGATCTGCGTCTTGTCGCCCATCTCCGCCAGGAAGAAGGCCACCAGCGTGGTGCCGAAGACGCCGAACTTGGAGGCGCTGCGCGGCGCCTCGTCCTCGTCGAGCTTGTCGGGAATCAGCATCCAGACGGCCATCGCGATGAAGGACAGGCCCAGTATCCAGCGCAGGACCGTGGGCCCGAGAAAGCTGGTCACCCAGGCGCCGACGGCACCCGCCAGTGCATGGTTGACGACCGTGGCCGCAAAGATGCCCAGCACGATGGGCCAGGGCTTGCGGAAACGCGCCGCAAGGACGAGGGAAAGGAGTTGGGTCTTGTCACCCATTTCAGCCAGCGCGACGATGCCGGTGGCTACCAGAAAGGCTTCCATAGAGATGTGGGGTTCCTCGGCCGAAGGACGCAATCGACCACGCAGCGCCTTCGGCCTTGTTCCCGAAGCTGCGTGGTCAATGGTCTCGCCAGGTCTTCACTGCATGCGCCATGTTCCGCGTGGGGCGCGGTACAAGTCTGTTGACGCATGCCCTTCTCGCACTCGGAAGGCGGCTACTCCCCAAAGACGGGGCGGATTCTAGCGGCCCTTGCCGCGCTGCAGCATGACGTTATTGGTGCGGGTGCAGGACGCCCGCCGCGGTTGGCGTCAGAAAAAGGAGGCGCAACCACGCCCGATTAACTCGATGATCTCTTCCGATTACTTAGGAAACCTGTGTTTTCACCGGGCCATCGATGTCAGTGTGCGCAAGCTTCGTAGACTCACGGAGGTTGTTGCAATTCAAGGGAAATTCCTGCCCCCCTCCCAAATAAATCACCCATAATGGGTGGACCTTCGGCCCGGAAAGCCGCAGGCCATTGGGTGATCGGTCAGTTTCGTCAGCCCCGCAGGCCAACATGCTGCGGGTCTTGCGCCCGGGACTCCATCGCTGCTTTTCTTTGTGTTTTACAGGAGTCCCATTCATGGGCAACAAACTCTACGTCGGCAACCTGCCCTATTCGGTGCGCGACGGTGATCTCGAACAGGCTTTCGGCCAGTTCGGCGCAGTGACCAGCGCCAAGGTCATGATGGAGCGCGAAACCGGCCGTTCCAAAGGCTTTGGTTTCGTGGAAATGGGCAGCGACGCCGAGGCGCAGGCTGCCATTCAGGGCATGAACGGCCAGCCGCTGGGCGGCCGCAGTGTCGTGGTCAACGAGGCGCGCCCCATGGAGCCGCGTCCGCCCCGTAGCGGTGGCGGCGGCTACGGTGGTGGTGGCGGTGGTTACGGCGGTGGCGGTGGCTACGGTGGTGGTGGCGGTGGTTACGGCGGCGGCGGTGGTGGCCGCAGCGGTGGCGGCGGCTACGGCGGCCGCGGCGGCGGCGGTGGCGGCGGCAACGACGGCAGCTTCCGCAGCCCCTACGGCACCGGCCCGCGCGGCGGTGGCGGTGGCGGCGGTGGTCGCGGCGGCGGTGGCGGCGGCAACAACTACTGATCGCACACGTTGTCGTTCCGCTTTGCGGAACGACTCAACGAAAGGCTCCCTCGGGAGCCTTTTTCATGCACGCCTGCTTGGCGTTCCTGCCGCAGCCTCAGCACGCCAGTCCATCCAGCAGACAGGCTGCGACGCCGCGGCGCTCAGCGAGGCGTGTCGGCTTCGTCCCGGCGGCGCTTTCGGCCGCGGCCTTGCACCGCCCTGTCATAGATGGCGTTGGGCAGCACCCTCATCAGTTTGGCGACGACCCCCATCTGCCAGGGAATGACGCGGTAGCTGATCCCGGCCTCGATGGTGCGGAAGGCCCGGTCGGCAAAGACCTCCGCGGAGATGAGGAAGGGCATGCCATAGCGATTGCCCCGGGTGAGCGGCGTGTCCACATAGCCCGGACAGACCGTCACCACACGGACGCCGCTGCCACGCAACTCGGTGCGCACGCTTTCGCAATACGCCACGACCGCCGCCTTGCTGGCGCAGTAGGCGCCGTGCCCCGGCAGCCCCCGAATCGCGGCCACGCTGCCGATGCCCACCAGCCGCCCGCTCCCCCGGCGCACCATCGCGGCGATGAAGGGATGGAAGGTGGCGGCCAGGCCCACGTTGTTGAGCGCGAAGGTCTCGGCCATCACGTCCAGATCGGCACGCTCGGCCGTGTCCATGCCGACGCTGATGCCCGCATTGGCAATGACCACCTCGGGCAGACCCTGCGCAGCCAGGCAGGCCTCACCCGCCGCGACGATGCTGTCGACCGAAGCCACATCGGCGCCGTAGATGCCGCAACGATCCGGCCCCAGACCCCGAGACGCCGCCCACTCCTGCATCTGCGCCGTGCGCCGCGCCACGAGCGCCAGCCGCCAGCCCGCCTGGGCATAGCGGGCCGCCAGCGCCTGCCCGATACCGCTGGACGCGCCAGTGATGAAGACCAGGGGGGCAAGGGCAGGGGCGGACATGGGCGGTTCCTGCAGATACGGCTAGCGCCTGCCCGCCGGTGCCGGCGGCATGATCTGGCCGCGGACGCGCCCCCGCAGATTGGCGATGCCGCTCATGTGGTCGTAGTCCATCGCATCGGCCTTGAACGTGTCGCTGCCCCGGATCAGCGTGACCGGCAGATGGGAGCGCACCCGGTCCTCGTTGGTGAACACATGCAGGAAGTCGCCCCGGAATTCCAGCCGGGGCGCCGGCTTGCCATCGGGAAGCTTGCCTTCGTCGCGGATCACCACGGCATTGCCGAAGAGCTGGATCTCGCTGGCATCGCCATTGGAAAGACCGCGGTTGGCCGTGGCCCGCGTGACCAGCCCCTGGGGCGACACCGAACGCACACGCACGTCGTCGACCTCCATCGTGTCGGTGTCGGGGTAGTGACGACCTTCCCGGCCGCTGATCTCGCTGTGCAGCGAGCCGTCGGGCAGGAAGCTGCGCACGGTGAAGTTGCGCATGAAGAAGTCCGGGTCGTGCGAGACCGGGGCCGCAGCGTGCGGCTTGATCAGTTCCGGCGCGTTGCGCACCAGCCAGTAGGTGCCGAGCGCCAGCAGGCCTGTCAGGATGATCGGCAGGTAGAGGCTCAGCCGGTCGAAAGCCAGCCCGAAGACGGAGACGACGCGCTTCATGCGTCGGGCACCCCGATGGCGGCGTCCAGCAGGCCGGCATATCGCCCGCATGCGCACAGCAGCAGGTCGCAGAACTCGCGGGCCGCGCCCTCGCCGCCCCGCAGGCGGGTGACATGGCGCACGATGGCCGCCACCTCCGGATGCGCATTGGCCGGTGCGGCCGCGAAGGCCACCCGGCGCAGCACGGGCAGGTCGGGCCAGTCGTCGCCAATGGCCGCCGCCTGTGCCCAGTCGAGGCCCAGGGCCGCCAGGATCTCGGTGGAGGCGGCGATCTTGTCCATCACCCCGTAGCGCGCATGCCGCACGCCGAGTGCCTGCAGCCGGGCACGCAGCGGCGCCGAGTCGCGGCCGGTGACCACCACGGGCTCGATGCCGGCCTTGCGCAGCATCTGCAGCCCGTAGCCGTCGAGCACGCTGAAGCGCTTGAGCGTCTCGCCCGCGTCGGTGAAGTAGATGCCGCCATCGGTCAGCACGCCGTCGACATCGAAGAAGGCGACGCGCACATCCTGCGCGGCCAGCAGCAGTTCGGGGTCGAAAGTGAGTACGGGTCGGGCGCCCTGCGGTTGCGGCGCCATCAGATGACCTTCGCCCGCATCAGGTCGGTGGTGTTGAGCGCGCCGGCCAGTCGGCCTTCGGCATCGACGACGAACAGGCGGGTGATGCCATGCTGCTCCATGAGTTCGGCCGCCTCGACAGCCAGGGCGTCCTGGCGGATGGTGCGCGGGCCGCGGTGCATGACTTCGGTGGCACGGATGCCGCGCAGGTCGGCGCCCGCCTCGATCAGCCGGCGCAGGTCGCCGTCGGTGAAGATGCCTTCGGCACGGCCCTGGGCATCCATCACCGCCGCGGCGCCGAAGCCCTGCACGCTCATGGCGCGCATGAGCTCGGTGATGCCGGCCTGGGGCGAGACCTGCGGCACCGCACTGCCCTGGCGCATGACGTCGGCTACATGGGTGAGCAGCTTTCGCCCCAGCGCACCGCCCGGATGCGAGCGGGCGAAGTCTTCGGCACCGAAGCCGCGCGCATCGAGCAGCGCGACGGCCAGCGCGTCGCCCAGCGCCATCTGCGCGGTGGTGCTGGCGGTCGGCGCCAGGTTCAGCGGGCAGGCTTCCTTCTCGACGCCGCTGTCCAGCACCAGGTCGGCATGCCGGGCCAGCGACGAGGTCGCGCCGCCGGTCATGGCAATCAGAGGCACGCCCTGGCGCTTGAGCACGGGCAGGATCGCGTCGAGTTCATTGCTTTCGCCGCTGTTGGAGATGGCCAGCACCACGTCCGCGGCCGTGACCATGCCCAGATCGCCATGGCTGGCCTCGGCGGGGTGCACGAACATGGCAGGCGTGCCGGTGGAGGCCAGGGTCGCGGCGATCTTGCGGCCCACATGGCCGCTCTTGCCCATGCCCATGACCACCACCCGGCCCTGCAGGGCCAGGATCCGCCGGACCGCCTCGACGAAGCTCTGGCCGATGCGTGCCTTGAGGCCCAGCACGGCGGCGGCCTCGATGTCGAAAGTGGCGCGTGCGCGGGCCAGCAACGCGTCGGGGTCCGGGGCCGGAAAGCTCATCGGGCGATTTTATCGGCGCGCCTTGCCCCCGCCCCGGTGCAGTGCATGGCCCTTGCTAGCATCCAGCGGATGAATACCTTCGAGCTGACGCTGCTCTACCTGCTGGCCGCCGTGCTGGGCGTGGTGGGCTGCCGCTCGCTCAAGCTGCCGCCGATGCTGGGCTACCTGATGGCGGGCGTGCTGATCGGTCCGCATGCCTTCGCGCTCGCGCAGGATTCGGACGGCGTGCGCCACCTGGGCGAGTTCGGCGTGGTGTTCCTGATGTTCGTGATCGGGCTCGAGTTCAGCCTGCCCAAGCTGCGCGCCATGCGCCAGCATGTGTTCGGCCTGGGCCTGCTGCAGGTGGCGCTGACGATGCTGCTGGCCACGGCGGGTGCCCTGGCGCTGGCGCGCCTGCTGCCCGACCCCTGGCGCATGAGCTGGCAGACGGCCCTCGCCCTGTCCGGCGCGCTCGCGATGAGCAGCACCGCCATCGTGGTCAAGTTGATGGCCGAGCGGCTGGAGCTGGAAAGCGAACACGGCCGCCGTGTGATGGGCGTGCTGCTGTTCCAGGATCTGGCGGTGGTCCCGCTGCTGGTGCTGATTCCCGCCCTGGGCGCGCCGCCCGAGGCGCTGCTGCGCGGCCTGGGCCTGGCCCTGATCAAGGCCACCGCCCTGATCGGCCTGCTGCTCTACGGCGGTCCGCGTGTGATGCGCTGGTGGCTGACGCTGGTGGCGCGCCGCCGCAGCGAGGAGCTGTTCATGCTCAACCTGCTGCTGGTCACGCTGGGCCTGGCCTGGCTGACCGAGATGGCCGGACTGTCGCTGGCGCTGGGCGCCTTCATCGCCGGCATGCTGGTGTCGGAGACCGAATACAAGCACCAGGTGGAAAGCGACATCCGGGCCTTCCACGACCTGCTGCTGGGCCTGTTCTTCATCACCATCGGCATGTCGCTGGACTGGCACGTCGTGGTCGAGCGCTGGGCGCTGGTGCTCGTCCTGCTGGTCGTGCCGTTGGGCTTCAAGCTGCTGCTGGTGACCGTGCTGGCGCGGCTGCTGGGGGCGACGGCCGGGGTCTCGCTGCGCACGGGGCTGTACCTGGCGCAGGCGGGCGAGTTCGGCTTCGTGCTGCTGTCGCTGGCCAACGGACGTGGACTGCTCCCGACTTGGCTGGGCGATCCGGTGCTGGCCTCGATGATCCTCTCGATGCTGGCCACGCCCTTCATCGTGATGTACAGCGAGGCCATCGTGCGCAAGCTGGTGGCCAGCGACTGGATGCAGCAGTCGCTGCAGGTGACCAGCCTGGCGCGCAAGATGATCGACACGGCGGAGCACGTGATCATCTGCGGCTACGGCCGCTGCGGCCAGAACCTGGCCCGCATGCTGGAGCGTGAAGGCATTCCCTACATGGCGCTGGACCTGGACCCCGACCGCGTGCGCCAGGCCGCCGCCGCCGGCGACTCGGTGGTCTTCGGCGATGCGGCGCGCCCGCAGGCGCTGATGGCGGCCGGCCTGTCGCGGGCCAGCGCCGTGGCCATCACCTACCTCGACGTGCCGGGCGCCCTCAAGGTGCTGGCGGCGGTGCGCGCCCATGCGCCGACGGTGCCCGTGGTGGTGCGCACCCAGGATGACCACGAGCTGGAGAAGCTGCAGCGCGCCGGCGCCACGGCCGTCGTGCCGGAGACGGTGGAGGGCTCATTGATGCTGGCGAGCCATGCACTGGCGCTGGTCGGCGTGCCGATGCGCCGGGTGATCCGCCTGGCCCAGGAGGCGCGCGATGCCCGCTACCACCTGCTGCGCGGCTACTTCCGCGGCGCGGACGACGACGCCTCGCTGGAAGACCTGGAGCAGGAGCGGCTGGACAGCTTCACGCTGCAGACCGGCAGTCGCTGGGTCGGACAGGCGCTGGCGCGTCTGGGCCTGGCCGATGCGGGCGTGCGCGTGGTGGGCCTGCGGCGCAGCCACGGCCGCACCATGGAGCCGGAGGAAGACACCGTGCTGGAGTCCGGCGACACCCTGGTCCTTTCGGGCCTGCCGGGGCCGCTGGCAACGGCCACCGAGCGGCTGCAACGCGGCTGAAGTCCTCGATGGCCAGCGGAGAGGCACACGCCGCGCCGACTCCGGTGGTGGCGGCCTATTCGGACCGGCGCGCCTGACAGGATGCGAAGCTACTTGCCGATGCAGAAGCGCGAGAAGATCACGCCCAGCAGATCGTCCGCGCCGAACTCTCCGGTGATCTCGTTGAGCGCGTTCTGGGCCAGGCGCAGTTCTTCGGCCAGCAGGTCCAGCGCGGGCATCGGCGCCTCGAGATGGGCCGATGCCAGCTCGAGATGGCCGGCCACCCGATGCAGCGCCTGCACATGGCGGGCGCGGGCCAGGTAAACACCCTCGGGCACTGCCTGCCAGCCCGCCAGCGCCAGCAGCTTCTGGCGCAGGGCTTCGATCCCCTCGCCAGCCTTGGCCGACAGGCGCAGGGCCTCTTCAGGCAGCGCCGGCATCGAGGCGGCCTCGACCGCGTCGGACTTGTTCCAGACCTCCAGCAGCGGCACGCGCGGCGGCAGGCGGCCGGCCAGGCCCGCGCGGATCTCGGCGTCGGCCGCCTGGTAGTCCGGCTGGCCGGCGCGCGTCAGGTCATGGAGGAAGAGCACCGCATCCGCATCCTCGATCTGGCCCCACGCACGGGCGATGCCGATGCGCTCCACCTCGTCGCCGGATTCGCGCAGGCCGGCCGTGTCCACCACATGCAGCGGCACGCCCTGGATCTGGATGGTCTGCGAGACGATGTCGCGCGTGGTGCCCGCCACCGGGCTCACGATGGCCAGCTCGGCGCCGGCCAGCGCATTCAGCAGCGAACTCTTGCCGGCATTGGGCTGGCCGGCGATCACCACCTTGATGCCCTCGCGCAGCAGCGCGCCCTGGCGCGCGCGCTGCTGCACGGCCGCCAGCTGCGCCTGCAGGCGCTGGAGTTGGCCGGCGGCATCGGCCTGCTGCAGGAAGTCGATGTCTTCCTCGGGGAAGTCCAGCGTCGCCTCCACCAGCATGCGCAGGTGGATCAGGGCGTCGCGCAGCGTGTGGATCTCGCGCGAGAAGGCACCGCCCAGCGAACGGCCGGCGCTGCGGGCGGCGGCCTCGGTGCTGGCGTCGATCAGGTCGGCGATGGCCTCGGCCTGGGCCAGGTCGATCTTGCCGTTCTGGAAGGCGCGCTGGCTGAATTCGCCCGGCTGCGCCACGCGCAGGCCGGGCAGGCGCGGGCGGCCGGTGGCGGCATCGGTCTCCTCACCGGCAGCGAGGCAGCGGGCCAGCAGCAGTTGCAGCAGCACCGGGCCGCCGTGCGCCTGGAGTTCGAGCACGTCCTCGCCGGTGAAGGAATTCGGGCCGGGGAAGAACAGCGCCAGGCCATGGTCCAGCGCGCTGCCATCGGCATCGAGAAAAGGCAGGTAGGTCGCCTCGCGCGGCTTGAGATCGCGGCCACAGAGGCCGCGCACCAGCGGCCCAAGGCCCGTGCCGGACACGCGCACGATGCCCACGGCACCGCGGCCAGGAGCCGTGGCGACGGCGGCGATGGGGTCGTTCAGGCGGGCGAGCATGGCGGCGATTCTTTCAGCATTGGCTCGGGCCGGGCGGCATGGCGGCAGAAGCGCACGGCGCTCCAAACGAACAGGCCGCCCGGAGGCGGCCTGTGGCGACGGGCGCGGAACGCGCCGTTTACTTGGTCACGCCCAAGCGCCGGTTGATCACGTACTGCTGCGCGATCGACAGGATGTTGTTCGTGATCCAGTACAGCACCAGGCCGGCCGGGAAGAAGAAGAACATCACGCTGAAGGCCAGCGGCATGATCCACATCAGCTTGGCCTGCATCGGGTCCGGCGGCGTGGGGTTGAGCCAGGTCTGCAGCAGCGTGGTGCCGGTCATGACCAGCGGCAGGATGAACCAGGGGTCGGGTGCCGACAGGTCGCGGATCCACAGGATCCAGGGCGCATGGCGCATCTCGACCGAGGACAGCAGCACCCAGTACAGCGCGATGAACACCGGGATCTGGATCACGATCGGGAAGCAGCCGCCCAGCGGGTTGACCTTCTCCTCGCGGTAGATCCGCATCATCTCCTGCTGCATCTCCTGCGGCTTGTCCTTGAGGCGCTCCCGCATTTCCATGATGCGCGGGTTGATGGCCTTCATCTTCGCCATGCTGCCGTAGGCCTTGGCGTTGAGCCAGAAGAAGGCAGCCTTGAGCAGCACCACCAACGCCACGATGGACCAGCCCCAGTTGCCCAGCAGCTTGTGAAGCTGGTCGAGCAGCCAGTACAGCGGCTTGGAGATGATGGCGAAGATGCCATAGTCCTTCACCAGGTCCAGGCCGGGGGCCAGGGCTTCGAGCTTCTTCTCTTCCTCGGGACCAGCGAAGAGCACGGTGTCCACGGTCTGCGTGGCGCCAGGAGCGACCGTCGGCAGATTGGCCACCATGGCCACTGCATACAGGTTGGGGCCGAGGGCGTCGGGGCCCTGCACGCGGAACTCGCGCTTGAGGCCGGCGCTGTGTGTGGGCTCGACCAGCCAGGCCGCCGCAAAGTAATGCTGCACCATCGCCACCCAACCGGTCTCGGAGGCGGGCGGTATTTCGGCCTTTCCCTTCGCGATGTCGGCGAAGGCGATCTTGTGGAATTTCTTCTCTTCGGTGTAAGCCGCGGGACCGGTGAAGGTGCTGGTGCCCAGCATGCTGCCGTGCGCCTCGACGCCGTGACGCAGGAGTTGCAGGTAGAGCTGCGGATCGCGCGGCTGATCGCCCACGTTCACCACCTGGTGGCGCACATGAATGGCGTAGTCGCCACGCTTGAAGACGTAGGTCTTCACGTACTTGAGGCCGCCGGCAGGCTGCGATTCGAAGCTCACCTCCAGCGTGTCCTGGCCGTCGGCCAACCTGTACGGGCCGGGCTTGGTCGCCATCAGGCTGAGGTGATTGGGGAACATCGCGCCACCACCGGCCGGGTTCAGCAGACCAGTCTGGGCGAGGTAGCGGTTGGCCGGGCCGTCGTCCATCAGCACGACCGGCTCTTCAACCACCGGCAGGGCCGGCATGTTCAGAAGCCGGCGCACCATCGGCATCAGGCCGCCGTGCGAGGTCTCCTGCATGTATTGCAGCAATTCCAGCTTGGCCAATGTGCCGCCCTGCGGGTCGATGGCCGCCTTGAACACGTCGGTCTCGATCTGCACGCGCTCGGCCGGCACGGAAGTGGCCGAGGCCGTGGGTGCCATGGCGGCCGTGCCGCCGGCCGCTGCAGGCACACCCACTGCGGACGCCCCCGGCGCCGATGCGCCGGAAGCCGGCGTCGGCGCCTGGGCGGTGACGGCCGGCTTGGTCGAGGGCAGGAAGGTCGGGCTGCGACCGTTGTGGACCTGCCACTGGTCCCACAGCATCACCAGCGAAAAACCGAAGATCACCCAGAGGATGGTGCGGCGAATGTCGTTCATGAAGAGGACTTCTTGTCGAGAGAGGTGAACAGCCCGGCCCCGGCCGCAGGCGGCACGGGGTCGTGCCCGCCCGCGCACCAGGGATGGCAGCGGGCCATGCGCCTCAGCGTGAGGTAGCTGCCCTGCGCTGCGCCGTGCGTCTGCAGCGCCTCGATGGCGTAGACGGAGCAGGTGGGCGAAAAGCGGCAGGCGCCACCCAGCCATGGGCTGAGCAGCAGACGGTAGGCGCGGACGATGGCAATCAGAAGACGCTGCATCGGCGACGGTCGGATTTCAGGCAGCCGTGCGGCGCGCGCGGGCGAACAGCTGCTCCAGCTCCGTGCGCACGGCGCGGCGCAGGGCTTCGGAGGTGGCGCTGACGAACTGGCGACGATCGAAGGCCGTGCGCAGGCGCACCACGTACGCGGCGGGTGGCTGGCCTTCGAGACAGAGCCCGACGGTGTAGATCTGGCGGCGGATGGCGTTGCGCGTGACGGCGCGGCGGGCCCAGCGCTTGGGCACCATGGCGCCCAGCCACACACCCGTCGGACGGAACAGCGCCGCCGCAGGCGCCGCCCCATCGGCGACGGGCTCGACCGGCAATGGCAACGCACGCCGATGCAAGGCGAAATGCGGCGTGCGTGCAATGGTCGCCCCCGCCATACTCGCCTGGAACTGGTCTCGGTTGCGCAGGCGCAGCAAAGCCGCCGGCACCTGCGCGTGCGCAGCCGGCGAGGGCTCGGAAGGGGGCTGCCCCGAAGCGCGAGGAACGAGGCTCACGCGCTGTGGACAAGCAGTTGGCAACAGCCGGCGGTGGCGGCAAAGACCCGCAACGCCAGTCGGCCAAAACCCACCCCGGCCCGTGCCGGCGGAATCCGCGGCATCGCCAGAGGCGGGCCTGCCCACCACGTCACCGTTCAGACGGCCAGGCGCTTGCGGCCCTTGGCGCGGCGGGCGTTGATGACGGCGCGGCCGCCACGGGTCTTCATGCGGACCAGGAAGCCGTGGGTACGGGCGCGGCGGATCTTGGACGGTTGGTAAGTGCGTTTCATGACGAGGGTTCCTGCAAGAGTGCTGATCGACAGGCCCGTCTGGTGATGTGGAGTCGGACCCTGGATTGCAGCGCGAAGGCACGCGCCTTCGAATTTGCTGCAATCAGGTCCGCGGCCGGGCCCCGGCTGCCCTTGCACCACGCGCGCCGAGGCCGCCCGGTGCAAAAGGGAACCCGAGATTATCGCAGACATCCGAACGTGCAGCAATGCATGCGCTTATCAACCAGCAATGCCGCCGCCCGTCAAGGGGTGTGGATAAGTTTTTGACAAGTTAGAATCGCGCGTGCTTTCCGTTCGCAACTATCCACAACAGACACACGCGCCGATGAACCCCCAGCGGCCCTTCGGTCAGCGCAGCCGCCATGTCGAGTGAAGGGGTCGGTGCCAGCCTCTGGCAGGCCTGTGTCGACCAGCTCGCGCAAGAGCTGTCCGAGCAGCAATTCAATACCTGGATCAAGCCGCTGACCGCGCAGGTGACCGACGACCTGACGCGGATGACGATCTTCGTCGCCAATCGCTTCAAGCTGGACTGGATCCGCGCGCAATACGCCGCCCGCATCGCCGACATGGCCGAGCGGTTGTCGGGCCAGCCGGTGGCCGTCGAACTCGCCCTGGCGCCGCGCGAGATCCCGGTTCGCCAGTCTGTCACGGTGCAGGCCGTGCCCTCGTCCATCTCCGAGCCCGAACCGCTGCGCCCCGGCGACGGCCCGATGGGCATGTCCGGCATGGGCGGTGCCGCGCCCGACGAGCCCGCCGGGGCCTTCAAGAACCGCCTCAATCCGCAGCTCACCTTCGACAGCCTGGTCGAGGGTTCGGCCAACCGCATGGCGCGCGCCGCCGCGATGCACGTGGCCGGCACGCCGGGCCATCTGTACAACCCGCTTTTCATCTATGGCGGCGTCGGCCTGGGCAAGACCCACCTGATGCATGCCGTTGGCAACAAGCTGCTGGCCGACAAGCCCGACGCCAAGATCCTCTACCTGCACGCCGAGCAGTTCGTGTCGGACGTGGTCAAGGCCTACCAGCGCAAGACCTTCGACGAGTTCAAGGAACGCTACCACTCGCTCGACCTGCTGCTGATCGACGATGTGCAGTTCTTCGCCAACAAGGACCGCACGCAGGAAGAGTTCTTCAACGCCTTCGAGGCCCTGCTGGCGAAGAAGTCGCACATCGTGATGACGAGCGACACCTATCCCAAGGGCCTGACCGACATCCACGAGCGTCTGGTGTCGCGCTTCGACTCGGGCCTGACGGTCGCCATCGAGCCGCCCGAGCTCGAGATGCGCGTCGCCATCCTGATCAACAAGGCCGCGGCCGAGAGCGCCGAGATGCCCGAAGAGGTGGCCTTCTTCGTCGCCAAGAACGTGCGCTCGAACGTGCGCGAGCTCGAAGGAGCGCTGCGCAAGATCCTGGCCTATTCGCGCTTCAACCAGAAGGAAGTCTCCATCCAGCTCGCGCGCGAGGCGCTGCGCGACCTGCTGTCGATCCAGAACCGGCAGATCAGCGTGGAGAACATCCAGAAGACCGTCGCCGACTACTACAAGATCAAGGTCGCCGACATGTACAGCAAGAAGCGCCCGGCCAGCATCGCGCGGCCGCGCCAGATCGCGATGTACCTGGCCAAGGAGCTGACGCAGAAGAGCCTGCCCGAGATCGGCGAGCTGTTCGGCGGCCGCGACCACACCACCGTGCTGCACGCGGTGCGCAAGATTTCCGGCGAGCGCCAGCAGCTCACCGAGCTGAACCAGCAGCTGCACGTGCTGGAGCAGACGCTCAAGGGATGAGCATCCCCACCCCAAAAAGGGGCGCAGACAATGCGCCGGCATCCGGGCCCCTGCCCGGGAAGATCGAGGACGAAGAGTAGAGGACGTACATGATTGTTCTGAAGGCACCCCAAGACCAGGTTCTGGCAGCCCTGCAGTCGGTGGCAGGCATCGTCGAGCGTCGCCACACGCTGCCCATCCTGGCCAACGTGCTGATCCGCAAGGCCGGCGGCCAATTGCAACTGACCACCAGCGACCTGGAAATCCAGATCCGCACCACCGCCGAGCTCGGCGGGGACGACGGCGCCTTCACCACCACCGTGGGCGCGCGCAAGCTGATCGACATCCTGCGCACCATGCCAGCCGACCAGACCGTGAGCCTGGAATCGAGCCAGAACAAGCTGGTGCTCAAGGGCGGCAAGAGCCGCTTCACGCTGCAGACCCTGCCGGCCGAGGACTTTCCGCTGGTGCAGGAAGCCGCCAGCTTCGGCCCGGCCTTCAGCGTGCCGCAGCGCACCCTGAAGGCGCTGCTGTCGCAGGTGTCCTTCGCGATGGCGGTGCACGACATCCGCTACTACCTCAACGGCATCCTGTTCGTGGCCGAGGGCAAGCAGCTGTCGCTGGTGGCCACCGATGGCCACCGCCTGGCCTTCTCCAGCGCCACGCTGGACGTCGAGGTGCCGCGCCAGGAAGTGATCCTGCCGCGCAAGACGGTACTGGAACTGCAGCGCCTGCTGTCCGACGCCGACGGCGGCGACACGCCGCCCATGATCGAGCTGCAGTTCGCCAACAACCAGGCCAAGTTCAACTTCGGCACGATGGAGTTCGTCACCAAGCTGGTCGAGGGCAAGTTCCCCGACTACAACCGCGTGATCCCCAAGAACCACAAGAACAGCGTGACGCTGGGCCGCGCGCCGCTGCTGGCCAGCCTGCAGCGCACCGCCATCCTGACCAGCGACAAGTTCAAGGGCGTGCGGCTGAACATCGAACCCGGCCTGCTGCGCATTGCCTCCAACAATGCCGAGCAGGAAGAGGCCGTGGACGAGCTGGACATCGACTACGGCGGCGACAGCATCGAGATCGGCTTCAACGTCACCTACCTGATCGACGCGCTGGCCAACATGGGCCAGGACATGGTCCGCGTCGACCTGCAGGACGGCAACAGCTCGGCGCTGCTGACCATCCCCGAGGACGCGAACTTCAAGTACGTGGTCATGCCGATGCGAATCTGAGGTCGCCGCGCGCCCTCAGATTCGCTTCGCGTGCATGTGGCGCACCCCCTGCCCCCGCCAAGCGGGGGTTCTAGCCAGATGACAGTCACAGCCGCTTCGCGGCTTTAAGTTAAAGATGAGCGACAACAAGCAGCCCGACGACGCGCCTGAAACGCCCAAGACCGAACCCGTGTACGAAGCCGAGATCGAGAAGGCGATCCCGATCGAGGTGACGCCCGACACCGGCTATGGCGAAGGCGCGATCCAGATCCTGGAAGGCCTGGAGGCCGTGCGCAAGCGGCCGGGCATGTACATCGGCGACACCTCCGACGGCACCGGCCTGCACCACCTGGTGTTCGAGGTGGTCGACAACTCTATCGACGAGGCCCTGGCCGGCCACTGCGACGACATCGTCGTCACCATCCACACCGACAACTCGATCTCCGTCACCGACAACGGCCGGGGCATCCCGACCGGCGTGAAGATGGACGACAAGCACGAGCCCAAGCGCTCGGCGGCCGAGATCGCGCTGACCGAACTGCACGCGGGTGGCAAGTTCAACCAGAACTCGTACAAGGTGTCGGGCGGCCTGCACGGCGTGGGCGTCTCGTGCGTGAACGCGCTCTCCAAGTGGCTACGCCTGACGGTGCGCCGCGAAGGCAAGGTGCATGCGCTGGAGTTCTCGCGCGGCTTCGTGCAGAACCGCATCGTCGAGCAGGTGAACGGCGTCGAGGTCTCGCCCATGAAGGTGATCGGCGACACCGACAAGCGGGGCACCGAGGTGCACTTCCTGCCGGACACCGACATCTTCAAGGAGAACCACGACTTCCACTACGAGATCCTCAGCAAGCGACTGCGCGAACTCTCCTTCCTGAACAACGGCGTGCGCATCCGCCTGAAGGACGAGCGCAGCGGCAAGGAGGACGACTTCTCCGGCGCCGGCGGCGTCAAGGGCTTCGTGGAATTCATCAACGGCACGAAGAAGGTGCTGCACCCCAACGCCTTCTACGCCACCGGCGAGCGGCCGGCCGACAGCTACGGCGGCATCCCCGGCACCAGCATCTCGGTCGAGGTGGCGATGCAGTGGAACGACGCCTACAACGAGCAGGTGCTGTGCTTCACCAACAACATTCCGCAGCGTGACGGCGGCACCCACCTGACCGGCCTGCGCGCCGCCATGACGCGGGTGGTGGGCAAGTACATCGATCAGAACGACCTGGCCAAGAAGGCCAAGGTCGAGGTCAGCGGCGACGACATGCGCGAAGGCCTGTGCTGTGTGCTGAGCGTGAAGGTGCCCGAGCCCAAGTTCAGCAGCCAGACCAAGGACAAGCTGGTCTCCAGCGAAGTGCGCGCGCCGGTCGAGGACATCGTGGCCCGCGCCCTGACCGAGTACCTGGAAGAGCGCCCGCAGGACGCCAAGATCATCTGCGGCAAGATCGTCGAGGCCGCCAAGGCCCGCGAGGCCGCCCGCAAGGCGCGCGAGATGACGCGCCGCAAGGGCGTGCTCGACGGCATGGGCCTGCCCGGCAAGCTGGCCGACTGCCAGGAGAAGGACCCCGCCCTGTGCGAGATCTACCTGGTGGAGGGCGACTCCGCCGGCGGCAGCGCCAAGCAGGGCCGCGACCGGAAGTTCCAGGCCATCCTGCCGCTGCGCGGCAAGATCCTGAACGTGGAGAAGGCGCGCTACGAGAAGCTGCTGACCAGCAACGAGATCGTGACCATGATCACCGCGCTGGGCACCGGCATCGGCAATGCCGGCGCCACCGGCGGCAACGGCGCCGACGACTTCGACGTGGCCAAGCTGCGCTACCACCGCATCATCATCATGACCGACGCGGACGTGGACGGCGCCCACATCCGCACGCTGCTGCTGACCTTCTTCTACCGCCAGATGCCCGAGCTGGTGGAGCGCGGCCACATCTACATCGCGCAGCCGCCGCTGTACAAGGTCAAGGTTGGCAAGGAAGAGCAGTACCTCAAGGACGGCCCGGCGCTGGAGGCCTTCCTGCTGCGCGTGGCGCTTAAGGACGCGGCCGTGCACACCGGCGGCGCCAACCCCACCGTGCTCAGCGGCGAGACGCTGGACGCGCTGGCGCGCAAGCACCAGCTGGCCGAATCGGTCATCGACCGCCTGGGCGTCTTCATGGACGCGGAGGCGCTACGCGCCATCGCCGACGGCGTGCGCCTGGACCTGGACACGCCCGCCGCCGCCGAGGCCAGCGCCGTGGCCCTGCAGGCTCGCCTGCGCGAGATCAGCAGCAACGGCATTCCGGCCGAAGTGGCCAGCGAGTTCGACCTGCGCACCGACAAGCCGCTGCTGCGCATCAGCCGCCGCCACCACGGCAACATCAAGAGCAGCGTGCTCACGCAGGAGTTCGTGCACGGCGCCGACTACGCCGCGCTGGCCGAGGCCGCCGACACCTTCCGCGGCCTGCTGGGCGAAGGCGCCACCGCCCGCCGCGGCGAGGGGGACAAGGCCAAGGAAGAGCGCGTGAGCGACTTCCGCGGCGCCATGCAGTGGCTGCTGTCTGAAGCCGAGCGCGTCACCGCCCGTCAGCGCTACAAGGGCCTGGGCGAGATGAACCCTGAGCAGCTCTGGGAGACGACCATGGACCCGGCCGTGCGCCGCCTGCTGCGCGTACAGATCGACGACGCCATCGAGGCCGACCGCGTGTTCACCATGCTGATGGGCGACGAGGTCGAGCCGCGGCGGGAGTTCATCGAGACGAATGCGCTGCGGGCGGCGAATATCGACGTGTGAGCGGGCGGCTGGGCATTTCGTCCTGCTTTCGCCCGGCGCGGTAACGGTGGGCTGAGGCGCGGTCGGCGAGCGGCGGCAGAATGCGCACCTCCGGAGCCCCCCGTGACCGTCCTCGCCCTGCTTCTCGCCGGTTATTCGATCTTCTGCGCCGTCGCGCTGGCCGTCCTGCAACTGCGCAACGATTCCGGGACTCGCCGGCCGTTTGCGCAGACCATGGGCCTGCTGACGCTGGCGCTGCTGGCCGGCCTCCAGGGCGCGCATGCGACCTGGCTCTACGCCGATGTGCCTGCGCCTCACGAACGCCTGTACACCCTCGCGCTCTTCGCCGTCGCGCCGTGCTTCTTTCTGTTCAGCCGCGAACTGCTGACGCCGGCTCGAGCCCAGCCGCGCCCGCGGGACGCATGGCATGCCCTTCCCCTGCTGGCTGCGTTCCTGCTGCCTGAAGAAGCAGCGCGACCGACCGCCTTCCTGATCGGTGCCGGCTACCTCCTCTGGCTGGGGCGCCGCCTCCTGGCCCTGCGCCCGGAGCGCGCACGCTTCCGTATCGAGATCGGACTGCTGGGCACGGCCTTCCTGCTTGCCATCGCCGTGGCGCTTGCCGGCATGGCGCCCGGCCTCCTCCCGGACAAGCGCTTCACGGCGCTGTATGCCATCGCCATCGGTATGGCCTTCCTGCTGGTGCAGACCACGCTGCACCAGCGTCCGCAGTTGGAGGCCGAAGTCCAGGAAGCAGCGCAGGGCGCCTACCAGCACACGACGCTGGCCCGCGTCGACTGCGACGCCGCGCTGGCCCGTCTGTCCCAGCTCATGCAGACGCAGCGACTCTTCGTCGATCCCGCGCTCAGCCTGCCGGCGCTGGCGGCCCGGCTGGACCTGACGACCCACCAGCTTTCGGAACTGCTCAACACCCGGCTCGGCAAGAGCTTTGCCCGCTATGTGCGCGAACAGCGGATCGAGGCGGCCAAATCGATGCTCTGCGACGAGCCCTCCGCCTCGGTGCTGTCCGTCGGGCTGGCCGTGGGCTTTGCCGCCCAGTCCAACTTCTACGAGGCCTTCCGCGACATCGAGGGCATGACGCCCGGCCAGTACCGCAAGGTGCACGGCCCCGCCGCAAGACGCTGATCGGCACGGCAAGGGCGGACGACGGCGATTTCCGCTCCGAAATGATCGATCCGGAGCGCAAAGCTGCACCGATTCGATCCAACGGGAGGCGCCGCCGCCGGGCGGCTTCCAGACTGAGGGCTACTCATTCACATGGAGTCCTGCCCGATGGATGCCTCCCTTCCTGCCCCTGCCGGCCATGGCCTGCCTCAGCGCGGTTCGCCACAGCGCGTCCTGCTCGTGGGCGCCTCCGGCTTTCTTGGACGTCACATCGCCGCCGCGTTGGCATCGCAAAGCCACGCCGTCGCCCCCGTGTCGCGCCGCCATGGCCTCGACTTGGCCCGCCTCGACAGTCCCGAGGCGTGGCAGCCCCTGCTGGTCGGCATCGATGCCGTGATCAACGCAGCCGGCATCCTGGTCGAGCAGCAGGGCCAGACCTTCGAGGCTGTGCATGTGCGTGCCCCGCAGGCGCTGTTCGATGCCTGCGCGCGCGCAGGTGTACAACGCGTCGTCCAGATCTCGGCGCTGGGCGCCGACGGCAGTGCCTTCTCGGCCTACCACCTCAGCAAGCGCGCGGCCGATGACGCATTGCGCCGCCTGCCGCTCGACTGGTTTGTCCTGCGGCCTTCGCTCGTGCACGGGGCGGACGGTCACAGCGCAAGGATCCTGATGCGTTGTGCACGGCTGCCCTGGATCCCGGTGCTGGGCACGGGCCGGCAGCGCATCCAGCCCGTGCTGGTCGAAGACCTGTGCGCCACGGTCCTGGCCTGCCTGCGCGCACCGCAGGCCCGGCAGACGCTGGATGTAGTGGGCCCCGAGCCATTGACGTTCGCCGAATGGCTGCAGCGGCTGCGCGCCGCCCAGGGACGTGCGCCGGCCAGGCTGCTGCACATTCCAACGGCATGGGCCTATGCCGCCGCGGCCGTGGCCGGAGGGCTGAGCCCCCTGTTGCGTCGCGACAACCTGCGCATGCTGGAGGCCGGCAACGTGGCGGACGCCAAGCCGCTCGCGCAGTTCCTGGGCCGACTGCCGGCCACCCTTGCGCCGGCCTCCGGCGCCGGCGCGGCACACGCCGAAGGAGCCGCGTCATGAGCTACACGGCCCTCAAGTCGCTGCACATCCTCAGCATGGTGCTGCTGTTCGGCACCGGCCTGGGCAGTGCCTTCTATAAGTGGATGGCAGACCGCAGCGGCGACGTGCAACACATCGCCATCACCAACCGGCATGTGGTGCTGGCAGACTGGCTCTTCACCACGCCGACCGTGATCTTCCAGCCCCTCAGTGGACTGTGGATGGCCGCCATGGCGGGCTGGTCGTGGCATTCGCCGTGGCTGGCCACGAGCCTGGCGTTGTATGGCCTGGCCGGCATGTGCTGGCTGCCGGTGGTCGGACTGCAGATCCGCATGCAACGGCTGGCCGAGGCCGCCGCCAGCGCCCGCGCACCGCTGCCCGCCACCTACTGGCGGCTCGCCCGCTGTTGGTTCTGGCTCGGCGTCCCGGCCTTCATGGCCATGGTCATGGTCGTGGTCCTCATGGTGTTCAAGCACCTGCCGGGGGCGTCGTCATGAGCGGCCAGCCACCCGCTCCAGGGCCCGGTCCGATGGAGTGCGCGTTGGGCACGGACTGGGCACGGCTGCCGCCCGCCCTGCAGACACACCACAGCCGCACCACCGCCGCGGACGTCGGCCACATGGACATCGAGTTCCCGACCGCGATGCGGCCCGTGTTGCGCGTGATGGCCTGGCTGGGCGCGCTGCTCGAGCTGCAGGCCGTCGCCGTGCCAACGCATGTGGTCCGGCACATGGCGGGCGGGCGACAGCACTGGCGACGGACCATCCGCTTCGACGACGGCCGCGTCTACCGCTTCGACAGCGTCTGGGAATGCGCCGGCCCCGGTCGGCTGATCGAGTACGTGAACCCCTTCCTCGGTCTGGAGATGGCGCCCCGGCTCGACGACTGCCGCCTGTGCTACCGAGGGATTCGCTTCGTGCTGAAACTCGGCCCTGCCAGGATCGGGATTCCGCAATGGCTGGGCCCGGGCGTCACGGACATCGTGGAAGAGGCACTCGACGAGCACCGCTTCGCGATGGATTTCCGCATGACCCATCCCTGGTTCGGTCAGCTGTACCGGTACGCGGGCGTGTTCATCACGGGAGTGCCCGTCTCATCGGCGGAAGAACAAACGTCGCAGGCGGACCCGCCCCCGCCCTCCGGGCAGGCCAGTGCGGCGGCGGGGCGGTGACCTTAAGCCGCACCTAAGGCGGCAGGCGGAAAGTCGAGCGCACTCCCCGGCCGCCACGGCGTCCGCTCCGCCGCCGGGGATGCGAATCCAGCGGACGGAAAGCCAAGGAAGGACATTGCCATGACCACCCTCACCTCCTCCATCGCTCGCCGTACGGCCCGCCCCCTTGCCGTTGCACTGCTGCTCGGCATGGGCGCGCTCATGGGCGTGGCGCACGCCGACACCCTGCCCCCCGTGCGCACCGCGCCGACGGGCGTCGAGTACATCAGCGGCGGCGTGGGCAGCGACGAGGCCCATGCCATGCAACAGGCGGCGACCCGTTGGCCCGCGAGCTTCGAGTTCGCCGTCAAGGACGGCGCCAAGGCCGACTTCGCGGCCAACGTGCATGTGACGGTGCAGGACGCCCGCACCGGCGCCACGGTGCTGCGCAACGTGAGGGCGGACGGGCCCTTCATGGCCGCCAAGCTGGCCCCGGGCGTCTACCGCGTGACGGCCTCGCTGGACGGCAAGGCGCTGCAGCGGCAGATCGACGTTGGCGCCAAGGGCCCGGCCCATGCCGTCTTCATGTGGCCGGCCGGCACGGACATGGCTGGTTGAGCAAGACCCCCAGGCTGCGCGCTTCGCGCTCCGCCTCCCCCCTGTAGGGGGCACATCCTGCGGCCCGGCGAAGCCGGTTCCGCGGATGTTGCTGGCGTGGCCTGCTCCGCGGCCTCCTGATCAAACACGAGGTCTGCCGCACCCGTCGCCACCGTGCGGTGGTCCTTTCGAGAAAACGAACCTGTCACACCTCCGTCCATCATGAACACCCCCACACTCGACCGCTCTATCGCCCGCCCCCTCTCCAACCCGATGGTCGCCGTCGGCAACCTCATGGCCGCCAGCCTGCTGGCCGTGGTCGCCGGGGCGGCCCATGCCTCGACCACTTACAACCCGCCCATCGAGATGACGAAGGCCGGCATCGAATACATGAGCGGTGGCACCACGCCCGACGAGGCGAAGCTGATGAAGGTCGTCGAGCCGCGCTGGCCCGCCAGCTTCGAGTTCGACGCCAAGGGCCAGGGTTCCGTGCCCACCGGCGCGCCCGTCAAGGTGACGGTGCGCGACGCGGGCAGCGGCGCGGTGGTGCTCAACGACGTGACCGCCGGCGGGCCGTACATGGTCGCGCGGCTGGACCCGGGCCGCTACCAGGTGACGGCCACGCGCGATGGTCAGACCGTCTCGCGCGACATCGAGGTGGGCCGCTACACCACGGCCCACGCGGTGTTCGACTGGAGCGGCGGCACGGGCGTGGCCAGCAGCCGCTGACGAGGCGCTGAGCCAGGTCGCGGCGGAATGAGCGCCGCCGCGGCCAAGGATCACCCCAACGCAGGCGATCGACCCGTTCGCCCTGCGCTGATCGAAGGCCTTGACCCGCAGTGCCCTGGCTTCGACAGGCTCAGCCCGAACGGGCTGTGCTCAATCAACGGAATGGCATGTTCCCGGACTCTCCGGCATGGCCCGTGCGTGCGTCGCGGCGGCTTGGCCACAATGGCCCGCTGTCCGACGCAGCATGCCGTCGCAAAGGAGTCTTTCCATGAGCATGGGCACCCCCATGGCCCGTTATGCCGCCGCCCGCCGGGTGGGCGATTTCGTCTTCATGAGCGGCGTGGTGGCCGTCGATCCGGCCACGCGCCGCGCCGTCTCGCGCTACGAGGACCTGCCCGAGGCAGCACAGGCCGAGCTGCGTGGCCTGGGCTATGCCACCGGCCAGATGTCGGTGGACGTCTTCGAGGCGCCCGTCGTGGCGCAGAGCTGGTTCGTGCTGGCCCGCATCCGCGATCTGGCGGCCGAGCACGGCGGCACCATGGACAACGTGGTCAAGCTGGTGCAGTACTTCCGCCGCCTGCCCGACTACGCCTTGTTCAACCGGGTGCGCGGGCTGTTCTATCCGGGCGAGCCGCCGGTCTCCACCGTGGTGGAGGTCAACCGCTTCCTGCCCGGCGACGAGGTGCTGATCGAGGTCGAGGCGACGATGTACCTGCCGCGCGGCTGAGGCGCCGCGTCAACCTCGCTGGACGATGTAGCGGTTGACCACGGGCATCGTCTCGCCCCGGTGGAAGGCCAGCCGCCGCTCGCGCAGCGCCAGGTCGGCCGCGGTGGCGCGGTGGAAGCGGCGCAGGTGCTCCGTCCACGACTCGTCCACCACCTGCTCCACATAGCGCTCGGGCGCCGACAGGTCATGCAGCAGCTCCCACGCGATGGCGCCCTGACTGAGGCGGGCACGGCGTGTCTCCTGCATCACGGCGTGGAAGGCGGCGGCGCGGGATGGGTCGATCAGGTATTCGACCGTGATGACCACGCGGCCGTCCTCGCCCGCACTGGCGGGCGGCGGGTTGAAGGCCCAGTCGGTGCCGGCGGGGCTCATGTCGTCCTCGCCCGGGCCGTCGGGCACCCAGCGCAGCACGGCCAGCATCACCAGCGTGCCGGTCACGGCGGCCACCAGCAGGCTGGCGCGCAGCGTGCTCAGTTCCGCGATCTGGCCCCACACGGCCGCACCCAGCGCGCCGGCGCCCATGATGGCCATCTGGTAGGTGGACATGCCACGCGCGCGCACCCAGTCGGGCAGCGCCAGCTGGGCCGACACCGACAGCGAGTTGGCCACCGTGATCCAGGCCGCGCCGCAGAAGAACACGGCGAAGGCGGCCAGCCAGAGCGCGGGCGACAGCGCCAGCACGGCCGTGCCCGTCGACAGCAGCATCGAGCCGTAGAGCACGCGGTGGTCGCGGTCGAACATCTCCCGCAACCGCGGCAGCAGCAGCACCGCGATGATCGAGCCCGCGCCCATCGAGGCCAGCAGCAGCGTGAAGGTGCCGGCGCCACCCTTCGGCCCCTCGTGGAAGCCGCGCGCCAGCAGCGGCAGCAGCGCCAGCACCGCGCTGGAATGGAAGAAGGAGACGGCCACCCGCGACAGCACGGCGCGCATGCGCTGAGACTGCCGCACGAACTGAACGCCCACGCGCATCGCGCTCACCAGCCGCTCGCGGCCCAGCGGGTCGACCTTGTGCTCGCGCCGCCAGCGCAGGATGACGAAGCCCGAGGCAATGCTCAGCACCGCATTGAGCACGAACACCCACACGCTGCCCGCGCTGGCGATCAGCACGCCCGCCACCAGCGGGCCGACGATGCGCGAGGCATTCATCGCGATGCCGTTGAGGCCCATGGCGGCCGGCAGCAGCGGCCGCGTGACCAGCTCGGGCACGATGGCCGAGAACACCGGCCAGCGCAGCGCCAGGCCGATGCCGTTGGCGAAGGTCAGCGCCAGCAGCAGCGGCGCATTCATCTTGTCGAGCCCGATGGCGACGCACAGCACGGTGGCCGAGCCCGCCAGCCAGAACTGCGTGGCCACCAGCCAGCGGCGACGGTCCAGGATGTCGGCCAGCGCCCCGCTGGGCAGCCCGAGCAGAAAGACGGGCAGCGTCGAGGCCGTCTGCACCAGCGCCACCCACATGGGCGAGGTGGTGAGCGTGGTCATCAGCCAGGCGGCCGCGACGTCGTTCATCCACATGCAGGTGTTGGCGATGAACCAGGTGCCCCACAGCAACCGGAAGACCGGCAGCCGCAACGGCTCCAGGGCCGCGAAGCGCGGTGCGCGCCGGGGTGGCGGGGCGGGGCTGGTCTCTTCGGGGTCGATGGGGGGCATGCCCGCTCGATTGTGAAGCAGCAGGCTTGGCCGTAAGCTCGCGCGCTTCGTTCACCACCGCGTGCTCCCATGAATACGACGGCTTCGGCCCCTTCCGGCCCGGCGCTCTGGCGCGGCATGGACCGCCCCACCCTCGACGCCGCCTACGACAGTTCGGCCGTAGTGGCGGACTTCAAGGCCATCACCGGCCGCTGGCCCGAACGCAGCGCCCCGTGGCGCGCTCGGCCCGACGCGCGGCTGGATCTGCCCTACGGCGACGGGTCCCGCTGCCGCATCGACCTGTTCGGCCCCGCGGACGCCTCGCCGCTGGTCGTCTTCCTGCACGGCGGTTACTGGCAGATGCGCGGACGGGAGCAGTTCTCCTTCCTGGCCGAGGGCCCGCTCGCACACGGGCTGGGCTTTGCGGCCGTCGGCTACACGCTGGCGCCGGAGGCGAGCATGGACCGCATCGTCGAGGAATGCCGGCAGGCGCTGGCCTTCCTGCGCCGGGAGACCGGCCGGCCGATCGTGCTGTCGGGCTGGTCGGCCGGCGGACACCTGACGGCCTGCCTGCAGAACGAAGCCGGCGTGATCGGCGGCCTGGCGATCAGCGGGCTGTACGAGCTGGAGCCGATCCGCCTGGGCCGGCTCAACGACAAGCTGGGCATGGACGCGGCCATCGCGCGGCGCAACTCGCCGCTGCATCATCTGCCGGCCGGTTCGCCGCCCCTGGTCGTCGCCTGGGGCGAGGCCGAGCAGCCCGAGCTGCGCCAGCAGTCGCTGGACTATGCCGCCGCCCGCGAGGCCGCCGGCCTGCCCACGCGCCGGCTGCCGCTGGCCGGGCTGCACCACTTCGACGAACTCGACACCTATGCCGATCCGCAAGGCGCGATGGCGCTGGCGCTGGTCGAGCTCGCACGCGGCTGAACGACGGCGCCGCTGCGCACGGTGCGCCCGGCGTGTCGGGCGCCCGCCGGGCCCGGCGATGCACTCACCCTCCAACCCTTCCTTCCACCCTCAGGAGACGTTCCCGTGATCCTCGAAACCGCAGACATCCGCATCCAGCCCGGCCGCCAGGCCGACTTCGACGCCGCCATCGTGCAAGGCCTGCAGACCATCATCGCCAAGGCGAAGGGCTTCCGCGGCTGGCGTGTCGTCAAGGGCATCGAATCGCCCGAGCGCTACCTGCTGCAGATCGAATGGGAGACGCTGGAGAACCACACGGTGGACTTCCGCGAATCGCCCGCCTTCGCTGAATGGCGCGCCATCGTCGGACCCTTCTTTGCGCAGCCGCCGGTGGTCGAGCACTTCACGCTGGTCGGCGCGGGCTAAGGGCGGTTAACCCCCCAGGTGCCCCAGCGGCAGCGCCGAATTCGCCTTCACCTCGCCCAGCGAGAAGCTGGTGTGCAGGTCCTTCACGTTAGGCAGCGTCATCAGGCTGTTGAGCGCGAAGCGGGAGAAGGCATCCAGGTCCTGCGCCACCACCTGCAGCTCGAACATGCCGTTGCCGCTGATGTAGTGGCAGGCCACCACCTCGGGCAGGCAGCGGATGGCTTCTTCCAGCACGCGGGTGGCGTCGCTGGTGGCGCGGTCGGTGTCCACCCGCACGAAGGCCAGCACGCCCAGGCCGATCTTGCGGCGGTCCAGCTCGGCGTGGTACCCCTTGATGTAACCCGCCGCCTCCAGAGCGCGCACGCGGCGCCAGCAGGGCGCTGCCGACAGGCCGACGCGCTGGGCCAGCTCGGCGTTGGTGAGCCGGGCGTCGTCCTGCAGCTCGCGCAGGATGGCGAGGTCATATTTATCAATACTTTCCAAAGAGGCACTCTCCGCGCAAGATCCTTTCCCAATCATCCGTTTTCAGCGCATGGAAAGCAAACACCTATCCAACGGCCGGGCATACACTTTGCGTGCATGATGCCTCGGGGGACTTCCACCCGGAGCCCGCCCACCCCGCCACGGCCCACAAGGCCCCAGCCGACGGAGAGAGACAACGATGAACGCTCCCTTGCCCGAACACATCCGCAAGGCCCTCGAGACGGTCACGCTCGATGACAAGTACAGCCTGGACTACGGCCGCGCCTTCATGAGCGGCGTCCAGGCGCTGGTCAAGCTGCCCATGCTGCAGCGCCTGCGCGATGCGCAGCAGGGCCACAACACCGCCGGCTTCGTCAGCGGCTACCGCGGCTCCCCGCTCGGCGGCTATGACCAGGCGCTGTGGAAGGCCAGCAAATACCTCAAGGCGCAGAACATCGTCTTCCAGCCCGGCGTCAACGAAGAGCTGGCGGCCACCGCGCTGTGGGGCACGCAGATGCTGGGCTTCTCGCCGAAGGAACAGCAGAAGTTCGACGGCGTCTTCGGCATCTGGTACGGCAAGGGGCCGGGCGTGGACCGCTGCTCCGACGTGTTCAAGCACGCCAACATGGCCGGCACCGCGCCGCTGGGCGGCGTGATCGCCATCGCCGGCGACGACCACATCTCCAAGAGCAGCACCGCCGCGCACCAGAGCGACCACATCTTCAAGGCCTGCGGCACTCCGGTGTTCTTCCCGGCCAACGTGCAGGAGATCCTGGACCTGGGGCTGCATGCCTTCGCCATGAGCCGCTTCGCCGGCATCTGGTCGGGCATGAAGACGATCCAGGAGATCGTCGAGTCCAGCGCCACCGCCATGATCGACCCCGACCGGGTCGAGATCGTGCTGCCCACCGACTTCGACATGCCGCCCGGCGGCCTGCACATCCGCTGGCCCGACGCGCCACTGGAGCAGGAGGCGCGCCTCATGCACTACAAGTGGTACGCCGCGCTGGCCTACATCCGCGCCAACCGGCTCAACCACAACGTGATCGAAGGCCCGCACGACCGCTACGGCATCATGGCCAGCGGCAAGGCCTACAACGACACTCGCCAGGCGCTGGCCGACCTGGGCCTGGACGACGCGGCCTGCCGACAACTGGGCATCCGCCTGCACAAGGTGGGCGTGGTCTGGCCGCTGGAGGCGCAGCTCACGCGCGACTTCGCCACCGGCCTGCAGGAGATCCTGGTGGTCGAGGAGAAGCGCCAGGTCATCGAATACCAGCTCAAGGAAGAGCTCTACAACTGGCGTCCCGACGTGCGGCCCAACGTGCTGGGCAAGTTCGACGAGCTGGCGGGCGACTTCTCCGGCGGCGAGTGGGCCATGCCCAACCCGACGGCCAACACGCTGCTGCGCGCCAATGCCGACCTCAACCCGGCGCTGATCGCGCGGGCGCTGGTCAAGCGGCTGAAGAAGACCGGGATCCTGGCCTCGGGCGGCGCCGACATGGTGGCCCGCGTGGAGGCGCAGATGGCGCTGCTGGAGGCCAAGGAGCGCTCGATGCAGGTGCTCAACGCCGGCGGCGTGCAGGGCGCGGATCGCGTGCCATGGTTCTGCTCGGGCTGCCCGCACAACACCAGCACGGTGGTGCCCGAAGGCTCGCGCGCCATGGCCGGCATCGGCTGCCACTACATGGCCAACTGGATGGACCGGTCCACCTACGGCTTCACGCAGATGGGCGGCGAGGGCGTGCCGTGGGTGGGCCAGGCGCCCTTCACGCACGAGAAGCACCTGTTCGCCAACCTGGGCGACGGCACCTACTTCCACAGCGGGCTGCTGGCCATCCGCCAGAGCATCGCGGCAGGCGTCAACATCACCTACAAGATCCTCTACAACGATGCGGTGGCCATGACCGGCGGCCAGCAGGTGGGCGAGCGGCCCGAGGGCCATTCGGTGCTGCAGATCGCCGAGAGCCTGCATGCGGAGGGCGCGACCCAGGTCGTGATCGTCACGGACGAGCCCGCCAAGTACGACGGCGTGGCCATTCCCGGCAGCTACGGCGGCCAGCCCGTCAAGGTGCGTCACCGCGACGAGCTGGACGCGGTGCAGCGCGAATTCCGCGAGATCGCCGGCACCACGGCCATCATCTACGACCAGACCTGCGCCACCGAGAAGCGCCGCCGCCGCAAGCGCGGCACGATGGTGGATCCGGCCAAGCGCGTGGTCATCAACGACCTGGTCTGCGAAGGCTGCGGCGACTGCAGCGTGCAGAGCAACTGCCTGTCGGTGGAGCCGCTGGAAACGGAGTTCGGCCGCAAGCGCACCATCAACCAGAGCAGCTGCAACAAGGACATGAGCTGCCTGAAGGGCTTCTGCCCGAGCTTCGTCACCGTCGAGGGCGGCCAGCTCAAGAAGAAGGCCAAGGGCAAGGCCGGCGCACCGGCCGAGTTGGGCGCATTGCCCGAGCCCGCGCTGCCGGCGCTGGCCGTGGGCCAGGTCTGGGGCATCGTGGTCGCCGGCGTGGGCGGCACGGGCGTCATCACCATCGGCCAGCTGCTGGGCGTGGCGGCGCACATCGAGGGCAAGGGCATCGTCACGCAGGACGCCGCCGGCCTGGCCCAGAAGGGCGGTGCCACCTGGAGCCATGTGCTGATCGGCGCGCGGCAGGACGACATCCGCACCACCCGCGTCGGCACCGCCGCGGCCGACCTGGTGCTGGCCTGCGACCCCATCGTCACCGTCAACGGCGAGACGCTGGCGCGCATGCGCGAGGGACGCACGCACGTGGCCCTGAACACCCACAGCACGCCCACCGCCAGCTTCGTCAAGAACGCCCAGTGGCAGAACCCGCAGGACGCCTGCGCCGTGCAGATCGGCAAGGCTGTGGGCGAGGCCGGCGTGGGCGCCTTCGACGCCGACGCGGCCGCCACGCAGCTGATGGGCGACACGCTCTTCGTCAATCCGATGATGCTGGGCTACGCCTGGCAGAAGGGCTGGATCCCGCTGGCCCACGAATCGCTGATGCGCGCCATCGAGCTCAACAACGTGGCGATCGAGGCCAACAAGGCCGCCTTCGAGTGGGGCCGCCAGGCCGCACACCGGCCGGCCGAGATGGCCCAGCGCCTGAACCCCGGCCAGGTGATCGAGTTCAAGAAACGCGAGACGCTGGCTTCGCTATTGGCCAGGCGCGTGGACTTCCTCACCGACTACCAGAACGCCGCTTACGCCGAGGACTACCGCGCCTTTGTCGAGCGCGTGCGCGCGGCCGAGGCACCGCTGGGCAAAACGGCGATGGCCGAGACGGTGGCACGCCAGCTCTTCAAGCTCATGGCGTACAAGGACGAGTACGAGGTGGCGCGCCTGCACACGCAGACGGGCTTCCGCGAGCGCATCGACCAGATGTTCGAAGGCGACTACACCGTGCACTACCACTTGGCGCCGCCGGCCATCGCCAAGCGCAATGCCAAGGGCGAGCTGGTCAAGCAGCGCTTCGGCCCCTGGATGCACCGCGCCTTCGGCGTGCTGGCGCGCCTGAAGGGCCTGCGCGGCACCGCCCTCGACCCATTCGGCCGCACCGAGGAGCGCCGCACCGAGCGCGCGCTGATCGGCGAATACCGCGCGGGCATCGAGGAAGTGCTGCAGGGCCTGGACGCCGAGCGCCATGCGCTGGCGCTGGAGATCGCCGCCCTGCCCGACGGCATCCGCGGCTACGGCCATGTGAAGGAGCGCAACCTCGCCGCCGTGCGCACGCGGTGGCAGGCCCTGATGGCGCGCTGGCGCGGCGGCGAGCCGGCGGCCCGCGCGGCGGCCTGAGCCCGACCCGCTCGCAGCGCCGCCTCCTGGCCCAGCGCCGGTCGCTTAGCCAAAGGCTGTTCGGGCTGAGCTTGGCCTCTCCAGCCCGGGCACGCCGGCGTGCAATATCCCGCGCCGCGTGCCGGCTTGACGCCAGCGCGTCAAGACCCCCCGCATACAATCCGCCGGTTGTGCGAAGCCCTCCCCTCGTGGGCCTCTTCGCGCACCGGCGGCCCCGCTTCCAGCGATCCGGCCGCCCCGGAACCGCGGGCACCGCCTGCGGTCAGACCCCATCCGCTCTCCTGGAGACCTCCCTTGTTCATTTCCTCCGCTTTCGCCCAGACCGCACCTGCCGCCGGTGGCGGCGACATGATGTCTTCGCTCACCAGCATGCTGCCGCTGGTGCTGATGTTCGTGGTGCTGTACTTCGTGATGATCCGGCCCCAGATGAAGCGCCAGAAGGAAACGCGCGCCATGCTGGACGCCCTGGCCAAGGGCGACGACGTGGCCACCGCCGGTGGCGTCGTCGGCCGCATCAGCGCGCTCGGCGACCAGTTCCTGACGATCGAAATCTCGAGCGGCGTGGAGATCAAGGTGCAGCGTAGCGCCGTGGTCCAGGTCCTGCCCAAAGGCTCCTACAAGTAAGCTGCGCAATGGCTGCCCCTGAGGCAGCCTTGCTTTTTTGAGCGCATCCGGCGTCTCGATTCCTTAGGTATCCAGCGATGAACCGCTATCCGGTCTGGAAGTACGCGATCATGGTGATCGTGCTGCTGGTGGGGCTGATCTACACCCTGCCCAATCTCTTCGGCGAAGCGCCGGCCGTGCAGGTCTCGCCCGCCAAGTCCACCGTCAAGGTGGATGCCTCGACGCAGCAGCGCGTGGAGACGGCACTCAAGGCCGCCAACCTCGCGCCCGACATGCTGACGCTGGATGCCAATTCCATCCGCGCCCGCTTCGGCAGCACCGACGAGCAACTGAAGGCCCGCGACGTGCTGCAGCATGCGCTGGTGCCCGATGCCAACGACCCGCCCTACGTGGTGGCGCTGAACCTGGTGTCGCGCTCGCCCACCTGGCTGTCGGCACTGCATGCCTTCCCGATGTACCTGGGCCTGGACCTGCGCGGTGGCGTGCACTTCATGCTGCAGGTGGACATGCAGGGTGCCCTGGACAAGCGCGCCGAGACCTTCGCCAGCGACCTGCGCACCGCGCTGCGCGACAAGAACATCCGCGGCGCCGCCGTCACGCGCAACGGCCAGGCCATCGAGGTGCGGCTGCGCGACGCGGCCGCCCAGCAGGCCACGCAGAACCTGATCCAG
The DNA here is from genome assembly GCF_003350475.1 of Pseudacidovorax intermedius. Taxonomy (GTDB): domain Bacteria; phylum Pseudomonadota; class Gammaproteobacteria; order Burkholderiales; family Burkholderiaceae_C; genus Xenophilus; species Xenophilus intermedius. Next base: position 687,316 of record NZ_QQAV01000001.1, read on the forward strand.
GACCAGTTCACCGACCTTGCGGCCACCGCCAGCCAGGACGGCAGCGACTACAAGCTGGCCGTGACCATCAAGCCCGAGGCGGCCCGCCGTCTGCAGGACAACGCGCTCAAGCAGAACATCACCACGCTGCACAACCGGATCAACGAGCTGGGCGTGGCCGAGCCGGTGATCCAGCAGCAGGGCCTGGACCGCATCATCGTGCAGCTGCCCGGCGTGCAGGACACGGCCAAGGCCAAGGACATCCTGGGCCGCACGGCCACGCTGGAACTGCGCCTGGTGGACGAAAGCGCCGAAGGCCGCGCCGCCGAGCTGGGCACCGGCCCGGTGCCCTTCGGCTCCGAGCGCTTCATGGACCGCGAAGGCCGTCCGGTGATCGTCAAGAAGCAGGTGGTCATCACCGGCGAGAACCTCACCGACGCGCAGCCCGGCTTCGACTCGCAAACGCAGCAGCCCAAGGTCGACCTCACCGTCGACGCCAAGGGCGGCCGCATCATGCGCGACGTCAGCCGCGACAACTACCGCAAGCGCTTGGCCATCCTGCTGTTCGAGAAGGGCAAGGGCGAGGTGCTGACAGCGCCCTCGATCAACGGCGAGCTGGGCACGCGCTTCCAGATCTCCGGCTCGATGAACGTGGTCGAGGCCAACGACCTGGCCCTGCTGCTGCGCGCCGGCTCGCTGGCCGCACCGATGGAGATCATCGAGGAGCGCACCATCGGCCCGAGCCTGGGCGCCGACAACATCGCCATGGGCTTCAAGAGCGTGGCCTACGGCTTCCTGGCGATCATGGTGTTCATGTGCGTGTACTACGCGCTGTTCGGCGTGTTCTCGTCCATCGCGCTGGGCGTGAACCTGCTGCTGCTGGTGGCCATCCTGTCGATGCTGCAGGCCACGCTCACGCTGCCGGGCATCGCCGCCATGGCGCTGGCCATCGGTGTGGCCATCGACTCCAACGTGCTGATCAATGAGCGGGTGCGCGAAGAGCTGCGCAACGGCGCCTCGCCGCAGGCCGCCATCCACGCCGGCTACGACCGCGCCTGGGGCACCATCCTCGACTCCAACGTGACCACGCTGATCGCGGGCCTGGCGCTGCTGGCCTTCGGCTCGGGCCCCGTGCGCGGCTTCGCGGTGGTGCACTGCATCGGCATCGTCACCTCGATGTTCTCGGCCGTGTTCTTCTCGCGCGGGCTGGTCAACCTTTGGTACGGCCGCAAGAAGAAGCTCAAGACCGTGTCCATCGGCACCGTCTGGCGTCCGGGCCAGGCCGACGAGACCTCCCTGGCCAAGGCCAAGTAAAGCGCGGCACGGAGCACAACGACCATGGAATTCTTCCGCATCCACCGCACCATCCCGTTCATGCGCTATGCGAAGGTGCTGAACGCGATCTCGATCGTCACCTTCATCCTGGCGGTCTTCTTCCTGTTCCACCGCGGGCTGCACCTGTCGGTGGAATTCACCGGCGGCACGGTGATGGAAGTCAACTACCCGCAGGCGGCCGAGCTCGACAAGGTGCGCAGCGCCGTCAGCGGCCTGGGCTACCAGGACGTGCAGGTGCAGAACTTCGGCAGCTCGCGCGACGTGATGATCCGCCTGCCCGCCCAGAAGGGCGTGAGCTCGCAGGAGCAGAGCAACCGCGTGCTGACCGCCCTCAAGACGGTCGACCCGACGGTGCAGCTGCGCCGCAACGAGTTCGTCGGTCCGCAGGTGGGCGACGAGCTCACCACCAACGGCCTGAAGGCGCTGGGCATGGTGGTCGTCGGCATCATGATCTACCTGGCCTTCCGCTTCGAATGGAAGTTCGCGCTGTCCACCGTGCTGGCCAACCTGCACGACGTGGTCATCATCCTGGGCTTCTTCGCCTTTTTCCAGTGGGAGTTCTCGCTGGCGGTGCTGGCGGCAGTGCTGGCGGTGCTGGGCTATTCCGTGAACGAGTCGGTGGTGATCTTCGACCGGATCCGCGAGAACTTCCGGCGCTACCGCAAGATGGACACGGTCGAGATCATCGACAGCGCCATCACCGGCACCATCAGCCGCACGATCATCACGCACGGTTCCACCCAGCTGGTGGTGCTGTCGATGTTCTTCTTCGGCGGCCCGACGCTGCACTACTTCGCGCTGGCGCTGACCATCGGCATCTGCTTCGGCATCTATTCCTCCTGCTTCGTGGCGGCCTCGATTGCCATGTGGCTGGGCGTGAAGCGCGAGGACCTGATCAAGGGCGGCCCGGCCAAGCGCGACGAGGATCCGAACGATCCCAACGCCGGCGCCACGGTGTAAGCGCGCACCGGCCCCCACGTCCAACCCGGCCCCGGCCGGGTTTTTTCTTTTCTGGACAGGGCATGACGCATGCAGCGCCGCGCGTATCTGTGCAGCCTGTCGCCTTGTCGACGCTTTTCTGACCCGCGCTTCGGGACTTGGGCGGACCCCGCATACGGTGCAGTGGCGGCCTCCGTTACATTCGAACCAGTTGGAATTAACAACAATTCACTATCTTTCGTTCCGCTTGTCTTGCCCCCTGCGTGAACGCCCTGCCCGCTGCCGGCGCTGATGCGCCCTCCCTGTCGCCATGAGCCCTTCGCTCCCCCGCGAATCTGCCCTGCTGCTCGCGCGCGAGTCGCGCGAGCGCTTCGTGCACGCCATGGAGGCGGCGGTGCTGCGCACCACCCAGGCCGTGCGCGACCGGCTACTGGCCTTGGCCGGCGAGGTGGGCACGGCCCGCAAGATGCAGGAGAACCGCGATCACCTCCTCGCCTGGGAGGCCGACCACGCGCGCTGGCTGGAGGCGGTGCGCGAGCGCTGGTCGCAGGCCCTGTCGCAGGCCCCGGCCGCGGGCACCTCGACCAGCGGGTCGCTGCGGCTGGAGCTGGTGGGCGACGAGGTCGTGGAGAACAGCATCCTGGTCTCCCGGCTGGCGATGGCGCTCCAGGACCGCTCGCCCTTCGAGCTGAACGAGCTGAAGCTGCGCATCCAACATCTGGAGGGCAGCAGCGGGGCCGATTGGTCGACCGGCGACGTGCTGCGACCGGAGACCCTGGCCGCCATCCTCGTCGAGGAATGGACCTCGACCGGATTGCCGCGCGCGCTATGGTCGCAGGTGCAGGACGTCCTCGCGGGCCACCTGGGCGATGCCGCCAGCAAGGGTTACGAGGCCCTGAATGCCTTCCTGATCGCGCGCGGCGTCATGCCCGAGATCGAATTGCGCAGTCTGGTCCGGCGCGGGGCCGACAGCGCCGCGTCCCCGCTCGGCCCGGCCAGCGGGAGCACGCTGTCCGGCCGCCAGGGAGCCACAGGCCCGTGGGACCGCACGCGGGCCATGGCCGATCTGGCCCAGTTCGCAGGCCCCGGCCCCGGCGCCATGGCTTCCGCGCGGCAGCAGGCCAGCGCCGTGCTCGGGCGGCTCCGGCGCATCATCGGTGGCGTGGTGGCAGGCGGGGGCGATGGCGGCACGGCCTATGTCGGAGGAGCAGGCGGAACCGGGCTGCCCACCGCGCCTGGCGGGCACAGCGGCCGCGGCGGAGCTCCCGGTCCCGCCTACGGCCAGAGCCACACGGGCGGCCCGATTCCCATGGGGGCCACGGGAGCCCTGGCGGAGCGGCGCGGCTGGGCCTCCCACACCGGGTCCGAGGCCTTCACGGCCGCCATCGCCGATGTGGAAGCCGCCTACCCTTTCAACGTGGGCGTGTACGTGGACGTTGCCGAGCCCGGCCTCATGCAGCGCGCCGCCAGCGACCTTCGGCGCCAGAGCGGCGAACTCAAGCGTCGTGCGCCCACGTCGGCCGACAAGGCGACGGTGGAAGTGGTGGCGCTCATGTTCCAGTCGATCCTGGCCGAGGAGCGCATTCCCTTTTCCGTCCGCGTCTGGTTCGCCCGGCTGCAGATGCCCGTGCTGCGGGTGGCGGTGGCCGATGCGGAATTCTTCGCCTCCCTGCAGCATCCGGCGCGCATGCTGATCGACCGCATGGGCTCGGTGGTGATGGGCTTCGACGCAGCCGCCATCTCGGGCAGCGCCCTGGAAGGCGAGATCCGCCGCGTGGTGCAGGTGATCGAGCAGTACCCCGAGACCGGCCAGCGCGTCTTCAAGCTCGTGTACGACGAGTTCGTCGCCTTCCTCTCCAAGTACCTGACGCAGAACGATGCCACCCAGAAGGTGATGAGCGTCGCCCAGCAGGTCGAGCAGAAGGAGACGCTGGCCATCCAGTACACCATCGAGCTTCGCAAGATGCTCAACGACATGCCGGTGCGCGAGGAGATCCGCGAGTTCCTGTTCAAGGTGTGGGCAGAGGTGCTGGCCATCGGCGCGCTCAAGTACGGCGCGCAGGACGAGCAGACGGCGCAGCTGCGCCGGGTGGCGTCCGAGCTGGTCTGGGCTGCGAGCGCCAAGCCCAGCCGCAGCGAGCGCGCCCGCATGATCCAGGCCCTGCCCTCGCTGCTTCAGCGCCTGCGCCAGGGCATGGACCTGATGGGCCTGACCGGGCAGCCGCAGGAGGACCACATCCGGACGCTGGGTCGCACGCTCTCGGACGCCTTCACGGCCAAGACCGAGAGCATTCCCGCAGCGCAGATCGAGAACTTGGCAGGCCGGCTGGCCAATCTGGAGGCGGTTATCGCGGACGAAAGCGCCGAGCCGCTGGCCCTGGACTCCGCCCATCTGGAACTGCTGCTGGGCATCGACGTGTCGTCGATGGAGGTGTTGGCCAACAACGGGGCCGAGGCGCCGCCGGAAGCGCTGGCATGGGCCAACGCACTGCAGGTGGGCGCCTGGTTCCTGCTCGACCACAACGGGCGGCCCAGCCAGGTGCAGTTCGTGTGGCGCAGTAAGCACCGCCAGCTGCACCTGTTCGGCTCGCCCGATGGTCGGCAGTTCCTGATCCAGGCGCAGCGCCTGGCGGCCTACCTGCACGGCGGCCTGCTCGTGCCGGCGGAAGAGGAGACGCTGACCGTGCGCGCCACCCGCGAGGCACTGGCCAAGATCGATGCCAATCCGGAGCGGCTGCTGAGCTAAAAAAAGGGGGCCCCCCATGCCGCTTCGCGGCTCCCCCCTCTCTGTCGCCTTCGGCTCGGAGGGGGGCGCACCCGCAGGCCTGGCAGAGCCAGTTCCTGGGGTGCCCTGGCATGGCCTGCTCCGCGGCCGCTCGACTGGACCGCTGAGCGCCTCCCCTGACTTATTCAGCCGAGTTCGATGCGCTGGAACAGACCGCCGGGGAGTCGGCCGACGCGGCCGTCCAGTTCCAGCTCCAGAAGCCGGGCCTGCAGCAGCGGCGTGGGCAGGCCGGTGCGGGCGCAGAGCGCATCCAGGGTGGCGGGCGCGTGGCCGAGGTGCTCCAACAGCACGTCGCGGTCCTCCGGCCCGCGCCCGGACGCATCTTCAAGTCCGCGCTCGCCTTCGTTCTCGAAGAGCGAGCCGGTGGCGGGGGCGGATGCCACGGCGGGCCGGCGCAGTTCCTCCAGCACATCTGCGGCGGTTTCCACCAGCTTGGCGCCCTGGCGGATCAAGGCATGGCAGCCCCGCGACTGCGGCGAGTGGATGGAGCCGGGAATGGCGAACACCTCCTTGCCCTGCTCGACCGCGCAGCGCGCCGTTATCAGCGAGCCGGAGGCCAGCGCCGCCTCCACCACGAGCGTGCCCTGCGACAGCCCGGAGATCAGCCGGTTGCGGCGCGGGAAGTTGGCCGTGAGCGGCGGCGTGCCCAGCGGCTGTTCGCTCAGGATCACGCCCCGGGCCGCGATGCGGTGGGCCAGCGACCGGTGGCGCGCCGGGTAGACGCGGTCCAACCCCGTGCCCACCACCGCGATGGTGCTTAGCCGGCCATCCGCCGCCATGGCAGCCTCCAGCGCGCCCTCGTGCGCCGCCCCGTCCACGCCCAGCGCCAGGCCCGAGACGATGGGCAGGCCGGCCTCGGCCAGCGCGCGGGCGAAAAGGCGTGCATCGACGGCGCCCTGCGGTGTGGGATTGCGGCTGCCCACGATGGCCAGCCCGTCGCCGGGCAACGGCGCATCCACCAGCCCGGCCGGGCCGAGCAGGTAGAGGATCAGCGGCGGATCGGCAATCTCCAGCAGCCCCGGCGGATAGGCGGCATCGCCCAGGGCGACGATGCGGTGCACGGCGCCCTCGGGGCCCGTTGCGTCCAGCCATTCGCGGGTGCGGTCGAGCATGGCCGCGAAGCCTTCCTGCTCGTCGAGTAGCGCCCGGGCCTGGGCCGGGCTGCACAGCGCCTCCAGGGCGGCGGCCGGTTGCGCGAACACCGCGTCGGGCCATCCGAAGGCCGTGAGCAGCCTTCTTGCGGTACCAGCCCCTACACCGGGGGCCAGGGCCAGCCGCAGCCAGCCCGCCAGATCCTCCCTCTCCACCCCGCGCCCTTGTTGTTCAGGGATTGGCGAGGCGGTCGCCCGCGCGGGGCGTGTCGGTGATCTCGAGCACCAGCGCGTACGAGACCCGCTCGAAGGGACGGAACACCATCAGCAGGCCGATGCGCTCGTCGGGCAGCTTGAGCGTTTCCTTCTCGCCGCCGGTGCGGTCGACGATGGTCTGGCCGTTCTTGAGGATGGCCAGCACATTGCCGCTCTCAATGCCGTCGCGCAGTCCCTTGTTGATGGCCACGACCTGATTCTGGCCGGCGTACTGCACGCCGTTGCCATAGACCGAGATGATGCGGCCGCCTTCCACCGGCTGGGCCGGCGCGCGGGGCACGTAGCTGATCAGTTGCTCGGGCGGCTCGGGCAGCAGGCGGTCGCCGGCGCGCATCTCCTCGCGGGCGGCAATCACGTCGACCGTGGCCGGCACGGCGACGCCGGGCGCCGAGTCGGTGGCCGGCGTCTGGGATTCACCGCGCACCAGCCGCACCCGGCCCACGTACTGGGCCTCGTAGCCGAGGATCTCGCCGGTGCCCGGATCCTTGAGCGGCGTGGCATTGCGGAAGACGCGGAACTGCGGCAACGGCCCGGGCGGCTCGACCAGCGGCGCGCCGGGCTGGCCGCGGACATAGGCGCGATCGCCACGCGACAGCAGCACGCGCTCGTCATTGCCCGCCACGATGCGGGGCGCGCCGGCCAGCGTGTCCTCCTCGACCACCAGGGGCTCGGTGAGGAAGGCGTCGATGCGGCTGGGGTCGAGGGTGGGCAGCGCGAGGTTGGACGCCGAGTCGTAGCGCGTGCGCGGCGACAGCTTGACCGTGTCGCCGCTGCCACCCGCCCCGCGGCGCAGACTCAAGCGGGCGCGGCCACCGGTCTTGTCGAGGTAGAGCACCTGGCCGGGATAGATGCGGTGCGGATTGGCGATCTCGCCGAGGTTCATGCCCCACAGCTCGGGCCACCGCCAGGGCTTGAGCAGGTACATCTTCGAGATGGCCCAGAGCGTGTCGCCACGCTTGACGGTGTATTCGTCGGGCGCGTTGGGCGCCAGTTCGGACAGGGGCACGCCCTGCTGGGCCGTCTGCTGCGCGACGGCCCGCTGAGCCGGCGTCACCGGATAGTTCTGCGCGTGGGCGGCGAAATGACCGAGCAGGGCCGCGGCAGCAAGGGGGATGGCAGGCAGTCGAAGGTGGTACATGGTCGGCGCGCCATCCTGCCACGGCGCGGGCGGGAGTAGCGAATACTCACAATTTGCAACGATTTTGCGCGCAAGCCCTGCCGGCAGCAACGTCATCCGGCCGCAGCGGCGTCGGGCGGGGGTCGAAATGGCGAAAATAGCCACAACTTTCCGTAAGAGACATGGCCCTGCGAACCATCCTGAGCTATCCCGACCCGCGCCTGCACACCGTGGCCAAGCCCGTGCAGGCCGTCGACGCGCGCATCCGCACCCTGGTGGCCGACATGCTCGAGACCATGTACGAAGCCAGCGGCATCGGCCTGGCCGCCACGCAGATCGACGTGCACGAGCGCCTGGTCGTGATCGACGTGTCGGAAGAGCGCAATGAGCCGCTGGTGCTGATCAATCCCGAGATTGTCTGGGCCAGCGACGAGAAGGTCATGAACGAAGAAGGCTGCCTGTCGGTGCCCGGCATCTACGACGGCGTGGAGCGTTCCACCGCCGTGCGCGTGCAGGCGCTCGATGCCGAAGGCAACCCGCGCACCATCGAGGCCGAGGGCCTGCTGGCGATCTGCATCCAGCACGAGCTGGACCACCTGCTGGGCAAGGTGTTCGTCGAATACCTGTCACCCCTCAAGCGCAACCGCATCAAGACCAAGCTGCTGAAGGCCCAGCGCGACGTGCAGCGCGAAGGCGGACGGCGCAGCGCATGAACACCGGCCGTCGCCTCGCCCTCGGGTGCGCACTGGCCGCCGCCGCCTGGCTGGTGGGCTGCGCCAGCGAGCCGCAATGGGTGCCGGCGGGCGCCTCTCGCGCCGAGGTGCTGCAGCAGCTGGGTGCGCCCACCGCCACCTACGCACTGCCGACCGGCGAGCGGCTTCAGTACTCGCGCCAGCCCGCCGGCTTCGAAGTCAACAACGTCGACCTGGATGCCAGCGGCCGCGTGGTCGCCGTGACCCAGGAACTCCAGGAGATCCGCTTCGGCCAGATACTCGTCGACCAATGGCGGGTGGCCGACGTGCTGCGCACCTTCGGCCGGCCGGAAGAGATCTCGCGCGTCTGGTCGTTCCAGGGCGAGGTGTGGCAGTGGCGCTACCGCCAGCTGAACACACCCCGGCTGCTCTACATCTACATCGACCCCCAGGGTGTGGTTCGCCGTTACCACACGGGTGACGACCTGCGCTTCGTGCCGCCCAACCGTCCTTGAAAGCATTTCCCCACCGATGAGGATCGTCTTCGCGGGCACGCCCGAATTCGCCCGCGTGGCGCTCGAAGCCCTGGATGCCGCCGGCATCGAGATCGCCCTGGTCCTGACCCAGCCAGACCGCCCCGCCGGCCGCGGCATGAAACTGCAGGCCTCTCCGGTCAAGGTACATGCCCTGAGCCGGGGATGGCCGGTGGCCCAGCCCCGCAGCCTGCGCCTGGATGGCAAGTACCCCGAGGACGCGGCCGCAGCCCGTGAAGCGCTGGTCGCCGCCCGCGCCGATGCGATGGTGGTCGCCGCCTACGGCCTGATCCTGCCGCAGTGGGTGCTGGACCTCATGGCCGGCCGGGGGGAAGGCGCGCCCACCGGCACCCAGGCCCTGGGCTGCCTCAACATCCACGCCAGCCTGCTGCCCCGCTGGCGCGGCGCGGCGCCCATCCACCGCGCCATCGAGGCCGGCGACGCCGAAACGGGCGTGACCATCATGCAGATGGACGCCGGCCTGGACACGGGCGACATGCTGCTGGCCGAATCCCTCGCCATCGGCGCCCAGGAAAGCACCGGCCAGTTGCACGACCGCCTGGCTTCGATGGGCGGGCGGCTGATCGTGCAGGTGCTGCGCCAGGCCGAGGTCAGCCCACTGCCGCGCACGCCGCAGCCGGCCGAGGGTGTGACCTATGCGCACAAGATCGAGAAGGCCGAGGCCCGCATCGACTGGACGCAGGACGCAGCCGCCCTCGCCCGCCGGGTGCGTGCCTTCGACCCCTTCCCGGGGGCCGTGGCCGAACTGGACGGCCAGCCGCTGAAGATCTGGGCCGCGCATGCGCAGCCCGCAGAAGGCGGCACCTCTCCGGCGCCTGGCACCGTGCTGCGCGCCGACGCCGATGGTGTCGTCATCGCGGCCGGCACCGGCACGCTGGTGGCGACTCAGTTGCAGCGCGCTGGCGGCAAACGGCTTGCCGCAGCCGACTTCCTGCGCGGGGCTCCCCTCGCGGCCGGCACGGTGCTGGCCTGATGTTCTGGTCGTCCGCCATCCGCCGGCGGCCGGCTTTCCGCGACGGCGCCCGGCTGATGACGCCGGTGGCGCTGGGGATCGGCGCCTGGGGGCTGATGACCGGCGTGGCCATGGTCAAGGCCGGTCTGTCGCCCCTTGAAGCCGTGCTGATGACACTGCTGGTCTATGCCGGCAGCGCCCAGCTGGCCGCCGTGCCGCTTCTGGTGGCCGGCGCACCCGCCTGGGTGATCCTGGCCACCGCCTTCTGCGTCAATCTGCGCTTCGTCGTCTTCAGCCTGCACCTGCGCCATTACCTGATGCACATGCCGCGCTGGCGCCGCCTGGTGCACGGCTACCTGACCGGCGACCTGAGCTATGCCGTCTTCACCCGCCGTTATCCGCAGCCACCCACGACCCAGGACGAGCGCGACGACCAGGAGGCGTACCTCGTGGGCGGCTACACCGTCAACTGGAGCTGCTGGATCCTGCTCAGTCTGGCCGGCGTGGCGTTGGCTGAGCTGATTCCCCAGCGCTGGGGCCTGGGCTTCGCCGGTGTGCTGGCGCTGGTGGGTATCCTGGCGTCGATGGTCACCACCCGGCTGCAGGTGCTGGCGCTGCTCATCGCCAGCGCCACCGCGGTCGCGGCCTACGCCCTGCCCCTGCGGCTGAACATCGTGGTGTCCATCGGCCTGGCGGTTCTGGCCTGCTTCTGGCTCGAGCAGCAGTTGGGTCGCCTGACCCGCGGCCGCACCGGAGAGGCGGGCTGATGCAGACCGATCCGTGGACCGTCGCCATCATCCTGGGCCTGGCCGTGGTGACCGTGATCACGCGCTGCTTCTTCTTCATCAGCGAGCGCAGCCTGCCTCTGCCGGCCTGGGTGCACCGCGCTCTGCGCTACGCACCGGTGGCCGCGCTGGCCGCAGTGGTGGCGCCCGAGGTGGTGATGAGCGGCGGGCACCTGATCCCCTCCTGGCAGGATGCGCGCCTGTTCGCCGCCGCCGTGGGCGCGGCGCTGTACTTCTGGCGGCGCAGCACCCTCATCACGATGGCCGGCGGCATGGCGGTGTACCTGCCGCTGCACCTGGGATTGGGCTGGTAGCGGCAGGGCCGCTCCCTACAATGCCCTGTTGCCCGTTCGGCCTCCGGACGGCGCCCCGTCAACTTCCTCCCAAGCCGCAACCATGAACGTCATCCGCTTCTCCGATCTGTGTGCACAAGGCAAGGCCCAGGGCCGCCGGGTCTTCATCCGCGCCGACCTGAACGTCCCCCAGGACGACGCCGGCCGCATCACCGAAGACACGCGCATCCGCGCCTCGGTGCCCTGCATCCAGATGGCGCTGGACGCGGGCGCGGCGGTGATGGTCACCTCCCACCTGGGCCGCCCGACCGAGGGCGCCTTCAAGCCCGAGGATTCGCTGGCCTCCGTCGCCACGCGCCTGGGCGAGCTGCTGGGCCGCGAAGTGCGCCTGGTGGCCGACTGGACCGACGGCGTGAACGTCGCGCCCGGCGAGGTGGTGCTGCTGGAGAACTGCCGCCTGAACAAGGGCGAGAAGAAGAACGACGAGGCGCTGGCCCGCAAGATGGCCGCCCTGACCGACATCTACGTCAACGACGCCTTCGGCACCGCCCACCGCGCCGAGGCCACCACCTACGGCATCGCCCAGTTCGCGCCCGTGGCCTGCGCGGGCCCGCTGCTGGCGGCCGAGATCGACGCCATCACCAAGGCCCTGGCCGCGCCCAAGCGTCCGCTGGTCGCCATCGTGGCCGGCTCCAAGGTGAGCACCAAGCTGACCATCCTCAAGAGCCTGTCGGCCAACGTGGACCAGCTGATCGTGGGCGGCGGCATCGCCAACACCTTCATGCTGGCCGCCGGCCTGCCCATCGGCAAGTCGCTGGCCGAGGCCGACCTGGTCGGCGAGGCCAAGGCCGTGATCGAGGCCATGCGCGCCCGCGGCGCCGCGGTGCCGATTCCGGTGGACGTGGTGACGGCCAAGAGCTTCTCGGCGGATGCCCCCGCCACCGTCAAGCCCGCCACCGAGGTGGCCGAGGACGACCTGATCCTCGACATCGGCCCGCAGACCGCCGAGCAACTCGCCGCGCAGCTGCGCGAGGCCGGCACCATTGTCTGGAACGGCCCGGTGGGCGTGTTCGAGTTCGACGCCTTCGCCAAGGGCACCGAAGCCATCGCCCGCGCCATCGCGGCCAGCAGCGCCTTCTCCATCGCCGGCGGCGGCGACACCCTGGCGGCCATCGCCAAGTACGGCATCGAGAAAGACGTGGGCTACATCTCCACCGGCGGCGGCGCCTTCCTGGAAGTGCTGGAAGGCAAGAAGCTGCCGGCTTTCGAGATCCTGGAAAAGCGCGCGGCAGGCTGAGCCGAGCGCCCGCAGCCCGCGCAGCGCCCGACCGGGCGCTGCCGACGTTGCGGTCGCGGCCGCGACGCAGGGCTGGCGTCTTCCACGCCCGACTCGCCCAACAAAAAACCCGGCCCGCATCGCTGCGGGGCCGGGTTTTTCGTTGTCCCGTCGCATGCGGCGCCAGGCCGCCGCGAGGGCTCGGGCGGTGTCAGGCCGGACGGGCGGCGGCGTCGGCCGCCTGGGGCGGCACCAGCGCGCGCAGTTCGCTCGTGGCTCGGCCCTTGAAGTCGGTCCAGCATTGGCGCGTGAAGTCGTACAGCTTGCAGGCGCGGGCGGTGTCGAAGTACCACTTCCAGGAGAAGCGCTGGATGATGATGCGGCCGGGCAGCATCTGCTCGAGCACCTTCTGCGTTTCCTTCAGCTTGTAGAGCGGGATGCTCATGTCCACGTGGTGGGCGGTGTGCTCCATGATGTGGTGCATCAGCGCGCCGATCCGGAACGGGAAGGTCAGGTGCACGGTGGTGGAGACGAAGGGCTGGGCGCGCTGCCAGGCGGCCTTCTCGTTGTGCCACTGCACCCTGACGTGGGTGTGGTGGCCGTAGATGACGAAGCCCATCATGTTGAACCAAAACACCATCGGCACCACGAAGCCCAGGAGCACCAGCAGCCAGGCCGACTGGCCGGTGGCGAAGGCGGCGCCGACCAAGGCGGCGATCCACAGCAGCGCGAAGCCGCTGACCAGCAGGCAGTCGCGGGTGAAGACCGGGCGGTAGGTGTTGCCCATGGTCTTCTTGCTGGGGAACATCATCTTGGCCCACCAGATCTCCACCGCGTAGTAGAGACCCGGGCCCCAGCCGCTGCGGTAGATGCGCTCGGCCACGCGCCGCATCGGCGACATGGCGCGGTACTCGTCCTGCGTCATGGGGGCCCAGACGAAGTCCACGCCCTTGAGGTTGGTGAAGCCGTGGTGCACCACGTTGTGGCCCATGTCCCACAGGCTGTAGGCGGTGAGCGAAGGCAGGAAGGCGATGCGGCCCAGCCACTTGTTGAGGCGACGGTTCTCGGTCAGGCTCTGGTGGCAGCCGTCATGCCCAATGATGAACAGGCGGCCGATGACGAAGCCGGCGGCCAGCGCGGCCAGCAGCTTGAGCCAGACGGAATCGACCAGCACCACGGCGGCCATCAGGCCGAAGAAGAGGATGTAGTCGAGCGTGATCAGCGCGAAGGCGCGCCAGGTGCTGCGCTGCGCCAGGGGCGTCAGCCAGCTGCGGATGATCTTGCGGTGCGGCAGCGGCGCGCTGGGCTCAAGCGGCTCGGGCAGCGAGAGTTCGGGTCTGTAAGCCATTGAAAAATAGGCGGTTTTCGAATCTGGACAACCGCCGACGATAACCGATGCGGCTTTCCCGAGGATGACGTCCGTCAAATCGGCCCCGCATGCCATGCCGATAAGCGCTATTCCTTGACGGCATGGGCGCAGCGCCGGGCACCTCCGGGGCTTTGGGTGAGAATTCTTTGCCGCCCGGGCTTTTCGGACGGCGCGACCTGGAGACTCCCGCACATGGCCCCCCGCATTCCCCGCCACGCCACCAAGATCGTCGCCACGCTCGGCCCGGCGTCCAGCACGCCGGCATTGATCGAGCAGATGATCATCCACAAGGTGAGCGTGGTGCGTCTGAACTTCAGCCATGGGCAGGCCCAGGACCACATCGACCGGGCCGCCATGGTGCGCGAGGCCGCGCGCCGCGCCGGCCGTGAGGTGGCCATCATGGCCGACCTGCAGGGCCCCAAGATCCGCGTCGGAAAGTTCGCCGAGGGCAAGGTCTGGCTGGAGCCCGGCGCGCCCTTCGTGCTGGATGCCGCCCGGCTGGAACCCGGCGACGGCCACGCCGTGGGCCTGGACTACAAGGACCTGCCCCGCGACGTGAAGGCTGGCGATCGCCTGCTGCTCAACGACGGCCTCATTGTTCTGCTGGTCGACGGCGTGCGCGGCGACGCGGTGCACACCACTGTGCTGGTGGGCGGCGAGCTGTCCAACAACAAGGGCATCAACAAGGAAGGCGGCGGCCTCACGGCCCCGGCGCTCACGGCCAAGGACATGGAGGACATCAAGACCGCCATGAGCTTCCAGGCCGACTACGTGGCGGTGAGCTTTCCCAAGAACGCCACCGACATGGAGATGGCCCGCCAGCTGTGCAACGTGGCCGGCGCCGAGTGGGGCCACAAGCCGGGGCTGATCGCCAAGATCGAGCGCGCCGAAGCCATTCCCCGCCTGGAGGAGATCCTGCGCGTCAGCGACGGCATCATGGTCGCGCGTGGCGACCTGGCGGTCGAGGTGGGCAACGCGGCCGTGCCGGCGCTGCAGAAGAAGATGATCCGCATGGCGCGCGAGATGGACCGTGTGGTCATCACCGCCACGCAGATGATGGAATCGATGATCGCCAACCCCGTGCCCACCCGCGCCGAGGTGAGCGATGTAGCCAACGCCGTGCTGGACGGGACCGACGCCGTCATGCTCTCGGCCGAGACGGCCTCCGGCCGCTACCCGCTGGAGACGGTCAAGGAGATGAGCCGCATCTGCGAGGCGGCCGAACAGGCCGAGGACACCTCGCGCGACCTGGACTTCAGCGGCCAGCACTACACCCGCATCGACCAGTCCATCGCCATGGGCGCGCTGTTCACGGCGCACCACCTGGGCGCCAAGGCCATCGTGGCGCTGACCGAATCGGGTTCCACGGCGCTGTGGATGAGCCGCCATGCGGCGCACATCCCGGTCTATGCCCTGACCGCACGGCTGACGACGCAGCGGCGCATGGCGCTCTACCGGAACGTGCGCCCGCTGCTGACGGAGACGCAGAACGACCGCGATGCCGCCCTGCACCAGGCGGAGGAACACCTCAAGAAGCGCGGCATCGTCCAGAGCGGCGACGTGTACGCCATCACCTGCGGCGAGCCGATGGGCGCGCCGGGCGGCACCAACATGCTGCGGATCTGCACGGCGTCCTGAACGCCGGCCAGCCGCGCCGCCACGCCGGCCGCGTAGGACAGCGGCGCGCGCCGGAAACCAAAGCGGCGGCGCCTGCGTATGGGAAGGCATGCCTTCCCACCTTCCCCTGCTGCGCACCGTCGCGGCCGCGCTCGCCGTCGTGGCCGGCGCGCTCAGCCTGGGCGCCTGCTCCCCCATCAAGCTGGTCGACCGGCTCACGCCCACCGACACCTACACCGTCCAGAACGACATCGCCTACGGCAGCGAGCCGCGCCAGCGGCTGGACGTGTACCAGCCGCTGGCGCGCACGGCGCCCGCAGTCGGCCACCGGCCGCTGGTGGTGTTCTTCTATGGCGGCACCTGGACCACGGGCGAACGGGCCCAGTACCGTTTCGTCGGCGAGGCGCTGGCCTCGCGCGGCGCCATCGTGGCCGTCGCCGACTACCGGCTCTCGCACGAAGTGCGCTATCCGGCCTTCGTGCAGGACAGCGCACGGGCCGTGAAATGGGGGCTGGACAACGCCGCCCGCCTGGGCGCGGACCCGGCCCAGGTCTATGTTATGGGACACAGCTCGGGCGCCTACAACGCGGCCATGGTGGCGCTCGACCCGCGCTGGCTCCAGGCGCTCGGGCCGAGTCCGCGGCAACTGGCCGGATGGATCGGCCTGGCCGGGCCCTACGACTTCCTGCCCATCGGCGACCCGGACGTGAAACGCGCCTTCGACTGGCCGCGGACGATGCCCGAGTCGCAGCCGATCAACCATGTCTCGGCCGCCGCGCCGCGCACGCTGCTCATGGCGGCCAGCCGGGACAACCTGGTCGACCCGCAGCGCAACACCGCCCAGATGGCGCACAAGCTGGAGGCGGCGGGCGTGCCGGTGGAGGTCCACGCCTTCGACAACCTCAGCCACGTCACGCTGATGGGCGCCGTCGCGACCCGCGTGCAGTGGATCGGCGGACCGGTGATGCCGCCGCTTCTGCGCTTCCTCGGACTGGCGCCGTCGGACCCGTCCCACAGGGCCCCTCAGTAGAATCGTTGGAATTTTTTCGCACTTTTCCACGTTCAATTTAAGAGGACTTCACCATGGCACTTGTCTCGATGCGCGAGTTGCTGGACCACGCCGCCGCCAACGGTTACGGCATTCCAGCCTTCAACGTGAACAACCTGGAGCAAGTGCAGGCCGTGATGGCAGCCGCCGACGAAGTTGGCGCCCCGGTGATCCTGCAGGCCAGCGCCGGCGCCCGCAAATATGCCGGCGAGCACTTCATCAAGCATCTGATCCAGGCGGCGACCGAGGCCTACCCTCACATTCCGCTGGTGATGCACCAGGACCACGGCACCAGCCCCAAGATCTGCGCTGGCGCCATCGATCTGGGCTTCGGCTCGGTGATGATGGACGGCTCGCTGCGTGAAGACGGCAAGACCCCGGCCGACTTTGCCTACAACGTGGAAGTGACGCGCAAGGTCGTCGAGATGGCCCACAAGGTCGGCGTGACCGTCGAAGGCGAACTGGGCTGCCTGGGCAACCTGGAAACCGGCGACGCCGGCGAGGAAGACGGCATCGGCGCCGAAGGCAAGCTGGACCACAGCCAGATGCTGACCGACCCCGAAGAGGCCGCCCAGTTCGTCAAGGCCACCCAGCTGGACGCCCTGGCCATCGCCATCGGCACCAGCCACGGCGCCTACAAGTTCAGCCGTCCGCCCACGGGCGACATCCTGGCAATCAGCCGCGTGAAGGAAATCCACGCCCGCATCCCCAACACCCACCTGGTGATGCACGGCTCGTCGTCGGTGCCACAGGAGCTGCGCGCCATCATCAACCAGTACGGCGGCCAGATGAAGGAAACCTACGGCGTGCCCGTCGCCGAGATCCAGGAAGCCATCAAGTACGGCGTGCGCAAGATCAACATCGACACCGACATCCGCATGGCGATGACCGGTGCCGTGCGCAAGTTCATGGCCGAGAACCCCGAGAAGTTCGACATGCGCGAATGGATGAAGCCGGCCCGCGAGGCCGCCAAGGCCGTCTGCAAGCAGCGCTACCTGGAGTTCGGCTGCGAAGGCCAGGCCGGCAAGATCAAGGGCGCGGGCCTGCAGGTGATGGCCGCCAAGTACGCCCAGGGCGAGCTGGCGCAGGTCGTCCAATAAACCAGCGGACAGGCGCCCGGCGCCCTCCGGACCGGCCACCGCCCGCGCGGTGGCTTTTTTTCGCGCGCGACGCGCATACAGGCGGTGACACCGGCCTGTCACCACCCGCGGATAATCGCGCGCTGCTTTCCTCCTTCACCCTGCCGCCCGGCAACTCCATGGCCACGACCGTCCATACCTCCTCCATCCAGAGCCTGCCCCTGCTTGCACGCGGCAAGGTGCGCGACAACTACGCCGTCGGCGAGGACCGCATTCTCATGATCGCCAGCGACCGGCTGTCGGCCTTCGACGTCATCATGGGCGAGCCGATCCCGGGCAAGGGCGAGATCCTGACGAAGATGGCCCTGTGGTGGTTCGACCGCCTGGGCGGCATCTGCCCCAATCACCTGACCGGCGAGGCGCCCGAGAGCGTGGTGCGCCCGGAAGAGGTGGCGCAGGTCACGGGCCGCTCGATGCTGGTCAAGCGCCTCAAGCCCATTCCGGTCGAGGCCGTGGTGCGCGGCTACCTGGCCGGCAGCGGCTGGAAGGAATACCAGGAGAACCGGGAGGTCTGCGGCGTGCCGCTGCCCGAAGGGCTGATCAATTCGGCCAAGCTGCCGCGCGCCATCTTCACGCCCGCCGCCAAGGCCGCCGTGGGCGAGCACGACGAGAACATCAGCTACGAGCGCGTGGTCGAGATGATCGGCCCGCAGCTGGCCCAGCAGATCCGCGAGACCAGCATTGCGCTGTACGAGACAGCGGCCGAGATCGCGCTGCAACGCGGCATGATCATTGCCGACACCAAGTTCGAGTTCGGCCTGGACGAAACCGGCCAGCTGGTGCTGATGGACGAGGTGCTCACGCCCGACAGCTCGCGCTACTGGCCGGTGGAAGGCTACGAGGCCGCACTGGCCGCCGGCACCAACCCGCCGAGCTACGACAAGCAGTTCGTGCGCGACTGGCTGGAGTCGGTGCGCATCAACGGCAAGCCCTGGGACAAGACGCCGCCCGCACCGCGCCTGCCCAACGACGTGACCGAACGCACCGCGGCGAAGTACCGCGAGGCGCTGGAGCGCCTGACCGGCTGAGCAGCCGGCGGCAGGGCGACAGGCGCAGCGCTCAGCGCTGCAGCATCGCCACCGTGCGCCCGCTGCCGTCGAGCAGCACAAGGCGCGCCGGCGCCTGCAGGCGGTAGCTCGCCGTGGACTGCAGGGCCTGGAAGAACTGCATCTCGCGCTGCCCGCGCTCGGGTGCGGCGCAGGCCATGCGGGTGGCCGCCAGCTGCCCGATGCGCAGTTGGCTGGCCGTGCGGCTGTAGGTGCCCGAAAAGCGGTTGCAGCCGCCGCTGCCGACGGCCCGGCCGTCGCTGCCGAACTGCACCGAGGGCGTGCCCTGCGGATCGCCACCGCCGTCCACCATCTCGCCCTGCAACTGGACCAGGCGCCACGACGGCCCCTCGATGGGCTCGTCCAGGCTGACGCCGCTGCCGCAGGCCGCGAGCGACAGGACGGCAGGCAGTGCGAAGGCCAGAAGGAGTCGGTGTCGGCGAGCGATGGCGGGCATGGAGGGTGCGTCCTTTCGGCGGGAAGTGGGGCCGCGGCATCGTACCCGGGGGCACCGTGTCGCCGCGTCGGCGCAGGCCGGCAACCGCGAGGCCTGGCCGTATGGCGGAGCGGGCCGGAACAGCCTCCTCAGGCTGGCGCGCCCGAATGCCAGAGCACGGCAAAGAAGTGGCACACGCTGCCACCCAGCACGAACAGGTGCCACGCGAAGTGGGCGTAGCGCAGCTTCGAGTCGAAGAGGAACACGACGGCCCCCGCCGTGTACGAGACGCCGCCGGCCACCAGCCAGGCCAGGCCGGCGCCCGACATGCGCTCGACCAGCGGCACCGCCGCCACGATGGCCACCCAGCCCATCGCCACGTACAGGCCGGTGGACCACAGCGGGTGCTTGAGCCGGTCGAAGAGCTTGGCCGCCACCCCCACCGCGGCCGCGGCCCAGACGATGGCGAACAGCGTCCAGCCCCAGGTGCCGCGCAGCACGCCCAGCACGAAGGGCATGTAGCTGCCGGCGATGAAGAGGTAGATGGAGGCATGGTCCAGCCGGTTGAACCACAGCTTGGCCCGGCCCGCCGGCAGCGCGTGGTACAGCGTGGAGACCAGGTACAGCACGATGGCCGTGCCGGCGAACAGGCTGGCCCCCACCACCTCGGCGGTGCGGCCGCGTGCCGCGGCATGCTGCACCAGGATCGGCAGCGAGGCCATGGCAAGCAGGGCGCCCAGGCCGTGGCTCAGGGCGTTGGCGATCTCCTCGCCGAGGGTCTGGTCACGCAGTTCGCTGAGAAGGGACATGGAGGCAGTTCAAGCAAGGGCCGGACCGCGCTCCGCATCAGCTGCGGCGCGCGGCGCGGTAAAGGCCCTCCACCTTCGGCACGTTCTGCTCCAGCACGCGGATGCGATCGGGCCCGGTCGGGTGGGTGGACAGGAAGCTCAGGCCGCCCTGGCTCTTGGAAACCTGGGCCATCTTGGTCCAGAGGCTGACGGCGGCCTGGGGTTGGAAGCCGCCGCGGGCGGCGAGTTCCAGGCCCACCAGGTCCGCCTCGGTCTCGTCGTCGCGGCTGAACTTGAGAGAGATCAACTGCGTGCCGGCGCGTGCGCCCATGTCGCCCAGCTGGCCCAGCCCCAGCAACTGGGCGCCCAGCTGCAGCGCCATGCCGGTGCCGGCCGTCTTGGCCATGCGCTCGCGCGCATGCTCGCGCAGGGCATGAGCCATCTCGTGGCCCATCACCATCGCCGTCTCGTCGTCGCTGAGCTTGAGCTGGTCGAGGATGCCGGTGAAGAAGGCGATCTTGCCGCCCGGCATGCAGAAGGCGTTGACCTGCTTGCTGCCGATCAGGTTGACCTCCCACTTCCAGCCGGCGGCCCGGTCGTTCCATTGGCGCGTGTAGGGGATGAGGCGCTGTGCAATGCCGCGCAGACGCACCAACTGCGGATGCTCAGGGCCGGCCAGCGCGCGCTGGCTGCGGGCCTTGGCGATCAGGTCGCCGTACTGCTGGACGGCCGCGCCCTCGATCTGATCGGCCGGCACCAGGTTGCGGGCGGCCGAAAGTGGACCCACGTCGACCTGGGCCAGGGCTGGCAGCACGGTACCGGCCGCCACCGCGGCACCAGCCAGCAGGAAGGCGCGGCGGGGCTGCCAGCGAGGCTGCGCAGGCCCCTCTTCGGCAGCAGGGGCAGCGTAGGCGGTACGCAGGTCGCAGAGCAGGCACATGGTGGGCGGAATAATAAGGTTGCAACCCTTCTCTTCCATGTCCAATCCCCCAGCCGCCACTCCCGAATTGCCCAAGCAGCCCTGGCGCGAGACCCTGCGCGTCTACCTGGAGCCGGCCTCGCTGCGCATGTTCGCCCTCGGCTTCGCGGCCGGCCTGCCGCTGCTGCTGGTGCTGGGCACGCTGAGCTTTCGCCTGCGTGAGGCCGGCATCGACCGGGCCACCATCGGCTATCTGAGCTGGGTGGGCCTGGCCTACGGCTTCAAGTGGGTGTGGGCGCCGCTGGTCGACCGGCTGCCGCTGCCGCCGCTGACCACGCTGCTGGGCCGGCGCCGCGGCTGGCTGCTGCTGTCGCAGGCCATGGTCATCGCCGGCCTGGTGGGCATGGCCCTGAACGATCCGCGCGCCGGACTGGAGCCGCTGGTGCTGTGCGCCGTGCTGGTGGCCTTCGGCTCGGCAACGCAGGACATCGCGCTGGACGCCTTCCGCATCGAGTCGGCCGAGGCGCGCAAGCAGGCCGCCCTGGCCGCGGCCTACCAGACGGGCTACCGCCTGGCGATGATTTGGGCCGGTGCCGGCGTGCTGTGGGTGGCGGCCTGGGCCGAGGGCAGCGCCACCGGCGCCTACCAGAACGGCGGCTGGCGCACGGCCTACCTGGTGATGGCCGGCTCGATGGTGGTGGGCGTGCTGACGGTGCTGCTCTCGGCCGAGCCGGCGCGGGTGCCGCTGCCGCCCGCCCGCTCGGCCGGCGAATGGCTGCGCAACACGCTGGTGGAGCCCTTTGCCGACTTCCTGCGCCGCTACCGCTGGCAGGCGGTGCTGATCCTGTCGCTGATCGCCATCTACCGCATCAGCGACGTGGTGATGGGCATCATGGCCAACCCCTTCTATGTGGACATGGGCTTCACCAAGGACGAGGTGGCCACGGTCAGCAAGGTCTACGGCGTGATCATGACGCTGGTGGGCGCCTTCGTCGGCGGCGTGCTGGCCATGCGCCTGGGTGTGATGCGGGTGCTGATGCTGGGCGCCGTGCTCAGCGCCGCCAGCAACCTGCTGTTCGCCTGGATGACCACCCGTGGCCACGACGTGACGGCGCTGGTGGCCGTGGTGTCGGCCGACAACTTGGCCGGCGGCATCGCCTCCGCTGCCTTCATCGCCTACCTCTCCAGCCTGACCAACGTGAGCTACTCGGCCACGCAGTACGCGCTGTTCAGCTCGCTGATGCTGTTGCTGCCCAAGTTCGTGGCCGGCTTCTCGGGCGCCTTCGTCGAGGCCTACGGCTACGCCACCTTCTTCACCGGGACGGCCCTGCTGGGCCTGCCGGTGCTGGTGCTGGTGGCGCTGGCGATGCGGGCCGCACGCGTGCGGACGTAGGTGGCGGCCTGCAGGACGGTGGCCCCCGCGGCTGTTACGCTCCCTCCTCGTTCCTGAAACCTGCCCGCCGCACCGTGCCGCAGAAGATCCCGCCCCTCGTCATCACGGCCTACACGGCCACCACCGCCCTGGGCACCGGCCTGGAGGCGCTGCGCAGCGCCCTGGCCGCCTCGCGCAGCGGCCTGCGTCCCAACGACTTCGGCGAGCCGGCCGAACAGCGCCTGCCCACCTGGATCGGCCGCGTGCCCGGCGTCGAGGACGTCGCCCTGCCGCCCGAACTCGCGCCCTGGGACTGCCGCAACAACCGCCTGGCCTGGATGGGCCTGAGCGCCGACGGTTTCCTGGCCGCCGCGCTGGCCGCGCGCGAGCGCCACGGCGCCGACCGCGTGGCCGTGATCATCGGCACCTCCACCTCCAGCATCGGCGAGACCGAGCAGGCCTACACCCGGCTGGACGCCGACGGCCGCTTTCCCGAAGCCATGCGCAACGCGCAGGTCCACACGCCGCATGCACCCGGCCTGTTCGTGCAGCGCGCCCTGGGGCTGACGGGGCCGTGCGAGACGATCTCCACCGCCTGCTCCTCCAGCGCCAAGGTCTTCGCCTCGGCCGAGCGGCTGATCCGCCTGGGCCTGGCCGACGCGGCCGTGGTGGGCGGCGCCGATTCGCTGTGCGGCAGCGTGCTGTTCGGCTTCAACTCGCTGGAGCTGGTGTCGCCCGAGCCCTGCCGGCCCTTCGACGCCGAGCGCCGCGGCATCAGCCTGGGCGAGGCGGCCGGCTTTGCGCTGCTCGAGCGCAGCGGCACCGGGCCGCGCCTGCTGGGCCACGGCGAAGCCAGCGACGCACACCACATGTCCACGCCCCACCCCGAAGGCGCCGGGGCCGAACGGGCGCTGAACGACGCGCTGGCGCGCGCCGGTCTGGCCACCGACGACATCGACTACATCAACCTGCACGGCACGGCCAGCAGCAAGAACGACGAGGTCGAGGCCGCCCTGGTGGCGCGGCGCTTCCCGGCCCGCACCCATGCCAGCAGCACCAAGGGCTTCACCGGGCACACGCTGGGGGCGGCCGGCATCGTCGAAGCCGCCGTCAGCCTGCTGGCACTGGAGACGGGGCTGATGCCGGGCAACATCAACGCGCGGACGTTCGACGCCATCTGTGGCCCGCAGCTGCGCCGCGAGCCGGCCCAGGGGGAGGTGCGGCACGTGCTGTCCAACTCCTTCGGCTTCGGCGGCAACAACTGTGCGCTGATCTTCGGAAGGGCCGTGCAATGAGCCGGCTGCCCACGCTCTACGTCGAAGGCCCGGCCTTCTGGCATCCGCTGCTGCCTGGCTGGGAGGCGGCCCGCGCCGCCTTCCGTGGCGAAGCGGGCCTGGCCGAAGCTCCGGCCCGCCGCCCGGCGCCGCAGATCCTGGCGCCGGCCGAGCGCCGCCGCGCACCCGACACGGTGGCGCTGGCGCTGGAAGTGGCCAGCGCCGCCGTGGCCGGCTCCGGCCGCGCGGCCGTCGACCTGCCCTGCGTCTTCACCTCGGCCCAGGGCGACCTGGCCATCAGCGACTACATGTGCGCCACGCTCGCGCAGGCGCCCACGCAGCTGTCGCCCATCAAGTTCCACAACTCGGTGCACAACGCCGCCGTGGGCTACTGGACCATCGGCACCGGCTGCCAGCAGGCCAGCAATGCGATCAGCGCCTCGTCGCACAGCTTTGCCGCCGGCCTGCTCGAAGCCGCCACCCAGTGCGCCGCCGACCATCAGGCCGTGCTGCTGGTGGGCTTCGACGCCGAGTCCGCCGGCCCCCTGGCGCAGGTGCACGACACGCACGGCCTGCTGGCCGGCGCCGTGGTGCTGGCCCCCGAGGCCAGCGAGCGCACCGTTGCCACGCTGTCCATCGCACTGCACAGTGGCGCAGCCATCCCCACGGACCTGCAGTCCGAGGCGGCCCGTGCGCTGCCGGCCAACGCCATGGCCGATGCGCTGCCCTTCTTCGAAGCCCTGGCCCGCGGGCCCGACCCGAGCGGCCAGCCGCTGGTCCTCGCGCTGTCCGACACGCTCGCGCTGCACCTCACGCTAGGCTGAGCGCCCCTTTTCCAGGAGAGTCCATGCACCCCACGCCTGCCACCCACGACGTCATCATCATGGGGGGCGGCCTGGCAGGACTCACGCTGGCGCTGCAGCTCAAACGGCGCTTCGGCGACATCGACGTGCTGGTGCTCGAGCGCCGCAGCCACCCGGTGCCGCATGCCACGCACAAGGTGGGCGAATCGTCGGTGGAGATCGGCGCCCATTACTTCGACACGGTACTGGGCCTCAAGCAGCACCTGGACGAGGCACAGCTGCGCAAGTTCGGCTTCCGCTTCTTCTTCTCCGAAGGCCGGCGCGACCTGGACGCCGTGACCGAGGTGGGCGCCAGCCGCCCGCTGGCCATTCCCAGCTACCAGATCGACCGGGGCATCTTCGAGAACCACCTGGCCGAGGTGGCCGCTGCCCAGGGCGTGCGCTTTGTCGACAACGCCCTGGTCCGCCGCATGGCGCTGGACCCGTCCCCGCAGGGCCTGCACCGCATCGAATGGACCGAGGCCGGCGAGCCCCATGCCGCGCAATGCCGCTGGATGGTGGACGCCTGCGGCCGCGCCGGCCTGCTCAAGCGCCAGCTGGGCCTGGTTCAGCCCAACGACCACCAGGCCCATGCCGTGTGGTTCCGCATCGGCAACCGGCTCATGCTGGACGACTGGGGGCAGGACCCGGCGTGGCGCGCCCGCTGCACCCCGGCCGCGCGCTGGCTGTCGACCAACCACCTGGTGGGGGCGGGCTACTGGGTGTGGCTGATTCCGCTGGCCTCGGGCTCCCACTCGGTCGGCATCGTGGCCGACCCGGCCTTCCATCCGCTGGAGCGCATGGACAGCTTCGACAAGGCCATGGACTGGCTGGCCGAGCACCAGCCCGTGCTCTTCGACGTGCTCGACGGCCAGCGCGACAAGCTGCAGGACTTCGCCTTCATGCGCAAGTTCTCCTATGGCTGCAAGCAGGTCTTCAGCGGCGAGCGCTGGGCGCTGACGGGCGAGGCGGGGCTGTTCCTCGACCCGTTCTACTCGCCCGGCAGCGACTTCATCGCGATGAGCAACACCTTCATCTGCGACCTCATCACGCACGACCGGGGGGGCCGCTCGGTGCAGGCGCGCGCGCAGCTGTACGACCACATCTATCACTCCTTCTACGACAGCACGCTGGCGCTCTACCAGGGGCAATACGGGCTGTTCGGCGACCCCGAGGTGTTGCCGGTGAAGGTGGTTTGGGACTACACCTACTACTGGGGCGTGCTGTCGCAGCTGTTCTTCCACGAGCGGCTCACCGACGTCGCCACGCTGGGCAACCTGCGCGAGGAACTGCAGCACTGCCAGCAGCTGAACATCGCGATGCAAGGCTTCCTGCGCGCCTGGTCGTCGGTGAGCGAGCGCCGCAATCCGGCCCGCATGCTCGACCAGGCGGCGCTGCCGTGGTTTGCCGAACTCAACGCCAGCCTGCGCGATGCACTGCCCGACGCGATCGCCTTCCAGGCCCGCCTGCGTGCCTGCGTGGCGCAGTTGCGCACGCTGGCCCACCAGATCCACGCACAGGCGCTGGCGCAGCATCCCCGCCTGGACGACGCGGCGCTGGCGGCACTGCTGGCCCAGCCGATGCCGCGCACGCCCATCGACCGCGACGCAGCGCCGATGCTGTTCGAGCAGTTGGCACGCGTGCCGGCGACCGCCTGACCCGGGAGCGCCTGCGCGGCGCTGCCGGTCGCCACGGCCGCGATGCGCGTGGCGCGTGGCGGTCCATGCGCCGCCGGCCCGGCGTGCGGCCATCACGGTTTACCCAACTTTACGAAGACTTCAACCGCCCTTGCCGGCGGGCTGCGAGCATTCCCTTCACCATGACGACCCCACAGCTGCTCATGATCGAGGACGACCAGCGCCTGGCGCAGATGGTCGTCGAGTACCTGGCCCAGTCCGGTTTCGCCGTCAGCCATGCCGGCGACGGCGCGCGCGGCATGGCAGCGCTGGAGCAGCAACTGCCTGACCTCGTCATCCTCGACCTCATGCTGCCGGACGCCGACGGCCTGGACCTGTGCCGCCGCATCCGCGCCCTGCCCGGCGCCGCCGGCAAGGTGCCGGTGCTGATGCTCACGGCCAAGGGCGACCCCATGGACCGCATCATCGGCCTGGAGCTGGGCGCCGACGACTACCTGCCCAAGCCCTTCGAGCCGCGCGAGCTGCTGGCCCGCATCCGCGCCGTGCTGCGCCGGCGCGGCGAGGGCGGCCTGGCGGCCGGGCCCGAGCCGGCGCGCGGCATGCGCTTCGGCTCACTGGAAATCGACCGCGATGCTCGCACCGTGACCGTCGCCGGCCAGACGGCCGAACTCACCTCCTACCAGTTCGACCTGCTGGTGGCGATGGCCGAGCGCGCCGGCCGGGTGCTCACGCGCGACCAGATCATGGAGGCCGTGCGCGGCCGTGAATTGGAAGCCTTCGACCGTTCCATCGACGTGCACATGGGCCGCATCCGCGCCGCCATCGAGGCCGACCCCAAGAATCCCAAGCGCATCCTCACCGTGCGCGGCGTCGGCTACGTCTTCGCCAAGCAACAGGACTAGCAACGGCTCATGGTCGGCCTGTTCACCCGCCATCTCTACGTACGCATCTGGCTGGCCGTGCTGGCCGGCGTGGCCGTGGTCGTGATGGCGGCGGGCTGGGCCTGGAAGGTGGCGGACGACCAGCGCAGCGCCCCGCTGCCGCGCGACGTGACGCTGCGAGACACGCAGAACAACGCCTTTGCCAACGGCAAGTCGGTGCGCACCAGCCGGCCGGGCGAGCCGCTGGAATTCGCCATCTCGCTGGACAACGGGCAGCAGTTCACCATGGAACTGGGCCCGCGCATCGACCGCCGGCCCACGCCGCCGCCCTGGCTCCATCCGCATACCGGCATCTTCTGGCTGCTGGGCATGGTCGGCCTGGCCACCGGCCTGGGGCTGTACCCCATCGTGCGCCGGCTGACGCTGCGCCTCGAAGGCCTGCAGCGCAGCGTGCAGCGCTTCGGCGAAGGCGACCTCTCGGTGCGCGTCGACGACCGCGGCGAGGACGAGGTGGCCGACCTGGCCCGCCGTTTCAACGATGCCGCCACCCGCGTGGAGCAGCTGGTGCGCTCGCACAAGTCGCTGCTGGCCAATGCCTCCCATGAGCTGCGCTCGCCGCTGGCGCGCATCCGCATGGGGCTGGAACTGATGGGCCCCCAGGCCAACAGCGCGGCCCGCGCCGAGATCTCGCGCAACATCGCCGAGCTGGACCAGCTGATCGACGAGATCCTGCTGGCCAGCCGCCTCGACGCCCGCGAGGCCGACGTCGGCACCATCGAGACGGTGGACCTGATGGGCCTGGCCGCCGAGGAATGCGCCCGCGTGGATGCCGACCTGGGCCTGGCCGAGGGCACGGCACTGGACGCGGTGACGGTGCATGGGGTGTCGCGCCTGCTGCGCCGGGCCCTGCGCAACCTGCTGGAGAATGCGCGCCGGCATGGCGGCAGCGGCACGGTGGCTGTCGAGCTGGCGTCCGAGCCGGGCTGGGCGCTGCTGCATGTGGACGACCAGGGCCCCGGCGTGCCCGAGGCGCTGCGCGAGCGCATCTTCGAGCCCTTCTACCGCCTGCCCGGTGCCAGCGAGCGCGACGGCGGCGTAGGCCTGGGGTTGGCGCTGGTCAAGTCCATTGCGGAACGGCATGGCGGCGGGGTGCGCTGCACGCGCAGCCCGGCGGGCGGCGCCCGCTTCACCATCCGGCTGCCACGGCCCGCCTGACACGCGCCCGACGGGCCGCCGGCAGGGTCTGCACGATCCTGCCACGGTCGCTTCCTAGAATCGGCAGCCTTTCTCCGGCCCCCCGCGTCCCTGTGCTGCCTGGCGGCCCGCGCGGGCCGACGCCGCGACCAACCAACCATTCCGATGCGCCTTCCCCTTCTTCCCCGCGCCGCCGCCTGCCTGTGGGGCGCGGTGGTCTTCATGCCGGTGGGCCTGAACTACATGGCCTTCCTGCTGCTGCTGGCGACGATGCTGGTGGCAGGCGACTGGCGCGAGCGCGTGCAGCGCCTGATGGCCCATCCGCTGCGCTGGCCCTTGGCGGCGCTGGTGCTCTGGCAACTGGTCGTGCTGGTCATCGGGCCGCACTATGCCGAGACCGGCGTCAACCTTTGGCATGGCATCCGCATCCCGCTGACCATCCTGCTGGCCCTGATGCTCACCCGCGAGGAGGCGGTATGGGCGATGCGCGGCTTCCTGGGCATCGCCTTCTTCAACATCGCCTACACGGCGGTCTTCTACTTCATCCTGCTGAAGTTCGGCGTGATGCCGCCCATGGGCGTGCTCAAGCCGATGATCATGCTGGTGGGCAACAAGTCGATCAACGATGCGCTGCTCTACACCGTGCTGGGCGCCGCCTCGGCCGCATGGGCGCTGCAGCGCCTGGTGGAGCACCGGCCTTACCGCGCGGTGGCCGGCTTCGCGCTGACGGCGGTGACGGTCTTCATCGTCAACTGGAACCTGCCTTCGCGCACCTCGCTGCTGGCCATGCTGGTCGTGCTGCCGCTGCTGTGCGTGCACCAGTGGCGCAGCCACTGGCGCGGCATGGCCTTGGCGCTGGCGGCCGTGGTGGTGGTGCTGGGCCTCGCGTTGCGGGAGGCGCCGCCCATGGTCGAGCAGAAGCTGGCCCAGGGTGTGTCGGAGATCGAGGCTGCGCGCGCGGGCGCCGTCTCCGAGGGCAGCTGGGTGGTGCGCTACCACATGTACACCGTCACCGGCCGCATGATCGCCGACCAGCCGCTGGCCGGATGGGGCATCGGCGCCTGGAACCAGATCTGGCGCGAGCGCGGCCCGGCACTGCTGGCCAACTACAACATGCCGCACAACGACTTCCTGTGGATGGGCTCGCAGACCGGTCTGCCCGGCGTGGCCGCGCTGCTGGCCGTGATGCTGTGCGCCGTGTGGCAGGCCTGGAAGCGGCCCGATCTGGCCGGGCGCGTGGCCTTCGCCGCCACGCTCATCGCGCTGCTGGCCAGCTGCGTCAACTCGGCGCTGCGCGACGCGCAGATCGGGCTGTCGCTGCTGTGGGTGGCGATGGTGTTCCTGCGCCTGGCGCGCGAGCCAGCGCGCGCGTGGCAGGAGGTGCTGCCGCGGCGCTGGCGAGGCACCGCCACGGACTGATTGCGACGCCACAAACGACAAGGCCGCCCGGGACTTCAGGCGGCCTTGTTTCATTCAAGGGGCCGGGCCCGGCCAGGGGCCCAAGGCGATGCGGGCCTCAGTGGCCGCCGGCCACCACCTCGCCCGCCTTCAGGCGGTACAGCGTGCCGCAGTACGGGCACTTGGCCTCGCCCGTGCGGGCAACATCCAGGTACACCTTGGGATGGGTGTTCCACAGCTTCATGTCGGCCTTGGGGCTGGGACAGAAGACGCCGCCCTGGTGGTTCAGGTCCTTGGCGGCGAGTTCGACGACGGCGGAAGTGGACATGGCGATCAGACCTTGGTGAGCCAGTGGGCGTACTTGGGATTGCGGCCGTTGACGATGTCGAAGAAGGCGTTCTGCACCTTCTCGGTCACGGGGCCGCGGCTGCCGATGCCGATCTGCACCCGGTCCAGCTCGCGGATGGGCGTGACTTCGGCGGCGGTGCCGGTGAAGAAGGCCTCGTCGGCAATGTAGACCTCGTCGCGGGTGATGCGCTTCTGCACCACCTCGATGCCGAGGTCCTTGGCGATGTGCAGGATGGTGTTGCGCGTGATGCCGTTGAGCGCGCCGGCCGACAGGTCGGGCGTGTAGATCACGCCGCTCTTGACCACGAAGATGTTCTCGCCCGCGCCTTCGGAGACGAAGCCGGCGGCGTCCAGCAGCAGGGCCTCGTCGTAGCCGTCTTCCGTGGCTTCCATGTTGGCCAGGATGGAGTTGCTGTAGTTGGAGACCGCCTTGGCCTGCGTCATCGTGATGTTGACGTGGTGGCGGGTGTAGCTGCTGGTCTTGACGCGGATGCCACGCTTGAGGCCCTCTTCGCCCAGGTAGGCGCCCCAGGCCCAGGCCGCGACCATGGCGTGGATGGTGTTGCCCTTGGGGCTCACGCCCAGCTTCTCGGAGCCGATCCAGACCAGCGGGCGCAGGTAGCAGCTTTCGAGCTTGTTGGCCCGCACCACTTCCTTCTGCGCCTCGTTGAGTTGCTCCTTGCTGAACGGGATGTTCATGCGCAGGATCTTGGCGCTGTTGTAGAGGCGCTCGGTGTGCTCTTCGAGGCGGAAGATGGCGGTGCCGTCGACGGTGTTGTAGGCCCGCACCCCTTCGAAGGCGCCGCAGCCGTAGTGCAGCGTGTGGGTCAGCACATGGATCTTCGCGTCGCGCCAGTCGACGAGTTCACCGTCCATCCAGATCTTGCCGTCACGGTCGGCCAGCGAGGGGATCGCGCTCATGTCTTGCTTGTCCTTGCAGGGAGAAATGCGGGGAGCCGGCGATTTTAAGGTGCCGACCCGCCCTGGCTTTTACTCGGGCTTACAGGCGCCGCGGGCGGTGCCGGGCACACGGCGCACGCACAATCGCCCGCTTCGCGTTTTTCCCGCCGACCTGCCGTGCCCCGTTTCAAGAACGTCATCAGCTTCCGCATCGAGCCCGCCTGGGCGCCCGACTTCGACGCCGCCCAGCAGCAGCTGGAGAAGGAGCGCTTCGTGCCCTGCGGCGCGACGCAGGAATCGTCCGCCGGCTGGGTCGAGCCGCGCGGCCAGGCCGAGGGCCCGCTGCTGGAGTCGGTCGGCGGCCAGTGGCTGCTCGAATACATGGTCGAGAGCAAGACGCTGCCCGCCTCGGTGGTGCGCCGCAAGCTGGACGAGCGCTGCGCGCAGATCGAGCAGCAGACCGGCCGCCAGCCCGGCAAGAAGGAGAAGAAGCAGCTCAAGGAAGACATCACCCAGGAGCTGCTGCCCATGGCCTTCACCCGTCACGCGCGCATCGCCGTGTGGATCGACCCCACGGCCCGCCGGCTGACGCTCGACACCTCCAACCAGGCCCGCGCCGACGGCGTGGTGACGGCCCTGGTGAAGGCGCTGGACGGCTTCGGCGTGTCGGCCTTCCACACGCAGGTGGAGCCCGGCAGCGCCATGGCCGGCTGGCTGGCCACGCAGGAGCCGCCGGCGGGCTTCTCCATCGACCGCGACTGCGAGCTCAAGGCCACGGACGATTCCAAGGCCGTCGTGCGCTATGCCAAGCATCCGCTCGACATCGAGGAGGTGCGCGAACACATCGCCCAGGGCAAGCGGCCGACGCGCCTGGCGCTCACCTGGGAGGACCGCGTGTCGTTCGAGCTGACCGAGGGCATGCAGCTGCGCAAGCTGCAGTTCCTGGAAGGCGTGTTCGATGGGGCCGGCAGCGATGCGCAGGCCAAGGACGAGGGCTTCGACACCGATGCCGCCATCGTGACCGGCGAGCTGGGCCAGCTGTTGCCGGCGCTGCTGGAGGCGCTGGGCGGCGAGATGGAGCCGGGGATGGCGGCTGCGGTACCGGCATCGCCGGCGGCGCCGCAGGCCGAATCGCAGACGGCGGCCCCGGCAGCGAAGGCCGCGACACCGACGGCTGCGACGGTCGCCGCGGCAGACGACGACGGCCCACCGTTCTGATGAGTGGGCGCTTCTGCCCTCACGGGCGAGGGCGCCAGTCACACGTCATCCGTTGCTGAAGACGTGCCGGCCATCCGCCACGCCTTTCGGAGACGCGCCAGCTCAGCGAAGGTCCGGCGCTGCCTCTGTCGGGGCGCCTGCAGCGGCCGGCGCCGCAGGCTCGGCCAGGGCCTCCTCCACCTGCACCGGCCGCGTCAGCTTCCATTCCCGCAGCTTTCCTTCGTGGAAGGTCGCGTCCACATAGGACTCGCTGTTGTCGGTCCAGCGGAAGACTTCGGGCTGCACGCCTTCGGGCGTCTGCGCGGCGCCGATCGAGCGGGTCATGGCGATCACGTGCAGCAGCGTCATGCGCGGCTTGAGCTTGGCATTGAGCATCACGGCGCTGTCCACATAGCCCATCGGCCGGTTGCCAGCGCGGCGAAGCACCGTCATCGTGCGGGTGAAGTGCAGCAGCAGGAACATCATGATGCCGCCGGCCACGCCGACGACACCCGCCAGGCCATAGCTGCGCCAGCCGATCACCAACAGGGCCAGTCCCGCGACCGGGACGAGGATTTTCGAGAGAGTCATGGCGGCGGATTGTCCCTGCTCCCGCCGCCGGGCCGCATTGCGGACATCCGCAGCCCGCAACTCCGGGTCAACCCGGATCAGCGGACCATCTCGCGCATGCGCCGGCGCAGGGCGCGCTCGCGTTTCTGCTCTTCCTCCCAGTCGTGGCGGATCGCCAGGGTCACCGAGATCGCCATCAGCACCAGCACCACCGCAAAGGGCAGTGCGAAGACGATGGTGGCCGTCTGCACCGCACTCAGCCCGCCGGCCAGCAACAGGCTCAATGCAATGGCCGCCACCAGCACGCCCCAGGTGATCTTGATCCGGTTGGGCGGGTTGGGATTGCCCTGCGTGCTCATGGTGCCCAGCACCAGCGTGGCCGAATCGCCCGAGGTGACGAAGAAGACGAACACCAGGAGGGTGGCCACCACGGACAGGATGGCGCCGCCCGGCATGGCGTCAAACATCACGAACATCGCGCTCGACACGTTCGAGGCCACGGCTTCGGCCAGCGGCACGCCGCGGAAGATCTCGAAGTTGAGCGCCGTTCCGCCGAAGACCGCGAACCACGCGAAGCCCACCAGACTGGGCGCCAGCACCGTGCCCACCAGGAACTGACGCACCGTGCGCCCGCGCGAGACCCGCGCGATGAACAGGCCCACGAAGGGCGACCAGGCCAGCCACCAGGCCCAGTAGAAGATGGTCCAGTCGCCGATCCACGAGCTCTCGCGGAAGGGCGTCATGCGCAGGCTCATGCGCACGAAGTCGCTGAGGTAGGAGCCCAGCGTCGCCGTGAAGGTGTCGATGATGGCGATGGTCGGTCCCAGGCACAGCACCACCAAGGCGAGAAGGCCCGCCACGATCAGGTTGCCGATGGACAGCCACTTCACGCCCCGCTCCACGCCGCTCACGGCCGAGGTGATGAACAGCACCGTGGTCACCACGATGATGGCCGACTCCGTCCACTGGCTGTCGGGCAGGCCGAAGGCCTGCTGCAGCCCGGCGCCGATCTGCGTGGCGCCCATGCCCAGCGAGGCGGCGACGCCGAAGGCCGTGGCCACCACGGCCAGGACATTGACCACCGGCGACAGCCGCTTGGCCCAGCTCCAGGGCAGTGCCTCCGTCGCGGAACTCACCAGGGGCAGCGCCTTGCGCCGGAAGGTGAAGAAGCTGATCGCCAGACCCACGATGCCGTAGATGGCCCAGGGATGGAAGCCCCAGTGGAAGAAGGAATAACGCATGGCCGCACCTGCGGCGTCCGCCGTGTTGGGCGCGATGCCCGGCGGCGGCGTGACGTAGTGCGACACCGGTTCGGCCACGCCCCAGAACACGAGGCCGATGCCCATGCCGGCGGCGAACAGCATCGAGAACCAGGCGCCCACCGAGAACTCGGGCTCGTCGTCCTCGTCGCCGAGCTTGAGGTCGCCATAGCGGCTCACGGCCAGGAAGAAGGCCAGCAGCACCAGGCCCAACACCACCCACAGGTAGAACCAGCCGAAGGTGCGGGTGATGTCCGAAAGCAGCGTGCCGAAGACGCTGTCCAGTGTGCGGGGCGAGATCAGGCCCCAGAGCACCACGGCCCCGATGATGGCCGCGGAAACGATGAGTTGCATGGCGCACTCCTCCTCGATCGGTGCGCCTGCTCACTCCAGCGCCTCCGATGGGAGACGCCGTCGAGGCGGTCGCCATGCATGGAGCACGGCGGCCAGGGCGCTGATGGATGAAACACCCGCGGGTCATGGCACCGCACCCGGCGATGCGATTCCTGTCCACGGACGAGGGGCAGGCGGCAGTCGGGCCGCCCCGGAGCCCAGACTACCGGCGCGGATGGCCGGATAGGGCGAAACGAAGGCGCGGATTCTAGTCGGCGAGCATCCGGTGTGTCTGTAGGTGCAAGCCGCGCAGCACGCAGGCCGGACGCGGTTCAGCGTTACTGCCGGCGGCCGATTCGGCTCCGGCGCGTGTCTTCACGCCGGAAGACTCAGTCCAGCTGCCGCACCACCGCCATTGCCTCGTCCACCCGGTCGACGGCATGGATGGTCAGCCCCTCGATGGGCTTCTTCGGCGCATTGGCCTTGGGCACCAGCGCCACCGAGAAGCCCAGCTTGGCCGCCTCGCGCAGCCGCTCCTGTCCGCGGGGCGCGGGCCGCACTTCGCCGGCCAGGCCAACCTCGCCGAAGGCCACGAAGCCCTTGGGCAGCGCCTTGCCGCGCAGGCTGGAGCTGATGGCCAGCATCACCGCCAGGTCGGCCGCCGGCTCGGTGATGCGCACGCCGCCCACGGCGTTGACGAACACGTCCTGGTCCATGCTGGCCACGCCCGCATGGCGGTGCAGCACCGCCAGCAGCATGGCCAGGCGGTCGCGCTCCAGGCCCACCGACAGGCGACGCGGGCTCGGGCCGCCGTCGTCCACCAGCGCCTGGATCTCCACCAGCATCGGCCGTGTGCCCTCCAGCGTCACCAGCACCACGCTGCCGGGCACCGGCTGCGCATGCTGACTCAGGAAGATGGCGCTCGGGTTGGCCACGCCGCGCAGGCCGCGCTCGGTCATGGCGAAGACGCCGATCTCGTTGACGGCGCCAAAACGGTTCTTGATGGCGCGCACCAGGCGGAAGCTGGAATGCGTGTCGCCCTCGAAGTACAGCACCGTGTCCACCATGTGCTCCAGCACGCGCGGACCGGCCAGCGCACCTTCCTTGGTCACATGGCCCACCAGCACCACCGCGGTGCCGCTGGCCTTCGCGAAGCGCGTCAGGTGCGCGGCGCATTCGCGCACCTGCGCCACCGAGCCGGGCGCCGAAGTGAGCTGGTCGGAATACACGGTCTGGATCGAGTCGATGATCGCGATGGCGGGCCGGTGCGCATCGAGCGTGGCGAGGATCTTCTCCAGCTGGATCTCGGCCATCAGCTGCACCTGCGAGCGCTCGAGCCCCAGCCGGTGGGCGCGCAGCGCCACCTGGGCGCCGCTTTCCTCGCCGGTCACGTACAGGGCGATCTGCCCGGCGTTCTGCAGCGCGTCGGCCGCCTGCAGCAGCAGGGTCGACTTGCCGATGCCCGGGTCGCCGCCGATCAGCGTCACGCCGCCCGGCACGATGCCGCCGCCGAGCACGCGATCCAGCTCTTCCAGGCCGGTGGCCGTGCGCGCCACGTCGGTGGCCTCGATCTCGGCCAGCACCGCCAGCTCGGAGGCGCCGCCCAGCGCGGCGAAGGTGTTGCCGAAGCGGTTCTGCGCCGCGCCAGGCGCCGCGGCCGGCGCCTGCTCGACCAGCGAGTTCCACGCGCCGCAGGAGGGGCATTTGCCGAGCCACTTGGGGCTGGTGCCTCCACATTCGCTGCACACGTACTGGGTCTTGTCCTTGGCCATCGGTCGAGTGTAGGGACCCCCATCGCGCGGCCCCGGGGCTCGCGTAAACCAGAAGGTCCGATGGCGGGACGCGCTGGAACAATGTCGGCCATCCACCGGGCGCGTCGCGCCCGTTTTTTTCCTCTCGTTCCGGAGACATCCCATGCAGATCACCCGCCGCCACCTGCTGCAGACCACGGGCGCCTCGGCGCTGCTCGCCGGCATCGGCCAGCAGGCCTTCGCCCAGGCCGCGCTGGAAAACGCCACCATCGTCACCGGCTTCGCGGCCGGCGGCACCTCCGACACCATCTGCCGCCGCGTGGCGCAGAAGCTGCAGCCCGACTACGCCAAGGCCGTGGTGGTGGACAACCGCACCGGCGCGGGCGGCCAGATCGCCATCAACTACATCAAGGCCCGCCCGGCCGACGGCACGACGATGCTGCAGACGCCCACGTCGATGCTGACGATCTATCCGCACATCTACAAGAAGCTGTCGTACGACCCGCAGACCGACCTCACGCCCGTGAGCCTGGGCTGCGTGTTCGACTTCGGCTTCGCCGTGGGCCCGGCCGTGCCGGCCAGCGTCAAGACCGTGGCCGACTTCCTGGCCTGGGCCAAGGCCAACCCCACGGGCGCCAACTTCGGCTCGCCCGCCGCCGGCTCCACGCCGCACTTCGTGGGCGTGCTGATCGGCAAGAGCGCCGGCGTCGAGCTCAAGCACGCCGCCTACCGCGGCACGCAGCCGGCCATGCTGGACCTGCTGGGCGGCAACATCTCGGCCGTGTCGGGCCCCATCGGCGACATCACGCAGCACCTGTCCACGGGCAAGGTCCGCATCCTGTCGGTCTCGGGCACCAAGCGCAGCCGCTTCGCACCCGACGTGCCCACGCTGATGGAGCAGGGCATCAACATGGCCCACAGCGAGTGGTTCGCCTTCTTCCTGCCGCCCAAGGCCAACCCGGAGCTGGTGGCCCGCCTGAATGCCGGCATGAAGAACGCCCTGGCGCAGAAGGACGTGATCGACGGCCTGGGCACCTTCGGCCTGGAAGCCATGTCCTCCACCCCCGCCGAACTGGCCGAGCTGATCAAGAAGGACACGGCCAAGTGGGGCCCCATCGTCAAGGAAGTCGGCTTTACGGCCGAGGCCTGATGAGGCCGCAGCGGGACGGATCGCCATGACCTCGCCGGCCTCGTCGCTGGTCCATCCCAACCTGCATCCCGACGAGCGGGCCGCCCGCGTGGAACTGGCGGCCTGCTACCGCGTCTTCGCCATGCTGGGCTGGACGGAGATGATCTACAACCACATCACCGTCCGGCTGCCCGACAGCGTCACGGGCGGCGAGAAGCAGTTCCTGATCAACCCCTTCGGCCTGCACTACAGCGAGGTCACGGCCAGCAACCTGGTCAAGATCGACCTGGCGGGCCGGGTGCTGGACGGCTCGGCGCATCCGGTCAATCCGGCCGGCTTCACGGTGCACGCCGCCATCCACGACGGGCTGCCGGGCGCCCACTGCGTGATGCACACCCACACCACCGCCGGCATGGCGGTGGCCTGCGTGCAGGGCGGGTTGTCGCTGTCCAACTTCTACGCTGCGCAGCTGCATGGCCGGGTGGCATACCACGACTTCGAAGGCGTGACGGTGCATGCCGACGAGGGCCCGCGCCTGCTGGCCAGCATCGGCGACAAGCCGGCCGTCATCCTGCGCAACCACGGCCTGCTGGTCTGGGGCCAGACGCTGCCGCAGGCCTTCGTCACGCTGTGGACGCTGCAGCGTGCCTGCGAGGTGCAGCTGGCGACGATGAGCATGGGCACGCCGATCCCCGTGGCCGAGGCCATCGCCGAGCAATGCAAGCGCGACGCGCTGCAGTTCCACCCCAGGCAAGGCGCTGGCCAGGACGTCTTCGACGCGCTGGTGCGGCAGGTGGACCGTCTGGACCCCGGCTACCGCGCCTGAGCAACCACGGTCCGGCCACGCCTACGCGGGCGTGGGCACGAAGCCGCCCAGGCGACTAGCATCGTCGCCCATCGCGGCTTCGCGACTTTCGGACCCATCCCATGAAGATCTGCATCTACGGTGCCGGCGCCATCGGCGGCTGGCTGGGCGTGGCCCTGGCCCAGGCGGGCGAGCGGCTGAACGTGGTGGCGCGCGGCGCCACGCTCGAAGCATTGCAAGCGGGCGGCCTGCAGCTGGTGCGCCAGGGCGGCGTGGCCACGCGCGTGCCGGTGAAGGCGGTGGCGGACCCCGCTGAACTGGGTCCGCAGGACGTGGTGATCGTCGCCGTCAAGGCGCCCGCCCTCGCCGCCGTGGCCGAGCGCACCGGCCCGCTGCTGGGGCCGGACACCGTCGTGCTCACCGCCATGAACGGCGTGCCGTGGTGGTTCCTCGACGGCGGCTTCGGCGGCCCGCTCGCGGGGCGGCGGCTGTCGGCCGTCGATCCCGACGGGCGCATCGCCGCGGCCATTCCAGGTCATCACGTGATCGGCGGCGTGGTGCATGCCAGTTGTTCGCTCGACGGGCCCGGCGTGGTGCGCCACCACTTCGGCAACGGCCTGATCGTCGGCGAGCCCTCGGGCGAGCCGACCGAGCGGGTGCAGCGCCTGGCCGACCTGCTGCAGCGCGGCGGCATCGACGCCCGCGTGTCGCCGCAGATCCAGAAGGACGTCTGGTACAAGCTCTGGGGCAACATGACGGTGAACCCCATCAGCGCGCTGACGGGCGCGACCACCGACCGCATCCTGGCCGACGACCTGCTGCGCGGCTTCATCTCGGCCGTCATGCTGGAGGCCCGCACCGTGGGCGAGCGCATCGGCGTGCCCATCGCCGAGATGCCGGAGGACCGCCATGCCGTCACGCGCAAGCTGGGCGCCTTCAAGACCTCGATGCTGCAGGACGTGGAGGCCGGCCGGCCGGTGGAGCTCGACGCGCTGGTCAGCGCCGTGCGCGAACTGGCCGAGGGCGTCGGGATGGCCACGCCCTTCACCGATGCGCTGCTGGGCCTGGCCCGGGTGCAGGCGCGCGGGCTGGGGCTGTACTGAGTGCGAGGTTGCGGGGCCGTCTAGCGCCGGCCCGCGATGATCCGCAGCGCCTCGGGCAGCGTGTGGGCCTGGGGCACGAAACGGTCGACCGCGGCGCCCAGCAGCACGGCGCACAGCAGGGCACCCAGCAGCGGCTTCCAGGTCAGGCGCACGGCGGCCATCAACCAGCCTTCACGGGCCAGGCGCCGGGTGGTGCGAACCGCCGCATAGGAGAAGGCCACCTCGACCGCGACGGCCAGCAGCGCCTCCGAGCCGAAGTACAGCCACAGCAGCGAGCCGGCCCCCAGCAGCAGCGCCACACCGATCAGGAAGACGGCGACGACGGGCACCACCACGATGGCGCCCTCGTCCGCAGCGCCGGCGGCCTCGAGCGCCCCCGAGGCCAGGTCGCCCAGCGCGTTGCTGTCGGCCGCAGCCGGTGCCGCGAAATCTCCCTGCGCCCCCGCGCCCGCGAAGTCACCGCCGCCCGCGCGGGGCACCGATGGGCCCGCGCCACCGCGACCGGCCGGCAGGTCGAGCCCCGGGAGGTCGAACGCATCGCCCCAGTCCCCGCCTTCGCCTTCGCGCCGCTCACCCAGCAGCCGACGCGCCCACAGGCGCAGCAGGCCCAGGTAGGCCAGGTAGCCCGCGCCCAGGGTGAGCAGGTAGCGCAGGGCCAGCGAATCGACCTCGGCCCCATGCCGCAGCAGGGCCGAACAGGCCCACATCGTGAGCAGCACGAGGCTGCCGATCAGCCAGCCGTGCATGCGCAGGCTGTGGCGCCGGTGCAGCGCCTGCTCCAGCGCCGATTCCTCCAGGCGCACGGAGCGCCAGGTCGAGCGGACCTTCATTCCAGCGCTTCGACCACGACCGGCACGCGCGGCGCCACGGCGCACATCAGCTCGTAACCCACGGTGCCGCTGGCGCGGGCCACCTCGTCGATGGGTAGCAAGGCGCCGTGCTGCGCGCTGCGTCCCCACAGCACCACCTCGCTGCCGAAGCCGGCCTGGGGCACGGGCGTGAGGTCGACGGTGACCATGTCCATGCTCACGCGGCCCACCACCCGGGTCCGCACGCCATCGACCAGCACCGGCGTGCCGGTGGGCGCATGGCGCGGATAGCCGTCGGCATAGCCCACGGCGGCGATGCCGATGCGCATGGGCTGCCCGGCCACGAAGCTGGAGCCATAGCCCACGGTGTCGCCCGGCTGCAGCGACTGCACGCCGATGAGCCGCGTGGCCAGCGTCATGCCGGGCTGCAGCTGCCAGTGGGCCGCGTCGTGCTCGGGAAAGTCGGGCGCGCTGCCGTAGAGCACGATGCCCGGCCGCACCCAGTCGGCCCGGGTACGCGTCGCATGGCGCAGCACGGCGGCGCTGTTGGCGATGCAGCGCTCGCCCGGCAGATCGGCCGTGGCCTCATCGAAGGCGGCCATGGCCGCGTCGATGCCGCGCGGGCCGTCGGCATCGCTGAAATGCATCATCAGCGAGACCTCGTCCACCTGCGGCAGGGCCGTGAGGCGCGTCCATGCAGCGCGCATGCGGCCTGGCGCGAAGCCCAGGCGGTTCATGCCCGAGTTCATCTTGAGGAAGACGCGGTGCGGCGCCTGCGTCTTGTGCGCGGCCAGCCAGTCGATCTGCTCGTCGCAGTGCACCGTGTGCCACAGGCCCAGGCGCGAGCACAGCTCCAGGTCGCGGGCGTCGAACACGCCTTCGAGCAGCAGGATGGGCCCGCGCCAGCCCAGCGCGCGCACGCGCTCGGCCTCGGCCAGGTCCAGCAGCGCGAAGCCATCGGCGGCCCGGAAGGCCTCGAACACCCGCTCGATGCCGTGGCCGTAGGCATTGGCCTTGACCACCGCCCACACGCTGGCCGGGGCCGCCCCGCGGCGAGCGCGCTCGAGGTTGTGGCGCAGCGCGCCGGGGTGGATGGTGCAGAGGATCGGGCGGGGCATGGACGGCCAGGAGTCGAAGCGGGATGACGCCCATGTCGGACGCGGACGGGCCGCCTGCGGCAGGGTTATGGGTCATTTTGGCATCGCACCTGCGTGCTATAACCACGGGCCCCCGACCCCGGGGATTTTTTGTATACAGCTTCGAGCCTGCACATGGCCAGCCAGCCCCATCGATGAAGCGCGGCTTCTACACCATCATGTCGGCCCAGTTCTTCTCGTCGCTGGCCGACCAAGCGCTCTTCGTGGCTGCCGTCGAACTGCTGCGGACCGCGGGCGCACCGGAGTGGCAACGGGCGGCACTGGTGCCGATCTTCGCCATCTTCTATGTGGCCCTGGCGCCGCTGGTCGGCGCCTTCGCCGACGCGCTGCCCAAGGGCAAGGTCATGTTCATCAGCAATGCCATCAAGGTGGTGGGCTGCCTGATGATGCTGTTCGGCAGCCACCCCCTGGCCGCCTACGCGGTGGTGGGCCTGGGCGCGGCGGCCTACTCGCCGGCCAAGTACGGCATCCTGACCGAGCTGCTGCCCGCCTCGCAGCTCGTCAAGGCCAACGGCTGGATCGAGGGGCTGACCATCGCCTCGATCATCCTGGGCATCGTGCTCGGCGGCCTGCTGGTGGGCGAGCCTGTCTCCAGCCGGCTGCTGGCGCTGGATGTGCCGCTGATCGACACCGGCATCAACACCCCGCCAGAAGCCGCCATCAGCGTGTTGATTGCGGTGTATGCGCTGGCCGCCTGGTTCAACACCCGCATCCCGCACACCGGCGTGGCCATGCGTCCGCTGCGCGCCGATCCGCACCGCAGCTTCGTGGGCAACCTCGTGGCGCTGCTGCCCGACTTCTGGCAGTGCAACGCACGGCTGTGGCGCGACAAGCTCGGCCAGATCTCGCTGGCCACGACCACGCTCTTCTGGGGCGCGGGCGGCAACCTCAAGTACATCGTGCTGGCCTGGGCCTCGCTGGCGCTGGGCTACAGCACGCCGCAGGCCTCGGCGCTGACCGGCGTGGTGGCCATCGGGACCGCGGTGGGTGCCGTCGTGGCCTCGGTGCGCATGCGGCTGGACATGGCGACGCAGGTGATTCCGCTGGGCATCGGCATGGGCCTGCTGGTGATCGCGATGAACTTCATCTCGAACGTGTGGGTGGCGGTGCCCTTCTTGATCCTGCTGGGCGGCCTGGGCGGCTTCCTGGTGGTGCCGATGAATGCACTGCTGCAGCACCGTGGCCACAACCTGATGGGCGCGGGCCGTTCGATCGCCGTGCAGAACTTCAACGAGCAGGCCTGCATCCTGCTGCTGGGGGCCTTCTACAGCGCCTGCACGGGCCTCGGGCTGTCGGCCTTCGGCGCGATCACCGCCTTCGGCATCGTGGTCGCCGGCTTCATGGAACTCATCCGCCGCTGGCACCAGCGCAACCTGAAGGTGCATGGCGAAGAGGTGCAGCGCCTTCTAGAAATCGCGCGCAGCGACAAGCATCATTGACCACCCCCGTTGCTTGCTCACTACGCGCAAGCCGCCTCCCCCCTCCAGGGGGCCGAGCCCGTACAGAGAAGGTCCGGTGGACCTTCTCAGACTGGCGAGGAGCTGCGCCACTGGCGCAGCGCGGTCTGCAAGACCTACCCGGCGGCCCGGCGGAGCCGGTTCCGCGGGTGCATTGGCATGGCCTGCTCCGCGGCCCACTGAACGGGCAAGCCATCCATAGGCCAACCATACGCACCGACCGAGGAGATGCAAATGACGACGCTTCACGACTTCGAGGTTCGCCGGCTGGACGGCGCGCCGGTCTCGCTGGGCGAGTTCCGCGGGCAGGTGGTGCTGGTGGTCAACACCGCCAGCCAGTGCGGCTTCACGCCGCAGTTGGGCGGGCTGGAAGCATTGCATGCCCGCTTCCAGGACCGCGGCTTCGCGGTGCTGGGCTTTCCCTGCAACCAGTTCGGCGGGCAGGAGCCCGGCTCGGCCGAGGAGATCGGCAGCTTCTGCCAGCGCAACTACGGCGTGAGCTTTCCGATGATGGAGAAGATCGACGTCAACGGCGCCAATGCCGCGCCGCTGTACCGGTGGCTCACAAGCGAGAAGCCGGGGCTGCTGGGCACGCAGGCCATCAAGTGGAACTTCACCAAGTTCCTGGTGGGCCGCGACGGGCAGGTGATCCGCCGCTACGCGCCGCTGGACAAGCCGGAGTCCATCGCGGCGGACATCGAGGCGGCGCTGGGCGCGGGCTGAGCGGGCAGGCAGGCCTGCGCGCCGTTCTGCCCTTCGCCAAGCTCAGGGCGAACGGGTAGAACCCGTGCAACACCCTCGGACAAAAAGTCCGCCGCATCGCGCAAAGCCCACTCCTAGAATCGCGCGCTCGCCCATGCGCTCCTTCGCACGCACCCTCCATCGCCTTGCCCGCGGCC
Organism: Pseudacidovorax intermedius; assembly: GCF_003350475.1. Taxonomy (GTDB): domain Bacteria; phylum Pseudomonadota; class Gammaproteobacteria; order Burkholderiales; family Burkholderiaceae_C; genus Xenophilus; species Xenophilus intermedius. The sequence goes on from NZ_QQAV01000001.1 coordinate 730,067, forward strand.
TGCTCGGTCGCGCGGTGCTGCTGTGGTTCGCGCTGTCGATGGGTGCAGCCATCGCCTCGCCGCTGGTGCATCCGCAGGCCATGGAACTGGTCTGCTCGGCGATGGGCGCCGTCAAGGTGGTGGTGAAGACCGACGACGGCGTCCAGGAGATGGGCGCCACGCACATGGACTGCCCGCTGTGCGTCTCCATGGGCGCACCGCCGCCCGTGGCACCCCTGCTGCAGCTGCCCCAGGCCCAGCCCCTGGGCGCGGCCCTGCAGCCCATCGAGGCCGCCCGCCTGGCGGCGGCCACCGCCGCGCCCCTGCCGGCGCGCGGGCCGCCGGCACTGCGCTGAGCTGTTCCCTTCCCGTTCGCCCGCCGCGTTGACCGGTGGCGCGACGGCCCCGGCCCCCGCGGGCCGGCCGTCTGCGTCCGACCGCCGAACGCCCGGCGTGAACCCGAACCACAGATCGCCGCGCAGGCCCGGGCCGGACCGACTCCGGCCATCGGCTGCGCGGATGCCAGGCCTCTCCATGAATCCTTCATTGCACCCGCGCGCTGCCGAGCGCGCCCGCTTGTCCCGGCTCGCCTTGCGCGCCGGCCTTTCGCTGCCGCTGGCCCTGCCTTTGGGCACGTGGGCGCAGCAGGCCGGCACCACCGCAGCCGACACGCCCGAGCGCGTCAAGTCGCTGGGCGTGGTCACCGTCACCGGCGGCCAGCCCACTTCACTGCCCACGCAGATCCCGACCACCATCGAAGGCGTCACGCGCGAGGAGATCGCCACGCGCATCAATGCCACCGACAGCGAGGACGCGCTCAAGTACCTGCCCAGCCTGCTGGTGCGCAAGCGCTACATCGGCGACTACAACCACGCGATCCTCTCGACCCGCGCCTCGGGAACCGGCAACAGTGCGCGGTCCGCGGTGTATGCGGACGGCATCCTGCTGTCCAACTACCTGGGCAACGGCATCGCCAACGGCACCAACTTCGCGCCGCGCTGGGGCCTGGTCTCGCCCGAGGAGATCGAGCGGGTGGACGTGATGTACGGGCCCTTCTCGGCCGCCTACCCGGGCAATTCGGCCGGCGCGGTGGTCGACTACGTCACGCGCATGCCGACGAAGCTCGAAGCGCATGTGAGCGCCGGCTATTCGTCGCAGCCCAACCAGCTCTACAACACCAGCAAGACCTTCAACGGCTGGCAGACCAGCGCCTCCCTGGGCAGCCGCGCCGGCGACTGGTCGTGGTGGATCCACCTCAACCGCACCCGCAGCGAAGGCCAGCCGCTGACCTTCACCACGGCCACCGTCGCCTCGGGCACGCCCGGCCGTGCCGGCACGCCCGTCACGGGCTGGGTGGGCGGACTCAACACCACCAACACACCCTGGTACATCCTGGGCACGGGCACGGCCTACCAGACGGTGCAGGACCAGGCCAAGCTCAAGCTGGCCTACGACATCACGCCGACGCTGCGCGCCAGCTACACGCTGGGCTGGTGGCAGAACAGTTCGGAAGGCCGCCCGGCCAGCTACCTGACGGGGCCCAACGGCCTGCCGGTGTACAGCGGCACGGTCAACATCCTCGGGCGCAGCTACACGCTCGCGCCGACGGCCTTCCCGCTGACCAACGACGACCAGACGCACCTGATGCACGGCCTGTCGCTCAAGAGCCGCACCGAGGGCGTGTTCGACTGGGAACTCGCCGCCAGCCTGTACGACTACCGCAAGGACCAGCAACGTGCGCCCACGGTGGCGCTGCCGCTGGCCGCCTACGGCGGTGCGGGCACGCTGCAGGACCAGGACGGCACCGGCTGGCACACGCTGGCCGCCAAGGGCACCTGGCGACCGCAAGGCCTGCACGGCGCGCACATCGTGGACTTCGGCGTCGGCCGCGATGCCTACAAGCTGGCCATCGCCAAGAACAATGTCGTGGGCAGCTGGATCGACGGGCCGGTCAACCCGCTCTCGCTGGTCAGCAACGTCGGCGGCCGCACGCAGACCGTGAGCGCCTGGGCGCAGGACGCCTGGCGCTTCGCCCCGCGCTGGAAGGCTGTGCTCGGCCTGCGCTGGGAGGACTGGCAGGCCGAGGACGGCCTGAGCGCCAGCGCCACCAGCACCCTGCGCTATGCACGCCGCAGCGAGTCGCACCTCTCGCCCAAGGCCGCCCTCGCCTTCCAGGCGACCGACGACACGGTGATCAAGGCATCCGTGGGCCGCGCGGTGCGCTTTCCGACGGTGGGCGAGCTGTACGGTGCCACCAGTGGCACGCTGTCCTTCGTCAACGACCCGACGCTCAAGCCCGAGAAGTCCTGGACCGGCGAACTCAGCGCCGAGAAGGACCTGGGCAACGGCCTGCTGCGCGCCACGCTCTTCCACGAGACCACGCGCGATGCGCTCTTCAGCCAGCTGGTGCCCGGCACCACCACCTCGCGCGTGCAGAACGTGGACAAGGTTCGCACCACCGGCGTGGAGCTGGCCTACACCGGCACCGATGTGCTGATGCGCGGGCTGGACCTGGGCGGCAGCCTGACTTTCGCTGACTCGCGCACCGTGGCCAATGCGGCCAATCCGGCGAGCGTGGGCAAGTGGCAGCCGCGCGTGCCGCGCTGGCGCTCTACGGTGTATGCCACCTACCGCCCGGACGACCGCTGGTCCTTCACCGTGGCGGCGCGCTACAGCGGCCGCCAGTACTCCAACCTGGACAACAGTGACGTCAATGCCGATGCCTACTTCGGCGCCAGCAAGTACTTCACCGTCGACACCCGCGTGCGCTGGCAGATCGACCGGCACTTCTCGGCCGCCTTCGGCATCGACAACCTCAACAACGCCCAGTACTGGAACTTCCACCCCTACCCGCAGCGCACCTACACCGCGTCGCTGCAGTGGGACCTGTGATTCACCCCATCCTCCGGAGACCCGAACCATGAGCCGCTTCAATCGCCCCCTTCTCGCCCTCGCCCTGCTGACCGGCACCGGCAGCGCCCTCGCCCATGTGACCCTGCCGCCCGGCGGCGCCACCGTCGGCACCGACTACGAGGCCGCCTTCCGCGTCGGCCATGCCTGCCAGGACGCCAAGCTCACCAACGCCCTCACCGTGCGCCTGCCGCAGGGCTTTGCGCTGAAGGACGTGCCCGCGCGCCCCGGCTGGACCATCGAGCAGACGCGCAGCGGCAGCGAAGCCGTGGTGCGCTGGACCGCCACCAGCGCGGCCACCGCCGTGCCCGCCGACCAGAAGACCGAATTCATCCTGCGCGGGCGTCTGCCCGACAAGCCGGGCCCGCTGTACTTCAAGGTGCTGCAGGGCTGCGACGTGGGCAGCAGCGACTGGGCCCAGCTGCCCACGGGCGCGGCCGACGAGAAGCTGCCCCTGCCCGCCGCGAAGCTCGACGTACTCCCGCGTGGCGTGGCCGCCGTGGACGTGCGTGACGGCTGGGCCCGCATGGCCGTCGCCGGCCAGAGCGGCACCGGCGCCTTCATGAAGCTGCAGGCGCCCTCGGGCGCGCGCCTGGTGGGCGCCAGCACGCCGGTCGCCGGCATCGCCGAGGTGCACGAGATGTCGATGCAGGGCGACCACATGCAGATGCGCGCTGTCGATGGTCTGACGCTGCCCGCACGCCAGACCGTGGAGCTGAAGCCCGGCGGCCTGCATGTGATGCTGATGGACCTGAAGCAGCCCCTGCCCGTGGGCAGCACGCTGCCGCTGACGCTGCGCTTCAAGGACGCGCAGGGCAACGAGTCGACGCGCGAAGTGCAGCTGCCGGTGCGCGCCGCGCCCGCCGCGGCCACGGGCGGCGGCGGGCATCAGCACTGAGGCTCGTTTCCTCTCCCCTCTCCTGCAAGGGGAGTGGGAGCAAATACCGGTCGTGCGCCGTCCTTCGACGACGTCGACGCAAGCCCCAATGCAAAGAGGCCCCGAAGGGCCTCTCGTTGTCTGCGCCGGCACCGCATCCGGTGCCGAAGCACCATCAGGCCTTCTTGGCCTTCTTGGCAGCGGGCTTCTTGGCAGCCGGCTTGGCGGCGGCGGCCTTCTCGGCCTTGTCGGCCTTGCGCTTGGCGGCCTTCGGGTCCACGGCGGCCTTGAAGGCGGCGCCCGGCACGAACTTCGGCACCTTCTGGGCGGCGATCTTGATCTTCTCGCCGGCTTGCGGGTTGAAACCGGTGCGGGCGGCGCGGGCCACCTGCTTGAAGGTGCCGAAGCCCACCAGGGTCACGCTGTCGCCCTTCTTGACGGCGGTGACGATGCTGCTGGTGATGGTCTCCAGGATGCGGCCGGCTTCGGCCTTGGAGACGTCATGGGCGGAGGCGATCTTTTCGATGAATTCGAGACGGTTCAAGATTGTGTTCCTAGAGTTGCTTCGATCTGCGCCGGGGCCGGCGCGCAATGCGCGCCCCCGAGCGAGGCGCGAAGTGTAGTGGAGCCGCATGACCCCGTGCAGCGGGCTGCACGGGCGCATCGCACCGAAACCCCACTCGTCAGCGGATCGACGCGCTGCATGCCGAGGACGCGCGTCGCGGCATCCGCGGCCCGCGCGGCGCGGTCGGGCCGCCGAGCCCACTCAGAAGCGGAAGTCGGCCGTCTTCGGACCCCCGCCCAGGCTCAGCTCGCGCCGCTGGGTACGGCCTTCGAAGGTGGCTTCCACCACATAGGCACCGGAGGGCAGGTCCACCAGACAGACCGGGCCATCGGCGCGCAGCGAGAGGCCGGCGCCGCCCTGGGCACCCCGGATCTCCACCGCGACCGCTGCGAGGTAGGCGCCGTCGGCCCGTGCGAACAGCAGCGACAGCGGATGCGACTTCATCGCCGAGCGCATGGCGGTGGATTCGTCCGAGCCGATACCGCCGCACACGTAGCGGCCCTGGCCGGCCTCGGTCCACGGTGGCATCTGGGCATGGGCCAGGCCCGCGGTGCAGGCCGCGGCGAGCGCGGCAGACATCAGGAATTGACGTGAAGGCATGGAAGGTCTCCTCGAAAAAACGGAAGAGATGCTGGCCTCGAAAAGCGCCGGCCGGCTGTCGGACCGCAGCGCCCGCCTGCGTGCGGCGGCGCCGGAAGACGCTCGGGACGCTCAGGCCCGCGGCTGCAGCGCCTCATCCAGCCACTCCACCCAATGCCGCACCGGCAGCTCGGTGCCGGCCTGCAGATGGGTGATGCAGCCGATGTTGGCCGAGGCCACGGCCTCGGGCTGCAGCCTCTGCAGATGGCCCAGCTTGCGTTCGCGCAGTTGCGTCGACAGTTCGGGCTGCAGCACCGAGTAGGTGCCGGCCGAGCCGCAGCAGAGGTGACTTTCGGTCTGCGTCACGCGCACGTCGAAGCCCAGCGCGCGCAGGCCCGATTCGACACCCCCACGCAGCTTCTGGCCGTGCTGCAGCGTGCAGGGCGGGTGGTAGGCGATCACGCCCTGCGGCGCCTTCACGCGCTCGCGCAGCAGCGGCACGAGGGCCGGCAGCAGCTCGCCCAGGTCGCGGGTGAGTCGCGAGACTTCGCGCGCCTTGTCGGCATAGGCGCTGTCGTGCCCCAGCGCATGGCCGTAGTCCTTCAGCGCGGCGCCGCAGCCCGAGGCATTGCTGACGATGGCCTCCACGCCGCCGCCCTGCAGCAGCGGCCACCAGGCGTCGATGTTGGCGCGCATCTGGTCCAGCGCACCAGCCTGGTCGTTGAGGTGGAAGCGGATGGCGCCGCAGCAGCCCCCCGCCTGCGGCACCACGGCCTCGATGCCGGCCGCGTCGAGCACGCGGGCCGTGGCGGCATCGATGGACGGCGCCATGGCCGGCTGCACACAACCCACGGGCAGCAGCACCTTGCGCGCATGACTGTTGCGCGGCCAGGCGCCGGCGGCGCGCGGTGCGGGCACCTTGGCCTTGAGGCTGGGCGGCAGCAGGCCGCGCACCGCCTGGCCGAGCTTCATGGCGGGCGCGAACAACGGCGAGTTCAGGCCTTCCTTGAGCAGCCAGCGCGTGGCCCGCTCACCGGCCGGCCGCGGCACCTGCTCGTCCACGATCTTGCGGCCGATGTCCACCAGGTGGCCGTACTGCACGCCGCTGGGGCAGGTGCTTTCGCAGTTGCGGCAGGTCAGGCAGCGGTCCAGGTGCTGCTGCGTGGCGCGCGTGGGCGTGCGGCCTTCGAGCACCTGCTTGATGAGGTAGATGCGGCCCCGCGGTCCATCGAGCTCGTCGCCCAGCAGCTGGTAGGTGGGGCAGGTGGCGGTGCAGAAGCCGCAGTGCACGCACTTGCGCAGGATGGCCTCGGCCTCGCGGCCTTCGGTCGTGCCCTGGTACTGGGGGGAGAGTTCGGTCTGCATCGTGTCTCGTCGTGGGTGTCTGTCGTGGGGCGGGGCAACGCGTCGCTCAGGAGGGGGGCCGCTGCGGCGGCTGCGTCCCGGTGGCGGCGGTGCCCCGCCTGCGCAGCCGCAGCCGGCTCAGCCAGCCGAAGGTCCACGCCCGCAGGGCCTGGTTGTGGCGCAGGTCGTCCAGATAGGGCGGCAGCGAGAGCCACAGCAGCAGCGCGGCCAGCGGCAGCACGCAGATGAAGCCCAGGTACTTGAAGCCCGTGGCCCCGGCAAGCCCGCCCGTCACGAAGGCCAGGATCAGGCCGCCGAAGATGCGCACCCGCTCCAGATTGGGCCGCACCCGCGTGGCATCGGTGCGCCGGCGGTTCCAGTACAGCGCCTTGCCCAGCTCGATGCCCAGGTCGGTGAAGTTGCCGGTCATGTGCGTGGTGCGGATCTTTCCGCCGGAGATCTTGGACGCCAGGGCGTTCTGCAGCCCCATGATGAAGGACAGCAGCAGCACCGTCAGCGGCACGGCGAAGGGCGTGTGCCAGCCCAGCGTGAGCGCGCCCATGAGACCGAAGGGCAGCATGAGCGCGGCCTCCAGCAGCAACGGCAGCGCGTAGACATGGGCCAGCCGGTAGTGGCGGCCCCAGTTGATCTGGATGGCCGCGGTGGCCGCCCCGGCCAGGAAGGCCAGGATGGCGCCCAGCGCGCCCAGCAGCAATGTCATGTCGCCCATCACCAGCGAATCGGCCACCTGCGAGGTGAAGCCCGTCATGTGCGAGGTGTAGCGATGCAGCACCAGGAAGCCGCCCGCGTTGATGGCGCCGGCATTGAAGGCCAGGAGCAGGCCCAGCGCACGGTTGGTCGACGGGGCGCGGTGGCGGCCGGTCAGGTGGCGCAGGCGGCGCATGAAGAAGGGACGGGGCTCAGAGTCCGGCCACCAGCCGGCCCGGATTGAAGATGCCGGCGGGATCGAAGGCAGCCTTGAGCGCGCGGTGGATGCCCATCAGCGCAGGCGGCAGCGACGCAGGCTCGGCCCGCCGGCCTGCCGCGGGGCGAAAGGCGGCCGCCCAGCCACCGGCGGCGCGCACCGCCTCGGTCAGATCCGCGGCACCGCCAGAGGGCACGGCGTACCAGCGCTGTGCGCCATGCCATTCGATCAGCGGCGCGGCCAGGCCGGCGGCCGCCAGCACGGGCGCCGTCTGCGGCACGCTGGCACGCCAGAGGTCCAGGCCCTGCGCCGCGGCATCGGTGAAGAAGGCATGGCGCTGGTCGCGCAGGCTGCGCCACAGGGCGTCGGCCGCATCGGGCGGCAGCACCTCGCCGCCGAGCTGGCGTCCCGCGGCCTGCACGGCGGCGATCGCGCCGCGCAGCCGCAGGTGCAGCCGACCGACGGCCGCGCCCGGCCCGGCCTGCCAGACGCTGGCATTCAGCGGCAGCGGTTGCCCACCCCAGGCATTGAGCAGTCGAAGGGCTTCGGCCTGGCTGCAATCGAAGACGCGCGTGACCTCCGCAGGGGCCACTGGCAGCACCTTGAGGCTGAGTTCGGCGATCACACCCAGCGTGCCCCAGGCGCCGGCCAGCACGCGCGAGACGTCGTAGCCCGCCACGTTCTTCATCACCTGGCCGCCGAAGGTGAGCAGTTCGCCACGGCCGTTGATCAGGCTGGCCCCCAGCACATAGTCGCGCACCAAGCCGACGCTGGCACGGGCCGGGCCGGCCAGTCCGGCCGACACCATGCCGCCCACGGTGCCGCCTTCGCCGAAGTGCGGCGGCTCGAAGGGCAGGCACTGGCCGTGGGCCTGCAGCAGTGCCTCCAGCTCGGCCAGCGGCGTGCCGGCCTGCACGGTCACCACCAGCTCGCTGGGCTCGTAGCTGGTGAGGCCCGCCAGTGTGTCGAGCGTCAGCAGCTCGCCATCGAGCGGCCCGCCGTGGAAATCCTTGGTGCCCGCGCCGCGCAGGCGCAAAGGACGCTTCTGGGCCGCCGCGGCGCGCACGCGCTCGGCGATCTGGGACTGGGCGGGGGTCATCCGCGGGATGGTACGTCAGGGTCTCTCTTGGAAGTCTTGATTCGCACCGTCCCCTGACCTGTCAGTCCTCGAAAAAGGCGACGGGCCGGCCGGGTGCGTCCATACGCCGCCAGAGCACCTGCCCGGCCATCGGCTGCCGTGCCAGCTCGTCGGCCGGGCGGCCCTTGCGGGCGGTGGTGACGAAGAGCGTGCACAGGTCGTCGCCCCCGAAGCAGGGCATGGTGGGGCAGCGCGCGGGCACCGGCAGCACGTCGGTGGTGCGGCCCTGCGCGTCCAGCGCCTGCAACTGGCCGCCCTCGAACATGGCCACCCAGTAGCGGCCATCGGCGTCCATCGTCGCGCCGTCCGGACGGCCGTCGTAGGGCTGGGCTGAGCCGGGGGTCCAGCCGGCCGGCTTGGGATCGAACTGGCGGAACAGGCGCTCGCCCGCCAGCCCGTGCGGCTCGGCCACCCAGTCGTACTGCCGCACGGCATGGGCATTGGTGTCGGCCCAGTACACCCGCGACAGCTCGGGCACCAACACCAGGCCGTTGGCGGTGATGGCCTCGCCGGCCATGCGCTGCACGCGAGGCTCGCCGCCGCCGCGGGCATCGATGCAGTAGAGCGCGGCGATGGGCCGGTCCTTGGGCTCCTGCAGCGTGCCGGCCCACAGGCGCCCCTGCGGGTCGCACTTGCCGTCGTTGAAGCGCATGGTGGCCGTGTCATGGTCGAAGGCAGCGATGCAATGCAGCGCGCCGCCCCATTCGCGGGCACGGTAGATGCCGTCGCGCAGTGCGATCACCAGCCCGCCGCGGCGGGCTGGCGCCATGCAGCCGGGCTCCTGCGGCAAGGACCAGCGCTCGACCACGGCTTCGCCGCTGGCGATGTCGCCGCGCGTGCGCAGCGCCTGGCGCCCCGGGATGTCCAGCCAGTACAGCGCGCGCTCGTCCGGATGCCAGAAGGGCGATTCGCCCAGGGCACAGTCGCTGCCCGGCAGGGCCGTCCAGCCCTGGGGATCGTTGGGGGGGATGAGGTCAGGCATGCCCGGAATTATTGGGGGCGAGGCACCGGGCACTGCAGGCGCCGGCCCAAAAAAAATGGCCCGCTCATGCCGAAGCACTTGCGGGCCGAACATCCAAAGGAGACTCTCGCTAAAACATTCTTTCGTCCGTCACGCCGCCCTCAAGGGGGCGCCGTGACGACGGCGGTCGATCAGCGGTTGTAGGCCGTCTCGCCGTGGGCGGTGATGTCGAGGCCTTCGCGCTCTTCCTCTTCGCTCACACGCAGGCCCACGGTCAGGTCGGCGATCTTGTAGGCGATGAAGGAGACGACGCCAGACCACACGATGGTCAGCAGCACGCCCTTGAGCTGGATCCAGACCTGGGCGCCGATGCCGTTGGAGCCGACGGTGGCCGTGACCCAGTCGGTCACGAGGCCGGGGCCGCCCAGCGCCTGGGTGTTGAACACACCGGTCAGCAGGGCACCCACGATGCCGCCCACGCCGTGCACGCCGAACACGTCCAGCGAGTCGTCGGCGCCGAGCAGGCGCTTGAGGCCCGACACGCCCCACAGGCAGGCGAAGCCGGCGATGAAGCCCATGACGATGGCGCCCATCAGGCCGACGTTGCCGGCGGCCGGGGTGATGGCCACCAGGCCGGCGACAGCACCGGAGGCGGCGCCCAGCATCGAGGCCTTGCCCTTGTGCAGCGCTTCACCCAGCGACCAGGCCAGCACGGCGGCGGCGGTGGCGGAGAAGGTGTTGATGAAGGCGAGCACGGCGCTGTTGCCGGCTTCCAGGGCCGAACCGGCGTTGAAGCCGAACCAGCCCACCCACAGCAGCGAGGCACCGACCATGGTCAGCGTCAGCGAGTGCGGCGTGAAGGCTTCCTTGCCGAAGCCGATGCGCTTGCCGATCACGTAGGCACCCACCAGACCGGCGACGGCGGCGTTGATGTGCACCACGGTGCCGCCCGCGAAGTCGAGCGCGCCCCATTGCCAGATCAGGCCGGCCTTGGCGTTGGTGGCGTCCACCACGTCGGCGGCGGTGTAGGCGTCCGGACCCATCCAGAACCAGACCATGTGAGCCAGCGGGGTGTAGCTGAAGGTGAACCAGATCACCATGAACACCAGCACGCCGGAGAACTTGGCGCGCTCGGCGAAGGCACCCACGATCAGGCAGCAGGTGATGCCGGCGAAGGTGGCCTGGAAGGCGGCGAACAGCAGCTCGGGGATGTAGACGCCCTTGCTGAAGGTCGCGCCAGGCGCGAAGGCGCCGGTGGCCGGGTCGAAGATGCCCTTCAGGAACAGCCGGTCGAAGCCGCCGATGAAGGCATTGCCCTCGGTGAAGGCCAGGCTGTAGCCGTAGATGCACCACAGCACCACGATCAGCGAGAAGGTGACGAACACCTGCATCAGCACGCTGAGCATGTTCTTGCTGCGCACCAGGCCGCCGTAGAACAGGGCCAGGCCGGGCACGGTCATCAGGATCACGAGCAGCGTGGACACCAGCATCCAGGCCACGTCGCCCTTGTCGATCTTGGGAGCAGGTGCGGCAGCAGCGGCGGCATCGGCCGGTGCTGCAGCGGGTGCTGCGGCGGCGGGCGCGGCCGGAGCGGCGGCTGCAGGCGCAGCGGCGGCCGGCGCGGACGCCGCCGGGGCCTCGGTGCTGGCGGCTGGCGCCTGCGCGAAGCTGGACACGCCAGCCGTAAGGACGCTCAGGCCGAGCGCCAGGGATACAAGGAACTTCTTCATCTTGGTCTTTCTTGTGCCTTCTTCTGCTGCGTCGGTTTAGAGCGCCTCGCGGCCAGTCTCACCCGTGCGGATGCGGACGACCTGCTCCAGGTTGAACACGAAGATCTTGCCGTCGCCGATCTTGCCGGTGCGCGCAGCGCTTTCCACGGCCTCGATGACGCGGTCGACCAGCTCGTCGGCAACCGCCGCCTCGATCTTGACCTTGGGCAGGAAGTCGACGACGTATTCGGCACCGCGGTAGAGCTCGGTGTGGCCCTTCTGGCGGCCGAAGCCCTTCACCTCGGTCACGGTGATGCCCTGCACGCCGATGGCGGAAAGGGCCTCGCGCACCTCGTCGAGCTTGAAGGGTTTGATGATGGCTGTGATCAGCTTCACGATTTCTCTCCTCTGGGATGAACCGGGCGCGGCAGCCGCCGCGCCCACCTGCCGGCTGGCTGGCGCGACCTCAGAAGGTCTTGGTCAGCGTGGCGATGAAGCGTGCCTTGTTGGGCGACTCGCTGTAGGTGAAGGTGCCCAGGCCGATGGCGCTGTAGTCGTAGACGGCGGTGGTGGCCTGGTAGGCATCCTTCTTGTTGGCACCCACGATGGCGCCCGTCAGGCTCAGGCCGCCGCCGAAGTCGTAGGTGGCACCCACGTTGTAGTCGACGTAGCTCTTGTAGGGCGTGTTGCGGCGGATGTCGCTGGACAGGTGCGTGTAGCCCACGGCGGCCTTGAGCGTCAGGTTGGGCAGCACGGCCTTGCTGTACGACACGTTCAGATAGCCGGTGCCGCGGCCCTTCCAGCCCGTGGTGCGGTTGCTGGCGAAGCCGAAGTAGTCCTTGGAAACGGTGCCGGAGTACTTGACGGTGAACGAGCCGATGGCGTCGTCGCTCCAGGTGGCGGCGCCGTACAGCTCGGTGGTGTTGCCGTTGCGGTTGCCCGGGTAGATGTAGGTCAGGGCACCGAAGTCGAGGTCGAAGGGGCCGGCCTTGAACTTGTAGCCGCCGTAGATGTCGCTCTCGATGGAGTTGCCGGAGAGCCAGTTGACGCTGGAGTTCCAGTTGCCGACGTAGAAGCCGCTCTCGTGGGCATAGTCGAAGCCGCCCTGGATGGCCGGCTTGAGGGCCTTGGTCTTGTAGTAGCCGTTGTTGCCGATGGCGTCCTGGTCCTGGCCGCGGAACTTGTAGTTGGTGGTCAGCGAGATGTTGGCAGTGATGGGCGAGGCCTCGGGGGCAGCGGCGGGCGCCGTCTGGGCGCTGGCCGCACCGGCGGCAGCAGCCAGGCAGAGGGCAATCGTTGCCGTCTTGATCGTGGCCGGACGGATCTTCATCGGGTAACTCCTCGCAAGTGGTGTTCGTTGGAGTTCCCCTCAAAGCAGGGAGCGTGCCAAAAGACAGCCACGTCCTACGCATGTGAAGTGCTCCACGCCCCCACAAGAAAAATTTGCGAGCGCTTCATGCAGGGGCCGGGCTCCTGTTCAATGCATGGAACAGGATCGGTGCAACGCACCAAATCAGGGAGAAGATAAGCGATGAGCCTTTCTTTGGTGCAGACGCGCGCTTTGGTGGCGCTTGAATCCGCGCCAGTCACCGTCGAGGTGCATCTGGCCAATGGCCTGCCCAGCTTCACGCTGGTCGGATTGGCCGATGTGGAGGTCAAGGAGGCCCGCGAGCGGGTGCGCTCCGCCATCCAGAACTCGGGGCTGGCCTTTCCGCACGACCGCCGCATCACGGTGAACCTGGCGCCGGCCGACCTGCCGAAGGATTCCGGCCGCTTCGACCTGCCCATCGCACTGGGCATCCTGGCGGCGAGCGGACAGATCGACGGTGCGCGACTGGCGGGCCACGAATTCGCGGGTGAGCTGTCGCTTTCGGGTGACCTGCGCCCCGTGCGCGGCGCCCTGGCCACCGCGCTGGCGGCCGGGGGCCCATCGCCACGCCCCGTCCTGGTGCTGCCACTCGCCAGCGCGCGGGAGGCCGCGCTGGTCCCTGGCGCCGCGGTCTATGGCGCGGCGCACCTGCTCGACGTGGTGCGCCCCTTCCTGCCGCCCGACACGCTGGCGCAGGTGGAAGACGGCCCGGGCTGGGTGCGCATGGTTCCGCCAGAGCTGGCGGGTCATGCGCCCGACGGACCGGACCTGGCGGACGTGAAGGGCCAGGCCGCCGCCCGCCGCGCATTGGAGATCGCAGCCGCCGGCGGCCACAGCCTGCTGATGGTGGGGCCTCCGGGCGCCGGCAAGTCGATGCTGGCGCAGCGGCTGGCCGGCCTGCTGCCACCGATGGACGTGCAGGAGGCCCTGGAGAGTGCCGCCATCGCCAGCCTGGCCGGCCGCTTCGATCCGCAGCGCTTCATGCAGCGCGTGGTGGCCAGCCCCCACCACACGGCGAGTGCGGTGGCGCTGGTGGGCGGCGGCTCGCCACCGCGGCCGGGCGAGATCTCGCTGGCGCACCACGGCGTGCTCTTCCTGGACGAGCTGCCCGAATTCCCCCGCGCCGCCCTGGAGGCGCTGCGCGAGCCGCTGGAGACCGGCACCATCTCCATCGTTCGGGCCGCGCGGCGCGCGCAGTTCCCGGCGCGCTTTCAGCTGGTGGCGGCGATGAATCCCTGTCCCTGCGGCCACCTGGGCTCGCGCCTGCATGCCTGTCGCTGCTCGCCCGACCAGGTGGCGCGCTACCAGGCGCGCATCAGCGGCCCGCTGCTGGACCGCATCGACCTGCATGTGGACGTGCAGGCCATCGACCCGCGGGAGCTGCTGGGCGCGACGCCCGGCGAGGCGAGCGCCACGGTGCGCGAGCGCGTGGCCGCGGCCCGCGCACTCGCAGTGCAGCGCCAGGGCAGTGCCAACCAGTCGCTGGCCGGCCAGGCGCTGGACGCCCACGTCCGGGCCGATGCCGCCGCCCTCGCCTTTTTGCAGAAGGCCGCCACGCGCCTGGGCTGGAGCGCACGCGCCACGCACCGCACCCTGCGGGTGGCCCGCACCATCGCCGACCTGGCCGGCACCGAGACCGTGGGCGCCCTGCATGTGGGCGAAGCCATGCAGTACCGGCGCACGCTGAGCGCGACGCCCTGATTTCCCTCAGCGCCCGGCTGGGGCGCCATGCCCCGGCGCCGCCCGCACACGCGCCACTTGCGCGGGCAGGTCGGCCCAGGCCGGCGCCTGCGGCGCGAAGCGGGCGCGCATGTAGCCGGCCAGTTCGGCGATCTGCGCATCGTCCAGCGCCTCGCGGAAGGCGGGCATGAAGCCGATGTCCCGCGTGGGCGGCGTGCGCACGCCATCGAGGATGGTGCGGATCAGGTTGTCCGGCCGCGCGCTGGTGAGCTGGCTGTTCAGGGCGAGCGGCACGTTCGCGCCCAGCAGCGTGGGGCCGTCGCCGTCGTGGTGGCAGGCCGCACAGGCGGACTCGAACATGCGCTGCGGCGCGCCCAGCAAGGCGCCCTGCCCGGCGGCGGCGCGCTGCACGGCCTGGGCGGCCAGCGCCTGCGGCTCGGCCGCAGGCGGCGGGTTGAAGCTGGCCAGGTAAGTGGCCATGGCGCGCACGTCGGTATCGGGCAGCTGCTGCAGGCCGTGGACAACCTCGGCCATCGGTCCACCCGCGATGCCGTGCCGCGGCGAATGACCGTGGCGCAGGTAGGCATAGAGGCCCTCGGCATCCCACGGCACGGCGTTGGTGGACCGCGCGGTGAGGGCGGGTGCCTCCCAGCCGTCGATCAGCGCGCCGGACAGGAAGTCAGTGCCGGCTTTCTCTGCACCCAAGGCATTGCGTGGGCTGTGGCAGGCGGCGCAGTGGCCCAAGCCGTTGACCAGATAGGCGCCGCGGTTCCATTCGGCGCTCTGGCCGGCGACCGGCTGGTAGGGCGTGGCGTCGTGGAACAGACCGTTCCATCCCGCCATGAGGGGGCGAAGGTTGAAGGGGAAGCGCAGGTCGTTGGCCGGCATCACGGCCGTGCCGCCGTCCTCGCGCGCGCCGGCTTTCACCGCTTGCAGCGACATGAAGTAGGCGTAGAGCGCCTGCAGGTCGTCGTCGCTGGTCTTGGCGAAGGCGGTGTACGGGAAGGCCGGGTACAGATGACGGCCGTCGCGCGAGATGCCCTCGCGCATCGCACGCTGGAAGGCGGTGAAGGACCAGCGGCCCAGCCCGGTCTCGGCATCGGGCGTCAGGTTGGTCGTGTGGATCGTGCCGAATGGCGTGTGCATGGCCCGGCCGCCGGCATTGGGCAGGCCGCCTTCGGCGGTGTGACAGACGGCGCAGTCGCCCGCCGCGGCCAGCTGGCGGCCGCGCTCGATGGTCTGGGCGCTGTAGGCCGGCGCGCTGAAGTTGACCGGCGCGATGGCCGGACGCCAGCCGAGCAGGCCAGCCACGGTGCCGATGCCGCCGACGAGCAGGCCGGCGATGAGGGCCGGCCAGCCTTTGCGACGCGGGGCGACGGTGTTGCTACTTCCCCCTTTGGGGGAAGGCTGGGATGGGGACTGCGGCGCTTGCCCTGCCGACGGCGTGGTGGACTGGCCCCCACCCCCGCTCTCCCCCACAGGGGGAGGGAGTGAAGACAGCGCGGCCAGCACCTTCTCGGGCGTGAAGGGCGGCTCGCGCAGGCGCACACCCGTCGCATCGAAGATGGCATTGGCGATGGCGGCCGTGCCCGGCACCGACGCCGACTCGCCGGCGCCCAGCGGCGATTCGCCGGGGCGCGGCATCTGCAGCACCTCGATGACCGGCACCTCGCGGAAATGCAGGATCGGATAGCTGCCCCATTCGCGCGTGGCGACCACGCCGGCGGGCGGCATGCCGGGCAGCGGCATCTTCACCGGGAGCTGGGAGGCCGCGCTCCCGGCCGGCGGCGCGGCGGGGGCGAAACGCACCTCCTCCTTCAGCGCCCGGCTGGTGGTCTGGATGACATTGCCGTGCACCTGGTGCTCGACCCCGGCAGGGTTGACGGTCAGGCCCGCATCGTGGCCGACGACCACGCGGCGCACGTGCACTTCGCCGGTCCGGCGGTTGACCTCCACATCAGCCACCCAGGCCGCCCAGGCCGCGCCGAAGCCGGGCCACTTGCTGTGGATGTAGCGGGCGTATGCAAAGCCCTGTCCAAAAAGGATGTCGCCGCCGGGCCCGACCCGAGACTGCGGCGGCCGCGAGGGATGGTCGCCATGCGCATCCTCCTGCGGCCCGGTGCGCCAGCGCCAGCCGGCCTTCTGCGCCGTGGCCTGGATCAGCTCGCGCGCCCGCTCGTCGGGCAGGTGGCGCAGGCGGAACTGCACCGGGTCGACGCCCGCGGCCGTGGCCAGCTCGTCGATGAAGCTCTCGTGCGCGAAGGAATTGGGCAGGGCCGAAACGCCGCGCAGCCAAGAGGCCCGCACGATGGGCGCCATGTCGTGCACCTGCACGCGCAGGTGGTCGTAGGCATAGGGCGGCTGCGCGGTGCGGTCGCCCATCTCGTAGGCCTGAGCCAGCGGCTCCACGGTGCGGGTGAGCAGCAGGGCCAGCGTGGGCGCGCCGTTGCTCGGGTAGCTGGTCTGGAAGTCGTAGGCCGCGATGCCGCCTTCGGGCGACAGCGCGCCGGCCACCTCCATCAGCTGCGCCGTGCCCTTGGGCTCCCACAGGTGCTCCTGCTCGCGGCTGAGCTGCACGCGCACCGGTGCACCAACCGCGCGGGCCAGCAGCGCGGCATCGGCCGCCACATCGTCGGCGCCGTTTCGGCCATAGCAGCCGGCGGCCTCCAGGCGGACCACGTCGACTTCGACGTCCTGCAGGGCCAGCAGGCGGGCCAGGTCGGCGCGCAGCACATGCGGGTTCTGTGTGCCGGCCCAGCAGCGCAGTCGCACGGGGCCGGGTCCGGGGCTGGGCGCGCCTTCGCGGCCTGCGCCCTCCTGACCATCACCAGCGCCACGCCCGTTGGCTCTGTCGTGCCTGCTGTCATCGCCATCGTCCGGCACCCACTGCGCCACCGCGCACGACGGCCCGATGGAGGCATGCAGCTGGTACGGCCACAGATAGGTGCGTCGCAGCGTGCCATCGCCCTGCAACGCAGCCTCGACGTCGCCCTCATCGACCAGCGTGCGCGTCGTCGCGGGGTTGGCGCGGATGGCATCGGCCACCTTGCCCGCGCCGGCCAGGTCGGGCATGCCGGGCCAGGCCTTCCAGCGGACGCGCAACTCGCGCATGGCCTGTTCGGCGTGCTCCTCACGCTCGGCCACCACGCCGACGAAGTCGCGGATGACGACCACGGCGCGGATGCCGGGAATGTGGGCGATGGACGATTCGTCCACCGACTCCAGCGTGTTGCCGATGAAGTCGCCATGGTCGGCGCCCGCGTAGGGCGGGCGGATCACGCGGCCATGCAGCATGCCGGGCACGTGCATGTCGTGCACGAAGGCCAGCTCGCCGGCCAGCTTGGCGGGAATGTCGATGCGCGGCTGCGGCGTGCCGACCACGCGGTAGTCCTCGGGCCGCTTGAGCGGCGTGGCCGGGTCCAGCCGCAGCACGGTGCGCTGGTGGGCAAGCAGCTCGGCGATGGGCAGGTCGATGCCTTCGGCCACGATACGTCCGCCCTCGATGGCCAGTTCGCTGGTCGCGCGGCCCACCCGCTCGGCGGCGCGCGCCAGCAGCCAGTGCCGCGCCTGCGCCGCCGCCAGCCGCAGCGGCTGTGCATGGATCTGGATCGAGGCGCTGGCGATGGTGGCGCCCTGGTTGGGCACCTGCGCCGTGTGGCCCAGCGCCATCGCGACGCAGGCCATGGGCACATCGAGCTCCTCGGCCACGATCTGCGCCAAGGCGGTCTGGATGCCGGTGCCCAGGTCCACATGGCCGTTGAGCGCCGTGACGCTGCCGTCGTCCCAGACGGCGAGCAGGACTTCGTCGCCCTCGGCCGGATTGCCGGGCACGGCGGCGGGCTGGCCCTTGGCGGGCGGCGGCGGAACCGGCGTGTCGCGCACGACGACCAACACGCCCACGGCGCCGAGGAAGTCGGCGCGCGTGCGGGGCTGGGCGGCGCGTCGCGGGTCGGCGGTCACCGCGGCGCCTCCGGCACAGCCGCAGCGCCGAGCCGGGCCGCGGCCAGGCTCACCGCACGCAGGATCTCCACATGCGTGCCGCAGCGGCACAGGTTGCCCGACAGCTCGCTGCGAATGCGCGCCTCGTCGGCCTGCGGCTCACGCGCGAGCAGTGCCGCGGCCTGCATCACCATGCCATTCAGGCAGTAGCCACACTGGGCGGCCTGCGCCTCCTCGAAGGCCTGCTGCACGGGATGGAAGTGCCCGCGCCGACCCAGGCCTTCCAGGGTGGTGATGGCGCGCCCCGCCACGCCCTGCGCGGGAATGACGCAGGCCCGCGCCGCGGTGCCGTCCACATGCACCGTGCAGGCGCCGCACTGGCCCAGGCCGCAGCCGTACTTGGGGCCGTTCAGGCCCAGGTCGTTGCGCAGCAGGTGCAGCAGCGAGGTCTGACGCGGGACATCGCCCGTGAAGGGCTGGCCGTTGACGGTGAGCTGGAGCGCGGGCAAGGCAGGTCGCTCGAACCTTCTCAGGCGACGTCGGCCGACTGGATGCGCTTGACACCCTTGGCCGTCATCTGCTGCCAGGCCTTGGCCAGCGAGCCATTGAGGTCGATGGCGCGGGTGGCGTCCTCGATCACGTAGACGTTGAAGCCGGCGGCGCGTGCATCCAGCGCCGTCCAGGCCACGCAGAAGTCGGTGGCCAGGCCCGTGACGTACACGGTCTTGATGCCGCGCGCCTTGAGGTAGCCGGCCAGGCCGGTGACCGTCTTGCGATCGGCCTCCTGGAAGGCGGAGTAGCTGTCCACGCCCTGGTTGTAGCCCTTGCGGATGATCAGCTGCGCGGTGGGCAGCTTCAGGTCCTTGTGCAGGGCCGCGTCGTCAGTGCCCTGCACGCAGTGGTCGGGCCACAGCACCTGGTTGCCATAGTTGAGCTTGATGCTGTCGAAGGCCTTGGTGCCGTTGTGGGCGCTGGCGAAGGAGGTATGGCCCGGCGTGTGCCAGTCCTGCGTGACGACGATGTTCTGGAACTTGGGCGCCAGCGCGTTGATGACAGGCACCACGTCGGCGCCGCCCTTGACCGGCAGCGTGCCGCCATCGACGAAGCAGTTCTGCACGTCGACCACGATCAGCGCGGCCTGGGCGCTGGGGCTGATCTTCTTGGCGTCGGCCGCGAACAGCGGCGGCGCGATGGCCGCGGCGCCGAAGGCGGCGGCAGCCTGCAGGAAGTGGCGGCGTGGGGTGGCGGTGCGCAGCATGGTCAGTCCCTCCGAGGACAGGTTTGGAAATCAGACGCTGAGGTAGGCCCGGCGGACTTCGTCGTTGGCGGCCAGCTCGTCCATGGTCGCCTGGTAGCGGATCTGGCCTTTCTCCAGCACGTAGGCGCGGTCCGAGACGAGTTCGGCGAAGTGCATGTTCTGCTCCGACAGCAGGATGGACACGCCCTGGGCCTTGAGCTCCAGGATCATGTGGGCCATCTGCTCCACGATGACGGGCGCGACGCCTTCGGAGGGTTCGTCGAGCAGCACGAGGTAGGGATTGCCCATGAGCGTGCGGGCGACGGTGAGCATCTGCTGCTCACCGCCACTCATGCGACCGCCGGGGCGGTCCGGCATCTCGCCGAGGTTAGGGAAGAGCTTGAACAGCTTCTCGGGCGTCCACAGCGGCGCGGCACCGCCGTCGGCCCATTGGCGGCCGGCCTGGCGGCCGACTTCGAGGTTTTCCATGACGGTGAGGTCGGTGAAGACACGCCGGTCTTCGGGCACGAAGCCCAGGCCCAGGCGGGCGGCATGGTGCGGCTCGGTCTTGGAGATGTCGTGGCCCAGGAAGCGGATGCTGCCGCGGCGCTTGGCGAGCATGCCCATGAGGGCCTTGAGCGTGGTCGACTTGCCGGCGCCGTTGCGGCCCATGAGGGCGACGACCTCGCCGCGGCGCACTTCCAGGTCCACGTCGTAGAGGATCTGGGCGGCGCCGTACCAGGCGCAGAGGGACTTGGCTTCGAGCAGGACGGGCGGGGTGCTCACTGGTGGGGCCTTGTTTTGGGTGTCGTTGCGATCATCGTGATCGCTGTGATCGTTTGGGTCAGGATGACGGTCACCATCGCATGCGTGGCCACTGTTTCACTGGCGGTGCGGGCGGTGGGGGCGGCGCGGCGGGGCCGGGCTGCCAGGGGCTCAGACGGTGGCGGTCGATGCTGCGCATCGACTCCGCTGCGATGCTCGGTCAGGAGGCGCGTCGCATAACTCGCTGCGCTGCCTGCGGCAGCTCCGCTCAGACAAATGCGACGAGTCAGATCACAAAGCGCGCGTGTCTTCGCACGCGCGCCGCCCCCTGCCCTGCGCTTCTCGCCACCACCGAAATCGCCCCTGGCAGCCCGGCCCCGCCGCGCGGATACCTTGCGCTCGATGGGGCGCACGAATGCCTGCTGCGCTGGCGAGGCAACAGCGCGAACTGAGATCGGGACCGGGGCGCTGGTGGGGGCAGAGGCGGAAGCGTCAGCGTCACCGCCGTAACTGACCACGGCGTGTCCCGCCCTGGCCGGGGCCTGGCCTGGGGCGGCTGCGTGTGCGTCGCCGAGAAGCGGAGGCTGGTCGGGCTGCGGGCCTGCCGGAGGACAGGCCCGCTTCGTGAACTGACTCGCGGCGTTTGTCTGAGCGGAGCTGCCGCAGGCAGCGCAGCGAGTTATGCCGCGGCCCGGCCGGCCGAGCATCGCAGGGGAGTCGGCCCGCAGGGCCGACCGACGAACTCGCAGCCGCCCCAGGCCAGGCCCCGGCCAGGGCGCGCCCCGAACAGAAGCCACCAAACAATTCATGCAGCCTTCTTCTCGAAGGTCTTGCCAGACCCGAAGTACACCTCCTGCACCTTCGGATGGTCCCGGATCTCCAGCGGCTTGCCCTCGGCGATCAGGCGCCCGCGCGCCAGCACGATCATGCGGTCGGCATACGCGAACACCACGTCCATGCTGTGCTCGGTGAACAACACCGCCATGCCGCGGTCGATCACCAGTTGCTTGGTCAGTGCCATCAGCGAATTGCGTTCCTTCGGCGCCATGCCGGCCGTGGGCTCGTCCATCAGCAGCAGCTTGGGGTCGTTGGCCATGGCGATGGCCAGCTCCACGCGCTTGACGTCGCCATAGGCCAGCACGCTGCACGGCCGGTCGGCCTGCGACTTCATGCCCACCTGGTCGAGCAGCGCCAGCGCCTCGTCGCGCTTGTGGTCGGACGCCCGCCGCCACATGGCGAACAGCTTGGCGTCGTGCGACAGCAGCGCCATCTGCACGTTCTCGACCACCGTCAGCGACGAGAAGGTCTCGGCGATCTGGAAGGTGCGGCCCACGCCCAGGCGCCAGATCTCGCGCGGCTTCTTGCCCACCAGCTCGGTGCCATCCAGCGTGATCGAGCCCTGGTCGGCCTTGAGCTGGCCATTGACCATGTTGAAGGTGGTGGACTTGCCGGCGCCATTGGGGCCGATCAGCGCCAGCAGCTCGCCCTTGGCCAGCGTGAAGCTGATGCCGTCGACGGCCTTCACGCCGCCGAAGGACTTGCCCAGGTTCTGGACATGCAGCAGGGACATCAGAGCACCTCCAGGCCGATGAAGAACAAGTTGAAGGGTCGGCTCATCGCGCACCCTCCCCCGCCGCAGCCGCGGCCTGCATCGGCGCCTTCGCGGCCTCGTCGGCGGCCACGTCGTCGCGCCGGCCACGCCACTTGTCGGCCAGTTGCTTGATCGAGCCCGCGATGCCCTGCGGGAACAGCAGCACCAGAATCAGGATGATGGCGCCCAGCATGGCGCGCCAGTAGTCGGTGTTGCGCGCCACCATGTCGTGCAGCCAGGTGAAGGTGAAGGCGCCCACCACCGGGCCGGCCAGCGTCTGGATGCCGCCCAGCAGCACCATCACCAGACCGTCGACCGAGCGGCCCACCGCCAGGGTCTCGGGCGAGATGCTGCCCTTGGAATAGGCGAACAGCCCGCCTGCCAGGCCCGCCACCGCGCCGGCCACCACGAAGGCCGCCCACTGCATGCGCTTGACGTCGATGCCGATGGCATCGGCACGCAACACCGAGTCGCGGCCCGCGCGCAGCGCATAGCCGAAGGGCGAGAACAGCACGCGGCGCAGCCACCACAGGCCACCGCCCACCAGCACCAGCGTGAGCCAGTAGTAGGCGCGCTTGTCATTGAGCCATTCCGACGGCCACACGCCCGTGAGGCCGTTGCTGCCGCCGGTGAAGCTGTCCCACTGGTAGACGATGGCCCAGGTGATCTGTGCGAAGGCCAGCGTGAGCATGGCCAGGTACACGCCCGACAACCGCACGGCAAACCAGCCATAGACCAGCGCGCCCAGGCCCGCGACCACCGGCGCCAGCACCAGCGTCAGTTCCATCGGCAGGCCCGCGGCACGCGCCAGCAGCGCGGCCCCGTAGGCACCGAGGCCGAAGTAGGCGGCATGGCCGAAGGAATGCATGCCCGCCGGGCCCATGATGAAGTGCAGGCTGGCCGCGAACAGCGCCGCGATCAGCAGGTCGATCATCAGCACCGTGGTGTAGGGCGAGCTGGCCGTCAGCACCGGCATGGCGGCCAGCACCAGGGCCAACACGCCGACGGCGGCCACATAGGAGCCGCCCGCGCGGCGCAGCGGCTCTTCCTGCATGCCCACGTAGCGGCTCGGCGCCTGTGGCCGGCCCATCAGGCCCCAGGGCCGCCAGACCAGCACCGCGGCCATGACCAGGAAGTCGACCACCAGCGTGAGCTTGGAAAAGGAAATGGCGATGCCCGCGATCTCGACCACGCCCAGCCAGATACACAGCGCCTTGATCTCGGCGATGAGCAAGGCGGCCACGTAGGCGCCGGGCAGCGAGCCCATGCCGCCCACCACCACCACCACGAAGGCCGCGCCGATGGTGTTGAGGTCCATCTCCAGCGTGGCCGGTTCGCGCGGCAACTGCAGCGCACCGCCCAGGCCGGCCAGCAGCGCGCCCAGCGCGAACACGGCCGTGAACAGCCAGGCCTGGTTGACGCCCAGGGCGCTGACCATTTCGCGGTCTTGCGTGGCGGCGCGCACCAGCGTGCCGAAGCGGGTGCGGGTGAGCAGCAGCCACACCAGGCCCAGCACGACCGGTCCGACGACGATCAGGAACAGGTCGTAGGCCGGAAACTGCCGACCCAGGATCTCGACCGAGCCACGCAGGCCCGGCGCACGCGGGCCCAGCAGCTCGTCGGGGCCCCACAGCCACAGCACCGCGTCCTTGATGACCAGCACCAAGGCGAAGGTGGCCAGCAGCTGGAAGAGCTCGGGCGCCTTGTAGATGCGCCGCAGCAGCACAACCTCGATCAGCCCGCCGAGCACGCCGACCGCGATGGCCGCCAGCGGCAGCGCCACCCAGAAGCCCGCGCCACCCAGCTTGTCGGCCAAGGTGTAGGCGACATAGATGCCCACCATGAAGAAGGAGCCATGCGCGAAGTTGACGATGCGCGTCACGCCGAAGATCAGCGACAGGCCCGCCGCGACCAGGAACAGCGAAGACGCAGACGCCAGCCCGTTGAGGAGCTGGACGATCAGGCCGGAAAAACTCATGGCAAGGCTCTCTTCAGGGGGCAGCAGTCGTCAGTCCGCGCTGCGGGACTTCTTCACGTCAGCCGCGGGCGGCTGGAAGCGGGCATCGGCGCCGTCGTAGTAGACGTAGTCCACCATCACGCCCTTTCCGCCCTCGTTCTTGGTCTTGCCCACGAAGGCGCCCATGGTCGACTGGTGGTCCTCGGCGCGGTAGCTGATCTTGCCGAAGGGGCTGTCCACCTGCAGGCCCTTGAAGGCGGCGACCAGCTTGTCGGCGTCGGTGCTGCCGGCCTTGGCGATGCCGGCGGCGGCCGACTTGATCATGCTGTAGCCCACCACCGAGCCCAGGCGCGGGTAGTCCTTGAACTTGGCCTGGTAGGCGTCGAGGAAGGCCTTGTGCTCGGGCGTCTTGATGCCGTAGTACGGGTAGCCGGTCACGATCCAGCCATCGGGCGCTTCGTCCTTGAGCGGGTCGAGGTACTCGGGCTCGCCGGTCAGCACGCTGACCACGGTGCGGTCCTTGAACAGGCCGCGGGTGTTGCCCTCGCGCACGAACTTCGACAGGTCGGCGCCGAACAGCACGTTGAAGATGGCGTCGGGCTTGGCATCCGCCAGGGCCTGCACCACGCTGCCCGCGTCGACCTTGCCCAGCGGCGTGGCCTGCTCGGTGACGAACTCCACGTCGGGCTGCGCGGCCTTCAGCAGGTTCTTGAAGGCGGCCACGGCCGACTGGCCGTATTCGTAGTTGGGGTAGACCAGCGCCCAGCGCTTCTTCTTCTGCTTGACGGCCTCGGGCACCAGCATCGCGGCCTGCATGTAGGTGCCGGGGCGCAGGCGGAAGGTGTACTGGTTGCCGCCCTGCCAGGTCATCTTGTCGGTCAGCGGCTCGCCGGCCAGGTAGAAGAATTTTTTCTGCTTGGCGAAGTCGGCCAGCGCGAGGCCGGTGTTGGACAGGAAGGCGCCGGCCAGCACGTCCACCTTCTCGCGGGAGACCAGTTCCTCGGCCATGCGAACGGCGTCGCCCGGGTTGGCGTTGTCGTCGCGGGTGATCAGCTCGATCTTCTTGCCGTTGACGCCGCCCTTGGCGTTGATCTCGTCCACGGCCAGCTCCATGCCCTTCTTGTAGGGCTCCAGGAAGGCCGGCTGGGCCTTGTAGCTGTTGACCTCGCCGATCTTGATGACGTTCTGGGCGTGGGCCGGCATCAGCGTGCCGGCAGCCAGGGCCAGCGCCGCGGCGGCACCGAAATGGAGGCGGAAGGGTTGCATGGGGAACTCCTCGTCGGATGGGATGGAAAACCGGGGGAAATGAAGCAGGCGAAGAATAGCCGCGCCGCGTTCAGCGAAGGCCGTCCACGCCCTTGATCTCGGACACCTGCAGACCGCCGATGCGCGGCAGCGGACGGCCGCTGTCGGTGACGGCCACGGCCACCACGATCTCGCCCGCGCGCGGGGCATCGCTCACGCGCGCCTCGACGGCGTCGAAATGGCTGCGCACGAAGGCCGCGTCCTTGTGGCCCAGCGGCACATCGATGGCGGTGCCCAGCGTGCCCTGCTTCTTGGCCGAGGGCACCAGCGCGGCGCCCTTCTCGACCGCCACACGCAGCGGCGCGCCCAGCTTGGGATGCAGGATGGCGGCGGCATGCTCCAACTCGCCGGCCTCGCCGACGATGGCGGCCTTGCCGTAGCTCTGCGCCTGGCCGGGCTCGATGCCCAGGGCCTTCACGGCCTTCTGCCCGAGCAGGCCGCCGAGTTCCTCGCCGATGGCGATCAGTTCGTCGAGGTTCTCGCTATAGCGGCCGGCGTAGGGGTTGGCGATGACGGCGATGGCGACGGCACGGCGCGTGGGCGGGTCGATGGTCTGGCCCATCTCCTTGCGGGTTTCGTCGACTTGCACGATGAGCTTGCGGATGTCTGCGGGCATGAGTTCTCCTTGTTGTCTACGGCGCCTCAGCGCAGGCCGTTCCATTGGCTGATGTCCTCGGCCTTGAGGCCGCCGACGCGGGCATGCACGCGGTAGCCGGTGGTCATGGCGAGGATGAAGACGATCTCGTCGGCCGCGGGCGCGCCGGGCACGCGCACCTCGATGGCGTCGAACTGGCCGCGCACATAGCTGGCGTTGATGTTGGTGAGCGGCACATCGAGCGCGGCGCCGGGGGGGCCCACCTTCTTGGTGGACGGCACGATGGAGAGCGCGTTGCCCGGCTGCCCGCTCTTGGCCTCACCCTGGCCGGCGGTGTAGGCCGCACGGTCGCCCTTCCAGCCCAGCAGCTCTCGCATGGCGTAGCCGCCGGGCACATGCCAGAGGGCACCATGCTCCAGCTCGCCCGCCGCGCCGACGATGGCGCCCTTGCCGTAGGTGGCGATGGCCTCGCGCGGCACGTCCATGGCGGCCAGCAGGCGCTGGGCCATGTCCACGCCCACCGGGTCCAGCAGCGTCATCATGGGCAGGATGTCCGGCTCGTAGCGGCCGGCGAAGGGATTGGCGAGCACGGCACCGATGGCACCGCGCACCAGCGGCTGCTCGGCGCGGGGGCCGAACTCGTGGTGAATGTGCTCGACCTGGGTGAAGACGCGGCGGATGTCGATCATCGTGGTGAAGGGGTGTGCAATTCGTTAAGCAAATACTGAACCAACGGACGGCGCCGCCAGGGTCTCGTTCCGTGTCGACAGCACTCTCCATTGCCCTTGGCACACGATCACGGCAGCGTGGATGAGGCCGTGCGACTGCAGTTCCGTCGCGCGTCGCAGCCCCGATTCGACCGCATCGCGCACCACGCTGGGGGGCAGCGGCGGAACCTGCACGGTGACGGGCAGCGCACCGAGGTCGCTGTCGTCCTTGCATTCGTTGGCGGGGCGGCGCTCGATGGCAGGGTGGTCCGCATCGACGGCGTTGGCGACGATGGATGCCGCCGCATCGGCCTGCGCGGCAGTGGCCGCAAGGATGGTGACGCTGTCGGCGATGCCCAGCGAAAAGCTGCGTCCGCGCCAGCCACTGGTGGCGACGCCGCGCACCGGGTCGGCGGCGGCAACGCTGAACTGCCCGTCGGTGCGCAGGCGCTGCGCGTCCTGCGGCGCGAAGCGGGCCAGGTCAGCATAGAGGCCGACGCGCGCCTCGGTGCCGGGCGCGAGATGCAGCGCGATGTCGCCGCCGTTGTTGATCCAGGCGCGGGCAATGCCGGGCCGCTGGTAGAAGGCGATCAACTCCTGGGCCACCGAGCCGGCCACCGCCGCCATCGGGGTGATGAAGGCCGGCAGGAAGGGCAGGCAGGCCGCCTGCATGCGGCGCGCCACTGGGCTGCGCAGGCTTGCATGTTCCGACACCGGCCGGCGCAACGAAGGCAGCTCGGCGACCAGCTCGTCCAGCAGGCCTTCGAAGCGCGCCCACGCCGCCTCGTGCGCCTCGGCCACGGCACGCACTTCACCCTCGGCCTGGACCACGAGGTCCATGGGACCGTGGTGCCAGTGCCAGCGCTGGGCATCGAGGGCGTGGCGTTGGGCGGGCATGCGTCGCGGCAAAGAGGGGCCGGTCAGCCCAGCATGGGCTTGTGACCCAGCGGCCAGGGGTTGTCGCTGGCCTGGCCGACGAAGCGGCGGGCGAGCGGCGCGCCGTCATCCTGCCAGGCGCCGCGGCGCAGCGCCTGTTCCAGCGACATCACATGCTCCATGTGGCCGCCCAGGTCCGCGTAGTCCTGCAGCCGCATGCTGAATTCAATGGGCGCGATGATGGCCGGCGTGGGCACGGTGCCGAAGCTGTTGTCGGGCATGCGCATCACGTCGGCCATGACGGTGATGCCTCCGCCCGGCCACACATAGGCCGGCGCGCCGCCGCAGGTCACGTTGACCAGCGCGCGCTTGATGGCGCGGGTGAGCAGGATGGGGTTCTCGGTCACGCCCGCACGCAGGCTGCCGCCCGCACCGCCCAGAAAGAGCACCGTGGTGAGCGAAGGCTCGCAGTTCTCGCCGATGCGCTCGACCACCTTGCGCACGGCCTCGGGCATGGGCTGCGGAACGGGGCGCAGCTCGTCGTCCAGCACGTACCACTCGGCCTGCTCGCCAGTGGTGGAGGTCATCAGCAGCTTGAGGCCCGGCCTGGCCACGCCGGGCTCCCAGCCTTCGATGATGGCCAGCGGATCGGCGATGTCGGTGCCGCCCCAGCCGCTGCCCGGATTGGCCACCTGGAAGTAGCGCCCCGGCGTGGACTTGCGCCCGCGCATCTGGATGCCCGAGGGCGGCATGGCCAGGCAGCGGCCAGCCTGGTGTTCGGTGAGCACGCCGGTGATGTGGTCGTCGACCACCACCACCTCGTCGGCCAGACCCAGCAGCTGCTTGGCGAAGATGCCCACCGTGGCCGAGCCGCAGCCCACGCGCATGCGCTGCTCTTCCACGCCGTTGACGATGGGCGCGCGGCCGGCCTGGATGACCAGGCTGGCGCCACCGTCGATGGTGCATTCGGCCGCCTGCTTGTTGCACAGCCGCTGCATCATCTCCAGCGTCATCCGGCCTTCCTTCTTGCTGCCGCCGGTGAGGTGGTGCACACCGCCCAGCGACAGCATCTGCGAGCCGTATTCGGCGGTGGTCACATGGCCCACCACTTCGCCCTTGTAGCGGACGTTGGCCTGCTCGCTGCCGAGGAAGCGGTCGGTGTCGATCTTCACCTTCACGCTGCAGTAGCTGAAGATGCCTTCGGTGACCACGGTGACCATGTCCACGCCCTGGGCCTTGGAGGCCACGATGAAGGGCGCCGGCTTGTAGTCGGGATAGGTGGTGGAGCTGCCGATGCCGGTGACGAAGACCTGGTCGGCCAGCAGCAGGTCGCCGTTCCAGTCGTCCTGCGACGCATCGGCCGGCGCCTTTTCGGCCGCGGGGCGGGCGAAGGGCACGAGTGCGGGCTCGGGCGAGTCCAGTTCGCGCCGCAGCATGACCACGGGGTCGACGCGCACCAGCACGCCCTCGCGGTTGGCATAGCGGTCGCAGGCGCCGGTGCGGCCGTCGGAGATCTGGCACAGCACCGGGCAGGCGTTGCATTCGACCTTGCTCGTGCTCATGCGCTCGTTGCGCGCGGGCGCGCGGCCCAGGCCATCGGGCGTGGTGGGCAGGGCCGGCACGTCGATGCCGGGCAGGCCGTCGGTCTTGGTGTGTTCTGTCATCGTGGGCTTTCGTGCAACGCGGCCTGTGTGTGCAACAAGCATGCCGGAAATCGGCTTGGCGGCGATGCACCGTTTGTGTAGCATCCGCTCCATATTCATGTTGTGATTGCTACATGAAACGAATCTAGCGGCCCGGCGCGATGCTTGCATGGGTGTTTTCCAGAGTGCACGACTCCCCTTCCTGGTGCGTCGTGAACGAAAATGGGCAGCACCAGCCAGTGGCGCCGCAAGCCTCGCGCGCATGCCCTCGTGCCACCCGCCAGCTTCCCTTTCATTTGGTTATTAGCTTATGAGTGCCTTCGCCGAAGAACGCGTCCTGACCGTCCACCACTGGACCGACCGCCTGTTCAGCTTCACCACCACGCGCGATCCTGCCCTGCGCTTTTCCAACGGGCACTTCACGATGATCGGCCTCAAGGTCGACGGCAAGCCGCTGCTGCGTGCCTACAGCATCGTGAGCGCAAACTACGAGGAGCACCTCGAGTTCCTGAGCATCAAGGTGCCCGACGGCCCGCTCACCTCGCGCCTGCAGCACATCAAGGTCGGCGACACCATCGTGGTCGGCCGCAAGCCCACCGGCACGCTGCTGATCGACTACACCCTGCCCGGGAAGCGGCTGTACCTGTTCGGCACCGGCACCGGCGTCGCGCCCTTCCTGAGCGTGATCCGCGACCCCGAGACCTACGAGAAGTTCGAGAAGGTCATCCTGGTGCACGGCGTGCGCGAGGTGGCCGAGCTGGCCTACCACGACACCATTACGCAGGACCTGCCGCACCACGAGTTCCTGGGCGAGATGGTGAGCGAGCAACTGCTGTACTACCCCACCGTCACGCGCGAGCCCTTCCGCAACCAGGGCCGCATCACCGACCTGATCACCAGCAACAAGCTCACCGACGACCTGGGCCTGCCGCCGCTCAATCCCGCCGAAGACCGCGTGATGCTGTGCGGCAGCCCCATGCTGCTGGCCGACATGAAGCTGATCCTGGAGCAGCGCGGCTTCCACGAAGGCAACACGACCACCCCCGGCGACTACGTTGTCGAACGTGCCTTTGTAGAGAAGTAACCCAGGTGGCCACGCGCAAGACGCCCGCCAAGCCGCAGCGCAAGACCGGCGTGCGCGAGGCGCAGGCGCAGGCCTCGCGCGAGGCCATCCTGCGTGCGGCCACCAAGGTGTTCGCCAGGTACGGCTACGAGGGCGGCAGCGTGGAGAAGATCTCGCGCGCGGCCAAGTCGTACGACCGGATGATCTACTACTACTTCGGCAGCAAGGAAGGCCTGTTCGTGGCCGTGCTGGAGGGCATCTACCAGCGCATGGACGAGGCCGAGGCCGCCATGGCGCTGGACATGGCCCGCCCGGTCGAAGCGCTGACCGAGGTGATCCGCTTCGTGCTGGGCTACTACCGGCGCAATCCCGACTTCGTCACCCTGCTCAACACCGAGAACCTGCACAAGGGCCGGCACATCGCCAAGTCGGTGCGCGCGCGCGAATACTCGTCGCGGGCGGTGGCGGTGATCGCCTCGATCCTGGAGAGCGGTATGGCCCAGGGCCTGTTCCGCCCCGACCTGGCCGCGCGCGACGTCTACCTGCTGATCGCGGCGACGGGCTACTTCTACATGTCCAACCGCTACACGCTCGCCAGCTTTCTGGGCGAGCAGCTCGATGCGCCCGAGGCCGCCCAGCACTGGGAGGCCTTCGTGACCGAGACGGTGCTGCGCGCCGTGCGGCTGGACGACAGCACGGAATCTCTCCCACCCCACGAGGAAACCCAAAAATGGCAGAAGTCGCCACCGCCGGCAAGTCGGGCAAGGTCGTCATCCAGAACATAGGGCTGCTGCTCTCGGGCGACATCGACCAGCCCATCCTGCAGGCCGACACCATCGTGGTCCAGGATGGCCTGATCGCCGCCGTGGGCCGCTACAAGGACTGCGATGTCGAAGGCGCCACCACCGTCATCGACGCGCGCCAGACCTGCGTGGCGCCGGGCCTGATCGACAGCCACGTGCACCCCGTGGCCGGCGACTGGACGCCGCGCCAGAGCCAGCTCAACTGGATCGAGTCCAGCATGAACGGCGGCGTCACCACCATGATCTCCGCCGGGGAGGTGCACTACCCCGGCCGGCCCAAGGACATCGTGGGCCTGAAGGCCCTGGCCATCACCGCGCAGCGCGCCTTCGACGCCTTCCGTCCCGGCGGCGTGAAGGTGCTGGCCGGCGCACCGGTCATCGAGAAAGGCATGGTCGAGAGCGACTTCAAGGAACTGGCCGAGGCCGGCGTCGGCCTGCTGGGCGAGGTGGGCCTGGGCAGCGTCAAGGCAGGCTACGAGGCCAAGGAGATGGTGGCCTGGGCCCGCAAGTACGGCATCCAGAGCACCATCCACACAGGCGGCCCATCGATTCCCGGCTCGGGCCTGATCGACAAGGACGTGGTGCTGGAGGCCGATGCCGACATCATCGGCCACATCAACGGCGGCCACACCTCGCTGCCCGAGGCGCACGTGTGCGAGCTGTGCGAGAAGAGCACCCGCGGCATCGAGATCGTGCACAACGGCAACGAGCGCGTGGCCATCGCGGCGGCCAAGGCGGCGCTGGAGCTCAAGTGCCCGCACCGCGTGATCCTGGGCACCGACGGCCCCGCCGGCTCGGGCGTGCAGCCGCTGGGCATCCTTCGCATGATCGCCATGCTCTCGTCGCTGGCCAACATCCCGGCCGAGCTGGTGTTCTGCTTCGCCACCGGCAACACGGCCCGCATGCGCAAGCTCAACTGCGGCCTGATCGATAAGGGCTACGCCGCCGACTTCGTGTTCATGGACCGTGCCCAGCACACGGCCGGCCGCACGCTGCTGGAAAGCGTGCAGCTCGGCGACCTGCCGGGCGTGGGCATGGTGATGATCGACGGCATCGTGCGCTGCGGCCGCAGCCGCAACACGCCGCCAGCCACGGAAGTGCCCGTGGTGGTGTCCGGCGCGCATTGAGCCAACGCGCCCGCCTGGCTCAGCGTTTGAAGACCAGGTAGCGCGCCGACAGGTAGTTGACGCCCATGCCGGCGACGCTGCCGGCCGCCACGCCGAGCAGCGGCGCGGCGGGCCCGTTCAGCGTGTGCAGCACGGCCACATAGGCCGCGTAGTTGACGAGCGCGCCGCCCAGCATGGCGGCGAGGTAGCGCAGGTATTCGTGCCACAGCGGCAGGCGCCGCGCGCCATCGGCAAAGGTGAAGCGCCGGTTGATCAGCCAGGTGGCCGTGGCCGCGCCCCAGAAGGACAGCACCCGCCCCGCATACCAGCCCACATGCGGCGCCAGCAGGTACAGCAGGCCGGCATCGACGCCGAAACCGATGACGCCGGCAATGCCGAAGCTCAGCAGCCGACGCAGCAGCGGGCCTGAGATCACTCGCGCACTTTCGCAGAAGCGGCCTGGCGGGCGCTCACGGTGCGCTCACCGGCGTTGCCAGACGCGCCGCGCCGGGAATGGCGAGGTAAGCGATGCGCTTGACCTCGCGCCGCCCCAGCGTGACGGTGCGCAGCACGGCGCCGCAGCTGGCCGACAGCATGGCGGCGAGCATCAGGCCGGTGGCCAGCACCGCCGTCGGCAGGCGCGGCACGAGGCCGGTATGGAGATAGGTCAGCACCAGCGGCAGGGCCAGGCCCAGTGAGGCCAGCGCCAGCACGGCCGCCACGATCACGAAGAACAACAGCGGCCGCTCGCTCACGAACAGCTTGGTGATGGTGACCAGGATGCGCCAGCCATCCCGGTAGGTCGACAGCTTGCTCTCCGAGCCCTCGGGCCGCGACAGGTAACGCACAGGCAGCTCGCCCCAGGGCATGCGAAGTTCCAGCGCATGCACCGTGAGCTCGGTCTCGGTCTCGAAGCCCTGCGACAGCGCCGGGAAGGACTTCACATACCGGCGCGAAAAAACCCGCAGCCCCGACAGCATGTCGCTGAACTCGCCACCGAAGAGCTTGACCACGGCCCCCGTCAGCATGCGGTTGCCGAGGCGATGGCCGCGGCGGTAGGTCTGCGCGTCCTGTTGGTCGTCCTGCCGGGCACCCACCACCATGTCGAGGTTGCCCTGCACCAGCATGTCGATCATCTCGGGCAGCCGGGCCAGGTCGTAGGTGGCGTCGCCGTCGACCATGATGTAGATGTCGGCCTCGACGTCGGCGAACATGCGCCGCACCACGTTGCCCTTGCCGCGCAGGCGCACGGTGGTCACCCGCGCCCCATGAGCCCGGGCCACGGCGGCGGTGTCGTCGCTGGACGCGTTGTCGAACACATGCACCTGGGCCTGCGGCAGATGGGTGCGGAAGCCCTCGATCACCTGGGCGATGGCCAGGGCTTCGTTGTAGCAGGGGATGACGGCGGCAATGCGCATGCGGGCAGATCGGTGGTGGTGACGAGGCGGCGGAAGAGCGGCAGAGGCATCAGGACGGGTCCGGGACGATCCGGTACGCCTTCACGCCATCGCGCTCGACCAGCAGCGTGAAGTGGTGCTCGAAGCCGGGCTTGCCATCGACATAGGGCCCGAGCGCCGTCTGGACGACGATGGTACCGAAGCCGTGCTGCACCAACCTGCGCGCCATCTCGGGGGCGGGCAGCAGCAGGAAATCGACGTAGCGGTAGGGGCCGAACACATCACCCCAGACCGGGTTGGGCGCGAAGTAGATCGCGTCGCTCAGGCCCACCTGATAGAGGCGGCCGGGCTGCGGATGCGCGCGCAGCCAGCTCAGCACCACGTAACCCGGCACGTTGCGGGCCAGGAAGGCCTCCCGCGTCTCGGGTGTGGGCGCAATCTGGCGGATGTGGTTCCACAGCCGCACCCCGCCGGCCACGACGAGCACGGACAGAAAGACGACGCCGAGCCCGGCCACCGACCGTGCGCGCGCCCGGTCGCCGACGCGCCGCTGCAGCGCGGCAGCGGCCCAGCGCCACAGCTGGCACCAGCCGATCGCGCCCAGCCAGGCCAGGATCGG
Source organism: Pseudacidovorax intermedius (assembly GCF_003350475.1). GTDB lineage: Bacteria > Pseudomonadota > Gammaproteobacteria > Burkholderiales > Burkholderiaceae_C > Xenophilus > Xenophilus intermedius. The sequence continues at coordinate 763,706 of NZ_QQAV01000001.1, forward strand.
GAACGAGGCCGCCATGTAGCGCGGATAGCGCGAGGTGGCCAGCCATACGAGGACCGACCAAGCGCCGAACAGCGCCGCGGCGCGCACCGCGGGCCGCGTCTTCCAGACCGCCGCGAAGGGCACCAGCAGCGCCGGCCACAGCATGACGTTGGGCAGCGCGGCATGGGCACGCACGTCGTCGACCTGGCGCTGATAGTCGTCCAGGTTCCAGTTGGTGAAGCCGAACACCTTGGCGCCGATGGGATTGAACGGGTCGCCGGTCTGCAGCCAGTTGCGGCCGAACCAGTAGATGCAGGGCAGCAGAAAGCAGCCCAGCGCCAGCAGCCAGGGCCCCGGCCGGCGCTCGCGCCAGGCCACGCACACGGCCACCAGCGGCAGGAAGGTGAGCGCCTGGTACTTGCTGCCTGCCGCCACGCCCAGGTAGAAGGCGGCCAGGCCCAGCCAGCGCGCCGGCCGCCGCGGCTGCGCCGGCGTGACCGGCGTGCTCCACCACAGCCAGAGCACGGTGAAGGCCGACACCACGAACAGCGCCACGCCCATGTCGATGAGGGCGTTGAAGAACTCGCCCATCATCAGCCACACCGCCGCCGCAATCGCAGCGCAGATGCGGTCGGTGTGCGTCACAGCCAGGCGCCACACCAGCGCGGCCGCCAGCCAGCCGCCCAGCGCGTGCAGCAGATGCGGGAACACGTCCCCCGCGAGCGGCAGGGCCGCCGCATAGAGCAGGTCGTAGTTGTAGGGGAACCAGGGATAGCGCAGCCAGTCGTGGATGCCCAGCGCGCCGTTCTCGGCCACCTGCCGCGCATAGGGCAGGTGGTACATCATCTCGTCGAAGGCATGCGGCGGTGCCATCGGCTCGAAGAGGCTGATGACGAAGGCACCGATGGCGACCACGGTCGCCACGCGCTCGGCGCGGCCCAGCGGCGGGCCTGACGGCAGGGCGCGCAGCAGCCGCCACTGCGCGGGCAGGCGCCAGAGCGCCAGCACCAGCCCGATGGCCAGCAGCGTCAGCGTGCCCGGCGGCTTCAGCAGGCCCGCGATGCCCAGCGCCTGCAGCGCCACGATGGCCAGGCCCAGGCCGGTGGCGGCGGACAGCGCCATGCGCAGCCAGGGGTCCTCGCGACCGGGCGTGTCGCCGGCGCTTGCCCACATGCGCCGCATCAACGCGTCGCCCGCGCCCCAGAGTGCCAACAGCACCACGGCCAGACCGGCCAGGTGCACGGCCGTGAAGCTCAGCTTCTGCAGAATGGCAGCCTCCAGTGGGGATCAAGAAGTTCAGGCGAGCGGCACCGCTCGGCGGACCTCGCCAGAGCACCCGCGGAACTGGCTTCGCCAGGCCGCCGGGTGTGCCCCCCCTCCAAGCCGAAGGCGCCAGAGAGGGGGGGAGCCGCGAAGCGGCTTGGGGGGGAGTTCATAAGTTCGGCGCCAGCAGCCGCTCCAGGTCCGCCTCGGCCAGCTTGCGGCGCGCCGCCTGGTCCTGCAGCTGGTCGTGGCCGATCTTGCCGACGTTGAAGTAGGTGCTCTCGGGATGGCTCAGGTAGAAGCCCGAGACGCTGGCCGCTGGCGTCATCGCCAGCGAATCGGTCAGGCCCATGCCGATCTCGGCGCATTGCAGCAGCTCGAACATCGGGCCCTTGACGCTGTGGTCGGGGCAGGCCGGATAGCCCGGCGCCGGACGGATGCCGCGGTACTGCTCCTTGATCATCTCGTCATTGCTCAGCTGCTCGTCGGCCGCGTAGCCCCACAGGTCCAGGCGCACGCGGTGATGCAGCGCCTCGGCAAAGGCCTCGGCCAGGCGGTCGGCCAGGGCCTTGAACATGATGGCGGAGTAGTCGTCCAGGTCGTCGAGGAAGTACTTCTCGCGCTTCTCGGCGCCGATGCCCGCCGTGACGGCGAAGGCACCCACGTAGTCGGCCACGCCGGATTCGCGCGGCGCCACGAAGTCGGCCAGGCAGCGGCTGGGCCGCATCACGCCATCCACCGCCTGCTTCTCGGTCTGCTGGCGCAGGCCGTACCAGGTGAGCAGCGGCGTCTGGCGCGACTCGTCGGCATACAGCACGATGTCGTCGTCGCGCTCAGTGTTGGCCGGCCAGAAGCCCACCACCGCATTGGCCGTGAGCCAGCGGCCTTCGATCAGCCGCTGCAGCATGCGCTTGCCGTCGCTGAACACGCGCTGGGCCTCGGTGCCCACGATCTCGTCCTTGAGGATCTGCGGGAAGGGGCCGGCCAGGTCCCAGGTCTGGAAGAAGGGGCCCCAGTCGATGTACTTCGCCAGGTCCGCCAGGTCGTAGTTGCGGAACATGCGCCGGCCGATGAACTTCGGCTTGGGCGGCTGGTAGCCCGTCCAGTCGATGGGCGTCTTGTTGGCGCGTGCCTTGGGCAGCGGCCACAGCGGCACCTGCTTCTTGTTGGCATGCTGCTGGCGCACCTTGTCGTAGTCGGCGTTGAGCTCGGCGATGTAGTTCGCCGCCTGTTCCGACAGCAGGCTCTGCGCCACGCTCACGCTGCGCGAGGCATCGGGCACGTAGACCACCGGGCCTTCGTAGTGCGGCGCGATCTTGACGGCCGTGTGTACCCGGCTGGTGGTGGCGCCGCCGATCAGCAGCGGGATCTTCCTCATGCGGAAGTGCTCGTCCTTCTGCATCTCGCCGGCCACGTACTGCATCTCTTCCAGGCTGGGCGTGATCAGGCCCGACAGGCCGACGATGTCCGCGCCCTCGACCTTGGCGCGCGCCAGGATCTCGTGGCACGGGACCATCACGCCCATGTTCACCACTTCGAAGTTGTTGCACTGGAGCACGACAGTGACGATGTTCTTGCCGATGTCGTGCACGTCGCCCTTGACGGTGGCGATGACGATCTTGCCCTTGGAGCGCACGTCGCGGCCCGCGGCCTCGTCGCGCTTCTTCTCTTCCTCGATGTAGGGAATGAGGTGGGCCACGGCCTGCTTCATCACGCGGGCGCTCTTGACCACCTGCGGCAGGAACATCTTGCCGGCGCCGAACAGGTCGCCCACGATGTTCATGCCGTCCATCAAGGGCCCTTCGATGACGTGCAGCGGCCGGCCGCCCGGCCGGGCCACGATGGCCTGGTAGGCCTCTTCGGTGTCCGCGACGATGAAGTCGGTGATGCCGTGCACCAGTGCATGGGCCAGGCGCTCATCCACGGACTTCGGCTGTTCGGGCGTGCCGCGCCATTCGAGCTTCTTGCCCTCGTCCTTGGCGCCGCTGCGGGCGGTCTCGGCGATCTCGACCAGGCGCTCGCCGGCGTCGGCGCGGCGGTTGAGCACCACGTCTTCCACGCGCTCGCGCAGCTGGGGCTCCAGGTCGTCGTACACGCCCACCATGCCGGCGTTGACGATGCCCATGTCCATGCCCGCCTGGATGGCGTGGTACAGGAAGACGGTGTGGATCGCCTCGCGCACCGGGTCATTGCCGCGGAAGCTGAAACTCACGTTCGACACGCCGCCCGACACCTTGGCGCCCGGCAGGTTGGCCTTGATCCAGCGCGTGGCCTCGATGAAGTCGACGGCGTAGTTGTTGTGCTCCTCGATGCCCGTGGCCACCGCGAAGATGTTGGGGTCGAAGATGATGTCCTCGGGCGGAAAGCCCACCTCGTCGACCAGCACCCGGTAGGCCCGCTCGCAGATCTCGATCTTGCGGGCATAGGTGTCGGCCTGGCCCTGCTCGTCGAAGGCCATCACCACGGCGGCGGCGCCGTAGCGGCGGATCAGCCGCGCCTCGTGCTTGAACTTGTCCACGCCCTCCTTCATGGAGATGGAGTTGACGATGCCCTTGCCCTGGATGCAGCGCAGGCCGGCCTCGATCACCTCCCACTTGGAGCTGTCGACCATGATCGGCACGCGCGCGATGTCGGGCTCGCTGGCGATCAGGTTCAGGAAGCGCACCATGGCCGCCTTGCTGTCCAGCATGGCCTCGTCCATGTTGATGTCGATCACCTGGGCGCCGTTCTCGACCTGCTGACGGGCCACGGCCAGCGCTTCCTCGAACTGGCCGTTCAGGATCATGCGGGCAAAGGCCTTGGAACCCGTGACGTTGGTGCGCTCGCCGATGTTGACGAACAGCGTGCCCGCGTCGATGACGACCGGCTCCAGGCCGGACAGCAGCATGGGGGGAACGGAAGGGGCGGAGGAACTCATGGACGGCACACCTGGGGGCGGGAATCAGGTGAGCGTCGTTGCAGCCGGCGCCTGGCGGCCGGCGTCCGGCCCCGCCAAGCCTCACGGTCCGGGCCGCTCGGGCGCCACCGCAGGTGGTGTGCCAGGGCCCGCCGTTGCAACGCTCCTTGCGCGGGGAGCGCGGATTTTATAGGGCTCGACCCGGGATAACCCCGAAAGACCGGCGCGCGCCCCGGCCTCCGTCAGCGCAGCGCTACGGCCCTCAGGCAGCGCCGGCAGGTCGCGCCGCCGCCGAGGCGGGCAGCCCGAACACCGCGTCGAACACCCAGTTGAAGACGAAGGTGTAGACCAGGAAGAACACCACCAGGGCCAGGTCCATCACCAGCGCCTCCCACAGGCTGATCTCCAGCCACCAGGCGATGGTGGGCACCAGCAGCATCACCAGCCCGCCCTCGAAGCCGATGGCGTGCGCCACCCGGCGGCCCAGGCTGCGGCCGCGCTTGGCCTGGCGCGCCTCCCAGCGCTCGAACAGGGTGTTGAACAGCAGGTTCCAGGCGATGGCGATGGCCGACGCCATCACCGCCACCACGCCGGAATGGCCCACGCCCTGCCCCGACATCCACGCCAGCCCCAGGCTGGCCACCACGATGGCGATGCCTTCATAGAGGCTGATGTAGACGACGCGGCGCTTGATGCCCTGCATGGCTTTCTTCTTTCTGTTTGCTCGAAACACGTGGGTTGACGGTGTCACTTTATTTCTCCCGCACTGACACATAAAGTCAGCTTCTTTCAGATTCACTGAAAGATCGGCATGCTCAACAGCGACGATGTCGCCCTTTTCCTCGCGGTGCTCGACCACGGTTCGTTCTCGGCGGCCGCCCGCGCCTTGCGGCGCGTGCCCTCGGCGGTGAGCATGGGCATCGCTCAGCTCGAGGCCGAGCTGGACCTGCAACTCTTCGACCGTAGCGGCCGCGAGCCACGCCCCACCGCCGCTGCCCGCTCGCTGGAACCACAGGCCCGGCTGCTCGCCGCCCAGCTCAAGGCGCTGGAGGTGCAGGCCCTGGCCCTGACGCAGGGGCTGGAGGAGCGGCTGACGCTCGCCATCGCGCCCGAACTGCTGAGCGGCCCCTGGAGCCAGCCGCTGGCCGCATTGGCGCAGTCGCATCCCTCGCTGGAGGTGGAAGTGCTGGCGGCCCCGCAGGCCGATGCGCTCGCGCTGCTACACAGCGGCCGGGCGCAGCTCGCACTGGTCTTCGAGCGGCCCAGCCTCGACGGCCGCGAGGGCTTCCAGGAGGTGGCGACCGAGACGCTGGTCGCCGTGATGGCGCCGGACCATCCGGTGCTGGTCGCCGCCGGCGGCCGCCTGCGGGAGCAGCACCTGATCGACACGCGCCAGATCGTGGTGGCCGGCCGCGACCCGGCGCAGCGAGATCCGCGCACCGTCTTCGCCCGCCACACCTGGCGCACCGACAACGCGCTGGCGGCGCTGAGCCTGTTGACGGCCGGCCTGGGCTGGGGCTGGTTGCCCAGGCCCTTCGTGCAGCCGCATGTGGCGGCGGGCGCGCTGGTGGAGATCCCGTTCGAGAACCTCAGCAACCGGCTGGACCTGTGGGTGGACGTGGTGTGGTCCAAGGAGCGCCCGCTCGGGCTGGGCGCGCGGCAGGTGATCGAGGCGCTGCGGCGCAAGCGGCCAGACGAAGGGTGAGGCCGTGCGCCTCGCCGGCGCCCGCAAAGCGCCGATGCGCCGGCACGGCCGGACTTCGATGATTCGAGAGCAGGCGCGCTCAGGCCGACGGGGCGATGTACGAGCCCGACTTGCCGCCGTGCTTCTCCAGCACCTGCACACCGTCGATCACCATGCCGCGGTCGGCGGCCTTGCACATGTCGTAGATGGTCAGCAGCGCCACCTGCACAGCGGTCAGCGCTTCCATCTCCACGCCCGTCGGGCCGACCGTCTCGACCGTCGCGCGGCAGCGCACGGCGGGCTCGGCGCCCGGCTCGGTCTCGAACTCGACCGCCACGCGGGTGATGGCCAGCGGATGGCAAAGCGGGATCAGGTCGCTGGTCTTCTTGGCCGCCTGGATGCCGGCGATGCGCGCCACGCCCAGCACGTCGCCCTTCTTGGCTGTGCCCGATTCGACCAGCGCCAGCGTGGCCGCCTGCATGCGGATGCGCCCTTGCGCGATCGCGATGCGGTGCGTGGCCGGCTTGGCCGCCACGTCCACCATGTGGGCCTGGCCCTGGGCGTCGAAATGGGTGAGGGGTGAGGACATGGGGCTGAACGATCCGGCGGGAGGCGCATCATACGGGCCGGAAAAAGCCACCGATGCCGCGTCCGATGCCGTCTTCTGCCACCCTCCGCGACATGCCTGCCCCGCCGTCCACCGCTGCGCGCGGTATCTCTTCGCTGTCTGGGCCGCGACGACCGCGGCGGGGTGCGCGTGTCGCGCTGGCCGTGGCCCTGGCGGCCGCCCAGCTCGCTGCTGTGCCCCTCCATGCCCAGACCCTGACGCCCGCCCGCCCGCTGCCCGGCCTGGGCGATGGCGCCGAAATGAGCACCGGCACCGAGCGCGAACTGGGCGACCGCATCGCCCGCGAGCTCTACCGCGATCCGGACTTCGTGGACGACCCGGTGCTCGCCGACTACGTCCAGGGCATCTGGCAGCCGCTGCTTGCCGCGGCCCGCCAACGCGGCGAGCTCACGCCCGAGCTGGACGAACGCTTCGCCTGGGTGCTGCTGATCGGCCGCGACCGCAGCATCAATGCCTTCGCGCTGCCTGGCGGCTACCTGGGCGTGAACACCGGGCTCATCGCCATCGTGGGCAGCCGCGACGAACTGGCTTCGGTGCTGGCACATGAACTCACCCACGTCACGCAGCGGCACATCTCCCGCATGCTCACGCAGCAGAGCCGGCAGATGCCGCTGATGCTGGCGGCCATGCTGCTGGGCGGCCTGGCGATGAGCAAGAGCGGCCGCAGCGGCGGCGACCTGGGCTCGGCCATGATGGTCGGCGGCCAGGCCATGGCCATGCAGAAGCAGCTGGACTTCTCGCGCGACATGGAGCGCGAGGCCGACCGCATCGGCTTCGGCGTGATGAGCCAGGCCGGCTTCGCGCCGCAGGGCGCCGCCGTCATGTTCGAGAAGCTGCAGTACGCCTCGCGGCTGAACGACAACGGCAGCTATCCCTACCTGCGCAGCCACCCGCTGACCAGCGAGCGCATCACCGAGATGCAGGCGCGCGTGCAGTTCCGCGAAGGGGCGCCACCACCGACCGTGGCCCTGACACCCGAGCACGCCATGATCGCGGCCCGTGCCCGCGTGCTGGGCCGCCCGGGCGTGGACCTGCTGCGCCAGTGGGTGCAGGCCGCGCAGGGCAGCACGGCACCGGCCAGTGCGGCCACGGCCGGCACCCTCTATGCGGGCGCCATGGCCGCCAAGGAACTGCGCGATCTGGCCGCCGCCCGCAGCCTGGCGCAGAAGCTGCGCACGCAGGTCGGCACGGCCGGCGAACCGGCCCGGCTGGCGCGGCTGCTGGCGGCCGAGATCGAGATGGGCGCCGGCAATGCGCCCGCAGCCGTCGCCCTGCTCGACGTGCGCGCCAAGACGCGGGGCGAGATGCTGATGGCCGGCCAGGCCGCCCTGCTGACCCGGACCCATGCCGCGGAGGCCGCGCCGGTGCTGCGCGACTGGGTGGCCACGCATCCGCGCGACGCCACCGTCTGGCGCCTGCTCGGGGGCCTGTACGACGTGGAAGGCGACACGCTGCGCGCCATCCGCGCCGAAGCGGAGTCCCAGGTGGCCCAGCTGGACTACGTGGCGGCGCGCGACCGCTTCCGCGCCGCGCAGGACTACGTGCGAGAGACCACCGCCAAGGGCGGCCGCATCGACCACATCGAGGCCTCGATCGTGGACGTGCGCGCACGCGAGATCGAACGCCTCGCCCGCGAGCAGATGGAAGAGAAGCCGATGTAGGCTGGCCGCGTCAGCGCCGCAGCAACAAGGATCGAGTGGCCGCGGAGCAGGCCATGCCAGGGCACCCGAGGAACCGGCTTTGTCGGGCCTCTGGGTGCGCCCCCCTCCAAGCCGAAGGCGCCAGTGAGGGGGGAGCCGCAAAGCGGCATGGGGGGTGTTTCACTATTCAGCGGCGGCTGGCGCCGATGGCGGCCTCGATGATCACGCCGAAGATCGAGTACAGCAGCGAGCCGAACAGCGCCGCCCAGAAGCCGTCGACATGGAAGCCCGGCAGCAGTCCCGAGGCCATCCAGAAGATGAGCGCATTGACGACGAAGAGGAACAGTCCGAGGGTGACCAGCGTGACCGGGAGGGTCAGGATCACCAGCACGGGCCGCACGAAGACGTTGAGCAGTGCGAGCACGGCCGCGGCGATCATCGCGCTGCCGAATCCCGAGATCTGCACCCCGCCGTAGAGGTAGGTGACCATCAGCAGCGCCAAGGCGCTGAGCACCCATTTGAGGATCAATCGCATGGCGCCAGCATAGCCGGTGGACCTGACGACGGGCCGCATGCCGGCCGGGCCGGCACGCCGCTCAGTCGGCCAGGCCAGGCGCCAGCAGCAGGAAGGCAGCGAGCCCCGCCAGGCCACCCGGCAGCGCACGTGCGCCCGGCACGAGCGGACGGCGAGGCGCCGGCTCGGCCGCCGCGGGCACCAACGGCTCCATGGTCGAGCCGATGCGGGGGCGGCGCGCATCCACCACGCGGGCGGCGCCGTGCTCCAGATGCAGCCGCTGGGTCAGCTCGACCAGCGGCCCCTTGGCCAGCACGGCCGTCGCCTGCGCACCCTCGCGGGCCAGCAGCGGCGCCAGCGCTTCCTGCACGCGGGCGAACCACTTGGCGCGCCAGTTCTCGCGCGCGCTGTGGCTCACCCACTTGCTGATGCGGTGGGTCATGCGCGGTGCGCAGGCCACCACGATCCAGTGCCGGCCCGGCGCGGCCGGTGCCAGCTGGTCCAGGTGTTCCACGGCATAGGCCGCGTCGTCCACGTACAGGATGATCTTGTCCATCGAGGGGCTCCTTGGGCCGGGAAAGTGGGGATGACAGAAGGAGGCCGGCCCACCGAAAAGGTTCAGCCGGCCTCGGGCGCGATCAGTGCACGGCCACCTGCTTGCTGCGGCGGGCCAGCACGGCCTTGCCGATGGCCAGCACCAGCAGCGCACCGGCAATCTGGGCACCGTACCTGATCACGTCGGTCTGCGGCAGCTTGAACATCCACTGCCAGCGGTCGGGGTTGGCCAGCACCGGGTCGGTGACCAGCATGCCGCCGGCGATCCAGCCCAGCAGCATGCCGCCCAGCGTGATGATCAGCGGATAGCGCTCCATCAGCTTGATGACCAGCTGGCTGCCCCAGACGATGATCGGGATCGAGATCACGAGGCCCAGCACCACCAGCAGCAGCGAGTGCTCGCCCGCGTTCTGGGCGGCGCCGGCGATCGCGATGACGTTGTCCACGCTCATCACCAGGTCGGCCACGATGATGGTCTTGATGGCGGCGAACAGGCGGTCGCTGCTCGCCACTTCGCCGTGGCCCTCTTCATCGGGCGCCAGCAGCTTGATGCCGATCCACACCAGCAGCAGTGCGCCGACCAGCTTCAGGAAGGGCAGGTTCAGCAGCGTCATCGCGAAGGCGATGAGCACCACCCGCAGGATGATGGCACCGGCGGTGCCCCAGATGATGCCCTTGGTGCGCTGCGCGGGCGGCAGCTTGCGGCAGGCCAGCGCGATCACGACCGCGTTGTCGCCACCCAGCAGGATGTCGATGATGATGATCTGCCCGAGTGCGACCCAGAACTCGGGAGAAGTCAGAAAGTCCATAGATTCCTCAATACCTGTGACCGATGAGCAGGCGGCTGGCGCCTGCCGGGGAGGGCAGCCCGCTGCGGGCTGATCGAGGAAGGTGCACCGAGGGGTGCACCATGGAACCGAAGGACGGCCTTGATCAGCCCGAAGCGGGCTCATCAAAGGTCTTGCTCGGAACGGCTCCTTTGCGGATACCGGACCCGGAACTGCCGGAAGCTTGCGCTTCGTACTGACGACAGGACCGACAGCGCCGGCGTGGGGCCGGGCCGGGAGCTACTCCCCTTCGAACGGCGCGATTGGAACACAGCGCCCTTGCGAGGCGCAAGGCGGGAACCATGGCGATAAGATCGCCCGCCCTCATTTCGATCAAGACGGCATTCTGGCCGTCGCGGTCGCCACGTTTCCTCCTGCATGGCCGGCATCCACATCACCGACATCGAGGCCGCCATCAACCACTGGCGGCGACTGAAGCCCTCGCCCGATGGCATCAGCCTGGCGCCCGAGGTGCGCGCGCTGGCCGAGGTCTATGCGCTGATGGTCTTCCACCGCGAGGACGAGGCCGACGAGTTCGGCTTTCCGCCGAAGGCCTGGGCGGCGTGGACGGCCTGGTATGAGACCACCCCCGACACGCCGTGCATCGCCATCTGCTCGACCAGCCAGGGCGACGACGAATGCAAGGGCTGCGGACGCAGCTTCGACGAGGTGCAGCATTGGCCGGCCATGAGCCCGGCCGAGAAGCGGCAGACCTGGCGCCGCATCACCATGCAGGACACGGCGTGGCGCTTCAACCGCTATGCCGAACGTGCGCGCGAGGCGGATGCGCCTGCTGCAGACGAGCCGCCGCCCTCGGACCCTGCCGCGCCGGCGGGCGGCGATCCGACGCCCTGAGCGGATCCCCGCACGCCCATGCGCCGCCTGGCCCAGGCCCCCAATCTGGCATTGGCCACCCTGTGGGGCTGTCGGTGAGCGTGCAGCGCGAGTACCTGGGCGCCGCCGCCGGCCAGCTGCCGCCGGACCAGTGCCTGCCGGAGTTGTGGATCGAGCACAACGACGACCACAGCCGCGCCCTGCGCCTGCTGGGCGCGCTGCAGCGGCCGCCGCAGCGCCAGTGGCACTGCCGCTGCGGGGAATTCGTGGAAGGCGGCTTCGAGCAGTGCTGGAACTGCGGCGCGCCGATGCCGGGGCTTTGAGCGCCCTACCGCCCCCCAGCAGCTCTACGTAGGCAGTCGCCGAGGGCTCTCGGCGCAGGCCACGCCAGGGCACCCGAGGAACTGGCTCCGCCAGGCCTCTGGGTGCGCCCCCTCCGAGCCGAAGGCGACAGAGAGGGGGGAGCCGCGAAGCGGCATGGGGGGTGTTCATTTCAAGCGCTGGGGCTCGATGTCCACCGATCGTTCGGCGTCGCCGAGCATGAGCACGCCTTCCTGGACCGTGGCTTGCAGTTGCATGCTGCGCTGGGCCAGGGCCGAGAGTTGCTGCGAGGCCGCCGTGGGAATGCGCCACACCTGCAGGTTCTGCGGCCGGGTCAGCTTGGTCTCGATGCCGCGCCACCAGACTTCGGCGGAGCTGGCAAAGGCATAGACGACCACCTGGTCGGCCTTGCCGCAGGCCTTGCTGACCGGCTTGTCCTCGGGCTGGCCCACCTCGATCCACAGCCGCGTGCGGCCGGTGAAGTCGCGCAGCCAGACATCGGGCTCGTCCGGGTCGGACAGGCCGGCGCCGAAGGCCAGCTGGCCGTCGCCGCCGCACATGGCCTGCAGCTGGTGCGCCTGCAGGGCCAGGGCCGCCAGGCGGATCATCATGCGCTCGTCGGTCTCGCTCGGGTGGCGGGCCAGGGTCAGCGCATGGTCGGCGTAGTAGCCGTGGTCGATGTCGGCCACGGCCAGGTTGGCCTTGAAGATGGTGGACTTGAGCGCCATCAGGCCTGGCCGCCGCCCACGCGTCGGGCCAGTTCGGCCGCCTTGCCCGTGTAGCTGCCGGGCGTCATGGCGAGCAGGCGCTCCTTCTCGGCCTCGGGAATCTCGAGCGAACGGATCAGCCCGTGCAGCGCCTCGGCCGTCACGGCCTGGCCGCGGGTCACTTCCTTGAGCTTCTCGTAGGCACCCGCCACGCCGTAGCGGCGCATCACGGTCTGGATGGGCTCGGCCAGCACTTCCCAGCTGCTGTCCAGGTCCTCGGCCAGGGCGGCCTCGTTGAGCTCCAGTTTGCCCAGGCCGGTGGCCAGGCTGGCATAGGCCAGCACGGCATAGCCGAAGGCCACGCCGACGTTGCGCAGCACGGTCGAATCGGTCAGGTCGCGCTGCCAGCGGCTGATGGGCAGCTTTTCCGACAGGTGGCGCAGCAGGGCATTGGCCAGGCCCAGGTTGCCTTCGGCGTTCTCGAAGTCGATCGGGTTGACCTTGTGCGGCATGGTCGACGAGCCGATCTCGCCCGCCTTGAGCCGCTGCTTGAAATAACCCAGGCTGATGTAGCCCCAGACGTCGCGAGAGAAGTCGACCAGGATGGTGTTGGCCCGAGCCAGCGCATCGAACAGCTCGGCCATGAAGTCGTGCGGCTCGATCTGGATGCTGAAGGGCTGGAAGACCAGGCCCAGGCCCTGCGGCGCCGGGGTCTCGACGACCTTGCGGCTGAAGGCCTCCCAGTCGAAGTCGGGCCAGGCCGCCAGATGGGCGTTGTAGTTGCCCACGGCGCCGTTCATCTTGCCCATGAGCTTGACCGCCGCGATCTGCTCGCGCGCCTTGGCCAGGCGCACGGCGACGTTGGCGATCTCCTTGCCCACGGTCGTCGGGCTGGCGGTCTGGCCGTGGGTGCGGCTGAGCATGGGCACGGCGGCGAAGTCGCCGGCCATCTTGCGCAGCGTGGCGAGGATGCCGTCCAGCGCCGGCAGCACCACCTGGTCGCGCGCGGCCTGGATCTGCAGCGCATGGCTGGTGTTGTTGATGTCCTCGCTGGTGCAGGCGAAGTGCACGAACTCGGCGGCGGACTCCAGCTCGGGCCGGGCCTCGAACTTGGACTTGATCCAGTACTCCACGGCCTTGACGTCGTGGTTGGTGGTCTTCTCGATCTCCTTGATCGCCAACGCGTCGGCTTCGGAGAAATGCGAGACCAGGCCCATCAGGTACTTGCGGGCGCCCGGCGTCAGCGGCTTGAACTCGGCGAAACCGGCATCGGACAGGGCGATGAACCAGGCCACCTCGACCTGGACGCGGCGGTGCATGTAGCCCTGCTCGCTCATCAGCGGACGCAGCGGCGCGAGCTTGCCGGCATAGCGGCCATCGAGGGGCGAAAGGGCGGAAACGGGCGCGAAACTCATCCCGGGATTGTAGGTGGCGCCTTGGCGGCAGGCGCCTGCGCCGGCCCGGCGGCGCTCCCTCTAGAATCCGCCGCGCCCCGCCTCCCCTGGCCCACTTTCGAGGATCCTGCCTGCATGAAACTCATCGGATCGACGTCCAGCCCCTACGTGCGTAAGGTGCGCGTCGTCATGGCCGAGAAGCGCCTGGACTACGAGTTCGTGCAGGAAGACGTGTGGGCCGACGACACCACCATTGCCACCTCCAACCCCCTGGGCAAGGTGCCCTGCCTGGTGATGGACGGCGGCGACGCCATGTTCGACTCGCGCGTGATCGTCGAGTACCTCGACACCCTGTCGCCGGTGGGCAAGCTCATCCCCGCCTCGGGCCGCGAGCGCGCCGAGGTGAAGACCTGGGAAGCCCTGGCCGACGGCGTGATGGACGCTGGCGTGCTCTGGCGCATGGAAGCCGTCTGGCCCAAGCGCGCCGACCGCGAGCGCAGCCAGGCCTGGATGGACCGCCAGTGCGGCAAGGTCGAGGCCGGCATCGCCGCCATGGCCAAGGGCCTGGGCGACAAACCCTTCTGCAGCGGCATCCACCTGAGCCTCTCGGACATCGCGGTCGTCTGCGCCCTGGACTGGATCGGCTTCCGCTTCCCCGACCTGGACTGGCGGGCGGAGCATCCCTCGCTGGCCCGCCTGTGCGAAAAGCTCCACCAGCGGCCGAGCATCAAGGACACCGCCCCCCGCTGAGCGCCGCGCGCCGACGCTACACCACCGGCAAAGAAAAAGGCGCGATGGAGAAATCGCGCCTTGAGGGCAGCATCGCGGCGAGACAAGGCACCGATGCCAATTGTTAAAAAGATGCTGCGAGATATCCCGACACGAAGGAGGGAGGGAGGGAGGAGGAGAAGAGTCGCCTCGGGATGCTTCGACCGGCTCTGAATCCGGAAGACCTCGCAGCATCGAAAACCGTTGAGCGGAATGGTCCGCGCTCACCCTTTCTCCGAGCGTAGGCCGACTTCCATGGTTCCCGTGGGAGTCTGTAAATTTCCGTAAGGCCGTCTCCGCAATACGGCGGAAGACCCCGCGGCGGCTCGGACAACGGCACCGATGCGCCCGGGTGGCCGGGACAATGCAAGGCTTACCCACAGACCTTCGGACATGCTTTACCCCGATCTTTTCAAGCAGCTCGAATCGGTTCGCTGGGACATGGCGACCGACATCCCCTGGCAGGACTTCGACGGCGCGCGCCTGTCCGACGAACAGGCGCAGACCATCAAGATGAACGCCATCACGGAATGGGCCGCGCTGCCGGCGACCGAGATGTTCCTGCGTGACAACCGGCACGACAGCGACTTCAGTGCCTTCATGTCCATCTGGTTCTTCGAGGAACAGAAGCACTCGCTGGTGCTGATGGAATACCTGCGCCGCTTCCGGCCCGACTGCGTGCCCAGCGAGGAAGAACTCCACCAGGTGCGCTTCGACTTCGACCCCGCACCTCCGTTGGAGACGCTGATGCTGCACTTCTGCGGCGAGATCCGGCTGAACCACTGGTACCGCCGCGCGGCCGAATGGCACAGCGAACCGGTCATCAAGCACATCTACACCACGCTCTCGCAGGACGAGGCGCGCCACGGCGGCGCCTACCTGCGCTACATGCGCCGCGCACTCGAGAAGTGCGGCGACGAGGCGCGTGCGGCCTTCGCCAAGGTGGGCGTGCTGATGGCCAGCGCCCGCCGCACCGCCCAGGCGCTGCACCCGACCAACCTGCATGTCAACAAGGCGCTGTTCCCACGCGACACGGTGCAAAGCCGCATGCCCGATCCGGACTGGCTGGAGCACTGGCTCGACCAGCAGATCCGTTTCGACGCGGTGTGGGAAGGCAAGGTGGGCGAGCGCATCCTGCACAACCTGGGGCTGTTGTTCAACCGCAGTTTCAAGACGGTGCAGGACCTGAATCGCTATCGCAAGGAACTGACGAGTCGGCTCGGCTCGCCGGCCGGCCCCGCCCCGCAGGGCACCTGAGCCGCACTCGGCCGCTGCGCCCGGATCGGCCCGAGGCGGAAGCCGCCGGGCCAGGCCTTCAGCGGCGTTCCACCGCGAAGGGCGACAGGCCCAGCGCACCGCGCAGGGGTCCGACCGCCGCCTGCGCGGCGTCGCGCGTGGCATAGGGGCCGACCTGCACCTTGTGCGCCCCCGCTTCTTCGACGATGCGCAGGCGGCCCGCCAGTTCGGGCTGGGAGGCGGCCACGCGCGCCAGCAGCGTCTGCGCCCCATCGCGCTCGCGGAAGGCACCGAGTTGCATCCATACGCCTGCAGCGATGGCTGACGAGGCAGACGCTGCCGCGCCTGCGGCGGACGGTGGCGACACGCCAGGGGCGGCCGCCGAACCGGGCAGCGTTGCGTCCGGTGCAGCGGGCGAGGCTGGCGCAGCGGGCGCCGGCACAGGCGCGGGCGTCATCGGCGCCAGCGGCGCGACTTCCATGTTGCGGAAACGCGGCGGCGGCTCGGCGGGCAGTGACGCTGCAGGCGCAATCGCTGCTGGCAGCTCGGGCGCCGCTGACGCAGGCGCCGCATCGCTGGCCACGGCCGTGGACGCCTGCGCCAGCCGCCAGACCGGCACGGGTGCGGACGCCGAAGGCGATGCCGCTGCACCCGACGGCACGGCCGCGACCGGCTGCACCCAGGCCGCCGGCACTGGCACGGCCTCGGCCTGCGCCGACGACGCCACCGCTCGTGACGACGCGACGGCCGTCGGCGCCGCGGCCAGCTGCGTGTCCGACGGCCGGCGCCAGGCGCCGGTGCGGATCGCCTCGTTGGTCAGCCGCTCCACTTCCACCGGCGCGACGCCGCGCAGCAGGTCCAGCCGCAGCGCCGCGGTGTAGCTCAGGTCGATGATGCGGTCGTCGCGGAAGGGGCCGCGGTCATTCACCCGCACGATCACCTCGCGCCCGTTGGCCGGGTTGCGCACCCGCGCGTAGCTGGGCAGCGGCATGGTGCGGTGCGCAGCCGTCATGGCGTACATGTCGTAGGGCTCACCGGTGGCGGTGGAGCGCGCATGGAAGCCCTGGCCATACCAGGAGGCCAGACCACGCTCGACGAGCGGGCGGTCGTCGGTGATGGGCGTGTAGCTGCGGCCGGCGACGGTGTAGGGACGGCTGGTCCCGCCCGCGCCGCGGATGGGCTCCACACGGGGCTCGGCATCGGGCGTCTGGGCCAGCCCCGGGGGCGGGTTGCGGGGTGGGCCGTCGCGCGGCGCGCTGGCGCATCCGGCCAGCACGACGGCGGCGCAGGCCGCCGTCCAGGTCGTCCATCGGACCGGAAAGCCGATCGGCCGGCGGCGACGCAACACCGGTTCAGCCAAAGACCGCCTCCCACAGCGCCAGCATGGCGGCGCGCTCGCCGGCCGCCAGTTCGGGCGGCACCTGCGTGGGCGCCTCGTCCAGGCGTGCGCGGTGCTGCAGGCGGCGCAGCTCGCGGTAGGCATCGCCGGCGACATGGCCGACGCCGGCCGGCAGCAGTCCGGCAGCCTCCGAGCGCTGCAGCAGCGCGATGTTGCCCACGTTGTCCAGCAGCGCCGGCACCTCGCCCGAATGGGCCAGCACCAGGTACTGCACGGCGAACTCGGCATCCACCATGCCGCCGGCGCTGTGCTTGACGTCGAAGCGACCGGGGCGCACCGGGTGGGCGGCACGCACCTTCTCGCGCATGGCGACGATCTCCTTGCGCAGGGCGGCGCGGTCGCGCGGTGCGGCGATGACGGCGTGGCGCACCGCGTTGAAGCGCGCGCCCAGCTCCGCGCTGCCCAGCACATAGCGCGCGCGGGTCATGGCCTGGTGTTCCCAGGTCCAGGCCGTGTTGCTGCCGCGGCCCAACTGGTACTTCTCGTAGGCGTCGAAGGTGATGGTCAGCAGGCCCGAGTTGCCATTGGGCCGCAGCGCGGTGTCGATCTCGAACAGGTCGCCTTCGCGCGTCTTGATGGTCAGCCAGTTGATGAGCTTGCGCACATAGGCGGCATAGACCTCGGGCGCGCGCTCGTCCTCGTCGTCGTAGACGAACACGATGTCCAGGTCGCTGCCATAGCCCAGCTCCTTGCCACCCAGCTTGCCGTAGCCGATGACGGCGAAGCGCGGCAGCTCGCGGTGGCGGTTGCGCACGTGGGGCCAGCACCAGCGGGCGGTGATGGCCAGCACGGTGTCGGCCAGGGCGCTCAGGTCGTCGGCCACCTGCTCGACCGTCAGCCGGCCTTCGAGGTCGCGCGCCAGGATGCGGAAGACCTCGGCATGGTGGGCACGGCGCAGCAGGTTCATCAGCGCCTCCTCGTCGGCCTCGCCGGTGCGCGAGAGCGAGCGGTGGCGGGCGTCCAGTTCGGCGTCGAACTCGATGGCCGAGAAGCGCGCGGCCAGCATGTCGGGGCTGGCGAGTTCGTCGATCACGCCGGGGTGCTGCAGCAGGTAGCGCGCCGGCCATTTGGCCGCGCCCAGCAGGCGCAGCAGGCGCTCGTGCACGCCGGGGCGCTCGACCAGCAGCGCCAGGTAGCTCTCGCGGCGCAGCAGCGGCTCGATCCAGTCGGCCCAGCGCAGGGCGGCATCGACCGGATGGGCGCAGCGGTCGCCCGCGGTCGACGCCTCGGCCTCCTGCAGCCAGCGGCCGGTGCGGATCACCAGCTGGCGCAGCCGGGCGCGAGCCTCGTCGCGCAGGGCGGCGATGCGCGGGTTGTCGGCCCACTGGCGCACGCGCTCCGCGAAGGGGGCGGGCAGGCTGGCCAGTAGTTCGCCCAGGTCCTGCGGCGCCGAGCGCGGGCCGGTGCCGCCACGCTGGCAGCTGCCGCCGCTGCAGCGCTTTTCGCCGCCCAGCAGCGTGTCGAACTCCTGCGCGACGAACTCGCGGTAGGTGTCCAGCTTTTCGAGGAAGGCGCAGCAGTCCGGGAAGCCCAGCGTGGCGGAGATCCAGCGCAGGTCCTCATCCGCCACGGGCAGCATGTGGGTCTGCTGGTCGTCCAGGTACTGGATGCGGTGCTCCACCTGGCGCAGGAAGCGGTAGGCGCGGTCGAGCTCGTCGGCGGTGGCCTGGGGCATGAGGCCGGCACGCGCTAGGCGCTGCAGGGCGTCGAGCGTGGGACGGGTGCGCAGTTCGGGAAACTGCCCGCCACGCACCACCTGCAGCAGCTGGACGATGAATTCGATCTCGCGGATGCCGCCGCGCGAAAGCTTGACGTCGTTGGCCCGCTCGGGCCGGCCGGCGCTGCGGCGCATGGCCTGCTCGCGGATCTGCCGGTGCAGCGAACGCAGCGCGTCGAACACGCTGTAGTCGAGGTAGCGGCGGAAGACGAAGGGCAGCACCACGCCGCGCAGGGCCTGGGCGCTGCCCGATTCGATGGCGGCCGTCGGCGCGACCACGCGGCTCTTGAGCCAGGCGAAGCGCTCCCATTCGCGGCCCTGGACCTGGAAGTACTCCTCCAGCGCGTCGAGCGAGACCACGCTGGGCCCCGAGTTGCCGTTGGGCCGCAGCGCCAGGTCGACGCGAAAGACAAAGCCGTGCTCGGTGGTGTCGCCCACCAGCTGGTAGATGCGCTTGACCGCGCGGCCGAAGTAATCCTGGTTGGCGATGCTGCCGCGGCCCTGGGCGTCGCCCGCGGTGTCGCCGTCCTGGTCGTACAGGTAGATGAGGTCGATGTCGCTGGAGACGTTGAGCTCGCGCGCGCCCAGCTTGCCCATGCCCACGATCCACAGCTGGGCCCGCTGGCCGTCGGCGGTGCGCGGCGCGCCGTGCACGGCATCAAGCTCGGCGCAGGCCTCGCGGCAGGCGGTGTCGAGGGCGAACTCGGCCAGCTCGGTCACGGCCTGCAGCACTTCCTCGAGCGGCGCGCCTTCATCGCAATCGCGGGCAATCAAGCGCTCCATGACCAGCTGGCGCACGATGCGCAGCGCATCGCCCGTGGGCCGGCCGGCCGCGCGCAATGCGGCCAGCGCGCTCTCCATATGGGGGCGGCGGGGCGCCCCGGGGGGCAGCAGCGTCAGTTCGTCGGCATAGCGCCGGCGCAGCCGCTGCACGAAACGAGAGCCCGATGAAAGCCCTCGCGAGGGCGGCATGGCGGCCGACGAGACAGCCGACTGCGCATGCTCCGAAATCGGACGGTTTGAGGGGCCTTCTCCGCCGGCCGGCTCGGAACCGGGCCAGGGGCGGCCGGTCATAATTTCCGACACAGCGCGATCCTTCATGAATGTCACGACGCCATCTCCTCCACGTCTGCTCAGGATCGCAGCTGCCGCAGCACGCTGGCTGCTGGCCCTGGTGGTGGCCGGCTGGTTGCTCGTCGGCCTGTGCGTCGTCGTCCTACACGCGTGGATTGTGCCGCGGATCGGCGAGTGGCGCGGCGCGCTGGAGGCGCAAGCCAGCCGTCTCGCAGGGGTACCCGTTCGCATCGGCTCGCTGGAGGCGTACTCCAGGAGCCTGTTTCCGACCATCGAGCTGCACGACGTCGTGCTGGAAGACCCTGGCCGCGGCGAGGCGTTGCGGCTGGCGCGCGTGGTGGCCAGCGTGTCGCCGCGCTCGCTGTGGCACCGCGGCTTCGAGCAGCTCTACATCGAGCGGCCCGAGCTCGACGTGCGGCGCGATGCCGACGGCCGGCTGCGCATCGCCGGCGTGGTGCTCAACCCCGACGACCGCAAGGACGACAGCCCGGGCGCCGACTGGCTCTTCTCCCAGCGCGAGGTGGTGGTCGAGCACGGCACGGTGCGCTGGACCGACGAGACACGCGATGCGCCCACGCTCACGTTGGCAGACGTGCGCTTCGTGGTGCGCAACGGCGTGCGCAGCCACGCGATGCGGCTGGACGCCACGCCGCCCGAGGGCTGGGGGCAGCGCTTTTCCATCAACGGCCGCTTTCGCCAGCCGCTGCTGAGCCTGCGCAGCGGCGACTGGCGCGACTGGAGCGGCCAGCTCTATGCCGACCTGCCGCACATCGACGTCACGCGGCTGGGCCAGTACGTCAAGCTGGATGCGCGCATCCGCGAGGGTGAGGGCGCGGTCCGGGCCTGGATCGACGTCGAGTCGGGCCGGGCCGTCGGCGGCGCGGCCGACCTGGCCCTGTCGCGCATCGACGCCGTGCTCGGCGCCCAGCTCGAACCGCTGCAGTTGCGCGACCTGACGGGGCGCCTGGCGGTACGCGCCACCGACCAGCTGTTCGAGTTCTCGACCCAGAACCTGCAGTTCGCCACCGGCGACGGACAGCGCTGGCCCGGCGGCAACTTCTGGCTGCGCACGCACCCGGCCAACGGCCGCACGCCCGAAAGCGGCGCCCTGCGCGCGGACCAGCTGGACCTGGGCGCGATGGCCCTCATTGCCGACCGGCTGCCCATCGGCAGCCAGGTGCGGCGCCTGCTCTCGGTGCGGGCGCCGCGCGGCCTGCTCGAACACATCGAGGGCAGCTGGCAGGGCCCGGCCGATTCGCCCACGCGCTACCAGGCCAAATTGCGCGTGAAGGGCCTGGCGGTGGCCGCGGACGGGCGCAACGCCACGCCCGATGGCCACCACCTGGGCTCGCCGGGCGTGCGCGGACTGGACGCCGAGGTGGACCTGAATCAGGCCGGCGGCACGGCCCGGGTGCAGATCCGCAATGGCGCGGTCGACGTGCCGGGCGTGTTCGAGGAGCCGTCGGTGCCGGTCGACCGGCTCGACACCTCCCTCCGCTGGAGCCGCAAGGACGAGGACATCGAGGTGCAGCTGCCCGATCTGCGCCTGGCCAATGCCGACGCGGAAGGCAGCGCGCAGATCCGCTGGCACACCGGCGAGCCTGCCCCCGCCGGGCAAGGCCGCTTTCCGGGCGTGCTCGATCTCACGGCGCAGCTCACCCGCGCCGACGGCACGCGCGTGCACCGCTACCTGCCGCTGGGCATCCCGGCCGAGACGCGCCATTACGTGCGCGACGCGGTGGTCAAGGGCCGCGCCAGCGACGTGCAGTTCCGCATCCGCGGCGACCTGCACCATGTGCCTTCGGCGGCGCCGCAGGACGCCTTCCGCATCACAGCCCAGGTGCAGGACGTGCACTTCAACTACGTGCCGCATGTGCCCACCGGCCACGCGGCCTGGCCGGCCGTTACCGGCCTGTCGGGCGAACTGGTGTTCGACCGGCAGACGATGCAGGTGCTGAACGCCCGCGGGCGCATGGCGGGGGCGCCCTCCATCGAACTGGTCAAGGGCGAGGCCCGCATTCCCGACCTCGCCCATGCGCCCCGGCTGCTGCTGCAGTTGCAGGCCCGCGGCCCGGTGGCCGACCTGTTGCGCCAGGGCGCGCCGCTCACCGGCGACGCCCGCAGCTTCATCGGGGGCATCCAGGCCAGCGGAAACGCCGACTACCGCTTCGACATGGACATGCCGCTCACGCAGATGGCGCAGACGCAGGTCAAGGCCAGCGTCGCCCTGCCGGGCAACGACGTGCGGCTGGTGCCGAATTCGCCATCGTTCACGCAGGTCAAGGGCACGCTGCAGTTCACCGACAGCGGCTTCTCGCTGGCCGGCGTGCAGGCCCAGTTGGCCGGCGGCTCCATCCGCATCGAAGGCCAGGGCGGCTACGGCGGCACCACCAAGCCGCTTGCGCTCAAGGCCCAGGGCCAGTTCACGGCCGAAGGCCTGCGCACGGTGGAAGGCCAGCCCGAACTCAACGGCCTGGCCGGCAGGCTGCAGGGTGGCAGCAGCTACACGGCCAGCCTGCAGCTGCAGAACGGCGTGCCCGACTTCCAGTTCGAAAGCAGCCTGCAGGGCCTGGGCATGGACCTGCCGGCACCCCTGGGCAAATCTGCCGAAGCGACGCGCCCGCTTCGCCTCGGCCTGCGCCAGGCCGAGGAAGCGCGCCGCGGCCGCACCGAGACCATCGACGTGCGCCTGGGCGACGTGGCCTCGGCCGAGTACGTGCGCGAGCTCGACACGCCGCAGCCCACTGTGGTGCGCGGCGCGCTGCGTGTCGGCACGGCCGTGGCCGGCTCGAAGACGCTGCCGGCCAACGGCGTGCTGGCGCAGATCCACCTGGACGACATCGACGTGGACGCCTGGCGCGCCCTGGCGACCCAGAAGGCGCCGGCCGCCCCGACCACGCCCGCGCCGCCGGGCACCGCCCAGGCGGTGGCCGCCTCGCCCTGGCTGCCCAACCGCGTTGCGCTGCAGGCCGGCCGCCTGCAGGTGGCCGGCCGCACGCTGCACGACCTGACGGTGGACGGCACCATCGAAGGCAATGTGTACAAGGCCAAGGTGCAGGCCCGCGAGCTGAGCGGCAGCGTCGAGTACCGCAACCAGGCGCCCGCCCAGGTGAAGGCGCGGCTGGCCTATCTGCGCATCGCGCCGGGCGAGTCGCGCGAGCAGGTGGAGTCGCTGCTCGACACCGCCCCGCCCGAGGACCTGCCGGCCCTGGACGTGGTGGTGGACGACCTGGAACTGCTCGGCCGCCACCTGGGCCGGGCCGAGATCGTGGCCGCCACGCAGGCAGCCGAAGGTGGCCGGCGCGAGTGGCGGCTCGACAAGCTGGCCTTCACGCTGCCCGAGGCGCGCCTGGACGCCAAGGGCCGCTGGGCGCCCCCCACCTCGGCCGGCGCCAAGCGCCACATGACGCTGGACTTCATCCTCGACATGCAGGACGCGGGCGCTCTGCTCGGCCGCTTCGGCATGCCCGGCGTGCTGGCCTCCGGCAAGGGCCGGCTGGGCGGCGACGTGCATTGGCAAGGCTCGCCGTTCGACCTCGACCTGGCCTCGCTGGGCGGCAACCTGCACCTGGACGTCGCCAGCGGCCAGTTTCTCAAGGCCGAGCCCGGCATCGCCAAGCTGCTGGGCGTGATCAACCTGCAGGCGCTGCCGCGCCGGCTGACGCTGGACTTCCGCGACCTGTTCAGCGCCGGCTTCGCCTTCGACCAGATCCGCGGCGACGCGCGCATCGCCAACGGCATCGCCAGCACCAACAACCTGCAGATGAAGGGCGTGAATGCCGCCGTCTTCATGGACGGCTCGGCCGACATCGCGCACGAGACGCAGCAGCTGCGCGTGGTGGTGATTCCCGAGATCAACGCCGGCACGGCGGCGCTGGTGGCCACGGCCATCAACCCGGCGGTCGGCCTGGGCACCTTCCTGGCGCAGATGGTGCTGAGCCGCCCGCTGGTGGCCGCCACCACGCAGGAGTTCCTGATCGACGGCACCTGGGCCGATCCGCGCGTGGTCAAGGTGCCGCGCGCAGCGGCACAACCGGGCGCCGGTACCGCCACCGACAACGAATCCAAACCATGAAGATCGCCGCCATCCAGATGGTCTCGGGCCCCGTGCGCGAGGACAACCTCGCGCGGGCCCGCGCCCTGCTCGCCCAGGCCGCCGAGGCCGGCGCCGAACTGGCCGCGCTGCCCGAGTATTTCTGCCTCATGGGTCACCGCGACACCGACAAGCTGCCGCTGCGCGAAGCACCGGGCCAGGGGCCGGTGCAGGACTTCCTGGCGGCCTGCGCCCGCGAGTTCGGCCTGTGGATCGTGGGCGGCACGCTGCCCCTGCAGGCGGCGGACGAGGCCCATGTGTTCAACACCTCGCTCGCCTATGCGCCGACGGGCGAATGCGTGGCGCGCTACGACAAGATCCACCTCTTCTGCTTCGACAACGGCCGCGAGCGCTATGACGAGGCGCGCGTGATCGCGCCGGGCGGCACCCCGACGCTGTTCGAGCTGCCCTCGCGCGATGGCCACCGCTGGAAGGTGGGCCTGTCGGTCTGCTACGACCTGCGCTTTCCGGAGCTCTACCGCCAGTTGTCGGCGCAGGGCGCCGAACTGCTGCTGGTGCCCGCGGCCTTCACGCACACCACCGGACAGGCCCACTGGGAACTGCTGCTTCGCGCCCGCGCCGTCGAAAACCTGGCCTTCGTGGCCGCGCCGGCCCAGGGCGGCCGGCACGAGAACGGCCGGCGCACCTGGGGCCAGACGCTGGTGGCCGAACCCTGGGGCCAGACGCTGGCCGAACGCCGCGACGAGGGCGAAGGCGTGGTGATCGCCGAGCTGGACATCGCGCGCCTGATCGCCTGCCGCGAACAGCTGCCGGCGCTGGGTCACCGCGTGCTGTGAGCCAGGCCCTTCGTCGATGAGCGCCAGCCTGCCCGCCGCCGAGCTGCCGATCGAGGCCGCCGCATTGCCGCCCCCCGGCTGGCGGCGCCTGCGCTCGATGTGGCGCCGCTGGTTCCTGTGGGTGCTGATGGCGCTGCTGGTGATGGGCCTGCTCATCACGGTGGTCTGGCTGGCGGGGCGCCACGAGATCGAGCAGGTGCAGCAGCGGCTGGAGCGCGACACCGCCGACGCGACGTCCGAACTGCGGTCGGCCCTTGCGCGCAACCTGCAGAGCCTGCAGGCCACCGACGCCGACCCGCAGCGCTTTGCCGCCGAGGCGGCGCAGCTGCTGCGCGGCCACCGCGAGTGGCTGCGCATCGAGCGGCGCGACGCCTCGCTGGTGCTGCAGACGGCCGAGGACACGCCCTACCGGCCGCATCCGCTGGACCTGCAGCAGCGCCCGTCCAGCCTGCCGGAGCTGGTGCAGGCCTGCACCGCGGCCGAGCGCCAGCGCGGCGGCGCCTACGCGCCCTCGCACTACCTGCCGCTGCCCGGCGGCGGCGGCATCGAGGTGCTGGAGGTCTGCCTGCCCTCGCGCCACGGCGGCTACCTGATCGCCCTCTATTCGCTGCGCGGCGTGCTCTCCGAGATGCTGGATGCGAGCATGACCCGCGGCCAGGAGGTCTCGCTGCTGGAGCTGGACGGCACGCGCCTGGCCAGCATCGGCACCGCGCGGCGCGCCGGCAACCGCGTGTTCACGGCGCAGCAGGCGCTGGAGCTGCCCGGCCTCACGCTGATGCTGCGCGTGGACGGCTGGCGCAGCGCACCGGATCTCTTCCCCAACCTGCTCACCGGCCTGGTCACGGCCATGTCGATCGCGCTGGTGTCGGTGCTGGTGCTGCTGGCGCGCGACACGCGCCGGCGGCTGCGCGTGGAACACGACCTGTCGAACACCCTGGCCTTCCGCAAGGCGATGGAGGACTCGGTGCTCACGGGGCTGCGCGCGCGCGACCTGGACGGCCGCGTCACCTACGTCAATGCCGCCTTCTGCGACATGGTGGGCTTCACGGCCGAAGAGCTGCTGGGCCGCGCCGACGAGATGCCCTACTGGCCGCCGGAACTGTCGGCCGAATACCGCAACCGCCAGCACATGCGTCAGGCCAGCGGCGGCACCGCGCGCGAGGGCTACGAGTCGGTCTTCCGCCGCAAGGACGGCAGTCGCTTCCCGGTGCTGATCTTCGAGACGCCGCTGATCGATGACCGGCGCGTGCAGACCGGCTGGATGAGCGCCATCGTCGACCTGAGCGAGCAGCGCCGCATCGAGGAGATGTCGCGCGCCAGCCAGGAGCGGCTGCAGGCCACGGCACGCCTGGCCACGGTGGGCGAGATGGCCTCGCTGCTGAGCCACGAACTCAACCAGCCCCTGGCCGCCATCGCCAGCTATGCGACCGGCTCGATCAACCTGCTCGAAAGCCCGCCGCTGCCCGGCCAGGAGGCCGAGGACCGCCATCAGCTGGCGCTGGCCATGCGCCGCATCGCCGAGCAGGCCGAGCGCGCAGGCCGCGTGATCCGCAGCGTGCACGACTTCGTGCGCCGCCGCGAGCGTGCGCGCGAGCCGGTGACGCCGCTGCAGCTCTTCGAGGCCGTGATGCCGCTGGTGCAATTGCAGGCCCGCAAGCTGGACGTGCGCGTCGAACTGCAGGTGCCTGCCAACCTGCCGCCGGTGCTGTGCGACCGCTCGCTGGTCGAACAGGTGCTGCTCAACCTCGCGCGCAACGGCATGCAGGCCATGGACCGGTCCGAGCTGCGCCGCCGCGTGCTCACCCTGAGCGCAGAACCCGCGGACGGCAGCGCTGTCGACACGCGCCGCTGGATCGCCTTCAGCGTGGCCGACGAGGGCTGCGGCATCGACGCAGAGGTGCAGGAGCGCCTGTTCACCCCCTTCTTCACCACCCGCCGCGACGGCATGGGCCTCGGCCTGAGCCTGTGTCGTACGGTGGTCGAGCAGCACGGCGGCGCGCTCGGACACGCGCCCAACCGCCCGCGCGGCACCGTCTTCCGCTTCACGCTGCCGACGGGCCGCGGCGAGGCGGCGCCCCTTTCCTTCTGACCCCCATGCAACCCCTCATCGACGCCCTCATCTTCATCGTCGACGACGACGCGAGCGTGCGCGAGGCCCTGGCCTGGCTGCTGCGCTCGCGCCGCCTGGCCAGCGAGCATTTCGCCAGTGCCGACGCCTTCACCGCCCGGCTGGACGAAAGCACCGCCTTCCGCAACCAGCCGCGCTGCCTGCTGCTGGACGTGCGCATGCCCGGCACCAGCGGCCTGGCGCTGTTCGACCGGCTGGCCGGCGCCGGCCAGTTGGACGAGATGCCCGTGATCTTCCTCACCGGCCATGCCGACGTGCCCACGGCGGTCGACGCCGTCAAGCGCGGCGCCTTCGACTTCTGCGAGAAGCCCTTCTCGGACAACGCCCTGGTGGACCGCGTGGAGGAGGCGCTGCGCCTGTCGCAGGCCGCCATCGACGTGCGGCAGGCGCGCCAGCGCATCCAGCAGCGGCTGGAGGAGCTGACCGAGCGCGAGCGCGAGGTCTTGCGCCGCGTGGTGCGCGGCCTACCCAACAAGCTGATCGCCGACGAGCTGTCGATCAGCGTCCGCACGGTGGAAGTGCACCGGGCGCGCGTGTTCGACAAGATGGAAGTGAAGTCGGCCGTCGAGCTGGCCAACCTGCTGCGCGGCGCGGACGCCTGATTGCGCCGCGCACGGCCAGACGCGACAACGCCGCGGCCAGTCCCGAGGGTCCGGTCCACGGCGTGTTGCCGTCCGCCCTCCCCGGGGGCCGCAGACGGCGATGGAGATCGATCAGCCGCGGTTGGGTGCGCGCTCGCCGACGTAGATCTCGACGCGGCGGTTCTGCGCGCGGCCGGCATCGGTGGCGTTGCTGGCGATGGGCTCGCGCGAGCCACGGCCGTCGATCTGGATGGCCCGGGCGGGCACGCCGCGCGAGGTCAGGTAGTCGCGGGTGGCGGCGGCGCGCTGCACCGACAGCGGATCGTTGATGGCGTCGGTGCCGGTGTTGTCGGTGTGGCCGATGATGCGCACTTCGGCATTCGGGTTGTTGCGCAGGCCGGTCGCGAACTGGTCCAGCACGCCCGCCAGCGTCGGGCGGATGTTGGCGCGGCCGGTGTCGAAACCGGCGTCGCTCGGGATGGCCAGCTTCAGCTCGTTGTTGGCGGTCTGGGACACGGCGATGCCGGTGCCCTGGGTGGCCTGCTCCATCTGGCGCTTCTGCGCTTCCATGCGCTGCGACCACAGGTAGCCGCCCAGCGCGCCAACGCCAGCGCCGATGGCCGCGCCGGTGGCGGCAGTGCGGCTGTTGCCGGTGGCCGCGCCGATGGCCGCGCCGCCCAGCGCGCCGATGCCAGCGCCCATGCCGGTGTTGCGCTGCGTGTCGCTCATGCCGGCGCAGCCGGTGAGGAAGACGGCCAGGGCGGCGGAGCTGAGGACGAGCTTGCCCGAGAGTTTCTGCATGGTTGTTTCTCCTTGGATGGCACCCGCCTCACCATGGCCGGGACGTCCGTCCACCCGGCGGGTTGGCGCCATTATGGGAGGCGCCCAGGGCGACGGCGAGACAGGGAGGATGGCCTGCCAGCGCCGATGAAAACCTGACACACGCCTTTATCCATCAATCTTGACCGCTATCAAAAGTGAATCGCTTGCCCCTTGGCACCGCCGAGGTCGCATGCCCTTCCCACAGGCGGCTGGCCGACTGTCCGACAGGGTTCAGGGCTTCTTGTCGGGGTCCTCGTCCGGCGGCAGTTCACCCCCGCGGCGACCGTGGAACATGGTCCACCACACAATCAGCACCAGCACCGCCAGTGCGGCGAATGCTTCCAGCAAAATCAAGTACATGCGTCCCAATGCTCCACAAGTTTCACGGCTGTTCCTCCTGCAGGGCCGCCTTGCCACCGCGCCGGGACAGGCGCCCTCGCGGGACGGCACGCCGCTGCGGCGGCAGGGCGCGGGACGCTGGCGCGGCCTGGCGGCCCTGACCGCGGCGGCCATCGTAGCGGTGCTGGCCGGCTGCGCCTCGGCGCCGGTGCCCCCGGCCCGCACCGTCGCGCCCACGGCGCCCCCGCCCCAGCCGCCGCTGGCACCACTCACCGGGCCACTCACCCATCCCAAGAGCCGCTGGGTGCCAGTGGACTGGTCCGAGCTGCCCGGCGTGCAGGACGATGCGATGCACGAGGCCTGGATCGTGCTCATGGCCAACTGCCAGCGTCCCAATGCCGTGATCTCGCCGCTGTGCCAGGAGCTGCGCCGGCTGTCGATCGGCACGCCCGAGGAGCAGCGCGCCTTCCTGATGGAGCGGTTGCAGCCCTACCGCGTGGAGGCGGCCGATGGCCAGTCGCAGGGCATGCTCACCAGCTACTACGAGCCGGTCTTCGAGGCCAGCCGCACGCCCTCCTCCGCCTATGCCGTGCCGCTCTACCAGACCCCGGCCGGCTGGGCGCCGCGCCGGCCCTGGTACACCCGCCAGCAGATCGACACCCTGCCCGAGGCCCAGGCCGCACTGCGGGGGCGCGAGATCGCCTGGCTGTCCGACCCGGTCGATGCACTGATGCTGCACATCCAGGGCTCGGGCCGGCTGCAGATCACCGAGCCCGACGGCAGCCGCCGCACGGTGCGCCTGGCCTTCGCCGGCACCAACGAGCAGCCCTACCGCAGCGTGCAGCAGTGGCTGGCCAGCCAGGGCGTCTCGCCCATCGGCCGCTGGCCGGAGGACGTGAAGGACTGGGCGCGCCAGAACCCCCAGCGCGTGCAGCAGATGCTGTGGAGCAATCCGCGCTACGTGTTCTTCCGTGAAGAGCCGCTGACCGAGCTGGACGCCGCCTTCGGCCCGCGCGGCGCCCAGGGCGTGCCGCTGACGGCGGGCCGTTCCATCGCGGTGGACCGCGAGTCCATCCCCTACGGCACCCCCGTGTGGCTGGCCACCAGCGGGCCGGTGGCGCAGATGTCGCGGCTGGTGGTGGCGCAGGACACGGGCAGCGCCATCCTGGGTGCCGTGCGCGCCGACTTCTTCGCTGGCACCGGCGCCGAGGCCGGCCGCTTCGCGGCGCGCATGAAGCAGCCGCTGCGGCTGTGGGCGCTGTGGCCGCGCGGGGTGGACCCCTCGGGCGCCGGATTCTGAGCGACCCCGGCCGGCCTGGCGCTTATCGCAAAAAACTGCCACCAGGCTGACCATTTCACGCCGCTGTCATCGAGCGGCGCCATCGTCACGGCTTTCGGCCGACGCCCGCCTCACGGACGGCGCCGGCCTTGTTCTCCCCCGTTAGAGAGTCCGACGATGACGACCCACGACAGCATCCTTTCCGTCCCCACGCGCCGCAAGGCGCTGAAGCTCTTCGGCACCGCGCCGCTGCTGCCGCTGGGCGGCGCTGCCCTGCTGACCGCCTGCGGCGGCGGCAGCGACGGCAACTTCAACTTCGCGGGCGTGACGCCCAGCCCGGCGCCTGCCCCTGCGCCCGTTCCGGCACCCGCCGCGCAGTACGTGTCCACCGAGTTCAGCAGCATGCCCGCGCCATCGCTCGTCAAGCCGGCCGAGATGGCCACCACGACGACCAGCTCGGTCATGAAGGTCGCGTTCAACGACGGCAGCAGCGTCAGCTACAACCTGGCCTACCAGCCCTACTTCATCAGCGGGCAGATGGTGCCGGACGGCAAGGGCGGCACCGTCCTAGCCGGCGGCTACTACGACATCAACAACAAGCCGATCATCGACAACTCGGTGGCCGGCAAGGAGCGCCAGTTCTTCTCGGACTGCGCCGATGGCAGCTCGCTGCTGACGGTGCCGGGCGCCAAGGTGAGCGGCGTCAAGGGCAATGCGGTGTTCGCCGTGGTGCAGTTCGAGTACACCAGCCTGGCGCAGGATCGCAAGACCGACATGTACGGCAAGCTGCCCTCGCCCATCGCCGTGCTCACGCTCGATCAGGACCCGAAGACAGGCAAGCTGTCGCTGGTCAAGTACCACAACGTCGACACCTCGGCCGCGCATGGCCTGTGGATCACCTGCGGCGCCAGCCTGTCGCCCTGGGGCACGCACCTGTCGAGCGAGGAGTACGAGCCGGACGCCTTCACCATCGCCTCCAACACGATGTTCCAGGCCTACAGCAAGAACGTGTTCGGCGATGCCACCAAGGCCAACCCGTACCACTACGGCCATCTGCCCGAGATCACCGTCAACGCCGACGGCACCGGCAGCTGCAAGAAGCACTACTGCCTGGGCCGCATCTCGCACGAGCTGATCCACGTCATGCCCGACGAGCGCACCGCGCTGATGGGCGACGACGCCACCAACGGCGGCCTGTTCATGTTCGTGGCCGACAAGGCACGCGACCTGTCGGCCGGCACGCTGTACGTGGCGCGCTACGACGAGGTGCTGACGGACACCAGCACCGCCAGGCTCACGTGGATCAACCTCGGCCATGCCACGAGCGCGGAGATCGAGGCGCTGGCCAACGCCCTGGTGCCCACGGACATCATGGACGTGCAGACCGCCGATCCGGCCGACGCGACGTACACCCGGATCATGTACAGCGGCAAGGCCAACTGGATCAAGGTCAAGACCAACAAGGACAAGGCCGCGGCCTTCCTGGAAACCCACCGCTATGCCGCCCTCAAGGGCGGCAGCATGGCCTTCACCAAGATGGAAGGCACGACGGTGAACGTCAAGGACAAGGTGGCCTACTCGGCGCTTGCCAACGTGCAGAGCTCGATGGTCAACGGCAACAGCGCCTGGATGAGCAGCGCCAACGTGACCTTCCCCAAGGTGCTGAACTGCGGCGTGGTGCTGGAGCACAAGCTGGGCGGCGGCGCCAAGGATTCCTCCGGCGCGGCCATCGACAGCGAATGGGTGGCGGTGAGCTCGCGCGTGCTGCTCACGGGCGAGGACCTGAGCACCCCCGACAGCCTGGGCAACACGACCAACCCGGACAAGATCTCCAGCGCCGACAACCTGAAGTTCTCCGAGAAGATGCGCACGCTCTTCATCGGTGAAGACAGCGGCCACCACGTCAACAACTTCCTCTGGGCGTACAACGTGGACACGAAGAAGCTGTCGCGCATCCTGTCGACGCCGGCCGGCGCCGAATCCACCGGCCTGCATGCGGTGGACGAGATCAACGGCTGGACCTACATCATGAGCAACTTCCAGCACCCGGGCGACTGGGGAAGCATCCACAGCGTCGTCAAGGGCACGCTGGAGCCGCTGATCCGCTCGAACTACGGCGACGGTTGCGCCGTCGGCTACCTCACGGCAGACCCGGTCCAGTACCGCCTGATCAAGGGCTGAGCGCGCAGAGGGGAACGGCGCGATGCCGCCCCGCCGCCTCGAAGGCGCGTCCGTCAGGACCTGACGGGCGCGTCCTTCCTCAGGTGACCTTGGAGATGACCCGCGCCACGCGGGCCACACCGCCGGTGCCGCTGGCGGCGCGTGCCACCAGGGCACCGCCGGCCGCCGCCTTGACCAGCCGGCCCAGGATCGAGCGGCTCCGGCCCGAGGACAGCAGCAGGGCCACCCCCAGGCCCAGCACCACCAGGTGCTCGCCCGGCAGGTCGGGGCGTCGGGCATCGAAGGCCTTCATCGCGTCGAGCCAGGATTGCTGGCCGTCGGTGCGGGCGGGCTCGACTGGCGAGTCGGGCGTCTGGGGGAAACCGGGCTGGGTCATGGCAGGCATCGGAAATAGGCAGAGAAGCGACGCTTGTAGACCGCCGGGCGGCCCCCGCCTGTAGGTGCACGCCCGCTGCCGATGCCCCATGCTGGCGCATTCCGGCGCCAAAGCCCGCCCGTGCCGGCGCCTGCTGTCAAGGGGAGCAGTCCCCAGACTGCGCCCGATTCTTGCTGAGCACAATGGCCCGGCCGCCGTTGCGGCCCGCAAGGCCGGGTCGATCCGGGCCGCGCACCGTCCACCGTTGTTGAAGAAGTCCATGTCCTTCCGGCTCTCCCGTCTTCTTTCCGCCGCCGTCACCGCCGGCGCCTGCGTCCTGTCTGCAGGCCCTGCCTCCGCCGCGCCGTTGCCGGACATCCTCATGGCGCCGCAGGGCACCGAATACATGTGCGGTGGCGTGGGTCGCGAACAGCAGGCCTTCATGGAGATGGTCTCGCCGCGCTGGGGCGCCACCCTCGAGTTCGCGGTCTCGCGCGGCCAGCGCGGCCAGTTCGACGAGCCCGTGAAGGTGCGCGTGGTCAACAAGTACAACGGCGAACAGGTGCTCGACGCGGTCGCCCATGGTCCGTACATGCTGGCGCGGCTGGCTCCCGGCACCTACGACGTGCAGGCGACGCTCGGGCCGTTGACGCTCACGCAGACCCTCAACGTGGCGCTGGGCGCCCCGGGACGGACACTGTTCCTGTGGCCGTCCAATTTCGACATCGCCGCCGCCACGCATCCGCCGCAGGCCCTGGCCCAAGGTCCGCAGGCCGACCACTGACAAGGTGTGAACGACCCCGACATGCCCGCTCGGCCACGCCGGATTCATTCACACCTTGTGAGCGCGGGGCGTCCGGGGTCTCCCGCCGGTTGGCTCACACGCCGGCGGTAATTTCTTACCTTTAGCGCTTTTTATTACCCGCTTCTGCAAGGACAGCGGGTTTCCCCACGTGCGCAGTTTGCTGCGGCGCAGCAAAATGGCGCCCGCCTGCCATGCCTCTCGCTCCCATCGCCTTTCTGACCACGCTGCTGCACGTCTTCCTGGCCGTGCGGCTGCTGCCTGCCCTGGCGCAGGCGACCGGCGCCTGGCCGGTCTTCGCGCTGCTGCTGCTGCTGTCGGCCGTGACCATGCCGCTGCCCTTCCTTCGCCGACTGCCCCTGCCCGACGTGCTGCGCGCCCCGGTGCGCTGGGTCGGCCTGCTGGCCATGGGCTGGTTCTCCTCGGTGTTCGTGCTGGCGGTGCTGCGCGACATCGGGCTGCTCTCGGCCTGGGCCGTCACGCGGCTCGCCGATCTGTCCATGGACCGCGCCTCGTGGGAACAGGGCAGCGCCCTGGCCGTCATGGCACTGGCCACGGCCGATTCGCTGGTGGGCTTGTTCTTTGCCCGGCGCACGCCGCCGGTGCGCCGCGTGGAGGTGCCCATTGCCGGGCTGCCCGCGCGCCTGGCCGGCTTCACCATCGCCCAGTTGAGCGACCTGCATGTGGGCCCGACCATCCGCGCCTCCTACATCGCCCGGATCGTGGAGGAGGTGAACCGGCTCGGCGCCGACATGGTGGCCATCACCGGCGACCTGGTCGACGGCTCGGTAGCCGAACTGCGCGCGCATGTGGCACCGCTCGCGCGGCTGCGGGCGCGCCACGGCACCTTCGTGGTGACCGGC
Organism: Pseudacidovorax intermedius; assembly: GCF_003350475.1. Classification (GTDB taxonomy): domain Bacteria; phylum Pseudomonadota; class Gammaproteobacteria; order Burkholderiales; family Burkholderiaceae_C; genus Xenophilus; species Xenophilus intermedius. The sequence goes on from NZ_QQAV01000001.1 coordinate 797,382, forward strand.
AACCACGAGTACTACGCCGGCGCTCATGCCTGGATCGACGAACTGCGCCGCCTGGGCCTGAAGGTGCTGCTGAACGAGCATGTCGTGCTGCAGACGCGCAGCGTGCACGGCGCGCAGACCGACGAGGAGATCCTCGACAGCGCGCTGCTGGTGGCCGGCGTGACCGACTACACCGCCGGCCACTTCGACGCCGCGCATGAAAGCGATCCCCAGGAGGCGCTGCGCGATGCGCCTCCGATGGTGGCGACGCGCATCCTGCTCGCCCACCAGCCCCGCAGCGCGCCTGCGGCGGCCGAGGCCGGGTTCCAGCTCCAGCTGTCGGGCCACACGCATGGCGGACAGTTCTTTCCCTGGAACCTGTTCGTGCCGCTGCAACAGCCCTTCACGGCGGGCCTGCACCGGCTGCAGGACATGTGGGTCTACGTGAGCCGGGGCACCGGCTACTGGGGACCGCCCAAGCGCCTGGGTGCCCCCTCGGAGATCACGCTCGTCACGCTGCGGCGCGCGGACGATTGAGGGCGGGGTCCTCGCCGCGCAGATAGCGCCCGGCGAGGGCGAGGTCGTCCAGCCAGGCGCGCCAGGCCGTGTCCCGCTCGGCCGGGTCGCCCCGCAGCAGCGCCGAAGGATGCAGCGTGACGAGCACCGGCAGATCGTCCGGTCCGGTGAGCCATTGCCCGCGCTCGCTCATCACCGGCACGGCCCGCCCCACCAGCGCACGGGCGGCCGTGGCGCCCAGGGCCACGAAGGCCTGGGGACGCACCAGCGCGATCTCCCGCTCCAGCCACTGCTGGCAGGCCAGCACTTCGCGCTGACCCGGGCTCTTGTGGATGCGGCGCGTGCCGCGCAGCTCGAACTTGAAATGCTTCACCGCGTTGGTGAGGAAGAGCGCCTCGCGCGGCCAGCCCAGTTCCTCCAATGCACGGTCCAGCAGGCGGCCGGCCGGGCCGACGAAAGGATGACCCGCCAGGTCCTCCTGGTCGCCGGGCTGTTCGCCCACCAGCATCAGCGGCGGGCGCAGCGCGCCCTCGCCGAACACGACCTGCGTGGCGTGCTCGCCGAGCGGGCAGTCGCGGCAGCGATCTGCAGCCGTGGCGAGGGAGGTGAGCGTCAGCGCGGGGTCCTGGGCCGTGTCCACCGGCGGCAGCGGGGCGCGGGCAGGAATGCGGCGACGCGGCTCGGCCGGCACGGTCTGCACCATCCGGCCCGTGCGCTCGGCCGCCTGCGCCGCCAGGGGCGCGATGAGTTGCGCCTCGGGCAGGTTCGCCCAGTACTTGCGCGGCATCTCCCGCGCCATCATCGACAGCTTGAGCCGGGCGGGATTGAAGATGTGGGCGTAGTAGGTGAGCCACAGCGCCTCGCCTTCGTCCGGTCCCGGGGCCTGTTCCCGCGAGGCGCCGGGGCCGAACTCCAGTTCGCCGGGCAGGGCCTCGTCACCCGCCAGGGGCGGCGCGTCCTTGGGAGAGGGCGTCCAGCGGACGGAGCACTCGGGCGTCAGGATGGCCCAGTGCATCTGCGTGAAGCGCCGCACGAAGAAGGGCGCCACGGCTTCGACGATGTGGTGCTCCGGCTCGAACCAGGCCACCGAGAGCGGTGGCTCGCCTTCGGGCTGGCCGACGGGCCGAAAGCGCACGAAGGCCTTCATCTTGTGCATGTCGCGCCGCACGGACTGGAGCATCTGCCGCGCGCGCAGGCGATCGGGGTCCAGCGGGTCCTGCCGCAGGCCGCGCTCGTGCACCAGCCGCCACAGCAGGCGGTAGAGCAGCGCGAAGCGTTGCGGGTCCTGATGCAGCACCACCTTTTCGCACAGCGTGATGAAGGCGGGCGGCACCACCAGCCTCCCAGGCCGCGAAGCATTGAGCGGCCGATGCGGCGCCGCAGCGGCGACGGGCGCAGGCGCGGCCTCGGCCTGCCACAGCTCCGGCGCGGGGTGGCCCGGTGTCTGCCACACCACCTCGTCAGGCGGGACCAAGGACGCCAGCAGCGTGCGTGCCTCACGACGGAAGCCCGGCCAATCGATCTCGCTTTCCAGGGTGATGACACGGGGACTCATGGGGATGCAAGGTAGGGAGGCGGAAGCGCCCGTTCTGTAGGCAGGTGACCCGCGGCGCACAGGTCGGATTCATGCGCCTGGGTCAGCGGGGGACTGCAGCACGTGCGCAGACCTGCGTGATGCGCGCGGGCCGGCGCCCGCCGCGTTGCGCGCCCGCCCTGACGCGCCACGCCGGACGCTCAGAACAGGCTGGCCTGGACGGGCGCCGCGGGCGCGGCGAGCGTGGCGCGCAAGGCGGGCGACTCCAGCGCCCGTGCGGGACGATGGCCATCGAGCTGCACGAAGGGCATCACGCGCGCCACGGGCACGCGCAGGCGGCGCAGGTCCTCGGCCCGCAGGCGTCGGTGGCGACGCGCGGCCACCAGCTGCTGCACGGCCCGCACACCGAGGCCGGGCACGCGCAGCAGCAGCTCGCGCGGGGCGGTGTTGAGGTCGATGGGAAAGCGCTCGCGGTGCGCGAGCGCCCAGGCCAGCTTGGGGTCGACGTCCAGCGCCAGCATGCCCTGCTGCGAGGCCGGCACGATCTCGTGGTGCTCGAAGCCATAGAAGCGCATGAGCCAGTCGGCCTGGTAGAGGCGGTGCTCGCGCATCAGCGGGGGCGCTGCGGGCGGGAGGCGGCTGGCTGCATCGGGAATGGGGCTGAAGGCCGAGTAGTACACGCGCCGAAGCCGGTAGGCGCCGTAGAGGTTGGCGCTGGTGTCGAGGATGGCCACGTCGGTGGCCGCATCGGCGCCGACGATCATCTGCGTGCTCTGGCCGGCGGGCGCGAAGCGCGGCGCCTTGCCGCGGCGCGGGCCGGTGACGGGCAGGGAGACGGCCTTGGCCGCGGCCACCGCGTCGTCGCCGGCCTGGCCCTTGGCCTCGCCAATGTGCACCGCCATGCGAGCCATCGAGCGGCGGATGGCCGTGGCGTCCTTTTCCGGCGCGAGGGCCTCGAGGCCGGCGGGCGTGGGCAGCTCGACATTGATGCTCAGCCGGTCGGCATAGCGTCCGGCGCGGGCCAGGAGCACCGGATCGGCATCGGGGATGGTCTTGAGGTGGATGTAGCCGCGGAAGTCGTGGTCCTCGCGCAGGATGCGCGCCACCTCCACCAGTTGCTCCATGGTGTAGTCGGGGCTGCGGATGATGCCGCTGGACAGGAACAGGCCCTCGATGCAGTTGCGGGCGTAGAAGTCGAGCGTGAGGTGCACCACCTCGTCCACCGAGAAGCGTGCGCGCGGCACGTTGCTGCTCACGCGGTTGATGCAGTAGAGGCAGTCGTACTGGCAGAAGTTGGTGAGCAGGATCTTGAGCAGCGAGATGCAGCGGCCGTCGGGCGCATAGCTGTGGCAGATGCCCATGCCCTCGGTCGAGCCCATGCCGCGTCCGCCGCGCGAGTCACGCTTGTCCGTGCCGGATGAGGCACAGGAGGCGTCGTACTTGGCCGCGTCGGCAAGGATGGCGAGTTTGCGCTGGAGATCCACTGGATGAATATACAGCCCCGCGCCGCCGTTGCGCGAAGGCCCCGCGCGCGATCAGGTCTTGTGCCGGTGGCGCGCCCGCCACTCGGTGACGCCATAGAGCATCACCGCCACGACGAGCGGGAGCAGGTAGTACACCGCCCGATAGGCGAGCAGCGCCCCCAGCAGCGGCGCCTGCGGCACCCGGTGCGACAGCAGCGCGACGAAGACCGCCTCCAGCACGCCCAGCCCAGCGGGCACATGGGTGATGACGCCGGCCACGGCCGCGACCAGCAGCACGGCCAGCACCTGCGGATAGTCGACACGCCCCTGCAGCAACAGCCAGACGATGGCGCCCATCAATGACCAGTTGGCCGCGGACAGCAGCAGCTGAAGCGCACCCATGCGCAGCGAGGGCACTTCCAGCGCATGGCCGCGCACCGTCATCGAGCGCCCGCCCGCGAAGGCGCACAGCAGCAGGTAGCCGAGGGCCACGGCCGCCAGAACGACGCCGAGCACGCGAAGCCCACCACTGTCGATGCGCCACTCCGGCGGCAGGGCGAGCGGCGACAGCGCGAAGGCGGCGCCCGCCACCAGCAGGTAGCCGATCCAGTTGGTGAGCATCGAGAAGCCCAGCACCCGCGTGATGTCCGAGGCGCGCAGCCCGAGCCGCGAATAAAGCCGATAGCGGAAGGCCACGCCGCCCACCAGCGAGCCGAAGTTCAGGTTGAAGGCGTAACTGATGAAGGCCACGCCCATGACGGTGGGCGCGCGCAGGCCATGGCCGGTAAGGTGACGGCCGAGCAGGTCGAAGGTGGTGTAGAGCGCAAAGCTGAAGGCCGCAAGGGCCGCCGCGGCGGCCACCAGGGCGAGCGGCAGCGCTTGCAATGCGTCCAGCACCTCGTCCCATTCGATGGTGCGGGCCTGCCGCACGATCAGCCATCCGACCCCCAGCAGGAAGGCCCACAGCGCGCCGCGCTTGAGCCAGGGCCACCAGCGTCGCTCGGACGCCGCCGGCCGGGCTGGCGCGCGGGCAGAGGCGGCCGTCGGCATGGCCGTCAGACGGCGTCGGCCGGCTGCGCGCCCAGGGGCGCAGCCGCAGCCGGCGGCACCGCCGGCTTGAGCTGCGGCGCATGGCGCGGCAGCCAGCTGGTGAGCGAGGGATACCAACGCAGGAAGTGAAAGACGAAGAAGCTGCGCACCAGGCGCCAGCCGCTCCACTCCTCGGCCAGGTCTTCGGGCGCGATCTGCTTGCAGCTGTGGCGCATCAGGTGCTCCAGCCGCTCGGACAGCACGCGGTTGAAGCCCTCGCCGCGCAGCACCACATTGGCCTCGAGGTTGAGCGAGAGCGACAGCGGATCGAGGTTGCTCGACCCCACGGTGCTCCAGTCGTCGTCCACCAGCGCCACCTTGCCGTGCAGCGGGCGCTCGCAGTATTCGTAGATGCGCACGCCGGCATGCAGCAGGTGGTGGTAGAGCATGCTTGCCGCCTTCTTTACGATGGGCATGTCGGGCTCGCCCTGCAGGATCAGCCGCACATCCACACCCCGCCGCGCCGCCTGCCGCAAGGCCTTGATGAAGCGGTAGCCCGGAAAGAAATAGGCATTGGCGATCACGACGCGCCGACGCGCCTTGCGGATCGCCTCCAGGTAGTGGCGCTCGATGTCCGTCGTGTGGTGGCGGTTGTCGCGGGTGACCAGCAGGGCCTGCATGCCCTGTGCCGCCTGCGGCCCGCGCAGCCGCGTGGCCGTGGGCGGTGCGTCATGGTGGGCGGGCGACTGCTGCAGCGCCTGCACCCGCTTCATGCGCCGCCGGTACCAGCGCGGCTTGCGTGCCCCCAGGGCGATCTCGCGCAGCACGAAGCGGTGCAGCTCGCCCACAATGGGGCCGCGCAGCTCGACCGAATAGTCCTGCTTGGCCTCGGGGCCGAAGTCGGCCAGGTGGTCGGCGGAGTAGTTGATGCCGCCGATGAAGGCGCGCCAGCCATCGACGACCACGATCTTGCGATGCATGCGGCGGAACACATTGAGCCGCTTGCCGAAGAAGCGCTCGCCGGGGTCGAACACGCGCACCTTCACACCGGCCGCAGCCAGCTCGCCCAGGAAGCGCGCGGACAGATCTGGCGAGCCGAAGCCATCGATCATCAGGTCGATGCTCACGCCGCGGCGGCCGGCCTCGCACAGCGCCTCGTGCAATGCGAGACCCACCTTGTCCTCGAAGAGGATGAAGGTTTCGATCACCACCTCGCGCTCGGCGCGACGGATGGCCTCGAAGACGCGCGGAAAGAACGCCTCGCCGTTCTCGAGCAGTTCGACGTCGTTGTCAGGGTGCCATGTGGGCGCGGTCATGGTCGCAGTCGCTCCATCGGCATGGGATCAGAAATGAATTTCGGCCACCAGCGGTGCGTGGTCGGACAGATGGGACCAGGGCGTGCGGGGCAGCACCACCGGCGCGGAAACATCGGCATTGCGCACGTAGATGCGATCCAGCGGCAGCAGCGGAAAGCGAGCCGGGAAGGTGCGGGCTGCCTTGCCCGTTGCGCTCATGAAGACCTCCTTCAGGCCGGCTCCTTCTTCCAGCACAGCGTTTGCGCGGCTGCGCCAGTCGTTGAAGTCGCCCGCCACGATCAGCGGGGCATCGGCCGGCACCTCATCGCGGACGATGTGGCACAGCAACTCCAGCTGCTGCTGACGGTGCGACTCGGCCAGGCCCAGGTGGGCGCAGATGGCATGCAGCTCGCCCGCGATGCCGGGCATGCGGATCGCGCAATGCAGCAAACCGCGCTTTTCCGGCCCCGCCACCGATACGTCATGGTTGCGGTGATGGACGATCGGAAACTTGGACAGCAGGGCATTGCCATGGTGTCCGCGCGGATAGACCGCGTTGCGGCCATAGGCGAACTGCGGCCACATGGTGTCCGCGAGGAATTCATAGTGCGGTGCCTCCGGCCAGTTGTCGACCCGACGCGCATGCCGCTCGTGCGTGCCCAGCACTTCCTGAAGGAAGACGACGTCGGCGCCGACCGTGCGCACGGCTTCGCGCAACTCCGGCAGGATGAAGCGCCGGTTGAAGGTGGTGAAGCCCTTGTGCGTGTTCACCGTCATCACCTTGACGCGGCGCGCGGCGGCGGGGACCGAGGCAGGCTCGGGCGCAGGCATGGACAGATCGGGTTGGGGCAATGAGGACACGGGGCATGTTGTAGGCCGCCCGTCGGAACTGCCCTGTAGGAGCGCGTCCGGTTCCCCACGCCCATTTTTTCTCCAGCCGATTTCGCTTCAGCAGCGGCCCATGCGGATGCGGCTCCTACAGGGGCGCGCAGTCGAGGCCCACACCGGCGTTGCAATCGGCACCGCTACGGTGCTTGCACGCCGTCGGGATGGCGACGTCATCCCGCAACTTCCAACCCATCGAAGGAGAGACCCATGACCCGCACCACTCGCACCCTGTCCGCACTCGCCGCCGCCAGCCTGATGGCCGTGGGCGCCAGCGCCATCGCCCAGACCACGGTGCCTGCGACGCAGGGCCAGGCCAGCACGATGACGCCGGCCGGCGTGCCCAACCCCACGCAGCGTCCCGACGGCACCATGCCGGCCCAACGCGACAACGTGCGTTCCGAGGCCCGGGCCAACAACCGCATGCCCGACAACACCACGACGCCCAGCGGCCAGCCGAGCACCGTGATGAACGGCCAGCCCAACCCGACGCCGCCCGTGAACCAGAACACCCGCGCCGAGGTGCGCGCCGACACCAAGGCCGACATGCAGCGTCGGCCCTATGGCAATACCGGCGAGCGCCCGGACGTGCCCACCAACCCCAAGAACATGACCGGCACGCCGAAGTGACCGACACCGGCGCCACCCACCCCGGCGCCGCACGAAAAAACCCCGGCCGATGGACCGCGGTTTTTTCATGGGCGCTCGCCTCGAATGTCAGCCGCGGGCTGCATCTCCGGGCCGTGGCCCGTGGCCGTGCGGATGCTCGCCACGCGCATGCATGCGCGGCAGCGTCTCGGCATCGAAGGTCTGGCGCTGCTGCGGCGACAGCTGCGCATAGAAGCTGCGGGTCGCATCGGCCACCTTGGCGAAGCGCGCCTGGCGTTCAGCCTGCCGGGCCTGCATGCGGTCCAGACGCTCGGGGGTGCTGAGCTTGGCCAGATCTTCACGCGCCCCCGGGGGACGCGCTGGCGGCGTGAAGGCGCTGGCATAGGCGTCCCAGGCGGGCTGCTGGGCCGGCGTCAGCTGCAGCTTGGCCTTGAGGGCCTCCATGCGCTTGGCATGGTGCTCCTTCATGCGCTCCATGCGCTGCTGCGGGTCCATGGTCTTGCCATGGCGCTGGCCGTTCATGCCGGCCGGCGGCGGGGCGCCCTCTGCAGGGGCCGACGGCGCGGGCTGCGCGGAGGCGGCGAAGGCGGCACAGGCCAGCAGGCCGGCCGCGAGGAGGGAATGACGAGGGGATTTCATGGTGCTTCCTTTCCGAAGACCGCCACCGGATCGGCAGCGTGGAGACGACTGTGCGCCCCGCAGGTCAAGACGGCGTTCGTCCTCGGTAAGCGACAGGTGTGTCGAGGTAAAGAAGCGTGAAGCCTGCCGCGTGATCGGGCAGGAATCGAGGAGCCGCAACCCCGCGACCCTCGCGCGGGCGTTGCAGCTGCTTACTTGGGCCGCGGCCTCTTCAGGCGCGCATCGGGCGGGGAAAGGCGACCGGCGCGCAGCATCCCTACGGCCGTCGCCACCGCGCGGGCGGCATTGCGGGCCTCTTCCTGCATGGCCTCGTCGGCGTCCAGTGTCTGGTGGCTGGTCGCGTACGGCTCGTAGTAGCCGATGTAGCGGTCGAGTCTGGCCTGGGTGCCCGCGTCGATGAGGCCCATCCAGTCGAGCCAGTCGCAGAGGTTGCGGCGCAGGCTTTCGATGCCCGCCACGTCGCCATGCACCACCACGCCATAGGCCCGACCTTCCAGGTGCTTGGGATAGTCCCAGCCCTGGAGCTCCAGCGCCTTCGCTTGCGCGGCCTTCTTGCCGTGGGTGGACGTGGGATCGGGATTGCCGCCGTCGGCGCAGACCAGCCTGTCGATCATCGCCTTGAGCGGCGTGGGCGCCTGGTACCAGTGGGTGGGCGTGAAGATCAGCACGCCGTGTGCCGCCACCCAGCGCTCGTAGATCTCGTTCATCCAGTCGCCCGTCTGCCGCAGCGAATGGTTGGGATAGCAGCTGCAGGGCCAGTGGCACAGCGGCATGGCGGTGGAGGCGCAGCCCTTGCACGGATGGATGTGCCGACCGTAGTCGGAGGTGACCCGGCTCAGGTCCAGCACGTCGCACTGCAGGCCCTGGCCCTCGAGCACCTCGCGCGCCAGCTGCAGCAGGCGCCAGCTCTTGGACATCTCGCCGGGGCAGCTGCCGTCGTTGCGCGGCGAGCCGTTGATCAGCAGCACGCGCGAGCGCGTCTCGGGCCGGCTCCATTCGGCCTGCGCCGCGTCGATGCGCGCACGTGCCTCGATCCAGTCCACGGACAGCGCATAGCCCGGATCGGCATACCCCGGCCCCGCCTCCCGCGTCACCGGCGCCTTGCGCCCGTCTTCGTACGCCTCCCAGGCCACCTGTTCGATGCGGCCGATCGCCTCGGCCTCCGCGCGGAAGGCCGGGTCGTGGAAGACCTGCATGAACTGCACGTGGAAGGCCTCTCGCGAGAGGGGAGGCGGCGCCTGGCCGGTGCGGGGGGCATGGGGATCGTTCATGCGCTGCAGCGTAGGAGTTGTTCCGGGGTCGACGCCGGCGCCCGCAGCGCCTTGCGCGGTAAGCCCGCGCCGACAGCCTGGACAACTGCAAAGACGCCTGCCCCCTCCTCCATCTCTGTTGACGCTGCGTCTGCACGAGCCCACGACGCCTTGCGCCATCCGACCCGCACCGCTGCGGGATCAGCAGGACGTCGGTCCGCGGCCCGCAAGATCATGGGCCGCCGACGGTCCTGCTGCGGCAACCCTGCCCCGCTCGCATGTCGTTCGCGTCCTTCCTGCCCCGCTCCCGTCGCTTCCGGGTCGACGTGGGCACCCTCATCGCGGCCCTGGTGCTCGCGCAGTCGCTCGTGCTCATCGCCTTCGTGGGCTGGGGCGCACAACGGCTGGTCTCCTCCTTCGGCGAGGGGGCGCAGCGGGCCAATCACCGGCGGGTCCAGGAGAAGGTCGAGGCCTTCCTGGAGCGGGCCGCCACGGCGGTGGACGCGATGGTGCAGGCGCCCCACCTCGCGCCTGCCGGCAGCAGCGCCGACGACACCGCCGAGCTGCTGTGGGTGCTGCTGCAGCAGGCGCCCGAACTCGACAGCCTGTACGTGGCCGTCGGCGGGAGACGTGACCCTGGGCCGGCTGTCGGACTTCGTGCGCCAGTTCGCCCGCGCCGGCGAGGGCGACAGCGCGCTGCTCAGCGCCGACCTGCGCGTGCTGGCGCGCAGCGACCGGCCCGGCCGCATCACCCGGCTGGAGTCGCCCGCCGACGGCGTGCTCGCGGCCCTGCGCGAGCCGTTGGCCCGCGCAGGGGCCGCGAGCTTCACGATCACCTACCGCGGCGAGCGCTACTTCGTGCAGAGTTCGGTGATCGTGGCCACCGGCTGGCGGCTGGTCAGCTGGGTGCCCGAGGAGCGCGTGCTGGGCGGCGTGCACCGGGCGGTCGGCGGCGCGATGGCCACCGCGCTGGGCTTCCTGGGCGTGGTGCTGCTGCTGTCGCTGCGCCTGGCCCGCCGCGTGACGGCGCCGGTGGAGCGCCTGGCCGAATTCGCGCGCCGGATCGGACGGCTGGAGCTGGACGGCCCGGCACCCGCACAAAGCCGCGTGCTGGAGATCCAGCACCTGGCGCAGGCCCTGGACGACTCCGCCCGCGGGCTGCGCGCCTTCCGGCAGTTCGTGCCCGTGCAGTTGGTGCGGCAGCTCATGGCCGAAGGGTTGCCCCTGGGCGCCAGCGGCCGGCTGCGGCGGGTGACGATCATGTTCACCGACATCGCCGGCTTCACCGGGCTGGCCGAAGGCACCCCCGCGCCGGTGCTGGTGGCGCAGCTCACGGACTACTTCAACCTGACGGCGGCGGTGATCGCGCGCCATGGCGGCACCATCGACAAGTACATCGGCGACGGGATGATGGTGCTGTGGGGTGCCCCCACCGCGCTGCCCGACGCGGAGCTGCGCACCTGCCGCGCCGCCCTCGACCTGCAGGCCGAGGTGGACGCCCTCAACGACCGTGCACGGGCCGCGGGCCGCGCGCCGCTGCCCACGCGCATCGGCATCCACACCGGGCCGGTGATCGCGGGCGTGCTGGGCTCCAACGACCGCCCGGCCTACACGGCCATCGGCGATGCCGTCAACGTGGCGAGCCGAGTGGAAGAGCTCAACACCGCGCTGGGCACGCGGATCCTCATCTCCGAGGCCACCTGGCAAGGCGTGGCCGAGCGCCTGCCCGTGCGGCGCATCGCCACCGAAACCCTGCTGCGCGGCCGGCAGGCGCCCCTGACGGTGTACGAACTGCTCGAGGACCGGGCTGCCACGGGTTGAGGCCGGTCAAGCCGATGCGGCAGGGCGCTGGCCACAATGGACGGCCCGACTTCCGCCGCGAGACCCATGCGCCCCACCGATCCGCTCGACATCGCCATCGTGGGCGCCGGCCCCACCGGACTCGCCCTGGGCATCGCCCTCGCCCGCCAGGGCTACGGCGTGGACGTGCTCGACCATCAGGACGCCGACGCCCTCGCCGCGCCCGCCGACGACGGCCGCGAGATCGCCCTGACCCACGCCAGCGTCGGGCTGCTGCGCGAGCTGGGCATCTGGCGCCACCTGCCGGCCGCGGCGATCGGCCGCATCCGCGAAGCCCGGGTGACGGACGGCGGCCCCGCCTCGCCCGCCCTGCGCTTCCACACGGCGGGAACGGGCTGCGAGGTGCTGGGCGCCATCGTTGCCAACCATGCGATCCGACGGGCCTGCTTCGCGGCGGCCGCATCGCAGGAGCGCCTGCGGCTGCATCCCGGCCGGCGCGTGCAGCAGGTGCACATCGACGCGGACCATGCCCACATCGCCAGCGAAGGCGGCGCGCCGCTGCGCGCACGGCTGCTGGTGGCGGCCGACAGCCGCTTCTCGGGCCTGCGGCGCCAGCTCGGCGTGGGCGCTGCCTTGCAGGACTTCGGCCGCACCATGGTGGTCTGCCGCGTGGCCCACGAGGCCGCGGACCATGGCGAGGTGGCACACGAATGCTTCGGTCCGGAGCGCACGCTGGCCATGCTGCCCCTGCCGGGCCGCTTCAGTTCTGCCGTGCTGACGGTGCCGGGCGCGCAGGCCTCTCGGCTGTGCAGCCTGCCGGCCGACGCGTTCGCGCAGGAAATCCAACGCCAGTTCGGCGACGGGCTGGGCCCGCTGCGCCTGGCCGGCGAACGCCACGCCTATCCGCTGGTGGCGACCTATGCCGACCGCTTTGCGGGCCACCGCTTCGCGCTGGCGGGCGACGCCGCCGTGGGGATGCACCCGGTCACCGCCCATGGCTTCAACCTGGGGCTGCAAGGCGTGCGCAGTCTGTGCGCCGCCCTCTCGCATCGGCCGCTGTCCGACGATCCCGGCCGCGCAGACCGGCTGCAGCAATATGAACGAGTGCACCGCCGCGAGACGGCGCCGATCTACCACGGCACCAATGCGGTGGCGCGCCTCTATGCGGGCCAGAGGGGCGCGCATCGGTTGCTGCGCAGCGTGGTGCTCGAAGCCGCACGCCGGTTGCCGCCGGTGCGGGCGGCGATCACACGGCAGCTGATCGGCGCCGGCCCCGCCCGCTTCTGAACAGCGAGCTCAAGGGCTTCGACCCTCCGCCGACAGCAGAAAGGCGGCGGGGCGCGGGTGCTACGCGAGGAACGCAACACGCCCTGCGGCTGGCGCTCGCGCCCGCGCTGGCCCGCCTCGCCTCAAGCAACCGTCGCGGTGGCCTCTTCCACGGCAGGAGAACATGCCGCAGAGCCACAGCCCGTCATCGGCTGGGCCGGTAGCGCATGGGGCCGACCGATCTCGCCCGTCTCCATGTCGAAGCCGACGCTGCGCAGATGCAGCGCCAAGCCTGCGTCCATGGTCTGTGCATGGAGCACGAACCACGCCCCCAGCTGGCGCGCCATCTCGCGCACCAGCGCCAGATCGCCGCGCTGGCCGGCCGCCAGGCCGTCGCGCATGGCCTGCAGCACCACCTTGTGTTGCACGCTATGGCAGTTGGCACTGGAAAAGCCGGTGGACTGCATCCATTGGTCCTCGCGCGAGAAGTGGGCATCGGTGTGGTCGATCAGCCCGCTCCAGCATGCCAGCAGTTGCTCGTCCGGCGCCTGCTCGACGTCGGCCAGCAGCAGCACGAACTCCTCATGGGTGCGGTCCATCACGGGGGCGTCCAGCACCAGGGCTTCGGACCATTGCAGGGTGGCCATCGTCGTCTCTCCACGCAGTCGGTTGGGGGAGATCGCAGGGTAGGCCTGCATCGCCGCAGCCGCTTTGACGGGGCGCAAGGCAGAAGGCGGTCCACCGTGCCCGGCAGCAAGGCGAAACGGCAGACGCTCAGTGCTTGGCGGCGGCGTTTCGCTTGCGTGTAGCCGCCGCCTTCTTCGCCGAGGCGGAACGCTCGGCCGCCGAGCGCGAGGCCGATGCCTTGCCCCCTGCATGGCCGCCCTTGCGCGACGGTGCGTGGTTCTCGGCATGGCCGCGGCCCGAGCCACTCTTCTTGCCGCCCCCGGTCTCCTTGTTCACGGTGGCCCAGGCGCGACGCTCGGCCTCCGGCGCGGACACGCCGCGCGATTCGTAGCCTTCCTCGATGTGCTCGGCCTGGCGCTTCTGCTTGTCGGTATAGGCGGACTTGTCGCCACGGGGCATGGTGATCTCCTGTGTTGCACAAAAGGCCATGCTCGCCCCGCGGGCGCAGCCGCCTGTAGGCCGAGGCTGAGCGGCGCTGTCCGCCCGCTGCGGGGCTTGGCCGCACGGGGCTGCCCGCCATGACGCCGGCCTATCATCGGACGATGCTCGCGAACCTCACGCCCTTCCTCCTCCACTGGGCCATCACCGCCTTCTCGCTGTGGGTGGCCAGTCACATCTTCCGTGGGCTGCAGTTCGACGGCACGGGCTCGCTGGTGGTGTCGGCATTGCTGCTGGGGCTGGCCAATGCCATCGTCAAGCCGCTGCTGATCTTCCTGACGCTGCCGCTCACGCTGCTGACCTTCGGCCTGTTCCTGCTGGTCATCAACGCGCTGATGATCCTGCTGGTCGCGGCGCTGGTGAAGGGCTTCCGGGTGTCAGGCTTCTGGACCGCCCTGTTCGCCAGCATCTTCATCTCGCTGCTGAGCATGCTGATCGGCACGCTGGTGGACGGCGGCGACCCGGCCACCCGCATCCAGCTGCCGCAGGGCACGGGCAACTGGCTGTAGCGCCCTTGCCCTGCCGCGCCTGCCGCGCGCCCCGGTCGTCACACGGGTGACGCCGCCCCGCATTTCGTTGACCAATCCGCGCGCTTGTTAAAGAAGCGACGCGCATGCGCGCCGCTTCTGGCGCCGTTACACCGCCGGACGCGGTTTTTGCGAAACAAGACCATGGCGATCACCGTGCCGCTGCCCAGAATCGACAGAACGATTCACAGGGAGCCGGCAAGGAGACGTCATGAGACGCGCCATTTCTATCTGCGTGGTCGCCGCAATGCTCGCCGCCTGCGCGGGACGGCAGGCACCACCCACCGCACCCGTCAGTGCCACCTCGGGGCATCCGCTGCCGCATCCGCGCGTGGAGATCTTCTACAACGCGGAGCCCGAACTGGTGGTGCGCGACTCGGGTGCCATTCCCGCCGTGGGCCTGATCGGGTTGCTGGGCCCCGTGGGTGCGCTGGCGGCGATGGGCGTGGATGCCCTCAGCCGCGGCAACTCGACCCAGCAGGCCGGCGAGCGCAGCCAGCGCTTCACGCAGGCGGTGCGGGGCGAAGGCAGCGACCTCGCGCTCAACCGCGAGTACGCGCAGCGCCTGGCGGAGGCACTGCGTGCGACCGGCCGCGTGGTCAAACTCACGCCCGCAGCACGCGCCCAGGGGGCCGACGGAGAGCTGCACCTGGACGGGCTGACGCCCACGCCCGGCCATGACGTGCTGCTGCTGCGCATCTCCACCGCCTACTGGGCACCCGACCTCGGTTCGAGCTTCCGGCCCTACGCCCGGGTCGAGTACGCACTGCGCGACGAACAGCTTGCGCCCCTGGCCTGGGACTCCGTGTCCTTCCGGTCGGCCGAGCCCCGCTACTACGCCTACGACACGCTGCTGAAGGAAAACCGGACCGCCTACGACGGCCTGCGCCAGGCGCTGTTCGCGACCCTGCCGGGCGTGATGCGCAAGAACTTCCCCGGGCCTGCAACGCCCGCACTGCGGACCGCCGGCACGCCCTGACCGGCCCACGCGCATCCAAAAAATTTTTCTCTTCTCCATGATCGACTCGCCCCCCTCTCCCACCCTCGAGCGCACAGGTCCATTCGTTCCGGACGGCTGGCGCAGCCTTGTCGAGCCCCTGTGCGAACTCAAGGAGGCACTGGACCATGCCGTGCGCTGGCCCGACCGCACGCCCCCCAATGGTCGCGTCGCGCAGATCCTCGCTGCGCATGGCCTGACGCTGGAGCAGGCGGCGGCGCTCCGGGCTTCGCACCTGCCGGACCGCTTTGTCCGGCATCTTCTGGGCGACTGGTTCGCCGCCACCGGCGAGCCCGTCGGCACCTGGGAGCGCAGCAGTCTGCCGCCCTGGTGCACGCTCGGCTGGGTGCGCAAGGACGCCTACCGCCTCACGCCCGAGCGGCCGCAGGCCCGACTGCGGGCGATGGTGGACGAGATCCGCGCCGACCCCGGCGCCATGGACGCCACCGCGCACGGCCTGGCGGGGATTCCGATCTTCTGGGCCGGCGAGGGCAAGAACCGCTGCCAGCTCCACCGGCTGGCCGGACGCGCCCGGGTGGGCCGCCTCAGCCTGTATCCGGCGCCCGACCTGTCGGCCTGGCAGCTCGCGCCGGTGCTGGGCACCCAGCAGGTGGTGGCGCTCATCGCGCCCGATGGCCGCGTGCAGATGCTGCCCTTCGCGCGGGCCTCCAGGCCGCTGCTGCTCGCGCTGGGCGTGACGTGGAGCCGGCGGCCCGTGCTGCGGCCCTGGATCGAATCCCTGCGGCGCGGCGAGCCGATGCCCCATGCGCAGGCCGAGTACCGGCTGCGCGCGTCGATCCTCGCGCCAGCGGCCTGAGCATCCGCCTCAGGACGGGCGCGAGGGCGCCGCTTCCACCGGCGATGGACTGAACAGGTAGGGCAGCAGGCCCGCCAGCAGCAGCGCCGCCGCGCAGCCGAAGATGGCGGCGAAGGTGCCGTCCACCGGCCAGCCGCGGCGCTGGCCCGCCTCGGCGATCAGGCCGAAGGCCCAGGAGGCGCCGGCGGACCCCAGGAACACGCAGGTGTTCAGAACGCCCAGGCCCCGCCCGCGCAGAGCCGCAGGCACCAGCGCACGGCCGTGGCTCATCACCAGCGGGTGCAGCATGCCGGCCGTGACGACGAAGGTGAGCAGGGTCAGGTCCACGGCCAGCCCCACCGCGGGCCAGGCGGTGAGCGCCACGGCCGCGACGAAGGAGAAGGCGGTCCAGCCGGCCACGGTGCCACGCAGCGAGCTGCGGCGCACCACCAAAGGAATGGTGAGCGCACCCAGGATGCCTCCAGCACTCACCACCATCAGCGCCAGCCCGCGCGCATCGGCCCCCAGGCCGAAGACCTGCGCAAAGTACGGCCCGCCCCAGGCGTTGCGGAAACTGGTGCCCGCCGCCATCGCGATGCACATCGGGATGAGCGTCCACAGCGCCATCCGACGCAGCAGGCCGGCGCTGGCCAGCACCATGGCGGCGGGACTTTCCTGCCGGGCCTGGGCGTGGCCCTGGTCGCGCACATGCCGCCACACGCCGATGCAGGCCAGCAGCATGGCGACACCGCCCATCGCGATGGCGGGTCGCCAGCCGATGCGATGAGCAGCCCAGCCCAGCGGCGCCGTGGCCACCAGCGAGCCCACCATGCCCACGGCATTGGCCCGGCTGATGAAGGCCGCAAAGCGGGCCGGCGGCAGCTGCTCGGCCGCGTAATGCATGAGGCCCATGAAGACCGGCGCGCAGGCCAGGCCCAGGCCCGCCTGGGCCACCATGGCGACGGCGCCATTGGGCGCGGCGACCAGCAGGGCCGCCGACACCACGCCGATCGCCAGCAGCCAGCGGCTGGGTCGCCCGACGCCCCAGCGGTCGAAGGCCACGCCCACCGGCACCTGCGCGACGGCGAAGGCCAGGAAGAAGCTGGAAGACAGCGCGCCGAAGCCGGCAGGCGACAGCGCGAGATCGTGCTGCAGCTCCGGCGCGATGACCGCGAGGCAGCTGCGGAAGAACTGGCTGAGGGAGAAGGCGAAAGTCAGCGCGACGAGGCCGCGCGAAGTGGCTGACGGGGACGGCATGTGGAGGGCCATTGTCCGGCCCGCGCCTCGGCGCCATCGACCACCGGCGCGACAGGCCGGGCGCCCGGCCGCCGTCACTGGCTCAGGCTGCGGCCTGCGCCCGCCGTTCCGCCAGCGCCACGTACCAGCCCAGGCAGCCCGGGTTGGCCATGGCCTCCTTGTTGACCACCTTGTCGATGGGCTGCCCCAGCAGCAGCTTCTTGATCGGCAGCTCCTGCTTCTTGCCCGAGAGGGTGCGCGGGATCTCGGCCACCTCGAAGATGTCGTCCGGCAGGAAGCGCGGCGACAGGCTGGCGCGGATGGCGTCATTGAGCTTGCGGCGCATGGCCTCGTCCAGTGCCACGCCGGGACGCAGCACCACGAAGAGCGGCATGTAGCTGTCGCGGCCCAGGTACTCCAGGTCGACCACCATCGAGTCGAGCACCTCGGGCAGCGCTTCCACCGCGTTGTAGATCTCGCTGGTGCCCATGCGCAGGCCCTGGCGGTTGATGGTGGCGTCGCTGCGGCCGTAGATGACGCAGCCGCCGTCCGCACCCACCTTGAGCCAGTCGCCATGCCGCCAGACGCCCGGGTAGGTGTCGAAGTAGCTCGACAGGTAGCGCGCGTTGCCCGGGTCGTTCCAGAAGTACAGGGGCATCGACGGGATGGGCTCGGTACAGACCAGCTCGCCCACCTCGCCGGTGACGGCCTGGCCGTTCTCGTTCCAGGCGTAGACGGCGGCGCCCATGAAGCGGCACTGCATCTGACCCGGCACCTCGGGCAGCTCGCGGTTGCCGCCGACGAAGGCGCCGCAGAAGTCGGTGCCGCCAGAAATGTTGCACCACCAGGGCTCACCATCGGCGCCGCCCTTGAGGGCACCCGGCTTGGGCACGAGGCCCGCGGCGAGCTTCGCCTCCTGCATCTGCGCACTGCCCCAGCGCTGCACCTCCTCGGCCAGTGGCGAGCCGGTGCTGCCCAGCACACGCACGCGCGAAAGGTCGCCGCAGTCGACGGCGCGCACGCCGGCCTTCATGCAGTTGCTGAAGTAGGCCGCGCCGGCGCCGAAGAAGGTCACGCCATGGCGCGCCACGAAGCGCCACAGCACCGACCAGTCGGGCTGCTCCTTGCTGTGGGCCGGATGGCCGTCGTAGATGACGCAGGTGGCGCCCGCCACCAGGCCCGACAGCTGCGCGTTCCACATCACCCAGCCGGTGGAGCTGAACCAGTGGAAGCGCTCGCCGAAGCTGTTGGCCGCATAGCTGCTGCCCAGGTCGTAATGGATCTGCGACAGCGCCATCGACATCAGGATGCCGCCCTGGCCATGCACGATGGGCTTGGGCAGGCCGGTGGTGCCGCTGGAATAGACGATCCACACCGGATGGTCGAAGGGCAGCCATTCGGGCGCGAAGGCAGCGACCTCGGCATCGTCGCGACCGCTGGCGGTGGTCCAGTCGATGTCGTGCGGCAAGGGCTCGGCCGCATGCGGCGTGCGCAGCAGCAGCAGGTGCTCGGCCGTGGGCAACTGCGCGCGCAGCTCCCGCACCACGGCACTGCGGTCCAGCGCCTTCTGGCCATAGTGCACGCCGTCGACCGCGATCAGCACCTTCGGCTCGATCTGCCTGAAACGGTCGGCCACGGCGGCGGTGCCCATGTCGGGCGCGCACACGCTCCACACGGCGCCGATGCTGGAGCAGGCCAGGAAGGCGACCATGGTCTCGGGGATGTTGGGCAGGTAGGCGGCCACGCGGTCGCCGCGCCGCACGCCCAGGGCCTTGAGCGACAGCGCCACCGAGGCGACCTGGCGCTGGAGCTCGGGCCAGGACATCTCTCGCACCTCGCCCGCCTCGTTCTCGCTGACGATGGCCGGCATGCCGGCCGCATGCGCGGGCTCCACATGGCGCAGCACCTCGCAGGCATAGTTGACCTGTGCGCCCGGGAACCACACGGCCCCCGGCATGCGCCGGTCGGCCAGCACCGCACGGTGCGGCGTCGGCGACTGGGTGCCCGCGTAGTCCCAGATGGCCTGCCAGAAGCCATGCAGGTCGGTCACCGACCATTGCCACAGCGCGTCGTAGCTGTCGAAGACCAGCCCGCGGCGGTCGCGCAGCCAGTTCTGGAAGAGGCGGATCTGGGGAACGTAGGCGGGAGCGGTCATACGGCCAGCGTAGTGCGGCACTGCAGCACGCTCAATGCGGATTGGCCCCAGCCGCGTCGTCTGCGCGACTGGCACTGTCCCGCCACGAAGCACTGGCAGGGAGCAGCGGCTCATGGTTTGTACGTGTGTGCAAGACTGTTGTACGGCCGTTCAATAGGCGCATGAGTGCCCGGCCGACCTCCGCTCCTCCCGCGCGCCGCGCGGCCCGTGGCGCAGCCGCCGAGCCCCGTCCGGACCGTCGCCACGCCATCCTGCTGGCGGCCGAAAAGCTCTTCGCCCGCCACGGCTACCACGCCGTGAGCATCCGCCAGATCGCCGACGAGGCCGGCGTGCCGCTGGCGCTGGTGGGCTACTACTTCGGCCCCAAGAACGCACTGTTCGAGGCCATCTTCGAGCACTGGAACCAGACCATCGAGCGCCGGCTGGCCGCGCTCGCCGAGGTGCCCATCGATCCGGCGGACGCGCGCACGCTGCCCCGCATCATCGACGCCTTCACCGCGCCGGTTCTGGCCCTGCGCGCCAGCAGCGAAGGCGAGTACTACGCACGGCTGGTGGCCCGCGAGCTCTCGCACGTCACCGAAGAGGCCGACCGTGTGCTGCGCCACTACTTCGACCCGCTGGCCAACGCCTTCATCGACGCCCTGCAGCGCGCCCTGCCGCATGCCACGCGTGCGCAGGTGGCCTGGGGCTACCAGTTCGCCCTCGGCGCGCTGCTGCACCACCTGACGGACACGCGGGTGGAGCGCCTGTCCGGCGGCGAGGCGCAGGCCAACGAGGCGGCGGGCAGCGCGCTGCTAGTGGCCTTCATCGCCGGCGGGCTTCGCGCCGCCATGCCCCGTCCTCGCGCCGTTCGCAAGGCCGCGGCGCCTGCCAAGAAGACAAACCCACGGAGACAAGCCTGATGAAAAGACGCACCGCACTCTCGGCACTCGGCGCCGCCACCCTGGCCGCCGCAGCGCTGCCCGCCCGCGCACAGGGCACCATCAAGATCGTGTTCGGCTTCACGGCCGTGACCGACTTCGCCTCGGTCTTCGTGGCCAAGGAAGAGGGCTACTTCGGCAAGCGTTCGCTGGACGTGGAGCCCAAGTTCATCCCGCTCAACTCGACCATCCCGGCGGCATTGCAGTCCGACTCGCTCACCATCGGCGGGCCCACGCCCTCGGTCTTCCTGCAGGCGGTGGATGGCGGCCTGGACCTGGTGCTGGTGGCCGGCGGCGGGCTCACGGCGAAGAGCATCACCGGCTTCGGCCTGGTGGCGCGCGCCGGCTCGGGCATCAAGAATGCGCAGGACTGCGTGGGCAAGAAGATCGGCGTGCCGGGCCTGGGCGCCTTCCTGCACGTGACCTTCCGCGCCTGGCTCAAGGACCAGGGCGTGGACTACCGCAAGGTCAACTTCGTCGAGGCCGCCTTCCCGCAGCATGCGGACCTGCTGCGCGGCGGCTCGGTGGACGCGGTGGTGTCGGCCGACCCCTTCATGAGCCGCATCACCGAATCGGGCGCGGGCTATGTGGCGAGCTATTACTCCACCTTCCTGCCCGAGGGCAACCAGACCATCGTGCATGCCGCGCGCCGCGACTGGGCCGAGAAGAACCCGCAGGCGGTGCGCGCCTTCCGCGAGTCGCTGGTGGAGGCCGCCGCCTTCATGGGCCAGGCGAAGAACGACGCGCGCGTGCGCGCGGCCATCGGCAAGTACATCAAGCTGCCGCCCGAGGTGCTGGCCAAGGTGCAGATCTCGCCGCCCGGCCCTGTCGTCACCGACAAGCAACTGGCCTACTGGGTCGGGCTGATGAAGGACCAGGACATGCTCAAGGGCTCGCCCGACGTGGCGCGGCTGATCGCCCGCTGAGGCGGGGCGCACGTCATGGGAGCCCCGGACTTCATGGTCGCCGCAAACCGCGCGGCGGTACATCCGACCGCTGCAGCGGCTGCCCCCATCGCGGGCCGCGCCGCGAGCGCAGAAGCGCCGCTGCTACGTTTCGACGAGGTGAGCATCCGGCTGGGCGGGCGCGAGATCCTGTCGCCCACCAGCTTCGAGGTGCGGCGCGGCGAATTCGTCTGCATCGTCGGCGCCAGCGGCTGCGGCAAGACCACGCTGTTGCGCACCGCCAGCGCCCTGGTCACGCCCACCGCGGGCCGCGTGCTGCGTCACGGCGTGCCCATCACGCAGCCCGCGCGCGAGATCGCCTTCGTGTTCCAGGACTACGGCCGTGCCCTGCTGCCCTGGCGCACGGTGGAAGGCAATGTGCGCCTGGCGCTGGAGGCCGCGCACGTGCCCACCGCCGAGCATGCCGCCCGGGCCGCCGAGGTGCTGGCCAAGGTCGGCCTGGCCGCGCATGCGAACAAATTTCCGCTGCAGCTGTCGGGCGGCATGCAGCAGCGCGTGCAGATCGCCCGCTGCCTGGCCCAGCGCCCCGAGCTGATGCTGATGGACGAGCCCTTCGGCGCGCTGGACGCGATGACGCGCCAGGGCCTGCAGGACGAGCTGGCGCGCCTGGTGCGCGATGACGGCCTGACGGTGATCTTCGTCACCCACGACCTGGAAGAGGCCATCTACCTCGGCGACCGCGTGGTGGCCCTGCAGGCCAACCCGGGTCCCGGCCGGCCCAGCCTGGCCCGCATGATCGACGTGCCCATTCCCCGACCCCGCGACCAGCTGACCACGCGCGAGCATCCCGAGTTCGTGCGCCTGCGCCGCGAGCTCTTCACCTTCATCGAGGAAGGCCATGGCTGAGCGGGCCGAAGCGATGCGCGCACCCCAGCCCGTTCGCGCTGAGCCTGTCGAAGCGCCGTCCCGCAGCTCGAGCGCCCCGCGCCCACACCCCCTCGCCCGCCTGCGCCCCTGGGTCATCCCCGCCCTGCTGCTGATCGCCTTCGAGCTCTACGCCCGCCGCGCCTCGGCCCTGGGCAGCGACTCGCTGGCCCCCGTCAGCGCCGCGCTCAAGGCCTGGTGGGGCGCGGCCATGGACGGCTCGCTCTGGCAGGCCACCGCCTTCACCCTCGGCACCGCGGCCCTCGGCCTGTTGGTCGGCGCACTGCTCGCCCTGGCCGGCGGCATCGCGCTGGGCCTGTCGGCACGCGCGGCCCGCATGGGCTTCATGACCACCGAGCTGCTGCGCACCGTGCCCTCGGTGGCGCTGATCCCGCTGGCCATGCTGATGTTCGGCTTCGGCGTGCGCATGGAGATGGCGGTGATCGCCTTCGCCACCTTCTGGCCGCTGATGCTGCTGGTGCAGGCGGCCGTGCGGCAGGTGGAACCGCGGCTGCTGGAGGTGAGCCGCGTGCTCGGCCTGTCTGCGCGCGAGCGGGCCTTCAAGATCGTGCTGCCGGCCATCGCGCCGCGGCTGTTCGTGGCGCTGCGCCTGGGCGTGGCGGTGGCGCTGGTGGTCGCCGTGACGGTGGAGATCGCTGCCAACCCCAATGGCATGGGCTACGCCATGATGATCGCGCAGCAGAGCTTCGACCCTGCGCTGATGCTGGCCTGGCTGGGCTGGATCGGCGTGGTGGGCTATGCGGTCAACGCGGGCATGCTGCGGCTGCAGCAGCGCGTCGCCCGCCGGATGGGGGCCGCATGAACGACCGCCTCAAGATGAGCAGCTGGCTGGGCTCGGCCCTGGTGCTCGGCGCACTGATCGCGCTGTGGTGGGGGGCCAGCAACCTGGGCTGGGTCAGCCGCGTCTTCCTGCCCACGCCGCAGGCGACGTGGGACGCACTGGCCGAGGGCTTCAACCTGCGCGGCAGCGGCAACGGCGAGTTGGCCGGCTGGACGCTGGACACCGTCGGCCGCATGCTGCAGGGCTGGCTGCTCGCCTCGCTCGCGGGTGTGGCGCTTGGCGTATTCATCGGTGCATCGGCCGCGGCCCGTGCCTGGCTGCAGCCCATGCTGGAGTTCATCCGGCCGCTGCCGGCCTCGGCCGTGCTGCCGGTGGCCATCGCCATCTTCGGGCTCAGTCCGCGCATGGTGCTGGTGGTGGTGGCCTTCGGCGCGATGTGGCCGGTGCTGCTGGCCACGGTGCATGGCCTGGCCACCGTCGATGCGCGGCTGGCCGAGGTGACGCGCTGCCTGCAGCTGTCGCGCCCCGCCTTCATCCTCAAGATCGGCCTGCCCCATGCCATGCCCGACATCCTGGCCGGCATGCGCCTGGCCCTCACCGTTGCGCTGATCGTGGCCGTGGTGGGCGAGATGATCGCCTCGCAGGGCGGCCTGGGCCAGGCCATCCTGCTGGCGGCACGCGCCTTCCGGGCCAGCGAGCTGTTCGCCGGCATCGTGCTGCTGGGGCTGATCGGCTTCGTCAGCAATGGCTTGCTGGCCTTCGCGGAACACCGCCTCCTGCGCTGGCAACGCCCCTGAACCTCACATCCCACGGACCCACACAAAGGAGACCCGCCATGCCCCGCAAATTCGTCGACCTGTCCATCTACCTCGAGAACGACGTGGTGAGCGACCCGCCGCCCTTCGCGCCCAAGATCCAGTACTTCACCCACGAGAACACGGTCGAGCAGATCGTGCCCTTCTTCCCCGGCCTGCAGAAGGCCGACCTGCCCGACGGCGAGGGCTGGGCGGTGGAGCAGGTGCAGCTGTCCACGCACAACGGCACGCACCTGGATGCGCCCTACCACTTCCACTCCACCATGGACAAGGCGCTGGGCGAGAAGAAGCCCGCCATCACCATCGATGCCGTGCCGCTGGAGTGGTGCTTCCAGCCCGGCGTGAAGCTGGACTTCCGCCACTTCGCGGACGGCTACGTGGTGACGGCCGCCGATGTGGAGGCCGAGCTGGCCCGCATCGGCCACGTGCTCAAGCCGCTGGAGATCGTGGTGGTCAACACCCGCGCCGGCGAGCGCTACGGCCAGAACGACTATGTCTCCAGCGGCTGCGGCATGGGCTACGAGGCCACCATGTACCTGCTGGAGCGCGGCGTGCGCCTGACGGGCACCGACGGCTGGAGCTGGGACGCGCCCTTCGTCCACACCGCGCAGAAATACGGCGAGACCAAGGACGCCGGCCTGATCTGGGAAGGCCACAAGGCCGGCCGCGACATCGGCTACTGCCACATCGAGAAGCTGCACAACCTGGAGGCGCTGCCGCCCGATGGCTTCTTCATCAGCTGCTTCCCGCACAAGATCCGCGGCGCGTCCGCGGGCTGGACGCGCGCCGTGGCGATCTTCGACGACACCCTGATGGCCTCGGCCTGAGGAGCGGCATCGATGACACTCGACCGCACCCATGACGCCGCTGCGCGCAGCTGGCTGGCCAGCGCCAACGCATCAGGCGGCGACTTTCCGATCCAGAACCTGCCCTTCGGCGTATTCCGCCTTGCGGGTAGCCAGGAGGCCTTCCGCGGCGGCGTGGCCATCGGCGACCAGGTGATCGACCTGCAGGCGGTGGCGGCCAGCGGCGCCTTCACGGGCCTGGCAGCGCAGGCCTTGCAGGCCGCATCGCAGCCCACGCTCAATGCGCTGATGGCCATGGGCCCCGAGGCCTGGCATGCGTTGCGGCTCGCACTCTTCGACGCCCTGCGCGAGGACGCCACCGGCCCAGCCGCCGACGCGCTGCGCGCCGCGCTCGTGCCCCAGGCCCAGGCCGAGATGGGCCTGCCCAGCCGCATTGGCGACTACACCGACTTCTACACCTCGGTGCACCACGCGGTGAACGTAGGCCGGGTGCTCAAGCCCGACGATCCTCTGACGCCCAACTTTCGCTGGCTGCCCATCGCCTACCACGGCCGCGCCTCCAGCGTGGTGCCCAGCGGCACGGCCTTCCACCGCCCCATGGGCCAGGCCATGGCACCCGGTGCCGCCGCACCGCAGTACGGCCCCTGCCGCCGGCTGGACTACGAGCTGGAGATGGGCTTCTACGTGGGCCCGGGCAATGCCCAGGGCCGGCCCATCGGCATCGGCCAGGCCGAGTCGCACATCTTCGGCATGTGCCTGCTCAACGACTGGTCGGCGCGCGACCACCAGTTCTGGGAGATGGCGCCGCTGGGCCCCTTCCTGGGCAAGAACTTCTGCACCAGCGTCTCGCCCTGGGTCGTGACCATGGAGGCCCTTGCACCCTACCGCGTGCCCTTTGGGCGCGAGGCCGACGAGCCGCAACCGCTGGCCTATCTGGACAGCCCCGCCAACCGCGAAGCGGGCGGCGTGGACGTGCAACTGGAGGTACGCCTGCAGAGCCCGCGGCACCGTAAGGCGGGACATGCCGGCGACCGCCTGTCGGCCACCAGCTTCCGCCACCAGTACTGGACCCTGGCGCAGATGGTGGCGCAGCACACGGTGGGCGGCTGCAACCTGCAGCCGGGCGACCTGCTGGGGACCGGCACCATTTCCGGTCCTACGCCGGGCGAAGCCGGCGCCATCGTCGAGCTGTCGCGCGGCGGCACGCAGGCCATCGACCTGCCGACCACCGGCGAGACCCGCACCTTCCTGGAGGACGGCGACACGGTCATCCTGCGCGGCTGGTGCGAGCGCGAGGGCCATGCCCGCATCGGCTTCGGAGAATGCCGGGGCGAGGTGCTGCCGGCGGTCGGATAACGCGGGGCTCACGCCCCAGCGCATTCGACCTGCTCCCGTCCCTGGAGCGGCTCGCCCGCTCAGGGCAGCCGGAACAGGCTGGTGACCATGGCGTCCAGCACCTGCGCATCGTGCTGGTTGAACAGCTGCCAGCGCCAGCGCAGGATGCCCAGGTGCGCCTTGGTGTCGGAGCGCCGCGCTTCGATCACCTGGGCCCGCAGGCGCAGCCGGTCGCCGGGACGCACGGGCCGGGACCAGCGGATGTGGTCGATGCCCGGCGAGGCGAAGGATTCGGAGTCGTGCAGCGCCGCCTGCACCACCAGCCGCATGGCGATGGCGCAGGTGTGCCAGCCGCTGGCGATGAGTCCGCCGAACACGCCCTCGGCCGCCGCCTCGGGATCGGTGTGGAACCACTGCGGGTCCCACTGGCGGGCAAAGCCGAGCACCTCTTCCTCGGTGACGGCATGTGGACCGGCCTCGATGACCTGACCGGGGCGGAACTCCGCAAACTTCATCCGGTGCGCAACCGCCTCAGCGTGGCGCTTCCTCCAGCGGCGGCATGGCCTGCGCATGCAGCCGGGCGACCCAGTAGGTCGCGCCATCGGGACCGTAGTGCTCCTCGTGCGGCTGATCGGGCGCCAGCACGAAGCGGTCGCCGCGGTGCAGTACCCGGGTCTCGCCAGCGACGGTGAGCGTCAGTTCGCCCTGCACCATCAAGGCTTCCACGGCGAAGGGATGGCCGTGGCTGGCGACCTGCGTATCCGGCTCCCACATGCGCTCGGCCACCTCGTCGAAGCCGCGCTTGCGCGCCTGCGCCTCATAGGCGGAAAAGCTGGGCAGCGCATCGGGGGCGATGGAGGCGGGGAAGGTGACGCTGGCGGGAGGATTCATCAGGGGCTCCGTGGCGAAGTGGGCCGGAAACGGCGAGCCGCAAGTGTCTCCCTTCGACGGCACTCTGGCGAGCCGACGTTCTCTATGGGCCTGATCGTGCACGTGCCCCCGGTCGTTTGTCCGTCAGTACGTCTCCAGGTGCAGCCGCCCTTCCTGCTTGAGCCGCGCCGCGATCTGCTCCCAGTCCAGGCCGGCCTCGTGGGCCACGTCGCGCAGGGCCAGCACCACGCCTTCTTCCATGCTCTTGAGGCCGCAGACGTAGAAGTGGGCAGCCTCGTCGCGCAGCAGCAATGCCAGGTCGGCGGCGCGCTCGCGCATCAGGTCCTGCACGTACTTCTTCGGCTCGCCGGGCGTGCGGGAGAAGGCCAGGTTGATGTCGATGAAGTCCTTGGGCAGGCTGGTCAGCGGGCCGAAGTAGGGAAGTTCCTGCTGGGTGCGGGCGCCGAAGAAGAGCATCAGCTTGCCGCCTTCGAACTTGCCGCTCTTCCTCAGGCGCCGCCGCCATTCGGTCATGGCCCGCATGGGCGCGCTGCCGGTGCCGGTGCAGATCATGACGATGTGCGACTTCGGGTGGTTCGGCATCAGGAAGCTGCTGCCGAAGGGGCCGACCACCTGCACCGTGTCGCCCACCTTGAGGTCGCACAGGTAGTTGGAGCAGATGCCCCGCACGGCCTGGCCCTGGTGGTCCTGCGTGACGCGCTTCACCGTGAGCGACAGGTTGTTGTAGCCCGGGCGCTCGCCATTGCGGGCGCTGGCCACCGAATACTGGCGCGGCTGGTGCGCACGGCCAAGCGCATCGGCGCCCGGCGGCACGATGCCGATGGACTGGCCTTCCAACACCGGGAAGGGCATGGCGCCGAAGTCCAGCACGATGTGGTGCGTCTCGCTGTCGAAGCCGGCCTCGGTGCAGTTGAAGTTGCCCGTCACCGTGCCGGTGATGGGGCTCTTGGGTGCATGCAGGTTGGTGTAGGGATGCGCGGCCGACCATGGTGGGCGCGTGGCGCCATAGCTGGCGGAATGAAAAGGCGCGGTGCCGGGCTCGGCGACCGCCTCGGCGGCCGGGGCCACGGCCACAGGCGCCGCTTCCGCCGCGTCAGCGGGCACGCCTTCAGCCGCCAGTTGGTCGGGCGTGAGTTCCGCAGGCAGTTCGTCCCACAGCAGCTGTTCCTCGATCGGATAGGCCTTGGCCGCAGGCACGGTGCGCCAGTTGTCGATGGAGCCCGTCGGGCAGGGCGAGATGCAGGCCATGCAGCCGTTGCACACGTCGGCCTTGACCACGTAGTTGCGGTCGTCGTGCGTGATCGCCCCGATGGGGCAGGTGGCCTCGCAGGTGTTGCAGCGGATGCAGATCTCGGGGTCGATCAGGTGCTGCTTGATGACCGCCACAGCTTCAGCCGTTTCCATCGCTTTTTCTTTCCTTCTCGGTCCGCCTGCGTCGCCACGACCTCGTGGCCTCTCGCGCAGGAGGACGGGCGTCACCGCCCGCTTTGACTGACTATGCGTGCCTCAGCCCGTCGCTCCGATCTCCGGTCGGTATTCCCAGACCGTTCGGGCTGAGCTTGTCGAAGCCTTGCGCGGCGTTTCGACAGGCTCAACGCGAACGGGTCGTGGGGTGTCCGAGGCAGAGAGGGCGCCAGGCGCCTCAGGCGAATCGCACGTACTCGAAATCCACCGGCTGGCGGTTGATGCCCATGACCGGCGGCGCGATCCAGTTGGCGAACTTGCCGGGCTCGACCACGCGGCCCATCAGCGAGGCCACGAAGGCGCGGTCCTCGTCGGTGGGCAGCCATTCCTTCTTCTTCGCTTCCCATTCGGTCTCGCTCACCACGCGGCCATCCGGCGACATGCGGATGCCGGCCAGGGCGCCGATGGCGCGGTTGAAGGCCTTGTGCGGCACCGTGAGCCGGAAGGGGATGCCCGCCTTCTCGATCACCTTGTTCCAGCGGTTCACGCCGGCCACGGAGTCCTTGATGAAGTCGTCGCGCAGCACCTCGTTGAGGGCATTGAGCATCGGCACTTCCTTCTCGAGCAACTGCCCATCCTTGACCTCCAGCACCTTGTAGGTCTGGTTCTTGAGGACGTGGTCGTCGGTGCGCTTGCCTTCTTCATAGCGGCCCTTGAGGCCCGAGCTGTAGAAGGTGGCGGCGTTGCTGGACTGGTCGGCGCCGAACAGGTCGATGGTCACCGAGTAGTGGAAGTTCAGGTAGCGCTGGATGGTCTCCAGGTCGATGGCGCCGGCCTCGCGCACCTTCTTCGGGTCGTCGGTCTTGAGCTCGTTCATCACCTGGCAGGTGCGCTGGATGACGCGGCTGACGCCCGACTCGCCCACGAACATGTGATGGGCCTCTTCGGTCAGCATGAACTTGGTGGTGCGCGCCAGCGGGTCGAAGGCGGACTCGGCCAGGGCCGACAGCTGGAACTTGCCGTCGCGGTCGGTGAAGTAGGTGAACATGAAGAAGGCCAGCCAGTCCGGCGTCTTCTCGTTGAACGCGCCCAGGATGCGGGGGTTGTTCTCGTCGCCGCTCTGGCGCTCCAACAGCGCCTCGGCCTCCTCGCGGCCATCGCGGCCGAAGTGCTTGTGCAGCAGGTAGACCATGGCCCACAGGTGGCGGCCTTCTTCCACGTTGACCTGGAAGAGGTTGCGCAGGTCGTACTGGCTGGGCGCCGTGAGGCCCAGGTGGCGCTGCTGTTCGACCGAGGCCGGCTCGGTGTCGCCCTGCGTGACGATGATGCGGCGCAGGTTGGCGCGGTGCTCGCCGGGCACGTCCTGCCAGGCCTTCTCGCCCTTGTGGTCGCCGAAGTGGATCTCGCGGCTGGCGTCGCCCGGGTTCAGGAAGATGCCCCAGCGGTAGTCGCGCATCTTCACGTGGCCGAACTGGGCCCAGCCGTTGGGGTCCACGCTCACGGCCGTGCGCAGGTAGACGTCGAAGTTGGTGGAGCCTTCGGGGCCCACGTCGTCCCACCAGTTGATGAAGTTGGGCTGCCAGCCTTCGAGCGCGCGCTGCAGCGTGCGGTCCTCGGCCAGGTTGACGTTGTTGGGGATCTTCTCGCTGTAGTTGATGCTGCTCATGTCTCGACCTCGTGACTGGGAGAAAGAAGGGAAGAAGTTGGGGACGCTGTCTTCGCGGGAGATGCCGCGGAACCGGCTTTGCCGGGCTGCAGGCGTCGCCCCCTGCAAGGGGGTGGGCGGCGCGGACTCAGTCCGCGGAGCCTGGGGGTTAGACCCTTTTCATGTCGAAGCCCGCCTTCTGGCCGGTGCCGTAGACCTTCAAGGCGCCTGCCTCGCCGACGGCATTGGGACGCTGGAAGATCCAGTTCTGCCAGGCCGACAGCCGCCCGAAGATGCGGGTCAGCATGTTCTCCTGGCTGGCGAAGCGCAGGTTGGCCTCCAGGCCGGTCAACGCATCGGGCGACATGGCAGCGCGCTCTTCGAGCGCGATGCGCAGTTCGTCTTCCCAGTCGATGTCGTCGGGCGCGGCGGTGACCAGGCCCAGCGTCATCGCTTCGTCGGCATCGAGCGGGCGGCCAGCGGCGGCGCGAGCGGCCTCCATCGGGCCGGCCTCTTCGTAGAAGCGGCGCTGCAGGCGGCTCTGGTCGTTGACCAGGGGCAGCAGGCCGAAGTTGAATTCGTCCAGCACCAGCTTCGGCGCCTTCTCGGGCGCATCGGGCAGGGCCAGCATGTAGGTGCGGTCGGCGGCGAAGGCCAGCTCGGCGAACAGGCCGGCGAAGCAGGAGCCTTCGTCCACCACGGCGAACAGCGTGCGCGAGGACACATCCAGCCGCGCGAAGGTACGGCGCAGCGCGCCCAGCGTCTCGCGCGCCAGCCAGTGGTCCTGGTGCGCCAGCAGCTGGCGGTCGGCGGCCAGCACGGCCTCGGCCTCGCCGCGGGTCTTGAGCAGCCAGGTGCCGATGTCGGGCTCGTTGGTGCGCAGGTGCAGGATGGCGTCGTCCAGCTCGCGGGCCAGGGCCAGCGGCCACCAGCCGGCGCCAGCGGCCTCGATGGCGGCGATGTCGGCCGGCAGTGCGGACTGCGGGGCCTTGAGCGTCAGCGTTGCGGTGCGCTTGGCGCGGTCCACCGACACCTCGACATGCGAATAGCGCACGCTGTCAGCGCCTTCCTCGCGCTGCAGGCGCGGCAGCGCGATGCCGCGGGCGCTGGCGGGGCGCGTGCTGCCTTCGGCCAGCTTCATGGCGCGCTCCTGCACGGCCGCGCCGAACTGCGCCGGCTTGGCCACGGCATCGACCAGGCGCCAGTCCACGGCGCGCTGGCCACGCACGCCTTCGACGCTGGTGCAGAAGATGTCGGCCAGGTCGTGGCGCACATGGCGCTTGTCGGTCACGCGGGTGAGGCCGCCGGTGCCGGGCAGCACGCCCAGCAGCGGCACTTCGGGCAGGCTGACGGCGGAGGAGCGGTCGTCCACCAGCATGATCTCGTCGCAGGCCAGGGCCAGCTCGTAGCCGCCGCCGGCGCAGGCGCCGTTGACGGCGGCCAGGAACTTGAGGCCGGAGTGCTTGGACGAGTCCTCGATGCCGTTGCGCGTTTCGTTGGTGAACTTGCAGAAGTTCACCTTCCAGGCATGGCTGGAGAGGCCCAGCATGAAGATGTTGGCGCCCGAGCAGAAGATGCGGTCGCGGGCGCTGGTGACGATGACCGTGCGTACCTCGGGGTGCTCGAAGCGGATGCGGTTGAGGGCATCGTGCAGCTCGATGTCCACGCCCAGGTCGTAGCTGTTGAGCTTGAGCTTGTACCCGGGGCGCAGGCCGCCGTCCTCGGCAATGTCCAGCGTCAGCCGGGCGATGGCGCCATCGGTGCTGAGCTTCCAGTGCTTGTACTGGCTGGGGTCCGTGCGGTAGTCCACCGGCGCCTGGGCCGCGGTGGTGCTGCTTGCTGCTGCGCTCTCGCTCATGGGGTGTCTCCTGGGTGGGTCAACCGGAAGCAATGTGCATGTTGCTTCGTCGATGACATGCATCATCATGCATGTTGACGGACACGTCAAGGCAGGGCGGAGAAGGCGAACGGGTTTTCGGGCTGGGGGAATCCCGAAGAGAGGGAGGGCCGCGTTCCGCCCTGCAGCGGGCCGGGTCATTCGTTCGGCCGGCACTCATCCTTTGCACGAGGCCCACTGGGGTGCCAAGCAACACGTCCTGCCCCCCACACGAATCCGAGCCCGCCGCGGCACCGCGCTGGTTTCGCGGGCCCGCGCGAGCGCAAGCCGTTGTCACTGGTGCGGTTTTTCGGACGTCCATGCACGGCGCCACGACGCCGGATTGCGAGTAGTCGCAAGCCGATGCGCTGCTGAGAATTTCGCGAATGAACACGACCCGCAGCTCCCAGTTCCCCGGCCTTCACGCCGCCTTCGCCCTGCTGCGGCCGGCCGTTCGCGCCGGCTGGATCTGGATCGTGGCGTGTGCCGGCCTGCTTGTACCCCTGGCCGCGCTGGCACAGGACGCGGCGACCTCTCCCCAGCCGTTCGGGGCCGAGGCCGCCGCCGTGGCGCGCGTCCTTGACCGCGCGGACCCGGCGGCCTCCAACATCCACAGCGTGCTGGTCATGCGCGACGGCGAGCACCTGGCCGAGCGCTACTACGCCGGCAAGGACCAGACGATCTACAGCCTGTGGCGCTCGCACCGCGGCTTCGGCGCCCAGGAC
This sequence comes from Pseudacidovorax intermedius, assembly GCF_003350475.1. Taxonomy (GTDB): domain Bacteria; phylum Pseudomonadota; class Gammaproteobacteria; order Burkholderiales; family Burkholderiaceae_C; genus Xenophilus; species Xenophilus intermedius. The sequence goes on from NZ_QQAV01000001.1 coordinate 829,531, forward strand.
CTGCACGACATGCGCTCGGTCAGCAAAAGCGTGCTCGCGCTGGTCTACGGCATCCTGCTGGCGCGCGGCGAGGTGCCGGACCTGGACACGCCGGTGGCCTCGCTCTATCCACAGTGCGCCGACCAGCAGGGCGCATCGTCCACGCCGCTGCGCGTGCGCCACCTGCTGACCATGACCACGGGCCTGGACTGGGACGAGCCATCGCCCGTGCGCCGCCCCACGCGCGATGACCAGTCCGCCCTTCTGTGGACCGGCTCGGTGGCCGAACACGTGCTCTGCCGGGTGCGCGTGGCCGAGCCGGGCACGCACTTCGTCTACAGCGGCGGCGCCACCGCCGTGCTGGCCGACATCATGGCGCGCAGCACGGGCCGGACGCTGGAGGATCTGGTCGGCCACGAGCTGTTCGATCCACTGGGCATCAGCGGCTGGACCTGGACGCACGACCTGCGCGGGCGGGCCGTGGCCTTTGCCGGGCTGCGGCTGCGTCCGCAGGACCTGCTCACGCTCGGCCTGCTGGTGCTCGACCAGGGGCGCTGGCAGGGACGCCAGGTGGTGCCCGCTGCCTGGATCGAAGCCGCCACCCACGCCCAGGTTTCGGCGAGCGCGGACTATGGCTACGGCTACCAGTGGTGGGTCCGCACCCACCGCATCGGCGGCAGGCCGGTGCGGGTGATCCAGGCCATCGGCAACGGCGGGCAGCGGCTCTATGTGGTGCCGGCCCTGCGTCTGGTCGTGACGATGACCGCCGGCAACTACGGCGAGCTTGGCATCCTGGCCGAGGAAGACGCGCTGTTCACCGAGTTGGCGGCCGCGTTGCCGCCCGCATCCGAGGGCGTCGCCGCGAGCAGGTAGGCATTCACCAGCTTCACGGCCTCGTCTTCCACGGCCTGCATGGGCAGCGCCGGCCCGTCGCGCGCATCCGTCAGAGCGCGGGCCACGCCCAGCACCGCACGGGCGATGACGAAGAGCTGGATGGGCGCCAACGCGCGCGCAGCTCGCGGGCCCTGGGGATGCGAAGCGACGGCCTCGGTCAGCTGCGCAATGTGGTGCGCATCGTCGCCCGCCAGGCCCGCCCCCATGTACACGCCCAGCAGCACGCGGCGCACCGGCGCGTCGTGCGCATGCCGCGCCAGCAGCACCCGCACCAGCCGGCGGATGGGATCGACCGTGGCCTCATCCGCCGCGGCCAGCGCGGCCAGGAAAGCCTCTCGGTCCTCGGCCAGCAGGCGCCGCGCGAGGGCGAGCAGGATCGACTGCTTGTTGGGAAAGTAGCCATACAGGCTGCCGACGCTGACGCCCGCGCGCTCGGCGATGCGGTTGGTGTTGAAGCCCGGCAGCCCGTGCGCCCGAAGGATCTGCTGCGCGGCCTCGAGGATGATCGCCACCGTGTCGTGGGCGCGCTGCTGCCGGGGCGCGCGCCGGACGACGGCGCGGGGCGGCTTTCGGGGTGGCACCGTCGATCCCGCGCAGGGCCGCTCAGCCGCCCACCGGCTCGGCCATCACCTTCTGCACCGCCGCCCGCAGCGCCTCGAAAGCCTGCGGCAGCGTGGTGCCGCCGGTGTCGACCGTGAGGTCGGCCTTGGAATAGAAGGCCGCACGTCCGTCGAGGATGCGCTTGAGGTCGTCCATCGCCTCGCGGCTGGCGGCCATGGGGCGCATGTCGCCCTGGGCGATGACGCGGCCCATGTGCTCCTCGGGCCGGGCCTGCAGCCACACGGTGGTGCAGTGGGCCAGCAGCTCGTTGAAGGTGGCCGGGTCGGAGACGATGCCGCCCGGCGTGGCGATGACCACCTCGCCGTAGATCTGCACCGTTTCTTCCAGCGCGCGGCGCTCGTAGCGGCGGTACGCGTTGGTGCCGTACAGGTCGTGAATCTCGCGCACGCTGCAGCCTGCGAACTTCTCGATCTCGCGGCTGAGCTCGATGAAGGGCAAGCCCAGGTCCTCGGCCAGCATCTGGCCCAGCGTGGACTTGCCGGCGCCGCGCAGGCCCACCAGTGCAAAGCGGCGCTTGCGGGCCGGGTCGATGCCGGCAGTGCCCAACAGCTCGCCCAGCGCGATGCGGGCGCGGCGCAGGTCGGCCTCGCTGCGGTTTTCGAGCAGTTCGCGGATCAGCAGCCATTCGGGCGAACTGGTGGTCGCGTCGCCGAGCAGCTCGGCCATGGAGCACTGCAGCGCGCCCGCCACCTGTTGCAGCACCAGGATCGACACGTTGCCCATGCCGTATTCGAGGTTGGCCAGGTGGCGCTCCGACACGTCGGCCGCCTGCGCCACGGCCTTGCGCGTCAGTCCGCGCCGCGCGCGCAGGCTGCGGGCGCGCTCGCCCACGGCCGCCAGCAGCGGATGGCGGTTTTCGCCGCCGGAGGCGGTGTTGGCCGCCTCCGGCGGATGCGCGTCCGCTTCCGCCTCACCAGGCCGCAGCGCGCTCTCGGGTTCGCTCATTGCATCGTCCTTCACAACGCGATTGTCGCGAGGCGCCACCGGCCCTCGCGTCGGCCGATTCATCGCCGGCCCTTCCGTCTTCACCGCACCTAGGGATAACACCCAACATGCACTATGTTGCTTGACATGCATCAGGTGCGCTTTTATGGTTCGTCCGCAAGCAAGATACTGCACATGAACGGCGCCGGCAAGCACTGGCGTCAACCCGCAGAGAGACAAGCACCCCGACAGCGAGATCCACGATGTCCAAGCAAGCCTTCCATGCCCAGGTGGCCGCACTGACGGCCCAGATCGCCGGCCGGCCGCTCGACGCCGCGCTGGACGCCTGGCTCAATGCCGAGCACGGCGCCGGCAGCGCCACCTATGCCCAGCTCAAGGCCAGCTGCGAAGAGGGCGTGGCCGAGGGCTGGCTGTGCGAGCGCGAGGGCGGCGGCATCCGCTACGGCCGCGTCTTCAAAGCCGAGGACGCCCTGCATCGCTTCTCGGTCGACGTGGTCGACATGCAGGACATTGCAGGTCCGCACCATGTGCACCCGAACGGCGAGATCGACCTGATCATGCCGCTCGCGGACAGCCGCGCCGCCTTCGACGGCCGGCCCGCCGGCTGGTGCGTCTACCCGCCGGGCAGCGCCCACCGGCCCACCGTGAGCGACGGCCGCGCGCTGGTGCTCTACATGCTGCCCGAGGGCCGCATCGAATTCACCAAAGGCGCCTGAGCGATGACCACCGAACTTCTCCAGAACCACGTCGCCGGCCGCTGGCAGGCGGGCACCGGCGCCGGCACGCCGCTGGTCGACCCGGTGCTCGGCACCGAGCTCGTGCGCGTCGACGCCACCGGTCTGGACCTGCCCGCCGCCTTCGCCTTCGCACGCCAGACCGGCGGCGCGGCGCTGCGGGCGCTGAGCTACCGCGAGCGTGCCGGCCTGCTGGCCGCCATCGTCAAGGTGCTGCAGGCCAACCGCGATGCCTACTACGAGATCGCCACCGCCAATTCGGGCACGGTGAAGAACGACTCGGCGGTGGACATCGACGGCGGCATCTTCACGCTGGGCCAGTACGCCAAGTGGGGCGAGTCGCTGGGCGACGCCCATGCACTGAAGGACGGCGAGCCAGTGCGGCTGGGCCGCGAGCCGGTCTTCCAGTCCCAGCACGTGCAGGTGCCGGTGCAGGGCGTGGCCCTGTTCATCAATGCCTTCAACTTCCCGGCCTGGGGGCTGTGGGAGAAGGCGGCACCGGCCCTGCTGTCGGGCGTGCCGGTGATCGTCAAGCCTGCCACCGCCACCGCCTGGCTCACGCAGCGCATGGTGCGCGATGTGATCGACGCCGGCGTGCTGCCGCCGGGCGCGCTGTCCCTGGTCTGCGGCAGCTCGGCCGGGCTGATGGATGCGCTGAGGCCCTTCGACCTCGTCTCCTTCACCGGCTCGGCCGACACCGCGGCGCTGATCCGCGGCCATGCGGCGGTGGCTCGCCATTCGGTACGCGCCAATATCGAGGCCGACAGCCTCAACAGCGCCCTGCTGCTGCCCGGCGCCGCGCCGGGCGATGCGGTGTTCGAGCTGCTGGTCAAGGAGGTGGTGCGCGAGATGACGGTCAAGTCCGGCCAGAAGTGCACCGCCATCCGCCGCGTTTTGGTGCCCGAGGCGCTCTATGCGCCGGTGGCCGAGGCCGTCTCCGCCCGGCTGGCGAAAGTGAGCGTGGGCAATCCGCGCAACGAGTCGGTGCGCATGGGTTCGCTGGTCAGCCGCGAGCAGTTGGCCTCCGTCCAGCAGGGTCTGCAGCAACTGGAGGCCGCGACCGAGGTGCTGCACGACGGCCGCCGCGCCGCGCTGGTGGATTGCGACCCGGCCATCGCCGCCTGCATCGGCCCGGTGCTGCTGGGCGCCCGCGATGCCGACAGCGCGGCCGTGGTGCACGACGTGGAGGTGTTCGGCCCCGTGGCCACGCTGCTGCCCTACCGCGACCTGCCGCATGCGCTGGCCCTGGCCGAACGCGGGCTGGGCTCGCTGGTGGCCTCGGTCTATGGCAGCGAGCCGGCCGAGATCGGCCGCGCCGCCCTCGCCCTGGCCGCCAGCCACGGCCGCGTGCATGCGGTGACGCCCGAGGTGGCGCAGGCCCACACCGGCCACGGCAACGTGATGCCCATGTCGCTGCACGGCGGCCCGGGCCGCGCCGGTGGCGGCGCCGAACTGGGCGGCCTGCGGGCGCTGGACTTCTACCACCGGCGCGCGGCCGTGCAGGCCAGTCCTGCGGTGCTGGACGCGCTGGTGTCGTGACACGCGCCTGACAAGAAAAAGAGCCCCCAGGGAGTGACTAGGAGACAACGATGAGCCTGCCCGCCCGCTTCAACTTCGCCGAACACCTGTTCGCCCTCAACCGCGGCCGCGCCGCCAAGGCCGCCTACATCGACGACCGGGGCGTGCTGAGCTATGGCGAGCTGGAAGACCGCGCCCGCCGCCTGGCGGCGGCCCTCACCGCCGCCGGTGTGCGGCGCGAGGAGCGCGTGCTGCTGCTGATGCACGACACGCAGGACTGGCCCGTGTGCTTTCTCGGCAGCCTGTACGCCGGCGTGGTGCCGGTGGCCGTCAACACGCTGCTCACCGCCGACGACTATGCCTACATGCTGGAACACAGCCGCGCCCAGGCCGCGCTGGTGGGCGGCGCGCTGCTGCCGGTGCTGCAGAGCGCGATGGAAAAGGGCACGCACGAGCTGCAGTCGGTGATCGTCGCCCAGCCCACGGGCGAGCTGCCGCGCGGCATGCAGGCGCTGGAAGACACCATTGCCGCCACCGAGCCGCGGCCCGCCCCCGCGCCCACCACGCCGGACGACCCGGGCTTCTGGCTCTATTCCTCCGGCTCCACCGGCAAGCCCAAGGGCACCGTCCACACCCATGGCAACCTGTGGTGGACGGCCGAGCTCTACGGCAAGGCGGTGCTGCAGCTGACCGAGCAGGACGTGTGCTTCTCGGCCGCCAAGCTCTACTTCGCCTACGGGCTCGGCAATGCGCTGACCTTCCCGCTGTCGGTGGGTGCCAGCGTGGTGCTGATGGCCGAACGCCCCACGCCCGAGGCCACCTTCAAGCGATGGACGCAGGCCGAGCACCGGCCTACGGTCTTCTTCGGCGCGCCCACGGGCTATGCGGGCATGCTGGCCTCGCCGCAGCTGCCTGCCCGCGATCAGGTCGCACTGCGCATGGGCTCGTCCGCCGGCGAGGCGCTGCCGGCCGACATCGCCCAGCGCTTCAAGGCGCACTTCGGCTGCGACATCATCGACGGCATCGGCTCCACCGAGATGCTGCATGTCTTCCTCTCCAACCGGCCCGGCGACGTGCGCTACGGCACGACGGGCCGCCCGGTCGAGGGCTACGAGGTGGAGCTGCGCGGCGAGGACGGCCGCCCCGTGCCCGACGGCGAAGTCGGCGACCTCTACATCCGCGGCCCGAGCAGCGCGCTCATGTACTGGGGCAACCGCGAGAAGACGCGCGACACCTTCCTGGGCCGCTGGACCAAGTCCGGCGACAAGTACGTGCGGGATGCCGAGGGCTACTACACCTATGCCGGCCGCAGCGACGACATGCTCAAGGTCAGCGGCATCTATGTCTCGCCCTTCGAGGTCGAGGCCACGCTGGTGCAGCACCCGGCCGTTCTGGAGGCCGCCGTCATCGGCGTGGCAGATGCCGAAGGCCTCACCAAGACCAAGGCCTACGTGGTGCTCAAGCCCGGCCAGCCCGCCACCGATGCCGAACTCAAGGCCTTCGTGAAGGACCGGCTCGCGCCCTACAAGTACCCGCGGCTGATCGAGTTCATCGACGAGCTGCCCAAGACGGCGACGGGCAAGATCCAGCGCTTCCGGCTGCGCGAGCGGGAGCAGCACGCGTGAGCGGCACCGACTTCGCCGAGATCGACTGGCGCGGCCGCGCGGTGCGCATCGAGCACCGCTTCATCGTCCCGGCGGGTGCCGAGGCGGCGCCCCTGGTGGTGTTCCTGCACGAGGGCCTGGGCTCGGTGGCGATGTGGAAGGACTTCCCCGACAGCCTTTGCCAGACACTGGGCGTGCGCGGCCTGGTCTACTCGCGGCCCGGCTACGGACGCTCGACGCCGCGGCCGGCCGAAGAGCGCTGGGACGTGGACTTCATGCACCGCCAGGCCCATGAGGTGCTGCCGGCGTTCCTCGCGGCCCTGGGCATCGACACGCCCGTGTGGCTGTTCGGGCACAGCGACGGCGGCTCCATCGCCCTGCTCTTCGCCGCCCGCCATCCGCAGGCCGTGGCCGGGCTGGTGCTGCTGGCGCCCCATCTCTTCGTGGAAGACGTGACGGTGCACAACATCGAACTCGCCCGCCAGGCCTACGACCATGCGGACCTGCGCGCGCGACTGGCCCGTTATCACGACGACGTGGATTCGGCCTTCCGCGGCTGGAACGACATCTGGCTGGCACCGGCCTTCCGGGCCTGGAACATCGAGGCCGACATCGAAGGCATCCACTGCCCGGTGCTCGCCATCCAGGGCCTGGACGACGAGTACGGCACGCTGGCGCAGATCGAGGGCATCGCGGCGCGCGTACCCGGCACCCAGCTGCTGCCCATTCCGTGCTGCGGCCACTCGCCCCATAGGGATCAACCCGAGCAGGTGATCGAGGCCACAGGCCGCATGCTCGCGCCTTCCTTGCGCGGGGCAGCCGCCCGCGCGCCCAGGTAAACACCGAAGCCGCCCACATTACTTTAGTTGTAAAGTAATTTCACGACTACCCAGGAGACAGACGCATGCCCATCCGCTTCCCCCGCAACACCCTCGCCGCCTTCGCCCTGGCCGGTCTGGCCGTCACTGCGTCGGCCCAAGGCACCGGCAAGCTCAAGGTCGGCCTGATGCTGCCCTTCAGCGGCACCTACAGCGCGCTGGGCGTGGCCATCGAGAACGGCTTCAAGCTCTATGTGGACGAGCAGGGCGGCAAGCTCGGCGGCCGCGAGATCGAGTACTTCAAAGTGGACGACGAGTCCGACCCGGCCAAGGCCACCGACAACGTCAACAAGCTGATCAAGCGCGACAACGTCGACGTGATCATCGGCACGGTGCACTCCGGCGTGGCCATGGCCATGGCCAAGGCGGCCAAGGAAAGCGGCACGATCCTGATCGTGCCCAACGCCGGCGCCGATGCGGTGACCGGCCCGATGTGCGCGCCCAACATCTTCCGCAGCAGCTTCAGCAACTGGCAGCCCGCCTATGCGATGGGCGTGGTTGCGGCCAAGGAAGGCAAGAAGACCGCCATCACCCTGACCTGGAAGTACGCGGCCGGCGATGAGTCCACGGCCGGCTTCAAGGAAGGCTTCGAGAAGGGCGGCGGCAAGGTGGTCAAGCAGCTGACGCTGCCCTTCCCGAACGTGGAGTTCCAGGCCCTGCTGACGGAGATCGCGGCGGCCAAGCCCGACGCGGTGTATTCCTTCATGGCCGGCGGCGGCGCCGTCAAGCTGGTGAAGGACTATGCGGCCGCCGGCCTGAACAAGACGATCCCGCTGTACGGCCCCGGCTTCCTGACCGACGGCACGCTGGACGCCCAGGGCGATGCCGCCGCCGGCATGCTGACCACGCTGCACTATGCCGACGGCCTGAACACGCCCAAGGACAACGCCTTCCGCACCGCCTACGCCAAGACCTTCAAGCTGCAGCCCGACGTCTACGCCGTGCAGGGCTACGACGCCGCGCAGATGCTGGGCGTCGGGTTGGCCGCGACCAAGGGCGATGCCAGCAAGAAGGCGGAGTTCGCCGCCGCCGTGGAGAAGGCGAAGATCGACAGCCCCCGCGGCGCCTTCACCGTGGGCAAGTCGCACAACCCGGTGCAGGACATCTATCTGCGCAAGGTGGAGGGCAAGGAGAACAAGCTGGTGAATGTGGCGATCAAGGGCCTTGCAGACCCTGGGCGTGGATGCCGGATGTAAGCGATTCGGCCTGCTCGGGAATATCCGCTCTTCTTCTGCCAGCCTGAGATCACTCCCATCGCTCGGGCTGAGCCGCGTCCACTGTTTGGGCTGAGCCGCAGCTAAGGCTTGGGCTGAGCCACCACAACCGTTCAGGCTGAGCCTGTCGAAGCCCGGCACCGCGCCGTGCACGGCCTTCGACAAGCTCAGGCCGAACGGAATGAAGGCTCAGGCCGAACGGAATAGACGCTCAGCCGGGCCGGCCCCTCTTCAATTCGCATCTCGGAACCTCACTCGTGGAACTCGGCACCTTCCTCGTCCAATGCCTGAACTCGGTGCAGTACGGGCTGCTGCTGTTCCTGCTTGCCTCGGGCCTGACGCTGATCTTCGGGATCATGGGCGTCATCAACCTGGCGCATGGCAGCTTCTACATGATCGGCGCGTACATGGCCTTCTCGCTGGCGCCGCTGTTCGGCGACAGCTTCCTGCTGATGCTGGTGGCCGGCGTGCTGCTGGCGGCGGCGCTGGGCTATGCGCTGGAATGGGCCTTCTTCAGCTACCTCTACCAGCGCGACCACCTGCAGCAGGTGCTGATGACCTATGGCCTGATCCTGGTGTTCGAGGAGCTGCGTTCCATCCTGGTGGGCAACGACGTGCACGGCGTGCCGCTGCCGGGCTGGCTGGCGGGCAGCTTCGCGCTGGGCGACGTGATGAGCTACCCGTGGTACCGCATCTTCGCGTCGGTGGCCTGCATCGTGCTGGCCGTGGCCATGTATGCCGTCGTCAACCGCACCCGTCTGGGCATGATGATCCGCGCCGGCGCCAGCAACCGCGACATGGTGCGCGGCCTGGGCATCGACATCCGCAAGCTCTACCGCATCGTCTTCGCCGCCGGTGTGGCACTGGCGGCGCTGGCCGGCATGATCGCGGCACCCATGTCCTCGGTCTATCCCAACATGGGCGCCAGCGTGCTCATCATCTGCTTCGTGGTGGTGGTGATCGGCGGCATCGGCTCCATCACCGGTGCGCTCGTGGCCTCGCTGCTGGTCGGCTTCGTCGACACCTTCGGCAAGGTCTTCTTCGCCGAGCTGAGCGGCATCGGCATCTACCTCCTCATGGCCATCATCCTGATCTGGCGCCCCGAGGGCCTGATGGGCAAGCGCGCATGAACACCACCACGTCTTCCGCGATGACCCCGCCCTTGTCCTCCTCCACCCCGACCCGCGCCGGCGGCCTGCCCCAGGGCGCACTGCTGCCGCTGGCCGCCGCCGTGATCCTGGCCATCGCCGGACCGCTGCTGGGCGGCTATGCGGCCGACCTGGTGGTGAAGGTGATGATCCTTGCCATCTTTGCGCTCAGCCTCGAACTGCTGGTGGGCATGACCGGGCTGGTGAGCCTGGGCCACGCCGCCTTCTACGGCATCGGCGCGTACATCACCGTCCTGGCTTCGGGCAAGGAGGGCGGCAACCTGCTGGTGCTGCTGGTGCTGGCCATGGGCGGCGCGGCGCTCTATGCGCTGGTGGTGGGCGCCTTGAGCCTGCGCACGCGCGGCGTCTACTTCATCATGGTCACGCTGGCCTTCGCGCAGATGGCCTTCTTCGTCTTCCACGACACGCCAGTGGGCGGCGGCAGCGACGGCATCTACCTCTACATCCGCCCGGCCGTCGGTGCGCTGGACATGGAAAACCGCCTGGTGCTGTTCTACGTCGTGCTGGCCGCGCTGGCGGGCACCTACGGCCTGCTGGCGCTGATCCGCCGCTCGCGCTTCGGTGCCGCGCTGGCGGGCATCCGCGTGAGCGAGCAGCGCATGCGTGCGGTGGGCTTTCCCACCTATGCCTACAAGCTCGCGGCCTTCGTCATCGCCGGCGCGCTGGCGGGGCTGGCGGGCTTTCTGGTGGCGGCGCGCGACGGCGTGGTCAACCCCGAGCTGATGGCCTGGCACAACTCGGGCGAGGTGCTGCTGATGATCATCCTGGGCGGCCTGGGCCATCTGCGCGGTGCGGTGCTCGGGGCGGTGGCCTTCACGCTGCTGAAGGAAGTGCTGTCCACCCACGGCCTGGTGGGCCCGCTGGCCGATCACTGGCAGCTGAGCCTGGGTATCGTCATCATCGTCTTCGTGGCGCTGCTGCCCAAGGGGCTGATCGGCCTGCGCGAGCGGCTGTCGCCGATGGGTGCCAGCAAGGGAGCGGCACGATGAACGCCGTCGAATCGACCGCGGCCCTGCTGGGCGTGCAGGGCCTCACGCGCCGCTTCGGCGGCCTGGTGGCGGTGAGCGAGGTCACACTCGACCTGCATGTGGGCGAGGTGCATGCGGTGATCGGCACCAACGGCGCCGGCAAGTCCACGCTGATCAACATGCTCTCGGGCGAGATCGAGGCCTCGGCCGGCCGCATCGCGCTCGATGGCCGCGACATCACCGCCCTGCCCCAGCCGCGGCGCGCGCTGGGCGGCGTCGGCCGCAGCTACCAGCGCACCACCATCTTCGGCGAGTTCACCGTGCTGGAGAACTGTCGCCTGGCGGCGCAAGCTGCGACGCCGCGGGCCTGGGCCTTCTGGGAATCGTCGGCACGCTGCCAGGCCAGCAACGCCGCCGCCCACGAGGCGCTGGAGGCCGCGGGCCTGAGCACCGAAGCGCACCGCATCGCCGGCACGCTGAGCCACGGCGCCAAGCGCCAGCTGGAGGTTGCCATGTGCCTGGCCACGCGCCCCCGCGTGCTGCTGCTGGACGAGCCGCTGGCCGGCATGGGCGCCGAGGAGACCGACCGCATGCTCGCGCTGCTGCAGCGGCTGAAGGCGCGCCATGCCATCCTGCTGGTGGAACACGACATGGACGCCGTCTTCCGCGTGGCCGACCGCATCACCGTGATGGTCAACGGCGCCGTCATCGCCACCGGCACGCCCGAGGCCATCCGCACCAATCCCGACGTGCGCGCCGCCTACCTGGGCGATGAACACTGAAGCGAAGCCGCCTTCCATGCTCTCCATCCGCGACCTCAACACCTACTACGGCGACAGCCACATCCTGCGCGGCGTCGATGCGCAGGTGCCCGCCGCCTGCGCCGTGGGCCTGCTGGGCCGCAACGGCATGGGAAAGACCACGCTGATCCGCAGCCTGATGGGCTATGTGCGCCCCGCCTCGGGCCAGGTGCTGGCCGACGGCCGCGACGTGACCGGCTGGGCGCCCGAGAAGATGGCGCGCCTGGGCATCGGCTACGTGCCCGAGGGCCGCGGCATCTTCCCCAACCTGTCGGTGCGCGAGAACCTGGTGATGGCCGCGCGGCCCGGCATCGACGGCAGCCGCGCGTGGACCTTCGAGCGCGTGATGGCCACCTTCCCGCGGCTGTCGGAGCGGCTGTCGCACGGCGGCCAGCAGCTGTCGGGCGGCGAGCAGCAGATGCTCTCCATCGGCCGCGCGCTGATGACCAATCCGCGCCTCATGATCCTGGACGAGGCCACCGAGGGTCTGGCGCCGCTGATCGTGGCCGAGATCTGGCGCGTGATCGCCGAGATCCGTGCCAGCGGCATCGCCACGCTGATCGTGGACCGCGACTGGCACAAGGTGCTGCACCACACCGACCAGGCGGTGGTGATGGAGAAGGGCCGCATCGTGCTGGCCGGCGCCTCGGCCGAGTTGCTGGCGCAGCCCGACGCGCTGGCACAGCGGCTGGGCGTTTAGCGCGCCGCCCATCGGCGCTCAGGCGCCGGGCACCCGGGCGCGCAGCCCGGCCAGATCGACCACCGTGATGCCGCCGTATTCGAGCTCCACCAGCCCGTCGGCCGCAAGCCGCTTGAGCGCCGCATTGCAGCGCTGACGGGATACGCCGGACAGGTGCGCGATCTCCTCCTGCGTGACCTGCAGGTGCGGATCGCTGCCCGGATGCAGCCACGGATGGAACAGCCCCACCAGCGCACGCGCCACGTTGCTGTCGGTGTCCAGCAGGTGGTGGGCGGCGAAGTTGCCCAGGAACCAGTGCATGCGCTCGTTGATCTGGCGCAGCAGGTAGTCGGCGAAGCCGGGCTCGTGGCTGCGCAACCAGTCGAAGACCTCGGCCGGCATCAGCGCCACCCGACTGTCCCGCAGCGCGATCACGTCGGCCGTGCGGGCCGCGCCCCGGAGCACCGTGCCTTCGCCGAACCAGCTGCCCACCGACAGACCGCCGAGCGTGACCGAGCGGCCGTCGGCACTGCCCACCGACCACTTCAGCAGGCCCTCGATGGCGCCATACCAGTGCAGCGGCGCATCGCCCATGCGGCACAGCGCGGTGCCTGCAGGCACCTCGGCCTCACGCATCCGCTCTCGCACATGCAACCGCGTCGCCCCGGGCAACGCCGGGTACCAGGCGCTGTGGGCCAGCAGGTCGTCGAGGCTTCTGCGCGCGGGCATGGGACGGTGGCGGATGGTGGTCTCCTGGAATCGATGGCGCGTGTCGTGATGGGACGCGGGACGGTACTAACCCCCAGGGCAAATGTCATCGCAACGACTGAGTGCGCGGGGCCCGAAAAAAATAATAGCCGCGCCTACCACGAACACATCAGGAGACACGATGAGCAAGCGCAAGGTCATCGTCACCATCGCCCCGACCGGCGGCATGGCCCACAAGTCGCAGAACCCGCATCTGCCGACGCAACCCGACGAGATCGCCGCCGACGTGCTGCGCTGCTGGAACGCCGGTGCCAGCGTGGTCGCCATCCATGCACGGCGGCCCGACGACGGCGCCACCTGCAACCCCGCCATCTACCGCGACATCAACCGGCGCATCCGCGACGCGGGCTGCGACATCGTGCTGAACAACTCCACCGGCGGCGGTGTGCATGGCGACATGGTCCGGCCGTTGCCCGGCGACCGCTGGGAGATCGCCTGGGAGGAGCGCATCAAGGGCATGGACGCCGGCGCCGAGATGTGCACGCTGGACGCCACCACGCTCAACCTCAGCTTCGGCGGCCGCGAGATCCTGATGGACACGCCGCTGTCCAAGGGGCGCGAGCTGGCCGCCGGCATGAAGGCGCGCGGCATCAAGCCGGAGTGGGAAGTCTTCGCGCACACGCACATCCTGCAGGACGTGACCACGCTGATCGAGGAAGGCCATGACGAGGCGCCGCACTTCATCAACCTGGTGATGAACGTGCACCGCAACTTCCAGAACGCGATGCCCTTCTCGCCGCGCTACCTGCAGCAGATGGTGGACGTGCTGCCGCGCAACAGCCTGTTCTGCGTGAGCGGCATCGGTCCTTCGCAGCTGGAGGCCAACGTGGCCGCGCTGCTGCTCGGCGGCCACGCCCGCGTGGGGCTGGAAGACAACCTGTACTACCGCCAGGGCGAGCTGGCCACCAACGTGCAGCTCACCGAGCGCATCGTGCGGCTGATCCGCGAGCTGGACATGGAACCGGCCACGCCCGACGAGGCGCGCGAGCTCATGGGCCTGCCGCGCACTGGCACGCCCCGGCCCGAGTTCGCGCCGGCGGCGCTGGCCGACGCAGCCGCCTGATTCCGACCACCACGAGGAGACCCCGATGACCTTCACCCGCGCCCTGCTGGCCGCGGCGGCCGCGCTCGCCTGCGCGACCGGCGCCTCGGCCCAGATCTCGGACGACACCGTCCGCATCGGCTTCATCAGCGACATGTCCGGCGTCTACCGCGACTACGACGGCCCGGCCGGCGCCGAGGCCATCCGCATGGCCATCGCCGACATGGGCGGCAGCGTCGCGGGCAAGAAGATCGAACTGCTCACGGCCGACCACCAGAACAAGCCCGACATCGCCGCCGCCAAGGCCCGCGAGTGGTTCGACGTGGACAAGGTGGACATGCTGATCGGTGGCGTCAACTCCGGCGCCGCCATCGCCATGGCCGGCGTGGCGCGCGACAAGAAGAAGCCCTACTTCGTCGTCGGCTCCGGCGCCTCCAGCCTGACCAACGAGCACTGCTCGCCCTTCACCGTCATGTATGCCTACGACACCGTGGCCATGGCCCGCGGCACGGCCAGCGCCGTGGTCAAGGGCGGCGGCAAGCGCTGGTTCTTCGTGACGGCCGACTATGCCTTCGGCAATGCGCTGCAGACCGATGCGAGCAAGGTGGTGGAAGCCGGCGGCGGCACGGTGGCCGGCGCGGTCAAGCATCCGCTGGGCGCGAGCGACTTCTCCTCGTACATGCTGCAGGCCACCAGCGCCAAACCCGACGTGCTGGCCCTGGCCAACGCGGGCGGCGACACGGTCAACGCCATCAAGTCCGCGGCCGAGTTCGGCCTGGCGCAGAAGATGAAGCTGGCCGGCATGATCATCACCATCCAGGACGTGCATGCGCTGGGACTGAAGACGGCGCAGGGCATGTTCCTGACCGACAGCTGGTACTGGAACCAGAGCCCCGAATCGCGGGCCTGGGCGCGGCGCTTCTTCGACAAGCACAAGCGCATGCCCACCTCCTTCCATGCCGGCGACTATTCCGCCGCGCTGCAGTACTTCAAGGCCGTGCAGGCGGCCGGCAGCGACGACGGCGAGAAGGTGATGGCCCAACTGAAGAAGACCAAGTTCGACGACATGTTCGTGCAGGGCGGCTGGCTGCGCGACGACGGCCTGATGGTGCACGACATGCACCTGATGCAGGTGAAGACGCCCGCGGAGTCGAAGGAGCCCTGGGACTACTACAAGGTGGTCGAGGCCATCCGCGGCGAGGCCGCCTGGACCACGCGCGCCGAAAGCCGCTGCGCGCGCTGGAAGGCGTCATGAGCGGGCACCCGGACATCCGCCGCGTCGGCATCGTCGGCACCGGCGTGATCGGCGCCAGCTGGGCCGCCTTCTTCCTGGCGCGCGGGCTGGACGTGTCGGCCACCGATCCCGCGCCCGGGGCCGAGGACCGGCTGCGCGCCGCGGTCGATCGCCATTGGCCCACGCTGCAGCGCATGGGCTTGGCCGAGGGCGCATCGCCAGCCCGGCTGCGCTTCAACGCCTCGCTGGAGCACGCGCTGGAAGGTTGCGACTTCGTGCAGGAGAGCGGCCCCGAGCGCGCCGACTTCAAGGCCGAGCTCTATGCCCGCATGGACGCCGCCACGCCACCGCAGGTGCTGCTGGCCAGCAGCAGCTCGGGCCTGCCGGTCAGCGGCATGCAGGTGCGCTGCGAGGCGCCCCAGCGCGTGGTGCTGGGCCATCCCTTCAACCCGCCGCACCTGATCCCGCTGGTGGAGGTTGGCGGCGGCGAGGCGACGGCGCCCGAGGCCATCGAAGGGGCCATGGCCTTCTATGCGGCGCTGGGCAAGCGGCCCATCCACGTGCGGCGCGAGGTGCTGGGCCACATCGCCAACCGGCTGCAGGCGGCGCTGTGGCGCGAGGCCTTCCACCTCGTCGACCAGGGCGTGGCCAGCGTGGCCGACATCGACACCGCCATCGCGCACGGCCCCGGCCTGCGCTGGGCGGTGATGGGCCCCTTCATGAACCTGCACCTGTCGGGCGGCGAAGGCGGCATGGCGCATCTGCTGGAACACCTGGGCGGGCCCATCGAGAGCTGGTGGCGCGACCTGGGCCAGCCCGCCATGACGCCCGCGCTGAAGGCACGCGTGGTGCAGGGCGTGGCCGAGGCCCGCGGCGAGCGCCGCGAGGACGCGCTGGCCCGCAGCCGCGACGACCTGCTGATCGACCTGATGCGCGCCAAGGCCGGGGACGGCACCCTGCCCTGACTGCGTCCGCCCTTTAGAGAGACATCCATGCCCCCCATCGACTTCCTGGACGACCCCGCACAGGTCGCACCGCCGCGCGCCGTGCGCATCGACTTCGACGACGGCAGCTTCTCGCTGCGCTCGCCCATCGCCCTGCAGCCCTATGCGCGCTGCGTGGGCGAGTGGCTGGAACAGTGGGCCGAGCGCACGCCCGATGCCCTGGCGCTGGCCGAGCGCACGCCGGATGGCGCCGACTGGCGGCGCGTCAGCTACGCGCAGCTGCGCGCGCAGGTCGGCCGCCTGGCCCAGGCGCTGCTCGATCTGCGGCTGCCCGAGGGTGCGCCCGTGGTGATCCTGTCGGACAACAGCATCGACCATGCGGTGATGATGCTGGCGGCCATGCACATCGGCCGGCCCAGCTGCTCGCTGTCCAGCGCCTATTCGCGGCTCACGCAAGACCACACGCGCCTGGCCGGCATGCTGCGGCTGCTCGGGCCCGGGCTCATCTATGCGGCCGATGCGCAGGTCTACGGCCCCGCCATCGCCGCCTGCGACCTCGACGTGCCCTGCGTGTTCAGCGCCCATGCCGGTGCGTGGCCCGGCGGCCTGGCCTTCGACACCCTGTGCGCCACACCTGAGACGCCCGCGGTGCGCGACGCCTTCGAGGCCATCGGCCCCGAGACGCATGCCAAGTACCTGATGACCTCGGGCTCCACCGGCCATCCCAAGGCGGTGATCAACACCCACCGCATGCTGTGCGCCAACCAGCAGATGATGGCCCAGACCTGGCCCTTCCTGACGCAGGAGCCGCCGGTGCTGGTGGACTGGCTGCCCTGGAGCCACACCTTCGGCGGCAACCACAACCTCAACATGGTGCTGGCCCATGGCGGCGCGCTCTACATCGACGAAGGGCGACCCGCGCCGGGCCTGGTCGAGAAGACGGCACGCAACCTGCGCGAGGTACGGCCCACGCTGTGGTTCAACGTGCCGCGCGGCTTCGACATGCTGCTGCCGCTGATGGAGGCCGACGCGGCGCTGGCCGCGGACATCCTCTCGCGGCTGCGGCTGGCCTTCTACGCGGCGGCGGCGCTGTCGCCCGCCACCTGGCAGCGGCTGCATGCGTTGGCCGAGCGCGTGCGGCCGGGCCAGCCGCTGTGGCTCACCACCTCCTGGGGCTGCACCGAGACCTCGCCGGCCATCACCTCGGCCCACTGGACGCTCGATGGCGCGGGTTGCATCGGCAATCC
Organism: Pseudacidovorax intermedius; assembly: GCF_003350475.1. Classification (GTDB taxonomy): domain Bacteria; phylum Pseudomonadota; class Gammaproteobacteria; order Burkholderiales; family Burkholderiaceae_C; genus Xenophilus; species Xenophilus intermedius. Next base: position 846,769 of record NZ_QQAV01000001.1, read on the forward strand.
GCTGCCCGGCATGGAGGTGCGCTTCGTGCCCAACGGCGGCAAGCTGGAGATGCGCATCCGCGGCGTGACGGTGACGCCCGGCTATCGCCACCAGCCGCGCGAGACGGCGGCCGCCTTCGACGCCGAGGGCTACTACCGCATCGGCGATGCCGGCTACCTGGTGGATGCGGCGCGGCCCGAGCGCGGCATCGTCTTCGACGGCCGCGTGGCCGAGGACTTCAAGCTCGGCAGCGGCACCTGGGTGTCGGTGGGCCCGCTGCGCATCGAGCTGGTGTCGCAGCTCGCGCCCTGGGTGCAGGACCTGGTGCTCACCGGCCACGACCGCGAGGCCGTGGGCCTGCTGGTCTTTCCCAGTCCACAGGGCGCCGCCGAACCGGCGAAGCTGCGCGAGGCCTTGCAGGCCGCGATGCGCCAGCGCATGGCCTCCGGGCTGGGCTCGGCCCGCTGCCCCACCCGCGCACTGGTGCTGGGCACGCCCCCCGATGCCGACCACGGCGAGATCACCGACAAGGGCTACCTCAACCAACGCGCCGTGCTCACGCGGCGCGCCGATGCCGTGGCGCGGCTGCATGCGGCGGTGGCGGATGCCGAGGTGATCGCCGCTTGAATCGAGCGATGCCGACGCGAGGGTCCGGCTGCCACCGCGCGTGCGATCAGCCGGTCGGGCCGCCGGGTGGGCGCCTGCCATGCGGTGCAGGCACGTCGAAGTGGTGCAGCACGTTGCGCAGCAGCCGGTCGAAGGCCGGGTCGTGCCCCACGACCCAGGCCGCGCCGACCGCGCCCGCATGGAAGACCCGCCCGCCCTGGGGCCGCTGCCAGTCGATCATCTCGGCCGACAGGCCGCCGTCCAGCGCCTCGGTGGGTCGCGAGAACCAGTCCAGGTAGGCGTCCAGGGCGCCCGGCACGCGGCGGCGGCCCTGCGCGATCACCTGCAGGCCCGCGGGCGGCTCGGGCAGGACCTCGCCCGCCGGAGGCGCAGTGCCCGTCATCCGCCGCAGGCTGGCCACCGTCAGGTCCCATTCGTGGCCGATGGCGCGCGGCAGGCCGCCACCGGGCGCATGGCCGAAGGTGTCGCCCTCGGCCAGGCCGACGGGCAGCGGATTTGCGAAGAAGGGATGCTGCGCGGCCGTCACGTGGTACACGCCGAAGTCGCCGGCATCGGCAAAGCCCCAGCCCGCGGTCTCCAGCCCGATGATGCTCGCGGCCGAACGGCCCACGCCGCGCAGCTGGCCGCCGCGCATCCAGTCCTGGCTGTGGAATTCCTCGCCGAAGGGACCCGCGGGCGGGCGCAGCGCGGCCTGGGCCGGATCGGCGCCGCGCTCCTCGTTCTTGCGCTGCTCCATCACCGCCATGTCCTCGTCGAAGCTCACGCGCAGGTACATGGTGTTGCCCGACAGCACGAGCGCGCTGCCGCCGCGCCGCAGCAGGGCGTCGAAGGCGTCGACCACGGGCGTGGACCAGTACTCGCTGTGGCCATTGACCACCACGGTTCGGTAGCGCGCCAGCAGCGCCGGGTCGCGATGCACGTCCAGATCGGCCAGCAGGTCGAAGTCGTAGCCTTCCTTCTCCAGCCAGACATGCAGGCGGCGCTCCAGCCGCGTCCATTGGGCGAAGCCGCTGCCGGCCGGGTCGTAGAGCGCCGCCGGGCTGGCGTTGGGCCAGGGCATGCGCAGGCCGGTGAAGTAGCTGGGCTGGCCTGCGCGGTGGAAGGTGTAGCTGCAGTAGGCCGGCGCATCGGGATGGCTGTTGGGCAGGCCGGTGGATCGGCGCGGCCAGACCGGGTCGTCCACGGTGTTGCGTGCGAAGGGCGTCGCGGCATAGGCCAGCCAGCTGCTCATGGCGCACAGCACCAGCAGCGGCGCCGGCGCGGCACCGGCCGGACGCCTGACCAGGAAGGTGATGTCGTACACCGCCTCGCGCCCGTCCAGCTCGACGCCCAGCCGCGCCACATGCAGGCCGGGCTGCGCGTTCACCGGCAGCGTCACGCGATGGGTGATGGCCCATCGGCAGTCGTAGAGGTCGTCGGCCGCCAGCCGCAGGCCGTGGCACTGCCCGGCAGTGGCGAAGGGGTCGCCGTCACGGACAGCCACGGCCTCGTCGAAGCCGGGGCCGCGGATCATCCAGGTGCCGTGGTTGACGATGCGGCCGTTGCGCTGATGGCCGCTGGCATCGGCGACCACCTCGCCCCGTCCCTCGCGCAGCGGCCAGCAGGCGCGCAGGGCGGGATGGGCGGGCAGATGCCGGCCGCGATCGGTCACGCGCTGCGCCAGCGCCTCGGCCGGCAGCGCGCATTCGTGGATGGCCGGCAGGGCGAGGTCGACATCGGCAAAGGCCTGCGCCACGCCCCCGTCGCCGCAAGCGCCCAGCCGCAACGGCGCGGCGCCGGGACGAAGGAGGCCGGTCCAGGTCTGGCGGCCGACGCAGACGCCGTCGATCCACAGCGCCGACGTGCGGCCGTCCCAGGTCGCGGCCACATGCTGCCAGACGCGGGCCTTCAGCCGGCCGGCGGTCCAGCGATGGGTGGGGACAGCGCCGGCCGACGGCGCTCCGGCATCGGCCAGGCACAGGCCCAGCGCACCGTCCGATGCGATGAAGAGGCCGAAGCCGCCCTGTGCCGGGTCATCGCACTGCGTGATCAGTGCCTGGCGCGGACCGTCCACCCGCCAGGGCATCACCCAGCACTCCAGGCTGAGGCCCGGCAGGGCAATGCCGGCCGGCAGCCCACGTGGCACATGCACATAGGAGCCGGGATGAATCGGCTGGATGTGCGGCTGCACCCTGCCCAGGTCGGCCACCAGGCGGTCGCTGGCGCGGTCCTCGGGATCGTCGCCCAGGCGGTAGATGCCCAGCCGGCAGGGCCGGTCCACGCTCAGGTGCAGGTCGATGGCCTCGCCGGCATGCACGGTCTTGGCGCCCGTGTAGCCATGGACACCCGGCAGCGCCAGCGCACGGTGGGGCGGGATCGCCGCCGTCATTCGGTGGAGAAGCCGGAGGCCTTGATGACCGGTCCCCAGCGCTGCAGGTCTTCGGCGATCAGCCGCGTCAGGGCCTCGGGCGTGCTCGGGTTGGCGTCGCTGCTGAGCTTGGCCAGCCGCTCCTTCACGTCCGGCTGCGCCAGGGCCTTGCCGAGGGCGGCATGCAGCTGAGCGACCGTGGCGGCGGGGGTGGCGGCCGGCACGAACAGGCCGGTCCATTCGAGGTTGTCGAAATGCGGCTGGCCCAGCTCCTTGAGCGTGGGCACGTCCGGCAGCTGGGCCGCGCGCTGGGCGCCGTTGACCGCCAGGATCCTGATCTTGCCGGCCTGCTGGTACTGCACCAGATCGGCGATGGGCGTGATGCCGGCCGCCACCTGGTTGCCCAGCAGGTCCTGCACCAGCGGCGCGGCGCCGCGGTAGGGCACGGCGGTGAGCTTGACGCCGGCCTCGCTGCCCAGGCGGAAGCCGATGAACTGCGAGACGCTGCCCGGCGCCGGCACGCCGTAGCTGCCGCGCGAGGCGTCGGTGCGTGCCAGGGCCAGCCATTCGCGCACGTCCTTGGCCGGCAGGGCCGCGGGCACGGCCAGGCCTTCGTAGAAGGTGGCGATGCGACCGACGGCGGCGAAGTCCTTGACGGGGTCGTAGCGCACCGAGCGCGAGGTCAGCGGCAGCATCACCATCATGTGCATGTTGGCCAGCAGCACCGTCAGGCCATCGGGTGCGGTACCGCGCACATAGTCGGCGGCGATCTGGCCGCCGGCGCCCGTGCGGTTCTCGACCACCACGGTCACGCCGAGGTCGGCCGCCAGCTTGTCGGCCAGCGTGCGTGCCTGCACATCGGCCGAGCCGCCGGCCGGATAGCCGACGACAAGGCGCAGCGGGCCCTTGCCCGTGGGCACCTGCGCCGGTGCGGCGCAGGCGAAGGCCAGGCCGGCGCAGGCCAGGCCGAGGCGGAGGAAGGCAGGCAGTGTCATGGTGTCTTTCGCGGGTCGTGGAGGAAAAGGCGGGATCGGCCGGCCGGCGGTGCCGACAGCCGGGCCTGCAGGGGCGCCGTCCCTGCCAGGAGCGCGGGACGGCCGGCCGTGGGTTTTTCGATGAACGCCCTCTGGGCTCAGGTGAGGCCGCGCCGGACCACTTCGTCCGCCAGATCGTCCAGCGCGCGGCCCAGGCGGTCGACCAGCTCGTCGAGTTCGGGCTCGCTGATGGTCAGCGGGGGCGTGATCATCTGGAAGTCGCCGAAGGCCCCCAGGTTGGCGCGGCGGTTGTAGAGCGCGATGCCGTGGCGCAGACCGTGTTCGGTGAGCCGTGCCGGTGCGTTGAAGTCGGCCGGCAGTGAACGCCGCGTGGCCTTGTCTGCCACCAGCTCGATGGCGCTGAACAGGCCCAGGCCGCGCACATCACCCACGAGCGGCGAGCGCGCAGCGACGGCCTCCAGGCGGCGGCGCAGACCGACACCGCGCTCCCGGGCCCGCGCCACCAGGTCCAGACGCTCGACCTCGTCCATCACCGCGTTGGCGATGGCGCAGGACATCGGATTGGTGAAGTAGGTATGGCCGTGCACGAACCCGCCCGCGCCTGCCACCGCGTCCACGATGCGCGCCGGTGCCAGCAGGCAACCCAGCGGCGTGTAGCCGGCCGCCAGGCCCTTGGCCAGCGTCACCAGGTCGGGCCGGGCGCCCGGCCAGTGGTGCGCGGCGAGGAATTCGCCGGTGCGGCCGGCGCCGCTCATGATCTCGTCGTAGATCAGCAGCACACCGTGGCGTTCGCAGATCTGCCGCACCCGCTGGAAGTAGGCGGCCGGCGAGACCACGGCGCCGGTGGAAAGCCCTCCGATGGGCTCCAGGATGAAGGCCAGCACGGTCTCGGGACCTTCCTGCTCGATGGTGCGCTCCAGCGCGTCGGCGCAGGCCATGGCGTAGCTCTCGGCCGTGTGGCCTTCCGGCAGGCGGTAGCTCAGCGGCGCCGGCACCTTCGGCATGGGTTTGACCATGGGGCCATAGATGGCCTGGGTGTGCGCGTCCCCGGTCACGGCCAGTGCGCCCAGCGTGGAGCCGTGGTAGCTGGGGTCGCGCGAGATCACCTTCCAGCGCCCCGCCTGGCCTGTGACCACCGCGTACTGCCGCGCGAGCTTGAGGGCCGATTCGTTGGCCTCCGACCCACCCGAGACGAAGAAGGCCCGGTCGAAGCCCTCCCCGGCCAGCGCACAGAGCCGATCCGCCAGCGCGATGTTGTGCTCGCTTTCGAAGAAGCGCGGATAGGCGAAGCTCACGCGCTCGGCCTGCGCCTGCATGGCCGCGATCACATGCCGGTTGCCATGGCCGATGTTGGCGACCACGGCACCGGCGGTGGCGTCGAGGTAGCGGCGCCCATCCGCATCCCAGAGCCAGACGCCCTCGCCCCGACCCACGCGCGGAGGCCGCGCCGCGCCCCGGGGACTGTAGAAGCTGAGCACGGAGCCGCCGCGCGGCGTGTCGCCGATCAGGCGGGCAGGTTGCGGGGCAGCGCTGGCAGGCAGCGGGTCGATGTCGGAGGCGACGCGGTTCATGCGGCCGCACGATAAGGCGGGCCCGGCAATTGCACTAGCCGCATGGAACGATGAAGTCCTATACGCTCGCCGCATGAAGCCGATCCATGACCGCCTCGACCTGCTCGACACCTTCGTGCGTGTGGCCGAAGCCGGCTCGCTCAGCAAGGCCGCCCGGACGCTCGGCATCACGCAGCCCACCGCCAGCCGCCGCCTGCTGGAGCTGGAGCGCATGCTGGGCTGCAAGCTCGCCCTGCGCACCACGGCCAGCTTTTCGCTCACCGACGAAGGGCGGCAGCTGGTGGCCGAGGCGCGCGCGCTGGCCGACCGGTGGGCTGGACTGGCCGAGCGCATCTCCGGCGCCCGCAGCCGGCCGGAGGGCACACTGCGCGTGATCGGGCCATCGGGCTACGGCACGGGCTTTCTCACCGATGCCGTGACCGACCTGCGCGCCGCCTGGCCGCAACTGCGGGTCGAGCTGACGCTGACCGACCGCGTGGTGGACCTCGCCGCGTCAGGTGCCGAATGCTGGGTGTGCGTGGGCGAGGTGCGCGACCCCGGGCTGGTCAGTCGTACGCTGGGTTCGATGGAGCGTGTGCTGGTGGCCAGTCCGGCCCTGCTGGCACGAACCGGTCCCGTCACGCTGGCACGCCTGCCCACCCTGCCCTGCGTGGGCCTGGTGCCGCATGTGATGGGCACGCTGCGGCTGCTGGACAGGAGCGGCCGGGCGCAGATGGTGCCCATCGATACACCGCTGCGCACCGACAGCCTGCTGTCCAGCTACCGCGCCATCCTGAACGGCGACGGTATCGGCGCCGCAGCGCCCTGGATGTGCCAGGCGGATATCGACGCAGGCCGCGTCCGGCGCGTGCTGCCGCGGTGGTGGCTGGAGCCGGTGAGCATCCATGTGGCCATGCCACCGGGCGTCTATCGGCCCGCGCGCGTCACGGCCTTCATCGATGCGCTGCGGCGGCGCATGCACCGCCTGCCCGGATTCCAGCCCGCGGCCTGAGCGCCTGCAGCGCTGGCCGGGCAGGAGGTCGCCGCGTGGGCGCTTTGGCAGCCATGCCGGCACCGCGACCGGCCTTCTGGCATGCTGGCGCGCTCGCTCCCCAAGACTTCGACTCCCCATGTCCAACGACCTTTCCGCCTTCCCCATCACGCGCAAGTGGCCTGCCACGCATCCGGACCGGCTGCAGCTCTATTCGCTGCCCACGCCCAATGGCGTGAAGGCGTCGATCATGCTGGAGGAATGTGGCCTGCCCTACGAGGTGCACCGCGTGGACTTCGGCGCCAACGACCAGACCTCGCCCGAGTTCCTGTCGCTCAACCCGAACAACAAGATCCCGGCGATCCTCGACCCCAACGGACCCGACGGCCAGCCCCTGGCGCTGTTCGAGTCGGGCGCCATCCTGGTCTACCTGGCCGACAAGACCGGCCAGTTCATCCCCAAGGACGCCGCCGGCCGCTATCACGCGCTGCAGTGGCTGATGTTCCAGATGGGCGGCATCGGGCCGATGTTCGGCCAGCTGGGCTTCTTCCACAAGTTCGCCGGCAAGGACTACGAGGACAAGCGTCCGCGCGACCGCTACGTCGCCGAGTCCAAGCGACTGCTGGGCGTGCTGGACAAACACCTGGTGGGCAAGGACTGGGTACTGGGCAGCGACTATTCGATCGCAGACATCGCGATCTTCCCGTGGGTGCGCAACCTGGTCGGCTTCTACGAGGCGCGCGAACTGGTGGGCTTCGGCGACTTCGCGCAGGTGCAGCGCGTGCTGGACGCCTTCGTCGCGCGTCCGGCGGTCGCGCGCGGGCTGAACATTCCGCCCGCGCCCGCCAAGTAAGAAAGGCTCAGCGCCAGTGCAGCCGGCGCCGCACCACGGGCCGGCTGATGGCCGCGATGGCCAGGCCGGCGATGGCGGCCGAGGCGATCAGGGCGAAGGACTTGGAAATGACCAGGCCCTTCACCGGCCGACGTGCGCCTTCGTCGCGCTTGCGCGGCGGCGGGCTGACCGTCACCGACACCGGGTCGCTGGCGGGAAAGGACTGTTCGATGCCCTCGTCGAGCGTGGCCTCGTCGGGCTCGCGCTTCTCGGGCGGGGCCACCTTCTCGGCCGCCTGCGGATTGTCGGCAGTGGGAAAGCGGAAGGCGTCGGGCGGGGCGTTCTTGTCGTCCTGGCTCATGGGGGCTCCTCGTTCCATGGGGTGTAGAAAACCCGCGGTGCGGGCTGGCGGGCCAGCCTAGCGCGCCCGGGCGCGCGGACTGTGGGACCAGACCGCGAATCGGGTAGGAACAGCGTCGCGTCTGCGGGCGCGATGACGGGCAAATGGCCACCGCCCGCAGGCGACTGCACCGCCCCGGTGCGCTGGCTATAGTTCCGCGGCTCTTTCATCCAACCCGACAGCCGACGGAGACACCCATGTGCATATGGCAGAAACCCATCTCGATCGAGGAACTCACCCGCAGCCATGTGGGCACCGTGGGCGGCCACATCGGCCTGGAGTTCTTGGAGATCGGCGACGACTACATCGTCGGCCGCGTGCCGGTGGACGCCCGCACCATCCAGCCCTACGGCATCCTGCATGGCGGCGTGTCGGTGGTGCTGGCCGAGACGCTGGGTTCCTGCGGCGCCCACTATTCGGTGCCCGAGAACGAGCGTACCGTGGGCCTGGACATCAACGCCAACCACCTGCGCGCCGCCTCCAAGGGCTGGGTCACCGGCACCGCACGGCCGGTGCACCGCGGCCGCAGCACGCAGGTCTGGCAGATCGAGCTGCGCAACGACGACGGCGAGCTGACCTGCGTCTCGCGCCTGACCATGGCCGTGCTGCAGCCGCGCTGAGTCGCCCCGCCCGGCCCGCCTTTGCCCTGCCGCGGCGCAGCGAGGCGCCGCCGTGCTCCGTCATCGACCACAACACCTCCGAGGAGAAACCCATGAGCCTTTTCCAGTGGCGCGAAGTCGCCATGACCGGCAACACCGTCGTCGCGCCCGATGAGCGCCTGTCCTGGCCGCAGACCGGCGCCATGGGCGTGCAGCACGTCATCGCCATGTTCGGCGCCACGGTGCTGGCGCCCATCCTGATGGGCTTTAACCCCAACGTGGCCATCCTGATGAGCGGTCTGGGCACGCTGCTGTTCTACCTGCTCACGGGCGGCCGTGTGCCCAGCTACCTGGGCTCGAGCTTCGCCTTCATCGGCGTAGTGATCGCCGCGACCGGCTATGGCGGCCAGGGGCCCAACGCCAACCTGCCGGTGGCGCTGGGCGGCATCATCGTCTGCGGGCTGGTGTACTTCGGCATCGGCCTCTTGGTGCAGGCCATCGGCACCGGCTGGATCGAGCGCTTCATGCCGCCGGTGGTCACCGGCGCGGTGGTGGCGGTGATCGGCCTCAATCTGGCGAGCGTGCCGATCAAGAACATGGCGGCCGGCAACTTCGACAGCTGGATGCAGGCCATGACCTTCCTGTGCGTGGGCCTGGTGGCCGTGTTCGCGCGCGGCATGCTGCAGCGCCTGCTGATCCTGGCCGGCCTGCTGCTGGCCAGCGTGGTCTATGCCGTGCTGGCGAATGGCCTGGGCATGGGCAAGCCGCTGGACCTGTCGGGCGTGGCCGCCGCGGCCTGGGTCGGCATGCCGGCCTTCACCGGCCCGCGCTTCGACACCGGCGCCATGCTGCTGATCGCGCCGGTGGCCATCATCCTGGTGGCCGAGAACCTTGGCCACCTCAAGGCCGTCACGGCCATGACCGGCCGCAACCTCGACCCGCTGATCGGCCGCGCCTTCATGGGCGACGGCCTGGCCACCATGGTGAGCGGTTCGGCCGGCGGCACGGGTGTCACCACCTATGCCGAGAACATCGGCGTCATGGCCGCCACGCGCATCTACTCCACCGCCGTGTTCGTGGTGGCGGCCGTCATCGCGCTGGTGCTCGGCTTCAGTCCCAAGTTCGGCGCGCTGATCCAGGCCATTCCGCTGCCGGTGATGGGCGGCGTGTCGATCGTGGTGTTCGGCCTGATCGCTGTGGCCGGCGCCAAGATCTGGGTCGACAACCGGGTGGACTTCTCGGACAACCGCAACCTGATCGTCGCCGCGATCACGCTGATCCTGGGCACGGGCGACTTCACGCTGCGCTTCGGCCAGTTCGCGCTGGGCGGCATCGGCACCGCCACCTTCGGGGCCCTGCTGCTGTGGGCCATGCTGGGCCGCGGCGCAAACGCCCGGTCACATTGAGGCCCCCTGCGCAGCGCCGCCAGGCGGTGCTGCGCCGTTAGACTTCGAAGGTTTCGCCGTTCTGGCGAAACTTTTTTTCATTCATCCTCCATTTCTCCCCACCGTCCCTCGATGGCCGATGCTTCCGCCGCACGCGCACGCGCGGTTTTCGAATTCAAGAGTGCCACGCTGCCCCTGGTGGCGGTGATCCTCAAGACCGCCGACCTGTCCGTGCTGACGGCTGCGCTCGACGCGCAGCTGGCCGACTCGCCCGATTTCTTCGAGCAGGAGCCGGTGGTGATCGACCTCTCCCAGCTGCCCGAGGACGAGGCCGCCCGCAGCATCGACTTCAGGAAGCTGCGCACCATCCTCGCGCGGCACCAGACCCAGCCGGTGGCCGTGCGCGGCGCCGATGCGCGCCATGCCCAGGCCGCGCGCGCCGCGGGCCTGGCCATCGCTGCCTTGCCCAGCCCGGCCCCCGCCCGGCCGCCCGAGCCGCCCAGCCCCGCGCCGCAGATCGTGCGCGAGGTGCCGGTGCCGCAGGGCGGCACGCTGCTGATCGACCGGCCGCTGCGCTCGGGCCAGCAGGTGTATGCCCGCGGCGGCGACGTGATCGTCACCGGCCTCGTGAGCTTCGGCGCCGAGGTCATCGCCGACGGCAACGTGCATGTGTACGCGCCGCTGCGCGGCAAGGCCATCGCCGGGGCGCGCGGCGACACGGGTGCGCGCATCTTCACCACCTGCCTCGACGCGCAGCTGGTGGCCGTGGCCGGCGTGTACCGCACCTCGGAGGTGGCACTGCCCGCGGACGTGGCCGGCAAGCCCGCGCAGATCCGCCTGCAGGACGACAAGCTTCTGCTGGAAGCCATCACCGGTTGATGGCTCCCCGCAAAAAACCCCCCATTCCCCAGCGCAACAAGCGGCGCGAACCAGTCAAAAAAGGATTCAGGCAAATGACCAAGATCGTGGTGGTGACCTCGGGCAAGGGCGGCGTCGGCAAGACGACCTCCAGCGCGAGCTTCGCATCGGGCCTGGCCCTCGCGGGCAAGAAGACGGCCGTGATCGACTTCGACGTGGGCCTGCGCAACCTGGACCTGATCATGGGTTGCGAGCGCCGCGTGGTGTACGACTTCGTCAACGTGATCCAGGGCGAGGCCAACCTGACGCAGGCCCTGATCAAGGACAAGCTGTGCGACAACCTGTTCGTGCTGGCCGCCTCGCAGACGCGCGACAAGGAAGCGCTGACGCAGGAAGGCGTGGGCCGCGTGCTCGAAGAGCTCAAGACGATGGACTTCGACTACATCGTCTGCGACTCGCCCGCCGGCATCGAGACCGGCGCGCTGATGGCCATGCACTTCGCCGACGAGGCGCTGGTGGTGACCAACCCCGAGGTGTCCTCGGTGCGCGACTCCGACCGCATCCTGGGCATGCTCAGCTCCAAGACCAAGCGCGCCAAGGACGGGGCGGACCCGATCAAGGAGCACCTGCTCATCACCCGCTACAACCCCACGCGCGTGGCCGACGGCCAGATGCTGTCGCTGGAGGACATCCAGGACATCCTGCGCATTCCGCTGATCGGCGTGATCCCGGAGTCGGAGTCGGTGCTGCAGGCCTCCAACCAGGGCATCCCGGCGGTGCATGACAAGGAGAGCGACGTGGCCCAGGCCTACCTGGACGTGGTGGCGCGCTTCCTCGGCGAAGACCGTCCCATGCGTTTCACCGAAGCGGCCAAGCCCGGCTTCTTCAAGCGAATCTTCGGGAGGTAAGGCGCATGTCCTTCCTCTCCTTCCTGCTGGGCGAGAAGAAGAAGTCCGCGGCCGTCGCCAAGGAACGGCTGCAGATCATCCTGGCCCACGAGCGCGGCATCAACGCGCGCCGGCCCGACTACCTGCCGCAGTTGCAGCGCGAACTGCTGGAGGTGATCTCCAAGTACGTGTCGATCAAGGCCGAGGACATCAAGGTGCACCTGGAGAAGCAGGACGCGCTGGAAGTGCTCGAGGTCAAGATCGAGCTGCCGGACCTGCCGACCGCCGGCTCCACGCCCGCCGCCCGCTGACGCCCGGGCTTTGCGCCCGCGGCGGCTGCGGTTATCGTGGCCGCTCCACCGTATTCACCGAATGGAGAGACGCCCGATGGCCACCCGCAAGACCTCCTCGTCCACATCCGCCGGCGGCGCCGGCCCGCTGCCCGATCCCATGGCCGCGCTGGCCGGCATGCAGGAGGCGGCCTCCAAGTCGCTGCAGGAGATGGCCCAGCGCATGCAGGGCATGGACGTGACCGGCACGGCCGCCCTGCTGCTGGAGAACGGCCGCAAGGACATGGAGGCGATGGTCAAGGCCAGCGCGATGGCGCGCGAGGGCCTGCAGACCGTGGTGCAGCGCCAGACCGAGATGCTCAAGCAGTCCATCGAGCAGTGGCGCGACACGCTGCAGGCGATGCCCGGCCAGGACATGAAGGCCCAGCTCGGCAAGATCGACAGCATGGGCCGCGCCGGCTTCCAGCAGGCGCTGGAAGACATCCGCGAACTGGCCGACCTGACCGCCAAGTCCCAGGCCGAGGCTTTCGAGATCGTGCGCCAGCGCGTCAACGAAAACGTGGAACAGGCCCGCCAGCTGCTGGCCCAGGGCATGGACGCGCACAAGAAGCGCTGAGCCCGACTCACCCGCCGAACCCATGCAAAAGAGCCTCCCGCGGGAGGCTCTTTCAATTGGCAGGTAGCGAACGCAGGATCATCCGCTCGCCGGCAACCTCGACCCCACGACTGCACAGGAGGCCGCGGAGCAGGCCATACCGGCGGCTCCCGCGGAACCGGCTCTGCCGGGCCGCTGGGAGCGCCCCCCGGCAGGGGGGTCGGCGAAGCGGCACGCAGTGCCGCGCAGCCTGGGGGGCGAGCTCATGTCGCTGGCTTGTCGCTCAGCGCCTTGAGGTTGTCCTTCAGCTCCTTGCTCATCGGCAGCCCGATGGCCTGGTTCTTCGGCGGGATCGGGCCCATGAACCACTTGGCGTACATCTTCTCGAACTCGCCCGACTTCATGAGGCCGGTGAAGACGCCGTCCACCAGCGCCTTGAACTTCGGATCGTCCTTGCGCAGCATGCAGGCATAGGGCTCCACCTGCAGCGCCTCGCCCACCACCTCCAGGCTGGCCGGGTCCTTGGCGTTGGCCTTGAGGCCGAAGAGCAGGATGTCGTCCATCGGGAAGGCCGCGGCGCGGTCGCTCTCGACCAGCAGCAGCGCATCGGCATGGTCCTTGGTGCCAATGATGTCCAGGTCCAGCTTCTTCTCCTCGTTGTACTTGCGCACGACCAGCATGTTGGTGGTGCCGGTGGTGATGGCCACCTTCTTGCCCTTGAGGTCGGCCCAGTCCTTGATGTTGGAACTCTTCTTCACCAGCGCGCGGGTGCCGGTGTAGAAGTGGTTGATGGCGAAGGCCACGTCCTTGCCGCGGGCGGTGTTGTTGGTGGTGGAGCCGCACTCCAGGTCGATGGTGCCGTTGGTCAGCAGCGGGATGCGGTTCTGCGAGGTGACGGGCATCAGCGCCACTTCCAGGTTGGGCTTGTTGAGCTGCTTCTTGACCTCGGCCACCACGGCATTGCTCAGTTCCACCGCGAAGCCGATGGGCTTGCCGGGCGCTTCCAGGTAGCTGAAGGGCACCGAGGACTCGCGGTAGGCCAGGGTGATCTTGTTGTCCTTGTCGATCTTGGCCAGCGTGTCCTGGCCCTGGGCCTGGGCGGCCTGCAGGCCGGCGATGCCCAGCAGGGCGGCGATCATGAGGGGGGAAAGCTTCATGGAAACCTTTCTGTCGAAGATGCGTGTGAAGGAAGCGAGCACGACGGAAGAAGACGGACTCGTCAGGAACCCAAGCAAGGCGCCGGCCAGTGTGGCCGCAGGACCGGGCCGCCGCTCATGGTTTTTTCGCGGCTGGCCATGCCCAAAGCTTATGGATGCGCGCCGCCCCCCATGAGCTCGCGGCATGGCCCTGGATGGCTTTGGCATTGGCGGTGCGCAGGCACGCTCCGTAGAGTGCGGGTTCACCCTGACGGGCCAGCCCGCCGCCCTCTTCCGCGTTGTCCCCTCTCCTCCGTCCGCACACCACCATGCACATCTGCATCCTCGGCGCCGGCATCGTCGGCCTGGCCACCGCGTGGGAAGTCCAGGCCCAGGGCCACACCGTGACGGTGGTGGACCGCGCGGCGCCCGGCAGCGGCACCAGCAGCGGCAATGGCGCGCAGCTGAGCTACTCCTATGTGGCGCCGCTGGCCGATGCCTCCATCTGGGGCCAGTTGCCGCACCTGATGTTCTCGGCCGATTCGCCGCTGAAGCTGCGCCCCCAGCTGGACCCGCAGCAGTGGCGCTGGGGACTGGGCTTCATGGCGGCCTGCAACGACCGCAGCGCGGCACGCACGACGCAGGCCCTGCTGCAGCTGGCCGCTGCGAGCCGCGAGGGCTTCGAGGCCATGCGCGCGCAGCTTCAGCCCGACTGCGACTTTGCCGAGGCCGGCAAGCTGGTGCTCTACGGCAGTGCCGCGGGCGTGGAGGCGGCACGCCGGCAGGTGGCGCTGCAGCAATCGCTGGGTGGCGCGGCGCAGCGCGTGGTGACGCCGGACGAGGCCGTCGCGCTGGAGCCCGCCCTCGCCGGCTATCGCGGCCGTTTCGCCGGTGCCGTCTACACCGCAAGCGAGTGCGTGGCCGATTGCCTGAAGGTGTGCCAGGCGCTCGCTGCGGCCCTGCAGGCGCGCGGCGTGCAGTTCATCACGGCCGAGGTGCAGGGCTTCGAAGCCTCGCGTGGCCGTGCGAGGGCGGTGCGCACGCGCGAGCAAGGCGCCATCGCCGCCGATGCCTTCGTGGTCGCCGTCGGCGCCACCGCGGCGCGCTTCGGCCGCATGCTGGGCGCCTACCTGCCGGTATACCCCCTCAAGGGCTACAGCATCACGCTGCCGGTGCACGACACGCCGGGCGCGGCGCCGGTGGTGAGCGTGACGGACACGGCACGCAAGACGGTGTTCGCGCGCATCGGCCAGCGCCTGCGCGTGGCCGGCATGGCGGAGCTGGTGGGGGAGGACCTGCGCATCCCGCCCGCGCGCATCGCCACGCTGCAAGCGGCCACGCAGGCGGTGTTTCCGCAGGCTGCGGTGCAGGGCGCCGACCCGCAGCCCTGGGCGGGCCTACGGCCGGCCACGCCAAGCGGACTGCCGGTGGTGGGCCGCGCCGGGCGTGCGCCGGCCAACGTGCTCTTCAACGTCGGCCATGGCGCGCTGGGCTTCACGCTGGCCTTCGGCACGGCGCGCCAGGTGGCACACCTGTTGGCGGCGGACACCGCCCTGGTATCGGCCTGAAGAAACCACGGGAGCGGCGCCGGCATGCCCGTCCGCGGGCACGACGGTGGCCTGCGCACGCCCCTGGGCCGCGTCAGAAGCGGTAGGTGGCCGACAGGTAGGTCACCACGGGGTTGAGCTTGAGCCGCGCCTCGCTGGTGAGCAGCGGCAGGCCGGTCGCAGTCGTCGTGGTCAGCGTCGCCTTGGTCTTCAGCGGGATGTACGATACCGACAGCGAGATGCCCCAGTGGCGGTCGAACTGCCAGGCCGCGCCCACGTTGAACACCGGGGCGAAGGAGCTGTCGAGCTTGGCCGAGGTGACGGTGCTGAGCGGTGGGCGACCGGCCAGGCCGCCGACGGCGCCCTGCAGGCCCGGCGTGAGGCTCACGTCGCTGTACCAGACATAGGTGCCGCCTGCGCCGACAAAGGGCCGGAAGGCGTCGTTGCCGTTGCCGAAGTAGTACTTGCCCAGGATCGTGGGACTCCACTGCCGCGCCTCGCCCAGCTGGCCGACCCGCGCCAGCGTGCCTTCGCCATTGAGCTTGAACTTGGGCGGCACGCCGAGCACGCCTTCCACCGCCCAGTTCGGGTCGATGAAGTAGACGGCGCTCAGCCCCAGGGTGTCGGCACTGCTGACACCGGCGCCGGAGCCTGGCACCACGCTGGGAATGGGCGAGGTCACCGTCAGCGGCTTGCTGGAGTCGCGCGGGGAGAAATGGAGCCAGCCGGCGCCCATGACCCAGTCGCCCGCCTGCTGGGCCAGCGCCGGGGTGGCGGCCAGGCCACCCAGGGCGGCGAGGGTCAGAGTCTGGAGGAGTCGTTGTTGTCTCTGCATGGAAGAGTCCTTTGGATGAGGAATGCGTGCCGCCCACGGGCCGGCTCCAGGGCAGAGCCGACGATGCGAACGACCGTTCGCTTTTTATCCCAATTCCGGGGTGGACGCCGTCAGGACTTGTCTTACACACGCGAGCAGCGTGCGCATGGGCACCGACTCGCCCGCCTGCTCGGCCCGCAGCACGCGCACCGGCACCGGCAAGGCCGGCACCAGCGCCAGGCGGTCGACCTTGGCCGGGTCGGCCGACAGCGCCGTGCAGCCATCCACCAGGGCCGCGCCCAGGCCGTGGTGGGCCATGGCCAGTGCCGCGTGGTAGGTCTGCACCGTGACCACCGCCTGCAGGCCGACGCCGGCCTCGCGGCAGGCCTGGGCCACGCCCAGGCCGAGCGGATCGCGGCCATCCAGCGCGATCACCGGCACGTCGGCCAGGTCGGGCAGCGACAGGCGCCCCGCCTTCACCAACGCCGCCGGCAGCAGGCCGCGCGGCGCCACGCAGACCATGCGGCTGTCGGCCACCGGCTCGTTCACCAGGCCCGCATGCGGCAGCGCACTGAAGGCGAAGCCGATGTCCGCCTCGCGCAGCAGCAGGGCCGAGACGATCTGCGGCGTGTGCAGGGCCTCCACGCGGATCGCGACCGCCGGATGCTTGGCACGGAAGGCGACCAGCGCGCGCGGCAGCACCTCGTGGGTCAGCGCCATCACCGCCAGGATGCGCAGCTCGCCCGCCACTTCGCCGCCATGGCGCAGCTGGCTGGCCAGGCGCTGCACCTCGTCGAGCTGCGCGAACAGCCGCTCGATGCGTGGATAGAGCGCCTGCGCCTCGGCCGTGGGAATGAGCCGCCCCTTGGCACGCCGGAAAAGCGCGAAGCCCAGCTGCAGCTCGGCATGCTGCAGCGTGCGGCTGACCGCCGGCTGCGTGACGTTGATGAGCCGCGCCGCCGCGCTCACGCTGCCGGTGAGCATCACGGCATTGAAGACCTCGATGTGGCGCAGGCGCATGCGGTGGGGTCAGTCGCCGGAGGTCGATGCGTCCTGCGCCGCGCGCGCCATGCGCTCGCTCTTCCAGTAGACGTCATCGCCGCCATCCACGCGGTTCAGCACGCGGGCCAGCACGAAGAGCAGGTCCGAGAGCCGGTTGAGGTAGCGCCGCGGCGCGTCGTTGACCACCTCCACCGCGCCCAGCGCGACGATGGCCCGCTCGGCCCGGCGGGCCACGGTGCGGCACACATGGGCCTGCGCGGCGGCGCGCGTGCCGGCGGGCAGGATGAACTCGGCCAGGCGCGGCAGCGTGGCGTTGTGCGTCTCCAGCGCCTGGTCCAGCTGCAGCAGCGCCTCGTCCTTGAGCAGCGTGTAGCCGGGCATGGCCAGTTCGCCGCCGAGGTTGAAGAGCTGGTGCTGCACATCGACCAGCAGCTCGCGCACGTCGGCGGGCAGCGGCTCGCACAGCAACAGGCCGATGTGGGAGTTGAGCTCGTCCACATCGCCCATGGCATGCACGCGCAGGTGGCCCTTGGAGACGCGGGTGTTGTCGCCCAGGCCGGTGCTGCCGTCGTCGCCGGTGCGGGTGGCGATCTGGGTGAGGCGGTTGCCCATGCGGAATCCTTCCTTGACTGCGGTTCCTAGAATGGTAGACCGCGCCGGCATACGCCCGGCAGCCTGAAGGAGACACCCCATGAACGCCCCCGCCGACCTCGCCCGCCTGCATCCCGCCGTAGCACCGCGCCCGGTGCCCGAGTCGCTGCTGGCCGCGCTGCGCGAGCGCTTCGGCGCGCAATGTTCCACGGCGATGGCCGTGCGCGAGCAGCATGGGCGCGACGAGTCCCCCTTCGACGTGCCGCCGCCTGCCGCCGTCGTCTTTGCCGAAAGCACGCGCGACGTGGCCGATGCGGTGAAGCTCGCGTCGGACGCGGACGTGCCTGTGATCCCCTTCGGCGTGGGCTCTTCGCTGGAAGGCCACCTGCTGGCCGTGCAGGGCGGCATCAGCATCGACCTGTCGCGCATGAAACAGGTGCTGGCGGTCAACGCCGAGGACCTCACGGTGACCGTGCAGCCGGGTGTGACCCGTCGGCAACTCAATGAGGAGTTGCGTTCCATCGGCCTCTTCTTTCCCATCGACCCGGGCGCGGATGCCAGCATCGGCGGCATGACGGCCACACGCGCCAGCGGCACGAATGCCGTGCGCTACGGCACCATGCGCGAGAACGTGCTGGCGCTGGAGGTGGTGACGGCCAGCGGCGAGACCATTCGCACCGGCACGCGCGCGCGCAAGTCCTCGGCCGGCTACGACCTCACGCGACTGATCGTGGGCAGCGAAGGCACGCTGGGCATCGCCACCGAGATCACCCTGCGCATCTATCCGCTGCCCGAGGCAGTGTCGGCCGCCATCTGCTCCTTCCCGAGCATCGAGGCGGCGGTGCGCACCACCATCCAGGTCATCCAGCTGGGCGTGCCGATCGCGCGGGTGGAGCTGATCGACGTGAACTCGGTGCGCATGGTCAATGCCCACTCCAGGTTGAATCTGCGCGAGCAGCCGATGCTGCTGATGGAGTTCCACGGCTCGCCCGCCGGCGTGCAGGAGCAGGCCGAGACGGTGCAGGCCATCGCCAGCGAGATGGGTGGCAACGACTTCGAATGGGCCACGACGCCGGAGGAGCGCACCCGGCTGTGGACGGCGCGGCACAACGCCTACTTCGCGGCCGTGCAGTCGCGCCCCGGCTGCCGCGCCGTGACCACCGACACCTGCGTGCCGATCTCGCGCCTGGCCGACTGCCTGCTGGCCTCGGTGGACGAGGTGGACGCCAGCGGCATCCCCTACTTCCTGGTGGGTCATGTGGGCGACGGCAACTTCCACTTCGGCTACCTGATCGATCCGCACGACCCCGACGAGCGCCTGCGCGCCGAGCAGCTGAGCCACAACCTGGTGTCGCGCGCCATCGCCATGGGCGGCACCTGCACCGGCGAGCATGGCATCGGCCTGCACAAGATGGGCTTCCTGATCGACGAGGCCGGCGAAGGCGCGGTGGCCATGATGCGCACGCTGAAGAAGGCGCTGGACCCGAAGAACATCCTCAACCCGGGCAAGATCTTCAGCCTGTAAGCGCATGCCGTGGCGGGCCGCGGCTTCGACGAGCTCAGCCCGAACGGTTGCGGGAAAAAGCCGGCGTCCACCGGCCCCGCCCTTACTTCTTCTGCCGCGGCGCCGAGGTCTGCGACGGCGCGACGCCGCCATCCACGCCCAACCGGCCACCACCGCCCAGACCCTGGCCCCGCACCGTCTGCGCCTGGTAGTTGCGCAGCGACACCACCATCTGGTTGTAGGCATCCATGAAGGCAGCGCTGATCACCTTGCCCTGGGCCGTGTTGGCGTAGCCCCCCACCGCACCGCCCGCCCGGCTGCCGAAGAGCGAGCCCATGGCGCCGAAGTCGGTCTTGGAGGCGCTGCCCTCGGCCGCCGCGATCTGCACGCCCGAGCGGTTGTCGATCAGGGTCAGCATCGTGCTGGCTTCCTTGGTCTGCATGCTGCCGCCCACGGCCGCCAGGGCGCGGCCCCGGTTGCCGCCGATCAGGCCGCCCAGCGTGCCGCCGATGCCACCCGCGTCGTTGTTGTTGAAGACGACCTCGGGCGACAGGCCGTAGTCCGAGGCCACCATCTGGCCGCGGCCGAAGTTGCTTCCCTGGCGCATCTCGCCCGACTGCATCAGCGCGCGCTCGCGGCTCATGGCGTTCATGCCGGCGGCGCCGCGCTCCACCACCACGAAGCAGTTGGACTGCTGGATCAGGAGGCGCAGCAGGGTGGCCGTGGGCGGCAGCTTGTACTGGTTGGTCAGCACCGTGTACCAGCCGGCCGACTGGTTCTCGATGAGGGAGACGGTGCCCAGCGGCGACTCGCAGCGCTCCAACTGGCCGCTGGCATTGACGCTGGTGCCACCCGCCGCGCCGCCGGTGGCCACGGTCTTGGCGGACTGGCTGCCCATCTGCAGGTCGGTGGTCTGGCAACCGGCCAAGGCCAGCAGGCCGGTCAATGCCAGGGCAAGGCGGGGAAGAATGGGCGTCGTCGAATTCATGGTCGGCCTCTCGCGGGTTGGAGACATGCCGTCGTGCCAGGGCAGACGGTGCGGCCGCAGCTTATCGGTGCGCCTGTGCACCCCGCATCCGACGAAAGTGGAAGGCGGCGGCATAGAACTGCCGCGCCCATCTTGCGGGTCGCCTATCCCGCCGTGGAGCCACGCAGCCGTTCGATCAGGCCATTCAGCGCATCCAGCGAGCCGAAGTGGATCGCCAGTTCGCCGCTCATCTGCGTCTGGCCGCCGCGCTTGCTCTGCTTCTTGATGCGCACCTCGACGGCGGCGGTGAGCAGGTCGGCCAGTTCTTCCTCGACGCGCTGCAGGTCGCGCGGCTTCTCGGGGGCTGCGCGCTGGGCCTGGGGCTGCAGACTGAATTCGGCGGACAGCTTCTTGACCAGGCCCTCCGTCTCGCGCACCGACAGCTTGCGGGCCACGATCTGGTTGGCGGCGGTGATCTGCGCGGCACGGTCCAGGGCCAGCAGTGCGCGGGCATGGCCCATGTCCAGGTCGCCGGCCATGAGCAGGCCCTGCACTGGATCGGCCAGGTTGAGCAAGCGCAGCAGATTGCTGGCCGCGCTGCGCGAACGGCCCACGGCCTGGGCGGCCTGTTCGTGCGTGAGGCCGAACTCGCTCACCAGCCGTTGCAGGCCCTGGGCCTCTTCCAGCGGGTTGAGGTCCTCGCGCTGGATGTTCTCGATCAGCGACATGGCCGCGGCGGCCTCGTTGGGCACGTCGCGCACCAACACGGGCACGCTGTCCAGGCCCGCGATCTTCGCGGCGCGGAAGCGCCGCTCGCCGGCGATGATTTCGTATTCGGCGTTCTTGGCGGCGGCCTGCTCGGCATCGAGCCGGCGCACCAGGATCGGCTGCATGATGCCCTGGGCCTTGATGCTCTCGGCCAGCTCGTACAACGCGCCCTCGTCCATGCGGGTGCGAGGCTGGTAGACGCCCGCCACCATCTGGTTCAGGGCCAGGGTGCTGGGATTGCCGTTGTGGCGCGGCGTGGTGGACTCTGCCTCGGCCGTGGCCGCGTCGTCGGTATTGCGGCCCGCGGCGGGGCCCAGCAGGGCTTCGAGGCCGCGTCCGAGGCCCTTGGGTTTCTTGGTTGCCATCAGCAGGGAGAAGAAGTGGGTTGCGGGGGGCGGATAAGCGCATCCAGCAGGGCGCGGCCTTCCGGCCAGTCGCCCAGGCCCGAGTCGGCATTGAGATGGCCGCAGGCGCCGGCATCCACGAAGCGGGCGCCCCAGTGGCGCGCCAGTTCGCGGGCCTTGTCGGCGTCGCAGTAAGGGTCGTTGGTGGCGCCCACCAGCACGGCCGGGAAGGGCAAGGCCTGGCGCACGATGGGCGCCCAGCCGGGAATCTGGTGGCGCAGCGATTCGCGCTCGACGTCGCCGGGCGCCACCAGCAGCGCGCCACGCACGCGGGCCGTGTGGCGCGAATGGGCGGCCCAGGCCGCGGTCAGGATGCAGCCCAGGCTGTGAGCGGCCAGCACCACCGGCCCAGGCGCAGCGAGGATCTCCTCCTCCAGCCGCGCGCACCAGTCGCCGCGCAGCGGGCGCATCCAGTCGTGCTGCTCGACGCGGTGGTCGCCATGCAGCGCCTCCCAGCGCGTCTGCCAGTGGCCGGGTCCGCTGTTCTGCCAACCTGGCAGCAGGAACACGTTTACCGGCTCGGTAGGATGTGGATTCATTGCTATGAAAAGCGTAGCGATCAGGCGGCCGACGGAGGCGCGTCGCCCGCCTCGTCCGGGGCCGCGTCCGCCTGCTCCTCGCCCGCCACGGCATGCAGCACCGGCACCGTCTGCGGTGCGGGCGGCGTGGGCGCGGCCAGGGCGCTGGCCGGCGGCATCTTGCGCACCAGTTCCTCGGCGAAGGCCACATAGGCCTGGCTGCCGCGCGCGCCGGCGTCGAAGACCACGCCGGGCAGGCCATAGCTCGGCGCCTCGGCGAGGCGCACATTGCGGGGAATGACGGTGTCGAACACCTTGTCGCCGAAATGCGCCTTCAGCTGGTCGCTCACCTGCTGCTGGAGGGTGATGCGCGGATCGAACATCACCCGCAGCAGGCCGATGATCTGCAGGTTCTTGTTGAGGTTGGCGTGCACCTGCTTGATGGTGTTGACCAGATCGGTCAGGCCTTCGAGCGCGAAGTATTCGCACTGCATGGGCACGATCACGCCATGGGCGGCGCACAGGCCATTGAGCGTCAGCAGGCTGAGCGAGGGCGGGCAATCGATGAGCACGAAGTCGTACTCGGCGCCAACGGCGGCCAGCGCGGTGCGCAGACGCTTCTCGCGGCGGTCCAGGGCGACCATCTCCACCTCGGCGCCCGCCAGCTCGCGGTTGGCGGGCAGCACGTCGTAGCCGCAGGCCTCCACCGACACCCTGGCTTCGGCCACCGAGGCCGATTCGAGCAGCACGTCGTAGACGGTGTACTCGGCGCTGCGCTTGTCGATGCCCGAACCCATGGTCGCGTTGCCCTGCGGATCCAGGTCGATCATCAGCACACGCTGGCCGACCTTCGCCAGGCCGGCGGCGAGGTTGACGGTGGTGGTGGTCTTGCCCACCCCACCCTTTTGGTTGGCGATGCAGAAGATGCGGGCCATGTCGCTTGGATTCCTGATGTCGGCGGCGGGGTGGGAGGGTTTACTGGCTCAGTGCCAGCTTGACGCCGAAAGCCACCAGCACACCACCCGCTGTCTTTTCGAGCAGGCTGGACAGGCGGCGGTTGGCGCGCAGCTTGTCGGCCAGATGGCGGGTGAGCAGCACGGCCACCAGTCCGTAGCCAAAAGTGAGGGCCGCGATCGTCAACGACATCGCAGCGAAGGTCAGCATGCCCCGGTGGTGGGCCGGATCGATGAAGAGCGGGAAGAAGGCCATGTAGAACACGATGGCCTTGGGATTCAGGAGGGTGATCGCCAGCGACTGCCGCAGGTAGTGGCCCGGACGGATGTCGATCACGGCCTTGTCACCCGGGCGGGCCCGCAGCATCCGCAGCCCCATCCAGGCGAGGTAGCCGGCGCCCAGCCATTGCACGGCATGGAAGGCTGCAGGATAGGCGGCCAGCAGCGCAGCCACGCCCGCGACGGCGGACCACATCAGCACCTGGTCGCCCAGGATCACGCCCAGCGTGGCCGCCAGACCCCCACGCACGCCGCCCTTGGCCGTGGAACTCACCAAGGCCAGGTTGCCCGGACCGGGAATGGCCAGGAACACGAGGATGGCGGCGACAAAGGCGCCGTAGTCGGAGATGCCGAACATGGGAGTGAGCTGCGGGAGGGAGCGGCGAGTCTACGCGAGCAAGGCGACGGAGCTGCCGTTTGGCAGCCGCTTGCAGGCAAGTCAGCTTTGTTTTTTGCGCATCCAGACGATGCAGCGCTCGGCGTCCAGGCCGGGGACAATAAGTTGTTCCACGTGAAACACATCCACGGAGGCCTGAAGCCGCTCGATCTCCTCGTCCGGTTGCTTTCCCTTCATCGCCATCCAGATGCCCGCGGGAGTCAGAAGCTGGGCAGAGCCATCCACGAAATCGACCAGCGACGCAAAAGCGCGCGAAGTGATCACGTCGTAGCGTCCCTCCAGCGTCTCCACGCGCGCGTGGAGACCGCGAAGTCGGGGCAATCGCAGGGCGCCGGCCATCTGCTGGACAAAAGCCATCTTCTTGGCGACCGCATCCAGGCAATGCACTTCCAGGTCGGGACGGCAAATGGCGATCACGACCCCGGGCAGGCCGGCGCCCGAGCCCACGTCCAGCAGGCGCCCTTCCCCCGGTTGCTGTCGCCCCAGGGCTGGAATCGCAGCAAGGCTGTCCAGCAGGTGGTGCGTGATGACCAGCGCCGGATCGCGTAGCGCCGTGAGGTTGTAGACCTTGTTCCACTTGAGGATGGCACTGCCGTAGTCCAGCAGCTGACCGATCTGCGCATCGGTCAAGTCCAGTCCCAGCGTTCGGGCGCCCTCCTCCAGTTGTTCGCGTTTCGCTTGGCTCACGACACTCATGCGGGCACCGTCTCCGTGTCCTTCTGCTGGAAGGCCTTGTAGCCACCCTTGCGCAGATGAATCATCAACAAGGAAATCGCCGCAGGCGTGATGCCGGAGATGCGCGACGCTTGCCCCAGGGTTTCCGGCCGATGCTTGCTGAGCTTCTGCCGCACCTCGATGCTGAGTGCCTGGACCTGCATGTAGTCGAGGTCGTCCGGCAGGCGCAGGCTCTCGAAGTGCGCGGCGCGCTGCACTTCTTCGTGCTGCTTTTCGATGTAGCCCGCGTACTTGGCCGCGATCTCCACCTGCTCCACTTCGTCCGGCGCCAGCGGCTGCGCGGGCCGGTACTTGCCGCCGTCCAGCGACAACAGGCTGTCGTAGCTGATGTTCGGCCGGCGCAGCAGATCGCCCAGGTTGTATTCGTGCTCGATGGCCTTGCCCAGCACACGTTCGGACTCGCTGGCCGGCAGGTTGCGGGGATTCACCCAGGTCGATTTGAGCCGCTCTGTTTCACGTGAAACAGCGTCGCGCTTCCGGCAGAAGGCGTCCCATTGCGCCTCGCCCACCAGCCCCAGCACCCGGCCCGCCTCGGTCAGGCGCATGTCCGCGTTGTCCTCGCGCAGCTGGAGCCGGAACTCGGCCCGGCTCGTGAACATGCGGTAGGGCTCGGTCACACCCTTGGTGATCAGGTCATCCACCAGCACGCCCAGGTAGGCCTCGTCCCGCCGGGGCACCCAGGCCTCCTTCTCCTGGCACAGCAGCGCGGCATTCAGCCCGGCGAATAGGCCCTGCGCCGCGGCCTCCTCGTAGCCCGTGGTGCCGTTGATCTGCCCGGCAAAGAACAGGCCCTGGATCGCGCGCGTCTCGAAGCTGCTCTTCAGGCCGCGCGGGTCGAAGTAGTCGTATTCGATCGCGTAGCCCGGGCGCAGGATGTGTGCGTTCTGCAGGCCCGGCATGCTGCGCACCATGGCGAGCTGGATGTCGAAGGGCAGGCTTGTGGAAATGCCGTTGGGGTAGTACTCGTGTGTGGTCAGGCCTTCGGGCTCCAGGAAGATCTGGTGGCTGTCCTTGTCCGCGAAGCGATTGATCTTGTCTTCGACGCTCGGGCAGTAGCGGGGGCCCACACCGTCGATGCGGCCGGTGAACATGGGCGAACGATCGAAGCCCGAGCGGATGATGTCGTGCGTCTGCGCATTGGTGTGCGTGATCCAGCACGGCATCTGCTGCGGATGCATGTCGGCCCGGCCCATGAAGCTGAACACCGGCATGGCGGGATTGCCGCCCCCGGGCATGCCGTCGCCCGGCTGCTCCGTGCACTGCGAAAAGTCGATGGTGCGGCCATCGATGCGCGGCGGCGTGCCGGTCTTCAGGCGTCCCTGCGGCAGCTTGAGTTCCTTGAGCCGCGCCGACAGGCTGACCGCAGGTGGGTCCCCTGCCCGGCCGGCCTGGTAGTTGTCCAGTCCGACGTGGATGCGGCCATCCAGAAAGGTGCCCGCCGTCAGCACCACCGCCCGCGCGCGGAAGGCAACGCCCACCTGCGTGACGGCGCCGACCACGCGGTCGCCCTCCAGCAGCAGATCGTCCACGGCCTGCTGGAACAGCGTGAGGTTGGGCTGGTTCTCCAGCCGATGCCGGATGGCGGCCTTGTACAGGATGCGGTCCGCCTGCGCCCGAGTGGCGCGCACGGCCGGTCCCTTGCTGGAATTGAGGATGCGGAACTGGATGCCCGCCTCGTCGGTCGCGATGGCCATGGCGCCGCCCAGGGCGTCCACTTCCTTGACCAGATGGCCCTTGCCGATGCCGCCGATGGACGGATTGCAGCTCATCTGGCCGAGGGTCTCGATGTTGTGCGTGAGCAGCAGCGTGCGGCAGCCCATTCGGGCTGCGGCCAGCGCCGCCTCGGTGCCGGCGTGGCCGCCACCGACGACGATCACGTCGAAGGAATCGGGATGGATGTACATGTGAATGTCTCGAAAAAAGGGATCTCAGGCGTCGATCAATTCGGTGCGCAAGCCGACGGCGGCGGCCGCAGCCGCTTGGCGCCGGTCGGCCGTCACGAACAGGTCGACGCCGGCCGCCTGTGCCGTGCCGATGGGCAGTGCATCGAAGGCATGGAGCCGGGTCGCTTCCATGGCCGCCATGGCCAGCGCCTCGACGCGCCGGTCCATGGCCATGCACTCCAGCTCGGCAAAGTCTTCGTGGATGACTGCCATGATGCGGCGGTAGTCTTCATCGGCCAGCACGCCTTCGTGGCGCTGCCGGTTGAGGGCGCTGGCAATCTCGGCCTTGCAATGGGCCGCCACCACCACGGCCGAGGCCTGGGCGCTCAGTGCGAGCAGTTGCTCCCGGCCAGGTTCGGCGATGTAGCGCTTGGCCAGCGCCGAGGCATCGAACAGCACGCGCATGCTTCAGGCGCCCCGCTCGCGCTCGTCGATGATGAGCTGGGCGCCCGTGCGGCCGTCGGGGCGTACCAGCTGCAGCGGTTCGATGGGTTGCTTCCAGCGCGGGACGCGGGCCACTGGCTCGGCCGCCTCGCCCACCGGTACCAGGTCGGCCACCGGCCGGCCGTGGCGCAGGATGCGCACGCGCTCGCCACGCTCGACGAGATCGAGCATGGCCGACGCATTGGCACGGAACTCACTCAGGGGAAGGGTGTGCATGAATGTACAAAATCGGCGTTTTGTACATTCTAGAAAAAGGCGCAATCCCTTCGTCGGCCGAAGGGTGCGCGGACCGGCCCCAAAAACAAAAGAGCGCAGGGATCACCTGCGCTCTTTTGTCGGTGAGGGGGACCCCGGCCCCCGAGGTCCGGCGAATCAGGCCGTGACCAGTTCGCGGATCGGCTGGGCCGCTGCGGTCACGGCGCGCTTGCGCCGGCTTACAGGCAGCTGCCAATTGCGCTGGGTGACGTCGATCACATGACGTACCCGCTCCTTGGGCGACACCAGCGCGCCGATCCGGCGCGTCCCTGCAATGGAACGGAGGATGTCCAGCGTGTCCACGGTGTTCAATCCAGCACCTTCTTGGCAGCGCCCACGCCCAGTGCGGCGAGCACCACGAACACCACGGCCATCAGCAGGAACAGGCCGAACAGCAGCTTGGCAATGCCAGCGGCACCCGCAGCAACACCGCCGAAACCCAGGGCACCGGCCACCAGGGCGATCAGGGCAAAGATCAGTGCGTACTTGAGCATGGTTGACTCCTTTGTCGTCTCGTTGTGCGGCGAGCATTCGACTGAGCCTGCCGCGGTGCCTGAAGCGTAGTTGCGGCCTGTGCACCAAGCTGGACAGTGCCGCCCGCATGACCCCGTAGGACAAGCTCGCGCGCCGATCCAAGTACATTCGCGCTGCCGTGCAGGCCGCCACCGGACTGCACGCCACCCTCTCGCTTCCAGACCTTTTCCAACAGAAGGAGCCCTCTCCATGAAGCTGTATTACTCCCCCGGCGCCTGCTCGCTCTCCCCGCACATCGCCCTGCGCGAGGCCGGCCTGGCCTTCGAGCCGGTGCTCGCCAGCACCAAGTCGCACAAGCTGCAGGACGGTACCGACTACTACGGCATCAACCCGCTCGGCTACGTGCCGATGCTGGAACTGGACGACGGCACCCGCCTGCGCGAAGGCCCCGCCATCGTGCAGTACATCGCCGACCAGGTGCCCGCCAAGAACCTGGCACCTGCCAACGGCACGCTGCAGCGCTACCGCCTGCAGGAATGGCTGACCTTCATCGGCACCGAGATCCACAAGGGCTTCAGCCCGCTGTTCAACCCGGCCGTGCCCGAGGAGGCCAAGAAGGTCTTCGCCGACAAGCTCAAGACCCGCTTCCAGTGGCTGGACAGCCAGCTGGAAGGCAAGGACTACCTGATGGGCGAGCACTTCAGCGTCGCCGACGGCTACCTCTTCACCACCGTCAACTGGGCCAAGCCGATGAACATCGACCTGAGCGCCTACAAGCACCTGCTGGCCTGGCATGCGCGCGTGGGCGCACGTCCGGCCGTGCAGGAAGCGCTCAAGGCCGAAGGACTGCTGAAGTAAGGCAGGGTCCATTGGCCGACCAGGGCGGGCGACGTGCCAAGGCGCGACGCCCGCCTTTTTTTGGGCGGTCCGGCCGGCACGCCTACACCGAAAGCCACAACCCTGCCGTGGCGCCGTCACTGTCCCTGGCCTACCCTGCCGCCTTCGTCTTTCTCATCCTCACCTCTACATCGATCGAGCCATGAGTTCTTCCCTCTTCGACCCCGTCCAGGCTGGCGACCTCCAGCTCGCCAATCGCATCGTGATGGCACCGCTGACGCGCAACCGTTCGCCCAACGCCGTCCCCAAGCCGATCACCGCCACCTATTACGCGCAGCGTGCCACCGCCGGCCTGCTGATCACCGAGGCCACCGCCATCAGCCACCAGGGCCAGGGCTATGCCGATGTGCCGGGCCTGTATGGCACCGAGCAGCTGGACGGCTGGAAGCGCGTCACGCAGGCCGTGCACGAGGCCGGCGGCAAGATCGTCACCCAGCTGTGGCATGTGGGCCGCGTCTCGCACGACAGCCTGCAGCCCGACGGCCGGCCGCCGGTCGCACCCTCGGCCATCGCCGCCAAGACCAAGACCTACCTGATCGACGCGCAGGGCAACGGCAGCTTCGCGCCCACCTCCACGCCCCGCGCGCTGGACCTGGAAGAGCTGCCCGGCATCGTCCACACCTTCGCGGCCGCCGCCCGCAATGCGGTGGAAACCTGCGGCTTCGACGGCGTGGAAATCCATGCCGCCAACGGCTACCTGCTGGACCAGTTCCTCAAGGACGGCGCCAATCAGCGCACCGACGACTACGGCGGCAGCATCGAGAACCGCGCACGCCTGCTGCTGGAATGCACCCGTGCCGTGGTCGACGCGGTGGGCGGCGGCAAGGTGGGCATCCGGTTGTCGCCGGTCACGCCGGCCAACGACATCGTCGACAGCGATCCCCAGCCGCTGTTCGACCACGTGGTACGCCAGCTGGGCCCGCTGGGCCTGGCCTATGTGCACGTGATCGAGGGCGCCACCGGTGGCCCGCGCGAAGTGGAAGGCCGGCCCTTCGACTACGAGGCGCTGAAGAAGGCCTACCGCGAGGCCGGCGGCAAGGGCGCCTGGATGGTCAACAACGGCTATACCCGCGAGCTGGCCGAAGAGGCGGTGAAGAAGGGCGCCGACCTGGTCGCCTTCGGCCGCCCCTACATCGCCAACCCGGACCTGGTGCGCCGGCTGAAGGAGAACGCCCCGCTCAACACGCCGGACACCAAGACCTTCTACGGCGGCGGCGAGAAGGGCTACACGGACTATCCGACGCTGAGCTGAGCGCTTGCTGAGGCGCGGGCCAGACAGGCGTCGATGCCTCCGCCCCAGCCGTTCGGGCTGAGCCTGTCGAAGCCTTGCGCGGCGCTTCGACGCGCTCAGCGTGAGCGGCTTCTTTTCAGCAGCAGCGCATTGGCCATCACGCTGACGCTCGAGGCCGCCATGGCCGCACCGGCCACCACCGGGCTGAGCAGACCGAAGGCCGCAAACGGAATGCCGACCACGTTGTAGGCGAAGGCCCAGAACAGGTTCTGCCGGATCTTGGCCACCGTGCGGGCCGACAGGTCGAAGGCCTGTTCCACGAGGGCGAGGTCGCCGCGCATCAGGGTGATGCCCGCGGCTTCCATGGCCACGTCGGTGCCGTTGGCCATGGCCAGGCCCACATCGGCCGCGGCCAGCGCCGGCGCGTCATTGGCGCCGTCGCCGACCATGGCGACCACGCGTGCGCCGCCTTCCTTCAAGGCCGCGACGGCGGCCGCCTTGTCGCCCGGCAGCACCTGTGCCCGCACGTCCTCGGCCGCGATGCCGACGCGCCGGGCCAGCGCCTGCGCGGCCCGGGCGTTGTCGCCGGAGATCATCACCACCCGCAGTCCCCGGGCACGCAGGGCCGCCACCGCCTCTGCCGCCCCCGGCTTGGGCTCGTCGGTGAAGCCGAGCAATGCCTCGATGGCCTTCACCCGCTCACCCTCCGCATCGAGGCGCAGCAGCGCGGACACCGAGGAACCTGTGGACAACAGGGCTTCGACCTTCTCCGCGGGCAACACAGCACCCAGCTCTTCGCACCAGCGCAGGCTGGCGAGCGCCCAGGGCGCGCCGTCGATCACGGCGCGGATCCCGCGGCCCGGCACGGCGCGAACCTCACGCGCCTCGTCGGGCGATAGGCCTCGCGAATTCGCGGCCTCCATCACCGCCCGCGCCAGCGGATGTTCGCTGCCCTGCTGCAGCGTGGCGGCGATGCGCAGCACCTGCCCGTCGTCCAACGTCCCCACGGCGTCGAGCCGGCTGAGCTGCGGCTGTCCGCGCGTGAGCGTGCCCGTCTTGTCGAAAGCCACCGTATCCACCCGGTGCGCGCGTTCCAGCGCCGTCGCGTCCTTGATCAGGATGCCGTGGCGTGCGGCGACGCCGGTGCCGGCCATCACCGCCACCGGCGTTGCCAGGCCCAGCGCGCAGGGGCAGGCGATCACCAGCACGGCCACGGCGTGGATCAGCGCCGTTTCAAGCGGCACACCTCCCAGGAACAGCCAGCCCAGCAGCGTCAGCAGCGCCAGGCCCAGCACGACCGGCACGAACACGGCGGCCACCCGGTCCACCAGCCGCTGAATGGGCGCCTTGGCCGCTTGCGCGTCCTCCACCAGCCGGATGATGCGGGCGAGCACGCTTTCCGTGCCGACGGCCAGCACCTCCACCACCAGGCGGCCGGCGCCATTGACCGAGCCGCCCGTCAGCCGGCTACCCGCCGACTTGGCCACGGGCAGCGGCTCGCCCGTGAGCATGGATTCGTCCACTTCCGATTCGCCTTCCAGCACGCGGGAGTCGGCCGGGATGCGTTCGCCGGGCCGCACCGCCAGCCGGTCGCCCACCATCACCTCGGCCAGCGGCACATCGCTTTCCTC
The DNA here is from genome assembly GCF_003350475.1 of Pseudacidovorax intermedius. Taxonomy (GTDB): domain Bacteria; phylum Pseudomonadota; class Gammaproteobacteria; order Burkholderiales; family Burkholderiaceae_C; genus Xenophilus; species Xenophilus intermedius. Next base: position 877,595 of record NZ_QQAV01000001.1, read on the forward strand.
GGTGCGGCGACCACGCGACTGCAGCAGGTGCGCCGTCTCGGGCCGCAGCTGCTGCAGCGCGCGGATGGCCGACGTGGCCTGCCGCTTGGCCCGCGCCTCCAGCCACTTGCCCAGCAGCACCAGCGCGATCACGACCGACGAGGCCTCGAAATAGAGATGGGGTTCGCCGCCGTGCGCGTCATGCAGGCTGGCGCGCCACCAGAGCCACAGCGACAACCCGAAGGCGGCGCTGGTGCCCAGGGCGACCAGCAGGTCCATGTTGCCGGTTCCCGCCCGGGCCGCGTGCCAGCCTGCGCGGTAGAAGCGTGCCCCCAGCACGAACTGCACGGGCGCCGCCAGCAGCAGTTGCAGCCAGGCCGGCAGCATCCAGTCCAGCCCGAAAGGCATCCCCATCATGGGCAGCACCAGAGGAAAGGACAGCAGCAGCGCCGCGGCCACCGGGCCGAATCCTGCCCACGGCCCCGCCTCCGCTTCTGCCTGCGTCGCCTCGGCACTGCGCGGTTCGTAGCCAGCCTGCCGCACGGCGCGCCGCAACCGGAGCGCGGCATCGGCACCGTCGTCGCCCGACCAGCGGACGCGGGCCGATTCCGTCGCCAGGTTCACGCTGGCCTCCTGCACACCCGGCACCTGACGCAGGGCCTTTTCCACACGGGACACACAGGAGGCACAGGTCATGCCGCCGATGCCGAGGTCCAGCGTCTGCGCAGCCCCCGGGGCGGGCGCGGTGTCGATAGAAGTTGCATTCATGGACGCAAGGCTACGGCTTGACACCGTGGCAAGGTCAAGACGTCCTCGTCACGTCGACGGACATCGGAAACGCGCAGCACGGCGCCAACAGGGTTTTGTTGCCTTGACCTTCACATCGTGTCAAGGTCCACACTCCAGGGTGTTCCCTTTTTTTTAGGCCTTCTCACAGGTTTTTTTCCATGACTTCTCCTCTCCACGTCTTCCAGGTCAGCGGAATGAGCTGCCAACACTGCGTCCGTGCCGTCACCCAGGCGGTCCAGGATGTCGATCCCGATGCCGATGTGCGCATCGATCTGCCCGCCGGTCGTGTGGAGGTGCAGAGCGCCGAAGCCTCCACCGCACTGCAGGACGCGATCCGCGAAGCGGGCTATACCGTCCAGGGCTGACGCCTTTTTCCTCACGGAACCCGGTCCGGCCGTGGCCCCCCGTTCCTCTTCGCCGTCCACAGCGACGGCCCCACCGCTCACCATCGGCCAGGCCGCCGCCCGCTCCGGCGTGTCGGCCCGCATGGTGCGTCACTACGAGACGCTGGGGCTGCTACCCGCCGTCTCGCGCACCGACGCCGGTTATCGCCTCTACGGCGATGCCGACGTCCACTCCCTCCGTTTCATCAAGCGAGCCCGCGACCTGGGCTTCTCCATCGACGAGATCCAGCAGCTCGTCGGCCTCTGGCATGACCGCAGCCGCTCGAGCGCAGCGGTGAAGCGCATTGCCCGCACCCACCTGGACGACCTGGACCGGCGCATTGCCGAACTCCAGGCCATGCGCGGCACGCTCGCGCACCTGGTCCATGGCTGCCGGGGCGACCATCGGCCCGATTGCCCCATCCTCGAAGACCTCGCAAGAAGCGGCCTACCGCGCTGAACACGCGTCGGATCGCCCAGGCCCGGCGATCCGGCCGGGCGAATGCGCCCATCGCGACCCTCCATCACGCCACACGAACGCTTGCGCGAAGCCGCGGAAGGCCTCCGTTTGTGGAAAAGCGGCCTCCCTCCCCCCGAACGGCGCTCAAGACGCCGTGTTGGCCGCTTCTCCCCAGCTGGACTGGATAACTTTGTGGGCAACTCGCGCGTTGTCTTGTAAAGGCAGTGCAAGTCCTTGATTTTGCTGGGCTTTCAACAATCTGCACAAATAATCAGCAGTGCATATTTAAGGCGTCCAAAGCCCAATCCCACATTTGCATCCCCCTTGTCAAAGGACAACTGTGGGGATGAATCCGGCACAACTGCCCGGTTATCCACACCCGAGGGCGGACGGCCGGCATTTGTCCCCATCGGTGCGACATCCACGAAGCAACCCTGCCCACATGGGCCAAGGAAGGCCAAATGCCTGTCCGGCCGAGGGATTCGTGGGTTTTCCACAGGCCGGCGGCTTCCTTATCTATTACGACTATTCAGATATTGAAGATGAAGGAAGGAAAACAGGGACAACGGGCGCCCGCAAAAAAAGTGGGGGCGTGGCGGCGCGCCGATCCGATTGGGCGCCTCAACCGGTCGGGCGGAGAACGACCGAAGCGACGCTGGCGACGAGACGCCGAAAACGCCGTCTGTCCCCATATTCGTTGGACAACTTTGTGGGCAACTGTCGGACTGCCTTGTAAAGCCAACGCAACTCATTGATTTACAAGAATTATCTTTGGCTGCTCATTTTTTTGGCAGTGCATAGTTTGGGCCGGCATTGGCACTTGGCAGCCAGAAAGCGGACGCCCTGTCAAAGAACAACTCTGGGGACGGCTGTGGAACAAGCGCCCTCTTATCCACAGCGAGAGCGCTTCGGCCCCAGTTGTTCGCCCGCCCACGACAGCACGGACGCAAGGTTGCCCACATCCGTCGCTCGGCGCCAAATCCTTGGCAGGCCGCCGAAAACCATGGTTATCCACAGACCGGGTGCATCCTTATCTATGACGACTAATGTTGAAATAAAAGAAAAGAGCCAAGTCAGGACAACTTCTGCGTCGTGCGTCAAAGCGGGATTCACGGTCTTTCCGAAATCGCTGGGTGCCCTGCGTCCGCACCGCTACGATCCGCCCCCATGCCGAATCCACCCCCTGCCGTTGCCACGGCCCCGACCGCGCCATCGGTCGGGGTTCGGCCGCGCATCCTGGTGGCGGAGGACGAGCCGGGCATCGCCGACACGGTGCAGTACGTGCTGCGCAGCGACGGCTTTGTGCCGGTGTGGTGTGCCACCGGGGGCGCCGCCCTGGCGGAATTCGCTGCAGAACCGCCGGCGCTCGCCATCCTGGACATCGGCCTGCCCGACATGAACGGCTTCGACCTCTTCCGGCGATTGCAGGCCCTGCCGGGTGCGGCGGATGTGCCCATCGTCTTCCTCACGGCCCGCACCGACGAGATCGACCGCGTGGTGGGGCTGGAGCTGGGCGCCGACGACTACATCGCCAAGCCCTTCTCGCCGCGCGAACTGGTGGCGCGGGTGCGGGGCATCCTGCGACGCAGCCAGCGGGCGGGTCCGGTGCCTGCGATGCCGGTGGCGACACCAGCCCCGGCGCCCCAGGCACCCGCCCTGCCCTTCGTGGTCGACGACGAACGCCTGCAGATCCGCTACTACGGCCGCGTGCTCGAGCTGTCGCGCTACGAATTCGGCCTGCTGCGCCTGCTGGTGCAGCGTCCGGGCCGCGTGTTCAGCCGCGAGGAACTGCTCGACCGTGTCTGGGGCGGCGACAGCGAGAGCCTGGACCGCACCGTCGACGCCCATGTCAAGACCGTGCGCGCCAAGCTGCGGGCCGTGGCGCCCGAGGTCGAGGCCATTCGCACCCACCGCGGCACCGGCTACGCGCTGCACGAAGACCTGCCGCCTTCCACGCCCCTCGTCCCATGAGGCGTTCGCCGAGACGGCGCACCCGCATCTTCCTGGCCGTGCTGCTGATCTACGTGGCCGGCATCACCTGGCTGCTGTGGCGGGTGGTGGGCGACATCGACCCGCGCTACCGCGAATCGGCCGAGGAGGCGCAGGTGGAGATCGCCCAGCTCATGGCCACGCTGGTCGAGCAGGACGTGATCGCCGGCGCCATCGACACCCGGCGGCTGGAGCCGCTGTTCCGCGCCCTCTATGCGCGCGAGTTCTCGGCCCAGATCTACAACCTGCACAAGCAGAAGGTGGAACTGCGGGTCTACGTCACCGACCGCAGCGGCCGCGTGATCTACGACTCCACCGGCCGTGCCGTGGGCGCCGACTATTCGCGCTGGATCGACGTCAGCCGCACGCTGGCCGGCGGCTATGGCGCCCGCGCCACGCGCGACGTGGAGGCCGACCCGCTCAGCTCGGTGCTCTACGTGGGCGCGCCCATCCGCTGGGCAGGCGAGATCGTCGGCATGGTGGGCGTGGGCAAGCCGGTGCAGAGCTTCGGCCAGTTCGTGCAGGACGCCCGGCAGCGCGTGATCTGGGTCGGTGCCGGTTCGGCGGCGGCATTGCTGGTGCTGGCGCTGATCGTCTCGGTGTGGCTGGTGCGCCCCTTCGGCCTCACGGCCGACTACATCCGCTGGCTGCGCACGCAGCGGGGTTTTCATCCGCTGCGCATGCTGCGCCGGGCCGCCGCCATGGCGCGCGCGGCGGTGCAGGAGATGGGCGATGCCTTCACCGGCCGCAACTACGTGGCCGACTACGTCCAGACCTTCACCCACGAGATCAAGAGCCCGCTGTCGGCCATCCGCGGCGCCGCCGAGTTGCTGCAGGAGGCCGGCATGCCGCCCGAGGAGCGCGAGCGCTTCCTGGCCAACATCGGCCGCGAGAGCGAGCGCATCCAGCAGCTGGTGGACCGCATGATGGAGCTCACGGCCCTGGAGACGCGCCGCGTGCTCGACCAGGTGCAGCCCGTGGCCCTCGGTGCCCTGCTGCGCGAGGCCGCCCAGGGCGTGGCGCCGGCCGCCGCGCGCCGTGGCGTCGTGATCGACGTGCAGGGCCTGCGCGAGGACCTGGGCGAGGTGCATGCCGACGGCGACCCGCTGCTGCTGCGACAGGCCGTGGGCAACCTGCTGGACAACGCCATCGACTTCTCGCCCGAGGGCGGCACCGTGCGGCTGAGCCTGCGGCTGCAGGGGCGGCGCGGCGTGATCGCGGTGCGCGACCAGGGACCGGGCATCCCGGCCTATGCACAGGCGCAGGTCTTCCAGAAGTTCTATTCGCTCGCGCGTCCGCACAGCCAGAAGAAGAGCACCGGCCTGGGCCTCGCCTTCGTGCGCGAGATCGCGGCGCTGCACGGTGGCAGCATCGCGCTCGGCAATGCGGAAGGCGGTGGCGCGCAGGCCACGCTGACCTTGCCGCTGATCAGTGGGCCGCTGCGATGAGTCAACCGGGCCGATGCCCGCCAACCCGCACCTTCCCCGCATGCCGACGATCCACGCTGCCATGACCCCCGACGACCCCCAAGACCTGTTCGCCCACCTGCAACTGCTGGAGGTGGAACTGCACCATCCCGGCGTGCCCTGCGACGCTGAGCGGCTGGAGGCGCTGCTCCATGCCGATTTCCACGAGGTGGGCCGTTCCGGCCGGCCCTACGACCGCGCCACCGTCGTGCGCTACCTGTCGCAGGTGCTGACGCCGCCGGCGGTGGATTCCTGCGATTTCCGGCTGGAACGGCTGGCGCCGGACCTGGCGTTGCTCAGCTACCGCTCAGCGCAGCGAGCGGCCGACGGTGGCCCCGCGTTGCAGACGCTGCGGGTCTCGCTGTGGAAGCGCGAGGGCCAGGCGTGGCAGCTGCGCTATCACCAGGGAACGCCCGCAGCGTCCGCTGATTGAGGGAGGGGCGCCCAATTCGGGCCTGCGCCGGCCCGGCATTTGCATGGCCGGAGTCATCCAGGCCCGCGGGCCGCGTTTTCCCCTCCCTCCCATGCGTGCATCCTCTCCCTCTTCGCGGCCGACCATCGTGGCCGGCATTCCCAAGCTGCCGGCACGCAGTGCCGCCATCGTCGTACCCCTCCTGCTGTCGTTGCTGATGAGCGGCGTCGTGTCGGCCATCAGCACGTTGCGCGGCGCGGGCTGGACGCCCGATTTCCTGCATCTCTGGCTGGGCGCCTGGATGCTGTCCTGGGCGGTGGCCTTTCCGCTGGTCGTGGTGCTGCTGCCCACGGTGCGCCGCCTGACCGGGCTGGTGGTCGACCTGCGCTGACGACGCAGCCGCGTGCCATGAAAAAACCCGGCCGAGGCCGGGTTGTCGGGACAGGCGGCGCGCGGCGCCTCAGCGGAACATGTTCAGGATCCGGTTGCGCTCGTCCGGCTGCGCAGGCGTTGCAGGTTGCCCAGGCTGAGCAGGCTGGCCCGGCACGGCCGGGATGACCGGCTGGTTGCCCCACGACGGCGCAGGGCCGGTCGTCGGGGCGCCGCTGTTGACCTCCACCGGCGTGATCGGCGTCAGGGCGGCTTCCACCCCGAGCGACTGCACGCCCTGGCCGTTCGCGTACTCGTCGTACATCCATTCGCCGCTGGCGTTGGTCACGCCCGGTGGCACGTCCAGCTTGGCCACCGGCACGCCCTTGAGCGCGCCCTGCATGTAGCGCGTCCAGGCCGGCAGCGCCAGGCTGCCGCCGGTCTCGCCGCGCACGCCCAGCTGGCGCGGCGTGTCGTAGCCGATCCAGGCCACGCCCACGCGGGTCGGCTGGAAGCCGGCGAACCAGGCATCGTGCGAATCGTTGGTGGTGCCGGTCTTGCCATAGAGGTCGTCGCGTCGCAGCGTCGTGTAGGCGCGGCGGCCGGTGCCGTTCTTCACCACGCTGTTCAGCAGCGTGTCGATCACGAAGGCATTGCGTGCGGGGATCACGCGGCCGGCCTCGTCGGCGGGCTTGGGCGGCGTGTCCTCCAGCACCTGGTCGCGGGCGTCGGTGATGCGGGCGATCAGGCGCGGCTCCACCTTCAGCCCGCCGTTGGCGAAGACCAAGTAGGCCGTCGCCATCTGCAGCGGCGTCACCGAGCCGGCGCCCAGGCCCATGGTGAGGTAGGCCGGGTGCTTGTCGGCCGCGAAGCCGAAATGCGTGATCCATTCCTGCGCATAAGCCGGCGTGATCGCATCCAGCACGCGGATGGTCACCACGTTCTTCGACTGCTCCAGCCCCTGCCGCAGCGTGATCGGGCCGGCGTAGGTGTTGTCGTAGTTCTTGGGTTCCCAGGGCGCGCCACCGGTGGCGGCGGCGTCGAAGGACAGCGGCGCGTCGTTGACGATGGTGGCGGGCGTGAAGCCCTTCTCCAGCGCAGCCGAGTAGATGAAGGGCTTGAAGCTGGAGCCCGGCTGGCGCCAGGCCTGCGTCGCATGGTTGAACTTGTTCTTGTTGAAGTCGAAGCCGCCCACCAGCGCCTTGATGGCCCCATCACGCGGATCGACAGCGACGAAGGCACCTTCGACCTCGGGCAGCTGGGTCACTTCCCAGCTGCTCTGCGGGCCGGTGCGGGCGATGCGCACGATGCTGCCCCGGCGTATGCGCAGCGGCTCGGCCGCCTTCTCCACCAGGCCGCGCTGCACGGCCTGCAGGCCGCGGCCGGTGATCTCCACCGAATCGCCGTTGGCGCGCACCGCCACCACCTTGCGCGGGCCCGCCTCCAGCACCACGGCGGCCATCATGCCGCCGCTGTCGGGCTTGTCCGAGAGCGCGTCGTCCACTGCGTTGTCCACATCGGCACTGTCGGTGGGCAGTTCGACGAAGCCTTCGGGGCCGCGGTAGGGCTGGCGCTGCTCGTAGTCGACGATGGCCTCGTGCAGGCCTTCATAGGCCGAGCCCTGGTCGTTGCGCGTGACGGTCGTGTAGACCTTGAAGCCCTTGGTGTAGGTGTCGTCGCCGTACTTCGCCACCATCTGCTGGCGCACCATCTCGGCCACGTAGTCGGCATGCAGCTGCGACGGATCGCCGGCATCGCGCAGCTTGAGCGGCTCCTGGCGGGCCTTGGCGGCGTCGGCCTCGCTCAGGTAGCCGGTCTCGACCATGCGGTTGATCACGTACTGCTGGCGCGCCACCGCACGGCGCGGGTTGGCGATGGGGTTGTTGCTGCTGGGCGCCTTGGGCAGACCGGCCAGCATGGCGGCCTCGGCCACCGTGATGTCCTGCAAGGGCTTGCCGAAGTAGGTCTGGGCCGCGGCCGCAAAACCGTAGGCGCGGTTGCCCAGGTAGATCTGGTTCAGGTAGATCTCGAGGATCTGGTCCTTGGTCAGCTCGTCCTCCAGCCGCCAGGCCAGCAGGGCTTCCTTCAGCTTGCGGCTGAAGGTGCGCTCCGAGCTGAGGAACATGTTGCGCGCCACCTGCTGCGTGATGGTCGACGCGCCCTGCCGTACGCCGCCGTGCAGCGCATTGGAGACCACCGCCCGCGCCAGGCCGATGGTGTCGAGCCCGCCGTGCTGGTAGAAGCGCGCGTCCTCGGTGGCCAGCACCGCGTCCTTGAGCACCTTGGGGATCTTGTCGATGGGCACCAGCTGGCGGCGCTCTTCGCCGAACTCGCCGATCAGGTCGCCATCGGCGGTGAACACGCGCAGCGGCAGTTTGGGCTGGTAGTTCTGCAGCGTGCTCACGTCGGGCAGCTGGCGCGACATCAGGGCCGCGGCAATGCCGACGATGGCGGCGCCGCACACCACAGCGGTGGCACTGCCGATGGCAGTCCACTTGGCGGCCCGGCGCAGGCGGGGATCGGACAGACGGTCTTTGAAGGACATGGGAAAGAAACAGGAAGAGGTCGCCGGCGGGACGGAACGCGAGCATGCCCGCCCGCCGGAAGGCCGCCGTAACAAGGCGTTGCCTGCACACCGGCAGGCGCGCAAGCCTCGCGCCGCCACGGCAGCCACGCTGTCGGACGGCGGCAGCATTCTCGGTGCGGCGGGTGCCACGCCGCCGGCAGGGCCATCGTCGCCGCGGATCTTGAAAGGAGGCTGAAGGGCGATGCACACGGACTTCACACAGGCTTCACACGGCCCGGGAGGCTTCATCGGCCCTTCCTTCTGGCTTCGGACATCGCAGGGACAGTCCTTCCCATCGCACACACCGAGGAAGGAACCGACCATGAATCCGAACTTGTCCTGGCGCCGCCGGCGCAGTCCCGAAGCCTGCGGCTGCGGCCTGTGGGCGTTCACGGCGCTGATGGCGCTGGCCGCCTTTGCGTTGCTGGTGTGTCGGCCTGTCCTTGCACAGGAAGCTGGCAACGATGCCACCGCGAGTCCCTATCTGGTGGTGCAAAGCGACACCCCCGGCACCGACCGCCTGCCCCTCAAGCGCACCGACGTCGACGTGCGCATCGCCGGTGTCATCGCCGACGTGCGGGTGACGCAGACCTACCGCAACGAAGGCGAGCGCACGCTGGAGGCGCGCTATGTCTTTCCCGGCTCAACGCGCGCCGCCGTGGGCGGCATGAACGTGCGCATCGCCGACCGGCTGATCACGGCGCAGATCCGCGAGAAACAGCAGGCGCGGCTGGAGTACCAGGAAGCGAAGCAGGCCGGCCAGACGGCCGCGCTGCTCGAGGCCGAACGGCCCAACGTCTTCCAGATGAATGTGGCCAACATCCGGCCCGGCGACGAGGTGCGGGTGGAACTGCGCTACAGCGAGCTGCTGCTGCCGCAGTCGGGCCGCTACCAGTTCGTCTACCCCACCGTGGTGGGCCCGCGCTATGTGGGCACCGGTGGTGGCGGGGGACAGTGGAGCGCGCAGCCCACGCTGCCCGCCGGCACGGCCAGTGCCGCAGCCTTCTCGCTCAGGCTGAGCCTCGATGCGCCGCTGGCGCTGGCGGACATCCGCTCGTCCAGCCACGCGCTGGCCCTCCAACCCGGGCGCGACGACCGGCATGCCGCCCTCACCTTGCGCGAGGATGGCCGGCCGCTGGCCAACCGCGACTTCGTGCTCGACTTCGCCCTCGCCGGCGAGCGCATCCAGTCGGGCCTGATGCTCTATCCGGGCAGCGGGCCGGATGCGGAGAACTTCTTCCTCGCCATGGTCGAGCCGCCGCGCGCCGTGGCCGCCGAGCGCATCGTGCCGCGCGACTACCTCTTCGTGGTGGACATCTCCGGCTCCATGCACGGCTTTCCGCTGGACACGGCGCGTGCCCTGTTGTCCCGCCTGATCGGCGGTCTGCGGCCCAGCGACACCTTCAACGTGATGCTCTTCGCCGGCAGCAACCGCATGCTGTCGCCCAGGCCGGTGCCGGCGACACGGCCCAACATCGAGCGGGCGCTCAGGACGCTCACCGACATCCAGGGCGGCGGCAGCACCGAACTGATCCCGGCCTTGCGCCAGGCCTATGCCCAGCCCAAGGCCGAGGGCGTCTCGCGCAGCATCGTGGTGGTGACCGATGGCTATGTCACCGTGGAGCGCGAGTCCTTCGCGCTGGTGCGCGAGCACCTGGACCAGGCCAACCTGTTCGCCTTCGGCATCGGCTCCTCGGTCAACCGGCACCTGATCGAGGGCCTGGCCCGGGCGGGCCGTGGCGAGCCCTTCGTCATCACCGACGAACGGCAGGCGCCCGAGCAGGCGGCACGCTTCCGTCGCATGGTGGAGTCGCCCGTGCTCACCGGCCTGAAGGCGCGCTTCGACGGCCTGGCGGTGTACGACGTGGAACCGGCGCGGCTGCCCGACGTGCTGGGCGAGCGGCCCGTGGTGCTGTTCGGCAAGTGGCGCGGCACGCCGCAGGGCCAACTGGTGGTCGAAGGCCGCAGCGCCGAAGGCCCGTGGCGCCAGGTGCTGCCGGTGAGCGACGACAGCCTCGCCCCGCAGGCCACGGCCCTGCGCGCCCTGTGGGCCCGTGACCGCATCGCGGCATTGGATGACCAGGAGGGCCTGGAAGGCAGCGGCCAGCAGCGCGTGGCCATCACCGCGCTGGGGCTCAAGTACAGCCTGCTCACGGCCTACACCAGCTTCATCGCCGTCGACCAGGTGGTGCGCGGCACGGGCGATGCGGGCACGACGGTCGACCAGCCGCAGCCGCTGCCCGAGGGCGTGAGCGAACTCGCGCTGGGCATGCCGGTGCCCGCCACGCCCGAGCCGGAGACGCTGGGCGCCGTGGCCGTGGCGCTGGGCATGCTCGCCATGCTGCGCCGCCGGCTGCGTCGGCACGACGCGCGGCGGCTGACGGCCTGACAGGGGGAGCAACGCCAATGAACCTCGTCGATTGGGCCAGCCGCCATCCCCGCAGCCTGGAGGCGGCGATCCGTCTCGACCGCCTGCCGCCCGTGCTGTGGCTGCTGGCGACCGCCCTGGTGCTCTGGCCCACCTGGGGCTGGATGGGCGCCCGCATGCTGGACCGTTCGGACGACCCGCTGGGCCTGCTGGCGCTCGCTGCGCTGGGCCTGTTCGCCTGGCAGGGTCGGCGGTCGCTGCGCGCCTCGCCGCGGCTGGGGCTGCTGTCCGTGGCTGCGCTTGGCGTGCTGGCCTCTTCGCTGCTGCGGGCCGGCGGTGCGCTGCCGCCGCTGGCCACCGGCCTGCTGGCCGTGCTGGCCCTGGCCTGCGTGCTGCTCGCCTTCCTGCCGCATGGGCAGCCTGCCCTGCCGGTATTGGGCCTGGCGGTGCTCGCCCTGCCCCTGCTGTCTTCGCTGCAGTTCTATGCGGGCTACCCGCTGCGGCTGGTCACGGCCGAGGCGGCGCGCTGGCTGCTGGCGCCGTTCTTCGTCGTCGAGCGTGCCGGCAGCAGCCTGTGGATCGACGGCCGGCTGGTGATCGTCGACGCACCCTGCTCCGGCGTGCAGATGGTGTGGATGGGCTACTTCACCGCCTGCGGGGTGGCGCTGTTCATGACGCGGATGGACGACCGCGCCTTCCTGCGCCGGCTTCCCGTCGTGGGCCTGGTGGTGCTCGGCGGCAATGTGCTGCGCAATGCACTGCTGGTGGGCCTGGAGGGCGCCGGCCATGCGCTGGGGCCGCTGCTGCACCAGGCGCTGGGGCTGGCGCTGCTCGCCGTGGTGTGCGGTGCCATCGGGCGGCGCATGCTGCGCGCGGCACCGCAGGGCCTGGCCCTCGGAGAGGATCGCCATGCGCTGGCCTGATGTCTTCGCGCCTTCGCCCTGGCGCAACCACTTCGCGCACCGGGTGCTGCACAAGCTGGCGTTCGCGCTCGTGCTGGTGGTGAGCCTGGGGGCCAGCCTCTGGCCACTGGCCCAGGACGGTGTCGTGCCGTCGCCGTCCCATGCCGCCTCGCCCGAATGGCCCGCCACCTGGGACGGCGTGCCGTTGAGGCCGCAGGCGCTGGGCGAGGTGGAGGCCCGCTTCGCCCGCCACTTTCCCGGCCACATCGCCCGCTTCACCGACGGCCGGCAGGTGCTGGTGATGCGGCAGGTCGAGCGTCCCACGCGCCTGCTGCATCCGGCCGAGGACTGCTGGCGCGCGCTGGGCTACCGCATCCTCCAGGCCCGGCTCGAACACGATGCGCGCGGCCGGCTGTGGCGCTGCTTCCACGCCGAGCGCGCGGGGCGCAGCGCCCAGCGCGTGTGCGAGCGCATCGAGGATGCCGCGGGCCGTTCTTTCACCGACACTTCCGCCTGGTACTGGGCCAGCTGGCGCACGAGCGCCGCCGGTCCCTGGACGGCGGTGACCGTGGTCTCGCCGCCATGAACGACACGACAGACAACGGGACGCGATGTGAACAAGGGGCTGCGTTTGCTGCTGTGGGGCCTGCTGGCCCTGCTGCTGACGGCAGCGGTGGCGGCCGTGGCGGTGGTGCGCATCGCGCTCGCGCCGGCCAAGGACGAATGGGCGGTGGACTGGCGCGTCGGTCCCTTCACGGTGCCGGTGGGCGTGCCGACGGTGCTGCGGCTGGCCACCTCGTCCTGGATCGCGCCGCGACTGGACGGCCGCCGGCTGCAGACGACCCAGGGCCCCATCGACCTGCACTGGGACGCGCCACGTACGCAACTCGCCCTGCGCTGCGCGCCCTGTCGCCTCGGGCTCGCGGCGATGGGCTCGCAGCCGCTTCAGCTGACCGAGCTGCGCCTGACCGCACGGCGCGACGTGGATGTGCTGCGCGGCGAGCTCGACGCGGTGCCAGCCAGCGCGAGTACCGAAAGCCTGCATGGCCGCTGGCAGGGCCGGCTCACGCAGCGTGACCTGCACATCGACGCCAGCTTCGACGAAGCGCCCATCGCCCGCTGGTATGCCGTGCTGGCCACGGGCCTGCCCGAGCTGGAGCGCGCCCGCATCGGCGGCACGGCGTCGGGCCGCCTGCAGGTGCAGCTGCCCTCGGGCACGCTGGGGCTGCAGCCGCGCATCAGCGGCTTCACCGTGGAGGGCCTGGGCACCGAGGCGCTGCTGAATGCGCGCAGCCAGTGCGGACCGTCCGCGCAACTCAAGGCCGACAGCTGGCTCGCCCGCGCCGTCATCGCGGCGGAGGACCAGCGCTTCTTCCAGCATCCCGGCTTCGACCTGATCGAGCTGCAGGCCGCCTTCGACCGCAACCAGCACAAGGGTGCGGTCGAGCGCGGCGGCAGCACGCTCACCCAGCAACTGGCCAAGGTGCTGGTGACCGGCAGCGAGCGCAGCCTGCAGCGCAAGCTGCGCGAATTGCTCTACGCGGTGGACATGGAGCAGCAGCTGGGCAAGGCGCGCATCCTGCAGCTGTACCTGGACCATGCGCCCTGGGGCCGGGTCTGCGGCGCCGAGGCGGCAGCGCGCTTCTATTTCGGCCGCCCGGCGGCGCGGCTGGAGCCGGCCCAGGCGGTCTGGCTGGCGGCCATGCTGCACGCGCCCAGCGCCGCTGCCGAGCGCTGGCAGCGTGAGGGCAGCCTGGACCCGCAGCGCGTGCAGTGGGTGGCCGAGGGCATCCGCGGCATCAGCCGCGGCCAGCGCGAGGCCCTGCTGCGCAACGTGACGCAGGCGCGCTACCCCTGGCCGGGCAACCTGCCGCCCTCCCCGCCCGCGCGCTGAATGCCACGGCTGGGGGCCGCCCCCCGCGCCAAGCGCGGCGACGTAGGAACAATCCCACAGGCTGCCTGGCCTTATTGTTTCCTGATCGTGAACAGCACGTTCGGCAACGACCAGGGTTTTCCCTAGCTCAACGGTCCACAATTCATCTCACGGGCCAGCGATTGAACGCAGACCCGAAGCCGGTGGGGCAGGTGCCCCGCCCGCTCTGTTCAACGCTCTGCTTAGGAGAAAAATCATGACCAAGACCTCGAAGATCATCGCCCTTGCCGCTCTTTCGTTCGCCGCTGTTGCCGGCGCCAGCGCCGAGGAATACCAAGGCGTCATCGCCCCCGTGTCGGCCTTCAGCCGCGCCGAAGTGAACGCCCAGGCTGTGCAGGCCGCTCGCGCCGAGCAGAACCTGGAATACGTCGGCCAGCAGGTCGCCGTGGCCCCGGCCGCGCCCCGCAGCCGTGCCGCCGTGCAGGCCGAAGCCGTCGCCGCTGCCCACAGCCCGACCTGGAACCTGGACTCCAAGGCCTTCGTGAACAGCACCATCCCGGCCCAGTACACCCAGGGCAGCCTGTCCGTCTACCGCAAGGCCGGCCTGTAATCAGGCCGCCACGCCACGCCGCGCGATTCCCGAGGGATCGGCAGCGCGTGGCGATCCCCCGGCAGAACGGGATGGAGGCGGACCGGGCCTGACACCGGGTTCGTCTTCGTCCCCTCAGGCGGGCACCGCCTGTGAAAGAGGTCCGGGATGGGGCCTGGGAGGCGCCTGACTGCAGCCGGCACGTGCAAGCGTGCCGGCTTTTTCGGTGTGGGCGAGGCCTCGGTGAGCAGCCGGCAGGGCCGGCGGCAGGAAGCGGCAGGCGCGGGGCGCACGACAATGCCGCCCGACCCCTTTCCTCCCCTCCTTCTCACGGCACCCTCATGAAAGTCCTGTTCCTCGGCTACGGCAACATGGGCCGCGCCCTCGGCGAGGCCTGGCGCGACAGCGGTCGCGTCCAGACCTTGCTGGCCATCGATCCCGCGCCCCTGCCTGAAGGCGCTGCGCCGGTACCCGGTCGGCATGCCAGCGTGCAGTCGCTGCAATCCTCAGGCGATGCGGCGGGCGGTGTCGACCTGGTGGTCGTGGCCGTCAAGCCGGCCATGGCGGCCGACGCCTTGCGCGCCCTGCCGGCCGACTGGCTGGCCCAGGCCGTGGTGGTGAGCGTGGCCGCCGGCGTCACCGTCGCCACGCTCGAGGCCGCCCTGCCCCTGGGCACGCCGGTCATCCGCGTGATGCCCAACACACCGGCCATGCTGCGCGCCGGCTGCACCGGCCTCTATGCCGCGCCGGGCGTGGACGAAGCTCGGCGCGAGCGGGTCGGCGCCTTGTTCGCCACCGTGGGCAGTGCGCACTGGGTGGACCAGGAATCGCAGATCGACCTGGTCACCGCCATCAGCGGCAGCGGCCCCGCCTACTACCACCTGTTCAGCGAGGCGCTGGCCCAGGCCGGTGTGGCGCTGGGCCTGGCGCCCGAGCTGGCCCGTGCCCTGGCCGCCGACACGGCCTGGGGTGCCGCCGCGCTGCAGCACCAGCCGGATGCCGACTTCGCAGCCCTGCGCCGCGCCGTCACCTCGCCCAACGGCACGACGGCGGCGGCCATCGCGGTGTTCGAAGAGGGCGAGGCCCTGCGCGCGCTGGTGAAGAAAGCGGCCGAGGCCGCCCACCGGCGCGCCGTGGAACTCTCGGCGGGCGGCTGAGCCCGCGTCTGCGCTGCCGCTCGCGGCGCCGGCGCCTGCTTCCTCAGTGGCCTGCGGCCGGCCCACAGGCCGCAGGCCGAACGCAAGCGCTGGAAGTTCAGGCCGCGCGCCGCGCCAGGAAGTCCAGCACCGCCGCGTTGAACGCCCGCGGCTGTTCGAAATAGGCCGAGTGCCCCGCATCGGCCACCACCACCAGTTCGCTGCCGGCCACCCGTTCGTGGAACTCGCGGGCCACGGCCACCGGCACGATCGGGTCCTGGTCGCCCACGACGAACAGCGTCGGGCAGTCCAGCGCATCCAGCGCCGTCAGCGGAATCAGCCGCCCCGGCGCCATCAGCCCCTGCAGCGCCGCGCCCCAGTCGGCGGCGGGAATCGAATGGGCGCTGGGGTTGAAGTGGTTGATCTGCGCGTAGAGCGCGGCCTTTTCCGGCTCATGCTCCAGGAACCAGCGCCCCAGCGAACGCTGCTCGATGCTCACCGCCTTCTGCGAGAGCTGGCGCGTGGCCAGGATGTCCAGCAGCACCGGATGGTCCACCGCCATCGACGTGTCGCAGGCCGCGAAGGCCGCCACCCGCCCGGGATGCGTCAGTGCGAGCTTGAGGCCGATCATGCCGCCCAGCGACTGGCCGACCAACCGCACTTGGTCGATGCCCTCCCGGTCGAGGATGGCGATCACGTCGTCCACGAACAGCGCCAGATCGAACTCGGTCAGCGGTGCGGCCGAGCGCCCGAAGCAGCGGCTGTCCATCGTCAGGCAGCTATACCGGCCGGCGAAGGCCGGCAGCTGCTGCCACCAGGTGGCGGCGTTGGAGCCGGCGCCGTGGCAGAACAGCACGGCCGGGCCATCGCCCTGGCGTTCGTAGTAGATGGCGCGGCCGTGGGAAGTGACGAAGGGCATGGTGGTCGGACGGGAAGGAAGGGGAAGGACCTCAGTTGGCCTTGAGGTGGAGGCTGCGCACCAGCTGGCCCCAGCGCTCGGTGTCGCTGCGCACCAGCTGGGTGTACTGCTCTGGCGTTGTGGACAGCACCGCCATGCCCTCGAACTCGAGCTGCCTGCGCGTGGCCGGATCGGCCAGGGCGGCCATGAGCGCCTCATGCAGCCGCCGCACGACGGGCGCGGGCGTGCCCTTGGGGGCCGAGAGCCCGATCCAGGCGCTGACCGTGAGCTGTGGATAACCCAGCTCGGCAAAGGTGGGCACCTGCGGGGCCAACGGGCTGCGCTGCGCGCTGGAGACCGCCAGCACCTTGAGCTTGCCTGCCTGCACCGGGGCCAGTGCGCTGTTGGAGGGGATCACGATCAGCGGCACCACGCCGGCCAGCACGTCCTGCAGCGCGGGTGCGCCGCCCTTGTAGGGCACATGCGTCAGCTTCACGCCGGTGGCCCGCTGCAGCTGTTCCATCACCAGGTGGCCGGTGCTGCCCGCGCCCGAGCTGGCGTAGTCGAACTTGCCGGGCGCGCGCCTGGCCTGCTGGACGAAGTCGTTGAAGTCCTTGAAGCCGGCGTCGGGCCGCGCCACCAGCCATTGGGCGCCCTCGCCGATGCTGCCGATGTGCTCGAAGTCCCGCACGATGTCGAAGCCGATGCCGTCGTACATGGACTGGGCGATGGCGTTGAGCGAGCCGGTGGCCACCAGCGTGTAGCCGTCGGGTGGCGCCGAAGCCGCCATCTGCGTGCCGACGATGTTGCCGGCGCTGGCCTTGTTGTCGATCACCACCGGCTGCTTCAGGGTCTGGCCCATGTGCTGGGCCAGCGGCCGGATGGTGCGGTCGTAGGGGCCGCCGGCCGGGGCCGGCACGATGATGCGGATGGGGCGGCTGGGCCAGTCGGCGCTGCCCTGGGCGTGCGCCCTGGTGGCCGTGGCGAGCAGGGCGCCCAGGGCGGCGAGCGCGCGTCGGCGGTCGGGGGAATGCATGGTCGTGTCTCCTGGG
The DNA here is from genome assembly GCF_003350475.1 of Pseudacidovorax intermedius. GTDB lineage: Bacteria > Pseudomonadota > Gammaproteobacteria > Burkholderiales > Burkholderiaceae_C > Xenophilus > Xenophilus intermedius. The sequence continues at coordinate 894,826 of NZ_QQAV01000001.1, forward strand.
ATGGCGCGTGGACGCGCTCGTGTGTCTGCGGATCGAGCCCGCATCTTCATCGCCGCAGCGATCAGCGACCAATTAAATCGGGCGCCCAGTCATTAGACTTTGCGATGGCATGACGACCCCGCCCCTGGCCACCACCCTGCTCAACCGCCTGCTCGCCCGCGGCAAGTTCCGCCATGTGCAGGTGCTGCTGCAACTGGCGGAGCTGGGCAGCGTGCAGCGCACGGCCGATGCCATCGGCATGACCCAGTCCGCCGTCACCCAGACGCTGGCCTACCTGGAGCGGTTGCTGGACGTGCGCCTGTTCGAGCGCCATGCGCGCGGCGTTCGGCCCACGCCGGCCTGCACCGACCTGCTGCCGGTGGCCCGCCAGCTGATGCTGGGCATGGCCGACGTGGCGGGCGCGGTGGACGCGCGGCGGCGCCAGGGCCTGGGCTTCGTGCGGGTGCTCGCGTCGGTGTCCGCCATCCATGGCGTGCTGGTGGATGCGCTGCCCGCCTTCGCCCAGGCGCAGCCGGCCATCCGGGTGCAACTGGCCGAAGCCGAGGGCGAGGACCAGCTGCTGGCCATTGCCCGCGCCGAGGTCGACCTGGTGGTCTGCCGCCGGCCGGGCGCCATGCCGCAGGGCTGGGAATTCCATGCGTTGCGCGAGGACCGTTTTGCCGTGGTCTGCCGTGCGGACCATCCGCTGCTGGCCGATGCCGCCGTCTCCGGCGCCTCACCCGCAGCCGGTCTGCCGGCCGACCAGGCCTGGGCGGCGCTGGCGGCCCATCCCTGGCTGCTGCTGCCGGCCGGCGTGGCCGCACGCGGGCATTTCGATGCGCTGTGCGAGCGCTTCGGCCGCACGCCGCCGATCTACCCGGTCAGCACCCGCTCGCTGCCGCTCATGGGCTGGCTGCTGCGCCACCAGCCGTTGCTGGCGCTGCTGCCGCTGAACCTGGCGCGGCCCTGGCTGGCGACCGGCGAGCTGCGCGAGCTGGCACTGCGCGACATGGCCGCCATCGAGCCCATCGGTCTCCTGCAGCCGCAGTCGGGCATGGGCGAGGCGGCCCTGGCGCTCAGCGACTTCCTGCGTGGGCGGATCGGGGCCGGTGACTGAACGGCCGACCGGCCTGTGGGGCCGGCGCGGGATCACGGAGCACAAGTGACCCGGCCAACGGCGGCCGACCGCCGCGGTCCTGATGGCTCAGGTCGCTGCCTGCCCCACCAGCCATTGCCGGAACAAGGCCAGCGCCGGCCGCGTGTCTTCCACCGCCGGCTCCACCAGGTAGTGGCTGCGCTCCCCGCGCAGCGGGCGCGGGCAGGCGATGGCGAGTTCGCCTCGGGCCAGCTCGGCCTCGATCAGCAGCGGCGGCAAGAGCGCGACGCCCAGCCCGTGCGCCGCAGCCACCGCCAGCATGGAGAAGAGCTCGTAGCGCGGCCCGGCGCCCCCGCGGGGGTTGTCCACACCCTGCGCCTCGAACCACTGCCGCCAGCCGTCGGGCCGGGTGCTCTGCTGCAGCAGCGGCAGGCGCGCCACCTGCGCGGGCGTGAGGGCGGCGCGGCCGTCCATCAGCGCGGGGCAGCACACGGGCACCACCTCCTCGTGCCGCAGCAGCGTATGGCGGGTGCCGGCCCAGGTCGCGGCCTGCTGCGGCGTGCCGGTGTAGAGCGCGGCGTCGAAGGGCGTGTCGTTGAAGAGGAACGGCCGCGTCTGCGTCTCGATGTGGACGGTGATGTCCGGATACGCCTTCGCCAGCAGCGGCAGCCGCGGGATCAGCCAGCGCGTAGCCAGCGTGGGCACGGCCGCCAGCTGCAGCGAACCGCCGGCGCCCTGGCGGGCCATGGCGTCCAGCGTGTCGCGCTCCATGGCGTCGAGCTGGCGGCGGATCTGCCGCGCATAGTCGGCGCCCGCCGCCGTCAGCTGCACGCCGTGGCGGGTGCGGCGAAACAGCGCCAAGCCCATGAAGGTCTCCAGCGCGCCGATCTGGCGCGAGACGGCGCTCTGCGTCAGGGCCAGCTCTTCGGCCGCGCGCGTGTAGCTCTCGTGCCGGGCCGCGGCCTCGAAGCAGGCCAGCGCCTGGGTGGAGGGGATCTTGCGTCGCATGGTCCAGTTCAGCCTCGAAGGTATGCCGTCGCTACATAGTTGATGGCGACTCTCAGCACTGCGTCAGCCGCGGCACATTGTCGTGAGATATGAAGGATGCGCATGCCTGGGTGCTGATTTCTCGTTTGCGCCGCCGCTGGCGCCGGGCGTACGATGCCGCGCATCCCCCGCAACCTGCAGCCGCTCACGCGCACGGAGACCGCACACCATGGCCACCAAAGCCGCCTTCCACTGGGACGATCCCTTCCTCCTCGACCAGCAACTGACCGACGACGAACGCGCCGTGCGCGAGGCGGCCAATGCCTACTGCCAGGACAAGCTGGCGCCGCGCGTGCTGGAGATGTTCCGCGGCGAGAAAACCGACCTGTCGATCTTCCGCGAGATGGGCGAGCTGGGCCTGCTGGGCCCGACCATCCCCGAGCAGTACGGCGGCCCCGGCCTCAACTACGTCTGCTACGGCCTGATCGCCCGCGAGGTCGAGCGTGTCGATTCCGGCTACCGCTCCATGGCCAGCGTGCAGTCCTCGCTGGTGATGGTGCCCATCTACGAATTCGGCACCGAGGCGCAGAAGCAGAAGTACCTGCCCAAGCTGGCCAGCGGCGAATTCATCGGCTGCTTCGGCCTGACCGAGCCCGACCACGGCTCCGATCCGGGCAGCATGGCCACCCGCGCCTACAAGACCGACGGTGGTTATCGCCTCAAGGGCAACAAGATGTGGATCACCAACTCGCCCGTGGCCGACGTCTTCGTCGTCTGGGCGAAGGAAGTGAGCGAGGGCGGCGCCGTCGGCCCGATCCGCGGTTTTGTGCTCGAGAAGGGCATGAAGGGCCTGTCGGCCCCGGCTATCCACGGCAAGGTGGGCCTGCGTGCCTCCATCACCGGCGAGATCGTCATGGACGACGTCTTCGTGCCCGAAGAGAACGCCTTCCCCGAAGTGCAGGGCCTGAAGGGCCCCTTCACCTGCCTGAACAGCGCCCGCTACGGCATCAGCTGGGGCGCCATCGGCGCCGCGGAAGACTGCTTCCACCGCGCCCGCCAGTACGTGCTGGACCGCAAGCAGTTCGGCCGCCCGCTCGCTGCCAACCAGCTGATCCAGAAGAAGCTGGCCGACATGCAGACCGAGATCACGCTGGGCCTGCAGGGCAGCCTGCGCCTGGGCCGCATGAAGGACGAGGGCATCGCCGCGGTCGAGATCACCTCCATCATGAAGCGCAACAACTGCGGCAAGTCGCTGGACATCGCCCGCCTGGCGCGCGACATGATGGGCGGCAACGGCATCAGCGACGAGTTCGGCGTGGCGCGCCACCTGGTGAATCTGGAGGTGGTCAACACCTACGAGGGCACGCACGACGTGCACGCGCTGATCCTCGGCCGCGCGATCACCGGCATCGCGGCATTTAGCTGACAACCCCCAGGCTGCGCGCTTCGCGCTCCGCCAACCCCCTTCTGCTGCGCGAAGGGGGCGCACCCGGCGGCCCGGCAAAGCCGGTTCCGGGGGTGCCCGCGAACGGGCTTCGCTGCGCTTGCCTTGGCCGATACATTCCTCGCACGCTTCGATGCCCATGACAGATCCTTCTCATCCAGCCGCCCTCGACGGCATCAAGGTCCTCGACCTGTCCCGCGTGCTCGCGGGCCCCTGGTGCACCCAGATCCTGGCGGACCTGGGGGCGGACGTGGTCAAGATCGAGCGGCCCGGCGTGGGCGACGACACCCGCAGCTGGGGCCCGCCCTTCCTCAAGGACGCCGAAGGCCAGGACACCACGCAGTCCACCTACTTCACCGCCTGCAACCGCAACAAGCGCAGCATGACGGTGGATATGGCCTCGGCCGAGGGCCAGCAGATCCTGCGCCGCATGGCGGCCGAGGCCGACGTGGTGGTCGAGAACTTCAAGACCGGCGGCCTGGCCCAGTACGGGCTGGACTACGCCAGCCTGCGCGCCCTCAACCCGCGGCTGGTGTACTGCAGCGTGACCGGCTTCGGCCACGACGGCCCCTATGCCGAGCGCGCCGGCTACGACCTGATGATCCAGGCCATGAGCGGCATGATGAGCATCACCGGTCGGCCCGATGCCGAGCCCGGCGGCGGCCCGCTGCGGGTGGGTGTGGCGCTGATCGACCTGTTCACCGGCTGCTATGCCTCCACCGCCATCCTGGCCGCGCTGCGTGCGCGCGAGGCCAGCGGCGAAGGTCAGCACATCGACATGGCGCTGCTGGATGTGTCCATGGCCATCCTGGCCAACCAGGCCACCGCCTTCCTCAACACCGGCAAGCCGCCGCAGCGCCAGGGCAACACGCACCCCAGCCTCGCGCCCTACCAGGACATCGCGACGCAGGATGGGTCGATGCTGCTGGCCATCGGCAACAACGGCCAGTTCGCGCGCTTCTGCGAGGCGGCCGGCCATGCCGGATGGGCGGCCGACGAACGCTTTGCGAGCAACACGCTGCGCGTGAAGCACCGCGCCGAGTTGATCGCGCTGATGGAGGCCGTCACCCGCACCCGCACCACGGCGCAATGGGTGACCCTGCTCGAAGACAAGGCCGTGCCCTGCGGCCCCATCAACGACATCGGCCAGGCCTTCGGCGACGCGCAGGTCCAGGCGCGCGGCCTGGCCGTCACGCTGCCGCGCGATGCGGGCGACGGCATCGAAGCCATCACCGGCGTGGCCAGTCCGCTGCGGCTGACCGCCACGCCGCCGGTGCTGCGCCGCGCGCCCCCGGCGCTGGGGCAGCACACGGACGAGGTGCTGGCCGAACTGGGTTTTTCGGCTGAGGAGATCGCGCGCTTCAGGGCGGAAGCGGTGGTGTAGGCCACAGACATATCTGTCCTTCAGGGCGCTGCGGCGACGGGTCGCTACCTAGAATCGCACGATGGACATGCAACCGGTCAGCCTCAGCCTGCACGATGAGTCGGAGGGCTACCAGATCTCGCCCGAGCGAGTGCCGATGGCCGTCCTGCGGAACTTCACCAAAGACGTCGATGACTTTCTGAAGGGCGAATCGGGTGAGGTCGACACCTCGGCGCTCGACGTGTCCGTGGTCCATGGTTCGATCGGCATCCGCACCGAGCCGATTGCGCATACCGGGCTGTTCGCGGATCTGCGGCGGCTGAGTACGTCCTCCCTGCTGGACGGCATCGATCCCCGTCGCCGCAAAGTGGTTGAGCGATGGCAGAAGATGGCACGTTCCCATTGCAGGTTATGGATCACGATCGCCACACCCGCCCTGGCGCAACCGTTGGTGGTGTCGGCAGCCACTGACTTTCGTGCTGATGATGCCGATCAGTGGGTACGCGTTGAGCGCTATCTGCAAGGCGAGGTCGTGGAGATGGGCGGAACACGAACCGTCAATGCCCATATCCGGCTGCCCGACGGCCGCACGCTGATCGCCGAATCGAGTCGCGAAGTGTTTCGCAGCGACAAGGTGAATCGTCTCTACAAGGTGGCCATGGCGCGCATCGTCGCGGAATACAACGTGGTCACCCGTGAATACCGCGATGTTCATCTGCTGGCCTTCGAGGAGCACCACAACGTACTGGACGAAGCGTCCCTCGCACGTTTGACCGAGCGCGGCGCCAAAGCCTGGAAGGACATCCCCTCGGCATCGAGCTGGGTAGACGGCATGAGGGGGAACAAGGCTTGATCTCCATTCTTCTGGACACGAGCTTCCTCATCACATTGGCAGATCCTGGGAGGCCGCATCACTAGACCGCCGTGCTTTACTTTCGCGAGGCATTACAGCGGGCGTGTCCGCTGTACCTCTCGTCGATCGTGGCATCGGAGTTTCAGGTCAAGCAGGCCGTCACGGACCTGCCGTTGCGAAATCTGCAGGTACTGCCGTTCAACATCGACCATGCGATGACGGCCGGACAGCTCATGCGCTCTTTGCAGCGGGATCGCGAAGACGACCGTGCCGCTGTGAAGGACGACATCAAGCTGATCGGCCAGATGGTGTGCGAATCGATCACGCATCTGCTGACCGAAGACCGCAACCTTGCCGCCAAGCACCTGGCACGCCTGCATGACCAAGGACTGACGACGGCCAGAGCGGTGCTACTGGCAGATGGATTCGAGACCGATTGGTTCGAAGGCGGGCAGCGTCGGCTGCTCGGGGACTGAGGCGGAGTCGGCTCAGCCCGCCGCGCCCGGCGCCTCGCGCCGCACCAGGTACAGACCGCTGGCGATGATGATGGCGCTGCCCGCCAGCGTCCAGGCATCGGGCGTGGCGCGCCAGATCAGCCAGTCCAGCAGCAGGCCCCAGGCCAGGGCGCTGTATTCGAAGGGGGCGACGGCGGCGGCCTGGCCGTGGCGGAAGGCTTCCGAGATGGCGAGCTGCGCCAGGAAGCCCGCGACGGCCAGCGTCGCAATGGCCGGCACATGCTGGGCCGACACGGGCGTCCACACGGGCAGGGCCAACGCGCCGCCGCCCACGGCCAGGCTCACGGTGGTCCAGAACACCAGCGCGCTGCTCGGCTCCGTGCGGCTGGCCAATCGGCCCAGCACATTGCTCAGCGCATAGCAGACGGCGGCGCCCAGCACCGCCAAGGCGCCGGTCGTGAGGAAGGCGTCGCCGTCCGGCCGAAGCGCCACCACCACGCCGCCGAAGCCCACCACGATGGCCACCCAGTGCCGCGGCTGGATTCGCTCGCCCAGCAGCGGCACGGCCAGCAGGCTGATGAGCAGCGGCGCGACGAAGCTCAGCGTGTAGGCCTCGCCCAGCCCCATGGTGCGCAGGCCGGAGGTGTACAGCACCAGCATCAACACGCTGAGCACGCCTCGCATCAGATGCAGGTGCCAGCGCATGCCGCGGTGGAACACCTGCCCACCCTCGCGTCGCCACAGGATGTACAGCGCGATCATCGGCAGCGAGCTCCAGCCCCGCAGCGCCACCACCTGTGCCGGCGCGAAGTGGCCGCCCAGCACCTTGAGCATGGCGTCCACCACGCCAAAGGCGGCGCATGCCGCCAGCATGGCGACGATGCCGCGCAGCGTGCCCGACAGGCGCGCGCCGGGGACCGCCCCGCTCACCGGCCCAGTCCGCCGCATCGAGCGGGATGCGCGTGCGAATGCGCCCTCATCCAGCGCGACCCAGCAGCGCGACCACGAAGACCAGCACGCCCAGCACCAGGTTGACCGACACGCGCAGCCGGATGCGGTTGAGCGCCGCGCCGGCCTCGGGCCACTGGTGGGCAGCCACCGCGCGGCGAAGTGCCGGAAAGGCGCTGGCGCGGATGGTGATGTAGATGAGCGTCATCACCGCCGCCAACCCGGCCATCGCATGCACCCGCCAGTGGGCGTTCGCGAAGCCGCCCATCTGCCCCAGCATCGCGAAGCCGCTGAGCCACAGCGTGGCGATCGCGATATCCACGCCGATCAGGAAGCGCCGCAACACGGCGGCCATCAGCGGCAGTCGCTGCGGCGGGGCCAGCAGCGCGGCGGCAGCCGGCCGCACGGCGAGGTGCAGCGTGGCCATGCCACCCACCCAGAAGGTGGCGGCGAGCACATGCAGCAGAAGAAGCAGGGCGTAAAGGATGGCGGGGCTCATGGGGCTCGGGTCCTGGGGGGAGGTGGAGATGTCTCGAAGGGCGTGGGCCGGCCGATCATCCCATTGCCGCGCGTCGGACGGCACGCCGTGGTGGCGGCTCCAGCGCCAGCAGCTCGGCGGGCAGCGCGTCGTTCCAGACGTCGCGAAAGTAGGCGCGGTCGCTGGCCACCAGCTGCGGCAGCACGGTGCGCAGCCGGGCCAGGGCCGCGGCTGCGGTGCGCAGGTCGCGGCCGTGGGCGGCGAACCAGGCCTGCTCGAACAGCAGGCCGGCCAGCTGCAGGCCGGGGTAGCGGCGCTGGCCCGCATCGTGATCGGCCAGATGCTGCGCGGCCACACCGGCCCAGCCGCCGCGCGCGGCGGGGCCATCCAGGCCTGGCGCGAGGCGGTCCTCTGCGCTCTCCTCGGCCAGGGCGCGGGGCGTGAGCGGCCGCAGGGCGGCGAACTCGGCCAGTGGCAGGCTGGGGCGCGGCTGGCAGTCGCCGCGGGCGATGCGCATCAGGTAGATGGCGTTCCAGGCCGAGCGGCCCTGTCCATCGGCCAGGCTACACAGCCATTCGCTGAAGGCGATCCACTGCACCGCGTGCCGGCGCGCCTGCGCACCGCGTGCCTGCGCCGCCGCCTGCACGCCCAGGCCCACGCGGTCGAACAGCCACACGGCCATGCCCATGTTGGCGGCCACGTGCTGGGCGGCGTCGAAGGCATGCGATTCGAAGGCCGCGGCCAGCGCGCGGCCGAAGTGGGCCATGGCCTCGTCGGCTTGCAGTGTGGCGGTGGCGGCGTCCGTGGTGGCCAGGCCCAGCGCACGCGAGCGGCAGGCGAGCGCCCACAGGTTGCTCCACTCGAAGCGCACCTGCGGATGGTGGCGCAGCAGTGGCGCCTGCTGCGCATCGCGCGTCATGGCGGCCAGCTGGGTCTGGGCCTGCGGCAGATCGCGGGCGGTGTAGCTGCACCACGCGCCCACGATGGCGGCCATCGCGCCCAGGTAGTCGTGGCTTGCCACCTGGCGGGCCAGGCGCTGGCGTTGCAGGGCGGCCAGGCGCTTGCGGGCCTGTGCGTCGTCGCCCAGGCGGCGCCAGAGCAGCGCCTCGTTGAGCGTGACCAGCGCGCGCTGGTAGTCGTCCTGGGCCAGGTCGGCCGCCTGGCGCATGGCGGCCAGCGCGCTGGTGGGCGCCTTGGCATCGCGCTGGCCTTGCACCGGAGCGGCCCAGCGGCCCTGCCGCATGGCCTGCTGCGCGGCGGCGAGCTGGTGCCAGAAGCGGGCGTCCTGCAGTTGCACCGCGCTGGCCTGTGCTTCTGCGGCGCTGGTACGAGCGCGCCGTGGCGATGCGGAAAGACCCAGGTACGCAGCCACATCGGCCGGCCGGGCTGCCTGCCCGTCGACGCGCAGACGCAGGCGCCGCGCCTCGGCGGCGGGCAGCCAGAACGGGCCCTGGCTGCGGCCCTCGGCATTGAGGAAGCGCGGGTCGCGCGCCGTGTCCGGGCCCCAGCCCACGCGCAGGCCCCAGGCCTTGAAGTCACGGAAGGCGCGGCTGACCACCATGCGCAGCGTTCGCGCCGACGACACCTGCCCGCGCAGGGCATCGAGCGCCACCACGTCGCCAATTCGCTGCGCATGGTGCAGCCGCACCAGCAGCCACAGTGACTGATAGGCCGCCGGCCGTCCGTCCACCGACTGGGGTGAGCTGAGTTCGATGTCGATGGAGGGCAATGGCATGGGAAGACGGCGATGTGACAGGTGTGACAGCAGTGCGGCGCGGGCGGGCCCGCGGGCTTGGTGGCTGGGGCGGGCCTTCCTACGATGCGGGCTCGTCGCGACGCCCTTGCCCTTGACCGCCTGCCCCGCATTGTGGGCGGCCTTCCCGCTCCCATCATCTGTCCACAGGATCTCCATGACCTTCCGCCACCCGGCTGCTTCTCTCGAACTCGCGCAGCGCCGTCGCCTCTTGTCCGCCCTCGCCGCCGCGCCGCTGGTGCTGGCCACGACCGCATGCGCCACCGCCGCCGCGCCCGCCGACCGCGAGGCGCAGGCCGCGCTGAAAGCCCTGGACGAAGGCTTCGATGGCCGGCTTGGCGTGTTTGCGCTCGACACCGGCTCCGGCGCCACGCTGAGCCATCGTGCGGGCGAACGCTTTCCCATGTGCAGCAGCTTCAAGGCGGTACTGGCAGCGTCCATGCTGGACCGCAGCCGTCGGCAGCCGGACTGGCTGTCCCACCGCGTGCGCTATGCCAAGGCCGACCTGGTCAGCTATTCGCCCGTCACCGAGCGCCATGTGGGCGAGGGCATGACGGTGGCCGAACTCTGCGCCGCCACCGTGCAGTACAGCGACAACGGCGCCGCCAACCTGCTGATGGCCCAGAGCGGCGGCCCGCAGGCACTCACGGCCTTCGCGCGCAGCCAGGGCGACGACAGCTTCCGGCTCGACCGCATCGAGCCTGCACTCAACAGCGCCATTCCGGGCGACGAGCGCGACACCACCACGCCCGAGGCCATGGCCCGGCTGCTGCAGCGGCTGGTGGTGGGCGAGGGCCTGCCGCCGCGCGAGCGGCAGCAGCTGGGCGACTGGCTGCGTGGCAACACCACGGGCGCGCGGCGCATCCGCGCGGGCGTGCCGGCGGCCTGGACCGTGGGTGACAAGACGGGCACCGGCGCCCACGGCTCGGCCAGCGACATCGGCGTCGTGTGGCGTCCGGGCAGGGCACCGCTGACGCTGGCCATCTACACGACGCGGCCGAAGGCCGATGCACCGGCCGACGAGGCCGTGATTGCCGAAGCGGCGCGCATCGTGGCCCGCTGGGCGGGCGCGGGACGGCCGGCCTGAGCCCACCTTCGCGCGACAAGGCCATCGGCGTTTGTGTCGATGCCGCGCCGCCCGCGCTGTCACCGGCGCAACAGCGCCGGGCGCGTGGGCCGGTCAACATGGGCGAGCGCCCATCCACGGCCCTGCGTGGACGCACCTTGAACGGAGACCTGAATGTCCATGTCGCTGCCTTCCGACCGCGTCGCCATCGATCCGACGCGCGACAGCTTCAAGCAGTTGTTCGACCAGGTGCCGGCGGGCACCCCGGTGCTCATGCTCAACCTGCTGGCCTTCCGCGCGCAGGCCGCCGATGCACCGGGCGCGCCGGTGCGCTCGGGCCGCGCCGCCTACGCCACCTACAGCGAGGCGGTGGCGCCGCTGCTGGCGAAGGTCGGCGGGCAGGTGCGCTGGGTCGGCGATGCGCGCCATGCGCTGGTGGCGCCGCCCGGCGAGGCCTGGGACGAAGTGCTGCTGGTGGAGTACCCCACGCGCGACGCCTTCGCCGCCATGATCCAGTCGCCCGAGTACCGGGCCATCGTGCATCACCGTACGGCGGCGCTGCGCGATGCGCGGCTGATCGCCACCACGCAGCGGCCCTGAGGCCCCGCCTCAGCGGCCCAGATGGCCGAGCAGTTCGCAGCGGCCCACGCCCAGGTCGTTGAGCTCGTGCTGGCCCATGGCCATCAGCAGCGCGCCCTCTTCCCGCAGGCGGCGCGCCTGGATGCGGCGAACGCGCTGCTGCGCTGCTGCATCGCGCAGACGCTGCAGCAGGCCGGCGCGGGCCGGATTCGCAGCGGCCTCGACCATGGCCTCGCGCGGCACGGCACCCGGCACGATGGCGCGACGGGGGGTGGCGGCGCTCGGGCAGGCGGTGGCGGGTTGCAGCACGAGGGTGTTCATGATCGGCTCCTGGCGTGTGTTTCTGGCACGAAGTGGTGAAGGAGCCGTGATCATGCGCTGCGGCGCAGCATCGGAGAAGTTGAGAGTTCTGAGGGCTGCGATCAGAATGCCTGATGCGCCAACTGAACCTCGACCAGGTGCGCACCCTGGTCGCCATCGCCGACCTGGGCAGCTTCTCGGCCGCCGCTCAGGCCCTGCACCTGGCCCAGCCCACCGTCAGCCTCCATGTGAGCGAGCTGGAGTCGCGGCTGGGCGTGCCGCTGCTGCTGCGCTCGCCGCGGCATGTGCAGCCCACGCCAGCCGGGGCCGAGCTGGTCGAGCGTGGCCGTCGCCTGTTGCGCGATGCCGACGAAGCCATGGATGCGGCCCGCCGTCGGCATGCGGGCCTGGAGGGGCGCGTGCGCATCGGCGTCTCCACCACCAGCGTGGTGGTCGACCTCCTGCCGCCGGTCTTCGAGGCGCTGGCCGCCCGCTACCCGGGCATCGAGCTGTCGCCCGTGTTCGTGGGCTCGGCCGACTCGGCGACCGGGCTGGTCGGTGGATCAGTGGACCTCGCGGTCGTCGCCCTGCCCCAACCGGCCCTGCCCGGCGTGCGCTTCACGCCCTGGTTGCGGCATGAGATGCGGGCGCTGGTGCCGGCTGCCTGGCCGGCCTTGCCCAAGCGCGCCACGCCGGCCTGGCTGGCGCAGCGGCCGCTCATCATGAACGAGCCCGGCACGCGCATGCAGACGCTCACGCTCGAATGGTTCGGCCGAGCCGGCTTCTCGCCGCGGGCCCGCATCGAGCACAACTACGACGTGGCCATGCGCGGCCTCGTCGAGGCCGGCTACGGCGCCGCCCTGCTGCCGCTGCGGGCCAGCCATGAGGAGGCCGCCGGCTCGCGCGTGCGGGTGCTGCCGCTCAGCCCGCGGCTGGTGCGTCAGCTGGTGATCGGCCATCGCACGCAGGAGCCCGCGGGCGGACCGGTGCGGCGGGTCGTGGACATGCTGATGGAGATGGCGGGCCAGGTGGGCTGAGCGACTGCCGTGCAAAGGCCGCCGCCCATCTTGCTGCGCATCTCAGGCGATCACAGGCCTCAGGCCGCGGCAGTTGCTGCGCGGGCGGCGTACGCCCGGAACTCGGCGTTTCGCTGATCCAACGCTTCCTGGGTAGGCGGCACCATGATCGGCGCGCCATGGTGGGCGAAGGCCTGGCACTGCTGCACATAGGGGCGAAGCTGAGCATGGTAAGCCGGCGAAGCGGCCGTCATGTCTCCTCCATGGGCGGTCCAAATGGTGGCAAGAAGTTCGGCAGACACCATCGCCAGCGTGGTGCCCATCCCCGAGAGAAGCGCCGCGCAATGCCCGGCATCGCCGATCACGGCGACATTGCCTTGCGTCCAGCTCGGCATATGCGTCTGGCTGACCGAGTCGAAGTAGAAGCCTTGCGCCGAGGGGTCTACGAACGCGGCGCGCAAGGCTGGCACCTGCCACGCATCCACAGCGGCCGTGAATCGTGCGATCAGATGCCGCTGCGCGTCGAGGTCGCGCCAGTCGTAATCGATCGGCGCACTGGCGGCCACCATCATGGCCTGCGGGCCGTCGCCCGCGTCACGCACCGCGATCATGAGACCCGGCACGTTGAGCATGGCGCGCTCCCAGTCCCGATCAGGTGGCAGGTCCACCAAGGCAACGTAGTGGCCGAAGTGGCGGACGTAGTCCTTCTCCGGGCCGAAGGCGAGCCGCCGCACATTGGAGTGGAGGCCGTCGGCGCCTACCACCAGGTCGTAGCGACCGTGGTTGCCATCGCTGAATGCGACATCCACCCCATGCGGGCCATCCGCCAGCGACGCGATGGAGACCTTGAAGCGGAACTCCACGTCCTCAGGCACTGCATCGAGCAGGATGCGGTTGAGGCGGTCGCGCGTGATCTCGACATCCTCGTCGGTCTCGTTGGCGAACCAGCGCAGATCGAGCGTCGCCACCTGTTGCCCTGTGCCGTCGAGCACCCGGCCCGGCTCGACGACGCTCACCTTCTGCGCCTGGATGGCGGCCAGGATGCCCATGCGCTGCGCCGTGCCCAGCGCCTTTCCACGCACGTCGATGGGTGCGCCTCCAGGACGCAGACCCCCGGCGCGTTCGACCACGAGGACCCGATGGCCCAGTTGCGCGAACCAATATGCGGCCGACAGTCCGGCCATGCTGGCACCTGAAACGAGAACGTCCATGGTGGGGCTCCTCGGGGGCTAGAGCTTGAAGGACTTGGCCATGCCGACCACCGCCTGCTTGTCGAAGGCATTGATGTCGTCGATCAGCTCGTTGGTGAACAGGCGGTTCGGGTCGCCGAGTTCCTCGGCAAGGCGCGGGTTCCTGCTGCTCTCGGCTGCCAGGTCGACGTTGGCCTTCCACTCTGCCAGCGACGAGGCGCCCATGCGCTGGTCGGGGTCAGCGGGGCGCCGCATCCAGCTGTTCTTGCGGTCCTTCAGGATGAAGTTCAGCTCCTTGCGTGCCTCGTCCAGGCTGCGGCTCTTGGGCTTGCTCTCGGGATACACCGCCCAGTGCAGGTCGATGGCGGCATCGAGATTGGCGTTGGAGAAGATCGTCGACTTCGCGATGCCCTGGAACAATGCCACCAGGGATTTGCGGTCCTCCTTGAGCAGCTTGCGGGGCACGCACAGCCAGCCCGAGCCCAGCTGTGCGAATTTCGGGGTCAGTGGCACGTAGCGCAGCGGGGTGCCGACGAGTTCGATGCGGGCGGTCGCGGTGTCGAAGGCCACCATCGCATCCACCCGGTCTGCGTCGATCGCTGCGCCAGCCGGCGCGCCATCGCCGATGGCGATGTATTCGCATTTGTCGTCCTTCAGGCCCAGCTCGGCCAGCATGGCCTTGAGGACGACCACGCCACTGTCGCCCTGGCTGCGCACACCGATGCGCTTGCCGGCCAGGTCGGCCACGGACTTGATGGGGCTCGTCGGCTTGACCACGACCGTGTTGGCATTGCCCGGCAGCCACTTGTAGACGCTCACCAAGTCCAGCGACGGGTCCTTGGCCATGGCCGGCAGCAGGATGCCGGGGACCGCGGGTCCGAACTCCACATGCCCGGCGCGCAGGCTCTGCAGTGCCTGCGTCATGCTCGACATGTTGACGTACTCGGGATCGACGCCGTTGGGCTTGTAGAAGTTGAGCCGCGGGTGCTGTCCCGCAGTGACGAAGCATTGCTGCGGGTCGTTGACGGCGGCCGTGTTGGCCAGCCTCATCACCCGCACGTTCTGCGCGATGGCCGGCAGGCCCCCGCTAATGCCCAGGGCAGCCAGGCCCAGGCCGAAATCACGACGATTCAACATGACGCGTTCCTTCATGAAATGGCAAGCGGTTGGGCGCAACGGTCAGACGCTGACCGTGCGCTGCGAGGTATCGGTGGGCATCCAGTGCAGCACGCGGCGCTGGACGCGTCGCAACACGTCGGTCATCACGATGCCGATCACCGACAGCACCACGCAGACCGCGAAGCTGCCGCCCGTGTCGGCCTGGGCCTCCATCTGCAGGATCAGCACGCCCAGCCCTGCCTGCGCGCCGACGAACTCGCCCACCACGGCCCCCACCACGCTGAAGGCCGCGGCCATGTTGAGGCCGGCGAAGATATAGGGCAGTGCGCTCGGGAACTTGGCCTTGCGGAAGATCTGCCAACGCGTGGCCGACAGGGAGCGCAGCAGGTCGATGCGGTCCGCATCCACGGCCTTGAAGCCGGCGATGCTGGTCACCAGCACCGGAAAGAAGGTGAGCAGGCAGATGATCATCACCTTCGAGCCGATGCCGAAGCCCAGCCACACGACGATGATCGGTGCGATGGCCACCTTGGGCACGCTCTGCAGCGCTGCGACGTAGGGCTCCAGCAGTGCCTCGAGCTTCGGCATCTGAGACACCACGATGCCGATCGCCAGGCCGACTCCGCTGCCGATGAGGAAGCCCAGCAGGATCTCGGCCACGGTCACACCGCCGTGATACCAGAAGCCGTCCTTCGCCATCGGGCTGGTGGCCAGCCCCCGCCAGAGGGCGACAGCGATGTTGCTGACCGGCGGCACCAGGTGCACGGGCACCTTGAACAGACGGACTGCGCCTTCCCATGCGCCCAGCAGGGCAACGAGCAGGAGCATCGACTGCACGCGCGTCGAGGCGAGCAGACGGGTGCGTCGCACGCGCGGCGCCGGGCGTAGCGGCATCTTGGGGGTGGCGGACGCGGGGGGCGTCCCTGCGTCGTCCTGGGTCAGCATGGCGGTGCTCATGGCGGGTCCTCGGTCAGTCGAAGGAGGCAGCGTGGGAGAAGCGTTCGCGGATGGAGGCGGACGCGGCGGCGAAATCGGGATGCGACATCACGTCCATCGCGCGCGGGCGTGGCAGGTCGATCGTCAGCACGCGCTCCAGCGTGCCGGGGCGCGGCGACATCACGAAGACGCGATCCCCGAGGAACACCGCCTCGGGAATGGAGTGCGTGATGAGAACGACCGTCTTGCCGCTCTCCATCCAGATGCGCTGCAGCTCCAGGTTCATGCGCTCCCGCGTCATGGCGTCCAGGGCGCCGAAGGGCTCGTCCATCAGCAGGATCTTGGGGTCGTGCAGCAGCGCCCGCGCGATCGAGGCGCGCTGCTGCATGCCGCCGCTGAGCTGGCGTGGCAGCTTGTGCTCGAAGCCCTCCAGCCGGACCATGGCCAAAAGCTGCATCGCACGGTCGCGCGCCTGCTTGAACGGAATGCCCAGCACCTCGGCCGGCAGCATGACGTTCTCGAGGATGGTGCGCCAGGGCAGCAGGATCGAACTCTGGAACACCACGCCGACGTCGCGCCGCGTGCCGTGGATGGGTTGTCCGTCGAGGGTGACCCGCCCGATGTCGTAGTCGAGCAGGCCGGCCAGGATGCGAAGCAGCGTGCTCTTGCCGCAGCCGCTCGGCCCCACGATCGTGACGAAGCTGCCCTGCTCGATGCTGCAGTCGACGTCCTTCAGCGCCAGCACGCCATCGCTGCCGTCGCCGAAATGCTTGGAAAGGCCCTCGATGCGGATGTAGTCGGGGCGTCCGCGGGCCCGTTCGGGGTTCGTGCTCATGCCTTGGCTCCTTCAGGGTGGAGGAAACGAACGATGTGCTGGGCCAGCACCTGCGGTGCCTGCAGTGCCGTGACATGGCCCACGCCGGGCAGCAACACGGTGTCCGCGTTCCGGATGCGCCCAGCCATGGACAGGGTGACGCCGGGCGGCACCACGCGGTCGAGTTCGCCGGCGAGCACCAGCGTTGGCGCGACGATGTCGGCCACCCCCCGCTCGAGCGTGGTCCGCACCGTGGCGCCGCGCCGCGCCGAGCGGGCCGAGGCCGGCAGCGCGCCGGCGAACAGGCGGCGCAGCTCCGGGCGCGTGCGCAGGAAGTCCTCGGGAAAGAACCAGGTGGCCAGTTCCTCCGCCGTGGAAGGCAGACCGGCGCGCAGATTGGCCAGCTGGGGCGCATCGGGACACAGCTCCTCGTAGGGGCGCGGCAGCGGCCAGGTGCTGCCGAGAACGAGGTGGTCGACCGTGCGTGGATGCAGCAGCGCGAGCGCCTGCGCCACACGGCCACCGAAGGACGATCCGAACACATGGGCGCGCCGGAAGCCCAACGCCTGGAGGAGCTGCTGCGCATCGCCGGCCAGGTCGGCCAGGGTGGCAGGCCGCTCCGGCGCCTCGGTCTCGCCGCAGTCGCGCTGGTCGTACGCGATCACGGTGAAGTGCGGCGCGAGCAGTGGCACCAGCGCGCTGAACATCTGCCTCGATGCCTCGGCGCCGTGCATGAGCAGCAGCGCGTCGCCTTTGCCCTCGACATCGCAAGCGATGCGCGTCTCGCCGGCCTGGACGAAGCGGGTCATGCCGTCGCTCCCTCTTCCTGGTCCATCCAGAAGGTCATCTCGATGCGCAGGCCGCGCGGATCATGGAGAAAGAGCTGGTGGATGGCCCAGCCAGGAATCGGCGCTTCGGTGAAGTCGATGCCCGATGCGCAAAGGTGTGCGCGCATCTCCGCCAGGCCGCGTGCACGAAAGGAGATGTGGTCCACATGGCCGGTGGCCGGCAGGGCAGGGGCGTCGGCGCTCGCCAGATGAGCGTAGAGATGGACGATGGGCTGCCCATCTGCATAGAGCCATGCGCCGGGCGCCGGGATGTCGGGCCGCGCGCCCACAACCAGCCGCATGACGCGGGTGTAGAAGTCCACCAGCGGCGGCAGTTCGTCGGGCGTGCAGCGGATGGTGAAGTGGTGCAATGCGTGGACGGGCATGCGGCGGCTCCTTGGGCTGTCTCGTGCTCAGGCACCGATGGCGGCGGCGGCCGGTTCGGTGGTCTGTCCGAAGTGGTAACTCAGTGCGGGTGCGACGGGCACCCACCGCGCGGCCGCCAGCGCCAGCAGACGGAATGCCAACACCTGCTCCGGTCGCCACCGCGCAGCGGTGCCGAAGACGTTGAACGTCGCGTAGCAGAGCGGCCCCTGCATGAGAGGCACGTTGACCACGCTGCGCAGGCCGAAAGCCCGCATCTGCTCGAAGTCGTCAAAGTGTTCGGCCAGCTCAGCCTCGCCCTCACCGATGAAGGGGCGGCCCTCGACGAACAGGCGGTGGGTCCAGCGCGTCAGGGTCTTGCGCTTGGCGCCATTGACCGGAAAGGTGCCTGACGCGGACGAGTAGAAGCGGCGCAGCAGCACTTGGCCGGGGGCGTCGTCCGCGCATGTCACGTTCTGCTGGATGCTGAAGATGCCCCCTCCGGCAATCCGGTCGCGGCAGGCATCGATCAGCGCCAGCGCCTGCGGCGCGTGGGCGGCACACGCCAGCATGTCGAGAAATTCAGCCGTGACGGCAGAGGGAGCGGTCGTTCTTTGCGCTTGCATGCAAAAAAGTCTAGGACCACGAATTCACCAAAATGAAATAAATTCTGATGGACCGATAACCCTCAAGTTATGGCTATGCCGAATGCGAGAGATCCCGCCACCGAGCTGCACCATGCCCTGCTGTCGCGCCTGAAGCTGCGGCAACTGGCGCTGCTGCAGACCATCGATCACCACCGGTCTCTCGGCCGGGTTGCCGCCGAGATGCAGCTGAGCCAGCCGGCGATCACCAAGGCGCTGCACGAGATCGAGGACATCTTCGGAAACGCGCTGTTCGTGCGCAGCAGCCGCGGGCTGGTGCCGACACCGGCCGGCGATGCGGTGCTGCACTACGCACGCCGATGGCTGGCGGAGCTGGAGGCCACGACCCGCGTGCTGACCTCGATCGGGGCGGGCCGCAGCGGCCGCCTGCGGCTGGGCCTGACGCAGCAGGTGCCGCAGCAGCTCATGTCCGCGGCGCTGACACATCTGCTCGACCGCACGCCGCGCATCTCGGTGGTGGTGCGCGAAGGCACCACCGACGAACTGGTGGCGAACGTGCTGGCACGCGAGATCGACTGCGCCATCGGCCGTTCCTACGACGGCGATGCAGGCGGGCTCGTACAGCAGGCCATCTACGAGCAGGAGCCCTGCCTGGTCGTGGGCGCGCCCAACGTGAAGCGGCTCTCACGCGGGCCGCTCGACTGGGCGCGGCTCGCGAAGCTCGACTGGATCCTCCCGCCACCGAACACGCCCATGCGCCGGACCTACAACGCGGTCTTCGTCGGGGCCGGCGTGCAGCCGCCCCTGCCGATTCTGGAGACCACGTCGCTTCGCAGCATCGAGACGGTGCTGCGCCAGGAGCCCAATGCCGTGACCATCTTCGCGCGCGACGTGATGGAGGAGATGGAGCGTGGCAGCGGCTGGGCGGCGCTACCCTACCGCCTGAACTGGAATCTGCCGCCGGTGAGCTTCTTCACGCTCGAGGACCTCGATGCCCATCCGACCGTGCAGGCACTGCGCCAAGTGGTGGTCGCCACCGCGCAGCGCATGAAGCGGCGCTCTGCCTGAGCATCGTCCTTAGGCACCGGCGTCTCGCGCGGCCGTCACGAGGCCGCTTGGCGCCGGCCCGGTGTAGCGCGCACGCGGCCGGATCAGCGTGCCCGTGGCCTGCTGCTCCAGTGCATGGGCGATCCAGCCCACGGCACGTGCCAGGGCGAACAGCACCAGCGGGGCATGCGCCGGCAGCCGGTGCGCGGTGGTGAGGGCGGCGAGCGCGAAGTCCACGTTGGCCTTCTCGCCCATCAGACGCTCGCCCGCCTCCCGCAGCTCGGCATAGGGCGCAGGCAGGTCGACGTGGGCGAGCAGCGCCTGGCACCGCACATCGCCCTGCGGATAGAGCGGATGGCCGAAGGCCGGCAGCCGCCGACCCAGCGACAGCCATTCATGCATCGCCGCGTCCACGCCCTCGCGCTCGGCCGCGCGGATCAGGCCCAGCGTGGCGCGGGCCGCGCCGCCGTGCAAAGGGCCGTTCAGTGCCGCCAGCCCGCTCAGCACGCTGGCGGCCAGCGAGGCGCCGGTGGAGGCCGTGACCCGCGCCGCGAAGGTGGAGGCATTGAGTTCGTGGTCGGCCAGCAGCACCAGCGCGCGCCGGATCAGGTCGGCCGCCTTCGGCCGGCGCCAGGCGGCGGCCAGGCGCTCGTGCACGCGCTCGCCGCGTGACGGGCCGGCCAGTGCATCGGCCAGCAGGCCCATGAGCCCCGCGGCTTCCTGGAGCAGCGCGGGGCGGCCCCTGCCTCGCGCGGGCGGATCGGCCGCGGCACGCGCCGCCAGCGCCGTCATCGCGGCCGCGAGTGGGGCGGTGGACGAAGCCGGTGCGCCTGTCCCTCCCGGCGAGGCAAAGGGATGCGCGGGCCCGTCCCACAGCAGCGCGGAGACCTGCTCCAGCGTGCCCTCTTCTGCCAGCGCACAGGCATCCTGCCCGCGGTAGTAGAGCCGCCCGGCCACCACCGTCGAGATGCCCGAGGCCAGCACCGGTTCGCCCCACTGGATGGCCTCTCCCGCCAGCACCGCGTCGCTGCGCCGGCCCTGGCGGCGCGCGGCCAGGCGTTGCACGTCGTCGCGGTGGTAGAGGCTGCGCCGCGGGTCTGCCGTGTCAGCCCGCGTGCGGATGCGCCCGCGGCTCACGTTGGCATAGAGCGTCTGCGGACGCACTTTCAGCAAGGCCAGGGCATCGGCGGCAGGCAGCCACAGTGGAAGCTTCTCGGCAGCGGTCATGTTGATGGAATGAATCAAGATTGACGTCAACATTGTGCGGTTTCCACAATGCCTCGCATCCCCAACGACACACGAAAGGCTGCGACATGACGGACGACGACAACAACGGGCTCGAGGGCGTGGTGGCGGCCCACACGGTGCTGTCCGAGGTGGACGGCGCTGCGGGCCGGCTGGTGCTGCGCGGCCATGCGCTGGACGACATCGCTGGCCGCTGGCGCTACGAGGACATGCTGGCGCTGCTCTGGCAGGACTTCTTCGCGCAGCTGCCTTCAGCGCCCGAGTTGGCCCTTGCGTTGGGCCGTGCGCGCACCGACGTCGCGGCCCTTCTGCGCGCGGACGATCACGCCATGCTGTCGGCCCTGACGCCGCTGGAGGCAATGCGTGCCCTGCTCGCCCGCGTGCCCGACGGCGACGATCTGCCCACCGCCCTGCGCCTTGTGGCTGCGCCCGTGGTCTTCACGGCTGCGGTGCTGCGCTGGAAGGCGGGCGAGCCGGCCCTTGTGCCCGAGCCCGAGGCTTCCCATGCGGCCGACTTCCTGCGCATGGTGTCTGGCCGGCCGGCCACGTGGGCCCAGGCGGCGGCGCTCGACGCCTACCTGGTCACGGTGGCCGACCACGGCCTGAACGCCTCCACCTTCGCGGCGCGCGTGGTCGCGTCCACCGGCGCGGGCCTCGCCTCGGCCGTGCTCGCGGGCCTGAGCGCGCTGAAGGGCCCGCTGCATGGCGGCGCGCCGGGGCCGGTGCTGGACATGCTCGATGCCATCGGCCATGCCGATGCAGCTGCGCACTGGCTGGAGGCGGCGTTGGATCGCGGCGAGCGGCTGATGGGCTTCGGCCACCGCATCTACCGGGTGCGCGATCCGCGCGCCGATGCGCTGAAGAAGGCGCTGCGCCAACTGGCCCAGGCCGGCGGTGTGGAAGCCGGCCGTGTCGCGCTCGCCGAGGCCGTGGAGCGCACCGCCCTCGCCTCGCTGCAAGCCCGCAAGCCGGGCCGCGTGCTGGAGACCAATGTCGAGTTCTACACCGCCCTGCTGCTCGAAGCCGTGGGCCTGCCGCGCGAGGCCTTCACCGCCGTCTTCGCGGCCGGCCGGGTCGGCGGCTGGGTGGCGCATGCGCGTGAGCAGGTGCAGCGCGGGCGGCTGATCCGGCCGCAGTCGGTGTACGTTGGGCCAGCACCCGCGGCGGCGACTCGGGTGGCCGAGCCGGCCGCGGTCTGACGGCGAGACGGCGCGAGGCCGCGGGACGTGCCATTGGGGGGCCGGCCTTTGGCATCGCCGAAGCCAACGCCCCTTAGACTCCGCGCCCCGTGCCGACCCCCGCGCATCCGGCGCGCGACGGCATGGGCGGCAGAAAGCGAACCATGGCCCCATCCGACCTGTGCGATCCCGAGCTCGTCCCCACCCACACCACGGTCGCCGCGCGCTCCGTGGCGGCGTGGGTGCAGCGGCACTACGGGCTGGCCGTCGAACACTGCGCGCTGATCCGCCGCGGGCTCAACGACAACTACGCCCTGCGGGTGGCAGGCGGCGCCCGGCATGTGGCGCGGCTCTACACCCTCCGCCCACGGGGCCCGTTCAACGTCGAGTTCGAGACCGCACTGCTCGCGCATCTGCAAGGCCGCGGTGTGGGCGTGGCTGCTTCCGTCGACACGGCGGCGGGCAGCTCGCATGTGCGCCTGCAATGTCCCGAAGGCGAGCGCGCGCTGGCACTCTTCCACCACGTCGATGGTGCAGTGCCGGACGCCCTGGACGAGTTCGCCGCGACCGGCGAGGCGCTGGCCCGCCTGCATGCCGCGGCGCGCGACTACGCCGGGCCGCCCAGCCTCTACCCACTCGATGGCCACGGCATGGCCGGCCGGACGCTGGCGTGGCTGCGGGCCTACCCGGGCCTCGACGCCCGCGTGCTCGCCAGCTACGAATCGCTGATCGACGCCCTGCTGGACGAACTGGCCGCGGCCGAGCCCATGCTGACCCGGGTGCTGTGCCATGGCGACACCCATGGCTTCAACAACCATGTGGTGGCCGACGACGCGGGTGGCAAGCGCGCCGTCTTCTTCGACTTCGACGATGCCGGCCCGGGCTTCCTGGCCTACGACCTGGGCGTGATGCCCTGGTCCTACCTGTTCCGCAAGGGACTGCGCGAAACGGAGGACACGCTGCAAGAGCGCTGGGCGCACTACCTGGCTGGCTACCGCGCTGCCGGCGGCGTGGTCACCGACGCGGACCTGGCAGCCCTGCCGCTGTTCATCCAGCTGCGCCATCTCTGGAACCTGGGCGAGGCCGTCGGGCGCCTGCACCATTGGGGGACCAGCGCGGCGCCCGAAGACTGGCTGCGCAAGCAGATCGAGGTGATGGCGGCGTGGCAGAAGCTGGACCTGCACCCGGCTCGCACCGACACCGCGGCAGGGCCGCCTGTGTGACGATGCCTGCCATGCGCCCGACCGACGCCACCGTCCGCCTCGCCATCGCCGACCTGCTGGCGCAACGTTCGGCCGAGGCGACGGTCTGCCCCTCGGAGGTGGCCCGTGCACTGTCGGCCGACGATTGGCGACCGCTCATGCCCCAGGTGCGGGCCGTTGCCATCGAGATGGCGAGGCAGGGCGATCTGGAGATCCGCCAGCATGGCCAGGCCCTGTCGGCCGAAGCGGCGTTGCGCGGCCCGATCCGGCTGGGCCGCACGAGCTCGGCCGCCGCCGCTGGTGCAGACACCGGCGGCCATCCCACCACGCCCGACGGCCGCTACTTCGTCGTGCGCGGCCGGCTGTGGCGCAAGGCCAATCCAGGCCTGCCGCAAGAGGAACGCGACGCCCTGGTGCGCCAACTGATGGACGCCCGCCGCGCCTTGCGCGGCCGCTGCTCCGAAGCCGAACGCCAGGCCGCGCGCGAGCGGGTCGACCAGGCCAAGCGCGCCCTGGGCGAGCGCGGGCCCGTGTGGTGGACCGACGGCGCGCCCGACTTCAACCGCCGCATGGCCCGCAACACGCCCTACCGCGACTGGTTCGCCGCACTGCCGGAAGGTTGAGCCGGACGCAGCCCCAGCCACAGCAGCGCCGCGGCGATCAGGCCCAGCGGCAACAGCGAGCCCAGGTTCAGCAGCGTCCACCCGCGTGTGGTGACCAGCGCACCCGAGGCGAACGAGGTGCCCGCCAGCACGGCGAACTGCAGGAAGTTCATCGCGCCCTGGGCCCGGTTGCGCTCTTGCGGCGTGTGCGACTGCAGCGAAAGCGTGGTGCTGCCGGTGAACAGGAAGTTCCAGCCGACGCCCAGCAGGAAGAGCGCGATGGCGAAGTGGTGCAGCTCTACGCCCGACAGCGCAATGGCCACGCACAGCATGTTCAGCAGCACCCCTGTGCCCATGATCGGCAGCGTGCCGAAGCGCTGGATCAGGTGGCCGGTGAAGAAGCCGGGCGCGAACATGCCGATCACATGCCACTCCAGCACGAAGGCCGCGTCCGAGAAGGGCAGGCCGCATTGCTGCATGGCCAGCGGCGTGGCCGCCATCAGCAGGTTCATCACGCCGTAGGCCAGCGCGCCGCCCAGCGCCGCGACCAGGAAGGGCGGTTGCCGCAGCAACTGCACCACGCTGCGGCCGGCCGAGGCCGACGAGGCGGCCACGGGCGGCGGAAAGCGCATCAGGGCGAGCAGGCCCAAGGCCAGCAGCGCGACGATCGCCAGCGCCAGGTAGGCGCCCACGAAGGGTGCGGCCGTGAGGTCGCGCGTGCGGGCCGCCAGGTTGGGCCCCACGACGGCGCCGATGAGCCCGCCTGCCATCACGTACGACACCGCCTTGCTGCGCATCGCCGGCGCGCACAGCTCAGCCGAAGTGAAGCGGTAGAGCTGGCCGTTGGCCGAGTAGTAGCCCGCCAGCAGCGTGGCGACGCAAAGCAGCCAGAACTGGCGCGTGAAGGCCGCGAAGGCGCACAGCAGGGCCGAGCCCAGCGCCACGAGCAGGCCGAGCAAGAAGCCCGTCTTGCGCCCGAAGCGCCCCTGCACCCAGGCCACCGGTGCGGTGAACAATGCGCCGCCCACCACATAGCCCATCACCGGCAGGGTCGCCATCCAGCCGTAGGGCGCCAGGGCCAGCCCCACCAGGCCGTTGATGGCGATGAAGGTCACGTTGTTGGTGAGGAACAGCCCCTGCAGGGCCGTCAGCAGCCAGAGGTTGCGGTTCATCGTGCCGCTGGTTTCGCTTCGAGCAGCTTCACCAGGCTGTGCAGCAGGCGGTTCAGCGGCACCGGCACGCCCAGTGCATCGCCGCGGCGCACCACGTAGCCGTTGATGTGGTCGATCTCGGTGGGCTTGCCGCGCATCAGGTCCTGCGCGGTGGAGGAGAACTGCGCCGGCATGGTGGCCGCGATGGCGTCCACCGCCGCATACGGATCGCCCGGCACCTGCACGCCATCGGCGCGGGCCACCGCCAGGCATTCGTCGGCGATGGCACGCAGCGTCGGCAGGATGCCCGGCGCGGGGTAGAGCACGCCGTAGGGCTGGCGCGTGATGGCCGACAGCGCGTTGTAGGCGGCATTGAGGATCAGCTTGGCCCACAGCGCGCCGATGGCCTGCGCCGACACCTCGGTGGGCACGCCGGCGGCCTCCAGCAGGGCCGCGACGTCGGCACTGCGCGCCGACGGGCCGATCACCAGCTCGCCGCGGCCGTGGTGGCGCAGATGGCCGGGTCCTTCCATCTCGGTGGCGACGTAGACCACGGCCGGCACCACCGTCTGCTGCGGCAGCACCGCCTGCAGGCGCTCTGCGTTGTCCACGCCGTTCTGCAGGCTCAGCACCAGCGCGCCGGGCGGCAGGTGCGGGCGCATCTGTTCGCCCGCGGCCTCGGTGTCGGGCGACTTGACGCAGAAGAGCACCAGGTCGGCACCATCCACGGCCTCAGGCCCGGTCGCGGCCTGCAGCGGCACCTGCTCGTCGAAGCGCGTGGTCTGCATGCGCAGGCCCTTGGCGCGCACCGCCTCCACATGAGTCGGCCGGCCGATCAGCACCACCGAATGGCCCGCGCGGGCCAGCATGCCTCCGTAGTAGCAGCCGACCGCGCCGGCACCCATCACTGCGACCTTCATCCTTCGCTCCTTCTCATATTCAGAAAACGGACAGCCCGGTGCGGGCCACGAACAGCTCCAACGCCTTCATGCCCAGGTGCGAGTTGCCCGTGGCATCGAGCGCGGGTGACCACACGCACAGCGTGAGCTGGTCGGGCACCACGGCCACGATGCCGCCGCCCACGCCACTCTTGCAGGGCAGGCCGATGCGGAAGGCGAACTCGCCCGCCGCGTCGTAGGTGCCGCAGGTGAGCATCAGCGCATTGATGCGACGCGCCTGCCGCTCGGTCACCACCTGCTCGTCGGCATTGGCAGGATGGGCGCCGTCGCGGGCCAGGTAGCTGGCGGCGCGGGCCAACTGGCGGCAACTCAGGGCCAGCGCGCACTGGTGGAAGTACAGGTCCAGCACCTCGGCCACCGGATGGTCCAGCTTGCCGAAGCTCTTCATGAAATGGGCCAGCGCCAGGTTGCGGTGGCCG
Organism: Pseudacidovorax intermedius; assembly: GCF_003350475.1. Classification (GTDB taxonomy): domain Bacteria; phylum Pseudomonadota; class Gammaproteobacteria; order Burkholderiales; family Burkholderiaceae_C; genus Xenophilus; species Xenophilus intermedius. Next base: position 920,800 of record NZ_QQAV01000001.1, read on the forward strand.
GTGGCGGCCTCGGAGGCGGCGACCTCCTCGTCGAAGACGATCGGCTCGCCCGCGAGGTGGCTCAGGAAGCCGCGCAGCGTGCCCCGCGCATCGGCGCCGTACAGCTCGACGATGCGGTCGGCCACGGCGATGGCGCCGGCATTGATGAAAGGGTTGCGCGGCTTGCCCTGCTCGCTCTCCAGCTGCACCAGCGAGTTGAAGGGATTGCCCGAAGGCTCGCGCCCGATGCGCGCCCACAGCGCGGCCTCGGGCATGTGCCGCATGGCCAGCGTGAGCGAGAAGAGCTTGGAGATGCTCTGGATCGAGAAGGGCACATCGCCATCGCCTGCCACGGCCTCGTGGCCATCGCAGGTGCGCAGCGCGATGCCGAAGCGGTGGGCGTCCACGCGGGCCAGCGCGGGGATGTAGCTGGCGACCTTGCCCTCGCGCCCGGCCTCGGGCTGCAGGGTGTGGACGATGTCGTCGAGGACGGCCTGGAAGTCGAGGGAGCTGTTCATGGAAAAGGGGGTGGTGGCTGCCCGTTCGGACGCCCCTGCATATGGAAGAAACTTTCTTCAGTTTGCACGTCGAGCTTCAGCCTCTGCGGTTCAGCAGCACCAGCCCCACCGACACGCCGGCCAACGCCGCCACCAGCTGCGCCGTCAGCGGCTCGCGCAGCAGCAGCACGCCGAAGAGCAGCGCGAACAGCGGCGTGAGGAAGGTGAAGGGGGAGATGCGGGTGGCCGGGTAGTGCCGCAGCAGCCACATCCAGGCCAGGTAGCTGGCAAAGGCGCCAATGAAGGTCTGGGCCGCGATGGAGGTCCAGGCGTAGGCCGAATAGCCCAGGCCCCAGGTCTCGCCGCGCACCAGCGAGGCCACCGGTACCACCACGGCCGTGACGGCCAGTTGATAGAACAGCGTCTTCTCGGCACTGGCGGTGGCCAGCCGGCTGCTGCGGATCACCAGCGTGGTCAGCCCCCACAGCAGGCCCGCCAGCAGGGCCAGCGCGTCGCCCCGCAATTGCCCGGGCTGGGCATGGCCCAGGCTTTCGCTGAAGGCCACCACCACGGCCGCGAAGGCCAGGGCCAGGCCGATCCACTGCACGCCCCGCAGCCGTTCGGCCGGCACCAGCCGCGGCAGCAGCAGGGCCACGAAGAAGGGCGAGGTGTAGAGGAAGACGGTGAGCCGCGAGGCGGTGGTCAGCTGCAGGCCCAGGTAGATGCAGATGAACTCGCCGGAAAACAGCAGACCCGCCAGCAGCCCGGCCGCCAGCGTCCCGTCGCGCCGGAACAGCGCCACGCCGCGCACCGCGCACCACACGAGCAGCAGCACCGTCGCACCCACCATGCGCAGCGTGGCCTGCCACATGGGCGGCACCTCGGCCACGGTTGTCTTGATGAGGATCTGCTGCAGGCCCCAGAACGCGCAACAGGCGACGAGGATCAGGAGGGCACGGGTGTCGAGGTGGTCTTTGCGGTCGGTCATGCAGCGGGCGGTGTGTCTCGGCGTTGTTCTGGGAACAGCCGCCGATCCTAGCCCGCGGGGCTAAAAGCTGCTGGGGGCTGCAGCGCCTGCGCGCGGTGCGCGTCCGAGGTCGCATGCACCCGCTGGATGGGCGCCCGTGCCACGTCGCGCCGCGCGATGGCGGCCACCTCGCGCATCAGCGCGCGGGCGTCCCAGTCCACCGGCCAGCCCTGCCACAGCCGCAGCGCGCCCTGCACGAAGACGGCGTCGATCTGGTCGCGGTTGGCGAAGCGCACCAGCTCCCAGCCCAGATCCCAGCTGGGCACGAACTCGGGCACGTCCACGTCCAGCAGCAGGAAGTCGGCCGCGTGACCGGCCGCGATGCGGCCGGTGATGTGGCCCAGGCCGGCGGCGCGCGCGCCTTCGTGCGCGGCATGGTCCAGCCAGGTCCAGCCGCCGCCGCAGGAGGAGTCGCCCTTGGCGATGCCCTGCGTCAGGCGCTGGGCCATCTCGGCGGCGTCCATCAGCCGCAGCGCGTCGGCGCGGGTGCCGTCGGTGCCCAGGCCGAAGGGCACGCCCAGCATCTGCAGGAGGCCGGCGTCGAGCACGGCATTGCCCTTCCAGGCGCTGGCCACGGGGTTGTAGGCCACGGCGGCGCCGCTGTCCCGCAGCAGGCCCAGCTCGCGCGGCGTGAGCAGCGTGGCATGGGCGAGCAGCGCGCTCTCGTTGAGCGCGCCCACGGCATGCAGGAGCTCCAGCGGGCGCAGGCCGCGCGCGACCAGCGAGCGCTCGACGGCGGCCAAGTGCTCGTTCACATGGGTCTGGAAGCGCGCCCCGGCCTCGCGGGTGAGCGCGGCCACGTCGTGCAGCATGCGGTCGGTGGCGGCCTCGGGGATGGAGATGGCCAATGACGGATGCACCAGCGGGTCGTGCTCGTGCGTCGCCAGGAAGCCCGCCGCCCGGTCGAGGATGCGGCGCGCGCCGGCCTCGCCCTCGGTGTTGCCGGCATCGTTGCAGATCAGGCCGAGCACGCAGCGGATGCCCACCTCGCGCGCGGCCCGCGCCACGCCGCCCAGGCCCTCTTCGGAGCGCGTGCCGGCATCGACCACGGTGGTGAAGCCGCCGCGCAGCGACTCCAGCGCGGCCAGCTTGGCCGACAGGTAGGCGGCGTGTTCGTCCAGCACGCCTTCCATCGGCACCCAGATGCGGCGGAAGATCTCCGACGGTTCGCCGAAGGCCAGCGACTTGCCGAAGGCCTGCGTGAGGTGGGTGTGGGTGTCGATGAGGCCCGGCATCAGCAGATGGTTCGGGGCCTCGTGCACCGGCAGGCCCGGATGGGCGGCCCGCACCTCGTCGACCGGGCCGACCTGCGTGAAGCGGCCGTTCTGCACGGCGACGGCCAGGCCCTGCTTCATGCCATCGGGCTGCAGCAGGTGGCCGGGGGCGATCAGGAGCGGGGCATCGCCGGCGGAGCGGAGTTGGTCAGCGGACAGCATGGAGAAGGTGTTCGGAAAGGCGCGCTCACCGCGGAGCGCAGGAAGACGTGTCACTTCAGGATCAGAAGGGCGAACCAGCCACCCGTGGCCAGCAGCAGCACGGCCACGCCGCGTTGCAGTTGGGCGATGGGCAGCCGCCGCGCGGCGCGCTGGCCCAGCAGGCTGCCGGCCATCAGCAGCAGGCCGCACGTCAGCGCCAGGCGCCAGTCCAGCCGGCCCGCCAGCGCATGGACGGTGCTGGCCGACACGGCCACCGGCAGCTGGACGGCCTGGGCCGCGGCGACCGCGAAGACCAGCGGCTGGCGCAGCAGCATCAGCAGCGGCAGCAGCAGCACCGGGCCGCCGGTGCCCGTCAGCGCCGAGCCGGCACCGACCGCCCCACCCAGCGCCGCGAGCGCCCCGGTGCCCAGCGTCGGCGCGCCTCCGTGGACGCCGGCCGACGCCGGCCGCAGCCCGCGCCAGCCTGCCAGCAGCACCAGCGCCGTGACGCCGGCCAGCAGCACCTGCACCGGCAGCCAGCGCACCACCAGCGCGCCGACAACAGCACCCACGAGGGCACCCGCCAGCAGCGGCACGCAGCGGCGCGCGAGTTCGGGCCGCTGCCGCAGGGGGCCGAGCGCTACCAGCGCCGGCAGCAGGAAGGCCAGCGACGAGGCCGCGATGGCCTGCGGGGCCGGCACGCCGCCCAGCGTGGTCAGCAGCGGCACCACCAGCACGCCGCCGATGCCCGTCGCGCCGATCAGCGCGCCGGCCACCAGCAGCAGCGGCGCGACGATCCAGGCGTGGGCGATCAGCGGCATTGGGGAAGCCTCACTCTGCCTTGATGCCCGCTCGGGTGACCACGTCCTGAATCGTCTGGCGCTCCTTCTTCAGGTACTCGCCGAAGGCCGGGCCGGTGGTCACCACGGGGCGCACGGCGATCTCGGCCAGGCGGCGCACCACCTCCGGGTCCTTCATCGTGGCCTGCACGGCATCGGCCAGCTTGGCAGCCACCGGGGCAGGCACATTGGCGGGCGCCAGGATGCCCAGCCAGGAGTCGAGCTCGAAGCCCTTGAGCGCCGGCGTCTCGGCCAGGGCCGGCACCTGCGGCGCGATGGGCGCACGGGCGCTGGACGTGACGCCCAGGCCCTTGACCTTGCCGTCCTTGATGAAGGGCAGCGCCAGCGACAGCGGCAGCACCGCCAGGTCCAGCTGGCCGCCGGCCACGTCGGTCAGCACCTGCGGGCCCGACTTGTAAGGCACATGCACGATGTCGATGCCGGCGCGCTGCTTGATCAGTTCGGCCGTCACGTGCAGCGAGGTGCCCACGCCGTCGGTGCCGAAATTCAGCTGCCCCGGGTGCGCCTTGGCGTACGTGATCAGCTCGGCGGCACTCTGCGCCGGCAGCTGCGGCTTGCCGACCAGCACGAAGGGCGAGAAGCCGACGGTGGCGATGGGCGCGAAATCCTTGAAGGTGTCGTAGCGCACGGCCGAGGGCGCCACCAGCGGCGCCACGTTGAGCGGGCTGGCCACGGCGAACAGCAGTGTGTAGCCGTCGGCCGGCGCACGGGCCGCCTTCTGCGTGCCGATGGTGCCGGCGGCCCCGGCCACGTTGTCGATCACCACCGGCTGGCCCAGCACCTCGCCCAGCTTGGCGTTGATGAGGCGGGCCGTTGCATCGACGCCGCCGCCGGCCGCGAACGGTACGATCAGCGTGACCGGCTTGGTCGGCCAAGCCTGGGCCTGTGCGGCGACGGGCAATGCGGCCAGGGCCATGCCCGCCGCCAGGGCGGCAGCCAGGGTGCGGCGGGTGAAGCTCAGGGAATGGGCGGTGCGGGCAGGACGGGCCATGGTCGTTCCTCGTTCGGCAGTGATGAAGGATGGAAGAGCACCTCGACGGTGCGAGAATCTACTCGTTATGACAAGTTATAACAAGCGATGCAAGCGGCGTGCCAGCCGTGCGGAGGGGCCGCGCCTTGGCTGAGATTCCCCAGTCGCTGCATGCCCGTCTGCGCGATGAACTGCGCGCATCCATCCTCGACGCCCGACTGAAACCGGGCGACAAGCTGCCGTCCGAATCCGAGCTGCAGGCGGCCCATGACGTCAGCCGCATCACCGTGCGCCAGGCGCTCGGGGCGCTGCAGGCCGAGGGCCTGATCGTCAAGTTGCACGGAAAGGGTGCATTCGTCTCGCACCCGAAAGCGGCACAGAGCCTCAATCGCCTGCAGGGCCTGAACGAGGCGCTGGCCGCCGAGGCGCGCGCGGTCAGCAACAAGCGCCTGGCCTGGCGCGAGGTGCGGGCGCCTGCCGCCGTGGCCCAGAAGCTGGGCCTGTCGGGCAACACCACCGTCTACCACCTGCAGACCGTGCGCTACCTGGAGCGCGAGCCGCTGTCGGTCAACAACTCCTGGCTGCTGGCCACGCTGGGCGAGCGCCTGTCGCGGGTGGACTTCTCCCAGCGCGACCTGATCGACGTGTTCGAGCACGAGGGCGGCGTCGCCGTCGGGCGCGCCGACCTGGAGATCGGCGCCGGCACCGCCCGCGCGGCGGATGCCCGCCTGCTCAAGCTCGAAACCGGCGCGCCCGTGCTGGAGGTGGAACGCGTCGTGCATGACCAGACCGGCACGCCGGTGCATGTGGAGAGCGCCGTCTACCGCGCCGACACCTTCCGCTACCGGCTGAGCCTGCAACGCTAGAAGGGCCCGCCAACCTGCCCGCGCAGCCCGCCGCGTCACGATTGCCCGCCGACCCTCCTCAACGCCTTTGCCCGCCGCATGACCGCTGCCTCCACCATCCCCGTCATCGACATCGCCGCCCTCGCCTCGCCCGATGCCTACGCCCGTCGCCGCGTGGCGGCCGAGGTGGGCGCCGCCTGCCGGGACATCGGCTTCTTCGCCATCACCGGCCACGGCGTGCCGGCCGAAGTGATCGACGGCGCCTTCGCCGCCAGCCGCGCGTTCTTCGCCCAGCCGGTGGCCGACAAGGCCGCGCTGGCCTATGCCACGCTCAGCCACAACCGTGGCTACGTGGGCATGGGCGTGGAGGCGCTGGACGAGAAGCGCGGCGCCGACCAGAAGGAGGCCTTCAACCTCATCTGGACCGACGAGGCCACGCGCCCGCCCAATGCCTGGCCCGCCCTGCCCGGCTGGCGTGCGCCCGTGCAGGCCTACTTCGACGCGGTCTTCGCCGCCGCCACGCGGCTGCATGCGGCCTTCGCGCTGGACCTGGGCCTGCCCGAGGACTTCTTCGCCGACAAGATCGACCAGCCCCTGGCCACGCTGCGGCTGCTGCACTATCCCGCCGGCGCGGCGGCCGACGCAGGCGTGGGCGCCGGGGCGCACACCGACTACGGCAATGTCACCCTGCTGGCCACTGACGGCGTCTCGGGCCTGCAGGTGCAGGGCCGTGCCCGCGACGAATGGATCGACGTGCCGCCGCTGCCCGGCGCCTTCGTCTGCAACATCGGCGACTGCCTGATGCGCTGGACCAACGACGTCTACCTGTCGACGCCTCACCGGGTCGTGCGGCCGGCGGCCGAGCGCTACTCGATCGCCTTCTTCCTCGACCCCAATCCGGAGGCGCTGGTCAGCGCCATCCCCAGCTGCGTGCCGCCGGGCGAGGCGCCGCGGCATGCGCCCGTCACGACGCAGGCCTACCTGCAGGCCCGTTTCGCGGCCACCTACGGTGCTGCCGCGACCGCGCCGGCGGCTTGACAGGCGCATGCGCCGGCTGCCGCCGGGGGGAGCTTCCGAGCGCGGCGGCGCGGACCATGGCGGGCCACCGCGGCCGGCCGGCACGCGGCATGATGCGGCACCTTCTTCGACACCCTCCCTTGCCATGACGCCTGCGCTCCACGCCCTGTTCGACGCCCAGCACGCTGCGAGCCGCGCCCAGCCGGAGGCGGCGCTCCCGCTGCGCCGCGATCGCCTGCTACGGATGCGCGGCCTGCTCCAGCAGCATGGCGCGGCGCTCGCCCAGGCGGTGCAGGCCGACTTCGGCGTGCGCTCGGCCCCGCTGACCGAGATCGCCGACATGCTGCTGCTGCGCGAGGGCGTGGCCGACGCCCTGCGGCACCTGCGCGCCTGGTCGCGCCCGCGGCGGGTGCGCACGCCGCTCACGCTGCAGCCGGCACGCGCCTGGATCCAGCGCCAGCCGCTGGGCGTGGTGGGCGTGCTCTCGCCCTGGAACTATCCCCTGCTGCTGTCGCTGGGCCCGGCCGCCTCGGCGCTGGCGGCGGGCAACCGGGTGATGCTCAAGCCCAGCGAGCGCACGCCCCGCACCTCGGCGCTCACGGCCGAGCTGGTGGCGCGCCACTTCGAGGCCGAAGAGTTCTGCGTCGTCAATGGCGACGCCGCGCTGGCGGCGGAATTCGCCGGACTGCCCTTCGACCATCTCTTCTTCACCGGCTCCACCGCCGTAGGCCGCCACGTGGCCGCGGCCGCGGCCGCCAACCTCACGCCCACCACGCTGGAGCTGGGCGGCAAGTCGCCCTGCGTCATCGACCCGTCCTGCCGCATCGACGAGGCGGCGGCGCGCATCGCCCACGGCAAGCTGCTCAACGCGGGGCAGACCTGCATCGCGCCCGACTACCTGCTCGCGCCGGCAGCGATGCACACGGCGCTGGCGGACGCGCTCGAGCGGGCCGTGCAGCGCATGTTCCCGGCCGTGGGCGGCAATCCCGACTACACGGCACTGATCGATGCCCGCCATGCCGAGCGGCTCGAACGCCTGGTGGCCGAGGCCGTTGCGCGCGGCGCCCGCGTGCGGGTGCTGGGCACCGACGGCGTCGACGCGCGGCAGATGGCGCTGCGCCTGGTGCTGGGCGTCACGCCCGACATGGCCCTGATGCAGGAGGAGATCTTCGGGCCGGTGCTGCCCCTGCTGGCCTGCGAGGACGCCCCGCAGGCGGTGCGCTTCATCAACGACCGTCCGCGGCCCCTGGCGCTGTACTGGTTCGGCGAGGACCGCGCGGCGCGCGATGTGTTGCTGCAGCAGACCACCAGCGGCGGCGTGACCGTCAATGACACGCTGGTGCACATCGCCCATCCCCGCCTGCCCTTCGGCGGCGTGGGCGACAGCGGCTGGGGTGCCTCGCATGGCGAGGCCGGCTTCCTGCGCTTCACGCACGAGAAGGCGGTGCTGGCGCAGTCGCGCTGGTCGCTGGGCGGTCTGCTGCATCCGCCCTACGGGCCGCGCACCGAGCGGCTGCTGGCCGCGATGCGCCGGCGCGGCTGACGCCAGCCCGGATGCCAGCCCGGACGCCGGCGGGCGTTTCACTGCAGCTTGTGGAGCCCCGGGGACCGTTCAGGCTGAGCCTGTCGAAGCCCGCTCCAAAGGCGCCTTCGTCCGACCCTCGGCGCCTGGGGATGCGCTTCACGAATCGGCGCGCACATCCGTGAAGCGCATCCCTAGAGCGGGTGTTCGGTATAGAAGCGCCCGCCGTGGAACAGCAGCGGCGCCACACCGGCGCGGTGGGCGCAGCGCTCCACCTCGCCGACGAAGATGACGTGGTCACCCTCTTCATAGCGGCTGCGGTTGAAGCATTCGAAGCTGGCCACGCAGCCCTCCAGCACGGGCGCGCCGGCCACGCCTGGTGCCCAGTCCACGCCTTCCCAGCGGTCCACCCCGCGTGCGGCGAAGCGCTCGGCCAGCGCCTTCTGGCTGGCGGCCAGGATGTTGACCGCGTAGTGCGAGCCCGCGCTGAGGTCGGGCATCGAACCCGCGCTGCGCGCCAGGCTCCACAGCACCAGCGGCGGCGTCAGCGACACCGAGTTGAAGGAGTTGGCCGTGAATCCCACCAACCGTCCATCGGCGGCCCGCGCCGTGATGATGGTCACGCCGGTGGCGAACATGCCCAGGGCGGCGCGGAACTCGGCGGCGGAAAAGTCGGGCGCTTGGGCCTGGAGGGGTGCGGTCACGGAAGAGGGCCTGGTGGCGGGAGGCGGTCGGCCGGCATTGTCCCGCAGGCCGCTTGCCGGGGGCGGTGGCAGGGTCGGGCAGGTGCAGATGCAGGCGTCAGGCGTTGCGCGTTGCTGGCCGATGAAGGGGCCTGAAGAAGGCCCGGCGCCTCAGCCGAAGAACCAGTAGCAGACGGCGATCGCGGCGCCGACACCGGCCAACTCGGCCAGCAACGCACAGCCCACCGCGTGCCGCGCCCGCTGGATGCCCACCGCGCCGAAGTACACCGCCAGCACGTAGAAGGTGGTCTCGGTGCTGCCCTGGATGGTGGCGGCCACCAGGGCGGGGAAGCTGTCCACGCCGTGGGTCTTCATGGTCTCGATCAGCAGCGCCCGCGCCGCACTGCCCGAGAAGGGCTTGACCAGCGCGGTCGGCAGCGCATCGACGAAGCGCGTGTCCCAGCCCGTCTGCGCCACGCACCAGCGGATGCCGTCCAGCAGCAGGTCCAGCGCGCCCGAGGCCCGCAGCACGCCGATGGCGCAGAGCATGGCCACCAGGTAGGGCAGCAGGCCCTTGGCCACGTCGAAGCCTTCCTTGGCGCCCTCGATGAAGCGGTCGTACACCGCCACCCGCCTGAGCGCGCCGACCACGAGGAAGGCGATGACGACGCCGAACAGCACCAGGTTGCCCATCAGCGACGAGAGCTGCGCCAGCGCCTGCGCCGACAGCGTGGCCAGCAGCGCCATGAAGCCCGCCACCAGCGCCGCGCCGGGCAGCAGGTAGGCCAGCACCACCGGGTCCCACAGCTTCAGGCGCTGCGCCAGCGCCACCGACAGCAGCCCCACCAGCGTCGACGCGCTGGTTGCCAGCAGGATGGGCAGGAAGACCAGCGTCGGGTCGGCCGCGCCCTGCTGCGCGCGGTACATGAAGATGGTCACCGGCAGCAGCGTGAGCGAGGACGCGTTGAGCACCAAAAAGAGGATCTGCGCGTTGCTGGCCGTATCGGGCCGTGGGTTGAGCGTCTGCAGCTCGCGCATGGCCTTCAGGCCGATGGGCGTGGCCGCGTTGTCCAGGCCCAACGCGTTGGCCGCGAAGTTCATGGTGATCAGCCCCAGCGCCGGATGGCCCGCGGGCACCTCGGGCATCAGCCGGCGAAAGAGCGGCCCCAGCGCCCGCGCCAGCAGCGCCACCAGTCCGGCCGCTTCGGCGATGCGCAAAAAGCCCAGCCACAGCGTGAGCGTGCCGAAGAGCAGCAGCATGATCTCCACCGACAGCCTGGCCATGGCGAACAGCGCCTCGACCATGGCGGCGAAGACCGTCGCGTCGCCACCCACCAGCCAGCGCGAAAAGCCCGCCACGGCGGCGGCGAGGAAGAAGGACAGCCACAGGCCGTTGAGCATGGTGGAAAGCGATGCAGAGGGAGCGGGAATGCGCGCGCGGATCATAGGAGCCGCCGCGCCGCATCCAAGGCCGCGTCGGCCCGCTGGCGATGCTCGGTGGCAAGGGCGGCGCGTGATGCGGCGCCATGTCGGAGATGCTCACGCCAGCGGCGGCGTTGTTGGATGAGGGGGCGGCGCAGGGCCGCGTCGCCCGGCGTCGATCAAGCGGGTGGCCACCGGCGGGCCGTGTGAACGAGCGCCAGAATCCAGACCGCGTCGTCGTGCACTTCGTAGACCAGCCTGTAGCTCTCGTGCACGACGAGTTCGCGCGTGCCGGCAACGCGGCCTGCGCGCCCCAGCAGCGGGTGCGCCGACAGGCGGCCAGCCGCGTCGCCGAAACGCTCGTCCATGCCGATGGCGGCCAGGGGCTTGTCCCGGCCGATGAAGTCCAGGATGTCCGCCCGATCCTGCTCTGCGGCCGAGGTCCAGAAGACTTTCAAGGCTTGTTTGCGTCCGCGCGGGCCTGGAGCCGGGCGCGGCGCTCAACAAATCGGGCCTCGACCTCGTCGGCGCTGGCGTGCTGGCCGGCGGCGCGTTGTGCGCGGGCCGTGGCCACCTTGTCCTGCAGGAAAGCGTCGTAGTCCCTCGCGTCTCGCTGACGCTGGACGAAGTCGCGCATGAGTTCCCGGACGATCTGCGAAGCCGGCCGGTCGCTGGCCTGCGCCTCCGCCATGAAGGCGTCGCGCAGTTCCGGCTCGAGTTTCATGGTGAAGACGGCTTCCTTGGGCATGGTGGCTCCTGAAAACGTAGGGACGATGTCTCTATTTTGTCAGTACCTCGTCATCACCGGGGCATCTCGCCGAAGCGGCCGTGCCGCCCCGCCCCCGCCGCAAAGCGCGCAGCGCCCGCCTCACCCTCGGCAAAGAACATCGGCACGCCGTTCGCGCCCTCCTGCCGCAGTGCCTCGTCCAGCGGCAGGTCCCACTGCACATAGGCGGAGCGACGGTCGGCCCGCATGCATTGCTGCGGAAAGGCCGCCAGCTCGCGCGCCCAGGCCTGGGCGGCGAACAGGGCGCTGCCGCGCGGCACGACGCGGTTGACCAGGCCCATGGCCAGCGCCTCGTCGGCGGGCACGGGCCGGCCGCTGAGGATCAGGTCCATCGCCCGGCCCATGCCGATCAGGCGCGGCAGCCGCACGGTGCCGCCGTCGATCAGCGGCACGCCCCAGCGGCGGCAGAAGACGCCCATCACGGCGTCGTCGGCGGCGACGCGCAGGTCGGCCAGCAGGGCCAGTTCCAGGCCGCCGGCCACGGCATAGCCCTCGATGGCGGCGATCAGCGGCTTGGACAGCGCCATGCGCGTGGGGCCCATGGGGCCGGGGCCCTCACCGCGGACATCCAGCGCATTGCGCGCGGCCGGGTCGGTGGCGGCCGCCAGGTCGGCGCCAGCGCAGAAGTGGCCGCCGGCGCCGGTGAGCACCGCCACCCGCAGGGCATCGTCGGTCTCGAAGCGTTCGAAGGCCTCGCGCAGTGCTTCGGCCGTGGCGCCGTCGACGGCATTGCGCTTGTGCGGGCGGTCGAGGGTGATGGTGCAGATGGGGCCGTCGGCGGCGTAATGCACGCTGGTCTGCAGGGCAGATGCGGAAAGATCGGTCATGGGCGAGGCTCCCGGTTGAAAAGGTCTGCGGCCGACAAGGCGCCCGCCCTACCGCACCACACCCGCCTGCCGCGCCAGCGCCACCGCCTGCGTGCGGCTGCGGGCGCCGAGCTTGAGGTTGATGTTGCGCAGGTGCGTGCGCACGGTGCTGTCCGAGACGAACAGCTTCTCGGCCATGGCCGCGTTGGAGTAACCGGCGGCCAGCAGTTCCAGCACGCGGATCTCCTTGCGGGTCAGCGGCTCGGCCAGGGGCGCGGGCGATGCGTCGCCGGCCGCCGGCTCGTCCTCGTGCACCTCGCCGAAGGCGGCGGCCAGGCGTGCCACATGGTCGGCATAGATGGGCCCGGCCTCGTCCAGCCGGGCTCGGTCGGCCTGCAGGGCGCGCAGCAGCGGTGCCAGCGCGGGCCCCTCGTCCAGCAGCAGCCGCACGAAGCCTTCGCGTGCGGTCTCGGCCAACACGGCGGCGAGCGTCGTCTGCGCCTCGGCCGCTGCACCGGCACGCGCATGGGCCAGCGCCAGCAGCACGCGCAGCTTGAGCGCCCGGTGCCGCCGCGCCTGCGTGTCGGCCTCGGCGATGGCCGGTGCCAGCGCCTGCCGCACGCCTGCCGCATCGCCGAAGCGCAGCTGCCAGCGCCAACGGCCGATGGCGATGTCGTCCACCTGGTGGGCCGGCAGGTTGAGGCGGCGCACGCGGTCCCACACGGCGGCGTCGTCGGCACGCTCCAGCATGTCGGCGGCGGCCTCGCGGTTGCCCTGCAGCATCAGGAGGCGCGCGTGCTCCAGCTTGGCGCTGGCCACCACGCGCGGCAGCTGGCGGTCGTGGCCCAGGTATTCCAGCTCGGTCAGCAGCTGGAAGGCGCTGTCCACATCGCCCTGCAGGAAGGCGATGCGTGCCCGCATGCGGTAGGCCGCGATCACATGGTCGGGCAAGCCCACATCGCGGGCCAGCGGCAGGTACACGCTCAGCAGGTGCTCGGCGCCGGCCAGGTCGTCGCTTTCGTACAGCACGCCGGCATGCAGCACGCCGGCCCAGGCATTGCCCTGCGTGGGGTTGTACGAGGCGCTGCGCGGCGTCGCGGTTAGCGCCACGCGAAAGCGCGCGGCGGCCTGGCGCAGCCGACCTTCGGCCAGATCGAGCACGCCTTCCATCGCCTCGGTGTACATGCGGTTGAAGATGCTGCCGGCCTGGCTGCGGCGGGCGGCGTCGAGCAGGCGGTGGGCCTCGTGCTGCTCGCCCATCACCGAGACGATGTAGGCCATGGCATTGGCCAGCGCGCTGTCGGCGAAGGCGCGGCAGGTGGGCAGGCGACGCAGGTTGGCCTGGCCGACGGGGTAGGCGTCCTCGGGATGGTCCATCATGGCCAGCAGCAGCGGCTGCAGGCCGTTGACGTGGGCGCGCACGGCGGCGTCCTCGCTGGTCTCGCAGCCGCTGGCGCGTAGCCGCTGCAGCGCCTGCCAGGGCCCGCGGGTGAAGCATTCGGCCCAGGTGGCCACCATCTGCAGCAGCGGTTGGCCGGCCAGCTGCTCGGGCGGCAGCGCGGCGAACCAGCGGTCCAGCAGGCGCATGCGCCCTTCCTCCAGGAAGCGCTCGGCATGGCGTGCCAGCAGGGTCAGCGCATGCGGATGGTCGCCGCCTTCGATGGCATGGTCGATGGCGGGCACCGGCCGGCCCTGGGCTTCGTACCAGCCCGAGGCCGCCAGGTGCAGCCGCGCCACGTCGCCGGGCCGCTCGCGCGCCAGCTGGGCGCGCAGGAAGTCGGCGAACAGGCTGTGGTAGCGGTAGCTGCGCGCATCGCTGGCCAGCGGCGCGAGGAAGAGGTGGCCCGCCTCCAGCTGCGCGAGCATCGCCGTGCAATCGGCGCGCGGCGCCACGGCCGCGCACACCTGTGCGTCGAGCACGCGCAGCACGCTGGTGCGCAGCAGGAAGTCGCGCACCTCCTCGCTCTGCTGGGCCAGCACGTCCTCGGCCAGGTAGTCGGCCACCGCGCGGTCGGAGCCCGAGAAGCGCTCGACGAAGTCGCAGCCTTCGGCGCCGTGGCGTTGCAGCGCCAGCGAGGCCAGCCACAGCGCGCCGGCCCAGCCCTCGGTCTTGGCGAGCAGCCGCTCCAGCGTGTCGCGCGGCAGCGCCTCGCCTCGCAGGCGGAAGAATTCCTCCGCCTCGGCGGGCGAGAAGCGCAGCAGGGCGGCGTCGATCTCCAGCAACTGGCCGCGCGCCCGCAGCCGGCCCAGGCCCAGGTCGGGCAGGCTGCGCGAGCCGATCACCAGCTGGGCTTGGCGTGGCAGGCCGTCGAGCAGTTGCCGCACCAGGCCGATGACGGCGGGCGACTGCAGCACCTCGAAGTCGTCGAGGAAAAGCGCGAAGGGCAGCGCGTCATGGCCCAGCGCGGCGATGGGGTCGCCCCGGCCGCTGCCCGGTGCGGGCTCGATGCCCAGGGCCTGCACCGCGGCGGCCAGGCCCTGCAGGAAGCGCGGCACGTCGTTGTCGGCGCCGTCCAGCGTGAGCCAGGCGGTGGCGATGCCCTCGGCCTCGAAGCGGTCGCGCATCTGGCGCATGGCCGTGGTCTTGCCGAAGCCGGCCGGCGCGCGCACCAGCAGCAGCCGGGCGCGGGCCGCCTCGTGCACCTGCCGAGCGATGGCCTGCCGCAGCACCTGCGCCGCTGGCGGTGCGGGTGGGCTGAGCTTGGCGGGCTGGACGGGCACGGAAGGCGGCGGGGCGGACATGGAACGAGGCGGTGCGCGTGGCGCGGAGTGACAAAAGCCGCGCGGCGGCGGCCGGCCACTTTCGTCGGTTTGGACGATGGCCGCAAGAAGGGGCGATTCCTAGACTGCCCCCGGCTTTCAGGCCAGAGACACCCAGGAGACAACACCGTGTTCGAAGGAAACAGCATCCGCCTGCAACCCCTGGCCGATGGGCTGGTGGAGCTCGTCTTCGACCGCCGCGGCGAGGCCATCAACAAGTTCGACGCCCGCACCGTCGCCGAGCTGCGCGAGGCCGTGGCCCTGCTCGCGGCCGACACCGGCCTGCGGGGCGTGCTGATCACCAGCCCCAAGGACGTGTTCATCGTCGGCGCCGACATCACCGAGTTCGGCGCCACCTTCCAGCAGAGCGCCGAGGCCATCACGGCCGGCGTGCGGCGTAGCAACGAGGTCTTCGTCGCGCTGGAAGATCTGCCGGTGCCCACCGTGGTCGCCATCAACGGCTATGCGCTGGGCGGTGGGCTGGAGCTGGCGCTGGCCGCGACGCTGCGGGTGATGTCCACCGCCGCCCAGGTGGGCGTGCCCGAGGTCAAGCTGGGCCTGTTCCCCGGCTTCGGCGGCACGGTGCGGCTGGCCCGCGTGGCGGGGCTGGGGACGGCCATGCGCTGGGTCGCCACCGGCACGCCGGCCGATGCGCGCACGGCCCATGCCGCTGGCGTGGTCGAGGCCGTGGCCGAGCCCGATGCGTTGCGCGACGACGCGCTGGCCCTGCTGCGCCGATGCGTCGCGGGCGACGTGGACTGGCGCGCCCAGGTCGCGCGCAAGCACGCTGCGCTGCCCGGCGATGCCACTGCCTTCGCGGCCACGGCGCAGCAGGTGCTGGAAGAGCTGGCCCCGCGCCTGGGTCGCCATCAGCCTGCCGCGCCCATGGCCCTGGCCATGATGGCCGACGGCGCGTCGCAGCCGCGCGACGAGGCCCTGCGGCTGGAGGCCGAGGCCTTCGGCCGCGTCGCACGCACGCAGGCGGCGGCCTCGCTGGTGCGCACCTTCCTCAACGAACAGGCCGTGCGCAAGGCGGCGAAGAAGCAGGCCGCCGGCGCCAGGGCGCCCGCCCGGGCCGCCGTGCTCGGCGCCGGCATCATGGGCGGCGGCATCGCCTTCAGCAGTGCGCTGGCCGGCATTCCCGTGCGCATGAAGGACATCCGCGCCGACCAGCTGGACCTGGGCATGACCGAGGCCGCCAAACAGCTGGGCCGCCGCGTGCAGGCGGGCCGCTTGTCGCAGGCCAGGGCCGACGCGGTGCTGGCCGCCATCACGCCGCAGCTGGACGACGCGGGCCTGGATGCGGCGGACCTGGTGGTCGAGGCCATCGTCGAGCGGCTGGCGGTCAAGCAGCAGGTGCTGGCCGCGCTGGAGCCGCAGCTGCGGCCCGATGCGCTGATCGCCACCAACACCTCCAGCCTGCGCCTGGCCGACATCGCCCGGCCACTGGCCCGGCCGCAGAACCTGGTCGGCATGCATTTCTTCAACCCCGTGCCGGCCATGCCGCTGGTCGAGGTCGTGCGCGGCCCGCAGACCAGCGACGCGGCCGTGGCCGCCGCGGTGGCCTACGCGCTGGCCATGAAGAAGACGCCCATCGTGGTGGCCGACGGGCCGGGCTTCCTGGTCAACCGCGTGCTCACCGCCTACTTCAATGCCTTCAACGAACTGGTGGCCGAGGGCGTGGATTTCACCGCCATCGACCGCGCTATGGAGGCCTTCGGCTGGCCCATGGGCCCGGCCTGGCTCAACGACGTGGTGGGCATGGACACCGGCGCCCATGTGGGCGACGTGATCACCGCCGGCCATCCGAAGCGCATGCGCGCCATCGACGCCAACCCGGTGCACCGCATGGTGCGTGCCGGTCGGCTGGGTCAGAAGAGCGGCGCCGGCTTCTACCGCTACGAACGCGACGCCGTCGGCAAGCCGCGCCGCAGCGCCGACCCCGCTGCCCAGGCCCTGCTGGCGGACCTGGCGCCCGGCGGCTTCACGCCCATGGCCGACGAGGCCATCGTGGAACGCCTGATGCTGCCCCTGCTGGCCGAGGCCATCGCCGCGCTGGAGGACGGCAGCGTCGCCAGCGCCGCCGAGCTGGACATGGCCCTGCTGCTGGGCGTGGGCTTTCCGGCCTGGCTGGGCGGGCCGCTGCAGTACGCCGACTGGCTCGGTGCGGCCGAGCTGCTGCGGCGGCTGGAGGCCCATGCCGCGCACGGCCCCGCCTATGCGCCGCCCGAACTGCTGCGGCAGATGGCGGCGCAGCAGCGGCGCTTCCACCCGCTCTGACCGAACACGCGCCTTCGCCTGCCGCCCTGGCAGGCGCCCCTCACCACGACACAGGAGAGCCCCTTCATGCAACTCGATGCCACCATCGCCGCCGTCGTCACCGGCGGTGCCTCCGGCCTGGGCGCCGCCACCGCGCGGCGGCTGGCTTCGCACGGCGTCAAGGTCGCGCTGTTCGACCTCAACGAAGCGGCCGGCGAGGCGCTGGCACGCGAGATCGGCGGCCTGTTCTGCGCCGTCGACGTGACCAACGAGGCCTCGGTCGATGCCGGCTTCGCCAAGGCCCGCGCCGCGCACGGGCAGGAGCGCGTGCTGGTCAACTGCGCCGGCACCGGCAATGCCGTCAAGACCGCCAGCCGGGACAAGGCCACCGGCGAGATCAAGCACTTTCCGCTGGCCAACTTCGACCGCATCATCCAGATCAACCTGGTGGGCACCTTCCGCTGCATCGCCAAGTCGGCAGCGGGCATGCTGACGCTGGAGCCCCTGGTGGACGGGGAGCGCGGCGCCATCGTCAACACCGCCTCGGTGGCCGCGGTCGACGGCCAGATGGGCCAGGCGAGCTATTCGGCCAGCAAGGCCGGCGTCGCGGGCATGACCCTGCCCATCGCCCGCGACCTGATGGGCGAGGGCATCCGCGTCAACACCATCCTGCCCGGCATCTTCGACACGCCGCTGCTGCAGGGCGCGCCCGACAACGTCAAGGCGGCGCTGGCGGCCTCGGTGCCTTTCCCGAAGCGCCTGGGCAACCCGGCCGAGTACGCGCACCTGGCCGAGACGATGATCACCAACGGCTACTTCAACGGGGAGTGTGTGCGGCTGGATGGGGCGATCCGGATGGCGCCGCGGTAGCCGGTGCCGCAGTGCTCAGGATGCCGCAAAGGGATTGAACACCTCGACGGCCAGCGCATGAAAGTCCGCCACGTTGCGCGTAGCCACCGTCAGGCCGTGCACCTGGGCGGTGGCGGCGATCATGGCGTCTTCGTAAAGCGTGTCGGACTTCCGGTGCATCAGCCGCGCCCAGGCCCGGAAAGCCCCGGCGTCCATGGGCAGGACGTTGTAGGCGCTGGCGATCTGCGCGAGCCATGCCTCGATCTCCTGGGCCTTGGCCGCGTCCTGCTCCTTCGTCAGCTCGATGCCGGCCTGGATCTCGCCGAGCGTGACCGCCGAAAGATGCAGCTGCGCATCGTCCAGCGACTTCAACCAGGCCACCACCGCGCCGTGCGGGCGCAGGCGGCGCAGTTCGGAGACGACGTTGGTGTCGAGCAGGTAGCCCTGCGTCACCGCTGCGGCTCCACCTTGCGCCGACGCGCCTGACCGCGCGGCGGTACCAGCAGGTCGGTGCGGCCGTCGTCCGACAGCAGCAGTTGCTTGAGCGACGGACGGGCCGCCGACTGCAGCCGGCGCCATTCCTGCACCGGCACCAGCACGGCCGCCTCGGCGCCACGGCGGGTCACCATCTGCGGGCCTTGCTCGAGGCAGGCATCGAGGAATTCGCTGAACCGCGCCTTGGCGTCCTGGACGGGCCATGTGTGCATCGGAAAGCTCCCTGTTGAACTGGTCAGGCAACTAGTCTGTCAGCAGGACCCTGGGCTGTCAAACGAGAGACTTTGCGGCCCGTCCCCCGGCGGGGTTCGGCTCGCTCGCATCCAGGCTGCAGTCACGGCGCAAATCGATACCCTCCAAATCGTTGGAATTCAAATGATTCGCCTATCATCCTCCCCATGGATGACGACACCCCCGCCCTGCCCCGCCAGCGCTTCGGCATGCGTTTCGTCGTGCTGGCCCGTCGCTGGCGCCGGGCGCTGGACGCGCAACTTGCCGCCCTGGGCCTGACCGACGCGGGCTGGCCGCCCCTGATGTACCTGGCCGAGGCGGGGGGCGGGCTCACGCAGCGGGAGCTGGCCGAGCGCATCGGCATCGACGGCTCCAGCCTGGTGCGGCTGCTGGACCAGCATGCCCGCGCCGGCTGGATCGAGCGCCGCGACGATCCGCAGGACCGCCGCACCTGGCGGCTCTTCCTCACCCGCGACGGGCGCGCGGTGGTGCGGCGCATCCAGGCGGTGCTGGACCGGGTGGAAGGCCGCATGCTCGCCGGGCTGGACGACGCGCAGCTGCAGGCGCTGCTCGATGGCTTCGACCGTATCGGCGAAGGCATCGAGGCCATGGAGGCAGGGGAATGAGCGCCTGCCCGGCCAATCCGAAGGGCGTCCAGTGAACGTCCGCCCCAACGTCCCTGCCGAAGGCACCTCCATGTCCTTCGAGCGAGTCGCGCGCCGCTTCGGCTTCGAGCCTGCCCGCCTGGCGTTCACCCTGCGCACCGCGGCCGGCTCGGGCATGGCGCTGCTGCTGGCGGGCCTGCTGGGCCTGGACCATCCCCAATGGGCGGCCATGACCGTGTGGATCGCGGCACAGCCGCTGCGCGGCCACCTGATCGAGAAGAGCCTGTACCGCCTGCTGGGCACGGCCGCCGGTGCCCTCTACGGCGTGGCGCTGGTGGCCCTGGGCCACGGCTCGCCGGCGGTGCTGGTGCCCGGGCTGGCGCTGTGGGCCGGACTGTGCGCGGGCGCGGGCCAGCTGCTGCGCGGCTTTGCCAGCTACGGCACCTTGCTGGCCGGCTATTCGGCGGCGATGGTGGCGCTGCTCGACGCCAGCCATCCGACGCACATCGCGGCCTTCGGCCTCGACCGGCTGCTGACCATCGGCCTGGGCGTGGTGGTGGCGCTGGCCGTGAGCCTGCGCTTCGCGGCCCGGCCGCCGGCCGATGCGCTGCACGTTCGCATGCGCACCCTCTGCCTGGATCGGCTGCGCGAACTGGCCGCCTGGGCGCGCACCGGGGCGCTGCCGGCGCACACGGCGCGCGACACCCAGCTGGCCGAACTGGCACGGCTGGAGGAAGGGCTGGAGCTGCAGGTCGCCGGCCGCCTCGATTCCCGCCGCGAGGTGCGTGCGCTGCGCCAGGCGCTGACCGCCCAGGTCGGCCTGCTGCTTTGGTGGCCCGGGGCCCGGGCGCCGGCTCACACGGAGGGCGCTCCGCTGGTCGCGGCGCTGCAGACTGCGCTCGACGCCGCGGGCGCCGGCCGGCCCGTGGGCCCGGCGCTCCTGCAGGCCGCGACGGTCGCCGAGTCGCTGGACGCCGAACTGGCGGCCGTGCTGCGTCGCCTCGGCGAGGCGGCTTGCAGCATCGAAGGCCCTCACGGCAGCGCAAGCGCGCACGCGCGCGTCGGCACCGGTCCCGATGCGCGCCCCGCTTTCGAGCCGACCGTCGTGCTGCACCGCGACTGGATCGCCGCGCGCGAGACCTTCCTGCGCTCCGCCCTCACGCTCGGCCTCATCGGGGGGCTGTGGCTGGCGACCGGCTGGTCTGCGGCGCCGCTGCTCATGCTGGGCGTGGCGGTGATGACCACGCTCTTTTCCACCGCCGACGACCCGGCGCGGATCATGCGCTCGGTGTTCTGCGGCCAGTTGCTCGGCGCCGCCGCGGCGCTGGCGGTGCAGGCCCTGCTCTGGCCGTGGGTGGATGGTGCGGTCGGGCGGTTGCTGATGTGCCTGCCGCTGGTGCTGGCCGGCGCCTTCGTGCTGGCACATCCACGCACGGCGCGCTTCGGCTTCGACTTCAATCTCGTCGGCCTGCTGCTCCTGCAGCCCATGCATGCCCGGGCGTTCGCCTGGCCGACGGGGCTGGCCGAGGCGGCGGCGGTGGTGGCCGGGCCGCTGGTGGCGCTGGCGGCCTTCCGCCTCGTCTTTCCGCCGGGCGGCCGGCGTCGCTATGCGCAGCTGTCGGCGCTGATGCGGGCGGAGGTCGCGGCCATGGCCGCACAGCCAAAGGCCTGGCAACGCGCCGCGGTGTGGCGGGCCCGATTGCAGCACCGCGTGCTGCGCCTGGTCCGGTGCGCCGACGCGGCCGGGCTGGCCCCGGGGCGTGCCGCACGCGAAGGCCTGGCCGTGCTGGCCACCGGGCAGGCGGTGCTCGCGCTGGGGCAGATGCTGGCGCAGGACGCATGGCCCGACGCCGACCGCCGCCGCGCACAGGCCTGGCTGCGTCGGCTGGCCCGGCCCGTGCGCAGTCCGGCACAGGCCCACCGCCGAGGCCGCCTGCTGGCGCGCGATGCCTTGCGGCTGGGCCCCGCGCCTGCCGGGCCCCAGGTGGCGTCGGCGCTGCAGCACGCCGCCCGGGCGCTTGCGCAGGCGGGCTGAGGTACCGCCGCGTCGCGTGGCCATCGAAATTCGTCGCTTCGGACGAGCGACGCCGCCGCCCTCGCCGCCCAGAATCCACGCGGACTTCCGACGAACCGCATTGGAGACTGGAGACACCATGGCAGAAGCATTCATCGTCGCCGCCACCCGTACCGCCGGCGGCCGGCGCGGCGGCAAACTCTCGGGCTGGCACCCGGTGGACCTCGCGGCCCAGGTGATCGACGAACTGGTGCGCCGCGCCGACGCCGATCCGGCGCTGGTCGAGGATGTGATCATGGGCTGCGTCAGCCAGGTGGGCCAGCAGGCCACCAACGTGGCGCGCAATGCGGTGCTGGCCTCCTCGCTGCCCGAGTCGGTGCCCGGCACCTCGGTCGACCGGCAGTGCGGCTCCTCGCAACAGGCGCTGCATTTCGCGGCCCAGGCGGTGATGAGCGGCAGCATGGACGTGGTGATCGCCGCTGGCGTGGAGAGCATGTCGCGCGTGCCGATGTTCACGCCCAACGCGCTGCCGCTGAAGGCGGGCCTGGGCGGCTACATGAGCCCGGCCATGCAGAAGCGCTACCCTGGCGTCGAGTTCAGCCAGTTCATGGGCGCCGAGATGATGGCGAAGAAGTACGGCCTGTCGAAGGAGCAGCTCGACGTCTACGCGCTGCAGAGCCACCAGCGTGCCGTGGCTGCGACGAACGAGGGTCGCTTCGCCAGGGAGATCCTGGCGGTCGAGGCCCGCAGCGCCGAAGGCGGCGCCGAGGGCGAGGGCCAGCCGCATGCGGTGGACGAGGGCATCCGCTTCAACGCCACGCTGGAGGGCATCGCCGGCGTCAAGCTGATCCAGGAGGGCGGCCGCTGCACGGCGGCCACCGCCAGCCAGATCTGCGACGGCGCCACCGGCGTGATGGTGGTCAACGAGCGCGGCCTCAAGGCGTTGGGCGTCAAGCCGCTCGCGCGCATCCACCACATGACCATGATCGGCCACGACCCGGTGATCATGCTGGAGGCGCCCATCCCCGCCACGCAGCGCGCGCTGCAGAAGGCCGGCATGAAGATCGACGACATCGACCTGTTCGAGGTCAACGAGGCCTTCGCGCCCGTGCCCCTGGCCTGGCTGCAGGTGACGGGCGCCGACCCGGCGCGCCTGAACGTCAACGGCGGCGCCATCGCCCTGGGCCATCCGCTGGGCGCCTCGGGCACCAAGCTGATGACCACGCTCGTGCATGCCCTGCACGACCGCGGCGGCCGCTACGGCCTGCAGACCATGTGCGAAGGCGGCGGCATGGCCAACGTGACCATCGTCGAGCGGCTTTGAGCCGCGGCCGGGCCATCTCCACGGGAGATGCACGCTCGGCGACCCTGGACCGTTCAGGCTGAGCCTGTCGAAGCCCGGGCGCGGACCGGCGCGCGCCGGCCCTTCCATCACAACACCAGGGCAGGACTTCCATGACCCAGGACTTCGGAGACAGACATGCCGCCACCGCCACGCCCCTGCTGCGCATCGAGGGGCTGTCGGTGCGCTTCGGCGGCATCGTGGCGCTGGACGGCGTCGGCTTCGACGTGGCCGCCGGCCAGGTCTGCGGCCTGATCGGGCCCAACGGCGCGGGCAAGAGCACGCTGTTCAACTGCCTTTCGCGGCTGTACGGCTGGCAGGCCGGGCGCATCGCGTTCGCCGGCCGCGCGCTGGCCACGCTGCCGCGCCACCGCATGGCGGCGCTGGGCATCGGCCGCACCTTCCAGAACCTGGCGCTCTTCGCCAGCATGACGGTGCGCGAGAACGTGCGCGTGGGCACGCACACCCACCAGCATGCGGGCTTCCTGCGCGATGCGCTGCGCCTGCCCGGCGCACGCCGGCTGGAGGACGAGGCCGAGGCCCGCACCGAGGAATTCATTGCCCTGCTCGACCTGGGTGCCGTGGCCGACCGCCGCGTCGCCGACCTGCCCTTCGGCACCCAGAAGCGGGTGGAGCTGGCACGCGCGCTGGCGGCGCGCCCCCGGCTGCTGCTGCTGGACGAGCCTGCCTGCGGCCTCAACCACGAGGAGCTGGAGGGCCTGGGCGACCTGATCCTCGCGCTGCGTGCGCGGCTGGGCCTGACGGTGCTGCTGGTGGAGCACCACATGGGCCTGGTCATGCGGGTGAGCGACAAGGTGGTCGCGCTTAACTTCGGTCGCAAGATCGCCGAGGGCACGCCCGAGGCCGTGCGCCGCCATCCCGAGGTGATCCGCGCCTACCTGGGCGACGACGGCGCCGCCGAGCCGGCCCTGGAGGTGCGCCAGCATGCCCGCGCTGCTTGAACTGCGCGGCGTGCACGCCGCCTACGGGCCCACCGCCGTGCTGCACGGCATCGACCTGGACGTGCCCGAAGGCCGCGTCACGGCGCTGCTGGGTGCCAACGGCGCGGGCAAGACCACGCTGCTGCGCGCCATCTGCCGGCACATGGTGTCGGTGCGCGGCGAGGTGCGGCTGGCCGGCGAGCGCATCGACGGCCGCAGCACCGAGCAGATCGCCCGCCTGGGCGTGGGCCATGTGCCCGACGGGCGCGGCACCTTCGCGCACCTCACGGCCGAGGAGAACCTGCGCCTGGGCGCCCAGGCCCGGCCGCGACATCCGGGCCGCGCGGCCATGGCCGAGGCGCTGGAACGCATCTATGCCTACTTCCCCAGGCTGAAGGAGCGGCGCGCGCAGCAGGCCGGCACCCTCTCCGGCGGCGAGCAGCAGATGCTGGCCATCGGCCGCGCCCTGATGGGCGAGCCGCGCCTGCTGCTGCTGGACGAGCCCTCCTTCGGCCTGGCCCCGCTGGTGGTGCGCGACATCTTCGCCATCATGCGGCGCATCAACCAGGAGCAGCGCATGGCCATCCTGCTGGTCGAGCAGAACGCGCGCCTGGCGCTGGAACTGGCCGACACCGCCTACCTGCTGGAGACGGGCCGCATCGTGCTGCACGGCGCCAGCGAGGACGTGGGCCGCAACGATGCGGTGCGCCGCGCCTACCTGGGAGGTTGAGTACACCATGGACGCATTCCTGCACCAGCTCTTCGCCGGCCTGGCCACGGGCGGCATCTACGCCACCGTCGCGCTGGCGCTGGTGATGATCTACCAGGCCACGCACCACATCAATTTCGCCCAGGGCGAGATGGCGATGTTCTCCACCTTCATCGCCTGGTCGCTGATGCAGGCGGGGCTGCCGTACTGGGCGGCCTTCTTCGCCACCGTGGCACTGTCCTTCGTGATGGGCGCGGCGGTGGAATTCGCCATCATCCGGCCGATGCACAAGGCCACCGACCTGGCGCAGGTGGTGGTCTTCATCGGGCTGCTGGTGGTCTTCCACAGCCTGGCGGGCTGGCTCTTCGGCTACACGATCAAGGAATTTCCGAGCCCCTTTCCCAAGGACGCCTGGTACGCCAGCGCACTGATGTCCGCGCACGAGGTGGGCGCCATCGCCGTGGCGCTGGCCATCGTGGCGTTGCTCTTCGGCTTCTTCCGCCTCACGCCGCTGGGCCTGGCCATGCGGGCCGCGGCGCAGAACCCGGCCTCGTCGCGGCTGGTGGGCATCTCGGTGGGTCGCATGCTGATGCTGGGCTGGGGCCTGGCCGGCGCCATCGGCGCGGTGGCCGGGATGATGGTGGCGCCGGTGGTCTTCCTCGATCCGCACATGATGACCGGCGTGCTGCTTTATGCCTTCGCCGGCGCGCTGCTGGGCGGCATCGACAACCCGGTGGGGGCGGTGGTCGGCGGCTTCCTGGTGGGCGTGCTGGAAAACCTGATGGGCAGCTACGTGGTGGGCACCGAGCTCAAGCTCTCGGTGGCGCTGGTGCTGATCGTGGGCGTGCTCATCGTGCGGCCGGCCGGCCTCATGGGCCGGCGCATCGTCAAGAGGGTCTGAACGTCATGTCCACCTTGCTCAGCTCCGATGCCATGCCGCTGAAGGCAGCGCCCGCGAGGCGGCGGCTCTCGCCCTCATCTGTCTTCGCAGTGGCGTTGATCGTGGCCGGCGTGGCTCTGGCCTTCATCGCGCAGGGCTACCAGCTCTTCCAGGCCACCATGGTGCTGGCCTATGCGGTGGCGCTGGTGGGGCTGAACATCCTCACCGGCTACAACGGCCAGATCTCGCTGGGCCATGGCGCCTTCTACGCCATCGGCGCCTATGCGGCCGGCATCCTCATGGACCGCGGCGGCGTGCCCTACTGGCTCGCAGTGCCGGCTGCGGGCGCCGTGAGCCTGGGGGTGGGCTACCTCTTCGGCCGGCCGGCGCTCAAGCTCGAAGGCCTGTATCTGGCGCTGGCCACCTTTGCGCTGGGCGTGGCCATGCCGCAACTGCTCAAGTACAAGCACCTGGAGGCCTGGACCGGTGGCGTGGGCGGCATCGTGCTGACCAAGCCGGAGGCGCCATGGGGCCTGCCGCTGGATGCCGACCAGTGGTTCTACCTCTATGCGCTGGCGGTGGCGGTGCTGCTGTTCTGGGGCGCGCGCAACCTGATCGACAGCGGCAGCGGCCTGGCGCTGCGGGCCATCCGCGACCACGGCATGGCGGCCGAGGCCATGGGCGTGAACAACGCGCATGCCAAGTCCATGGCCTTTGCCGTCTCCGCCGGCTACACCGGCGTGGGCGGCGCGCTGGCGGCCATCGCGGTGCAGTTCGTGGCGCCGGATTCCTTCACCTTCTTCCTCTCCATCTCGCTGCTGGTGGGCATCGTGGTGGGCGGCGTGGGCACGCTGTGGGGGGCGCTGTTCGGCGCCCTGTTCATCCTCTTCGTGCCGGGGCTGGCCGAGCAGGTGTCCAAGTCCGCACCCTGGGCCGTGTACGGCGTGGTGCTGATCCTCTTCATGTTCGTGATGCCCGGCGGGGTGATGGGGCTGCTGCACCGGCTGCGGACCCGGCTCGCGCGCCGGCGCTGAGCCCTCTTTGCCTCGACCTTCAACGCCCAAGGAAAGCCGCATGACCGCCGACACCGACACCGTGCTCCGACTGCACCGCCACGACGAGGTGGCCGTGCTCACGCTGTGCAACACCGCCCGCCTCAATCCGCTGGGCATCGGCCTGCAGCAGCAGCTGCGCGCGCGGCTGGCCGAACTGGCCGCCGATACCGGCGTGCGCGCCCTGGTGCTCACCGGCGAAGGCAAGGGCTTCTGCGTGGGCGCCGATCTGCAATCCATGGGCGGCGTGCCGGCCGACGATGGGCGCACGCTGGGCGCGCACACGGCGGACACCATGCATGCGCTCTCCAACCGGCTCATCCTCGACCTGCAGGCCCTGCCCATGCCCGTGGTCTGCGCCGTCAACGGCGCGGCGGCGGGCGCCGGTGCCGGCCTGGCGCTGGCGGGCGACTTCACGCTCATGGCCCGCTCGGCCTACTTCTTCCTGCCCTTCCTGCCGCGGCTGGGCATCGTGCCCGACCTGGGCACCACCTGGTTCATCGAACGCCGGCTGGGCCGCGCACGGGCCATGGGCCTGGCGCTGCTGGGCGAGCGCCTGTCGGCCCAGCAGGCGCTGGACTGGGGCTTGGTGTGGGGGTGCGCGGACGATGCCGTGCTGCAGGACGAGGCGCTCGCCCTCGCCCGCCGCCTGGCGCGCCTGCCCGCCCATGCCGCGATGGAGGCGCGCCGCGCATTGGACGCCGCCGCCACCGGCAGCCTGGCCGACCAGTTGCATTACGAGGCCGAGCGCCAGCGCGAGCTGATCGACGGTGCCGCCTTCGCGGAGGGCGTGCGCGCCTTCGTGCAGAAGCGCGAGCCCGTGTTCCCGCCCCGCAGCGCAGGCTGATTCCCCATGCGCCCGCCCAATCGTCGGAACCGACGATGGGCATCGGCAGAGGCGATTCCTACCATCGCCTCGCGACCCCACACCAAGGCCCACACCACACAGAACGGGCCGACGACAACCAGGAGACAACCATGCGCCTTTCCATCGCACGCGGCCTGGGGGCCGCGCTCGCCACCTTCTCGCTGCTGGCCCTGGCGCCTGCCGCGCAGGCCCAGAAGAAGTACGACACCGGGGCCAGCGACACCGAGATCAAGGTCGGCAACTTCGTGCCCTACTCCGGCCCGGCCTCGGCCTACGGCACCATCGGCAAGACCCATGCGGCCTACTTCGCCAAGCTCAATGCCGAGGGCGGCATCAACGGCCGCAAGATCACCTACCTGTCGGCCGACGATGCCTACAACCCGGCGCAGAGCGTGGAGCAGACCCGCAAGCTGGTCGAGCGCGACGGCGTGCTGCTGATGTTCGGCGCGCTGGGCACCTCGCACAACCAGGCCGTGCAGCGCTACATGAACCAGCGCAAGGTGCCGCAGCTGTTCGTCTCCACCGGCGCCACGCGCTGGGGCGACCCCAAGACCTTCCCGTGGACCATGGGCTGGCAGCCCACCTACCAGCTCGAAGGCGCGCTCTTCGCGCGCCACATCATGGCCAACCGGCCCAATGCCAAGGTCGGCATCCTGATGCAGAACGACGACTTCGGAAAGGACTACCTCAAGGGCGTGATGGACGGCTTCGGCGACAAGGCCAAGCAGTTCGTCGTGAGCCAGCAGACCTACGAGGTGACCGACCCGACGGTGGACAGCCAGATGGTCGCGCTCAAGGGCTCGGGCGCCGACACCTTCATCAACATCACCACGCCCAAGTTCGCGGCCCAGTCCATCCGCAAGGCCGCCGACATCGGCTGGAAGCCGGCCCACTACCTGGTGAGCGTGTCGCTGTCGATCAGCTCGGTCATCAAGCCGGCCGGTGCCGACAACGCGCAGGGCATCATCACCGCCACCTACCTGCGCGAGCCCTCGGACCCGGGCAACCAGGGCACGCGCGAGCTGGCCGACTACCTGGCCTTCATGAAGCAGTACTACCCGGCGGGCGACCCGAACGACTCGCTCAACGTCATCGGCTACTCGCAGGCCCAGACGCTGGCCGAGGTGCTGCGCCGCTGCGGCGACGACCTGACCCGCGCCAACGTCATGAAGCAGGCCGCGAGCCTGAAGATGGCGCTGCCCATGCTCTACCCGGGCATCACGCTCAGCACGGGTGCCGACGACTTCTTCCCCATCAAGAAGATGCAGCCGGTGCGCTTCGATGGCACGCGCTACGTGCCCTTCGGCGAGCTGCTCGGCAGCTGAGCCGCCACCGCACCGCAACCGCATCCAGGAGACACCCCCATGTCCGAACCCCTCTTCGGCCTGATGCAGGACCGCCCGCTGCTGATCTCTTCGCTCATCGAGCATGCGGCGCGCTTCCATCCGCGCACCGAGATCGTCTCGCGCCTGCCCGAGGGCGGCACGCACCGCACCGACTGGCTGGGCGTGCGCAATGCCGCCTGCCGCATCGCCAATGCGCTGCAGTCGCTGGGCATCCAGCGCGGCGAGCGTGTCGCCACGCTGGCCTGGAACAGCTGGCGCCACCTGGCGCTGTACTTCGGCGTCTCGGGCACAGGCGCCGTGCTGCACACCGTCAACCCGCGGCTCTTTCCGGAGCAGATCGAGTACATCGCCAACCATGCCGAAGACCGCGTGCTGTTCTTCGACGTGACCTTCGCGCCGCTGGTGCAGAAGCTGGCACCGAAGCTCAAGACGGTGAAGACCTACGTCTGCATGAGCTCGCGCGAGCACATGCCGGCGCTGGATCTGCCCGACCTGCGCTGCTGGGACGAGCTGCTCGCCGCCCAGAGCGAGCAGTACGACTGGCCCGACTTCGACGAGCGCACCGCCTCTTCGCTCTGCTACACGTCCGGCACCACCGGCAATCCCAAGGGTGTGCTCTATTCGCACCGCTCGACCATGCTGCACACGCTGATGGAGCTGGCGCCCGACACCTTCGGCATCAGCTCGCGCGAGACGGTGATGCTGATCGTGCCCATGTTCCATGCCAACGGCTGGGGCACGCCCTATGCGGCGGCCATGGTGGGCACGCGGCTGGTGTTTCCGGGGCCGCACATGGACGGCGAGAGCGTCTACACGCTGATGAAGGACGAGCGGGTCACCTTCTCGCAGGGCGTGCCCACGGTGTGGCTGATGCTCTTCCAGTACCTGGACGCGCACCCCGAGATCGACCCGCGCGCGCTGGGCGTCAAGATGATCGGCATCGGCGGTGCCGCCGTGCCGCGCGCCATGCTGGAGCGCTTCGAGAAGCAGTTCGGCGCCCAGGTGGTTCAGGGCTGGGGCATGACCGAGACCAGCCCCATCGGCGTCATCAGCAAGCTGCTGCCCAAGCATGACAGCATGGCCGAGGACGAACTGGTCAAGGTCAAGCTCAAGCAGGGCCGCGGCGTGTGGGGCGTGGACCTCAAGCTGGTCGACGACATGGGCGAGGTGCAGCCCTGGGACGGCCAGTCGCGCGGCCACCTGCGCGTGCGGGGCCCGTGGATCGCCTCGGGCTATTTCAAGGGCGAGGGCGGATCGCCGATGGACGACGAGGGCTACTTCAGCACCGGCGACGTGGCCACCATCGACACCGACGGCTACCTGCAGCTGGTGGACCGGGCCAAGGACGTGATCAAGTCCGGCGGCGAGTGGATCTCGTCCATCGACGTCGAGAACGCGGCCATGGGCCATCCGGGCGTGGCCGAGGCGGCCATCATCGGCGTGGCCCATCCCAAGTGGCAGGAGCGCCCGCTGCTGCTGGTGGTGCCGCGCGCGGGCCATCAGCCCACCAAGGAATCGGTGCTCGACTTCCTGGCCAGCCGCATCGCCAAGTGGTGGCTGCCCGATGACGTGATCGTGGTGCCCGAGTTGCCCCACACGGCCACGGGCAAGCTGCTCAAGACGCGGCTGCGCGAGCAGTACCGCGACTACCGGCTGCCCACGGCATGAGCGGTGTTGCCGCCCCTCCTCACGAAGCCATGCGCCGCCAGGGCTGGCGCCAAGCGCGCGAGGCCTACGGCTGGCATACGACCCTGGCGCCGAGGCATGCCGACCTGGACCTGCTGCGGCACCTGAACAATGCCGCGGTGATCGGCCTGCACATCGAGGCGCGCGTCCGCTGGCTCGATGCGGTGCTGCTGCAGCCCGCGGGCGATGGTCTGCGCCTGCGACCCGCCGGGCTGTGGACGGACTTCCTGGCCGAGGGCACCTATCCCGAGGCGCTGGAGGCTGGCGTGGCGCTGCTGTGTGTCGATGCCGAGGCGGCCCACATCGCCACGGCCCTCTTCCAGCAGGGCCGCTGCATCGGCCTGCAGCACACCGAGCTGGCGGCCTGGCAGGACGGCGAGCGCGTGCCGCTGCCCGCGGCGCTCGTGCAGCAGCTGCGCCTGCACGAACAGCCGCGCCCCTTGCCCGCGGAGGTGCATGCGGCCTTCGGTGCGCCCGCCACCCAGGCCATCGAGGAGCTGCTGGCCACCCGGTACGCCGATGTCGACGCCGAAGGACTGCTGTCGGATGTGGCACTGGCCCGCTACCTGGAGCACGGCCGCTCCCGCTGGTGGCTGGATGGCGGCGCCGATCCCAGCCGGCTGCCGCTCACGGGCGGCGTCGATGTGATGGTGGCCCACATTGCCCTGCGCATGCACCGCGCCACCCCCGTGCCGGTCACCTGGCGCCTGCGTACCGGCGTGCAGGCGCTCGGCCGCAGTTCGGTGGTGCTGCGCTGCCGGCTGTTCGATGGCGCAGCGCTACAGGCCGACAGCGAGGCCGTGCTGGTGGCCATCGACCCGGCCACGCACCGGCCGGCGCCGCTGCCCGAGGCGGTGCGCGAACGTTGGTCCGCATTGCTGCCGGTCGCCTGAAGCGCGACGCGGCACTTTCGTCCGTTCCGACGATTCCGGGCCCGGCGCCGGCTGCGCCATGATCGGGGCAGGGACCGGCGACAAGGCCGGCCCGCGCCATGCACACACAAGGAGACAACGCGATGGCAGGTCCGCTCCACGGCGTCCGGGTGGTCGAGTTCGCCGGCCTGGGCCCCGGCCCCTTCTGCGCCATGCTGCTGGCCGACCTGGGCGCGGAGGTGCTGCGCATCGTCCGACCCGGCGTCGCGCCCGACCCGCAGGACATCACCACCCGCAGCCGCCGGCAGGTGGCCATCGATCTGCGCGGCCCCGACGGCCAGGCGGCGGCGCTGGCACTGATCGACAAGGCCGATCTGCTGGTGGAGGGCTTCCGCCCCGGGGTGATGGAACGCCTGGGCCTGGGCCCCGACGACTGCCTGGCCCGCAACCCGCGGCTGGTCTACGGCCGCATGACCGGCTGGGGCCAGCACGGTCCGCTGGCCAAGGCGGCCGGGCACGACATCAACTACATCGCGATCAGCGGCGCCCTGCATGCCATCGGCCGCGCGGGCGAGGCGCCGGTGCCGCCGCTCAACTACGTGGGCGACTTCGGCGGCGGCGGCATGCTGCTGGCCGTGGGCCTGCTGGCCGCCCTGCACGAGGCGGGCCGCAGCGGCCGTGGCCAGGTCATCGATGCGGCCATGACCGACGGCACGGCGCTGCTGTCGGCCTTCATGTACGGCTTCAAGGCCAAGGGCCAGTGGAGCAACCAGCGCGGCGAGAACATGCTGGACGGCGGGGCCCACTTCTACGACACCTATGCCTGCGCCGACGGCAAGTACGTGGCCATCGGCGCCATCGAGCCGCAGTTCTATGCCGAGCTGCGCGAGCGCTGCGGCATCCACGATCCCCTCTTCGACGGCCAGATGGACCCGGCCCGCTGGCCGCTGCTCAAGCTGCGGCTGGCCGACGTGTTCCGCACCCGCACGCGCGACGAATGGTGCGCCCTGCTCGAAGGCACCGACGCCTGCTTCGCGCCTGTGCTGGACTGGGACGAGGCGCCGCAGCATGCGCACAACCGCGCGCGCGGCACCTTCACCGAGGTCGATGGCGTGGTGCAGCCGGCGCCGGCGCCGCGCTTCTCGCGCAGCACGCCGACGGAGCCCATGGCCCCGCAGGCCGCCAGCCTGGACGAGGTGCTGGCCGCCTGGGGCGCGAAGGTCTGACGGCCGCGGAGCGCACGGCCATGACGATGTCCCTCACCCAATCCATCCACAAGGGCAGGCGCGAGAAGGCGGACGAGACCGCAGCGATCTGCGGCGACGAACGTCGCAGCTGGGCCGAGCTCGCCGGCCGCATCGAGCGCCTGGCCGGCGCCCTGGCCGCGCTGGCCGTGGCGCCGGGCGACCGCGTGGGCATGATGGCCCTCAACTCGGTGCGCTACCTGGAGTACTTCTACGGCTGCTGGTGGACGGGCGCCGTGGTCAACCCGGTCAACATCCGCTGGAATCCGCACGAGGTCGCGTACTCGCTGGACGACTGCGACACCCGCGTGCTGATCGTGGACGATGCCTTCGCCCCGCTGGTGCCGCAGTTGCGACAGCTGTCGCGCAGCCTGCGCACGGTGATCTTCTGCGGCCGCGGCACGCCGCCCGAGGGCGCGCTGGGCTACGAAGCCCTGCTGGCCGAGGCCGCACCTCGCGACGACCTGCGGCGCGGCGGCACCGATCTGGCCGCCGTCATGTACACCGGCGGCACCACGGGCCGGCCCAAGGGCGTGATGCTGGGTCATGACAACCTGTACATCAATGCCCTGTCGAACGCGAGCGCGGTGCCGCGCGTGGGCGTGCAGGTGGGGCTGGTCGTCTCCCCCATGTTTCATGTGGCGGGCTGCGGGCTGTCGCTGCTGATGGCGCAGCGGCTGGTGCCGCAGGTCATCGTGCCGGTTTTCGACGAGGTGGCCATCATGGCGGCGGTGCAGGCGCACCGGGCCAACGAGATGTTCCTGGTGCCCACCATGATCAAGCGGCTGATCGAGCATCCGCGCTTCGCCGAGTTCGACCTCTCCAGCCTCCGGTTGATGCTCTACGGCGCCGCGCCCATCGACGCGACGCTGCTGGCGCAGGCCATGGCTGCCCTGCCCGGCGCCGACTTCGCCCAGGCCTACGGCATGACCGAGCTGGCGCCCACCGTGGTCACCCTCGGCCCCGAGGAGCACCGTCCCGGCCCGCAGCGCGAGCGCCTGCTGCGCGCCGCCGGCCGGCCGGTGCCCATCGCCGAGGTGCGCATCGTCGACGGCGAAGGCCGTGAGCTGCCGCCCGGCGAGGTGGGCGAGATCACCGCGCGCGGTCCCATGGTGATGCAGGGCTACTGGAACAAGCCGGCCGAGACGGCCGCGGCGCTGCGGGACGGCTGGATGCACACCGGCGACATGGGCCGGCTCGATGCCGACGGCTACCTCTTCGTGGTCGACCGGCTCAAGGACATGATCGTCAGCGGCGGCGAGAACGTGTATTCGGCCGAGGTGGAAAACGCCATCGCCCAGCTGCCGCAGGTGTCGATGTGCGCCGTCATCGGCGTGCCCGACGAGCGCTGGGGCGAGCGGGTGCATGCGGTGCTGGTGCTGCGTGCGGGCCAGTCGCTGGACGAGGCGGCGGTCATCACCCACTGCCGCGCGCACATCGCCGGCTACAAGTGCCCGCGCTCGGTGGAGTTCCGCGCCGCGCTGCCGCTGTCGGCCGCCGGCAAGTTGCAGAAGTTCGAGCTGCGCAAGCCCTTCTGGGAAGGTCGCAGCCGCAACGTCAATTGACCGATCGCGCAGCCCGGCGCGGCCGGCTGCGCCCGACAAGGAGACAGACATGCCACTGAACCTGACCCGCTCCTGGAGCAACGAAGAGCTGGAGGCGCTGCGCGACACCGCCGTGCGCTTCATCGAATCCGAGATGCAGCCGCACGACGAGGCCGCCCGCAAGCGCGGCCACGTCGGCCACGCGCTCTGGCGCCGCGCCGGCGAGTTGGGCCTGCTGTGCACCGACATCCCCGAGGAGTACGGCGGCGGTGGCGGCGACTTCCGGCACGAGGCGGTGATCTACGAGGAGATGGCGCGCCGCGGCCTTTCCGGCATGAGCAACTCGGTGCACGCCATCGTGGCGCACTACTTCCTCAATCACGGCACCGAGGCGCAGAAGCGCAAGTACCTGCCGCGCATGGCCCGCGGCGAGCTGATCGGCGCCATCGCCATGACCGAGCCCGGTGCCGGCTCTGACCTGCAGGGCATCCGCACCCGGGCCGAGCGGCAGGGCGACCACTACGTGCTCAATGGCAGCAAGACCTTCATCACCAACGGCTTCCTGGCCGGCGTGATCCTGGTCGTCTGCAAGACCGACCCCACGCAGGGTGCGCGCGGCACCTCGATCCTGATCGTGGAGACCGATGCGGCACCGGCCGGCGACGACGCGCCGGGCATGCAGCGCGAAGGCTTCCGCGTGGGCCGCGTGCTCGACAAGATGGGCATGAAGGCGCAGGACACCTCCGAACTCTTCTTCGACAACGTGGTGGTGCCCGCCGATGGCCTGCTCGGCGGCCAGGAGGGCCAGGGCTTCTACCAGCTGATGGGCGACCTGCCCTACGAGCGGCTGATCATCGGCGTCAGCGCCGTGGCCTGCATGGAAGGTGCCTATGCCGCCACGCTGGACTATGTGCGCGAGCGCAAGGCCTTCGGCAAGCCCATCGCCGAGATGCAGAACACCAAGTTCAAGCTGGCCGAGGTGGCCACGCAGATCATGGTGGGCCGTGCCTTCATGGACCGCTGCGTGGAACGGATCGTGGCCGGCGAGCTGGACACGGCCACCGCCTCCATGGCCAAGCTGTGGGGCTCGGAGGCCCAGGGCCGCGTGCTCGACGAGCTGGTGCAGCTGCACGGCGGCTACGGCTTCATGAACGAGTACCTGGTCACGCGCATGTATGCCGACGCGCGGGTGCAGCGCATCTATGGCGGCACCAGCGAGATCATGAAGGAAGTCATCTCGCGGGCGCTGTGATGACGATGCCCGCCGCCGACGATGTGCTGCAGGTGCGCGAGGAAGCCGGCGTCGCCTGGCTCACGCTGCACCGACCCGAACGCCTGAATGCGCTGGACGACACGCTGGTGCTCGCGCTGCGCCAGTACTTCCAGGGCCTGACGCTGCAATCCTCCGCCCGTGTGGTGGTGCTGCGCGGCGCGGGCCGGGCCTTCTGCGCCGGACTGGACCTGCAGGCGCTGGACCTCGACCGTATGCCCGATGCCGCCACCATGCTGCAGCGCCAGCGCGGCATCCGCGACATCATGGTGGCCATGCGGCGCTGCCCGCAGCCCATCGTGAGCCTGGTGCAGGGCGCGGCCAGCGGCGGCGGCTTCGCGCTGGCGCTGGCCTCGGACATCCGGCTGGCCACGCCCGATGCGCGCATGAACGCCGCCTTCATCCGCATCGGGCTGTCGGCCTGCGACGTGGGCGTGAGCTACTTCCTGCCGCGCATGGTCGGCAGTTCGGTGGCCGCCGAATACCTGCTGACCGGCCGCTTCATCGACGCACCGCGTGCGCAGCAACTGGGCCTGGTCAGCCGCGTGGGCCCCATGGACGAGATCGAGGCCGAGGCGCGCAGCCTGTGCGCCGACATGCTGCGCGCCACGCCGCTGGGCCTGGCCCTCACCAAGGACGCGCTGGGTCATGCGGTGGACGCCGCCAGCCTGGAGGCGGCCATGGCCCTCGAAGACCGCAACCAGGTGCTGTGCACTCAGACGCGCGACTTTCAGGAAGGCGTGCGCGCCTTCCTGGAGCGGCGCGAACCGCGCTACGGCGCACCCTCACCCGTGAAGCCATGACCCTCGACGACCTCATGTACAAGCCCGGCCTGCTGGCCGGCGAACGCATCCTCGTGACCGGCGGCGGCACCGGCCTGGGCCGCGTGATGGCCGAGGCCTTCCTGATGCTCGGCGCCGACGTCTACCTCTGCGGCCGGCGCGGCCCGGTGGTGGAGCAGACCGCGCGCGAGCTGATGGCCGCCCACGGTGGCAAGGCGGCCGGCCATGCCTGCGACGTGCGGCAGCCCGAGGCCATCGAGGCCATGCTCGACGCCATCTGGGCCGACGGCGGGCCGCTTACGGGTCTGGTCAACAACGCCGCCGGCAACTTCGTCAGCCGCACCGAGGACCTGTCGATGCGCGCCTTCGACGCCGTGGCCAACATCGTGATGCGTGGCAGCTTCAACATGACGCTGGAATGCGGCAGGCGCTGGCTGGCGGCGGGGCAGCGCGGCAGCGTGCTGTCCATCCTGACCACCTGGGTGTGGAACGGCTCGGCCTTCACCGTGCCCTCGGCCATGGCCAAGTCGGGCGTGCATGCGATGACGCAGTCGCTGGCGGTGGAATGGGGCAACCGCGGCATCCGATGCAATGCCATCGCGCCGGGGCTCTTCCCCACCGAGGGCATGAGCGCGCGCCTCAATCCACAGGGCGGCGAGCACAAGCCCGAGGGCAATCCCATGCAGCGCGCCGGTCGCATGCCCGAGCTGGCCAACCTGGCGGTCTTCCTGATGAGCCGGCAGGCCGAGTACCTCACGGGACAGACGATTGCCATCGATGGCGGGCAATATCAGGCCACCGGCGGCAACTTCGCCAGCCTGGCCGCCTGGGGCGATGAGGACTGGGCGAAGGCGCGCGAGTCCATTGCCTCGCGCAACGCGGCCGACCGCGCCCAGCGCACAGCTTGAGAACCGGCCGCCGGGCTTTGCACAGGAGACTTTTTTCGATGACTTCCCCCACCCGCGTGCGGATCGACATGGACGGCGGCGTGGCCGAGGTGACGCTCGCCCGCCCCGACAAGATGAACGCGCTCGACCCCGCCATGTTCGACGCGCTGCTGGACGCCCTGGCACAGCTGCAGGCCGAGCCCGGCCTGCGCGCCGTGGTGTTGCATGGCGAGGGCCGCGCCTTCTGCGCCGGGCTGGACATGGGCAGCATGGCCGGCATGGCGGGCGGCGAACCCGCCGGTGGCTTCACCGACCTGCTGCCGCGCACCCACGGCATCGCCAACCGCTTCCAGCAGGTCTGCTGGGGCTGGCAGGAACTGCCGGTGCCGGTCATCGCCGCGGTGCACGGCGTGGCCTACGGCGGCGGACTGCAGCTCGCGGCCGGGGCGGACATCCGCTTGGTGGCGGCCGATGCGCGCCTGTCGGTGCTGGAGATCAAGTGGGGCCTGGTGCCCGACATGGCGGGCTGCGCCCTGCTCGCGCCGCTGGTGCGCGGCGACCGGCTGCGCGAGCTGGTCTACACCGGCCGCGTGGTGGGCGGCGCCGAGGCCGCCGAGCTGGGCCTGGCGACGCGGGTCAGCGCCGATCCGCTGACTGAAGCGCGGGCATTGGCGCGCCAGATCGCCACCAGCAGCCCCAGCGCCATCCGTGCTGCCAAGCGGCTGATGCGCCTGACGGCCCACGCCACGCCGGAGGAACTGCTGCTGGCCGAAGCCCGCGAGCAGCAGGCGCTCATCGGCAGCCCGCAGCAGGTGGAAGCGGTGCGCGCGGGAATGGAAAAGCGCCCGGCGAGGTACGAGGACTGATCTCCTTCGCGCTTCGCCGCTTGGAGCGCTTCCGGGTGATCCGCAGGGTGGCGTCCCGCCGCTCAGCGGCCCGACTTGTTTCGCACGCCGCTGACGCCGGCGTCGATGGTGCCGAACACCTCCACCCCGCTGCCGCCGGTGGAGGCCGTGCTGCCACCGCTGGCGGCGCCGCTGCTCGCGCAGCCGGTGCCCAGGACCGCAAGGCCCAGCATCAGGGCCAGGGTGAAGGTGGCGCGCCGGGCGCCAGGGGCGAATCGTGGGGTCATCGGATGCTTCCTTGGATCAGGGTGGCCGGCAGCAGGTGGCGGCCGCTTCATGGTCGACTCCGCGGCTGCGCAGGCAGTTCCACGCAACCCAGCGGCAGGAATCCCGCCTGCTCGCCCTTCTCCTCGTAGCCCCGCGGATTGGCGACCACGCGGCAGCCTGACTTCACGTAGTCGAAGGCGCAATGCAGGTGGCCGTGCATCCAGACGTCGGCCAGCGGCAGCAACTCGTCCAGCGCATTGCAAAAGCCAGCCGTGCCCGGCGCCAGCCCGTAGCGCGGGTCGGCGCTGGCCAGCGAGGGCGCGAAGTGAGTGATGGCTACCGTCACACCATCGAAGGGCTGGGCGAGTGCTTCGCGCAGCCAGTCCTGGCACGCCAGGGCCTGCGCGCGCAGCTCGGCTGCCATGAAGGGCTGGCCGCCGCGTGTGGTGGCGGCCTTGGCCAGGTAGAAATCGGCGGCGCGCATGGCCTTGCCGCGCTTGCGAACGCGGGCGACGGTGTCGTCCTGCGGCGTCGCCAGGGCGTCGAAGTCGGCCCAGAGCGTGGTGCCGACGAAGCGCACGCCCTGGTGCACATGCGTCTCGCGCTCCAGCCAGACGATGCCGAGCGCCTCGCAGTGCTCGCGCAGGCGGGCATGGGTCTCGTCGAAATCCAGGCCGTCGTATTCATGGTTGCCGGGCACGTAGATCACGGGCACCGGCCAGCCCTTCCTGGGTGAGAAGCGGCCGAGGCCGAAGTCGGGGTCTGCGAGCTGCGAGCCACGCTGGTAGGAGCCCACGTCCCCCGCCAGGATCAGCAGTTCCGCCCTTGGCGCGGGTTGGGCGACGAATTCGGGATAGGTCTCGAGGTGCAGGTCCGACAGCAGCTGGATCTTCATGCGCACCAGTGTAGAAATTCACAGCCCATGTCGCGGTCGCGGCGGTGCCATGCGCGGAAAGCATGAAGCAGGGGTTGTGAAAACTAGGGAAAACCCTATTCTTCTACCCATACTCACACACGCGGCGTGGAGCCGCGAAACATCATGTCTTCCCTGCTCACTTTCTGGTCCCGCTGGATGCAGCCGACCGCCGCCCCCGTACCCGTCAGCCCGGCCGCCGATCTCTTCGAATCGGCCGATGCCATGGCGGGCCTGGATCCGCACCACGCGCAGGAACTGCGCGAAGCCGCCTCGGCCTGGCTGCGCGTCGTCCGCTGAGGTGTCGCCCAGCTGGCGTGACATAAGCGGCAGCCCGAGCGCCGACGGGCGCTGGCCGCAAGCCACTCAGGCCCGCGGCAGTACATATTCCGCCAGGGTGCGGGCAAAGGCGTCACCCGCCGCCCGCACGATCAGGTCGCGAAGCCACGCATGACCCGGCGCCGCCTGCATGCGCCGGTGCCACAGCGCATCCACATGCACCAGCGGCAGGGTGAGCGGCAACTCACGCACGACCAGCCCGTCGCTCACCCCGGTGCTGCTCACGAAGTGGCGCGGCAGCACCGTCAGCAGGTCCGAATCGGCGACCACCTTGCCGGCCGTGAAGAACTGGTTCACCGTCAGCACGATGCGCCGGCGACGGCCGATGGCCTCCAGCGCCTCGTCGACGAAGCCCCAGGGTCGTCCCGAGAAGCTCACCAGCAGGTGACGCGCGGTGCAGAAGGCGTCCAGCGTCAGATCCTGCGCGGCCAAGGGATGACCGCTGCGCATCACGCACACATAGCGCCCCACATAGAGGCGATGCGACTCGAAGGCCACGGCCTCGCCCGCCTGCGTGCGGGCGGTCAGGTCTGCCATCACGGCCGGAAAGTGGCCGATGGCCAGGTCCGCCGATTCCTTGTCGAGCAGCGCCCGCGGGTCGCGCGTGTTCAAGGGCACCACCCGCAGCGATACGCCGGGCGCCTCCGCCTCCAGCAGCCGCACGGCGCCGGGGATCAGCTCGGTGGCCGTGGCATCGGCCATGGCCAGCACGAAGCTGTCGTCCGCCTGCGCCGGCTCGAAGGCCGTGGGCGCGATGGCGTGCTGGATGTGGCGCAAGGCGTCGCGCACCACCGGCCACAGCGCGAGGGCACGGGGCGTGGGCTCGACGCCGCTGCCGGCGCGGTGCACCAGCTCGTCGCCCAGCGTCTCGCGCAGGCGGCGCAGGGCATTGCTGACCGCAGGCTGGGTCAGCGAGAGGTTGCGGGCGGCACGGGTGAGGCTGCGCTCGGCCATCACCTCGTCGAAGACGCGCAAGAGATTCAGGTCGAGGGTGCGGAAATTGACGTTCATCATTCCAATGAATGAAGAGCATCACCACTATAAAGTGGAAGAACACTGGGGCAAACCCTAATATTCAGCTCATCGGCACTGTTGCCCACCGTTTTCTTCCCTAGGAGGGGATTGCCATGACCACCTTCGTCCACGTCGACCAACCCGTCTCCCACCCCGGCGTCCGCCGCGCCGAGGAAACCGCGGCCTACATCCGCGATGCCGGCCGCAGCTTCAAGGCCCGCGGCGGCGCGCTCATGATGGTCGTCGCCGCCCTGCTGGCCGCTGCGCTGGTGGTGGCCGAGCGCTTCGTCGCCGAGATCACCGACGGCAGCCTGCTGGCCGCCTGGATGGTGCTGTGGGCCCTGGTGTTCGGCGGCCTGTCGCTGTACGCCGCTGGTGCAGCGCAGAACCTGGCCATCGGCCTGGTCGAGCGCTGGAACAGCCTGCAGCGTGCCCAGGCCGCTGCCCGCGCCGACGAGCGTTTCCTGGCTGCCGCACACCGCGACACCCGCATCATGAACGACCTGCAGGCGGCCATCACCCGCGCCGAATCGGTCTCGGCGGTCGACAGCGCCGTGCCCGCCCAGACCAAGATGCGCGTGCACCAGGCCTCCGCCAGCCACCTGGCCCGCTACTACTGAGCGCAGCCTGGCCCGCCGACACTAAAGGCGGCAAGCGCCCACGAAAAAACCGCCCTCGGGCGGTTTTTTTGCGTCTGCGGCTCGCAGGGCCGGATGGCTGGCAGCGGGGCCGCGTGGCTGCGGGCGCAGATACGCACGTCGGGCAACAGAATCGAAAGGCCGCGGAGCAGGCCATGCCAGCGCACCCGAGGAACTGGCTTTGCCAGGCCTCTGGGTGCGCCCCCCTCCAAGCCGAAGGCGCCAGAGAGGGGGGAGCCGCGAAGCGGCATGGGGGGCTGCTCTATCAAGCCGCCAGGCGCTGCTCGATGGCCGCCTTGGTCTGCGGCAGCTCTTCCGGCAGGTGGTGGGCCAGCTGCTCGAAGAGCTCGGTGTGCAGCTTCAGCTCGGCCTGCCAGGCGGCCTTGTCGATGCTGGTGACCTTGTCGAACTCTTCGCGGCTGAAGTTCAGGCCGGTCCAGTTCAGGTCCTCATAGCGCGGGCTCACGCCGAAGACATGCTCGTCGCCCTGGCCCTGGCCTTCGATGCGGTCGATCATCCACTTGAGCACGCGCATGTTCTCGCCATAACCGGGCCAGACGAACTTGCCGTCGTCGCCCTTGCGGAACCAGTTGGTGGTGTAGATGTGCGGCAGCTTGGCGCCCGAGGCCTGCAGCTTCTTGCCCAGGTCCAGCCAGTGCTGGAAGTAGTCGCTCATGTTGTAGCCCATGAAGGGCAGCATGGCGAAGGGGTCGCGGCGCACCACGCCCTGCTGGCCGGCGGCGGCGGCGGTCGTCTCGCTGCCCATGGTGGCGGCCATGTAGACGCCTTCGGTCCAGTTGCGGGCCTCGGTCACCAGCGGCACGGTGGTCGAGCGGCGGCCACCGAAGATGAAGGCGTCGATCTTCACGCCCTTCGGGTCGTCCCAGGCCTCGTCCAGCGCCGGGTTGTTGGTGGCGGCGACGGTGAAGCGGGCGTTGGGATGGGCGGCCTTGGCGCCGGTCTCGCGGGCGATCTGCGGCGTCCAGTCCTTGCCCTGCCAGTCGATCAGGTGCGCGGGCATCGCCTTGCCGGGGGCATCGGCCTCCATGCCTTCCCACCACACGTCGCCGTCATCGGTCAGCGCGACGTTCGTGAAGATCACGTTCTTGTCGAGGCTGGCCATGCAGTTGGGGTTGGTCTTGAAGTTGGTGCCCGGCGCCACGCCGAAGTAGCCTGCCTCTGGGTTGATGGCGCGCAGGCTGCCGTCGGCCTGGGGCTTGATCCAGGCGATGTCGTCGCCGATGGTCGTGACCTTCCAGCCCTCGAAGCCGGCCGGCGGCACGAGCATCGAGAAGTTGGTCTTGCCGCAGGCGCTGGGGAAGGCGGCGGCCACGTGGTACTTTTTGCCCTCGGGGCTGGTCACGCCCAGGATCAGCATGTGCTCGGCCAGCCAGCCTTCGTCGCGGCCCATGTTGGAGGCAATGCGCAGCGCGAAGCATTTCTTGCCCAGCAGCGCGTTGCCGCCGTAGCCCGAGCCGTACGACCAGATCTCGCGCGTGGCGGGGTAGTGGACGATGTACTTGGTCTTGTTGCAGGGCCAGGCCACGTCCTTCTGGCCGGGCTGCAGCGGCGCGCCCACGGTGTGCACGCAGGGCACGAACTCGCCCTCGGCGCCCAGCACGTCGTACACGGCGCGGCCCATGCGGGTCATGATCTTCATGTTGACGGCCACGTACGGGCTGTCCGACAGCTCGATGCCGATGTGCGCGATGGGCGAGCCCAGCGGGCCCATGCTGAAGGGCACGACGTACATGGTGCGGCCCTGCATGCAGCCTTCGAACAGCGGCTGCAGCGTGGCGCGCATCTCGGCCGGGGCCATCCAGTTGTTGGTGGGGCCGGCGTCTTCCTTCTTCTCGCTGCAGATGAAGGTGCGGTCCTCGACGCGGGCGACGTCGCTCGGATCGGAGCAGGCGAGGAAGGAGCCGGGGCGCTTGGCCGGGTTCAGGCGCTTGAAGGTGCCGGCCTCGACGAGCTGGTTGCACAGGGCGTCGTACTCTTCCTGGCTGCCGTCGCACCAGTGGATGCGCTCGGGCTTGCACAGGGCCGCCATCTCGGCCACCCAGGCGATGAGCTTGGGATTCTTGACGTAGTCGGGGGCCTGCAGGTTGCTGGGACTCATGGTGAACTCCTGAAAAGAAAACTGTCTTTTCGAACGACGCTCGTCGCGGGGCGCGCGGCGCGAACGTCGTTGGAGAAAACGTCTTCGGTCAGGGATTCCGCGGTCGCGGTCGGCGCAGGCGGCGGGTCGCGCGCGGCGAGAAACCCGCGCGTCCGTCGGAAGGCATGGAGGAATCCGGCATGGCGCTCAGGCCGGATTCATGCACGCCCTCGGCACTCAGGCCAGGTACACCGCGATCGAAGCCAGCAGCAGCATCAGGATGCCGCCAGCAATGGGCAGCACGATCGGCATCAGCGGAACGATGCCTTCCACCGCGTCTTTCTCGATGATGGCATCGTGGCCGGGCTCGACGGGCGTGGGAGTGGACATGGGCGAGCGTCTCTTTTCTAAGCGGACAAGGAGAAAGATGTTAACAAGCACCCCTTCTCCCAGGAAAGCGAGTGGGACTCGGGGTTTCTCCTGCCGAGGCGCTCCAGCAGTGGGTTTGCGCTATCCCAACCCGCGCGTTCCAGCCGCGGCGCACGGTGAAAAGTGGCGGTGTGTTCCCTCGCCACGCAACGGGTTGGCCCGAGCTAGCGCTTTTCTTCGGCCTGGAAGCCGGCGTTGCGCAACGCCTCGATCACCGACGCCAGGTGCGCGCGCCCCCGGGTCTGCAGCACCAATTCGATGTCCACGTTCTGCGCCGCCAGCAGCGTGAAGGCGCGCTGGTGGTGCACCTCGTCGATGTTGGCGCCGGCCTCCGCCACGGTGGCCGTGATGCGCGCCAGCATGCCGGGCACGTCGCGCGCGCTCACCGTCAGCCGCGCCAGGCGACCGGCGCGCACCATGCCGCGCTCGATGATCGCAGCCAGCAGCAGCGGATCGATGTTGCCGCCCGAGAGCACCAGTCCCACCTTGCGCCCGCGGAATCGCTCCGGATGCCGCAGCAGCGCCGCCAGACCGGCGGCGCCGGCGCCCTCCACCAGCGTCTTCTCGATCTCCAGCAGCATCAGCACCGACTGCTCGATGTCGCCTTCGTCCACCAGCACCAGGTCGTCGACCATCGCCGCGATGATCTCGCGGGTGCGTTCGCCGGGCGTGCCCACGGCGATGCCCTCGGCGATGGTGCTGGTGCCGGCGATGTGCTGCGTGCCCTTGACGGCGTTGACCATGGCCGGGAAGCGCGCGGTCTGCACGCCCACGATCTGCAGGCCGGGACGGCGGGCCCGGCCCACCACCGCCATGCCGGCCAGCAGGCCGCCGCCGCCGACCGAGACGACCAGCGTGTCCAGCTCGGGCACGTCCTCCAGCATCTCCAGCGCCACCGTGCCCTGGCCCG
Source organism: Pseudacidovorax intermedius (assembly GCF_003350475.1). Classification (GTDB taxonomy): domain Bacteria; phylum Pseudomonadota; class Gammaproteobacteria; order Burkholderiales; family Burkholderiaceae_C; genus Xenophilus; species Xenophilus intermedius. Next base: position 964,719 of record NZ_QQAV01000001.1, read on the forward strand.
CGATGATGGCGTCGTCGTCGTAGGGATGCACGAAGGCCAGGCCGTCGCGCTCGGCCAGCTCGTAGGCATGGGCGCGTGCCGCCTCCAGCGAATCGCCGAACAGCACCACGTTCGCGCCGAAGCCGCGGGTGCGCTCGATCTTCACGCCCGGCGTGAAGCGCGGCATGACGATGGTCGCGGGAATACCCAGCCGCTGCGCGTGGTAGGCCACACCCTGCGCATGGTTGCCGGCCGACATGGCGATCACGCCCTTGGGCGGCACGTCGGCGGCGGCCAGCTGCGCCATGATGTTGCAGGCACCGCGCTCCTTGAAGGAGGCGGTGAACTGCAGGTTCTCGAACTTGAGAAAGACCTGCGCACCGACGATGTCCGACAGGGTGCGCGATTCCACGCAGGGCGTGCGCAGCACCTGGCCCTGGAGGCGCCGGGCGGCCGCTTCGATGTCTTGGAGGGAGACCATGGCCGGCATTGTGGCGCGGCCCTGCACACGGGCGTCCGCCGGACGCGCCTGCAGCCGCGCTCGCCCCGCACCGGCGCCGGCGTACACGCGCAGTCGCCCTGGGGGGCTTTCGCGGCCCCGCACTTTCGCATTGCATCGGACTGCGCTATGGTCGCCGCTCCATCTCCGAGGAAACCCTGCCATGGCCCGCCGCTCAGGACTCGACGCCAGCACCGCCCAGCGCGGGGCCGCCTTGCCCTCGCCCGGCCTGCGCGAGGCGCCGGTGCTGGAGCTGATGTGTTCGCACTTCGTGCTGACGCTGGCCGCGCAGCAGGGCCCGCGCTTCAATGTGCGGCGCGATCTCAACGGCCTGCTCTCGCTCACCGGCCGGCACCTGGTGTGGCCCGCGTCGGTATTGCAGCGGCTGCGGGCCTTCCTGGCGCGGCGCTGCGAGGGCAACGAGGTCTGGAAGGATGTGCAGACGCTGGACAACCGCGCCCTGCTCGAGCGCCACGGCCACTGGCGCGGCCCGTACGAAGAAGGCACGCTCTTCTTCCACCTCGACGAATACGCCAAGGACCAGCCCAAGGATCTGCTGGCCGTGCTGGCCCTCACGCGCGACTGGCTGGCGCAGACGCTGCGCAAGCAGTCCACATTGGTCGAGAAGAACATCGACGCCCTGGCCGGCCTGCTGCAGCTGAACAAGGCCGAGCGCGCGCTGCTGCTCTACGGGACGCTGGCGCGCTACCAGCGCGACCTGCGCTCGCTGCTGGTGGAGTTCAAGGTCAGCAACGCGCCCGAGGCCTATGCCGCGCTGGCCGAGGTGGCCGGCGTGAGCCCCAGCGAGGTGGGCGAGGCGCTGCGCGCCGGCTCGCGGCTGGAGCGCATCGGGCTGGTCGAGAACCTCATCTCCGAGCACAACATCACCGACCTGGCCGACCTGATGAAGGTCAGCGAGAAGCTGCCGCCGGTGCTCATGCGCGAGTACCGCGACCAGAGCGAGCTGATGGCCGTCTTCACGCGGCCCTCCACCAAGAGCGAACTGGCGCTGGACGACTTCGAATTCGTCGGCGACGAGGCCCGCATGCTGATCACGCTGCTGCGCGCCGCCGTCGCGCGCAAGGAGCCGGGCGTGAACGTGCTGCTCTACGGCCCACCCGGCACCGGCAAGACCGAGCTGGCGAAGGTGGTGGCGCAGGCGGCGGGGCTGGAGCTGTTCGAGGTCGAGTACGCCGACCGCGACGGCAACTCGCTCTCCGGCCGCGACCGCTACCGCTCGCTGCAGATCGCGCAGGTCTTCCTCAAGGGCAGCGCGCAGTCGGCGCTGCTGTTCGACGAGGTGGAGGACGTCTTTCCGCCCATCAGCACCGAAGCGGCGCAGTTCATGGCCCGTGCCGAGCAGATCGCGGCGCCGGCCGCCAGCGGCAGCGTCAACGGCAAGGCCTGGGTCAACCAGATCCTGGAGACCAACCCGGTGCCCACGCTGTGGGTCACCAACCGCATCGAGCAGATCGACCCGGCCTTCCGCCGTCGCTTCGCCTACCACCTGGAGCTGAAGTCGCCGCCGCCCGGCGCGCGCGAGCAGATCGTGCGCAAGGCCCTGGCCGGCGTCGAGGTGTCCGAGGCCTTCGCCGGCCGGCTGGCCGAGCGGCGCGGCCTCACGCCGGCGCAGATCCGCACCGCGGTGCGTTTCGCCGGCCTGGCGGCCGAGGGCGGTGCCGATGCCGAAGCGCTGATCGAGCGCCAGTTGCGCAATGCCGACCAGGCCCTGGGCCGCAGCCCCGGCACGCCCGCCGAGCGGCTGGCCGTGACGACCTGGGACCTGGGCATGCTCAACGTCGACACGCGCTTCGAGATCCCGCGCATCGTCGAGGCGCTCAAGGCCCGCGGCCACGGCACGCTGTGCTTCTACGGCGCACCCGGCACCGGCAAGACCGCCCTGGCCGAGCACATCGCGCGGGCGCTGGGCCGGCCGCTGATGATCAAGCAGGCCAGCGACCTGATGAGCAAGTACGTCGGCGAGACCGAGCAGCAGATGGCCGCCATGTTCCGCGAGGCCGAGGCCGAGAAGGCCGTGCTGCTGCTGGACGAGGCCGACTCCTTCCTGCAGGACCGGCGCGGCGCGCAGCGCAGCTACGAGGTCACCGAGGTCAACGAGATGCTGCAGGGCATGGAGCGCTACCAGGGCGTCTTCGTCTGCACCACCAACCTGCTCGACCGCATCGACCAGGCGGCGCTGCGGCGCTTCACCTTCAAGATCCGCTTCAAGCCCCTCACGGCCGGGCAGCGTGAACGCATGTTCGTCACCGAGGCGCTGGCTGGCCAGGCCGAAGCACTCACGCCCGAGGTCACGGCGCGGCTGGCGCGGCTCGACCAGTTGTGCCCCGGCGACTTCGCCGCCGTGAAGCGGCAGGTGGAGATCCTCGCCGCCGCCTTCACGCCCGAGGAATTCCTGGCGCAGCTGGAGGCCGAGCATCGCCTCAAGCCCGAGGTGCGCGAGGCCCGGGGCATGGGCTTCGTCCACTGAGAAAGGGTGGGCGAGCCCGCCACGCCCGCTCGGCCCCGCCGGATTCATTCACACCTCCTGATCGCGCGAACTGTCGTGCGGGGGCGCTAGCATCGGCGCCGGCATGCGCGCCGGGGGGCCGCGTGCCCATCACACCGAGGACGATCCATGATGCGACGAGGGATGGGGGCGCTGCTGGCCGGCGCGATCGTGACCGTGTTGAGTGCCTGTGGCGGCGGCGGCGGCGGAGGTGGCGGCGGCGCGCTGCCGCTGGCCCTGCCCGCCAGCAGTCCGGCGGCCCCGGCGTCCACGCCTGTCGCCCAGGCCGGCGATCCGGACATCGTCGACGTGGCCTCCGTGGCGGGCCGGTGCGCCAAGCCCCGCAGCGGCAGCGCCGACCTGGCCGGGACCCTGCTCGACGAGAAGCGCTGGGTGCGCTCCTGGATCGACGACACCTACCTCTGGTACGACGAGGTGCCCACCCTCTCGGCGGCGAACTATGCGACGCCCATCGACTACTTCGCGGTGCTCAAGACCTCGGCGCTCACTTCCAGCGGCAAGCCCAAGGACCGCTTCCACTTCACCTACGACACGGCCGCGTACCAGGGCCTGTCGAGCAACGGCCAGGAGATCGGCTACGGCATCCGCTTCGCCTACCTCTCCAGCGTGCCGCCGCGCGATGTGCGTGTCGCCTATGTGGAGCCCAACTCGCCGGCCTCCTCCGCCGGCGTGACACGCGGCATGCGCCTGCGCACGGTCGACGGCATCGACGTGACCAACGGCAGCAACGTGGATGGCCTCAACGCCGGCCTGGCGCCCCAGAAAGCGGGCGAAGTGCACCAGCTGGGCCTGCGCCGCCTGGACGGCAGCGACATCACGCTCGGCCTCACGGCCACCGACATCGTCAGCAGCGCCGTGATGAACGTGAAGACCATTCCCACGGCCAGCGGCAACGTCGGCTACCTGCAGTTCAACCAGCACAGCGTGGCGGCCGAATCGCAGCTGATGGATGCGATGGCCGCCCTGCGCGACGCGGCGGTGTCCGACCTGGTGCTGGACATGCGCTACAACGGCGGCGGTCTGCTGGGCATCGCCTCCGAGGTCGCCAGCATGATCGCGCCGAGCAACAGCACCACCGGGCAGACCTTCGAGCGCCTGATCTACAACCGCAAGAATCCCTTCGGCACCTCCGCCGCGGCCAGCCGCGTGCCCTTCTACGCCACGGCGCAGTACGGGCCGCGCTCGGGCACACCGCTGCCGCGGCTGAACCTGCCGCGTGTGCTGGTGCTGGCCGGTGGCGACACCTGCTCGGCCAGCGAGTCGGTCGTCAACGGCCTGCGTGGCATCGGCGTGAACGTGGCCCTGGTGGGCGGTACCACCTGCGGCAAGCCCTATGGCTTCTATCCGCAGGACAACTGCGGCACCACCTACTTCACCATCCAGTTCCAGGGCGTCAATGCGCAGGGCCAGGGCGATTACGGAGATGGCTTCGCGCCCACCTGCAGCGTGGCCGACGATTTCAGCCATGCCCTGGGCGACCCGGCCGAGGCGCGCCTGGCCGCGGCCCTCAGCCTGCGCCAGAACGGCGTGTGCCCCGCGCCCGCCACGCCGCTCGTGGCCAGCGCGCGCTCGGCCATCGCCGGCAGCGGCACCGGCCTGCCCGCCGACCAGGCCGTGCTCGGCCCGCGCGCGCCCTGGCTGGACAACCGCATCGTGCTGCCGGCGGACCGTGGGCTCTAGACGAACACACGCCGATTGCAAGCAGCGGCAAGATCGAATGGCCGCGGAGCAGGCCATGCCAGTGCACCCGCGGAACCGGCTTTGCCGGGCCGGGGGGTGGGCCCCCTCCAAGCCGAAGGCGCGAGGGAGGGGGGAGCCGCGAAGCGGCTTGGGGGGTGCCCGCCTATTTGACGCTGGCGATGACCCGAACGACCTCTTCGCCGTAGGCCTCCAGCTTCTTCGCGCCCAGGCCGCTGATGCCTTCCAGCGCCTCCAGCGAGTCGGGCGCGCGCTCGGCGATGGCGGCGAGGGTGGCGTCGTGGAAGATGACGTAGGCCGGCAGGTTGTGGGCCCTGGCGACCTCGGCGCGCCAGGCCTTGAGGGCGGCGAAGCGCGCCTGGCCGCCGGTGTCGAGCGCCGCTGCGGCAGCAGGCGCCGCCGTCGTGGCGCCGCCCGTGCGCTCGCGCCGGCTGCGGCGCGGGGCCGGCTGCGACACCGATTCGCGCAGCCGCACCGGCACCTCGCCGCGCAGCACGGCGCGCGAGCCGTCGGTGAGGCGCAGGGTGTTGAACTTCTCCGCGTCCACCTCCACCGCGCCGATGGCGATCAGCTGGCGCAGCACGCCGCGCAGCTGCGTCTCGCTGTACTCGGCGCCGATGCCGAAGGTGCTCACCCGCTCATGGAAGAACTGCTTGACCTTTTCGGTCGGCTTGCCGCGCAGGATGTCCATGATGTGGCCGGCGCCGAAGCCGATGCCGCTTTGCTGCTGCACGCGGTAGATGGTGGACAGCAGCTTGCGGGCGGCATCCGTGCCGTCCCACACCGCGGGCGGCGACAGGCAGTTGTCGCAGCTGCCGCAGTGCATGAGCGGCGCGCGCTCCTCGCCCTCGGGCGCATCCGGCGGCATGCCGTAGGTCTCGTCGAAGTACGCCAGCAGCCGCACGCGGCGGCAGTCGGTGGCCTCGGCCAGGGCCAGCAGCGCGTCGAGCTTGCCGCGCATCACCTGCTTGAATTCCTCGGCCGCCGGGCTCTCGTCGATCATGCGGCGCTGGTTGACCACGTCCTGCAGGCCGTAGGCCATCCAGGCATCGGCGGGCAGGCCGTCGCGGCCGCCGCGGCCGGTCTCCTGGTAGTAGCCCTCGATGTTCTTGGGCAGGTCCAGGTGGGCGACGAAGCGCACGTCGGGTTTGTCGATGCCCATGCCGAAGGCGATGGTGGCGACCATGACGATGCCCTCTTCGCGCAGGAAGCGGTCCTGGTGGCGCTGGCGCACGGCAGCGTCCAGGCCGGCGTGGTAGGGCAGCGCGTTGACGCCGGCATCGGCCAGCATCTGCGCCACTTCTTCGACGCGCTTGCGCGACTGGCAGTAGACGACGCCGGCCTCGCCCTCGTGCTCGCGCTCGATGAAGCGCAGCAGCTGCGTGCTGGCGTCCTTCTTCTCGACGATGGCGTAGCGGATGTTGGGCCGGTCGAAGCTGCTGACGAATTGCCGCGCGTCCTGCAGCTGCAGCCGCTCGACGATGTCGGCGCGCGTGAGCGCATCGGCGGTGGCGGTGAGCGCGATGCGCGGCACGGCCGGGTAGCGCTCGTGCAGCACGGCCAGGGCGCGGTACTCGGGGCGGAAGTCGTGGCCCCACTGGCTCACGCAATGCGCCTCGTCGATGGCGAACAGGGCCAGCTTGCCGCGCGCGGCCAGGCCGTCCAGCAGCTCCAGGAAGCGCGGCGTGTTGACGCGCTCGGGCGCGGCGTAGAGCAGCGTGAGCTCGGCGCGGGCGGTGCGGCGCTCCACGTCCAGCGCCTCCTGCCAATCCAGCGTGGAATTGAGGAAGGCGGCGCTCACGCCGGCCTCGTGCAGGGCGCCCACCTGGTCGTGCATCAGCGCGATCAGCGGCGAGACCACGATGCTCACGCCCTGGCCGGCGCGTGCGCGGGCGATGGCCGGGATCTGGTAGCACAGCGACTTGCCGCCGCCGGTGGGCATCAGCACCAGCGCGTCGCCGCCGGCCGTGACCTGGTCGACGATGGCCGCCTGCGGGCCGCGGAAGGCCTCGTAGCCGAAGACCTCGCGCAGGATGGCCAGGGGCGCGGTGCTGCCGGAGTCGAGGGAATGGGTGGAAGACACGTTCGGTGCGGGCGGTGGCGGCGGGCGGGCAGGAAGGCGGGTGCGGATGGAAAGCGGCGGCGCATCCGGGGATGCATGCGCCCGACGCGCCTCCCTCGCGCCAGGGCGGCATTGTCTCAGGCCCGCGGCGGCCTGCCGGACAGGCTCGCGCAAGCCCGCAGAGCCTGGCACGCCTCCTGCAACCCAGAGCGGGCCTGGGCCTACCACCACCTGTATAGACAGCAATTTGGTGCACCCGCCGCGTCAGTGCACCGAGACAGGGTCATGCCCGGCCGGGAGCCTCCCCATCCTGGGGCGGGATTGCGGGTTGTCCTGTATATACAGGCCTGGCAGCCCAGCTGAGACTGCGCCCCACCCCTGGCAGGCGCGGCCGGCCGTCCTGGATGTCCGCCGCGCCCGGTGGCGAGGTCGCAGGCACGGATGTCCGTTGTAGTTGTTCCGCCATTCACACCACAGGAGGGCCACATGGCCAAGACCGTCTTCAAGATCGCATCGCTGGTGGCCGCGGCCGCCGCCCTCGCCTGCGCCGCAGGCACCGCCGCCGCGCAGGAGACGAAGATTGCGCTCGGCATGTCCGGCTGGACGGGCTTCGCCCCGCTCACGCTGGCCGACAAGGCCGGCATCTTCAAGAGGAACGGCCTGGACGTGGAGATCAAGATGATCCCGCAGAAGGACCGCCATCTGGCCCTGGCCTCGGGCGCCATCCAGTGCGCCGCCACCACGGTCGAGACGCACGTGGCCTGGAACGCCAACGGCGTGCCCATCGTGCAGATCTTCCAGATGGACAAGTCCTACGGCGCCGACGGCATCGCGGTGCGCAACGACGTCAAGTCCTTCGCCGACCTCAAGGGCAAGACCATCGGCGTCGATGCGCCCGGCACTGCGCCCTACTTCGGCCTGGCCTGGATGCTGAGCAAGAACGGCATGACCTTGAAGGACGTGAAGACCGTGACGCTGGCGCCGCAGGCTGCTGCCCAGGCCTTCGTGGCCGGCCAGAACGACGCCGCCATGACCTACGAGCCCTACCTGTCGACGGTGCGCAACGCACCGCAGTCCGGCAAGATCCTCGCGACCACGCTGGACTACCCCATGGTGATGGACACCGTGGGCTGCGCGCCCACCTGGCTCAAGGCCAACGCCAAGGCGGCGCAGGCGCTCACCACGTCCTACTTCGAGGCGCTGGACATGATCAAGGCCGAGCCCGCGAAGGCCAACGAGATCATGGGCTCGGCGGTCAAGCAGACCGGCGAGGCCTTCGCCAACTCGTCCAAGTACCTGCGCTGGCAGGACAAAGTGGCCAACCAGAAGTTCTTCTCCGGCGAGCTGGAGCAGTTCATGAAGGAGTCGGTGCCGATCCTGCTGGAGGCCGGCGTGATCCGCAAGGCGCCCGAGGACTTGAAGGCGACCTACGACGCGTCCTTCATCAAGTAAATGCCTTTGCGTGAGTCTGTGTCCGTGCCCCGCCGTTCCGTCATGACCCCGCTCGAGCCCGTCGGCCCGCACACGCGCTGGCTGCTGGGCGTGGCCTTCTTCGTGCTCTTCGTGGCGGTGTGGGCCTTCTTCACGCTGGGCGGCTACGTGTCGCCCACCTTCCTGGCCAGCCCGGTCACGATGGTGAAGGAGGCGGTGCTGCTGTTCACCGAGTACGGCTTCATCGGCGACATCGGCATGACGGTGTGGCGGGTGTTCGGCGGCTTCCTGCTGGCCGCCGTCATCGCGGTGCCGCTGGGCATCCTGATGGGTGCCTACAAGCCGGTGGAGGCCTTCCTGGAGCCCTTCGTCTCCTTCTGCCGCTACCTGCCGGCCTCGGCCTTCATTCCGCTCTTGATCCTGTGGGCCGGCATCGGCGAGGCGCAGAAGCTGCTGGTGATCTTCATCGGCTCGGTGTTCCAGATCATCCTGATGGTGGCGGTGACGGTGGGCAGCGCCCGCAAGGACCTGGTCGAGGCGGCCTACACGCTGGGCGCCGACGGCGGCGGCATCGTGCGGCGGGTGCTCATTCCGGGCGCGGCGCCGGGCATCGCCGAGACGCTGCGCCTGGTGCTGGGCTGGGCCTGGACCTACGTGATCGTGGCCGAACTCATTGGCTCGTCCTCGGGCATCGGCCACATGATCACCGACAGTCAGGCGCTGCTGAACACCGGGCAGATCATCTTCGGCATCATCGTCATCGGCCTGATCGGGCTGGTGTCGGACTTCCTGTTCAAGGCCGTCAACCGTCGGCTGTTCGCCTGGGCTTCGCTATGAGCGGCAACATGCAAGAAGCCGGCGTGCAGCTGGCCATCCGCGGTGTCTCGCGCACCTTCACCGGTGCGCGGGGGCAGTCCACGCAGGCGCTGCTGCCGGTGGACTTCGATGTGCGCGAGAACGACTTCGTCACCATCCTCGGGCCCTCGGGCTGCGGCAAGTCGACGCTGCTGCGCATCGTGGCGGGCCTGGACTTTCCGACCAGCGGCCAGGTGCTGCTGGACGGCCAGCCGGTGGCCGGGCCGGGCGCGGATCGGGGCATGGTGTTCCAGAGCTACACGCTCTTTCCGTGGCTGGACATCGAGCAGAACATCCGCTTCGGCCTGCGCGAGCGCGGCATGTCCGAATCGCAGCAGAAGGAGCGCGCGGCCTACTTCATCGCCAAGGTGGGGCTGCGCGGCTTCGAGCGGCACTATCCCAAGCAGCTGTCGGGCGGCATGCAGCAGCGCACGGCCATCGCGCGTGCGCTGGCCAACGACCCCAAGATGCTGCTGATGGACGAGCCCTTCGGCGCGCTGGACAACCAGACGCGGGTGCTGATGCAAGAGCTGCTGCTGGGCATCTGGGAGGCCGAGCGCAAGACGGTGCTGTTCGTCACGCACGACATCGACGAGGCGATCTTCATGGCCAACCGGGTGGCGGTGTTCAGCGCCCGGCCGGGCCGCATCAAGACCGAGATCGCGGTGGACCTGCCGCATCCGCGCCACTACACGCTCAAGACCACGCCGGAGTTCATGGAACTGAAGGCGCGGTTGACGGAAGAGATCCGGGCGGAGTCGATGGCGGCGGCGGAGCATTGAGCGATGTTGGTACGGCGCAGTCGGGGTGATGTCGGGGGCGGCGCGCGTAGCCTGGCCGCGCTGCTGCTGCTTCGTCGCGCGCATGCTGTGATGGGGTTTGGTGGGGTCCTGACGGGTGCCTGGGACGGCGCGCGGGGCCGGGGCCGGCTGGCGCGGGCTCATGGCGGGGTGGTCGGCTGCGCCGACTCCGCGCGCTGGACACGTCGCGTCGGTATCGGGGCAGGGGTGCTGCGGGCCTTGCCTTCGACCTCGACCTGCGCTTGGGCTTGGGCTTGGGCTTGGGCTTGGGCTTGGGTCCGGGCACACCACGCCGACCCAACCCAGAGTGGCCGGCAGCCCGTGGGCGGTGGTGCGCCTGTGGCGCGCCGAGGAGCGCAGCGAAGCCGGCCGCAGGCCTGCCGAAGGACAGGCCTGCTTCGTGATCTGACTCGCGGCATTTGTCCGAGCAGAGTGAACGCAGTGAACGTCGCGAGTTATGCCGCGGGCCGGTTTCGCGAGCACCGGAGGGCAGTCGGCGCGCAGCGCCGACCGCGCCACCGAAGCACCGCCGCCCACGGGCTGCCGGCCGCTCTGGCGCACCGTCCTTTCCATCGCTGCGACATCGACGCATGCACCGACAGGAACATCAAGCGCCAAGCCGTGCACACGCTGATTGACGCTGCCGGCGCCAGCCGCCGCCAGGCCCGCAAGCCGCATCACGACGGGGGCCGCGCATGACGACGACCGCCGCCAAGGCACTGCGGGATCGCCGTCCCGTCAGTGCCCCACCGAGCAACCCGTCCCTGGCCCTCTACGAGCAGGTCAAGGAACACATCGTCCGCCGCATCCAGAGCGGCGAATGGCCCGCCGGCCACCGCCTGCCGTCGGAACACGAGCTGGTCGCGCAGTTCGGCATCTCGCGCATGACCGCCAACCGCGCCCTGCGCGAACTGGTGGACGAAGGCCGCGTCAAGCGCGTGGCCGGCGTGGGCAGCTTCGTGGCCGAGACCAAGCCGCAGTCCACCCTGCTGCAGATCGCCAACATCGCCAGCGAGATCCGCGGCCGCGGCCACGACTACGGCTTCGAGCTGCTGGCGGCCGAGCGCATCGCCGCACCCGCGGACATCGCCGCCTGGCTCGACGTGCGCCTGGGCGAATCGCTCTTCCACTGCCTCTGCCTGCACCTGGAGAACGGCACCCCCGTGCAGCTGGAGGACCGCTGGGTCAGCCCGCGCATGGTGCCGGCCTTCCTCGACCAGGACTTCTCGCTGATGCCGCCCAGCGAATACCTGGTGCGCCACGTGCCCTTCGACCAGATCGAGCACCTGGTCGACGCCGTGCTCCCTTCGCCCGAACAGGCCGCGCGCCTGGCCATGGACGGGGGCGAGCCCTGTCTGCTGCTCAGCCGCCGCACCTGGTCGCGCGGCACGCCCATCACGCTGGTGCGCTGCCTGCACCCGGCCTCGCGTTACCGGCTGGGCAGCCGCTTCCGCGCCGACGGCAACCCCGGCTGGGGCTGACGGCCCCGCGCTCCCGCTTCGCTTTCGCACGTCACAACCTGTATAGACAACCTGCCATGACCACCACGCTGACCCTCCATCCCGGCCACCTCGACCTGGCCAGCCTGCGCCGCATCCACCAGGGCGGCCTCACCCTCGCGCTGGACGGCAGCACGCGCGCCGGCATGCAGGCCGCGCAGGCCGCCGTGCAGCGCATCGTCGACCACGACGACGTGGTCTATGGCATCAACACCGGCTTCGGCAAGCTGGCCAGCACCAAGATCGACCACGATCACCTGGCCGAGCTGCAGCGCAACCTGGTGCTGTCGCACAGCGTGGGCACCGGCGAGCCGCTGTCGGCGGAGGTGGTGCGGCTGGTGATCGCCGCCAAGGCCGTGAGCCTGGCGCGCGGGCATTCGGGCGTGCGGCCGGCGCTGGTCGATGCGCTGCTGGCGCTGTTCAATGCCGGCGTCACGCCGCTGATCCCGGCCAAGGGCTCGGTGGGCGCCTCGGGCGACCTGGCGCCGCTGGCGCACCTGGCCTGCGTGCTCATCGGCGAAGGCCAGGCGCGCCTGGCGGACGGCCGCGTGGTCGGCGGCGCCGAAGCCATGCGCAGCATCGGCATCGCGCCCTTCGTGCTCGGCCCCAAGGAAGGCCTGGCGCTGCTCAACGGCACGCAGGTCTCGACCGCGCTGGCGCTGGCGGGGCTGTTCGGCGCGGAGAACGTGTTCGCCTCGGCCCTGATGTCCGGCGCGCTGTCGCTGGAGGCCATCCAGGGCTCGATCAAGCCCTTCGATGCCCGCATCCATGCCGCGCGCGGCCAGCCGGGGCAAATCGCTGTGGCGGGGGCCGTGCGCACGCTGCTGGAAGGCAGCGACATCATCCCCAGCCATGCCGACTGCGGCCGCGTGCAGGACCCGTACTCCATCCGCTGCATCCCGCAGGTGATGGGCGCCTGCCTGGACAACCTGACGCACGCCGCCCGCGTGCTGGTGACCGAGGCCAATGCCGCCTCGGACAACCCGCTGGTCTTCTGCGACACCGGCGAAGTGATCTCTGGCGGCAACTTCCATGCGGAGCCGGTGGCCTTCGCGGCCGACATCCTCGCGCTGGCCGTGGCCGAGGTCGGTGCCATCGCCGAGCGGCGCATCGCGCTGCTGCTGGACACGGGCCTGTCGGGCCTGCCGCCCTTCCTGGTGCGCGACGGCGGGCTCAACTCCGGCTTCATGATCGCGCAGGTCACGGCCGCGGCCCTGGCCTCGGAGAACAAGTCGCTCGCCCATCCCGCCAGTGTGGACAGCCTGCCCACCTCGGCCAACCAGGAGGACCATGTGTCGATGGCGACCTTCGCGGCGCGCCGGCTGGGCGAGATGGTGAACAACACCGCGGTGGTCATCGGCATCGAGGCGATGGCTGCCGCGCAAGGGATCGAACTGAAGCGCACCGAGACCACGCCACGCAGTTCTGCGGCCATCGAAGCCGAGATCGCCCGCATCCGCCGCCAGGTCGCCTTCGTCGAGCGCGACCGCTACCTGGCGCCCGACATCGAGGCCATGCGGCAGTGGGCGCTGGCCGCCGAACTGCCTGCGCCGCTGCTGTCGCTGCTGCCCAGCCACCTCGCCTGAACCGAACGAACGACCGCCCCCCGACTTTTCAAGGAGCACCGCCATGAACGCCCCCGAGAACTTCATCGCCCGCACCGCCACCGCCCTCGCCGACCCGCGCGTGGACCCCAGCCGCGTGGTGCGCGCGCCTCGCGGCACCGACCTGTCGTGCAGGAACTGGCTGATCGAAGCCCCCTTCCGCATGCTGCAGAACAACCTCGACCCCGAGGTGGCCGAGAACCCGCAGGCCCTGGTGGTGTACGGCGGCATCGGCCGCGCCGCGCGCAACTGGGAATGCTTCGACGCCATCCTCGATTCGCTGAAGAAGCTGGGCGAGGACGAGACGCTGCTGGTGCAGTCCGGCAAGCCGGTGGGCGTGTTCAAGACCCATGCGGACGCGCCACGGGTGCTCATCGCCAACTCCAACCTCGTGCCCAAGTGGGGCCACTGGGAGCACTTCCACGAGCTGGACCGCAAGGGCCTCTTCATGTACGGCCAGATGACCGCTGGCAGCTGGATCTACATCGGCAGCCAGGGCATCGTGCAGGGCACCTTCGAGACCTTCGTCGAGGCCGGGCGACAGCACTACGGCAACGATCTGTCGGGTCGCTGGATTCTGACGGCGGGCCTGGGCGGCATGGGTGGCGCGCAGCCGCTGGCGGCCACGCTGGCGGGCGCCTGCTCGCTGACCATCGAATGCCAGCAGAGCAGCATCGACTTCCGCCTGCGCACCCGCTACGTGGACAAGCAGGCGAAGGACATCGACGACGCTTTGGCTCTGATCGCGCACCACACCGCGAAGAAGGAAGCCGTCTCCATCGCCCTGCTCGGCAATGCCGCCGAGGTGCTGCCCGAGCTGGTGCGCCGCGCGAAGGCAGGCGGGCCGAAGCCCGACCTGGTCACCGACCAGACCTCGGCCCACGACCTGATCAACGGCTACCTGCCCGTGGGCTGGAGCGTGCCGCAGTGGCGTGCCGCGTCGGCGGACCCGGCCCAGCATGCCCAGCTCAAGCAGGCCGCCGCCGAAGGCTGCGCCGTGCATGTGCAGGCCATGCTGGACTTCCAGGCCATGGGCATCCCGACGGTGGACTACGGCAACAACATCCGCCAGGTCGCCTTCGACCAGGGCGTGAAGAACGCCTTCGACTTCCCCGGCTTCGTGCCCGCCTACATCCGGCCGCTGTTCTGCGAGGGCAAGGGGCCCTTCCGCTGGGTGGCGCTGTCGGGCGACCCGGAAGACATCTACAAGACCGACGCCAAGATCAAGGAGCTCTTCCCGGACAACAAGCACACCCACCGCTGGCTGGACATGGCGCGCGAGCGCATCGCCTTCCAGGGCCTGCCGGCGCGCATCTGCTGGCTGGGTCTGGGCGAGCGGCACATCGCCGGCCTGGCCTTCAACGAGATGGTGAAGAAGGGCGAGCTCAAAGCCCCCATCGTCATCGGCCGCGACCACCTGGACACCGGCTCGGTGGCCAGCCCCAACCGCGAGACCGAGGGCATGAAGGACGGCACCGACGCGGTGAGCGACTGGCCGCTGCTCAATGCCCTGCTCAACACCGCGGGCGGTGCCACCTGGGTCAGCCTGCACCACGGCGGCGGCGTGGGCATGGGCTATTCGCAGCATGCCGGCATGGTGATCGTGTGCGACGGCAGCGAGGCCGCCGAGCGCCGACTGGCCCGCGTGCTGGTCAACGACTGCGCCTCGGGCGTGATGCGCCACGCCGATGCCGGCTATGAACTGGCCGTGGCCACGGCGAAGAAGTTCGGGCTCAACCTGCCGATGGTGCGCTGACGGGTCCCCCAGCGCCGGGCTGCGCTTCGGCGCGCGGGCGCACGCGCTACAAAAAACCGCCGCCCAGTCCCACCGCGTGGGACCGGGTGGTGCACATCGCGATGGCTTTTTTTGATACTGGACGCATGGCCTCGCCTGCGCCCCCCGTTGCTGCTGCCGCCGTTCCTGCCGCCGACCGCGTGCTGCAGGTGCTGGCCGTGCTGGCGCGGCAGGGCCGGCCGCTTACCGCGGCCGAGCTGATCGCCCACACGGGCCTGACGCGCAGCACCCTCTACCGCCAGCTGGCGCGGCTGCGCCGCTGGGGATTCGTGATCGAGCGCGAAGGCAGCTACGCCCCCGGGCCGCTCAGCCTGCAGATGGCGCTGGGCTTCGACCTCGCCTCCGAGCTCATGCGGCAGGCCCGTCCCACCATGGAAGAGCTGGCCCGCCAGTCCCACGAGAGCGTGGGCCTGATCGTCGCCGTCAACGACCAGGCCATCTGCCTGGACATGGTGGAGAGCCACCAGTCCCTGCGCTGCTCCTTCGAGAAGGGCCGCAGCGTGCCGCTGCGCGCGGGCGCTTCGGCCAAGTGCCTGCTGGCCCACCTGGCGCCCTCCGCCCAGGCCGCCGTGCTCGACGCGCAGTACGGCGCCGGCACCGCCGAACGCGCCGCGGCCGAAGCCGAGCTGGACACCATCCGCCAGGCCGGTCATGCCCTGAGCGCCGGCGAAGTGGACGACGGCGTCTGGGGCTGCAGCGTGCCGCTGATGGGCGCCTCGCACCAGGCGGCCGGCGTGCTGACGCTGATGGCCCCGATCCTGCGTGCACGGCACCAGGAAGCCGCGCTCGTGCAGATGACCGTGGTGGCGGGCGCCCGCATCTCGCGGCGGCTGCTGCTGCACTGAGCCGGGTCGCCTCGTCTCGCCCCGTCGCCCCCTTCTTCTTGCGCCTTCCGTTCCTCTCCCTTCCAACGTTCCCGGAGTGATCCCATGATGTCCCGCCCCCTGCCCCGCCGCCTGCTGCTCGCCCTCGTCGGCACCCTCGCCCTGGCCGGCACCGCCGCCCATGCCGCCGAGCCGCTGCGCGTGGCCACCGATGCCACCTTCCCGCCGATGGAATACATCGAGAACGGCAAGCGCACCGGCTTCGACACCGAGATGGTCGAGGCCATCGGCAAGCAGCTGGGCCGGCCCGTCGAATGGATCGACATCGACTTCAAGGGCCTGATCCCGGCCCTGGTCTCGCGCCGCGCCGACATGGCCGTCTCGGCCATCTACATCACCGACGAGCGCCGCAAGGTGGTCGACTTCACCGTGCCCTACTACGCCGGCGGCCTGGTGGTGATGACCAAGGCCGACAACGCCACCGTCAAGTCGCCCGCCGACCTGGCCGGTCGCAAGGTGAGCGTGCAGGTGGGCACCAAGTCGGTGAGCTTCCTCAAGGAGAAGTACCCGCAGGCCCAGCTGCTGGAGGTCGAGAAGAACCAGGAGATGTTCAACCTGGTGGAAGTGGGCCGCACCGACGCCGCCGTCACCGGCAAGCCCGCCGCCTATCAGTACGTGCGCACGCGGCCGGGCCTCAAGGTGCTGCCCGAGCAGCTGACCACGGAGGAATACGGCATGGCCATCCGCAAGGACACGCCCGAGCTCACCAAGGCTGTGAACGACGCCCTGGCCCGCATGAAGGCCGACGGCACTTACGCGGCCATCGTCCAGAAGTGGTTCCCCACGTCGAAGTGACGCACGGCTGACCCCAGGACGCGACGATGGATCTGGACTTCTCGCCGGTCTGGGCCGGCTGGCCCGACCTGCTGCGCGGCACGCTGGTGACGGTGGAGATCACCGCCTGCGCGCTGCTGCTGGGCTGCGTGCTGGGCCTGGCGGTGGGCATCGGCCGGCTGCGGCCGCAGCGCCGCTGGCTCTACAGCGTGTGCACCGCCTACGTGGCGGTGATCCGCGGCACGCCGCTGCTGGTGCAGCTCTTCATCCTGTTCTTCGGGCTGCCGCACTTCGGACTGTTGCTGCCGGCCTTCCTGTGCGGCGTGCTGGGCCTGGGCGTGTACAGCGGCGCCTATGTGTCGGAGATCGTGCGCGGCGCCATCCAGTCTATCGACCGCGGCCAGACCATGGCGGCCCAGTCGCTGGGCATGACGCCGGGCCAGGCCATGCGCCACATCATCCTGCCGCAGGCCGTGGTGCGCATGATCCCGCCGCTGGGCAACGAGTTCATCGCGCTGATCAAGAACTCGGCGCTGGTGTCGCTGCTCACCATCCACGACGTGATGCACGAGGGCCAGAAGATCATCAGCGTGTCCTACCGCTCGCTGGAGGTCTACCTGGCCATCGCGGCCGTGTACTTCGCCCTCACCGGCACGGTGACGCTCGTGCTGCGCCACTTCGAACGCCGGCTGCGCCAGGGCGGGGTGCATTGAGATGACACCCCCCCACGGAGACATCGCCATGACGACCCTGCACCGCTTCGACCTCGACCGGCTCCCGGCCATGCCCTGGAAGAACGGCGGCGGCCGCACGCGCGAGATCGCCTGCTGGCCGCCCGGCACCGGGCTGGATCACTTTGGCTGGCGCTGCTCGGTGGCCAGCATCGAGTCCGACGGGCCCTTCTCCGCCTTCCCGGGCGTTGACCGGCAGATCCTGCTGCTGGCCGGCGACGGCGTGCAGCTGCAGGGCGAGGGCCTCGACCACCGGCTCGATGTGCCGCTGCAGCCCTTCGCCTTCGCGGGCGAGGCGGTCCTCGGCTGCACCCGGCTGGGCGGGGCGTCGACCGACTTCAACGTGATGGCGCGGCGCGGTCGCTTCCGCGCCAAGGTCACGGTGCATGCGCAGGCCGCGCGTCTGGCCGGCTCACCCCACGGGCTGCTGCTGGCCGTCGCTGGCACCTGGCGCACCGGCGCTGCCGCGCCGCTGGCGCCCGGCCAGGGCCTGTGGTGGGCCGATGCGGCGGGCCCGGTCGAGGTGGTGCCCGAAGAAGGCGCCGATGCCCGCCTGATCGCGGTGCGGCTGCTGCCGGACTGAACGTACCCTGCTTCGCTGTCTCTGCGCCGGCCATCCCTGCGCCCAGCTTCCTCCGCCGATGAACGACGACCGCATGACCGCCCTGCCCTTCTCCCAACGCCCCAGCGCCGACGGCCTGTGGACCGGCCTGCGCGGCATCGACGGCCAGCCGCTGGCGCTGACCGTGGCCGACGGCCGCATCGCCTGGCGAGGCGCCCCCGATGCGCTCCCCGCCGGAGCCGGCGCCCTGCCCCGCCACGACGGCGGCGGCGCGCTGGTCACGCCGGGCCTCGTCGACTGCCACACCCACCTGGTCTACGGCGGCCAGCGCGCCAACGAATTCGCCATGCGCCTGGCCGGCGCCAGCTACGAAGAGGTGGCGCGCGCCGGCGGCGGCATCGTCTCCACCGTGCGGGCCACGCGGGAGGCCAGCGAGGACGCGCTGTTCGAATCCGCCAGCGCCCGCCTCGCGCCGCTGCTGGCCGAGGGCGTGTGCGCCATCGAGATCAAGTCCGGCTACGGCCTCGCCTTGGAGCACGAGCGCAAGCAGCTGCGCGTGGCGCGCCGGCTGGCCGCGGCCCATGGCGTCACCGTGCGCACCACCTTCCTGGGCGCCCATGCGCTGCCGCCCGAATACGCCGGACGCAGCGGCGACTACATCGACCTCGTCTGTCGCGAGATGCTGCCCGCGCTGCATGCCGAGGGCCTGGTGGATGCGGTGGACGTGTTCTGCGAGCGCATCGCCTTCTCGCTCGAAGAGACCGAGCGCGTGTTCCAGGCCGCGCAGGCGCTGGGCCTGCCGGTCAAGCTGCATGCCGAGCAGCTCAGCGACATGGGCGGCGCGGCGCTGGCGGCACGCTACGGCGCGCTCTCCTGCGACCACATCGAGCATCTCTCGCCCGCCGGCATCGCGGCCATGGCGCAGGCCGGCACCGTGGCCGTGCTGCTGCCCGGCGCTTACTACACGCTGCGCGACACGCAGCTGCCGCCCATCGCCGGACTGCGTACGGCCGGCGTGCCGATGGCCGTCTCCACCGACCACAACCCGGGCACCTCACCCTGCCTGAGCCTGCTGCTGATGATGAACATGGCCTGCACGCTGTTCCGCCTGACCGTCCCCGAGGCGATGGCCGGCGTCACCACCCATGCCGCGCGCGCCCTGGGCCTCTCGGCCACGCATGGCGAGCTGGTCGTGGGCCGCGCCGCCGACTTCGTGCTGTGGAACGTGCAGGAGGCCGCCGAGCTGGCCTACTGGTTCGGCCAGCGGCCCGTGCGCTGCGTGGTCCGCCAGGGACGGATCGCGGAGGGCGCGCTGTGAGCGCCGGCAGCCTCTTCGCCGACCACGCCCTGCTGCCCGGCGGCTGGGCGCGCGACGTGCGGCTCGACTGGGATGCCAACGGCTGCTTCACCGCTGTGCAGGTCGGCGCCGCCGCCGAGCCCGGCGTGCCACGCGCCGAGGGGCCGCTGCTGCCCGGCATGCCCAACCTGCATTCGCATGCCTTCCAGCGCGGCATGGCGGGCCTGACCGAATACCGCGCCGAGGCGCAGGACAGCTTCTGGAGCTGGCGCAGCCTCATGTACCGCTTCGCCCTGCGCCTCAGCCCCGCGCAGCTGGAGGCCATCGCCTTCGGCCTCTACGTCGACATGCTGGAGGCCGGCTACACGGCGGTGTGCGAGTTCCATTACGTGCACCACGACACCGACGGCCATCCCTATGCCGACGATGCCGAGCTGGCCCGGGCCCTGCTGCGCGCCGCTGCCCGCGCCGGCATCGGCCTGACGCTGCTGCCGGTGCTCTACCAGACCAGCGGCTTCGGCGGCGCCGCGCCGGCCGAGGGCCAGCGCCGCTTCATCCGCAGCACCGAGTCGATGCTGCGCCTGCTCGACGCCCTGCGCCCCGCCTGCAACGCTCAGGGCGCGCGCCTGGGTCTGGCGCCGCATTCGCTGCGCGCCGTGCCGCCCGAGGCGCTGCGCGACGCGCTGGCCGGCCTGGCCGCGCAGGACGCGACCGCACCCATCCACATCCACATCGCCGAGCAGACCAAGGAGGTCGAGGACTGCGTCGCCTGGAGCGGCCAGCGGCCCGTCGCCTGGCTGCTGGACCATGCGCCTGTCGACGCGCGCTGGTGCCTGGTGCATGCCACGCACATGGACGCCGACGAGTACCGCCGCGCCGCCACCACCGGCGCCGTGGCCGGCCTGTGCCCCACCACCGAGGCCAACCTGGGTGATGGTTTGTTCGACCTGCCACGGTGGACTGAAGTCAACGGAGAACTGGGCTCCCAAGCTGGGCACGGCGTGTCTCCAGGGGACGCCGCGCCCGCGCTACGGAAACCCAGCGGCGGCGCCTGGGGCATCGGCTCCGACAGCCATGCCTGCGTCGATGCGGCGGAGGAGTTGCTGATGCTGGAATACGGCCAGCGGCTCATCCGCCGCCAGCGCAACGTGGCCGCCACCGAGGCGCAGCCCGAGGTCGCCACCGCCATGTGGTTGGCGGCGGTCGCTGGCGGTGCGCAGGCGGCGGGCCGTGCTCTCGGCGGCCTGGCCGTGGACCAGCAGGCGGATCTGGTGGTGTTGGATGCCGCGCATCCGGTGCTGGCCGGCCTGGACGGGCCGCAGATGCTCTCGGCCCATGTCTTCGCCGCCGGCCGCCAGCGGCCGCTCGCGCAGGCGTATGTGGCAGGCCGGAAGACGGTCGATGCCGGCTGCCATCCGCTGCGCGCCGAGGCTCAGCGGGCCTTCGTCCAGGCCCGGCGCGAACTGCTGGCCGGTGGGGCCTGAGCGCCGGCTCTGCCGCACTGGAGCTCGGCCCATGAGCGCGCCCGAACCCCTTTCCTTTTCGGTGCCGTGCCCCCGCGCCAGCGCGGGTGCAGGGACGCCTTCACACTTGCTTCTGTCATGACCGCCTTCACCACCACCGAGCCGCCCTTCCGCTTCCACCAGGGCACGCGACCGCTGCTGATCTCCATGCCGCATGTGGGCACGCATGTGCCCCCCGCGCTGGCCGCGCGCCTGACCGACGAGGCGCGCCACGTGCCCGACACCGACTGGCACCTGGAGCGCCTTTACGACTTCGCCGACGAACTCGGCGCTTCGGTCCTGGTGGCCACGCATTCGCGCTATGTCATCGACCTGAACCGTCCGCCGGACGGCGCCAGCCTGTACCCGGGCCAGAGCGTCACCGGCCTGTGCCCCGTCGACACCTTCGACGACACGCCGCTGTACGCCGACCCGGCCGACCTGCCTGCCGAGGCCGAGATCGCCGCCCGCCGCGAGGCGATCTGGGTGCCCTACCACGCCAAGCTGGCCGAGGAACTTGAACGCATCCGCGCCGCCCACGGCATCGCCATGCTGTGGGACGCGCATTCCATCCGCTCCGTGCTGCCGCGCTTCTTCGAGGGCACTCTGCCCGACCTGAACCTGGGCACGGCCCAGGGCGCGGCCTGCGACCCGCAACTGGCCGCGCAACTGCTGGCCATCGCCCGCGCCGACACGGCGCACACCAGCGTGCTCAACGGCCGTTTCACCGGTGGCTACATCACCCGCCATCACGGCCAGCCGGCACGGGGCGTGCATGCGGTGCAGCTCGAAATGACCCAGAGCAGCTACATGCAGGAACAGCTTCCCTTCGACTACCTTCCCGACGTGGCCGCGCGCGTGCAGCCCACCGTGCGCCGCATGCTGGAGGCCATGCTGGCCTTCGCCGACGGAGCGCGCGCATGAGCGGCCACCCGGCGGCCCCGCAGGGCACGCCCACCGCAGGCGAAGGCCTGGAAGGCGTCGGCCGCGCTGCTCCGCCGGCCTTCCTCGCCGCGCTGACCGAGGCCCTCGGCGCCGACGCCGTCACGCCCGGCGAGGCCGTGCCCGACCGTCACCTGGCCGACTGGAGCGGCCTGCCGCCCGTGCGCCCGCTGGCCCTGCTGCGCCCGCGCAGCACCGAGGCCGTTTCGGCCGCGCTGCGCCTGTGTTCCGAATACCGCGTGCCGGTGGTGCCCCAGGGCGGCCTCACCGGCCTGGCCGGCGCCGCCATGCCGGTCGAAGGTGCGGTGGCCCTGTCGCTGGAACGCATGAACGCCATCGAGTCGGTCGATGCCGCCACGCGCACCCTCACGGCCCAGGCTGGCGTGACCATCCAGGCCGTGCAGGAGGCCGCCGCCGAAGCCGGCCTGCGCTTCGGCGTGGACTTCGGCGCCCGCGGCTCGGCCCAGGTCGGCGGCGCATTGGCCACCAATGCCGGCGGCAACGGCGTGCTGCAGTTCGGCATGATGCGCGAGCAGCTGCTGGGCCTGGAGGCCGTGCTGCCCGACGGCCGTGTGCTGCCCATGCTGCGGCCCATGCAGAAGAACAACACCGGCTACGACCTCAAGCAGTTCTTCGTCGGCGCGGAAGGCACGCTGGGCGTGATCACCCGCGCCCTCTTCCGCCTGCAACCGGCCCCGCGGGCCCGCGCCACGCTGCTGGCCGCCCTGCCCGACTACGACGCTGCCCTGGCCCTGCTGGGCCGCCTGCAATCCCGCTTTGCCGGCGGCGTGGCGGCCTTCGAGCTGATGTGGCGCGATTTCGTGGCCGCCTCGCTCGCCTGGCAGCACCTGCGCGAACCCTTCGACACGGTCCATCCGCTGCTGGCCCTGGTCGACCTGGATGGCGGCAGCGAGGCCGCCCTGCAGGCCGAGCTGGAAGAAGCGCTGGCCGAGGCCATGGAGGCCGGCCTGGTGGTCGATGCGGTGCTGGCCCAGTCGCAGGCCCAGGCCGCCGCGCTGTGGAAGATCCGCGAGGCCACCGCCGAGCTGCCGGCCAACATGCATCCGCCGGTCAACTTCGACGTCAGCCTGCCCATGGCGCAGATCGGCCGCTTCGTGCAGGAGTGCCGCGCCGCGCTGGAAGTCCGCTGGCCCGGCCACCTCAGCGTGTTCTTCGGCCACATCGGCGACAGCAACCTGCACCTCTCGATCGACGGCGCCAGCATCGGCGGCGATGCCGAGGCGGCGGAGCACCTGGTCTACGACATGGTCGGCCGCTTTGCCGGCAGCGTCTCGGCCGAGCACGGCATCGGCTTGCACAAGAAGCCCTATCTGGGTGCCAGCCGCACGCCCGAAGAACTCGACGTCATGCGCGCCATCAAGGCCGCGCTCGATCCGCTGGGGTTGATGAATCCGGGAAAGGTGTTCGGCTGACCTTCGCCGGGCGGGTGGGGTCAGCCTGCAGCTTCGGCATGCAGCCGCCGCACCCCCGTCACGAAGGCGTGCAGGCTGGGCGAGCGATTGCGCAGGGCGTCCAGATGGGCGGCCATCGCGCGGGCCCCGCCGATCTTCTGGAAGGTCGGGATCAGTCGCTTGACCTCGACCGAGGGCTTCTGCCAGCCGTCCGGCGCATCGAAGCGCTTGCGGTTGGCGGGCGAGTCGATCCGCGGCGTATCGAAGGCCGCAGCGAGCGCCGCGAGGTCGCCGAGATACCAGCTTTCCAGTTCCTGGCAGACCAGCCGGATGAGACTGTCGGGGCGTCCAGCTTGTTCGCACATTCTGCGCAGCCGAGCCTTCACTTCGATGCAGTCCGCGTTGTCGTTGTCGCGGACGATGACGAAGCGGTCGCCGGTGTGGCGCCAAACGGCGAGCTTGCGCGGGATGCTGCGGTCCAGGTCCGACTTTCCCTCGTGCGGCACGCACAGGAAATGCTCACCGCTCACCCAGCCGGGGACCAGACGAGGCAGCCAGCCTTCCAGCAATACCCGCATCGAGGGCTCCTCCAGCAGGAACACCAGCCGGCCCACCATCAGCGCACGTCCCGGTTGAGGCCTTCGAACAGTCCCTGCTTCCACAGGTAGCCGGGCAGGTCGCCGGCTTCGAACAGCGCGCGCAAGTTCTGGGAGTCGCCGGCCCGGGACACCTGCGTGAAGCCATCCTGTTTGCGCAGGCAGTAGATCTCGTCCAGCGACAAGGCATTGAGGAAATCGGGTGAATGGGTGGAGATGAAGACCTGCCCTCCCCGCTGCGCATAGCTGCGGAACTCCTCGGCAAGTTCGGGCAGCAGTTCGGGATAGAGCTGGTTCTCGGGCTCTTCCACGGCCAGCATCGGATAGGGATTGGGGTCGTTCAGCAACACCAGGTACGCGAACATCTTGATCGTGCCGTCGGACACATGTCGCGCAATGAACGGGTCCTTGAAGCTGCCGTCCTGAAAGCGCAGGACAAGGCGGCCATCCTCTGTCTGCCGCGGCTCCACCACCGAGATGCCAGGCACCCTTCGGCGCATCGCGTCCAGCACATGGGCAAAGCGGTCGGGATGATGCTCGTACAGGTAGTTGGCCACCAGGGGCAGGTTGTCGCCTCGCGTCGAGAGGTGCTCTGCGAAGCCCTCCTCCTGGCTGGGCCGCGCTTCGGACACGTGGAAGTCGGAGATGTGCCAGTTCTCGATCATCAGCCGGAAGGCGCTTGCGGCCTTGAAGCGCTCGAACTGGCCCAGGCCTTTGATGGCGAGGATGTCTGGCGAATCCAGTTCCTGTTCTTCCCGGGTGAGGTCCTCGTCCGCCTTGGAGAAGTCCTCTTCGTTGGTGATCGCATAGCCGCGTCCAGACGAAAAGTCCAGGAAGCGGAAGGGTGCGCCGTAGGCCCCCCGCTTGTAGCGCAGGACCTCGCGCTCCACGAAGGGCCGGCCCTCCGCGCCGGGGGAGATGCGCAGCAGGTAGGTCACCAGGCGCTCCTTGCCGGTGATCTCCATGCGGAACTGCAGGGTGAGCTCGATGGCCTCCTGCGCGAAGCCGCGACTCGCGACTTCGCGGTAGCCACCCCGCTTGGCGATGGCCTTGCCGACGTTCATCGACAGGGCGTCCTTGAGGAAGGACAGGACATCGAACAGAGTCGACTTGCCCGTTCCGTTGGCGCCCACCAGCACGCAAAGACGGGGAATGTGGGTCAGCTTGGCGTCCCGGAACAGCCGGTAGTTCTTGATGGCAATGGATTCGATCTGCATGGCGCGTCCTGAACGCCCCGGCACTGCGCGGCCGGAGCAGTCGCGCATCGTGCCATACGCACGAGGTCGGCGGCTCGCGGCGCGCTTGTCGCGCCGCAGGGAATTCCGTTGTTGGGATCGCGCTGCGCGAGGGCAGCTTCAACGCCGCACCGGCCAGTCCAGACGCACCGTGGTGCCGTGCTCCGGCGTCGACGTCACGGCCAACGTGGCCCCGATGGCAGCCGCGCGGCTGCGCATGCTGGCCAGGCCCTGGCCGCCGGCGGGCGGACCGTCGGCCGCGAAGCCGCGGCCGTCGTCGGCCAGCACGATCTCCATGCGCTCGGGCGGGCCGGCATGCCAGTGCGCTTCGAGGCGGATGCGCCGTGCCTGCGCATGGCGCAGCACGTTGGTGAAGCCCTCCAGCAGGATGCGCTGGATCTGCATGGCCGTCTGCGGCGTGACGTCAGCGCGCGGCGGCAGGCTGTCCACCTCCCATTCCAGCGTCAGGCCGGCGGCTTCCAGGCGCGGCTGCAGCCGGTAGCGCAGGGTGGCGAGCACCACCGTGAGGTCGCCTTCCAGCGGCTGCAGCGAATCGACCGCCACGCGCAGCTCGTCCAGCGCCAGTTTGACCTGCGCCTCCATCAGCGCCGGGTCGGCGCCCGGGCGGCCCACCAGGTTGAGCAGGCCCACCAGCTGCGAGCCGACGCCGTCGTGGATCTCGCGCATCAGGCGCTGTCGCTCCAGCAGCACGGCCTGCTGCTCGCGCTCGGCCTGCAGCGCGTCCATGGCGGCGGTGAGCTGGCGCTCGCGCTCGGCCACGCGCGCATCGAGCGAGCGGGCCAGGTCGCGGTACTCGCGCACCGAGCGGCTGTAGCGCTCGACCACCATGCCGGCCAGGATCAGCACGAAGCCGAACATGGCGTGCGGCGTGAGGGGCACCCAGCTGGCGCTGCCCAGCCCGATGCGGACGCGCAGCAGGTCGTGCAGCCCGGCGGCGATGGCCAGCACCCCCGCCACGAGCAGCGCGTAGGCCGTGGGGCGCCGGCCCGCCACGACCTCGCGCACCACGCCCGGCAGGCTGACGATGCCGCCGGCGCACAGCAGTGCCAGCGCGGCCGTCCACATCAGCGGCTGGCGCAGCGCGAAGGAGGCGCCCGCCAGCAGCACCGAGGCCCACAGGATCGCGGTCAGCAGCTGCAGCACCCGGGGCGGGGGCCGGTGCAACGCGAGCGTCACGAAGCGCGCGAGCAGCGCGATGTGGACCGCGTAGCTCATGGCCACCAGTGCGCCCCACCAGGGCCAGGGCAGCGGCATCTGCAGGCCGCTCTGGTCGAAGTTGCGCAGGGCGCCGGCGACCGCGGCCAGGCCGAAGCAGCCATAGAGCGGATCGCGCTGGCGCCACCACAGGCCCGCCGCCAGGCCGCCCATCAGCAGCAGGCCCGTGGCATACACCAGCGACAGCGTGTTGCGCCACAGCCGCTCCTGGGCCTCCAGCGCTTCCACCCGCGCCAACGGTCCCCAGCGCACCGCCGAGACGCCGCCGCCGCGCTGCGGCTGGAAGCTCAGCTCGATGCGCAGGCGCAGTGGCGCGGCGGTGCCTTCGACGAGGTCGGCGGGCAGCCGCACCAGCCTCGGGCCGCGGCCGGCATCGAAGCCGGCGTCGCCCGGCTGGCCCCAGCGCGCCACCAGCCGGTCGTCCACATAGACGGCGGCCTGGTTGCCCAGGGCCTCGAAGAGCAGGCCGTAGAAGCGGTCGTCGCCGCCTGGGGGCGGCACCGGCAGGTCGAGCGTGACGGTGGCGCCGCCGGGCTGGCGCGGCGCCTGGTCGGCCCAGCGAAAGGGCAGCGAGACCGGGGCCGCCGGCCGGGGCGCTTCGCCGGCCACGCGCACGACCGCTTCGGCGCTTCGCAGCGTCTGCAAGCCGCCCTCGGGCACTGCGCCGATGGCCCCCCCGGTGCACAGAAGGCAGCACAGCAGCATGAGGCCGAAGAACCCGGCCAGCAGGCGCCGGTGCCGGGGTCCACCCGTGCGGGCAGCGCCGCCGCAGGGGCGTGCGGCGGGGGCCTCAGGGCAGCAGGCCAAGGTTGCGGGCTTCGTAGACGGCCTCCGACTTGTTGTGTACGTCGAGCTTGCCGTAGATGTTGCGCACATGGGTCTGCACCGTGCTCACCGACACGCCGATGCGGGCGGCGGTCTCCGCATAGGTGAAGCCGCGGGAGACGAGGTCCAGCACCTCGAATTCGCGCGGCGACAGCCGCTCGGCCGCGGGCGACGCGCCGGCCTGCGCCGGGCCGCCCGGTGCGCCGCCGCGCCCACCCGGGACGGCCGCGCCGCCCGCCTGCTGCCAGCGCCGCAGCAGCTGCCGCGCAATGATGGGCGACATGGGCGAGCCGCCGGCGCGCAGCGAGCGGATGTGCAGGCCCAGGTCGCGCTCGGTGCCGTCCTTGAGCAGGTAGCCGCTGGCGCCGGCTTCGAAGGCCTGCACCATGTTGGCCTCGTCGCCGAAGATGGTGATGACCATCACCGCGCAGTCGGGCTGCAGCCGGCGCGCGGCGCGGATCACCTCCAGGCCCGAGCGGTCGGGCAGGCCCAGGTCCACCAGCAGCACGTCGAGCGGATGCCCGGGCAACCAGTCGAGGATCTGCTGCGCGGTGGCCGCCTCGAATACCAGCGCCAGGCCGGCGTCGCCTGCCACGGCATGGGCGATGCGCCGGCGCATGCCCGCGTCGTCCTCGACCAGGGCGACGCGGGCGGGCCGGTCGTTGGCTTTCGGCGGTGGGGTGCTCATTGCCAATCGTCGCGGGGGATGGTGTGGCGCTCGGCCAGGCCGCCGGAATGGTAGAGGCCCACCTCGACATGGTCGTCATGGACCGTCGCCAGGCCCCAGTGGTGCAGCGTGGTGGGATTGCGGCTGGTCATCATCCAGGCGGGCAGGGCAGCGCCGGAGGCCGTGGCCTCGAACAGGCAGGTCTCGCCCGCGTAGCGCTGGTAGCGGCGGAAGGTGTTGCGATGGATGTCGCCGCTGAGCAGCAGCAGGCGCCGTTGCGCCGCCAGGGCCAGCAGCTGGTCGTGTTCCGGGCGGCAGTCGGCCCAGGTCTCTCCCTGGTCCGCGCTGTTGGCCAGCCAGGTGTCGCGCTCGAACACCACGCCCGAGGCGACGATGTGGATCGCCTGCGGCTCGGCGCAGCCCGCGATCAGCGCCGCCATCTGCGGCTGGCCCAGCAGCGCCTTGTGGCCGTTGCCGGCCTTGAAGCTGCGTCCGTCGGTGAGGTGCAGCACCACGCCGTCGGCCAGCGGCACGCGCTGGTAGCCGGGCGCGGGCGGCGGCCGGGTGTGGTCGATGGTCTCGAAGAGGGGCATGCGCCCCGGGCCCGGCGAGGCGGCCAGCGCCGCGCGGAAGGCATGGAACAGGCAGCGCGAATAGGCCAGATGGTCGCGCCACTGCGGATCGGCGGCCAGGTCGGCGCCGCAGGCGTTGTTCCAGAGGAAGTCGTGGTCGTCCCAGATCGCGGAGGTGGGCACCTTGGCGACCAGCGCACGGAACTCCGGACAGTCCAGCTGCTGCTGCAGGCGCCGGTGGGCATGGCGGCCGAACTGCTCGGCACTCATGGCCTTGACGCTGGCGGTGTCGGCGCCGTGCACGTCGTAGTAGGCCGCGTCGCCCAGCAGCACCAGGCGGTCGGGCGAAGCGTCGGCGATGCGGGTCCACACCGGCTGGCTGGGGAACTGCGTGGCCTCGGCGCACGAGGTGAAGGCGATCTTCAGGGGAGTGGGCATGGGGGCTCCGCGGGCAGTTGGGACCGCGGCGAGTGTCGATTCTGGAGCGCCGGCCACCGTCACATGAATGGGGGACCTGCGACCCGTTCGGCCACGCGAGGAACCGGCGCGGCGGCGGCCTGCGCGAGGCCGGTGGTTCGCCTCGGGGTGCCCGCGCCTTCTCAGCCGCCCGGTGGTGCCATCAGCCCACTGGCACGCAGCACCTGTCGCCCGATGGCCGCCTCCAGCACCCGTCGCCCGCGGCCGGCCGGCGCCGCCAGCGTGAACCAGCGCCGCGCGCGGGTGATGCCGGTGTAGACCAGCTCGCGCGTGAGCACCGGGCTTGCGGTGGGCGGCAGCAGCAGGGCGGTGTGCTCGAACTCCGAGCCCTGCGACTTGTGCACCGTCATGGCGAAGACGGTCTCCACGGCCTGCAGCCGCGCCGGCAGCGTCCAGCGCACGCCGCCCGAGCCGTCGGCGGCGGCAAAGGCCACGCGCAGGGCGGTGCCGGCCTCGGGCACCGGCCGGCCGGTGATGTCGTCGAAGCGGGCGGGCAGCTGCAGCGTCAGGCCCACGTCCCCGTTCATCAGGCCTAGCGCCGGGTCGTTGCGGGTGACCAGCACCGGCCGACCGGCGTACCAGCCCTGGGTGGCGGCGATCCAGCCTTCGGCATGCAGCAGCTCGGCGATGGCGGCGTTCAGGCCCGCCACGCCCCAGGGGCCGTCGCGCAGGGCACACAGCAGCTGGAAGCGGCTGCTGGCCTGTAGCAGGCGGGCGGCCCAGGCGTCCCAGTCGGATCGGGGCGCATCGGAGTCGGGGCGCTCCTCGTGGATGCGGCGCAGCCAGTGGGCGGGGCCGACGGGCTGGCGGGGGTCACCGGCCGGGCCCGCGGCCTGGGCGTCGTCGTCGATGTCGTCGTCGGCCAGCAGCAGGGCGCGCAGGGCGGCGTCCTGGGCCAGATGGCCGGGCGCGGCGGCCAGGCGGCAGCGGCGCAGGTCCGGCAGACCATCGTCGAACAGTGCCAGCGCGGTGGTGGCGTCGCCGTCGTTGACGGCAGTCGCCAGCCGGCCGATGCCGCTGCCGGCATGGAAACGGCGGCTCACGCGCAGCATGGCGATGGCCTGGTCCAGGGGATGGCCTCGCGCGTCCTGCAGCGCGGCGGGCGGCGCCTGTCCGGTGGCGGCCTGCAGCCATGCGAGGGTGGCGGCGTCGTAGTGGCCATGGTCCGCGCGGCTGCACAGCTCGCCCAGCACGGCGCCGGCCTCCACCGAAGCGAGCTGGTCCTTGTCGCCCAGCAGCACCAGCCGCGCCTGCGGGGGCAGGGCGTCGAGCAGGGCGGCCATCATCTCCAGGTCGACCATGGAGGCCTCGTCGACCACCAGCACGTCCAGCGGCAGCGGGTGGCCGGCGTGGTGGCGCAGGCGGCGGGTGTCGGGGCGGCTGCCCAGCAGGCGGTGCAGGGTGCGGGCCTCGGCCGGCACGCGGCTTCGCAGGTCGCCGCCGCCGGGCAGCTGCTCCCACGGCAACTGATCGAGGGCGCCGCGGATGGACTCGGTGAGCCGGGCCGAGGCCTTGCCGGTGGGCGCGGCGAGCTGGATGCGCAGCGGCCGGCCCGGGGCGCCGCCATGCATCGCCATCGACTGCAGCAGCGCCAGCAGCCGCACCACGGTGGTGGTCTTGCCCGTGCCCGGGCCGCCGGTGATGACGGCGAAGCGCTGGCGCAGGGCCAGGGCGCAGGCCATCTTCTGCCAGTCGGGCGTGCCGTCGCCGGGGCCGAAGAGCCGGTCGAGCACAGGGCGGATGCGTTCGGCCGGCGCGACGGGCGCGGGCGCCAGGCGGTCTTCGATACGGGCGCGCACCTGCCGCTCATACTGCCAGTAGCGCCGCAGGTAAAGGCGTGGGCCCTGCAGCACCAGCGGCGTCGCGCCCTCTGCCGGATCGCCGCGGCCGCACAGGCGGCTGGTGGCCAGGGTTTCGCTCCAGGCGGCCAGGCGCAGGGGTTGCAGCCAGCGCTGCGGGCCGTCGCCCATCGCGGCGGTGCCGGCCGTGTCGGGCGGCAGCGAGAGGCTGTGGCGGCCATCGGCCAGTGTGGCCTGCAGGTCCAGGCACACATGGCCGCGGCCGAGCTGATGGCTGGCCAGGGCGGCGGCCAGCAGCAGCTCGGCGCCCGCCTCTGGATCGCGCTGCAGGCAGAAGAGGGCGAAGCTACGGTCCAGCTCGCGCAGCCAGCCCTGCTGCACCCAGCGGTCCAGGTCGGCGAGCAGGGCGTCGCGCCGCTGCCCGGCAGCGGCTTCGGCGGGCTCGGCGTCGAAGAGGTCGGCGGTGGATGTCATGGGCGCCCTCCCGGCTGCGCCAGGATGGCGGCAGGGATCGATGGCGGGCTCAGGGCGCGACGGGAGGGGTGGTTTGCGCGCTGGCTCATTCGATCTCGCCTTCCTCGGGGCCGCGCAGCAGGGCATCCAGCGCCTCGATCAGTTCGCGGGGCGGCCGCACGGCCCAGATGCCGTGGCCCGGCGCATCGGCACCGCGCAGGTAGACGGTGAGGGCGCCGCCCAGATGCGTGTCGGGGTCGTAGCCGGGCAGGCGGCTGCGCAGCAGGCGGTGCAGCGCCAGGCTGTAGAGCGCGGCCTGCACGTCGTAGCGATGGGCCAGCAGCGAGGCCTGAATCGCCGCATCGTCATAGGCCGCGTCGTCCGGGCCCAGCCAGTTGGACTTGTAGTCGGCCACCCACCAGCGGCCGTCGTGTTCGAAGACCAGGTCCATGAAGCCCTTGAGCATGCCGGCCAGCTGCGTGGGCGGCAGGGGCGGGCGGTTCATCCCGGGCAGGATGTGCGCCTGGACCACCGCGTCGATGCTGCGCGCATCGGCGCGGTGCACCGGCATCCAGAACTCCATCTCGGACTTCGGCTGCCTCAGGCCGGCCAGCGTGGCGGGCACGGCATCGGGCAGGGGCCAGGGCGTGCGCAGCCAGCGGGGCAGCCAGTCGCACAGCGGCTCGATCCAGGCCTCCCAGCCGCGCACAGTGCAGCGGCGGGCGACCAGATCCCGCAGGGCCTCGGGGGTTTCGAGGACGCGGGCGAAGCCCTGCTGCGCGCACCAGTCGAGCAGGCCGTGCAGGAAGCTGCCGGCCTCGGCGCCCTGCGGGAAGGCATGCCAGCTGCCGCCACGCGGGGCGGTGGCGGGGCGCTCCTCCGGCGCGACGTCGGCGGGGGCGATGGCTTCTTCCAGGGCCTGGTCCTGGCGGGCGTCCTCGGGCTCGGCGCTGGGCGCCGGCGCGTCCTGGGCCACGGCACCGCCGCCGCCCAGTTGCTGCACCAGCGCGGAATAGCTGGCGATCCAC
The DNA here is from genome assembly GCF_003350475.1 of Pseudacidovorax intermedius. Taxonomy (GTDB): domain Bacteria; phylum Pseudomonadota; class Gammaproteobacteria; order Burkholderiales; family Burkholderiaceae_C; genus Xenophilus; species Xenophilus intermedius. The sequence continues at coordinate 996,460 of NZ_QQAV01000001.1, forward strand.
CACGGCGCATGGCCGTGGCGCAGCGGCGTGCGGGCGGCGCCGGGCGGGGGCGGGGCGGGCGGGTGCCAGACGCGGGCGTCGGGGGAGGGCGCGGGTTCGATGACGAGGATGGGCGGGCTGGATGCGGCAGGCGCGCCAGCCGCGGCCGATGCATCGGATGGCGTGGCTGTCCGGGCTGCCCCGGATGCGCCGTCGGCCCCTGACGCGGAGGCCGCCCCGGCTGCCGTCGTCGCGGCGCGCGCCGCTGCGGCGTCGCCCGCATCGTCCGCCAGTGCCTGCAGCGCCGCCCGGTAGCCGGCCAGGCTGTCGATGGCCGCACCCGCGCCCAGCACCTGGCCGAGCGCGCCCCGGTCCAGCGCCACCCTCTTGCCGCTGCCGGCGGCGAGCGGCGCTACACCGAGCCACAGCGCATGCCGGGCGCGGGTCAGCGCCACGTAGAGCAGCCGCATGTCCTCGGCCAGCCGCTCCTCGTCGGCGAGGGCGGCGGCCTCTTCATGCTTGCCGTCCAGCTCGATCACGCGGGCATCGGCCTCGGCATCATGGAAGCCGATGGCCTTGGCGGCCGAAGCCTTCTCCTCCCGCCAGGCGGCGATGAAGGGCAGCAGCACCAGCGGGTATTCCAGGCCCTTGGACTTGTGGATGGTCACCACCTTGAGCAGGGCGGCATCGCTTTCCAGACGCAGGATCTCTTCCTCGCCGCCGGGCTCGGCCAGGCGCTGGGCCAGGGCGCGGATCAGGGCATGCGGGCCGTCCAGGTCGACGGCGCGGCGCTGCAGCCACTCGGCCAGGTGCAGCATGTTGGTGAGCCGGCGCTCGCCGCCCAGGGCCGCAGCACCCGCCGGGGCGTCCACGAGCGCGTCGGGCAGATCAGGCGCGAGGCCGTCAGGCGCTGCGGGAGGCATTGCGGGAGGCGCATCGGCCGACGCCGCCAGCCAGCGCGCGGGCAGGTCGTAGGCATGCAGCAGCGCATGCACCATCGGCAGCACGCCATGGCGCAGCCAGCAGGCGTTGAAGGACTGCCAGCGCAGGGCGGTCTCTTCCCAGGCGAGTTCGTCCTCTTCCAGCCGGGCCAGCCCGGCCAGCGGCAGGCCCAGGCTGCGGCTGGCCAGGGCGGTGCGCAGCAACCGGTCGTCGCCCGGCTCCGCGGCGGCGCGCAGCCAGCGCAGCAGGTCCTCGGCCTCGGGCGTGGCGAAGACCGATTCGCGGTCCGACAGGTAGACGCTGCGCAGCCCGCGCGCGGCCAGCGCGCCGCGGATGGCGGCGGCCTCGGTGCCGCTGCGCACCAGCACGGCGATGTCGGCCGGCCGCAGCGGCTGCCAGCGGCCATCGGGCTGACGGAAGCCGCTGCGGCCCTTGCCGGTGTCGGCCAGCCAGCGCACGGCGGCGCTGGCGAAGACCTCGGCCATCTGCGCGCGGTAGTCGGCGGTGCCCACGCTGTCGCGGCCGGCTTCGGGCTCGGGTTCCTGCGACCAGAGGGTGAGGGCCGGGGCGGGCGCGCCTTCGAGCCACAGCGTCTCGCTCCGGCCGCGGGCGCGCACGGGCACGAAGGGCACCGGGTCGCCGTCTTCACGCGCGAAGCGGAAGGCGCCGCGCGGATGGCGGCTCGCCTGCTCGAAGACGCGGTTGACGGCCTGCACCACGGCGGCCGTGGAGCGGAAGTTGGTGTCCAGCGCGTAGATGGCGCCGTCCGCCGCATCGGCCTGCGCGGCCGTGTCGCGCCGGGCGCGCAGGTAGGTGCGGATGTCGGCGCCGCGGAAGGCGTAGATGGCCTGCTTGGGGTCGCCGATGAGGATCAGGCCGGTGGTGCCGCGCGCGGGGGCGGGGCGGATGTCGTTGCCGTCGCCTGTGCCGCTTGTGTCGTGGCCAGCATCCCCCGCTTCGCCATAGATGCGCCGGAAGATGCGGTACTGCACCGGGTCCGTGTCCTGGAACTCGTCGATCAGCGCCAGCGGAAAGCGGGTGCGGATGCATGCCGCCAGCGCCGCGCCACCGGGGCTGGCCAGGGCGCGGTCCAGCTGCAGCAGCAGGTCGTCGAAGCCCAGCTCGGCACGGCGCAGCTTCTCGGCCGCCAGGGCCTCGCGCAGGGTGCGGGCGGCATGCACGGCCAGGTGCGCACGCAGGCCCGCGGGCTGGGCCGCGACCTGCGCCTGCTGCCAGGCGTCGATGGCGTCCAGCGCGGGATGATCGGGCAGGGCCTGGCCCTTCCTGAGCTTGGCGCCTTCGCGGCCGAAGCGGGCGATGTGGTCGGGCGCCTCGGCGCCAGCGCTCCAGTCGGCCAGGGCCTGCAGCCAGCCGTCGAAGGTGGCGTCGTCGTCCTTGCCACGGTAGCTGTTGCCGTTGAGCTGCGGGCGGGCGGCGTGCCACAGCCGCTCCAGCGCGGCGCGGTCGGCGCGCCAGGCGGCGCGGGCCTGCTCCTGCAGGTCGTCGGCCTCGGCCATGCTGCGGCCCAGCTGGCGCAGGGCGTCCAGCGCGTCGGCCTCGCCGTCGAAGGCGCTGCCCTGCAGGCGCAGTTGCGCATCGCCCTGAGCCAGCAGCGGGCGCACGGCCTGCCACAGCGCCTCGGGGTTCGCAAAGCAGCCCAGCAGCGCGCGCGAGGCGGCGGCGTCCAGCGGGTAGTAGTGGCGCCGCCAGTGGTCGTGCAGCACCTGCTGCTGCAGCGCCTGCAGGTCGGTCTGCAGGGTCTGGGCGAACAGGCTGCCGCTGCCCATGGCGTGCTCGCGCAGCATGCGCCAGGCCCAGCCGTGGATGGTGGCGATGGCCGATTCGTCCATCCACTGCGCGGCCACGCGCAGGCGGTGGGCGCAAGCGGGGCGGGCGTCGGGCGGGGTGTCGTCCAGGAGTGCGGCGAGGGCATCGCCGGCGGGTGCCTCGGCCTCGCCGGCGAAGACGCGCGCGGCCTCGTCCAGCCGGGCGCGGATGCGCTCGCGCAGCTCCTGCGTGGCGGCCTCGGTGAAGGTCACGACCAGGATCTCGGGCGGCGTGAGCGGCCGGCTGAAGGCGCTGCCAGGCCTGCCATGGCCCAGCACTAGGCGTAGGTAGAGCAGGGCGATGGTGTAGGTCTTGCCGGTGCCGGCGCTGGCCTCGATGAGGCGCAGGCCGTGCAGCGGGAAGCGCAGCGGGTCCAGCGCTTGGACGGCGGGGAGGGCGGTGTTCACGACTCGGCCTCGTTCGTGGCGCCGCGGCGGGCGGCGGGCACGCTGCGCCACAAGGGGCCGTACAGCGCCTGGGCCCAGTCGAGCAGGCCACGGCCGTCGTCGTTGCGGGCGGCGGCGAGGGCGGCGAAGTCGGGATAGGCGCGGGCCAGGGCGGGCCGCTCGCCCTCGCCCTGGCGCTGCATGCCACCGTCGTAGGCCATGCGGGCGGCGTTGCCGGCCATGTCCTCGGCCAGCGCGGCGAAGCCGGTGCGGCAGGCCAGCGGCAGTGGCTGGCGCAGGCCGGCGAGCCAGGCCTGGACGAGCTGGCCCAGTGCGTCGTCGGCATCGGCCCGGGTCAGCGCCGCCAGCACCAGCGTGCCCGATTCGCTGACGAGCACGGTGCGCGTGGGCCCGGCGGCCCAATTGAGCGCCAGGTGCGCGGGCCAGTGGCGGACGACGTGGTGCCAGGCGAGTTCCTTGCCCTTGTGCAGGCGGCCCTGGGCCAGCACGAGGCGTGCGGGCTCGGCGGTGGCGGCGTCGGCCTCTGCACTGGCCGGCAGCCGCCGCGGCGGCAGTGCGTCTTCGATCGCTACCCCGCTGTCCGCATGCCGCCAGTGCAGCAGCACCGGCTCGGCCTCGACCTCGGGCCAGGCCTCGCAGGCCTTGAGGTAATGCTCGAAGGTGCGGGCCACGCGCTGCTGCAGGCCCTGGCCCGCGAGCTGGCCGAAGGCCTGCAGCGGCAGCCGGCCTTCGCTCGCCAACCGGTCGACCTGCTGCGCCAGCGTCGAACTCAGCGCCGCGCGGGCGGCGGTCGGGCTGGGCTGGTCGTCGCACCAGGGCTGCAGGGTCTGGCGCAGCTGCTGCTCCAGCGCCCAGTTCTCCAGGCCGCCGAGGGCGAAGAGCTCGTCGTCGAGCACGTCCTCGCTGCCGTCGGCGCCGGGGCCGAAGCGCACATGCAGGCGCTGGGCGAAGAAGGCCTCGATGGGCTGGGCCAGGAAGTCCTCCAGCGGGCGCAGGGCGATGGGCTCCTCGGGCTGCCAGGCGGGCAGCGGCGCGTCGGCGCGGCCGGGCGGCTGCGCGGACTGGGCCGCCTGCCATTCGTGGCCATAGGTGTAGAGGCCGTCCACGGCAGGGGCGCGCGGCGCATCGGGCGCGAAGTAGCGGGGACTGAAGGGCTGCAGCGGGTGTTCGGTGGTCAGCGCCGTCAGCAGCGCGTCGCGCTCGTCCTCGCGGCCGGCCAGGCGCCAGCCGGCGGCGAGGTGGTCGCGCAGCTGGCCCACCAGCACGCTGGGCGCGCGGGCGCTGTGGTCGCGCACGTCGCGGCCCACCCAGCTCAGGTAGAGCTGCTCGCGCGCGGACAGCAGGGCTTCGAGCAGCAGGTAGCGGTCGTCGTCGCGGCGCGAACGGTCGCCGGGGCGCCAGTCGTCCCGCATCAGGTCGAAGTCGGCGCGCATGACGGGGCGCGGGAAGTCGCCGTCGTTCATGCCCAGCAGGCAGACGATGCGGAAGGGAATGGCGCGCATCGGCATCAGCGTGCAGAAGCTGACGCCGCCCGACAGGAAGCGCTGCGCCAGCCCGCCGCCGCCCAGCTGGCCGAGCCAGGTCTCGCGCACCACCGACAGCGGCAGGTCCTGGTCGAAGCCGGCGGCGGCGCAGTCGTCCAGCCAGCGGTCCAGGCCCTGCAGCAGCTCCTGCACGCGCACCTGCTCGCGCGGCGTGGCGGGCGCGAAGAAGCGCTGCAGCAGCGCGCGCAGGCGCTCGGCCCAGACGGTGGGCGTGGCGTCCTGGGCCAGTGTGTCCAGCGTGACTTCCATGGCGCGCAGCAGTGCCGCGAGCGGGCCGAGGGCGGCGGCGTCCAGCCCGCCCACCTCGTCGAAGGGGGCGATGCCGTCGAAGGCCTCGCCGTCGCCAGCGGCATAGCCCAGCAGCATGCGCTGCAGGCCGAAGCGCCAGCTGTTGGCTTCGCCCGCGGCGCCCAAGCCCTGCTGCGTGCGCTGGTCGGCATCCAGGCCCCAGCGCACGCCGGCGCCTTCGATCCAGCGCTTGAGCACGGGCAGGTCGTCCTCGGCCAGGCCGAAGCGCTCGCGCACGGCCTGCACTTCGAGCAGGTCCAGCACGTCGCTGGCGGCGAAGCGGCTGTCGGGCAGGGCCAGCAGCGCTTCGAGGGCCACCAGCAGCGGCTCGCGCCTGCGCTGGCCCTGGTCGGCGACGGTGAAGGGAATGTGCCGCGGGTCGCTGCGCGTGAGCCGGCCGAAGACGGCCTCGATGTGGGGCGCGTAGCTGTCCACGTCCGGCAGCATCACGATCACGTCGCGCGGCTGCAGCGTGGGGTCGGCGTCGAAGCGGGCGAGGAGCTGGTCGTGCAGCACCTCCACCTCGCGCTGTGGCGAATGGGCGGTGTGGAAGCGCAGCGAGATGTCGCGCGCCGGGTCGACGGCGGGCCAGCGGGCGCGGGTCTCGGCCAGCGGTCGCAGTTCGAGGATGTCGTCCTGCAGCTGGCGCAGCAGGCTGTGCGCGGGCGGTGTGTCGTCGCTGAACAGGTCGATGCGGCCGCTGCCGATGCCGGCCCAGGCGCCGCGGTAGCGGTCGGGCTCGTCGAAGCCGTCGATCAGGTGCAGGTAGTCGCGGCCCTGCTTGCCCCAGGCGGCCAGCAGCGGATGGGCATGCTGGTGCAGCGCGGCCTCGTCCAGCACGGCGGGCATGCCGGGGCGGCGCGCCTGGCGGCGGTAGGCGCCGCGCAGCAGGTCCTGGTCGGCCACGATGTCGGTCCAGTGGTGGCGGCAGGGGTTGTGCACGAAGAGCATCACCTGCGCATGCCGCGCCAGCGCGGCCAGGGCCTGCAGCGTCTGCGCAGGCAGGGCGGAGATGCCGAAGACGATCACCCGCCGTGGCAGGCCGGCCGGCGGCGGGCCGTCATGCGCGGCCAGGGCGTCGATGAAGCGCTGATGCACGCCGGCACGGCTGCCCGCCAGGCCCTGCGCGGCGTCGGCCTGTACGGCCGTGCCCAGGTCCTCCAGCAGGGCGCGCCACAGGCGGGCCTGCCACTGCTGGTCCTCTGGCAGCGGGCGGGTGCCGCCGCGCAGCGTCTGCAGCTGGTCGCGGCCCGCCGCCCAGTCCTGCAGCCAGTCGGCGCGGTAGACCTGGTACTGGTCGAACAGGTCGGCCAGGCGCAGTGCCAGCTGATGGCACTTGCGCAGGTCGGGGTCGTGGGCCAGGAAGCGCGCCAGCGGCGCGAAGCGCGGATCGGTCTCGGCCGCGCGGGCGGTGAGCGCAGGCAGCAGGCGCATCAGCCGCCAGGCGAGCGGCGCCTCATCGAGCGGCGAGCGCTCGGGCACCGTGTCTGCGCCGAGAACCGCACGGTAGGCGCGCCACAGGAACTGCGCCGGCAGTTGCACGTCGAAGGCCGCCGTGATGCCCAGGCCGCCGCGCGCCGGATCGGCCGCCAGCGCCAGCTTGAGCCACTGGGCGATGCCGTTGCTCTGCACCAGCACCACCTCGTCCTCCAGCGGCGCGAGCGGATGCCGCGCCAGCCAGGCCACGAGCAGCTGCCGCAGGTCTTCCGGCCGGTTGCCGTGCAGGACCATCAGGCCGGGCTGCAGAGGGGGCGTGGCGAGGGAATCGGTCATGGCGGGCAGCGGCCGGCCATGTTAGCGGCCGGGGCAGGCGCGGGTTTTTACAATCGCGCCCCCATGAATCTGCCCACCTACACCCGCGCCCAGCAGCTGCCCGCCATCCTGGCCCAGCGCATTGCCATCCTCGACGGGGCGATGGGCACCATGATCCAGCGCTTCAAGCTCAGCGAGGCGCAGTACCGCGGCGAGGGCTACAGCGGCCCCGGCGCCGTGGGCGAACGCTTCAAGGACTTCCACAAGGACGTGAAGGGCAACAACGAGCTGCTGTCCATCACCCGCCCCGACGTCATCCGCGACATCCACGAGGGCTACCTGGCGGCCGGCGCCGACCTCATCGAGACCAACACCTTCGGCGCCACCACCATCGCGCAGGAGGACTACGACATGGCCGACCTGGCGCGCGAGATGAACCTGGCCAGCGCCCGACTGGCGCGCGAGGCCTGCGACAAGTTCAGCACGCCCGACAAGCCGCGCTTCGTGGCCGGCGCCCTGGGCCCGACGCCGCGCACCGCCAGCATCAGCCCCGACGTGAACGACCCCGGTGCGCGCAACATCGACTTCGAGACGCTGCGCGCCGCCTACTACGCGCAGACGGCTGCGCTGGTGGAGGCCGGCTCGGACGTGCTGCTGGTCGAGACCATCTTCGACACCCTCAATGCCAAGGCCGCGCTCTTCGCCATCGACGAGTACTTCGAGGCCAGCGGCGAATGCCTGCCGATCATCATCAGCGGCACCGTCACCGATGCCTCGGGCCGCATCCTGAGCGGCCAGACCGTCACCGCCTTCTGGCACAGCGTGCGCCATGCGCGGCCGCTGGCCGTGGGCCTGAACTGCGCCCTGGGCGCCGCGCTGATGCGGCCCTATGTGCAGGAACTCAACCGCGTGGCGACCGACACCTTCATCAGCTGCTACCCCAACGCCGGCCTGCCCAACCCGATGAGCGAGACGGGCTTCGACGAGACGCCCGACGTCACCTCGCGCCTGGTGCACGAATTCGCGGCCGAAGGTCTGGTCAACATCGTCGGCGGCTGCTGCGGCACCACGCCCGACCACATCGCCGCCATCGGCGCGGCCGTGGGCCCCGTCGCCCCGCGCGGCGTGCAGGGCGCGCGCTTCTATAGCGAAGCCGCCTGAGCGACGTACGACACGGAGCCGCACTCGCTGGCGCAGCACGGCGCAGTGCTCGCCAGACCGGCTTGGCTCAACTCGACTCGAACGGCCGCGGAGCAGGCCACGCCCGTGCACCCGCGGAACCGGCTTTGCCGGGTCGCCGGGTGCGCCCCTTGAGGGGAGGCGCCATCGGCGCCATGGGGTGGTCTTGTGTGTTCGCGGAACCGGCTTCGCCGGGCAGCTGCGCGCGCCCCCTTGAGGGGGAGGCGCCGCAGGCGCCACGGGGGTGGCCTACTTCAACCAGCCTCTTTTACGGAAATAGAGCATCGGCCCAACGGCGCTGGCCACCATCAGCAGCAGCACGTACGGATACCCGAGGCCCCACTCCAGCTCCGGCATGTACTTGAAGTTCATGCCGTAGATGCTGGCGATCAGCGTCGGCGGCAGCAGGGCGACGCTGGCCACCGAGAAGATCTTGATGATCTTGTTCTGGTTGATGTTGATGAAGCCGACCGTGGCGTCCATCAGGAAGTTGATCTTGTCGAACAGGAAGGCGGTGTGGCTGTCCAGCGACTCGATGTCGCGCAGGATCTGCCGCGCCTCCTCGAACTGGTCCGCATTGAGCATGCGGCTGCGCATCATGAAGCTCACCGCGCGGCGGGTGTCCATCACGTTGCGGCGGATGCGGCCGTTCAGGTCTTCCTGACGGGCGATCAGGCCCAGCACCTCGCCGGCGATCTCGTCGCTCACGTTGCCCTTGAGCACCAGATTGCCGGCGGCTTCCAGCTCGTCGTAGATGCCTTCGAGCGTGTCGGCCGAGTATTCGGCGTCGGCGTCGAAGAGCTTGAGCAGCACTTCCTTGGCGTCCTCGATCAGCCCCGGTGCCCGGCGGGCGCGCATGCGCAGCAGGCGGAACACCGGTACATCCTCGTCGTGGATCGAGAACAGCACGCCGCGGCTCTTCAGTTCGGCGTTGTGCTGGTTGAGGATGAAGGCCACGCGCACGCTGCGCGGCTCGTCGGCGTCGGCGATCAAGAAGTCGCTGCGCACATGCAGGTCGCCGTTGTCCTCTTCGTAGAAGCGGGCCGATTCCTCGATGTCCTCGTCGGTCACGTCCTCGGGAATGGACAGGCCGTAGTACTGCTTGACCCAGCGCTTCTCGTCCGGGCTGGGCGACTCCAGGTCGACCCAGATCGGCTGGAAGCGGGACAGCTCCTCCAGCGACTCGATTTCCTCCTGGACGAGGCGGCCGTTGGCGAGCGTGAAGATGTTGAGCATGGCGTGCTCCCCTGAAAGCGAAGGCGTTGCGGGACGAAAGGCGGCGGGAAGGGGGTGGTTGGCGCTTTCAGCCCGCCACCCGCGCACCAGCCGGCACGCGCGACGCGAAGGTCAGAAGGGAGCTGAAAGCTGCCGAGACGGGGAGGTGTCCAAGGTCGGTACTCCGGTAAAGCAGCGGGCGCGATTATGCACCGCAGCAGGGCATTTTCCGGGGCGGTCTGGATGGGCATCCAGTACATTTGTGGCTTCATGTCCACCCTTGTGAACGAAGCGTCCACGGTCGCCGCCGACACCGTGGCCGGACGCCTGGAAGCGGCCCTGGCCGGCCTCAACGACGAGCAGCGCGCGGCCGTGCTGCACGGCGTCGGCGAGCGCGCGGCACCGGGCGGGCCCCTGCTGGTCATCGCCGGCGCCGGCGCCGGCAAGACCAGCACCCTGGCCCACCGCGTCGCCCACCTGCTGGCGGCGGGCGCCGATCCGCAGCGCATCCTGCTGCTGACCTTCTCGCGCCGCGCCGCGCAGGAGCTGACCCGCCGCGCCGGCCTGGTCGCCGCCCGCGTCCTGGGTCTCGCAGAAGGCAGCCTGCCGGCGCTGCCCTGGGCCGGCACCTTCCACGGTGTCGGCGCACGGCTGCTGCGCGACCATGCGGTCCAGCTCGGGCTGGACCCGGACTTCACCGTCCACGACCGCGGCGATGCCGAAGACCTGATGGGCTGGGTGCGCCACGCCCGCGGCCTGTCGCAGACGGTCAAACGCTTTCCGCTCAAGGGCACCTGCCTGGCGATCTACTCGCGAGTGGTCAACACCCGGCTGCCGCTGGCCGAGGTGCTGCGCCAGTCCTTTCCCTGGTGCGCCGAATGGCAGGAACAGCTGCCGGCGCTCTTCGCCGACTACGTCGACGCCAAGGCCCAGCAGAACGCGCTGGACTTCGACGACCTGCTGCTCGCCTGGGCCACGATGATGGAAGAGCCGGCCCTCGCCGCACAGGTGAGCGCCCGCTTCGACCACGTCCTGGTCGACGAGTACCAGGACACCAACCGCCTGCAGGACGAGATCCTGCGCCGCCTCAAGCCCGACGGCCGCGGCGTCACGGCGGTGGGCGACGACGCCCAGGCCATCTACGGCTTCCGCGGCGCGACCGTGCGCAACATCCTGGACTTTCCGGCCGCCTTCGATCCGCCTGCGCGCGTCCTCATGCTGGAGCGCAACTACCGCAGCACGCCGCCCATCCTCGACGCCGCCAATGCCGTCATGGACCATGCGCAGGAGCGCCATGCCAAGCGCCTGTGGACCGACCGCCCCAGCGCCGGCCGGCCGCAGCTGGTGCTGGTGCCCGACGAGGCCCACCAGGCCACCTGGGTGGCCGACCGCGTGCTGGCCCACCGCGAAGGCGGTCTGGCGCTCAAGCGACAGGCGGTGCTCTTTCGCACGGCCAGCCACAGCGCCGCGCTGGAGCTGGAACTGGTGCGCCGCAACATCCCTTTCGTGAAGTTCGGCGGCCTCAAATTCCTGGAGGCGGCGCACGTCAAGGACCTGCTCGCGCTGATGCGCTTCGTGCACAACCCGCGCAGCCGGCTGGCGGGCTTCCGCACGGTGCAGCTGATTCCCGGCATCGGCCCCGCCACCGCCGGCCGGCTGATGGACGCCATGCAGGCGGCCGCCGACCCGGCCGCCGCGCTGGCCGCCTTCGTCCCGCCGCCGATGGTGCGCGAGGCCTGGCAGGACTTCGCCCGCGCCTGGCAGGCGCTCAAGGCCGGCAGCGAGGGCTGGCCGCAGGAGCTGGCCGTCGCCATCGACTGGTACGCGCCGCACCTGGAGCGGCTTTACGAGGCCGCGCCGCTGCGCCTGGGCGATCTGCAGCAACTGGCCGAACTGGCCCGCGGCTACGCGTCGCGCGAGCGCTTCCTGACCGAGCTGACCCTCGATCCTCCCGACGCCACCAGCGACCGGCCCGGCCCGCCGCTGCTCGACGAGGACTACCTCATCCTCTCGACCATTCATTCCGCCAAGGGGCAGGAATGGAATTCGGTGCACGTGCTCAACGTGGTCGACGGCTGCATGCCGGCCGACGTGGCGCAGGGCGCGCACGAGTTGGAGGAGGAGCGCCGCCTGCTCTACGTCGCCATGACCCGCGCCCGCGAGCACCTGCACCTGCTGGTGCCACAGCGCTTCCATGTGACGCAGCAGTCGCGCTTCGGTGACCGGCACCTGTACGCCGGCCGCACCCGCTTCATCCCCGATGCGGACCTGCGCCATTTCGACCGCGTGACTTGGCCGCCACCGCCGCCCGCCGTGCCGCATGCCCCTGTCCCGCCCGAGGTCTTGGACCTGCGCCAGCGTCTGCGTGCGGCCTGGCGCCCGGGCTCTTGAATGCGGGCCCCTGCGCTATCGAAGATGCAGCGGCGCGAACATCTCCTGACGGCGCTCAAATATTCCTCCATTGCAATTCGATGACGCCGCGCGCATAGTGAATTCAACGCACCGACACGCCTTCTTCCCACCCCTGCACATCGTCCCCGCCGACATCCCGCATTGCCTCGCGCATCCGCTTGAGTTCCGCCGGCCGGAGCCTTCCTTTCGAAGAACCGGCCATTTCCCCAACCGTCAATTCCAGGAGGTTTTTTCATGAATTTGACGATCAGCGGCCATCACCTCGACGTCACGCCTTCGCTGCGCAGCTACGTCACCACCAAGCTCGACCGCATCACGCGGCACTTCGACCGCGTGGTGGACGTCAAGGTGATCCTTACCGTGGAGAAGCAGAAGGAAAAGGAACGTCGGCAACGCGCCGAATGCAACATCCACGTGAAGGGCAACGACATGTTCGCCGAGTCCAGCCATGCCGACCTGTATGCGGCGGTGGACGAACTCATGGACAAGCTCGACCGCCAAGTCGTCCGCCACAAGGACCGTCTCCAGGACCATGGCCATCCCTCGCCGAAGCGCCTGATGTGATGTCCCGCAGGCGACATGCCTGCACATGCCGCCGGGCGTCTGCTCGGGGCAAATCCTCTTGAAAAGCCGCCTGTGGGCGGCTTTTCCATGTCTGGTACAAGGGTTAGCCCGGGTGCATAATCGCGCCCCGATTCGCCCCCCACCATGAACCGACTCGCATCCATCCTGCCGTCCGCTCAAGTGCTCGTGAGCGTGGACGCCACCAGCAAGAAGCGTGCTTTCGAGGAAGCGGGCCTGCTGTTCGAGAACCTGCACGGCCTCGGCCGCGCGCTCATCACCGACAGCCTGTTCGCCCGCGAGCGACTCGGTTCGACCGGCCTGGGCCATGGCGTGGCCATCCCGCACGGCCGCATCAAGGGCCTGAAGTCGCCGATGGCGGCGGTCTTCCAGCTGGCCCATCCCATCGGCTTCGACGCGCCCGACGAGCAGCCCGTGGCGTTGCTCATCTTCCTGCTGGTGCCCGAGACGGCCACGCAGAAGCATCTGGAAATCCTGTCCGAGATCGCCGAGATGCTGAGCGACGCGCCCCTGCGCGAGAAGATCAAGAGCAGCGCCGACGCCGGCGAGCTGCATGCCCTGATCGCGGGCTGGCGCTCGGCCCAGGTGGTCTGAGGGGCGCACGCCCCGGGGTTCGCGCCCTTTCCTGCTTTCTCATGACGTCGCGCGGGTGCGCCAACGGGCGTGCGCCTCTGTGGACAATGGCCGCATGAAGCCCACCGTCATCAGTGCCGATGCGATGTTCGAGGATTTCCGCGGCTCCCTGCGCTGGGAGTGGCTGGCGGGCCTCGGCGCCTCGGAGCGGCAGTTCGACCCCGAGGTCATCAGCAATGCCCGCTCGGCCGCCGACCTGGTCGGCTATCTGAACTACATCCATCCCTACCGCGTGCAGATCATGGGCGCCCGGGAGGTCGCGTACCTCACGCGCGGATCGCCCGAGGACTGCGCCCGGCGCGTGGCCCGCATCGTCACGCTGGAGCCGCCCATGCTGGTGCTGGCCGATGGCCAGGCCGCGCCGGACGAGCTGCTGTCCATCTGCGAGCGGGCGCAACTGCCGCTCTTCGCCACCCGCGAATCCTCGGCCTTCGTCATCGACGTGCTGCGGGCCTACCTGTCCAAGCACTTCGCCGAACGCACCTCGATGCACGGCGTGTTCATGGACATCCTGGGCATGGGCGTGATGATCACCGGCGAATCGGGCCTGGGCAAAAGCGAACTGGGGCTGGAGCTGATTTCGCGTGGCAACGGCCTGGTGGCCGACGACGCGGTCGACCTCTTCCGCATCAACCAGGCCACCATCGAGGGCCGGTGTCCCGACCTGCTGCAGAACCTGCTGGAGGTGCGAGGCATCGGCCTGCTGGACATCAAGGCCATCTTCGGCGAGACGGCGGTGCGCCGGAAGATGCGGCTCAAGCTCATCGTTCACCTCGTGCGGCGCGACTCCTTCGAGCGCGACTACGAGCGCATGCCCGCCGAGCCGCTCACGCAGGACGTGCTGGGCGTGCCGATCCGCAAGGTGGTCATCCAGGTGGTGGCCGGCCGCAACATCGCCGTGCTGGTCGAAGCCGCCGTGCGCAATTCCATCCTGCAGTTGCGCGGCATCGACACCTATGCCGACTTCGTCGCCCGCCACCACAAGGCGATGGAAAACGGCGGCGCGTGAGCCGCAGTCCTCCGAATGAACAAAGCCCCGGAAGGGGCTTCGTTCATTGATGAGCCGTTGTTCAGCGGCAGGCGGGCCGTCTTTAGACGGCATCGGCTGGCTCCTGCTTCCCCTGATCAAAAGGCCGCGGAGCAGGCCATGTCAGGGCACCCGAGGAGCTGGCTTTGCCAGGCCTCTGGGTGCGCCCCCCTCCAAGCCGGAGGCGCCAGAGAGGGGGGAGCCGCGTAAGCGGCATGGGGGGTGTTATCGATTCTTGCAGTCGTTGCAGACGCCGTAGAGCGACATGGCGTGATCCTGCAGTTCCCAGCCCTTGTCCTTGGCGATCATCTGCTGGCGGCGCTCGATCTCGGCGTCGTAGAACTCCTCGACCTTGCCGCAGACGGTGCACACCAGGTGGTCGTGGTGCGTGCCCTCATTGAGTTCGTAGACGGCCTTGCCGCTCTCGAAGTGGCTGCGCTCCAGGATGCCGGCCTGCTCGAACTGGGTCAGCACACGGTACACAGTGGCCAGGCCGATGTCGGAGCGCTCGTTCAGCAGCACGCGGAACACGTCTTCGGCCGTCATGTGGCGCTGGCCGCCGGTCTGGAAGATCTCCAGAATCTTCAGGCGCGGAAGGGTGGCTTTGAGGCCGGTGCTCTTGAGTTCTTCGATGTTGCTCATGGTGGAATCCGGCGTTGGCGCGGCGGGTGGCATGCCCGCGCAGCCTGTGGGTCGGAGCCGCCCTGGCAGAGGCCGGCCGCTACAATGCCCGGATCATATCGCCACGCTTTTTCCCCATGCCTGGACAACTTCTCCGCCCGAGCGGCTTTCGTCTGGCGGCCGTCCTGCTGGTCGGCGTCGGCATCGCCGGCTGCAGCAGCACCGGTGAGCGCATGCGCGGCGCCCTCAACGCGATCACGCCCTACAAGGTCGAAGTGGTGCAGGGCAACTTCGTCTCCAAGGAACAGGTGGACGCTCTCAAGGCCGGCATGTCGCGCCAGCAGGTGCGCGAGATCCTCGGCACGCCGCTGCTCACCGACGTCTTCCATGCCAACCGCTGGGACTACGTGTTCACCATCCGGCGCCAGGGCGTCGAGCCGCAGCAGCGCCGCCTGACGGTGTTCTTCGACGGCGACACGCTGGCCCGCTTCGAAGGCGACACCATGCCCTCCGAAGAGGAATTCGTCGCCACGCTGGACACACGCAAGCGCAGCGGCAAGGTGCCCGAGCTGCAGGCCTCGGAAGACGAACTCAAGAAATTCAAACCGGCCGTGTCCGCGTCGCCCACGCAGGACCTGCCGCGCAGCACCCAGCCGCTGCCGCCGAGCTACCCGCCGCTCGAAACCCGCTGAGCCTTCTCCCAGGGCCGCTGGTCGCCGCCGTCGCAACGCGGCCGGCCCGGCGGCCTTCGTTGTTCTTGCCCTCCCGCACCGAAAGCGAACGCGCATGACTGCCGCTCCCGCCGCCTCCTCTCCGTCCACCGTCTCCCACCGCATCGCCGTGGCCGGCGCCTCCGGGCGCATGGGGCACATGCTGATCGAGGCGGTGCGCGCCGCGGACGACTGCCAACTGGCTGGCGCGCTGGACCGCGAAGGCAGCCCCACGCTGGGCAGCGACGCGGGCGCCTTCCTCGGCTTCGCCTCGGGCGTGGCCGTGACGGCCGACCTGCGCGCCGGCCTCGGGGGTGCGCAGTTGCTGATCGACTTCACCCGCCCCGAAGGCACCATGGCCCACCTGGCCGTCTGCCGCGAGCTGGGCGTGCAGGCCGTGATCGGCACCACCGGTTTCAGCGAGGCGCAGAAGGCCGAGATCGCCGAGATCGCCAAGGACATCGCCATCGTCATGGCGCCCAACATGAGCGTGGGCGTCAACGTCACCTTCAAGCTGCTGGAGATGGCGGCCAAGGCGCTTTCCACCGGCTACGACATCGAGGTCATCGAGGCCCACCACCGCCACAAGGTGGACGCGCCGTCGGGCACCGCGCTCAAGATGGGCGAGGTGATCGCCGACGCGCTGGGACGCGACCTGAAGGAATGCGCCGTCTACGGCCGCGAAGGCGTGACCGGCGAGCGCGATCCTTCCACCATCGGCTTCGCCACCATCCGCGGCGGCGACATCGTGGGCGACCACACGGTGCTGTTCGCCGGCACCGGCGAGCGCATCGAGATCTCGCACAAGTCCAGCAGCCGCGCCGGCTATGCCCAGGGCAGCCTGCGCGCGGTGCGCTTCCTGGCCGGCAAGAAGAACGGCCTGTTCGACATGTTCGACGTGCTCGGCCTGCGCTGAGCACGCCGTTCCCTTCACCGCGACCGCGCGAGCAGACGATGGGCGCCCTTTCGCTGCTGGACCAGGCCGACGCCGTCGGCCGCGGCGTCGCCTTGTTGCTGCTGCTGATGTCGGTGGCCAGCTGGGTCACGCTGCTGTGGAAGGCGTGGGCGCTTCGCGGCGGGGCCGGCCGGCTGGCCCGCGCGGTGGCGCTCTTCTGGCAGGCGCCGGACGTGGGCGAGGGCGTGGCCCGACTGGCAGGACTCGACCCGCGCCGCCATGTGCTGCCGCTGGCGCAGGCGGTGCAGTCGCTGCCCGCGCGCACCCAACCCGACACGCTGCAGGCCCTGGGCCAGCCGCAGGCGCCGCTCACCCGCGCGCTGCGCGATGCGCTGCAGGCCGTGCTGCGCCAACTGCAGGCAGGACAGATCCTGCTGGCCACCATCGGCGCCACCGCCCCCTTCGTCGGCCTGCTGGGCACGGTATGGGGCATCCATGGCGCGCTGGTCAGCATCGCGGGTCAGGCGGGCGGCTTCACCATCGACAAGGTGGCCGGCCCGGTGGGCGAGGCGCTGATCATGACCGCCTTCGGCCTGGCCGTGGCCCTGCCGGCCGTGGCGGCCTACAACGTCTTCGGCCGCATCATCGGCCACATGGAGGCCGAGCTCGAAGGCTTCGCGCACGACCTGCTGGCCGTGTTCGCGCCCGAGCCGGCGACGGCACCGCTGCCCCCGGCGCGGCCGATGCCGGTGACCGCCTGATCGCCGCTCTGCCGTTTCCGACCGCTGCGCGAACGCTCATCCCACCCCGCAGGACGAACTGTCACCATGGCCTTCGGCCGCAGCACCGACCGCCTGAACCCGCGCACCGGCCCCGCCGCGCGGCCGATGGCCGACATCAACGTCACGCCGCTGGTGGACGTGATGCTGGTGCTGCTGGTGATCTTCATCGTGACGGCGCCGCTGATGGCCAGTTCGATCCGGCTCGACCTGCCTGCTGCAGGTGCCGCCGCGCCCGTGGAGCAGCCCCGCGCCATCAGCGTGGCGCTGGACGCGCAGGGGCGCCTGTTCGTCGACGACCAGCCCGTGGCCGACACGCAGGCCCTGGCGCAGCGCCTGCGCACCGCCGCCGCGGGCGTGCCGGACATCGAACTGCAGCTGCGTGCCGACCGCAGCCGGCCCTATGGCGAGATCGTCACGCTGATGGACGCCGCGCGTGAGGCGGGCATCCAGCGCATCGGCTTCGTGGCCGAACCGGCGGCCGGACCGAAGCCCGCCACCGCGCCCCGCTGAACGCGGGCCCGACCCGCGGCCTCAGCCCGCCTTGCCCAGCACCACCGGCTTGGTGCGCCAGATGTCGTGCGCGTATTCGGCGATGGTGCGGTCGGACGAGAACGCCCCCATGCCCGCCACGTTCAGGATGGCCTTGCGCGCCCAGGCGTCGGCGTCGCGGTAGAGCGCGTCCACCTCGGCCTGCTTGGCCACGTAGGCCGCATAGTCGGCCAGCAGCAGGTAGTGGTCGCCCCAGTTCACCAGCGTGTCGAACAGGCCCTGGTAGCGGCCCGGCTCGCCGGGCGAGAAGGCGCCCGACTGGATCGCGTCCAGCGTGCGCTTGAGCTCGGCATCGCCTTCGTAGAAGTCGCGTGGCCTGTAGCCCTTGGCGCGGATCTCGGCCACCTGCGGCGTGGTGTTGCCGAAGATGAAGATGTTGTCGTCGCCGACGTTCTCCTTCATCTCCACGTTGGCGCCGTCCAGCGTGCCGATGGTCAGCGCACCGTTGATGCCGAACTTCATGTTGCCGGTGCCCGAGGCCTCGGTGCCGGCGGTGGAGATCTGCTCCGACAGGTCGGCCGCCGGCATGATGATCTCGGCCAGGCTCACCGAGTAGTTGGGCAGGAACACCACCTTCAGCAGCTTGCCCACGCGCTCGTCGGCGTTGACCACCGCGGCCACGTCGTTGATGAGCCGGATCACCTGCTTGGCGGTGAAGTAGGCCGAGGCTGCCTTGCCCGCGAAGATCACGACGCGCGGCACGTGGTGGCCGTGCGGATCGTCCAGGATGCGGTGGTAGCGCGTGATGACGTGCAGCACGTTCAGCAGCTGGCGCTTGTACTCGTGGATGCGCTTGACCTGCACGTCGAACATGGCGTCGGTGTCCACCACCACGCCCATGTGCTGCTCGATCCAGTTGGCCAGGCGCAGCTTGTTCTCGCGCTTGGCATGGCGGAAGGCGCGCACGAAGGTGGGCTGCTCGGCCATGGGCTTGAGGGCTTCGAGCTGCGACAGGTCGCGCCGCCAACCGCGGCCGATGCGCTTGTCCAGCAATGCTGCCAGCGGCGGGTTGGCCTGGGCCAGCCAGCGCCGCGGCGTGACGCCGTTGGTCTTGTTGTTGAAGCGATCGGGAAACAGCCGAGCGAAGTCCGCGAAGATCGACTGCTTCATCAGCTCGGAATGCAGCGCCGACACGCCGTTGACCGAATGGCTGGCCAGCACCGCCAGGTAGGCCATGCGCACGCGGCGCTCGCCCGATTCGTCCACCAGCGACAGGCGGCGCATCAGGTCGGTGTCCTGGCCCACCTCGGCGGCCACCTCGCCCAGGAAGCGGGCGTTGATGTCGAAGATGATCTGCAGGTGGCGCGGCAGCACGCGGCCGAGCATCTCCACCGGCCAGGTCTCCAGCGCCTCGTGCATCAGCGTGTGGTTGGTGTAGCTGAAGACCTTCTGCGTCTGGGCCCAGGCTTCGTCCCAGCCCACGTTGTATTCGTCCACCAGCAGGCGCATCAGCTCGGGCACGGCCAGCACCGGGTGCGTGTCGTTCAGGTGGATGCTGACCTTCTCGTGCAGCTGGTCGAAGCCGGTGTGCGTGCGCAGGTAGCGGCGCACCAGATCCTGCACGCTGGCGCTGCAGAAAAAGTATTCCTGGTGCAGGCGCAGCTCCTTGCCCGAGAGCGTGGAGTCGTCGGGGTAGAGCACGCGCGACACGTTCTCGGAGTGGTTCTTCGTCTCCACCGCCTCGAAGTAGTTGCCGCGGTTGAAGGCCGAGAGGTCGATCTCTTCCGTCGCGCGGGCCGACCACAGGCGCAGCGTGTTGGTGGCCTGCGTGCCGTAGCCCGGGATGATGGTGTCGTAGGCGATGGCCAGCACGTCGTGGGTGCCGACCCATTTGGCGGCACCGTAGGCCTGGCGGCCTTCCACATGGCCGCCGAAGCGCACCCGGTACTTGACCTCGGGCCGCTGGAATTCCCACGGGTTGCCGCGCGTGAGCCAGTAGTCGGGCGTCTCCACCTGCTGGCCGTCGATGATGCGCTGGCGGAACATGCCGTATTCGTAGCGGATGCCGTAGCCCATGCCGGGCACGCCCAGCGTGGCCATGGAATCGAGGAAGCAGGCCGCCAGCCGGCCCAGGCCGCCGTTGCCCAGCGCCGCGTCGGGCTCGCGCTCGGCCAGCGCACTGACGTCGATGTCGAAGTCGGCCAGCGCGGCCTTGACCGTGTCGTACAGGTCGACCGCCAGCAGTGCGTTGGTGAAGGTGCGGCCGATGAGGAACTCCATCGACAGGTAGTACACGCGCTTGACGTCCTGTGCATAGCTGGCGCGGGTGGTGGCCATCCAGCGCTCGACCAGCTGGTCGCGCACGGCCAGGGCGGTGGCGGCGAGCCAGTCGTCCTGGCTGGCGGCCACCGGGTCCTTGCCGACGGCGTACATGAGCTTGGTCGCCACGGAGCGCTTGAAGGCGGCAACGTCACGATCGGGATGGTCGTATTCGAAGTCGGCTGGAGTCATGGCGTTCTTGAAAGCTTTCGTGGATGGGAAGGGGCCCGGCGCCGAAGGTTCCCCAGCATTTAATGGGCCAGGGCCTCCTGGTAGACCGTGAGATAGTGCTCAGCGGCGGTGCCCCAGTCGGCCGGCCGGCGCATGGCGGTGGCCCGCACGCGGCGCCAGTCGGCGGGTCGCTCGTACAGGGCGAAGGCCCGGCGCAGGGCGCGGGCGTAGTCCTCGCGCTCGAAGCGCTCGAAGACGAAGCCGGTGGCCGTGCCCTCGGCCATGTTCTCCAGCGCGCAGTCCACCACCGTGTCGGCCAGGCCGCCCACGCGGTGCACCAGCGGCAGGGCGCCGTAGCGCAGGCCGTACATCTGCGTCAGACCGCAAGGCTCGAAGCGCGAGGGCACCAGCACCACGTCGGCGCCGCCGAAGAGGCGGTGGGCCAGCGGCTCGTCGTAGCCGATGCGCGCGGCAATGCGCTTGGGCTGCGCGGTGGCGCGCTCGCGGAAGGCCTGTTCCATCCAGGCGTCGCCGCTGCCCAGCACGGCCAGCTGGCCGCCGCCTTCGAGCAGGGCGTCGATGCCGCCCAGCACCAGGTGCAGGCCCTTCTGCTCGGTCAGCCGGCTGACGACGATGAACAGCGGTGCGCGCTCGTCCACCGCCAGGCCCAGCTCATGCTGCAGGGCCGCCTTGCAGCGGGCCTTGCCCGCCATGCGCCGGCCCTCGGGCATGGAAAAGCGCTGTGCCAGGTGGGCGTCGGTGGCGGGGTTCCACACCGTCTCGTCCACCGCGTTGAGGATGCCATGCAGCGCACCGCTGCGCGCGCGCAGCAGGCCGTCGAGGCCGAAGCCCTGCTCGGGCGTCTGGATCTCCTGGGCGTAGGTGGGGCTGACGGTGGTGATGCGGTCGGCGTAGAACAGTCCGGCCTTCATGAAGGAGACGTCGCCGTGGTATTCCAGCCCCTCGACCTGGAAAGCCTCGGGCGGCAGGCCCAGCTCGGCGAAGGCCCATCCGCCGAACTGGCCCTGGTAGGCCAGGTTGTGGATGGTGAAGACGCTGCGCACATCCGCGCCCTGGCCGCGCTGGCGTGCGAAGGACAGGTAGGCCGGCGCCAGGCCGGCATGCCAGTCGTGCGCATGCATCACCTCGGGGCGCCACAGCGGGTCCAGCCCCTGGGCCAGCAACGCGGCGGCCCAGCCCAGCATGGCGAAGCGGCGGTGGTTGTCGCCGTAGGGCTGCTTGCCGGGGCCTTCGTAGGGATTGCCCGGGCGGTCGTACAGGGCGGGCGAATCGATCAGGTAGGTGGGCAGCAGCCGCCCTGCACCGCCATCGATGTAGCCGAAGCGCAGCAGGGCGGGCTCGCCCCAGGGCGCATGGAAGGACGCCACCGGCCGCGCATCGGCCACGCCCGCCGCGATGGCCGGAAAGGCGGGCAGCAGCACCCGGGCGTCGGCGCCCGCGGCCGCCAGGGCCAGGGGCAGGGCGCCGGTCACGTCGGCGAGGCCACCGGTCTTGAGCAGCGGGAAGAGCTCCGCGCTCACTTGCAGGATGCGCATCAGGCCGAGCCGCCCTTGCCGTAGCTGGCGAGGTTCTCCACGGGCTGCTGCAGGCCCAGGCGGCGCAGCATCTCGCGCGTGATCAGGACCACGCCACCGGCCGTGCGCTCGAAGCGCTCGGCGTCGGCGACCGGGTCCTCGCCCACGATCAGCCCGTCGGGCAGCACGCAGGCGCGGTCGATCACCACCTTGCGCAGCTTGCAGCCGCGGCCGATGGTCACGTCGGGAAGGATCACCGCCTCCTCGATGTCGCAGAAGGAATGCACGCGCACGCCCGAGAACAGCACCGAATTGCGCACGCCGGAACCCGAGACGATGCAGCCGCCCGAGACGATGATGTTCACCGCCTGCCCCGGGTTGCCGTCGCGGTCGGGCACGAACTTGGCGGGGGGCAGCTGGCGCTGGTAGGTCCAGATCGGCCAGTCGTCGTCGTAGATGTCCAGCTCGGGCGTGATGGAGGCCAAGTCGAGGTTGGCCGACCAGAAGGCGTCGATCGTGCCCACATCGCGCCAGTAGGGCACCACGCCCTGCACCCGGCTCACGCAGGACATGCCGAAGGGATGCGCCAGCGCCCGGCCCTCGGCCACGGCACGCGGGATGATGTTCTTGCCGAAGTCGTGCTCCGACTCGGGGTTGTCGGCGTCTTCCTCCAGCAGGCGGTAGAGGTACTCGGCATCGAAGATGTAGATGCCCATGCTGGCCAGCGCCACGTCGGGCTTGCCGGGCATCGGGGGCGGGTCGGCCGGCTTCTCGATGAAGGCTGTGACGCGGCGAGATTCGTCCACGGCCATCACGCCGAAGGCAGTGGCCTCCGCGCGCGGCACCTCGATGCAGCCGACGGTGCAGCCGCCGCCGTTGGCCACGTGGTCGCGCAGCATGAGGGAGTAGTCCATCTTGTAGATGTGGTCGCCGGCAAGCACCACCACGTAGTCGTGCCGGTGCGAGCGCGAGCGGATGATGTCCGCGTTCTGGTAGACGGCGTCGGCCGTGCCGCGGTACCAGCGGTCCTCGCTCACCCGCTGCTGGGCCGGCAGTACTTCCACCATCTCGCCGAACTCGGCGCGCAGGAAGTTCCAGCCGCTCTGCAGGTGGCGCATGAGCGAATGCGACTTGTACTGGGTGACCACCGCCACCCGGCGGATGCCGGAGTTGATGCAGTTGGACAGCGCGAAATCGATGATGCGGAACTTGCCGCCGAAGAAGACGGCCGGCTTGGCGCGGCGGTCGGTCAGCTGCTTGAGCCGCGAGCCCCGGCCGCCGGCCAGGACCAGCGCGATGCTTCGTCGCACCAGCTGATGGGTTTCGAGGGAATGGTCCATCCCGTGAGTCTCCTGTGGGGTCGGTATCGGTCTTGTGGAAAGCAACGTCAGCCGTCGTCAGGCCGGCCCGGCCAGCCAGAGCGTGCCGGGCGGCAGCGTCTCGTGGGTGGACAGGCGGCGCGGCGCGGTGGGTGTCTCGTCGTCGGTGGCCAGGTGCAGGTGCCAGTCGCCAGGAGGTAGCACGAACGGTGCCGGGCCATCCCCGGCGTTGATCAGCAGCAGCCAGTCGCCCTCGCCCGCCTCGCCCTCGAAGCGCACGGCCATGGCGTGGGCCTGGCCCCGTTCCCAGTCGGCCGGCTCCATGGCGCGGCCTTCGGGCGACAGCCAGCGCAGGCGGGGCTCGCCCGCGGCCGGCTCGGCCGACCACCAGCGGGCGCGCCGCAGCGGCGCGGCCCGGCGGCGCAGGGCCATGAGGCGGGCGGTGAAGTCCACCAGCGCGGCGTCGGCACGGGTCCAGTCGATCCAGGTGGTCTCGTTGTCCTGGCAGTAGGCGTTGTTGTTGCCGCCCTGGCTGTGGCCCAGCTCGTCGCCCGCCAGCAGCATGGGCGTGCCCTGGGCGCACATCAGCGCGGCCAGCAGGGTGCGCGACAGGCGCCGGCGGCGGGCCAGCACGGCCGCGTCGTCGGTGTCGCCTTCCACGCCCTGGTTGTGGCTGAGGTTGTGGGCGTGGCCGTCGCGGCCCTGCTCGCCGTTGGCCAGGTTGTGGCGCTCGTTGTAGCTGAGCAGGTCGCGCAGGTTGAAGCCGTCGTGCGCGGTGATGAAGTTGACGCTGGCCGTGGGCGCCCGGCCGTCGTGGTGGAACTCGCCGCTGGAGCCGGCGAGCCGGTGTGCGAACTCGCCCCGGCCCACGGCGCGGTGCAGCCAGAAGGCGCGGTGCGTGTCGCGGAAGCGGTCGTTCCACTCCAGCCAGCCGGGCGGGAAGGCGCCCAGCTGGTAGCCGCCGGGGCCGATGTCCCAGGGCTCGGCGATCAGCAGCGCCTGCGACAGCACCGGGTCCTGCAGGCAGGCGGCCAGGAAGGGCGCGCGGGCGTCGAAGCCGCCATCCGCGCCGCGGCCCAGCATCGGGCCCAGGTCGAAGCGGAAGCCGTCCACGCCCAGCTCGGTGACCCAGTGGCGCAGGGCGTCCATGGCCAGTTGCACCACGCGCGGCTCGGAAAAGTCCAGGCAGTTGCCGCAGCCGCTCCAGTTCTCGTAGAAGGCCGGATCGTCGGCGCGCAGCCGGTAGTAGAGGGCGTTGTCGATGCCGCGCAGCGAAAGCGTCGGGCCCAGTTCGTCGGTCTCGGCGCTGTGGTTGAACACCACGTCGATCACCAGCTCCATGCCGCGTGCGTGCACGGCTTCGGTCAGCGCGCGGAACTCGGCCTGGGGGCTGCCGCCTTCGCGGGCATAGCGCGCCTCGGGCGCGAACCAGCCGATGGGGCTGTAGCCCCAGTAGTTGGCCAGGCCCAGCTTCTGCAGGCGCTCTTCGTCGGCGCGGTGCTGCACGGGCATCAGGCTCAGCGTGGTCACGCCCAGGCGATGCAGATGGTCGAGCACCGCCGGCTGGGCCAGGCCGGCATAGCGGCCGCGGTGCTCCGGCGGCACCGCCGGGTGCAGCATGGTGTGGCCCTTGAGATGCAGCTCGTAGAGCACCCGTTCGCCCGCCGCGATGCGTGGCCGCGGCACGGCCAGCGGCGGCAGCGGGGCCGTCACCCGCGCCTTGAGCGCGACGGCGGCGTTGTCGCGTGGGTCGCGCAGATCGGGCTGGCCGGGCACATGGCCGAGGAAGAGGTCTTCGCCCCGGTACTGGCCGACCACCTCGCGTGCGTACGGGTCCAACAGCAGCTTGGCCTGATTGAAGCGATGGCCCTCGTGCGGTGCCCAGGGGCCATGGACCCGGAAGCCGTAGACCAGCCCGGCGCGCGCCCCGGGCAGCAGGCCGTGCCAGACGCCATCGGTGCAGTGCGTGAGCGGCAGCCGCTGCTGCTCCTGTCGGCACTCGGCGTCGAACAGGCACAGCTCCACCGCCTCTGCCCGCGGCGCCACCAGGGCGAAGTTGACGCCGCCGCCGGGCAGGAGCGCGGCGCCGAGGGGATAGGGCCGACCGGCAAGCAGGCTCATGCGAGGGTCCACCACGTCACCGCCAGCGGCGGCACGGTGATCGCCAGGTGCTGGGCCTGGCCGTGCATCGGCTCGGCCACCGTGTTGGCCATGCCGTTGACCACGCCGCTGCCGCCATAGAGTTCGCTGTCGGTGTTCAGCACCTCGCGCCAGGCGCCCGGGCGGGGCACGCCCACCCGGTAATCGTGCCGCACCACGGGCGTGAAGTTGGCCACCGCCAGCAGCAGGGCGCCGTCGGGGGCGCGACGCACGAAGGCGAAGACGGACTGCGCCTCGTCGTCGTGCACCATCCATTCGAAGCCCTGCGGCTCGCAGTCCTGCTCGAACAGGGCCGGGAAGTGGCGGTACAGCCGGTTGAGTTCGCGCACCAGTCGCTGCACGCCCTGGTGCGGCGCTTGGTCGAGCAGGTGCCAGTCCAGGCCGCGGTCGTGGCTCCATTCGCGGGTCTGGGCGAACTCGCCGCCCATGAACAGCAGCTTCTTGCCCGGATAGGCCCACTGCCAGCCGTAGAGCAGCCGCAGCCCGGCGAAGCGCTGCCATTCGTCGACGCCCGCCATCTTGTCGATGAGCGGCCCCTTGCCGTGCACCACCTCGTCGTGCGAGAGCGGCAGCACGAAGTTCTCGCTGTGGGCGTACATCAGGCCGAAGGTGATCTGCCGGTGGTGATGGCGGCGGTGCAGCGGATCGGTGTGCGCATACGCCAGCGTGTCGTTCATCCAGCCCATGTTCCACTTGTAGTGGAAGCCCAGGCCGCCCGCCTCGGGCGGTTGGGTGACCCGCGGGAAGCTGGTCGATTCCTCGGCGAAGGTGACGGCGCCGGGGCGCTCGGTGCCCACCACCTGGTTCATCCGGCGCAGGAAGTCGATGGCCTCCAGGTTCTCGCGCCCGCCCTGCGCGTTGGGCAGCCATTCGCCGTGGGGGCGGCTGTAGTCGCGATACAGCATGGAAGCCACCGCGTCCACCCGCAGGCCATCAATGCCGTAGCGCTCCAGCCAGTACAGGGCGTTGCCGACCAGGTAGTTGCACACCTCGGTGCGCTTCCAGTTGTAGATCAGCGTGTTCCAGTCGCGGTGGAAGCCCTCGCGCCGGTCCTCGTATTCGTACAACGCCGTGCCGTCGAAGCGCGCCAGGCCGTGCGCATCGCTGGGAAAGTGCGCCGGCACCCAGTCCAGGATCACGCCCAGCCCGGCGGCATGGGCGGCCTGCACGAAATGGCGGAAGTCCTCCGGCGTGCCGAAGCGCGAGGTCGGCGCATACAGGCCAATGGGCTGGTAGCCCCAGGAGCCGTCGAAGGGGTGCTCAGTGACCGGCAGCAGCTCCAGATGGGTGAAGCCCAGCTCGGCGGCATAGGGCACCAGGGTTTCGGCCAGCTCGCGGTAGGTCAGCCATTCATGGCCGTTCTTGCGGCGCCAGGAACCGAGGTGCACCTCGTAGATGCTGATGGGCGCATCGCGCCGGTTGGCCGCGGCGCGCTCGGGCGGCAGCGGCACGGGCGGCGGCAGTTCGCGCACCACGCTGGCGGTCTCGGGCCGCAGCCGGGCGCCGAAGGCATAGGGGTCGGCCTTGCGCAGCAGTTCGCCGCTGGCCGAGAGGATTTCGAATTCGTAGGCGTCGCCCGGCTGCACATGTGGCGCGAAGATCTCCCACACGCCGCATTCGGGCCGGCGCCGCATCAGGTGGCGGCGGCCGTCCCAGGTGTTGAAGTCGCCCACCACCGACACGCGCCGCGCATGCGGCGCCCAGACGGCGAAGGCCACGCCGTGCACGCCGCCGATCACGCGGGGATGGGCGCCCAGCACTTCGAAGGGCCGCAGGTGCGTGCCCTCGGCCAGCAGCCAGACGTCCAGGTCGGACAGCACCGGTCCGAAACGGTAGGGGTCGTGCAGCCGGGAGGCATGGCCGTCCTCCCATTGCACCTGCAGCACATAGCCCAGCTGCGCGGGCGCGGCGGGCACGAGCGCAGCGAAGACGTCGGAGCCGCCCTGGCGCTGCAGCACGGCCAGCGGATCGCCCGAGGCCGCATGCAGCACCGCCACCTGGCGGGCGCCCGGCAGCAGCGCCGTGATCCGCAGGCCCTCGGGGAGGCGGTGCGGGCCGAGCACGGCAAAAGGATCGCCATGCTCGGCCCGCATCAGGGCCTGGATTTCGCCGTCGGAAAGCATTCAGGAAAGGGGTGTGCCGTAGAAGACGCCGTAGGGTTCCAAATGTAGCGAATACCCTGTGTCGTCCAGCCGGCCGCCGGTGCAGGGATGGCCGCCGACGGTGCGCAGCGGTGCGGGCAGGGCCAGCGTCTGCGGCTCGGGCGACAGGTTGAACAGGGCGTGCAGATCCGCATCGGCGGCCGGGACGGTTTCGGCGCTGCGCACCAGGTGCAGCACGGGTTCCGGCGCGTCGACGAAGCGCAGGGCGCCGGTGCGCAGCAGCGGCTGGCTGCGCCGCCAGTGCAGCAGGGCCCGGCTGTAGGCCAGCATGGAGCGCGCGTCGGCGCTCTGGCGGTCCACGGCCAGGGGCAGGTGGGCGGCATCCACCGGCAGCCATGGGCCACCGGTGGAAAAGCCGCCGTGCACGCCGTCGGTGTGCCAGGGCATGGGCGTGCGGCAGCCGTCGCGGCCCTTGAACTCGGGCCAGAAGGCGCGGCCATACGGGTCCTGCAGCCGTTCGAAGGGCACGTCGGCCTCGGGCAGGCCGAGTTCTTCGCCCTGGTAGAGGCTGGCGCTGCCGCGCAGGCTGACGAGCAGCGCCAGCCAGAGCCGGTCGCGCGCCGCGTCGGGGCCGCGGCCGGCGCTCCAGCGGGTGGCCACCCGCGGCACGTCATGGTTGGAGACGGCCCAGCAGCCCCAGCCGCCGGTGACGGTCAGCGCGTCCTCCAGCGCCTGCACCTGCGCGCGCAGGTGGCGGGCGCTGTGCTCGCTGGTCAGCAGCGAGAAGCTGTAGGCCATGTGCAGCCGCCGGCCGGCTTCGGTGTAGCGGGCCATGATCGGCGGCGCGTTCTCGTCGCCCACCTCGCCCAGGGCGACGGCGCCGTGGGCGTCGAGCAGGGCGCGTACCCGTTCGAGGAAGGCCAGGTTCTCGGGCTGGCTCTTGTCGTGCAGGTGGCGCTGCATGGCATAGGGGTTCTCGGCCCGCACGGTGCTCACACCGTCGATGTCGGCCTGCGCCGCCGGCGGGTTGTCGCGCAGCTGCGCATCGTGGAACTGGTGGTTGCAGGCGTCGAAGCGAAAGCCGTCCACGCCGCGCTCGCACCAGAAGCGCACCTCGGCGAGCAGGGCGTCCTGCACGGCGGGGCAGTGGAAGTTGAGGTCGGGCTGCTCGGCCAGGAAGCTGTGCAGGTAGTACTGCCGCCGCCGGGCGTCCCACTGCCAGGCACTGCCGCCGAAGACCGACAGCCAGTTGTTGGGCGGCCTGCCGTCGGGCCGCGGGTCGGCCCACACGTACCAGTCGGCGCGGGCGTTGTCGCGGCTCGTGCGGCTCTGCGCGAACCAGGCATGCTGGTCGGAGGTGTGCGAGAGCACCTGGTCGATGATCACCTTGAGCCCCAGCGCATGCGCGCGGGCGAGCAGGGCATCGAAGTCGGCCAGGGTGCCGAAGATCGGGTCCACGTCGCGGTAGTCGGCCACGTCGTAGCCGAAGTCCTTCATCGGCGAGCGGAAGAAGGGCGAGATCCACACCGCATCCGCGCCCAGCTGCGCCACATGGTCGAGCCGGGCCGTGATGCCGGGCAGGTCGCCGATGCCGTCGCCGTTGCTGTCCATGAAGCTGCGGGGGTAGATCTGATAGATCACCGCGCCGCGCCACCAATTCGTGTCGTCGTTGCCGTGCATGGCCGGCCTCCTCGCCTTGTCCTCTTGCCGGCGCCGCAAGCGAGAAACGGGCCACCCCATGTGCCGCGCGCCGAGCCCTGATAATCGCCGGTCCCCGGCCCGCCCTGCGCCGGGCGCCTGTGCCAAGCCCATGAATCCCACCTACCAACCGAGTGAAGTCGAGTCCGCCGCCCAGGCCGACTGGACCGCCGCCGATGCCTACCGCGTGACCGAAGTCGCGGGCAAGAAGAAGTACTACGCCTGCTCCATGCTGCCGTACCCCAGCGGCAAGCTGCACATGGGCCATGTGCGCAACTACACCATCAACGACATGCTGGCGCGCTACCTGCGCATGAGCGGCTACAACGTGCTCATGCCCATGGGCTGGGACGCCTTCGGCCTGCCGGCCGAGAACGCGGCGCTCAAGAACGGCGTGCCGCCGGCCAAGTGGACGTACGAGAACATCGCGTACATGAAGGGCCAGCTCCAGGCCATGGGCCTGGCCATCGACTGGAGCCGCGAGGTCGCCACCTGCGACCCGAGCTACTACAAGTGGAACCAGTGGCTGTTCCTCAAGATGCTCGAAAAGGGCATCGCCTACCGCAAGACCCAGGTCGTCAACTGGGACCCGGTGGACCAGACCGTGCTGGCCAACGAGCAGGTGATCGACGGCCGCGGCTGGCGCACCGGCGCGCCCGTCGAGAAGCGCGAGATCCCCGGCTACTACCTCAAGATCACCGACTACGCCGAAGAGCTGCTCGATCACGTGCAGCACAAGCTGCCCGGCTGGCCCGAGCGCGTGCGCCTGATGCAGGAGAACTGGATCGGCAAGAGCAGCGGCGTGCGCTTCGCCTTCACGCACGACATCCGCGGCGCGGACGGCGCGCCGATCCAGGACGGCCGCATGTACGTCTTCACGACGCGCGCCGACACCATCATGGGCGTGACCTTCTGCGCCGTGGCGCCGGAACATCCGCTGGCCGCGCACGC
The DNA here is from genome assembly GCF_003350475.1 of Pseudacidovorax intermedius. Lineage (GTDB taxonomy): Bacteria > Pseudomonadota > Gammaproteobacteria > Burkholderiales > Burkholderiaceae_C > Xenophilus > Xenophilus intermedius. The sequence continues at coordinate 1,025,999 of NZ_QQAV01000001.1, forward strand.
CGCCGCCAGCAACCCCGAGATCGCCGCCTTCATCGCCGAATGCAAGGCCGGCGGCGTGACCGAGGCCGAGCTGGCCACGCAGGAGAAGAAGGGCGTGCCCACGGGCCTCACCGTCACGCACCCGATCACCGACGAGCAGGTGCCCGTCTGGGTCGGCAACTACGTGCTCATGAGCTACGGCGACGGCGCGGTGATGGGCGTGCCGGCGCACGACGAGCGCGACTTCGCCTTCGCCAACAAGTACGGCATCCCGATCGTGCAGGTGGTGCTGGTCGACGACGAGCCGCACTTCGACTTCCACAAGTGGCAGGACTGGTACGCCGACAAGGAACGCGGCGTCACCATCAACTCCGACAACTTCAGCGGCATGCGTTACCAGGAGGCGGTCGACGCCGTGGCGCATGCGCTGGAAGAAAAGGGCCTGGGCGCCAAGAAGACCACCTGGCGCCTGCGCGACTGGGGCATCAGCCGCCAGCGCTACTGGGGCACGCCGATCCCGATCATCCACTGCCCCGACTGCGGCCCGGTGCCGGTGCCCGAGCAGGACCTGCCCGTGGTGCTGCCCACCGACTGCGTGCCCGATGGCAGCGGCAACCCGCTCAACAAGCGCGAGGACTTCCTGGCCTGCACCTGCCCCACCTGCGGCAAGCCGGCCCGCCGCGAGACGGACACGATGGACACCTTCGTGGACAGCTCGTGGTACTTCATGCGCTACTGCGACCCGGCCAACGACCAGGCCATGGTGGCCGATGGCGCCCGCTACTGGATGCGGGGCCAGGGCAATGCCACGGGCGGCAGCGGCATGGACCAGTACATCGGCGGCATCGAGCACGCCATCCTGCACCTGCTGTACGCGCGCTTCTGGACCAAGGTGATGCGCGACCTGGGCCTGGTGACGATCGACGAGCCCTTCACCCGCCTGCTCACGCAGGGCATGGTGCTCAACCACATCTACTACAAGCGCAACGCCAAGGGCGGCAAGGACTACTTCCCGCCCGCCGAGGTCACGCCCACGCTGGACGCGCAGGGCCGCATCACCGGCGGCACCACCGCCGACGGCACGGTGGTCGAGTACGGCGGCGTCGGCAAGATGGGCAAGAGCGAGCGCAACGGCGTCGATCCGCAGGAGCTGATCGAGAAGTACGGCGCCGACACCGCGCGCCTGTACACCATGTTCACCGCCCCGCCTGAGGCCACGCTGGAGTGGAACGACGCGGCGGTGGAAGGCAGCTTCCGCTTCCTGCGGCGCGTCTGGAACTTCGGCCAGGCGCTGGCCGCGATGCCGGCGGCCGATGGCGCCGCGCCCGGCAAGGCTGCCAAGGCCCTGCGCCGCGAGGTGCACACCGTGCTGCGCCAGGTCGACTACGACTACCAGCGCATGCAGTACAACACCGTCGTCTCCGGCGCGATGAAGCTGCTCAACGCGCTCGAAGGCTTCAAGGCCGAGGGTGAGGAAGGCGGCGTGGCTGCGCTGCGCGAGGGCTTCGGCATCCTGCTGCGCGTGCTCTATCCGGTCACGCCGCACCTGACGCACCAACTGTGGAAGCAACTGGGCTACGCCGATGCGCAGGGCCTGCTGCTCGATGCACCCTGGCCCGTGGTGGACGAAAGCGCCCTGGCGCAGGACGAGGTCGAACTCATGCTGCAGATCAATGGCAAGCTGCGCGGCGCCGTCGTGGTGCCGGCTGGCGCCGACAAGGCCGAGATCGAGGCCCTGGCCGTGGCCAGCGAGGCCTTCACCAAGCACGCCAACGGCCAGACCGTGAAGCGCGTGATCGTGGTGCCGGGCCGTCTGGTCAACGTGGTGGTGGCATGACGACGGGCGCGCGCCCTTCCGGACGGCCGTCGGACACGACGCGGCGCCTGTCCCGCCGAAGCCTGCTGACAGGTACGGCCCTGCTGCCCGTGACGGCGCTGCTGGGGGGCTGCGGCTTCCGGATGCGCGGTGCGGTGCAGTTTCCCTTCCGCTCCATCGCCGTGACCGGCGTGCCGGCCGTGGCCGCCGAGCTGCGCCGCGCGCTGCGCGGCCAGGGCGAGCTGAAGGTGCTGGCCAACACCGACCCGGTGAGCGAGGCCGAGGCCGTGTGCGAGCTCAGCGACGAGGCGCGCAACAGCGCCATCCTGTCGACCAACTCCACGGGCCAGGCGCGCGACCTGTCGATCACGCTGCAGGTGAGCTACCGCCTGCGCACCAAGGACGGCCGCGAGCTCATCCCCAAGACGGCGATCCTGCTGTCGCGCGACATCAGCTACAACGAGAACACCGTGCTGGCCAAGGAAGCGGAGCAGAACTTCCTCTACCGCGACATGATGCAGGACATGGCGCAGCAGCTGGTGCGCCGCCTGGCCGCGGCCAAGCCGCCGGCCGCATCCTGATCCGCTGCCGATGCAACTGGCCGCCGCCCAGCTCGACGCGCACCTGGCCAAGGGCCTGCGCACCCTCTACACCGTGCACGGCGACGAGCCGCTGCTGGTGCAGGAAGCGGCCGATGCCATCCGCGCGGCCGGCCGTGCGGCCGGCTATACCGAGCGCAGCAGCTTCACCGTCGCGGGGGCGCATTTCGACTGGAGCGGCGTGCTGGCGGCCGGTGGCTCGCTCAGCCTCTTCGCCGACCGGCAGCTGATCGAGATCCGCATCCCCTCCGGCAAGCCGGGCAAGGACGGCAGCACCGCCCTGCAGCAGATCGCCGAGGGGGCCTCGGCCAGCGACGGCACGCTCACGCTGGTCTTCCTGCCGCGGCTGGACAAGATGACCAGGAGCGGCGCCTGGTTCGGCGCCCTGGAGTCGCACGGCGTCACGCTGCAGGTCGATCCGGTCGAACGTGGCGCGCTGCCGCAATGGATCGCCCAGCGCCTGGCGCGCCAGGGCCAGCGCGTGAAGGCCGGCGAGGAGGGCCAGCGCACGCTGCAGTTCTTCGCCGACCGGGTGGAAGGCAACCTGCTTGCCGCCCATCAGGAGATCCAGAAGCTCGCCCTGCTGCACCCGCCCGGCGAGCTGGGTTGGGAACAGGTCGAGGCCGCCGTCAACAACGTGGCCCGCTACGACGTGTTCAAGCTGTCCGATGCGGTGCTCTCGGGCAACGCCTCGCGCGTGGCCCGGATGCTCGGCGGCCTGCAGGCCGAGGGCGAGGCCGCGGTGCTGGTGCACTACACGCTGGCTGAGGACATCCGCGCCCTCAAGCGCGTGCGCGACGCCATGGACGCGGGCCGCCCCCTGCCCATGGCCCTGCGCGAGAACCGCATCTGGGGCCCGCGCGAGCGCGCCTTCGAGCGCGTGTTGCCGCGCCTCACGCCGCGCGCGCTGGCCCGCCTGCTGCGCGCCGCGCATGTCACCGACGGCATCGTCAAGGGCCTCAAGCAGCCCGACTGGCCCGCCGACCCCTGGCAGGCGCTGCAGCGGCTGGGGCTGATGACGGCGAAGCTGTGCGCGTGAGCGCTGCCGAAGACGCCCCCATCGCCATCGTCGGCGCCATGCACGAGGAGCTGGCGGCCCTGCTCGCCGTCATGCCCGACGAACAGCCCGAGACCATTGCCGGCCGAGAGTTCTGGCGTGGACACCTGGAAGGGCGCCCTGTCGTGGTCGTGCTCTCGCGCATCGGCAAGGCCGCCGCCGCCACCACGGCCGCCGTGCTGCTGGCGCGCTACGGCGTGCGGGCCGTGCTCTTCACCGGCGTGGCCGGCGGCCTGGGCGACGGCGTGGCCGTGGGCGACGTGGTGGTGGCGCGCGAGCTGCTGCAGCACGACATGGATGCCTCGCCGCTCTTTCCGCGCCACGAGGTGCCGCTGACCGGCATCGCCCGTTTTGCGGCCGACGCCGCGCTGGCCGGCGCCCTGGCCGCCGCGGCGGAGGAGGTGCTGGCCGCGTTGCCCACGCACCTGCCGGCCGAGGTGCAGGCCGAGTTCGCGCTGACGCAGGCGCGGCTGCACCGCGGCCTGATCGTGAGCGGCGACCGCTTCGTCGCCACGGCGGCCGAAAGTGCCGCGTTGCGCGCCGCGCTGCCCGACGCGCTGGCCGTGGAAATGGAAGGCGCCGCCGTGGCCCAGGTCTGCCACGACTGGGGCGTGCCCTTCGCGGCCGTGCGCACCATCTCCGACCGGGCCGACGACGCGGCCCATGCGGACTTCGGCCGCTTCGTCGCACGCGTCGCCAGCCCCTTCAGCGCGGCCATCGTGCGACGGGCGCTCGCCAGGCTCTGACCGCGCCGGACGGACGCGGCTCAGCGGCCGTCCTACACCGAGGAAAGACGCGTTCCGCTTGGCCACGGCCTCGCGACCGATAGGCTGCATTCGAGTGGACGGCTTGCACGTCCCGGCCCTGCTGGCACCGCGGGGGTCGGGCGGCTTCCGTCCGCTCCTTCTTTCCGCACCTCCGCGCTCGTCTTCCCTTTCCGTCGAAGGAACCGGCACCATGCCCCGCTTCTCGCCCTCCACTTCCTCGCCCCGTCCGCTGCGCCGCGCCGGCGTGCCCCTGGCCCTGGCGGCCAGCGCCGTGCTGCTGCCCCTGTCCGCCCTGGCCCAGCAGCAGACGGCGATGGCCACCGATCCGGCCCTGCGCCCGACGGTCTCGCCCGCGCTGGACCGCATCAGCCTGTCGGTTGGCGCCTTCTATGCCGAGCCCAAGGTCAGCGCGACCGTGGGCAATTCCTTCGCTTCCTTCAATACCGGCGACGTGACCGCCGACCGCAAGGCGCTGCCGCGCATCGCCGGCGAGGTCCTGCTGGGCGACAACCACGGCATCTCCTTCGAGGCCTTCCGCTACAGCCAGAACTACTCCAACTTCGGCACCACCGGCTACACCAGCGGCCCCTTCGGTATCACCGGCACCGCCGGCCTGAACCTGAATTTCGACCTGGATGTGGCCCGTCTGGGCTACCGCTACTGGTTCGGCTCGGGCAACACGGTGGTTGGCATCGGCGCCGGCATCGGCTACTACAAGGTCAAGCTGGAGACCAATGCCTTCGCCGCGGCCAGCGCCAACCTGCCCAGCCTGGGCTTCTACGGCACCAGCGGCAACTACAGCCGCCAGGACAGCGACGACGCCGTCGCCCCCATGCTGGAAGTGGGCGTGCGGCACGCCATCTCGCCCGACCTGCGCCTGTTCTTCGATGCCTCGGGCATCCGCAAGGGCGGCAGCAGCGGCGTGCACGGCAGCATCTACAACGCACAGCTGGGTGCGGAGTGGTTCCCTTGGCGCAACGTGGGCGTGTCGCTGGCCTATGCCGTCACCGACGTGGACCTCAAGCGCGACGACCCGGGCCTGCAGGGCCTGCGGATCAAGTTCCAGGGGCCGGTGGCCGCGGTCAAGGCCAGGTTCTGATCGCCAGCACGGCACACTCGCCTTCGCGAAAGGCGGGTGCTGCCGCGGCAGCCGGCGGCAGTGCTCAGGCCGGCATGCGCAAGTCGCGGGCGGCCTCGGCCGCGATCTCGTACGAGCGAAGCCGCGCGGCATGGTCGTAGACCCCGCTGGCGACGATCACCTCCTGCACGCCGGTGCGGTCCACGAACTCCTGCAGGCCGGCGCGCACGGTTTCCCTGGTGCCGATGGCCGCGCACGAAAGCACGCTGTCCAGCAGCATGTTCTCTGACGGGCCGATGCGCTCGCGGTAGCCCGCCACCGGCGGCGGCAGCCGTCCCGGCCGGCCGCTGCGCAGGTTGACGAAGGACTGCTGCCACGAGCTGGCCAGCAGGTGCGCCTGGGCCTCGTCGTCCGCCGCGAAGATGTTGAAGCCCGCCATGGCGTAGGGCTTGGCCAGCTGCGCGGAGGGCTTGAAGGTCTCGCGGTAGATGCGCAACGCCGGCATCAGCTGTTGCGGCGCGAAGTGCGAGGCAAACGCATAGGGCAGGCCCAGGTGCGCCGCCAGCTGCGCGCCGAAGGTGCTGCTGCCCAGAATCCACACCGGCACCTGCAGGCCGCGTCCCGGCACCGCCAGCACGGACTGGCGCGGCTCGGGGCTCATGAAATCCATCAACTCCAGCACGTCCTGCGGGAACTGGTCGGCGTCGCTCGCCAGGTCGCGCCGCAGCGCGCGCGAGGTGCGCTGGTCCGATCCGGGGGCGCGGCCCAGGCCCAGGTCGATGCGGCCGGGGTAGAGCGACTCCAGCGTGCCGAACTGCTCGGCGATGACCAGCGGCGAATGGTTGGGCAGCATCACGCCGCCGGCACCGATGCGGATAGACCGGGTGCCGGCGCCGATGTAGGCCAGCAGGGTGGAGGTCGCCGCGCTGGCGATGCCCGGCATGCCATGGTGCTCGGCCAGCCAGTAGCGGCGAAAGCCCAGCGCCTCGCCATGCTGGGCGAGCGAGAGCGAATGGCGGAAGGACTGTCCTGCGTCACCGTCGTCGCGGATGGGGGACAGGTCGAGGATGGACAGGGGCAGCGGCGAATCGGACATGCTGCCGATCATGAACCGATCGGATTGATCCTGCCGGCGTGGGTCCTTGCGCGCCGGAGGCCGACGCACCGGCCCCGCTGTGGGGGCTTGGCACGGCTTCTTACAATCTGCCGTTTTTCGCCATAGCAAGCTGTGCGTCCCTGTGGGGAAAGCGCTGCCAGCCAGCCCTTTCATTCCTGCCCCAGGAGCATCTGCATGCCTGCTTGCCGCCGGTCGCGTTCGGCCGTCCCTTCTTCTTTCTCCTCCCCGCGCCTCCCCCTGCGTCCGCTGGCCCTGGCCGTATTCGCGCTGGGTGCGTTGCCCGCCTGGTCGCAGACGACCGCGGAGACCACGGAACCGGCCGCCGAAGCTGCCGAGGCGCCTGCCGGGCGGCGGTCGCCCCAGAAGTCCCTCGATGCGGTCACTGTGCAGGGTGCGCGCGAAAGTGCCACCACCCGCCTGCCGCTCACGGCCCGCGAGACGCCGCAGTCCGTCACCAGCATCACCCGCGAGCAGATCGAGCGCCAGTCGCTCACCAGCATCGATGCCGTGCTGCGCAACGTGAACGGCGTGGCCGTGAGCTTCTACGACACGCAGCGCCCGCTGTACTTTGCGCGCGGCTTCCAGATCACCGACTTCCAGATCGATGGCCTGCCCAGCTACAGCAGCAGCACCAATCAGGAGTTCGATACCGCGCTGTACGAGCGCATCGACGTCGTGCGCGGCGCCAACGGCATCCTGACCGGCGTGGGCACGCCCTCGGCCACGGTGAGCCTGACACGCAAGCGGCCGCAGCGGCAGTTCGCCGGCTCGGTGTCGCTGTCGGCCGGCTCCTGGGACTTCAAGCGCGCCGAGCTCGACCTGAACGTGCCGCTCAATGCCGACGGCAGCGTGCGCAGCCGCTTCGTCATCGCGCCGCAGAAGAAGGACTCCTTCCGCGACCGCTATTCGGAAGACAAGAACGCCATGCTGGCCGTGGTCGAGGCCGACCTGGGCAGCAGCACCGTGGCCTCCATCGGCTACCAGCGGCAGAAGAACGACCCCACCGCGCCCATCTGGGGAACCATCCCGCGCTTTGCCTCGGACGGCGGCAAGATCGACCTGCCGGTCTCCACCAGCTTCTCGCCGTCGTGGACGCGCTGGAGCCGGGAGTCGGAGACGCTGTACGCCAACCTGGAGCACCAGTTCAACGACGACTGGAGCCTGCGCGCGAGCGTTGCCCGCACCGAGGGCGAAACCTTCAGCCTGCGCACCTATGGCTATGGCCGCACCACGTCGTCGGCGCCTTTCATCAACCGCCTGACCGGTTCCGGCATCACGCTGTACGGCGCGGTGGGCGGCGGCACCGAGACGCAGAATGCCATCGACACCTACCTGTCGGGCAAGCTGCACATCGGCGGCCGCACGCACGACGTGGTGCTGGGCGTTGCCGACTACCACACGGTGACGCGCACGGACGGCTACACCTCGCTGTCCAGCTGGCGCTACGACATCCCCAACATCTACGCCTGGAACGGCTATGCGCCGCAGCCCTACTACCGCAAGACCGGCGCCTGGAGCGAGCAGACGACCGACCAGACCGGGCTGTACGCCTCGGGCCGCTGGCGCCTGACCGATGCGCTGTCGCTGATGACGGGCGTTCGCCTGACCAACTGGGAGCGCTCGACCAGCAACTTCAACACGGCGGCCCAGTACGTCAGCACCACCGGCGTGCAGAAGGTGGAGCGCAAGAGCACGCCCTTCGTGGGCCTGATGTACGACGTGACGCCGGATGCGTCGATCTATGCCAGCTACGGCCGCATCTTCAACCCGCAGAACTACCGCGACGCCAACAACAACCCGCTGGCGCCGGTGACGGGCAGCAATGCGGAGATCGGCATCAAGGGCAACCTGCTGGATGGTCGCCTGACGGGCAACTTCGCCATCTACGAGACCAAGCAGGACAACTTCGGTGTGCGCGACACCAGCGTGCCGGCCGGCACGCTGCCCGATGGCAGCTCCGCCTACCGCGCGGTGGACGGCACGCGCTCGTACGGCTTCGAGGCCGAGCTGGCCGGCTTCGTGACGCCGCGCTGGCGCGTGAGTGCGGGCCTGACGCGCACGAAGGTGGAGCGCAATGCGAGCGACCTGATCTACGCCAACTTCCCGGAATATCTGCTGCAGTTGTCGACGGACTACCAACTGAGCGGCGCGCTGGCGCCGCTGTCGGTGGGTGGTGGGCTGCAGTGGCAGACCAAGATCGAAGGCTTCAACATCCCGCATCCGATCCTGGGCACGGTGACGGTGACCGATCCGCCGGTGGCGGTGCTGAACCTGCGGGCGACGTGGAAGTTCAACGAGCGGCTGAGCGCGACGCTGAACATCAACAACGCGACGAACAAGAAGTACTGGGCCAATCTGGACTACGCCAACTACGCGGACCCGCGCAACATCATGCTGACCTTGCGGGCGAAGTTCTGAGGGCTTGCCGGAGCGAGGTTCCTGTGTCCGGTGTCCTGTGTCCTGTGTCCTGTATCCTGAGTGCTGAGTTGGGGGGCGGGTGCCCGGTGGTCCGGCCCTGGCGCCGCTGAGGGCGTGGCGGCGCTTCAAGTGGGGCGGTCGGCGCTGCGCGCCGACTTCCCTCCGGTGCTCGGACAGACGGGCCGCGGCAGAACACGCTACGCGCTTCGCGCTGCGCTCGAACAACTGCCGCGAGTCAGTTCACGAAGCGGGCCTGTCCTTCGGCAGGCCCGCAGCCCGTCCGCCCTGCGCTCCTTGGCGCCCCACAGGCGCGCCGCCACACCCTCACCGGCACCAGGGCCTGCGTTGCGGTTGATCGGCCGGCATGCGTGCTGTGCCGGTGACTCCCCTCGCGCAATGCCAGGCAATGGAACCGGTCGCCCTGAGCTGTTGAAGGGCTCTGTCGCAGCTCGTGCCCGGCTTCGACAGGCTCAGCCCGAACGGTGGGGGCAGGCAGAGAGGATGTAAAGCAGGCGGGAGTACGGGAAGTCGGCAGAGCGCAGGGAACATGCGAGAAGAGCAGGAAGCAGGCGCGGCGCGTGGGAACGGGCAGGCAGTACGGGAAGCGGGCGGAGAGGGCATACCGCGATATCGCGCGGACGGTGATGCCCCTGGATGCACAACGCCACGCCCCACGCGGCGGCGCCGGGCCCAGGGCGCGCGGGCGATTTCGGGGTCGGCGAGGAGCGCAGGATGGACGGGCTGCGGGCCTGCCGAAGGACAGGCCCGCTTCGTGAACTGACTCGCGGCAGTTGTCTGAGCGCAGCGCGAAGCGCGTAGCGAGTTCTGCCGCGGCCCGTCCATTCGAGCACCGCAGCGGAGTCGGCCCGAAGGGCCGACCGACCCCGTATGAGCCCGCGCGCTCTGGGCCCGGCGCCGGCGCGCGCCCCGACAGGCAATGCGCCTCAGTGTCCCGAAAGCGCGACCACTCCAGGGCCCAGCTACCGAGGCACCCAGGTACCGAGGCACCCGGCTACCCGGACGCGCGAACGCCTCAGCCCGCCACCATCACGATCATCGACCGCGCCGTCACCGTATACGTCTGCCCTGCCTCGAACGCAGCCCCGACCTGATCCACCGGTGCCTGCGGATCGACGTCATGCGCCGTGTCGATGGCCAGCGTCCACTGCGTGCCTTCGCCATGTTCGGGCAGCTTGAAGTCCAGCGCGTCTTCCCACGCGTTGAAGACCAGCAGCACACTGCGGTCCAGGCTGCGGCGTGCAATGGCGGTGGCGCGGGCGTGGCCCTCCAGCAGCATGCCGAAGCAGCGCGTGCGCGAATCGTCCCAGTGGCTCGATTCCATTTCGGTGCCATCGCACGACAGCCAGGTCACGTCCTTGACCTGCAGCTCCTCGTCGAAGGCCCCCGTCAGGAAGCGGTTGCGCCGCAGCACCGGCAGCGTCTGGCGCAGGTGCGTGAGCCGCTTGAAGAAGGCGATGAGCGAACGGCCCCGGTCGTCGATGCCCTCCCAGTCGAACCAGGAGATCTCGTTGTCCTGGCAGTAGGCGTTGTTGTTGCCCTGCTGCGTGCGGCCGAACTCGTCGCCGGCCAGCACCATCGGCGTGCCCTGCGACAGCAGCAGCGTGGCCAGCATGTTGCGCTGCTGGCGGGCCCGCAGGGCCAGCACGGCCTCGTCGTCGGTCGGACCCTCGGCACCGCAGTTCCAGCTGCGGTTGTCCGAATGGCCGTCGCGGTTTCCCTCGCCGTTGGCGTCGTTGTGCTTGTCGTTGTAGCTGGCCCAGTCGGCCAGCGTGAAGCCGTCGTGCGCCGTCAGGAAGTTGACGCTGGCCCACGGTCGGCGACCGCGGCGGTTGAAGCGGTCGGCACTGGCCGTCACGCAGCTGGCGAGGGCCGGGGCCATGGCCTCGTCGCCCTTCCAGAAAGCACGCACCGTGTCGCGGAAGCGGTCGTTCCACTCGGCCCAGCCAGGCGGGAAGCCGCCCACCTGGTAGCCGCCCGGGCCGCAGTCCCAGGGCTCGGCGATCAGCTTCACGCTGCTGAGCACCGGGTCCTGCCGGCAGCTGTCCAGAAAGCCGTGGCCCTCGTCGAAGCCGTAGGGCTCGCGCGCCAGGATGGTCGCCAGGTCGAAGCGGAAGCCGTCGACATGCATTTCGGTCACCCAGTAGCGCAGGCTGTCCGTCACCATCTGCAGCACGCGCGGATGACTGAGATTGAGCGTGTTGCCGGTGCCGGTGTCGTTGATGTAGTAGCGCGGGCCCGGGCCACCCTCGCCACCCGGCATCAGGCGGTAATAGCTGGCGTTGTCGATGCCCTTGAAGCTGAGCGTCGGGCCCAGCTCGTTGCCCTCGGGCGTGTGGTTGTAGACCACGTCCATGATCACTTCGAGCCCCTGGCCGTGCAGCAGGTCGACCATGCCCTTGAACTCGTCGATGGACGGCTCGCTCAGGTAGCGCGGCTCCAGCGCGAAGAAGCCGATGGTGTCGTAGCCCCAGTAGTTGCGCAGGTCCTTCTCTTCGAGGAAGGACTGGGTGATGAAGCGCTGCACCGGCAGCAGCTCCACGCTGGTCACGCCCAGCTCGCGCATGTGGCGCATCACCTCGTCGTTGGCCAGGCCGGCGAAGGTGCCGCGCAGATGCTCCGGCACCGCAGGGTGGCGCATGGTGTGACCGCGCACATGGGTCTCGTAGACGATGGTGCGTTCCCACGGCACGCGCGGTGCACGCGGCTGCTTCCATTCGAAGCGCGAATCCACCACCACGCACTTGGGCACGAAGGGCGCGCTGTCGCGCTCGTCGAAGCTCAGGTCGCCGTCCTCGTGGCCGACGGTGTAGCCGAAGATCTCGGGCGCCCACTTGAGCTCGCCCATGTGCGCCTTGGCATAGGGGTCGAGCAGCAGCTTGTTGGGGTTGAAGCGGTGGCCGTTCTCGGGCTCGTAGGGGCCATGCACGCGCAGGCCGTAGCGGGCGCCCGGCGCCAGTCCAGGCACGAAGCCGTGCCAGACTTCGTCGGTGTATTCGGGCAGAGTGACGCGGCCGGTCTCGTTCTGCCCGGCTTCGTCGTAGATGCAGACCTCCACGCGGGTGGCGTGGGCGGAAAAGACGGCGAAGTTGACGCCGTCGCCGGTGAACGTGGCGCCCAGGGGATGGGGCAGGCCTTCCCGGACTTCGAGAGACATGGTGGGGGCTCCTTGGAGGATGGCAGCATGCCCGGGCGTGTGCCCCCACAGGGGAAGGCTGGCGACCGCCAGCCGGTGCGCTCCTGGGCGAGGCGGTCAGCCTAGCTGCGGTGCAGCATGTCGCCTGTAGGACGCCACAGGCAGGCCCGGCCGGCACAATGGCTGCTGCCGCTCCGCCGACGGGGCGGGTTCAGGAACCCTCCGATGCCGCCGCATTCCACGCCGCCTGTCCTGCCCATCGAAGCCGCCGCCAGCGTGCTGCTGCTGCGTGATGGGCCGGGCGGGTTGGAAGTGTTCATGGTGCGGCGGCACGACCGCTCCTCGGTGCTCGGCGGCGCCTGGGTGTTTCCGGGCGGCAAGGTGGACCTGGCCGATGCCCATCCCGAGGTCGCCCCCGACGCCGACCCGCAGGCCCTGCCCTTCCGCCTGGCCGAGCCGGAACTGCCTGCCTCGGTCGCGCTGGCGCTGCACATGGCGGCCCTGCGCGAGGTGTTCGAGGAATGCGGCGTGCTCTTCGCGCATGGCGCCAGCGGCGCCACGCCGGCGGCCTGGGTGGCGCGGGTGCATGCGCTGTGCGACGACGGCCTGCGGCTGGACGCCGCGATGGCCGAGGCCGGCCTGCAGCCGCAGCTCTTGTCGCTGCATCCCTTCTCGCGCTGGATCACGCCGGAGCGCTCGGTGTCCTTCCAGGGCCGGCGCTTCGACACCCGCTTCTTCATCGCCGCGCTGCCGCTGGGTCAGATCGCCGAGCACGACGACCACGAGGCCGTCGCCAGCGCCTGGCTGTCGCCGCGCGAGGCGCTGCAGCAGTACTGGGACGGCCGCATGGCCCTGGCGCCGCCGCAGATCATGAGCCTGGTGCACTTGGCCCATGCCAGCGCGCAGGGCGACCTGGCGAACCTGATGGAGGCCACGCGCGAACGTGGCCCCTACTGCGTGCGGCCGCATGTGATGGACATGCCCGACGGCGGCAAGGCCATGGCCTATCCGGGGGACCCGGCGCATGAGGTGCCCGAGCGCGCCATGCCCGGGCCGCTGCGGCTGTTCGTCAAGGGGCCGGGACGCTTCGAGCCCGAGGGCGGCATCGACGGCTTCTGGGCCTGAGCGGCCGCCCCGCCGCCGCAATGGGGGCCAAGCCTCTGGAGCCCGGGCGCGCCTAAATACGACAAGGCCCGCGTCTCCGATGAAGGAGGCGCGGGCCTTGCTCCTGGTGCGTATCGACGCCGGCCGGTCGGCGACGTCGTGAGTGGGCGATCAGAAGGGGATGTCGTCGTCCATGTCGTCGAAGCCCGTAGGCGCACGCGAAGGCGCGGGCGCCGGGGCCGGACGGGGTGCGGGTGCGCGGGGCGCCGCGGCAGCGCGCGGGGCATAGCCGCCACCGCCACCACCCCCGCCATTGCCGCCGCCGTAGCCGCCACCACCACCGCCGCCACCACCCATGCCGTATTCGTCGTCGCCACCACCGCCGCCGCCGCCTGGGCCGCCCATGCCCTGGCGGCTGCCCAGCATCTGCATCTGGTCGACGCGGATGTCGGTGGCGTACTTCTCGACGCCGTCCTTGTCGGTGTACTTGCGGGTGCGGATGGCGCCTTCGACGTAGATCTGCGAGCCCTTGCGCAGGTACTGCGCGGCGATCTCGGCCAGGCGGCCGTTGAACACCAGGCGGTGCCACTCGGTGGCTTCGCGCATCTCGCCGGACTGCTTGTCCTTCCAGCGGTCGGTGGTGGCTAGCGTCACGTTGCAGACCTGGTCGCCACTGGGGAAGGTGCGGGTTTCGGGATCGCGGCCGAGGTTGCCGACGAGGATGACTTTGTTGACCGATGCCATGGTGTGTTCGCTGCCCCTGCTGAGTGGAAAAAGAGGAAGGTTGCGGAAAAAAACGAGCCGGCCATTGTGCCCGATGTGCCTTGTCCGGACGCCGGCGCGGGCCGGTACGAGCCCCGGTGGCCGTGAACTTCTGTGCGCAGGCGGCCAGTCGCGACCAAGCAGGGAGAATGGGCCGCTTCATGAATGGCGAACCCGACTTCCTCCAGAACCTGCGCACCGAGTTCTCCAGCTTCCGCATGTGGTTCGATCGCGCCATCGTGCTGGGCTATGCGGTGCTGGCCGGCCTCTTCGTGGTGGGCTTCACGCTGGCGGCCGAATGGGCCTTCGGCCTGTTCGAGCGGCTCTACCACGCTCAGCCCTGGGCGGTGCTGATCTGGACGCCGCTGGCCACGGCCGGCATCGTGGCCGTCACCCGGCGCTGGTTTCCGTCGGCCTCGGGTTCGGGCATTCCGCAGGTCAAGGCCGCGCTCGACGACGAGCTGCCGCCATCGGAGCGCAGCCGCTTCGTCTCGCTGCGACTCACGCTGGGCAAGATCGTCCTGGGCACGGCCAGCTTTGCGGCGGGGCTGTCGGTCGGCCGCGAGGGGCCGTCGGTGCAGGTGGCGGCCGGCGTCATGCAGCACGCACGGCGCTGGCTGTCGCCGCGCACCACCATCGACGCGCGGGCGCTGCTGGTGGCGGGCGGCGCGGCGGGCATCGCCGCGGCGTTCAATGCGCCACTGGCGGGAGTGGTCTTCGCCATCGAGGAGCTGGCCGGCCGGCTGGAGGCGCGCGCGAGCGGCGTGGTGATCGCCGCCATCGTGCTGGCTGGCCTGGTGGCCGTGTCGGCCTTTGGCAACCTCAGCTACTTCGGCCGGATCCAGGTGCCGCGGCTGGGCTGGGACATCGCCGGTCCCGGGTTGGGCGTGGCCCTGGCCTGCGGCGTGGCGGGCGGCGTGTTCTCCCGGCTGATGATCGCCTCGCTGACCAATGCGCCGCAGCGCCTCACCCGGCTGCGCGCGCGGGCGCCGGTGCGTTTCGCGGCGGCTTGCGGTCTGCTGGTGGCGGCGATGGGCCTCGCCTCGGGCGGTGCCACCTTCGGCGCCGGCTCCGAGGCGGTCAAGCTGATGCTGGAAGGCCACGACCAGCTGACGCCGGTCTACACCCTGCTCAAGTTCATCGCCACCTGGATCACGGCCTGGAGCGGCGTGCCCGGCGGCATCTTCGCGCCCTCGCTGTCCATTGGCGCCGGCATCGGCGATGCGGTGGCCTCGGTCACGAGCCATGGCCTGGGGCCGGCGCTCATCGCCATGGGCATGGCCGGCTTTCTGGCCGCCGTGACGCAGGCGCCGCTGACGGCCTTCATCATCGTCATGGAGATGGTGGACGGCCATGCCATGGTGCTGAGCCTGATGGCCAGCGCCATGCTCGCCAGCCTGGTCTCGCGCATGATCAGCCGGCCGCTGTACGAGGCGCTGGCCGAGCACATGGTGGCAGCGGTGGTGCGGCCCCAGCCGGTGCCGCCGCCGGTGGCCCCGGTCGCCACCGAGCCCCCCACCGAAGCCGACGCCGAGCCGCCGGTCGCTGCCGCCGCACCGGCGTCTGCGTCGGAGCCCACGCCGGAGCCCCCGTCGCCAGCCGGGCCGCAATCCGCGCCGGAGCGCTGAAAACCCCACGCGGTCTATCATGCCCGGTTGCCCTGCACGAACCGCCCGCCTGTGACCGCCCCCCACGACGACGCCTTCGACGACTCCGCCCCGGCCGCGGCCGACAGCGCCTACCTGGGCCGCCTGCTGGCCCAGCAGCGCATCAGCATCCGCGGTGCGCGCACCCACAACCTCAAGAACGTCGACCTCGACATCCCGCGCAACCAGCTGGTGGTGATCACCGGGCTGTCGGGCTCGGGCAAGTCCAGCCTGGCCTTCGACACGCTGTATGCCGAGGGCCAGCGGCGCTATGTGGAGAGCCTGTCGGCCTATGCCCGGCAGTTTTTGCAGCTGATGGACAAGCCCGACGTCGACCTGATCGAGGGCCTGTCGCCCGCCATCAGCATCGAGCAGAAGGCTACCAGCCACAACCCGCGCTCGACCGTGGGCACGGTGACCGAGATCCACGACTACCTGCGCCTTCTGTTCGCGCGCGCGGGCACGCCCTACTGCCCCGACCATCACCTGCCGCTGCAGGCGCAGACCGTGTCGCAGATGGTGGATGCGGTGCTGGCCATTCCTGACGAGCCGCGATTAATGGTGCTGGCGCCGGTGGCACGCGAGAAGAAGGGCGAGTTCCTGGAGCTCTTCGCCGAGATGCAGGCCCAGGGCTACGTGCGCTTCCGCGTCGATGGCCAGGTCTACGAATACAGCGACCTGCCCGCGCTCAAGAAGACCGAGAAGCACGACATCGACGTGGTGATCGACCGCCTGCGCGCGCGACCCGACATGCAGCAGCGCCTGGCCGAGAGCTTCGAGGCCGCGCTGCGCCTGGCCGAGGGCCGGGCCATCGCGCTGGAACTGGGCGGCGAAGGCAAGGAAGAGAAAGAGCACCTCTTCAACGCCAAGTTCGCCTGCCCGCTGTGCCACTACTCGATCACCGAGCTGGAGCCGCGCCTCTTCTCCTTCAACTCGCCGGTGGGCGCCTGCCCCAGCTGCGACGGCCTGGGCCACCGCGAGTTCTTCGATCCGGCGCGGGTGGTGGCCTTCCCTTCGCTCAGCCTGGCCAGCGGCGCGATCAAGGGCTGGGACCGCCGCAACGGCTACTACTTCAGCATGCTGGAGAGCGTGGCCAAGCACTACAAGTTCGACCTGGACACGGCCTTCGAGTCGCTGCCCTCGTCGATCCAGCAGGTGCTGCTCAATGGCTCGGCCGGCGAGGAGATCAAGTTCAGCTACACCATGGAGTCGGGCAACTTCGCGGGCAAGAAGGTCACGAAGAAGCATCCCTTCGAGGGGATCATCCCGAATATGGCGCGCCGCTACCGCGAGACCGACTCGGCCATGGTGCGCGACGATCTTGCCCGCTACCGCAGCCTGCAGCCCTGCCCCGATTGCGGCGGCTCGCGCCTGCGGGTGGAGGCGCGCAACGTCTTCCTGGTCGACCACGCGGCCGAGCCGCCCACCGAGCGCTCCATCCATGCGCTGAGCCACCTCACGCTGCGCGACAGCCTGGCCTACTTCGAACAGCTCAAGCTGCAGGGCAGCAAGGCCGAGATCGCCGACAAGGTGGTGCGCGAGATCGGCCTGCGGCTCAAGTTCCTCAACGACGTGGGCCTCAACTACCTGAGCCTGGACCGCAGCGCCGAGACGCTGTCGGGCGGCGAGGCCCAGCGCATCCGCCTGGCCAGCCAGATCGGCTCGGGCCTCACGGGCGTGATGTACGTGCTGGACGAGCCCAGCATCGGCCTGCATCAGCGCGACAACGACCGGCTGATCGGCACGCTGCAGCACCTGCGCGACATCGGCAACAGCGTGATCGTGGTCGAGCACGACGAGGACATGATCCGCGCGGCCGACCACGTCATCGACATGGGCCCGGGCGCCGGCATCCATGGCGGCGAGGTCATGGCCCAGGGCACGCACCAGCAGGTGGCGGACAACCCCCAATCGCTCACCGGCCAGTACCTGAGCGGCACGCGCCGCATCGAGGTGCCGGCCCGCCGCACGCCGCGCCTGCCCGTGGTGGCCGCTGCGCCCACGCCGGCCGAGACCAAGAAGAAGCCCTCCCGCTTCCCCATGAGCCCCGCCGCGGAACGCCGCGCCGAGCGCGAGGCGCAGCATCTGCTCACCCAGGGCGCGCTGCAGGAGATCCGCGTGCTGGGCGCCACCGGCAACAGCCTCAAGAACGTGAGCGCCGCCTTTCCCGTGGGCCTGCTCACCTGCGTGACGGGCGTGTCGGGCTCGGGCAAGTCCACGCTGGTCAACGACACGCTCTACGCGGCCGTGGCGCGCACGCTGTACCGCTCGCACGACGAGCCCGCGCCGCACGAGGCCATCGAGGGCATCGAGTACTTCGACAAGGTCATCAACGTCGACCAGTCGCCCATCGGCCGCACGCCGCGCAGCAACCCGGCCACCTACACGGGCCTGTTCACGCCCATCCGCGAGCTGATGGCCGAGACCAACACCGCCAAGGAGCGCGGCTACGGCCCGGGCCGCTTCAGCTTCAACGTGGCGGGTGGCCGCTGCGAGGCCTGCCAGGGCGACGGCGTCGTCAAGGTGGAGATGCACTTTCTGCCCGACGTGTACGTGCCCTGCGAGGTCTGCCACGGCCAGCGCTACAACCGCGAGACGCTGGAGGTGCAGTACAAAGGCCGCAACATCGCGCAGATCCTCGAGATGACGGTGGAGGACGCGCACGCGTTCCTCCAGGCCGTGCCCACCATCGAGCGCAAGCTGCGCACGCTGCTGGACGTGGGCCTCTCCTACATCAAGCTGGGCCAGAGCGCGACCACGCTCTCGGGCGGCGAGGCCCAGCGCGTCAAGCTGGCGCTGGAACTGTCCAAGCGCGACACCGGCCGCACGCTCTACATCCTGGACGAGCCCACCACCGGCCTGCACTTCGCCGACATCGAGCTGTGCTGCACCAGCTGCGCGACGCGGGCAACACCATCGTCGTCATCGAGCACAACCTCGACGTCATCAAGACCGCCGACTGGGTGATCGACATGGGCCCCGAAGGCGGAGCGGGCGGCGGGCAGGTGGTGGTGGCGGGTACGCCGGAAGATGTGGCGGCCTGCGAGGCGAGCCACACGGGGCGGTATTTGAAGCGGTTGTTGTAAGGCGGGGCTTCCGGCACCAAGCAAGTTCGCGCTGGCTGGCGGGCCATGGCGCGATGGCTTCGCTGCTCAACAGCTGCGCCAAATGGCGCGCGGACGGATGTCTCTGAACCGCGGTGCTTGCTTCATACCGGCTGCGCCTCGGCCAGCACAGCGGCGCGAAATTTGTCCGGGAGGGCGTCCGGCGTCAGCACATCGACCTTGATTCCGAGCAGTGCTTCGAGATCGCCCCTCAGTCCGCCTATATCGAACATGGTGGTGTCCGGAAGCGGATCGACAAGCAGGTCGAGATCGCTGCCCTCTTGATCATCCCCATGCAGCACGGAGCCGAATACGCGAGGATTGGCGACGCGGTGCCTGCCCATCACGGTGCGGATGGCTGATCGCTTCTGTTGAAACAGCGTCGAGGGTTTCATGGCGGGTGGGGCGGGGCGCTGAACCTGGTCGCGGATTGTGCCCATGTGACGAGCGCGCTTCGATACCGCGCTTTGACAAACGGCGGTTGCTAGACATGTCCCGGCCGGTCCAGAATCTTTTTGTCCCAACCAGCGCGGCTCCATGGATGACCTTAGCCCCTCCGACCTCAAGGCGATCCTGCACTCCAAACGGGCCAACCTGTACTACCTAGAGCATTGCCGGGCCTGGTGAACGGTGGCCACGTCGAGTATGTGACGGAGGAGGGCAAGCCCCAGCTCTACCGGAACATTCCCACCGCCAACACCACGACGCTGCTGCTCGGGATGGACACTTGGTCACGCACGGGGCAATGCGCGAGCTGGCAAAGGCCGGCCCATGTTTCAGCTTACGCTGCCAGAAACCCCTGCGCGGTCTGCTCTAGAACAGCGCGGGCTGCGGCATCCGGTCGTTCCCCGCACCCCCGGCCCTAACCGTCTCAATGGGCCTGCCCAGAAGTAAAAAGTCGGGGAGACTGAGCGGAAGGACTGTTTTAAGAGCGCCTTCCGTGTCGTCCTTGAGCTTCTCCCGCAACTCCATCAGGAGCCGCCCTAGGACGTTCTGGCCGATCAGGGTGGCGCCGGTCTCATCCGCCAATTTGGCGCCCCAGTAATCGTCCTTGCGTGACTGCTCAACGATCGGCCGATCGCGTGTTGCAAGCAGGAGCCGACCGAACTCTTCGTAGTTCTGCGCGAGCTTCACGCGCAGGCACCAGCGCATAACCTTATACCTAACATCATCCCAGTCTGGCCTAGAGTCTTTGCGATGTGGCTTGCTCTTCATCTTGGCGGTCATAGGGCTGTACTGCCCAATGATTTCCCGCTGGACGTCCGGCATGTGCGGAAACCGGCACGCCTGATATAGGGCTTCCGCTGTCAGGATGCGGACGCGGTTGATACGCAATGGGTAGCCTGAGGCCATGTTCGACAGGCCGCCGAACTCGTCTTTAGTCTTGTAAAAGACAACAATCTCGCTGCGGACGTAAGTTCGCAGGAGCCCCTCATCTTTATCGGTACTAAGGCGTGAGGTCATCGAACATGTTCTTGGCGGAGGAATAGCCCTCACGCTGTAGCAGCGGATACCAATGTAGGGCGCCCGAGGTTGCCTCTGGGTCTCCCCACCATATGGCAAGAGGACAGTTATTAGGGCAGTTTCGGTACGTGGCGATCATCGAGCCAAAGCCTACCCCAAACGGGCTGAAACCGAGCGGACGCATGGACTGCTTAGGGTTCTCGCTCATCGCCCTAATCTTGGCACCAGCGATAAGAAATTCACTCTCTAAAACCTGACGGCCCGCTTCAGAGGAGAATGGCTCAATTGCCACTGTACTTGGTTGCCGAGGCTCGAAGGGAAACCTCGCTGGCAGAGCCATATAGGCCTGGATCTCGGCCACGTCGGGCACTGCGGTTGGCCAAAGCACTCCCGAACTGTTCTTGTGCCACTTGCGGTTCTCAATCTCGAGGGCCCGCCAGTAATTAACGGTGATTTTTTTCCCGGACTGTGCGATCACGTTCGTGAGCCTCCGATCAACCAAGTACCGGCCTCCCGAGTGAAGGGCAGCAACTATGACGTGGACGCAGGCTGACCGGGGCGCTTGGTTAATGATCCATGGCTCAAGGTCATTACCCACGCGGTTGCCGCTGAACATTACGTCATCGAGGTAGATGAAGTCGCCACCTTCTTCTCCGCAGTCATCTAGGTCGAGGCCGCATTCGTCCTTGAGGCACCTGGAGAAAAGCTTCAGCATTTCCTTCTGGCTCTGCCCGTTCTGCTGGATGCTCAGGAAGTTCGCGGATTTCCAGTACGAAGCTGGATCTGCGCCTGCGAGCTTGGCGTTGGTCACGAGCATGCGAAGGAAGTCCTTCACGTTCGCTCGTGTGATGAAGGTCTGCTTGATGACATGTTCAAACTCGCGCAGGAATGGCAACTGCTGGGCGGGGGTGAACTGATGAAGCCAACGATCAACATGCTCAGGGGTCGGCTCAGGGAGGTCCTTATTTCGGTAGGTCCTGATCTCGTTAGCAACGGAAGAAAGCAGATCGTCGCGTTCGCTCATCTAGTAGTCTCCTGGCAACTGACAAGTCTTAAAGCTCCATCGTATACATGCTTAAGGGTTGATACAGCGCCCGCGCCCTAAGCAAAATGGATCGCCCTTTTGGGTTGATCTACTCACTTCGAGCGGTGCCGACCGGGCTAACGAGGTTCCTAGGACGATTCCGTAGTTTCATTCTCTAGGTGGTCAGTACTTGGGGGCCGCGGTAGTTCCCGCGACCTCCGCACGCAGTGGCATGCGAATCGCCCTTCTATGAGGCGACAGTGCCACTATCGCGCGCGCTCAAGAGTTGTAATGTCCCGAAGATGTCGCCATGCATCAAATAGATTCTCTCCGAGCGAGCATCCCCGCATGCAGACCAAGATAACCATCGACGACAAGCTCTACGAACAGGCGCTGGAGATGGCAGAGCCCGGCATGGATAAATCCGAGCTGTTCCGCGTAGCGATCGAGACTTTCGTTCGAGTGCAAGCAGCGAAGCGTCTGGCTGCCTTGGGTACCGCGCAGCCCGACATGCAGGAGGTGCCCCGACGGCGGTCACGGCCCCAGGGCAAATGAATAGCAGCGCGCCCTGCGGGACGTAGATTTGTCGCCCGGGTCGCCGCCGCCGGCCCCCTGCTCGCCTACATCCGCCCCTTCCACGGCACCGCCCACCCCTCGATCCGCCGCATCAGCAGGTCGAACAGCAGCGCCACGACGCCGATCACCAGGATGCCCATCACCACCACGTCGGTGCGCAGGAAGTTGGAGGCATTGAGCACCAGCTGGCCCAGCCCGGCGGTGGCGGCCACCATCTCGGCGGCGACCAGGGTGGTCCAGCCGAAGCCGATGGCGATGCGCATGCCGGTCAGGATGTCGGGCAGGGCGGCGGGCAGCACGACATGGCGGATCACCTGCCAGCGGTTGGCGCCCAGCGAGAGGATGGCGTCGATCTGCTCGCTGCCCACCGAGCGCACGCCGGCCCGCGCGGCGACCGCCAGCGGCGCGAAGCAGGCCAGGTAGATGAGCACCACCTTCGAGGTCTCCTCGATGCCGAACCAGATGATCACCAGCGGCAGGTAGGCCAGCGGCGGCAGCGGGCGGTAGAACTCGATGATGGGGTCGAAGATGCCGCGCAGCGTGCGCGACACGCCCATCAGGATGCCCACCGGCACGGCCGTGACGCAGGCCAGCGCGAAGGCGCCGAACACGCGGCCCAGGCTCCACAGAAAGTGCTCCAGCAGCGGCTTGCCGCCCTGGCCCTTGCCCTGGGCCGCGGCGACGAAGGCGTCCCACACCGAAGCCGGGGAGGGCAGCACCAGCGGCGGCAGCCAGGCTAGCGCGGCAGCGGTCCACCACAGCAGGAAGAGCACCAGCACGGTGGCGACGCTGATGGCGGTGGTCGGGCCCTCGCCGGGGCGGCGGTGGCCCTGGGTGGTGCGGCGGCGCGCCGCGGTCGGGGCAGGGCGCGTGGTGGCGTCCGGCGCGGTCTTGGCGGCAGGCAGCGTCAGTGCCGCCGTGTCGGTCGTGTTCAGCGGTGAAGCGGTGGAGGTCATCGTGTGTTCCTGGAAAGATGAAGACCGTCACTCAATGCACCGTCGCGCCCGCATGGATCGCGTCGATCACCTCTTCGCGCAGGCGGATGAATTCCGGTTGCGACTTGATGGCACGTGCGCTGCCGCCGGCGATGTACTGGCGGCCGAAGTCCAGCTGGTAGCGGCGCGAGACGCGGCCGGGCGAGGGCGTCATCACGATCAGCTCGGTGGCCAGGAACAGCGCCTCCTCCACGTCGTGCGTGATGAAGAAGCACAGCTTGCCCTCGCGCGCCCAGATCTGCAGCACCAGCTCCTGCACCTGCTCGCGCGTCAGCGAATCGAGCGCGCCGAAGGGCTCGTCCATCAGCAGCATGGCCGGGTTGGCGGCCAGGGCCCGGGCGATGCCCACGCGCTGCTGCTGCCCGCCCGAGAGCTGGTAGACGGGATGCGTGGCATAGCGCTCCAGCCCCACGGCGCGGATCTGCTTCATGGCCGCCTCGTGCCGCTCGGCGCGGCCCAGGCCGCGCAGGCGCAGGCCCAGCGCCACGTTGTCGATCACGTTGAGCCAGGGCATCAGCGCATGCTTCTGGAAGACCACGCCCCGGTCGGCGCCTGGCCCTTCCACATGGCGGCCGTTGACGAAGATGTGGCCCTCGCTGGGCGCCATGAAGCCGGCGATGCATGACAGCAGCGTGGTCTTGCCGCAGCCCGATGCGCCGACAGCGACCACGAATTCGCCGCGGGCGAAGCCCAGGTCCACCTGCGACAGGGCCGTGACCTCGGCGCCGCCGCGGCCGGCGTAGGTCACGCCCACGTTCTCGATGCGCAATCCGTCCATGGTGCGGGTCTCCGATGCGGCGCGGCGCTCAGGGCTGCGCCTTGGCGGCGTAGCTGGCGTTCACGCCCGTGCTGTAGTCGGGCAGCACATTGCCGATGGTGCCCTGCGCCTTCAGGAAGGCCGCCGTGGCCGCCAGCGACTGGGCCGCGCCGCCCTTGGTGCCGCCGCCCAGCCAGGTGGCCGAGGCCTGCTCGGCCGGCGGCACGAAGCGGTACAGGGCCATGGCAGCGGGCACGTCGGCCTCGGTGGCGCCGGTGACCTGGGCCACGGCCTTCACCTGCGGCGAGCCAGCCACCCACTGCGCCTTGTTGGCGGCATAGGCCGCATCGGCCTTGGCGATGGCCGACAGGAACTTGACCATGAAGTCGGCATTGGCCGCGGCCCAGGGCTTGTTGGCGATGATGCCGTCGAAGGTGGCCTTGCCCGTCTGCTTGGAGATCTGGCCGCTGCTGGTGATCTGCTTGCCGCTGGCCTTGACCTTGGAGAGCACCGGGTCCCACACGAAGGTGGCGTCGATGTCGCCGCGCTCCCAGGCCGCGGCGATCTCGGGCGGGCGCATGTTCAGGATCTTGACCTGCGACGGATCGACCTTGCCCGCCTCCAGCGCCACCAGCGTGTGGAAGTGCGTCGTGGAGGTGAAGGGCACGCCGATCTTCTTGCCCTTGAGGTCGGCCACGCTGTTCACGCCCGAGCCGTTGCGCGCCACCAGGGCCTCGGCATCGGCGATGTCGTCGAGGATCCACACCAGCTCCACCGGCAGGCCCTGCGACAGGGCCGAGGCCACGGGCGCCGAGCCCGCCTCGCCGATCTGCACCTGGCCCGAGGCCATGGCGCGGATCACGTCGCCGCCGCCCGCGAACTTGCGGAAGTTGATCTTGTAGCCGGTGGCCTTCTCGATCTCGCCCGTGACCTGCGCATAGCGCCAGGGCACCACCATGTCCTGGTGGGCGATGGTGACTTCCTTGGCGGCCTGGGCCTGTGCACCGGCAGCCAGGGTCGACAGGGCGAGCAGCGCCAGGGTGCGGCGGGTGAAGCGGATCGGGGTGGTGGTCATGGAGGTCCTCCGGCAGGATGGGTGTGGGAACGAACTGTCGCGCCCCACGCCGTGCCGCCCAAGTGCCAGAGGCCGGCGACCGAAAGAGCCAGACCGCCCGCGCGGGCACCCGGCTGGTGCCTGTGCGGTGTGCACTGCACTGCTTCGGCGCAGAGCCGGCTATTCTGGGAAGCGGGCGCAACGCCCGGCAACGAAGAAAAGCGCGCAAGCTCATGCGCCGGGCGCGCAAGGCGCACTCCCGCCGGAGCTGCCTGTCAGCGCGCCAGGATGCGCTTGTCGTTGCGCACCACCGTCTGCCAGCGTTCCACGTCCCGCGCGATGAAGGCCTGGAACTCGGCGGCGCTGCCTGGCCGCAGTGCGATGCCGCTGCGCGTGGTCAGCGCATCCACCAGCGCGGGCATAGCCAGGACTTCGTTCACCGCCTTGTTCAGCTTGGCGACGATGTCGTCGGGCAGGCCGGACGGCCCCATCAGGCCGTAGTACACGTTCATGTCGTAGCTCGGGTAGCCCAGCTCGGCGAAGGTGGGCACATCGGGCGCCTGGGGCGAGCGGGCGCTGCCGCTGACGGCCAGCGACTTGACCTTGTCCGAGCTGACGTCGCCCAGCAGCGGATTGATGAGCACGTTGATCTCACCCGCCATGAGCGCCGTCAGCGCGTCCGAGCCGCCCTTGTAGGGAATGTGGGTCATCCGGATGCCGGCGACCTGATCGAACAGTTCGGCGGCCATGTGCGGCGTGCCGCCGACGCCGGACGAGCCGAAATTGAGCTTGCCCGGATGCGCCTTGGCTTCGCGCACGAGGGCCGGCAGCGAATCGATGCCCTTGCCGGCACTGACCTTCAGGATCACCGGCCCGGCGCCGATGTAGGCGATGCCCCGCAGGTCCTTCTTGACGTCGAACTTGAGGTCGTCGTAGATCGCCGGGCCGATGGCGATGCTGTTGGCCACCACCAGCAGGCGGTAGCCGTCCGGCGCGGCCTGGGCCACCTGCTGCGCGGCCACGTTGCCCCCCGCGCCCGCGCGGTTCTCGACCACCACGGCCTGCCCGAGCTTCTCGCCCAGCCGCTGGGCGACGGCGCGGGCCACCATGTCGATGCTGCTGCCGGCGGAGAAGCCGACGACCAGCGTGATGGGCCGGCTGGGATAGGCGGTATCGGCCCGGCTGCTGCCGATGCTTGCCCCCGCGAGCGCGGCGGCGAGCAATGCAGCATGGAAATGTCTTCTGGAAGGCATGGCGGTGAGTCCTATGGGATAGCGGAATGCGTGAACTTGCGGATGCAAGCGGGGTGCCCGGCGCAGCAGTCCGGGCCGCTGCCCACCTACAGATAGCCCAGGCGCCGGTCGCTCTCGATGGCCTGCGGCAATCGTTCGGCCGCGGGCCCGTAGCCGCCGCCGCCGGGCGTGCGCAAGGTGACCTCGTCGCCAGGCTGGAGTACCTGGGGGACGCGCGAATCGACGGGTTGTCCGTTGATCAGCACCGCCCCCAGCTGCCCGCTTGCGCCGCCATGCAGTCCGGGCGCGGGCACGTGGATGCGCTCAGTGAGGAACACCGCGGTCAGCGGCGTCGGGTTCTGGTTGACGAAGCTGATCTCCTCGCCCAGGCCGCCCCGGTGCTGTCCGGCACCGCCCGAGCCGGCCACGAAGGTCTTGCGCCTGAAGTGCAGCGGCGAGTCCCGCTCGGCCACCTCGATCGGCGTGGGCGAGATGTTGCTGGGCCAGGACATGACCGACGCGCCGTCCTTGCCCTGCGTGCCGCCCATGCCGCCGTTAAAGAACAGCACGGTGGCGAAGGGCTTGCCATTGGCGCGGCGCCCGCTCAGGTTGGTGATCCACACCGGCGAGCCCACGCCCGCCATGACCCGCCCGGGCAGGATGTCCGCCAGCGCCCCGAAGACCAGCATGGGCACGTAGTGGCCGGTGCACGAGCGGCCGCCGACGGGCGCCGGCGACACCGGGTTGAGCAGCGACCGCTGCGGTGCGAGCGTAGTGATGGGCAGCAGCAGCCCGTGGTTGTTCGGCAGGTCCGGCACGAGCATGCACTTGATGGCATAGGCCGTCATCGCATGGGTGTAGGGCAGCACGCAGTTGACGGCCCGGGGCTGTTCGCCGGAGGTGCCCGCGTAGTCGCAGACGATCTCGCCATCGCCCACCACGACCTTGACCTGGAACTCGAAGCGCTGGTCGAAGCCATCCGTCTCCATGCGGTAGGCGTATTCGCCGGCCGGCAGCTGGCGGATGGCCTGGCGCATCGCCTGCTCGCTGCGCTCGAAGAGCGCGGCGGCCAGGCTGTCCACTTCGGCCAGCCCATACTCGGCCAGCAGATCGCCCACGCGCTGGGCAATCAGCTCCGTCGCCCCGGCATGACACCAGATGTCGCCCACGGT
Organism: Pseudacidovorax intermedius; assembly: GCF_003350475.1. Classification (GTDB taxonomy): domain Bacteria; phylum Pseudomonadota; class Gammaproteobacteria; order Burkholderiales; family Burkholderiaceae_C; genus Xenophilus; species Xenophilus intermedius. The sequence goes on from NZ_QQAV01000001.1 coordinate 1,052,874, forward strand.
CTGCTCCGGCGTGCGGACGTTGCTGCGCAGCAGGCCCAGCAGCGTGGCGTCGGGCTCGCCCTGGCGCAGGAAGTGCATCGGCGGAATGTGGAAGCCTTCCTCGAACAGCTCGCGCGCGTCCACCGAGCGGATCTTCCCGCCGATGTCGGGCACATGCCCCGCCGTGGCCGCGAAGCCGATCAGGCGCTGCGCATGGAACAGCGGCTTGACCAGGCACACGTCGTTGAGGTGGCCCGTCCCGATCCAGGGGTTGTTGGTGATGTAGATGTCGTCCGGGCGCATGTTGGCAGCACCGATCGCTTCGAGCATCGCCCGCACCGTGTTGCCCAGCGTGCCGATGAAGGAGGGAATGGCGCCCGCGTTCTCCGCGATCGTGCGGCCCTGCGAGTCGGTCATGACGACGGCGAAGTCGTTGGCCTCCGACGAGAGGGTCGAGAACGAGGTGCGCACGATGAGCTTGGCCGCCTCGCTGACCGCCGAGCGCAGCCGCGTCCAGAAGATCTCCAGGAAGATGGGGTCCACGTCCTGCGCGGCCGTAGAGGGAGTCTGCGTCGTCATGCCTGGCGCTCCTGAATGTCGATCACGAGATTGGCGTTGGGGCTCACGCTGAGGGTGCCCAGGGGGCCCACCACCGTGGTGGTGCCGGCCTCTTCCACCAGCACCGGCCCGGCGATGCGCTGGCCCGGGCGCAGGTCTTCCCGGGCGTACACGGGCGTGTCCACGAAGCCCTGGCGCTCCTGGAAATAGACGGGCCGGGTGGCCCTGGGCCGCGCGGGCTCGCCGGGCGGCAGCGGCCTGGGCTCGAAGCGCTGCCGTGGCGGCGCGCTGCCGGCCACGCGCAGGTTGACCAGTTCCACCGGCACGTCCGGCGGTACCCGGCCGAACTTCTGCCGGTACTCGGCCCGGAAGGCCTGATCCAGGTCGTCGCGCCAGCGCTGCTCGCCCTGCGCGTCGTCGAAGGCGTAGGGGCCATCGGGCAGCGCAACGGTCAGATTGAAGCCCTGCCCGACGAAGCGCCCATCGGCCCGGCGCTGCAGATGCCGCGGGCCGAAACCCACCTCCAGCGCAGCCAGGGGCTGCGCGACCTCGGTCTCGAGTTCGGCGAAGGCCTGCTCCAGCTGCCGCAGGTCGTCGCTGACGGGCTTGAAGCTCACCGTGCGGGACCGGTCGGCCCTGGCTGCCGACACCAGCAGGCCGAATGCCGAGGCGACGCCGGCTTCCGGCGGGCAGACGATGGTCGAGATGCCGATCTTGCGGGCCACGTAGTAGGCGTGCAGCGGCCCGCCGCCGCCGGTGGCCACCAGGATGTACCGGCGTGGGTCCTGGCCCTTCTCCGCCACATGGACGCGCGCGGCCGCGGCCATGTTCTCGGCCACGATGTTGTGCACGCCCCAGGCTGCCGCCGTGGCCTCGTGGCCCAGCGCCTGCCCCAGCGCCGAGAAGGCTGCGCGGGCCGGCGCGGCATCGATGGCGATCGATCCGCCGGCGAAGAAGTCGGCATTCAGGTAGCCCAGCAGCAGGTTGGCGTCCGTCACCGTGGGTTCCAGGCCGCCGCGTCCGTAGCACACCGGTCCCGGCTCGGAGCCGGCGCTCCGGGGCCCCACCTTGAGCAGGCCCAGCGGGTCGCGCTGCGCGATGCTGCCGCCGCCGGCCCCGATCTCGATCAGGTCCACCGTGGTGATGTTGATCGGCATGCCGCTGCCCTCGGCGAAGCGCTTGCGCCGGGCCGCCTCGAAGCCGAAGGCGATCGACGGCGTACCCTCGTTGACCAGGCAGAGTTTGGCGGTCGTTCCGCCCATGTCGAAGGCCAGCAGGTTGGCCATCTGCTCGCGCAGGCTGTGGTACGTGGCCGAGATGGCCCCCGCCGCAGGCCCCGACTCGAGCAGGGCGATGGGGTGCTCGCGCGCATAGTCGATGCGTGCCAGGCCGCCGTTGGACAGCATCATCAGAACGTCTTCGGGCAGACCGATGCGGCCCAGCTGCTGCGCGAGGACGTCCAGATAGCGCCGGGCCATGGGCTTGATGTAGGCGCAGGCCAGCGTCGTGCTCATGCGCTCGTATTCGCGGATCACCGGCGCCGTCGCGCTGGACAGCGTCAGCGTGAGCTGGGGAAAGGCCTGCGCGATGGCCTGCGCGAGCTGGCGCTCGTGCCGATCCGAGCGATAGGCATGCAGCAGGCAGATGGCCAGCGACTCCACACCCGCGTCCACCAGGCGGCCCACCTCGGCCAGCGCCGGCTCGATGGCCAGGGCCTCGATCTCCTGCCCCTGCGCATCCATCCGCCCCGCCACCTCGGCCCGCAGATGGCGGGGCGCCAGCGGCGGCGCGCGGTCGATCTGCAGGTCGTACAGGTCGTACTTGCGCTCGTTGCCCATCTCGATGATGTCGCCGAAGCCGCGGGTCGCGAGCATGCCCGTGCAGGCCCCGCGCCGCTCGATCAGCGCGTTGGTGAACAGCGTGGTGGCGTGCACCACCTGCCGCACGTCCGCGGCGGCAATGCCGTTGCGCTGCAGCAGTTGGCCGATGCCCTCGGCCACTGCCAGCGTGGGGTCCGCGTAGGTCGTCAGGACCTTCAGGCTGCGCTGTTCCCCGCTCGCGTGGTTCAGTGCGACCAGGTCGGTGAAGGTGCCGCCGATGTCGATGCCAATGGCCCAATGAGGCAAAGCAGTACTCCTATGGATTTCGTGTGGGGTGACAGGGCGAGGCCGAAGAGCTGCAGCGCTGACAAGAAAGGGGAGGGCGATTGTTGCGCGACGGGCTCCAACTCGACGGCGTACAGCCCGGATGCCCCTGTGACGTCGCGGCGCCATAAGGCATGCCCCGGCTCGCCGGGCAAGGCGGGATGCATGACGCGTCGCATGGCCTGACTTGGCCACGCCCAATAGGGGTGTCACTGTCTTCGGAGTCTTGGGCGGAGCGCATGACGATGCGTGCATGCGCACGCTCTGCGAGGGGGCGGCGCCGTTCCCGACGGTCAATGCACCGGCGCCGCCCGCCGTACCCCCCGCGCGGCGGCCAGCTCGTGCACCGCCAGCGCCAGCGCCCGCACGCCGGCCTCGATCTGCGCCCCCGAGATGGACGACAGCCGCAGCCGGAACTGCGGGCACGGATAGGGCGGCTGGTCGTAGAACACGCGCCCCGCCTCGATCAGCACGCCATGGCCGCGGGCCACGTCGGCCAGCTCGGCGGAATCCAGCCAGTCGGGCCCCTCCACCCACACCGAAGCGCCGCCCTGCGGCGGCGTGAAGCGGAAGTCCGGCAGGTACTGCCGCAGCGCCTGCGCCACCCGCGCCAGGCGCTCCTGCATGATCTGGTTGACCCGCCGCGCATGCGACTCGTGGTGCCCCAGCGAGAGAAAGAGCGCATAGGCGTGCTGCAGGAAGGCGCTGGGGTGGCGCACCATGGCATGGCGCAGCACCCGCAGCTCGGCGATCAGCTCGCGCGAGGCCACGATGTAGCCCAGCCGCAAGGCCGGCGACAGGCTCTTGGAGAGCGAGCCGATGTAGATCACCCGCCCGCCCGTGTCCAGGCTCTTGAGCGCGGGCATGGGCATGCCGGCGTACAGGTTCTCGGCCTCGTAGTCGTCCTCGACGATGACGAAGTCCTGCAGCTCGGCCTTGCGCAGCAGCCACTGGCGCCGCTCCAGGCTCAGCGTGCGCGTGGTCGGGCTCTGGTGGCTGGGCGTGACGAAGACGTAGTCCACCTGCGGCATGGCGTCCACCACCAGGCCGTCGTCGTCCACCGCGATGTTGACGAAGCGCGGGTCGCGCACGCGGAAGGAATTGCGCGCATGCGGATGGCCCGGCTCCTCGAAGCCGACGCGGGTGCGGGCATCGAACAGGGCCTCGGCCAGCAGGTAGAAGGCATGCTGCGAGCCCACGGTGATCAGGATCTCGTCGGCCAGCGCATACACGCCGCGCTTGGGCAGCAGCCGCTGGCGGATCTGCGTGACCAGGTCGTCCACGTCCACCTGCTCGAAGTCGGGTGTCCAGTGCGGCAGCTGTACCCGCGCCAGGCTGCGCAGGCAGCATTCGCGGAAGTCGTCGGTGGGAAAGAGCTCCGGGTCGTAGGTGCCGTAGACGAACTGGTAGGGGTAGTCGTGCCAGCGCTCGGGCTTGGCCAGCGTGGGCCGGTCGCGCTGCGAGCGCAGCACGCGGGCGCGCCAGTCGGGCGGGCGCGGCGTGTTTCCGGCCGTGGCCTCGGGCGCGAAGGGATTGGCCTCGGCCGGCGCCGCCTGCAGCGGCGAGGCATCGGCCGCCACGAACACGCCGCGCCGCGGGCGGGCCTCCAGAAAGCCTTCTTCCACCAGTTGCTCGTAGGCCGCCGTGACCGTGTTGCGGCTGAGGGAAAGGGCCTGTGCCAAGTCGCGCGAGGAGGGCAGCGGCGTGCCCGCGCCCAGCCGGCCATCGAGGATGGCCTGCACGATCACCGCGCGCAGCCGCACCTGGATCGGCAGGCCGGGCTGCTCCGGCAGGCGGAAGAGGCGGGCCCACAAGGGGCGGTTCGGATCGTCGGTGGCGGGCATGGCGGATGGGTCGAGGAAATGCGTGCGCATGCACACAAGCGGGGCGCGATCACGCTGTTGGTGCGTCGCTGGCGCCCCGTGGCTTGGCCGATGGGCCGGCTCTGGCTCTATGGCGCTGCGCGGTCGCTTCCTAGACTGGCCTGCATCTTTCGCGCCACGCCTTGCCTGCTGCCCCTGCCATGACTTCTGCTCCTTCTTCGCCCGTCACCGTGGAGATGCTCGCCGCCTTCTCCGACGCCTGGAACTGCCACGACCTGCCCGCGCTGATGGGCTTCATGCATGCCGACTGCGTGTTCGAGACCGCCGCCGGTCCCGAGGTCTGCGGCGCACGCCACAGCGGTCCCGAGGCCGTGGCCGCGGCCTTCGAGGCGGCGTGGAAGAACTTCCCCGATGCGCAGTGGCGCAACGGCCGGCATTTCGTGGCCGGCGAGCGCGGCGTCTCGGAATGGACGTTCACCGGCACCGCCGCCGACGGCTCGCGCGTCGAGGCCGATGGCGTGGACGTGTTCACCTTCAAGGACGGAAAGATCCTGGTGAAGAACGCCTTCCGCAAGATGCGCCCCGCGCTGCCCAAGGCCTGAGCCAAGTCGGAGCACCGCACCATGGCCATCACCACCCCGCGCGAAGTCTTCGCGCCCTACGACCCGGCCTACGACCCGCTGGTCTCGCCCGGCCCCGGCCACAACCGCGACTACGCGCCCACCTACTGGGCCGCCACCGCCGGCACGCCGCCGGACGACGACGGCCCCATCACCGCCGATGTGGATGCCGATGTGGTCATCATCGGCTCGGGCTTCACCGGCCTGGCCGCGGCCCTGTTTCTCGCGAAAGAGCATGGCATCAAGGCCACGGTGCTCGAAGCCAACCGCGTCGCCTGGGGCTGCACCAGCCGCAACGGCGGCCAGGGTCAGAACGCCAGCGGCCGGCTCTACCGCTCGCAATGGATCGAGCGCTGGGGCCTGGACGTGGCGAAGAAGCTCGATGCCGAGATCCGCTTCGGCTTCCAGACCTTCGCCGACCTGGTGGCGCAGATCGACTGCGACGCGCAGCCGGGCGGCCACCTGTTCGTGGCGCACCGCGACAAGAAGATGGACTTCCTGCGCCGCGAGACCGAGGTCATGCGCCAGCACTTCGGCTACGACGCCCGCATGCTGTCGGCCGAGGAAGTGCGCCGCGACTGGTGCGGCGACCAGGACGCCAAGGGCGCGCAGTACGAGTCCGAAGGCATCTCGGTGCATCCGCTCAAGCTGGCCCACGGCTACCTGAAGATGGCGCGCGAACTGGGCGCCCGCGTTCACCCGGCCAGCCCGGTCATCGGCTGGGAGACGAAGAACGGCGTGCACCATCTGCGTACGCCCGGCGGCACGGTGCGCGCGCGCGCCGTGGGCATCGCCACCGGGGCGTACACGGCGCCGGGCCTGTACCCGGGGCTGAAGAACCGCTACTTCCCGGTGCTGTCCAACTCCATCGTCACGCGCCCGCTCACGCCGGCCGAGCTGGAGGCCACGGGCTTCAAGACGCGCATCGCCATCACCGACACGCGTACGTTGCGCTTCTATTACCGCCTGCTGCCCGACAACCGCGTGCAGATCGGCAGCCGCAGCGCCATCACCGGCGCGGACGCGCACCGCGAGGCGCACTACCGCCTGCTCACCGAAGGGCTGGCGCGCAAGTTCCCGGCGCTCAAGGACATCGAAATTGCCCACTCCTGGTGGGGCTGGGTGGACGTGAGCCACGACATGATGCCCCGCATCGTGCAGCCCGATGCCGCGCAGCAGGTCTTCTATGCGCTGGGCTATGGCGGCAACGGCGTTTCGTTCTCTGCCCACGCGGGCCGCCGCATGGCGCAGCGCATCGCCGGCCAGGCCGATGCCGCCTTCGGCCTGCCCATCTACCAGGGCGCGCTGCCCTTTCCGGCGCAGGGCGAATGGGCCGCGCCCTTCCGCCGCCTGGGCCAAAGCTTGCTCTACCGCTGGTACTGGCTGCGCGACGAAGTGCTCTGAGCCGCGGCGTCCCCTTTCTTTCCATTCGATCCAGGAGTGCATTCCATGACCACCCCGTTCCTCACCCGCCGTGCCCTGTCGCTCGCGGCGGCCGCCGTGCTGGCCGGCAGCAGCCTGCTCGGCACCGCTGCCCAGGCCCAGGAGATCAAGAAGGGCGGCACGCTGGTGATCGGCACCACGCAGGCGCCGCGCCACCTCAACGGCGCCGTGCAGTCGGGCATCGCCACGGCCGTGCCGTCGACCCAGCTCTTCGCCAGTCCGCTGCGCTTCGACGACAAGTGGAACCCGCAGCCCTACCTGGCCGAAAGCTGGAAGCTGGCCGAGGACGGCAAGTCGCTCACGCTCAACCTGCGCAAGGACGCCGTCTTCCACGACGGCAAGCCCATCACGTCGGAGGACGTGGCCTTCTCCATCATGGCGATCAAGGCCAACCACCCCTTCTCGACCATGCTCGCGCCGGTGGAGAAGGTGGAGACGCCCAACCCCACCACCGCCATCATCCGCATGAGCACGCCGCACCCTGCGATCGTGCTGGCCATGTCGCCGGCCCTGTGCCCGATCATGCCCAAGCACATCTACGGCGACGGCACCGACCTCAAGAACAACCCGCGCAACAGCCAGAACCTGGTGGGCTCCGGGCCCTTCAAGCTGGTGGAGTTCAAGGCCGGCCAGCGCGTGGTGATGGAGAAGTTCGACAAGTTCTTCCTGCCCGGCAAGCCCTACCTCGACAAGATCATCCTGAACATCGTGCCCGACACGCAGAGCCTGGTGCTGGGCCTGGAGCGCGGCGACCTGCAGATGCTGCCCTACGCCGCCGGCGCCGTGGACCTCAAGCGCCTGAAGGCCAACCCAAACCTGGTGATGACCGACAAGGGCTTCGAGGGCATCGGCCCCATCAACTGGCTGGCCTTCAACACCGCGAAGAAGCCGCTGAACGACGTCAACGTGCGCAAGGCCATCGCCTATGCCATCGACAAGAACTTCATCACCAAGGCGCTGATGGGCGGCTTCGCCACCGTGGACGACGGTCCCATCGTGCCCAGCAGCCCCTTTGCCGTGCCCGACCTGGTGAAGTACCCGCTGGACCTGAAGAAGTCGGCCGAGCTGCTGGACGCCGCCGGCCTCAAGCCCGGCGCGGGTGGCGAGCGCTTCAAGCTCACCATCGACTACATCCCCGGCAACGACGAGCAGCAGAAGAACGTGGCCGAGTACCTGCGCTCGCAGCTCAAGAAGGTGGGCATCGGCGTGGAGGTGCGCGCCTCGGCCGACTTCCCGGCCTGGGCCAAGCGCATCGCCAGCCGTGACTTCGACATGACCATGGACACGGTCTTCAACTGGGGCGACCCGGTCATCGGCGTGCACCGCACCTACCTGTCGACCAACATCAAGCCCATCGTCTGGACCAACACGCAGGACTATGCCAACCCCAAGGTGGACGAGCTGTTGAATGCGGCCGGCGGCATCATGGACCCGGTCAAGCGCAAGGCCTACTACGCCACCTTCCAGAAGATCGTGACGGACGAGGTGCCCATCGTCTACATCAACCTGGCGCCCTACCACACGGTGGCCAGCAAGCGCGTGGGCAACCTGCCGACCACCATCTGGGGCCCTGCGTCGCCCATGGACGACGTGTACTTGAAATAACACCCCCGTTTCTTGCTCACTTCGTGTAGCCGAATCCCCCCTCAAGGGGGCACCACCAGCGGCCCGGCAAAGCCGGTTCCGCGGTGGTTCCCGCCTCCTTGCCCTGTAGGTGGCGATCTGGCGAGCAAGGCTTGCTTCCATCCATGAAAGAACTTTTCACATGAAGCTGCTCAAGCCCCTGGCCTCGCGGCTGCTCCAGGCCCTGGGCCTGGTGCTCGCCGTGGTGGTGCTCAACTTCGCGCTGGTGCATGCCGCGCCCGGCGATCCGGTGGAGACCATCGCCGGCATGAGCGGTGGCATGTCCGAGGAGCTGAAGGCTGAGCTGCGCCAGAGCTACGGTCTTGACCGCCCGCTGCCGGTGCAGCTGGGCATCTACCTGGCGCGGGTGGCGCGGCTGGACCTGGGCCAGTCCTACATCTTCAACCTGCCGGTGGTCGATCTGATTGCCGAGCGCATCCCGGCCACGCTGCTGCTGGTGCTGAGCTCGGTGGTCTGCGCCTTCCTCATCGGCACTGCGCTGGGCGTGCTGGCCGCGCGCAAGCCCAACGGCTGGCTGTCGCAGGCGATCACGGTGTTCTCGCTGGTGGGCTTCGCGGCGCCGGTGTTCTGGAGCGGGATGATGCTGATGATCCTGTTCGCTTCGGTGTGGCCGATCCTGCCCGTGTCGGACATGCGTTCGGTGGACAGCGACGGCCGCGGCCTGGCCGGCGTGATCGACGTGCTGTGGCACCTGGTGCTGCCGATGTTCACGCTGTCGATGGTGTACCTGGCGCAGTACAGCCGGCTGGCGCGCGCCAGCATGCTGGAGGTGCTGGGCGCCGACTTCATCCGCACCGCACGCGCCAAGGGCCTGGCCGAGGGCGTGGTGCTCTACAAGCACGCGCTGCGCAACGCCGTGCTGCCGGTGGTGACGGTGCTGGGCCTGCAGTTCGGCAACGTGCTGGCGGGCGCCATCCTGGTCGAGACGGTCTTCAACTGGCCCGGCCTCGGTCGCCTGGCCTACGAGTCGGTGCTGCGGCGGGACTACCCGACCATCCTGGGCGTGCTGCTGCTGTCGGCCGTGGTGGTGCTGGTGATGAACCTGCTGACGGACCTCTGCTACCGCCTCATCGACCCCCGCATCAAGAGCAAGTAAGCCATGTCCGCCCTTCCCATTTCCCCTGGCGAGCCCACCCCGGCCGCCATGCCGCTGCCGGCCGCGCCTTCGCCCGCGCGCGAGGCGCTGGCCATGTTCATGCGCAATCCGGCCGCGGTGGCCGGGCTGGTGCTGCTGTCGCTCATCGTGTTGATCGCGGTCGTCGGGCCGTGGCTGGTGCAGGCCGACCCCTTCGAGATCCGCGGCGCGCCGCTCAGCCCGCCGGGCACCGAGGACGTGTGGCTGGGCACCGACCAGCTGGGCCGCGATGTCGGCATCGCGCTGCTCTATGGCGGGCGCGCCACGTTGCTGGTAGGGGCGGTGGCGGCACTGCTGTCGGTCACCATCGGCGTCACGCTGGGCGCGCTGGCCGGCTTCTACGGTGGCCGGGTCGATGCGCTGCTGATGCGCGTGACCGAGTTCTTCCAGGTGCTGCCGGCGCTGCTCTTCGCCATGGTGGTGGTCACGCTGTTCTCGCCCAGCCTGGTGACGGTGGTGCTGTCCATCGGCCTGGTGAGCTGGCCGGGTACCGCGCGGCTGACGCGGGCCGAGTTCATGAAGGTGCGCGACCTGGAGTTCGTGCGGGCCGAGCGCGCCATCGGCGCGGGCAATGCGCGGCTGATCTGGAAGGTGATCCTGCCCAACACCATCGCGCCGCTGGTGGTCTCGGCCACGCTGGCGGTGGGTGCGGCCATCCTGTTCGAGGCCGGCCTGTCCTTCCTGGGCCTGGGCGATCCGAACCTGATGAGCTGGGGAATGATGATCGGCAGCAGCCGGCAGTACGTGCTCTCGGCCTGGTGGGCGGTGGCGATCCCCGGCGTGGCGATCTTCCTCACCGTGCTGGCCGTGAGCCTGATCGGCGATGGGCTCAACGATGCCCTCAACCCCAAGCTCAGAGAACGCTGACATGACCGAAGCCCTTCTCCAGGTCGACGACCTGCGTGCCGAGTTCGCCACCCGCCGCGGCAAGGCGATGGTGCTCAACGGTGTGAGCTTCGAGGTGCACGCGGGCGAGACGCTGTGCGTGGTCGGCGAATCGGGCTGCGGCAAGAGCATGACCGCGCTGGCCATCCTGGGCCTGGTGCCGCAGCCGCCGGGCCGCGTAGCCGGCGGGGCGGTGCGCTTCCAGGGCGAGGACCTGGTGAGCGCCACGCCCGAACGGATGCGCGCGGTGCGGGGCAACCGCATCTCGATGATCTTCCAGGAGCCCATGACTTCGCTCAACCCGGTCTACACCGTGGGCGAGCAGATCGCCGAGTCGCTGCGCCTGCATGCGCAACTCGACCGCAAGGCCGCCCATGCCCGCGCCATCGAGATGCTGCGCCAAGTGGGCATTCCCGCACCCGAGCGACGCGTGGACGAGTACCCGCACCAGCTCTCCGGCGGCATGCGCCAGCGCGTGATGATCGCCATGGCCCTGGCCTGCCGGCCCGACATCCTGATCGCCGACGAGCCCACCACGGCGCTGGACGTGACGGTGCAGGCCCAGATCTTCGACCTGCTGCGCGAGTTGCAGCGCGAGCGCGGCACGGCCATCGTGCTCATCACCCACGACATGGGCGCCGTGGCCGAGATGGCCGACCGCGTGATGGTGATGTACGCCGGTCGCGTGATCGAGCAGGGCCAGGCGGACGACGTGCTGGGCGCGCCGCAGCATCCCTACACGCAGGGCCTGATCGCCTGCCTGCCCGAGCTGGGCAGCAGCCAGGCCGAGGGGCGTACCGAGTTGGCCGAGATTCCCGGCGTGGTGCCCTCGCTGTGGGAGCTGGGCCAGGGCTGCGCCTTCCGCGAGCGCTGCCCGCATGCCCATGCGCGCTGCGCCGCCGAGGTGCCGCCCATGTTCGCGGCCGAGGGTGCGCCCGGCCACGGCGCCGCCTGCTGGCTGCTGGCCGAGGCGGCGGGTGCTGCGTCGCCCGTCACTGCAGCGTCTGCGGCCGAAGCGGCGCGTGCCTGAACCCCCGGTGCCGCCATGAGCCAACTCATTCCCTTCCCCAACATGCCCGCTCCCGTCACGCCCCCGCCGCCGGTGCTGCTGTCCGTCACCGACCTCAAGGTGCACTTTCCCAGCGCCGGTGGCCGCGTGGTGCGCGCGGTGGACGGCGTGAGCTTCGAGCTGCGCCGCGGCACCACGCTGGCCGTGGTGGGCGAATCCGGCTCGGGCAAGACCACCACCGCCCTGGCCGTGATGCGGCTCGCGCCCATCACCGAGGGCGGCATCCGCCTGGGCACCACCGAGCTGAGCCTGGTCAACGGCGAGAACCTGCGCCGCGCGCGCAGCCGGCTGCAGATGGTCTTCCAGGACCCGTACTCCTCGCTCAACCCGCGCCAGCGCGTGGGCGAGGCGGTGCGCGCGCCGCTGGACCTGATGAAGATCGGCACGCCCGCCGAGCGCGCGGCCCGCGTGGACGAGCTCTTCCACGCCGTCGGCCTGCGGCCCGAGCAGCAGCACCTGTTCCCGCACCAGTTCTCGGGCGGTCAGCGCCAGCGAATCAACATCGCCCGCGCCCTGGCCACCAACCCCGAACTGGTGGTCTGCGACGAGCCCGTGTCGGCGCTGGACATCGCCATCCGCGCGCAGATCCTCAACCTGCTCGCGCGGCTGCAGCGCGAGCTGGGCCTGACCTACCTGTTCATCTCGCACGACATGGCGGTGGTCGAGCACATCTGCGACGAGATCGCCGTCATGTACCTGGGCCAGATCGTGGAGCGCGCGCCGCGCCGCACCTTCTTCGCCCAGCCGCTGCATCCCTACAGCGTGGCGCTGATGTCGGCCGTGCCCACGGTGCGCGGCGGCCGCGCGCGGGCGGCGCAGCGAATCCGGCTGGTGGGCGATCCGCCCAGCCCGCTCGATCCGCCACCAGGCTGCCGCTTCGCCGGCCGCTGTCCGGTGGCCGAGCCGGCCTGCGGCCAACCGCAGCAGCTGCGCGAGGTGCAGCCCGGCCACTGGGTGGCCTGCCACAAGGTCACGCTGCAGGCGGGCCGGCCGGTGCCGCCGCTGGCGCTGCCCGACGCGGCCTGAACGCTCCAACGCCCTGGCTGCCGCACAGCGGCCCTGGTCCTTCATCCGACACCACGATCCCCATGTCCTCCATCACCGTCTTCCAGGCCCGCCAGATCCTCACCATGAACCCGCGCCAGCCGCAGGCCACCCATGTGGCCGTGCGCGAGGGCCGCATCCTGGGCGTGGGCGACCTGGCGCGCATGCAGGCCTTCGGCGACTTCACGCTCGACACGCGCTATGCCGACCAGGTGCTGATGCCCGGCCTGGTCGAAGGCCACTCGCACCTCATGGCCGGCGGGCTGTGGAAGTTCAGCTTCGTCGGCTACCACGCACGTACCTCGCCCGATGGCCGCGTGTGGGAGGGCTGCCGCAATTTCGACGAGGTGATCGCCCGCCTGCGCGCCGCCGACGCTGCGCTCACCGACCCGAAGGCGCCGCTGCTGGCCTGGGGCTTCGACCCGCTCTTCTTCGGCACCGAGCGCATGACGGTGGAGCACCTGGACCAGGTCTCCACCACGCGGCCCGTGGTCATCCTGCATGCCAGCCAGCACCTGATGAACGTCAACCGCGCCGCGCTGGCCGCGGCCGGCATCGACCGCGACACCGACATCGAGGGCATCGCCCGCTTCGCCGACGGCGAGCCCAATGGCGAACTGCAGGAGTTCGCGGCCATGTTCCCCATCACGCGGCTGGTGGGCAACATCTTCCGCATCACCGGTTCGTCGCCCGAGAGCCTTCGCCTGTTCGGCCAGATGGCGCGGCTGGCCGGCGTGACCACCGCCACCGATCTGGTCAACGACCTGGCCGAGCCCAACCATGCGGCCATGATGCAGGTCACCGGCGAGCCCGGCTTTCCGGTGCGGCTGGTGCCGGCCTACCTGTGCCTGGACGGCAGCCTCAACCGCACGCAGGGCGCCGCGCGCATCCGCGAGCGGCAGGCGCAAGCCGAAGGCAACGCCAAGCTGCACTACGGCTTGGTCAAGATCGTGGCCGACGGCTCCATCCAGGGCTTCACCGCGCGTGTGCGCTGGCCGGGCTACCACAACGGCGCGCCCAACGGCATCTGGATCCTGCCGCCGGCGGAGCTCAAGGCCGCCATCCGCGACTTCCATGCGCAGGGCTTCCAGCTGCACATCCACACCAACGGCGACGAGGCCACCGAGCTGGCGCTGGACGGCATCGAAGAGGCGCTGGCCGCGCACCCGCGGGCCGACCACCGCCACACGCTGCAGCACTGCCAGATGGCCGATGCGGCGCAGTTCCGCCGCATGGCCACGTTGGGCGTGTGCGCCAACCTGTTCGCCAACCACATCTACTACTGGGGCGAGGCGCACCTGTCGCAGACCATGGGCCCCGACCGTGCCTTCCGCATGGACGCCTGCGCCACCGCGCTCGCGCATGCGGTGCCGCTGGCCATCCATTCCGACGCGCCCATCACGCCGCTGGCGCCGCTGTTCACCGCCTGGTGCGCCGTCAACCGGCTCACGTCCAGTGGCCGGGTGCTGGGCGAGGCCGAGCGCATCGGCGTGCCCGAGGCGCTGTGGGCCATCACCCAGGGCGCGGCCTACACCCTCGGCCTGGACGACCGCATCGGCTCCATCGAGGTCGGCAAGTGGGCCGACTTCTGCGTGCTGGACGAGAGCCCGCTGGCCGTGGCGCCCGAGGCGCTCAAGGACCTGCGCGTGGCCGGCACGGTGATCGGCGGCGTGCCGACCGAGGCGGCCGCGTGAGGCGCGGCGCTTCTGTCGTCACGCGACACCTCGGGGCGCGGGCATGAGGCCGCGCATCCCGCTCACCGTCATCGGCGGCTTCCTCGGCGCCGGCAAGACCACGCTGCTCAACCACCTGCTCGCGCAGTCGGGCGACCGGCGCATCGCCGTGCTGGTCAACGACTTCGGCGCCATCAACATCGACCGCGCGCTCATCGCCAGCGAAGAGGCCGGCGCCATCGAGCTGACCAACGGCTGCGTCTGCTGCGCCATCGGCGACGACCTGACCACCGCGCTCATCGGCCTGATCGAACGGCCGCAGCCGCCCGAGGCCATCGTGATCGAGGCCAGCGGCGTCTCCGACCCGTGGCGCATCGCCCAGGTGGGCCTGGCCGATCCGGCGCTGGCGCTGGACGCCGTGCTGGTGCTGGCCGATGCCACCGTGCTGCGCGAACAGGCGGCGGACCCGCTGCTGACCGACAGCATCCGGCGTCAGCTGGATGCGGCGGACCTGCTGGTGCTGAACAAGACCGACCTCGTGGACGAGGCCACGCTGGCCGACCTGCGCGGCTGGCTCGACACCGAATGGCCCGCCACGCCGCGCTTCGAGACCGTGCAGGCCCGCGTGCCGGCCATGCTGCTGCAGGCACCCCGACTGGCGCGGGCCGACGATGGCCACGCGCACTGCGCGGCCTGCGGCGCTGATCACCGACACGAACATGGCCATGCGCCCGGTCATGACCACGGCGACGTGGACCATGCACAGCTCTTCGAGACCTGGGCCCTGCGCGACGCGCCGGTCTTCCACGCGCCGGCCCTGCGTGCGCTGCTCAAGGCCATGCCGGCCGGCGTGCTGCGCCTCAAGGGCCTGGTGCGCACCGATGCGCATGCGGGTCTGGTGGAGCTGCAGTTCGCCGGCCGCCACGTCGCGCTGCGAGCGGCGCCCGCCGCATCGTCCGACGTCGCCGACACACTGGTCGCCATCGGCCTGCGCGACCGCCTCCCGGTGCACGAACTGGCGCAGCGCCTGCAGGCCGCCGCCGCCATCAAGGAGGCCGCATGACCCGCCCCGCCAACACCTTCGCCGGCCTGGACCTGCTCGCCGCCCTGGGCGTCGTCGTCATCTGGGGCCTCAACTTCGTCGCGATGAAGTATTCGCTGCGCGACTTCACGCCCTTCCAGCTGGGCTTCTTCCGCTATGTGTTCGCGGTGTTGCCACTGATCTTCTTCGTGCCCCGGCCGCGCCTGTCCTGGCGCTGGCTGGTGCCGGCGGGCCTCGCGCAGCTGGGCCAGTTCGGCCTGCTGTTCGTGGCGCTGCAGGTGGGCATGACGGCGGCTCTGGCCTCGGTGCTGATGCAGACGCAGGTCTTCTTCACCACGCTGCTGGGCGTGGCCCTGCTGGGCGAGCGGCTGTCCGGCCCGCTGCGCGCGGGCCTGGCGCTGGCCGCCGTGGGCCTGCTGTGCTTCGGCCTCAACTTCGCGGGCGGCAGCGCCACCGCCGGCATCACGGTGCTGGGCCTGGTGCTGAACCTGGGCGCCGCCAGCATGTGGGCGGCCTCCAACATCGTGGCCCGCAAGGCGCAGGCCGCGCAGCCGGGCTACGACCCGCTGCAGTTCGTCGTGTGGATGTCGCTGGTGCCCATCCTGCCCTTCGGCGCGATGGCGCTGTTCTTCGAGCCTGCGGCCACGCATGACCAGTGGCGCCACGCCAGCCTGGGCGGCTGGCTGGGCGTGGCCTACCTGGGCTGGTTCGCCACCATCGTGGCCTATGCCATGTGGACCGGCCTGCTCAAGCGCCATCCCGCCAACCGTGTGGCGCCCTTCAGCCTGGGCGTGCCCGTGATCGGGCTCGCCGCCGGCATGCTGACCCTGGGCGAGCACGTCACGGCCTGGCAATGGGCGGGCAGCGCCTGCGTGGTGGCGGCCCTGGGCGTGGTGATGTTCGGTGGGCGCTTTGGGGCGCGGCGGCGGCCCGCCGCGGTGCGGGGGCTCTGACCCGGTCTCCGGCGTCCGGGGCGGTGGACGTCCACAATCGCCCGCCCATGGAGACACTCACCCGCCGTCAATGGGCGCTGCTCATTCCCCTGACCATCGCCTGGGGCATCAACTGGCCGATCATGAAGGTGGGGGTGAGCGACCTGCCGCCGCTGGCCTTCCGCGCGATGTCGCTGTGGCTGGGGGTGCCGGTGCTGGCGGTGGTGCTGCTGGCGATGCGCCTGCCCTTCCGCGTGCCGCGTCGCCATTGGCCCGAGCTGCTGTGGCTGTCGGCCACCAACATGTTCGTCTGGCATGTGTGCATCATCATCGCGCTGCGCCACCTGTCGGGCGGACGCGCGGCCATCCTGGGCTACACCATGCCGGTGTTCTCGGCCATCCTGGGGGCGGCGCTCTTCAACACCCGCCTGTCGGCCCGGGCCTGGATGGGTGTGGCGGCGGCAGCGCTGGGCGTGGCCTTCCTGCTGTGGCACGAGTTCACCGGCCTGGCCGGTAGCCCGGGCTTCGTGGCCCTGGCGCTGGTGGCCGCGGCCACCTGGGCGCTGGGCACGCAGCTGCTGCGACGCACCCAGCTGCCCGTGCCAACGCTCACGCTGTCCTTCTGGATGACCACGCTCACCGCCATCGTGATGGGCGCGCTCTCGGCGCTGGCGGAGCGGTCTGGCTGGCACATGCCCGGGCCGGCGGCCTGGGGCGCCATCGTCTACAACGCGGTGGTGATCTTCGGCTTCGCGCACGTCGCCTGGTTCGTGCTGGCGCGCGGGCTGCCGCCGGTGGCGTCGACCATCAGCGTGATGATGATTCCGGTGCTGGGCGTGCTCAGCAGCGCGCTGTGGCTGGGCGAAGCCATCTACTGGCAGGACTGGCTGGCCATGACCCTGTTGATGGTGGCCATCGCCGCGGTGCTGCTGCCGACGCGCGCCAGGGCCTGAGGGCGCCCCGCCGCCTTTCCGCGTCGCGTGTTCAGCCTGCGGCGCGCAGCGTGTCCGAGGGCGACTCGCCGAAGCGCGCGCGGTAGGCCTGCGCAAAGCGGCCCAGGTGCGCGAAGCCGCAGTCCAGCGCCGCGATGGCGACGGTGATGCCGTCCTCGCCGGTGCGCAGGCGCTGGCGGGCGCGCTCCAGCCGCAGGTCGCGCAGGGTCTGCATGGGGCTTTCGTCGCGCACGCGGCGGAAGGCGTCGAGCAGCGTACGCACCGACACACCCGCGGCCGCGGCGATGTCGGCCAGGCGCAGGGGCTCGTCGGCATGCGATTCCATGTGGGCCACCGCGCGCCGCACGCAGGCGGCCTGGCTCGCCCCTGCGCCCGTACCGGCGGGCCGGGCGGCGATGCGCAGCGGCACGTCGTCGGTCCAGGGCTGGCCGGCCAACAGCAGGTGGACCAGCAGGCGCTCCATTTCGGCCGCGACGATGGGGCTGGCCTGCACGGCCCGCATCAGGGCCTCGGAACTCAGCAGCAGGTGCAATTGGGCGCGCCAGGCTTGCAGGGCCGGGCGCTGCAGGTCCAGCCCGGCCTCGAAGCGCAGTGGCCGGCCGGTGTGCGATTCGAGCATGCGGCGGTCCAGCCGCAGCACGAACTGCTCGCAGTCGGGCGACAGGTCGGCCAGGAAGCGGCTGCCGGGGGCGCACACCATGCCGTGGCGGCCATCGGCCTGCAGGGGCTGGTCATCGGCCAGCACCTCGGCATGGCCCTGCAGGCAGAACATGAGCAGGTGGTAGTCCTCCACAGGCGACACGTCCACCCGCGTGGTCTCGCCGAAGCGGATGGTGCCCACGCCGATGCCGCCCACGCGCACGAAGTCCATGTGCGAGCGCCCCCCGCGCGGACGCTCCAGCGCCTGCAGCCGGTGCGGCTGCATCACGCGCGAGATGCGCTCGCGCGCATCGTCCAGGTCCGAGGACTCGAACAGGCGGTGCGCACGCAGCAGCCCCGGCGCGAATGCGGCACCGGAGTCGTGCGGGTCGGCGAAAGAGGAGGCGGCGGCTGGACGCATGGTCTGGCGGGGCTTCCGAACAGGGCCTGACGCAGCGCAAGAAGCGCGCCAGCCGTTTGTGGCATCGGCGGACCTGCAAGTCCTGCGCGATCCGGACAGCCGCGCCACCGAATCCGCGCGATTCGGATAGCCGCCGCGCGCGGCGCCTTCGACCATGCGGCCCATGACGCCCGGCCCTTGCCGGGCCCGCACAAGGAAGGAGTTCTTGCCATGAATCAACCGGTCGATCCTGGTGCACTGCAGGCGGCTGCCGCCGAGCGCGAGCAGCGCGTGGTGCACTTTCCGCAGGCCGACGGCTCGCGCGTGCCCTATGCCGTGTTCAGCTCGCAGGAGGTGTTCGAGCGCGAGCAGGAGCGCATCTACCGCGGCCCCACCTGGAGCTTCGTCGCGCTGGAGGCGGAGATTCCCAACCCCGGCGACTACAAGAGCACCTTCGTCGGCGACACGCCGGTGGTGGTCACCCGCGCGCCCGACGGCGAGCTGGCCTGCTGGGTCAACCGCTGCGCGCACCGCGGCGCCATGGTCTGCCGCAATGCGCGC
Organism: Pseudacidovorax intermedius; assembly: GCF_003350475.1. Classification (GTDB taxonomy): domain Bacteria; phylum Pseudomonadota; class Gammaproteobacteria; order Burkholderiales; family Burkholderiaceae_C; genus Xenophilus; species Xenophilus intermedius. The sequence goes on from NZ_QQAV01000001.1 coordinate 1,071,418, forward strand.
GGCAATGCCAAGGTGCACACCTGCGTCTACCACCAGTGGGGCTTCAGCGCCAAGGGCGACCTGCAGGGCATTCCCTTCAAGCGCGGGCGCGACGGCGCGCCGGGCATGCCGCCGGACTTCGACAACAAGGCGCACGGCCTGCGCAAGCTGCGCGTGGACAGCTACAAGGGCCTGGTCTTCGCCAGCTTCAGCGACGAGGCGCCCACGTTGGCCGACTACATCGGCGAGCAGATGCGGCCCTGGGTGGACCGCGTGATGCACAAGAAGGTGGTGTACCTCGGCTGCACCCGCCAGTACGCCCGCAGCAACTGGAAGCTCTACTACGAGAACGTCAAGGACCCGTACCACGCGAGCCTGCTGCACCTGTTCCACACCACCTTCAACATCTTCCGCGTGGGCATGAAGGCGCGCTCGCTGGCCGACAAGACGCACGGCCTGCACAGCATCATCACCGCCACCAACATCGAGGAAGAGGCCGACACCGCCACCGCCTACAAGCAGCAGGCGATCCGCTCGATGGACGACGGCTTCCACCTGGAGGACGCCTCGGTGCTGGGCTTCATCTCGGAGTACGAGGAAGACTGCACCAACCACATCCAGACCATCTTTCCGCAGCTGGTGCTGCAGCAGATCCACAACACGCTGGTGGCGCGGCAGGTGCTGCCCAAGGCGCCCGGCGAGTTCGAGCTGGTCTTCCACTTCTTCGGCTACGAGGACGACACGCCCGAGCTGCGCGCGCTGCGCATCAAGCAGGCCAACCTGGTGGGGCCGGCGGGCTACATCTCGATGGAGGACACGGAGGCCACCGAGCTGGTGCAGCGCGGCACCGCGCGCGATGCCGACGCCACCTCGGTGCTGGACCTGGGCCGCACCGACCCGAACCGGGAGGACACCATGATCACCGAGAACCTGATCCGGAAGTTCTGGACGGGCTATCAGAAGCTGATGGGGTATTGAGATGAGCACCGTGATGGAAGCCCCCCAGACCGCCGCGGCTGCCGCAGCGCCCGACGTCGACATCGCCCTCTGGTTCCAGATCCACCAGCTGAACGAGCGCTACTGCGCCCTGTTGGACAACGACCGTCTGGAGGACTGGACGGCCCTCTTCACCGAGGACTGCCTCTACGAGATCGTGCCCAAGGAGAACGCCGACATGGGCCTGCCCATCGGCCTCGTGCACTGCACCAGCGCGGGCATGCTGCGCGACCGCGTGGTGGCGCTGCGCCACGCGAACATCTACGAGTCGCACAGCTACCGCCACATGACCAGCGGGCTCACGATCACGGCGGTCGATGCGCAGACGGTGACGGCCGAGTCCTCGTACGTGGTGGTGCAGACGCGCACGAATGGCGAGTCCTTCGTCTTCCAGGCCGGCCGCTACCTCGACCGCGTGCTGCGCACGCCCACGGGCTGGCGCTTTGCGCAGCGGCGCGTGGTGTACGACACCTCGCGCGTGCTCACGCTGCTGGCCACGCCCATCTGATCTGCGCAATGCTCTCGCGGCCTGCACACGATGGCATGCCGATTGCTGACTGCCCATCCATTCATTCACGCATTCCCCGGAGAAGAAGCCCATGACCCCCGTTCGCACCCGGCCGCTGCTGGCCGCCGCCCTGGCCCTGGCCTTCGCCGCGCCTGCCCTCGCCGCCGATCCCATCAAGGTCGGCCTGGCGCTGGACATTTCCGGCCCCTTTGCGGCCGGCGGTGCCGAGACGCGCGACGCCATCAACCTGGCGATCAGGCTGCTCGACAACAAGCTGGGCGGCTACCCGGCCGAATTCATCCAGGCCGACACGGCGGGCAGCCCCGACCAGGCCAAGCAGATCGTCGACCGCTTCATCCAGCAGAACAAGATCGACTTCTTCACCGGGCCCGTGCCGTCCAACGTGGCCCTGGCCGTCGGCCCGGCGCTGTTCGCGGCCAAGGTGCCCTTCATCACCGCCAACCCCGGGCCCAGCCAGTACGCGGGCGCGCAGTGCAATCCCTACTTCTTCGGCCAGAGCTACCAGAACGACACCTGGGACGAGGCCGCCGGCCAGTGGGCCAGCGACCAGGGCTTGAAGAGCGCCTTCATCCTCGCGCCCAACTACCCGGCGGGCCGCGACCACCTCACCGGCTTCAAGCGCACCTACAAGGGCAACGTGGTGGCCGAGGTCTACGGCAAGGTCGGCCAGCTGGACTACGCGGCCGAACTGGCGCAGATCCGTGCCGCCAAGCCCGAGGCGGTGTTCTTCTTCCTGCCCGGCGCCATGGGCATCAACTTCATCAAGCAGTTCGTGGCCTCGGGCCTGTCGAAGGACGTGCGGCTGGTGACCAACCCCGCCTCGGCCGACGAGGACACCATCGCCGCCGTGGGCGAGCCCATGCTGGGCCTGTTCTCCACCTCGCAGTGGTCGCACGACCTGCCCAATGCGGCCAACCAGAAGTTCGTGAGCGAGTTCCGCAAGGCCTACAAGCGCTACCCCACCTTCTATGCCGCGCAGGCCTACGACGCCATCCTGGCCATGGATGCTGCGGCCCGCGACGTCAAGGGCGACGTGAAGAACAAGGAGGCGGTGCTCAAGGCCCTGAAGGCCGCCAACTTCCAGTCGATCCGCGGGCCCTTCAAGTACGGCAACAACAACTTCCCGATCCAGGACTACTACCTGCGCGTGATCGGCAAGGACGCCGAAGGCAAGATCACCAACAAGACCCTCTCCACGCCGCTCAAGGGCTACCGCGATGCCTATTGGCAGCAGTGCAAATTGAAGTGACAGCACGCCCGCGATGACCCCCATCCTCTTCATCGAGCAGATGCTCAACGGCCTGGGCTACGGGCTGATGCTGTTCCTGCTGGCGGCGGGGCTCACGCTGGTGTTCGGCATCATGGACGTGATGAACCTCGCCCATGGCTCGCTCTTCATGGGCGGGGCCTACGTGGCGGCCACGGTGCACACGGCCAGCGGCTCCTTCGTGATGGCGGTGGCCTCGGCGGTGCTGCTGGTCGTGGTGCTGGCGGTGCTGCTCGAATGGCTGCTGGTGCGGCACCTGTACGGGCGCGACCACCTGTCGCAGGTGCTGGCCACCTTCGGCGTGATCCTGGTGGCCGACGACGTGGCCAAGATGATCTGGGGCCCGGCGCCGGTCATGGCCTCGGCGCCGCAGGCGCTGTCGGGTGCGGTCGAGCTGATGCCCGGCCTGCCCTATCCGGCCTACCGCCTCGTCATCCTAGCGGCTGGCGTGCTGGTGGCCCTGGGCCTGTATGCGCTGGTCAACCACACGCGCATGGGCATGCTGGTGCGCGCCGGTGCGTCCAACCGCGCCATGGCCGAGTTCATGGGCGTGCGGGTGGACCGGGTGTTCTCGCTGGTCTTCCTGCTGGGCGCCGCGCTGGCGGCCCTGGCCGGCGCGCTGATGGGCCCGCTCACCGCTGTGCAGGTGGGCATGGGCGAGGAGATCCTGATCCCCTCGCTGGTGGTGCTGGTCATCGGCGGCATCGGCTCGGTGCGCGGCGCCTTCGTCGCGGCGATGCTGGTCGGCCTGGTGGACACCATCGGCCGCGCCTTCGTGCCCATGGCGCTGCGCGGCGTGTTGCCGCCCACGCTGGTGTCGGACCTGGGGCCGCTGATCGCGGGCCTGGCCACCTATGCGCTGATGGCGGTGGTGCTGGCCGTCAAGCCGACCGGGCTGTTCCCGGCGCGGGGGTGAGCGGCATGGCGCGCGTGTTCCCCTGGATCGCCCTGGCGCTGCTGGCAGCCTTTCCGCTGCTGGCGCCCCTGGTGGGGCTGGACTACTACGTCAACTTCGTGCGCCGGGTGCTGATCTTCGCGCTGGCCGCGGCCAGTCTGAATTTCATCCTCGGCTTCGGCGGACTGGTGGCGCTGGGCCACATGGGCTTCGTGGGCGTGGGCGCCTACACGCTGGTGGCGCTGGCCGACGCCGGCCAGGTGTCGGCCTGGCTGCTGTGGCCGGCCGCGGCGGCGGCGGCCGGCGGGGTCGCCGCGCTGGTGGGCCTGGTGGCGCTGCGCACGCGCGGCGTCTACTTCATCATGATCACGCTGGCCTTCGCGCAGATGCTCTACTTTGCGGCCGTGTCGCTGCGCGCCTATGGCGGCGACGACGGCTACAACCTGATGCAGCGGCCGGAACTCGGACTGGGGCTCGACCTTGCCAGCGAGCCCACCTTCTACTGGGTGGTGCTGGCCCTGTTCGCGGCCGTGATGACGCTGATGAACCGCGCCACGCGGGCGCGCTTCGGCCAGGCGCTGACGGGCCTGCGCGACAACGAGGTGCGCATGCAGGCCATGGGCTATCCGGTGTTCCGGCTCAAGCTGGTGGCCTTCGCGCTGGCGGGGGCCGTGGCGGGGCTGGCGGGCGCGCTGCTGGTCACGCACAACAACTTCGTCAGCCCTTCGGTCATGCACTGGACGCAGTCGGCCACGCTGATCGTCATGGTGGTGATCGGCGGCGTCGGTCACCGCTGGGGCGGCCCGGTGGGCGCGGCGGTGTGGATCGGGCTCGAAGAAGTGGTGCGCCGCTTCACCGAATACTGGCACCTGCCGCTGGGCCTGCTGCTGATCGCCATCGTCTTCCTCGCGCCGCGCGGACTGGCGGGCCTGCGCCTGCCGGTGCGGCGGCGCAACTCGACGCTTGCCGCCACTGGCGCGGTGGTCGAAGGGAGCGCGCCATGAGCCTGTTCGAGGTCGAAGGCCTGCGCAAGAACTTCGGCGCCCTGCGCGCCACCGACGACGTGTCGCTCAGCGTCGATGCCGGCCAGATCCATGCACTGATCGGCCCCAACGGCGCGGGCAAGTCCACGCTGGTCAACCTGATCTCGGGACTGATCGCGCCCGATGCCGGCCGGGTGCGGCTGGATGGCGTGGACCTCACCCCCTTGCCGATGCACGCCCGCGTGCGCGCCGGCCTGTCGCGCTGCTTCCAGATCACCAGCATCTTCCGCCAGTCCACCGTGATGGAGAACCTGCTGCTGGCCGCCCAGGCGCATGCGGGCAGCAGCCTGCGCTTCCTGGGCGAGCGCAACCGCGAGGCCGCGCTGCGCGCCACGGCCGACGAACTGGCGGCCCGCGTGGGCCTGTCGCAGGCGCTGGACCGCATCGCCGGCACGCTGCCGCATGGCGCGCAGCGACAGCTGGACGTGGCGCTGGCCCTGGCCGCGCGCCCCAAGCTGCTGCTGCTGGACGAGCCCATGGCCGGTATGGGGCCGGAGGACTCGCAGCAGATGACCGCCCTCATCCACGAACTCAAGCGCGACATGGCGATCCTGCTGATCGAGCACGACATGAAGGCCGTCTTCGAACTGGCCGACCGCATCTCGGTGCTGGTCTACGGCCGCGTGCTGGTGGCCGGCAGCGTGGAGGAGATCCGCGGCAACCCGCAGGTGCAGGCCGTGTACCTGGGCACGGAAGAGGTGGACGCATGAGCGAAGGCGCAACCCTGCTGCTCGAAGCCCGCGGCCTGGAGGCCGGGTATGGCGCCAGCCAGGTGCTGTTCGGCATCGACCTCGACATCCGCCATGGCCAGGTGCTCACGCTGCTGGGCCGCAACGGCATGGGCAAGAGCACCACGCTCAAGACGCTGATCGGTGCGCTGGCGCTGCGCCGCGGCAGCATCCGCTTCGGCGGCGAGGCGGTGCATGGCCGCCGGCCTGATGCCATCGCGCGCATGGGCGTGGCCATCGTGCCCGAGGGCCGCCAGTGCTTTCCCAACCTGACGGTGCGCGAGCACCTGGTGGCCTTCGCCGACCAGCGCAACGGCCTGCGCGACGGCTGGACGCTCGACAAGCTTTATGCGCTCTTCCCGCGCCTGGCCGAGCGCGCGGACAACCTGGGGCATCAGCTGTCGGGCGGCGAGCAGCAGATGCTGGCCATCGCCCGCGCGCTGTCGACCAATCCGCGCCTGCTGATCCTGGACGAGGCCACCGAGGGCCTGGCGCCGGTGATCCGCGAGGAGATCTGGCGCTGCCTGCGCCGGCTCAAGCAGGCCGGGCAGACCACGCTGGTGGTCGACAAGTACATCGACCGGCTGCTGGGCCTGGCCGACCGGCATGTGGTGCTGGAGCGCGGTCGCGTGGTGTGGCAGGGCGACTCGGCGGCGCTGGATGCCGACCGCAGCGTCTGGTCGCGCTACCTGGGGGTGTAGCGCGCCTCAGCCGCGCGGCTCGCGCACCCGCAGCATGCCCTCCTGCGCGGTGGAGGCCACCAGTCGGCCGTCGCGCGAGAACACGCTGCCGCGGCACAGCCCGCGCGCGCCACCGGCGCTGGGCGAGTCGATCACGTACAGCAGCCAGTCGTCGAAGCGGAAGTCCCGGTGGAACCACATGGCGTGGTCCAGGCTGGCGGCGCGCACCTGGCCCGTGAGGAAGCTCAGGCCGTGCGGAACCATCGCGGCGCGCAGCAGGCCGTGGTCGGAGGCATAGGCCAGCAGGGCGCGGTGCACGTTGGGGTCGTCGGGCAGCGGCGCCACGGCCCGCATCCAGACGGCGCTGCCGCCTTCGCGCGGCAGGGGAGCGAGCAGGTCGTCCTGCTCGACGGTGCGGAACTCGATGCCGTGCGGCTGCGTGCCCTTCACGCGGAAGGAGGCGGGCAGCCGGTCGCCCAGCGCCAGGCGGCGCGACAGTTCGCTCGGCACCGCCTCGGGCGGGGGCACCTCGGGCATGGCCAGCTGGTGCTCCACGCCGCGGTCGCGCGTCTGGAACGAGGCCGCCATCTCGAAGATGATGCGGCCGGACTGCCGGGCCAGCACATGGCGGGTGGTGAAGCTGCGGCCGTCGCGCACGCGGTCCACGCTGTAGTCGATGGGCGCATGCTCGCCCGGCAGCAGGAAGTAGGCATGCATGGAGTGCACCGGCCGGTCGGGCTCGACCGTCAGGCAGGCCGCCATCAGCGACTGGCCCAGCACCTGGCCGCCGAAGACGGCCGGCGTGCCGATGTCCTCGCTCTGCGCGCGGAAGCGGTCGTCGCCCAGCGGCTCCATGCGCATGAGGGCGACGAGATCCTCGACGAGGCAAGCGGTGGTGGGGGCGTCGGTCATTGGAAAGCGGCGAAAGCAGAGCAGGCTGCCACCTTAGCAAAGCGCGGGCCGGCCGGCAGCCACGCGGGCGACGCGGGTCGCATCCGTGCCCCGGCTTCGACAGGCTCAGCCCGAACGGTCTCAGGTTCACTGGCCCGCATCGTCCGCTGCACCGCGGGAATGGATGGGAGCCGCCCGCCACAATCCCGCCATGCGCCGACCTGCCATGCCCGCCGACCTTGCCGCCGTCCATGCGATCTACATGCATCCCGAGGTGGTGCCCTTCCTCACGCACGAGCCGATGCCGTCGGAAGCCTTCCAGCCGGTGTTCGACGAACTGCTCGCCTCGGGCTGCTTCTTCGTGTGGGAGGTAGAGGGCCAGGTGGCGGGCTTCTACCGCGCCGTTCGCTACGCCGGGCGGGCCAGCCATGTGGCCCTGCTCGGCACGCTGGCGGTGGACCCGCGCCACCATGGCCGGGGCGTGGGCCGGGCCATGATCGACGATGCCCTCACCCGTCTGCGCGACGAAGGCGCGCTGCGCGTGGAGCTCTTCGCCGAAAGCGACAACCCGCGCGCACTGCGCTTCTACCAGTCGCTGGGCTTCGTGCACGAGGGCACGCTGCGCGGCTTCTACAAGCGCGCCGCGCAGGACCACTACGTGGACGAATGGGTGCTGGGGCTCTGGATGGGGGCGCCCTCGGGCGCGTGACAGGCCAGTCCCAGCTTGTTGCCGTCGAGGTCGCGGAAGTAGGCGCCGTAGTAGTTCGCGTGGTAATGCGGCCGCAGGCCGGGCGGGCCTTCGCAGCGGCCACCCAATCGCAGCGCCAGCGCATGCACCTCGTCCACCTGGCGGCGGCTCGCGGCCAGCAGGGCCAGCATCGCGCCGTTGCCTGCGCTGGCCGGCTGTCCGTCATACGGACGGCCCAGCAGCAGCAGGGGCCGCGCCACGCCGGGCTGCTGCCAGCCGGCCCAGGGGTGGTCGTGGTCGATGAAGCGCTGCTGCAGGCCCAGCGCCGCCAGCAGCGGCTGGTAGAAGGCCAGCGCGCGCTCGAAGTCGCTGGTGCCCAGGAAGACGTGCGAGATCATGGCCCAGCATAGGCGGCGCGGGCCGGCATCGTCCAGCCATGGGGGGTTGGCACAATGACCCCGCAGACTGGCGCCCTCCGTGCATGCAGGGCGTCGGCCCATCACCACCAAAGACGGGAACTCCTGATGACATCGACACTTCGCCTGTCCCTGCTCGCCGCCGCTGCCGCCTCCGCCTTGCTCGCGGGCTGTGCCTCCAGTGGCAACAGCGCCAGCAGCGGCAATGCCGCCAGCGCCGCCACCCCGGGCGCTGCAACACCCGCACCGGCCGCTGCGCCCGCCGTGGCACCCGCTCCTGTGGCGCCACCCAGGCTGCCCGGCCTGGACTACGCCGCCATCCGCGATGCCGCGGACGACAGCAGCGCCGTCAAGATCCGCAAGGCGCTGGTCGGCGAGACCGTGTCGGTGGAACTCGCCCGTGCCAGTGGCCGCGGCGTACCTGCCGGCGCCTATGCCGTCGATGCCGACGACGGCATCTTCTTCCGCTGCGCGACGTCCGAGCGTGGCTTCAAGGGCGGCACGGTGACGGCCAAGGTGCGTTCGGTGCATGTCACGACCAAGCCGAAGCACCGCGTGCTGGAGCTGGACCGTTGCGCCGAGGTGGCGGCCGCTGCGCCGGCGCCCATGCCCGCGCGTGCGGCTGCACCGGCCCCGGCACCGGTTGCCGCGGCCCCCGCCGCGGCGGCGCCCGTGGCGGCGTCATCCGCCAAGGGCTCGGGCACCCGCGGGGCCGGCAAGCCGGGCATGGACGCCAACGGCAACGTGGTCGATTCGTCCAAGGTCGAATCCGGCAGCGGCATCACCGTCAAGGGCATCAACGATTACGAAGGCGAGATCACCGGCAACCCGGCCGCCAACAGCAAGTTCACGCGGCTGCAGATCGGCATGCCCGTGCGCCAGGTCACCGACCTGATCGGCCCGCCCACGGACCAGGGCGCCTACATGACCGGCAAGGCCTGGATCCCCTTCTACTTTGGCGGCGACCGTCACCGCTTCGAGATGACCTACAAGGGCCAGGGCCGGCTGATCTTCGCGGGCGGCGGCATGGGGGACTTTAGCAGCGGCTACCTGATCTGGATCATTCACAACGCCAGCGAACCGGGGTATCGCTGAAGCCGACGCGACGGCGCGGTCAGCCGCGTGGCGCGTCCAGGTCCGCGCCATCAGCCCGCAGCCGCTGCTGTAGCGCGGGCACATCGACGTCCGCAAAGCGGCCCGTGCCCAAGTTGGCGGCCGCGGTGCCCGCAGCCTGGCCCATCGCGAAGCAGCCGCCGCTGGCGCGGGCGGCGGACTGGCCCTCGTGGGTCATGCTGGCGCAGCGGCCGGCCACCAGCAGGTTGTCCACGCCCTGCGGCACCAGCATGCGCCAGGGCAGGTGGTGGTAGGCGTTGTCGGCGTCGCGGGGAAAGCCCCACTCGATGCGGCCGTCGGCATGCAGCTCCATCGGCCAGGCGCTGAGGCCGATCACGTCGTCGAACTTCGCCGAACCCAGGATGTCCTCGCCCGCCAGCGCATAGAGGCCGCGGATGCGCCGGGTCTCGCGGATGCCCACCTGGGGTGCGATCTCCACGATGGCCGACTGCGCGAAGCCCGGAATCTCAGCCTTGAGAAAGCGGTGGAACTCGGCGATCTGCCGCCGACCCTCCAGCTCGCCTTCGCTCAGCTGACGCGCATCCACGCCGTTCATCGCGCGGCCTTCGGCATTGCGGATCTGCGTGACGTTGACGCGCCATTCACGCGGGTCGATGTTGGGCCGCAGGATCGCGCCCTCGCGCGCGAAGCGGTACTCGCCCGGCTTGGCGGCCTTGACGCGCTCGATCCAGTCGTTGATGGCCTTGAACTCGCCCACCGCCTCCAGTGCCGGCCCGGCCTCGACCTGGCCGACGCGGAACATGGTGGTCGGAAAGAGCCCGCTGCCATGGCCATCACCCACCTCGAAGGGCACGCCCGCGAAGGCTGCCACGTCGGCATCGCCGCTGGCGTCGACGAAGGCTGCAGCGCGGATGGCCTGCCGGCCCGACTTGGTCTCGACCACCAGCGCGTCGATGCGCAGCCCCTCCATCACCACGGCCGCGGCCCAGGCGTGGAAGAGCAGATCCACGCCCGCATCGGCCAGCATCTGGTCGGCGGCGCACTTGTAGGCCGAGGTGTCGTAGGAGCGCACGCGGATGCGGCCCTGCATGCCGTCCTGCGGCCGGTTGAGGCCGCCCAGCGCGTCGATGCGCGCCAGCAGCTCGTCGGCCACGCCGCGCACCAGCAGTTGCATCTCGCCGCCGCGCCGGCCATACAGGCCCGCGAAGTTGGTCACCCCGCCGGCCGTGCCCATGCCGCCGAGGAAGCCGTAGCGCTCCACCAGCAGCGTGCGGGCGCCCTGCCGCGCGGCGCTCACCGCCGCCGCGATGCCGGCGGGGCCGCCGCCGACGACCACGACGTCCCATTCGCCGAAGAGGGGGAGGGTGCGGGCGGGTTCCTGAAGTGTGGGCGTGTGGTCGGTCATCAAGTTTTCATTCGAGGTGGGTGCATCACCTGGACGTAAGAGGGGGTGTTGCCTTTCGGGCGACATTCGTCGCCTTTTAGGCGACAGCAGCCACAGAGCCGCTGCTGCCTGCAACGCAATGAAGTCAGGCCTTCACTGCAGCTTGATCCCGCGCGCCTGGATGATCTTGCTCATGATCGCCGCCTCGTCCTGCACGCGCAGGCGCATGCCTTCGGGCGAGGTGCCGACCGGTTGCCAGCCCTTGTCGAAGAGCTGCTGGCGCACTTCGGGGTTCTTCATGATGACCGCGATCTCCTTGGTGATGCGGGCCTTGGCCTCGGGCGACAGGCTGGCGGGACCGAGCAGGGCGGTCCACACCTCCAGGTTGAAGTCGCGCACGCCGATGTCGGCCAGGGGGGCGTATTCCGGCGCCAGGGTGCTGCGGCCGCTGGTCAGGCCGATGGCCTTGAGCTTGCCGGCCTTGACCTGCGGGATGGCGATGGCCGGCGGCACCAGGGCCAGCTGCAGCTGGCCGCCGATCATGGCGGTCACCACCTGCGGGTTGCCGGCGTAGGGCACATGCGTGGCGTCCATGCCGGGGATGCGGTTCTTGAGCAGTTCCATGCCCAGGTGGCCCACCGAGCCCACGCCCACCGAACCGTAGTTCCACTTGGTGCCCGAGGCGCGCGCCGCGGCGAGGAAGTCCTTGCCCGTGGGGACGTCGTTGCTGGCCACCAGCACCAGCGGCGCGGTGGCGATCAGCGAGAGGTAGCTGAAGTCCTTGGCCGGGTCATAGGGCAGCTTGGAGTACAGCATCTTCGACGACGTGAGGTTGCCGTTGATGACGATACCCAGCGTGTGGTCGTCGGTGGCCTTGGCCACGGTGTCGGCCGCGATGTTGCCCGAGGCACCCGGCTTGTTGTCCACCACCACCGGCTGGCCCAGGGCCTTGGCCAGCGGCTCGGCCAGCACGCGCGCCGCGATGTCGGGCGTGGAGCCGCCCGGAAAGCCCACCACCAGGCGGATCGGCTTGGTGGGCCAGGGCGCGGCAGCGGTCTGGGCCTGCGCACCGCCGGCGGCCAGCAGGGCACAGGCGGTGGCGAGAAGGGTTCTGCGTGCAATCGACATGGGATCGGTCAGGTGCCGGAAAGGAAGAAGGCGCCGAGTCTAGGGGGCTTGGCCGGCATTGGCATGTCGCCCGCGTCATGGTCTACCGGGGCGCCGGGGCAGCCGCGGGGCCTTCGCGCAGGGCCTCTCGCATCAGGCCGCGGATGACCGGCAGGAAGGGCGGCTCGGACTTGCTGGCGATGGTGACCAGGCCGAAGCGCGCCTGCGTCTTCAAGGGCGGCGACATGGGCAGCTCCACCAGGTGCGGCGCGCTCGCGCGGATGGCCAGCAGCACGGCGTCCGTGTCCTGCGTGACCTGCACGAGGTGCGAGATCTCGTCGCTGGCGAGCTTGACCAGCACCGCCGGATGCGCCTGCTCGCCGTAGCGCTCGACCAGGATGCGGGCCGTCTCCTCGCTCAGCGGCGTGGAGCACACGGGGTAGGCGTTCAGCTGCGCGAAGCCCACGCGCGCCAGGCGGGCCAGCGGATGGCCGGGCCGGCACATGAACACGCCGTCCAGCTCGGCGATGTCCGTCACGCGCAGGTCGGGCGCGGGGCGCAGCGAGCGGATGTCGACCACCAGCGCGTCCAGCAGCCGGTCGCGCAGCATCTGCGCCAGGCTGGCGGTGTTGCTGCGGACGATGTCGACATGGAACTTGGGATAGTGCTGCGTGAAGTGCGACAGGATCACCGCACTCAGCAGCGCCCCGGGGCCGGAGCTCAGCCCCACGCGGATGCGCCCGCTGTCTTCCGGGCTCAGGGCGCGTCCGCAGTGGCGCAGCTGTTCGGCCTCTTCGACCAGCGCCTGGCTGCGCGCCAGCACCTCCTGGCCGAAGGCGGTCAGCTCGATGCGCTTGCCGATGCGGTCGAACAGCAGGCGGCCGAGCTCTTCCTCCAGCGCCTTGATGCTGCGGCTGAGGGCCGGCTGCGTCATGCACAGCACGTCCGACGCCCGCACGAAGGAGCCGGCGCGGGCCAGTTCGATGAAGTGCCGCAGTTGAACCAGGGTCATGTTCCATCCATGCGTTTTGGATCATTTATATCCAATCAGCAATGCATTGGACGACATGGATGGCCACTCCTACGATCCCGCTCCGTCCCTCACCCCCACGGCCAGGAGCCACTCGCATGAAGCCCTCGTTCAAAGCGCTGACCGGCGCATTCCTCAGCCTGCTGCTCGGCGCCAGCGCCTGGGCCCAGAGCTTTCCGACCCGGCCCGTGACGCTCATGGTGCCCTACCCCGCGGGCGGGGTGTCGGACGTCATCGCGCGCAGCCTCAACAACGTGCTGGCGCGCCAGCTGGGGCAGCCGGTGATCGTCGAGAACCTGGGCGGTGCCAGCGGCGGCATCGCGGCGCAGAAGGTGCTCAACAGCCCGGCGGACGGCCACATGATCTTCCAGGGCTCGCCCAACGAGCTCGTGCTCGCGCCGCTGTCGAATGCGGCCATCAAGTACAAGCCGGAGGACTTCCGGCTGGTGCAGATGATCACCATCAACCCGCTGGTGATGCTGGCCCGCAAGGACCTGCCCGCCGCCAACGGCGACGAACTGGTCGCCTACGCGCGCAAGTCGGCCGCCGAGGGCAAGCCGCTCACCTTCGCCAGCGTGGGTCCCGGCTCGCTGTACCACCTGCTGGGCGAGCACCTGTCCAAGGTCACCGGCATCCCCATGACGCACGTGCCCTACAAGGGCGGCGCGCCCGCGCTGCAGGACGTGATGGCCGGGCAGGTCGACATCTTCATGACGCCCTACGGCCGCGGCCAGGTGGACATGGTGGAGCAGGGCAAGCTGAAGGCCACGGCGGTGCTCTCCGCCGACCGGCAGGCGCTGTTTCCCAAGGTGCCGACGCTCGACGAGAGCAAGGCCCTCAAGGGCTTCGTGTTCGAGACCTGGGCCGGCTTCTTCGTGCGCAAAGACACGCCCGAGCCGATCGTGCAGGCCCTGCACAAGGCCCTGAGCGAGGTGGCCGCCGACCCGACGGTGCGCGCGGCGCTGGAGGCCCAGGCCATGGTCGTGCCGGCGCCGCAGCCGCTGCCTGCACTGGGCAAGCTGTATGCGGACAACACCGCCCGCTACCAGGCCATCGCCCGCTCCATGCACCTGCAGCCGCAATGACGCAGGCCGCGACGACGATGCAGGACGCGCCGTACCTGGGCCAGGCCCTGGCGCAGCGCGTGGGCGAGTTCATCCAGATCCGCCGCGCCATCCATGCCCGGCCCGAACTGGCCTTCGAGGAACACGAGACGGCCGCGCTGGTCGCGCACAAGCTGCGCGGCTGGGGCTATGCGGTGACCACGGGCGTGGGCCGCACGGGTGTGGTGGGCACGCTGCGGCGCGGCAACGGACGCCGCGCCCTGGGCATCCGGGCCGACATGGACGCCCTGCCGGTGCCCGAGGCCACCGGCCACGCCTGGGCCAGCCAGCGGCCCGGCCTGATGCATGCCTGCGGTCATGACGGCCACACCGCCACGCTGCTGGCGGCCGCCCGGCTGATCGCGGAAGACGTGGACTTCAGCGGCGTGCTGCACCTGATCTTCCAGCCCGCCGAGGAAGGCGCGGGCGGCGCGCTGGCGATGATGGCCGACGGCCTCTTCGAGCGCTTTCCCTGCGATGCGGTCTATGCGCTGCACAACATGCCGGGCATCGAGGCCGGCCGCTTCTGCTTCCGCACCGGGCCGGCCATGGCCTCCAGCGACAACGTCACCATCACGCTGAAGGGCCGCGGCGGCCACGGCGCCTTTCCGCACCAGGCCTGCGACACGGTGGTGGCGGCGTCGTCCATCGTCATGGCGCTGCAGACCGTGGTGGCGCGCAATGTCGATCCGCTCAAGACCGCCGTGGTGACGGTGGGGGCGCTGCACGCGGGCCAGGCCAACAACGTCATCCCCGAAGAGGCCCGGCTGGAACTGAGCATCCGCGCGCTGGACGAGGACGTCCGCCAGCTGGTCAAGGCCCGCATCCTGGCGCTGGTGGACCTGCAGGCACGCAGCTACGGGGTGGAAGCCGTCGTGGACTGGCGCGACGGCTATGCGGTGCTGGTCAACACGGCGCAGGAGACCGCGCTGGCGGTGGATGTGGCGACCGGGCTCTTCGGCCCGGCGCGCGTGGATGCCCAGGGGCCGATGTTCACCGCCAGCGAAGACTTCGCCTTCATGCTGCAGAAGGTGCCGGGCTGCTACCTCTTCGTGGGCAACGGCGCGCCCGGTACGCCGGGCGGCTGCCATGTGCACAACCCGGGTTACGACTTCAACGACGACATCATTGCGCCCGCCGCCGCCTTCTGGAGCCGCCTCACGGCGGCCTACCTGCAGGACGCGTGAGCGCTTGGCCGATCAGTCCAGGCTGATGTTCCCGCGCCGCACCAGCTCGCCGTAGACCTTGGACTTGATCTCGGCCTGGCGCGCGATCTCCTCGGGCGACCAGTCCAGCGGCTCGAAGGCGAAGGTGTCGAAGCGGGCGCGGATCTCGGGGTCGGCGATCACCTTGGCCACGTCGGCATTGATCTTCTTCTTGACCGCGTCCGGCACGCCCTTGGGCGCCAGCAGCGACACGAAGGAGTTGACCTCCAGCTCGGCCGGCCCGCCCGACTCGGCCATGGTGGGCACGTCGGGCATCTGCGGCACGCGCTTCTTGGCCGCCACGGCCAGGTACTTGAGCTTGCCGGCCTTGTAGATGCCCTGGCTGGACGGGATGCTGGCGAAGGCCCACGGCACTTCGCCCGTGCCCACGTTGGCATACAGCTGCGACACCTCGCGGTAGGGCGCGTGGTTCATCTGCGTGCCGGTGAGCGCGTCCAGCTGCTGGCCGCCCAGGTGGCCCGGGCTGCCCACGCCCCAGGAGCCGTAGGTGATCTGGCCCGGCTTCGCCTTGGCGTCGGCGATCAGGTCGCGCATCGACTTCCACTTCGACTCGCTGCTCACCGCCACGAAGAAGGGTGTGCGGAACAGCGCGGCCACCGGGTCGAAGTGCTGCAGGGTCACGAAGTTGCGCGACTTGTACAGGTGCGGCAGCGCGGCCAGGTGCTCGCTGTCGAATTGGATCAGCGTGTAGCCGTCGGGCGCCGCGCGCCGGGCCGCGTCGATGGCGATGAAACCACCGCCACCGGGCTTGTTGTCGATGGTCACACGCTGGTTCCACAGCTTGCCCAGCTTGTCGCTGACCAGACGCAGCACCGCGTCGGGGCCGCTGCCGGCGGCGAAGGGCGTGACGATGGTCACCGGCTTGGTGGGGTAGTCAACGGCGGCCTGGGCGAAGGCGTCGGAAGCCGCAAAAGTGGTGGCCAGGCCGGCGGCCAGGGCGGGGAGCAGGAATTTCAAAGGATGTCTCCGGGGTCGTTGTCGTGAAGAGGGGGAGGAGCGCGCGCCGATTCAGGCCGAGGCGTCGTCGACCTGAAGGCGGTACTGGTTCAGCGCCTCGAAGATCGGCGCATCGCCGAAGCGGAACAGGTCCAGCGAGGCGGCCTGCGCATCGCAGCTGGCCGAGAAGGGTTGCCACGAGGGCACGACGAACAGGTCGCCGCGCTGCACGCGCCAGCTCTTGTCGCCCACCGTCACGCTGCCGGTGCCGTCGAACACCTGCCACACCGAGCCACCCACCTCGCGCCAGGTGCGGGTTCGACCACCGGCGCGCACGCGGTGCATCTCGCAGCGCATGGTGGGCAGCACGTCGCGGCCCGTGCCCGGGTGGGTGAAGCGCACGGCCGCATGGCCGGGACTCAGCACGCCGGGGTGGCCCTCGTCCTCCAGCGCCAACTGGTCGGCCAGGGCGCGGTCCGTGTCGGCCCAGCGGTAGGCCAGCAGCGGCGTGGCCGGCGTGTCGGCTTGCTGCGAAAGGGGCCGCAGGCCCGGATGGGCCCACAGCCGCTCGGAGCGCGAGCGCTCGGGCGTGGCGCATTCGGCCTCGCTCAGATGGTCGCGCCCATGCTCGAAGAACTGCGACTCGGTGTAGTACGCAAAGGGAATGTCCAGCCCGTCGATCCAGGCCATCGGCTCGGTGGCGGCGTTGTGGTGGGCATGCCAGTTCCAGCCGGCCTGCGGCAGGAAGTCGCCGCGCGCCATGCGTACCGCATCGCCGTTGACCACGGTCCACACGCCTTCGCCTTCGACCACGAAGCGGAAGGCGTTCTGCGTGTGGCGGTGCTCGGGCGCATGCTCGCCGGGCATCAGGTACTGGATGGCGGCCCACAGCGTGGGCGTGGCATAGGGCTGGCCGCCCAGGGCGGGGTTGGCCAGGGCGATGGCCCGGCGCTCGCCGCCGCGGCCCACGGGCACCAACTGGCCGGCCTCGGCCGCGAGCTGCTTGAGCCGCTCCCAGCGCCACAGGTGCGGGGCGGCCTTGCTGCGCGGATGCGGCGGCATCAGGCTGCCGATCTGCGTCCACAGGGGCACCAGCAGCTCTTCCTCGAAGCCGCGGTAGAGCTGGCTCAGTGCGGGCGTGGGCTCGGGCTGGCCGGGGGCGGCCACGGCCTGCAGCCGCACGGGGGAGGGAAGGGTGTCGATCACGGCAGCCATGGAATGCGTGTCTCCTGTCGGGTTTGCGCCGGGTTGGGGCAGTCAGTGCGCGCCGGCCGCCATCATGCCGCGGGGCCGATGGCCAGCGCGATCTCGCCCACGCCCTGCACGTGGCCGGTGAGGCGGTCGCCGGTCTTCACCGGGCCCACGCCCTCGGGCGTGCCGGTGTAGATCAGGTCGCCGGGCTGCAGGTGGTAGTACTTCGACAGGTCCTCGATCAGCTCGGGGATGTTCCAGATCAGCTTGTCGAGGTCGGACTTCTGCTTCGTCTCGCCATTGACCTGCAGCGCGATCTCGCCCTGCGACAGCACGGTACCGGCCATGGGCACGACCTCGGAGCAGACGGAGGACTGCTCCACGTCCTTGCCCAGGTCCCAGGGCCGGCCCTTGTCGCGGGCCACCAGCTGCAGGTCGCGCCGGGTCATGTCCAGGCCGCAGGCATAGCCGTAGACCAGGCGGCCGGCTTCTTCGCGCGCCACGCGGAAGCCCGCGGCGCCGATGACGACCACCAGCTCCATCTCGAAGTGGAAGTTCTGCGTGCCGGGCGGGTAGGCGACGGTGGTGCCGGATTCGACCAGCGTCGAGGGCGCCTTGGTGAAGTAGAAGGGCTGCTCCACCGACTTGTCGACGGGGCGGCCCATCTCGACCGCATGGGCGTGGTAGTTGCGGCCGACGAAGAAGAGGCGGTTCACCGGCAGGCGGCGGCTGTCGCCGCGCACGGGCAGGGAGGCGACGGGGGGTGGGGTCCAGAGGTAGTCGGTCATGGGGTGACGGGGGAGAGGATGAACAGGTTGGGGTGGCGCTTCGACAGGCTCAGCGAGAACGGTTGGGGGTGGCTCAGCGCCAACGGTTGGGCGTGGCTCAGCGCCAACGGTTGAGGGTGATTGAGCGCCAACGGGCAGGGTGATGTTTCGATGAACGTGATGCGAACGAGGCGGGCGGCAGGGCGTCAGCCGGTGGCCAGGCAGTTGCCTTCGGTCCACCCGTACAGCCACTCCATCGCGTCATAGAAGCGTTCCGGCGTGCGGCCCTTCCACAGGTCGTTGCGCACCAGCCGCTCCACGCCCTTGGCGTGGAAGATGCGCCCCATCTCGCGCGCCGACAGCACCACGCGGGCCGTGCGCGCCACGCGCGATCGTTGGTAGAGCGCAAAGGCCTTGTCCCACTGGTTGTCGTTCACGCGCAGGGCCTCGCCCAGCGTCACGGCGTCTTCCATGGCCATGCAGGCGCCCTGCGCCAGGTACTGCAGCGTGGGATGGGCGGCATCGCCCAGCAGGGCGGCCCGGCCGAAGACCCACTGCCCGATAGGCTCGCGGTCCGCGGTGGCCCAGCGCTTCCAGTCCTTGGGCAGGTCGATCAGCTGGCGGGCGCGGGCGCAGATGCCCTCGAAGTAGCTCTGCACCTCTTCGCGGCTGCCCTCGCGCACGCTCCACTCCTCCTGCTCGCGGCTGTGGAAGGTGACGACCACGTTGTACTGCTCGCCGCCGCGCAGCGGGTAGTGCACCAGGTGGCAGTTGGGGCCGACCCAGATGCTGGCGGCGTTCCATTGCAGGTCGGGCGGAAAGTCGGCGCGGTCCACCACGGCGCGGTACACCACATGGCCCGAGACGCGCGCGTCGTCGCCCACGTACTGGCGCCGCACGGCCGACTTCACGCCGTCGGCGCCGATCAGCGCGCAGCCGCGGAAAGTGCGGCCGTCGCTGCTGACCACCGTCACGCCCTCGTCGTCCTGCGCAATGCGCTGCACCTGCGTGGCGGTGGCGATCTCCACCCGGCCGGTGGCGCGCGCGCCTTCGAGCAGCGAGCCGTGCACGTCGGCGCGGTGGATAACGGCATAGGGGTTGCCGAAGCGCCGGCGGAAGGCCTCACCGGTGGGGATGCGACCCACCAGCGTCTCGTCCAGCGCGTCGTGCATCACCATCTCGTCGGTGTAGACGGCGCGGGCTCGGGCGATCCTGCCGATGCCCAGTGCGTCGAAGGCCGCGAAGGCATTGGGCCCGAGCTGGATGCCCGCGCCGATCTCGCCCAGCTGCGCGGCCTGCTCCAGCACCATCACGTCGAAGCCGCGGCGAACCAGGGCCAGCGCCGCGGCGATGCCGCCGATGCCGCCGCCGGCCACCAGCACCGGCAGGGCGGAAGAAGAAGTGGAAGCGCGTGGGGATGCTGCGAGGGATGCCATGCCTGTCTCCGGCTGTTCTGCATTGATGCCTGTCAATGCCGCGGATTGTTCGCAGGCCCCACTATTGCCTCAAGCACTGTGGCCGATACTTGGCATCGCGTTTTTCGATAGTGGGGTGCGCGCATGTCCAAACTGGATCTGGAATGGCTCAGGGTGTTCGACGAGGTCTGGCAGACCGCCAGCGTCTCCAAGGCGGCCGAGCGCCTGGGCATCGCGCAGGCGGCGGCCAGCACGGCGCTCAACAAGCTGCGCGCGCATTTCGACGACCGCCTGTTCGAGCGCACGGCGCTGGGCATGCAGCCCACGCCGCATGCGCAGAAGATCCAGCCCGCCCTGCGCGAGGCGCTGGCGCAGATCGAGCGGGCCCGCGCCAGCCGCGAGGCCTTCGACCCGGCCACGGCGAAGCGGCGCTTCCGCATCTGCCTCACGGACATCAGCGAGGTGGTGCTGCTGCCGCGCCTGCTGGACCACCTGGGCCGCGAGGCCCCGGGCGTGCAGGTGGAGACCGAGATCGTCTCGGCCGCCAGCGCGCGCCGGCTGGAGGATGGCGAGGTCGACCTGGCCGTGGGCTTCATGCCGCAGCTGGAGGCCGGCTTCTACGGCCAGACGCTGTTCCGCCAGAACTTTGTCTGCCTGGTGGCCAAGGACCATCCACGCATCGGCAGCAAGCTGACGCGCAAGGCCTTCGCGGACGCGTCGCATGCGGTCATCGCCTCGTCGGGCACCGGCCATGCCATCGTCGACAAGACCATCGCCCGCGCCGGCATCGAGCGCAAGGTGGCGGTGCGGCTGTCCAGCTTTCTGGGTGTGGCGCGCATCGTGGCGCAGACCGAGCTGGTGGTGATCGTGCCGCGCGTGCTGGGCCAGATCCTCGCCACGCAGGAGCCGGTGCGCATCATCGAGCCGCCCTTCGCGCTGCCGGCCTATGCGGTCAAGCAGCACTGGCATGCGCGCTTCCATGCCGACGACGGCAACGCCTGGCTGCGGCGGACGATGGCGCAGCTGTTCGGCGGTGGCGCGGCGCCCGGATAATCCGCCGCTTCCACCCCACTGTCACTTGCGAGACTCGCCGCCATGTCCTCCATCGTCCTGCGCTTCCTGGCCGAACCCAGCACCGTCAACTTCGGCGGCAAGGTCCACGGCGGCACCGTCATGAAGTGGATCGACGAGGCGGGCTATGCCTGCGCCACCGGCTGGTCGCACAACTACTGCGTCACGGTGTTCATCGGCAGCATCCGCTTCCACCGGCCGATCATGATCGGCGACCTGGTCGAGGTGGAGGCCCGCATGGCCTACACCGGCACCACCAGCATGAACATCTCGGTCGAGGTGCGCAGCGGCGACTTGAAGGGCGGCCAGATGGTCCGCACCACCGAATGCCTGATCGTCTTCGTGGCGGTCGACTCGCACGGCCGGCCGCTCCCTGTGGACGCCTATAAACCCCAGACCCCCGGCGAGATCGCCCTGGCCGAGCGCGCCCGCGCCCACCTGGACGCCGCCCGCAAGGTGGCCGATGCGCCGCCGCCCAGCCTGAGCGGCGCGGCGGACTGAGCGGCCTCCGAGGCCGTGGCGCTTCGACAAGCTCAGCGCGAACGGTGGACAACCCGGCTCGGCGCGAAGAGTGAAGAACCCGCTCACGTCCGCCCGTTAGGGCTGAGCCGATCCCACCCGTTCGGGCTGCGCCTGTCGAAGCCGGGACGCTCCACGCTGAGTCACTAGGGTTTTCCCGAAACCTTGCGTCCGGTTCGCCGGACGCACCTGCCGCACGCAGTCTGGGCGCGGCTTGGCCACGCGCCGCAAGGCTCCAAAAAGCCATTTAAAAACAACAGCTTGCATCGCCTCCGCCGCCCGTCCGGGCTGGCACCCTCCTTGCGCTAAGCAGCGGCCGCCATCGATGGCGCCCCTTTCCGCCACGGAGACACCCCAGGAGCCCGCATGCAAGACCCGACCCCCACCCGCCGCCAGCCGCTTTACCGGTCCCTCTATTTCCAGGTCATCGTCGCCATCGTCATCGGCGTGCTCCTGGGCCACTTCTATCCCGCCCTCGGCACCGACATGAAGCCGCTGGGCGACGGCTTCATCAAGCTCATCAAGATGATCATCGCGCCGATCATCTTCTGCACCGTGGTGGTCGGCATCGCGGGCATGGAAGACATGAAGAAGGTCGGCAAGACCGGCGGCTACGCCCTGCTGTACTTCGAGATCATGAGCACCGTGGCGCTGATCATCGGCCTGATCATCGTCAATGTGGTCAAGCCCGGCGCGGGCATGAACGTCGACCCGGCCTCGCTCGACACCAAGGCCATCGCCGCCTACACCGCCCCGGGCAAGATGCAGAGCACGACCGAGTTCCTGCTGGCCATCATCCCCAACACGGTGGTGGACGCCTTCGCCAAGGGCGAGATGCTGCAGGTGCTGCTGGTGGCCGTGCTCTTCGGCTTTGCGCTGCACCGCTTCGGTGGCCGCGGCACGCTGGTGTTCGACATGATCGAGAAGTCCTCGCACGTGCTCTTCGTGATCGTGGGCTACATCATGAAGGTGGCGCCCATCGGTGCCTTCGGCGCCATGGCCTTCACCATCGGCAAGTACGGCGTGGGCTCGCTCAAGCAGCTGGCCTTCCTGATGGGCACCTTCTACGCGACCTGCTTCGTCTTCGTGTTCCTGGTGCTGGGCATCGTGGCGCGCATGCACGGCTTCAGCATCTGGAAGCTGGTCAAGTACATCAAGGAAGAACTGCTGATCGTGCTGGGCACCAGCAGCTCCGAAGCCGCGCTGCCGCGCATCATGGCCAAGCTGGAGAACCTGGGCGTGCGCAAGTCCACCGTCGGCCTGGTGGTGCCCACGGGCTATTCCTTCAACCTGGACGGCACCTCGATCTACCTGACCATGGCCGCGGTCTTCATCGCCCAGGCCACCAACACCCAGCTGGACATCACGCACCAGATCACGCTGCTGCTGGTGTTGCTGCTCACCTCCAAGGGCGCCGCCGGCGTCACGGGCAGCGGCTTCATCGTGCTGGCGGCCACGCTGTCGGCCGTGGGCCATGTGCCGGTGGCCGGCCTGGCGCTGATCCTGGGCATCGACCGCTTCATGAGCGAGGCCCGCGCGCTGACCAACCTGGTGGGCAACACCGTCGCCTCGGTGGTGGTCGGCAAGTGGACCGGCGACCTGGACGAGAGCCGCATGCACGAGGTGCTGAACAACGAGAGCACGCTCGAAGCCGACGCGCCCGAGCAGGTGCTGGACGCCACCACCGCGCGCTTTCCCACGAAGGCGGCCTGAGAAGCCACGGCGGCGCCGGCCGCCGCCCGCCACGGCCATACTCGCGCCGTGGCATCCAACTCCCCAGGGGCGCGTCGCGCCCCTTTTCCGTTCCTGCCGACTGGCGCCGGGCGCACCCGCCTGGGTCCCGCGCTGGCCGTGCTCGCCCTGGTGGCGCTGGCGGCCTGGGGCGCGTACGCCCTGGCGCTGCGCATCGGGCTGGACCGCCTGGGCGAGGCGGCCGACCACCGGCTGGACATGGAGGTCGGCCGCATCGAGGCCGAGCTGGCCCGCTTCGACTACCTGCCCGCGCTGCTGGAGACCTCGCCCCAGGTGCAGCAGCTGCTGGCCAGCCCCTTCGACCCGGCGCTGCGCGCGCAGGCCAGCCACTACCTGCATGCGCTCAACGCCATCGCCGGGGCCGAGACGCTCTACGTGCTCGAACCCGGCGGCGTGGCCGCCGCGGCCAGCGACGATGGCCAGCTCGGCACACCCGCCGGCCAGAACCTGTCGTACCGGCCCTATCTGCGCGAGGCCCTGGCCGGTGGGCGGGGGCGCTTCTACGGCATCGGCGTCACCAGCCGCGTGCCGGGCTACTACCTGGCCTATGCGCTGCCGCGCGGCGGCGGCCCGGTGCGCGGCGTGGCCACCGTCAAGATCGACCTGCGCCCCGCGGCGCTGGCCTGGCGCCAGCTGCCCGGCGAGATGCTGTTGCTCGACGAGCACCAGGTCGCCATCCTGGCCTCGCGCGAGGACTGGAAGTACCGCCCCATCGCGCCGCTGCCCGAGGCCGAGCGGGCCGAGGCCACCACCTCGCGGCGCTACGGCGACGCCCGGCTCACGCCACTGGCGTGGCGCATGGCCGGCGACGGCCCGCTGGAGCCCGGCCCGGTGCGCGAGGTGCGTCTGGACGGCCGGACCTATGCGGCCACCGTGCACCGGCTGGACGCCGGCCGCTGGCGCCTGGTGCTGCTGAGCGACGAGGGCCCCGTGCGGGCCGTGGCCGCCGCCGCGGCCGCCGGTGCCGCGCTGGCGGCCGCCGCGCTGCTGCTGGGTCTGCTCGTGCTGCGCCAGCGCCGCCGGCTGGTGCGCCAGCAGCTGGCCAGCCGGGCCGCGCTGCAGGCCGCCAACGATTCGCTGGAGCGCCGCGTGCAGGAGCGCACCGCCGAGCTGCGCGCCGCGCAAGCCGAGTTGGTCCACGCGGGTCAGCTGGCCGTGCTCGGTCAGATGTCCGCCGGCATGGTGCACGAGCTCAACCAGCCGCTGGCGGCACTGCACACGCTGTCGGACAACGCAGTGCTGCTGCTGGAGCGCGGTCGCAGCGAGGATGCGCGCGCCAATCTCTCACGCATCGCTCAGCTGGTGCACCGGCTGGGCCGGCTCACCGCGCAGCTCAAGGTCTTTGCGCACAAGCGCACCGAGCCGCCCGTCCCGGTGCTGCTGGAGCGGGCGTTGCGCGAGGCCGCCCTGCTGCATGCGCCCCGCCTGCGCGAGCTGGGCGTGGACCTGCGCACCGACGGCCTGCCCGCCACCCTGGCGGTGATGGCCGAGGAGACGCGCCTGGTCCAGGTGCTGGCCAACCTCGTCGGCAACGCGGCCGATGCATTGGCCGAAGTGCCGGCCGGGACGCGGTGGATCGCCGTGACAGCGCAGTGCGGCGAGCCCGTGCGCATGGATGCGGCGGCTGAAGGTGCGCGCCCGTCTACGGCCAGCGTCGGGCTGCGGCAGGAGTCCGATCGCGACAGCGCCACTGTGCTCTGCCGCATCGTCGTCGCCAACAGCGGCCCGCCCATCGCGCCCGAGGCGCAGGCGCGGCTGTTCGAGCCCTTCTTCACCACCAAGCCTGCCGGCCGCGGCCTGGGCCTGGGGCTGATGATGTCGGCCCATATCATCCAGGCCTTCGGCGGCAGCCTGCGCCTGGCCCGGCCCGACGAGATGCCCGATGGGGCTGGCGCTGCCTTCGTCATCGAGCTGCCCGCCGACGTGGCCACCGACGCACCCGCCCCCGCCCCCCGCGAACAACCATGAACGCCCCCACCCATCCCATCCGCGTGCTGCTGGTCGAGGACGACGAGGACGTGCGCCTGGGCGCCGCCCAGGCGCTGGACCTGGCCGGCTTCGAGGTCCAGGCCTTCGGCGCCGTCGAGCCCGCCCGCGCCGCCGTCACCGAGGGCGTGCCCGCCGTGGTGGTGTGCGACGTTCAGCTGCCCGGCCAGAGCGGCCTGGGCTGGCAGGCCGAGCTGCGCCGCGCCGATCCGCAACTGCCCGTGATCCTGGTCACCGGCCATGGCGACATCGCCATGGCGGTGCAGGCCATGCGCGACGGCGCCTACGACTTCATCGAGAAGCCCTATGCCTCCGACCGGCTGGTGGCCGTGGTGCGCCGCGCCGCCGAGCAGCGCCGGCTGGCGCTGGAGGTCGAATCGCTGCGCCGCGCGCTGGACGACTGGAGCGGCATCAAGGCCACGCTCATCGGCCGCTCCGCCGCCATGGAGCGCGTGCGCCAGGCCGTGCGCACGCTGGCGGCCACGCCGGCCGACGTGGTCATCTACGGCGAGACCGGCACCGGCAAGGACCTGGTCGCCCGCTGCCTGCACGAGCGCAGCAGCCGGCGCGGCGGCCACTTCGTGCCGGTCAACTGCGGCGGCCTGCCCGAGAACCTGGTCGATAGCGAACTCTTCGGCCACGAGGCCGGTGCCTTCACCGGTGCCGTCAAGCGCCGCATTGGCAAGTTCGAGCATGCGCACGGCGGCACGCTGTTCCTCGACGAGATCGAGAGCATGCCGATGGCCGTGCAGGTCAAGCTGCTGCGCGCGCTGCAGGAGCGCACCATCGAGCGCGTGGGCTCCAACCAGCAGGTGCCGGTGGACTGCCGCGTGATCGCCGCCAGCAAGGTCGACCTGCGCGAGGCCAGCGAGCAGGGACGCTTCCGCGCCGACCTGTATTACCGACTGGGCGTGGCCTTCATCGAGCTGCCACCGCTGCGCGAGCGGCGCGAGGACATCCCCCTGCTCTTCGAGCACTTCACGCTGCAGGCCGCCAAGCGCTACGGCCAGCCGGCGCCGGTGCCCGACACCCAGGCCCTGTCCGCGCTGCTGGGCCATGCCTGGCCGGGCAATGTGCGCGAGCTGCGCAATGTGGCCGACCGCTATGTGCTCGGGCTGCTGGGCGACAGTTTTTCCGACGCGCTGGGCGGTGGCCAGCGCGGCGTCTCGCTGCCGGAGCACATGGAGCAGATCGAACGGACCCTGCTCAGTGAGGCCCTGCGCCGCCTGCAGGGCGACGTGCCCCAGGCCGCCAAGGAACTGGGCATCGCCAAGGCCACGCTGTACGACAAGGTGAAGCGGCTGGGGATCGATGCGGCGGGGTATCGGCGGGAGGAGTAGCGGCTGGGGTCACCGGAAAAAGAACCGGAATCACCATGTGGCTATCTGATTCATAAATTGCTGTCATTCAATGACATATTCATAGAATAAGCGGAAACTGAACCGGAATTCGTGGTGTCTACTCGCATCGCTGTCTTCGACCAGCCGCATCAGTTCGAGCCGCTGGTTCCCGCCCAAAGGCTGGACCTGCTTCGGGAGCGGACACGGGAGGTGTTCGAAAAGTCGGCCGCCCTCAAAGCTGCGGCCAGCGAGCCGGTGCGGGCTGGTCTGCGCGAGATCGTGCGATCCATGAACTCGTACTACTCCAACCGAATCGAGGGGCAGAGCACACATCCCGCCCACATCGAACGGGCGCTTCGGCAGGACTTTTCAGCGACACCCGATGTGGCGCGGCGGCAGCGGCTGGCGCTGGCGCACATCGAGGCCGAGCGGGCGCTCGAGCCGCTGGTGAGCACGGAGGCAGAGGCGCTGTCCAGCGGCTTTGTGCAGCTGGCCCATCGCCAGCTCTACGAGCGCCTTCCGGCGGAGGACCGGCGTACCGACGATGGCCGCGAGATCCTGCCCGGCGAACTTCGCCGGCACGACGTGGCGGTTGGCCGCCACCAGCCGCCGACCTGGTCTTCCGTTGCGCGATTTCTCGAGCGGATGGACGAGGTGTATGGCCGCCTGAAAGGCGTCGATGCGCTGCTCTACACCGTGGCCGCCGCCCATCACCGGATGATGTGGACCCACCCCTTCGAGGATGGCAACGGTCGCGCGGTGCGCCTGCAGACGCACTGCGCCCTGTTTCTTCTGAGCGGAGGACTCTGGTCGGTCAATCGGGGGTTGGCGCGGGACCGGGACCGCTACTACCTGATGCTCGACGGCGCTGACGCCTCGCGTCAGGGCGACCTGGATGGTCGCGGCAATCTCAGCGAGAAGGCACTCTGGGACTGGTGCAGTTACTTCCTGGATGTCTGCGCGGACCAGATCGGCTTCATGGCGCACATGCTGGACCTGAGTCGCCTGCGCGAACGTCTGCAAGCCTGGGTGCTGGTGCGACGAGCGGGCGGTGATTCGACGGAATACCGCGAAGAAGCGGTATTGCCGCTCCAGATGCTCGCCGCCGCTGGGACCCTGTCGCGCGGCGAGTTCAGCCGTATGACGGGATTGGAAGAGCGCACAGCCCGCAAGGTGATTTCGCGCTTCCTCAAGGATGGGCTGTTGCAGAGCGACAGCCATCGTGGCGCGCTGCGGCTTGCCTTCCCGCTGCACGCGCTGAACATCCTCTTTCCAAGCCTCTATCCGGAGGCTGCGGCGGCCGTCACTGAATAGGAGTCTGGCGAATGGCAGGAGCAGACAGCACGGCGCTGGCGCTGGCGCTGGCGCTGCCGCTGCATGCTCCTTGCCGGCACCTTAAGCCGCCGCCGGCCACTGCGCGATCAGTTTGTCCAACGTGACCGGATAGTCCCGCACCCGCACGCCCGTGGCGTTGTAGACGGCATTGGCCACGGCCGCCGCCGCGCCGCACAGGCCCAGCTCGGCGATGCCCTTGGCGGCCAGGGGCGAGGCCATGCCGTCGGGCTCGTCCAGGAACACCACCTCCTGCTCGGGAATGTCGGCATGCACCGGCACCTCGTAGCCCGCCAGATCGTGGTTGATGAAGAGGCCCAGGCGGGTGTCCACCGCCAGCTCTTCCATCAGCGCGGCGCCGACGCCCATGGTCATGGCGCCGATCACCTGGCTGCGGGCGGTCACCGGATTCAGGATGCGGCCGGCGGCACACACGGCCAGCATGCGGCGCACGCGGATCTCGGCCGTGTCCACATGCACCGCCACTTCCACGAAGTGGGCGCCGAAGGTCGAGTGCTGCCATTGCTTGGACAGCGACTCGTCGTACTCGATGCCGTCCTCGGCCGTCAGGGGCTCGCCGTCCTTCACCGCCTCGGCCAGGGCCCTGCTCCGGCCACCGCTTCGGACCTCACCGTCCGCGAACTCGGCGCCCTCGGCCTCCAGTCCCAGCTTGCGGGCGATGGCGTCGCGCAGCTTAACGCAGGCGGCATAGACGCCGCCCGTGGCATTGGCCGCGCCGAACTGGCCGCCCGAGCCGGCCGACACCGGCCAGTCCGAATCGCCCAGCTTCACCGCGACGCGCTCCAGCGACACGCCCAACAGGTCGGCCGCGGTCTGCGCCAGGATGGTGTAGCTGCCGGTGCCGATGTCGGTCATGTCGGTCTCGACCGTGACGCTGCCATCGGGTGCGAGACGCACGCGCGCGGCCGACTTCATCAGGATGTGGTTGCGGAAGGCCGCTGCCATGCCGACGCCGATGGCCCAGCGGCCCTCGCGCTTGACGCCGGGCTTCGCGGGACGCTGGTCCCAGCCGAAGCGCTGGGCGCCTTCGCGCAGGCAGTTCGCCAGACGACGCTGGGTGAAGCGGCGCTCGGGATGCTCCGGGTCTACCTCTGTGTCGTTGCGCAGGCGCAGCTCGACCGGGTCGATGCCCAGGCGCTCGGCCAGCTCGTCCATGGCGACTTCCAGCGCCGCCATGCCGGGCGCCTCGCCGGGCGCGCGCATGGAGTTGCCTTCCGGCAGGTCCATCTCGGCCAGGTACATGGCGGTGCGCCGATTGGCGCCGGCATAGATCAGCCGGGTCTGGTTGACGGCCGTCTCCGGCTGGCCTTCGGGTTGGTCGCCGGACCAGCTCTCGTGCGCGATGGCGCTGATGCGCCCGTCCTTCTCCGCGCCCAGGCGAATGCGCTGGATCGTGGCAGGGCGGTGCGTGGTGTTGTTGGCGATCAGCGGACGATGCAGTCCGACGCGCACAGGGCGGCCCACCGCGCGCGACGCCAGGGCCGCCAACAGCGCGTCCGCACGCAGGAACAGCTTGCCGCCGAAGCCGCCACCGATGAAGGGCGAGCGCACGTGCACCTTCTCCTTGGGCATCTTCAGCGTGGCCGCGAGGTCGGTGCGGCACCAGTCGACCATCTGGGTCGAGGTCCACACGGTGAGGCGATCGCCCTCCCACGACGCGAGAGTGGCATGTGGCTCCATCATGGCGTGCGACTCGTCGGGCGTGGTGTAGGTGGCGTCGAGCTGCACGGGCGCGGCAGCGAAGGCCGCGTCGAAATCGCCGACCTCGGTCTTGGCGTCATCGCCGGCGATCTCGGCGTGCTCACGTTCGGCGTCCAGGTCGAAGCGGCCGGACAGGCTCTCGTAGCGCACGCGGATCAGCGCGGTGGCCGCGCGGGCCTGTTCCAGCGTCTCGGCGACCACCACGGCGATGGCCTGGTGGTAGTGGTCGATGGCGGGGCCGCCGAGCAGTCGGGCCGTGTTGCGTTGGGACTTGTCGAGCGAGCCCGCGTCCGCGGCCGTGACGATGGCCAGCACGCCCGGCGCGGCGCGGGCGGCTTCCAGGTCCATGCTGGCGATGCGGCCCTTGCCGATGCCGGCCCCGAGCACCCAGCCGTACGCGGCGTCGCGCACATGGGCATCGAACTCGGGATGCCATTCGCCGGCGTAAGGTGCGGTGCCTGTGGTCTTGCGCGGGCCGTCGACGCGGTGCGTGGCCTGGCCGACGTGGCGCAGGTCCTCGCTGGGCACGGCAGTGGTGGAGGGATCGAATTTCACGGCTGCATCTCCTTCGCGTCGGCCAGCGCGGCCGCCAGGGTGCGCTGCGCCAGCGGCAGCTTGAAGGCGTTGTCGGGGCGCGGATGGGCGTCGGCGAACAGACGCTCGGTCACGGCGTGCGGACCGTTCGGCAGTTCGGCCTCGGCGGCTTCCATGCGCCACGGCTTGGGCGCGACGCCGCCGAAGGCGACGCGGCCCGTGCCGTCCGGCTGCACGATGGCCGCCACCGACACCAGCGCAAAGGCGTAGGAGGCGCGGTCGCGTACCTTGCGGTAGATGTGCGTGCCGCCCACCGGGGCCGGCAGTGTCACCGACGTGATCAGTTCGGCCGGCGCCAGCACCGTGTCGCGCTCCGGCGTGTTGCCCGGCAGCCGATGGAAGTCGGCAATGGGAATGGTGCGGCGCTGGCCGCCCGGCTGCACCGTCTCGACCTGAGCATCGAGCACGCGCAGGGCGACCGACATGTCGCCGGGATGGGTGGCAATGCAGTGCTCGCTGCCGCCCACCACCGCCAGCTGGCGGCTGTAGCCCTGCAGCGCGCCGCAGCCGCTGCCGGGCTCTCGCTTGTTGCAGGGCAGCGCGGTGTCGTAGAAGTAGGGGCAACGCGTGCGCTGCAGCAGGTTGCCCGCGGTGGTGGCCTTGTTGCGCAATTGGCCCGAGGCCCCGGCGAGCAGCGCGCGCGACAGCACGCCGTAGTCGCGCCGCACGCGGGCGTCGGCCGCCAGGTCGGTGTTGCGCACCAGCGCGCCGATGCGCAGGCCGCCGCCCTCGATGGGCTCGATGCGATCCAGCCCCAGGCCGTTGATGTCGATGAGGTGGGTCGGCGTCTCCACCTGCAGCTTCATCAGGTCCAGCAGGTTGGTGCCGCCGGCGATGAAGCGGGCGTCCGGCGTGCGGGCGAGGGCCGCGACCGCCGCTTCGGGCGTGGCCGCGCGTTCGTAGCTGAAGGCTTTCATCGGGTGGCCTCCGCGGCTTCGGCGATGGCTTGCTGGATGTTGCTGTAGGCCCCGCAGCGGCAGATGTTGCCGCTCATGCGCTCGCGCATCTCGTCAGGCGACAGCAGGGGTTGGGCCTGCAGGTCGGCACTGGCGTGGCTGGGCGCGCCGTCGCGCAGTTCGCGCAGGGCGCCCACGGCCGAGCAGATCTGTCCCGGCGTGCAGTAGCCGCACTGGAAGCCGTCATGGCGCACGAAGGCCTCCTGCATGGGATGCATGGCCTCGGGCGTGCCCAGGCCCTCGATGGTGGTGACCTCGCTGCCTTCGTGCATCACCGCCAGGCTCAGGCAGGTGTTGATGCGCCGGCCGTCGACCAGCGCCGTGCAGGCGCCGCACTGGCCGTGGTCGCAGCCCTTCTTGGTGCCGCACAGATGCAGGTGCTCGCGCAGGGCGTCGAGCAGGCTGGTGCGGTTGTCGAGCGTGAGGCTGCGCGCCTCGCCGTTGACGGTCAGGCGGACGGTGGTCTGCAGGGCCGCGGCGGGCGTGTTGCCGCCGGGCGCGGCTTCCGGTGCGCGGTCGCGCAGCGGTGGGGATTTGGACGTGGGGGCCATGGGAACTCCGTGGGATGGGCCGCCTGGAACAGGGAGGGCGGGGATGGCGATGCCTGGCAAGGCGGGCGGCGGCAGCAGCCCACTGTGGGACGCTGCCGCTGTCTCCCGACTCGGTGCAGGGACCAGCCGGTCGCCGGCTGAAAGCGCGCCGCCATGTGGGACGCGCCGGACAGCGCGCCGACTCCCGCCTTCCGCGGGCCGACCGGGTGCCTGGGCCGTGGCTCCCGCGAGGCTGCATTTCGGCTGCATGCCGCCAACGGGGTCAGCCTCGATCCCGTTTCACAGACCACAACGTGTTTCGCTCTGCGAATCGCCATTGTGATTAGTGCAACGCGCACCTAGAGTCCGCCGCATCGCAGCGCCAAGACGCCGCGCCTGGAGACGACCGGATGAACCTGCCCCTGCACTCGACTGCCGCGCAGCCGCCCTTCGACGGCGCGGCCACGGGCATGGGCGCGCAGCGGGATCAGGCCGGTCGCTCTTCCACCGTGCCCTTCAGCGCCGGCACGCAGCCGCCCGCGGTGGCGCTGCCGGCCGGCGCCTGCGACTGCCACCTGCATGTCTACGACGGCGCCTTTCCTGCGGTGCCCGGCGCCCGCCTGCTGCCGCCCGACGCTTCCGTCGACGACTACCGGCTTCTGCAGCGCCGCACCGGCCTGCAGCGCGCCGTGGTGGTCACGCCCTCCACCTACGGCACCGACAACCGACCGATGCTCGCGGCCCTGCATGCCCTGGGCGCCGCCGCCCGCGGCGTGGCGGTGATCGACGGCAGCGAGTCCGACGCGCAGCTTGCGCATCTGCATGCGCAGGGCGTGCGCGGCGTGCGGCTCAACCTCTCGCTGGGCGTGGGCACGCATGCGGACATGCTGGGCCCCATCGCACAGCGCATCGCGCCGCTGGGCTGGCACCTGCAGCTGCTGATGCCGGCCGACCTGCTGCAGGCCCAGGCCGCCGTGTTGGCCGCACTGCCCGTGCCGCTGGTTTTCGACCACTTCGCGCGGCTGTCGCCCGCCGATGCCGGCCGCCATCCCGCGCATGCCATGGTGCTGCAGCTGCTGCGCACCGGCCGGGCCTGGATCAAGTTGTCCGGCGGCTACCTGGTGAGCCCCACGCGCAGCACCGAGGACCCGGCGCTGGACGACCTTGCCCGCAGCTTCCTCGACGCCGCGCCCGAGCGCGTCGTCTGGGGCAGCGACTGGCCCCACGCCACCGCCTCGGCCGGCCTGCAGCCCCTGCCCGACGACGCCCGCCAGCTCGACCGGCTGGCGCAGTGGACCGGCGGGGGCGAGCGCCTCGCGCAGGTGCTGGTGCGCAACCCGGCCGCGCTTTACGGCTTCGGCCCCTTTCCCGACCTCCCACAACAGACAGAGACATAGAGCCATGACTTTCGCCACCACTCCCTTTTCCCTCATCCGTCGGGGCCTGATCGCCGGCGCTGGCGCCTGCGCCATGCTGGCCGCAGGCGGTGCGCTGGCCCAGGGCGACTGGCCCACCGGCCGCGTCATCACCTGGGTGGTGCCCTATCCGCCCGGCGGCAGCACCGATGTGCTGGGCCGCGCCGTGGCGCAGAAGCTGAACGGCTCGCTGGGCACCAACGTCATCGTGGACAACCGCGCCGGCGCCACCGGCACCATCGGCGCGGCCTACGTCGCCAAGTCGGCGCCCGACGGCTACACGCTGCTGGGCACCTCCATCGGCCCCCAGGCCATCGCGCCGCACCTGATGGGCAAGCTGCCCTACGACCCCATCGGCAGCTTCGCGCCGGTGATCACCATCGGCACCATCCCGCACATCCTGGTGGTGGGCGCCAACCAGCCCTACCGCAGCGTGGCCGACCTGCTGGCCGCCGCCAAGGCGCAGCCGGGCAAGCTGGCCTTCGCCTCGGGCGGCACCGGCACCATCCTGCAGATGCAGGGCGAGCTGCTGGCGCAGCAGACCGGCAGCCGCTTCATCCACGTGCCCTACAAGGGCGACACCCCTGCGCTGCAGGACACGCTGGGCGAGCAGGTGAACTTCATGTTCGCCCCGGCTGCGGCGGCGCTGCCGCATGTGCAGTCGGGCCGGCTGCGCGCCCTGGCCGTCACCTCGGCCGCACGCCTCAAGGCCCTGCCCGACGTGCCCACGATGGGCGAGGCCGGCCTCAAGGACTTCGTCGTCGAGCAGTGGCAGGCCGTCTTCGCGCCGGCCGGCACGCCCGCCCCTGTGGTGGACCGCCTCAACCGCGACATCAATGCCGCCCTCAAGACCCCCGACCTGATCGCCCTGGCCGACAAGCTGGGCATCACGCTGGTGGGCGGCACGCCCGCGCAGCTGGGCGCGCTGCAGAAGTCCGACTCCGCCAAGTGGGCCGAGGTCATCCGCAAGGGTGGCATCAAGGCGGACTGAGCTCTCTTTTTCTCCTTCCTTCTTCCTCTTCTTCCGAACCGAGCCAACGCCATGAGCCAACTCCCCGAAATCGTCCGCGACATCGAGCGCGTCTCCCATGAAGTGGTCGCCAAGGCCGCCACCTTCCAGGCCGCCATCCTGGCCGACGTGGCCGGCCGCCGCGGCACCATGAATGCCCGCGTCGCGCCCGTGCACCACAGCATGGCCGTGGCCGGCCCGGCCTTCACCGTCGAAGTGCGCCCCGGCGACAACCTGATGATCCATGCCGCCATCGCGCTGGCCCAGCCGGGCGACGTGCTGGTGATCGACGGCAAAGGCGACCAGACGGCCGCCCTCATGGGCACGCTGATGCTCAGCGCCTGCAAGAAGCGCGGCCTGGCCGGCGTGATCGTCGACGGCGCCATCCGCGACAAGATGGAGCTGCTGGAGCTGGACTTCCCGGTCTTCAGCGCCGGCTTCAACCCGGCCGGCCCCACCAAGTTCGTGCCCGGCCGCATCAACCATCCGATCTCGGCCGGTGGCGCCAGCGTCAACCCCGGTGACCTGGTGGTGGGCGATGCCGACGGCGTGGTGGTGATCGAGCGCGAGAAGGCGCCCGCCATGATGGACCTGGCCGACAAGAAGGTCGCCGACGAAGCCGCGCGCCTGGAGTCCATCGCGCGGGGCGATACCGCCGCCAAGTGGCTGCCCGCTGCCCTGCGCGCGGCCGGCGTCCTGAAGGAAGGGGAGTCGCTGTGAGCACGGTCCTCGTCACCGCCGCCGACCTGGCGCCGCAGGCGCTGGACCTGCTGAAGAACCTCGAGGTGGTCTACGCCGGCAAGACGCCGACCGAAGAGGACCTGGTGGCCCTGTGCAAGCGTCATGATCCGGTGGCCATCATCGTGCGCTACGGCAAGGTGACCGCTGAGATGATGGACGCGGCGCCGTCGCTCAAGGTCATCTCCAAGCACGGCAGCGGCACCGACACCATCGACAAGGTGGCGGCCAAGGCGCGCGGCATCGAGGTGGTGGCCGCCGTGGGCGCCAACGCCGCCGCCGTGGCCGAGCAGGCCCTGGCCCTGATGCTGGCCTGCGCCAAGTCGGTGGTGTCGCTGGATGCGCGCATGCACGCCGGCCACTGGGACAAGGCCACGCACAAGAGCCTGGAGCTGGGCGGCCGCACCGTCGGCCTGGTGGGCCTGGGCGCCATCGGCCAGCGCTTCGCGCGCATGGCAGATGGCATCGGCATGCGGGTGATCGGCTTCGACCCCTTCGCCAAGAACCTGCCCGACTACATCCAGACGGCGGACCTCGCCACCATCTGGCGCGAGGCCGACGTCATCTCGCTGCACTGCCCCCTGACCGACGAGAACCGCGGCATGCTCAACGCCGACACGCTGGCGCAGTGCAAGCGCGGCGTGATCGTCGTCAACACGGCACGCGGCGGACTGATCGACGAGGCGGCGCTGCTGGCCGCCGTGCGTTCGGGCCAGGTGGCGAGTGCAGGCCTGGACAGCTTCGCGGTCGAGCCGATGACGGCCGGCCACCCCTTCCAGGGACAGGAGCGCATCGTGCTGAGCCCGCACATCGGCGGCGTGACCAGCGACGCCTACGTCAACATGGGCGTGGCCGCGGCGAAGAACCTGCTGGCCGTGCTCGCGCGCGGCTGAGCTGCAGGCCCGCAAGGGCTGAGTGACCGGCAGCCCCTCTCCCCGCGGGAGAGGGCGCCGGACAGCCAGTGGGCCGGACGGCCGGAACTCCGCATCGACGGAGCGTTTGCAACAAGGAGACAACGACCATGACCCATCGCCTGCCGCGCGGCCTTCTCGCTGCCGCGGTCGCCACCGCCCTCTGGGGCTGCGCCAGCACGCCGCCCGCCGCGCAGCGACCTTCCGAGGCCAGCATCGCCGCCCACGTCGAGGCCGCCACGCGCGCGGCCGGCAGCGACCTGGGCGAGGTGCTCACACTGTGCAAGCCGGTGCCCACCGCCCGGCCGGTGCAGAACGAGGATTCCGACCGCGGCCTGCGTGCCCTCATCAACCGGCCGCCGCCGCCCCCGGGCCGGGCCTTCGACAACCTGTACTTCGTGGGCGGCGACTGGGCCAGCGCCTGGGCCGTGGACACGCCCGAGGGCATCATCCTGATCGACGCCCTCAACAACCAGGCCGAGGCCGCGGCGCTGATCGAGGGCGGCATGCGCAAGCTGGGGCTGGACCCGGCGCGCATCCGCTACATCGTGGTCACCCATGGTCATGGCGACCACTACGGCGGCGCGCCCTACCTGGCGCAGAAGTACGGTGCCCGCGTGGTCATGAGCGACACCGACTGGACCATGATGGAGACCCGGCTCGAATTCGCCACGCCCATCTGGGGTGCGCCGCCCAAGCGCGACATCAGCGTCAAGGACGGCGACAAGCTGACGCTCGGCGGCACCAGCCTCACGCTGTACGTGACGCCGGGCCACACCTGGGGCACGCTGTCGCCGGTGTTCGACGTGACCTGGCAGGGCCAGAAGCATCGCGTACTGCTGTGGGGCGGCACCGGCTTCAACTTCGGCGCCGACATTCCGCGCATGGAAGCGTATGGCAACTCCACGCAGCGCATGGTCAAGGTCGTGCGCACCGAAGGCATCGACGTGATGCTGTCCAACCATTCGCGGGTGGACGGCTCGCAGGGCAAGATGGCCAGGCTGCGCCAGGCCGCTGGCACCGGCCCCAACCCCTTCGTGGTGGGCGAGCCCACGGTCGAGCGCACGCTGACCGTGATGAACGAATGCTCGCTGGCCCAGCGGGACCGATTCGCCCTGCTGCCCTGACGCCATGAACACGACTTCGCTCAAGGCCTCCGGCCTGCTCGCCGCCGCCGTGTTCGGCCTTGCGGCCGGCGCACCCGATGCACGGGCCCAGCCGCCCGCCTACCCGACCAAGCCGGTGCGCCTGGTCGTCGGCTTCTCGGCCGGCGGCCCCACCGACGTGGTGGCCCGCGCCTTCGCGGACTACGCCGCTCGCACGCTGGGCCAGCCCTTCCTGGTGGACAACAAGCCGGGCGCCAACACCATCCTCGCGGCCGAAGCCGTGGCCGGCGCCCCGGCCGATGGCTACACGCTGCTGCTGGGCGCCACCAACCACACCATGATCCCGGCGCTCTACAGCAGCCGCGTCAAGTTCGACGCCGTGCGCTCCTTCGCGCCGGTGTGCAGCCTGGCGGTGAGCCCCACGGTACTGGTGGTGGGCCCGTCGATGAAGGTGCCCGATCTGGCCACCTTCCTGCAGCAGGTGAAGGCCGCGCCGGGCCAGCGCACCTATGCCACCCCGGGCGCCGGCAGCTCGGGCCACTTTGCCAGCGAGCAGTTCACTCGGCTGACCGGCACGCGCATGAACCACATCCCCTACAAGGGCGCGGCGCAGGCCGTCACCGACCTCGTGGGCGGCCAGGTGGACAGCTCCTTCGCCACCCTCGGCTCGGTGCTGCCGCAGGTGCAGGCCGGCAAGCTCACGGCGCTGGCCGTGGCCGCGCCGCAGCGTTCGCCGCTGTTGCCGCAGGTGCCCACCTTCGACGAAGCGGGCGTCAAGGGCTATCGGGCCGACGCCTGGTACGGCCTGCTGGCGCCGGCCGGCACGTCGCCCGCCGTGCTGGCGCTGCTGCAGAAGACCGCGCAGGACTTCGTGCGCCAGAGCGCCACGCAGGAGAAGCTGCGCGGTCTGGGCATGGAAAGCCAGCATGTGTGCGGCGCCGATTTCGGCGAACAGCTGGCGCGCGAGGTCAAGGCCTACGGCCAGCTCGCGCGTGAACTGGACCTCAAGCCCGAGTGAGCCTGCGGGGCCCGGCGTCGGCGCGACCGAGGCGCCGGTGTCGAGGGCACCCACCGGGTGGCCGTGCAGGCCGCCCTCGCTTCGATGAAGGCGGCCGTCCGTGCTGCCCCCTTTTTTTCCTTCCAACCAATGACTCCGGAGATATGCGTGTGGCCTCTTCCAAGTTCTCGTTGATCCGTCGCCTGCTCGTCGCCAGCCTGGCGACGGCGGCCTTCGCCGCGCACGCGGCCTACCCCGAGCGCCCGATCACCATCGTCGTGCCCTACGCCCCCGGCGGCGCGGCCGATGCCATGGCGCGTGTGATCGCGGCCAAGCTGGGCCCGAAGCTGGGCACCAGCGTGATCGTGGACAACCGCGCCGGCGCCAGCGGCACCATCGGCGCCGCCTATGCAGCCAAGGCCGCGCCCGATGGCTACACCGTGCTCTACGACGCCACGCCCTACGCCATCAACCCGCACCTGTTCCCGCGCCTGCCCTATGCGGCCGATGCGCTGCAGCCGCTGTCGCTGGTGCTGACCATGCCCAACATGCTCATCACCAAGGCCGATTCGCCGTACAAGACGGTGGCGGACCTGGTGGCCGCGGCCAAGGCCCAGCCCCACAAGATCAACTTCGCCTCGGGCGGCGCCGGCACGGTGCAGCGCCTGGCGGCCGAGCTGTTCCGCCAGAAGCTGGGGCTGGACATGGTGCACGTGCCCTACAAGAGCGGCGGCCCGGCCATCACCGACACGATGGCGGGCCAGGTGGACTTCATGTTCGCCACCGTGGCGGCCAGCTATCCGCTGGTGTCGTCCGGCAAGTTGCGCGCCCTGGCCGCCACCTCGCCCCAGCGCTCGCCGCGCCTGCCCGAGGTGCCCACCGTGGCCGAGACCGTGGTGCCCGGCTACGAGGCCTATGAATGGAACGGCATGCTGCTACCCGCCAAGACGCCCAAGGACATCGCCGACAAGCTGCAGAAGGCCCTGGCCGAGGTGCTGAAGGACGAGGAGGTGCTGCAGCGCATGAAGGACCTGGGCGCGCAGCCCATCGGCTCCACGCCTGCTGCCTTCGCCGACTTCCTGAAGAAGGAAGACGCCAAGTGGGGCGAGGTGGTGCGCAAGGGCGACATCAAGCTGGATTGATGAGCAAGCACCCCCCATGCCGCTTCGCGGCTCCCCCCTCTGGCGCCTTCGGCTTGGAGGGGGGCGCACCCGGTGGCCTGGCAAAGCCAGTTCCACGGGTGCCCTGGCGTGGCCTGCTCCGCGGCCATTCGATCATGGGCGGCACGCCGGCTGACGGCGATGCGAGTGGCGCCATGGAGCACTGAAATGGTCGCCCCGCTGCCGCTCCTGCATTCGGTGCCTCATTCGGCCGGCCTCGGGCGGCCGGGCTTCGCATTGCCTGCGGGGGCCTGCGACAGCCACATGCACATCTTCGACCCGCGCTTCGCGCCGTCGACGCACTGGAAGCGCCAGCCGCCCGATGCGCCGGTGGCGGCCTACCGGCAGTTGCAGGCGCGCATCGGCACGCAGCGCGCCGTGGTCGTCACGCCCTCCACCTACGGCACCGACAACACCTGCACGCTCGACGCGCTGGCGCAGATGGGCGAGGCCGCGCGCGGCGTGGCGGTGGTCGAGGCGGGCGTGGGGGCCGCGGAGCTGCAGCGCCTGCACGGCCTGGGCGTGCGCGGCCTGCGCGTCAACTTCGTGACGCCGCAGTCCTGGGGCACGACCACGCCCGACATGCTCGCCACGCTGGCGGCCAAGGTCGCGCCGCTGGGCTGGCACATCCAGGTCTTCGTGCATCCGGAGCAGCTGCTGGCCATGGCCGCGCTGCTGCGCAGTTTGCCCGTGCCGCTGGTGGTGGACCACATGGCGCGGCTCGACCCCGCCCAGGGCGCGAGCGGCGAAGCCTTCGACCTGCTGTGCCGCCTGCTCGATGCGGGCAACACCTGGGTCAAGCTCTCCGGCGCCTACATGCGCTCCTCGGTGGGCGGCCCGACCTATGCCGACACCCTGGCCGCCGGCCAGGCGCTGGTGCGCCGCGGGCCCGAGCGCCTGGTCTGGGGCAGCGACTGGCCCCACACCACCGAGACGCCGGGCAGCGTGGACGATGCCGCCCTGGTCGACCTGCTCGGCCGCTGGTGCGAGGGCGATGCGGCGCGCATCGCGCGCATCGTGGTCCACAACCCGGCGAAGCTCTACGACTTCGGCCCCGTGCCGTCCGCCTGAAAGAACGCGAACCATGTTCCTTCTCCAACCGCCCCAGGTGCGCGAACTGACCCTGTTCAGCGCCATGCCCGACGAGTTCCGCCGCCCGCGCCGCAGCGACTGGGCCGATGCCAACCGCGGCGGCACGCCCACTGACTCCTTCCTGGAAGGTCCCGTGCTGGGCGACGACGGCCATCTCTACGTCACCGACATTCCCTGGGGCCGCGTGTTCCGCATCGACCCGCAGGGCCGCTGGTCGCTGGTGACCGAGTACGACGGCGAGCCCAACGGCATGAAGTTCGTCGATGCCGGCACGCTCCTCATCACCGACTACAAGAACGGGCTGATGCAGCTGGAGGTGGCCAGCGGCCGCGTCACGCCCTTCCTGGCGCGGCGCAACAGCGAGCGCTTCAAGGGCGTGAACGACCTCGTCTTCGACCGCGCCGGCAACCTCTACTTCACCGACCAGGGCCAGACCGGTCTGCACGACCCAACGGGTCGGCTCTACCGCCTGTCGCCGGACGGCCGGCTGGACCAGCTGCTGGGCAACATCCCCAGCCCCAACGGCGTGGCGCTGTCGCCGGACGAGAAGGTGCTGTACCTGGCCGTGACCCGCGGCAACTGCGTCTGGCGCGTGCCGCTGCTGCCGGACGGCAGCGTCTCGAAGGTGAGCCAGTTCTTCACCTCCTACGGCTCCAGCGGCCCCGACGGCCTGGCCGTGGACGCACAGGGCCGGGTGCTGGTGGCCAACCCGGGCCTGGGCTACCTGTGGGTGCTCAACACGCGCGCCGAGCCGGTGCAGGTGCTGCGCGGCCCGGCGGGCGCGTCCATCACCAACCTGGCCTTCGGCGGTCCTCAGCGGCGCACGCTCTTCGTCACCGATTCCACCCATGGTCGCGTGATGACCGCCGAGATGGACGTGCCGGGCCTGCCGCTGCACCGCCGCGGCTGAACGCTTGCCCGGCCTGGTGCCGGGCGGTGCAGTGCAGTGGAGTGCAGTTGGGGCCGGTGTCGGAGCCATTGCACTTCCAACGACCCTCAATCCTCCAGGAGACAACTTCATGCGCATTCCACGACCATTCCTCGCCGCAGCCCTCTGGGTGGGCATCTCCGCCGGAGCCCC
Organism: Pseudacidovorax intermedius; assembly: GCF_003350475.1. GTDB lineage: Bacteria > Pseudomonadota > Gammaproteobacteria > Burkholderiales > Burkholderiaceae_C > Xenophilus > Xenophilus intermedius. Next base: position 1,112,074 of record NZ_QQAV01000001.1, read on the forward strand.
CGGTGCCATGGCCCAGGAGGCCTATCCCAGCAAGCCCATCCGCGTCATCGTGCCCTTCGCGGCCGGCGGCCCGGCGGACGTGGTGGCGCGGGAGATGGCGCAGTCGCTGGGCAAGGAGCTGGGCCAGACGCTGGTGGTGGAAAACCAGGGTGGCGGCGCGGGCGTGCCCGCGCTGGGCACGGTGTCGCGCGCGCCGGCCGATGGCTACACGCTGCTCTTCGCCGCTTCCGGCAACGTGGTGATCCAGCCCCTGCTGACGAAGAACCGCGTGGACGTGCTCCAGCAGCTGTCGCCCGTGGCCATGGTGACCACCAGTCCCCATGTGCTGGTCGTGTCGAGCAAGCTGCCGGTGCACACGGTCAAGGAGTTTGTCGCCTATGCCAAGGCCCATCCCGGCCAGGTCAACTTCGCGTCGGCCGGCGTCGGTGGCCTGGCGCACCTGGGCACCGAGCTGTTCGAGCGCGCCGCGGGCATCGATGCGCGGCATGTCCCCTACAAGGGAAGCTCGCAGGCCATGACCGACCTGGCCGGCGGCGAGGTCCAGGCCATGTTCAGCAGCCTGCCGTCGATGAAGGGCCTGATCGACAAGGGCGCGATTCGCGTGATCGGCGTCACGGCCCCTTCTGCCTCGCCCGCCTACAAGGGCATTCCGGTCATCAAGGATGCCGGTGTCCCCAACTTCGAATACACGACCTGGTACGGCCTCTACGGCCCCGCGGGGCTGCCCGCGGCGGTGGTGGTTCGCCTGAGTGCCGCACTCTCCAGCCTTGCCGCCGACAAGGCCTTCGACGAGCGGCTGCTGGCCCAGGGCGTCGACCTGTCGATCAGCTCGGCCAGGGAACTGGGCGAGCGCACGCGCCGCGAAACCGCCACCTGGGACAAGGTGATCCGCGAAGCGGGCATCCAGCTGAACTGAGCAGGGCTGCGCGGCCCCTCAGGGATGCCAGCGCGACACGACAGGCGGCGTGGCTGGCGAGCGCCCGCCCGCGAGCGCATACGACAGCTGGTTGGCCGCCGCCACCACGCTGAGCGCGTACTTCTCCAGCCGATCCTTCGTGAGCCGCGAGCTGGGGCCCGAGATGCACATCGAGCCCAGCAGGTGCCAGCCGGTGCGGAACACCGGCGCGGCCACGCTCGACACATCGGGCTCGCGTTCGCCCAGCGACAGATGGAAGCCGCAGGTGCGGATCGTCTCGTAGGGCTCGCCCTGTGCGCCGCTGAAGGCCAGGATCACCCGCCCCGGCGCGCCCAGGTCCAGCGGCAGCCGCGCGCCGATGCGCACGTGGTGCCGCACCGACTGCGGCCCCTCCACTCGCGCCACGCAGGCCCTGATGTCGCCCTCGCGCACGTAGAAGGACGCGCTTTCGCCCGTGAGCTTGACCAGCTCGTGCAGCGCCGGCTCGACCACGTTGTTGACGTCGAAGCCGGCCTGGTAGCGCGCGCCCAGCCAGCCGGCCGCCGGCCCCAGCCGCCATTGCCCGGCGTCGGTCTGCACCATGTAGTGGGACTGCGCCAGCGTGCGGGCCAGCCGCAGCACGGTGGTCTTGTGCATGCCGCTGCGGCGGCTCAGCTCGGCCAGGGTGAGGGCCGATTCGCCCACCTCGAAGGCCTCCATCAGCGACAGGGCGCGCGTGACGGCGATCACGCCCCCATCGCCACGGGCTTCGGTCGCTTCTGTTGGGGTGGATTCGTTGCGCATGTCGGACCTCGGTTCGCTGAACGAAACGACATTGTATGGATTGAAACCCACACCTAGAGTGCGGTCCGGACGCAATCCTTGCGTTCAATACACAGTCGGAGACAGACCCGTGAAGACATCCCGCCGCGCCGCGCTGGCGTTCGCCGCCGCATCCCTCCTCGCCGCCACCGTGGCCCAGGCCGATACCTGGCCGTCGCGCCCCATCCGTCTGATCGTGCCCTTTCCGGCCGGCGGCGGCACCGACATCATTGCCCGCGAGCTGACCAACAAGCTCACCAGCTACGGCTACAACTTCGTGGTGGACAACAAGCCGGGCTCCGGCGGCAACCTGGGCGTGGACGCCGCCGCCAAGGCCGCACCCGATGGCTACACGCTGGTGCTGGGCCAGACCAGCAACCTGGCGATCAACCCGACGCTCTACAGCAAGCTGCCCTACGACCCGGTGAAGGACCTGACGCCGATCAGCCTGGTGGCGACCTCGCCGCTGGTGATCGTGGCCGGCAACGCAACGCCCTACAAGACGCTGGACGAGCTGGTGAAGGCCGCGAAGGCCAAGCCGGACAGCATCAACTTCGCCTCGTCGGGCAATGGCACCGTGGCTCACCTGGCGATGGAGTCCCTGCAGAAGGCGGCGGACATCAAGCTCACGCACATCCCCTACAAAGGGGCGGCCCAGGGCGTCACCGACGTCATCGGCGGGCAGGTGCAGCTGTACGTGTCGTCGGTGCCCACGCTGCTGGCCCACATCAAGTCCGGCAAGATGCGTCCGCTGGCGCTGACCTCGCTGCAGCGCGCGGCGGACCTGCCGCAGGTGCCCACCGTGGCCGAGTCCGGCTACAAGGGCTTCGAGGCCATCACCTGGTTCGGCATTGCGGGCCCGGCCGGCCTGCCCAAGGACATCGTGGCCAAGCTCAACACCGACATCAACAAGGCGCTGCAGGACACCGCACTCAAGCAGAAGCTGTCGGGCCAGGGCGCCGACGTGCAGGGCAGCAGCGCCGCCGACTTCGGCAAGCTGATCCGCGACGACATCCCGCGCTGGGGCAAGCTGGTGAAGGATTCGGGCGCGAAGGTGGATTGAGGTCCGGTCCGCGCGCGGACGGCGACAGCAAAGAAGAAGGCCCTGCCGCGGCAATGCGGGCAGGGCCTTCTCTTTGGGTGAGCGGCACGCAGGCCGCTCGCGGGATCGCCCGCCTTCAGGCCAGCACGGTGCCGCTGGCCTCGCCCAGCCCGATGCGCACCGCGCCTTCGCGCTCGCACCAGCCGCGCAGGATCAGCGTGTCGCCGTCCTGCAGGAAGGTGCGCTGCTCGCCGTTGGGCAAGGTGATCGGCTGCTTGCCGCCCACGCTCATCTCGGCCAGAGAGCCGGCGGTGTCCAGCGACGGGCCCGACAGCGTGCCCGAGCCCATCAGGTCGCCGGGCTGCAGGTTGCAGCCGTTGACCGTGTGGTGGGCCACCAGTTGTGCCGGCGTCCAGTAGGCCGCTTCCTTGAGCTTGCCGAGCGAGAGGCGCGTGGGCGCCTGGCCGTCGGCGCGCATCTTGGCGGTCTGGATCAGCACCTCCAGCTGCATGTCGATGTGGCCGTGCGCGCGGTTGCCGGCACCGTCCAGGTAGGGCAGCGGCTGCGGGTCGCCCTCGGGCCGGCTGAAGGGTGCGCGGAAGGGCGCCAGGGCCTCCATCGTCACGATCCAGGGCGAGACGGTGGAGCCGAAGTTCTTCGACAGGAAAGGCCCCAGCGGCTGGTATTCCCAGGCCTGGATGTCGCGCGCCGACCAGTCGTTGAACAGGGCCACGCCGAACAGGTGGTCCTCGGCCTGGTCGATGGCCACGGGCTCGCCGAGTGCATTGCCCTGGCCGATGAACCAGGCGAGCTCCAGCTCGTAGTCCAGGCGCTTGCAGGGGCCGAAGCTGGGTTCGGCGGCGTCGGGCGCCTTGGTCTGGCCGCGCGGGCGCCTGAAGGCGGTGCCGCTCGGAATGATCGAGCTGGCGCGGCCGTGGTAGCCGATGGGCACCCACTTGTAGTTGGGCAGCAGCGGGTTGTCCGGGCGGAACTGGCGGCCGATGTTGGTGGCGTGGTGCACGCTCGTGTAGAAGTCGGTGTAGTCGCCCACCTTGCAGGGCACCGCGAGTTCGCAGGCCGACTGCGGCACCAGCGCCGCGGCCCAGGCGGCCTGCTGCGTGCTGCCCTGGGCCAGGCCGTCGGACAGGCGCTGACGCAGCGCCACGCGCTCGGCGGGCGCCGCGGCCATCAGCGCATTCATGTCGTCATGGTCCACCAGGCCGGCGGCGCGCAGGTCTAGCACCTGGTCGCCGATGGCGACGCCGATGCGCAGGCTCGTGTCGCTGCTGCCGGCGCGGCGGAAGCGGCCGAAGGGCAGGTTCTGGATCGGGAAGTCGCAGCCCGCCACGTTGGCGGATTCCACCCAGCTGCGCAGGTTTGGGTTGTGGGTCTTGTCGAGAAGGGTCATGGAAGAGCAGTGCAGTGGGTTCAGTCGGCGGTCATGCCCGCCTTGCGGGCCACCTCGCCGAGGCGTTGGTATTCGGACTGCGTGAGCGCGGCCAGCTCCTCGGCCGTGCTGGCACGCGGCGTGAAGCCGGCCTGCAGCAGCTTGTCGCGCACCGCGGGCTCGGCCAGGGCTTCGGCGAAGGCCTGGTTGAGCGTCTTGACGATGGCCGGCGGCAGGTGGGCCGGGCCGTAGACGCCGAACCAGGGCTCCAGCGCATAGCCCTTCAGGCCGGTCTCGGCGATGGTCGGCACGTCGGGCAGCGAAGGCGAGCGCGTCGGCCCGGCCACCGCCAGCGCGCGCAGCTTGCCGGCCTGGATGTGCGGCAGCGAGGCCGGCAGGTTGTCGAACATCACGCCCACCGTGCCGCCCAGCAGGTCGGTGATGGCCGGGCCGCTGCCCTTGTAGGCCACGTGCGTGAGCTGCGTGCCCGTCATCTGCGCGAACAGCACGCCGGCCAGGTTCATCGACGTGCCGGCGCCCGCCGTGGCATAGGGCAGGCCGGGCGTCTTCTTCGCGGCGGCGATCAGCTCGGGCACCGACTTGATGGGCGAGCTGGCCGGCACTTCGAGCACGATGGTCGAGGTGCCCAGCAGGCCGATGGCGGTGAAGTCTTTGCGCGGGTCGAAAGGCACCGACTTGTAGATGTGCGGATTCAGCGCGTTGGTGGAGATGGCGCCGAAGCCGATGGTGTAGCCGTCGGCCGGGGCCTTGGCCACCACGTCCATGCCGATGTTGCCGCCCGCGCCGCCGCGGTTGTCGATGACCACCGGCTGGCCCAGCCTCTCGGCCACGCGCTGACCGACGGTGCGCGCCACCAGGTCGGTGGTGCCGCCGGCGGTGTAGGGCACGATGAAGCGGATCGGCTTGGATGGGAATTCGGCCGCCTGAGCCTGACCGCCAAGCACCACGCCGATGCCCAGTACGCATGCGGCTCCAATGCTGGAGACGCCGCGGAACCGGCTTCGCCGGGCCGCTGGCGGCGCCCCCTTGAGGGGGGATTCGGCTACACGAAGTGAGCAAGAAACGGGGGGGAGCTTGTTCATGCTTTGAATTGGTCCTTCAGGCCGGCCCAGCAATCGGCGTAGTCGTGGTCCAGCGGGGCGGTCTCCATCGCGAAGGCGGTGGGCACGAAACGGTAGCGGCTCTCGAACATGAAGGCCAGCGTGTTGTCCAGCTTCTGCGGCTGCAGGTTGGCGCTGGAGGCCTTCTCGAAGGCTTCTTCATCCGGCCCGTGCGGCACCATGGCGTTGTGCAGGCTGGCACCGCCGGGCTTGAAGCCGCCCGGCTTGGCGTCGTACTCGCCGTAGACCAGGCCCATGAACTCGCTCATCAGGTTGCGGTGGTACCAGGGCGGACGGAAGGTGTCTTCCATCACCAGCCAGCGCGGCGGAAAGATCACGAAGTCGCAGTTGGCCGTGCCCGGCGTGTCGCTGGGCGAGGTGAGCACCGTGAAGATGGACGGATCGGGATGGTCGAAGCTGATCGAGCCGATGGTCATGAAGTTGACGGTGTCGTACTTCACCGGCGCCAGGTTGCCGTGCCAGGCCACCACGTTGAAGGGCGTGTTGCTGGCCGGCGCGCGCCAGAAGCGGCCGCCGAACTTCTTGATGAGTTCGTAGGGGCCAGCGGTGTCCTCGTAGGCCGCCACGGGCGCCATGAAGTCGCGTGGATTCGCGAGGCCGTTGGAGCCGATGGGGCCCAGCTCTGGCAGGCGGAACTGCGCGCCGTAGTTCTCGCACACGTAGCCGCGCGAGGGGCCGGCGCCGGCCTCGGTGTCGGGCAGCGCCACCTTGAAGGCCAGGCCGCGCGGCAGCAGGGCGATCTCGCCCGGCTTCACGTCCAGCACGCCCAGCTCGGTGGTGATGCGCAGGCGGCCCTGCTGGGGCACCACCAGCAGCTCGCCGTCGGCATTGACGAAGGCGCGGCGGTCCATCGACTTCGTGGCCAGGTACACGTGGGCGGCCACGCCCGTCTGCGCGTCGGCGTCGCCGTTGGCGGCCAGGGTGCGCATGCCTTCGACGAAGTCGGCCTCCACGCCGGCCTCGAAGGGGATCGGGTGCCAGCGCAGCGGCTCGGGGGCCAGGGCGGCGGCCCGGTCGCCGCCGGTGGTCCACAGCGGCTGGGCCCAGGCCTGGTAGCGGCCGGCCACCACGCTGGGCTGGCGACGGTACAGCCAGCTGCGGCGGTTCTGGTGGCGCGGTGCGGTGAAGGCGGTGCCGGAGATCAGTTCCGGGTACAGCTGCAGCGGCGCGCGCTGCGGGCTGTTGCGGCCCTGCGGCAACGCGCCGGCCACTGCCTCGGTGGCGTATTCGTTGCCGAAGCCGCTCTGGTAGCGCAGGGAGGAAGAGGGGTCGGAGGCGGTCATGGGAATCCTCGCAAAGGTGGACGGACCGAGGCCGCAGGGCCATGCGATCCGGATTGGCTCCAATTAGTTTTAATGAAATGAGTTCGACTATGCCGAACTGGCGGCGAGTGTAGGCCGCGCATCTGGTAATGTCTAACGATTTACAAATCAACGAATTCGGGCGGGTGATGGCGGAAGACGGCGAACGCGGCGCACAGCGTGGCATCCAGAGCATCGAGGTGGGCGGCACCCTGCTGCAGGCCCTGGTGCACACCGGCCGGCCCATGCCGCTGAAGGCGCTGGCGCAGGAGGCCGGCATGACGCCGGCCAAGGCGCATCCCTATGTGGTGAGCTTCGGCCGGCTGGGCCTGATCGAGCAGGACGGCGCCACGGGCCATTACCAGCTCGGCCCGCTGGCGCTGCAACTGGGGCTGATCGCCATGGCGCAGACCAACCCCGTGCAACTGGCCACGCCGGTGATCGAGACGCTGGCCCGGCGCACCGGCCACACGCTGGCGCTGGCCGTGTGGGGCGAGCGCGGCGCCACCATCGTGCGCACGGCCGAGTCGCCCGCGGCGGTGCATGTGGCGATGCGCCATGGCACCGTGTTCTCGCTCACGGGCACGGCCTCGGGCCGGCTCTTCGGCGCCTACCTGGACGAAGCGGTCGTGCGCGCCGCGCTGGAGGCCGAGCGGGCCCGCGCGCAGCCGGGCGAGGCCGGCATGCCCGCGCCGGCGCCGCTGCCCGACTGGAACGCCTTCGAGGCCCAGCTGCGCGAGGTGCGTGCGCGCGGCCTGTCGCGCTCCGAGGGCGAGGTGCTGCCCGGCATCAGCGCCATGGCCTCGCCGGTCTTCGATGCGGGCGGGCGCATCGTCATCGCGCTCACGGCCATCGGCGCCTCCGCCGTCTTCGACACGCGCTGGGACGGCCGCCTGGCGGCGGTGCTGCGCGAGGCGGCGGCCGACATCTCGGCGCGCCTGGGCGCCCGACGGCCCGGCTGACGCCCTGCTGCGGCATCGCTGCAACGGCGCCCCCCATAAAGGCGGTGGCCCGTCGCGCAGAGAGGCCCTGGCCGCGGCGATACTCGCGCTTTTCTCCAGATGACGGTCCTGCGGCCGTCCCCCTAGCCCGCGCCCATGTTCAGAAAGCCCCTGACGCGCCATGTTCTCTGCATGTCCGGAGGGGCGGTGCTGGCCGTGGTGCTGTGCCTGGCCTTCGGCGCCTGGTCCGTGCAGCGCGACCGGGCCGAGCAGGCCGGCGAACTGGCCGACAGCTACGTCAACCTGGCGCGCCGGATCACCGGCGAGGCGGTCGAGACCATCGACGCCATCCATGCCGAGCCGGCCGAATGCGGCCCCCAGGAAGTCGCGCGCCTGCGGGCCCTGGTGCTCAACAGCCGCTTCCTCAAGGCCGCTTCCCGGCTGGAGAACGGGCAGGTGGTCTGCACCTCGATCATCGGCCGCGTGGACCCGCCGGCGCAGCCCCCGCGGGTGGACCTGGCCGGCGACGGCGGCCGGCGCATCTCCTTCAACGTGCCCGAGCTGGGCGCGCCCGGCAGCCGCTCGATGGTCATCCGCGAAGGCAACGCCATGGTCTCCATCCATGCGCGCACCTTCATCGACCTGGCCGACCCGCGGCTGGACTTCGCCCTGGTGGCCAAGGACGGCGACGTGGGACGGCTGCTGTTCACCAACACGCCCGCGCTGCAGGGGCTGGAGCGCGTCTCCGGCACCGAACCCACGCTCACCTTCAACGGCCAGCGCTACCAGGTGCGCTGCCTGCAGGCCTACACCGGCTGCATCGTGGCCACGCTGCGGGTGCCGCAGGGCGTGTGGGGCTCGCCGGTGATGATCGAGATGGGGGCCTTCGGCCTCCTGCTGGGCCTGAGCGGCGGCTTTGCGTTCAGCGCCTTCCTGGGACGCTCGCGCTCGCTCAGCCGCCAGCTGCTGCTGGCCATGCGCAGTGGCGAGCTGCGTGTGGTCTACCAGCCCATCGTGCGCCTGTCCGACCGTCGACGCGTGGGTGCCGAAGCCCTGCTGCGCTGGACCGATGCCACCGGCAAGCCGGTGAGCCCCGACGCCTTCATCAGCGAGGCCGAGCGCAACGGCATGATCGGGCAGGTCACGCGCTTCGTGATCAGCCGCGTGCTGGAGGACCTGGGCGACGGCCTGCGCCGGCGGCCGGACTTCCAGGTCACGGTCAACGTCTCGGCCGACGACCTGATGGACAGCGGCTTCCTGCCCTTCCTGTCGGCGCGGCTGCAGGCGGCGCGGCTGCAGGCCTGCAGCATCGGGCTGGAGCTGACGGAGCGCACCACCGCCAACAGCCGCGAACTCAGCCGCGCCATCGCCCGCGTGCGCGAGGCGGGGCACAAGGTCTACATCGACGACTTCGGCACCGACTATTCGAGCCTGTCGTACCTGTCGCGGCTGCGGGTGGACGCGATCAAGATCAACCGCACCTTCATGCAGGCGCTGCACGACCAGAGCGACCAGGACACCATCGCGCCGCAGATCGTGGTGATGGCCGAGGTGCTGGGCCTGACCATGGTGGTCGAAGGCATCGAGGAAGAGCAGCAGGCCGCCTACTTCCACACCCTGGCGCCCGACGCGCTGGCGCAGGGCTGGCTGTTCAGCAAGCCGGTGGAAGCGTCGCTGCTGTTCAGCTGACACCTCCCGCCGCTTCGCGGGACGGCGGCGATGACTTCAAGGCCCCTCTCCCCTCGCGGGAGAGGGGCTGGGGAGAGGGGGGCACGCCCCAACCTCAACCCTGCTTCGCCGCTTCCAGCACGTCTCGCGTGCGCTCGGCCTCGCGGCGGGCGGCCGCGGCGAAGTCGGCGCCGCTGCTGGCGTAGCAGATGGCGCGGGACGAGTTCACGATGATCGGCGCGTCCTCGCGCCAGCCGGCGCGCACGGTGGCCACCGCATCGCCGCCCTGGGCGCCCACGCCGGGGATCAGCAGCGGCACCGTCGGCGCCAGTTCGCGCACTCGGCGGATCTCCTGCGGATAAGTCGCGCCCACCACCAGGCCGAGCTGGCCATTGAGGTTCCACGGCCCCTGCGCCAGCGAGGCCACATGCTCGTACAGCAGCGGCTGGCCCGGCACGTCGGCCAGGCGCTGGCTCTGCAGGTCGTCGCCGCCCGGGTTGCTGGTGCGGCACAGCAGGAAGGCGCCCTTGTGCGGGTAGCGCAGGTAAGGCGAGACGGAATCGAAGCCCATGAAGGGCGACAGCGTCACCGCGTCGGCGCCGTAGCGCTCGAAGGCCTCGGCCGCATACTGCTCGGCGGTGGAGCCGATGTCGCCGCGCTTGGCGTCCAGGATGACCGGCACCTGCGGCGCCACGGCCCGCATGTGGGCCATCAGGCGCTCCAGCTGGTCCTCGGCGCGGTGCGCGGCAAAGTAGGCGATCTGCGGCTTGAAGGCGATCACCAGATCGGCCGCGGCCTCGACGATGGCGGCGCAAAAGTCGTAGATGCGGGTGGCATCGCCCTTCATGCCGTCGGGAAAGCGGGAGGGCTCCGGGTCCAGCCCCACGCACAGCATGGAGCGGTTCTGGCGCTGCGCGGCCTGCAGCTGATCGAGGAAAGACATGGGGCGCGATTCTAGGAGGCGCCCCTCCGGCGTCTCAGCTGCCCGCGGCGGCGATGCGCTCGAACTCGGCGGCGGCCAGGCACAGGTCGGCCCAGGCGCGCGCCTTGTCGGCTGGCGTGCGCAGCAGGTAGGCCGGCGCATAGCTGGCGACCACGGCCGTGCGGCCGTCGGCGCAGCGGCCGACCTGGGCGCGCAGCCGGCCCAGCGGCTGGGCGCCGAGCAGCTGCTGCGCCGCCAGCGGGCCCAGTGCCAGCACCATGCGCGGCGCGAGTTCTCGGCAGGCATGGCCGAAGCCGGCCTCGAAGGCTTCGTCGTCCTCGCCCTCGGGCACGCCGGGTGCGGGCCGGTGCACCCGCTGCAGGTGCACGGGCGCTGAGCCGGTGTGCAGTCGCAGGGCGCGCAGCATCTGGTCGAGCAGCCGGCCGGCGTCGCCAGCGAAGGCGGCCCCATGGCGGCCATCGGGGCCGGGCGGCATGTCGACCAGCACCAGCCAGCCGCCCGGTGCGGGCGCGTCGCCGCCGGCGCCGGCCGGCAGGTACAGGCGTTGGGCCGGCTCGATGCGCACGGCGGCGGTTCCGGTCCGTGCGGAGGGTGCGCCGGTTCGTGGGGGCGGGGACGCCGTGGCGGAGGAGGGCGCCTCGGCCGCCGGACGGCGACCGGGCGTGGAGGAAGCCGGCGCCTCCTGGCGCACGGCTGGTGGCGCTGCCGCGGAAGGCGGCATGTCCTCCGGCGGCACGTCGTCGATCCATGCTGGCGGGCCGTCGTCCGAAAGCGCCGCGTGGGGCGTGTCGGCGCCCGGGCGATCCATCGGCGGGCGGGCCGTGCGGGCGACCGCGGGCTCGCCAATGTGCTCGCCGCCAAGCGCAGTGGGTGCGGTGGCCTGGGCTGTCTCAGCCGCAGCGACCGGTGCCGCCACCTCCGCCGTCTGCGTCGGCCACCAGACCTTGACGCCCATCTCCTCCAGCATGGCGCGCTGGCGCGCATCGAGCATCAGGCTCATCTCGGGCTTCCTGGGCGTGCGAACGCGCGTGCGTGCGGCGCGCCCTGTTGAATGGGGGCGGAGGACGGCGTCACGGGGCCGTGCCCTCCAGCCGCAGGCTCATCACGATCGCGTCCTCACGACGGCCGGGCGCGGCCGGGTAGTAGCCCTTGCGCTGGCCCACGCGGCGGAAGCCGTGGCGCTCGTACACCTGCTGGGCGCGCGTGTTGCTCACCCGCACCTCCAGCCACAGCCAGCCGGCCCCTTGCGCGCGCGACCACACGCCCAGCGCCGTCAGCATCAGCGCCGCCCAGCCCTGGTGCTGGAAGGCGGGGGCCACGGTGATGTTGAGCAGGTGCACCTCGTCCACGCCCTTCATGGCGACGAAGTAGCCGATCAGCGTGTCGGGCGGTGCGCGCCGGCCGGCAGCGTCGGCGCCGAAGCCGGGCGCCTCGGGCGTCGCGGGCCCGACCAGGCACATGCAGTGGTAGCCGGCATGCATCGAGTCGATGAAGTTGCCGCGCGTCCAAGGATGGGTGTAGGCCTGCTGCTCGATGGGCAGCAGCGCGTCGAGGTGGGTGACGCGCATGGGCTCCAGCCGCGCTTCGGGCAGTTGGGGCAGTGCGCTCACGGACGAGGACTCCGCGTGAAAGGCCGGGGCGCGGCGCTGGCCGGGCAGTGACGGGCGCTGCTCATGCCTGCGTCGCGCCTGCGGCGCTCTTGATCGCCTCGCGCTCGGCCGTGGTCTGGGCCACCTTGTCGCGCACGTACAGCGGCTGGGCCTCGGCGGCGGGCACGGCGCGGCCGGCGGCGAGCATCGCCGGGGCCAGGCGCAGCAGCGCCGTGGCGGTGGGCAGGCAGGCATGGCGCGGTGCATCGGCGGGCAGGCGCTCGCCATAGGCCGCGACGGCGTTGCCGGCGAGCAGGAAGCCGGGCGGTACCTGCACCTGCTCGGGGGCCATGAGACGCGGCGCCTCGCAGTGGCCGGCGGCGGTGTCGCAGGCGGCGGCATAGACCTCGTCCATGCGCGCATCGAGCACCGCCAGCACCTGCGCCGCGCCGGTGGCATGGCGGGCCTCTTCGGCCACGGCCTGCAGCGTGTCGATGGGCAGCACCGGAATGTCCGCCCCATAGCCCAGGCCCTGTGCCACCGCACAGGCGGTGCGCAGGCCGGTGAAGGCGCCGGGGCCACGGCCGAAGACGATGGCCTGCAATGCGCCCAGCGTCAGCCCGGCTTCGGCCAGCAGTTCGTGGATCAGCGGGATCAGCGCGGCCGAGGCCTGCGCGCCGCCGGCCTGTGTGCGGGCGATCACGCGGTCGCCGTGCTGCACGGCCACCGACAGCGTGTCGGTGCTGCAATCGAAGGCGAGGAGTTCAGGCATTGCAACCCTTCGTCGTGGCGCAGGCCGGCACCGCGGCCGCTGCGGCCGGCGCCTTGCGCTGCACGCCCAGCAGGATGCCGGTGGTCACCAGCGCCAGGCCGGCCAGCAGGCCCGGATGCAGCGGCTCGCCCAGGAAGAAGACCGCCGACAGCGCCGACAGGCCCGGCACCAGCGCCGTGATCATGGTGGTCCGCACGGGGCCGAAGTAGCCGATCATCTTCGTGAAGGTGATGCCCGAGATCACCACCGAGCCGATGCCCTGGAAGGCCATCTGGAAAGCGATGGCGCCCCAGGGGGCGCTGGGCAGCTTGCTGTGCACGACGCCCGCCCAGACCAGCAGGGCATACAGCGGCACATAGGTCAGCAGCGCGAACATGGTGATGGCGATGGTGGCGCGCACCGCGTCCAGCGCGTGGCGGCGCACGATGACGCCGTAGCAGGCCCAGCAGAAGGCGGCGGACATGAAGAGCAGGTCGCCCTTCCACACATCGGCCGCGCCGCCCGCGTCCGCGCCGCCGAAGGCCTGCAGCAGGCTGCGCCCACCCACCATCAGGTCGCCTGCGACGATCAGGCCCAGTCCGGCGGCCCGCAGCGGCGTGATGCGGTCGCGCAGCACCACCGCCGCCAGCAGCGCCGTCCACAGCGGCAGGCTGCCAGGCATCAGCACCGCGGCATGGCCGGCCGGCGCGAAGAAGAAGCCCGAATACGCCAGGCCCGCATAGAGCACCGCGCCGAAGATGCCGGCCAGCGCGCTGAGCCGCAGCGAGAGGGGCGACAGGCCGAACAGCGACCCGGCCCGGGTGTCGCCCGCCCGCCGGGCCTGCGCCACCAGCCAGGCGCCCCAGGGCGCGAGCACCACGCTGGCGCCCAGGATGCGGGCCAGACCGATGTCCAGCGGCCCCAGCGAGCGGCCGGCGGTGGCGCGGGAGATGACGATGAAGCCCGTCCACACCAGCACGGTGATGACGGCCGAGCCGACACCCACCGCCCGGGGAGACAGGCGCAGGAGCGGTCGGTCGGCAGCAGGCATCGGGCGATTATCGAGGGGCCTCGCCGCGGTCGTCGGCGCCGGGGGCTTGCGGGGGCCGACCGGCCACGGTCACCGCCGCGCCAGCCGCGCGCAGGGCGGCCACCGCCGCCTCGGATGCCTGGGGCGCCACCAGCACCGTGCCGGCCTCGGCCAGCGGCGCGATCACATAGGGCGAGGCGGCACCGAGCTTCTCGGAGGACGCCATCACGACCGTCTCGGCCGAGGCGGCCATCAGCGCGCGCTTGATGGCGGCTTCCTCCATGTCGGCGGTGGTCAGGCCCGCCTGCGCATGCACGCCGGTCACGCCCAGGAAGCAGGTGTCGGCATGGATGCGGGCGATGGCCTCGGTGGCTGCGGCGCCCACCGCCACCACCGAATGCTTGAACAGCCGGCCGCCGATCAGTACCACCTCCACGCCGGGGTGTTCCACGAGCGCCACCGCCACCGACGGGCTGTGCGTGACCACCGTGGCCCGCAGCGCGGCGGGCAGGTGACGCGCCAGTTGCACGGCCGTGGTGCCGCCGTCGACGAACACCACCTGCCCGGGCCGCACCATGGCGGCCGCGGCGCGACCGATGGCCACCTTCTCCTGCGGGGCCAGGCGCTCGCGGCCGGCGAAGTCGACCTCGGCGGCCGCCATCGGCAGCGCGCCGCCGTGCACCCGCTGGAGCTTGCCCTGCGCTGCGAGCTCCCGCAGGTCGCGGCGGATGGTGTCTTCCGACAGGCCCAGCGATTCGCCGAACGCCTTGGCCACCACCTGGCCGTCGCGGCGGAGGGCGTCGAGGATGAGCTGGTGGCGCTGGCGGGTGAGCATGGCGCGATGGTAGCCAGGGCCGCATGAAGTTGCACGAAATTTCTTGATATTGCACGAGTGTGCGCCTAGCATCCGCCGCCATGACTTCCACCAGCGAACGCGTCCGGGTGCGCGACGTCACCCTGCTCTCCGACAACTGGTACACGCTCAAGACCACGCGCTTCGACTGGCAGCGCCGGGACGGGCGTTGGCAGACCCAGCAGCGCGAGACCTACGACCGCGGCAATGGCGCCGTCCTGCTGGCCTACGACCTGGCGCGGCGCACCGTGCTGCTGGTGCGGCAGTTCCGTTATCCGGCCTTCGTCAACGGCCACGACGGCCTGCTCATCGAGGCCGCGGCGGGCCTGCTGGACGATGCCGCGCCCGAGGCCCGCATCCGCGCCGAGGCCGAGGAGGAACTGGGCTACCGCCTGGGCGAGGTGCGCAAGTTGTTCGAGGCCTTCATGAGCCCCGGCTCAGTCACCGAGAAGCTGCATTTCTTCGTCGCACCCTACGACGCCGCCATGCGCATCGGCGACGGCGGCGGTCTGGCCGAGGAGGGCGAAGACATCGAGGTGCTGGAGCTGCCTTTCGACGAAGCGCTCGCCATGACGGCGGACGGCCGCATCGCCGATGCGAAGACGATCCTGCTGCTGTACCACGCGCAGTTGCACCTGTTCGGGCCGCGCGGCGGCTGAGCCGGGCACGTTCCAGGCGAATGGGGCAGGGTGCGCGCGTGACGATGGCCCGCGTCGCATCCCGCCATTCCCCGCGGAGCGCCCGCGCCGGGGCACGCTCAAGGGCGAGGGCGCTGCCGCCGCCGTGCCGGGGCGCTGACCAGCGTGCCGCGGCCTGCTGGGGCATGCATCGCTCCGGATAATCCCGGCGCATGCCTGTGCGCCGCTTCTCTCCCTGCCTTTCCCGCCTCCCGCTTCTCACCTTGCTGCGCGCCGCGGCGCTGGCCGCCACAGTCGCGGGAGCGCCGGCACTGGCGCAGCCCTCGCCAGCGGTCCCTGCCGGCGCTGCCATGCCGTCCACGGCGCTGCCGCCCTCCGTCGAAGCCGCCCTGGCCCGCGCCAAGGTGCCGCGCGATGCCGTCACCTTCTTCGTGGCCGACGCCGAGGGCCGACAGCCCCCGCGCCTGGCCTGGCGGGCGCAGGAGCTGGTCAACCCGGCTTCGGTGATGAAGCTGGTCACCACCTATGCCGCGCTCGACCTGCTGGGCCCCGCCTACACCTGGAGCACGCCGGTGTACGCCGACGGCGCCGTGGTCGACGGCACCCTGCAGGGCAACCTGTACCTGCGCGGCCAGGGCGACCCCACGATGGTGGTCGAGCGGCTCTGGCTGCTGCTGCGCCGCGTGCAGGCTCTGGGCATCCGCCGCATCGCCGGCGACGTGGTGGTCGACCGCAGCGCCTTCGACGCCGCCGTCGAGAGCGACCCGGCCGCCTTCGACGGCGAGCCGCTGCGGCCTTACAACGCCTCGCCCGATGCCTTCCTCGTCAACTTCCGCTCGGTCACGCTGGACTTCACGCCCGAGGCCGGCGGCCGCTTCGCGCTGGTGAGCGCCGAGCCGCCGCTCGCGGGCGTCAGCTTTCCGACGCGCGTGCCGCTGGTTGCCGGCGAATGCGGCGACTGGCGCACAGCCCTGCAGGCCGACTTCACCGACCATACGCAACCGCGCTTTGCCGGCGCGCTGCCGGCCGCCTGCGGCGCGCGCAGCTGGCCCGTGGCCTGGCCCGATCCGCAGCGCTTCGGCCTGCGCGCCATCGGCGGCCTGTGGCAGCAGATGGGCGGTCAGATCGACGGCCAGCTGCGCCTGGGTACCGTGCCGACGGGCGCGCGCCTGCTGTTCGAGGCCGCCTCGCCGCCCCTGGGCCAGGTGGTGCGCGACATCAACAAGTACAGCAACAACGTGATGACCCAGCAGCTCTTCCTGACGCTGGGCCTGACGCAACGCCAGCGCGGCAGCTTCGACGTCGCGCGCGCCGCCGTGCGGCAATGGTGGACGTCGCGCGTGGGCGGCAACGAGCCGGCGCCGGTGATGGTCAACGGCGCCGGCCTCTCGCGCGAGGACCGGCTCACCGCGGCTGGCCTGGCGCGCATGCTGCAGGTCGCCTGGCGCTCGCCGGTCATGCCGGAGCTGATCGCCTCACTGCCCGTGATGGGCGTGGACGGCACGCTGCGCAATCGGCCGGCGACCACGTCGGCGCACCTCAAGACCGGCAGCCTGCGCGATGTGGCGGCGATTGCTGGCTATGTGGATGGCGCCGGGGGGCGCAGATGGGTGGTCGTCGCGATTGCCAATGATCCGGTGGCTGGGGCGGCGAGGCCGGCGTTCGATGCGCTGGTGGAGTGGGTGGCGAGGTCAAACTAGGGTCAAGAGCGACATGGCCGTCGCAGAGCGATGAGGGCACTGCATTGTTCCGTGCAGCCATCAGATACCAACCGCAAAGGAGGAGAGGATGGCCACGCTGATCTGGTGCGCGCCGATGTTCTATGGCTCGCCGCGCGATGAAAGCGCGTTCTTCACGTGGCTGCAGTCGATCCCAGGTGTCCTGTCGGTCAGGGGCTGCGGAAAGGAGTTGCACATACGGCTGCGATCACGTGGCCTTTCCAGGCCAAGCCTTCTGGAGTTCTTGGCGCTGTATCACCGATATGGCGGCAACATCCAGGAACTTGTGCCGTTCGTGACCCCCGAAAACCTGCAATTGTTCAATGACCCAAGTGCGTACTGGCGGTCAAGCGCGCGTGGCCCGTCGCAAGCCCGCCGCGCGTCCTAGGCTTTCGCGCAAAGTCACGCAGCGGCGCGCATCAACCGATCCCGCACACCTTCCCACTCCGGGCCATCGGGCGGCGTCTCGATCCAGATCAGCTTGGCGCCCTCGTCGTCGAACTGCCGCAGCAGCGCGAACAGTTGCCGCGCCGCCTCGGCCGCGTCGTCGGGCATGCGGCGCAGGATCAGGCGCTGCGAGCGGCTCTTGAGCGGGGTGCGCGACCACACGGCGATGTGCGCCGCCTGCGCGCCCAGCACGTCCAGCGCGGACTGCAGCATGCGACCGTCCATCAGCCGCACCTTGGCCGCCGGCGCGTAGTGCGACTCCAGCGTGCCCGAGGCGCGCGGGTCGGGCTGGGCCAGCTCGGCTTGGCTGCGCAGGCGCTCGCCGGCCACGCGCTCGATCTGCGCGCGGGTGATGACGCCCGGGCGCAGCAGCACCGGCGCGCCGCGGCTGCAGTCGACGATGGTCGACTCGATGCCCACGGTGCAGGGGCCGCCATCCACGATCAGCAGGTCGTCACCGAATTCGCCGGCGACGTGCGCGGCGGTGGTCGGGCTCACGCGGCCGAAGCGGTTGGCGCTGGGGCCGGCCAACCCGGGCACGCCGTGGCGGGCGCATGCATGCAGCAGCGCTTGCGCCACCGGGTGGTCGGGGCAGCGCAGGCCGATGGTGTCCTGCCCGCCCGCGGCGGCCGCGCCCACGCCGGGCTGGCGAGTGGCGATGAGCGTCAGCGGGCCGGGCCAGAAGGCATCGGCCAGCGCGCGCCCGAAGGCCGGCAGCGGCTGCGCGAAGCGCGACAGCGACTCGGCCTGTCGCAGCTTGTCGGGCAGGTGCACGATCAGCGGATGGTCCGAGGGTCGGCCCTTGGCGCGGAAGATGCCGCGCGTGGCGTCGTCGTTGGCCGCGTCGGCCCCCAGGCCGTAGACCGTCTCGGTGGGAAAGGCCACCAGCTCGCCCGCCCGCAGCGCGAGGGCGGCGCGTTCGATGGCGTGGCTGTCCTGGCCGTCGAGGATCATCGCGGGCTCAGCAGGCGGTGCTCTCGGGCAGGCCGAGCAGGGCCGCAGCCTGGGCGGCGGCGGCGCGCACGCCGGCAACGTCGGCGCCGGTGATGTTCAGGTGTCCCATCTTGCGCCCGCGCCGCGCCTCGGTCTTGCCGTAGAGGTGCAGGTGGGTGCCGGGCAGGGCCAGCACCTGGGCCCAGGCCGGGTCGCGCTGCTGGTCGCTGCCTTCGGCGAACCACAGGTCGCCCAGCAGGTTGAGCATGATGGCCGGGCTGTGCTGGCGCGGCGTCACCAGCGGCAGGCCGGCCAGGGTGCGCACCTGCAGGTCGAACTGCGAGATGTCGCAGGCGTCCATGGTGTAGTGGCCGCTGTTGTGCGGGCGCGGCGCCATCTCGTTGGCGACGAGGCTGCCGTCTTCCAGCATGAAGAACTCGACGCACAGCACGCCGACGTAGCCGATGCCTTCGGCGATGGCGCGTGCGGCCTCGACGCCGCGGGCCGCGACGGCGGGCGGCAGGGCCTGGTCATGCACCTCGGTCACGGCCAGGATGCCGCCGCGGTGCAGGTTGCGCTGGGGCGGAAAGTGCACCGCCTGGCCATCATGGCCGCGGGCCACGATCACCGAGCATTCCAGCGCCAGCGGCAGGCGCTTTTCGAGCACGCAGGGCACGCGGCCGGTGGCCTCCCACGCCGCAGCGAGTTCGGCCAGGGTCTGCACGCCCTGCTGGCCCTTGCCGTCGTAGCCCATGCGCGCGGTCTTGAGGATGCCGGGTAGCAGGTCGGCCGAGACGGCGGCCAGGTGGTCGGCGTTCTCGATCACCGCATACGGCGCACAGCCAATGCCGCTGGCGGCGCTGCAGCGCACGAAATGCGCCTTCTCGCGGATGCGGTCCTGCGCGATGGCCACGGCATCGGCCGCGGGCGCCACCGGCACATCGCCGGCCAGCGTGGCCAGGGCCTGGGCCGGGACGTTCTCGAACTCGGTGGTGACGGCATCGGCCAGGCGCGAGAGGCGGCCCAGGGCGTCGCTGTCCAGGTAATCCGCGTGCAGGTGGTGGTGGCTGATGCGGCCGGCGGGGCTATCCGGATCGGGGTCGAGCACCGCGGTGAAGTAGCCCGTGGCCTGGGCCGCGTGCACGAACATGCGGCCCAGTTGGCCGCCGCCCATCACGCCCAGCGTGCTGCCGGGCAGCAGGGGCAGGGTCTTGCGGCCCGGAGCCGTGACCTTGGGGCTCACAGCGCGCCTCCGCCCTGGGGCGAGAACACGGGCGCCGCCGCTGCGGCGGCCGGTGTGCCCTCGGCGGGCGGTGGCAGCGTCATGGCCTCGGCGACGCGGGTCTGGGCGGAACGAAAGTCGTCGAGCTTCTGGCGCAGTGCCGGGTCGTTGACCGCCAGCATGGCCACCGCGAACAGGGCCGCATTGGCCGCCCCCGCCGTGCCGATGGCGAAGGTGCCGACCGGGATGCCCTTGGGCATCTGCACGATGCTGTAGAGCGAATCCACGCCCTGCAGGTGGCGGCTGGCCACCGGCACACCGAGCACGGGCACCGTGGTCTTGGCGGCCAGCATGCCGGGCAGGTGGGCGGCGCCGCCGGCGCCCGCGATGATGGCCGTCAGGCCGCGGGAGGCGGCCTTTTCGGCATAGGCGAACAGGGCGTCCGGCATGCGGTGCGCCGAGACGACGCGTGTTTCGTGGGCGATGCCGAATTGCTGGAGAATCTCGGCCGCATGGCGCATCGTCTCCCAGTCGGAGTTCGAGCCCATGACCACGCCGACCTGGATGGTTTCACTCATCTTTCAATTTTACGTTTCGGCCCCAGCTGGAACGGGAATCTGAATCGGCCGGGCGCCCGGCCATCCCCCAACGACGCAGCCTCACCCATGATCGACATCACCCTCGACAACTTCCAGACCGAACTGGTCGAAGCCTCGCTCGCCACGCCGGTGCTGCTGGACATCTGGGCCGAATGGTGCGGCCCCTGCAAGCAACTGGGCCCGGTGCTGGAGAAGCTGGAGGTCGAATACGGCGGCCGCTTCATCCTGGCCAAGCTCGACGCCGACAAGGTGCCGCAGATCTCCAGCCAGCTGTCCCAGATGTTCGGCGTGCGCAGCATTCCCTTCTGCGTGATGTTCTCGGGCGGCCAGCCGGTGGACGGCTTCGTCGGCGCCCTGCCGGCCGACAAGATTCGCGAGTTCCTGGACAAGCACGTGCCCGGTGCCGACGAGCTGGCCGCGCAGCAGGAGGAAGAGGCCGCGCAGGAGGCCCTGGCCGAAGGCGACACCGACGGCGCGCTCGAAAAGCTGCAGCATGCCGTGGCCACCGACCCGTCCAACGACGACGCGCGCTTCGACTACGTCAAGCTGCTGCTGCAGATGGGCCGCACGGACGACGCCAAGGTGGCCTTCGCACCGGTGATCGACCGCCGCTCGCTGGTGCGCCGCTTCGACTCGCTGCAGCGCTGGATGGACGCGCTGGACGCCGCCGAAGGCGCGGACATCGCCGCGCTGGACGCCCGCATCGCCGCCAACCGCCGCGACTTCGATGCCCGCTACGCCCGCGCCCAGGCGCTGGTGGCGCAGCAGCAGTGGACCGAGGCGATGGACGAACTGCTCGAGATCCTCATGCGCGACCGCAGCTGGAACGAAGAGCTGGCGCGCAAGACCTACATCGCCATCCTCGACGTGATCGAGCCGCCCAAGCCCAAGGTGGCCGAAGGCCAGATTCCGCCGGACGATCCAGTGGTGGCGACGTACCGCCGCCGGCTGTCGAGCGTGATCCTGAGCTGAGCGCTTCCGCTGCGACTCCATGAAAAAAGCGCCTCGATGACGAGGCGCTTTTTCTTTGTCCGCGCTGCGGCGGGCAGGGGACGGCTCAGCCCAGCGCGGTGCGCAGGCGGTCGCCCGCGTAGGCCATCGCATCGCGGGCCTTCTGCAGCACGGCTGCGGCGCCGAAGAACTCGTGCGCCACGCCCTCGTAGTCGCGGCGTTCGACCGGCACGCCCGCATCGCGCAGGGCGGATTCCAGCTTGGCGCCATCGCTGCGCAGCGGGTCCAGTCGTGCATTGACGATCGTCACCGGCGGCAGGCCGGCCAGGTCGGCGTCGATCAACGACAGGCGCGTGTCCTTCAGGTCCTCTTCCGAATTGACGAGGTGGTCCACGAACCACTTCACCATGGCGCGGTTCAGCGGCTTGGCGATGGCGTTCTCGAGGTAGGACTCGGTGTTGAGGCTGGTCTGCGCAACGGGGTAGACCGACAGTACGTGCCGCGGGGCCGGCAGGCCGGCGTCACGCACGGCAATGGCCGTGGCCACGGCCAGGTTGCCACCGGCGCTCTCGCCGGCCAGGGCCATGCGCACCGGGTCGCCGCCCAGCGAGGCCGCGTTCTGACTCAACCAACGGTAGGCCGCCAGCGCGTCGTCCCATGCGGCGGGAAAGCGGTGCTCGGGCGCCTGGCGGTAGTCCACCGACACCACGATGGCATTGGCCGCCTTGGCCAGGCCACGGGCGCCCGCGTCGTAGACATCCTTGTCGGCGATCACCCAGCCGCCACCATGAAAGTACAGGATCACCGGAAAAGGCCCAACGCCCTGCGGCGTGTAGACATTGGCCGGCAGCGCACCGACGGCGCCGTCGACGGTGATGGTCTTCATCGTCACGCCGGGCACCAGCGCTTCGGGATCGGTCGACTGGCCCCGCTTTGTCAGCATCGCGATGACGGCGTCCTTGACGGTTGGCTGCTGGCGGGCTTCGGCCACCTCCAGCTTCTCGATGGCCTTGGTGTTGAGCGACTCGTGCGCCTTGGCAAGTTCGATCTGGTCGTCATCGGCGCGCAGGGCGGCGATGGCGTTGGAAGCGGCATTGACGATGGGATTGGGCTCGCCGTGGCTCATGGGCAGGGTTCCTTGTGTTGAGCGGCAGGGCCGCAGCCCAGGTGGCTGCGGGACTGGCATATACCTTCGCCGCGCCCGGCCGGACGCCGCGTGCGCGGCCAGGACCGTGCGACGTAGGCGGGGGCTCTCGTCGCTGGTGGGCGTCTTGCCCTCAGGGCGTGACGGACGGGCCGCGCAGTCCCGTGCCTGAGGGTGTGCGACGCGCCCGCCGCCTCCTTCGTGATCGAGGCCCTGACCCTCACGAGCCCTTGGAAAAGGCCGCGGGCCGCGCCTCAGGTGCCCTGCACGTACGGATTGCTGCGCCGCTCGCGACCGAAGCTGCTTTCCGG
This sequence comes from Pseudacidovorax intermedius, assembly GCF_003350475.1. Taxonomy (GTDB): domain Bacteria; phylum Pseudomonadota; class Gammaproteobacteria; order Burkholderiales; family Burkholderiaceae_C; genus Xenophilus; species Xenophilus intermedius. The sequence continues at coordinate 1,134,401 of NZ_QQAV01000001.1, forward strand.
CCCATGCCCAGGAATGAACACCGTCTCATCGCCCATGGGCCACAGCCGCTGCACGATGCTGTCGATCAGCTGCGGATGGCTGCCGCCCGGAAAGTCGGTGCGCCCGATGCTGCCGGCGAAGAGCACATCGCCCACGAAGGCCCGCTGCGCGCTGGCGGAATGGAAGACCACATGGCCCGGCGTGTGGCCCGGGCAGTGGCGCACCGTCAGCGTCTCCTCGCCCAGCGTCGCCGTGTCGCCATCGGCCAGCCAGCGCGTGGGCGTGAAGGGGCGCGCGGGCGGAAAGCCGAACATCGCGCTCTGCTGCGGCAGGCCGTCGATCCAGAACTGGTCACCCGGGTGCGGTCCCACGATGGGCAGGCCCAGGCGCTCAGCCAGCTCGCCGGTGCCGCCGGCATGGTCGATGTGGGCATGCGTGAGCCACAGCTGCTCCAGCGCCAGGCCGCGCGACTCGGCCGCGGCGATGAGCCGGTCGATCTCGCCGCCCGGGTCGATCAGCGCGGCCTTGTTCGTCGCATCGCACCAGACGAGCGAGCAGTTCTGCTGGAAGGGCGTGACGGGAAGGATCTGGTAGCGCAGCATGGCGAAGGCGGTCGTGTGTCGGAGCCGGCGATTGTCGCGACCGCCATGCCCCGACGGCGGCGCACCGCCCGCCTGCGTCTCAGCCCGCGCGCGAGCCGATGACGCGGCAGCAGGCCGTGGCCCGCGCCACCTCGGTGCCGGCCTGTTCGAGCACCGCCTCCACGTAGCAAATGCTGCGTCCGCCGCCCACGATGGCCGAGCGGCCCTGCAGGCGGCCGGGCCGGGCCGGCGCGAGGAAGCTCAGGTTCAGCGTCAGCGTGACCACGCCGCCGCCGCCTTCGCCCGCGCGGGCGTCCACGACGGCGGCACACAGGTCGTCCAGCATGGCGGCGAGCATGCCGCCCTGCACCGTGCCCGCGGGGTTGAGGAAGGCGGCCGTGGCCTCGTATTCGGCGGCCAGCGTGCCGGCCGTGGTGTCCAGTGCGAGCAGGCGGCCACCGAGCAGGGTGGCGATGGGCGGTTCGGGGCGTCCGGGCAGCATGCGTTTCTCCATCAGGGGGTGGCGAGCCCCAGCCGGCGCAGTGTCGCGGCCTTGAGGCGGCTGTCCTCGCGCAGGTGCCGTTCGAAGTCGGCGGCGGGGCGGAAGTCCACCACCTGGTTCGCGCGCCGGGCCCAGTCCTGGTAGCGCGGCGAAGCCACGGCCTGCCGGCATGCGCTTTCCAGCCGCTGCACCACCGCGTCCGGCGTGCGGGCCGGCGCCAGGACGCCGCCGAAGCTGGCCTGTACCACGTCCACGCCCGCTTCCTGGAGCGTCGGCACCTCGGCGAAGGCGGGATGGCGCCGGTCGGAATAGACGGCCAGCAGGCGCAGGGCTCCGCTGCCCAACTGGCCGGTGATGGAACTGACCAGCACGGCGCCGAAGCCCAGGCGCCCGGCCATCAAGTCCTGCAGCATCGGCGCATCGCCCTTGTAGGGCACATGCGTCAGGCTGACGTGCGCCACCGCCTCGATGTCGGCCGTGCCCAGATGCGGGATGGAGCCGGTGCCCGAAGTGCCGTAGCTGATGGCGCCCGGCTCACGGCGCGCCGCGGCGAGCAGATCGGCCACGCTGCGCCAGGGCGAGGCCGCCGGCACCGCGATGGCGAAGATGTTGTCGAACACCTGGCACACGGGCCGGAAGCTGTCGAGCCCGTAGTTCAGCCGGAGCCGGTGCGGTTCGCTCGACAGCGGCACCGCCGGCGTGAAGGCCAGCGTGTAGCCGTCGGGCCGGGCCGCCGCCACCGCGTTCAGGCCGATGGTGCCGGCCGCGCCTTCGCGGTTGCTCACGACCACCGGCTGGCCCAGGGGCTCGGCCAGTGCCTCGGCGAGGTTGCGGGCGTTGAGGTCCAGCCCGCCCCCGGCCGCGAAGGGCACCACCATCTGCAGGGGCCGCTGGGGAAACTCCTGCGCCGGGGCGCCGAGCGAAAGGGCGGCCAGCAGCAGGCCGAGGGCGGCCCGCGCGCCGCGATGCAGCACGTCGTTCATGGGCGCGCCGCCCTCACTCGTCCCGGATGCCGTTGCGCAGCACGCCGATGGCGTCGACCTCGATCTCGCAGACGTCGCCGGGCTTCATGAACACGGGCGGCGTGCGCTTGTTGCCCACGCCGCCGGGCGTGCCGGTGACGATCACGTCGCCCGGCTCCAGCGGGATGAAGGTGGAGATGTAGGCGATCTGGGCCGGGATGCTGTGCACCATCATGTCGGTGGTGGCGCGCTGCATCTCCTGGCCATTGAGGCGCGTGACCAGCGTCATCTTCTGGTCGGGGGCGATCTCGTCGGCCGTGACCATCCAGGGGCCGAAGGCGCCGGTCTTCCAGAAGTTCTTGCCGGGGGCCCACTGCGAGGTGTGCAACTGCCAGTCGCGCACGCTGCCGTCGTTGTAGCAGCTGTAGCCGGCGATGTGCGACCACGAATCCGCCTCGCTGATGTGGCGGCCGCCTTTGCCGATGACGATGGCGATCTCGCCTTCGTAGTCGAGGCGCTCGGAGGCCTGGGGCCGCACGATGTCCTCGCCATGGGCCAGTTGCGAGTCGGCCACGCGCAGGAAGATCACCGGCTTCTCGGTCTCGGTCTTGCCGGTCTCGCGGATGTGCTCGCCGTAGTTCAGGCCGATGCAGAAGATCTTGCCGGGGTTGGGGATCACCGGCAGCAGCGTCACCTCCGACAGCGGCAGCGTGGCGCGGGCGGCTTCGACATGGGCTGCCGCCTGCGATGCCAGGCCTGCAGCGATGAAGGCCTTGAGGTCCGGCGCCTGCGCGCCGAACACCGCATGCAGGTCGACGACGCGGTCGCCGACGAGGGCGCCGTAGCCGTCCTGGCCGTTGTACTGGTAGCTGATGAGTCTCATGGGATTCCTTGGGAGGAGAGGGGTTGGTGCTAGGCCAGCCGACCTCCGATCCGCGTCGCGGCCTCGGTGATCAGACGGACCATCTTTTCAAGGTCGACGATCGCCAGGCGCGAGGTATCGAACACGAGGGAGATGGCGGCCCAGGCGCCGCCATCCGACTTGAGAACGGGCGCGGCCACGGCCGCCAGCTGGGGCTCCAGCTCGCCCTTGGAGACATAGTGGCCCGCCTTGCGGATGGCCGCGAAGTGGCGCCGGAACTCGGCCCAGTCGCCGGGCAGGCCGCAGCGCACGGCCTCGTCGCGCCGGGCGTCGAACAGCTTCTTCAGCGGCGCCGTGCCCAGCGTGGCGAGCAGCACCTTGGGCGCCGCGCCCTGGAACAGCGGCCGCGGCCGGCCGCGCGTGTAGGCCAGCGTGGCGGGCGTGCCGCCCATCTCGCGGTGCGTGTCCAGCACCTGCTGGCCGAAGGCCTCGGTCACCACGCAGTCGAAGCCGGTGGCATCGACCAGCTCGCGCAGCACCGGCAGGCCCACCTTGAGCACCGGATCGGCACGGCGGATGTAGTGGTCCAGCAAGATGATGCGCGGCCCCAGTGCGTAGTGCGAATCCTCCACGCGCTGCAGCAGGCCCACCTGCAGCAGCTGGCGCACATAGCGGTAGCTGGTGGGCAGCGAGACCTCCAGCGCCTTGGCGATGTCCTCGGCGGTGCGGGTGACGTGGTGGTCGTCGAAGAGGTCGAGCACGCCCAGCATGCGTTCCAGGCTGGACGAGGACGAAGGTTCGGACAAGGTGGGGCCCCGGGATGTGGGTCGTCATGGCGCCACCGGGAGGTACTGGGAGATGCGGTCCAGCTCGGAGCCCGTGCGCGCCACGCCGACGATGTAGCGGTCGGGCCGTAGTATCACGGCGCCCGCCTGGTGGCGGCGCAGCCAGTCCGCCAGCGGCGGGTCGGGCTCGTCGATGACCAGGGCCTGGCTGCGGGCCCAGCGCTCGGCGGTGCCGGGCGCCGCAGCGGCCAGCAGTTCGCGCTGGCCGATCACGGCGCTGCGGCGGCCCAGCAGCTCGTCCAGCAGCCGGCCATCGGCCAGCCGCGGCTGGGGAAAGGGCCGGCCCGCCAGGTCCTGCTGGAGCGCGTCGAAGGCACCGGCGCCCAGCAGTTGCGGCGGCAGCTCGAAGACCTCCGGCTCGCCGCTGGCGAAGCGGGCGTCGCGCTCGGCCGCCGCGGCCGGGTCGGTGGTCTGGATGATGCCGCCCAGGCGCACGGCCAGCTCGATCAGGGCGCGCACATGCGGCTTGCGCTCGGACTCGTAGGTGTCCAGCAGGGCGTCGGGTGCGCGGCCGGCGAGCACCGCGTCCAGCTTCCAGGCCAGGTTGGCGGCATCGCGGATGCCGGCGCACATGCCCTGGCCCAGGAAGGGCGGCGTCTGGTGGCAGGCATCGCCGGCCAGCAGCAGCCGGCCCTGGCGCCAGCCGTCGGCGATCACCGAATGGAAGGTGTAGATGGCGGCCCGCTCCAGCCGGGCCTGATCGGGCCGCACCCAGGGCGCGACCAGCTTCCACAGGTTCTCGGGCTGCACCAGGGCCTCGCGGTCGTCGCCGGGCAGCACCATGATCTCCCAGCGGCGGCGGTTGCCCACCACGTTGCAGTAGGTCATGGGCCGGCGCGGGTCGCAGTGCTGCACGGTGTGCGGCGGCAGGTCCACCGGCTCGGTCAGCACCACGTCGAACACCAGCCAGGGCTGGCGCAGGCCCAGGTCCACCATCGGGCTGCCCATGTGCTGGCGCACCGGCGAGCGGGCGCCGTCGCAGCCCACCACCCAGCGGGCGCGGGCCTCGAAGCTGCCGCCGTCGCCGCCCTGGCTGCCGTGCAGCGTGGCGCCTTCGCTGTCCACGTCGATGGCGGTCAGGGCGGTGCCCAGCCGCACATGCACGTTCGGAAAGCGCGCCAGGCCTTCGCGCAGCACGGCCTCCAGCTCGGGCTGGTGGAAGTAGTAGTTGTTGGCGCCACCGTGCGGCCCCAGCGCCGCGGTGCCGCCGCGGATCAGCAGCGTCTGGCCCGCGCCGTTGACGAAGTGCATGCCCTGCGTGCCGGGCCGCGAGATGGCCAGCACCGGCTCGCGCAGGCCCGCCGCCTGGAAGATGCGCAGCACCTCGCCGTCGTAATGGATGGCCCGCGGCAGGGGAAAGATGTCGCGTTCCTTCTCGACCACCAGCACCGAGCGCCCGGCGGCCCCCAGCAGGTTGGCCAGCGTGGCGCCCGTGGGGCCCAGCCCCACGATGGCCACGTCGTACACGGGCGCCGGCTCAGCCATGCTGGTCTTCCTGCATGCGGCGGGTGACCTCGGCCTGCCATTGCGCGCGGCTCATGAACTTGGGAAAGCGCTTCGCAATGGCCTCGGCCTGCGCCAGGATGGCCTCGTCGCTCTGGGCGAGGTCGATGGGCTCGCGCAGCGGCTGCTCGCAGTACCAGGGCGTGTCCATGAACAGCTCCAGCCGGTTGCCCTCCGGGTCGCGGCAGTAGACGGAGACGGCGTTGCCGTGCGTCACCGGCAGCATCTCGCTCGCGCCCTCGGCCAGCAGCCGGTCATGGAAGGCGCGCAGCGTCGCCACGTCGGGCACGCGGAAGGACAGCTGGTTGACCACGTTGAAGGCCATGTCCGCCGGCCGGCCGGTGGCCAGCACCAGCTGGTGGTGCTCGCTGGGATCGCGGCTCAGGAAGACCAACTGCACCGGACCCAGGTCGCCCGCGTCGGTCTGGGTGAAGCGCAGGGCGCGCTTGTAGAAGCCGGCCATGCGGGCCAAGTCGGTGACGTACAGGCCGATGTGGCTGAACTGCAGCTGCAGGGGTGTTTGAAGGGTCAACTTTGTCTCCGAACGAGAACGGAAGGCCTGGCAGGCCATTCGATTGGACGAATCGTATTGTGATTATCGTATTTTGACAATAAACAATGTATTCGTATGATCCGACCCCGTGCAATCGGCACGGGTTCGCAAACGGAGACATTCATGACCATCCTCAAGAGGCTCGCCGCCAGCGCGGCCGCCCTGCCGCTCGTGGCGGCCTTCGCTCTGGCGCCCACCGGCGCGGGCGCCCAGCCCGACTACCCCAGCAAGCCGGTGCGCATCATTGCCCCCTTCCCCGCGGGCAGCGGCCCCGACGCCAACGCCCGCGAGCTGGCCGCGGAGCTCACCAAGATCCTGGGCCAGTCCTTCTATGTGGAGAACCGCCCGGGCGCCTCCAACATCATTGGCACCGAGGTGGCGGCCAAGGCCGCCAACGACGGCTACTCGCTCTACATCGGCACCACCAGCTCGCTGTCGGTCGTGCCGCACCTCTACAGCAAGCTGCCCTTCAATGCCGAGCGCGACTTCGCGCCCATCAGCCTGCTGGGCGTGCTCAACACGGGGCTGATCGCCACGCCGTCGGTGCCGGCCAAGGACGCGCGCGAACTGGTCGCCCAGCTCAAGGCCAAGCCCGATTCGGTCACCGTGGCCACGCAGGGCATCGGCAGCTATTCGCACCTGTCGGCCGTGTGGTTCAACAGCGTGGCGGGCGTGAAGTCGAACCTGGTGCCCTACAACAGCAACAGCCCCTATGCCGACCTGCTGGCCGGCCAGATCCAGCTGATGTTCGACGGCCTGCCCGCGGCGGCCACCAACGTGCAGGCGGGCAAGCTCAAGCTGCTGGCCATCACCGGCCGCGAGCGGCATCCCAGCTTTCCCAACGTGCCCACCTTCGCCGAGCAGGGCCTGCCCGACTACACGCCCATCGCCTGGCAGGGCCTGCTGGCGCCGGCCGGCACGGCGCCGGCCATCCTGGAGAAGCTGAGCGCGGCCATGGGCAAGGTCTGCCAGTCGCCCGAGCTGGCCAAGAAGTGGCGCGACTATGGCGGCGAGCTGCGCTGCAACACGCCGGCCGAGTTCACCGCCTTCATCCAGGCCGACCGCGCGATGTGGGGCAAGGTCGTGCGCGCCGCGGGCGTGAAGCTGGACTGAGGGGCGGCCGCATGCTCGTTTCTGTCTGTTCGAACATTGCCCTACCCGCCCGTGCCCGACGCCGCGACGTGCTGCGCTGGACGTGCGCGGGCGCGGCCGCCGTGGTCGGTGCCGCACGCGCCCAGGCGCCGGCCTGGCCCAACCGCCCGGTCCGGCTCATCATTCCCTCCATCGCCGGCAGTCCCTGGGATCCAGTGGCCCGTCACCTGGCCGACCGGCTGGCGCAGAAGTTCGGTCAGCCCTTCGTCGTCGACAACCGCGGCGGCGCCACCGGGCTGATCGGCATGGACCTGGTGGCCAAGGCCACCGACGGACATACGCTGGGCGTCATGTTCATGCCGCATGCGCTGCTGCCCGCGCTGCACGCGCGCATGCCCTACGACACCCTGGGCGACCTGGCGCCCGTGGCCCAGACCCAGTGGACCTACAACGTGCTCGTCACCCGCCCATCGATGGGCGTCGACAGCGTGCGTGCGCTGGTCGACAAGGTGCGTGCCAACCCAGGCAAGTTCAGCTACAGCTCGGGCGGCAACGGCTCGCCCGCGCATGTGATGGGCGAGTCCTTCAAGCAGCTCACCGGCACCTATATCCTGCACGTGCCCTACCGCGGGCCGGTGGCGGCGCTGCAGGACCTGGTGGGCGGCCAGTCCGACCTGATGTTCGCGTCGGTGGCCGCCGCGGTGCCGCATGTGCAGAGCGGCCGGCTCAAAGCCCTGGCGGTGACGTCGCGCGAGCCGCTGGAGGCCCTGCCCGGCGTGCCCACCTTCGCGGCCCAGGGCTTTGCCAACTTCGACGTGCGCGACTGGGCCGGCATCGTCGCCAGCCGGTCGGTGCCGGCCGAGCGCATCGGCCCGCTCAACGAGGCCATCGTGCAGGCCCTGGCAGAGCCCGGGGTGCCCGAGCGCTTTGCCCGCATGGGCACCTACCTGCACACCGGCAGCGCCGAGCAGTTCCAGGCGCTGATCCGCGCCGAGCTGCCGAAGTGGGCCGAGGTGGTGCGCCGCGCCGGCATCCGGCTGGAGTGAGCGCCATGACCGTCCTGCGCAATGCGCTGTTCATCATGGTCGACCAACTGCGCTGGGACCATGTGGGCGCCTATGGCGTTTCTTCCGTGCCCACGCCGCACATGGACGCGCTGGCCCGGCGCGGCGCGCTGATGCGCCATGCCTTCGTGCAGGGGCCGGTGTGCGGGCCCTCGCGCATGTCCTACTACACCGGCCGCTATGTGCTCAGCCACGGTGCCCGCTGGAACCGCGTGCCGCTGTCCAGCGCCGAGAAGACGCTGGGCGACTACCTGCGCCCGCTGGGCGTGCGCGCCACGCTGGCCGGCAAGTCGCATGTCCTGCCCGACACCGATGCCCTGGACCGCGCAGGCATCGAGATCGAGTCCGAGCGCGGTGCCCTGCTGCGCGAGGGCGGCTTCACGCCCATCGAGCGCTTCGACGGCCACAGTCGCCCCGACGGGCGCAGCGGCTATGCCGACTTCCTGCGGGCGGCCGGCTATGCGGGCGAGGACCCGTGGAGCGCGCACGCCATTTCGGTGCAGGCGCCGGACGGCAGCGTGCACTCCGGCTGGTCGATGCGTCACGCCCACCTGCCGGCGCGCGTGCGGGCCGAGCATTCCGAGACCGCCTATCTCAGCGATCGCGCCATCGACTTCATCCAGGCGCAGGACGAGAAGCGCTGGTGCCTGCACCTGTCCTATGTGAAGCCGCACTGGCCCTACGTGGCGCCGGCGCCTTACCACGCGATGTTCCGTGGCGCACCGCAGTCCCCGGTGGTCAAGGCGCCGCACGAGCGCACCGAGGCCCACCCCGTGGTGCGGGCCTTCCAGCAGCACGAGGAGAGCCTCAACTTCGGGCAGGACGCCATTGCCGCGCACGTCAAGCCCACCTACATGGGGCTGGTGGCGCAGCTGGACGAGGAGATCGGCCGCGTGATGGCTGCGCTGGAGGCCAGCGGCCAGGCGCCGCACACCCTGGTGGTGCTGTGCGCCGACCATGGCGACATGCTGGGCGACCACTGGCTGGGCGAGAAGGAACTGTTCTATGAGGCCGCAGTACGTGTGCCCCTGATCGTGGTCGATCCGCGGCCCGAGGCGGATGCCACCCGCGGGCAGGTGCTGGACCCGCTGGTGGAGGCCATCGACGTGCTGCCCACGCTGCTGGAGGCGCTGGGCGCCGACCCCGACGGTTGGCAGCACTGCGTGGAAGGCCGTTCACTGCTGCCGTTGCTGCACGGCCGGACCGCGCCCTGGCGCGATGCCGTGTTCTCCGAGGCCGACTACGCCTACCGCGCCGCGCGGTGGACGCTGGGCCGCGCACCTGGCGAGTGCCGCGGCACCATGGTGCGCACCGGGCGCTGGAAGTACGTGGACTGGGAGGGCTTCCGCCCCCAGCTCTTCGACCTGCACAACGATCCGGACGAACTGCATGATCTGGGGGCCGATCCGCCGGCCGCCGTGGAGCGCGAGATGCGCGAGCGCCTGCTGCAATGGAGCCTGCGCCGCAAGAACCGCACGACGGTGCCCGACAGCGACGTCGCCCAGCGAACCGAGGCCGTGAAGCGCCACGGCATCCACATCGGCGTGTGGTGAGCATGGACGCAACGAATCTGTCCGATCTGTGCGCCGACGGCCTCGTCATCAGCGCGCCGGGCGGCCCCGAGGTGCTGCGCTGGACGCCCGGCCTGGCCCTGCCTGCGCCGGCGCCCGACGAGGTGCTGATCGACGTGGCCTGGGCTGGCGTCAACCGGCACGACTGCAACCAGCGCCGCCGCGGCCCCACGCCCGCGCACAGCGACGTGCCGGGCCTGGAGGTGAGCGGCACCGTGCGCTGGGCCGGCGCCCGGGCGGGTCACCTGCGCGTGGGCGATGCGGTGTGTGCCCTGGTCGATGGGGGCGGCTATGCCACGCGGGTGGTGGCGCCCGCCGCGCTCACCTTCGCCGTGCCGCCGGGCTTGGCTTTGCGCGAGGCGGCGGCGCTGCCCGAGGCGCTGTTCACCGTCTGGCACAACTTCTTCGGCGTGGCGGCGCTGGGGCCGGGCGAGACCGTGCTGATCCATGGCGGCACCAGCGGCGTCGGCAGCCTGGCCCTCCAGCTGCTGGGCGCGCTGGGCCACCGCGTGGCCGTCACCTGCGGCAGCGCGGCCAAGGTTGCCGAGGCACGGACCCTGGGCGCCGCGGCGGCATTCGACTACCGCACGCAGGACTGGGTGCAGGCTGTGCTGGATGGGACCGACGGGCGGGGCGTGGACGTGGTGCTGGACATGGCCGCCGCTGCCCACGCCGCCCGCAACGTGCAGGTGCTGGCGCGCCGCGGCCGGCTGGTGCACCTGTCGCCCGGCGATGGCGCCGACTTCGTGGCGCCGCTGCGGCCCATCCTGGCCAAGGAACTGCGCATCACCGGCTCGCTGCTGCGCCCGCTGCCCTTGGCCGAGAAAGCGCTGATCGCCGATCGCCTGCGTGCTGTGGCCCTTCCGCTGGTGGCGGCCGGCCGCGTTCGGCCCTGGGTGAGCGAGGTCTTCCCGCTCGCCGAGGCGGCGCAGGCCCATGCCCGCCTCGAATCGGGGCAGGCCATGGGCAAGCTGGTGCTGGAGGTGCCGCGCTGAACCCCTGCGCACGCTTGGCCCTTCCATTCCCGCTGGGCTGAGCGGCCGCCAATCTGCCGCACTGCCACTTCGGCGCGACCCGCTCCCGCAGGGGATCTGGCGCTGGCACGCCGCTTGCATCACATCATGTATCCAAGAATGGATGCCTGAACATGGTGCACGAAGCCTCTACCCCCGACGCCCTGACCCGCCCCTTCGCGGCCGCGGGTTCCGCCCAGGTGCCCGCGCCGCAGCCTGCCCCGGATGGCCGGCCCGAAGCGGCCTGGATCAGCCGCCCGGCCACGCCCATCGCCGGTGCGGCCACCGGCCCGCTCGCCGGCCTGCGCTTCGCGGTCAAGGACAACATCGACGTCGCCGGCCTGCCCACCACCGCCGCCTGCCCGGCCTTCGCCTATGCGCCCGAAGCGCACGCCACCGTGGTGCAGCGCCTGCTCGCGGCCGGTGCGTCGGTGGCGGGCAAGACCAACCTCGACCAGTTCGCCTGCGGGCTCAACGGCAGCCGCTCGCCCTACGGCGCGGTGCCCAACAGCTTCGATGCGCGCTACGTGTCGGGCGGCTCCAGCTCGGGCTCGGCCTATGCGGTGGCCACGGGGCAGGTGGACTTCTCGCTGGGCACCGACACCGCCGGCTCCGGCCGCGTGCCGGCGGGGCTCAACAACATCGTGGGCCTCAAGCCCAGCAAGGGCCTCATCAGCGCGAAGGGCGTGGTGCCGGCGGCGCAGAGCGTGGACTGCGTCTCCATCTTCGCGTCCACCGTGGCGCTGGCCGCGCGGGTGCTGGCCTGCGCCATGGGGCCGGACGCGGGCGATCCGTACTCGCGCCGACTCGAGCTCGCGCGCACGCCGCTGCCCGCGCGCTTCCGCTTCGGCGTGCCGCAGCCGCTGGAATTCCACGGCGATGCCCTGGCCGCCGCCGCCTTCGAGCGCGCCATCGCGCAGCTGCGCGAGCTGGGTGGCGAGCCGGTGCCCGTCGACTACGCGCCCCTGGCCCGCGCCGCCGGTCTGCTCTACGACAGCGCGCTGGTGGCCGAGCGCTATGCCGCCGTGCGGCCCTTCTTCGACGAACACGAGGACGCGGTGATCGAGCCCGTGCGCGGCATCCTGGCGCGGGGCCGCAGCTTCGATGCCGCCGACCTGGTCGATGCGCAGAGCCAGCTGCATGCGCTCGGCCAGCAGGCCGCCGCCCTGTGGGCTGGCATCGACGTGCTGCTGGTGCCCACCGCGCCCACGCACTGCACGCTGGACGCCATGCGCGCCGAGCCGGTGCGGCGCAACAGCGAGCTGGGCCACTACACCAACTTCGTCAACCTGCTGGACTACGCGGCCCTGTCGGTGCCGGCCAGCCTGCGGCCCGATGGCCTGCCCTTCGGCGTGACCTTCATCGGGCCCTGCGGCAGCGACTTCCGCCTGGCCGAGCTGGGCCAGCGCTTCCACCACGCCACGGACCTGCCCATGGGCGCCACCGGCGGGCCGCTGCCCCCGCCCGAGGCGCCGGTCTGGCCGCCGCTGGCCGAAGGCGAAGGCATGCCCATCGCCGTGGTCGGCGCGCACCTCACCGGCATGCCGCTCAATCATCAGCTCATCGCGCGCGGCGCCACCCTGGTCGAAGCCACCGCCACCGCGCCCCACTACCGCCTTTACGCGCTGCCGGGCACCACGCCGCCCAAGCCGGGCCTGCAGCGCGAGCCGGGGCAGGGCGTGCCCATCGCGCTGGAGGTCTGGAACGTGCCGCGCGCCGAGGTCGGCGCCTTCCTGGCGCAGATTCCGCCGCCGCTGGGCCTGGGCAGCGTCGAGCTGGCCGATGGCCGCTGGGTGCACAGCTTCATCTGCGAGGCCCATGCGCTGCAGGGCGCCGAGGACGTCAGCGCGCATGGCGGCTGGCGCGCCTACATCGCTTCGCGCAGCGCCTGAACCCACTGCGCCCTCGCGCACCGTCTTTCTCATTCCGTCCTTCCTTTCGTTCGTCCGCAGGAGTCTTCGCATGAGCCCATCGTCGTCCTTCCGTCCCTCCCGCCGCCATGTGCTGCAGGCCGGCGGTGCCGCCCTCGGCGCGCTGGCCGCGCCCGCCATCGTGCGGGCGCAGGGCGGCCCCAAGCTGCGCATCGGCTACTGGCCGGTGGCCGCGGGCCTGCCCTTCTTCGCGGCGGTCGAGAAGGGCTACTTCAAGGAAGCCGGCCTGGACGTGGAGCCGCTCAAGTTCGCCGGCGCCCAGCAGGTGATGGAGGCCATGCTCTCCGGCCGCTCCGACGGCAGTGCCAACGGCACCGGCAGCGCCAACCTGGCCATCGGCGAGATCGCGCAGCCGGGCCTCTTCAAGATCTTCTGCACCAACCCCAGCAACGCCAAGTACGTGCTGGAGGAGTTCCTGGTGCCCAAGGACAGCCCCGTCAAGAGCGTGGCCGAGCTCAAGGGCAAGCGCGTGGCCTCGGGCCCCGGCATCCAGAACGTGACGCTGGCCAAGACCATGCTGGAGCGTGCCGGCGCGGGCGTCATCAACGTCACCGAGCTGCCCATCGGCCAGCACGTCGCGGCCCTGGCCGCCGGCCAGATCGACGCCGTCTACACCCTGGAGCCCACCGGCACCGTGGGCCGGCTCAACGGCACAACGCGCGTGCTGGAGGCGGGCGTGGTGGCCCACTACATCCTGGGCGACCCGATGGCCCCGTGGCACGGCGGCTCGGCCAGCCTGACCACCGAGTTCATCAAGAAGAACCCCGAGGTCGCGAAGAAGTACATCGCCGCCTACAAGCGCGGCATCGAGCTGGTGCGCAACAACCCGGCCGACGCGCGCCAGTACATGAAGGGCTACACCGCCATCGAGGGCGCGCTCACCAACGAGGTGCCGCTGGCCTCGTACATGCTGCACGACGAGTTCAAGCCCGCCGACATCGCCTACTTCCAGAAGTTCTTCGACCTGTTCACCGAGAAGGGCATCTTCGAGAAGAAGGTGGGCGTGGACGGGCTGCTCTACCGGGGCTGAGCGCCATGAACGCGCCATCCTCCGCCACGGCGGGCGCCTGGAAGCCGCCCGCCACTGACGTCGCGCCCGCGCTGCCCCGTCCGCCGGTATGGAACAAGCTGCTGCCGGCCATCGGGCCCATCGCGCTCTTCGTGCTGTGGGACCTGGTGGTGCGGCTGGGCTTCATCAAGCCCATCCTGCTGCCGCCGCCACTGGCCACCTTCCAGACGCTGATCACGGGCCTGGCGGGCGGGCCGCTGCTGAACGACTTCCTGGTCACGGTGTGGCGCACGCTGCAGGCCTTCCTGATTGCCGCGGCGGTCGGCATGCCGCTGGGCGTGCTTCTGGGCAGCAACGAGAAGGCGTACCGCAGCGTGGAGTTCCTGATCGACTTCTTCCGCTCCACGCCCTCGTCGGCGCTGATCCCGCTGTTCCTGATGATCTTCGGCACCTCGGACATCAACAAGGTCGCCATCGCGGCCTTCGGCGCCATGCTGATCGTGGTGTTCAACAGCGCCTATGGCGTCATCAACGCCCGCAAGCAGCGGGTGATGGCGGCCAAGGTGATGGGGGCCACACGCTGGCAGATTTTCAAGGACGTGCTGCTGTGGGAAAGCCTACAGCCCAGCTTCGTGGGCCTGCGCTCGGCGGTGTCGATGGCGCTGGTGATCGTCATCGTGGCCGAGATGTTCATCGGCGCCGACAGCGGCCTGGGCAACCGGATCATCAATTCGCAGCAGGTGCTGAACGTCAAGAGCATGTACGCCAGCATCCTGGCGGCGGGTGCGCTGGGCTATGCGCTCAACGTCTTGTTCCTGGTCATCGAACGCCGCATCGTGCACTGGAGTGGAAGGTAATGGCCCACCCCCAGGCTGCGCGCTCCGCGCTTCGCCAACCCCCTCAAGGGGGCGCACCCAGCGGCCTGGCAAAGCCAGTTCCGCGGGTGCTCCCGCATGGCCTGCTCCGCGGCCAGCTGTCCGATTCCATGGAGGTCTGAAGTGAGTGCTGTGATCAACGCCCCCGTGGTCGCCGATGTCCCGGCACCGAAGTTCCGCCCCGGCCCGGCCGGCACGCACATCACCATCCGCGGGCTGACGAAGTACTTCGCCGGCTGGCCGCTGTACGAGGACTTCGACCTCGACATCCCCAAGCACAAGATCGTCTCGGTCTTCGGGCCCAACGGCTGCGGCAAGAGCACGCTGATCAACATGATCGCGGGACTCATTCCCATCGACCGCGGCGAGATCCTGTTCGACGGCAAGTCGCTCAAGGACACCAAGATCGGCTACGTGTTCCAGAACTACCGCGAAGCGATGTTCCCGTGGATGCGCACCATCGACAACATCGCCTACCCGCTCAAGCTCGAAGGCCGCAGCAAGGCCGAGGTGGACCGCCGCATGGAGGAGCTGGTGGCCAGCTTCGACGTCAAGTTCGACCTCCACCGCTTCCCCTACGAGCTCTCCGGCGGCCAGCAGCAGACGGCCTCGATCATGCGGGCGCTGGCGCCCGGGCCCGAGGTGCTGTTCCTGGACGAGCCCTTCTCGGCGCTGGACTTCGAGATGACGCTGTTCATCCGCGAGAAGCTGCAGGAGGTGTTCATGCAGACGGGCACCACCATGCTGCTGGTCTCGCATGACCTGGAAGAGGCGGTGTACCTGGCCGACGAGGTGCTGCTGCTCACCAAGCGGCCGACGCGGGTGGCCGAGATCTTGCGTTACGACGATCCGCGGCCGCGCACCGTGGAGACGCTGAGCCAGCCGAGCTTCGTCGCGACCAAGAAGCAGAGCCTCGAAATCTTCCAGCGCGAAGTGCGCCGCTGACCCACCGCCACCGAACTGCCCATGACGCCTCAACAGATCGAAGCCTACGTGGACGCCGCCTCCGCGGCGCTGGACCTGCCGATTGCGCCCGAGCACCGGCCGGGCGTGCTGCGCTACTTCGCGCTCGCTGCCGACATGGCGGCGCTGACCGAGGCCGTGGCGCTGGCGCCGCACGACGAGTCCGCGCTGCGCTTTGAGCCGGTGGCGCCGGGGAGGCATTCATGAGCGCTGCCCAGCCCTGGTTCGAGGCAGACGCCGCCACCATCGCCGCCGCGGTGCATGGGGGCACGGCCAGCGCCACTGTCGTGGTGCAGTCCGCACTGGACCGCATCGCCGCCACCGATGGCCGCGTCAACGCCTTCACCGCCGTGACGGGCGAGCGTGCCCTGCAGCGGGCCGCTGCGCTCGATGCCCTGCCGGCCGAGGCCCGCGCCGCGCTGCCGCTGGCCGGCGTGCCGGTGGCGGTGAAGAACCTGTTCGACGTCGCCGGCCTGCCCACACTGGCCGGCTCGAAGATCGAGCGCGAAGCGCCGCCGGCCACCAACGACGCCCTGCTGCTGCGCCGGCTCGAAGCGGCCGGTGCCGTGCTGGTGGGCGCACTCAACATGGACGAGTACGCCTACGGCTTCACCACCGAGAACTCGCACGAGGGCCCCACGCGCAATCCGCACGACCTGTCGCGCATCGCCGGCGGCTCCTCCGGCGGCAGCGGTGCCGCGGTGGCGGCCGGGCAGGTGCCGATCACGCTGGGCTCGGACACCAACGGCTCCATCCGCGTGCCGGCCTCGCTGTGCGGTGTGTACGGCCTCAAGCCCACCTTCGGCCGGCTGCCGCGCACCGGCAGTTATCCCTTCGTCAGCAGCCTGGACCACCTGGGCCCCTTCGCCCGCTCGGTGCGCGACCTGGCCCTGGCCTACGACGCGATGCAGGGCCCGGAAGACGGCGCCCCCGGCGATCCGGGCTGCGCCCAGCGCCCCGTCGAGCCGGTGATCGGCACGTTGCCACAGGGCATCGCCGGCCTGCGCATCGGCGTGCTGGGCGGCTGGTTCGCGCGCAATGCGCTGCCGGAGGCGCAGGCTGCCGTCGCCCGCGTGGCCGAGGCCCTGGGTGCCACGCGCACCGTCGAACTGCCGCTGGTCGAGGCCGGCCGCGCCGCCGCCTTCCTGATCAGCAATGCCGAAGGCGCGGCCCTGCATCTGCCGGACCTGCGCCGCCGTGCGCAGGACTTCGAGCCGCTGTCGCGCGACCGCTTCCTGGCCGGCGCGCTGCTGCCCGCGGCCTGGGTCATGCGCGCCCAGCGGGTGCGCCGCCGCTATGCCGAGGCCGTGGCCGCGGTGATGCAGGACTTCGACCTGCTGCTCGCGCCGGCCACGCCCTGTTCGGCCACGCCCATCGGCACCGAATGGCTGGAGCTCGACGGCCGCCGCCAGCCGCTGCGGCCCAGCTTCGGTGCGCTCACGCAGCCCATTTCCTGCATCGGCCTGCCGGTGTGCGCCGTGCCCGTGTGGGGCGCCCATGCGGCGCTGCCGGTTGGCGTGCAACTGATCGCGGCGCCCTGGCGCGAAGACCTCGCCCTGCGCGCCGCCGCCGCCCTGGAAGCCACCGGCATCACGCAGGCGCCCGTGGCCCTGCTGCCCTGATTTCGTTGTCCCCCCTTCCCTCACCCAACCTTCCGCTGGAGCTTTTCGCATGACCGCCTTCAATCGCCGCGAATCCCTCAAGACCCTGGCCGCCCTCGGCGCCGCCGGCAGCCTGGGCCCCCTGGCCTGGGCCCAGAAGCCGCTGACCGTGGGCGTGATCTACGTCGGCCCGCGCGACGACTATGGCTACAACCAGGCCCATGCCCAGGCCGCCGCCGAGCTCAAGAAGCTGCCCGGCGTGAAGGTGGTCGAAGAGGAGAACGTGCCCGAGACCGCCGCCGTGCAGAAGACCATGACCGGCATGATCCAGCAGGACGGCGCCTCGCTGCTCTTCCCCACCTCCTTCGGCTACTTCGACCCGCACATCCTGGCGCTGGCGCCCAAGTACCCCGACGTGCGCTTCTCGCACTGCGGCGGCCTGTGGACCGAGAAGAACCCCAAGAACGTGGGCAGCTTCTTCGGCTACATCGACGAATGCCAGTTCCTCAACGGCGTGATCGCCGGCCACATGAGCAAGAGCGGCAAGATCGCCTTCGTGGCCGCCAAGCCCATCCCGCAGGTGCTGCGCAACATCAACGCCTTCACGCTGGGTGCGCGCTCGGTCAAGCCGAACATCACCTGCCATGTGATCTTCACCGGCGACTGGTCCATGGCCGTGAAGGAGGCCGAGGCCACCAACAGCCTGGCCGACCAGGGCTGCGATGTGTTCACCATGCACGTGGACGGCCCCAAGGTGGTGGTGGAGACCGCCGCCAAGCGCGGCAAGATGGTCTGCGGTTACCACGCCAGCCAGGCCAAGCTGGCGCCCAATGCCTACCTCACCGGCGCCGAATGGAACTGGCTCACCGCCTACAAGACCATCCTCGAAGCCGCCCAGGCCGGCAAGCCGCATCCCAACTTCCTGCGCGGCGGCCTCAAGGAAGGCTACGTCAAGACCTCGGCCTATGGCCCCATGGTGACCGACGCCGCCAAGAAGCAGGCCGACGACATCAAGGCCAAGATGGTCGCGGGCAGCTTCGACATCTTCAAGGGCCCGCTCAAGGACAACAAGGGCAATCAAGTCATCGCCGCCGGCCAGGTGCAGAAGCAGACGGACCTCAAGCTCGAGCAGATGAACTACCTGGTCGACGGCGTGGTCGGCTCGGTCTGAGGCCGGCCCTTCGTTGCAAGGAAGACCTGCCATGCGATCCATGGGCCAGGACTTGGCGCTGCCGGTGCTCAGCATCGCGGCCGCGGTGGCGCTGTTCGGCGTCTTTGCGGCCGTGGCGGCCGGCAGCTCACCGCCCGAGGTGTGGGCGGTGCTCTACCAGGGCGCCTTCGGCAGCTGGTTCTCGTGGCAGAACACGCTGCAGCGCGCGGCGCCGCTGATGCTCACCGCGCTGTGCGTGGCACTGCCGGCACGCGCCGGCCTGGTCATCATCGGCGGCGAAGGCGCGCTGGTGCTGGGCGGCTTGGCCGCGGCGGCGCTGCCCTATGCGGTGGCGCTGCCCGAGAACATCGCCGGCACCGTGGCGATCTGCCTGGCCGGCATGGTGGCCGGCGCGCTGTGGATCATGCTGGCGGGGGCGCTGCGGCAGTACCGCGGCATCAACGAGACCATCAGCAGCCTGCTGCTGGCCTATGTGGCGATCGGCCTGTTCAAGCATCTGGTCGAAGGGCCGCTGCGCGATCCGGCCAGCCTGAACAAGCCCTCGACGAACACGCTGGCCGAGGGCCTGCGCATCGGCGGCATCGCGGGCAGCGACGTGCACTGGGGCCTGGCCCTTGGCGTGGCGGCCTGCGTGCTGCTGGCGCTGTGGCTGCGCTGGACGCCCACCGGCTTCTCGGTGCGGGTGGTGGGCGGCAACCCACGCGCGGCCCAGCTGGTGGGCCTGCCGGCCACGCGGCTGGTGCTGCTGGCCTGTGCGCTGGGCGGCGCCTGCGCAGGTCTGGCCGGCGCGGTGGAGGTGGCGGCGGTGCATACCAGCGCCAATGCCTCGCTGATCGCGGGCTACGGCTACGCGGGCATCCTGGTGGCCTTCATCGCGCGGCAGAACCCGCTGGCGGTGATCCCGGTGGCCATCCTCTTCGGCGGCTTTGGTGCGGCGGGCAGCCTGCTGCAGCGCCGGCTGGGCCTGCCCGATGCGTCGGTGCTGGTGCTGCAGGGCATCGCCTTCGTGCTCATCCTGGCCAGCGAGGCGCTGCGCGGGCGCGACTGGCTCACACCCTTGCGCCGGCTGCGCAGCGACAAGCCGGCGCCGGCCCTCAAGGAGGTGCAGCCATGACCGCCGAGATGATGACCGCCTTCGTCGCCGCCATCGTGGGCGGGGCGCTGCGCGTGGGCACGCCTTTCCTCTTCGTGAGCCTGGGCGAGTGCCTGACCGAGAAGTCGGGCCGCATCAACCTGGGCCTGGAAGGCGTGCTGGTGCTCTCGGCCATGGCGGCCTTCGGCGGCGCGTACCTCACCGGCTCGGCCTGGCTGGGCGTGCTGGCCGGCGCCGTGGCCGGCGCGCTGCTGGCGCTGCTGCACGGGCTGCTGTGCTCGCTGCGCGGCGTCAACGACGTGGCCACCGGCATCGCGCTGATGCTGCTCGGCACCGGCCTGGCCTTCTACCTGGGCAAGCCGCTGATCCAGCCGCAGGCGCCGCAGATCCCGGCGCTGCCGCTGGGCGACTGGAGCAGCAATTCGGCGGTGCGCGCGGCCCTCCAGGTGAATGCGCTCGTGCCGCTGGGCCTGCTGCTCGCCGGCCTGCTGTGGTGGGGCTTTGCACGCACGCGCGCTGGGCTGCTGGTGCGGCTGGCCGGCGACTCGGCCGATGCGGCGCGGGCGCTGGGCTACTCGGTGTCGGCGCTGCGCATCGCGGCCACCACGGCGGGTGGCGCCATCGCGGGGCTGGGCGGCGCCTCGCTCACGCTGTTCTACCCGGGCAGCTGGAACGAAGGCATCTCCAGCGGCCAGGGCCTGATCGCCGTGGCGCTGGTGATCTTCGCGCGCTGGAGCCCGCTGCGCTGCGTGGGCGCGGCGCTGCTCTTCGGCGGTGCCGGGGCCGTGGGGCCGGCGCTGCAGTCCATCGGCATCGGCTGGGGCTACCACCTCTTCAACACCGTGCCCTATGTGCTCACGCTGCTCATCCTGGTGGCCTCGTGCCGGCCCGGGCAGGTGGCGGCGGGCAGTCCGGGCGAGCTTTCATCCAAATAAAAGGAGTCATCCATGAGCGGACTGGGCGGCCTGAACAAATCGGCCAACGGCGTGGTGGTGGGCCTGGTGCAGCTGCAGCTGCCGGTGGTCGCCACGCGCGAGCAACTGGCGGCGCAGACGCAGCGCATCTGCGATCTGGTGGGCAAGGCCCGCCGCAACCAGCAGACCATGGACCTGGTGGTGTTCCCGGAGTACGCGCTGCACGGGCTCTCGATGGACACCAACCCCGAGATCATGTGCACGCTCGACGGCCCCGAGGTGGCGGCCTTCCGCGCTGCCTGCGTGGAACACCGCATCTGGGGCTGCTTCTCCATCATGGAGGCCAATCCCGAGGGCAACCCGTACAACAGCGGGCTGATCATCGACGACCAGGGCGCCATCCGCCTGTACTACCGCAAGCTGCATCCCTGGGTGCCGGTGGAGCCCTGGGAGCCGGGCAACCTGGGCGTGCCCGTGTGCGACGGCCCCAACGGCAGCAAGCTGGCGCTCATCATCTGCCACGACGGCATGTTCCCGGAGATGGCGCGCGAGGCGGCCTACAAGGGCGCCGAGATCATCCTGCGCACGGCCGGCTACACCGCGCCGATCCGCCATGCCTGGAAGATCACCAACCAGGCCAACGCCTTCTGCAACCTGGCCTACACCGCCAGCGTCTGCATGTGCGGCAGCGACGGCACCTTCGACTCCATGGGCGAGGGCATGTTCTGCAGCTTCGACGGCACCGTGATGGTGGAAGGCGGCGGCCGCCCCGACGAGATCATCACCGCCGAGCTGCGGCCCGACCTGGTGCGCGAGGCACGCACCGGCTGGGGCGTGGAGAACAACATCTACCAGCTTTATCACCGCGGCTACGTGGCGGTGAAGGGGGGCGCGCAGGACTGCCCCTACACCTACATGCACGACATGGCCGCCGGCCGCTACCGCCTGCCCTGGAGCGACCAGGTGCAGGTGACCGACGGCAGCGGCTTCGGCTTCGCGCCGCCGGTGCGCTTCTACGGCGGCGCCGGCAGCCATCCGCTGGTGCCCGCGCCCACACCGCCGGTGCCCGACAAAGAGCGACTCAAGACCCTGGACTGACACCATGGACGCCACGACCTCCTCCGCTGCCGCCGCGGCGCGCTTCGCGGCCGCCGAACCCTACCGCTGGCCCTACGACGGCGACCTGCGCCCCGACAACACGGCGCTCATCGTCATCGACATGCAGACCGACTTCTGCGGCAAGGGCGGCTACGTGGACGTGATGGGCTACGACATCTCGCTCACGCAGGCACCCATCGAACCCATCCGCCGCCTGCTGGCCGTGATGCGTCCGCTGGGCTACACCATCATCCACACCCGCGAAGGCCATCGGCCCGACCTGTCGGACCTGCCGGCCAACAAGCGCTGGCGCTCGCGCCAGATCGGTGAGGGCGGCGTGGGCATCGGCGACGACGGGCCGTGCGGCCGCATCCTGATCCGCGGCGAGCCGGGCTGGGAGATCATTCCCGAGCTGGCGCCGCTGCCGGGCGAGGTGGTGATCGACAAGCCCGGCAAGGGCTCCTTCTATGCCACCGACCTGGAGATGATCCTGCGCACGCGGGGCATCCGGAACCTGGTGCTGGCCGGCATCACCACCGACGTGTGCGTGCACACCACCATGCGCGACGCCAACGACCGCGGCTTCGAATGCCTGCTGCTGTCGGACTGCACGGCCGCCACCGATCCGGGCAACCATGCGGCGGCACTCAAGATGATCACCATGCAGGGCGGGGTGTTCGGTGCGCATGCGCCGTCGACCGCGCTGATCAAGGCGCTGGCGTCATGATCGCGCCCGTCACCCCCCATCCGCGCGCCCAGGGCGCGCTGGCGTTGGACACGCTGGAGCTCACCAAGCGCTTCGGCGACTTCACCGCCATGGACCGCGTGAGCATGCAGGTCGCGCCCGGCAGCGTGCATGCGCTGCTGGGCGAGAACGGTGCCGGCAAGAGCACGCTGGTCAAGTGCGTGGCCGGCTTCCAGCGGCCCGAGGAAGGCAGCATCCTCATCGATGGCCGCGAGCAGGCCATCGCCAACCCGGTGGTGGCGCGGCAGCTGGGCATCGGCATGGTCTACCAGCACTTCACGCTGGCGCCTGGCATGACGGTGGCCGAGAACCTGCTGCTGGCCGGCGGCCAGGTGCCCACGCTGATCGACTGGAAGGCCAAGCGCGCCGAGCTGCAGGCCTTCCTGGCGACCACGCCCTTCCGGCTGGACCTGGACGCGCGGCCCTCGCAGCTGGCCGCGGGCGAGAAGCAGAAGCTGGAGCTGCTCAAGCAGCTCTACCTCAAGCCGCGCCTCTTGATCCTGGACGAGCCCACCTCGGTGCTCACGCCGCAGGAGGCCGACGAGGTGCTGGGCCATGTGCGCGCCTTTGCGCAGGGCGGCCATTGCACCGTGCTCATCATCACCCACAAGTTCCGCGAGGTGATGGCCTATGCCGACGCCGTGACCGTGCTGCGCCGCGGCCGCGCGGTGCACCATGCCGCGGTGCGCGACACCGACCCGACGCGCCTGGCCCAGGCCATGATGGGTGCAGGCGCCACACCCGACGAGGCGAGCGAGGGCGCGAGCGATGCCACCCCGCGCACGCCCGTCGTGGCCAGTGCCGCGCCGGCGCTGGCGGTCGAGGCGCTGTCCGCGCCGGGCGACCGCGGCACGCCCGCCGTGCAGTCGCTCAGCCTGCAGGTGCGCCCGGGCGAGATCCTGGGCGTGGCCGGCGTCTCGGGCAACGGCCAGCGCGAGCTGGTCGAGGCCCTGGTGGGCCAGCGGCCGCGCAGCGCCGGCCGCGTGCGTGTGGGCGGCCAGCCCTACCGCGCCAGCCGCGGCGACAACCGCCGGCTGCGCGTGCGCAGCCTGCCCGAGGAGCCGCTGCGCAATGCCTGCGTCGCAGGCCTGAGCGTGGCCGAGAACATGGCCCTGCGCGACTTCGACCAGCCGCCGCTGGCGGCCGGCGGCCTGCTGCGCTTCGGCCGCTGGCGCGCCCGGGCGCGGCAGTGGATCGCCGAGTACGGCATCAAGACCCGCGGCGAGCGTGCGCCCATCGGCAGCCTGTCGGGCGGCAATGTGCAGCGGGCCGTGCTGGCGCGCGAGCTGGCCGGCGACATCCAGGTGCTGATCGCCGCCAACCCCGTCTTCGGCCTGGACTTCGCGGCCGTGGCTGAGATCCATGCCCGCATCGTGCAGGTGCGCGAGCGCGGCGGCGCCGTGCTGCTGGTGAGCGAGGACCTGGACGAGCTGCTGGCCCTGTCGGACCGCATCGTGGTGATGAGCGAAGGCCGCATCGTGTACGAGACGCCTGCCGCATCAGCCGACAGACACGTCCTGGGCGCCCACATGGGCGGCGGGCATTGAGCAAGGAGAGACCCTCATGCGCCTGAACGACGCCCGCCCCTTCGCCTACGACTTCGACCTGGACCGCACGGCCCTGGTGCTGATCGACATGCAGCGCGACTTCATCGAGCCCGGCGGCTTCGGCGAGACGCTGGGCAACGACGTGTCGCTGCTGGCGGCCATCGTCCCGGCCACGCAGGCCGTGCTGGCCGCCTGGCGCCAGGCCGGCGGCCTGGTGGTCCACACGCGCGAGGCGCACCGGCCCGACCTGTCGGACTGCCCGCCTGCCAAGCGACTGCGGGGCGCCCCGTCGCTTCGCATCGGCGACGAAGGCCCGATGGGCCGCATCCTGGTGGCCGGCGAGCCGGGCAACCAGATCATCGACGCGCTCGCGCCCATCGAGGGCGAGTGGGTCATCGACAAGCCCGGCAAGGGCGCCTTCTATGCCACCGGCCTGCACGAGCGGCTGCAGGCCCGCGGCATCACGCACCTCGTCTTCGGCGGCGTGACCACCGAGGTCTGCGTCCAGACGAGCATGCGCGAGGCCAACGACCGCGGCTACGACTGCCTGCTGCTGGAAGACTGCACCGAGAGCTACTTCCCGCAGTTCAAGGCCGCGGCGGTGGAGATGATCCGCGCGCAGGGCGCCATCGTCGGCTGGACCGCGACCGGGCCGCAGCTGATGGCGGCCCTGACAGCGGCAGGGGGCTGAGCGGCCCGCTACGATCCGATGGTGCCTGTCGCTGCTCCCGCCCGTTCCAAGAAAGCCGCTCCTGCCGAGGCGGAGCTTCCCTTCCGCTCGCGCGCCGACGAGGTCTACGACCAGCTCAAGCGCGACATCGCCGACTTCCGCCTGGTGCCCGGCGACCGCTTCACCGAGAACGAGATCTGCGATCGCCTGGGCGTCTCGCGCACGCCGGTGCGTCAGGCGCTGATCCGGCTGCAGCAGGAAGGCTATGTCGAGGTGCTGTTCCGCGCCGGCTGGCGCGTGCTGCCCTTCGACTTCCAGCAGTTCGAGCAGCTCTACGACCTGCGCATGGTGCTGGAGACCACCGCCGTGCACCGCCTGTGCGAGTCGGGCCGCGCCGTGGACCGCGCCCAGCTCGATGCGCTGGCCGCCATCTGGCTGGTGCCGGTCGACCAGCGCAGCAGCGATGCGGCGCAGGTCGCGGGCTGGGACGAGGACTTCCATTGCCAGCTGGTGGCCGCCGCCGGCAATGCCGAGATGGCGCGCGTGCACCGCGAGGTGACCGACCGCATCCGCATCATCCGCCGGCTCGACTTCACCCAGCAGCCGCGCATCGACGCCACCTACGAAGAGCACGCCAAGATCCTCAAGGCCGTGCGCGCCAACCGCGGCGATCAGGCCGCCATGATGCTGCGCGCCCACATCGAGACCAGCCAGTCCGAAGTGCGCAAGATCACGCTGCACCAGGTCTACCTGGCGCGGCAGCAGGGCGGCTGAGCGCCGCCGCAGCGGCGCCCCGCGAACCTCCGACCCCTCTCCTCAGACGCGTTCCAGCACGGTCGCGATGCCCTGCCCGCCGCCGATGCACTGCGTCGCCAGCGCACAGCGGCCACGCTCGCGCGCCAGCAGCGATGCCGCCTTGCCGGTGATGCGCGCCCCCGTTGCGCCCAGCGGGTGGCCAATGGCCAGGCCGCCGCCGTCGATGTTGACCGTCCCCATGTCCAGCCGCAGGTCACGGATGCAGGCCAGCGCCTGCGAGGAGAAGGCTTCGTTGATCTCCACCACGTCCAGGTCGGCCACCGACAGGCCGGCGCGGGCCAGCGCCTTGCGCGTGGCGGGGATCGGGCCGATGCCCATGATGGCCGGGTCCACGCCCACGGTGGCGAAGCTGCGGATGCGCGCGAGCGCGGCCAGGCCGTGGCGCTCGGCGAAGTCGTCGCGCGTGACCAGCACCGCCGCGGCGCCGTCGGTGAGCGGCGAGGAGGTGCCCGCCGTCACCACGCCATCGGGCCGGAAGGCCGGCTTGAGCGCCGCCAGCGCCTCGGCCGAGGTGGCCGGGCGGATGCAGCCGTCGCTGTCGACCCAGCTGCCGTCGGGCAGCGCGATGGGCACGATTTCCTGGGCCAGCCGGCCGCCCTCGCGCGCCTCGGCGGCCTTGCGGTGCGACTGCACGGCCAGCGCCTCCTGGTCGGCGCGGCTCACGGCCCAGCGCTCGGCCACGTTCTCGGCCGTCTCGCCCATGGAGATGTAGGCGTCGGTGTCCGTCAGCAGACCGGGATGGGCCGAGAAGTTGAAGCCGCCCTGCGGCACCATGGTCATCGACTCCACACCCACGCACAGGTAGGCGTCGCCGATACCGGCCTCGATCTGCGCGGCGGCGATGTGCACCGCCTGCATCGACGAGCCGCAGAAGCGGTTGACCGTCATGCCGCCGACCTCGTGTGGCAGGCCGGCCAGCAGGCCGACGATGCGCGCGAGGTTGTTGCCCTGCGCGGCCTCGGGATAGGCACAGCCGAGGATCACGTCCTCCAGCAGCGCCGGGTCCAGCCCGGTGCGTTGCAGCAGGCCCTGCACCACGGTGGCGGCGAGCGTGTCCGGCCGCACCTCGGCCAGGCGGCCCTTGCGGGCGAAGTGGAAGGGGGAGCGCGCGTAGGCGGCGATGACGGCTTTCATGGGATCTCCTGGCCTGTCGGTTTTGGGGCGTGTTGGCGTTCAGGCCACCGGCGTGGCGGGCGGCGTGAAGGCCGCTGCCGCCGCGGGGGCGGATGCGGCGGTGTGCGGCGCGCTGGCGGCGTCGAGCCGGCCGCGCTGCTCCGCCGAGAGCGTGATCTGCAGCGCGCCCAGGTTGGACTGCAGCTGGGCCAGGGTGCGCGGCCCCAGCAGCGGCTGCACGTCCCGGGTCAGCAGCCAGGCGATGGCGACCTGGTCGGGCGTGGCCCCCAACTCGGCGGCCACGGCCAGCACGGCATCGAGCAGGGCAGTGCGCTCGGCGGAGTTCTCGGCCTGGAACACCTTGCCGCCCAGCGCCTCGGCGCGTCCCCGCTCACCCTGGCGGTACTTGCCGGTGAGCATGCCGCCGCCCAGCGGCGACCAGGTGACGGCGGCCAGGCCCAGCGCCTGGGCGGCGGGCAGCAGGTCGGACTCGGGCGCGCGGTGCACCAGGCTGTACTCGAACTGCAGCGCGGCAATCGGCACGGCACCGGTCAGCTCGGCCAGCGTCACGGCGCGCCCCACGCGCCAGGCGGGAAAGTTGGACAGGCCCGCGTAGACGATCTTGCCGGCGCGCGCCAGGTCGTCCAGGCCACGCACGATCTCCTCCGACGGCGTGACGCCGTCGGGGTGGTGCACCCAGTACAGGTCGATGCGGTCGGTCTTCAGCCGACGCAGGCTGGCTTCCACCGACGCCACCATGGCGCGCCGGCTGTTGCCGGTGACCAGCGGGCCGGCCTTCGGCGATGCGCCATTGCTGAACTTGGTGGCCAGGAAGAAGTCGTCGCGGCGGCCGGCCAGCAGGCCGCCCAGGATCTCCTCGGACTGGCCGAACTGGTAGACGTCGGCCGTGTCGATGACGTTGCCGCCGGCCTCTGCATAGGCGTCGAGCAGGGCGGCGCTCTGCTCGGCGTCCGCGCCGTGGCCCCAGCGCTGGCCGAAGTTGGCGGTGCCCAGCGCCAGCCGGGAAAGCCGCAGTCCGGTGCGGCCGAAGGTGAGTGGCTGCATCTGCATGGTGGGTCTCCTGTCTCGGGTCGGGTTTCAGTGCAGCGCGAGGTAGCGCGGCGCTGGCGTGTTGCTCGACAGCTGCGGGGCCAGCGCGCGGCGGGCGGTTTCGTAGGCGTCCCAGGCCTCTGCGGCGTGCAGCGAGGGCAGGGTGACGGTCTCGCCGCGGTCCAGGCCGACGAGGGCGGCGTCGACCATGTCTTCGGCGCGCATCACGATGCGGGCGTCCAGGTTCTCGACCGGCAGGCCGCCGGTGGCCCAGAAGTCGGTGGCGGTGGCGCCGGGCAGCACCGCCTGCACCCGCAGGCCCTTGGCGCCCAGCTCGTGCTGCAGCGACTGGCTGAAGGCCAGCACGAAGGCCTTGGTGCCGCCGTACACGCCGTTGAGGATCTCGGGCGCCAGCGCCACGATGGAGGCGATGTTGACCACGGTACCGCCCCCGCGCGCCACGAAGCCGGGCACCGCCGCATAGGCCAGGCGCATCGGCGCCGTGACGTTGAGCGCCACCATGCGCGTCATGGCCTCCACATCGCTGTCCAGCAGCGGCGTGTGGGTGCCGATGCCGGCGTTGTTGACCAGCAGGCGGATGCTGGCGTCCTGGCGCAGCTTGGCCTCCACGGTGGCCAGCGAGGCCGCGTCGGTCAGGTCGGCGGCCAGCACCTCGACATTGCGGCCGGTGCGGCTGGTGATGTCGCGTGCCAGTGCGTTGAGCCGCTCGCGGTCGCGGGCGACGAGGATCAGGTCGTGGCCGCGGCGGGCCAGGCGGTCGGCATAGAGGGCGCCGATGCCGGAGGAAGCACCGGTGACGAGGGCGGTGCCGGAAGCGATGGAAGTCATGGTCTGGGTCCCGTGAGGCCGCCGGATGCGGCGGCATGGACGAATGATGCGACCGGCAGTCGATGTCTCAAATGACGTATAAAGACATGATTCAAGACATCAATGAGGTGACACCATGCTGCGCATCGGCTACCTGCTGCCAGAAGGCTTCCAGGTCATGGCCCTGGCCACCCAGGCCGTGTTCGAGTTCGCCAACCTGGCCGCGCGAGAGCGGGTCTACAGCGTCGAGAACTATTCGCTGGCCGGCGGCGAGGTGCGGACCTCCGCAGGCACGCGCGTGCTGAGCCGGCCGCTGTCCGCACGCACCGCCGTCGACACCTGGCTGGTGGCCGGCACGCGCGATCCGGTCGACGCGGGGGCGGCGCCCGCGCTGGTGCGGGCGCTCGGCCGCGCCGCCGGCCGCGCGCGCCGCACGGCGGGCCTGTGCACCGGCGCCTTCCTGCTGGCCGACGCCGGCCTGCTGGACCAGCGCCGTGCCACCACCCACTGGGCCTGGACCGATGCGCTGCAGAAGCGCCATCCCTCGATCCAGGTCGAGCCCGACCGCATCTTCATCACCGACGGGGCCCTCTGGACCTCGGCCGGCATGACCGCCGAGCTGGACCTGGCCCTGGGCCTGGTCGAGAAGGACCTGGGCAGCGATGTCGCTGGCAGCGTGGCCCGTGGCCTGGTGATGCCGCAGCGGCGCTCGGGCGGGCAATCGCAGCATTCGGAACTGCTGCGCCTCGCGCCCAAGTCCGATCGCATCCAGCAGGCGCTGGAATACGCCCGTGCGCACCTGGCCGCGCCCCTGGGCGTCGAGCAGCTGGCCGAAGTGGCGCACCTCAGCCCGCGGCAGTTCAGCCGCGTTTTCGCGGCGGAGACGGGCCAGTCGCCCGCCAAGGCGGTTGAGCAGTTGCGGCTGGAGTCGGCGCGGCTGATGGTGGAACGCAGCCGCCATCCGCTGGAGGTGGTGGCGCGCGAGACGGGCTTTCGCGACGCGCGCCATCTGCGCGAGGTGTTCCTGCGCGGCTTCGGCGTGCCACCGCAGGTGGTGCGGCGCGCGGCGCGCGGCACCGACTGAGCAGCCACGCGGGCCCGGCTTCGCGCCCGGCGTGCGGCGAGTGCGGCCGCCTACCGGCGCCTCGCCGGCTTCCTACAAGGCCCGCCCCAGGCCCCGCAACCATGGGTGTCGACCTTTCCCTCACGCGAAGGACCCCGACCCCATGCTTGCCATGAACTACCGCGGCCCCTACCGGGTGCGCATCGACGAACGCGCCGAGCCCGAGATCGAGCACCCGGGCGACGCCATCGTGCGCGTCACCCGCAGCTGCATCTGCGGCTCGGACCTGCACCTCTACCACGGGCTGGTGCCCGACACGCGCGTGGGGACGACCTTCGGCCACGAGTTCACTGGCGTGGTCGAACGTGTGGGGCCCGACGTGCAGCGCCTCAAACCCGGCGATCGGGTGCTCGTGCCCTTCAACATCTTCTGCGGCACCTGCTTCTTCTGCAGCCGCGAGCTGTTCAGCAACTGCCACAACGTCAACCCCGAGGCGACGGCGGTGGGCGGCATCTACGGCTACTCGCACACCACCGGCGGCTATGCCGGCGGCCAGGCGGAATACGTGCGCGTGCCCATGGCCGACATCGGCCCCACGGTACTGCCGGAGGGCCTGGACGAGGACGACGCCGTGCTGCTGACCGACGTCTTTCCCACCGGCTACCAGGCGGCGGAAATGGGCAGCATCCGCGAGGGCGACACGGTGGTGGTGTTCGGTGCCGGGCCGGTGGGCCTGTTCGCTGCCCGCTCGGCCTGGTTCATGGGCGCGGGCCGGGTGATCGTGGTGGACCACGTCGAATACCGCCTGGCCTTCGCGCGCGAGTTCGCCCATTGCGAGACGGTCGACTTCAAGTCGGTGCGCGACATGGCCATCCACATCAAGAAGATGACCGATGGGCTGGGCGCCGACGTCTGCATCGACTGCGTGGGCGCCGAGGCGGCCGGCAGCTTCGCGCAGACGCTGACGGGCGTGAAGCTCAAACTGCAGGGCGGCGCCGCCACGGTGCTGCACTGGGCCATCAACTCGGTGCGCAAGGGCGGGCATGTGTCCATCGTGGGCGTATACGGCCCCACCTTCAACGCGCTGCCCATCGGCAATGCGGTCAACAAGGGCCTGACGCTGCGCATGAACCAGGCCTCGGTCAAGCGCCACCTGCCCAAGCTCATCGAGCACATCCAGGCCGGCCGCATCCGGCCCAGCGACATCATCACCCACCGCCTGCCGCTGGAGGAGGTGGCCGAGGGCTACCACCTGTTCAGCAGCAAGCTGGACGACTGCATCAAGGTCGTGCTTCTGCCGCCCTCGGCGCGCGCCTGACGAACGGACACGGAGGCCCCATGGCAGACATCACGAACACCGCTAACACCGACCCGACGTCTTCTTCCGCGGAGCCGTCCACGCGCCATGCCCACATCCCCGGCTGGGGCGTGGACCGCGACCGCAACAGCCGTCCCGCCGTGCCCATGGAGCGCACACCGCCCCGGCTGGAGGGCGTGCACTGGACGCAGCCCGCGCAGCAGCCGCAGAGGGTGGAGGTGCTGTGCTCCACCGAGCGCGACAGCACGATCACGCCCATCTTCGGCAGCACGCTGCCGCCGCAGGGCGCCAGCGGCGGGCTTCGGCGCGCGGCCTTCCGCTTCAGCGAGAACGACCTGCGCCACTGGCTGATCCTGCTGTTGGCCGACCGCACCGACATGGTCGAAGGCGTGATCGACGACCTGCGCCGTGGTCATGTACCCAACGTGGTGGCCGAGATGGGCCTGGGCGCCGCCTGGAAACACGACCGGCCGAGGCTGGTGCGCAAGCTGGCCTGGACCGCCGGCAGCGCCGTATTGCTGTGCTGGCTGATGGGCCGCAAGCGCAGCAACCGGCGGATGCGCTGAGTAGCCGCGCGGGACCTCGCCGCGCTCCCCAGGAAGACGATCCTTCAAGAACGAAAGCCTCCCATGATGCGAACCGCCACCGAATACCTCGCGCCCCACGCCACAAACATGATCCGGCTCGACCACACGCACTTGGTCACCGCCTTCCACCAGTACCGCACCACCGACAGCCCGCGCGTCAAGCGCGGGCTGGTCGACCAGGTCTGCCTGGCGCTGGAGGTGCATGCGCAGCTGGAGGAAGAGATCTTCTATCCCGCGCTGCGCGCCGTCGCGGGCGACGAGGAGGCTCTGCAGAAGAGCGTGCCCGAGCACGACGAGATGAAGCGCCTGATCGGTCGCCTGCGCGGCATGGCGGCCGACGATGCGGCCTTCGACGACACCTTCATGGAACTGCTGCGCGACGTGCTGCACCATGTGGCGGACGAAGAGACCATCCTGCTGCCGCTGGCCGAGCGTCGGCTGCACGATCGCCTGGGCGAACTCGGCTTGGCCATGACCAAGCGGCGCATGGAGCTGCTGGTGCCACGCACCGGCGAGCTTGCCTCGGCCATGGCGCGGTCGATGTCGCTGGGCACGCTGGCCGCCACGGCGGCCGTCACGGCGGCGTTGACGGCCTTGTGCCTGCGGCGGCACGCGCCCCGGTGAGCAGCCAGACGCGGGCGCCTTCCCCGAGGACGGCCAAGGCCGCGCAGTGCGCGCCGGCCCTCAGCCGTCGGCGCCGAGCGCGGTCAGCCGCTCGCGCAGGAACTCGGCGAAGGCGTAGGCGATCACCGGCAGCTGCCGCCCCCGGAGGCAGCCCAGCACCAGTTCGCCCTGGGGAAAGGCCCGGTCCTCGATGGCGCGGGCCACGAGGTCGGGCGTCGCCAGGTCGGTGCCGATGGCCATCTGAAAGGTGATGGACTGCCGGTCGGCCAGGCAGCCGAGCAGGAACTCGAAGCTGTTGCTTTCCACCATGGGCTGGAAGCGGATGGAACTGCGCGAAAGAAAGCGCTCCAGCAGCTGACGCCCGCCGATGTCGCGGTTGGGCAGCACCAGGGGATAGTCGGCGCAATCGCGCAGGCGCAGCGCGCTGCGACCGGCCAGCGGATGCTCGGCATGCATCATGGCCATGAGCCGCTGGCCGGCCACGTCCAGGCGCTGGATGTCCGATTCGGCCGGCAGGTTGAACACCAGGGCCAGGTCGGTGTCCAGGCTGCGCAGGGCCTCGGCCGCCTGCACGTGGTCGCCGATGCGGGCGTCGAAGGCCACCAGTGGATGCGTCTCGCGGAAGGCCGCGATGGCCGCGGGCAGGAAGCGCGGCGCCAGTGCCTGGCTGGCCACCAGCCGCACCCGGCCGCGGCGCAGGCCCTGCAGCTCCTCGATCTCGGAGCGCACGCGCTCCAGCTCGGCGCCCCGGTCGCGGACATAGCGCACGAACAGCTCGCCCGCCGCCGTGAGCCGCATGCCCCGCGGCAGCCGCTCGAACAGCGGCGTGCCCAGCTCCTCCTCGATGTCCTGGATGCGGCGGTTGACCGCCGAGGGCGCCACATGCAGCCGCTCGGCCGCCTGGCGGATGGATCCGATGCGCGCGACCTCGTCGACGTAGCGCAGCAGGCGCAGGTGGTTCATGGCAGGCGGGGTGAAGGGCAATGGCGCATGCCTGTGCCGTGCAAGCCGCATGCCCGGACCGTTGCCAATCCGGCAACGGCGCACCCGCGATAAAGCGCCGGAAAGTGAGCGCCCGTGGCACGGGCGATGCGTGCCACTGACGCATGCACAGCGATGAACGCATTCCCGGCACCAAGTTGGACACGACCCCCGGTGACGCCCCCGGCTTCGGCCCCGCGGCCGGCAACCGCTGGCAGCTGCAGGACGGGCGCCTGAGCCTGGTCCGCACGCCGCCGGCCCCGCGGCCGCTGGCGCTGCCGGCACAGCCCGAATCGCTCGTGATCGACCTGGCCCGCACCGCGCTGGTGGTGGTCGACATGCAGAACGACTTCTGCCATCCCGAAGGCTGGTTCGGCCAGAAGGGCCTGGACGTGCAGGCCGCGCGGCGGCCCATCCCGGTGCTGCAGGCGCTGCTGCCCGCCTGGCGCCGCGCGGGCAGCCCGCTCGTCTGGTGCAACTGGGGCATCCGCGCCGACCGGCGCAACCTCGGCCCCACGGTGCAGTTCAAGGGCAAGCGGACGGCCGAGGGCGTGGGTTATGGCGAGCGCTCGCCCATCGACCACGGTCCGTCGCTGGTGCAGGGCAGCTGGGGCGCGGCGCTGGTCGAGGAACTCGCAGCCGAGCCCGGCGACATCCTGGCGCACAAGCACCGGCTCTCGGGCTTCTGGGACAGCGAGCTCGACAGCGTGCTGCGCAACGCCGGCATCACCACCCTGCTGTTCGCCGGCATCAACACCGACCGCTGCGTGTTCTCCACCCTGCAGGACGCGGCCTTCCTGGGCTACGACTGCGTGCTGCTGGAGGACGCCTGCAGCACCTCGTCACCCGACTACGTGACCGACGGCGTGCTCTACCTCGTGCGCCTGCTGCACGGCTTCACCGCGACCGCGGCCGACCTGGGCGCGGCGCTCACCGACCTTCCTTCCCAACCCGACTGAGGAACCTTCGCCATGACCTCGACCCTCTCCCTTCTCGCACGCTGGACGCGGCCGCTCATCGGCGCTGCGGCCCTGGCGCTGGCTGCGCTGCCCGCCGCCGCGCAGACGCCGATCAAGCTGGTGCTCAACTGGAAGTACGAAGGCCCGCAGGCCTGGTTCTTCCTGGCGCAGGACCGCGGCTATTTCAAGCAGGAAGGACTGGACGTCACCATCGACCAGGGCGAGGGCTCGGCCGCCTCGATCCCGAAGGTGGCCGCGGGCACCTACCAGGCCGGCTTCGGCGACATGAATGCGCTGATCGACCTGGCCTCCAAGCGGCCGGCCGATGCGCCGGTGGGCGTGTACATGCTCTACAACACGCCGCCCTTCGCGGTGGTGGTGCGCAGCGACAGCCCGATCAAAAGCCCCAGGGACCTCGAAGGCAAGACCATCGGCGGCCCGGCCAACGATGGCGCGCTCAAGCTCTTCCCGGCCTTCGCCAAGCTGGCCAAGATCGACGCCGCCAAGGTGACCATCTCCAACATGGCGCCCAACCTGCGCGAGCAGATGCTGGTGCGCGGCCAGATCGACGGCGCCTTCGGCTATGTCACCACCGTGAGCTTCAGCGCCCGCGGCATGGGGCTGGACCCGGCCAAGGACCTGCGCTTCATCCGCTACGGCGACCACGGCATGGACCTCTATGCCAACACCGTCTTCTTCTCGCGCAGCTTCGTGCAGGACAAGCCCCAGGCCGTGGCCGGCTTCGTCAAGGCGCTCAACCGCGCCATC
Source organism: Pseudacidovorax intermedius (assembly GCF_003350475.1). GTDB lineage: Bacteria > Pseudomonadota > Gammaproteobacteria > Burkholderiales > Burkholderiaceae_C > Xenophilus > Xenophilus intermedius. The sequence continues at coordinate 1,168,653 of NZ_QQAV01000001.1, forward strand.
AAGGACGTGCTGGCCAACCCCGATGCCGGCATCGACGCCGTGATGAAGCGCGAGCCGCTGCTCAAGCGCGACGTCGAGAAAGAGAAGCTCCTGGCCACGCTCAAGAACGACATGAGCCACCCCGAGATCGCCCGCATCGGCCTGGGCGACGTGGACGACGAGCGGCTCAAGAAGTCCATCGGCATCGTGGCCGAGGCCAACCAGCTGCCGCGCCAGCCCGAGGTGGGCGAGGTCTTCGACCGCCGCTTCCTGCCGGCGCGCGCCGAGCGCCCGTCCAGCACCGTCGCGCCCTGAACATCACCGACAAGCCCCTCTGAAGAAAGAAGAGACCGCCATGGATCTGCAACTGCGCGACAAGGTCGCCATCATCACCGGCCCGGCCAAGGGCATGGGCGCCGCCATCACGCTGGCCTTCGCCCGCGAAGGCGCGAAGCTGGTGCTGGCCGGCCGCGACACTGCCGCCATCGAACCCGTGGCCGCCGAGGCCCGCGCGCTGGGCGTGGCGGCGCAGGTGGTGGCCTGCGACCTCACCGTCTCCAGCCAGACCGAGGCGCTGGCCACGGCGGCGCTGGCCGCCTTCGGCCGCATCGACATCCTGGTCAACGTGGCCGGCGGCTCGGGCCCCATCGGCAAGACCGGCTGGGAGACGACGACGGAAGAGTTCGACGAGATCGTGCGCCTGAACATGACCGGCTGCTTCAACACCATCCGCGCCGTGATGCCCGCGATGGTGGAGCAGCGCAGCGGCAAGATCGTGAACGTGGGCGGCACCTTCGGCCTGCGCGGGCGTGCCGGGCGCATGGCCTATTCGGCCTCCAAGTGGGGCCTGCGCGGCATCACCAAGAGCTTTGCGCTGGAGGCCGGGCCGCACAACATCAACGTCAACAACGTCGCGCCGGGCATGGTGGACGGCCCGCGCTTCCGCGAGAAGGTGTGCGCCAACATGGCCCAGCGCCTGGGCATCACGCGGGAAGAGGCGATGCAGCGCCACGCGGCCGACTACGCGCTGCGCCGCGTCTCCACCGACACAGACATCGCCAACGCCTGCCTGTTCATGGCCAGCGAGGTGTCGCGGCAGATCACCGGCGCCGACCTGCCGGTGGACGGCGGCTGGGCCGCGCTGTGAGCCGGGGAGTGAGCAGCATGCGACCCGACGTCGACCTTGTCATCCGCGGCGCAAGCGTGGTCTCGCCCGACGCCATCGTGCCCGCCAGCGTGGCCATCGCCGGCGAGCAGATCGTGGCCGTGGGCCACGACGACACCATGCCGCCCGCACGCGAAGAACTGCGCGCCGACGGCCTGTTCCTGCTGCCCGGGGCCATCGACAGCCATGTGCACTTCCGCGATCCGGGCTATCCGCACAAGGAGACCTGGCGCACCGGCTCGGCCGCCGCCGCGCTCGGCGGCGTGACCACCGTCTTCGACATGCCCAACACCTCGCCGGCCACGGGCACCGTGGAGGCGCTGCGGCTCAAGCAGAAGGCGGCCGAGGCCTCGTACTGCGACTTCGGCATCCACGGCCTGCTGGGCGACGACACCATCGAGCGGCTGGAAGAGCTGCTGGAGGCCGGCGTCACCAGCTTCAAGGCCTTCGTCGGCAACACCTTCGGCAACCTGCCCGCGCCCACCGACGGTGCGCTGCTGGAGGGCTTCGAGACGCTGGCGCCGCTGGGCATCCGCACGGTGGTGCATGCCGAGAACTCGTCCATCCTGTTCCGCCGCCAGAAGAAGATGCAGGAGGCCGGCCGCATCGACGCCATGGCCCACCTGGCGGCGCGGCCCGCCGTGGCCGAGATCGAGGCCATCGGCCGCGTGCTCACGCTGGCCGAATGGACCGGCGCGCGGGTGCACATCGCCCACCACAGCGCGGCCGATTCGCTCTTCCTGCTGCGCGAGGCCAAGCGCCGCGGCGTGGACGTGACGGCCGAGACCTGCCCGCAGTACCTGCTGCTCAACACCGGGCACATGTCGAAGCTCGGCGGCGTGATGCGGCTGAACCCGCCCATCCGCGAGCCGCGTCACAACCAGCCCCTGTGGGACGCGCTGATGGACGGCACGCTGGACATGATCGCCACCGACCATGCGCCGCATGCGCCCGAGGAGAAGACGCGCGAGAGCATCTGGGACTGCGACTGCGGCTTCCCGGGGGTGGAGACGCAGATGCCGCTGATGCTCACCGAAGTCAACCGCGGCCGCGCCACGCTCATGGACTACGTGCGCTGGAGCGCCGTCGCCCCGGCCAGGGCCTGGGGCCTGTACGGCACCAAGGGCGTGATCGCGCCCGGCGCCCATGCCGACATCGCCATCGTCGACATGGCGCGCCAGGGCGTGCTGTCGCAGAACCGGCTGCAGAGCATCAGCCGCATCTCGCCCTGGCACGGGCGGCCTGTGCAGGGCTATCCGCTGCACACGCTGCTGCGCGGGCGCTTCGTCATGCGCGAGGGTCGCCTCGTGGAAGACGCCGTGGGCTGGGGCCGTTCGGTCAAGGCGGTGCAGAAGATGCCCACGCCCCGGCCGCGCAACACCGAGCACTACAGCCGCGCCATCCTGGAGACGCCGCCCGGCGTGCCGCCAACCGCGGTGCCGGTGGGCGAGGTGGACTGGAGCGCGAGATGAGCGGCACCGTCCCCCAGCATGTGGACGCGCACGTGGTGCCCTGCCGCGGCCCCGGCGACCTGAGCGGCGTGCAGGCCCTGGTCGAGGCCGGCACGCTCGATCCGCGCCACATCGTGGCTGTGATGGGCAAGACCGAGGGCAACGGCTGCGTCAACGACCACACCCGCGACTTCGCCGCCATGGCCTGGTGCCATTACCTGGCGCCGCACCGCGGCTGCACGCCGCAGGCGGTGCATGCGCAGGTCGCACTGGTGATGTCCGGCGGCACCGAGGGCGTGCTGTCGCCGCACTTCACCGTGTTCACCCGCCGCGCGGCATTGCCGCACGAGGTGGTCGAAGGCGAGAAGCGTCTGGTGGTCGGCATTGCCCACACGCGCGACTTCGCGCCGGAGGAGATGGGCCGCCAGGCGCAGATCGCCGCCACGGCCGAGGCGGTGCAGGCCGCCATGCGCGACGCCGGCATCGACAGCGCCGCCGACGTCCACTTCGTGCAGGTCAAGTGCCCGCTGCTCACTTCGGCCAAAGTAGACGACGCGCTCGGCCGCGGGCAGGACACGGTCACGCGCGACACCTACGAGTCGATGGGCTACTCGCGCGCCGCCTCGGCCCTGGGCGTGGGCGTGGCCCTGGGCGAGATCGACCCGGCGCGCGCCACCGACGCCGCCGTGCTGCACGACCTCAGCCTTCATTCGGCCCGCGCCTCCGTGTCGGCCGGCATCGAGCTGGAAGGCAACGTGGTCATCGTGCTGGGCGAGGCGGCGGGCAGCGCCTCGCCGCTGCGCATCGGCCATGCGCTGATGCGCGACGCGGTGGACACCGCCGGCCTGCGCACGCTGCTGCGCGAGCATTTCGGCCTGGATCCGGAAGCCGACGCGGCCCTCATCGCGCAGCGGCTGGTCAACCTGCTGGCCAAGGCCGAGGCCAGCCCCGACGGCCGGGTGCGCGAGGCGCGCCACACCATGCTGAACGACTCGGACATCCACTCGACGCGCCATGCGCGTGCCGCCGTCGGGGCCGTGCTGGCCTCGGTGGTCGGCCGCACGGCGCTCTACGTCTCCGGCGGTGCCGAGCACCAGGGCCCGCCCGGCGGCGGCCCGGTGGCGGCGCTGGTGCGCGTGGCCTGAACGTCCTCTTTTCTGCAGGAACACCTCATGAGCCAGAGCTTCATCCAACTCTCCGACGTGATGCTGCGCTACGGCGGCGGCACCATCGCCCTGGACCACACCACGCTGGGCATCGACCGCGGCGACTTCGTCGCGCTGGTCGGCCCCAGCGGCTGCGGCAAGTCCACCATCCTCAAGCTGCTGGCCGGACTGCTGCGGCCCACCTCGGGTGCGGTGATCGCCGGCGGCCGCGAGGTCGGGCCGGCGGGTGCACGCCCCACGGCGGCCGGCCGGCCGGCACTGCGCATCGGCCTGGCCTTCCAGAACCCGACCATGCTGCCGTGGCTGACGATCCGCGAGAACGTGATGATCCCGCTGAAGATCGTCGAGCCCTTCCGCCAGGACTACGCGCGCAAGAAGCGCGGCGAATACGCCGAGCGCGCCGACGCGCTGCTGGCTCAGGTGGGCCTGCGCGGCTTCGGCGACAAGCGGCCCTGGCAGCTGTCGGGCGGCATGCTGCAGCGCGCCTCGCTGTGCCGCGCGCTGGTGCACCAGCCCGAGCTGCTGCTGCTGGACGAGCCCTTCGGCGCCCTCGACCAGTTCACCCGCGAGGAGCTGTGGGACATCATGCAGACGCTGTGGATGACCCAGCGGCCCACCGTGCTGCTGGTCACGCACGACCTGCGCGAGTCGGCCTACCTGGCCAACCGGATCTGCGTGATGAGCGCGCGGCCCGGCCGCATCCTGGAGACGCGCGACGTGGACTTCGCACGGCCGCGCACGCTGCAGTCCAGCTACGACCCGGCCTTCGGCGCGCTGGTGCAGCAGCTGCGCATGCGCATCGCGGAGGCGCGCTGCGAGGGCGACGCCACGCCCTCACCCGTGTCGGTGCCTGCACTGCAGGGGGTGGCCGCATGAACGCCCGCGTGAACATCGCGGACGCGGCCGAACCCATGTCCGCATCCGCATCCGCATCCGCAGGCGAACCCACAGGCCTCGCCACGCCGCGGCTGTCTCCCCTGGCGCGCCAGCGTCTGCTCTCCGCGCTGGCCCTGATCGGCTTCTTCCTGGCCTGGGAGCTCATCTGCCTGGCCAGCGGCATCTCGGACCTGGTGCTGCCCCGGCCCAGCCAGATCGCCCGCGTGCTCATCGAGCGCATGCCGCTGCTGTGGCCGCACACGGTGCAGACGCTCTACACCACGCTGCTCGGCTTTGCGCTGGGCGTGGCCGCGGGCATCGTCATCGGCGTGGGCATCGGCTCGTCGCGGCTGGCCTATGACGTCACCTATCCGCTGCTGGTGGGCTTCTCCAGCATTCCGAAGGTGGCGGTGGTGCCGCTGTTCGTCGTGTGGTTCGGGGCCGGCACCGTGCCGGCGGTGCTGACCTCGATGGTCATCAGCATCTTCCCGGTGGTGGTCAACGTGGCCACCGGGCTGGCGAGCACCGAGCCCGAGCTGGAGGACGTGCTGCGCGTGCTGGGCGCGCGCAAGCGCGACATCCTCTGGAACGTGGGCCTGCCGCGCGCCATGCCCTACCTGTTCGCCTCGCTCAAGATCGCCATCACGCTGTCCTTCGTGGGCACGGTGCTGTCCGAAACCGTGGCCTCCAACCGCGGCATCGGCACCGTGATGATGATCGCCAGCGGCAACTTCGACGTGCCGATGGTGTTCGCCGGTCTCTTCCTGCTGGCGGCCATGGGCGTGGTGCTCTATGCGCTGTCGGCGCTGGTGGAGCGGCGCGTGACCGGCTGGTCGCAGCGCAAGACCGACCTGGCGGCCACGGGCGCCTGAGATGCGGGGCCCCTCTTCTTTCGCCTTGCAAGGAGCTTCCATGTCCCGCTACCTCTCTCGTCGCGCCGCCAGCCTGGCGCTGTCGGCCTTGTCCATCCTGATGGCATTCGGCGCCACACTGGCACCCGCACCGGCCGCCGCACAGACCGAGACCCCGATCAAGTTCGTGCTCGACTGGAAGCTGCAAGGCGTGCACGCCTGGTACTACCTCGCGCAGGACCGCGGCTATTTCGCCCGCGAAAAGCTGGCCGTGACCATCGACCAGGGCGAGGGTTCGGCCGCCACCGTCACCAAGATCATGGCCGGCGCCTACCAGGCCGGCTTCGGCGATGTGAACGCCATCGTGCAGAACGCCGCCGCCAAGCCGGGCCAGGCGCCAGTGATGGTCTACATGCTCTACAACCGCGCGCCCTTCGCGCTCATCGCCAAGGCCAGCGGGCCCATCCGCACGCCCAAGGACCTGCAGGGCCGCACCGTCGGCACGCCGGCCGGGGGCGCCGCGGCCCGCATGTTCCCGGTGATCGCGGCGCGCACCGGCATCGATGCCACCAAGGTCGCCTGGACCAACGTCGCGCCCAACCTGCAGGAGCAGCTGTTGCTCAAGGACCATGTGGACGCCGCGGCGGTGTTCTCGGTCACCAGCTACATGAACCTGGTGGCGCAGGGCATCGACCCGGACAAGGACATCCGCTGGTTCCATTACGGCGACTATGGCGTCGAGCTGTATGGCAACGGCGTGATGGTGTCGCAGCAGCTGCTGCGCGAGCGGCCCGAGGCCGTGGCCGGCCTGGTGCGGGCGATCAACCACGCGGTGCGCGACACCATCGCCGATCCTGACGTCGCCATCGCAGCCCTGGTCAAGCGCGAACCGCTGCTCAACAAGGACCTGGAGAAGCGCCGTCTGCTCTACACGCTCAAGACCGTCATGCTCACGCCCGAGGTGGCGACGCAGGGCCTGGGCGACATCGGCGATGCCCGCTTCGCCCGCGCCTTCCTGCAGCTCAAGGAGGCCTTCGACCTGCCGCGCGTGCCGACGGCCGCCGAGGTGTTCGACCGCCGCTTCCTGCCGCCCTTGGCCGAGCGCACGGTCGCCAGGCGATGAGCGCCGCCGCCCCCACCGCCATCGACTGCGCCTGGCTGCTGGGCGAGCCCGGTGCTGCGCCCGCGCAGCGCGACCGGCGCATCCACCTCGAAGGCGGGCGCGTGGCCGCCATCGAAGCGCTGCCCGACCCGGTGCCCGGCCGTCGCCGTCTGGCGCTGCCGGCGCTGGCCAATGCGCACGACCATGCGCGCACCGTGCGCAGCGCCACGCTGGGCGCCTTCGGGCAGCCGCTCGAAAGCTGGCTGCCCTTCCTGGGCGTGGTGCCGGGCATGGACCCGTACCTGTGCGCTGCGACGTCCTTCGCCCGCTCGCTGCGCAACGGCGTGGTGGACCTGATGGTGCACTACACCCGCTTGCAGGGCGGCCTGCCCTATGTCGACGAGGCAGAAGCCGTGGGCCGGGCCGCGCGCGACGTGGGCGTGCGCATCGGCTTTGCCGTCGCCCTGCGCGACCGCCACGGGCTGGGCTACGCGGATGACGCGACGGTGCTGGCTGCGCTGCGCCCGGCTATCCGCGACGACATCGCCCGCCGGCTGTCTGCCCCCTCCGTGCCGCCTGCGCTGCAGCTTGCGCTGGTGGAAGAGGTGGCGCAGCGCTTCGCCGCCGAAGGGCTGGATGCCCACGCGGACCTGCAGTACGGCCCCACCGGCGTGCAGTGGTGCAGCACGCCGCTGCTCGAAGCCATCGCCCAGGCCTCGGCGGACACCGGCCGCCGCGTGCACATGCACCTGCTGGAAACGCAGTACCAGCGCGCCTGGGCCGATGCCGCGCACCCGGGCGGCATCGTGCGCTTCCTGGACGACATCGGCCTGCTCGGCCCGCGGCTCACGCTGGCGCATTGCACCTGGGCGCGGCCGGAGGAGCTGGCCCTGATCGCCGAGCGCGGCGCGACCATCGCGGTCAACACCAGCTCCAACCTGGGCCTGAAATCGGGCATCGCCCCGCTCGCGCAGATGCTGGCGCAGGGCTGCCGCGTGGCCATGGGGCTGGACGGCATGGCCTTCGACGAGGATGACGACGCCCTGCGCGAGGCCCGCCTTGCCTATGCGCTGCATCGCGGCTGGGGCTACGACAGCACCATGACGCCGGCGCAGCTCTGGCGCTTCGCCTCGCGCGGCCGCATCGCACCGGGCGAGCGGGCAGATCTCGTGCTGCTCGACTGGGACGCGCTGGACGACGACGCCCTGTTCGACGACGTCGACCCGCTGCAGCTGCTGCTCGCCCGCGGCAGCGGCCGGCATGTGCACACCGTCATCGCCGGTGGCCGCACGGTGGTGCTGGCGGGGCGCGTCCTGGGCGTGGACGAGGTGGCCCTGCAGGTCGAGCTGCGCGCGCGCATGCGCTCGGCCCTGGTCGCCGACACTCGCCATGCCGGCTGGCGGCGGACGGTCCAGGCCTTCGCCGAGGACATGGCCCCCTTCTGCCGCGACGGCCGCTTTCTGGGCGGCTGCTGTTGATCCTTCCCTTCTTCCGCGATCCTTCTCCATGACCCGTATCCGCATCCAGGCCGCCGGCTTCGACTTCGTCGCCGAGACCCATCCCGACGCACCGCAGACCGTGGCCGCCTTCCTGCAGCTGCTGCCCTACCGGCAGAAGCTCATCCACGTCCGCTGGAGCGGCGAGGGCTGCTGGGTCCCGCTGGGCGAGTTCCGCCTGACGAACGACGGCGCGCCGGTGGGCTTCGAGAACCACACCAGCCATCCCTCGCGCGGCGACGTGCTGTTCTACCCCGGCGGCTACAGCGAGACCGAGATCATCCTGGCCTACGGCGCCTGCAGCTTCGCCAGCCGCATGGGCACGCTGGCCGGCAACCACTTCCTCACCATCGTCGAAGGCCGCGAGCACCTGCCCGAGCTGGGCCGCCGCGTGCTGTGGGAGGGGGCGCAGGACGTGGTGTTCAGCCTGGGCTGAGCCGGCCGCTGCAAGTCCGTCGCCTTGCGGCCGGGTCGGGGCCGCTCAGAGCGTGAAGTCGTAGTCGATCGTGATCGGCGCGTGGTCGCTGAACTTGATCGTCTTGAAGATGTGCTCGCTGCGCGCGAGGTGTGCCATGGCCGGCGTGGCCAGGTGGTAGTCCAGCCGCCAGCCCACGTTCTTCGCGTAAGCCTGTCCGCGGTTGCTCCACCATGTGTAGCAGGCGTCGGTGGTGTCGGGCTGCAGGTGGCGGTAGACGTCCACCAGGCCCGCGCCCTCGGCCCCGGCGTCGAGCAGGCGCGTCATCCAGGCGCGCTCCTCGGGCAGGAAGCCGCTGTTCTTGAGGTTGCCTTTCCAGTTCTTCAGGTCGGCTTCCTTGTGGGCGATGTTGATGTCGCCGCACAGGATGAATTCGCGGGTGCGCTTCAGTTCCACCAGGTAGGGCATGAAGCCTTCGAGGAATCGGAACTTGGCTGCCTGCCGCTCCTCGCCCGAGCTGCCGCTCGGGAAGTAGCAGCTGATGATCGACAGCTTGCGCGCCGGCGTGTCGAAGCGCAGTTCCAGGTAGCGGCCCTCGGCGTCGAACTCGGTGTTGCCCCAGCCGATCACGATGTCGGTGGGCTCGTGCTTCGTGTAGATGGCGGTGCCGGCGTAGCCCTTCTTCTCGGCGAAGTGGAAGTGACCCTGCAGTCCGGCCATTTTTTCGAAGCGGCCCTGCACGTCGCTGGCCTGGACGCGGATCTCCTGCATACAAATACAATCCGGCGCCGCTTCGGCCACCCAGTCGGCGACCCCTTTTGTCGAGGCGGAACGCAGGCCGTTGAGGTTGAGGCTGGTGAGTTTGAACACGTTTCGAGGAATCCGGATGGCAGTGGACGAGAAGCAGCAGCATCAGAACGCGCGCCTGGCGCAGGACTTCGTGGCGTTCGCGATCGAGGCTGGCGTGCTGCGCTTCGGCGAGTTCAAGACCAAGGCCGGGCGCCTGAGTCCCTACTTCTTCAACGCGGGCCTGTTCAATGACGGCGCCCGCATCGCGCGGCTCGCAGAATTCTATGCAGCGCGCCTGATCGACTCCGGCCTGGAGTTCGACATGATCTTCGGCCCCGCCTACAAGGGCATCCCGCTGGGCGCAACGGTGGCGGCCGAGCTGGCGCGCCGTGGCCGCAACGTGCCTTTCGCCTACAACCGCAAGGAAGCCAAGGACCACGGCGAAGGCGGCTCGCTGGTGGGCGCACCGCTGGCCGGCCGCGTGCTGATCGTGGACGACGTCATGTCCGCCGGCACTGCCGTGCGCGAGTCCATCGCCACCATTCGCGCCGCCGGCGCCACGCCGCATGCGGTGGCCATCGCGCTGGACCGCCAGGAGCAGGCCACCGAGAACGGTCAGGACGTGCCCCACAGCGCCGTGCAGTACGTGCGCGATCAGCTGGGCATGGCCGTGGTGGCCATCGCGACGCTCGACGACCTGCTGGCCTACCTGGACCAGCGTGCCGGTGCCGAATTGCGCGCCCACCGTGCCAGCGTGCAGGCCTACCGCGAGCGCTACGGTGCCTGATCCGCGCAGCCCCGCCATTGCGCGGGCGCTGCGCACGCTGGCAGGCCTTGCATCGCTCGCCTTCGGCGGGCTTTCTCAGGCCCAGGCTCCCGCCGCGGGGTCGCCAGGAAGCATCTACACCTGCACCGATGCGAGCGGCCGGCGCCTGACCTCCGACCGATTCATCCCCGAATGCGCCGACCGGCTGCAGCTGGAGCTGTCGCCTGGCGGCAGCGTGCGGCGCCGTATCGAGCCTGCGTTGTCGCCGCAGCAGCAGGCAGAGCGCGACCAGCGCCGCAAGGACGAAGAGCGGGCCGAGGCCCAGCGCAGGGACGAGCGTCGGCGCGACCTGGCCCTTGTCGCGCGCTATCCCGATGCCGCGGCGCACGACCGTCGCCGCGCGGAGGCACTGGCCCACGCCGAGGCCGAGATCGGGGCGGCGCGCAAGCGGTTGGCCGAACTGGCCGAGGCGCGCCGCAAGCTGGACGGCGAGCTGGAGTTCTACAGCAAGGACCCGTCCCCGGTCCCGGCGGCCCTGAAGGCGCGCCTCGCCGAGAACACGTCGGCCGTCGCGCTGCAGGAGCGGCTGCTGAAGGAGCAGGTCAGCGAAAGGCAGCGCATCGACGCCCGCTTCGACGAGGAGCGCCAGCGCCTGGACCAGCTGTGGGGCGTCAGCCGCCCAGCCGTGCCTTCAAGAGTGCGTTGACCTGGGCCGGGTTGGCCTTGCCCTTGCTCTCCTTCATCACCTGGCCGACCAGGGCGTTGAAGGCCTTTTCCTTGCCGGCGCGGTATTCGGCGATGTTCTTCTCATTCTTCGCGAGCACGTCGTCGACGATCTTCTCCAGCGCGCCGGTGTCGTTCATCTGTTTGAGGCCCTTGGCCTCGATGAGGGCATCGACCGACTCGCCCTCGCCGCTCCAGAGTGCGTCGAAGACCTGGCGGGCGGCGTTGTTGGAGATGGTGCCGTCGCCGATGCGGCCGATCAGCTGCGCCAGCTGCGCGGGCTTGACCGGCGCGGCGTCGATGGCCGTCTCCTGCGTGTTCAGGCGCTTGGCGATCTCGCCCGACAGCCAGTTGCTGGCCAGCTTGGGCGTGGCGCCGGCGGCCACGGCGGCGTCGAAGTAGGCGGCATGCGCCGGACTCTGCGTGAGCTGCGTCGCGTCGTAGTCGGTCAGGCCGAAGTCGCGCACGTAGCGCTCGGCCATGGCGCGCGGCAACTCGGGCATCTGCGCCTTCACCGCATCCACCCAGTCGCGGCCGATCACCAGCGGCGGCAGGTCGGGGTCGGGGAAGTAGCGGTAGTCGGCCGCGTCTTCCTTGGTGCGCATGGCGCGTGTCTCGCCCGTGTCGGGGTCGAACAGCACCGTGGCCTGCTGGATGGCGTGGCCGTCCTCGATCTGCTCGATCTGCCAGCGGATCTCGAAGTCGATCGCCTGCTGCATGAAGCGGAAGCTGTTGAGGTTCTTGATCTCGCGGCGCGTGCCCAGCGGCTGGCCCGGCCGGCGCACCGACACGTTGGCGTCGCAGCGGAAGGAGCCTTCCTGCATGTTGCCGTCGCAGATGCCGATCCAGGTGACGATCTTGTGCAGCTCGCGCGCATAGGCCACGGCCTCGGCGCTGGAGCGGATGTCGGGCTCGGTCACGATCTCGAGCAGGGGCGTGCCGGCGCGGTTGAGGTCGATGCCCGACTGGCCGACGAAGTCCTCGTGCAGCGACTTGCCGGCGTCTTCCTCGAGGTGGGCGCGCACCAGGCGCACCGTCTTGCGTTCCTCGCCCAGCCAGAAGCTGACCGAGCCGCCCTGCACGACCGGAATCTCGTACTGGCTGATCTGGTAGCCCTTGGGCAGGTCGGGGTAGAAGTAGTTCTTGCGCGCGAAGATGCTGCGCGGCGCGATGGTGCTGCCCAGCGCCAGGCCCAGGCGGATGGCGCGCTCGACCGCGCCGCGGTTCATCACCGGCAGCGTGCCTGGCAGGGCCAGGTCCACCGCGCAGGCCTGCGTGTTGGGCTCGGCGCCGAAGGCGGTGGGCGCGCGGCTGAAGATCTTGCTCTCGGTGGAGAGCTGGGCATGCGTCTCGAAGCCGATGACGACTTCATAGCCCTGCACCAGCGGGCCGGTGGGGCGGCCCTCCTGGGCGGCGGCGAAGGTGTTGGTCTCGGTGCTCATCTCAGAAGCCGGTGGGCGTGCGTTGGTGCCAGTCGGTGGCCTGCTGGAAGCGGTGCGCGGCGTTCAGCAGCCGGCCTTCGGCGAAGTAGTTGCCGATCAGCTGCAGGCCCACGGGCATGCCGCCGTCGAAGCCGCAGGGCAGGCTCATGCCCGGCAGGCCGGCCAGCGAGCCGGGCAGGGTGAAGACGTCGGCCAGGTAGTCGGCCACGGGGTCGTCGCTGTGCGCGCCGAGGGCCCAGGCCACGGTGGGCGCGGCGGGGCCGGCGATCACGTCGCAGTCGCGGAAGGCGACCTGGAAATCGTCCGCGATCATGCGGCGCACCTTCTGCGCCTGCAGGTAGTAGGCGTCGTAGTAGCCGTGCGAGAGCACGTAGGTGCCGATCATGATGCGGCGCTTGACCTCGTCGCCGAAGCCTTCGGCGCGGGTCTTCATGTACATCTCGGCCAGGTCCTTGTACTGGCTGGCGCGGTGGCCGAACTTCACGCCGTCGAAGCGGCTGAGGTTGGAGCTGGCCTCGGCGGCGGCAATGATGTAGTACACAGGGATGGCCAGCTCGGTGCGCGGCAGGCTCACTTCGACGCGCTTTGCACCGAGCTTTTCGTACTCGGCCAGCGCGGCGTCGATGGCGGCGCGCACGCCGGGGGCCACGCCGTCGCCCAGGAACTCCTTCGGCACGCCGATGCGCAGGCCGCCGAGCGAGCCGGCCAGGCCTTGGGAAAAGTCCTCGGCCGGGCGGTCCAGCGAGGTGGAATCGCGGTCGGGATCGGGCCCGCACATGGCCGACAGCAGCAACGCGCAGTCCTCGGCCGAGCGGGCCATGGGGCCGGCCTGGTCCAGGCTGGAGGCGAAGGCGATCATGCCGTAGCGGCTGGCGCGGCCGTAGGTCGGCTTGATGCCGGTGATGCCGCAGAAGCTGGCCGGCTGGCGGATCGAGCCGCCGGTGTCGGTGCCGGTGGAGGCGGGCGCCAGGCCCGCGGCCACGGCCACCGCGCTGCCGCCGGAAGAGCCGCCGGGCACGCGTGCCGTGTCCCAGGGGTTGCGCACGGGCACGGGCTGGTCGGCGCCAACGGCGGGCACGGCCACGTTCTGGTTGGACGAGCCCATCGCGAATTCGTCGCAGCTGAGCTTGCCCAGCGTGACCATGCCGGCCTCGCCCAGCTTGCGCACCACGGTGGCGTCGAAGGGCGACTGGTAGCCCGCCAGCATGCGCGAGCCGGCGGTGCTGGGCCAGCCGGTGGTCACGAAGATGTCCTTGTGGGCGATGGGCACGCCGGCCAGCGCACCGGCGCTGCCGGCGGCCAGGGCGGCGTCGGCGGCGCGGGCCTGGGCGAGCGTCGCGTCTTCATCGACGGCCACGAAGGCGCCCAGGTCTTGCCGGGTGGCCATGCGGCCCAGGAAGTGCTGGGCGGTCTCCACGGCCGAGACTTCGCGGGCGGCCAGGGCGCGGGCCAGGTCGGCCACACCACGGTGGTGCAGGTCTGGCGCGCTCATTCGATCACCTTCGGCACGAGGAACAGGCCGTTCTCGACGGCGGGGGCGCTCTTCTGGTTGGCCTCGCGCTGGTTCGGCTCGGTGGCCGCGTCCTCGCGCAGGCGAAGGACGATGTCCTCGATGGCGGAGACGGGGTGCGACAGCGGCTCGACCCCGGTGGTGTCCACGGCGCGCATGCGCTCGACGAGGTCGAAGAAACCGTTGATCTGGCCGCGCAGGCGTTCGCTTTCGTCGGGCGCCAGCGCCAGCCGCGCCAGCGACGCGATGCGCGCGGTATCGGTGGTGGAGAGAGACATCGGAAAAACCCAGAGAGCAGGCGCCCCGTTTGCGTGCAGAAGGGCCTGCAAGTAGGGAAAGCGCCAGGGGGAATCGGGTATTATCCCGCCTTTGCCGCAACTGCCGCCAATGTGCCGGCATGGCCGCCACGGCGAGCGGCAAAGCCACCCAACTTCTCCCTTTTCTCTCTTCACCTCAGGGGCGACGCCGGTCCGAAGCGCCCGCCGTGCCCCTCCGCAAGGACATCGCCCATGTTTGGAGCATTCCGTCGGTATTTCTCGACCGACCTCGCGATCGACCTCGGCACCGCCAACACCCTGATCTTCGCCCGCAACAAGGGCATCGTGCTGGACGAGCCCTCGGTCGTCGCCATCCGCCACGAGGGTGGTCCGCACGGCAAGAAGGTCATCCAGGCGGTGGGCGCCGAAGCCAAGGCCATGCTGGGCAAGGTGCCCGGCAACATCGAGGCCATCCGCCCGATGAAGGACGGCGTGATCGCCGACTTCGTGATCACCGAGCAGATGATCAAGCAGTTCATCAAGATGGTGCACCCGCGCACGCTGCTCACGCCCAGCCCGCGCATCATCATCTGCGTGCCTTGCGGCTCCACCCAGGTCGAGCGCCGCGCCATCAAGGACGCCGCCGAGGCCGCGGGCGCCACCTCGGTCTACCTGATCGAGGAACCCATGGCCGCCGCCATCGGCGCCGGTCTGCCGGTGTCCGAAGCCTCGGGCTCCATGGTGGTCGACATCGGCGGCGGCACCACCGAGGTGGGCGTGATCTCGCTGGGCGGCATGGTCTACAAGGGCTCCGTGCGCGTGGGCGGCGACCGCTTCGACGACGCCATCATCAACTACATCCGCCGCAACTACGGCATGCTGATCGGCGAGCCCACGGCCGAGACCATCAAGAAGAACATCGGCTCGGCCTTCCCGGGCTCCGAGGTCAAGGAGATGGAAGTCAAGGGCCGCAACCTCTCCGAAGGCGTGCCGCGCAGCTTCACCATCAGCTCCAACGAGGTGCTGGAGGCCCTGACCGATCCGCTCAACAACATCGTGTCGGCCGTCAAGAACGCGCTGGAGCAGACGCCGCCCGAGCTGGGCGCCGACATTGCCGAGCGCGGCATGATGCTGACCGGTGGCGGCGCGCTGCTTCGCGACCTGGACCGTCTGCTCGCCGAGGAGACCGGCCTGCCGGTGCTGGTGGCCGAGGATCCGCTGACCTGCGTGGTGCGCGGCTGCGGCATCGCCCTGGAGCGCATGGACCGCCTGGGCAGCATCTTCACCAGCGAGTAAGCCAGGACTGCATCCACAGGCCGGCCCGGTTGTACGGGCCGGCCTTTTTGCCATATAGACGCCCAGCCATTCCGCAAGGTCCGACCCCATGCCGCTCGGCACGCTCGACCGCTCCGCGCCGCCTCTGTTCAACCAGGGGCCGTCGGCGTTGTCGCGCTTCGTCTTCTGCAGCGCGCTGGCGGTCTTCCTGATGGTGGCCGATGCGCGCTTCGACGTGGTGGCGCCGGTGCGCACGGCGCTGGGCACGCTGCTGTTTCCCCTGCAGTGGGCGGTGCTCAAGCCGGTGCAGTGGGTATCGGCCGCCAATCGGCAGTTCGAGGACCTGGCCACCGCCCAGCGCAACGAGGCCGATGCGCGGCGCCGACTGGTGCTGCAGTCCGAGCGCGCCAGCCAGGCCGATGCGCTCGCGCGCGAGAACGCCCGCCTGCGCACGCTGCTGGAGTTGCGGCAGAACGCACCCACCCCCGGCCGCGCTGCCGAGGTGCTGTATGACGCCGCCGACCCGTACACCCGCAAGGTGGTCATCGACCAGGGTCAGGTGCATGGCATTGCCGCGGGCTCGCCGGTGATCGACGAGCAGGGCGTGCTGGGCCAGGTGACGCGGGTGATGGCGTTTTCCAGCGAGGTGACCCTGGTGATCGACCGTGACCTGTCCATTCCCGTGCAGAACACGCGCACCGGTGCGCGCAGCGTGGCCTTCGGCGATGCCGGTCCGCACAGCGCGGGCATGGAACTGCGCTTCACCGCCGCCAACGCCGATGTGCGCGAGGGCGACATGCTCTCCACCAGCGGCGTGGACGGTGTCTACCCCGCCGGCCTGCCGGTGGCGCGCGTGGACCGCATCGACCGCCGGGCCGACACCGCCTTCGCGCGCATCCACTGTGTGCCGCTGGCCCGCGTTGGCGCGGCGCGCTACGTGATGGTGCTCACGCCCGTTGGCGAGGCGCCGCCCGTGGTCCGGCCCAGCCCTGCGGCCGCGACGGGCGACGCGCGCAAGTCCGACCGGCCGGGCCGCAGGAACGACACGCCGGCCTCCACCTTGCCCGCCCCGGCCAGCCGGCCCGGTACGCCGGCGGTGTCCCCCGCGCCGGCGGCGCCTGCCCAGACGCCGCGCGCGTCGACGAGCCGCCCACCGGCGGCAGGAGGCGCCGCGCCATGATCATGCGCCCTGGCCAGGAGCAGTTGCTGCTGCCCGTGCGGCCGCTCTTCATCTGGGGCAGCCTGTTCGTCGCGCTGCTGCTGAACATGCTGCCCCTGGGCCGCCTGCCCTGGATGCCGGACCTGCTGGCCGTGGTGCTGGTGTTCTGGGGCGTGCACCAGCCCGCCCGCATCGGGCTGGGCGCCGCGTTCGTGTTCGGTCTGGCCATGGACGTGCACGAGTCCTCGCTGCTGGGCCAGCATGCGCTGTCCTATGCCACGCTGAGCTTCTTCGCCATCATCATCCACCGGCGGCTGCTGTGGTATCGGCTCTCGGCCCAGGCGCTGCAGCTGGTGCCGCTCTTTGCGCTGTCGCGGCTGATCGAGCTGGGCGTGCGGCTGATCGGCGGGGGCATCTTTCCGGGCTGGATCACGCTGCTGGGCGCGGCCATCGAGGCGATGCTGTGGCCGGTGGTGACCTGGCTGCTGCTGATCCCGCAGCGCCGGCCGCCCGAGCAGGACGAGAACCGCCCTCTGTGAGTGCGGGTCTTGCTATGCATGCCCTCTCTGCAGCCCTAAGCTTCGCGCGCCTGCCCGCCCTGCGCCTGCCATGACCGAGATCCGCAACGTCGCCGCCGACCTCGCGCGCTTCAAGCGCCGCGTGCTGGTGATCGGGCTGGTGGTGCTGACGGCCTTCGTCCTGCTGGGCCTGCGCCTGTTCCACCTGCAGGTCACGCGCCACGAGGAACTGGCCGAGCGCGCCGAGAGCAACCGCACGGCCGTGGTGCCGGTGGTGCCCAACCGCGGCTTGATCCTCGACCGCAACGGCGTGGTCCTGGCCTCCAACTACTCGGCCTACACGCTGGAGATCACGCCCTCCAAGGCGGGCGACCTGGAGCAGACCATCGACGAACTGGCCAAGATCGTCGAGATCCAGCCGCGCGACCGCCGCCGCTTCAAGCGGCTGCGCGAGGACTCGCGCAGCTTCGACTCCATTCCCATCCGTACCCGGCTGAGCGACGAGGAGGTCGCCCGCTTCGCCGCGCAGCGCTACCGCTTCCCGGGTGTGGAGATCAAGGCGCGGCTCTTCCGCAGCTACCCGATGGGCGAGCTGGCCAGCCATGTGCTGGGCTACATCGGCCGCATCAACCAGCGCGAGAAGGCAGCCATGGAGGACTGGCCCGAAGAGGACCAGGCCAACTACAAGGGCACCGACTACATCGGCAAGCTGGGCATCGAGCAGAGCTACGAGAAGGTGCTGCACGGGCAGACGGGCGTCGAGCAGATGGAGACCTCGGCGGGTGGTCGGGCGGTGCGGCGGCTGGCCAGCCATCCGGCCACGCCGGGCAACACGGTCATGCTGTCGCTGGACATCAAGCTGCAGAAGCTGGTGGAAGACATGTTCGGCGACCGGCGCGGCGCGCTGGTGGCGCTCGATCCGCGCAACGGCGAGGTGCTGGCCTTCGTCAGCAAGCCCACCTTCAACCCGAATCTCTTCGTCGAGGGCATCGACAGCGAGAGCTGGGCCGCGCTCAACGAGTCCATCGACAAGCCGCTGCTCAACCGCGCCCTGCGCGGCACCTATCCGCCCGGCTCCACCTACAAGCCCTTCATGGCGCTGGGCGCGCTGGAGCTGGGCAAGCGCTCGCCCACGCTGGTGATCAACGATCCTGGCTACTACACCTATGGTGGCCACACCTTCCGCAGCCACGAGGGTGGCCTGGGCGGCGTGGACATGGTGCGGGCCCTCCAGTTCTCCAGCAACACCTACTTCTATTCGCTGGCGGTGGACATGGGCGTGGACACCATCCACGACTTCATGAAGCCGCTGGGCTTTGGCCAGATCACGGGCATCGACCTGCCCGGCGAGGTGCGCGGCGTGCTGCCTAGCACCGAGTGGAAGCGCAGCGTCAACAAGCGGCCGGAGGCCCGGCGCTGGTACTCGGGCGAGACGGTGTCGCTGGGCATCGGCCAGGGCTACAACAACTTCACCATGCTGCAACTGGCCTCCGCCGAGGCGACGCTCGCCAACGGCGGCACCAAGTTCCGGCCGCATCTGGTCAAGGCCATCAAGAACACCGTGACCGGGCAGGTGCAGGAAGAGATCCAGCCGCCGGGCGAGAACCTCGGCTTCAAGGCGAAGAACATCGACATCGTGCGGGCGGGCCTGGTGGCCGTGAACAAGGCCGGTACGGGCACGCGCATCTTTGCCGGCGCGCCCTACACCTCGGCCGGCAAGACCGGCACCGCCCAGGCGGTGAGCCTGGGCCAGAACGTCAAGTACAACGCCAAGGCGCTGGAGGAGCACCAGCGCGACCACTCGCTGTTCGCCGCCTTCGCGCCGGCTGAGAACCCGCGCATCGCGCTCGCCGTGATCGTGGAGAACGCCGGCTTCGGCGCCGCCGCGGCGGCGCCCATCGTGCGGCGGGTGTTCGACTACTGGCTGCTGGGCCAGTACCCCAACGAGCAGGACATGGCCGCGGTGCGCGCGGGTAAGGCGGCCGCACCCATCGGGCAGCCGCTGCCGGCGACAGAGGTGGCGTTGCCGTCCTCGGCCGCGTCGGCCGCCACGGCGCCCTGAGCGCGGCACCTTCGACGCAGCAGGGCGCTTCCGGCGCGCGCCCGCGGTGCCATGCCGGCGTCTTCAGCCGTGGTGCGCATCGACGCGCGGGCGCGACCGCCCACTCCTCCCACCCACCGCTCACCGCAGGAACGCGTCGTAAGCCGTCTTGCAGATCAGCGCGCTCACCACGGCGATGAAGGCGCCGCGCACGAAGCCGGCCCCATGCCGCAGCGCGAGCCGCGTGCCGATCAGGCTGCCGCTGATGTTGGCCACGGCCATCGCCAGCCCGAGCGTCCAGATCACATGGCCCTTGAGCCCAAAGAGCAGCAGCGCGCCGAGGTTCGTCATGATGTTGATGACCTTGGCGCTGGCCGACGCATGCAGGAAGTCGTGGCCCAGCCATCGCACGAACAGGAAGATCAGGAAGCTGCCTGTGCCCGGCCCGAAGATGCCGTCGTAGAAGCCCAGCAGCAGGCCCACGGCACCGGTGGCGGCCAGTTCGGCCTTGCCCGTGAAGCGCGGCTGGTGGGTGAGGCCCAGGTCCTTGCGGGCCAGGGTGTAGAGCAGCAGCGCCCCCAGCACCACGGGCAGCGCCTTGCGCAGCGCATCGGTCGGCACCCAGGTGACCACCCAGGCGCCCGTGAGCGAGCCGCCGAAGGCCAGCACCGCCGCCACCGACAACGAGCGCCAGGGCAGGCGCACGCGCCGCAGGTACTGCGCGGCCGAGGCGGCCGTGCCCCATACCGAGGCGCTCTTGTTGGTGCCCAGCAGCGTGGCCCCGGCGGTGTCGGGAAAGGCGGCGAACAGCGCCGGCACCAGCACCAGCCCACCCCCGCCGACGATCGCATCCATGAATCCCGCCGTCAGCGAGGCCAATGCCATCCATGCCCATTCCATAGGGGCGCGATTGTCGCAGCGGAATTGCTCCTGTTTTGGGAGCGTCACAGCGAGCGGTGGATGGCGCTCTCGGCAAGAAGCGGGCGGGTTTGCTCGGGGAAGGGACAAAAAAAAGCGCCGACTGAGCGGCGCTTTGAAAGTTGTCTGGCTTCTCGTCGGACGGAGGCCTTTGGGAATCTCATGAATTTTGATTTTTCTGGATTTGTCTCCTCAGACCCTCGCGCATCAGCAGGGCAGTGCCTGCTGCGAGTGGCAGGACTTTAGGTCCTGCACCGCGGTAGTGCATTGGGACTAACCCGTGGCCCGGATTCGGGCAGCGCGTGGGCATCGGGGGTGCCGTCCAGGCGCACGCATCCCCGTCGGCGCGCGCGGGGCGGATGCGCGGCTAGATTTCGATCTTGGAGCCCAGTTCCACCACCGCGTTGTTCGGCAGGCTCATGAAGTCGGCCACGCCGCTGGCGTTGTGGTGCATCTGCGCAAAGAGCTTCTCGCGCCAGGGTGCCATGCCGCTGCCGAGCGTCGGGATCACGGTGTCGCGCGAGATGAAGTAGCTGGTCGTCATCGGCTCCAACTGGCAGCCGCGCAGCTTGGCCTGCTCCAGCGCGCGGGGCAGGTCGATGTCGTTCTTGAAGCCGTAGTGGATGGTGATCTGCCAGCAGTGGTGGCCCAGCGGCTCCATCTCGACCCGGCGCTCCATGGGCACCCAGGGCACCTCGTGGTTGCGCACCGTGACGAACAGGTTCTGCTCGTGCAGCACCTTGTTGTGCTTGAGGTTGTGCAGCAGCGCCGTGGGCACCACGCCGGCCTCTGACGTGAGGAAGACGGCCGTGCCCTCGACGCGCGCCGGCGGGCTGACGAACACCGCCTCCAGGAAGCTGCGCAGATCGATGGCGTCGGCGCGTTGGGCATCGCCCATGAGGCTGCGTCCGCGCTTCCAGGTGATCATCAACGTGAAAACGCCCATGCCGATCATGACCGTGAACCAGCCGCCCTGCGGCAGCTTGAGCAGGTTGGAGGCGAAGAAGGCGAAGTCGATGACGAAGAAGATGGCCGTCGCGCCGATGCACAGCAGCAACGGCAGCTTCCACGCATAGCGGATCACGAAGAAGGTGAGCATCGTCGTGATCAGCATGTCGGTGGTCACGGCGATGCCGTAGGCCGCGGCCAGGTTGCTGGAGCTGCGGAACATCACCACCGCCAGCACGATGGCCACGAACAGCGACCAGTTGATGAAGGGGATGTAGATCTGCCCGGCCGAGCGCGCGCTGGTGTGCTCGATGCGCAGTCGCGGCAGGTAGCCCAGCTGGATCACCTGCCGCGTGACGCTGAAGGCACCCGTGAGCATGGCCTGCGAGGCGATCACCGTGGCGGCCGTGGCCAGCAGCACGACGGGCACCACCGCCCACTCGGGCGCCATCAGGAAGAAGGGGTTCTTCACCGCCGCCGGATTGCCCAGCAGCAAGGCGCCCTGGCCGAAGTAGTTGAGTACCAGCGCTGGCATCACCACCGAGAACCACGCGATGCGGATCGGCCCCTTGCCGAAATGGCCCATGTCCGCATACAGCGCTTCGGCGCCCGTCACGCACAGCACCGTCGCGCCCAGGATGATGAAGCTGGTGCCCGGGTTGTCCCAGATGAAGCGCAGCATGTAGTGCGGGCTGACGGCTTTCAGAATCTCGGGGTGCGTCAGGATCTGTGCCACGCCCAGCAGGGCCAGCACGCCAAACCAGGTGAGCGTGATCGGTCCGAAGAAACGGCCGATGCCGGCCGTGCCGCGCTTCTGCACCGCGAACAGGCAGAACAGCACCACCAGCGTGATCGGGATGACGTAGCCGGTGAAGTGCGGCGACACCACCTCCAGGCCTTCGACCGCGGAGAGCACCGAGATGGCCGGCGTGATCACGCCGTCGCCATAGAAGAGGGCGGTGCCGAAGATGCCCAGTGCCAGCATGCCGTTGCGCAGGCGCGGCTTGTCGGCCACGGCGCGCGAGGCCAGTGCCAGCATGGCCACCAGGCCGCCTTCGCCCTCGTTGTCGGCCCGCAGCACCAGCACCACGTACTTCAGCGAGACGATGATGGTCATCGTCCAGAAGATCATCGAGAGCATGCCGTACACGTTCTCGATGGTGAACGGCACGTGGCCGTGGCCGAAGATTTCCTTGATGGCGTACAGCACGCTCGTGCCGATGTCGCCATAGACGATGCCGATTGCGCCGAGCACGAGCGCCGGCATGGAAGACTTGGAGGCAGACACGAAGTGGCGAGGAAAGGGCTGGGCCGCGCCTCACCCCGCCGGCGGCCTGGCGGCGCCGGGGAGCCAAGCTCCGCCCTCGTTTTTCCGTTGCTGTGGAAGTGTGGATTGTGCGCGCCGCCCATGTCGCCGCAAGCCCGCGCGGGCGTCGGCCGGGCGGCGCCGGATCACTCGTAGACCTCGGCCTCGGGGTTGGTGGCCTCGAGTTCGTAGGAGGCGGCGACCATGGCCAGCCGACCGATCACGCCGTACATGTAGAAGCGGTTGGGCGCGCTGGCGCCCGGCTTGGCGCCCGGCTGGGGCAGATGGCCGCTCTGCGAGAAGGCCAGCGGCACGAAGCTCGCGCCCGGCAGGGCCAGGCTCTCGTCCGGGCCGCGGTCGGGGTGGACGCGGTAGAAGCCGCCCACCACGTAGCGGTCCATCATGTAGACCACCGGCTCGGCCATGCCGTCGTGCACGCGCTCGCGCGTGAGCACGCCTTCCTGCACGACCACGTCGGTCGGGCCGGCGTCGTCGGTGGTGGCGCCGACCATGGCCTTCTGGCGCGGCTTCTTGGTCAGGGCCTCGAGTTCCTTGACATCGCGGATGGTCGAGATCGGCAGCGTGCTGGCGCCGTTCTCGCTCTTGACGATGACGAAGGGCTTCTCGTTGATGCCGTATTCCTTGTACTTGCGGCGCACCTTGGTCAGCACCTGGTCGACCGCCGCCGTCAGGCCCTCGACGCCCTTGCCGCGGGCCAGGTCCACGCCCTCGGCGCGGCCATAGATCGACTGGATCAGCCAGGGGTCGATGCCCAGCAGCTTGCCGAAGCGCTTGGAGACTTCCTCGTAGCTGTGGAAGTGGTTGCTCTTGCGGCGCACCGACCAGCCGGCATGCAGCGGCGGCAGCAGGTACTGCTCATGCAGGTCTTCCAGGATGCCGGGCGTGCCGGCGGCCAGGTCGGTGTTGAGCAGGATGGTGCAGGGGTCGAAGTTCTTCAGGCCCAGGCGGCGCTTGCTGCGCACCACGGGCTCCAGGCAGACGGTGCTGCCGTCGGGCAGCTCCACCTTCTTGGGCGACTTGATGGCCGGGTCGATGGAGCCGACGCGCACGTTCAGGCCGGCCATCTGGAAGATGCGCACCAGCTGGGCCACATTGGCCATGTACGAGGTGTTGCGGCCACGGTTCTCTGGGATGACCAGCAGGTTGCGGGCCTCGGGGCAGATCTTCTCGATCGCGGCCTGGGCAGCCTGCACCGCCAGCGGCAGCATCTCGGTGGTCAGGTAGTTCCAGCCGCCGGGGAAGAAATTGGCGTCAACCGGCGCCAGCTTGAAGCCGGCGTTGCGCACGTCGACCGCTGTGTAGAAGGGCGGGGTGTGCTCCATCCACTCGAGCCGGAACCAGCGCTCGATGGCGGGCATGCTGTCGAGGATGCGCTGCTCGAGTTCGTTGATCGGGCCGGTCAGGGCGGTGACGAGATGCGGAACCATGCGGCTGCCTTGTTATGCGGGTTTGCGGCCAGAGGCGGACCGGCGATTGTAGGCAGCCGGCCCTGGCCGCCTCGTGACAGTGCAGCGGCCGGTATTTGGTACGCAGCCGGGCTACTGGCGGATCTCGCCCTGGCCCAGAACGATGTACTTGAGCGAGGTCAGCCCCTCGATGCCGACCGGGCCGCGGGCGTGGAACTTGTCCGTGCTGATGCCGATTTCGGCGCCCAGCCCGTACTCGAAGCCATCTGCGAAGCGCGTGCTCGCATTCACCATCACACTGGCCGAGTCGACCTCGCGCAGGAAGCGCTGGGCATGGCTGTGATCGTTGGTGACGATGGCGTCGGTGTGGTGGCTGGAGTAGCGGTTGATGTGGTCGATGGCCTCGTCCACGCCGTCCACCAGCTTGATGCTGATGATCGGCGCCAGGTATTCCTCGGACCAGTCCTGTTCGGTGGCGGCCACCACGCGGGGCTGACCGGCCAGCAGGGCCGCGGCCTCGGCATCGCAGCGCATCTCCACACCCTTGGCGGCGAACACGGCGCCGATGCGCGGCAGAAAGGCCGGCGCGATGGCGCGGGCCACCAGCAGGCCTTCGGTCGCGTTGCAGGGGCTGTACTTCTGCGTCTTGGCGTTGTCGACGAGGGTGACGGCCATGTCCAGGTCGGCACTGGCATCGACGAAGGTGTGGCAGTTACCGTCCAGGTGCTTGATGACCGGCACCTTCGCCTCGCGGCTGATGCGCTCGATCAGGCCCTTGCCGCCGCGCGGGATGATCACGTCCACGTACTCGGGCATGGCCACCAGGCGGCCGACGGCGTCGCGGTCGGTGGTGGGCACGAGTTGCACTGCATCCTCGGGCAGGCCGGCGTCCAGCAGGGCGGCGCGCACCAGGGCGGCCAGGGCCTTGTTGGAGTCGATGGCCTCGGAGCCGCCGCGCAGGATGGCGGCATTGCCGCTCTTGATGGCCAGGCTGGCGGCCTCGATGGTCACGTTGGGCCGGCTCTCGTAGATCATGCCGAACACGCCAATCGGCACCCGCATCTGGCCCACGCGGATGCCGCTGGGCTGCTGCTTCATGCCGATGATCTCGCCGATCGCATCGGGCATGGCCGCCAGCTGCTCGCAGCCTTCTGCGCAGGTGGCGATGACCTTGGGCGTGAGTTTGAGGCGGTCCACCATCGGCTCGGCCAGGCCCGCGGCGCGGGCACGCTCCAGGTCGCGGGCGTTGTGTTCAGCCAATGGCCCCACGCTCGCCCGCAGCCGTTCGGCCAGGCTACGCAGCGCACGCGCCTTGGCCGCGGCGCCGGCCTTGGCCATCTGCGCCGACGCCGCGCGCGCCTGAGCGCCCAGCGTGTTCATCAGTTCGAGGGTGGAGATCGCATTCATGGAAGCGATTTTCTCACCGGGCCCGTGCCCGGGGCAGGGCGAGGGGATCGTGCCGCCTCGGCCGGAGCTTGCAGAGCCTCACCGAGCCGTCCACCGTTCGGGCCGAGCCTGCGGCCCACCAAGCGCTCAGGCCGAGCCCCAGGAGCCCAACACACACCTATGCCGTTCAGGCTGAGCCCCAGGAACCCAAGCACACCCCCGACCCGTTCAGGCTGAGCTTGTCGAAGCCCGCCCCGAGCACCAGCCGCGCTCAATCCGCCTGCTGCAGCAGCGACCACACCCGAACCGGCGTCAGCGGCATCTGCAACCTGGCTGCCAGCGCACCGCGCCCATTGCGCGCCAGGGCGTCCGCCACCGCATTGACCACCGCCGGCGTGGCGCCGATGGTGCCCAGCTCGCCCACGCCCTTCACGCCCAGCGGGTTGTTCTTGCAGGGCACGGACTCGTCCATCTCGGTGCGAAAGTCCGGCGCCGTGCCCGCCACCGGCAGGGCGTAGTCCATCAGGCTGCCCGTGACCAGCTGGCCGGTCGCGTCGTCGTAGACCACCTGCTCCAGCAGCGCCTGGCCGATGCCCTGCACGGCGCCACCATCGAGCTGGCCGCGCACGATCATCGGGTTGACCACGCGGCCGACGTCGTTCATCGAGGCATAGGCCACCACCGCCACGTCGCCGGTCTGCGGATCGACCTCCACCTCGCAGACATGGCAGCCGTTGGGCCAGGTGGGGCCGTCCACCTTGCTGGTGGAGTCCACGAAGATGCGGCCCTCGGCCTGCCGGCCGGCCAGTTCGAACAGGCCGATGCCCAGGTCGGTGCCCCGCACGGTGAAGCGCCCCTGGCCGTAGTCGATGTCGGCGGCCGCGGCCTCCAGCGCCTCGGCCGCCAGTTCGCGACCGCGGGCCAGCGTGCGGTCGGCGCCGGTGCGCATGGCCGAACCGCCGGTGAACAGCGAGCGCGAACCGGCGCTGCCGAAGCCATTGCCGCGGTCGGTGTCGCCCAGCACCACGCGCACCTGCTCGATGGGCACACCGAAGGCGTCCACCACCAGCTGCGCCAGCGTGGTGGCGATGCCCTGGCCCATGGCGTTGACGGCCGAATAGACCTCGATCACGCCGTCGGCCTGCACGTCCACCGTCACGCGTTCCTCGAAGACATTGCCACCCGTCCATTCGAGGAAGGTGGCGAGCCCCAGGCCGCGCCACAGCCCGCGCGCGGCCGACTCCGCGGCGCGCGCGTCGAAGCCGTCCCAGTCGGCGAAGGCCAGGCCGCGGTCCATCATGTGCTCGAAGGCGCCGGTGTCGTAGGTCTGGCGCATCGGGTTGGTGTAGGGCATCTGCTCCGGCCGGATGAAGTTGCGCCGGCGCAGCACCACGCGGTCGATGCCCGTCTGCCGCGCCGCCTCGTCCATCAGCCGCTCGATGAGGAAGATGGCCTCCGGCCTGCCGGCGCCGCGGTAGGCGCCGGTGGGCGACTGGTTGGTCATCACCGCGCGGAAGTGGAAGTCGATGACCGGGATGTCGTAGACGCTCGTCTGCACCCAGGGCCCGATCAGCAGCTGGATGGCCACGCCCGTGCCCGTCGGGTAGGCGCCGACGTTGGCGTCGCTGTGCACGCGCAGGGCGAGCACGCGACCGTCGGCGTCCAGCGCCATGGCGGCGCGGGCGCGCACGTCGCGGCCATGGGTGGTGGTGAGGAATTCCTCGGAGCGCTCGCCGGTCCACTTGACGCCGCGGCCGAGTGCCTTGGCAGCGAAGGCCACCACCGCGTCCTCAGGGTAGAGGCCGGTCTTCATGCCGAAGCCGCCGCCCACGTCGCTGACGCGCACGCGGATCTGCTCGGCCGGCAGGCCGAGCACCGTCGCCAGCGTGCCGCGCACGCCGGTGGGCATCTGGGTGCTCATCTGCAGGCTGAGGCGGCCGTCCTGGGCATCGATCTCGGCCAGCACGGCGCGCGGCTCCAGCGTGACGGCGGCGACGCGCTGGTTGTCGACGGTGAGTTCGACGACGTGCGCGGCCTGGGCGAAGGCGCGAGCCGTGGCCTCGGCGTCGCCGTGGCGCATCTCGGCGCTGATGTTGTCGGGGGCCGCGTCGCACAGCGCCGGCGCGCCTTCGGCCAGTGCGGCATCGAGGGTGGGGATGGCAGGCAGGTCTTCGTAGTCCACCCACACCGCCTCGGCGGCGTCCTTGGCGGCCTGCAGCGAAGTGGCGACCACGGCCACCACCGCCTCGCCGACGAAGCGCACCACCTCGTGCGCCAGCGGCAGCCGCGCCGCGGTCACGCCGGGCGAGCCGTCGGCGCGCACGAAGCCGGCCACGCCGGGGATGGGCTGGACGCCCTGGGCCACCAGGTCGGCGCCGGTGTAGACGGCCAGCACGCCCGGCATTGCCCGCGCGGCGTCGGCGTCGATGCTGCGGATGCGCGCATGCGGATGGGGTGAGCGCTGGAAGGCCAGCGCGGCGCAGTCCGGCGTCCGGATGTCGTCGGTGTAGCGGCCGCGGCCGGCGAGCAGGGCTTCATCTTCCAGCCGGCGCACGGCCTGGCCGCTACCGAAGCGGCCAGCAGAGGGGGTCGAAGCGGCGGAATGCACTTTGTCCAGCATGGGTGTCTCCGTGGAGGGAAAGGGGGTTGCACGTACCGCCGCCTGTTGTACCCGGTTGGCCGTCGTCCCGCTGGACGTGCGGGCCATGCCCGTCGGGCGGCCGGACGGCACGGGCGCCATGCAAGCGCCGCGCCGTCCCGCTCCGGCTGTCGGCCTACTTGCGCGCGTCGCGCAGTTCGCGCCGCAGGATCTTGCCCACCGGCGTCTTGGGCAGGTCGGTGCGGAACTCGATGATCTTGGGTCGCTTGTAGCCGGTCAGGTTGTCGTGGCAGAAGCTGCGCACCTGCTCCTCGGTGAGCGCCGGATCCTTCCTGACGATCACCAGCTTGACGGCCTCGCCGGTCTTGTCGTCGGGCACGCCGACCACCGCGCACTCGAGCACGCCGGGCAGGGCGGCCACCACGTCCTCGACCTCGTTGGGGTACACGTTAAAGCCGCTGACCAGCACCATGTCCTTCTTGCGGTCCACGATCTTGGTGTAGCCGCGCTCGTCCATCACGCCCAGGTCACCGGTCTTGAACCAGCTGTCCGCGGTCATGACCTTGGCCGTCTCGTCCGGACGCTGCCAGTAGCCCGCCATCACCTGCGGGCCGCGAAGCGCAATTTCGCCCACCTGACCCAGCGGCACCGGCTGGCCCGCGTCGTCCAGCAGCGTGATCTCGGTGCTGGGCAGCGGAACACCGATGGTGCCGCTGTATTCCTGGCTGGTGGTCGGGTTGCAGGTGGCCGAGGGCGACGTCTCGGACAGGCCGTAGCCCTCGCAGATCGGACAGCCGGTCTTGTCCAGCCACAGCTTGGCGACGGCACTTTGCACCGCCATGCCGCCGCCCACCGAGATCTTGAGATGGCTCCAGTCGACGGTGTTGAAGTCCGGATGGTTGGCCAGGCCGTTGAAGAGCGTGTTGACGGCCGGGAAGCTGTGGATGCGGTGCTTGGAGAGATCCTTGAGTGTGGCTGCCAGGTCGCGCGGATTGGGGATGAGGATCAGCAACCCGCCTGTGCGCATCGACAGCATCATGCCGACCGTGAAGGCGAAGATGTGATACAGCGGCAGCGCACACACGGTGGTGGGCTGCTCGCCCTGGGGCACGCGCTGCATCACCGGGCTGTTCCACGCCTCGGACTGCAGCACGTTGGCGATCACGTTGCGGTGCAGGAGCACCGCGCCCTTGCTCACGCCGGTGGTGCCGCCGGTGTACTGCAGCACCGCCACGTCGTCGCCGCCGATGGTCGGCGCCTGCAGGCCGCGGCGGCGGCCCTGCGACAGCGCGTCGTTGAAGCGCACCGCGCCTGGCAGGCTGAAGGCCGGCACCAGCTTCTTCACGTTGCGCACCACGTAGTTGACGATGGCGCCCTTGAGCAGGCCCAGCCGGTCGCCCATGGAAGCCAGCACCACATGCTTGACCATCGAATTCGCGATGCACTTCTGCAGCGTATTCGCGAAGTTCTCCATGATCACAATGGCCTTGGCGCCGCTGTCCTTGAGCTGGTGCTCCAGTTCGCGCGCCGTGTACAGCGGATTCACGTTCACCAGGATCAGGCCCGCGCGCAGGATGGCCGCCACGGCGATGGGGTACTGCGGGCAGTTGGGCATCATCACCGCCACGCGGTCACCCTTGGCCAGGCCCAGTCCCTGCAGGTAGCCGGCGAAGGACTGGCTGGCGTGGTCCACCTCGCCATAGCTCACCAGCTTGCCCATGAAGCTGTAGGCCGGGCGGTCCGCATAGCGGCTGAAGCTCTCGTCCATCAGGGCCACCAGCGAGGCGTACTGCGCGGGGTCGATGTCGGCAGGCACGCCCGGGGGATAGCTGCTGAGCCAGGGGCGGTCGGTCATGTGCGAAGTCTCCAGTGTCCTGAATGAAAAGCGGCCGCTGCTGCGGCGGCGGCCGGGGCTCTTGAAATCGTAGCAAAGCGGCGGTGGCGGTGAGGCCGCTGCCGGGGGCGCGGCAGCGGCCTTATTCGACCGCCTTCATCATGTCCTCGACCACCTTCTTGGCGTCGCCGAAGACCATCATGGTCTTGTCCATGTAGAAGAGCTCGTTGTCCAGGCCCGCGTAGCCGGCCGCCATCGAGCGCTTGTTGACGATGACCGTCTTGGCCTTGTAGGCCTCCAGGATCGGCATGCCGTAGATCGGGCTGCCCTTGGTGTGCGCGGCCGGGTTCACCACGTCGTTGGCGCCCAGGATGATGGCCACGTCGGCCTGGCCGAACTCGCTGTTGATGTCCTCCATCTCGAAGACCTGGTCGTACGGCACCTCGGCCTCGGCCAGCAGCACGTTCATGTGGCCGGGCATGCGGCCGGCCACCGGATGGATGGCGTACTTGACGGTGACGCCCTTGTCGGTGAGCTTCTGCGCCAGTTCCTTGACGGCATGCTGGGCGCGCGCCACGGCCAGGCCGTAGCCGGGCACGATGATCACCGTCTCGGCATTGCCCAGCACGAAGGCGGCATCGTCGGCGCTGCCGCTCTTGACCGGGCGCTGCACCGCGCTGCCGGCCGTGGCCGCGGTGGCCTCGCCGCCGAAGCCGCCCAGGATCACGCTGAAGAAGGAGCGGTTCATCGCCTTGCACATGATGTAGCTCAGGATCGCGCCCGAGCTGCCCACCAGCGAGCCGGCAATGATCAGCATGCTGTTGTTGAGCGAGAAGCCGATGCCCGCCGCCGCCCAGCCCGAATAGCTGTTGAGCATCGACACCACCACCGGCATGTCGGCGCCGCCGATGGGGATGATGATCAGCACGCCCATCACGAAGGCCAGGGCCAGCATGAGCAGGAAGGCGCTCCAGCTTTCGGTGGCCATGTACACCAGGCCCAGGCCGATGGTCGCCAGGCCGAGCACCAGGTTGACCGTATGCTGGCCCTTGAACTGCACCGGCGCGCCCTGGAAGAGGCGGAACTTGTACTTGCCCGACAGCTTGCCGAAGGCGATGACCGAGCCGCTGAAGGTGATGGCGCCGATGGCGGCACCGAGGAAGAGCTCCAGCCGGTTGCCGTAGGGAATCGGCATCCGCGCCACGCCCTGGGTGATCACGATGCCGGCCTGGGTGGTGTAGGTGACCATGCCCGTGGCCGGCGGAGGCACGATGCCGAAGGCCCAGGGCTCCACCACCGCCGCCACGGCGATGAAGACCGCAGCCAGGCCGATCATGCTGTGCATGAAGGCGACCAGCTCGGGCATCTTGGTCATCTCCACCCGCTGTGCCATGAAGGCGCCGGCGCCGCCGCCGATCACCAGGCCCACCAGGACCCAGCCCAGTCCCAGCGGCGAGCCGGCCAGGCGCACGATCAGTGCCGCCGTGGTCAGCACGGCGATGGTCATGCCCACCATGCCGAAGACGTTGCCGCGGATCGAGGTGGTCGGGTGCGACAGGCCCTTGAGCGCCTGGATGAAGCAGACGCTGGCCACCAGGTAGAGCAGCGTGACGAGGTTCATCGACATGGTGTCATTTCCCCTCGGCGCCGGTGGAGGAAGCGGGCGCCTTGCGCTCCTTCTTCTTGAACATCTCCAGCATCCGGCGCGTGACCAGGAAGCCGCCGAAGACGTTGACCGCGGCCAGCGCCACGGCTGCCACGCCCATCACCTTGCCCAGCGGCGTGGTGGTGAGCGCCGCCGCCAGCATGGCGCCGACGATGACGATGGCCGAGATGGCGTTGGTCACCGCCATCAGCGGCGTGTGAAGCGCGGGCGTGACGGTCCACACCACGTGGTAGCCGACGTAGATGGCCAGCACGAAGATGGTGAGGTTGATGAGGGTCGGGTTGACGATGTCCATGGTGCGCGTTCCTTCAATCAAGCCGTGCGGGTGACCTGGCCGTCCTGCGCCACGCGGCAGGCGGCGACGATGTCGTCCTCGAGGTCGATCTTGAGGCCGCCCTCCTTCGGCAGGATCAGCTTGAGGAAGTCCAGCACGTTGCGGGCGTAGAGCGCCGAGGCATCGGCGGCCACCAGGGCCGGCAGGTTGGTCTCGCCGATGAGCGTCACGCCGTGGCGCACCACCGTGCGGTCAGCCTCGGTCAACGGGCAGTTGCCGCCGGTCATGCCGCCGTGCACGTCCGGACCGCGGCCGGCGGCGATGTCGACGATCACCGCGCCGGGCTTCATGGCCTGCACCATGGCCTCTGTGATCAGCGTGGGCGCGGGCCGGCCGGGGATCAGCGCGGTGGAAATCACCACGTCGGCCTGGGCTACGCGCTTGGCCACCTCGGCCTGCTGGCGGATGAGCCAGCTCGCGGGCATCGGCCTGGCATAGCCGCCCACGCCTTCGGCGGCTTCGCGCTCCTCCTGCGTTTCATAGGGCACGTCGATGAACTTGGCGCCCAGCGATTCGACCTGCTCCTTGACGCTGGGGCGCACGTCGCTGGCCTCGATGACGGCGCCCAGGCGTTTGGCGGTGGCGATGGCCTGCAGCCCTGCGACGCCCACGCCCAGCACGACCACGCGGGCTGCCTTCACGGTGCCTGCGGCCGTCATCAGCATCGGGAAGAAGCGCTGGTAGGCGTTGGCGGCCATCATCACCGCCTTGTAGCCGGCGATGTTGGCCTGGCTGGAGAGCACGTCCATGCTCTGCGCGCGCGTGGTGCGCGGTGCGGCTTCCAGCGCGAAGGCGGTCAGCCCGGCCGAAGCCAGTCGCTGCAGGCCGGGCGCGTCGTGGGGATTGAGCATGCCGACCACGACCGTGCCGGGCTTCATGGCGGCGCATTCGATGTCGGTGGGCGCGCGAACCTTGAGCACCAGTTCGGCCCCCAGCGCCCCCGCGGCATCCGTGGTCTGCGCCCCGGCGGCCTCATAGGCGGCGTCGGGGGCGCTGGCGGCAAGGCCGGCCCCGGACTGGATGAGCACCTGGTGGCCTTGGGCCACCAGCTTCTTGGCGGTCTCGGGCGTGACGGCCACGCGCGATTCACCGGCCACGCACTCGGCGGGCACTCCGATCAGCATCTTGGAATCTCCTCGTCACCACAGCGGCTCGGCCGCCCCAACTTCGCCAAAGCTTACAGTAACTTGACGGGCCCCGGCGCGCCTGGGCGACAAGCCGTCGCCGTGCCACCGACCGCCACGCCGACGGCAGGAGACGATTTCCGTGCGGAACTTCCTTCACGCGGAGGGCCCTGGGTGGGTAGCATGCCGCGCCGCCTGGGCGAAGACATGATGCTCGACAGACCCGAGGCGAATGGGAGAGAGGGAATGCGCATTGCGGTGCTGGACGACGAACTGGATCAACAGGCGCTGATCAGCGCGGCGCTGACCGAAGCAGGCCACGAGTGCCACTGCTTCGACCGCAGTGCCGATCTGCAGCCCGGCCTGCGTGCCAAGGAGTTCGATCTGCTCGTCCTCGACTGGGACCTGCCCAACTTCGACATCCGCGCCCTCCTGCGGCTCGTGCGGGAAAGCTTCGGCACCTCGGTGCCGGTGATCCTGCTCACGCACCGGTGCGACGAGGCGGACCTGGTCGAGGCGCTGGGGGCCGGCGCCGACGGCTTCATCAGCAAGCCCCTTCGCGTCGCCGAACTCCAGGCCCGCGCCGAAGCGCTGATGCGGCGGGCACGTTTCTCGGTCGGCGGCGACCAGCCTCAGGACTATGGACGCTACCGCTTCCTGCCCGCCGCCCGCCAACTGCTGATGGACGGCCAGCCCGTCGAGCTCAAGAACCGCGAGTACGAACTGGCCCTGCTGTTGTTCCAGAACCTGGGACGGCTGCTGAGCCGGGACTATCTGCGCGCCACCATCTGGGGCAGTGCCCGCGAGGACGGTTCCCGCTCGCTGGACACCCACATCTCCCGGGTCCGCAGCAAGCTCGCGCTGCGCCCCGAACATGGATTCATGCTGACCGCCACCTACGGCATGGGTTACCGCCTCGAATCCGTGGACCCGTCGGAGATGCCCCCGTCCTCGCTGCGCGCATTCGGCTGACGGGCGGGCTTCCCTGCCTTGCGAGGTGGACCGCCTGTTGTCCGGCGCGAACCTCCTGCCGCGGCAGACATGCCTGCGAGGGCAGGCGCGCTAAAGTGCGCGGCTTTTCCACGCCGTGCTGCCCTTCATGCGGGCGTCCGCGGCACTGCCCGGCCTGCTGAGCGACGCTCTGCCTCGCCCGTCGGGCATGCAACCTGTCCGGAGATCTTTTCATGCGCTGGAGACCCAATGTGACCGTGGCGGCGGTCATCGAGAAGGAAGGCCGCTTCCTGCTGGTGGAAGAGAACACGGACCGGGGCCTGCGCCTGAACACCCCGGCCGGCCACCTCGAAGCCGGCGAGACGCCCGCCGAAGGCTGCGCCCGCGAAGCCCTGGAGGAAACGGCCCATGCCTTCACGCCCACGTCCATCGTGGGCATCTACATGGCCCGCTTCGAGCGCCGCTCGCCCGGCGACGAGGGCGACACCGACATCACCTATCTGCGCTTCGCCTTTGCCGGGGAGGTCGGCGCGCTCGATCCCGGGCGGGCGCTGGACGAGGGCATCGTGCGCACGCTCTGGATGACGCCGGAGGAGATCCGTGCCAGTGTCGAGCGCCACCGCAGCCCGCTGCTGCTGCAGTGCGTGGAGGACTACCTGTCAGGTCAGCGGCATCCGCTGGACCTGATCCACACCGACCGCTCGGTGCACATGCCGGGGCCGGCCTGAGGACCCTGGTTGTCCGGAGCGCGGCCGCACATCCTGCCGCAAGCCGTGCCGGCCTCAGGGCCGGCCGTACATGAAGCCCGTGGGCGCTTCGGTTCCCTCGATCCGGTCGATGAGCCGCAGCAGCGGCGTCAGCTCGCGATAGCGGCTGGCGGTGGTGCGGATGTAGCCGATGAAGCGGGGCGCATCGGCCAGGTACTTGGGCTTGCCATCGCGCAGGGTGAGGCGGGCGAAGATGCCTGCGACCTTCAGGTGGCGCTGCAGGCCCATCCATTCGACGGCACGGTAGAACTCGCCGAAATCGTCGCCCACCGGCAACCCGGCCTTTCGCGCGGCCTGCCAGTAGCGCACCGTCACGTCGATCACGAATTCCTCGTCCCAGCTCAGGAAGGCGTCGCGCATCAGGCTGGCGATGTCGTAGGTGATGGGGCCATGCACCGCGTCCTGGAAGTCGAGCACGCCCAGCACGTCGGGGTCTGCGCCGACCATCAGGTTGCGGGGCATGAAGTCCCGGTGCACATACACCGCAGGCGAGGCCAGGTTGGTGCGCACGATCAGGTCATAGGCCTGCTGCAGCGTGACCGTCTGCGCCGCGTCGAGCATCACGCCCCGGTGGCGCCCCAGATACCAGTCGGGGAAGAGGGCGAGTTCGCGGCGCAGCAGTGCTTCGTCATAGGCAGGCAGCACGCCGGGGCGGGAGGCCTGCTGCCAGCGCACCAGCGCGTCCACCGCCTGCTGGTAGCGGGGCAGGTTGGCCGCGGGCTGCTCGCGGTCGATCACGTCCAGCAGGGTGTGCGTGCCCAGGTCGTCCAGCAGCAGGAAGCCGTTGGGCTCGTCCCAGTCCAGGATCTGCGGCACCCGCACGCCGGCCTCGCGCATCAGCGCGGCGACCTGTACGAAGGGGCGGGCATCCTCCTGGGCGGGGGGCGCATCCATCACGATGCGGGAGAGGCCGGGCGCCGCGCCGTCGATGCGGAAATAGCGGCGGAAGCTGGCGTCGGCGGAGGCGGGGCGCAGGGTGGCGGGTTGCAGGGCGTGGGCCGGCGCGATGCGGGCCAGCCAGGCCTCGAACACCCGGCCCCGGGACGCATCGGCCCAGGCGATGGAAGCCGGGCCGGAAGGG
This sequence comes from Pseudacidovorax intermedius, assembly GCF_003350475.1. Classification (GTDB taxonomy): domain Bacteria; phylum Pseudomonadota; class Gammaproteobacteria; order Burkholderiales; family Burkholderiaceae_C; genus Xenophilus; species Xenophilus intermedius. The sequence continues at coordinate 1,203,975 of NZ_QQAV01000001.1, forward strand.
GGCGCTGAAGCGGTCATGGATAATCAACATTCTACAAATCTGCCCTCTCTAGATGGGCGCGTGCCGGGCGCAGGACCGGCCGCCTCCAGCGCCGAGACGCTTGCCACACGCATCCATGCCAGACCACAGCCGCGCCCCCGGGCACCGACGCCTGCCGCCGCTGCCCCTTGCGCTGCTGACGCTGGCGCTTGCGGCCGTCCAGGGCGCCTGGGCGCAGTCCGCGCCCGCCTTGCCCGACGAGCCGCCCTTGGTGCTGCGCCGCAGCCCCCAGCTCACCGAGAACATCCTTCCGACAGAGCGCAGCCAGCGTCCCAGCATCGTCCAGGGCGACCGCATCTCCGGCCGTCCCGACCTGGAGACCACCGTGGAGGGCAACGCCTCCCTGCGTCGCGGTGACACTGTCATCCGCGCCGACCGTCTCAACTACGACCAGCCGCAGGATCTGGCCACCGCCGAGGGGGAGGTGCGCGTCAACCAGGCCGGCAACATCTACGAGGGGCCGCGGCTGCAGCTCAAGCTGGAGACCTTCGAGGGCTTCTTCGACAGCGTTCGCTATCAGCTGCTGACCAACGGCGCCCATGGCACGGCGGACCGCGTCGATTTCGTCGATTCCGACCGCACGATCGCGCGCCGGGCCACCTACACCACCTGCCGCCGCGAGGACGACCAGCCGGGCTGGAAGCCGGCCTGGTTCCTGAGTGCCGAGAACCTCCGCACCGACAGCGCCGAGGGCGTCGGCGTCGCCGAGAACGTGCAACTGCACTTCATGGGCATGAGTTCGCCGGCCCTGCCCAGCGTGAGCTTTCCGCTGGACGACCAGCGCAAGAGCGGCATCCTGCCGCCGGTCATCGGCATGGACAGCGTCAACGGCCTGGAGTTGACGCTGCCCTACTACTGGAACATTGCGCCCAACCGCGACGCCACCTTCACGCCCTCGGTGATGAGCAAGCGGGGCATCAATATCGCGAACGAGTTCCGCTACCTCGAGAAGGACTACAGCGGCGAGGTGCGCTTCGACCTCATGCCTGACGACCAGCTGCGCAACCGCGACCGCTGGGGCCTGTGGCTGCGCCACCGGCAGAACTTCAACGCCGGCACCCTCGGCATGGACACGCTCAGTGCCAATCTGTCGGTGGACCGGGTCAGCGACGACGACTACTGGCGCGACTTCACCCGCACGCCCACGCTGACCTCGCGTCAGCTGTCGGCCGACGGCACGGTCAACTGGAGCAAGGGCGACTGGAGCGGCCGCCTGTTCGCCCAGAAGTGGCAGACGCTCACCTACACCGAGGCGCCGATCACGCCGGCCTACGACCGCCTGCCCCAGCTCACGGCCAATTACGCGCTGTACGACTGGAACGGCTTCGACTTCAGCTTCAACAACGAGCTGACGCGCTTCAGCGCCAATTCGACCCAGCAGGGCCAGCCGAACGCCGACCGGCTGTTCTCGCAGGTGCAGCTGTCGCGGCCCTTCGTGCGGCCGGGCTACTACGTCACGCCCAAGCTCACGCTGTCGGGTACCAGTTACAGCTTCGACGGCCCGCTGTCCAACGGCGCGACCTCGGCCAACCGCACGGTGCCGACTTTCAGCCTCGACACGGGCATGACCTTCGAGCGCGAGACCAGTCTCTTCGGCAAGGCCTACACGCAGACGCTTGAGCCGCGCGCCTTCTTCGTCAACACGCCCTATCGCGACCAGAGCACGCTGCCGGTCTACGACACCGCCAAGAGCGACCTGAGCCTGGCGTCGCTCTTCACCGAGAACGAATTCACCGGCAATGACCGCATCTCGGCCACCAAGGCGGTCACCCTGGGCGTGACGTCCCGGCTGATCGACCCCGACACCGGCTTCGAACGGGCCCGTTTCGGCATTGCGCAGCGGCGGCGGTTGTCCGACCAGCTGGTGACGCTGCCGGGCGGCACCGCCTCCACCGACCGGGCATCCGACGTGGTGACGGGCGCGCAGATCAACATCAATCCACAATGGAGTGTCGAAGGCGCGGTCCAGTACAACCCGCAGATCGACAAGTCGGAGCGCCGCGCCATCACCGCGCGCTACACGCCCGGCCCGTACCGCTCGCTCAGTGCCTCGTACCGCTACCAGGACGACCGCATCTCCGTCAACAACTCGGGCTACGAATCCATCGACCTGGGCTGGCAATGGCCGCTGAACGACCTGTGGGGCGACAAGGGCTCGCCCAAGGCCGGCGGCGGGCTGGGCGGCGGGCGCTGGTATGCCGTCGGCCGCGTCAACTACAGCCTGCGCGACAAGGTGGTCACCGATGCGGTGATGGGCGTCGAGTACGACGGCTGCTGCTACATCGGCCGCGTCGTGCTGGAGAAGGTCAGCACCGGGGTGGCCACGGCCACCAAGCGCATCATGTTCCAGATCGAGTTCATGGGCTTCACCAGCCTCGGAACCAGCCCGATGCGCACGCTTCAAACCAACGTGCCGCGCTACCGTTCGCTGCGCGAGCCCACGCTGGCGCCGAGCCGTTTCACCAACTATGAGTGAGCAAGACCCCGCCCGCCTCGCCGGCGACGGGGGCTTTCTCCAGCCCGCCCGCCTGTCCGGGCGTGGCGCTTGATCCAGGAGGCCAACGCCATGAGATTCCAGCTTTCCGTCTTCGCCCTGTCGTGCGCGGCCCTGCTGGCCGCCACGCCGGCCGCGCAGGCCCAGCAGGGTGGCGCCGCCACACGCCAGGGCGCCTCGGCCCAGCAAGGCCGCAGTGCCCAGGCGGCCACACCGCGTCGGGGCATCACCGACATCATGCGTGAAGGTCCTGCCACCTCCACGTTGCCGCCGCCCGTTTCTGCGGCGGCACAGCCGCAGGGCCAGCGGGCCGCGGAATACATCGTGGCGCTGGTCAATTCCGAGCCGATCACCAACACCCAGGTCCAGAAGCGGGTCGAGCGCATCCTGCGCGAGGCCGGGCCGGAGGCGCAGCGGATCCCGCGCGACCAGATCAACCGCCAGGTGCTCGAGCAGATCATCGCCGAGCGTGCGCAGTTGCAGCTGGCCAAGGAACTGGGCGTGCGTGTGGATGCCATGGCCATCGACCAGGCAGAGGAAGTGGTCGCGCGGCAGAATCAGGTCAGCCTGCCCGAGCTGCGTCGCCGGGTGAGCGAGGCGGGCATCTCGCGCGACGAGTTCCGCAACAACCTGCGCGACCAGTTGCTGCTCACCCGTCTGCGCGAGCGCGAGCTGGAAGGCCGCGTGAAGGTCAGCGACGACGAGATCGACCAGTTCCTGCGCGAGCAGCGCGCGGCCGCGAGCAGCGCCGCGCCCGACATCAATCTCGCCCAAGTGCTGGTCACGGTGCCCGAAAAGGCGACGGCGGCGCAGATCGCCGAGGCGCAGAAGCGGGCCGAGGACATCGCCCGTCGCGCCCGCGCTGGCGAGGACTTCTCCCAGCTGGCGACCCAGCTGTCCGACGCACCCGATGCCAAGGGCACCGGCGGCGTGCTGGGGCTGCGTGCGGCCGACCGTTATCCGCCGCTGTTCGTCGAGGCGACGCAGTCCACGCCCGTGGGCGGCATCGTGGGACCGGTGCGCTCGGGCGCGGGCTTCCATGTGCTGAAGGTGCTGGCCAAGCAGAATGCCGCGTCGCCGGATTCCGTGGTCACGCAGACGCAGGTGCGCCATATCCTGATGCGCCCCGACACGCGCCGCACGCCGGAGCAGATCGTTTCACTCATGGCTGACTTCAAGCGGCGCATCCAGGCCGGCACGGCCGACTTCGCCGCGCTGGCCCGCGAGAACTCGCAGGACACCGTCAGCGCCCGCGAGGGCGGAGAACTGGGCTGGTCCACGCCGGGCCAGTTCGTGCCGGAGTTCGAAGAGGCCATGAGCCGCCTGCAGCCCGGCCAGATCAGCGACCCCATCGTCACCCGGTTCGGCATCCACCTGATCCAGGTGGAGGGCCGGCGTGAGGCCAAGCTCAATCCCGCCGAACTGCGCGAAGCGGCGCGCAATGTGCTGCGCGACCGCAAGATGGAAGACGCCTACGAGGCCTGGGCCCAGGAAGTGCGCCAGCGTGCCTACGTGGAAATGCGCGAGGCGCCGGCCTCCTGAGCGTGATCGCCGCCGCGCCCCCCCGCCCGCATGAAACCCCACGCCCCGCGCAAGCGCTTCGGACAGCATTTCCTGACCGACGATGCCATCATCGACGGCATCGTCCGCGAGATCGCGCCGCGTCCCGGCGACGCCATGGTCGAGATCGGACCGGGCCTGGCCGCGCTCACACAGCCCCTGGTCGAGCGGCTCGGGCGCCTGACGGTGGTCGAACTGGACCGCGACCTGGCCGCACGGCTGCGCAGCCATCCACAGCTGACCGTCGTCGAGGCGGATGTTCTGACGGTCGATTTCGGTGTCTTGGCCGATACGGCGGGCCAGCGGCTGCGGGTGGTGGGCAACCTGCCCTACAACATTTCCACGCCCATCCTCTTCCATCTGCTGCGCTTTGCAGATCGGATCGCCGACCAGCATTTCATGCTGCAGAAGGAAGTGATCGACCGCATGGTGGCCGACCCTGCCACCTCCGACTACGGCCGCCTGTCGGTGATGCTCCAGTGGCGCTACGCCATGGAGAACGTGCTCTTCGTGCCACCGGAAAGCTTCGACCCGCCGCCCCGCGTGGACAGCGCGGTGGTGCGGATGGTCCCGCGCGAGGCGCCGGCGGCGTTGGACCCAGCTCTGCTCGAGCGCCTCGTGCAGCTGGCCTTCAGCCAGCGCCGCAAGCTGCTGCGCAATACCCTGGGCCGCTGGCTGGACGAGCGCCACTTCGAGGGCCGCTTCGACGTGCAGCGCCGCGCCGAGGAGGTGCCGGTGGACGAGTACGTAGCGCTTGCGCAGGCGCTGCCTTCGGTGTCCTGAAAGAAGGCCGGCGCCTCGGTGCGCCATGGCGCAGTAGTCCTCGAGGCTTGCGTCGCGCCCAAGAAAAAGCCCGCCGTTCGGCGGGCTTCGTTCGTCAGCGCCCGGTCCGGAGGCTCAGGCGGCAGACAGCCAGTAGCTGCTGTTGAAAGGGCTGCTCATGCGCAGCGCCTGCGGGGAGACGTCCACCAGCTTGTCGGTGGGCATCTTCTCTTCGCCGCTCAGGTCGATGCCATCGACGGGGGCGGTGGTGGTCACCGGGGCCTCGCTGGCCCGTTCTGCTTGGCCGGCTTGTGCAGAACGGGCTACAGAAAAGAATAGAAGCACCGGAAGGGCACTTTCCGGTCGCCCCAGTAGTCGGCGGCGTCCCGGAAGATGTCGAGCAGTTGCTCGCGCGCTTCCTTGTCGAATTTGGCATGCGCCGGGATCTGCTCCAGCACCACGACGAAGCCCGGCTGCGGGCCCGACTTGTACAGCGGGTCGGTCATGCAGTCGTAGAGGGCGTCGAAGTTCTTGCCGAAGTGCGCCGGGAAGGTGAACTGCTGCGCGATCAGGTCGAGCACGTCCTGCTTGCTCTGGGCAACGGCCAGGTTGGCATAGAGGAAGTGGTGGCCCGCTTCTTGCGCCGCCTGCTGCAGATCGGCCACGCGAAAGGCGCGAATCGACTGCACGATGTTCGGCCGCACGCCCTTGAGAGGCTGCTCATTCATCTCCGCTGTTCTTTCCATGATGGTCAAGACTTGTTCCGGACGCGTTGGTGCGTCAATCCATGACGTGCGCATCAGGGCACGATCTTTCTGAAACTGGCGTAGTGGTCGGCCGTGTACCAGCAACCATCGGGTCGGCTGGGCTGCTGGCCCCCGCACACGATCCGGCGCGCGCCGCGGTTGCTCGCGCCCGGCGTCCTGACTGTGTACTCGCGGTAGTAGCCGCGCGGTTCACGAGGCAGGAGTCGCTCGCGGTTGCCGAAGACTGTGCCGTCCTTCTCGTGAGGGAAGGGGCCGCCTTGCAGGATGGTTCGGTAGGTTTGCTGGCCCTGGGGAGGCAGTTCCGCCAGTGCGATCGAAGTGCCCCGGTCCGTCGTCTCCCGGGCGGATGCGGCGGGCATCCCCGCCAATCCTCCCCACAAGGCTGCCGCAAGAACGCCAACGCGCGTGAACTTGGAAACCGGGGAAGAAATCGAGGCGAAAACCGCCATGAGGCACCGGAAGGCTAAAGAACGGGACTGCGATTTACGGGTTAACCCGTAAATTCAAGCCCGCCAGTGTGCCCCAGTGCTGCCTAAATAGCAAGCGAATGCCCAAGGATTGGGCAATGGGAATGCCCTGCGACGTGCCAAAAAGTTGACGCTCCGCAGAGTCGGCACCAGCATGGTGCGGGGCTAGGCGCGTTGCGCGCCTGCCGCCCGGGCGATCAGCGATCAGCGATCGGCGTTGGCGTCGGCCACCGTCAGGGCCGTCATATTGACGATACGGCGCACCGTGGCGCTGGCGGTGAGGATGTGCACCGGCTTGGCCGCGCCCAGCAGCACCGGGCCGATGGCGATGTTGCCGCCGGCGGCCGTCTTGAGCAGGTTGTAGGAGATGTTGGCGGCGTCGATGTTGGGGAAGACGAGCAGGTTCGCGTCGCCAGCGAGCGCGCTGTGAGGCATCACGCTCATGCGCTGGCGGCCGTCGAGGGCCACGTCACCGTGCATCTCGCCGTCGACTTCGAGCCAGGGCGCCTGCTCGCGCAGCAGGGCGAGCGTCTGGCGCATCTTGAGCGCGCTGGGATGGGCGCTGGTGCCGAAGTTGGAGTGCGACAGCAGGGCGGCCTTGGGCTTGAGGCCGAAGCGCATCATTTCCTCGGCGGCCATGATGGTGATCTCGGCCAGTTCCTCGGCGCTGGGGTCGTAGTTGACGTGCGTGTCGACCAGGAACACCTGCCGCTCGGGCAGCAGCAGCGCGTTCATGCAGGCATAGATCGAGGCGCCGCTGCGCTTGCCGATCACGTTGTCGATGTAGGGCAGGTGGGCGTGCGTGGTGCCCCAGGTGCCGCAGATCATGCCGTCCACATGGCCCTTGTGCAGCAGCATGGCGCCGATGAGCGCCAAGCGGCGGCGCATCTCGATCTTGGCGACCTGCACCGTCACGCCCTTGCGCTCGGTCATGCGGTGGTAGGTCTGCCAGAAGTCGCGGTAGCGCTCGTCCCACTCGACGTTGACGACGTCGTAGTCCTGGCCTTCCTTCAGGCGAAGACCGAACTTCTCGATGCGCTGGGCGATGATGGCCGGGCGGCCGATGAGCGTGGGGCGTGCGATGCCTTCGTCCACCACGATCTGGGCGGCGCGCAGCACGCGCTCTTCTTCCCCTTCGGCATAGGCCACGCGCTTCTTGGCCGCGCGCTTGGCGGCGTCGAAGATCGGCTTCATCGTCGTGCCCGAGGCATAGACGAAGCTCTGCAACTTGTCGCGGTAGGCGTCCAGGTCCTTGATGGGACGGGCGGCCACGCCGCTTTCTTCCGCTGCCTTGGCCACGGCCGGCGCGATCTTCATCATCAGGCGCGGGTCGAAGGGCTTGGGGATCAGGTATTCGGGGCCGAAGCTCAGCTTCTCGCCCACATAGGCGGCGGCCACGCGCTCGCTCTGCTCGGCCTGCGCCAGATCGGCGATGGCGCGCACCGCGGCGATCTCCATCTCGTCGGTGATGGTGGTCGCGCCGCAGTCCAGGGCTCCGCGGAAGATGTACGGGAAGCACAGGACGTTGTTGACCTGGTTCGGGTAATCGGTACGGCCCGTGGCCATGATGATGTCGCCGCGCACCGAGTGGGCCAGCTCCGGCAGGATCTCCGGGTTGGGGTTGGCCAGCGCGAAGATCACCGGCCGGGCCGCCATCTTGGCGACCATCTCGGGCTTGAGCACGTTGCCGGCCGACAGGCCCAGGAAGACGTCGGCGCCTTCCATCACCTCGCCCAGCGTGCGGGCCTCGGTTTTCTGCGCGAACCGGGCCTTGTCCTCGTCCATCAGTTCGGTGCGGCCTTCGTAGACCACGCCGGCCAGGTCGGTGACGAACACGTTCTCGCGTTTGAGGCCCACCTTGAGCAGCAGGTTCAGGCAGGCCAGGGCGGCGGCACCGGCGCCCGAGGCCACCAGCTTGACCTGCCCGATGTCCTTGCCGGCCACCTTCAGGCCGTTGAGCATGGCGGCGGCCACGGTGATGGCGGTGCCGTGCTGGTCGTCGTGGAAGACCGGAATCTTCATGCGCTTGCGTAGCTCGCGCTCGACGTAGAAGCAGTCGGGGGCCTTGATGTCCTCGAGGTTGATGGCGCCGAAGGTGGGCTCCAGCGCGGCGATCACCTCGACCAGCTTGGCCGGGTCCTTCTCGTCGATCTCGATGTCGAAGACGTCCACGCCCGCGAACTTCTTGAACAGGACGGCCTTGCCTTCCATCACCGGCTTGGAGGCCAGCGGGCCGATGTCGCCGAGGCCCAGCACGGCGGTGCCGTTGGAGATCACGGCCACCAGGTTGCCGCGCGAGGTGTAGCGGAAGGCGGCGGCCGGGTCCTTGACGATCTCCTCGCAGGGCGCAGCCACGCCGGGCGAGTAGGCCAGCGACAGGTCGCGCTGGTTCGTCATCTGCTTGGTGGCGCTGATCGCCAGCTTGCCCGGCACCGGAAACTCGTGGTACTCGAGTGCGGCGCGGCGAAGTTCCGCGCGTTTGTCTTCGGCGCTCAGGGGTTTGGACTCGGACATGGGGACGCTGCTCCTCGACGCAAACGGCGGGCTGTCGAGGCGCCGCCGCTGCCTGGCTCACTGGAAAAGGGCGCCGATTGTAGGCCTGCCCCTGTCGCTGTCCCGGCTGCCATAGGCTGCATGGCCAGGGCGGCCACGGCCGGCGTCCGCGCGGGCTGTGGCAACATTTGCGGCTCCTCATTTTGCGAGCACGGAGCAACGCATGGCCCTGATGGATTTCATCAAGAAGCAGTTCATCGACGTCATCCAATGGACGGAAGAGGGCGACGGCACGCTCGCCTGGCGCTTCCCGATGGCAGGCATGGAGATCCAGAACGGCGCCTCGCTCACGGTGCGCGAGTCGCAGATGGCGGTCTTCGTCAACGAGGGCACGGTGGCGGACGTCTTCGGTCCGGGGATGTACAAGCTCACAACCCAGACGCTGCCGGTGCTGACCTATCTGAAGAACTGGGACAAGCTCTTCGAGTCGCCCTTCAAGAGTGACGTCTACTTCTTCAGCACCCGCCAGCAGGTGGACCAGAAGTGGGGCACGCCCCAGCCCATCACCATCCGCGACAAGGACTTCGGCGCGGTGCGGCTGCGGGCCTTCGGCAACTACAGCTACCGGGTGGCCGACCCCAAGCTCTTCCACACCGAAATCTCGGGCACGCGCGAGCGCTACACGGTGGCCGACCTCGACGGCCAACTGCGCGGGCTGGTGCTGCAGAACATCAGCAATGCCATTGCCGCGAGCGGCGTGCCCTTCCTGGACCTGGCGGCCAACCAGAACCAGTTTGCGCAGGCGCTGGCCGCGCAGCTCGCCCCCGAGTTCGCGAAGATCGGCCTGCGCCTGGACGTGATGACGCTGCAGAACCTGTCGCTGCCCGAGGAGCTTCAGAAGGTCCTCGACCAGAAGATCGGCATGGGCATGGTCGGCAACGACATGGGCAAGTTCATGCAGTACCAGGCGGGCCAGGCCATCCCGGTCTTCGCCGAGAACAGCGGCCACGGCGGTGGCGTGGCCGGCGATGCCATGGGGCTGGGCGCGGGTGTCGCGCTGGGGCAGGTGATGGCCAACACGCTGGCGCAGGGCCTGCAGCAGCCGGCCCAGGCGCCTGCTGCCGCGGCGGCTGCGGCGCCGACCGTCAGCCCCGCCGAGGTGATGTCCACCCTCGAGAAGCTGGCCGAACTCAAGACCAAGGGCATCCTGACCCAGGAAGAGTTCGACGCCAAGAAGACCGAACTGCTGAAAAAGCTGACGTGATTCGCGCCGCACGCTCCCGCCATGGCTGAGGCCGGCGGCACCCAGCGCCACTACCGCGCACCCTGTCCGGGCTGCGGCGCGCCCGTAGAGTTCCGGTCGGCGCAGTCGGTCTATGCCGTCTGCCCCTACTGCCAGAGCACGGTCGTCCGCCGGGGCGAGCAGCTGGCGCGCGTGGGCAAGATGGCCGAGCTGTTCGAGGACTTCAGTCCGCTGCAGCTCTTTGCCGCCGGCCGCCTGCAGGACCAGCCCTTCACCCTGGTCGGCCGGCTGCAGTACGCCTATGCCGGCGGCCGCTGGACCGAATGGATCGCCCAGCTCGACGGCGAGCGCCAGGGCACGCTGAGCGAGGACAACGGCAGCTATGTCTTCTCGTTGCCCTATGCGCTGACGCAGGAGGCGCCGCCCGCCGACGCCCTGCGCGTGGGCATGACGACGGCCCTCAACGGTCAGTCGTACACCGTGGCCTCCAACGAAGAGGCGGCGCTGCTCTCGGCCCAGGGCGAATTGCCGCGGCTGCCCGAGATGGGCCAGCCATTCCGCGTGGTCGAGTTGCGCAACGACAAGGGCCTTGTGCTCAGTCTGGAGTACGGCAGCCAGCCGCCCACGGCCTGGCTGGGACGACAGGTGGCATTGGCCGACCTGCAGCTCACCGGCCTGCGCAGCGAATCCGGTAAGGAAGAGCAAGGCCGCGCCTTCAACTGCCCGAACTGCGGCGCGCCGGTGACGGCGCAGTTGGAGAGCAGCAAGAGCGTCACCTGCGGCAGCTGCAAGAGCCTGATCGACCTGAGCGCCGGCATCGGCGCCGAGCTGAAGTACGCGGTGCAGGACGAGCCGGTGAAGCCGCTGATCGCGCTGGGCAGCACGGGCCGGCTGGAGGGCAGCGACTGGCAGGTGGTGGGCTTCCAGCACCGCATGGGCCGCTCGCCCGGCGAGGACGAGCAGTTCGGCTGGAGCGAATACCTGCTCTACAACCGGCAGAAGGGCTTCTGCTTCCTGGTCGACGCCGAGGACGGCTGGAGCCTGGTGCGGCCGACCACTGGCGCGCCGGTGGTGTCGGGCGGCGGCGCCAGCGCGCGCTACCTGGGCACCACCTACCGCCAGCAGTACAGCTACGACGCCGAGACCACCTACGTGGCCGGCGAGTTCTACTGGCGCGTCGAGCGCGGCCAGCGCACCAGCAACCGCGACTACGCCGGCCCAAAGGGCGCGGTGCTGTCGCTGGAGCGGGCCGACAAGGAGCTGACCTGGTCGCTCGGCAACCGGCTGGACGGCGCGGCCGTGGCCCAGGCCTTCAAGCTCGATGCGCGCAAGGACCAGTTCAAGCGGGCCGATGCGGCCCCGCTGAGCGCGGCCTCGGGCCTCGGCTGCGGGACGATCATCCTGATCGTGGTGGTGGTGATCATCCTGCTCTTGATCCTGTCGACCTGCAGCGGCGGCTCGGGCTCGTCGGGCAGCAGCTGGCGCAGCACGGGCGGCTCCTACGGCGGCTATTCCAGCGGCGGCGGCCACAAGTAGGTGGCGCCTTTCCCTTCTTCATCCCTTCGCGGAGAGACACATGGCGAAATTCGAATGGCTCCACCCCGTGTCCATCGCGGGCACCCTGCTGTATGCGCTGATCGGCATCATCGTGTTCTGGGTGGCCTTCATCATCATCGACAAGATCACGCCCTACGACCTGTGGGCAGAGATCGTCGAGAAGCAGAACCGGGCGCTGGCGCTCGTGGTTGCGGCGATGTGCCTGGGCATCTCGATCATCGTGGCGGCAGCAATCCATTGAGCCCCCCGGCTTTTCACGTCGCTCCGCGACGTGTAACGCCACCCCCCGAGGGGGAGGTGCGGCCGCCTTGGGGCGGCCCGGCGGCGGCCGCATCAAGCCTTGCTGCCTTGATCGATGAAGGAAGCCGGCCGTGATGGCGGAGGCGCGCGCGCCGTCGCCGGTGGCGGTGTCGCTGCTGGCCAGCGTCTTCGTCGTGGCCGCCTGTGGGCTGGTGTACGAGCTCAGCGCGGCGGCGCTCAGCTCCTACGTGCTGGGCGACTCGGTGCTGCAGTTCTCCACCGTGATCGGCGCCTACCTGTTCGCGATGGGCGTGGGCTCCTGGCTGTCTCGCTACTTCGAGCGGCAGCTGCCCGCGCACTTCCTGCGCATCGAGTTGCTGGTGGCGCTGGTCGGCGGCTGCCTGCCGGCGATGCTCTTCCTGGCCAATGCCTATGTGCCGGGCGCCTTCCGCCTGCTGCTGTACGGCGGCGTGTTGGTGGTGGGCACGCTGGTGGGGCTGGAGATCCCGCTGGTCATGCGCATCCTGCGGCGCGACATCCAGCTGAAGGACCTGGTCTCGCAGGTGCTCACCTTCGATTACCTCGGTGCGCTGGCCGTGTCCGTGGCCTTTCCGCTGGTGCTGGTGCCGCAGCTGGGCATGGTGCGCACGGGGCTGCTGTTCGGACTGATGAACGGGGCCGTGGGGCTGTGGGCGCTGTGGCTGTTCCGGCACGAGCTGCGGCGCTTCGGCGCGCATGCGATGGCCTGCGTGCTGACGCTGGCCGCGCTGGCGGGCGCCTTCGTGGGGGCGGAGCGCATCAGCAGCCTGGCGGAAGACAAGCTCTACCAGGAGCGCATCGTCTTCGCCGCCAGTTCGCCCTACCAGCGCATCGCGGTCACGCGCGGCAATGCGGGCCACCGGCTCTTCCTCAACGGCAACCTGCAGTTCGCCGAGCGCGACGAATACCGCTACCACGAGGCGCTGGTGCATCCGGCCATGGCGGCCCAGGGCGCGCCGCGCCGGGTGGCGGTGCTGGGTGGCGGCGACGGCATGGCGGTGCGCGAGATCCTCAAGTACCCCTCGGTCGAACAGGTCACGCTGGTGGAGCTCGATCCGAACATGACCGCGCTCTTCCGCGACCACGCACAGTTGGCGGTGCTCAACGGCCATTCGTTGCGTTCACCGAAGCTGCGCATCGTCAATACCGATGCCTTCCAGTGGCTGCAGCAGCTGCCCCCGGCGGGCGACGATGGCTTCTACGACGTGATCGTGGTGGACTTCCCCGACCCCACCAACTTCGCCATCGGCAAGCTCTACACGCAGAGCTTCTATGCGTTGCTGGGCCAGCGCCTGTCGGCCAGCGGCTATGCGGTGGTGCAGACCACCTCGCCGCTGGTGGCGCGGCGCAGCTTCTGGACGGTGGTCCAGACCATCGAGGCCGCCGGCCTCACGGCCACGCCGTACCACGCGCACGTGCCCAGCTTCGGCGAATGGGGCTATGTGATCGCCAGTCGCCGACCCTGGCGCATGCCGACGGCGCTGCCCGAGGGCCTGCGCTTCCTGTCGCCGGAAACGCTGCCGCTGCTGTTCGACTTTCCGCGCGACATGGCGCGCGTGCCGGCCGAGGTCAACCGGCTGTCGAACCAGGTGCTGGTGCATACCTATGAGCAGGAATGGGGCAAGGTCAGCGGCCATTGAACGGCGGACGCCGTCGCTTCGTCGGTGTCGCCGCGGCAGGCGCGACGACGGTCGGGCTGCCGGCGTGGCTGGCGGGCTGCGGCCGCGCGTCGCCTGCGCTGGAAGGCGGCTTCGCCGGCATCGACATGGCGCGCGGCCATGCGCTGCGTGAGGGCCGTTGGGCGTCGCAGCCCGTGGCAAAGGAGCGGCGCACCCGCGTGCTGATCGCGGGCGGCGGCGTCGCCGGGCTGGCGGCGGCACGCGCGCTGCGGCAGGCCCGCATCGATGACTTCGCCCTGCTCGAGCTGGAGGACGAAGCCGGCGGCAATGCCCGTGGCGGCCAGCTCGGCGGCCTGGCGTGTCCTCTGGGCGCGCACTACCTGCCGGTGCCCGGCGACGATGCGCGCGAGGTGCAGGACCTGCTGGAAGAACTGGGCCTGCGCCGCCGCGAGGCCGGCCGGTGGGTCTACGACGAGCGGTACCTGTGCCACAGCCCGCAGGAGCGGCTCTTCTTCCAGGGCGAGTGGCAGGACGGGCTGCTGCCGTTGACCGGGGTAGGCGCGGACACGCTCGCGCAATACCGCCGCTTCGCGCAGAAGGTCGAGGCGCTGCGCCGCGCGGCGCATTTCGCCATCCCCACGTTGCGGGCCGCCCCTTCGGCGCCGCTGGTCGATCTGGACCGGCTGAGCTTCGGCGCCTGGCTCGAGGCCGAGGGCTTGGATGACCCGCAACTGCGCTGGTACCTCGGCTACTGCTGCCGCGATGACTACGGCGCGGGTCTGGCGCAGGTTTCGGCCTGGGCGGGGCTGCACTACTTCGCCAGCCGCCACGGCTTCCATGCGCCGGGCGATGGTCTCGATGCCGAGCGCGAGGCCGTGCTGACCTGGCCCGAGGGCAATGCTTGGCTCACCCGCCGCCTGGCCGCGCCGCTGGCAGGGCGCCTGCAGACCAGGCAGGTGGTGCTGCGCATCGAGCAGACGCGCAGCGGCGTGGCGGTCGATGCCTGGGACGCGGCGGCCCAGCAGCGCGTGCGCTGGCAGGCCACGCAGTGCATCGTCGCGCTGCCGGTCTTCGTCGCGGCGCGCGTGGTGGTGTCGCCGTCGGCCTTCCTGTCGGAGCTCGCGGCCGGCCTGACCTATTCGCCCTGGCTGGTGGCCAACCTGCACCTGTCGTCACCGCTGCGGGACCGGCCGGGCGCGGCGCCCAGCTGGGACAACGTGGTATACGGCACACGCGGCCTGGGCTACGTGGATGCGGGACATCAGCGGCTGGACCCGACGCCCGCGCCCACGGTGCTGAGCTGGTACCGCCCTTTAGGGCCGAGTGAATTCGACGGCGGCGATGGCCGCCGCCTGCTGGCCGAGCGCCCATGGGAGGCCTGGCGCGACGAAATGCTCGCCGAGCTGTCGGTGCCCCATCCCGACCTGGCGGAGCGTGCGACGCGGTTGGCGATCACGCGCTACGGGCATGCCATGGCGGTGCCCGCGCCGGGCCTGCGGGCGCGGCTGGCGCGGACTGCGCCCGGCGGCGAAGTGCAAGCCGGCCGGCTGCACTTCGCGCATGCGGACTGGTCCGGCTACTCGATCTTCGAGGAGGCCTTCACCCGCGGGCATCTTGCGGGCGAGGCCGCGGCGCGGGCGGCCTGAGCCGGGTGCCGCGTTCAGCCCTGCGCCGCTTCCCGCACCCAGCCCGCGGCCTTCTCGGCAATCATCAGCGTCGGGCTGTTGGTGTTGCCGCTGGTGATGGTGGGCATCGCGCTCGCATCCACCACGCGCAACCCAGCAATGAGGCCGCCCCGGCCGTCGCGCACGCGCAGCCGTGAATCCAGCACGGCCTGCATGTCGCCGTCCGCGCCCATGCGCGCGGTGCCCACCGGGTGGAAGATGGTCGTCGCGATGTCGCCCGCCAGGCGGGCCAGGTCCTCGTCGCTCTCGTACTGCGGGCCCGGCTTCCATTCCTGCGGCTGGTAGCGGGCCAGCGCCGGCTGTGCGGCGATGCGGCGCGTCACGCGCAGCGAGTCGGCCGCCACCTGGCGGTCCTCGTCGGTGGAGAGGTAGTTGGGCGCGATGGCCGGCGCATCCTCGAAGCGCGGCGTCTTCAGCCGCACCGTGCCGCGGCTGGTCGGGTTGAGGTTGCACACGCTGGCCGTGAAGGCCGGGAAGCTGTGCAGCGGATCGCCGAAGGCGTCCAGCGACAGCGGCTGCACGTGGTACTGGATGTTGGGCCAGGGCCGGTCGGGCGTGCTGCGGGTGAAGGCACCCAGCTGAGAGGGCGCCATGCTCATGGGGCCGCTGCGGCGCAGCACGTATTCCAGGCCGATGCGCGCCTTGCCCACGAGGCTGGAGGCCAGCACGTTCAGCGTCGGCGCGCCGTCGATCTTGAACACGGCGCGGATCTGCAGGTGGTCCTGCAGGTTGGCGCCCACGCCGGGCAGGTCCGCCTGCACCTCGATGCCCTGCGCGTGCAGCAGCTCGGCCGGGCCGATGCCCGACAGCAGCAGGATCTGCGGCGAGCCGATGGCGCCGGCGCACAGGATCACCTCGCGCGTGGCGCGCACCTCCACCATCTCGCGGCCATTCCACACCCGTGCGCCGGTGCAGCGCCGGCCGCCCTCGGGCGTGGGCTCGATCAGAAGGCGGGCCACCTGGGCGCCGGTCCACAGCTCGAAGTTGGGCCGCCCGAAGCAGGTCGGCCGCAGGAAGGCCTTGGCCGTGTTCCAGCGCCAGCCGGCCTTCTGGTTGACCTGGAAGTAGCCCACGCCTTCGTTGCTGCCGCGGTTGAAGTCGGTGGAGTGCGGAATCCCGGCTTCCTGCGCGGCCTGCGCGAAGGCGTCGAGGATGTCCCAGCGCAGCCGCTGCTTCTCCACCCGCCATTCGCCGCCGTGGCCGTGGAAGCGGGCGAATTCGGGGTCATCCGCGCCGGGCTGGCCGGCGTCGCCCAGGTAGTGGTCCTCGTGGCGCTTGAAGGCGGGCAGAACGCTGTCCCAGCGCCAGGCGTCGTCGCCGGTGATCTGCGCCCAGCCGTCGTAGTCGCGGGCCTGGCCGCGCATGTAGATCATGCCGTTGATGCTGGAGCAGCCACCCAGCGTCTTTCCGCGCGGGTAGCGCAGCACGCGGCCGTTGAGGCCGGCGTCGGGCTCGGTCTGGTAGAGCCAGTCGGTGCGGGGGTTGCCGATGCAGTAGAGGTAGCCGACCGGGATGTGGATCCAGTGGTAGTCGTCCTTGCGTCCGGCCTCCAGCAGCAGCACGCGCTTGCCGCGGTCGGCGCTCAGGCGGTTGGCCATCAGCGCGCCAGCGGTGCCGGCGCCGATGACGATGTAGTCGAAGGTGGTGTCGCTCACGGTTGTCTCCTTGGCCTCTGGCGGGCCTTGTGCGGGGGGCGAAAAGGGGGTGAGTGGGGCGCTACAGATCGCCCGGGTGGTAGCCGGATTCGCGTTGATGGCGGATGGCGAGGACTTCGACTTCCGCCAGATCGATGCTGACGCGGTAGAGCGCTATGTAGCCCGTATTGCCACGCTGTATGACCAGTTCGCGCAACCGGCCCTGCACCGGTCGGCCGATGCGCGGCTGGTGGGTGAGAACGCTCAACGCCTGACGGATCACGGTGACGGTGTCGGCCGCGGCGTCGGGATCGTTCGACAACAGGAAGTCCACCAGCCGCTGCAAATCCTGGCGCGCCCGAGGGCTCAGCGTGAGCCGACTCATGCAGCCTTTTTCTTTGGCTTCGAGCCTCGACCCCGAACGGGCACCGGCTCCGGAACCACTTCGTCCGTGCCGCGAGCACGAATCCGGGCGTGCAGCCAGTCGAAAACATCCTCGGCGTCATACACCGGTCCGCCGGCGTCGATCTCCGCAGCCGCCGCCATCGCATCCGCCACAAACTCGGCGCGCTGCTGGCGCCGCCGGACTTCGTCCTGCAGGGTCCGCAGCATGAAGGCATGTGCCGAGACCCGGTCCTGCTCGGCAAACTGCTGGATCGTCTGCTTGAGGTCCTCAGGCAGCTTCAAGGAGGTGGTGCCCATCGCGTTCTCCAATCGATCTCAATCGGGTAACACCATGGTAGCACCGCCTCCCGCGGGCCTTACTTGGCCGTGGGCATCACAAACTCGGCGCCCTTGCCGATGCTCTCCGGCCAGCGCTGCATGATCGACTTCTGCTTGGTGTAGAAGCGCACGCCTTCCTCGCCGTAGGCATGCATGTCGCCGAAGAGCGAGCGCTTCCAGCCGCCGAAGCCCTGCCAGGCCATGGGAACCGGGATCGGCACGTTGATGCCGACCATGCCCACCTGGATGCGGCGGCCGAATTCGCGCGCCACGTTGCCGTCGCGGGTGAAGCAGGCCACGCCGTTGCCGAATTCGTGGGCGTTGATCAGGTCGACGGCCTCGGCCAGGTCCTTCACGCGCACGCAGCCCAGCACCGGGCCGAAGATCTCTTCCTTGTAGATCCGCATCTCGGGCGTGACATGGT
The DNA here is from genome assembly GCF_003350475.1 of Pseudacidovorax intermedius. Taxonomy (GTDB): domain Bacteria; phylum Pseudomonadota; class Gammaproteobacteria; order Burkholderiales; family Burkholderiaceae_C; genus Xenophilus; species Xenophilus intermedius. The sequence continues at coordinate 1,221,721 of NZ_QQAV01000001.1, forward strand.
CGAAGAGCGTGCCGCCCAGCCAGAAGCCGCCTTCGCAGCCTTCGCCGGCCTGCTTGCCGTCGAAGCCGCGGCCGTCCACCAGCAGCTTCGCGCCTTCCTGCTCGCCCAGGTCGATGTAGCCGCGGATGCGCTCGTGCGCCGCCTTGGTGACGATGGGGCCCATCTCGGCGTCGAGGTTCTCGCCGTCCAGCACCTTGAGCGTCCTCGTGCGCTCGACCAGCTTGGGGATCAGCTTGTCGGCCACGTCGCCCACCAGCACCGCCACGCTGATGGCCATGCAGCGCTCGCCAGCCGAGCCGTAGCCGGCGCCGATCAGCGCGTCCACGGCCTGGTCGATGTCGGCGTCGGGCATCACCACCATGTGGTTCTTGGCGCCGCCCAGGGCCTGCACGCGCTTGCCGTGGCGGGCACCGGTCTCGTAGATGTAGTTGGCGATGGGCGTGGAGCCGACGAAGCTCACGGCCTTGACGTCGGGGTGCGTCAGCAGCGCGTCCACGGCCACTTTGTCGCCCTGCACCACGTTGAACACGCCGTCGGGCAGGCCTGCTTCCTTCAGCAGCTCGGCGATGCGCAGCGAGGGGCTCGGGTCGGTCGGGCTGGGCTTGAGCACGAAGGTGTTGCCCGCGGCGATGGCCACCGGGAACATCCACATCGGCACCATCACCGGGAAGTTGAAGGGCGTGATGCCCGCCACCACGCCCAGGGGCTGGCGCAGGGTCCAGTTGTCGATGCCGGTGGAGACCTGCTCGGTGAAGTCGCCCTTGAGCAGCTGCGGAATGCCGCAGGCGAATTCCACGATGTCGATGCCGCGCGTGACCTCGCCCTGCGCGTCGGTGAACACCTTGCCGTGCTCGGCGGTGATCAGGTGGGCCAGTTCGTCGCGGTGCTGGTTCAGCAGTTCCAGGAACTTGAACATCACCCGCGCGCGGCGGATCGGCGGCGTGTCGGCCCACTTCGGAAAGGCGGCCTGCGCGGCGGCCACGGCGGCGTTCACCTGGTCCACGTCCGCCAGGCCGGTGCGGCCGGTTAGGGCGCCCGTGGCGGGGTTGAACACGTCTTGCGTGCGGCCCGAGGCGTTGGCCACGACCTGGCCGTGGATGTAGTGGTCGATGGCGGCAATGCTGTTCTTCATCGGAAATTTCGTCGGTGGAAGGGGTGGGATGGCTGGCAGTCTAGGACTGCCCCCCTCGGCCGCCTAGCCGCCACGGTTGAACTGATTGTTCAATCTGACGAACAATGGCGCGATGGATCATTCCAAGATCGAAGGCCTCTGGGCCCATGTGCACTGGCTGACCGTGCTGGCCGAGCAGGGCAGCTACACCGCCGCGGCCCGCCGCCTGGGCGTGAGCAAGGCCGGCATGAGCCAGCGCATCGCCGAGCTGGAGCGCAAGGCTGGCGTGCCGCTGGTGCAGCGCACCACCCGCAGCGTGCGCCTGACCGAGGCCGGCCAGCGGCTGGTGGAGGAAACGCGCACCGCCTTCGACGCCATCGCCCAGAGCTTTGCCGGCGTGCGCGACTTGGCGGGCGTGCCGCGTGGCCGTCTGCGGGTTACGGCGCCGGTCGCGCTGGCCCGGCAGCAACTGGTGCCGCGGCTGGCCGACTTCCTGCGCGCCCATCCCGAGGTGCGCATCGAACTGGAGCTCTCCGACCGCCTGAGCGCCCTGGCCATGGAAGGCTTCGACCTCGCCATCCGCCACAGCGCCGCGCCGCCCGACACGCACGTGGCCTGGCCCCTGTGCCAGACCCGCAGCCTGCTGGTGGCCAGCCGCGCCTACCTGCGCCAGCGCGGGGAGCCGGCGGTGCCGGCGGACCTGGGCAGCCATGACTGTCTGTACTACCCGCGCCAGGACCAGCCCGCCTGGCATTTCCTGCCCCGACCGGCGCAGGCGGACACCGAGCGGATCACCGTGCCGGTGGCCGGGCCTTTCGCGGCCAACAACAGCGAGGCCTTGCGCGACGCCGCTGCCGCAGGTCTCGGTATTGCGCTGCTGCCCGACTTCAGCGCACAGGCCGGACTGCGCAGCGGCCAGTTGGTGGAGGTGCTGCCGGCCTGGCAGCCGGTGGGCGCCTTCGCGGAGCAGCTGTTCGCCATCCGCCCTTACGCCCCGCATGTGCCGCGGGCCGTCGCGGCTTTCGTCGCCTGGCTGCGGGAGGTCTTTGCGGAGGGCTTCTCGGTGCACGCAGTGCCTGCTGAATCCCCGGTCTGACCGGCCGCGCCGGTAGACAGGGGCGAGCTGCCCGGCCCTCGCGCCGCCAGTGTTTGTGGGAGTGGCCCCACTGCCGATCGCGCCCCGTGCGGTCAAGCGTCAGTGGCGGGTCAGCGGGTAGCATTCACCGGTTGCCCGCCGCCGGCCGGTCCACGGTCGGGCACACCGCCAACGAATGCTTTCCTCCCACATCCAGCTTCCGAGCGACGACGCATGGCCGCGCGTGGACCGCGCCCAGGCCGAGGAGCATGGGCCGTGGGCGCCTACGGGGCGGTGGACAGTGCTGGCCTTTTCCTCGCGCGAGCAGTGGCTGGCGCTGGAGCGTTGCCTTGACGAGGCAGCCGGCACGGGTGGCGGCTGGGATCTGCGCGGCATCGAGCAGCTCGACCATGTCGGCGCCCAGCTGCTGTGGAACCACTGGGGCCGCCAGTGGCCGGCGCAGCTCCAGCTCAGCGATTCGCAGAAGGCCGTGCTCGACCAGGTCGCGCAGTACACGGTGCCGCTGCCGCCGCCCGCCGCGCAGGGCTGGGCCACCTGGCCGGCGCGGCTGCTGGCGCAGGGCCCGGCGCTGCTGCGCCTGGGCCGCCAGACCCTGTTGCTGGTCGGTCAGCTGGCGCTGGACCTGCTGCGGCTGGCACGCGCACCGCAGCGCGGACCCTGGCGCGACTTCTCGGGCCATCTTTACCGCATTGGCGCCACGGCCCTGCCGATCACCGCGCTCGTCGGCCTGCTGATCGGCGTGGTGCTGGCCTACCTGATGTCGAACCAGCTGCGCAACTACGGCGCGGAATCCTTCGTGGTGAACATCCTGGGCCTGTCGATCCTGCGCGAGCTGGGGCCGGTGCTGGCGGCGGTGCTGGTGGCGGGCCGCTCCGGCTCGGCCATCACGGCGCAGATCGGCGTCATGCGCGTGACCGAGGAGCTGGACGCCATGCGCGTTATGGGCATCCCGCCCGGCTACCGCCTGGTCATGCCGCGGGTGCTGGCCCTGGCCGTGGTGATGCCGCTGGTGGCGCTGTGGACCTCGCTCTCGGCACTGGCGGGCGGCATGTTCGCGGCTTGGTCGGCGCTGGACATCGCGCCCGTGTTTTTCATGCAGCAGCTGCCGCGGGCGGTGCCCTTCGTCAACCTTTACATCGCGCTGGCCAAGTCGGCGGTGTTCGGCGTGATGATCGCCCTCATCGCCTGCCACCACGGCCTGCGGGTGGAGCCCAACACCGAGAGCCTGGGCCGGCGCACCACCGCCTCGGTGGTGGCGGCGATCACCATGGTCATCCTGGTCGACGCGCTCTTCGCCCTGCTGTTCCGCGGGGTGGGCTTCCGATGATCCACCGCCTGCATGAGCGCGGCACCATGGTCGAGATCCGCGGCCTGTGGACCGAATTCCCACGCGGGCGCGGCCAGGTGCAGGTGGTGCACCGCGACCTGGATCTGGACATCCGGCGCGGCGAGATCCTCTCGCTGGTGGGCGGCTCGGGTACCGGCAAGACGGTTCTGCTGCGGCAGATCCTGGGTCTGCAGGCGCTCACGCGTGGCACGGTGCGCGTGCTGGGCGCCCCGCCTGCCGAGCTGAGTGCGCGCGGCGCTGCAGCCGTGGGCATGCTGTTCCAGCACGGCGCGCTGTTCTCGGCCTTCAGCGTGCTGGAGAACATCGCCTTTCCGCTGCGCGAACTCAAGCTGCTGCCCGACGAGCTGATCCGCGATGCGGCGCTGGTCAAGCTCCAGATGGTGGGCCTGGGCCCCGAGCATGCGCACAAGATGCCGGCCAACCTCTCGGGCGGCATGATCAAGCGCGTGGCCCTGGCGCGGGCGCTCATCATGGACCCGCCCCTGCTGCTGCTCGACGAGCCCACCGCCGGGCTGGACCCGGCGGCCTCGGACAGCTTCTGCGAGCTGCTGCGCGGCCTGCACCGCGAACTGGGCCTGACGGTGGTGATGGTCACCCATGACCTGGACACGCTGTTCGACCTGTCCACCCGCATCGCCGTGCTGGCCGACCAGCGCGTGATCGCACTGGGCAGCGCGCGCGAGGTGATGGCGGTGGACCATCCCTTCATCCGCGAGTACTTCCTGGGCGGACGCGGCCACCGCGCCGCGCTCGCCCTGCCATCCTGAACGGGAAGAGGAACACCATGGAAAACAAGTCCCATGCCCTGGCCGCTGGCGCCTTCGTCTTCGGCATGCTGGCCCTGCTGGTGGCGTTGGTGCTCTGGTTCACCCGCGACAGCACGGTGCGCAACACCTATGAGCTGAGCACCCGCGACCCTGTGAGCGGCCTGCAGCCGCAGGCGGCGGTGCGCTACCGCGGCATCATGGTCGGCAAGGTGGCCAGCATCGACTTCGACCCCGAGAAGCGCGGCAACGTGCGGGTGAGGCTGGCCATCGATGAGCGGGTGCCGCTCACCAAGTCCACCTTCGCCAGCCTGAGCTACCAGGGCGTGACCGGCCTGGCCTTCGTGGCGCTGGACGACAAGGGCGAGTCGCAGGAGCCGCTGCTGCCCAACAACGACGACCCGCCGCAGATCCCGCTGCGCCCGTCCATGTTCTCGCAGCTGCAGGGCCGCGGCGAGGCGATCCTGAACCAGGTGGAAGAGGCCACGCGCCGCGCCAACGCCCTGCTGAGCGACCAGAACCAGCAGCGCATCGCCCAGGCGCTGGAGAACATCGCGCAGGTCACGGCCCATGCCAACGACCTCACCCGCACGCTCGACCAGACCTTGCGCACGCGGGTGGACCCGGCCCTGGCCGCCATTCCGCCGCTGGCGCAGACGGTGCGCGGCACCGCGCAGAACTTCGGCCAGGCGGCGCAGTCGCTCAACGCCACGCTGCAGCGCCTCAATGCCGAGGACGGCGCGCTGGCCCGACTGGGCAGCGGCACGGCCGCGCTGCAGCAGACGCTGGAGTCGGTCAATGCCACCACGTTGCCGCGCCTGAATCGCGCGGCCGACGACACCTCGCTGGCGGCTCGCCGCCTCGGCCGCGTAGCCGACACCATTGCCGACAGTCCGCAATCGCTGATCTATGGCACGGGCGTGCCGGCGCCCGGCCCAGGCGAGCCCGGCTTCGTGGCGCCGGTGCCTGCGGCGGCCGGCCGCTGATGCGAAGGAGCGTTTCCATGTCCCGCCTGATTCACCCTCGTTCCCTGTTCGAGGTGCCTGTCGCGCCACGCCGCAGCTCCGCTTCCGAGCCACAAGGCCCTGGCGGCGGGATCGCACGTCGTGCGAGCGTCGCCTGCCAGGCACTGCTCGCTGCCGCGGCGCTGGCCTTGGCCGCCTGCAGCGCGCTGCCCGACAAACCCCACCGCAGCATCAGCTACGACTTCGGCCCCGGCCCGTTGGCTCCCGCCGTAACGGCATCCGCAGCCACGGCCGCGCTGCCACCGATCACGCTGGCCGACCTGGACACGTCCGCTTCGCGCCTGGAAGGCACGGCTCTCAACTATCGGCTGGGCTACGAGGAAGCGCAGGCGCTGCGGCCCTACGCCACGGCGCGCTGGACGCAGCCGCCGCTGCAGCTCTTCCGCCAACGGCTGCGTGATGCCCTCGCCGAGCAGCGCACTGTGCTCGGCACGCTCGAAGCCGGCAACCTGGCGCGCGAAGGCCGCAGCAGCGAGGTGCTGCGCATCTCGCTCGACGAGTTCAGCCATTACTTCGCCTCGCCCACGTTGAGCAGCGGACTGGTGCGCGTGCGCGCCACGCTGCTGTCGCTGTCGCCCACCGGCGAGCGGGTGCTGGGCCAGCGCGTCTTCGTGGTTCAGCGTCCGGCCGCCACGGCAGATGCGGCCGGCGGCGCCAAGGCCCTGGCTTCCGCCAGCGACGAAGTGATCGCGGACATGGTCCGCTGGGTCAACAGCCGCCGCTGATCAGGGCATGGCGCGGGCCAGCACCGGAAACAGCTTGCCCAGCCCGTCGGCCATCACCTCCACGGCCAGCGCCGCCAGGATCAGGCCCATCAACCGCGTCATCACGTTGATGCCCGTTTTGCCCAGCACGCGTGCGATGGGCTCGGCCATCAGCAGCGCCAGCAGCGTGGCCAGGGCGATCACGGCGCCGTAGCCCACCAGCACCAGCATCTGCCACCAGTGCTGCACCTTCTCGGCATAGATCACCATGGTCGACATGGTGGCCGGGCCGGTCAGCAGCGGGATGGTCAGCGGAACCACGGCGATGGAGGCGCCCAGCGACGCCTTCACCTCGGTCGCGCGGATCTCCTCCTGGCTGGTCTTGGCCTCGGCCGGCTGCGCGTTGAGCATGTTCAGTGCGCTCATCAGCAGCAGCATGCCGCCACCCACCTGGAAGCTGGCGATGGAGATGCCGAAGAAGGACAGCAGCTGCAGCCCGATCAGCGCGCTCACCGCGATCACCACGAAGGCGCTGAAGGCCGCCACGCGGGCGGTGCGCTGGCGCATGCGGTCGCTGTAGCCCTGCGTGTAGTGGATGAAGAAGGGCACGATCGCCAGCGGATTCACGATGGCCATCAGCGTGATCAGCGGCTTGATCAGGTCCATCGAGTGGCCCATGCCGGTCATCGCTCAGCGCCCGCCCGTCACGTCCAGCAGCGCGCCGGTGGTGTAGCTGGCCTCGGGCGAGAGCAGCCACAGCACGGCGGCCGCGATCTCCTCGGCCGTGCCCACGCGCTGCATCGGCACGGTGCCGGCGAGCTGGAAGGCCCGGTCGGGCAGGCCGCCAGAGGCATGGATGTCGGTGTCGATCAGCCCCGGCCGAACGGCATTGACGCGGATGCCTTCGGCCGCCACCTCGCGCGCCAGGCCCAGCGTCATGGTGTCGATGGCGGCCTTGCTGGCGGCGTAGTCCACGTACAGACCAGGCGAGCCCAGGCGGGCCGCGGCGCTGCTCAGGTTGACGATGGCGCCCCCGCTGCCGCCATGGCGCGTGCTCATCCGCCGAACCGCCTCGCGCGCGCACAGGAAGCTGCCGGTCACATTGATGCGGAACATCCGTTCCAGCCGCGCCCCCTGCATCTCGTCGACGCGGGTCTGCACGTCCACCACGCCGGCGTTGTTGACCAGGCCCGTCAGGCGGCCGAACTTGGCGTCGACCTGGCGGAACATGGCGTCGATCTGGGCCTCGTCGCCCACGTCGGCCCGCACGGCCATGGCGCGGCCGCCCGCTTCGCGGATGCGGCGCACCACCTCGTCGGCCGCCAGCGACTGGCTGGCGTAGTTGACCGCCACCGCCCAGCCGCGGCGACCTGCTTCGAGCGCGACGGCGGCACCGATGCCGCGGCTCGCGCCGGTGACCAAGAGCACTCCGGATTCCAAGGTCGACTCCTTCTCTGACGACGTGGTTCGAGGATTCGGGTGAAACTCGCGCCCGGCCGCTGGTGGCGGTGCGCCGCCAGCACCTGCCGGCGGCCTGACGCCTGACCGGCCGCACGTGTCCAACCCCCCCCGTTTGTACCCAAAGGAGCTGACCCCCATGGGCCAATTCATCGACCTGACTGCCAAGGATGGCTTCACCTTCCCCGCCTACGTGGCCGAACCCGCCGGCACGCCGAAGGGCGCCGTCGTGGTGGTGCAGGAAATCTTCGGCGTGAACTCGCACATCCGCTCGGTGGCCGACGGCTACGCGGCCGAGGGCTACCTGGCCGTGGCGCCGGCCACTTTCCACCGCGTCAAGCAGGGCGTGGAGCTGGGCTACGCGGATGAGGACATGAAGGCCGGCTTCGAGCTCAAGACGGCCGTGGAGGCGCTGCCCGCACCCGGCGTCCTGCAGGACATCCAGGCCGCCATCGAATACGCCGGCCGTGCCGGCAAGGTCGGCCTGGTGGGCTACTGCTGGGGTGGCCTGCTGACCTGGCGCGGCGCCAGCGAGCTGGCGGGCCTGTCGGCCGCCGTGCCCTACTACGGCGGCGGCATGACCACCCCCGAGGAATCGGCCCGCCAGCCCAAGGTGCCCGTCATGGCCCACTTCGGCAAGCAGGACCACTGGATTCCGCTGGAGACCGTGGAAGCCTTCAAGAAGGCGCATCCCGAGGTGGAAGTGCACATCTACGAGGCCAACCACGGCTTCAACTGCGACCAGCGCGGCTCTTACGACGCGCCCTCGGCCAAGTTGGCGCGCGAGCGCACGCTGGCCTTCTTCGCCAAGCACGTCGGCTGACGACCGCGGAAGCGGCCCCGGTCCAAGGCCGTTTCCGTCCGCGCGCAGCCGCGTTCCGGGCGGACGCCTTCAGACGGTAGCCGAGGCGGCGGGGGCGGCCGGGCTGGCGGTCTTGTCGGTGGCCTTGCCCTCGGCCTCTTTCTGCAGGGCCTGGCATTGCGCCTGCCGCTTGGCGTAGTTGCTCTTGGGGCCGATGCGCGATTCGAGGAAGTCCAGCAGCGCCCGCAGCGCCGCACTGTTGTGGCGCCGCTGCAGGTAGGCCGCGGACAGCCACATGTCCTTGCGGCTGAACTCCCCCAGCACGGGCACCAGCTCGCCGTGGTCCAGATGCGGCTGCACCACCAGGGCGGGCACATAGATCACGCCCAGCCCGCGCATCGCCACATGGATGAGCGGCCCGGCCTCGGAGGCTTCCATCCGGCTCTTGACCGGCACATCGATCTTGCGGCCCCGCTCTTCGAAGCGCCAGGTTGGATCGATGCCCTGCCGCACTAGAGTGAGCGCCGTGTGTCCGGCCAGGTCCTCCGGCCGTTGCGGCATGCCGTGCTTGCGCCAGTACACCGGCGAGGCGCACACCACCATCTGCATGCACAGGAGGCGGCGCACGATGAGGTTCTCGTCCTCGATGGGCCCGAAGCGCAGCCCCACGTCGATGCCTTCCTCGGCCAGGTCGACGTGGTTGCTCAATTGCAGCGAGATGTTGACGTCGGGGTAGTAGCCCATGAATTCCGCCAGCAGGTTGGGCAGGTCGCCGCTGGCCATGCCGACTGGCGCGGCGATGCGCAGCCGGCCGCGCGGCTGGTTGGCCCGCTCCTGCAGTTCGACCTGCGTGAGTTCCACCATCTCCATCACCGGCTGACTGCGCTCCAGCAACAAGGAGCCTGCGTCGGTCAGGCTGACGGAGCGGGTGGAACGATTGAGCAGGCGCACGCCGAATCGTGACTCCAGTTCCGCCACGTACTTGCTGGCCGTGGCCTTGGACAGACCCATGCGCTTGGCCGCCTTGGAGAAACTGCCTTGCACGGCGACTTCACGGAAGGTGCGGAGAAGGTCGAGGCTGTCCATGGCGCGTGCGGAAGTGGGTTCGAAGAAGTGGCCATCATTGTTTCAAATACGCGAACAGCGTGGTTCTCGACAGGCCGGGTTTCTACGGAGTCGCAACGACACAATTCGTTCCACGGGCTCAGCGATTTGCGGGTCCGGCGGACGAAAGCAAGGCACCACAAAGGGTGAGTGCTTCCAAAACAGGAGCTTCGTTCGCGTTCCGTCAAATGTCAGGAGTTGAACCATGAACGCATCGAAGATCCTCGCCGCCGCCGCACTGTCCTTCGCCGCCATTGCCGGCGCCCAGGCCGAAACCTACGAAGGCGTGCAAGCGCCGGTGTCGGCCCTGAGCCGCACCGACGTCCAGGCCCAGGCCGTTGCCGCCGCCCAGGCCGCCAACCAAAACGTGGTGCGCGGCTCGCGCGGCGCCGAAACCGTGGCCGTGTCGCAACCCCGTGCCACCGTGCAGGCCGAAGCCGTGCGCGCCGCTTACGCCCCCGACCAGAACGTGAGCAGCGGCTCGCGCTTCAACAGCAAGGTCGTCTCGACGCTGGCCAACCCGGTCGACGCCGCCGCCCGCAGCACCGGCGCCAGCAAGTTCTAAGACCTCCCAAGACAGGCTTGCCGCCCCCGCGGCAGGCTGCTTCCACCGAAGGGCCGGCTGCGCGATGAGCGTGTCCGGCCCTTCGGCGTTGAGGGATGCTGCCTTGCTCAGTGCGTGGTGCGCGCCAGGTAGCGCTTGCGCCAGAACACGACCACCAGCGCTGCGGCAATCAGCACCATCGCCACCAGCGCCACCCAGAACCCGTCTGCCGCATGCACCAGCGGGATGAACTCGAAGTTCATCCCGAAGATGCCGGCGATCAAATTCAGGGGCAGGAAGACGGCGGTCAGCACCGTGAGCACCCGCATGATGTCGTTGGTGCGGTGGCTCTGGACGTTGAAGTGCAGCTGCACCGCCAGTTCGGCGTTCTGCTCGAGCCGGCGCACATGGCGCACCACGCGCTCGATGTGTTCCAGCACGTCGCGGCTGCGCACGAGCAGCAGTTCATGGTCGCGGCGCGCGCCGGCCTCGTCGGGCACGGGGAGCGCCTCCAGCGTGTCGATCCAGTCCTGCACCGCCGTCTGCTGGTCCTCGCAGATTTCGTCCAGGTGGTGAAGACCCTGGCGCGCCTGCATCAAGGCGCCCCAGTTGGTGAAGCGCGTCTTGGGATCGATCAGCTCGGCCTGCCAATGGTCCAGCTGGCGCGTGAGTTCGCGGCGCAGGGCCAGGTAGCCGTCCACGATCTGGTTGGCGACGCGCAGCATCAGGTCGGCAGGTCCGGCGGGCAGGCGGCTGGAGACGGCCCGCACGTCCAGCGGCTGGGCGTCGGCCGTCATCAGGCGTTCGGCCACGGCGTCGCGCACGCTGCCGTCCTCGGGATGCACGGTCAGCAGCAGGCGCTCGAAGACGACGAAGCCGACGGGCCGCGTGTCGATGTGGCGCAGCACCGGCGGGCCGCTGCGCAGGGCTGGCGCTGCCGTCACGGGCGTGGCTTCGCCCGGCGGGGCACTGGCCAGCCGGCGCAGGACCAGCACGTCGTAGGCGGACGTCGCGTCGTAGTGCGAAGGCAGGTGCTCGTTGAGCAGGTCGCTCACATGCAGGTCGACCAGCCGCACGCCGGTCAGGGCCTGCAGCCAGGTCTGCAAGGGGGGCAGGCCCTCGTGCAGCTCGGCCCGGGTGACCGAGAGCCAGTAGAAATGACCGGGCGCCGGCGGCTCGGGCAGCGTGTGCGCGGAACAGGGCGGCAGTTCGCGCGCCTGCACGCTGTTGATGTCGAGGACCCGCATTGCAGCGCTGTCGCGACGCCCTCAGGCCGCGCGCAGCAGCCGCGCGGCGTCGAGGGCGAAATAGGTCAGCACGCCATCGGCACCGGCGCGCTTGAAGGCCAGCAGGCTTTCCATCATCACCGCGTCGTGGTCCAGCCAACCGTTCTGGGCGGCGGCCTTGAGCATGGCGTATTCGCCGCTGACCTGGTAGGCGAAGGTGGGGACACGGAAGGTCTCCTTGACCCGGCGCACGACATCCAGGTAGGGCATGCCGGGCTTGACCATCACCATGTCGGCGCCCTCGGCGATGTCCATGGCCACCTCGCGCAGGGCCTCGTCGGTGTTGGCCGGGTCCATCTGGTAGGTGTACTTGTTGCCCTTGCCCAGGTTGCCGGCGCTGCCGACGGCACTGCGGAAGGGGCCGTAGAAGGCGCTGGCGTACTTGGCGCTGTAGGCCATGATGCGCGTGTGGATGAAGCCGTTGGCCTCCAGCGCTGAGCGGATGGCACCGATGCGGCCGTCCATCATGTCGCTGGGCGAGAGGATGTCCACGCCTGCGGCCGCATGCGCAAGCGACTGCTTGATCAGGGCCTCAATGGTTTCGTCGTTGAGGATGTAGCCGCTGTCGTCGATCAGGCCGTCCTGGCCGTGGGTGGTGTAGGGGTCCAGCGCCTGGTCCGTCATCACGCCCAGTTCCGGGAAGCGCGACTTCAGCGCGCGGATGGCGCGCGGGATGATGCCGTTCTCGTCCCAGGCGATGGCGCCGTCGGCGGTCTTGGCCGTGGGATCGGGCACGCCGAACAGGTCCAGCACCGGCACGCCCAGTTCGAGGGCCTCCTCGCCGACGCGCAGCAGTTCCTCGATCGAGACGCGCTCCACGCCCGGCATCGAAGGTACCGGCGCGCGTCCGGTCTGCTCATGCACGAACACGGGGTAGATGAAGTCGTGCGCCGTGAGCACGTTCTCACGCACCAGGTTGCGGGAAAAGCCGTCGCGGCGCAGACGGCGCGGGCGTCCGGCGGGGTAGGGGGCGTGGAAGGTCATCCGAAAATTGTGCCCCAGGCCTGCGCCGTCCTGGCGGGGCGGGCAGGGAGCTTCAGGATGAGGCTCTTTTTCTTACTGCTCAACCAGATGGTAAAAAAACTTGATCAAATGTTGAAGAAGGCCGGCAATCTTGTTAGATTCCCGGTTGAGCGGCTTGCCGCTCCCCGCTTTTCCTCCCTGAGCGGGTGCCTTGATGTGTGACAGCAAAAGGGCTTCCCAGCCCGGCGTAAAGACGCCGGGCTTTTTTTTGTCCGCAGCCCCGTCAAGCCGGGGCTCCGTACACTGCGCCGATGCTCTGGGTGAAGTCCTTTCACATCGTCTTCGTGGCCAGTTGGTTTGCGGGCCTGTTCTACCTGCCGCGTATCTTCGTCAACCTGGCGATGGTGCCCGCCTCCTCGGTGGCCGAACGCGCGCGCCTGCTGCTGATGGCGCGCAAGCTGCTGCGCTTCACCACCTTGCTGGCAGTGCCGGCGCTGGGTTTCGGGGCCTGGCTTTGGCTGGGCTACGGCATCGGCGGCGGTTGGCTGCATGCCAAGCTGGCGCTGGTGCTGGTGGTCATCGGCTACCACCATGTGTGCGCGCGCCTGCTGCGCCGCTTCGAGGCCGACACCAACCGCCTGGGTCACCGCTGGTTCCGCTGGTTCAACGAACTGCCGGTGCTGCTGCTGCTGGCCATCGTGGTGCTGGCCGTGGTCAAGCCCTTCTGAGCGGCCGGCCCGGTGACGGCCGCAGCGCGCAAGACGACGGCACTTCCGCTGGCGTTGGCCTATGCGGCGCTGATCGTCTATGCGAGCCTCTATCCCTTCGACCAGTGGCGTGACCAGGGCATCGCGCCCTGGGCCTTCCTGAGCGCGCCCTGGCCGAAGTACTGGACCGGCTTCGACCTCGGCATCAACGTCGCGGGTTACGTGCCCTTCGGCTTTCTCGTGGCCACGGCTGTGCTGCGCGGTGGCGTGGCCACCGGCGGCTGGACGGCCACCGGCCGCGCCTTCGTGGCCGGACTGCTGCTGTCGCTGGTCATGGAGACGCTGCAGAGCTACCTGCCTTCGCGCATTCCCTCCAACGTGGACCTGAGCTTGAACGCCGTGGGCGCGCTGCTTGGCGCGCTGATCGCTGCGGCGCTGGTCAGGCTCGGCCTGCTGGAGCGGTGGAGCCGATTGCGCGAAGCCTGGTTCATCGACGAAGCCCGGGGGGCGCTGGTGCTGCTGGCGCTGTGGCCCGCCGCCTTGCTCTTTCCGGCTGCAGTGCCCTTCGGGCTGGGGCAGGTGTTCGAGCGGCTGGAGGCGGCCGTGGCCGACTGGCTGGTGGACACGCCCTTCCTCGACTGGCTGCCCATGCGCGAATTCGAGCTCGAACCGCTGGTGCCTGCGGCGGAGATGCTGTGCGCCATGCTGGGGCTGCTCGTGCCCTGCCTGTTGGCGTTTTCCATCACGCGTTCGCGTCCGGCCCGGTTGCTGATGCTCGCCATCGTCGCGGTGGCGGGCGTGGGTGCCAGCGCGCTCTCCGCTGCGCTGAGCTATGGGCCGGAGCATGCCTGGGCCTGGCTGAGCCTGCCTGTCCAGGTGGGCATCGGCCTCGCCCTTCTGCTGGCCGGGGGACTGGTCGCTACGCGCCGGCGCCTGACCATGGGGCTGATGCTGCTCGCGCTGGGCCTGCATCTGGGCCTGCTCAACCAGGCGCCCGAAAGTGCCTACTTCGCGCAGACGCTGGCCACCTGGGAGCAGGGCCGATTCATCCGCTTTCATGGCCTCGCGCAATGGCTGGGCTGGCTCTGGCCTTTTGCTGCCATGGGCTATTCGCTCCACGCCCTGAGCCGGCGAGGCCGCTCCTAGAATCGCCCGACCATGCCGCAGTACTACGCCCGCCACATCTTCTTCTGTCTGAACGAGCGCAAGGCTGGCGAAGACTCCTGCGCCCTGCACGACGCGCAGTCGGCCTTCGACCACTGCAAGTCCCGCGTCAAGAAGGAGGGCCTGGCCGGGCCGGGCAAGGTCCGCGTCAACAAGGCGGGGTGCCTCGACCGTTGTGCGGGCGGCCCGGTGGCGGTGGTCTATCCCGAAGGCACTTGGTACAGCTTCGTGGACAAGGCCGACATCGACGAGATCGTCGACTCCCACCTCAAGCGCGGCGAGGTGGTGGAGCGCCTAGTGCTTCCGCCCGACGTGGGGCGCTGAACCGGCCCTGCATCGGCCGCCTGTTCCTCTTGCTGCCCGGGCTCGCACGTCTGCCGGCCGGGCCCGATTGCTCACATGAACGCACAGACCGAACGACTGAGTCTTGCCGGTGTCGCCGGCGCCATCGAGGTGCTGCGCGACCGCGGTGCCGAGGGTGTCCCGGACGCCGGTGTCGCCGTGATCGCCCACCCCCATCCGCTCTTCGGCGGGACGATGGACAACAAGGTGGTCCAGACCCTGGCCCGCGCCTTCGTGGCCTGCGGCCACACGGCCATCCGCTTCAACTTCCGCGGCGTGGGTGGCAGTGCCGGCGTGCACGACGAGGGGCGGGGCGAAACCGACGACTTCCTGCAGGTCGTGGGGGAACTGGCGCCGCAAGGGCCGCTTGCGATCGCCGGCTTCTCCTTCGGGGCCTTCGTGGCCAGCCAGGCCACGGCCCGGCTCGACGGCGAGCGCGACATCCGCCGACTGGTCCTCGTGGGCACGGCCGCGTCTCGCTTCGAGGTCGCGACCCTGCCGGCGGCGCTGCATGAGCGCACGCTGGTCGTGCACGGCGAGCATGACGACACCGTGCCGCTCGCTGCGGTCATGGACTGGGCGCGCCCGCAGGCGCTGCCGATCACCGTGGTGCCCGGGGGCGGGCATTTCTTTCACGGACAATTGCCGCTGCTGAAGTCGCTGGTGGTGCGGCATCTGTCGTCTGCAGACTGAGATGTGAACCAATCGGCCTGCACCGTGTCATGAAGACGGGCGGGCCGTTTCCATGCCGAGGGCCATCGTCGGCGACGGCCGTGATGCGCCCTGGTGCGGCGACATGGCCCGCCGAACCGACCGCCCACACCTTCGCGCCCTTCGTTTCCTTCGTCTTCGGACGCTTCCCATTTCCAACGCATGATCCGTTTTCTTCGATCGCTGGTTCTCGTCGTGGCCGCCACGGTGAGCACGCTGGCCGGTGCCCAGGCTCCCATCCCGCCCGAAATCGCTGCCAAAAGCTATCTGCTGCTGGACGTGACGGCCAACCAGATCCTGGCCGAGAAGGACATCGATTCGCCGGTCGAGCCGGCCTCGCTCACCAAGCTGATGACGGCCTACCTGGTCTTCGACGCGCTGAAGGCCAAGAAGATCAGCCTGACCCAGACGCTGCCTGTGAGTACGCGCGCCTGGAAGATGCCCGGCTCACGCATGTTCATCGATCCCAAGATGCAGGTGCCGGTGGACGACCTGATCAAGGGCATGATTGTCCAGTCGGGCAACGATGCCACCATGGCGCTCGCCGAGGGCGTGGGCGGCTCGGCCGAGAACTTCGTTCGCCTCATGAACGAGCAGGCCAAGGCCCTGGGCATGAAGAACACCGGCTACCGCAACCCTGAAGGCCTGACGGCGCCCGGCCACACCACCACCGCGCGCGATCTGAGCATCCTGGCGACGCGGCTGATGAAGGACTTCCCGGAGTACCTGCACTACTACTCGATCAAGAAGTACCGTTACCCGGGCACGCCAGCCTCCAACGACACCAACCGGAATCTGCTGCTGTTCCGCGACCCGTCGGTGGACGGCCTGAAGACCGGCCATACCGAAGCCGCCGGCTATTGCATGATCGTCACGGCCAAGCGTGACTTCCCCAACCTGGCGGGCGGCCGGCGGCTGCTGTCCATCGTGCTGGGCACGAACAGCGAGAACGCTCGTGCCAACGAGTCGCAGAAGCTGGTGAACTGGGGCTACACGGCCTATGACGCCGTCAAGTTGTTCGATGGCGGCCAACCCGTCGCCACGCCGGCGGTCTGGAAGGGCAAGGAAAACACGCTCAAGCTCGGCCGTCCTGAGCCGATCGTCGTGGCCGTGCCGTCAGGATCGGCGAACAAGGTCAAGACCGAGGTGGTGCGTCCGGACCCGTTGGTCGCGCCCTTCACGAAGAACCAAGTGGTGGGCCGGCTGAAGATATCCCTGGCGGACCAGCCGGTAACCGAGGTGCCGCTGCTGGCGTTGGAGCCTGTCGAGCAGGCGGGTGTCCTGGGCCGGGCCTGGGATGCGATCCGCCTCTGGGTCAAGTAACCCGCCTCGCACGCAGCGCCTGCCGCCGGAGTTCCGGCTTGGCAGCGCGCCAGGGCGCCCAGGTGCCTGTTAATGTGGGTTTGAACGTCCGGCCTGGGCGGGATGACCGCGTCCGCAGGTTGCCAGCCTTCGCGGGCCGCGCTAGAATCGAGGGCTTTTCGGAATTTTCCGAAGGGTTTCACGTTTTTGTCGTTTCCCCACCCGCTCGCCGAGCCGGGTTGCCTGTCACGGGGCTTCAGGGGATTTTTGGGACCATTTATCCATGCCAACCATCAACCAACTGGTGCGCCAGGGTCGCGAGGTCGAGAAGACCAAGTCGAAGAGCCCGGCCATGCAGAACTCGCCGCAACGTCGCGGTGTCTGCACCCGCGTCTACACCACGACGCCCAAGAAGCCGAACTCCGCACTGCGTAAGGTCGCCAAGGTGCGCCTGACCAACGGCTTCGAAGTCATTTCCTACATCGGCGGCGAAGGCCACAACCTGCAGGAGCACTCGGTGGTGCTCGTGCGCGGCGGCCGTGTGAAGGATCTGCCCGGTGTGCGTTATCACATCGTGCGCGGCTCGCTTGACCTGCAAGGCGTCAAGGACCGCAAGCAATCCCGCTCCAAGTACGGCGCGAAGCGTCCCAAGAAGGCCTGATCTCCGGATCATTCGGTGTTCGGCAGCCTTGGCGGGCCGTCCGGACGTAGTGACCCCAAGCGCAGAGGTCTGTGCGGGTCGAGTAAGTGAGAGTCCTGCTGGCTCTCGCGGCAGTGCCGGAAGGCGGTGCCAACTGAAGCAAAGAGGTTTGAAACATGCCACGTCGTCGCGAAGTCCCCAAACGTGAAATCCTGCCGGATCCCAAGTTCGGCAATGTCGAGCTGTCGAAGTTCATGAACGTGATCATGGAAGGCGGCAAGAAGGCGGTGGCCGAGCGCATCATCTACGGTGCCCTCGACACCATCGAAAAGAAGAGCGGCAAGGATCCGCTCGAAATCTTCACCACGGCCATCAACAACGTGAAGCCGATGGTCGAAGTGAAGTCCCGCCGCGTCGGTGGTGCGAACTACCAGGTGCCTGTCGAAGTGCGTCCCGTGCGTCGCCTGGCCCTGTCAATGCGCTGGCTCAAGGAAGCCGCCCGCAAGCGCGGCGAGAAGTCGATGGCCATGCGCCTGGCCAACGAGCTGCTCGAGGCCACCGAAGGCCGTGGCGGTGCGATGAAGAAGCGCGACGAAGTGCACCGCATGGCCGAGGCCAACAAGGCCTTCAGCCACTTCCGCTTCTGATTTTCGTCCCCATATCTCAGAGGCTTGGAGCCCGACCCGCCGCAACCGGCGGGCGGGCTCTATGCCGTTAAAGGAGTTTTCTCATGGCACGCAAGACCCCCATCGAGCGCTACCGCAACATCGGTATCTCGGCCCACATCGACGCCGGCAAGACCACCACGACCGAGCGCATCCTGTTCTACACCGGCGTGAACCACAAGATCGGCGAAGTGCACGATGGCGCGGCGACCATGGACTGGATGGAACAGGAGCAGGAGCGCGGCATCACGATCACGTCGGCCGCCACCACCTGTTTCTGGAAGGGCATGGACATGTCCTATCCGGAGCACCGCTTCAACATCATCGACACCCCCGGCCACGTGGACTTCACCATCGAGGTGGAGCGTTCCATGCGCGTGCTCGATGGCGCCTGCATGGTGTATTGCGCCGTGGGTGGCGTGCAGCCCCAGTCGGAAACCGTCTGGCGCCAGGCCAACAAGTACAAGGTGCCCCGCCTCGCGTTCGTCAACAAGATGGACCGCACCGGCGCCAACTTCTTCAAGGTCTATGACCAGATGAAGCTGCGCCTGAAGGCGAACCCCGTGCCCGTCGTGATCCCGATCGGCGCCGAGGACAACTTCAAGGGCGTGGTCGATCTGCTCAAGATGAAGGCCATCCTCTGGGACGAAGCGTCCCAGGGCATGAAGTTCGAGTACGTCGACATCCCGGCCGACCTCGTTGCCTCCGCCAAGGAGTGGCGCGAGAAGATGGTCGAGGCTGCGGCCGAGGCCAACGAAGAGCTGATGAACAAGTACCTGGAAGAGGGTGACCTCTCCGAGGAAGAGATCAAGCTCGCCCTGCGCCAGCGCACGATCGCCACGGAAATCCAGCCGATGCTGTGCGGCACCGCGTTCAAGAACAAGGGTGTGCAGCGCATGCTGGATGCCGTGATCGACTACCTGCCGTCGCCCGTGGACATTCCCCCGGTTGCCGGCACGGACGAGGACGAGCAGGAAACCAGCCGCAAGGCTGACGACGGCGAGAAGTTCTCCGCCCTGGCGTTCAAGCTGATGACCGACCCGTTCGTCGGTCAGCTGACCTTCGTGCGTGTGTACTCGGGCGTGCTCTCCAAGGGCGACACGGTCTACAACCCCGTCAAGGGCAAGAAGGAGCGCATCGGCCGTATCGTGCAGATGCACGCCAACGAGCGCCTGGAAGTCGAAGAAATCCGCGCCGGCGACATCGCTGCCTGCGTGGGCCTGAAGGACGTGACCACGGGCGAAACCCTGTGCGATCCTGATTCCATCGTGACGCTGGAGCGCATGGTCTTCCCCGAGCCGGTGATCTCGCAGGCCGTGGAACCCAAGACCAAGGCCGACCAGGAGAAGATGGGCCTGGCGCTGCAGCGTCTGGCGTCGGAGGATCCGTCGTTCCGCGTGCGCACCGACGAAGAGTCTGGCCAGACCATCATCTCCGGCATGGGCGAACTGCACCTCGAAATCATCGTGGACCGCATGAAGCGCGAGTTCGGCGTGGAAGCCAACGTGGGCAAGCCCCAGGTGGCCTACCGCGAGACCGTGCGCAAGTCGGTGTCGGATGTCGAAGGCAAGTTCGTTCGCCAGTCGGGCGGCAAGGGCCAGTACGGTCACGTGGTGTTCCGCCTGGAGCCCAACGAAGCCGGCAAGGGCTTCGAGTTCATGGACGAGATCAAGGGCGGCGTGGTGCCGCGCGAGTACATCCCGGCCGTGGAAAAGGGCGTGATCGAAGCGCTGAACACCGGTGTGCTCGCCGGCTTCCCGGTGGTGGACGTCAAGGTTGCGCTGACCTTCGGTTCGTACCACGACGTGGACTCGTCCGAGCAGGCGTTCAAGATGGCCGCCATCTTCGGTTTCAAGGAAGCCGCCCGCAAGGCGAGCCCCGTCATCCTCGAGCCGATGATGGCCGTGGAAGTCGAGACGCCCGAGGACTACGCCGGCAACGTGATGGGCGACCTGTCGTCCCGTCGCGGCATGGTGCAGGGCATGGACGACATGGTTGGCGGCGGCAAGGTCATCAAGGCCGAAGTCCCGCTGTCCGAAATGTTCGGCTACTCGACCACCCTGCGTTCGATGTCGCAAGGCCGCGCCACGTACACGATGGAGTTCAAGCACTACGCTGAAGCTCCGCGCAACGTGTCCGAAGCCATCGTGGCCGCCCGGGCGAAGTAAAGCTCACCCCCAGCCTCTGCGGACTTCGTCCGCGCCGGCACCCCCCTTCCGGGGGCGCACTCTGCGGCCTGGCAAAGCCAGTTCCGCGAGTGCTGCCGGGATGGCCTGCGCCGCGGCCCTTCGACTGGTCGAAGACGCGGAGCGGCGGAGGCGCAAATCTTGTCTGCGATCGCATGCCCCTCGTTGCCCGTGGCGAGGGAATCAGCAATGCGGTGCAGACGTAAAACCACCACACGGGCATTGCTCTTTTTGGAGTTGAGAAATGGCAAAAGGTAAGTTCGAACGTACGAAGCCGCACGTGAACGTGGGCACCATCGGTCACGTGGACCATGGCAAGACGACGCTGACGGCGGCCATCGCCACGGTGCTGTCGGCCAAGTTTGGCGGCGAAGCCAAGAAGTACGACGAAATCGACGCGGCGCCCGAAGAAAAGGCCCGTGGCATAACGATCAACACCGCCCACGTCGAGTACGAGACGGCCAACCGCCACTACGCGCACGTGGACTGCCCCGGCCACGCCGACTACGTCAAGAACATGATCACCGGTGCCGCCCAGATGGACGGCGCCATCCTGGTGTGCTCGGCCGCCGACGGCCCGATGCCCCAGACCCGCGAGCACATCCTGCTGGCCCGCCAGGTGGGCGTGCCCTACATCATCGTCTTCCTGAACAAGTGCGACATGGTCGACGACGCCGAGCTGCTCGAGCTCGTCGAGATGGAAGTGCGCGAACTGCTGGACAAGTACGACTTCCCGGGCGACGACACCCCCATCATCCACGGCAGCGCCAAGCTGGCCCTGGAAGGTGACAAGGGCAAGCTGGGTGAAGAAGCCATCATGAAGCTGGCCGACGCCCTGGACACCTACATCCCGACGCCCGAGCGCGCCGTGGACGGCACCTTCCTGATGCCCGTGGAAGACGTGTTCTCGATCTCCGGTCGCGGCACCGTGGTGACCGGCCGCGTGGAGCGTGGCGTGATCAAGGTTGGCGAGGAAATCGAAATCGTCGGCATCAAGCCCACGATCAAGACCACCTGCACCGGCGTGGAAATGTTCCGCAAGCTGCTGGACCAGGGTCAGGCTGGCGACAACGTCGGTATCCTGCTGCGCGGCACGAAGCGTGAAGAAGTCGAGCGCGGCCAGGTGCTGTGCAAGCCCGGCTCGATCAAGCCGCACACGCACTTCACGGCCGAGGTGTATGTGCTGTCCAAGGACGAAGGTGGCCGTCACACGCCGTTCTTCAACAACTATCGCCCGCAGTTCTACTTCCGCACGACGGACGTGACCGGCGCGATCGAGCTGCCGAAGGACAAGGAAATGGTCATGCCTGGCGACAACGTGTCGATCACGGTCAAGCTGATCGCTCCGATCGCCATGGAAGAAGGTCTGCGCTTCGCCATCCGCGAAGGCGGCCGTACCGTCGGTGCCGGCGTCGTGGCCAAGATCATCGAGTAAGGAGCGGGACCGCCATGGCTACCAATAAGCAGAAGATCCGCATCCGCCTCAAGGCCTTCGACTACAAGCTGATCGACCAGTCGGCTGCCGAGATCGTCGACACCGCCAAGCGCACCGGCGCCATCGTCAAGGGCCCGGTGCCCCTGCCGACGCGCTTCAAGCGTTTCGACATCCTGCGTTCGCCGCACGTCAACAAGTCGAGCCGTGACCAGTTCGAGATCCGCACGCACCAGCGCCTGATGGACATCGTCGATCCCACGGACAAGACGGTGGACGCGCTGATGAAGCTCGACCTGCCGGCCGGCGTGGACGTCGAGATCAAGCTGCAGTAAGTTTTTCGGCAGCTTCGTGAAAAGAGCCCGCGTGCCTTCAGGCCGCGGGCTTTTGTGTTCTTTGGCTTGACGCCCGTGGGCTCTAAGCTTCTTGCCCTTTGCTGTCAGGGAGAGAAGCCAAATGACTCGTCGATGGTGGTCAGGCCCAGCGTTGCTGGGCTGTGCGATGTTGCTGGCCTCGTGCGGAGGTGGAGGCGGCGGGGGCGGCGCTGTATTGCCCCTCACGAGCGGTGGCGCAGGATCGTCAGGCACCGCGGTCACGGCGACACTTTCCGGGCGCATCACCTTCGACTCGGTGCCCAGTCTCAATGGCGCGTTGAACTATGCAGCCATCGTAGCCAAGCCGGTACGGGGCGCGCTGCTCGACGTCGTGGATGCCACGGGCGCGGTCAAGGCGTCGACCGTGACCGATTCCGACGGGCGCTATTCGGTCGCGATTCCGACTGCGACGTCGCTCGCGGTGCGCGTCATGGCCCGGCTGCAGCACAGTGGGACCGATGGCAGTTGGGATGTCGCGGTTCGGGACAATACCCAGTCCGGCGGCCTTTACGGCATGCAAAGTGGATACTTTGTCGCTACCGATAGCGCCCAGGCAAAGGATCTTCACGCCCCCTCGGGTTGGTCCGGCTCGTCGTATGGGAGCGAGCGGGTGGCGGCGCCCTTCGCGCTGCTCGATGCAATCTACACGGCGCAAGCCAAGATCCTTGGCGTTGCGCCGGGTGCATCGTTTCCCATCCTGAATGTCTATTGGAGCCCCAGCAACAGGCCTGCATCGGGCTCCGTGACCCTCGGGCAGATCGGCACCTCGCATTTCAGCGACTACACCGCCAGTGGCGGGACGCGCGCCATCTTCGTCCTGGGCAGCGAGAACGTGGACACGGACGAGTACGACAGCTCGGTGGTCGCCCATGAGTGGGGGCACTACTACCAATCGGCCTTCTCCAGAGACGACTCTCCTGGCGGTACGCACAGCTTTGGTGACCTTCTTGATCGGCGGCTCGCCTTTTCAGAGGGGTGGGGCAATGCCTGGTCTGGCATCGCGCTGGACCGGAGCTCCTATTCGGATTCGGCGGGGCAGCGGCAAGCGCAGGGTTTTGCCTTTGCCCTGGATGCCGGCGCGGCCAGTTCGCCCGGCTGGTTCAATGAAATGTCCGTGCAGTCCATTCTGTGGAAATTGAATGCCGGGGTCGGTCTGGCGCCGATTCACCAGGCAATGACGCAGGGATTGAAAAGCACGGCGGCGGTGACGTCTGTCCATGCGTTCGCGACCGCGTTCTATGCGGTGGCCACGCCCGGTCAGACCGCGTCGCTGAACGGCCTGCTTGCTGCGCAGGGCGTCGTCCCGCCAACGGATGCCTTTGGTCCCAACGAAACCAATGATGGAGGGTTGGGCGCCTTTGCTTTGCCCCTGTACACCGCCGTCGGTCTGGCGGCGCCTCAGCAGGCATGCGTCACCAACCGGGCCGACCCTGGGTCGGACGGCAACAAGCTCGGAAGCTATGCCTTCCTGGTTCTTCCGGTGGTACAGGCGCGCAGTTACACGATCAGCATCCGGGGGCCGGCGGCTTCGGACCCCGACTTCGTCGTCTACCAGCGCGGAAAAGTGGGAGAGGCCGTCAACGCGAATTCCGGTACGGAGTCGGGGACGGTCGGTCTGGCCGCCGGCCAGGCTGTGCTGGCCATCAATGATTACAACAACGCTTCCTCAAACACCTGTTTCACGGTGACGATCAACTGAAAGGGAAGAGCATGCGCAACAAATTCAAGGCCTGCGGCTGTGCGGCCTCCCTTCTCGCTTTTGCGTTGGGCGTCCAAGGCGGCGGGACCTCCGCGCCCACGGCGCTTGGCCCTCGATTGGTCACGGCCCCCGTCAAGATGAACGGCTCTGGCGTGATCCTGCAGCACAGCGTGGCTGCGGCGTCTCGAGCCGGCGAGACGGTGTCGCTTCTCCTCGTGTTTTCCGGCGTCGGCAGCCAAGGGGCGATCGTGAAGCTGCAGCCCGAGCCCGGGTTGACACTGGATTTGCCGTCTCCCGAGTGGTCACTGCCCGCCGGGCGTTCCTCGTGGACCGTTCACGTGACGCCTCAGGCCACTGGGACGGCCTATCTCAACGTATTCATCACTCAGGGTGGCGCCACCACGGCAGCCTCGATTCCCATCCAGATTGGCACACCGTCGAAGAGTCTGCCGCCGTCGAGTCAGCTCAAGGAAGCCCCGGGCGGCGAGAAGATGATCTTGATGCCAGTGAAGTAGCGTCCTGCCGGCGGTGGATGGCCCGCATTGCGCGACCTCCTGCTTCGTGCTACAGTGCGCAGTTCGCTACGTACCGGTTCCTCAGGGTGCCGGGCGGCACGAAAATTCATCAACCCTTCTCTCGTATCCGCCTGCATTTCCGCGGGCGTTCAACGTTGTCGCCAATTGCAGTGGCAGCGGCGGGAGTTTTGGAGAAAAACCATGAGTCAAAGCAACTCCCTCGGGTTGCTGGGCCGCAAGGTGGGCATGATGCGCCTCTTCACGGACGACGGCGATGCAGTGCCCGTCACCGTGGTGGACGTGTCCAACAACCGCGTGACCCAGGTCAAGACCCAAGAGAACGACGGCTACGTCGCTCTGCAGGTGACGTTCGGTGCCCGTCGCGCTTCCCGCGTGACCAAGCCCCAGGCTGGCCATCTGGCCAAGGCTGGCGTCGAGGCCGGTGAAATCATCCGCGAATTCCGCGTGACCGCCGAAGCTGCTGCGCAGCACCAGGCCGGTGGCGTGATCGCCGCGAACGCCGTGTTCGCCGCGGGTCAAAAGGTCGACGTGCAAGGCACCTCGATCGGTAAGGGCTTCGCTGGCACCATCAAGCGCCACAACTTCGCGTCGCAGCGCGCGTCGCACGGTAACAGCCGTTCCCACAATGTCCCGGGCTCCATCTCGATGGCCCAGGATCCGGGTCGCGTGTTCCCGGGCAAGAAGATGACCGGCCACATGGGCGACGAGACCGTCACCACCCAGAACCTGGACATCGTGCGCATCGACGAAGCCCGTCAGCTGCTGCTGATCAAGGGTGCCATCCCCGGCGCCAAGGGCGGCTTCGTGACCGTGCGTCCCGCCGTCAAGGCCAAGCCCCAGGCAGAAGGAGCGAAGTAATGGAACTCGAACTCCTGAATGAGCAGGGCCAGGCCGCGTCGAAGTACGACGCGCCCGAAACCGTGTTCGGTCGTGCCTACAACGAAGACCTGATCCATCAGATCGTCGTCGCCTACCAGGCCAACGCGCGTCAGGGCACCCGTGCCCAGAAGGACCGCGAGCAGGTCAAGCACTCCACCAAGAAGCCGTTCAAGCAAAAGGGTACGGGCCGCGCCCGCGCCGGTATGACCTCTTCGCCGCTGTGGCGTGGGGGCGGCCGGATCTTCCCGAACCTGCCTGACGAAAACTTCTCGCAGAAGATCAACAAGAAGATGTACCGCGCCGGCATGGCGTCCATCTTCTCGCAGCTGGCCCGTGAAGGCCGCCTGGCCGTTGTCGAGTCCCTCAAGGTCGACTCGCCCAAGACCAAGCAGCTGGCTGCCAAGTTCAAGGCGATGAACCTCGAGTCCGTGCTCGTGATCGCCGAAGAAGTCGACGAGAACCTGTACCTCGCCTCGCGCAACCTGGCCAACGTGCTGGTGGTCGAGCCGCGCTATGCCGATCCCGTGTCGCTCGTGCACTACAAGAAGGTGCTGGTGACCAAGGCGGCCGTCGACAAGCTCAAGGAGATGTTCGCATGAGCCGCATGAATCCCACCCCCGCGGAGCGCGAGTTCGACGAAGGCCGCCTGATGGCCGTGCTGGTCGCACCGATCGTCTCCGAGAAGGCCACGATGGTCGGCGAGAAGTCGAACGCCATCACCTTCAAGGTTCTCCAGGACGCCACCAAGCCCGAGATCAAGGCCGCAGTCGAGCTGATGTTCAAGGTCGAGGTCAAGGGCGTGTCCGTCGCCAACATCAAGGGCAAGACCAAGCGCTTCGGCCGCTCGGTGGGTCGCCGCGACAACGTTCGCAAGGCCTACGTGACGCTCAAGCCCGGTCAGGAGCTCAACCTCGTTTCGGAGGCCGCGTAATCATGGCCGTCATCAAGCTCAAGCCGACTTCCCCGGGCCAACGTGGCGCGGTCAAGATCTCGCGCGACCACCTGCACAAGGGTGAAGGCTACGCGCCCCTGCTGGAACCCCAGTTCCAGAAGGCCGGCCGCAACAACAACGGCCACATCACCACCCGCCACAAGGGCGGTGGTCACCGTCACCACTACCGTGTGGTCGACTTCAAGCGCAACAAGGACGGCATCCCGGCCAAGGTCGAACGCATCGAGTACGACCCGAACCGTTCCGCCCACATCGCGCTGGTGTGCTACGCCGACGGCGAGCGCCGCTACATCATCGCCCCGCGCGGTGTGGAAGCTGGTGCGACCCTGGTGAGCGGCTCGGAAGCCCCGATCCGCGCTGGCAACACGCTGCCGATCCGCAACATCCCCGTCGGTTCGACGATCCACTGCATCGAGCTGCAGCCCGGCAAGGGTGCGCAGATCGCGCGCTCCGCCGGTGCTTCGGCCACGCTGCTGGCCCGCGAAGGCATCTACGCCCAGGTGCGTATGCGTTCGGGCGAAGTGCGCCGGATCCACATCGAGTGCCGCGCCACCATCGGTGAAGTGGCCAACGAAGAACACAGCCTGCGCCAGTACGGCAAGGCTGGCGCGACCCGCCATCGTGGTATTCGCCCGACCGTCCGCGGCGTGGTGATGAACCCGGTTGACCACCCGCATGGTGGTGGTGAAGGCAAGACCGGCGAAGGCCGCCATCCGGTCGACCCGTGGGGCAACCTCACCAAGGGTTACCGTACCCGCAACAACAAGCGCACGCAGGTCTTCATCGTGTCGCGTCGCAAGAAGTAAGGGGCAGCCATGACTCGCTCTCTCAAAAAAGGTCCCTTCGTCGACCACCACCTGATCGCCAAGGTCGAGAAGGCCATCGCGACCAAGGACAAGAAGCCGATCAAGACCTGGTCGCGCCGCTCGATGGTGCTGCCCGAGTTCATCGGCCTCACCATTGCCGTGCACAACGGCAAGCAGCATGTGCCCGTCTATGTGACCGACCAGATGGTCGGCCACAAGCTGGGCGAGTTCGCACTGACCCGTACGTTCAAGGGTCATCCGGCGGACAAGAAAGCCAAGAAGTAAGGAGCAGAGAACATGTCTGAAACACGTGCAGTTCTCCGCGGCGTGCGCTTGTCTGTGGACAAGGGCCGTCTCGTTGCCGACCTGATCCGCGGCAAGAAGGTCGATCAAGCGCTGAACATTCTGGAATTCACCCAGAAGAAGGCCGCCGTGATCGTCAAGAAGGTGCTCGAGTCGGCCATCGCCAATGCCGAGCACAACGACGGAGCCGACATCGACGAGCTCCGCGTCAAGACGATCTACGTCGAGCAGGGCGCCACGCTCAAGCGCTTCACCGCGCGCGCCAAGGGCCGCGGCAACCGCATCAGCAAGCCCACGTGCCATGTGTACGTGACCGTCGGCAACTAAGGTCTGGAAGAAACATGGGACAGAAAATCCACCCGACCGGCTTCCGCCTTGCGGTCAGCCGCAACTGGGCCAGCCGCTGGTACGCCAACAACCGCGACTTCGCGGGCATGCTGGCCGAGGACATCAAGGTTCGCGAGTACCTGAAGAAGAAGCTCAAGAATGCGTCCGTTTCGCGCGTGCTGATCGAGCGCCCCGCCAAGAACGCCCGCATCACCATCTTCTCGGCACGTCCGGGCGTGGTGATCGGCAAGAAGGGCGAGGACATCGAAAACCTGAAGCGCGACCTGGGCAAGCAGCTGGGCGTGCCGGTGGCGGTGAACATCGAAGAAGTGCGCAAGCCTGAAGTCGATGCCCAACTGATCGCCGACAGCATCACGCAGCAGCTCGAGAAGCGCATCATGTTCCGTCGCGCCATGAAGCGCGCGATGCAGAACGCCATGCGTCTGGGCGCCCAGGGCATCAAGATCATGTCCGCCGGCCGCCTGAATGGCATCGAAATCGCTCGTACCGAGTGGTACCGCGAAGGCCGTGTGCCGCTGCACACCCTGCGCGCCGACATCGACTACGGCACCTCCGAAGCCAAGACCACCTACGGTGTGATCGGCGTCAAGGTCTGGGTCTACAAGGGCGACACCCTGGGCCGCAACGATGCGCCCTCGCTGGACAGCACGCCGCGCCCTGAGGGCGAAGAGCGTCGCGGTCCGCGTGGTCCGCGCCGTGACGGCCGTCCGGGCGGCAACGACCGCCGCGGTGGCCCGCGTGCCGGTGCCCGTGGTCCGATCGGTGGCAACACCGCCCCGGCCGACGGCAGCGACAAGCCCGCCGAAGCCGTGGACCCCAACAAGCCCGCCGTTAAGCGCGTCCGCAAAGCCGCGCCCGCTGCAGCAGCGGACGGCGCCAAGGCCGAATAAACCCGGCCCTGAGAAAGACGGAGAAATCTAATGCTGCAACCTGCACGCAGAAAGTTCCGCAAGGAACAAAAGGGCCGCAACACCGGCGTCGCCACCCGGGGCAACTCGGTGGCTTTCGGTGACTTCGGCCTGAAGTCTGTCGATCGCGGCCGCCTGACGGCGCGCCAGATCGAAGCCGCTCGCCGTGCCATCTCGCGCCATGTGAAGCGCGGTGGCCGTATCTGGATCCGCGTGTTCCCCGACAAGCCGATCTCGACCAAGCCCGCCGAAGTCCGGATGGGTAACGGCAAGGGCAACCCCGAGTACTACGTGGCCGAGATCCAGCCGGGCAAGGTCATCTACGAGATCGTCGGCGTGCCCGAAGAACTCGCTCGTGAAGCGTTCCGCCTGGCTGCAGCCAAGCTGCCGCTGCGCACGACCTTCGTTGCTCGCCAGCTTGGCGCCTGATAGGAGAACTCTCATGGCAACCAAGAAGAATGCAGCCAAGGTGTCCAAGGCCGCTACCCTGCGCGAGAAGGACGTCGCCGGCCTCCAGGCCGAAGTCAAGGATCTGCAGAAGGCCCATTTCGGCCTGCGCATGCAGAAGGCCACGCAACAGCTCGCCAACGTGGCCAGCCTGCGCGTGACTCGCCGCGACATCGCCCGAGCCAAGACCATCCTGGCGCAGAAGCAGGCTGCCGCTGCTGCCAAGTAAGGAGTGAACATGACGGAAGCCAAGCAATCCCTCAAGCGCACCCTGGTCGGCAAGGTCGTCAGCGACAAGCGCGAAAAGACGGTGACGGTGCTCGTCGAGCGCCGCGTCAAGCACCCGATCTACAACAAGATCATGATCAAGTCGAGCAAGTACCACGCGCACGACGAAGACGGCCAGTTCCACCTGGGCGACGTGATCGAGATCACCGAGTCGCGCCCGATCTCCAAATCCAAGAACTGGATCGCCACGCGTCTGGTCGAGAAGGCCGCTGCGGTCTGATCCCCACCACCCTCGCGGTGCAAGCAAAACGGCCCACAATGTGGGCCGTTTTTGTTTTTCATCAATCCCCAGAGGAGCTTTCATGATCAAGGTTGGCGACACGATTCCTGCGGTCACGCTGTACGAGTATTCGGAGGTCGAGGGCGAGGGCTGCAGCATCGGTCCCAACCCCGTCGATGTGGCCAAGGCCAGCGCCGGCAAGACCATCGCGCTCTTCGCGCTGCCCGGGGCCTTCACGCCCACCTGCTCGGCCAAGCACGTGCCGGGCTACGTGGAAGGCGCCGATGCCTTCAAGGCGGCCGGCGTGGACGAGATCTGGTGCCTGAGCGTGAACGATGCCTTCGTGATGGGCGCCTGGGCGCGCGACCAGAAGACCAACGGCAAGGTGCGCATGCTGGCCGATGGCAGCGCCGACTTCGCCAAGGCCACGGGTCTGACGCTGGACCTCACCGCACGTGGCATGGGCCTGCGCAGCAACCGTTATTCGATGCTGGTCAAGGACGGCAAGGTGGCGGCGCTCAACGTCGAGGGTCCCGGCAAGTTCGAGGTGAGCGACGCGGGGACGCTGCTGGCCCAGGCCAAGGGCTGATCGCCTCGCTGTCTCGCGCGGCATCAGAGGGCCGGACGACTCGTCCGGCCCTCTTTTTTTTGGGAAGCGGGCATCGCGGCCTCCCGGCCTGGAGGCGTCTGGACCAGCCGGACGGTGCGGGCACAGGCGGGCGCCGCTGTGCCGCGCCGTCGGCCCTGGGTTCAGAGATCGGCCTTGAGGTAATGCGCCCCTGCGATGGGGTTGTGGTAGTAAGGCGGGATGTCCTGGAAGCCGAGGTCCATGTAGAGCGCGCGCGCCGATTCCATGTCGTCCAGCGTGTCCAGCAGCACGCAGGAGTAGCCCGCCTGGCGTGCCGCGTCCAGCGTGGCCTCCGCCAATTGCCGGCCCAGCCCCAGGCCACGATAGGCAGGACGCACGTAAAGCCGCTTCATCTCCGCGGCGTTGGGGTAGTCCGCCGTGTCCAGCGGACGCAAGGCGCAGCATCCCGCCAACTGGGCGTCCTCGCCCGCGGCCTCAGGGGGCCCGCCGACCCATGCCAGGAGCAACGCGCCGCGTGGCGCGGCATAGTCGCCCGGCAGCGCGGCCAGTTCCTCGTCGAACCCTTGGAAGCACAGGTCGATCGTCAGCGACGCGGCGTATTCCCGAAGCAGTTCCTTGGCCGCGGCAAGCTGCACGTCGTCGCGAGGTTCGCTCAGGTGGATGGTGCGCATGCCGGCTTCGTCCATGCTGCATCAACCTTGCAGCGTGGACACCCAGGCGGCCACCGCTGCGCAAAGGGAGAACAACACCAGTCCCAGGGTGCGCCGTGGCAGGTCGTCGCGGCTTTGCGGCACGGCCGTCGCGGCCTGCACGGTCCGGTCGCCCGTCACCATCGCGGGCACCAGGCGTTCGCGCTTGACGACCGCATGGAACGCCACGGCCAGCACATGCAGCACGACCAAGGCGATGACCAACCACTGCCCGGCGTCCTTGTGCCAATCGGTGGCCCAGCTGGACCACGCTCCAGGCACGAACGCAGCGAGCGGGCCGGTGAAGCTGATGGCGTCATCGGCCATGAGGCCGGTGGACACCTGCAGAAGCAGCACCGACAGCATGCCCAGCACCGACAGTGCACCGAGCGGGTTATGGCCCAGCTGCGAATGGGGGTCTGCGCGGCCTCGCAGGTAGGCCATCACCGCGCCCGGTCCCCGCAGGAAGCTGCCGAAGCGGGACCAGTAGCCACCGGCGAAGCCCCACACGAGCCGGAAGAGCAGCAGCGCCAGCGTCGTGTAGCCCAGCCGGAAGTGCCACTCCATCGCACCGGTCTTGGCCGTGACCACCAGCCCGATCACGCAGCCGGCCAGAGCCCAGTGAAACAGTCGCGTGGGCAGGTCCCAGACACGCACGCGCGCGGTCGGGACGGAGGATGCAGCGTTGGATGTCATGGGACGAGGGAAGCGGCGGCAAGGGCCGCACGAGCCAAAAAATGCCCCGCAGATTAACAAAAGCAGTACGAATGCCCGATAAGTCGCTGCCGCACCCGACCATGCACCGGCATGTGGAGGCCGGCCCTAAACTCCCGCAGCCGTCCCCGTCGGTGTGGCGGGGCCACTTTCTACAAGGAATCCCTCGATGTTCCGTTCTCTCGTTTCTGCCGCCGCCGTGGCGATCCTTGCCACGAATGCCGTGGCCCAGCCGACCTTCGCGACGCCGCAGGACGCCATCAAGTACCGCCAGGCCACGCTGAAGGAAATGCAGCAGAACTTCAAACGCGTCGCCGACATGGCCAGCGGCCGGGCCGACTTCGATGCCAAGGTGGCCGAGTCCAGCGCGGCCCGCGCCGCCGAGCTGATCAAGCAGCCCTGGGCAGGCTTCGGTCCCGGCACCGAGGGTGGCAAGGCCAGCCCCGCGATCTGGAAGGAGCAGGACAAGTTCAAGGCCGCGGCCAGCAAGGCCGAAGGCGAAGTGGCCAAGCTGGCCGCCGCCGCCAAGACAGGCAATCTGGACGCGATCAAGGCCGCCATCGGCCCGGCAGGCGCCTCGTGCAAGGCTTGCCACGATTCCTTCCGCGAGTGATGAGCATGGCGGCCCGGCCTGGGCCCATTCCGCCGTCTGCGGCCCTCGTGTGACGCGACTTCGTGCATGCAGCAAAAAGGCGTCCCGCGGGACGCCTTTGTCTTTGAGGGCGGGCCGTGGTTCAGGCCTGCGCCAGCAGCTTCTCGATCAGCTGATGCAGCTCGGCGAAGTCGGGCTCGCCCACATAGCGCTTGACGATCTCACCGCGCTTGTTGACCAGGTAGGTGGTGGGCGTCAGCTTGACGTCGCCCCAGGCCTGCGCGATGGCGCCGGTGTTGTCGATGGCGACCTTGAAGGGCAGGTTGCGCGTCTGCGCGAAGTTCACCACGTAGCTCGGCGGGTCGTAGTCCATGGCGACGGCGACGGTGTCGTAGCCCTGGCCCTTGTATTTCTCGTAGGTGGCGATGACGCGGGGCATCTCGGCCACGCAGGTGGTGCAACTCGTGGCCCAGAAGTTGACCAGCGTCACCTTGCCCTTGAAATCGGCCGTCGACTTGGTGGAGCCGTCCAGCAGCACGAACTTGGAGCTGGGCGCCGGGCTGGTGCCGGACTGGAGGTAGACCGTGGTGCCCACCGCCGCCACGGCCGCCAGCGCGAGCGCATACAGTGCTTTTTTCATGCTCAGGCTGCTCCTCGCATCGACAAGGCCCGGGAGCGGGTCACGGACCGCGCGCGGCAATGGACAGGGAGAGCGGTTTTCATGGAGGCATCCTTCGATGAGGCGTCGGAATTCTAGTTCCGTGTACATGGCTGTGCTGGTACTGCTGGCCGCCTGCAATCCGGTGTTCAACTGGCGTGACGTGCCGCTGGGCGACGGCCTGCTGGTGCTGCTGCCCTGCAAGCCCGACCGTGCCCAGCGCGAGGTCGACCTGTCGGGCCAGGCGGTGAGTCTGGACATGGCCGGTTGCACCGTTGGCGACGTTACCTTCGCCGTGGCGCGGATGGACGGCGGCAACTCGCCCGTTGAGGCCCGGCGCCGTCTTGAGGCCTGGCGCACGGCCGCCCGCGCGCCCTGGCGCGCACGCGGCCAGGTGCAGGAGTCGCCGGCCCGCGTGCCCCGCGCGGCCGAGATGCCGCCGGCCATCGACCTCGTCGCCGAGGGGGAGACCGGCACTGCCGGCCCGCAGCAGGCCCGCATGCGCTGGTTCGCCCAAGTGGATGCCGCCGGCCGCTACACGCTCTATCAGGCCACCGTGCTCGGCCATCCTCCGGACGCGCAGGCGCTGGAGACCTTCTGGGAAGGCCTGCGCCTGCGCTGACGCCCCGTCCTTTCCATGTCAGGGCCGCCGTGCAACCGCCATGCCAGTGCACCGGGCCCTCGGCCCATAATCGATGCCCTCGCCGCCTGCCGCCTGCATGAACAGCATCCTCATCGTCGCCCACGCGCCCCTGGCTCACGCCTTGCGCCAGTGCGCCCTGCATGTCTTTCCCGATTGCGAAGGCGCACTGGCCGCGCTCGACGTCCAGCCCAATGTCTCGCCCGAGGAGTCGCTGGGTGCGGCACGCATCCTGCTGGAGCAGCAGTTCCACCGGGGTGGTTCGCGCTCGAACGTGCTGGTGCTGGCCGACGTGTTCGGCGCCACGCCCTGCAACGTGGCGCAGCAGCTGGTGGACGGTGTGCGCTCGCGGCTGGTGGCGGGGGTGAACCTGCCCATGCTGCTGCGGGCCGTGACCTACCGTCACGAGCCGCTCGACGCGCAGGTGCAGCGGGCCATCGCCGGCGGCACGGCTGGCGTCATGCAGGTGGCCGTGGCCGCCCCCCTCAATCAGGTGAGACGTAAATACAGTGATCAAGACATCCGTGACCATCAGCAATAAGCTGGGCCTTCATGCGCGCGCTTCCGCCAAGCTCACCAAGCTGGCGGGCAGCTTTCCGTGCGAGGTGTGGATCGCGCGCGGCGAGCGGCGCGTCAATGCCAAGAGCATCATGGGCGTGATGATGCTGGCCGCGGGGCTGGGGGCCACGGTGGAGCTGGAGACCGATGGGCCGCAGGAGCAGGAGGCGATGAACGCCATCGTCGCCCTGATGAACGACAAGTTCGGCGAGGGCGAGTGACCATCTCCATCCACGGTCTCAACGTCGCCCGGGGCATCGCCATCGGGCGGGCGGTGCTGGTGGTGTCGAGCCGGCTGGATGTGGCGCACTACTTCATCCAGCCGCAGGAAATCGAGACGGAACTCGATCGCGTGCGAGCGGCACGCGACGCGGTGGCCGAAGAGCTGGAGCGCCTGCGCGCCAGCGTGTCGCAGATGAAGCGCGACGAGGCGCCGCACGAGCTGGCGGGCCTGCTCGAAGTGCACCTCATGCTGTTGCAGGACGAGGCCCTGTCCGAGGGCGTGCGGCACTGGATCGTCGACCGGCTCTACAACGCCGAGTGGGCGCTCACCAGCCAGCTCGAGGTCGTGGCGCGCCAGTTCGACGAGATGGAGGACGAGTACCTGCGCGAGCGCAAGGCCGACCTGGAGCAGGTGGTCGAGCGCATCCTGCGCCAGATGAAGGGCACGGCCGCCGTGCTGGCGCCCCCGCCGCCGCCGCGCAAGACGCCGATCGCCGGCGACGACGAGGCCGATGGTTTCGACGCCCCGCTGGTGCTCATCGCGCACGACCTGTCGCCGGCCGACATGGTGCAGTTCAAGAAGAGCGTGTTCGCCGGCTTCGTCACCGACGTCGGGGGGCGCACCTCGCACACGGCCATCGTGGCGCGCAGCATGGACATCCCGGCCGTGGTGGGCGCGCGCGTGGCCAGCCAGTTGGTGCGGCAGGACGACTGGGTCATCATCGACGGCGACGCCGGCGTGGTGATCGTCGACCCTTCGCCCATCATCCTGGCCGAGTACGGGTTCAAGCAGCGCCAGGGCGAGCTGGAGCGCGAGCGGCTGTGGCGGCTGCGCCATCGTCCGGCGGTGACGCTCGACGGCGAACGCATCGAACTGCTGGCCAACATCGAGATGCCCGAGGACGCCGCCGCCGCCGTCAAGGCCGGTGCGCAGGGTGTGGGCCTGTTCCGCAGCGAGTTCCTGTTCATGGGCCGCGAGGCGCGCCACCTGAGCCGCCTGCCCGACGAGGAAGAGCAGTACGAGGCCTACCGGCGCGCGGTCGAGGGCATGCAGGGCATGCCCGTCACCATCCGCACCATCGACATCGGTGCCGACAAGCCGCTGGACGGCAAGGCAGCGCGTCAGGAGTACCTCAACCCCGCACTGGGCCTGCGCGCCATCCGCTGGAGCCTGTCGGAGCCGGCCATGTTCCTGGCGCAGTTGCGTGCCATCCTCCGCGCGGCCGCCCATGGGCCGGTGAACCTGCTGATCCCCATGCTCGCGCATGCCAGCGAGATCCGGCAGACGCTGGTCTTCATCGACAAGGCCCGTGCTGAGCTCAAGTCCCGCGGCGACCAGGCCGGCCCGGTGCGCCTGGGCGCCATGATCGAGGTGCCGGCCGCGGCGCTGTCGCTGTCGATCTTCCTGAAGCACTTCGACTTCCTGTCCATCGGCACCAACGACCTGATCCAGTACACGTTGGCCATCGATCGGGCCGACGAAAGCGTGGCGCACCTCTACGATGCCTGCCACCCGGCCGTGCTGCGCCTGGTGGCGCAGACCATCGCCGAGGCGCGTCGCCTGGGAAAGGGCGTGAGCGTGTGCGGTGAGATGGCGGGCGACGTGCAGTTCACGCGGCTGCTGCTGGGCCTGGGCTTGCGCAGCTTCTCGATGCATCCCTCGCAGATCCTGACCGTCAAGCAGGAGGTGCTGCGTGCCGACGCCGGCAAGCTGGCCGACTGGGCACGGCAGGTGGTCGAGAGCGACGATCCGGCCGAACTGCTGGGCCGCTGAAAGAAAAGAAACGAAACACGGCGCGACGGCCGTGAAAAGACCGGGCGCGGACCGCTCGGCACCATGAAGGCTCTTTCAACAACCTCTTCGAAAGACCTCTCATGACCAACGTCCGCGCTGCCTTCCTCGCCGTCTCTGCCTTCGCCCTGCTGGGCACGGCGGCCCATGCCGAAACCTACGAGGGCGTGACCGCGCCCGTCTCCGCGATGAGCCGCGACGCCGTGCGCGCCGAAGCGCGCGCCGCCGCCGCCGCGCCCGACCAGAACGTGACCCGCGGCTCGCGCGGCCCCGAGACCGTGGCCGTGTCCCAACCGCGCGCCCGCGTGGTGGCCGACGCCATCCGCACCGCGGCGGCGCCGGACCAGAACGTGAGCTCGGGCTCGCGCGTGAACAGCACCGTGATCTCCACGCTGCCCAACCCGGTCGACGTGCGCGCCCAGTCGGCCGCCGGCTCGCGCCTCTGAGCGCCCTGCCGCACCTGTCCGAGCCACTCCAGGAGCCCTCATCATGAAGTTCCGTCCTCGCATCGCCCGTGGCCTGCTGGCCCTCTTCGGCGGCACGCTGCTGCTGGGTTCGCTCACCGCCTGCGCCGGCCGACACGGCTGGCACGAGGCCGGGGCCGACAGCGGCGCCATGCGCGCCCACATGGTCGAGCGCATCGGCCGCAAGCTGGACCTGGATGCCGACCAGCGCCAGCGTCTCGACACCCTCGCGGCCAAGCTGCAGAGCCAGCGCCAGGCCATGCGCGGCGACACCACCGATGCGCGTGCGCCGTGGCGGGCCCTGTTTGCCGGCCCCACCTTCGACCAGGCCGCCGCGACGCGCCTCGTCGAGGAGAAGACCGCCGCCGTGCGCAGCGGCAGCCCCGAGGTGATCGCCGCGCTGGCCGATTTCTACGACCACCTGCGCCCCGCGCAGCAGCAGCAGGTGCGCGACTTCATCGAGCAGCGCGGTGGCCGCTGGTCGCGCCATGGCTGAGGCCCTGCTGGGCCGGCAGGCGGACTGGGCGGCGGCGGAAGTGGGCCATGGCCCGGCCTCGGGCGAACACCCGGGCCCGGATCCGCGCGCCGAAGCCCGCGCCATGGGGGAGGCCGAATCGATGGCGGGTCGCCGCAACCCCTCGCATCGGGCGGTCCCCACGGTGGATGCCGGCGCCGTCCAAGGCGGTGTGCGCCTGCTGCTGCGCGCCGAGGGTGCCGCGCTGCTGGTCTTCGCCGTACTGGCCTATACCCAACTGGCGCCTGGCCAGTGGGGCCGTTTTGCCGCGCTCCTGCTGCTGCCCGACCTGGCGATGCTGGGCTACCTGGCCGGCCCGGCCATCGGTGCGCGCGCCTACAACGCCGCCCACAGCGTGGTCGGCCCGGTGCTGCTGGCAGCGGCCGGCTTCGCCTTGCCCACGCAGGCGGCCATGCTCTGGCCGCTGGCGGCGATCTGGCTGGCGCACGTCGGCCTCGACCGCCTGCTCGGCTACGGCCTCAAGTACGGGCGCGGCTTCGGCCACACGCACCTGGGTCGCCTCGGCCCACGCGACCCATGGTGATGGCCGCCAGCGCAACGCACGCGACGGCGGTGCGCGCGACGCCCCTGGGCACAATTCCGCCATGTCCACCGACGCGCCCCGCATCCTGCTGATCGACGACGACGTGCACCTCGGACCGCCGCTCGCGAGCTATTTCGCCCGCTTCGGCTGCTCGCTCGACTGCGCGCTGCGGCCCAGCGAGGGGCTCGCCAAGCTGCGTGCCCACCCCTACGACGCCGCCATCCTCGACGTCATGCTGCCGGAGATGGACGGCTTCGCCCTGTGCCGGCAGATCCGTGCCGACAGCGACATCCCCATCGTCATGCTCACCGCCCGCGGCGACGTGATGGACCGCGTCGTGGGCCTGGAGCTGGGCGCCGACGACTACCTGCCCAAGCCCTTCGAGCCGCGCGAGCTGGTGGCGCGCGTGCAGACCATCCTGCGCCGGCAGCGCGTGCGCCCCGCCGCGGCACCCGCGTCTGCGCAGCGCCATGATTTCGATGGCTTGGCCATCGACCTCGACCGCCGCGAGGTTCTGCGCCACGGCGAGCGGCTGGAGCTGACCGGCACCGAATTCGAGCTGCTGGCCCTGCTCGCCTCCGAGCCCGGCAAGGTCTTCAGCCGCGACGACATCCTCAACCGGCTGCGCGGCCACGAGGCCGAGCTGTTCACCCGCGCGGTGGACATCGTCGTCAGCCGCCTGCGCCGCAAGCTGGAGCCGCTGGACTGCATCAAGACGCTGCGCAACGCGGGCTACACCCTCGCCGTCGGGCGGCTGGGCGAGGGCGCATGAGGCCTCGTCCCGGCACACCGCCCGAGGGCTGCGATGGCCTGCTCCCCCGCCGCCTGCAGCGCCGACGCCGCTGGCGCCAGCGCTGGAGCCATTCCCTGCGGCTGCGGCTGGTGACGCTCTTCGTGGTGCTCGCACTGGCCATGACGGCCGTCTTCCTGGGCGGCTTCCGCGCGGCCTTCGGCAGCACGGGCTGGCGCGCGGTGGCCCAGCCGCTGCTCAGCGACTACATGGGGCGCGTGGTCGACGAGATCGGCAGCCCGCCCAGCGTCGAGAAGGCGCGCGAGCTGGCCGCGCGGCTGCCCATCTCGCTGCGCATCAGCGGGCCGGTGGTCAACTGGGCCTCCGATCCCGACGACGAGCGCCACCGCCGGCGCGACTGGCTCACCCCGCGCGTGCCCACCGCGGCGGGCGAGGACCCCTGGTACGTGCGCCGCACCGCCGACGGCCACCGCATCACCTTCGGCTGGAGCCCGCGGCTGATGCAGCAGGCCAACGACGGCTTCGACGGGGTGATGGTGGCGCTGGTGCTCGGCCTGATCCTGCTGGCCTACGGCGTGGTGCACAAGCTGCTGCGGCCGCTGGAGGACATCCGCGCCGGCGCCGAGCGCTTCGGCCGGGGCGATTTCTCGCGCCCCATCCCGCTGCGGCGCCGCGACGAACTGGGAGAGCTGGCGCAGCACATCAACACCGTGGCCGAGGACATCAAGCGCATGCTCGACGCCAAGCGCGCGCTGCTCCTGGCCGTGAGCCACGAGCTGCGGTCGCCGCTGACACGGGCCCGCCTCAATGCCGAGCTGCTGCCCGAGACGCCCGAAGGCGCCGCCGAGCGGGCGGCCCTGCTGCGCGACCTCAACGAGATGCGCGACCTCATCAGCGACCTGCTCGAAGGCGAGCGCCTGTCCAGCCCGCATGCGGCCCTGCAGCGTGAGCCCGTCGACCTGCCGGCCCTGGCCCGCGAGGTCATGCAGGAGCTGGTCGCGCGCGGCCTGCCCTTGGCCGAGGCCGTGCAGGTGGACGCCGCCTCCGACCTGCCGGCGCTGTCGCTGGACCGGGCGCGCGTGCGGCTGCTGCTGCGCAACCTGCTGGCCAATGCGCTGCACCACGGCGCCGGACCGCAGCCGCCCCGCCTTTCGCTGCACCGCGCACCCACGGCGCCGGATGAGCCCGACGGCGTCTGCATCGAGGTGCGCGATTTCGGCCCCGGCGTGCCCGAGGATCAACTCGAACGCCTGGCCGAGCCCTTCTACCGCCCCGACAGTGCGCGCGCGCGGGGTGCGGGTGGCGGGGGCGTGGGCCTGGGCATGTACCTGTGCCGGCTGGTGGCGCAGGCCCATGGCGGCCGGCTGGACCTGCGGCTGGCGAAGCCGGGCCTGGCGGTGACCGCGCTGCTGCGTTGAGGCGCAGGCCGGTGGGCCCTTGCGCCTGTCGCCTGCGCAACCAGCCGCCGTCAGGCCGCTGGCTAGCATGCCCGCCACGGCCTGATCGGCCCCCGACGACAACGCACCAGGAGACATCCGCATGACCGCCGCCACCCCCAACCGCCAGTTCCGCCTGGCCCGTCGCCCGCAGGGCGCCGCCACGCGCGAAGACTTCGATTTCATCGCCGACGGCCCCGTCCCCACGCTGGAGGAAGGCGGCGTGCTGGTGCGCACCGAACTGCTGTCGCTCGACCCTGCCATGCGCGGCTGGATGAACGAGGGCCGCAGCTACATCCCGCCCGTGGGCATCGGCGAGGTGATGCGCGCCGGCGGCATCGGCCGCGTCGTGGCCTCACGCAATCCCGGCTTCGCCGAAGGCGACGCCGTGTCCGGCCTGCTCGGCATCCAGGACTTCGCCGCCTTCGGCCATGCGCAGATCCAGCGCGGCGACGTCCGCCGCATCGACCTGGCCGCCGGCACGCCCGGCCAGTGGCTCAACGTGCTGGGCATGCCCGGCATGACGGCCTACTTCGGCCTGCTGGACGTGGGCCTGGCCAAGGCGGGCGACACCGTCGTCGTCTCCGGCGCCGCAGGTGCCGTGGGCCAGACGGTCGGCCAGCTGGCCAAGATCAAGGGCTGCCGCACCGTCGGCATCGCCGGCGGCCCGGCCAAGTGCGACTGGGTGGTGAAGGAGCTGGGCTTCGACGCCTGCATCGACTACAAGGCCAGCCCGCAGGCCGTACGCGAAGGCCTCAAGCAGCACGCGCCGCGCGGCGTGGACGTCTACTTCGACAACGTCGGCGGCGACATCCTCGACACCGTGCTCGCCAAGCTGGCGCCCAAGGCCCGCATCGTCATCTGCGGCGCCATCAGCCAGTACAACAACGCCAACAGCGCGCCCACCGCCGGCCCGCGCAACTACCTCAGTCTGCTGGTCAACCGCGCGCGCATGGAAGGCATGGTGGTGTTCGACTACGCCGACCGCTACCCCGAGGCCATCGCCGAGCTGGCGGGCTACCTCAAGGACGGCCGCATGAAGAGTCGCGAGGACGTGGTCGACGGGCTCGAGAACTTCCCGGAGGCGCTGGGCAAGCTGTTCTCGGGCGGCAACTTCGGGAAGCTGGTGCTGAAGGTGGCCTGACACCATCGGGCGGTGCGTCCGCGTTACGCTGCGGGCCCCTTCCGTACTTGCCCAGGAACACCTTTTGCCCATGAAGCCTGCGTCGCCCATTGCCGCCGCCCTCCTTGCCGCCTGCGCCGCCAGCTCCCATGCGGCCCTGCAGGAGGACTTCCGCTGCCTGAGCTCCTCCGGGCCCAAGCCGATCTCGCTGGAATTCCGGCAGGTCGTCGACACCAATGTCGAGTGGAGCGGCGGCTACGTGCTCTACAAGGGCTCGAAGAAGGCCATCCCCATCGTCGTCGCCAGCAGCCG
The DNA here is from genome assembly GCF_003350475.1 of Pseudacidovorax intermedius. Classification (GTDB taxonomy): domain Bacteria; phylum Pseudomonadota; class Gammaproteobacteria; order Burkholderiales; family Burkholderiaceae_C; genus Xenophilus; species Xenophilus intermedius. The sequence goes on from NZ_QQAV01000001.1 coordinate 1,262,433, forward strand.
CACCACCGACCGGCCCGAAGGCCGGCCCTGGGCCTTCGAGGACCGCTGGGTCGAGGTGTTCGAGGGCAGGATCAACGGCGTCTACACCGTGCGCCGCCAGGGCGCCAACATCACCGACTTCACCTACACCTCGGCCAAGGACGGGCGGGTGTTCTCCTTCTCGCAGGACATCGCGCACACCGGGGCGCAGTCCTGCAACTGGTGAGCGCCACCGTCCTGCGCCGGCGCGTCTGCAGCGCCAGACCATGACCCCCGCCGGCTTCGTCGCCACCCACGCCGGCTGAGCGGCCGCGGTGCGGCTGCGGCCGCCCAGCACGCGGCGCTGCGCCCACCTCGGCCACGCTCGACCGCATGGGCGACCTGGCACAAGGCGAAGGGGCCTTTGCCGTTGTACCGTGTTCGCGTCACAGGGCGGCTGCGGCCGATGAGGGAATCATGAGGACCTACAACGTGTACACGCATCCGACGCACGGCCTGGAGGCCGTGAAGGTCGGCTTCTCCTGGCCGGCCTTCTTCTTCGGCCTCTTCTGGATGCTGTTCAAGAAGCTCTGGCGGCGCGCCGGCCTGTGGTTGGCGGCCTATCTCGTCCTGGCGCTGATCGAGAACGTCACCGACCGCGCCCCCGAGAGCGGTACCCAGGCACTGGTCTACCTGCTGCTCAGCGCGGGGTACTTCGTGCTGTGGCTGCTGCCCGCCTTCAAGGGCAACGCCTGGCGCGACGCCGACCTGGTGCGCCGTGGCTACGACAGGCTGGCGACGCTGGAGGCCGACACGGCGGATGCGGCCCTGGCGCATGCGGCCCGGCCGGTGTGAAAGAAGTGCCTCGCCGCGGCGTCCCCGGATGAAGGGGCCATCGGCTCGATCACGGCGAACCCCGTGATGGGCCGCTTCAGCTGCCGCGCAGTCGCGTGGCCGTCAGCTTGTCTGAAGAGAATCGACGGCTCACCGGACGAATGAGGGGTGGTCGCGCGGGCCATGCCAGACCGCCGGCGGTACTGAAATTACTTCGACATCCTGTCCGCGACCATGAACGCCCTCCAAGTCGCCCTCCTGGCCCTCATCCAGGGCGCCGCCGAATTGCTCCCGGTTTCCAGCTCTGCGCACGTGATCGCTGCCGAGAAACTGATGGGGCTGGACCCGACCACGCCCGAGATGACGATGCTGCTCGTCATGCTCCACACCGGCACGATGTTCGCCGTCATCGCCTACTTCTGGCGCAGCTGGAAGAAGGCCTACTTCGGTTCATGGGCCTCCTTCAGGCAGAACGCGACGGCCGTGGTGCTGGCCACGATCTGCACGGGCGTCGTCGGCCTCGGGCTGCAGATCGCCATCAAGCACTGGGTGCTGGCCTCCGATCCGCAGTTCGAGATCGAACACCTGTTCGGCAACTCGCGCCTCATGGCCGCCGCGCTGGCCGCGGCGGGTGTGCTGATCATTGCGGCGTCCTTCATCCCCGAGCGGGCCGGCCGGCGCGTCGGCGGCCCCTCGGCGATGCTCATCGGCGCCGTGCAGGGGCTGTGCCTGCCCTTCCGCGGCTTCTCCCGCTCGGGCGCCACCATCTCCACCGCCATGGCGGTCGGCATCGAGCGCCGCAAGGCCGAGGAATTCAGCTTCGCGCTGGCCGTCGTGCTGACGCCCGCCGTCATCGTCAAGGAGGCGCACCGGCTGCTCACGGCCTCGGGAACCGGCCATGCGATGGCCGTGCAGGACCTCGGGCGCGTGCTGGCGCCCAGCGCCTTCGGCATGGTGCTCAGCTTCCTCGCTGGACTGGCCGCACTGCGCTGGCTGTCGTCCTGGCTGGAGTCAGGGCGCTGGTACCTCTTCGGTGCCTATTGCCTCGTGGCCTCGGCCTTCGTGCTTTGGTTGGGGTGAGCTGAAAGCACAGGGCGCAGCGGACGGGTCAGGGGCTCAGCCCTGACCCTGGCTCGTCGGCCGCCACGCCCGCTCGAAAGGGAGGCGCCACGCATGCGGCGCGATCAGCTGGTGCACCGGCTTCGGGCCCCAGGAACCGGGCTGGTAGAGCCGCACCGGCGGCGGCGCCTCCAGCAGCGGCTGCGACACCTCCCACAGCCGCTCGATGCCCTCGGCGGTGGTGAACAGCGTGCGGTCGCCACGCATGGCGTCGAGGATCAGCCGCTCATAGGCCTCCAGCACCTCGTGCACATAGCCGGTGTCGTTCATGGCGAACTGCAGGCTCAGCTTGTCCAGCCGCATGCCGGGCCCCGGGCGCTTGCCGTAGAAGGACAGCGACATCTTCGACGCGTCCGCCAGGTCGAAGGTCAGGTGGTCGGGCCCCTGCGAGCCCACGCCGCTGCCGGCCGGGAACATGCTCTTGGGCGGCTCGCGGAAGGCGATGGAGATCACCCGCTGCCCCTCGGCCAGCCGCTTGCCGGTGCGCAGGTAGAAGGGCACGCCGGCCCAGCGCCAGTTGTCGATGTGGCACTTGAGGGCGACGAAGGTCTCGGTGTCGGAGTCCGGGTCCACGCCTTCCTCCTGCCGGTAGCCGGCGTACTGGCCGCGCACCACGTCATGGGGCGGGATCGGCAGCATGCTGCGGAAGACCTTGTTCTTCTCCTCGCTGATGGGCGCGGGCTCCAGCGAGGTGGGCGGCTCCATGGCGACGAAGCCCAGGATCTGGAACAGGTGCGTGACCACCATGTCCTTGTACGCGCCGGTCTGCTCGTAGAAGGCGCTGCGCTTGCCCAGGCCCAGCGTCTCGGGCACGTCGATCTGCACGTGGTCGATGAAGGTGCGGTTCCAGATCGGCTCGAACAGGCCGTTGGCGAAGCGGAAGGCCAGGATGTTCTGCGCTGCTTCCTTGCCCAGGAAGTGGTCGATGCGGAAGATCTGCTCTTCCTCGAACACCTCGTGCAGCCTGGCATTCAGGTCGCGCGCGCTGGCCAGGTCGGTGCCGAAGGGCTTTTCCATGACGATGCGTGCGCGCTCGACCAGGCCGGCCTCGCCCAGCGTGCGCACCACCGGCAGTGCGGCCTTGGGCGGCACGCTGAGGTAATGCAGGCGGCGGGATTCGGTGCCCAGTTCGGCCTCGGCCCGGGCCACGGCCTCGGCCAGCGCCGGCGCACCGGCGGACAGCGGCACGTAGTCCAGCGTGGCGGCGAAGGCCTCCCAGGCCGCCTGGTCGACCTTGCGGCTCCCGAACTCGTCCAGCGCGGCGCGGGCGAAGCGGCGGAAGCCCTCGGCATCCAGGTCGTCCAGCGAGCAGCCGACGATGCGCCAGGCGGGAATGAAGCCGGCACTGCACAGGTGGAAAAGCCCGGGCAGCAGCTTGCGCCGCGCCAGGTCGCCGGTGGCACCGACGAGCACCACCACCTGGGGAAAGCGTGGGCCCACGCCGGGTTGGATCTTGGCCATGAACGATGTCCTCTCTTCTTGGAGTGTGCGGTGTGACAGCGGGGGGTGATGGATTGTTCTTGGCGAAGCACGCGCCGGGTGCCTGCCTCGTGCCATCGGCCATAGCGAATTCAGTGCCAACGAAGTGCGCTTCGCCATTCCGCCGCGCGCCGACCACGCTGTTGCAGCGTCACACGCGACATTCTTCACGCAGAGCGCCCGCGCGTGCGCCGCGTGCGCTGTGGGTGCCGTCGGGCGAGGGCGACGCCGTTCAGCGCGCCCGCGAGCCCATCACCGCCGCCGACACGATCATCGCGGCCGCCAGCGCGATGCCGCCGGTCAGGGGGCGGCCGGTCACCACCAGCAGCAGGGTGGTCGACAACAGCGGCGTCAGGTAGCTCAGGATGCCGATCTGCCGGGCATCACCCGTCTTGAGCGCCCGGTCCCAGAAGAAGAAGGCCGCGCCCAGCGGACCCAGCCCGCACAGCGCCACCAGCGCCCAGTCGCGGACCGACAGGCTGGCCGCCGGCTCCAGCAGTGCATGGCAGAGCAGCGCCAGCAGCCCCGACACCAGCCCGAAGGCGCCGATGGCCGAGGTGGGAAAGGCCGGCACCCGCTTCGTCCACAGCGAGTAGCTGGCCCAGATGAAGGCCGAGCCCAGCGCCGGCACGAAGCCCCAGGCGAAGCCGGTGGCGCCGCCCGTGCCGCGCGCACCCAGGATCGCCACCGCCGCGCCAGCAAAGCCCAGCAACGCGGCCACCACATGCAAGGGCCTGAGTGCCGTGCCCGGCAGCAGCACCGGCGCCAGCACCACCATGCCCAGCGGCCAGAGGTAGTTGACCAGGTTGGCCTCCACCGGCGGCGCATGGCGCAGCGCGATGAACAGCAGGAAGTGGAAGCCGAACAGCCCGTAGATGCCCAGCGCCAGCGTGCGCGGCGGCACCGCCCAGGCCCGCCGGTCGCGCAGCACCAGCGGCCAGCTCGGCAGGCTGCCGATGATCAGCGCGGCACCGGTGAGGAGGAAGGGCGGCACATGGGCGAGCGCAGTGCCCAGTGCGGCGAGCGAGGCCCACAGCGCGATGGCGGCCAGGGCATGCAGGGTCGAGGTGGAGAGAAGGCGCATCCGCCGAGCTTAGGCGGGCGCATCGTCGCGCGCCGCCGGTCTCTCGTCGCGCGGCTGCGATCTGGCAAAGAGGGCCGCCTGGGGGCGAAAGCGGCGCCAGCGAGCACACCTTGTCAGGCCCGCCCCGGCAGCATGCGGCGCAGGGTGTTGTCGCGCAGCACATGGTGGTGCACCAGCGCCGCGGCCGTGTGGGCGCCCACCAGTGCATAGCCCACGCTGGCGCCGGCCTCGTGCACTTCCTTGATCAGGTGCGCCAGGTTGGGCGCCGGCGGCAGCGGCGAAGGCAGCGGCAGGCCGAAGAAGGCCACCGGCGTGCCCTTGGCCGCCAACGAGAGCCAGCCCAGCAGCGGCATCGCCAGCATCAGCCCGTAGAGCGCGAACTTCATCCATCGCGCCAGCTGTTCCTGCCAGGCGGCTGGCGCCGGCACGATGGCCGGGCGCGGCTGCTGGGCCACCAGCGCCAGCCGCAGGCAGGCCAGCGGCAGCACCAGCAGGCCCAGGCTGTAGTGCAGCCCGCGCAGCAGGAGGTAGGTGTCGCTGCCGCGCGGGAAGTTGTCGGAGCCCAGCATGCAGCCGTAGACGGCGACGATGAGCAGGGCCATGCCCCAGTGCAGGGCGATGGCGGAAGGTGTGTAGCGCGGGCGGGGCGATGTGGCGGTGGTCATGGGAGGGCGCAATCGTGGAATGAGGCCCTGGCGGGCCGGGCGGCCCTTGCGGCTCGCGGAGGGCGAGGCGGCATCGGCCGGTGCGGGCACGATGGTCCCGCCCGGGCATTTAGGCAGTCTTAAGACGGCGCGCGCTGCTTGGCCCGGATCAAATGCGGGTCGCTGGCATGGCGCCAGCGCGCTGGCGCTGGGGGAAGGCGCCCCTCAGGCGCTCCAGCCGCCTTCGCGGCGCAGCGCCGCTGTGAGCGCCGAAGGTGAGCGGTAGCCGGTGCGACGCGCCGTCTCTGCCACGGGCAGGCCGCGCGCCCGCAGGCGGCGCGCCTCGGCCAGGCGCAGGGCGCGCAGCCAGGCCAGCGGGCTCATTCCGCGCTCGTCGCGACAGCGCTGGGCGAACTGGCCCGGGCTGAGGAAGGCGCGTGCGGACAGGTCCTCCACGCCGAGGGGCCGATGCCAGTGAGCCGCCGCCCAGCTGGCAAGTGCAGCCCAGTCGATGGGCCGGCCGCGCGGCGGGCCCAGGCCGAGTGGCCCCGTCGATGTGCCGCTGCCTCGGTCCATGAACGCCCGACCCACCCCCGCTTCTGCGTCCACGGCGGCTCCCGCAACCGGAGCCGTCGCAAAAGGCGAGGGGGTTGCGGTGGACGGCGCCGACCAGGCCTCGCACAGCAGCAGCGGCGCCTGGGCCAGCGCCAGGGCAGGGGGATGCGGCTGCGCGAGGCACAGCCCCAGGTAATGGGCCAGCGCCGCCGCATGCGGGCCCTGCGCCGCACGGCCTGCATGCGTCGTCCAGGCCGCGTCGCGGGTGTCCAGCACCAGGCAGCGGCTGGCGCCCGCTTCAGCCTCGAAGTCGTGGCGATCGCCCGGCGCCACGACGAAGCCCTGACCCGCGGCCAGGCGCCGTCCCCGGCCCTCCACTTCCAGTGCCAGCACGCCCTGCAACGCCACCAGCACCTGGAAGTGGTCGTGCGCATGGCTGCCGCGCGACGGGCCGTAGTCGCGCAGCGAGAGGGCGGCGGGTGTCGGCGCGGAAGCGGCAGTCATGAGGCGATTGTCCGGGGTCCCGGGGCACCTGGCGTGACCGGCGGATGGCGCGGCGGGCTCGCCCTGCTCAGCCCCGCTCGGCGGCCCAGCGCTCCCGCAGCTCCCGCTTGAGCACCTTGCCGATGGCGCTGCGCGGCAGCTCGTCGATGAAGCGCAGGCCGGCCAGACGCTGGGTCTTGCCGAGCTGCTCGTTGGCCCATTCGCGGATGGTTTCGGGCGCAGTGGTGTCGCCCGGCGTGTGCACCACGTAGGCCACCGGCGTCTCGCCCCATTGCTCCGACGGGATGCCGATGACCGAGCAGTCGGCCACGGCCGGGTGGCGGCGCAGCACGGCTTCCAGGTCGCTGGGGTAGAGGTTGAAGCCGCCGCTGATGACCATGTCCTTCTTGCGATCGAACAGCGTGAGGAAGCCGTCGGCGTCGAAGCGACCCACGTCGCCGGTGCGGATGAAGCGCTTGCCGTCCGGCGCGAACCATTCGGCCTCGCGCGTCTTGGCGGGCTGCTTGTGGTAGCCGACCATCATGCCGGCCGAATGGCCCACCACTTCGCCGGCCTCGCCCGCGGGCACCTCGCGGCCCTCGTCGTCGATCAGGCGGATGTCGCTGCCGGGTGCCGCGCAGCCGACGGTGTGCAGCTTGTCGGGATGCGCATGCGCCTCCAGGATGCAGGTGCCGCCGCCTTCGGTCATGCCGTAGAACTCGATCAGCCCGCCCGGCCAGCGGGCCAGCACGTCGGCCTTGAGTTCGGCGCGGAAGGGCGCGCTGGTGCAGAACTTGGCCTGGAAGCGCGAGAGGTCGTGCCGGTCGAAGTCCGGGTGCGCCATCAGCCGCTGGTACTGCACCGGCACCAGCATGGTGTGCGTCACGCCTTCGCGCTCGGCCAGCTGCAGGTACTGGCCCGCGTCGAACTTGGGCATCAGCCACACGCAGCCGCCGAAGGCCAGCGTGGGGAAGAACACGACCAGCGTGGTGTTGGAGTACAGCGGCGTGGACAGCAGCGTGACCGACTCCGGGCCGTAGCCGTAGACGGCGCCGCGCTGGATGTGCGCCCAGCGCATGCCGTGGCCCTGCACGATGCCCTTGGGCTCGCCGGTGGTGCCCGAGGAATAGATGATGTTGAAGGGCGTGGCGGGCTGTACCTCGGCCGGCTGCGGCATGGCGCCTTCGGGCGCAATCCAGTCTGCCAGCGGCCGCGCGCCGGCCACCTCGCCCTGCAGTGCGATGCGCGCCGCGGCCGGCTCGCCCGCGCCGCCCATGGCCGCATCGCCGACGGCATCGACGAACACCAGGCGGGCATCCGCATCGCGCACCATGCGCGCCAGGCTGTCGGGCGCGCTGCCGGGGGCGAGCGGCGCCACCGCCACGCCGGCGCGCAGGGCGCCGAGGAAGACGCAGGCATAGTCCACCGAGGCATTGGCGCAGAGGGCGATGGCATCGCCCACGCCCAGGCCGTCGCGCTGCAGGGCGGCCGCGATGCGGTCCATGCGGGCGTCGAGCGCGGCGTAGTCGAGCCGGCCGTGCGCATCGGCCAGGGCGGGGCGGCCGGGCCGTTCGCGGGCATGCGCGCGGATGAGGTCGGACACGGTGCCGAAGGCGTGCTCGGCCACGAATTGCTGGGCGGTCATGAAGCGGTCTCCTGAGTGCGCGGCCGGCTGCGGCCGTTCTATCAGCCAGCATAGCGGCGCAGCCTTGCGCGGGCTGTCGCCTGCTTGCCCGCCAGACTGCGCTTCAGCTCCCCAATGGCCGCAGCAGCAAGGCCACGTCGTCCTCGGTGAACAGCAGCCGCTCGCCGCTGGCGCCGCCTTCCAGCAGGCCCTGCGACAGCGCCGCCTTGCGCGCCTGCATGGCCAGGATGCGTTCCTCGATGGTGCCTTCGGCCACCAGCTTGTAGACCATCACCTGCCGCTGCTGGCCGATGCGGTGGGCACGCGCGGTGGCCTGGGCCTCGACGGCGGGGTTCCACCACGGGTCGTAGTGGATGACGGTGTCGGCCTCGGGCAGGTTCAGGCCCGCGCCGCCGGCCTTCAGGCTGATGAGGAACAGCGGCACGTCGCCGCGGGTGAAGCGGGCGATGGCCGCCTCGCGGTCGGTGGTCTGGCCGGTCAGCGTGGTCCAGCGCAGGCCGCGCTCGCGCAGCGCCGACTCGATCAGCGCCAGCATGCTGGTGAACTGCGAGAACAGCAGCACGCGCCGGCCTTCCTCCAGCATCTCGGGCAGCACGTCCATCAGCCATGCCAGCTTGGCCGACTGGCGCACCTGCTGCGCCGCCGGCAGCGACTTGACCAGGCGCGGGTCGCAGCACACCTGCCGCAGCTTGAGCAGCGCATCGAGCACCTGGATCTGCGAACGCGCCAGCCCGCGCTCGGCCAGCGACTCGCGCACCTGGCGCTCGGTGGCCAGGCGGATGGTCTCGTACAGGTCGGCCTGCGGGCCTTCGAGCGTGACGGCGCTCAGGGTCTCGATCTTGTCGGGCAGCTCCTTGGCCACGTTCTGCTTGGTCCGCCGCAGCAGGAAGGGCGTGACGCGCTTGCGCAGCTGCTCCAGGCAGGTGCTGTCGCCATGCCGCTCGATGGGCGTGCGGAAGACCTCGCGGAAGCGCGCCTGGCTGCCCAGGAAGCCGGGCATGAGGAAGTGGAACAGGCTCCAGAGTTCGCCCAGGTGGTTCTCCAGCGGCGTGCCCGACAGGGCCACGCGCTGGCGCGCTTCCAGGCTGGCGGCCACCTGCGCCACCTGCGAGTCTGCGTTCTTGATTTGCTGCGCCTCGTCCAGCACCACCACGTGCCAGGCCTGCTTCTGCCAGAAGACGCGGTCGCGCGGCAGCAGCGAATAGGGCGCGATGACCAGGTCCGTGCCGCCGAAGCCGCCGCGGCCATGGCGCTGCGGTCCGTGCCACACGGCGGTGCGCAGGGCGGGCGCGAAGCGCGCGGCCTCGCGCCGCCAGTTGCCCAGCAGGCTCAGCGGTGCCAGCACCAGGCAGGGCCTGTCCAGGCGGCCATCTTCCTTCTCGCGCAGCAGGTGCGCCAGGGTCTGCAGCGTCTTGCCCAGGCCCATGTCGTCGGCCAGGATGCCGCCGAGCCGGTGGCGGCGCAGGAACTGCAGCCAGTCCAGGCCCTGCTGCTGGTACGGACGCAGGGCGGCCTGCAGGCCGGCCGGTGCCGGCACCGTGGGCAGCGCGGCGTCGCCGCCCAGTTGGCGCAGCAACTCTCGAAGGCGGTCCGCGCCGTCCCACACCGCGCCGTCGTCCAGCGTGGCGCCGATGCGCAGGGCCTCCACCTGCGTCAGGCGCAGCGTCGCGGCCTGCTCCCAGTCGGGGGCGGGGCGCTCGGCCACGAGGTCGAGCAGGGCCTGCAGCCAGGGCTTGAGCGGGGCGGAGGGCAGGCGCAGCCAGCGCCCGTCGGGCTGCTCGCGCCACAGCCAGTCGGGCAGTTGGGGTCCGTCGGGGCCGTGTTCGATCTGCGCCAGCAGGCCCGGCAGCCAGGGCAGCACGTTGTGGCGCTCGCCGTCGATCTCGATGCCCAGCGACAGCTCGAACCAGGGCGAGGCGGAACGCTCGTCCGGGGCTTCGCCAGCGGGCGCGGCGTCCTCGGGCGTTCCTTCCACGATGCGCAGCGCCAGCGCCTGGGGCGGCTCGGCCAGGCCGCGCAGGGCGGGGTCGGGCTCGACACGGAAGCCGGCATTCGTCAGTGCGGCCCAGCCGCTCACGGCCCAGTCCAGCCAGCGTGCCGCCGAGGCACCGTGCCAGCGGCCGAGCGTGTCGACCGACAGGTCCAGCGCCTGCAGGCGCTGGCGCGCCCACTGCTCGGCGGCCAGGTCGCGCTGCAGCAGCACGCGGCGCCCGTTGTGCTCGGCCAGCAACCGCGCTGGATGCTCCGGCCAGTGGCCGCGCAGGCCGCCGTAGTCGAAGTCCAGCAGTGCGACGAGCAGGCCGCGCGCGGCGCGCTCGGCCGGCGGCACCGGCCGCAGCCGCAGGCAGGGCTGGGGCTGGCCGTGCGGCCAGGGCTCGGGATGGTCGGCGCTGGCCGGGAGCGGCAGGCCCAGCCGGCGCGGCAGCAGGTCGGCCTCGGCATCGTCGAAGGCGGATTGCGGCAGCGGGCCCAGGGTGAGCAGTTGCGTCAGCTGCGCGGCCGACAGGCCGGGCGCCTCGACCGGGCCGCATTCGCCGCTGGCGCGATCCAAGTAGAGCGGCGGCAGCACGGCATACAGCGTGCGGCCTTCCCCCGGCTCGGCCAGCACCGCCTGCAGGGCCCAGGCCGGCGCATCGCCCAGCGTGGCCGGCGCCCAGTGCCAGCCGATGGCACGCGGCGTGCCCCAGCGCAGTGGCGCGCCTTGCGGCCGGCCTTCGGCATCGGCCAGGAAGAGCTTGCCGGTGCGGGCCGCGGCCTGCAGCGCGGCGGGTGCCTCGGCGCCCTGCAGCAGGCCGCTGGCGGTGTGCAGGTAGAAGGCACCGCCGAGCCGCCCGATGTGGGCCAGGCACTCGCGGTCGGCCTCGGAGAGCCCGCCGCCGGGCAGGCCCAGCCGCACCATGGCATCGGCATCGGGCGAGCGCAGCCGGCCCCAGCCGCCACGCTTGAGCGGCCGGGCCAGCCGCCAGGCCAGCAGCGGCCGTGCCGGCTCGCGCGGGCTGCGGCGGCTTTCCTGCAGCAGGTAAAGGGGGGGATCGCTCTCGGGCGCGGCGGGCGGGGGCGCCAGCTCGTCGAACAGGCCCATCGAGGGCGGCAGTCCCGCGGGTGCGGTCGGCGCTGGGGGCCGCGGCGGGGAGGGCGGCTCGGCGCCGCGCACGGTGCCGCTCTGGTAGGCGGCCTTGAGCGTCAGGGCCACCGCATGCCGGCAGCGGCTGCCGGCGGCGCAACTGCAGTCGCTGCCGAAGCTGGCGATGCGGCCGTCCTCGTCCAGCTCCAGCAGCACGCTGCATTCGTGCAACTGCCGGTCCTCGCCCTGCACCTCGCCCTCGATGCGCCATTCGCTGCGGCTGGCCGGTGCGAGCGAATGGCTGACGACCTGCTGGCGCCGGTAGGCGTCCAGGCCCCGTTGGTAGGCGGCGGCGGGCAGGTGCTGGGCGAGGGTGGCGGGGGCGATCAGGAAGGCAGCGCGCATGGGGGCCCGGAGTGTGCCCCAGATGCGTGGCGGCGCCCGTCAGGGCATGGACATGCCACCGCGCGGCATGGCGCCTTCACCGAAGCCCATGCCCATGCCCGGTCCAGGGCGTGGCGCGCCGCAGCCCGCCTCCGCGTCGGGGCGCGGCATCGGCGGGCCGCCGGCGGGGCGCATCATGCACTGGGCATGGGCCTGCGGTGGCGGGGGGGGCGGCAGCATGATGCAGCCGGAAAGTCCGGCGGCGAGCAGGGCGGCCCCTGCGGCGGCGAGTGGTCGGAATAAAGCCATGTCTTGCGTCCCTTCTGGGTGTGTCGAGGAAGACATCAGTGTTGGCGCCGACCTGGGAGGCATTGCGCAGCGGGGTGGCAAAGTGCACATCCCGCCGCAGACCGACGCGCGTCCGCCACACTTGCCTGGCGCCGGGCACTCGGCACTCGGCACTCGGCACGGGACGCGCGGCCGCTCAGCCGCGGGGTGCGGCCGGCGCTGGAGGCGGCTCGAAGGAGAAGCCCACGCCGTAGACCGAGCGGATCCACTCGTGCTCGGGCGCCGCCTGCGACAGCTTGCGCCGCAGGTTCTTCACATGGCTGTCGATGGCGCGCTCGGTGACGTCGACATCGTCTTCATAGGCCAGCTCCAGCAGCCGTGCGCGCGAGAAGATGCGTCCCGGCTGCCGGGCCAGCACGCGCAGCAGCGAGAACTCGCGCCGCGTGAGGTTGAGCGGCTGCCCGCCCAGGGAGGCATGCCAGCAGCTCTCGTCCAGTTCCATGCCGTGCGCGGCGGCGGCCACCTCCTGCGGTGCGCGCGTGCGGCGCAGCACCGCGGCCACACGCGCCACCACCTCGCGCGGGGAGAAGGGCTTGCACACGTAGTCGTCGGCGCCGTGGGCCAGGCCCAGCAGGCGGTCGACCTCTTCGGTGCGGGCCGTGAGCATGATCACCGGGTGCTGCGTGTGCACCCGCGCCTGCTGCAGCACGGACAGGCCGTCCAGGCCCGGCAGCATCACGTCCAGCAGCGTGAGGTCGGGCGGGGTCTCCAGCATGTGGCGCAGGGCCTCGCGGCCGTCGGCCACGTGGTCGGTCTGGTGGCCCTCGCGGCGCAGGTAGTCGCGCAGCACGTCGGCGATGTCGGTTTCGTCTTCGACGATGAGGATGCGGGTCATGAGGGTTCGGTGTCCGAAAGGGGAAGGAAGAGGGTGATGCGCAGGCCGCCCAGCGGCGAGGCTCCGGCCTCGATGTCGCCGCCGTGGGCGTCGACGATGGCGCGGCAGATGGCCAGGCCCAGGCCCGAGCCGCCCAGCGCGCGATTGCGTGAGGCCTCGGCGCGGAACAGGCGGTCGAACAGGCGCGGCAGCTCGTCCTCGGTCACGCCGGGGGCGCTGTCGTCCAGCTGCACGACCAGCGCCGGCGCGCCGTCCACCCGGTCGATGCGGGCCTCGATGGCGAGGCGGCCGCCCGCATCGGTGTAGGCGAGCGTGTTCTCCAGGAGATTGATCCACACCTGGCTGAGCTTGCGGGCCTCGCCCAGCACGCGGGGCGCCCGCTCCTCGGCCAGTCTGCGCACGCCGTCGGCCTCGACCTTGATGCCGGCCTGCGCAAAGCGGTCGCGCGTGGCGGCCAATGCCTCCTGCAGCAACGTGAGTGGGTAGGTGGGCGCGTGCTCGCGCAGCGCGGTGCCATGGCTGTCCATGCTGTGGCGCAGGTCGTCCACCAGCTGGGTCAGGCGCATCACCTGCCGATGCAGCCGCAGGGCCGTGCGGTCGTCGAAGCTGCGCACGCCGTCTTGGATGGCCTCGATCTCGGCCCGCATGGCCGCCAGGGGGGTGCGCAGCTCGTGCGCCACGTCGGCCAGCCAGGCGCGCCGGCCGGCTTCGGCCTTGTCCAGGCGGTCGGCCATGGTGTTGAAGGTGCGGCCGAGCAGGGCCAGCTCGTCCTGCCCCTGCACACGCACCCGCGTGCCCAGCCGGCCGCGGGCCACGGCCCGGGCCGCGTGGGTGAGGTCGTCGATGGGCGCCAGCCACCGCCGGCCGACCAGTCCTGCGATCAGCAACGCGGCCACGAGGCCCACCGCACCCGCCAGCGCGATGAAGCCCGAATGCCGCGCCAGGAAGGCGCGGTCGGCTTCGTGCTCCAGGCCCTGCATGGGCGCCAGCAGCAGCTGGCCGATGATGACCGTGCCGCTGCGGATGGGCAGGTGCGCCGCGGTGGTCGGGTCCACCTTGGCGCCCACGACCAGCTTGCCGGCCGTGTCGACCACCGCCAAGCGCTTGAAGATCAGGTCGGGCGGACCACCCTCGCCGCGGGGAAAGGGAAAGAACCAGGGCGGCGCGATCCGGCCGCCTGGCTCCAGCGGCGAGGGGGGCTCGCGGTCCTCGCCGAAAGGCAGAGCCCAGCCGCCACCGCGCGAGGACCGGTCCCAGAAGCTGGACGGACGCTCCCGCGGCGCCAACGAGGCCGGGTCCACCTCGCCGCGCTGGAGCCGGTTCCACGCCTCCTCGTTGCCGCGCAGGCGCGACCAGTTGCCGTTGGCCACGTAGTGCTGCTGCAGCCGCTCGGCCAGCCAGCTCAGGCGGCGGATCTCGATCTCGGCCACGTAGGGCCCCAGGCCACTTCGCAGCGAGAGCATCGAAGAAACGGCAAAGGCCACCAGCAGCGTGAGCAGCAAGGTGGCCAAAGCCAGGAACAGTTTGCGGGTGAGCGTCAGGCGTGGCATTGGACGGCCGCCGGCCGGGCCGGCGGCGGAAAGGGCCAGGGCAGCTCGCCGGGCGGAGGGGCGTGCTGGACGATGGGTCCGAGGGTAAACAAATCCTGGTGGCTCGGGTGCGGATCGGCGGTGCAGGGGCTCCAGCTGAGCCATGCGCCGCTGAACACGCCGACGAGGGCGGTGACCGGGCCCAGGGCGCGATAGCCCCGGCCGGGTTGCTTCAAGAGGGACATCAGGCTTGCTCCTTCACGGATGGTGCGAGGGGAAGTCGCAGCGTGGCCCCCATCGCGCCCCAGGCCGACGGGGCGGCATAGAGGCGGCCGCGGTGGGCATCGATGGCCTGCGCGCATTCGGCCAGCGGCCGCAGCGCGGCGTCGCGCTCGGGATGCACGGCCTGCGAGAAGCCGTGCACGCGCCGGGCCAGCACGGGTGGCTGCCGGTCTGCCGGTTCGTCCACCACCGACACGGCGGCGGTGCTGCCTTCGGCGCGTGCGTGCACACGCAGCACGCCGCCAGCGGGCGCCAGCAGTTCGGCGGCCAGCGCCAGCAGGCGGCCCAGTGCCTGCGCCAGGCCGCCCGGCGCCATGGCGACCCACAGGGCATGGGCGGGCAACTGCCAGTCGACGGACACGCCCGGCGCCAGGCGCGGCCCGGCCGCCATGGCGGCCAGCACGGCGCGCAGGTCGGCCGTCGTGTCGCCCGGTGGCATTTCCGCGGGCAGGGGCACCGGCGCGGGTCGCCAGCCGGTGGCGTCGGTGCGGGCTCCAGCTCTCACCATGGCCTCCGATCAGAAGTTGTGGCGGATGCCGAAGTCGTAGCCCGTGGACGACTTGGGCAGGCCGCTGTAGCCCACGCCCACCGAGCCGTAGCCGGTGGTGGCGGCCGCCGAGAGGCTGCCCGTATAGGCGCTGTCGTTGCGGTTGCTGATGCGGGCCACGGTGGCGTAGAGCGACGTGCGCTTGGACAGGTTGTGCACGTAGCCCAGGGCCAGCTTGCGCGAGCGCGGCGCGTCGCCGTAGAGCGGCGCGAGCGATCCTTCGTCGTAGCGCACCTGGCCGTAGGAGGCGCGGATCAGGCCCGCGCCCACCGGCATGCTGGCGCCGATCAGGTAGCCGTCGTAGTTGTTGCTGAGCGAGGTCTGCAGCGTGTCGGAGCGGTCGCGCACGTTGGAGAGTTCGCCGAAGAGCTTGACCGGCCCGAAGTCGTAGGTGGCGCCCAGGTTGCTGCGGCGCACGGTGCGGGTGAGGCTGCCGCTGTCGGTCACGGTGGTCTGGCCGGAGGCCAGCGCGATGTCCAGCGGCCCATTGGCATAGCCGAAGCGCGCGCCGGTGTAGCGGCCGGCGTCGCTGGTGCCGGTGAGGCTGGTGCTGCTGTCGACGTTCTCGTGCGCCGCGTACTGCACCTGGCCGTAGAAGCCGCCCAGCGTGGCCGGCAGGAAGTAGCTCACCATGTTGCTGGCGCGCAGGTAGTTGGTCGCCAGGCCGGTGTCGGCCGAGCTCACCGCACCCATGATGTTCGCGCCCGAGCCGTTGCCGCCGAAGGGGTCGAAGATCGTGTCGTTGAGGGAGTTGGCGGTGCGGTCGCGACCCAGACGCAATTCGCCGAAGGCGCCCGACAGGCTGACCGTCGAACGCCGCGTGAACGCGAGGCTGTTGGCACCGTCATCCGTGGACAGTGGTGCCTCCAGCCAGAAGCTGGCCGCCAGCCCGCCGCCGAGGTCTTCCACGCCCCGCAGGCCCAGGCTGCTGTTGCCATAGCCCGAGTTGCCCAGGCTGGTCCGGCTCTGGCGCGTGGTGAGGCCGGTGGTGGCGTCGGTGGCCGTGGCCGACTGGTAGCTCAGCCCCGTGTCGATGGTGCCGAAGAGTGTGACAGACGATTGGGCCGAGGCGGCCCCGGCGAGCGCGCCGCAGGCCAGGGCGACGAGGGTGTTCTTCATTCTTGCTCCGTTCCTTTCGAGCCACGGCCAGCCGTCGGCTGGAACCATGGACGCCGGCAGGAAACCGGCGTGGACGAATGGTCGGGGGCAAAGTCGGAGGAAATTTGAATGGACCCCGCGATGCCTCGCGCGGGCGCGGCAGGGCCTGGCGGGCCGCTGCTACATGCCGAGCGCGTGCGGCAGCACCGCGAGCAGCGCGCTGATGGTGAAGAAGGACAGCGCCGTCGTGGCCAGCAGCGAGGCGGCCGCCAGCGAATCCTGGCCATGCGGCTGGGCCAGGATCGGATAGATGCTCAGCATGGGCGCAGCCGCCGACAGCACCAGCGCCAGGCGCAGCGCGGGCTCCATGGGCGGCATGCCCAGCGCCTCGGCCGCCAGGAGCACGGCCAGCATCAAGGCCGGATGCAGCAGCAGCTTGCCGGCCGCGATGCGCAGCACCTGGCGGCGCATGCCCGCCAGGCCCAGTCCCACCAGTGAGCCGCCGATCACGAACAGCGACAGCGCCGCGCTGGCCTGCGCGAACAGGCCGACGGTGCGAAGCAGCGGCGCCGGCAGGCGCAGGCCGGTCAGCGCCACGGCCACGCCCGCGGCCATGGCCCAGATCATGGGATTGCGCGCCAGGCTGTGCGCGGTGCGCCGCAGCGTGAGGCGCCAGTCGCCACGGCCATCGGCGGCATCGGCCAGCGCCATGGCCAGCGGCACCAGCAGCAGGTTCTCCACGATCATGTTCAGGCCCAGCACCAGACCGGCCGTCTGTGCGATCACCATCGACAGGATGGGGTAGCCCACGAAGCCGCTGTTGGGGCAGCTCATGCCCATGGCCATGAGCGCCGGCACCGGGCTGCCGGCCGGCGCCTGCCGCCCGGCCCACCAGCGGCCCACGAAAAGCGTGAGCAGCGAGCCGAGCGCATACAGCAGCATGTAGCGCAGGTTGAGCACATCGCCCGCCGGCCGCTGCACCAGCGCGCTGAACAGCAGGGCCGGCAGCGCCAGCCGGATGACGAAGAGGCCCAGCACCCGCATGTCGCCCCGCGCGAACAGGCCGCCGCGGGTGACCAGCCAGCCGGCGGCGATGGCGAGGTAGATGGGAACGGTGATGGAGAGGATGGCAAGCATGGCGGGTCCGGCGAGCCCGGCACTGTAGCGAGGGCCCCGGGTGCGCGCGGGCTGCCACCCGAAAGCCCCGCGACGAGGCGCATTTCAATGTGCAAAAAATCAGTACATGAATTGCTGAAATCTGATGCCAAGGTGAACTTCACGGGTGCTATCTTTTCCTGCATCAAGACAGAGGACCCCGCATGCTCTCCCCCACGACAACCGCTCTGCGCATTGGTTTTGCCCGCCTGGCCCTGGGTCTGGCAGCCGCCCTCGCGGCGCTGGCGCCTGCCCATGCGCAGGCACCGGCCAAGCCGCTCAAGCCCGTCACCATCGCCCTGGGCACGCAGGTGGTCAACGTCACCTATCCCTGGCTCACGCTGCCCATCGCGCTGGGCTATTGGAAGGAGGAGGGCTACGACGTCAAGGTGGTCACGGTGGGCGGCTCGTTGCAGGGCATCCAGCAGATGGTGGCCGGCGGCGTGGAGTTCGCGCAGGTCAACTCCACCGGCCTGATCCAGGCCAACACCGACAACAACGTCGCCGTGCGCGGCCTCATGGGCACCGGTGTCATCGACTGGGGCATCGGCGTCACGCAGGACGGCCCCATCAAGAGCGTGACCGACCTCAAGGGCAAGAAGATCGGCATCTTCAGCCTGGGCACCGGCGGCGTGCCCCTGCTCAAGGGCTACCTGCGCTCCAACGGCATCGACCCCGACAAGGACGTGCAGATCATCGCCACCGGCGCCGGTGCGCCCGCGCTCGAAGCGCTCAAGAGCGACCGGGTGCAGGCCCTGATGTTTTGGGGGTCGGCGCTCACCGGCTTCCAGAACGCCGGCACGCCGCTGCGGGTGCTGTATGCGCCGGCCTGGCGCGCGCTGCCCGACTTCACCTTCGCCACCATGCAGAAGACCATCGATGCCGACCCGGCGATGGTGGAGGCCATCTCGCGCGGCGCTGCCAAGGCCACGCTCTTCGCCTGGACCAACCCGGACTGCGCCCGCCGCATCCACTGGAAGAACTTCCCCTCCACCAAGCCCACCGGCGCCGACGAGGCCACGCTGGCCAAGTGGGACCTGGCCCTGCTCAACACGCAGCTGGACACCATGAAGGCCGCGCACGCCATGAACGGCGGCAAGCTGATCGGCGCGATGGACCCGGCTGCCTACGGCCGCATGCAGGACTTCATGCAGGGCGAGGGACTGATCAAGCGCACGGTGCCGGTCGAGTCGATGCTCTACCTCAAGCCCGGCTTCGTGGAGGCGATCAACCGCTTCGACCACCAGGCCGTGATCGACGCCGCCAAGGCCTGCAAGGCTGGCTGATATGACGCCTGAACAGTTCATCGCCGGCCTGCCCAAGGCCGAGCTGCACATGCACATCGAAGGCTCCATCGAGCCGGCGCTGATGCTGGCCCTGGCCCGCCGCAACGGCGTGGCCATCCGCTGGCAGACCGAGGCCGAGCTGCGCGACGCCTACCGCTTCACCCGGCTGCAGGACTTCCTGGACCTGTACTACGACGGCTGCCGCGTGCTGCTGCAGGTGGCCGACTTCCACGAGGTGACGCGCGACTACCTGCGCCGCGCCCATGCCGACGGCGTGCGGCATGCCGAGATGTTCCTGGGGCCGCAGGGCCACACCATGCGCGGCGTGCCGCTGGCCGTGGTGATGCAGGGCGTGCTGTCGGCCATGGAAGCGGCCGAGGCCGAGGACGGCATCACCAGCGGCCTGATCCTGGTCGCCCAGCGTCACCGCAGCGAAGAGGAAGCGATGGCGCTGCTGGCCGAGGCCGAGCCGTGGTACGGCCGCATCCTGGGCTTCGGCCTTGGCGGCGCCGAGCTGGGCCACCCGCCCTCGAAGTTCGAGCGCTTCTTCGCCCGCTGCCGCGAGCTGGGCTTCAAGGTGACGGCCCATGCCGGCGAGGAGGGCCCGGCCGCCTACGTGCGCGAGGCGGTCGAGCTGCTGCAGGTGGACCGGCTGGACCACGGCAATGCCTGCCTGGAGGACGCGGCGCTGGTGAAGGAGCTGTCCCTCCGCCGCATCCCGCTCACGGTGTGCCCGCTGTCCAACCTCAAGCTGCAGGTGGTCACGGACATGGCGGTGCATCCGCTCAAGCAGTTGATGGACGCCGGCCTGTGCGTCACGGTCAATTCCGACGACCCCTCCTACTTCGGCGGCTACGTCAACGACAACTACCTCGCCTGCCAGCAGGCGCTGGGCCTGACGCAGGCGGAGCTGGCGCAACTGGCGCGCCAGAGCTTCGAGGCCGCCTTCATGACCGAGGCGCAGCGCGCCCAGGCGCTGGCGGCCATCGACGACTGGGTGGCGTTGGCCGAGGCCGATGCCCAGGTCGCCGCGATGTCGCCTCTTCCCCAGGAGGCCGAATGAGCGCGACCCTCGCGCCCGAGGCGCCCCCGGCCTTCCGCTTCGGCGGCCTGCACAAGACCTTCCGCTCCAAGGACGGTGGCGACGTGGTCGCCCTGCACGACGTGCATTTCAGCGTGCGGCGCGGCGAGTTCGTCACCGTCGTCGGCCCCAGCGGCTGCGGCAAGAGCACGCTGCTGCGCATCCTGGCCGGCCTGGAGCGCGCCAGCCGCGGCCAGGTGGAGCTGGGCGGCCGGCCACATGCCGGTTCCAGCCGCGACGTGGGCGTGGTGTTCCAGTCGCCGGTGCTGCTGCCCTGGCGCAACATCCTCGACAACGTGCTGGTGCCGGCCGAGATCCAGGGCCGCGACCGCGCCGCCGCGCGCGAACGGGCGCGGCACTACCTGCAGCTGGTGGGCCTGTCCGGCTTCGAGACGAAGTACCCCAGCGAGCTGTCGGGCGGCATGCAGCAGCGCGTAGGCATTGCCCGGGCGTTGGTCAACGACCCGCTGCTGCTGCTCATGGACGAGCCCTTCGGCGCGCTCGACGCCATGACGCGCGAAACCATGAACACGGAGCTGCTCAAGCTGCGCGAGCGCACCGGCGCGACCATCATGCTGGTCACGCACAGCATCCCCGAGGCGGTCTTCCTGGGCGACCGGGTGATCGTCATGTCGCCGCGGCCCGGCCGGGTGACCCAGGTGGTGGAGGTGGACCTGCCCTCGCCGCGCACCCTGGACCTGATCAACACCGAGCGCTTCGGCACCTACGTGTCCGGCATCCGCGCGAACCTGCATGCCAGCGGAGGGCTGGACTGATGGCCGACACCCTGACTTCTTCCGTGCCGCCCGGCGCCGCCGTGGCCGAGGCCGCCGAGACCGCGCCTGCGCGCGCCACCGGCCTCACACCGATGCGCCGGCGCGTGCTCATCGTTGCCGTGTTCGTGGCGGTGGTGGCCGCCTGGCAGCTGGCGGTCACAGCACTCGACGTGTCGCACCTGATCTTCCCCGGCCCGCTGGCGGTGGTGCAGGCGCTCTACGACGGCATCGCCTCGGGCGACATCCCGACGCACCTGTGGGTCACGCTCTACGAGATCCTGGCCGGCTTCGCGGCCGGGGCGCTCGCCGGCTTCGTGCTGGGTGCGCTGATCGGCCAGAGCGCGCTGCTGGAGGCGGTGCTCTATCCCTACGTGGTGGCCTTCCAGACCGTGCCCAAGGTGGCGGTGGCGCCGCTGTTCGTGCTGTGGTTCGGCTTCGGCACCACGTCGAAGGTGATCATCACCGCCACCATCGTGTTCTTTCCGGTGCTGGCCAACACCATCGTCGGCCTGCGCTCGGCACCGCGCGAGCAGATCGACCTGATGCGCGCCTTTACCGCCTCGGGCTGGCATGTGTTCCGCATGGTGCGACTGCCGCATGCGCTGCCCTATGTGTTCGCGGGGCTGGACATCGGCATCGTGCTGTCGGTCATCGGTGCCATCGTGGGCGAGTTCGTCGGCGCGCAGGCGGGGCTGGGCTACCTGATCCTGCAGCGCAACTTCTCGATGGATGCGGCGGGCATGTTCGCCATCCTCATCGTGCTCTCGCTCATCGGCATCGTGCTGCATGCCGCGGTGCGCTGGATCGCACGCCGCGTGATCTTCTGGGCCGACGCCTTCACCGATCTCTCGCGCGGCAGCTAGCCAGGCCGTCCAGGCCGCGCGCTCTCCCAAAAACCCAAGGAGCCTCCCATGAACGAATCGAACGACCACGCGGTGGTCGCGCCCCGCCGTGCCTCGGCGCAGGAAATGCCCGTCCTCGACCTGGGCGAATGGATCGCCGGCGGCGATATCGCGCCGCTGGTGGCTCAGTTCCGCGAGGCCTGCACGCACACCGGCTTCTTCTACGTGAAGAACCACGGCGTGCCGCAGTCCGTCATCGACGCCGTGTTCGACGCCACCCGCCGCTACATGTCGCTGCCGATGGAGGAGCGCCTGAAGGACAAGATCGACGAGCGCTTCCGCCGCGGTTTCATGCCCATCGGCGTGACGCAGCATCCGGGCCACAAGCCGGACCTGAAGGAAAGCTACGAGCTGGGCCTGGACCTGCCGCTCTCTGACGCCGACGTGCAGGCCGGTCGCCCGCTGCACGGTCCCAACCGCTGGCCGGCCGACAAGCCCTGGCTGGAAGAGGCCGCCATGGCCTACTTCAACCACACCATCGCGCTGGGCAAGCGCCTGTTGCGCGTGTTTGCACTGGCCCTTGGCCAGCCGGAGGAGTTCTTCCTGCAGTACGCCCGCAAGCCGATGGTGCAGGCGCGGCTCTTCCACTACCCGCCGCAGGAGTCGCCGACGCAGCTGGAACTGGGCGCCGCTGCCCACACCGACTACGGCATGCTGACCCTGCTGGTGCAGGACCCGATCGGCGGCCTGGAGCTGCGCACCAAGGCCGGCGAATGGGTGGCCGCGCCCTACATCGAGGGCACGCTGGTGGTGAACCTGGGCGACCTGGTGAAGGTGTGGACCAACGACCGCTATGTCTCCAACCTGCACCGCGTGGCCAATCGCACCGGCCGCGAGCGCTATTCGATCCCGACCTTCTTCAACCTGGACTACGACACGCCCGTGGCCTGCCTGCCCGGCTTCGTGGAGCCGGGCGAGGCGCCGCGGCATGCGCCCATCAAGTCGGGCGAGTACCTGGTGAGCCGCTTCGCCTCGGTGCAGAAGTACAAGACGCCGGCGGAGCTGGCGGCCGAGGAAGCGGCCGGCTGAGGGTGCGGCGCCGCGTGCCGGCGCCCGGCCCGGGTCAGCGGCCGGGCCGCACGGCGGCCGCGGCAGATTCGGGCTCCAGCTGCTCCAGCTCGGCCGTCAGTTCGTTGATGAAGGTGGTCACCGGCAGCGGCAGGTTGCGGCCCCGGTGCACGCACAGCGAAAAGCGCTGCGGCTTGGCCCGCGGGTCCTTCAGCAGCACGTAGCGGCCGCGGCCGGCCAGGTGCTGCGTGTCCTGCAGCGGCGGCGTGAGGATGGACAGCGCCATGCCCTCGGCCGACACGTTGCGCAGCAGTTCGTAGGAATTGGTCTCCAGCACGAGCCTGGGCCGGATCTTGGCCTTGGCCAGCATCTCGTCGTACTGCTGCTTGGTCCACATGGTGGCGTCGGGCAGGGCCAGGCCGTGTTCGGCGCAGTCCGACAGGCGCAGCGTCTCCCGTCCGTGCAGCGGGTGGTCGGCGCTCACGTACACGTACAGCGGCAGCAGGCGCTGGTAGGCAATGGTCGCGTCCTGGTGGGTGACGTTGCCGAAGGTCAGGCACAGGTCCAGCCGGTCGTCCACCAGCATCTCGATCAGCTGCGGGCTGTTGTAGACCTGCACATTGAAGGTGAAGCCCGGAAAGCGCCGCGTGAAGCGGGCCATGAAGCCGGGCATGAAGTCGCGGATCAGCGATTCCGGAATGCCCAGGTTGACGTGGCCGCGGCGCAGGCCCTGGATGGCTTCGATCTCGGAGCGCAGGCGCCGCGATTCGCTGTCCACGCTCTTGGCATAGCGCATCAGCAGCTCGCCCGCGGCCGTCAGCTTGAGCGTGGAACGGCCCCGACTGCGCTCCAGCAGTGGCGCGCCCAGCGTCTCTTCGAGCAGGCCGATCTGGCGGCTGATGGCCGAGGGCGCGACGAAGAGGATCTCGGAGGCGGCACGGATCGAACCGCAGCGCACCGCCTCGACGAAGTAGCGCAGCGCGGTGGTGGAGATCATGCGCGCGCTTCGGCTGCCGGCAGGGCCGTGCGCGCGGGCGCGGCAGCCAGGCTCATGCGAAGAAGCGACGCAGGCGGATCAGGCCGCAGGCGCGGCTTCGGCGCCCGCCAGCACATGGCCGGCCTGCTGGTCGGCGTGGTAGCTCGAGCGCACCATGGCGCCCACGGCGGCATGGCTGAAGCCCATCTTGTAGGCCTCTTCCTCGAACATCCTGAAGGTGTCCGGGTGCACGTAGCGGCGCACCGGCAGGTGGCTGTTGCTGGGCGCGAGGTACTGGCCGATGGTCAGCATGTCGATGTCGTGCGCGCGCATGTCGCGCATGGTCTGCAGGATCTCTTCGTCGGTCTCGCCCAGGCCGACCATGATGCCGCTCTTGGTCGGAACATTGGGATGCAGCGCCTTGAACTTCTTGAGCAGGTTCAGGCTGAACTGGTAGTCGGAGCCCGGCCGCGCTTCCTTGTACAGGCGCGGGATGGTCTCCAGGTTGTGGTTCATCACGTCCGGCGGCGCGGCCTTGAGGATCTCCAGCGCGCGGTCGTCGCGGCCGCGGAAGTCGGGCACCAGGATCTCGATCTGCGTCGTGGGCGAGAGCTCGCGCGTTTTCTGGATGCATTCCACGAAATGGCCGCTGCCGCCGTCGCGCAGGTCGTCGCGGTCCACGCTCGTGATCACCACGTACTTCAGGCGCAGCTTGGCGATGGTCTTGGCCAGGTTGAGCGGCTCGTCCTTGTCCAGCGGGTCCGGCCGGCCGTGGCCGACGTCGCAGAAGGGGCAGCGGCGGGTGCACTTGTCGCCCATGATCATGAAGGTGGCCGTGCCCTTGCCGAAGCATTCGCCGATGTTGGGGCAGGAGGCTTCTTCGCAGACCGTGTGCAGGTTGGATTCGCGCAGGATCTGCTTGATCTCGTAGAAGCGCGTGGTGGGGCTGCCGGCCTTGACACGGATCCATTCGGGCTTCTTGAGCACCTCGCCCGTCCGCTCGACCTTGACGGGAATGCGCGAGAGCTTGGCGGCAGCCTTCTGCTTGGCCAGCGGGTTGTAGGTGTCGGCGCTCTGGGCGTCGCGGACGACTTCGGTGGAGCTCATTGGGCGGCTTTCTGGGAGGGGCCGGGGGGTGTCAGGGCAGGAGGTAGGCCTGCAGCTTCCGGCTCAGTACCTGGGCGGCATCGTCCCAGGCCACGGGGACGCCGATTGTAGAAAGGTCGACCGTGCGCAGCCCTGCGTAGCCGCAAGGGTTGATGCGCGAATAGGGTTCCAGGTCCATGGCCACGTTGAGCGCCACGCCGTGGTACGTGCAGTGCCGGCTGACCTTGAGGCCCAGCGCGGCGATCTTGCCCAGGCCGCGGAAAGGGTCGCCGCCGGGCATGGGGCCGGTCAGCGCCGCGTGCGAGAAAGGGTCGTCCAGCCGCACGTAGATGCCCGGTGCCGTGGGCACGCGGTGGCCGGTCACGCCGAAGTGGGCCAGCGTGCCGATCACCGACTCCTCGATGCGGTAGACGTATTCCTTGATGAAGTAGCCGGCGCGTCGGAGGTCGAGCAGCGGATAGGCCACCACCTGGCCCGGGCCGTGGTAGGTGACCTGGCCGCCGCGGTCGGTCTGGATGACGGGAATGTCGCCCGGCAGCAGCAGGTGGTCCTGCCGGCCGGCCAGGCCCTGCGTGAAGACCGGGTCGTGCTCGCAGAGCCAGAGCCGGTCGGCGGTCTCGGGCGTGCGCTCGGCGGTGAAGCGCTGCATGGCGGCGAAGGTGGCGGCGTAGTCCATCCGGCCCAGCCACTCGGGCGTGGGCGGGGTCGGGCGGACGGCTTCTGCCGCGGCCGGGGCTTCGCCGTCGGCCACGCTCACAGCACGACCTTGACCATCGGATGCGAGGACAGCGTGCGGTAGAGCTCGTCCAGTTGCTCGCGGCTGGTGGCGGTGATGGTGATGGTCACGCCGAGGTAGTTGCCGGCGCGGCTGTCGCGCAGCTCGATGGTGCCGGCGTCGAAGTCGGGGTCGAACTGCTTGGCAATGTGCGTCACGGCGCCGACGAAGCCGTCCACCTTCGCGCCCATCACCTTGATGGGAAAGCGGGAGGGGTATTCGATCAGCGAATCCTTGCGCGGGTCGGTCGAGCCGGGGGTGGCGGGGGTGTCGGTCATGGCTGGGGCTCCTGCTTGGCGTCCTGGTAGGCCGCATACAAGGCTTGGTAGATGGGGCCGGGCACGCCCTTTCCAACCGGACGGCCGTCGAGGCGGGTCACGGGCACGATCTCCTTGGTGGCGGAGGAGATCAGCAGTTCGTCGGCGGCGAAGACTTCGTCCCGGGTGATGTCGCGCAGCGCGAAGGGAATGCCGCGCGATTCGCACAGCCGCTGCAGCAGGCCGTAGCGGATGCCGCGGAGCACGCGGTGGTCGGGCACGGGGCCGGCGACGGCGCCGTCCCTGATCACCCACACGTTGCTCGACGAGGCTTCGCTCAGCAGCTCGCCGCGGAACATCAGCGTCTCGGCCGCGCCGGCCTCCACGCTGATCTGGCGCGCCAGCACGGCGCCCAGCAGGCTGGTGCTCTTGATGTGGGCCTTCTGCCAGCGGAATTCCTCGGCCGTGACGCAGGCCACGCCCTCGGCCCGGGCCTTGTCGGCCACGGGCTTGAGCGGGTTGAGCATGACGAAGACCGTGGGGATGAGGCCCGCAGGCATCGCGTGGTCGCGGATGGCGACGCCGCGGGTGATCTGGATATAGAGCGACTGGGAGGGAGAGCGCTCCGAGGCCTCGATCAGCCGCTCCGCGATGGTGCGCCAGCCGCCGCGGTCGTGCGGATTGGGAATGCGCAGCTCGTCGAGCGAGCGCTCCAGGCGGCCCATGTGCTCGTCGAAGCAGAACAGGCGGCCCTCGTACACCGGCACGACCTCGTAGATGCCGTCGCCGAAGATGAAGCCGCGGTCCAGAACGCTCACTTTGGCGTCGCGCAGCGGCAGGTATTCGCCATCGAGATGGCACAGGGATTCGGGCAGGGGCGTGGCAGCAGGCATGGGTCGATTATCGAAGGCGCACCACTCTGGGCTGGCCTCTACGTGTTTTTGCTACCTATAATGAGTGGCTTTGTAGATTTCTCCACTTGACCGTTTGGACCGACGGCTGCCATTCGAATGACAACCAAGGCCCCGATCCGCACGGTCGACACCGAGCTTGCAGAAGCTGACGAAGACAGCTTCACCCCGCTGACTGCCGAAGAGGCCCAGCGGCTTCGCGAGCGCCATCCCGAACTCTCCCCCTGGTGGGTGGTCGGGGCCCAGATCGCCTCGGGGTTGATCGTGGCAGCGGTGGCCTGGGGCTGGACGCAGCGGCCGGTGGCGGCGGTGTCCGCGTTCTACGGAGCCATGGCGGTCGCTGTGCCCGCCGCGCTGTTCGCCCGTGCCATGGGTCGCATGCGTGGTGGCGTGTCGCAGTCGGCGGCCATGCTGGGTTTTATGGTGTGGGAACTGATCAAGATCGCGCTGACCGTGGCTCTGCTGGCCGCGGCACCGTGGCTGGTCGAGGGAATTCACTGGCTGGCTCTGCTGGCTGGCGCGGTGGTTGCGCTCAAGATGTACTGGCTCGCGCTGGTCATGCGGCCCCGCAAATCGAACCGTATTTGACTGTTTTAGAGAAAAGACCCTGAAAGATGGCCGCCGAAGGACACGCCCCGACCGCGAGTGAGTACATCGTCCACCACCTGCAGCACTGGCAGGTGGACTGGAGCCTCAAGCCCGTGGTCCAGAAGGCCATCGTGGACTTCGGTGTCATCAACCTCGACTCCGTGCTCTATGCGCTCATCATCGGCGCGCTGGGTTGCTTCGTGCTGTGGCTGGCTGCCCGCAAGGCGACGGCCGGCGTTCCGGGCCGCTTCCAGGCGGCTGTCGAGATGCTGGTCGAGATGGTCGACAACCAGGCCAAGGCCAACATCCACAACGCCAAGAGCCGCAAGTTCATCGCCCCGCTGGCGCTGACCGTGTTCGTGTGGATCTTCCTGCTCAACGCCATGGACATGCTGCCGGTCGACCTGCTGCCGGCGATCTGGTCCAAGGCCTACGCCGCCATGGGTCACGACCCGCACCATGCCTACATGCGCGTGGTGCCCACCGCCGACCTGTCCACCACGCTGGGCCTGTCGACCTCGGTGCTGCTGTTGTGCCTGATCTACAGCGTCAAGATCAAGGGTCTGGGCGGCTGGGGCCATGAGCTGATCTCGGCCCCCTTCGGTGCCCACCCCCTGCTGTGGCCCATCAACCTGCTGATGCAGATCATCGAATACCTGGCCAAGACCATCTCGCATGGCATGCGGCTGTTCGGCAACATGTATGCGGGCGAACTGGTCTTCATGCTGATCGCCCTGATGGGTGGCGCCATGGCGGCCTCGCTGTCGGGTGTGCTGCTGCCCATCGGGCACATCATTGCCGGCACCATCTGGGCGATCTTCCACATCCTGGTGATCACGCTGCAGGCCTTCATCTTCATGATGCTGACGCTCATCTACCTGGGCCAGGCGCACGAAGCCCACTGAGCGGCCCCTGCGGTCCTCACGCTCTCGCTTTTCCTCTCGTTTCGTTTTTCCCTCTCTCTTGCCTTTCATCTAAGGAGTCATCATGGCAAACGTTCTCGGTCTCGTCGCTCTGGCTTGTGGTCTGATCGTCGGTCTCGGCGCTATCGGCGCGTCCATCGGCATCGCCCTCATGGGTGGCAAGTTCCTCGAGTCCTCGGCTCGTCAGCCTGAACTCATGAACGACCTGCAGACCAAGATGTTCATTCTGGCGGGTCTGATCGACGCTGCCTTCCTGATCGGCGTGGCCATCGCCCTGCTGTTCGCCTTCGCCAACCCCTTCGTCGTCGCCGGCGCCTGATCCTTTTCGTCCACACCGTCTGTAGAAAGGTGTTGTCGTGAGCATCAACGCAACCCTGTTCGTTCAGGCCGTCGTCTTTTTGCTGCTCGTGCTGTTCACGATGAAGTTCGTGTGGCCGCCGATCGCAAAGGCGCTGGATGAACGGGCTCAAAAGATCGCTGCGGGCCTGGCGGCCGCCGAGAAGGCCAAGGCCGAACTCGCTTCCGCCAACCAACGCGTCGAGCAGGAGCTGCAGGCTTCGCGCACCGAGACCAGCAATCGCCTGGCCGATGCCGAGCGCCGCGCCCAGCAGATCATCGAAGAGGCCAAGGCCCGCGCCACCGAGGAGGCCAACAAGATCGTGGCCGCCGCGCGCGACGAGGCCGAGCAGCAGTCCGTGCGTGCCCGTGAAGTCCTGCGCGAGCAGGTCGCCACGCTGGCCGTCAAGGGCGCCGAGCAGATCCTGCGCAAGGAAGTCGATGCCAACGTGCATGCCGACCTGCTCAATCGCCTGAAGACCGAGCTGTAAGGACGAATCGATGGCCGAACTCGCCACCATTGCCCGTCCCTACGCCGAAGCGCTGTACAAGGCATCTGCCGGCAACGCGCAGGCCACGGCCGAATGGCTGGAGCCGCTGGCCCAGGTGGCCGGCAGCGCGCCGCTGCAGCAATTCGCGGCCAGCCCCAAGGTGTCCTCGCAGCAGGTGTTCGACCTGATCGCCGGGATGGTGCCGGGCGGCCTGCCGCAAGCGGGCCAGAACTTCCTGCACGCCGTGATCGACAACGGCCGCCTGGCTGCGCTGCCGGAAGTGGCGACGCAGTTCCGCGCCCTGCAGAACGCCGCCAGCGGCGCTGCCGATGCCGTGCTCTTCAGCGCCTTCCCCATCGAAGGCCCGGCTCTGGGCGAAGTCCAGGCCGCACTGGAGCGCCGCTTCGGCCGCAAGCTGACCACCCGCGTGGAGCTGGATCCGTCGCTCATCGGCGGCATCCGCGCCGTGGTCGGCGACGAAGTGCTCGACACCTCGGTCAAGGCCCGTCTCGAACAAATGAAGGCGGCGCTCACCGCCTGACCCGGCTGGTGGCGCGCGTCCTTACACCCGATTGAAAGAAGGAAAGAGTCATGCAACTCAATCCCGCAGAGATTTCCGAACTGATCAAGAGCCGCATCGAAGGGCTGGGCGTCAGCGC
The DNA here is from genome assembly GCF_003350475.1 of Pseudacidovorax intermedius. Lineage (GTDB taxonomy): Bacteria > Pseudomonadota > Gammaproteobacteria > Burkholderiales > Burkholderiaceae_C > Xenophilus > Xenophilus intermedius. The sequence continues at coordinate 1,291,552 of NZ_QQAV01000001.1, forward strand.
CGACATCCGTAACGAAGGCTCCGTGGTCTCGGTGACCGACGGCATCGTGCGCGTGCACGGCCTGTCCGACGCGATGCAGGGCGAAATGCTGGAGTTCCCGCCCACGCCCGGTGGCCAGCCCACCTACGGCCTGGCGCTGAATCTCGAGCGCGACTCCGTCGGCGCCGTGATCCTGGGCGAGTACGAGCACATCTCCGAAGGCGACACCGTCAAGTGCACGGGCCGCATCCTGGAAGTGCCCGTCGGCCCCGAGCTGATCGGCCGCGTGGTCAACGCCCTGGGTCAGCCCATCGACGGCAAGGGTCCCATCAACGCCAAGCTGACCGACGTGATCGAGAAGGTCGCGCCCGGCGTGATCGCCCGTCAGTCCGTGGACCAGCCGATGCAGACCGGCCTGAAGTCCATCGACGCGATGGTGCCCGTCGGCCGCGGCCAGCGCGAGCTGATCATCGGCGACCGCCAGACCGGCAAGACCGCCGTGGCCATCGACGCGATCATCAACCAGAAGGGTCAGAACATGACCTGCGTCTACGTTGCGATCGGCCAGAAGGCTTCGTCGATCAAGAACGTGGTGCGCGCGCTGGAGCAGGCCGGTGCGATGGAATACACCATCGTCGTCGCCGCCTCGTCGTCGGAATCGGCGGCCATGCAGTACGTGTCGGCCTACTCGGGCTGCACGATGGGCGAGTACTTCCGCGACCGCGGCCAGGACGCCCTGATCGTCTATGACGACCTGTCGAAGCAGGCCGTGGCCTATCGCCAGGTGTCGCTGCTGCTGCGCCGCCCGCCGGGCCGCGAAGCCTACCCTGGCGACGTGTTCTACCTGCACAGCCGCCTGCTGGAGCGCGCCGCCCGCGTGAGCGCCGACTACGTCGAAGCCTTCACCAAGGGTGAAGTCAAGGGCAAGACCGGCTCGCTGACCGCACTGCCGATCATCGAGACGCAGGCCGGCGACGTGTCCGCCTTCGTGCCGACCAACGTGATCTCGATCACCGACGGGCAGATCTTCCTGGAAACCAACCTGTTCAACGCTGGCATCCGTCCCGCCATCAACGCTGGTATCTCGGTGTCGCGCGTGGGTTCGGCCGCCCAGACCAAGGTCATCAAGGGCCTGTCAGGCGGTATCCGTACCGACCTGGCGCAGTACCGCGAACTGGCCGCCTTCGCGCAGTTCGCCTCGGACCTGGACGCTTCGACCAAGAAGCAGCTGGACCGCGGTGCCCGCGTGACCGAACTGCTCAAGCAGGCCCAGTACAGCCCGCTGCCCGTCTCGCTGATGGCGGCGTCGCTGTTCGCGGCCAACAAGGGCTTCATGGACGACATCGAGGTCAAGAAGGTTCTGCCCTTCGAGCACGGCCTGCACCAGTTCCTGAAGACCAGCCACGCTGCCCTGATCGACAAGATCGAGCAGACCCGGGCCCTGGACAAGGACGCGGAAGCCGAACTGACGGCCGCGATCACCTCGTTCAAGAAGTCCTTCGCCTGATCCGAGAGGCATAGAGCGCTATGGCAGCCGGCAAGGAAATCCGCGGCAAGATCAAATCGGTGGAGAACACCAAGAAGATCACCAAGGCCATGGAAATGGTGGCCGCGTCCAAGATGCGCAAGGCGCAGGAACGGATGCGCTCCGCGCGTCCGTACAGCGAGAAGATCCGCGCCATTGCGTCCAACCTCAGCCAGGCCAACCCGGAATACACCCACGCCTTCATGAAGACCAGCGACGCCAAGGTCGCTGGCATGATCGTGGTGACGACGGACAAGGGCCTGTGCGGCGGCATGAACACCAACGTGCTTCGTGCCGTCACCAGCAAGCTGCGCGAGCTGCAGGCGGCCGGTGTGTCCACCGAGGCGGTGGCCATCGGCAACAAGGGCCTGGGCTTCCTGACGCGCGTGGGCGCCAAGGTGGTCTCGCAAGCCGTGCAACTGGGCGACACGCCCCACCTCGAAAAGCTGATCGGCCCCGTCAAGGTGCTGCTGGACGCTTACGCCGAAGGTCGCCTGTCCGCCGTGTACCTGAGCTACACCAAGTTCGTGAACACGATGCGCCAGGAGTCGGTGGTCGAGCAGCTGCTGCCGCTCAAGGCGGAGAGCCTCAAGGGCGGCGAGGGCAGCGCACCGCAGCATGCCTGGGACTACATCTACGAGCCCGACGCGCAGACCGTCATCGACGACCTGCTGGTGCGCTACGTGGAGTCGCTGGTCTACCAGGCCGTGGCCGAGAACATGGCGTCCGAGCAGTCGGCGCGCATGGTGGCCATGAAGGCCGCCACGGACAACGCGGGCAACCTGATCAACGAGCTGAAGCTGGTCTACAACAAGACCCGCCAGGCCGGCATCACCAAGGAACTGTCGGAAATCGTGTCCGGTGCGGCCGCGGCCACCGGCAACTGATTCCGCCCGATCCGGCATTCAGCAGATTCAAGACAAATTACTGGAGCACAACATGGCTCAGGCTCAAGGAACAATCGTTCAATGTATCGGCGCCGTGGTCGACGTGGAGTTTCCCCGTGACCAGATGCCCAAGGTGTACGACGCCCTCAAGTTCGAAGGCGGCGGACTGACGCTGGAAGTGCAGCAGCAGCTGGGTGACGGCGTGGTGCGCACCATCGCGCTGGGCAGCTCCGACGGCCTGCGCCGCGGCATTACCGTGGTCAACACCGGCGCGCCCATCACGGTGCCCGTCGGCAAGGCCACGCTCGGCCGCATCATGGACGTGCTGGGCAACCCCATCGACGAGCGCGGCCCGGTCTCGCAGGAGCTGACGGCCTCGATCCACCGCAAGGCCCCGGCCTACGACGAACTGTCGCCCTCCACCGAACTGCTCGAAACGGGCATCAAGGTGATTGACCTGGTCTGCCCGTTCGCCAAGGGCGGCAAGGTGGGCCTGTTCGGCGGCGCCGGCGTCGGCAAGACCGTGAACATGATGGAGCTCATCAACAACATCGCCAAGGCCCACAGCGGTCTGTCGGTGTTCGCCGGTGTGGGCGAGCGTACCCGCGAGGGCAACGACTTCTATCACGAGATGTCCGACTCCAAGGTCGTGGTTCAGGAGAACCTGTCCGAGTCGAAGGTGGCCATGGTCTACGGCCAGATGAACGAGCCCCCGGGCAACCGTCTGCGCGTGGCCCTGACCGGCCTGACCATCGCCGAGTCCTTCCGCGACGAAGGCCGCGACGTGCTGTTCTTCGTGGACAACATCTACCGCTACACCCTGGCCGGCACCGAAGTGTCCGCTCTGCTGGGCCGCATGCCTTCCGCCGTGGGCTACCAGCCGACGCTGGCCGAGGAAATGGGCCGCCTGCAGGAGCGCATCACGTCGACCAAGGTCGGCTCGATCACCTCGATCCAGGCCGTGTACGTGCCGGCCGATGACTTGACCGACCCGTCGCCTGCCACGACCTTCGCCCACCTGGACTCCACCGTGGTGCTGTCGCGCGACATCGCATCGCTCGGTATCTACCCCGCCGTGGACCCGCTGGACTCGACCTCGCGCCAGCTGGACCCGAACGTGGTCGGCGAAGAGCACTACGGTGTGGCCCGCGCCGTGCAGGGCACGCTGCAGCGCTACAAGGAACTGCGCGACATCATCGCCATCCTGGGCATGGACGAACTGGCGCCCGAGGACAAGCTGGCCGTGGCCCGTGCCCGGAAGATCCAGCGTTTCCTGTCGCAGCCCTTCCACGTGGCCGAAGTGTTCACCGGCGCGCCCGGCAAGTACGTGCCGCTGTCGGAAACCATCCGCGGCTTCAAGATGATCGCCAACGGTGAGTGCGACCACCTGCCCGAGCAGGCCTTCTACATGGTCGGCACCATCGACGAGGCCTTCGAGAAGGCCAAGAAGCTCGGCTGATCGGCGCGTCACCCATGGCAAACACCATTCACGTCGACGTCGTCAGTGCCGAGGAGTCCATCTTCTCGGGCGAGGCGAAGTTCGTCGCGCTGCCCGGCGAAGCCGGTGAGCTCGGCATCTTCCCGCGCCACACGCCGCTGATCACGCGCATCCGTCCCGGTGCCGTGCGCATCGAGACGGCCGACGGTGGCGAGGAGTTCGTGTTCGTGGCCGGTGGCATCCTCGAGGTGCAGCCCGACTGCGTGACCGTCCTCTCCGACACCGCCATCCGCGGCAAGGACCTGGACGACGAGAAGGCCAACGCTGCCAAGAGCGCCGCCGAGGAAGCCCTCAAGAACGCCAAGAGCGAGATCGACATCGCCATGGCCCAGTCGGAGCTGGCCGTGATGGCCGCCCAGCTGGCCGCGCTGCGCAAGTACCGCCAGAAGAAGTAAGGCCTCGCGGCATCTCGCCGCGCCTTGCCTCCGCAAAGAAGCCAGTCAGTTCGCTGACTGGCTTTTTTTCTTTTGGCTTGCCAACGCATGAAGCCAAGAGAAGTGAGTTGGCCACTTCTGCCGATTTTTGGCCAAAGTTCGGCCTTGTCTGTCCGAAGTCGGCCGCCTAGCATCCGTGCCACTTTGCCATTCGGTCAAGATTGGCAACATAAAGCACGGAGACAACGCCGGATGGCGCCCTGGAACGGCCTTTCTGCCGCAGAGCTGGATCTGCTCTCGACCCTCTTCTGGTCGGCGGGCGGCTCGCGCCATGGCATGGCCGAGAGGCTGGGCTTCTCCCGCAGCCGCGCCAACACGCTGATCGCCGGCTTGATCGAGCAGGGCCTGCTGGCCGAGGCCGGTCCGCGCGCCTCGACCGGCGGACGCCGACCCGAGCAGTTGCAGTTGCCGGCGGAACTGGGCGTGCTGCTGGCCGTGGACATCGGCGCCACCAGCCTCGACGTCGCCGTGATGCAGCCCGACCTCACGGTGCTCGCGCGGCATGCCGAGGCCGTCGATGTGCGCGAAGGCCCGGGCGTGGTGCTGGCCCGCGTGCGCCAGCGGCTGCGCGAGTTGCTTCAGGCGCTCGGCATTCCCGCGCGGCGGGTGCTGGGCATCGGCATGGGCGTGCCGGGGCCGGTCAACTTCGAGGCCGGCCAGCTCGTCAACCCGCCGCTGATGCCGGGCTGGGACAGCTTCTCGATCCGCGACTACCTGCGCGAGGACTACGCGGCACCCGTCTTCGTCGACAACGACGTCAACCTGATGGCGCTGGGCGAGCTGTGGCGGCTGCAGCGCGGGCTGTCCAACTTCCTCGTGATCAAGGTGGGCACCGGCATCGGCTGCGGCATCGTGTGCCACGGCGAGGTCTACCGCGGCGCGGCCGGCTCGGCGGGCGACGTGGGCCACATCTGCGTGGACCAGCAGGGGCCGCGCTGCCATTGCGGCAACGTGGGCTGCGTCGAGGCCATGGCCGCCGGCCCGGCCATCGTGCGCATGGCGCAGGCGGCGGCGGAGCGGGGCGAATCGCCCGCGCTGGCGGCGGTGCTGCGCACCCAGGGTCGCATCGAGGCCATCGACGTGGGCCACGCCAGCCGCGCGGGCGACGTGGCCGCCAACGCCATCATCCAGCGCGCCGGCAGCCTGATCGGCCAGATGCTGGCCTCGGTGGTGAACTTCTTCAATCCCTCGCATGTGTTCATCGGCGGCGGCATCACGCAGATCGGTCCGCTGTTCCTGGCGGCCGTGCGGCAGAGCGTCTACCAACGCTCGCTGGCGCTGTCGACGCGGCACCTGGAGATCCAGTACACGCCCCTGGGCACCGACGCCGGCGTGACCGGTGCCGGCGTGCTGGCCATGCACGAGACGCTGCGCGCCCGCGGCGTCGCACCTTGAGCCGGAGCGCGCGATGACGGCCATGACCGCCCCTTCCACGGCAGCGACGGCCGGCGTCGCCGTCGAATTCGACGGCATCACCAAGGCCTTCGGCCCGGTGCAGGTGCTGCACGGCGTGAGCTTCGCGCTGCCGCCTGGCCGGGTCGTCGGCCTGCTGGGCGAGAACGGTGCCGGCAAGTCCACGCTGATGAAGATCCTGGCCGGCTACGAAAGTCCGACCGGCGGCGTGCTGCGCATCAACGGCCAGCCGCAGGCCTTCCGCAGCTCGCGCGATGCCGAGGCGCTGGGCATCGTGCTGATCCACCAGGAATTCAACCTGGCGGAGGACCTGAGCGTGGCCGACAACATCTTCCTGGGCCACGAGAAGAAGAAGGGGCTGTTCCTCGACGAGCGCGCCATGCAGGCCGAGGCCGCCGCGGCGCTGGCCCAGGTCGGGCTGCAGGTCGATCCGGCCACGAAGGTGCGGCGCCTGATCGTGGCGGAGAAGCAGCTGGTCGAGATCGCCAAGGCCATCGCACGCCGTGCCCGGCTGCTGATCATGGACGAGCCCACCGCCACGCTCACACCCGGCGAGACGGAGCGTCTGTTCCGCCTCATCGCGCAGTTGCGGGCCGACGGTGTGACCATCGTCTACATCTCGCACAAGCTCGACGAAGTCGAGCGCGTGACCGACGAGGTGGTCGTGATGCGCGATGGCCGCTTCGTCACGCGCGCGGCCACGGCCGAGGTCACGCGCCACCAGATGGCCAACCTGATGGTCGGCCGCGAGATCGCCGACCTCTATCCGCCGCGCGAGCCGGTGCCGGCCGGCCGGGCCCCCGCGCTGCGCGTGCAGGGCTTCGACGTGCCCGGCTGGGCGCAGCAGGCCAGCTTCGAGGTGCGGCCGGGCGAGATCCTCGGCTTCGCCGGCCTGGTGGGTGCCGGGCGCACCGAGCTCTTCGAAGGCCTGCTCGGCCTGCGCCCGGGCCGCGGCCAGGTCGAGCTGGCGGGCCGTGCGGTGCAGCTGCGCTCGCCGCGCGACGCCGCCCGCCACGGCCTCACCTACCTCAGCGAAGACCGCAAGGGCAAGGGCCTGCACGTGGCTTTCGGCCTGCGGCAGAACCTCACGCTGATGGCGCTGGACCAGTACGCGCGGCCCTGGCTGCGACCCGACGCCGAGCGCGCCGCGCTCGACACCGCCGTGAAGGACTACGGCATCCGCACCGGCTCGCTGGACGTGCGCGCCTCGTCGCTCTCCGGCGGCAACCAGCAGAAGCTGGCCCTGGCCAAGGTGCTGCAGCCGCATCCGAAGGTGGTGGTGCTCGACGAGCCCACGCGCGGCGTGGATGTGGGCGCCAAGCGAGACATCTACTTCCTCGTCCAGCGCCTGGCGCGCGAGGGCCTGGCCGTCATCGTCATCTCGTCGGAGCTGATGGAACTCATCGGCCTCGCACACCGCGTGGCCGTCATGCGCGCGGGCCGCATCGTCGCCACCCTGCCGGCCGACGGCCTCACCGAAGAACAGCTCATCGCCCATGCCACGGGAACAGCCCATGCCGACGCCTGACACCGCTTCCTCCACTGCCGCGGCCGAAGGCGCGCAGCACCGCGCCGCCGCCAGGCCGGGCTGGGCCGAGCGCCTGCACGGCCTGGGCCCCATCATCGGCCTGGTGCTGCTGTGCATCGTCGGCGCCGCGCTCAACAGCGACTTCGCCACCGTGGACAACGCCATGAACGTGCTCACGCGCACGGCTTTCATCGGCATCATCGCGGTGGGCATGTGCTTCGTGATCATCTCGGGCGGCATCGACCTGTCGGTGGGCTCGATGGCGGCGCTGATCGCGGGCAGCGTGATCATGTTCATCAACTGGGCGGGCCCGGCCACCGGCTCGCCGCTGACGGCCGTGGTGCTGGGCGCGGGCCTGGCGGTGGTGCTGGGCGCGATGTTCGGCCTGGCGCACGGGCTGCTCATCACCAAGGGACGCATCGAGCCCTTCATCGTCACCCTGGGCACGCTGGGCATCTTCCGCGCCTACCTCACCTACTTCGCCGACGGCGGTGCGCTCACGCTCGACAACGACCTGTCGGACCTGTACGCGCCGGTCTACTACGCGAGCCTGCTGGGCATTCCGGTGCCGGTGTGGGTGTTCGTGGCGGTGGCGCTGGTCGGCGGCGTGATCCTCAACCGCACGGCCTACGGGCGCTACGTGCAGGCGATCGGTTCCAACGAGCAGGTGGCGCGCTATGCGGCGGTGGACGTGGACCGCGTGAAGATCCTCACCTACATGCTGCTGGGCGTGTGCGTGGGCATCGCCACGCTGCTGTATGTGCCGCGTCTGGGCTCGGCCTCGCCCACCACGGGCCTGCTGTGGGAGCTGGAGGCCATCGCCGCCGTGATCGTTGGCGGCACCGCACTCAAGGGCGGCGCGGGCAGCATCGCCGGCACGGTGGTGGGGGCGATCCTGCTCTCGGTCATCAGCAACATCCTCAACCTCACCAGCATCATCAGCGTGTACCTCAACGCGGCGGTACAGGGCTTCGTGATCATCGTGGTGGCCTTTCTGCAGAGGGGACGGCGATGAACGCCTTCTCCCAGCCGTTCGGGCAGCGCGCCTCTCTCCCACCGTTCGGGCTGAGCTTGTCGAAGCCCCGCGCCAGCGCTTCCGCGGGCCCAGCGCGAACGGATGTTTTCGTGTGCCAGTGACCTTCCATCCAACCCAGGAGACAACCCCATGACCTTCATCACCCGCCGCCTCGCGCTCACCGCCGTGGCCGTTGCCGCCTTCGCCAGCGTGCCCGCGCTGGCCGCCGAGAAAGTGAACCTCGGCGTGTCCATCCCGGCCGCCACCCACAGCTTCATGGGCGGCATCAACTACTGGGCCAACCAGGCCAAGAAAGATCTGGAGAAGCAGTACAAGGACCTGAAGATCACCATCAAGACGGCCGCCAACGCGCCCGAGCAGGCCAACCAGCTGCAGGACCTGTCCACCGTCACCAAGATCAACGCCTTGGTCGTCTTCCCCTTCGAGTCCGCCGCGCTGACCAAGCCGGTGGCCCAGGTCAAGGCCAAGGGCGCCTACGTCACGGTGGTGGACCGCGGCCTCACGGACACCAGCGCGCAGGACGCCTACGTGGCCGGCGACAACACCGCCTTCGGCAAGATCCCCGCCGAGTACATCGCCAAGAAGCTGAACGGCAAGGGCAACGTGGTGGCGCTGCGCGGCATCGCGACCACGCTGGACAACGAGCGCATGGATGCCTTCAACGCCGTGCTCAAGAACTACCCGGACATCAAGCTGCTGGACGCCAAGTACGCCAACTGGAACCGCGACGACGCCTTCAAGGTGACGCAGGACTACCTGACGCGCTTCAAGGAAATCGACGCCATCTGGGCCGCCGACGACGACATGGCCGTGGGCGTGCTCAAGGCCATCGAGCAGGCCAAGCGCACCGACATCAAGATCGTCTTCGGCGGTGCCGGGGCCAAGGGCATGGTCAAGACCATCCTGGACAACAAGGACCCGCGCATCCAGGCCGACGTGAGCTACTCGCCCAAATTCATCTACGACGCGATCAAGCTCACGGCCGAGGCGCGCCTGAAGGGCGAGAAGCTGCCGGCGACGACGATCATTCCGTCGGTGCTGATCACGAAGGACAACGCGAAAGATTTCTACCACCCCGACTCCCCGTTTTAAAGGAGAGTCACCCCCCAAGCCGCTTCGCGGCTCGGGGCGGCCGCCAAAGGCGGCTGCTCTTCGGGCACGTCCAAGCCTGCGCAGGCAGGCTCGGAGCCGCGGCCCTCAGCCCCTCTCTGGCGCCTTCGGCTTGGAGGGGGCGCACCCAGCGGCCTGGCAAAGCCAGTTCCGCAGGTGCTCTGGCATGGCCTGCTCCGCGGCCATTCGATCCTTGTGCGGGCGCCGATCTCCCGCCCCCAACGCCAGGGACTCTGAGGCGAAAGAAAGAATACGTATGCCGCGCCCCATCACCCTCTTCACCGGCCAGTGGGCCGACCTGCCCCTGGCCGAGCTGGCGCCGCTGGCCCGGCGCATGGGCTACGACGGCCTGGAGCTCGCCTGCTGGGGCGACCACTTCGACGTGCAGCAGGCCCTGGCTTCCGACACCTATGTGCGGGACAAGTGGGCGCTGCTGCGCGAGCATGGCCTGACCTGCCTGGCCATCGGCAATCACCTGGTGGGCCAGGCGGTGTGCGACCTCATCGACGAGCGGCACCGCGCCATCCTGCCCGCCCATGTGTGGGGCGACGGCGAGCCGGAAGGCGTGCGCCAGCGCGCCGCCCGCGAGCTGGCCGACACGGCGCGCGCCGCGGCGAAGTCCGGCGTCAAGACCGTCACCGGCTTCACCGGCTCGTCGATCTGGCACGCCACCTATGCCTTCCCGCCCACGACGCAGGCCTACTGGGATGCGGGTTTCGCGGACTTCGGCCGGCGCTTCGGGCCCATCCTGGAGACCTTCGAGCAGCAGGACGTGAACTTCGCGCTCGAGGTCCATCCCACCGAGATCGCCTTCGACATCGCCTCGGCCGAGCGCGCCATCGCGGCCGTGGGCGGCCACCGGCGCTTCGGCTTCAACTACGACCCCAGCCACCTGGCCTACCAGGGCGTGGACTACGTGCGCTTCATCCGCGGCTTCGCGGACCGCATCTACAACGCCCACATGAAGGACGTGTGGTGGGGCAGGGGCGACGGCACGGTGGGGGTCTTCGGCGGCCACACCAGCTTCGGCGACGCGCGCCGCTTCTGGGACTTCCGCAGCGTGGGCCGGGGCATGGTCGACTTCGAGTCCATCATCGTGGCGCTCAACGACATCGGCTATGCCGGCCCGCTCTCTGTGGAGTGGGAAGACAGCCGCATGGACCGCGTGCATGGCGCCACCGAAAGCGCCGCCTTCTGCCGCCGGCTGGACTTTCCGCCCGCGGCCGGCGCCTTCGACGCCGCCTTCGACAAGGCCGCCCAGGGCGGCATGGCGGGCACATGAGCGAACACAGCGAAGCAGGGCCGGCGAGCGTGGACACCGCGGGCGCGCCAAAGGCCACCCGCAAGCTGCGCTATGCCATGGTCGGCGGCGGCCAGGGCGCCTTCATCGGCGCCGTGCACCGCCAGGCCCTGGCGCTGGACAGCCAGGCCGAGCTGGTGGCCGGCGCCCTGTCCTCCACGCCCGAGCGCGCACAGGCCTCGGGCCGCGAGCTTGGTCTGGCCGATGCGCGCAACCATGCCGACTGGCAGTCGCTGCTCGATGACGAGCTGCGCCGCAGCGCCGACGAGCGCATCGACTTCGTCACCATCGTCACGCCCAATCACCTGCACCACAGCGTGGCCCGCGCCTTTGCCGAGGCCGGCATCCATGTGGTGTGCGACAAGCCGCTGGTCCACACCAGCGAGCAGGCGCAGGATCTCGTGAACACGGTGGCACGCAGCGGCAGCGTCTTCGGCGTGACCTACAACTACAGCGGCTATCCCATGGTGCGCGAGGCCCGCGACCTGGTGGCGGCCGGCGCCATCGGCGAGGTGCGCAAGGTGGTGGTCGACTACCACCAGGGCTGGCTGGCCACGCGCCTGGAAGGCGGCGACAACAAGCAGGCCGGCTGGCGCACCGACCCCGCGCGCAGCGGCGCGGCGGGCGCGCTGGGCGACATCGGCTCGCATGCCGAGAACCTGGTGGCGACCGTCACAGGGCTCGAACTGGAAAGCCTGTGCGCGGACCTGTCGGCGCTGGTGCCCGGCCGCCGGCTGGACGACGACGCCAGCCTGCTGCTGCGCTTCAAGGGCGGCGCGCGCGGCGTGCTCGTGGCCTCTCAGATCGCGGTGGGCTGCGAGAACGACCTGCGCCTGCGCGTCTTCGGCACCACCGGCACGCTGGACTGGCGGCAGGAGCAGCCCGAGCTGCTGGTGCATGCGCCGCTGGACGGCCCGCGGCGGCTTCTGACGCGCGGCTCGCCCTGGCTGGGTGCTTCTGCGTGCCTGGCCACGCGGCTGCCGGCCGGCCACCCGGAAGGCTTCATCGAGGCCTTCGCCAATGTCTACCTGGGCGTGATCGCGCACATCCGCGCACTGCAGCAAGGCGTTACGCCCGATCCGCTACGGGCCGACTACCCCACCCTGGCCGATGGTGCGCGCGGCGTGCGCTTCATCGAGAAGGCGGTGGAAAGCGCGGCCAGCGCGCAGAAGTGGACGGCGTTCTGAGCGGGATCACGGCGCAGCTCGGCGGGCTGGCTCGACCTTCGACCTAGTACGCGCGCGATATTCGCAGCGGCGGCGCGCGCCACTACAACCGCGGCAGGCGGAACGCCCCCATCCGCCGAGGAGTCGTCATGTCAGCATTCCGCCTGTTCCCTTCCGTCCGCATCACCATCGCCGTCGCGCTGCTCACCGAGGCGGCCGCCGCGATCGCCGGCCCGGCCTTCCCGCGCCGCAAGGACGGCCTGTGGGAGATGCGCGTCGAGACCTCCGCCAAGGGCCAGCCGATGACCCTGCAGCAGTGCGCCGATGCCGCCACCGACCGACTGCTGCAGGAGCAGGGGGCGAGTCGTCAGGCCGAGGCGCGCAAGCCCACCAACTGCCAGGAGGACATGCGCAGCGAGGTGGGCCGCGTGCTGACGCACAAGGAGGTCTGCAAGCTGCCCGACGCCACGATGACGCGGCTGACCGTCGTCACCGGCGACATGAACAGCAGCTACCGCGTGAGCTCGCACACCACCTACGCACCCCCCCGTGCCAAACAGGACGAGAGCGACATGACGATGGAGGCGCAATGGAAAGGCGCCTGCCCCGCCGGCATGCGGCCCGGCGACATGGTGCTGCCCGGCGGCATGAAGATGAACGTCGTCGACATGCAGCGCATGACGGCGCCGATGGGCGCCGCTGCGGCCGCGGGCCGGGCGCCGACGCAGGCCGAGATCCAGCGCATGATGGGCCAGATGCAGCAGTCCATGTCGCCCGAGGACATGCGTCGCATGGCGGCCGAGATGCAGAAGGCGACGCCGGCTGGTACTGGGAAGTAGCTCAGTCCATCAGGCTGACATGCGCCGACACCACCTTCCAGCCCTCGGGCAGGCGCACCCAGGTCTGGCTCTGGCGGCCGATGCGGGTGCTGCCGGTGCGGCGGAACTCCACGTTGGCGACGGCGAAATCGCGGCCGAAGGTGGTGACCGAGCGAGCGGTGATCTCGCGCTCCAGGTTGTTGGCTGGGCGGCCCTGGCGGAAGGCCTGGATCGCGGCAAAGCCGTAGAGGTTCTCGGTGGCACCGTAGCGCAGCGTGTGTTCCGAGTCCCAGAAGAGCTGGTCGAGCACCGGCACGTCGTTGGTCGTCAGCGCGCGCTCGTACTCGTCGAACACCGCGTTCACCTCGGCCAGCACGTCCGGCAGGTTGATCTCGTTCATGGCAACAGTCATGGGGTCGTCTCTTACTTTCCGCCCCAGTGCACGAAGCGCCGCTCCGCCACCAGGAAGATGAGGTTCATCACGTAGCCCAGCAGGCCCGCCGCGAAGATCGAAGCGTACATGTCGGGCATGTCGAAGATGGTCTGGGCATTCATGATGCGCTGGCCCAGGCCGTCGGTGGAGCCGATGAACATCTCGGCCACGATCACGATCACCAGCGCGATGGACACACCCGAGCGCATGCCCACGAAGACCTGCGGCATGGATTCGAGCAGCGTCACGTCGGTCAGCACCCGCCAGCGCGGCGCACCCATCACGCGGGCGGCCAGCTGCCGCTGCTTGCGCGCGCTCATCACGCCATAGGCCACGTTGAACAAAATGGCCAGCGCCGCGCCGAAGGCGGCCACGGCGATCTTGGTCTTCTCGCCCACGCCGAACAGCACCAGGAAGAGCGGGAACATGGCCGAGGCCGGCGTGGAGCGGAAGAAGTCGATGGCGAACTCGATGCCTTCGTAGATCTTCTCGTTGGCGCCCAGGACCACGCCCAGCGGCACGGCCACCGCCAGCGCGATGACGAAGGAGACCAGCGTGCGCACGATGGTCTTCTCGAAGTCGCCCCACAGCGTGCCGCCCGAGAGCCCTTTCCAGAAGGCCTGCAGTGCCTCGCCGGGCGAGGGCAGCAGCACCGGGTCCACCGCCTTGGTGGCATGGGCGAAGGCCCACAGCGCGACGATCAGGGCCATGCCCCACAGCGGCCGCAGGCGGGCCGAGAGCGTGGTCTTCATTTGCGCACCTCGCGTTGGAAGATCTCCAGCGCCCGCGTCTTCACGTCGATGAATTCGGGGGTGACGGTGGTGGCCGCCGTGCGCGGACGCGGTGCGTCGAAGGGCAGGTTGTCGGCCACCTGCGTGGGCCGCTTGGTCAGCAGCAGCACGTGGTCGGCCAGCAGCACCGCCTCGTCCAGGTCGTGCGACACCAGCAGCGTCGTCACCTTGCGCCCCACCAGTACCTTCTGCAGCCGCTCGCGCAGGAACATCACCATCTCGTAGTCGAGCGCCGAGAAGGGCTCGTCCAGGAACAGCACCTCCGGCTCCACCACCAGCGCCCGCATGATCGACACCAGCTGCTGCTGGCCGCCCGACATCTGGTAGGGATAGCGCGAGAGGTCGAGCTTGACGTCGAAGTCGGCCATCAGCCGGTCCATGCGTGCCTCGCGCTCGGCCTTCGACAGGCCCAGGTACTGCAGCGGATAGCGGATGTTGTCGATGGCCCGCATCCACGGGAACACGGCCTCGCGGTAGTTCTGGAAGACGTAGCCGATGCGCGTCTCGCGTGCGGTCTTGCCCTCGAACAGGATCTGGCCGCCGTCGTGCGGCAGGATGCCCGCGATCATGTTGATCAGCGTGCTCTTGCCGCAGCCGTTGGGGCCGAACACCGAGGTGATCTTGCCGTGGGGGATGTCGAGGTCGAAGTTCTCGTACACCGCCGCATCGCCGAAGCGCTTGGTCAGCCCGCGGATGGTGATGTGCGTGCCGGGCGCGAACCAGCGGTGGCCTGCGGCCGCCTCGGCGGCGGTGGCATGGGCGGGCGCAGCGCGCGGCGGGGAAACGTCCATGGCCCGCATCAGAGCGCCTTGACCACGGCCTTGCCGTCGATCTTGTCCTTGATCACGCCCAGCTCGGTGCCGATGTCCAGGAATTTCTGGAAGTCCGCCACGTCGGCCGGCGACAGGTCGCCCGTCATCACGATGCGCGGCAGGGGCACGGTGGCGGCCAGCTCGGGCGGCACCTTCATGCCCTGGATCAGGTAGCCGCGGGTGCTGGTGTCGGTCTGGGCCGCCTTCACGCCGCGCGCCCACACGGCAGCGAAGCGCTTGGCGACCTCGGGCCGCTCGGCGATGAACTTGTCGGACAGCACGGCCCCGGCAGCGAAGGCCGAGGCTTCCTTGCGGCCCAGCAGGTAGGTGGCGATCACGCCCGTCTCCACGCGCCGGCCCACGCCCTGCGCCACCATGATGGTGGCCGAGGGCTCCAGCGTGTAGCCGCCATCGAAGTTGCCCGACTGCAGCGCGCCCACGTGCACGCCGATCTGCTGCTCCTGGATCGTGAAGTCCTTGCCTTCGACCAGGCCCACTTTCTTGAGCACCGCGCGCGCTGCGCCGATGTTGGCCGGGCCCGGCGCCGAGAAGAGCTTGAAGCCGTTCCTGAAGTCCTTGAGCGACTTGGCCGGGCTCGACGCCTTGACCACGAACTGCTCGATCACATGCTGGCTGTTCTGGCCGTTGAGCGAGATGTACTTGAGGGTGCCGGGCCGGCGCGACTCCATGTTGGCGCCTTCCAGCGTCACCAGGTTGGCGGCGCCGTCGATGCTGGCCGACACCAGGGCCTGCACCGTCAGGGGGTGGCTGGTCATCGGCACCTCTTCCACTTCCAGGCCGGCCTCCTTGAACCAGCCGCGGTTCTGGGCGATGTAGAAGGGCAGCGCGGCGCTGGACGGGAAGACGCCGAACTTGATCTTGTCGGCCGCGTGGGCGACGCCCGCGAAGGGCAGGGCCAGTGCCAATGCGGCGGTGGCGCGTGCGGCAAGCCGCAGGAAGTCAGTGCGAAGCATGGGCGGGTTCTCCGGAGGGGGTGTTCAGGGAAAGGACGGGATAGGGTTCGGTGTCGAAGAAGGATTCGCCCGCGCGGTAGACGCGGCCGGGCGACATGTCCGGCGGGGCGCCGGCTTCCACCGCGCCCTCGAAGGTCAGCTCCAGCTGCACGCCGCTCGGGTCGTAGACGAAGAGCTGCCACAGCGTGGTGCCGGGCACCAGGAACTCGCGCCAGGCCAGTCCCGCGGCCTTGAAGCGCGCGATGTAGGCGTGGTAGCCGCTGCAGGCCAGCGAGATGTGGTCGATGGCGGCCGTGCCCTGCGGCACGCGGGCCTGGCCGCCCAGGGCCGGGCCGCCGGCATAGACGTGGACGATGGCCTGCCCGCCCGGCTGGCCGCAGGCGAGCCAGGCGCCGGGATAGCCGAAGTCGGGCCGGGGCACTTCGCGCAGGCCGATCACGCCGATCCAGAAGGCGCGCGTGGCGGCCAGGTCGGCGGTCTTGATGGCCAGGTGGAAGAGGCCGTGGGTGAGTGCGTTGTCCATGGGGCGTGGGGCGCAGGAGGACGAGCAGGAATCAGGCCGCCGGCATCGCGGCGGCGCTGGTCGTTGCGGCGCCGGCCTGGGCAGAGGCGTCATCCGGCACGCCCAGCGCCACGTCGCGGAACAGCGCCGCCAGCTCGGCCTGGAAGGGCGCCTCGGTCTTCCAGCGCGTGCCGGCCACCGGGTCGGCGCCTTCGAGCATGGTGTCTGTGGCACGCACCGACAGGTCCATCACGAAGCGCAGGCGCTCGCTGCGGGCCTCGGCGATGCGGTCGAGCCAGACGCGCGGCGTGCGCTGGTCGCGGGCCCAGGCGTCCTCCACGATCAGCGCGGCGGCGCAGGCGTCTTCCATGGCCTGCGTCGCGCCCTGGCCCAGCGTGGGCGCCATGCCGTGGGCGCTGTCGCCCAGGTAGAGCACGTCCACGTCGGGCTCGGCGAAGCGCACGTCGGCCTCCTGCATGCGGGCCCAGTGCGCGTCGTGCAACTGCGCGCACATGGCGTCCAGCAGCCAGCGCACGGCGGGGCTGGCCTCGCCCTGCGCGGGCTGGTAGGTGGCGCGCATCACGGCCTCGGTCTTCCAGGCGTCCTGCACCGGGGCGCCGGGCGCCACCGGGTAGGTGGCGGCGATGTAGACATGGTCCGGCGGCACGCGGAAGGCCAGCAGCCGGTGGCAACCGCTGAACCACTGGCCGTAGTCGTCCACCAGGCCGGCACTGGTGTCGGGCACCAGCACGCGCAGGATGGCGACGCCGATGTGCCGCGGCTCGGGCGCGCCGGAGAAGGTCTCGCGCACGCGGGAGTAGCGGCCGTCGGTGCCCACCAGCAGGTCGATGCCGTCGATCTCGTGCGTGGCACCGTCCTGCGTGAAGCGCACGCGGGTCTTGCCCGGCGCCGCGGTGCTGGCGCCCACCGATTCGAGCGTGCAGCCGTAGCGGATGGCCGGGCCCGCGCCCTGGCGCAGCACGCGGTACAGCTCCGACCAGCGGATGCGGATGCCCGGGTTGTCCGCCACCTGCGCGAGCGGCAGCGCCATCAGCGGCGTGCCGTTGGTCAGCGCGATGTCCCAGCGGGTCCAGGGCAGGCTGGCGGCTTCCACTTCGGCAGCCAGTTCGGCGTCGAGCCGGCGCAGCGCCTTGATGGCGTTGGGCCCCACGTTCAGGCCGGTGCCGGCCTCGGCATGGTCGTCGGGGCCGACGCGCTCCAGGCAGTGCAGTTCCACGCCGGGCAGGCGCGCCAGGCGGCGGGCGAGGATGGCACCGGCCACGCCGGCGCCCACGATCACGATCTTCATGAGGGCAGTTCTTCCTTGTCGAGGGCGGGCGGCCAGCACCAGGCGGGTGCGGCCTCGCGTTCCCACATCGCGCCGACGGCGCACAGCAGCGCATCGCCGCCGCGCGGCGCGACCAGCTGCAGGCCCACCGGCAGGCCGTCTTCCGTCGGGCCGGCGGGCACGGCCAGCGCGGGCAGTCCAGCGCCGTTGACGAAGGCGGTGAACACGGCATGGCCGCGGCCGTCCACCGGCTGGCCGGCGATGGTCGCGGGATGGGATTGGTCGGCCGGCCAGGGCAGGGCCGCGCTGGCCGGGGTGAGCAGCAGGTCGTGCTGCGCGAACAGGCCCTGCAAGGCCTGCGCCAGCGCGCGCTGCAGCGCCTGGGCCTGGAACAGGTCGACCGCGCTGTGGTTGCGGCCCTGCGCGAGCAGGGCGGCCATGGCGGGCGTGAGCGCGTCCTCATCGTGGCCGTCGATGCGCTCGTGCAGCACGGCCGCCAAGCCGGTGCTGGCGATGACCGGCCAGGCCTGTCGGTTGAAGGCCTCGACCTCGGGCAGCGAGGGCTGCACGGCCACCGTGTGCCCCATGGCCTGCAGACGCTCGGCGGCGGCATCGCTGCGCGCCAGGATGGCCGCATCGACCGGGCTGTCGCCGATGGCGCGCCAGTACGCGATGCGCAGCGGGCCGGGGGTGTCGTGCCGCGGCGTCAGCCGGGGTGCGAGCAGGCGCAGCGCCCGCCGAAGGTCGCCCATGCTGCGGGCGATGGGGCCGGCTTCTTCCAGCCCCGGCAGCAGCGCCGGCAGGCCGTCCGCGCGCGGCACCATGCCGCGGCCCGGCTTGAAGCCATAGAGCCCGGTGAAGCCGCAGGGCCGGCGGATCGAGCCGCCACCGTCGGTGCCCAGGGCCAGCGGGCCGATGCCGGCGGCCACCGCCGCCACGGCGCCGCCACTGCTGCCGCCGGGCGTGAGCGCCGGGGCCCACGGGTTGCCGGTGGGGCCGAAGAGCGGGTTGTCGGTGTAGCCCTGCAGGGTGAATTCGGGCACGTTGGTCTTGCCCAGGATCACCATGCCGCCTGCGCGCAGCCGCGCCACGGGGCTTTCGTCGCGCGCCGGCCAGTGGTCGGCGAAGAGTCGGCTGCCCCAGCGGCAGGGCAGGCCGGCCACGGGAAGGTTGTCCTTGACGGTGAGCGGCACGCCATCGAGCGGCGACAGCGGCGCGCCGCGCTGCCAGCGGGCCTCGCTGGCCTGAGCCGCCGCCAGGGCCGCGGCGTCATCGCGCACCACCAGGGCGTTGAGCACGGGGTGGACCGTGTCTGCCCGCTCCAGCACGGACTGCAGCGCCTCCACCGGCGACAGCGTGCGCCGCGCATAGGCCTGCGACAGGGCCTCGGCGCTCATCTGCCAGGCGGACGTTCCGGTCATGGCGTATCAGCCCACGTCCGCGATCACGGCCACCAGGCCGCCGCCGTCGGGGCCCTGGTGTTCCGCGCCGCCGGAGACGAAGAGCCGCCCGTCGCCCAGCACCCCGGCCACCAGCCCGCCCACGGCGCCGCGGATGTGGCGCTGGGCGTTGATGTCGGTGTCATCCAGCATGGTGTGGCGGGTGCCCCGCACCTGGCCGCGGCGGTCGGGCTCGCACTTGACGAAGACGGCGGCCACGCGCGTCGCCTGATCGGCCGGCAGCTGTGGCGTGGCCTGCAGACCCAGGGGGCGCAGCGCCTCGCCGACGGCGGCGATGTCCAGCGCGTCGCGCATCGGCGCGCAGCCCATGCGCAGCGGCCCCTGCCAGCGGGCACTGTGGCCCAGCACGATCACCTCGTTGGCGCTGACCTCCACGCCGGAGGAGACGCTGGCGCGGGCCGAGAAGCGGTCGAAGTCGCGCAGCATCGCACCCTCCAGCGCCGGGTCGTCCGGCAGTTCGCCCAGTGCGATGGCCGCGCCGAAGGCGCCCGCCGCACGGGCGAAGGCCATGGAGCGCCCCGGGTCGGCCGTCAGCACGGTGTGCCCGGCTGCGACGGCCGCCTGGGCCCGGGCCGAGGTCACGCAGGGGCACTTCAGTTGAACGAAGGCCACGTCCTCGGGCCGGTCGATGCCGGCCTGGTCCATGGCGGCGCGCACGGCGTGGGCCACGGCGCGGACGTGCGTCCAGCGGCCGATGTCCTGCGCGGGCGTCGGGGGGCTGAAAGCAGTGCCGATGGCGAGGGCGCCGGGGGCTACCGCTTCACGGCGAGCCGGCGCGTCGGTGTCGGCGGCCGTGCCGGGAGCGATGCGGGTCTCGCGCTCGACAACATGGCTGCCGCCGCTGCACCCCGCGTCAGCCGGCACCATCCGGCGCGAGAAGACCACGTAATGCGGACTCAGCACGCCTTCGGTGCCGCCGGAAAGCACGCAGGGCAGTTCGCGCCAGATCGCCTCGGCCGGCCGCCCAGTGCGCTCGGCCAGCAACTGCATCAGCGACTGGGTGAAATAGCCGCGGGTGAAGTCGTTCACGCCGCCATTGCCCTCGGTCTTTCCGATGACGGCGACCACCTCGTCCGCCGCCATGGTGCCGGCGTCGAAGAGCGCGGCCAGGGCTGACAGGTCGCCGGGATGGGCCATGCCCAGGCGGTGCACGGCCAGCTGTGGGCGCAGGTGGGCGGGGGTGGAAAGGGGGGCGGAAGTCATGATGCGCTGCACAAGATGGCCGCAGTATGGGCAGCGGCTGCGCCAACTTCCAGCGCATTGTTTCGCTCGGAGCGAGCGCAAATTGTGTGCAGTCGATTCGGCCGCTGGCAGCCGCCAGGGCGGCGGATCAGGCGCTCGGCGTGATCGGCAGCGCGCGCCACTGCGCCAGCGCCGCCTGCAGCCCGTCCTCCAGCAACCCGCCGTAGCGCAGCGTCGGCCGCATGCCCGCGAAGCCGGCGCCGCCCAGCATGCAGTCGGGTGCGGCACCGCCCGGGTGTGCACCGTCCAGGTCGTCCAGCGCCCGCTGAACCAGCGCCGAGAAGGCCGCCGGGTTCTGGCTGCCGGCCAGCCCGGTGGTGTCCAGCGTGGTGATGCCGTGCAGCAGGGGCCAGGCGCTGGTGTGGCGGGCCGCCAGCTCATGCAGCATCGGCCCCCAGGCCTTGCCGGCCGTGACGATGTGGAAGGGCCGCCCGCGGGCCAGCGCCTGCAGCATGCTCGATTCGGCCATGCCCAGCACCGGCACGCGGCTGGCCGCACGCAGCGCCGCCAGGCCCGGGTCGCCGTAGCAGGACAGCAGCACGGCATCGGCCCAGCCGTCGTCCACGGCCGGCCAGGCGCGGGCAGCGGCCTGGGCGCCGGCGGCAAAGCTCTCGCGGGTGGCGATCACCGGCGGTCCGTCGTCGCAGGTGAAGCCGCGCAGCTCCACCTGGCCGGCCGTCAGCCGCCGCAGCTCGTGCAGCACGGCGTCGGTCATGGCGGCCGTGCGGTTGGGGTTGAGCACCAGAAGCCGGGGGCGGGGCGGCAGGGCGGGAGCGGTCTGGGTCATGGAAGTGCCCGGTGGATGTGACAGCGGTGCCGATTGACGAAAGCAGCGCCCGTGCCCGCGGGGTCAGGCGGTCGGCTGGGCCAGTCCGGCCTGGGCGTCGGCCCAGGCCTCGGCGATGGTCTGCTC
This sequence comes from Pseudacidovorax intermedius, assembly GCF_003350475.1. Taxonomy (GTDB): domain Bacteria; phylum Pseudomonadota; class Gammaproteobacteria; order Burkholderiales; family Burkholderiaceae_C; genus Xenophilus; species Xenophilus intermedius. The sequence goes on from NZ_QQAV01000001.1 coordinate 1,312,661, forward strand.
GGCGTCCACTTCGGCTTCAGGGGCGGCGCGGGGCTTGAGCCGCGTCTCGATCAGCGACAGGTGCACCTGCATGGCCTTCATGGCGCCGGCCGCGTCGCCGCGGCGCAGGGCCTGGGCGATGGCCTCGTGCTCCTCGCAGCCGCAGCCCGAGGCGCTGGCCGGCTCGAAGAAGGCCACCAGCATGGCGGTGCGGCTGACCAGCTCCTGCAGCTGCCGCACCACGAAGGGGCTGCCGGTGAATTCGGCCAGCAGCAGGTGGTATTCGCCCGACAGCCGGATCGAGGCGGCGCGGTCGCCCGCATGCAGCGCGGCATGCTCGCGCCGCTCGTGTTCGGCCAGCGCCTCCAGCTGCGAGGGGCTGAGCGTGCCGGCCAGGCTGCCGACGATGCCGCCTTCGATGATGCGGCGGGCGTCGTAGATCTCGCGCGCCTGCGCCAGCGTGGGGTTGCTGACGAAGCAGCCGCGGTTGGGCATCAGGTCCAACAGCCGCTCGTGGCCCAGCCGGTGCAGCACCTTGCGCACCCGCTCGCGCGAGACGCCGAAGACCTGCGCCAGCCGCGTTTCCACCAGCTGGGTGCCGGGTGCGAGCCGCCCGGCCAGCAGGGTCTGCGCCAGAGTGCGGTGGATGGCCTCTTCCGTCGGATGCATCCGGACGACTTTAGCGCAGGCCCTCGGGGCGCCCATCCGCGCGATCCCTGTCGGCGGAAGCCGTCATCCGGCGGGGGTGGCCGCAGCGTCCGGGCGCGGCGCGTGGGCCAGCCAGTGGCGGGCGATCTGCTCGCGCGTGGCGATCCAGGCACCGCTGCGGCGTCGCAGGTGCTCGAGGATCAGCGCCAGCGCCTTCATGCGCGCCGGCCGGCCGATCATGCGCAGGTGCAGGCCCACCGACATCATGCGCGGCCGCGTGGCGCCCTCGTCGTGCAGCCAGTCGAAGGCGTCGCACACGTACTCGGCGAACTGCGCGGCGGTGGCGAAGCGCTGCGTGTGCTGGAACTGCATGTCGTTGGTGTCGAAGGCATAGGGCAGCACCAGGTGCGGCCGGCCGGCCACCGGCACGAAGAAGGGCAGGTCGTCGTTGTAGGCGTCGCTGTCGTAGAGGAAGCCGCGTTCGGCCAGCAGCGCCCGGGTGTTCGGCGTGCAGGCCGAGCGCGTGTGCCAGCCCACCGGCCGCCGACCGCACGCGGCCTCGATGGCGGCCATGCAGGTGTCCATGGCCGCGGCCTCCTGCGCGGGCGCCATGCCGGCGTGGCTTTCCCAGCGCCAGCCGTGGGCCGACACCTCGTGTCCGCGGGCGACTGCGTCCTGCGCCAGCCAGGGGCTGCGCGCCACCGCCCGGCCGCAGGCGCTGACGGTCATCGGCGCGCGGTGGCGGTCGAACAGCTCGGCGATGCGCCACCAGGCGGCGCGCGTGCCGTACTCGAAGTGGCTGTCGATGCACGGATCCCAGCCGGTGCGCGGGTCGATCACCTCGTACACCGACTCGTTGCGCGCATCGCCATCGGCCACCGAGAACTCGGCGCCCTCCTCGAAGTTCAGCACGAAGGAGACCGCCACCCGCGCCTCACCCGGCCACGCCACGGCGGGCGGGCGGTTGGCGTAGCCGATGAAGTCGCGGGAATTGTTGGTCAGTGATGAGGTCATGGAGCGTGGTGCTCGGAGCGTTCGAAGGGCCGCGGAGCAGGCCATGCGCGGGCACCCGCGGAACCGGCTTTGCCGGGCCGCCGGGTGCGCCCCCTTGAGGGGGGAGGCGGCTACACGAAGTGAGCAAGCAACGGGGGTGGGCTCTCAATCTGCTTTGATGTTGCGTTCCTTGACCACCTTCGCCCAGCGCGTGAACTCGGCATTGAGGTAGTCGTTGGCCTGCGGCAGTGTGGTCGTGATGACCTGGCCGCCGGTGTCCTCGATGCGGGTGCGGAAGTCGGGCAGCGCGGCCACCTTGCGCAACTCGGCGTTGACTTGCTCCAGCACCGGCCTGGGCGTCTTGGCCGGCGCCAGCAGCATGTACCAGGAGACGAATTCGTAACCCGGGATGCCGGCCTCGGCCACCGTCGGCACGTTGGGCAGCTTGGGCGCGCGCTTGGCGCCGGTCACGGCCACGGCATTGAGCTTGCCGCTCGTCACCATCGGCAGCGAGGACGTGATGATGTCCACCGACAGCGGCACGCGATCAGCCATCACGTCCTGCAGCGCGGGGGCGGCGCCCTTGTAGGGCACGTGGGTCATGCGCACGCCCGCCATCGACTCGATGAGCGCCGCGCCCACGTGGCTGGTGGAGCCCACGCCGGAGGACGCGTACTGCACCTCCTCGGGCCTGGCGCGGGCCATGGCCAGCAGGTCCTTGAGCGATTTGTCCTTGAGCGCCGGGCCGGTCACGATGATGCTGGGCACCTCGGCCACCACGCCCACGGGCACGAAGTCGGCACGCGTGTCGTAGGGCAGCTTGGCATACATGAAGGGGTTGACCGCATGGCCGATGGTCACCATCAGGAAGGTGCTGCCATCGGCCGGCGACTTGGCCGTCACGTCGGTGCCGATGATGCCGCCCGCGCCGGGCTTGTTGTCGATGACGATGGGCTGGCGGTTGCCCGTGATGTCGGCCAGCTTCTGGCCCACCAGGCGGGCGTACACGTCGGCGGCGCCGCCGGGCGGGAAGGGCACGACGATCTTCACGGGGCGGTCGGGCCAGGCTGCGACGTCGGCGGCACTGGCGGGCGCCGAGGTTCCCCAGCCGGCCGCGGCCAGCAGCCCGCCGAGCAAGGCCGTGGCCAGGGTGCGGCGGGTGGATCGGGCCGGCAGGGGCGCGGCGGGCGGGTGGACAACGGGACGGTGCATGGCGGCTCCAGCGAAAGGGATGGGCGGGTGCCGCGCTTCGCCTTGGGAAGTGCCTGCACCTGAATTGTGCACTTCACTTGATTGATTGTGCACAATTGAAGCCGCTAGCGGCTTTCGTGCCAGGCGGCCAGGCCGGCCCGGAAGAACGTGGAGCTCAGTGCGGCAGCGCCGCCAGCGCGTTGACCAGCGCCTCCTGGAACGACAGGGCCGCGATCGGCAGCATCCGCCCCTCGCGTGTCGCCAGCACCAGCTGGCTGCTGGTGAGCGACCGGTCTGTCAGCGGGATCGACACCAGCTCGCCGGTGCGCACCTCGCGCAGCGTGCCGATCCGGAACTGGAAGCTGATCGCCCCGGTCTGCCGCGTGAACTCCTTGAGCGTCTGCACGGCGCTGGCCTCCAGCGCCACCTTCAGCTGCAGCCGCGAGCGGGCCATCACCGCGTCGAGCAGCCGACGGCTGCCGAAGGAGCGGTCGCCCAGCGCCACGGTGTACTCCTGGCAGTCGGCCAGGCGCAGGCTCTCGCGGCCGGCCAGCGGATGGTCGGGGCGCAGCATGGCGCACAGCGGCTGGTCCAGCGCGCTGATGACGCGCAGGGACTCGGCCGGCTGCGGGTCGTGCACCAGCACCATCTCCACATCGTCGGCCATCAGCTGCTGCACCAGCTGGGCCGTCACGCCCGACACCACCTGGAACTGCACGCCCGGATGCGCCTGCTGGTAGTGCGCGATGGTGCGGGGCATCAGGTCGCTGGCCACCGACTCCGCGCAGCCGATGCGCACCGTGCCGCGCACCAGGCCGCGCAACTGCTCGATCTGCGAGGCGGCCGAGCGCAGGTCGCCCAGCGTGCGGCGCACGGCGGTCAGCAGCACCTCGCCGGCTGCCGTCAGCCGCACGCCGCGCGGCAGGCGCTCGAACAGGGGCGTGCCGATCTCGGCCTCGATTTCCAGGATCTTGCGGTTCAGCGCGGTCGAGGCGACGTGCAGCTTCTCGGCCGCCTTGCGGATCGAGCCGGCGCGGGCGACGGCATCCAGGTAGACGAAGGAGCGCGGGGGGTGCAACACGGGCCGTGGAGAAGGGTCTGGGGCGGCTGGCACAGTAGCACAGGGGGCCGGCGCAAAAAAAGCGCGTGCGGCTGTCGAAATGGTCTGCGCTGGCGCGACATTCCAGCGAGCAATCCTGCTCGCCACTTCTCGGGGAACCCTTGTCATGCAATTCATGCTGATCTTCATGATTTCCGAAGACGACCGCGCTGCGGCGGCGGACCATCGCGCCGAGCGTTACCACGGCGCCTGGATGGCGTATGTGGGCGCTGTCCACCAGGCGGGCATCTCACGGGCCGGCCACGGCCTGCAGCCGCCGGAGACCGCCACGACGGTGCGCGTTCGCGGCGATGCGCGCCAGGTCCAGGACGGACCGTTTGCCGATACCAAGGAGCAGATCGGCGGCTACTTCGTGATCGAGGTCGAGGACCTGGACGCGGCGCTCGAGTGGGCCGCGCGCGCACCCTGTGCGGCCACCGGCGGTGTGGAAGTCCGGCCGGTGATGCCCGTGCCGCCGTCCGTCTGAAAGGTCGCGGCCTCCGCTTCGAACCAAGCCATGACGGCACCGCGAGACGAGGTGCGAGCGGTCGTGGAGCGCACGGCCCGCGACTCCTATGGGCGGCTGCTCGCGCTGCTTTGCGCGCGCAGCCGCGACATTGCCGCCAGCGAGGACGCGTTGGCGGATGCCTTCGAAGCGGCATTGCACGACTGGCCACGGCAGGGCCTGCCGCAGAACCCGCCCGGCTGGCTGCTGACCGTCGCTCGCCGGCGGCTGCTCGACCAGCACCGCCATTCGCACGTCATGGCCGAGGCGGAGGCCGAGCTCCTGCTGCTGGCCGACGAACTGGGCGGCGATGACGTGGCGGCTGCGGCGGCGGTGCCCGACGAACGGCTGCGCCTGCTCTTCGTGTGCGCGCATCCAGCCATCCAGCCTGCGGCGCGTGCGCCGCTCATGCTGCAGGCGGTGCTGGGGCTGGACGTGGCCCGCATGGCGGGCGCCTTCCTCACGGCGCCGGCCACCCTGTCGCAGCGGCTGGTCCGGGCCAAGGCGAAGGTGCGGGCCTCGGGCGTGGCCTTCGAGTTCCCGCGAGCGTCCGAGCTGGCCGCCCGTCTGCAGGACGTGCTCGAGGCCATCTATGCCGCCTATGGGACCGGCTGGGATGAAGTGGATGGGGCCGACGCCGCGCGCCAGGGCCTGACGGCCGAGGCCGTCGAACTGGGGCGCATCCTGTGCGGGTTGATGCCCCGCGAACCCGAGCCGCTGGGTCTGCTGGCGCTCATGTTGTTCTGCGAATCGCGGCGCAGCGCCCGGCGTGGTCCCGACGGCGGATACGTTCCGCTGAGCGAGCAGGACGTTTCGTGCTGGGACGAGGATGCGCTGCATGAGGCGGAGGCCTCACTGCGTCGAGCCGCGGCGATGGGCGTGCCCGGCGCCTATCAGTACGAGGCGGCCATCCAGTCCGCGCACACGCATCGCCGGCTGGGCGCCGTCGTTCCGGCGGCGGCCTTGCTGGCCTTGCATGACGCACGGGTCGCGCTGACGCCGTCCCTGGGGGCGCGCGTGAGCCGAGCCTGTGCCCTGGGCGAGGCGCAGGGCGCCGATGCCGCCCTTGCCGCATTGGACGCGGTGCATGCCGAAGCGCCTGTGCAGCTGGACGGCTACCAGCCATGGTGGGCCGCGCGGGCGCACTGGCTGGCGCGACGAGGGGACGTCGAACAGGCGCGCGACGCCTACGTCCGGGCCATGGGGCTGTCGGCCAGCCGCGCCGTGCGCGAATACCTCGCAGGTGCCGCGGCCCGGCTGAGCACACCGCGTCCTGTGTGAGGCCACGGCGGCGCAGTGGCGCTCTCCTACGGAGTCGCCCGCCGGCCGGCACTAGCATGCCGCGCATGGACCTCGTCGTCGCCCGCCCCGAGGGCCTGTACTGCCCGCCCGGTGACTTCTATATCGACCCCTGGCGTCCGGTCGACCGGGCCGTCATCACCCATGGCCATTCGGACCACGCGCGCTGGGGCCACAACCACTACCTGGCGCACGAGCAGGGCGAGGGCATCCTGCGCGCGCGGCTGGGCGCGGACATCACGCTGCAGACCCTGCCCTACGGCCAGGCCATCGAGCACCACGGTGTGCGCATCTCGCTGCATCCGGCCGGCCATGTGCTGGGCTCGGCCCAGGTGCGGCTGGAGCATGGCGGCCAGGTCTGGGTGGCCTCGGGCGACTACAAGACCGAGCCCGACGGCACCTGCACGCCCTTCGAGCCGGTGCGCTGCGATTGCTTCATCACCGAATCCACATTCGGCCTGCCCATCTACCGCTGGCCCACGCAGCCCGAGCTCTTCGCGCAGATCGACGCCTGGTGGCGGCGTAATGCCGAGGAAGGCCGCGCCAGCGTGCTGCTCGGCTATGCCTTCGGCAAGGCGCAACGCATGCTGCATGGCGTCGACGCCTCCATCGGACCGATCGTGGTGCATGGCGCCGTCGAGCCGCTCAATGCCGTCTACCGCGCCGCGGGCGTGGCGCTGCCGCCCACCCTGCGCGTGACCGACCCCGGTGTCGATGCCGCGATGCTGCGCCGCGCCCTCGTGGTGGCGCCGCCCTCGGCCCAGGGCACGCCGTGGATGCGCCGCTTCGGCGCCAATGCCTCGGATGCGTTCGCCAGCGGCTGGATGCTGCTGCGCGGCACGCGCCGGCGCCGCGGCGTGGACCGTGGCTTCGTCATGAGTGACCATGCCGACTGGCCCGGCCTGCACAAGGCCATCGCCGCCACCGGCGCCGAGCGGGTGATGGTCACGCACGGCAGCGTCGCGGTGATGGTGCGCTGGCTGCGCGAGAACGGCCTGGATGCGCAGGCCTTCGCCACCGAGTACGGCGACGAGGACATTGCCGATGCGCCGGAGGTGGCGGCGTCATGAAGGCCTTCGCCGCCCTCTACCGCGAGCTGGACGCCAGCACCTCCAACCTGGTCAAGCAGGCCGCCCTGCAGCGCTACCTGCGCGCCGCGTCGCCGCGCGATGCGGCCTGGGCGGTGTACTTCCTGGCCGGCGGCAAGCCGCGACAGCTGGTGCCCGTCAAGCTGCTGCGTCTGCTGGCGCAGGAAGCCGCCGGCCTGCCCGAATGGCTGTTCGTCGAAAGCTATGAGGCGGTGGGCGACCTGGCCGAGACCATCGCGCTGCTGCTGCCGCCTTCCGACGGCACCCACGAGCTGGGTTTGGCGGATTGGGTGGAGCAGCACCTGCTGCCCCTGCGCGGCGCGCCGGCCGAGGGCCTGCCCGACACGCTGCGCGCGCAGTGGCGGCTGCTGGCGCCGGAGGAGCGGCTCGTCTACTTCAAGCTCATCACCGGCGCCTTCCGCGTCGGCGTTTCCAAGTTGCAGGTCACGCAGGCCCTCGCGGCCGTGGGCGGGCTGGACCCCAAGCGTGTCGCCCAGCGGCTGATGGGCTACACCCACATCGGCGCGCGGCCCGGCGAGGCGGACTATGCAGCCCTGATCGCGCCCGAAGGCACGGATGGCGAGGGCTCGGCCATCAGCGGTGGCCAGCCCTATCCCTTCTTCCTGGCGCATCCCTTCAACGAGCCGCTCGAACGCTTCGACGAGCTGCTGGGCCCGCCGTCCGGCTGGCAGGTCGAGTGGAAGTGGGACGGCATCCGCGCGCAGATCGTCTGCCGCGAGGGCCAGGCCTGGGTGTGGTCGCGTGGCGAAGAGCTGGTCAGCGAGCGCTTTCCCGAGTTGGCTGCGCTGGGCGGCGTGCTGCCGGACGGCACGGTGCTGGATGGCGAGATCGTGGTGTGGCGGCATGGGCCGGTCGAGGAGGAAGCGCGTGCTGCCAGCGCCGATGCGGATGCGGATGCGGATGCGGATGCGGATGCGGATGAGCCCGCCGTGGACGCAGCGCCCGGCGCTCGCGCCGCCAAGGCCGCCGCTGTCGGCGTCGCTCCGACGCCCGCGCGCACGGCGGGCCGCGTGCAGCCCTTCGCCGAGCTGCAGAAGCGCATCGGCCGCAAGACCCTCACGCCCAAGCTGCTGCGCGAGCTGCCCGTGGTGCTGCTGGCCTACGACCTGCTCGAAGAGGCCGGCCAGGACCTGCGCCCGCTGCCTCAGCACGAGCGCCGCGCCCGGCTCGACGCGCTGCTGGCGGCCGTGAACCACCCGGTGCTGCGCCCCAGCCCTGTGCTCAAGGGCGACAGCTGGGCCGACCTGGCGCGCCAGCGCGAGGCCTCGCGCAGCCTGGGTGTGGAGGGCTTCATGCTCAAGCGCCGCGATGCGCAGTACGGCGTGGGCCGCACCAAGGATGTGGGGCTGTGGTGGAAGTGGAAGATCGATCCGCTCACGGTCGATGCCGTGCTCATCTATGCCCAGCGCGGCCACGGCCGCCGCGCCAGCCTCTACAGCGACTACACCTTCGCCGTGTGGGACGGCCCGCCGGAGCAGGAGGGACGCCAGCTGGTGCCCTTCGCCAAGGCCTATTCGGGCCTCACCGACGCCGAGATGGCCAAGGTCGACGCCGTCATCCGCAAGACCACCATCGAGAGCTTCGGCCCCGTGCGCAGCGTGCGGCCCACGCTGGTCTTCGAACTCGGCTTCGAGGGCATCGCCCGCAGCCCGCGCCACAAGAGCGGCATCGCCACCCGCTTCCCGCGCATGCTGCGCTGGCGGCAGGACAAGCCGGTGGAAGAGGCGGACACCTTGCAGACACTGCAGGCTTTGTTGCCGGCATGATCGTCTGATAACCTCCCCGGAGGCGATATTTTTCGCCAACACAAAAAATCAGGGTGGAATGGATTTTCGACACGGGCAAGGATGCCCTCAACCAGGCCAAGCACGGCGTATCGCTTGCCAAGGCGCGGGAACTCGACTGGGACCATGCGCTCGTGGCGCCCGACCTGCGGCGCGACTGTGGCGAGCCGCGTCAGGTGGCTCTGGCGCCGATGGCCGGCAGGCTCTGGGTGGTGGTGTTCACCGACCGGGCGGACGTGCGCCGGGTGATCAGCCTTCGCAAGGCCAACCTGCGGGAATTCCGACGTTATGAACAAGAAGCGCCCTGAACTCACAGCCCCGACGGCCGTCGAGGACGACGCCCTCACTGCGGCGGCCCTGGCCGATCCGGACAACCTGCCGCTGGATGATGCGCAACTGGCGGCACTGCGGCCCGCGCGCGGACGCCCCAGGCTGGCCCAGCCCAAGGTGGCCCTCACCATGCGGGTGGACGCCGATGTGCTCGAAGCCCTCAAGCGGAGCGGACCGGGGTGGCAGACGCGGGTAAACAGCCTGTTGCGCAACGCCCTGGCCTTGAGCGCCCATCACTGAACGCGCGCTCCTTCAAGCCAGCCCGTTCTGCGGCCGGTTGTTCTCGATCCACACCCGCGTCGGCCCACCCACGCGCGACAGGCGCATGTGGTACTCGTAGCGGCCGGGGTGGTACAGGCCGGTGAGGTACTGCACGGGTCGGCCCGTGGCATCGCACACCACGCGCGCGATGCGCAGCAGCGGCTCGCCGGCCTGCATGCGCAGGGCCTGGGCCACCTGCAGGTCGGCCAGGGCGGCGCCCATGGTCTGCTCGGCAGAATCGACCTGCACGCCATGCTGCTCCAGCGCCACCAGCATGGGCGTGTCCTGCAGTGTGTGCCGCTGCACCGCCGTGGCCAGGTCGGCCGGCAGGAAGACTTCGGAGTACAGGAAGGGCTGCGTCTTGAACTTGCGGATGCGCACCACCCGCAGCACCGGCGCGCCGGCCGCGAGGCCCAGCGCCTCGGCCGCGTGCGAGGGGGCTTCCACCACGCCGTGGTCCAGCACCTGCACCCGCGTGCGCTCGCCCAGGCTGACGATGCTGTCGAGCAGGCCGGCGCGCAGGGGCAGGTGCCGCGGCGGCTCGCCCGTGCCGGTGGGCAGGGTGCCCTTGCCGCGCATGCGCATCACCAGGCCTTCTTCCTGCAGGCGCGCCAGCGCCGTGCGCACGGTCACCCGGGCGACGCCGAATTCCCGGGCCAGCTGGCGTTCGCCCGGCAGCGGCAGGCCCCGTTCGTAGTGGCCGGATTTCAGGCGCTCGCGCAGCAGCAGCCGCACCTGCTGGAAGCGCGGCAGGAGAGAGGGTTCGGCGGCGGCAGGCATGCGGCCGAATGTAGGAGGGCCGTTGGCGCCGGGCAAGGCAGGCCCTGGCGTCGGTCGTCCTTGTCCGCGGTGTACGGCCGGCCGCCCCAGCGCGGACGGATCAATCGACGGTGGCGCCCGAGGCCTTGATGATCTTCGCCCAGTCCTGCACGTCCTGCGCCACGAACTGGCCGAACTGCGGCGGCGTCATGTGGACGGCGGTGGCCGCCTCGGTCTGCATGCGCTCCTGGTAGGCCGGCGAGTCGATGGCGGCCTTGACGGCGGCGTACAGCTTGTCCGTCACGTCCTGCGGCATCCGCGCCGGGCCGAACAGGCCGAACCAGGCCTGCGACTCGAAGCCCTTGACGGTGCGGCCGATGGGCGGCACGCCCGGGAACTGCGGCAGCGGCTCGCGCGTGCTCACGCCCAGCAGCTGGATGGCGCCGCCCTTCGCATGCGGCAGCACATTGACGGCGCTGGCGAACATCAGGTCCACCGTGCCGGCCAGCACGTCGGCCAGTGCGGGGTTGGTCCCCTTGTAGGGCACGTTGACGATGTCGGTGCCCGTCATCATCTTGAACTGCTCGCTGGCCAGGTGCAGCGAGGATCCCTGCGCGCCGATGGCGAAGTTGAGCTTGCCCGGGTTTTTCTTCGCGTACGCGATGAGCCCCGCCATGTCGTTGAAGGGCAGGCCCTTGCGGGCGATCAGCACGCTGGGCACGCGCGCCACCATGGTGATGGGGGTGAAGTCCTTCACCGGGTCGAAGACCAGGTTCCTGTAGAGCGTGGCGTTGATGGTGTGGCCGGTGAAGCTCATCAGCAGCGTGCTGCCATCCGGCGGCGCCTTGGCCACATAGGCGGCGGCGATGTTGCCACCGGCGCTCGCGCGGTTCTCGACCACCACCGGGCGGCCCAGGCTGTCGCCCATCATGCGGCCGATGATGCGGGCCAGGGTGTCGGTGGTGCCGCCGGCCGGGCTGCCCACGACGACGGTGAGGGGCTTGCCCTCCTGCGCGAGCGCAAGGCCGGGCAGGAAGGCGGTGGCCGCCAGCAGCGCGGCCAGGGTGGCGCGGCGTGTGCGCGGGAAGGTCATCGGGGCTGTCTCCTTGTGATCGGGCCATGCTAGGCAGGCTGGGCCGTGGGTTCAATGGGACCAACTGGTCCTATCGATGGAGCCACTTGTGCAAGGATGGCAGTCCGCGGCGCCTGAAGACGCCGTGGCTGGGCATGTGCGGGCAGGACGGCGCGCGGAGCGGGGTCGGTCCGCACATCCTCCGAGGCACGACGGCCTTTCGACCTGCAAACGGCCCCCATGGCCTTTGCTGTAATCGCGCCATGCCTCGCCGGCCCGCTTCATCGCTTCTTGCCCAGCCGTCCGGCGCGTCCGGGCCTGCGCCCGCGGGCGGGCCTGCCGGGCTGGCCGTCCAGCACTGGTTCGACGCCCGCGGCTGGCAGCCCTTCGCCTTCCAGCGCGAGGTGTGGGCCGCCATCGCGGCCGGCCGTTCGGGTCTGCTGCACGCGACCACCGGCGCGGGCAAGACCTATGCGGTGTGGCTGGGCGCGCTGCAGGCGCTGGCCGGCGAGCCGCCCGCCGCGGAAAGCGGCGGCAAGCCACCCGCGCCACCCCCGCTCACGGTGCTGTGGATCACGCCGATGCGCGCGCTGGCGGCCGACTCGCTGCGCGCCCTGTCCGAAACGCTGCCCGTGGTCGCGCCCCACTGGGCGGCCGCCGCGCGCAGCGGCGACACCTCGTCGTCCGAGCGCAGCGCGCAGAACCAGCGCCTGCCCACCGTGCTGGTCACCACGCCCGAGAGTCTGTCGCTGATGCTGGCCCGCGCCGATGCGCAGGAGCGCCTGCGCCACCTGCGCCTGGTGGTGGTGGACGAATGGCACGAGCTGCTGGGCAACAAGCGCGGCGTGCAGGTGCAGCTGGCGCTGGCCCGCCTGCGGGGCTGGAACGCCGGCCTGATGGCCTGGGCCATGTCGGCCACGCTGGGCAACCTGCACGAGGCCATGGGCGCGCTGCTGGGTCCGGGCGAAGCCGGCGTGCTGGTACAGGGCCAGGTGCCCAAGACGCTGGTGGTCGACACCCTTCTGCCCGGCCGCACCGACCGCTTTCCCTGGGGCGGCCACCTGGGCTTGGCGATGCTGCCGCAGGTGGTGCAGGAGATCGACGCCAGCCCCAGCACGCTGGTCTTCACCAACACCCGCTCGCAGTCCGAGATCTGGTACCAGGCCCTGTTGGAGGCCCGTCCCGACTGGGCGGGGCTGATCGCGCTGCACCACGGCTCGCTCGACCGCGCGGTGCGCGAATGGGTGGAGCTCGGCCTCAAGAGCGGCCAGCTCAAGGCGGTGGTGTGCACGTCGAGCCTGGACCTGGGCGTGGACTTCCTGCCGGTGGAACGCGTGCTGCAGATCGGCTCGCCCAAGGGCGTGGCGCGGCTGCTGCAGCGCGCCGGCCGCTCGGGCCACGCGCCGGGCCGGCCCTCGCGCGTGAGCATCGTGCCCACCCACAGCCTGGAGCTGGTCGAGGGCGCCGCCGCGCGCGACGCCATCGCGGCCGGCCACATCGAATCGCGCCACACGCCGCGCGAGCCGCTGGACGTGCTGGTGCAGCACCTCGTGACGGTGGCATTGGGCGGTGGCTTCCGGCCCGAGGCGCTGCTGGAAGAGGTGCGGCGCACGGCGGCCTATGCGCATCTGTCGGAGGCCAACTGGCAGTGGTGCCTGGACTTCGTGCGCCAGGGTGGCCCCTCGCTCGCCGCCTACCCGGACTACCACCGGGTGATGCCCGATGCCGAGGGCGTGTGGCGCGTGCCCGATGCGCGGCTGGCGCGGCGGCACCGCAGCAACATCGGCACCATCGTCAGCGACGCCAGCATGAGCGTGCAGTTCGTCGGCGGCGCGCGCATCGGCACGGTGGAAGAGAGCTTCGTCGCCCGCATGAAGCCGGGCGACTGCTTCCTCTTCGGCGGCCGCATGCTGGAGCTGGTGCGCATCCGCGAGATGACGGCCTGGGTGCGCCGCGCCAGCGGCCAGCGCCCGGCCGTGCCGCGCTGGAACGGCGGGCGCATGCCGCTGTCCACCACGCTGGCCGATGCCACCGTGCAGCAGCTGGCGCTGGCCGCCGAAGGCCGCTACGACTCGCCCGAGCTGCAGGCCGCGCGGCCCCTGCTGGAGATCCAGCAGGCCTGGTCGCGCCTGCCCACGCCCGACACGCTGGTGGCCGAGGCGCTGCGCACGCGCGAGGGCTGGCACCTGTTCCTCTATCCCTTCGCCGGTCGGCATGTGCACCTGGGGCTGGCCAGCCTGCTGGCCTGGCGGGTGGCGCAGCACGCGCCGCGCACCTTCTCCATCGCGGTCAACGACTATGGCTTCGAGCTGCTGGGCGCCACCGAGGTCGACTGGCCGCAGCTGCTGCCCCAAGTGCTGCGCGCCGGCCACGACGCGCCAGCGCAGGAGGCCCTGGCCGCGCACGACGACGACGGCGCGCTGCTGCACGAGGTGCTGGCCAGCCTCAATGCCAGCGAGCTGGCGCAGCGGCGCTTCCGCGAGATCGCGCGGGTGTCGGGCCTGATCTTCCAGGGCTACCCGGGCGAGAAGCGCAGCAGCCGGCAACTGCAGGCCTCCTCCTCCCTGTTCTGGGAGGTGCTGCGCAAGTACGACCCGGCCAACCGCCTGCTGGCCCAGGCCGAGACCGAGCTGCTCGCGCAGGAGCTGGACATCGCCCGCCTGCGCGAGAGCCTGGTGCGCATGGCCGGCCAGCGGCTGGAGCTGGTCCAGCCCAAGCGGCCAACACCCTTCGCCTTTCCGCTGATGGTCGAGCGCTTTCGCGAGAAGCTCAGCAACGAGAGCGTGGCCGACCGCATCGCCCGCATGGTGGCCCAGCTGGAGGAGGCTGCGGGCGGCGAGATCCCGGTGGGCGACGCGCAGGACGTGCGGCGCACTCTGGCCTTCGGGCAGGAGCAGCCGCCGGACAAGCCGGTCAAGGGCAGCGAGGACGCGACTCCGGCACCGCGGCGCGCCCGTCGGCCCCGCAAGCCCTCGAAGCCGCTGCCGCCGCTGTGACCGCGGTGCCTGCGCGCCGCAAGCGGTGCCGCGCCCCGGCTAGGCTTTGGGGCGGAAGGCGATCACCATCTGCGGCGGCACCTTGCCGTCGCGGTCTGCCGGCAGGCTGGGCACGCGCGCCATGGCGCGCAGCACGGCGGCGTCCCATGCCGCGACACCGCTTGAGCGGGTGAGCCGGTATTGCTCGATCCGCCCATCCACCGCGAGCTGGAGGGTGACCTCCGCGGCCGGGTTGCCGCTCACGGGGTCGCCAAAGATGATGTAGGGCCGCACCGCGTCGGTGATGGACTGGGCATAGCTCGCCGGACGCTCCCGGGCGGGCCGGGTGTTTTCGGCCAGCGTGAAGTTGAAGGGCGCGCGCATCACGCTGACGATGCCCTTACCCGCCGCGTTCCTGGCCGGCGAGAACCGCGCGCTGTGCATGGCCGCCAGCGCAGCCTCGTCCAGCACGGCCTGGCCCGAGCTTTTCTCCACCACGATGCGACTCGCCGTTCCGTCGGCCTCGACGCGCACTGCGAGGAGGACCACGCCCTCCATCGAGGCTCGACGGGCTTCGGCCGGGTAGACGACCTTGGGCGGCGACAGATAGGAGGCCGCAACGGCCGCCCGCTCCACCCCGGCCAACCCGCCGCCCGGCGAACCGGACTGCGTCATGCCTCCGAGCAACTGGTCCACGGCCTTGCGCTGCTCGGCGTCAGGCGTCGTGCCCGGCTGTCCCGGTGCCCTCGTCAGCACGGGTGTGCTGACGCTGGGCTGGCCCATGGAGCTCGCGTGCGTGGCGGACGGGGCGGGTGTCGAACTGGGTGAGTCGAGCAGCTTGCCGAGCGCGCCCACTGCCATCAGCACCATGAAAGCCCAGCCATAGCGCGAACCCCAGGATTTGGCGCGGGGTGCGGGTGCCGGCACCGCACGGCGTCGTGCCGCTCGGGGCGCCAGCATCCGGCGCCAGCGAGGCACCTGTTCCGCCCATTCGCGCCATCGGCCGATGTTGCGCGTGTTGGTGATGAGATGCAGCCAGTGCGGATAGAGCTGCACGATCTGATCGAGCATCGGCTGTTGCGCGAGCAGGGCGCCCGTGCGCGGGCGACGATCGGAGCGCAACTGGCGGATCAGCTCTCTCTGGGCCGTGCGCAGCTTGTTGGGCAGGCCGTCGTAGAACTCCATCTCGGCCAGCGCGGCCGAGACGATGGCGCCCGCCCGCGAGAACGCGGCCAGGCGACCCCGGTCGGCCTTCCAGCCCAGGCAGGCGATGGCGGGGCCGAAGAGATGCTCCTTGCCGGGCGCCCAGCCCTCGGCAAGGATTTGCGCGACACCCCATTCGAAGTAGAAGCGCGCATCCACGTCGACCAGGCGCGGCCCTTCGAGGCATTGGGTGAGCCAGGTCTGCAACGCCGCGCGCCGCTGCTCTCCGCCGGGCAGGATATGGCGGCACAGCTCGTCCAATGCCTCGCGGGCGATCTGCTGGGCAGCCTGGTCGGCGGCGACCTGCTGCGCAGGCGCAAGGGGCGCCATGACGGCGCTGGCCGGGGTATCCGCGGCGCCGGCACCGGCATCGGCGCCACCGGCGGCGGCCGGCGCTTCCGTCGACGCGTCCGCGGGCCCGGCAGCAGGCGGTGGCTGTTGCGTCGAAATGGCATCCTCACCCTGGCCGGCGGCCTGGACGGCTTGGTGCGAGAGCCATGACCGGGCCTGTTCGTAGGCTTCGCGCAGGGACTGGAAGCCTTGCGCATCGGCTTCCTGATCTGTTTCCTTCAGCAGTCGCGCATAGGCGCGGCGGACGGCGCGCTCGTCCGCGTCGGGGCCCAGCCCCAGCCGGCGCAGAAAGGGAGGCGTCTTGCCCATCGGGTGCCTCAGTGATCGTCGTCGGCCAGGACGGCACCGCTTTGCTCGATCTGATCGAGCTGCGCCTCGAGCCGCGCGCGTCCCTGCGCGGCGAGCCGCATGTCCTGCGTGGCCAGGTCGGATTCGAAGCGCAGGATCTGCGCGCTCAGCCATTCCCGCACCTGCCCGCGCAAGAGCGCATAGATGCGTTCGGCCCGGGCCAGGGTGGTCCGGTTTTCGAGGGTGTCGCGCGGATGGATCTTCAGCCCCTGCATCGCATCCAGCCGCTCGGCGACCTCGGCGTCGGTCAGCAGTCCGGGGTTGCCCTGGATCACCACGCTGACGGTCCTGCGCGTCTTGAGGACGGTCGCCTCTACCTGCAGCAGGCCATTGACGTCGTAGGTGAAACGCACGTCCACTGCCGAGTCCTCGATGTTGGCGGACGGCGTATCCACCCGCAGTTCGCCCAGGTGGATGTTGTCCCGCACCATCCGGGATTCGCCCTGGAAGATGTGCAGATCGATGCAGTGCTGGCCTTCCGAGATCGGCACGTAGTTCTTCACCCGGCTGACAGGGACGGTGGTGTTGCGTTCGATGATGGGGTCGAAGTGCCCTGGCGTGGTGCTGCCGTCGGGCAGGCGTTTGCTGACCGCCACGCCGAGGGAGTAGGGCGCCACATCGGTCATCACCACTTCCTTGAGCGCGGCGTCGCGGGCCTTGAGTCCTGCCTGCACGGCCGCGCCGAGCGCCACGACCTCGTCGGGGTTGAAGTCGATGGCGGGGAAGCGGCCGAACATGGTGGTGGCCAGTCGCCGCACCATGGGCATGCGCGTGGCGCCGCCGGCGAGCACGATGTTGTCGAGCATGGCGCTGCGCAGGTTGGCGTCTCGAAGCGCCCGCTCCACCGGCATCCGAAGCCGCTTGAGCAATGTGGCGCAGGCATGTTCCAGCATGGGCTCGTCGATGGCGAGCGAGAGGTCCTGGCCCTTGTAGGCGACCTTGATCTCGGCCTTCGGTTGTTCGCTGAGTGCCTTCTTGGCCCGCTCTGCCGCCCCCAGGAGCCGCTGCAGGAAAAGGCGATCCTGGCGCACGGACGCGGGCAGGCCGGCCTTCTCGATGAACAGGTCCACCAGCGCCATCAGGAAATCCTCGCCGCCAAGGAAGTTGTCGCCGGCCGAGGCGCGGACCTCCATGACGCCTTCGAACATCTCCAGGATCGAGACATCGAAGGTGCCGCCGCCCAGGTCGAACACCAGAAAGCGCGTCTCCGCGTCACGCTGGTGCAGCCCGTAGGCGAGCGCTGCAGCGGTGGGTTCGTTGAGCAGGCGCTCCACCTTCAGCCCGGCCAGGCGGCCTGCCGTCTGCGTCGCCTTGCGCTGTGCGTCGGAGAAATAGGCGGGCACGGTGATGACCGCCTCCTCGACGGCCTGCCCCAGGAATGCCTCGGCATCCGCCTTCAGCGACCGGAGGATGAGCGAGGACAGCTCCTCGGGCCGGAAATCTCGTTCACCCAGCGCCAGCGTTTTGGCGCTGCCCATGTAGCGCTTGAAGCTGGCAGCGGTTCGCTCGGGATGGGTCTGCAGACGCTCTCGCGCTGCACGGCCGACCAGCACCGTCCCATCGTCGTCGAGGCTGATGCAGGACGGGGTGAGCGTCTCACCCAATGCATTCGGGACGAGCGTCGCACGGCCCTCCTGCCAGACGGCCGCCAGGCTGTTGGTGGTTCCCAGATCGATGCCGACGATCATCTTGACTCCATGGACATGTTGGTTCGAAAGCGCATGGTATTGAGCATTTGTGCTTCAGGCGTTGCATCGGACGGCCGAGCCCGGGGCGGGCATCGGCTCGGACGGCTGCCTCGGCCGCCTCGTCGGGCCAAGCGCACTATCCGTTGCGAAACGTAAACTCCTGCCTTCCTCCACCTTCCCATGTCCTTCCTGCCCCGTTCCGATGCCCCTGCCGCCCATGAAGTGCTCTGGGCTGGCGAGCGCCTCCACCTGCTGCCCGAGCGCGCCCTGTGGTGGCCGGCGGCCCGGACCCTGTTCATCGCCGACCTGCACATCGGCAAGGCCGCCACCTTCCGGGCACTGGGCCAGCCGGTGCCCGGCGGCACCACGCACGAGAACCTGGCCCGCCTCGATACGCTGATCCATCGGCAGGGTGCGCGCGAGGTGGTCTTCCTGGGGGACTTCCTGCACGCGCCGCAGGCCCGCACGCCGCAGGTGCTGCAGGCGCTGGCCGCCTGGCGCGCGCGCCATCCCCAACTGGGCATGACGCTGGTGCGCGGCAACCATGACGACCGGGCCGGCGATCCGCCGGCCGAACTGCGCATCGCGCTGGCCGACGAACCCTTTGCGCTCGGTCCCTTCGCCTGCTGCCACCATCCGCAGACCCAGCCGGGCCGCTTCGTGCTGGCGGGCCACCTGCATCCGGCCTGCGCGCTGCAGGGCCCGGGCCGCGACAGCCTGCGCCTGCCCTGCTTCGTCAGCGAGCCAGGCCTGGCGATCCTGCCGGCCTTCGGCGAATTCACCGGCGGCCTGCTGCTGCCGCGGATGCCGCAGCGCCGGCTGCATGCGGTGGGTGGCGGGGGCGTGTGGCTGTTGCCACCCGCGGCCGGCGACCGCGACGAAGGGACGCCATGGCCTCGGTGAACCTGCGCGAGGAAGCGGCGCTGATGCTCACCCGCTCGTCCATCGTGGCCGAGCTGGACATCCACGACGCGCGGATCATCGTCGACGCCATGCGCCCCATGGCCGTCAAGGCCGGCACGGTCATCATGACCGAGGGGCAGACCGACGACGTCGACTACATGGCGCTGGTGCTTGAAGGCCAGGTGCGGGCCGAGGGCTCGGGCGTGGGCGATGGCGACGAGGTGGTGATCTCGGTCATCGACGCCGGCCAGCTCTTCGGCGAGATGGGCCTGATCGACGGCTCGCCGCGCTCGGCCACCTGCACGGCCCTCACCGACCTCAAGCTGGCGGTGCTCACCCGCCGCGCGCTGCGCGGCCTGGTGGAAGTGCAGCCCGCCGTGGCCGCGCGGCTGATGCTGTCCATCTCTCGCGCGCTGGCCGAGCGCCTGCGCGAGAGCAACCGCCGCCTGCGCACCCTGTCGCAGATCAGCCGCGCCATGCAGGCCGAGCTGGGCGCGGTGCACGCCGTGAACAAGCGCCTGCTGGCGGCGCAGGCGCGCAAGGCCGGCTGAGACTTCCTGCGGGCCGGCGCGTGGCGTGGGCTGGCTTGGCTTGGCTTGGCTTGGCTTGGCTTGGCTTGGCTTGGCTTGGCGCGAAGGCGGGCTGGGCCAGGGTCGTGTCCTCGCCGGCGCGGCGCAAGGCCGGGCGGCTGCGCTTCGCGTGGCGTGGCAGGCATGGCATGGCATGGCGTGGCGTGGCGTGGCGTGGCGTGGCGTGGCGTGGCGTGGCGTGGCGCCATGACCGGACGATTCCCAAGCCAAGGGCGCATCCCCATGCGGGCTCGTTCACCCACGACCGTTCAGGCTGAGCCTGTCGAAGCCTGCCGCCCCACGCCGGGGCAAACAGGCTGACTGACTTTCATCGCAAGCGGCCCCGACGCTTCTCGCCATGCCCTGCGAGAGTGCACCCGACGCACCGTTCCCGCCCATGATGCAATCAAAATGGAGTGAATACTCCATTAAGTGAAGAAAACACTTACTCCAAGGCTGGCACGCCGTATGCTGATGCGGGTCAAACATCCCACGGAGTCGACGCACGATGAGCAGCACGCCCTATCCCCGCAACGCCTGGTACCCGCTCGGCTGGGCCCGCGATATCGGCCAGTCGCTGGCCAAGCGGCGCGTCCTGGGCGAAGACCTGGTGGTCTTCCGCACCAGCACCGGCGAGGTGGCCGTACTGGACGACGCCTGCCCGCACCGCCTCGCGCCGCTGTCGCTGGGCCGGCTGCGCGGCGATTCGGTGGAATGCGGCTACCACGGCCTGGCCTTCGACTGCAGCGGCCACTGCACGCAGGCGCCGGGCATGCAGCGCGCGCCGGCCAATGCGCAGGTGCGCAGCTATCCCACGGCCACAAGCATGGGCATGGTCTGGGTGTGGATGGGCAACGCGGCGCTGGCCGATGCCACGCAGGTCTTCCATCTGCCCGAGTACGACGACCCGGCCTACAGCGTGATCGAGGGCGACGCGCTGCCCGTGGCCGCCAACTACCTGAGCCTGGCCGACAACCTGTGCGATCCCACGCACGTGGTCTACGTGCATCCCACCACGCTGGGCAGCACCGGCCGTGAAGAGACGCGCGTGCAGCACCAGCGCGAGGGCCGCAAGGTCGTCACCTGGCGCTGGGTCATCGACGGGCCGCTCATCCCCATCTTCCAGGGCCTGAAGGACTTCGGCGGCAACGTGGACCGCTGGCACTACTACCACTACCACGCGCCCAGCATCGCCGTCATCGACTTCGGCTCCGCCGCCACCGGCACCGGCGCGCCCGAGGGCGCACGCGGCGACTGCATCCAGATGTTCGCCTGCCACTTCATCACGCCGGTGGACGCGCGCAGCTGCGTGCAGCACTGGCTGCTGCTGAAGAACTCGCCCGCCGATGCCGCCACCGACGAGCGCCTGCGCGCTGGTCTGCGGGTGGCCTTCAA
This sequence comes from Pseudacidovorax intermedius, assembly GCF_003350475.1. Taxonomy (GTDB): domain Bacteria; phylum Pseudomonadota; class Gammaproteobacteria; order Burkholderiales; family Burkholderiaceae_C; genus Xenophilus; species Xenophilus intermedius. Next base: position 1,333,122 of record NZ_QQAV01000001.1, read on the forward strand.
CGAGGACAAGGCCGTGCTCGAAGCCATCCAGCGCAACGAGGACAAGCCGCGCGACTGGCAGCGCGTGCAGCTCGGCCTGGATGCCTCGGCCATCAAGATGCGCCGCATCGTGCAGGAAATGGTCGAGGCCGAATCGGCCTGAGCGAGCGCCGCCCACGCGGCGCCAACGGGTGCCGCGCCCGCTTCTTTCACTTGTCTGTCTTCCGTCTCCGTCCCATCACCCCACCCACGAGGACCCGCGATGATCCCCAAGCCCTGGCGCCATGCCCTGACCGTCGGCCTGCTGGCCGTCGTTGCCACCGCGCTGCCTGCCGCCGCGCAGGAGCCGATCCGCATCGGCGAGATCAACAGCTACAAGGCCCTGCCGCAGAACCTGGTGCCCTACCGCAACGGCTGGCTGCTGGCGCAGGAAGAGATCAACGCCGCCGGCGGCGTGCTCGGCGGCCGCAAGCTGGAGACGCTGTTCCGCGACGACAACGCCAACCCCGGCGACGCCGTGCGCATGGCCGAGGAGCTGATCGCCCGCGAGAAGATCGACATCCTCTCCGGCGTCACGCTGTCGCATGTGGGTGTGGCGCTGGCCGACTTCGCGCGGCAGAAGAAGATGTTCTTCCTCGCCTCCGGCCCGCTGAGCGACAAGGTGGTGTGGGAGAACGGCAACCGCTACACCTACCGGCTGCGCTCGGGCACCTATGCCCTGGCCACCTCGGTCGTCGCCGAGGCCGCCAAGCTGGGCAAGAAGCGCTGGGCGCTCATCTACCCCAACTACGAGTACGGCCAGGCGGCCACGGCCGCCTTCAAGGAGCAACTCAAGAAGCTGCAGCCCGACGTGGAGTTCGTCGCCGATCAGGCGCCGCCCCTGGGCAAGATCGACGCCGGCGCCGTGGTGCAGGCCATCGCCGATGCGAAGCCTGATGCCATCTTCAACGTGATGTTCGGCAGCGACCTCACCAAGCTGGCGCGCGAGGGCAAGACGCGCGGGCTGTTCCAGGGCCGCGAAGTGGTGAGTCTGCTGAGCGGCGAGCCCGAGTACCTGGACCCGCTCAAGGACGATGCGCCCGAGGGCTGGATCGTCACCGGCTACCCCTACACCGCCATCGACACGCCCGAGCACCGCGCCTTCTATGCGGCCTACCAGAAGAAGTACGGCGACTATCCGCGCCTGAACGCGGTGGTGGGCTATGCCACGGTGAAGGCCTTGGCGGCCGGCATCCAGAAGGCCGGCGGCACCGACACCGAGAAGCTGATCGCCGCCTTCAAGGGCCTGAACTTCTCCACGCCCTTCGGGCCCGCCACCTTCCGTCCGCAGGACAACCAGTCCACCATGGGCATCTACGTGGGCCGCACGGCGGTGAAGGACGGCAAGGGCGTGATGCCCGCGGGCACCTACATCGACGGCAGCAAGCTGGCGCCGCCGGACGATGTGATCCGCAAATTGCGGAACTGAGACACCTCCCATGCCGCTTCGCGGCGTCTCGATGTGATCTCAGTTGTGGCTAGCGCTGCACCCCACCCCGGGGCCACATGAAACCGGCGCATCAGTAACGATCAAATGGCCGCGGAGCAGGCCAAGCCAGGGCACCCACGGAACTGGCTTGGCCAGGCCGTGGGGTGCGCCCCCCTCCAAGCCGAAGGCGACAGAGAGGGGGGAGCCGCGAAGCGGCATGGGGGGTGTTCACGCCTGGATACTGCGCAGAACGACCTCGCAGATATGCGCGCGCCAGCCGGCCCGGCGCGGGCGGCTCATCAAATCCACGCCCATCCAGGCTGAGCAGGTGTACTGGTTGGAGATGTAGAAGAAGCCGAGCGACATGATGCTCATGAGCACATGCTCGGCCTTCACGTCGCGGCGGAACACGCCCTGGGCCTGGCCGGCCGACAGGATCTCGGCCACCGTCTCCACCAGCGGGAAGGAGGTGCGCCCCACCTGCTGCGACTGGCGGATGTGCCGGCCGCGCAGCAGGTTCTCGTTCATGATCACGCGCACCAGGTCGGGGTTGGCCACGTAGTGGTCCCAGGCATGCTCGATCAGCTGGCGCATGCCGGCCACCGGGTCGGGCGGCAGCACGAAATCGCGCTGCGCGCCGATCATCTCGGCATAGAGCTTCTCCAGCACCGCCTGGTAGAGCCGCTCCTTGTTGCCGTAGTAGTAGTACAGCATGCGGTCCACCGTGCCGGCCTGCTTGCTGATGCGCTCGATGCGCGCGCCGGCAAAGCCGTGCTCCGCGAACTCGGCGACGGCGGCGGCCAGGATGCGATGCTCGATCTGTTCCTCGGGCTCGCGCACGCGCATGCGTCGCGTGGGGCCGCCAGGGGCCGGGGCGGCCAGCGGCGCCGCGGGTGGCGGCGCTGCCGTCGCATCGGCCGGCGCGGCGGCAGCGGCGGTCCGGCGCGTCTTCTTGGCGGGCGATTGGGTGTTCTTGGCAGGCACGGTGCCGGGCGGTGTCGGGGGACGGGAAGGAGGCGGATTCTCGCGCAGGCCGGTGGTCCGCCCGGGTGCGCGTGATGGCGTCGCAACGGCCCTGCGCGATGGTGGCGCTGCCGCCTGCTCCCCGCTCACGGCAACGACGCCGGCGCGACCTGCAGCCATGGCCACCGCGCCCGGTACGAGGCCGCCTTGCGCTCATACAGCGCCGCGTGCGGCACCAGCGGGTTCATCGCCAGCGTGCCCGCATACAGACCGTCCAGCCCGTACGGCGCATACAGCCGGCCGGGCGCGATGCCGACGCAGGTCGCAGGGATCAGGAAGCGGTCGATGCCGTCGCGGCTGCTGTGCAGGCGCGGGTACGGCTGGCCGAAATGCGCTTCGTACCAGAGGTGCACGCGGGCCTGGTTGCAGGCCTCCAGCGTGATGCCCTGGTCGGCGAACAGGGCATCCACGCGCCGCTGTACGGCCTGCTCCCCGGCCGCGGACAGGTCGTCGGGGTCGAAGTAGAAGAGGTCGTAGTCCTTGATGTCCGCGGCCGGCGGGCGTCCTGATCGCTGGTTCCAGACGGTCTGGAACAGGCAGCCGGCCACCAGCCAGCCGTCCGGCAGGGCCAGGGCGTCCCAGCGCGCCAGGATGCAGGCGTTGTGCGGGTTGCGCAGCACGTCGGCAAGGAAGCGCGCTTCCAGTGCCGCGTCCGGCCCGGGCCGCACCGTCATGCGGCGTGCCAGCGCCCCAGCAGCACCGCCGCGGCGCGCACGCGCTGCGTGTCGCGGCCCCAGCGGCGGCCTTGGGGCAGGTGCCGCAGCCAGCGCATGCGGCGGGCCGCCTCGGCCACGCGCTCGCGCACGCCGGGCTCGGCCGCGGCCATGGCCGCCTGCCAGTGCGCCGCGGCGGCCTGCGGGCCGGCGGCGAGGATCAGCGCGCCGGTGGAATGCAGGTAGCTCAGCCAGTCGCGGGCCTGGCACTGGTCGGTGGGCAGCGTGGCGCCGGGGTCGTCCTCGAAGTCGATGAAGCCGATCTCGCCGTCGGGGCACAGCACCATGTTGCGGGCGAAGGCCTGGCTCAGGTACTGGCCGCGGGCATGCACCCGGGCGATGGCCTCCAGGCCCTGCGCCCAGGCGGCCAGCAGCACGGCCGGGCCCTGGGTGGCGGCCTGCTCCAGGCGTTCCATCAGCATGGCGGCACTGCGGCCGCTGCCGGCCAGGTCGCTGATCAGCAGGCCCTCGGGCTGCTCGGCCAGCACCTGCGGCACGCGCAGGCCGCTGGCGGCCAGGCTGCGCAGGCGCGCGGCCTCGATGGCGATGGCCGCCGCGCCGCCCGGGTTGGGCACGGGCGTCAGCACCTCCAGCCGCAGCGTGCGGGCGATGAGCGACAGTAGCCGATAGCGCAGCGGGCCATGGCGCGGGCCGGCCTTCTTGAGCCAGACGCGCCGGTCGTCCAGCCGGTGGTCGGCCACGCTGCGCGCCTGCTTCGGCAGCATCTCGCGCAGGAACGCATGCGGGTCGCGCCGGGGCGGGGCCTCGCCGCCGCCGGCGTCGTCGCGGCGGGAGGAGGAGGACGAGGAACGTCGGAAGGAGGGGCGGAGCGCTGCCATGAAAACGGAAATCGGCCGGGCCGGCCGCAGGGCCGCCAGAGGCGCTCGCCGGCCGGCGGCCCGGTGTGCTGCATCATAGGGGGCATTCCCCGACACCTTTTCCCATGACTTCCGACACCCCCCAGCCGGCCGAAGTCGGCACCGCTGCCGCCCTGCCTCCCCTGACGCCCGAGGACTTCGACGCCCTGGACGACGCGCTCGACGCGATGCGCGAGCACGACGAGGACATCCCCCAGTGGGAGTTCTGCGATGGCTTCATGGCCGCGCTGGTCTGCACCCGCCGCGTGGTCGAGCCCAGCGAATACTGGCCGGCCCTCTTCGGCCCCGGCTTCTCGCCCGCCCAGCACATGGAGTTCGTCTGGCGCTGGAAGCGCCGCTGGCACGAGATGCAGACCGCCCTCGACGCGGCCGACGTGCAGTCGCTGGACGATGATCGCTGTTTCCAGCCCGAGTGCCTGGACCTGCGCGGCGCCATCGCCGCCCTGCCGCCCGAGGAGCGCGCCGAAGCGCCCGAGGGCGAACTGCCGTCCTTCGCCCAGGTCTGGGCCCTGGGTTTCCTGGCCGCGGTGGAGCAATGGTCCGAGGACTGGGCAGCGCCGCGCGACAAGGAAGTGGCCGAGATGCTGGCCGACGGCCTGGACTGCATCGAGACCCTGGCCCAGGACGACACCCACCCGCCCGCGCTGTCGATGTACGCCGAAGACGGCCCGCCCACCGTCAGCCAGCAGCGGCTGGAGGACTTCGGCGAAGCCATCTGGGCCGTCTACGACCTGCGCCAGCTGTGGCGCAGCCTGGGCCCGCGCGTGCAGGCCGCGCGCCGCGCCGACGAGCCCGGCCGCAACGACCCCTGCCCCTGTGGCAGCGGCAAGAAGTACAAGAAGTGCCACGGCAGTTGAGTCCACCCCCGTTGCTTGCTCACTTCGTGTAGCCGCCTCCCCCCTCAAGGGGGCGCACCCGGCGGCCCGGCGAAGCCGGTTCCGCGGGTGCCCCGCGCATGGCCTGCTCCGCGGCCGCCGGTCGTGAACGGCACGTGCAACGACAGTGCCGTGACACCGCAGCAACGGGCAGGGACATTGCCGGCGGTCGTTTGACAGTTCGCGCCCGAGGCGCAGGATGCGGCCATGGACCTCGAACTCGCCGGCAAACATGTCTTGATCACGGGCGGCAGCAAGGGCATCGGCCTGGCCTGCGCACGGGGATTTCTGCAGGAGGGCGCGCGCGTCAGCCTGGTGGCCCGCCATGAGGCGGGGCTGGTCGACGCGGCGCTGGCACTGACCGACGCCCGGGCCGATGCGGCCCGCATGGTCGCCACCTTCGCGGCCGACCTGAGCGACCCGCAGGCCGCCATCGCGGTGCTGGACCGGATCGAGAAATCCCACGGCCCGGTCGACGTGCTGGTCAACTCGGCCGGCGCCGCGCGCCGGACGCCGGCCGAGGAACTCGAGGCCGCCCATTGGCAGGCGGCCATGCAGGCCAAGTACTTCACCTACATCCACATGATGGACCCGCTCATCAAGCGCATGGCCGCGCGGGGGCATGGGGCCATCGTCAACGTGGTGGGCGCGGGCGGCAAGGTGGCCAGTCCCATCCACCTGCCGGGCGGTTCGGCCAATGCCGCGCTGATGCTCGCCAGCGTGGGCCTGGCCAATGCCTATGCGGGCAAGGGCGTGCGGGTGAACGTGGTGAACCCCGGCCTCACCGCCACTGAGCGGCTGCAGGAAGGCCTCAAGGCCCAGGCCGCGCAGCAGGGTGTCTCGCCCGAGGAGGCGCTGGCGCAATCCACGGCCAAACTGCCGCTCGGCCGCATCGCCGAGGCGCGCGAGGTGGCCGATGCGGTGCTTTTCCTGGCCTCGGCGCGGGCCAGCTACGTCACCGGCGCGGTGCTGGCGATGGATGGCGCGGTCACGCCCATCGTGGTGTAGGCGCCGCACGGCGGCCGGCGGCTTCTTCCTCCTACAGGCCGTGCCCTGCCGGCCCGCATAGGCTGGCGCTCCCCCGCACGGAGAGCCCTGCCATGCCCGCATCCAGCCCGCGCGTCCTGTGGAAGGGCGCCATCAGCTTCGGTCTCGTCCACATCCCGGTGGCGCTGTACTCGGCCACGCAGGACGGCAGCATCGATTTCGACTGGCTGGACAAGCGCACCATGGACCACGTGGGCTACAAGCGCATCAACAAGAAGACGGGCAAGGAGATCGCCCGCGAGAACATCGTGCGTGGCGTCGAATGGGAGGACGGCCAGTACGTGGTGCTGACCGACAAGGAGATCGCGGACGCCTATCCGCGCACGCTGCAGACCATCGAGATCGAGCGCTTCGTGCCGGCGGATGGCATCCCCTTCATCCACCTCGACCGGCCCTACTACACCGCGCCCATCCAGCGCGGCGCCAAGGTGTATGCCCTGCTGCGCGAAGCCTTGGTGCGCACCGGGCGCATCGGCGTGGCGCGGGTGGTGATCCAGACCAAGGAGCACCTGGCGGCGCTGGTGCCCGCGGGGCCGGGGCTGGTGCTCAACCTGCTGCGCTGGGGCGCGGACATCCGCTCCTGGGAAGGCCTGCCGCTGCCCGATGCCGATGCGCGCAAGGCCGGCGTCAACGACCGCGAGCTGAAGATGGCCGAGCAACTGATCGACGACATGTCGGGCGAGTGGAACCCCGAGGAGTACGAGGACCGCTTTCGCGACCGCATCATGGCGCTGGTCGAGCGCAAGGCCGAGGCCGGTCAGGCGCAGGACGTCGCCAAGCTGGAGCCTCAGGAGCAGGCAAGCTCCGGCGCCAAGATCCTGGACCTGACCGAGCTGCTGCAGCGCAGCCTGCGGGGTGGGAAGGGCCGAGCGGCGGCCAAGGACCACGAAGACGACGAGGCGGACGAGGGCGAGGACGAGGGCAACACGCGCACCAAGGCCGCTGCAGGCAAGCGCGCTGCCGCCAAGGCACCCGCCAAGCGAGCCGCCGCCAAGTCCGCGCCCGCCCGCAAGACGGCACCGCGCCGCAAGGCGGCATGAGCGTCGCCCGCAAGACGGTCCGCAAGGCGGCCCGTACCGCGACCCGCAGGACTTCTGTGCCCAGTGGTGGCAAGGCGCGGCCTGCGGGCACGGACGCCGCCCAGGCCCTGGCCGACTACCACCGCAAACGCGACTTCCAGCGCACCCCCGAGCCCCGCCACGGCGGCGCGCCGGGTGTCGAGGCCCTGGCCTTCGTGGTGCAGAAGCACGACGCCACGCGGCTGCATTACGACTTCCGGCTGGAGCTGGACGGCACCCTCAAGAGCTGGGCCGTGCCCAAGGGCCCCTGCCTCGATCCCACGGTCAAGCGCATGGCGGTGGAGGTGGAGGACCACCCCATCGCCTACGGCGACTTCGAGGGCCGCATTCCTGAAGGCCAATACGGCGCCGGCACGGTGATCGTGTGGGACCGCGGCACTTGGGCGCCCGAAGGCGACGCCCGTGCCGGCCTGCGCGCCGGCAAGCTCAGCTTCACGCTGCAGGGCCACAAACTGCAAGGCCGCTGGACGCTGGTGCGCATGCACGGCAAGGACGAGAAGAAGCCCAGCTGGCTGCTGATCAAGGACGAGGACGCCGCGGCCCGGCCACTCGCCGACTACGACGTGACCGAGGCCGAGCCGGACAGCGTGCGCCACATCGGCCAACCCGAGGCCGACCCCGTCGCCGAGCCGGCAGAACCCGACGCCCCGGCCGCCAGCAAGCCTGCCGTCCGCGGCCAGAGCAAAGCCGCCACCCAACGCGCCGACGCCACAGCCAGGAAGGGAAGGCCGAAGGACGCCGAAGAGGCGCACCTCCCGGGCGTGGCCGCCGCGTTGCCCGACACCCTCGCCCCCCAACTCGCCGTGCTGGCCGACGGCCCGCCGCCCGAGCCTGCGCAATGGGCCTGGGAGCTCAAGTTCGACGGCTACCGCCTGCTCACCCGCATCGATGGCCGTGGCCGCATTCGCTGCTTCACCCGCAACGGCCACGACTGGACCGACCGCCTGCCTGAGCTGGCGCGCGCGCTGGCGCAGCTGCCGGTGCGCAATGCCTGGCTCGACGGCGAGATCGGCGTGCTGGGCGCGAACGACGCGCCCGACTTCCAGGCCCTGCAGAACGCCTTCGACCTGCAGGCCACGGCGCCCATCGTCTACTGGCTGTTTGACGCGCCCTTCGTGGGCGGGCGCGATCTGCGTGACGAGCCGCTGACGCTGCGGCGCGAAGCCTTGCGCGCCATCTTCGACGCTGGCGAGCTGCCGCCCTCGCTGCGCTTCAGCGAGGCCTTCGACGCCACGCCGCGCGACCTGCTGGCCTCTGCGGCCGGCATCGGATTCGAGGGCATCGTCGGCAAGCGGCTGGACAGCCCCTACCTCGGCGGCCGTTCGCCGGCGTGGATCAAGCTCAAGCACCAGTTGCGGCAGGAGTTCGTCATCGGCGGCTACACCGCACCGCGCGGCAGCCGCAGCGGCTTCGGCGCGTTGCTGTTGGGCGTGTACGACGAACAGGGTGAGTTGAAGCACGCCGGCAATGTTGGCACCGGCTTCGACCAGCGGCGCCTGGCGGAGATGCATGCGCAGCTGCAGGCACTCGACCAGGACGAGTGCCCCTTCACGCCGCGGCCGGCGGGCGAGAAGGCGCAGTGGGTGCGGCCTGAGCTGGTCGCGGAGGTGGCCTTCGGCCAGTGGACGCGCGAAGGCAAGGTGCGGCAGGCCGTCTTCCAGGGCCTGCGCAGCGACAAGCCGGCGCGGCAGATCGTTCGGGAGCAGGCAATGGATCCAGTGAGCGCCGCCAAGGCGGCACCCCAGGCCTCAGGAAAGGCCGACAAGGCGAGTTCCGCGGCAAAACCAGCGGCCGCTGCGGCGGCCAAGGGAAAGGCTGCGGCTTCGGTCCGTGGCCGCAAGTCCACCACCGCGGCAAAGTCCGACGACGCGCTGCCCGGCGACCTGCGCGTGACCCATGCCGACCGCGTGATCGACCGCGCCAGCGGCGCCACCAAGGGCGAGGTCATCGCCTATTACGCGCAGGTCGCACCGCTGATGCTGCCGCACCTGCGCGGCCGCCCCGTGTCCCTGGTGCGGGCGCCCGACGGCGTGGGCGGCGAGCTGTTCTTCCAGAAGCATGTGCAGAACGCACCGCTGCCCGGCGTGCGCCTGCTCGATCCCGCGCTGGACCCGGGCCACGAGCCGCTGCTGCAGATCGACAGTGCCAAGGGCCTGCTGTCCGCCGCGCAGATGAACACGCTCGAATTCCACACCTGGAACGGCCATTCGCGCGGGCTGGACAAGCCCGACCGCATGACCTTCGACCTCGACCCGGGCGAGGGCGTCTCCTGGGCGCATGTGCAGGAGGGTGCCTTGCTGATGCGCACGCTGCTGCAGGAGCTGGGCCTGGACGGCCTGCTCAAGACCAGCGGCGGCAAGGGCCTGCATGTGGTGGTGCCGATCCGGCGCCAGCATGGCTGGGACACCGTCAAGGACTTCTCGCGCGCCGTGGTGCAGCACCTGGCCCGCACGCTGCCCGAGCGCTTCGTGGCCAAGAGCGGCCCGAAGAACCGCGTGGGCCGCATCTTTGTCGACTACCTGCGCAACGGCTTCGGCGCCACGACGGTGAGCGCCTGGTCGGTGCGCTCCCGGCCGGGCCTGGGCGTGTCGGTGCCGGTTGCGTGGGACGAGTTGCCCACCCTGACCAGCGGCGCGCACTGGACGCTGGCCAGCGTCGGCGAGCGGCTTTCGACCGGCAACGCCCCCTGGGATAAGCCTCCCCTGCCCAACCAGGGCCTGGCCCGGGCCATGCAAGTGCTGGGTTTCAGCCCCTGACTTCCTCGGTGATCACGTCGAAACGGTTGAGCTGGTGCTGGCCGAACACCATGGTGATCGGCACATCGGCGGCATCGCGACCGCGGGCGATGACCACGCGGCCGATGCGCGGAATGTTGTGGCGGGCATCGAAGGTGTGCCAGCGGCCGCCCAGGTAGACCTCGAACCAGGCGCTGAAGTCCATGGGGTAGGGCACCGGCGGCACGCCGATGTCGCCCAGGTAGCCCGTGACGTAGCGGGCCGGAATGTTCATGCAGCGACACAGCGCCACCGCCAGGTGCGCATAGTCGCGGCACACGCCCACGCCCTGGCGCCAGCCGCCCAGCGCCGTGCGGCCGGCATCGGCGCAGCCGTAGTCGAAGCGGATGTGGTGGTGCACCCAGTCGCAGATGGCCTGCACCCGGGCCCAGCCCAGCGGCGTCTGGCCGAATTGGGCCCAGGCGAAGGCCAGCAGTTCGCTGTCCACCTCGCAATAGCGGCTGGGCAGCAGGAAGGCCAGCGTCTGGGGCGGCAGCTCGTCCACCGGATGTTGCAGCGCGCCCCAGTCCTGCTGGTCGGGCCAACCCGGATCGTGGATGGTGGCCTGTCCGTGCAGCCGCAGCCGGTGCTGACCGGCCGGCACGCGTACGCGGGCGCAACGGTTGCCGAAGCCGTCCACATAGTGGTCGGTCCAGAAGGGGGGATCGACCACCGGATGCTCCGGCGCGACGAGATCGTGCGCGCGGTCGGGGTGCACCTGCAGCAGGTAGACCACGGCGGTGGGTCCAGCCAGGGCCAGTTCGATGTCGTAGCCGATGCGGATGAGCATGGGAGGAGGGCGGGCCTTCGTCCAGGGTGGACTGTCGCGGCGCGGGTGCGTGAGCCTAGACGGCCTTGCACCGTTCGTGCCACAGGCCTTCGCGCCCCGCCGTGTAGGCGTGCGCCGCGCGTCGGCCATGTCCTACCTCGTCGGGCTCGGCGCTCCCACATCTGCCGGCGTGGCGTCACTACGCGTCCGGCGGAACCGCGGGCCTACGCTTTGTCACATTCGCGGCCCACCTGTCAGGGGCATGCCTCGCACGAAGCGGCCTGCGTCCCCACCCAACTTCCTTCTCGAAGCAGGATTCCCATGGAACTGACCTCTGCCCTTGTCAGCGCACTCAACAGCGCCTGGCTGGACGAATTCCTGGTCTGGGGCGTCGCCGGAATGACCGCCGTGATCGCCCTGGTCGCCCTGGTCAACGCCGTCGACGTGTTCCTCGACAACGAAGCCGGCTGAGCGGCCCCACCTCCTTCTCCACGCACCCGATGCCCACCAAGAGCAAGTCCCCCGCCCCGCGCCGCGGCCGTACGGCCGAGACCACGAACGCCAAGATCGAGCAGCTGGCCGGCACCACCGCCGAGCTGCCGCTGCCGCACCTGAGCACCAACCAGGGGACGCGGATCGCGGACAACCACAACTCGCTCAAGGCGGGCGTGCGGGGCCCGACGCTGCTCGAAGACTTCATCCTGCGCGAGAAGATCACGCACTTCGACCACGAGCGCATTCCCGAGCGGGTGGTGCATGCACGTGGCAGTGCGGCGCACGGCTACTTCCAGGTCTACAAGTCGATGTCGCAATTCACGCGCGCCGGCCTGCTGAACGACCCCTCGCTGAAGACGCCGGTGTTCGTGCGCTTCTCCACCGTGGCGGGCGGCTCCAGCTCGGCCGACACGGTGCGCGACGTGCGCGGCTTCTCGGTCAAGTTCTACACGCAGGAAGGCATCTGGGACCTGGTGGGCAACAACATCCCGGTGTTCTTCATCCAGGACGCGATGAAGTTTCCGGACCTGGTCCATGCCGTCAAGCAGGAGCCGCACCACGGCATGCCGCAGGCAGCCAGCGCGCACGACACCTTCTGGGACTTCGCCTCGCTGATGCCCGAGACCACCCACATGCTGATGTGGGCGATGAGCGACCGCGCCATTCCGCGCAGCCTGCGCATGATGCAAGGCTTCGGCGTGCACACCTTCCGCCTGATCAACAGCCGGGGCGACGCGCACTTCGTCAAGTTCCACTGGAAGCCCAAGCTGGGCAGCCATGCCCTGGTCTGGGACGAGGCGCAGAAGATCGCCGGCAAGGACCCGGACTTCCACCGCCGCGACCTGTGGGAAGCCATCGAGAACGGCGACTTCCCCGAGTGGGAGCTGGGCATGCAGCTGATCCCGCAGGACAAGGAGCATTCGCTGGGCTTCGACCTGCTGGACCCGACCAAGCTGATCCCGGAAGAGATGGTGCCCGTCACGCCCGTGGGCAAGATGGTGCTCAACCGCAACCCCGACAACTTCTTCGCCGAGACCGAGCAGGTGGCCTTCCACCCGGGCCATGTGGTGCCGGGCATCGACTTCAGCAACGACCCGCTGCTGCAGGGCCGGCTGTTCAGCTACACCGACACGCAGCTGTCCCGCCTGGGTGGCCCCAACTTCCACGAGTTGCCGATCAACCGCGGCGTGTGCCCCTTCCACAACTTCCAGCGCGACGGCATGCACCGCCAGACCATTTCGCGCGGGCAGGTGGCGTATGAGCCGAACTCGCTGGGCAATGGCTCGGAGTTCCGGGTCGATGGCGACAGCGAAGGCTTCCAGACCTATCCCGAGACGGTCGAATCGCCCAAGGTGCGGCGCCGCAGCGAGAGCTTCGACGACCACTTCACGCAAGCGCGGCTGTTCTTCAACAGCCAGACGGCGGTGGAGAAGGAGCACATCATTGCGGCCTTCCGCTTCGAATTGTCGAAGGTGGACGTGCCCGCCGTGCGCCAGCGCATGGTGGACAACCTGGCCCATGTGGACGAAAAGCTGGCCCGCCGCGTGGCCGAGCCGCTGGGCATCGAGTCGCCCGACGCCAAGGCCGCGGCCGGCCAGGCCGGCTACCGCGAGGCGCGCATCAACCTGCCGATCGAGGAGTCGCCCGCGCTGAGCATGATCGGCACCGGTGACGGCAGCATCAAGACGCGCAAGATCGCGATCCTGGTGAGCGACGGCGTCGACTCGGCATCGCTCAAGCCGATCCGCGAGGCGCTGGAGTCGGCGGGTGCGATGTGCAAGGTGGTGGGTCCGCGTCTGGGCAGCGTCACGAGCGCATCGAAGCGGCAGGTCGAGGTGGATGCCACCTTCACCAACATGCCGTCGGTGATGTTCGACGCGGTGCTGGTGCCGGCGGGCACCGAGAACGCCAAGACGCTGATGGCCAATGGCGAGGCGCAGCATTTCGTGCTGGAGGCCTTCAAGCACCTGAAGTCCATCTGCGTGGTGGGTGAGGGGGCGCAGCTTCTCGCTTCGGTCGGTGTGGAAGAGGGCAAGACCGACGCGCCGGCCGGTGTGGTGGTCGCCGCGACCCCTGCGCAGCAGTTGGGCGAGAACGAAGAGGCGCAGGGCATTGCGCAGACCTTCGTCGCTGCGATTGCCAAGCACCGGCACTGGGACCGTGCGGGGGTGGAGGCTGTGCCGGCCTGAGTCTGCTCTTCGCCGGTCTTCACGCAAGGGTCAATGCGGCTGTGGTCGCGTTGGCCCTTTTTGCTTTGCAGTGGTCGGTGTGGGTGCTTGGTGTTGTGTGGTCCGTGGTCCGGCCCTGGTGCCGGTGAGGGCGTGTCGGCGCTTCAAGTGGGGCGGTCGGCGCCGCGCGCCGACTTCCCTGCGGTGCTCGGACAGACGGGCCGACCGACCCCGTATGAGCCCGCGCACCCTGAGCCCGACACCACCGCGCACCCCGAAGCATCGCCGAAGCAGCAGCGACGATCTCAATCCAGATACGACCGCACTTTCACCGGCAGCACCGGCGCCTCCCACCGGTAGTCGTCCGCCAGAACGTCGCGCCCGGCAACCTGGCCCTTCCACTGCAGCGCCAGCAGGTCCGCGACCGTCCAACCCAGCCAGTCCGCACGAAACGGTCGCTCCGAAACGGAAGCCTCATCGGCCGGCAACTGGTTGCGCCACACGATGGCCGGAATGCGGTAGCCAGAGGCCGTGCTCGGACTGTGGCCCACATGGTCGCTGCCATGGCCCACTTCCTGGCCGTGGTCGGAGACATAGAACCAGGCCCGGTACTCGGCCAGTCTGCCCACCGTGCGCGTGAGCTGCAGCGTCTCGGCCACCACGAAGTCGTGATACAGCAGGGCGTTGTCGTAGTCCTGGCGAAAGCGCCGCACCCATGCCGGGCGGCCCTGGGCGATCAGGCCCGATTCGACCGCGTCCACCGTGTCGTCGAAGGGGTTCTCCTGCGTGCCCGGAAAGCGCAGCCGGTAGTGCGGATGGGCGCCCAGCAGGTGCACCACGATCAGCTTGCGCTCGGCCGGATCCTCCAGCGCTTCCTGCACGCAGTCGAGCAGTTCGCCGTCCAGCGAGGCGCTGGCGCGGCCCGGCACGCGGTTGACGATCTCCACCTCGTCGGCGAGGCGCGCATGCTGCTGCTCGATGGCCACATCGTCGTGGTTGCTCATCCACCAGACCTTGTAGCCGGCGGCGCGCGCCAGCGGCAGCAGGTGCTGCGCGTCGGCGGCCGTGGGCTGACCGAATCGCATCATGTTGGCCATGGCCGGCAGCGTGCTGGCGTCCACCGACCAGGCGTGGCGCAGCACCGTCATCTGCTGCGGCTCACGCCGCTGCGCGGCGGCCAGACGCGGCGTGGTGTTGCGGCCGTAGCCGTACAGCCCCAGGTTGTCGCGGTTGATGCTGTCGGTGATGACCAGCACCACCGTCGACGGGCCAGCGCGCATCACCTGTGGCGCCGCCGCATGGGCATGCTGCAGGGCGGCGTCGCGCATGCGCTGCTGATCGGCCCAGGCGGTGCGCAGGTCGCGCGCATCGTCGGCCCATTGCGTCCAGAAGACGACCGGGTGCAGCCGCCGCCAGGGCTTGCTGGCATGGGCGAGAGCGCCGAAGGCGAAGGCCAGCAGCAGCAGGGCGAGCCAGGCCCGGTGCGGTGCTGCCTCGATCTCGGGCGGCGTGCCCGCTGCACCGCCATCGATGGCACCGCGTGGCGCGCCGGCGGCCGTGGCGATGCGGCGTCGCCGCCCGTAGGTCGTCAGCCGCCACACGGCATAGCCCGCGGCCCCCAGCACCGCGCACCACAGGGCCGCCGTGCGCCAGTGCATCTGCAGGTACTCGCCGCTTTCCCGCGCATTGGTGTTGGCCAGCGCCCCCAGCACCACCGCGCCGTCGGGCGCGGACTGGTAGGTGTCCAGCAGGTAGGCCCGCACCACGCCGTCGGCCGCAAAGGCCATCACCGCCGCCAGCACCGCCACCCGCCGGGCGCGGTGCACCGCCGTGCTGCGCACCGGCCAGGCCATCCAGGCCAGCGCGGGCAGCAGCAGCACGAGCATCTGCGCCACGCGGCGGCCGTCGTGGCCCAGCACGACGAAGCCGATGGCGATGGCGGCAAGCGCTATGAGCGGCCAGCTGCGGGCGGGCGCTGCGGATCGGCCGGTGCGGCCGGCGGACGAGGGGGCGTTCAAGCGCTGCGCTTCCTGCGTGGGCTCAGCGGCCGGTCATGTTCTCGGGGATGACCCACTGGTCGAACTGCTCGCCCGTCAGGTGCCCCGAGGCGATGGCCGCCTCGCGCAGGCTGGTGCCTTCCTTGTGCGCCTTCTTGGCGATGTAGGCCGCCTTGTCGTAGCCGATGTGCGTGTTCAGGGCCGTCACCAACATCAGCGAGCGGCTCACCAGTTCGGCGATGCGGTCGCGGTTGGGCTCGATGCCCACGGCGCAGTGGTCGTTGAAGCTCACGATGCCGTCGGCCAGCAGGCGCACGCTCTGCAGGAAGTTGTGGGCCACCATGGGACGGAACACGTTCAGCTCGAAGTTGCCCGACATGCCGCCGATGTTGATGGCCACGTCGTTGCCCATGACTTGCGCAGCCAGCATGGTCACGGCCTCGCTCTGCGTCGGGTTGACCTTGCCGGGCATGATCGACGAGCCCGGCTCGTTCTCGGGAATGCTCAGCTCGCCGATGCCGCTGCGCGGGCCGCTCGCCAGCCAGCGCACGTCGTTGGCGATCTTGTTCATGCTGGCCGCCAGCGTCTTGAGCGCGCCATGCGCGTGCACGAAGGCATCGCAGGCGGCCATCACCTCGAACTTGCTCGGCGCCGTCACGAAGGGCAGGCCGGTCAGCCGGGCCAGCTCGGCCGCCACGCCTTCGGCATAGCCCTTGGGCGCGTTCAGGCCGGTGCCCACCGCGGTGCCGCCCAGGGCCAGTTCGCACAGGTGGGGCAGGGCGGCGCGCACATGGCGCTCGTTCTGGTCCAGTTGCGCGACCCAGCCCGAGACCTCCTGACCCAGCGTCAGCGGCGTGGCGTCCTGCAGGTGGGTGCGGCCGATCTTCACGATGTCCATGAAGTCCTCGGACTTCTTCGCCAGCGTGGCGCGCAGCTTGGCGATGGCCGGCAGCAGCTTGTGCGTGAGCGCCTGCACGGCCGCCACGTGCATGGCGGTGGGAAAGACGTCGTTGCTGGACTGGCTGCGGTTGACGTCGTCGTTGGGGTGCACCAGGCGGCCTTCGCCGCGCTGGCCGCCGAGCAGCTCGCTCGCGCGGTTGGCCAGCACCTCGTTGACGTTCATGTTGGTCTGCGTGCCCGAGCCGGTCTGCCAGACGACCAGCGGGAACTCATGCGGATGCTTGCCGGCCAGCACCTCGTCGGCGGCGGCCACGATGGCATCGGTCTTCTTCGCGTCCTGCAGGCCCAGCTGCTGGTTGACCACGGCCGAGGCCCGCTTCACCAGGGCCAGCGCCTGGATGATCTCCAGCGGCTGGCGCTCGCCCGAGATGTCGAAGTTTTGCAGCGAGCGCTGCGTCTGCGCGCCCCACAGGTGGTCGGCGGGGACTTCGATGGGACCGAAGGTGTCTTTCTCGATGCGGGTGCTGGAGCTCATGGCGGCGAGTGTCGGATGGAGGAAGGAAAAGTCCGCCAGTATCCCCCGCGATGAGAGAAATTCTCAACGGCGCGGGTATGGCCCGACGCGCAGCCGTCCCGCCCACAGCAGTCCCGCCAGTGCCAGGCCGAACACCGTGGCCAGCTTGCCCAGCCAGGGCAGCACGTCCGCCAGCGGCGCGCCCATCTGGTTGAGCCGCAGCGAGGCCTGGATGCCCGCCGTGCTGGGCAGCCAGCCGCCCAGCCACTGCAGCGGCATCGGCAGTGCCTCGCTGGGCCAGGAGAAGCCCGAGAGGAAGGCCAGCGGCAGCGAGCTGAACAGGATCACCTGCAGGGCCCGTTCCCGGTCACGGAACCAGCAGCCCAGCAGCAGGCCCAGCGCGCAGACCGTGGGCACGTAGAAGGCCAGCAGCAGTGCGGCCGCAGGCGGATTGCCGCCGCGCGGATAGTCCTGCAGCACGAAGATCCAGCCGAAGAAGAACAGCCCCGTCATGAGCCCGAAGCCCGACAGCGCCGCCAGGCGCCCCAGCCAGGCTGCGGGGCGCGCACGCAGCCGGTCGGCCTCGGCCCAGGTGCCGGCCAGCATGGCGCAGCCCATCAGCAGCGTCTGGTGCAGGATCAGCAGCGCCACCGCCGGCACCACATAGCTGCCGTAGCCCTCGGTCGGGTTGAACAGCGGCACCAGCTGCGTGTTGAGCGGACTTCGGCTGGCCTGGGCCTGCGGCGCGCTCTGGCCGGCGGCCTGCAGGCGGCGGATCTCGATGCCGGCCGACACCGTGCCCACCGCTTCCGAGAAGCCGTAGAGCACCGACTTGTTGAGCAGCGCATAGGCGCCGTTGCCCTCGATGGTCACGCCCGCCGCCGCGCCGCGCACCACGTCGCGCTTGAGGTCGCGTGGCAGCAGCGCGTAGCCCTCGATCTCGCCGCGCCACAGGGCCTGCCGTGCAGCCTGCTCGTCGCCCGTCACCAGCCGCACGTCGATGCGGGGGCTGGCCTGCGCGAAGCGGGTGATCTGCCGCGAGAGGTTGCTGCCGTCCTGGTCCACCACCGCGACGGGCACGCGCGTGACCGCCTCGGTGCCGTAGGGCCAGGGATAGAAGAAGCCGTAGATCACCGGCGCGAGCAGCAGGATCAGCAGCACGCCCGGATCGCGCAGCACGGCCAGGGCCGTGGCGCGCCAGGCGTCGGCGAAGCGCTGCCGGGTGCGGTCGGCGGCGGGCACGTTCTCGTTCGTCATCAGCGCTTGCCCCAGCTCTCGGGCGCCGTCGCCGCGCGGCCGACCAGGCCGGCGCTGGCGGCCAGCAGGGCCAGCGCGGCCACGGCCATCCACAGCGGCGTGGCCATCGAATAGGCCAGCGGCGCGCCCATCTGCAACTGCTCGATCTGCACGCGGGCGTAGTGCGTGTACGGCAGCACCAGCGCCCAGGCGCGCGCCGCCGCGGGCATGGCCACCAGCGGAAAGCCCACGCCGCCGAAGGCGAAGGCCGGCGCGGTGATGAAGCCCGTGCCCGAGAGCGCCGTGCGCAGCGAGCGGGTCAGCGCCGCCAGGAAGGCCCCCATCGCCACCGACAGCCCCAGGAACAGCACCAGCGCCACGCCCACCCATGCCAGCGAGCCGGCCGGGTGCCAGCCCCGCCCGAGCGTGAGGCCCAGCAGCGCCAGCAGCCCGACCATCGACAGCGACAGCCACGGCATCAGCAGCTTGCCGGCCAGCGCTGCGGCTGCCTCGCCCCAGCCGGTGCCGGCCGCCATCCCCGCATTCGCACCCGCGCCCGGCGCGAGCCACTCGCCCAGGCTGTGGTCGCGCAACTCGCGGCCCAGCGTCCACGCACCCGCGGTCATGGCAAAGATGTGCAGCAGCGCCGGGATCAGCGCCGCGCCCAGGAACTGCTCGTAGTTGCTCGACGTATTGAACAGCGCCACCGTGTTGGCCCGCACCGGGTCGAGGTGCGCCCGCGCCGCCGGGGCCGACTCGCCGCGCTTGGCGCGTGCCGTCAGCTCGATGCCGGCCGACACCGTGCCCACGGCCGTGCGCACGTCGCGCTGGATCAGGCTGGAGTGCGTGCCGCGCTGCGCGTTGTGCAGCAGCACCACCTGGCCGGCGCGGCCCTGCTTGAGGTCGCGCGAGAGTTCGCGCGGCAGCCACACCGCCGCATGCACGCGGCCGGCCACCAGCGCGCGGTCCATCTCGGCGGCGTCGGCATATCGCTCGGCCACCTGCAGGCCCGGCGAGGCTTCCAGGAAGCGCTCGATCTGGCGCGAGATGGCCGAATGGTCCTCGTCCAGCACACCGATGGGTAGACGGTTGGGCAGGCCGGCCGAGAAGATCCACCACATCAGGGCGGCGGCCAGGGCCGGCACCCAGCTCACCATGGCCAACTCCCAGGGCTGGCCGGCGAGGCGCCGGGCTTCGCGGCGCAGGCTGCGGGTGAACACGCTCATCGGGCAGAGGTCGCGATGGGGCGCCATGGGCCGTGCGCGTGGCGAAGAGGCATGGCGGCTTCGTCCACCCAGCCTCAGTCGACCAGCACGCTCATGCCCGGCCGCGCGCCCGCGATGGGCTGCAGCGGCCTGGCCCGGACCTCGAAGGTGCGCACGTCGAAGCCCGCGCCCGCCCGCGTGGCGCGCCAGGTCGCGAAGTCGGGCAGCGGCGCGCTGTACGTCACCTTGAAGCGGGCCGTGGCCGCCTGCGGGCCCAGCGCGGGCAGGCGCGCGTCGAACTCCTGGCCGACGGCGAAGCGCGACAGCCGGTCCTCGCGCACGTTCAGCACGACCCACTGGTCGGCCAGGTCGACCACGGTGACGGCGGCCACGCCCTGCGGCACCAGCTCGCCGGCGCGGGCCAGCACCTTGGCCACCTCGCCGGCGACCGGACTGCGCAGCTCGGTCTCGGCCTTGGCGGCCTGGGCCTCGGCCACCACGCCGGCCACCTGCCGGGCCTGGGCCTCGGCGGCGGCCTTGTCCTCGCCGCGGGCGCCCTGGCGGGCCAGGTCGTACTGCGCGCGGGCGGCGATGGCGGCATCGCGCGAGGCCTTCCAGTTGGCCTCGGCCTCGTCGCGCTTCTGCGCGGCCACCAGGCCGTCGCGCGCCAGGCCGTCCACGCGGTCGAAGGACTTGCGGGCCAGCTCGGCGGCGGTCTCGGCGCGCTGCCACTGCATGCGGGCCATCTCGATTTCCTGCGGGCGGGCACCGTTCTCGGCCTTCTTCGCCACCGCCTGCGCGGCCTGCTGCGCGGCTGTCGCCTGGGCCAGCTTGGCGTCCACCTCGGGCGAGGCCATGCGCAGGATCGGCGCCCCCGCCGCGATGCGGTCGCCCTCGCGCACCATGACCTCGGCGATGCGGCCGGGGATCTTGGCGGCGATGTCGGTTTCCTTCGCCTCCATCTGGCCCTGGAACACCTCGGGCGCCGGCCGGCTGGCGCGCCAGAAGCCCCAGCCGATCAGGCCGAGGACGACGAGGCCGGCCACGATGGCCAGGGGCAGGGTCTTGCGACGTTGGGTCATGGTCATTCGATCTTGATATCGGCGCGGGCGATGTAGTCCGTGAAGCGCTCCGAGATGCCAGCGCTCTGCAGCAGGCGGGCCAGGGCCTGCACGTACTCGTTGGCGGCCTGGGCGCGTTCGGTCTGCACCTTGGCCAGGTTGGTCTCGGCGTCGATCAGGTCCTGCGTCGTGCTGGTGCCTTCGCGCAGGCCGGCGCTGCGCAGGCGCACCACCTCCTGCGCCAGGTCGACGCCGGCCTGCATCGATGCGAACTGGCGCCGCGCGTTCTCCAGCGCCCGCCAGTTGCGCTCCACCAGCAGCGAGATGTCGCTGCGCGCCTGCGCATCGGTGCGCTCGGCCTGCTCCACCTGCTTGAGGCTGGCGGCGGCCAGCTGGTCGCGGTCGATGCTGTCGTAGAGGGTCCAGTACACGCCCACGCCGGCCACCCAGCCGGCCTCTTCGCGGCGCTTGAGGTCGTGCGTGCCGAAGGCCAGCACCTGCGGGCGGCGCAATGCTTCCTCGCCGGCATGCAGTTCCTCGGCCTGCAGCTTCTTCGCCGCCACCTTGGCCAGGCCCGGATGGTGCAGTTGCGCCGCATCGAGGAAGTAGCCGAGCGGCTCGACCGGCTGGCTGAGGACGAAGAGCGGCGTGCGCGGCAGCACCGGCTGGTCGGCCCGCACGGTGCGCGCCAGCGCGACGGCGGCCAGCTCGGCATCGTCCCGGGCCTTGGCGGCGTTGCGGCGCGCCTCTTCATAGGCGCTGCGGGCCTGCAGGCGCTCCACGCGCGAGATGACGCCGGCCGCCAGCATCTTCTGCGCCGCCTCGTCGTGGCCGGCGATGCTGCGCTCGGCCTGGGCGCGCAGGTCGGCGGCGCGCTGCGCGAGCTGGGCGCCGAAGTAGCGCTCCACCAGCGTCTGGTCCACTTCGCCACCGGTCTGGTCGGCATCGGCGCGGGCTTCGCGCGTCTGCGCGCCGGCAAAGCCCCGCACCGCGTCGGTGGCACCGCCGGTGTAGAGCGGCCAGATGGCCGACACCGAGGACGTGAAGCCATGGCCGTCGCGCTGCAGCGTGTAGCTGTCGGGCAGCCGCACCGGCAGCCGGGCCAGACTGCTCTGCAGGCTGGCGGGCAGCAGCTGGCCGATCTGCGTGAGGCCCGAATCGAAGGAGGACAGATCGACGTTCAGCCGCGCGTCGTAGGCATAGCCCACGCCGGTCACGCTGACCACCGGCCCGCCCAGGTTGCGCAGCGCATCGGCGCGCAGCGACTTGGACTCGACACCGGCGCGCGCAGCGGCCAGCTTGTCCGAGCGCTCCAGCATGCGCTGGCGGGCGGCCTCGAAGCTCAGCGCCAGGCCGTCGGGCGCGGTCTGCGCATGCGCCGCCGAAGCGGCCAGGCCCGCGGCCAGCGCGAAGGCCGCAAGCGGGAAAGGGCGTCGCAGGTGGGTCATGGCGTGAGGGTCATTTCTGGCGGGCGACGAAAGCATCCAGCTCCTGCTGGAGGATGAGCGGAAAGGCCGCCTGCACGGCCCCCGTGGCCAGCGGCCCGGCCTGCTGCAGCAGCGCGGATGCGCGCTCGGGCTGCGCCAGCACCGCATCGACCAGCGTGCGCAGCCAGCGCCGCGCCACGCTGCGCAGGGTGCGCACCAGCGCCTCCTGCATGTCGATGGCCTGCTCGGGCGAGAGGCCCAGGGCCGCCAGCTGTTCGGCGATGCGGGCCAGGGCGGGGCTCAGGTGCTGCAGGCTGCCGTCGGGCAGGCGGCGCGCCAAGCCGGCGCGCAGCGCGCGGTCGAGCAGGGCGGGCGTCAGGCGGCCCTGCCATTTGGCGTTGAGCTGTTCGGCCGGCACCACCAGCGGCGCCTCGGCCGCGAAGAGGTTGTCCGAGATGGACTGCGCCACCGCCGCCAGGCTGCGCCAGGAGCTGGCCGGCGCCTGCTCGAACACGCGGCGGATGGCCTCGATGCCGAAGCCCTGTTCGCGCAGCGCGCGGATCAGTTCGAGCCGCTGCGCATGCTCCTCGCCGTACAGCCCCAGCCGCCCGCGCAGCTTCGGCGGCGGCAGCAGGCCGGCCGTGGTGTAGGCGCGGATGTTGCGCACCGTCACGCCCGAACCCGAAGCCAGGGCTTCGATGGTCAGTGCATCGGTGGCGGTCGGGTCGGTGGGCATGGGGTGGGCGTGATGTGTCGTTTTCTATGTTACATGCCTCATGTCAAATAACAAGGCCGGATCGACGTCGGTCCGCAACACCCGCCAGCGCCTGGTGTACGTGCAGCCCCGGCGTGCAGATCAGCCGACGCGGCCGGCCAGCACGCGCAGCCGCGCCGCATCCAGGATCTCCACCGTGCCGCGCCCCGGCCGCACGATGCCCTGGTGCGCCAGGCCCTGCAGCACCTGGTTCACTGTCTGGCGCGAGAGGGCCAGCATGGACGCCAGCTGCTCCTGCGACAGCCGGACCACGCGGCGCGTCTGATGGGTCCACTCGCCGTAACCCTGCGACATCGCCAGCAGGCGCGCGGCGATGCGGTTCTCCGCCGGCAGCAGCGCCATGTCCTCCAGCGCCTGGAAGGCCGCGCGCAGCTTGCTGGTGGCCAGCAGGCCGATGGATTGCCACAGCGCGGGTTGCGCCTGTAGCACGGCCAGCAGCGCCGCCTGCGGCACATGCAGCGTGACGGCCGCACCCTGCGCGTGGGCGTCGTGCGTGCGCGGCAGGCCGTCGAGCAGGCCGATCTCGCCGATCCACTGCGAGGGCTCGGCGATGGCCAGCAGGGCTTCCCGGCCATCGGCCGCCAGGCCGGTGATGCGCACCGCGCCCTCGGCGACGCCATAGAGGCCGTCGGGCGGGTCGCCGCGCCGGAACAGGCAGGCGCCGTCCGCATGGCGGCGCGCCACGGCCAGGCCCAGCAGCGCCTGCTGCAGGGGCGCGGGCGCGGCCTTGAACCAGCTGCCGCCGGCGGCGATGCGGGGCCAGTTGTCGTCGTTCATGGGGCGGAAGGGCGTCGGGCGCCTTGTGTCCGGCAGCCGACAGTGGCGCGCGGGGGGCCCGCCCTAGCATCGCCGCATTGCGCCAAGGAGACAACGATGAAGACACTGACCGAGCAACTGGCCACCTACGCGGGCTACCACCGGGACCCGCGCAACATCGCCACGCATTTCGTCGGCATTCCCATGATCGTCCTGGCGGTCGTCGTGCTGCTGTCGCGGCCTGGCTTCATGCTGGCCGGGCTGTCGCTCACGCCCGCGGTCATCGCCAGTCTGCTGGCGATGGCCTACTACCTGCGGCTGGACCTGCGCTTCGGCGCCGTCATGGCGGCACTGCTGGTGCTGGCGCTGTGGTTCGGCGGCTGGGCCGCGGCGCTGCCCACGGCCCAATGGCTGACCGTGGGCGTCGGCGGCTTCGGGGTCGGCTGGGCCTTCCAGTTCGTCGGCCACTGGTATGAGGGCCGCAAGCCGGCCTTCGTCGACGACCTGATGGGCCTGCTGATCGGCCCGCTCTTCGTGGTGGCCGAGGCCGCCTTCATGCTCGGCCTGTGCCAGCCGCTGCGCCAGGCGGTGGAGCAGCGCGCCGGCCCGGTGCGCCACCGCGTGACCGCCTGAGTAGCCCGGCCCGGCCGGGTGCGGGAGACTGTTAGCGGAGCCGAATGGCGTAGGTGAGCGCATCTTGGACAGCCCCGCCGGGTCGGCTGATGTAAGTGGGTCCCGCGCGGTCCAGTTGCCACATTGGGCCGACGACGTCTGGCTGTAGCCGGAATGCCGCGGTGTCGGCCCGAGCGAACTCGTTAGGCCTGATCTTTGAATGAACATGCAGCCATTCCAATGGTGGTTTGAATAGTCCCTCCACATTTGTGTCTGAATTGGAAAATAAGCCGATTTGCCCCTCAGCGGGAAATCCGCGCGCTCCTGTCATGTAGAAGTTGCTTGCTTTCAGCGTGGCCACCGCATAGGTGCTGCTAAGCTCTGCCGCGTCACACATCAAACAGGAACGGCAATGCAAAATGTTTCAACTTGTCAAGGCATCAGCACCTTGGCGGTCGGCGCATCAGTACTCACGAAGGGACAATCGTGAGCCGCAGCGATGAAAAGTTAATTTGCTTCAAACCAAAAAATGCACTTCTGACGCCACCTTATTGGGAGAGGACGACTGGGCATCGCGTCGATATGGATGAAGTTGCGCTGTCATTGGCCAAATCCCCGCCTCTACTGCTTAATCCTTCGCCAGTCGTTGCGGCGCCCTCGCCAGCCATACGGGCAACAAAAAAGACGAGGAATGAGCAGTTTCTGGAGAATATTGCGGCGTTTGCGCAATTTGTACACGACGTGGCCGCTCCTGCGCCGCCAAGAGCGGGCGCGCGTAGTTCTCCGCCGAAAAAACCAAAGCTGGTACCACCATTTGATTTGCAGGATGTGCCTGGTGCTATGGACAACATGGGCATGAGCATAAGTGCTGCGCTGCTCAGAAAGTGGTTCCGCTTGGCGCTGACGTATCCAACTTCAAAAAGCGGGAAGACCTCTGGTATAGATCAGAACGGCAATCCCTATTCCGCCGCCAACATCGACACGACCACCTTGAAGTTGGATTGGATCCTCGGATTTCCAAGAGCAAGAGAGAAATTCGAAAAATTGCAGACGCATGAGTATCTGACGACGCCAGAGAGCATTACACAGATCAAAAGAATAATTAACAAGTTTCCCAGGGGAACGCGAAGCGTCATGCCGCACAGAGAAGTCGGCAATGATCGAAGAAAACTCCACGACATGTTCCAATTCCAGATCATTACGGTGGACACGACATGGACGGAAAAGGCCAAGCAATACCTCGATTCAGACGCACGCGGTGGTGTTCCTGACGATTTGGCTGGCGCACTCGGTGGCTTTGCCTTCTACGCCAGAATCGGTGCCGCGGAAATTGAGCATTTTCACGGCGGCAGGCGTGTGGCGACCATTACGCACGCTTTTTTCTACATGAAGAATCCGTATTCTTTCTTCGACGACGGTAATGACGGTAGTTCCCAATATCTTGGCCATTGGAACAAGAAAGGTGTATTACTGGCGCCAGCCAGTTTCATTGCGTCGAAGATCGGCATGGGCGACCTGGAAGCGCACATCAAAACGCGCAGCAACAGTACGCCCGCAGGCATTGAAGGGTGGGCTGAATTTCCGGTACTGGTCGGGGAAGACGTGAACATCAGAGATGCGGTGTACTACAGTGTGAGAAATAAGGATTTCCGTGCTTGGCAGATCTTGCATAAACAAGGAGGCGACATGCTGTTGTTCTCTGATGAGAAGCCCGTCAGGCTAAGTCCACCTATCGTCGTTGAGCTATGACAAATGGCGGATTTGATTTTTCAGGGGTGTTGACCGGGTTTTGGATTGCCGTATTATTTTTCGGCTTGCTTCTGGTGTTTTTGGTCGCCTGGCTGGCTTCAATCCACGATCACGGTTTGGCGGGATCGTGGCGGCGCCTGAGAATGCTTAACGTCACTGCCATTCTGGCTGGGTTGCTTTTTTTCTCCTATCTCTACTGGCACGAGGAAAAGTTGCGAAGTCTGCGCGAATCGTGCATATGGTCGGTGTCGCCCGACGCCCAATTCCGGGCGCTGTACTGCTGGAATAGTCTGCACGTCTATGACGCGAAGTCCGGTGAGTTGCTCGCCGTCCGCACCTGGGAGGATGTACGGGAATTCGACGCGGCATGGAAAAATGTGGAATGGCAAGACGGCCAAGCTATGATTTCCGGAAATGCGCGCCTCAATATTCGTTTGCCTCCGTCGATTTGGGACCGGCTGTCGGCCAAAATATTCGAAAGGTAATCGTCCATGGGACCAGCGAGCAAATTGGATGGGCCGCTGAGGATTTCTGCCGGTGCCGAAAGCACCCTCGGCGTGCCCCTACGCCGTTCGCCCTAGACCTTCCTGCAAATTGGCCCCGCGGGGGCCCGTTCCTAGACTGCCCCGACGACGTCCGACGGGCAGGTCGCATCCTGCGCCTGCGGGGCCCGCCGCCCGGGCGTGCCCCACGGCCGGACGCCTGGGGGTCGAATGGAACGCAAGATGCACAAGCCGGCCGGGCGCGCCGGCCGCCACCGCGCCGGGTGGGGCGCCTGGGCCGTGGCCGCGGCACTGGCCTGGCCCGCCGCCGGCGCCTGGGCACAGGCCGCCGCGCCCGATGCCGAAGCCGCCGCCCGCCAGCAGGAGCAGGCCCGGCTGGCCGATTCGGACACGCTGCTGGCGCTCACGCAGGAGGGCGCCATCCTGTATTCGCAGGACAAGGTCAAGCTCAGTGCCTACCAGTACTGCAGCCAGGCCGTGTCGCTGGCCGAGGCGGGCGACTTCCGCCAGAGCGTGCGCGCCGCCAGCAAGGCGCTGCACCTGGCCGGCGCCACGCAGGACCCGGCCCTGCTGGCCGCCGCCAAGCGCGACCTGGCCATCGTCTACAGCTATGCCGGCCAGCTGGAGAAGGCCGAGCAGTTCGCGCGCGAAGCGCTGCAGCTGCCCACGCGCGAGCCGCAGCTCATCCGCGGCCCGGCCCTCAAGGTGCTGGGCGATGTGGACGCGCGCCGCGGCGACCTGGCCGGCGCCATCCGCAGCTACGACGAGGCCCTGGCCGCCAGCTCGCCGCGCTATGCGCCGCTGGTGCAGGCCTCGCTGGCCAATGCGCTGATCGACAGCGGCAAGCCCGCCGACCTGGCGCGCGCGCGGCAGCTGGTGGACAGCCTGCCCCCGCAGCGCGACGCCTCGCTGGCCGCGCAGGTGGAGCGCACCCGCGCCAACCTGCTGCTGGCCGAAGGCCTGCCCGCCGAGGCCCTGACCGTCTTCCAGCAACTGACCACGCGCCGCGCCGGCACCGACGCCGGCTACTTCCAGCTCTGGGCCTGGGACGGCGTGGCCCGCAGCGAACTGGCGCTGGGCCGCAAGGCCGAGGCCGCGCAGGCGCTGGACCGCGCCCTGGCCGGCGTGGACAAGGTGCGCGCGCGCTTCCGCAGCGACGAATTCAAGATGGGCGTGTTCTCCGACCTGCAGCAGCTCTTCGAGCGCGCCGTGGGCCTGTATGCCGACATGGGCGAGCCGCGCCGCGCCTTCGAGGTGAGCGAGCACAGCCGCTCGCGCGCCCTGCTCGACGCGGTGCGCGGCCGCGCCCAGCTGGCCACGCAGGCCACGGCCGTGGTCGACCTGGCCAGCCTGCAGGCCACGTTGGCGCCCGACGAGCGCCTGGTGCAGTACCACGCGCTGCCCGACCGGCTGCAGGTGTGGGTGGTGAGCAGCACCGAGGTGCGCAGCCAGAGCCTGCCGATCCGCCGCGACGAGCTGGTGGAGCTGGTCGACACCTTCCGCAACTCGGTGGTGCGCGGGCGCCGCACGGCCATCGGCAATGCCGACAAGATGGGCGCGGCGCTGATCGGCCCGCTGGGCCTGCAGCCCGGCCAGCGCATCGTGGTGGTGCCGCACGGACCGCTGCACTACCTGCCCTTCCAGGCCCTGCGGGTCAACGGCCGCTACCTGATCGAGACCAACCCGGTGTCGGTCTCGCCCTCCATGAGCATCGCGGTGCAGCTGGCGCGCCGCACGCCGCGGGTGGAAGGGCGGCTCACCGCCTTCGGCAACCCGCGCATCGAGGACAAGTACGACCTGCCCGGCTCCGAGGCCGAGGTCCAGCGGCTGGAGCAGCTCTTTCCGCGCCACACCGTCTTCATGGGCGCGCAGGCCACCAAGACGCAGTTCCGCCAGGCGGCCGGCGGCTCGCCGCTGGTGCACGTGGCCGCGCATGCCGAGGCCGACCAGGTCGACCCGCTCTATTCGCGCATCCTGCTGGCCAACGAGAACGGGCGCCAGAACTTCCTGGAGGCGCACGAGATCCTGGAGCTGCCCATGCAAGGCACGGCGCTGGTCACGCTCTCGGCCTGCGAGTCGGGCCTCGGCCGCATCGCCTCCGGCGACGAGGTGCTGGGCTTCACCCGCTCCTTCCTGTCGGCCGGCAGCAGCAGCCTGATCGCCTCGCTGTGGCCGGTGTCGGACGACGCCACCGCGGTGCTCATGAGCACGCTCTACGGCGAACTCGCCAAGGGCCGCGACCTGCAGCAGGCCATGCAGGCCGGGCAGCTGGCGGTGCTGCGCGATCCCAAGATGGCCCATCCCTTCTTCTGGGCCCCCTTCAACCTGATCGGCAACTGGCGCCTGACCGTCCAATGAAGCCCGCCATGACCTCATCCTTCGCGATCCGTGCAACGGCACTGGCCGCTGCATTGACGGCCATGGTGCCCGCGCTGGCGCAGCAGCAGCTGGTGCCCGTGCAGCCGCCGTGCACCAGCTGCGCCGCGCCCGGTGCGCAGGCCCTGCCCGCGGCGCCCGCCGCGCCGGCCGTCTCCTTCCGCCTGAACGACCTGCGCCTCACGGGCGCCGAGGCCCTGTCGGCGGAGGAGCTGCGGGAGATCACCGGCCCCTACATTGGCCGCGACGTCACGCTGGCCGACCTGGAGCAGCTGGCCCAGGCCATCACCGACCGCTACCACGCCCGCGGCTACTTCCTGGCCCAGGCGGTGGTGCCGGTGCAGACGGTGCAGAACGGCGTGGTCGAGATCAGCATCGCCGAAGGCCGCATCGGCAAGGTGGACGTGCAGGTGGCGCCCGAGGCGCCCACCAGCGAGGCGCGGGTGCGCGGCTTCCTGGCCGCGCTGCAGCCCGGGGCGGCCGTGAGCGCGCCGGCCTACGAACGCGCCATGCTGCTGCTGTCCGACCAGCCTGGCATCGCCGTCGGCTCCGGCCTGCAGGAAGGCAGCCAGCCCGGCACCACCGACCTGGCGGTGGAGGTGAACCCGGGACAGCGCTTTTCCTTCAGCGCCGATGCCGACAACCATGGCACCAAGGAGTCGGGCCGCTACCGCGTGGGCGGTTCGCTGCGCTGGAACAGCCCGCTGGGCATCGGCGACAACCTTGACCTGCGGGCCATGGTGTCCAACAACGACGCGCTGCAGCTCGGGCGCATCGCCTACGAACTGCCGCTGGGCACCAGCGGCCTGCGCCTGGGCGCCGGGCTGGCGCGCATCAACTACCAGCTCGACGGCGAATTCGCCGTGCTGGGCGCGCAGGGCAAGGCCGACGTGGCCGACATTTCGCTCTTCTACCCGGTGATCCGGCAGCGGCGGCAGAACCTCTTCGTGCGGCTGTCGGTGGACACCAAGCGGCTGACGGACGAATACACCACGCTGGCCTTCGAGGGGCGCAAGCGGGTGCACGGCCTGGGCCTGGGCTGGACCTGGGAGCTGCGCGACGACTGGCTGGGCGGCGGCTACTGGGCCAGCTCGGGCACGGCCTACCGCGGCAGCCTGTCGATCCGCGAGCCCAGCCTGCTGGCGGCCGACCAGGCCCTGGGCGGGCCGCGCACCGAGGGCAGCTTCTCCAAGCTCACCTTCCAGGTCTCGCGCCTGCAGTCGGTGCTGCCGGAGCATTCGCTCTACCTGGCCCTGGGGGGGCAGTGGGCCAGCAAGAACCTCGACGCCTCCGAGAAGCTGAGCCTGGGCGGCGCGCGTGCCGTGCGGGCCTATCCCTCGGGCGAGGTGCTGGTGGACCAGGGCCTGATCGGCACCGTGGAATGGCGGTGGTCGGCCACGTCGGAGCTGACGCCCTACGTCTTCTACGACGCCGCGCGCGGCCGGCCGCAGAAGACCCCGGGCCTGTTCGACACCACGCCCGCCAGCCGCAGCCTGCGCGGCGCCGGCATCGGCCTGCAGTGGGTGCGCGCCGGCAACTTCTCGATCAATGCCTCGCTGGCCTGGCGCGCCGGCACGCCCGCGGCCGTCACCGACGGTGGCGGTCGCAATCCGCGGCTGTACGTGCAGCTGCAGAAATCCTTCTGACCGGCCGCGGCACCCGGCGCTTTCACTCACGAGGCCTCGCGATGAGCACCCGTCCCCCTTCCTCCTCCGCCGCCGCGGCACGCCACTGGCGCCTGCGGCCCCTGGCGCTGTCGCTCCTGTGCATGGGCGCCGGCTCGGCCATCGCCCAGCTCGCACCGCTGACGCTGCCGGTGATCGCCCCGGGCGCCGGTTCGCTGCGCGGCGTCGCCATCACGGCGCAGAACCCTGGCGCCGGCACCATGACGCTGACGCAGAGCCAGGCCCGCGCCATCGCGCAGTGGACGAGCTTT
Source organism: Pseudacidovorax intermedius (assembly GCF_003350475.1). Taxonomy (GTDB): domain Bacteria; phylum Pseudomonadota; class Gammaproteobacteria; order Burkholderiales; family Burkholderiaceae_C; genus Xenophilus; species Xenophilus intermedius. The sequence continues at coordinate 1,363,437 of NZ_QQAV01000001.1, forward strand.
TCCATCGGCTCGGGCGCGGCCGTCAACATCGTGCAGCCCACGGCGGCCTCGGTGCTGCTCAACCGCGTGACCGGCGGCAATCCGTCGGAGATCGCCGGGCAGCTCAGTGCCAACGGGCGCGTGTTCCTGGTCAACCCCGCGGGCGTGCTGTTCGCGGGGACGGCCCAGGTCAACGTGGGTGGCCTGGTCGCCACCACGCTCGACATTCCCGACGCCAGCTTCATGCCCGCCGGCCGCGAGAACACGCCGCTGGGCCCTGGCGAGGTGCTGGTCTTCGAGCGTGCCGATGACAACGCGGCCACCGTGGTCAACCGTGGGCGGATCGTGGCGACGGCGGGCGGCACCGTGCTGCTGATCGGGGCCGGCGCCACCAACGCGGCCGGCGGCACGATCAGCGCCCCGGGCGGCACAGCCGGCCTGGTGTCGGGTCGCAAGGTGTCGCTGGACTTCGCAGGCGATGGCCTGACCAATGTGGTCATCAACGCCGACGCGCTGGCCACCAATGCCTCGGCCGCCAATGCCGGCGTGCTGCAGGCCGATGGCGGCCGGGCACTGATGCTCGGCGCCTCGACCACCACCGGCCAGCTGGTGGTGAACAACACGGGCGTGGTGCAGGCCCGCAGCCTCGAATCGCGCAATGGCGAGATCGTGCTGGGCGCCGGCCGGCTCAACCGGCTGGAGGTCACCGGCGGGACGGTCGATGCGAGCGGCGTCGACGCCGGTCGCAAGGGCGGCAGCATCACGCTGGCGGGGGGCGAAGTGGTGCTGGCCGACGTTCCTCCGCCTGCGGTGCCTTCCGTCGCCGCGGAGGCCCCGGCCACGCTGGTGGACGCGCGCGGCGTCGCGGGCGGCGGCACCGTCACCCTCTCCGGCACCTACGTGGGCGTGGCGCCCACGGCCACCATCGATGCGAGCGCCACCGGCAATGGCGCCGGGGGGAGCATTGCGATCGGATCGGCCCAGGCGGTGACGCTGCCGGGCGAGGACACGCCCTCCGCCGCGACTCAGCGCAACAGCGTGCAGTTGGGCGGTACCCTCAATGCACGCGGCGCGGGCACTGGCGCGGGCGGCAGCATCACGGCCAGCGCCGACGGCATGGTGGCCAGCCCGGCCAGCGTGGATGCCGGCGGCGGCAGCGAAGGCGGCGCCAACGGCCGGCTGACGCTGGCGGTGGGCGACACGGTGCAGGTGCTGGCCGGCGACGTGGCCTACGACTCGGCGATCACCGGGCTGGAGGGTGGCCAGGTCGGGGCGGCGTCGCTGGGGCGCACGCTCAGCCGCGGCACCGACGTCACGCTGTCGAGCGCGGCCACGGGCGATGGGCGGGGCGTGGTCTTCCAGCAGGGCGACACACCGGACAGCGCGGCGCAGGTCCTCAAGATCGGCGGTCCGACCACCACGCTGCGCATCGATTCGGCCGGCAGCATCGACATGGGGCCAGGGAGCGCCATCACCGCCACCGAAGGTGCGCTGAACGTGGACTTCAATGCCGACTCGACCGGCGCGGCCCTGGCCACGGCGGGCACGATCCGGCCCTTCCCCGACTACGACACCGCCTGGGCCGGCGCGATCCGCCTGGACGGCGCGCGCATCAGCGCCAATGGCGGCAACGTGCGCTTCTTCGGGCAGGGCGACGCGGCCAATGGCCGCGCCGTCGGCGGCGGCGATTCGGATGGCAACACTGCCAGCGACCGCTGGCGCGCGGGCGTCTACATCGGCAACAGCCAGGTGCTGACCAGTGGCAGCGGCCAGGTCAGCCTGGCCGGGCAGGGGCGCAGCTGGGCCACCAGCGGCTCCTACACCGCCAGCGAAGGCGTGCTGGTGACGGCCGGCAGCACGGTGCAGGCCGGCACGGGCGGCCTGACCGCCACGGGCACCAGCGGCGTGGGCGCGAGCGGCGTGCGGGTGGACGGGGCATCCACGCTCAGCTCGGGCGGTGCGGCGGCGCTCACCGGCGTGGCCAGCAGCTGGACCGACGCTCAGCCGGGGGGCAGCATCGGCAACACGGCGGGCGTGCTGCTCAGCGGTGCGGCCGTGCAGGCCCAGGGCAACGTGACGCTGCAGGGCACCGGCGCCAACCTCGACGGCATGCGTGGCGACAACGAATTCACCGGCTTCCTCAGCACGGCCCAGGCCTCGCAGGGCGTGCAGATGGTGTCCGGCCAGGTGACGGCGGGCACGGGTGCGCGCATCGACGTGACCGGTACCGCCGGCAGCGGCGGCTTCTCGGCGGTGCGCGACGGCACCACGGGCGTGGTCTCCATCGTCGAAGGCGCCTCGGCGCGGGCCATCGACATCGGCGGCGCGGTGGGCGGCGGACTGCGGGCCGAAGGCGGCACCGTCAACCTTCAGGGCGGCAGCGGCGCCGTGCGCCTGGGTACCGACGCCACCACGGTCGCGCTGGCCGGGCCGCGGCTGGATGCGCTGGTGGATGTCTCCAGCACCACGGGCACGGGCGGCAGCATCGTGATCGAGGCCAACAACGTGCTGCTGCAGAACCCGCTGGCCGATACCGGGGCGACCTTCATGGACGCGAGCGGCGCGGGGCAGGGCGGCAGCATCGTGGTCAAGGGCACCAATGCCGTGGCCATGGCCAACGACGTGGTGCTGCGGGCCGATGCCAATGCGGCCACCGGCAACGGCGGGCAGATCCAGCTGCTGGGCGGCCGCACGCTGCGCGCCCACGGCCGGCTGTCGGCGCAGGGCGGCGCCTCGGGCGGCAACGGCGGCAGCATCGAGACCTCCGGCGCCGGCTTCGACCTCACCGGCATCCGCGTGAATGCCGGGGCCAATGCCGGCAATGCGGGCACCTGGACGGTCGACCCCTTCGACATCACCATCGTCAACGGCAATGCCAGCGGCAGCCTGCCGGCCAATCCCTACGACGCGGTGGCCACCTCGACCATCCAGGACGGCGACATCAACGACGCGCTGCTGCGCTCCAACGTGACCATCGGGACGGGCACGGGCGGTGCCGCCGACCAGGGCGACATCTTCCTGGACGCGGCGCAGATCGCCTACGCGGGCACCGGCGCGCGCACCTTGACGCTCAACGCCAACCGCAGCGTGCGCTCGAATGCGGACGCGAGCATCGCCTCGTACGGCGCGGGCGGGCCGCTGAACGTGGTGTTCAACGCCGCGGCGACGCCGGGCAGCGCGGCCGTGGGCGGCGGCCAGGTGAGCTGGGACGGCCAGATCTACACCAATGGCGGCAATGTCGTCATGAACGGCGCCTGGACCAACGACTCCAACGGCGCCTCCAGCATCAACCTGGGTGGCACGGCCGTGGTCGACACCCGGGGCGGCAATGCGCTCACGTCGCCGGGCGTCTACACGGGCGGCAGCGACGCGCAGGCGGGTGGCAGCGTACAGCTGACGGGGCGCACCGACACCACCTCGACCGGCAACTTCGTGACCGCGGCCGTCAACCTGGCGGGCTCGCGCATCGTGACGTCCACCGGCAACGTCGACATCCTCGGCACCACCACGCTGGGCACCGGCGTGCAGCTCACCGCCAACACGGCCACCGCGGGCATCCATACCACCAGCGGCAATGTGCGCATCACGGGCGTGGGCAGCTATGCGGCCAACAGCGGCAATGCGCCCGGGCATGGCGTGGCCATCGGCGCCCAGTTCGGCGGCGCGGGCTCGCTGCCGATGGTGGAGACCGGCAGCGGCAGCATCGAGATCACCGGCCTGCGGCTGGCCGGCGGCGCAGCCGCGGGCGGCGACGGCGTGTGGCTGGGCAACCAGGCGCAGATCGGCAGCACCGGCGGCGGCAGCGTCACGGTGACCGGCGAGTCGCGCAACGACGGCGGCGCCGGCATCCGCATCATCGATGCCGGTGGCATCAGCGTGCCCTCGCCTGCGGGGCGCATCCAGTCCACCGGCCAGGTGGTGCTGCGCGCCGGCGCAGCGGGCACGGCCGATGCGCTGGTGCTGGGCAACGGCAGCCAGGTCAGCGCCGGCACGGTGCTCAACCTGCGGCCGGGCGCCGTGACCCTCACCGGCACCCCCGACAGCTACACCGCCACCGGCAGCGAGCGCGGCACCGACGCCATCGCGCTGGGCGGCACCAGTGCCAACGGCTTCGCCGTCTCCGCCGACGAATGGGCGCGGCTGTCCGCACCCACGGTGGTGGTGGGCAGCAACGCCCAGGCCGGCGACATCACCGTGGCCGGCGCGCTCGGCGCCTCGGGCAACCTCACGCTGCAGGCCGACAACGAAGGCAGCATCGCGCTGCAGGCGCCGCTCACCGTGGGCGGCACGCTGGGCCTGCTGGCCACGCGCGACATCACGCAGACGGCGGCAGGCGGCATCACCGCGCCCACGCTGCTGGCGCGATCGACCGTCGGCAACGTGCTGCTCGACCAGGCGGCCAACGACGTGGCGGCCAGCACGCTGGGCGGCAGCGCCGGGGGCAGCTTCCGCTACGTGGACGTGAACACGCTGCGTGTGGGCAGCGTCACCGCCTCCGGCTTCGATGCGGCGGCCAATGCCGCGCAGGCCGTGACCAGCGGCACGCTGAGCGGCAGCGACGTGCTGGTGCGGGCCACCACGGGCGACCTGCTGCTGGACACCTCGGTCGCCAGCACGGCGGGCACCGACCTCGTGGCCGGCAACACCTTCCAGAACGTCGGCGGCGGCATCAGCGGCCCGTGGCGCATCTGGGCGGCCACCTGGGTGGGCGAGACGCGCGGCGGCCTGGCCGGCACCTCGCCCATTCCCAACCTGTACGGCTGCACCTATGCGGGCGCCTGCGTGCCGGCCTTCCCGACCTCGGGCAACCGCTTCATCTACACGGCGCGGCCCACGGCCACCATCACCATCGCCGACGCGAGCCGGCAGCAGGGCCAGGCCAACCCGGCCTTCGGCTACGGCATCGCCGGGCTGATCCTGGGCGACACGGGCGCCGGCATCACGGGCACGGTGGGCACGACGGCCAATGCGGGCAGTCCGGTGGGGGTGTATGCCATCAACGGCAGCTTTGTCTCCGCCGAGGGCTACCTGCTGAACGTGGTGCCGGGCCGGCTGAGCGTGACGCCGGCCCCGGTGCCGCCGCCTCCTCCCTCTCCTTCGCCTGCTCCGGCGCCGTCGGTGTTCAGCCCGCCGAAGGTGGCGCCGGCCGACGTCATCCGCGAGGACGTCAACACCTACACCTTCGACCGCAACATCGGCGGCCCGCCCATCTGCTACGCCACCGGCCCGCTGGGCGGCAGCCGCACGGCGCAGCAGGGCGACGACGTGCTGGCCCGCGAATGGACGCGGGTGCGCTCGCGGCCGCAGCTGACGAGCTGCGTGGACACGGAGCGCAAGAACGGGTGTTCGGACTTCTGAGCGTTGGCGGATCAGGCTTTGCTTGGCGCTTGGCGCTTGGCACTTGGTGCAGGTGCAGGTGCAGGTGCAGGTGCAGGTGCTTCGTGCCCAGGGTTGGACTGATGCGGGCGGTCGGCGGCACGAGCGCCTGGGACGGTAACCCGGCAGAGGTCGCCGGCATGCGCGCTCCCGGCGCACGCTCGCGCTGACCGGCTTGCCTCACCGGACGGGTGCTCGCTTTCCACCGACGCGCTTGGGGCACTGCACGGCGCCGCGAATGGCACCTCCGCACGCACACCGGCACCCTCCGCCTGGACAACGGGTCTGATCGGCCGAGGTTGAGCGGGTGGGGTAGACGGCTGCGACCTGGGGATCCATGGCCGGGCCTCGACATCTTCTTCACGGTCGTGTGGCCGCATACCATCCGCCGGATGCCAGATATCTCCAATATGGATGGCAGGTTCGGAAACCGAAGCGTGCCGGCCTGCTCCTGCACTCATGAGACTTTGATCCATCGGAAGAGGGCTGCGGCATGCATGCAGTGAGTTGGCTGAATTCGCGCCTATGTCTTTCTGCATGCCTGGCATTCCCGGCGTTTGCGGCGGCGCCCGTGCCGTCCGTCCGTGATCGGGTTGTGCTGGAGGCGTGCAGCGATTTTTCCCAGTCCGGAATGCTGGAGTGCCTCGTCAAGGAAGAGGTAGCGAGCCGTGCACGGCTTCGGCAGGCCGAGGGCAAGATGATCGCTGCGCTGTCGAAGTGGGACGAGGACGCCAACTACGTCGATCAAGCCAGAGCGACGCTCGCTGTGAGCGGCAAGGAATTCGGCAGGTACCGGGACGCGCAATGCGCCTTGGCCCGCTCGTTGCGCGGCGGTGCCGCCGGCAACGGGCGTGAGACCGCGCGTCTCGCTTGCATCTCTGCGCTCAACAACAAGCGGGCCGAGCAGTTGCTCGATATGGCGGCAGACCTACTCTCCAGGTAGTCCAAGATCTGGTCATACGGTGTCGGCGCGCTGCGGATGGCGAACGGGCTTTGCCGCTTCAATCATTGGACGTTCTCTCCAACTGAGCCAGCGATGTCTTAGCTCTCCAAAGGATCGATTTACGCGCTCGGCATCAGTCAGCTCGCATCGAAGACACGCCGGTAGTGCAGGTGTCCGCCGCGTTCGCGCCGGGTGGTCTGGCCGGCGCCCACCACCAGGGCCAGCCGCGCGGATGCGGCCATTGCGGCCAGCAGTTCCTCGGTGTCTGCATCCGTGAGGACGGGAAAGTTGCGACCGCCGTCCAGGATGCGCCGCTCGACGTTGCGCAGTGGCTCACCGCGGGCCTTCTTGTCCACCAGCGCTTCGTACAGCATCTGCCGGTCCAACGCCGTGGTCGGACCCAGCATGTAGAAGGTGGCATGGGAGTCATGCACCAGCTTGTCGAAGAAGTCGCTGACGTCCTTCGAGGGTGCCGGTCGCGCCAGGGCGTCGCGGATCTCCAGGTACGTCGGATCCAGGCCTTCGGCCTGGCCTGGCCGTGCCGCCAACGTCAGAGCCTCGCGCACGAGCTTGCGGTCCAGCCTGTAGTCCGCCTCGCTCTCGATCAAGTCCTGCTGCTCCTGCGCTGAGGCATGGTTCAGGCTCTCCAGCGCTTGAAAGCGCGTGTCTGCCGACACCTGCTCGCGCCAGCGCCAGTAGACCTGGGTGTGCGCCTTCATCATGGTCTCGGCCACGTCGGGCTTGACGGGGCAATCGCGCAGGTAGGCGTCATACAGGCGGGCGGTCTCAGGGGCGATCTGCATGTCGGCGAGAGCTCCTCGCCCCACGGCATCACCCAGAAGCTCCGCGTCGCTCAGTAACGGCACTCCGGCCAGCCGCGCTTCCCGGTACATGTGGCTCAGCGGAATCTGCGACAGCAGCTCCTTGCGACCGCCCCGCGACTTGCCCTGCGCGCCCGGGTTGTAGCCCCCGCCCACGTCCGAGTGCGCCCCCGGGTAGATCACCTCCAGACAATTGTTGGGGTACTTCCTGGGACCCAGCCGCGTGCTGGAACACGGAAAGGCCAAGCGCAACTCGTGCGCAGCCACGTAGTGCACTGTGCGCTCCACGCAGTGCGGGATATCCATGGTGCCGTTCGCCCATCCGCCAAAGCCCCGCCAGAAGGGCGATGCATCGGCCATGCCCGCCGACGCCACCGTGTCGAACAGTCCCAGAAACTGCACCCGCAGTGGAATGCCGGCCAGCGCGTAGGCCGGCGCGTCCTTCCCGCGCAGCTGCTTGATGGTGCCCGTGGGGTCGGGCGTGAGGATGTCCTGCAGGAAGTTGCAGAAGGCCCGGGCCTGCGCCGCGCCGCGCGAGAAGCCGAACACCGAGAGGTTGATCAGCTTGATTTTGGGCAGCGGCCGGCGCTCCAGCGCCTCGGTCAGGCGTGCGAGCAGCGGGCGGAACGTACGGGTCTTTGCAGAGCGGTCGAGCGCTGCGATACGCAGGTCGAGGCCCGATATCTCCTGATCGATCGCATTCGCCTGTGCAGGTGTGAGATCGCCACTCTTCTGCAACCGGGCCTTGCGCCGGGCCAGGTCGGCCTTGCGCGTCTCGCAGCGAACCTTCGCATCGGTGCAATCTTCCAGCAGGCGACGCTGATAGTTCACACGGTCCTCGCTGAGCTGCAAGCCTTCGCCGAAGTACTTGCGCTTTTCGTACCTCTCAGCGTTGGTGCTGTTGGCGCTGTGCAGCGGCCACAGGCCGGCTTCTACGCCTGCGTCGTAGTCTCTCAGCAGCAGCTTTCCATAGACAGCACGGTGGATCGAGTTCACCAGCTGAATCAACGCCCAGTTGATGCGCTGGTCGCCACCCTTGCCATAGGCCTTGCCATCGTCGCTCTCTGTGGATTCGCCCACCTCCATGAACCTGGTGCCAACACCTGGAACGTAGAAGCGGTAGTAGCCGTCATCTGGCTTGTCCTTGAAGGTCTCGTAGAGGGTGACGATGTTGGTGTGGCTGGGCGGCTGCTCGGCCTTGTCGCGTTCCAGGTTGTTGTTGGTGCCGTCGAAGAAGATGCCCACGTGGATGGGCTTCTCGCAGGTGTAGCCGCCGCTGGTGCCGCATGCAGCAGCAGCCTTGCGCGCAAACATCTCCTGAATGGTGAAGGGATCACTGCCCGAACGGGCGTGCAGCGGGCTCTGAGGGGTTGTCATGGAAGGGCTCCCTGTTCTTGTTGCTTTGGATGACGGTCACTCGGCTGACTTGGGGCGCGGATCGACGGGGTACCGGCGCCCCGACGGGTGGTCTGGATGACCAAGGTCGTAGTCACTGACCCAGATTTCCAGCTCATCGTTGGGCAGGAAGAAAACCTGGACCACGCTCGGCTCGTCATAACGCTGCACGGGCACCGTCTTCTCCAGCGTACGTTCGCTCCAGAACTTGTCCTGCTCATCGAAGCTCAGGTGCTTGCGCTGTTCGTAGGGCACCGTGTAATGACCGATGGTCCACTTCACGGTCATCGTCTGGCCCTCGTGCCAGGCGAAGGGCAGGCGCACGCAACAGGTCTGTCCGCCGCCGCCCCCGTAGGGCGGCAGATTGGCGCCATAGCTGCCATCGACCCAGAAGCTCTGCACCCCTTCGTACGTGAAGTTGTAGCCCCGTAGCGAGACGCCAATGGAGGCCGGCGAAGCCGCCCGCTGCGCCGCCTCTGCCGCCGGGCTCAACGGCTGCTCATCCTTCGCATTCGACTGCGACGGCTTGCACGCCGCCATGCCCAGACACAGCAGCAGCGCGAACAGCAGCCAGCGAAGGGTTGCGGTCGTCACGCGCATGCGAACTCCCTTGCCAACTCCATGCGGTTTAGGTTGGCATAGCCGAGCGGCTGCTCGGCCTTGCCTCGCTCCAGGTTGTTGTTGGTGCCGTCGAAGAAGATGCCCACGTGGATGGGCTTCTCGCAGGTGTAGCCGCCGCTGGTGCCGCACGCAGCAGCGGCCTTGCGCGCAAACATTTCCTGGATGGTGAAGGGATCACTGCCCGAACGGGCGTGCAGCGGGCTCTGAGGGGTGGTCATGAAGAAAGGCTCCCTGTTCTTGTTGGTCTGAATGACGGTCACTCGGCGGACTTGGGGCGCGGATCGACGGGGTAACCGCGTCTCGACGGGTGCTCGGGGTTTTGTGGTCCGGCGTCGTAGACCCAGACCTCCAGCTCATCGTTGGGCAGGAAGAAAACCTGCACCACGCTCGGCTCGTCGTAGCGCTGCACGGGTACCGTCTTCTCCAGCGTGCGATGCTTGGCGCAGCAGTTCAACTGCTCCTCCCAAGACAGATGCTTGCGCTCCTCATAGGGTGTAGACCACCATCCCATGGTCCATCTCACCGTCATGGCCTGACCCTCGTGCCAAGCGAAGGGCAGGCGCACGCAACAGGTTTCACCACCACCTCCTCCATATGAAGGGACATTGGAGCCGTAGGTGCCATCGACCCAAAAGCTCTCCACCCCTTCGCCCGTGAAGTTGTAGCCCCGCAGCGAGACGCCGATGGAGGCCGGCGAGGCCGCCTGCTGCGCCGCCTCGGCTGCCGGGCTCAGCGGCTGCTCATTCTTCGCACCCGACTGCGACGGCTTGCACGCCACCGCGCCCAGACACAGCAGCAGCGCGCACAGCAGCCAGGACAAAGCCCGTGCGGTACTGCGTAGGGCAGGACTTTGGTCACAAGGGCTTCCCGTTGTGACGAGACGTGCCTGCAGGACTGCCGACGGCCGAGCGTTCTTGTGTGGAGCGGGAGGAGAAACGCAGACTCCCCGGCAATTTGGGTGTGCAAACAAGTAGGGCTCCCTTGACGGCTTCGGGCACCTCCTCGGTTTGAGGCTGCTCCGAGCGCGGGGAGGTTAGCGGCGCGTGACGGTCTGCCGTTTGCGCCGCAGGGGCACTGGTGCACTTTTCTTGGCGTCGCGTGCATTAGTGGGCACAGCCGCGGGCTGCCCCGCGGTACTAGGCCCTTCGGACGAGTCCCGCCCCCCGCCTATTCCGTCCGATGGATTTGCCGCACCGGGCGCCCCCGGGACACTGCACCTCGCTTGCCGCATCGAGGTTCCGAGCGCCCCCGTCCGCGTCCCGGCCCGGGCTGAGAAAGAAGCCCGGGCGGTGCAGCCCTGTCGTTTGGAAGGAGCGTGCGCGCGATGAGTTGGCGATCGAAAGTGGTCTGGAGCGAAGGCATGCTGCTGCAGCCGCAGCACCTGCAACAGGCCGAGCGCCACGCAGACCATGCGCGCCACCTGCTGCTGCGCGGCACGGCGCCCTGCGGCTGGGGCTTTTCCGCCCTGGAGATCGACGCGGCGGCGCTGTCGCTCGGCAAGCTCGCGCTCACCCGCGCCGTGGGCGTCTTCGCCGACGGCACCCCCTTCGACATGCCGGCCGTCGACCCGCTGCCCGAGCCCATCGACGTGCCGCCCTCGCTGCGCGACGAGGCCATCGTGCTGGCCCTGCCCGTGCGCCGCGCGGGCGCGCGCGAATCCAATGCCGAGAGCGGCGACGAGGACGAGCTGGTGCGCCACCGCGTGCTCGAGTCCGAGGTGCCCGACGCCAACACCGCCGGCGAACGCACCGCGCTGCTGCAGCTCGGCGCCCTGCACACCCGCCTGATGCGCGCCGGCGAGGCCACCGACGCCTGGACCACGCTCTCGGTCGCCCGCGTCGTCGAGCGCCGCACCGACAACCAGCTCTCGCTGCACCGCGGCTGGGTGCCGCCGCTCTTGGACGTGGCGGCCCATGCCGTCATCCGCGGCTGGGTGGACGAGCTGCTGGGCCTGCTGCGCCAGCGCGCCGACGCCCTGGCCGGCCGCATGACCCAGGGCGGCACCGGCGGCGTGGCCGAGATCGCCGACTTCATGCTGCTGCAGACCGTCAACCGCCACGAGCCGGTGTTCGCGCACTTCGCCCGCGGCCCGCTCTTGCATCCGCTGCGCTTCTACGAGCAGGCGCTGGAGCTGGCCGGCGACCTGGGCACCTTCCGCGACAGCCGCCGCGCCCTGCGCCTGCCGCCCTATGTGCACGACGACCTGGAAGCCAGCTTCCGCCCGCTGATGGACGACCTGCGCCGCAGCCTGTCGATGGTGCTGGAGCAGTCGGCCATCCGCATCGAGCTGCACGACCGCAAGCACGGCGTGCGCGTGGCGCTGATCCCCGACGTGGAACTGCAGCGCAACGCCACCTTCGTGCTGGCCGTGCAGTCGCAGCTGCCGGGCGATGCGCTGCGGGCGCGCTTTCCCACGCAGGTCAAGATCGGCCCGGTCGAGCGCATCCGCGACCTGGTCAACCTGCAGCTGCCGGGCGTGACCCTGACGCCGCTGCCGGTCGCGCCGCGGCAGATCCCCTTCCATGCCGGTGCCAACTACTTCGAGCTGGAGACCAAGGGCAGCGACCTGTGGCGCCAGCTGGAGGCCTCGGGCGGCATGGCGATGCACATCGCGGGCGATTTCCCGGGGTTGGACCTCGCCTTCTGGGCGGTCCGATGACAGCCCCTCGTTTCCTGCTCGCTTCGCGTAGCCGAATGCTCTCTGGAGGCCCTCGTGAGCACGCCTGATCCCTTCGCGGCCTTCGAGTCCGAACGCACCGTCATCAAGCCCAAGCCGCGCACGCCCGGTGCGGGCGGCAATGCGCCGCCGCCGATGATGCCGCCGCCTTCCTCGCCGGGCGCGGAGCCGCTGCCCACCGAGCTGGGCGACCTGGGCCTGCTCAATCCGCTGGTGTCGGCCGCCGGCCGGCTGCTGGTGCTGATGGGCAAGCTGCGCAACCTGGTGCAGCCGCCCGACGTGGGCGCGCTGCGGGCCTCGGCCGCGCAGGCGGTGCAGCAGTTCGATGCCGATGCGCGTCGCGCCGGCGCCAGCAACGAGACCGTGCTGGCCGCCCGCTACGTGCTGTGCACCGCGCTGGACGAGGCCGTGGCCAACACGCCCTGGGGTGTGTCCGGTGGCTGGAACAAGCAGAGCCTGCTCGTGCAGTTCCACAACGAGACCTGGGGCGGCGAGAAGGTGTTCCAGCTGCTGGCCCGCCTGGCGCAGGACGTGCCCACGCACCGCCAGTTGCTCGAACTCATCTACAGCGTGCTGGCCCTGGGCTTCGAGGGCCGCTACCGCGTGGTCGACAACGGCCGCGCCCAGCTCGACTCGGTGCGCCAGCGCTTGGCGGACCTGATCCGCAAGGACCGTCCGCCGCTGGAGCCGGCCCTGTCGCCGCACTGGCAGGGCGCGGGCGGCGGCAGCGCGCGGCTGCGCGAATCGGTGCCGCTGTGGGTGGTGGGCGCGGGCTTCCTGCTGCTGCTGGCGCTGGTGTGGTTCGGGCTGCGGCTGTGGCTGGGCAACCTGTCCGACACGACCTGGTCGCGCGTGGCGGGCCTGCGCCTGCCCAACACCCAGCTGGTGCCGCCGCCCGCGCCCGTGCCCGCCAAGTCACCGCGGCTCGCGCGTTTCCTGGAGGCCGAGGTCAAGCAGGGCCTGGTGACCGTCACCGACGAGGCCGACCGCAGCACGGTGCGGCTGCGCGGCGATGCCTTCTTCGGCTCAGGCAGCGCCGAGCCCATGGCCCAGGCCATGCCGGTGCTGGTGCGCATCGGCCAGGCCCTGGCCGAGGTCAAGGGCGAGGTGCTGATCACCGGCCATTCCGACAGCCAGCCGATCCGCTCGCTGCGCTATCCCTCCAACTGGCACCTGTCCACCGCGCGGGCCGAGGCCGTGCGCCAGGCGCTGGCGGCGCAGGTCGACCCGGCCCGCATGAAGGCCGAGGGCAAGGCCGACGCCGAGCCCGTGGCCGCCAACGACACGCCCGCCAACCGGGCGCGCAACCGGCGCGTGGACATCGTGCTGCTCGCACCCCCTGAAGGAGCGGCGAAATGAAGGCCGTCTTCAAGCTCATCTTCCACCCGGTGCTGCTCACCGTCGTGGCCCTGGCCATCCTGGGCCTGCTGATCTGGTGGATCGGTCCGCTGATCAAGATCGGCGCGCTGGTGCCGCTCGAAAGCGAACTCGCGCGCGCCATCCTGATCGGCGTGATCGTGCTGCTGGTGCTGCTGCGCCTGGCCATCCGCCGCTGGCGCGTGCGCCGGGCCAGCCGCGCGCTGACCGACGGCCTGATGAGGGCGCCGGCCGCCGCCAAGGCCGACGCCCCCGGCGACGGCGAGCAGCAGGTGCTGGCCGACCGCTTCGGCGAGGCCATCGCCACGCTCAAGAAGATGCGCCTCACCGCCGCCGGCAAGAAGCCCGGCTGGCGCGACTGGCTGTCGCTGTCGGGCGGCAGCTACCTCTACGACCTGCCCTGGTACGTCTTCATCGGCGCACCGGGTTCGGGCAAGACCACGGCGCTGGTCAACTCGGGCCTGTCGTTCCCGCTGGCCGAGAAGTTCGGCGCCGGCGCCATCCGCGGCGTGGGCGGCACCCGCAACTGCGACTGGTGGTTCACCGACGAGGCGGTGCTGATCGACACCGCCGGCCGCTACACCACGCAGGACAGCCATGCCGCCGAGGACAAGAGCGCCTGGGACGGCTTCCTCAATCTGCTGAAGAAGGCCCGCCCGCGACGGCCGCTCAACGGCGTGTTCCTCACCGTGAGTGTGGCCGACCTGCTGGGCCAGGGCCTGGAGGCGCGCAGCGCACTCGCGGCCTCCATGCGCGCGCGCCTGCTGGAACTGGACGAGCGCCTGACCACCCGCCTGCCGGTGTACGTGCTGGTGACCAAGAGCGACCTGCTCTACGGCTTCACCGAGTACTTCGCCGACCTGGGCAAGGAGCAGCGGGCGCAGGTCTTCGGCTTCACCCTGTCGCCCGACGAGGGCTCGCACCTGGCCGAGCACGGCCTTCAGCAGCCCTTCCAGCGCGAGTTCTCGCTGCTGCACGAGCGCGTCAACAACGGCCTCATCGAGCGCATGCAGCAGGAGACCGACGGCACCCGCCGCGGCGCCATCTTCGGCTTTCCGGCGCAGTTCGCCACCGTGGGGCCGCTGCTCGCGGACCTGCTGGACCAGGTCTTCACCGGCTCGCGCTTCGCCCAGCCGCCGTGGGTGCGCGGCGTGTACTTCACCAGCGGCACGCAGGAGGGCAGCCCCATCGACCGCGTGATGGGCAGCCTGGCGCGCAGCTTCGGCATCGAGCGCGCCATCCTCGCGCCGCAGAAGTCCAGTGGCCGCAGCTACTTCCTCACCACGCTGCTCAAGGACGTGGTGTTCCCCGAGCAGCGCCTGGCCGGCGCCGACGTCAAGCTGGAGCGCAAGCGCCATCTGCTGCGCCTGGCGGGCGTGTCGGCCATGGGCCTGGTCACGCTGGCCCTGCTGGCGGGCTGGGGCTGGTCGGCCTGGCGCAATGCCGAGTACCTGAAGTCGGTCGAGGCCAAGCTGGAGCCCACCCGCCAGTCGCTGGCCACGCTGCCCACGCAGGCCAGCAGCCCCATCGACATGGCGCCGGTGCTGGGCAACCTGCGCGACGTGTGGCGCACGCCCGTCAACCGCGAGGGCGACACGCCCTTCCTGATGACGCTGGGCCTGTACCAGGGCGACAAGATGGACGCCGCCGCGCAGGCCGCGCACCAGCGCGCGCTCAACGAGGCCTTCCTGCCGCAGCTGGCGCGCCGCATCGAGGACCAGCTGCGCAGTGCCCCGCGCGACAACCTGGAGTACCTGTACGAGGCGCTCAAGAGCTACCTCATGATCCACCAGCCCGAGCACTTCGACCCCGAGGCGCTCAAGGCCTGGATCACGCTGGACTGGGAGCGCACGCTGGACCGCGGCGTGCCGCCCGAGCGCCGCAAGATGCTGGAAGACCAGCTCGACCTGCTGATCGCACAGGGCCCGCCGCGCTCGCCGCTGCCCATGGACGAGAACCTGGTGCGCAGCACCCGCGGCCTGCTGGCCAGCTACCCGCCCGAGCAGCGCATCTTCAGCCGCCTCAAGCGCCAGCGCCTGGGCAAGGACATGCCCGACTTCACCGTGGCCCAGGCCGCCGGTCCCTCGGCGCCGCTGGTGTTCGAGCGGCCCAGCGGCAAGCCGCTGACCGAGGGCGTGCCGGGCCTGTTCACCTACGACGGCTACCACCAGCGCTTCCAGAACGCGGTGGTACTGGTCACCGGCCAGCTCGCCGCCGAAGACCCGTGGGTGCTCGGCCAGGAGAAGAGCGCGGCCGACCGCGCCCGCGACGCCGCGGCGCTGGGCCAGCTCACCGACCGCGTGCGGCGCCTCTACCTGGAGGAATACGCGCGTCTGTGGCAGGCCCTGCTGGCCGATGTGCGCCTGATCCGCGCCGGCGGTCTGGAGAAGAACATCGACATCGCCCGCATCGTTTCGGGCGTGGATTCGCCGCTGGCCAACTTCCTGCGCGCGGTGGTCAAGCAGACCACGCTCACGCCGGCCAAGGACGACAAGTCCGCCGTCGGCAAGGCCGCCGAGACCGTGCGCAACACGCGCAAGGGCCTGGAGGAGCTGTTCGGCGGCAGTGGCAGCGACGCGCAGCGCGCGGTGCCGGTGGGCAAGAGCATCGAGTCCATCGTGGACGACCGCTTCGAGAGCCTGCGCCGGCTGGTCACGCCGCCGGCCCCCGGCCAACCGGCGCCCATCGACGACGCGCTCAAGCTCTTCAACGAGGTCTATGTCTACCTCACGGCGGTGGACACGGCCGTCAAGAGCCGCAGCGCGCCGCCGCCCGGCGACGTGGCCGGCAAGCTCAAGTCCGATGCGGGCCGGCTGCCCGACCCGGTGCGCTCGATGATCGAGAACCTCAGCAGCACCGGCGCCGCCCAGGCCCGCGTGGCCGAGCGCGGCAACCTGAGCCAGGACCTGCGCCCGGTGACCGAGTTCTGCCAGCGTGCCATCGCTGGCCGCTATCCCTTCGTGGAAAGCAGCAACCGCGACGTGCTGCCCGAGGACTTCGGCCAGATGTTCGGCCCCGGCGGGCTGATGGACGACTTCTTCCAGAAGAAGCTGGCGCAGCTGGTGGACACCAGCCGCCGGCCGTGGCGCTACAAGCCCATCGCCGAGCAGGGCGCCATCTCGCCGGCGGCGCTGCAGCAGTTCGAGCGCGCGGACGTCATCAAGCAGGTGTTCTTCCGCGGCGGCGGCCGCACGCCCGGCATGCGGCTGGACTTCAAGCCGGTCGAGATGGACGCGGGCATCACCAGCTTCTCGCTCGACGTCGATGGCCAGACGGTCAAGTACGCGCACGGTCCCATCGTGCCGATGACCGTGCAGTGGCCCGGCCCGCGCAACACCAACCAGGTGCGCCTGACCATCGCGCCGCCCACCTCGGGCGGCACCTCGGGCCAGGTCACCGAAGGCCCGTGGGCGCTGTTCAAGATGCTCGACCGAGGCCAGCTGGCCTCGGGCGACGGGCCCGAGAAGTTCTTCATCACCTTCCAGCTCGACGCGCGGCGCGCGCGCTTCGAGGTCACGACCAACAGCGTGCAGCATCCGATCCGGATGAAGGAGCTGCGCGAGTTCTCCTGCCCGGAGGGCCTCTGATGGCGGCGCATTTCCTGGCCGAGCCGCAGACACTGCCGGGCTGGTTCGGCAAGCTGCCGGGCATCGGCGACTTCGCCCACCGGCGCCTGCCGGCGGACTTCCGCGCGGCCTGGGACGGCTGGCTGCAGGAGGGCCTGATGCAGCTGCGCCTGCGGCACGAAAGCGACTGGCGCGAGCGCTACCTGGAAGGGCCGCTATGGTTCTTCGTGCTGGCCCCGGGCGTGGCGGGCGACGCCGGCTGGATCGGCATGATGATGCCTTCGGTGGATGGCGTGGGACGCTACTTTCCCTTCACCATCGCCGGCCGTCTGCGCGACGGCGGGCTGCAGCCGGGCGACTGGCAGGCCGTGGCCGCCTGGTGGCAGGACGCCACGCAGGCCGCGCTGCAGTCGCTGGAGCAGGACCTCGATGCCGCCGCCGTCGATGCCCTGCTGGCAGCGCTGGGCGGCCGACCGGCCCCGGCCGCCGTCGGCGATGCCGCGGCCTCTGCGCCGGTGTCGGGCCAAGGCCAGGGCATGGCCGCGGCTCCGGGCGCGGTGTCGCATGGGCAGTCGCTGTGGCTCACCCACCCGGAGGCCGGCGCTGCCGGCGCCCAGGTGCTGACCGTGGCCGGCCTGCCGCGCGGCGCCCGGTTCGACCTGCTCTTCGGCTTCGACGATCCGGCCGAAGGCACTGTGCAGGGAGCTGCGCAATGAGCGATCCCCGTCCCGACGAACCCACCCGCGTCTTCGGCGGCGGCGCGCCCGGCCCCGACGAGGCCACGCGCGTGGTCACCGGTGCCGCTGCGGGCGATGCGACCCGTGTCCTCACGGGCGGCGGCGCCCCGGCCGGCGACGCCACGCGGGTCGTCACCGGCAGCATCCTGTCGCCCACCCAGCCGCGCACCAGCACCGGCGCCGGTTCCGCGCCGGCCGGCGGCGGCGATGCCGGCACCCTGCCGCCGGGCAGCGCCATCGCCGAGTTCGAGATCACCCGCCTGATCGGCCAGGGCGGCTTCGGCGTGGTCTACGAGGCCTGGGACCACACGCTGGAGCGCGTGGTCGCCATCAAGGAATACCTGCCCACCTCGCTGGCCACCCGCACCGGCGACGGGACCATCATGCCGCTGTCGGAGCGCCACCGCGAGACCTTCGACCTCGGCATGCGCTCCTTCATCAACGAGGCCCGGCTGCTGGCGCAGTTCGACCATCCCTCGCTGCTGAAGGTCTACCGCTTCTGGCAGGAGCGCGGCACCACCTACATGGTGATGCCCTTCTACCGCGGCGACACGCTGCGCCAGGCGCTGGCCGACATCCCGGCCGGCGTGGACGAGGGCTGGCTGCTGCGCGTGATGGACGGCGTGAGCCAGGCGCTGGCCGTGATGCATGCGGCCAACTGCTTCCACCGCGACATCGCGCCCGACAACATCCTGCTGCTCGAAGGCTCGGGCCGGCCGGTGGTGCTGGACTTCGGCGCCGCGCGCCGCGTGATCAGCGACAAGACGCAGGCCATCACCGTCATCCTCAAGCCCGGCTACGCCCCCGTGGAGCAGTACGCCGAGATGCCCGACATGAAGCAGGGCCCGTGGACCGACGTCTACGCGCTGGCGGCCGTGATGCACGTGGCCATCTGCGGCCGGGCGCCGCCGCCCTCGGTGGCCCGCATCCTGAGCGACAGCTACGTGCCGCTGGCCGGCAACGAACAGCTGCTGCAGCGCTACAGCCCGGCCGTGCTGGCCGCGGTGGACGCCGGCCTGGCGGTGCGGCCCGAGGGCCGGCCGCAGTCCATGGCCGAGTTCCGCCAGCAACTGGGCCTGGAAGAGACGACCACCATCGCCGCCACCCGCGGCGCACCGGCTGGCGGCGCGGCGCCTGCCGTGGCGCGCACGCCCGTCGCCGGCCGCACGCAGCCGCCCCGGTCGGCGCCCGCACCGGCGCCAGTGGACGGCGCCCCGGCCCGCTCGAAGCTGGTCCCCGTGATCGGCGGCGTGGCGGCCCTGGCCGTCGCCGCCGGTGCGGCGCTGTGGTGGAGCGGCCGCGGCGATGGCGCCTCGGCACCGCCGCCCGCCACCGTGGCCCAGGCCCCGGTGGCCGATGCGCCGGCCGCCGTGCCCGCCCCGGCGCCGCCCGAGCCGCCGCCACGCGTCGCGCCCAAGACGCCGCTCGAATCGCTGCAGGCGCTGTCGGTGGGCGCGACGCCGGGCTTCGACGTCACGGCCAGCGCCCGCAAGGCCGAGGTCACCATCGGCAAGGACAAGCTGGCCTTCGACGTGCGCAGCAACCGCGACGGCTTCGTCTACGTCTTCCTGCTGGCCAGCGGGGGCGAGCTGTTCCAGCTCTTTCCCAACCTGCTGGACCGCCACAACCGCATCACGGCCGGCAGCACGATGGCGCTGCCGCGCGCCTCCTGGCCCATGGAGGCGGGCGGGCCGCCCGGCACCAACCATTTCGCCGTGGTGGTGAGCGAGCGCGAACGCGACTTCAGCGATGCCGGCATGAAGAGCGAGGGCGTCTTCCCGCTCTTTCCGGCCGCCGGCCTGGCTTCGCTCGAAGCCGCCAACCCCGGCCCCGCCGCCACCGTGCTGCTGGGCCGGCCCGTCTGTCCGCAAAGCGCCGGCTGTGCCGACGCTTACGGCGTAGGGAGCTTCAAGATCGTCGAGAAGTGATCGTCTTCATGGTCTTCCCCGCGCGTGAACCGAAGGAGTGATCCATGCAAGCCCTGGCCCCGATTCCCCCGTCCCGTGAGGCGCGCGCGCCTGGCGGCGGCCCCCGTGCCGCGTCCCTGGCCGGCACCGCCGCGCTGACGCTGGCGGCGCTGCTGGCGGCCGGCTGTGCCACGCCGCCCCCTCCGCCACCGCCCCCACCCGCGCCGGTGGCGGCGCCGCAGCCGCCCATCGTGCTGGCCCCGCCGGCACCGCCGCCCGTGGCCGTGCCGGCGCCGCCGCCGCGCACCGGCGGCAGCGTGGCCGGTCAGGCGCGCACCTTCTCGACCCAGCTGGCCACCTACACCGCCACGCCCTTCGACGTGGTGCCCGGCTGGCAGCGCGACGACTTCGTCGACAGCTGGTCGGCCTTCCTCGACAGCTGCAAGGTGCTGGTGCGCCGCGGCCAGCAGTGGCAGCAGGTGTGCGCGCGCGCACGCCAGGTGGACGGCGCCAGCAACCCGGCCATCCGCAGCTTCTACGAAAGCGAATTCGCGGCCTACCAGATCCGCGACGACGACCGCCGGCCCGACGGCGTGGTCACCGGCTACTTCGAGCCCGAGATCGAGGGCAACCGCAGCTACTCGCCGCCCTTCATCTACCCGGTCTATGCGCAGCCGGAGGACATGCTCTTCCTCGACACGCGGCGCCTGCCCGCCGGCAACGGCACCGTGGCGGCGCGGCTGAACGGCCGCAACGTGGTGGTGCAGACGGGGCTGTCCACGCGCGACATGGGCGCGCCGGGCCTGTACGCGCTGGACCTGTCGCAGATCGTGCGCGACACGGTCGACCGCAAGGCCCGCCTGCGCGTCGAGGGTCGCCAGCTGGTGCCCTACTACACGCGGGCCGAGATCGAGCGCCTGGGCGTGCCCAATGCCAAGGTGTTGGCCTTCGTGCGCAGCGCCACCGAGCTGTACGAGATGCAGGTGCAGGGCTCCGGCCGCATCCGCCTGCCCGACGGCCAGACCGTGCGCGTGGGCTATGCCGAGCAGAACGGCCAGCCCTTCCGGCCCACGCTGGCCAAGGCGGCCAACGGCAAGGCCAAGACGGCCGTGCGCACCCGCGGCTCGGCCGTCGAGCTGGAGGTGGACGACGACGATGCCGACGAGACCGACACCAGCACCGTGCGCACGCGCGGCTTCGCGCTCGCCCTGCCGGCACGCAGCGGCCCGGTGGCCGTGCCCGGCCAGCGCACGCCTGCCGCGGCGGCCACCGGCACGGGCATCCAGGATCCGAGCTACGTCTTCTTCAAGGAAGTGCCCACCAGCGCCGATGGCCCGGTGGGTGCCCTGGGCGTGCCGCTGCAGCCGGGCCGCTCCATCGCGGTCGATCCACGCAGCGCGCCGCTGGGCTTTCCAGTCTTCGTCTCCACGCGCCAGCCGGGCACGGGCACGCCCATGCAGCGCCTGACCATCGCGCAGGACACCGGCGGTGCCATCCGCGGCGCGGTGCGGGCCGACTACTTCTTCGGCAACGGCCGCCAGGCCGCCAACCAGGCGCGCCGCATGAAGGAGCGCGGCCAGCTCTGGCTGCTGCTGCCGCGCGGCCTGACGGTGGCTGCGGCGACGACGGGCGGCGGCTCGGTGCGCACGCGCGGCGCCAGCCTGGCGAACTGCGTGGTGCCGGACGACGACACCTGCGCGGATGACCAGTAGGCCATGCAGAACACCCTCTCGTCCGAAGACAGCGCGGAGCTGGTGCGCCTGTGGCGTCGCCGGCAGACGCTGGCGCCGCACGAGATGGGGCGCATGTACGGCATCGTCGGCACGGCGCTGGGCGACTGCCATCCGCCCGAGCTCAAGGCCCTGGGCGAGGGCCGGCAGGAGCTGGTGGCGCAGTTCATCTACCTCAAGGTGCTGCGGCTCGACGCCGACCCGGAAGAGGGCGAGGAGGAGGGCGCCGGGGGTGCCACCGACCGTGCCGCGCACAGCGCGCCGTCGACCGCCTTCGCCCTGTGTGCCTACTTCCGCCGCTACCTGATCGACTGCACGCGGGCCACCAGCTTCCGCCGCAAGCTCTCGCTGGGCGAGGAGGTGAGCGACGAGCAGCTCGATGCCCACCTGCGCGGCCATCGCGGCGCCGCGGGCGACACCGCCGGCTGCCTGGCCGAACACGGCCTGAGCATGGCCGGCGTGGCCGAGGCGGCGCGCCGCTTCATCGCCGGCCTGGGCGAGCCCGAGCGCCTGCTGCTGTGCGAAGGTTTCGGCCGCGAGGCGCCCCTGTCGGGCGTGGCCGCGCGCCATGCCATCGCCTCCTACCACTACCGCGCCGGCCGGCTGGGCCTGGTGCACCGGCGCGAATCGCTGCCGGCGGACTATGGTCGCACCCTGCTGGGCGGCTGGATCACGCAGACGCTGGGCATCGCCATCGAGCCCGGCAACATGGACGCGATCGGGGCGGCTTTCGAAATCCTGGGTGCTGAGGCGTCCTCCTCCTGACGACATAGACCATCAGGACGGATGCCATGCGCCCCCTCGACCTCTGGCCCCCGCTGGCCCACATCCGCAGCACGCTGGAAGGCCCGCCGGCGCGCCGCCCCGCCGCGGGCCCGGCGCGCGAGGGCGAACCTGCCGCTGCCGAAGCAGGCGCCCCGGCCGACCTGCTGCTGCCGCTGACCGAGCTGGCCCGCCGCCGCGAAGCCCTGGCCGCCCGCGGCTTCGGCGCGCGCTGGGCGCCCGGGCGGTTGCTCTCCGTGCTGTGCGACGGGCGCATGCTGGGCGTGCTGCTCGACCGCCTGCTGCCCGACGGCCGCTGGCAGGGCTGGCTGGCCGCGGGCGAGGCCGACTGGGCCGGCGCCTGGGACGTGCTGCTGGAGCCGCAGGACGAGCCCTTCGAGCCGCTGTTCGGCGTGGTGCAGGCCTGGAACCCGGTCACGCTGGTGCCCGCGCCGCAGCTGTGCGCGCGCGTGCTGGGCGAGCTCTCGGCCACCCGGCTGGCGGCCGTGCGCGCCGTGGCCGACGAATGGGCCGCGCAGCGCGTGGGCGCCCCTGCGGGCGCCGTGCCCGCCACCCCGCCCGCGCCGGGGCAGATCGCCTTGCGCGGCGTGGCCGGCTGCTTCACGGTGCTCACCGGCACGCCGCTGGCGGACGAGGGCGATCCGCGGGCCGACTACCAGGGGCTCTACCAGCAGGCCGCGCGGCGGCTGGCGCAGTCGGCGGCGCCGGCCGGGCTGGCGGGGCGCACGCAGGCGCGTTCCGCGGCGTCGCCGGCGGGCGGCCAGGCACGCAGCGGCGGCCGCGAGGACGACGCCGGCCCGCTCGGCCGCTTCCTGCGCCGCCTGGGCGGTGGCGCAGGCGGCTTCCGCGGCACCTGGGGCCCGGCGCTGGCCGTGCTGGCGCTGGTGCTCGTGGTGCAGAACGCCGGCCTGCTGCCCGCCCTGCACGGCGGCGACGACGACGCCATGCGCCTGCGCGATGCGCCGCCCACCGCGCCCGCCGCGCCGCAGGTCGACGCGCGGGTGCGCTGGAAGCCCGGCACCGACATGGCCGATGCCGCCCGCCTGCTGCAGACGGCCGGTGCCCAGGCCGTCGCCGGGCCGGACGGGCAGGGCCGCTGGTCGCTGCGGCTGCTGCAGCCGCAGGACGGGCTGGCGGTGTTGCGTTCCTCGCCGCTGGTGGACGCGGTCGAGCTGCCTTGAAAGCCGTCCCCATGCGCCGACTCGCCCTGTTGCTGCTGCTCGCGCTGGCCGCCCTGCCGGCCGCGGCCGTGCAGCGCGCGTTGCTGGTGGGCGTCTCGGAGCTGCCCTTCCAGCCGCAGAACCTGTGGCTGCAGGCCCCGCGCAACGACGTGCTCTTGATGCGCGAGGTGCTGCAGCAGCAGGGCTTTGCGCCGGCCGACATCGCCACGCTCGCCGACGGCGTGCCCGGCGCGCAGCCGCCCGACAGCCGGGCCATCGGCCAGGCGCTGCAGCAACTGCTGGCCCGCTCGGGCCAGGGCGACTTCGTGCTGCTGTACTTCTCGGGCCACGGCACGCGACTGCGCGACACGGCCAAGCGCTACCAGGAGCCCGACGGCCTGGCCGAGAACTTCCTGGCGCGCGACGTGCGGGGAACCATCGGCGGGGGCCGCGCTCTGAACGGCGGCGTGCGCGACGTCGACGTGGACGGCTGGATCCAGGCCTTCCTCTCGCGTGGCGTCTTCGTGTGGGCGGTGTTCGACACCTGTTCGGCCGCCTCCATGACGCGCAGCACCCGTGCCATCGACACCCCCGACCCCGGCCCGCCGGACGACGAGGTGCGCTGGCGCGGCGTGCGACCCGAACAGCTGACCGGCGGCGATGGCGCCGCGGTCCCCCCTCTGCCCGCCGCGCCGGCTACCGCCGCCGTGCCGCGTGCCCGTTACGTGGCCTTCTTCGCTTCGGAGAGCCACCAGGTCACGCCCGAGCTGCGCCTGCCGCGCGGCGATCGGCAGGCCCGTCCGCACGGACTGCTCACCTGGGCCCTCGCCCAGGGCCTGCAGCGCCGTCCCGCCACCTGGCGCGAACTCTTCAACGACGCGCTGGCGGCCTATCCGCCGGTCATCGACGAGCTGGAGCAGCGCTTTCCGCAGCGCGAGCTGCCCTCGCCGGTGGCTGAGGGCAGCCTGGACCTGCCCCTCTTCGACAACAGCACCCGCCCGCGCAGCACCCAGCCGGCCTGGCCTGCCCAGCGCACCGGCGCGAGCCTGTCGCTGGACGCCGGCCTGCTCGACGGGCTGGAGGCGCAGCAGGCGGTCACGGTGAGCGCCGTGCTGCCCGACGGCAGCGCACGCAGCGCCACGGCGCGACTGCAGGAGAGCACGCTGTCCCAATCGCGCCTGGCCGTGCCCGACAGCCTGCAGGACGCCGCCGGCGGCGCGCTGTGGAGCGTGGCGCCGGTGGAGCCGCCGTCCTCGCTGGTGCTGCGCGTGCGCACCGACCGGGCGCTGCCTGCCGGCATCAGCCTGGACTATCCGGCCGCCATCGAGTCGGTCGATGGCGACGCCGACCTGCTGTGGGCGCCGGCCGGCCGCGCGGGCCAGCGGCTGTCTCCGCTTTCGGCCGATGCGGCGCGCTGGACCGGCGCCGTGCCCGCGCCGCCACCGCTGACCAGCGACGCCGCCGTGCGCCGGCGGCTGGAGCTCATGGCCCAGCTCAAGTGGTTCGAGCGGCTGCAGCAACTGGCCGACGGCCGCCGCGTGGACGGGCTGGACCTGGCCATCGAGACCTGGGACGGCGAGCGCCTGGTGGCCAGCCGGCCCCTGCCGGTGGACAGCGTGGTCGCGCCTGCCGAGGGCCAGCGCCTGCGCCTGCTGGTGCGCAACGCCAGCGGCCATTCGCTGGACCTGGCCGTGCTGGCCCTGGACGCCCAGGGCGGCCTGTGGTCCGTCTACCCGGGCGAGGCCGGCGAGGCCAACCGCTTCGAGCGCGGCCAGCCGCAATCGCCCGCCATGAAGCGCTTCGACCTGCCCGCGGGCGCGGCCGGCCGGCTGCTGGTGGTGGCCAGCCCCGCGCTGCCGCAGAGCGCGCCGCGCCTCTTCGGCCTGTCGGGCGCCGCCCCGCTGGCGGACCTGCGCGTGCGCGGCCAGGCGCGGCCCGACCGCGAGCGGCAGGTGCTGGCCGTGGCCGTGCGCTGGGGCGCGGCCCGGGCGCCCTGACCGTGTCCATCTCCCATCCAAGACGACGAGGAACCCCATGTCATTCAACCAGGACCAGCAGATCGACGCCGACGAGGCGCTGCGCATGCTCGAACTCTCGCTCAACCGCAGCGACAACATCGACGTCGTCATGACCCTCGAAAGCAAGGGCGCGCAGATCGAAGGCGAATCCACCCGGCCCTTCGCCGATGGCAAGAAGCGCATGGCGGTGCTGGGCTACTTCAGCGCCGTGCGTGCCGATGCGGCGCCGGGCGGCACCAAGTCCAAGCTGAGCATGAACGCCATGCTGATCGTGCGTCGCTGCGACGCGGCCACGGCCTCCATCGCCAACCTGATCAAGTCGCAGGCCAGCGATGCCAAGGTCGTGCTGTCTTGCTTCAAGGCGTCCGGCGACTCCTCGAAGGAGCAGGAATCGACGCTGGAGATCGCGCTCAGCGACGCCCGCCTGGCCAACTACGTGCTGGTGACCGGCGGCAGCGCGGGCTACCCGTGCGAGATCCTGGCCTTCGCCTACCGCAAGCTGAGCATCGCCTCCGCCCCGCAGCTCAACGACGGGCGCCGCGGCGCCGTGCGCATGGCCGAACTGGGCTGACTGTCCCCGACCCCGTCCACCAAGGAGCCCCGAATGAGCACCCCCGAAGAACTGCTGGCCGCCCATGACCCCGCCGGCGCCCTGGCCGCCCTCACCGCGCAGGTGCGCGCCAGGCCGGCCGACATGAAGCTGCGTGTCTTCCTGGCCCAGCTGCTGTGCGTGCTGGGCCAGTGGGAGCGGGCGCTGAACCAGCTCAGCGTCGCGGCCGAGATGGACGCCGCCGCCATCCCCATGAAGCAGATGTACGGCGAGGCCATCCGCTGCGAAGGCCTGCGCGCGGAGGTGTTCGCGGGCAAGCGCACGCCCATGATCTTCGGCCAGCCCGACGAATGGCTGGCGCTGCTGGTGGAATCGCTGCTGCGCATCGGCGCGGGCGATGCCGCGGCCGGCGAGCAGCTGCGCGAGCGCGCCTTCGACGCGGCCCCCGCCACCTCGGGCACGCTCGACGGCCAGCCCTTCGAATGGCTGGCCGACGGCGACATGCGACTGGGCCCGGTGCTGGAGGCCTTCGTCAACGGCCGCTACTACTGGGTGCCCTTCTCGCGCCTGGCGGCCGTCAAGATCGAGGCGCCCGAGGACCTGCGCGATGCCGTGTGGATGCCGGCGCACCTGACCTTCGCCAATGGCGGCGAGGCGCTGGCCCTGATCCCCACGCGCTACGACGGCAGCCAGGCCAGCAGCGACGGCGCGCTGCAACTGGCGCGCAAGACCGAATGGCAGGAGCGCGCGCCCGAGGTGTGGACGGGCCTGGGCCAGCGCAGCTTCAGCAGCGATGAAGGCGAGCATGCGCTGATGGACGTGCGCGAGATCGTGTTCGACGTCGTGATGGACGCCGGTGCGGCCGAGGCCGGCCAGGGCGACGCCCAGGACGCCACCCAGGACAGCGCCGCCGGTGGCTGAGCCGCGCGACATCGCGAGTGCGCAGGAGCGCCTGCAGCCTTCGCTGCTCGACCGGCTGGTGGACCTGGAGCCCGGCCGCGAGCGCGAGGGCGACGACCAGCGCACGCTCACCCGCCAGGCGCTGCGCGCCGCGGTGCTGCGCGACCTGGCGTGGCTCTTCAATGCCACCGGCGAATTGCGGGGCCTGGACGAGCGCCGCCATCCGCAGGCGGCCCGCTCGGTGCTGAACTACGGATTGCCTATGCTGTCCGGCCAGTTCACCTCGTCGATCCAGCGTGTCAGCATGGAACAGGCGCTCAAGAACGCGATCCTGCAGTTCGAGCCCCGCATCCTGCCCCGCACCCTGGAAGTTGAACTCGTCATGGAAGGCTCCGCCCTGGACTCCCACAACCGCGTCGGTCTGCAGATCCGCGGCATGCTGTGGGCGCAGCCGGTGCCGCTGGAGTTCCTGATGCGAAGCCGCATCGACCTGGAAGAAGGGCGCGTCGACATCGAGCAGGCCACGCCACCGCGCTGAGGGCACACCATGGACCCCCGGCTGCTGAACCTGTACGAGCAGGAGCTGCGCTACTTCCGCGAGAGCACGTCGGAGTTCGCACGCACCTTTCCGAAGATCGCCCACCGCCTCGGCCTCGAAGGCCAGGAGGTCGCCGACCCCTATGTGGAGCGGCTGATCGAGGCCACGGCCTTCCTGGCCGCGCGGGTCAACCTCAAGCTCGACGCCGACTATCCGCGCTTCACCGGCCACCTGCTCGACATCGTCCATCCGCACTTCCTGGCGCCCACGCCGGCCATGACGGTGTGTGCCTTCGATGTTGAACTGGAAGACGCCAATCTGGCCCGCGGTCCGGTGCTGCCGCGCGGCAGTGCGCTGCGCGCCAGGGCGGCCGGCGGACAGAACACGCACTGCGAATTCCGCACCGGCCAGGACCTGCGCGTGTGGCCCGTGTCGCTCACGCAGGCGCAGTACTTCAGCTATGCGCCCGACCTGCCGCTCGCGCGGCATCCGCGCGCGCGCGAGATCCGTGGCGGCCTGCGCTTCACGCTGCAGGCCACCGCCGGACTGAACTTCGGCCAGATCCCCATGGACGAGCTGTCGCTGCACTTCGGCGGCGCGGACGACGTGGCCTGGCAGCTGCATGAATGCGTGCTCAACCGGCCGGTGGCCGTGTGGCTGCGGCCCCTGGGTGCGGGCGGCGCCAGTGGCGCTGGCTTGCGCGAGCTGCCCGGCAGCACCGTGCAGGAGTGCGGCTTCGACGACGACGAAGCGTTGCTGCCGGTCACCAATACCGGCTTCTCGGGCTTCCGGCTGGTGCAGGAGTACTTCGCCTGCCCCGAGCGATTCCGCTTCGCGCGGCTCACCGGGCTGGCGCCGCTGCTGGCCACCATGCCGGTGACCGAGGTCGAAGTGGTGATCCTGTTCTCACGCGGCGATGCGGCGCTGGAGAAGCTGGTGGGCCCCGACAACGTCCGGCTGCACTGCGTGCCGGTCGTCAACCTCTTTCCCAAGCGGCTGGACCGCGTGCAGGTGGGCGAGGGCGTGAGCCAGTTCCACCTGCTGCCCGACCGCACCCGGCCGCAGGACTTCGAGGTGCATTCGGTGACCGAGGTCATCGGCCACAGCGGCACGGTGCAGGGCGAGGGCGTGCAGGAGCAGCGCTTCCTGCCCTTCTACGCGGCCTTCCACGGCAGCCGCCATGTGCATCCGGCCTACTACACGACCACGCGCGAGCCGCGACTGCTGTCCGCGCGCCAGCGCAGCGAGGGCCATCGCAGCAGCCACATCGGCTCGGAGGTCTACCTGCAGATCGTCGATCCGCAGCAGGCGCCCTTTCCGACGCAGCTGCGGCAGCTGGCGGTCTCGGCGCTCGTCACCAACCGCGACCTGCCGCTGCTGCTGCCTCAGGGCCGCGACAACGACTTCGACTGCATGGAGGCCTTTCCGGTCAGGCGCGTGCGCATGCTGCGCGCGCCCTCGCGGCCGGTCTCGCCGGTGGTGCAGGACGGCCTGGGCTGGAAGGTGATCGACCATCTGGCGCTCAACTACCTCTCGCTGGCCGACAGCTCGCCGCAGCAGGGCGCGGCGGCGCTGCGCGAGATGCTGCAGCTGTATGCCTCCCATGCGGACGAGGCGCGCCAGGCGCAGGTGCGCGGGCTGCTCTCGGTGCGCACGCGGGCGCTGGTGCGCCGCCTGCCGCTGCCCGGGCCGCTGGCCTTCGGCCGCGGCCTGGAGGTGGCGCTGGAGGTGGAGCCCTCGGCCTTTCACGGCGGCAGCGTGTTCCTGTTCGGTGCCGTCATGTCGCGCTGGCTGGCGCGGCATGTGGAGGTCAACCATTTCGTCGAGACCGTGCTGCAGGCCGCCGGCCGCGGCGAGCTGATGCGCTGGAGGCCGCAGTGCGGGACCCGGCCGATCCTGTGAGCACGAGCGGCGCGCCCGACTCGCCGGCCGCGCCCGCGCCCACCTCCGCGCGCGTCGGCGCGGCGCAGCTGCTGGCCGAGCGGGCCGAGCAGGCCTGGGCCTATGACTACTTCGCGCTGATGCGCCGGCTCGAAGCCACCGACCTGTCGGCCCCGCGCTGGGGCCATGCGCTGCGGCCGTCCGCCGAGCCGGTGCGGGTGGGGCAGGAACCCTCGCTGGCCTTCGCGCCCGCCGGGCTCAGCCGCTTCGAGCTGCCGCAGGGCGATGGCCGGCCGCCGCTGATCCGCCAGCATTTCTTTGCCTACGTGGGCCCCAACGGCCCGCTGCCGGTGCACCTGTCGGACTTCATCCGCGAGCGGGCGCTCAACCATGGCGATCGCACCTGGCTGGCCTTCCTCGACACCTTCCTGCACCGCTTCGCGCTGCAGTTCTATCGCGCCTGGTCGCAGGCGCGGCCCGCGCCCGGCATGGACCGGCCGGGCGAGGATCCCTTCCGCCGCCGCGTGGGCGCGCTGGTGGGCATCGGCGGCGCCGCAAGGCAGCGGCGCGATGACATTCCCGACGACGCGCGCCTGCACTTCTCGGGCTGGCTCGCGCGCCGCGTGCACAGCGCAGAGGGCGTGGAGCAGGTGCTGTCGGGCTTCTTCGAGGTGCCGGTGCGGCTGGAGCGCTGGGTGGGCCACTGGATGACGCTGCCCGGTGACGAGTTGACGCGCCTGGGCGCGAGCAATCCCAACACCGCCTCGCGCACGCTGGGCCTGGGCGCCGTGCTCGGCCGCCGGGTGTGGGACCGGCAGCACAAGGTCTGCCTGCATCTCGGTCCGCTCACCCTCGAGCAGTACCTGCGCTTCCTGCCCAACGGCAGCGCGCGCGGCCCGCTGGTGCGCTGGGTGCAGCAGCTCCTGGGCGGCGAGCTGGACTGGGACGCCCGCCTGCTGCTGCAGCGTTCGGAGGTGCCGCCCACCCGCCTGGGCAGCGGCGCGCGCCTGGGCTGGACCAGCTGGGTCGGCAGCCGTCCGCGCGAGCGCCATGCGGTGGACGTGCGCATTGCCGGTCCGTCGCACCTGTCCTCCATCGTCGCCGCGCCCGCGGCAGCCCCTGCCCATGTGGCCTTGTGAAAACACGCGCCGCCGTTCGTTCTGTCTCTACTGGAGAAACCCATGAGTGAAATCAGCCGCACCGCCCTCTTCGGCAAGCTGAATCCCCTGGCCTACAAGGCCATCGAAGGCGCGACGGTCTTCTGCAAGATGCGCGGCAATCCTTATGTGGAGCTGGAGCACTGGTTCGCCCAGCTGCTGCAGAACCAGGAGAGCGACCTGCACCGCATCGTGCAGCACTACGGGCTGGACATCTCGCTGCTGGCCAAGGACGTGACGGCCGCGCTGGACCGCCTGCCGCGCGGCGCCACCGCCATCAGCGACTTCTCGCCGCACATCGAGAACGCCATCGAGCGCGCCTGGACCTATGCCACGCTGCAGTTCGGTGAAGCCCAGGTGCGCACCGGCTACATCGTGGTCGGCATGCTCAAGACCCAGAGCCTGCGCAACCCCCTGCTGCAGCTGTCCAAGCAGTTCGAGAAGATCAAGGTCGAGGACCTGGCCGCCAACTTCGCGAAGATCTGCGACGCCTCGGCCGAGTCGAAGATGCGCGCGCAGGACGGCACCGGCATGGGAAGCGGCACGCCCGGCGAGGAGAGCGGCGCCATCGCGCCCGCCGCGATGGGCAAGGGCGATGCGCTCAAGAAGTTCACCACCGACCTCACCGAGCAGGCCCGCAGCGGCAAGATGGATCCCATCGTCGGCCGCGACGACGAGATCCGCCAGGTGGTCGACATCCTGATGCGCCGGCGCCAGAACAACCCCATCCTGGTGGGTGAGGCCGGCGTCGGCAAGACGGCGGTGGTCGAGGGCTTTGCCCAACGCATCGCCCGCGGCGACGTGCCGCCCGCCCTCAAGGACGTGAAGCTGCTGGCTCTGGACGTGGGCCTGTTGCAGGCCGGTGCCAGCATGAAGGGCGAGTTCGAGCAGCGCCTGCGTTCGGTGATCGAGGAGGTGCAGGCCAGCGAGCAGCCCATCATCCTGTTCGTCGACGAGACCCACACCCTGGTGGGTGCCGGCGGCGCGGCCGGCACCGGCGACGCGGCCAACCTGCTCAAGCCCGCCCTGGCGCGCGGCACGCTGCGCACCGTGGGCGCCACCACCTGGGCCGAGTACAAGAAGTACATCGAGAAGGACCCGGCGCTGACCCGCCGCTTCCAGAACGTGCAGGTCGACGAACCCGACGAGCGCAAGGCCATCCTGATGATGCGCGGCGTGGCCAGCACCATGGAGAAGCACCACCAGGTGCAGATCCTGGACGAGGCGCTGGAAGCCGCCGTCAAGCTGAGCCACCGCTACATCCCGGCGCGCCAGCTGCCCGACAAGAGCGTGAGCCTGCTGGACACCGCCTGCGCCCGCGTGGCCGTGAGCCTGCATGCCACGCCGGCCGAGGTGGACGACAGCCGCAAGCGCATCGAGTCGCTGGAGACCGAGCTGCAGATCATCGGCCGCGAGAAGGCCATCGGCATCGACGTGGCCGAGCGCGAGCAGGCAGTCAATGCCGAGCTGGCCGCCGAGCGCGACCGCCTGGGCGACCTCGAAGGCCGCTGGGGCCAGGAGAAGGCACTGGTGGACGAGCTGCTGGCATTGCGCGCCAAGCTGCGCAGCGGCGGGCAGCCCGTGGAAGGCACCGGCAGCACGTTGGAGGCCCAGGCCGCCGCCGAGGCGCAGCAGCCCGAGGGCGTGGACCGCGAGGCCGCGCTGGCGCGTCTGAAGGACGTGCAGGCCGAACTCACCACGCTGCAGGGCGAGTCGCCACTGATCCTGCCCACGGTGGACTACCAGGCCGTGGCCGCCGTGGTGGGCGACTGGACGGGCATCCCCGTCGGCCGCATGCAGCGCAACGAGATCGACACCGTGCTCAAGCTGCCGACCCTGCTGGGCCAGCGCGTGATCGGCCAGGACCATGCGATGGAGATGATCGCCAAGCGCATCCAGACCAGCCGTGCCGGCCTGGACAACCCCAGCAAGCCCATCGGCGTGTTCATGCTGGCCGGCACCTCGGGCGTCGGCAAGACCGAGACCGCCCTGGCGCTGGCCGAGGCGCTGTACGGCGGCGAGCAGAACCTCATCGTCATCAACATGAGCGAGTACCAGGAGGCGCACACCGTCAGCTCGCTCAAGGGCGCGCCGCCCGGCTACGTGGGCTACGGCGAAGGCGGCGTGCTGACCGAGGCCGTGCGCCGCAAGCCCTACAGCGTGGTGCTGCTCGACGAGGTGGAGAAGGCGCACAGCGACGTGCACGAGCTGTTCTTCCAGGTCTTCGACAAGGGCTTCATGGAGGACGGCGAAGGCCGCACCATCGACTTCAAGAACACGCTCATCCTGCTCACCACCAATGCCGGCACCGACCTGATCGCCAGCATGTGCCGCGACCCCGAGCTGATGCCCGACCCCGAGTCGATGGCCAAGGCCCTGCGCGAGCCGCTGCTCAAGGTCTTCCCGCCCGCGCTGCTGGGCCGGCTGGTGACCATTCCCTACTACCCGCTGTCGGACGAGATGCTGGGCAGCATCGTGCGGCTGCAGCTGGGCCGCATCAAGAAGCGCGTCGAGGCCCGCTACAAGATCCCGTTCGAGGTGGGCGACGACGTGGTCAAGCTGGTCGTCAGCCGCTGCACCGAGAGCGAATCGGGTGGCCGGATGATCGACGCCATCCTCACCAACACCATGCTGCCCGACATCAGCCGCGAGTTCCTCAACCGCATGCTGGCGGGCGAGCCGATCACCGGTGTCCGGGTGCTGGTGGAGAACAACAACTTCGCATACCGGTTCGACTGACACCGGCCCTTCCACCGACCACACCAGGAGTTCGAGAGGCGACCATGCCCTATACCGTCAATGATCTCTACACCACCCGCCACGGCGAACTGATCGAGAACCTGAAGGACGGCGACTTCCCCAGCTCGACAGACTGGGTGAGTGTCATCTCGGACTCCCGCGCGGTCGTCACGGCCCGGGGCTACAACACCGACAAGTACGCCGCCTGCGAGAGCCTGCGCAGCCGGGTCAAGGCCGGTGCCAAGAAGAGCGTCAAACCCGTGGCCACCATGATGACGGCCGCCGGCGTGACCAGCCTGCCTTCGGCGGGCAGCAAGGCCATTCCCGCGGGCGTGTCCAAGCGCGTCGCGGCCCTGGAAATGCTGCGCCATCTCTGGATGGTCAAGAAGTCGGGCAGCCACAAGCTGTGGGTGCTTTCGCTGCCCGAGGCCTACAAGGACTGGCCTGCCGAGGCCCTCAAGGGCAAGGACTACGACGCGCTGGGCCATATCGTCAATGACGAGAGCTCGCACTTCAGCGCCGAGGACCGCAAGCACCTGGGTCAGTCGTCGCAGAACGGCCTGCGCTGGATCCAGAAGGCCATGGTGGTGTGCACCTCGCCCGACAAGAAGAAGCACATGGCGATCCTGCGGCGCTGGTTCGCCGATGCCAACACCAAGGACGAGGACCTCAAGGCGGTCGCGGCCACGCTGAACGAAGGCCTCAAGGGCATGGCGGCGTCCATCCGCTCCAACTTCCTGCTGATCGCCGACATGCCGAAGGACCGCGGCAGCGACTCTTCCCGGCGCACCAATGCCTTCGTGTTCTCCAATGAGGCGATCGACGTGATCTATGTCGAGGGGGCCTTCTTCGGAAAGAACGACACCTTCCAGGGCCTGAAGAACTGGACGCGCATCGTGGTGCACGAGCTGAGCCACCGCGTGGCCAAGAC
Source organism: Pseudacidovorax intermedius (assembly GCF_003350475.1). GTDB lineage: Bacteria > Pseudomonadota > Gammaproteobacteria > Burkholderiales > Burkholderiaceae_C > Xenophilus > Xenophilus intermedius. The sequence continues at coordinate 1,397,223 of NZ_QQAV01000001.1, forward strand.
CGCGGACCACCGCTACCGCCACCATGCCAAGGGACTCAAGCCGGATGCGGCCGATCCCAACTTCACCGGCGCCAAGGCACAGGCCAACGCCGACAGCTGGGCCATGTTCTGCATGGACTGCGCCGGCGAGATGACCAAGGGCGACTACACCAAGGTGCAGGTCTCGGAATGAGCGCCGCCGCCACCGATCCCACAAGCGAGGTGAAACCATGATGTTCGAAGCTTCCGGTGACCGCATCGGTCCTCCCGAGGTTCCTCCCGTCGAACGCGACGGTGTGCGCTATGCACAGGCCGCCGACGGCCGCGCGCTGGGCCATGCGCAGCAGTGCGGTGTGCTCGAGGCCACCGATGCACGAACGGGCGCGGCCCTGTGGTCGCTCGTCGTCTATGGCAACCAGGCCGATCCGGCGCTGGAGGCCGACGTGCAATGGGTGTACTTCCAGTCCATGGCCTTCGACGGGGCGGGACGGCTGCGCATCGAGAACGAGGACGGCCAGGCCTTCCTTGTGGATGTGGACACGCGTACGGTGAAGGCCGCGCCGTGACACGCATCGGGCTGACGGGTGTCCTGATGGCGGCCAGCCTCCTGGCCGCCTGCGGCGACCGTCGGCCGGCCGAAGGCGCTGCGGCGTCCAGGCCCTCCGCCGCTGCGCCAGCACCCGCGCCGGCGACTGCGGCGCCGGCCCAGGCGGATGCTGCCCTCGTGGCGCCCGCGGGCCAGGGCGACCGCATCGCGCCGCCGGTGGTGCCGCCCGTGTCGCGCAACGGCGTGCGCTATGCACAGGCGGCCGATGGGCGCAGCCTGGGCTGGTCCCAGGTCGGCGGTGTGCTGGAAGCGATCGACGAAGCATCCGGCAAGCGGCTGTGGTCGCTGCCGGTGTATCGCCAGGCCGCCGATCCCCAACGCGAGGCCGACGTCCAATGGGTGTTCTTCCGCAGCATGCGCCTGCAGCCGGACGGCACCTTGCTGATCGAGAACGAGGACGGCGAACAGTACCGGGTCGACGTGGAGCAGCGCAGCAGCACGCGCCGACGCACGCCATGAATCGCCGCGCAACTCCTGGCGCCTTCGCGCAACGGCCGCCGCAGCGCGTGAAGGCTGCGGTCGCCGCCGCCGCGGCACAGGCCACGGCGGGACCGCCGACCCTGGAGGTCGACCCGGCGCAGGCGCTGCGTCTGGCCATCGGCCTGCATCGCGAGGGCCGCCTGGACGCGGCCGAGCGCATCTACCGGGCCCTGGCCGGCAGCGGCGAGGGCGACGCCAATGCCCTGCACTTCCTCGGCATGCTGCTGCACCAGCGGGGCCGCTCCGACGAAGCACTGGCCCTGATGCGGCGCTCCATCGCCGCAGACCCGACGGTGGCCGACTGGCACAGCAACCTGGGCAACGTGTTGCTGGAGCGGGCCCGCCTGGACGAGGCGGCCGAGGCCTATGAAGAGGCGCTGCGGCTGGCGCCCGAGCGGTCCGCGTTCCACAACAACCTGGGCGTGCTGAGGCGGGAGCAGGGCCGCTTCCCCGAGGCGCAGCAGGCCTATCGCCGTGCGATCGAGCTGGCGCCCGGGCAGTCCGATGCCTATGCGAACTGCGGCAACCTGCTGCTGGCGATGGGCCAGCCCGAGCAGGCCCTGGCCATGTTCTTCGAGGCGCTCGTGCGCGCGCCGCATCATGCGAAGACCAAGCGCCTGCTGGGCATGGCCTATTTCAACCTGGGCCGGCTGGAGGAAGCCGTGGCGGTGTACCGCGCGTGGCTGGCCGAAGAGCCCGGCAATGCCGAGGCGGCCCACCATCTGGCGGCCTGCTCCGGCGAGCAGGTGCCCGAGCGCGCGGCCGACGGCTATGTGGAGCAGGTGTTCGACGGCTTTGCCGGAAGCTTCGATGCCAAGCTTGCGATGCTGCACTACCGCGCACCGTCGCTGGTCTCCGGGCAACTGGCGGCCTGTGTGGGCGCCCCGCGCGCCGCCCTGGACATCCTCGATGCCGGCTGCGGCACGGGCCTGTGCGGCCCCTTGCTGGCGCCGTTCGCGCGCACGCTTGAAGGCGTGGATCTTTCGGCCGGCATGCTGGCCCGGGCCGAGCCGCGGCAGGTCTATCACCGTCTGGTCAAGGCCGAGCTCACCGCCTTTCTGCAGCAGAGCGAAGCGGCCAGCCGCGACGTGATCGTCTCGGCCGACACCCTGTGCTACTTCGGCCGCCTGTCGCCCGTGTTCGAGGCCGCCCAGACCGTGCTGCGTCCTGGCGGCTGGCTCATCTTCACGCTGGAGGCCGTCGACCCGGACCTGCACGGGCCGCTGCCCGGTGACCCGTCCGACGGCTTCATCCTCAACCCCCACGGCCGCTACAGCCACGACGGCGCAGCGGTGCGTGCCGACCTGGAGGCCGCCGGCATGGAGCCTGTGGCCTTCGATTCCGTGCATCTGCGCAACGAGAACGCCCGGCCCGTGCAGGGCTGGCTCGTGGCCGCCCGCCGTCGCTGACCCACCCGACATCGCCACCATGGCCACACAGGAATTCCGCATCGAAAGCGACTCGCCCGTCAACGGCGAGCTCATGTTCTGGGGCCTGGTCGGCCACGAGGGCCTGAGCCGGCCGGCGGCCTATGAGCTGTCGGTGCTCTCCAAGGCCAACGACCTGGACGCGCGCGACGTGCTGGGCCATGCCTTCGACGTGGTGGTGGAGTTCCTGGACCCGGGGGGCAACACGCACGAGCGGCATTGCCAGGGGCATGCGGTGCGCTTCGCGCGCCTGGGCGCGGTGGGGCGCTACTTCGAGTACCGCATCACCCTGCGCTCCTGGTTCTGGCTGCTGACCAAGCGCATCAACGCCCGCATCCACCAGGACCGCAGCGTGCTGGAGGTGATGGACGCCACCTTCGAGGACAGCGCCATCAAGCGCTTCAAGAAGACCAAGCCCAGCGGCGTGGTCGGCGAGCACAAGCCGCGCACCTACTGCGTGCAGTTCGAGGAGAGCGACTACGACTTCATCTCGCGCCTGCTGGAGGACGAGGGCATCTACTACTGGTTCGACGCGCACGACGCGCCGGGCACCATGCTGCTGGCCGACGGCGCCGGCACCGCCCACGACAAGCTGCCGGTGGTGCACGAGCTGCCCATGGCCACGGGCGGCGGCGAGGAGCGCTTCGACGAGATCCTGCGTTGGTGCGATGCGCAGTCGCTGGGCAGTGGCCGCTATGCCTCGCGCGACAGCGACTTCAAGAAGATCCGCACGGTGCTCAAGTCGGACGCCGACGCCTCCGGCGAGCACGAGTTGAGCGATCTGGAGGTGTTCGAGTTTCCGGGCGGCTACTTCGAGAACGGCGCGCTCAACCTCAAGCTGGGTGCACGCATCGACCAGATGGTGTCCGAGCGGCGGCAGCACTGGGCGCTGACGGCCTGGCCCGACGTGGCCGTGGGCCGCTGCTTCGACTTCAGCGGCGACCCGGACGGCACCCGCGATGGCGCCTACCTGATCGCCGGCTGCACGCTGGTGCTGATGCATCCCGGCTACGAGGGCATGGACGCGCCGCCGCGCGACGGAGCGGCCGGGCGCCTGTTGGCGGCGCTGCTGGCCGACGACGCCGTCAACGCCCAGGTGCTGGACGCACTGGGCCGGCTGGTGGCGGAGGAGCCGCTGCTGCACACCGGGCGGCGCGGGGCGGGCCTGTTCCTGCTCACGGCGCTGCCGGCGGAGACCACCTTCAAGCCGCCGCGGCTCACGCCGCGCGTGCGCATGCCCGGGCCGCAGTCGGCCATCGTGGTGGGCGCGCAGGGCAAGGAGCACGACGTGGACGCCTTCGGCCGCGTCAAGGTGCACTTCCACTGGGACCGCTACGACGAGAGCAACGAGAAGTCCACCTGCTGGATCCGCGTGTCGCAACCCTGGGCCGGCAAGGGCTGGGGCGGCTACTTCGCGCCGCGCATCGGGCAGGAGGTGGTGGTCGACTTCCTCAATGGCGACCCGGACCGGCCGCTGATCATGGGCCGCGTCTACAACGACGACCAGCCCATTCCCTATCCCAGCGCCACGCAGAGCGGCTTCAAGACGCGCTCCACGCCCGGCGGCGGCCCCTCGAACTACAACGAGATCATGTTCGAGGACAAGAAGGGCGCCGAGCTGGTCAACATCCATGCCGAGCGCAACATGTCGACCTCGGTGGAGGTGGACGACTCGGTGAGCGTGGGCCGCGACCAGAGCGAGACGGTGGACCGCGACCGCACGTCGAAGGTCGGCCGCAACGAGACCACGGTGGTGGTCGAGAAGCAGGAGAACACCGTCGGCCAGCGCCAGGTCAACACCATCGGCGGCGGCGGGCAGCTCACGCAGGTGGCGGGCTTCCAGGAGAACATCTACCACGCCGGCCAGAAGACCTCGGTCAAGGGCATGCAGGGCCTGATCGTCACGGCCAACCAGGACGTGGCCATCGGCGGCTTCCAGAAGACGGCCATCGGCGCCAACATGGACGTGGGCATTGCCGGCTTCCACACGGTGTCGGTGGGCTCGGACACGGCCTTCATCACCAACGGCAACACCAAGATCCAGTCCGGCGGCGACCACAACGACGTGACCAATGGCAAGCACGCCATCATGGCCAACGAGGTCAAGATCGTCAGCAACTCGAACGTGACGACGATGGCGGTGGCCAACATCGACGCGACCTCGGTGGGCTCCAACACCACGGTGCTGGGCGCCAACTCCAGCGGCTACATCGGCACCAACAGCGAGGCCAACATCGGCATCGCGCGCTCCACCTTCATGGGCATGAGCATGGAGAACGCGCTGGCGATGAGCATCTCGAACTTCGCGGGCATCCAGATGGAGAACGTGCTCGCGGTGAAGCTCGCGAACAGCGCCGGGCCCAACCTCACCACCGAGGCCCTGTGGGTGGACATCTCCCCCATGAAGATCCTGCAGGCGGGCGCGCCGAGCGCGGCAGCCGCCGCGGCCGCGTCGCAGGCCGGCGCCATCGTGGCGGCCGTGATGGGGGTTGGCGCGGTCATCCGCGGTGCGTTCGATGTGGCCGCCACGATCAAGCAGTACGTGGATGCGGCCAAGGCGCTGGAGGACGCCGCCAAGGAGGCGAAGGCCCAGGGCCTCACCGATCTGTCCGGCCGCCTGGACCGCATGGCGACGACGGCCCGGTTGCGCGCGGTCGAAGGCGGCGCAGCCGCCGTCAATCCCGGTGCGCTGGCCGTGGTCGTGGCGGGCGAGAGCGTCAACTCCGACGTGGGCATGGCCAAGACCGTGTGGGACACGGTGACCGGCGCCGAGGAGGCCGGCCCCGCCAGTGCAGGCCTGGACGGCCCGGCCAAGCCGGGCGTGCCGCCCATGCCCGACTTGCCGGCCATGCCCGAGATGCCCAAGCCCTATCAGCCGCCCGGGGGGCAGTGAGCACCGATGCAGGTCCACAAGCCCATGTCGCTGGGGCTCGCCACGCGCCCCATCGAATACCGCCGCCGCTTTGGCCTGTGCATCACGGCCAGCCTGCACATTCCCTTTGCCCAGGCCGAAGGCGGCACCCTGTGGGGCGAGCAGTCGATGTGGAGCTTCCTGGCCGAGGAGATGGCCGTGCCCCTGATCGACGAGGGCATCGCCAAGCTCACCCCCGAGTTCCTGGTGCACGGCCGCGCCCATGCCGATCCCGCGCGCCCTGGCGCCTGCGCGGTGCGGGCGCAGGTGGGCCCGCTGCAGAAGACGCTGCTGGTCTTCGGCGAGCGGCACTGGCACGGCGATCGGCCCAGCGCCCCGCAGCCCTTCGAGTCCCTGCCGCTGGACTGGGCCCATGCCTACGGCGGCGCCGACTTCGCGCTCAACCCTGCGGGCCGGGGCCGCACGGCCGTGGACGGCGTGCACTGGCTGCCCAACATCGAGTCGCCCGCGGCGCGGCTGCAGCAGCCCGACCAGGCCGTGCCGCCCGCCGGCTTCGGCGCGCTCGAACCCCTGCACCCGTGGCGCGCCGCGCACCGCGGCACCTACGACGAGACCTACCTGCGCGAGCATGCACCCGGCTTCGCGCCCGACCTGGACTGGCGCCACTTCAACATGGCGCCGCCGGACCAGTGGTTCGAGCAGCCGCTGCGTGGCGACGAGGCCTTCGCCTTCGACCACCTGCATCCCACCCGGCCCCGCGTGGAAGGCCGGCTGCCCGGGCTGCGGGCGCGCGTCTTCGCCGACTACGCACTGGCGGGCGGCGAGACCCGGCTGCGCGAGGTGCCGCTGCGGCTGACCACGCTGTGGTTCTTTCCGCACGCGGAGCGGGCCATCGCCCTGTTCCAGGGACTGGCCGAGATCGCCACCGACGATGGCAGCGACATCCGCTGTCTGCTGGGTGCCGTGGAGCGCGTCGGCGCACCGCGGGACGATGCCCACTATGCCGCCGTGCTGGACAAGCGGGCCGACCCGGCCATGGGGGCCCTGCAGGCGCTCAACGACGCGGACCTGTTGCCCGAGGGCCTGGACGACCTGGACCCCGACGCCGAACTGCGCAAGCAGGCCTTCGCGGGCGACCAGCTGCAGGCCGAAGCCCAGCGCCGCCGCGCGGAGTCCGAAGTCACCCTGGCGAGGGCGCAGGCCCGCGCCCTCGGCAGGGATCCGGACGCGCTGGGGTTGCGGATGCCGCCGGTGGACCGTGCGCCGACGCGGCCGGCCGAACTGGTGGCCTACCTGGAGCGTCAGCAGAAGGAGGCGCAGCGTCAGCACTGGGCCATGCTCGACGACGTGTTGACGCAGGCCGAGAAGGCGCTGGAGATGGCCGCCCGCCAGAAGCTGGACTTGCCCGCGCTGGCGCATCGTGGGCCGCCGCGCTTCAATGCCGAGGAGCGCCTGGCCGAGATGGCGGCGCTGGCCCAGGGCCGGGCCTTCGACCGGCCAGGCATGCACGCCGGCCTGGTCCGGCAGGAGGCGGCCGAGCGCATGGGCTACCTGCAGTCGGCCCATGCCCAGCTGCCTGCCGCGCCCATGGCGCCTGCGCCCGCCCGCGCGCTGCGCGCCGAGATCGAGCGCGCCGTGGCGGTCGGCCTGCGTCAGTTCGCGCGGATGGACCTGACGGGCGCCGACCTGTCGGGCCTGGACCTGCGTGGCTGCGACTTCTCCGGCGCCTGGCTGGAGAGTGCCAACCTCTCGCAGGCCAACATCTCCGGCGCCGACTTCACGGCCGCCGTGCTGGCGCATGCGGACCTGCGGGGCGTGGTCGCCGTCGGCACCCGGCTGATGGGCGCCAACCTGGGCCGGGCGCGGCTGTCCGGCGCGGTCTTCGACGAGGCCCAGCTCGAGCAGGCCACGCTGATGCACTGCGGGTTCGGCGACACGCAGTGGCGGCGCGCCACCCTGACGGGTGCGATGCTGTTCGAGAGCCAGTGGGGCCGGGTGGACTGGACCGGTGCGGTGGCGCCGGGCCAGACCTTCCACAAGCTCGACCTCCAGGGCCTGGTGCTGGCCGAGGCCGACCTCACGGCCGCGACCTTCATCGAATGCGCGCTCGATGGCGTGGACCTGCGGGGCGCCCGCCTGTCGCAGGCCACCTTCATGGGGTGCCGGCTGGCCGGGGCCCGCCTGGGCGGCGCACTGCTCGATGGCGCGGTCTTCGCACAGCAATGCGATGCCGCCGGCGCCGATTTCAGCCAGGCGCGGCTGGTCGGTGCCAACCTGGGCAGCATGGGCCTGGCGGGCGCGCGCTTCGCGCAGTCGCGGCTGGACGGGGCCTTCCTGTGCGAGGCCGACTGCACCGGTGCCGACCTGCGCCTGGCGAGCGCGCAGGGCGCCCTGCTGCGGCGCACGCGGCTGCGGGGTGCGCAGATGGCCGGCATCAACCTCAAGGACGCCGTGCTCCAGCATGCCGACCTGCGCGGTGCCGATCTGCGCCGCAGCAACCTCTTTGCCGCCGACCTGTCGCGCGTGCGGCTCGACGGCGACGTGCGGCTGGAGGGCGCACTGCTCACCCGTGCACGCACCTGGCCGCGGCTGACGCCGCAACAGCAGGAGGCGGCATGACCCGGTGCGCCTTCCTTTGCCACTGCACCTGGCCGAGCCGGGGCCGCACGCAGCCGCCTCGGCGGACGCGGAATGGGGGGCGGCCGCTGTGACACTGTCCCTGCACACCCTGTCCGCGGCCGTGGCCGTCGGCGAACTGATCGAGGCACTGGATCTGCGCAAGGGCGCCTACGGCCGGGCCGACCTGGGGGGCGGCATCTTCAGCCGGTGCCAGTTCGGCGAGGCCGACCTGCGCGAGGCAGACCTGCGCGAATGCGTCTTCGACCAGTGCGACCTGCGCGGCGTGCTGATGGCGGGCGCGCTGCTGCGCAAGGCGGTGTTCAACCGCTGCCGGATGGACCATGCGGACCTGCGGTCCGCGATGCTGCACGGCGCGGTGCTCACCGAGTGCCAGGCCCCGCATGCCCAGCTGGGCCAGGCCCAGCTGTCGATGGCCCTGGTGAGCAAGACGCGCCTGGACCACGCGGTGCTGCGCGGGGCCGACCTGGACGCCGCCACCTTCAGCGAGACCAGTCTGCTGGACGTGGCCGCCGAAGAGGCGGTGTGGCGCCAGACGACGCTCTACCAGTGCGGCATGCAGCACATGAGCTGGCGCGGCGCCCGCCTGGAGCGCGTGGCCTTCGTCGGGGCGGTGCTGGCCGGCATGGACTTCAGCGGACTGGCGCTGCAGGGCTGCCAGTTCCTGCAGGCCGATCTGCGTGGCGCGGACTTCAGCGAAGCCCTGATCGCCGGATGCAACTTCCAGCAGGCCAGGCTGGACCAGACCCGCTTCGCGCGCGTGCGGGGCAGCCATGCGCTCTTCTGCCAGGCCGAAGGCAGCCAGGTGGATTTCCGCGAGGCGCAGCTGCGACAGGCACTGTTCACCGGCGCGCAGCTGCCGGGCGCCTGCTTTGCCGGCGCCGACCTGTTCCAGGTGCACCTGGCCGGCGCCGCGCTCGCCGGTGCCGACCTGCGGGGCGCCGAGCTGGCCCATGCCGACCTGCGTCATGCGGACCTGACCCAGGCCGACCTGCGTGGCGCGGGCCTGATGCGCACGGTGCTGCATGGTGCCCGCACCGAGGGCGCGCAGATGAGCGACCGTGCACGCGCGCTCGAGACCGATCCCGATCTGGCCCAGGCCGAACAATGGCAGCCCGTCGCGGGCTGAATCCCAGGAGCAACCCCATGTCCCCGAGCCCCCGCGCGGCAGCGCGTCCCTCTTCCCCCAGCCCCTCCGCCGCGACGGCCTCTCGCGCGGCCAAGGCCATCGATGCCGAATGGTGCGTGGGCGTGGTCACGGCATCCGGTGCCGAAGGGCTGGCGGTGGTCAGTGGTGGCCTGCAGGCCCAGGCCCGGCGCGCGGTGGGCTGCCTGCTGGCGCCGCGGTCCGGCGACACGGTGGCCTGCCTGCGCGTGGCGCCCGCGCAGTGGTGGGTCATGAACGTGCTGCAGCGCGACGAATCGGACGCGCCCCATCTGCTCAGCCTGCCCGGGGACGCCCTGCTGCAGGCGGAGGGCGGCACGCTGTCGTTGCAGGCCGAAGCGCTGGACCTGCGCGCCGGCCGCAGCCTGGCCATCACCGCGCCGCAGGCCCAGGTGGCGGTGGACGGTGCCGACGTGGTCGGACGCCAACTGCGCGTGAGCGCCGGCGTGCTCAAGCTGGTGGGCTCGGTGCTGTCGACGGTGATGGAGCGTGTGCAGCATCACAGCCGCCACTATCTGCGCCGCACCGAGGGACTGGACCAGGTGCATGCCACCCACCTGAACTGCGAGGCCGAGCAGACCCTGCGGCTGTCGGGCGAGCACGCGCTGGTCAATGGCGAGAAGCTGGTGAAGGCGCGGGGCGCGCAGATCCACTTCGGCTGACGCCTTTCATCCCCATCGAGGAGCGCCGCATGTTCGCCAACTGCCAGGTCATGGGAACCGACATGGGCTTCCCCGACGTCTGCCTCACACCGGCGGTGCCCTCGCCGATCCCGGTGCCGTATCCCAACATCGCCATGGGGCCGATGGCCATCCCCAACTGCCCGACCATCCTCATCATGGGCGGGCCGGCGCACAACCTGGGCACCACCATTCCCATGACCAATGGCGACAACGCGGGCGTGCTGCTGGGCGTGGCCTCGGGCACGGTGATGGGGCCGAGCCGGCACCTCACCGGCGCGTTCACCGTGCTGCTGCAAGGCATGCCGGCCTCCCGGCTGACCAGCATGTCGCTGCAGAACAGCACCAACTGCCCGGGCGTGCGCGTGGTGCCGAGCCAGCCGGTGGTGCTGCTGCTCGCGCCCTGAGAGCCTCAGCGCGGCGGCGGCGGCGTCCACTCGCGCGCGATGTCCTGCGGCGTCTTGGCCGGCGGGAAGTACAGCGACTCGCGCCGGTCCCAGTCGAGGCGCACCACGCTGTGGGCGAACTGCCGCAGCTCGTTGGACGCCGCCGTCGTCGATGCCTCGCGCTCGCGCCCATCGGTCAGCACCTCGCGCACCTGGCCCGTCTCGAAGCGCACGCGCATCACCAGTGGCGGGGCCGTGCCGTAGAGGCACCGCAGCCCGCTGTACACGTCCTGGATCTGTTCGCCGGAGCGCAGCCGCACGTCGTACTCGAGCAGGTTGCTCTTGGTGCGGTTGCCGGGGCCGTAGCGGCAGCGCGCCACCACTTCGTCGATCTCGCCGAGCCAGGCGCGGGCCTGCTGCGGGGCCTGGGGCAGCAGGCCGGGCGCCCACACGGGGTTCATGCGGCCGATCTCGGCGTCGATGGCCTTCTGCAGCAGGTCGGCCAGCACGGGGTTCGGCGTGTCGCCGGGTTGCTCACGGTCGCCGCCGCGGCCCTGGCAGGCGCCGAGCAAGGCGGACAGGAGGGTCAGGAGGCCCATGGTTCGACTCCTTGAAAGCAACGGCGGCATGCGCCGATTAGACGATCCGGGCGGTGCGTTTTCCAAAGCCCTGCGCACGGGCGACGGCATACCTCTTCCGGCGAGATTGCCAAGGCGTCGGGCCCTATGAATACTGGCCCGCACATCGGCGAGCGGCGGCCTCGCCGCCTTCGCGCGCAGCGGGAGCCCCATTCATGATCGAAATCGTCGTCGTCGGCCGTCAAGGCGCTCCGATGGGGCGGCCCATGGCCGCCCGCTTCGGCCCCCAGGGCGGCACCATCGGCCGCGCGGACACCAACACGCTGGTGCTGGACGACCCGGACCGCACCGTCTCGCGCGTGCATGCGCAGGTGCTGTGCCGCGGCGACCAGTACGTGATCGTGGACCGTGGCAGCAATCCGATGCAGTGCAACGGCGTGCCGCTGGGTGCGGGCAACGAGGCCGCGCTCGTGGGGGGCGAGCGGCTGGTGATCGGCAGCTTCGAACTCGCCGTGCAGCAGCTGGCGGCGGCCCCGTCGCCGAAGGCCGCGGCGATGGACCTGCCCACCGACTTCGGTGCGCCGGCGGCACCGAAGCCGGCCTTGCCCGACGACGATCCCTTTGCCGATCTGCTGGCGGGGCTTGCGCCGGCTGCAGCGCCGGCCCGTCCGCCGGCGGCGCCTGCGCCCTCGGCCGCGGGAGGGCGCGAGCTGCCAGCAGCCTTCGCCGATCCACTGGGCGCGGCGCCCCGTGCGGCCCCCGCATCGGCCGGCGATCCCTTCGGCGGTCTGCTGGGCGGCCTGCCGGCCGCGTCGGCGCCGCTCGACGACTTCTCGGACCTGGGCCTGCCCGCGGCCTCCAATCCCACGGCCAACGCGCAGCGCATCGACGATCTGTTCGGCCTCGGTCCCGCACCGGCGGGCGCCGATCCGCTGGCCCTGTCCCCATTGGCCGATCCGCTTTTGCAGCCCAACACCGCCGCAGCCGCGTCCGACCCCCTGGCGGCCCTGCAGCAGCGACCCGCGGCAAGCCAGGCGCCACGCAGCGACCACGCGCCCATCGGGCAGTTCGGCTTCACGCCGCCGCGGGCGAGCGCGCCCGCGCCTGCCGCGCGCCCGGCCGACGGTGGCGCCACCTTCGACGACACGGCCGGCGAGCCGATCCGCATCGGTCGCGCCTCGGTGCCGCGGCCGCCCGCGCCGGTGGCCGCGCCGTCGCCGCCTGCGCCGGGAGCGGCGGCGCCGACACTGCCCGTCGCGGGTGCATCGGCGGCAGTGCCCGATCCCTTTGCGGACCTGCTGGGCGACGAGCCTTTCGGTCCGTCGGCGGCCGCTGGCGGCGGCTTCGACGATCTGCTGGCGCCTGCCCCAGCGCCTGCGCCGGCCGCGGCGGTGGCGCCGGCGGTCGCTGCGCCCGCCCCGGTCGCCATGCCGCAGCCCGCGCCTGCGCCTGCGATGCCGGCCGCGCCGGTGCCTGCCATGGGGGTGCTGCCGTCGCCTGCCATGCCGACGGCCGGCGCCTTCGACGCAGGCACCGGCACCGGCACAGACTCGGGCGAACTGCTGGCGGCCTTCCTGCGGGGCCTGGGGGGCATGCACCAGCCGCCCGCGCAGCTCACGCCCGCGCTGATGGAGCGCATCGGCGTCATGCTGCGCAGCGCCACCGAAGGCACGCTGCAGCTGCTGCTGACGCGCCAGGAGCTCAAGCGAGAGGTGCGTGCCGAGGTCACGATGATCGCGGCGCAGGCCAACAACCCCCTCAAGTTCTCGCCCACTGTCGAGGTCGCCCTCGGCCATCTGCTGGGCCCGCAGCTGCGCGGCTTCATGCCCGCCGAGGCCGCCATGCGCGATGCCTACGACGACCTGCGCGCGCATCAGTTCGGCGTCATGGTCGGCCTGCGCGCGGCGCTGGCCGCGCTCATCGCCCGCTTCGGCCCCGAGGAACTGGAGAAGAAGATCGCCGCGCGATCGGCGCTGGACAGCCTGTTCGCGGCCAACCGCAAGGCCAAGCTGTGGGACCAGTTCACCGCGCTGTACGGCGCCATCGCCACCGAGGCCGAGGACGACTTCCACAGCCTCTTCGGCAAGGCCTTCCTGGAGGCCTACGAAGCGCAGATGGCCCGGCTGAAGCAGCCGCCCGGCAGCGGCACGACCTGAGACACCGAGAGGCAGGAGGCCCCAACGATGACAACTGCGACGAGGAGCGCGCGTGGAAATTGAGATCGTCACCCTGACCCGCCAGGGCGGGCGTGACTACAACGAGGACGTCTACGGCCACTGGTACGACGATCGCCATGTGCTGTGCCTGGTGGCCGATGGTGCGGGCGGCCATGGCGGGGGCGACGTGGCCGCGGCGACGGCCCGGGCCAGTCTGCTGGCAGGCTTTGCGCTCGAGCCCGGCCTGGCGCCGGGCCTGCTGCGCCAGCTCGTCGCGCAGGCCAACCAGGCCATCGTCGCGCGCCAGGCCGAGGGCGGCAAGCTCGCCGCCATGCGCACGACGCTGGTGATGGCGGCCATCGACCTGGAGGAACATGCCATGGTGTGGGCCCACAGCGGCGACAGCCGGGCCTACCTGTTCCGTGGCGGCGCCGTCGTGGCGCGCACCGTGGACCACAGCCTGGTGCAGCAGATGGTGGCCGGCGGCATGCTCGACGACGAGGGCGCGCGCCTGCATCCGCAGCGCAACGTGCTGCTGTCGGCGCTGGGCTCCGCCACCGAGCCGCCCCAGGTGGACATCTCGGACCGGATGCGCCTGGAGCCCGGCGATGCGCTGCTGCTGTGCTCGGACGGCGTGTGGGAGGTGGTGGGCGACGAAGGCCTGGCCGCCTGCCTGCATGCCTCGCGCACGCCGCGGCAATGGGTGGACCAGATCGACGCCCAGATCGTCGGGCGCGGCAAGCCCGGTCAGGACAACTACACCGCCATCGCCTTGTGGGTGATGCCCGACGGGCATGACGACGCCACGCGGCTGATGCCGGCCTGAGCGGCCGTGCCGCGCGCCTGCGCCGGTCGCCGTGCCGCGCTGCCCAGGCGCGAGGGGCCAAAAAGAACGCCGGCATCTGCCGGCGTTCTTTTTGAGGCGGTCGCCGCGCGGGGCTCAGCCGAAGGCCTTGTTCTCGGCGATGTTCCAGCCGGCGGTCTTGACACCCTTGCCGCCGCCCTTCTGCGTCTGCGGGTCGTACTCGAACTTCACCTTGGCGAAGTTCAGGGAGACGTTCTCGGTCAGGCGGTCCTCGCCGCCGCTGCCGCCGGTGGAGACGCTGGCGATGATCACTTCTTCCATCGTGATCTTGATGTATTCCAGCGGGTTGTCGCCGGCCTTGCGCACCACCAGCGTCATCTTGTCGTAGTGCGTGCCCTTGCAGCAGGCCAGGATCAGGGCGTGCGAGGCGGAGTCCACGTACTTGGTGATGCTGATGTCCTGCATGTTGACCTTGCCCGCACCGCCGCCACCGCCCTGGTGCATGGTGCCCGACTGGGACATGCCCCAGCTCCAGGCCAGGATGTCGATCTCCTCCTTGTGGTTGGCGTCCCTCGATTCGCCCTTGACGGGTTCGCCTTCGATCTTGAGGAACATGTCTACTGCCATGATGTGCACCTTTCAGTTGGGGTGGGTGTGATGGGGGCCTTCCTGCACAACCGCGGGAAAGCTGTCTGGAGAACGAGGGGCGGTGCGTCTTTTCAAAAAAGATGGCGCACCGCGGGCTGGCTCAGGCGCCGCCCTTGGCCGAGGGAAGCTTCGACACCAGCCGCAACGACACCGTCAGGCCTTCGAGCTGGTAGTGCGGGCGCAGGAAGAACTTGGACGTGTAGTAGCCGGGATTGCCCTCGACCTCTTCCACGATCACTTCCGCCGCGGCCAGCGGCTTGCGGGCCTTGGTCTCTTCGGAGGAGGTGGTCGGGTCGCCGTCGACATAGTTGGTGATCCACTTGTTCAGCCAGCGCTCCATGTCGGCCTTCTCGCGGAAGCCGCCGATCTTGTCGCGCACGATGCACTTGAGGTAGTGCGCGAAACGGTTGCAGGCGAACAGGTAGGGCAGGCGGGCCGCCAGGTTGGCGTTGGCCGAGGCGTCCGGGTCGTCGTACTCGGCCGGCTTGTGCAGCGACTGCGCGCCGATGAAGGCCGCGAAGTCCGAGTTCTTGCGGTGGATCATCGACAGCAGGCCGGCCTTGGACAGCTCGGCCTCGCGGCGGTCGCTGATGGCGATCTCGGTGGGGCACTTCTGGTCCACGCCGCCGTCGTCGCTCGGGAAGGTGTGCAGCGGCAGGTTCTCCACCGCGCCGCCCGACTCGATGCCGCGGATGCGCGAGCCCCAGCCGTATTCCTTGTACGAGCGGTTGATGTTGGTGGCCATCGCATAGGCGGCGTTGGCCCAGGCGTACTTGTTGTGGTCGGCGCCGGCCGTGTCTTCCTCGAAGTCGAACTCCTCGACCGGGTTGCTGTTGGCACCGTAGGGCGTGCGCGCCAGGAAGCGCGGCATGCACAGGCCCAGGTAGCGCGAGTCGTCCGATTCGCGCAGCGTGCGCCAGCCGGCGTACTCGGGCGTGCTGAAGATCTTGGTCAGGTCGCGCGGGTTGGCCAGCTCCTGCCAGCTGCCCATCTGCATCAGGCTGGGGTTGGCACCGGTGATGAAGGGCGCATGCGCGGCGGCCGCGATCTTGGCCATCTCGCCCAGCAGCTCGACGTCGGGCGGCGTGTGGTCGAAGTGGTAGTCGCCCACGATGGCGCCGAAGGGCTCGCCGCCGAACTGGCCGTACTCTTCTTCGTAGACCTTCTTGAACATCGGGCTCTGGTCCCAGGCCGCGCCCTTGAACTTCTTCAGCGTCTTGGCCAGCTCCTGCTTGGAGACGTCCATCACGCGGATCTTCAGGTTCTCGTCGGTCTCGGTGTTGTTGACCATGTAGTGCAGGCCGCGCCATGCACTCTCGAGCTTCTGGTAGTCGGGGTGGTGGATGATCTTGTTGATCTGCTCGGTCAGCTTGGCGTCGATGGCGGCGATCATGGCCTGGATCGACTGCGTGACGTCCTTGCCTATCAGCGCCGTGTTCGACAGCGCCTGCTGCGCCAGCGTGAGCACGGCGGTCTCGACCGCGCTCTTGGCCTCGTCGCTGCGGGGCTTGAATTCCTTCTGCAGCAGCGATGCGAAATCGCTGCCGGCGTACTCGACCTCTTTCAGCGCATTCTGCTGAAGTGCTTCTGCCATGGGGTTCTCCTCGATCCGGGACGGGTGGGTGTCAGGCGGCGCTGTCTTCGGCCGGCTTCTTGGCGGCGGCCAGCGACTGCAGCAGGGCCGGGTCTTCCAGCACCTTGGCCAGCAGTTCCTCGGCGCCGCCCTTGCCGTCCATGTAGGTCACCAGGTTGGACAGCTGGTTGCGCGCTTCGAGCAGCTTGTTGAGCGAGTCGACCTTGCGCGCGATGGCGCCGGGCGAGAAGTCGTCCATGTTCTCGAAGGTCAGCTCCACCTTGAGTTCGCCCTCGCCGGTGAGCGTGTTCTCGACCGCGAAGGCGGTGCGCGGCTTCATGGCCTTCATGCGGGCGTCGAAGTTGTCGACGTCGAACTCCAGGAACTTGCGCTCGGCCACCGGCGCCAGCGGGTCGGCGGGCTTGCCCGACAGGTCGGCCAGCACGCCCATCACGAAGGGCAGCTGCACCTTCTTCTCGGCGCCGTACAACTCGACGTCGTACTCGATCTGCACGCGCGGCGCGCGGTTGCGGGCAATGAATTTCTGACTGCTCTTGGAAGACATGCGGAAGCTCCTTGAAGGAGTGGGGGGTGAAGCGTGTGGCGGGGCCGGCGGCGACTCAGTCGTCGTCGCTCGGGGCACGTGCGCCGGTCACGTGCTCGATCGTGCTCATGGCGTCGGGCGCCAGGTTGGCGATGATGTCCAGGAAGCTCACGCCGATGAGCTTCTTGGCGCGCTCGATGAGCAGCGGCGCGGGGTTGCCGGGCTCGGTGCGCTGCAGGTAGGCGATGACCTTGTCGAGCATCAGCAGGGCATCGGCGCGCGACTGGATCTCGCCGCGGATGGGGGCGGGCGCGGTGCCGCGGCCACCGCCTTCGCCGGCCTCCGCGCCTGGGTGGGCCTCGCCAGCGGCGGCATCGCCCTCGGCGGCCTCGGCGGCGTCGGGGGCCAGGTTCTGTGCGGTCTGGGCCAGCATGTGGCCGACGGCGCGCAGGCGCGACATGTCCACGGCCTCGCCGAGGCCGCTGCGGTCGTTGAGCACCTGGCGCAACCCGTTGACGGCGGGCGCGATGCCGGCCAGCCGTTCTGCCACCTCGGGCTGCGACTGGACGATCTCTTCGAGCCCGCCCTGCACCTGCGGGGCGGAATAGCCCGCGTCGCCGCTGGCAGGCTCCAGCAGGCCGCGCCCGATCGCAATGTCGCGCACCCGGATGCGACCCACACTGCGCGCCGTGCCCACCCAGGCGTCGTACACGTCGCGCACCACCAATGCATCGTCGGCCAGCGGCGCGAGCGCATTCAGGCGCATGGTGGGATCGTTGTCGTCATCCGCATCCAGCATCGGATGGATGTGGTCCCACTGGCTGTCGAGCAGGCCGGCAAGCAGGCGCATGCCGGCCAGGAAGCCCTCCAGGCCCTGCAGCCGGGTGCTGGCACGCAGCAGGTGCATGGCCACGCGCACGTCCTTGGTCCGGCGCAGCAGGGCCTGCGCCGCCTCGGCCACCTGTGGCCATTCGGGCTCGACGGCGGGGATGATGGTGTCGCCGAACTGCTGCTCGGGTTTGCCCTGGGCCGAGGTCTCCAGCGCGATGAAGTCGGGGTCGTACTCGAGGTCGTCGCCGCAGGGCGATGCCTCGCCGATGGGCTCCAGCAGTGCGTCGACGATGTCCGGGGTCAGCATGTTGCCTGTCAAAAAGTGCTGGGGATAATCGAAGATGCCCACCCCAGGGTCAATGCAACGAAGGAAATAGCATGCAGGCGCCATCCCCCCAACGTTCGTCCTATGGCCGCCTTGCGCGGCGCTCGCTGGGGCGTGGTCTTCTTGCCACCGCGGTGCTCGGCCCGCTGCTGCTGGCCGGCTGTGCGGCGCCGCCGCCCCCGCCGCCCAAGCCCATCGTCACGCCGGTGGTGCTGAACCTCAAGGGCGGTGCCGATGCCAACCCCGATGCTCGCGGCCGGGCTTCGCCGGTGACCGTGCGGGTGTATGCGCTGAAGGCCTCGCAGTCCTTCGATGCGGCCGACTTCTTCACGCTCTTCGACAAGGACCAGGCCACGCTGGGTGGCGACCTGGTGCAGAAGGAAGAGCTGCTGCTGCGCCCCGGCGACAGCCGCCGCATCGAGATGACGCTGCCGGCCGATGCCAAGGCGCTCGCCTTCATGGCTGCCTACCGCGACCTGGAGCGGGCCCGCTGGCGCGAGGTGCGGCCGGTGGAGCCGGGCAAGCCGGTGAAGCTCGACGTGACCTTCGGCGCGCGGCAGATCCGCATCGAGCCCTCGGCCCCCTGAAGGGGAGTGCGGGCGCCGCTGCAAGTTCAGCGGATGGACGTCGGCGGCTCGTGCAGGCGGGCCATCCGGCCCAGCAGGCCGGCCGTGAACGCCGCGTCGGGCCGCGATGCCGTGAAGAACAGGCCCTGCCACTGCGGCAGCGGCGAGGGCGGCGGTCCGTCGGTCAGCATGTCCAGCCACTGGCACAGGCCGGCACGCAGGCTGCGGACCTGCTCGACGAACTCGTGCATGTCGCGCCGCATCGGCATGGGTGGCGCATCGAGCAGCATGCCCAGGCGCAGGGCATGCAGGCGATCCATGAGGGGCTCGAACACCGGTGCGAGCAGGTCCTCGGGCCGCGCGCCGCGGCCGGTGCCGGGGTGGCGCATGCCCCAGGGCTGCCGGAAGGCCTCGGCCGGCAGCAGCGCCTCGAAGCTGGCATAGCCGGGCAGTGCCTGCATCTGCGTGACGACCAGGTGCACGGGCAGGGCGAGGCCCAGCGCGCCGCAGGCCTGGTGCGCGAGATGGCTGAGGCGGGCCAGGCGCTGGGTGCGCCCGGTGCCGTCGTGCAGCAGGTCCGCGGCGGCGATGCACAGCACCAGGCCATGCAGGGGCTGTGCGGGATGCCGATGAGCCAGGGTGCGCAGGGCATGGGGCCACAGGCCGAGGCGGCGCGCGCCCCCATCCAGGCCTGCGTCGGCCGGCAGCGTGAGGCCGAGCAGCAGGATGCCGCCGGCCTGGCGTGCCTCCCAGAAGTGGGAGGGCAGGGCCCCGCCAGCGGGCGTGGCCAGCAGCGAGGAGGGCACGGCCTGCACATCGCCGATGCTCAGCAGCCGGCAGGTGGCGCGGCCGCCCGGCAGCGCCATCTGCAGTGCGCGGAGTTCATCGCGGCCCGGCCGCTCGCGCGGCGGCTGGTGGCGGATCCAGCGTGCCAGGCGACGTCGGCGGCGCCACCGTTGTCGGCCTTCCCGCCGCCACCATCGCCCGAGCAGCAGCAGCGCGACCAGCGTCAGCAGGCCCAGGGCCAGGCAGGCGGGCATGGTCAGCCCTCCACGAAGGGCAGGACCACGCAGGCCAGGGCCAGGGCCACCATGGCGGCGGCCAGTGCCGCGATCCGCCAGGGCTGCAGGTCGTGCGCGCGGGGCGCCGCCGCCAGGGGCGGGCCCGGCACCGAGGCCCATGCGCCCCAGGCCGAGGGGCGGATCGGCGCCAGCGGCAACTGGGCCGCATGCAGGGCCTTCAGCCGTGCCAGCACGCCGGCGCCCTGGCCCCGCTCGAAGTGGTACTGGCCATGGAAGCCCAGGGCCAGTGCGTACCAGTAGACCTCGCGCACCTCCGCGTCGTGCGGCCCCAGCACGGCGAGGTGATGGAAGAACTCGGTGCCGGCCGTGGTGGAGTTGAAGAGCACCAGCTGCAGCGTGTCGGCCGGTGCCCCCGGCAAGCGGGCCAGCACCTCGTCGAGCCAGGCCACGACGGCGAAGGCGGCCGACTCCACCTGGGCCAGGGAGTGGCCCGCGTCCAGTGCCTGCATGCGCGCGCGCATCAGTTGCTCGCGGGCGAGCCGGCTGGCCTGCCCAGGCTCGCGCATGGCCGCATCCTGCGCCTGCAGGGCGAGCCCGAGCGAGAACAGCGGCGCATAGAAGTCGAACAGGCGCGGCATGGGCCCTCTTGCACAACCGTGGGTCCGGATCGCATGTGCAGGCCATCTTGGCGAGGCGATCGCCGGGCCACCATAGGGCGACGGAGCTATGCCTTTCGGGCAGGGGCGGCGCCTTGCTGGCGGGGGGCTTAGGCGCTACCCTGCCGGTTTTCGCGCCTGCGAGGGCGGGCAGCGGCGGCGCAGGGCATCGTGGGGCGCAGGCCTGGGCGAATGCGGCGCGCGCACATCTCCATCGAGCACGCCATGAGAATCCTGATCGCCGAAGACCACCGTCTGGTCATCGAGGCCATGAAGGCCAAGCTGGCCGAACTTCAAGAAGGCGTCACGTTCGTGGTGGCCACCACGGCGGCCGAGCTGTTCTCGCTGGCCACCGACGACATCGACCTGGCGCTGATCGACCTGAACATTCCCGGTGCCGAGCAGTACGGCCACATCGACGAGCTGCGGCGCCGCCATCCGGCCGTGCCGGTGATCGTGGTCTCGGGCTACGAGGACCCGGCCATGATGCGCGCGGTGCTCGACCGAGGCGCGCTCGGCTTCATTCCCAAGGCCTATTCGCCCGACGTGATGCTGTCGGCCGTGCGGCTGGTGCTGGCCGGTGGCGTGTACGTGCCGCCCATGATGCTGTCGGCCCTGCCGGGCGGACTGGCACCGCATGCCGGCACCGAGGCGCTGGTGCGCGCGGCGCCGGCCCCTGCGGCCGCGCCCACGCTGGAGCACCTGCGCAACGTGCTGACCGAGCGGCAGGTCGAGGTGCTGCAGCTGCTGTCGCAGGGCAAGCCCAACAAGCTGATCGGCCGCAGCCTGGGCATCAGCGAAGGCACGGTGAAGATCCACCTGGCGGCCATCTTCCGCGCACTGAACGTGCGCAACCGCACCGAGGCGGTGGTGGCGGCGCAGTCCCTCACCGAGGCGTGAGGGCCCGGCGCCCGGGTCGGGCGCTACAGTCGCAGCCCCGACACCGACCCTGCCTGCCGCCGTGACTGCCCCCTTCTTCGACCGTACCTCGCTCGACGCCGCCATCGTGGACCTCGACGGCACGATGGTGGACACCCTGGGCGACTTCGCTGCCGCGCTGGGCGGCATGCTGCAGGACCTGTCGCTGCCGCCCATCGAGGCCGGCGTCATCGGCACGCTGGTGGGCAAGGGCTCCGAGCACCTGATCCGCGCCGTGCTGCAGCAGGTGGGCGCGCCGTCGCCCGAGGCCCTGTTCGAGCAGGCCTGGACGCGCTACCAGCACCATTACCTCGCCATCAACGGCCAGCACTCGACGGTCTACCCGGGTGTGATCGAGGGCCTGGCGGCGCTGCGCGCGCAGGGCCTGCGCCTGGCCTGCCTCACCAACAAGCCGCTGGCCTTCGCGCGCCCGCTGCTGGCGGCCAAGGGCCTGGATGGCTTCTTCGACCATGTCTTCGGCGGCGACAGCTTCGCGCGCAAGAAGCCCGACCCGCTGCCGCTGCTGGGCACCTGCGAGGCCCTGGGCAGCGCGCCGGGCCGCACGCTGGCCATCGGCGATTCCAGCAACGACGCGCAGGCCGCCCGCGCCGCCGGTTGCCGCGTGGTGCTGGTGAGCTACGGCTACAACCACGGACGCCCCGTGCGCGAGGTGCCGGCCGATGCGTACCTGGATTCGCTGGCCGACCTGCGCTTGGGCACGGACGGCCCGGCCCGCTGACGGGCCCTGCTCGCAGGCCCTGGGCTACACTCGCGCCCTCTCATGTTCATTCATCACGTCATCCAGACGGGGCAAGGCTGCCGGGGAGCCTGGCCCTGGCGCAAGCCAAAGACGTTGACCGCCTGATCGCGCGGCCCTCGCGGCTGCGCACGCCTGGCCCGGCCGATGCCTCCATCGCCGGGCACTCCCAGATCGAATGAACCGCCGCATGGGCCACAGGAGCGCCCGCCGGCCAGGAGAAACCCCGTGATCACCGAACTCGAGTTCAAGAGCCTCAGCAGCCAGGGCTTCAACCGCATCCCGCTGATGACCGAGGCCTTCGCGGACCTCGAAACCCCGCTCTCCCTCTACCTCAAGCTGGCCCATGGCCACGGCGCCGCCGGCGGCGGACGCCACAGCTTCCTGCTCGAATCCGTCGTCGGCGGCGAGCGCTTCGGCCGCTACAGCTTCATCGGCCTGCCCGCACGCACGCTGCTGCGCGCCAGCGGCTTCGGCGACGAAGCCCGCACCGAGGTCGTGACCGACGGCCAGGTGGTGGAGACCGCCAGCGGCAACCCGCTGGACTTCATCGCGGCCTACCAGAAGCGCTTCAAGGTGGCCCTGCGTCCCGGCCTGCCGCGCTTCTGCGGCGGCCTGGCCGGCTACTTCGGCTACGACGCGGTGCGCTACATCGAGAAGAAGCTGGAGAAGACCTGTCCGCCCGACACCATCGGCTGCCCCGACATCCTGCTGCTGCAGTGCGAGGAACTGGCCGTCATCGACAACCTGTCGGGCAAGCTCTACCTGATCGTCTATGCCGATCCGTCGCAGCCCGAGGCCTATGCGCGCGGCAAGCGCCGGCTGCGCGAGCTCAAGGAGCTGCTGCGCTATTCGGTGGCCGCGCCGCAGGTCAAGCCCACGCAGGCGCATCCGGCAGAGCGGCCCTTCGCCAAGGCCGACTACCTGGCGGCGGTGGAACGGGCCAAGGAGCTGATCGCCGCCGGCGACTTCATGCAGGTGCAGGTGGGCCAGCGCATCAGCAAGCGCTACACCGAATCGCCGCTGTCGCTGTACCGCGCGCTGCGTTCGCTCAACCCCAGCCCGTACATGTACTTCTACGACTTCGGCGACTTCCATGTCGTCGGGGCCTCGCCGGAGATCCTCGTTCGCCAGGAGCACGGGGGCGAGGGAGAACAGAAGATCACCATCCGCCCCCTGGCCGGCACCCGGCCGCGCGGCGCCTCGCTGGAACTGGACAAGGCGGCCGAGGTCGAGCTGGTCAACGATCCCAAGGAACGCGCCGAGCACGTCATGCTGATCGACCTGGCGCGCAACGACATCGGCCGCATCGCCAAGACCGGCAGCGTGAAGGTGACCGAGGCCTTCGCGGTCGAGCGCTACAGCCACGTGATGCACATCGTGAGCAACGTCGAGGGCACCCTGCTGGACGGCATGGGCGCCATCGACGTGTTCAAGGCGACCTTCCCGGCCGGCACGCTGACCGGTGCGCCCAAGGTGCATGCCATGGAGCTGATCGACCAGCTGGAGCCCACCAAGCGCGGCCTCTACGGCGGCGCCTGCGGCTACATCAGCTATGCCGGCGACATGGACCTGGCCATCGCCATCCGCACCGGCGTCATCAAGGACCAGGTGCTGCACGTGCAGGCCGCGGCCGGCGTGGTGGCCGATTCGGTGCCCGAGCTGGAATGGAAGGAAACCGAGGCCAAGGCCCGCGCGCTGCTGCGTGCGGCGGAACTGGTGGAAGAAGGCCTGGAGTGAGCACCATGAAGCTGCTGATGATCGACAACTACGACTCCTTCACCTACAACCTGGTGCAGTACTTCGGCGAGCTGGGGGCCGAGGTGGAGACGGTGCGCAACGATGAGATCACGCTGGAGGGCATCGGCGAGCGCATCGCCGCGGGCGTGAGCCGGCTGGTGATCTCGCCCGGGCCCTGCTCGCCCGCCGAGGCGGGCGTGTCGGTGCCGGCCATCCAGGCCTTCGCCGGCAAGCTGCCCATCCTGGGCGTGTGCCTGGGCCACCAGAGCATCGGCGCGGCCTTCGGCGGCAGGATCGTGCGGGCGCGCCAGCTGATGCACGGCAAGGTCAGCGAGATCACGACCACGCGCGAGGGCGTGTTCGCCGGTCTGCCCGAGCGCTTCACCGTCAACCGCTACCACTCGCTGGCCATCGAGGCCGACAGCTGCCCCGCGGTGCTGGCCGTCACGGCGCGCACCGACGACGGCGAGATCATGGGCGTGCGCCACACCGAACTGCCTCAGGCGGTGCGGATGGAAGGCGTGCAGTTCCATCCCGAGTCGATCCTGACCGAGCATGGCCATGCCATGCTGAAGAACTTCCTGGAGCCCGCCTGATGACCCGCACCGCCCCCATCGACCTGCGCAGCGACACCGTCACCCGCCCGACCGCGGCGATGCGCCAGGCCATGGTGGCGGCACCCGTGGGCGACGACGTCTTTGCCGACGATCCGACGGTCAATGCGCTGCAGGCGCGCATCGCCGGGATGCTCGGCTTCGAGGCGGCGCTGTTCGTGCCCACCGGCACGCAGAGCAACCTGTGCGCGCTGCTGGCGCACTGCCAGCGCGGTGACGAATACATCGTGGGCCAGATGCAGCATTGCTACCGCTGGGAAGGCGGCGGCGCCGCGGTGTTCGGCAGCATCCAGCCGCAGCCGCTGGAGCATCAGCCCGACGGCACGCTGGCGCTGGCCGACATCGAGGCCGCCATCAAGCCGGACGATGCGCACTTCGCGCGCACCCGCCTGCTGGCGCTGGAGAACACGCTGGGCGGCCGGCTGCTGCCCTTCGGCTATGTGCAGCAGGCCACCGCGCTCGCGCAATCGCGCGGTCTGTCGCGCCATCTGGATGGTGCGCGCCTCTTCAATGCGGCAGTCGCGCAGGCCCAGGCGACGGGCGGCGACGCACGCACCGAGGCCCGGCGCATTGCGCAGTGCTTCGACAGCGTCTCGGTGTGCTTCAGCAAGGGCCTGGGCGCGCCGGTGGGCTCGGCGCTGTGCGGCTCGCGCGAGTTCATCGCCCGCGCCCATCGCGTGCGCAAGATGGCCGGCGGCGGCATGCGCCAGGCCGGCATGCTGGCTGCGGCGGCCCTGCATGCGCTGGACCACCACGTCGAGCGACTGGCCGACGACCATGCGCTGGCGAAGCGCTTCGCCGATGGCCTCGCCGGCATCGCCGGCCTGAAGGTCGAGGCGCCGCACACCAACCTCGTATTCGTCGACCTCGAAGGGCCGGCACGCGAGCGCGGTGCGGGGCTGATGGACTTCCTGAAGTCGCGCGGCGTGCTGGCGACGGGCCTCTACCGGCTGCGCTTCGCGACGCACCTGGACGTGGATG
Source organism: Pseudacidovorax intermedius (assembly GCF_003350475.1). GTDB lineage: Bacteria > Pseudomonadota > Gammaproteobacteria > Burkholderiales > Burkholderiaceae_C > Xenophilus > Xenophilus intermedius. The sequence continues at coordinate 1,422,170 of NZ_QQAV01000001.1, forward strand.
CCGAGGGCGTGGACCAGGCCGTCGCGGCCATGAAGGACTACTTCCATGCCTGACCTGCTGCACCTGCTGGCCTTCGTGCTCGCCGGCCTGCTGCTGAACCTCACGCCGGGCGTGGACGTGTTCTACATCGTGGGCCATGCGTTGCGCCAGGGCTGGCGCGCCGGCGTGGTGGCGGCGCTGGGCATCACGGCCGGCTGCTGCGTGCACATCGTTGCGGCGGCCGTGGGCGTGAGCGCCATCGTGGCCACCTCGGCCGCCGCCTTCGCCGTGCTCAAGTGGGTGGGCGCCGCTTATCTGGTGTGGATCGGCGTGCAGATGCTGCGGCGGCCGGGCGCCCTGCAGGCCGGACTGGCCGCGCAGCAAAGCCCGCAGGCCGAGCCGCTGGCGCGCATCTTCCGCGGCGGCTTCCTGACCAACGTGCTCAACCCGAAGGTGGCGCTCTTTTTCCTGGCCTTCGTGCCGCAGTTCGTCGATCCGGCGGCGGCGCATCCGGCCGGGGTGTTCCTGCTGCTCGGTCTGCTGTTCAACTTCAACGCCCTGTGGGTCTGCATCGGCTGGGCCGCGCTCGCGGCCTGGCTGGCGCGACGCCTGGACCGCGCCGGTACCGCGCTGCGCTGGGCCGAGCGGGCCGCGGGCCTCATGGTGCTGGGCTTCGGCCTCAAGCTTGCCTTCAGCGACGCGCCTTCGCGCTGAACGTTCACCTTTTCCTTCTTCCTTCCGACTTCGAGAAAGCAGACACCGCCATGCCCATCACGCTCCAGGAAGCCTTGCAGCGCACCATCGAGCATCGGGAGATCTTCCACGACGAGATGCTCCACATCATGCGCCTCATCATGCGCGGCGAGGCCTCGCCCGTGATGACGGCGGCGCTCATCACCGGCCTGCGCGTCAAGAAGGAAACCATCGGCGAGATCACCGCCGCCGCGCAGGTGATGCGCGAGGTGGCGCTGCATGTGCCGGTGAAGAACCGTACGCACCTGGTCGACATCGTGGGCACGGGCGGCGATGGCTCGCACACCTTCAACATCTCGACCTGTTCCATGTTCGTGGCCGCGGCCGCGGGCGCCAAGGTGAGCAAGCATGGCGGGCGCAGCGTGAGCAGCAAGTCCGGCAGCGCCGACGTGCTGGAGTCGCTGGGCGTCAACATCAACCTGGGCCCCGAGCAGATCGCGCGCAGCATCGAGACGGTGGGCATCGGCTTCATGTTCGCGCCCAACCATCACCCGGCGATGAAGAACGTGGCGCCGGTGCGCCGCGAGCTGGGCATCAAGACCATCTTCAACATCCTGGGGCCGCTGACCAATCCGGCTGGCGCCACCAACATCCTGATGGGCGTTTTCCACCCGGACCTCGTAGGCATCCAGGTGCGGGCGCTGCAGCGCCTGGGCGCCGAGCATGCGCTGGTGGTCTACGGTCGCGACGGGCTGGACGAGATCTCGCTCGGTGCCGCCACCATGGTGGGCGAACTCCGGAACGGCGAGATCCGCGAGTACGAGGTGCATCCCGAGGACTTCGGCCTGCGCATGGCGAGTCTTCGCTCCCTGCGTGTGCAGACGCCGGAGGAATCGAAGTCGGTGCTGATGGGCGTGCTCGAAGGCGTGCATGGCGCGGCGCGCGACATCGTGCTGCTCAATGCCGGTGCAGCGCTCTATGCGGCCAATGTCGCCGACTCCATCGGCGCCGGCATCGAGCGCGCGCGCGAGGCCATCGACAGCGGCGCCGCCAAGGCCCGCCTGGCCCAGATGGTCCAGTTCACCATGTCTGCTGCCGCGGACTGATCCGACTCACCGAGAGAACGCCCAATGTCCGACATCCTCAACAAGATCGTGGCCGTCAAGCACGAGGAAGTGGCCGCCGCCCGCAAGCGTGTGCCGCTGGAAGCCATCCGCGCGGACGCCGAGAGCCGCGTGCTGACGCGCGACTTCGTGGGCGCACTGCGCCGCCGCATCGCCGCCGGCCAGGCGGGCGTGATCGCAGAGATCAAGAAGGCCAGCCCTAGCAAGGGCGTGATCCGCGAGGGCGAGTTCATTCCCGCGGACCTGGCCCAGAGCTATGCGCTGGGCGACGGCGAGATGGCCGCGGCCTGTCTGTCCGTGCTGACCGACCGCCAGTTCTTCCAGGGCAGCCCCGACTACCTGCGCCAGGCGCGGGCTTCCTGCGACCTGCCGGTGTTGCGCAAGGACTTCATGGTCGACGCCTGGCAGATCTACGAGTCGCGCTCGATGGGGGCCGACTGCGTGCTGCTGATTGCCGCCTGCCTGGACGATGCGCAGCTGCGCGACTTCGAGGCCATCGCCCTGGGCCTGGACATGGCGGTGCTGGTAGAGGTGCACGACGCGGCCGAGATGGAGCGCGCCCTGAAGCTGCGCACGCCGCTGGTCGGCGTCAACAACCGCAACCTGCGCAGCTTCGAGGTGTCGATCCAGACCACGCTGGACCTCAAGGCCATGGTGCCGGCGGAACGGCTGCTGGTCACCGAATCGGGCATCGCGACGCGCGAGGACGTGCAGCAGCTGCGCGAAGGCGGCGTGAATGCCTTCCTCGTCGGCGAGCGCTTCATGCGGGCGCCGGAGCCGGGCGAGGCGCTGGCCGAGCTGTTCGCCGCATGATCCGGGACGGCATGGCTCAGCCCGGCGCGGCCACGCAGCTGCAGTCCGCCGACCCGGCCGATTGGGCCGTGGCCGAGGGCTGGCGGCCGCTGGTCGATCGGTTTTTCGCCAGCGACAAGGGGCAGGGCCTGCTTGCCTTCCTGCAGCAGCGGCTGGATGCCGGCGCGGTGATCTTTCCGCCGCAGCCGCTGCGGGCGCTGGAACTCACGCCGCCCGAGGCCGTGCGCGTGGTCATCCTGGGTCAGGACCCGTATCACGGCCGCGGCCAGGCCGAGGGCCTGGCCTTTTCGGTGGCGCCCGGCGTGCGGCTGCCACCCTCGCTGCGCAACATCTTCCAGGAGCTCCAGCGCGACCTGGGCACGCCGCCGCCGAAGTTCCCGAGCCCCGGCGGCAGCTTGGTGCGCTGGGCGCAGCAGGGCGTGCTGCTGCTCAACACCTGCCTCACGGTGGAGGAGGGCCAGCCCGCCAGCCATGCCGGCCGAGGCTGGGAGGTGCTGACCGATGCAGTGATCCGCCATGTGGCCGACGGCGAGCGGCCGGCGGTGTTCATGCTCTGGGGATCGCATGCACAGAGCAAGCGCAGCTTCATCGACGCCAGGCGGCACAAGCTGCTGATGGCCAACCATCCCTCGCCGCTGTCGGCGCTGCGCCCGCCGGTGCCTTTCATCGGCTGCGGGCATTTCGGCCAGGCACGGACCTGGCGTGATGCGCAACGTACCGCGGCTCCTGGCGAGGGTGCTGCACCGGCCCCGGACGCCTGACCTCCGGCCGGCGATCAGGCGCTGCGCAGTTGCGGCGCCCGCTTCGCCACTGGTTCGGTCGGCAGCGGCGCGCCGGCCACGTAGTCGGCCTGGATGTCGATGGTGGTGCGGCGGCCCACGTCGTCGATGTGCCGTGCCAGCCAGTCCTGGGCGGCGTGGCGGCCCCGTTCGAACAACTGCTCGATCATGGCGATGTCGGTGGACAGCTTGCTCGACGAGGGCAGCGGGTCGTCCAGGGCGCTGTCGATGTCGATGCGGTGCAGGCGCAGCTGGCGGAACTGCCGGCCTTCCTGCAGCCGGCCATCGGCCAGCAACTGCTGCATGAAGTCGATGCTGCGCATCTGGGAGATCAGGCTCGCGTTGAAGGCCAGTTCGTCGACGCGCTGGGCGATCTCATGGGGCGTGCGGGGCGTGTCGGCGCGGTGCAGCGGATTGAGCTGGACGAGCACGATGTCGGCGCTGTCGCAGTTCTCGATCAGCGGCAGCAGGGCCGGATTGGCCGAGTAGCCGCCGTCCCAGTAGGGCTCGCCGTCGATCTCCACCGCCTGGAACATCGTCGGCAGGCAGGCGGATGCCATCACTGCGGACAGCGTCAGCTGCGCGCCATGGAAGATCTGCGCCCGTCCGGTTCGCACCTGCGTGGCGGAGACGTAGACGCGAGGGCTGTCGAGCGTGGCGAGCGCGTCGAAGTCGATCTCCTGGTCCAGCAGCGTGCGCAGCGGGTTGATGCCCAGGGGATTGAACTGGTACGGCGACGCCCACGGATCGGTCGTCAGGGAGGGGAAGGCAGGCGCCTGTCCGAACAGCATGCGCATGAACTGGGAGGCCAGCGCGCCCGGCGCACCGACACCGGCCACGCGCCGCCAGACGCGCTCGAGCGTCTCGCGGGCGGCTTGGCGGGCGGCCGTCCTGGCGGGGTCGCCCGCGTCGTCGGCCTTCGCAAAGCCATGTGCCAGGGCCACGGCGTTGACGGCGCCCGCGCTGGCGCCGCTGATGCCATCCAGGGCGAGGCGCCCATTCTCGAGCAGGGCATCCAGCACGCCCCAGGTGAACGCGCCGTGCGAGCCCCCGCCTTGCAGCGCGAGATTGACCTTGGGGCGGCGGCCAGGAAGGGGAAGGGCGGAAGCACTCATGCGTGGATTGTGCAGTGCAGCAAAAACCCTGGGCGGCGCATCCTTCCGCGGCTTCTGTCGTCCGAGGCGCCGCACGGACGAAAATTTTTTTCGGGCCAGCTCGCCATCCTGGATTGATGGTGCTATAGTCTGTGGTTCGCCGGAGAGGTGGCCGAGTGGTTAATGGCAGCAGACTGTAAATCTGCCGGTTTATACCTACGCTGGTTCGAATCCAGCCCTCTCCACCAGCGAATGATGAAAGTTGCCGAGCGATTTTCGTGCGAGGCCCCGGTGCCGATGTCGGCATCGAAGTGTCACGATGCGGGAGTAGTTCAATGGTAGAACCCCAGCCTTCCAAGCTGATGACGCGGGTTCGATTCCCGTCTCCCGCTCCATGCGGCTTCATCAAACGTTGAGCGACGGTTTTCTAGTTGCCCTTGTGGCTCAGTGGTAGAGCACTCCCTTGGTAAGGGAGAGGTCGCGGGTCCGATTCCCGCCAAGGGCACCAACGATTGCAGGGATGGTGCGGCAGCCGGCTGCACAAGTCCATGTACATGTGGTCTAAGTTGTATTCGGAGTCCAGACAATGGCAAAAGGCAAGTTTGAACGCACCAAGCCGCACGTGAACGTGGGCACCATCGGTCACGTGGACCATGGCAAGACGACGCTGACGGCGGCCATCGCCACGGTGCTGTCGGCCAAGTTTGGCGGCGAAGCCAAGAAGTACGACGAAATCGACGCGGCGCCCGAAGAAAAGGCCCGTGGCATCACGATCAACACCGCCCACGTCGAGTACGAGACGGCCAACCGCCACTACGCGCACGTGGACTGCCCCGGCCACGCCGACTACGTCAAGAACATGATCACCGGTGCCGCCCAGATGGACGGCGCCATCCTGGTGTGCTCGGCCGCCGACGGCCCGATGCCCCAGACCCGCGAGCACATCCTGCTGGCCCGCCAGGTGGGCGTGCCCTACATCATCGTCTTCCTGAACAAGTGCGACATGGTCGACGACGCCGAGCTGCTCGAGCTCGTCGAGATGGAAGTGCGCGAACTGCTGGACAAGTACGACTTCCCGGGCGACGACACCCCCATCATCCACGGCAGCGCCAAGCTGGCCCTGGAAGGTGACAAGGGCAAGCTGGGTGAAGAAGCCATCATGAAGCTGGCCGACGCCCTGGACACCTACATCCCGACGCCCGAGCGCGCCGTGGACGGCACCTTCCTGATGCCCGTGGAAGACGTGTTCTCGATCTCCGGTCGCGGCACCGTGGTGACCGGCCGCGTGGAGCGTGGCGTGATCAAGGTTGGCGAGGAAATCGAAATCGTCGGCATCAAGCCCACGATCAAGACCACCTGCACCGGCGTGGAAATGTTCCGCAAGCTGCTGGACCAGGGTCAGGCTGGCGACAACGTCGGTATCCTGCTGCGCGGCACGAAGCGTGAAGAAGTCGAGCGCGGCCAGGTGCTGTGCAAGCCCGGCTCGATCAAGCCGCACACGCACTTCACGGCCGAGGTGTATGTGCTGTCCAAGGACGAAGGTGGCCGTCACACGCCGTTCTTCAACAACTATCGCCCGCAGTTCTACTTCCGCACGACGGACGTGACCGGCGCGATCGAGCTGCCGAAGGACAAGGAAATGGTGATGCCTGGCGACAACGTGTCGATCACGGTCAAGCTGATCGCTCCGATCGCCATGGAAGAAGGTCTGCGCTTCGCCATCCGCGAAGGCGGCCGTACCGTCGGTGCCGGCGTCGTGGCCAAGATCATCGAGTAAT
>NZ_QQAV01000001.1:1428525-1505251 GCF_003350475.1 Pseudacidovorax intermedius
TGATCGCTCCGATCGCCATGGAAGAAGGTCTGCGCTTCGCCATCCGCGAAGGCGGCCGTACCGTCGGTGCCGGCGTCGTGGCCAAGATCATCGAGTAATTATTCGGTGTTCCGGGACGCTCACCGTCGTGGTGGCGTCTCGAAGCCTGTTGATCAGGTCTTAGGGGTATAGCTCAATTGGCAGAGCGTCGGTCTCCAAAACCGAAGGTTGTAGGTTCGATTCCTACTGCCCCTGCCACCTCCTAGTGGGTGGCGATGGGTTCGGAACCTCATAGCACGGATCCAGCCGACTCCGATTCGGCGAAAACGAACAGATTCAAGCCCGCCGCGCTCCGGCGGGCTTCGGCGTCTTCCGAACAGGCGTCTATACAGGCCGCAGGGCCAGGAATTTGCCGAGATGGCCACAACTCAAATCGAAACGGTCCAGACGGGCGCCGACAAGGCCAAGCTGGCGGCAGCCGTGGTGCTGCTGCTGGGTTCGCTGGTGGCGTTCTACATGCTGGCCCGGCAGGGGGCATGGGTTCAATGGGGCGTGCTGCTGGTGGGCATGGCTGCGGCCGTGGCCGTCTTCGCCGTGTCCGAGAGCGGAAAGCGTCTTTACGGCTTTGGTCGTGACGCCTGGCGCGAAGTGCGCAAGGTCGTGTGGCCGACGCGCAAGGAAGCCATCCAGATGACCGCCTACGTCTTCGCCTTTGCGGTGATCATGGCGCTGTTCCTGTGGGTGACGGACAAGACCCTGGAGTGGTTCTTCTACGACCTGCTGCTGGGCTGGAAAAAGTAATGAACGACACCGTCGACAACGACACCGCCGCCCCGGCGCAGCCGGCCAATCCGGACCTGCGTTGGTATGTCGTCCATGCCTATTCGGGCATGGAGAAGGCCGTCGAGCGCAATATCACCGAGCGCATCAACCGCGCGGGCATGCAAGGCAAGTTCGGCCGCATCCTGGTGCCCAGCGAAGAGGTGGTGGACGTCAAGAACGGCCAGAAGCGCACCATGGAGCGCCGCCTCTTCCCCGGCTATGTGCTGGTCGAGATGGTGATGGATGACGACACCTGGCACTTGGTCAAGCACACGAGCAAGGTGACGGGCTTCGTGGGCGGTGCCAAGAACCGGCCTGCGCCGATCTCGCAGCGCGAGGTGGACGAGATCGTCAACCAGATGCAGCAAGGCACCGAGAAGCCCCGCCACAAGGTGGAGTTCATGGTGGGCGAACTGGTGCGTGTCAAGGAAGGCCCGTTCACCGACTTCAACGGCACTGTCGAGGAAGTCAACTACGAAAAGAACAAGCTGCGCGTGTCCGTGATGATCTTCGGCCGCGCAACGCCGGTGGAACTGGGCTTCGCCGAGGTCGAGAAGACCTGAGACAGAGACAAGAACGCGGCTGGCAGCGCCGGTCGCGGCTTCGGGTGGTCCGCGCCTTTCGACTCGGCGGGCCGCTTTTTTCCTGAGTCGCAACCCCGGGGAGCTGCGGAAATGTCCGTGGCGTTATCACCCGCAAGGAGTCAAGCATGGCGAAGAAAATCGTCGGCTTCATCAAGCTGCAAGTGCCGGCAGGCAAGGCCAACCCCTCGCCGCCGATCGGTCCCGCGCTGGGTCAGCGTGGCCTGAACATCATGGAGTTCTGCAAGGCGTTCAACGCCCAGACCCAGGGCGTCGAGCCCGGTCTGCCGCTGCCGGTGGTGATCACCGCCTTCGCGGACAAGAGCTTCACCTTCATCATCAAGACGCCCCCGGCGACCACGCTGATCAAGAAGGCGATCAAGCTGGACAAGGGCTCGGCCAAGCCGCATACCGACAAGGTCGGCAAGATCACCCGCGCTCAGCTCGAGGAGATCGCCAAGGCCAAGATGAAGGATCTGACCGCCGCCGATCTGGACGCCGCCGTGCGCACCATCGCCGGCTCGGCCCGCTCGATGGGCGTGAACGTGGAGGGCGTGTGAGATGGCCAAGCTGACCAAGAAGGCAAAGGCCCTGCAGGGCAAGGTCGAGACCACCAAGCTGTACCCGCTGGCCGACGCGCTGGCGCTGGTGAAGGAACATGCCACCGCCAAGTTCGATGAGTCCATCGACGTGGCCGTGCAGTTGGGCATCGACGCCAAGAAGTCGGACCAGGTGGTGCGTGGTGCCGTCGTGATGCCCAACGGCACCGGCAAGACCAAGCGCGTGGCCGTGTTCGCCCAGGGCGCCAAGGCAGAGGAAGCCAAGGCCGCTGGTGCCGACATCGTCGGCATGGACGACCTGGCTGCCCAGGTGAAGGCGGGCGACATGCCCTTCGACGTGGTGATCGCCGCCCCCGACGCGATGCGCGTGGTCGGTACGCTGGGTCAGATCCTTGGCCCGCGCGGCCTGATGCCGAACCCCAAGGTCGGCACCGTGACCCCTGATGTCGCCACGGCCGTGAAGAACGCCAAGGCCGGCCAGGTGCAGTTCCGTGTCGACAAGGCCGGCATCATCCACGGCACCATCGGCCGCCGCTCCTTCGACAGCGACAAGCTTCAGGGCAACCTGGTGGCGCTGATCGACGCGCTGAACAAGGCCAAGCCGGCCACCAGCAAGGGCGTGTACCTGCGCAAGGTCGCCGTCTCGTCCACCATGGGTGTGGGCGTGCGCGTGGACACGCAGTCCATCGCCCAGGCCTGAGCCTGAACGTGATTTGCCGGGCCGTCTTCGGACGGCTCGGCGGATGTGGTGGGCCGGGGCCTTCTTCCCATAGGAAGGGGCTCCGGGCCATCCAAGACCGCTGGCGGCGGTCGGGGTGCGAACCCCGCCGCCTTAATCGACCGAAGGTCGGCCAGCGCAGATGGCGATCCCACTGCAAGGAATTCCGGTTCCGAAACAGTTGGTCGCTGCATGAAGGCGTCGTCCGGGCAACCGGGCGACATTGAAAAGGAGTAGACCTTGAGTCTGAATCGCAGTGAGAAAGAAGCGGTCATTGCTGAAGTGACCGGCCTCGCCGCTAAAGCTCAAACGCTCGTCCTGGCGGAGTACCGTGGCATCACGGTGGCCGACATGACCCGTCTGCGCAACGCAGCCCGCGACAAGGGTGTGAGCCTGAGTGTTCTGAAGAACACGCTGGCCCGCCGTGCCGTGGCTGGCAGCGCATTCGAAGTCGTCGGCGACCAGATGACCGGTCCGCTGATCTATGGCTTCTCCGAAGACGCCGTCGCTGCCGCCAAGGTGGTGGCCGACTTCGCGAAGACCAACGACAAGTTGGTGATTCGCGGTGGCGCTTTCGGGGGCAAGGCCCTGGATGTGGAAGGCGTGAAGCAACTGGCCAACATTCCTACCAAGGAAGTGCTGCTGGCCCAGCTGTGCGGCTTGCTGATGTCGCCGATCTCCCGCACCGCCGTGGTGCTGGGTGCCCTGGCGGCCAAGCGTGGCGAAGGCGCTGCAGAAGAGCCTGCAGCCGAGGCCGCCGCGGCCTGATCCATTGATCGCGCGGCAATCAACCCAATCTGTTTTAGGAAATCAACATGGCATTCGATAAAGACGCATTCCTGACCGCTCTGGACAGCATGACGGTCCTCGAGCTCAACGACCTGGTCAAGGCCATCGAAGAGAAGTTCGGCGTGAGCGCCGCTGCAATGGCCGCTCCGGCTGCTGGTGGCGCCGCTGCCGCTCCGGCCGCCGAAGAGAAGACCGAGTTCAACGTCGTGCTGACCGAAGCCGGCGCGAACAAGGTGTCGGTCATCAAGGCCGTGCGCGAAATCACCGGCCTGGGCCTGAAGGAAGCCAAGGACCTGGTGGAAGCCGCTCCCAAGGCCGTGAAGGAAGGCCTGGCCAAGGCCGACGCCGAAGCCGCCAAGAAGAAGCTGGAAGAAGCCGGCGCCAAGGTGGAACTGAAGTAATTCAGGCCCCTCTGGAGGCTGGAAGTGCCCTCGCGGGCCTTCCAGCCTTTGCCGCTTTCAGAGCGCACCCGAAAGCCGCATCGATGCGGTGGCTTTCGAGTGTCTTCTGACCCCGACTGCAGAAGGACTCTTGGTTCGGGCGATGTGCAACGCATCGCCGTCCGCCATCGGCTGGTAGTGGCCAGCCGCCAAGCAGGAACGCCCGCGCGTTGCTGACCCTAGTCGCTGATGATCTCAAGCCCCGGAGCTCTCATGGCCCAAGCATCGACCTACAGTTATACCGAACGCAAGCGAATCCGCAAAAGCTTCGGCAACCGCGACAGCGTCGTCCAGATTCCCTACCTTCTGCAGATGCAGAAGGACGCCTACACCGCCTTCCTGCAAGCCGCCTCGGCGCCCCAGAAACGCAGCGACGAAGGCCTGCAAGCCGCCTTCAACGCCGCCTTCCCGATCGTCTCCCACAACGGTTTTGTGGAGATGAAGTTCCTGGAGTACAACTTGGCGAAGCCCGCCTTCGACGTGCGCGAGTGCCAGACCCGGGGTTTGACCTTCGCCTCGGCCGTGCGCGCCAAGGTGCAGCTGATCATCTACGACCGCGAGTCCTCGACCTCGCAGTCCAAGGTCGTCAAGGAAGTGAAGGAACAAGAGGTCTACATGGGCGAAGTGCCCCTGATGACCGACAAGGGCTCCTTCATCATCAACGGCACCGAACGCGTGATCGTGTCGCAGCTGCACCGCTCCCCCGGTGTGTTCTTCGAGCATGACAAGGGCAAGACGCACAGCTCGGGCAAGCTGCTGTTCTCGGCCCGCGTGATCCCCTACCGCGGCTCCTGGCTGGACTTCGAGTTCGACCCGAAGGACATCCTGTACTTCCGCGTCGACCGCCGCCGCAAGATGCCGGTCACGATCCTGCTGAAGGCCATCGGCCTGAACCCGGAATCGATCCTGGCGAACTTCTTCGTCAACGACAACTTCCGCCTGATGGACAGCGGCGGCCAGATGGAGTTCGTCTCCGAGCGGCTGCGCGGCGAAGTCGCACGCTTCGACATCACCGACAAGGCCGGCAAGGTGGTCGTGGCCAAGGACAAGCGCGTCACGGCCCGCCACACCCGCGAGCTGGAGCAATCGGGCACCACGCACATCAGCGTGCCGGAAGACTTCCTGGTCGGCCGCGTGCTGGCCCGCAACATCATCGACCCCGACACGGGCGAGGTGCTGGCCAAGGCCAACGACGAGCTGACCGAGACCGTGCTCAAGAAGCTGCGCACCGCCGGTGTGCAGGAGATCCAGTGCATCTACACGAATGAGCTGGACCAGGGCGCCTACATCAGCCAGACCCTGCGCATCGACGAGACGGCCGACGAGTTCGCCGCCCGCGTCGCGATCTACCGCATGATGCGCCCCGGCGAGCCGCCGACGGAAGACGCCGTGCAGGCCCTGTTCCAGCGCCTGTTCTACAACCCGGACACCTACGACCTGTCGCGCGTGGGCCGGATGAAGTTCAATGCCAAGATCGGCCGCGACGAGTCCACGGGCCCGATGGTCCTGACCAACGAGGACATCCTGGCCGTGGTCAAGATCCTGGTCGACCTGCGCAACGGCCGCGGCGAAGTCGACGACATCGACCACCTGGGCAATCGTCGCGTGCGTTGCGTGGGCGAACTGGCCGAGAACCAGTACCGCACCGGTCTCGCCCGCATCGAGAAGGCCGTCAAGGAGCGTCTGGGCCAGGCCGAGCAAGAGCCGCTCATGCCGCATGACCTGATCAACAGCAAGCCGATCTCGGCCGCCCTGAAGGAATTCTTCGGCGCCTCGCAGCTGTCGCAGTTCATGGACCAGACCAACCCGCTGTCCGAGATCACGCACAAGCGCCGCGTCTCGGCCCTGGGCCCGGGTGGTCTGACGCGCGAGCGCGCCGGCTTCGAAGTGCGCGACGTGCACGTCACGCACTACGGCCGCGTGTGCCCGATCGAGACGCCGGAAGGCCCGAACATCGGACTGATCAACTCGCTGGCCCTGTACGCCCGCCTGAACGAGTACGGCTTCATCGAGACGCCGTACCGCCGCGTGGTGGACGGCAAGGTCACGATGGACATCGACTACCTGTCGGCCATCGAGGAAGGCAAGTACGTCATCGCCCAGGCCAATGCCGCGCTGGACGACGAAGGCCGCCTGACCGGCGACTTGGTGTCGGCCCGCGAGAAGGGCGAGTCGATCCTGGTCGGCGCCGACCGCATCCAGTACATGGACGTGTCGCCGGCGCAGATCGTGTCGGTGGCCGCCTCGCTGGTGCCCTTCCTGGAGCACGATGACGCGAACCGCGCACTGATGGGCGCCAACATGCAGCGCCAGGCCGTGCCCGTGCTGCGTCCCGAGAAGCCCTTCGTGGGCACCGGCATCGAGCGCGTCTCGGCCGTGGACTCGGGCACCGTGGTGACGGCTACGCGCGGCGGCATCGTCGATTACGTGGACGCGACCCGCATCGTGGTGCGCGTCAACGACGACGAAGCGCAGGCCGGCGAGGTGGGTGTGGACATCTACAACCTCATCAAGTACCAGCGTTCCAACCAGAACACCAACATCCACCAGCGTCCCATCGTCAAGCGCGGCGACAAGCTGGCCAAGGGCGACGTGGTGGCCGACGGTGCCTCCACCGACCTGGGTGAACTGGCCCTGGGCCAGAACATGCTGATCGGCTTCATGCCGTGGAACGGCTACAACTTCGAAGACTCGATCCTGATCTCCGAACGCGTGGTCGCCGACGACCGCTACACCTCGATCCACATCGAGGAACTGGTGGTCATGGCCCGCGACACCAAGCTGGGCGCCGAGGAAATCACCCGCGACATCCCGAACCTGGCCGAGCAGCAGCTCAACCGCCTGGACGAGTCCGGCATCATCTATGTGGGTGCCGAAGTCACCCCCGGCGACGTGCTGGTGGGCAAGGTCACGCCCAAGGGCGAGACCACGCTGACGCCGGAAGAGAAGCTCCTGCGTGCCATCTTCGGCGAGAAGGCCTCCGACGTGAAGGACACCTCGCTGCGCGTGGACCAGGGCTCCTCGGGCACCGTCATCGACGTGCAGGTCTTCACCCGTGAAGGCATCCAGCGCGACAAGCGCGCCCAGCAGATCATCGACGACGAACTCAAGCGCTTCCGCCTGGACCTGAACGACCAGCTGCGCATCGTCGAGGCCGATGCCTTCGACCGGATCGAGAAGCTGCTGACCGGCCGTGTCGCCAACGGCGGCCCGAACAAGCTGGCCAAGGGCACCAAGCTGGACAAGGCCTACCTGTCGTCGGTCGAGAAGTTCCACTGGTTCGACATCCGTCCCGCCGAGGACGAGGTCGCCATGCAGCTGGAGTCGATCAAGAACTCGCTGGAGCAGACCCGCCACAGCTTCGACCTGGCCTTCGAAGAGAAGCGCAAGAAGCTCACGCAGGGCGACGAGCTGCCCGCGGGCGTGCTCAAGATGGTCAAGGTGTACCTGGCCGTCAAGCGCCGCCTGCAGCCTGGCGACAAGATGGCCGGCCGCCACGGCAACAAGGGTGTGGTGTCGAAGATCGTCCCGGTCGAGGACATGCCTCACATGGCCGACGGCACGCCGTGCGACATCTGCCTGAACCCGCTTGGCGTGCCCTCGCGGATGAACGTGGGTCAGGTGCTGGAAGTGCACCTGGGCTGGGCCGGCAAGGGTATCGGCCAGCGTATCGGCGACCTGCTGCAGACGCAGGCCAAGGTGGCCGAACTGCGCCAGTTCCTGGAGCAGTTCTACAACAGCACCGGCCGCAAGGAGAACCTGGACGCCCTGAGCGACACCGACATCGTGGAGATGGCGCACAACCTGCAAAACGGTGTGTCCTTCGCCACCCCGGTGTTCGACGGCGCGACCGAAGAGGACATCCGCGCGATGCTGAAGCTGGCCTTCCCGGACGACATCGCCAAGCTCAAGGGCCTGACCGACAGCCGTACCCAGGCCTACCTCTACGACGGCCGCACCGGCGATCGCTTCGACCGCCCCGTGACCGTCGGCTACATGCACTTCCTGAAGCTGCACCACTTGGTCGACGACAAGATGCACGCCCGCTCCACGGGTCCGTACTCGCTCGTCACGCAGCAGCCGCTGGGCGGCAAGGCCCAGTTCGGCGGCCAGCGCTTCGGTGAAATGGAAGTGTGGGCGCTGGAAGCCTATGGCGCCTCCTACGTGCTGCAGGAAATGCTCACCGTCAAGTCCGACGACGTCCAGGGCCGTACCAAGGTCTACGAGAACATCGTCAAGGGCGAACACGCCATCGAGGCCGGCATGCCGGAATCGTTCAACGTGCTGGTCAAGGAAATCCGCTCGCTGGGTCTCGACATCGAGCTCGAGCGCTCGTAATTGAAAGGGAAAGAGTCACATGAAATCGCTACTCGACCTGTTCAAGCAGTTCACGCCGGATGAGCATTTCGATGCCATCAAGATCGGCATGGCTTCGCCCGAGAAGATCCGTTCGTGGTCCTTCGGTGAGGTGAAGAAGCCCGAGACCATCAACTACCGCACCTTCAAGCCCGAGCGCGACGGCCTGTTCTGCGCCAAGATCTTCGGGCCCATCAAGGACTACGAGTGCCTGTGCGGCAAGTACAAGCGCCTGAAGCACCGCGGCGTCATCTGCGAGAAGTGCGGCGTCGAAGTCACGCAGACCAAGGTGCGCCGCGAGCGCATGGGCCACATCGACCTGGCAGCGCCCTGCGCGCACATCTGGTTCCTGAAGTCGCTGCCGTCGCGTCTGGGCCTGGTGCTCGACATGACGCTGCGCGACATCGAGCGCGTGTTGTACTTCGAAGCCTATGTGATCGTCGACCCCGGCATGACCCCGCTGAAGAAGTTCGGCATCATGACCGAGGACGACTACGAGGCGAAGCGCACCGAATACGGTGACGAGTTCATCGCCAAGATGGGCGCCGAAGGCATCAAGGACCTGCTGCAGTCCATCGAGCTCGACACCGAGATCGAACGCCTGCGCGGCGACCTGACCGGCTCCGAAGTCAAGGTCAAGAAGAACTCCAAGCGCCTGAAGGTGCTTGAGGCCTTCCGCAAGTCGGGCATCAAGCCCGAGTGGATGGTGCTGGACGTGCTGCCCGTGCTGCCGCCGGACCTGCGTCCGCTGGTGCCGCTGGACGGTGGCCGCTTCGCCACGTCGGACCTGAACGATCTGTACCGCCGCGTCATCAACCGCAACTCGCGCCTGCGCCGCCTGCTGGAGCTCAAGGCGCCGGAAATCATCGCGCGCAACGAGAAGCGGATGCTGCAGGAGGCTGTGGACAGCCTGCTGGACAACGGCCGCCGCGGCAAGGCCATGACGGGCGCGAACAAGCGCGCCCTGAAGTCGCTGGCCGACATGATCAAGGGCAAGAGCGGCCGCTTCCGCCAGAACCTGCTGGGCAAGCGCGTCGACTACTCGGGCCGTTCGGTCATCGTGGTGGGCCCGACGCTCAAGCTGCACCAGTGCGGCCTGCCGAAGCTGATGGCGCTCGAACTCTTCAAGCCCTTCATCTTCTCGCGCCTCGAAGCCATGGGCATCGCGACGACGATCAAGGCGGCCAAGAAGGAAGTCGAAGCCGGCACGCCGGTGGTGTGGGACATCCTGGAAGAGGTGATCAAGGAGCACCCTGTCCTGCTGAACCGCGCCCCCACGCTGCACCGCCTGGGCATCCAGGCCTTCGAGCCGATCCTGATCGAAGGCAAGGCCATCCAGCTGCACCCGCTGGTCTGCGCCGCCTTCAACGCCGACTTCGACGGCGACCAGATGGCCGTCCACGTGCCGCTGTCGGTCGAGGCGCAGGTGGAAGCGCGCACGCTGATGCTGGCCTCCAACAACGTGCTGTTCCCGGCCTCGGGCGAGCCCTCCATCGTGCCGTCGCAGGACGTGGTGCTGGGCCTGTACTACACCACCCGCGACCGCATCAACGGCAAGGGCGAGGGCCTGATCTTCTCCGACATCGGTGAAGTGCAGCGCGCGCTGGACGCCGGCCAGGTCGAGCTCACCGCCAAGGTGGCGGTGCGCATCACCGAGTGGAACAAGAACAAGGACACCAACGAGTTCGAGCCCTCGACCTCCCTGGTGGACACGACCGTCGGCCGCGCGCTGCTGTCGGAGATCCTGCCCAAGGGCCTGCCCTTCAGCAACATCAACAAGGCGCTGAAGAAGAAGGAGATCTCCAAGCTGATCAACGCCTCCTTCCGCCGCTGCGGCCTGAAGGAGACGGTGGTCTTCGCCGACAAGCTGCTGCAGAACGGCTTCCGCCTCGCGACGAAGGCCGGCATCTCGATCGCCATCGACGACATGCTGGTGCCGCCGGAGAAGGAAAAAATCATCGACGACGCTTCGCGCGAGGTGAAGGAGATCGAGCAGCAGTACGTCTCGGGTCTGGTCACGGCCGGCGAGCGCTACAACAAGGTCGTGGACATCTGGGGCCGCGCGGGTGACGCCGTATCCAAGGTGATGATGGCCCAGCTGTCCAAGCAGAAGGTCACCGACCGCCACGGCAAGGAAGTGGACCAGGAGTCCTTCAACTCCATCTACATGATGGCCGATTCGGGCGCGCGGGGTTCCGCCGCCCAGATCCGCCAGGTGGCCGGCATGCGGGGCCTGATGGCCAAGCCGGACGGCTCGATCATCGAGACGCCCATCACGGCCAACTTCCGCGAAGGCCTGAACGTGCTGGAGTACTTCATCTCCACGCACGGTGCCCGTAAGGGTCTGGCCGATACGGCCCTGAAGACGGCCAACTCGGGTTACCTGACCCGCCGTCTGGTGGACGTGACGCAGGATCTGGTCGTGACCGATCCGGATTGCGGCACCAGCGACGGCACCGCGATGCGCGCCATCGTGGAAGGCGGCGAAGTGATCGAGTCGCTGCGCGACCGAATCCTCGGCCGCACCACGGCCGACGACGTGCTGCATCCCGAAAACCGCAGCGTGCTGGTCAAGGCCGGCGAGATGCTGGACGAGGACGTCATCGAGGTGCTCGAAGCCGCCGGCGTGGACGAGGTGAAGGTGCGCACCGCGCTGACCTGCGCCACCCGCTACGGCCTGTGCGCCAAGTGCTACGGCCGCGACCTGGGCCGCGGTGGTCTGGTGAACATCGGCGAAGCGGTCGGCGTGATCGCCGCCCAGTCGATCGGCGAGCCCGGCACGCAGCTGACGATGCGGACCTTCCACATCGGCGGTGCCGCCTCGCGCGCCGCCATCGCCTCGAGCGTGGAAGCCAAGTCGAACGGCATCATCGGCTTCAACGCCACGATGCGCTACGTGACCAACTCCAAGGGCGAGCTGGTGGTGATTGCCCGTTCGGGCGAGATCATCATCCAGGACGAGCACGGCCGCGAGCGCGAGCGCCACAAGGTGCCGTATGGCGCGACGCTGACGATCAAGGCCGACCAGCAGATCAAGGCCGGCACGATCCTGGCCAACTGGGATCCGCTGACCCGACCCATCATCACGGAATTCGCCGGCCAGACGAAGTTCGAGAACGTGGAAGAGGGCGTCACCGTGGCCAAGCAGGTCGACGAAGTGACCGGCCTGTCCACGCTGGTGGTGATCGATCCGAAGCGCCGCGGCGCCGCCAAGGTGGTGCGTCCGCTGGTCAAGCTGCTCGACGCGCAGGGCCAGGAAGTCAAGATCCCGGGCACCGACCACTCGGTGGCCATCGGCTTCCAGGTGGGCGCGCTGATCCAGGTGCGCGACGGCCAGGACGTGGGCCCCGGCGAAGTGCTGGCCCGCATCCCGGTCGAAGGCCAGAAGACCCGTGACATCACGGGTGGTCTGCCCCGCGTGGCCGAGCTGTTCGAAGCCCGCTCGCCCAAGGACAAGGGCCTGCTGGCCGAGATGACCGGCACCATTTCCTTCGGCAAGGAGACCAAGGGCAAGATCCGCCTGCAGATCACCGATCCCGAAGGCAAGGTCTGGGAAGAGCTCGTGCCCAAGGAGAAGAACATCCTGGTGCACGAAGGCCAGGTGGTGAACAAGGGCGAAGTCGTGGTCGACGGCCCTGCCGATCCGCAGGACATCCTGCGCCTGCTGGGTTCCGAAGAGCTGGCCCGCTACATCGTGGACGAGGTCCAGGACGTGTACCGCCTGCAGGGCGTAAAGATCAACGACAAGCACATCGAGGTGATCGTTCGCCAGATGCTGCGCCGCGTCGTGGTCGAGAACGCCGGCGAGTCCGGCTACATCCAGGGCGAGCAGGTCGAGCGTTCGGAGATCCTCAACACCAACGAGCGTCTCCAGCGCGAAGGCAAGATCCCGGCGGTCTACAGCAACCTGCTGCTGGGCATCACCAAGGCCTCGCTGTCCACCGACTCGTTCATCTCCGCGGCCTCCTTCCAGGAAACGACGCGCGTGCTGACCGAAGCGGCCATCATGGGCAAGCGCGACGAGCTGCGTGGTCTGAAGGAAAACGTCATCGTCGGCCGCCTGATCCCCGCAGGCACCGGCCTGGCGTACCACCAGGCCCGCAAGGCCAAGGAAGCCATGGACGAGGCCGAGCGCCGCGCCATCGCCGATGCGGAAGCCGCCGAACTGGCCGCGTCCACTTCGGACGAATCGGCCGACGCCACGGCCGACGCGGGCGAAGCCCCGGCTGGCGAATAAGCCGTGACGCGCATGGCCCTGCAGGGCCATGCGCCTGCCGCGCAAGACGACCGCATCGCTTCCATGATCGCGTCCCGACGCCCTCCCGCCCTCATCGGCGCGAGGGCGTTTCTTCATTCACCGACCGCCGGGGGTTCGCCATGAACGGCTGGGCCAGTTCGCTGACCAGTTGGAGCGTGATCGCCATCGGCGTGTTCTGGTACGTCGGTGCCCACAACCGGCTCGTGCGCCTGCGTTCGACGGTCGTTCAGGCCTATGCGCAGCTCGATGCCGCGCTGACGGCGCAGGTGCAGCATGTGCAGGCACTCCTCGCCCAGGCGCCGGTGTCTGCCGACGAAATCCAGCGGGGCCTGGACGCCACGCTGCGTGGCGCCTGCGGACAGCTGGCGACCTCGCTGGGTGCGGCCCGGCTCCGGCCGCTGCATGCCCCCACCATGGCCGCGCTGGCGACTGCCGTGCGGGCCTGGGCGGCGGCCTGGCACCAGCATGCCCAGGCCGCGGGTCAGGCCCTGCCGGCCCTGCTGGCCGGCGATTTGCTTGCCGGCACGGCATGGCCGCTGCCGCCCACCCATGTCGAAGTGGCGCAGACCCAGTTCAATGCCGCGGTGACGCAGTACAACGCGGCGGTCCGCCAGTTCCCCGCCATCCTGGTGGCCTGGCTGGCCCGCTTCAAGGTGGCGGCACCGCTGGCCTGATCCGTCTCGGGCGCAGGCCGCCGCCGTCTTTCGCCGTAGCGCTGCCGGGGCGGTGCACGGGCACCCATTACCATCGCCGTCTTCCTGTCCCACACCGATGTCCGTCGGAGATCCCATTTCCCCTTCCGCCCCTCTCGGGCCTCCGCTGTGGCGCCAGCTCCAGCTGGTGGCCGGCGTACTCGCGGCCGTCCGTGGCGGCACGTCCGGCACGGCTGCGCTCGACGAGGTCGAGCTTGGCCTGCGCCCCGGCGTGCAGGCGATCGCCTTCCAGACCATGCGCTGGCTGGGCCGTGGCGAGGCGCTGCGGCGCCACTTGGCCAAGCGCACCCCGCCGCCGGCCGCGGACGCCCTGCTGTGCACGGCGCTGGCCCTGGCGTGGGACCCGGAGCGTGCGCCTTACGAGCCTTTCACGCTGGTCGACCAGACCGTCGAAGCCGCCAAGCGCCAGCCTCACACCCGCGCGCAGGCCAGCTTCATCAATGCCTGCCTTCGCCGCTTCCTGCGCGAGCGGGACGAACTGGTCGCCGCCACCGAGCGGGAGCCCGTGGCCCAGTGGAACCATCCCCGTTGGTGGATCGAGCGGCTGCGCCGCGACCATCCCCAGGCCTGGCAGCGCGTGCTCATGGCCGACAACGGCCCGGCGCCCCTGACGCTGCGCATCAATGCACGCAGGACCTCGGTCGCCCGCTACCTGCCCGCTTTGGCGGCCCTGCAACTGCCGGCCCGCAAGGTCGCGGAGCAGGGGCTGGAGCTGCGCGAGGCGCGCCCCGTCCAGCAACTGCCCGGCTTCGAGGCCGGCGAGTTCTCGGTGCAGGACGCGGCGGCCCAACTGGCCGCGCCGCTGCTGCTCGAAGGCCTCAAACCGGCCGGTCCGGCGCTGCAGGTGCTCGATGCCTGCGCCGCGCCCGGAGGCAAGACGGCGCATCTGCTCGAACGTGCCGCCGCCGTGCCGGTCCAGGTCACGGCGCTGGAGATCGATCCGCAACGCGCCCGGCGCATCGACGAGAACCTGGCCCGCCTGGGCCTGCAGGCCGATGTCCGGGTGGCCGATGCGGCCCGTCCCGAAAGCTGGTGGGACGGACAACCCTACGACGGCATCCTGCTCGATGCCCCCTGCACGGCCTCGGGCATCGTGCGCCGCCATCCCGATGTGCGCTGGCTGCGGCGCGAGAGCGACGTGGAGCAATTGGCACTGCAGCAGGCGATGTTGCTGGCGGCGCTGTGGCCGCTGGTGCGTGGCGGCGGCCGGCTGCTGTATTGCACCTGTTCGGTGTTCCGTGAGGAAGGCTCGCGCCAGATCGACGCGTTTCTTGCACACAACACCAACGCCCGCCTGCTGCCGTCCCCCGGCCATTTGCTGCCCCAAGGTGGTGCCGGCCCCCGTGGCCTCCCGGACAATGCATTGGGTGAGCACGACGGATTCTTCTACGCCCTGCTTGAAAAGCACGCCTCCTGAGCCGGGGCGGCGGCAGCTCCTGGCGGGCGTGCTCGGGGCGGGCATGCTCGCCGTCATGCCTGCCTTCGCCCAGCAGACGCGCGCCGAGCTCACGCAACTGCGTCTCGAGGCGACCGACGACGGCATCTACCTGAGCGCCGCGGTGCGCTTCGAATTGCCGGCGGCGGTGTCCGACGTGCTGGACAAGGGCATCGCCCTGCATTTCGTGGCCGAGGCCGAGCTCTTCCGCGAACGCTGGTACTGGACCGACCAGCGCATCGGGCAGGCCACCCGCTACATGCGGCTCGCGTATCAGCCGCTGATGCGCCGCTGGCGCCTCAATGTGTCGCCCACGCCCATCACGCCGCTCGCGTCGAGCGTCGTGCTCGGACAGCATTTCGACACCCTGGACGAAGCCCTGGACGCGGTGCGCCGCATCGGCCGCCTGCGTCTGGCGGATGCCGGCGAGATCGGCGAGGGGGGCTCGCACCCGGTGGTGTTCCGCTTCCGGCTCGACACCTCCCAACTGCCCCGGCCCTTCCAGATCGGGCTGGTGGGCCAGTCCGAGTGGAACGTGTCGGTGGAGCGCAGCACGCGGCTGCCGCTGGAGCCGGCGCGATGACGCAGACGCAGCCTGGCGGCCTGGGCAATCCACCGCGCCGGCGCTCGCGCGCGCGACGATGGGGCGTGGGGGTGGGAGCGGCCGCCATCACGGCGCTGGGCCTGGTGCTGATGTTCCTGTTGGCCCAGTCCACCAACAACCGTGCCCTCTACGAGCAGAACTATGCGCGGCTCTTTGCCGTCAACGTGGTCGTGGCCTCGCTGCTCATGCTGGTGCTGGTGTGGGTGGGCTTCCGCCTGACGCGCCGGCTCCGTCAGGGCAAGTTCGGCAGCCGCCTGCTGATCAAGCTCGCGGCGATCTTCGCGCTCGTCGGGGTGGTGCCCGGCATCCTGGTGTATGCCGTCTCCTACCAGTTCGTCGCCCGCTCCATCGAGAGCTGGTTCGACGTGAAGGTCGAGGGCGCACTCGATGCAGGCCTCAACCTCGGCCGGGCTACGCTCGATTCCCTGTCGGACGACCTGGCGGCCAAGGCCCGTACCGCGGGCAACCAGCTGGCCAACACGCCCGAGACGGCATTGCCCGTTGCGCTGGACCGGCTGCGCGAGCAACTGGGCGCCAACAGCGTGCAGGTGTGGTCCTCCACCGGTCAACTGGTGGCCAGCGCGGGGTCGCTGCGCTTCGAACTGAGTCCCGAGCGGCCCAGCCCGCAGCAGTTGCGGCAGGTGCGCGCCGACCGCGCCACGGCGCGCATCGAAGGGCTCGACGAGACCGCCGAGGCGGCTGCGACGGCATCGGCGGCATCCTCGCGGGCGGTGGTCAAGGCCATGGCCCTGGTGCCACGACCCGGCTTCGAGCTGAACGAGCCGCGCTTTCTGCAGATCGTCCAGCCGCTGCCGCCGGCCATCGTCGCCAACGCTCTGGCGGTGCAGGAGGCCAACCGCGAGTACCAGGAGCGCGCCCTGGCCCGCGACGGCCTGCGCCGCATGTACATCGGCACCCTCACGCTGTGCCTGTTCCTGGCCGTCTTCGGGGCCGTGCTGCTCGCGGTGCTCTTCGGCAACCAGCTGGCCCGGCCGTTGCTGGTGCTGGCCGAGGGCGTGCGCCAGGTGGCCGCCGGCGACCTGCGGCCGACCCAGGTCTCGCGTGCACGCGACGAGCTGGGCGGCCTCACCCGCTCCTTCGCCGAGATGACGCAGCAGCTGGCCGAGGCGCGCGCGGCCGTCGAGCAGAGCATGAAGCAGCTCGACGCGGCCCGTGCCAATCTGCAGACCATCCTCGACAACCTCACGTCGGGCGTCATCGTGCTGGACGTGGCCGGCACGGTGCTGTCGACCAACCCGGGCGCCACCCGCGTGCTGCGGGCGCCGCTCGCGGCGTACGAAGGGCGCCCGCTGGCGGAGGTGCCGGGCCTGGCCGAATTCGGGCTGGCCGTGCAGCGCCAGTTCGATGAGCTCGAAGCCGATGCGCGCCAGCATGGCCTCGACCACTGGCAGCATGCCTACGAGCTGCACGCCATGGGCACGGGTGTGGAGCGCAATGCCGTCAACATCGTGGCCCGCGGCGCACAGCTGCCGGGAGCGGCCCGCCTGCTGGTGTTCGACGACATCTCCGAGATCGTCTCGGCGCAGCGCAGCCAGGCCTGGGGCGAGGTGGCACGCCGGCTGGCGCACGAGATCAAGAACCCGCTCACGCCCATCCAGCTGTCGGCCGAGCGGCTCGAACTCAAGCTCACCGGCAAGGTCGCGCCCCCCGAAGCGGCGGTGCTGCACAAGTCCGTGAGGACCATCGTCGAGCAGGTCGACGCGATGAAGCGGCTGGTGAACGAATTCCGCGACTATGCGCGGCTGCCCGCCGCCGAACTCAAGCCGCTGGACCTCAATGCCCTGGTGACCGACGTGCTGCACCTGTACGCCGCCGAACATGCCGGCGTGCCGGTGCAGACGGAGCTGGATCCCCGCTGTCCGCCCATCCGCGGCGATGCGCAGCAGTTGCGGCAGGTGATCCACAACCTGCTCCAGAACGCGCAGGATGCCACCGAGGCGGCGCAGGGCGAGTCGCCTGTGCTCATCCGCACGCGGCTCGCCGATTCGGGCCAGCGGGTGCGCCTCGTGGTGCAGGACGGTGGCCACGGCTTCGCGGAGAACATCCTCCAGCGTGCCTTCGAGCCCTACGTGACGACCAAGAGCAAGGGCACGGGCCTGGGCCTGGCCGTGGTCAAGAAGATTGCCGACGAACATGGTGCACGCGTCGACCTGTCCAATCGCATGGTCGATGGCACAGTGGCCGGTGCACAAGTGTCGCTATCATTTGCCATCGCTGTCGCACCCTCGGGCGGCAACACGGCCTCCGCGGCCTCATCGCCTGCCTGAGCGCCGCAGGCCGCAGCAAGCAAGAGAACCCTTCGCATTCATGGCAAACATCCTGGTGGTCGACGACGAACTGGGCATTCGCGACCTGCTGTCCGAGATCCTCAACGACGAAGGGCATAACGTCGAACTGGCCGAAAACGCCTCCGCCGCCCGCGCAGCGCGGCAGCGCGAGCGTCCCGACCTGGTGCTGCTCGACATCTGGATGCCCGACACCGACGGTGTCACGCTGCTCAAGGAATGGTCGGCGGCAGGCCTGCTGAACATGCCAGTGATCATGATGAGCGGCCACGCCACCATCGACACCGCCGTCGAGGCCACGCGCATCGGCGCCGCCGCCTTCCTCGAAAAGCCCATCACGCTGCAGAAGCTGCTCAAGGAGGTCGAGAAGGGCCTCATGCGCGACGAGGGGCGTCGCGCCGTCGCCTCGCCAGTGCAGCAGCCGGTGAGCGCCGTGCCGGCCAGCAACCCCGTGGCGGCCGCCGTCCCCCCCATCCTGGCGGTGCTTCATCCCGCGGCACCCGATCCGGGGCCCCAAGCCCGGCAGACCTTCGACCTGGACCGCCCGCTGCGGGAAGTGCGCGATGCCTTCGAGAAGGCCTACTTCGAGTTCCACCTTGCGATGGAGAGCGGCTCGATGACCCGCGTTGCCGAGAAGACAGGGCTGGAGCGGACCCATCTCTACAGAAAACTCAAACAATTGGGCGTGGACTTGTCCAAGGGGAAAAAACCTGCGCTATAATCTGAGGCTCGCCTGATGTTCAACGCACAGGCAAGCCTCAAGGCCCGGTAGCTCAGTTGGTAGAGCAGCGGATTGAAAATCCGCGTGTCGGTGGTTCGATTCCGCCCCAGGCCACCAAACACCTACGCCTAGTCCCTCCAGACTAGGCGTTTTTGTTTGTGCGACAAGGACTTGGCTCCGAAATGTCGCCCACAATGTTTCAAGTCGTCCCGTTACATCCCGCGTTTGCCCGTACCCCAAGCCGTACCCTAGAGTGATCTCGTGAAAAACACGTTCCGGGGGTACGGGGTACGAGATGGGGCTGCTGAGCGAGACACAAATCAAGGCGACCAAGCCTGGGCCGAAGGAGTTCTTCCTCAATGATGGCGACAACCTGTTCTTGCGCGTGCGCAGCAGCGGGAAGGCTTGGATCTACCGCTACGACAAGGACGGGAAGACCGTCAAGCTCGGGCTGGGGCCGTACCCGGCAGTGACGCTGGCGCAGGCGCGCTCCAAGGCCTATGAGGCCAGCAACCTGCGCGCGGGTGGACAGGACCTCAAGGAAGTGCGTCGGCAGCGCGAGGAGCAGGAGCGTGTTGCGGCGCTGAACACCTTCGAACTGCTGGCGCGCGCATGGGTCGCGAGCGCCAGGAAGGACAGGCAATGGTCGAGCGGCTATGCCGACAAGGTCATCCGGCATCTGGAGATTCACGCCTTCCCCTGGGTCGGCGACCGGCCCATCGAGAAGATTGCCCCAACAGAGATCGTGCGATGCCTGCACCGAATCAAGGACCGCGGCAACCTGGAGACGGCCCAGCGCGTGCGCGAGGCGGTGCAGCACGTGTACCAGTACGCGGTGGACGTTGGTGCCCTGGAGCCGGCCAGGAACTTCGTCAACAAGAACACCGGCGGCCTGCCGGCGCCGCGCAGCCGGCACTACGCCGCCATCACCGACCCCGCGCAACTCGGTCAGTTGCTGCGCGACATCCGGGACTACAACGGCGCCTTCATCACGCGCTGCGCGCTGCGGCTGGCACCGATGATCTTCCAG
This sequence comes from Pseudacidovorax intermedius, assembly GCF_003350475.1. Classification (GTDB taxonomy): domain Bacteria; phylum Pseudomonadota; class Gammaproteobacteria; order Burkholderiales; family Burkholderiaceae_C; genus Xenophilus; species Xenophilus intermedius. The sequence goes on from NZ_QQAV01000001.1 coordinate 1,447,838, forward strand.
CGCCCTGGCCAGTTGCGACTCGCAGAATGGGAGGACATCCATCTCGATGATGAGCTGTGGCGTTGCCCGCCCGAGAAGATGAAGCTGCGCGAATGGCAGAAGCGCGACAGCCGCACACCGGCGCACCTGGTGCCGTTGCCGCGGCAGGCAATGGAAATCCTTCGGGACCTGCATCCGTTGACCGGTCCGGTGGGGCCGATCTTCCGCAGCATGTCGCGCCGTTCGGAGAAGAGCCGCTACATCAGCGACAACACCATCAACGCGGCCTTGCGCACGATGGGCTACGACACGAAGGAGCAGATCACTGGCCACGGCTTCCGCGCCACCGCCCGGACCATGATCCGGGAGTACCTGGGCTGGGACCCGGACGTCATCGAGCGCCACCTGGCGCACGTGTCGGACGAGGAACTGGGCGGCAGCTACGACCGCACGATCTTCCTGGCGCAGCGCAAGACAATGGTGCAGCAGTGGGCGGACTTCCTTGACGATTTGCAGGTGGGAAAGATGCCTGCGCAAGAGGAGAACGTGATGCAGTTCATTCGACCGCGAGCTCGTCACGCGCAGCGTGCCTGATGATCTTTGGGCCGAGATCCATCAGTGAGAGCGCTCTCGTCATCCAGATATGCACCCAGTGGCGTACGTTCCCATTCATCGGTTTTTATTAATATTTACCTATATTATGGAACAATATGCTGGATCATGGACACAACCGTCGACAAGCTGCTGGCACTGGTGCACACGCAGGGACTGCTGCGCCCGCACGATCTGGCCCCGCTGGGCATCCCACGGGTGGCTCTGACGCGGGCGGTGCGGCGCGGGCAACTGGAACGCGTCGGGCGCGGGCTGTACGGCCTTACGTCGCGCCCGGTGTCGGCCCACGGCACGCTGGCCGAGGTCGCGCGGCGCGTACCTAAGGGCGTGGTATGCCTGCTGTCGGCGCTGCGTTTCCACGACCTGACCACGCAGGCCCCGTTCGAGGTGTGGCTGGCCATCGACAACAAGGCGGCGACGCCGAAGCTGGACTACCCACCGCTGCGCCTCGTGCGCTTCTCCGGCGCGGCGCTGACCGAAGGCGTCGAGGAGCACGTCGTCGATGGCGTCACCGTCCGCGTCACCGGCGTTGCCAAAACGGTCGCCGACTGCTTCAAGTACCGCAACAAGATCGGTCTCGACGTGGCGCTGGAAGCGCTGCGCGAGGCATGGAACGCCAAGCGCATGGCCAGCGACGAAATCTGGCACTACGCCAAGATCGACCGCGTGGCCAACGTGATGCGCCCCTATCTGGAGAGCCTGGCATGAACCAGCGCAACATCGCCGCATCGGTTCGTGCCCGGCTGCTCAACAAGGCTCGTGCCGAAAAAATCGACTTCAATTTGCTGCTGATCCGCTATGCGCTGGAGCGGATGCTGTACCGCCTGAGTGTCTCGGAGCAGCGCGGGCAGTTCCTGTTGAAAGGCGCACTGCTGTTCGATCTCTGGTTCGACGTGCCGCATCGCCCGACGCACGATGCCGACCTGCTGGGCTTCGGTTCCGCCGATATTCCCCATCTGGAAAAGCTGTTCCGCGAAATCAGCCAGATCGCCAGCGACGACGGCATCGTGTTTCAGGCCGACAGCGTGAAGGCCGCTGCAATCCGCAAGGAGGCCAACTACGCGGGCGTCCGCGTCACGCTGCTGGGCCTGCTGGACAACGCGCGCTGTCCGGTGCAGATCGACATCGGCTTCGGCGATGCCGTCACGCCTGCACCAGAAAACGTGCAATACCCGGTCATCCTCGACGGCATGCCGCAGCCGCAACTGCGGGTCTATCCCCGCTACACCGTGGTCGCCGAAAAGCTCGAAGCGATGGTCAAGCTCGGCATCCTCAACAGCCGGATGAAGGACTATTTCGACCTATGGATTTTGTCCCGGCATTCCAACTTCGATGGCGCCGTGCTCGCGCAGGCGATCCGTGCCACCTTCGAGCGAAGGGGCACGGGCATCCCGTCGGGCCTGCCGTTTGGCCTCACCGATGAATTCGGCCAGGACGAGCAGAAGACAAAGCAGTGGCAGGCGTTCCAACGCAAGAACACCTTGGAGCCGACGGCGCTGACCACGGTGATTGCGGCGCTGCGCGAATTCCTGCTGCCGGTGCTGACGGCGCTTGCGGCGAGCGAGAGCTTCGACCGACAGTGGTACGCAAGCGCAGGATGGGTCTGAAGTCAGTCCCGTACGGCAGTGCGATTCAGCCCACGGTTTCTGCATTGCAGCGTGACGAGTTTTCGAGTTTTTCCGTGCGCAAGCTGATGGATTGCCTGAACCGACCGGGCTATGACATCGAAATCTGAGTCCATGCTTCGAAGCACATGCCGGGCATCTGGTGCTCACCCATGCCTGGCCAGGTCGACAGCACGTCGTAGAACGGCGTGAGCTGGTAGCGCCCACCCTGCCGCAGGAATAGGCTGAAGTTCTTGGCGTGGCCATCCGTGGCACACGACATCCAGAATAGCGCCCATGGCTGGAAGAAGGTGCGGCGGTCCTGCCGCCCCCGCTCCATCGAGCCCACGCCCAGGATGCGGTCGATACCCGGCGGGCCACCATCGGCTTCGTATTTTGCATCGGGAGGTGTGCCGGTGGCCTGGCACAAGTCCTTCTGTGGGAGGCGGACGAGGTGCTGCCCGATCTGCGCCAGGCGTTGGAAGAAGCCAAGGAGGGCGTGGGACGGGTGACCACGCCCGAGCAAATCCTGGTGCGCCAAGCACGACAGAAGAGCAGACTGACGCATGACCTGCCCCCAGAACCCGTACCAGTCGATTTGAGGAATCCGCTGGGTTGAAGGAGATTACTCCTGGTTTTGCTGCGGCGCCGGCACGGCGCCGCCGGCTGTTTTGCGATGCTGGGCCGCGAACTTCGCAGGCGGCATCCGCCCGCAACTGCTGTGCGGGCGCACCTCGTTGTAGTCGGTCCGCCAGCGTGCAATCTCGTCGCGCGCCTGCTTCAGGCTTTGGAACCAATGCTCGTTCAGGCACTCGTCGCGGAACTTGCCGTTGAAGCTCTCGATGTAGGCGTTCTGCGTGGGCTTGCCCGGCTGGTTAAGGATGTGGCGCACGCCCTTGGCCTGCGCCCAGGCCATGAAGGCCCGACTCGTGAACTCCGGCCCCTGGTCGGTTCTGACGGCCTGCGGGTAGCCCCGGAACCGCGCCACCTGATCGAGTACGCGCACAACGTACTGGCCGCCGATGCCGTGGTCCACCGCGAGGTCCACGCACTCGTGGCTGAAGTCGTCGGTGACGGTCAGGCATTTGATGCGCCGTCCGCTGGCCAAGCTGTCGCTGACGAAGTCCATGCTCCACACCTCGTTGACGCTGCGGCACTCATGCAGCGGCACGCGTTCGAGCTTCAGACGCTGCCTGCCGCGGCGCTTGCGCACCGACAGGTCGGCCAGCTTGTAGAGCCGGTACACGCGCTTGTCGTTGATCTTGGTGCCTGCGGCCCGTAGCAGATCGCCGATGCGCCGGTAGCCGAAGCGCCGCCGCTCGTGCGCCAACTCGACGATGCGCTGGCTCATCGCCAGGTCGTGCTGCGCACGCTGGGGCGGATGCCGCCAGCTGTCGCGCGACAGTCCCACCAAGGCGCAGGCGCGCCGTTCACTGATCGAGCTCGCTTCCAGCATCGTGCCCACCGCGCGTCGCTTCGCCGGTGGGCTCAGCGCTTTACGCCAAAGGCCACCTTCAGCGCCTCGTTGTCCAGCACCGCCTCGGCCAGCAGCTTCTTGAGCCGGTTGTTCTCGGCTTCCAGCTCGCGCAGCCGCTTGGCATCGCTGGCCTCCATGCCGCCGAACTTGGCCCGCCACTTGTAGAACGTGGCCGAGCTGAACCCCTCTCGGCGGCACAGGTCCGCCACGCTCATGCCGGCGTCAGCCTGCTTGATGAACCCGATGACTTGCTCGTCTGTGAATCTGCTTTTGCGCATCGCGCGTCCTCTCGGTTGCGCGGATTCTTCTCTATTGCCGTGGTACGGGCGACGGGTTGCAGGTCAGCCCGGACCGCTACCCGCGCCTTGCCTCTGCGTGATGAATGGCTGGCCTTCCGGCGGCTGTCATCGATGGGCGCTCGACCCGCTTGGCATCGTCCGTCGGGCGTGGTGTTCCAGGAATCGCTGTCGCGTGTCGGCCTGTGCCTACAAGGCCGCCCCGCAAAAGCTGAGAAGCTCCACCACCTTTTGTCCGCCCCCGATTCCCCGGTCTGCCACCTTCGCCGTGAGCGCGCCCATCCATCCGCATGACTTCGCCCCCTGCCTCTCCCGCGCTCACGCCAACCCCGGGCCCGGAGTCCGCCGACCTGGCGCGCTGCGAGGACGAGCCGATCCGCATTCCCGGCGCCATTCAGCCGCATGGCCGGTTGCTGGTGATCGACATTGCCACCGGCCGGCAGTCCGCATGGAGCGCCAATTGGCCGGAGCATGAGCGCCACGCGGCCGTGGCCGAGCTGCTGGCCCGCGGGCTGCAGGCGCTCCCGGAGCAGGCCTTCCCCGTGCCGCTGGGCAGCTTCGCGGTGGGCGAGGGCGGCCACATGCACGCCTCGGCCCATGCCCGCGATGGCCGGCTCATCGTGGAGTTCGAGCCGCCGCAGGAAGAGCCCGCCCACGGAAGCACCTCCATCTACACGGTGGCACGCGCCTTCATGCCGCGGCTGCAGGCCGTGGACGACATCGAGGAACTGGCTGTGCTGGCCGTCGCCGAGATGAAGCAGCTCAGCGGCTTCGGCCGCTGCCTGCTCTACCGCTTCGACGAGAACAACGACGGCCGCGTGCTGGCCGAGGTGGCCGACGACGGCTACGAGCGCTACACGGGCCACCATTTCCCCGCCTCCGACATCCCGGCGCAGGCGCGTGACCTGTACACGCTCAACCACTTCCGCATCATCCCCGACGCCAACTACACGCCGGTGCCGCTGATCGGGCCGGGCGACGAGCGGCCGGTGGACCTGTCGCAGTCGGGCCTGCGCAGCGTCTCGCCGGTGCACCTCGAGTACATGCGCAACATGGGCACGCTGGCGTCGATGTCGGTGTCGCTGGTGGTGCAGGGGCGCCTGTGGGGCCTGATCTCCTGCCACAACCATCAGCCGCGCCACCTGGCGCCCACCACGCGCCTGGCCTGCGAGCACCTCGGACGGCTGGTGTCGCTGCAGATCCAGGCCAAGGAAAGCAATGCCTCGGCGGCCCAGCGGCTGGAACTGCGCAAGCTGATCCTGGAGATCGTCTCCCACCTGTCCGACAGCGATGCCAGCCTGCAGCGCCTGCTCGCCGAGCCGGCACCCCTGCTGCGGCTGGCGCGCGCCGCCGGCGCGGCCGTGGTGCTCGACGACGAGGTCTGGACCACGGGCGAGACCCCGCCCAAGTCCGAGGTGCTGGCCCTGGCCAGCTGGATCGCCGGCCTGGAAGAGCCGGTCTACGCCAACGACGCCGTGAGCCCGCACACCGTGCCGGCATGGTCGGCAGGCCAGGAGATCGCCGGCTGCCTGGCGGTGTCGATCTCGCAGGTGCACCGGCATCTGGTGCTGTGGTTCCGGCCGGAGCATGTGCGCACCATCACCTGGGCGGGCGACCCCCGCAAGGAAGTGCGGCCGGAAGACGGCCGAATCCATCCGCGGCGCAGCTTCTCCAGCTGGGCGCAGAAGATCCGCGGCCGCAGCCTGCCCTGGACTGCCGAGGAGCGCGCCGCGGCCGACGAACTGCGCCAGGCCCTCATCGGCATCGTGCTGCGGCGTGCCGAGGAGATGGCCGCGGTGGCCACGGAACTCAGCCGCGTCAACCGCGAGCTGGAGGCCTTCTCGTACACCGTCTCGCACGACCTGCGCGCGCCCATGCGCCACATCGCCGGCTTCGTGGACCTGGTGGTCGACATGGAAGGACGCCAGCTGTCCGAGCGGGCGCTGCGCTACCTCTCCAACGTCAAGGACGCGGCGGCCTTCGCCGGCGAGCTGGTCGACGCGTTGCTCGACTTCTCGCGCATGGGCCGCACGGCGCTCAAGCTGCGGCCGGTCAAGATGGCGGACCTGATCGAGGGGCTGATCCATGAGCTCTCGCGCGGCGATGCCGCCCGCGGCGTGCAGTGGACGGTGGACGCCCCCTTGCCCGTGCTGGAGGCCGACCCACTGCTGCTGCAGGTGGCCACCCGCAACCTGCTGGCCAATGCGCTCAAGTACACCCGCGGCGCCAGCCCGGCCGTGATCCGGGTGCGAGCCATCCGCGAGGCGGACGGCAGCGGCATCGAGGTCGAGGACAATGGCGTCGGCTTCGAAATGAAGTACGTGGGCAAGCTCTTCGGCGTGTTCCAGCGGCTGCATTCCGCGGAAGAGTTCGAGGGCACCGGCATCGGCCTGGCCAACGTCAAGCGCATCGTGGAGCGTCATGGCGGCCGGGTCTGGGCGCATGGCGAACCCGGTCGCGGTGCCCGCTTCGGCTTCGTGCTGCCCCCCCATCCCCCAGGTCCCGCGCAGGATGCGCCCGGAGAACTTCATGCTTAAGCCCATCTTGCTGGTCGAGGACGACAAGCGGGACCTCGAACTCACCCTCATGGCGCTCGAACGCAGCCAGCTGGCCAACGAGGTCATCACCGTGCGCGACGGCGCGCAGGCGCTGGCCTACCTCAACCAGGAAGGCGAGTTCGCCGACCGCGGCACGGGCAATCCGGCGGTCATCCTGCTGGACCTCAAGCTGCCCAAGGTCGACGGTCTGGAGGTGCTGGAGCAGGTGCGCGCCAATCCCAGCCTGCGCAGCGTGCCGGTGGTGATGCTCACCTCCTCGCAGCAGGAATCCGACGTGCTGCGCAGCTACGAGCTGGGCGTCAATGCCTACGTGGTCAAGCCGGTGGACTTCAAGCAGTTCGTCTCGGCCATCGCCGACCTGGGCGTGTTCTGGGCGGTGCTCAACGAGCCGCCGCCCGGCTCGGTCAAGACCTCGCGCCGCTATGAGTGAACGGGCGGCCGCCGGCGCGGGCTCTGCCGCCCGGCCCGCTGCGGCGGGGGGCGCACTGGCGCCCTTGCGGGTGCTGATGCTGGAAGACTCGGTCTTCGATGCCGAGTTGCTGATGGAGGCACTGTTGCGTGCGTATCCGCATGCGAAGGTCAACACGGTGCGCGACGAAGCCGGCTATGCCGAGGCCCTGCGGCAGGAGCGCTTCGAGCTCATCCTGTCGGACTTCGAGCTGCCCGGCTACTCCGGCCAGCAGGCGCTGGAGCTGGCGCGCAGCCTGGCGCCGCAGGTGCCCTTCGTCTTCGTCTCGGGCGTCATCGGCGAGGACAACGCCGTCGAGCTGCTGCGCCAGGGCGCCACCGACTATGTGAGCAAGGGCCGCCTGTCGCGTCTGCCCATGGTGGTGGACCGCGCGCTGCGCGAGGTGGCGGTGCGCGACGGGCGGGTGCGCGCCGAGCGCGCCCTGCAGGACAACGACCTGCTCTTCGGCCGCCTGGTCGATTCGCTGGCGGACTATGCGGTGGTGCTGCTGGATGCCCAGGCGCGCGTGCTGCGCTGGAACCTGGGTGCGCGCCAGATCTTCGGCTCGGTCGAGTCGGAGGCCCTGGGCCGCGGCCTGCATGAATTCCTCACGAGTCGCGAAGGGCCGCAGCCCATGGAGTGGCTGCACGCCAGCTGCGCGGGCGGCAGCTTCAACGCGCAGCTGTGGCTGCAGCCCCTGCACGGCGAGCCCTGCTGGGCCGACGTGGTCGTGGCCTGCCTGGACGCCGAAACCTCGGCCGCCGCGCCGCCCGTGGCCACCAGCCGCGTGCGCTATTGCCTGATCATCCGCGACCGCACCGCCGAGCACCGCAATGCCGAAGCCCTGCGTGCCGCCGTCGCCCGGGCCGAAGCGGCGCAGGAAGAAATGGCCCGCGCCAACGAGGCCAAGGACCGCTTCCTGGCCATCGTGTCGCACGAGCTGCGCAATCCGCTGGCGGCGGTCTCCTTCGCCGCCCAGCTGCTGCAGCGCCTGGCCACCGTGCCCGAGCGCCACAAGGACCTGATCCCCGGCATCCGTCGCAACGTCGAGCTGGAGGCGCGCCTCATCGACGACCTGCTGGACGTCTCCACCATCACCAGCGGCAAGCTGAGCCTGCGGGCCGACAGGCTGGACGCGGCCTCGCTGCCCGCCGAGGTGGGCGAGATGATGCGCGGCGCGCTGGCCGACAAGAAGCTCAAGCTCAGCGTGCGGGGCGTGGCCGAGGGGGCGTGGGTGCGGGCCGATGCGGCGCGCATCAAGCAGGTGATCGCCAATCTGCTGCGCAACGCCATCAAGTTCAGTCCGGCCGGCGCCACCATCCGGCTCGAATCCGAGGTGAATGACGGGCATTTCGTCGTGCGCGTGGTCGACCACGGCATCGGCATCGCGCCCGACGCGCTGGAGCGCATCTTCAAGGCCTTCGAGCAGGCCGACCGCGAGGTGGCGCGCCAGTTCGGCGGGTTGGGCCTGGGCCTGGCCATCGCGCGGCACCTGGTCATCGAGCATGGCGGCATGCTCACCGCTACCAGTGCGGGGCCCGGCCAGGGCGCCACCTTCGAGATGCGCCTGCCGCTGGCCGACCGCGAGGAGACCCAGCCCCTGCGCGTCGCGCCCACCCTGCCGCCGGCCCCCGCCGCTGCCCAGGGCGCCCGGGTGCTCATGGTGGAGGACAACGTCCAGGCGGCCGAGCTGCTGATGCTCTTCCTGCAGGACTACGGCTATGTCATCACGCATGCCGCCTCGGTGGCCGAGGGGCTGGCCTGCGCCGCGCAGAAGGAGTTCGACATCGTCCTCACCGACCTGGGCCTGCCCGACGGCAGCGGCGTGGAGATCGGCCGCGCCCTCGGTGCCCGGCTGCCCGTGGTGGCGCTGAGCGGCTACGGCAGTCCCATCGACCGCCAGCGCACCCAGGCCGCCGGCTTTGCCGCGCACCTGATCAAGCCGGCGGACCCGGAGGCGGTGCACGAGACGCTGCAGGCGGCCTTGCGCAGCGCGGCCTGAGCGACGCTGGGCCGCGTCAGGCCTGGACGGGCCTGCGGCGCACGGGCGACCTGCGCGCGGGCCGGCCGGCCTCATCCGGCCGTCAGCCTCGTCATGCCAGAGTGTTCGTCAGCCCTGGACGGTCACCGGCGGCAGGCTGCCGCCATCCCTGAGCGGCACCGCCAGGTCGGCCAGCAGCGGCAGCACCTGCTGCGCAGCGCGCTCGCCCTCGGCGATGGCCGCGGCGGCGCGGTGGAAGTCCATCGCGGCGATGTCCGACAGGCGCGGACGCACCATCACGTCCGCGGGTTCGCCGGCCATGCGGCTCTGGGTGATGCGCACCTGCATGATGTTGAGGCTGGTGCCCAGCACGTCCAGCAGCGAGGGCATCTCCGTGCCGCTGCCGGCGGGTGCACGGGGCGCCGGCCGCAGCTTGCCGAGCACCGTGGCCAGCACCCCGGCCTTGGGCAGCTCGGCCACGGACGTGCCATCGGTGGAGGCGGTGCGGTTGCGCCGGCCGATCAGGTCCCAGTTGAGGTCCACGGCGATCACCAGGTCGGCGCCCATGGCGCGACACAGCGACACCGGGATCGGGTTGACCAGCCCGCCGTCCACCAGCAGCCGGTCCTCCTGCTGCGTCGGCGTAAACAGGCCGGGCAAGGCCATGGAGGCGCGCACGGCGTCGATCACCGGCCCTTCGCGCAGCCACACCTCGCGGCCTGTCGCCAGCTCGGTCGCCACGCAGCCGAAGGCCTTGGGCAGGTCGGCGAAATCCGGGTCCTGCGAATGCTCGCGGAAGAATTTCAGCAGCTTGCCGCCTTCGATCAGCCCGCCGCCCATCTTGAGGTCCAGCATGGCCACCGTGCCCGACCAGGTGAGCTTGCGCACCCAGTCTTCCAGCCAGTCGAGCCGGCCCGCCGCATAGATGGCGCCGACCAGCGCGCCGATGGAGGTGCCGCAGACCACGTCGGGCGCATAGCCCGCCTGCTCCAGGGTGCGGATCACCCCGATGTGCGACCAGCCCCGCGCCGAGCCGCTGCCCAGCGCCAGGCCGATGCGGGGACGTCTTGCCATGATCAGATGAGCTTGTCGATATTTCGAGCGGCCGCGGAGCAGGCCACGTCAGGGCACCTGCGGAACCGGCTTCGCCGGGCTGCTGGGTGCGCCCCCTGGAGGGGGGAGGCGGCTACACGCAGTGAGCAAGCAACGGGGGTGGGCATCAAAAATCCACGAGGCTGACGCCGACCGAAAGGACGGTGCGCTTGCGGTTGTAGTCGACCAGCGTGTCGCCGTAGCCGTGGAACAGCTGCACATGGAAGCGCAGGTCGCTCTTGGCCGGGTCGCCGATGGCGCGCAGCCATTCGAGGCGCACCGAGCCCTTGCCGCTGCCGCCGACCATGCCGCGCACCGTGCCGCGCAGCGTGTTGACCGGGTCCATGTTCCAGGTGCCGATGATCTCGCTGTGGCCGAGGTACTTGGTGATGTCCGGGTTGTCGTCGTCGGCTTCGCTTTCGTGAATGCGATGCCACACACGGGCGGTGATGGCGAAGCGGTTGTCCAGCTCCACACCGCCCATCAGGTAGACGCGGTTCCAGCTGCGCGACAGCGGCAGGCTCTGGCCGTTGGACTGGTGCACCAGCCCCAGACCCGCATAGCGCCAGCGCCAGCCGCCGGGCAGGTTCAGGTCGATGGGGTAGGCGTACATGAGCTCGGGCTCATGGTCCGTGGTGCGGAAGGGCCGCGACAGGTCCGAATTGAACACCTGCCACGTCGACTGCTGCGTGTAGCCGAACCAGAGCGAGTCGCGGCGCAGCGGGTCGCTGCGGGTGAGCAGGCCTTCGGCCAGCTTGGTGCGCACCGAAAGCCCGATGCGCATTTCGCTCGGCTGGTAGGCGGTGGCCGTGCCGGTATGGCCTTCGGCGGGCGAGGTAGGCGTCTGCGGCCGGCCATCGGCGGTGGAGATCGACACGTTCAGCGGCCGATAGCCGCGGAAGGTGAAGGTGCCGCAGCTGCTGCCTTCTTCGAGCTCCCAGAAGCGCGAGAGGACCGAGTACTGGCGGTCGCGGCAGCCCTCGGTCTGGGCGAAGGCGATCACGCGCGTGGCGGGTTGGGCCACGTCCACGGGCTTGTCCACCGCGGGCGCATCCGGCGGCTGGGCCGTGGCCAGTGCGGGCGGGGCCGGTGGCAGCGTGGCGGCCGGCGCCTGCTGCTGCAGGGCCCAGCGGTCGAAGCAGGCCAGCCGCGCGGCGTTGTCGGTGGACAGCCGCGCACATTGCTGCCAGGTGAGCTGGGCGTCCGCGAGCGGGCTGGGGGGAAGGCCGGGCGCGGGGGCGGCCTGGGCCGGGGCGGGCATCTGGGCCTGGGCGGTCCAGGGCAGGGCCAGCGCCGTCAGTGCCAGGAAGCTCAGGGTGAGGGGCGTTTGCGCAGAACGACGGGCACGCTCTGCTCGGTGGCGGTGTTGCGCCATGTTCCAGTGAACTCCTTGCCGCACGAGGCGGGCTGCAGGTCTGTGGTCCAGACCGCGCTGATCGTGCGGCCGTCCCGGGATTCGTCGAGGCTGAGCTGACCGTCAGGATTGACGTCGCCCGCCAGCTGGGCCAGCGGGGAGCCGGCCCTGGCGATGGTGCCACGCACGCTGCCGGCATATTCCGGATGCGGGCGCAATTCGACGTCGGCCAGGGCGCCGTTCTGGCCGAAGCGCGCATCCCACCAGCCATAGAGGTCCGAGGGCTTCATGTCGCTGGCCGTGGCGGGACAGCCGGGCGGAACCCGGGTGCTCATGCAGCCGGTGACCGCCAGCGCGATCAGCAAAGGGGGCAGAAGGCGCATCGGCGGGTCCTCGGGATGTGTCAGTTCGACGGCTCGGCCGCCGAGGCCGCAGCGGCCCGGCGGGCAAATTCGGCGCGCAGGGCCTTGAGCTTTTCTCGCGGGTCTTCCTTAGCCGTGGTCTTGTCCAGCGCCATCTCGGCGATGAAGCGGCTGGGCGCGGCCTGCACCATCTCGCGGCCCTTCTTGCGGCGCTTCATCCAGCTCACGGCCAGCGTGCGCTGGGCGCGGGTGATGCCCACGTACATCAGGCGGCGCTCTTCCTGCAGGCGCTCGGCGATGTTCTCGGACACCTTCTCCTGGCGGCCTTCGTCGTCCTCGAGCTTGAAGGGCAGCAGGCCTTCGTTCACGCCGACCAGCATCACATGCGGCCATTCCAGGCCCTTGGAGGCATGCAGCGTGGAGAGGGTGAGCACGTTCTGGTCCTGCTCGCGCTCGCTGATGGTGGACAGCAGCGAGATGGTCTGCGCCACCTCCAGCAGGCTCTTGGCCTCGGGGCCGCTGGTGGCGCCCGAGGCGTCCTCCACCTGGCCGCCGCAGCGCTGCGACATCCAGTCGCAGAACTCCAGCACGTTGGTCCAGCGGCTGGCCGCAGCCTGCTCGCTGTCCTCGCCGTCGTAGAGGTGCTTCTCGTACTCGATGTCCTTGAGCCAGTCCATCAGGAAGGCCCGCGCGCCCTCGGCGCCCACGGTGTGGCGGGCGCGGTATTCGAGGTCGTTGATGTAGCGGCCGAATTCGTGCAGCCCCTCGATGCCGCGCTTGGGCACGGCGCTGGGCAGCGAGGGCGAGAACAGCGCCTCGAACAGGCTGATCTTGTATTGGCTGGCGAACACGCCCAGCTGCTGCAGCGTGGTGTGGCCGATGCCGCGCTTGGGCGTGGTCACCGCGCGCAGGAAGGCCGGGTCGTCGTCGTTGTTGACCCACAGCCGGAACCAGCCGCACAGGTCCTTGATCTCGGCGCGGTCGAAGAAGCTCTGGCCGCCCGACACCTTGTAGGGAATGTTGGCGCGGCGCAGCGCCTGCTCGAAGATGCGCGCCTGGTGGTTGGCGCGGTAGAGGATGGCGAAGTCGCGCCATTCCTTGTGCGTGGAGCTTTCGCGCAGGCCCTGGATGCGGGCCACGGTGCGCTCGGCCTCGTGCTGCTCGTTGTCGCAGTCCACCACGCGCACCGGCTCGCCCTCGCCCAGCTCGCTGAACAGCGTCTTGGGAAAGAGCTTGGGATTGGGCCCGATCACGTTGTTGGCCGCGCGCAGGATGGCGCTGGTGGAGCGGTAGTTCTGCTCCAGCTTGATGACCTTGAGCTGCGGATAGTCGATCGGCAGCTTCTTGAGGTTGTCCAGCGTGGCGCCGCGCCAGCCGTAGATGGACTGGTCGTCGTCGCCCACGGCGGTGAAGCGGCCCCGCTCGCCGGCCAGCAGCTTGAGCACCTCGTACTGCGTGGCGTTGGTGTCCTGGTATTCGTCGACCAGGATGTGGCCCAGCAGCTTCTGCCACTTGTCGCGCACGGCCTCGTGCTTGTGCAGCAGCTGCAGCGGCATGCCGATCAGGTCGTCGAAGTCCACGCTCTGGTAGGCCGTCAGGCGCTCCTCGTAGCGGGCCATGATCCTGGCGGTGATGCGCTCGTTGTCGTCCAGCGCCTGGGCCTCGGCCTCGGCCGAATTGAGGCCCATGTTCTTCCACTTGCTGATCGTCCACTGCCAGGTGCGGGCGGTGGCCGTGTCGGTGGTGCCGCCGGCATCCTTGAGGATCTTGGTGACGTCGTCCGCGTCCAGGATGCTGAACTGCGGCTTGAGGCCCAGCACGCCGCCGTCCTCGCGCATCATGCGCACGCCCAGCGCGTGGAAGGTGCACACCACCACGTGCTTGGCGTCGCGGCCGATCAGGCCCTTGGCCCGCTCGCGCATCTCGGCCGCCGCCTTGTTGGTGAAGGTGATGGCCGCGATGCGCTTGGGCTCCAGCCCGGCCTGGATCAGGCGCGCGATCTTGTGGGTGATCACCCGCGTCTTGCCCGAACCCGCGCCGGCGAGCACCAGGCAGGGCCCGTGGAGGTAGTTGACCGCTTCCTGCTGGGCGAGATTGAGGCCGGAGGACATGGCAAGAGGGGGGAGGGCTGCAGGCGCCGCGGCGCTGGATCGGCCGGACGCAAAAGCGCGCAATGATACTGGCGGGGGGCTGGCGACGAGAATGCGCCGCCGTGCTTGCCGTCTTTGCCGCCACCTTCCCCTTCTTCGCGCTGATTGCCCTCGGCTACCTGGCCGCCCGGCGCGGCCTGATGCCCGTCGAGGCGATTCCGGGCCTCAACGTCTTCGTCCTGTACTTCGCGCTACCTTGCATGCTGTTCCGCTTCGCGGCCGGCACGCCGCTGGCGCAACTGCTCGATGCACGGGTGGCGCTGGTGTGGGGCGTGGCCGCACTGGCGATGGTGGCGCTGGCCACCGCCGCCGCGCGGCGCGCCGGACACCCCTGGAACGACGCCGCCTTCGGCGCGCTGGTGGCCGCCTTTCCCAACACCGGCTTCATGGGGGTGCCGCTCTTGGCCGCGCTGCTGGGGCCGGCAGTCGCGGGGCCGGTGATCGTCACCATCGCCTTCGACATGGTGCTGACCTCCTCGCTGTGCATCGCCCTGTCGCGGCTGGACACGCACGAGGGCGGCGCCGCGGCGCAGGCCGTGCGGCGCGCGCTGGGCGGCATCGTGCGCAACCCGATGCCCTGGTCGATGGTGCTGGGCGCGCTGGCCTCCGCGCTGCAATGGCGGCTGCCGGCACCGGTCGACCGCACGGTGGGCATGCTGGCGGACGCGGCGTCGCCGGCGGCGCTGTTCACCATCGGCGCGGTGCTGGCGCGCTCGGCCCTGCGGGCGCGCGAGGGCGGCGCGCAGCCGCCGTGGCGCGCCGCGCTGCGCGACCTGCTGCCGGTGGTGGGCTTCAAGCTGCTGGTGCATCCGCTGCTGGTGCTTGGCCTGGTGACGGCGCTGGCGGCTGCAGGCACCGGGCTGTCGCCGCTGGCCGGCGTGGCGCTGGTGCTCACGGCGGCGCTGCCCAGTGCCAGCAATGTCTCGATGCTGGCCGAGCGCTATGGCGCGGACACCGGCCGGGTGGCGCGGATCATCCTGTGGACGACGGTCGGCGCCTTCCTGAGCTTTCCGCTCGCGATGGCCCTCCTGCGCTGAGCGGCGGCCGCGGCCGAGCGCCATAGGCCTTTCGTCACCCTCGGCATGCGAGGTATTCCTACGCCGCACAGTCGCCGTCCGGCCTAATGTGAGCGCATGTTTCAGAGGTTCTGATCATGCAGACATGGGTTCGCGTGATGGTCGCCGTGGCGGCACTGGCCGCGGTGGGTGCAATGGCCGCGCACGGCCAGGTGCGATGGGCCGCCGCCCTCCTGGCGGCTAGCGCCGTCCTGCTCGCGATCGGCGCGTGGGCCGTCCGCCTGCGCTCGACGCGCCGGCGGGTGCTCTCCTACGTGCAGGTCATCAAGCCGCCGCTCGGGCACATCGAGCACCGTCAGGCCTGAGGGACGCCGGCACACCGCGCGGGCTGGGGTGACCGTCTCGCGGTGAAAGGCCAAGACGGCGCCGGAGCGCGCCTCAGATCGCCTGAGGATCCACGTCGATCAGCCACCGGATGATCCCCTGCCCCTCCGGACCGCGCCGCAGCGCATGCAGCCGCGGATGCCAGTGCGTCAGCAGGCGCTGCAGCGCCACCCGCGATTCGCTTTCCACCAGCATCTGCGCCCGTTCCACATTGGCCACGCGCTGGATCGCCAGCGGCACCGCCGGATAGCGCTGCACGGCGGCGGCCTCGGGCAGATCGTCCACCGCCGCGCTGGCCGCCGTCAGGAAGGCCTGGGCGGCCTCCTGCGTCCGCGCATCCGCACGCAGCAGCGCCTGGAAGGCGAAGGGCGGCAGGCTGGCGGCGCGCCGCTCTTCCAGCTGCTGTTCGGCAAAGGCCGCGTAGTCATGCCGCCGCAGCGCCGCGAAGAGCGGATGCTGCGGATGGAAGCTCTGGATCCACATCTCCGCCCGGCTGCCCTGTGCCGCCAGCCAGGCGCTGTCGCGGCCCGCGCGGCCGCCCGACTGCATGAGCAGCGAGAACAGCCGCTCCGGCGCCCGGAAGTCGCTGGAGAACAGAGCGCCGTCAGGGTTGATGGCCGCCACCAGCGTGATGCGCCGGAAGTCATGCCCCTTGGCGATCATCTGCGTGCCCACCAGCACGTCCACGGCGCCGTCGTGCACCTGCGCCAGCTGCTGGGCCAGGGCGCCCTCGTGCCGGGTGCTGTCGGCATCGATGCGGGCGATGCGCACCGGCCCGCCGCCCTCGCCCTCGGGCCGCTGCACGCCCGCCAGCAATTCGGCCAGTTCCTCCTCCAGCCGTTCGGTGCCGCGGCCCACGGGGGCGATGTCCAGGTTGCCGCAGGCCGGGCAGGCGCGGGGCACGCGTTCGGCAAAGCCGCAGTGGTGGCAGCGCAGGCTCCGGTCGATCTTGTGGAAGACGCGGTAGGCGCTGCAGTGCGGGCATTCGCTCTTCCAGCCGCAGTCGCCGCAGGCCAGCACGGGGGCATAGCCTCGGCGGTTGAGCAGCAGCATGCTCTGCTCGCCGCGGGCCACGCGCTGGGCGATGGCGTCCACCAGCGCCGCCGACAGCCGGGTGCGCGGCGGCTGCAGGTTCATGTCCACCAGCCGGACGGTGGGCAGGTCGCCGGCCCCGACGCGGCTGGGCATGGACAGGCGCCGGTAGCGGCCCCCGGCATCGCCGTCCGACGGCGGGCGGCTGCCCCACCAGCTTTCCAGCGACGGCGTGGCCGAGCCCAGCAGCACCCGGGCGCCTTCGCGCCGCCCCCGCCACACGGCGAGGTCGCGGGCGGAATAGCGGGCGCCTTCCTGCTGCTTGTAGCTGGGGTCGTGTTCCTCATCGACGACGAGCAGCGCCAGCCGGGGCAGGCTGGCGAAGATGGCCATGCGCGTGCCCAGCACGATGCGGGCGCGGCCCAGGTGTGCCGCCAGCCAGCTGGCCAGGCGCTGGGGATTCGTCATGCCGCTGTGCATCGACACCACCGCGCCCGGGCCGTAGACCGGCGCGAAGCGGGCGACGAAGCGGGCCTCCAGCTGGGGCGTGAGGTTGATCTCCGGCACCATCACCAGGGCCTGCGCCTCGGGGTCGGCCTCCAGCAGCTCGGCCACGGCCTGCAGGTAGACCTCGGTCTTGCCGCTGCCGGTGCTGCCGTGCAGCAGGAAGACGCCCGCATCGCCCGCGCGCAGTTCGGCCAGCACGGCCGCCTGCTCGGCGGTGGGCGGGCGGGGCGCGTCGCCTTCCACGGGCGCCGCCGCAGCCTTGGGCTGGCGGGCCAGCCGCCGCGCGAGCTGGTCGGCACCCAGCTCCCGCAACTGGGGCGGCAGGCCGGCCAGCGCCACTTCGCCGATGGCGCGCTGGTAATAGCGGGCCGCGAATTCCACCAGGTCGCGCCAGCCGGCCGACAGGGGCGGCAGGCCCTCCAGCACGGCGGCCACGGCGCGCAGGGTGGTGCCTGCGGGCTCCTCCCCGGCCTCGCCCCACACCACGCCCAACACCTCGCGCTGGCCCAGCGGCACGCGCACCAGCGCCCCTGCCGGCACCGGGCTTGGCGTGATGTAGGTCAAAGGTTCGGAGATGCCGCTGTGGGCCGGCGTCTGCACCGCCACCCGCACGCGAACCCCGGTTTGGGACGCTTCGTTCATGCTTGTTTCGACAAGCAACATCTAAGTGTTTGATTTTTCGGGAGTTTGGCAGTCATCCAGAGTTCCTGTGGATAACTTTGTTGATAGGCGGCTGCGAAGGCCGCCAAAGCCCGTCAAATCAAGGCCTTGGCCAGATTGCCCGTAAAAAGGGCAGGGTGACGAATCCATACGAATCAATCACTTAGCAGTGCTGGACGGCAGGGGCTCCGCCATGGCAGTGTCCCGGTGTTATGGCGCACCGCAGCACGAACTTTGTGCATAAGTAATGGCACGGAGGCTTGACAAAGCGCCAAAAACCCTGCCGGTGCCCGTCCCATGCGGGCTGGCTGCTCCCTCAATGCATGCAGCGGCGGCCGGCCGTCATGCAGTCCGCTGGGCGCGCGAATGCCGATGAACGGCCTCCACCAGCGCCGCGACATGCTCGGGCGGCGTGAACTGGCTGATGCCGTGGCCCAGGTTGAAGATGTGGGTCGGGCCGGTGGTGGCCGGATCGCGGTGCGGCGCACCGAAACGGTCGAGCAGGCGCACGGCCTCGGCCGCCACCCGGCCGGGCGGCGCGAACAGCACATTGGGGTCGAGGTTGCCCTGCAGCGCCTTGCCATTCGGGCCCTCGCCCACGCGGGCGCGGGCCACGGCCAGGTCGACCGTCCAGTCCAGGCCGAGCACCTCGCAGTCGAGCGTGGAGGCCATGGCCTCCAGCCACAGGCCGCCGCCCTTGGTGAACACGATGCGCGGCACGCGCTGGCCGTCCGCGCCCTCGCGCTTGAGCTGCGACAGCACGCGCGCGGTGTAGGCCAGGCTGAATTCGTGGAAGGCCCCGTCGGCCAGGGCCCCTCCCCAGCTGTCGAACACCATCACCGCCTGCGCGCCGGCGTCGATCTGGGCGTTGAGGTAGGCGGCCACGGCGTCGGCATTGACGGCCAGCATGCGGTGCATCAGGTCCGGGCGGCCGTACATCAGCGCCTTGGCATGCCGCCAGTCACTGGAGCCGCTGCCTTCGACCATGTAGCAGGCCAGCGTCCACGGGCTGCCCGAGAAGCCGATCAGCGGCACGCGGCCGGCCAGCGCGCGGCGGATGGAGGCCACGGCATCGAACACATAGCGCAGCCGCTCCAGGTCGGGCACCTGCAGGGCGTCGACCGCCGCCTCGTCGCGCACGGTGCGCGCGAAGCGCGGGCCTTCGCCGGCCTCGAAGGACAGCCCCAGCCCCATGGCGTCGGGCACGGTGAGGATGTCGGAAAACAGGATCGCCGCGTCCAGCGGGAAGCGGTCCAGCGGTTGCAGCGTGACCTCGGTCGCGTAGTCGACGTTGGTGGCCAGACCCATGAAGCTGCCGGCCCGGGCGCGGGTGGCGACGTACTCCGGCAGGTAGCGGCCGGCCTGGCGCATCAGCCAGATGGGCGTGTGGTCGGTGGCCTGACGCCAGCAGGCGCGCAGGAAGCTGTCGTTCTGGAGGGGGGCGAAGGGCATCGTCGGATTGTCGCAGCGGTGCCCCGGAGCGTGACGGACTTGGCGGCGGCCGTGGCTGGCGCCCCGCCGCCGCCGGCCTCGCTCAACCCGTGCGGTACTTGATCGAGCAGCCGTAGGGCTTGGTGCTCGCCACCGAGATCGGGCGGCCGCCGAAGGCATCGGCCAACGCCTGGTTCACGTAGTTGGTCGCGGTCCTGATGTCGTCGGGTCGCGCCGAGGCGATGCTGTCGATGCCGCCGGCGTACACCAGCACGCCCTGGGGGTCGATGATGAAGATGTGCGGCGTGGTGCGCGCGCCGTAGGCCTGGCCCACGATGCCGTCCTCGTCCATGAGCACGGCGGTGGGGGCGCCCGACTGGGCCTTCATCCAGGCGGCCAGTTCGGCCGGCGGCAGGTAGTCGCTGGCGGCGCGCTCGGTGGAGTTGATGGCCAGCCATACCGCGCCCCGCGCGGTGGCGGCCTTCTGCGTGGCGGGCATGTTCCCGCTGCCGTAGTGCTTGCGCACGAACGGGCAGCCGGGGTTGGTCCATTCGAGCACCACGTACTTGCCGGCAAAGTCGGACAGCTGGTGGCGCTGGCCGTTGGTGTCCACGGCAACAAAGTCGGGCGCCTTCTGGCCCACGGTCGGGGCGGCATGCGCCTGGGCATTGATCAGCAGGCTGGCGCCCAGGGCCATGGCGGCCGTCATCACGGCGCGGCGCGAGGCACGGGAGAGGGCGGCACGGGCCGCACGGACATTGCGCGCGGCGCGCTCGGTGCGCGATAGGTTGGATGGCGACGGCGAGGTCGACATGGGTGGATCAGCTCCTCACGACGGAAGGGGCCGTTGCACGGGCGTCGGGCGCCGTGGCGGCCGGGTTGAATGATGAAGCGCAACGGGAGCTTAGACCGCTTTCTTGAAGCCGGCGCGACAACCTGTACGGGGCGGGGGAAATCGTCTTGCCGCTTGCGTCGAACCTTGCACGCCGTTCGGTCGCTGCATTGTTCGGGACCGACCCCCGCCGTCCATGGCCTGTTGACGCAAAACACCCGGCGGCGCGGGACTACAGCGTGCGCAGCGCCTCGCGCACCTCGGCGGGTGAGAGCAGCTCGCTCAGCACCACCGGCGCCTGCCCCGGCGCCTGCAGCACGTACACCGGCACGCCATTGCGCCCCAGCGCATTCAGCGCGGCCGCGATGGCCGGATCGCGCCGGGTCCAGTCGGCGCGCAGCAGCTGCACGCCGCGCGCGTCGAAGTCGGCCAGCAACTCGGCATTGCCCAGCGTGGTCTTCTTGTTGACCTGGCAGGTGACGCACCAGGCGGCGGTGAAGTCGATGAACACCGGCTTGCCCTCGGCCTGCAGCTGCGCCACGCGCTCGGCCGACCAGGGCTGCCAACGCGCCTCGGACGACGCGCCGCCCGCCGTGGCTTGTGGCGCGGGTGCCATCTGCAGCAGCAGCGGCCCGAAGCTGGCGGCCAGCGCCGCGAAGCCCAGCGCCAGCGCCCCGCCCAGCAGCAGCCGGGTGCGGCCGGCCAGGGTGCCCAGTGCCCAGACCACCGCGCTGCCGGCCACCAGCAGGGCCAGCAGCGCGCCGGCGCCATCGATGCCGGCCTGCTGGCCCAGCACCCACACCAGCCAGGCGACGGTGGCGAACATCGGGAAGGCCAGCAGCCGGCGCAGCGTGTCCATCCATGGGCCGGGCTTCGGCAGCAGCCTTGCCACCGCCGGCACGAAGCCGGCCAGCAGGTAGGGCAGGGCCAGGCCCAGCCCCAGTGCGGCGAAGAGCAGCAGCGCCTGCGGCGCCGGCAGGCCGATGGCCAGGCCCAGCGAGGCCCCCATGAACGGCGCCGTGCAGGGCGAGGCGACCAGCACCGCCAGCACGCCGGAGAGGAAGTCGTTCAGCACCGGATGGCGGACCTGCGCACCCGCCAGCCGCGCTGGCGCGAGCATGCCCACCTCGAAGACGCCCGCCAGGTTGAGCCCCAGCAGCGTGAACAGCCCGGCCAGCGCCGCCACCATGCCGGGCGACTGCAGCTGGAAGCCCCAGCCCAGTTGGGCGCCCGCCGCGCGCAGCGCGATCAGCAGCCCGCCCAGGGCCAGCAGGCTGAGCACCACGCCGGCGCTGTAGGCCAGGGCGGCACGCCGATGGCCGCGCCGGTCGTCGGCATGGCGGGTGAAGCCCAGCACCTTGATTGCCAAGACCGGGAAGACGCAGGGCATCAGGTTCAGCAGCAGGCCGCCGGCGAAGGCGCCCAGCAGGGCCAGCAGCAGGCCGGCCGGTGCGACCGGCGTCGGCGCCACGGTCGCGGCCGGGCGGGCATTGGCGTCGAGCGCCGCCTGCAGCGCGGGCGATACGGTGGCGGGTGCGCCCACGGCGGGCCAGCGGCCATCGACCGCGGCGTCCACCCGCCAGCCCACCGGCTGGCCAGCGGCCTCGGCCTTTTTGCGGTCCTCGCCGGTGAGGGCCAGCACCAGCGGCATGCGTGCCGGGCTGGCCGAGCGCTGGTCGGCCACCGGGAACTGCGCCGTCCACACGCCGCCCTCCCAGCGTTGCTGCCAGTCGGTGCCGGTGACGGCGCCGTTGCGCAACACCTCGGCGGTCTCGGGCATCAGATCCAGCGTGCGGCCCCGGGCGGCGGCGGGCAGGCCCTCGACGCGCAGCGCCAGGCTGCGGGCGTCGGCGGCGAGCTTGGCCGTGGCGGGCGATTCGACGGCCACCGGCCGTGCGGCCCAGGCGGCATCGAACTCGGCCCCATGGCCGGCGGTGGAACTGCGCACCGGCAGATCCAGCCGGAATTCGCCGTCCTCGGGAATGCATTCCTTGCGGCACACCAGCCAGGTGGCCGACAGCCGGATCGGCAGCGTGGCGGTGCCGGTGAGCGTGGTGGGTGGGCGGAAGTCCGGTGCCACCGCCACGGGCACCGGCAGCAGCACCTCGTTCTCGTAGCCGTAGTTGGCCAGGCTGCCGATGAAGAGCTTGTGCGGCACCGGCCAGTCGACCTCGCCGGCATCCAGGCCCGGGGGCAGTTGCCAGCGCAGCTCGGTGGGCAGGCCGGAGTCGCCGGCGTTCTTCCAGTAGGTGTGCCACTCGGGCTGGTGGCTGATCTTCAGGCCCAGCCAGACGGTGGCGCCGGGGCCTACGCCCTGTGGCGCCTGGGCCACCAGCTCGGCGCGCACATGCGGCGTGGTGACGACGGCGCTGCCGCCGCCGTTGCTGCCGGGCGTGAGCTGGGCGGAGGCGCGGGGCAGCAGGCCCGCGGCCAGCAGGAAGGCCGCGAAGAACGGCAGCAGCCAGCGGGCAGGGAGAAGGGAGTGGGCGGTGCGCATGCGCGGGGTCGGAGCGGGGCCCGGGCCTGAAGTTCCGGCCGCCAGGGTTGTCGATCTGTTCTTGCCGCCAGCCGCGGTGCATTCGTCCACGGCGTAGGCCGCCGCGTGCCGCCAGACCGCCATCACGCCCCCTCGGCGAAGGCCAACACCACGCGCCGGGCCTGCGCGCCCTTCTTCTCGACCTTGGCCACGCGCAGCGCGCCGATCTCGCCGATGTTGGCCACATGCGTGCCGCCGCAGGGCTGCAGGTCGATGGGCGCCTCGGCGCTGCCGACGCGGATGGTGCGCACCGTGCCGCTGCCGCGCGGCGGCTGCACGCTCATACTCTTGACCAGGCCGGGGTTGGCGTCCAGCTCGGCATCGGCGACGCGGCCCACGGTCACCGGCAGGGCCTGGGCCACCAGCGCGGCCAGGCCCTCGGCCAGCGCGGCGGCGTCCAGCGCCTCGCTCATGTGGAAGTCCACGCGCACCGCCTCGGGCGTGATGGAACAGCCGTTGACCGGCTGAGCCACCAGGTGGCAGAGCAGATGGCTGGCGGTATGCAGCCGCATCATGCGGTGGCGACGCTCCCAATCGATGGCGGCCGTGACGGTGTCGCCGGGCGCGATCCGCGCAAGAAGGGCGTCCTGCCCCGGCGCGGCCAGGTGCCAGATCTCGGCCGTGGGCCGGCCTTCCGCGTCCTTGCCCTTGCGCGTGTCGGCGATGGCCAGCTCGGTGCCATCAGCCAGCCGCAGCACGCCGCTGTCGCCGGCCTGGCCACCGCCCAGCGGATAGAACACGGTGCGGTCCAGCACCACGGTGCCGGCCGCGGCGTCCACCCGCCGCACGCGGGCGGGGCATTCGCGCAGGTAGGCGTCGGCGCGGAACAGGTCGTCGGTGGGGGTGGGCGGGGTGGCAGGCGCGGCCGGCGAGGGCGCGGCCGCGATGGCGTCGGCGGTCATTCGTCGATGGTAGCCCTGGGGCCCGGGCAGGCAGGCGGACGCGGGCAGTGTCCGGCTTCCGGTGAGGCGCGGCCTGCGACTACATGCGCCGCCTGAGGTCGCCACGATCATTCGCGCCCATGATGCGCACCGCCACCCTCACCCTTGCCGCTGCCGCGGTGCTGGCCCTGGCCGGCTGCGGCGACACCGCCAAGCTGCCCTTCGAGGCCGGCACCGGCCCCAACCCGCAGCTGCCCGCACCCAACAAGACGCTGTTGCCCACCATGAAGGTGGCGCCCGCCACCGGCTGGCAGGACACCGCCGCGCCCACGCCGCTGCCCGGCTTCAAGGTGACGGCCCTGGCACGCGGCCTGGACCATCCGCGCTGGGTCTACACGTTGTCCAACGGCGATGTGCTGGTGGCCGAAAGCGACCGGCCTCGCAATGCAGAGCCCAAACCGGGCGGCTTCTTCGACAAGATCAAGGAGAAGGTCACCGGCCTGGTGATGAAGCGCGCAGGCTCCGGCACGCCTAGCGCCGACCGCATCACCCTGCTGCGCGACGCCGATGGCGACGGCGTGGCCGAGACGCGCACGGTCTTCGCGAGCGGCCTGACCTCGCCCTTCGGCATGGCGCTGGTGGGCAACGAGCTGTTCGTGGCCAATGCCGATGCACTGGTCAAGCTGCCCTACACCGAAGGCCAGACGCAGGCCGGCGGCCCGGCCGTGAAGGTGACGGACCTGCCCGCCAGCTTCAACCACCACTGGACCAAGAACGTTCTCGCCAGCCGCGACGGCGCCAAGCTCTACGTCACCGTGGGCAGCAACAGCAACATCGCCGACTACGGCATGCAGCACGAAGAAGGCCGCGCCGCCATCTGGGAGGTGGACCGCGCCACCGGCGCCAAGCGCCTCATGGCCAGCGGCCTGCGGAACCCCAACGGCATGGCCTGGGAGCCCGACACGAATGTGCTGTGGACGGTGGTCAACGAGCGCGACGAGATCGGCAGCGACCTGGTGCCCGACTACCTGACCTCGGTGCGCGACGGCGGCTTCTACGGCTGGCCCTGGAGCTACTGGGGCGGCGTGGTCGACACCCGCGTGCAGCCGCAGCAGCCCGAGAAGGTGGCGACCGCCATCCGTCCGGACTATGCGCTGGGCAACCATGTCGCGCCGCTGGGCCTGGCCTTCTCCAGCGCGCGGGGCATGCCGGAGGAATTCGCCAACGGCGCCTTCATCGGCGAGCACGGCTCGTGGAACCGCAATCCGCCCTCGGGCTACCGCGTGAGCTTCGTGCCCTTCATCGGCGGCAAGCCCAGCGGCGCGCCGCGCGAGTTCCTCACCGGCTTCCTCTCGGCGGACGGCAAGGCGCTGGGCCGGCCGGTGGGCGTGGCCCTGGACAAGTCGGGCGCCCTGCTGGTGGCCGACGACGTGGGCGGCGCGGTGTGGCGCGTGTCGCGGGCCCGTTGATCCCGGCCGGCTCGCCTGTCGTGCCCGGCTAGCTGCCGCCCGCCTCGGGCGGCAGCAGCGCGTGCGCCGTCATGTCGGCGCAGATCAGCCGCACCTGCCGCTGCACCTCGCGGGCGATCTCCTCGCGCCGCTCGGCCGTCAGCCGCCCCGAGATCGCGGCCACGCTGATGGCCGCCACCGGGTTGTCCGGCGGAAAGGCCACGCCGATGGCCGCCGTGCCCGGCGTCACCACGCTGTCCAGAAACGAGTAGCCCTGCTGCCGCCCCTGGGCGACGACCTCGCGCAGGAAGTCGGCCGAGAAGGAGGCGTACTTCTCGTAGCGGTGGCCGTTGGCCTGGATGATCGACTCCGCCTCTGAGGCCGGCATGGCGCACAGCATGGCCAGGCCGCCCGCGCCCACGCCCAGCGGCCGGCGGATGCCGATG
Source organism: Pseudacidovorax intermedius (assembly GCF_003350475.1). GTDB lineage: Bacteria > Pseudomonadota > Gammaproteobacteria > Burkholderiales > Burkholderiaceae_C > Xenophilus > Xenophilus intermedius. The sequence goes on from NZ_QQAV01000001.1 coordinate 1,472,924, forward strand.
TCCAGCGGCAAGGCCTTGATCGGGTAGTCGCCCAGCGCACGGTTGGTGCACACCGCCTCCAGGCCGCTGCGCTCGCTCAGGTAGAGCGTGTCCTGCGTGGTCTCGGCCAGCCGGTGCAGGGCCGCGTCGCACATCTCGCTGAGCCGGTAACGCGGACGTGCCAGCAGACCCAGCTCGTGCAGCAAAGGCCCCAGGTAGTACTTGCGGGTGCGCGCATCGCGGTCGACCAGGCCTTCCAGCTCCAGCCGCGCGAGCATGCGGAAGCAGGTGCTCTGCGGCAGCCCGCTGGTGGCCGCCACCTCACCGATGCGCATGCCGTTGCGACCGCGGGACGCCACAACGCGGAGCATGTTGACCACCCGCTCGATGCTCTGCGTCCCGGTGCGCGACTGTCCACCTTGTGGCGGTCCGTCTGCGCCTTCGGCTGCTTCCTCGTTCTCTTCACTCATGTAGGCTTTGTAGTTTGCATCCACATTGTGGGCAATCTAGGGTTAACCGCATCAGGGTGAACCGGGTGCACGCTCTGTAATTCATCCATGGGCGCCGAACAAGGCGCCACATTGTGGATAAGGAGACGAGGCGCCATGCCCCAGACGATGACCGAGAAGATCCTGGCCCGCGTGGCCGGGCTGCCTGCCGTGAAGGCCGGTGACGAGATCCTGGCCCGGCCGGATTTCGTGATCGCCTACGACTTCCCCGGCTACACCGACGTGTTCTTCAAGGAGGCCCGCGAGGAGTTCGGCGTCGAGAAGGTCACGAGCCCCGAGCGCTTCGTGCTCTTCATCGACCACATGGTCCCGGCCGCCGCGCCCAAGGAAGAAGAGCTGCACCGCGTCACCCGCGCCTGGGGCGCGGAGCAGGGCGTGCCGGTGCATGAGCGCGAGGGCATCGGCCACCAGGTGTCGGCCGAACTGGGCTATGCCACGCCAGGCGCCTTCGCGGTGCATTTCGACGGCCATGTGAGTCAGCTGGGCGCCTTCGGCACCCTGGCCTTCGGCGCCCGCAAGAGCGTGCTCGAGACCTTCGTGAGCGAGAAGATGGCGCTCACGGTGCCCGCCACCGTCAAGGTCGAGCTCACGGGCACGCTGCAGCCGGGCGTGATGGCGCGCGACGTGTTCCACCACATGGTGCGGGTGATGGGCCCGTCCTCCTGCCGCTTCAAGGTGGTGGAGCTCAGCGGCCCGGTGATCGACGCCATGAGCATCGAAGGCCGTCAGACCATCTGCGGCCAGGCCATGTTCCTGGGCGCCACCACTATGCTGATCGCGCCCGACGCCAAGACGCTGGCGTACACCCGCGAGCGGGCCAAGATCGCGCTCGACCCGGTGTATCCCGATGCCGACGCCGTGTACGAGCGTGTGGTGCAGATCGACGTCTCGGCGCTGGAGCCCATCGTCGTGGCGCCGCCCAGCCCCGCCAACACGCGCGACCTGGCCGACTATGCCGGCCTGGAGGTGCATACCGGCTACCTGGGCTCCTGCGCCAGCGGCCGGCTGGAGGACCTGCGCGCCGCCGCCGACGTGCTGCGCGGCAAGCGCATCAAGCCGGGCTTCCAGCTGCATGTGGTGCCGACCTCGCAGGCCATCATGTCGCAGGCCGCGCGCGAAGGCCTGATCGCCACGTTGGTCGATGCCGGCGCCTTCATCAGCTCGTCGAGCTGCGACTACTGCTACGGTCGGATCGCCACCATGGCCGACGGCCAGCGCGCGGTGTCCACGGGCACGCTCAACACCCCCGGCCGCATGGGCAGCTCGGACACGGAGATCTTCCTGTGCAACGCGGCGGTGGTCGCCGCCTCGGCGCTGGAAGGGCGCATCGCCGACCCGCGGCCCTACCTGGCGGCCGCCGCCGCCGAAGGGAGCGCGGCATGAGCGTCCAACTGCCCAACCTCGAAGGCCGCGCGGCCTGGATCTTCACCGAGGACGACTACGACATCGACCTCATCGTCGGCATCAAGAACATCAAGATCACCGACATCCACGAGCTGGCCGCGGTCACCATGACCAGCTACGACCCGCAGTTCGCCGCCAGCGTGCAAAAGGGCGACCTGCTGGTGGGCGGCCACAACTTCGGCTACGGCCACCCGCACTATCCGGCCATGCGTGCCATGCGCCACCTGGGCGTGGCGGGCGTGATCGCCGAATCCTTCTCGCCCGGCTTCTTCCGCGGCGAGATCAGCATGGGCTTTCCGCTCGTCACCTGCCCGGGCATCCGCGCCGCCACCGAGCGCTGGCAGCGGCTGCGCGTGGACTGGGCGCTTGGCCGCGTGATCAACATCGACACCGGTGCCGAACTGCCCTTCGAGCCGTTGTCGTCGGTGGAGCGCGGCACGCTGGCGGCCGGCGGCTTCGTGCCCTACCTGAAGGCGCGGCTGGCGCGCGAGGCGGCGCAGAAGGCCGCCGCCGCAGACGCCGCCACCACCGGCGCCGCCGCAGGCTGAGGGCGCCGCGCATGCTGCAGATGATCGTCAGCGGCGTCGCCCTGGGCGCCATCTACGGGCTCATCGCCCTGGGCATCGTGATGGTGTTCAAGGCCACGGGCATCCTCAACTTCGCGCATGGCGAGGCCGCCATGCTGTCGGCTTTCACCGCCTGCACGCTGGTGCGCCTGGGCCTGCCGATGTGGGCGGTGGTGCCGCTCACGCTGCTGTTCGGCGCGGCGCTGGGCATGCTGATCGAGCGCTTCATCATCCGGCGCTTCATCGGCAAGGCCCTGCTGTCCTCGGCCATCTGCACGCTGGGGCTGTTCCTGCTGTTCGGCGACATGGCCATCTGGATCTGGGGCAAGGACACGCAGGAGCTGCCGAGCATCTTCCCGAGCACGCCGCTGCAGGTGGGCGATGCCGTGGTGTCGGGCATCGACCTGGGCATCGTGGCCGTGTGCGCCACGCTGGCCGCGGCGCTGTTCGCCTTCTTCCGCTTCACGCGGCTGGGCATCGCCATGCAGGCCACCATGGAGAACCCGGTGGCGGCCCGGCTGATGGGCATTCCCATCAAGCGCATCTATGCGCTGGCCTGGGCGCTGTCGCACGTCATCGCGGCGGCGGCGGGGCTGCTGATCGCGCCGCTGACATTCGTGCACTTCTCGATGATGCAGCACGCCCTGCACTTCGCCTTCGCGGCGGCGGTGCTGGGCGGCATTGGCAGCATGCCGGGCGCGCTGCTGGGTGGCGTGATCATCGGCGTGAGCAGCAACCTCACCGGCGCCTATGTGTCCTCGGCCTGGAAGGACGCCGTCCCCTTCATCGTGATGCTGGCCATCCTGGTGCTGCGCCCGCACGGGCTGCTGGCGCGCCGGCAGGTCAAGAAGGTCTGAGGAGGCGACGACGCGCATGACCCATCTGCTCGACGGCCGCCCCTGGCTGGCCCCCGCCCTGTTCGTGGCCCTGCTGGTGCTGGCGCCGCTGGTGCCGGGCGGCTACGTGCTCTACATCGCCACGCTGGTGCTGATCTACACGCTGGCTTCCTTCGGCACCAACATCCTCACCGGCTACACCAACCTCATCTCGATGGCGGGCGCGGTGTTCTTCGGCATCGGCGCCTATGGCACCGCCATCCTGACGCAGCAGTTCGGCGTGCCGATGCTGCTGGCCATGCTCATCGCCGCGGCCATTGCCACCGTGGTCGGCCTGGTGCTGGCGCTGCCGGTGCTGCGGCTGGAGGAGGTGTTCCTCGCCATCGCCACGCTGGGCTTCGTGATGATCTCGGTGGAGATCGCCAAGTCCGGCGGCGACCTGACCGGCGGCGAGAACGGCATGGGCGCGCCCGGCCCCACGCTCTTCGGCCTGGCGCTGGACGAGCGCGCCTACCACCTGCTGGCCGCCTGCGTGCTGGGCGCCGCCCTCTGGCTGGCGCGCAATCTGGCGCGCAGCCGCTTCGGCCGCGGCTTCCTGGCCATCAAGGGCAGCGAGACGGCGGCCCGCGCGCTGGGCCTCAACACCACGGGCCTCAAGCTGGTGGCCTTCGGCGTCTGCGCCTTCTACACGGGCCTGTCGGGAGCGCTCTATGCGCCGCTGGTGCGCTTCATCGACCCGTCGCTGTTCAACATCATGGTCTCGATCAGCTTCGTGTCGATGGTGATCGTGGGTGGTCTCGGCTCCATCCTGGGCTCGGTGCTGGGCGCCATCTTCGTCATCGGCGCACCGCAGCTGCTCACCTACTTCGGCTTCGACCAGTTCCAGCGTGCGCTGTATGGCGTGGCCATGATCCTGGCGCTGATGTTCCTGCCCGACGGGCTGGCCAGCCTGGTCAAGACGCGCCGCCTGCCCGGCGCCGACGCACCCGGCAAGGAGGGCGCATGATGCGCGCGATCGACGCCCAGGCCACGCCCGCCCGGGGTGCGGCGCGGCCGGCCGGTGCGCCTGCGCCGCTGCTGTCGCTGGCCGGTGTGCGCATGAGCTTCGGCGGCATCGTGGCCGTGCAGGACGTGGGCTTCGACGTCATGCCCGGCACCGTGCATGCGCTCATCGGCCCCAACGGTGCGGGCAAGACCACGATGCTCAACTGCATCAGCCGCTTCTACACGCCGCAGCAGGGCCGCATGGTGCTGCGCACGGCGCAGGGCGAGCACGACCTGCTGCGCCTGAAGGCGCACCAGATCTCGCGCCTGGGCATCGCCCGCACCTTCCAGAACCTGGAGCTCTTCGCCGAGCTGACGGTGTTCGACAACGTGCTCATCGCCCGCTCGCAGGCCATGCGCGCCACGCTGGCCGAGGCCCTGTTCAACCTGCCGCGCCAGCGGCGCGAGGAGCGCGCCGAGCGCGAGCGCGTGCAGGCCCTGCTGGAAGAGCTGCGCCTCGCGCCCCATGCCCACACGCTGGTGCGCGACCTGCCCTACGGCACGCAGAAGCTGGTCGAGCTGGCCCGCGCCATGGCGTTGGAACCCGTGCTGATGCTGCTGGACGAGCCCGCGGCCGGCATGAACAACCGCGAGATCGACGCCCTGGGCGACACGCTGCGCACGCTGCAGGCACGCACCGGCGCCACGCTGCTGCTCATCGAGCACAGCATGCCGCTGGTCATGTCCATCTCCGACACCATCACCGTGATGCACAACGGCGCCTTCCTGGCGCAGGGCACGCCGCGGGAGATCGAATCGCATCCGGCCGTGATCGAGGCCTACCTGGGAGGAGGCAAGAGTGGCCAACGTCGCTGAACCCACGGGCGCCGGGCGCCCGCTGCTGCAGGTGGAGCGGCTCGCGGCCGGCTACGGCAAGATCCGCGCGCTGCACGGCATCGGCCTCACGGTGCACGAGGCCCGCATCGTCTGCGTCCTGGGTGCCAACGGCGCCGGCAAGACCACGCTGATGCGGGTGCTGTCGGGCCTGCTGCCGGTCATGGACGGCACGGTGCAGTTCGACGGCCAGGCCATCGCCAACGTGCCGGCCGAGACGCTGGTGCGCCGCGGCATCGTGCATGTGCCGCAGGGCCGCATGGTGTTCGCGCAGCTGAGCGTGCGCGAGAACCTGATGCTCGGCGGCTACACCCGCCCCGCCGGCGAGGTGCGCGACCACATCACGCATGTGCTGGACTACTTTCCGCGGCTCAAGGAGCGCATCGGCTCGCGCGCCGGCACCCTCTCGGGCGGCGAGCAGCAGATGCTGGCCATCGCCCGCGGCCTGCTGGCGCGGCCGCGGCTGCTGATGCTGGACGAGCCCTCGATGGGCGTGGCGCCCATCCTCAAAGACGCCATCTTCTCCACCCTGCGCGACATCCGCGACCGCGAGCGCCTGACGCTGCTGGTGGTGGAGCAGGACGCCGACATCGCCCTGGACATCTCGGACGAGGGCTATGTGATCGAGACCGGCCGCGTTGTCATGCAGGCCAGCGCGGCCGAACTGGCCGGCAACGAGGACGTCCGCCGCGCCTACCTCGGCGGCTGATGCCGCTTCCCTTGCGCTTCTTTCTTCCGCGACAAACCCACCCCAAGGAGACACAACCATGATGACGCTGCATTCCCGCCGCACCCTGATCGCTGCGGCCGCCTGTGCGCTGGCCGCCGGCGCGCTGCCGGCCGCCGCCTTCGAGAACAAGGACGAAGGCGTGCTGGAGAAGGAGATCGTGCTGGGCTCCTCGCAGCCGCTGTCCGGCACGCTGGCCTACATGGGCAAGGCGGTGGACGAGGGCATGCGCACCTACTTCGACATGGTCAACGAGAAGGGCGGCGTGAACGGCCGCAAGATCAAGCTGATCACCTACGACGACGAGCTCAAGCCCGCCAAGTCGGTGGCCAATGCCAAGCTGCTGATCGAGCGCGACAACGTGCTGGCCATGGTGGGCAACATCGGCCATGCCACCAACGTGAGCGCCTACGAATACAGCTCGACCAAGAAGGTGCCGACCATCGGCGCGCTGTCCATCTCGGACCTGACCAGCACGCCGCCGCGCGAGCTGCTCTATGTGCTGCCCTCGCCGCAGTCCACCGAGACGGCCGCCTACATCGACTATGCCGTGGGCACGCTCAAGGCCAAGAAGGTGGCCATGCTCTACCAGAACGACGGCTGGGGAAAGCCGGCCTACGACATCGCCGTCAAGCAGCTGGAGAAGCACGGCATGAAGCTGGTCGAGGCGCAGAGCTTCGAGCGCTTCGCCACCGACCTCACCTCGCAGGTCTTCAAGCTCAAGCAGGCCGAGCCGGACGTGGTCGTGGTCTATGCACTGGGCCAGGAGGCGGTGCAGTTCTTCCGCAGCGCCGAAAAGCTGGGCTGGAAGCCGACCGTCTTCGGTGCCGGCGGCCTGAACGATCCCAAGTTCGTGGAGCTGCTGGGCAAGACGCAGTCCAAGCTCTACGTGGCCTCCTACTACGACGCCATCGAGGGCGACAACCCGGCGATCCAGTCCTTCTTCGCGCGCTACACCAAAACCTATCCCAAGTCGGCGCCGTCGTCGAATGCGCTGATGGGCTACTCGGCCGCGGCCGTCGCCGTGGAGGCGCTGCAGCGCGCGGGCAACGAGCCCTCGCGCGCCAAGGTGGTGGCGGCGCTGGACGGCCTGAAGGACTTCGACCAGAAGATCGGCCCCAAGATCACCTTCCAGCCGCTCAACGCCGGCCCCTATTCGCGCCGCGGCCAGACCGGTGTGGCGCTGATGGAGTTGAAAGGTGACAAGTTCGCGCCGCTCGGCGGCTACATCGATCCGGTGAAGAGATAAGCACCCCCCATGCCGCTTCGCGGCTCCCCCCCTCTCTGGCGCCTTCGGCTTGGAGGGGGGCGCACCTGGAGGCCTGGCAAAGCCAGTTCCTCGGGTGCCCTGGCATGGCCTGCTCCGCGGCCACTTGAGCAGCACGCGATTCGCTGCACTTTCGTTCCGTGGTGCGATGCCATGGACATCTGACATCCCGCTCGACAAGGAACCTGCTTCATGCCCACACTGCGCCAGACCCTTCGCCAACGCATCACCGACGGCCCCACCTTCTGGATGGCCGGCGTGCAGGACGCCCTGTCGGCCCTACTCGTGGACCAGTCGGACTTCGACGGCATCTTCACCACCGGCTTCGGCATCTCGGCCTCGCTGCTGGGCCAGCCGGACATGGAGGTCTACACCCTCACCGAGAACGTGGCGGTGGTCAACCGCATCGCCAACGTCGTGAAGAAGCCCATCTTCGCGGACGCCGACACCGGCTACGGCAACGTGATCAACGTGGCCCGCACCGTGCGCGAGTTCGAGAAGGCAGGCGTGGCGGCCATCTCCATCGAGGACCAGATCAGCCCCAAGCGCTGCCCGGCCGCCGCCTCGGTGATGCCGGTGGTGCCGGTCAAGGATGCGGTGGCGCGCATCCGCGCCGCGGTCGACGCGCGGCAGGACCCGGACTTCCTGATCGTCGCGCGCACCGATGTGCTCGACCCGGCCGAGGCCATGGACCGCGCCGCACGCTACGCCGAGGCGGGCGCCGACCTCATCCAGCCGATCTCGCGCACCTTCAAGAGCTACGAGGACCTGGTGAAGCTGCGCGAGGTGTCGGGCCGCCGCCTGTCGCTGCAGCTGATGCAGGGCCTGTGGATGGAGAAGCTCTCGCGCGAGCAGGTGGAGTCGGTGGCGGCCTTCGCCACCTATCCGATCGTCACGCTGATGAGCACGGTGCATGCGCTGCAGGCCAACCTGGCCACGCTGGCCGCCCGCCGCAGCGGCGAGGTGGATGGCCTGCCGGCCGGCCAGGTGCCCATGGCCGAATTCAAGCGCGTGATCGGCTGGGAGGCGATGGAGGCGCGGCAGGCGCACTACGAGCAGCAGGACTGAGCCGGGCAAAGCGCCCGGCCGGCGTGGCGCGCATGCCGCCGCGCACGGGCCGGCGGCTCAGAAGCCTTCCAGCACGACCTTGCCCCGCGCCTGGCCGCTTTCGACGAAGGCATGCGCCCGGCGCAGGTTGGTCGCGTCGATGCGGCCGTAGTGTTCGCCCAACGTGGTGCGCAGGCGGCCTGTGTCGACCAGCTGGGCCACCTCGGCCAGCAATGCGCCCTGCTCGGCCATGTCGGGCGTCTCGAAGCGCGAGCGGGTGAACATCATCTCCCAGTGCAGCGAGATGGCCTTGGTCTTCAGCGGCATGGCGTCGAGCTGCGGCATGTCGTCGATCACGCCCAGGCGGCCCTGGGGCTTGAGCGCTTCGATCAGTTGCATGTAGTGCTGCGCGGTCTGCGTGAGGCTGGCGGCCAGGTCCACGGCCTCGATGCCGGCGGCCTTCAGCTCGGCGGCGAGCGGGCGGCTGTGGTCGACCACGACGTGGGCGCCCAGGTCCAGGCACCACTGGCGGGTCTGCGGCCGCGAGGCGGTGGCCACCACCCGCAGCTGCGTCAGCTGTCGCGCGAGCTGGATCAGGATCGAGCCCACGCCACCGGCACCTCCGGTGACCAGCAGCGTCTGGCCCGCGCCGCCGCCGCGTGGCACCTGCAGGCGGTCGAAGAGCAGTTCCCAGGCAGTGATGGCCGTGAGCGGCAGGGCCGCGGCCTCGGCATCGCCCAGCGTGGCGGGGGCCCGGGCGGCGATGCGCTCGTCCACCAAGTGCAGTTCGCTGTTGGCACCCGGCCGCACGATGGAACCGGCGTAGTACACGCGGTCGCCCGGGGCAAAGCCGGTGACGGCGCTGCCGACCGCATCGACGGTGCCCACTGCGTCCCAGCCGAGCACGCGGGCCTGGCCGGCCTCGGGCGCGGCAAGGCGGCGCACCTTGGTGTCGACGGGGTTCACCGAGATGGCGGCCACCCGCACGCGCAGGTCGCGCGGGCCGGGCTGCGGTTCGGGAAGGTCGAGGTCGATCAGCGATTCCGGTTGTTCGATGGGCAGGTTCTGGCGGTAGCCGATGGCTTTCATGGGCGCTCTCGGAAGAGGGGATATTGCGATGGCGTGACTCTAGGTTCTGCGTTCGGGATTGATAAGCCGCCTGTCACTGGCATCATCTTCAAATGGGAATTGAAAATCTCGCCGACCTGCGGCTGGTGCAGGAAGCGGCACGCAGCGGCTCGCTGAGCGCCGCCGGCCGTACGCTGGATCTCACGCCCGCCGCGGCCAGCGCGGCGCTCAAACGGGTCGAGTCGCAGCTGGGCGCGCGGCTCTTCGAGCGCTCGACGCGAGCCCTGCGGCTCACCGCCGAGGGCCAGACGCTGCTGGACTACGCCGGTCGCGCCTTCGAGCTGCTGGCCGAGGCCGAGGCGCAGGTGGCCGCAGGCCGCGGCGAGCTGGTCGGCACGCTGCGGGTGGCGGCGCCTTCGGACCTCACGCGCCGCGTGCTGCTGCCCGCCTTCGACGAATTCCTGGCCCGGCATCCCGGCGTGCAACTGGCGCTGTCGGTGGGTGACCGGCCGCTGGACGTGATGCGCGACGAGGTGGACCTGGCCCTGCGCTACGGTCCGCTGGCCGATTCGCGACTGGTGGCGCGCCCGCTGGCGCAGACCCGGCCCGTGCTCTGCGCCGCGCCCGCCTACCTGCACCGGCGCGGCACACCGCGCCTGCCGCAGGACCTGGTGCAACACAACTGCCTGAGCTTCCACCGCGCCGGCCGACGCCAGCGCGAGTGGCGCTTCGGTCAGGGCGGCCAATGGGTGGCGGTGCGCATCGACGGCGACCGCCATGCCGACGATGCCTCGCTGGCGCGCGAATGGACGCTGGCCGGCGTGGGCATCACCTTCAAGTCCTACCTGGACGTGCGGGCTGATCTGGACAGCGGCGCCCTGGTGCGCCTGCTGCCCGACTGGGACACGGAGGCCTATCCGCTGCATGCCCTGCTGCCCAGCAACCGCTTCGTGCCCGCGCGGGTGCGGGCGCTGGTGGACTTTCTGGCCGACTGGCTGGCGCAGTGGCTGGCCGACGATCCTGCCGGCATCGCCACCGCCGGGGGCAGTGCGGATGCGGGGGCCGTCAGGGCGGCAGGCCGGCCTAACATCGCCGGATGACCGCCAAGCCCGCCATGCCGCCGACGCTCCCCCGCTTCTGGGCCGAACTCGGCACCCGCGACTTCGCCACGCTGGACCCGGCCGCCACCGTCGCGGTGCTGCCGCTGGGTGCCACCGAGCAGCATGGCCCGCATCTGCCGCTGGGCGTGGACACCGTCATCGCCGACGGCATCGTGCAGGCCGCGCTGCCGCTGTTGCCGGCCGACCTGCCTGCGCTGTTCCTGCCCACGCTGCCCGTGGGCCTGAGCCCCGAACATGCCCGATTCGCCGGCACGCTCACCCTGTCGTCGGAGACGGTGCTGCGCCTGTGGAAGGAGATCGGTGCCGGTGTCGCCCGCGCCGGCGTGCGCAAGCTGGTGCTCTTCAATGCCCATGGCGGCCACACCGGCGCGATGGACATTGCCGCGCGCGAGCTGCGCGAGGCGCACGACCTGATCGTCTACAGCCTCAGCTGGTTCAACCTGCCGCTGACGGACGCCGCCACCGGTCAGGCGCTGGTGCCGGACCGCTTCGATGTGCATGCGGGCGAGTTCGAGACGGCGCTGATGCTGGCGCTGGCGCCGCAGCAGGTGCGGCGCGAGGCGGTGAAGGACTTCCCGTCCACCTCGCGCGAGCGGGCGAGGGACTACGCCATCCTCGGCAATGGCCGCAGCGCCAAGCTGGGTTGGGCCATGCAGGACTACCACCCCGAAGGCGCGGCCGGAAATGCCGCGGCCGCCACCGAGGCGCAGGGCCGCGCGCTGCTCGACGCCGCGGCGCGGGGGCTCGCGCAGGCGCTGGCCGAGGTGTCGCGCCTGCCGCTGTCGACACTGGGCGCCGATCCGCGCGGCTGAGTCCGGCGCAGCGGCAGCGTCGCGCCGCCAGGATCGGTGGCCGGTGGCGCGCGGGCGCCGCCGAGGCGGGCCGGTGGACTCTCAGCCCGCCGCCACGGCCGGCGCGTCCCCCACCGGAATGCTGCCGTCGCCCCGCGCGTAGGTGCCGATCAGCAGGCCGCTGGCGACGGCGCGCGCCTGGATGGCCTCCACCAGCGCGTCGCGGCCCGGCGTCTCGCCCAGCGCCTCGCCTTCGGCCAGGGCATAGAGCTGGAAGGCATAGCGGTGCGGCCCATGGCCCGGCGGCGGATCGGGGGGCAACCAGGCGGCCTGCAGGTAGGAGTTGCGGCCGGCATGCAGGCCCGCGCCCTCGTGGTCCGGGCTGGGCCAGGCGCCTTCGGCCAGGTGGCCGTCCTCGGGCGGCAGATCCACCGCGATGGCATGCACCAGCGGATGCGGCGTGGGCGAATCGGCGTCTTCCACGATCAACACCAGCTCTGCGACGCCGGCCGGCACGCCGGTCCAGGCCAGCGGCGGGGAGAGCCCCTCGCCATCGGCGGTATAGCGCTGCGGAATCGGCGCATGGTCGCCGAAGGCCAGGCTGGTCAGCTGCAGCGTGCCGTGGCCCGCGCGCAGGCCCACCGTGTTGAAGACGATGTCATCCAGGCCGGCGCGTACGCCGGCCAGCGCCTGGCCGATGGCCCCAGGAAGTTTTTCGAGCATGGTGTGAACGTAGGCGCAACTGACCCACACGCATGTAGGACTTCCGGCGACACGCCGCGCCGGACGCCCTCCCTACATTGACTGGGTCTGCGCTTGTCCCTGCGATCCGACGTCCGCATCGTTTCTTTTCGTCGTCCGCCTTCATGTCCTGCTGCCCCGCCGTGTGCTTTGTCGATTCCGTGGCGGTGGCCACGCGCTGAACCATGGAGCGCCGTGTCCTCATCCATGCGCCGGAGCCTGTGGAAGCCAATTCGCTGTCCCGTGCGGCGCGCGGACTGGGCCTCAATGCCGTGGCCTGTTCTTCGATGTCCGTGCTCCTGGCGCACATGCAGGAAGGCGCCGCCGCTGCACTGCTTACCGGTCCATCGCTCGCCTTGCTGCCCGATGCGGACCTTCGATCCTGGCTGTCAGCACAACCGGCCTGGTCGGACTTCCCATTCGTCGTGCTGATGGACCCGGCCAGTCATGCGCCGCAGGCCACGGTGCGCCTGCGCGAGCTGGGCAATGTGGTGGTGGTCGATCATCCCGCCTGCGAAGAAACGCTCACCCGTGCCATCCATGCCGCCGTGCGCCAGCGCCACCGCCAGTACACGATGCGCCAGCAGATCGAACAGCTGGAGGCGGCGCGTGCCGAGGTGCAGCGCCTGAACACGGGGCTGGAGGCGCGCATTGCCGAACGCACGCGCGAACTGGCCGGCGCCAATGACCGGCTGACGGCCGAGATCGGCGAGCGGGAGCGCGCGCAGGCCGCGCTGCTGCAGGCGCAGAAGATGGAAGCCGTCGGCCGGCTCACCGGCGGCATTGCCCACGACTTCAACAACCTGCTGCACGTGGTGCAGATGAACCTGGACCTGCTCGGCCGCATCTCCAAGGAGGCCAAGGTGCAGGAGATCAGCGGACGCGCCCGCGGCGCCGTCGCCAAGGGTGCGCGTCTGACCAGCCAGTTGCTGTCCTTCTCGCGCAAGCAGTCGCTGCTGCCGCGGCTGTCGGACGTGAATGCGCTGATCGAGGGCATGCGCGAGCTCATTGCCGTCTCCGTCGGCTCGGCCGTTCGGGTGGAGCTGGCGCTGGACCCGTCCCCCTGCTGGGCCGTGCTCGACGCCAGCCAGCTGGAGATGGCGCTGATCAACCTGGCCGTGAACGCACGCGAGGCCATGGCGGCCGGCGGCGTGCTCACGGTGCGCACCGGGCATGTGCAGCGTGAGGCTGCGGGCGGCCTGCCCGCGGGCGACTATGTGGCCGTACAGGTGCAGGACACCGGCGCCGGCATCCCGGCCGGCGTGCTCGGTCAGGTCTTCGACCCCTTCTTCACCACCAAGCCCCTGGGCAGCGGCAGCGGACTGGGCCTGAGCCAGGTGTATGGCTTCGCCCGGCAGTCGGGGGGCGAAGCCGCCATCGACAGCGTGGAAGGCCAGGGCACCCGGGTGGACCTGCTCTTTCCCGCGGTGGCCGCCCCGGCCGCAGACGCGCTGCCGCCGCCCGAGGCCGAGGTCCAGGCCCTGGCCGCCGGCCGCTCGGTGCTGGTGGTGGAGGACGACGCCGAGGTCCGCCGCGTGATCGCCGACAGCCTGGCGCTGCTGGGCTGCCGCGTCATCCAGGCCGCCGACGGCCAGCAGGGCCTGGAGGTGCTGGGCGCCCAGGCCCGGCCCGACCTGATGGTGGTGGACTACGCCATGCCGGGCATGACCGGCGCCGAATTCATCGTGCATGCGCGCCAGCGCGTGGGCGCCGTGCCCGTGGTGCTGGCCACCGGCTACGCGGACATGGCGCAGGTGGGGCGCGTGCTGGGCACGCAATCCATCCTCATCAAGCCCTTCGAGATCTCTGCGCTGGCGGCCTGCGTGGCGCAGGCGCTGGCGCCTGCAGCGCGGGGCGGCAACCCCGGTACCCTGCACTGAGCGAAACCCGCTTTTCCTTCATCCCTTCCCATACCTTCCAGGAGATCACCATGGGCATCATCGGCACCATCCTCATCGGCTTCATCGTCGGACTCGTGGCGCGCGCCATCAAGCCGGGCAACGACTCGGCGGGCTTCATCGTCACCACGCTGATCGGCATCGTGGGCTCCTTCATCGCCACCTACCTGGGCCAGGCGATGGGCTGGTACACGGTGGGCCAGCCGGCCGGCTTCATCGCCTCCGTCATCGGCGCCATCATCCTGCTGTTCGTCTGGGGCCTGGTGGCCGGCCGCCGCCGCTGAAGGCATGACCGACACCGCATGCGTGGTGATGACCACGGCCGGCACCGAGGAAGAGGCCGAGGACCTGGCCGGCGCGATGGTCGAGGCGGGCCTGGCGGCCTGCGTGCAGATCCAGCGGGTGCGCAGCGTCTATCGCTGGGAAGGCGAAACCCGCCGAGAGCCCGAGTGGCTGCTGATCTGCAAGACGCGCGCCGGCCGCTTCGAGGCGCTGCAGGCATTGATCCAGGAGAGGCACAGCTATGCCGTGCCGGAGGTGGTGCAACTGCCCATCACGGCCGGCTTGCCGGCCTACCTGCGTTGGCTGGCCGAAGCCACCGCCGAGCCGCCGGCGGCGGCCTGATCACGCGTAAGTCACCCACTTCTCGTAGTCGGGCCCATCCAGATGCGGCAAGGTGTTGTACGTCACCAGCATGTGCCGCTTGGGCGTGAACGCGAACTCCGTGACCGCGGTGTTGCGGATGCGCAGGTTCAGCTCGATGGTGGTCTCGGGCGAGGTGCCCAGCACATGGCCCACCGCCGTCGAGATCGGCCCGCCGCTGCTCACCACCAGCACCTTCGCGCCATGGTGGCGGTCGCGCACATGGTCCAGCGCGGTGGTCACGCCCGCCAGGAAGTCCACGTAGCTCGGCATGCCCACCGGCGCCGCCTGCCCGTTCATCCAGGCCGACAGGCCCTGGCGCAGCAGGCGGAAGTGGGCCTTGTACAGCTCGGGCGTGTCGGCCTTGGGCAGCTTCTCCGGATGGATGGTGGCGACCACCGCCTCGCTGTCGTACTCGTTCAGGCCCGGCCAGGGCAGCACGTCCTGCGGCGGCAGCTGCATGCCGCGGGCGATGCCTTCCCAGGTTTCGCGGTGGCGGCGCAGGGTGCCGGTGATGACGGCATCGAAGCGCATGCCGCGCTCGCGCCAGTACTCGCCCAGCCGCTCGGCCTGGCGGTGGCCGAGTTCGCTGAGGCGGTCGTAGTCGTCGGAGCCGAAAGAGGCCTGGCCGTGGCGCACGAGGTAGAGCGTTCCCATGGCGGGCGATTGTCCAAAGCAGGCCGGCGGCGCTTGTCGCGCGTGGGACCGAAGGCGCGGCCGCCGTCGCTTGGGTGACCCGTCCTGGTCCCTCCCGCCTGCGGGAGAGGGGACGCAATCCTCAGCCCGTTGCGACGCCCGCGGCGAGCACCTCGGCAAAAAGCGGCGCATCCACATTGCCGCCGGTCAGTGCGAGTCCGATGCGCTTGCCCGCCCAGCGACCGCGCTGCTGCAATGCGGCCGCCAGCGCCGCGGCACCGGCGCCCTCGGCCACGTTGTGCGTGGCGGTGTAGAGCAGCCGCATCGCGCCTGCCACCTCGTCGTCGGTGACGGCCACCACGTCCTCGGCCTCCGCGCGCACGACGGCCACCGACTCGGCCACCGGCGTGCGGCAGGCCATGCCGTCGGCGATGCGCGTGGTGGCGGGCGACTCCACCAGCGTGCCGCTGCGCCACGACTGCAGGCAGGCGTCCGCATGCGCCGACACCACGCCCACCAGCCGCGTGGACACGCCGCAGTGGGCCCGTGCCGCCGCGGCACCGGCGAAGCCCGAGCCCAGCCCGATCGGCACGAAGAGCACGTCCGGCGCGCCGCCGGACGCCTTCGTCGCCTCGAAGAACTCCACGTAGGCCGTGGCCACGCCGCGCACCAGGTCACGGTGGAAGGAGGGGATGCGGTGCAGCCCGTGCTGCGCCGCCAGCGCGGCCGCATGGTCGGCGGCGGCCTGGAAGTCCTCACCGTGCTCGACCAGCTCCACGCCCAGGGCGCGCATGGCGGCGTTCTTCTCGACCGAGTTGCCGTGCGGCACCACGATGGTGGCCTGCAGGCCGTGGCGCCGGGCCGCGAAGCCCACCGACTGGCCGTGGTTGCCGCGCGTGGCGCTGATCACGTGCCGCACCGCCGGCTGGGTGCGGCGCAGTTCCTCGAAGTAGGTGAGCCCACCGCGCACCTTAAAGGCACCGACGGGCGTGTGGTTCTCGTGCTTGATCCAGGCCTCGGTGCCCAGCGCCTGCTCGATCAGCGGCCAGCGGTACTGTGGCGTGGGCGGCAGGGCGCTTCGCACGGTGGCGAGCGCGGCGGCGATGGCGTCGGGAGAGAAGCGCATGAGCGTCAGACCCGCACCCGGCCCTCGATGCAGTCGGCCACGTCGCCGCCGATCCAGATCTGGCCCGAGGCGTCCTGCGCGACATGCACCCGACCGTCTCGGCCCAGGCACTGGCCTTGGCCCGCCACGTAGCGGGCCGGCATCAGTCCGTCGGCGATGAGCCACTGCGCCAGGCTGGCGTTGAGGCTGCCGGTGACGGGGTCTTCTTCCACGCCGATGGGAGCGGCGAAGGCGCGCACCTCCAGGTCCACCGTCGGCGCGGCCCGCGCGGCGGCTGCAGCGGCGCTGCCGCGTGCACCGAAGGCGCGGGCCTCGCGGTTGGCACGGCCGATGAGCGGCGGCGCACCAGCGTCCTGGGCGTCCGTGCGGGCGG
Source organism: Pseudacidovorax intermedius (assembly GCF_003350475.1). Classification (GTDB taxonomy): domain Bacteria; phylum Pseudomonadota; class Gammaproteobacteria; order Burkholderiales; family Burkholderiaceae_C; genus Xenophilus; species Xenophilus intermedius. Next base: position 1,489,533 of record NZ_QQAV01000001.1, read on the forward strand.
CCACGCCCACCTTCTGGCCCAGCGCCTTGAGCGCCGCATGGTCCGGCCGCAGCGCCAGCACCGTGTCGGGGCTGTCCAGCAGCAGGCCCAGCCAGACCGGCCCGTTGTCCAGGCACTGCGCCGCCTCGATCTGCGAGGCCTTCAGGCCCAGGGCCGCCGCCACCTTGGACAGCAGCATGGGGCTGGGCGCGCTGCGTTGGAGCGGCGGCGCGGCGAAGGCCAGACGTTCGCCCTCGGCGCGGATCGGCACCAGGCCGATGGCGCATTCCTGCACGATGCCGCCGGCCCGCCGTGGCTGGCCGCCATGCGCCAGCCAGGCGCTGCAGGTGCCCAGCGTGGGATGGCCGGCGAAGGGCAGCTCGCCGCCGGGCGTGAAGATGCGCACGCGGTAGTCCGCGCCGCCGGCCGCGCCTTCGGCGGTGGGCGGCAGCACGAAGGTGGTCTCGGAGAGGTTGGTCCAGCGCGCGAAGCGCTGCATGGCTTCGCCGTCCAGGTCCTGGCCGTCCAGCACCACGGCGACCGGGTTGCCGCGGGTGGGCGTGTCGGTGAAGACGTCGGGCTGGCGGAAAGGGCGGGTTCTCATGGCGGGACTCGGGAAGCGGAAATGAAGGAGGAAGCGGAGAGGGCGGCGCCGGTCGGGCGCCAGGTGCCGCGGGCGGGCCCGCGGCGGATCAGGCCAGCGCCAGATCCAGCACGCCAAGCGCGGCCGGCCGGGTGCGCAGGGCATCGAACCAGCGCTCCACGTTGGGCCAGGAAGGGCGGCGGTACTCGGTCGGGGGCAGGCCGAACCAGCGGTGCACTTCGCAGGCGACCGGGATGTCGGCCATGGTGAAGCGCTCGCCGGTCATGAATTCGCGGCCGGCCAGGTGGGCGTCCAGCATCGCCATCAGCGGCTCGGTCGCGGCGATGGAGGTGGCGATGGCCTGCGCATCGCGCTCGGCGACCGGCACGCGCACCAGCTGCACGAAGGCATCGCGGCCCGCGGGGTTGAGCGTGGTCTGCTGCCAGTCCATCCAGCGTTCGGCATCGAAGCGCGCCTCCAGCGGCTCGGGATACATGAGCCCGTGCGAATGGCGGGCGCAGAGGTAGCGCACGATGACATTGCTTTCCCACAGCACGAAGCGGGCGTCGCCCTCGCCGTCCTGCAGCAGCGGCACCAGCGCGTTGGGATTCATGGCCAGGTACTCGGGTGTGTGCACCAGGCCGTGGGCGCCGCCGGCCTCGGTGCGCTGGAAGTCCAGGCCGAGTTCCTGCGCACACCACACCACCTTGCGCACATTGATCGAGCTGATGCGGCCCCAGAGATTGAGCATGGGTCGGTTTCCTTGTCGAAGCGCGTCAGAGGGTCATCATGCGGGCGGTTCCGCGCACGCAGATCGAAGCGCCCGGCGTCGGAGCGATATCCGCCTGCAGGCGGCAGAGCACGCCCATGTCCTCGCCCTGCGTGATGGCGATGGTGCCGCCATGAGACCAGCCCCGATCGCGTAGGTAGCCGCCGAGCGCCGCGGCAGCAGCGCCGGTGGCCGGGTCTTCGTAGACGCCGCCACCCGCGAAGGGATTGCGCACATGAAAGCGCTGAGGGCTCTCGGCGTGCGCCAGCACGATCGTCGCCAGGCCTGCGCGCTGCATCAGTTCGCGACCGGACTCGAAGTCGTAGTGCATGGCGGCCAGCCGGGCCCGGTCCCGCAGGGTCAGCAGAAAGTGGTCGGCGCCGCCGTGGATCAGGGCCGGGGGAAGGCACGGGTCCAGGTCGGACTCGGCCAGGCCGAACAGCGCAAGGGCCTCGGCCTTCCAGGCGGCGTCCAGGGGCTGGCTGCGCGTGGGTGGCGACTGCAGCGCGGCCTGCATGAGGCCGTCCGCGGCCTGGGGGTCGAGGCTTCCCTCCACCGTGATCCGCGCGGCGTTGAGCGTGAGCGCGAACGTCCCGCCGCCGTGCGCTCGCGCCAGTGCGGCACCGAGGGCGATGGTGGCGTGGCCGCAGAAAGGCACCTCGGACGCCGGAGAGAAGTAGCGCACCCGCCAGCTGCCGTCCGCCATCGGCGCGGCGAACACGGTTTCGGAATAGCCGAGCCTGGTGGCGAGTTGCTGCATCTGCCCGTCGTCGGGCAGGCTGTCGCCGATCACGACGCCCGCCGGGTTGCCGCCGCGTGGGCCGTCGGAGAAGGCGGCGATGTGCTGAACATTCATGGTGTCGGGAGCTTGGATGTGCGCGAGGCAAGCGCGATCAGGCCACGGCCGGCCGCGCCATCACCAGCAGCCGCAGCGCCAGGCCGAACATCACGCTGGCCAGCAGCCGTTGCCGCAGGCGCGCACTGCCTTCGCCTGCGGCCATGCGCCGCGCCACCAGGCCCGCGGCGCTGCCCAGCGAGGTGTTGAAGGCCAGCGAGACGAGCGCCATGACGGCACCGAGCTGCACCATCTGCACGCTGACCGGCCCCCGGTCGGGATGCGCGAACTGCGGCAGGAAGACGACGAAGAAGAGCAGCGCCTTGGGATTCATCAGCGTATGGAAGAAGCCCATGCGCGCGATGTGCAGGCCGCGCCAGGGTCCGGCACCTTGTGCGGCTGCCGCACCGGAGCCGGCGCGCAGGGCCTGCACGCCCAGCCACACCAGGTAGGCCGCACCCGCCCAGCGCAGCAGGTCGAAGGCCGGGGCCCATGCCGCCATCAGCGCGGCCACGCCGCTGGCGGCCGCCAGCGCGAGCACCAGGTCGGCCAGGGCGATGCCAACGGCGCCCGCGAATGCGCCGCGCGGGCCGTGCGCCGCACCCTGCGCCAGGATGAAGGCCATGTTCGGCCCCGGCGAGGCCAGCAGCGCAAGCACGGCCAGCAGGAAGAGGCCCAGGGTGGTGGCAGCGATCATGGGTGCGTGTCCGTTGATCAGGCGGGCGTCGCAGCCGCCGGTAGATAGGGCGCGATCGCGGCCATCGCGCGGGCCACGTAGTCGTCCTTCTCGCCGACGGGCGCGACGTAGTGCAGCGCGTCGCGGGCCGCGGCGATGCCTTCGCTGCGCGCGATGAGCCAGGCGGCCAGGTAGGGCGAGGCCAGGCAGCCGCCGGCCGTGGCCACGTTGCCGTCGGCAAAGAAGGGCTGGTCGAGCACGCCCACGCCGGCCTCCTGCACCCAGGGCTTGGTCGTGAGGTCGGTGCAGGCGAGCACCGTGCCCAGCAGGCCCAGGCGCGCGAGCACCAGCGTGCCGGAGCACTGGGCGCCGATGAGCTGGCGCGCCGGGTCGAGCCGCAGCTGCGCCATCAGTGCCGCATCGGCCACCACCTCGCGCGTGCGGATGCCGCTGCCCACCAGCACGGCGCCGGCCTGGGCGGCCTCTTCCAGCGTGGCGGTGGCGTCGAGCGTGACGCCGTTCATCGACGTGACGCGTGCCGTGGGCGCGGCCAGTGTGACGCGCCAGCCGGGCCGCTTGATGCGGTTGAGCACGCCCAGCGCGATCAGCGAGTCGAGCTCGTTGAAACCGTCGAAGGTGAGGATGGCGATGTGCATGGTTCTGGCCTCGGCGACGGCGTCATTGGGCGGCGGCCAGTTGTTGCTGAACCTGCGCCGCGGCGCGGTGGGCCAGCGCCTCGCGCACCGTCTCGGCCAGGGCGGCGATGGCGGTGGCGATCTGCTGCTCGGTGGCGGTCACGAAGGACAGGCGCAGCGTGCGCGGATCGGGCTCGCCGGCATAGAAGGGCGAGCCGGGGACGAAGGCCACGTTGCGCTCCACGGCCTGGGCCAGCAGCGCCGTCGCGTCGATGCCCTCGGGCATGCGCAGCCACAGGAACATGCCGCCCTTGGGCACGTTGAACTCGACGTCCAGGCCCTTCATCTCGCGCTGCAGGGCGTCCACCATCGCGTCGCGCTGCGCCTTGTAGAGCGCGCGGATCTTGGGCACATGCCGCTCCAGGAAGCCGCCCTGCATCACGGTGCTCACCATGCGCTGCGTGAAGATGGGCGTGTGCAGGTCCACGGCCTGCTTGGCCTGCAGCAGCTTGGGGTACAGCGCCTTGGGCGCCACCAGGAAGCCCAGCCGCAGGCCCGGCGCCAGCACCTTGGAGAAGGAGCCCAGGTAGATGCAGCCCTCGGGGTTGCGCGCGGTGAGCGGCAGCGGCGGGGCTTCGTCGAACCACAGCTCGCCGTAGGGGTTGTCCTCGACGATCGGCAGGCCCGCGGCCTGGGCGGCGGCCGAGACGGCGGCGCGGCGCGCCTCGCTCATGGTGCGGCCCGTGGGGTTCTGGAAGTTGGGCAGCAGGTAGATGAAGCGTGCGTCCGCCGCTTTGGCGCTCAGGTCCTCGGCCAGCACGCCTTCGGCATCGCTGGCCACGCTGACGGCCTGCGGCTCCATGGGGCTGAAGGCCTGCAGGGCGCCGAGGTAGGTGGGCGTCTCCACCAGCACCTTGGCTTGCGGGTCGATCAGCACCTTGGCGATCAGGTCCAGGCCCTGCTGCGAGCCGGTGGTGATCAGCACCTGGTCGGCATCGACGTCCCAGGGCAGCATGGCGGCCACGGCCTGGCGCAGCGGCGCATAGCCCTCGCTCGCGGCGTACTGCAGGGCGCCCTGGCCGTCGGTGGCCAGCACCTCGGCGCAGGCGGCGGCGAATTCCGTGACCGGAAAGGTCTTGGGCGAGGGCAGGCCGCCGGCCAGGCTGATCACGTTGGGCCGCTCGGTCACCTTGAGGATCTCGCGGATGGCGGAGGGGTTCATCTTCTCGGCGCGGGCGGCGAGTTTCCAGTGGGTCATGGTGGGCTCCTTGTCGGTCGTTATTGGGCCGGGCCTCGGTGGACCCGGCGGGGTTTTGCAAGAGGGTCAGTCGGCGATCGCTCGCGCGGCGGCGGGCGGCTGGGCGAGCTTCTTGCCGAGCAGCACCGTCGCCACCACGGCGAGGGCGAAGCCCAGCGTCATGGCGTCGATGCGCTCGCCCAGGATGGGCACCGCCGCCAGGATGGAAAAGAAGGGCTGCAGCAGCTGCGCCTGGCTCACGCGCAGCGCGCCACCCAGCGCGAGGCCACGGTACCAGGCGAAGAAGCCGGCCCACATCGAGAACACGCCCAGGTACACCAGGCCGGCCCAGGCGACCGGCGCCACCGGCGTGGCGGGCCACAGCACGAAGGTCGCGGGCAGCGTCACCGGCAGCGCCAGCACGCAGACCCAGCAGATCACGCGTTCCGCACCCAGCGCGGGCGTGACCTGCGCGCCATAGATGTAGCCGGCCGAGGCGGCCACCACGCCGCCCACCAGCAGCAGGTCGGCCGGGTCGAGGCCGAAGCCGCCCTGCGGCGAGGCGCGCAGCAGCGAGAACACGATCACCAGCGCGCTGCCGGCCACCGCGCACAGCCAGAAGCCCCAGTGGGCCCGCTGGCGCAGCACCAGCGCGGCGATCACGGCCGTCACCAATGGAAGCAGCGCGGTGACCACGGCCGCGTGGCCGGCCGTCACGGTGCGCAGGGCCAGGGCCAGCAGCAGCGGATAGCCGAGGGCATTGCCCAGCGTGGCGAAGGCCAGCGGGCGCCAGTGCCGGCGCTGCGGCAGCGGCGAGCGGGTGACCAGCAGGAAGACCGCCGACAGCAGCCCCGCCAGCGCCGCGCGGCCCAGGGTCACGAACCAGGGCGAGAGCTGCGGCGCCTCGGCCGTGCCGGTGGCCAGGCGGGTGGCCGGCAGCGTGATGCCGAACACGGCGACGCCCAGGATGCCGAGCCAGAGGCCCAGGCGCTGGTCGCGGGCGTGCGTGCTCGTGCTCATGCCTTCACCATCCACACTGCCGTCAGCACCAGCAGCAGCGCCATCGCCCGGTTGAACATCAAGAGCCGCCGCCCCTGCGCCAGCCAGCCGCGCAGCAGGGCGCCGGCGGCGGCGTAGGCCAGGTTGCTCGCGAGCGCGAAGAGGATCATCACGCCCGTCACGATGCCGGTGCGCACCATCGGCTGCGCCTGCCCGCTCACCCAGCCGGCCACGATGGCCAGGGCCAGCAACCAGGCCTTGATGTTGACGAACTGCAGGCCCACGCCCTGCCAGAAGCCCACCTGCAACTGCGCGGCCGAGGCCTGCGCCATCCGGTCCGCGCCCCACAGGCGCCAGGCCATCCACAGCAGGTAGGCGATGCCGGCGGCCTTGACGGCCACGCGCACCGCGGGTGCGGCGGTCACCAGCGCGCCCAGTCCGGCCGCCGTCAGCAACAGCAGCAGGCTCCAGCCCACCGGCACCGCGCAGACGAAGCGCATCGCCCGCGGCAGGCCGCCATTGGCGGCCAGCGTGGTCGAGAGCGTGGTGTTGGGGCCGGGCGAAAAGCTCATCGCCGAGGCCAGCACCAGCAGCGCGGTGAATTCTTGCCAGGTCATGGAGGGCCACTCTACACTTTGACGCCAGTACAGAAGCAATACAGTTTCTCGAACAATCAGGCCCATCTGTACCGGTGGGCGCACCAGCACACATGCTCACCCGCACCCACAGCCAGACCCTCACCGAGCAGCTGGCCGCGCTGTTTGCCGAGCGCATCCGCAACCGCCTGCTGGCGCCCGGCGCGCGGCTGCCGTCGGTGCGCGAGTGCGCCCGGCAGCACAGCGTGAGCCCGCACACCGTCGTCGCCGCCTATGACCAGCTGCTGGCCCAGGGCCTGGTGGAGGCCCGCCGTCAGCGCGGCTTCTTCGTGCGGCAGGCCGAGGCGGCCGACCGCGCCGAGCCCGGGGCACGCCCGGTGCCCGTCGCGCCCGTCGCCACCGTGCTGGCCGCAGCGCCGGCCGCGCCGGCCGATGCCAGTACGCTGATCCGCGGCATGTTCCACCGACAGAGCGACAAGCCCCAGCCCGGCATGGGCGTGCTGCCGCCCGACTGGCTGGAAAGCAGCTTCATGCCTGCCGCCGTTCGCCGCGTCACCGCGCCGGCCACGCTGCGCGAGTTCTCGCTGCAATACGGCGACCCGGCCGGCGACGCCACATTGCGCACGAGCCTGGCCCAGAAGCTGGCCGGCCTGCAGCTGCCGGTGACGCCGGCGCAGATCGTCAGCACCGTGGGCGCCACCCATGCGCTGGACATCGTCAGCCGCACCCTGCTGCGCGCTGGCGATCCGGTGATGGTCGAGGAGCCCGGCTGGGCGGTCGAATTCGCCCGGCTCGAAGCCCTGGGCATGCGCGTTCTGCCCGTGCCGCGCCGCGCCGACGGGCCCGACCTGGCCGTGATGCAGCGCTACTGCGAGGCCCATGCGCCCAAGCTGTTCGTCAGCGTGAGCGTGCTGCACAACCCCACGGGCCACTGCCTGTCGCCCGGCAGCGCGCACCGCGTGCTGCAGCTGGCGGCGCAGCACGACTTCCACATCGTTGAGGACGACACCTACGGCCACCTTGCGCCCGAGCACGCGACTCGGCTGGCCGTGCTCGACGGCCTGCAGCGCGTGATCTACGTGAGCGGCTTTGCCAAGGTGCTGGCGCCCAACTGGCGCATCGGTTTCCTGGCGGCCGCGCCGCCGCTGGTGGAGCGGCTGCTGGAGACCAAGCTGCTGGCCACGCTGACCACGCCGGCCCTGTTCGAGCGGGCGCTGGCCTGGTGCATCGACCAGGGCCAGCTGCGCCGCCATGTGGAGCGCATCCGCCTGCGGCTGGACGGCGCCCGCGGCCGCGCCGTCAAGCTGGCGCTGGCGCACGGCTGCACGCTGGCCTCGGAGCCCGCGGGCCTGTTCGGCTGGCTGGACACCGGCGTGGACACCGACACGCTCACCCAGCGGATGCTGGACCAGGGCTACCTGCTGGCGCCCGGATCGCTCTTTCATGCGCGGCGGCAGCCCACCACGCTGATGCGCATCAACTTCGCCACCGCGCAGGACGCCGGCTTCTGGAAGGCCTTCGGCCGCACGCGGGACGCGATGCGCTGATCAGTCTTCGGCGCTGGCGCTCCAGAAGGCCTGGTGAACGCCCGGCAGCGCCTCCAGCGCCTGCGTGACCCGGTCCAGCTCGTCCGCCTCCACCGCCGTGGCATAGAGCACCGCCTCGATCTCCGCATCGCCCTGGCCGAAGGGATGCTGGTCGATCTCGCGCACCGGGTAGCTGGCGGCGGCCAGGCGCTCGACCAGTTCCTCGCGCATCTGCGCCTGCACCTGGCGGGCGCAGATCACGTAGACCGAGTACGCGGCCTCGGTGATCTCTTCCACCACCGGCTGACGGTTGATGCGGTTGACCACCGGTCGCAGCAGCGTATTGCTGGCCAGCACGAACAGGGCCGCAATGATGGCCTCGCCGAGCAGGTCGGCACCCGCGCAGGCGCCCACCGCCGCCGAGCCCCACAGCGTGGCCGCGGTGTTGAGCCCGCTGATGTTGGCGCCTTCCTTCATGATGGCGCCCGCGCCCAGGAAGCCGATTCCCGAGACCACGTAGGCCACCACGTGCACCGCGCCGTCGCTGCCGTGCAGCCGGTTGGCCATGTCCACGAACACCGCGGCGCCGACGGCCACCAGTGTGTTGGTGCGCAGGCCGGCGGTGCGTTGGCGGATCTGCCGCTCCAGCCCGATCATGCCGCCCAGCAGGAAGGCCGAGCCGATGCTCACGAGCGTGTCGAGCAGGGAAGGAAGGTTGAAGTTCTGGATGGCTTGCATGGGATGACGCGCGCGTGGGCGCGCATCATCCACCATCCCTGTGACGGCGACGCTCAGCCGCCGAGCGCCACCTGGCGGATCGCCCGGCCCACCGATTCCAGCACCGGCCCGGCCTGCTTCTGTTCATCCAGGTCGGCCGTGCAGGCCACGATCACCAGCGCCTTCTGCAGGTCGTCCGGATCGAGCACGCCGGCATGGCAGGCCCGGCGGTGCTGGGTGCCGGTCTTGTGGATGAAGGCATGGTCGCGCGGCAGCCCGGCCTGCAGACGGTAGCCGGTGTAGATGTCGTGCTTCATCGCCTTGTAGAGCAGCGCCCGGGGCGGCGCGTCGGGCAGCACCTGGCCTCGCACCAGCCGTTCCAGCATGGCGCCATAGGCGATCAGCGTGGTGGTGTTCAGGTCGCGGCGGTAGTAGCGGTCGTAGGCCTCGTCCATGCTGGTGGTGGCGAGGTCGGTGCGCTTCACGTCGGCGGCGCGGCGGATGGCCTCCACACGCGCCGGCCCGTTGCGGGCCGAGGCGATGCGCACCAGCGTGCGGTTGTCCAGGTCGCGCGCCTTCGGGTGCACTTCGGCATACACGTCGCGTCGCACCTGCGCGAAGGTGGTCAGCGTGACGTTGGGCGTGCCCATGGCCTGGCGAGTGCCGTCGTTGAGCGTCTGCACGGTCACCGCGCGGATCAGCATGTTGGCGGCCGTGTTGTCGCTTTCCAGCAGCATGCGTTCGATCAGCGTGCGCAGGCTGTAGCGGGTGCCGGTCTCGTTCCAGACGATGTTGCCCACGTCGATGCGGTCGCCGTCTTCCAGCGCCAGTTCATCGTCCAGCGTGCGGCGACCGTCCTGCACCTGACGCAGCACGGCCAGCGCGACCGGCACCTTGGCCATGGAAGCCAGGTACCAGCGCTGGTCGGCGCCATGGTTCATCTCGCTGCCGTCCGACAGGCGCTTGACGTAGACGCCCAAGCGCCCGGGCGTCTGCTGGTCGATGCGCGCGATGCGCTCGGCCAGGCGCTGCGACCAGGCGCCGTCATCGGCAGCCTCAGCGCGCCACGCCGGCAGCAGCAGCGCCGTGGCGATCGTCAGGCATGAAAGCAGGGCAGGTGGGCGCATCGGGGAGTCCTTGCGTGAGCAATCCGGATCGGCACAGGGCAGCGGCCGTCTGGGCCAGCAGGTGTTCGGCGCGGCCGAGGCTGGGCGCGTCGCGCACGCAGGCCGCCAGCACCACCGGGTGCCGGGCGTCGGAGCCAGGCATGCGCACCAGGCCGGCATCGCAGATGCGGCGGCGCTGGGTGCCGGTCTTGTGGGCGAAGCGCGCCTGCGGCGGCAGGCCGGCGCGCAGCCGCTGCGGGCCGGTGGCGACGTCTTCCATCAGCTTGAGCAGCGTCTGCGTGGCCTCGGCGCCCAGGGCGCGACCCTCGGCCAGGGCGACGAGGATCTGGGCATAGGCATCCAGGCGGCCGCTGTTGAGGCCTTCGGCGTAGTAGGCGTCGTAGGCGGCATCGAGGGAGCCGGCCTTGATCTGACCAGGGGACAGGGCCAGCAGTTCGGCGAGCTGGCGGCGCTTCGCCGCATCGCTGCCCGCACGGTGCAGGGCCAGCAGGTCGCTGCCCGACAGATGGCTGGCCGCGGGCGTGAGCTGGCCATAGACCTGGCGCCGCACCTCGGCCAGCGGCGTGATGCGTGCAATGCCACGCGGCGCCAGCGTCTGCGCCACGCCGTTCACGGCCTGCAGGCCGACCAGGTCGATCAGCATGTCGGTGGCCGTGTTGTCGCTGTAGATGATCATCTGGCCCATGAGCCAGCGCACGCTGAGCGCGCTGCCCAGCGGCTGGCGCAGCGTGGCGCCCGCGCCGTCCACGCGGTCTCCGGCGCGGAAGGTGACGGTGGTGTCCAGCGAGATCTCGCCGCGCTCGACGGCCTGCAGCACGGCGATGGCCACCGGCACCTTGACCATGGAGGCCAGGTACCAGCGCTCGTCCGCCCGGTGGCCGAAGGACTGGCCGCTGGCGAGGTCCAGCACGTACACGCCAATGCCGGTCTGCGATGCACCGCCCAGCTGCTGCATGGCGCTGGCCATGCGGGCGCGCCAGTCCGCGCCCGTGCTCGACGTCGGAGGCAGTGCCGGCACGACCGACGGTACCGGCGCCACATGGGTTGGCGTGCCTGGCACGGTGACGGGCGCCGGCGCGAGCGGCTGTACCTGGGCGGTCGCCGCTGCGCACAGCGAAAGCAGAAAGGCCGGGGCACCAGGCAGGCGCATGAGGCGGCACAGGCGATGGAGGACGGAAGGTCGCATCGGGTCGTCGGGTTGCGCGAAGGTGGCGGTGGGGAGTCGGTGGCGGAAATTGGAAGCCGGAATGCGTCGGCGAGCGTGGTCTGCGCGGCGGGCAGGCTGGTCGGCCCGCGTCGCCGTGGGGGTGCCCGGCCCAGCGCGTCGGGTGGAGGGGCGCGGGCGCTGGCGGCAGTTCACAGCATCGAGTCTGGCGCGAGGGGGCCGATCAGCCACAGCAGGGCGCGCAGGCTGGTGCTGGTGTCGGGCTCCGTGTGGGCATCCTGCAGTCCGCTGCCGGCTGGCGCTCGCCAGACGAGGGCACCGCCGGCCGACGGATCGCGCTCCACCTTCCAGGCGCCTTCCTTGAGGCTCTTCTCGACGATGGACGTGGCCTCGGCGGACAGCTCGGTGCTGCGCACCACCAGCGCGATCTCGGTGTTCTGCTTCTGCGAGCGCAAATCGAGGTTCATCGAACCGATGGCCAGCAGCCGGCCGTCGCGCACGATGAACTTGGAATGCAGCATGGCCTTGGATTCACCCATGCCGCCTGTCACGCCGCTACCCGTGCCCAGCGCCTGGCGAAGGCCGGCTTGGTCGGCGCGCATCTCGTAGAGCTCCACGCCCATGTCCAGCAGGTCGGTGCGGTGGCGCGCATAGCCCACATGGGCCACCGGCGCATCGTTGGACGCCAGCGAGTTGGTCAGCACGCGGATGCGCACGCCCCGCTCGCGGGCCTTGGCGAAGGCGTTGCGGATCTCCTTGCCCGGCACGAAGTAGGGCGAGACGATGACCAGGTCCTGCCTGGCCTGGGCGATCAGGGGCAGCACGCCCTCGACCACCGTCTCGCCTGCCGGCATCTCGCCGTGCGGCGCGTCGGGCTTGGCCGGCGCGGGGCCTTCCTTGGCCTGCTCGTCGGCGGGGATCTTGCCGGGCCGGTCGACCAGCAGCAGCGCGGGCGCCCACGTGAACTTCACCGCTTTCAGGTCCATGGGCTGCTCGTCCCAGCCTGGACGCTGGGCAGCCTTGCTGTCGCCGAACGCGGCGGCGCTTTGCGCATCCGGGCGCGGCTCGCCGTCCGGCGGGGAGGGCGTGCCTTGCGCGCCCCCGCTGGCGCCCGAGCGCCCGCTTTCGGCCGCCTTCTCGCGGATGCGGTCCATCTCCTTGCGGTCCACCAGCGACTCGACGGGATAGGCGCGCTCGTCGTTCCAGTACTGGTCGAAGCTCTTGGACATCTGCTGCACGATCGGGCCGGCGGCCAGCACGTCCAGGTCGACGAAGTTGCCGGCGTCGCCGCCCAGGCCGAAGTAGGCATCGCCGAGGTTGCGCCCGCCGGTGATGCCCAGCGTGTTGTCCGCGATGAAGAGCTTGTTGTGCATGCGCTGCTGGATGCGGCCCATGTCGCCCAAGGAGACGACGATGCGGCCGATGGACGAGGCGCGTGCGCCGGCGAGCGGGTTGAACAGCCGGATCTGCACATTTGGCGTGTCGGCCAGGCCCAGCACCAGCGCATTGCGGCCAGCGCTGTGGAAGTCGTCGATCAGGATGCGCACCCGCACGCCGCGCCGGGCGGCGTCCTGCACGGCGCGCATCAGGCGGCCGGTGCTGGCGTCGGCGTGGATGGCGTAGTACTGCAGGTCCAGACTGCGCTGGGCCTGTTCGGCGAGGGCGAGCCGGCTGGAATAGGCGGCCTGCGGGCCGTCGATGAGCATGAAGCCGGAGGTGGTGCGCGGCGCGGCGACGGAGGCGGCCGGTTTGTCCGACCCGTTCTGCTGGATGAAGGCGGCGAGCGGGCCGTCCGCCGCCGGAGGCAGCGCCTTGGAAACGGGCCGGTTCACGTTCTCCGGCAGGCTGGTGCAGCCCCCCACGGTGGCGCCCAGCAGGGCGGCCGAGACGAGCAGGGCGGCACCGACGCCGCGGCGCAATGTCCGGCGACGGAGGGTCAATGAAGGTGGCATTGCACGGGGCTGGCGGACATGGTGCCGGCGGTATAGCCCGGGGTGGTGCGTCGCCGTGTCGGACAAGGGGGCGCTTCGCGCGACGGAAGGCGCCTTTTTCTGAGGCGCTTTGCGCAACGTGGCGGGACGTGCGCTCGCCGCTTCTGGCGCCCTGGGCGTGGCCTCCGGCGCTCAGCGGGCCTCGAGCACTTCCCAGCGCTCCAGCGCTTCCAGCAGTTCTTCCTCGATCTGCGCGAAGCGTTGCGCCAACTGGGCGCCCCGGCCGGGGTCGGTGCCGTAGATGGCGCCGCCGCCGCGTTCGAGTTCGGTCTGCACCGTCTTCTGCTCGGCTTCCAGGGCCGCGATGCGCGCGGGCAGCGCGTCGAGTTCGCGCTGCTCCTTGTAGCTGAGCTTGCGGCGCGGGGCGGCAGTGGTGGCGTCGGCGACAGGCGGCGTTGCCGTGGCTGGCGCCGCCGCGGGGGTGCTCGACGTTGTTGCAGCGGCCGATGCGGCCGCGATTTCGTGCGCGCGCCGCGACTGGATCAGCCAGTCCTGCACGCCGCCTTCGTACTCGCGCCAGCGGCCATCGCCCTCGGCGGCGATGGTGCTCGTCACCACGTTGTCCAGGAAGGCGCGGTCGTGGCTCACCAGGAACACGGTGCCTTCGTAGTCCTGCAGCAGCTCTTCCAGCAGTTCGAGTGTGTCGATGTCCAGGTCGTTCGTCGGCTCGTCCAGCACGAGCACGTTGGCGGGCCGCGCGAACAGGCGGGCCAGCAGCAGCCGGTTGCGTTCGCCCCCGCTGAGCGAACGCACGGGCGACTGCGAGCGTGCCGGGGAGAACAGGAAGTCGGACAGGTAGCTCTTGACGTGCTTGCGCTGCTTGCCGATCTCGATCCACTCGCTGCCCGGGCTGATGAAGTCCTCCAGCGTGGCGTCCAGGTCCAGCGCGTCGCGCATCTGGTCGAAGTAGGCGACTTCCAGGTTGGCGCCCTGGCGCAGCCGGCCGGCGTCGGGCGCGATCTCGCCCAGGATCAGCTTGAGCAGCGTGGTCTTGCCGGCGCCATTGGGGCCGATCAGCCCCACCTTGTCGCCGCGCAGGATGGTGGCCGAGAAATCGCGCACCACGGCGCGCTCGCCGTAGCGCTTGGTCACCTCGGTGAGTTCGGCCACGATCTTGCCGCTGGGCAGGCCGCTGGCCACGTCCATCTTCACACGGCCCAGCGCCTCGCGCCGGCTGGCGCGGCGGCTGCGCAGCGTCTCAAGTCGGCCGATGCGGCTCTGGCTGCGCGTGCGGCGGGCCTCGACACCCTTGCGGATCCACACCTCTTCCTGCGCGAGCAGCTTGTCGGCCTTGGCGTTGATCACGGCTTCCTGGGCGAGCTGCTCTTCCTTCTGTATCTGGTAGCGCGCGAAGTTGCCCGGATAGCTGCGCAGCTGGCCGCGGTCCAGTTCGACGATGCGCGTGGCCACGGCGTCGAGGAAGGCGCGGTCGTGGGTGATGGTGACCACGCTGCCCTTGAAGGCGAGCAGCAGTTGCTCCAGCCATTCGATGGCTTCGAGGTCCAGGTGATTGGTCGGCTCGTCGAGCAGCAGCACGTCGGGCGCCGCCACCAGGGCCTGGGCCAGGGCGACGCGCTTGCGCATGCCGCCGGAGAGCGCGCCGATGCGTGCGTCGGGCGCCAGGTTGAGGCGGTGCAGGGTCTCGTCGACGCGCTGTTCCCAGTTCCAGCCTGATTGCGCCTCGATCTGGGACTGGAGGGCGTCAAGGTCCTCGCCCTCGCCGCCCGCCAGGTAGCGGGCGCGCAGGCTCACGATCTCGGCCAGGCCGCGGCTGACGGCGTCGAATACGGTGTGGCCGGCGTCGAGCACCGGCTCCTGCGCCACATAGGCCACGCGCAGCCCCTGCTGCACCTGCATCGTGCCGTCGTCGGTCTTCTCCAGCCCGCCGAGGATCTTGAGCAGCGACGACTTGCCTGCGCCATTGCGGCCGATCAGGCCGACGCGCTCCTGCGTCTGCAGCGAGAAATCGGCATGGTCGAGAAGCGGCACATGGCCGAAGGCCAGCTGTGCGTCCAGTAAGGTGATGAGTGCCATTGGTCGCGGATTATCGAAGCGCGCCGCAGCGGCGCCCGGGGGCCGGGGTAGGAGGTGTCTCGGCCCATTGGGTGGAGTGGATGCAAAGCCCGCTCACCTTTGAGCGGCCGGAGGCGCTTTATCCATCCCTCGTGGCTCTCTCTCTATATAGGTACTCAGTAGGCCGCCCACTCTGCGCATTACGCGGGATGGCGCAGCGGTAGCTGGTGGCGCACAGCGGGCAGCACGCCCCGGGAGACTCGGGTACCCATGGCGCTTGTCACTTGCCCTGCACGGCGGCGCCACGCGGAAGCAGGCGACCCCACTTTGACGAAGAAAGGGCCCGAAAAGAGGTTGTTCATCCCCCTGCTCACGTACGCACGGCCGGCGCGCAGCGCCGCGTCAGCGGCGTGGCGCGGGCATACGCGCAGGATGCCGAACGCCGCGAGTGTTCGTCACAGGCTTGGGTGCCTCACCCGCCGGCCAACTAAGGCCATTCAGAAAGAGCCTCCAAGCCCCAGGGCGAAGTTGCAGCCATGAGCTCCGCGTAGGGCATTCGGGGTCAGCAGCGATTTCTTGTCAGACGGGACTTGCATTCCTGTCAGTCAGCGCCGTATACTGGCTGGCTCGCTGACTGACACGCAGTTTTGTAGCTGAGTTTGGCTGGTGAGGGGTTTGAGGTAGTGACGGTGGCTTCTGAGTAAAAAGAAGTTGCGCTTTTAGAAAAAAGCGTGTCATAATCGAGGGCTCGACACAAGGCGGCGAAGTTAGTAGCCAATGAGTGTTGCGGGTGGTTGGTCGAGTAGGTTGCTTCGGTGGCTTGCGAGACGAAAGACCCGAAAGTTTGACAGGTCTTTATAAAAACTGTCAT
>NZ_QQAV01000002.1:0-574606 GCF_003350475.1 Pseudacidovorax intermedius
CTGGGCTCGAACGTCGTGCACGATGTCCTCTCCGGCGTGACGCAGCAGGTGGACTACGTGACCGACGGCGTGGCGAACATCACCGACAGTGCGCTGGGCGGCGATCTGCTGGGCGGCGTGCTCAGCAGCGACGGCCTGCTGGGTGGGCTGACCGGTGGTGATCTGCTGGGTGGTGACCTGCTCGGCGGTGTGCTGGGCCAGGACGGTCTGCTGGGTGGGCTCACCGGCGGTGACCTGCTCGGCGGCATCGCCGGCGACACCGGCATCGTGGGCGGCCTGCTCGACACCGTGGCCGGCGATGGCGGCCTGCTGGGCGGCGTGACCGGCGGCGAGCTCCTGGGGGGCGATCTGCTGGGGAATGTGCTGGGCGACGATGGCCTGCTGGGCGGCGTGCTGGGCGCCGCCGACGGTGCCAGCGGTGCCGGCGACCTGTTGAACGCCGTGCTGGGCGACAACGGCGTGCTCGGCGGCGCGCTGGGCAGCGTCACGGGCAGCGACGGCGCCGCCGGCGGCCTGCTGGACGGCGTCTCCGGCAGCAGCGGCGTGGTTGGCGGTCTGCTCGACACGGTGGCGGGCGACCACGGCGTGGTCAGCGGCGTGCTCGACACCGTCGCCGGCAGCAATGGCCTGCTGGGCAATGTCCTGGGTGGCAGCGGCGGCAGTGGCGGCCTGGTGGGCGGTCTGCTCGGCGGCCTCGGCAGCGTCACCGAGCCGGTCTCCAGCGGCACCGGTGGCAGCACCACCAGCCCGGCCAGCCCGGTCGGCGGCCTGCTGCACAACCTGCTGGGCTGATGAGTCCGGCGCCCTCGTCGTCCCCTGTCGAGTGGCCGGCCCGCCGTGCGGGCCGGTCGTTGACCAAAGGTCCCACCATGATGAAGTCACTCCAACGCGTCAGCCTTGCGCTGTCGGTCTCCGTGCTGCTGGCCGCCTGCGGCGCGGCGCCCAAGGACGGCAGCGAAGACACCACCTACTACTACGCCAATCCCAAGGGCCGCAGCGCCGTGGCCCCGGTGCAGGCGCCGCCCCCGCCACCGGCCCTGTCGGGGCCGGCGGGCGTGGCCCGCATCGTGTACTTCGACTTCGACAAGTACGACGTCAAGCCCGAGTACCGCTCCATCGTCGAGGCCCATGCGCGCTACATGCGCGAGCGCCCGCAGGCCCGCGTGGTGCTCGAAGGCCACACCGATGCGCGCGGCGGCCGTTCGTACAACGTGGCGCTGGGCCAGCGCCGCGCCGAGGCCGTGCGCCAGGCCATGCAGCTGGGTGGCGTGCCGGGCGAGCGCATGGAGGCCATCAGCTGGGGCATGGAAAAGCCCGCCTCGCTGGAGAAGACCGAGGCCGGCTACCAGCTGAACCGCCGCGTCGAGTTCGTCTACCGCTGACCGGCGCCGCACGATGGACCAGGACGTGAGCGCCCCCGCCCGGCCGGGCGCCGGGGGGGCGGTCTTGCCGCTCGCCGGCTCGCCCGGGCAGCCTGGCGAGCGCGGCTTTGCCGCCCAGCTGGCCGCCTGCCGCGAGAAGGTGGCGGTGATGTGCGCGGCCGTCCCGGCGCCGTACCCGGCGTTCACGCTCTTCTTTTCGGTCACCGACGGCCAGCGCCGTGCGCAGGTGCTGCATGCGACGGGCACCAGCTTCGACGAGGCCTGGCAGGCCGGCGCACGGCGCGCCAGCGCCTTCGTGCTGCGGCAGCAGTTGCAGTCGCCCTGGCTGCGGGTGGACTGGGTGCAGGGCGTGGGCGAACTGCCCGTCGGCGAGTTCGAGCAGCAGCTGCGCCAGGTCAAGCGCAACTACTTCCGCCTGGGGCTGGCCTTCGACGGCGCCTTCGCGATGGCCCTGACCGAGCAGGAGATCAATGCCAACGCGCTGCTCTACGGAGGCCCCGAGATCCCGCATGCGGTCATCAACCGCCACAACCTGGGCCTCTACCTGCAGCAGCGCTACCGCGGCCAGCCGGCCCCGGCGCTGGAGGCGCAGGACAAGGTCTATCTGCTGGCCCTGGGCGGCGTGTTCTGCCAGGAGGACGGTGTGGTGCACCGCCTGGCCGGCCACGGGCTGGACACCGGCCGCCGGCAGGTGCCGCCGCTCGATGCCGCCGCGGCGCTGGAGCTGGTGCGCACCGGCTCGGCCCACCTGGCCCGCCAGGTGCAGGACAACGGCCGCTTCGTCTACGGCTACTTCCCCTGCTTCGACCGGCTGATCCCCAGCTACAACACGCTGCGCCATGCCAGCTCGCTCTATGCCATGGCCGAGGCCTGGGAGCTCACGCGCGACCCGGCGCTGCGCCAGGCCATCGACCGCGGCCTGCAGCACCTCACGCAGCAGCTGGTGCGCGACTACACGCTGGCCGACGGCCGCGCCGCGGCCTTCCTGGTCGACGTGGGCGACGAGATCAAGCTGGGGGGCAACGCCGTCGCGCTGCTGGCGTTGGTCAAGTACAGCGAAGTGCTGGGCACCGACGAATGGCGGCCGCTGATGGAGCGCCTGGCCACCGGCATCGCCGCCATGCAGGACGCCGCCACCGGCCGCTTCGTGCATGTGCTGCATGCGCAGGACCTGTCGGTGAAGGAGGTCTCGCGCATCATCTACTACGACGGCGAGGCGGCCTTCGGCCTGCTGCGGCTGTATGCGCTGACGCGCGACGAGCGCTGGCTGGCCGTGGTGGAGCGGGCCTTCGAGCACTTCATCGGCCAGCAGCACTGGCAGGCGCACGACCACTGGCTCAGCTACAGCGTCAACGAACTCACCCGTTGGCGGCCGCTGGAGAAGTACTTCCGTTTCGGCATCCAGAACGTGGCCGGCTACCTGGACTTCGTGCTGGACCGCAAGACCACCTTCCCCACGTTGCTGGAGCTGATGATCGCGGCCCAGGCCATGATCCGCCGGCTCGAGGGCATCCCGGCCCTGATCCACCTGCTGGACGAGATCGACCTGGAGAAGTTCGAGCGCGCGCTGCACTACCGCGCCAACTACCTGCAGAACGGCTATTTCTGGCCCGAGATGGCGATGTACTTCCGGCGGCCCTCCGCCGTCGTCGGGTCCTTCTTCATCCGCCACCATTCCTTCCGCGTGCGCATCGA
Organism: Pseudacidovorax intermedius; assembly: GCF_003350475.1. Lineage (GTDB taxonomy): Bacteria > Pseudomonadota > Gammaproteobacteria > Burkholderiales > Burkholderiaceae_C > Xenophilus > Xenophilus intermedius. Next base: position 3,078 of record NZ_QQAV01000002.1, read on the forward strand.
CGACGTGGAGCACTACCTGTCGGGCATGGTGGCCTACCACCGGCTGATGGCCGAGCGCGAGGCCGCCGGACGCACCGCGCCCGAGTCGGCGGCCCGTGGCGTGCGCTGGTCGGCGGCCGAGCTGGCCCGCATCACCGGCGGCGACTGGGTGGTCGCGCCGCCCGAGGGCTGGCATGCCATCGGCATGGCGACCCGGCCCTTCGCGCAACCGCAGCGCCTGCTGTGCCTGCACGACGAGCGCGCCGGCCGCGCACCGGCGCCGCTGGAGCTGGACGGCCTGCGGCCCGCCGCGGCGGTGCTGTGCGCCCATCCGGCGCCGCACCTGCACCGCGGCCTGCCGGTGCTGCGGGTGGAGGACGTGCGCCAGGCCATGCTGGACCTGGGCGCCCAGGCGCGCGCGCAGTTTCCGGGCCGTGTGGTGGCCGTGGCCGGCAATGCCGCGCGCGACACGACCGCCGCCATGCTGGTCAAGACACTGGGCGCCTGGGGCGAGGTGGGGGAGCCCGAGACCCGCCAGCGCCTGCCGCTGGGCGTGGCCTGGGCCCTCAGCTGCCTGCCGCAGGAGGCCGCCACCTGGGTGCTGGAGCTGGGCCAGGCGCCCGCGCCGGCCATGGTGCAGGTCGCGCGGCCACAGGTGCTGGTGCTCGCCGTCGATCCTGTCGAGCCAGGCGGCGGCGACATGCAGCGCAAGATGGCGCAGCTCGTCGAGGCCATGCCCGAGGACGCCTGCGTGGTGCTGTGCCGCGACATGCCGGGCTACGACGGCCTGGCCTTGCTGGCGGCGCGGCGGGGCCTGCGCGTGTTCGACCATGGCAGCCATCGCGATGCTCAGGTGCGCCTCACGGCGCTGGGGCATGGCGAACTGCGCGCCGAGGTCGTGGGCAGCCCGGTGCGCATGAAGCTGCAGGCCGTGGGCGCGCATGTGGGCCTGGGTGCGACCGCGGTGCTGGCCACCGTGCTGGCCCTGGAATGGCAGACCCAACTGGGCGCGGCGCTGGTGGCCCTGGGCGGCTTCGAGCGGCATGAATGGCGCGGGCCCGTGCTGGAAGTGCCCATCGCCGGCGGCAGCTTCCACTTCGTGGACGAGACGCACGATGCCAATCCCACCTCCATGCGGGCCGCACTCGCCCTGCTGGCCCAGGCGCCCTGCGCGCCGAGGCAGCGGGTGGCGGTGCTGGGCGAGATGCAGGGCCTGGGCGCGGAGTCGCAGCGCCACCACCTGGCGCTGCAGACCGAGGTGCTGGCTGCGCAGCCGGGCCGCGTGCTGCTGTGCGGGCCGCTCATGGGCCCTCTGGCCCAGCGGCTGAAGCCGCTGGTGCCGGTGCGGTGGTTCAACGACGCCGCCGAGCTCGTGGCCGCCTTCGGCGACATCGTGGCGCCGGGCGACTGGGTGCTGGCCAAGGGCGGCGCGCGCATCGGCCTGGCCCGCCTCGCCAAGGCCGTCAAGGCGATGGCCTGATCGGGTCGCCTTGGCATTTACCCGGCTTTCTGTCTTCAACCTGACCTGCATCCGCCCCAGTGAGTAACAATCTGTTCATGGTTTTCAACATCGACGGCCGCCCATGCTGAAGTACCTGCTTCCCAGCCAGCTGGTCGCCCCCTCGGTCACGGCCGAGGGCGATGAGGCGGCCAGCCCGCATGCCGACGCGCTCGGCCGGGCCTTCGGCGCGGCCTATCCGGCGGTGCGGCAGGCGGCTTGGTGGTCGGTGCCGATCAGCCTGTTCGGGCTGCTGCCGTCGATCTTCCTGCTGCAGGTGTACGACCGCGTCATCTACCGCAGCGGCACCTCCACGCTGTGGGCGCTGTTCAGCGGCATCCTGTTCTTCCTGGCCATCGAGTTCGTGCTGCGCAGCCGCCGCTCGCGCCTGCTGCGCGATGCGGGCGCCACCATCGACCACGGCATCTCGGGCGCGCTGCTGCAGTCCATGCTCAACCGGCCGCTGCGGGCGCTGGAGGAGCGGCCCGCCGCCGCGTGGTTCCTGTTGTTCCGCGACGTGGGCGCGGTCCGCATGACGCTCAGCAGCGGCCTCGCGCAATCGATCTTCGACCTGCCGATGGCGCTGTTCGCGCTGGTGGTCATCGGCATCGTGGCGCTGCCGGTGCTGCCGGTGGTGGTGGTCTTCCTGGGCGTGATGTCCTTCCTGGCCTGGTGGTGGGCCGACGAGGTGCGCGCCGGCCGCGTCGAGGAAACCGAGCGCAGCCGCAACCTGGAGCGCATGACGGCCGAGATCTGCGCCGCGCGCGAAACGCTCAAGACCCAGGCCAACGACGGCCCCACCATCGAAGGTTGGCGCCAGACCTACGACCACTGGCTGGGCGAGAGCTTCCGCAAGAACGGCGAGATCGAGACCGCCCGCGACGGCACGACGGTGCTGCTGACCATCTTCTCGACGGTGGTCATCACCGTGGGCGCGCTGTCGGTCATGGAGCAGTGGATGACCGTCGGTGGCCTGGTGGCGGCCAACATGCTGGCCATGCGGGCGCTGCAGCCGGTCGCCGGGCTGGTCTCCAACTGGCGCGCGCTGGCCACGGCGGGCGAGGCGGCCAGCCGACTCGAAAAGGTGCTGTCCGAGCCGGTGGAGCGCGAGCCCAGCGGCCTGAACCTGCCGCAGCCCCCCGGGCTGGTGCAACTGCGCGATGTGGACTTCCGCTTCCAGCCGCAGGGCCGCCCGGTGTTCGAGAAGCTCGACCTGGCCATCGGCCCGGCCGGCCTGCATGCGGTGGTGGGCCGCAATGGCGCCGGCAAGTCCACGCTGGTGCGGCTGATCTGCGGCCTGTACGCGCCCAGCGCCGGCACCGTCAGCCTGGGCGAATACGACCTGGCCCAGTTCGGCCGCGACGACCGCGCCAGGTGGATCAGCTACCTCTCGCAGGAGGTCTACTGGTTCGCCGGCGAGATCATCGAGACCCTGCGCCGCTGCGCCCCCGGCCACAGCGACGAGCAGATCGTGGCGGCCTGCAAGCTGGCGGGCGCACACGACTTCGTCTCGCGCCTGCCCGCCGGCTACCGCACCCGCATCGGCGAGGGCGGCACTGGCCTGTCGGTGGGCGAGCGGCGCAAGCTGGGCCTGGCGCTGGCCTTCCTGCGCAAGCCCTCGGTGCTGGTGCTGGACGAGCCCAGCAACGACCTCGACTTCCACAGCGAGCGCCAGCTCATCAACACCCTGGTGGCCATCGCCCGCACGCGCACGGTGATCGTGGTGACGCATTCGCTGCGCATGGTGGCCGCCGCCAACAACGTCTACCATGTCACTGGCGACGGCAGCGTGGAGCAGGGCGCGCCGGCGGTGATGGTGCCCCGCCTCTTCGGCAGCCAGCGCGCCGACCTTCAGCAGGTGGCCGCATGAAGAACGACCTGCCCCAGGTCCTGCTGCGTGCCGAGGACCGCGCGCCGATGCCGGACGGTCCGGGCCGTCGCCGACGCTGGCTCATCGGCGGCGCCATCGGCGTGCTGGCCGTGGTGGCGCTGGCCTTTCCCATGGAGACCGTGGTGGTCGCCAACGGCAAGGTGATCCCGTCCGACCGCGTGAAGTCGATCCAGCATCTGGAAGGCGGCATCGTGCGCGCCGTGCTCGTGCGCGAGGGCGAGCGCGTCAAGGCCGGCCAGCCGCTGGTGGAGATCGACCTGGGCGGCAGCGGCCTCAACCTGGAAGAGCTGACCGCCCGCCAGGCCGCCACCCAGGCCGCGCGCCTGCGCCTAACGGCCGAGAGCCGCGGCGAGCCATTGCGGCGCGAGAGCTTCCCGCCCGCCATGGATGCCGACGTGGTGCGCGGCGAGCTGGGCGCGTACCAGGCCCGCTCGCTGGAGCAGCGCGGCATCGCCGCCGGCGCCCAGGCGGCGCTGGAGGCCGCGCGCAGCAAGCAGATGGAGCAGCAGGCCAAGGTGGCCGGGCTCACGCAGCGCGTGGCGCTGGCGCGCAAGGAGCTGGAGATCTCGGAGCAGCTGGCGGCCGAGAAGTTGATCGGCCAGCTGGAGGTGCTGGACAAGCGCCGCGAAGCCGAGGTGGCCGGCGCCGAACTGGCCGTGGCCCGGCAGGGCGTGGTCTCGGCCGCTGCCGCCATCGGCGAGGCGCAGGCCAAGCTGGCCGAGGCCGAGGGCAGCTTCCGCCGCCGCGCGTCGGATGAACTTTCCACCGTCGAACGCCAGCTCGCCAGCCTCAACGAGGACCTGCAGCGCGCCCGCAACCAGCGCTCGCGCACGGTGGTCACGGCGCCGGGCGAGGGCATCGTCAAGGGCCTGCGCAGCGGCAGCCCCGGCTGGGTCATCAAGCCCGGCGAGCCCATCCTGGACGTGGTGCCCGACGACGCGCAGGTGATGGTCGAGGCGCGGCTGAGCCCCAACGACCGCGGCTTCGTGCATGCCGGCCAGAAGGCCCGCGTGAAGATCACCGCCTACGACTTCCTGCGCTACGGCACGGTCGACGGCCGCGTCGATCTGGTGGCCGCCGACGCCGACCGCGACGCCACGCTGCCCACCGCGCCGCCCTACTACCGGCTGCAGGTGAGCACCAGCGCCTCCCACGTGGGCCGGCCCGAGAACCGCATCACGCCCGGCATGGAGGCGGAGGTCGACCTGATCGTGGGCACCGACCCGTTCATCTGGTACATCCTGCGGCCGGTGCTGAAGCTGCAGCGGGAGGCCTTCCGAGAACCATGAAGCACCCCCAGGCTCCGCGCTTCGCGCTCCGCCACCCCCCTCCAGGGGGCACGTCCAGCGGCCCGGCAAAGCCGGTTCCGCGGACATCCACGAATGGCCTGCTCCGCGGCCTTCTGAAAGACGGCCGTTCAGCCCCATATGGCGTGCAAATGCGTGTGCGCACCGCCATCGCCCTGGCCTGCGTGCTCGCGTGCCTGCCCGCCGCCGCCCAGGTGCAGATCCGTCGCCAGGGCGTGCCGGTGGCCGTGTACGACGAGAACGGAATGCGGCTGCTGACGGCGACGCGGCTGTCGATGCCGGAGGCGCCCGCGCCGACGCCGGTCGGTGAACGCATCGCGGCGGTGGCGCCGGCGTCGCTGCGTGGCGCGTCGGCACCCATGCTCTCCGCAGCGCCCGCTGCACCGGCGCCCGCGCCCGGCTCACTGCCCGTGACGCCCGCCTCCACGCCATCGGCTGCGCCTGCAACCGCACCCGCGGCATCCGCGCCCGCCGGCGCGCCCGGCCTCGTCATCACCGGCCAGACCCAGCGCTTCAAGCAGTCGCTGCGCACCCTGGCGCTGGAGCATCCCGAAGTGCTGGCCGCCGATGCCGCCGCCGCCAGCAGTGGCTTCGAGGTCGAGGCGGCCAGGAAGGCGCGCTATCCGCGCTTCAAGGTCGGCACCGCCAGCGGCACCTACAACAGCGGCCGCGAGGGCGCCTCCAGCGAGACCTACACCCTGCTCACCGCCGAGGCCCGCATGAGCCTGATCGACGGCGGCGCCATGAGCGCGCGCGAGCGGGCCGCCGAGGCCGGCAGCCGGGCCCAGAGCGAGGCGGTCAAGACCACCTCGCAGAAGGTCGTGCTCGACGCCCTGACCGCCTACATGCAGGTGCAGCGCTTCGACCTCAAGCGCGAGGTCGCCCGCCGCTCCACCCGCATCGTGCAGGACCTGGCCAAAAGCGAGGAGCGCCGCGTCGCCCTGGGGGGCGCCGGCCAGAACGACCTGCGCATGGCCAGCGCCCGCCGCGCCGGCATCGCCGCGCGCGAGGCGGACTTCGACGCCCAGCTGGCCGAGGCCATCGCCAAGTTCGACAGCTACTTCCGCTTCGTGCCCGATCCGGCGCGCCTGCCGCTGCTGCGCACGCCGCCGGCCTGGCAGATCGCCTCGCAGCAGGAGGCCATCGCCCGCGCCGAATCGCGCAGCACGGAGCTGACCGAAGCCCAGGAGCGCGTGGCACGCGCGCGGGAGCTGGTCGAGCAGCAGGAGGCCAGCGTCTGGCCCACGGTGGATGCCGTGGTGGTCAAGACCAAGGACCCGCGCGGCGTGACCACCTCCGAGCCCACGCGCGCCGCGCTGGAGCTCAACTGGAACTTCGGCAGCGGCTTCGACCGCCAACTGCGCGTCAAGTCGGCGCTGGCCGAGGTGCAGACGCAGGAGGCCAAGCTCGACGGCGTGCGCCGCAACCTGCTGGAGCTCACGGCCTCGGCCTGGGGCCGCACCGCCAGCGGCCGCGAGCGCGAGCAGCAGCTGCGCGAAGCCGTGTCCGAGTCGGGCGAGGCCTTCCGGGGCCGCAGCCGGCTGCTGGAGTTCGGCCGCGAGACGCTGCCCAACGTGCTCGATGCGCAGCTCGACCACAACAACCTGCTGCTGGACTACATCGATGCCGTGTTCGACCTGCGCGTCACCGAGTTCCGGCTGGCCCGGGCCACCGGCGAGCTGCGCGTGGAGCCCGACGGCGTCAGTCCCTGGATCGACGAGATCGTGGGCGGGCCCGCGCGTTCGCTGCTGGGCCCGGACGGCCTGGGCATGACGCAACAAGGCACACCTGCCGTGCCCGCCGGCCCGCGGGCGCGGGCCGTGGTGCAGCAGCCGATGGCGCCGCCGGCACCTTCCGCGGCGCCGTTGCGGGGCCCAGACCTGAAGGCCGCGCAGCGCGCGGGCGGCGTGGCGGTACCGGCGCAGAGCCTGCCCCAGCGCATGGCCCTGCGCACTGCTTCGCGTCTACAGTGAGGGGCGTACCTTCCCTCGTGCCTTCTCCTTGAACGACGCCGATCCGATCCTGCGACGCCGCCGCGTCGAGGCGCTCTACGACACCGTGCCCGTCTCCGGCTTCATGGGCCTGGCGGGCGCCGCCATGCTCGCCAGCGTCTTCTGGCGGCCCGACCGGCATGCGCTGGTCATGGGCTGGCTGGTGGCCTCCTGCCTGCCCATCTTCGCCCGCATGGGACTGCGCCTGGCGTACCGGCGCAGCCGCCAACGGGACGATGTCGGCCTGCGTTGGGTGTGGGCCTCGCTGGTGCTCATGGCCCTGACCGGCCTGGCCTGGGGCATCGGCCTGGGCTGGATGCTGGTCCACGGTGAGGCGGACGAGGTGCCGGTCGTGATCGGCACGGCATTGGGCGCGGTGGCCATGACCATGACCAACATGGCGTACTGGCAGACCCATGCGGCCTTCCAGGTGCCCATCCTCGGCTCGCTGGCGGTGGCGGTGCTGATCGCGCGGCCTGGCTTCGCGCATGTGCTCTCGGTGGCGTCGGTGGTGCTCTGCCTTGCCCAGCTTGCCGTGGCGCGGCGCATGGGCCGCATCTATGTCGACGCGCTGCGCGTTTCGCTGGACAACGAACGCCTGGCGCAGGACCTGGCCACGCGCAGCCATGCGCTCGAGCAGGCCAACTTCGAACTCGAACTGCTCAGCCGGGCCGATCCGCTCACAGGCCTGGCCAACCGACGCAGCTACATGGAATGGCTGGAGACCGTGTGGGCGCGCGCGCTGCGCGAGGACACCCCTCTGGCCCTGCTGTCCGTCGACGTCGACCGCTTCAAGCTCTACAACGACGCCCACGGCCACGGTGCAGGCGACCGCTGCCTGCAGGCGGTGGCCTCGGCGCTGGCCCATGCCTGCCGCAGCGAGCAGGACCTGGCGGCGCGGCCGGGCGGCGAGGAGTTCGCCATCGTGCTGCCGGCCACCCCGTTGCGCGACGCGATGCAGGTGGCCGAGCGGGTGCGCCAGGGCGTGATCGATGCCTCGCGCGATGCCGGCTGGGCACTGCCTGCGGGCGTGACGGTCAGCGTGGGCGTCGCATGCCGCCATCCCCGCGACGGCGGCGGCATCGAGGACCTGCTTCGCGAAGCCGACCAGGCGCTCTACCAGGCCAAGGACCGCGGACGCAACCGCGTCGAGGCTGCATCGGTCGCCGTCTCGGTCTAATTCCCCGGCTCAGGACGATTCCGGCGCCTCCGGCACGCCCGGCTCGCCATCCATGATCTGGTACTTGCGCATCTTTTCCCACAGCACCTTGCGGCTGATGCCCAGGTGCTGGGCGGCGTCCTGGCGGCGCCAGTCGTTCACTTCCAGCGCCGCGATGATGCGGTTGCGCTCCGTCGCGTTCCAGCCGCGGCGCTCCGGCGGGGCGGCGGATGGCACCTCCACCGGCCGCGCCAGCGCCAGGGCGCGCTGGATCAGCGTGGGCTCCCAGCTCTTGGTCTGCCGCGCGATCACGCCCACCCGCTCGGCCAGGTTGCGCAGCTGGCGCACGTTGCCCGGGAAGGTGGCCGAGGCGATGGCGTCGGTCAGCCAGTGCGGCGCCTCGCCCAGCTCCTGCAGCAGCGGCTCGCCCAGCACGCCGGTCAGCACGGCCTTGAAGAGGGCGATCTTGTCGGCCTCGCCGCGCTCCTCCAGGCTGGGGATGCGCAACTCGATCACCGCCAGGCGGTAGAACAGGTCGGCGCGGAATTCGCCTGCGGCCACCATCTCGCGCAGGTTGCGGTTGGTGGCCGCCACCAGGCGGAAGTCCACCCGCAGCGGCGTGGCCGAGCCCAGGCGGGTGACCGCGCCGTCCTCCAGCACCCGCAGCAGCTTGACCTGCTGGTAGCGCGGCAGGTCGCCGATCTCGTCCAGGAACAGCGTGCCGCCCGTGGCCTGCTCGAAGTAGCCGCGGTGTGCATGCACGGCGCCGGTGAAGGAGCCCTTGGCATGGCCGAAGAACAGCGACTCGAACAGCCCGTCCGGAATCGCGCCGCAGTTGACCGCCACGAAGGCACCCTTGCCGTAGGTGGGATGGCCATGGTGCAGCAGCTGCGCCACGCGCTCCTTGCCCACGCCGGTCTCGCCCTGCACCAGCACCGAATGGTCGCTGCCCGCGAAGGTGTTCACCTCGGCCAGCAGCGCTTTCATGGGTTCGGACAGGGCCACCAGCTCGCCGGGCGCCGGCGCCTCGGCCGCGCGGGCGCGCAGCTGGCGCACCAGCTTGGCGACCATGGTGCGCAGCTCGGCGCAGGTGAAGTCGTAGGGCAGGACGTGCAGGTACTCGGGCGGGTAGTTGCGCGGATCGCGCTCGCGAGTGCTCGCGCCCACCCAGATCACCGGCATGCCCTGCAGCAGTTCGGTGGCATGCGGCAGGCCGCCGCCGTCGATGGCCGTCACGCTCATCACGGCCAGCGACGGACGCAGCGGCTGCTCGCGCTCGGGCAGGCTCATGAAGCGGTCATCGGCGCGGATCACCTCCACGTCGAAGCTGGACATGCAGCGCGCCACCCGGTCCAGGATGTCGGCCTTGCCCTCCCACACATAGAGGTCGAGTTCGTCGAAGGCGGGGGAGACGCTCATGAGTGCGCGACGTATTTGGCCAGTCGTTCAGGAATCAATACACAAGCTTGGTTGTGTGGCAGCTCACGGAATGGAGCTTGACGTCCGTCCGACCCAACTCAATGCCCAGCACGTCGCCAAGCAGGTTTGACAGTGCTGCCCCCACCGCATCAAGCGCAGGGCTCAGCAACTGCAGCAATGGCCCCAGGATCGTCGATAGAAGCGGTGTGCCTGTGCCTTTGGGATCAAGGCTCAATAGGTTGGACACTAGATTCAGAACACTTCCCAGGAGCCCGCCCACCAATCCGTCTTGAGCCGGCGTCTGCAAGGACTGGATGAGCTTGGTGCGAATGCATGTGGCACGAGATGACCCAAGGCATGTGTTGGTGCTTGATGTCCACTCCGACACCATGTCGCTCGAAAGCAAGCCCAGTACGGCGGGACGCTTCCAGTTAACGCCATCTGCAGTCAGCAGGTTTGCTACTCCAGATACATTCGTTGCACCTGCTCTTCGCAGGTAGTCATCGGCCATGCTTGTCGCAATCTCCACCGTGCTCGCTCGCTGCGCGGGTTGGCTGCCGTCATCACCTGTTGCGCTTAAGCCGAGCGCCAGCAGTTGATTGAAAAGGCTCACGACGGTGCTTCCAATGGGCAGAGCGTTGCGTTGGGTTGTTTGCGAACTGTCCTGCGAAGGTGGAGGCGACAACGTAAGGGACTCTGTGCGATCAAGTGCGGGCACTTGGACTTTTCCGTATAAAAGGTCGATGCCCATCGCACGCACGAAGGTCATCTGACCCAGCGTCGCATCGGTGCACACATCGGTCTTGGACCAGAGCACTGAACTGGGGATTTGGCCGATACAGGCGTTGAGCACTGCCGATTCGACGGTAATGGTTGCCTGCGGGGGGGCGGCAGCGCAATCCAATGCGGTCAGTTCTCCTTTCGCGTTGATCACGTCGATCACGATAGGAAGGTCGATGCTCGTGCGCAGTATCCCGAGCAAGCCGCTTAAAGCACTGGCAGACGATTTGATGGATGCGACGATCCTCACCTGGGCGTTGTAAGCCATGGTGCCGACATCACCGATGCCGATGGATGGCGGCTCAATCACTCGTGCTTCCAGGCTGATGCCGAGCGTTGGCGCACTTACGGGCAGGGAAAGCGCGTTCTTGGACGTCGCAACGCCGACTGAGGTTGTGAGCAGTTCCAGCGCATTGAGCTGCACTCCCAGGGCGGCCGCAGCCGTCGCAGTGCTGATGTTTCCAAAGAGTCCTCTGAGCCCTGTCCCTGATGCAGCATCGGTGCCCAGTTGAATGAGAAGTTGGCTCACGTCCAAGGTCGCGCCCAGCGCGTTCAAGAGGCTCGCATTCGCGGAGAGAAGCAGATTGCCATCTGTACCTTGGTTGGAGGCCAAAGTGGCAATCGCGCTCAGCAGGTCACCCAACTGAACTTTGTTCGCCGCCAACAAAGCGTTGAGGTCGCCCACAGTCATGTCTGCGCTGACGGGGATCCCCAGTTCTTGAAGCAATCCGGACGGGGTGAGGGATACGTTGGCGAGGCCGGAGTAGCAGCCAACGCACAAGCCATTTACGTTGATGCCCGCCAACTTCAGCGTCGATATGAGCGGCGCGTCCGGGTTGCTTGTGATCAGCTTCGAGCCAACGGAAAAGGCCGCAGAGGGGGAATCCAGCGCAGCGATCGCTTCGACGGTAATTTCCGTGGACCGATTGCCCGGAAGAACTGGAAGCATGAGTGCCGGTGTCCTTCGAATACCTACGCGCACGGCATTGAAGGGTGGCAGGGCCTGGAAATGACGATCCTTGGCGTCACCGCGGGTGGGGTCCCAGTTGCCGCATTCCACGTCGCCGGCCGCCAGGCTGAACTCGTGCGGCAGGTTCCGGTTGGCATCCTGCGTGCCGCTGCCATTGGCATTGGAGAGCGCCGCCTGCTGGGCCGCGGTGCAGCTGGTGGGCTGCACCTGCTGCGCGCCGGCCAGCGCGGCCAGGTCGGCGGCCTTCTGCAGGTCGCGCTTGGTCAGCAGCATGTAGCCGAGCTCAGTCCCGAGCAGCCCGATGATCAGCACGGCCAGGGCCAGGGTCGCGTTGATCACGACAGCGCCGCGCTGGCCAGCGCGACCAGGGCATTGCTGCAGCAGGCGGCGGGCCATGAAGACGCCTGCGCCATGGCACCGGCGGATGGAGGCTGGGCGGCGCGTCATGTCACGAGGGCCTCGCTGCGCTGGCGCGCGCCTGCAGCATGTCCGGGATGAAGCGGTCGGCCAGCGGCAGCAGCGGCAGGATCGCGTTGCTGCGGTAGGGTAGGCGCACAGTCACCACCACCGGGTCGGCAGCGGCCGTGGCGCTGATCTCCAGGCCATTCGCGGTGGACAGCGGCACCGCCAGCGAACTGCGCACCACGGCTTGGATCTGCGCCTCGGTGGGCGCGTTGTACATGGCTACGGCACGCGCACCGTCCTCGGCGGCGCGGGTGATCTGGTGCCGCGTGTAGAACACCGAGCCGAAGGTAGCCAAGCCGTAGAGCACGGTGAACAGGGCGATGAACACAATGCTGAACTCGATCGCGGCCACACCCCGCTGGCGCCCACGCGTCGTGCACATGGGGCGTAACGTGGCCGGGCGCCCCCTCACAGCGACCTCCCATCGAGCAGCACGCGGGCCTGCGCGGCGACCACGTCCGGCAGCGCAAAACCGGGGAAAGGCGGCAGCACTGCCTGCAGGCCGGGTGCGCTGACCGTGACCTCGATGCTGCAGCGATTGGCCAGTTGGGCGTCGCAACTGCTGCCGTTCTCGTACACGACGCGCGAGGCCACCGTGGGCGCGACCGGCAGCCAGCCCGTGGCCTTGCGCGTGGCTTCGGTGCTGGCCGCCGCCTGGCGGGCTGCCAACGTGGGCTGGTAGCGCAGCGCGGCCCGCGCCCCATCCTCCGCCGCGTTCTGCAGCCCGAAGCGGAAGGTGAACACGATCGCGGAGCACACGATGGTGTAGATGAGCGCAAAGAACAGCAGGAACACCATCGCGTACTCCAGCGAGTACACGCCGCGCTGCACCCGTGCGGCGCGCGGCCGCGGGGCGTGTACGCGAGGGCGGGCCGTGCGTGGCATGTCGTTCGTCGTTCAGCGGGCCACGCCGGTGGAGGTGCCCGTGCCGGTGCCACCCTGGCGCACCGACACCGAGGAGCCGTACCGATCGGGAATCGGGTGGTTGAAGCTGTTCAGGTAGCGCTCGTAGCTGCGGTGCGCCACCTCGCCGGGAATGGGGCGTGGCGTGGCCGAGGCCATCGTGCCGCCGCGCTGCAGGGCCAGCAGACGCTGCGTGGCCGCGCCGACGGGCAGCGCCGGCTGGTCGGTGGCGGCGGCCGTTTCGTCCAGGGGCGCGCCGCCGCCCGCCGGCGAGGCCGGGGGGCTTGGCACCGGCGCGGCAGACATCGGCATCGGTGCGACCTGCACCGGCGTCACCTGCCGGCTGTCAGCCGATGGCGATGCGGCCTTCGCCGAGGTCTGGGCCTGGGCCGGCGCAGCAGCGAGCGTGCCCAGGAGCAGCAGGGAAAGCAGGGTCGTCTTCGTCATGGCGTCCTTCCGGTGTCGGGGGCGTTGGGCGCGCGCTCGGCGCTCGCGGTGGTGGCGGCGCCGGCCGGTGCGGCCATCCGCGGCAGGCTGGCCCGGGTGGCGGTACGCAGGGCCAGGCCGCCCGGCGCAAAGCCGGCCGGCAGGTCGGTGGTGGCCACGGGGGCACCCCCACCGGCCAGGTCGCGCGCCGCCTGGCGGATGGCCTCGCGGCTGGCCGGGGGCATGCGCTGGGCGTCCATCAGCGCGCTGGCCTGATCGGTGCGGCCGCTGGCTTCCAGGTAGAGGGCGAGGTTGGCCTGCACCTGCGCTTGGTCGGGGCGCAGCTGGGCCGCCTGCATCAGCGGAACGCGGGCCGCGTCGATGCGGCCGGCGCGCAGCAGGGCATAGCCCAGGTCGCTCAGCAGCAGGCCGTCGGTGGGTGTGCTGCGGCGGGCCTGCTCCATCAGGCGTGCGGCTTCGGCGAAGTCGCCATTGCCGCCGGCGAGCAGGCCCAGGCCGTGGTAACCGGCCGCTTCGAGCGGCGTGCCCACGAGGCGCCGGTAGGCGGCCGCGCTGGCGGCGTCCTGCCCGGTCTGGCGCAACGCATCGGCACGCAGTCGCGTCGACGCGGGCATCACGCCGTGGCGTGCCTCCAGCGCGTCCACATGCGCCAGCGAGGCGAACCACAGGCCGTCCTGCTGCATGCGCTCGACCAGGCGCAGGTAGGTGCCCGCGCTGTCGATGGCGGATGCGCCTTCGCCGGCCGGCACGGCATCGGCGGCAGCCTGTGCGTTCTGCCGCTCGCGCGCCGCGCCGGCGCCTGGGTAGTCCGACCGCGGCGTGCTGCCGCAGGCCGCGAGGCCCAGGCAGAGAAGGCTGAGGGCGATCACGGAAATCCTGTGCATGGGCGACTCCTTTCTCGTGGGGCGACAACAAGCGCCAGCATTGGCACCTGTCGAAGGGCCGCGGAGCAGGCCACGCCAGTGCACCCCAGGAACTGGCTTTGCCAGCCCTGCGGGTGCGCCCCCCTCCAAGCCGAAGGCGTCTGAGAGGGGCTGAGGGCCGCGGCTCCAAGCCTGCCTGCGCAGGCTTGGACGTGCCCGAAGAGCAGCCGCCTTTGGCGGCCGCCAGGAGCATTGAAGCGGCATGGGGGGTGTCATCTGGGATGTCATCTCATGCTCCCGACCGAACGGACGATCGCCAGGAAACCAGGGCCCGCGGTGACCACCAGCAGCGCCGGCAGCAGCGTGGTGACCATGATCACGGTCATCTTCACGGTGATGCGGCCGATGCGCTCCTTCATCTCCATGCGGCGGCGCTCGCGCAGCCGCTCGCTGAAGATGCGCAGCGGCTCCTGCACGGCGCCGCCGTGGCGGTCCACCTGCACCAGCAGCATCACCAGGCTGGCCAGATCCTCGTTGCCGTGCAGCGTGGCCAGGCGCTGCAGCGAATGCTCGCGGGTGCGGCCCTGGGCGTACTGCCGATTGGCGATGCCCAGCTCGAAGCCCAGCACGCGCAGCACATGGTGGAAGTCGGTGGCCATGATCTGCAGGCTCTGGTCCAGGCTCAGGCCCACGCCCTGCAGCAGGCGCAGCAGGTCGACGAAGAGCGGCAGCTCCTGCGCCACCTGTTCGCGGCGGTCGGCCGCGCGCCGCGCCAGCAGCCACTTGGGGCCCATGAAGCCGAGCGTGAAGCCGAAGGCCAGTCCGGCAATGGCCCTGGCCGGGGTCTGGCTGCCTGCCCACGCCATGTAGACCAGCACCGGCAGCAGCAGCGCCAGGCCCAGACGCAGCAGCAGGAAGATGAGCTGTGCCCGCACGGCCGGGAAGCCGCACTGCTCGATCAGGCGCCGGTCCTCGTCGGCGACCAGCGCGCGGCCCAGGCGCGTGTCCAGCCAGTGCACCGGCAGGTCGCTGGCGCTGGGGGCGGCCAGGGGCGCATGCAGGCTGGGGTCGCCGGCCTGGCTCAGGCTGGCGCCATGGGCCAGGGCGCGGTCCAACGCGCGCTCGTGGCGCAGCCGGCGCAGCTCGGCACTGATGAGGGCGGCACCCAGCACCAGCAGGCCCAGGGCGAGCACCGCCACGCTGAGGGCGGCGAGCAGGGTGGGGCTGAGTTGCTGGGGCATCACAGCCTCGCCACCCGGTACAGCAGCACCGCGCCCAGCAGCTGCAGGCCCGCGCCGCCGAAGACCATCATGCGGCCCGTGCCGTCGTGCCACATGCGCAGGAAGTAGTCGGGGTTGTTGGTGACGATCAGCCCGCCCACGATGAGCGGCAGCAGGCCGAGGATCCAGGCCGACAGCCGGGTCTCGGCCGACAGTGCCTGCAGCTCCTGGTCGGCCTGCTCGCGGTCGCGGATGAAGTGCGCCAGCCGCTCCAGCAACAGGTCTGCCCGGCCGCCGTAGCGCACGCCCAGGCCCAGCACGGCAGCCATCAGGTGCAGCTCCTGCACGCGCACGCTCTCGGCCGTCTGTGCCAGCGCACGGTCCAGGTCCACGCCTGCACGCACCAGGCCGGCGGTGCGCTCCAGGTAGGCCCGCAGCGGCTCGCGCGCACTCGGAATGGCGAGCTGGAAGGCCGCCTGCGTCGAGTTGCCCACCGTGATGAGCCGCACCATCGCATCGATGAAGCCCGGCAACTGGCCCACCAGCCGGCGGCGGAATTTCTGCACCCGCCACCAGAGGAAGAAGGCCGACAGCGGCAGCAGCACGGCCAGTGCCGCGACCACACCGGGCGCCGAGGCCAGCAGGCCTGCCAGCGACACCAGGATCCCCAGAGCCAGCGCGCCCAGGCCGAGCTGGGGCGCCGATACCGCGCCCTGCAGCCAGGGCGGCAGCAGTTCGTCGAGGCGGCCGCGGCCGGACGTGCTGGCCGCGGTGGCCGCCTCGGTCGTCGCGGCCCAGGGGTCGACCAGCGTGCCATCGGCGGGTGCGGCCGCCAGCGGCTGTGCACTGGCGGGCGTCGACAGCGGCGCCGGCCGGGCGCGGGGCACGGCGTCGTTGTCGGCCAGCCCGGCGAGCTGTTCGCCCAGGTGGCGCGCAGCAGCGGCCCGGCCCTGGCGTGAGGCCGCCCACTGCCACAGCAGCAGGCCGGCGGCGGCCAGCATCAGGGCCACGGCCGCCAGCAGCAGCAGGCCGATGCGCGGCGACTCAGCCACGGCGGCCCTCCGCGGTGCCCTGCGTGCTGCGGGCCAGGGTCTGGCGCAGCCGCGCGATCTTGGGCGAATGCGGCGCAATGCCCAGCGACACCCAGCGGTCGCGCTCCTCGCCGTCGGGCCCGACCTGCGGCTCGTAGCGGTAGAGCTCCTGCATGGCGACCACGTTGTCGTTCACGCCCGTCACTTCCGACAGCGACAGGATGCGCCGCTGCCCGCCCGAGAGCCGGCCGATCTGCACGATGAAGTCGATGGCGCTGGCAATCTGGCGGCGCAGGCTCACTTCGCTGCCCTGGTAGCCCGCGAAGCCCGCCAGCATCTCCAGCCGGTAGATGCATTCGCGCGGCGAGCTCGCATGGATGGTGCCCATCGAGCCGTCGTGGCCCGTGTTCATGGCCTGCAGCATCTCGATCACCTCGGCGCCGCGCACCTCGCCCACGATGATGCGGTCGGGCCGCATGCGCAGGCTGTTGCGCAGCAGGTCGCGGATGGAGACCAGCCCCGCGCCATCGAAGCCGCCCTGACGGCTTTCGAGCCGCACCACGTGGGCGTTGGCCAGCGACAGCTCGGCCGTGTCCTCGATGGTGATGACGCGCTCGGTCTCGGGGATGAAGGTGGTCAGCGCATTGAGCAGCGAGGTCTTGCCCGAGCTGGTGCCGCCCGAGACGAGGATGTTGCAGCGCGCCCGCACCGCCATCTCCAACACCTGCGCCATGCCGGCATCGAAGGTGCCCAGCTTGACCAGTTCGGCCGGCGTGAGCGGGTCCTTGCGGAACTTGCGGATCGACACCGACATGCCGTCCAGCGCCAATGGCTCGATGACGGCGTTGATGCGGCCGCCATCGGGCAGGCGCGCATCGACCATCGGGTTGGATTCGTCCAGCCGCCTGCCCAGCGGCGCCAGGATGCGGCGCACGATGCGCAGCACATGATCGTCGTCGGAGAAGCGGATCTGCTCGCGCGTGAGGATGCCGCGCCGTGAGACATACACGTTCTTGTGGCCGTTGATCAGCACGTCCTCGACGGCCGGGTCGTTCAGCAGGTCTTCGAGCGGCCCGAGCCCCGCCAGCTCCTTGGTGAGCGCATCGGCCACCAGCTGGATCTCGCGCTCGTTGATGGGCACGCGCTGCAGTCGCACGAAGCTGTCGAGCTCCAGCTCCACGAACTGCTGGATCGAGGCGCGCGACCAGCGGCCGAACTCGGCGCCCAGTTCCTCGATGCGGGTGAGCAGGTGCTCGTGCGTCCAGTTCTTGATGTCCTGGAACTGCTGGGAGCCGACGAAGGCCTGGTCGTCGTCGGCGAACTGGATGTCGGGGGACATGGCGCTCAACCCTCTTTCTTCCACAGGCTGCCGATCTGCTTGCCCAATGCACGCCAGCGGGCCGGCGACGCGGCGGCGCTGCGCGGTGCGTTGGCGCCCGGGCCACCGCCGGGCAGCGATTCGCGCAGGCCACGCGCCATCGCGGCCACCGCCTGGGTGTAGGCATCGCTGCGCGCGGTGCGCACCAGCATCTCGCCGCGGCTGGCGGCGGCATTGAGGGCGGCGGCCCGCGCCGGCACCACATGGGCCAGCGGCAGTTCGAGCCGCGCGGCGATCTCGCGCGCCGAGAGCTCCACATGGCTGTCGAACTTGTTGACCACCAGCGCGAAGTCCTTCAGGTCCACGCCCTTGGCCTTCAGGTCCTTGAGCAGCGCGGCGGTGGAAACGATGGCGCCGATGCTCTGGTCGCACACCACCCACACGCGGTCCGCCTCGCGGGCCGTCTGCGCGATGAAGTCCACCGACGAGAAGCCGCCCAGGTCCGCCACCTGCAGGTCGAAGAAGTCGGCCAGGCGGCGGATCAGCTGGGCCGAGTCGGCATGGGAGATCTCGCGCACCTGCGCCAGGCTGGCGGGCAGCGGCAGCAGGGCCACGCCGCTGTCGTGGTGGGCCAGCGCGGTCTGCAGCAGCGTGGGGTCGATGCGGCGCAGGTTGCGCACGCCGTCCACGAAGCTGAACTCGCTGGGCGTGTCCAGGTAAAGCAGGGCATCGCGCGCGGGCAGGCCCAGGTCGAGCAGGGCGACGCCGCGGCGCTGCGTGGCCGTGACGCTGCGCTGTGCGGCGCCCGGGCCGCCCAGCTGTTCCTGCAGCAGCAGGGCCAGGCTGGTGGCCAGCGTGGTGGTGCCCACGCCGGCGCGCGCGCCCAGCAGTGCGAGCGTGCCGCCGCGCACGCTGCGCTGCGTGGCGGCACGCCGCTGCATCAGTGCCCGCAGCGTGACCTGGGCATCCTCCGGCGCACCGGCCAGGTCGATGAAGTCGTCCACGCCGGCACGCAGGGCGCCCAGCGTGGCGGCGGGGTCGGTGGCCAGGCCGGCGGCGGCCACCGGCAGCGCGGGCCAGTCCTGCCGCAGCTGCTGCAGCAGGGCGGCCGCGTCGTCGGCGCCGCCACCGCCGAAGTCGATCAGCACCGCCTGTGGCGACAGCATGCCGATGCGCTCCGCGATGCCTGCGCCCGCGCGCAGGGGCACCACCACGCCCTGGCCCGCCAGCGCGTCGGTCATCCAGGCCACGCGGGCCGGGTCGGCGCACACGAACACGTAGGTGGCGGTGCCGGCGTCGGGAAAGCGGTCGCGCGGTGCGTTCATGGCGCTGTCTTCGTTCACGAAGGGCTCATCGCGAGAAGCCGGGCAGGCTCGTGCTGCCGGGCACGTTGCCAGTGAAGATCGAGCGCCACACCGGGCCGTCGCGCTGCTCGTTGGCGCCGGGCAGGTAGGGCGACAGGTCGGTGCCGCGGGCGATGGGCCGCACCAGATGCGGCGTGACCACGATCACCAGCTCCTTCTCGCTCATCTGGTAGCGGTTCTGCTTGAAGAAGGTGCCGAGCACGGGCAGGTCGCCCAGCAGCGGCACCTTGTCGGCGTTGGAGCTGGTGCTGCGGCTGACCAGCCCGCCGATGATGAAGCTCTCGCCGTCGCCCAGCTCCACCGTGGTGTCGGCGCGGCGAGTGGTGATGGCGGGCACGGGCACGCCGTTGAGGCTCAGGGCGTTGGCGTAATCGAGGTCGCTGGCCTCGGGCGCCACCTTGAGCGCGATGCGGTCGTCGCCCAGCACCGTGGGCGTGAGCGTCAGGCCGATGCCGAAGGGCTTGTATTCGATGGAGGTGGTGCCCAGGCCCTGCGGGACCGGGATGGGCAGCTCCCCGCCCGACAGGAAGCTGGCGCTCTGCCCCGAAAGGGCCACCAGCGTGGGCTCGGCGAGCACCCGGGCCAGGCCGTTGCCTTCGAGGAAGCCCACGTTCAGGCCGATGCCGGCGCGGCCGAAGTTGAACAGCAGATTGAAGGCCTGCGACAGCGGGTTGTTGGCGTCGGTGGTGAGCGAGCCGTCGGTGTTGTAGGTGGTGCTCTTGAGCGAGGTGGGCGTGAACACGCCGAAGCTGAAGCCGTGCGAGTTGGCCCGCGTGCTGAAGATGTTGAGCCCGGCCTGCTTGAGCACGCTGCGGTTGAACTCCACCACCTTCACGTCGACCTGCACCGTGTGGCTCTTCACCTGCACGCTGGAGCGGTCGGTCAGCGTGGCCTTGTCGGGGAAGGCCGCCAGCGCGGTCTCGCGCGCCTGGCGGTGCTCCGGCAGGCTTTCGCTGCTGCCTTCGAGCACGGCGGTGCGGCGCTGCACCTCGATGGCGTAGGTGCGGCCGGCAGCTTTGCCCTTCTCCCACACGATCAGCGAGGTGCCTCCTGAGGCCTTGCCGGTGATGACCAGCCGCGCTGCCGGCGAGCCCGGCGTGCGGCGGGCGATGGTGACGCCGGCCACCGACTCGTCGGCAATGGCGATGCGCTCCACCGCGCCGTCGAAGACCAGTTCCTTCTGGGTGCCCATGGTCAGCACCAGCCGGGCCGGGTCGGCGGCCGGCGTGAGCGCCAGGGCCGTGGGCGCGGCCGCGGGTGCGAGCAAGGCGACGGCCAGCACGGTGGGGATCGGAAGGCGGCGGGGACGCAGGCGCATGGTCGTGGTCGGTGAGGGGCGGGCGGTGGGCGGGGCCATGGTGCGGTCAGTAGCGCACCGTCTCGCGGCGGTCGCCGCGGATCACTTCCACCTCCAGGCCGGCCGGGGCGGGGCGTGTGCCGGAAGAGGCAGGAGCGGCGGCCACGGTCCGGCGCACGGCCCGGTTGCCGCCGTTGGCCAGGTCTTCCACGGCCAGGCCGGCCTGGGCGCGGTCGATGCCGTCCAGAGGCGCGCGGGCCTTGTCGCCGCGCGCGGCGGGCAGCGGCTGCAGCGCAGGCGGCAAGTCGGCGAACAGGCGCGGGTCGGGCTCGGCGGTGTCGGCCGGATTGCGCAGCGCCAGCAGCAGGCGGCCGCTGTTCTCGACCAGCACCAGCCGGTTCACGTCGGCCACGGGCACGGCCAGCACGGCGGTGCGGGCGGCTTCCACGCGCTGGCCGCCGGTGGATGCGCTGGTCGCGCTGTTGACGCGGCCGTTGCCGCCTTCCGCACGGCTGGCGTTGCCGTCGAGGGAGGCCTGCCCGAAGGCCAGCACGCGCAGGCGCGCGAGCAGCAGCCGCGCCTGGCTGCGCTCGATGTCGCGGCCATCGGCCTTGAGGGTGAAGAAGACATCCACGTAGTCGCCGGGCGTCACGCGGTTGCCGACGCCGATGACCTCGTCCACCTTGACGGCCACGGCGCGCTCGCCCTCGGCCAGCTTGAGGGCGAGGCCCGTGCTCAGCTGCGCTTCGAGCACCGGCGTGCCGGCGCCCAGGTCCAGCACCGGCACGCGGCCGGCCACGTCCGCCGTGTTGCGGAAGGCGCCGGCAGGGTCGATGGGCAACTGGGCCAGTTGCAGCGCGTCGGCGGGGATCGGCTGGCCGGCCGGCACGGCCTTGCTCGTCACCACCACCGCATAGGTGGCGGCGGGCGCGGCGGTAGGCGGGGCGCTGGCGGCGGGTGCCGCCGCCGTGCGGACGGGCGCCGGGTTGCGGCTCAGCAGCCACGCATACACCGCCAGCGCCACGGCCAGCAGCACGAGGAGAACGGCCAGGATCTTGGAGAAGCGGAGCATGGCGGGCGGTTCAGTTCGGGTCGAGGGGGACGCGGCCGGCGTACGCCCGGCTCATTGCGGCACCCGCCATGCCAGCCACCCGAGGGTGGCCAGCGCCAGGTAGGCGGCGTAGGGAATCGGCCGGCGGGCCGAAGGCGACGCCGCGCCGTCCGCATCGCGGCCGGAGAGCGCCAGCATCAGCCGGGGAAAGAGGGGCCAGCGCCGAAGCACGAGCACGGCCATCGCATGGGCGAAGGCGAGCAGGCTGCCGACGATGGCGATCGGCGCCAGCGGCGCCAGGCCCACCCACAGGCCGAGCGCGGCGGCGAACTTGACGTCGCCGGCGCCCATGAGGCCCAGGGCGTAGAAGGGAAGCAGGACGGCGAAGGCCGCGCCCGAGCCCACGAGTGCCGCAGGCCAGTCCAGGCCCGGCAACGCGACGCCGAACGCCAGCGAGAGCAAGGCGCCCACCACGCCGGCCAGGACCAGCAGGTTGGGCACCTTGCGCCAGCGGAGGTCGCAGAAGACCGCACCGGCGAGCCACAGCAGGAGGAGGGGCTGCATGGGCGAGGCGACGCGTTCTTGAGCAGCGGACCCTTCCAGAAGGCTCACGCGCCCGTTGTGGCGACAGTCTTGACCTTGGTAAAGATGGCTTCCAGCGTGGTCTGGACGGCGCCGTCGGTGCCGAAGATGGCGACCAGCATCAGGGCCATCAGCCCCGCGATGATCCCGTACTCGATGGCGGTGGCGCCTTCTTCATCACGCAGAAAACGAACGATTGCAGCTTTCATGGTTGACCTCGCAAAGTGGTAGCAGAACGACAGGGGCCCGAAGGCGAGTTCATGCTAGGTTCCGGTAACTTCCTGTATCAATAAGATGGAAGTATTCACATTTGCGAGGATGTCCGAAGCCGTCACTGCGGGGGCCTCAGCCATCCGCCATCGGCTGCATCAGCCAAACGGATGAGGGCTGATTTTCAAGTTGTTGAAATCAAAAGAAAAATTTTTCCTGAATTGCAGCTGAATAAGATGCACCGAAAAGGTGCATTCTGGAAATCGCCCAGTTACGGCCGTGTCACGCGAGGCGTTACGTAACGCGCTTTTTGACATTCAGGCCACAAAGCAAGGGAAAACGTTGAATAGTTCACGCCCACGCCGTAGGGGTATTGGGCGTGGTCAGCTGCTGCTGGAAGGGGTGGACACAGTCGGTCGATGCAGACGGAACGCCGTGCGCCGAGCGCGGCGGGCGCATCGCGCCGCGGTGGGAGCGCCTGTGACCCGCCCTCGCGGGCCGCGGCGGTCAGCCCAGGATGTCTTCGTGGAAGAGCTTCCAGCTGTCCGGAGTGCGCACCCAGTACTGGCGGCGGGTGCGGCCGGTGCGTTCGCCGGCGACCACTTCGCCGAAGGTGGCGACCACCGTGTCGCGCTTGTCGTGCCACATCAGCACCGACGTGTCCTTGAGCTGGATGCTGCGGCCCTGGGCGGTGGCCAGCTCCTGGCGCAGCACGTTGTCGATGGGCACGGTGACCGGCCCTCGGCGGCTGGCGCGCTGGTATTCGGTGGCGTAGAAGCTGCGCAGCCGCTCCTCGTTGCCGCCGCTGCGGGCCTGCAGCCAGGCGCTCAGCGCCGTCTCGAAGGGCTCGGCCAGCGTGCGCACCTTGGGCGGCGCCACCCAGTCCAGGCTGCGGGCGATCACGACCGGCGTGGCACCCACCTGCACCTTGCGCAGGATCTGCTTGAGGTCAGGGTTGGACAGCACCACGCAGCCGTCGCTGGCCTGGGGGGGCCGCGAGAACTGCTCGGGCGGCGTGCCGTGCAGCCAGATGCCGCTGCCCGTGCGCCCCAGCATGTTGTCGTAGGGGTTCGGGTAGTTGATGGGCAGGGCGCCGGCGCCGTAGAAGTCCTTCAGCGTGCGCGGATCCAGGTTGCTGGTGACGTAGTACACGCCCAGCGGCGTGCGGGCGTCGCCTTCGACCAGCTTGTCGGTGCCGGCCTTGCCCACCGAGATGTAGTAGTCGGCAGCCAGCTGCAGACCGTTGGCCGTGTTCTCCAGCAGGTACAGCCGCGAGCGGGAGGCGTCCACGGCAATGGCATAGCGGCTGCGTTGCGACAGCGCCAGGAACTGCGAGGGGACGGTGCCCGGCGGTGGCCGGTCGCGCAGGGCCTGCAGGCGGCGCCGCGATTCCTCGTGCAGCTCGGTCAGGGTGGGGTTGCCGCGCAGCCGGGCCAGGCTGGCCGCGTCCGCCAGGGCGGTGTTGGGCGGAATGCGGGTGGCCAGCAGGTCGCCGTACACCAGTTGCGCGAGCTGGAAGTTGGGGTAGGTCTTGACCAGCGCGCGGGCCTTTTCCAGCGCCTGCTGCGTCTCGCCGCGGCCGAAGAGTTGGTAGACCTCGATGAGCTGGGCCTCTGCGGCACCCCCCGCCTGCAGGATGGGACCGGCGTCGTTGGGCGCGCTCGGTACCGCGGACGCGTTGGCGGGCTGCACCGCGCCCATGGCGGGCGGATGGGCCACCACGCGGCTCGTGGCGGCGGCAGTGGCCACCGTGGCCGCAGCGGCCGGAACGGCGGCGCGGGCTGCCGCTCGCACGGGCGTGCGCTCCGTGCGGCGAAGCGCCGTACGCCCTGCCGGTGCGGCTGCCGCAGCGCGTGAAGGCGCGGCGCGCGCAGCTTCCTTCTTGGAACGGGCGGCGGGCGCCGCGACGGACTTGGCGGGTGCCTTGCCCCGGGCGTGGCGCTCCGCGGGAGCGGCCTGTGCCGCCATCGGCAGGGATGCTGCGAGCAGGCCCGCGGCCCACAGCCAAGCCGTGGAGGGCTTCAGGGAACTGGAGCGGTCCGCCAAGATCGGGCGCCGTTGCGTGTCGCCGGCCTCAGCCGCCGACGGTTTCCTTCACGATGCGCCACTTGCCGTGCACACGCTGCATCTCCAGCGTCTTGCGGCTGCTGACGTTCAGGCGGTCGGCGCGATAGCGCTGGCGGAACTTGGCGGTGGCCTTGTCGCCCTGCACCTCCACGTTCAGGCCTTCGACCTGGACGGTGATGCTGCTCTTGCCCACGATGCGGGCGCGGCGCTCCTTCTCCCAGGCGGCGCGGCTGGCGCCGTCGGCTGGATCGAAGTTGGGGGCATAGGCGGCCAGGTAGCCGTCCATGTCCTGCTTGGACCAGGCGCTGGCCCAGGCGCTGACGGCCGAGGCCACCTCGGTCTGGGCGGCGCTGCTGGCATCCGGCTTGGGGGCGGGCGCGGGTTCCGCGGGCTTGGGCGCCGGGGCGGCAGCGGGCACAGGCGCCGGTGCCGGCGCAGGCACTGCCGCAGGAGCCGGTGCGGGCGTCGGTGCCGCAACCGGCGGCTTGGCGGGTGCGGGTGCCGGAGGCGGCGGTGCGGGGGCCGGCTCCGGGGCCTTGGCGATCACCGTGGGAGCCGGCGCGGGCGGCGGGGGCGGTGCCTTCGCGACGACCGCCGGCGCGGGGGCCGGCGTCGGAGCGGCCGCGGGCGCTGCGGCCGGTGCCTTGGCCACCGTCGTCGGTGCGCCCTTGCCGGCCAGAAGGGCCGCGCTCGGCGTGGTGAACAGCGTGCGGATCACGGCCAGCTTGGGCTGCACGGCGGCGTTGCTCTTGTCGAGCTGCAGCGCTTTGCCATAGGCCTCGCTGGCGAGGCGGGCGTACACATCGCCCAGGTTCTCGTAGGCCGTGGCGTAGCTGGAGTTGGTGCGGATGGCCCGCTCGAGCACGCCGCGGGCCTTGTCGAAGTCGCCCTGGCCGGCGTAGATCACGGCCAGGTTGTTGTAGGGCTCGGGCAGATTGGGCGCGTCGCGGGTGAGCTGCTCGAAGATGGCGATGGCCTCGGGGCGGCGCCCGGCCTCGAGATTGGCCACGCCCTTGAGAAAGCGCATCTGCAGGTCCTGGGGCTTCTCGCGCAGGAACTTGTCGGCCTGGGCGAGGCCTTCGTCGAACTTGCGCTGCTGGATGAGCTGTTCGACGTTGTCGTACTCGTCCGCCCAGGCGGCCGCGAAGGGCAGGGCGCAGGCCAGCGCAACGGCCAGCAGACGCGACGGGATGCGGGAAGCGGATCGAGGCGGCTGGGCGGCTGCGGTCTTGGACATGCGGGCAGGGGCTCTATCGGAACCGGCGGATTGTAGTGTCGCCCTTCCACGCATTGTTTACTTTTATCCACACATGAACGCCCCTTTCCTGTTGCCATCCGCAACGGAAAAGGGGCGTCGTGAGGAAGGCGGGCCCGATCAGCGGGGCATGCGGGTCGGCGGCAGGGTGGTCACGGTTTCGCGGATGAGTCCGCCACCGAGCACGCTGCCGTCGATGGTGGTGTCGCCTTGACCGGTGACGCGTGCCTCGCAGGCCGCGCGGTCCACGCTGGTCTGGTGAAGCTGGCAGCGGGCCAGGGCGTTGCGGCGGTAGGTGTCGGCGTTGGCGCTGCTCAGGTTGCCCTGGCGGGCGGCCTGTGCGGCGGCGCCCGCCTCGCGGATGCAGGCGGCGCGGTCCTGCTGGATGTGGCCGCACATCGCGCGCTCCTGGCTGTACGTGCCGCTGTCGGCGGCTTGGGCGAAGGGGCTTGCGAAAAGGGCCCCGGTGGCGAGGGCCAGTGCGAAGCCGGCGTGACGAAGGGTCTTCTTCATGGCGTTGCTCCTGGTGAGTGTGGACAGGAAAAGAATGGACTCAGCGTGCTGCGGACGACGCCTTGACGGGAATCAGGGTCGGGGCGTAGCCGGCGCCGCGGGGATCGGCGTGACGGTCTCGCGGATGATCCCGCCGCCCATCACGCTGCCTTCGGTGGTGGTCGTTCCCGCACCGCTGCCGCGCACCCGCGCTTCGCAATCCGCGCGGTCGGCCGCGGGTTGAAGCTGGCAGCGCGCCATGGCGTTGGCGCCGGCGTTGCCTTCCGCGGGAGTGGTCAGCCCGCCGCGGCGGGCTTCCTCGCGCGCCGCACCGGCCTCGCGGCGGCAGGCGGCGGGATCCTGGCGACTGTCGCAGGCGGGAGCAGGCTGGGCCCAGGCCGTCCAGGCCGAGGCGGCCAGGGCGATGGCGAGGCCGCCGCGGAGCGCGGATTGGCGCCAGGCACGGGTGGAAAAGGTCATGGGCACATCCAGTCGCCCTGCGAGGGGCGTCGTTGTTCGATGCCCTGGACTATCGACAGTCCTCCGTCGTCCCGCTGTGGGACGCGGCTGCGAGCCGATTCGCGCCGACGGCGACCGCCGGCGTCGGACAGGTCGCACGCCGCCCCCGACCGTCTGCGCGGCCGAGGGTGGCCCTTCAGTCGGCTTCGGCGATGCGCTGCGCCAGATGCGCCAGCGCCTCTTCGACCTGGTCGACGAGGATGAGGGACAGGTCGCCCGGCGCCAGCCGCTCCAGCGCCGCGTCGATGGCCAGGAATTCGCCGCGGATCTCTTCCACATGGGCTGTGCGGCGGGCCCCCTGCAGGCCCTGCCGCAATAGGGCGATCACCTCGCCGTCGGCCCGGCCACGCTGGGCGGCGTCCTGGTAGAGGATGACGTCGTCGAAGGCCTCGCCCAGGATGGCGGTCTGGTCGCGGATGTCTTCGTCGCGGCGGTCGCCGGCGCCGCTGATGACCACCGAGCGGCGCTTGGCCGGCAGCGTCTCGATGGCCGCCACCAGCGCCTTCATGGCGTCGGTGTTGTGGCCATAGTCGGCGATCACCGTCGCGCCCTTGTAGTCCATCACGTTGAAGCGGCCAGGCACGCCGGCAGCGTCGTTCTTGAAGCTGGCCAGGCCACGGCGGATGGTGTCCCAGTCCAGGCCCACGGCCCAGGCTGCGGCCACGGCGGCCATCACGTTCTCGACCTGGAAGGGGAGGGTGCCGCCGCGCGTGATCGGCACGTCGCGCAGCGCCACGCGCTCGCGCCAAGCGCCTTCGGCGGCGATCAGCGTGTCGCGGTCGACGTAGACCGTGCGCTTGCCCTGGGCCCGGTGCGTGGCCATGACGGGGTGCTGGCGGTCGGCCGCGAAGTAGATGACATGGCCCGGGCACGCGCCGGCCATGGCGGCCACCTGCGGGTCGGCCGCATTGAGCACGCCCCAGCCGGTGGGCGCCACGTTGCGCACGATCACCCGCTTGACGGCGGCCAGGTCCTCCACCGTGTGGATGTAGTTCATGCCGAGGTGGTCGCCACTGCCCACGTTGGTCACCACGGCCACGGTGCAGCGGTCGAAGCCCAGGCCCTCGCGCAGCACGCCGCCGCGGGCCACCTCGAACACCGCCGCCTCCACCTCCGGATGCAGCAGCACGTTGCGGGCGCTCTTGGGGCCGCTGCAGTCGCCACTGTCGGTCTGGCGGCCGTTGACGTAGACGCCATCGGTGTTGGTCATGCCCGTGACCATGCCGCTGGCGGCCAGCAGGTGGTTGATCAGGCGCGTGGTGGTGGTCTTGCCGTTGGTGCCGGTGACGGCGATAACCGGCACGCGGCCATCGTCGCCGTCGGCGTAGAGCTGGTCCACGATGGCCTCGCCCACCGGCCGGCCACGGCCGAAGGAGGGGCTGATGTGCATGCGCAGGCCGGGCGCGGCATTGACCTCGACGATGCCGCCGTGCTGCTCCTCCAGCGGACGGATCACGTTCTCGCAGACCATGTCCACGCCGCAGATGTGCAGTCCCACCATCTGGGCCGCGTCGACCGCGCGCGCGGCGATCTCGGGGTGCACGGTGTCGGTCACATCGGTGGCGGTGCCGCCGGTGGAGAGGTTGGCGTTGTTGCGCAGCACCACGCGCTGGCCCAGCGCGGGCACGCTCTCGGGCGTCAGGCCCTGCGCCTCCAGCCGGCCCAGGGCGATGTCGTCGAGCCGGATCTTCGTGAGCGAGGTGGCATGGCCTTCGCCGCGCCGCGGGTCCTGGTTGACCACGTCGACCAGCTGGCGCACGGTGCTGTGGCCGTCGCCGATCACCTGGGGCGGATCGCGGCGGGCGGCCGCGATCAGCCGGTCACCCACCACCAGCAGGCGGTAGTCGAAGCCGGGCAGGAATTTCTCGACCATCACCTCGCCGTAGTGCGCGGCCGAGGCGTAGGCGGCTTCGAATTGCTCGCGGGTGGCGATGTTGACCGTCACGCCCTTGCCCTGATTGCCGTCCTGCGGCTTGGCGACCACAGGCAGGCCGATCTCCAGCGCCGCAGCCCAGCCGTCGTCCACGCTGCTCACCGGCCGCCCGAGCGGCACCGGCACGCCGGCCGAATGCAGCAGCTGCTTGGTGAGCTCCTTGTCCTGCGCGATGGATTCGGCGATGCCCGAGGTGGCGTCCACCTCGGCGGCCTGGATTCGTCGCTGGCGCACGCCCCATCCGAACTGCACCAGGCTGCCGGTGGTCAGGCGCCGGTACGGGATGCCGCGTGCCACGGCCGCATCGACGATGGAGCCGGTGCTGGGGCCCAGGCGCTCGTCCTCGTCCAGCTCGCGCAGCTCGGCGATGGCGGCGGCGGAATCGAAGCTGCCGCTGCCCCGCGGATCGAGGGCGGCAGCGAGCAGCTGCGTCGCCATCTCGACCGCGCGGCGGCCGACGGCCTCCTCGGTGTACTGCACGGCCACCAGGAAGATGCCTTCCTCACGGGCTCGCGTGGTGCGGCCGAAGATCACCTCGCAGCCGGCCTGGGCCTGCAGCGCCACGGCGGCGTTCTCCAGCACGTGGGCAGCGGCCAGCGGCTGGCCCAGCACCACGGGATGCAGCTCGCCGATGGTGGGGAAGAGGGCGCGCAGCCGCGGCTCGAAGCCGGGGATCTGCTCGACGGCCTGCTCGGCGGCGCTGCACGAGACGACCAGCTCGATGCAGGTGTGGCGGCTCCACAGGTTGGGGCCGCGCAGGGCGCGGGTACGGATGATGTCCATGGGGCGGCCTCGTCTCAGGCGAGTTGCAGCGATTGGGCGGGCTGGCTCTGGTCCAGCTGCAGCGAGGCGGTGGCCAGCTGCAGGTCGGCCTCGAAGGCCTCGATACCGGCACCGATCAGGTTCAGCGGAATGGCCATGGCCCAGGCGGCGGCCACGGCGGCCAGCACGCTCTCGATGCCGATGCCGGCATGGTGGGCGCTCCACACGGTCAGCCGTCCCAGCCCGGGCAGGAAGGACTCGCTGGTGCCATGGGCCAGCACGATGCGGTCCTGCCGCACCGTGACCACCTTGCCGCCGGCCGCCATGTGGGCGGCCAGGGGCGCGGCCTGCGGATCGGCGGCGTACAGGATCACGTCGCCGTCGCACAGCGGTGCCATGCCGGCCACGCGGGCATCCGCGGCATGGAGCACGGCGGTGCCATAGTCCAGCACCACGTCGACCTGGGTGCGCAGCACCTTCACCATCTGGTCGCTCTCGGCAATGTCTTCGTGGGCGAGCTGATCGGCGCCTTCCAGGTCGGTCACGATGCCGACCTGGCAACGGTCGTAGGGCAGGCCGTCGGCCAGGATGGTGGCGGCGCCGTTCTCGATCACCACCGCCTCGACCTGCCGGTTGACCAGCAGCCGGCGTCCGGCGGCCCAGTGGGCGCTGTCGCGGGTGTCGACGCGGCGACGGTCCAGGAACAGGCCGTCGCGGCAGGCCAGGCCCACATGGCGGCCCGACAGGCCCACCAGCCAGGCCACCAGGCGGGCCAGCACGGCGTTCTCGCGCGAGCCGGCCACGCCCACAACGGGAATGCGGCCGGGCCGTTCGTCGTCGGATTCGGGGAAGAGGTGGTCGCAGATGGCGCGGCCCACCGGGCGCGGCGAGCCCACGGCGGGCTTCAGGTGCATCAGCAGCCCGGGGCCGGCGTTGACCTCGACGATGGCGCCGCCCTGCGCCTGCAGCGGCCGGCCCACGTCCTCGCAGACCAGGTCGATGCCGGCGATGTCCAGACCCACGGCGCGCGCGGCCAGGGTGGCGGCGTACGCGACCTCGGGATGGACCTGGTCGGTGCAGTCCACACCCAGGTTGCCGTTGCGCTGGATGATGACCTCGCGGCCCGACTCGGGCACGGAATCGCCCGTGAGCGCCTGCCGCTGCAGCTCCAGCTGCAGCTTGGCGTCGGTCGCCAGCACGATGAGGTCGAGCGGGAATTCCTCTTCCGCGCCGCGGCGAGGGTCGCTGTTGAGCTGGCTCTCGATCAACTCGGCCACGGTGGCGCGGCCATCGCCGGTCACGGTGATGATCTCGCCCCGCGCCGCGGCGACGACCTCGCCGCCGACGACGAGCAGCCGGTGCTCCTGCCCGCGCACGAAGCGCTCCACCATCACGCCGCTGCCCTCGGGCTCGGCCACGGCGAAGGCGGCCAGCACCTCGTCGCGGGTACGCAGGTCCAGCGAGACGCCGCGGCCATGGTTGGCATCCACGGGCTTGACGGCCACGGGCAGGCCGATGTCCTCGGCGGCCTCCCAGGCCTCTTCGGCCGAGCCGACTTCCTGGCCTTCGGGCACCGGCACGCCGCAGCTGGCCAGCAGCGACTTGGTCAGCTGCTTGTCGCTGGCGATGGATTCGCCGATGGCGCTGGTGTGGTCGGTCTCGGCGGTCCAGATGCGCTGCTGGCGCGCGCCGTGGCCCAACTGCACCAGGTTGCCGTCGTTGAGCCGCAGCGAGGGGATGCCGCGGTCGGTGGCGGCGGCCACGATGGCTGCCGTGCTGGGCCCCAGGTAGCACTCGTCCACCTTGGCCTTGACGGTGGCCACGGCCTTCTGCACCTCGGCGGCGTCGTAGGCATCGCCGTTGATGGCCGCCATCAGCAGCCGGTGGCCTTCATGCAGCGCGGTGCGGGCGACCTGCTCCTCGCGGGCGCGGAACACCATGCGGTAGACGCCGTGCTTCGACGTGCTGCGCGTCTGGCCGAAGCCGGTGGGCATGCCGGCGAGGTTGAGCAGCTCGATCACCACATGCTCCAGCACATGGCCGGCCCAGGTGCCTTCGGTGAGTCGCTGCAGGAAGCCGCCGCGCTCGCCGACGCCGCAGTGGTGTTCGATCAGCGCCGGCAGCAGGGCCGTCAGCCGCTCGGGAAAACCCTCGATCTTGTTGGAGGGAAAGTCTTCCAGCGGGCCGAGGTCCAGCCAGGTCTCCAGCACGGGGCGGTAGGTCCAGACGTTGGGGCCGCGCAGGTAGCGGATGCGCAGCAGGCGGATGTCGTCGAAACGGGGCATGGATGCGTTGATAGGCGTTCGATGGAAGCGGGCAGGGACGCCGTCCGGCGTGCCCGGGTCAGTGGAGAGAATCGGCGCCCGACCGGCGCGCGGGTGGGACCTGCCACAGGTCCTCGACCATCCAACACAACGAATGACAAATCACGATTCAGTCGGTGCCCCAGGGGGCGAATCGGCCTCGGCGGCACGCGTCCCTGCTGTCGGAGAAAGCCGCGTGCCGGTGTCGGACAACGTTCTGGTCACCCTTTTGGTTGACCTGGACGAGGCGCTGCACTTCGTTCAGGAAACCCAGCTGCACCTGACCCCGACCCAGTTGCGCGAGGTTTCGCCCGACGGCCGCGCGCGGGTCTGGCCCCTGGCGGCGCCGGGCCTGCAGCTGCGTCTGGCCGAGCATGCCGGCGTCGCGACGCTGGATCTTGTGGGCCTGCAGGGCCTGCTCGCGCGCTGGCGCTTCACCCTCGTGGGCCAGGCGGCCGCCGTGCGGCTGGTGCGGCTGTTCGAGCAACTGCGAGAGGGCGGCTTGCAGTCGGAGGCGGCCGAGGTCGAGGAGGCGGTCGACACCGAGCTGCAATCCGCCCCCTCGACCTGGGTGCTGCTGCGGCTGTGGCGCTTTGCCCAACCCTATCGCCTGCAGCTGTTCTGGGGGTTTGCCCTGACGTTGCTGGCCACCGGCGCCACGCTGGTGCCGCCTTACCTGACCATCCCGCTGATGGATGACATCCTGATCCCCTACCAGAACGGCAAGCCCATCGCCCCCGGCGAAGTGGCGCTGTACCTGGGCGGGCTGCTGGCGGCAGCGCTGGTGGGCTGGGGCCTGGGATGGGCGCGGACCTACCTGCTGGCGCTGGTCAGCGAGCGCATCGGCGCCGACCTGCGCACCACCACCTACGAACACCTGCTCACGCTGCCGCTGGACTACTTCGGCGGCAAGCGCACCGGCGACCTGATGGCGCGCATCGGCTCCGAGACCGATCGCATCAACGTCTTCCTGTCGCTGCATGCGCTCGACTTCCTCACCGACCTGATCATGATCGGCATGACGGCGGTGATCCTGGTGTCGATCAACCCGCTGCTGGCGGTGGTCACGCTGGTGCCGCTGCCCATCATTGCCTGGATGATCCACGTGGTGCGCGACAAGCTGCGCACCGGCTTCGAGAAGATCGACCGGGTCTGGAGCGAGGTCACCAACGTGCTGGCCGACACCATCCCGGGCATCCGCGTGGTCAAGGCCTTTGCGCAGGAGCGGCGCGAGGCCGAGCGCTTCCGCGCCGCCAACACCCACAACCTGCAAGCCAACGACCGGCTCAACCGCACCTGGAGCCTGTTCACGCCCACCGTCACGCTGATGACCGAGATCGGCCTGCTGGTGGTGTGGGCCTTTGGCGTCTGGCAGGTGGCGCGCGACCACATCACGGTGGGCGTGCTCACGGCCTTCATCGCCTACATCGGCCGCTTCTACACGCGGCTCGATTCGATGAGCCGCATCGTCTCGGTGACGCAGAAGGCGGCGGCCGGTGCCAAGCGCATCTTCGACATCCTGGACCACGTGAGCACCGTGCCCGACCCGGTGCAGCCGGTGCGCCTGCCGCAGGTGCAGGGCGCCATCGAGCTGCGCGGCGTGGGCTTCCGCTATGGCGCGCGCTCGGTCATCCGCGACCTCCACCTGCAGATCCGCCCGGGCGAGATGATCGGCCTGGCCGGCCACAGCGGCTCTGGCAAGAGCACGCTGGTCAACCTGATCTGCCGCTTCCACGACGTGAGCGAGGGCGCCATCCTGGTCGACGGCCAGGACGTGCGCCGCTTTGCCGTGGCCGACTACCGGCGGCACGTGGGCCTGGTGCTGCAGGAGCCCTTCCTCTTCTTCGGCACCATCGCGCAGAACATCGCCTATGGCCGGCCGGACGCCAGCCGCGACGAGATCGTGGCCGCCGCCCGCGCCGCCCATGCGCACGACTTCATCCTGCGCCTGCCGCAGGGCTACGACTCGCTGGTGGGCGAGCGCGGCCAGGGCCTGTCGGGCGGCGAGCGCCAGCGCATCAGCATCGCCCGTGCGCTGTTGATCGACCCGCGCATCCTGATCCTGGACGAGGCCACGTCGGCGGTGGACACCGAGACCGAGAAGGAGATCCAGAAGGCGCTGGACAACCTGGTCAAGGGCCGAACCACCATCGCCATCGCCCACCGTCTGTCGACGCTGCGCAAGGCTGACCGGCTGGTGGTGATGGACCGCGGCGAGATCGTCGAGGTCGGCCCGCACGACGAGCTCATGGCCCGCCAGGGCGCCTACTGGCGGCTCTACCAGGCGCAGCAGCGCCAGGCCGATGACGAGGAGAAGGCCGAGGCCGACGTGGCCGAGATCGCCTCGGTGGCCGTGGCGCTCGACACCCATGCTGCCCATCCTGCCGGAGATGCCTGATGTCCGTTGATGCCCTGAACGACGCCACGCTGCAGTTGCAGCGCGATGCCCTCGGCACCTTGCTGTGGACTGGCCTCGCCGGCCGTGCCGAGCCTGTCGTGCCGGTGCGGGCCTTTCCCCTGAGCGCGCCCGGCGAAGGCGTGTCGCTGGTGGGCGCCGACGGCCGCGAGCGCTGCTGGATCGCCCGCACCGACGCGCTCCCGCCTGCCACGCGCGCGCTGGTCGACGAGGCGCTGGCGCCACGCGACTTCGCGCCCGAACTGCAGCAGCTGATGGACGTCTCCACCTTCGCCGTGCCCAGCACGTGGACCGTGCGCACCGACCGCGGCGACACCCGCTTCGTGCTGCGCGCCGAAGAGGACATCCGCCGGCTCGAAGACGGCGGCCTGCTCATCACCAGCGCCCACGGCGTGCACTTCCGCATTTCCCGCCCGATGGCGCTGGATCGCGCCTCTCGCAAGCTGCTGGAGCGCTTTCTCTGACCTCGTCGGGGCACGGCGGAACGGCCGCTGGTCCCGCCCTTGCTTGACTTTGCCATGCACACCACCGCCCTCGTCCTTTTCTCCGGCGGGCAGGATTCCACGACCTGCCTGGCCCATGCGCTGAACCGCTACGAGCGGGTGGAGACGCTGGGCTTCGACTATGGCCAGCGCCACCGCATCGAGCTGGAGGCCCGCAATCACGTCCTGACCCGCTTGCGCCGGCGATTTCCCGGCTGGTCGCGACGCCTGGGCGAGGACCATCTGCTCAAGCTCGACGTGCTCGGCCAGATCGGCGGCTCCTCGCTCACCGAGGACATCGCCTTCGCCATGCAGGCCACTGGCCTGCCCAACACCTTCGTGCCCGGGCGCAACCTGCTCTTCCTGACGCTGGCGGGCGCGCTCGCCTACCGCCGCGGGCTGCAGGTGATCGTCACCGGCGTGTGCGAGACCGACTATTCCGGCTACCCCGACTGCCGCGACGACACCATGAAGGCCATGCAGCTGGCGCTGTCACTGGGGCTGGACCAGCGCCTGCTGATCGAGACGCCGCTGATGTGGATCGACAAGGCCCAGACCTGGCAGCTAGCCGAATCGCTCGGCGGCCAGGGCCTGGTGGACCTGATCGTGGAAGACACCCACACCTGCTACGAAGGCGACCGCACCCAGCGCCACGACTGGGGCTGGGGCTGCGGCCACTGCCCGGCCTGCCAGCTGCGGGCGCAGGGCTGGGCGGGCTACATCGAGGGCGACGTCGGCAGCGGCGCGTCTTCCACCGCATAGGCGGCTTCGCCGTCGCGCCGGGGGCGCAGCGTCCAACGCCGCGCATGATGCTCCTTGAGCGTGGAGCGGTGCGCGATGGAGACGATGGCGCCATGCGCCTGCTTCACCATGGCCGTGAGGCGCTGGTAGATCGTGGCTTCGGCATCCTCGTCCAGCGCGCTGGTGGCCTCGTCGGCCAGCACCCAGGCCGGTTTCTTCAGCAGCACGCGGGCGATGGCCAGGCGCTGGCGCTCGCCGCCCGAGAGCTTCTGGCTCCAGGCGTCCTCGCGGTCCAGCTGGTCGGCCAGTTGCGGCAGCAGGGCGTCGACCAGGGCCTGGCGCAGGGCCTCGTCGGCGTAATCCGTCGCCGGGGCGGGGTAGGCCAGCGCGTCACGCAGCCGGCCGTCCGGAAAGTAGGGCTGCTGCGGGATGAACATGGTGTCCTTCGGCATCGCCACCGCGCCCTGCGCGTGCGGCCAGATGCCCGCCAGCGTGCGCAACAGGCTGGACTTGCCGCTGCCCGAGGGGCCGTGCACCAGCACCGTGTCGCCGGGCGCCACGCGCAGGTCGGCCCCGCGCAGCAGGGCCTGGCCGCCGGGCAGGCCCACGGTCAGGCCAGTGGCCTCGATGTCGGCCGCCGCGGTGTCGCGGGACAGAGCGTCGTTCTCGCGCGACTGGGCCGTGAGGCTGTCCTCGAAGCCGGACAGACGGTCTGTGGTGGCCTTCCACGCCGCCAGCGACATGTAGTTGTCCACCAGCCAGGAGAGCGAATCCTGCACCCGGCCGAAGGCCGAGTTGATCTGCATGAGCTGGCCGAGCTGTATGGCGCCGCTGAAGTAGCGCGGCGCCGCCACGATCAGCGGAAAGATGATGGCCGCCTGGCCGAAGAAGCTGCTGAACCAGGTCAGGCTCTTCTGGTTGCGGATCAGGGCCAGGTAGTTGGCCATCACCTCGGTGAAGCGCAGGTCCAGGTGCCGGCGCTCCACGGCCTCGCCACCGTCGAGGGCGATGGCCTCGCTGTACTCGCGCACGCGGATCATGTGGTGGCGGAAGTTGGCCTCCAGCATCTGCTGCTGGAAGTTCAGCTGCACCTGCGGCCTGCCGATCCAGTGCGCGATGGCGCTGCCCACGGCGCAGTACAGCACCGCCGCCCACACCATGTAGCCGGCGATCTCCCAGTGCCCGCCGCCCGGCAGTGGCACCGTGATCGAGCCGCTGAGCGTCCAGAGGATGCCCACGAAGCTCAGCAGCGTGACCAGCGCGTTGAGGATGCCCATGGACAGCGTCACCGTGTAGGTGGTGAAGAGGTTCAGGTCTTCCTGGATCCGCTGGTCGGGGTTGTCCGGATGGCTGCCGTTGCCGGTGTAGCGGGCCAGCTCCAGCCGGTAGAAGGCCTTGTGCGCCAGCCAGCGGCCCATGTAGTGGTCGGTCATCCACACGCGCCAGCGCAGCTGCAGGATCTGCGTGAGATAGAACTTGTAGACGGCGATCACGATGTAGATCAGCGCCAGCCAGCTGAAGCGGCCGATCTGCTGCCAGAACACGGCCTGATCCTTGTTCTGCAGTGCGTCGTAGAAGACGCGGTACCACTCGTTGATCTGCACCAGCATGTAGACCGCGCCGAGATTGAGCGCCACGATGGCCGCGAGCAGCCCGCGGGCCTTCCATTTCTGGTCGGAGTTGAAGTAGGGCGTGGTCAGCGACGCGATGCGGCGCAGCGTCTGACCCAGTCCGGGGCGTGAGGGGTGTGTGGGGGCGGTGCTCATCGTGGAGGGGGCGAAGCAGGGATCGGGCCGCCGGCGCTGTGAAGGCGCGCAGGCGTGCCCGATCCTAGCGAGGCGCTGCGTGGCCTGCCTTAAACCGGACTGAAAGCGGCATCACGCCCGTCTGGCGCGCTGCCCGCGCTGCCGGGCGGGGCATGGCCAGCCCGCTTGGCCGTCGCCGGGCAGCGACCTAGGATGGTTTGCATGAAGTCCTTCCTCCTCCTCCTGGCCGGTCTGACCTTCCTGCTCGCCGGCTGCAACGAGAAGCCGAAGCCGGGCGGTCCGGTGCCCAAGGCCGAAGCGCCCGCGTCGTCTGCGGCCGCCGGTTCGGCCTGAGCCCATGCCGCCGGACGCCTTCGACCTGGCGCGCTTCGTCGACGCGCAGGTGCCGGTGTATGCGCAGGTGCAGGCCGAACTGGCCACCGGCCGCAAGCGCTCGCACTGGATGTGGTTCGTTTTTCCGCAGCTGGCGGGCCTGGGCCGCAGTGCGATGGCGCAGCGCTATGCCATCGGCTCGCGCGAGGAAGCCGTCGCCTACCTCGCCCATCCGCTTTTGTGCGCGCGCCTGCGCGAGTGCAGCGCGCTGGTGCTGTCGGCGCCGGGGCCGGCCATCGACGACATCCTCGGGCCCCCCGACGACCTCAAGTTCCGGTCCTGCATGACCTTGTTCGACGCCGTGGCGCCAGCGGGCGAGACGCTGTTTGCGCAGTGCCTGAAGCGCTTCTTCGGCGGCGAGCGAGATCCGGCGACGCTGGCGCGGCTGGGTTGACGCGCCGCAGTTGTGCTCAGCCCTGGGGTTCAGCGCGCGGCAGGTTGCTGATCCCGCTAGCCACATGCCCAGCCGGCACATGCCGCGCAGCCGAGCGCACATGGCCCGTCTGGTCGTCGAAGAAGAAGTCCGGCTCGAACTCGCGCAGGAAGCCGCCCTTGTCCAGGCCGGCCAGGAACATCGCTTCGTCCACGCGGATGTTCCAGCTCATCAGGGTCTGGATGGCGCGGCGGTGGGCCGGCGCGCCGCGCGCGGTGACCAGCGCCGTGCGGATGCGCATGCCGGTGCTGGCGGCCTGCTGCAGCCGGTGCAGCGCCACGAGAAAGGGCGCCAGCGGCCCGGCGCCCAGGGGCACCGCGGCTTTGTCCTTCTCATGCGCCTGGAAGGCCGCCAGGCCCTGCTGCTGGTAGACGCGCTCGGCCTCGTCGGAGAACAGCACGGCGTCGCCGTCGAAGGCGATGCGCACCTCGTCCGGATGCTGGTTGCCGGCCAGCGCCGATTCCACGCTGACATGCGCCGCCGCGAAGCCCGCGCCCAGCGCCTCGCGCACGTCGTCGGCGTTGGCCGAGAGGAAGAGGTCGGCGCGCAACGGTGTGAGGTAGCGGAAGGGCGGCCGCCCCTGGGTGAACACGCCGCGCTCGATGGCGAGTTCCGCCGCCGCGCCCGAGTTGAAGATACGCATGCCCGAGACCGGATCGTTGCGCGACAGGATCACCACCTCCACCCGCTGCACGCCGTCGGCGTTGAAGCGCAGCAGCTTACGCACCAGCGAATAGGCAATGCCGGGCTGGGCCGGCACCTCCAGCCGCTCCAGCTGCAGCCGCATGTAGGCGCCCGGGTCGCCGGCGTCGAACAGGCGGTTCTCTTCCTCCAGGTTGAACAGGGCACGCGAGGAGATCGCGACCACGAGCTTGTCGTCCAGGGTGACCGGCATGGGATGGGAGCGGGGGGGCGGGGCGGCGGAGCGGGCATTGTGCGGCAGCGCCGCCGGCCGCCCACAGTGACACAGGCGACAGCCCCCGGCCGCGCCTTGCGCCACCATCGAGGCCATGAGCCTGCCCATCGCCGACACCCCCTTTGCCACACCGCTGGCCCTGTCCGGCCCGCTGCGTCAGCCGCGCCAGATGCTGTCCGACCAGACCTATGACGGCCACAAGTCCATCCACGACGACGCCACGGCCGGCAACCTGGGCCTGCGTGCCGGGCCCATCGAAGGGCCCACGCATTTCAGCCAGTTCGACCCACTGCTGGCGCGCCTCTTCGGCCGCCAGTGGTTCGAGACTGGCTGCATCAGCGCGCATTACCAGACCATGGTGGTGGAGGGCGAATCGGTACGCGCCTTCGTCGACCTGCCTGAATCCGGCGCCCACTTCGTGCGCATCCGCGCCGAGAAGGCCGACGGCACGCCGGTGCTCACCGGCACCGCCTCGGTCGGCGAGCCGGGCCAGCCGCACGAGCTGGAACAACGCATGGCGAAGCTGCGGCCGGCCACGGGCCTCGTCATCAACCGCGACCTCCAGGTCGGCCAGCGCGGCGCCGTGCCCGAGACGATCCGCATGGGCTTCGACCAGCACATGGGCGACCACTATCCCTTCACGCTGCGCGACAAGCTGGCCGCCATCACCGAGCCCTGCGACTGGTACACGCCCGAAGGCGGCACCCGCTCGCCGTGGCGGCGGCCCATCCTTCCGATGGAGATGATCAGCGTGCTGCTGGGCAGCACCATCGCCGAGGCGCAGCTGGGTGGCCGCAAGCCGGCCGTGGGCCTCTTCGCGGGCCAGCAGATCCGCCTGATCCGCGGGCCGCTCTTCGTCGACCAGGACTATGCGCTGGAGCGCGAGATCGTCGCGCTGAGCGAAAGCGCGCGCACCGAGTCCACCTGGGTGCGCACCCGCGTGTTCGAGCTGCTCAGCCGCACGCTGGTGGCCGAGATGATCCTCAACGGGGCGGTGATGAAGGCCTCGTACCCGCACTACGAACGCGAGGCGCGCGAACTCGGCCTCGCCTGAGAGCCCGGCGTTGGCCGCGACCTTCCATTCCACGACAACAACGGAGACTCCCATGACCGCATCCATGATCGACACCGGCACGCCGGACCTGCTGGCGCAGCTCGACGCCGGCGTGCTGACCCTCACCTTGAACCGTCCGCAGGCGCGCAATGCCATGACGCGGGCCATGAACGAGGCCCTGGCTCGCGAGTTGGCGCGCGCCGAGCTGGACCCCGAGGTCCGCTGCGTGGTGCTGACCGGCGCGGGCGGTGCCTTCTGCGCCGGGGGCGACGTGAAGAACATGGCGGCCTCGGGCGATGGCACCGTCGGCGCGCTCACCATCGACCAGGCCATCCATCGTCAGCGGGTCAACCAGCGCGAGACGGCGGGCCGCCTGTTCAAGATGCCCAAGCCCACGCTGGCCGTGCTGCCCGGCCCTGCGGCAGGTGCCGGCCTGGCGCTGGCCCTGGCCTGCGACCTGCGGCTGATGGCGAGCACGGCCATCATGACGACCGCCTTCGCGCGCGTCGGTTTCTCCGGCGACTATGGCGGCAGCTACTTCATGACCCAGCTCGTCGGCGCAGCCAAGGCGCGCGAGCTGTACCTGCTCTCCGACCGCGTGCCGGCCGAGGAGGCGCTCCGTTTGGGACTGGCCAACTGGGTCAGCGCACCCGAGCAATTGGCTGCGCGCGCCCTGGAGATCGCCACCCGGCTGGCGAACGGCCCCGCCGTGGCCTACCGCTACATGAAGGAGAACCTCAACCGCGCGATGGCCGGTGAAGTGGATGAATGTCTGGACCTGGAGGCCACGCACCACATCCACTGCGGCCAGACCGAAGACCACCGAGAGGCCGCCAAGGCCTTCGTGGAAAAGCGCGAGCCGGTATTCAAGGGGCGCTGAGGTCCGCCCTACTTCACGAACTGGTTGAGCTGGATGATCGGTAGCAGCACCGCCAGCACGATCAGCATGACCACGCCGCCCATGCCCACGATGAGCAGCGGCTCCAGGATGGTGGCCAGGTGCATGGCCCGGCGCTGCACCTCGGCCGACAGCTGCTTGGCGGCGCGCTGCAGCATCACGGGCAGCTCGCCGGTCTGCTCGCCCAGGCGGGCGAACATGGGCACGATGCCCGGAAAGCGCTTCTTCTGCGCCAGGGCCGAGGCCAGCGGCGCGCCCTCGCGCACCAGCGTGAGCGCGTCCAGCGCATCGGCGCGCATGGCGCGGTTGTTGAGCGTCTCGGCCGCGGCCTGCAGCGCCCGCAGGATGGGCACCCCCGCCGCCG
This sequence comes from Pseudacidovorax intermedius, assembly GCF_003350475.1. GTDB lineage: Bacteria > Pseudomonadota > Gammaproteobacteria > Burkholderiales > Burkholderiaceae_C > Xenophilus > Xenophilus intermedius. The sequence goes on from NZ_QQAV01000002.1 coordinate 43,596, forward strand.
CGAGCATGGCCAGCGTGCCGGCGAAGCGCGCGGCGTTGTAGCCGCGGGCCAGCTTGCCCACCAGCGGCAGGCGCAGCCAGAAGGCGTCGAAGCGCTCGCGCAGCGCATCGCGCGCCAGCGCCGCCTTGCAGCCGACGACGGCCACCGCCACGACGCCCAGCATCAGCCAGCCCCAGCCGCGCACGAAGGCCGACAGGCCCAGCATGGCTTGGGTCAGCAGCGGCAGCGCACGCTTGGTGCCGGCGAACACGCTGGCCACCTGCGGCACCACGTAGCTCACCAGGAAGATCACGATCACCACCGCGATGACGGTGACGATGGCGGGGTAGAGGGTGGCGCCGATCAGCTTCTGCCGCAGCGCCTGCTGCTCTTCGAGGTCGTCGGCCAGCCGCTCCAGCACCAGGCCGAGCTGGCCGCTGTGCTCGCCGGCGCCGATGACGGCGATGTAGATGGACGAGAACTCGCGCGGGTGCTGCGCCAGTGCCCGCGCGAAGCTGCTGCCGCCGTTGACCTCGGAGCGCAGCGAGGCCACCAGCTGGCGCTGCGGCTCGCTCTCGGCCTCGTCGGTCAGGGCGGTGAGGGCGCGTTCCAGCGGCAGGCCGGAGGCCACGAGGCCAGCCAACTGGCGAGTCCAGACCCCCAGCGCCGTGGAATTGAACACGCGCCCGCCGATGCGTCGGCGCCAGAGTGGCGTGGCTGCGCCGCCCGCGTCCATGCCGCCGGCCACACCTTCGACGGACAGCGGGATGAGCGCCTGCGCCCGCAGCATGCTGCGCGCGGCGCGGGCGGTGTCGGCTTCCAGCACGCCCTTGCGGGGGCGTCCGTCGGCATCGATGGCTTCGAAGGCGTAGGCAGGCATGCGGAGTTCGGAAAGAAGGCAGTCAGCGCTGCAGGATGCCGGAGATCTCGTTGCCGCCGGCCTTCACCGCAGCCGTGGCACTGCGCAGCCGCAGCGAGGCATGACCATGCGCTTCGCTGGTCAGCAGCCGGCCTTCGTAGCGGCCGTTGACGCGCGGGTCGGTGCAGCGGTCCACCTGTACGGCCAATTGCGCATGGGCGTTGCTGCGATAGGGCAGCGCGTTGCCCTGGATGCCGCAGCTTGCGCGCGGCATCTGGCCGGAGACCTGGCCGTCGGCACCGATGCGCAGCCACATGTCCGACGCCAGCCGGCGGCCGACCTGGAAGCCATCGGCACCCAGTTCGAAAACCATCACGCTGCCGCGCCACTCGCCATGGAAGTCGGCGTAGCCCTGTGCGGCCGCCAGGCCGGGCGCCAGCAGCGCGCCCATGCCCAGCACCGCGCAAAGGCCCGGCAGGGCGGTGCGGCAGGCGGGGACGGGACGGGAGCGCAGGGGCATGGAGAAGGGCGCTCAGTCCCGCGTCACGCGCAGCAGTTCGGCGCGCGAGGTGATGCCGGCCGCCACCAGCCGCTCGCCGTCGGCGCGCATGGAGCGCAGGCCGCCGCGCGCGCCCGCAGCCAGCAGCTCGCTCTCGGGCGCACGGTTGTGCACCAGCGCACGCACGGCATCATCGGCCACCAGCAGCTCGAAGATGCCGGTTCGGCCCTGGTAGCCCGTGTGCCCGCAGGCCTCGCAGCCCACGGGCTGCATCTGGCCATCGGGGCCGGGCGCGGCGCAATGCGGGCACAGCTTGCGCACCAGCCGCTGGGCCAGCACGCCCAGCAGCGAGCTCGACAGCAGGAAGGGCTCCACGCCCATGTCGGTCAGGCGGGTAACGGCGCTCACGGCGTCGTTGGTGTGCAGCGTGGCCAGCACCAGGTGGCCCGTCAGCGAGGCCTGGATGGCGATCTGCGCGGTCTCGAAGTCGCGGATCTCGCCGATCATGATCACGTCCGGGTCCTGACGCAGGATGGCGCGCAGGGCCTTGGCGAAGGTGAGTTCGATGCGGGCATTGACCTGCGTCTGGCCGACGCCGGGCAGCTCGTACTCGATCGGGTCTTCCACCGTCATGATGTTGCTGCTGCCGGCATCGAGCCGCGACAGCGCCGCATAGAGCGTGGTGGTCTTGCCCGAGCCCGTGGGACCGGTCACCAGGATGATGCCGTGCGGCTGCTGGATCAGCGTCTCGAAGCGCTGCAGCGTGTCGCCCAGCATGCCTACCGATTCGAGGCTGAGCTTGCTCTCGCTCTTGTCCAGAAGGCGCAGCACGGCGCGCTCGCCATGGGCCGAGGGCAGGGTGGACACCCGCACGTCCACCGCCCGCGTGCCGATGCGCAGCGAGATGCGGCCGTCCTGCGGCAGCCGCTTTTCGGCGATGTCGAGGTCGGCCATGATCTTCAGGCGCGAGATCAGCGCCGCATGCAGCGCGCGGTTGGGCTGCACTACCTCGCGCAAGGTGCCGTCGATGCGGAAGCGCACCGCCGAGGTCCGCTCGTAGGGCTCGATGTGGATGTCGCTGGCGCCGTCGCGCGCGGCCTGCGTGAGCAGGGCGTTGAGCATGCGGATGATGGGCGCGTCGCCAGCGGATTCCAGCAGGTCTTCCACCGCTGGCAGCTCCTGCATCATGCGCGAGAGGTCGGCGTCGGTCTCGACCTCGCTCACGATGGCAGCGGCATTCGATTCGCCTTGCGCATAGGCGGCGCTGATGCGCTGCGCCAGCTGGTCCGCGGGCAGCAGGTCGACCTGCGCGGCCGGGTACTTCCGCAACACCTCGCCCACCGCACTGGCGGGGGCGCCCACCGGCATCCACAGCGTCAGCCGGCCGGCGTCGTCCTCTTCCAGCAGCAGCTGCTGGCTGCGCGCGAAGCCATAGGGCAGGGGATGGCGCAGGGCCGGCATCAGGGCATCTCGCGGCGCGAGGCCGGGTCGTCGGTGGGCGGCAGGGCGCCCTTGAGCGGGGCACGGCTGAGCGCATCCGGCGACAGCGGGCCGGGCACGGCGGGTGGCAGCGGCGGCGGGATCAGGCGCGTGCCGTCGATGCGGCGGCTGTCGTCGCCCACGCCCTGAACGGCCGGCAGCGGCGGCAGCACGAAGGAATCGCGCACGTTGTTGAGCATGGGGTTGTCGGTGGGGGGCTGGCTGGCCTGCTGCAGGGCGCGCAGCGTGTCGTAGCGGTCGGCCGTGATGGCGTCGCTGGAGAGCTGGTCGCGCACGATGGTCGGGCGCAGGAAGACCATCAGGTTGGTCTTGTTGCGGCGGCGTGTCTCGCTCTTGAACAGGTTGCCCATGATGGGCACGTCGCCCAGGCCGGGCACCTTCTCCTGCGAGGCGGAATACTCGTCCGACAGCAGGCCGCCCAGCAGCACGATGCCACCCTGGTCCACCAGCACGCTGGACTCGATCGCGCGCTTGCTGGTGGTCGGGCCATTGACGTTGTTAACCGACGAGGCCACCACCGCCGAGACCTCCTGGAAGATCGTCATCTTGACGGTGCCGGTCTCGCTGATCTGCGGCCGCACCCGCAGCGTCAGGCCCACGTCCTTGCGCTCGATGGTCTGGAAGGGGTTGACCTGCGTGGTGGCACTGCCGGTGTTGGTGTACTGGCCGGTGACGAAGGGCACGTTCTGGCCGACGACGATCTTGGCTTCCTCGTTGTCCAGCGTCAGCAGGTTGGGCGTGGACAGCACGTTGCCCTCGCCGTTGGAGGCCAGGAAGCGCGCCAGGAAACCCAGCACGTAGTTGTCGCCGTACTTGTGGCCGATGCCGAAGTTGAAACCCGTCGACGGCAAGGTGGTGGCGCTCTTGGTGGCCAGGCCCACGGCGAGGTTGATGATGTTGGCGCCTGCCAGGCTGGAGTTGGTGCCGATCACGCCGACGTTGCTGCTGCCGTTGCTGCCCAGCGCGCTTTGCCACTGCACGCCGAATTCGGCGGCCTTGTCGGCATTGACCTCGACGATCAGCGTCTCGATCAGCACCTGGGCGCGGCGGCTGTCCAGCTTTTCGATCACCGCACGCAGCTGGCGGTACTGCGGCTCGGGCGCCGTGATGATGAGCGAGTTGGTGGACGGGTCGGCCTGGATCTGCCCGCCGGTGGAGGGCTGGTTGGCGTTGTTGACCGGCGTGCTGGCGGCGCTGCTGGTCAGGCTTGATAGCCCAGCCTGCAGCGTGTTGGCCGCCGACTGTGGCGAAGCGGCCGTGCTGGTGACGCTCTGCGCCCCGGCGCCGGCGGCGCCATTGGCCGCGTTGGCCAGTCCGGCCGCCATGGCGGCGCGCAGCGTGGCCGCCAGGCGCACCGCGTCGGCGTTCTTGAGATAGACGACGTAGATGTTGCCGGCCGCGCCGTTGCCCGTGTCCGCGGCCGGGCGGTCGAGCTTGTCGACCAGCGAGCGAATCAGCTGCAGCCGCGCCGGCGTGGCGGCGCGCACGATCAGCGCGTTGCTGCGCGGATCGGCCAGCAGCGCGGTGCGGAAGCCTGTTTCGGCGCCGCCCGTCGGGGTGCCTCCCGCCGCCACGCCCGCGATTCCACCACCGCCGCCGCCGCCGTCGATCAGGCGCTGCACCAGCGGCACCATGTCCGAGGCGATGGAGTAGCGCAGCGGAATCACCTCGATGTCCGAGGCGCTGGGCACGTCCAGCGCCGCGATGATGCGGGCCAGCCGGCGCATGTTGTCCGCGTAGTCGGTGATGACCAGCGAGTTGTTGCCCGGGTTGGCGTTGATCGTGTTGTTGGGCGGGATCAGCGGCCGCAGCACCGGCAGCAGGTTGTTGGCCGACTCGTGGTTGAGCCGGAACACCTGCGTGATCATCTGGCTGCCGCTCACGCCACCCGCACCGCCCACCGAGGTGGTGACCGTGCCGCTCTGCAACTTGGCATCGGCCTCGGGCAGCACCTTGAACAGGCCATCCGACTGCACGATCGAGAAGCCCTGCAGCCGCAACGCGGCGGCGAACTGGTCGAAGGCCGCTGCGGGCGGCAGCGGGCGGTCGGTCTGCAGCGTGATCGTGCCCTTGACGCGTGGATCGACCACCACGTCCCGGCCCGTGATCACGCCCATGGTGCGGGCCACGGCCTCGATGTCGGCATTGGCGAAGTTGAGCGTGATGGGCTCGCCGCGGCGCACGGCCGGGCTGGCGGCATCCTGGGCCATCGCGGCCGGAGCGATCGCCTGCAGCGCGAGCACGGCAAGCAGGGCACGGGCGGCGCGGGCGCCCAGGGTGAGGGAAGGCTTCATGGTCAACCGAGATTGATGATGGAGCGCGCGCCTTCGCGCCGCCCCATGATGTTCAGGAGATTGGCGAGGGCGTCCTCGCTGCCGGGCGCGGCGCTGGCCTCGCCCCCGAAACGCATGGTGTTGCCGTTCCAGCGGCCGCTACCCGACAGGCGCAGCGCGCCCTGGGTGGTGGTCAGCAGCAGGCTGGGCGCGGGACCGCCGTCGAGCACCAGGCGGTAGCTGCCCATCGGGCGCAGCGTGCTGAGGCTGGAGCTGAGGTCGGTCGCGTCGAGCACGGCGCGGCCGTCCAGGGCCAGGCGGCCCTGCGACCAGCGCAGCGCGAAGGCTTCGGTGCGCAGGTCGAGCGCGCCGTCGAGCCGCAAGGTGTTCCAGGGCGCGCCCAGGCCGGCCAGCATGGCTGCGGGCCAGCGGCTGCGGCCGTCGTCCCAGGCCAGGCGGAAGCCGGCGCTGCCAGCAGAGCCGGCCGCAAAGCCCAGCGGGCCCTGCGTGCAGCAGCCGAGTTCGAGCTGGCCGCGCACGCCCAGCCAGGCGGGGCGCAGCTGCCATTGCATGCGGCCCGGCAGCGCGATCCGGTCGACGCCGCCCGCGCTGCTGGCCAGCACGACGGCGGCACTGCCTTGCCAGACGGTGCCGCGCGCATTGCGCAGCTGCAACTGGCCGCCGGTGGCCGAGTCCAGCCCCTGCGCCAGCCAGCGGGCCGGCGCCCACAGCACGGCTGCCACCAGCGCACCGAACAGGGCGCCGGCCACGGCCCAGCGCCAGGGCGCGCGCGGCTCCCGTCGGACGGCGGCGGCAGTGCGCAGAGCCATGTCAGCGGGAGGCGGGCAGGCCCATGACCAGCGTGCCCTGCCAGGACGGCTGCACCACGCCCGGCGCGGCCGTCGCATTGGCGGCACCGGGGCCGCTCGGGGCTGAGGCCTGCGCGCGGGTGAGGTGCGCCTCGCGCGGCACGGCGCGGGCGTTGGCGCGGGCCTGGGAAAGCCACTCCGCCAACTGGGCCGCCGGCACGCTGCGCAGGCCGACGGCCACGGCATCGCCCCCTGCGGCGCGTACCTGCGCTTCCGGCCCGAGACCCTGGTGTGCGGCGCTCTCGATGCCGCGCAGGGCGTCTTCCCGGCTGGGCCGGGGCTGGCCCTGCAGGGCCCGGGCCTGGGCCTGCAAGGACGCCATCTGCTGCAGCTGGGCGTCCAGCGCGGCATGGGCGGCCGGTGCCGCCGACAGGGTGCGCAGGGCGGGTGCCAGCGCCACCCACCACAGGAGCGCCACACCCACAAGTGCGGCGGCGATGGCGGCCAGGCGCCGCTCGCGCGGGGCCAGCGTGGCCCACCAGGTCTGCAGGCGGGCCTTGGAGGCAGGGCGGCGGTTCACGGAAGAGCCTTCTCGGTCGGGATTGCCGGGGCGGCGGCCGATGCCGTCCGAGCCATGCGGGAATGGTGGACGGTACGCATGCCGCACGCCCGCACGGGAGTCGGGGCGCTCATCGCGCGGTCTCCGCCTGCACCAGCAGCAGGTCGCCCTCGCCCCGTGCGTTGTAGCCACGGCTGCGCAGACCGGCCTGCACGGACTCCATCTCTGCCGGCGACAGCGTCACACCGCGCAGGCGCAACTGGCTGCCGCTGTAGTCGATGGCCGTGGGGACGCGGCCGGCCGGCAGGCTGCCTGACAGGGCAGCGAGCATCGGCTCGAAATCGGCTGGGGTGAGTCCGCCCGTGGCTGCCTGCAGTGCCGCCACCTCGCGGGACATCTGCAGCGGCGCATCGAGCACAACCGACACATGCGGAAAGGTCTGAGTGAGCACCTGCCGCACCTGCTGGCGCTTGGCCTCCAGCGCGCGCCGCTCTTTGAAGGCCCAGGCATTGAGGCCGACGAGCTGCAGCACGACGAGCAGGGCCGCACCCCAGCGTGCGGCCCGCCAGCGTGGCGCGCGCCACACCGCCGCCATCAGTGCGCCAGCCTGCTTGCGGGCGCGTGCACTACCGGTGGTGGCGAACTCGAACTGGGCCAGATCCCAACCCGACTGGCTGGCCTGCAGCCAGCGCTCGGCGGCCGGCAGAAGGGGCAGGGCGCGGCCGAGCAGCTGCTCGGCCACGGCCGCGACCGCCGGCTCGGCCATCGCCTCGCCGGCTTCCGACTGGGCCACTGCGAGCGCGGCGGTGCTGGCCGACAGCGGCAGCCGCAGCACGCCTTGCGCATCGCAGAGGGTCAGCCAGGGCGCGTCGGCATCGCCGGTGACGAAGACGTTGGGACGCTGGCCCTCGGGCTGGGGCGCGAATTCGGGCACCAGCCGGCTGACGCGTCGCCCCGTGGCCTCGATGGCCTGGAGCGTGGTCTGCAGCCAGTCGCGGCGGCAGGTGGCCACCCAGGCGGGCGCACCGGCCTGCGCGCCGGGAGCGAGGGCAAAGTGCAACTGTTCCGGATCGTCGAGCAGCCGGTCTTCCAGAAGGCCCGACAGCACGCTGCGCAGCCGCGCCGCGTTCTGCAGGCTGCCCGGCGGCAGCGAGACGGAATGCCACGACAGCGCGGAGGCAGGCACGATCAGCACCAGCTCGTGCTGGCCCGGCAGCAGGGAGATGGGCGATTCACCCTGACCCACCAGCTGGCGGCCGTCGGAAGACCAATGCGCCCAGGCCACGGAGCCCAGGCCAGGCGCGGACGGAGGCGGCGGCTGGACGAGGATCAGGGCCATGGCGCGTGTCGCGGAAAGTTTTTCATTCTAGGCAGCAGGGTCGTGCACCCGGCCTCCGCTGAACAGCGGAGGCGGCATTGTGGAGGGGGCGCAAGACAGATCCATGACGGCGTTTTGTGGGGGCTCGGCGGCGGGGCTGGGCACAGGGGGCGGAAAGATTTTCCGATGTTCAGCCCGATCCGCCAGTCGGTTGAACCCCGGCATTGCGCTGGCGCCAGATGATGCTGACCGTGGTGCCCGTGCGGTGCAGCAGCGAGGCCTCCTCGACCCAGTAGCGGTCCATGCGCAGCCGGCCGCGCACTTCGAAATAGCTGGTCGAGATGCCAACCTGGCCGGGCGTGAGCTGCACGTCCGTGGCCGAACTCAGCTGCTGCGATGCCTCGGCCAGGTCGGAGAAGAACTTGCGTCGGCGCACTTCGACCAGCTTGCGGGCGCCCGCCATGTCGATCTGATCGACGGCGGCGAAGATCACCTCGGCGCTCGCCGTGTTGAGGTTGACCGGCGTGTTCGCCGGCAACAGCGTCACGTAGGGCGCGATGGCCGCCACGGTGTCGGCCGGCAGGCCCAGCCACCCGAGCTGCTCCACCCGCTGGGGCATGAGCGGTGCGCCCTCGGAGGGGCTGGCGTCGTCGGCAGAGGCGGAGGCTGCCGAGGCCGTTGTCCCGCTGGCCGTGGCTGTGGCTGTGCCGTCCGTGCCGGTGGCGGAGGATGGGGTCTGGGTCACGCCGCCGGCGAGCAGGGCCCGGCGCATCTGTTGGACCAGCGTGTCCACCTGGCCCGGCGGCAGGTCCAGCAGATCGAAGAGCTTGCGCGTGGCGGCCACGGCGCGCAGCACCGGCCGGCCGCTGGCATCGACGAGGTTGCGCAGGTTCAGCCGCGACTGCGCGTCGGTGATCGAGCCCGACAGGAAGGCATCGGGCAGGCCTTCCAGCGCGTCGCTGGCCACGTTCTTGTCGGCGGCCAGGAAGCTGGTGAGCTTGGCCTCGGCCAGCGGCACCGCCCAGGGCTCGGCGAGGTGGTCGGCGCCGCCGGTGCGCCCGTCCTCGGCCAGGATGAGCCGCGACCAGTCCAGCGCGCCGGCGAGCACCAGCGAGGCCTGGAGGCGGGAGCGTTCGGCGGCTTCCACCTCGGTGGCGCGCCACTGGCGCCACAACGCCGCCGCCGCCAGCGTCGCCACCAGGGTGACGGTGATCAGCGCCGTGAGCAGGGCGGCGCCTCGCTGCCGCCGAAGGGGGACGGGTGGGACGGTCATGAGGTCTTGGCGCCGGCCCAGGTGGGGCGCAGCCAGTCGCGCGTGATCAGTCCCGACAGTCCGGGCCCGGGTGGCAACTGCAGTTGCAGCCGGACGCCGTCGGGCAGCGTGGCCGTGCCCAGGGCCTGTGCCTGGACCGCCACGCTCCAGGCGCCATTGCGGAAGTAGCCCACGTTCCAGCTGGCCGCGGGCAGGACGCGCGTGGCGGCCGCGTCGGCGCCGGGCAGGGCGGACTCGGCCCACGCCGCGGCCGTGCCCCAGGCCTGGGTCCAGTCGGCACGGCTGGCCAGCGGCGGCGACTGCCAGCGCAGCCAGCTGCTGCTGCCGTCGGCGGTGGCGCCGACCGTCCAGGCGATCACCCGCGCGGCGGGGCTGCCCTGGGCGTCGACGGCCTGTCGGGTGATGCGCAGCACGCGGCCGTTCCAGTCCAGCGCGGGCGTGTTGCCGAAATTCGTGGCGCCGTCCAGGTCGGCGCCCCACTGGGCGAGCGCCGTCTGCAGCACCAGCACGGCTTCGTCGCGCGCGCTGTGCTGCGACTGGGCGCGGGCCATGCTGTCCAGCCCTCGCCAGCTGATCAGTGCCAGCAGGGCCATCGCCGCCAGCGCGACCAGCAGTTCGACCAGCGTGAAGCCGCGCAGGCGGACGGCGGCCCCGGGGGCCCTGCGGTGCCTCCTCATCAGTAGCGACCGATCACGGTGGACAGACGCAGCAGCGGCCAGCGCTGCGCATCGCGCACCTGCACGTCGATGCGGTTGAAGTTGGGGTTGAGGGTGGGGGTGGTGGACACCCCCACATCCAGCTGCACGCCGGCCTGCTCGCAGCCCTGGCTGCTCTCGCCCACCGGCGGCATCTGCGGCGACAGGCGCAGCTGGATCAGCTGGTTCTCGGCACACAGCTGGGCCAGCACCATGTCGGACTGGCGCTGTGCATTGCGGGTGAGCGCGTTGGTGGCCTGCGCCCCGGCCGCCAGGGCGATGGCGACGATCGCCAGGGCGACCAGCACCTCGACCAGCGTGAAGCCGTGGTGACGGGGCAGGGCCGGCCTCCTGGCCGCAGCGTCCGCTCCACCGGAGCGGCAAGAGCGCATCGGAGCGGTCCTGCCTGCCTTCATGGCGACCCCGGATCGACCACGGAGAAGGGACGAAGTCCGTCGGTGGCCAATCGCAGCACCTGCACAGGCGGGCCTTCGCCGCGGATCAGCACCTGCTGCGCACCGATGATGGGCTCCGGTCCCAGCAGCAGCGACGCCACCGGGCGGCCGGCCGCATCGAGGGGCTGGGCGCTCACGCCCGCCATCTGCCAATCCTGGGGAAGGGCGCCGGGCGGTACACCGTCGAAAACGAAGCCTTGCTGCGTGACACGCCAGCGCACCGATGCCCCGCTGGCGCGGGCCTGGGCGCGGCCGGCTTCGAGCAGGGCGACGAGCCGCTCGGCCTCGCGGTCCAGGCTGGCGCGCGCCGTGTCGCGCAAGGCGAAGCCGACGCCCGCGGTCGCGAAGGCGATGATCGCGACCACCACCAGCAGCTCGATCAGCGTGAAGCCGGCGGCGTGGCGGCGCAGGTGGCTACTGCCAGCTGCCGATGTCGGCATCGTTGCCCTCGCCCCCGGGCTGGCCGTCGGCGCCGAGCGAAAGCACATCCACCTCGCCCTTGATGCCCGGATTCACGTACTGGTAGGGCCGGCCCCAGGGATCGTTGGGCAGCTTGTCGACGTATGGCTTCCAGTTGGGCGCGGCGGGGCCGGTGGTCGGCCGCGTGACCAGGGCCTGCAGGCCTTGTTCGCTCGTCGGGTAGCGCTGGTTGTCCAGACGGTACATCTTGAGCGCGTTCATCAGGTTGTTGACGTCCGTGCGGGCGGCGGTCACCCGCGCGTCGTCCGCGCGGCCGATCACATTGGGCACGATCAGGGCGGCGAGCACGCCGATGATCACCAGCACGACCATCAGTTCGATGAGCGTGAAGCCGCGCTGGAGATGGCTCTGCCGGTTGCGTTTGTAGGAAGCTGTCATGGGCGGCGCATGATAATGCCCGCATATGACGAGTGCGTTGCCCGTACCTTCCCGATGGCCCGTGGCCTTGATCACTGCCGTGCTCTGGGCGGCCGCCGCTGCGAGCGCTGTCTATTGGGGGTTGCGGCTCGCCTCGCCCGCCGGGTCCATGCTGCCGCCGCCGGTGGCTGCGCCGGTGTTGAGCGTGCAGACCGCGGAGGTGGCTCGCGCCTTCGGTGCATTGAAGGTGGCGGCCAGCGCGCCGGTCGCGCCGGACGTGGCCAGCCGATTCAGGCTGCTGGGGGTGGCGGCCGACCGCGAAGGCGGTGGCGCCGCGCTCATCGCGGTCGATGGCAAGCCGCCGCGTTCCTATCGCACCGGTGCGGCCTTCGACGGTCAGTTGGTGCTGCAGTCCATCGATACCGCGGGGGTGCACATCGGACCGGCGACCGGTGGCACCGGCTTTCGTTTGATGGTGCCGTCGCGCCCGCTGGCCGTGAATGGGCCGCCGCGGGCGGCCGAGCCTTGATCTGAACCTGCGGTTGTTCAGGCCTGGAGGAAGAGGCGATAGGCGGGGTTGGCGGTCTCTTCGATGAAGGGATAGCCCAGTTCGTCCAGGAAGGCCTGGAACACACCGTCTTCCGCCGCCGGCACCTGCAGGCCGACGAGGATGCGCCCATAGTCCGCGCCCTGGTTGCGGTAGTGGAACAGGCTGATGTTCCAGTTCGGCTTCATCAGGCTCAGGAACTTCAGCAACGCGCCGGGCCGCTCCGGAAAGATGAAGCGCAGCAGCCGCTCGTCGCTCGCCAGACCGCTGCGCCCGCCCACCATGTAGCGCACGTGCTCCTTGGCCAACTCGTCGTGGGTGAGGTCGAGTGCGCCGAACCCGTGGCTTTGGAACAGATGGGCAATGCTGGGGGATTCGCCGCGCTGCTGCGTCGTCAGGCCGACGAACACATGGGCCTGCTGCGCGTCGCTGATGCGGTAGTTGAACTCCGTCACGTTGCGCGGGCCGCCTGGCAACTGGCCCACCAGTTCGCAAAAGCGCCGGAAGCTGCCACGCTCCTCGGGGATGGTGATGGCGAACAGCGCTTCGCGCTCCTCGCCCACCTCTGCGCGTTCGGCCACGAAGCGCAGCCGATCGAAGTTCATGTTGGCGCCGCACAAAATGGCGGCATAGGTCTCGCCCCGATTTCCGTGCGTTTGCACGTACTGCTTGATCGCGGCGACGGCCAGTGCGCCCGCGGGCTCGACGATGCTGCGCGTGTCGATGAAGACGTCCTTGATGCCGGCGCAGACGGCGTCGGTGTCCACCGTGATGAACTCGTCGACGAGGTCACTGGCGATGCGGAAGGTCTCTTCGCCCACCAGCTTGACGGCCGTGCCGTCGGAGAACAGGCCGACATCCGGCAGCGTGACGCGATGCTTGGCGGCCACGGATTGCATCATGGCGTCCGAGTCGTTCATCTGGACGCCGATCACGCGGATGTCCGGCCTGACCGCCTTGATGTAATTGGCGACGCCTGAAATCAACCCGCCGCCGCCGATGGCGACGAAGACGGCGTCCAGCCGGCCCTGGTGCTGGCGAAGGATCTCCATCGCGATCGTGCCTTGGCCGGCAATGACCTCCGGATCGTCGAAAGGATGCACGAAGGTGAGGCCTTCTCGTTCCTGCAGCGTCAACGCGTATTGATAGGCATCGGAATAGCTGTCGCCGTGCAAGTGGACCTCGCCGCCCAGCCCGCGTACCGCGTCGATCTTGAGCTGAGGCGTCGTGACCGGCATGACGATGACCGCCCGGGTGTCCAGCTTGCGCGCACCCAGGGCGACCCCTTGCGCATGGTTGCCTGCGGATGCGCAGATGACGCCGCGCGCCAGTTGCTCCGCCGACAGATGGGCCATCTTGTTGTAGGCGCCACGCAGCTTGAAGCTGAAGACAGGTTGCTGGTCTTCACGCTTGAGCAACACCGTATTGCCAACTCTTTCACTCAATGCGCGCGCAGGTTCCAGCGCCGATTCGATGGCCACGTCATACACGCGAGCGGTCAGAATTTTTTTGAGATAGTCGGCGGGCGTCAGCGCCGGTCCCTGGCTGGTTGGCATGGCGAAGGGGAGGACCAATGAGAACAGCGTTTGATGATACGCGGCACTCGTTTTGCACCCAGGAAGCGGTATGGACACGAATGTCATCTTCCGCTTAACAGCAGTGCAAGCGGCCAACGATTCCGCTTTTTCGGGGCGAGTACATCCCGGGGACCCCGTGCCCCCCAAGCTCTTAACAATTAAGAAAGAGTCGTCAGACGTTTTTGTCAGAGACCTCGCGATGGGCTTGCTGCAGGCGGAGCGTGCTCGCGTGCAGCGCAAGGAGATTGCGTGGGGGAGCTGGCAGATCATGAGCAACCGCATGGATGCCCACCTGCTGCCCTTGCTGGGTGACCGGCTGGCGCGCGACGTGGATGGGGTGGCCGCGCAGGAGTTGATCGATCGCCTGGGGGAGCAGGACTTCACCAGCACGACGATCGCGCAGTACATGGTCCTGCTGCGCAAGACCTTGATGCATGGCGTGCTGATTGGCGTGCTCGATGAGATGCCGCGGCTGCCCAAGGTCAAGATCCGCAGCCAGCCGCGTGGCAGCTTCAGCGTGGCGGAGTACCGGCGCCTGGTTGCCACCGCGAGGCGGTTGGTAGGTCAACCCCATCCCGTCCTCGAGACGCTGCAGCCCGGCGAGCGCTTCTGGATTGCGCGCGAGTTGCTCTACATGCCCCGGGAGTTGCCGTGGCTGATCCGGTGGATGGTGAACACCTTCGTGCGCCCCAGTGACATCAAGAGCGTGAGGCATCGCCACATCGACGTCGTGCGTGGCAAGCATGTGTACCTGCGCATGCGGTTGCCCGAGACCAAGCGGCACAGCCAGCCGATGGTGAGTCTTCGGCCTGCCGTTCAGGTCTATGAGGTGCTCCGCAGCTACCGTCGCGCGAGAGGCGAGGTGGCGCCCGATGACTACCTCTTCTTCCCTGAATTGAAGAATCGAGAGCACGCGCTCGCGGTCCTCAACTTCTTCTTCAAATGGGTGCTCCAGGAGGCCGGCCTCGAGACCGGCCCGCTTGGGCAGAAGCGAACGCTGTATTGCCTTCGCCACACGGCGATCACCCTGCGTCTGCTCTACGGTCAGGGGATTGACATGCTCACGTTGGCCCGCAACGCGCGGACCAGCGTCAACATGATCGAGCGCTTCTATGCGTCGATCCTGAGTGGGGAAATGAATGTGGGGCTGCTGCAGAGCCGGCGTGGCCGCGGGGATTAGGGAGCGCAGCAGCGCAACTAGCGCGAAAAGCCACCCGGCTCTGGCTGGGTGGCTTTCAAGAGTCTTCGACAACTGGCTCACGCCAGCTTGCATCAGAAGGAGTGACGAATACCCAGGTCGTAGCCGACCGAGGTCTTCGGCGTATAGCCTCCGACGGCGGTGCCATTCGTGATCGACACCACGGTCGGAGCCGTGATGCTGTTTGAGCCTGCACTGAAGTTGGCGCCGTTCTTGTTCTTGATGTAAGCCACGGTGGCGTACAGGGCGGTGCGCTTGCTCAGGTTGTGAACGTAACCGACAGCCAGTTGATCAGCCTTGGGGGGGCTGTAGCTGAAGGTGGAGAGCGGGTTTTGGTCCGTCTTGATCTTCACGTTGCCATAGGAGGCTTTGATCACGCCTGCGCCGACCGGAACGGTCACGCCCAGCAGATAGCCATCCAACTTGGTCGCAGGATTGAACAGGGGCGCGTTCTCGGAGTAGTCGATCACGCTCTTGGTGTTCTGGTACTGGGCAAACAGCTTGGCGGCGCCGAAGTCGTAGCTGCCAGCCAAGCTGAAGTTCTTGACCAATGCGTCGGCTCCTAGGGCGTACGACGATTTGGCGTTCTGTTCACCGTAGGATAGGGCGACATCCACGGGGCCGTTGGCATAGCCGAAGCGGCCGCCCCAGTACCGGCCGCCCCGGCTGTTGTCGTTCAGGCTGCTTTGGATGGCACTGTCGTACTTGCCTTGCTCATGGAATGCGTACTGCAGTTGACCGTAGAAGCCTCCCAGATTGCCGGGCAGGAAGTAGCCGATCGAGTTGTTGCTGCGCACGTTGTTGGCTTCGAAGGCGCCGGCGGCGCGCTGCACCAGTGCCGAGCCCGCGCCGTTCGTGCCGAACGGATCGAACACGGTCAGATTCCAGAACGTGGGCTTGTAGTCACGGCCCAGGCGCACTTCACCGAAGGGGCCCGACAGGCTCACGGTTGAGCGACGCTGGAAACTGAGGCCGCTGGCGGTACCGTCGTCGTTCGACAGCGCACCTTCCAGCCAGAAGCTGGCTGCAAGTCCGCCCCCCAGATCTTCCTTGCCGCGGAAGCCCAGGCGGCTGGAACTGTTGGCCGAGTTGTTTAGGCCGGTCTTGCTGGCCTTTGCCGTGCTGGGCAGCAATGCGTAAGCCAGAGGGTTGGCCAGCACCGTCAGCGGGTCTTGAGCCAGTTCACTTTTGTTGGAAACACTGCTGATCGAGGCATCCACGATGCCGAACAGCTCAACCGACGATTGGGCCGAGGCCACACCGGCGACAGCCAGGGCAGCCAGAGCAGCTAGGGTTGCCCACGATCTTCTAGAGTGGCCGCTGCTCGCACGAACCCACAAGCCAAAGAAAAAAGCCCCGAGTCTTGCGACTCGGGGCCAAATCCACCAATTGGGAGGGTGGAGGAGACAACTGGGGCATACCCTGAGGTATGCGTTGGGCTAAAGTATAGCAAAGCAATGCTGCATCGCAACAAGTGGGTGATGCGGAAGCGCAACATTTCTACAGATGCCCGTCATGCGGTGAAGCAGTTCACGGAGGCGGGTCAGGAAGTCTTACAGATGGAATGCACAGTCAGTTGGACCGGCCACGCCGGGACGCGCTCATCCATGGGCTTTGTTGCTGAGACGGGCAGCGGTCACATCTTGACCATGGACGGCGCGCCGGACGCTGCACGGCCTGAGAACGGGGGGCAGAACCTCGCCCCGCGGCCGATGGAGACCGTCCTGGCGGGAACTGGGGGATGCACCGCCTACGACGTCGTCATGATCCTTCGCCGCGGACGTCATCAGGTGGAAGGCTGCAGCGTGCGCCTCACCAGCGAACGCGCGGAAAAGGATCCCAAGGTCTTCACCAGGATCCATATGCACTTCACGGTGACCGGCCGTGCGATTCCGGAGGCGGCCGTCGAGCGGGCGATCTCGCTGAGTCACGAAACTTACTGTTCAGCCAGCATCATGCTGGCCAAGACAGCGCAGATCACCACGAGCTATGAACTCGTGGACAGCGCTCGAGCCGCCTCGGCCTGAGATATCGCGTTCACTGGGCGCCCGCCGCGCTACCGGTCGGTGAGGCGCATGGCGTGATCAGATTCGATGGGCGACGGTGGTCATGACACGCGCGGCCGCGCGCATGAGCGCCTTTGCCGGGGCGGGCAGTGGCAGCCCGCCCGCCTCTTCTGCCCAGGCGGCGTGAGCGGCTTCGTCCGCCTTCATGCGGGCGACTACCGCGCGGGAGGCGACATCGCCGGCGGGCAGACGACTGAGATGGCCGTCCAGATGCGCCTCGACCTGCCTTTCCGTCTCCTGGACGAAGCCCAGACTCCATCTGTCACCCAAACGACCAGCAATCAGCCCCAGTGCGAAGGCGCCGCTGTACCAGAGTGGATTCAGCAGTGAAGGTCGAGCACCGAGCTTGTCGAGGCGCTCGCGCGTCCAGCTGAGGTGATCCGTTTCCTCCTGTGCCGCGCGCAGCAACTCCTGTTTCAGTAACGGGTCGGCGGTAGTCACCGCCTGCGCACTGTAGAGCGCCTGTGCGCATACCTCGCCCACGTGATTGACGCGCATCAGCGCGCCAGCCTCTGTGCGTTCGGCGGCGGACAACCGTGCTTCGGAACCCGCTACGGCTCGGGCGGGTGATGGCATGCTGGCGCGTGGGCTACCCCAAATCGTGCGCAGCGCGCTATCCAGAGCGCTGATACAAGCATCGACAGATGAACTCATGTCGCCATTGGAACGCATCCCGCGGGCGCCTCGCTTGCAACAAGGTTTCGATGCTTTTCTCTATGTGAAACTTCTGTGGTCTATGCGCGAGCGGGAGTGCACCCTGACCTTGTTGTACTGCTGCAACGAAACGCGGAGCGCTCTCCAGATTTGGCCCAATTTGCTTTGCCGTGGCGCCGAGCGTCTGGTGCAATAGCGACAACTTCCCAAAAGGAGGTTGGCCCGGGGCCCGGCGGGAGCACAGCATGTGCCAGCGCGGTGAACCCTTCGCACCGGCGCCCTATGTTTAACCTTGGAGAAACTTGCAATGAAAAAATCTCTAGTTGCTCTGGCTGCCCTGGCTGTCGCCGGTGTGGCCTCGGCCCAATCGTCGGTGACCCTGTTCGGTATCGTTGACGCTTCCGTGAGCGGCGTGTCGAACAAGAGCGAACTGGTGACCAACCCCGCGGTTCTGCTGGCCAACCCGTTCGCCTACGCGTTCCTGCCCCAGTCGACCTCGGTGAGCAAGACCGGCCTGAACAACTCGGCCAACAGCTCCAGCCGTCTGGGCTTCCGCGGTGTGGAAGACCTGGGTGGCGGTCTGGCTGCCAGCTTCTGGCTGGAAGGCGCGCTGTCGAACGACGACGGCACCGCCAGCGGCTTCAACTTCCAGCGCCGTTCCACCGTGAGCCTGTCGGGCCCCTTCGGTGAAGTGCGTCTGGGTCGTGACTACAAGCCGACGTTCTGGAACCTGACCGTGTTCGATCCGTTCGGCACGAACGGCGCCGGCACCGCCCTGGTGCAGCGCGCTATCAGCGGCAGCACCGCCCTGCCTGGCATCGAAACGTCGAACGTTCGCGCCAACAACAGCGTCGGCTACTTCCTGCCCCCGAACCTGGGTGGTTTCTATGGCCAGGCGATGTATAGCTTCAGCGAGCAGACGAAGTACGACAACTTCCTGCAAGCCAGCGCCAACAACAACAGCCGCGGTGGCCGTTACTGGGGTGGTCGCTTCGGCTACGCCAACGGTCCCCTGGACGTTGCTGTTGCCTACGGCGAGCAGATCAACACGTCGAACTTCGCAGTTGGCACCAACAACCTGTCGAAGAACTTCAACGTCGGCGGCAGCTACGACTTCGGCGTCGCCAAGCTGTTCGCTCAGTACGTGAACGTCAAGGGCACCGTTGACTACTCGGGCGGCAACCAGCCCCTGTTCAACCCCGACACGAAGCTCGACGGCTACCTGCTGGGCGTGACCGTGCCGGTCGGCGCTGGTCAGATCAAGGCTTCCTACGGCCACGTGAAGACCAAGGTCGACCAGAGCCCCCTGGTGTACCTGACGAACCCCTTCTTCACGTACAACGCTCCGAAGGCTGACCAGCTGGCTCTGGGCTATGTTCACAACCTGAGCAAGCGCACCGCCCTGTACGCCACCGTGGCCTACATCAAGAACAAGAACGGCGCCGACTACAGCGCTGGTTCGGGCAACATCACGGCTCCGTACGTTGCCACCTTCACCAACGCCTTCGGCACGGGCACGTACCTGCCGAAGAACTCGGTGGGCTACGACTTCGGTATCCGCCACTCGTTCTAATCCGATGCTGGCGAAAGCCAGCTGACGACCAAGTTCGACAAAGCCACCCGGTGCAAGCCGGGTGGCTTTTTTCATGGCCGCGGGCCTTCACTGTTTTGACTGGAGTGCCGATCTCAAGGGGTGTTGCGGCGCACTGCCGACGCGCTGGTCGCCCCCGGTCGGCGCTGCGCGCCCTAGTGCTTTCCATGAACCAAAACAGGGCGCTGGGCGCGGTGTTTGGTCTTATGCTCCCTGCGGCCGGGATGCGGTCTGGGCATGTCCTTTGCTCTGCATCCTGCTTCGAGGAATTTCCCCACGCATGCTCGCCTTCGTCCTGCGCCGCCTCATCCAGGCCGTCATCGTCATGGTGGCGGTGGCCTTCATCGCCTTCCTGCTCTTTCAGTATGTGGGCGATCCAGTGGTCTTCCTCCTGGGGCAGGATGCGACGCCCGATCAGATCCGCGAGTTGCGTTCGGCACTCGGCCTCGACCAGCCCTTCTTCGTGCAGTACTGGCACTTCCTGATCAACGCGGCCCAGGGCGAGTTCGGCCTTAGCCTGCGCCAGGGTGCCAAGGTGTCCGGCCTCATCGCCGAGCGCTTTCCTGCCACATTGG
The DNA here is from genome assembly GCF_003350475.1 of Pseudacidovorax intermedius. Taxonomy (GTDB): domain Bacteria; phylum Pseudomonadota; class Gammaproteobacteria; order Burkholderiales; family Burkholderiaceae_C; genus Xenophilus; species Xenophilus intermedius. The sequence continues at coordinate 62,860 of NZ_QQAV01000002.1, forward strand.
AACTGGCGCTGGTTGCAGCAGGACTCGCGTTGCTGCTGGGCATTCCGATGGGCGTGTATGCGGCACTGCGCCGCGGCAGCTTCATGAGCCAGATGTTCATGACGCTGTCTCTGTTGGGCGTCTCGCTGCCCACCTTCCTGATCGGCATCCTGCTCATCCTGGTGTTTGCGGTGCACCTGGGCTGGTTCCCCAGCTTCGGACGAGGCGACGTGGTGCAGATCGGCTGGTGGCGGACGGGCCTGCTCACGCTCGACGGCTGGCACCACCTGGTGCTGCCGGCCGTGACGCTGGCGATCTTCCAGCTGACGCTGATCATGCGGCTGGTGCGCGCCGAGATGCTCGAGGTGCTGCGCACCGACTACATCAAGTTCGCGCGGGCGCGGGGCCTTTCGAATCGCGCCATCCATTTCGGCCACGCGCTCAAGAACACGCTGGTGCCGGTGATGACCATCACCGGGCTGCAACTGGGCGGCCTGATCGCCTTCGCCATCATCACCGAGACCGTCTTCCAGTGGCCCGGCATGGGCCTGCTCTTCATCCAGGCCGTGACCTTCGCCGACATCCCGGTGATGGCGGCGTACCTGTGCCTTATCGCGTTGATCTTCGTCGTGATCAACCTGGTCGTGGACCTGCTGTACTTCGCCGTCGATCCGCGGCTGCGCGTGGGCAAGGCGGGCGGCCACTGATGGGCCCGCGCGAACCCTTTTGCCGCGCCGCGATCCTTCAGCCATGAACACACAACGCCTGTACGCGAACGGCCGGGCCTTCGAGCACATCGCCCGCTTCCATCCCGAACTCACCGCCTTCCGGCGCGACCTGCATGCGAACCCCGAGCTTGGCTTCGAGGAGGTCTACACCTCGGGGCGGGTCAAGGCTGCACTGCAGGCCTGCGGCGTGGACGAGATCCACACCGGTATCGGCAAGACCGGCGTCGTCGGCATCATCCGTGGCCGCTCCATCGCCAGCGGCCGCATGATCGGCCTGCGCGCCGACATGGACGCGCTGCCGATCAAGGAAGACAACGACCTGCCCTGGTGCTCGGCCAAGTCGGGCCTGATGCACGGTTGCGGCCATGACGGCCACACGGCCATGCTGGTGGGCGCAGCCCGCTACCTGGCCGAGACGCGCAACTTCGACGGCACCGCGGTGCTGATCTTCCAGCCCGGCGAAGAGGGCTTCGCCGGCGCCCGCGTGATGATCGAAGACGGCCTGTTCGACCGCTTCCCCGTCGATGCCGTCTACGCCATGCACAACTGGCCGGCGCTGCCCGCAGGCACCATCGGCATCAACCGCGGAGCCATGATGGCGGCGGCCGACCGCATCAGCATCCGCATCACGGGCAAGGGCGGCCATGGTGCGCATGCCTACCTGACGGTTGATCCGGTGGTGGTGGCCGCACACATCATCACGGCGGCGCAGACCATCGCCTCGCGCAACGTTCGGCCCATCGACGCAGCCGTGGTCAGCCTGTGCGCGGTTCAGGCGGGCGACCTCGACGCCTTCAGCGTCATCCCCGGCACCGCCACGCTGGTGGGCACGGTGCGCACCTTCAACTCGCGCGTGCAGGTGCAGGTCGAGCAACGCCTGCGCGAGCTGTGCACCCAGGTGGCCGCCGCCTTCGGCGCCACGGCCGAGGTGAGCTACGAGCGCATCTATCCGGCCACCATCAACACCGCGCCCGAAGCCCAGTTTGCTGCCGACGTGGCCGCCGCCATCGTGGGCGAGGGCAATGTCGACCGCCACCTCGAGCCCAGCATGGGCGCCGAGGACTTCTCCTTCATGCTGCAGAAGAAGGCCGGTGCCTATCTGCGCCTCGGCCAGGACGCCCGCGGCGGCGCCTTCCTGCACAACAGCCGCTACGACTTCAACGATGACATCCTGCCTCTGGGCGCCGCGCTGCATGCGGGCCTGGTGGAGCAGGGTATGCCCCTGGCCGGTGAAGCCGTCCGGGGTACCGAGGCCGTCGCAACCCGCGCGGCCTCACAAGACAGGGCCGCCACCGCGGCCCCATGACCGATCGTCCCGAGCCTTGACCAACCCGAGGAGTGATTCCATGAGCTTCAAGAAAAAAGCCGCCGTCGCGGCCGTGCTGGCCGCGGCCAGCCTGATCGCCAGCGCCCAGACGGTGCGCATCGCCAACCAGGGCGACGCGCTGTCGCTGGACCCGCATTCGCTCAATGAATCGCTTCAGCTGTCGGTGGACCTGAACGTCTACGAGGGCCTGACCGACCGCAACAAGGACCTGAGCCTGGCGCCGGCCCTGGCCACGTCCTGGAAGCAGACCGCGCCCGACACCTGGCGCTTCGAGTTGCGCAAGGGCGTGACCTTTCATGACGGCACGCCCTTCACGGCCGACGACGTGATCTTCAGCATCGCCCGTGCGGGCGGCGACGGCTCCGATGTGAAGGCCAAGGTCAACGACATCCAGGAAGTGCGCAAGGTCAACGACCATGCCGTGGACATCGTCACGAAGGGCCCCTTCCCGATCCTGCCGGACGTGTTGTCCGACCTCGCCATCATGAGCAAGAAGTGGTGCGAGGAGAACAAGGCCGAGAAGCCGGTGGACCGACGAAAGGGCATCGAGAACACGGCCTCCTTCAAGGCCAACGGCACCGGCCCCTTCCGCGTGCGCGAGCGCCAGCCCAACGTCCGCACGGTGTTCGTGCGCAACATGAACTACTGGGGCAAGATCGAAGGCAATGCGCAGGAGGTGATCTTCACGCCCATCGCCAACCCCGCCACGCGCGTCGCGGCGCTGGTCTCGGGAGAGGTGGATGTGATGGAGCCGGTGCCCGTGCAGGACATCGCACGCATCAATGCGAGCCCCAGTGCGCGCGTGGTGGTCGGCCCCGAGCTGCGCACCATCTTCCTGGGCATGGACCAGAAGCGCGACGAACTGCTGTACTCCAACGTGAAGGGCAAGAACCCCTTCAAGGACAAGCGCGTGCGCCAGGCCTTCTACCAGGCCATCGACATCAACGGCATCCAGAAGACGGTGATGCGTGGCGCCTCGCGGCCCACGGCGCTGATGGTCGGCCCCGGCATCAACGGCTGGACCGAGGCCCAGGACAAGCGCCTGCCTTACGACGCCGAGGCGGCCAAGAAGCTGCTGGCCGACGCCGGCTACCCCAGTGGCTTCGAGGTCACCATGAACTGCCCGAACGACCGCTACGTCAACGACGCGCAGGTCTGCCAGGCCGTGGCGGCCAACCTCGCGCGCATCGGCGTCAAGATCAACCTGGCGGCCGAGACCAAGGGCACCTACTTCCCCAAGATCCTGCGCCGCGACACCAGCTTCTACCTGCTGGGCTGGACGCCCACCACCTACGATTCGCACAACGCGCTGGACGCGCTGATGCGCTGCCCCAACGACAAGGACGGCAGCGGCCAGTTCAACCTGGGCGCCTACTGCAATCCCAAGCTCGACGAACTGATCGGCCAGATCAAGTCCGAGACCGACAAGGCCAAGCGGCAGGGCCTGATCGAAGCGGCCTTCAAGATCCACACCGACGACATCGGCCACCTGCCGCTGCACCAGCAGTCGCTGGCCTGGGGCGTGAGCAAGAAGGTGTCGCTGACCCAGCGCGCCGACAACTTCATGCCCTTCAAGTGGATCAGCATCAAGTGATCGTCCGGGCGTGAGGGCCGCCATCGGCTGAGTCCCACGCCGGCACCGCCCCGGCCGCGCAAGACGGCGGCCCGGCGGCATGCCCTTCGCTTTGCATGGCCCCGGGCGCCTCGTCGCACGGCGCCCAGAAACTTTCCCTCGATGAAGAACACGCTCCTCCGTTGGTTCGACAGCGATGTCGGCCACAGCTTCAGGACCTCGCCCGTGGCGGTGGCGGCGGCGGTCATCGCCTTCGTCTGCATCTTCTGCTCGGTGTTCGCCGGCTGGGTGGCGCCGCACAACCCCTTCGATCTTGCTTCGCTGGAGCTGGGCGACGCGCGGCTGCCACCGGCCTGGAGCGAGGGCGGCAGCAGCAAGTACCTGCTGGGCACCGACGACCAGGGGCGCGACATCCTCTCGGCGCTGATCTACGGCGCCCGCATCTCGCTGGTGGTGGGCGTCGTCTCCGTCATCCTCTCGGTGGTGGTGGGCGTGCTGCTGGGCCTGCTGGCCGGCTTCCTGGGCGGCTGGCTCGATGCATTCCTCATGCGGCTGTGCGACGTGATGCTGTCCTTTCCGCCCATCCTGGTGGCGCTGCTGATCGCGGGTGTGGGCCGGGCGCTCTTCCCCAATGCGCACGAGTCGCTGGCCTTCGGCGTGCTGATCATCTCGATCTCGCTCACCGGCTGGGTGCAGTACGCGCGCACGGTGCGCGGCTCCACGCTGGTGGAGCGCAGCAAGGAGTACGTGCAGGCGGCGCGCGTCACCGGCGTGGCGCCGCTGCGCATCATGCTGCGCCATGTGCTGCCCAACGTGACGGGGCCGGTGCTGGTGCTGGCCACCATCCAGGTGGCCACGGCCATCATCACCGAGGCCACGCTCAGCTTTCTGGGCGTGGGCGTGCCGCCCACCTCGCCCTCGCTGGGCACGCTCATCCGCGTGGGCAACGACTACCTCTTCTCGGGCGAGTGGTGGATCACCGTCTTCCCTGGCGCCATGCTGGTGCTGATCGCGCTGTCGGTGAACCTGCTGGGCGACTGGCTGCGCGATGCTTTGAATCCGCGACTGCGGTGAAAGAAGGACGTACCGCCATGAGCCTTCTTCAGGTCAAGAACCTCGTCGTCGAATTCCCCGGCCGCCGTGGCACGCTGCGGGCGCTGGACGACATCTCCTTCGACATCGCGCCGGGCGAGATCCTGGGCGTAGTGGGCGAGTCGGGCGCGGGCAAGTCGCTCACGGGCGCGGCCATCATCGGCCTGCTGGAGCCACCGGGGCGCGTGGCCAGCGGACAGATCCTGCTGCAGGGCCAGCGCATCGACAACCTCGGCTACGAGCCGATGCGCCACATCCGCGGCCGCAAGATCGGCGCGATCTTCCAGGACCCGCTCACCTCGCTGAACCCGCTCTACACCGTGGGCCGGCAGTTGGTGGAAACCATCCGCGCGCACCTGCCCGTGACCGAGTCCGAGGCCAAGCGCCGCGCCATCGCGCTGCTGCAGGACACGGGCATCCCGGCCGCCGAGCAGCGCATCGACCACTATCCGCACCAGTTCTCCGGCGGCATGCGCCAGCGCGTGGTGATCGCCCTGGCGCTGGCGGCCGAGCCGCAGCTGATCGTGGCCGACGAGCCCACCACGGCGCTCGACGTGTCGATCCAGGCGCAGATCATCCAGTTGCTCAAGCGCCTGTGCCGCGAGCGGGGCGCGGCCGTCATGCTGATCACCCACGACATGGGCGTGATCGCCGAGACCTGCGACCGCGTGGCCGTGATGTACGCGGGCCGCATCGCGGAGATCGGGCCGGTGCACGAGGTGATCCACCAGCCGGCCCATCCCTACACGGGCGGCCTGATGGCGTCGATTCCCGAGATGGATAGCGACCGCGAGCGCCTGAACCAGATCGACGGCGCCATGCCGCGTCTCAATGCCATTCCCAAGGGCTGCGCCTACAACCCGCGCTGCCCGCGCGTGTTCGACCGCTGCCTTCAGGAGCGGCCCGAGCTGATGCCCGCTGGCGCCACGCGTGCCGCCTGCTGGCTGCACGACGGGGCCGATCCGCACCGCGGCCACGCCCGACTGGCCGCCGAGCATGCGGCCGCCGTGGCGCAGGGCGAGCGGGCCACGCCCGACGCCGCCACGCCTGTCCAGGGGATCGACGAATGAGTGCCGCGTTCGTGCCTTCCGCAAAAGCCGACGCGGCCGCCGACACGGCGCCGCTGGTCGTCGCCCATGACCTGGCCCGCACCTTCGATGTGTCGGCCCCCTGGCTCAACCGCGTGCTGGAGCGCAAGCCCCGCACCCTGCTGCATGCCGTCGACGGCGTGAGCTTCGAGATCGAGCGCGGCAAGACGCTGGCGCTGGTGGGTGAATCGGGCTGCGGCAAGAGCACCGTCGCCCGCCTGCTGGTGGGCCTGTACGAGCCCACGCGCGGCGGCATGCGCTTCGACGGCCAGGACGCGCACGCGGCCTACCGCACCGCCGCCGGCCGGCAGTTGCGCCGGCGCATCCAGATGATCTTCCAGGACCCGTACGCCAGCCTCAATCCGCGCTGGGTGGTGGAGGACATCATTGCCGAGCCGCTGCGCGAGCACGGCATCCTGCGCGAGAAGGCGGCGGTGCGCGAGCGCGTGGGCGAGCTGCTGCGCTCGGTCGGCCTGTCGCCGCTGGACATGACCAAGTACCCGCACCAGTTCTCGGGCGGGCAGCGCCAGCGCATCTCCATCGCGCGGGCCCTGGCCACGGCGCCCGAGTTCCTGGTCTGCGACGAGCCCACCTCGGCCCTGGACGTGAGCGTGCAGGCGCAGGTGCTCAACATCATGAAGGACCTGCAGCGCGAGCGCGGCCTGACCTACCTGTTCATCTCGCACAACCTGGCCGTGGTTCGGCATGTGAGCGACCAGGTGGGTGTGATGTACCTGGGCCGGCTGGTGGAACTGGCCGACAAGGCGCAGCTCTTCGCGCAGCCGCGCCATCCCTACACGCGCATGCTGCTGGACGCGATTCCGCAGATGCATGCCACCGGCCGTGCGCGCACCCCCGTGCAGGGCGAGGTGCCCAACCCGCTCAACCCGCCCACGGGCTGCGCCTTCCATCCGCGCTGCCCGCATGCCAATGCGCGCTGCTCGGCCGAGCGGCCGGCGCTGCTGTCCATTGGCGGCGTGCGCGTCGCATGTCACGCGGTGGAAGAGGGACGCATCTGACCGGCTGAGAGAGGAGCGCTGCACCAGCGGTAGTTCCACCGATGACGGCGGCAGGCCCGGGACGTAAGGTCGGCACCCCGGTCCGGCGACGCCGGGCCCCTCTCTTTCCGGAATCAAGATGCCCCGACAACAACAGACCTTCCGCCGCGCCTTGTTGGCCGCCGCCCTCGCCACCGCCGCCTCGGCCGCGAGCGCCCAGCAGGTCAACGTCATCTGCTCGGTGCAGGCCGACTGGTGCAACATGATCGCCACCGTCTATGCGCGCACCACCGGCGTCAAGATCAACCTGGCCCTCAAGGGCTCGGGCGAGGCCCTGGCCCAGCTGATCGCCGAACGCGACAACCCCAAGACCGACGTCTGGTTCGGCGGTACGGGCGATCCCCACCTGCAGGCGGCCGAGCAGAACCTCACGCTGGAGTACAAGTCGCCGACGCTCACGCAGCTGTACCCGTGGGCGCAGCAGCAGGCCCAGCAATCGGGCTACCGCACGGTGGGCATCTACTCCGGCCCGCTGGGCTTCGGCTACAACACCGAGCTGCTGGCCAAGAAGAAGCTGCCGGTGCCGCGCAGCTGGGCCGACCTGCTCAAGCCCGAATACAAGGGCGACATCCAGGTGGCCAACCCCGCGTCGAGCGGCACGGCCTACACCATGATCGCCACGCTGGTGCAGCTGATGGGCGAGGACAAGGCCTTCGAATACCTCAAGGGCCTGCACAAGAATGTCTCGGCCTACACCCGTTCCGGCACGGCGCCGATCAAGGCGGTGGCGCGCGGCGAGACCGCGGTGTCGATCAGCTTCGTGCACGACGCGCCGCAGGAGAAGATGCAGGGCTTTCCGGTCGAGACGGTGACGCCGTCCGAAGGCACCGGCGCCGAGATCGGATCCATGAGCATCGTCAAGGGCGCCCGCAATCTGGAGCAGGCCAAGAAGTTCTACGAATGGGCGCTGACCCCCCAGGCGCAGGCCTTCGGTGCGGCGTCCAAGCAGTACCAGCTGCCATCGAACAAGGCCACGGTGGTCGATCCGAACGTGCCTGACTTCAAGAAGATCAAGCTGATCAACTACGACTACAAGACCTACGGCGCCAGCGCCGAGCGGCGACGCCTGATCGCCCGCTGGGAAAAAGAAGTCAACTCGCTGCCCCGCTGAGTGCGCGCGCCCCGTTCGAACGCGGCGGCCTGGTCGTGCATCGCGATCGGGCTCGTCGCCTATGGGCTGCTGCCCTGGTATGCGATCCAGGACACCAGCTGGTGGCAGGCGCTGCCCGGCATCTGGCGTGAAGGCGATGCGGCCAACGGCCTGATCCAGGCTGCGAAGCAGGGGCGGCCCTGGCTCTTCGCGGGCCTGAGCGGGCTGGTGCTGTGCATGGTGGGCGCAAGCCGCGCACCCGGCCGCGCCCAGGGCCGCTGGTGGCTGGCGGGTGGTGGCCTCGGTGCGCTGGCGCTGGCCGTGTCGGGCCTGGCCATCGGCGCACGCGGCTGGAGCTTCGCCGCACTCAACACGCTGTTCGGCGAACTGCAGGTCAACCAGTTCGGCATCGGCATCGGCGGCATCGTCGTCTTTTCCATGCTGGTCGTGCTGGCCGCATTCGGGCTTGCGCGCCTGGGCTTCTTCCGCGGCGACCTGTTCGTCTCCGCGGCTGTGGTGGGCTGCGGGCTGGTGCTGCTCATGTTCATCGGCTGGCCCGTGGGCAAGGCACTGTCCGCGGCCTTCTTCGACGAGGACGGACATGCCTCGCTCGCCGCCTTCGGCGCGCGGGTGTTCACCGAGCGCATCTGGGGCCTGGGCTGCGTCGCCGGCGGCACGAGCTGCGGCGTGGCCTGGAACACGCTGTTGCTGGCCCTGCTGACGGCCGCTGGCACCACCTTCCTCGGCACGCTGATCGCGCTGATGGCCGAGCGTGGCGCGCGCCGCTGGCAGGGGCCGCTCAAGGTGGTGGCGTTGCTGCCCATCATCACGCCGCCCTTCGTGGTGGGCCTGGGCCTGATCCTGCTGTTCGGCCGCGCGGGTGTGGTCAACCAGGCGCTGGAAACGTGGTTCGGCATTCCGGCCACGCGCTGGTTCTACGGCCTGCCGGGCATCCTCACGGCGCAGCTCTTCGCCTTCACGCCCATCGCCTTCATGATCATGCGCGGCGTGGTGCAGGGCATCGCGCCCAGCCTGGAAGAGGCGGCGCTGATGCTGCGGGCCGACCGCTGGCACACCTTCCGCACCGTGACGCTGCCGCTGCTCAAGCCGGGGCTGGCCAATGCCTTCCTGGTGGGCTTCATCGAGAGCATCGCGGACTTCGGCAACCCCGTGGTGGTGGGCGGCCAGTATTCGGTGCTCTCCACCGACATCTTCTTCGCCATCGTGGGCGCGCAGTACGACCAGGGCCGGGCCGCCTCGCTGGCCTGGGTGCTGACCCTCTTCGCGCTGCTGGTGTTCGCAGTGCAGCGTGGCCTGCTGGGCCGGCAGAACTTCACCACCGTCAGCGGCAAGGGCGATGCCGGCGTGCCCATGCCCCTGCCCACGGGCGTGCTGCGCACGGTGCAGTGCGTGGCGCTGCCGTGGATCGGCTTCACCGTGGTGGTGTACCTGTTCGCCTTCGCGGGCGGCTTCGTGCAGACCTGGGGACGCGACTACACGCTGACGCTGCAGCACTTCCGCACCGCCTTCTCGCTGGAGTGGGGCCAGTTCGGGCTGGTGTGGGCTGGCACGGCCTGGAATTCGCTGTGGACCACGCTCAAGCTGGCGGGCCTGTCGGCGCCGCTGACCGCGGCGCTGGGCCTGCTGATCGCCTGGCTGCTGGCGCGCAACGAGTTCAAGGGCCAGGGTGCCTTCGAGTTCGCCGCGTTGCTGGCCTTCGCGATTCCCGGCACGGTGCTGGGCGTGAGCTACATCCTGGCCTTCAACGTGCCGCCGCTGGAGCTCACGGGCACGGGCCTGGTCATCGTGCTGTGCTTCATGTTCCGCAACCTGCCGGTGGGCGTGCGGGCGGGCACGGCCGCCTTCAAGCAGCTCGACCGCTCGCTGGACGAGGCCTCGCTGATGCTGCGCGCCTCCACCGCGCAGACGCTGCTGCACGTGGTGCTGCCGCTGCTCAAGCCGGCGCTGGTGGCCGCGCTGGTCTACAGCTTCGTGCGGGCCATGACCACGGTGAGCGCGGTGATCTTCCTGGTCACGGCCGAGAACGAGCTGGCCACCACCTACATCATCGGCCGCGTGGGCAACGGCGACTACGGCGTGGCGCTGGCGTACTGCACGGTGCTGATCGTGCTGATGTCGCTGGCCATCGCGCTGATCCAGCTGCTGGTCGGCGAGCGCCGTCTGGGGCGCCGCAAGGTAGCCCAACCTGTCGCCGCATGAAGCGCGCAAGAGAAACACGGAACACGCACAGATGAGCGACGGCATCGAATTTCGCAACGTCACCAAGCGCTACGGCAGCGACGCCAATGCGCCGCTGGCGGTCAAGGGCATCAGCTTCGAGGTGCCCAAGGGCACGCTGACCACCATCCTCGGCCCCTCGGGCTGCGGCAAGACCACCACGCTGCGCATGATTGCGGGGCTGGAGTCGCCCACCTCGGGCCAGATCCTCATGGGCGGGCGCGACGTCACCACGCTCGGTCCGGCCGAGCGCAACGTGTCGATGATGTTCCAGAGCTACGCGCTCTTTCCGCACATGAACGTCATCGAGAACGTGGCCTACGGCCTGCGCATGAGTCGGGTCGCCAAGGCCGAAGCGGCCACGCGCGCCCGCGAGGCGCTGCGCGGCGTCGGGCTGGTGGGTTTCGACGAACGCCTGCCCAGCGAGCTGTCCGGCGGCCAGCAGCAGCGCGTGGCCCTGGCGCGCGCGCTGGTGCTGGAGCCGGCGGTGCTGCTCTTCGACGAGCCGCTGTCCAACCTGGACGCACGCCTGCGCCGCGAGATGCGCGAGGAGATCCGCGCCATCCAGCAGCGCCTGCAGCTCACGGTGGCCTACGTCACGCACGACCAGGGCGAGGCGCTGGCGGTGAGCGACCAGATCATCGTGATGGACCATGGCGTGATTGCCCAGCGCGGCACGCCCCAGACGCTCTACAACCAGCCCGAGAGCGAATTCGTGGCCGGCTTCATGGGCGAGGCCATGGTCTTCGCCGCCGAGGTCGAAGCCGATGGCCGCGTGCGCTTGGGCCCGCTCGCCCTGGTGCCGCCGCGCGCGCTGGCACCTGGCCCGGTGAAGGTCGCGGTGCGGCCCGAGGCCTGGCGCATCGGCGCGGCCGATGGGCTGCCCGCCACCTGCATCAAGGCGGCCTACCTGGGTCATGGCTACGACTACGGCTTCAAGACCGAGCTCGGCGAACTGTTCGTCGTCTCGAATGACGCGTTGCAGCCGCTGCGCCCCGGGGACACCACCGTGCTGTCGCTGGGCATGCAGGGCGTCTCGGTCGTGCAGGCTCGCGCTGGCTGAACGGCGTCCTTCCTTCCGCTTCTTCATCGCTTCGTCATCCGGGCCGGCCAGCATGCGCGGTTCCGTACAACGAAGCATTGGGGAAGCGCCATGGATCGACACATGATCGGCACACTCGCGGCCGCCCTCTGCCTGGGCCTGTCGGCCTGCGGCGGCGGATCGTCCACCCTGCAGCTCGGTAGCGCCACGCCGGCGGCAGCTGCACCGGCACCTGCGCCTGCAGCCAGGCCCGCGCCGGCACCGCTGGAGCTGACACTGCTGCACATCAACGACCACCATTCCAACCTGGCTACCAAGACGCGCACGCTGCAGCTGCAGGCGGGCGATGCCACGCGCAGCACGGTGAGCGTCGAGGCTGCGGGCTTTCCGCGCGTGACGGCCGCCATCAACCAATTGGCGGCCGGCAAGGCCAACGTTCTCAAGCTGCATGCGGGCGATGCGCTCACCGGCACGCTGTTCTTCAACCGTGCCGGCGCCGACGGCGAGGCCGACGCAGCGCTGATGAACACCGTCTGCTTCGACGCCTTCACGCTGGGCAACCACGAGTTCGACAAGGGCGACGCGGGGCTGAAGAACTTCCTGGACCTGCTGCGCCAGGGCAATTGCAAGACGCCTGCGCTGAGCGCCAACGTCAACTTCGGGGGCGGCTCCGCCCTCAACCCTTCGCGCGCACCGGGCGCCGTGCAGCGCTCCACCGTGGTCGAGCGCGGTGGGCAAAAGATCGGCATCGTCGGCCTGACCATCGCAGGCAAGACCAAGGCCTCCTCCAGCCCCGACGCCGACACCACCTTCGAGGACGAGACCACCGCTGCCCAGCGCGAGATCGACCGCCTGCGCGCCCAGGGCATCGACAAGATCGTGCTGACGAGCCACATCGGCTACGAGTACGACCTGCAGGTGGCCAAGGCCCTGTCAGGCGTGGACGTGGTGGTGGGCGGCGATTCGCACACGCTGCTCGGGCCGGACGCGCTGAACACGCTGGGCGTGGGCTCACCCGCCGGCGCCTACCCGACGCAGATCACCAACAAGGACGGCAGGCGGGTCTGCGTGGTGCAGGCCTGGGAATACGCGCAGGTGGTGGGCGAGCTCAAGGTCAGCTTCGACGCCAACGGCGACGTCACGGCCTGCAGCGGCACGCCGCATGTGCTGGTGGGCGACAACTACACGCTCGCCGGCAAGGCGCCCACCGATGCGCAGCGGAGCGCGATCCAGGCCGACGTCGCAGCCACCAACGGGCTGCTCTACACCGTGGCGCCCGATGCCAGCGCCAGCGCCGTGCTCAAGCCCTTCGCTGACCGCATCGAGGTCTTCAACAAGACCGACGTGGCCGTGGCGGTCGACGAGCTGTGCTCGCGCCGCGTGCCGGGCGGCGCCGGCACGGTCGACTATTCGCGCTCCAGCAGCACCTGCAACACGCTCGGCAGCGTGTCGCTGCGTGGCGGCGACATCCAGCAGCTGGTGGCGCAGGCCTACCTGGAGGTGGCGCAGAAGAAGTACGGCGGCGCCGACATCTCGCTGCAGAGCGGCGGCGGCGTGCGCATTCCGCTGGTGCCCGGCAAGGTGACGGCGGCGCAGGTGATCCAGGTGCTGCCCTTCGGCAACATGCTGTTCCGCCTGGACATCAGCGGCGCCGAGGTGAAGGCCATGCTGGAGGACGGCCTCGATGCCGTCTATGGCACGGGCGGCACCACCGGCCCCTATCCCTATACCGGCGGCCTGCGCTTCGACGTCGATGCACGCCTGGCCAAGGGCGCCCGCGCCAGCAACATCGAGGTGCGCGATGCGAAGACCAGTGCCTGGGTCGCGCTGGATGCCAGCAAGACCTACAAGCTGTTCGTGCTGAGCTTCAATGCCACTGGCGGCGATGGCTATAAGACGCTGGCTGCCGTGCCGGCTGCCCGGCGCCTAGACATCGGCGTGCTCGATGCCGATGTCTTCCTCGACTACATCCAGTCGCAGGCCAAGGACGCGACCACCGGCCTGCCGGCGCTGAAGAAGCTGCCGACGGATCTCTACAGCACCAAGACCTACCAGGCCCCCTAAAAAGGGAAGCCCCCCCATGCCGCTTCGCGGCTCCCCCCTCCCTGGCGCCTCCGGCTTGGAGGGGGGCGCACCCGGAGGCCTGGCAAATCCAGTTCCTCGGGTGCCCGGCATGGCCTGCTCCGCGGCCATTGGATCTTTGATGAAGGAAGAAGGCCCGGCGCTCGACGCGGCCGGGCCTTCTTCGTTGAGCGAGCGACCAGCGCCTACTGCTCTTCGCTCCACGCCAGCCCGTCGCGCGCAATCATGGCGCTGCTCGCGCTCGGGCCCCAGGTGCCGGCGGCGTAGGGGCGGGGGCCGCTGTCGTTCTGCCAAGCCTCGATCAGCGGCTCCACCCAGCGCCAGGCCTCTTCCTGCTCGTCGCTGCGCACGAAGAGGTTGAGCCGGCCGTCGATCACGTCCAGCAGCAGCCGCTCGTAGGCGCCCACGCGCTCGGTGCCGAAGCGCTGGCCGAAGTCCAGGTCCAACTGCACGGTGGCCAGCGGCTGCGTGCCGTCGCCACTGCGCTTGCGGCTGTTCTGGGCCTGCGCCAGCAGGTGCAGCTCCAGCCCGTCCTTGGGCTGCAGGTTGATCACCAGCTTGTTGGCACTGGCGCCGGCCGGCGCGCGGAAGATGGCGTGCGGCGTGGGCTTGAAGTTGACTTCGATGCGCGCATCGCGCGAGGCCAGGCGCTTGCCGGTGCGGATGTAGAAGGGCACGCCGGCCCAGCGCCAGTTGGCGATCTCGGCGCGCAGGGCGACGAAGGTCTCGGTGCGGCTGGCCGGGTCGATGCCCGGCTCCTGCAGGTAGCCCTGCACCCGCTCGCCGTAGGCGGTGCCGGCGGTGTACTGGCCCCGTACCGCGTGCATGCCGATGGACTCGGGCGTCCAGGCTTTCAGCGATCGCAGCACCTTGAGCTTCTCGTCGCGCAGCGCGTCCGCATGGGCATTGATGGGCGGCTCCATTGCCACGGCGCATAACAGCTGCAGCGCATGGTTCTGCACCATGTCGCGCAGCGCGCCGGTCTGGTCGTAGAAGGCGCCGCGTTTTTCCACGCCCAGGTCCTCGGCGATGGTGATCTCGATGCTGGCGATGTATTCGCGGCGCCACAGCGGCTCGAACAGCGCGTTGCCGAAGCGCATGGCGAACAGGTTCTGCACCGAGGGCTTGCCCAGGTAGTGGTCGATGCGGAAGACCTGTTCTTCCTTCAGCACGCGGCCCACGGCAGCGTTGATGGCGCGGTTGGAAGCCAGGTCATGGCCCAGCGGCTTCTCCAGCACCACGCGGGTCTTGGGGCCGCCCAGGCCGGCGGCGGCGATGCGCTCGACGGTCTGCGTGAAGAGCGAGGGCGCGGTGGCGAGGTACATGACCACCGTGTCGGCATCGCGCTCCTGCAGCGTCTGCGCCAGGCGATCGTAGTCCGCCGGCTTGGACAGGTCCATGCGCAGGTAATGCAGCAGGTCGGCGAACTTCTCGAATTCCTCCGGGCTGGGTCGCTTGGCGCCTTCCACCGCCTTGAAGCGGGACTGGATGAGCTCGCGGTACTGTGCATCCGACAGGTCGTCGCGTGCCACGCCGATGATGCGGCCACCGGCCGGCAGGCTGCCGTGGCGGAAGGCCTGGAAGAGAGCGGGCATCAGCTTGCGCCAGGCCAGGTCGCCGGTGCCGCCGAAAAGAACGAGGTCGAAACTCATGGGGCAGAACATGCGCGCCGCGCGCGCGGTGGATGCGGGGCTCCGACTGTAAGCGCACCCGCGAGGCGCCCTGCGTGCCACTGGGCGAGGGTCGGAGGGACAATCGCGCCATGAACCTGGTTTTCGATCTCGGCGGCGTGCTCATCGACTGGCAGCCTGCCGATCACCTGAAAAAGCATTTCCCGCAGCGTGCCACCGACGACGCCTCGGCCCATGCGCTGGTTCGGGCCTTCTTTCACCATCAGGACTGGCTGGACTTCGACGGCGGCTTGCGGGAAGCCGAGGACGTGGCGGCACGCACCGCCCAGCGCCTGCAGCTTCCGCCGGAGGCGGTTCGCGAACTGGTCGTGCCCTTGGGCGAGATCCTTCAGCCCGTGACCGTCACCGTCGACATGCTGGCCCGGTTGGCCGAGCAGCGCGATGCGGGCGCGCCGCTCAAGCTCTATTACCTCTCGAACATGCCGCTGCCCTACGCGCGGGCGCTGGAGCGTCGCCTGCCCGAGCTGTTCGGGCGCTTCGACGGTGGCGTGTTCTCGGGAGACGTCAAGCGCATCAAGCCGAACACCGAGATCTTCGAGCTGCTGGCGTGGCGCCATGGTCTGGTGCCTGCCGACACCCTGTTCATCGACGACTCGGTGCCGAACGTGGAGTCGGCGATGGCCCTGGGCTGGCAGGCGCTGCACTGCACCTCGCCGGCCGCACTCGCTGCGCAACTGCCGCGGATGGTGGACAAGGCGCTCGGCACCTGAGCGCATGCCGCGGGCCTGAGCGCCTGCAGGGCCCGCTCAGGCGGGCGCGTCCTGCGCGCCGCTGCGCACGACCTGGTCGATGTCGAAGCCCAGCGTGCGGGCGTAGTCCAGTTCGGTGGCCAAGCTGGCCTCATCCAGGTGCTGCACGCGCGAGAGCACCCACAGGTAGTCGCGCTTGGGCGTGCCCACCAGCGCCACCTGGTAGTCGCGGTCGAGCTTCAGGATCCAGTAGTCGCCCCAAACGACCGGAAGCCAGCGCAGCCATGCGGGGGCGAAGCTGACCGCCAGACGGCCGGCGCCGGGCAGGCCCGCCACGCGCACGGCGTGGGCGATGCCCACCGACTCGTCCACCTGGCCGTCCTGCCGGACGCAGCGGTTGCGCACTTCGACAGTGCCGTCCGGCAGCGGGGTGTATTCAGCCGACACGGTGCCGCCGCAGGCCTTTTCGAAACGGTTGGGCAGCCGGGCCTGCTCATACCAGACACCGGCATAGCGCTTGAGGTCCACCGGCGCGACCACCTGGAGCGGCGCGCGCATCAACGGGGCTCCGTCCGCAGGGCCGGCGGGCAACTGCCGGCGGCGGGCCCACTTCAGGCCCGCCATGGCGGCGATTCCGCCCACGCAGAAGGCGGCTGCCAGCAGCGCGATGCGGTGGCTGGCGGCGTGGTCGTTGTCGAGGGCCTGGCTCTGGCTCAGGTCGTGGCCGGTACGGCTCATGGGGTCTCCCGGTGAGTGGATCGGAACAGCATGACAACTTAGCGTTCCCTGCGCGCGCGGCCTGTCAGCCACCAGCCAAAAGCCGCGTGCGCACGCGGGTCGCGCCACAGTCGCGCGACATAATCGTTTGCATGAACCAACTCGACGCCCTCCGCCAATGGACCACCGTGGTCGCCGACACCGGTGACTTCCACCAGCTCGCCCAGTTCAAGCCGCAGGACGCGACCACCAACCCGTCGCTGATCCTCAAGGCGGTGCAGAAGTCCGAGTACCGGCCGCTGCTGGACGAAGCCCTGTCGCGCCACGCCGGCCGGCCGCTGGACGAGATCGTCGACCGGCTGCTGGTGCGCTTCGGCTGCGAGATCCTGGCGCTGGTGCCGGGCCGGGTGTCGACCGAAGTGGACGCGCGCCTTTCCTTCGACACCACGGCCACCGTGGCCCGCGCGCTGCGGCTGGTCGAGCTGTACAAGGCCGAGGGCGTCGACGTCGAGAAGCGACTGCTGATCAAGATCGCCGCCACCTGGGAAGGCATCGAGGCCGCGCGCGAGCTGGAGGCCCGCGGCATCCACACCAACCTGACGCTGCTGTTCTCCTTCGCCCAGGCCGTGGCCTGCGGCGCGGCGGGCGTGAAGCTCATCTCGCCCTTCGTGGGCCGGATCTACGACTGGTACAAGAAGAGTGCGGGCAGCAGCTGGGACGAGGCGGCCAGTTCCGGCGTCAACGATCCCGGCGTGAAGTCGGTGCGCCGCATCTTCGACTACTACAAGCGCCACGGCATCGCCACCGAGGTGATGGGCGCGAGCTTCCGCAATGTGGGCCAGATCGGTGCGCTGGCCGGCTGCGACCTGCTGACCATCAGCCCCGAGCTGCTGGCCGAGCTGGCCGCCAGCGAAGCACCGCTCGCGCTGGCGCTGGACGCCGCCGCGGCACGCGACCGCGCCGACATCCCGAAGGTCACGCTGGACGAGCCGGCCTTCCGCTTCGCGCTCAACGAAGACGCCATGGCCACCGAGAAGCTGGCCGAAGGCGTCCGCGGCTTCACGGCCGATGCGATCAAGCTCGACAAGCTGATGGGAGCCGCCTGATGCCCGTGCGCTGCGATGAAACCGCTGCGTGGGCCCGTCTGCAGCAGTTGCAGGCCACCCGTCGGAGCTTCGACCTGCGCCAGGCCTTCGCCGGCGATGCCGACCGCGCCGCCGCGCTGAGCCAGGAGGCGCCGTACGTCTTCGCGGACCTGTCCAAGAACCTGATCGATGCCGAGGTCGAGCAGGCCTTGCTGCAGCTGGCCGCCGACTGCGGCCTGGAAGCGAAGCGGGCCGCGCTTTTCTCTGGCGAGCCGATCAACAGCACCGAAGGCCGCGCCGTCATGCACTGGCTGCTGCGCACGCCCGCCGATGCCACCGGCCTTGCACCGGCCGCGGCGGCCGAGCTGCCCGCGGTGCACGAGACGCTGGACGCCATGCTGGCCTACGCCGAGAAGGTGCGGGCCGACCACACCATCACCGACGTGGTCAACATCGGCATTGGCGGCTCCGACCTCGGCCCGCAGATGGCCGTGCTGGCGCTGGCCGAGCAGGTGGCGCCGGGCAAGCATTTCCACTTCGTCTCCAACGTGGACGGGCATGAACTGGCCGGCGTGCTCAAGGGACTGGCGCCGGAGCACACGCTGTTCCTGATCGCCTCCAAGACCTTCACCACGGCCGAGACCATGGCCAATGCCCAGTCGGCCAAGCGCTGGTACGAGCAGTCCGGCGGCACCGACATCGCCAGCCACTTCGCGGCGCTCACCACCAATGTCGAGGCGGCGCGCGCCTTCGGCATCGACACCACCTTCGGCTTCTGGGACTGGGTGGGCGGCCGCTATTCGATGTGGTCGGCCATCGGCCTGCCCGTCGCGCTGGCGATCGGTGCCGACGGCTTCCGCCGCCTGCTGGCCGGCGCCCATGCCATGGACGAGCATTTCCGCACCGCGCCGCTGGTGCAGAACCTGCCGGTGCGCCTGGGCCTGCTGGACGTCTGGTACCGCAACTTCCTGGGCTTCACCAGCCGCTGCATCGCGCCCTACCACAGCGCGCTGCGCCGCGTGCCGGCCTACCTGCAGCAGCTGGAGATGGAAAGCAACGGCAAGCAGGTCGACCTCGACGGCCGGCCGCTCGCCGTGGGCACCTCGCCGGTGCTGTGGGGCGAGCCGGGCACCAACGGCCAGCATGCCTACTTCCAGATGCTGCACCAGGGCACGGACGTGGTACCGCTCGAATTCGTGGCCGTGCGCCAGCCGGCGCATTCGCTCGAAGGCCACCATGCCAAGCTGCTCGCCAATGCCCTTGCGCAGGCACAGGCGCTGATGGTGGGCAAGGCCGACGCGGGGGGGCATCGCAACTTCCCCGGCAACCGGCCGAGCAGCTTCTTCGTGCTGGATGAACTCACGCCCGAATCGCTGGGCGCCTTCATCGCCATGTACGAGCACCGCGTGTTCGTCAGCGGCGCGATCTGGGGCATCAACAGCTTCGACCAGTGGGGCGTGGAGCTGGGCAAGGTACTGGCCAAGGACCTGGAGCCGCGGCTCGCCAGCGGCGACGTGCAGGGGCTGGACGCCTCCACGGCCCAGTTGCTGGGTCGGCTGAAACAGGGCTGATCTCGCCGCTTTCCCTCCCTCGGCCCGGGCCTTGCGTCCGGGCCGAAGTCCGTCTGGCGACGCCTGCGCCGATCAGAGCGAAAATGCCCGCCGGACCCGATTCCGACCATCTTCTCCAAGGACATCCCAGCGCCATGAGCACGACGTCTCCGACCATCATCTACACCCTGACCGACGAAGCGCCCGCGCTCGCCACCGCCTCCTTCCTGCCCATCGTCCGCACCTTCGCGCAGGCCGCGGGCGTCGACGTGCAGACCAGCGACATCTCGGTGGCCGCCCGCATCCTCGGCCAGTTTCCGGAGTGCCTGACCGAAGAGCAGCGCGTGCCGGACAACCTCGCCGCGCTCGGCAAGCTCACGCTCAAGCCCGAAGCCAACATCATCAAGCTGCCCAACATCAGCGCCTCGGTGGCCCAGCTCAAGGCCGCCATCAAGGAACTGCAGGACAAGGGCTACAAGATCCCCGATTTCCCCGAGAACCCGCAGACCGACGAAGAGAAGGACATCCGCGCGCGCTACAACAAGTGCACCGGCTCGGCCGTCAACCCCGTGCTGCGCGAAGGCAACTCCGACCGTCGCGCGCCCAAGGCCGTCAAGGAATACGCCCGCAAGAACCCGCACAGCATGGCGCCCTGGAGCCAGGCCTCGCGCTCGCACGTGTCGCACATGCACGCCGGCGACTTCTACCACGGCGAAAAGTCGATGACGCTGGACCGCGCCCGCGACGTCAAGATGGAGCTGATCACCAAGAGCGGCAAGACCATCGTGCTCAAGCCGAAGGTCTCGCTGCTCGACCGTGAAGTCATCGACTCGATGTTCATGAGCAAGAAGGCCCTGCTGGCCTTCTACGAGAAGGAGATCGAGGACGCCCGCGAGACCGGCGTGATGTTCTCGCTGCACGTCAAGGCCACGATGATGAAGGTCTCGCACCCCATCGTCTTCGGCCACTGCGTGAAGATCTTCTACAAGGACGCCTTCGAGAAGCACGGCAAGCTCTTCGACGAGCTGGGCGTGAACGTCAACAACGGCATGGTCGACCTGTACAACAAGATCGCCACGCTGCCGACGGCCAAGCAGGACGAGATCAAGCGTGACCTGCATGCCTGCCACGAGCACCGCCCCGAGCTGGCCATGGTGGACTCGGCCAAGGGCATCACCAACTTCCACTCGCCCAACGACATCATCGTGGACGCGTCCATGCCTGCCATGATCCGCAACGGCGGCAAGATGTGGGACGCCAACGGCCGCCTGAAGGACGTCAAGGCCGTGATGCCCGAGTCGACCTTCGCCCGCATCTACCAGGAGATCATCAACTTCTGCAAGTGGCACGGCGCCTTCGACCCCAAGACCATGGGCACGGTGCCCAACGTCGGCCTGATGGCCCAGCAGGCCGAAGAGTACGGTTCGCACGACAAGACCTTCGAAATTCCTGAAGACGGCGTCGCCAACATCACCGACCTCAACACGGGCGAAGTGCTGATGAGCCAGAACGTGGAGCAGGGCGACATCTGGCGCATGTGCCAAGTCAAGGACGCCGCCATCCGCGACTGGGTCAAGCTGGCCGTCACCCGCGCCCGCAACTCCGGCATGCCTGTGGTCTTCTGGCTGGACGCCTACCGTCCGCACGAGAAGGAGCTCATCACCAAGGTCAAGATGTACCTGCATGAGCACAACACCACCGGCCTGGACATCCAGATCATGAGCCAGGTGCGCGCCATGCGTTACACGCTGGAGCGCGTGATCCGTGGCCTGGACACCATCAGCGCTACCGGCAACATCCTGCGCGACTACCTGACCGACCTGTTCCCGATCATGGAACTGGGCACCTCGGCCAAGATGCTGTCGATCGTGCCGCTGATGGCCGGCGGCGGCATGTACGAGACGGGCGCTGGCGGCTCGGCCCCGAAGCACGTGCAGCAGCTGGTGGAAGAGAACCACCTGCGCTGGGATTCGCTGGGCGAGTTCCTGGCTCTGGCCGTGAGCCTGGAAGAGCTGGGCATCAAGAACAGCAACGCCAAGGCCAAGGTGCTGGCCAAGGCGCTGGACACCGCCACTGGCAAGCTGCTGGACAACAACAAGGGCCCGAGCCCCAAGACCGGCCAGCTGGACAACCGCGGCAGCCACTTCTACATCGCGCTGTACTGGGCCCAGGCCCTGGCCGAGCAGACCGAGGACGCCGAACTGGCGGCCAAGTTCAAGCCCCTGGCCCAGAAGCTGGCCGCCGACGAGCAGAAGATCGTCGCCGAACTGGCCGAGGTGCAGGGCAAGCCGGCCGACATTGGTGGCTACTACAAGACCGACCCGGCCAAGACCGACGCCGTGATGCGTCCCAGCAAGACCTTCAACGAGGATCTGGCCAGCGTCGCTGCCTGATCGGTCGCCGGGCTGCATTGCAGCCCCGGCCCATCAACGAGAAAGCCGTCGCATGCGACGGCTTTTTTCATGCGTGAACGAAACGGCCTGTGCCCGTGCATGGCAGATCTCTCGTCCAACCACGAGGGCCGGCGAAGCCGCCCGTCGGCAGGGTGCCGCGCGAAGCGCGCACCCGCCCCGCCGAAGCAGCGCGCAGGCGGGGCGCCCATGAAAAAAGCCGGGCTTCGCCCGGCTTTTTGATCTGACTTGAACAGAACCAAATCAAGCGCGCAGCAGCGCGCTTGATTTGAATTACATGTCCATGCCACCCATGCCGCCCATGCCACCGGGCATGGCGGGCGCAGCGGACTCGTCCTTCGGTGCTTCGGCGACCATGCACTCGGTCGTCAGCAGCAGGGCAGCCACGGAAGCGGCGTTCTGCAGGGCGGTGCGGGTCACCTTGGTCGGGTCCAGGATGCCCATCTCGATCATGTCGCCATAGGTGTCGTTGGCGGCGTTGAAGCCGTAGTTGCCCTTGCCTTGCAGCACGGCGTTCACGACCACGCTCGGCTCGCCACCGGCATTGGCGACGATCTCGCGCAGGGGCGCTTCGATGGCCTTCAGGATCAGCTTGATGCCGGCGTCCTGGTCGGCGTTGTCGCCCTTGATGTCGCCGACGGCTTGCTTGGCGCGCAGCAGGGCCACGCCACCACCGGCCACCACGCCTTCTTCCACCGCGGCACGCGTTGCGTGCAGGGCGTCTTCGACGCGGGCCTTCTTTTCCTTCATTTCGACTTCGGTGGCAGCGCCAACCTTGATCACGGCCACGCCGCCGGCCAGCTTGGCCACGCGCTCTTGCAGCTTCTCGCGGTCGTAGTCGCTGGTGGCTTCTTCGATCTGGATGCGGATCTGCTTGACGCGGGCTTCGATGTCGGCAGCGGCACCGGCGCCATCGATGATGGTGGTGTTTTCCTTGCCCACTTCGATGCGCTTGGCCTGGCCCAGGTCGGCCAGCGTCACCTTCTCGAGCGACAGGCCCACTTCTTCAGCGATGACCTTGCCGCCGGTCAGGATGGCGATGTCTTCCAGCATGGCCTTGCGGCGGTCGCCGAAGCCAGGCGCCTTGACGGCCACGACCTTCAGGATGCCGCGGATGGTGTTGACCACCAGGGTCGCCAGCGCTTCGCCGTCGACTTCTTCGGCAATGATCAGCAGCGGACGGCCGGCCTTGGCCACGGCTTCCAGCGTGGGCAGCAGGTCACGGATGTTGCTGATCTTCTTGTCGAACAGCAGGACGAACGGGTTGTCCAGCAGTGCGGCCTGCTTCTCGGGGTTGTTGATGAAGTAGGGCGACAGGTAGCCGCGGTCGAACTGCATGCCTTCGACGACGTCCAGCTCGTTGGCCAGGCTCTTGCCGTCTTCGACGGTGATCACGCCTTCCTTGCCGACCTTGTCCATCGCGTCAGCGATGATCTGGCCGACGTCGGTGTCGCTGTTGGCCGAGATGGAGCCGACCTGGGCGATTTCCTTGGAGGTCGTGGTGGCCTTGCTGGACTTCTTCAGCGCTTCGACCAGGGCGGCGACCGCCTTGTCGATGCCGCGCTTCAGGTCCATCGGGTTCAGGCCGGCGGCCACGTACTTGGAGCCTTCGCGCACGATGGCCTGGGCCAGCACGGTGGCGGTGGTGGTGCCGTCACCCGCGTTGTCGCTGGTCTTGGAGGCCACTTCCTTCACGAGCTGGGCGCCCATGTTCTGCAGCTTGTCCTTCAGCTCGATTTCCTTGGCCACGGACACACCGTCCTTGGTCACGGTGGGGGCGCCGAAGGAGCGCTCGAGCACCACGTTGCGGCCCTTGGGGCCCAGGGTCACCTTGACGGCGTTGGCGAGGATGTTCACGCCTTCGACCATACGTGCGCGGGCGTCGCCGCCGAAGACCACGTCTTTTGCTGCCATTTTGTGTTTCTCCTAGATCCGGGGATTGATTACTTCTCGACGACCGCAAACAGGTCGTCTTCCTTCATGACCAGCAGCTCTTCGCCATCGACCTTGACGGTCTGGCCGGAGTACTTGCCGAACAGCACGCGGTCGCCGACCTTGATGTTCAGGGCCACGAAGTCGCCCTTGTCGTTGCGCTTGCCGGGGCCGACGGCCAGGACTTCACCCTGGTCCGGCTTCTCGGCGGCGTTGTCGGGAATCACGATGCCCGAGGCGGTCTTGGTTTCGCTTTCAACGCGCTTGACGATCACGCGATCGTGCAGAGGACGAAGTTTCATTGGAATCTCCTGGAAGAGGGACGGAATGAGGGTTGTGCGGCAGGGCAGCGAGGCCCTGCCATCCACTTGGCGCCGGTGCTGTTAGCACTCACCGCCAGCGAGTGCTAATCATAAGGACTTTTGGCGGCGTTTCAACTGGGCGCGGGCCTACAGCCTGTCTGGACGGCAACTGGCAGAGCTGGCCTTGACAAGCTGGTGCGAACAATCGTGGGTATTGGATTCTTTCATTGTTCGCGTAATGGAAACGCTTCGACCGCGGGCCGGCAGGCAGTGAAGCGGCTTTGCGGGCGCATCATTCATTCCACGGCGCCGATGAAACCCCAGCGCCGGCACCGCCCGGCGACGACCCGTCGCCCCGCAGGCTCTTAGTGGGTGACCCATCCTCGCTACAGAAAAGGACAACATCATGACCAAGACTTCCAAGACCCTCGCTGCCGCCGCGCTCGCCCTGTTCGCCGCCGCCGGTGCCGTTCATGCCGAGGAATACGAAGGCGTGCTCCAGTTCAACTCCAACCTCAGCCGCGCCGAAGTGCAGACCCAGGGTGTCGCTGCCGCCCATGGCCCCGATCTCTACGCCGAAGGCGCCCTGGCTCACACCACGCCGGTGATGAGCTCGCCGCGCCTGCGCGCCTCGGTGCAGGCCGAAGCCGTCGCGGCTGCCCATGCGCCCGACCAGAACGTGCAGGTCGGCTCGCGGGGCGACCAGCGCTTCTTCGCCGGCATCGCTCCGAGCACCGTGGTCGGCGGTACCACCTGGGCGATCCGCGGCAACACGAGCGCTGCCCAGCAAGGCGCTGAATAAGCCCACCCTGCGCGAGGAGGCCAGAGGCCGGCCCGTGTCTTTTTTCATAGGCGCCTGCGGGCGCCTTTTTCAATGGCGGCCACCTTGCATTCCCACAGGCGGCGCCAGCCCATGCCGCAGCGTCAGCATCACGTCAACTTAGAATAAAAATTGTTCTCAGTTGTATTGTTATGAGGGTCGCTTGTCCATGCCTTTCGACGCATCGTTGCCGTCTCCGCGCCGCCCAGGGGTGGTCCAGAGCGCCTGGGTACTTCTGCTGAGCACGGCCACAGCCTCGGCCCAGGTACCCGCGGTTTCATCGGCTGCGAGCACCTTGCCGACGGTGCGTGTCGATGCCGAGGCACCGGCCGAGACCGCCACCTCGCCGGTCATCGGCTACCGCGCCACGCGCAGCGCCACGGCCACCAAGACCGACACCCCCCTGGCCGAGACGCCGCAATCCGTGACCATCGTGACGCGCGACCAGATCGTGGACCAGGGCGCCACGAACCTGCAGGACGCGCTGGGCTATGCCGCTGGCGTGCGCTCGGACGCCTACGGCCTGGACTCGCGCAACGATGCCGTGCGCGTGCGCGGCTCGACGCCGGACGTCTACCTCGACGGCCTCAAGCAGGCCTACGGCTACTACACCAGCACCACCCGCACCGACCCCTACACGCTCGAGCGGCTGGAAGTGCTGCGCGGACCTTCCGGCATGCTCTTCGGCGCCGGCACGGCCGCGGGCGTGGTCAACATGGTCAGCAAGCGGCCGCTGTTCGAGACGCAGCGCGAAGTGGGCGTGCAGCTGGGCAGCTGGAACCGCCGCCAGCTGCAGGCCGACCTGACCGGCCCGCTGAATGCCGAAGGCACGCTGGCCTATCGGCTGATCGCCGTGGCCCGCAAGTCCGACACGCAGGTCGACCATGTGCCGGACGACCGGCAACTGCTTGCGCCCTCGCTCACCTGGCGGCCCACGGCCATGACGTCGCTGACCCTGCAGGGCCTGTGGCAGCAGGACAAGAGCGGCAGCTCGTCGCAGTTCTTCCCGTGGCAGGGCACGATCCTGCCCAACCCGAATGGCCGTTTGCCCACCGACCGCTTCATCGGCGAGGCCGGCGACCACTACGACAGCACCCGCCGCACTTTCGGCTGGCAGTTCGAGCACCGCTTCAACGACCAGTGGGCCGTGCGGCAGAACTTCCGCGTGGCGCGCAACGTGAACGACGCGCACTACAGCTACGGGGACTTCTTCACCATCCCCGGCGGCTGGGGCGCGGACCCGATCGGCCAGCGTCGGCTGGGCCGCTACACCGACAGCAGCCTGACCCGCAACCAGATCGCCAACCTCGACAACCATGTCGAGGGCCGCTTCGCCACCGGCGCGCTGCAGCACACGCTGCTGCTGGGCGCCGACTTCTCCCGCCAGCACGAGCGCGTGTGGAGCGGCACCAGCTACAGCACCATCGACGCCTACGCACCGGTGTACGGCAACGTGCAGTCGCCGGTGCGTGCGCCGCTGCCGCGCACCGAGCAGCGGCAGTCCGGCATCTACGTGCAGGACCAGATGAAGCTCGGCCGCTGGACCTTCGTGGCCGGCCTGCGCCACGACAGCACCCGCAGCCAGTCCGACGGCAGCGAGGCGCAGCGCGACTCGGCCAATACCCACCGCTTCGGCGTGCTTTACGGCTTCGACTCCGGCTGGGCGCCGTACCTGAGCTATGCCGAGTCCTTCACGCCGCAGTCGCCGCGCCTGGGGCAGACCTTCAGGCCCTTGCGGGGCGAGCAATGGGAGGCCGGTGTGCGCTACGAGCCGCCGGGCCGATCATTGGCCTTCAGCGCCGCCGTCTACGACCTGAAGGAAAAGAACCAGATCGTCCAGACCCTGCCCAATGTCTTCGACCAGTTGGGTGTCACCCGCACGCGCGGCGTGGAACTGGAGGCCAAGGGCTCGCTCACGCGCGACCTGGATGTCGTGGCCCACTACAACTACACCGACCTCGATCCGCTGCTGGAGGGCCTGCCGCGCCACCAGGCGAGCGTCTGGGCCAAGTACCGCTTCGCCATCGCGGGCACGCCCGGCTTCTCGGCCGGCGCGGGCGTGCGCTACATGGGCAGCTTCCGCGACACCTCGGGCGGCGCCGCCGGGCCGCAGATCCCGTCGGTGGCGCTGCTGGACTTCGTCTTCGCCTACGAGACCGACCAATGGCGCTACGCCCTCAACGTGAACAACGCGACCGACAAGGTGTACTACAGCACCTGCCTGTCGCGCGGCGACTGCTGGTGGGGCGCCCGCCGCAACATCGTGGCCAGCGCCACCTACCGCTTCTGATCGGCATCGCCGGGACCCCACGATATGCGCATGGACAGCAAGACCATCAAGACCTGGGCCTGGGTGCACAAATGGAGCAGCCTCGTCTGTACGGCGCTCATGCTCCTGTTGTGCCTCACGGGCCTGCCGCTGATCTTCCACCACGAGATCGGCCACCTGCTCGGCACCGAGGTGGAGGCACCGAAGATGCCCGCCGACACGCCGCGCGTGAGCCTGGACCGCGCGCTCGAAGTGGCGCGCGCCCAGCATCCGGACCGGGTGGTGCAGTTCGCCTCGCACGACGAGGACAGCGAGGACATCTGGTTCGTCACCCTGACGCCGACGCCCGCGCCCACCGACGATTTCCGCTCGGTGGCGGTGGACGCGCGCACCGGCCAGGTGCTGGCCCAGCCGCGCTTCGACCAGGGCTTCATGTGGATCATGTTCAAGCTGCACGTCGACCTGTTCGCCGGCCTTCCGGGCAAGCTCTTCCTGGGGCTCATGGGCCTCTTGTTGCTGGTGGCGCTGGTCAGCGGCACGGTGCTGTACGCGCCCTTCATGCGCAAGCTCGAATTCGGCACGGTGCGGCGCGACAGACGGCCGCGCGCCAAGTGGCTGGACCTGCACAACCTGCTGGGCATCGTCACCCTGACCTGGGCCTTCGTGGTGGGCGCCACGGGCATGATCAACACCTGGGCCGACCTCGTCATCAAGTATTGGCAGCACGACCAACTGAGCGCGCTGCTCGCGCCCTACCAGGGCCAGCCGCTGGTGCCGGTGGCCGAGCGCGCGCCGCTGCAGCGGGCGCTCGAGGCCGCCAAGGCCCAGGCCCCCGACAAGCGCCTGTCCTTCATTGCGTTCCCGGGCACGGCGTTCTCGAGCCCGCACCACACCACCTTCTTCCTGCGCGGGCAGGAGCCGCTCACCTCGCGGCTGCTGCAGCCGGTGCTGGTGGATGCACGTACGGCAGAGGTCACCGCGGCGCCGAAGCTGCCGTGGTACGTGACGGCGCTGCTGGTGTCGCAGCCGCTGCACTTCGGCGACTACGGCGGCATGCCGATGCAGATCCTGTGGGCGCTGCTGGACATCGCGACCATCATCGTGCTGGGCAGCGGCCTGTACCTGTGGCTGCGCAAGGGCGATCCGGCGCATGTGCACCGGTCACAAGGCAAGGCGGGCGCCCCCTCGGCCAACGCTGAACGCCCCGCGCCCCTGCAGCCGCAGCCCGTGCAGGCACGCACGCGCCTGGAGTCCCTGCGATGAGCGCCCGTCCGGCGGATGCCACGGGGCATCGTGGGGCGAGCGTCGCCGATGGCGCGCCAGCGAATCCCGGCGCCGACCGTCGTCCCTGGGGCGGCTTGTGGGGCTGGCCGCTCGTCTTCGGCGTCTCGACCGCCATCGGCCTGGTCTCTTCGCTGTTCAGCGACGGCGGCTTCGGCGACTGGCTGGGCTGGCTGACCCTGGGCGCGCCCGTGGCCGCCTGCCTCTGGTGGGGCTGGCTGCGGCGTTGAGTCGTCACGTTCCGCCCACGCACGAGGCGGCTGCGGCAGCGCCACCGTCGCGCGTGCCATTGCGTCCCACGGTCGACCGGGCACGGCAATAGGCGCCTGCACCGACGCGGCCGGGCGTCGGCCTCCCGCAGAATGCCCGCCCATGAATACATGGCGCATGGCGAAGACGGTGGGGGTGGTGGTGGCGACGGCCCAGGCGGGGGTGGCCGCCGCGCAGGTGTCGGTGGCCGGACAGCTGCCCGAGGTGACGGTGAGCACGCCCAGCGGCCCGAAGCCGGCGTTTGCCGTGCCGGGCTCGGTGGATCGCGTCGAGGGCGCCGATCTGCGCGACAACCGGCTGGGCGCGCAACTGAGCGAAGGCCTGGGCGCCGTGCCGGGCCTGCAGATCCGCGACCGGCAGAACTTCGCGCAGGACCTGCAACTCTCCATCCGCGGCTTCGGCGCCCGCTCCACCTTCGGCGTGCGCGGCGTGCGGCTGTATGTGGACGGCATTCCCGCCACGCTGCCCGACGGGCAAGGCCAGACCTCCAACATCGACATCGCCTCGCTGGAGCGCATCGACGTGCTGCGCGGGCCGTTCTCGGCCCTGTACGGCAATTCGTCCGGCGGCGTGGTGCAGGCCTTCACGGCGTCGGGCGAGGCACCGGCCAGCCTGTCGTACAGCGTGGCCGGCGGCAGCAACGGCACCTGGCGCACGGGCCTGGTCGGCAGCGGCAAGCAGGGCGCCGTCGACTGGCGGCTCAGCGCGAGCCGCTATTCGACCGATGGCTGGCGCGCGCATTCGGCCGCGCAGCGCGACCTGGCCAATGGGCGCGTGGGCATCGACCTCGACCAGGGCGGCAAGCTCACGCTGGTGTTCAACCGCGTGACGGTCGATGCGCAGGACCCGCTGGGCCTCACGGCGCAGCAGTTCGCCACCGCGCCGCGCAGCGCCGACCTGGCGACGCAGTACAACACCCGCAAGACCGTGACCCAGAGCCAGGCCGGCGTGGTGTTCGAGCAGCCGCTGGGCGCGCAGCAGTCGCTGCGGGTGATGCTCTACGGCGGCGAGCGCGGCACCACGCAGTACCAGTCCATCCCGCCCTCGGCGCAGCAGAACCCGCGCCATGCCGGCGGTGTCATCGATCTGGACCGCCACTATGCCGGCGCCGACCTGCGCTGGAGCGGCAAGTTCGACCTGGCCGGGCGACCCTTCGAGCTGGTGGCTGGCCTGGGCTACGACAGCCTGCGCGAATGGCGGCGCGGCTACGAGAACTACCTGGGCAGCCCGGCGCAGCCGTTGCTGGGCGTGCAGGGCCGGCTGCGCCGCAACGAGTGCAACGAAGTCTTCAACGTCGACCCCTACGCGCAGGCCACCTGGCGCTTCGCACCTGACTGGTCGGCCGAGTTCGGCGTGCGCCGCAGCCGCGTGCATTTCGACTCGCAGGACCGCTACATCACCGCCGCCAACGGCGACGACAGCGGCATCGCCACCTACAGCCGCACCTTGCCGGTGGCCTCGCTGCGCTGGACGCCGATGCGCGACCTGGCGTTGTATGTGTCGGCCGGCCGTGGCTTCGAG
Source organism: Pseudacidovorax intermedius (assembly GCF_003350475.1). GTDB lineage: Bacteria > Pseudomonadota > Gammaproteobacteria > Burkholderiales > Burkholderiaceae_C > Xenophilus > Xenophilus intermedius. The sequence continues at coordinate 92,695 of NZ_QQAV01000002.1, forward strand.
ACGCCGACGCTCAACGAGCTCTCGTACCGATCGGACGGCGTGGGTGGCCTCAACTTCGGCCTGCGCCCCTCGGTGAGCGACAACGTGGAACTGGGCGCCAAGGCACGCATGGCCGGCGGCATGCTCACGGCAGCGCTGTTCGAGACCCGCACGAAGGACGAGATCGTCACCGACACCAACGTGGGCGGCCGCTCCACATTCCGCAATGCCGGCCGTACCAAGCGCCAGGGCGTCGAGCTGGGCTGGCAGCACGAGACCGAGGACCACTGGCGCACGCAGCTGGCCTACACCTGGCTCGACGCGCGCTACCAGGACGGCTTCTGCACGCCCACGCCCTGCGGCGCCGCCAACTTCGTGCCGGCCGGCCGCCGCCTGCCGGGCGTGGCCAGCCAGTCGCTTTACGCCAGCTATGGCTGGATGCCGCCGCAGGGCTGGCGCGCCGGCGCCGAGTTGCGCGCCGTGGCCAAGGTCTGGGCCAACGACCTGAACACGGCCCGTGCGCCGGGCTATGCGGTGGCGGCCCTGCACGCGGGCTATGTGCTCAAGCTCGGCCGCTGGGACCTGAACGCCTTCGCCCGCATCGACAACCTGTTCGACCGACGCTATGCCGGCTCGGTGATCGTCAACGAGGGCAATGCGCGCTACTTCGAGCCGGCGCCGGGGCGGACGTGGACCGTGGGGATGGGCGGCACCTACAGTTTCTGACGCTGCGGTTCACGCAGCTTCTGCAGGGGCTGACACAGCCGGAGCTGACCGCAACAAAGCAAAAAGCCGCCAGGTCGCCCCGGCGGCTTTCTTCATGGCGAACGACGGGAGGACCTCCGCTCAGTGCGCCTCCGCCTGCCGCGCCGCGGCGATGCTCGCCGCCTCGTCATGCCGCGCGCCGTTCAGGAACAGGTTCAGCACCACGGCCGTGATCGAGGTCAGCAGGATGCCCGACTCGATCAGCGGATGAATGCCGTGCGGCATCCACTGCTTGAAGTTGGGCGCCAGCAGCGGAATCATGCCGATGCCGATGGAGACGGCCACGATCATGGCGTTGTGGCGGTTGGTCTTGAAGTCCACCCCGCTCAGGATGCGGATGCCGGTGGCCAGCACCATGCCGAACATCACCAGGCCCGCACCGCCCAGCACCACGGTGGGCAGCGACTCCACCAGTGCCGCCATCTTGGGCAGCAGGCCCAGCACGATCAGGATCACGCCGCCAGCCACGCAGACGAAGCGGCTCTTCACGCCGGTCACGGCCACCAGGCCCACGTTCTGCGAGAAGCTGGTGTACGGAAAGGTGTTGAAGATGCCGCCGATCAGCGTGCCCAGGCCGTCGGTGCGCAGGCCGCGCGCCAGGTCCTGCTGGCTCACCTTGCGATCGGTCATCTCGCCCAGCGCGAGGAACATGCCGGTCGATTCGATCATCACCACGATCATCACCAGCGTCATGGTGAAGATCAGCACCGGGTCGAAGATGGGCATGCCGAAGTGGAAGGGCAGCACCACGTCCACCCAGGCGGCCTTGGCCACCTTGTCGAAGGTCATCAGGCCCATGGCCGCCGCCGCGATGGCACCGATGACGATGCCCAGCAGCACCGAGATGTTGGCGACGAAGCCCTTGGCGAACTTCACGATCAGCAGGATGGACACCAGCACCAGCGCCGAGATGCCCACGCCGGACAGGTCCGCGTACTTGGGGTTGGGCACCGTGGGCATCAGCGCGATGCCATTGGGCGCCGGTGGCAGCGAGGAGCCGGGCGACGTGACATCGGCCAGCCACTTGGCATAGGCCGGGTCCACCACGGCCGGGGCCGTTGGGCCCACCGGGTTGCCGAAGATCCAGTTGATGCCCACGCGCATCAGCGTGATGCCGATGACCGCGATGATGGTGCCGGTCACCACCGGTGGAAAGAAGCGCAGCATGCGGCTGACCAGCGGCGCGATCAGGATCGAGACGATGCCCGCGCCGATGATCGAGCCGAAGAGCAACTGCGCCCCGGCCTGGCCCGGGTTGCCGTTGGCAATGGCCACCATCGGCGCCACGGAAGCGAAGGTCACGCCCATCATCACCGGCAGCCGGATGCCGAACCACTGCGTGGCGCCCAGGGCCTGGATCAGCGTGACCAGGCCGCAGCAGAACAGGTCGGCCGAGATCAGCAGCGCCACCTCGTCGGGGCTGAGCTTGAGCGCACGGCCCACGATCAGCGGCACGGCGACGGCACCGGCATACATCACCAGCACATGCTGCAGGCCCAGCGCGGCCAGCTTGCCGCCGGGCAGCTTCTGGTCGACGGGGTGGACGGACAACGAAGCAGACGAACTCATGGGGACGAACTCCTCGCCCTCATCGTGGGGCTGGCGCGAAGCATAGAGAAAGCCAAAAATCGTCAAAGAAGGTCAATCCGATAATTCAATCGCGTCTTCCGATCAATGGGCGCGGAAAGGGCGGTTTCCCTTGGCAATCAAGTCTTCCCTGCCGGAGCTCAGGGTTTTCCTGGCTGTGGCCGAAAGCGGTCATTTCACGCGGGCCGCGGAGCGCCTGGGCATGTCGCAGTCCTCGCTCAGTGCGGCGCTGGGCAAGCTGGAGCGGGAACTGGGCGCGCGCCTGTTCGACCGCCACACCCGCGCCTGCCGCATGACCGATGCCGGCGCTGCGCTGCTGCCGGCTGCGCGCCGGTTGGTGGCGGACTGGGACCACCTGGTGGCCGACGCGCAGGACTTCGGCCGCTTCGCCCGCGGCCGGGTGGCGGTGGCGGCGCCCAATGCGCAGTGCGCGTTGCTGCTGCCGCCGGTGATCCGCGCCTTTGGCGAGTCGCATCCTGGCGTGCGGGTGGTGCTGCACGACGTGCCCGAGCACGAGGTCCACGCGCTGGTGCGCAGCGGCGCGGCCGACCTGGGCATCGCCACGCAGACCGATGCCCGCACCGACCTGGTGGCCTCGCCGCTGCAGTCGGACGAGTTCGTGGCGGTGATGGCGCCCGACCATCCGCTGGCGGCGCGCCGCGCGCTGGAGTGGTCGCAGCTGGCGCGGTCGCCGGTGATCGGCTACCTGCCCGGCAACCCGGTGCGCACGCTGCTGGAGGAGAAGCTGGCCGCGCGCGGCATCGCGCTGGACTATGCCTTCGAGATCGCGCTGCCCTGGACCATGATGGGCCTGGCCCGCGAAGGGCTGGGCGTGGCCGTGGTGACGATGGCGCTGCGGCCCCTGGCGGTCTGGCATGGGCTGGAGGTGCGCACCGTGGGCCGGCCGCAGGTGGCGCGCATGCTCACGCTTCTGAGGGCGCCGGCCCATTCGCCGTCGCCGGCGGTGGCGGCCTTCCGCGAGCAGCTGATGGCGGCGACGGGAGCGCGGCTCTGAGCCGGCCTCAGGCGCCCTCGGCGGCGATGCCCACGCCCAGAAGCCCTTCCAGCAGTGCCGCATCCTGGGCCAGCGTTGCGCTCGGCCCTGAATGCACCACCGTGCCGCGCTCCAGCACGATGGCCTCGTGCGTCATCTCCAGGGCCAGCACCGGATGCTGTTCCACCACGACGGAGGCCAGGCCTTCGCCCTCGCACAGCTGGCGGATGGCGGCGGCCAGTTCCTCCACCACGATGGGCGCCAGGCCTTCCATCGGTTCGTCCAGCAGCAGCAGCGACGGGTTGGTCATCAGCGCCCGGCCGATGGCCAGCATCTGCTGCTCGCCGCCCGACAGCTGATGCCCCTGGTTGCCGCGCCGCTCGTGCAGGCGCGGGAAGAGGCCAAAGACGCGCGCCAGCGTCCACGCGCCAGGCCGCGCGATCACGCGCAGGTTCTCTTCGACGGTGAGTGAGGGAAAGACCTCGCGTTCCTGCGGCACCCAGCCCAGGCCGGCGCGGGCGCGGCGGTGCGGCGCCCAGTGCGTGATGTCCTCGCCCTGCCAGCGGATGGCGCCGCGCGTCACGCGCGTGTGGCCCATCAGCGTCTCCAGCAGCGTGGTCTTGCCCACGCCGTTGCGGCCTAGGATCGCCAGGCTGCGGCCGGGCGCGAGCGAAAAGCTCAGTCGGTCGAGGACCACCGCCTGGCCGTAGCCGGCGACCACATCATCGAATTCGAGCTGCAGCGCTGCTTCAGCCATGGACGGCCTCCGGCGCGTGCGGCGCGACGGGCAGCCGCGCGTGGGCCCGGCCCAGGTACACCTCGCGCACCCGCGGGTCGGCGGCGATCTCGGCCGGGCTGCCCTCGGTCAGCTGCCGGCCTGCCACCAGCACCGAGATGCGGCGGGCAAAGCGGAAGACGAGTTGCATGTCGTGCTCGATGAACAGCACCGCCACGTCGGTGGGCAGGGCGGCGACGGCATCGAAGATCTCGCCGCTCTCGTCCTTGGGCACGCCGGCGGCTGGCTCGTCCAGCAGCAGCACGCGTGGGCGTGTGGCCATGGCGAGGGCGATCTCCAGCAGGCGCTGCTTGCCGTAGGCGAGCTCGGCCACCGGCACATGGGCCAGGTCACCCAGCCGCAGCAGCGCGAGCAAGCGCTCGGCCTCGTCGTGCAGCGGCCGGTAGCGGCCCATCGGCTTCCACCACACGGCGCCGATGCGCTCGCGCTCGGCCAGGGCCAGCAGCACCGACTGCAGGGGCGTGAGACGCGGGAAGAGGGCGTTGATCTGGAAGGTGCGGGCCAGGCCGCGGCGCACCCGCGCATCGGGCGACCAGGCGGTCACGTCCTGCGCGTCCAACTGCACACGCCCTTCGGAGGGCTTGAGCACGCCGGTCAGCAGGTTGATCAGCGTGGTCTTGCCGGCGCCGTTGGGGCCGATGAGCGCATGCCGGTCGCCGGCCGCGAGCGAAAGGTTCACGCCGGCCACAGCCTGGAAGGCGCCGAAACGCACGCCGAGGTCGTGGGTGCTGAGCAGAACGGGGCCAGTCATGGCAAATCCCACTGGGTCTGGCAATCCCCAGCCCGTTCGGGCCGAGTTCTCCCAGGCCGTTTGGGCCGAGTTCCCTTGGCCCGTTCGGGCTGAGCTTGTCGAAGCGGGGACGTAACCCACGCCTGCGCGCCGTCTCGCCCTTCGACAGGCTCAGGACGAACGGAGTGGGTGCCGGTGCGGCGCCTGGCGTCAGGGCGGAAAGCCTTCTTCATCAAACACCTCCTGCTCACGCCGCACCTCCCGCATCCCGGCGCCGGCCTTGCGTCAGCCGTGCCAGCAAGCCCATCAGCCCCCCGCGGCCCACCAGCACCGCAGCGATCAGGAACAGCCCCAGCCAGAACATCCAGTACTGCGGATTCATGTCGGCGAAGCGGTCGTGCACCAGCATGTAGACCACCGCGCCCAGCATGCCGCCGTAGAGCCGCCCGGTGCCGCCCAGCACCAGGATGATCAGTACCTCGGCCGAGCGGTTGAAGCCGATGGACTCGATGCCGACGAACTGCGTGGTCTGCGCCAGCAGGGCACCGGCGACGGCCGCCACGCCGGCCGAGAAGGCATAGGCCATGCGCAGCCGCGCGTCCACCGGCGTGCCCAGCGCCAGCATGCGCTTGCGGTTGTCGTGGATGCCGCGCAGCGCCATGCCGAAGGGCGAGCGCAGCACCCGCCGCACCACCAGGAAGACGCCCAGCACCACCACGAAGCTGTAGACGAAGGCCGTGCGGCCGAAGAAGTCGAACTCGAAGCGGCCCAGCAGCGGCGACACCGCCATCCCTTGCAGGCCGTCGGTGCCGCCGGTGATGGCCGACAGGCGATTGGCCAGCTCGTACAGCAGCACGCAGACGGCGATGGTGATCATGAGCCGCGCCAGGTCGGTGCCGCGCACCACCAGCCAGCTCAGCAGCCAGCCCAGCGCCAAGCCGACGGCCAGGGCCGCGGCCAGTCCGCTGATCGGCTCGCCCCAGCCATGCTTGGCCAGCAGGCCGGCCGCATAGGCGCCGGCGCCGAAGAAGGCCGCATGGCCAACCGTGAGGATGCCGGCGTAGCCCAGCGCCATGTCCAGCGACACGGCGAACAGGCCGAAGATCAGCACCTGGCTCATCAGCGTGAGCTGCTCGGGCATCAGGAAGAAGCTGCTGGCCAGGGCCGCCCAGAACGCCACTTCGGCGGCGATCTGGCTGCGCGGCGTCTTCACCGAATGGGCTCCGCCCGAAGCATGTCCGCCTTGCAGACCGGGCGCGCGTGCGACGCCGCTCATGCCGTCACTCCTTTTCGCACCACCAGCCCATGGGGCCGCAGCAACAGCATCACGATCATCACGCCGTAGATCAGGAAGGCGCCGGTCTGCGGCAGGTAGTATTTGCCGGCGACGTCGACGATGCCCACCAAAAGCGCCGCAGCGAAGGGACCGGTGATCGTGCCGGCGCCGCCCACGCACACCACCAGCAGGAAGTAGACGAGGTACTTCAGGGCGAAGCCGGGCTCCAGCCCCAGCACGCCCAGGCTCAGCGCACCGCCCAGCCCGGCCAGGCCACAGCCCAGCGAGAAGGTCAGCAGAAAGAGCCGCTGCACATGGATGCCGGTGCCGGCCGCCACGTGCTGGTTGTCCACCGCGGCGCGCACCATGGCGCCGTAGCGCGTGCGGCCCAGCGCCAGCAGCAGGGCGGCCAGCACCGCCAGGCCGCAGCCGATCAGGAACAGGCGATAACGGCCCAGCCCCACGCCCACCACCTCGACCTGGCCCTGCAGCCAGCCGGGCAGGGTGAAGGGCTGCAGCGTGGGCCCGAAGAGCCAGGTGAAGGCCGCGATGGAGACGAACACCAGGCCGATGGACAGCAGCACCTGGTCCAGCGGATGCGCGCGGTAGAGCCGCCGGTACAGCAGCCATTCCAGCAACGCGCCCAGCAGCGCCGAGGCCACGAAGGCTGCCAGCAGTGCCAGGCCGAAGCCCACGCCATGCGCATTCATCAGCACCGCCGCCGCATAGCCGCCGGCCATGGCGAAGCTGCCGTGCGCCAGGTTGACGAAGTTCATCAGCCCCATGGTCACGGACAGCCCCACCGCCATCAGGAAGAGGAGCATGCCGTAGGCCACCCCGTCGAAAAGCACGACCGCCATCTGCCGCTGTTCCTCCGCGCGCCGCCGGCCCGCCTTACTTGGCTTCCTTGGCCGGGTCCTTCACGCGGTCGAACTTGTCGAACTCCACGTTGACCAGCTGGCCGTCCTTGGTCTTCTCGACCTTGCGGATGTAGACCGTCTGCACGATGTCGCGCGTGGCCGGGTCGATCTCGATCGGGCCGCGCGGGCTTTCGAAGGCGACGCCCTTGAGCGCTTCCATCACCTTGTCGCCCGAGGCTTCGGCACCGGCCTTCTTGTAGGCCAGCTCGATGGCGGTCATGGCGTCGTAGGCGGTGATGGCGAAGTAGCTCGGGCGCAGCTGGGTGCCGAACTCGGCCACGAAGTCCTTCACGAACTTCTCGTTCTTGGCCGACTTGTGGGCGTAGGAGTAGTGGTGCGCCGTCACCAGGCCCAGGGCCACGTCGCCGGTGGCCTGCAGGTAGCTGTCGTCGGTGGCCTCGCCGGTGGCGTAGAGCTTGATGCCGGCTTCGTCCATCCCGCGCTCCTTCCAGACCTTGAGGAAGGCCGGCGGCATCACGCCCGAGGGAAAGAAGAAGAACACGGCCTGCGGCTTGGCGTCCTTGATGCGCTGCACATAGGCCGAGAAGTCGGGGTTGTTCATGGGCGTGCGCACTTCGCCCACCACCTTGCCGCCGCCTTCGGTGAAGGCCTTCTTGAAGGCCGTCTCGGCATCGGTGCCCGAGGCATAGTCGGCCACCACGGTGTAGGCCTCCTTGACGCCGTTCCTGAGCATCCAGCGGGCCATCGGGTCGGCCATCTGCTGCACGGTGAAGGAGACGCGCGCCACATAGGGCGAGCTGGTGGTGATGCCCGACGAGGCGGCATTCATGACCACCACCGGCACCTTGGCCTGGGCCGCCACGGCGCCCACGGCATAGGCGTTGGGGCTGAAGTCCAGGCCGGTGAGCACGCTGACCTTGTCGCGCACGATCAGCTCCTGCGCGATGCGCTTGGCGGCATCGGGCGCGGGGCCCGCCGTGTCCTTCTTGACGATCTCCACCGTCCGCCCGGCGATCTTGCCGCCATGTTCCTTGAGGTAGAGCGCCACGCCGGCATCGAACTGCCGGCCGTAGTCGGCATAGGGCCCCGAGTAGGTGGCGATCAGCCCGATGCGCAGCGGCTCCGCCGCCTGTGCGGCAGCGCCCATCAGGCCCAGGCAGGCAACGGCAATCGCGCCCAGGGCGCTTCTCTTGGTGACGGTCATCGCAGAAATCCTCGTTAGAACAGCAAACAAAACCTTGGGCGTAGATAACTGCACAGCAGGCCAAACGTCAGAAGGCCGCGGAGCAGGCCATGCCTGTGGCACTCGCGGAACTGGCTTTGCCAGGCCGCGGAGTGCGCCCCCTGGGGGGGAGGCGGCTACACGAAGTGAGCAAGCAACGGGGGGGTTGTCAGTACATATCGAAATATTCGCGGTGCTCCCATTCGGAGACCTCCAGGTTGAACCGCGCGATCTCCGCCTGCTTGATGTGGCAGTAGTAGTCCACGAAGGTGCGGCCGAAGCGCTCGACCAGCACCTCGTCGGCCTGCAGCGCGGCCAGCGCGTCGCCCAGCGATCGGGGCAGCGGCTCGGCCGGCGTCTCGTAGGGCGCGTCGGCGCTTGGGCCGGGGTCGAGGCGGCGGACCATGCCATCGAGGCCGGCGTGGATCTGCGAGGCCAGGTACAGGTAGGGATTGGCCGCGGGTTCGCCCACGCGGTTCTCGATGCGGGTGCCGGCATCGCCCGGGCCGCCCAGCACGCGCAGCATGGCGCCGCGGTTGTCGCGCGCCCAGATGGCCCGGTCGGGCGCCAGCGAGAAGGGCCGATAACGCCGGTAGCCGTTGATGGTCGGGCAGGCCAGCACCGAGGCGCCCACCGCATGGGCCTTGAGGCCGGCCAGCCAGTGCAGGCCCAGCGGGCTCAGGTCGCCCGCGCCTTCCTCCGGGATGAAGGCGTTGGCGCCGTCGCCGCGCCGCCGCAGCGACTGGTGCAGGTGCCAGCCGCTGGACATCACGTTCGGGATCTTCGGCCGGCACATGAAGGTGGCGTGCCAACCCTGCCGCTGGCAGATCTGCTTGATGGCGCTGCGCAGCAGCACCATCGTGTCGGCCGGCATCAGGCCCACGGTCGGGCCGAAGGTCAGCTCGAACTGGCTGGGGCCGAACTCGATCTCCAGCGAGCGCAGCGGCAGGCCCAGCGCGATGAGCTGGTCGTGCAGCACCTGCATCACGGCGTCGACACGGTCGTAGCGCAGCTCGGTGAGGTACTGGTGGCCGTGCGACAGCAGCGACACGCGCGGCGGCTCGCCTGGCTGGCCCGAGTCGGCCAGGACCATGCGCGCATCGTCGAGCTGGAAGACGTGGAACTCCACCTCCAGCCCGGCCACGAAGTCCAGCCCTTCGCGGCCCAGCTCATCCACCGCCTTCTGCAGGATGCGCCGCGTGGCGAAGGGGCAGGGGCTGCCGTCGGCCATGTAGGCATCGCACAGCACCCAGCCGGTCTTCTTGGCCCAGGGCAGGATGCGGAAGGTGCCGGGGTCGGCCACCAGGGTGAAATCGGCGCCGCCCTGCAGACCGGGCAGCGCGAAGCCACCGCCGGCGCTGAAGACCGGAAACACCGTCTTGTGCGAGGTGTCCTTGGCCAGCAGCGTGGTCGTGAGGTTGACGCCGCCGCGCAGGGCGCTGCGGGCCTCGCTGGCCACCAGGGTCTTGCCGCGCAGCAGGCCGTGCTGGTCGGGCCAGGCGAAGCGCACCACGTCCACCTCGCCGCTGGCCAGGCGCCGGTCCAGCTCGGCGGCCTGTAGAGCCTGCTCGTCGGTCCACAGGTCGTGGCGGTCCACGAAGCTCGCCATGGCGTTCAGCCCGCCTTGCCCGTGTTCAGCCGGGCGGCGGCCCAGCTGCTCTTGAGGCGGCGCTCGCGGTCGGCCTCGCGCCAGTAGGCGTCGTTGTCGCTGCCGCGGTCGTTCACGCCGTCGATGGAGGGCGGGCCGCTGAAGGCGGCGGCCTGGTCGGCGCCGATCAGCAGGGGCGCCTCGCGCTCGCCGCGCTGCACGCTCTCGATGGCGCGCACCAGCATGCGGCGGAAGGTGATGATGCCCTTGTCGGTGGCGCCCAGGTGCTCGCGGCTGCGGTCCTGGATGGGGCCCTGCGATTCGCAGGCCCACTGGTCGTGCACGTTGATGTCCATGCCCATGCCGGTGAAGGTCTGGCTGGCCTGCTCTTGTACGTCGTAGCCGTACTGGTTGGACTTGTTGCGCCGCGAGACGTAGTCGGGCAGCTCGATGGTGGCCAGGCGCTGGTCGCGCATCTGCTGCTTGTCCACCGGGCCGGTGAAGCTGGTGAAGATGGCGTACCAGTAGGTGTGGGTGTCGTCGACCGGCACATGCCACTGGGTGATGGTCATCTCCGAACTCATCGGAATGACGAAGGCCTGCGGGAACATCACGTTGGTCACGCGCACATGCGTGGCCTTTTCATCGAGCTTGCGCAGCGTGGTCAGGCGCATGCCGTACTCGGTGGGCTCGACGGCGATCTCGGGCCGGTCGTATTCGCGCAGCACCTTGGTGATGGGCAGGTCGGAGTCGGCCGAGGCGCCGCGGAACTGCTTGCCGTAGCTCTCGGAAGTGTCCTCGTCCTCGAAGAAGCGGTGCAGGAAGGAGGCATGGGCCGGGTCCATGCCCACCTCCAGCGCCTGCAGCCAGTTGCACTCCCACAGGCCCTTGAAGGCGAAGGTGTGCGTGCCGGGTGCGACAAAGCAGTCGAACTCCGGAAAGGCCGGCGGCTCGCCCGGGCCGATGTACGCGAAGACGATGCCCGAGCGCTCCACCACCGGGTAGGCGCCCTGCTTGATGCGCGTGCACATCTTGCTGCCCACGGGTTCGGCGGGCGTTTCCAGGCACTGGCCGGTGGCGTCGAACAGCCAGCCGTGGAAGGGGCAGCGCAGGCCGCCGTCCTCCAGCCGGCCGAAGGCGAGGTCGGCACCGCGGTGCGGGCAGTCGCGGTCGAGCAACCCGAGGCGGCCGGTCTCGTCGCGGAACAGCACGAAGTCCTGGCCCATCAGCTTGACGGCCTTGAGCGGGCGGGGGCCGTCCAGTTCTTCCAGCAGGGCCACGGGCTGCCAGTAGCGCCGCAGCAGTTCGCCCGCCGGCTTGCCGGGGGCGACGCGGGTCATGAAGTCGTTCTGTTCCTGGGTGATCATGGGCTACTCCATCGAAGGTCTGCACTTCGTTGTATGCAATTGCATGCAGTGTCGGGCCGATCCTTGTGTTCCGTCAATGGCGGTTGTCTGGCCCGGCTGCAAGATGCCGGAGCATTTTTCCCTTTGTTGGTGAGGATGGAGCGAGGGAATGCACCAGCGCCGGGCATCGCTGCCGTCGCCGAGGCACTCCTCCTTCTGCATGCAACTTGCGCGCCAAGGTGCGCCGTGGGCATGCCGCTGCACGCCGGCGCCTAGAATCCGCCGCAGCTTCGGAACTGCGCCATGGACTCCCAACAATCACGCGTGCTCGTCCAACTCCGGGACATGATCCTCAAGGGTGAATTCGGCCCGGGCGAGCGCCTCGCAGAGATCCCGCTCTCGGAGCGCCTGGGCGCCTCGCGCACGCCGGTGCGCCTTGCGCTGGCGAGCCTGGAGCACGAAGGCCTGATCGAGCCCTCGCCCTCGGGCGGCTACCAGATGCGGGCCTTCACCTCGCGCGAGATCGCCGACGCCATCCGCGTGCGCGGCGTGATCGAGGGCTTCGCGGCCCGCCTGCTGGCGGAGGACGGCGCCTCGCGCCAGCTGCTGCGCCAGCTGCACGACTGCCTCGACGAAGGCGACCGCGCCGTCAACAAGCCGACCATGGAGCTGGACGATTACGCCGCCTATGTGGAGATGAACGACCGCTTCCACCGCCTGATCCTCGAAGGCTGCGGCAATGCGGCCGTGATGCGTACGCTGGAGATGCTGGCCAGCCAGCCCTTCGCCGCGCCCAGCGCCATGCTGCCCATGCAGTCCTCGATGGAAGAGGGCCAGCAGTGGATGCGCCAGGCCCACCGCACCCACCATGCCCTCGTGCAGGCCATCGAGCGCGGCCAGGGCTCGCGCGCCCAGGCGCTGGGCGAGGAGCATGTGGAAATCGCCCGCATGAACCTGGACTACGCGCTGGAGCGGCCCGATCTGGCCGCGCAGCTGATGCCCGGCATGCGCCTCGTGGCCGGCAGTCGCGGCCGGAGCTGAAGACTGCCGCTCAGCCCGCGGCAGCCCGCGCGGCGCGTTGCTGCAGCAGTTCGACGAACGCGAGGGCCGGCGGCGACAGCGCCAGCCCGCGGCGCTGGTAGATGTAGTAGGGCCGGCGCATCTCCGGCCCCCGCAGCTCGATGAAGCGCAGGCCGAAGTTGTCGGCGAAGGACCGCGCATAGTCCGGCACCGCCGCCAGCCCGGTGCCCACGCCGACCAGCGCCAGGGCGGTGGTCAGGTACTCCACTTCGGCGGCGGTCTGCAGCGAGAGCGAGGCGTCGTGGGCATGCAGGTGCCGCTCCAGATGCCGGTTGAACTCGCTCGAATAGAGCACCCAGCGCTCGTTGCGCAACTCGTCCCAGGCCACGGCCTTGCGCCCCGCCAGCGCGTGGCCGGCGGCGCAGACCAGGCGGATCGGCACGTCCATCAGGAAGGTGCGGGCCACGTCCTCGCCGGTGGGTCGCTCGGGTCCCACCCCCAGTTCGGCATCGCCACGGCGCACCGTGCCCACCACCGCATCGGCCGTGGCGTCGGCCATGCGCAGGCCGATCTCGGGGTGTGCGGCCTCGAACTCGCCCAGCACCGCTGCCACCCAGGTGCAGGCCAGCATCTGCGGCGCCACCACGCGCAGCAGGCCGGTGCGCAGCGAGCGCAGGTCCGAGGCGCCCTCGGCCATCTGCTGCAGGTCGTCCAGGATGCGGCGCGCCAGCGGCAGCAGCTGGCGGCCGGCCTCGGTCAGCGTCACGTTCTGGCCGCGGTCGAACAGCGGCAGGCCGAGCGCTTCTTCGAGCTGCTGTACCAGCATGCTGACGGCCGACTGCGTGAGGTGCAGCTGCCGCGCGGCCGCCGTGAAGCTGCCCGCGCGGGCGACGGCGGCAAAGGCGCGCATCTGCCGCAGGCTGAGGGCGTTGAGGGTGGGGGAGGGCTGCACCAGGGTGGAACGGGCAAGGCGATGGGAAGCGGCCGATTATCAGAAGTCTTGATGAGCCCATGAAAAGAATTGGCTGGCTTGATGGCCGACAAGCTTTCCAGAATGTCGGCCCATGCACATCGCCGTCATCGGAACCGGAATCGTGGGCAACTGCACCGCTGCCTGGCTGCAGCGCGACGGCCACCGCATCACCTTTATCGATCCGCTGGACGCCGGCGAGGCCTGCTCCTTCGGCAATGCCGGTTCGCTCTCGCCCAGCGCCTGCCTGCCGGTGGGCATGCCGGGCATGTGGAAGAAGGTGCCGCGCTGGCTGCTCGATCCGCTGGGTCCGCTGACGGTGCGCTGGGCCTATGCGCCGGTGGTGCTGCCCTGGCTGCTGCGCATGCTGCGGCATTCCTCGCGCGAGGAGGTCACGCGCATCGCCACCGCGCTGCGCACGCTGCTGGCGCCCATCTTCGACAGCTACGAGCCGCTGCTGGCCCATGCGCAGGCCGGACACCTGGTGCGGCGCAGCGGCTGTCTGTATGTCTTTTCCTCGCGCGAGACCGCGGCGCAATGGGCCTGGGGCATGAAGCTGCGCCGCTCGCTCGGCGTGCAGATGCGCGACGTGGAGCAGGACGAGCTCGAAGCGCTGGAGCCCGACCTCAAGGGCCGCTTTCGCTTCGGCATCCTGGCGCCGGAGAACGGCTCGACCACCGACCCGTCGGCGCTGGTGAAGGCGCTGCATGCCCAGTGCCTGGTCGATGGCGCGACGCACCTGCGCCAGCGCGTCACCGGCTTCGAGCGGCAGGGCGGCCGCGTCACGGCCGTGAAGCTGGACGCGGGTGCACCGCTGGCGGTGGATGGCGTGGTCGTCGCCGCGGGCGCCTGGTCCGGCCGACTGGCCGCCGCGCTGGGCAGCCCGGTGATGCTGGAGACCCAGCGGGGCTACCACGTCACGGTGCAGAGTTCCAACCTGCAGCTGCGCCACACCGTGATGGCGGTGGAACACAACCTGATGGTCAACCCGATGGCCATGGGGCTGCGGCTGGCGGGCACGGTCGAATTCGCCGGCCTGGCCGCCGAGCCCAACCTGGCACGGGCCGATGCGCTGCTGGCGCAGGGCCGGCAGCTCTTTCCGCACCTGGACACCTCGGCCTTCACCCGCTGGATGGGCCATCGGCCCTGCCTGCCCGACAGCCTGCCGGTGGTGGGCCCGGCGCGCAGCGCCGACAACGCCTGGCTGGCCTTCGGCCATGGCCACATGGGCATGTGCATGGGCGCCACCACGGGCCGCGAGATCGCGCACCTGGTGGCCGGACGGCCCACGCAGGTGGATCTGGCGCCCTTCTCGCCGGAGCGCTTCCGGTGACGGCCGCGCCCTGGTCGCTGGGCGTGGACATGGGCGGCACCTTCGTCGATGCCGTGGCGCTGCACGAAGACGGCCGCAGCGTGGCGATCAAGCATCCGCGCGCAGGGCGGCGGCTGGCCGAGCCGGTGGTCGAGGCGATCGACCGGCTGTGCGCCGAGGCCGGCATCGCGCCGGAAGACGTGGGCCGGGTGGTGCATGGCTCCACGGTCATCACCAATCTGCTGCTGGAACTGAACGAGCCGCCGGTCGCGCTGCTGCTGACGCGGGGCTTCGGCGATGTGCCGGCGCTGGCGCGGCAGGACCGGCGGGCGCTGTACGAGCCCGTGATTGCGCCGGCCGTGCCGGAGGCAGCGTTGTTCCCGGCACACCGGCGCTTCGAGATCGGCGGCCGCATCGACGCGCAGGGGCACGAGGTCGAGCCGCTGGACCTGTCCGCCCTCGAAGCGGCCGCCGACGCCATCGCGGCGGCGGGCGTCAAGGCGGTGGCGGTCTGCCTGCTGTTCTCGCACCGCAACCCGGCGCATGAACGGCAGGTCGGCGAGCGGCTCCGGGCCCGGCTGGCGCAGTTGCACATCTCCCTCTCCCACGAGGTCGACCCTGCGCCGCGCGAGTTCGAACGTGGGCTCACCACTGCGCTCGACGCCTATGCCAAGCCGTTGGCGACGGGCTATCTGCAGACGCTGGCCGACGCACTCTGCACGCGCCGCTTGCCGGCGCCAATGCTCATGCATTCCGAAGGGACCATCCGGCCCTGGCAGGACTTGGCCGCGCGCCCGATCGGGCTGGCGATGTCCGGCCCCTGCGCCGCACTGCGCGGCGTCGTCGCCTGCCTGGACGAAGGCGCCCGGCGCGGCGCCGTGCTCACGCTGGACGTGGGCGGCACCAGCGCCGACATCAGCCTGCTTGATGGTGGCCATCCCGCTTTCGCCGAATCGCTGGAATGCGGTGGGCTGGGCATCCGCCAGCGCTGCGTGGACATCGCCTCCATCGCGATCGGGGGCGGCAGTGTGCTGCAGGTGCTGGCGGGTGGTGCGCTGCGCATCGGCCCACGCTCGCAGGGCGCCTGGCCCGGGCCGGCCGCCTACGGACAGGGCGGCCGGCTTGCCACGCTGAGCGATGCGTTGTGCGTGCTCGGTCGCCTGCCTGTCCAGCTCGCGGGCGGGCTGGCGCTGGACCGCCGCGCCGCTGAGGCCGCCCTTGCGCACGATGTGGCGCAACCGCTGGGCCTGCCCCTCGCGGGTGCCGCCGAGGCCGTCGTGCAGGCCGCCGCCGCCCACATGGCCGAGGCGCTCAAGACCCATGCCTTCCAGCGCGGCCTGGACCCGGCCGACGCGCTGCTCGTGGCCGTGGGTGGCGGCGGCGCGCAGCATGCCGCCGAGGTCGCGGCGCTCGCCGGCATGACGGCGGTGCGCGTGCTGCCGCAGGCCGGTGTGATGGCCGCCCTGGGCATGGTCCGCGGGCCGGAGGAATCGACCGCAGCGCCGCTGCGCACGGCGCGCGAGGCCTGGGCCGGCATCGCGCCGCAGGGCCACGGTCCGACAGCGCTCTTCGCGTCCATGACCACCGTCTGGGTGCCGGCCGGCTGGCGCTGGCGCATCGAGGACGATGGCGCGCTGCTGCTGGAGGCCTTGGCATGAGTTCGGCCGCGCGCGATCCCCGCGCATCGCTCGACCCCGCCATCGCAATGCGGATGGAGCCGCTGCGCCTGGCCTTGCAGGGCGCGGCCGATCGCATGCAGTCGGCCATGATGCGCGCCGCCGTCTCTTCCATCGCCCGCGAGGGCGGCGACTGCGCGGCGGCGCTGTTCCTGCCCGACGGCCGGCTGCTGGCGCAGGCGCGTTCGCTGCCGCTGCTGCTGGGCTCGCTCATCCCGGCGGTGGCGGGTGCGCTGGCGCGCTTCCCGGCCGGCACCATGCGCAGTGGCGATGTCTACCTGCTCAACGACCCGTGGTCGGGTGGCACGCACCTGCCCGACATTGCGCTCGTCCATCCCATCTTCGATGGCCGCGAACTGATCGCCCTCGCGGCCACCAGCCTGCACCACCAGGACGTGGGCGGCATGGCGCCAGGCTCCATCCCGCCCGACGCGATCGAGATCCACCAGGAAGGCCTGCGCCTGCCACCCGTGCGCTGGCGCGATGCGGCGGGCGTGCTGCCCGATATCGACGCCATCCTGGGCGCCAACACCCGTACACCGGCCAACCTGCGCGGCGACCTGGAGGCGCAGTGGACGGCGCTGGCCCAGGGCGCGCGTGAACTGCGGCAGATCGCCCGCCACACCGGCGAGCGCTTCGCGGCCGTGTGCGAGGCATTGCTCGCCCAGTCCGCCGACATGACCCGCGCCGCGCTGGCCGCCGTGCCCGATGGCGAGTGGCACTGGCACGACGCGCTCGATGGCGACGGCGAGGGTGCCGAGCCCATCGCCATCGCCGTGCGGCTGCACAAGCAGGGCGAAGCGATCACGCTCGATTTCGAGGGCAGCGCGCCGCAGGTGCGCGGACCGCTCAATGCCTCCGCGGCGGCGATGCTGTCGGCGGCGCTGTTCTTCATGCGCACGCTGGCGCCGCAGGCGCCCAACAACGCGGGCTGCCTGGCGCCGCTCACGCTGAGGCTGCCGCCCGGCAGCGTGGTCAATCCCGACTGGCCGGCGGCCGTCAATGCCCGCACCGCCACGGTCAAGCTGGCCTGCAACGCCATCCTCGGCGCCTGGGCGCAGGCCACGGGCGTGCAAGGTGAAGGCGTGGCCCCGCATGCGGGCGTGGCCACCGTGCTCGCGCTCAGCGGCAGCCGCGGCGATGGTCGCCGCTGGATGTTCACCGAGATCATCGCCAGCGGCGCGGGCGCCAGCGCCACGGCGCCGGGGCGCGCGGGTGTCTCCACCGACGTGGGCAATGCCCGCAACACGCCCATCGAGGTGATCGAGGCCGAGGCGCCGCTTCGCGTGCTGCAGTACGCCATCCGCCGCGGCTCCGGCGGCGCGGGCGAACAGGCCGGTGGCGACGGCGTGCGGCGCGAGTACCTGCTGCTCGATGGCGAGGGCTGGATCGCCTACCGCGGCGAGCGCCACCGCAGCCAGGCCCGCGGCGCCCAGGGCGGCGGCGCGGGCGCCAGCGCTTCGGCACGCCTTCTGCATGCCGACGGGCGTGTGCAGCCGCTGGCCGCGCGCAGCCGCGTTCGCTGGCAGGCCGGCGACCGGCTGCTCATCGAGACCGCGGGCGGTGGCGCCTGGGGGGCGGTGGTCGCGGATGCAGCGGCTGCCGGCGTCTCGTCGCCGCCGTCTACTTCTTCATCGCCTTCCCCGTCGTCTTCCTTCCATCCCGACCCACGCCAGGAGTGCCCATGAACCGACCGTCCTTCCCTCTTCGCCGCCGCGCCGGCCTGGCCCTGGTGGCGGCCCTTGCGGCCGGTGCGCTGCTGGCACCGGCCCTCGGCCAGGCGCAGCCGGCCTATCCGAGCAAGCCCATCCACATCGTCGTGCCCTTTCCGCCCGGCGGCAGCACCGACGTGCTGGCGCGGCGCATCGGCGACAAGCTGGCCAGTGCCTGGGGCCAGCCGGTGGTGGTGGACAACCGTGCCGGTGCGGGCGGCACCGTGGGCGCCGACTACGTGGCCAAGTCCGCACCCGACGGCTACACATTGCTGATGGGGGTGACCGGCAGCAATGCCATCGCGCAGGCGCTGTACGCCAAGCTGCCCTATGACGTGGTGAAGGACTTCGCGCCCGTCTCGATGGTGGTGAGCGCGCCGCTGGTGCTGGCCGTGAATCCCGACGTGAAGGTGCGCACGGCGCAGGAGTTCCTGGCGCTGGCCAAGTCGAAGCCGGGCGGCCTGAGCTACGGCTCGGCCGGCAACGGCACCTCGATGCACCTGACGGGCGAGATGTACAAGCAGGCCGCGGGCGTGTCGATGGTCCACATCCCTTACCGCGGCAGCGCGGGCATGCTGACCGACCTGATGAGCGGGCAGATCCAGGCCACCTTCGGTGACGTGCTGGTGCTGATGCCGCAGATCCAGGCCGGCAAGCTTAGGGCGCTGGCCGTCACGTCGAAGACGCGGCACCCGATGCTGCCGGACGTGCCGACGCTGGACGAGGCCGGCCTCAAGGGCTTCGAGGCCTTGTCGTGGCAGGGCCTGTTCGCGCCGGCCGGCACGCCGCCCGAGGTGGTGGAGAAGCTGAGTGCCGAGGTGAACAAGGCGGTGCGTTCGCCCGACGTGCGCGAGTATTTCGCGTCGCGCGGTTTCATCGTCGAGGGCACGACACCGGCGGCCTTCAAGGCGCTGATCGAGGCCGAGGTGAAGAAGTGGACGCCGATCGTGAAGTACTCGGGGGCGCGGGCGGATTGAGCGTGGTTGCGGTTGTTGGGTTCGTGGGTGCTTGGACGTTCCAGTCCATCTGCCGTGGAGACGGGCCTGTCAGAGGTAGCGGGCCGGATCCATTGGGGCGGATGTGGCTAGGTAGCGGCGCCCGTGGAAGCTGCTGTTGAGTGGGGTTCCGTACGCTGGCGGCGCCGCCAGCCCCGGCCCGCCCAGCCGCCTCGCCCACAGGCTGCGCCGCTCGCTGAACGCTCGCGGAACCTGCGGTGCTCGCCGGATGAGCGCGCGGCGTAACTCGCTGCGCTGCCTGCCGGCAGCTCCGCTCAAACAAACGCCGCGAGTCAGTCACGACCGGCCCGCGGGGGCCGCGGGCCTCGCTCATCCGGCTGCGCGCCTCGGCGCATCCTGAGGGCGAGTCGGCCGGGCGGGCCGGGGCCGGCTCCAGGGTGATCGGGCGCGGTGCTTCCCTTGGCGTCCTTGAAGACGGCGCAGATGGATTCACCCAACAGCCGTTCGGGCTGAAGAGCGCAGGTCAGCTCACCCAACAACCGTTCGGGCTGAGCTTGTCGAAGCCAGGGCATGTGCGGATCAACGCCCTTCGACAAGCTCAGGGCGAACGGGTTGATGGACTCACCGACTGGGCAAGCGTGCTGATTGGGTAAGCACGCGGATGGGCCCCTTGGAACCTGACCAAGGCCGACACCCTTCGATCACCCCAAAAGCCCGGCGGGACCGGCCCCCAGGGCGCGGGCGTTGGGCGTGCCGAGGCGCGCAGCCTGGCGAGTGAGGTGCGCGAGCATCGCGCACCGGCCGTGACTGACTCGTGGCGCTTGTCCGAGCGGAGCGCGCCAGCGCGCAGCGAGTTGCGCCACGCACTCGCCAGGCGAGCACCGCAGGGGACCCCGAGCGTTCAGCGAGGGGCACGCACATCGGCCGCGCCCTGGGGGCCGCTCTCGCCGGGCGTCTTCGCGGAGGCAACGGTCTTTGGACATCAAATGCGACCACGGCAAATGCTTCCGCATGCCGTGATGAGAGCCCTCGAAAGTCCAGAGGTGCCAGCTGAGCGACTTCAGAGGGCCCCAAACAAAAACGGGGCCCGAAGAGCCCCGTTACCCATTCAGCGGAAGAGCCGAATCAAAGCCCCGCAGCCGCCTTCAGCGCTGCCGCCTTGTCCGTGCGCTCCCACGTGAACTCCGGCTCCTCGCGGCCGAAGTGGCCATAAGCAGCGGTCTTGGCGTAGATCGGACGCAGCAGGTCCAGCATCTGGATGATGCCCTTCGGACGCAGGTCGAAGTGCTCGTTGACCAGCGCCGCGATCTTGTCGTCGGGAATCACGCCCGTGCCTTCGGTGTAGACCGTGATGTTCATCGGCTTGGCCACGCCGATGGCATAGGCCACCTGCACCTGGCACTGGCGCGCCAAGCCGGCGGCCACCACGTTCTTGGCCACGTAGCGGGCCGCGTAGGCGGCCGAGCGGTCCACCTTCGACGGGTCCTTGCCCGAGAAGGCGCCGCCGCCATGGGGGCAGGCACCGCCATAGGTGTCCACGATGATCTTGCGGCCCGTCAGGCCACAGTCGCCCTGCGGACCGCCGATGACGAAACGGCCGGTGGGGTTGATCAGGTAGCGCGTTTCCTGCAACCATTCCTTGGGCAGCACCGGCTTGATGATCTCCTCGATCACCGCCTCGATGAAGCTGGCCTTCATCTTGGTGGGGGTCTCGCTCTGGTCCGGGTGGTGCTGGGTGGAGAGCACCACGGTGTCGATGCTGTGCGGCTTGCCGTCCACGTAGCGCATCGTCACCTGGCTCTTGGCGTCGGGCCGCAGGAAGGGCAGGCGGCCGTCCTTGCGCAGCTGGGCCTGGCGCTCCACCAGGCGGTGGGCGTAGTAGATCGGCGCGGGCATCAGCTCGGGCGTCTCGTCGCAGGCATAGCCGAACATCAGGCCCTGGTCGCCGGCGCCGGTGTTCAGGTGATCGTCGCTGGCATGGTCCACGCCCTGGGCGATGTCGTTGGACTGCTTGTCGTAGCAGACCATGACCGCGCAGCCCTTGTAATCGATGCCGTAGTCGGTGTTGTCGTAGCCGATGCGCTTGATGGTGTCGCGCGCGACCTGGATGTAGTCGACGTGCGCGTTGGTGGTGATCTCGCCGGCCAGCACCACGAGGCCGGTGTTCGTCAGCGTCTCGGCGGCCACGCGCGAGCGCGGGTCCTGTTCGAAGATGGCATCGAGGATCGCGTCCGAGATCTGGTCGGCCACCTTGTCCGGATGGCCCTCGGACACCGATTCGGAAGTGAAGAGAAAGTCGTTCGCCATGTTCGAGAAAACTCCTGCATGAAGGATGCGGACCGGGCGTTTGCCGGCACCCTCGGGAGTCTCTGGCGAACGCTTTAGCAGTTGGGTTTAACGTCGCCCTGCAAGTAGTCCTGTAACTCGGCGACAATTTCGATTCTATTCATGCCGGTCTCAGCCCGCTGAGCCGCGCGTCGGTTTTCCACCCACCCGTTTGTCCGACAACACCTGATGATCGCGTTGTTTCGTCTGCTTGCCCGTGCGCCGCTGCCGCTGATGCATGCGCTCGGCGGGCTGCTGGGCTGGCTGGTCTGGGCGTTGGCACCGGACTATCGGCGGCGCTTCCGCGAGAACGCGGCGCAGGCCGGCCTGACGCCCGAGCAATGGCGCCCTGCCATCGCTGCCGCGGGCCGCATGGCCGCCGAACTGCCCTGGCTCTGGGCCCGCCCGGCGGGCGAAAGCGTGCTGCCCCGCGTTCGCCAGTGGACCGGCGACGAGGCCCTGGGCGCCGCGCTCGCCTCCGGCCGCGGCGCCATCGTCATCTCGCCGCACCTGGGCTGCTGGGAGTTGCTGGGCCAGGCTCTGGGCGAGCGCTTTCTGGCCAGCCACGGGCCCATCACCGCGCTGTTCCGTCCGCCGCGCAAGCCGTGGATGGCGGCGCTGATGGAAGGTTCGCGCGACCGACCCGGCTTGCACATGCTGCCCACCGACGTGTCGGGCGTGCGCGGGCTGATGCGTGCGCTCAAGAAGGGCGGCTACACCGGCATCCTGCCCGATCAGGTGCCGCCGACGGGGCAGGGCGTGTGGGCGCCCTTCTTCGGCCGACCGGCCTACACCATGACCCTCGTGCCGCGCCTCGCGCAGCTGACCGGCGCCCAGGTCTTCCTGGGCGTGTGTGAGCGGCTACCGCGTGGACGCGGCTATGCCGTGCGCCTGCAGCCGCTGGATGCGCCCGCCCTTGCCGATCCCAAAGCCTCCCCCGAAGAGGCCGCCACCGCCATGAACCAAGGCATCGAGCAACTGATCCTGAGCCTGCCTGGCCAGTATGTCTGGGACTATGCGCGCTACAAGGCGCCGCGCGCCGAGATGGAGACGGCGCGATGAGCGCCGCCCGGCCGCTCCGAAGGCGCTCGCACCCGCAGTGCGCAGCACGGAGGGGTTTTTCAATGTTCGCCGCCCGGCCGCTCCGAAGGCGCTCGCACCCGCAGTGCGCAGCACGGAGGGTTTCGCTGTGAGTTTCTCGGCCCGCCTGGGCATCGGCTTCATGCGCGCCCTGGCCCATCTGCCGCTGCCAGTGGTGCGCGGCCTGGGCGCCGCGCTCGGGCCGGTGCTGCATGCGCTCGCCAAGCCGCGCCGCCATGTGGTGGACGTCAACCTGGCCCTGTGCTTCCCCGAGAAGACGCCCGAGGAGCGGCGCCGCATCGCGCGCCAGACCTTCGTGTACGTGGCCCAGGCCTGGTTCGACCGCGCCTGGCTGTGGCATGCGCCCGCCGAGGTGATCCGCCAGCGCGTGACGCTCAAGGGCGCGCTGGACGAGATCGACGTGGGCGAGCAGCCCACCATCCTCTTCGCGCCGCACTTCTACGGGCTGGACGCCGCCGCAACGCGGCTGACCATGCACACGCCCAAGCAGTCCACCACCATCTACACCACACAGCGCGACCCGGTCATGGACGAGTGGACGCGGCAGGGCCGCACCCGCTTCGGCAACGTGACGGTGCTGCACCGCATGGACGGCGTGAAGCAGATCGTGGCCAACCTGCGCCGCGGTGGCCTGCTGTACCTGCTGCCCGACATGGATTTCGGTCCGGCGCATACCGAGTTCGTGCCTTTCTTCCACACGCTGGCCGCGACCACGCCCTCGCTCTCGCGCTTCTCGCGGCTGGCGCGGGCCAAGGTCGTTCCGGTGCTGTCGCGTCTCACGAAGGAAGGCTACGAAATCGAGGTGTTGCCGTCCTGGCAGGACTTTCCGACCGACGATGCCATCGCGGACACGGCGCGCATGAATGCGCAGCTGGCCGATTGGATCCGCACGATGCCGGCGCAGTATTACTGGGTGCACCGGCGCTTCAAGACGCGGCCGCCGGGCGAGCCTTCGGTGTACTAGAGGGGAAGGCCGCTTCCAGGTTTCGACAGGCTCAGCCCGAACGGTGTCGGGTCACTGAACCCCATCACGCACCCGCTGCGCTCAGCCTCTCAGGCGCGGATGGCGCCGGATGAAGGCGCCGATGCGCGCCATCACCAGTTCCGGCTGCTCGTGCACCACCCAGTGCGTGGCGCCTTCCAGGCGCTCGATGTCGAGCTGGCGCACATAGTCTTCCAGGCCGTCGAGCAGGCCGGGGCGCAGGGCGATGTCCGCCATGCCCCAGAGCACCAGGGTCGGGATGTCCACCGTCACGCGCTCGCGCGGGATGTCTGGGATGTCGTTGCCGGGCTTGAGCGGCGTGACGCGGTAGAGGTTGCAGGCCCCCACCAGGCCCTGCGACCACACCTCGCGGTACCGCGCCTTGACGTCGTCGGTGAGCCAGCCCGCGTTGCCGGCGCCGGCATGCATGGACGACAGCATGCCGAAGAGCCGCGCGAAGTCGTCGCGCGCCAGCACTTCTTCGCTGCCGGGGCGCGCGAGCCAGTTCATGTAGGCACTGGCCTCCTGCTGCTCGGGGCTGTTCTTCAACTCCCGCGCGAAGGTGCCGGCATGCGGCGAGTTGATGATCACCAGCCGGCCCACGCGCGCGGGCATCGCGTTGGCCATGCCCCAGCCGAAGGCGCCCCCCCAGTCGTGGGCGACCAGCGTGTCGATCTGGCCGCCCGCCGATTCGCTCTCGGCCAGGGCGCGCAGGTCCTGCATCAGGCGATGGGCCTGGTAGGCCTCCAACTCCGCCGGCGCGCTGGAGCGCTCGAAGCCGCGCAGGTTGGGCGCCACGCAGCGATAGCCGCCGTTCTCCGGCCGGGCGAAATGCGCCAGCAGCGGGTCCCAGATGAAGGCCGCCTCCGGAAAGCCGTGGAGAAAGAGCATCAATGGCCGGCCGGGCTCGCCTGCCGCGCGGCAACTGAGCGTGATGCCATGCGGCAGCGCGCGCTCGAAGGTCTGGATGTCGGTCATCGCACATGTCTCCTGGGTGTGGGTCGGAAGACGCGTGCGTGGGTGCAGATCGCGTCAGCCGACGTCGGGGTGCGTCCAGCGCCAGATGATCTCGGCCGCTTCGTCCACACCCTGCTTCTTGAGGGCGGAGAAGAGTCTGACCTCGCCGCCGCCGGCCTGCAGTCGCGCAATCGACAGCGCCTTGTTGGCCTCGGCCCGCGTGAGCTTGTCGGCCTTGGTCAGCAGCACCAGGAAGTTCAGGCCCTGCTCGACGCGCGGGCGGATCACTTCCAGCAGGACCTCGTCCAGTTCGGTCATGCCCAGGCGCGGATCGCACATCAGCACCACGCCCGACAGTTGCTCGCGGGTCATCAGGTAGTTGCCCATCACCCGCTGCCAGCGCAGCTTGGCCTCGCGCGGCACGGCGGCATAACCATAGCCGGGCAGGTCGGCCAGCACGGCGTCGTCCACCTGGCCCTTGCCCACGCCGAACAGGTTGATGTGCTGCGTGCGGCCGGGCGTCTTGGAGGCGAAGGCCAGGCGCTTCTGCTGCGTCAGCGTGTTGATCGCCGTGGACTTGCCGGCATTGGAGCGGCCCACGAAGGCGATCTCGGGCAGGCCCAGCGGGGGCAGGGTGTCCAGCCGCGGCGAGCTGAGCAGGAAGTGCGCCGTGTGCATCCAGCCCAGGGCCGTGCGGGCGCGCTCGGCAAAGCTGGCAGCGGGCGTTGCGAGTGCTGCGGGAGCACCGGCGGAGTTGGGAGGACCGGCGTTCTCCGCCGATCCGCTGGCGGGTGCCGCTGCGGCATCGGCCGCGTCATCCGCAGGAGAGGGCGGAAAAGTTTGATCCATTCGGTACAGGGTTCTCAAGGAGGCCGTGGCAAGGGAGGGCGATTGTAGAATTGCCCGGTTTTGCGCCAGTCAGCGTACAAGTGAAGAAGCCCACGATATGAAGTTGTTCGCGCCTTATCTGCTTGCTGCCGTGCTGGGGACCGTTCTGGGGGGAACGGCCATGGCGGCAGATGCTCCGGCCACCGCGGCCAAGCCCGCCAAGCCGGATCCGGCCAAGGGCGACACCCTCTTCACGACAGCCCCGCCCAATGGTGTTGCCTGCGCCTCGTGCCACAACGCCGACGGCAATTCGGCCATCGCCGCCAACCCCAAGCTGGCGCAGCAGCATCCCGAGTACATCCTGAAGCAGCTGCACGAGTTCAAGTCCGGCAAGCGCAAGAGCCCGATCATGCAGCCCATGGTCGCCAACCTGAGCGAACAGGACATGCGCGACATCGCCTGGTTCCTCGGCAGCAAGACGGTCAAGCCCGGCTTCGCCAAGGAGAAGGACCTCGTCGTGCTGGGCGAGCGCATCTACCGCGGCGGCATTGCCGACCGCCAGGTGCCCGCCTGCGCAGGTTGCCACAGTCCCACCGGCGCCGGCATCCCTGCGCAGTACCCGCGCCTGGGTGGCCAGCATTCCGACTACACCGAAGGCCAGCTCAAGGCCTTCCGCGACGGCATCCGGGCCAACAGCCCGCAGATGACGGGCGTGGCCGCCAAGATGAACGACCGCGAGATCAAGGCCGTGTCCGACTACATCGCCGGCCTGCGTTGACTTAACGCAAGTCAAAAAACCGTCGAACCAACCGCCGACAATCCAACTCAACAAGGGCGGGCCGATCCCTGGGGATCGCCCGCCCTTTTTCCTGTCCACTGCTGCCTTCCGTCATGAGCGTCTCCACCCACGGCCTTCGCCTTCGAACCGGCTCGCAGGCCCTGCGCGCCGCCGTGGAGCTGCTGTCGTCGATGCGCTTCGCCATCGCGCTGCTGACGGTGATCTGCATTGCCTCGGTCATCGGCACTGTGCTCAAGCAGCAGGAGCCGATCAACAACTACATCAACCAGTTCGGGCCCTTCTGGGCGCAGGTCTTCCGCGCCGCGCGGCTTGACACCATCTACAGCGCCTGGTGGTTCCTGCTGATCCTGGCCTTCCTGGTGACCAGCACCTCGCTGTGCATCGCGCGCAACACGCCGCGCATCATGAGCGACCTGCGCAGCTACAAGGAAGACCTCCGCGTCCAGGGCCTGAAGGCCTTCGGTCTGCGCGCCGAGACGGTGCTGGCCGAGTCGCCCGACGCCGCCGCCAACCGCATCGGCCAGCAACTGGTGGGCGGAGGCTGGAAGGTCAAGCTGCAGAAGCGCGAAACGGCGGGCGCGCCGGCGGGCTGGATGGTCGCGGCCCGGGCCGGCGGCGCCAACAAGCTGGGCTACATGGCGGCCCATGGCGCCATCGTGCTGATCTGCCTGGGCGGCCTGCTCGACGGCGACCTCATCGTGCGTGCGCAGACCTGGCTGGGCGGCAAATCGGTCTACACCGGCGGCGGCATGATCGCGGACGTGCCCGCGCAGCACCGCCTGTCGCCGACCAACCCGACCTTCCGCGGCAACATCCTGGTGCCCGAGGGCGCGCAGTCGTCGGTGGCCATCCTCAACCAGGCCGATGGCGTGCTGCTGCAGGAGCTGCCCTTCGCCATCGAGCTCAAGAAGTTCATCGTCGACTACTACGCAACCGGCATGCCCAAGCTCTTCGCGAGCGAGGTGGTGCTGCACGACCGCGCGACCGGCGAGACGAAGAACGCGCGCATCGAGGTCAACCACCCGGCCAACTGGAAGGGTGTCGAGATTTACCAGTCCAGCTTCGACGATGGCGGCTCGCGCGTGAAGCTGCGCGCCGTGCCCATGGGCGCGGCGGCCAGGTCCTTCGAGGTCGAGGGCACCATCGGCACCAGCACCGAGCTGACCAACGGCCAAGACAAGCTCACGCTCGAATACACGGCGCTGCGCGTGATCAACGTCGAGAACTTCGCCGGCGCCAACGGCGGCAGCGGGGCCGACGTGCGCAAGGTGGACCTGGTTGGCAGCCTGGAGTCGCGCCTGGGCGCGGCCCACAAGGTGGACAAGCCCAAGGAGCTGCGCAACATCGGCCCGAGCATCGGCTACAAGCTGCGCGACGCGGCCGGCCAGGCGCGCGAATACCAGAACTACATGGTGCCGACGGTGATGGAAGAAGGCGCGCCGCCGGTCTTCCTGCTGGGTGTGCGCGAGCAGCCCGACCAGCCTTTCCGCTACCTGCGCGTGCCCGCCGACGACGAGATGGGAATGGCCGGCTTCACCCGCCTGCGCGAGGCGCTGGCCGATCCGGCGGTGCGTGCCCAGGCGGTGGACCGCTACGTGGCCCAGGCCATCGGCCCCGACCGGCCCGAGCAGGCCCAGCAGCTGCGTGCCTCGGCCCTGCGCGCCATCGGCCTGTTTGCCGGCGCCGAGCAACTGCAGGCGGGCACTGCGCGTGCGGATGGGCGCAATGCCTCCGGCTGGCAGGCCATCGCCGAATTCATCGACCAGCAGGTGCCCGAGGCCGAGCGCGAGCGGGCCGGGCAGATTCTGGTGCGCGTGGTCAACGACGTGCTCTTCGAGGTGCTCAACCTGAGCCGCACGCAGGCGGGCCAGGCACCGCTGTCTCGCGACGAGAAGTCGCAGGCCTGGCTCACGCAGGCGGTGCTGTCGCTGAGCGACGCCGCCTTCTACCCGGCGCCCGTGGCGCTCATGCTGACCGACTTCACGCAGGTGCAGGCCAGCGTCTTCCAGGTGGCGCGTGCACCGGGCAAGAGCGTGGTGTACCTGGGCTGCCTGTTGCTGATCGTGGGCATTTTTGCCATGCTCTACGTTCGCGAGCGGCGGCTGTGGGTGTGGCTGGCGCCGAGCGCCAACGGCAGCGGCGCCGAGGCGGCGATGGCCCTGTCGGTCAACCGACGCGGCCTGGACACCGACAAGGAATTCAACCGCCTGCGCGAACGCCTGCTGGGGCTGCCCCCGGCCGATGCGCCTTCTTCCGCGGAGACCCCATCCCGATGAACACCGTCACCAGCACCACCACGCTGAGCCTCAACGAAGGCTGGTTCTCCCGCCGCAGCCTGACCGATTGGCTGTTCGCCGCCTTCGTGCTGGCGGGCGGGCTGTTCGCGCTGACGCGCTATCACGGCGCCATGGACGTGTACGAGAAGGCCATCCTGCTCGGCACGCTGCCGGCGCTGGTGTGGCTGGGCTGGTTCTGGCGACCGCTCCAGCGCCTGGGGGTCGTCGTGGCCGCAGCCTCGGTGCTGGCCATCGTGAGCTACCAGGGCGATCTGGCGCGGGCCGACAGCGTGTTCTGGCTCAAGTACTTCCTTTCCAGCCAGTCGGCCATCCTCTGGATGAGCGTGCTGTTCTTCATGAGCACGGTCTTCTACTGGCTGGGCTTCTTCGCAACCGGCCAGTCCGATGCCATGGAGCGCATCGGCTCGCGCCTGGCCTGGGCGGCGGTGACGCTGGCGCTGATCGGCACCATGGTGCGCTGGTACGAGAGCCACCAGATCGGCCCCGACATCGGCCACATCCCAGTGAGCAACCTCTACGAGGTCTTCGTGCTCTTCTGCTGGATGACGGCGGCCTTCTACCTCTACTACGAGGAGCGCTACCGCACCCGCGCGCTCGGCGCCTTCGTGATGCTGGTGGTCAGCGCCGCGGTGGGCTTTCTGCTCTGGTACACGCTGGTGCGCGGTGCGCACGAGATCCAGCCGCTGGTGCCGGCCCTGCAGAGCTGGTGGATGAAGCTGCACGTGCCGGCCAACTTCATCGGCTACGGCACCTTCTCGCTGGCGGCCATGGTGGCCTTCGCCTACCTCATCAAGCAGCAGGCGGCCGAGACGCGCTGGTGGCGCCTGACGCCCATCTGGCTGCTGGGCGCTGCCCTGTGCTTCGTGCCCATCGCCTTCCGCCAGCGCGGCGTGGCCGAGGCCGGCGGCAGTTACTGGGTGGGCTATGCCCTGATCTCGGCGCTGATAGCGGCCGGCATCCTGCTGGGCCGCCGCCGCATCGCCGCCCGCCTGCCCGCCTTCGAGGTGCTGGACGACGTGATGTACAAGGCCATCGCCGTCGGCTTCGCCTTCTTCACCATCGCCACGGTGCTGGGTGCGCTCTGGGCCGCCGACGCCTGGGGCGGCTACTGGAGCTGGGACCCGAAGGAGACCTGGGCGCTGATCGTCTGGCTCAACTACGC
This sequence comes from Pseudacidovorax intermedius, assembly GCF_003350475.1. Classification (GTDB taxonomy): domain Bacteria; phylum Pseudomonadota; class Gammaproteobacteria; order Burkholderiales; family Burkholderiaceae_C; genus Xenophilus; species Xenophilus intermedius. The sequence continues at coordinate 121,956 of NZ_QQAV01000002.1, forward strand.
CGCGTGGCTGCACATGCGCCTGGTCAAGGGCCTTCGCGGGACGGTCGCCTCGTGGTGGGCGCTGGTGGGGCTGGCGGTGACCACCTTCGCCTTCCTGGGCGTCAACATGTTCCTGTCGGGCCTGCACAGCTACGGCACGCTGTAGGCCAGGGCCGCCGGCCCGCGTGCCGGCGCAGCCCCACCCGCGGCGGGGGCAGGGCTTTTGGGGCAGACTGAAATCCAGGTGGGGCCGGCCTGCGTAACCAAATGGACGTGGGCATCGAACTTCCCTCTGTCCATCTGTGTCTCCCGCCTGCGAAAGGGCCCCCATGTTGATCCGTTCCCACGATGACGGCTTCGTCCATCCCGTCTCCAGCGAAATCACACCACGTGCGGTGTACGAGCAGCGCCGCCAGCTCCTGCGCCTGATGGCAACCGGCGCCGCGGGTGCGGCCATGGCCGGCTGGGCCGGCCGCGAGGCGATGGCGCAGGCTCAGAATTCCGGCGGCAAGCTCGCCCCGCTGCCGGGCGTCAAGTCCAGAGTGCCGGGCGCGCAGGTGATGGAGAAGGTCACCGACTACAAGGACGCCACCACCTACAACAACTTCTACGAATTCGGCACCGACAAGGCCGATCCAGCCAAGAACGCGCACACCCTCAAGACCCGCCCGTGGACGGTCGAGGTCGAGGGGCTGGTCAAGAAGCCGGGCAAGTACAGCATCGAGGACCTGCTCAAGCTCTCCGCCCAGGAGGATCGGGTGTACCGCCTCCGCTGCGTCGAGGGCTGGTCGATGGTGATTCCGTGGGTGGGCTATTCGCTGGCCGAGCTGATCAAACGCGTGGAGCCGCAGGGCAACGCCAAGTACGTCGAGTTCGTGACGCTGGCCGATCCGAAGACCATGCCCTTCGTCGGTTCGCGTGTGCTCGACTGGCCGTATGCCGAGGGCCTGCGCATGGACGAGGCGATGCATCCGCTCACGCTGCTGACTTTCGGCATGTACGGCGAAGTGCTGCCCAACCAGAACGGCGCGCCGGTGCGCATCGTCGTGCCGTGGAAGTACGGGTTCAAGTCGGCCAAGTCCATCGTCAAGATCCGCTTCGTCGAGAAGGAGCCGGGCACGGCCTGGAACAAGGCGGCGGCCAACGAATACGGCTTCTATTCCAACGTGAACCCCGATGTGGACCATCCACGCTGGAGCCAGGCCACGGAGCGACGCATCGGCGAGCCTGGCGGCCTGTTCGCCAAGCGGCGCAAGACGCTGCTGTTCAATGGCTACGAGGCGCAGGTCGGCCAGCTCTATGCCGGCATGGACCTGAAGAAGTTCTACTGATGGCGACGGCTGCACAGACGGGTCGCGGCACTGCTGCCCGGCCGGCGGGTGGCAACGGTCTCAACCGGCTGCTGATGCATCCGGCGGTCAAGCCGGCTGTGTTCGTGCTGTGCCTGCTTCCTTTCGCGTGGTTGCTCTATGGCGCCGTGGCGGATCAACTCGGCGCCAACCCGGCGGAGTACCTGCTGCGCGCCACGGGCGACTGGGCCCTGCGCTTTCTCTGCATCGTGCTGGCCGTGACGCCGTTGCGTGTGATGGCCAAGCTCACGGCGCTGGCCCGGTGGCGCCGCATGCTGGGGCTCTTCGCCTACTTCTATGTCGTGGTGCACCTGCTGTGCTATTCGTGGTTCGACATGGGCTTCGACCTGCCGGCCATCGTGGCGGACATTCCCAAGCGGCCGTTCATCCTCGTGGGCTTTGCGGCCTTCGTGCTGCTGACGCTGCTGGCCGCCACGTCCTTCAATCGCGCGATCAAGGCGCTGGGGGGCAAGCGCTGGCAGCGGCTGCATCGCGTGGTCTACCTGTGTGTGGGGCTGGGCTTGCTGCACTTCTTCTGGATGCGGGCCGGCAAGAACAACTTCGGCGAGGTCGGCATCTATGCCGTCGTCATCGCGGTGCTGCTGGGCTGGCGCGTGTGGCATGCAGTCGCCGCGCGCCGAGCAAGCGCCACGCGGTAGCGCAATGAAAGAAGGCGGCAGTGGCCGCCTTCGTCATTTCAAAGCAGTTGCTCCGCGCGCAACTGGTCTTCGACGGTCTCGCGCCGCCGGATCAGCCGTGCCTCGGAACCGCTGACCAGTACCTCGGCCGCACGGCCGCGTGTGTTGTAGTTGCTGGCCATGCTCATGCAGTACGCGCCGGCCGAGAGCACCGCCAGCAGGTCGCCCGATTGCACGGCCAGCTCGCGGTCGCGGCCCAACCAGTCGCCGCTTTCGCACACCGGGCCGACCACGTCGTAGCGCACCGGCTCGGCGTCCACCTTCAGCACCACCGGCTCGATGCGGTGGAAGGCCTCGTACATGGCGGGACGCGGCAGGTCGTTCATGGCCGCGTCGACGATGCAGAAGTTCTTTTCTTCGCCGGGCTTGGTGTAGAGCACCTCGGTCACGCAGACGCCCGCATTGCCGACCAGCGAGCGGCCAGGTTCGATGATCAGCTTGCGGTCGCCGAAGCCGCGGGCGTCCAGCCGGGCCAGCAGCTGCTGCCACAGCGCATCGGCAGCCGGCGGCGTGTCGCCGTTGTAGTCGATGCCCAAGCCGCCGCCAAAGTCCAGGTGCTGCAGCCGGATGTCCTGCGCCTCGATGGCCTGCACCAAGTCGAGCACGCGCTCCAGCGCATCCAGGTAGGGCGAGGCCTCGGTGATCTGCGAGCCGATGTGGCAGTCGATGCCGACGACGGTCAGGCCAGGCAGCGATGCGGCATGCCGGTAGACCTCGACCGCGCGGTCGTGCGCGATGCCGAACTTGTTGCCCTTGAGGCCGGTGGAGATGTACGGATGCGTCTTGGCGTCGACGTTGGGATTGATGCGCAGGCTGACCGGCGCGCGCTTGCCGGCGGCCACGGCGACGTCGCTCAGCACGTCGAGCTCGGCTTCGCTCTCCACGTTGAAGCAGGCGATGCCGGCCTCCAGGGCCTGCCGCATCTCCGCGCGGGTCTTGCCGACGCCGGAGAAGATGACCTTGCCCACGTCCGCACCAGCGGCCATCACGCGGGCCAGTTCGCCGCCAGAGACGATGTCGAAGCCGCAGCCGGCCTCGGCGAAGACGCGCAATACGCCCAGCGAGGAGTTGGCCTTCATGGCGTAGCAAACCAGTGCGTCCCGGCCTTCGAAGCCGCGGCGATACGCGGCCAGTGCGTCGAGCATCCACTGTTTGGAGTAGACGAACAGCGGCGTGCCGTGTTCACGCGCCAGCGCCTGCAGGTCGGCCTGCTCGACACGCAGGACGGCGCCGTCGCGGGCAATGTGGGGTTGGCCCGGCAGTGCGGTGCCGGGAGAGGCAAGGGAAGCGGTCATGGACGGGAGGCGGGAACCGAGGGAACCGAAGACGATGCGGGTGCGCTGGAAGCCTCGGCGGGTGCTGGTGCGGCCTTGCTGCCGGAGCCGGTGAGTACCTGGGGAAGCGTGGCACGCTGGGCGGCCGCAGGCTCGGTCGGCAGGTAGAGCGCGCCCTTCTGGCCGCAGGCAGACAGGGCGACCAGGGCTGCGAGCGCAAAGACCTTTGCGAGTTGGCGCAGGGAGGCGCTCACTAGAATTTGCCGAGCATTCAACATCGCGAAATTTTATCCAGTCATGACCGATGCCCAGTACCTCGATCTCGCGGAATCCGCTCTGGCAGCCATCGAACGATGCTGTGACCAGATCAACGAGAACACCGACGCGGACATCGACAACCAGCGCGTGGGCGGCATGATCACGCTGACCTTCGCCAACCGAAGCCAGGTGGTGGTGAATCTGCAGCCGCCGCTGCACGAGATCTGGCTCGCAGCCCGCACCGGCGGCTACCACTTCCGCCACGATGGGCAGCACTGGGTCGACACCAAGAGCGGCGACGAACTCTTCGGGCGGCTGTCGCAGGAGTGCAGTCTGCAGGCCGGCCAGCCGCTGAGCTTCACGGCTGGCTGAGCGCGCAGCCGGCGCGACCGACGCCGGGGTCTGCGCCGGTGCCTGAAGCCGGTGCGCATCCCCGATCCGCCAGGCGGGCCCGCCGGCCGGCTCAGTTGCGGAACAGGTCGAGGATGCGATTGCGCTCCTCGCCGCCCGAAGGTGCCGCGCCGGGGGCGCTGCCTTCGATCCCGGGCACCGTCACCGGCTCGACACCGAGGGTGCTCACGGCCCGGCCTGGCGTGTAGTCGTCGTAGTAGACCTCGCCGCCGATGCTGACCACCCCCGGCGGCGCCTGGATCTCGCTCACCGGCACGCCCTTGAGGGCGGTCTGCATGAAGCTGATCCAGATCGGCAGGCTCAGGCCGCCGCCCGTCTCGCGATCACCCAGCTTGCGGGGCGTGTCGTACCCCATCCACACCACGGCGGTGAGCGTAGGCTGGAAGCCGGCAAACCAGGCGTCCAGCGAATCGTTGGTGGTGCCGGTCTTGCCGTAGAGGTCGACGCGCTTGAGCGTGGCCTGGGCCTTGGCCGCCGTGCCACCGCTGGCCACGGACTGCAGCAGGCTGTCCATGATGTAGGCGTTGCGCTGCGGAATGGCGCGCGAGGTCTCGCCGCGCAGCGGCGGCTGCACGTCCACCAGCACCCGGTCCTTGTGGTCGGTGATGCGGGTGATCAGGTAGGGATTCACGCGGTAGCCGCCATTGGCGAACACCGAATAGGCCGCCGCCATCTGCATCGGCGTGACCGAGCCGGCGCCCAGCGCCATCGGCAGGTAGGCCGGGTGCTTTTCGCGTTCGAAGCCGAAGTTGGTGATCCAGTCCTGCGCGTAGCGGGTGCCGATGGACTGCAGCACGCGGATGGACACCATGTTCTTGGACTTCATCAGCGCCCGGCGCAGCGGCATCGGGCCCTCGAAGTTGCCGTCGTAGTTCTTCGGTTCCCAGGGCTGCCCGCCGGTGGTGCCGGCGTCGAAGAACAGCGGGCCGTCGTTGACCACGGTGCTGGGCATGAAGCCTTTTTCGAGGGCGGCCGAGTAGATGAAGGGCTTGAAGCTGGAGCCGGGCTGGCGCCACGCCTGCGTGACGTGGTTGAACTTGTTCTTGCCGAAGTCGAAGCCGCCCACCATGGCCTTGATGGCACCATCGCGCGGGTCCATGGCCACGAAGGCGCCCTCCACCTCGGGCAACTGCGTGATCTCCCAGGTGCCCTTGGCGGTCTTCGCCACGCGGATGACGGCGCCGCGGCGGATGCGCACGTTCGGCGCCGCCTTGTCCGACAGGCCCGACTGCGCCGGGCGTAGGCCTTCACCGGTGATCTGCAGTTCTTCGCCACTGGCGCGAACGGCGGTGACTTCCTTGGGGCTGGCCTTGAGCACCACGGCCGACATCACGTCGCCGTTGTCGGGATGCTCGGCCAGGACGTCGTCCACGGCTTCGTCCAGTTCCTTGGGGTCGCTCGGCAGGTCGATGAACTTCTCGGGCCCGCGGTAGATCTGGCGCCGCTCGTAATCCATGATGCCTCGGCGCAGAGCCGAATAGGCCGCCGATTGCTGCGAAGCGACCAGCGAGGTGTAGACCTTCAGGCCACGCGTGTAGGTGCTGTCGCCGTACTGCGCATACATCAGCTGGCGCACCGTCTCGGCCACGTACTCGGCATGCAGCCGGTCGGGATCGTTGGCGTTGCGCAGGTGCAGGCGCTCGGCACGGGCCTCCTTCGCCTGCGCCTCGGTGATGAAGCCGGCCTCGACCATGCGGTCGACGACGTAGAGCTGGCGCGCCCGCGCTCGGGAGGGGTTGTTGACCGGGTTGTTGGCGCCCGGTGCCTTGGGCAGCCCGGCCAGCATCGCGGCTTCGGCAATGGTGATGTCCTGCAGCGGCTTGCCGAAGTACGACTCGGACGCCGCGGCGAAGCCGTAGGAGCGGTTGCCCAGGTAGATCTGGTTCAGGTAGATCTCGAGGATCTGGTCCTTGCTGAGCTGGTGCTCCAGCTTGAAGGCCAGCAGGATCTCGTAGATCTTGCGGGTGAGCGTCTTTTCGGAGCTGAGGTAGACGTTGCGCGCCACCTGCATCGAGATGGTCGATGCGCCCTGGCTCTTCACCCGGTTGAGGTTGGCCAGGCCGGCGCGGATCACGCCCTTGTAGTCGACCCCGCCATGGTCGTAGAAGCGGGCATCTTCCGCCGCCAGCACCGCTTCCTTCATCACCTTGGGCACGGTGGCGATGGGCGTGAGGTTGCGGCGCTCCTCGCCGAACTCGCCGATCTGGATGCCTTCCGCGGAGAAGACGCGCAGCGGCAGCTTGGGCCGGTAGTCGGCGAGTTCCGAGACGTCCGGCAGGTTGGGATAGGCGACCGCCAGGGCCACTGCCCCCACCAGCAGCGCGCTGGCGACGGCGGCGCCCGCGATGCCCAGCATCCACAGGAGGATGCGCGTGGTCCAACGCAGCCAGGCGGGCCCGGGCGGGCGCTTCTGGGCCTTGTCTTCTCGGGGGGAGGGCGCCGGCGCGCGTGAGGAGGGGGGCATGGGGCGAGAGGCTCTTGGGGCCGCGGATTATAAAAACCGGGTCGCTTCTCACCCCTGGTTACACTGATCGTTACTTTGCGTTGAGGATGCGGGGGGCTGGCTTCGTATTCTTTTAACAACTAATGCAATTTCGTTAAAAAAAGCCGACGGCGGCTGTTGGTGCGGGGGGTGTTGCGCTGATAGCATCTATTCACACGCATTTTTTGCCAAGTGTTACAAGCACGTGAACGGCTGAGCGTCCTCCGATGGCCCTTGGATCACTTTTTCGTCGACAGCCGCCGCCTCTTCTGGGCCTGGACGTCTCTTCGTCCAGCGTGAAGCTGGTGGAACTCGAGCGCAATGCCGCGGGCAAGCTGGTGCTTCTGCGCTGCGCGATCGAACCGCTGGAACGCGGCTGGATCACGGACGGTAACGTCGAGAAATTCGACGAGGTCGCCGAAGCCGTGCGCCGGGTTGTGCGCAAAAGTGGCGCCAAGACCAAGAATGCGGCCCTGGCGCTGCCGCCATCGGCCGTGATCACCAAGAAGGTGATCCTGCCGGCCGGCCTGAGCGAGACGGAGCTCGAGGTCCAGGTCGAGTCCGAAGCCAACCAATACATCCCCTTCTCGCTGGACGAGGTCAGCCTCGACTTCTGCGTCATGGGCCCCAGCGCGGGCAGCCCCGAGGATGTGGAGGTGCTGATCGCCGCCTCCCGCAAGGAGAAGGTGCAGGACCGTCAGGGTCTGGCGGAGGCGGCCGGCCTGAAGGCGGTGATCCTGGACGTGGAGTCCTTCGCTTCCCGGCTCGCCGCGGCGCGGCTGATCGAGCAGTTGCCCGCCCAGGGCCGCGACGCCGTCGTCGCGCTGTTCGAGGTGGGAGCCAGCACCACGAGCATGCAGGTGCTGCGCAACGACGAGGTGCTGTACGACCGCGATCAGGCCTTCGGGGGTGCGCAACTCACCCAGTTGATCGTGCGCCAGTACGGCTTCTCGGCCGAGGAGGCTGAGGCCAAGAAGCGCAGCGGCGACCTGCCCGAAGACTACGAATCCGCCGTACTCAAGCCCTTTGTGGCCAGCATCGCGCAGGAGATCGCGCGGGCGCTGCAGTTCTTCTTCACCAGCACGCCGCACAACCGCGTGGATTACGTGCTGCTGGCCGGCGGCTCCGCGGGGCTGCCCGGGCTCACCCATGCGGTGACGCGCCAGACCTCCTTCGCCTGCTCGCTGCTCAATCCTTTCGAGGGCATGGAGTTCGATTCGGGCGTGCGTGCCAAGCGGCTCCAGCGCGAGTCCGCCTCCTACCTCACGGCCTGCGGGCTGGCGATGCGGAGGTTCCTGCAGTGATCCTGATCAACCTGCTGCCGCACCGCGAGGCGGCCCGCAAGCGCCGCAAGGAGAACTTCTACGCCTCGCTGGGCGCCGCGGCCCTGGCCGGGGGCCTGATCGCCGGCGTGGCCTTCCTGTACCTGCAGGCCCTGATCCTCGACCAGCAGACGCGCAACGCGCTGCTGAGTTCGGAGATACAGAAGTTGGACACCGAGATCAAGGAGATCGCCACGCTGCAGGGCGAAATCGCCGGGCTGCGCGCGCGCCAGAAGTCGGTCGAAGACCTGCAGGCCGACCGCAACCTGCCGGTGCACCTGCTCAATGAGCTGGTCCGGCAGTTGCCCGACGGCGTCTACCTGACCAGCATGCGCCAGGAAAACCAGACCGTGACCTTGCAGGGCGCGGCCCAGTCCAACGAGCGGGTCTCGGAGTTGCTGCGCAACCTGGGCAACAGCAGCCCCTGGCTGGTCAAGCCCGAGCTGGTGGAAATCACTGCGGGCGTGGTCACGCTCAGTCCCCGGGATCAGCGCCGGGTGTCGAATTTCACGATGCGCGTGGGCGTGCGCCGTCCGACGGAGGCCCAGAAGCCGACGTCGCCGGCGCCCGCGGCATCGACCAAGGGTTGAAAGGGCGAGCGGAGATGGCGTCGCGCATTTCATTGCCACGCGCGGATGTGGGTGCGGCACTGCGCGCGGCCGCGCGGCAGTTCCGCGGCCTCGATCCCAACGATCCGTCCCGCTGGCCGGCCGTGCCGCGCTACGCCCTGTGCGCCGTCGTCGCGGCGGCGGTGGTGGTGGTGCTGTGGTTCGTCTGGCTGGGTGGCGTGGACGAGGAGTACCAGGCCGACCTCGGTCGTGAGCAGTCGCTGCGCGAGGACTACCGGACCAAAGTGGCGCGGGCCGTCAACCTCGAGCAGCTGAAGAAGCAGCGCGAGCAGGTGCAGCAGTACGTGCTCGTGCTCGAAAAGCAATTACCCAGCAAGGCCGAGATGGATGCCTTGCTGTCCGACATTAACCAGGCCGGCCTGGGCCGCAGCCTGCAGTTCGAGCTCTTCCGCCCGGGCCAGGTCGAGGTGCGTGACTACTACGCCGAGCTGCCGATCGCCGTGCGCGTCACGGGGCGCTACCACGACATGGGTGCCTTCGCTGCCGACATTGCCAACCTGTCGCGCATCGTGACGCTCAACAACCTGTCCATCGTGCCCCAGAAGGACGGCGGCGGGCTGACCATGGACGCTACCGCCCGCACCTACCGCTACCTGGATGCCGACGAGCAGGCCGCGCAGCGCAAGGCGTCCGCCGCCCAGGCCAAGAAATGATGAAGAAGACCGGCCTCCTGCTGCTGGCCTGTTCGGCAGCCGTCCTGCTCACCGGCTGCCTGGGATCCGATCAGGACGACCTGGTGGAGTGGATGCGCCAGGAACGCGCCAACGCCAAGCCGCGCATCGAGCAGATTTCCGAGCCGAAGAAGTTCGTGCCCCAGGCCTACACCGAGACCGGCGCCGTCGAGCCCTTCGACAACCAGCGGCTGCTGCAGGCCCTGCGACGGGACAGCACGAGCCCTGCCGTGCGCTCGGACCTGATCGCGCCCGAACTCAACCGGCCCAAGGAGCCCCTGGAGGCCTATCCGCTGGATTCGATGGCCATGGTGGGCAGCCTCAAGCGCGGGGGTCAGCAGGTGGCGCTGGTGATGGTGGACAAGCTGCTCTACCAGGTGCGGGTGGGCAACCACCTTGGACAGAACTACGGGCGCGTGATGCGCATCGACGAGACGGAGCTGGCCTTGCGCGAGATCGTGCAGGACGCCGCGGGTGAATGGATCGAGCGCACGGCGACGCTGCAGCTGCAAGAGAGGTCGAAATGAAGTCATTGGTCAGCACTCCCGCACTGGGTTGGCTGCGGCGCGCGGGCATGGCGATGCTCTGCCTGGGAAGCATGGCGCTGGCGCAGGCGCAGAACGCGATCCAGGCCGTGACGGGCTCGGTGCAGTCGGGCTCGGAGGTCGTGCGCATCGACTTCGCCCGGCCGCTCGCCGCGCCACCCACCGGCTTCACCGTCCAGAACCCGGCGCGCATCGCGCTGGACTTTCCGGCCACCACCAATGCCCTGGGCCGGTCCTCGGTCGACGTGAACCAGGGCAACCTGCGGTCGGTGAACGTGGTGCAGGCGGCCGATCGCACGCGGCTGGTGCTCAACCTGAAGCAGGCCACGGCCTATCGCACGGACATCCAGGGGAGTTCGCTGCTCGTGGTGCTCAGCCCCGCGCCCGGCCAGGCGCTGGCCGCGCCGGCCCAGCAGTCCTTTTCCGAGAACTTCAACCGCGACAGCCAGCCGCTGCGCGACATCGACTTCCGCCTGGGCCCGGACAACACGGGCCGCGTGATCGTCGAACTCGCCAACAACCAGGTCGGTGTGGACGTGCGCCAGCAAGGCCGCGCGCTGGTGGCCGAATTCACCAAGTCGACCCTGCCCGAGGGCCTGCGCCGACGGCTGGACGTGACGGACTTCAACACGCCGGTGCAGTTCGTCAACGCCCAGCAGGTGGGCGATCGCGTGCGCCTGACCATCGACGCGCGCGGCGACTACGAGCACAGCGCCTACCAGAGCGACAACCAGTTCGTGGTCGAGGTGCGCGCCCGCAAGGTCGACCCGACCAAGCTGACCCAGGGCGTGGGCTATACCGGCGAGAAGCTGTCGCTGAACTTCCAGAACATCGAGATCCGCTCGCTGCTGCAGGTGATCGCGGACTTCACCAACTTCAACATCGTCACCTCCGACTCGGTGACCGGCTCGCTGACGCTGCGCCTGAAGGATGTGCCCTGGGACCAGGCGCTGGACATCATCATGCAGGCCAAGAACCTGGGCATGCGCAAGAACGGCTCGGTGCTGTGGATCGCGCCCAAGGACGAGATCAACGCCAAGGAGAAGATGGAATACGAGGCCAAGGCGGCCATCGAGAACCTGGAGCCGCTGCGCACCCAGTCCTTCCAGCTCAACTACACCAAGGCGATCGTCATCGCCCAGGGCCTGACCGGCACCGGCACGGCGGCCGGCGGCGGTGGCGGCACGGGGACTGCCACGCGCATCCTGAGCGCCCGCGGCAGCGTGATCGCCGAATCGCGCACCAACCAGCTGTTCGTCTCGGACGTGCCGTCCAAGCTGGCCCAGGTGGCCGAGCTGATCCAGAAGCTGGACGTGCCCGTGCGCCAGGTGATGATCGAGGCGCGCATCGTCGAGGCCACCGACACCTTCGGCAAGTCGCTGGGCGCGCGCCTGGGTGGCAGCTTCATCAACAACCGCAGTTCCTTCGGCACCTATCCGACCGTGACCGGCGGTGGCACTACCTCCACCAGCACCACCACGGGTGGCACTACCACGACCACGTCGACGACGACCAGCCCCACCGTGAGCTTCGGCACGGCCACGCTCAACAACTTCATCAACCTGCCCGCCGGCGACGCTGGCGGCACGGGCAATGCAGCCGGGGCTTTCACGCTGGCGCTGTTCAATTCCAGCTTCTCGCGCATGCTGAACCTGGAGATCTCGGCGCTCGAGGCCGATGGCAAGGGCCGCGTGATTTCGAGCCCGCGCGTCATCACCGCCGACCAGACCAAGGCGCTGATCGAGCAGGGCGAAGAGATTCCCTATCAGCAGGCCACGTCCAGCGGTGCCACCTCGATCTCCTTCCGCAAGGCGGTGCTCAAACTCGAAGTGACGCCGCAGATCACGCCCGAGGGCAACATCATCCTGACGCTGGACGTGAACAAGGACTCCCGCGGCGTGAACACCTCGGCAGGCCCCGCCATCAACACCAAGCATGTGCAGACCGAAGTGCTGGTCGAGAACGGCGGCACGGTGGTGATCGGCGGCATCTTCGAGCTGACCGAAACCAACGACGAATCGCGCATCCCGGTGCTGGGCGAGGTGCCGGTGGTCGGCGCCCTGTTCCGCAAGCGTGATCGCGTGTCGAACAAGACCGAGATGCTGGTGTTCATCACGCCGAAGATGATCACCGACCGCAACGCCGCGCGTTGATGTCGGCCGAGGCTTTGCCGGGCCGAAGCGCCCGGCAAAGCCGCTGATACACTGCCGCGCGTTTTCGCATCCTGCAGGGGCCACCAGGCTCCTGCGCATCTTCGGCTTCCGTGTCTTCCTCCCAATCCATCGCCCTGGTCGGCATGCCCGGCGCCGGCAAGTCGGCGGTGGGCAAGGAACTCGGCCGCCGCCTGCAGCGTGCCTTTGCCGACAGCGACGTGGTCATCGAGCAGCGCATCGGCTGCTCCATCCGCGAGTACTTCGAACGCGAGGGCGAGGCCGCCTTCCGTCAGCTCGAGGAACAGGTGCTCGCCGAGCTGGGCGAGCAGGGCGCCGGCGTGGTGGCCACGGGGGGCGGCATCGTCATCCGGCCGGCCAATCGCGCCTGCCTGCAACAGTCCTTCCGCGTCGTCTACCTGCACGCGGCGCCTGAGGACCTGTACCGCCGCCTGCGCCACGACACCAAGCGACCGCTGCTGCAGGTGGCCGATCCGCTGGCCCGCCTGCGCGAGCTCTATGCGTCGCGCGACGGGCTCTACCGTGAGGTGGCCCATGCCGTCGTCGAGACCGGCCGTGCCTCCGTCGGCGCTGTCGTGACGGACGTCCAGCGGCAGCTGCAAGCAGCCTCCGAAGGCTGAAGGACAGAGGCCGCCCTCTAAACTCGGGGCATGGCCGCTACCCCATCCCTTGCGCCGGCCGTCGAGCAAGTCCGCATCGACCTTGGCGAGCGCAGCTACCCCATCCTGATCGGCGCCGGCCTGCTGGCCGAGACCGCCACCTACGCCACGCTGCCGGCGGCATCGGCCGCCGTGATCGTGACCAACACCACCGTCGCGCCGCTCTATGCGCAGCAACTGCGCGAGACTCTCTGCGACCGCTTCGCCGCGGTGCGCGTGGTTGAACTGCCCGATGGCGAGTCGCACAAGAACTGGGAGACGCTGCAGACCATCTTCGACGCGCTGCTGGCCGCCCGTTGCGACCGCCGCACGGTGCTGTTCGCGCTCGGCGGGGGCGTGGTGGGCGACATGACCGGCTTCGCCTCCGCCTGCTACATGCGCGGCGTGCCTTTCGTGCAGGTGCCGACCACGCTGCTGGCACAGGTCGATTCCTCCGTGGGCGGCAAGACGGCCATCAACCATCCACTGGGCAAGAACATGATCGGCGCCTTCTACCAGCCGCAGCTGGTGGTATGCGACCTGTCCACCCTGCGCACGCTGCCGCCGCGCGAGGTGTCCGCGGGGCTGGCCGAGATCATCAAGTACGGGCCCATCTACGACATGGCCTTCTTCGACTGGATCGAGGCGAACATCGCCGCGCTGGTGGCGCGCGAACCCGCCGCCCTGGCCCATGCGGTGCGCCGCAGTTGCGAGATCAAGGCGGCCGTGGTGGGCCAGGACGAGCGCGAGTCGGGCCTGCGCGCCATCCTCAACTTCGGCCACACCTTCGGCCATGCCATCGAATCCGGCCTGGGCTATGGCGAGTGGCTGCATGGCGAGGCCGTGGGCTGCGGCCTGGTGATGGCGGCGCGTCTGTCGCAGAAGCTGGGCGGCGTCGATGCCGCCTTCGTCGAGCGGCTGACCGCGCTGGTGCGCCGCGCCGGCCTGCCGGTCGTTGCGCCGGCGCTGGGCGCGCAGCGCTACCTCGACCTGATGCGCGTGGACAAGAAGGCCGAGGCCGGCGAGATCCGCTTCGTGGTCATCGACCGGCCGGGCAGCGCCCTGATGCGCCCGGCGCCCGATGCCCTGGTGCGCGAGGTGTTGTCCGAATGCGTGGCAGCCTGAGCGTGCGCGCCGGCAAGGCGGGGCGATGAGCGCGCCGGCCTGGGCCAGCGACCCCGCCCGCAGCCGCGGACGCCGCTTCGCCGAGCCGCCCGCGCCCACGCGCGACGACTTCCAGCGCGACCGCGACCGCATCGTCCATTCGACGGCCTTCCGCCGGCTGGTCTACAAGACGCAGGTCTTCCTCAACCACGAGGGCGACCTGTTCCGCACCCGGCTCACGCATTCGCTGGAGGTGGCGCAACTCGGCCGCTCGGTGGCGCGATCCCTGGGGCTCAACGAGGATCTGGTCGAGGCCATCGCCCTGGCGCACGACCTGGGCCACACGCCGTTCGGCCATGCCGGGCAGGATGCGCTCAACGGCTGCATGGCCGAGCACGGCGGCTTCGAGCACAACCTGCAGAGCCTTCGCGTGGTCGACGCGCTGGAGCACCGCTACCCCGGCTTCGACGGCCTGAACCTCTGCTTCGAGACGCGCGAGGGCATCCTCAAGCACTGCTCGCGCGCCAATGCCGAGCGGCTGGAGACGCAGGAGCCGGGCGGCATCGCACGGCGTTTCCTCGATGGCACGCAGCCCGGCCTCGAGGCGCAGCTCACCAACCTGGCCGACGAGATCGCCTACAACGCCCACGACATCGACGATGGCGTGCGCTCGGGACTGTTGCGGCTGGAGGCGCTGCAGGAGGTGCCGCTGTTCGAGCGCCACCGCCGCCAGACGCTGGCCGAGCACCCGGCGCTGGACGATCGCCGCCTGCTCTACGAGGCCATCCGCCGCATGCTGAGCGAACAGGTCTACGACCTGATCGACACCACGCGCGCCGCGCTCGCGCAGGCCGATCCGCAGGACGCCGAGGCGGTGCGCCGGCTGCCGCCCCTGGTGCGCTTCAGCGAGGACATGCGCGGCCAGTCGGTGGCACTCAAGCGTTTTCTCTTTGCCAACCTGTACCGCCATCCGCAGGTCACCCGCACGACGGGGCGGGCGCAGGACGTGGTGCGCGACCTGTTCGCGGCCTATGTGCAGGGCGACCTGAGCCTGCCCGAACGGCACGCGCAGCGACCCGACCGCCACCGTGCCGTGGCCGACTACATCGCTGGCATGACCGATCGCTTCGCCGTGCGTGAACACGAGCGGCTGACGGGCCGGCCGTGGACGGACGAATGAGCACGGCCGCGCCCGTGTCCCGCCACGCCGCGTTCTTCGTGGTCTTCGGGGGGGTGAGCGCCGCCATCCATCTGGGCAAGCTGCCGCCTGCGTTGCCGGCGTTGCACGACGAACTGGGGCTGTCGCTGGTGCAAGCCGGCTTCCTGCTGTCGGTGCTGCAGTTCGCGGGCATGGGATTCGGCCTGCTGGCGGGCGTGCTGGCCGACGGCCTGGGCGCGCGGCGCTGCATGCTCATCGGACTGGGGCTGCTCACCGGCGCATCGGCCGCGGCAGGTGCGTGGGGGCAGATGGGCATCGGCTTCGGGGCCATGCTCGCGCTGCGCGTGGTGGAAGGGGCGGGCTTTCTGCTGGCGGTGATGCCCGGGCCGGCGCTGGTGCGGCGGCTGGCGGTGCCGGGCACCGAGAAGGCGGCGCTGGGCTGGTGGGGCGCCTACATGCCCCTGGGGGTGTCGCTCGCGTTGCTGGCGGGGCCCGTGTTCCTGCACGTCGCGGGCTGGACGGGCTGGTGGCAGGGCGCCGCGCTGGTGTCCGCCATGGCCATGCTGGGGCTGATCCATGCCGTGCCGGCCGATGGGGGGCGCACCGCACCCGCTGGCGCTGGCTGGTCGTCGCGCCTGGGCCTGACGCTGCGCGAGCCGGGCGCCTGGCTGGTGGCGGGCGCCTTCTGCGTCTATGCGGCGCAGTGGATGGCCGTGATCGGTTTCCTGCCGACCATCTACGCGTCGGCCGGCATGCCGGCAGCCTGGACGGCGCTGCTCACCGCGGTGGCGGCCGCCGTCAACATCGTCGGCAACGTGAGCGGCGGCCGCCTGCTGCAGCGCGGGCACGCGCCGCAACGCCTGCTGATGCGCGGTTTTCTGGTGATGGCGCTGATGGCTGCTCTGGCCTTCGCCCAGATCGGCAGCGGCGATCAGGTCTGGGCGCTGCCCATGCCCGTCCGCTACCTTGCCGTCTGCGTGTTCTCGCTGGCGGGCGGCATGGTGCCCGCCACGCTCTTCCTGCTGGCGGGGCGCGTGGTGCCGCAGGCGGCCTCCACCACGGTGGGGCTGATGCAGCAGGCCTCGTCGCTTGGCCAGTTCCTGGCGCCGCCCGTGGTGGGTTGGCTGGCCCAGCGCGTCGGAGGCTGGCACTGGACCTGGGTGTTCGCGCTCGGCTGTTCGCTGGCCGGCATGCAGATGGCCCGCTGGCTGGGGCGTCGCACGCAGGCTGGCGATTGAGAAGGACGGGACAATCGGCGGACGCCGGGCCCGCCGCGGCTCCTGCACACCCAAGGAATTCTTCATGACCATCGATGCCACGCAGGCCATCGCCGACACGCGCCGCTGGGTCGACCGGGCGGTCATCGGCCTGCAGCTGTGCCCCTTTGCCAAGGCCGTGCAGGCCAAGGGCCAGGTCCACTACGCCGTCCATGCCGGCGACGACCTGGACCTCCTCGCCGAGCGCCTGCTGGCCGAGGCCCAGGCGCTGCGCGAGACACCCGCCGACCTCCGTGACACCACCCTGCTGATCGTCCCCGACGCCTTGCACGACTTCTACGACTTCCACGATTTCACCGGCCGCTGCGAGCGCCTGATGCGCCGCGCCGGGCACGAGGGCGAGCTTCAGCTGGCCAGCTTCCATCCGCGCTTCCAGTTCGCCGGGGAGGACGAGGGCGCGCTGGGCAACTTCAGCAATCGCTCGCCCCATCCCACGCTGCACCTGCTGCGCGAAGCCAGCATCGACCGCGCGGTCGAGGCCTTTCCGGACGCGGCGGACATCTTCGAGCGCAACATCGACACGCTCGAAGCCCTGGGGGCAACGGGCTGGGCAGCCTTGGACGTGGGTGCTGGGGCAGGGGGCCGGCCATGAAGCGCCAGGCAGACAAGGGGCAGCGCGCGGGCGCGACCGCCGCGGCAGACGCGGCGCTGGCCGAGGAGCTGCGGCCCGGCCAGTCGGTCGAGCTGCTCAAGGAGCTGCACATCCTGACGCGCGAGGGTCGCCTCAACCAGGACTCCCGGCGCAAGCTCAAGCAGGTCTACCACCTCTACCAGTTCATCGAGAAGCTGCTGCTGGAGCTGCCGGAGGAGGGCGCTGCCGCGACCGTGGCGGACCATGGTGCCGGCAAGTCCTACCTGGGCTTCATCCTGCACGACCTGTTCTTCAAGGCCCGAGGCGGCGGACACATCTACGGCATCGAGACCCGGGCCGAGCTGGTCGAGCGCTCGCGGGCGCTGGCCGACCGGCTGGGCTTCGCGCGCATGCATTTCCTGGCCCTGTCGGTGGCCGAATCGGCCACCGCCACCGAGCTGCCGGCGCAGATCGACATGGTCACCGCGCTGCATGCCTGCGACACCGCCACCGACGACGCCATCGCCTTCGGCCTGGCCAAGCAGGCGCGCTTCATGGTGCTGGTGCCCTGCTGCCAGGCCGAGGTGGCGGCCAGCCTGCGGCAGAACAAGGCGCTGTCGCTGGCGCGCACGCCGCTGGCCGAGCTGTGGCGGCATCCGCTGCACACGCGCGAGATCGGCAGCCAGCTCACCAATGTGCTGCGCTGCCTGTACCTGGAAGCCTGTGGCTACCAGGTGACGGTGACCGAACTGGTCGGCTGGGAGCACAGCATGAAGAACGAGCTGATCCTGGCGCGCCGCACGGGCCATCGCAAGGCCAGCGCCGCCCAGCGACTGCGGGCGCTGTTGGCCGAGTTCGGTCTGGACGCACTGGCCGGGCGCCGCTTTCCGGCACTGCCGCTCGCGGCGTCGGCGACCGAGGCCGTGCACGAGGCCTGAACATGGCCAGGCAGCCCAGGCTGGCGCTGGCCGGCCATCCGCACCACCTGATCCAGCGCGGCAACAACGACCAGGCGGTGGTGGTCGACACCGCCGACCGGCAGATGCTGCTGGACACGCTGGGCGAGCAGGCCCAGCGCACGGGCGTGGCCCTGCACGCCTACGTGATCCTGGAGGACCATTTCCACGTCCTTGCGACGCCGCCGACAGCCGAGGCGCTCTCGCTGTGGATGCAGGCCGTGGGACGCCACTATGTGCGCCACTTCAACGACCGTCACGGACGGCGCGGCACGCTGTGGGAGGGCCGCTACCGCGGCACGGTGCTGCAGGCCGAGCGCTACTTCCTGCCCTGCATGGCCTACATCGACCTGCATCCGGTGCGGGCGGGCCTGGTGGAGCAGGCGCGGGACTATGCGTGGTCCAGCCATGGCCACTACGCGGGGCTGCGCACCGATCGCTTCCTCACGCCCCATGCGCTGTACTGGGCGCTGGGCAACACGCCCTTCGCGCGCGAGGCCGCGTACGCCGAAATGGTGCATGTGGGGCCGACGCGCGCTGAACAGCTCATCCTGACGGAGGCCACCCGCAAGGGATGGGCGGCGGGCGAGGCTGCCTTCGTCCAGCAGTTGCAGGCCGATACGACGCGCCGATTGGCGGTCGGGCGTGCAGGGCGTAAGCCGAAAGATCCCAGTCTTCCCGGGGGCTGATGCCTCGCAAGCGGCCGTAAGATCGGTTACTCCGCGTTGATCTTGATCTGTCCCTAATTCTGAAGCGGTAAGAAATGGCTGACGCAAAAAAGGAGTCTGACCCCAATTAAAACGTTTGGCATTCTTCGTGCAAGTCCCTATGCTCCCCGCATTCCCCACGATATCTCCGAGGAGCGTGCCATGACCCTGGCAGCAGAAATCGAACACCTCCAACAAAAAGGCCTGTACGTCACCGCCAACGAGCACGACGCCTGCGGCGTGGGCTTCGTGGCCCACATCAAGGGTGAGAAGCGCCACGACATCGTCACCCAGGCGCTGAAGATCCTCGAGAACATCGACCACCGCGGCGCCGTCGGTGCCGACAAGCTCATGGGCGACGGCGCGGGCATCCTGATCCAGATCCCGGACGCGCTCTACCGCGAAGAGATGGCCAAGCAGGGCGTCGCCCTGCCGCCGGCCGGCGAGTATGGCGTCGGCATGATCTTCCTGCCCAAGGAGCATGCCTCGCGACTGGCCTGCGAACAGGAGATGGAGCGCGCCATCAAGGCCGAAGGCCAGGTGCTGCTGGGCTGGCGCGACGTGCCGGTCAACCGCGAGATGCCCATGTCGCCCACCGTGCGCGACAAGGAGCCGGTGATGCGCCAGGTCTTCATCGGCCGCGGCGCGGACGTGATCGTTCAGGACGCGCTGGAACGCAAGCTCTACGTCATCCGCAAGACGGCCAGCGCCAACATCCAGGCGCTCAAGCTCAAGCACAGCAAGGAATACTACGTTCCGAGCATGAGCAGCCGCACCGTGGTCTACAAGGGCCTGCTGCTGGCCGACCAGGTGGGCACCTACTACCTGGACCTGCAGGACGCGCGTTGCATCTCGGCCATCGGCCTGGTGCACCAGCGCTTCTCGACCAACACCTTCCCCGAGTGGCCGCTGGCCCACCCCTACCGCTACGTCGCCCACAACGGCGAGATCAACACGGTCAAGGGCAACTACAACTGGATGCGCGCCCGCGAAGGCGTGATGAGCTCGCCCGTGCTGGGCGCCGACCTGGCCAAGCTCTACCCGATCAGCTTCGCCGGCCAGTCCGACACCGCCACCTTCGACAACTGCCTCGAACTGCTGACGATGGCCGGCTACCCGATCAGCCAGGCCGTGATGATGATGATCCCGGAGCCCTGGGAGCAGCACGCCACCATGGATCCGCGCCGCCGCGCCTTCTATGAATACCACGCCGCCATGCTGGAGCCGTGGGACGGTCCGGCCGCCGTGGTGTTCACTGACGGCAAGCAGATCGGCGCCACGCTGGACCGCAACGGCCTGCGCCCCGCGCGCTACTGCGTGACCGACGACGACATGGTCATCATGGGCTCCGAGGCCGGCGTGCTGCCGATCCCCGAGGCCAAGATCATCCGCAAGTGGCGCCTGCAGCCCGGCAAGATGTTCCTGATCGACCTCGACCAGGGCCGCATGATCGACGACGAGGAGGTCAAGGCCACCCTCGCCCACAGCAAGCCCTACAAGCAGTGGATCGAGAACCTGCGCATCAAGCTCGACGACGTCGAGGGCGCGGGCGAGGCTCCGGCCAGCCCCGTGTCGCTGCTGGACCGCCAGCAGGCCTTCGGCTACACGCAGGAAGACATCAAGTTCCTGATGAGCCCGATGGCCGTCGCCGGCGAGGAGGGCATCGGCTCCATGGGCAACGACAGCCCGCTGGCCGTGCTCTCCAGCAAGAACAAGCCGCTGTACAACTACTTCAAGCAGCTGTTCGCCCAGGTGACCAACCCGCCGATCGACCCGATCCGCGAGGCCATCGTCATGTCGCTGGTCAGCTTCGTGGGCCCCAAGCCCAACCTGCTGGACATCAACCAGGTCAACCCGCCCATGCGCCTCGAAGTGAGCCAGCCCGTGCTCGACTTCAACGACATGGCCAAGCTGCGCGACATCGGCACCTTCACGCAGGGCAAGTTCAAGAGCTACACGCTGGACATCACCTACCCGCTCGCCTGGGGCGAGGAGGGCGTGGAAGCCAAGCTGGCCTCGCTGTGCGCCGAGGCGGTGGACGCCATCAAGGGCGGCCACAACATCCTGATCGTGAGCGACCGCGCAGTGGCCGCCACACAGCTGCCGATCCCGGCGGTGCTGGCCCTGTCGGCCATCCACCAGCACCTGATCCGCGAAGGCGTGCGCACCAGCGCCGGCCTGGTGGTGGAAACCGGGTCGGCCCGCGAGGTGCACCACTTCGCCGTGCTGGCCGGCTACGGCGCCGAGGCCGTGCACCCGTACCTGGCCATGGAGACCCTGGCTGCGATGCACCAGGACCTGCCGGTCGACCTGTCGGCCGAGAAGGCCATCTACAACTACGTCAAGGCGATCGGCAAGGGCCTGTCCAAGATCATGTCCAAGATGGGCGTGAGCACGTACATGAGCTACTGCGGCGCCCAGCTGTTCGAGGCCATCGGCCTGAACACCGAGACGGTGAACAAGTACTTCACCGGCACCGCCAGCCGCGTGGAAGGCATTGGCGTGTTCGAGATCGCGCAGGAAGCCATCCGCATGCACAAGGCCGCCTTCGGCGACGATCCCGTGCTGGAGTCGATGCTGGATGCCGGCGGCGAATATGCCTGGCGCACCCGCGGCGAGGACCACATGTGGACGCCCGACGCCATCGCCAAGCTGCAGCATTCCACCCGCGCGAACAACTTCAACACCTACAAGGAATACGCGCAGATCATCAACGACCAGAGCCGCCGTCACCTCACGCTGCGCGGCCTGTTCGAGTTCAAGTTCGACACCGCCAAGGCCATCCCCGTCGACGAGGTGGAGTCCGCGGCCGAGATCGTCAAGCGCTTCGCCACCGGCGCCATGTCGCTGGGCTCGATCAGCACCGAGGCCCACTCGACGCTGGCCATCGCCATGAACCGCATTGGCGGCAAGAGCAACACCGGTGAAGGCGGCGAAGATCCGGCCCGCTACCGCAACGAGCTCAAGGGCATTCCGATCAAGCAGGGCGCCACGCTCAAGAGCGAGATCGGCGCGCAGAACGTCGAGGTCGACCTCCCGCTCAAGGAAGGCGATTCGCTGCGCTCGCGCATCAAGCAGGTGGCCTCGGGCCGCTTCGGTGTGACGGCCGAGTACCTGTCCTCGTCCGACCAGATCCAGATCAAGATGGCCCAGGGCGCCAAGCCCGGCGAAGGCGGCCAGCTGCCCGGCGGGAAGGTCACCGAGTACATCGGCAAGCAGCGCTATTCGGTGCCCGGCGTGGGCCTGATCAGCCCGCCGCCGCACCACGACATCTACTCCATCGAGGATCTGGCCCAGCTGATCCACGACCTGAAGAACGTGGCGCCGCATGCCTCCATCAGCGTCAAGCTGGTGTCTGAGGTGGGCGTGGGCACCATCGCGGCCGGCGTGGCCAAGTGCAAGAGCGACCACGTCGTGATCGCTGGCCATGACGGCGGCACGGGCGCCTCGCCCTGGTCGTCCATCAAGCATGCCGGCAGCCCGTGGGAAATCGGCCTGGCCGAGACCCAGCAGACGCTGGTGCTCAACCGCCTGCGTGGCCGCATCCGCGTGCAGGCCGACGGCCAGATGAAGACCGGCCGCGACGTCGTCATCGGCGCGCTGCTGGGCGCCGACGAATTCGGCTTCGCCACCGCGCCACTGGTGGTCGAGGGCTGCATCATGATGCGCAAGTGCCACCTGAACACCTGCCCGGTGGGCGTGGCCACGCAGGACCCGGTGCTGCGCCAGAAGTTCGCCGGCAAGCCCGAGCATGTCGTCAACTACTTCTTCTTCGTCGCCGAGGAAGTGCGCCAGATCATGGCCCAGCTGGGCGTGCGCAAGTTCGACGAACTGATCGGCCGCGCCGACCTGCTCGACATGCGCAAGGGCATCGCCCACTGGAAGGCCCGCGGCCTCGACTTCAGCCGCCTGTTCGCGCAGCCCCAGGTGCCGGCCGAAGTGCCGCGCCTGCATGTCGACAGCCAGGACCACGGCCTCGAGAAGAGCCTGGACAACAAGCTGATCGAGAAGTCGCGCCCGGCCATCGATCGTGGCGAGAAGGTGCAGTTCATCGAGACGGTGCGCAACGTCAACCGCTCGGTGGGCGCCATGCTCTCCGGCGCGCTGACCAAGGTGCATCCGGAAGGCCTGCCCGACGACTCGATCCGCATCCAGCTGGAAGGCACGGGCGGCCAGTCCTTCGGCGCCTTCCTGGCGCGCGGCATCACGCTGTACCTGATCGGCGAGGCCAACGACTACACCGGCAAGGGCCTGTCGGGCGGCCGCGTGGTGGTGCGCCCCAGCCTGGACTTCCGCGGCGAGGCGGCACGCAACATCATCGTGGGCAACACGGCGCTGTACGGCGCCACCACGGGCGAGGCCTTCCTGGCCGGCGTGGCGGGCGAGCGCTTCGCGGTGCGCCTGTCGGGCGCCACCGCGGTGGTTGAGGGCACGGGTGACCACGGCTGCGAATACATGACCGGCGGCACGGTGGTCGTGCTGGGCAAGACGGGCCGCAACTTCGCAGCCGGCATGAGCGGCGGCGTCGCCTTCGTCTACGACGAGGACGGCCAGTTCGCCTCGCGCTGCAACATGGCCATGGTCACGCTCGAGAAGGTGCTGACCACCGGCGAGCAGACCGCCGGCGTCGACCGCAAGTTCTGGCACAACGCCCAGACCGACGAGGCCCAGCTGCGCAGGCTGCTCGAAGAGCACCACCGCTGGACCGGCAGCAAGCGCGCCCGCGACCTGCTGGACGACTGGGCCCTGTCGCGTACGAAGTTCGTGAAGGTCTTCCCGAACGAATACAAGCGCGCCCTGGGCGAGATCCACGACCGCAGGATGATGCTGGCCAGCACCGGCAACGATGCCAAGGCCGGCCTGGAGCCGCATGCCGTCTCCGCCGCCGCAGCCGGCTGAGCCGCCGCGCCACGAACCAGAACGAGGAACACACGATGGGAAAAGTCACCGGCTTCATGGAATTCGAGCGGCTCGAGGAGGGCTACCGCCCGGTCGATGAACGTCTGAAGCACTACAAGGAATTCGTCGTCGCGCTCGATGACGAGCAGGCCAAGGTGCAGGGCGCGCGCTGCATGGACTGCGGCACGCCCTTCTGCAACAACGGCTGCCCGGTCAACAACATCATTCCGGACTTCAACGACCTGGTGTACCGCCAGGACTGGAAGAACGCCTTCGCGGTGCTGGATTCGACCAACAACTTCCCCGAGTTCACCGGCCGCATCTGCCCCGCGCCCTGCGAGGCGGCCTGCGTGCTGAACGTGAACGACGACGCGGTCGGCATCAAGTCCCTGGAGCACGCGATCATCGACCGCGCCTGGGCCGAGGGCTGGGTCAAGCCCCGCCCGGCCAAGCACAAGACCGGCAAGAAGGTCGCCGTCGTCGGCGCCGGCCCCGCCGGCCTGGCCGCGGCCCAGCAACTGGCCCGCGCCGGCCACGACGTCACGCTGTTCGAGAAGAACGACCGTGTCGGCGGCCTGCTGCGCTACGGCATCCCCGACTTCAAGATGGAGAAGTCGCACATCGACCGCCGCGTCGAGCAGATGAAGGCCGAAGGCGTGGTCTTCCGCACCGGCGTGGTCGTCGGCGCCGCCAAGGACGCGCTGGGCAAGGGCTCCAAGGTCACCAACTTGGCCAAGGAAACCGTCACCCCCGAGCAGCTGCAGGCCGAGTTCGACGCCGTGCTGCTGACCGGCGGTGCCGAGCAGTCGCGCGACCTGCCAGCGCCCGGCCGCGACCTGGACGGCATCCATTTCGCGATGGAATTCCTGCCGCAGCAGAACCGCGTGAACGCCGGCGACAAGGTCAAGGGCCAACTGCGGGCCGACGGCAAGCACGTCATCGTGATCGGCGGTGGCGACACCGGCTCCGACTGCGTGGGCACCAGCAACCGCCACGGTGCGGCCAGCGTGACCCAGTTCGAGCTGATGCCCATGCCACCCGAATCGGAGAACAAGCCGCTGGTCTGGCCCTACTGGCCGTACAAGCTTCGCACGTCCTCCAGCCATGAGGAGGGTTGCGAGCGCGAGTTCGCCATCTCGACCAAGGAATTCATCGGCGAGAAGGGCAAGGTCACCGGCCTGAAGACGGCGCAGGTGGAATTCAAGGACGGCAAGTTCGTCGAAGTGCCCGGCACCGAGAAGATCCACAAGGCCGACCTGGTGCTGCTGGCCATGGGCTTCGTGAGCCCGGTCTCGCCGGTGCTGGAGGCCTTCGGCATCGAGAAGGATGCCCGCGGCAACGCCAAGGCCACCGTCGACTTCAACGGCGGCTATGCCACCAACGTGCCGAAGGTGTTCGCCGCTGGCGACATGCGCCGCGGCCAGTCGCTGGTGGTGTGGGCGATCCGCGAAGGCCGCCAGGCGGCAAGGGCCGTGGACGAATTCCTGATGGGTTTCAGCGACCTGCCCCGTTGAACCAAAGGGCAGCCGTAAGGTCGAAAACCGGCCTACGTGCTTTCCCTTATCATCGGCCGCCGCCAAGCCGGGATGCCGCACAGGCGCCCCGGCTTTGTGTTTTCTTGAGACTGTCCGTCCTTCCCACCCTCCCTCCCGGCCTTGTTCCCCGTCCATTCCGCTCCTTTCGTCGAGTTTCGTGACGTGCGCTTCGGCTACGGCGAGCGCGCCATCCTCGATGGCGTGTCGTTCTCCGTGCCCCGGGGGCGCGTGACGGCGCTGATGGGCGCATCGGGCGGCGGCAAGACGACGGTGCTGCGGCTGATCGGCGGACAGGTGCGTGCCAACGCCGGCGAGGTGCGCTTCGACGGCCAGGACGTGGGGCGCATGGGGCCTCCTGCGCTCTATGCCGCCCGGCGCCGCATGGGTATGCTGTTCCAGTTCGGCGCGCTGTTCACCGACATGACGGTGTTCGACAACGTGGCCTTTCCCCTGCGCGAGCACACCCAGCTGCCCGAGCCGCTGGTGCGCGACATCGTGCTCATGAAGCTGGACGCCGTGGGCCTGCGCGGGGCCCGGGGGCTGATGCCCAGCGAAGTCTCTGGCGGCATGGCGCGCCGCGTGGCGCTGGCCCGGGCCATCGCGCTCGACCCAGAGCTGGTGATGTACGACGAGCCCTTCGCCGGGCTCGATCCGATTTCGCTGGGCACGTCGGCCCGACTCATCCGCCGGCTGAACGACGCGCTCGGGCTGACGAGCGTGATCGTCTCCCACGATCTCGACGAGACCTTCCGCATCGCCGACCATGTGGTGATCCTTGCCAACGGCAAGGTTGCGGCACAAGGCACGCCGGATGAGGTGCGGGCCAGCACCGATCCGCTGGTGCACCAGTTCGTCAACGCCGAAGCGGAGGGGCCGGTGCGCTTCCACTATCCCGGTCCCACGGTCGACGAGGATTTCGGCCACATGCAGGGAGGCCGGCCATGAGGTGGTGGCATCCCTCCGACGTGGGCTTTGCCGCACGGCGCAAGCTGGCGGATCTGGGCCATGGCGCCCGGCTGTTCGTGCGCCTGGTGGCCGACCTGGGGCCGTGCCTGCGTCGTTTCGGCCTCGTGCGTGACCAGATCCACTTCCTGGGCAACTACTCGCTGGCGATCATCGCGGTCTCGGGGCTGTTCGTGGGTTTCGTCCTGGGGCTGCAGGGCTACTACACGCTGCAGCGCTACGGTGCCTCGGAGGCGCTGGGCCTGTTGGTCACCCTCTCGCTGGTGCGCGAGCTGGGGCCCGTGGTCGCGGCGCTGCTCTTCGCGGGCCGGGCCGGCACCTCACTCACCGCCGAAGTCGGCCTGATGAAGGCTGGCGAGCAGCTCAGTGCCATGGAGATGATGGCGGTCGATCCGGTGCGTCGGGTGCTGGCGCCCCGCTTCTGGGCGGGCGTGATCACCCTGCCGCTGCTGTCCGCCGTGTTCAGCGCCGTAGGCGTGCTTGGTGGCTGGGTGGTGGGCGTGCTCATGCTGGGCGTGGATTCGGGCGCCTTCTGGGGGCAGATGCAAAGCGGGGTGGATGTCCTGCAGGATGTCGGCAACGGCATCGTCAAGAGCGTGGTGTTCGGCTTCACCGTCAGCTTCGTCGCGCTGCTCCAGGGCTTCGAGGCCCAGCCGACGCCCGAGGGTGTCTCCCGCGCCACCACGCGCACGGTGGTGGTGGCTTCGCTGGCAGTGCTGGGGCTGGACTTCCTCCTCACCGCCATGATGTTCAGCCTCTGAGGTAAACCAATGCAACGTTCCCGCAGCGATCTCTGGGTTGGCCTGTTCGTGCTCATCGGCGCGGCGGCGCTGCTCTTCCTGGCCCTGCAATCGGCCAACCTGCTCAGCCTGAATTTCCAGAAGACCTACAAGGTCACGGCCCGCTTCGACAACATCGGCGGGCTCAAGCCGCAAACGGCGGTCAAGAGCGCCGGCGTGGTGGTGGGGCGCGTGGAATCCATCGGCTTCGACGACAAGACCTTTCAGGCCAGCGTGACGCTGGCGCTGCAGGACCGCTACCGCTTCCCCAAGGACAGCTCGCTGAAGATCCTCACCAGCGGTCTGCTGGGCGAGCAGTACATCGGCATCGAGGCCGGGGCCGACGACAAGAACCTGCAGGCCGGCGACGCCATCTCGTCGACCCAGTCCGCGGTCGTGCTCGAAAACCTGATCAGCCAGTTTCTCTACAGCAAGGCGGCCGACGGAAGCTCCTCCGGCGATGCCAACAACAAGACCGGAGAGGGTGCGAAGAAATGACGACGAGAAGAACCCCCGTTGCGGCCCCGTGGCGCGGCGTACGCGCCGTGGCCCTGGGCATGGCGCTCGCAGGCTGCGGCCTGGCGTGGGCCCAGGCGCAGCAGCCGGCTGCCGCGCCGGCCACTGAGGACGCGACCGCGGCGCCTGCCGACCTGCGCAATCCCGCGGATCCCTTCGAGCCCTTCAACCGCCGCATGTTCCGCTTCAACAAGGCCTTGGACGACGCGGTGCTCAAGCCGGTGGCCACCACCTACCGTGACGTGTTGCCGTCGATGGTGCGAAGCGGTGTCACGAACTTCTTCAACAACCTGGGCGACGTCTGGAACTTCGCCAACAACGTCCTGCAATTGAAGGCGCAGAACAGTGCCGAGACCTTCATGCGCCTGAACGTGAACACGGTGTTCGGGTTGGGCGGCATCCTGGACGTGGCCTCCGACCTCGGCATCGAACGGCACAGCGCGGACTTCGGCCAGACGCTGGGCTACTGGGGTGTGCCGTCCGGCCCGTACCTGATGTTGCCGCTCCTGGGCCCTTCGACCGTGCGCGACACCGCCGCGCTGCCCATCGACTGGCAGGGCGACCCGGTGCCCTCCATCGACGACAAGACGGTGCGCTGGAGTCTGACCGGCCTGTGGCTGGTGGACCGTCGCGCGCGGTTGCTGCGGACCACCAGTCTCCTGGAAGACGCGGCACTCGACCCGTACAGCTTCTCCCGCGACGCCTACCTCCAGCGGCGCCGCGCAGAAGTGAATGACGGACGCACGCGTCAAGACGACGACCAGTGAGTAAGCGGGGCCCTTGCAGTTGGTTGCAAGTGCCGCCGCCTCGACGGAAACCCGCGCCGCACCTGGCCGCTCGAATGGGCAGGCAGCGTCGCCGCACACAACGATAGAACGGATAACCACCATGAATTTCGCCATCCAACGACGCACCATCGGCCGCTGGGCCGGAATGGGCGCGATTCTTGTGGCGCTTGGAAGCGCCTCGCTGTCGGCCATGGCCGCCGACGAGGCCCCTGATGCGCTGGTCAAGCGCCTGTCCACCGAAGTGCTGGACACCATCAAGGCGGACAAGTCGATCAAGGCCGGAGACATCCCGAAGATCATGGCCCTCGTGGACGCCAAGATCATGCCCAACGTGAACTTCCAGCGCATGACCTCCTCGGCCGTGGGGCCCGCCTGGCGGCAGGCCACGCCCGAGCAGCGCAACCAGTTGCAGCAGGAATTCAAGACCCTGCTCGTGCGCACCTACGCCGGCGCGCTGGATCAGGTGAGCGATCAGACCGTCACCATCAAGCCCTTCCGTGGCTCGCCGGATGACAAGGAAGTGTTGGTGCGCACCGAGGTCCGCGGCGGCTCCGGCGACCCGGTGCAGATCGATTACCGGCTCGAAAAGACCCCCGGCGATGGTTACGGCTGGAAGGTGTTCAATTTCAACGTGATGGGCGTCTGGCTGGTGGATACCTACCGCACCCAGTTCGCCCAGGAAATCAATGCCAAGGGCATCGACGGGCTGATCGCCACGCTGGCCGCCCGCAACAAGGCCAACGCCCGAAGCTGATCGGGGTGACCCCATGGCACTCGACGCTCTGACGCTGATGCTGCCGCCTCGTCTGACGCACGACGAGGCACCGGCCTGCATGCGGATGCTCCAGCAGGGGCTGACGGCGCAGGCGGGGTCCTCGGCCGTGGTCGACGCGAGCGCCCTGAACCAGTTCGATTCCTCGGCCATCGCTGTACTGCTCGAATGCCGCCGGGAAGCCGCGGCGCTGGGCCGGGGCTTTGCCGTCAAGGGCCTGCCCGCGCGCTTGCGCGAATTGGCCATGCTCTACGGCGTGGCCGGTCTGCTGCCTTCCGCGCCCTGATCTCCCGCCAGGGGCGGGGCCAAGGGGAACGACCTAGAATCCCCACCCCCTATGGCCGCTGTCTCCTTCCAGTCCGTCTCCAAGACCTATCCTCCGTCCCGCGCACAGCGGGCTCATGGCAATCCAGGTCTGCGGGCGCTGGAGGACGTCAGCTTTGACATCGAGGAAGGCGAGTTCTTCGGCCTCCTGGGCCCGAACGGCGCGGGTAAGACCACCCTCATCAGCATCCTCGCCGGGTTGTCGCGGCCCACGTCAGGTCATGTGAGCGTGCATGGCTTCGACGTGCAGACCCACTTCGCCGATGCCCGGCGCCAGCTGGGCATCGTGCCGCAGGAGCTGGTCTTCGATCCCTTCTTTAATGTCCGTGAGACGCTGCGGCTGCAGTCCGGCTACTTCGGCATTGCGCGCAACGACGACTGGATCGACGAGCTGCTCGCCAGCCTGGGCCTGGCCGACAAGGCCGATGCCAACATGCGCCAGCTCTCCGGCGGCATGAAGCGCCGCGTGCTGGTGGCGCAGGCACTGGTCCACAAGCCGCAGGTGATCGTGCTCGACGAGCCGACGGCGGGTGTTGACGTCGAACTGCGCCAGACCCTCTGGCAGTTCGTCGCCCGACTCAACCGCGAAGGCAGCACCGTGCTGCTGACCACCCACTACCTCGAAGAGGCCGAGGCGCTGTGCAACCGCATCGCCATGCTCAAGAGGGGCAGGGTGGTGGCGCTGGACCGCACCAGCGAGCTGCTGAAATCGGCCGCCAGCAACGTGCTGCGCTTCAAGACCGATGCCGAACTGCCGTGGGAGCTGGCCCGCCACGCGCGCATCACCGGCCGCATCGTCCAGCTGCCGGCGCAGAACGCGCTGGAGGTGGAACAGCTGCTGTCCAACCTGCGCCAGGCCGGCGTGCCGGTCGAGGACGTGGAGATGCGCAAGGCCGACCTGGAGGACGTCTTCATCGACCTGATGGCCGGCGAGCAGACTCCGCTGGAGGTCGCGCGATGAGAGAGATGCTGCTGTCGCGCGCCATGGGCTGGCGCGCCCTGCTCGCCAAGGAAGTGCTGCGCTTCTGGAAGGTTGCCGGCCAGACTGTCGGCGCGCCGGTGCTGACTTCGGTGCTCTACCTGATGGTCTTCGGCCATGTGCTGGAGGACCATGTCCAGGTCTACGGCCGCTTCAGCTACACCGCCTTCCTGATTCCTGGCCTGGTGATGATGAGCGTGCTGCAGAACGCCTTCGCCAACAGCTCGTCGTCCATCATCCAGAGCAAGATCATGGGCAACCTGGTGTTCGTGCTGCTCACGCCGCTGTCGCACTGGGGCTGGTTCTTCGCCTATGTGGGCTCGTCGGTGGTGCGTGGCCTCGTGGTGGGCACCGGTGTGCTGCTGGTGACGATGTTCTTCGCGGTGCCGCCCTTCGCGCAACCGCTGTGGATCGTGCTGTTTGCCCTGCTGGGGGCCGCGTTGCTCGGCACGCTGGGCCTGATCGCCGGCCTGTGGGCCGAGAAGTTCGACCAGATGGCGGTGTTCCAGAACTTCCTGATCATGCCCATGACCTTCCTGTCGGGCGTGTTCTATTCCATCGGTTCGCTGCCGCCCTTCTGGCAGGCGGTGAGCCACCTCAACCCCTTCTTCTACATGATCGACGGCTTCCGCTACGGCTTCTTCGGCATGTCGGACGTGTCGCCCTGGCTGAGCCTGGGCGTCGTGGCCGGTGCGCTCGCCGTGGTGAGTACCGTGGCGGTGCACCTGCTGCGCACCGGCTACAAGATCAGAGGCTGAGGAAGACCTGCCATTCCGAGGCCGCGACTGCCTGCTGGCCGCTGCTGCATCCAACGACCGCCCCGCGCCCCACCATGACCGCCCAAGAACTCCAGGCCCTGATCGAGGCCGGCCTGCCCTGCCAGCACATCACGCTGGAGGGCGACGGCCGCCACTGGTTTGCCACTATCGTCTCGGCCGAGTTCGACGGCAAGCGTCTCATCCAGCGCCATCAGCGGGTCTACGCCACCCTCGGTGAGAAAATGCATACCGACGAGGTGCATGCGCTGTCGATGAAGACCTACACGCCTGACGAGTGGGCCAAGCAGAGCGCCTGAGCCCGTTGACCGAACGGCCCAGCCGCCGTTCCAAGGAATCCTGATGGACAAACTCCTCATTCGCGGCGGGCGTCAGCTCGGCGGCGACGTCACCATTTCCGGCGCCAAGAACGCGGCGCTGCCCCAGCTGTGCGCGGCGTTGCTGACCACCGACCCGGTCGTCGTGCACAACGTGCCGCGCCTGCAGGACGTCTCCACCATGCTCAAGCTGGTTCGCCACATGGGCGTGACCGCGCAGCGCGACGACAACGGCACGGTGAGCCTGGACGCCGCCGACCTGACGCAGCCCGAGGCACCCTACGAGCTGGTCAAGACCATGCGCGCGTCGGTGTTGGCGCTGGGCCCGCTGGTGGCGCGCTTCGGCCATGCCAAGGTGTCGCTGCCGGGTGGCTGCGGCATCGGCTCGCGCCCGGTCGACCAGCACATCAAGGGCCTGCGCGCCATGGGCGCCGAGATCGACGTGGAGCATGGCTACATGATGGCGCGGCTGCAGCCTGGCCTCACGCGCCTGCGGGGCGCGCGCATCACCACCGACATGGTCACCGTGACCGGCACCGAGAACCTGCTGATGGCCGCCACGCTGGCCGAAGGCGAAACGGTGCTGGAGAACGCGGCCCAGGAGCCGGAGATCCCCGACCTGGCCGAGATGCTCATCAAGATGGGCGCGAAGATCGAAGGCCACGGCACCAGCCGCATCCGCATCCAGGGCGTGGAGCGCCTGCACGGCTGCGAGCATGCGACGGTGGCCGATCGCATCGAGGCCGGCACTTTCCTGTGCGCCGTGGCGGCCACTGGCGGCGACGTGCTGCTGCGCGGCGCCCGTGCCGATCATCTGGATGCCGTGGTCGAGAAGCTGCGCGATGCCGGTGCGCAGATCACCGAGGAGGCGGGCGGGCTGCGCATCCGCTCGCAGGGCCGCCTCAAGGGACAGAGCTTCCGCACCACCGAATACCCCGGCTTTCCGACCGACATGCAGGCGCAGTTCATGGCGCTCAATGTGATCTCGGAAGGCGCGTCGACGGTGACCGAGACCATCTTCGAGAACCGGATGATGCACGTCAACGAGCTGCTGAGGCTCGGCGCGCGCATCCAGACCGATGGCCGCACGGCCGTGATCGAGGGTGTGCCGCGCCTGTCGGGTGCCTCGGTGATGGCCACCGACCTGCGCGCCTCGGCCTGCCTGGTCATAGCCGGCCTGGTGGCCGAGGGCGAGACGCTGGTGGACCGCATCTACCACCTCGACCGCGGCTACGACCGCATCGAACGCAAGCTCGGCAGCCTGGGCGCCGACATCGAACGCATTTCCACCGGAGTCGCCGCGTGATCACGCTCGCCTTGTCCAAGGGACGCATCTTCGAAGAGACGCTGCCACTGCTGGCCGCTGCCGGCATCGAGGTGACCGAAGACCCCGAGAAGTCGCGCAAGCTGATCCTGCCCACGACCCGCCCCGATGTTCGCGTGGTGCTGGTGCGCGCATCGGACGTGCCCACCTACGTGCAGTACGGCGGCGCCGACCTGGGCGTGACCGGCCTGGACGTGCTGCTGGAGCATGGCAGCGAAGGCCTGTACCAGCCGCTGGACCTGCGCATCGCCCGGTGCCGCCTGAGCGTGGCCGTGCGCGCCGACTACGACTATGCCCATGCGGTGCGCCAGGGCGCGCGCCTCGCCGTGGCCACCAAGTACGTGGGCCTGGCCCGCGAGTTCTTCGCCCGCAAGGGCGTGCACGTGGACCTGATCAAGCTCTACGGCAGCATGGAGCTGGCGCCGCTCACCGGCCTGGCCGATGCCATCGTCGACCTGGTCTCCACCGGCAACACGCTGCGCGCCAACCACCTGGTGGAGGTCGAGCGCATCATGGACATCAGCGCCCGCCTGGTCGTCAACCAGGCCGCGCTCAAGCTCAAGCGCGAGCCCATCCGCCGCATCATCGACGCCTTCGCGTCGGCCCTTCCGCAGAACTGACTCCTTCCCACCCCGCCGCTGCCATGACCCTGCAAGCCACTCCATTGCGTCTCGCCACCTCCGCGCCCGATTTCGAGGCCGCGTTCAAGGCGCGTCTGCATTGGGCGGCGGACACCGATGCGGCCATCGAGCAGCGGGTGGCGGATATCCTGGCCGACGTGCAGCAGCGCGGCGATGCGGCGGTGCTGGAGTACACCCGCCGCTTCGACGGCCTCGAAGCGGATTCGCTGGCCGCCCTGGCCCTGGACCCGGCCGAGCTCAAGGCCGCCTTCGACGCGCTGCCGGACGCGCAGCGCAACGCCCTCGAGGCCGCCGCCCGCCGCGTGCGCAGCTACCACGAGGCCCAGAAGAAGGCCAGCGGCGAGAGCTGGAGCTACCGCGACGAGGACGGCACGCTGCTGGGCCAGAAGGTCACGCCGCTGGACCGCGTGGGCATCTACGTGCCGGGCGGCAAGGCGGCTTATCCGTCGAGCGTGCTGATGAACGCGATTCCAGCCCACGTCGCCGGCGTCGGCGAAATCGTGATGGTGGTGCCCACCCCGCGCGGCGAGAAGAACCCGCTGGTGCTCGCTGCCGCCCACGTGGCTGGCGTCACACGCGCCTTCACCATCGGCGGTGCACAGGCCGTGGCCGCGCTGGCCTACGGCACGGCCACCGTGCCAGCGGTGGACAAGATCACCGGTCCGGGCAATGCCTACGTCGCGGCCGCCAAGCGCCGCGTTTTCGGCACCGTGGGCATCGACATGATCGCCGGCCCCAGCGAGATCCTGGTGCTGGCCGACGGCAGCACGCCGCCCGACTGGGTGGCCATGGACCTGTTCAGCCAGGCTGAGCACGACGAGCTGGCCCAGAGCATCCTGTTGTGCCCCGACGCGGCCTACATCGACGCCGTGCAGCGCGAGATCGACCGGCTGCTGCCGGCCATGCCGCGGCGCGAGATCATCGCCGCCAGCCTGAACGGCCGCGGGGCGCTGATCCACACGCGCGACATGGAAGAGGCCTGCGCGATCAGCAACCGCATCGCGCCCGAGCACCTGGAGGTCTCCAGCCGCGAGCCGCAGCGCTGGGAGCCGCTGCTGAAGCACGCCGGCGCGATCTTCCTGGGTGCCTTCACCAGCGAAAGCCTGGGCGACTACTGCGCGGGGCCCAACCATGTGCTGCCCACCTCGGGCACGGCCCGTTTCTCGTCGCCACTGGGCGTGTACGACTTCCAGAAGCGCAGCAGCCTGATCGAGGTGAGCGAGGCCGGTGCGCGCGCGCTCGGCCCCATTGCCGCCGAGCTGGCCTATGGCGAGGGCCTGCAGGCGCATGCCCGGGCAGCCGAACTGCGGCTGGAAGGGCGGCCGTGAACGCCGCGCGCCAGGCCCTGCTGGCGCTGGCGCTGCTGGGCCTCGCCGCAGCGGCCCCGGCCATGAGCCTGCGCGAGTTCCGCACACTGGAGGCCGCCGGCAAGGAAGGTCCCAACTACGCCAGCTATTACCTGGTCGGCGTGGTCGAGGGCCTGCGCGAATCGGCCGAGGCGACGCAGCGCAGCGGCCAGAAGCCGCCCTTCTGCGTGGCGGGCCGCCGGCTGGAGCCCTCGATGGCGCGATCCCTGTTCCAGGGCGAGCTGGCGCGCAATGCCCAACTCTACGAGGCCGACATGCCGGTGCAACTGGTGCTGTCGGCGGCGCTGCAGAGCGCCTACCGCTGCAGCCAGTGAGCGGCCGATCGTCCGCGTCCGAACGTCCTACCGTCATGACCACCTCTCCGATGTCCGACCTGACCCGCCGCGCCCTCGACCGCATCCGTCCCGATGTGCGCGACATGCATGCCTACGTCGTGCAGTCCGCCGAGGGCATGCTCAAGCTCGACGCGATGGAGAACCCCTACGGCCTGCCGCCCGAGTTGCAGGCCGAACTGGGTGCCCGCCTGGGCGCGCTGGCCGTCAACCGCTATCCCGGTGACGAGGCCCAGCGCCTCAAGACGGCGATCGCGGCCCATGTGGACCTGCCGGCTGGCCAGTCGCTGGTGCTGGGCAACGGCTCCGACGAGCTGATCTCGCTGCTGGCCATCGCCTGCGACCAGCCGGGCGCCACCATCCTGGCGCCGCTGCCCGGCTTCGTGATGTATGCGCTGAGCGCGCAGCTCCAGGGGCTGCGCTTCGTCAGCGTACCGCTGGACGCCGACTTCCAGCTCGACGAGGCCGCCATGCTGGCTGCCATCGCCAAGCACAAGCCGGCGCTGTTGTACCTGGCCTATCCCAACAACCCCACCGCCAACCTGTTTGACGCCGCCGTCATGCGCCGGCTGATCGCTGCCCAGGGCGAGCAGGGCGGTCTGGTGGTGATCGACGAGGCTTACCAGCCCTTCGCCGCCCACAGCTGGCTTGACGAGATCCGTCGCGACCAGGCCGCCCACGGCCACGTCGTGCTGATGCGCACCCTCAGCAAGTTCGGGCTGGCCGGGGTGCGCCTGGGCTACCTGCTGGCGCCCGACGCGCTGGCGGCCGAGATCGACAAGGTGCGCCCGCCCTACAACATCAGCGTGCTCAATGCCGAATGCGCGCTTTTCGCGCTGGCGCATGCCGAGGTGTTCGAAGCGCAGGCCCGCGCGATCCGTGATGAGCGCAGCCGGCTGGTGGAAGCGCTGAAGGCGCTGCCGGGCGTGAAGGTGTGGCCCAGCGAGGCCAACATGGTCCTGCTGCGCGTGCCCGATGCCGATGCCGCCTTTGCCGGCATGAAGGCGCGTGGGGTCCTCATCAAGAACGTTTCTAGAATGCACCCGCTGCTGGCGAACTGCCTGCGCCTGACGGTCGGAACCCCCGACGACAACGCGCGCATGCTGGCGGCCCTCCAAGCCTCCCTATGAACACCCCCACGGCTCCCGACGCCATCGTTGCCGCCGCCGGCGGCTCCACGCCCCCGGCGCGTATCGCCGAGGTCGCCCGCAACACGGCCGAGACGAAGATCCGCGTGCGCGTCGACCTCGACGGCAGCGGCAAGGCCCAACTGGCCACCGGCATCGGCTTCTTCGACCACATGCTCGACCAGATCGCCCGCCACGGCCTGATCGACCTGGACGTGCATTGCGAGGGCGACCTGCACATCGACGGCCATCACACGGTCGAAGACGTCGGCATCACCCTGGGCCAGGCGGTCGCCCGCGCCGTGGGCGACAAGAAGGGCATCCGCCGCTACGGCCATGCCTATGTGCCGCTCGACGAGGCGCTGTCGCGCGTGGTGGTCGACTTCTCCGGCCGCCCGGGCCTGCACATGGATGTGCGCTTCACGAGCGGCATGATCGGCGGCTTCGACACCCAGCTGACCTTCGAGTTCTTCCAGGGCTTCGTCAACCACGCGGGCGTGACGCTGCACATCGACAACCTCAAGGGCGTCAATGCGCACCACCAGTGCGAGACGATCTTCAAGGCCTTCGCCCGCGCCGTGCGCGCCGCGCTCGAACTCGACCCGCGCTCGGCGGGCGTGATTCCCTCCACCAAGGGCTCCCTGTAAACCTCCCGGCGCACCGCCGCCCGACCGGTCCTTTCCGACCCGAATGACTCCGATGAAGAACAGCGTCGCCGTGGTGGACTACGGCATGGGCAACCTCTGGTCCGTGTCCCAGGCCGTGCGCCACGCGGCCGATGCCGCGGGCGTCGAGGTGCACGTGACCGCCGACCCCGAGGTCGTGCGCGCGGCCACCCGCGTCGTGCTGCCCGGCCAGGGCGCCATGCCCGACTGCATGCGCGAGCTGCGCGAGTCCGGCCTGCTGGCCTCGGTGCTCGAAGCGGCCGCGAGCAAACCGCTGTTCGGTGTGTGCGTCGGCATGCAGATGTTGCTGGGCCGCAGCGAGGAAGGCCCCAGCGACGGCCTCGACCTGATTCCCGGTGAGGTGCTGCGCTTCCAGCTGGCGGGTCGCCTGCAACCCGACGGCAGCCACTTCAAGGTGCCGCAGATGGGCTGGAACCAGGTCTCGCAGGCCCGGCCGCACGCCATGTGGCAGGGCATTCCCGACGATGCGTGGTTCTATTTCGTCCACAGCTTCTATGCCCGGCCGCAGGACGCGGCGCACAGCGTGGGCGAGGCCGACTATGGTGGCCGCTTTACCGCGGCGGTGGCCCGCGATAACATTTTTGCGACCCAATTTCACCCGGAAAAGAGCGCCGACCACGGTTTGCAGCTCTACCGGAACTTCCTCCACTGGACTCCCTGAATCGGCCAAGCCGATCACCGCGGCTGCGGTGGGTGCCCGCGTGCCCCCCTGCAGCCCTCGGCGGCCGGTTGGGAACCGATCGTTTTCGCCCTCTTCTCCTTCGTTCCCGGCACTCTTCAGCGCCTCATCATGCTCCTCATTCCCGCCATCGATCTCAAGGACGGCCATTGCGTTCGGCTCAAGCAGGGCGACATGGACCAATCGACCGTCTTCAGCGAAGACCCCGCGGCCATGGCGCGCAAGTGGGTGGAGGCCGGCGCCCGCCGCCTGCACCTGGTGGACCTGAACGGTGCCTTCGCCGGCAAGCCGCAGAACCATGCGGCCATCAAGGCGATCCTGCGCGAGGTGGGCGACGACATTCCGGTGCAACTGGGCGGCGGCATCCGTGACCTGGACACCATCGAGCGCTACATCGACGACGGCCTGCGCTACGTGATCATCGGCACGGCGGCGGTGAAGAACCCCGGCTTCCTGAAGGACGCCTGCGTGGCCTTCGGCGGTCACATCATCGTGGGCCTGGACGCCAAGGACGGCAAGGTGGCCACCGACGGCTGGAGCAAGCTCACCGGCCACGAGGTGGTGGACCTGGGCAAGAAGTTCGAGGACTACGGCGTCGAGTCCATCATCTACACCGACATCGGCCGCGACGGCATGCTCTCGGGCATCAACATCGACGCCACCGTGCGGCTCGCGCAGGCGCTGACGATCCCGGTGATCGCGTCGGGCGGCCTGTCCAACATGGCCGACATCGAGCAGTTGTGTGCGGCCGAAGGCGAGGGCGTCGAGGGTGTGATCTGCGGCCGCGCGATCTACTCGGGCGACCTGGACTTCGGCAAGGCGCAGGCCCGGGCCGACGAGCTGGCCAATGCGGCCTGACGCCGCGGCGCTTTCCTTTCCCGCATTCACGGCCTGCTTCAGGATCTTTGGATGAGCCTGCGCGAGATCACCGCCCAGGGCCAGCCGGCCGTCGAACTTTCGGCCACCACAGGCGACCAGGTCACGGTGGCGGTGCATGGCGGACATGTGCTGTCGTGGCGCAGCGCGGACGGCGCGGAGCGGCTCTACCTCAGCCCCAAGGCGGTGTTCGATGGTCGCGCGGCCATCCGCGGTGGCGTCCCGGTCTGCTTTCCCCAGTTCAACCAGCGCGGCCCGCTCGTCAAGCATGGCTTCGCGCGCAATCTGCCCTGGCAGGTGATCCCCGACGCGGCTGCCGACACCGTCATCTTGGGCCTGACGGCCAGCGACGAAACCCTGGCGGTCTGGCCGGAGCACTTTCAGCTTCGCCTGAGCGTGCACGTGCCCGAGGCCAATGTGCTGCGCATCGACCTGCAGGTGCGCAACACGGGCACGTCGCCCTGGTCCTTCACTGCCGCGCTGCACAGCTACCTGCAGGTGGACGACCTGGCGGATGTGCAACTCCAGGGGCTGCAGGGCGCCGCCCGCTGGGACGCGGTGCGCGACGAGCGTTCGACCGAAGGCCGCGAAGTGCTGCGCTTCGGCGAGGAGTTCGACAGCGTCTATGCCGCGCCCGCCCATCCTCTGGTGCTTCGCGCGGCGTCTGGCGAGCTGCGCGTCACCGCCTCGCCCACCTGCCCGGAGACGGTGGTGTGGAATCCCGGCCCCGCGCTGTGCGCGCGCCTGGCCGACATGCCGGCCGATGGCTGGCGCCACATGCTCTGCGTCGAGGCTGCGGCCATCGACACGCCCGTCGAACTGGCGCCGGGCAGTGAAGTGGGCCTGTGGCAGCAACTCGATGCCCGGCCTTCCTCCTTCTCCTCGACTTCCTGATCCTTCTCATGCTCGCCAAACGCATCATTCCTTGCCTCGACGTCACCGGGGGCCGGGTGGTCAAGGGCGTCAACTTCCTGGAACTGCGCGACGCGGGCGATCCGGTGGAAATCGCTGCCCGCTACAACGCGCAGGGCGCGGACGAACTGACCTTCCTGGACATCACGGCCACCAGCGACGACCGTGACCTGATCCTGCCGATCATCGAGGCCGTGGCCTCGCAGGTCTTCATCCCGCTGACCGTGGGCGGGGGCGTGCGCACCGTGGAAGACGTGCGCCGGCTGCTCAATGCCGGCGCCGACAAGACCAGCTTCAATTCCGCCGCGATCGCCAATCCGCAGGTGATCGAGGACGCCTCGTCCAAGTACGGCGCCCAGTGCATCGTGGTGGCCATCGACGCCAAGCGGCGCACGCCCGAAGAAGCGGCGACGCGGGGCGAAGGCTGGGACGTCTACAGCCACGGGGGCCGCAAGAACACCGGCCTGGATGCCGTCCAGTGGGCCAGCGAGATGGCACGCCGCGGCGCCGGTGAGATCCTGCTGACCAGCATGGACCGCGACGGCACCCGAAGTGGCTTCGATCTTGCTCTCACCCGTGCCGTGAGCGATGCGGTGAGCGTGCCGGTAATCGCCTCGGGCGGCGTCGGCTCGCTGGCGGATCTCGCCGACGGCGTGCAGCAGGGCGGTGCAGACGCCGTGCTGGCCGCCAGCATCTTCCATTACGGCCAGCACACGGTGGGGGAAGCCAAGGCCCACATGGCTAAACGCGGCATAGTGGTGCGTACCTGACAGACTTATACGGAGCCGCATCCAAAGCCGAATATCATCAACATAGCGTTGACCTTTTTTTGGCCACCGCTGCGCGCAGGGCCGTTGCTGCAGCAGTGCGTGATCCACGATCTGACAGGTATTTGATTTGAAACTCCCAGTGAATTTGCCGGCGTGGACGGCGTTGGCGACTGCAGCGCTTCTACAGGGTTGCACCGTGGTTCCCGGCATGGGACCTGTCGGTCCTTATTCGGATCAGGCGGAATTACCACCTAAGTTTCAATATGTGCCGGATGAGGCGCCCGAAGGGCGCATCACTCCCATCACTCAGGCGCTGGTGCGCACATTGCAGGAAGTCGCGCCGCGTGATGTTCCGCCTGAAGTGCAGGCCTTGTTCGGCAAACCGGAGCCCTATTCGATCGGGCCCGGCGATGTGGTCGGCGTCATCGTGTATGACCACCCCGAGCTGCTGCCCAACGCGGGCGCCGTGATTTCGCAACAGACCGATCCAACGGGCGTCAGCGTGGCGCCCGGCTTCATCGTCGGGGGCAATGGCGAGATCTACTTCCCTTACGTGGGTCGCGTCAAGATCGAAGGCCTGACCGAGGCCGAGGCATCGGACCTGATCGCACGCCGCCTGGAGCGCAACATCCAGAGCCCGCAGGTTTCGGTGCGCATCCAGGCCTTCCGCAGTCGCCGCGCCTACGTCGAGGGCCAGGTGCGTGCGCCGGGCTCGCAGATCTTCACCGACCTGCCCATGACGATGGCCGAGGCCATCAATCGCGCCGGGGGCATCACCGATGCGGGCGATCGCTCCTCGATCACGCTCACGCGCGGGGGGCGATCGGTGCGCATCGACCTGACGTCGCTGCGCGAGGCGGGTCACGATCTCAACGACATTCCTCTGCGCAACAGCGACACCATCACCGTCGGCACGCGCGAAGACACCAAGATCTACGTGATGGGCGAGGTGCTGCGTCCCACTGCACTCGCGTTGCGCGGATCGGGTCGTCTGACCCTCAACGAGGCGCTGGGCGAAGCGGGCGGTCCTTCGCTGGACACCTCCAATCCTGGACAGATCTATGTGATCCGCAAGGGAGCGACGGGCTCGCCGGCGATCTTCCAGCTCGACGCCAAGAACCCCGCGGCCTTTGCCCTGGCCACACAGTTCCCGTTGCGTCCCCAGGACGTGGTGTACATCGATCCGGTGCCGCTCGTTCGCTGGAACCGCGTCATCAGCCTGATCCTGCCGTCCGCCTCCGCCGTGAACGTGGGAACGGAAACCATCGACCGCGCTCGAGGCTGGTAAGGGCGGTAGGGCCTGCCTGGCAGGCCGTGATCGCGAAAAAATGGCCGCCCTTGGGGCGGCCATTTTTTTGCCGTGCCTTGTTCGCCGGGCCGCAGCCTCCCGTCGAAGAGAGGCCCTGGTCCGAAGAACTCAGCGCTTGTACTTGTACTCGGTGTAGCGGTAGCCGCCGTAGCGGTAGCCATAGCTGCCATAGTGGCGGCGCGTCATGTCCATGGCGTTGAACACCACGCCCGTCGGCGTGACGTTGCCTTGGCGCAGGCGCTTGACGCTTTCGACGAGCTCGCCCATCTGCGTCTGGTCGGCACGCGCCACCAACAGCACCACGGCCGAATGCGCCCCGGCAGCAGCGGCATCGGCCGCCACCAGCACCGGCGGCGCATCCATCACCACCAGGTCGTATTGAGCCGACAGCGTGTCCAGCAGGCGGGCAAAGGTGTCGGACATCAGCATGTCCGCGGGGTTGGGCGGATAGCGGCCGCTGGTGAGGACATCCAGGTTGGGCACCACCTGGCGATGGATCGCCTGCTCCAGGGTGACCTCGCCCACCAGCAGTTCAGACAGGCCACCTTCACGCGCAAGTCCGAATTGCTTGTTGATATAGCCCTTGCGCATGTCGGCGTCGAGCAGCAGCACCCGCTTGCCCGCCGCCGCCATGATGGCCGCGAAGTTGGCGGAGACGAAGCTCTTGCCGATGCCGGGCGTGGGACCGGTGATCAGCACGCGGTTGTTGGCGCCTTCGAGCATGGCGAACTGCAGCGCGATGCGCAGGCTGCGCACGCTTTCCACCGTCGTGCTTTCGGGGTTGGTGACGGTCAGCACATGCACGCCCTTCTGGCTGGACTCCATGCGCACTTCCAGTACCCCTTGCTCCTGCGTGTACGGGATGACCGACATCACGCTCATGCCGGTGTGGCTCTCGATCTCCTGCGGGTTGCGGATACCGCTGAAGAACATGCTGCGCACGAAGGCGACCGCGACGCCGGCCAGCAGACCCAGAACGCCGGCGAGCGCCACCACCAGGGCCTTTTGCGGCTTGACCGGAAGGCGCGGAGAGATGGCGGAGTCCAGCAGGCGCACGTTTCCGGTCTTGCCTTCCTTCACCAGTCGCAGCTGAAGCGAGTTGGTGAGCAGCGATTGGTACAGCTCACTGTTGACGCGCACGTCGCGCTCGTAGCGGAAGGCCTCCTGCTGGATCGTCGGCATGCGCGAGACGCGGCTGTTGATCGCGTCGATGTTGCGCTGGATGAGGCCGATCTGCTGGTCGATGGTCTGGACGCGCGGGTGGTTCGGGGTGAACAGGGCGATGAATTCACGGCGCTTCTGCTGCGCATCGAGCAGCTTCGTCTGCAGGTCGACGATCTGCGACAGCGCGGCTTTGGCTTCCTCGTCGAAGGCCACCGTGGAGTTCTGGTTGCGGAAGCGCGTGTAGGCATCTTCCGAGCGCTCTAGTTGACGCTTGAACTCGGGCAGTTGTTCGTCGAGGAAGCTCAGCGTGCGCTCTGCCTCAGCTGCCTTGCGCTCGCGGTTCTGGTCGACGTACTTGGTGCCCAGCGCATTGAGGATGGCTGTCAACCGGGTGCGATTGCTGTCTTCCAACTCGACGCTGATCACATTGGACTGGCGGCCCTGCTCGCTGGCCTGGATGTTCCGCTGCAGGTCCTCGATGGTGCGCAGACGCGAGTAGCGGCTCACATTGAATTGCGCGCCAGGCAACGCGTCCAGGCGGTCGATCTTGA
Organism: Pseudacidovorax intermedius; assembly: GCF_003350475.1. Lineage (GTDB taxonomy): Bacteria > Pseudomonadota > Gammaproteobacteria > Burkholderiales > Burkholderiaceae_C > Xenophilus > Xenophilus intermedius. The sequence goes on from NZ_QQAV01000002.1 coordinate 164,543, forward strand.
GCACGATGGCGCCCGCGGCACCGGGCACGTTGTGCGTGATTTCTTGGCCCACCCGGCCTTCGAAGGGCGCATCAAGCAGCGGATGCTCCACTTCGTAACGCCCGTCGCCCATCGCCGTCACGACGAACGGCGCTTGGTCTTCGAGTCCGCCGGGCACGTCGAAGCGGCTCACCTCGATCTTCTCAGTGCCATAGACGCGACCGGCAAGCCCTGGCAACGTCATGGGGGTGGACAGGCTGCCGGCTCGCCGCGAGAGCCATTCACCCACCAGGGGCACGTAGGCAGGCTTGGCGTCGATGTAGAAGCGAGCCGCATCGACCGCGCCGCCCACGACCAGTCGGGAGCGAAGCACCTGGATTTCGCCCGTGGCCGGCGTCTTGACTTCGAACAGGCTCGAAACGTCGCCCAGGACGCTCTTGGCGTCCGGCGCTGCATCCTCGACCTGGATCAGCAGGTTCGAGCGGTAGATCGGCGTGGCCAGCAGCGCGTAGGCGGCACCGACGATCAGTGCCAGTGCCGTGATGCCGGCCACCAGCCATTTGTTGTCGACCAGGATGTCGAAATACTCGGCCAGATGGATTTCGTCATCGTCGTTCTCCAGGGACGCAGCGGGAGCGGGAGGTGTTTGCATGGGGCTTGCCGGAATGGCGGAGGACTTCAGGAGAGTTTGCGGATGCGTTCGGTCCAGGTCTGGACGCCGGCATCGATCAGCTGCAGTGCGTTCTCGAAGGCTTCGCGGCCGAGCTTGTACGGGTCGGGCACATTCAGCCGGGCGGCGTCGCCGAGCCGGTAGACCTTGCCGCGCACGAAGGGATAGCTCTGTTCGACGAAGCGCTTCTGCGCATCGTCCATGGTCAGGATCAGGTCGGTCTCCTGGCACATGGCCAAGCTCACCTGACGCGCGCGGTGCGCGCCGATGTCGATGCCACGTTCGCTCATGAGGGCGAGCGCCGTGGGATCGGCACCGTGGCCGATGAGCGCGCCGATGCCGGCGGAACTCACGGCGAGGCCGGGAAGCTGCTGTGCGAACAGGGCCTCGGCCATCGGGCTGCGGCAGATGTTCCCGACGCAGAGGACGAGGAGGGAATTCATGGACGAACGCAAAGAGGAAAGACGCAGCGCGCACGGGGCGCGGCTGCAGCGGGCGCTGCGAGGATTACGCACGCGCCGGTCGCCCGGATGCTAACCGGCACGATGAGTTCAGCGTTGGACATCGAAGTCGAGAATGTTGTCTCCCGCACGCGGGCGCGTATCGGGGGGCGGGCCGAAGCTGCGCGAATCCGGGTCACGGGCGTAGGTGAGGTCGTAGAGCGTCACGGCGCGGCCCAGGCGGGCGCCGCCGTCGCGGGTCAGCGGCGACCAGTTGAAGCCGATGACCGAGCGGCTGGAGCGGGGCAGCAGCGCGTCCAGCGGGATCGAGATGAAGATGCCCTTGTCGAAGCTGCCTTCGCCGAACTGGGCGGACGAGACGTTGGTCTTGGTGGCGTAGGCGCCCATGGTCAGGCCGTTGTCGAAGCGCTTGGCGATGTCGATCGACACGCCGCGGTCGCCGGCGAGGTACTGGCCGGCGCTCAGCCGCACGAGCACGCCGTTCCAGCCGGTGTTCCAGTAGAGCGAGGCATGGCCCGTGTTGACCTGGTAATCGCGCAGCGAGAAGTGCTGCGCGTACTCGCGCTGGCGCACGTGATTGATGTCGATGCCGAAGGCCAGGCGGCTGCCCCAGGGGCGGTAGAGCCATTCGCCGCCCACGCCCGCGAACATCGATTCCAGGTAGCCGCCATAGACGCTGTAGTACTGGTCGCTGGCCAACTGGCCCACATGCGTCAGCTGCAGGTTCGGGACCGTCACCCGGCTGGTCGTCAGGTAGAGCCGCTGGTCCGTGCGCACGCGGGGCAGGTTGCTGGGCGCGTCGTAGGTGAAGCTGCCGTAGTTGTCGGCCAGCCGCAGGTTGACCTGACCCTGCAGCCAGGTCTGTTGCGTGAAGCGGTACTGGGCGTTGGCCTTCGCGCCCAGTTCGACGAGCGCGAAGTTGTTGGGGCCACCCACCACCTGGCTGAAATTCGGCGAGATGCTGAAGTTGAAGCGGTCCGCGGGCCGCTCCCATGCCGTGGCCGTCTCGGCAGGGCCGCCCGAGCCCGTGGCGGGGGGCAACTGTGCCTCGGTGGGTTCGTCCGGCACCGGCGCGTAGTCGCGCTGCGTCACGTTGCGCGCCAGGTGTGGCGGCAACGGTTGCGCATGCGCCGCGACCCACTCGTCTCGCTGGAAGGCCTGGGCCTGGATTGCGATGCCGCGCTCTTCGTAATGGATGACGAAGGTGCGGATCCCGGCCGGCGCGCTGTGATGCAGCACGGCCACGGCGCGGTCCGAGCGTACCTCCCGGTAGACGGCATCGCTGTCGCTCACCCAGAGGTGCAGCACGTCGTCCTTGGGCGCGATGCGCAGCACGCGCCAGCCCGTCTGCGTCTCGACCTGCTCGGCCGTGCTCGCCCAGCCGGGCGGCTTCGCCGGGGCCTCGGGCACGAAGCGGGGCAGCGGTGGGTCCAACAGCTTGGGTGTCTGGGCTTCCGCCGCGTTGCCGGACAGGGTGAGGCCGATCATGAACTTGTCGCCCCGCTCGAAGCCGGCGGCGAGGGTGACGTTCTTGTTGAGCTTGTAGGCCAGTCCCACGTTGATGGGGGAGCGGCGCGGCAGCGCGTTGCTGAAGGGTTCGCTCTGGTAGTTGTTGCCGTCGTATTCGATCTTCAGGGTCAGCGGATCCCAGGGCGTGCGCCATTGCACGCCGCCGAACAGGGCGGCCGGGCCGCGGAAGTAGCTGCTCAGGTTGGCCTCGCCGGCCGTGCTGGCCGCGGGACGCGTCTTGAAGCGATCGCTCAGCAGCGTGAAGGGATTACTGATGTTGCCGCTCGAGCCCATGTAGCCCCAGCCGATGCCCAGGCTGAAATCCAGGTCGCCCCAGCGCTTGTTGCCGACCAGGTATTCGCTGGAGAACAGGCCCGTGCCGCCGATGTCCCGGAAACCGAGCGACACCTCGGGCAGGTACGTCGATTCGCGCATGAGCCTGAACTTGACGTCGATGCTCTTGTCCTTGTAGCTCTGCGTGCTGATGCTAGGACCGTACTCGCGGTTGGAGATGCTCGTGTAGCGGAAGCCCGCCTCCATCCAGTCGAAGGGCTGGAACATGATGTTCAGCCGGCTGTAGGGCCAGACGGAGCTGTACGACGCGCGGATCTCGCCCGCAGACGCCATGCGTGCCGTGGGCGTCTGGAGCAGGCCGGTCTCGCCCCAGTCGTTGGCGCTGACGTCCAGCGGGCGGGGCAGGGCACTCGCCACCGCGGGCAGGCTGCCATCGGCGACGAAGGCGGTCGATGGCGTTGAGGTACCGGCGGGCGCCGCCACGGGGCCCGGCCGCGCGGGGGCCGGTCCCTGGGTGGCCAGGAACTTGATGAGTCCTTCAGACGCAGCGACCAGGTCGGCCATCGTGCGCGGAGGGGCCCAGAGCCAGGCGCCGGGCGCCGGCTCCACGCCGGCTTCCGCATTCCAGCCGGCAATGCCGATGCGCGTGGTGCGGCCATCGGGCTGCGCCAGCCAGGCCCAGTCCGCGGCGCCCATCCGTCCGCAGGCCTGCAGGTAATCGCCTACCCAGCGGCCGCTGGCGTGCGGCACATGGCAAAGCGTGCCATCCGGCTGGACGACCACCACATCGGCCGTGCGGCCCGTGGGCAGCGCAAAGCGGGCGCGGTCACGCGCCATCGGGTCCTGCCCGGGATTCACTTCAAGCCAGCGTGGGTCGGTGATGCTCAGTGCCACCCGGCCCGTGGCCGGCAGGCTGTGCAGCCAGGCCAGCAGGCGCTGGCGGATCTCCCGGTCCTGCCCCGACAACTGGGCGGCGGACCGCTCCAGGTGGACCAGCAGGACATTGCGCAGGTATTGCTGCGGCAGCTTCTCCTGCGGCACCAGCCAGGCCAACGCCGGATCGGCCGGCTGGGGCGACTGGCGCAGCAGCCAGTGGCTCAGCCGCTCGCCTTCCAGGGTGGGCAGGGGGGCAGGATCCTCGGCCGGTGCCGGCTGTGCCTGTGCGACCACAGCGGCGCCGAGCCCGAAGGCGGCAAGCAACTGGATCCTGAGGGGATGGAGGCGGAAAGTGCGTTCGCGCGTCTTCATGAGCCGGCAGATGTCGGCGTGGCTGTCGCTGAAGGCGCACTCCACCGCTCGAAGGTGTAGCAGGCCTCGGCACTCAGGCATTGCTCCGAGTACACAACCGACGGCGAACCGTTCGCCGTCATGGCAATCCCGAATCTGGCGGGAGGCAGCATAGGGCCGGGGGATGTTGATTCGGTGACTTGTTCTTCGAACCACTTCAGCGAAGCGGCGCGCGCGCCCTTCAGGGCTGCGGGCGTGTAGCTTGCCAGCGGCGTGACGCGCACGGTTTCGCGGATATTCGAGTGGTAGCCCGGCATGACGTCGCGCACGCGCAGATAGCTGCCGGAGGTCTGTGCCTGCGCCCCTACCGGCCAGAGGGGGAGCCGCTCCACCTGGGCGCGCCGCCAGTCCGGATTCAATCCAGTGGTGCCGACGACCCGGCCATCCAGGAGGCGGACGACTTCGCCTTCGCCGCTGTACCACACCTCGACGCTGCCTTCCGGCGTGGGATCGAGGTAACCCAGCACCATGTAGATGGCGGTGCCGGCATGCGTCACCCGCAGGTAGCGGAACGCCGGATTGAAGGCCGGCGGCTGCTGGTCCCGAAGGCCGCCCGCCGTTCGGTCATACAACAGCCGGGCGCTGTCACCCAGCGCTGCACTGCCGGTGCTGCAGCCCCCCACCAAAGCCGTTGCCAGAACGCAACAAAGCAGCCTCAGATGGAGATGCATCGAAGGCTGCCGCCGCGTGGAAGAGCGCACCCCTCGGCCACGAAGGGTGCGGGATCTCACCGGCTCGTGGTGCCGGTGGTGCCCGTGGTGCCCGTGGTGCCCGTGCCGGGGAAGATGCCGGCGTTGCCACCGTCGCTGCCGCCGCCCGCGGCGGCGCCGATTACCAGAGCGCCTGCAAGGCCGGCCACGGCCAAGCCTGCCGCTCCCAAGCCTCCCGCCGCAGCCCCGGCGGCGCCAGCACCACCCGCGCCGCCAGCACCTGCGCCACCCGCGCCGCCAGCGCCGCCAGCGCCACCCGGCGTGGCTTCGGCCGGCGTCGTCGAAGACGGCGCAGGAGGCGTCTGGGCAGCGGCGATCATGGGTGCGGACACCAGAGTGGCCGCAGCGACCATCGAAACGAAACGAGCAAAGTTCATGGTACTTCCCCAAAAAGCCTGTGCAGCCGATCTGTCAGCCACGCCCCAAGGCGCACCTGACCCAAAATGTTTCCCGAAGTTTAACGGCCGTGGCCCGGGAAGGCCATTTTTTGTTGCAGTGCAGCTGGGTAACAATCTGTCCCATGACCACATGGATCGATGAAGTGAGCTGGGACGCGGCGGGGCTGGTGCCCGTGATCGCCCAGGAACACGGTTCCAAGGACATCCTGATGTTTGCCTGGATGAACCGTGAGGCCCTCGCCAAGACCGTGGAGACGGGGCGGGCGGTCTATTTCAGCCGCTCGCGCGGCAGGCTCTGGTTCAAGGGCGAGGAGTCAGGGCATGTCCAGCGTGTGCACGAGATCCGGCTGGACTGCGACAACGATGTCGTCCTGCTCTCGGTGACACAGGAGGGGCATGATCCCGGCATTGCCTGCCACACGGGCCGTCATAGTTGTTTCTTCCAAAAGTATTCTGATGGCCGGTGGGTCGCCGTCGAACCGGTGTTGAAGGACCCGACCTCGATCTACAAATGACAGTTCCCGATTCCTCCGACCCGACGCCTGCCTTTCCGACGCTCGACATCCTGGAGCGCCTTGCCGCGGTGATCGACAGCCGCCGCCCCGCCGCGGGCGGCGATCCGAACAGCAGCTATGTCGCCCGACTGCTGCACAAGGGGCCCGATGGCTTTCTCAAGAAGGTGGGCGAAGAGGCCACCGAGGTGGTCATGGCCTGCAAGGACGCCGACCATGGCGCGCCGCGCGAAAAAATAGTGAACGAAGTGGCCGACCTGTGGTTCCACTGCATGGTGGCGCTGGCCCATTACGGGCTCTCGCCCCGGGATGTGGCGGCCGAGCTGGCGCGCCGCGAAGGGATGAGCGGCATCGAGGAAAAAGCCCTGCGCAAGGCGCAGGCCCGCGAGGCGGCGGGCGATTGACGCCCGGCCCGCGCGGCGGGCACTTCGACATTCAGCTGGAGGAAGCCATGAGCAAAGACATCATCGAAGTGGGCGGCAGCGATTCGCTGCGCGCCGTGGGCTGGGTGAGCTATGTGCTGCACCTGATCGTCGCCATCGCGGCCGTGCTGCCTGGCGCCCAGGTGTCTGTGCTGTTGCTGCTCGTTGCCCTGTTGATCGACTTTGTCAAACGCGACGATGCGGCCGGTACCTGGCAAGCCTCGCATTTCACGTGGCGCATCCGCTCGGTGCTGTGGGCGGGATTGCTCTACGTCCTGACCTCGTGGCTCTGGCTGCTCTTTCTCGTGCCGGGATGGATCGCCTGGAGCCTGATCTCGCTGTGGTTCCTGTATCGCATCGTCAAGGGCATGGTCCGGATGAATGCTGGCCGCCCGATGGACACGTCGGCCGCGGCCTGACCGCCCGCCTTCCCCTTCAATAAAAGACCCAATCGAATGGCTGAGCCCGACTGCATCTTCTGCAAGATCGTCGAAGGAAAGATTCCTTCGCGGAAGGTGTACGAAGACGACGAACTGTTTGCCTTTCACGATATTGCGCCCTGGGCGCCCGTGCACTTCCTGATCGTCCCCAAGCGGCACATTGCGTCCATGGCGCAACTCACGCCCGAGGACGAGTCGTTGATGGGCCGCATCATGACGCTGGCGCCGCGCCTGGCTCTGGAGCAAGGGTGCGGCGCCTATCCCGAGGGCGGCTTTCGCGTAGTGGTGAACACGGGCAAGGAAGGCGGACAGGAGGTGCACCATCTCCATGTCCACGTCATGGGCGGTCCTCGCCCCTGGCTCAAGGGTTGAGCCGGCCTGCAGTCTAAAATTTGAATATTGTTAGGAGTCTTCCATGGGTTCGTTTTCCATCTGGCACTGGCTGATCGTGCTGCTCATCGTGGTCATGGTCTTCGGCACCAAGAAGCTGAAGAACATCGGTTCTGATCTCGGCGGTGCCGTCAAGGGCTTCAAGGACGGCATGAAGGACGGATCGTCCGACGCCCCCGCCGCGGGCACGCCCACGCAGCAGGTGACCGGCCAGCCCTCGGCCGACAAGTCCACCATCGACGTCGAGGCGCGTCAGAAGTCCTGAGTGCTGCGCGCAATTCCTGAGCGAGGGGCACGCCGGTGATCGATCTGGGCATTTCGAAGATGGCGCTGATCGGCGCCGTTGCGCTGGTCGTGATCGGCCCCGAGAAGCTGCCGCGCGTGGCGCGGACGGTTGGCACGCTGCTCGGCAAGGCGCAGCGCTATGTCAACGACGTCAAGGCAGAGGTCAACCGCTCCATGGAGCTGGATGAGCTGCGCAAGATGAAGGACAGCGTCGAAGGCGCGGCGCGTGACGTGGAGCAGAGCATCCGCGACGGCGCGCAGGACGTGCACAACGACCTCTCCGGTCTGGACACCGTCACGCCGGCCACCTCGTACGAGGCGACGCCGGTCTACCCCGTCTACCGCCATCCGAAGAAGAACTGGCGCCTCAAGCAGGGCGCCGTTCCCCACTGGTACAAGGCGCGCAACAAGGTTCGCAGCCGCGCGCAGTCCGGCGCCGCTCGCGTGGCCCGTCATCGGCCACGGCCCGGCGCCTGAGCCGCGGAGGCCGTACGGTACCGACCCGGCTCCGCGGCTTTTTTCTTTTCCGTTCATTTGTGCGCCCGATTCCGGCCACGCGGTGACCTCTGATGGCTGACTCTCCCTCCCACGACAAAGAAGACGAGCTTGCAGGCACGGAGCAGCCATTCGTTGCCCACCTGACCGAGCTGCGCGACCGGCTGCTCTACTGCATCTACGGCATCGCGCTGGCCGCGGCACTGCTGGCGGTCTGGCCGGGACCCGGGGGGCTGATCGACTGGATCGCCATGCCCATCAAGGCGCACATGCCCCCCGATGCCAAGCTGATCGCCGTCGGTGTGTTCTCGCCCTTCTTCGTGCCTTTGAAGGTACTGGCCATGGCGGCCGTGCTGCTGGCGCTGCCCTGGCTCATGTACCAGGTCTGGGCTTTCGTGGCCCCAGGCCTGTACAGCCATGAGAAGCGCTTTGCCCTGCCGCTGATCATCTTCGGCAGCTTCCTCGCTTACGCGGGCATCGCCTTCGTGCAGTTCTTTGTGCTGGACAAGATGTTCGCCTTCATCCAGCGCTTCACGCCGGCTTCGGTGGCGGCCACGCCCGACATCTCTTCGTACGTGGAGTCCATCCTTTCGCTGTACATCGCCTTCGGCCTCGCATTCCAGGTGCCTATCGTGGTGATGCTGCTGGTGCGATTCGAGATGGTGACCATCGAAAAGCTGCGCAGCTTCCGTGGCTACTTCATCGTGCTGTCCTTCGTGGTGGCCGCGGTCGTGACGCCGCCCGACGTCATCTCGCAGCTCGCACTGGCCGTGCCGATGTGCGTGCTGTATGAGATCGGCATCGTTGCCGCGCGGTACTTCTCCAACGCCACGCGGCCGCCCGAAGAGGCCGCAAGCGAAGAGGCGAAATCGGCCGGTCAATAGGCACGGCGATTCGGCGATTCGGCGGGCGGCGCACGCTGCCTGCCGTCTTGGGAAGCACGCCTTTCGACAAGGGGTGATCAAGGTGGCGGCGCGGATGCGCCGTCGACCCGATCAGCTTCCCTCGATTCGCTCCCCTGCTATTCGGCCTGGCGCCGCCGCACCGGCGTGGCCGGCCTTGTTCCGGCGGTGACGTCGACCTCGATCCGGTCGTTGCCGCGCTGAACCTGGAAGCGGCTGGCCGTGCCCGGCTTGAGCCCGGCCACGGCAGTCAGCAGTTCCTGCACATTGCCGATGGCCTTGTCGCCCACACCGGTGATCACGTCGCCCGGCCGAATGCCGGCCTGCGCGGCGGGCGCGTTCTGCAGCACGCCCGTGATGATCACGCCCTGGGTCGCCTTGACGCCGAAGGTCTCGGCCATCTCGGGCGTGAGCGTGGCGGGCTCGACGCCGATCCATCCGCGGGTGACGCGGCCATCCTTCACGATGCCTTCGAGCACCTGCTTGGCCGTGGACACGGGAATGGCGAAGCCGATGCCCATGCTGCCGCCCGAGCGCGAATAGATGGCGGTGTTGATGCCCTGCAGATTGCCCTCGGTGTCGATCAGCGCGCCGCCGGAGTTGCCGGGGTTGATGGCGGCATCCGTCTGGATGAAGTTCTCGAAGGTGTTGATGCCGAGCTGGTTGCGGCCCAGCGCCGATACGATGCCGCTGGTCACCGTCTGTCCGACGCCGAAGGGGTTGCCGATGGCCAGCACCTGGTCGCCCACGAGTAGCGCATCCGAGTTGCCGAGCACGATCACCGGCAGCTTGTCCAGCGCGATGCGGATGACCGCCAGGTCGGTGTCGGGGTCGGTGCCGATCAGGCGGCCGCTGGCGTGCCGGCCGTCGTTCAGGGTGACCTCGATCTCGTCGGCGCCCTCGACCACATGGTTGTTGGTCAGGATGTAGCCGTCCGCGCTGACGATCACGCCGCTGCCCAGGCCGACCTGGGGCTGCTCGTTGTCCTGGTCGCCGAAGAAGAAGCGGAACCAGGGATCGTTCGAGCGCGGATGCCGCGGCGCTGCCTTGCTGGTGTTGATGCTGACGACCGCGGGCGCCGCCTTCTGCGCGGCTGCCGCAAAGCTGCCGGGCGCCGGCGCGGCCGGCGCCGAGGCGGGCGCCTCGATGATGGAGACGACGCCGCCCAGGGAGGTGCTGCCTCGCCGGACCCATTCGGGCTTGAGGGTGGCGACGACGAAATAGCCCGCGAGCAGGACGGTCACGGCCTGTGCAAAGAGCAGCCAAATGCGCTTCATGAGGAGAGAGGAGGGGTGCTGTGGCAGAGGGAAGGCGGAGGGTTCCGCCGGCCCGGAATTGTCTCCCAACGGTCGGAACCGACTTTTGATTCGACGTCGGACAAGACCCCGTTGCGGCTCGAAGCCAGGGGTAAACCCTAAAATCTCCGGTCTCGGCCTATCCGGCCGCCCCGACAGTGGCCTGCGCAACCCATCCGGTTGTCCGTGTCTCACGCCTGTCGACGCCCTCGCTGTCTTCTCTCACCTTCCGTGTCCTGTGTCGGACGCACCGGCCGGCGGCCGTCTCCGCTGCATTGCTCTGCCATGTCCTCTGCATCCCCTTCCGCCGGTCCGCGTGCGCTCACCGCGCGCGACTACAAGACGCTCGCCCTCTCGGCGCTGGGCGGCACGCTCGAGTTCTACGACTTCGTCATCTACGTCTTCTTCGCGACGGTCATTGGGGCGCTGTTCTTCCCGGCGGAGATGCCCGACTGGCTGCGCCAGTTGCAGACCTTCGGCATCTTCGCGGCGGGCTACCTGGCCCGTCCGGTCGGTGGCATTGTCATCGCGCATTTCGGCGACCTGCTTGGCCGCAAGCGGATGTTTACGCTGTCGATCTTCCTCATGGCGGTACCGACGCTGGTGATCGGCCTGTTGCCCACCTACGCTGCCATCGGCGTGGCGGCACCGCTGCTGCTGTTGCTCATGCGCGTGCTGCAGGGCGCCGCGATCGGCGGTGAGATGCCGGGCGCCTGGGTGTTCATCGGCGAGCACGTGCCGTCGCAGCGCTACGGGCTGGGCGTGGGCACGCTGACGGCCGGCATCACCGGCGGCATCCTGCTCGGCTCGCTGGTGGCCGTGGCCATCAACACCCATTACGTGCCGGCGGAGGTGAGCGACTTCGCCTGGCGCATTCCCTTCATCCTGGGTGGCGTGTTCGGCCTGGTGTCGGTGTACCTGCGCCGCTTTCTGCATGAGACCCCGGTGTTCCAGGAGCTGGCACAGCGTCGCCATGTGGCAGCCGAGCTGCCCCTCAAGACCATCGTGCGCGACCACCGCGGCCCCGTCTTCTTCGTGGCACTGCTGACCTGGGTGCTGTCCGCCGCCATCGTGGTGGTGGTGCTGTACACGCCCACCTACCTGCAGAAGGTGCACCACATTCCTGCGGCCATCGCGCTGGAGGCCAATGCCCTGGCCACGCTGACGCTGACCCTGGGCTGCGTCGTCATCGGCTGGGCCTGCGACCGCTTCGGCACCAGGCCGACCATGCTGGTCGGCTGGGCCGGTCTGTTCATCACGGCCTATCTCTTCTACACCGGCCTGCCGGGCACCACCGCTTCGCTCTTCTGGCACTACGGGCTCGTTGGCCTGTTCGTGGGCACCATCGCCACGGTGCCGATCGCCGGGGTGCGCGCCTTTCCGGCGCCGGTGCGCTTCTCGGGCCTGTCGTTTGCCTACAACATGTCGTACGCCATCTTCGGCGGGCTGACGCCCGTGATCCTGACGCTCTGGCTGCAGCGCGACCTGATGGCGCCCGCCCACTATGTCGGTGCGCTCGCGGTGCTGGGCTTCGTGCTGGCCTGGTTGCCACTGGCCGCGCGCGGCCATGCCATGCGGCCCGCGACAATGCGCGCATGAGCATCACGCGATCCGCCCTGCTGCACGCCTTCGACGAGCTGCTGTCGCCCGAACGGTTCAAGGACTACGGGCCCAACGGCCTCCAGGTGGAAGGGCGGGGCGAGATCCGCAAGATCGTCTCCGGCGTGACCGCCAGTCGCGCCTTCATCGAGGCAGGCATCGCGGCAGGCGCGGATGCCTTGTTCGTCCACCACGGCCTGTTCTGGCGTGGCCAGGACGGGCGGGTGACCGGATGGATGCGCCAGCGCCTGGGCCTGCTGATCGGCCATGACGTGAACCTTCTTGCCTATCACCTGCCGCTGGATGCCCATGCCGAGCTGGGCAACAACGCGCAGTTGGGCAGGCAGCTGGGGCTGATCCCGCAGCCGCAGCGATTCGGCGAACAGGACCTGGGCTGGCTCGGCGCCCCGGGGGCAGGACTGCAATTCGAGAGCGCGCAGGAACTGGCCCTGCACATCGAGGCGCGGCTGGAGCGGCGCGTCACCGCCATCCCTGGCGATGGCCGGCCGCTGCGGCGGATCGCCTGGTGCACCGGCGGCGCGCAGGGCTTTTTCGAGGCGGCCATCGCTGCCGGGGCCGATGCCTTCATCACCGGCGAGATCTCGGAGCCCCAGGCGCACTACGCCCGCGAGTCGGGCGTGGCCTTTCTCGCCTGCGGCCACCATGCGACCGAACGCTACGGCGCGCCCGCCGCTGCCGCCCATGTGGCGGCGCAACTCGGGCTGGTGCATGAGTTCATCGACGTCGACAACCCGGCCTGAGTCGCGCGCCATGCTGGCCCCTGATCCATCTTCCATCCTGGCGATCACCCAGGGCGACCCGGCCGGCATCGGTCCGGAGATCATCGTGCGTGCCTGGCAGGAGGCGCCGGATGCGCTGCGGCATTGCTTCGTCGCCGGCGATGTCGCCGTGATGCGCCGTGCTGCCCGATTGATGGCCGGTCCGCAGGGCCTGGCCTGGCCCGTCGCGCAGATCGAGCGACCGGCTGATGCGCTGGCCGTGCCGCCTCGATGCATTCCCGTGCTGCAGGTCGGCACATCGCTGGTGCCGCCAGACTATGGCTGTATCACGGCCGAAGCGGGCCGCAGCGCGGGCGTTGCTGTCGAGTGGGCGGCGCGCGCTGCGCTGCGCCAGGAGATCGCGGCCATGGTGACGGCCCCCCTGCACAAGGAGGCGCTGTCTGCGGCCGGCTACGGTTTTCCGGGCCACACCGAACTGCTCCAGGCCGAGGCCGCGGCCTTCCAAGGCGTGAGCATCGAGCAAGTCCCGGTGCGGATGATGCTGGCCAACGACGAACTGCGCACCGTGCTGGTCAGCATCCATGTGTCGTTGCGCGAGGCCATCGATCGCCTGAGCCGCGGCGGCGTGCTGCAGACGCTGCGCATCACGCATGCGTCGTTGGCCCGCATGCTGGGCCGCGTGCCACGCATCGCCGTGGCGGGCCTCAATCCGCATGCCGGGGAGGGCGGCCTGTTCGGCCGGGAGGAAATCGAGCAGATCGCCCCGGCGGTGGCCGACGCGCGCGCCGAGGGCATCGAGGCCTTCGGCCCCTTCGCGCCGGACACGGTGTTCATGCGCGCCCGCCGCCGGCCGGGCCAGGCCGCAGGCGAGTTCGACGCCGTGATCGCGATGTACCACGATCAGGGGCTCATCCCGGTGAAGTACCTCGGCGTGGAGACCGGCGTCAACGTGACGCTGGGCCTGCCTTTCGTGCGAACCAGCCCAGACCACGGCACCGCCTTCGACATCGCCGGCCAGGGCATCGCAAAGGCCGACAGCCTGATCGCCGCCGTGCGGATGGCGCGCAGCTTGGCGGGCTGCTGAGAAGGCATTCCCGACCGGCGAGCCGGGGCCGGCGCCCAGGTACCGCGCGGGCAACCTGGGCAGAGGACTCGTCAGCGACGTGCCAGGCTGTCGCGGATCTCGCGCAGCAGCACGATGTCTTCCGGCGGCGCGGCAGGCGCGGCCGCGGCCGGTTCCGCCTTTTCGCGGCGCAGCCGGTTGATCTGCTTGACCATCGTGAAGATCACGAAGGCCAGAATGACGAAGTTGACGACGATCGTCAGGAAGTTGCCGTAGGCCAGCACGGGAACACCGGCTTTCTTGAGATCGGCCAAGGTATTCGCGACGCCGGCAGGTATCGTGCCGAGCACGACATAGAGGTTGGAGAAATCGAGTCGTCCAAAGATCAGGCCGACCAGCGGCATGATCACATCGCCCACCAGAGAGTCGACGATCTTTCCGAATGCGCCCCCGATGATCACGCCCACGGCCAGGTCGACCACATTGCCCTTGACCGCGAACTCGCGGAACTCGCTGAAAAAGCTCATGAAACGTTTCTCCTTTCCCATGTGTGTTAACACTTTAGAGGAAAGTATAGGGAGTCGGATGGGCGTTGAACCCCAGGGCAGGACTGAATCGCCGCTGTGGCCGTCGCGCCTTTTTTGTTCGGCGACGGGCGGCGGCGGGGCTTGGATATCGGGGGTGTCCCGCGTTGAAGCACCTAAAACCCCTCCGCTAAAATTGTTTGTTGACCCGGCACAGCCCACAAGTACATCGAGGAACCCCCATGAGTGATATCCCGGTCGGCCCGAAGCGGGTCGACGCCAGCAAGCGGACCTGGCTGATTGCATCCGGCTGTGCCGGCGCTGTGGGTGGGGTTGCCACAGCGATTCCCTTCGTGAGCACCTTCCAGCCGTCCGAAAAGGCCAAGGCGGCTGGCGCGCCGGTCGAGGTCGACATCGGCGGCCTGCAGGTCGGCGAAAAGATCACGGTCGAATGGCGTGGCAAGCCCGTCTGGATCCTCAAGCGCTCGCCCGCGCAGATCGCCGAATTACCCAAGCTCGATCCGCAGCTCGCCGATCCACTGTCCAAGCGCAATCCGTCCGAATTCACGCCGAAATACGCCCAGAACGAGAACCGCTCGATCAAGCCGGAGGTGCTGGTGGTGGTCGGCATCTGCACCCACCTGGGCTGCTCGCCCACCGACAAGCTGCAGGCGGGTCCTCAGCCCTCGCTGCCCGACGACTGGCAGGGCGGTTTCCTCTGCCCCTGCCACGGCTCGACCTTCGACCTGGCCGGCCGCGTGTTCAAGAACAAGCCCGCGCCCGACAACCTGCCCGTTCCTCCGCACAAGTACCTGTCGGACACGCGCCTGTTGATCGGCGAAGACGGCAACGCCAACGCCTGAGCGGGAGGAGACACCCATGGCCGAATTCAAGGACATCTCGCCCAACGCCCCCGCGGGCGCCAAGCTGGGCAACTGGCTGCACAACCGCTTCCCGACCGCCTTCGACGCCTACCGCGTCCACATGTCGGAGTACTACGCGCCGAAGAACTTCAACTTCTGGTACATCTTCGGCTCGCTGGCGCTGCTGGTGCTGGTCATCCAGATCGTCACCGGCATCTTCCTGGTGATGCACTACAAGCCGGATGCGACGCAGGCTTTCGCGTCGGTCGAGTACATCATGCGCGACGTGCCCTGGGGCTGGCTGATCCGCTACATGCACTCCACCGGCGCCTCGGCCTTCTTCGTGGTGGTGTACCTGCACATGTTCCGCGGCCTGCTCTACGGCAGCTACCGCAAGCCGCGCGAGCTGGTCTGGATCTTCGGCTGCGCGATTTTCCTGTGCCTGATGGCCGAGGCCTTCATGGGCTACCTGCTGCCCTGGGGCCAGATGTCCTACTGGGGCGCGCAGGTGATCGTGAACCTGTTCTCCGCGATTCCCTTCATCGGCCCAGACCTGGCGCTGCTGATCCGTGGCGACTACGTGGTGAGCGACGCCACCCTCAATCGCTTCTTCAGCTTCCACGTGATCGCGGTGCCGCTGGTGCTGCTGGGGCTGGTGGTGGCGCACCTGCTGGCGCTGCATGACGTGGGTTCCAACAACCCCGACGGCATCGAAATCAAGGCCAACAAGGACGCGCAGGGCCGGCCGCTGGACGGCATCCCGTTCCACCCGTACTACACGGTGCACGACATCTTCGCGGTCGTGATGTTCCTGATCGTGTTCACGGCGGTGATCTTCTTCGCGCCGGAAATGGGCGGCTACTTCCTGGAGTACAACAACTTCATCCCGGCCGACCCGCTCAAGACGCCCAACCACATCGCCCCGGTCTGGTACTTCACGCCCTTCTATTCGATGCTGCGTGCCATCACCAGCGAGATGATGTACGCGCTCATCGCCTGCGTCGTCGGTGCCGCGGTGTTCGGCGTCTGGAAGACGCGCATGGCCAGCGTCGCCAAGATCGCCGTGGTGGTGGCGGCCGTCATCGCCTGCGCGATGATGCTGTCCATCGACGCCAAGTTCTGGGGCGTTGTTGTCATGGGCGGCGCCGTGATCATCCTGTTCTTCCTGCCCTGGCTGGACAAGAGCCCGGTGAAGTCGATCCGCTACCGTCCTTCCTGGCACAAGTACCTCTACGGCGTGTTCGTCGTCGTCTTCGTGGTGCTGGCCTATCTGGGTGTGCAGCCGCCGTCTCCCATCGGCGAGCGCGTGTCGCAGGTCGGTACGCTGTTCTATTTCGGCTTCTTCCTGCTCATGCCGTGGTGGACCCGCCTGGGCGAGTTCAAGCCCGTGCCCGAGCGCGTGACCTTTGCCGCGCACTGACCGAGCCGCCGGAGAAGCATCCCCATGAAGAAACTGATCCTCTCGCTGATGATGGCGCTGGGCCTTGCCACTGGCGCCCTGGCGGCCGAAGGCGGCATCGCCTGGGACAAGGCGCCGGTGCGCACCAACGACCTGGCTTCGCTGCAGAACGGCGCCAAGCTTTTCGTCAATTACTGCCTCAACTGCCACTCGGCCGCCTTCATGCGCTACAACCGCCTGCAGGACATCGGCCTCTCCGAACAGCAGATCAAGGACAATCTGCTGTTCACCACCGAAAAGGTGGGTGACACGATGAAGGCCAACATCGATGCCCGACAGGCCAAGGAATGGTTCGGCGGCACCCCGCCCGACCTCACTTTGGTGGCGCGTTCGCGCGCAGGTCACAATGGCACCGGTGCCGACTACCTCTACACCTACCTGCGCACCTACTACCGCGACGACACCAAGGCAACCGGCTGGAACAACCTGGCTTTCCCGAGCGTGGGCATGCCCAACGTGCTGTGGGAACTCCAGGGCGAGCGCCGCCCGGTCTATGACAAGGTGGAGCAGCACGGCCACGAAACCGAGGTGCTCAAGGGCTGGGAGCAGGTCAAGCCGGGCAAGATGACGCCCCTGCAGTTCGACCAGGCCGTTGGCGACCTGGTTAACTACCTGCAGTGGATGGCAGAGCCCGCGCAGAACACCCGTGTGCGCGTCGGCGTGTGGGTGTTGCTGTTCCTGGCGGTGTCGCTGGTCTTCGTCTGGCGTCTCAATGCCGCGTTCTGGAAGGACGTGAAGTAGAGAGGACGCGGACGGCGTGGCCCGGGCTTGCCGGGTGCGTGAACGTACAGAGTGGGCTGCTCAAGCGGCCCACTCTTTTTTGATTTTTTGGAGCCTTTCGCCATGATGGTGCTGTATTCCGGAACGACCTGCCCTTTCTCCCACCGCTGCCGCTTCGTGCTGTTCGAAAAGGGCATGGACTTCGAAATCCGTGACGTCGACCTCTACAACAAGCCCGAGGACATCAGCGTGATGAACCCGTACGGGCAGGTGCCGATCCTGGTCGAGCGCGACCTGATCCTGTACGAGTCGAACATCATCAACGAGTACATCGACGAGCGCTTCCCGCATCCCCAGCTGATGCCCGGCGACCCGGTCGACCGCGCCCGCGTTCGCCTGTTCCTGCTGAACTTCGAGAAGGAATTGTTCGTCCACGTCTCGACGCTCGAGAACCGCGGCGCCAAGGGCAACGACAAGGCCATCGAGAAGGCCCGCTCGCACATTCGTGACCGCCTGACGCAGCTGGCCCCGGTGTTCCTCAAGAACAAGTACATGCTGGGCGAGAACTTCTCCATGCTCGACGTGGCCATCGCCCCGCTGCTGTGGCGCCTGGACTACTACGGCATCGACCTGAGCAAGAACGCCGCGCCGCTGCTGAAGTACGCCGAGCGCATCTTCTCGCGCCCCGCCTACATCGAGGCGCTGACGCCTTCCGAGAAGGTGATGCGCAAGTAAGCGCGCGGCGACGGCAAGAGAGAACGACGCGCCATTCATGATCAGCGCCCTCGAATCCACATCGCTGCGGCCGTACCTGTTGCGTGCGCTCTACGAATGGTGCACCGACCATGGCTTCACACCGTACATCGCGGTCGTGGTGGACGAGACCGTCCAGGTCCCGCGCGAGTACGTCAAGAACGGCGAGATCGTGCTGAACATCAGCTACGACGCGACCAGCTCGCTGAAGATCGGCAACGACTTCATCGAGTTCAAGGCCCGCTTCGCCGGCACCGCGCGCGACATCATCGTCCCCATCGGACGGGTGGTGGCCATCTATGCGCGGGAGAACGGCCAGGGCATGGCCTTCCCGCCGCTCGACGCGCAGGCGTCCGAGGCGGGCGAGGTCATCGTGCCCGGAATGGCTCAGGCCACGCCGGAGCCCCGGCCGGGCATGCATCTGGTGGGCGAAGCCGCCGAATCCCAGCCGGGCGGGTCGGCCGCCGCCATCGAGCCGCCGCCGGACGAGCCGCCGCGGCCCCCCAGCGGAGGCCGGCCAGCGCTCAAGCGCGTGAAGTGATCGGCCCGCGACCCTTTCGATAGAATCGCAGGCTTTGCCGCTTTAGCTCAGTTGGTAGAGCACCCGCCTTGTAAGCGGTAGGTCGTCAGTTCGATTCCGACAAGCGGCACCAGACAGTCGGCATCCCGCGCCAGCGGGGCGTCGATCCAAGCCCCCGGACACTTGTGGTCCGGGGGCTTTTTTGTGCCTGACGCCGCAGGCCAGCCGGCTGGCGCGCCGATCGACGAGCACGCCGCCCGACCGCCGTCGGCCGGCAAACCGGCTGACCGGACGCCTGCGGCAGAGCCGCCCGTGCTCACAGCAGCGGCGTGTACGGCGAGCTGAGCGGCGACGGTCCACTGCCGCGGCCGGCGCCTGTGCCGAAGGTGTCGCCGCCATCGAACAGGTAGCGCAGGTACACGCCGCCGCTGAACTCGCGGTAGTTGCGTGCGTTGCTCAGGCTGACGGTCCCGCCCAGGAACATCCGCGGCAATACCTGGTACTCCACCACCGCACCCAGCCCATACGCGAGGCCGGTGTTGCTCTGGGCCGCATAGCGCGCGTCGAGGACGCCGGTGTAGAGATTGGCGGCGAAGGCCTGCCGCAGCGCGGTGGCAGCGGCAGTCTGGCGCGTGCTGTCTGTCGGAAAGTAGTCCGCCGCATCCTGCTGGATCGACTGCACGCCCAGCGAGGCATTGAGCCGCCATGACAGCCGGTCGCTGCGGCCTTCCCACGCGACCGGGAAGGCCAGGCTGAAGTAGCGCTGCGGGCTGAAGTAGCCGCCGTGGCCGTAGGTGAAATAGCTGAGGTTCTTGTCGTAGTGCATGAGCCCCAGGTTGACGCCGGCCGTGAGCGAGGAGCCGGCGCTCTTGAGCACGTGGAAGTACAGGCCCGCGCCCAGCTCCAAGCGGGCGTTGTCCTGCACCTCGGTGCCGTTGAGCGCGGCTGCACCGGCATAGCCATAGATGCCCATGGTGCCGTTGTCGTAGGTCATGTCGTAGCGGCCGCCGCTGGCGACCACGCCGCCCCACCGCTCGCCGGTGCGGCTGTCCTTGGCGCCCGCGAAGGACAGCAGGCTGTCGGTCACAGGCCGGCGATAGAGCTCGGCCTTGTAGCTGAGGCTGTCGTTAAAGCTGCCCTGGTACGCCACCTTGCCGATGACGTTGGTCTCGGCGAAGCCGAGCGGCGTGGTGCCAATGCTGGCGCTGAATTGCGGCCCCTCGTAGCCCACGCTCAGGCCAACCCCTGCCGCATCCTGGGCACCTGCCGGCGCCACGCTGCCATAGGCCTGCGCGAGCGTGGCCTGAGGCCCACCGCCGAAGCGGGCGCCGGTGGCGAAATCCGCCGCCGGCGTGCCCGAGTCCAGCAGCGTGGGCGTGGCGCTAACCACCAGCTTGCCTTCGCCGACGGGAAAGCGTGCCTCGATGGGCGTCTGCAGATCGCTCAGCCGGCTCAGCCCCGATTCACCGCCGCGGGCGCGCAACACCGTGCCGACGCTCAGGCTGGGGCTGCGTGCGCTCTGAAGGTCGGCCAGTTCGGCCTGCAGCGGCGTGGCGGCCACGGCTGCTGTTGGGGCGGGCGTGACGGGCGCCGTGGGCCAGTCGGTGTCGGCGCGTGCCTGTACCTGCACCATGGGAAGACTGCGTGAGGGGATGCCCGCCACCGGCGTGCCGGGAACGGGCAGCCACAAGGGTGCGGCAGCACTGGTGCCGGCCGGGGCTGGCCAGGCGGCGGGCGCCGTGGCCACAGGCGGCGGTGTCTGGGAGGGCGCCGTCGCGGTGTTGGTGGCGCCACCGCTGCCGGCTGCCCTCCGGCGATGGGCCACCCCGCCGCTCGCCGCCGGGGCGGAGGAGGCCGCGCCCGGCGGCGATCCGGCGGGCCCGGTGGGCCAGGGCTGCAGAACGTCGCCCCCCGCCACCGCCGCCGGCCAGGCACCGGCATTCGCGCCGTAGGCGGGTGCGGCGGCGGGCTGGAGTGCTCCCGGGGCGGCTGCGCTCGACCAGCCCGCTGGGGGCGCAGGCAACGCACCGGCCGAGGCGTAGACGGCGCCCGCGCTCAGCGGCGGCGGAATGTAGGCGGCAACGGCCGCAGGTGCCGGGCGCGTCCCCGTGCCCCCGGGCCAGGCGGCTGCGCCGCCGGTCGCGCCGGTCATGCCCGCGAACGGATTGGCACTGGCCGGGGCCGCGCCGCCCGCGCCGGGCAGTGCGGTGGCCAGGCCGGCCTGCCGGGCTTCGGCCTGCACGGCCGCGGCGAGGAACTGCTCGGCCTGGCGGCTGTCACCCGCGTTGCGGTAGACGCGGCCCGCCGCCGCCAGCACACGGGATTCGCCCGGGGCCTGCTTGAGGGCGGCCTGCACATAGGTCTGGGCGTCGTCGTGGTCGCGCAACGCGCTGGCGCTGGCGGCGGCGGCCAGCAGGGTGTCGAGGTCCGTGGGCTGACGCTGCAGCACCCGCTGGTACAGCGCCAGCGCCTGACGCTCGTCGCGGGCGGCCGAGTACAGCCGTGCCAGCGCGCCAAGCACGCCCGCGTCGTCCGGGCGTTCGGCCAGCAACGGCGAGAGCATGGCGTAGGCCGCCTCCAGATTGCCGACCTGGCGCAGGGCGTCGGTCTGGCGGATCGCATAGGCGCTGCGCAGTCCGTCGAAGTCCTGGCGTTGTGCGGCCGTCAGCGCGCCCGCCTGCATTTGCCGCAGCAGGGCCGAGAGCTCGATGTCCTGCCGCGTGGCCAGCAGCAACTGGCCGTAGCGCAGGCGGTCGGCCACGCTGGGGTTGGGCGTGCGGCTGAGCAGTTGCCGGCCCATGGCCAGCGCCCGCGGCGCGTCGCCAATTTCGGCATAGGCCTCGGCCAGCTCGCTCCAGGGTTCGGCCGGCAGGTCGGCGCCAAGGCTGGACTGGGTGGCGGATAGAAGTTCGCGCGCGGCCTGCACCTGGCCGCGGCGTGCCAGCGCGGTGGCCTGGGCCGCCCTGTCCTGCACGAAGAGGCGACGCTGCAACTGGGCCATGGCCGGCGTGCGGCGTGCGGCGGGAATCCGCTCCAGGTACTGCAGGCCGGCACGTCCGTCGCCGGTGTCGGCGGCCAGCAGGGCCGACGCATACAGCGCGTCGGGCATGTCGGGCTGGCTCATCAGCAGGCCGTCCATCACCGCGCGGGCCTGCGGTACCAGGCCGGCCCGGCGGTAGAGGTTGGCCAGGTCCAGCCGCACCCACGGGCTGTTGGGGGCGGCGAGCAGCGCGTCCTCGAGCGTGCGCTGGGCGCCGGCGGTGTCGCCCGTCGCCAGTTGCTGCTGCGCCTGTGCGCGGGCCTGCTCGGCGCGCAGCGCCGACAGGTCGCCCAGTTGCGCGACCTGTTCGGGCGTCAGGCGTTGCAGCAGGGTCTGCGCATCGGCCTGTCGTCCCTGCCGGGTGTAGACGGTGACCAGGCCCGCCAGGGCCTGCGCCTGGGCGGGCTGGGCCTGCAGCACGCGGCGGTAGTTCTCTTCGGCGGCGCCGAGTTCGCCCGCCGCCTGCTGGAGGTCGGCCAGGCCGAGCCGGGCCACGGGCTCGGCCGGGTCGGTGCGCGTGGCCTGTTCGTACAGGCGGCGCGCCGCCGCGCTGTCGTTGCGTTCGCGCGCGGCCCGGGCCTCGCCCACCTGCTGCCAGTAGGTCGCGCTACGCAGGGCCTGCGCCCACTGGCTGGCCTGGCCACCGCGGCTGGCGCGCTCCAGCAGTTGGCGCGCCTCGGCATAACGCTGCTGGCGTAGCCGCACCACGCCCAGGCCGCCCAGCGCTTCGGGGTCGTTCGGGTTCTGGCGCAGCACGTCCTGGAAGCGGGCCTGGGCGGCGTTCTCGTCGCCCTGCTGCAGGGCGCGGTAGCCTTGTGCCAGCGGCTGGGCCTGTGTGCTGGCCTGCGCACCTTCGCGCAGGCGGGCCAGGCGGGCGCTCACCGCCTCATCGGTGCGGCCGGACAGGTACTGCTCGTACAGCGGCGTGTCGCTGGGCCGTGCGTCCAGCCAGATCAGGGCCTGGCGCCAAGCCTCCCGCGCGGCGGTGGCCGTGTCGCCGCCCTGGCCCGCCAGTTCGGCCAGGCTGCGGATGCCCTCGCGCCGGCTGGGCTCCCGGTAGGTCTGCAGGCGTGCCAGGGCGAGCCTGTAGGCGGCATTGCCCGGGTTACGCTGCACCAGCTGCTCCAGGCCGCGCCGGCCTTCGTCCCAGCTCTGGGCGGAACCGCCCAGCACCTGGTAGTACTCCAGGGCGAGCGGTTCGGGCACCGGCTGGTTGCCGATCACCTCCCGGTACAGGCGGATGGCCTCCTCGGTACGGCCGGCCTGTGCCGCGGCCCGGGCGCGCTGCAGGTCGTTGGTGGGCGCCGGGGCACCGGCGGGGCGGCGCAACTGCTCGTCCAGCCGCGCGAGCCGGCCATCGCCTGGCCGCGCGGCCCGCAACCGTTCGATCCAGCTGCGGGCCGCATCGGCATTGCCGCGCGCCAGTTCGAGCTGCGCCATGCCGGCCAGCGCATCGGGTGCGTTCGGGTCGACCCGCAGCAGCTTGCGCCAGCTCTCCTCGGCCAAGTCGTTGCGGCCCAGGGCCTGCCAGTAGCGGCCCTGCTCGACGAGGGCCGTGGCCGCGTCCGACTGGGCCCGGGCGGGGGTGGCGGGCATCAGCGAGCAGACGAGGCCCAGCGCGGCGGGCAGCGTGCGCAGGGACGCGGGGAAGGGGGTCAGGCGTTGGCGGGGCATGGCGGGGCAGGATTCGGCTGCAGCCGGCCGCTGGCGTCGAAGGCGAAATGGCCTTCCAGCCAGCCACGCCCGAAGAGCAGCAGCATGCGTTCGTAATAGGGCAGCAGCGGCTGGCCGGCGGCGGTGCGCAGGTTCACGAAAGCCAGCCGGGCCTGCACGAGTTGTTCATGGCCCAGGGCGCGCAGGTAGGGCAGCAGCGCCGCCGAGAAGCCCGGCGGGCCATCGCCGCGGACCGTCCCGGTGGCGGTGTCGACCCGCTCGGCGACGCGGCCGGTGGACTGCAGCAGGGCGCGGGGCCCGTACAGGCTATGCAGCAGCGGCGCCCGGCCCGTGTCGCCCGTCGCCGTCATGCCCGCCCACAGGTACACCCGGATGGCGTCGTAGCTGCCTTCCGCCCCCTTCTCGGGATCGGTGACGAAGGCCTGCCGGGCCTCGCTCCAGGCGCACCAGTCGGGCACGAAGCCGTGCGGCGAGGTGGCGGCGACCATGCGGACCGTGTTCTGCGCGATCTCGCTCCAGGGGCCGGCCGGGTTCTCGGTGGCCAGCCGGCGCAGCAGGGGCAGGGGCATGTAGCTGGCATTGAGCCGCCACACGGGGCCCTTGCCCACGCCGCGCGGCCAGGGCAGCAGCATGGCGCCCAGGCCGGGCAGGCGCACCACTTCCTCGCGGATCACCAGCACCAGCATCTGGCGGGCGAGCGTGGTGTAGGCCGGCTGCTGCCACAGGCGCCCGGCCTCCAGCAGCGCATAGGCGATCCACAGGTCGGCGTCGGAGGCAGGGTTGACATCGATCACGCCCCAGCCGCCATCGTCGCGCCGGCCCCACTGCCAGGCCGGCAGGCGGCGGTCGGGCTGCCCGTCGCACAGGTTGGCGGTGGTCCAGTCCAGGATGCGCCGGAAGGCGGCGCGGTCGCCATGCACCAGCGAAAAGAAGAGGCCGTAGGACTGTCCTTCCGAGGTCGACTGCTGGCGCGGCGTGTCGAAGTCCACGATCCGGCCATCGGCCTGCAGGTGACGGGCGGCGAAGGCGGGCCAGTCGCTGCGGTCGAGGCAGGCCAGGCCGGGCGGGGCGGCGGCCGCGGCCTGCGCCCACGCGGGCGGTGCCACCGCCGGCAGCGCGCACAGCAGCGCCTGCTGCAGCCAGCGACGGCGGGCCAGGGGCGGGGAGGGGAAGTGGAGGTCTTGCTGCATGAAGGTGGGTGTCACTCCAGCCGACGCCGCGCGCGCTGCTGCAGCCCGGCATAGGCGACGGCCGCTGCCAGCGCCGCCGCGGCCAGGGCCAGCAGTGCGGGCATGAAGGCATTGCGCGAGAGCTGCCACTGCAGCCAGGTCAGGGGCGGCAGCCGACCCACGTAGTAGGGCTGGCCGCCGAGCACGCTCTCCACACGGCCTTCGCGCACCACCGCCATGCTGCCCTGCACGCGCTGCAGCAGTTCGGGCGTCTGGAGCGCGTCCAGCAGCTTGTCGCCCTGGCCCGGCTGGGCCAACACGGCGACCACGCTGCGGCCCGGCCGCAGCGGCGACTCGAAGCCGGCGAGCACGGCCGTCTCGCGACCGGCGCCGTGCAGGTCCAGCTGCGCGGCCTGGGGCAGGTCCTGCCGCATGCGCGAGCCGGCCACGATGTCGAGTGCGCGGCGCAGCCAGTCCGGCAGTTCCAGCCGCAGGGTGTCGGCCGCGGGCTGGCTCAGCGGCATGCGCGCGCGCCACTCGCCGAACAACGGTTGGCGGTCCAGGTCGCCGAGCACCAGCAGGTCCTTGTCCGCCATCTCCGCCGCCCGGCGGGCGTCGCCCACACGCAGCCGCAGGGCGGGGTAGCCGGTGCTGCGGCCGATCTGGCCCATCAGGCCCAGGTAGAGGCCCAGATCCTGCGCCGTGGGCGCGGGCGGCAGCAGTACCGCGGTGTCGGCCAGGTCCGCGAGGCGCGAGAACGGGAAGCCCGCGTTGGCATAGGCCGCCAGGTCGGGCATGGCGATGTAGTGCGGCAGGCCCGAGAGGTCGAGCGTGGAGTCCGGATCGATGGCCCCGCGCACATTGGCCAGCAGCGGCTGGCACTTGCCGGCGCTGGGCTCGAAGTAGTAGTGCAGCCGCAGCTGGCTGCTGGGGGCCAGCAGCTGGGGCGGCACCTGCACCGTCTTCTTCTCGGCCACGGTGCCATCGGGCAGCAGCGGCAGGGCGAAGGGGTTCCACCAGGCGTCGTGCAGCGTGTTGGCGGCCCGCAGCGGCACCGAGCCGATGAAGCTCTGCCCCATGTTGATGTTCAGGGTGGACTGGTCCGGCCGCACGCGCGGGGTGTAGCGGTAATGCAGCGCCAGCGGCATGCCGTGGCTGCGCCAGGTGAAGAGGTCCGGCGGCAGCTGCAGGTTGACGCGGATGACGTCGGGCGCATAGCCGCTGACGTTGAGGTCCTGGGCCTGGGCCAGTTCGCCCAGCTGCACGGGCCGGTCGCTCGGGACCCAGCGCGGCGCGTCGTAGGGCTTGCGCGCAGGCGGCGGCTCGAAGCCGGCGATACGCGCCTGGGCACCTGCCATTGCGGGTGAGCCCACGGCCAGCGCAGAGGCGGCGCTGCGCAGCTCGGCGGCGTCGCGGCCCATCACCAGCAGCAGCTTGTGCTGGGCATTGCCGGGCATCGGCACGACCGCGAGCTGCGGGCCGTCGATGGGCGGCACGGCCACGCCCGCGGGCGCGGACTGGGGCGTGGCGAAAACCACCGCATGGCCGCCGGCCGGCAGGGCGCCCTCGCTGACCGGAAAGCGGGCGCCGCGGTAGCCTGCCAGCGCACCGAACCACGAGGCGACGATGCCCGCGGCCTCCAGCACCTCGGGTGTGGCACCAGGTGGCAGCACGAAGGGCAGCGTCAGCCGGCCCACGTCGCGCCGATCGAAGAAGGGCACCGGCAGCAGGCGCAGGTCGTTGTCGAGCGTGAGCGGCTGGACGGACAGCCGCAGCGTGCTGCCGCTGTCGATGGCGGCCCACAGGCTGCTGTGGTTGGGATCCTCGCAGTCGCGGGTGTAGTGGCCGACCAGCTCGACGACGAGCCGGTTGAACTCGGTCACCAGCCGGCGGTCGATGGCGATCTCGGCGGTCTGCGGCCGGCCCGCGGCGGCAGGGTCTACCGGCAAGGTGGCCAGCACGACGTCGTTGACGCTGACCTTCAGGTGCGACAGCGCGGGGATCAACGCCGGCGAGAAGGTGTAGTTCAGCCGCAGGTTGCCGCCGGTGACCAGTTCGTCCGCCCGCACGCTGAAGGGAATGCCCACGGCGCCGCTGGTGCCGCGCAACTGGATGGCGTAGTCCACCCCCAGCTGGCGCAGCGTGGCCTCGCGCACGGACGGGCCTGCCACAGCCGTGCCCGGTGCCGGGACGGTCGCCGCCGCCGCGCCCGTCGGCGCGGGCTGCTGCGCGTTCAGGCCCGGCGCCGGGCCTGCCAGCAGGCCGAGGGCGAGCGCGGCCGGCAGCAGTCGGCGGCCGGATGCCGGCGAGCGGCGGGGAGGCGCGGCGCGCATGCCGTTCATTTCGCCGCCTGGCGCGCCGCGGGCCGCGGATCGGGGCCGATGCGCAGGCCCGCCTGACGCAGGTAGTGGAAGCTCATGTCGCGAAGTCCGATGACGCTGATCCGGCTGATGTGCGCGAGGACCGACCACACGGACGCGCGGGGATGGTTGCCCCAGCGGGCCGCCCACAGGTCGGCGCGGGCGGTGGTGCACTGCACGAAGGCGCGCTCCTGCGCCAGCGTCATGGCATCCAGGCGCACGCCCATGCGCCCGTTCTGGTTGTGGCGCACCACCGCGTCGAAGCGATGCTCCTGCGCGCCCGCGAACAGCGCGACCGACACGCGGTCATCCGTCTTCGCCGCCACCGGCTCCGGCAGGCGCAGGCCCAGGCCTTGCTGGGAGAAGTCGTTGGTCTCGCAGCGCATCGACACGCCGTCCGACGTGTACAGCGTGGCCGCCACCTGCAGCCGCACGCGGTGCGTCTCGTGCCGTTGCTGTGCCTCGTTGGCGGCCGCCACGCAGGCGCCCAGGATCAGCACGTTGTAGACCGTCCAGGCCATGTTCAGCCAGACCGTCAGCGTGTCGTGCGCCGGCACCCAGCCGAGCCGCCACACGCCGAAGCCCAGCCCCACCACGTTCAGCAGCAGCAGTACCAGATAGGGCTTGGCGATCTGGGCATCGAAGTAACGCTCGGCGATCAGCCCGCCCTTGGCCGTGACGTTGAAGCTGCCCAGCTTGGGATTGAGCAGCGCCACCAGCGTAGGACGGAAGATGTACCAGGCCAGCACCGCCTCGTAGACCTCGTTCCACAGCAGGTAGCGGAACCGCCCCTGGATGCGGCTGTTGGTGAGATTGGCATGCAGGATGTGCGGCAGCGCGAAGGCGAAGATCATGGCCGCCGACGCATGGATCACGCTGGCACCCAGCAGCAGGTAGGCCAGCGGCGCCGTCAGGTAGATCAGCCGCGGCAGCCCGTACAGGAAGTGCAGCATCGCATTGAGGTAGCACAGCCTCTGTGCCCAGTTCAACCCCCGGCCGAGCAGCGGGTTGTCGGTGCGGAAGATCTGCGCCATGCCCCGCGCCCAGCGGATGCGCTGGCCCACATGGCCCGACAGGCTCTCCGTGGCCAGGCCCGCTGCCTGCGGCAGGGCCAGGTACGCCGTGTTGTAGCCGGCACGGTGCATCTTGAGTGCCGTGTGGGCGTCCTCGGTCACCGTCTCTACGGCGATGCCGCCCACCGCCTCGCAGATCGTGCGCCGCAGCACGGCGCAGGAGCCGCAGAAGAACGCCGCGTTCCACAGGTCGTTGCCGTCCTGGATCAGGCCGTAGAACAGCTCGCCCTCGTTGGGCACGGTGCCGAAGGTGCCCAGGTTGCGCTCGAAGGGATCGGCCGAGAAGAAGTAGTGCGGCAACTGCACCATGCCCAGCTTCGGGTCGCGTCCGAACCAGCCCATCGCGATCTGCAGGAAGGAGCGGGTGGGGATGTGGTCGCAGTCGAAGATGGCGATGAACTCGCCCCGAGTGCGCTTGAGGGCCGCGTTGATGTTGCCGGCCTTGGCATGGCGGTTGTCCGTGCGGGTGAGGTGCTCCACGCCGGCGGCTTCGCAGAAGACGCGGAATTCCTCGCGCCGGCCATCGTCCAGCACGTAGATGCGCAGCTTGTCGCGCGGCCAGTCGATGGTCTGGGCCGCCAGCACCGAGCTGCGCACCACATCCAGCGGCTCGTTGTAGGTGGGAATGAACAGGTCCACCGTGGGCCACTGGGTCGGGTCCGCAGGAAGCGGCACCGGCCGGCGCTGCAGCGGCCAGGCCGTCTGCACATAGCCCAGCACCAGCACCACGAAGGCGTACACCTCCGCCACCAGCAGGCCGGCGCCCAGCGTCAGGTCGAGCACGCCGGGCAGCACCAGCGTCTCGGTCAAGCGCCAGTAGAGGTAGCGGGAGGACACCGTCACCGACAGCACCATCATCACCAGGCTGGCGAAGCGGCCGCGGGCGCGGCCGACCACGAGGGCGGCGACGAAGCACGTCACCGACAGCAGGAGCTGCTGCCCGAGCGTGAGCGGCGTGATGACCACCAGCGCCAGCAGCACGAGCGCCAGCAGCCAGCCGCCCACGCGCACGGGCAGCAGGCCCAGCCAGGCGGGCGGCTGTGCGGCGGGCTGCGCCGGCGACGGCGTCATGCGGCGGGCCTTCCCGATGCGCCTGGGGGCGCCGTGGAGCGACGCCTCACGCCTGGGCGGGCCAGTGGCCGGGGCTGGTGGCGTCCAGGTGGGGCAGCAGGCGCCGCACCGCCTCGTCGATGTCGTGCGCGGCCTGGCTGTGCGGCGCGTACTGCGCCACCGGGAGCATGTGCGCCATGGCCTCGCTCACGGCCTGGTCCTGGTGCAGTTCGCCGATGAGGCGCGGGCCCAGCTCGTCGCGCAGGCGCTGGAGCACATCGCGCGCCAGCCGCCGCTCGGGCGCGACCTGGTTGACCAGGTACAGCAGCCCGCCGAAGCCGGCGCGTGCACGGGCGTACTTGTCGACCATGCGCTCTACCAGCTCACGCGTGGCGAAGGAGGCCGCGTCCGCCAGCAGCGGCATCAGCGCGAGCGAGGCCACGCGCAGCACCTGCTGCAGATAGACCGACGGGCCGGGCGGCGTGTCCACCACCACCACGGCGTCGGCCGGCAAGGCCCAGCCCTCGATGGCCAGCGCCAGCCAGTCCGGCTGGGCGGCCAGCGACTGCTGGAACGCGACGAGCTGCTCGTCGTCGAGCTGGCCGAAGGGCAGCAGCACCACGCCGCCGCGGCCGCGCATCATGCTCTGGCGCCAGCCGATGCGGCCGAGCACCACGTCGGCCAGGCCGTTGGTGGGCAGGGGCTGTGGCGCCAGATGCAGCCGCAGCGCGTTCTGTGGATCCAGGTCCAGCGCCAGCACGGGCCGGCCCTGGCGTGCCAGGGCCGCGGCCAGGTTGGCTGCCAGCGTGGTCTTGCCCACCCCGCCCTTGGAGGCCACCAGGGCCAGCACGGTCGCCATGGCGGCTCAGGCCTGGCGGCGCCAGCTGCGCAGCAGCCCATGCCGCACCGCGGGCGGGCTGGACGATGCAGGCGGCTGCTGCGCCAGCCGCTCGAACAGCTGCTGCAGCGGTGCCATGCGCGCATCGTTGCCGGCGGTCGCTGCGCCCACGGGCAGCGAGGGCGCCGCTGCGCTGGCTGCCGCATGGCGAAGCAGTGGCGCCAGTCGCGCGGAGGGCATGGCCGGGGAGGTCGGCTCCGCCTGCGCGGGGCCGGTCCCCGTCGACGGCGCAGCCCCCGTATGGGGCGAAGCAAGCAGGGGCCACTCGGCCGTCGGCTCGGGCGCGGCCGGCGACGCGAACTTGCGGTAGCTGCCGGCGTCGCCGTCGAATTTCTGGAACAGGCCGACGATGTCGTCGGGAGGCACGGGAGCAGTCATCGATCGGCGCGTCGGTGGAGTTGGAGATGGATGCGCGGGCTGACGGTGGGCTCGACCGCATCGGGCACGAGCGCCGACACGGCCAGCGCGGCGGGCGAGCCCTGGGCTTCGAGCCAGCCCTCGTACACGCCTTCGAAGAAGCTCTGCGCCCAGGGCAGCGAGACGCTGCCGAAGCTGGCCACCAGCGGTTGGCAGTGGTGCTGCAACCACAGCCGGTCCTCGTCCTCGTGCAGGCGCACGAAGCCCCAGCGCATGTCGGCCCAGGCGCGGTTCATCGCCGCCTCGAGTTCGGCCACGGTCTGGCAGCGCTCCAGCGGCATCGACTGCGCCACCCGCCGGCCCAGACGGGCGAACAGCGCCTTCAATTCGCTGTCCGGGAGCCCTTCGCCCAGTTCCATGCCCAGTGCCTGATTGAAAAGGCGCCATTGCCGATCGCAATGAACACTTTCGTAATACGCTATTTCTTCGGAGCTCAAGGAGGACATAAAAACGGGTCCCGCATCTCATGGGTCAGAAAAAAACATTCACTTGTAATTAAATGTTTTTAGCAAAGATAGGATTTGATTTTTCCTTTGAAAACAACAACCTGAATGACATTTGGCGAGAGTTTTCCTCATGTTGGGAAACCTTTCGCAACCATGGTATCGCGCTTTGTTTCTCAACGGCCAATTGGCCGTTGAGGCTGACAAGCCGCCTCAGAAACGATGCAAGTCCGGAAAATGTCCTCGCATTGCGAAGGGGACCGCGTCGGACAATTCCGCTTTGCAGCCGGCCCGGCGGGAACGGGGCATGGCCGGCCCTCGTACCGGGGAGGCGCAGGTGCAGACCGGCCCTGTGCCTGCGAAACAGGCAATCCGTCCAAAGTGCACGAGGGAACGGGCCTTGGCGACGCCTTCCCAGGAATATGCCCAGACTTATCCACAGAAATCCGGGACAACACGGCCTGCGCGGCAGGAGCGCGCGGGGCGACTTGTCCGGACGTGTGCGTAAACGCACTTCCGCGCACCGGCGAGGGGCAGAAACTGCAAGGCATCGATCCGGTGGCACCTGCCGCGACGGGATCGACCCCTCTCCCGACGCACGAAAGGATTCGCCATGAACAAGACCGCTCTTCTCGCCGCTGCCCTGCTGACGCTGGCCGCCGGCGCCGCCTCCGCCGAAACGCAGGAGGACTACATCCAGCAGAACCGCACGCCGGTGCACAGCACCCTGGCGCGCGCCGAAGTGCAGCAGCAACTGGTGGCCGCCGAGCGCAGTGGCGACGTGGCCGCCATCGGCGAAGCCAGCAGCTTCGGCCAGCAGCCCGTGTTCGTCAGCGCCCGCACCCGTGCCCAGGTGCAGGCCGAGGCGGTGGCCGCAGCCCATGCGGCCAACCAGAACCTGGACCCGCGCGCCTTCGTCGACAGCCGCCTGCCCGCCAACATGCAGCGTGAGCCGCAGCGTCAGCAGGCCTCCGGCACCGCCCAACAACCCCTGTGAGGCCCGCCATGTCCTACGCTTCCTCCGAGACGGGCGCCGCGCTGGTCCCGCCCCATGACGATGCCGGCAAGCTGGTGCTGCGCCTGGCGGTCGGCGTGCTGGTGTTGCTGCACGGCATCTTCAAGCTGGGCACGGGCCCGGGCTTCATCGTGAAGATGCTGGCCGCCCACGGACTTCCCGGGGCCATCGGCTACCTCGTCTATGTGGGCGAAGTGCTGGCGCCGGCGCTGATGATCCTGGGCCTGTGGACGCGCCCGGCCGCGGCGGTGGTCGTGATCAACATGATCGTGGCCTTCCTGCTGGTACACACCAGCCAGTTCTTCTCGCTGACTGGCCAGGGCGGCTGGGCGCTGGAACTGCAGGGGCTGTACCTCTTCGGTGCCCTGGCGGTGATGCTGCTGGGCGCGGGCCGCTATGCGGTCGCCGGTCCGCAGCGCGGGCTGAACTGAGACTGGGCGCGAGGCGGCGTCAGGCGCCGCCGTCGCCCATCACCTCGGCGACCACGCGCGCCAGGCGCGCCACATCGGTGACGACGAGGGCGTCGCCCTCCTTGCGCAGCAGGCCGGCTCGCACCAGCGCATTGAGTTCGCGGGTGACCTGCTCTCGGTTGGTGCTGATGCGGCTGGCCAATTCGGCATGGCGCGGTGCCGGCGCCAGCCGCACCTCGCCGGCAGTGACCTCCGGGCTGGCGGTCCGGGCCAGCCGCAGCAGTTCCGCATGAAGGCGGTTCTGTACGCCCAGCGTGCTCAACTCGATCACCCGCTCCGACAACTGGCGCACCAGCGTCGTCAGGCGCTGCATCTGGCGCCGGGCCACAGCCGGTTCCTGCTGCAGCAGGTCCAGGAAGGCCTCACGGTCCAGCACTGCCACCAGGCTGTCTTCCACCGTCATCACATCCGCCGAGCGGGGTTGGCCGTCCAGCGCGGCGAGGTCGCCGACGATTTCGCCGGCGCCCAGATCGCGGAAGGTGACCTGCCGGCCGTTGGCGCCGTAGGTGGTCACGCGCACGGCGCCGTCGATCACCAGGTAGACGTCGGCGCGCCGCTGGCGCCGCAGCAGCAGGGGCTGGCCCGCGGCCACCCGGCGCCAGGCGCAGCGGCCCGCCAGTGCGTCCAGGCGTGCCGGGGGCAGGTCGTCGAAGAGGGCAAAGCGCCGAAGCGCAAGACTGGAAGGCCGGTCGCTCATGGGCGCGCGATTATGCTCAGCCGCCCATGAGCCCGCCTCCGCCGGTCGCCGCACCGGCCGCCCCCGCCCCCTTCTCCTTGCGTTCGCGCCGCGATCTGCGCTGGGCCAGCGGCCTGGTGCTGATGGCCTACGTGACGCTGCACCTGCTCAACCATGCGCTGGGGCTGGTCTCGCTCGGGGTGGCCGAAGGGGCGCTGGGGCCGCTTCGCGCCATCTGGCATTCCTGGCCGGGCACGCTGCTGCTCTATGGCGCGGTCGCCGTCCACCTGGCCCTCGCCTTCGTGGCGCTGTGGGAGCGGCGCAGCCTGCGCATGCCGCCGTCGCAGGGGCTGCGCATCGTGCTGGGTTTCGCCTTGCCGCTGCTGCTGGCCTCGCACCTGGCGTCCATGCGCGGCGGCTACACCTTGTTCGGATTGAACGGCAGCTATGCGCGGGTGGTCGACGGCCTGTGGGGATCGGCCGGCGGGATCTTCCAGATCATCGCCCTGGCCACGGCCTGGACGCACGGCTGCATGGGCCTGCACTTCGCCCTGCGGGCAAATTCGCGCTGGCGGCGGGCGCAGCCGCTGCTGCTCGCGGCGGCCGTGTTGCTGCCCACGTTGGCGGCGCTGGGTTTCGTGGCCATGGGGCGGGAGTGGCAGTTTGCGCCAGGGCTGGTGACCGCGCCCGACGCCGTCCAGGGTCACCGGCTGGGCATGCTCGCCGAGCATGGCCAGGACCTCTACGTGACGCTGCTGGCGGCGTGCCTGCTCGCGCGGCTGGCCCGAGGGCGCCTGCACCGGCTCTCCGGCGCACGCATGCTGACGCTGCGCTATCCGGATCGCAGCGTGCAGGTGCCCGTCGGCTGGAGCGTGCTGGAGGCCAGCCGGGCCCATGGCATTGCCCACCTGTCGCTGTGCGGCGGCCGGGCGCGCTGTTCCACCTGCCGCGTGCGGGTGGCGGGCCCTGCCGGGCACTGCCCGCCGCCCGGCCCCGACGAGCAGCGCACGCTGGCCCGCGTGCGTGCCGGCGCCCAGGTCAGGCTCGCCTGCCAATTGAGGCCGACGGGCGACCTGGAGGTCTCCCCGCTGCTGGGCGCCGGCGGGGCCGCCGAAGGCCACCGTCCGCGGCTGGACGGCGAGCGGGAGGTGGCCGTGCTCTTCGTCGACCTGCGCCGCTGGTCCGGCCTGGCCGAGCGCCAGTGGCCCTTCGACCTCGTCTACGTGCTCGACCGCTACTTCGCGCTGGTCGGCCGGGCCGTGCGGGAGGCGGGCGGCGTGCCCAACCAGTTCATCGGCGACAGCGTGATGGCCCTCTTCGGCCTGGAGGAAGGCCTGGATCTCGCCTGCCGGCGGGCCTTCCGCGCGGCGGCGCTCATCAGCGCCCGGTTGCGCGCGTGGAGCACCGACTTCGAGCGCGAATTCGGCCAGCCCCTCGATTTCGGCATGGGCCTGCATGCCGGCACGGCCGCCGTGGGCGAGGTCGGCCACCTGGACGTGCAGAGCTTCACCGCCGTGGGCGAGGTCGTGAACACCGCCAGCCGGTTGCAGGAGCAGACCAAGGCGGCCGGCGCGGCGCTGGTGGCCTCGCGCTTCGCGGTGCGGCATGCGGGCCTGTCGCCGGCGGCCGGGGAAATGCGGCGCATCGACGTGCGGGGCCGCCGCGAGCCCATCGAGGTGGTCGCCTGGTCGGCGGAGGCGCTGGCCGTGGCCGTGCAGGGCCAGGGTGGATCGCCGCTTTTGTAGAATCCGCGGCCAACCGAGGAGCGTTGCAGCGCCGTCAGGCGTGAGGCTCGGAATCCACACGCAACCACGCTCACCCGCCCGTGCCGCGGTGAGTCTTCATCTCCCCCAACGCGCAGCGGAAACCCGAAACCCGTGTTCTGGAGCATTGCATGAGCGCCGTTCTCAAAGCCGACCCGTCCGCCGACCTGGCGATCGCCGACATCTCGCTGGCCGACTGGGGCCGCAAGGAAATCAAGATTGCCGAGACCGAGATGCCCGGTCTGATGGCCATCCGCGAGGAATTCGCGGCAGCGCAGCCCCTCAAGGGCGCCCGCATCACCGGTTCGCTGCACATGACCATCCAGACGGCGGTGCTGATCGAGACCCTCAAGGCCCTGGGCGCCGATGTGCGCTGGGCCTCGTGCAACATCTTCTCGACGCAGGACCATGCCGCTGCCGCCATCGCCGCGGGTGGCACGCCGGTGTTCGCCGTCAAGGGCGAGTCGCTGGAGGACTACTGGGACTACACCCACCGCATCTTCGACTTTGGCCCCAAGGGCTCGAAGGGCGAAGGTCCCAACATGATCCTGGACGACGGCGGCGACGCCACGCTGCTGATGCACCTGGGCCAGCGCGCCGAGAAAGACCTGTCGGTGGTGGCCAACCCGTCGAGCGAAGAAGAGCGCATCCTTTTCGCCGCCATCAAGGCCAAGATCGCGCAAGACCCGACCTGGTACACCCGCAAGTCGGCCGAGATCATCGGCGTGACCGAAGAGACCACGACCGGCGTGCACCGCCTGAACGAGATGTCCGCCAAGGGCACGCTGTTGTTCCGCGCGATCAACGTGAACGACTCGGTCACCAAGAGCAAGTTCGACAACCTCTACGGCTGCCGTGAATCGCTGGTGGACGGCATCAAGCGCGCCACCGACGTGATGATCGCCGGCAAGGTCGCCGTGGTGGCTGGCTACGGCGACGTGGGCAAGGGCTGCGCCCAGGCCCTCGCCGCGCTGCGCGCCCAGGTGTGGGTGACCGAGATCGACCCCATCAACGCCCTGCAGGCCGCCATGGAAGGCTTCAAGGTCGTGACCATGGAGTACGCCGCCGACAAGGCCGACATCTTCGTGACCACCACCGGCAACAAGGACGTCATCCGCCACGAGCACATGCTGGCGATGAAGAACGAATCCATCGTCTGCAACATCGGCCACTTCGACAACGAGATCGATGTCGCGTCGATCGAGAAGTACCAGTGGGAAGAGGTCAAGCCCCAGGTCGATCACGTGATCTTCCCGGATGGCAAGCGCATCACGCTGCTGGCCAAGGGCCGCCTGGTCAACCTGGGCTGCGCCACGGGCCATCCCAGCTTCGTGATGTCGTCCTCCTTCGCCAACCAGACCATCGCGCAGATCGAGCTGTTCACCAAGCCCGATGCCTACGAGGCCGGCAAGGTCTACGTGCTGCCCAAGGTGCTGGACGAGAAGGTCGCACGCCTGCACCTGAAGAAGGTCGGCGCCCAGCTCACCGAGCTGACCGACGCGCAGGCCGCCTACATCGGCGTGGCCAAGACCGGGCCCTACAAGCCCGACACCTACCGCTACTGAGCACCCGCCGGGCTTCGTGCCGCCGCCTTGGGCGCCCGTGCAGGGCGCGCGCAGGCGGTGCGCCGGAGCCGGTGGCCGCGGCGCCTCGCACGGGGCGAGCCGGCCTGCTCCCGTCTTCTCCCATGCGCGCTGACCAGCTGCTCGTCGAACGCGGCCTGGCTGCTTCCCGCTCGCAGGCGGCGCGCCTGATCGCGGGTGGCCTGCACTGGCGGTTGCACGCCAGCCAGCCCTGGCGTGCGGTCGCCAAGAATGGCGACGACGTGCCGCCCACGGCCGAGCTCGAACTGGTCGACGCCGCCGAGGCACGCTATGTGTCGCGCGGCGGCCTGAAGCTCGAAGGCGCACTCGATGCGGCGGGCCTGGATGTCGCCGGCCTGCGTTGCCTGGACGTGGGCCAGTCGACCGGTGGCTTCACCGACTGCCTGCTCCAGCGCGGCGCCGCCGCCGTGGTGGGCGTGGATGTGGGCCATGGTCAGCTGCACGAACGGCTGCGGGCCGATGCGCGCGTGCAGACGCTGGAGAAGGTCAATGCGCGCCATCTGCAGCCCGCGCAGTTCGCGCCGGTGGGTGGCGCAGATTTCGGGCTGGTCGTCGGCGACCTGTCCTTCATCTCGCTCACGCTGGTGCTGCCGGCGCTGGTGCCGCTGATGGCACCGACGGGGCGCCTGCTGATGCTGGTGAAGCCGCAGTTCGAGCTGCAGCCGGCGCAGATTGGCAAGGGCGGCATCGTCCGCGATCCGGCGCTGTACGCCGAGGTCGAGGCCCGGCTGCGGCAGGGCTGCGCCGATGCCGGCCTGCGCCTGCTCCAATGGCTGGACAGCCCCATCGCCGGCGGCGACGGCAATCGCGAGTTCTTCATCCACGCGGCGCCTTCGGCGGCCGCGCACGACAACTAACGACAAGAAAAGGGTTCCCCATGGCGCTGCCGATCAGTTTCGAGTTCTTCCCGCCCAAGACGCCCGAAGGCGCGGTCAAGCTGCGGGCCGTGCGGGCGCAGCTGCGTGCCCGCGCGCCGCAGTTCTGCTCGGTGACCTATGGCGCCGGCGGTTCCACGCAGGCGGGCACCTTTGCCACCGTGAAGGAGATCCTGGAAGAAGGCACCGACGCCGCCTCGCACTTCTCGTGCATCGGCGCCACGCGCGAGACGGTGCGCGATCAACTGCATCAGCTCAAGGCCATGGGCGTGCGCCGCCTGGTGGCGCTGCGCGGCGATCTGCCCAGCGGCTACGGCATCGGTGGCGAGTTCCAGTACGCGAGCGACCTGGTGGCCTTCATCCGTGCGGAGACCGGCCGCGATTTCCATCTCGAGGTGGCCTGCTATCCCGAGGTGCATCCGCAGGCCCGCTCGCCCCAGGCCGACATGCAGGCCTTCGCGACCAAGGTGCGTGCGGGCGCCGATTCGGCCATCACGCAGTACTTCTTCACGCCCGAGGCCTACTTCCGCTTCGTCGACGAGGCCCGCGCGGCCGGTGCAGACGTGCCGATCGTGCCGGGCATCATGCCCATCACCAGCTCGACGCAGCTGATGCGCTTCTCGGATGCCTGCGGC
The DNA here is from genome assembly GCF_003350475.1 of Pseudacidovorax intermedius. Taxonomy (GTDB): domain Bacteria; phylum Pseudomonadota; class Gammaproteobacteria; order Burkholderiales; family Burkholderiaceae_C; genus Xenophilus; species Xenophilus intermedius. Next base: position 201,995 of record NZ_QQAV01000002.1, read on the forward strand.
GCGGAGATCCCGCGCTGGGTGCGGCTGCGGCTGCAGTCCTTCGGCGACGACACGGCTTCGATCAAGGCCTTCGGCCTCGACGTGGTCGCGGCCCTGTGCGAGCGCCTCGTGGCCGGCGGCGCACCGGCGCTGCACTTCTACACGATGAACCAGGCCGCGCCCGCCTTGGCGCTGCTGGACCGGCTGGGCCTGGGCGAATGAGCGTCTGGGCAACGGCGCGGGCCGCATGTGCGGCACTCGCGACGCTGCTGGCCGTGGCCTGTGCGCCGCTGCCGACGACGCCGGACGCCGGGGCGGGTGGCACGGCGCCGCCCGAGACCGCCGCCGTCCGCCCGAAGCTTCGGCCATTGGAACGGCAACCGCCGGCCGCCGCCGAGGCGCCGCGTTCGCGCGTGGTCCAGATCTTTCCCGACCTGGGCGAGACGCCGGACGGTCCGCCCGACGACCTGCAGGTCGAGGAATTCGAGCGGGGCGGGGGCTCCTGGTACGGCGTGCAGTTCCACCGCCGGCGCACCGCCAGCGGCGAGCTGTTCGACATGACCAGCTTCACCGCGGCCCACAAGACGCTGCCTTTCGGCACCAAGGTGTGCGTGCGCAGCCTGGTGAATGGGCGCGAAGTGCTGGTCTACATCAACGACCGGGGGCCGTTCACGCCGGGCCGCATCATCGACCTGAGCCAGGCGGCGGCCGAGCAGATCCAGCTGACCACCATCGGCTTCAAGCAGGTGTCGTTGACGGTGATCCCGGACGAGGGCGGGCGCTGCGCGGGCGAGCGGGTCGAAGGTGGCCTGGCGCCCATCAACGTGGCGGCGGTGCCGCGTCCCGCTCCAGCGCGTCGTGCGCCGGCCCGGGGGGTGAAGCGCCGGCGCTGAGGTGTGGGCGGCGGCCATCGTGGACGAAACCCACCCGGCTGCCGCGGTGGATCAGCCGCCGTGCTCCAGCGTGAAGGCGGCGTTGGCGTCCTGCGCCAGCACCTGCGCCATGCGGGCCAGGCTGGGCCGCAACCGCGCGGCCAGGGTGTGCGGCGGATTGATGATGAACATGCCGCTGGCGGGCAGGCCAGGCCGGCGGCTGGTTTCGCCCGGTAGCGCGGCGGCCATGCGGCTGGACTTGACCGTGAGGCTGGCGTTGAGCCAGGGCTTGCCGGCCTTGGTCGCCAAGGTCTTGAGCCGGCGGGGCAGTTCGTGCGCCTCCGGCCGGGGAATGATCGGATACCAGACGGCGTAGACGCCCGTGGCGAAGCGCTTGAGCGCCTCGCCCACGTAGGCGGCGGTGCGGCCATAGTCGGTCTTCATTTCGTAGCTCGGATCGGTGAGCACGAGTGCGCGGCGCGAGGGCGGCGGCAGGAACTTGGTGGCGCTGCCGAAGCCGTCCTCGCGCAGCACGGCGATGCGGCGGCCCGCGTCGAGCTGGGCCACGTTGCCGGAAAGCGTTTTGGCGTCGGTGGGATGCAGCTCGTAGAGCTTGAGGCGGTCGTGTTCGCGCAGCAGCTGATGGGCGACGAAGGGCGAACCCGGGTACACGCGCAGCGCCTCGCCGCGGTTGAACTCACGCACCAGGGTCATGTAACGGGCCAGCGCGTCGGGCAGGGGGGTGTCGGATGCAGCGGCCGCCTCGGCCAGCCTCAGCACGCCTTCGGCGGCTTCGCCGCTCTTGCCTGCATAGTCGCCGTCCAGGCGATACAGGCCGGCGCCGGCATGGGTGTCGACCATCGTGAGGGCCGTGTCCTTCTCCAGCAGGTAGTCGAGCACGGCGATCAGCACCGTGTGTTTGAGCACGTCGGCATGGTTGCCGGCGTGGAAGGCATGGCGGTAGCTGAACATGGGGCAATGCTAACCGCGGCAGCGCCCATCTGGCGCGTATCTGCAGGCCGTGCATATAATGGAAGGCTTCGCAGCGTTTTACCGAGCCCCGCGGCGAAGCTCAGACACCCGCCTAAGAGCTTTCCTTCAGAGAAAGACCGACCGCGGAAAAGGGCTCTTCCAAACCTCCTTTTCCAAGGAAATCTCATGTCTACGTTCAGCGCCAAGCCCGCTGACGTGAAGCACGAGTGGTTTGTGATTGACGCAACCGATAAGGTTCTCGGTCGGGTCGCCAGCGAAGTGGCCCTCCGTCTGCGCGGCAAGCACAAAGCCATCTACACGCCTCACGTCGACACCGGTGACTTCATCGTCATCGTCAACGCGTCCAAGCTCAAGGTCACCGGCACCAAGAGCCTCGACAAGGTCTACTACCGTCACTCCGGCTTCCCGGGTGGCATCACCGCCACCAACTTCCGCGACATGCAGGCCAAGCACCCCGGCCGCGCGCTCGAGAAGGCCGTCAAGGGCATGCTGCCCAAGGGTCCTCTGGGCTACGCCATGATCAAGAAGCTGAAGGTCTACGGCGGCGCTGAGCATCCGCACAGCGCCCAGCAGCCGCAGCCGCTGGAAATCTGAGGAGTCCCGAGATGATTGGTGATTGGAACAACGGCACCGGCCGTCGCAAGTCCAGCGTCGCCCGCGTGTTCCTCAAGAAGGGCAGCGGCAAGATCACGGTGAATGGCAAGCCGATCGAGCAGTTCTTCGGCCGCCAGACCTCGATCATGATTGCGAAGCAACCGCTCGCGCTGACCGAGAACCTGGAAGCCTTCGACATCCAGGTGAACGTGCACGGCGGCGGTGAGTCCGGCCAGGCCGGCGCCACCCGCCACGGTATCACCCGTGCGCTGATCGACTACGACGCGACCCTCAAGCCGGTGCTGAGCCAGGCTGGCTTCGTCACCCGCGACGCGCGTGAAGTCGAGCGTAAGAAGGTCGGTCTGCACTCCGCACGCCGCCGCAAGCAGTTCTCGAAGCGCTGAGCGTTTCGCAGCTGCCACAGAAAAACCGCCCTCGGGGCGGTTTTTCTTTGCCTGCGTTAGCATTCCTTCCCTTGGTCGCGCCCGCCGGGCTCGGCCCTCCACGGAGATATTCCATGACCGCAGTTGCCGAAACCACCGCGCCCGCCGTGCAGGCGATGCCCGAGCCGATCGTGTTCACCGATTCCGCCGCCGCCAAGGTGGCCGACCTGATCGCCGAGGAAGGCAATCCCGATCTGAAGCTGCGCGTGTTCGTCCAGGGCGGCGGCTGCTCCGGCTTCCAGTACGGCTTCACCTTCGACGAGGTGACCAACGATGACGACACGACCATGACCAAGAACGGCGTGTCGCTGCTCATCGATGCCATGAGCTACCAGTACTTGGTCGGTGCCGAGATCGACTACAAGGAAGATCTGCAAGGTGCCCAGTTCGTGATCAAGAACCCCAACGCCACCACCACCTGCGGCTGCGGTTCGAGCTTCTCGGTCTGATCCCCCGCACCGTGCGACAACAACGCCAGTCGCCGCCATGAAAGCCGCCTTCGGGCGGCTTTTTGTTTCCCTTTGCGCCCGAGCCCGCCCTTGACCGCCTCCCGACCCGAAGCCGCTCCAGCGGCCACCGACACCTCGCAACGCATCCTGCTGTGGCTGGTGGCCATCGGCTTCTTCATGCAGACGCTGGATGCCACCATCATCAATACCGCCCTGCCGTCGATGGCGCGCGCGCTGGGCGAAAGTCCTTTGCGCATGCAGTCCGTCGTGGTGTCCTATTCGCTCACGATGGCCCTGCTGATCCCCGCCTCGGGCTGGCTGGCCGACCGCTTCGGCACGCGGCGCATGTTCATGGTGGCCATTGCCTTGTTCACGCTGGGTTCGCTGGCCTGCGCGGCGTCGCGGCATTTGGACGAACTGGTGGCGGCGCGGGTGCTCCAGGGCCTGGGTGGTGCGCTGCTCCTGCCGGTGGGTCGGTTGACGGTGCTCCGTACCTTTCCCCGCGCGCAGTTCCTGCAAGCCATGAGCTTCGTGGCGATTCCTGGCCTGATCGGCCCTCTGCTGGGTCCGACGCTGGGCGGTTGGCTGGTCGAATACGCATCGTGGCACTGGGTGTTCCTGATCAACCTGCCGGTGGGCCTGATCGGCCTGGCAGCGACCCAGCGTTTCATGCCCGACGTGCGGGCCGATGCGCCCGGCCGCTTCGACCTGCTGGGCTACGTGCTGCTGGCCTTCGGCATGGCCAGCCTGTCGCTCGCCATCGAAGGTGCAAAGGGCCTGGGGCACGCCGGAGCCCTGGTGCTGGCGGTGTTCGGCTTCGCGGCCGTGGTGGCCTATTGGCTGCATGCCGTCCGGCATCCGGCGCCGCTGTTTTCCACCCACCTCTTCCAGGTGCGGACCCTCTCGGTCGGGTTGCTGGGCAACCTGTTCTGCCGGCTGGGCAGTGGCGCCATGCCCTTCCTGATTCCGTTGTCGCTGCAGGTGTCGCTGGACTACTCGCCGATGCAGGCCGGCATGATGATGCTGCCGACGGCGCTGGCCGGCATGGGCATGAAGCGGGTGGCGGCCCAGTTGATCCTGCGCTTCGGCTACCGGAACCTGTTGACAGCCAACACCTGCATCATCGGCCTGCTGATGACCAGCTTTGCGCTGGCCTCGCCCGGCGAGCCGCTGTGGCTGCGGCTGCTGCAGTTCGCGCTGTTCGGCGCCTTCAATTCGCTGCAGTTCACCGCCATGAACACCCTCACCCTCAAGGACCTGGATGGGGCCAGCGCCAGCAGCGGCAACAGCCTGTTCTCGATGGTGCAGATGCTGGCGATGAGTCTGGGGGTCGCCATGGCCGGCGCCGTGCTGTCGGGCTTCAGCGGTGCCTTCGGCGATCACGCCCTGCCGGCCTTCCAGGCCACCTTCGTGACGGTGGGACTGGTGACCGTGGCCTCGGCCTTCATCTTCTGGCAGGTGCCGCCGGAGGCACGCTCACCCCAGCTGGAAGAACCGGACGCGGCCGGCCGGCACTGAGGCCGGGTGCCCGCCCGGCTGCAGCCATGCTGGGCTCCGTCGGCTGGGTCCATTTCGCGGCCACGCGGCCGTGCGATCTTGGAGGCGCTCAGGCCGGGTAGAGCGCGCCCAGCACCCTCAGGCCACGTGCGCCCGTCGCCATGGGCAGATTGCCGGGTTCGCCGGCCACGAGGCGCTGTGCCAGCCAGGCAAAGGCGGTGGCCTCGACCTGCTGCGGCGGCAGGCCGTGCGCGGCGGAGCTGTCGATGGCCACGCCGGGCAGCTGCTGCGTCAGGCGGCGCATCAGGTCGTCATTGGCGGCGCCCCCGCCGCAGACGATCAGCCGTCGGACCCCCGGCGCATGCAGCCGCAGCGCCTCGGCGCAACTGCGGGCGGTCAGCTCCGCCAGGGTGGCCTGCACATCGCATGGATTCGCCGCCAAGTCGTCGGGCTGCAGATGCTGCGCGAGCCACTGCGGATGGAACAGGTCGCGCCCGGTGCTCTTGGGAATGGGTTGGGCGAAGTAGGGTTCGGCCAACAGGCGCTGGAGCAGCGCAGGGCGGACCGAGCCCGAAGCGGCCCAGGCTCCGCCGGCATCGAAGGCGGTCCCTCGGTGCAGATGGCACCAGTGGTCGAGCAGGGCGTTCGCCGGGCCGCAGTCGAAGCCGCGCACCGGCCCGTCATCGCCCGGCAGCAGGCTCAGGTTGGCGATGCCGCCCAGGTTGAGCGCCGCACGGTCCTCGCCGGACCGGCCGAACAGCGCGGCATGGAAGGCCGGCACCAGAGGGGCACCCTGGCCGCCCGCGGCCACGTCGCGCGAGCGGAAGTCGCAGGCCACAGGCAGGCCCGTCAGTTCGGCCAGCAGGGCCGGGTTGTTCAGCTGCAGCGTGTAGCCCGTGCCGTCGAAGGCGCCCGGCCGGTGACGTACCGTCTGACCATGGGCGCCCATGGCGCGGATCGAGCCTGCGGCCCGACCGGCCTGGTCGAGCAGTTGCCGCACCACCGCGGCGTAGTGGCGTGCCAAGCCGTTGGCGGCGAGGGCGGCCCGGTGCAGTTCGTCCACGCCCTGCGGCTGGTTCAGCGCCAGCAGTTCGGCGCGCAGGGCGGCGTCGAAGTCGACGCTCGCATGGGCATGCACCGTCACGCCGCCGTCGAAGGCGGCGATCACGCCGTCCACGCCGTCGAGGGAAGTGCCGGACATCAGGCCGATGAAAAGCGCCGTCATGCGGGGTTCTCGAATGTCGCCAAGAAAAAAGCGCCGGAGGGCCGGCGCTGCTTGAAGGGGAAATGGGGCCCGGCCGCCGGTTCGGGGCAGGCCGCCGCGCCGTCGTCAGTCCGCGCGGGCCTGCAGCACCGCGCTGGCGGCGGCGAGTTCGGTGCGCGCCGCACCCATCGCCTTGGCGAAGGCTGCGCGGGCGGGGGCGGGAATCGGCGCGCCGCCATCCTGCTCGGCCAGCATGCGCTGCGGGTCGAAGTACTGGCCGTCGATGCGGAACTCGAAATGCAGGTGCGGGCCGGTGGCCCAGCCCGTGGAGCCCACCGCGCCCACGCGCTGACCCTGGCTCACCGACTGGCCCGCCTTGACGTCGATGCGGCTCAGGTGCGCATAGGCCGTCTGCTGGCGATTCCGGTGGTTGATGATGACGATGTTGCCGTAGCCGTTCTGCCAGCCGGCGAAATCGACCGTGCCGTCGCCCACGGTGCGTACCGGCGTGCCGGGCGGTGCGGCGAAGTCGGTGCCGGTGTGCTGCCGCCAGCTGTTCAGGATCGGGTGCAAGCGCATCGCGAAACCGCTGGACACGCGGGTGAACTCGACCGGCGACGCCAGGTAGGCGCGGCGCAGGCTTTCGCCGTCGAAGCGGTAGTAGCCGCCTTTCTGCCCGGCAGGCTCGAACCACATGGCCTGATGGACCTTGCCGCCCGTCTCGAACTCGGCGGCAAGCACGCGGCCGCTGCGCATGGCCTGGCCGTCAGCTTCGAGGCTTTCGTACTGCACGGCGAAGCGGTCGCCCTTGCGCAGCTGGCGGAAGTCCACGTCGCCCGAGAAGATGTCCGCCAGCTGGCTGGCGACAGCGTCTGGGATGCCTGCAGCGTCGGTGGCGGCGAAGAGCGAACTCTGGATGGTGCCACCAGCCACGCGCTGGTTGATGTCCAGCGTCTCGGCCTCGCTGCGCACGGCGAAGCTGGCGCCGTCCGGCTGCATCGTGATGCGGCGGAAACCGCCCGCGTTGTCGGGCACCCAGCGGGCCGACAGGCGATGCAGGCGGCCGTCCTGGCCGATCTCGGCGGAGATGGTGCGGCCCACGCGGCTGAGCATGGCGGCGCGCGCCTCGCCGTTGCCGCGCACGAAGGCGGCGGCCGCCGGGTCGTTCACGCCGAGGCGGCCGAGCAGGGCATCTGCCGTGTCGCTGGCGCGGGTGGACTCGGTGCGGAAGAGGGTGAAGCTGTAGCCGTCGAGGGCTTGGCTCTGGCTTTCGACAGAGACGGGGGTGACGGTTTCGAGGACTTGGCGGATCGGCAGATCCGCGGCATCGGGGCCCAGCGAGGCGACGGCGAAGGCGCCGCCGCCGGCGGTCATCAGCATCGCGGCGACGGCGGCGGTGAGATGGCGGGGATGGGTCCGGATGACCAGGGCCACGCGAGACGCAAACGCTTCCTCGGCGGCCAGAATGCCGTTGATCAGTTTCGACAACGTAGGAATCCAGGGCTCGGGTTCGGCGGCCGCCCTGCAGCGCTGTAGGTGAGCGCTGATGCCAGTGCGGGGCGAAAAGAGGCGCTGCGTAGAATGCACAGCGCAAAACCCGGCGGAGTATAGCGGCGTGTGTTGTTTCCGCCCCTCAAAATCGCAATGAATCCCCAGTCTCCTATTGGTCAAACACTATCGGATGGTGTAGGACAAGCGCTCGAAATTTCGCTGCGAGGCGCCGACGAACTGCTGCCTCAGGACGAGTGGATCCGCAAGCTGCAGCGCGCCGAAAAGACCGGCCAGCCGCTGCGCATCAAGCTGGGCCTGGACCCCACGGCCCCCGACATCCACATCGGCCACACGGTGGTGCTCAACAAGATGCGCCAACTGCAGGACCTGGGCCACCAGGTGATCTTCCTGATCGGCGACTTCACCACCCTGATCGGCGACCCCTCCGGCCGCAACAGCACCCGCCCCCCCTTGACGCGTGAGCAGATCGAAGAGAACGCGCAGACCTACTACCGCCAGGCCAGCCTGGTGCTCGATCCGGCGCGCACCGAGATCCGCTACAACTCCGAATGGAGCGACCCGCTGGGCGCCCGCGGCATGATCCAGCTGGCGGCCAAATACACGGTGGCCCGAATGATGGAGCGCGACGACTTCACCAAGCGCTTCAAGGCCGGCCAGTCGATCTCGGTGCATGAGTTCCTGTACCCGCTGATGCAGGGTTACGACTCGGTGGCACTCAAGAGCGACCTGGAGCTCGGCGGCACCGACCAGAAGTTCAACCTGCTGGTGGGTCGCCACCTGCAGCAGGAATATGGCCAGGAGCCGCAGTGCATCCTGACCATGCCCCTGCTCGAAGGCCTCGACGGCGTCGAGAAGATGTCCAAGAGCAAGAACAACTACATCGGCATCAGCGAGGCGCCGAACACCATGTTCGCCAAGGTCCTGTCGATCTCGGACGCGCTGATGTGGAAGTGGTTCACGCTGCTGAGCTTCCGCTCGTTGAAGGAGATCGCCGCGCTCAAGGCCGAGGTCGAGGGCGGGCGCAATCCCAAGGACGCGAAGGTGATGCTGGCCAAGGAGATCACGGCCCGCTTCCACAGCGCCCAGGCGGCCGACGCGGCCGAGCAGGACTTCATCAATCGCAGCCGCGGCGGCGTGCCGGACGAGATTCCAGAGGTGCAGATCAACGGTGCGCCGCTGGGCATCGCCCATGTGCTCAAGCAGGCGGGGCTCGCGGCATCCACGTCGGAGGGCAACCGCCTGATCGATGGTGGCGGCGTGCGAGTGGACTCCAGCGTGGTGAGCGACAAGGGTCTCAAGCTGGAGGCCGGGAGCTACGTCGTGCAGGTGGGCAAGCGCAAGTTCGCGCGGGTGCTGCTGGCCTGACTGACCGTTTCAGGCGTGCCGACTGGCACGCCTGCTTCAATGTGCCGGCCATGCCGGTCGCGCGTCAGGCGGCAGGGCGGGCGCTGCCAAGAAGCGCGCGGGGCCTTCAGCGCAGATCGACCACGACGCGCCGGTTGCGCGGCTCGTCCACCTCGTCGGCCGTGGGTACGGCCAATTCGCGCTCGCCGCGTCCGGCGGCTTCGATGCGTTCCTGTGCGAAGCCGCGCTGGATCAGCATCTGTCGCACCATCTGTGCCCGGGCCAGCGACAGCGCGTCGTTGGCCGCCGCCGCACCCCGGGTGTCGGTGTAGCCGGTGATGACCAGGTCGGCGCCCGGCCGGGCCAGGGCGTCGCCCAGCAGCGCATCGAGGGCGCGCTGCGATTGCGCAGCCAGTCGCGTGCCCCCTGTGTCGAAGAACAGCACGTAGCGCTGCGGGCGGGCGGGCCGCATCGAGAACAGGCTGGGGTTGCGGGCCTGCACCGTCGCCGCGTCGGTGGTGTCGACCACCGGCGGCTGGTTGGTGGCAACCACCGAGGCGCGTTCGTAGGGCTTGTCCAGCCGCTGCTGCCCGCCAGCCGTTTTCACGACCACCGCGGACGGCGTGCCGTCGTCCTGCGGCAGCAGCACCACGCGGGTGGAGGGCGGCGGTGGCGCCGCGCAGGCCGCGAGCAGTAGGGCTACGGCGGGAACGGCCCAACGCAGCAGGGTGAACGGGCGGCGCATCATGGGGCCTCGGCGGACACGATGAAGTCCGTCCCTCGGATGCCGATCGTGGCCGTCTGCGTCTCCACGCGCACCGCTTCCGGATGGGCCTTGCCCAGCAGGCCGCTGATCATGCGCAGCGAGCCCCGCAGCAGGCCGACCAGCAGGTTGCCGTCCTGCGTGGTGCTGTCGAAGCGGTAGTCGCGCAGGTCCACGCGCGAGGCGGGGCCGACGACCAGGGTGGTGCCGTCCCGCAGCACGAGGCCGGCTGCGCCTTGCGCGTCCGTCTCGACGCGGTCGCTGGCACGCAGCGTGCTGCCCGCCTGGGCGGCCTGCGATTGCCCGGCCGCGTTCACGATGAGAACCTGCCCCTGGACCGATTTGATGAAGCCGGCGTGTCCGCCGCTCACGGCGTCCTGCGCCTGGGCCGGGCCCACAATGCCGACCCACAGGGCAGCGGCGGCGAGCAGGCCTTGAAGCATCCTCTGTCTCATGACCTTAATCTGGCGCTAAAGAAAACCGCGCATGATAGGTCGCGCCCCACGGCGCTCTGCGGCGCGTTCAGTAGAGTTTTTGACAAAGAACATGAAATATTTCCCTATCGGTGATGATTCGCCGTTTTGGCAGCCGCGCAATCTGCTGAAGCTGTCCATCGGGGTCGCACTGGTCACCATCCTGCTCAAGAGCATCGCCGGCTATGTGACCCATTCCATGGGCCTGATCTCGGACGCCATGGAGTCCTTCGTCAACCTGGCCAGCGCGGTGTTCGCACTGAGCATGGTGACGGTGGCCTCCCGCCCTGCGGACGACGACCATCCCTACGGCCACCACAAGGCCGAATACTTCTCATCCGGCTTCGAGGGCGTGCTGATCGTCGGTGCGGCGCTGGCCATTGCGGGCGCGGCCGTGCACCGGCTGCTGAATCCCCAGCCGCTGGAGCAGCTGAGCTGGGGCCTCGTGCTCTCGGCCGTCAGTTCGGCCTTCAACGGCGGGCTGGCCTGGCTGCTGTTCCGCGCGGCCAAGAAGCACAACTCCATCGCGCTGGAGGCCGATGGCCGGCACCTGATGACGGATGTGTGGACTTCCGTCGCCGTGATCATCGGCGTGATCGCCGTGGGCTTCACCGGCTGGCTGTGGCTCGATCCGTTGCTGGCCATCGGCGTGGCGATCAACATCATCTGGGAGGGGGGGCAGCTGGTCTGGCGCTCGGCCCAGGGCCTGATGGACGAGGCGCTGGCGCCGGCCGATCAGGCGTTGTTGCAGGCGGTGCTGGATCGCATCGCCGCCGAGACGCCCGCCGACACCGAGATGCGCTTCGACCACCTCGTGACCCGCCGCGCCGGCCGCCGCTGCTTCGCCGACCTGCACATGCATCTGCCGGGCGGCTGGACGCTGCGCCGCGCCGCGCTGATGCGGGACGACGTCGAGCGGGCACTGATGGCGGTGCTGCCCAACCTGCGGGTGACCATCCAGCTGCTGCCGCTGAAATTCGAGTCGCGGGCCGCGCTGGCGCAGGACCGCGACCCCGTCGGCCGGGTGCTGCCATGAAGGCGCTGCTGCAGCGCGTGCGCGAGGCGCGCGTGGAGATCGCCAGCGAGGTGGCGGGGGCCATCGGGGCAGGCCTGCTCGTGCTGGTGTGTGCCGAGCCGGGCGACACCGAGGCTGTGGGCGAGCGGCTGCTGGCCAAGATCCTGAAGCTGCGCATCTTCTCGGACGAGACCGGCAAGATGAACCGCAGCGTGCAGGATGTGGGCGGCGGGCTGTTGATCGTCAGCCAGTTCACGCTGGCGGCGGACGTGCGCGGCGGCAACCGGCCCAGCTTCACGGGCGCTGCGCCGCCGGACGAGGGGCGGCGGCTCTACGACGCCTTCGTCACGCAGGCCCGCAGTTTGCATCCCGAGGTGGCCACGGGGCGTTTCGGGGCCGACATGCAGGTGCACCTGGTCAACGACGGTCCGGTCACCATTCCCATCGACATGCGCTGAACGCCGGGATTGCTCTCGGGGCCTCAGGCTGTGTGCAGGCGGGTCTGTGAGAGGCGCGCTCTCAGCGACCCCGATACGGATTGCGTACGCCCAGCCCGGCCAGGATCTCGATCTCGCGCGCTTCCATCGCTTCGGCGTCCTCGTCGCCGGTCTCGTGGTCCCAGCCCTGGGCATGCAGCGTCCCGTGCACCAGCAGGTGCGCGTAATGGGCGGCCAGGGTCACGCCCAGCTCCTTCGCCTCGCGCGCCACCACAGGCGCACACAGCACCAGGTCGGCCATCACCATCGGCGACTGCGCATAGTCGAAGGTCAGCACGTTGGTCGCGTAGTCCTTGCCGCGGAACTCGCGGTTGAGCTGCTGGCCTTCCTCGGCGTCCACGATGCGCACGGTGATCTCGCCGGGCGCCTCCAGCGCATGGCGGATGCAGCGGACCACGCGGTGGCGGGGCAGGGCGGCGCGGTGGCGCGCCAGCGCGTCGATGCGGCCGAACTGCAACGACAGGGAAAGTGGCGGCATCGCCATCAGTCGACCTTTGCGCTGCTGCGCTTGCGGGAGGCGTCGTAGGCATCGACGATGCGCGCCACCAGCGGATGGCGCACCACGTCGCCGGTGTCGAAGCGGGTGAAGGCCAGGCCCTGCACCCGGCGCAGCACGCGCTCGGCCTCCACCAGACCACTGGTCTGCGTCTTGGGCAGGTCGATCTGGCTGATGTCGCCCGTCACCACGCACTTGCTGCCGAAGCCGATGCGGGTGAGGAACATCTTCATCTGCTCGGGCGTGGTGTTCTGCGCCTCGTCCAGGATGACGAAGGCGTTGTTGAGGGTGCGCCCGCGCATGAAGGCCAGCGGCGCGATCTCCAGCGCATTGCGCTCGAAGGCCTTGGTGACCTTCTCGAAGCCCATCAGGTCGTACAGCGCGTCGTAGAGCGGGCGCAGATAGGGATCGACCTTCTGCGTGAGGTCGCCGGGCAAAAAGCCCAGGCGCTCGCCAGCCTCCACCGCCGGGCGGGTCAGCACGATGCGCTGCACGCTGCTGCGCTCCAGCGCGTCGACCGCGCAGGCCACCGCCAGGTAGGTCTTGCCGGTGCCCGCCGGGCCGATGCCGAAGGTGATGTCGTGGTTGGCGATGTTGTCGAGGTAGACGCTCTGATTGGGGGTGCGGGCGCGCAGGTTGCCGCGGCGGGTGGCGAGCGTGAGCGCGCCTTCCTCGTCCTCGGCCATCTGGCCGTCGCCGGCCAGAGTGAGCTGCACCATAGCGGCATCGACCGGATGTTTGGCGATCTCGTAGAGGGCCTGCAGCACCTCCAGCGCGCGCTCGGCGCGGGCCTTGGGGCCGTCGATCTTGAACAGCTCGTGGCGGTGGGCGATCTTGACCTCCAGCGCCTCCTCGATGCGGCGCAGGTGCGCGTCCATGGGGCCGCACAGGTGTGCCAGGCGGCTGTTGTTCGCGGGGGTGAAGCTGTGGCGGAGAATCACGCGGCTTTTTTCTCTGGCAGATGGAATCGAAGGATCGGCACGCAAGTCATGATAGGAAAACTCACCGGAACCCTGGCCGAACGCAACCCGCCGCAGATCGTCATCGACTGCGGCGGCGTGGGCTACGAGGTGGACGTGCCGATGAGCACCTTCTACAACCTGCCGCAGGTGGGCGCGAAGGTCTCGCTGCTCACGCACTTCATCGTGCGAGAGGATGCCCAGATTCTCTACGGCTTCGCGTCGGCGGAAGAGCGTGCGGCCTTTAGGCAGCTGATCAAGATCGCGGGCGTGGGGCCGCGCACGGCGCTGGGCATCCTGTCGGGCCTGAGCGTGGGCGAGCTGGTGCAGGCCATCGCGTTGCAGGAGCCGGGCCGACTGGTGAAGATTCCCGGCATCGGCAAGAAGACGGCCGAGCGCCTGCTGCTGGAGCTCAAGGGCAAGCTGGGCGACGCCGTGGGCACCGCCGGCGCTGCCGCCCAGCCCGCCAGCGACGCCCAGGCCGACATCCTGCAGGCCCTGCTGGCGCTGGGTTACAACGACAAGGAAGGCGCTGCCGCCCTCAAGGCCCTGCCCAAGGACGTGGGCGTGAGCGAGGGCATCAAGATGGCGCTGAAGGCGCTGGCGAAGTAGGCGCTCAGGTTCCGCTGACTTTTGCTCGAAAGGCCGCGGAGCAGGCCACGCGTGGACATCCGCGGAACCGGCGTTGCCGGGCCGCTGGATGTGCCCCCTTGAGGGGGGAGGCGGAGCGCGAAGTGCGAAGCCTGGGGGTGGGTCAAGGAACCCACCAATAGTGGAGCGCGTGGAAGTACATCGGCGCGGCAAAGATCACCGAATCCAGCCGGTCCAGCATGCCGCCGTGGCCTTCGATCATGGTGCCCCAGTCCTTCACGCCGCGGTCGCGCTTGATGGCGGACATCACCAGCCCGCCGAAGAAGCCCATCACGCAGATCATGAAGGCCATGAGCGCGGCCTGCCAGGGCGCGAAGGGCGTGGCCCACCATAGCGCCGCGCCCAGCAGCGTGGCGCTGGCCACGCCGCCGATGAGCCCTTCCCAGGTCTTGGAAGGCGACAGCTCCGGCGCCACCTTGCGCTTGCCCAGCAGCTTGCCCCACACGTACTGCAGCACGTCGCTGCCCTGCACCACGATCACCAGGAAGGCGATCAGCAGCAGGTTGCGCCCCTCGAAGCCGGGGATGTTCAGCGTCAGCAGCGCCGGCACGTGGCTGATGCAGAACACGCAGACCATCAGCCCCCACTGCACCTTGGACGTGCGCTCCAGGAAGCGCTGCGTGTCGCCGCCCAGGGCCGACAGGATGGGCAGGATCAGGAACACCTCCACCGGGATGAAGATGGCGAACATGCCGTACCACTCGATCCACACCAGGAAGTACTGCACCGGCAGTGCCACGTAGAAGGCGGCCGCCATGGCCAGGTGGTCGCCGCGCCGGGTGTAGGTGAGGCTCAGGAACTCGCGCAGCGCGTAGAACGAGACCAGGTAGAACAGCAGGATCACGCCCAGCTTGCCGAAGGCGAAGGCGACGCCGATCACGGCCACCATCACCCACCAGGCATTGACGCGGGCGTTCAGGTTGTCGATGACCGAATGGGGCGCGCCATGGGCCACGCGCCACTTGAGCAGCGCGCCGATGGCCGAGGCCAGTACCAGCACGCCGGCCACGCCGCCGAAGAGCATCAGGGTGGTGTGGGTGATGGGACTCATCGTTCCTCCGCTTTGTCATGGTCCGGCCGTAGGTCCAGCATGGCCTGCTGCGCGCGCGCCAGGAAAGCGGCCTTGTCCTCGCCGTCGGCCAGCACCACCGGCGCGCCGTAGCGCACCGAGCAGGCCAGCGGCACCGGCACCAGCTGCCCCTTGGGCAGCACGCGCCTGAGGTTCTCGATCCACACCGGCACCAGCCGCACCTGCGGGCAGGCGCGGGCGATGTGGAAGAGCCCGCTCTTGAGCGGCAGCATCACCGCATCGCCGGTGTTGCGCGTGCCCTCGGGGAACATGATCAGCGAATCGCCCGCCTCCAGCGCCTGCACCATCTGTTCCACCGGATTGGCGGCCGTGCTGCCCGCCGCACCGCTGCCGTCGCGGCGGATCATCAGCGCATTGAACACGTCCTGGCCGATGAAGCGGCGCAGCCGCGAGGCCAGCCAGTAGTCCTGCCCCGCGACGGGCCGGGTGATGGCCCGCAGGTCGGGCGGCAGCGTGGCCCACACCAGCACGAAGTCGCCATGGCTCGAATGGTTGGCGAAGTACAGCGTGGTCTCGGCCACCGGCGTGGTGCCGCTCCAGATGGCGCGCACGCCGGTGAGCAGGTTGGCCACCAGCACGATGGCCCGGGCGGCAACGAAGGCGCCGGCCTGCCGCAGCAGGACGCGCGCGGGCGGTGTGTCGGAGTCGAGGATGTCGTTCATGGCGAAGGCAGGCCGGCGTGGAGGCCGGCGATGAGGGCGATCAGGACGCAGAGGGTTTGCAGCAGCACGACGCCCAGATGCCGGCGCATCAGGGCCTGCGTGCCGCGCAGGCGCTCTTCCAGCGGGCGTGGGGTGCCCGGCGACGCGGGGCGCAGGCCCAGCCACGCCAGCGCGTCGTCCAGCGCGGCCAGGTCGGGCAGCGCGCCGCGGCCGAGGGCTGCGAACAGTCCCTCGTCCAGGTGCAGGCGCAGCGCCAGGTAGCGTTCGGCCAGGCCGAGCATCGCGCCGAGCGACCAGGCGGCAAGGCACAGGCGGCTGGCAGGCATGGCCCATCCGGCGGCGACCGCCGCCAGGGCAAGGAGGCAGGCGGCCGACAGCAGCAGGCTCCAGGCGGCCACGGGTCGCTGGGCGGCCAGCCGCGCGGCCAGGGCGGCGCAGCGGCTGCGTGCCTGCGGATCAGGGGGGGACGACGGCAGGGTCATGGATGGCGCGGCAATGGCGCGGGGCTCTGCAGGGTGGAGAGCGCCGTCCGCCACGGCGCACGCAGCACGATCTGCGGCCGCGCGCGCCGGACCACCGCCTCCGCCGCGGCCGGCTCGGACGCACCGCCGTGCCGCAGCAGCCAGCCCACGACTGTCGCAGCACTGCGCGAAAAGCCCAGCGCGCAGCAGACCCACACGGCGCCGTCGCCGGAGCGCCGCTGGCCTTCCAGCACCGCGACGGCCCGACGCAGCCGGACCGGCGAGGGCGTGGCGAGGTCCAGCATCGGCACGCAGCGGGCGCCCGGCACGCGCGGCAGTTGCAGTTCGGCGCACAGGCTCAGCAGCCGCGGCCGGCCGGCGGCCTGCCACTCCGCCTGGGAGGGGAGGCGTCCCAGCCACAAGCCCGGCGCCACCTCCACGCGGGCCGGCAGCTTGCGCGTCCAGGCCCACGCGTTGACGGCGGCCGCGGCCCGGTAGGGGCCCAGGAGCCAGCGCGCGGCGTAATGCATGCGGCCATGCCGGTCCATGCGGAAGCCGCGCGCACCGAAGCCGGCGTAGTTCAGCGCCACCAGGGCCAGCGACGCGGTGGGCCAGCCCAGCCACAGGAGCCATCCACCCCCCTGCAGCGCCAGGGCCAGGCACAGCAGGGCGCCCACCGCGTAGGCCCCGGCCAACCGCCCGCGCCCGCCGTCCCGCGCCCACCGCCAAGCGCGGGGCAGCGCCACCTGCCGCTCCAGCGGCCACAGCCACAGGCACAGCAGGCCCAGCAGCGCGCCGGTCGGGATGTCGATGAAGTGGTGCTGGTAGGTGGTCAGCACCGAGGCGCAGATCAGCAGCGTCCACACGTGCAGCACCGCGCGCGCCCAGCGCGGACGGATGAGCTGCCGGTACCAGTCCCACAGGATCACGGCCAGCGCGATGTGCAGCGAGGGCGCCTGGTTGAAGGGCTTGTCGAAGCCGCGCAGCGCCTCGAACAGGAAGGCGGGCGCGCCCTGGACCGCCGGCTGCCCGAAGCTGAAGCCCAGCGGCCAGAGCACGAAGCAGCCTACGGCCACGACCTGCGCCGTCAGCAGCCGCGCCGCATGCCGGTCCACGAGATGCCGGGTGCGTCCGAGGAACAGCGACAGCGCGTAGAAGGCATTGATCGACCAGTACGGAAAGATGGTCCAGGCCCAGAAGGGCAGGCCCCGCTCCCAGTCGAACACCACCGAGGGCACCTGGGCCCGCGTGCCGGCCCACCAGTTCGCGAGGCCGTAGCTCAGGTAGAAGAAGGGCCCCAGTAGGGCCAGCCAGGCAAGGGCGCGCTTCCAGGGCCGCTTCATGCCTTCTGCGCGAGCGAGACGGTGAAGATGCCCCAGCGGTCCACCCGCTGGGCGATCTTGCGGAAGCCCGCGGCTTCCACCAGTTGGTCCATCTCGGCCTGCGTGCGCCTGCGCATCACCCAGGCCTGGCCCTGGCGGTGGCTGGTGAGCGCCCGGGCGATCATCTCCAGCTGCGGATGCCAGGGCTGGCCGGTGTAGACCAGGTAGCCGCCGGACTCCATAGCATCGGCCACGCCTGCCAGCGAGCGGGCCACCATGTCGTTGTCGGGGAACAGCTCGTACAGCCCCGACACCACCGCCAGCGTCGGTCGTGGGGTCACTGCGGCCAGGCTCGCGCGGTCGAAGGCATCGGCCTGCACGAAGCGTGCGATGTCCTGCAGGCCTCGCTGGGCGATGAGCCGTTGCCCATCGCGCACGTTGATGTCGCTGTAGTCGCGCAGCAGGATCGACACGGGCGCGACGGCACTGCCTGCCGCGGCATCGAGCACATAGCGGCCATGGCCGGCCGCGATGTCCATCAGCCGCACCTCGCGGCCTTCGTGGGCAAGCCGGCCCATGGCTTCGCGCAGCAGCTCTTCGACATGCAGCTTGCGCTGGCGGATGCCGCGCCAGCCGATGGAGTCGAGGTAAGTCCGGTCCACCAGCTGCCCCACCAGCGGTGCGCCCGCCGGCTCGTTGCGGTAGACGTAGTCCAGCGTGCTGCCGGAATCGAAGCCGGTGGCGTGGCCCAGGGCGATGCCGCGGGACAACCGGCCGCCCAGGCGCAGGCCGGCGCGCGTGGCGGCCCAGTACAGCCCGCGCGGCGACAGCGCCGGCAGCGGGGCCGCAAGTGCCCGGGCCTCGTCGGCGGTGAAGCCCAGGCGGTCGGCCGTGCGCAGGTCGGCCGGCGCGGGTGGCGCGTCGAAGAGCCGCAGGATGAAGCCGCGCACCGCGGCCACGGCGCCGGCCCGGTCGCGCTCGCCCAGCGTGTCGTGGAAGAAGCCGGGCAGCTCCACCTTCTCTTTCACGCGGCTGCCCAGCTGGTCGAAGAAGCGATGCTGCGGCCCGGGATGCACCACCCAGTCGGCACCGGAGATCAGCAACTGCGTCGGCAGCACGATGGCCTGGGCGTCGTCGACCACGCGCTCGGCGGCCTCGTACAGGTCGAGCAGGATGTTGACGGCGATGGGCCGTGTGATCAGCGGATCGACCTGGTAGCTGGCGATGCGGGCCGGGTCGTGCGTGAGGAACTTCGGCTTGACGTAGCTGTTGACGAAGAACAGCCCGCGCAGCCTGTGCATGAGCGCGAGGCCGGGCCGTGCGAAGGGCACGTAGAGCTTGACCTTGAAGGCCGGCGAGGCGAGCGTGAGGCCGCGGACCTTGGGCGCGTAGTCGTGCGCCCAGGTCGAGATCAGCACGGCCCCCACGCTCTGGGCCACGACGTGCATGTCCTGCTCGGCCACGCCGTGCTGCGCGGCGATGTGCTCCACGAAGGTCTGCACGTCGCGCACCGAATGCGCGAAGCTGGGGCTGTGGCCGCGCGGGCCCGGCGAGCGGCCATGGCCGCGGGCATCCCAGGCGAAGAAGTCGAAGTCGGGCAGGTCCAGCTCGTCCACCAGGTGCGCCATGCGGGCGCCGTGCTCATGGCCGCGGTGGAAGAGCAGCACCGCCCCACGGCGCGCGCTGCCGGTGGCAGGCCAATGGCGATAGAAAAGCGATTCGCCGTCGTGCGTCTGGAAGTGCAGTTCCTCGGCGATGCGTGGTGTGGCCGTCATGCGTGATTCGTCCCCGGGGTTGTTGTGAAACTCATCGGCGCCGGCTCATCCGGCGGTGCGCTCGGCCAAGGCGGCGCGCACGCGGCGCACCACCGTCCAGCCCGTGGCCAAGGCCAGCAGCGGCATCAGCCAGGCCGCCGCGGCCGGCAGCGGCCAGCCCAGGGCCACGTACAGCCCCAATGCGCCGAACACGAAGGCCCGGTCGCTCTTGCCCATCGGCCCGTCGTAGCGGCGGCTGGCGCCGACCGTCGGCCCCAGCGCGCCCGCGAATTCGGACAGGCCTGCCAACACGATCACCACGCCCACCCAGAAGCCGGAAAAGGGCGCGACCAGGGCGAAGGGCAGGTACAGCGCCGCGTCGGACACCACGTCCGTCAGCTCGTTGAGGAAGGCGCCCAGCGCGCTCTGCTGGCCGTGCTCGCGCGCCAGCATGCCGTCCACGGCATTGAAGGCCATGCGCACCAGCATCCAGAGCGGCACCAGCGCGAAGGCCGCGTGGGAGGGGGCGGCCCAGAACAGCCACAGGCCGAGCGCCACGGAGACGAGGCAGGCCGCCATCGTGACCTGGTTGGCCGTGACGCCCGCCCGGGCGAGGCGTTGGACCAGAGGGCGGAGCAGGGCCTGGAAGCGGGGCTTGAGCTGGTAGATGGACAAGGTGTTGGCGATGAGCGGCAGGAGCGGTCGATTCTGCCGCCTGAATGCAGGCTGACCGCGTCCCGGCCGCGGCAGGCGCCGCCTACAATCCGCCGCTTCCCCCCGCGACATGTCCATCCACACCGACGACTTCGCCCCGGTACCGCAGCGCGTGGTGTCCGCGGCCCCCGCCTCACCCAACGAAGAAGCCATCGAACGCGCCCTGCGGCCCAAGCTGCTCCAGGAATACGTGGGCCAGGCCAAGGTGCGCGAGCAGCTCGAGATCTTCATCGGTGCCGCCCGCAAGCGGCGCGAGGCGCTCGACCATGTGCTGCTCTTCGGCCCGCCGGGCCTGGGCAAGACCACGCTGTCGCACATCGTCGCGGCCGAACTGGGCGTCAACCTGCGCCAGACCAGCGGCCCGGTGCTCGAAAAACCCAAGGATCTGGCGGCGCTGCTGACCAACCTCGAGCCCAACGATGTGCTCTTCATCGACGAGATCCACCGGCTCTCGCCGGTCGTCGAGGAAATCCTGTACCCCGCGCTCGAGGACTACCAGATCGACATCATGATCGGCGAGGGGCCGGCGGCGCGCAGCATCAAGCTCGACCTGCAGCCCTTCACGCTCGTAGGAGCCACTACGCGCGCCGGCATGCTGACCAATCCGCTGCGCGACCGCTTCGGCATCGTGGCGCGGCTGGAGTTCTACACGGCCGAGGAGCTCACGCTCATCGTCACCCGCAGCGCCGGCCTGCTCAACGCGCCCATCGACCCCGACGGGGCCTTCGAGATCGCCCGCCGCTCGCGCGGCACGCCCCGCATCGCCAACCGGCTGCTGCGCCGGGTGCGCGACTATGCCGACGTGAAGGGCGATGGCCGCATCACCCAGTCCATTGCGCACAAGGCGCTGGCCATGCTCGACGTCGACCCGGAAGGCTTCGACCTGATGGACCGCAAGCTGCTGGAGGCGGTGATCCACCGCTTCGACGGCGGTCCGGTGGGCCTGGACAACATTGGCGCCAGCATCGGCGAGGAGTCCGGCACCATCGAGGACGTGATCGAGCCCTACCTGATCCAGCAGGGCTACCTGCAGCGCACGCCGCGCGGGCGCATCGCCACGCTCGCGGCTTACCGCCATCTCGGCGTGACCGCGCCCAGCAGCCGCAGCGCCGACGGGGACTTGTTCGGCGGCTAGCCGGACGGCGAGGTGGCTGCCAGAATCGCCGCCGCCATGCACACCCACGACCTCAGCCCCTGGCAGCACAGCCACCAGTTCGACACCGGCAACCCCGCCGCCGAGCGCAGCACCCGCTGGGTGCTCGCCATCACCGCCGCCGCGATGGTCATGGAGATCGCCGCCGGCTGGTGGTTCAACTCCATGGCGCTGCTGGCGGACGGCTGGCACATGAGTTCGCACGCGGTGGCCATCGGCGTCAGTGCCTTCGCCTACACCGCGGCGCGCCGCCTGGCGCGCGACCGGCGCTTCGCCTTCGGCACCTGGAAGATCGAGGTGCTGGGCGGCTTTGCCAGCGCGGTCTTCCTGCTGGTGGTTGCGGGCCTGATGGTCTTCGGCTCGCTGGAGCGGCTGTGGTCGCCGGAGCCGATCCATTACCGCGAGGCGGTGATCGTGGCCGCGCTGGGCCTGGCGGTGAACCTGCTGTGCGCCTGGCTGCTGGCCGGGGCGCACGGGCATGACCACGGACACGGCCATGGCCATGCACACGCTGGGCATGGGCACGGCGGGCTCGGACACGACCATGGCCACGGCCACGGCCATGACCACCACCACGATCTGAACCTGCGCTCGGCCTACCTGCACGTGCTGGCCGATGCCGCCACCTCGGTGCTGGCCATTGCCGCGCTGCTGGGCGGCTGGTTCCTGGGCTGGGCCTGGCTCGACCCGGTGATGGGCGTGGTTGGCGCGGTGCTGGTGGCCAACTGGGCGCGCAGTCTCTTGCGCCAGACCAGCGCCGTGCTCCTGGACCGCGAGATGGATCATCCCGTCACCGAGGAGATCCGCGAAGGCATCGAGACCGGCCTGGCCGATTCGCACACCCGCGTGGCCGACCTGCATGTCTGGCGCGTGGGCCGCGGCGCCTACGCCTGCGCGGTGACGGTCGTCACGCATTCGCCCACGCTGGATGCGGATGGCGTGCGGGCCTGCTTCTCCATGCACGAGGAGATCCGGCATTCCACCGTGGAAGTGCAGCGCTGCAGCGTCTGAGCGGCGCATCGGCGGGTCCGGTCGCACCGCCGCTTCGCATCAAGCCGGGCGACGGCGATTTGGCACCTGCCGTTGGCGTTGAGACGGCTGGCCCCGACGTCACATCGTCGTCATGCCACCGCCATGCTGCCGTCATGCGCCGCGCCGATGCTGCCGGTCCATGCAACGCGACGACGCCTTCCTGCGCGCCTGGCAAGACAACGCCGGCCGCCTGTCCGATGCCGGCGAGGACGAAGGCGGGGGCGAGCGCCCCGTGCTGTGCTTTCGCACGCTGTGGATCTCCGACCTGCACCTGGGCACGCCCGGCTGCCAGGCCCATGCCCTGCTCGACTTCCTGAAGAACACCGAGTGCGAGACCCTGTACCTCGTCGGCGACATCGTCGACGGCTGGCAGCTCAAGCGCCACTGGTACTGGCCGCAGGCCCACAACGACGTGGTGCAGAAGCTGCTGCGCAAGGCGCGCAAGGGCACGCGGGTGATCTTCATCCCGGGCAACCACGACGAATTCGCGCGCAAGTACCTGCACCACAACTTCGGCGGCATCGAGGTGGCCGACGAATGGGTGCACGAAACGGCCGACGGCCGCAAGCTCTGGGTGATCCACGGCGACCTGTTCGACGGCGTCATCCAGTGCGCCAAGTGGCTGGCCTACGTGGGCGACTCGCTCTACGAATTCACGCTGCGCCTGAACCGGCACTTCAATTCGCTGCGTGCACGCATCGGCCTGCCATACTGGTCGCTGTCCAAGTACCTCAAGCACAAGGTCAAGCGTGCCGTGAGCTACATGGGCGACTTCGAGCAGGCGGTGGCCCGCGAGGCCGAGCGCCGCGGCATGCAGGGCGTGGTCTGCGGCCACATCCACCATGCCGAGATGCGCGAGATCGACGGCATCCTGTACTGCAACGACGGCGACTGGGTCGAGAGCCTGACGGCGCTGGCCGAGCATGCCGACGGGCGGCTGGAACTGGTGGACTGGACGCCCCGCGTGCGCCAGCAGGGCCGCCGCGCGGCGCAGGCCCTGCCGGCCCTGGGCTGATCGCCCGGCGCGAGCGCCGCCCCAAAGCCCCGGCCCGCACGGCGGGCGCGCTGCCGTCTGCGAAAATGGCGGGTTGCCCTGGAGCCCGCCTGTGTCCTCTCCCTACGCCGCCGAAACGCGCCGCCGCCGCACCTTCGCCATCATTTCCCACCCCGACGCGGGCAAGACCACGCTGACGGAAAAGCTGCTGCTGTTCTCGGGCGCGATCCAGATCGCCGGCGCCGTCAAGGGCCGCAAGGCGAGCCGGCATGCGACCTCCGACTGGATGGAGATCGAGAAGCAGCGCGGCATCTCGGTGGCCAGCTCGGTGATGCAGATGAGCTACCGCGAGCACGTGGTCAACCTGCTCGATACGCCCGGCCACAAGGACTTCTCCGAAGACACCTACCGCGTGCTCACCGCCGTGGACTCGGCCCTGATGGTCATCGACGCCGCCAACGGCGTGGAATCGCAGACCCGCCGGCTGATCGAGGTCTGCCGCCAGCGCGACACGCCCATCATCACCTTCGTCAACAAGATGGACCGAGAGGTGCGCGAGCCGCTGGACATCCTCGACGAGGTGGAGCGCGAGCTGGGCATGCCCTGCGTGCCCATGACCTGGCCGGTGGGCCAGGGCAAGAGCTTCGGCGGCATCATCAACCTGCGCACGCAGGCCATGACCGTGTTCGAGTCCGGCAGCGAGCGCCGCCCGCAGGACTTCGAGACCATTCCGCTCGCCGACACCGACAAGCTGCGCGCCCGCTTCGGCGCCGAGTTCGACAGCGCCCTGGAGAGCATGGAACTCGCCACCGGCGCCTCGCCCGAGTGGGACCACGAGGCCTTTCTCGCCGGCAAGCAGACGCCCGTGTTTTTCGGCTCCGGCGTCAACAACTTCGGTGTGATGGAGGTCCTGGACGCGCTGGTGGACCTCGCCCCCTCACCGCGCGCCCGCACCAGCACCACGCTGGTGAACCGCCAGCCTGTGGTCAAGGAGATCCAGCCCGAGGACAAGGACTTCGCCGGCGTGGTCTTCAAGGTGCAGGCCAACATGGACGCCAACCACCGCGACCGCATCGCCTTCGTGCGCATCGCCTCCGGCAAGTACCAGCCGGGCATGAAGCTGCGCGTGCAGCGCACCGCCAAGGAGCTGCGGCCCACCAGCGTCGTCACCTTCATGAGCCAGCGCCGCGAGGCGGTGGAAGAAGCCTATGCCGGCGACATCGTGGGCTTCACCACCCACGGTGGCGTGCAGCTGGGCGACACGCTCACCGACGGCGCCAGCCTGCAGTTCACCGGCCTGCCCTTCTTCGCGCCCGAGATGTTCATGACCGTGGTGCTCAAGAACCCGCTGCGCACCAAGCAGCTGCAGCAGGGCCTGATGCAGCTGGGCGAGGAGGGCGCCATCCAGGTCTTCAAGCCCGAGGCCGGCGGCAACATGCTGCTGGGCGCCGTGGGCCAACTGCAGTTCGAGGTGGTGCAGCACCGCCTGAACACCGAGTACGACTGCGACATCCGCCTCGAAGGCTGCCAGTACACCGGCGCGCGCTGGATCACGGCCGACACGCCGGCCGAGCTGCGCGAGTTCGAGAACGCCTACCCCCTGCGCATGGCGCGCGACGCGGCCGACACGCTGGCCTTCCTCTGCACCAGCCCCTACGATGTGCGGCTGGCGCAGGAGCGCTTTCCCAAGATCCACTTCCATCCCCTGCGCGAGCACGCCGGCCTGGCGCTGCAGACGGCCGGCTGATGGGGCACGAGACGATGCGGCCGTTGGCCGACTGGCCCGAAGCCGCCCGCCGCGGTCTGGTGGGCGTGTTCACCGACATCGACGACACGCTGACCACCGACGGCGCCATCACGCCCGATGCCCTGGATGCGCTGGCTGCACTGCAGGCCGCCGGCCTGCAGGTGGTGGCCATCACCGGCCGGCCCGTGGGCTGGAGCGAGCCCTTCGCGGCCCGCTGGCCGCTCGACGCCATCGTGGCGGAGAACGGCGCCGTGGCGCTGGTGCCCGAAGGCACCTGGCAGCCGGGCGGTGTGCGCACGCTGCACAAGCGCTACCAGCAGGACGCCGCCACCCGCGCCGCCAACTTCGCGCGCATGCAGGCCGTGCTGGCGCACATCGAGGCCAGCATCCCGGGCGCGCGCCGCGCCACCGACAGCGCGGGCCGCGAATGCGACATCGCCATCGACCACAGCGAGTTCACGCAGCTGTCCGAGGCGCAGATCGACAAGGTGGTGATGGCCATGCGGCACGAGGGCATGCACGCCACCGTGAGCAGCATCCACATCAACGGCTGGTACGGCGAGCACAACAAGCTGTCGGGCGCGCGCTGGATCGTGCGCGAACTCTGGGGCCGCGACTTGGGCGCCGAGATGGAGCGCTGGGCCTACGTGGGCGATTCGACCAACGACGCGCTGATGTTCCAGGCCTTCGACCACAGCATCGGCGTGGCCAACGTGGCGCGCTTCGTGCCGCACCTGTCGCACCTGCCGCACTACGTGGCCAAGGGCGAGCGCGGCGCCGGCTTCGCGCAGGCGGCGC
This sequence comes from Pseudacidovorax intermedius, assembly GCF_003350475.1. Lineage (GTDB taxonomy): Bacteria > Pseudomonadota > Gammaproteobacteria > Burkholderiales > Burkholderiaceae_C > Xenophilus > Xenophilus intermedius. The sequence continues at coordinate 227,463 of NZ_QQAV01000002.1, forward strand.
GCGCCGCGCTGGTGGCCCGGCGCTGATCGGATCAGCCGGCCGGCCAGGCCGACGCGGGCATCGCCGGCGTCTCGTCCAACGTAGGAGGCACCGTTGTGCCGAAGCCGGCCGCCGCGAGCGAGCCGACGGCCAGTTCGCCATCCACGATCCGAAGCCGCGGGCCGGCGGGCGTGGCCTGGTACAGGTCGGGGTGTGCAGCGAGGAAGGCCTGCGCCTCGGCCGCCGGCCGGCCCTGGAAGCCGTCCACGAAGTGGTGCGCATTGCGCTCCACGTCGCCGATGCCCAGCCAGGCGACCAGGGCCAGGTCCTGCTGCAAGGCCAGCCCCGGCAGTGTGGTGAGGTCTTCCGCCGACATGAAGCAGGGGTCGGCCGGGCTCGCCGCGTTCCACAGCAGGCAGCGCGCCCGGTTCAGGATGGACTTGTAGAAGCCCTTGCAGGCCTTGGTCGAGACGCCGCGGTAGCCGAGTTGACGGGCGCGCACGAAGGCGTCCAGTTCGCCGTCCGACTCGTCGATGAGCAGCGGCGGCAGGCTGTGCAGGTCCGGCAGCGGCGCGGTAAGCGCACGGCCGCGGGCGATGGGTTGCTCGATGAAGCGCACGGCGGCGCACAGCGACACCAGCGCGGGATCGGCGCGCATCTGGCGCCACAGCGCGAGCACGGCCGCGGCGTCCTCGAACTGCTCGTTGCCGTCCAGCGTCACGGCCCAGCCGGGCGGCTGGGTGTCGAGCAGCGCCGCGATGCGGCCCAGACGTGGGAGGTCGGCCCCGGGCTGGCCGGAGAGCTTGATCTTGAAGTGCCGGTTGCCGTAGGCGGCGATCACCTCTTCCAGCGTCTGCGGCAGGCCGTCGTGCACCTGGGCGCCGGCGGCCACGTCCGCGGCGGTGATCGGGTCGAGCAGGCCCACCGTGTGGCGAGCGGCCAGGCGCCGCAGCGGTTGCTGCCCCGCCAGGAAGGCGGGCAGGTCCAGTCGCGCCAGGTCGGGCGCCACGGAGGCGGCCTCGATGCCGGGCAGATTGGCGTGCAGCGCCTGCCAGAGCCCGGCGCCTTGCAACCGGCACAGTGCGTCGAGCACGGCCCGGTCGAGCAAGGCGGGGCCGTAGCTGGCCACCAATGGGTTCAGCCCCCGGCGCTCCCCCGCCTGCTGCAGGGGGCCGTGGTGCTGCGCGAACAGGGCGAAGGCGCTCAGCGGCGGCGCCGCCAGATAGGCCTCGCGCGCCTGCTGCAGCGAGGCGCGCAGCTGGTGCTGGTTGTCCTCGTCCGACAGGCGTGGATCCTTGTCGAACCACTTGGCGGCCAGGGCGTCGGCCGCGAAGCCTTCGCCTTCCCGGCCGTCCGGCAGCCGGATGCGCAGCCGCACGATGGCCTGCTGGCCGCCCGTGACCGTGATGGTCCCGAAGCGGAAGGGCAGGCGCATGCGGTAGGTGGACTCGAACAGGTCCACTGCCGTGACGCGAAGGCGCGGCGCGTCCATGGATGCGCCGCCTACCAGTGCGGCCCGCCGCGGCCTTCGTCGCCGCGGCCGGCACTGCCGGACAGCTCGGTGTAGATGCGGAAGGCCAGCTGCCCCAGCTCGGGGGTGGCCCGCGTCCGGGCGGTGCGCGGGCGGGCGATGGGCACGTCGTGGATGTCCGCGACGCGGCCGGGGCGTGGGGACATCACCACCACCCGGTCAGCCAGGAAGACGGCCTCGGGGATGGAGTGCGTCACGAAGACGATGGTCTTGCGCGCGGCGCGGGGCTGGTCCTGTCCCCAGATGCGCAGCAGTTCCAGGTTCATGTCGTCGCGCGTCATGGCGTCGAGCGCGCCGAAGGGCTCGTCCATCAGCAGGATGGGCGGGTCCAGGATGAGTGCGCGGCACATCGCCGCGCGCTGCTGCATGCCGCCGGAGAGCTCGCCGGGCCGCTTGCCGGCAAAGTCGCCGAGCCCCACCAGCCGCAGCAGTTCATGCGCGCGCTCGCGGTAGCGGGCACGGTCCAGGCCGGCGAGCTCCACCGGCAGCAGCACGTTGTCCAGCACGCTGCGCCACTTCAGCAGCAGCGCCGCCTGAAAGACCATGCCCACCTGTGGAATGGGCTTGTCCACCGGCACGCCCTGCACGCGCACCTGCCCGCTGGTCACCGGCCGCAGCCCGGCCATGGCGCGCATGAGCGTGGACTTGCCGCAGCCGCTCGGCCCGACCAGCGCGACGAACTCGCCCTCGTGGATGGACAGCGAGATGTCGCGCAGCGCCTCCACCGGGCCGCTTTCGGCGGGGTAGACCATGCCGGCATGGTCGACCTCGATCAGCGGCCGCGCAGTGCCGGGGCTCGGCGGCGGAGAAGCGGTGGAAGCCATGCCGATGCCGCCTTCGTGACGCGCGCTCACTTCGCGGCCAGCGGCAATGCCACCTTGGCCAGCAGACCCTTGGTGTAGACGGCCTGACAGTCCACCTTTCGGGGCAGGCCCATGTAGGTGTTCACGATGTCCACCGACGCGCACATCTTCTTGTCGTCGATGGCGCCCAGGCCGTTGTCGGCGAAGTTTCGGGTGCGCATCAGATCGAAGCCGAGCAGCATGTTGGCGCGGATCACGTTCACGTCGATCTCCGGCACCCGCTTCTTGTAGATGGCCAGGGCCTCCTCCGGGTTGCTCATCACGTCGCGCCAGCCCTGGTACGAGGCCTCGAGAAAGGCCCGCAGCTGCTGGGGCCGGTCGGCGATGGTCTTGTCGCTGGCCATGAGCGACATGGCATACAGGTCGAAGCCATGGTCCGCCCAGGCCATGCGCACCACCTTGCCCTCGCCCATCGCCTTGTCGTAGAAGGGCTGACCTGTCGTGTAGTCGGCCACTCCGTCCATGCGCTTCTCGGCGATCGAGGCCACCTTGGCAGTGGGCTCGATGTTGACCCAGGTGACCTTCTGCGGGTCGATCCTGTTCAGGCGGGCGAAGGCCGGAAAGGCCAGCCGCTGGCTGTCGCCGGCCGGCGCACCCACGGTCTTGCCTTCCAGGTCGGCGGGCTTCACCAGCGGTGCGTCGCTGCGGCTGAAGAAGGTCATGGGCGTCTTGTCGAAGACGATGCCCACGATCTTGACCCGTGCGCCGCGCGAGACGGCCGAGATGATCGGCACGGCATCGGCCAGGCCGGCATCGGCGCGGCCGGTGTCCACTTTGGCGATGGCGTCGCCCGAACCCTTGGAGGCCTCGATGCTCACGTCCAGGCCGCGCTGGGCGTAGTAGCCCTTGTCCAGCGCCACCCAGTAGGCCGCGTGGTCGCCCACGGCGAACCAGTTGAGCGCCAGCGTGAACTTCTCCTTGGGCTGGGCGAGGGCCGGGCCGTGGGCCGACAGCAGCGCGAGGCCGGCCACGGTGGCCTGCAGGGCGGCGGAACGAAGAGGCATGGCAGCTTCCTTTCTGGGGAGGGAGGACGAAGCGGTGGAGGAGGATTCGGGAATGGGCGGCGCCTCAGCCGGCGCGGTCCTCGGCCCAGGGCGCGAGCAGGCGCGACAGGCCGGCCACCAGGCCGTACAGCAGCAGCCCCAGCAGGGAGATCCACACCAGCGCGGCAAAGGCGGCCGGCGTGTTCATGCTGCTCTGCGTGGTGATGATCACGTAGCCCAGGCCCTTCTGCGAGGCGACGAACTCGCCCACGATGGCGCCCACCACGGCCGAGGTGGCGGTGACCTTCAGCGCGCTCAGGATGTAGGGATAGGCATTGGGAATGCGGATCTTGAGGAAGACCTTCCACTTGGGCGCGCTGAACACGCGGCCCAGGTCCACCAGGTCCTGGTCGATCTGCGTGAGACCGACGGCGGTGTTGATGACCACCGGGAAGAACCCGATGAGCGCGCCGATCAGCATGTTGGGCAGGATGCCGTAGCCCAGCCACATCAGGAACAGCGGCGCGATCGCCACCTTGGGCAGCGTGTTGACGAAGACCAGGAAGGGCGTGAGGGCCCGCGAGAGCCCGGGCGACCACGCGATGGCCATGCCCAGCAGCACGCCGGAAGCGCCGGCCAGCACGAAGGCGCCGAGGATCTCCACCGCGGTGATCCAGGCATGCTGCAGCCACGGGATCTCCTGGCTCACCATGGCCTGCAGCACGGCCCCCGGGCTGGGCAGCAGGTACTCGCGGATGTCGAAGACCGACACCGCCAGCTGCCACAGGAGCACGAAGCCGACGAAGATGCCCACGGCCGGCAGGTAGTGAGCGAGGGCCTGGCGCAGACGGTGCATGCGGCGTTCCTGGAGTGGGGTTTCAGCGGAGCCAGCGGTCGCGGTTCGCGGCCACGAATTCGTCGTCGGACAGGTCGGCGTGCTCGCGGCACACGCGATCCAGCGCGTCGGCCTGGCCGGGGCTCAGGCCCTCCTGCGGATCGAGGCACCAGATGCCTTCGAGCAGGCCCTGGCGGCGCAGGATCTCGTGGCAGCCGGCGATGCAGCCGCGGAAGTCGTTCGCCACGTCGAAGAAGGCGCTGTTGCAGTCGGTGACGCGGCTGTCCAGTGCCAGCAGCTCGGCCGGCACGGCGCCGGCTGCGACCGCGGCCTGGCAGCGATCCAGCAACTGCACGGCCTTCTGCGTCCAGACCGACCAGTGCCCCAGCAGTCCGCCGCGGAAACGCACGGTGACGGGCGCGCCGTCGCGCATCACGGTGAACGGCGTGAGCAGGTCCAGCACGATGTGGTCGTCATTGCCGGTGTAGAGCGTCACCCGTTCCTCGGCCCGTGCCGCCACCAGGCCGCGCACCACGTCCAGGGTGCGGTAGCGGTGGAAGGGCGCCACCTTGATGGCGACCACCTGCTCGATGGCCGCGAAGCGGGCCCAGAAGCCTGCGCTGAGCACCCGGCCGCCGACCGCCGGCTGAAGGTAGAAGCCCACCAGCGGCAGCTCGGCCGCCACGGCCTGGCAGTGGGCGATGAGTTCGTCCTCGCTGCGGTCGCTCAGGGCGGCCAGGCTCAGCAGGCCGGCGTGGTAGCCGAGGTCGCGCGCCAGCCGGGCCTCGGCCAGGGCCTGGGTGGTCGGACCGCACAGGCCCGCCACGAGCGCGAGCTCGCGCTGCGTACCCACCCAGTCGCGTGCCGTCTCGGCCGCCAGCCGCAGCACCGGCTCGTACAGCCCCCTCTCGCGGATGGCGAACTGGGTGGTGTGCACGCCCACCGCGAGGCCGCCGGCGCCGGCGTCGAGGTAGTAGCGGGTGAGGGCGCGCTGGCGGCGCTCGTCCAGCTGTCGCTGCGCATCCAGGGCGAGCGGGTGGGCAGGAATGGCCAGGCCGCGCTGCAGCAGCTGGCGGGCATGGGTCACGGCGTCGTCGGCAAGAGGCATGGGGTCATCCGAATTCGGGGCCGGCCACGGCAAAGAGAGGGGCCGAGGGTTGGGTCACGCAGTCGGGCAGGGCCGGCGCCCGCGCCATGCGCACGAAGGGCCGCTGCACGGTGAAGCCCTGGGCGCCGAGCCATGCGCGCAGGGCGGTGTGGGCATCCGGGACATCGATGAAGACCGGCCCGTCCAGTTCGGCCAGGGCGGTCTGCAGCAGCGCCTGGGCCTGGGCGCTCGTGGGCGCCACCAGGGGGCCGATCTGCCAGGCCCGCCGGCCTTCGCGCGCGATGACGAAGGCCGAAGGGCCGCCGTCGCCCGCCCACAGCCACGTCCGCGTGCCGCGGCGGGCCAGCAGGTCGCGCAGCAGCAGGCCGCGCGTGAGGCCGCTCGCGTTGCGGTCGAGAGTGGTCAATGCGCCTTCGTCGTCGCCCCGGGCGGGCCGCACCGCGCTGTCCACCACCGGGGCAGGATGTCGGCCGGCCTCGCCCGCCCAGCGGCAGAAGCCGAAGCCGGGCCAGAAGCCGAGGCGCTCGTACACCGCCTGGCCGGCCGGCGTGGCGTCGAGGACGGGGGTGAGCCGGCGCTCGCCCAGGTGTGCCAGCGCCTCACGGAGCAGGTCGCTGGCCAGGCCCCGATGGCGCCATTCGCGGTCGACCAGCACCATGGAGATCCAGGCCAGTGGCCCATAGGGCAGCACGGCCGCGGTGGCCACCAGCTCGCTGCGTGCCGTGCGCCGGCCGATGGCGACGCCGTGGCGGGCGAAGAAGGCCCAGTCGTCGGCCGTCTGGTTCCAGCCCGCGGCATCGGACAGCGCCACGCCGGCGAACACGTCCGCGTCGCCCAGCCGCACCGGGCGCGTCGGCTCGGCGTCGGCGCGGGTCGCCTCAGAAGGCGCCATCCCGCACCTCGAACTTGGTCGGCTTGTGCAGGCTGGGGCGTTGCTGGATCACCCAGTCGGCCACCCAGTCGAGCATCGCGCCCAGCGGCACGACGGGATAGCCGAAGAGGCGGGTGGCCTGCGTGGTGTCCGACAGCAGGGCGGTGGGCGCCTCCTGCCCGCTCACCCGCACCGGCACGTCCATGCGGCGGGCGAATTCCTCGACCAGCCAGCGCACGGAGAGGGTCTCGGGGCCGGTGCAGTTGATGGGCGAGGGCGGCGTGGTGCAGTGGCGCAGGCTGCGCAGCGCCTGGGCATTGGCATCGCCCTGCCAGATCACGTTCACATGGCCCATGGCCAGGTCGATGGTCTCGCCCCGGTGCACCTTGGCGGCGATGTCGTGCAGCACGCCGTAGCGCATGTCGATGGCGTAGTTGAGGCGGAACAGCCGCCCCGGCGTGCCATGGCGCGCGCCGAAGTACTGGAACATGCGCTCGCGGCCGATGCAGGACTGGGCGTATTCGCCGATGGGCGCCGGCGGGGTCAGCTCCGAGGCGCCCTGGCGCCCGACCTGCGTCAGCGGATAGATGTTGCCGGTGGAGAAGGCCACGATGCGCGATTGGCGGAAGGTGTCCGCCACCAGCGCCGGCACATGGGTGTTCATGGCCCAGGTCAGGGCCTGGTTGTCCTTGGCGCCGAACTTGTGGCCGGCGGCGAAGACGATGTTGGGCACCTTCGGCAGGGCCTGCAGCGCGTCGCGGTCGAGCAGGTCGCAGGCGATGGTGTGCACGCCCCAGCCCTCCAGCTGTTCGCGCACCGCCGGGTCGCTGAAGCGGGCCACGCCGATCACGCGCTTGTGCGGTGCGGCGTTGCGAGCCAGCCGGGCCAGCGTCGGGCCCATCTTGCCGGCCACGCCCAGGATCATCAGGTCGCCATCGACCGCGGCCAGATCGTCCACGAGGGCCTGGGTCGGACGGGCCAGGAAGGCATCCAGCGCTTCCACCGAGTCGAAGCGCTCGGGCAGTTGCGTGGGGTCCAGCAGGGCCGCGGACGCAGGCGCCGCGGGGGAAAGGCTTGGGCTCATGGGTGACTCCGCGGCACCGGTTCCGGCGCCTTGGAGATGCACTGTAGGCACCGCTTTCGATGCTGTCAACCGTTTGGTTGAAAATGGACGAAAGGCAGGCGGGGCCGGCTGCAGGCCCGCGGGGCCCGCGCCAGCAGGGGGAGCCTTCAGGGGCGCAGCCCGGCCATGGCAAAGCTCACCACGTGGGCGCGGTAGGACTCGACGGCGCCGCCCTCGCACAGGTCGCGGCCGAAGATGGAGGACAGCGTCAACCGGTTCGAGAAGAAGAAGTACGACATGCCGGCAACCGACACGTACAGCTCCACCGCATCGATGCCGGCGCGGAAGACGCCCGCCGCCATGCCGCGCGCGAGCGTCTGGGCGATGAGCTCGATCAGCGGGGAGTTGGTATCGCGGATCGCCGCCGAGTCGCGCACATGGGCGGCGCCGTGCGCGTTCTCGTGGTTGAGCAGCCCGATGAAGTCGGGGTGGCGGGCCAGGTAGTCGAAGGAGAAGCCGATGAGCGCCGCCATGGCGGCGGTGGGCTCCATGTCGCCGAGGTGCAGGTCCCGCTCCAGCGAGCGGATCTCGGCGTAGACCGCTTCCAGGGCGGTGCGGTAGAGGTCTTCCTTGTTGCCGAAGTAGTAGTACAGCAGCTGCTTGTTCACGCCCGCCCGTGCCGCGATCTCGTTGACCCGGGCACCGGCCAGGCCCTTGGCCGCGAACTCGGCGCGGGCCGCCTCCAGGATGGCCTGCCGGGCCGCGTTGTGCGAGCTGTCGTCGGCGACGGGGGCTGCGGCGCGGCGTGCGGTCATGGCGAAGGGGCGGGAAGAAGGGGGAGGCGATTATCCGCGGGGCCTCGTTCCGCCCGGGCTTGCGCGCGCGGCGTGGCGAGCGGGTAGCATTGTTCGTTCTCTCCCGCCTTGCGGCACTTCGCCGAGCCTCTCGGCCCCGGCCCCTGCCGCTCCTCCCGACCGACCACCAAGGACGACGACGCGCATGACCGCTTCCTATCCCAACACCCAGCTCCTGATCGCCAACGAATGGGTCGATGCCGCCAGCGGCAAGACGCTGGACGTGATCAACCCGGCCACCGGCCAGCCCATCGGCAAGGTGGCCCATGCGGGCAAGGAGGACCTGGACCGGGCCCTGGCCGCCGCGCAGAAGGGCTTCGAGGCCTGGCGCTTCACGCCGGCGCACGAGCGCGCCGCCCTCATGCGCAAGGCCGCCGGCCTGGTGCGCGAGCGCGCCAACGAGATCGCGCCGCTGCTGACGCAGGAACAGGGCAAGCCCCTGGCCGAGGCCCGCATCGAAGTCGTGGCGGCCGCCGACATCATCGAATGGTTCGCCGACGAAGGTCGCCGCGTCTACGGCCGCATCGTGCCCTCGCGCAACCTGGCCGCGCAGTCGCTGGTCATCAAGGAGCCGGTCGGTCCCGTCGCGGCCTTCACGCCCTGGAACTTCCCCATCAACCAGGTGGTGCGCAAGCTGGGTGCCGCGCTGGCCGCCGGCTGCTCCTTCCTGGTGAAGGCGCCGGAAGAGACGCCGGCCTCGCCCGCCGCCCTGATCAAGGCCTTCGTCGATGCCGGCGTGCCGGCCGGCGTGGTCGGCCTGGTGTTCGGTGACCCGGCCGAGATCTCCAGCTACCTGATCCCGCATCCGGTGATCCGCAAGATCACCTTCACCGGCTCCACGCCGGTGGGCAAGCAACTGGCCGCGATGGCCGGCCAGCACATGAAGCGCGCCACCATGGAACTGGGTGGCCATGCGCCGGTGATCGTGGCCGACGACGCCGACATCGCCCTGGCCGTCAAGGCCGCCGGTGCCGCCAAGTTCCGCAACGCCGGCCAGGTCTGCATCTCGCCCACGCGCTTCCTGGTGCACAACAGCATCAAGGCCGAGTTCACCGCCGCGCTGGTCAAGCATGCGCAGGGCCTGAAGGTCGGCGACGGCCTGGCCGAAGGCACGTCGATGGGCCCGCTGGCCAATTCGCGCCGCCTGACGGCCATGGCCAACGTGGTGCAGGACGCGCGCGCCAAGGGCGCCAAGGTGGTGGCTGGCGGCGAGCGCATCGGCAGCGAAGGCAACTTCTTCGCGCCCACCGTGCTGGACGATGTGCCGCTGGACGCCTCGGTGTTCAACGACGAGCCCTTCGGCCCCGTGGCGGCCATCCGCGGTTTCGACACGCTCGAGGACGCCATCGCCGAAGCCAACCGCCTGCCCTTCGGCCTGTCCTCGTATGCGTACACGCGCTCGATCAAGAACGCGCACCTGCTGTCGCAGCGCATCGAGGCCGGCATGGTCTGGATCAACCAGCCCGCCACGCCCACGCCCGAGATGCCCTTCGGTGGCGTCAAGGATTCGGGCTACGGCTCGGAGGGTGGCCCGGAGGCCATCGAGGCCTACCTCAACACCAAGTCCGTGACCATCATGGCGGCCTGAGCGACTCTGTCGCTCAGCAGCAAAAAGGGCCGCATCGCGGCCCTTTTTGCGTCCGGCGCCCGTGCAACGCAGGGCGCCGAGCCAAAGTCATTCAGTCAGTACCGTTCGCCCTGAGCCTGTCGAAGGGCTTGCGCCCAGGCTTCGACAAGCTCAGCCCGAACGGCCTTGGGTGAATGGTCGGACCAACGTTGGGCCGCAGGATGGCTCAATGCTCACTGCGGCTTGCCCAGCCCCAGCTTGTCGATCACGGCCTTCTCGCGCTCCACCGTCTCGCGGGCGAAGCGGGTGTAGTCGGCGCTGCCCATGTAGATCGGCACCATGTCGTACTTGGCGAGCGAGGCCAGGTAGCTGGGTTCTTCCATCGCCTGCTTGAAGGCGTCGTGCAGCTTCTTGACCACCTCGGGCGGCGTTCCGCGCGGGGCGCCGATGCCGAAGGGCGAGTTCTGCACGATGTCGTAGCCCAGCTCCTTGAGCGTGGGCGCATCCGGGAAGCGCGCGAGCCGCTTGTCGCCCCAGGTGTTGAGCACGCGCATCTTGCCGGACTCCACGTAGGGCGCCCAGCCGGTGCTGTCGGCGCCGGCCATCAACTGGCCGCTCATCAGCGCCAGCGTGAGGTCGGCGCTGCCCTTGTAGGGCACGTGCTGCAGCTGGATGCCGGCGCGCTGCGCCACCAGCTCGGTGGTCAGGTGCGGGCTGGTGAGCGTGCCAGTGGAGCCGTAGGTGAGCTTGCCCGGATTGGCTTTGGCATAGGCCACGAAGTCGGCCCAGTTCTTGAACGGGCTGTCGGCCGGGACGACGATGCCGAAGGCGTAGCCGGTGACGTTCAGCACGTAGCTGATGTCCTTGATCGGGTCCCAGTTGATCTTGGTCGTGTAGCCCAGGCGGAACACGCCCAGCGGGATCTGCGCCAGCGTGTAGCCGTCGGGCTGCACGGTCTGCAGCTGCTGGGCTGGCAGCGTGCCGCCAGCGCCGGGCTTGTTGTCGATGATGACCGGCTGGCCCAGCACCTTGCTGGCGTTCTCGGCCAGCTGGCGCATGGTGATGTCGGTCGGACCGCCGGCCGGGAAGGCGATGACGAGGCGGATGGGTTTCTCGGGGAAGGCGCGTGTGGCCTGCTGGGCCTGCGCGCTCAGGGCGGCAGTGCCGAGGGCGGCGAGCATGAGCGCGCCGAGGAGGGGGCGACGGTGCATGGAAGAGGTCTCCGGGTCTTGCTTCGTAAGGCCGGCCATTAGGCGGGAGGCGGGGCCGCGCGGCAATCGGTGGAGGCCCCGTCGAAGGGGCTTTGCTGTAGCCAAGGTGACGCGCTCTCCGGGCCGGGCGCGGCCATGTCGCAGAACCCGGATTCATGAAGAGTTCACTCCTCCTGCGTCCAATGCGCAGCGCTTGTCCCGACCACGATGAAGAACATCCCGAATCCGCCGGCATGCCCATGCCCGCCGGCGGCCGCGCAGCCGCAACCGACCCCCGTGCCGCGTACCAGCCTGACGGCGCTGACCCTGTTGCTGTCCGCCCTGACGGCGCAGGCCATGCAGCCGCTGATCACCGACGACACCGGCACCCAGGGCGCCGGCGTGCAGCAGATCGAACTGGCCGCCGCACGCGCCCGTCGGTCCGCCGGCCCGGCGCGCCAGACCGGCGACAGCCTCGCGGCCACCTACACCTATGGCCTCACCGACACCGTCGACCTCTATGCCGCGCCCACCTTCCTGCGCATGCAGGCCGACGGCAGCCGCACGAGCGGCTGGGGCAATACCGCCTTCGGCCTCAAGTGGCGCTTCTACGAGAACGAGGCCACCGGCACCAGCCTCGGCATCAAGCCCGAGTTCGACGCGCCCGTGAGCAGTGGCCGCGAGGCGCGAGGCCTGGGCGACGGCCGCAGCTCGGCGCAACTGACGCTGCTGCTGAGCCAGCAGTTGCCCTTCGGCGCCCTGCACGTCAACTATGCGTGGGGCCGCCAGCGCGACATCGATCCGACGGCCGGTGCCATCCAGCGGCGCCTGTCCACGGCGCTGGTCTGGAACATCGCCGACGACTGGAAGCTGGCCGCCGATGTGGGCCTGCAGCAGCGCCAGGGCGTCGACGCGACGCGCCAGCGCACGCGCTATGCCGAGCTTGGTGTGGTCTACAGCCTGGGCCCGCGCTGGGACCTGGCCGCAGGGGTGATCCGCGCGCGGGACGACCTGCAGCCGGCGGTCCGCACCACCACCGGCACGCTGGGCCTCACGGGCCATTTCTGAGTCATCTGCCGGTCAGCCAAAGGGCGCGGAACGCCGCCCTGCACTTAATTTGGCGTTAAGCGCGTCCGCAGACCATCACGGCCATTCGTCAACCTGCGTAGTGGCTTTTCTGCCGCCGCGACACGGACCACCCATGCGCCTGTTCTCTCCCCTGGGCGATGCCATGCCGACATCGCCGATCCCCTCCGCCTTTCCCGTGGCGGGCCATCTCACGCGGCATCCGGAGGCCGATCCGCAACGCGCCGCGGTGGAGCAGAGCATCCGCGAGATGTATGCCCAGCGCTATGGCGCCCTGGTACCGGCCTTCGCGCCCATGCTGCTGGCGCTGCGCGAGGGCAGCCAGGTGCTCGCCGCGGTGGGCTATCGCCGGGCGGACGAAGGTCCGCTCTTCCTGGAGCAGTACCTCGACGCGCCGGTCGAGTCGCTGATCGCCGCGCATGCCGGCCGGCCCGTGGACCGTGCCGGCATCGTGGAGGTCGGCAACCTGGCCGCGCCGCGGGGTGGCGAAGGCCGCCGCCTCGTGCAGCTGCTCGGGCCCTACCTGATCGGCGAGGGCTTCGACTGGGTCGTGGGCACCGTCACGCAGGAACTGCGCGCGATGCTCGTGCGCCTGGGCGTGGCCCCGCTCACGCTGGGCCGCGCCGTGCCCGATGCGCTGGGCGACCAGGCCCGTTGCTGGGGCAGCTACTACGACCATGAGCCGGTGGTGATGGCCATCCACCTGCGGCGCGCCCTGCGGCACTTCATGACGCGCCGCGCCCGCCTTGCCGCCGGAGGCCGCGCATGACCGCCACTTCGCATGACCCGCAGGCCATCGCCCTCGACGACGGCATCCGCACCTGGCGCGCGGCCGACGTCGATGCCCAGGCCGCCTTGCTCGCGCAGCGACTGGCCGCGCAGGGCACCCGCGTGCTGGCCACGCTCATGGACAACTCGCCCGCCTGGGTGATCGCCGACCGGGCCGCGCTGCGGGCCGGCATCGTGCATGTGCCGCTGCCCGCCTTCTTCACACCGGAGCAGATCGCCCATGCCATCGGCGCGTCGGGCGTGGACACCGTGCTCACCCTGCCGCCCGTGGCCGCCCACTGGCCGCAGGCGCCGGCCGTGCCGTGCGAGATCGCCGGCCAGCCCTTCACGATGCTGCGCCTGCCCGCGCGCAAGGTGCCCATGCCGTCGGACACGGCCAAGATCACCTTCACCTCGGGCACCACGGGCGCACCCAAGGGCGTGTGCCTGACGGCCGCGTCCATGCAGCGCGTGGCCGATGGCCTGGTGGTGGCCATGGCGCCGCAGCAGGTGCAGCGCCACCTGTGCGCGCTGCCCTTCGCCGTGCTGCTGGAGAACATCGCCGGACTGATGGCGCCTTTGACGGCCGGTGCCACCTGCATCGTGCTGCCCCTGCAGGATGTGGGACTCACGGGTTCGTCCAGCTTCGATGTCGCCGCCTTCCACGCCGCCATCGTCCGGCACCAGCCGAACAGCCTGATCCTGCTGCCGCAGATGCTGCGGGCCTGGGCGGGCTATCTGGCGCAGACGCGCCAGCGCGCGCCCGAGTCGCTCAAGCTGGTGGCCGTGGGCGGCGCCGCGGTCGGCGTGGGTCTGGTGCAGGCCGCGCGTTCGCTGGGCATCCCGGCCTACGAGGGGTATGGCCTGTCCGAAGGTGCCTCGGTGCAGACACTCAACCTGCCCGGCTGCGACCGCCCGGGCAGCGCCGGCGCTGCGCTGCCCCATGCCCGCCTGCGCATCGCGGCCGATGGCGAGATCGAGGTGGCCGGCAGCCTGTTCGCCGGCTACCTCGGCGATGCGCGCGCGCCCGGCGAATGGTGGCCGACGGGCGATCTGGGGCATCTGGATGCTGACGGCTTCCTGCATGTGGATGGCCGCAAGAAGAACCTGCTGATCACCGCCTTCGGCCGCAACGTCTCGCCCGAGTGGGTGGAGACCGCCTTGCGCGGCCATCCCGCCATCGGCCAGGCGGTGGTCTTCGGCGATGGACAGCCGTCGCTGTCGGCGGTGCTCTGGCCGCTGGCGGCCGATGCCGACGATGCCTGGCTGCAGGCGGCCGTCGACGCCGCCAATGCGCACCTGCCCGATTACGCGCGCGTCCAGCGCTGGGCCCGCGCCGTCGCCCCCTTCACGGCCGAGTCCGGCATGGCCACCGCCAATGGCCGGCCGCAGCGCGCGGCCGTGCTGGCGCGCCATGCGCAGGCGCTGGAACTGCCCGCGCCTGCCCTTGCCTGAGCCCCGCCTTCTTCCTTCTCATCCCTTCACGGAGCTTCCGATGAGTTTCCATGCCCGCCTTGTCGCCGAGACCGCCACCGAGCGCGTCGGCCTGCTCGGCACCCCCATCATCCAGGGCTGCCTGCGCGGCGACGTGTCCCTGCCCAGCTACCTGGCCTTCCTGCGCGAGGCGTACCACCACGTCAGCCACACCGTGCCGCTGATGCGGGCCTTCAAGGCGAGGCTGGATGCCGGCCATGCCTGGCTCGAAGGTGCGCTCGACGAGTACATCGAGGAAGAGCAGGGCCACGACGAGTGGATCCTTGACGACATCCGCGCCTGCGGCGGCGATGCCGAGGCCGTGCGCCGCGGCCCGCCGGGCCATGCGACGGAGGTCATGGTGGCCTATGCCTACGACACCATCGCCCGCCGCAATCCGCTGGGCTTCTTCGGCATGGTGCATGTGCTGGAAGGCACCAGCGTCTCGATCGCGCTGATGGCCGCCGACCAGATCCAGAAGCCACTGGGCCTGCCCGACTCGGCCTTCAGCTACCTGCGCTCGCACGGCACGCTGGACCAGGAGCACACCGCCCATTTCGCGCTGCTGATGGAGCAGATCGAGGACCCGGCCGACCAGGACGCCATCGTCCACGCGGCCAAGGCCTTCTACCGGCTCTATGGCGACGTCTTCCGCAGCCTGCCGCTGCCGCAGGGCCAGACGGCGGCGACGTCTGCCGCGGGAGTGGCGGCATGAAGGCGGCGGACAGCCGGGTACTGCTCACCGGGGCCAGTGGCGGCATCGGGTCTGCCGCCGCACGTCGGCTGATCCAGGCGGGCGCCAGCGTGATGCTCGCTGGCCGCTCGCCCGCGCGGCTGGCGGCCCAGGCCCGTGCCCTGGTGCGCGAGCTGGGCGTGGAGCGCCATCGCGTCGAGTGGTATGCCTCCGACCTGACCCGGGTGGACAGCCTCGATCCGCTGGTGCAGGTGGCGGCGCAGTGGCAGTGCAATGCCGTGGTCCATGGCGCTGGCACGCCCGCCTTCGGCCGGCTGGAGTCCTTCGATGCCGGCGCCGTCGCCCAGGTGCTGCAACTGAACCTGTTCACGCCCATGCTGCTCACTCAGGCGCTGCTGCCGCATCTGCGGCAGCAGAAGCAGGCCAGCGTGCTCTTCGTCGGCTCGGTGCTGGGCCGGCTGGGGCTGCCGGGCTTCAGCGTCTACAGCGCCGGCAAGTTCGGTCTGCGCGGCTTTGCCGAATCGCTGCGACGGGAACTGGCCGACACGTCGGTCAAAGTGCAGTACCTCGGACCGCGCAGCACGAAGACCGAGTTCAACAGCGAAGCCGTCGAGCGCTACAACCAGGCCACCAAGACCGCCATGGACGATGCCGACACGGTCGCCCAGGCCCTGGTGCAACTGCTGGAGCGCGGCACGGCCGAACGCTTCCTCGGCTTTCCCGAAAAGCTGGCGGTTCGCCTGAACGGCATGGCGCCCGCCTTGCTGGACGGCGCCTTCGCCGCCCACCGCAATAGCCTGCCGCCGGTGCAGCCGCCCGCGCCGCTCACGCTCGAGCATTTCGAGTCGCAGCGGCCCGAGTCGGCCGACGCGCATTCGCTGCAGGCTCCGCAGCTCTGAGGCTGCAGGCCTTGCAGCTCTGAGCCCCGGACCCCGGCCCGCCTTCGACCCCCTCCACCTTCCTTTTCGAATTCCATGAAGACCACCCCCGCCACCTTCTCCACCCGTGCCGTCGCTGCCGCCAGGCCCGCCGATGCAGGGCCGCGCCGCCGCGTCTGGCTGTCGATGGCCCTGCTGGCCGGTGCCGGCGTGCTGGCGGCAGTCACGCCGCTGATCACCCGCGCCGCGCCCGTCGACGACGGCGTCGCCGAACTGCAGCACGACTGGGAAGTGATCCGCTACCAGGCGCCGCCGGCCGAGCGCGAGAAGCGCTTCGAGGCGCTGGCCGCCAAGGCGCACAAGCTGAGCGAAGCCAACCCCGGCCGGGCCGAGCCCCTGGTGTGGGAAGGCATCATCGTGAGCTCCGTGGCCGGCGAGAAGGGTGGCCTGGGCGCGCTGGGCCTGGTCAAGCAGGCCAAGGCGCTGTACGAGTCGGCCATCGCCATCAACGGCGACGTGCTCGAAGGCTCGGCCTACAACAGCCTCGGTGTGCTCTATTACAAGGTGCCCGGCTGGCCCGTGGGCTTCGGCGACAAGGCCAAGGCCAAGGATCTGCTGCAGAAGGCGCTGGCGCTCAACCCCAAGGGCATCGATCCCAACTTCTTCTACGGCGAATACCTGGTCGAGACCAAGCAGCCCGACCAGGCGATGACCTACCTGGAGCGCGCCCTGCAGGCGCCCGCGCGGCCCGGCCGGCAGATCGCCGACACCGGCCGCCGCGAGGAGGTGAAGGCGCTGATGGACAAGATCAAGGCGCGCTGAGCGGCGCTCTCGTGCAGGCGGCGCTGCTCAGCGATGCGCCGCGTCGAACTGCAGCACCGCGCGCACGCCGCGGCCGTCGGCGCGCGGTCCCAGCTGCAGTTCCAGCCCGTGCAGCTGGGCGATGCGCCGCACGATCGACACGCCCAGGCCGCTGCCCACCTCGTGGTGGCCTTCGGGCCGGTAGAAGCGCTCGCCCATGCGCGCGAGCTGACCGGCGGACAGCGGCGGCCCGTCGTTCTCCACCTCCAGCTGCTCGCGGCCGATGCGCAGCAGCACGCTGCTGCCCTCGGGCGCATAGCGCACGGCGTTGTCCAGCAGGTTGCGCACCAGCACTGTCATCAGGTGACCATCGCCCAGCAGCGGCATCGGGTGCGTGCCGGTGGGCGGCCATTCGCAGCCCAGGTCGATGCGGCGGCGCTCGGCCAGGGGCAGGCAGTCGCTCATGGCCTGCTCGACGATGGGCGGCCAGTCGATCTCGGCATCCAGCGAAGGCAGCACGCCCGATTCCACGCGCGACAGCGACAGCATCTGCGTCACCAGCCGCTCCATGCGGCGCAGGCCGGCGCTGAGTTTTTCCTCCGCCTGCCGGCGCTCGGCCGGGGTGCCGGCATGGCGCACCACGTCCCACTGCGCGGCCAGCACGGCCAGTGGGGTTCGCAGTTCGTGCGCGGCGTCGGCGGTGAAGCGGCGTTCGCGCACCAGCAACTGCTCGATGCGCTGGAACAGGCCGTTCATCGCCACCAGCAGGGGCTTGAGCTCGGCCGGCGCGCGGGCGCTCGGCACGGGTCGCAGGTCCTGCGCGTCGCGGTGCGCGAGTTCGCTGGTCAGCCGGCGCATCGGTGTCAGGGCGGCACGCACCGCCCAGGCCATCACGGCCAGCAGCACCGGCAGCACCAGCAGCCAGGGCACGACCTGCGTGACCGTCAGGCCATAGACGAGCTCGTCGCGTTCGTAGGCACCCTGGCCCGCCGCCACCAGCCACTGGCCGTCGACTGAGCGCATGTAGTAGATGCGCCAGGGCCGACCGTCCACCTCGTCATCGATGAAGCCTTGGGCGTCGGCGCGGAAGTTCAGATCCACGCCCTCCCGGTCGGACAGGGCCAGCTTGCCGTCGGCCGACCAGACGGCGATCGCCAGGTCGCGCACATCGGAGTCGCCCGCGTCGGGCGCCCCTTCCCTGGGTGCGGGCGGCAGCGTGGCCGATGCGCCGGGATAGCCATGGCCCAACGTGGCCTGCACCTGCCGCGCGAGGCGCACGAGTTCGGTGTCGAACATCTCGTTGACCTCGTGGCGGGCCCGCTGGGTCGAGAAGTACAGCGCCAGGCCCCACACCAGCGGCGCGCAGATCAGCAGGTACAGCAGCAGGCGGCGCTGCAGGCTCATGCGGGACTTCCGTGCTGCATGGGGCTCAGGACGATGCCTCGCCCGTGCCCAGTGCGTAGCCCACGCCGCGCACCGTGCGCACGATGGCCGGGTCGATCTTGCGGCGGAGGTGGTGGATGTGGACTTCGAGCGAATTGCCCTCCGGCTCGCCACCGCTCCAGTCGTAGAGCTTTTCGAGCAGCGTGGACTTGGACAGCACGCGCTGCGGCTGGCTCAGGAAGATCTCCAGCAGTGCCAGCTCGCGGCCGGTGAGCTCCACACGCGCGCCGCGCCAGTGCACGAGTTTGCTGGCCGGGTCATAGCTGAGCTGGCCGTGCTGCCACACCGCCTGCGCATGGCCGGCGGTGCGCCGCACCAGGGCGCGCAGGCGCGCGGCCAGTTCGTCGATGGTGATGGGCTTGATCAGGTAGTCGTCGGCGCCGGCGTCCAGGCCGTCGATGCGCTGCTCGACGCCGTCGCGCGCCGTCAGCACGAGGATCGGCAGCACGCGGCCGGCCTGCCGCCAGCGCCGTAGCCAGCTCATGCCATCGCCGCCCGGCAGCCCCAGATCGAGCACCACGGCGTCGAAGGGGGCGCCGGCCAGGGCGGCATCTGCCTGCGTCCCGTCGCGGAACCAGTCCACCGCATGGCCGCGCTGCCGCAGGCCCTGGGCGAGGGCGTCGCCCAGCAGGGTGTCGTCTTCCACGATCATGAGGCGCATGGCAGGCGGCGACGGGGGCAGGGTGGCAGGCCAATCCCCGCGAGGGAGGCCGGCCTGCAGCGCCTGCAGTTGCCGAGAGTGGTTCAGGTGGCAGTCAGGATATCGCACCCTGCCTCGCGCAAAAGAAAAAGGGACCCCGTTTGCACGGGGTCCCTTTTGAGGTTTTGGTGGCGCTTCACGGACTCGAACCGCGGACCTGTGGATTATGATTCCATCGCTCTAACCGACTGAGCTAAAGCGCCGAAGCCAGCGATTATAGGGGGCAAAAATCGGCGGGCGCAAGCCCCCTTGCCGTCATTGGTTCTTGAACTCTGCCTTGCGCTTGTTCAGGAAGGCATCCATGCCTTCCTTCTGGTCGGCCGTGGCGAAGAGGGCGTGGAACAGGCGGCGCTCGAACATCACGCCGTCCGACAGCGAGCCTTCGAAGGCGCGGTTGACCGACTCCTTGGCGGCCATCACCGCGATCTGCGAGAAGTCGGCGATGGTCAGCGCCGCGCCCAGGGCCTCGTCCATCAGCTTGTCGTAGGGCACCACGCGGCTGACCAGGCCAGCGCGCTCGGCCTCTGCGGCGTCCATCATGCGGCCGGTCAGGGCCATGTCCATGGCCTTGGCCTTGCCGACGGCGCGCGGCAGGCGCTGGGTGCCGCCGGCACCGGGAATCACGCCCAGCTTGATCTCGGGCTGGCCGAACCGGGCGTTGTCGGCCGCGATGATGAAGTCGCACATCATGGCCAGTTCGCAGCCGCCGCCCAGGGCGAAACCGCTGACGGCGGCGATCACCGGCTTGCGGATGGAGCGCACCGACTCCCAGTTGCGGGTGATGTAGTCGCCCTTGTAGGTGTCGACGAAGGTGTACTTGGCCATCAGCGCGATGTCGGCGCCCGCCGCGAAGGCGCGCTCGCTGCCGGTGATGATCATGCAGCCGATGGCCTCGTCGGCATCGAAGGCCTTGAGCGCGGCGCCCAGCTCGTCCATGAGCGCATCGTTGAGCGCGTTGAGGGCCTTGGGGCGGTTGAGCGTGACGATGCCGACCTTGCCGGCTTCGACGCGCACTTCGATGTTCTCGTAGCTCACGGGGGTCTCCTGGAATGAACGGACAGGGCGGGCCGGCGAGGCCCTCGCGCACTATACCGACGGCCACCCGGCCGACGTGGTGGGCGGCTGTCCGCCCGGAGACGTCGATGCCGTCAGGCGACCGGCCGCCGCTCAGCCCTGAAGCCAGCGCTTGAGCAGCTCGGCGTCGCTGCCGGCCAGGCGCCAGGTGCGCGCGTCGCCCGACGGCCAGGCCAGCGGCAGGCGCAACAGTCGGCGGTCGCGGGCCACCAGGGCCACGCATTTCCTGGCGGCGCCGAGGTACAGCGGGATGTCGTCGAGCTTGCCGATGCGCCAGCCTTCCGCGGCCTTGGCGCCGTGGGTGGCGGTCTCGACGGCCAGCCATTCGTCGCCGGCGGCGAAGCCGGCCTTCTCGGCCGCGCCGCCGCGCAGCACCATCTTGACCTTGACGGTGCCGCCGCTCTCGTCGACCCGCAGCCCCAGGGCCTGCGCCAGCTGCGCCGGGTCGTCGTGGATGGCCACGCCGTGCGCCGGCAGCAGGTCGCGCAGCGGCAGTTCAGCTGTGCCATTCGCCCACCGCGACAGCTCGTTCGTGTACGCCCGGCCGCCGACATGGGCCAGCGTCGCGGCAATCGCGGCCTCGTCGATGGGTCCGCCCTCGCTTGTGCGCCACAGCTCGCGCATCACCGCATCCAGCGAGCCCTGGCCCTCGCGCCGCAGCGTCAGGTCAAGGCACAGCGCCACCAGCGCGCCCTTGGTGTAGTAGCTCACCGTGGTGTTGGGCGTCTGCTCGTCGGGGCGGTAGTAGCGGATCCAGGCGTCGAAACTGGCCTCGGCCACCGACTGCACGGCGGCGCCGGGCGTCTGCTGCACCTGGTTGACGGTCTTGTTCAGCAGCTTGAGGTAGGTGGCGTCGTCGATGCAGCCGGCGCGGCGCAGCAGCAGGTCGTCGTAGTAGCTGGTGAAGCCTTCGAAGAACCACAGCAGCCGCGTGTAGTTCTCGCGCGTGTAGTCGTAGCGGGCGAACTCCGCCGGCCGCAGGCGCTTGACGTTCCAGGTGTGGAAGTACTCGTGGCTGATCAGGCCCAGCAGCGTGGTGTAGCCCTCGGGTTGCCGCGCGGCGCCCCGGCGCGGCAGGTCGCGGCGGGTGCAGATCAGCGCGGTGCTGTGCCGGTGCTCCAGGCCGCCGTAGCCGTCGTCGGTGGCGTTGAGCATGAAGACATAGCGGTCGTGGGGGGCGGGGTGCTGGGTGGCAGCGCGGGCCTTGGCGGGGCGCTTCGCCTTGGCAGAGGCCGTTGGCCCCTCACCCTGCCTCTCCCCAGGGGGGAGAGGAGGAAGACCGGGGTCGTCCTGATGCCAGAAGCGCATCTGCGTCTCGCAGATGGCGCGGGTGTCGGCGATCAGCTTGTCGCCATCGAAGGAGGGCGGGGCGCCGGCCACCACGAAGCGGTGCGGCACGCCCAGCACGTCGAACTCGGCGCTCCAGAAGGCGCCCATCTCGACCGGGCTGTCGGCCACCTCGTCGTAGTTGGCGGCCTGGTAGGTGCCGAAGCCGCGGCGGTCGGTCTTGAGCGGGCGCAGCGCGGTGGCCAGCTGCCAGGGCGCCTCGCCCTCGGGCAGGGCGGGCGGCACGATCTCGATCTGGCAGGGCGATCCGTCCTGGCCGTCCACGCGCAGGCACAGGCTGGTGCCGTTGAAGAAGCCGCGGGTCCGGTCGAGCCACGCGGTGCGCACCGAGTTGTCGAAGGCGCAGACCTGGTAGCGCAGCGTGAGCGGCTGCCCCGCCTTGGCGGCGATGCGCCAGCTGGCCTTGTCCAACTGCGTCACGGCCACGGCGCGCCGGCCTTGCGTGGCTCTGGGCGCGCCCTGCAGGTTGCGCGCGAATTCACGCACCAGGTAGCTGCCCGGGATCCACACCGGCAGCGAGACGACCTGGTCCGCCGCGGGCTCGTCGATGGTGAGGGTGACCTCGTACAGGTGGGCGTTCAGGTCCGCCACCGCGATGCGGTAGCGCAGGCCGGCCGGGGCGCCGGCCATCAGTTGCTCGTGGCCGAGAGTTGCTGCTCCACCTGCGCGGCCGGCACGGCGCCGGGGGTGCGCGTGCCGTTGGCGAACAGCAGGGTGGGCGTACCCGTGATGTTGTACTTGCGGCCGAACTCGACGTTGCGCTTGAGCGCCTGCGTGTCGCATTCGCCCGTGGCGGGCTTTACGCCGTCCATCATCCAGTCGCTCCAGACCTTGGCCTTGTCCTTGGAGCACCAGATGTCGCGCGACTTCACGGCCGAATCCGGACCCAGCACCGGGTACAGGAAGAGGTGGATCGTCACGTTGTCCACCTTGCGCAGCTCGCGCTCGAACTGCTTGCAGTAGCCGCAGTTCGGATCTTCGAAGATGGCCAGCTTGCGCTTGCCGTTGCCGCGCACGATCTTGATGGCGTCCTGCACCGGCAGCTTGTCGAAGTCGACGGCGGTGAGCTTGTCCACGCGCTCCTCGGTGAGGTTGCGGCGGTTCTTCACGTCGATCAGGTGGCCCTGGATCAGGAAGTTGCCCTGCTCGTCGGTGTAGTACAGGTCGAAGCCCTGCCGCACTTCCCACAGGCCGGGCATGGCGGCCTTGCGCACCTCGTCGATCTGCGCGAGCTGCGGAAAGCTGGCGCCGAGGTTCTTGCGGATCTCGGCTTCGCCGGCATGGGCGGTGGCCAGCGCGGCAGCGAGGAGGAGGGGGGCGAAGTACTTCATGGTGCGAGGGTGTTGCGCCTCTCCCCGCCGGGGAGAGGTCGGGTGAGGGGCCTGGGCTTGTGCAGCACCAGGAACGATGGGGAGGCCCAAGGCCCTCACCCCAGCCCTCTCCCGGAGGGAGAAGGAGAAGAAGAAATGCCGGACGCCAGGCCCATCGCATGGCGCGCCACCCAGCCCTTGAGGAAATGGGTGCGGTCGAAGCCGAGCATGCCCCAGTTGCGCAGCCGCGCCAGCGGCTCGATGCCCTGGGCGAAGAGTTGCTGCAGGCCGTCCGTGGCCAGGCCCATGGCCAGCACGTCGGCACGGCGGGAGCGCTCGTAGCGGCGCAGCAGGCGGGCGTCGCCCACGCTGCGCCAGTAGTCGCGTTCGCGGATCACGCGGGCCAGTTCGGCCGCGTCGGCCAGGCCCAGGTTGAGCCCCTGGCCGGCCAGCGGATGCACGGTGTGCGCCGCATCGCCGGCCAGCACCCAGGCACCGCCCTCGGCGAAGCGGCCGGCCCAGCGGTCGGCCGTGGCGCGCTGCAGCGGCCATGCGGCCCGCTCGCTGGCCAGCGTGAAGCCGCCCAGCGCCTCGTGGCTGGCTTCGCGCAGGCGGGCGCAGAAGGCGTCGGCGTCCAGCTCCAGCAGCTCGGGCGCGCGCAGTTGGCCCACGGACCACACCAGGGCCAGCTGCCGCCCTTCGGCACCGCCCATGGGCAGCAGGGCCAGCACCTCGCCCTGGGCACTGAACCACTGGCGCGCCACGCCGCCATGGGGCCGCTCGGCCTCCAGCCGTGCGGCGATGGCGATCTGCGGATAGCGGGTGACCTCGTACTGCACGCCGAGCGTCTCGCGCGTGAGGCTGGCCTTGCCCTCGCACACCACGGTGAGCGCGGCCTTGACCGGGGCGCTCACCACCTCGACCTGGGGCGAGAAGCGGACGGCGGCCGCCAGCTGTTCTTCCAGTGCCGGCACGTCGACGATCCAGGCCAGGGCGTCGACCTTCTGCTCGGCGGCGTCGAAGCGCACCCGGCCGTCCTCGTCGCCGAAGACCTGCATCTCGCGCACCGGCGTGGCCTGCGCCGCGTCGGGCCAGGCCCGCAGCGATTCGAGCAGGCTGCGCGAGGCCGCGTTGAGCGCATAGGCGCGCACGTCCGGGCGGTCGGGGGAGGGGGTGGATGGGGCCTCGGCCACCAGGGCCACGCGGACCCGTTCTCGGGCCAGCAGCAACGCCAGCGTGCGGCCGACGATGCCGGCGCCGCGAATGCAAACCTCGGGGGGAAGAGCCATCGAAACATTGTAGGGAGCGCCCCTGCGCCCCCGGCGATGGCTCGACAATGCGGCCCGCCGCCGCGGGCGGCCCGCTTTGTGCTCCTCAAGCACGACGCGCGGCGCGACCTGCCGCGCCTTTCCCCATCTGACCGTCCAGGCCTCATCGCCCTCTCTTGCCGTGACCGCTGCCGCCACCCCCGACCTCTCGCGCTTCGACGTCCAGGCCCGCATCGCGCGGCTGATCGTCTACCCCGTCAAGTCCTGCGCCGGGGTCGAGGTGCAGGAGGCCCTGCTCACCGAGACCGGCCTGGAGTTCGACCGCGCCTGGATGCTGGTGGACGAGGCCGGTCGCTTCGTCAGCCAGCGCGAGCTGCCGCGCATGGCGCTGATCCGGCCGCAGATGAAGCACTACGAGATGATCCTGCGCGCGCCCGGCATGCTGGCGCTGCACATCGCCTACGACCGCGTGGAGGAACCGGTGCGGGCCACCATCTGGAAGGACGAGGTGGCGGCCTACGACATGGGCGACGTGGCGGCGCAGTGGTTCAGCGACTTCCTCTCCGAACCCGACCGGCCGCAGCGGCTGCGCATGGTGCGCTTCGATCCGGAGCACAAGCGCCTGTCCAGCCTCAAGTGGACCGGCGGCGTCGAGGCGCAGACGCAGTTCTCCGACGGCTATGCGCTGCTGGTCGTGAGCCAGGCGGCGGTGGACGACTTCAACGCCCGTCTTGCTGCGGAGGGCCACGCGGCCGTGGACGCGATCCGTTTCCGGCCCAATCTCGTGCTGGACAGCATGGAAGCGCACGACGAGGACCGTGTGGCGATGCTGCACATCCCCACCGAGCAGGGCGAGGTGCAGCTGCAGCCCGTCAAGCCCTGCGTGCGCTGCAGCATCCCCGATGTCGACCCGGCCAATGCGCAGTCGCAGCCCGCCGTTGGCGAGACGCTGCGCAGCTACCGCGCCGATCCGCGCATGGAGGGTGCCACCACCTTCGGCATGAACCTCATCGTGCGGCAGGGCATCGACCACCTGCTCAAGGTGGGTCAGCAGGTGGGCGCGGACCTGCGTTTCGACTGAAGTGCAGGCGCGCCATGGCGCCCAGGCTCAGATCTCGAAGCTGACGCCCGCGATCAGCAGGATGTTGGCGTAGGGCGTGCACTCGCCCGTGCGCACGATGGCGCGGGCCTTGGCGCTGCGCTGCTTGAATTCCTCGTGCGAGACGGCCAGCGGCACCATCGGCAGCGCCGTGGGGTACCAGGCCGGCCGGTCCTGGTCCGCCGGCAGGGCCTCGCAGGCGACCACGGCGCTTTCCACGGTCAGTTCGCTGAGCACCGCGGCCAGCACGTCATCCAGCCGCGGCACGCCGCGCGCCACGGCCAGGTCGATGCGGCGTGGCCCGTCGGGAATGGGCAGGCCGGCATCGCCGATGACTAGCATGTCGCCATGACCCATGGCGGCGATGACCTGGGAGAGTTCTGCGTGAAGAAGGTGGGTGCGTTTCATGGCAGGGCGACCGGTGGCGGCGGAACGGGGCTGGCGAGCACCTCGTCGCGCGAAGGAATGGAAGGCTGGGCGCCATGCCGGCCGATGCACAGGGCCGCGGCGCGGATGCCCAGCTGGACGGCGGCGTCGAAGGGCTCGCCGCGCGCCAGCGACACGGCCAGGGCGCCCAGGAAGGTGTCGCCGGCGGCGGTGGTGTCCACCGCCTTCACGCGCAGCGCGGGGTGGTGGCGGCAGCCGTCGGCATCGGCGGCCACCGCGCCTTCGCTGCCCAGCGTGACGACGACGCGCACCGGGCCGCGGGAGAGCAGGGCGCGTGCGGCCGCGGCCGCTTCGGCGATGCCCGTCACGGGCAGGCCGGACAGCATCTGCGCCTCCAGCTCGTTGACCACCAGTGTGTCGATGCGCGGCCAGAAGGCCTCGGGCAGCGCCTGCATCGGCGAGGGATTCAGCAGCACCTTGCAGCCGGCCTGTGCCGCGACCTCCATCGCCAGGCCGACCTGGTCCAGCGGCGTCTCGAACTGCAGGATCAGGAAGGCCGCGTCGGCGAGTTGTGCGCGCAGCACGGCCGGCTCCACCTGCACGGCCGCGTTGGCGCCGGGGATCACGACGATGCGGTTCTGGCCGCTGTCTTCCACCATCACCAGCGCGACGCCGGTGGGCGTGGCGGGCTCGACGCGCACGCCGTCGGTGTCGATGCCGTCGAGGGCCAGCGCATCGCGCAGGGCGGTGCCATGCGCATCGGCGCCCACGCAGCCCAGCATGCGCACCGCGCCGCCCTGACGGGCGCAGCCCACGGCCTGGTTGCCGCCCTTGCCGCCGGGCAGGTGGTCGATGGAGCGGCCATGCAGTGTCTCGCCGGCGGCGGGCGCCTGCGGTACGCGCACCACCACGTCCATGTTGAGGCTGCCGAGCACGACCAGCAGCGGGGCATCGGCGGGGGTGGGAGAGCGGTTCACGGCGTCGGACTCGGGCAAGGGAAAAGAGAGGGCACTCACAGGCAAAGACGCGGGCAAGGCGATGGGAGGACGAAGCGGTGGGGCGCGATGACGGGCCGCGGTGCAGGCGTCACGCCGGCCCGAAGCGCGCGGTCGAGTCGCGCACCCGCAGCTCCGGCTGCAGCAGCACCTTGCGGCCGATCTGCCGCCGGCCGTCGATGCGCTCCAGCAGCATGTCCACCGCCAGCGCGCCGATGCGGGCCTTGGGCTGCGCCACGGTGGTGAGCGGCGGGCTGGCATAGGCGCTCAGCTCGATGTCGTCGAAGCCGACCAGCGACATGTCGTCGGGCACGCGCAGCCCGCATTCGTGCGCGGCGCGCAGCGCGCCCATGGCCATCAGGTCGTTGCCGACGAACACGGCCGAGGGCCGCTCGGCCGTGCGCAGGATGGCGTGCATGGCCTCGTAGCCGCCCTGCGGCGTGAAGCCGCCGTGCCACAGCAGCGCCGCGCTCGTCGCGGAGTGGCCGGCCTCGGCCAGCGCCATGCGCCAGCCGTCGATGCGCTGCTCGCTGGGCGCCAGGCCCGCCGGTCCGCCGATGCAGGCGATGCGCCGGTGGCCCAGCGACAGCAGATGCCGCGTGGCCAGCAGGCCGCCCTGCATGTGGGCCGTCTCGACCAGGTCACAGGCCGGGTCTTCCACCTCGCGGTCCACCAGCACGGTGGGCATGCGCAGGCCGGCCAGCAGCGCGGGCAGCGAGGGGTCGCCGCCGCTGGAGACCACGATCAGCCCGTCGATGCGTCGCTGCGCCAGCACCTGCAGGTACACGCCCTGACGCTGCGCCTCGTCGTCGGTGTTGCACAGCACGAGCGCATAGCCGGCGCCGAAGCAGCGGTCTTCCACCACCCGCACGATCTCGGCGAAGTAGGGGTTGGAGCTGTTGGGAATCAGCATGCCCACGGTGCGCGTGCTGTTGCTTTTGAGGCTGCGCGCGACCGCGCTGGGCACGTAGCCCAGGGCGCGGATGGCGTCTTCCACGCGCGCCCGGCCCTCGGGGCTGACGGCGCGGGTGCCGTTGACCACGTGCGACACGGTGGTCACCGACACACCGGCACGCAGGGCGACGTCCTTGATGGTGGCCATGGCGGCAGTGCGAAGCGGTGGCGCCGGTCAGGCCGCGCCGGCGCGCCGCTGGCGCACGGTGTCGATGATCACGGCCGCCACGATCACGGCGCCGGTGATGATGCGCTTGGCCGGCTCGCTGGCGCCCACCTGGGCCAGTCCGGCCTCCAGCACCGCGATGATCAGCACGCCGAAGAAGGTGTTGATGACCGAGCCGCGTCCGCCCATCAGGCTGGTGCCGCCGATGACCACGGCGGCGATCACCTGCAGTTCGATGCCGGCGCCGGCATTGGGATCGGCGGCCTCCAGCCGGGCCGACTGCATCAGCCCGCCCAGGCCGGCCAGCAGGCCGGTGACGGCGAACACGGCGATGCGGATCGGCCGCGGGTCGATGCCCGCCAGGCGCATGGCTTCCTCGTTGGTGCCGATGCCCACTACATGGCGGCCGAACACGGTGCGCGTGAGCACCAGGTGGCCGACGATGACGATGGCCACGGCCAGCACGAAGGCCGAGGACACGCCGCCGATCCACGGCGCCGCCAGCCCGGCGATGGCATCGCCCACGTACTGCGTGCGCGAATCCGTCACCAGGTAGGCGCCGCCGCGCACGGCTTCCAGCATGCCCAGCGAGACGATGAAGCTGGGCAGCCGCCAGGCCACCGACACCGCGCCGGTGATGGCGCCGCACAAGAGGCCCGTGGCCAGCCCCAGCGCGGCGGCGGCTGGCACGGCCAGCTTCCACTGCAGGATGGCGGCGGCCGTGACGGCGGCACTCAGCGCCAGCACCGAGCCCACCGACAGGTCGATGCCCGCGATGATCAGCACGAAGGTCATGCCCACGGCCATCACCGTCAGCGCTGGCACCTCGTTGGCGATGGTGATGAAGGTCTCGGCCGTGAAGAAGTACTCGGACAGGCTGCTGAACAGAACGACCATGCCGATCAGCACCGCGGCCAGTCCGAGGTAGGTGCCGAGCTGGCCGCGCAGCGGCCGGGTCGTGGGCGCCGGCGCGGCGGCAGCGGGAGATTGGGCGGGCGGGTTCATGCGGAAACAGGGGAAGAGGTGGGCGCGGCAGCCTCGGCGGCCGGCGTATTGCCGAAGGCGGCGGCCAGCAGCGACTGCTCGCTCCAGGCGCCGCGCTCGAAGACGGCGACCAGGCGGCCGGCATGCATCACGCCGATGCGGTCGCACATGGCCATCAGTTCGCGCAGGTCGCTGGAGACCATGAGCATGGCGTGGCCGGCGGCGGCCATGCGGTCGAGCTCGGCATACAGGTCGGCACGGGCGCCGACGTCCACGCCGCGCGTGGGCTCGTCCAGCAGCAGCACCTTGCATTCGCGGTGCAGCCAGCGGGCGAACACCACCTTCTGCTGGTTGCCGCCGCTCAGGGTCGAGACGGCCTGCTCCTCGCTGCGCGAGCGGATGCGCAGCGTCTGCACCAGCCGGCGGGCGATGCCGCGCTCGTGCGCAAAGCGCAGCCAGCCGCCGCGCGAGACGGCGCCCAGGTCGCTCAGCGTGGCATTGATGCGGATCGACTGCGGCATCAGCAGGCCCTGCGACTTGCGGTCCTCCGTCACCAGGCCGATGCCGGCGCGGATGGCCTGCATGGGTGAGCGCCAGCGCCCGCCGGGCGGCGAGGCGGCACCGGGCCAGTGCAGGTCGATGCGGCCACGGTCGGCGCGGTCGGCGCCGAAGAGCAGGCGGATGAGTTCGGTGCGGCCCGCGCCCACCAGGCCGGCGATGCCCATGACCTCGCCGGCATGCAGGTCGATGTCCACGTCCTGCACCACCTGGCCGCGGCCCAGGCCGCGGGCGCTCAGCAGCCGTGCGCCGGATGTGCGGCGCGGGCGGCCTTCGTGCTCGTGCACGGCGCGGCCGACCATGCGCTCGACCAGTTCGGACTCGCGCACGCCGGCCATGGGCCGCACGTCCACCAGCCGGCCGTCGCGCAGCACGGCCACGGTGTCGGCGATGCGCTGCAGCTCCTCCAGCCGGTGCGACACATAGACGATGGCCACACCGCGCGACTTGAGCCGTTCGATCTGCGCGAACAGGTGCGCCGTCTCGCGCGGCGTCAGCATGGCGGTGGGCTCGTCCAGGATCAGCACGCGGGTGTCGTCCTGCAGGTTGCGGGCGATCTCCACCATCTGCTGCTGACCGATGCCCAGGGCCGACACCGGCAGCGCGGGGTCGATGCCGTCCATGCCGATCTTGGCCAACTGGGCCCGCGCCGCCTCGTGCAGCGCGCCGCGGCGCAGCCAGCCCAGGCGCTGCGGCAGTCGGTCCAGCAGCAGGTTCTCGGCGACGGTGAGCGTGGGCACAAGGCCCAGCTCCTGCATCACCATGCGCACGCCCTGCGCCTCGGCATCGCGGCGCGAGGTCGGCGCGAAGGGCTGGCCGGCCAGTTGCATGCGCCCGCGCGTCGGCGAGACCAGGCCGCAGACGATCTTCGACAGCGTGCTCTTGCCAGCGCCGTTCTCGCCCGTCAGGGCCAGCACCTCGCCCGGCGCCAGCGTCAGGCTCACGCCGTCCAGCACCGTGGCGGCGTAGTCCTTGCCGATGTCGTCGAGCGAGAGCAGGGCAGTGCGCGGGGCGTGCATGGCAGGGCGCGCAGGCTTACTTGCTGTCCTTCGTGACCAGGACCACGTCGGTCTTGATCTCGGCGGGCATCTGGGCCTGGGTCTTCTTCTCGGCCAGGGCCTTCAGGGCGGTCTCGATGCCGAACACGGCCTGCTTGGCGCCGAACTGGTCGGCGGTGGCCAGCACGCGGCCATCGGCCAGCATGGGTTTGATGGCGCCGATGTTGTCGTAGCCCACCACCTGCACCTGGCCGGTCTTGCCGGCGGCCTTGACGGCGGCCACTGCGCCCAGGGCCATGCTGTCGTTGCCGGCCAGCAGGGCCTTCAGGTCGGGGTGCTCGCGCAGCATGCCGGCGGCCACGGTGTTGCCCTTGTCGATTTCCCACTGGCCGGACTGCACGCCGACCACATTGGCGCCGACGGCCTTCATGGCGTCCTGGTAGCCCAGGGTGCGCTGCTGCGCATTGAAGGTGGTGGAGACGCCTTCGATGATGCCGACCTTGTCGCCCGACTTCAGTTGCTTGCCCAGGTAGTCGCCGACCAGCTTGGCGCCGGCGCGGTTGTCGGGGCCGACGAAGGTCACCTGGATGTTCTTTTCCTTGAGCGCGGCGGCGTCCAGGCGGTTGTCGATGTTGACCACCAGGATGCCCTTGTCCACGGCCGCCTTGATGGCCGGCACCAGCGCCTTCGAATCGGCCGGTGCGATCACCAGCGCATTGACCTTCTGGGCCACCATCTGCTCGACCATCTTGATCTGGGCGGCGGTGTCGGTCTCGTTCTTGATGCCGTTGGCCACCAGCGTGTACTGGCCGGCGTTGGCCTTCTGGTGGGCCTTGGCGCCGTCTTCCATGGTGGCGAAGAACTCGTTGGCCAGCGACTTCATCACCAGCGCCACCTTGGGCTTGTCCTGGGCATGGGCGGGCGCGAGGGCGAAGGCGCCCAGAACGGCGAGGGCGGCGGCGGCCTGGGCCGTGCGGCGGGTGAAGGTCATGGCGAGTCTCCGGAGGTGGATGGATGGTTCGGGGCGGCATCGGGGCCTGCCCAGCGCGAAGCGGGGCGGATGATAGTGGGGTCGCAAACGTTTGCGCAAACGTTTGCGGCATCGTTTGACCTAGGTTTTTCCCTGAGCGCACGCCCCCCCGCAGGGCCATGCAAGCGAGTTTCCGGGGCCTGCAGGGGTGCCCGCCTAAAATCCCGCGGCTAATCCAGAGGACCCCCATGAGCTTGAAATGCGGCATCGTCGGCCTGCCCAACGTCGGTAAATCCACC
This sequence comes from Pseudacidovorax intermedius, assembly GCF_003350475.1. Classification (GTDB taxonomy): domain Bacteria; phylum Pseudomonadota; class Gammaproteobacteria; order Burkholderiales; family Burkholderiaceae_C; genus Xenophilus; species Xenophilus intermedius. The sequence goes on from NZ_QQAV01000002.1 coordinate 258,559, forward strand.
CTGTTCAACGCGCTGACCAAGGCCGGCATCGCCGCCGAGAACTATCCCTTCTGCACCATCGAGCCCAATGTGGGCGTGGTCGAGGTGCCCGATCCGCGCCTGACACAGCTGGCGCAGATCGTCCAGCCCGAACGCATCCTGCCGGCCATCGTCGAGTTCGTGGACATCGCCGGCCTGGTGGCGGGCGCCAGCCAGGGCGAAGGCCTGGGCAACCAGTTCCTGGCCCACATCCGCGAGACCGACGCCATCGTCAACGTGGTGCGCTGCTTCGAGGACGAGAACGTCATCCACGTGGCGGGCAAGGTCGACCCCATCGCCGACATCGAGGTCATCCAGACCGAGCTGTGCCTGGCCGATCTGGGCACGGTGGACAAGGCCCTGCAGCGCTACACCAAGGCGGCCAAGAGCGGCAACGACAAGGAAGCCATCGCCATGGTCAAGCTGCTGGGCCCGGTGCAGGCGGCGCTCAACGAAGGCAAGCCGGCCCGCGCGCTGGGCCTGTCGGCGGACGACCAGCTGCTGCTCAAGCCCCTATGCCTGATCACCGCCAAGCCGGCCATGTTCGTCGGCAACGTGAGCGAGGACGGCTTCGAGAACAACCCGTTGCTGGACCGCCTGAAGGACTACGCCGCCAGCCAGAACGCGCCCGTGGTGGCCATCTGCGCCAAGATGGAAGCGGATATGGCCGACATGGACGACGAGGACAAGAAGATGTTCCTCGAAGAGATCGGCCAGGAAGAGCCGGGTCTTAACCGCCTGATCCGCGCCGCCTTCAAGCTGCTGGGCCTGCAGACCTACTTCACCGCCGGTGTGAAGGAAGTGCGGGCCTGGACCATCCGCATCGGCGACACGGCCCCCCAGGCGGCCGGCGTGATCCACGGCGACTTCGAGCGCGGCTTCATCCGCGCCCAGACCATCGGCTTCGACGACTACATCGCCTTCAAGGGCGAGCAGGGCGCCAAGGACGCGGGAAAGATGCGCAGCGAAGGCAAGGAATACGTCGTCAAGGATGGCGACGTGATGAACTTCCTGTTCAACGTCTGAGCGGTCGCGGCCGCTGCCGCATCCTCGAACGGCAAAGGGGCCTGCACCGGCGACGGCGCAGGCCCTTTCGCTTGGCGGGTCAGTGGTTCGGCCAGATGTACAGCAGCGCCACCGTCATGCACAGGTAGCGCGCGAACTTGCCGATGGACATGTAGACCACGCAGGGCCAGAAGGGCATGCGCAGCCAGCCGGCCACTGCGCACAGCGGATCGCCCACGAGCGGCAGCCAGCTCAGCAGGCAGGCCTTGGGGCCCAGACGCTCCAGCCAGGCGATGGCCCGCAGGTGGTGACTGGAATGGCTGTACTTGTCGGCCACCTTGTGGGCGCCGTAGCCCATCCACCAGGTGAGCGCCCCGCCCAGGGTGTTGCCGGCGGTGGCGACCAGCACGGCGGGCCAGAACAGTTCGGGATTGAGCTTGAGCAGGCCGAAGAGCGCCGGCTCCGAGCCCAGGGGCAGCAGCGTCGCCGAGACGAAGGCGACGACGAACAGCGTCGACAGCCCGAATTGGGGCAGCGCCAGCGCCGCCAGCACGGCGGCCATCGCGGACTCGAACCAGGCTTCCATGGGGGCGGGAGTATAGGAATGACCCCCGGGGCCCACGTCGGCGCGCAGGCCGTGCGCATGCCCGCTCGCGTGCCGCGCGCGACGCCGCCTTGAGGTGTCCTGCGACGGCGACAGCGTTTCAGCCGCTGAAATCGCGGGTGGCTAGAATCCGTGCCTCATTTTTCAGCAGCGCCCGCGGCGCTGCGCGCTTTTCCTCCCCACCTCATGCAGATCGGCCACATCACGCTGGAGAACCGCCTGTTCGTCGCCCCCATGGCGGGTGTGACGGACCGGCCGTTCCGCATGCTGTGCCGCTCGCTCGGCGCGGGCTATGCGGTGAGCGAGATGGTCACCTCGCGCAAGGATCTGTGGAGCTCGCTCAAGACCTCGCGCCGGGCCAACCATGACGGCGAGCCCGGGCCCATCGCCGTGCAGATCGCCGGCACCGACGCGGCCATGATGGCCGAGGCGGCCCAGTACAACATCGACCGCGGCGCCCAGATCATCGACATCAACATGGGCTGCCCGGCCAAGAAGGTCTGCAACAAGTGGGCGGGCTCGGCGCTGATGCGCGACGAGCCGCTGGCCCTCGCCATCGCCGAGGCGGTGGTGGCCGCCGCCGCGCCGCATGGCGTGCCCGTGACGCTCAAGATGCGCACCGGCTGGAGCACCGAGCACCGCAACGCCGTGGCGCTGGCACGCCGCTTCGAGGCCGCCGGCATCCGCATGCTGACGGTGCACGGCCGCACGCGCGAACAAGGCTACAAGGGCTTCGCCGAGTACGACACCATCGCGGCCGTCAAGGCATCGGTGGGCATCCCGGTGGTCGCCAACGGCGACATCGACTCGCCGCAGAAGGCGCGCGACGTGTTGGCCGCCACCGGCGCCGACGCCTTGATGATCGGCCGCGCGGCCCAGGGCCGGCCGTGGATCTTTCGCGAGGTGGGCCACTTCCTGGCCACCGGCGAGACCATGGCGCCACCGCTGGTCGCCGAGGTGCGCCGGCTGCTGCTCGCGCACCTGCACGAGCACTACGCGCTCTACGGCGAGGTGACCGGCGTGCGCACCGCGCGCAAGCACATCGGCTGGTACGTGCGCGCCCTGCCGGACGGCGAGGACTTCCGCCAGCGCATGAACCGGCTGGAGGACTCCGCCACGCAGTGGCAGGCCGTGGCCGACTATTTCGAGGCCCTGGGCGAGCGGATGGACCGCATGCCCGAAGCCGCGGCCGGGCCGGGTGCCCTGCAGGAAGAAGACGAAGAAGACAGCGGCTGCCTCACCTGCTGAACACAGGCGGTGGTTGCGCGGCGCGCGGGGGATCGGGCGCCGTCACAAGAAACATCGAACGAACGACGACATGAGCAAACACACGATCGAGGAGTGCGTGAAATCCAGCCTCGAAGACTACTTCCGCGACCTGCGCGGCACCGAGCCCGACGGCCTGCACGACATGCTGGTGCGTGCCGTCGAGAAGCCGCTGCTGGAGGTGGTGATGGAACGCGCCGAGGGCAACCAGTCGCGCGCCGCCCAGTGGCTGGGCCTGAACCGCAACACCCTGCGCAAGAAGCTGCTCGAGCACAAGCTCGCCAAGTGACCCGAATTCCAACGAAGCCCCAGACCCGACTGGCATCCCCATGGCACTGACCGCACTCATTTCCGTTTCCGACAAGACCGGCGTCCTCGACCTCGCCCAGGGGCTGCACGCGCTGGGCGTCCAACTGCTGTCCACCGGCGGCACCGCCAAGCTGCTGGCCGAGGCCGGCCTGCCCGTGACCGAGGTGGCCGACCACACCGGTTTTCCGGAAATGCTCGACGGCCGCGTGAAGACGCTGCATCCGAAGATCCACGGCGGCCTGCTGGCCCGCCGCGACCTTCCGGCCCACATGGCCGCGCTGGCCGAACACGGCATCGCCACCATCGACCTGCTGGTCGTCAACCTCTACCCCTTCGAGGCCACCGTGGCCAAGGCCGGTTGCACGCTGGAAGACGCCATCGAGAACATCGACATCGGCGGCCCGGCCATGGTGCGCAGCGCCGCCAAGAACTGGAAGGACGTCGCCGTGCTGACCGACGCGAGCCAGTACGGCGTGGCGCTGGAAGAACTCAAGGCCCACGGCCGCATCAGCGACAAGACCAAGTTCGGCTTTTCCGTCGCCGCCTTCAACCGCATCAGCAACTACGACGCCGCCATCAGCGACTGGCTGTCGTCCGTCGACTTCGAGGCCAGCGCCGGCCAGCCGGTGCCGCAGCGCAGCGCCTTCCCGGCGCAGAGCAACGGCCGCTTCGTCAAGGTGCAGGACCTGCGCTACGGCGAGAACCCGCACCAGTCGGCCGCCTTCTACCGCGACCTGTATCCGGCGCCCGGCTCGCTGGTCACCGCGAAGCAACTGCAGGGCAAGGAACTCAGCTACAACAACATCGCCGATGCCGATGCCGCCTGGGAGTGCGTCAAGAGCTTCGACGTGCCGGCCTGCGTGATCGTTAAGCATGCCAACCCCTGTGGCGTGGCCATCGGCGCGGACGCGGGCGAGGCCTATGGCAAGGCCTTCAAGACCGACCCCACCTCGGCCTTCGGCGGCATCATCGCCTTCAACACGCCGGTGGACGCCGGCACCGCGCAGGCCGTCGGCAAGCAGTTCGTCGAAGTGCTGATGGCGCCCGCCTTCAGCGCCGATGCACTGGAGCTGCTCAAGACCAAGCCCAATGTGCGCGTGCTGCAGATCTCGCTGGACGGTGTGAAGCGCGACGGCGCCAGCGCCTGGGCGCGTGGCCTCAATGCGCAGGACGTCAAGCGCGTGGGCTCGGGCCTGCTGATCCAGACCGCCGACAACCATGAGCTGCAACTCGCCGACCTCAAGGTCGTGACGAAGAAGCAGCCCACCGAGGCCGAACTGCAGGACCTGCTCTTCGCCTGGAAGGTGGCCAAGTTCGTCAAGAGCAATGCCATCGTCTTCTGCCAGGGCGGCATGACGCTGGGCGTCGGCGCCGGCCAGATGAGCCGCCTCGACTCCGCGCGCATCGCCAGCATCAAGGCCGAGCATGCCGGCCTGTCGCTGGCCGGCTCGGCGGTCGCCAGCGATGCCTTCTTCCCCTTCCGCGACGGCCTGGACGTGGTGATCGACCACGGCGCCACCTGCGTGATCCAGCCGGGTGGCTCGATGCGCGACAAGGAAGTGATCGACGCCGCCGACGAGCGTGGCGTGGCCATGGTGTTCAGCGGCGTGCGCCACTTCCGCCACTGATGGGGACGACGGGCCGCCCGGGTTCGACGGAAGACGAGGCGCCGCCCCGGCGCCCGCGCTGGCTGCTGTTGCTGCTGGCGTTGTTCGTCGCGATGTCCGCGGTCGGCATGCTGGCCACCGGCTGGTTCATCCTGCGCGGCTACGTGTTCAAGCCGCCCACGGCGGCCACGGGCTCGATGGCGGCTGGCTACACGCTGGTCCAGGCCAGCGACTGCATGCGCTGCCACCTGGCTGAGCGAAAGGCGGTGGGCCCGGGCTGGCAGGCCATCGCGGCCCGCCATGCCGACAACCCCGAGGCCGTGACGCTGCTCGCGCGCAAGATCCGCGAAGGCAGCGTCGGCGACTGGGGGCGGGTGATCATGCCGCGCCATCCGCAGATTGGCGAAGCGGATGCGCGCCTGATGGCGCAGTGGGTGCTGGCGCAGCGGCCGGCCAGTCGCTGACGCGGCGTTGCCGGCTGCCGGCGCTCAGCCCAGCGTCTTGAACACCTCACGCGCCGCCTCGATGGTGGCGGAGATGTCCTCGGCCGCATGGGCGGCGCTCACGAATCCGGCCTCGTACAGCGCCGGTGCGATGTACACGCCGCGGTCGAGCAGGCCGTGGAACAGGGCGTTGAACTTCGCGCCGTCGCTGGTCATCACCTTGCCGTAGTTCTGGGGCAGCTCGGGCAGCAGGAAGAAGCCGAACATGCCGCCTTCGCAGTCGGCACTGAAGTGCACGCCGGCATCGGCTGCCGCATGGCGCAGGCCTTCGGCCAGGGCGCGGGTCTTGGCCGACAGCGTCTCGTAGAAGCCGGGGCGGGCAACCTCCTTGAGCGTGGCCAGGCCGCAGGCGGTGGCCACCGGATTGCCCGACAGCGTGCCGGCTTGGTAGACCGGGCCCAGCGGCGCCAGCTGTTCCATGATGGCGCGCGGCCCGCCAAAGGCCGCCAGCGGCATGCCGCCGCCGATCACCTTGCCCAGCACCGTGAGGTCGGGCGTGATGCCTAGCACGCCCTGCGCGCCGTGCAGGCCGACGCGAAAGCCCGTCATCACCTCGTCGAACACCAGCAGCGCGCCATGCTGGGTGCACAGCTCGCGGCAGCGGCGGGCGAACTCGGGCGTGGCCCGCACGAAGTTCATGTTGCCGGCGATGGCCTCGATCATCACGCAGGCGATGTCGTGGCCGTGCAGCGCGAAGGCCTCTTCGAGCTGGGCGATGTTGTTGTATTCGAGCACCAGCGTGTGCTGCACCACCTCGGCCGGCACGCCGGCGGAGGTGGGGTTGCCGAAAGTGGCCAGGCCCGAGCCGGCCTTGACCAGCAGCGCGTCGGCATGGCCGTGGTAGCAGCCCTCGAACTTGACGATGTGGCGCCGGCCGGTGGCGCCGCGCGCCAGGCGCAGGGCACTCATGGCGGCCTCGGTGCCGGAGCTCACCAGCCGCACCATCTCCATCGACGGCATCAGCGCCAGGATGGCCTCGGCCAGCTCGATCTCGCGCTCGGTCGGCGCGCCGAAGGAAAAGCCCTCGGCCACCGCGCGCTGCACGGCCTCGACCACGGCCGGATGGCCATGGCCCAGGATCATGGGGCCCCAGGAGCCGATGTAGTCGATGTAGCGCTGGCCGGCAGCGTCCCACATGTAGGGGCCCTGGGCGCGGGCGATGAAGCGGGGCGTGCCGCCGACGGCACGGAAGGCGCGCACGGGCGAATTGACCCCGCCGGGAATCACGGCGCGGGCACGGTCGAAGAGCTGGAGGTTGGTGTCGGTGGTCATGTGTTCAATGTCGCGTGTCATGAGGCGGCAGCGCGAAGTCGGCGTTGTCGAGCTCTATGGCGCCTTCGTCGTCCTCGTCGTCCGGCTGCGCCCAGAACAGGCGGTCGGGCAGCACCTGGCCCATGCCGGGGCGGAAGCCCGCATCCAGGCCGCGGTCCATGTAGGCCAGGGCCTCCGAGGTGGCCGAACTGAGGTCGGCGCCTGTGGCCAGCAGGGCGGCCAGCGCAGCCGACAGCGTCTCGCCGGCACCGGCGAAGACGGCGTCGAGCCGCTCGTACTTCTCGCTCAGCACCGTGGATTGGGGCGACGCCAGGACGTTCTCCATCCAGCCGTCGGGCCGCAGGATGCCGGTCACCAGCGTGTACGACACGCCCAGCTCGCCGGCTGCGCGGGCAATGTCGCGGGGCGTGGGGGGGCGGTCGCCGTCCCAGTCGGGCAGCAGCCAGCGCCGCAGCGTGCCCTGGTTGCCCACCAGCACGGCCGTCTGCGGCAGAACGAGGTCGCGGAAGGCGTCCAGGTAGCTGTCGATCGGCTCGTCCTCCCACCACGACAGGTTGGGCATGTAGGCCACCACGGGTACTTCGGGATAGTCCGAGGCGATCTCTGCCACCAGGCTCAGGTTGTCGGGGCTGCCGGCAAAACCCACCTTGATGGCTTGCACCGGCACGTCCTCGAGGATGGCGCGGGCCTGCTCGGCCACGTGCTCCTCGTCCAGCGCCACATGGTCGAAGACCTCGGCGGTGTCGCGCACGTAGATGCCGGTGGTCACACCGAGCATGTGGGCGCCCACCGAGGCCACCGACAGCGCGTCTGCGCTCAGGCCGGTGGCGCCGCTGGCATCGCCGGCGTTGAACACCAGCACGCAGGGCTGGCGCAGCTCTTCGGCGGGAAGGAGCTCGGACTGCGCTGGGTCATCCCCGCCCGCGTCACCTTCGTTAACATCGCCCGGTTGCGCTGCCGCGATGGCTCGGGTGCCGGGTCTCTGCATGAATGGGCGGGCGCTGCGCGGAAGCATGTCACGGCTCCTTTTGACAACGTCAAAAGGGGTGACGTCTAGATACAATTGTTGCATTATTTGAACGAGGCCCGTAAGCTGCGATGAATACGAAAACCTGGATGTGCCTGATTTGCGGGTGGATCTACGACGAAGCGGCAGGTTGGCCCGACGATGGTATTGCCCCGGGCACGGCCTGGGCCGATGTTCCGATGAACTGGACCTGCCCGGAGTGCGGCGCGCGCAAGGAAGATTTCGAAATGGTCGAGATCTGAGCCTCGCGGCCAAGGCACCGCTCGGTTGCCGCGGCCGCGCAGTGTGGCCGGCGGCCAAGACAAGAGGATGGCGATGAGTGCGAACGGATCGGGTTTCAAGGTGCTGGTGATCGACGACAGCAACACGATCCGGCGCAGTGCCGAGATCTTCCTCAAGCAGGGTGGCCACGAGGTGCTGCTGGCGGAGGACGGCTACGACGCGCTCTCGAAGGTGAACGACCACCAGCCGCAGCTGATTTTCTGCGACATCCTGATGCCCCGGCTGGATGGCTACCAGACCTGCGCCATCATCAAGCGCAATGCCCAGTTCAGCCATGTGCCGGTGGTCATGCTGTCCTCGCGCGACGGCGTCTTCGACAAGGCCCGCGGGCGCATGGTGGGCTCGCAGGACTACCTGACCAAACCCTTCACCAAGGACCAGCTGCTGCAGGCCGTGCGGCAGTTCGGCGGCGACGGCACCGCCCCGGCGCCATCCGCGACATGATGGCCTGCGCCGCCCTGCGCGCAGGCACGAGAGAACACCGCCCATGACCATCCGCAGCGTGCTCGTCGTCGACGACTCCCGCACCGAGCTGGTATTCCTGTCGGACCTGCTGCAGCGCAACGGCTTTGCCGTGCGCACCGCGGAGAACGCCGAGGCCGCGATGCGGCACCTAGAGGTCGGCCTGCCCGACCTGATCCTGATGGACATCGTCATGCCGGGGCAGAACGGTTTCCAGTTCACCCGCAGCCTGATGCGCGATCCGCGCTTCGCCCAGGTGCCGGTGATCATGTGCAGCAGCAAGGGCCAGGAGACCGACCGCGTGTGGGGCCTGCGCCAGGGGGCGCGCGACTACATCGTCAAACCCGTGCAGGCCGACGAGTTGCTCGCCAAGATCCGCGCGCTGGACTGAGGCGGCCCCATGCGTCCCGCCGGCCCCTCCGCTGCCGACCGTGCTGCCGCCCCGGGCGGGCAGCGGTGGCGCGTACGCATCCGCGTCCGGGTGGCCCATGTCGCAGCGTGAATCCCTGCGCGCTTTCCAGGCCCGCCTGGCCGAGCGGCTGCAGGCCGCCCAGGCGCGTCCGCTGGCGGCACAGTGGCTGGCGGTCCAGGCCGGTGGCCGTGCCTGCCTGCTGCCGCTGCCGCAGGCCGGCGAGATCTTTCCGGCCGCGGCGCCGCAGCCCGTTCCCTACGTCAAGCCCTGGTTCCTCGGCGTGGCCAACCTGCGCGGACGGCTGTGCGGCGTGATCCGGCTGGCCCACTGGCTGGCCGACTCGCCCCTGCCCGCCGAGGCGGGCCAGCCGAGCGAGGAGGGGTCGCACCTGGTGGCGCTCGGCGAAGCACTGGGCGTCAACGCCGCACTGCGGGTCGATGCGCTGGCCGGCCTGCGCAGCGGCAGCGCCTTCACCGGCGTGCTGCATGCCGAGGCGGTGCGCCCGCCCTGGCTGGGCGCCTGCCTGGCCGACAGCGCGGGCCGGGCCTGGCAGGTGCTCGACCTGCAGGCGCTGGCGGCCGATCCCGCCTTCCTGCACATCGCGGCGTGACGATCCGCGCCGCCGTCTCCGTTCCGAAGGACCGACCGTGACCCCGATCGTCGATACGCTCAAGAAGTACCTGCCCGGCCGCGACCCCGGCGCTGCGGACCTGGACCAGCCGACCACCGTGATCGGCGCCGATTCGCCCGGGCCCGCGCCGGCTGCCGCCGCACGCCGCACCGAGACGCGGCCCGCGGGACTGGAGCCACGGCCGCCGGTCCGCGAGCCGAAGGCCGATGCGCTCCGCCCTGTCGCTGCACCGGCCGTGGCCGGCCGCATGCCCGCCGTGCGCCAGCGCTGGCTCATCGCCCTGCTGGCGCTGCTCGTGCTGATGCTGCTGGCGGCCGCCGGCTGGACGGCCGTGCGCGCGGACCGTGTCTCGCAGCAGCTGGCCTCGGCCGGCCAGGCCTTGATGCAGTCGCAGCGGCTGGCCAAGTCGGTGTCGCAGGCCCTCGTCGGCACGGTGCCCGCTTTCGCCGAGCTGCGCGACAGCACGGACGACCTCACGCGGCGCGTGGCCGGCCTGGCGCGTGGCGACGACGAACTGGGCCTGTCGCCGTTGGGCGCCGCCGATGCCGAGATCCTGGCCCGCATCCAGCCGCTGGCGGCGCGGGCCGAAGCCGGTGCCAAGGTGGTGCTGGGCCAGCAGAAGGTGCTGATCGAGGTGGGCGCGGGCCTGCGCGGCATCGCCCGCCAGTCGGCCGACCAGCTGGACGCCGCACAGACCGTGGCCACCGCCGCCCTGCGCGGCGCCTCGCCGGCCGAGGCGCAGGCGGCGAGCCAGTTGGCGATGCTCACCCAGCGCATCGGCAAGTCGGCCAGCGAATTCCTGACCGTCGAGGGCGTGAGCCCCGACGCGGTGTTCCTGCTTGGCAAGGACATGACCCGCTTCGAGGAGCTGGTGCGTGGCCTGCAGGATGGCAGCGCCTCGCTGGGCCTGTCGCCGTTGCGCGACCCCGCGGCGCGCGAGTCGCTCAACGCCCTCCTGGCCAGCCATCAGCAGAACCAGGCCCAGGCCCGCGCCGTGCTGGAGAACCTGCAGGGCGTGGTGGCCGCGCGCGAGGCGCAGGCGGCCGTACTGGCCGACAGCGAGCCCCTGCGCCGCGCCCTGGGCGAGCTGCAGACGCGCCTGCAGTCGCGCACCGGCCTGGGCTTCGAGGAGCTGGCGCTGCTGGTCATGCTGTCGCTGGCCGCGCTCGGCCTGGCCGCCGCCATCGGCTGGCTGCAGGTGCGCGAGGGCCGCCAGCGTGCCGCCGCCGCCGATCGCGAGCGCGAGCAGGCCGAGGAACAGGCTCGCGAGTCCAACCGCGTCAACAGCGCCAACCAGAGCGCCATCCTGCGGCTGATGAACGAGCTGCAGACCGTAGCCGAGGGCGACCTCACGCAGCAGGCCACCGTGACCGAGGACATCACCGGCGCCATCGCCGACTCGGTGAACTACACCGTCGAGGAGCTGCGGCTGCTGGTGGGCAACGTGCAGAACACGGCCACCCGCGTGGCCCACACCACGGGCCAGGTCGACCAGACCTCGACCGAGCTGCTGGCCGCCTCGACCGAGCAGTTGCGCGAGATCCGCGAGACCGGCCAGTCGGTGCTGAGCATGGCCGCGCGCATCAACGGCGTGTCGGCGCAGGCGCAGGAGTCGGCCGCGGTGGCGCGCCAGTCGCTGCAGGCGGCGGAATCGGGCCTGTCGGCGGTGCAGAACACCATCGGCGGCATGAACGCCATCCGCGACCAGATCCAGGACACGGCCAAGCGCATCAAGCGGCTGGGCGAGTCCTCGCAGGAGATCGGCGAGATCACCGAGCTGATCTCGGACATCACCGAGCAGACCAACGTGCTGGCGCTCAACGCGGCCATCCAGGCCGCCTCGGCGGGCGAAGCGGGGCGCGGCTTCTCGGTGGTGGCCGAGGAGGTGCAGCGGCTGGCCGAACGCTCGGGCGACGCCACGCGCCAGATCGCCGCGCTGGTCAAGGCGATCCAGACCGACACGCAGGACGCCGTGGGCGCCATGGAGCGCTCCACGCAGGGCGTGGTCGAAGGGGCGCGGCTGTCCGACAACGCCGGCACGGCGCTGTCCGAGATCGACCGCGTGTCGCGCCGTCTGGCCGAGCTGATCGAGGAGATCTCGCAGTCGGCCTCGCGCGAGGCCGAGTCGGCCAACGTGGTGGCCGCGAGCATCCAGCACATCTTCGCCGTGACCGAGCAGACCGGCGAAGGCACCCGCGCCACGGCGCGGCAGGTGCGCGAGCTTTCGCAGATGGCCGAGGAGCTTCGGCAATCGGTCGCGCGCTTCAAGATCGCGTGACTATGGATCGCCCCCAGGCTTCGCGCTGCGCGCTTCGCCACCCCCCTCGAGGGGGCCGAGCCCGTACGGGCCTGGTCCAGTGGACCAGGCCCGACTGGCGAGGGGCTGCGCCACTGGCGCAGCGCGGTCTGCAAGACCTCTCCAGCGGCCCGGCAAAGCCGGTTCCGCAGATGTTCCCGCTTGGCCTGCTCCGCGGCCATTCGAACGGGAAGCCAGTGGCGGTTGCCGGCGCTGGCGCCGCGCGCCAGGTTTGGCTTGCCGGAGTGAACGCATGAACGCACCTCACGCGAGCGGCACATCGGCGATGGACGGCGCCACCACCGACCTCGGCCCCCTGGCCTGGGTGCATGGCGAGGTGCGCAAGTCGCTGGAGAACGCGGCCAAGGCGATGCACCGGCATCAGCTGGGGCGTGCGCCGGGGCAGGCGGGCGACGAGGCCGATCTGCAGGCGGCGGTCCATCACCTGCATCAGGCGGCGGGCGCGCTGCAGCTGGTGGGGCAGGGCGGGGCGGGGCGGCTGGCATCGGGCATGGAATGGGCCGTGCAGCGGCTGCAGCGCGAGCCGGCGCTGCAGACCGATGCCTCGACGGCCGCCATCGAGCGGGCCGGCTTCGCACTGGCCGACTTCCTGGCCCGCCTCATGGCCGGCCGTCCGGCGCCGGTGCTGGGGCTGTTCCCGCATTACCGCGACATGCTGGAGCTGGCGGGTGCCGACCGCATCCACCCCGCCGACCTGTGGCCCGAGCCGTGGTCCTGGCCGGCGCTTCCCCGGCCCGAGGGCGTGCCGCCGCTGGTGCTCGATGCACAGGTGCGCGCCGGGCTCGACCGCGACCTGCTCCAGGTGGTCAAGAGCGGCAATGCCGAGTCGGCCCGTCGCCTGGCCGCGCTGTGCCTGCGCCTGATGGCCGGGCAGCCGCCCGGCACGCCGCCCGCCGGCTTCTGGCTGCTGTCCGGTGCCTTCTTCGAGGCCCTCGGCGCCAGCGTGCTGGTGGCCGATGCGTACGTGCGCCGCACCGCCTCGCGGGTGATGCTGCAGTACGCCGCCCTGGCCCGAGGCACGGCGCCCGTGGCCGACCGGCTGGGGCAGGACCTGCTCTTCTTCTGCGCCCAGGCGCGCGTGCCGGTGCCCCCGCCGGCCCCCCTGCCGCTGCTGACGACGGTGCGCCGCGCCTGGGGCCTGGGCCGCGGCGATCCGGTGGATTACGAGCAGCGCCGCTTCGGCCGCTTCGATCCGGCGGTGCTGGCGCAGGCCCGCCGTCGCGCCGAGGCCGCCAAGGAATGCTGGTCCGCCATCTCCGAGGGCGACCTCAACCGCCTGCGCCCCGCTGCCGACAGCTTCGCGCAGCTGGGCGAATCGCTGATGGCGCTGTACCCGGCCGCCGCGCCGCTGGTGCAGGCCTTCGACCAGGTGCTGGGCGAGGTCATCCACCGCGGCGTGCCGCCGTTGACCGAGCTGGCGCTCGAAGTGGCCACCGCGCTGCTGCACATGGAGGCCGCCTTCGACGACCTCGATCCGCAGGACCGCGAGCTGGCCGAGCGCATCGTTCAGCTGGCCGGCCGCATCGAGCGCGCGCGGCGCGGCGCGCCGTCCGAGCCGCTGGCGCCCTGGATGGAGGCGCTCTATCACCGCGTGAGCGACCGCCAGAGCCTGGGCACCGTGGTCGACGAACTGCGCGCCCATCTGGGCGAACTGGAGAAATCGCTCGACCAGTTCTTCCGCCGGCCGGGCGACGGCAGCGTGCTGCGCGCTGTGCCGGCCCAGCTCACGCAGATGCGCGGCGTCCTGTCGGTGCTGGGCCTGGACCAGGCCGCGCGCGCCGTGCAGCGCATGCGCGAGGACGTGGAGCAACTGCTGGCCGACGGCGCCGGCCAGGGCGCCATCGCGCCCGGTGCGCCGGGCGTCGAGCGCCTGGGTCACAACCTGGGCGCGCTCGGTTTCCTGATCGACATGCTGGCCTACCAGCCGGCGCTGGCGCGGCGGCTCTTCGTCTTCGACGAGGCCGCCGGCCGGCTCGATCCCCTCATGGGCCGCCAGGGCGCGCCGGCGCCCGTGGTGCCGCCGCGCGACGAGCTGCCGGCCGAGGTGATCGACAGCGCCCGCGCCGTGGACGCGCAGATCGCCCAGCGCCTGGCCGAGGTGGGCACGCCCGTGGCGCCGGCCCTCGAGGAATTCAGCCGCGCCGCCGAGACCTGGCCGGCCGCGTCGCCGCCATCCGTGGCACCCGCCGAGGCTGCATCGCCCCCGGGCATGGACGTGGCCGAGCTGGACGAGGACGACCTGCGCGCCATCTTCCTGGACGAGGCCCGCGAGGTGCTCCAGTCCGCCCGCGCCGCCTTGCGCTCGCTGGCCGAGCCGCCGGGCAGCGGCGACGAACTCACGGTGCTACGCCGGGCCTTCCACACACTCAAGGGCAGTGCCCGCATGGTGGGGCTGGCCGAATTCGGTGACGCCGCCTGGGCCTGCGAGCAGGTGCTCAACACCTGGCTGGCCGAGCAGCGCCGTGCCGACCCGGCGCTGATGTCGGCGACCGAAGGCGCGCTGCCCGGCTTTGCCGCATGGATCGACGCCATCGCCGAGGGCCGCACGCCGCCGGCCAGCGAGTCCTGGCTGGCGCCGATGCGCGCGCTGGCTGCGGCGCCCGAGTCCGCAGACCCGGTGCCGCCGGTCCGTGCGACGACGCCCGCGCCCGCGCCGGTATGGGCGCCGCCTGCACCGGCCGAGCCACCCCCGGCGGCCGAGGCACTGCCTCCCTTGCCGGTCTTCGAGCCCGACTTCGAGGCCACCACGTTGCCGGCCCCGCTGGAGCCGCTGCCGGCGCCCGTGGAAGATCCCGACCTGCTGCCCGAGCTGGACCTGGGCGGCCCGACCCAGCCGGCCGACCTCGACTTCCTGCTGCCGGATCCGCCGCCGCGCCCGCCGATCCCGGCGCCTGCCAGCTTCGGCCACACCCGCATGGAGGCCGAGTTCGCCTTCGACGAGCCGCCCACCCTGCCGGCCCCGATGCGCCGCGAGGAGGACGAGTCCGAGGCCGATGCCGCGCTCGCCGACTTCGAGCGCACCACGCAGGCCGAGCCGGCCGAGGACTCGGTGCCGCTGTCCTCGGACTACGGCGTGGATTTCGAGCTGTCGATGGCGCCGCCCGATGCCGCGGATGTCGAACCGCCGGTGGCCGAAGTCGCGACGCCCGCTCCGGTGCAGGACGACGCGGCGCCGCCCACGCTACCGCCGCAGGAAGCCCCGGCGCCCGTCGCGGGCGACGACGTGCGGCTGGTCGGCGGACTGCGCATTCCGCTCACGCTCTACAACGTCTACCTGAGCGAGGCCGACGAGTGGTCGCGCCAGCTGGCCGAACTGCTGGCGGGCTGGGCCCGGACGCCGGGCACGCGCCTGCCCGACGAGGCGGTTGCCGCTGCGCATTCCCTGGCTGGCAGTTCGGCCACGGTCGGCTTCGCGCTGCTGTCCGAACTCGCGCGGCTGGTGGAGAGCGCGCTGCAGCACCTCCAGGGCGAACACCGCGCGGGCGCAGCCCAGGCGGCCGTGCTCGTCGAGGCTGCAGAAGACATCCGCCGGCTGCTGCACCAGTTCGCGGCCGGCTTCGTCAAGGCCCCGGGCGCCGGCCTGCCCGAGCGGCTGCGTGCGCTGCTCGAACTACCCGCCGCCCCTCCGACATCCACGCTGGGACCGGCTTCGGTGCCCGGGCCCGATGTCGTGCTGGAGCCCGAGGACGAACTCGGCGCCGTGCAGGACGCGGTGGACCACGAGCTCTTTCCCATCTTCGAAGAGGAGGCGGCCGAACTGCTGCCTGCCCTCAGCCGGGCGCTGCGCGCCTGGGCCGCGCAGCCGCACGACGGCGACGCCCGCGCACAGGTGCTGCGGGCCCTGCACACGCTCAAGGGCAGCGCCCGGCTGGCGGGGGCGATGCGCCTGGGCCAGCGCGCCCACCAGATGGAATCGGCGCTGGAGCCGCTGGGCCTGGGCGATGCGGTGCGCGAGGCGCTGGAGCAGGCCCTGGGCCGGCTGGACGTGCTGCAGGCCGAATTCGACCAGCTTCGCGCCGCCGATTCGGCCGATGAGGCGCGGCGCCAGCAGCTGGCGGCCGATTCCGTCGCGGCCGAGCACAGCGCGCCTGCGCTGCGCATCGAGACCAGCGATGCTTCCGCGCCGATGGCATCGGCCGACGCGGTGGCGACCGGTGACGAGGCGGCCGAGGTGCCGCGTCCCGCCGGGCTGGAAGCCGCGCTGGCGGCAGCCCAGCCCCCAGCGGTGCTGGCGGCGGCCCCGGCAGCCGGGGCCGTGGTGCGCATCCGCGCCCAGCTGCTCGACCGGCTGATGGCCGAGGCCGGCGAGGTGACGATCACCCGCGGTCGCGTCGAGGCCTCGGTCGAGCAGTTGCGCGGGGCCCTGGGTGAACTCACCGGCAACCTGCAGCGCCTGCGCCAGCAGCTGCGCGACCTGGAGGTGCAGGCCGAGAGCCAGATGCAGTCGCGCCAGATGCAGTCGCGCGACGCGCAGGGCTTCGACCCGCTGGAATTCGACCGCTTCACCCGCGTGCAGGAACTCACCCGCATGATGGCCGAGTCGGTGGACGACGTGGCCGCCGTGCACCGCACGCTGCAGCGCACCGTGCAGGTGGCCGAGGACGGCCTGCAGACCCAGGCTCGCCAGACGCGAGAGCTGCAGCGCTCGCTGCTGCGCACGCGCATGGTGGCCTTCGACAACCTCGCCGAGCGGCTGTACCGCGTGGTGCGCCAGGCGTCCAAGGAGACGGGCAAGCCGGTGCACCTCGACCTGCTCGGCGGCGAGGTGGAGATGGACCGCGGCGTGCTCGACCGCATCGCGCCGGCCTTCGAGCACCTGCTGCGCAATGCGGTGGTCCATGGCATCGAGCCGCCCGAGGAGCGCGAGCGCGCCGGCAAGCCGGCCACCGGGCAACTGCGCGTGGAGATGCGCCAGGACGGCAACGACATCGCCATCCGCTTCGCCGACGACGGCGGTGGCCTGCGGGCCGAGCGCATCCGCGACCGCGCCGAGGCGCAGGGGCTGATCGAGCCTGGCGCTGCGCTGGACGAGCGGGCGCTGGCCGAGCTGGTCTTCCGACCCGGCTTCACCACCGCGACGGAGGTCTCGGAATTGGCCGGGCGCGGCATCGGCATGGACGTGGTGCGCGCCGAGGTGACGGCCCTGGGCGGCCGCATCGAGACCCGCAGCACGGCGGGGCAGGGCACCGAGTTCCGCCTGGTGCTGCCGCTGACCACCGCCGTCACGCAGGTGGTGATGCTGCGGGCGGGCGGGCTGACCTTCGGCGTGCCCGCCAGCCTGGTCGAGCTGGTGCAGCGCGCCGGTGCCGCCGAGCTGGCACAGGCCTATGCCGAGGCGCACAGCGGCTACGGCGGGGAGCGGCTGCCCTTCTACTGGGCGGGCGCGCTGCTGCAGGCCTCCGACGCCAGCGAGCAGCCGCCCGGCCGCGCCAACACCGTGGTGGTGGTGCGCAGCGCCGCCCAGCGCGTGCTGCTGCATGTGGACGAGGTGCTGGGCAGCCAGGAAGTCGTGGTCAAGAACCTGGGGCCGCAGCTCGCGCGCGTGCCGGGCCTCGTGGGCATCACCGTGCTCGCCTCCGGCGCCGTGGTGATGATCCACAACCCGGTGGTGCTCGGCACGCTGCACGGCGGGCAGGCGCGGCGGCGCCAGCGCCTTGCGGCGGACCTGCCCGCGCCCGATGCCGCCGGCCAGCCGGGCCGCACGGCGGCCCAGGTGCCGCTCGTGATGGTGGTGGACGACTCCATCACCGTGCGCCGCGTGACGCAGCGCCTGCTGCAGCGCGAAGGCTGGCGGGTGGCCCTGGCCGCCGATGGCCTGCAGGCCCTGGAGCTGCTGCAGGGCGAGCGTCCTGCGCTGGTGCTGTCGGACATCGAGATGCCGCGCATGGACGGCTTCGACCTCGTGCGCAACATCCGCGCCGATACGCGCCTGGCCGACCTGCCGGTGGTGATGATCACCTCGCGCATCGCGACCAAGCACCGTGAGCATGCGCAGTCGCTGGGCGTGGACCACTACCTCGGCAAGCCCTACGGCGAAGACGAGCTGCTGGCTCTGGTGCGTCGCTATGCCGCGCCGGTCACGTCGGTCGCGCCGACGGAGCCGGCGGCGGAGGCCGCCGCGCTCTGATCAGGCCTTGCGCCCGCGCAGCAGCCAACAGGCCGCGTCGAAGCAGACCCTCTCTTGCCGGATGAAGGGGGTGAAAGCGGACTGCACGGCCGCCAGCAGCGCGGGCCGGGTCTCGCCCGCCACGCTCGGCAGGATCCGCCCCAGCGGACCCAGGCGCTCCACATAGACCGGCAGGGCGGTCAACGGCATCTGCAGAGGCAGGTCGACGGGCTCCAGCGCGACGTCCGTCCACCCGCCCTCGTGCATGAGGCGGCCGACCCGCCCGGCATCTGCAAACGCGAACTGACCCGGGCCGTCGGGCCGCCGCAGCGGCAACCCGGGCAGCGCTGCGGAGGCGGCGCGCTCGGCGGCGGTCATGAATGGGTTCTCCGTCGCCGAGCGCCAGACGATCGCCGTCAGCGTGCCGCCCGCGGCGGCGGCGCGATGCAGGTTGCGGAAGGCAGCCGCGGGGTCGGCAAAGAACATCAGCCCGAAGCGGGACAGCAGGCGCGTCCGTGCGCCGGGACCGAATGCGTGGGTCTGGGCGTCGGCGCAGGCGAAGCGGGCCGTGCTTGCTGCCGCTGCCGCGCGTTGGCGGGCACGGTCCACCATGGGCCCGGAGATGTCGATGCCGAGGCAGCTGCCCATGGGCCCCGCCGCGTCTGCGGCCAGCAAGCTGGTCGCGCCCGTACCGCATCCGACGTCAAGCACGTGGTCGCCCGACGCGATGGCGGCGGTCTCGATCATCAATTCGGCCACCGGCGCGAACAGCTCATCGAGCATCGGTTGGACATCGACCCAGGCCTGGCCCCCGGGGCCATTCCAAAGGGCTGCCTGCTCGTCGGCAGCGGGAAGGGGTGAAGGTGTCATGGTGTGCAGTCCTCGTGCAATGAATCGAAATGACGGATGGCGCCCCGCCAGGGCCCCCCGGGGCGCCGGCGCGGTCTCCGGCGAGCCGGGATTGACAATGTGCCGCTTCAACTGCACTTGAGGTCAAGCCCATGGTCGAGATGGACATTGCGGAAGTCGGCCGCCGCGCCGGCCTGCCCGCGTCGACGCTGCGCTTCTATGAGGAGAAGGGCCTCATCGTGCCGCTGGGTCGGCGCGGTCTGCGGCGCGTGTACGACGCCGGTGTGCTCCAGCGGCTGTCGCTCATCGCCCTGGGGCGGGTGGCCGGCTTTTCGCTCGAGGAGATCCGCACCATGCTCGGCGGGGAGGGCCAGCCTCGGATCGACCGTGGCCGTCTGACCGCCCAGGCCGATCTGCTGGAGGCGCGCATCCGGCACTTGCGTGCTTTGCGGGACGGGCTTCGGCATGCGGCGGAATGTCCCGCGCAAAGCCATCTGGAATGCGCCACCTTCCAGCGTCTGCTGACGGCGGCGGGGTCGGGCCGGCTTGGCCCGAGGCGACGGGCTGCACCAGCCGCGCCTCTATGAACGAAGGGGCTCGCACGGCGGCGCACCTGACCTGGACCTGAAACCGGGGCCTGGCCCCACGCGTGGGCCTCGCCGAGGCATGCTTATTGCTGCCCAAGGTCGCATGTCAGTGATAACCCTTGCCGGCCGGCGCGGACCTGCGGCGGCTCCGGCAGACTGTATACACTCGCGTCCACAACAAAACCGCCGCAGCGGAGCGATGAGGCGCATCGGGCCCCCCGATGCCAAGCGTTCGCGGCACCTTCTGCTTACAGCGCCCGCGGTGGTGAGCAGGACAGAACTCTCATCACCTCAGGGTTGAGCGATGGAAAGCTACTACCTCGACTGGGCCAACCTGCTGCTGCGCTGGCTCCACGTCATCACCGCGATCGCCTGGATCGGTGCCTCCTTCTACTTCGTGATGCTGGACAACAGCCTCGAGAAGCCCAAGGACGCCGAATCGCTGGACAAGGGCGTGGGCGGGGAGCAATGGGCCGTGCACGGCGGCGGCTTCTACAACATGCAGAAGTACGCGGTGGCGCCGCGCAAGATCCCGGAGCACCTGCACTGGTCCTTCTGGGAAAGCTACTCCACCTGGCTGAGCGGCTTCGCGCTCTTCACGGTCTCGTACCTGTGGAACGCCAGCACCTACCTCATCGACAAGAGCAAGATGGACTGGCAGCCCGGCGCCGCCATCGCCGTGGCCCTGGCCTTCTTCGTCGTGTTCTGGATGGTGTACGACGGCATCTGCCAGATCTTCGGCCGGCGCAAGAACGGCGACACCATCGTCGGCGTGCTCATCGCCGTGTTCATCGCCTTCGCGGCCTGGCTGGCCTGCCAGTGGTTTGCCGGCCGGGCGGCCTTCCTGCTGGTGGGCGCCATGATGGCCACGACCATGAGCGCCAACGTGTTCTTCTGGATCATCCCGGGCCAGCGCAAAAGCGTGGCCGCCCTTCGCGAGGGCAAGCCAGTGGACCCGATCCATGGTCAGCGCGGCAAGCAGCGCAGCGTGCACAACACCTACTTCACGCTGCCGGTGCTGTTCGCGATGCTGTCCAACCACTACAGCTTCACCTACTCGCATCCGCAGAACTGGATCGTGCTGCTGCTGATCATGCTCGGCGGCGCCGCCATCCGTCAGTTCTTCGTGGTGCGCCACCGCTGGAAGCTCGGCAACGCCAGGAACCCGCTGCCCTACGCCATGCTCGGCATTGCCGTGCTGGGCCTGACCATCGTGTGGATGAAGCCGGCGCCCGTGGCTCCGACGCCGGCCGCCGCCCAAGCGGCGCCTGTCCCCTATGCCGAGGTGCAGAAAGTGCTGGAGCAGCGCTGCTACATGTGCCACGGCGCCGCCGTGCAGATGAAGAATGTGCGCCTCGATTCGCCCGAGCAGGTGGCCGCGCATGCGCAGGCGGTCTACCAGCAGGTGGTGGTGACGAAGATCATGCCGATGAACAATGCCACCAACATCACCGACGCCGAGCGGGGACTGATCGGCCGCTGGTTCCAGGGCGGGGCGAAGACGCGATGAAGTCGGGCGCACAGCAGATGCTCATGAAGGGCGCAGGGGGCGCTCTTCAACGGGGCATCCGCTGGTTGTCGCTTCAGTTCTGCGCACTACTTGATGCGCGTTTGAGGTCGCGTGAGACGGATTGGGCTAGATCCCTGGCGGCATCCTCAAGTGATTGCGCGCTGGCCTTCGGGTCTGCCATCAAAGCGCCGAAATTTGGATACGTGTTCTTGGCTTCTGTCGACCGCCACCCCTCTGCAGGTGGCCGCCAGCCGACTGCGTGAAAGCCGCGGTACATCGGATTCTTCTTGTCATCGCCGAGCAGGGTGGCAGGTGCGGTGATGGTTGGTAGGTACGACGTACTGCCCTGTGGAGAAACAAATCCCTCAATAGTCGGCGACACCACGAGAACCGCGTCAGCGGTGCTTTGAATGTCTTCAAACTTTAAGCTGTGACTGTTGTCCACTTCTTTCCAGGGGGCGTCTTGTTCTTGTGCAATAAAGCCCTGGGCATTAAGTTGTTTTACCAACTCGGCCACCAGGACGTTGTTGATGGCAATGCCTTGCTCCCGGTAGGCCTTTGACAGTGTCTCCTGTTTGCTGTTTTGATCGGCGGCGGCGATCAACCCGCCAATCAGGCCAAATGCCACCCCGGGATGGCCGATATTGAGGACGGTGTACGTCTTCGGTTCCGGGACGCGGACGACGGAAATTGTCTTGATCTTTGCCAACTTTTCTTGTGCGACATCAATCCGTGGCACGGGGCTCGCACACCCGACCAGAACAATCGCGGCACACGTCAACCCTGCAGCAACGCTCTTTCTAAACATATCCGTTCTCCCTGATTTTGTTGAATTTCTATTGTTCAACTTTTTTACTGCATGGTGGTGGAGGCGCATATGAAAAGCCTCCAGATTAGCAACTTCTACCGACCTGAGAGCTATGACTCATGACCCAGCACTAAGGCGTTGTGCGAGCCAGCGCAAACGCAAGCTGGTTGTGACGCTCGACAAGGGGTTCCAACTCGAGGGTGGTCAGGCACCCTTCATGCACCACCACCCGTCCATTGACCACCGTGTACGCCGCCTGCGGGCTGGCGCACAGCAGCAGGCTGGCGACGGGGTCGTGCACGGCGCCGCCGGCGAAGCCCAGGGTGCGCAGGTCGAACAGGGCCAAGTCGGCGCACATGCCGGGCGCGAGGTGACCGATGTCGCTGCGACCCAGCACCTGGGCGCCGCCGCGGGTGGCCATGGCCAGGGCGTCGCGGGCGGTCATCTCGGCCGGGCCATGGTCGCAGCCGAAGGCGTCGAGCGATCGCCGCACCCGCGCCAGCAGCAGCGCCTGCCGGGCCTCGCCCACCATGTGCGCGCCATCGTTGCTGGCGCTGCCATCCACGCCCAGGCCCACCGGTACGCCGGCGTCGAGCATGCGGCGGATGGGCGCCAGGCCCGAGGCCAGGCGCATGTTGCTGCAAGGGCAGTGGGCCACGCCGGTGCGGCTGCGCGCGAACAGGCCGATGCCGGCTTCGTCCAGCTTGACGCAGTGGGCATGCCAGACGTCGTCGCCCAGCCAGCCCAGTTCCTGCGCGTATTCGGCCGGCGTGCAGTTGAACTTCTCGCGGGTAAAGGCGATGTCGTGGTCGTTCTCGGCCAGGTGGGTGTGCAGGCGCACGCCATGCTGGCGGGCCAGGGCCGCGGCATCGCGCATCAGCTCGCGGCTGACCGAGAAGGGCGAGCAGGGCGCCACCGCCACGTTGACCATGGCGCCGTGGCTGCGGTCGTGCCAGGTGGTGATCAGGCGCTCGGTGTCGCGCAGGATGGCCTCCTCGTCCTCGACCACGCGGTCGGGCGGCAGGCCGCCCTTGGACTGGCCCAGGCTCATGGCCCCGCGCGACGCGACGAAGCGCATGCCGATGGCCTGCGCGGCCTCGATGCTGTCCTCCAGCCGCACGCCGTTGGGGTAGATGTAGAGATGGTCGCTGCTGGTGGTGCAGCCGGACATCAGCAGCTCGGCCATGGCGACCTGCGTGGAGACCTGCACCATCTCGGGCGTGAGCCCGGCCCAGATGGGATAGAGCCCGCGCAGCCAGCCGAAGAGTTCCGCGTCCTGCGTCGCCGGTATGGCGCGCGTCAGCGACTGGTACATATGGTGGTGGGTGTTGACCAGGCCCGGCATCACCAGGTGGCCGCGCGCATCGATCACCTCGTCGGCCTGCTGCGGCAGTTCGGCGGCAGGGCCGATGGCCTCGATTCGGTGGCCGCGCACCAGCACCGAGGCATCGCGGAGTTCGGCCCGCGTGTCGTCGAAGGTCGCGACGCAGGTGGCGTTGCGGATCAGCAAAGTTTTCATCGGTACAGTCCTCTCGCCAAATCAAGGACCCGTGCATGGTCACGGCGTCCATGGAGACAACGAACATGATCGCATCCGACGCAGCCTCCGTGCCCGATCCGCGCCAGCAGCCGCAGGCCTTCCTGGAGCACCTCTACCGGGTGGCCGTGCGCCAGGCCCTGCCCCTGGCACGCATGGCCGAGTACCTTCCCCCGCCGCCGCGCGGCCGTACGCTGGTGCTCGGCGCCGGCAAGGCGGGCGGATCCATGGTGCAGGCGCTCGAAGCCCTGTGGCCGCAGGACGCGCCGCTGTCCGGTCTGGTGGTCACGCGCTACGGTCACATTCCGCCGCGTCCCGAGGGCGTGCCGGCGCGCATCGAGCTGGTCGAGGCGGCCCATCCCGTGCCCGACGCCGCCGGCCTGCGTGCGGCCGAGCGCATGCTCGCCCTGACGCATGGGCTCACGGCGGACGATCTGGTGCTGTGCCTGATCTCCGGTGGCGGCTCGGCGCTGCTTACGCTGCCGGCAGAAGGCATGACGCTGGAGGACAAGCAGCGCATCAATCGGCAGTTGCTCGAATCGGGCGCCCACATCGGCGAGATGAACTGCGTGCGCAAGCATTTGTCGCGCATCAAGGGCGGCCGGCTGGCCGCCGCCTGTGCGCCTGCGCGGGTGGTGACGCTCACCATCAGCGATGTCCCGGGCGACGACCCGGCGGTGATCGCCAGCGGCCCCACGGTGCCCGATGGCAGCACTTGCGCAGAAGCCATCGGCATCGTGAAGCGCTATGGCATCGACGTGCCCGCCCGGATCATGGAGGGGCTGCAGGGGGGCTGCCTGGAAACGCCCAAGCCGGGCGACGCCGTGTTCACAGGCCACGCGGTGCACCTGATCGCGACGCCCCGTCAGTCGTTGGAGGCTGCGGCCGAGGCGGCGCGCGCCGCCGGCATCGAAGCCCATGTGCTCAGCGACGAGATCGAGGGCGAGTCGCGGGAGGTGGGCAAGGTGCACGCTGCACTCGCCCGCGCGGTGGCCCAGCACGGAACGCCCTTCGCGCGGCCCTGCGTGATCCTGTCAGGTGGCGAGACCACGGTGACCCTGCGCCAGCGCCCGCCCGGGAGTGCCAAGGGACGCGGCGGGCGCGCCGGCGAGTTCTGCATGGGACTGGCCGGTGCCTTGATGGGGCAGCCCGGCGTATGGGCCCTGGCCGCCGACACCGATGGCATCGACGGCGTGGAGGACAACGCCGGCGCCTTCGTCGCGCCCGACACGCTGGCGCGCGCGGCGCAGCGCGGCCTGAAGCTGTCGGACCACTTTGACCGCAACGATGCCTATGGCTTCTTCGACGCGCTGGGCGACCTGCTGGTGACCGGGCCCACGCACACCAACGTCAACGACTTCCGCGCGCTGCTGGTACTACCGGGCTGATCGGGTGCAGCGCGGCCCGGCTCAGGCCTGGCCGAAGATCTCTGCGGCCGGGGCAAGCCCTTCGAAGCGGGGCCTGGCGAACAGGTAGCCCTGCATCAGCCCCACGCCTTCGTGCAGGAAGAAGTCGCGTTCCCCGGCAGTCTCGATGCCTTCGGCGATCACGGTGATCGCCAGTTCTTCGCACATGCGCAGGATGCCGCGGGCGATGGCCTGGCGCGGCCGGCTGCTGTCCACGCCGCGTATCAGGGCCATGTCCAGCTTGACGACGTCCGGTTGGAAGTCCGCCAGCAGCGTGAGGCCTGCATAGCCGGCGCCGAAGTCGTCGATGGCGGTGAGGAAGCCGCAGCGCTGGTATTCCGTCAGGATGGAGGCCAGCCAGGGCCCGTCGCTGACCCGCTCGCCTTCAGTCACCTCGAACACGATGCGCTCGCGCGGAAAGCCGTACTTGTCGGCCGCTTCGAGCGTGGTGCGGATGCAGATCTCCGGCCGGTAGACGGCCTGGGGCAGGAAGTTGATCGACAGCCGCGTGTCCATGCCCAGGCCCGCGGCGATGCGGATCGCATTGACGCGGCACGCTTGGTCGAAGCGGTAGCGGTTGTCGGCATTGACTTGGTCGAGCACCGTCATCGCCCCTTCTCCTTCCGGGCCGCGGACCAGCGCCTCATGCGCCCAGATGGCGCGCGCCGGCACGTCCAGGATCGGCTGGTACGCGAAGCTGAAGGGAAAGAGGGGCACCTCGCCTTCGCGGCAGCCCTTGCAGCGCGCGTTGGCGCCGGAAGGCGAGCTTCCAGGAGCCGGTTGCAAGGCGATGGTATGAATCATGAACGGACGCTCGGTCGAAGAGAGGGCGCGACCTGGGCCCGGGCGCCCCAGGCAGGCGGAACGTCTGCATGGCGGCGCTGCGCTGGGCCGACGTCACGAATGGCTGGATGTTCGCCTGGGGCGTCTCGTCCATGTGTAGGCGGCCGTGCCGCACAGGTGAGGTCCGCTTGCGGGGGGCGGCCCGCTTACTCGCACAAGGCGCGGATTTCCGGCGGAATCGGCAGCGCCCGCATCCGGCCATCCGGCCGTTTGCCACCGAAGATGCGCACCTCCTCGCATTCGAGGATCAGCGTCTCGCCCTCGGGGTCGTCCCGCGTCACTCGGTAGGTCTGCACGAAGCTCTTCTCGCGCCATTCGCGGATATGGACGGCGAATTGCAAGGTGTCGCCATAGCTCGCGGTGCTGACGAAGCGCGCCCTGGTGTCCACCAGGGGCGTGCCGATCACACCCAGCGTGCGTGTCGTCTCCTCCCAGCGCGGCACGCCGCAGCTGGCGAAGAAATGGCGCGACGCGGCATCGATCCAGCCGAAGAAGTTGGGAAACCAGACGATGCCGGCAGGGTCGCAGTCGCCGAATTCGACGCGGGCGGTGTAGATGATGGTCTTGGACATCGCGGCAGGTTAACGGCAGCGCGTGGCTTCAATCGGCCTTGATTCCCCGCTCCTTGATGATGGTGCCGAAGCGCGTCGAGTCGGCCATTGCCCGGTCGTGGAAGGCCGCCGGTGTGCCGGGTGCGGCCTCGCCGCCCAGTTGCTGGATCCGTTCCTTGACCATCGGCAGCGCCAGCACCTTGTTGATCTCGGTGTTGAGACGCGCGATCACGGGCGCGGGCGTGCCGGCCGGCGCATAGAAGCCGAACACGGTGTCGGCATCGAAGCCCTTCAGCCCCGCCTCGGCCAGCGTGGGCACGTCGGGAAAGAGCGGCGAGCGCTGCGGGCTGCCCACCGCCAGCAGCCGCAGCTTGCCGGCCTTGACCTGCTGCAGCGCGATGCCGGGGTCGAAGTAGTAGTCGATCTGGCCCGCCAGCAGGTCCTGCAGCGCCGGGGCCGCGCCGCGGTAGGGCACATGGGTGGCGAAGGTGCCGGTCTGCGACTTGAACATCTCGCCGGCCAGGTGCGGCGAACTGCCGACGCCCGGCGAGCCGTACGAGAGCTTGCCCGGCCGCGCCTTGAGGTAGGCGATGAACTCCTGGATGTTCTTGGGCGGCAGCTCGGGCCGGATGACCAGGTACACCAGCACCCGCGCGGCGGCCGCCACCGGCACGAGGTCCTTGGCCGGGTCGAAGGGCATCTTCTCGTACAGGTGCGGATTCACGGACACCATGCCGCCGGAGCTCATCAGCAGCGTGTAGCCGTCGGCCGGCGCGCGGGCCACCACCTCGCCGCCGATGTTGCCGTTGGCGCCGCCGCGGTTCTCCACCACCACCGGCTGGCCCAGGGCTTCCGACAGCGGCTGGCCCACAAGCCGCGCCAACTGATCGGCCGCGCCGCCGGGCGGGAAATTGACGACGACCCGGATCGGCTTGGTCGGCCAGGCCTGGGCTTGGGCCTGCGCAGCCAGCGGGGCGGCGAGTGCCGCGACCATGCAGGCGGCGCCGGCCAGGTTCAGCGCCAGGCGGCGGCGCGGGTTGCGGATCGTGGTGTGGGGTTGAGGGGTCATCGCTTGTCTCCTTTTTTGGCTTCTTGGGGATCTCGGTGGCTCAGGCACCCTGGCCTTGGGAGCGCGGCGGCCGGCGCATCCAGCGGATCGGCTGCTCGGCCACCGGACGCGGCGGCGCGCCGTGGGCCCGCAGCGTGGCGTCGAGGGCGGTGCCGGCCTCGTCGGCCAGCGCGGCCTCGCGGGCTTTGGCAATGGCCTGCGCCCGCTCGGCCGGCGTGCGGCCGGGGCTGCGCGCCAGGTGGTCGACGATGTGCAGCAGGTTGGCCTTCCCGCGCTCGTTGGTGCTGCCGTAGCCCTTGATCAGCCGGCCGCACAGCGCGAGTTCATGGCCCAGGGCCCAGTCCTCGCGCGCGCCGGCCTCGACGGCGGCGAGCCAGTGCTCGATCAGCCGCTGCTCCTCGGCGAAGCGGCTGCCGATGGGGCGCAGGCGGCGCAGGCTGGCCAGCAGCCGCAGCGACGCCATGCCGACGACCGAATGGCTGCCCACCTTCAGCGGCAGGGCCCACGGCGACTGGCCGCGGCGCTGGCGGGCGCGGTCCCAGTCCTGCAGCCGGAGGGCGAGGGCGGGGGGCAGCAGGGCGGCGAATTCCGGCACACCGGGCTTGAAGTGGTCGTAGACGCGCAGCAGGTCGGCCTCGCCGGCCTTGACCTCGGTGCGCACGCGGTCGGCGCGGCTCGCGCGGGCCTTGAGCGCGGCCACGCGCACGATGTCGTCGAAGGCCATCCACAGGGCCAGCCAGCGGGCCATCTCGCGGGTGACGGCCCAGCCCTGTGCGCCCGAGGGGTCGGTTGCGCGTTCGGCATCGAGCACGCGCGCCAGGCGGTCCGTGTAGCGGCGCGCGTAGGCGGCATCCTGGTACTCCCGCGTGCGCGCATGGCCCAAGGCCAGCATCTCGTGCACGGCGAGCGGAAAGCGGCTGGCCAGGTCGGCGGGCGGCGTCGGCGCTTCGGTGGCTTTCACCGCCGGGTCTTTCAGCAGTGCGTCGACGAAGGCCGCCTGCTGGCGCGGCGCATTCACGGTCTCGTAGGCCCGGGCGAAGCCGCGCAGGCTGGCCGCCGCCATCGCTCCTGGCTTCTTGCCCGTGGCGGGATCGTGGATGGCGGCCTCGAAGGCCGCGCGCGGCCAGGGCAGCACGCCGCTGCCGGCGATGGCGCCGTACATGATGCTGCTGATGACGGTGCCGCATTCGCGGGCCATCGTCACCATGTCCAGCACCTGGTGCGCGCGGCTGAAGCGGCGCACCACCTCCAGCAGCTGCGCCGGGTCGGCCCGACCGTCGCCCAGCGCCATGCGTTCGGACGTCGTCAGGCTGCGGCTGGAGGAGGTGATGACCTGCGTGCGCGCCGGGTCGGCCATGCCGTTGGCGATCTGGCGCGTGGTCTCCAGCAGTTCGGAGGAGACGATCACGTCCAGCGCGCCCGGGGCCGGCACCAGGCTGAACACCGGCTGGCGGCCCTGCAGCTGCGCCAGCGGCACCGGGAAGACCTCGACGTAGTAGGTGGTGGCGCCGGTGCGCTGGGCCACGCCGGGCACCGAGGTGCTTTGCGCCGCATAACCGGCATGGCGCGCGGCCTCGATCAGCCATTCGGTGAGCACGCCGCCGCCCTCGCCGCCCAGGGCGCACAGCAGCAGGGTGAGGGGGCGTTGGGTGTTGGCGTGGGTCATCGCGGGCGCAGTGGTGGAAGAGGGCGTCGACATGGCAAGCGTGTTCAGGCAGGCCGCAGCGCGCGCACCAGCGCCGACTGCAGGCCGTGCAGCAGCCGCTCGTGCCAGCGCGGGTTCTGCACCACCTCGGCCCGGTAGAAGCTGGGGCACAGCGTGGCCGCATGGGCATTGGCGCCGCACAGGCCGCAGCCCACGCAGCCGTCGATGACGGTGGCCACCGGGTCCACCTTGAGCGGATCGGGGTTGTCCTTGAGCGTGAGCGTGGGGCAGCCCGACAGGCGGATGCAGGCGTGGTCGCCGTTGCACACGTCCTCGTCCACGCCGTACTTCACGCGCACCACGCGCTCGCCCTTCTTGAGCAGCTGCGCGATCCAGGGCTTGATGCGGCGCTGGCGCTCCAGCTGGCATTCGCCTTCGGCAATGATGACCTTCAGGCCCTCGAAGGACGTGGTGAACGCCTCGGTCAGCGTGGCCCGCATGGTCGCCACCTCGTAGGTGTGGACGGTGCGCATCCATTTCACGCCCAGCCCGCGCAGCGTGTCCTCGATCGTGTGGTTCTTGTGGGCCAGGCTCTGCTGCTTGTCCTCGGCGCGGGCCTTGGTGTCCTCGTCGGGCGTGGAGATGATGTCCTGCGTGCCGGTGGCGCTGGTGTAGCCGTTCTTGAAGATCAGCAGCACCGCGTCGTCGCCGTTGAAGAGGGCGCTCTGCACGCCCGTGAGCAGCCCGTTGTGCCAGAAGCCGCCGTCGCCCATGATCGACAGCACCCGCCGCTGCATCATGGGCGAGACGCCCGCGCGGCTGGCCAGGCTCATGCCGTAGCCCAGGATCGAATGGCCGCCGCTGAAGGGCTCGAAGGTGCCGAAGGCATGGCAGCCGATGTCGGCCGCGATGTGCACCTTGCCCACCTCCTGCTGCGCGAGCTTGAGGGCGGAGAAGACCGGTCGTTCCGGGCAGCCGATGCAGAAGCCCGGCGGCCTGCCCGGCAGCGGCTTGCCGAGCAGCTCGGCCACAGCGCGGCGGCGCGCGTCGTTGGCGGCCAGCCAGTCGCTGCCGGCCTGGCCGGCGCCCTCGGGCATGTAGCGGGCGGCGAAGGCGGCCAGGCCGCGGGTCAGCACCTCGGTGGTGTACTCGCCGGCCATCTGGAGCAGGTCCTTGCCGTGCAGTGGCGTCTGCAGGTCGCGGCGGCGCAGCAGGGTGGCGATGTCCTGCTCGATGTACTCGGGCTGGCCTTCCTCCACCACCAGCAGGGCGCGCTTGCCGGCGGCGAACTGCACGATCTGGTCTGGCACCAGGGGGTAGGTGACGTTGAGCACCAGGATCGGGATCTCGCTCTGGCCGAAGGCATCGGCCAGGCCGTGCTGCTGCAGCGCGCGGATGAGGGCGTTGTAAAGCCCGCCCTGCACCACGATGCCCAGGTCCTCGCGCCTTCCCGCCATCAGCTCGTTCAGGCCATGCTCGGCGATGTAGCGCTGGGCCGCCGGGATGCGCTCGGCGCTCTTGCGCTTCTCGTGGCCAAAGGTCACGGGCGGATGGGCCAGCCGCTCGTAGTCGAAGCGGGCCGGCTCCTCCATCAGGCTGCGGGTGCTGACGGCGGGCGCGCGGTTGTCCTTGCAGTCGAAGCTGCCGCGCACATGGCAGGCGCGGATGCGCAACTCCATCATGCAGGGCATGCTGGACGCTTCGGAGAGGTTAAAGCCTTCCTCCACCATACGCACCATCGTCGGCAGGTGCGGCCGCGGGTCGAGCAGGCAAAGACTGGACTTGAGCGCATAGGCATGGGTGCGCTCCTGGATCACGCTGGCGCCTTCGCCGTAATCCTCGCCCACGACGATCAGCACGCCGCCGGTCACACCGGGCGACGAGAGGTTGGAGAGCGCATCGGCCGCCACGTTGGTGCCGACGATGGACTTCCAGGTCACGGCGCCGCGCAGCGGATAGTGGATCGAGGCGCCGAGCATGGCCGCGGCCGAGGCCTCGTTCGAGCAGGCCTCCACGTGCACGCCGAGCTCCTGCATGTAGTCGCGGCCCTGCACCATCACGTCCAGCAGGTGCGACACCGGCGCGCCCTGGTAGCCGCCCACGTAGGCCACGCCGGCCTGCAGCAGCCCCTTGGTGATGGCCAGGATGCCCTCGCCGTGGAAGGTCTGGCCCGCGCCCAGGCGCAGCGCCTGCACTTCCTTGCTGAAGGAAACTTCCATGTTCTTGTCTCTCCGTCGTGGGGCTTCATGGCCGCCCGTCCTGGGGCGGCGGCAGCGTGCGTGATGCGGGCCAGTCGACCCAGGACCGTTCGGGCTGAGTCAACCCAAATCCGTTCGGGCTGAGCTTGTCGAAGCCTGGGCACCCACCCTTCGACAAGCTCAGGGCGAACGGCATCGCCAACCGGCACTGCGCAGTGTCCGGCGCATCGGGCATGCCCTCAATGCAATGGAGCCGCTAAGTGTTATGAACGACGTGCATATGGAAAAGCTGGATCTGAACCTGCTGCGCGTCTTCGATGCCGTGCACCGCACCCACAACGTAAGCCGCGCCGCAGAGGCCCTGGGCCTGACCCAGCCGGCGGTCAGTCACGGCCTGACCCGGCTGCGGCTGGCGCTGGGCGACGCGCTGTTCACCCGGGTGGCCGGCGGTGTCGCTCCCACGCCGCGGGCCGAGCGGCTGGCCCCGGCCGTGCGGGCGGCGCTCGCCACGCTGGACGAGGCCGTGGCCGAGCCCGAGCGCTTCGACCCGGCCCATTCGCGCAAGACCTTCCGCATCCACATGAGCGACATCGGCGAGGGCCGCTTCCTGCCGCCCTTGATGGAGCACCTGCGCGCCCTGGCGCCCGGTGTGCGGCTGGAGACGCTGCCGCTGCGCCCGCAGGACATCGCCGCCGCGCTGGACGAGGGCCGCATCGACCTGGCCTTCGGCTTCCTGCCCAAGGTGAAGGACACGCGTCACCAGCACCTGCTGAACGACCGCTACATCGTGCTCGTGCGCGCCGGCCATCCCTTCGCCCAGCGCGCCTTGCGCGGCAAGGCGTTGCTGGCGGCACTGCAGGGGCTGGACTTCGTGGCGGTGCGTTCGCATGCCGACACCCTGCGCATCCTGCAGCTCATGGAGCTGGAGGACCGCGTGCGGCTGGTGACCGAGCATTTCATGGTGCTGCCCGCCATCGTGCGCGAGACCGACTTGGCGGTGGTCATGCCGCGCAACATCGCGCGCAGCTTCGGCGAAGGCGCCGGCTTCGCCATCGTCGAACCCGACTTTCCCCTGCGCGATTTCGGCGTGGCCCTGCACTGGAGCCGCCGCTTCGAGGACGATGCGCCCAATCGCTGGCTGCGCGGCGAGATCGTGCGCCTGTTCGGCGAGGACACCGGCCTGCCG
Source organism: Pseudacidovorax intermedius (assembly GCF_003350475.1). Lineage (GTDB taxonomy): Bacteria > Pseudomonadota > Gammaproteobacteria > Burkholderiales > Burkholderiaceae_C > Xenophilus > Xenophilus intermedius. Next base: position 290,569 of record NZ_QQAV01000002.1, read on the forward strand.
GCCTGACCGGATGCTGCACCGCCGCAGGGCCTGCGGCACCAGCATGGGGCGCGCAGGTGACGCCACGGTGCATGGCGAGGGTGCCCACGCGCGGCGCATAACGATTGGCGGATGGCCTCTATGGCCCAGGGCGTATCCGCGTAAGCTCGACTCCGACTAACTTCGCCCATCGCCGCGCCGCCTGCGGCTTCGCTGCCCCCACGAGATCCATGAGCACCTCCACCCAACCCATCCAGTTCTTCCACCGCGGCCGCGTGGTGGCGGTCGACGGCGTGCATCCCACGCGCTCCGTGCTCGACTGGCTGCGCGAGGACGCGCGCTGCACCGGCACCAAGGAAGGCTGCAACGAGGGCGACTGCGGCGCCTGCACCGTGGTGATCGGCGAACTGGCCGCCGAAGGTGAATCCGGCGCCGTCGGCGGGCTGAAGCTGCAGACGGTCAACGCCTGCATCCAGTTCCTGCCCACGCTGCATGGCAAGGCGCTGTTCACCGTCGAAGACCTCAAGGCGCAGACGGCCTGCGTGCACGACGGCGAGCGTCATTCCAAGCACCCTGTCCAGCAACTGCATCCGGTGCAGCAGGCGATGGTGGACTGCCACGGTTCGCAATGCGGCTTCTGCACACCGGGCTTCGTGATGTCGATGTGGGCCAGCTACGAGCAGCACGGCGCCCGCGGCAGCCGGCCGACGCGCCAGCAGCTGGCCGACGAGCTGTCGGGCAACCTGTGCCGCTGCACGGGCTATCGGCCCATCCTCGACGCCGGCCAGAAGATGTTCGACCTGCCGCCGGTCAGGCTGGATACCGCCCCCGTGGTGCAGGCCCTGCAGGCCCTGCGCACCGACGCCACCTTCGACTACGCCGCGCCGCTCGGCCACCGCACTGACCACTTCCACGCACCCGTCAGCCTGGAGGCCTTCGCCGAACTGCGCGTGGCCAAGCCGCAGGCGCGGCTGCTGGCCGGCTCCACCGACATCGGCCTGTGGGTCAACAAGCAGTTCCGCGACCTGGGCGACATCCTCTACATCGGCAACGTGCCCGAGCTCAAGCGCATCGACGTGGTGGAGCAGGACGAGCTGTGGATCGGCGCCGCCGTCTCGCTGGAAGACGCCTGGTCCGCCATCGTGCAGCGCGCGCCCTCGCTGCAGGACATGTGGCTGCGCTTCGCCTCGCCGCCCATCCGCCATGCGGGCACGCTGGGTGGCAACGTGGCCAACGGCTCGCCCATCGGCGACTCGCCGCCCATCCTCATGGCGCTCGATGCGGAGGTGGAACTGCGCAAGGGCCACTGCGTGCGCCGCATGCCCCTGACCGACTTCTACGTCGACTACATGAAGAACCAGCTGCAGAGCGGCGAGTTCGTACAGGGCATCGCGCTGCCGCTGTCGGCGTTCGAGCGCCAGTTGCGCGGCTACAAGATCAGCAAGCGCTTCGACTGCGACATCTCGGCCCTGTGCGCCGGCTTCGCGCTGGAGCTGGACGGCGAGGTGGTGCGCAGCATCCGCCTGGCCTACGGCGGCATGGCCGCCATCGTGCGCCGTGCCACCCAGGCCGAGGCCGCCCTCGTCGGCAAGCCCTGGACCCAGCAGACCGTCGAAGCCGCCAAGGCCGCACTCGCCCAGGACTTCAAGCCGATGACCGACCTGCGCGCCTCGGCCGACTACCGGCTGCAGGTGGCGCAGAACCTGCTGCAGCGCTTCTGGCTGGAGACGCGCGCCGACGAGCCGCTGGAGGCGCAGGAGACCAGCGTCTGGACGGTGATGCCTCACGCCCCTGCCTTCGGAGCCTGAACGATGAACAAGCCGATCGACCCCGCCCTGCTGCAGTCCGCCGAGGCCTTCGCCGACTACGCCGCCAACACGGCCGCCCGCATCGACACCCGGGCCGAAGCCCAGGCCCTGGCCCAGGGCGCCCGCGTGGGCATCAGCCGCCCGCACGAATCCGCCCATCTGCACGTGGCCGGCGAGGCCACCTACACCGACGACCTGCCCGAGCTGGCCGGCACGCTGCATTGCGCGCTGGGCCTGTCGCCCGTGGCGGCCGGCCGGCTGGAAGGGCTGGACCTGGACGCCATCCGCGCCATGCCCGGCGTGGTGGACGTGATCGTGGCCGACGATATTCCGGGCGCCAACGACTGCGGCTCGATCGTGCATGACGATCCTTTTCTGTGCGACGGTGACATCCGCTTCCTGGGTCAGCCACTCTTTGCCGTCATCGCCCGCACCCGCACCGAGGCCCGCCGCGCCGCCGGGCGCGCCAAGGAAGCCGCCCGCGTGGTGCCGGCCGAGCCGGTGCTGACGCCGCAGCAGGCCCATGCCCGCGGCGAGTACGTGGTGCCGCCCATGCACCTGGCTCGCAGCGACAAGGGGCTGGCCGTGCGTGCCGCCATTCAGGCCGCGCCGCATCGCCTGAAGGGCGAACTCGACGTCGGGGGCCAGGAACAGTTTTACCTCGAAGGCCAGATCAGCTACGCCATCCCGAAAGAGGGCGGGACGATGCAGGTCTACTGCTCGACCCAGCATCCCACAGAGATGCAGCACCTGGTGGCGCATGCGCTGCACCTGCATTCCAACGAGGTGCACATCGAATGCCGGCGCATGGGTGGCGGCTTCGGCGGCAAGGAATCGCAGTCCGGCCTGTTCGCCTGCATCGCCGCCGTGGCGGCCAACAAGCTGCGCCGGCCGGTCAAGCTGCGCCCGGATCGCGACGACGACTTCCTGATCACCGGCCGCCGGCACTGCTTCTGGTACGAGTACGAGGTGGGCTTCGACGACGAGGGTCGCATCCTTGGGGCCGAGATCAGCATGGTCTCGCGCGCCGGCCATTCGGCCGACCTCTCGGGCCCGGTGATGACCCGTGCCCTGTGCCACTTCGACAACGCCTACTGGCTGCCCGAGGTGAGCATGCACGGCTTCTCGGGCCGCACCAACACCCAGAGCAACACCGCCTTCCGCGGCTTCGGCGGGCCGCAGGGCGCCATCGCGGTGGAGTACGTGCTGGACTCCATCGCCCGCCAGCTCGGCCGCGATGCGCTCGACGTGCGCCGCGCCAACTTCTACGGCAAGACCGAGCGCAACGTCACGCCCTATGGCCAGACGGTGCGCGACAACGTGATCCACGAGCTTGTCGGCCAGCTCGAGGATTCGAGCAGCTACCGCGAGCGTCGCGAGGCCATCGCGGCCTTCAACGCCAAGAGCCCGGTGCTCAAGCGCGGCATGGCGCTCACGCCGATCAAGTTCGGCATCAGCTTCAACGTGCCGCACTTCAACCAGGCCGGGGCGCTGGTGCACGTCTACACCGACGGCTCCATCCTCGTGAACCACGGCGGCACCGAGATGGGCCAGGGCCTGAACACCAAGGTGGCGCAGGTGGTGGCGCATGAACTGGGCGTGGAATTCGAGCGTGTGCGCGCCACGGCCACCGACACGACCAAGGTGGCCAACACCTCGGCCACGGCCGCATCGACCGGCGCCGACCTCAACGGCAAGGCCGCGCAGGACGCGGCCCGCCAGATCCGCGAGCGGCTTGCCGACTTCGCCGCGCGCCGCCATGGGGGCACGCCCGACGCGGTGCAATTCGCCAATGGCAAGGTGCAGGTGGCCGGGCGCGAACTCACCTTCGCCACGCTCGTGGCCGAGGCCTATACCGACCGGGTGCAGCTGTGGTCCGACGGCTTCTACAGCACGCCCGGCCTGCACTGGAACGCACAGACCATGCAGGGCCATCCCTTCTACTACTTCGCCTATGGTGCCGCCGTGAGCGAGGTGGTGATCGACACCCTGACCGGCGAGTGGAAGCTGATGCGTGCCGACGTGCTGCACGACGCCGGCCGTTCGCTCAACCCCGCGGTGGACATCGGCCAGGTCGAGGGCGCCTTCATCCAGGGCATGGGCTGGCTCACCACCGAGGAGCTGGTCTGGCACCCGGGCAACGGCAAGCTGCTGACGCACGCGCCCAGCACCTACAAGATCCCCACGGCCAACGACTGCCCGCCGGTGTTCAACGTGCGGCTCTTCGATGGCCCCAATGCCGAGGACTCCATCCACCGCAGCAAGGCCGTGGGCGAGCCGCCGCTGCTGCTGCCCTTCTCGGTGTTCTTCGCCATCCGCGACGCCGTGTCGGCCGCGGGCGGCCACCGGGTCGATCCGCCGCTGCGGGCACCGGCCACCAGCGAGGCCATCCTGCGTGCGTTGAACGCGGTCCAGTCCGCTCCCGCCGCCGCCTGATCGTTCGGCCGGGGCCGTCGTCGCCATGGCCCCGCCACGGGGCCGGGCGCCGCCTGTCTCTGGCAGAGTGAGGCCCCATGCGAGACCAGGCCCTCTTCGACAAGATCGATCTGCACCTCATCCGGGTGCTCTACACCGTGCTCACCGACCGCAGCGTCTCGCGCGCTGCCCTGCGGCTGGGCATGTACCAGCCGGCCGTCTCGGCCGCGCTCAAGCGGCTGCGCGAGCTGTCGGGCGACCCGCTGCTGGTGCGCTCGGGCTCCGGCATGGTGCCCACCGAGGCGGGGTTGCGCATGATCGAGCCCGCGGCCAGCATCCTGCGCGCCGCCGAGATGCTGTTCTCGGACGTGCGCGGCTTCGATCCGCAGACGGCGGCCACCACCTTCCGCATCGCCGCCAACGACTACCTCGATCCGCTGTTCCTGCCGCTCGTGGTGACGCAGATCAAGCGGCTGGCACCGCTCACGCGCATCGAGATCCATCCGCTCTCGTCCGATTCCGACTACCACGCCCACCTGGCCGAAGGCACGCTGGACCTGGTGATCGGCAACTGGCTCAAGCCGCCAGAAGACCTGCACATGTCGCGCCTCTTCGGCGACGAGGTCGTGTCGATGGTGAGTCAGGAGCACCCCGCGGTGCGCCGCGGCTGGGACTTCGAGACCTGGCTGGAGGCCGAGCACATTGCGCCGACGCCCACGCACCCGGGCGCGCGCGGGATCATCGACCAGATGCTCGACGCCATCGGCCGCCAGCGCAACATCACGGCGCGCTGCGCGCACTTCAGCCTGATTCCGCAGATGGTGGCCAGCAGCCTGCTGGTGCTGACCACCGGCCGCCAGTTCTGCGAGCGCTTCGCCCAGCAGCTGCCGGTGCGCATCCTCGACTGCCCGGCCACCTTGCCCCGCCTGCTCTATTACCAGCTGTGGCACGAGCGCACGCATTCGTCGAGTGCGGCGCAATGGCTGCGCGAGCAGGTCAAGAACGCGGCCGCCTCGCTGCGGCAGCCCGGCGCCCCCTGATTCCCTTCGCTTTCCTCATCCACAACAACACCGGAGACAAACCCATGAATGCGATCGAGCGGCTGTTCAAGCTGCAGGAGCACGGCACGACCGTGCGCACCGAGCTGCTGGCCGGCCTGACCACCTTCCTCACGATGGCCTACATCATCTTCGTCAACCCCTCGATCCTGGGCGACGCGGGGATGCCGAAGGAGGCCGTCTTCGTCGCCACCTGCGTGATCGCCGCCCTGGGCTCGGCCATCATGGGCCTGTATGCCAACTACCCGATCGCGCTGGCGCCGGGCATGGGTCTGAACGCCTACTTCGCCTACGGGGTGGTGCAGCACATGGGCTTCACCTGGCAGGCAGCGCTGGGGGCGGTGTTCGTCTCGGGTTGCCTCTTCCTGCTGGTGACGCTGTTCCGCATCCGCGAGCTGATCATCCGCGGCATCCCGCTGTCGCTGCGCTATGCCATCACGGTGGGCATCGGCCTGTTCCTGGCGCTGATCGCGCTCAAGAGCGCGGGCATCGTCGCCGCCTCCCCGGCCACGTACGTCACGCTGGGCGACCTGCACCAGCCCGCGGCCGTGCTGGCGGTGCTGGGCTTCTTCCTGATCGTGACGCTGGACCGGCTCAAGGTGCCGGGCGCCATCCTGATCGGCATCGTGGCCGTGACGCTGGCCAGCTTCTTCTTCGCGGGCAACCAGTTCAAGGGCGTGGTGTCGGCGCCGCCCTCCATCGCGCCCACGCTGCTGCAGCTGGACATCAGGGGTGCGCTGGCCGGCGGCATCCTCAACGTGATCCTGGTGTTCTTCCTGGTCGAGCTGTTCGATGCCACCGGTACGCTGATGGGCGTGGCCAAGCGCGCCGGCCTGCTGGTGCCGGGCAAGATGGACCGGCTCAACAAGGCGCTGCTGGCCGATTCGGGCGCCATCTTCGCGGGCTCGCTGCTGGGCACCTCCAGCACCACGGCCTATGTCGAGAGCGCGGCAGGCGTGCAGGCGGGCGGCCGCACGGGCCTGACGGCGCTGACGGTGGCCGTGCTCTTCCTGGCCTGCCTGTTCATCGCGCCGCTGGCCGGCGTGGTGCCGGCCTATGCGACGGCGCCGGCCCTGCTCTTCGTGGCATGTTTGATGCTCAGGGACTTGACCGAACTGGACTGGAACGAGACCACCGAGGTCATCCCCGCGGCCATCACCGCGCTGGCGATGCCCTTCACCTATTCCATCGCCAATGGCCTGGCCTTCGGTTTCATCAGCTATGCGGTGCTGAAGCTGATCACCGGCCGGGCGCGGGAGGCGCACTGGATGGTGTGGGTCATCGGCGGGATCTTCCTGTTCAAGTACATCTACCTGCCGGGTCACTGACCTATCCGGGCCGGCCCCAGGCGACTAGCATTCACCGTTTTTCTTAAAAGAGCGACCCCCGAAGGCCACCCCCCATGTCCCCCCCCAGACTCCAGCTCGCGCACATCACCAAGCGCTATCCCTCGGTGGTCGCCAACAGCGACGTGTCGCTCATCGTGCAGCCCGGCGAAACCCATGCCGTGCTGGGCGAGAACGGCGCCGGCAAGTCCACGCTAATGAAGATCATCTACGGCTCGGTCAAGCCGGACGAGGGCACGGTGAACTTCAACGGCCAGCCGGTGGCGATCCGCAATCCGCAGGAGGCGCGTCAGCTGGGCATCAGCATGGTGTTCCAGCACTTCAGCCTGTTCGACACGCTGACGGTGGCAGAGAACGTGTGGCTGGGCCTGGACAAGAGCCTGGCGCTGGCCGAGGTCACGCGTCGTATCGTGGCCAAGGCCGGCGAATACGGGCTGGAGATCGACCCGCTGCGGCCGGTCCATACCCTGTCGGTGGGCGAGATGCAGCGGGTGGAGATCATCCGCGCGCTGCTCACCGACCCCAAGCTGCTCATCCTGGACGAGCCCACCTCGGTGCTGACGCCGCAGGCCGTGCAGAAGCTCTTCGTGGTGCTCAAGAAGCTGGCCTCCGAGGGCTGCTCCATCCTCTACATCAGCCACAAGCTGCACGAGATCCGCGAGCTGTGCACCGCCTGCACCGTGCTGCGCGGCGGCAAGGTCACGGGCGTGTGCAATCCGCAGCAGGAGACCAACGAGTCGCTGTCGCGCCTGATGATCGGCGCCGAGCCGCCGCCGCTGACGCACCGGCCGTCCAACGTGGGCGAGGTGGCGCTGGCGGTCGAGCGTCTGAGCCTGCCGCGCGAAGACCAGTTCGGCGTGGACCTGGACGGCGTCTCGCTGCAGGTGCGCGCAGGCGAGGTGGTGGGCATCGCCGGCGTGTCCGGCAACGGCCAGAAGGAGTTGCTCTACGCCCTGTCGGGCGAGGACGTGCGGGCCGAGCCCGGCATGGTCCGCCTTTTCGGCCAGGGCGCGGGCCGGCTGCGGCCGCGGGCGCGCCGCAGGCTGGGCCTGCATTTCGTGCCTGAAGAGCGGCTGGGCCGCGGCGCCGTGCCCACGCTGGGCCTCGCGCATAACCTGCTGCTGACGCGCGACGACGCGGTGGGCAGCGGCGGCTGGCTGCGCATCGGCCAGCTGGAGCAGCAGGCCCGCGCCATCATCGAGCGCTTCAAGGTCAAGGCCGGCGGGCCGCAGTCGGCGGCCAAGTCGCTGTCGGGCGGCAACCTGCAGAAGTTCATCGTCGGCCGCGAGATTGACGCCAGCCCCAAGCTCTTCATCGTGTCGCAGCCGACCTGGGGCGTGGACGTGGGCGCCGCGGCGCTGATCCGCGCCGAGATCCTGGCGCTGCGCGACGCGGGCTGTGCCGTGCTGGTGGTCAGCGAGGAGCTGGACGAGCTGTTCGAGATCAGCGACCGGCTGCATGTGATCGCCAAGGGGCGGCTGTCGCCTTCCATCGACCGGGCGGCGGCCACCGTGCCGCAGATCGGCGAATGGATGAGCGGACTGTGGGAGGGCGCGGCTTCGCGCGCGGAGGAGGAGGGCATCCATGCTCAAGCTTGAGTTGCGGCCGCAGCTGTCGCGTTTCTGGAGCTACGGCTCGCCCATCCTGGCGCTGCTGATCACCGTGGTGATCGGCGTGATCCTGTTCGCCGCGCTGGGCAAGGACCCGGTGCGGGGGCTGCAGGTCTTCTTCTGGGAGCCGATCAAGAGCAGCTATGCCATTGGCGAGCTGCTGGTGAAGGCCACGCCATTGCTGGTCATCGCGCTGGGGCTGGCGGTGTGCTTCCGCTCCAATGTGTGGAACATCGGTGCCGAGGGGCAGTTCGTGCTGGGCGCCATCGCCGCGGGCGGCATGGCGCTGCTGGCCGACAAGAACACCGGCCCGTGGATCGTGCCGGCCATCCTGATAGCCGGCGTTCTGGGCGGCATGCTGTGGGCGGCCATCGTGGCCTGGCTGCGGGACGTGTGCAATGCCAATGAGATCCTCACCAGCCTGATGCTGGTCTACGTGGCCACGCTGCTGCTGCTGTGGCTGGTGGGCGGACCGTGGAAGGACCCGATGGGCTACAACTTTCCGCAGACCAAGACCTTCGAGTCGGTGACGCAGATCCCGCGGCTCATGAAGGGCTCGCGCGTGACCATCGGCGTGGTGATCGCTCTGGTGGGCGTGGCGGCGCTGTGGGTCTTCCTGTTCCGCACCCGGCTGGGCTTCGCGCAGCAGGTGGGCGGGCTGGCGCCGGCGGCGGCGCGCTACGCGGGCTTCTCGGCCCGGCGTGCGGTGTGGATCGCGCTGCTGACCTCGGGCGCCGCGGCCGGCCTGGCCGGTGCGCTCGAAGTGGCCGGCCCCATCGGGCAGCTCACGCCCTATGTGCCCGCAGGCTACGGCTTCGCGGCCATCATCGTGGCCTTCGTCGGGCGGCTGCATCCGGTGGGCATGGTGTTCTCGGCCATCCTGATGAGCATGTTCTACATCGGCGGCGAGTTGGCGCAGTCCCGTCTGGGCCTGCCCAAGTCGCTGACGGCGGTGTTCCAGGGCCTGCTGCTGTTCACGCTGCTGGCCTGCGACACGCTGGTGGCGTACCGGGTGCGCGTGAAGGCCGCGGCGCGGCCGGTCTCGCCCGCGGCAGGCACCTCGTCGCTGCAGGTATCGACGCCGGATGTCGTCCCCCAAGTCAAGGAGGCCTGAACATGAACCCCCACGCTCATCACTTCGTGTATTCGCAGCCCCCCGAGGGGGCGCAGGCCTCCCTTGGGGCGGCCCGTCGGGAGGCCTGAATGGAAAGCTACGCACTCCTCCTGGGCGCCATGCTCAGCGCCGGCACCGTGCTGGCCATCGCCGCGCTCGGTCTGCTCATCAACGAGAAGGCCGGCATCGTCAACCTCGGCGCCGAGGGCATGATGCTGTGCGCCGCCATCGGCGGCTTCGCGGCCTATGTGCACACGCACAACGCCTGGATCGGCTTTGCGGCCGGCATGGCGGTGGGTGCGCTGCTGGCGGGCCTGTTCGGCGTGCTGGTGATCTGGCTCAACACCAACCAGTACGCCACGGGCCTCGCGCTGTCGCTCTTCGGCGTGGGCTTCTCGGCCTTCGTCGGCATCAACTACGTGCAGGCCAAGGCGCCAGGCGGCATGGCCTTCGCCATCCCTGTGCTGGGCGACATTCCCTTCATCGGGCCGGCGCTGTTCCGCCACCATCCGCTGGTGTACTTCGCGGTGGCGCTCACCTTCGCGCTGATCTGGTTCCTGTACCGCACGCGGGCCGGGCTGGTGCTGCGCTCGGTGGGCGAGTCGCCCGAGTCGGCGCACGCGCTGGGCTATCCGGTGCGGCGCATCCGGCTGATGGCAGTCATGGCCGGCGGCGCGCTGTGCGGTCTGGCGGGCGCCTACCTGTCGGTGGTCTACACGGGACTGTGGGTGGAGAACATGGTGGCCGGCCGTGGCTGGATCGCGCTGGCGCTCACCACCTTCGCCACCTGGCGGCCCCTGCGGGTGCTGCTGGGCGCCTACCTCTTTGGCGGCGTGACGCAACTGGGCTTCCACCTGCAGAGCGTGGGCGTCGACGTGCCCAGCCAGTTCCTGGCCATGATGCCCTACGTGGCCACCATCGTGGTGCTGGCGCTGATCTCGCGCAACCCCGCCTTCATCCGCGTCAACATGCCGGCCTCGATCGGGAAACCGTTCTACCCCGGCTCATAATGCGCGCTGCATTTTTTCACCTCCCTCAACGTCTTGCTGCCAAGGACCTTTAGACAATGACCGATCTGAACAAGCGCTCGCTGCTCAAGCTCGCCGCCATCTCCGCCGCGGCTGCGGCCGCCCTGGTGGGCTGCGGCAAGAAGGAAGAGGCGCCTGCTGCGGCAGCACCCGCGGCGCCCGCGCCCACCGCCGCCGCGCCCGCTCCGGCTTCGACGGCACCCCTGGAGATCGCCTTCGCCTACGTGGGCCCGGTGGGTGATGGCGGCTGGACCTTCGCCCACGACAACGGCCGCAAGGCGCTCGAGAAGGAATTCGGCGACAAGATCAAGACCACCTTCGTCGAGAGCGTGCCCGAGTCGGCCGATGCCGAGCGCGTGTTCCGCGACTTCGTGGGCCAGGGCAAGAAGCTGATCTTCGGCACCACCTTCGGCTACATGGAGCCCATGCTCAAGGTCGCCGGCGACGCCAAGGACGTGAAATTCGAGCATGCCACCGGCTACAAGACGGCCGAGAACATGCGCACCTACGACAGCCGCACCTACGAAGGCGCGTACATGGCCGGCATCATCGCTGGCGCCATGACCAAGTCGAACAAGCTGGGCGTGGTGGGCTCGGTGCCGATCCCCGAGGTGCTGCGCAACATCAACAGCTTCACGCTGGGTGCCCAGTCGGTGAACCCCAAGATCACCACCAACGTGGTGTGGGTCAATGAATGGTTCAGCCCGCCCAAGGAAACCGAGGCTGCCACTGCCCTGATCAACGGCGGTGCCGACGTGCTGTTCCAGAACACCGATTCGCCGGCCGTGCTCAAGACCGCGCAAGAGAAGGGCAAGCGCGCCTTCGGCTGGGACAGCGACATGACCGCCTACGGTCCCAAGGCCCACTTGGCCTCGGCCGTGATCAACTGGGGCCCGTACTACATCAAGGCCACCAAGGACGTGCTGGATGGCACCTGGACCACCGGCCAGACCTGGTGGGGCGTGAAGGAAGGCGCGATCGACCTGGTTTCCGTGGCCGACGACGTGCCGGCCGACATCAAGGCCAAGGTCGACGAGGTCAAGAAGGGCCTGAAGGATGGCACCTTCCAGATCTGGAAGGGCCCGATCGTCGGCCAGGACGGCAAGGAACTCATCGCCGCCGGCGCAGCCGCTGACGACAAGTTCCTGTCGGGCGTGAACTTCTACGTCAAGGGCGTCGAAGGCAAGGTGCCAGGCGGCGAAAAGAAGTAAGCACGCTGCTGAAAACATCACGGGGCCACCTTCGGGTGGCCTTTTTCGTTGGGTGTCTCCTGCCTCTGACACGCGATGATGCTGATGGGCACGCTCATGCCCGCTTCGGAATTCGCACATCAGGGAAAGCACGATGGCAACTCAAGCGACAAACACCGGCGCAGTCACAACCAGCAGAAAGGAATTGAGCGGAATTCGATGGGTTTCAAGATTTCCAACCAGCACATCTTGCGACGACCTAGCAGCTCCTTTCAGAGGCAACGTGAACAGATTCATTAGCGCCATCCAGGCTGCAGGCGGGACCGTGCGCATTTCGGCCACCTATCGCCCGAGAGAGCGTGCGTATCTCATGCACTACGCTGCAGCAATAGCAAGAGGCAGCGTTGCGCCGGATCGTGTACCTTCCATGGCCGGAGTGGACATCGAATGGGATCATGGGGCGAACGAAGCATCACTCGCTGCAGCCCGAGCAATGGCGGCAGCCTACGACATCGTCTATCCGCCGGCCTTGCTCACACGGCACACGGAACGCGCAGCGATTGACATGACGATTTCTGGTCTGCGCAACAAGACTGTTAAGGATGCGTCGGGCGCTGACATTCCGATCAAGACGGAAAGTGATCTGTACGAAGTGGGTGAGAGCTATGGCGTCATGAAGCATCGCGTTGATCGCCCCCACTGGTCCGACAACGGCCATTGAGGCTCTAATGCAGCGACTTGTACTGCTTGCCATCCTTGGGCTTACAGCCGCCCTCGCACGCGCGGAACCAGCTTTTGTGCAGGTGTTGCCTGACGGCAAGCGCGAGCTATTCACGACCCGCGTGCTGGCGCCGGGTGACGAGATTCAAAGCCAATTTCCTGACTCCAGCGGACGGCCCCGGTGTTGCGTGAAATTGCGGGTACTCAATACGCTACCGGATTCGTCCCGCGTCACCGATCAGTTGAACGAGGAGCACGTGTATTCGTACCAATTGCCAGCGTCAGATCTGATCAATGGCGTGCCCTTCATCGGCGCCGCATGGACGGGCCCGTTCAAGGGAAAAGTTCGCAACCCGATGCCCACGGTCTGCACCAGCAACGAAGGTGCGCATCTTCTGCTGATGGAACGAGGTCGTCCGAAGGCACACCTCTACATGTATTTCGGCTACGACGTGGAGCCCACCTGCACCGAGAGGCTGCTCGCACGCTTCGAATGAGCGGGTGCCCGCTGGGGACGGCGCGGCTTATGCTTGGGCATCGCGATTGCCGACCCCATTCCCACCATGAGCCTGCCCTTCGATACCGCCGCCATCCCCGCCGAGCGCCTTCCTGAGTTGTTGGGCATCATGCCCAAGGCCGAACTGCACATGCATATCGAAGGCTCGCTGGAGCCTGAACTGATCTTCGCGCTGGCGCAGCGCAATGGCGTGACCATCCCCTATGCCAGCGTGGAAGAGCTGCGCAAGGCCTATGCCTTCACCAATCTGCAGAGCTTTCTGGACATCTACTACGCCGGCGCCAGCGTGCTGCTCACTGAGCAGGATTTCTACGACATGGCCTGGGCCTACCTGCAGCGCGCGGCGGCCGACAACGTGCGCCGCGCCGAGATGTTCTTCGATCCGCAGACCCACACGGAGCGCGGCGTGTCGATGGCCACGGTGATCGGCGGCCTGCACCGGGCGTGCGTGGACGCCAAGACGGCGCTGGGCGTGGATGCGGCGCTGATCCTGTGCTTCCTGCGCCATCTCAGTGAGGAGTCGGCCTTCGAGACGCTGGAGCAGGCGTTGCCTTTCCGGGACCAGTTCATCGGCGTGGGCCTCGATTCGAGCGAGGTCGGCCATCCGCCCGAGAAGTTCGCCCGCGTCTTCGCGCGCTGCCGCGAGTTGGGCCTTCACCTCGTCGCGCATGCCGGGGAGGAAGGCCCGCCCGCCTATGTGTGGAGCGCGCTCGATGTCCTCAAGGTCGAGCGCATCGACCACGGCGTGCAGAGCACCAAGGACCCGGCGCTGATGAAGCGCCTGGCCGCCGACCGCATTCCTCTGACGGTCTGCCCGCTGTCCAACCTCAAGCTCTGCGTGTTCCCCCAGTTGTCGCAGCACAACCTGGGGCAGTTGCTCGACGCGGGCCTGATCGCCACCGTGAACTCGGACGACCCGGCCTACTTCGGTGGCTACATGAACGAGAACTTCTTGCAGACCTTCGCGGCCACGGGCTTGGACGCGAAGCAGGCCTGGCAACTCGCCGCCAACAGCTTTGAAGGTAGCTTTGCCGATGTAGCGGCCAAGAAGCAATGGAGAGATGAGCTGGCTCATTGCTTCGCCAGCTTCCGCTGACGATGATCAGCTGCGCTTCGGGCTCACCGTCTTGCGATACCCCACCCGCCCCTTGTCGTCGACGCTTTCCAGGTGGACGTCGAAGCCCCAGAGCCGCGCGACGTGCTTGAGCACCTCGGGCGTCTCTTCATGCAGCGGCCGACCGTTGCGCTGCGTGTGGCGCAGCGTCAGTGAGCGGTCGCCGCGGAGATCCACATTCCAGACCTGGATGTCGGGCTCGCGGCTACCCAGGTCGTACTGTCGCGCGAGCGATTCGCGCAGGGCCCGGTAGCCGGCTTCGTCGTGGATGGCGGCCACTTCCAGTTCCGGATCGGCCTCATGGTCGCGTATCGCAAAGAAGCGGAAGTCGCGCATGACCTTCGGGCTCAGGAACTGGCCGACGAAGCTCTCGTCCTTGAAGTTGCGCATGGCGTAGTCCAGCGTCGTCAGCCAGTTGGAGCCGGCGATGTCGGGGAACCACTGCCGGTCTTCCTCGGTGGGCTTCTCGCAGATGCGCTTGAGGTCGCTGTACATCGCGAAGCCCAACGCGTAGGGATTGATGCCGCTGTAGGCGCGGTGCCCCACCGGCGGCTGGTAGACCACGGCGGTGTGCGAGCTCAGCCACTCGATCATGAAGCCGTCGGCCAGCAGGCCGCGGTCGTACATGGTGTTGAGCAGCGTGTAGTGCCAGAACGTGGCCCAGCCCTCGTTCATGACCTGCGTCTGGCGCTGCGGGTAGAAGTACTGCGCCACCTTGCGCACGATGCGCACCACTTCGCGCTGCCAGGGCTCCAGCAGGGCGGCGTTCTTTTCGATGAAGTACAGCAGGTTCTCCTGCGGCTCCTCGGGAAAGCGGCGCGCCGCCTGTGGGTCCTGCGCCGCGGCACCGGAGCGTGGCACCGTGCGCCACAGGTCGTTGAGCTGGCGCTGGATGTAGGCCTCGCGCTCGGCGCGGCGTTCCTTCTCCTGCGCCAGCGAACGCTTCTGCGGCCGGCGATAGCGGTCCACGCCGTAGTTCATCAGCGCGTGGCAGGAGTCGAGCAAGTCTTCCACCGCCTCCACGCCATGGCGTTCCTCGCACTCGGCAATGTAGTTCTTGGCGTAGACCAAGTAGTCGATGATGGACGAGGCATCCGTCCACATGCGGAAGAGGTAGTTGCCCTTGAAGAAGCTGTTGTGGCCGTAGGCCGCGTGGGCGATCACCAGCGACTGCATGGCCATCGTGTTCTCCTCCATCAGGTAGGAGATGCATGGGTCGGAGTTGATGACGATCTCGTAGGCCAGGCCCATGTGGCCGCGGCGGTAGTTCTTTTCGGTGGCGATGAACTGCTTGCCGTAGGACCAGTGGCGGTAGAGCACCGGCATGCCCACGCTGGCGTAGGCGTCCATCATCTGCTCGGCCGAGATGATCTCCAGCTGGTTCGGGTAGGTGTCCAGGCCGAAGGCGCGCGCCGTTCTGGCGATCTCGTCGTGGTAGGTCTCGATGAGCTCGAAGGTCCAGTCGGACGGGCTGGGCAGGCGCTCGGGCGCGCGCTCGAAGACGGGGGGCAGGCGGGACGGGGTCATCGTGTCCTTGGCTCCTGGCGGGTTCATTCCCACTTAGGCGGCGGCTGCCGCGCCTTCCTTCTTGAACAGCTCGCGGAACACCGGGTAGATGTCCTGCGCGCTCGACACCTTGCGCATCGCGAAGTGGCCGAAGCGGTCTTCGAGTTGCGTGTATTCCTGCCACAGATTCTGCTCGGCCTCGGCCACCTGCACATAGGCGTAGTAGCGCACCAGCGGCAGGATGGCATCGGCCAGCAACTCGCGGCATCGGCCGCTGTCCTGGTGCCAGTTGTCGCCGTCGCTGGCCTGCGCGCCGTAGATGTTCCATTCGCTGCTCGGGTAGCGGGCGCGGATGATGTCGCGCATCAGCACCAGCGCACTGGAGACCACGGTGCCGCCGGTCTCCGTCGCATGGAAGAAGTCGTCCTCGCTCACTTCCTGCGCCTGCGTGTGGTGGCGGATGAAGACGAGTTCGATCTTCTCGTAGTGCTTGGTGAGGAACAGATACAGCAGCATGAAGAAGCGCTTGGACATGTCCTTGCGCGCCTCGTCCATGGAGCCGGAGATGTCCATGAGGCAGAACATCACGGCCTTGGCGCTCGGCACCGGTGTGCGCACCCGGCTGCGGTAGCGCAGGTCGATGGGGTCGATGTAGGGCACATGACGCGCGCGGCGGCGGATGCCGTCCAGCTCGTCCTGCAGCGACTTCATCAACTCCGCATCGGGCTCAGGCTCGCGCGCCAGGTCGGCGATGCGCGCTTCAAGCGCCCGGATGTCCTTGCGGTCCTGCCCACCCAGCGCGATGCGCCGCGCCAGTGCGCCACGCATGGAGCGCACCACATGCAGGTTGTTGGGCGTGCCGTCGCTGGTAAAGCCCGCGCGGTGGCTCTTCCACTCGGGCACCTCGGCCAGTTGCGTGCGGATCAGGTGGGGCAGGGCGAGGTCCTCGAAGAAGACCTGCATGAACTCCTCGCGCGTGAGGCGGAAGACGAAATCGTCCTCGCCTTCGCCGCTGTCGCTGGCCTGGCCACTGCCCGAGCCGCTGCCGCCCTGGCCCTTGGGCCGCTCGATGCGGTCGCCGCGCACGTACTCCTGGTTGCCCGGATGCACGTACTCGCGGTTGCCGCCCTGCGCGTGGCCGAAGGTGGGTTCGGACACGTCGCGCCGGGGCAGCGTGATGTCCTCACCCGCCTCCAGGTTGCGGATGCCCCGGCCGCTGACCGCCTTGCGCACCGCGTCGCGGATCTGCGTGCGGTAGCGGCGCAGGAAGCGCTCGCGGTTGCCGACCGACTTGTTCTTGCCCGACAGGCGCCGGTCAATGATCTGCTGGAACATCGCCAAGGTGCAGCACCTCCATGGTGGCGGAGAGGATTGGTCAGGACGACTTGCGCACGCGCAGGTACCACTCGCAGAGCAGGCGCACCTGCTTGGGCGTGTAGCCCTTCTCGACCATGCGCGTGACGAAGTCCTCGTGCTTCTTCTGCTCGTCGGCGCTGCTCTTGGCGTTGAAGCTGATCACCGGCAACAGCTCCTCGGTGTTCGAGAACATCTTCTTCTCGATCACCGTGCGCAGCTTCTCGTAGCTGGTCCACGTCGGGTTGCGGCCGTTGTTGCTGGCCCGCGCCCGCAGCACGAAGTTGACGATCTCGTTGCGGAAGTCCTTCGGATTGGAGATGCCGGCCGGCTTCTCGATCTTCTCCAGCTCGGCATTGAGGGCCGCGCGGTCGAAGACCTCGCCGGTATCGACATCGCGGTACTCCTGGTCCTGGATCCAGTAGTCGGCATAGGTCACGTAGCGGTCGAAGATGTTCTGGCCGTACTCGGAGTAGCTCTCCAGGTAGGCCGTCTGGATCTCCTTGCCGATGAACTCCGCATAGCGCGGCGCCAGCATCTCCTTGATGTAGCCGATGTACTTCTGCTCGGTCTCGGGCGGGAACTGCTCGCGCTCGATCTGCTGCTCCAGCACGTACATCAGGTGCACCGGATTGGCGGCAACCTCGGTGCTGTCGAAGTTGAAGACCTTGGAGATGATCTTGAAGGCGAAGCGGGTGGAGACACCACTCATGCCCTCGTCGACGCCCGCGTAGTCGCGGTACTCCTGCAGCGACTTGGCCTTGGGATCGGTGTCCTTCAGGTTCTCGCCGTCGTAGATCTGCATCTTGCTGAAGACGTTGGAGTTCTCCGGCTCCTTCAGCCGCGTGAGCACCGAGAACTGGGCCATCATCTTCAGCGTGCCGGGCGCGCAGGGCGCCGCGGCCAGCGAGGAGTTGCGCACCAGCTTGTCGTAGATGCGGATCTCTTCCGAGACGCGCAGGCAGTACGGCACCTTGACGATGTAGATGCGGTCGAGGAAGGCCTCGTTGTTCTTGTTGTTGCGGAAGGCCTTCCACTCGCTTTCGTTGCTGTGGGCCAGCACCACGCCGTCGAAGGGAATGGCGCCGAAGCCTTCGGTACCCTTGAAGTTGCCTTCCTGCGTGGCCGTCAGCAACGGGTGCAGCACCTTGATCGGCGCCTTGAACATTTCCACGAATTCGAGCAGCCCCTGGTTGGCCAGGCACAGGCCGCCGGAGTAGCTATAGGCGTCGGGGTCGTCCTGCGCATAGGTCTCCAGTTTGCGGATGTCGACCTTGCCGACCAGCGAGCTGATGTCCTGGTTGTTCTCGTCGCCTGGCTCGGTCTTGGCCACCGCGATCTGCTTGAGCACCGACGGGTAGCGCTTGACCACCTTGAACTGGCGGATGTCGCCGCCGTACTCCTCCAGCCGCTTGACGGCCCAGGGCGAAAGGATGCGCTGCAGGTAGCGCCGGGGGATGCCGTATTCCTTCTCCAGGATCTCGCCGTCCTCGGCGGCATCGAAGAGGCCCAGCGGCGACTCGTTCACCGGCGAGCCCTGGATGGCATAGAAGGGCACCTGCTCCATCAGCTGCTTGAGCCGCTCGGCGATGGAGCTCTTGCCGCCGCCCACCGGGCCCAGCAGGTAAAGGATCTGCTTCTTTTCTTCGAGGCCCTGTGCCGCGTGGCGGAAGTACGAGACCACCTGTTCGATGGCGTCTTCCATGCCGTAGAACTCGCGGAAGGCCGGGTAGATCTTGATGACCTTGTTCGCAAAGATCCGCGACAGGCGTGGGTCGTTGCGGGTGTCGACCACCTCCGGATCCCCGATGGCCTTCAGCATCCGCTCGGCGGCGGTCGCGTAGGCCGTGGCGTCGCGCTTGCAGACGTTCAGGTAGTCCTGCAGCGACATGACCTCTTCGCGCGTGCGCTCGTACCGGGCGGTGAAGTTGCTGATGACGTCCATGGGTGCACACCTCCAATGGGTCGGCAGGATTCAACATCGAGCCACAGCGGATGACCAGGCCGCCAGGCTCCGGAAACTCCTCAAGACGCGGTTCCAGCATACGGCAGAACCTTGCGCGGCGCGCGCTTCGATGAAAGGGACGAAACCCGCCCAATTCTTCGGGCCGCACGCCGGGCCGAAGTTCCACCCCGACTGGCACATCAGCTGATACGCAAAAGACGTGCCGCTGGATGGAGCCATGCATGCAAACCCGCAGGAATCGAGGGAAAGACCTACGTCCGTCGGTGCCGGCCCACAGGCGCGTAGGCCGAGGACCTCAGCGAAACCAGCGAAGGGAGCGTGGCCCGCCGACAACACTTCCTGGCGGCTGCGGGCGCGGCGCGCGCTGGGCCGGAACACGAAAAAGGCGCTGGGCGACCGGAGTCGCGCAGCGCCTGAGCGGTGGCAGAGGAGGGCACGAAGCACCTCCCCGCGGGGTCAGCTGAAGAACTCCTTGGCCTTGTCCAGCCAGCCCTTCTCCTGCGGGCTGTGCTTGTCGCCGCCCTTCTTGAGCGACTCGTCCAGGTCCTTGAGCAGCTTGCGCTGGTACTCGGTGAGCTTGACCGGCGTCTCCACGCGGATGTGGCAGTACAGGTCGCCCGGATAGCTGGAGCGCACGCCCTTGATGCCCTTGCCACGCAGGCGGAACTGCTTGCCGCTCTGTGTGCCCTCGGGGATGTCGATGGCGGCCGGGCCCTTCAGCGTGGGCACCTCGATCTCGCCGCCGAGCGCAGCGGTGGTCATGCTGACCGACACCATGCAGTGCAGGTCGTCGCCGTCCCGCTCGAAGACGTCGTGCTTCTTCAGCCGGATCTCGATGTACAGGTCGCCGGGCGGTCCGCCGTTGGTGCCTGGCTCGCCGTTGCCGGTGCTGCGGATGCGCATGCCGTCGTCGATGCCGGCAGGGATCTTCACCTCCAGCGTCTTGTTGTTCTTGACCTTGCCCTGGCCATGGCAGGTGGGGCAGGGCTCGGGAATGATCTTGCCCGTGCCGCGGCACTGCGGGCAGGTCTGCTGCACGCTGAAGAAGCCCTGGCGCATCTGAACGGCGCCCGATCCGTGGCAGGTGGTGCAGGTGATCGGCTTGGTGCCGGGCTTGGCGCCGTTGCCGTGGCAGGTGCCGCATTCGTCCCAGCTGGGAATGCGGATCTGCGCGTCCTTGCCGTCGGCCGCCTCTTCCAGCGTGATCTCCATTGCGTAGCTGAGGTCGCTGCCGCGGAACACCTGGCGGCCGCCACCACGACGGGCGCCCGCGCCGCCGCCGAAGACGTCGCCGAAGATGTCGCCGAAGGCCTCGGCGAATCCGCCGAAGCCTTCCGGGCCGCCGCCCATGCCGCCGCGCATGTTGGGGTCGACGCCGGCGTGGCCGTACTGGTCGTAGGCCGCGCGCTTGTCGGCGTCCGACAGCATCTCGTAGGCCTCCTTAGCCTCCTTGAACTTCGCCTCGGCCTCGGTGGCGGCATCGCCCTGATTGCGGTCAGGGTGGTACTTCATCGCCAGCTTGCGATAGGCCTTCTTGATCTCGTCCTCGCCCGCGTTCTTGGGAACGCCGAGGACCTCGTAGTAGTCGCGTTTGCTTGCCATGGGACTCGCGCGGAAGCGGTTCGGTGGAAAACGAAAAGAGGCTGGACCACCCTTGGACAGGTGACCAGCCCCGCGTCAGCTCAAGGCGTTCAGCCCTTCTTGACTTCCTTGACCTCGGCGTCGACCACGTTGTCGTCGGCCGGATTGGCGCTCGCATTTTCTGCGCCAGCGCTACCCGCGCCGGCCGCACCCGCGGCGGCTTCGGCGGCCTGCGCGTCGGCGTACATCTTCTCGCCCAGCTTCTGGCTGGCGGTCATCAGCGCCGTGGTCTTGGCTTCGATGGCGTCCTTGTCGTCGGACTTCAGGACTTCCTCGAGCTCCTTGATGGCAGCCTCGATCTTGTCCTTCTCGCCGGCGTCCAGCTTGTCGCCGTGCTCGCCCAGCGACTTGCGCACGCTGTGGACCATGGCTTCACCCTGGTTGCGCGACTGCACCAGTTCGACCTTCTTCTTGTCCTCGGCGGCGTTCAGCTCGGCGTCCTTCACCATCTTCTGGATCTCGTCCTCGGACAGGCCCGAGTTCGCCTTGATGGTGATCTTGTTTTCCTTGCCGGTGCCCTTGTCCTTGGCGCCGACGTGCAGGATGCCGTTGGCGTCGATGTCGAAGCTCACCTCGATCTGCGGCGTGCCGCGCGGTGCCGGCGGAATGCCTTCCAGGTTGAATTCGCCCAGCAGCTTGTTGCCGGAGGCGATCTCGCGCTCGCCCTGGAACACCTTGATCGTCACGGCCGGCTGGTTGTCGTCGGCCGTCGAGAAGGTCTGCGCGAACTTCGTCGGGATCGTGGTGTTCTTGGTGATCATCTTGGTCATCACGCCGCCCATCGTCTCGATGCCGAGCGACAGCGGGGTCACGTCCAGCAGCAGCACGTCCTTGCGGTCACCCGAGAGCACCTGGCCCTGGATGGCGGCGCCGACGGCCACGGCCTCGTCGGGGTTGACGTCCTTGCGCGGCTCCTTGCCGAAGAACTCCTTGACCTTCTCCTGCACCTTGGGCATGCGGGTCTGGCCGCCCACCAGGATCACGTCGCTGATGTCGTTCACGCTGATGCCGGCGTCCTTGATGGCCGTGCGGCAGGGGGCGATGGTGCGCTCGACGAGGTCCTCGACCAGGCTTTCCAGCTTGGCGCGGGTCAGCTTGATGTTCAGGTGCTTCGGGCCGGTGGCGTCCGCCGTGATGTAGGGCAGGTTGACGTCGGTCTGCGAGGAGTTCGACAGCTCGATCTTGGCCTTCTCGGCGGCTTCCTTCAGGCGCTGCAGGGCCAGCACGTCCTTCGACAGATCGACGCCCTGTTCCTTTTTGAACTCGGTGATGATGTAGTCGATGATGCGCTGGTCGAAGTCTTCGCCGCCCAGGAAGGTGTCGCCGTTGGTGGACAGCACCTCGAACTGCTTCTCGCCGTCGACGTCGGCGATCTCGATGATCGACACGTCGAAGGTGCCGCCGCCCAGGTCATACACGG
Organism: Pseudacidovorax intermedius; assembly: GCF_003350475.1. Lineage (GTDB taxonomy): Bacteria > Pseudomonadota > Gammaproteobacteria > Burkholderiales > Burkholderiaceae_C > Xenophilus > Xenophilus intermedius. The sequence continues at coordinate 312,354 of NZ_QQAV01000002.1, forward strand.
CGATCTTGCGGTCGCCCTTGTCCTGCTTGTCCAGGCCGAAGGCCAGCGCGGCCGCGGTGGGCTCGTTGATGATGCGCTTGACTTCCAGGCCGGCGATGCGGCCTGCGTCCTTGGTGGCCTGGCGCTGGCTGTCGTTGAAGTAGGCCGGCACCGTGATCACGGCCTCGGTCACGGGCTCGCCCAGGTAGTCCTCGGCGGTCTTCTTCATCTTGCGCAGCACCTCGGCGCTGATCTGCGGAGGCGCCATCTTCTTGCCGCGCACTTCCACCCAGGCGTCGCCGTTGTCGGCCTTGGAGATGGCATAGGGCATCAGGTCGATGTCCTTCTGCACTTCCTTCTCCTCGAACTTGCGACCGATCAGGCGCTTGACCGCATAGAGGGTGTTGCGCGGGTTGGTGACCGCCTGGCGCTTGGCCGAGGCGCCGACCAGCACTTCGCCGTCTTCCTGATACGCAATGATGGACGGCGTGGTGCGCGCGCCTTCCGAGTTCTCGATCACGCGGGTGTTGTTGCCCTCCATGATCGCCACGCACGAGTTGGTCGTGCCCAGGTCGATGCCGATGATCTTGGCCATGTGTCGTTACTCCTGAATCTGAAGAATCTGTTGTGCTGAACTTGTGGATAACCCGGCCGGATTCAAGGGATGCGCCGGGGATTTCCTGTGGAGCAATGTCGAATTACTTGGGCGCCGCGACGGTCACCAGCGCCGGCCGCAGCACGCGCTCGGCGATGGTGTAGCCCTTCTGCAGCACGCTCACGACGGTGTTGGCTTCCTGCTCGGCGGGCACCATCGAGATGGCCTGGTGCTGGTGCGGGTCGAATTTGGTACCGGCGGCAGGCGCCACCTCGATCACCTTGTTGCGCTCCAGTGCGCTCTTGAGCTGGCGCAGCGTGGCTTCGGCGCCTTCGCGGATCTGCTCGGGAGTGGCTTCCTTGATGGCCAGGCCGGCTTCCAGGCTGTCGAGCACCGGCAGCATGCTTTCGGCGAAGGACTCCACGGCGAACTTGCGGGCCTTGGAGATTTCCTCGTCGGCGCGGCGACGGGCGTTCTGCACATCGGCCTGGGCGCGCAGGTACTGGTCGGCCAGCTCGGCCGACTTGGCCTTCAGCTCGGCCAGTTCGGCTTCCAGGTTCTGCTCGGGCGTGGCGGCTTCGGCATGCACGGCGTCGTTCTGGGCGTCGGCCGTGGGCTGCTGGCCTTCCGGGGCGGGCGAATGGGGGGTGTTCTCCGTCATGGTCGATGGAACGTTGGGGTTCAAACTGCCCAGCAGCTAGGGACCCCAAAGCCCTTTTCAAGGTGGGGATGCTGCGCAAAGGCTAAGAAATTTCCAATGAAGGCCGCCAGGGCCATCGAGGAAGGCGATTGAGCCGAAGCAAAAAGGCGGCCGTCGTGGGGCCGCCTGGGTGCGCAGGGTGTGGGGCTCAGCGAGCGTCGAGCAGTTCGACGTCGAACTTCAGGGTGGCATTGGGCGGGATCACGCCGCCGGCGCCACGGGCGCCGTAGCCCAGGCCCGGGGGGATGATCAGCGTGCGCTTGCCACCGACCTTCATGCCGGCCACGCCTTCGTCCCAGCCCTTGATCACGTGGCCGGCGCCCAGCGGGAAGGCGAAGGGGTCGTTGCGGTCCAGGCTGGAATCGAACTTGGCGCCCTGCTGGCCATCGTTGTAGAGCCAGCCGGTGTAGTGCACATGGACGTACTGGCCGGCGCTGGCCTCGGCGCCTTCGCCGACGACGGTGTCTTCGTACTGCAGGCCGGATGCGGTGGTGGGCATGGAGATTCCTTTGGATGGACGGGCCGCACCGGCAGCGGGGGCCGGGCGGCGGGGCAAACGCGCGAGTTTAGGCGGAGGGCGATGCCTCGGCCGGCGTCGCGGGTGTCTTCTTGACGAGACCGACCTGCCAGCGGCCGGCAAAGGCCTGCAGGTCGGACAGGCGCTTGAGCAGATCCTGCCCGCTGGTGGTGAGGCAGTAGCCGTCGCCGCCATGGCACAGCAGGCCGGCCTCGCGCAGTTCCTTGATGCGGGTGTTGAGGGTGTTGGGCGTGATGCCACCCACGCTGTCCTGCAGCAGGCGGAAGGTCTGCGGATGGCCGTCCCTCAGGGCCCACAGCACGCGCAGCGCGTAACGCGCTTCGAGCAGCGCCAGCAGTTGCCGCACGGCGGCCTGGTCTTTGGAGCTCATCGGCAAACCCTCCTCGTCGTGGGCCCGGGGTGGCCCGGTATGTCGTGGCGGAGCTGGGGCCGGCCGTGCAGCCGGTCGTGCCGCAGTCTATCGGTGCGCACCCGCGCCGGCCATCGGCTCACCCAGGCGCACTGCGCGCCCCGGCGCCCAGTCCGGGTTGAACGACAGGGCGGGCGGCGGAAAGAGCATCACCACCGTCGAACCCAGCAGGAAGCGCCCCATCTCCTGGCCCTTGCCGAAACGCAGGGCCGGATCGTCGTAGCGCCATTCGCGGATCTCGCCGCCGCGCGGTGGATTGACCACGCCATGCCAGACGGTCGCCATGCTGCCGACGATGGTGGCACCCACCAGCACCAGCACGAAGGGACCGTGGTCGCCCTCGAAGACGCACACCACCCGCTCGTTGCGGGCGAAGAGCCCCGGCACGCCCCGCGCCGTGGTCGGATTGACCGAGAACAGCGCCCCCGGCACATAGATCATGCGCGTGAGGCGCCCGTCGCAGGGCATGTGGATGCGGTGGTAGTCGCGCGGACTCAGGTAGAGCGTGGCGAAGCTGCCGTCCCGGAACTGTGCTGCCAAGCCGGAATCGCCGCCGATCAAGGCCGTGGTCGTGTAGCGGTGGCCCTTGGCCTGGAAGATCTGGTCGCCCGCGATGGGGCCGAACTGGCTGATGGCGCCATCCACCGGGCAGACCAGCGGCGCGTCGGCGATCGGCCGGGCGCCGGGCTTGAGGGCGCGGGTGAAGAACTCGTTGAAGCTGGGGTAGCGCGCGATGTCGCTCTCGATCGCCTCGCTCATGTCGACGCCGTACTTGGCGACGAAGTTGCGGATGATCCAGGTCGTCAGTGCGCCGCGCTCCTTGCCGGCCACCCAGCCTGCGAAGGAGGTCAATGCCTGCTTGGGATAGAGGTACTGGGGGAGAACGGCGAAACGGTCGGACAAGGGGACACCGGCGATCGTGGGCGTTCGATTCTATCGAGGGGGTTCCCGCAAGCCGCCCCGGGATTTGTACGGTGCAGGCCTGCGGTCAGGTCACCGGCGCCGGGTTGAACAGCACCAGCTGGTTGTGCAGCTTCCACTGCTCGGCCCAGGTCTTCTTGCGGCCCGAGGCCACATCCAGCATCAGTCGGAACAGCTCCCAGCCCATGTCCTCGATGCAGGCCTCGCCATCGGCGATGCGGCCCGCATTGACATCCATCAGGTCGTGCCAGCGGCGCGCCAGATCGCTGCGGGTGGCCACCTTGATGACCGGCGCCTCGGCCAGGCCGTAGGGCGTGCCGCGGCCGGTGGTGAACACATGCAGGTTCATGCCGGCGGCCAGCTGCAGCGTGCCACAGATGAAGTCCGAGGCCGGCGTGGCGGCATAGAGCAGGCCCTTCTGCCGCGCCTTCTCGCCCGGCGCCACCACGCCACTGATGGGCGCGCTGCCGCTCTTGACGATGGAGCCCATCGCCTTCTCGACGATGTTGGACAGGCCGCCCTTCTTGTTGCCCGGTGTGGTGTTGGCGCTGCGGTCCACCTGGCCGCGCTGCAGATAGGCGTCGTACCAGGCCATCTGGTCGATCATGGCCTGCGCCACTTCGGGCGTGGCGGCGCGGGCGGTGAGCTGGTCGATGCCGTCGCGCACCTCGGTCACCTCGCTGAACATCACGGTGGCGCCGGCGCGCACCAGCAGGTCGGTGCAGAAGCCCACCGCCGGGTTCGCTGTGACGCCGCTGAAGGCATCGCTGCCGCCGCACTGCACGCCCACCACCAGCTCGCTGGCCGGCACCGTCTCGCGGCGGCGGGCGTTCAGGCGCGCCAGGTGCACCTCGGCCTGCCGCAGGATGGAATCGACCATGGACATGAAGCCGACGTGCGCCTCGTCCTGCAGGCAGACAACGTCCAGCTTCGCCTCCTCGCTGGTGCCGACGTCGGCCACGCTGCGTTCGTCCAACAGCGGGATGGCGCCGGGCGGCAGCAGCCGCTCGGGCTGCAGCTTTTCGCAGCCCAGGCTGACCACCATCACCTCGCCGCCGAAGTTAGGGTTGAGGCTGATGTTGCGCAGCGTTCGGATGGGCACCACGGCGTCGGGCGCGTCGATGGCCACGCCGCAGCCATACGAATGCTCGAGCGCCACCACGTCGTCCACGTTGGGGTATCGCGGCAGCAGCTCGGTCTTGATGCGCTGCACGGCGAAGTCGGTGACGCCGGCCACGCACTGCACGGTCTGCGTGATCGCGAGGATGTTGCGGGTGCCGACCGAGCCGTCGGCGTTGCGGTAGCCCTCGAAGGTGTAGCCCTTCAGCGGCGCAAGCGGCTCGGGCCGCACGGTCGCGATGGGCAGGCCTTCGAGCGAGCGCGCCTCGGGCATGCGCAGCAGGCGCTCGTGCACCCAGCTGCCACGCGGGATGGGCTTGAGCGCGTAGCCGATGACTACGTCGTAGCGGCGCACGGCACCGCCTTCGGGAATGTCCACCAGCGCCACCTTGTGGGCCTGGGGCACTTTGTCGACCAGCGTCAGGCCATCGGGGAACACGGTGCCGGCCGGCAGCCCGCCGTCGTTGGCCACGATGGCCACGTTATCGGCAGGATGCATGGCGATGCGCAGGGGCGGGCGGGTGGGGCTCATCGGGGGCTCGGCGTCGAAAGGATGGGGCCGCAAGTCGCTCAGGCTCGTTCGCCCACTTCGGCCGTCTCGCGGGTCCAGCTGCGGGCCTGCTCGCTCAGCGACAGACCGAGGCCCGGGCGCGTGGGCACCAACATTCGGCCGCCCGCGATCTCCAGCCGTTCGTTGAACAGCGGCTCCAGCCAATCGAAGTGCTCGACCCAGGGCTCGGTCGGGTAGATGGCACCCAGGTGCACATGCAGTTCCATCGCGAAATGGGGCCCCAGCATCAGGCCGGCATGCTCGGCCTGGGCCGCGATCTTGAGGAAGGGCGTGATGCCGCCCACGCGCGGGGCATCGGGCATCAGGTAGTCGGCGGCACGGTGGCGGATCAGGTCGCCGTGCTCGGCCGCGCTGGTGAGCATCTCGCCGGTGGCGATGGGCGTGTCGAAGGCCGCGGCCAGCGCGGCATGACCCTCGTGGTCGTAGGCATCCAGCGGCTCCTCGATCCACACCAGGTTGAACTGCTCGAAGATGCGGCACATGCGTTGCGCCGTCGGCCGGTCCCACTGCTGGTTGGCATCCACCATGATCGGCACATGGTCGCCCAGGTGCTGCCGCACGGCCTCGACGCGCTGGATGTCGATCTTGCTGTCGGGCTGGCCCACCTTGAGCTTGATGCCGCCGATGCCGCGTTCGATGGACGCGGCAGCGTTCACCTTCAGCTGGTCGATGGGCGTGTGCAGGAAGCCGCCGGAGGTGTTGTAGCAGCGCACCGACTCGCGCTGCGCACCCAAAAGCTTGGCCAGCGACAGCCCGGCGCGCCGCGCCTTGAGGTCGTACAGCGCCACGTCGAAGGCGCCGATGGCCTGCACGCCCATGCCGCTGCGCCCGACCGAGGCGCCGGCCCAGCACAGCTTGGTCCACAGGCGCGCGATGTCGCTCGGGTCCTCGCCCAGCAGCGCGGGCGCCACTTCCTTCGCATGCGCGAACTGCCCGGGACCGCCGGCGCGCTTCGAATACGAAAAGCCCAGCCCGCGATGCCCGTCCTTCGTCTCCATCTCGGCGAAGAGCATGGCGATCTCGGTCATCGGCTTCTGCCGTCCGGTGAGCACCTTGGCGTCGCTGATGGGCGTGGCCAGCGGCAGGTAGCAGGAGGACAGGCGGATCCAGGTGATGCGGTCTTGGGACATGGGCGCGGGGCAGAAGCGGTGGGGCAGCGGAGCAGGGCGAGGCGAGAGCTCAGTCGAGCGAGATCTTTCCGGTCTCGATCACCTTCTTCCAGCGGGCGGACTCGGTCTGCATGAAGGTGGCGAACTGGGCGGGCGTGTTCGTGACCATCTCGAAGCCGATGCCGGTGAACTGGTCCTTGACGCGCGGGTCGTTGAGGGCGGCGACGAAGGCGGCAGCGGCCTTCTCACGAACGTCCGCCGGTAGGCCCTTGGGGGCCACGATGGCCTGCCAGGAGGTCACTTCGACGCCCTTGACGCCCAGCTCCGACAGCGTGGGGACGTCGGGCAGCACCGGCGAGCGCTTGGCGCTGGTCACGGCCAGCGGGCGCATGCGGCCGGCCTTGATGTACTGCAGCACGGCGTTCACGTTCTGGAAGGAGGCATCCACCTGGCCACCCATGATGTCGGTGTGGGCCGGGCCGCCGCCCTTGTAGGGCACGTGGATGCCGGTGGTGCCGGTCTGCTGCCAGAACAGCTCTGCCGTCAGGTGGTCGCTGGAGCCGGCGCCGGCGGAGGCGAAGGTCATCTTGCCCGGATTGGCCTTCTCGTAGGCGATGACGTCGGCGACGCTCTTGTGCGGCGAAGCGGCCGGCACCACCAGCACGTTGGGCGAGGCCACGGCCACGGTGACCGGATCGAAGTCCTTGAGCGGATCGAACTGCAGGCCCTTCATCAGGTGCGGCACGATGACCAGCGGGCCGAGGGAGGTGACCAGGAAGGTGTTGCCATCGGCCGGCGCGCGCTTGACGAAGGTGGCGCCGATGGTGCCGGTGGCGCCGGCCCGGTTGTCCACGATGAAGCTCTGCTTGAGCGACTCGCTCATCACTGGCATCAGCGCCCGGGCCACCTGGTCGGTGGAGCCGCCGGGAGGGAAGGGCACGACCAGCGTGACGGTCTTGCTGGGCCAGGCGTCGGCGGCGGCCGCGGCGAGCGACAGGCCGGCCAATGCTGCACAAAGGAATTGCTTCATGATGTCTCCTGAATGGTTGAGTTGAAATGACAACGTTGTCATTTCCAAGCGCAGCTCCGGCTTGTCATTTGTGTTGGAACACCGAAGCGAACGGCGATCAAATGATATCGTTGTCATTCCTGCTGTCAACGTGCCCTCATGGCGAATGGGTGCGCGCTTCGGCAGGGGCGCACCGCGGCACGGACGCCCCGGGGCCGCGAGTCTCTTCTGGCGTGAAGCTGTTAGGCTCCCGGGCCTTCCTGCCATGAGTGTTCCTCCGCCCCTCAAGCCCGCCACGCTGCACGACGTTGCACGTGCCGCAGGCGTCTCGCCGATCACGGCCTCGCGGGCCCTCAGCAATCCCGCCCTGGTGTCGCCCAAGACCATTGCCCTGGTGCAGCAGGCGGTGGAGGCAACGGGCTACATCCCCAACCTGCTGGCCGGCGGCCTCAAGTCGCGTCGCAGTCGCATGGTCGCGGGCATCGTGCCGGCGCTGTCGGTCGCGCAGTTCCTGCCTTCCGTCCAGACGCTCACAGAGACGCTGGCGGAGGAGGGCTACCAGGTGCTGCTGGGTCAGACCCGCTACGACGCCGCGCGCGAGGAGGCCGTACTCAACACCATGATCAGCCGCCAGCCGGATGGCATCGTCTTCGCTGGCCTGATCCAGTCCGAGGCGGCGCGTGAGCGTCTGCGCCGCGCGGGTGTGCCGGTGGTGGAGATATGGGACCTGTCGCAGCGCCCGGTGGACATGCTGGTGGGCTTCTCGCACCTCAAGGTGGGCAGCGCATTGGCGGGCTTCTGCCTCGCCCGGGGCTGGCGGCGCGTGGGCATCGCCACCGCCGACGACCATCGCGCAATGCAGCGGCGCGAGGGCTTCATTGCCGCCTTCGGCCGCGAGGTGCCCACGGCCTGCGTGACCGCCCCCAGCAATCTGGAACGTGGCCGCCGCGCGCTGGCCGACCTGCTGGCGCAGGATCCGGCACTGCGCATGATCTGCTGCAGCTCCGACCAGCTGGCGCATGGCGTGCTGGTCGAGGCGCATGCGCGCGGCCTGCGCGTGCCGCAGGATCTGGCGATCTGCGGCTTCGGCAACGCCGACTTTTCCGCCCACCTGCTGCCCAGTCTGAGCACCGTGCTGGTCGATGGGCCCGGGATCGGCCGCCTGGCCGCCGAGATGGTCCTGGCCCGCGCGCGCGGCGAACCGGTCGCTCAGCCGGTCGTGGACGTCGGCTTCCGCATCGTCGAGCGCGAATCCACGGCCGGCGGCTGAGCGGCCGTCATGTGAGGTGCCGTTCTACCTCACGACCATGAACATGCTTGGGAGCCACAAGCTGAACTGCGGCACGAACGTCACCAGCCCGAGCGCCAGGATCAGCGCGCCATAGAAGGGCCAGATGGTGCGCATCACCTCGCCCACCGATACCCCGCCGATGGCGCAGCCCACGAACTGGGTGGTGCCCACCGGCGGCGTGTTCAGCCCCAGCGCGCAGTTGATCAGCATCAGGATGCCGAACTGCACCGAGGTCATGCCGTACTGCTGGGCGATGGGCAGGAAGATGGGCGTGCACAGCAGGATCGTCGCCGCCATGTCCAGGAAGGTGCCCAACAGGAACAGGATGACGTTGATCAGCAGGAAGATCACCCACGGCGTCGTCGACACCTTCGACAGCATCTGCCCCGTCAGCTCCGCCACGCCATACAGGCTGATCAGGTAGCCGAAAGTGCTGGAGATGCCGATCAGCAGCAGGATCACGCCCGTGGTGCGCACGGCCTTGGCGGCCGCCTTGATGAAGTGCGCCCACTTGAGTGTGCGGTACAGAAAGATGGTCAGCGCCAGCGCATAGAGCACCGCCACGGCCGCGGACTCGGTGGCCGTGAAGATGCCCGATAGGATGCCACCCAGGATCAGCACCACGATGAACAGCCCCGGCAGCGCCGCGGCGAAGCTGCGCGCCACGATGGCCCAGCCCGGGAAGGTGCCGGCCGGATAGCCGCGGCGCACCGCCACCACATAGGCCGCCAGCAGGTTGCACAGCGTGAGGATGATGGCCGGCAGCAGCGCGGCCAGGATCAGCGCCGCGATCGACACCTTGCCGCCCGCCGCCAGCGAATAGATGATGAGGTTGTGGCTGGTGGGCATTAGCGCGCCGACCAGGGCCGCATGCGTGGTCACGTTGACCGCATAGTCGGCGTGGTAGCCCTCCTTCTTCATCATCGGGATCATCACCGCGCCCATGGCGGACACGTCGGCCACTGGCGAGCCCGAGACGCCGCCGAAGAGCGTGCAGGCCACGACGTTGCTCATGCCCAGGCCGCCGCGCACATGGCCGACCAGCGACTTGGCGAAGTCGACGATGCGGTCGGCGATGCCGCCGTAGAGCATCAGCTCGCCCGCGAAGATGAAGAAGGGGATCGCCAGGAAGGAGAAGATCCCCATGCCGGACATCATCTGCTGGAACCCCACCGCGAGCGGCAGGCCCTCGTAGAGCAGCGTGGCCAGGGCCGACAGGCCGATGGAGAAAGCCACCGGCACGCCCAGCAGCAGCAGGGCGGTGAACGACAGGGTGAGGATGAGCAGCGGGATGGTCATGCGGCCTCCAGGCACGCGGCAGGACGAGGAATGTGCGGGGGGCGCGTGATGAAAAGGGGCCGGCGGCAGCGCATGGGCATCAGGTCCACGACGGCTCCAGTTCGCGGCCCTGGGCCAGCGCCAGGATGTGCTCGATGGAGAACAGCACGATCAGCACGCCGGCAAAGCTGGGCGGCACGTACTTCCAGCCTTCGGAGATGAAGAGCGTGGGCAGCCGGTAGCTCCACACCGACTCGGCCAGGTAGGCGCAGTTCCAGGCCATGGCGGCGCCGAACAGGCCGACCAGCGCGTGGATCAGCATCTCCAGCTTGAGTCGAAGCCGGGGTGGTGCCAGCACGAGCAGCGATTCCAGCCCGATGTGGCCGGCGTCGCGCACGCCCACGGCCACGCCGAACATGGTGACGTAGAGCACCATGAGCAGCGCCAGGCTCTCGGCCCAGGTGGGCGTGCTGTTGAGGATGTAGCGCCCGAACACCTGCCAGCTCACGGCGCAGATCACTGCGACGAGGCCGACGATGCCCAGCACCATGCAGGCGCGCGCGAGGGCGCGGCAGAAGCGGGAGTACATGGGGTTTCTCTCTTTCTCCCTCCCCCGCTGGAGGAGGGCAGGGGTGGGGGCCGGCGGCGGTAGCAAGGCAGAAGCGTTCGATGCGCCGCTGGCTCCCATCCCTGCCTTCCCCCAGAGGGGGAAGGTGCCCAACCCCCGCTGCGGCTTACTGCGTGTCCTGCACCCGCTTGACCAGGTCCTTCAGCCGCGCGTCGGTGATGAACTTGTCGTAGACGGGCTTCATGGCGGCCTCAAAGGGCTTCTTGTCGATCTCGATGATCTCGGCGCCGCCGGCCTTCACGGCGGCCAGCGACTTGGCCTCGCGCTCGGCCCACTGCTTGCGCATGTAGGGCACCGACTCCTTCGCGGCCTGGCGGATCCAGCCCTGCTCCTCGGGCGAGAGGCGGTCCCAGGCACGCTTGGAGAAGAGCAGCATCTCCGGCGCCATCGAGTGCTCGGTCTTGGCGAAGTACTTGGCCACCTCGAAGTGGCGCGAGCTCTCGTACGACGGATAGTTGTTCTCGGCCGCATCCACGAGCCCGGTCTTGAGCGCCGTGTAGACCTCGCCGAAGGGCATGGGCGTGGCATTGCCGCCCATGGCCTCGACCAGCGCCACCCACAGGTCGGATTGCTGAACGCGGATCTTCAGCCCCTTCACATCGGCCAGGCCGCGCACCGGCTTCTTGGCGGTGTAGATCGAGCGGGCGCCGCTGTCGTAGAAGGCCAGTCCGATGAAGCCCTGCTTCTCGCAGCTCTTGAGGATGTCCTCGCCGATCGGGCCGTCCAGCACCTTGTGCAGGTGGTCGGTGGAGCGGAACAGGAAGGGCATGGTCGGCACCTGCGTCTCGGGGCAGATGTTGTTCATCGGCGCGATGTTCACGCGCACCATCTGCAGCGCGCCGATCTTGGTCTGCTCGATGGTGTCCTTCTCGCTGCCGAGCGCGCTGTTGTTGAACACCTTGATGCTGTGCTTGCCACCCGACAACTGCTTGAGCCGCTCGCCCATGAACTTGACCGCCGTGACGGTGGGGTAGTCGTCGGGGTGGATATCGGCCGAGCGGAACTCGGTCGCCTGCGCCGCCAGCGTCGCAGCACTGGCGGCCAGGGCGAGCAGAGCGGTCTTGATACGAAGGGTCTTCATGTTGTCTTCCTCGGGTGGATCCTGGGGGGTGTGGCGGTCTTCTTGGAACTTCAGGGTTGCCAGGCCGGCTCGGGCAGGCCCTGCGTGCCCGGCTGCAGCGCGAAGACGCCGCCAGCCAGGGGTTGATCCGACAGGTCGCCAGCCGGCCGGATCGAGGTGACGAAGAGGGTGTCGAGCGCGGCGCCGCCGAATGCGCACATGGCGGGCTTCTTCACGAGCACTTCGAGCGAACGGTCTAGCCGGCCGTCGGGCGTGAAGCGGTGTACCAGACCGGCATCGTTGCCGCAGATCCAGTAGCCGCCGTCGATGTCGATGGCGGCTCCGTCCGGTCGGCCAGGCAGCGGCTTCATGTCGACGAAGAGTCGGCGGTTTGACGGCGTGCCCGTGTCGGGGTCGTAGTCGAAGGCCCAGATGGCCTGCACCTCGGGATGTGAATCCGACAGGTACATCGTGCGACCGTCTGGACTGAAGGCCAGGCCGTTGGGCGTAATCAGGTCGTCCAGCATCGGCTGCAGCGTGGTGCCGTCCAGCCGGTAGAGCACGCCGACCCGGGCGGCGGCGCCCATGTCCATGAGCATGGTGCCCGCCCAGAAGCGGCCCTGGCGGTCGCAGCGGCCGTCGTTGAAGCGCATGCCGGCGCGGGCATGCTGCACAGGCGCCAGCGTAGTGACCTGTGCCTGGTCTTCCGCACCCAGGGTGAGCGTGTGGACGCCATCTTCCATGCCGGTCAGCCATTGGCCAGGTCGGCCCGCCGCGGCGGCGATGCAGGCGGGCATCTGCGGCGTGGCCCACTGGCGGTGGCCCTCGGCCGCCGCCCAGCGGTTGAGCGTGCGGCCCGGGATGTCCACCCAGTACAGCGCCTGCTCGGCCTCATGCCACACCGGGCTCTCGCCGGTGCCATGGCGCGCGTCGACGACGAGTTCGGCTCGGGATGCCTGCACGGTCTCAGTCTCCGAAGGGGCCCTGGGCGGTGAAGGCACCGCCCTGGTAGATGGCGTTGGGGTCGTCGGCCGCCACCGGCGGCTGGGTCTCGACCTGCGCGCGGAAGACCTCGGAATCGTCCTGCGGCACCCAGCCCAGGTGAGCGGCGGCGCGGTTGTCCCACCACACCTCGCGGTTGGCCGAGGCGCCGAAGACCACCGTGTGGCCGACGTCGGGCGTGAACAGCGACCGCTCCACCAGCCGCGTCAGGTCGTCGTAGCTGAGCCAGGTGCTCATCATGCGGCGGTTGGCGGGGGCCGGGAAGGAGGAGCCGATGCGGATGCTCACCGTCTGGATGCCGTACCGGTCCCAGTAGAACTGGGCCATGTCCTCGCCAAAGGACTTGGACAGGCCGTAGTAGCCGTCGGGCCGGCGCATCGCCGTGGCGTCGATGTGCTCGGTCTGCTTGTAGAAGCCGATCACATGGTTGGAACTGGCGAACACGATGCGGCCCACGCCCTGGCGGCGCGCGGCCTCGTAGACGTTGTAGATGCCCTTGATGTTGGCTTCGAGGATCTGTTCGAAGGGCCGCTCCACCGAGATGCCGCCCAGATGGACCACGGCATCGCAGCCCGCCAGCAGCGCGTGCACGGCCGCTTTCTCGGCCAGGTCGCAATGCACGATCTCTTCGTGCGCGCCCCGCGCTGCGCCCAGCGGCGCGATGTCCGAGACGCGCAACTGCTCGGCAAAGGGCACCAGCCGTTCCCGCAGCACCTGGCCAAGACCGCCGGCCGCGCCGGTGAGCAGCAGCCGCTGCAGGCGACGGGCGGGACTGGAGAAGGAAGGGGCGGTCATGGAATCGGCGGCCTGTGATCGACGCGATGCAAAATGCTGCATCAAGGTAAACGTTTAACTTCGCGGCTCGAAAAAAGCCGCGAAGGGCTGGCCGCGATGGTGCGCACCACCCGCTCCGGCGTCAAGTTCAGCGCGCTAGGTGCTTACCCTTGATGAGACTGCGCGTGGAATTCCGTGCGACGAGTCGCGGAGGTATAACGTTTTCCTGCGCTGCAACATCCTCGCCTTGGATGGCGGCGATCAGCCGGCGCATGGCGAGTTCGCCCGTCGCCTCGCCCATCATGTCCACGCTGGTCAGGGCCGGGCTCACCAGGCGGCCGTAGGCGATGTTGTCGAAGGCCGCGACGGACACCTCGTCCGGCACGGCAATGCCCAGCGACTGGGCCTCAAGCAGCAGGCCCATGGCCAGCAGGTCGTTGTAGGCCACGATGGCGTCGCCGCGGTCGGGCGACAGCAGCAGGCTGGAGGCGAGGCGTTCGCCTTCCTCGGTCGACGGCGCCGACGCATCCACCGTGCGCACGCTTGCCTTGACGCCCTGGAAGGCCTCGCGCAGCCCGCGTTCGCGGTCCGCACTCCAGCGCGCGCCCGAAAACCCCAGATAGGTGATGCGGCGATGGCCGAGGTCCCGCAGATGACGGCCGAGCATCAGCCCGGCCTGATGGCTGTCGCAACCCACGCTGGCGTGGTGTGGATAGGGCGAGGGGCGACCGAAGAAGACGACCGGCGTGCCGCTGTCCAGCACGCCCTGGATGGCCGCGGCCGGCAGACGGGCGCTGACCACCAGCCCATCCACCCGTCGACACAGCGACTGCAGGACGCCCAGTTCGGGCGAGGTGCTTTCGGCCGCGTCGGCAATGATCAGGTTGAGCCCGCCGGCGGCCGCCACCCGCGCGGCGCCGCTGACGAGGCTGGTGAAGTAGGGGTTGCGGATGTCCAGGATCACCACGCCGACGTTGCCGGTGCGGCCGGTGATCATGCCGCGGGCCATCGGGTTGAGCGAATAGCCCAGCTCGCGCACGGCCTGCGTGATGCGGGCCTCGACCTCGGCGGTGAAGCGCTGGCCGCCGTTGACGAACTTGGAGACCGTGGCGGTGGAGACCTTCGCCGCCAGGGCGACATCGCGGATGGTGGCAGCGCGCTTGCGCGGAGAACTCATGGACAGGCAGGCAGAGGGGGCTGGGTGTGGGCGCGACCATGCCACAAACTGCGGGGCTTGCGGCGGCCGTACGTGCCGGCGCCGGCCGGAAGGATAGAGAGTCCTAGGTTGTCGTACAACTGACGACCGTTTTATGATGACCTTCATGCCCCGTCCGACCGCCCCCGCCATGCCCGCGATCCCTGCCGAGAACCAGGCGGTACGGGCCTTGCCGCAGCGTCGCGCGCGTGGCCTGGCGCATGGCCTGGTGGACGACCTGGGTGAGCGCATCCGGGCCGGCCAGATCCGCCCGGGCGACAAGCTGCCCACCGAGTCCGCCATCATGCAGACCTACGGCGTGAGCCGCACCGTGGTGCGCGAGGCACTGTCCCGGCTGCAGGCGGCCGGGCTGGTCGAGACGCGCCATGGCATCGGCACCTTCGTGCTGCCGCCGCGGGCGGCCGGCATGTTCAGCCTGGATGCGTCCGAGATTCCCACGGCGGTCGATGTGATGGCGGTGCTGGAGCTGCGCATCAGCCTGGAGACCGAGTCGGCCGGCCTGGCCGCCCAACGCCACTCCGGGGCCCATCTCCAGGCGATGCGCGAGGCGCTGGATGCCTTCGAGCAGGACGCAGGCGACGCGGGCGATTCCATCTCGCCGGACTTCCGCTTCCACCTCGCCATCGCGCAGGCCACCGGCAACCCCTATTTCGCCGAGATACTGGGCCACCTGGGCACCAACATCATCCCGCGCACGCGCGTCAGCGCGATCCGCAACCAGGCGCACCGCGGCGAATACCTGGAGCGCGTGAACCGCGAGCACGAGGAGATCTTCTCGGCCATCGCCCGCGGCGATGCCGATGCCGCGCGCGCCGCCATGCGCATCCACCTGACCAACAGTCGCGAGCGCCTGCGCCGCGCGCGCGAAGAGGCGGCGCAGCGCCAGGCTTCCGCCGCCACAACCTGAGCACGGAGTGGGGTCTTCGCCCTCGAAAAAGCGCGCACTTAGTTGTACGATGACTGACAACAAGACGGCCAGCAACGACTCTTCATCCAAGCCGCCACGCGTTTAAACCAAGTTGGAGACAGACATGACCCTCAACCGCCGCCAGTTCGTCAGTGGTGCCTCAGGTGTTGCACTCGTGGCCTCGGGCGCCGTCCGCGCCGCGGACACCTGGCCGTCCAAGCCGATCCGCATCGTCGTGCCCTATCCGCCGGGCGGTTCCTCCGACATCATCGCCCGGGCCATCAGCCAGCCGCTGTCGCAGGCGCTGGGCCAGAGCGTGATCGTGGACAACAAGCCCGGCGCCAATGGCAACCTGGGCGCGGACATGGTCGCCAAGGCTGCGCCGGACGGCTACACGGTGCTGCTCTGCGACGTGGGCGCGCTCGCCATCAGCCCGTCGGTCTACACCAGGCTGCCTTTTGACCCCTCCAAGGATCTGCGTGGCGTCACCATGCTGGCCTATTCGCCGCACCTGCTGGTGGTTCATCCCTCGGTCAAGGCCAATACGCTGCAGGAACTGGTGGCGCTGTCGAAGACCAGCGACCTGAACTTCGCCGTCACCGCCACCGGCAGCGCGCCGCACCTGGCCGGCGTGGCGCTGGAGCGCGCCAGCGGCGCCCGCTGGACCTATGTGCCCTACAAGGGCGGCGTGCAGGCCATTCAGGACACCGTGGGCGGCCAGACGCAGGTGCTCATGAACGGCATGCTCGCCACGCTGCCGCATGTGCAGAGCGGCAAGCTCAAGCTGCTGGGCGTCTCCAAACCCACGCGCATGCCCCTGGTGGGCGACGTGCCCACCATCGCCGAGCAGGGCGTGCCCGGTTTCGAGTCGGGCACCTGGCAGGGCGTCAAGGCGCCGCGCGGCACGCCCGACGCCATCGTGCAGCGGCTCAACCGCGAATTCATCGCTGCCATCCGCGCTGCCGAAGTGCGCTCGCGCCTCGCAGGGCAGGGCGCCGAGGTCGTGACCATGACCGGCGCCCAGGAAGAGCAGTTCTTCGACAAGGAACGCGCCCGCTGGGCCACCGTGGTGCGGCAGGCCGGCATCAAGCTCGACTGAGCGCTTCCCTTCTTTTTCTTCTTCTTCTTTCAACAAACGCTTCCAGGAAACCTGCAGATGAACCCGCAAGATCTCAAGACCATCATGGGCTCCGGCCTGCTGTCCTTCCCGCTGACGGACTTCGACGCCGAGGGCAACTTCGACAAGAAGGGCTATATCGAGCGCCTCG
Source organism: Pseudacidovorax intermedius (assembly GCF_003350475.1). Lineage (GTDB taxonomy): Bacteria > Pseudomonadota > Gammaproteobacteria > Burkholderiales > Burkholderiaceae_C > Xenophilus > Xenophilus intermedius. The sequence goes on from NZ_QQAV01000002.1 coordinate 328,728, forward strand.
AATGGCTGGCCCCGTATGGCGCCAGCGCGCTGTTCGCCGCGGGCGGCACGGGCGAGTTCTTTTCGCTCACCGCCGACGAATATCCCGAGATCATCAAGACCGCGGTCGACACCTGCCGCGGCAAGGTGCCGATCATTGCCGGCGCCGGCGGCCCCACCCGCTTCGCCATCCAGTGCGCCCAGGCTGCCGAGCGGGCCGGCGCCCACGGCATCCTGCTGCTGCCGCACTACCTGACCGAAGCCGGCCAGGAAGGCCTGGCCGCCCATGTCGAGGCCGTGTGCAAGAGCGTCAAGTTCGGCGTCATCGTCTACAACCGCGGCCAGGCCAAGTTGATGCCCGAGACGCTGGCCAAGCTGGCCGAGCGCAATCCCAACCTGATCGGCTTCAAGGACGGCATCGGCGACATCGAGCTGATGAGCTCCATCTTCCTGACCATGGGCGACCGCTTCGCCTACCTGGGCGGCCTGCCCACGGCCGAGGTCTATGCCGCCGCCTACAAGGCGCTGGGCACGCCGGTGTATTCGTCGGCCGTCTTCAACTTCATCCCCAGGACGGCGATGCAGTTCTACGAAGCCGTGCGCGACGACGACATGGCGACGCAGCATCGCCTGCTGAAGGACTTCTTCATGCCCTACCTGGCCATCCGCAACAAGGGCCAGGGCTATGCGGTGAGCATCGTCAAGGCCGGTGCCAAGATCGTCGGCCACGACGCCGGCCCGGTGCGCACGCCGCTGACCGACCTCAGGGCCGACGAATACGCTGCGCTGGAGGCACTGATCGCCAAGCTGGGCCCGCAGTAAGCCAGGCGCTGCATTGCCGGCACACTCCGAGGCGGCTGGCGCCTCGCAGCTGACCGGCCATCGAAGCGGCCGCGCGATGAGCGCGGGCCGCTTTTCCCATCCCTCTGCGTCGATCATGAGCCACACGCCCACCATCACCGACATCGAAGTCATCCCGGTCGCCGGCCGCGACGGCATGCTGATGAACCTCAGCGGTGCCCACGCGCCCTTCTTCACCCGCAACGTGCTGCTGGTGCACGACAGCGCCGGCCGCACCGGCGTGGGCGAAGTGCCCGGCGGCGAGGGCATCCGGCAGGCCCTCGAGGACAGCCGCCCGCAGCTCGTCGGCCAGTCCATCGGCCAGCGCCTGCAACTGCTGCAGCATGTGCAACAGGCGCTGGCCGGCCGCGACCCGGGCGGCCGCGGCCTGCAGACCTTCGACCTGCGCATCGGCGTGCATGCGGTTACGGCCATCGAGTCGGCGCTGCTCGACCTGCTCGGCCAGCACCTGGGCGTGCCCGTGGCGGCCCTGCTGGGCGAAGGCCAGCAGCGCGAGCGGGTGGAGATGCTGGGTTACCTCTTCTTCGTCGGCCCTTCCGACAAGACCGATCTGCCCTACGTGAAGCCCGGCGAGGACACCAGCGCCAGCGACGACTGGGCCCAGGTGCGCCACATGACCGCCATGACGCCCGAGGCCACCGTGCGCCAGGCCGAGGCTGCGCACGCGCGCTACGGCTTCAACGACTTCAAGCTCAAGGGCGGCGTGCTGGCCGGCGAGCAGGAAATCGAGGCCGTCACGGCACTGGCCAAGCGCTTTCCCGAGGCCCGCGTCACGCTCGATCCCAACGGCGGCTGGCTGCTCAAGGACGCCATCCGCCTGATGCGCGACATGCGCGGCGTGCTGGCCTATGCCGAAGATCCGTGCGGCGCCGAAGGCGGCTTCAGCGGCCGCGAGGTGATGGCCGAGTTCCGCCGCGCCACCGGCCTTCCCACCGCCACCAACATGATCGCCACCGACTGGCGGCAGATGGTGCATGCGCTGTCGCTGCAGTCGGTGGACATTCCGCTGGCCGACCCGCATTTCTGGACCATGGCCGGCAGCGTGCGCGTGGGCCAGACCTGCCGCGACTGGGGCCTGACCTGGGGCTCGCATTCCAACAACCACTTCGACATCTCGCTGGCCATGTTCACGCATGTGGCGGCAGCTGTGCCCGGCAAGGTCACGGCCATCGACACGCACTGGATCTGGCAGGACGGTCAATTCCTCACGCAGAACCCGTTGCAGATCCGTGGCGGCTTCGTCGAGGTGCCCACGGTCCCGGGCCTGGGCGTCACCGTGGACCGGGCCGCGCTGCAGCGTGCCAACGCGCTGTATCAGCAGCATGGCCTGGGCGCGCGCGACGACGCGATCGCCATGCAGTACCTGATCCCCGGCTGGAAGTTCGACAACAAGCGCCCGGCCATGGTGCGCTGAGCCAACCCGTCATTCGACAAGGAGCATCCCCATGAGCGAATTCAACAACCTCATCAACGGTGAATGGCTGGCCGGTGCCAGCTACAGCCCCAACCTCAACCCCAGCAACCTGGCGGACGTGATCGGCCAGTACACGCAGGGCGATGCCTCGCACGTCGATGCCGCCGTGGCGGCCGCGACCGCAGCCTTCCCGGCCTGGTCCACGGGCTCGGTGCAGGCGCGCAGCGATGCGCTGGACAAGATCGGCACCGAGATCCTGGCCCGCAAGGAAGAGCTTGGCGCGTTGCTGGCGCGCGAAGAGGGCAAGACCCGCGCCGAAGGCATCGGCGAGGTCACCCGCGCCGGCCAGATCTTCAAGTTCTTCGCCGGCGAGTGCCTGCGCCTGTCGGGCGAGACCGTGCCTTCGGTGCGCCCCGGCATCGGCGTGGAGATCACGCGCGAGCCGGTGGGCGTGGTGGGCCTGATCACGCCGTGGAACTTCCCCATCGCCATTCCGGCGTGGAAGATCGCGCCGGCCCTGGCCTTCGGCAACTGCGTGGTGCTCAAGCCGGCCGACCTGGTGCCGGGCAGCAGCTGGGCACTGGCCGAGATCATCCATCGCTCGGGCATTCCGGCCGGCGTGTTCAACCTGGTGATGGGCCGTGGCAGCGTCATCGGCAATGCGCTGGTGCAGCATCCCGGCATCCACGCGATCAGCTTCACCGGCTCGGTGGGCGTGGGCCGCGGCATCGCGCTGGAATGCGCCAAGAGCGGAAAGAAGGTGCAGCTGGAGATGGGCGGCAAGAACCCGCAGGTGGTGCTGGACGATGCCAACCTGGACCAGGCCGTCGAGCTGTGCGTGCAGAGCGCCTTCTATTCCACCGGCCAGCGCTGCACCGCGTCGAGCCGGCTGATCGTGACCGAGGGCATCTACCCGCGCTTCATCGAGGCCATGAAGGCCCGCATGGCGAAGATCAAGGTGGGCGATGCGCTGGCGCAGGGCACCGACATCGGCCCCGTCTCCAGCCAGTCGCAGCTGGAGCAGGACCTGGGCTATGTCGAGATCGGCAAGGCCGAGGGCGCCATGCTGGCGGTGGGCGGCGAGCGGCTCGCCCTCGGCACCGAAGGCTTCTACATGGCGCCGGCGCTGTTCAGCGACAGCGGCAAGACCATGCGCATCAACCGCGAGGAGATCTTCGGCCCCGTGGCCAGCGTGATCCGCGTGAAGGACTACGACGAGGCGCTGGCCACCGCCAACGACACCGAGTTCGGCCTGTCGGCCGGGATCGCCACCACCAGCCTGAAGTACGCCACGCACTTCAAGCGCCACAGCCAGGCCGGCATGGTGATGGTCAACCTGCCCACCGCGGGCGTGGACTACCACGTGCCCTTCGGCGGGCGCAAGGGCAGCAGCTACGGGCCGCGTGAGCAGGGGCGCTATGCGCAGGAGTTCTTCACCATCGTGAAGACGGCGTACACGCTGGCTTGAAAATAAAAAGCACCCCCCATGCCGCTTCGCGGCTCCCCCCTCTCTGGCGCCTTCGGCTTGGAGGGGGGCGCACCCAGAGGCCTGGCGAAGCCAGTTCCTCGGGTGCCCGCGCGTGGCCTGCTCCGCGGCCATTTGATCATTGGCGTCGCGCCAGTTTTATGCGGCGTGGGTGGCACGCAGCGCCGCGGAAAACTGACATGACGTGCTCGGCCTTGCGGCCGGCAGGTGGCTTCATCGCCGTCTGCCGGCCGTTGTCGTTTCAATGGGACGTCAGGGCGGGCCGGCGCGTTGCGATCCACAGCCCCAGCGCAATGGCCAGTCCCAGCGCTGCCGCGACGGTGCCGACGAGGAACACGCCGCGGTAGCCCGCCCAGTCGGCCAGCAGCCCGGCCAGCGGCCCGGTCAGGCCATAGGCCAAGTCCTGGAAGGCCGAGAAGGCGCCCATGGCCGTGCCGCGCAGCGGCGGGGCCACGCGGTGCACCACGTCGCGGCCCATGGCCGGGAACACCATCGAGCAGCCCAGGCCGGTCATGAAGGCACCCGCCAGCGCCGCATTGGGCGTGGTTGCGCTCCACAGCAGCGCCTGGCCCAGCGCCTCCACCGCCAGTGAGGCGGCAGCCACCGGCAGCCCGCCGATGCGGTCGGGCAGGCCGCCGAACAGCAGCCGCACCAGCACGAAGCCGGCGCCGAAGGCCGTGAGGCCCAGGCCCGCATGCGCCCAGCCTTGGGCCCGGAAATGCAGCGCGAAGAAGGCGCCGATGGCCGCGAAGCCGATGCCCTGCAGGCACACGATGGCGCCCTGCGGCGCGATGCGGCCGACCACGCGCCAGATCGAAGGTCGTTGGGCGGCCGCCATCACGGGCATGCCGTCGAGCCGTGCCACGGCCAGCAGCGCCAGCGCCGGCAAGCCGGTGGCCACAGCCATCGCACCGGCCAGACCCAGTCGGTCGTACAGCGCGATGCCCAGCGGCCCTCCGACGGCCAGCGCGCCGTAGATGGCGGCGCCGATCCACGCCAGCACCTGGCCCGAGCGGGCCGGCCCCACCAGTCCGATGCACCAGGTGATGGTGCCCACGGCCACCAGGCTTTCGCCCACGCCGAGGAGCAGGCGCCCGATCAGCAGCACCTCGTACGCCGCGATGGCGCGCAGGCCCGGCAGGCCGGCCGCCAGGCAGACCACCGCGCCGGCGATGTAGCAGAACAGGCCGCGCACCGTCGCCACCTTGGCACCCTGCCGGTCGGTGAGCGTGCCGGCGAAGCCGCGGCTGAGGATGGTGGCCAGGAAGGCGATGCCCACCGCCAGCCCGGCCCAGGCATTGCCCAGGCCCAGCGTGCCTGCCACGAAGAGCGGCACCGTCGGCAGCGTCATGCCCACGCACAGGCAGGCCACGAAGAGCACGCCGACCAGCCACCAGAAGGGCAGCGGCATCGGCGCGGAAGAAGTCGTTGGAGAAGGTCTTGAAGTCATGCGCCGATAATGCGACGAGTTCGTCAGGTTTTCCATTCGCATTCGCAGCCCCCGCCATGAGCCCACGTCGCAGCGCACCTCTGTCCTCGAGAAAGGAGCCCCAGCAGGCCCGCTCCGCCAACCTCGTGGCGGCGGTGCTCGAAGCGGCTGTTCAGGTTCTGGCCCAGGAAGGCGCGCAGCGCTTCACCACGGCCCGTGTGGCGGAGAAGGCGGGTGTCAGCGTCGGTTCGCTCTACCAGTACTTTCCCAACAAGGCGGCGATCCTGTTCCGGCTTCAGAGCGACGAATGGCAGCGCACCACCACGCTGATGCGCGGCATCCTGGAGGACGAGGCCTTGCCCCCGCTCGCGCGGCTGCGGCGGCTGGTGCAGGCTTTCATCCGCTCCGAATGCGAGGAGGCCGAGGTGCGCACCGCGCTGGCCGATGCCGCCCCGATGTACCGCGATGCGCCTGAGGCCGGCGAAGCACGGGCGACCAGCGCGCGGGCCTTCCGCGTCTTCCTCAAAACGGTGCTGCCCGAGGCCGCCGGCCCCACGCGCAGCCGCGCCGGCGACCTGATCCTGGACACGCTGAGCGGCGTGGGCAAGGCCTTCTCCGACAAGCCCCGCAAGCCGGCCGAGATCGAGGCTTATGCGGCGGCCATGGCCGACATGTTCTGCGCTTATCTTGTGGGCCTGGGCGCGTTGCCCGAGCCTGCACCGCCGGCCCGCCGCCTGCGCGTTGCGCGAAAGCGTGGATGATGTCGGGCCACTGCGGAGATCCCATGCACCTCACCCCTTCGCCTTCGACGATGGCGCCGCGCGATGCGCTCGGCTGCACCGCCAGCACGCTGGTGCACGATGACGAGCTCGACGCGGGTGGCGTCCGTGTCTATCGCAAGGCCGTGACGATGACCGAGCTGGGGCCGGTGGAGACTGCGCCCTCGGACAGGGGCCTGCTGCTGGGCATTTCGCTCGCCCCGGGGCATCGCCGGCGCATCGTGCACGCGCGGCACGCCAGCACGCACGACTTCGGCTGCGGCGCGATCTATCTGCGCGACTTCGGCGAGCGTTACCGCGCCGACATGAAGACGGGTTTCGACTTCCTGCTGGTGGAGTTTCCGCAGGCCGTGCTGCGCCAGACCACGGAGCGGCCCCTGGCTCTGGGCGAACTGCTGGCGGCCTCGCCGGTGGGCGCCCATGACGCGGTGCTGCACCATCTGGCGCTGGCGCTGCTGCCCGCGCTCGGTCGGCCGCAGCCGGGATGCGGCCTGTTCGTCGAGCAGGTCACGGCGGCGATGGCCGCCCAGCTCCTCTTGCGCGCGGGCGCCTCGCAGCCGGCCGGCACGCGTGCGCGCCGCCGGCTGTCACCCCGTCAGGAAGCGCGCGCCAAGGAGATGCTGTCGATGCGCGTGGATGGGGACCAGAGCGCCCAGGCCGTGGCCGAGGCCTGTGGCCTGTCGCGCAGCTATTTCATCGAGGCCTTCCGCGAGACGACTGGCCAGACGCCCTACCAGTGGGTGCAGGCGCAGCGCCTGGCACGTGCCCAGGCACTGCTCGCGCAGCCCGGGCTGTCGCTGGCGGCCATCGCGCTGGCCTGTGGCTTTGCGGACCAGAGCCACTTCACCCGCGTCTTCACCCGGCACATGGGCATGCCGCCGGGAACCTGGCGGCGCAGTGCCGGCCACTGAGGACCAACGCCGGCACCGACCCCGACGGCCGCCGCGCGATCAGCCCTCGATCAGCCCTCGATCAGCGCCAGCAGGTCGGCGTTGACCTGGTCCTTGTGCGTGGTGCAGGTGGCGTGGGGCGCACCGGGGTAGACCTTGAGCGTGGCGCCCTTGATCATCTGCGCGGCGAGCTTGCCCGTGCCCTCGATGGGCACGACCTGGTCGTTGTCGCCATGGATGACCAGCGTGGGCACGTCGATCTTCGCCATGTCGGCGCGGAAGTCTGTGCCGGAGAAGGCCGTCACACAGTCCAGCGTGCCCTTGATCGAGGCCTGCAGCGCAATCTGCAGCGTCTGCTTGAAGATGCCCTGCGACACCGGCGTGGCCCCCGGCCGGTTGGTGCCGTAGAAAATGGCGCTGAAGTCGTCCAGGAACTGCGGCCGGTCGGCCATCAGCCCGGCGCGCAGGCCTTCGAACATGGCGGCCTCGGGCCCCTCCGGATGGTCCGCCGTCTTGACGAACAGCGGCGTCACCGCACTGACCAGTGCCAGCCGGGCCACACGGCCGCTGCCATGGCGGGCGATGTAGCGCGTCACGTCGCCCCCGCCCATCGAGAAGCCCACCAGCACCACGTCCTTCAGGTCCAGGGCCTCGATCAGCTCCGAGATGTCGTCGGCGAAGGTGTCGTAGTCGTAGCCGGTCCAGGGCTGCCCGGAGCGGCCGAAGCCGCGGCGGTCGAAGGCGACGGTGCGGTAGCCGCGCTCGGCGAAGAACATCATCTGGGCGTCCCACATGTCGGCGCTCAGGGGCCAGCCGTGGCTGAACAGGATGGGCTGGCCGCTGCCCCAGTCCTTGTAGTAGAGGTCGGTTCCGTCGCGCAGGGTGAGGAAGCTCATGCAAATCTCCAGGGGTTGAAGAAGACAGGGAGGGGAGAGGAAAGTGGCTCTGGTGTTCAGAGCGCCAGGAAGTGGTGGACCTCGGGCTGGCCCGGACCGATGTGGTAGCGGACCACCTCGCCTTGAAGGTCGGCATCGGCCTGGGACACGCGGTGGTGCTGGCGCAGGTGCTCCGCCCAGGACTCGACCATGAACCATTCGACGATGCGCTGCGGATCGGCCGTGTGCTCGTGCAGTCCCCAGGCATAGGCGCCGTCGCGTCGGCGCTCGGGCGCCAGGCGCCGCACAGCGGCCAGGAAGGCGGGGCGGTCTTCCGCGCGGATGCGGTACTCGATCTGGATCATGACCGGGCCGCGGTCATGGGCCACGGGCTCGGCCAGCAACGGCTCCGGCCAGTGGCGCGAGGCCTGCAGGTCCGCGTCGCCCGCGGGCAGGCGTACGCGGTGGAAGAGCAGGGCCACCACCAGCAGGCCCAGCGCAGCGGCGGCGAGCGCGCCGCGCACGCCGATCTGCTGCGCCACCAGGCCCCAGCCCAGGCTGCCGGCAGCCATGGCCCCGTTGAACACCGTCAGGTAGACGGCCAGGCCGCGACCACGGACCCAGTTGGGCAGAACGGCCTGGGCCACGCCGTTGAGCGTGGTCAGGGCGGTGATCCAGCCCACGCCCAGTATCAATAGCAACAGCACGGCCAGCCACTGGGGCGGGGCCAGCACCAGCGCACCGAGCACCACCGCCGTGAGCACCGATGCCAGCAGCACCAGCCCGTCCGCATCGAGCCGGGCGCGCAGCCGCGGCATGACCAGCGCACCGACGATGGCGCCCGCGCCGACGGCACCCATCAGCACGCCGTAGAAGCCGGCCGTGCCCTGAAGCATCTGGCGTGCGACCAGCGGCAGCAGCGCCCAGGCCGCGCTCGCGAAGAGGAAGAACACCGCCGCGCGCACCAGCACCACATGCAGCTCGCGGCTGGCGCGTGCATAGCGCAGGCCGGCGCGGAAGGCGCCGAGGAAGTTCTCGGACAGGCCCTCGTCCGCCGCGGGCGCAGGCCGGCGCCACCACAGCAGTGCGGCGATGACGAAGACATAGCTCAGCACGTCCGCGCCGTAGGTCACGGCTGCGCCGAAGCTGGCCAGCAGCAGGCCGCCCAGGGCCGGCCCGACGGCGCGGGCGATGTTCACGCCCAGCGAGTTGAGCGCCACCGCGTTCTTGAGCTGCGCGCGCGGCACCAGCTCGGGCACGATGGACTGCCAGGTCGGTCCCATCAACGCCGCGCCCACGCCGCCCACGAAGGTCAGCACGATCAGCAGCTCCACCGTCAGTGCTCCGCTGCGGGAGAGCAGCAGCAGCGCCGCGCTCACGCCCGCCAGCAGCAGCTGCACGGCGATGAGGAAGCGTCGGCGGTCCAGGATGTCCGACAGCACGCCGGCCGGAATGGCCAGCAGGAAGACCGGCAGCGTGGCCGCCGTCTGGATCAGCGCGACGGCCGTGGGGCTGGGCGACAGGTCGGTGACCAGCCAGCCGCTGGCCACGTCGCGCATGAAGCTGCCGATGTTGCCCAGCACCGTGGCGCACCACAGCACGGCGAACACCGGCAGGCGCAGGGGCGCGAAGCTGCCGCCTTCCTTGCCCGCCTCAGCCATGCCGCCGTTCCCGCGCATCGAGCCAGGCCACCAGCAGGAAGCCGCCGACCAGGCCCAGGTGCTCGAAGAAGGCATTGGCCGCCATGAAGCGTTGCGGCTGCGGCATCTCCCAGAAGCGCAGCGCGACCAGGGTGGCGCCCAGCGTGAAGGCGGCGAGCACCAGGGCCCCCAGCCAGCGCAGCCGGCCGCTGATGACCATGGCCGAGGCGCCGAGTTCGAGCACGATCACGGCCAGCGCCATCGGCGCGGCGGGTGCGATGCCGAAGTGCTGCATCTCGGCCACGGCACCGGAGAAGTCGAAGGCCTTGACCAGTCCGCCCTGCAGGTAGGCTGCGCACAGCAGCAGCAGGCAGACGGGCCTGATCCATGAAGACTGCGTCCAGCCCATCAGACCGCCCAGCAGGCGCAGCCCAGCGCGCCCCAGAAGCTTTTGAGGTCGCCCACCGGCAGGCGGCTGCCCCAGGCGCTCGCATGCGCATGGCCATGCACGTTGCAGGCGCTCGCGCAGCCGCAGGATGCGGCCGCCTGCCGCAGGGTGGCCTGCAGCGGTGCGCCTTCCTGCGCGCCCCAGGCGCCGTAGCCGCCGTAGCGGCGCACGGGCGACCAGTCGGGCATGGCTGGCGGCGGGCCGCCTTCATCCAGCGTGGCGAAGGGACCCGCGCCGTAGACGACCTTGCCGCCCACCATCGTGAGCAGCGCGCTGGTGTCGGCGATGTCGGATTCGGGGCAGGCGAAGAAATCGCGGTCGGGCACGACGAGGTCGGCGAACTGGCCGGCCTCGATGCGGCCCTTGCGGCCTTCCTCGTTCGAGAACCAGGTGACCTTTTCGGTCCACATGCGAAGCGCGGTCTCCCGGTCGAGCAGGTTGCGCTGCGGCGTGATCTGCAGCCCGCCCACCGTGCGGCCGGTGATCAGCCACGACAGCGAGACCCAGAGGTTGTACGAGGCCACGCGCGTGGCATCGGTGCCGGCCGACACATGGATGCCCTTCTCCAGCATGCGCTTGACCGGCGGCGTGGCCTCGGCCGCGGCGGCGCCGTAGCGCTCGACGAAATACTCGCCCTGGTAGGCCATGCGGTGCTGCACGGCCACGCCGCCACCCAGCGCCGCGATGCGGTCGATGGAGCGCTCCGAGATCGTCTCGGCATGGTCGAAGAACCAGTTCAGGCCCGCCAGCGGCGTGTCGCGGTTGACCTTCTCGAACACGTCCAGCGCGCGGCTGATGGTCTCGTCGTAGGTGGCATGCAGGCGCCAGGGCCAGCGGTTCTGGGCCAGCACGCGCACCACCTCTTCCAGCTCGCCTTCCATCTCGGGGGCCATGTCGGGCCGTGGCTGGCGGAAGTCCTCGAAGTCGGCGGCCGAGAACACCAGCATCTCGCCCGCGCCGTTGTGGCGGAAGTAGTCGTCACCCTGCTTGTATTTCGAGGACGCTGTCCAGTTCAGGAAGTCCTGCTTCTCCTGTTTGGGCTTCTGCGTGAAGAGGTTGTAGGCCAGGCGGATCGTGAGCTGCCCCGCGTCCGCGAGCTGCTGGATGACCTGGTAGTCCTCCGGGTAGTTCTGGAAGCCCCCGCCCGCGTCGATGGCGCCGGTCACGCCCAGGCGGTTGAGCTCGCGCATGAAGTGCCGCGTGGAGTTGAGCTGGTACTCGGGCGGCAGCTTCGGCCCCTTGGCCAGCGTGGCATACAGGATGGCCGCATTGGGCTTGGCCAGCAGCAGGCCGGTGGGGTTGCCGGCGGCATCGCGCACGATCTCGCCGCCGGGCGGCGCGGGCGTGTCCTTGCCGTAGCCCACGGCCCGCAGCGCGGCGCCGTTGAGCAGGGCGCGGTCGTACAGGTGAAGGATGAAGACGGGCGTGTCGGGGGCGACGGCGTTGAGCTCGTCGATGGTGGGCAGCCGCTTCTCCACGAACTGGTGTTCGGTGAAGCCGCCGACCACGCGCACCCACTGCGGTGCCGGCGTGATCGCCACCTGCTGGCGCAGCATGGCCATGGCGTCGGCCAGGCTGCGCACGCCGTCCCAGCGCAACTCCAGGTTGAAGTTCAGGCCGCCGCGGATGATGTGCAGGTGGTTGTCGATCAGACCGGGCAGCACGGCGCGGCCCTGCAGGTCGACCATGCGGGTGGCGGGGCCGGCCAGCGGCAGCACGTCCTCGCGCCGGCCCACGCGCAGGAAGCGGCCGTCGCGGATGGCGACCGCGTCGGCCACGGGATTGGCGCGGTCCAGCGTCGTGAAGCGGCCGTTGTGAAGGATGAGGTCGGGAGGCAGGGTGTCGTCAGCCATGGGGTCCATTCCGTGAAGTGGCGCTGGGCGGGAGCGGTCGGGTGCCGCCGGTCAGGCCGGGTCGTGGGGCTGGGGCGCCTCGGCCTTGGCGCACTGGGGCAGCTTGCCGAAGACGTGCGGCTTGACCTGGTGCTGCAGCCAGGACGTCGACACCGCATCGGGGCGGATCCAGCCGCGGATGAGCGGCGGGATCTGCTCGCCCACCAGGATGCCCAGCAGGCCCACTAGCGCGATGACGGGCGGCGCGGGCGAGCGCACCTGGACCAGGGCGTAGATCACGCCGACCAGGATGCCGACGGCCAGCGAAAGCAGGTAGGGCTTCATCGTCGTGGTCGCCGCGTCAGCCTTCGTGGGCACCGAACATGGTCTTGGCGTAGGTGACGCCCAGGCCGTAGGCGCCGCCCCATTGGCGTGCGATGCCGGTGGTCAGCTCGTAGGTCTCGCCGCGGGCCCAGTCGCGTTGCAGCTCCAGCAGGTACTGCAGCGAGGTCATGGGCCGTGCGCCGGCCTGCACCATGCGCTGCATGGCGCGCTCATGGGCTTCGGGAGAGACGTCGCCGCAGGCGTCGGCGATCACGTAGACCTCGAAGCCCTGGTCCAGCGCGGACAAGGCCGGGCCGACGATGCACACGCTGGTCCACAGGCCGGCCAGCACGATGCGCGGCTTGCCGATGGCGTTCACGCGCTCGATCACGGCCGCGTCTTCCCAGGTGTTCATCGAGGTGCGGTCCAGCATGGCCTGGCCGGCGAAGGCTTCGGTGATCTCGCTGAACATGGGGCCCGAGAAGCTCTTCTCGGCCACCGTGGTCAGGATGGTCGAGACGCCGAAGCCGGCCGCCGCCCGCGACACCAGCGCCGCGTTGTTGCGCAGCACGGTCGCGTCGATGGAGTGCGTGGCAAAGGCCATCTGCGGCTGGAAATCGATCAGGATCAGCGTGTGATCCTGGGGTGCGAGCAGCAGGGCGCCGGGGGTGGGCTTGGCTTGGACGGTCATGGTCGGTTCCTCGTTTGCGGATGCAGAGACGGCTTGCGAGGGGCGGATGCTCGTCGGGCCGGTCGGTGCACGTCTTGTCGATTGGTCGGGCTTTTTGAACGTTTGGCGGGCGGGCCGTGCACGGTTGCTGGCCGCCTGTCTTTCTCGCATTCCATCGAAATACTTCACCGGTGGGCCGCCCAACCTTTCGGGGTACGGCTCACTTGTGGATTCGCTGGAATGAATGAATCATCCGCGTCGCTCGCTGCGCCGTTGGCGAGTTTTTCCATTCGTGAGCATCGAAGTTTTCGATGGTCCGCACCGCCCCAGGACGCCCATGCTCAAGCTCACCCTCGAGGCCATCGAACTGGTCGACGCCATCGACCGCCACGGCTCCTTCGCCGCAGCCGCCGTGCGGTTGAACCGCGTGCCCTCGACCATCTCCTATGCCGTGGCCAAGCTGGAGGAGCAGCTGGGCCTGCGCCTGTTCGAGCGGCAGGGTCCGCGCGTCGAACTGAGCGCGGCGGGGCGCGAGATGCTGGACGAGGGCCGCTGGCTGCTGGGTGCCGCCGCCACGCTCGAATCGCGCATGCGCCAGGTGGCCACCGGCTACGAGTCCGAGCTGCGGCTGGTGCATGACTCCCTCATCCCGACCGAGGCGCTGATGGACGACATCCGCGACTTCGAGGCGCTGCGTTGCGGCACCCGCCTGCGCCTCGGTTGTGAAGCCCTGTCCGGCAGCTGGGAGGCGCTGCGTGACGGCCGGGCCGATCTCGTCATCGCCGCGGGCGAAGGGCCGGCCGGCGGCGGCTACCAGGTGCATCCGGCGGGCACGCTGGACTTCGTCTTCTGCGTCGCGCCCCAGCATCCGCTGGCGCGGGCCAAGGGCCCGCTGCGCCGTGCCGACCTGCTGGCCCACACCGCCATCGTGGTGGGCGACACGGCGCGTTCGCTGTCGGACCGCACGGTCGGCCTCATGGCCGGGCAGCCGCGCATCACGGTGCCCTCCATGGCGGCCAAGATCGCCTGCCAGCGCAGCGGGCTGGGGCATGGCTTTCTGCCGCGCGCCTGCGTCGAGGCCGACCTGGCGCGCGGCAGTCTGGTGGCCGTGCCCATTGAGGAAGGCCGTCCGCCGGAGAGCTTCTTCCTGGCCTGGAAGACCGGGGCCGGCGGTCGTGCCCTGCAGTGGTGGCGCGAGCGCCTGCAGCGCCCGCTGGTGCCGGCCTTGCTGCCCCGCAGCGTGTGACGCATCGATATGGCATCGGTATGGCCTCCGGATCGTCAGCCGTTGCTGCGGCGGCTCTCGGGCGTCATGTCGATCACGGATGATCGGGGCCCCCTCACAGGAGCACGCATGCCCGACAAGATCCTCGTCTTCTACGGTTCCTACCGCGCCGACCGCATGGGCATCCGCCTGGCGGACTACATCGTGGCCCAGTTCAAGGCGCGCGGCGCCGAGCCCGAACTCATCGACGCCCAGGCCGTGGGCCTGCCCATGCTGGACCGCATGTACAAGGAGCATCCCAAGGGCCAGGCGCCCGCAGCCATGGAGGCATTGGCCGGCAAGATTCGCGATGCCGATGCCTTCGTCTTCGTCACCGGCGAATACAACTGGGGCGTGCAGCCGGGGCTGAAGAACCTCACCGACCACTTCCTGGAGGAATGGTTCTGGCGGCCGGCGGCCATCGCCAGCTATTCGGCCGGCCGCTTCTCGGGCGTGCGTTCGGGCACGGCCTGGCATTCGATCCTGTCGGAGATGGGCATGGTGGTCATCTCCAGCACACTGGCGGTCGGCCCCATCTCGCAGACGCTGGACGAGGCGGGCGAGCCCACGGGCGATGCCGGCAAGTCGCTGGCCAAGGCCTTTCCGCGCTGGGCGGACGACCTGGCCTGGTGGACGAATGCGGCGCGCGTGCAGCGTGCAACGCAGGCGCCGCCGTACTGATCAAACCGAGGGCGCGGGGCCGCGGCCGCGACGCAGCAGCGCTTCGAGCCCTTCGAACAGCAGCTCCGACATCACCGCCAGCGCTGCGGCCGGCAGCGCGCCGGCCATCAGAAGTGCGCGGTCGTTGAGCGCCAGGCCGGTGACGATGCGCTCGCCGAAGCCGCCGGCACCGATGAAGGCCGCGATGGTGGCCGTGCCCACGGCGATGGTGGTGGCGGTGCGCACACCGGCGATCAGCGTGGGCAGGGCCAGCGGCAGCTGCACCAGCCGCAGGTTCTGCGCCCCGGTCATGCCCAAGGCAGTGCCGGCCTGGGTGAGGCCCGCAGGCACCTCGGCCAGGCCGGTGACGGCATTGCGCATGATCGGAAGCAGCGCATAGAGCGTGAGGGCCACCAGCGCCGGCAGCGTGCCGATGGCGCCCAGCAGCGAGATCAGGATGGCCAGCAGCGCCAGCGAGGGCACGGTCTGCAGCAGCCCGGTCAGGCCCAGCACCAGCGCTCGCAGCCGCACATGGGCGAACACCGCCATCGCCAGCGGCACGCCGATCAGCACCGCGAGGCCCACCGACACGGCCACCAGCATCAGATGCTGGCGCGCGAGCCGGCCCAGGTCGGGCCCGAAGAGCTTGGCGACGAAGCCGCGCGCGGCCTGCGCGTCGGAGCCCGCGCCGCCCGCGAGGAAGTCGCGTGCGATGTCGGCGAAGGCCACGCCCTGCAGCTCGGCCCGCGCGTTCATGCGGATCATGGCGGCCTCGTCGATGCGACCCTCCAGCTGCTGCAGCGCGGCCCAGGCCTGGGGCAGGCGCTGCGGCAGGTCCAGGCGGTAGAGCAGCACCGCGTCGTAGCGCGGAAAGTAGCCGCGGTCGTCCTGCAGCACCGTCAGGCCCAGGTGTTCGATCTTGGCGTCGGTGGTGTAGATGTCGATCACGTCCACCTGGCCGGCGCCGATGGCGTCGTAAGCCAGGCCGTGGTCCAGCCCGGTGGGTCGCTGCGGCAGGCCGTAGCGCGCGGCCACGCCGCGCCAGCCGTCGGCGCGGCCGATGAATTCGTTGGTCAGACCCAGGCGCAGCTCGGAGTGCTTCGCCAGGTCGCCCAGCGTGCGGATGCCCAGGCGTTCGGCCTCGCTGGCGCGCATGGCCAGCGCGTAGCCGTCGTTGAAGCCCAGCGGCACGGCCATGCCCAGGCCCAGCGGCTGCAGCGCGGCCCGCATCTCCTCGGGCGCGAGCGGCTTCGGGCTCTTGAGGATCTCCAGCGCGATGGTGCCGGTGTATTCGGCATAGAGGTCGATGCCGCCAGAGCGCAGCGCCTCGTAGACGATGGCTGTGTTGCCCAGGCCCTGGCGCACCGTGGGCGCGCGCCGCAGATGGGGTGCGGCCGTCTGGACCAGCACTTCGGCCAGGATGTACGACTCGGTGAAGCGCTTGGAGCCGATGCGCAGCTCGCCTTCGTCGCGCTGCTGGGCCCAGGCGGTTGGCATGGCGAGCAGCAGGAAGGCCAGCCAGAGCCGAAGGCGGGGAAGATGAAGTGCGCCGGTCATTCGGCCAGTATGGCCGAGGCGCTGCGCTCAGTACGTGCTGCGGGCTGGGGCTGTGCTCGACTGCCGCCACCGCGCGGCACTCGCATCCAGCGTGCTGCGCAGCGCCACCAGGTCCAGCGCCGTCGCCACGAAGAGCGCGCCCAGGTCCAGGCATTGCCGTGCCCGTGCCTCGTCCACCATGAGGATGCCGGGCGCCTTGCCCGCCGCGCGGATACGGCGGATGGCATCGTCGATGGCCACATCCACCTCGGGGTGGCGAGGGTTGCCCGCGTGGCCCATGCTGGCCGACAGGTCGGCCGGGCCGATGAAGATGCCGTCCACGCCCTCGACCGCGGCAATGGCCTCGATCTGGTCCAGCGCCTCGCGCGTCTCCACCTGCACCAGCACGCACAGTTCCTCCTGCGCGCGGGCCACGTAGTCCGCGGTGCGGCCGAAGTTGCTGGCGCGCATGGAGCCGCCCATGCCGCGCAGGCCGGCAGGCGCATAGCGGGTGGCGGCGACCGCAGCGCGGGCCTCGTCGGCGTTCTGGACGAAGGGCAGCAGCAGGCTCTGCGCGCCCACGTCCAGGTAGCGCTTGATGAGCACCGGGTCGTTCCAGGCGGGCCGCACCACCGGGGCGCAGGGCATGCAGCCGGCGGCAGGCTGGGCGGCGGCCACTGCCTGCAGCTGCTGCAGCATCAGCGGCACATCGCTGGGCGTGTGCTCGGTGTCCAGCAGCATCCAGTCGAAGCCGGCGCCGGCCACCAACTCGCTCACGTAGGGCGAGGGCAGGGTGGACCAGACGCCGATCTGCGGCCGGCCTTCGGCCAGGGCCTTCTTGAAAGGGTTCGGGAGCAGGGCCATGGCCGTCCTCAGCTGAAGTGGCAGGCCACGCTGCCGAAGTCGCCGTAGTCGGCCACGATGGTGTCGCCCTGCGCCACATCGATGGGCCGGATGAAGGAGCCGGCCAGCACCACCTCGCCCGTGGCCAGCGTCACGCCGTGCCGGTGCAGTCGGTTGGCCAGCCAGGCAATGCCGTGGCCCGGATGGTTGAGCACACCGGCGGCCAGGCCGGTTTCTTCCACTTCGCCGTTGCGGCTGACGATGGCGCCGATGCGGCGCATGTCCACGTTGAGCTGGTCAGGCTTGAAGGGCCGTCCGCCCAGCACGATGGCGGCATTGGCCGCGTTGTCGGCGATGGTGTCGAGCACGGTGCGGGTGCGGCCGGTGGCCGGATCCACACGCTGGATGCGCGCGTCCAGGACCTCCAGCGCGGGCACGACGTAGGCGGTGGCGTCCAGCACGTCGAAGAGCGTGCAGTCGGGCCCGGCGAGCGGCTTGGCGAGGATGAAGGCCAGCTCGGCCTCGACCTTGAGCTGAAGGAAGCGCCCGGCCGGAATGGTGGCGCCGTCGCGGTAGAACATGTCGTCGAGCAGCACGCCGAAGTCGGGCTCGTCGATGCGCACGGCGCGCTGCATGGCCTTGGAGGTCAGGCCGATCTTGTGGCCCTTGATGGTGCGGCCGGCCTGCTGCTTGAGCGCCATCCAGGCGGCCTGGATGGCATAGGCATCGTCCGTGGTCATGCCCGGATGGGCCAGCGACAGCTGGCCGCAGGGCACGCGGCTGCGCTCGGCCTCGTCCAGCCGGGCGGCGGCCTCGCGGCAGGCCTCGGGGCTGAGGGTGGTGCTCATCGCGGTTCGGCCTCCACCACGTTGCGCAGCACGCCCACGCCGGTGACTTCGACCTCCACCAGGTCGCCCGGTTGCAGGAAGCGCGGCGGGTCGAAGCGGATGCCGGCGCCGATGGGCGTGCCGGTGGCGATCACGTCGCCGGGCAGCAGCGGCGCGAAGGTCGACAGGTAATGGATCAGGTAGGCGAAGTCGAACATCAGGTGCTCGGTCGTGTCCTCCTGCCGCGTCTCGCCGTTCACGCGGGTCTGCACGCGGAGCTTGCCGAAGCCGTCGGGGTATTCGTCGGCCGTGACCAGCCAGGGGCCGATGGCGCCGGAGCGGAACCAGTTCTTGCCCTGCGTGACGTTGAACTTGGCATGGTGCACCCAGTCGCGGATGGTGCCTTCGTTGATGCAGGTGAGGCCGCCGATGTGGTCCAGGGCCGACTCGCGCGGGATGCGCCGTCCGCCCTGGCCGATGACGATGCCGATCTCGCCTTCGTAGTCCAGCTGCTGCGAATCGGCCGGCTGCAGCAGCGCCTCGCCATGGCCGCAGAAGGACTCGGGCACGCGCATGAAGATGCTCGGGTAGCGCGGCAGGTCGCTGCCGTCCTTGTACTCGGCATTGCGGTGCGCATAGTTGACGCCGATGCAGAAGATGCGGCGCGGCTCGCGCACGGGCAGGTCCAGTTGCACATCGGCCAGCGCATGGTCGGCGCTGGCGCCGGTCCAGGCCTCGCGCGCCTGCGCCATGGCGGGCGCGCCGCCTGCCAGCAGTTCGCGCACGCCGGCGATGGCGGGCAGGCGGCGGCCCAGGTCGATCACGCCCTGGCCGGACGCGTCGAGCGCGCCCCAGCTTTCACGGCCCTGGTGGGTGTAGCTCAGCAGCTTCATGCGGCCACCTCCGCGTGGGCGTCGAAGCCGAAGAAGGCGGCGGGGTTGTCCACCAGGATGCGGCGCAGCGTTGCCTCGTCGGGCGCGAAGCGCGTCAGCAGGTCGAGCAGCGCGCCCTCGTTGGGCGGCTGCTTGAGCGAGATGGGGTGCGGCCAGTCGCTGCCCCACACGCATCGGTCCGGCGCCGCGTCGATCAGGCGCCGTGCCAGCGGCACCACATCGTCCCAGGGCTCGCCGGTGTGCGACAGCTTTTCGGACAGGGACAGCATCACCCAGAAGTTGCCGCGCTGGAACAGCTCCAGCAGGCAGCGCAGGCTGGCATCGGCCTCGCCGGCGGCGGGGTCGGCGCGGCCCATGTGGTCCACCAGCACCGGCACCTCCAGGTGGGCGAAGGCCTTCATCTGCTCGGCCACGCCCTTGGGCTCCGGCTGCACCTTCACGTACCAGCCCAGCTCGCGCACGCGGCCCAGGGCGCGGTCCATCTCGGCCGGGCCGAAGCTGATGCCCAGGCCGCCGCGGGTGAAGCGGGCGCCGCGCACGCCGGCGTCATGCAGCTGCTGCAGGTAGGCGTCGTCGCGTTCGATCAGCACCGCCGCGTTGGCGCAGCCCATGTAGCGTCGCGGGCCGTCGCCGTTGAGGCCGACCAGCGCATCGAGCACCACCTGATGGTCGGCACCATAGGTGGTGGCCTGCACGATCACGCCGCGCTGGATGCCCAGCGTGGCATGCAGGCGCTGCGCCACCTGCCAGGTGGCGGTGGGCATCTCGTAGGCGGCGCCGGGGCGCACGGGGTAGCGCTCGGGCGGGCCGAACACATGGAACTGGCTGTCGCAGGCCAGCGGCGGCAGCGGCCTGGCCGGCGCGCGCGGATGGGGGTCGAAGGGCAGGTAGTCGGGCATGTCGGCAGTCGGGCGGATCAGACGATGTAGGCGGTGAACACGCACTCGATGAGCTTGCCCATATCGAGCTCGGGTGCGTGGATGGCATGGCGCGCGGGGCGCGTGGCGGCGTCGGGGAACATCTCCAACCAGGGCGCGTTGAGGGCGGGCCGCTGGCTGCGGTCCTTCATCCACACCGTGACCTTGACCACGTCGGCGGTGCTGCCGCCGGCGGCTTCGACGATGCGGCGCAGGTTGTCCAGCATGTGCCGGCACTGGGCCTCGATGCCCTCGGCGATCTGGCCGGTGGCCGGGTCGGTGCCCAGCACGCTGCCACTTTCGACCAGCGGGCCGATGCGGCAGGCGGCGGGAATCGGATTCTTGTGGCCGAAGCCGCCCACGTAGATGGCGGTGCGGCCGGCGGGCGCGGCGCGCCCCAGGCTCACTGGGCCGTGATGTTGGCCTGCTTGATGATGGGGATCCATCGCTTGTCTTCCTTGTCGAGGAACTGGGTGAATTCGGCGGGTGTCATCGCGCGGGCCTGCGAGCCCAGCACGTTGAAGCGCTCCTGCACGGTCTTGTCGGCCAGGATCTTCTGCAGCGCCTGCGACAGCTTCTGCACGATGGCGTCGGGCGTGCCTTTGGGCGCCATCAGGCCGGTGAAGGTCTCGGTGCTGAAGTCCTTGAAGCCGGACTCCTGCAGCGTGGGCACATCGGGCAGCTGCGGCAGACGCTGCGGCGAGGTCACGGCCAGCGGCCGCGTGCGGCCCTGCTGGATGAATGGCTGCGCCACGGAGATCTGGTCGAAGTTGAAGTCCACCTGCCCGCCCAACAGGTCGGTGGTGGCGGGCGCATTGCCCTTGTAGTGCACGGTGACCCAATGGGCGCCGCTGTCGCGCTGCAGGTATTCGCTGACCAGATGGTTCTGCGTGCCGGCGCCGGGCGAGGCCATGGTGAGCTTGTTGCCGGGCTTCTTGCCGGCCTCGATCAGCTCGCCGATGGTCTTGTAGGGCGTCGACGGATTCACCTGCAGCACCAGCGGCGTGAATGAGACCGAACTCACCGGCACGAAGTCGCGCCGCCAGTCGTAGGCGTCGCGCTTGAAGATGGTGGGCGAGAACAGCAGCGGCCCGTTGGCCGTCATGAAGAAGGTGTAACCATCGGGCGCCGCCTTGGCGACGAACTCGCCGGCGATCAGCCCGCCCGCCCCGGGCTTGTTGTCCACCAGGAAGGGCTGCTTGAACTGGGCCTGCAGCTGGTCGCTGATGATGCGCGCGGCGCCGTCCACGTTGCCGCCGGGCGGGTAGGGCAGCACCAGGCGCACGGGCTTGTCGGGCCAGTTGCCCGCGCCTTGCGCCTGGGCCGCCACGGGGGCGAGGGAAAGAAGGGCGCCGGCGGCAATGGCCGCGGCCAGGCTCAGGGCCTTGGATCGATGCATGGGCTTGTCTCCATAGGGCTGCTCGGGCAGCGTTCGCAATGGCCCCACTGTAGGAAGCGAAGGCACGAGGCCGCAATGCGAACATCGCAGATAAGTCCATGATGTGGACTTTCCGGCCTCGCCGGCTGTGGGGCCCGCGTCCACAATGCGGGCCATGCAGATCGATCCCCACACCCTCACGCCCGAAGCCACCTACCGCCTGCTCAGCGGCCTGGTGGTGCCACGGCCCATCGCGTGGATCAGCACGCTCTCGCCCACCGGCGTGGTCAACCTTGCGCCCTTCTCCTGCTTCACCTTCGTATCGAACAAGCCGCCGCTGCTGGGCGTGAACGTCGGGCGCAAGGCCGGCCGGCGCAAGGACACGGCGGCCCACATCCACAGCCGCGGCGAGTACGTGGTGCACATCGGCGACGCCTCGCAGCTCAACGCCATCCATGAGAGCAGCGAGGAGCATCCCGAGGACGTGAGCGAGGCCGAGCTTCTGGGCCTGGCCACGCTGCCCGGCGAGACGGTGGCGGTGCCGCGGCTGCGCGATGCACCGGTGGCCATGGAATGCCGGCTGTCGCAGGTCATCCCCTTCGGCGAGACGGGCGCGGAGTTCATCGTCGGCGAGGTCACGCGCTTTCACCTGCGCGACGGCCTGATGAACGACGGCAAGGTCGAGACGATGGCCCTCGATCCCGTCTGTCGCATCGGCGGGCCCAATTACGCCACGCTGGGCCGCATCGTCACGCTGCGACGCATGCAGCAGACCGAGAAGTCGGTCGTCTGATCCATCCGCGCCACGCATGCCCGGCAGCGAAGCCGCCACCGCACCGACCACCGGCGCGCAGTCCGTGCGCCGTGCCCTGGCCGTGCTGCGCATCGTGGCGGCCGGGCAGGAGCACGGCGTGCGCCTGCTCGACGTGGCCCAGGCCACCGGCCTGAACCGCGCCACGGTGCACCGTCTGCTGCAGGTGCTGGTGGAAGAGGGCGCCGTGGAGCAGGACGCCGCCACGCGCCGCTACCTGATCGGCGGCGAGGTCTCGCTGATGGGCCTGGCGCGCTCGGCGGGCTTTCCCTTGCGCGCGGTGGCCGCGCCGCATCTGCAGGCCCTGGCCGAGGCCGAGGGCGAGACCTGCTTCCTCACCATCCGCAACGGCGACGACTCGGTCTGCCTGGCGCGGCATCCGGGCAGCTATGTGGTGAAGGTGCTGTCCATCGAGGTGGGCGCGCGCCGGCCGCTGGGCGTGGGTGTGAGCGGGTTGGTGCTGCTGGGCGGCCTGTCCGACGACGAGCGCGCCGACACCATCGCCCGCAATGCGCGGCGGCTGCGCGCCCTGCGCATCGAGCCCGAGGAACTGCGCCAGCGCCTGCGGCTGCTGCAGCGGCGCGGCCATGCCTATGCGCCGGTGGGCGTGGTGCCGGGAACGCGGGCGCTGGCGGTGCCGGTGCGGCATCCGGATGGGCAGATCCTCGCCGGCCTGGCCATCACGGCGATCCGCGAACGGTTGCCGGACGAGCGGGTGCCGAAGCTGGTGCAGGCCATGGAGCGGCACGCCCGGCTCATCGGCCAGCAATGGGCGCAGCGGGAGCAGGCGCGTCGGCGCTGAGCGCGGCCCGGGTGTTCGAAGCCTTCGCACGCCCCGCACGAAATTCGGCGCTTCCCGGCATCGGGCCGGCTGCCTAGCATCCGCACCCGCGGGCGCACGGGGCGACAAGCCTCCGACCGCTCGACCACGACACCCTCCTTCGAAAGACCCTTGCCGATGTCCTCTTCCACCTTCTCCTGGCTGCGCATGGCCGGCCTGGCCCTTGCGGCCGTGCTGGCCGCTGGCTGCGCCTCCACCCAGAGCGCCGCGCCGACGGCGGCTTCGACGACCGCGGCGCCGGCGCCCACCGCCGCCGCACCCGTGCGCGTCAAGGTCTTCGTGGCCGCCATGTTCGAGATCGGCCAGAACACGGGCGACCGCGCCGGCGAGTTCCAGCACTGGTACGAGCGCTACTGGCGCAGCAGCGCGCCCATCGCGGTGAAGGGCGCGCTGAGCCCCGTGTATTGCAATGCCGACGGTGTCTGCGGCGCCGTGCTGGGCATGGGCAAGGTCAACTCGTCCTCGTCGATGCAGGCCATCCTGCTCGACCCGCGCTTCGACTTCTCCGAGTCTTACTACATCCTGTCGGGCGTGGCCGGTACACCGCCCTCGCGCGGCACCATCGGCATGGTGAGCTGGGCCACCTGGCTCGTCGACTACGACCTGGGCCACCGCTGGGCACCCGAAGAGAACACGGCCGGCGCGCCCACCTTCATGCCGCGCAAGGGCTACGAGAACTACCGCCGTTTCCAGCTCAACCCGGCCCTGGTCGGCTGGGCCGTGAAGCTGTCGGCCGACACGCCGCTGGCCGACGACGACAAGGCCCGCGCCTACCGCCTGCGCTACCCGGACGCCGCGGCCCGCCGTGCACCCTTCGTGGGCACCGGCACGCACATGACCGGCGACACCTTCTTCCACGGCCCCGGCCTGTCGAAGCAGGCGCAGTACATCGCCAAGCTCTACGGCGCCGACGACTACGTCATCACCGAGATGGAGGCGGCGGCGATCACGCTGGTCATCAACCGCACCCACGGCACCAGCCGCGTGATGAGCCTGCGCGGCGCCGTCAACTTCGACCAGGGCAACCCGCGCGAGACCACGCTGGCCCACCTGGACCCGGCCCCGGGCGAGACGGCCGGCGGCTTTGCCGAGACGGTGCTGAACATCGAGCGTGTGGGCTCGCGCGTGGTGGACCACATCGTCGTCAACTGGCCACAGTGGCGCGCCGGCGTGCCGCCGATGGCGCCCTGAGCCTGGCTTGTCCTGAGCTTGTCGAAAGGGTCGAGGGGCTTGTGGCCCGGCTTCGACAGGCTCAGCCCGAACGGTCTTGGGTTGACTG
Organism: Pseudacidovorax intermedius; assembly: GCF_003350475.1. Classification (GTDB taxonomy): domain Bacteria; phylum Pseudomonadota; class Gammaproteobacteria; order Burkholderiales; family Burkholderiaceae_C; genus Xenophilus; species Xenophilus intermedius. The sequence goes on from NZ_QQAV01000002.1 coordinate 352,603, forward strand.
AACGGCCTTGCCCCGGGCCCCTTGCGTTTTGGGGCGGAGCGGACCGGCATCGCAAGACTTGCGTCGCCGCTACAGTGCCGGCATGCATGCCAGCGTCCTCAAGTACTTCGTCGAAGTGGCCCGCTGCGGTTCGGTGCGCAAGGCCTCCGAGCGGCTCTTCGTCGCGGCCAGTGCGGTCAACCGCCAGATCCTCAAGCTCGAAGAGGAGCTGGGCTGCGAACTCTTCGACCGCCTGCCCGCCGGCCTGCGCCTGAACCCGGCGGGCGAGCGCCTGCTGCGCCATGCGCAGGAGACCCTGCAGCAGTACCAGCTGGTGCGCACCGAGATCGATGCCCTGCGCGGCGAGCGCAGCGGCGAGGTCAAGGTGGCCGCCATGGATTCCTTCTTCGAGGAGCTGTTGCCCGCCACGCTGGAGGAATTTCTCCAGGTCTTTCCCGCCGCCACCTACAGTCTGGCCGCCGTGCAGCCCATGGCCGTGCCGCCGATGGTGCTCGCGGGCGAGGCCGACCTGGGCCTGTGCTTCCTGCATCGCCTGCCAGCCGGCGTGGACGTGGTGGCCCGCGCCCGGCTACCGCTGGGCGTGGTGATGCCGCCCGGCCATCCCATGGCCGCGCTGGACGAGGTGCCGCTGGACGAATGCGCGCGCTATCCCTTCCTGCGCTCGGGCACGCAGCCGGTCATCGACGCGGCGCTGTCACCCGCCTTCGCCGCCTTCTGGGAGGCGATGACGCCGGCCGCCACCTGCAATTCCACGCCGCTGCTCAAGCGGCTGATCCGCGCGGGGCGCGGCGTCTCGTGCTTCTCCAAGATCGCCTTCATGCCGGAGCTGGCGCGCGGCGAGCTGGTGTGGCGGCCCTTTGCGCTGCCGGCCGTCAACGCCTTGCAGGTGGGGGTGCTGCTGCCCTCGCAGCGCAGCGTGCCGGGCGTGTGCCGCGACTTCGCCGAGCGCATGGCGCGGCGGCTGGCGCAGCTGGAGCGGGCGGCGAGCGCGCTGTAGCCGGGTCCCATTCCGGCCCTGCCGTGCCCGTGGGCCGGCGCGCGGTCTTCCTCCCTCTCCCCTCGCGGGAGAGGGCCGGGGAGAGGAGGGCGTTCAAGCGCCGCCGCAAGTCGCGGGCCGCTTTCCTACGGTCATTGCCGCCCCTCGCCGATGCCCGATGCCGACGGCAACGCGCTCCCGAAGCGGCCTTCCGCCGTCAGCATGGGGCGTTCCACTTCCTGCCCAACGATGCCCAACAAGACCGCCGACCGCGACGCCGCCCCGTCCCCTCGCCGCCGCCCGCATCACCCGCCCAGTGTGGTCGGCGCCCACCACGGCATGCTGGAGCTGGCCTCGGTGACCATCGCTGGCTACAACCTGGAGGTCAAGGACGACGAGGGCTTCATCGGCGACCGGGCCAGCCAGGGTGCCTTCCGCGACCTGCTCGACGACTGGCGCCGTCGCTGCCGCGAGCGCGGCGAGGCCGACCCTTTCGGCAGGCTGCCCTCGCGTAAGCTCAGCAAGAAGCGCATCGACAAGGCGCTCGCGGATTCGCCAAACGTGGGAACCGACCTGGTCAATGGCGCCATCGAAGAGTTCGCCTTCGAGCTGACCCACATCATCCAGCGCTTCATGCGGCAGCAGTCGTGGAAGGGCGTGCAGCGCATCGTGGTGGGTGGCGGGTTTCCCGAAAGCGATGCCGGCGAGCGCGCCATCCTGGAGGCCGCGGCCCTGTGCCATGTGCAGGAGTTGCCCGTCCAGCTCGCCCGCCTGCGCCACGAGGTGGACGACGGCGGCCTGATCGGCTGGGTGCACCTGGCCCCGGCGCACTTCGTGGAGCACGACGATGCGCTGCTCGCACTGGACATCGGCGGCACCAACGTGCGCTGCGGCGTGGTGCGCTTCCGCCGCGACAAGGCCGAGGACCTGTCGCGCGCCGACGTGGTGTGGCGCGAGAAGTGGCGCCATGCGGATGACAAGCCCAGCCGCGCCGCCCTCGTCGAGCGGCTGGCCCAAATGCTGGAAGAGGCCATCGAGTTCGCGCACCGCAAGAAGATCAGGCTGGCACCCTTCATCGGCATCGCCTGTCCGGGGCTGATCCGTGAGGACGGCACCATCGCCCGCGGCGCGCAGAACCTGCCCGGCGACTGGGCGGCCGACACCTTCCACCTGCCCACCAAGCTGCGCGAGCGGCTGCCGCTGATCCGCCACCAGCCCACGCAGGTGCTGATGCACAACGACGCGGTGGTGCAGGGCCTGTCGGAACTGCCCTTCATGCGCGACGTCAAGCGCTGGGCCGTGCTGACCATCGGCACGGGACTGGGCAATGCGAGCTATGTGAACGCGCGGGTGATGAAGGCGGGGGCGAAGAAGGGATGACGGGGGGCGGGGCGGGGCTTCGACAGGCTCAGCCCGAACGATGGAGCGTCTCAGCCCGAACGGTGGATAGGCTCAGGCCGAACGCTTGAGGGGGCGCGTTTTTGCTCATCCCCATCCGTTCGCACTGAGCTTGTCGAAGTGCCACCCCGGGCGTGCCAAGTGCGCTCCCTCCGCCGCAGTCAGAGTTGAAACGCAATGGTCAGCAGCAGACCTTCGGCCACGTCGCGTGCGAGGCCTGGCCTGCGCGGCCGATAGGGCTGTCCGGCCGCGGCCAGCGCCTCCACCCATTCCGACAGCCACGCCACATCCTGCGGGTCATAGAACACCGTCGCCGCCTCGTGGTTGAGCAGCAGGCTGCGCAGATCGAGGTTGATCGAGCCGCACAGGGCCAGGTCGTCGTCCACCACCACCGCCTTGGCATGGGCCATGAAGGGAAGCATGCGGAACTGCACGCCGGCCCGCGCCAGGTCGCGCATGGCGCGGCTGCGCACGAAGTCGGCCATGCGATGGTTGGACTGCTGCGGGATGGCCAGCGTCACCTGCACGCCACGCCGCGCTGCCAGCCGCAGGGCATCGCGCAGCCCGTCGCCCGGTACGAAGTAGGGTGACACCGCCAGGATGCGGTGCTCCGCCCGGAAGCAGGCGCCGATCAGCAGCGACTGGGCCGTGTCCTCGGTCTGGTCGGGCCCGCTGGGCAGGAACTGCACCAGGCGGCCATCGGTCATGTCCTCGATGGGCGGCACGGTGCGCGGGACTTCGTCGTCGACCGAGGCCCAGTCCTGGGCGAACTGCCGGGCGGCCGCCGCCGCCGCATCGCCCCGCACGTCGAAGGAGAGGTCGACCCAGGGCCGCTCGCCATCGCCCTTGCCGGTGAAGTACTCGCCCGCCAGGTTGCGTCCGCCGCTCCACAGCCAGCGGTCGTCGGCGATGGTGAGCTTGCGGTGGTTGCGCAGGTTGCGCGGGCCGCCCGCCCGCAGGCGCAGCAGCGGGCGGAACACGCGCACTTCACCGCCCGCGGCACGAAGCGCGTCGAAGTAGCGACGCGGCAGCTGCAGTGCGCCGAAGCCATCCAGCAGTACACGAACCTGCACGCCGGCCCGCGCTCGGGCGGTGAGCCGCTCGACCACGGCCTGCCCCAGCGGGTCGCTGCCGATGATGAAGGTGCACACGTCCAGCCGCCGCTCGGCGGCATCGATCACGGTCCACAGCGCCTCACGCGCGGCCTCGCCGTCACCGTGGAAGCGCAGGGCGCAGCGGCTGGGCGGCGCCAGGCCGAAGCTGTCGAGCAGTTCGGCGGCCCAGTGACCGGGCAGGGCGGCCCGGGCCGGCCGCGGCGGCACCGTGGGCCGCAGCTTGCGCTGGCCGAACATCAGGTAGCCCGGCAGTGCCAGGTAGGGCATGAGCAGCATGCCGAGCACCCAGGCGATGGCGGCGGTAGGCGCCCGTTGCTCCCGTCGGCCCCGGGTGGTCAGCACATAGACGAGCAAGGCCAGCGCGACGGCCAGGAAGTGCTCGGAGATGCTGGGCAGCCAGGGCGCGAAGGAGTGGAGCATGGGCCGAGCTTCGCATACCCGGACATCTCAGCCGCAAAGGTCCGGGCAAACGGCGCCTGCGCTGGCGCCGAGGCAAAAGGCCGCGGAGCAGGCCATGCCAGGGCACCCGCGGAACCGGCTTTGCCGGGCCGCTGGGTGCGCCCCCTGGAAGGGGGGATGCGTGCTCACGCAGTGAGCACGAAAGGGGGTGAGCTCAATGTCCCCAGACCTCTTGAGCGGTCTCGATCACGAGGCGCAGCTTCTGCCGCTGCGCTTCGACGGCGATGTTGTTGCCGTGCACGGTGGACGAGAAGCCGCATTGCGGCGACAGGGCCAGCTGCTCCAGCGGCGCGTACTTCGCGGCCTCGTCGATGCGGCGCTTGAGGTCATCCTTGCTCTCCATCTCGCCGAACTTGGTGGTCACCAGGCCCAGCACCACGGTCTTGCCCTTGGGCAGGAAGCGCAGCGGACGGAAGTCGCCGGAGCGGTCGTCGTCGTATTCCAGGAAGAAGGCGTCCAGGTTCATCTCGGCCAGCAGGGCCTCGGCCACGGGCTCGTAGTTGCCGGCGGCGGCATGGGTGCTTTTGAAGTTGCCGCGGCACAGGTGCATGGCCAGCAGCATGCCTTCGGGCTTGTGGGCCACCACCTTGTTGATGAAGCCGGCATAGCGGTGCGGCAGCTCGTTGGGGTCGTCGCCGCGCTGACGGGCGGCCTCGCGCATCTTCTCGTCGCACAGGTAGGCGAGGTTGGTGTCGTCCATCTGCACGTAGCGGCAGCCGGCGTCGTACAGGCTCTTCAACTCATCGCCATAGGCCTTGGCCACGTCGTCGTAGAAGGCCGGGTCCAGCTCGGGATAGGCCGTCTTGCTGATGCCGGCCCGGCCGCCGCGAAAGTGCAGCATGGTCGGCGAGGGAATGGTCACCTTGGGCGTGCAGCCGGCGGCCACCTGCCCCTTGAGGTATTCGAAGTCGGCGCGCTGGATGTCCTTGGCATGGCGCACCTTGTCGACGACGCGGATCACCGGCGGGGCCAGCTCCTCGGTGCCGTCGGCCTTCTTGACGGTGACCGGGATGTCGGTCTTGACGCCGCCCAGCTGCTCCAGGAAGTCGATGTGGAAGTAGGTGCGGCGGAATTCGCCGTCGGTGATGCTCTTGAGGCCGACGTCCTGCTGGAACTTGACGATCTCGGCGATGGCCTTGTCCTCGACCTCGCGCAGCGCCTCGGCGCCGATCTCGCCTTTGGCCTTCTTGTCGCGGGCCTCCAGCAGGTATTGCGGGCGCAGGAAGCTGCCGACATGGTCGTAGCGGGCGGGCAGTTGCATGGTGTCTCCTGAGAGGGAAAAAAGAACGCCGCCCTGTGAGGCGGCGGCCGGGGGATCGTAGCCGCTGGCGCGCTACTTCACAGATCCAGTACGAGCAGCGGCGTCTTCGACCGCGAGCAGCAGGGCGTGAACTGGTCGTTGGCCACCCGCTCATCGTCGGTGAGGTAGCAGTCGCGGTGGTCGGGCACGCCCTCCAGCACGCGCGTGATGCAGGTGCCGCACACGCCCTGTTCGCACGAGACCATGATCTCCACGCCCTCGGCGCGCAGGGCCTGCACGATGGTCTGGTCCTTGGGGATGCGGTAGGTCTGGCCGCTGCTGGTGAGCTTGACCTCGAAGGGCTGGTCGCCGCTGGTGTCCTGCGCGGCGGCGGCGAAGTACTCCAGGTGGATCTGCTGCGCCGGCCAGCCGTTGGCCTTGGCGGTGTTCACCACATGGTCGATGAAGCCGCCGGGGCCGCAGACGTAGATCTGCGTGCCGGGCTCGGGCGTCTTGAGCAACTCGGCCACGCGCAGCTTCTGCGCTTCGGGGCCGTCGTCGTGGTGCAGGTGCACCTTGTCGGCGAAGCCGCTGGCGGCGATCTCCTCGCGGAAGGCGGTGCGGGCGGGCGAGCGGGTGCAGTAGTGCATCTCGAAGTCCGCGCCCCAGGTGGCCAGCCGCTGCGCCATGCACAAGATGGGCGTGACGCCGATGCCGCCGGCCAGCAGCAGGCTGCGCGGTGCGTCGTGCAGCGCGAAGTGGTTGCGCGGCGCGCTGATGGTGAGCACATCGCCTTCCTTGACCAGGTCGTGTACGGCCGCCGAGCCGCCGCGCGAGGCGGGCTCGCGCAGCACGGCGATGCGGTAGCGATGGCGCTCGGCCGCGCTGTTGCACAGCGAGTACTGGCGCACTAGCCCATTGGGCAGGTGCACGTCGATGTGGGAACCAGCGCCAAAGCCCGGCAGCGGACGCCCGTCGGCGCTGACCAGTTCGAGCGCGACGATGCCCTCGGCCTCCTGCGACTTGCGCTGCACGCGCACCTGCAACGACGTCATGCGGCCACCGCCTCGCCCGCCGGAGCGCGCTCGGCCGCCAGCAGGCGGTCGATGATGCGGCGCGACTGCACGCCGCCCGCATCAATGTTGAGCATCAGCAACCGGCGCGCCGGGTGGGCCAGCAGCGAGCGCTGCTGCGCTTCGAGCATCTCGGTGTCCTCGGCGAAGACCATGCCCTGGTTCTCGCGGATCTGCGCAGTCAGCGCCTCGTCCTTGACGTTGAAGTTGCGCGCCATGCCCCAGAAGTACCAGTGCGAGGTCTCGGTCTCCGGCGTGATGAAGTCCACCACGATGCTGTAGACCTTCTTGTCGGCCGGCGCGTGGTAGCCGCCATGGCCCGCGAGTGCCACGCCCACTTCGATCATGACGTGACTGGGCGGGGTGAAGCGGCAGACCTGCCAGCGGTCCACCGGCTGGTCGTCCGGCAGGCCGTTGCCGCGCAGGTTGGCCTGCCAGAAGGGCGGGGCCATCACGTTGTCCATGAAGCGGCTGGTGACCACCTGCTCGCCTTCGGTCTTGGTGGTGACGGGCGTCTCGTCGATCTCCTTCTGGCCGATGCTGGTGCTGTGCACGTAGGTCTCGTGCGTCAGGTCCATCAGGTTGTCGATCATGAGCCGGTAGTCGGCCTGGATGTGGTACAGGCCGCCGCCGTAGGCCCAGTCGGAGTTCTGCGCCCATTCCAGGTGGTGGATCTTGGCGGTGTCGGCCTGGGCTTGGTCGCCGGGCCACACCCAGATGAAGCCGTAGCGCTCCTCGACCGCGAAGCGCTTGATGCACGGGAAGCCGCCGACGCGCTGGCCGGGCATGGAGACGGTCTTGCCTTCCTCGCCCATCACCAGGCCGTGGTAGCCGCAGACCAGCTTGCCTTCGCACACCTGGCCCAGCGACAGCGGGGCGCCGCGATGGGGACAGAAGTCTTCGAGGGCGACGACGCGACCGCCTTCGCCGCGGTAGAAGACGATGCGCTCGCCGCAGATGGTGCGGCCGAGCGGCTTGTGGGCGATCTCATCGGGGGTACAGGCCACGTACCAGGCGTTCTTGGGATACATCGGGGGTCCTCGGGAATCGGCTTGGGAATGGCGCGATTATGGAAAGCGACTTTGGCGATGTATACAGAGATGCCGCTCAAATGGCGTGAAACCTAGGGAAAACCACGAATAAGTGCTTTGATCTTTGTCGCAATGTATACAGATAGACTCCCTCCTCATGCCAGAAGCCGCACCCTCCATCGCCGCTGACGCAGGCGCCTCCCAGGCGGTGCGGGCCCAGTTGCGGCTGCGGGAAATGATCCTGGCGGGCGAACTGCCGCCCGGCGAGCGCGTGGGTGAGGTGGCCATCGTCGAGAAGCTGGGCATCTCCCGCACGCCGATCCGCACCGCGCTGGTCCGGCTGGAGCAGGAGGGCCTGCTGCAGGCCCTGCCGCATGGCGGCTTCGCGGTGCGTTCCTTTTCGGAGCGCGAGGTGTCCGACGCCATCGAGCTGCGCGGCACGCTCGAAGGCCTGATGGCCCGCCTGGCGGCCGAACGTGGCGCGGCGTCGGCGCTGCTGGCCCAGGCCGACGAGAGCCTGGCCGACATCGACGCCGTGCTGGCCCGTCCGCGGCTCGACGATGCCGACTTCCTGCACTACGTGGAGGCCAACCAGCGCTTCCACCGCCTGCTGGGCCAGATGGCCGACAGCAGCGTGCTGCAGCGCGAACTGGACCGCGCGGTGCAAATGCCTTTCGCGTCGCCCTCGGGCTTCGTGGTGGTGCAGGCCAACTCGCCGCAGGCGCGCGACATGTTCATCGTGGCGCAGGACCACCACCGCGCCATCCTCGAAGCCATCCGCCACCGCGAGGGCGCCCGGGCCGAGGCACTGGTACGCGAGCACGCGCGCATCGCGCAGCGCAACCTGCGCGCGGCGATGCGCGACCGCGAGGGCCAGCGCCTGCCGGGCGTGGGCCTGATCCGCCCCGATGCGCCGCGCGCGGCCTGAGAGGCCGCGGAGGACGTCGGCCATGAAAGGGACCGTCTCGGTGTCTGTTTCCATGCGGTCCTGCACGGCCGGGTCCACAATCGCCGGCGCGTTCGGCGCCGTGCCCGCTCCAGCTGGTTCCCGCGGACGGGGGCCTGTGGCCGCCGATCTCTCTTCTTCTACTTCTTTCTGACCCACGGAGACTTCTTCATGCAAAAGCGATTGTTCGTCCAGGCCACGCTCGCGGCCGCGGCCCTGGCCAGCGCCCCCGCCTGGGCGCAGGGCACGCCCTTCAAGATCGGCCTGATCCTGCCGATGACCGGCCAGCAGGCCTCCACCGGCCGCCAGGTCGAGGCCGCCGCCCGGCTGTACATGGCGCAGAACGGCGACACCGTGGCCGGCCGCAAGATCGAACTGATCGTCAAGGACGACACCGGCCTGCCGGACGTGAGCAAGCGCCTGGCGCAGGAGCTGGTGGTCAACGAGAAGGTCAACGTGCTGGCCGGCTTCGGCCTCACGCCGCTGGCCTTGGCCGTGGCGCCCATCGCCACGCAGAGCAAGACGCCCCAGGTGGTCATGGCCGCCGCCACGTCGAGCATCACCGAGGCCTCGCCCTTCATCGTGCGCTCCAGCTTCACGCTGCCGCAGGTGTCGGTGGCCATGGGCGACTGGGCGCCCAAGAACGGCATCAAGAGCGTGGTCTCGCTGGTCAGCGACTACGGCCCGGGCAACGACGCCGAGAAGTTCTTCACCGATCGCTTCCAGCTCAACGGCGGCAAGGTGATCGAGAAGCTGCGCGTGCCGCTGCGCAACCCCGACTTCGCGCCCTTCCTGCAGAAGGTGCGCGACGCCAAGCCCGATGCACTGTTCGTCTTCGTGCCCTCCGGCGCGGGCGCGGCGGTGATGAAGCAGTTCCTGGAGCGCGGCATGGACAAGGCCGGCATCAAGCTGATCGCCACCGGCGACGTGACGGACGACGATCAACTGGCCGACATGGGCGATGGCGCCCTGGGCGTGGTCACCTCGCACCACTACTCGGCGGCGCATCCGTCGGCACTGAACAAGAAGTTCGTCGAGGCCTTCGAGAAGGCCAACAAGGGCATGCGCCCCAACTTCATGGCCGTGGGCGGCTATGACGGCATGCGCGTGATCTACGAAGCCCTGAAGGCCACCGGCGGCAAGGGCGACGGCCCGGCGCTGCTCGACAAGATGAAGGGCCAGATCTTCGAGAGCCCGCGCGGGCAGGTGCTGATCGATGCGCAGACCCGCGACATCGTGCAGGACGTTTACCTGCGCAAGGTCGAGAAGAAGGATGGGTCGCTCTACAACGTGGAGTTCGACGTGATCAAGGCCGTCAAGGACCCGGCGAAGAAGTAACTCGCCTACGGGCTGCGCGGCCCCTCGAGGCCGCTGCGCCGCCCCCTTCGGGGGGCGCACCCGTGGCCCGGCGACGCCGGTCCCACGGTCTCTTCTCTTCCTTTCTCGATGCGGCGCCCATGCTGACTATCCTGTTCGACGGCATTGCCTACGGCATGCTGCTATTCGTGCTCGCCGTGGGGCTGGCCGTGACGCTGGGGCTGATGAACTTCATCAACCTCGCGCACGGCGCCTTCGCTATGGCGGGCGGCTACATCACGGTCTATGCGATGCAGAAGCTGGGGCTGCCCTTCCTGCTGTGCCTGCCGCTCGCGTTCGTGTTGACGGCGCTGATCGGCGCCCTGCTGGAGCGCACGCTCTACCGGCCCATGTACGGCAAGCCGCACCTGGACCAGGTGCTGTTCTCCATCGGCCTGGCCTTCATGGCGGTCGCGGGCCTGGACTACTTCGTGGGCTCCTCGCAGCAGAACCTGCAACTGCCCGAGTGGCTGCGCGGCCGAACCGAGATCGGCGATGGCGCCCTGCTGCTGGGCATGGGCCACTACCGCCTCTTCATCATCGCGGTGTGCGCGGTGCTGGCGGTGGTGCTGCAGCTGGTGCTCACGCGCACCCGCTTCGGCAGCCGGCTGCGTGCGGCGGTGGACGACCCCACCGTGGCCGCGGGCCTGGGCATCAACGTGAACCAGGTCTTCCTGGCCACCTTCGCAGTGGGCTCGGGCCTGGCGGGCCTGGGCGGCGCACTGGGCGCCGAGGTGCTGGGCATGGACCCGACCTTCCCGCTCAAGTACATGATCTATTTCCTGATCGTGGTGGCGGTGGGCGGCACCTCGTCCATCACCGGCCCGCTGGCGGCGGCCCTGCTGCTGGGCATTGCCGACGTGGGCGGCAAGTACTTCATTCCCAAGATGGGCGCCTTCACGGTGTACCTGCTGATGATCCTGATCCTGATGTGGCGCCCGCAGGGCCTGTTCACCCGGAAGGGAGGGAAATGATGCCCACCCCCGTTTCTTGCTCACTGCGTGTAGCCGAATCCCCCCTTGCAGGGGGCGCACCCGGTCGCCCGGCCAAGCCGGTTCGACGGGTGCACTGGCATGGCCTGCTCCGCGGCCTCTCGAAAGGAGTCGCAGCATGATCACCAAAGGAAGCAGCAACGACTGGCGCGCCCCGCTGCTCGGCCAGGCCCGCTGGCGGTGGTGGGAATTCCTGCTCTGGGCGCTGGCCTTCGCCGCGCCGCTGGTGCTGCCGCAGCATGCGCTGATGGTCAACGAGATCGCCATCGTGGCGCTGTTCGCCATGTCGCTGGACCTGGTGCTGGGCTACACCGGCATCGTCTCGCTGGGCCATGCGGCCTTCTTTGGCTTCGGTGCCTATGCGGCGGCGCTGTTCGCCAAGCTGGTGATGCCCGATCCGACCGTGGGCCTGGTCGTCGCCACCGTGCTGGCCGCGGTGCTGGGCCTGGCCGCCAGCGTGACCATCCTGCGCGGCAGCGACCTCACGCGGCTGATGGTGACGCTGGGCACGGCCCTGCTGCTGCTGGAGTTGGCCAACAAGCTCGACTGGCTGACCGGCGGCGCCGACGGCCTGCAGGGCGTGGTGATGGGGCCGGTGCTGGGCCTGTTCGACTTCGACCTCTACGGCCGCGTGGCGGCGTGGTACTCGCTGGCCGTGGCGCTGGTGCTCTTCCTGCTCATGCGCCGGCTGGTGCATTCGCCCTTCGGCGCCACGCTGATGGCGATCCGCGACAACCGGCTGCGGGCCATGGCCATCGGCATTCCGGTCACCTCGCGCATGTCGGTGATCTACACCATCGCCGCTGCCGTCGCCGGCGCCGCGGGTGCGCTGCTGGCGCAGACCACCGGCTTCGCCTCGCTGGACGTGCTGGCCTTCGACCGCTCGGCCGACGTGCTGCTGATGCTGGTCATCGGCGGCGTGGGCTGGCTCTATGGCGGCGTGGCGGGCGCCATCGTCTTCAAGTTGCTGCAGGACACGCTCTCCAGCGTCACGCCGCAGTACTGGATGTTCTGGATTGGCCTGCTGCTGGTGCTGCTGATGCTGGTGGGTCGCGAGCGCCTGCTGCGCCCGCGGACCTGGTTCCGGAAGGGAGGCGCGGCATGACGGTCACCTCTCCCGAGACTCCCGAAATCGTGCTCGAGGCCGAGTCGCTGGTGATGCGCTTCGGCGGCATCACCGCCACCGACCATGTGTCGATGCGCCTGGCCAAGGGCGCGCGCCATGCGCTGATCGGCCCCAACGGTGCCGGCAAGACCACGCTCATCAACCAGCTCACCGGCGTGCTCACGCCGAGCGAAGGCCGCATCCGGCTGCTGGGCGAGGACATCACCCGCCTGGCGCCGCACCGGCGCGTGACGCGCGGATTGGTGCGCACCTTCCAGATCAACCAGCTCTTCGACAGCATGACGCCGCTGCAGACGCTGGCCCTGGTGGTGGCGCAGCACCGGGGGCAGGGTGCCCGCTGGTGGCAGCCGCTGGGCCGCGATGCGGCGGTGGCCGAGCGTGCCGGTGAGCTGCTGACCCAGTTCCACCTGGCCGATGTGGCGCACACGGAGGTGCGTCACCTGGCCTACGGCAAGCGCCGCCTACTGGAAATCGCCATCGCCCTGGCCTGCGAGCCGCGTGTGCTGCTGCTGGACGAGCCGGTGGCTGGCGTGCCGGCCGGCGAACGCGAGGAACTGCTGCAGACCGTGGCCGCGCTGCCGGCCGATGTCTCCGTCCTGCTGATCGAACACGACATGGATCTCGTCTTCAGCTTTGCCAAGCGCATGACTGTGCTGGTCAATGGCGCCCTGCTCACCGAGGGCACGCCCGAGGAGATCGCGGCCGACCCGCGGGTGCGCGAGGTCTACCTGGGCCAGACGGAGGTGCACGCATGAGCGGCACGACGAATGCGCTGTTGCAGATCGAGGGTCTCAGCGCCGGCTATGGCGAGGCCGTGGTGCTCAACGACGTCTCCCTGTCGCTGGGCGAGGGCGAGACGCTGGCGCTGCTGGGCCGCAACGGCACGGGCAAGACCACGCTGATCAACACCCTGGCCGGCGCCACGCGCCAGCATGGCGGACGCATCCTGCTGGGCGGCCAGCCGCTGCACACGCTGCCGGCCTACCGCCGGGCCGCCGCCGGCGTCGGCTGGGTGCCGCAGGAGCGAAACATCTTCAAGTCGCTCACCGTGCACGAGAACCTCACAGCGGTGGCGCGCCCCGGCCGCTGGACGCCGGCGCGCGTCTACGAGATGTTCCCGCGCCTGGCGGAGCGCAAGGGCAACCTGGGCACGCAGTTGTCGGGCGGCGAGCAGCAGATGCTGGCCGTCGGCCGCGCCCTGGTGCTCAACCCGCGCCTGGTGCTGCTGGACGAGCCGCTGGAAGGCCTGGCGCCGATCATCGTGGAGGAATTGCTGCGCGCCATTCGCCGGCTGACCCGCGATGAAGGATTGACCGCCATCATCGTGGAACAGCATCCGCAAGCCATTCTGGCGATTTCGGATCGCGCCGCCGTGCTGGATCATGGCTCGGTGGTGCATCGGGGTGCTGCGGCTGAATTGCTGGCGCAGCCCGCCCTGCTGGATCGCCTGTTGGGGCTGGCCCGCTGAGAGAGCCGTGCCGATGCCTAGTCGCCGGCGCCGTTATTGGGATGCGAATACCCTTGTAGTCCGGGGGTATTCAATTCGTGCGCGCCCGCCGTGGCTTGTGGTGTTCAATTCTTGAATTAGAATTCGCGAACTGCTTTCTCAATACAAAGGATTCGAGCAATGGCAACTTTGGCAGAGATCACCGCGCAGATCCAGCAGCGGGACCAGGAAATCGCGGAATTGCGCCGCCAAGCCGAGGAACTGCGCAGCCACGAGCGCGCTGGCGTGATCGAAGAACTCCGCAAGAAGATCGCCGAATACGGCATTACCGCGGCTGACCTCAAGCTGAATGGCCGCGGTGCCGCTACGGGCGCCAAGCGCAGCGTTTCGGCCGCTCCGGCCAAGGCGGCCGCGGTCGTCAAATACCGCAGCCCCACCGGTGAAACCTGGTCCGGTGGCCGCGGCCGCAAGCCCCGTTGGGTGACCGAGGCGCTGGCCGCTGGCAAATCGCTTGACGAGTTCGAAGTCAAGTAAGCAATACACCGCTGCACCTGCTGCAGCGTGAACAAACAAAAATCCCGCGCACTGCGCGGGATTTTTGTTGACGGGTCGCCGATCTACGGGTTCACCATCACCAGCTTGCCCTTGACCCCCCGCGAGCCCATGTGGGCGTAGGCCGCCTTCAACTCGTTCATCGGCATCGTGCGGTCGATCACCGGCTTGATCTTGCCCTGGGCATACCAGCCGGCCAGTTCTTCCATCATCCGGGCATTGGCCTTGGGCTCGCGCCGCGCGAAATCGCCCCAGAACACGCCGACCAGCGACGCGCCCTTGAGCAGCGTGAGATTCAGCGGCAGCGAAGGAATGGGCCCCGAAGCAAATCCCACCACCAGATAGCGTCCGCGCCAGGCGATGGAGCGAAATGCCGGTTCGGCGAAATCGCCGCCCACCGGGTCATAAATCACGTCGGGTCCCTTGCCATCGGTGGCGTCCTTGATGGCATCGCGGAAGCCATGGGGCAGCGCATGCTGGCTGTAATTGATGGTCGCGTCCGCACCGATGCTTTTGCACAGCGCGCATTTCTCGTCGGTGGATGCCGCTGCAATGACGCGCGCGCCCGCCGCCTTGGCGATCTGGATGGCGGAGGTGCCGACGCCGCCCGCGGCGCCGAGCACCAGCACGGTTTCACCCGCCTTGAGCGCGGCGCGATCCATCAGGGCGTGCCAGGAAGTCGCATAGATCATGATGAAGGCGGCTGCGTCCACCATGTCGAATTGCGGTGGCAGCGGCATGCACAGGGCTGCCGGCGCCAGGGTGTGGGTGCCGAAGCCGCCCGTGCCGGAAAGGCAAGCAATGGGCTGGCCGACCTTCAGGTGGGTGACGCCTTCGCCGACGGCCTGCACGATGCCCGCATATTCGGAGCCCGGCACGAAGGGCAGCTTCGGCTTCATCTGGTATTTGTTCTGCACGATCAGCAGATCGGGAAAGTTCAGGCTGGCCGCCTTGATTTCCACCAGCACTTCGCCCGGACCGGGCTGCGGCGTGGGCAATTCCTTCCAGGTCAGCGCGTCGACGCCGACCGGGTTTTCGCAAAGCCATGCGTGCATGGAATCAGTCTCCGTCTTCATTGAGGCGCAGGCATGATAGGGGGCCGCCTCGCGGCGTTCTTGTCTCTGCGGCGACCCCGTGCCCGTGGGGCTTCGCCTCCTAAAATCCCGCCGCCCATGAAGATCCTCATCTCCAACGACGATGGCTACCAGGCCCCCGGCATCGTGGCCCTGCACGACGCGCTGCGCGAGGTGGCCGATGTCGAGGTCATCGCGCCCGAGCACAACAACAGTGCCAAGTCCAACGCCCTGACCCTGGCGGCCCCGCTGTACGTGCACCGTGCACACAACGGCTTCCGCTACGTCACCGGCACGCCGGCCGACTGCGTCCACATCGCGCTCAAAGGCCTGCTGGACTACCGGCCCGACCTCGTCGTCTCCGGCATCAACAACGGCGCCAACATGGGGGACGACACCATCTATTCGGGCACCGTCGGCGCGGCCATGGAGGCCTACCTGTTCGGCATCCCGGCGATCGCCTTCTCGCAGACCGAGAAGGGCTGGGCCCACGTCGACGCGGCCGCCCAGGCGGCCCGGCGGCTGGTGGAGCGCATCCAGCGCGAGCGCATGCACGAGCAGCCGGCGTGGCTGCTGAACGTCAACATTCCAAATCTGCCGGCCGAGTCCCTCAAGCCGATCAAGGTCTGCCGCCTGGGACGCCGCCATGCAGCCGAAAAGGTGATCACCCAGCAGAGCCCCCGCGGCGAGACCATGTACTGGATCGCCGGCGCGGGCGGTGCCAAGGACAGCGGTGAAGGCACCGATTTCCACGCCACCGCCGCTGGCCACGTGGCGGTCACGCCGCTGCAGATCGACCTGACCGACCACGCCAGCCTGGGCGAGTGGCGCGAGGCCGTGCGCCGGCTCGACGCCAGCGACTGAGCCGGACCGACGCAGGAGTCACGGTGCCGCAGCCTCCACGTTCCCGTCCCACCTTTCCCGTCACCCTCGACCGCGCGCCCGCGCCAGCGGCGCCGACACCTCTGCGGGCCAAGCTGCCCGCGGTTCCGCCGCCGCCACTCAGTGTCACCCCGGCCATGGCCTCGGAGGCGGTCCGTCAGCGCATGGTGCGGCGGCTGGCCGCGCAGGGCATCGCCGACGAGCGCGTGCTGAAGGCCATGGGCGCGGTGGCGCGGCATGCCTTCGTCGATGGCGCCCTGGCCGCGCAGGCCTACGAGGACACCAGCCTGCCCATCGGACTGGGACAGACCATTTCCAAACCGAGCGTGGTGGCGCGGATGGTCGAACTGCTGCTGGCGGCCCCGGCGTTGGCCGACCAGCCGCAGGCACGGCTGGGGCGGGTGCTGGAGATCGGCACGGGCTGCGGCTACCAGGCGGCCGTGCTCAGCCACGTGACCCGCGAGGTCTACAGCATCGAGCGGCTGCGCGGCCTGCATGAGAAGGCGCGGGCCAATCTCAGGCCTCTGCGGCTGGCCACCGTGCATCTGCTGCTGGGCGATGGCATGCAGGGCTACCCGGCGGGCGCACCCTACGCGGGCATCATCGCGGCGGCGGGCGGGGCTGACCTGCCGGCGGCCTGGCTGGACCAACTGGCACCGGGCGGGCGCCTCGTTGCTCCAGTACAGTCTGGAAATGCGGGCCAAGCACTTGTCATCATTGACAAAACGAACAGGGGGGTTGAGCGCCGGTTTCTTGAGGCCGTCAACTTCGTGCCTCTAAAATCGGGAATTGCATGAAGGAAAGACATATGCAGGGTTCTGGTCGCTGGCACAGGCTGGCTTGGATGGGCGCTGCGGCGGCCTGCGTCGTGCTGGCGGGTTGCGCCTCTTCGCGTGGACCGGCCCCGGTTGAAGATCGCGCGCCCGTGAATGGGGCGGGCGCCGCGAGCCCAGCGGCGTCAGGACTGCCGACCACGGACGCCAGCGGCAAGCCGCTGCCCGGCATCGAGAACCTGGGCAAGCCGGGTTACTACGCCGTCCGCCCGGGCGACACCGTGCGGCGCATCGCGCTGGATACCGGCCACAGCTGGCGGGACATCGTCCGCTGGAACAACCTTGACAATCCCGACCGCATCGAAGTGGGTCAGGTGCTGCGCGTGGTGCCTCCCGTCGCGGGCGCGCCCCTGGTGCCGCCGCCTGCCGTCGCGGGCACGGGTGCCATCCCGCCGGCGACGACCACTCCGGTGACCCCACCGGTGGTGGCCGGTGCGACGCCCCCCGCCAAGCCGGCGGGCAATCCGCCCGCCGCCAGCGGCGAGGACGACCTGGGATGGATCTGGCCCGCCCAGGGCGCCTTGATTGCCGGCTTCGACGATGCCAAGAACAAAGGCCTGGACATCGCCGGCCGCGCCGGCGATCCGGTGCTGGCAGCTGCTGATGGCAAGGTGGTGTACGCCGGTGCCGGCCTGCGCGGCTACGGCAACCTGATCATCCTCAAGCACAACAACACCTTCCTCACGGCCTACGCGCACAACCAGGCGCTGCTGGTCAAGGAAGACCAGTCGGTGCAGAAGGGCCAGAAGATCGCCGAGATGGGCAGCAGCGACGCCGACCGCGTGAAGCTGCACTTCGAGATCCGCCGTCAGGGCAAGCCGGTGGATCCCTCGCGCTACCTGCCGGCGCGGCCCTGAGCATGCGCCGGCCGTCCCCATCAGGGCGGCCGGCGACAATCGGGGGATGACGGATTCCCTCGACAACAAGGACACGCTCCTCACGTCCCCCGCTTCTGCCGACGCCTCTGGGCCCGCTGGCGTCTCGGCCGCTTCTTCCTCTCTCCTCGACCTTCCCGTGCCTTCCGATCGCCCGGCCAGTGCGGCGCTCGAGCCGGGCTGGCTCGCCGTCGAATCGCTCGACCTGGAGGCCCAGGGCGTCGCCCGACGGGAAGACGGCAAGGTCGTCTTCATCGATGGCGCGCTGCCTGGCGAGATCGTCCGGGCCAATGTGCACCGCAAGAAGAACAACTGGGAGCAGGGCCAGCTCACCGACATCCGGCGCGAGTCGCCGCTGCGCGTGCGGCCCGGTTGCCCGCACTTTGGCCTGCACGCAGGGGCGTGCGGCGGCTGCAAGATGCAGCATCTGCATGCCTCGGCCCAGGTGGCCGTGAAGCAGAGGGCCCTCGAAGACAACCTGTGGCACCTGGGCAAGGTGCGGCCCGATACGCTGCTGCGCCCCATCGAGGGCCCGGCCTGGCACTACCGCTACCGCGCCCGTCTGTCGGTGCGCTACGTCCAGAAGAAGGGCACGACGCTGATCGGCTTCCATGAGCGCAAGAGCCGCTATGTGGCCGACATGGAAATCTGCCCCGTGCTGCCGAAGCCGGTCAGCGACATGCTCATGCCGTTGCGCGGGCTGATCGACTCCATGGATGCACGACTGACTTGCCCGCAGATCGAGGTGGCCTGCGGCGATGCGGCGGGCACCACCCGACTCGGCGTCATCGCCCTGGTGCTGCGCCACCTGGAGCCGCTGGGGGAGGCCGACCGGGATCGCCTGCGCGCCTTTGCCGCGGCGCACCCCGGCGTGCAGTGGTGGCTGCAGCCCAAGGGACCGGACACCGTCCACCTGCTCGACGAGGCCGTGCCCGACCTGGCCTATGAACTGCCTGAATTCGGCATCACCATGCCCTTCCGGCCCACCGACTTCACCCAGGTCAATCCGCACATCAACCGCGTGCTCGTCTCCCGCGCCCTGCGCCTGCTCGACGTTAAGCCGGAGGAGCGCGTGATCGACTGGTTCTGCGGCCTGGGCAACTTCACCCTGCCGCTGGCCACCCAGGCACGCGAAGTCCTGGGCATCGAGGGCAGCGAGACGCTGGTGGCGCGTGCGCGTCACAACGCAGCCGGCAACAGGCAGGCCGCGCAGCGGCCCTGGGGCAAGGCGGATTTCGTCGCCCGGAACCTGTTCGAGATGACGCCCGAGATGTTGGTGGCGGACGGGTATGCCGATCGCTGGCTGGTCGATCCGCCGCGCGAGGGCGCCTTCGCGCTGGTGAAGGCGCTGGCCGACCTGCATCAGCAGCCGGAACTGCGCACAGGGGGCTGGACACCACCCCAGCGCATCGTCTACGTCAGCTGCAACCCGGCCACGCTGGCGCGCGACGCGGGCCTGCTGGTGCATCAGAGCGGCTACCGCTGCAGCTTTGCCGGCGCGGTGAACATGTTCCCGCACACGGCACACGTCGAGTCCATCGCCGTCTTCGACCTGGCGGACTGAGGCGGGCGGGATCGTCCAAAAGCAAAGGGGCCCGCGCGGGCCCCTTTTTCCGTTTCAGTGCGCTCGGACGGGCGTCAGTCGCGCTCGCCGCCGAAGATGCCCAGCAGGGCCAGCAGGCTCTGGAAGACGTTGAACACGTCCAGGTACAGCGCGAGCGTGGCGCTGATGTAGTTGGTCTCGCCGCCGTCGATGATCTGCTTCAGGTCGTACAGCATGTAGGCGGAGAAGATGCCGATGGCCGCCACCGAGATCGCCATCATGCCGGCGCTGGAACCGATGAAGACATTGATGATCGAGCCGACGAAGAGCACCAGCACGCCCACGAACAGGAACTTGCCCATGCCGCTCAGGTCGCGCTTGATCACCGTGGCCAGCGAGGCCATCACGAAAAACACGCCGGCCGTGCCCGCAAAGGCGGTCATCACCAGCTCGGAGCCGTTCTTGAAGCCCAGCACCATCGCGATCAGCCGCGACAGCATCAGACCCATGAAGAAGGTGAAGCCGAGCAGCACCGGCACGCCGGCGGCCGAGTTCTTGGTCTTCTCGATGGCAAACATGAAGCCGAAGGCGCCGGCCAGGAAGACCACCAGGCCCAGGCCTCCCGTGAGCGCGGCCGTGATGCCGGTGGCCACGCCGAGCCAAGCGCCCAGTACGGTGGGAATCATGCTCAGCGCGAGCAGCCAGTAGGTGTTGCGCAGAACGCGGTGGCGCTCTGCCTGGGGCAGCACCTGGCCGTAGCCGGCCGGTGTGTCAAAGGTGGGGGCTCTGTCGTTCATGGCAAAACTCCTGAAAGGGTTGAGGGGACTGCTTGACGGGCAGTTGCAGGTCATTCTAGGAAAGATCAAGGGCCGCATTGGCATATCCGGACGGCGCGTCGCCCTTTGGAACCATGGGGTCTTGCTGCACGTTGGCGGCACCTGGCGCCAGTGACGCATCCTGTATTCTTCACCCCCATGAAGACCAAGCACTTTCTCGAACTCGAAGACGTCAAGAAGATCGCCGCCGCTGCCGAAGCGGAAGCCGTCAAGAACCAATGGGCCGTGACCATCGCCATCTGCGACGACGGCGGCCACCTGCTGTGGCTGCAGCGCCTGGATGGCGCCGCGCCGGTGTCGGCTCACATCGGCCCGGCCAAGGCCCGCACGGCCGCCCTCGGTCGTCGCGAGAGCAAGGTCTATGAAGACATCATCAATGGCGGCCGCACCGCCTTCCTGTCGGCGCCCACGGTGGACGGCCTGCTCGAAGGCGGCGTGCCGATCGTCAAGGACGGCCAGGTGATCGGGGCGGTGGGCGTCAGCGGGGTGAAGTCCAACGAGGACGCGCAGATCGCCAAGGCGGGCATCGCGGCCATCGGCCTGTAACAGGACAGCCGGCGGCCCCCCGGCCGCCGCTCCAATGAAAAACGCCCCGCCGGGCAATGCCGGCGGGGCGTTTTCGTTTGGAACTCAAGACGCGTTCAGCGCAAAAAAAGGCGTGGCTGGTCGAACACTGGCTGGCCAAAAAACGACCCTTGGAGAGTCAGATCTCCTCGAGTCGCCCCACGATGAACGGTCGGGGCAGGGGCTGCATCACTTGGTCAGGATGAGCTTGCCGAGCTTGGTGGCCTGCAGGCGATAGAGCGCGCCGTTGTGCAGGATGCCGATGGTCTTCTGGCCCTTGAGCAGCTCGCTGCTCTGCAGCAGCTGGGCCGGAGAGGGCGTGATGTGCGCCGATGCGCCGCTGCCGCCCTGGTCGAGCGAAGGATGGCTGAGCACTTTCTGGGAATGCGAGGACTGGGCTTGCACGGGATGGACCTTTCGAATCGGATCAGTGAAGCGGATGAGCAAATGATAACGATTCGCACTTAGAAAAGCAATCGTCGTCATGAGTTTTTTTGAAGGCAAACCGCCAGCGGGTCCGGCCGGCTCGATTCGCCCTGGGGCGGCCGCCCGCTGGGGGCTCTTGCAGGCGCGCCAGAGAAAAAAGCCGGCTGCTGCCGGCTCGTTCAGGATGCGCCCGCTTTCCGGACGGGTCCAAGGAAGTCACTGCGGCGTCGGATCGGTGATGAAGCCGATCTTGCGCACGCCGGCCTTTTGGGCAGCGGCCATGGCCGTCGCGACGCGTTCGTAGCGCACGTCCTTGTCGCCCCGGATGTGCAGTTCGGGCTGCGGATCGCGCGCGCCTTCGGCCGCCAGGCGCGACACCATCGTCGCGTCGTCGATCTTTTCCTGGTTCCAGAAGTAGCTGCCATCGGCGGCCACGCTCAGCTGGATGGTCTGCGGCTTGGTCTCCTCGCGCTCGTTGGTGGCGCGCGGCAGGTCGATGTTCACCGCATGCTTCATCACCGGCACGGTGATGATGAAGATGATGAGCAACACCAGCATGACGTCCACCAGGGGCGTCATGTTGATCTCGTTCATCACGTCGTCGGCTTCGTCCTGGGTTCCGAAGGCCATGGCATCAGCCCTTCTTGAGCGGCAGGATGGTGGCGGCCTCGCCGTTGGCCTGCACCCGGCCACCGGTCACGAAGTAGGCGTGCAGGTCGTGGGCGAAGCTGTTGAGCTTGTTCAGCACGAACTTGTTGCCGCGCACCAGCGCGTTGTAGCCCAGCACGGCAGGAATGGCCACTGCCAGGCCCAGGGCCGTCATGATCAGCGCTTCGCCGATCGGGCCGGCCACCTTGTCGATGGTGGCCTGGCCTGCGGTGCCGATGCCCAGCAGCGCGTGGTAGATGCCCCAGACCGTGCCGAACAGGCCGATGAAGGGCGCCGTCGAGCCCACCGACGCCAGGATGGCCAGGCCGCCCTGCAGGCGGGCTGTGAATTCGTCGATGGCATTGCGCAGGCAGCGCGTGATCCAGTCGCTCACGTCGAGCGCGTCGTGCAGGTGCGCCTTGGTGTTGCGATGGTGGGCTGCGGCCTCGCGCCCTTCGAGCGCGAGCACGCGGAAGGGGTTGCTGTCGTCCTTGCCCAGCTTGTCCAGCGCCGCGGCGAAATCCTCGCTGTGCCAGAAGTTGCCGGACTGACGTGCCATGCGCTTGTAGCGCACGATGTCGATCGCCTTGATGAGGATGACGATCCACGACGCGAGCGACATGCCCAGCAGCAGCAGGGCCACGGCCTTGGTGACGAAGTCGCCCTGCGTCCAGACGTGCATCAGGCCAAATTGGGAATCCATAAATACTCCAGCGAAAAGATCAGTTCAGGACGAAGTTGAAGGGGGCGCGCAGCAGGTACACCGTCTGGGCGTCGCCGCCGCCCAGCTGGCGGAAGGGCGTCACCTGCGCAGTCATGGCCGCGCTCAGCGCGGCCTGGTCCAGCCGCTCGTAGCCGCTGGACTTGGCGATCTCGGCCCGCTTGGCCATACCGTCGGCATTGAAATAGACGGCCACCACCACGGTGCCCGTCTCGCCGAGCTTGCGGCTCATGGTCGGGTAGATCGCGCGTGGTTCGCGCACGTAGGTGGTCTGTCCCTGCGTGACCTCCACCAGCCGCGGTGCCGGCGGCGCGACCGGCGCAGGTGGTGCGACGGGGGCGGCAGGCGCCGGCGGCGCGGGTGGCATGGGCGCGGGTGCAGTAACGGGCGGCGGCTCCACCACGCCGGTGGGCGCATTGGGCGCCGGCACGGGCTTGGGCTCCCGGATTGCAATCGGCCGGGGCGGAGGCTTGGGTGCCTGCTTCTGCGGTGGAGCGGGCGGCGGCGGCGGGGGCGGGGGCGGCGGTGCCGGCCGTGGCGGCTCGATGATCTGCGCCAGGATCTCCACCGGCACGATCACTTCGGCGGCCTTGCGGATGAGCCCGCTCTGCAGCGCCCAGAGCGCCGCGGCATGGAAGAGCACCACGCCACCGACGATCAAGGTCGTGCGGGAGACGCCAAGAGGAGAAGAGGGGGGAGAGGAAAAGCGGCTCGACACGGTCAACCCAGAAACACAGCCCGGCCATGCATGCAGAGCCGGTGAGCGTAGATCAGAAAAGAGGATCTAGCGGCGCAGTACCCACCAGACCGAGCCGGCGAAGATCAGGCCGCCGACGAGGGCTGCGACGAATTCCATGCTTTGCTCTCCGTGATGGCAGTGGCAAGCTGGATCGCGCGGGGTTCGATGTCGCTGTGGAGGGCGGCCACCGGATGCGACGCACTGCATTGGGCCACCACGTCGCGTGCACAGGTTTCGCAGCGGCCGCACTGGGTGGCCACACCGAGCTCGAATTGGATCTCGTCGAAACTCATGCCTGCACGGGCATGCCGCACGATCTCGCGGTCCGACACTCGGCGGCATACACAGACGATCATGGCGGTGGCTGCAGTTGGCTGGCTGTGAGGAAGAAGTTGGGCGATTATAAATACGAATTTCTCGCATTCGCAATCTCTATCCTCACTGCAAAGAAGGGTGTCTCCGACGGGGCGTGAGCTACACCTCGGCCCACATCCGAAGCAGGTTGTGGTACGTGCCGGTCAGCGCCACGGTCTCGTCGGTCTCGCCCAGGCGTGCGCGCAGGCTCTGGATGTTCTGGTCCAGCTCGAACAGCAGTGCGCGGTGGGCGTCGTCGCGGACCATGCTCTGCAGCCAGAAGAAGGAGCACACCCGGGCGCCGCGCGTCACCGGCTGCACGCGGTGCAGGCTGCTCGACGGATACAGCACCAGGTCTCCCGCGGGCAGCTTGACCTCGTGCGTGCCATAGGTGTCGACCACCTCCAGTTCGCCGCCGTCGTAGTCCTGCGGGTCGCAGAGGAAGAGCGTGCACGACAGGTCCGTGCGCAGCTGTCCGCCGCCGCCCGGCAGGGAGCGCACCGAGCCGTCCACATGCAGGCCATAGGTCTCGCCGCCCTCGTAGCGGTTGAACATCGGCGGCACCACCCGCAGGGGCAGGGCCGCCGAGAAGAACTGGGGATGCCGGGCCAGCGCCTCGCGGATCACGCCGCCCAGTTCCTGAGCCACGGGCGACTGCTCCGAGAGCTGCCGGTTGTTCTTGACCCGCGCGCCCTGCGGGCCCGCCGAGTCGCGGCCGTCGATCCAGTCGGCGGCGTCCAGCGCCGCACGCAGCTGCCGCACCTGCTCGGGGCTGAGGACTTCGGGGACATGGACCATCATGGTGTCGTTCTCCTCGACAAGCGAAAAACCCGGCCAGGCGGCCGGGTCCGATGGAAGCCCGCCGCCCGGGGGCGGCGTCTGGCGATCAGAAGCGGAAGTTGGCGCTCAGCAGGGCCGAGCGCGGCGTGCCCATGACCAGCCGGTTGCCACCGTTGTTCACCCGTGCCAGGTAGAACTTGTCGGCCAGGTTGTACAGGTTCAGCTGGATGCTGACGTTGCGGTTGATCTCATATCCCACCATCGCATCCCACACGGTGTAGCTCGGCACCTCGGGGAAGAAGCTGGTGGCCGTGATGGCTGCGTTGCTGGTCGAACGCTGCTGCGTCGACACGTAGCGCACCCCGCCGCCGACTGTCAGGCCGAACGGGAACCTGTAGCTGGTCCACAGCGTGGCCGTGAGCTTGGGCGAATAGCGGATCTGCGCGCCGTTCTGCGTGGTGCTGGTGCGCGAGCCTTCGAGGATCTTCGTGTCGATGCGCGCCAGGCCGCCGATGACCTGCCAGGCCGGCGTGATCTGGCCGACCGCGCTCAGCTCCAGGCCTTGAACGCGCGTCTTGCCGTACTGCTCGAAGTTGCCGAAGGTGTCGACCTGCACCTGTTCGTTCTCGTTCTTCGTGCGGAAGGCGGCGGCCGACAGGGCCAGGCGCTTGTCCAGCACGTCCCACTTGGTGCCCAGCTCGAAGGTCTTGGACTTCTGCGGATCGAGGCTCAGGTTGTTGACGTTGGCCGTGGTCAGTGAGGTGGGGAAGCTGAAGTTGCCGCCCGGCGGCTGCGCGCCGGTCGCATAGGCGGCGTAGACGCTGCCGTTGTCCGCCGGCTTGTAGACCAAGCCAAGCTTGCCGGTCAGCAGGTTGTCCGAGCCTTCCTGCGTGAGTGCCGTCTGCACACCATTCACCGGTGCGGCCAGGCTGGTGAAGCGGGTGCGGTAATGCTCCCAGCGCAGGCCGCCCGTGAGCTGCCACTGCTCGTTGAACTTGAGCGTGTCGAAGGCATACAGCGCCGCCGTGCTGGTCGTGCCTTCGGTGGTGGCGCCGGTAGGCAGCACGGGCACGAAGGCGCGGTACGGGTTCGGCATGTACAGGCTGTTGTAGGCCTGGTAGGACACCGTCCCGCCCGACACCGTGCGCACGCCGTTGGCTGCATTGATGGTGGCGGCCATCGTGGTGTTGTCCTGCTGCTCGCGCGCCAGTTCCAGGCCGGCGCTGATCGAGTGCTTGATGCTGCCCGTGGTGGCCTCGGCCGTCACGTTGGTCTGGTTGGTCAGGATCTCGTTGCGCTGGCCCTTGCCTTGCGGCAGCACCCGCGTCGACCAGGTCAGCGGGTTGGTGACCGAGGGCGTCAGCAGCCCGCTGCTGAACACGCCCGTGAGCACCAGGTCCTGGTCGGTGCGGCCCCAGCGCGTCAGGTTGCGCAGCTTCACGCCCGAGTCGAAGTCGTGTTCGATGCGCGCGGTGAACATGTCGCCGTCGACGGTGTCGTGGTCGGAAAGCGAGCCGTAGTAGTTGCTGGTGTCGGGCTGCGGGCCGTTGCCGCCGATGCCTTTCAACTGGTCCAGGTAGTAGCCCTTCAGGCCCACCGTGGGAATGCCGCCGTCCGGCCGGTTGCGCTGGTTGACGTGCTGGTACTGCAGGATGACGCGCGTCGGCGTGTTCAGTCCGAAGGCGATGGAGGGCGCGATGGCCCAGCCCTTGTTCTTGACATCGTCCCTGCCCGGCACGCCGCTGTCCTGCGTCATCACGTTCAGGCGCAGGGCCATCGTGCCCTCAGCGTTGAGCACGCGGTTGATGTCGGCCGTCGCGCGCTTCTGGTCCCCAGAACCCAGGCTCACGCTGCCAGTGAAGAAGTTGGAGGTCTGCGGCACCTTGCTCACCAGGTTGATGTAGCCGGTGGGGGCGGTGCGGCCGATGTCGGCGCTGGCCGGGCCCTTGACCACTTCGACCTGCTCGATGTTGAACATGTCGCGGGTGACGGTGCCGACGTCGCGCGCGCCGTCCACGAAGATGCTGCCGGAGCTGTCGAAGCCGCGCAGGAAGACGGCGTCACCGGTCGAGGTGTTGCCGTTCTCGCCCATCTGGAAGGTGATGCCGGGCGTGTTGCGCAGTGCCTCGGTCAGGGTGTTGGCACCCTGCTCCTGCAGCACTTCCTTCTTGATGACGGTGATGGTCTGCGGCGTGTCGACCAGCGGCTGCGTGAACTTGGGCGAGGAGACGGTGTCGGCCTTGAAGGACTCGCGCGCGCCCTCCACGCGGACTTCGCGCAGCGTGCTGGTGCTGGCGGTGGTGTCGGTGGTGGACGGGGCGGTCTGCGCGCCCGCAGGTGCGGCGATCGCCACGAGCGTGGCGGCGGCGGCGCCGGTCCAGCCGGCCGCCTTGCGCGGCACCGCGTGTTTGCGGCTCTTGATGTGTTGTGCCATGGGATTCCCTCCGGAAGCTGATTGCGTTGCGTGTTTCGCTTGGCTGGCGCAACGGGGAGGGCGCGTGGCTGGCAGGAGCCGCGGCAGTCGATGCTGCGGCGCCGTGAATGATAACGACTCGCAACAAAATTGGAGGGATCGAGGCGGTCTCGGCGCATCGGAATCGCACCGCTGTGGCCCTGCGGCAACGCTGCCCCACGGTCCTGATGC
Source organism: Pseudacidovorax intermedius (assembly GCF_003350475.1). Lineage (GTDB taxonomy): Bacteria > Pseudomonadota > Gammaproteobacteria > Burkholderiales > Burkholderiaceae_C > Xenophilus > Xenophilus intermedius. The sequence goes on from NZ_QQAV01000002.1 coordinate 379,232, forward strand.
CGTGGACGGCGTTTCCGCGCCTCAGTACACGTCGCGCCGGTAACGGCCTTCGCGCTGGAGCCGTTGCATCGCGGGCTCGCCCAGGATCTGGCGCAGGGCGAGGTCCACCGCCGCTGCCATGCCCTGCAGGCTGCCGCAGACGTGGACGACTGCGCCGCGCTCGCACCAGGCGCTGACCTGCGCCGCTTCGTGCAGCAGGCGGTGCTGCACATAGGCGACATCGTCGCCGTCGCGGGAGAAGACCCAGTCCAGCCGCGCCAGTCGGCCCTCGGCTTGCCACGCGGTCAATTCGTCGTCGAGCAGCCGGTCGTGCGCACGCTGCCGCTCGCCGAAGACCAGCCAGTTCTCATGCTGCCCGCGCCGGATGCGCTCGCGCAGCAGTGCCCTCAGGCCGGCCAGGCCGGTGCCATTGCCGATCAGCAGCAGAGGTCGTTGCGCGTCGGGGTGCAGGCGGAAGCCGGGATGGGGGCGCAGCCGCAGCGGCACCGACTGGCCGGGCTGCAGCGTCTCGGTCAGCAGCCCCGACGCGGCACCGGGCCGCCCATTCGGATGCCGGGTCTGCCGCACCATCAGCTGCAGATCGCCTTCCTCGGGAATGGAGCAGATCGAGTAGGCGCGGGGCCGCGCGGGGTCGCTGTCCAGGTGGAGGTCGACCAGGTCGCCCGCCTCCCAGTGCGGGGCCATGCCGGCAGGCGCCTGCAGGTGCAGGCGATGGATCGGTCCGCCCAGGCTGCCGGGGTTCAGGTGCTCGCGCTGGCGCAGGGTCCAGGCGTGGAAGGCCGTTTCGGCGCCGGCGCTGGCGGCCGGCGCGACCAGGCCGAGGTGTTCGTGCCAGCGCTGAAGCGCTTCGGGATCGCCGCGGTCCACGTCGATGCGCGCGAATTCCGGCGTGGCGCCCGCCGCCTGGAGCCAGGCGTCCAGCCGCCGGCCGAAGCCGCAGAACTCGCTGTACTGCCGGTCGCCCAGCGCCAGCACCGCATAGCGCAGGTGGGCCAGTGCGGCCGGACGGTGCATCACCGCGTCGGCAAATGCGCTTGCGCCATCGGGGGCGTCCCCTTCGCCGTAGGTGCTGGCGATGAACAGGGCGCGGAGCGTGCCGGCCAGCAGGTCGGCATCCAGTGCGTTGAGTGCCAGCACGCGCGCGGGCGTGCCGCTGCGGTGAAGGGCTTCTGCGGTGGCCCAGGCCCACTGCTCGGCCAGGCCGGTCTGCGTGGCGTGCAGCACCAGCACCGGGGAATCGGCGGTGCCAGCGAGATCCACCGCCGCTGCAGCTCTCGCCTTCGCCCGATGCCGCTGCCTGGCGTAGATGGCGGCGCACAGCGCGGCATAGGCCAACGTGGCGCCGCCGGCCGTCCAGTGGCGCAGCGCTTCGCTCACGACGCGGCGCCGATGCCGAAGCGCCAGCACCCGCTTGCCTGCCGGTGCAGCGTGCCATCCGGCCGGCGCTCGGTGAAGAGCGCGGCGACCTCATGCGCATCCGCGAAGGCCAGCCCTTCCTCGATGCCCATGACCGTGAGCAGCGTGGCCAGCGCATCGGCATCCATGCAACTGGCGTGCACCACCGTCACGGCGGCCAGGGCGTGGCCGACCGGCTCGCCGGTGTGCGGATCGAGCGTGTGCGACCAGCGCCGCCCCGCGTGCTCCCGCACATGCCAGTGGTCGCCCGAGGTGGCGGCGGCTTCGTCGCGCAGCGGCAGGACCAGCGGCGCCTGGGCATCGGTGTCGGCGGCCGCGACCTGCACCCGCCAGGGCTGTCCGTCCGGGCGCTGGCCGCGGGCGATCAGTTCGCCGCCGATCTCGAAGAGAAAGTCGTGCAGGCCCAGTGCGGTGAGCGCCTCGGCCCCGCGGTCTACGGCATGGCCCTTGGCGATGCCGGACAGGTCCAGCCTGAGGTCGCCGGGCTGCCTGGCCGACCGGCCATGCGCTTCGTCCCGTAGATCGAGCCGGTGCCAGCCGCAGCGCGCCCGGGCCATGGCCAGCCTGGGTGCGTCCGGCGAGGCGGGCGAGGCGCTGGCGTCGGGTCCGAAGCCCCAGGCCGCCACCAGGGCGCCAAGCGTTGGATCGAAGGCGCCGTCGCTGGCCTGCGCCCAATGCAGGGCGCGACCGAGCACCTGCGCCAGTCCGTCGGGCAGGGCATGCCAGCTGTCCGGCGGCGCATCGTTGAAGCGACAGAGGGCGGAATCCCTCGCCCAATGGCTCATCTGAGCAACGACCTCGTCCAGCACCGCTTGGACCGCCGCACGCACCTCGCCGAGCGGCAACATCCGCGGGTTGTCCAAGCGCAGCGACCAGTGGGTGCCCATGGTCTGGCCCGCCAGCGACTGCAGCCGTGCGGGGTCGGCCGCTCGCGGCATGCGCATCGGTGCGTAGCCGCCGGCCTGCCAGCGGGCGAAGGACAGCGGCGTACTGGCCGGGCGGTCGCGCCCGATGGAGGACGAAGCGCTCACGCTCAGGGCAGGACCTCGAGCGTGGCCGCGTAGCTGAGCCGCCGCTCCTTGGCCTGCGGCAGCGAGGTCTTGGCGTCGCGCGTGCTCGCCTCCAGCCAATACATGCCGGCCGCGGGCCAGGTGATGTCGAACCGCCCCTGTGCGTCGGTCTTGACGGTCGTTTCGTTCAGCTTGTCGCGGTAGACGGTGTTGCCCTGCGTGACCGTCACGTCCAGTCCCGCCGCGGGCTGGCCATCGATCAGCAGCGTGAAGCCGGACTTCTCGCCCTTGGCGTGGTCGGTGGCGCTGCCCGCCGCCACCAGTTCGAGGCCCTGGCCAGTCGGCTTGAGCACCGTCGGCTTGCCCACCGAGATGAAGGTCTCCACGCGGCCCAGCGACTGCGTGACGGCGACATCCTGCGCATCGGCAGGGATCTCGCGGCCGATGGTCTCGGCCGTACCGCGCGCACGGCGGGGCTGGCCGGTGGCCTTGTCCTTCCAGCTGGCGAAGACGCCGTTGTTGACCACGGCAATGCGGTAGGTGCCCGGCTGCGCCAGGTTCAGGTCGAACACGCTGCGGTACTTGAGCTTGGCCGTGTTCTCTGGCTTGACAGCGGCACCGTCGGGGCCGGTGACCTGCAGGTTGTCGAGGTTGAGCGGGAAGTGGTTGGCGACGAACAGGTCGTTGGAGACGGCGCCGTCCACGGTCACCCAGTCGGGCTTGGACAGCACGGTGGTGGAGGGCAGCAGCCAGAGGTTGTGCGCCTGGGCGGCGAGGGTGGCGCAAAGGCCCAGGGCCAGGGTGGCGAGACGGAAGGGAGTGCGCATGAGAGGCTCCGAAAAAAGGACGGGGAAAAGGCGGCTGGCGACGGTCAGGGCTTGAGATCGAGCTTGATCTCGCCCAGCTCTTCCTTGCCGGCGGCGCCGGCCTGCTCGGCCTTCGCGGGCGGCCACTGGAAGGGGACGGTCACCACTTCGCGACCGCCGACCTCGCGCGCAGCCTCGACGACCAGCCGGTAGCTGCCGGGCGCCAGTTGGCCCAGCGGCTTGGTGCCTTCGGTGAAGGCGAGCGCATGGCGGCCCGCCGGCTTGGTGGCGCCGGTCACGCCGTCGATGGGCACGGACAGCTCGCGGCCGGTGCGGCGCCACCACTGTCGCAGGTCCTTGAGCCACTTGGTGCCTTCGCCCTCCGGGTTGTTGGCGCGGGTGCGCACGTCGTACCAGACGGCCAGCGTCGTGGCCACGGTGTTGTCGGGCCTCTCGATCCAGGCTGCCACATAGGGCCGGTGGTACTCGGATACGGAAAGCCGCGGAATCTCGATGTTGACACCGAGCCCGGCGGCTGCGGCCGGGCCGGCGAACAGCGCGGACAAGGTGAGAGGCGCAAGGGGATAGCGAAGCTGCACGGAGCGTCCTTTGAAAGAGAAGCGAGGGAAGGGCGGTGGCGATGGGGTCAGTGCATGAGCAGCAAGGCCAGCAGCAAAGGCGCGAGCAGGCCCATGCCGACCATCGGCCAGGTGAAGGGGCGACGGCCCGCATGCATCTTCAGGATCAGCAGGCCCGTGAGCGAGAAGAGCAGGGCGGCGGCCGCGAACGCGTCGATGAACCATCGCCACGCCGCCCCGGTGTGGCGGCCTTTGTGCAGGTCGTTGAGGTAGGCGATCCAGCCGCGATCGGTCCGCTCGTATTCGGCACTGCCGTCGTCCAGGGCGATGCGGACCCAGGCGTCGCCGCCCGGTCGGGGCAGGGACAGGTAGAACTCGTCGGCCGACCATTCGGCGTCTTGTCCGCGGGCGTCGACGGCCCACTGCGACTTCAGCCAGGTGGCCAGTGCGGCCGGGGCGGGGGCGCGGCCATGGAGCTGTCGGTCGACATCGGGCTGCTGCTGCCGCAGGGCGTCGCGCAGCGCCGGTGGCAAGGTGGCCGTCTCGTGGAGGACGTCCGGCCTGGCTTCGATGTCCGCCGCGTGGTTGAGCGTGATGCCCGTGAGGCTGAACAGCAGCATGCCCACCAGGCACAAGGCCGAGCTCACCCAGTGCCATTCATGGAGGGTCTTGAGCCAATAGGCGCGGCGGGCGGAAGAGGCGGGGGATGTCATCGGCGCCGCGGATTCTATCGCCGCAAATGAGAATAGGTTCTATTTGATTTTTGGCGCGGGAAGTCGCCGATGTGGAAATGTCGTTGTTTCGTCGATGTCTCTTGCTATCGAATTCGCAGCGACCTGTGTCGGTAAAGTTTCATGAAGCGGCAAGGGCCCGCGACGGGCCCTTGATGAAAGCTCGGCAAATCGTGGCGCCGTGCGCCCGCCCGACTCAGTCGGCGTCGCCCATCTGCGACTGCAGGTAGTTCTGCAGGCCCACCTTGCCGACAAGGTCGATCTGCGTCTCCAGAAAGTCGATCTGCTCTTCGGTGTCTTCGAGGATGTCCTCCAACAAGTCGCGCGAGACGAAGTCGCGCACCGACTCGCAGTAGGCGATGCCGGCCTTGAGCGTGGCCTGCGAGCCCTGCTCGGTGCGCAGGTCGCAGTCGAGGATCTCGGGCACGTCCTCGCCCACGTTGAGCTTGCCCAGATCCTGCAGGTTGGGCAGGCCGTCGAGCATGAAGATGCGGTCCATCAGCTTGTCCGCGTGCTTCATGGCTTCGATGGATTCGGAATATTCCTTCTTTGCCAGCTTGTCGAAGCCCCAATGCTTGAGCATCCGGTAGTGAAGGAAGTACTGGTTGATGGCCGTCAGCTCGATCTTGAGCTGGGCCTGGAGATGATCGATGACCTGGGGATCGCCTTGCATGTTCTCGTCCTCGGACCGGAGGGTCCCAAAGCGGCGGATTGTGCGGGCGCACTCCAGCGCCCACAAGGCAAGACCCGCCCGATCCGGTCTGCATGCGTTTGATCGTGAGAGGCGTTCGTATCGATCCGGCCGCGCACACCCACTTCCCATAGCCACCGGGTTCCCGAATGATAGTGTTTATCTATCAATTTCCTGTAGCTCATGCATATACTAGAGCCTCGCAAGTTTTTTCGACCTCAAGAGGAACCGCACATGTCCGTGATCAACACCGAAATCAAGCCCTTCAAGGCCACCGCTTACAAGGATGGCAAGTTCGTCGACATCTCCAGCGACGACATCAAGGGCAAGTGGGCCGTCTTCTTCTTCTACCCGGCCGACTTCACCTTCGTCTGCCCGACCGAACTGGGCGACGTGGCCGACCACTACGCCGAGTTCCAGAAGCTGGGCGTGGAGATCTACTCGGTTTCGACCGACACGCACTTCACCCACAAAGCCTGGCACGACTCGTCCGAGACCATCGGCAAGATCAAGTACACGATGATCGGCGACCCCACGCTGGCCATCAGCCGCAACTTCGAAGTGCTGCGTGAAGACCAGGGCCTGGCCAACCGCGGCACCTTCATCGTCGACCCGCAGGGTGTGATCCAGGCGCTGGAAATCACCGCCGAAGGCATCGGCCGCGACGCCAAGGACCTGCTGCGCAAGGTCAAGGCCGCTCAGTACGTCGCCTCGCACCCGGGCGAAGTCTGCCCCGCCAAGTGGGAAGAAGGCGCCGCCACGCTCAAGCCGTCCTTCGACCTGGTCGGCAAGATCTGAGCATGCCCTTCGCCCGGCTGGCGTCAGGCCGTCCGCACCGAGCCTCGTCCCCCACGGGAGGACGGCCGGCGCGCGCCTGACACCGCCTGCCGGGCGGCTGCGCAGCAGCTGCCCCCGAGCCCGGGGCACCCACGTGACCCGGGCTTTTTTATTGCCGGCCCGTCCCTAGATGCCGGAGACGAGCCCGTGCCGCCGGGCAAGCGCCCCGAGGCCCCTCTCCCATTGAAGACCCGAACGCCAGAAAGACACCGCCATGCTTGACGCCGCCACCAAAGCCCAGCTTTCCAGCTACCTGGAGCGCATTTCCCAGCCCATCGAGATCGTGGCTGCGCTGGACGACTCGCCGGCGTCGGCACAGACGCGCGAACTGCTCCAGGACATCGCCAGCACGTCCAAGCTGGTCACCGTGATCGACCGTGCAGAGAGCAGCGAGCGCAAGCCCTCGTTCTCGATCAACAAGCCCGGCCAGACGGACGGCCCGCGTTTCGCCGGCCTGCCCATGGGCCATGAATTCACCTCGCTCATCCTGGCCATGCTGCAGCAGGGCGGCTATCCGCCCAAGGTCGAGCAGGCCATCCTCGACCAGATCAAGCAGATCGACGGCGACTTCGAATTCGAGGTCTACGTCTCGCTGACCTGCCACAACTGCCCGGACGTGGTGCAGGCGCTGAACCTGATGGCGGTGCAGAACCCGCGCATCAAGACCACCATGATCGAGGGCGGCACCTTCCAGAAGGAGATCGAGGACCGCCAGATCATGGGTGTGCCCACCGTCTTCATGAACGGCCAGATGTTCGGCTCCGGCCGCATGAGCCTGGAAGAGATCCTGGCCAAGATCGACACCAGCGGCGTCGAGCGCGAGGCGAAGAAGCTCAGCGCCAAGGACGCCTTCGACGTGCTGATCGTCGGCGGCGGCCCCGCCGGCGCCGCGGCCGCCGTGTACGCCGCCCGCAAGGGCATCCGCACCGGTGTGGCGGCCGAGCGCTTCGGCGGCCAGGTGCTGGACACGCTGGGCATCGAGAACTTCATCTCGGTCAAGGAAACGCAGGGCCCACACTTCGCGCTCGCGCTGGACGAGCACGTGCGCCATTACGACGTGGACGTGATGAACCTGCAGCGCGCCGCCGCACTGGTGCCGGGCAAGGACCTCATCGAAGTCCGCATGGAAAGCGGCGCGACGCTCAAGGCCAAGACCGTGATCCTGTCGACCGGCGCGCGCTGGCGCAACATCAACGTGCCGGGCGAGCAAGAGTTCAAGAACAAGGGCGTGGCCTACTGCCCGCACTGCGACGGTCCGCTGTTCAAGGGCAAGCGCGTGGCGGTGATCGGCGGCGGCAACTCCGGCGTCGAGGCGGCCATCGACCTGGCCGGCATCGTTGGCCACGTCACGCTGATCGAGTTCGACACCCAGTTGCGCGCCGATGCCGTGCTGCAACGCAAGCTCACCAGCCTGCCCAACGTGACGGTGCTGACCAACGCGCAGACCACGTCCATCACCGGCACCGACAAGGTGAACGGCCTGACCTACAAGGACCGCGCGACCGGCCAGGAGCAGCGCGTGGACCTGGAGGGCGTGTTCATCCAGATCGGCCTGGTGCCCAATACCGACTGGCTCAAGGGCACGGTCGAGCTGTCGCGCCACGGCGAGATCATCGTGGACGCGAAGGGCCAGACCTCGGTGCCGGGCGTGTTCGCGGCGGGCGACTGCACCACGGTGCCCTACAAGCAGATCATTATTGCCGCCGGCGAGGGCGCGAAGGCGGCGCTCAGCGCCTTCGACCACCTGATCCGCACCAGCGCGCCCGTGGCTGCCTGAGCGAGGGCGGTGCCCGCGAAGGGTGCCGCCTTTGCCCCCAGGCCGCCGTGTCGCGGCGCCGCTTCTTAGAATCCCGCCCGCCGTGCAGTGCCCCGCTGCACGGCGTTTTCGTTTTCGGGGCCATGTCGAGGAACACCATGTACAAAAACCTCGCAGTCGCGCTCGCGGCCGCCTGCTGTTTTCTTTCTTCTCCCTTCACCCATGCCCAGCCGGCGCCGTCTCAGGCACCGCTAAAGGTTGGCATCGTCTATGTCGCGCCACTGGGCGACGCGGGCTGGGTGCACCAGCACGAGCTGGGCCGCCAGGCCATCGAGGCGGCGCTGCCCGGCAAGGTGAAGACCACCTATGTGGAGAACGTGGCCGAAGGGCCCGACGCCGAGCGCGTCATCCGCGATCTGGCACGCCAGGGCAACCAGCTCATCATCACGCCCAGCTTCGGCTACATGGCGCCGACGATGCGTGTGGCGCGCGAGTTTCCGCAGGTGCGCTTCGAATCGATCACCGGCTACCAGCGGGCCGACAACGTGGCGACGGCCAATGCGCGCTACTACGAAGGCCGCTACCTGGCGGGCGTGGCGGCGGGGCGCATGAGCAAGTCGCATGTGGCCGGCTACGTGGCGGGCTTCCCGATTCCCGAGGTGCTGCAGGGCATCAATGCCTTCACGCTCGGCATGCGCTCGGTCGACCCCACCGCGCAGGTCAAGGTCGTGTGGCTCAACCAGTGGTTCGACCCAGCCCTGGAGCGCGACGCGGCCATGCGGCTGATGGACCAGGGCGCGGATGTGCTGGCCTTCCACACCGGCTCCTCCGCCGTGATGAAGGCGGCGCAGGAGCGTGGCCGGATGGCCGTGGGGTATCACTCCGACATGCGCCAGGTGGCGGCCGATGCGCAAATCGTCGCGGTCACGCACCGCTGGGGCGACTACTACGTGCAGCGCGCCAAGGCCATGCTCGACGGCAGCTGGAAGAGCACCGACACCTGGGGCGGCGTCAAGGAGGGCATGATCCGCGTTGGCGACTTTGGCCCCAAGGTGCCCAAGGCAGTGCAGGACGAGGTGATGGCGCGCCAGCAGGACATCGCGGCCGGCCGGCTGCAGCCCTTCCGTGCCGTGGCCGCCGATGTGCGCGACAACCAGGGCCGCGTCGTGATCGCACGCGGCCAGGCGCTGGACGACGGACAGATCCTCAAGATGAAGTGGCTGGTCGAGGGCGTGCAGGGGCGCATCGAGCCCTGAGAAGGTGTGAACGAGCCCGTCATGCCCGCTCGTCCTACCAAAACGCGCCCACTCCGCGTTGCAAATGCTCGCCATGGCCCGAGCTATGGCTGCGCTTTGCGCCTTGATCGGGCGCTTTTTCGCTGCCCGCTCGGCCACGCCGGATTCATTCACACCTTCTGCCCCTGGGCTGCCGCGCGGCATATATATATAGCCGCTATAAGCCGAGCGGCAGCCGCGGCACCGCGGCTTCCAGTACGCTCCGCCGAAGTACCTGCCGCGGCCTTGGGCCGCTGCATCCTTCCCCCCGATTCCGACCAATGAAAAAAGCCTACCGCGCCTCGCTGCTGCGTTTCGACGACGCCGGCCGACCCCTGTTCGACACCGACGGCCTGCTGGTCGTCGCGCCCGATGCCCAAGGTCGCGAGCGCGTGGTCGACGCTGGCAGCCACGGCGCGGTGCAGCCTCGCCATCCCGACGTGGAGCCCGAACGCCTGCCGGGCCGCATCCTGACGCCGGGCTTCGTGGACATGCACATCCACTTTCCCCAGACGGACATCATCGGCGCGCCCGCCGACGGCCTGCTGCCCTGGCTGGAGAACTACACCTTCCCGGCCGAGACCCGCTTCGCCGAAGCCGCGCATTCGGCCGAGGTGGCCGAGGTCTTCTTGGACGAACTGCTGCGTCACGGCGTGACCACCTCGCTGACCTTCGCGACCTCGCATCCGGCCTCGGTGAATGCGCTGTTCTCGGCCGCCCGGCACCGGCAGATGCGCCTGATCACCGGCAAGGTGCTGCAGGACCGCCATTCGCCCGACGGCGTCCGTGACGACACTGAGCGCAGCCTGGCCGATACCGAAGACCTGATCCGCCGCTGGCACGGCGTGGACCGGCTCGGCTACGCCATTACGCCCCGCTTTGCACCGACCAGCACCGAAGCGCAACTGAGGGGGGCCGGCGAACTGGCGGCGCGCTACGCCGACACCTGGATCCAGTCGCACGTGGCCGAGAACAAGGACGAGGTGAAGTGGGCGCGCGAGCTGTTCCCCGCATCGCGCTCCTACCTGGGCGTCTACGACGACTTCGGCCTGATGCGCGAGCGGGCGGTGTATGCCCACTGCATCCATTTCGACGACGACGACCGCCACCTGATGCGTGCCACCCGCACCGCGGCGGCCGTCAGCCCCACCAGCAACCTGTTTCTGGGCAGCGGCTTCTTCGACTTCGAGGGCGCTCAGCGCGTCGACTACCTGCATGGCCTGGCCAGCGACGTGGGCGGCGGCACCAGCTTCAGCCCCTTCCATACCATGCTGGCCGCCTATTACGCGGGACGTGAAGGGCAGACCAAGCCGGGCCTGAGCCTCGCCCCCTCGCGCCTGTGGTGGCTGCACACGGCGGGCGCCGCGCAGGCCCTGGGGCTGTCCGGCACCATCGGCAACCTGCAACCGGGTTGCGAGGCGGACTTCCTGGTGCTGGATCCGGCGGCGACGCCCTTGCTGGCGCGCAAGTCGGCCAACGCGGCGTCCCTGGAGGAACTGCTGTTCGCCCTTATCGTACTGGGCGACGACCGCGTCATCGAACGCACGGTGATCGCCCGCGCCGGCTGAGCGGCCGCCTGGGTTGCGCGTGCCACAATGCGGGCCCTCTTTTCCGACGCGTGCCCCGGCACGCCCAGCGCGAGTCTTCCCATGAGCATCAAGAGCGACCAATGGATCCGGCGCATGGCCGAGCAGCACGGCATGATCGAGCCCTTCGAGCCCGGCCAGGTGCGCCAGCAGGACGGTCGCAAGCTCATCAGCTACGGCACCAGCAGCTACGGGTACGACATCCGCTGCGCCCCTGAATTCAAGGTCTTCACCAACATCCACAGCACGGTGGTGGACCCGAAAAATTTCGACGAAAAGAGCTTCGTCGACATCCAGGCGGATGTCTGCATCATCCCGCCCAACAGCTTCGCGCTGGCGCGCACGGTGGAGTACTTCCGCATTCCCCGCAACGTGCTGACCATCTGCCTGGGCAAGAGCACCTACGCGCGCTGCGGCATCATCGTCAACGTCACGCCTTTCGAGCCGGAGTGGGAAGGCTACGTAACGCTGGAGTTCTCCAACACCACGCCGCTGCCCGCCAAGATCTATGCGGGCGAGGGCTGTGCGCAGGTGCTGTTCTTCGAGAGCGACGAGGTCTGCGAGGTCAGCTACAAGGACCGCGGCGGCAAGTACCAGGGGCAGAGCGGCGTGACGCTGCCCAAGGCCTGAGGCCATGACCGCAGCCGGTGTAGCCGCCAGCTGCCAAGGGGATGCCCGGCGCGGCTGACAGCCGCCGCTTGGCGGCGCCTACAAGGATTCGCGCAGCGGGCCGCCACGCCCTGGCCCGTTTGCCCACGAGTCTTCGGCCACCCGCACGGATGGGCCGTGCAGGAGATGCCGATGTCCCAACACCCTGCCGCACGCCCTTCCTTCCTTTCGCCCTCTCAGTGGCTGCTGATCGGCTCGCTCGCCGTGGTGGCGCTGTTCCTTCTTGCCGCGATCTACCAGGTGGCGCGCGGGCAGGTCCAAGCCGCCCAACTGCGTGACGCCCAGGCGCGCATCGCCGTCCAGACGGCCGAGGAGGTCCGTGCCCAGCGCGCCCGGCTGACGGCGGCCTTCGAGCAGCCCGCGGGCGTACAGTCCGTGAGCTACACCCTGGCCCGCTGACACAAACGCGGCGCATCGTCGCGCCGTTGGCCGGCCGGGCCGATTCGAAAGGAAAGCAATGCGCTGGGAAGGCAACGACCAATCCGACAACGTCGAAGACCGCCGCGGCATGGGCGGCGGCGGTGGCGGCTTCCCCATCGGCGGCCGCAGCATCGGCCTAGGCACGGTGGCCGTGGCGGTGGTGGCGGGCTGGCTGTTCGGGATCAATCCGCTGACCTTGCTGGGCCTGCTCAGCGGAGGCGGCAGCCCGGTCGTCCAGCAGCAGCAAGCCCCCGCCCATGCGCCGCGCAACGACCGCGAGACCGCATTCGTACGCACGGTGCTGCGCAACACTGAGGTGGTCTGGGGCGAGGTGTTCCGCGAAGGCGGCGCCCAGTACCGTGCGCCCACGCTGGTGCTTTTCGATAACAGCACGCCCACGGCCTGCGGCACCGGGCAGAGTGCCATGGGTCCCTTCTACTGCCCGGGCGACAGCAAGGTCTACATCGACCTGCGCTTCTACGACACCCTGCGCGACCGGCTCGGAGCGCCGGGGGAATTCGCGCAGGCCTATGTCATCGCGCATGAGGTGGGCCATCACGTTCAGCACCTGCTGGGCATCACCGACAAGGTCGACGCGATGCGCCGGCGCCAGAACGAGACCCAGGCCAACGCGACGAGCGTGCGGGTCGAACTGCAGGCGGACTGCTTCGCGGGCGTATGGGCCCAGCGCTCGCAGGAGTCGAAGCAGTGGCTCGACCCGTCCGACATCGCCGCCGCGATGAATGCGGCCGAGAAGATCGGCGACGACGCCCTGCAACGTTCCGCCGGCCGGGCGGTGGTGCCCGACAGCTTCACCCACGGCAGCAGCGCCCAGCGCCAGCGCTGGTTCATGAACGGCTACAAGAGCGGACAGGTGAAGGCCTGCGACACCTTCAACGCCTCCACGCTCTGAGCCTTGCACGGTCGGCCTGAAGGGCCCGAAACGCCCGTCACCCCGCTGTCACTGCCGTTTTTTGCGGCAATGCGACAATCGCGGACTTCCTATGAGTACTCTCTATTCCGACCTCGCGCTGGCGGACCCGTTGAAGCGCGCCGTGGCCGACATGGGCTACGAACACATGACGCCGATCCAGGCGCAGGCGATTCCGGTGGTGCTGTCCGGCCAGGACGTGATGGGTGCCGCCCAGACCGGCACCGGCAAGACCGCCGCCTTCTCGCTGCCTCTGCTGCATCGCCTGCTCAAGCATGAGAACGCCTCGACTTCGCCGGCCCGGCACCCGGTTCGTGCGCTGGTGCTGCTGCCCACGCGCGAACTGGCCGACCAGGTGGCCCAGCAGGTCAAGCTCTACGCCAAGTACACCCAACTGCGCAGCGCGGTGGTCTTTGGCGGCATCGACATGAAGCCGCAGACCGCCGAGTTGAAGAAGGGGGTGGAGGTGCTGGTGGCCACGCCCGGCCGGCTGCTGGACCACATCGAAGCCAAGAATGCGGTGCTGAACCAGGTCGAGTATGTGGTGCTCGACGAGGCCGATCGCATGCTCGACATTGGCTTCCTGCCCGACCTGCAGCGCATCCTGTCGTACTTGCCCAAGCAGCGCACCACGCTGCTGTTCTCGGCCACCTTCTCGCCCGAGATCAAGCGGCTGGCCTCCAGTTATCTGCAGGACCCCATCACCATCGAGGTGGCCCGGCCCAACGAGACGGCCTCCACCGTCGAGCAGGTGTTCTATGGTGTCCATGAAGACGACAAGCGGCGCGCGCTCAAGCAGATCGTGCGTCAGCGCGGCATCACCCAGGCCTTCGTCTTCGTCAACAGCAAGCTGGGCTGTGCCCGCCTGGCGCGCTCGCTGGAGCGCGAGGGCTTGCGCTGCACCGCCCTGCACGGCGACAAGAGCCAGGACGAGCGCCTGAAGGCGCTGGCCGCCTTCAAGGCCGGCGAGGTGGACCTGCTGGTGTGCACCGACGTCGCAGCCCGCGGCCTGGACATCAAGGACGTGCCCGCCGTCTTCAATTACGACGTGCCCTTCAACGCCGAGGACTACGTGCACCGAATCGGCCGCACGGGCCGCGCCGGCGCCTCGGGCCTGGCGGTGAGCTTCGCCGGCGGTGGCAACGATGCACGCCTGGTGGCCGACATCGAGAAGCTCATAAAGAAGAAGATCGAGCTGCAGCCCCTGGAGATGGACGACGAGCGTCCGCGTGGCCGGATGAACGACGGCCGCCGCCGTTGGCGCGAGGACGGCGAGACGGGCGATGCCCGCGACGCCCTCGATGCGCCGCGCAGCAACCAGGGCAGCAGCGAAGGCTACCGTGCCCCTCGTCCGCAGCGCACCACGCACGCGTCGCGCGATCCCTTCTTCGACAAGCCCTACGAGGCGTCCGACCGCGGCGAGGAAAAGCCGGCCTGGGAGGCCTCGGCCAAGGCGCCCGCGCCGCGCCAGCCCGGCTCCACCAACATCCGTTCGAAGCGCAAGGTGGCGGCCCTGTTCAAGGCTGCCGAGACGCAGCAGAACTGACGGTGCTGCCCCGGCCGCGCCGCGTGCTCGGGGCTGACCCTCGGCGCCTCGCCGATCACAGCGCCAGACCCCGCCGGCCCGTGGCCGGCGTTTGCATCCACAACAAGGAGACTCCCATGCCCGGCTTGCTGCCCGACGTCGATCCCGACGGCCTGCTCGAGTTCTCGGTCGTCTACACCGACCGCGCGCTCAACCACATGTCCAAACGCTTCACCGGCGTAATGCAGGACATCCTGGCCACGCTGAAAGAGGTCTATCACGCCCGCACCGCGGTGCTGGTGCCGGGCAGTGGCACCTTCGGCATGGAGGCGGTGGCCCGCCAGTTCGCCAACCGCGAGAAGGTGCTGATCGTGCGCAACGGCTGGTTCAGCTACCGCTGGAGCCAGATCTTCGACGCGGGTGGACTGGGCGGTGGCGCCATCGTCTGTCAGGCCCGCCAGCAAGGCGAAGGCCCGCAGGCGCCCTGGGCGCCGTGCCCCGCGGAAGAGGTGGCCGCCACCATCCGCGCCGAAAAGCCCAAGGTCATCTTCGCGCCGCATGTGGAAACGGCCAGCGGCATCCTGCTGCCCGATGACTACCTGCGCACCGTGAGCGCCGCTGCCCGCGAGGTGGGCGCCCTGTTCGTGCTGGACTGTGTGGCCTCCGGCGCCGTCTGGGTCGACATGCAGGCCACCGGCGTGGACGTGCTGATCAGCGCGCCGCAGAAGGGCTGGAGCGGCTCGCCCTGCTGCGCCATGGTGATGCTGGGCGAGCGCGCCCGCGAAGCCATCGAGGGCACGACCAGCAGCAGCTTCTCCTGCGACCTCAAGAAGTGGATGCAGATCGCCGAGGGCTACGAGCGCGGCCAGCATGCGTATCACACCACCATGCCGACCGACGCACTGGTGCTGCTGCGCGACGTGATGAAGGAGACGCGCGACTGGGGCTTCGAAGCGGCGCGCCAGGCGCAGTTCGAATTGGGCGACAAAGTGCGCGCACTGCTGGAGTCGCGTGGCCTGCCGAGCGTGGCGGCTGAAGGCTTCAAGGCCCCCGGCGTGGTGGTGAGCTACACCACCGACCCCGGCATCCAGAGCGCCAAGAAGTTCATCGAGGCCGGCCTGCAGACCGCCTCCGGCGTGCCGCTGCAGTGCGGCGAGGGGCCGGACTTCATGACCTTCCGCATCGGGCTGTTCGGCCTGGAGAAGTGGCGCAATGTCGACCGCAGCGTGGGCCACCTGAAGGCCGGCCTGGACAAGGTGCTCGGCACGGCCTGAGCCGCTGCCGCCGCTGTGTGACGGTGGCGCTCAGCCTGGCGCCTGCGCCTGGGAGCAGCGCACCTCGATGCGCTCGCGCTCATCCAGCGTGGCGCCGATGCGCACGGCTGTGAGGCAGCCGCCCCACACGCAGCCGGTGTCGGTCGACAGCAGGTCCGGCCGTGAGAGCCAGCCCAGCGTCGACCAGTGGCCGAAAGCCACCACCGCCCCGGCAGTGCGACGACCCGGCACATCGAACCAGGGCAGATAGCCCGTTGGGGCCTCGGCCGCGCTGTCCTTGGCCTCGAATTCCATCCTCCCTTCCGGGCTGCAGAAGCGCAGGCGGGTGAGCGTGTTGACGATCACCCGCAGGCGCGCGCTACCGGCGAGCTCGTCGGACCAGGCAGCCGGCTCGTTGCCGTACATCTCCGTGAGGAACCGGCCCAGATGCGGGCCGCGCAGCACGGCTTCCAGCTCGTGCGCGCGAGCCATCGTGTCGGCCACGGTCCAGGCGGGCAGCACGCCCGCATGCACCATGAGCAGGTCGCGCCCGCCGATGCGCTCGTGCAGCGCCATCGCGCGGTGGCGCAGCCAGTCCAGCAGGGCCGCGCGGTCGGGTGCGTCCAGGATGGGCGCGAGCGTGTCGCGCCGTCCGGGCTTGCGCACGCCATGGGCCACGCCGAGCAGGTGAAGGTCGTGGTTGCCCAGCAGGCTGCGGGCCGCGTCGCCCAGTGCCTGCATCCGGCGCAGCACGCCCAGGGAGTCGGGGCCGCGGTTGATCAGGTCGCCGAGCAGCACCAGCCGGTCGCGGCTGGGCGAGAAGTCCAGGGTGTCGAGCAGGCGGCCCAGCGCCTCGTCGCAGCCCTGCACATCACCGATGAGATAGAGTGCCATGCCCTCATTCTCCCCTTGACCCCTCGATGGATATCCTTCTGCTGGCCTTGCTGACGACGTGCAATGCGTTGTTCGCGATGTCCGAAATGGCCCTGGCCACCTCGCGCCGAGCCCGCCTGGCGGCACTGGCGGAGACGGGCGATCCGGGGGCGGCCGCGGCGCTCAAGCTGATGGACATGCCGACGCAGTTCCTGTCGACGGTGCAGATCGGCATCACTTCCATCGGCATGCTCAGCGGCATCGTGGGCGAATCGGCCTTTGCCGGTCCGCTGGCCATCCGCATGCAGGAATGGGGGATGGGCGAAGGCCCGGCCAGCATCCTGTCCACCGCGCTGGTGGTGACCGCCATCACCTTCTTCACGATCATCTTCGGCGAGCTGGTGCCCAAGCGCATCGGTCAGCTCTATCCCGAGCCGGTGGCGCGCTGGGTGTCGCGCCCGATGCGTGCGCTGGCCAAGGGCACCAAGCCCTTCGTCTACCTGCTCTCCGGCACCACGGCGGCCACGCTGCGGCTGCTGCGCATCGACGCCACGGCGGCGCGCGCGGTGACCGAGGAGGAGATCTCCGCCAGCCTGGAGGAGGGCGTGGACGCCGGCGTCATCGAGCGCCACGAGCACCAGATGGTGCGCAACGTCTTCCACCTGGACGACCGCCGCCTGTCCTCGCTCATGGTCCCGCGCAGCGACATCGAGTGGATGCCCGCCAACCTCACGGTGGCCGAGGCCTTGCAGAAGGTGGCCGCAGCCGGCGCCATCAACCTGATGCATTCCTGGTATCCCGTCTGCCGCAATTCGCTGGACGACGTGGTGGGCGTCGTGAGCGTGGCGCAGCTGCTCAAGCTGGGGCCGTCGCACGAGGGGGCGCTGGGCACGCTGGCGCAGCCGGCGTCCTTCGTGCCCGAGACGCTGACCGGCCTGGAGCTGCTGGAACAGTTCCGCGCGCAGGCAGGGCGGATGGTGCTGGTGGTGGACGAATACGGCGTGGTGCAGGGCCTGCTGACGCCGCGCGATCTGCTGGAGGCCATCACCGGCGAGCTGCATCCCCATGTGCCGGCGGATGCCTGGGCGATGCCGCAGGCCGACGGCAGCTGGACGCTCGATGGGCTGATGCCGGTCTCGGAGCTGCGGGCGCGGCTGGCCATCCGCGAACTGCCGGATGAGGAGCGCGGCCGCTACAACACCGTGGCCGGGCTGCTGATGTCCGTCTCGGGCCACCTGCCCGCCGTGGGCGAGCAGATCGAATGCGCGGGCTGGGGCTTCGAGGTGCTCGCGCTGGAAGGCCGTCGCATCGACCGTGTGCAGGCGCGTCCGCTGCCGGCCGCATAGGCCCACCGGGTCCGGCGCCCTGCTTCATTCGGACGATGAGGCCGTGGGCTGCTTCGGAGGACCAATGCCAGTTCGTGCAGGCTTCCCGCGGCGCCTTTGCGTTCAATGCACCCGTTCTGGGTCGTCGGTGTCGAGCGCTCGTTGCTCTCGGCGCCATTGCCAGGGCGGGGTCGGGTTCGCTGCCTTCCACAGTCCGACACGGGCCCGCCGCGCCCGCGCTTCGGCGGCGGCATAGCGGCGCCGGGCGGGGGGCGTCTGCGCATCGGCGTACTGCTGATACCACCACGCCATGCCCGCCTCCAGCATCGCCTCTCCGGCATCCACACTGGGCGGCGCGTCCGGATCTTCCGTGGGCGGTACCTGCACGGCGCAGACTGCACGGCCATAGCGGTCGCGGTCCACGCAGCGCAGCTCGACCTCGCGGTGCAGCGCCAGCCGCGCCAGCAGGCGCCGCGCGTTGCGGCCATGGGGTTGACCGGATTCGGGGGCATCGATGGCGTGCACGCGCACCGTCAGCGCCTCGCCACCATCGCAGTCGGCATGCAGGGTGTCGCCGTCGCTCACGGCCGTGACGAGGCACAGCAGCAGGGCTGCAGCTAGGGCCACCGTCAGTCGTCCGCGTCGAGCACCACGATGTCGGCGGCGTCGTCGCCGAATTGCGCCTTGATCTCCAGCACCCGCGGCAGGTTCTGCTGCAGCAGTTCCACCAGGGTGGGATCGAAATGGCTCCCACTCTGGCTCTGGATCCAGGCCATGGCTTCTTCCACGGGCCAGGCCGGCTTGTACGGACGCACGCTGGTCAGGGCGTCGAAGACGTCGGCAAGCGCCACGATGCGCCCCACGAGCGGAATGTCCGCCCCCGCCAGCCCATGGGGGTAGCCGCTGCCGTCCCACTTCTCATGGTGGGTCAGGGCGATGGTGCGGGCCAGCTGGAAGAGCCGCGAGGGATGGTTGCCGAGGATGTCGGCACCGATGACGGGGTGGGCCATCATCACGGTCCGCTCTTCGGGGGTCAGGCTTCCGGCCTTCTGCAGGATGGCATCCGGGATGCCGATCTTGCCGATGTCGTGCATGGGCGCGGCATGCAGCAGGTCGTCGGCTTCGGCGGGTCCGTAGCCCGAGGCCAGCGCCAGCAGGTGCGCGTAGTGGCTCATGCGCACCACGTGCATCCCCGTCTCGTTGTCCTTGTACTCCGCGGCGGCGCCCAGGCAGCGGATGGCCTGCAACCGCGTGGCCTGCAGTTCTTCCATGCGCACCAGCGACAGGTGGGTGCGGATGCGTGCGCGAAGGATGCCGGCGTTGAGCGGCTTGACGACGTAGTCGACGGCGCCGCAGGCGAGGCCCAGTTCCTCGTTGGCCTCGTCGGCCAGCGCAGTGGCGAAGATCACCGGCACGTAGCGGGTGAGTTCATGGCTCTTGAGCTCGCGGCAGACCTCGTAGCCTGTCATGCCCGGCATCATCACATCCAGCAGCACCAGGTCGGGCGCTGCGGCCGAGGCCAGGGCAATCGCACTTCGCCCGTCCTTGGCGAAGACCAGGCGGTAGTCCGTGTGCAGCATGCTGCGCACCACCTGGAGGTTCAGGGGTTCGTCGTCGACGACGAGGACGGTGGGCCGCTGGATTGCGGAGAGGTCGGTCATGGATGGGAAGCCTTCTCACCTGCCAGGGCCGCGTCGGGGGGCAGCCGGTCGATCAGCGATTCTAGGAGTCGGGCCGCGACACCGAACTCGAAGCCGTCCAACGCCTGCCGCAGCGCATCGGCGGCCGCGCCCTCGCCCATGAACGCCAGCGTCGCGGCGACGTCGGGCCAGTCCTCGTCGCCGGTCATCTCGTTGCGATGGATCGCGCGCAAGAGTTCAGCCAGCGCCGTGCGCAGCCGTGCGCCGTCCAGCATCACGCGTTCGCCGTCCGGCGTGGAGGGCGGCAAGGGCCGGCTGTCGAGCGCTGCCTGCACGGCATCGAACGCGGCACTGAGCGCCGGGATGCCCTGCCGTGCGGCGTCCGGCTCGCCTTGCGCCAGGGCCAGCTCCACGTTCGTGGCGGCTGCGAAGAGGTCGTCGCAGGCCAGGTTGCCGGCCAGGCCGCGCAGGCGGTGGGCGATCTGGCGGGCTTCGTCCAGTTGTCCACGCTCGACCTGCTCGGCGATGGTGGCCGCGGCCCCGCCATGCTGTGCCAGCATCTTGTCCAGGGCGCGGCGCAGTGCGGCCTCGTGGGTCCAGTTGCGGATGCCGCGCGCCCAGTCGACGCCAGCGGGCAGCATCGTGCCAGCGGGCGCCGCCGCCGCCGGCATCGGCAGGGCCAGGTCGCCGCCACGCTGCAGGCCGGTCACCCGTGCCATCTCCGCCAGCAGCTGGGCGGCCTCGAAGGGCTTGGGCACGAAGCCTTCCATGCCGGCCGTGCGCGCGGCCTGCCGGTCGGCGGGCAGCACGCTCGCACTCAGCGCGATCAGCGGGGTGGGTGGCAGGCTGCGCGAGGCCTCATAGGCGCGAATGCGGCGGGCGGCCTCAAGACCGTCGATGCCAGGCATGTGGACATCCAGCAGCACGACATGGAAGCGGTGCTTCATGAGCAGGTCCAGCGCTTTCGGCGCGTCGGCGGCGGTGCTCACCTGGTGGCCGCGCTGCCCCAGCGCCAGACGCACCAGGTCGCGGTTCTCAGGCACGTCGTCCACGGCCAGCACCGACAGGGGGGGTGGCTCGACGGGCGGCTCCGGCACGCGCGCGACGGGGTGCGGGGCCAGCGCGGTCTTCAGCGGCAGCAGCACCCGGAAGACGCTGCCCTGGCCCGGCGTGCTCTGGACTTCGATGCGCCCGCCCATCAATTCGGTAAGTTGCCGCGCGATGGTGGTGCCCAGGCCGGTTCCACCGAAGCGCCGGCTGGTGGAGGCATCGGCCTGCGCAAAGGGGTCGAAGATGGCGGCCAGCCTGTCTGCGGGGATGCCGATGCCCGTGTCCTGCACCGACAGCTCGACCAGATCGCCCGCGCGGCGCGCCGCAAGCTGCACCTCGCCGCATTCGGTGAATTTGATGGCATTGCCCAGCAGGTTCGTCAGTACCTGGCGGATACGCACCGCGTCTGCGCGGAAATGCACGTCCAGTGCATCGTCCCACAGCACCTTCAGCGCCAGGCCCTTGCGCTCGGCTTCCAGTCGCAGGGAAGTAGCGGTCTGTTCCAGCAATTCCCTCAGGGAGAAGTCGGCGAGTTCCAGTTCCAGCGCGCCGCGGTCGAGCTTGGCGGTGTCCAGGATGCCGTTGAGCAGGCTGAGCAGGCTCTGGGCCGACTGGCGCACGGTCTGCAGGTGCCGGCGTTGCTCGACCGCCAGGGGTCCTTCGAGGAGCAGTTCGGTGAAGCCGAGGATGGCGTTCATCGGCGTGCGGATCTCGTGGCTCATGTTCGCCAGGAACATGGTGCGTGCCGCGGCGGCCTGCTCGGCGCGGGCCTTGGCCTCGCGAAGTGCACCTTCCATCTGGCGGCGGGGATTGATGTCCTGCGCCAGGAGCACCACGCGCACCACGATGCCGTCGGCGTCGAAGATGGGGTTGTACGAGCCCTGGAGCCAGAACTCCTGGCCCTGCCGGGTCATGCGGCGGTATTCGCCGACCTCGAATTCACCGCGGCGCAGGCGCTGCCAGAGCGCGTCGAAGGCGGTCTGGCGGCCCGCGGCGGCATCCACGAGGTCGTGGTGGTGGCGGGTGGTGAACTCGTCGAGCGTGTAGCCCATCCAGCCGAGCATGCGGTCGTTGGCCCATTCGATGCGGCCGTCCATGGCGAACACCGCAACGCCCATCACCCTCTGCACGGCCTCGGCCGTGCCGCCCTGCATCCAGTGGTGGCGGCGGGTCTCGGTGATGTCCAGCAGCACGCCGTCCAGGCGTGGCGGGCCGCCCTCGCGCGGATGGGTCACCTGGCCGGTGAACCAGACCCAGCGTTCGGACTCGCTGCGATGCAGCAGCCGGAACTCCGCCGTCACCGGGCCGCCCTCGGGCAGGCCGACCGCCAGGATCAGGGCCTGCTGAATGCGGTGCCGGTCGGAGGGATGGATGAGGTGGGCGAGGGTGCGCCGCCCCGAGGTGAAGTCGGAGGCGGGCCAGCCCGTCAGGGCGTCCACGCTGGGGCTGACGAACAGCGTCGTGTGGGGCTCGTCGAGCAGGGTGCTGAAGGAGACGCCCGGGATGTTGTCGATCAGCCCGCGATAGCGGCGCTCCCGCTGGCGGATCGCTTCCTCCTCGGCATGCTGCGCGCTGATGTCGGCCAGGGTGACGATGCAGGCGGCCTCGCGACCCTGGCGGTCGACGCCCAGGCCCGCACGCGCGAGGCGCAGCGCCAGCGCGCCGCCGCCTGCCAGGGGGCGCAGCGCGCGGCGTTCGCCGGGCCCGGCGGGGCTGCTGGCTGGATCCCTGAGCCATTCCGCGAGGTCGGTGTCCGCAGCGTCGAGCAGGGTCGGGAGTGTTTTGCCGGTGGCCTCGTCCGCGCGCAGTTGCAGCAGCCGCAGCGCCGCAGCATTGGCGGCCGTGATCCGGTGCTCGGTGTCGAGCACGAGCAGGCCGTCCGGCGCGAGGTCGAAGCGTTGCTGCAAGGCGTCGAGCGCCGCCGCCTGCGCCCGCGCCTGCCGGGTGCCGCACATGCCGATGTACAGAAGGGCCAGGGCACACAGGCCGAACCCTTGCTGTGGCCAGGGCAGGCCGTTCCAGTGGGGCAGCCCCGGCGCCCCGACCGGACCCGGCAGGGTGCCCACGGCGGCCACGACGGCGACGACCAGCGGCGCTGCCAGGGCCCAGAGCCCGGGCTGCCAGCCCTTCGTGCCCGCCGGCGAGCGCGGTGCCCGCAGCAGCGCATAGGCCAGCAGCATGATCAGCGCGGCGGCGGCCAGAAGTACGCTCATGAAGCCCAGGGGCGTCGCGGTCTGGCCGATGAAGAGTGCCGTGCCCGCCAGGCCTGCCAGGCCGGCAGCCCCGGCCCGCCAGCGTGTGGCGTCACTCCAACTGGCGGCCAGCGCCGCCGCGGCGGCTGCCCCGGGCAGCAGGGGCCAGCCCCAGGCGAACTCGTCCGCCCCTGTGCCGTGCAGTCCGAAGCCGAGGCCGGCGTGGATGGAAAGCGCCAGGGCCATCGTCCACAGCAGCGTGGCCAGCAGCGCGGCCGCGCAGCGATCGGCGGCCGTCCCGGCTTGGCGGCCGGCCTGCAGCACACGCCAGCCGCACAGCACGGCGGCGGCAGCGGCCAGCCACACGCCCGCGGCCGATTGCAGGGGCGCAAGGATGCCGAGCCAGTCGGTCTGCGTAGGCATGTGGAGAGTCTGGGGAGGGGGAAGAGCTTACTGGGTCCTACAACGCGCGGGCTGCGCTTGCCGCGGACCGGGGCTGCTCGGCCTGCGCGCGAGGGGCCAACAAAAAAAGCCCGCAAGCATCAGCTTGCGGGCTTTGAGATGGTGCCGGCGACCGGAATCGAACTGGTGACCTACGCGTTACGAGTGCGTTGCTCTACCAACTGAGCTACGCCGGCGAAAAACTTATTTTAAAGCAGGAAGGCGCTGTGGTGAGTGCCTTCGTAAGCAGCCCAATAGTATAGCGCCAAAAAGCTCACGTCTCCAAATGGTACTTCGTCACGCGCTCGACCTCGTTCTTGGAGCCGAGGATCACCGACACGCGCTCGTGCAGCTTCTGGGGCTGGATGTCGAGGATGCGCTCGCGGCCGTTGGTGGCCGCACCGCCGGCCTGCTCGACCAGCCAGGCCATCGGGTTGGCCTCGTACATCAGGCGCAGCTTGCCCGGCTTCTCCGGCTCGCGCTTGTCCCAGGGGTACATGAACACGCCGCCACGGGTGAGGATGCGGTGCACGTCGGTCACCATGCTGGCGATCCAGCGCATGTTGAAGTCCTTGCCGCGCGGGCCGTCCTTGCCGGCGAGGCATTCGTCGATGTAGCGCTTCACCGGGGCGTCCCAGTGGCGCATGTTGCTCATGTTGATCGCGAATTCCTTGGTGTCGGCCGGGATCTCCATCTTGTCCGTCGTCAGGATGAAGCTGCCCTGCTCACGGTCGAGCGTGAACATCGCCACGCCGTCGCCGACGGTGAGAACCAGCACCGTCTGCGGGCCGTACAGGCAGTAGCCGGCGGCCACCTGCTTGCAGCCGGCCTGCAGGAAGTCGGCCTCCTGCACGCCCGGGTGGTCGTCCGGCTTCTTCAGCACGCTGAAGATGGTGCCGATGCTGACGTTGACGTCGATGTTGCTGGAGCCGTCGAGCGGGTCGAACATCAGCAGGTACTCGCCCTGCGGATAGCGGTTGGGCACCACGTAGATGCTGTCCATCTCCTCGCTGGCCATGGCGGCCAGGTGGCCGCCCCATTCGTTGGCCTCGATCAGCACCTCGTTGGCAATGATGTCCAGCTTCTTCTGGACCTCGCCCTGCACGTTCTCGCTGCCGGCCGTGCCGAGCACGCCGCCCAGGGCGCCCTTGTTGACCGAGAGGCTGATGCGCTTGCAGGCGCGGGCCACCACCTCCAGCAGCAGGCGCAGCTGGCCAGGGATGAGGCCGTCGACGCGTTGCTGCTCGACGAGGTAGCGGGTGAGTGAAATGTTCTGAGAGGCCATGGGGACTCCTGGGAGGGTTTCAAAAATCAGGGGGCGAGGGCGCGGCTGACGACCTCGAGCGTGTCCTTGCTCAGGCCGGGGCGGGCCGCCACGCGGGCGATGGCCTCGCGCGCGGCGCCGCGGTAGGGCTCGGCCAGCTTGTTCCAGCGGTCCAGCGCGCGCGCCAGGCGGGCGGCGACCTGCGGGTTGATCTCGTCCAGCTCGATCACCCGCTCGCTCCACCACACGTAGCCGGCGGCGTCCAGGCGGTGGAAGGCGCCGGGGTTGGCGCTGCAGTAGCTGAAGATCACGCTGCGCGCGCGGTTCGGGTTCTTGAGAGAGAAGTCCGGATGGCGCGTCAGCTGCTTGACGAGCGGCAGCACGTCGCCACCGCGGTCGGGCGCGCCGGCCTGCAGGCTGAACCACTTGTCGATGACCAGGGCCTCGTCCTTGAACATGGCATGGAACCGCGCCAAGGCCTGGGCCGCCAGCGGGTGGCCCGACACGACCAGCGCCGTCAGCGCATTGAAGCGGTCGGTCATGTTCGACGCGTCCTTGAAGCGCTGCAGCGTCTTGCCCGGCCAGACGGCATCGCCCGATTCGCGTGCGGCGATGCACAGGTGCGCCAGCGCCATGCCGGCCAGCGCGCGGCGGCCGGCCGAGACCGGCTCGGGCCGGTAGGCGCCGGTGTCCTTGTTGTCCTCGTAGGCCTGCTGCCATTCGGCGTACAGGGCCGTCGCCAGCTGGGTGCGCATGGCCTCGCGCACGCGGTGCACGCGCTGCGGATCGACCACGTCCAGCTGCTCGGAGATATAGACCTCGGAAGGCAGCGTCAGCACCAGTTCCTTGAAGGCGGCATCCAGCGCGCCATTGCGCAGCACCTCGCGCATGGCGCCGATGAACGCCTCGTCCAGCACCGGTGCGTCGGGCAGGCGGCTGTCATCGCCGATGGCCGCGAGCGCCGCGCCGAGCGCCAGGCGCTGGGCGGCCTCCCAGCGGTTGAAGGGGTCGCTGTCGTGCGCCAGCAGGGCCAGCAACTGCTCGCGCGTGTAGTCGAACTGCAGCACCACCGGCGCGCTGAAGCCGCGCAGGATGGAGGGCACCGGCGCTTCGGCCAGGCCGGTGAAGGTGAAACGCTGCTCGGCTTCGTGCAGCACCAGCGTGAGCGATTCGCCAGCGGGCTGCGCCTCGCCTTCCAGCTGCAACGGGAGCGCGCGGCCATCCGCACCCAGCAGCCCCACGGCCACCGGAATGACGAAGGGCTCCTTCATCGGTTGACCCGGCGTGGGTGGGCAGCTCTGCGTGAAGGCCAGCGTGTACGTGCGGGCCTCGGCGTCGTAGTGCCCCGTGGCGGCCAGGCGCGGCGTGCCGGCCTGGCTGTACCAGCGCTTGAACTGCGGCAGGCGGCGGGCCAGCTCGCTGTCGGGGTTGGCGTCCGCGATGGCCTGGGCGAAGTCGTCGCAGGTCACGGCCTGGCCGTCGTGGCGCTCGAAGTACAGCGTCATGCCGCGGGCGAAGCCCTCGCGGCCCACCAGCGTCTGCATCAT
Organism: Pseudacidovorax intermedius; assembly: GCF_003350475.1. Lineage (GTDB taxonomy): Bacteria > Pseudomonadota > Gammaproteobacteria > Burkholderiales > Burkholderiaceae_C > Xenophilus > Xenophilus intermedius. Next base: position 405,047 of record NZ_QQAV01000002.1, read on the forward strand.
GCGGACGACTTCGGCGCCCTTCTCGTAGATGGTGACGGTGTAGAAGTTGCTGATCTCGATGTAGCTGTCGGGCCGCACCGGATGGGCCATCGGGCCCGCGTCCTCGGGGAACTGGGCGGTGCGCAGCACCCGCACGTCCTCGATGCGCTTGACCGCGCGCGCGGAAGGCTCGGCGCACAGGTCCATGCTGAACTCCTGGTCGCGGAAGACCGTCAGGCCCTCCTTGAGCGAGAGCTGGAACCAGTCGCGGCAGGTGACGCGGTCGCCGCTCCAGTTGTGGAAGTACTCGTGGCCCACCACGCTCTCGATGTTGGCGTAGTCGGCATCGGTGGCCGTGGCCTGGCTCGCCAGCACGTACTTCGTGTTGAAGATGTTCAGGCCCTTGTTCTCCATCGCGCCCATGTTGAAGTCGCTGGTGGCGACGATCATGAAGCGGTCCAGGTCCAGCGGCAGGCCGAAGCGGGCCTCGTCCCACAGCACCGAGTGGATCAGCGAGTTCATCGCATGCTCGGTCTTGTCCAGGTCGCCGGCGCGCACGTAGACCTGCAGCAGGTGCTCGCGGCCGTTGCGCGCCTTGATGCGCTGCTCGCGCGCCACCAGCTTGCCGGCCACCAGGGCGAACAGGTAGGCGGGCTTCTTGAACGGATCGACCCACTTGGCGAAGTGGCGGCCCTCGGGCAGCTCGCCCTGTTCGACCAGGTTGCCGTTGGACAGCAGCACCGGGTAGGCCGTCTTGTCGGCACGCAGCGTGACGGTGTAGCTGGCCATCACGTCCGGACGGTCCAGGAAGTAGGTGATGCGGCGGAAGCCCTCGGCCTCGCACTGGGTGAAGAAGGTGTTCTGGCTGACGAACAGGCCCATCAGCTTGGTGTTCTTCGCCGGGCAGCAGGTGGTGAAGATCTCCAGCTCGAATTCGTCGGGCAGGCCGTCCAGCACCAGCTGGCTGCCTTCCATGCGAAAGGCGGCGCCCTGGCCGTTGACCAGCACGCGCGCCAGGTTGAGCTCGTCGCCGTCCAGGCGAAGTGGCTGCGCCGCCACGTCCGGATTGCGGCGCAGCTTCATGCGGTTGAGCACGCGGGTCTTGGCCGGGTCCAGGTCGAAGCAGAGGTCGACGGTGTCGATCCAGTAGGCCGGCGGGGCATAGTCCTCGCGCTGGATGGCGACGGGCTGGGGCGATTGGGCATCACGAGAGAGCAACATCGAGCGTCTCCAGAAAATTTGAGCGGAGGAGAGAGTGGTAGTCGCGCACGGTCGCGATCACATGCGGACCGGCGAGTTCGTCGGCGCCGTGGGTGCTGCATACGGCCACCGCACGCATGCCGGCGCGGCGCGCGGCCTCGATGCCGAAGGGCGCGTCCTCGAAGACGATGCAGCGCGCGGGATCGGCGTCGATGCGGCGGGCCGCTTCGAGAAAGATGTCGGGCTCGGGCTTGCCACGCAGGCCCTCGTCGCCGCCGACGATGGCCAGGGGCAGCGGGTCCATCTTGAGGCGATCAAGGGCGAAGGCCACGTTGTGCCGGTCGCCCGCGGTGCCGACGGCGACCTTCAGGCCGCGCGCAGCGGCTTGCCGCGCAAACACGGTGAAGCCCGCCACCTCGGCAAAGGGGGCGTCGAAAAGCTCGCGGTAGATCGCTTCCTTCTCGTTCACCAGCGCCAGGCATTCGTCCGGCGGCAGCTCGCGCTCGAAGACCTCGCGCATGCACTCGGTGCCGGTGCGGCCCGTGGTGCGACGCAGGATCTCGTCGGCCGGCATCGTGATGCCGTGCCGCTGGGCGAAGGCCACCCACGACTTCGCATGCCAAGGCATGGAGTCGATCATGGTGCCGTCCATGTCGAAGATCAGGGCCTGCACGGGCAGGGCGACGCCCTCGGGGCGCGGGCTGCGGTCGGGCATCAGACGCCCTGCTTCAGCGAGGCTTCGATGAAGGGGTCGAGGTCGCCGTCGAGCACCTTCTGCGTGGCCGAGATCTCGACGCCGGTGCGCAGGTCCTTGATGCGGCTGTTGTCCAGCACGTAGCTGCGGATCTGGTGGCCCCAGCCGACGTCGGTCTTGCTGTCCTCCAGCTTCTGCTGCTCTTCCATGCGCTTGCGCATCTCGAAGTCGTACAGCCGCGAGCGCAGGCGCTTCCAGGCCACGTCGCGGTTGCTGTGCTGGCTGCGGCCGTCCTGGCACTGCACCACGATGCCGGTCGGGATGTGCGTCAGGCGCACCGCCGAGTCGGTCTTGTTGATGTGCTGGCCGCCGGCGCCGCTGGCGCGGTAGGTGTCCACGCGCACGTCGGACGGGTTGATCTCGATCTCGATGGAGTCGTCGATCTCCGGATAGACGAAGAGCGAGGCGAAGCTGGTGTGGCGGCCGCCCGAGGAGTCGAAGGGCGACTTGCGCACCAGGCGGTGCACGCCGGTCTCGGTGCGCAGCAGGCCGAAGGCGTATTCGCCCTCGACCTTGATCGTGGCGCTCTTGATGCCCGCGGTTTCACCCGGGGACTCGTCCTCGACGGTGGTCTTGAACCCCTTGCGCTCGGCGTACTTGAGGTACTGGCGCAGCAGCATGCTGGCCCAGTCCTGCGCCTCGGTGCCGCCCGCGCCGGCCTGGATGTCGACGAAGCAGTTGTTGGGGTCGGCCGGGTTGTTGAACATGCGGCGGAACTCGAGCTGCTCGATCTCCTTGCGCAGCTCGTCGGCGTCGTCGGCGATGGCCTTCAGGCCTGCCTCGTCGCCTTCTTCCTTGCTCATCTCGTAGAGCTCGGTGTTGTCGGCCAGGTCGCGCTCCAGGCGCTGGATGGCCAGCACCACGCCATCCAGGGCCTTCTTTTCCTTGCCCAGTTCCTGGGCCTTCTTGGGGTCGTTCCAGACCGTCGGGTCTTCCAGCGAGGCGTTGACCGTCCTCAGGCGTTCGGCTTTGGCATCGAAGTCAAAGATACCTCCGCAAGTCGGCCGTCCGGGTGCTCAGGTCGGCCAGGGTGGTGCCAATGAGGTTGATCTGTTCTGCGTCCATGGTGCGGTCCTGTTCTTGCGGGTGTTCGGGGAAACGCGAGATTTTCTCACGCGGCGTCTTCGGCCGAGGGCGGCTCGAAGGGCAGCACCACGCGGAAGGTGGACCCTTCGCCCGGCGTGCTCTCCAGTTCGATCCGCCCGCCGTGGCCCTGGACGATCTGCTGGGTGATGAACAGGCCCAGACCCAGGCCACTGGCCACCTCGCGGCGGCCAGATTCGGCGCGCTCGAACTGCTGGAAGATGCGGGCCTGGTCCTCTGGCGCGATGCCGATGCCGCGGTCGCGCACGCTGATCACGGCCTCCTCGCCGCGCAGCCCGACGTTCACGTCCACCGGCTTGCCGCCACCGTAGCGCAGGGCGTTGGTCAGCAGGTTGGTCAGCACCTGCTCCAGGCGGAACTCGTCCCAAACGCCCGTGAGTGGCTCTGGGGCCTCCAGATGGATGGCGGCCCCGGCGGCCTCGGCCTGCTGAGCGAGGGCGGCGACCACCCGGGCCGCCATGGCGCTCAGGTCGAAGGCCTGCGGACTCATCGACAGCCGGCCATTGCGCATGCGGGTGACGTCCAGCAGGTCGTCGATCAGCCGCACCATGGCCTGGATCTGGCGCTGGTCGCGCTCGGCCGTTTCCTTCAGCCGCTCGGGCGTGAAGAAGAACATGTGGCCGCGCGCCAGGTGCATCTTGCGCACCTGCGTCTCCAGGTAGAGCGTGTTGAGCGGCGTGCGCAGCTCGTGCGACACCATCGACATGAAGTCGTCGCGCATGCGCACGGCGCGCTCCAGGTCGGCGCGGGCCTCGCGCAGCTCGGCCACCAGCGCCTGCTGCTCGCGGTGCAGCGTGGCGAGGGCCTCCATCTCGCGCTTGAGCGCCATGCGGCCGTGGTAGAGCTCGACGAAGACGCTGACCTTGCTGCGCACCATGTGCGCGTCCAGCGGCTTGTGCAGGAAGTCGACCGCGCCGCTTTCGTAGCCTTGGAAGGCGTAGTTGAGCTCGCGGCCCGCGGCGCTGACGAAGATGATCGGGATGGTGCGCGTGCGTTCGGTGCCGCGCATCAGCTCGGCCAGCTCGAAGCCGTTCATGCCGGGCATCTGCACGTCCAGCACGGCCAGCGCGAACTCGTGTTCCAGCATCAGCGCCAGCGCCTCGTCGCCCGAGCGCGCCTGGAACACGCGCCGGCCCGGGTCGCGGATCAGCGCTTCTAGCGCGATCAGGTTCTCTTCCAGGTCGTCGACGATCAGGAGCTTGGTTTCGATCTCGGACGGGTCAGTGGGCATGGTGCTGGGCGTCGAGCAGGATCAGCAGCCGGCGCAGTTGGGCCAGGGGCAGGACGTAATCGGGCTGGCGCAGGGCCAGGGCGGACTGGGGCATCTGGGGCGCCATGGCTTCGCCCGGCGACTGTACGGCAGTGAGGCCGCCCGCGGCGGCGATGTCGGCCAGCCCCTGCGCACCGTCCTCGTTGGCGCCGGTCAGCAGCAGGCCGGCCAGGCGTGGCCCGTAGGCGTCGGCGGCGGAACTCATCAGCAGGTCGATCGAGGGCCGCGAAAAGTGCACCGGCGGCTCGCAGCTCAGCGAGAAGTGGCGGTCCGCCTCGATGAAGAGGTGGTAGCCGGGCGGTGCGAAGTGCAGCGTGGCCCCTTCGACGGCGGCCTTGTCGCGCGCCTCGCAGGCCGGGATCGGCAGCCGGTGCGAGAAGATATCCGCCAGGCGGCTCTCCCGGTCCTGCGGCAGGTGGAGCACCGCGATCAGCGGCAGGTGCCACGGCGTGGGCAGGGCCGCCGTCAGGCGCAGCAGGGCGTCGACGCCGCCGGCGGAGGCGCCGACCACCACTGCATCCACCTGCGGCAGCGGGCCGGGGTCGAAGTCGCCATCGTCCAGCGTCGACGGTGGCGAGGCGTGCCCGGTGGCGTAGGGGGAGCGGATCGCCGACATCAGGCTGCCTTGCGGAAGATGCGTTCCGCCCGCGCCACCGGCTCGAACCGCTCGGCATAGGCCGAGAAATCCACGCTCTCCTTCGAGCCCAGCCCCAGGAAGCCACGGTGGCACAGCGAATCGTGGAACAGGCCCAGTGCGCGGTCCTGCAGCCGGCGGTTGAAGTAGATCAGCACGTTGCGGCAGGAGACGAGGTGCGTCTCGGCAAACACGCTGTCGGTGGCCAGGCTGTGGTCGGCAAAGATCACGTTGGCCCGCAGCGCCGGGTCGAAGCGCGCGCCGCCATAGGCCGCGGTGTAGTAGTCGGAAAAGGACTTGCGCCCGCCGGCGCGCTGGTAGTTGGCCGTGTACTCGCGCACCGCGTCGGCCGGGAAGATGCCCTGCCGTGCCTTCTCCAGCGATTGCGGATTGATGTCGGTGGCGTAGATCAGCGCCCGCTCCAGCAGTCCCTCCTCACGCAGCAGGATGGCCAGGGAGTAGACCTCCTCGCCCGTGCTGCAGCCGGCCACCCAGACCTTGATCGACGGATAGGTGTGCAGCACCGGCACCACCTGCTGGCGCAGCGCGAGGAAGTAGTCCGGGTCTCGGAACATCTCGCTGACCGGCACGGTGAGGTACTGCAGCAGCCGGCCGAAGACCTGATCGTCGCGCAGCACCTGCTCCTGCAGTGCGGAGATGCTGCGGTAGCCCATCTGCTCCAGCGCGTAGTTCACCCGGCGCTTCTGCGAGGCGCCGGTGTAGTCGCGGAAATCATGGCTGTAGCGCAGATAGATGGCCTCCATCAGCAGGCGCAGCTCGATGTCGGAGGCGCTGGGCGGCGGTGGCGCGGGGCGTGCGGCGTCCGTGCCCGACGGGGCCAGGCCCGGCGGGCGCGGCGTCGCGAGGCGGCCACCGGCTTCCTCGGCGTCCGGGCTGGCGGGGCGGGCGCTCACAGGCGCTCCATGTGCGGCATCCACACCCGCAGCAGCGAGAACAGCCGGTCCAGGTCGATGGGTTTGGCCAGGTAGTCGCTGGCGCCGGCGGCCAGGCACTGTTCCTGGTCGTCCTTCATGGCCTTCGCGGTGACGGTGATGACCGGCAGCTTGCGGAAGCGCGGGTCGCTGCGCAGGCGGCGCGTGGCTTCCAGGCCGTCCATCTCCGGCATCATCACGTCCATCAGCACCAGGTCGATGTCGGGCACGGCGTCGAGCTTGTGCAGCGCCTCGCGGCCGTTGCGCGCCACCTCGATCTTGGCGCCGCGCTGCTCCAGCGCGCTGGTGAGGGCGAAGATGTTGCGCACGTCGTCGTCCACCAGCAGGATGCGCCGGCCTTCGAACACGCGGTCGCGCTCGCGGGCCGTGCGCAGCATGCTCTGGCGCTCGGCCGACAGCTGCGATTCCACCTTGTGCAGGAACAGCGTCACTTCGTCCAGCAGCCGCTCGGGCGAGCGCGCGCCCTTGATGATGATGGAGCGCGAGTAGCGCAGCAGCTCGGCCTCCTCGTCGCGCGTGAGGTTGCGACCGGTGTAGACGATGACGGGCGGGAAGGAGCAGATCTCCTCCGACGACATGCGCTGCAGCAGCTCGCCGCCCTGCATGTCGGGCAGGCGCAGGTCGGTGATCATGCAATCGAAGACCCGCTCGCGCAGCAGTGCCAGGGCCTCCTCGCCGGTGCCGACGGCGGTGATGGCCACGTCGTCGTCGCCGATCAGGTGCACCACGCTCTCGCGCTGCACGTCATCGTCCTCCACCAGCAGCACCTGCTTGACCTTCTGGGCCAGGCGCGCCTCCAGCCGCGAGAACACGGCCTGCAGTTGCTCGCGCGTGGTGGGCTTGAGTGCATAGCCCACGGCGCCCATGTGCAGTGCCGCCTCGGCCTGGTCCTGCGCGGACACCACGTGCACCGGGATGTGGCGTGTGCCCGCATCGTCCTTGAGCTGCTGCAGCACGGCCAGGCCGGAGCTGTCGGGCAGGCGCATGTCCAGCAGGATGGCGTGCGGCTGCAGCTCCTGCGCCAGCGCGAAGCCATCGGCGGCGCCATGGGCCACCAGGCAGCGCCAGCCGTACTCGTGTGCCAGGTCGTACAGGATGCGGGCGAACTGCGGCTCGTCCTCGATCACCAGCACGCGCCGGACGTCGTCCTCCAGCTGGCCGCGGTCGTCGGAAAAGGTCGGGGCCGGTGCCGGCTGCGGCGTGGGCCGCGCGGCCTGCGCCGGGGCAGCCAGCGGGGCCAGTGCGACCGGTGCCGCGGCCGTGCTGCTGCGCGGCAGCGGCGCGGCGTCGTCGCCCTCCAGGCGCTGCGCGATGTCGGCGGGCAGGCTCAGCGTGAAGGTGCTGCCCTGGCCCAGTTCGCTGCTCACGGTGAGGGTGCCGCCCATCAGGCGCGTCAGGTCGCGCGAGATCGACAGCCCCAGCCCCGTGCCGCCGTATTTGCGGCTGGTGGTGCCGTCGGCCTGGTGGAAGGCCTCGAAGATCAGCGCCTGCTGGTCCGGAGCGATGCCGATGCCCGAGTCGCGCACGTCGAAGCGCACGCCGCCCTGCGGGCCGGGCTGCACGCTCAGCAGCACCTCGCCCCGGTCGGTGAACTTGATGGCGTTGGACAGCAGGTTCTTGAGGATCTGCTCCACCCGCTGCCGGTCGGAGATGAGGTGGGCCGGCGCGTCCGGCGAGACCTCGATGCGCAGCGCCAGCGACTTGTTCTGCGCCAGCGGCGTGAAGGTGGATTGCAGCGACTCCACCAACCGCGCCACGGGCAGGAATTCGGCATGGATGTCCAGCCGGCCGGCCTCGACCTTGGCGATGTCCAGCACGTCGTTGATCAGCGTGAGCAGGTCGTTGCCCGAGTCGTGGATCGAGCGCGCGAAGCGCACCTGCTCCTCGCTCAGATTGCCCTGGCTGTTGTCGGCCAGCAGCTTCGACAGGATCAGCGCACTGTTGAGCGGGGTGCGCAGCTCGTGCGACATGTTGGCCAGGAACTCCGACTTGTAGCGGCTGGCGCGGGCGAGGGCGTCGGCGCGTTCCTCCAGGTCGGACTGCGCGCGGCGCAGTGCGGCATTGCGCTGGTCGAGCTGCTCGGTGCGCTCGGCCAGCTGGCTGTTGATCTGCTCCAGCTCGGCCTGCTGGTTCTCGAGGTTGACCTGGCTTTCGGTGAGGGCGCGGGACTGCTCCTCCAGCTCCTCGTTGGCGGTGCGCAACTCTTCCTGCTGCACCTGCAGTTCCTCGTTGAGCTGCTGCGTCTCGGCCAGCACCTGCTGCAGGCGCTCGCGGTAGCGCGCGGCCGCCATGGAACTGCCGGCGTCGTCGGCCACGCCGCGCAGCAGTTCCAGCTCGCGCGGGGAGGGCGACGCCAGCAGGCCCAGCTCGACGACGCCGTTGACCTGGCCCTCGTGCGAGATCGGCAGCAGCAGCACGGTGTGCGGCGGGGCCTCGCCCAGGCCCGAGCTCACGCGCAGGTAGCCGGGCGGCACGGGCGTGATGTCCATCAACTCGCCGCGCGCGGCGGCCTGGCCCACAAGGCCTTCGCCGGGCAGGAAGCTCTGCGAGGCGGCCTCGGACTCGCGCGAGAAGCCATAGCTGGCCACGCGGCGCAGGCTGCCGTCGGTGTCGTGTACGTAGACAGCGCCCACGGCGCTGCGCAGGTGCTGGGCGCAGAACTCCAGCACCTGGCGGCCCAGGTTCTGCGCCGTCAACTGGCCCACGGTGCGGCTGGCCAGTTCGTTCTGGGCGCCGCGCAGCCAGGCCTGCGCCTCCATGCGTTCGGAATGATCGGCCTGCTCCGCGAGTGCCTGGCCATAGCGGTCGGACAGATGCAGCATCTGCCGGCGGCCCAGGATGGAGAGCACCACGCTGATCAGGACGCTCAGCAGCAGGTAGCCGGCCACCACGCCCACGGCGGCGCGGTTGGCGCTGCGGTTGCGCTCGGCGCGAAGGGTCTGTTCGGTGGCGAGGAAGGCCTCCAGTGTGGAGCGCGATTCGTCGGCGATGCGCTTGCCGCGGCCGGACTGCAGGCGGTCGCCGATGTCCTCGCCGCGCTGCTTGGACTCCACCACGTCGTCGGCATAGCTCTCCCATGCCCGCTGCAGCTCGTCGAGCTTGGTGGCACGGCCGACCTGCTGAGGGTTGTCGGCCACCAGCACGCGCAGCTCGCCCAGCAGGGCGTGGGCGCGGGTGCGCGCCGCGTCGGTGGGCTGGAGGAAGGCGCCGTTGCCGGTCAGCAGGTAACCGCGCACGGCGGCCTGCATGTCGGCCTGCAGCAGCTGGGTCTCGGTGGCGGTGCGGGTGACCCGGTCCGTGTGCTCCACCCAGCTGATGACCGACAGCAGGTAGCCGATGAGCGCCACGAAGACGACGGCCCCCAGGGCACCCAGCAGCAGGGGCAGCTTGACGTTGCGGCTGAGCAGGCGGCGGAACTCATCGTTGGCGATGGCAGGGCGTCGGTCCATGGGTGGGGCTTGGTCGGAGCAAAACCGACCGAGTCTGCCCGAGGACGTGCCCGGGGGGTGTCGGAAAACGCCGCTTATGCCGGGACGGGCGGGCGCTGGCCGACCCCGTTTGCGCCGCCCGCGCTCACGACGCCCGGAAGAAGTCCTCGATCAGCGCCGCCACCTGGTCCGGCTGGTCGTGATGCAGCATGTGGCCCGCGTCCTCCACCCGGGCGGTGTGCAGTTCGCGCAGCACCTCCAGGCGCCGGTGGAATTCGTCGAGGGGGTAGCGGCCGTTCCACCAGCCATGGAGGCTGTCGTCGCTGGCCACCACGGCCAGCACCGGCGCGGTGATGGCGGCATAGAGGGCCAGCGTCTCGTCCACGCGGAAGATGTTGGCGTTGATCACCTTGTGCGCGGCGTCGCCCTGGATCTCCCAGCGCTCGCTGCCGTCCTCCTGGCGCACCGGCCGGGCCCACTGCCGGGCCAGCCAGTCGGCCTTGTCCTGCGACAGCCGGGGGTTGGTCTTCATCAGGCGCCGCGCAACGCCATCGGGGGTGCTGTAGCCCGACAGGCGCATGCCGCCTTCGTGCAACTGCCTGTTCTCGTCGATCCAGCGCGCGTAGCGCCTGGGCGCCTCGTCGGGCGCATAGGCGGGCATGCCGAACCCTTCGAGGTTGACGAGCCGCCGGATGCGGCCCGGTCGCACGCCCGCATAGTGCATCGCGACGTTGCCACCCATGCTGTGGCCGACCAGGTCGACGGCGCGGTCGGCGGCGTAGTGGTCGAGCAGCCAGTCCAGGTCGGCCAGGTAGTCGGGCATCCAGTAGTTGTCGACGTCGCCGCCGCCGGTCTGGCCGAAGCCGCGCCAGTCGGGCGCGATGACGAAGCGCTCCTGCGCCAGGGCATCGATGACGAACTGCCAGGAGGCCGCCACATCCATCCAGCCATGAAGCAGCACCAGGGGCGGGCGCGCCAGCGAGGGCGTGCCCCAGGTGAGCACGTGGTAGCGCAGGTTGCGCACGGGAACGAAGTCGGACTGCGGCAGGCGGCGGGGAGCGTACATGGGCGGCGATCATAGAAAGGCGCCCGCTGGCGGGCAGTCCGCCACCGGACACGTCCCCCGCCGTCAGGCAGCCTTGATCCCGCGCATCAGGATGACGCCGCCGAGCGTGGTGGTGTCGCTGCGGATGCGCCGCGCCAGCGCCTCGGGCGTGCCGCCGCGGGCCTGCCAGCCGGCCTTGAGCAGGGCCTCGCTCACCTCGGGGGTGCGCAGGACCGTCTGCAGTGCGCCATTGAGCCGCGCGATGGCCGTTGGCGACTGCCCGGCCGGCGCGGCCAGGGCTGTCCAGATCTCCAGGTCGGCGCCGCGGACATCGGCCTCGCGCAGCGTGGGCATCTCGCCGGTCAGGGGGCTGCGCTCGGGCGCGGTGATGCCGATGGCCTTGAGCCGCCCCTGGCGGATGTGCGGCAGCGCCAGCCCCGGCGGCAGCAGGGCCAGCTGGATCTGGTTGGCCAGCATGGCTTCGATCACCTGCGGATTGCCGGCAAAGCCCTGGTACTGCGCGCGGATGCTGGTGCGCATCTTCAGCAGTTCCATGCCCAGGTGGCCGACGGTGCCGTTGCCGGGCGTGCCGTAGCGGGCATCGGTGCCCAGGTTGCGCGCCCACAGCAGCAACTCGTCCGGCCGGCTGCCCTGGGCCTGCGCCGTGACCGCCAGCACCAGCGGTGCGGTGCCGATCAGGCCGACCGGGGCGAAGTCGGTCTCGGGGTCGAAGGGCACGGCGGCGTCCAGCAGCCGGGCGATGGTGAGGTTGCCGTTGATCAGCGCGCCGAAGGTGTGGTCGTCGCGGGCCTTGGCCACCGCGTTGGCGGCGATGTTGCCGCTGGCTCCGGGCTTGTTCTCGACACCCACGGTCTGGCCGAGCAGCCGCGCCAGCGGCTCGGCCACGATGCGTGCCGCGGTGTCGGGCGAGGAATTGGGCGGAAATCCCACCAGCAGCTTCACCGGCCGGGTCGGCCAGCTGGCGCCGCCATCCGGCGCGATGGCGGGTCGGGGCGACTTGCTGCCGGATTGCGCCCAGGCCGGCAGGCAAGCGCTGGCCGCCAGGGCGGCACAGGAATGGAGCAGGCGGCGCTTGTCGACCATGAACGTGTCCGAGATTGACTAAAGTTACAAGACGTTAACGGACTCGCTGCCGACGCGCAAGGCGGGCTTGCCGGGCTGGTATCGACGTGCTGCGGGTGGCGAGGCGTCTGCACAACGCGCGGTGCCGCACGCCCGCCGACGCGATCAGTCAGTCCGGCGTCTTGTCGAGATGGACCGTGATCGGGGTGCTGTCTTCGCTGCGCGTGGTGGCTGGCGGCGGCACGTCGCCGCCCTTCTGGCGTTCGCGGAACAGCGCCGCCCGCGTCAGGAAGATGGTGGTGATCGGCGCCGTCAGCGCCACGAACATCGCGATCAGCGCCGCGTGCAGGAACAGGTGGGAGCCCTGGGCCGAGAAGTACACGGCCGTGGCCAGTGAGATGGACCACACCCCGGCCGTGGCGCCCAGCGTGGGCGTGTGGATGCGGCGGAAGAAGCTGGGCATGCGAACCAGGCCGAAGGAGCCGATGGCCGCAAAGCCGGCGCCCACCACCACCAGGAGGGCCGTGAGCGCCTCGGCCCACCAGGGCAGCGGCCCGCTCATTCGATCACCTCGCCGCGCAGCAGGAACTTGGCCAGCGCCGTCGTGCCCACGAAGCCGAACAGCGCAATCAGCATGGCCGCCTCGAAATAGACGGCGCTCGAATAGACGATGCCCAGCGTCAGCATCATCAGCATGCCGTTGATGTAGAGGCAGTCCAGGGCCATGATCCGGTCTTGCGCCGTGGGGCCCATCAGCAGGCGGGCCAGGGCGCACAGCATCGCGACCGCCAGGAGGAACAGCGCGCCCTTGAGCGCCCAGAACAGCAGTGGCGTCATGACTCGAAGATCTCCATCAACACGGTCTCGTAGCGCAGCTTGATGCGCTCGATCAGGTCGCTTTCGTCGTCCACGTCGAAGACGTGCAGCAGCAACTGGCTGCGGTCGACCGCCAGTTCGGCCCAGGCCGTGCCGGGCGTCAGGCACAGGATCATGGCCAGCACGGCCAGGCCGTTGGGGTCGCGCAGATCCAGCGGCACGCGCACGAAAGCCGAATGGATCTGCGGCGTGCGACGGGTGAGCAGGGCGCGCGCGACGCCCAGTGCCGACACCAGCAGGTCGGCCATCACCAGGCGCAGGAGGCGCAGTGCCGCCAGCGGGCGGCGCATGCGCACCGTGGCCGGTCGCAGGCCCTTGGTGAGCAGGGGCACCGCTACCGCCAGCAGCGCGCCCAGCAGCATGGTGGCCGGATGCAGCGACTGGTTCAGCAACAGCCACACCACCCACAGCGCGATGGTGAGGGGGGGCGAGGGAATCAGGCGGCGCATCATGGCCGGACCTCCGCCTGCTTGGCCGTCGTCGGGCCGGCCTTCTGGGTCGCCGCGAACACCGCTGCGCGGTAGTCGCGGGTGTCGGCCAGGTTGGCGGCGGTGGCCTGGGCGTGCAGCAGCACCGGCCCGGCGCCCACGGCCAGTGCGATGCAGGCGGCCAGCAGGCCGGCCACCGGCAGTACCTCCAGCGCTCGCAGCGCCGGCAGCGAACCTTGCGTGTGGGTCCAGAAATGCCGGATGCCGCTGCGCGAGAACGCGACCAGCGTCATGAAGCCCGAGACCAGCAGCAGTCCCATGAAGGCCCAGCCCCAGCGGCTGACCTGCTGGGCATCCAGCAGGCCCGACAGCATGGCGAACTTGCCGATGAAGCCGGGCAGCGGCGGCAGGCCGGCCAGCAGCAGCACGCAACAGACGAAGGCGAGGCCCAGGAAGGCCACGCCCGCCGGAATGGCGCGGCCATAGAGCGCCTGCGCCTCGTCGTCGAGATTGACGTCGTCCAGGGCCTGCAGGTCCTCGGTGAGGAAGGGCGTGGTCGCGGCCGATTCATGGGGGGCGATGCTGTGTCCGGCATTGCGCCAGCGCTCGATCATGTCGATGAGCAGGAAGAGGGCGCTGGCCGCCAGCGTGGATCCGAGCAGGTAGTAGAGCGCCCCGGCCCAGACGCCTTCCTGCGCCAGCCCGACGGCGGCCAGCAGCGTGCCGGCCGACACCACCACGGCGAAGCTCGCCAGGTGCGACAGGCGCTGAGAGCCGAGCAGCCCCAGCGAGCCGACGGTCAGCGTGGCCAGTCCCAGGCCGATGACCACCGGCTGGCCATACAGCGCCGAGTCGCCCGCGTCGGGGCCGAAGAACAGCGTCCAGGTGCGCAGCACCACGTAGACGCCCAGCTTGGTCAGCAGCGCGAAGACGGCGCTCACGGGGGACACCGCCGCGCTGTAGCCGGGAACCAGCCAGAAGTTCAGCGGCCAGGCGCCGGCCTTGGCGAAGAAGGCGGCGGCCAGGATGGCGACCCCTGCATGCAGCAGCCCGCGGTCGGCCGGTGCCACCTCGGAAATGCGCTGGCTCAGGTCGGCCAGGTTGAGCGTGCCGGTCACGCCGTAGAGCATGGCCGCGCCGATCAGGAACAGCGACGAGGCCGCGAGATTGATGGCGATGTAGTGCAGCCCGGCCCGGACCCGCAGGGCGCCGGAGCCATGCAGCAGCAGCCCGTACGAGGCGGCGAGCATGACCTCGAAGAACACGAACAGGTTGAACAGGTCGCCGGTGAGGAAGGCGCCGTTCAGGCCCATCAGCTGCAGTTGCAGCAGCGGGTGGAAATGCACGCCGGCCCGGTCCCAGCGCGAGGTGGAATAGATCGAGGCCGCGAAGGCCACCACGCCCGTCAGCGCGACCATCATGGACGACAGGCGGTCGGCCACCAGCACGATGCCGAAGGGTGCGGCCCAGTTGCCGGGCAGGTAGACGCCGATGGAGCCCGGGCCGCCGCCGGTGTCGGGCGTGTTCACCCAGCGCAGCAGGGCCAGCGCCACCAGCAGGCCGAACAGGCCGGAGATGACTGTGAGTGCCGACTTGGCGCGCCGGCGCTGCTCGCCCATCAGCAGCATCAGCGCGGCCGTGAGCAGCGGCAGCAGGATGGGCGCCGCCACCAAGTGCGGCATGGTGGCGTCGAGCAGCCGGTCGAGCAGGGCGAGGATTTCGTTGCTCATGTCTCCTCCCGCTCCTGCCCGTCCACGTGGTCGGTGTCCGAGATGCCGCGCGAGGCCAGCATCACCACCAGGAAGAGCGCCGTCATGGCGAAGCCGATCACGATGGCCGTCAGCACCAGGGCCTGCGGCATGGGGTCGGCCGTGTTCTGCAGCGTGGCTTCCACGCCCTTGCGCAGCACCGGCTCGCTGTCGACCTTGAGCCGGCCCATGCTGAAGATGAACAGATTGACGGCGTACGAGATGAGCGTGAGGCCCATGATCACCTGGAAGGTCCGGGGGCGCACCAGCAGGTACACGCCCGAACCGGTGAGCACGCCGATGGCGATGGCGAGAACGGCTTCCATGTCAGACGGCTCCGCCGGTGATGCGGATGGCCTCGGCATTCGCGGCTTCGAGTGCGGCCTTGGCCGCGGCCTTTTCCTCCTGCTCCTCGGCCCAGCGGTGGCTGCGGATGGACTGGTGCGCCAGGGCGGTGAGGATCAGCAGCGTCGCGCCGAGCACCAGCGCGAAGACGCCGATGTCGAAGAACATGGCGCTGGGCACGTGCAGTTCGCCCAGCACCGGCAGCGTGACGTGGGCGGTGTGCGTGGTCAGGAAGGGATAGCCCATCGCAATGGCGCCCGCGCCCGTGGCCAGCGCGATGAGCAGGCCCAGCGCGATCCAGCGCCGCGGGTAGATCCGCAGATGTTCTTCCGTCCAGGCCGCGCCCGAGACGATGAACTGCAGCATCAGCGCGGCCGACATCACCAGCCCGGCCACGAAGCCGCCGCCTGGCTGGTTGTGGCCTCGCATGAAGAAGTACACCGACACCATGGCCGCCAGCGGCAGCAGCAGGCGTACCAGCACGGCGGGCACCATCAGGTAGCCGATGGCCGTGTCCGTGGCGCGGCGCGGATTGACGAGGTCGGTGCCGCCCTGGTCCTGCTGCACCTGCTGTTGCGGTGGCAGCGCCATCGCCTCGGCGGCGGGGCGAAAGCGGCGCAGCAACGCATAGACCGTCAGCGCCACGATGCCCAGCACGGTGATCTCGCCGAAGGTGTCGAAGCCGCGGAAGTCGACCAGCATCACGTTGACCACGTTGGTGCCGCCGCCCTCGGGCAGCGCGCGTTCCAGGAAGAAGGGCGAGATGCTCTGCGGGAAGGGCCGGGTCATCATGTACCAGGCCAGCGCCGCCATGCCGCAGCCGGCCACGGCGGCCACCAACAGGTCGCGCCCGCGGCGGCCCCAGGGGCGCAGGCGCTCCTGCGGACGCTGCACTTCGGCCTTGCGCATCGGCAGCCAGCGCAAGCCCAGCAGGATGAGCAGGGTGGTCACGGTCTCGACCACCAGTTGCGTCAGCGCGAGGTCGGGCGCCGAGAACCAGATGTAGGTGATGCAGCTCACCAGCCCCGCGCCCGAGGCCAGCATCAGCGAGGCCAGTCGGTGGAACTTGGCCTGCCAGGCGGCCGCGACCGCGCAGGTGCAGCCGATGACCCAGGTCATCAGGAACATGGGCGAGAAGGGCAGGCGCGCGCGGCTGCCGGTGTCGGCCGGCGCCAGCCACAGCGAGGCGCCGGCGCCGAGCACCGCCACCATCACCAGCAGGAGCAACTGCGGCTGCAGCCGGTTGGTGGAAAGGACCCGGCGGCCATTGCGCCCGAGCTGGGACAGGCGCGCCAACAGGTTCTCGAAGATGCGCTGGCCGTCGAACCTCCAGATCACCGGCGTGCGGTGGAGGCCGCCATGCGCACGGCTGCGCCGCTGCATCAGATAGATGGCCGCGCCGCCCGCCAGCGCCACGACGCTCATGGCCAGGGGCAGGTTGAAGCCGTGCCAGACCGCGAGGCTGTATTCGGGGAGCGTGCCGCCGACCACCGGCGCCGCGGCCGTCGCCAGGAAGGCGCCCACCGACCAGGCCGGCACGACGCCCACCACCAGGCACAGCAGCACCAGCAATTCGACCGGCACCCGCATCCAGTGCGGGGGCTCGTGCGGCGGCTTGGGCACCTCGGTGTCGCAGCGCGGGCCGAAGAAGACGTCGAAGACGAAGCGGGCCGAATAGGCCACGCTGAAGGCGCCGGCGAGGGTGGCGAGCACCGGCAGCGCGATCTCCAGCCAGGGCGCGCCGTCCAGGAACACCGTTTCGGCGAAGAACATCTCCTTCGACAGGAAGCCGTTGAGCAGCGGCACGCCGGCCATCGAGGCGCTGGCGATGATGGCCAGCGCTCCGGTGATGGGCATGGACTTGAGCAGCCCGCTCAGCCGGCCGATGTCGCGGGTGCCGGTCTCGTGGTCGATGATGCCGGCGGCCATGAACAGCGAGGCCTTGAAGGTGGCATGGTTCATCACATGGAAGACCGCCGCCACGGCGGCCAGCGGGCTGTTCATGCCCAGCAGCAGGGTGATGAGGCCCAGGTGCGAGATCGTCGAGTAGGCCAGCAGCGCCTTCAGGTCGCGCTGGAACATGGCGACATAGCCGCCCAGCAGCAGCGTGACGGCGCCCGCACCGCCCACCAGCCAGAACCACAGGTCGGTGCCCGACAGCACCGGCCACAGGCGCGCCATGAGGAACACACCCAGCTTCACCATGGTGGCCGAATGCAGGTAGGCCGACACCGGCGTGGGCGCCGCCATGGCGCGCGGCAGCCAGAAGTGGAAGGGGAACTGCGCGCTCTTGGTGAAGGCGCCCAGCAGCAGCAACACCAGCGCCAGGGGATAGAGCGGATCGGCCCGCACCACGTCGCCCGAGTTCAGCACCACGTCCAGTTCGTAGCTGCCGGCGATCCGGCCCAGCAGCAGCACCCCCGCCAGCAGGCACAGGCCCCCGGCGCCTGTCACCGTGAGCGCCATGCGGGCGCCGCGCCGTGCGTCGCGACGGTGATGCCAGTAGCCGATCAGCAGAAAGGAGAAGAGGCTGGTCAGCTCCCAGAACAGCACCAGCTGGATCAGGTTGCCCGACAGCACCACACCCACCATCGCGCCCATGAAAGCGAGGAAGAAGGCGAAGAAGCGGGGCACCGGGTCCGAGGAGGACATGTAGTAGCGCCCGTAGAGCACCACCAGCGCGCCGATGCCGAGCACCAGCATGCAGAACAGCCAGGCCAGACCGTCCATCCGCCAAGACAGGTCGACGCCGAGCGTGGGGATCCAGCGGTGGCCCTCCTGCAGCACCTCGCCCGCCGCAAGGGCGGGGAACTGCAAGGCAGTGAAGACCGCGCAGCCCAGGGCCGTGAATCCCGCGATGGCTGCCCCTCGGTTTCGGGCGCCGGACGGCATCATGGCCGCCAGCGCGCTGGCCAGAAAGGGGAGGAGGACGAGGGCGACCAGGGGCATCTCAATCAATTCTATCGACCGACCTTCTCACCTCCATTGCAAAAACCTCTGCATGACGGCCGGTCTTTGGCGGACACGACCCTGCGTCGCCGTAGGACGCCGACAGCCCTCACGGCTGCCCTGTTTTCCAGGTCCGCGGCTGGACGGACCTTGGGTGCCTGTCGGCTCAGCGGCCGGTGTCGAACCAGTCCTTCCACTGCGGCACGGCCGTGGCGAAGGTGCCCCGGTGCGTGGTCTTACCGGTGGAGACGGCCTCGACCATCGGATTGCCGGCGCCCAGCGCCTGCGCATACGTTTGGGCCATGCGGCCCACGCCCACCGTGATCGCCTCATCGGTTTCGCCGTAGTAGTTGCGCACCGGGGACTTGATCACCCAGCGGTACGACTGCGTGGCGGCGATGAGCTTGCCGAAGGCGGAGTCCGCGAAGTAGTGCGGATCGAAGTACTCCGCTTTGAGCAGCTTGTGCAGGTCGCTGGGGATGTCGGCCGCGTTGAAGGGTTGGCGCTCGTAGGCCTTGCGGGCAGCGTCGTAGTAGGGCTCGTTGATCAGCGAACGGGCGAGGCCGGGCACGCCATAGTAGTTCTCGTACGAGAAGGCCGACAGGATGAAGATGCTGTTGAGCCAGACCGCGTCGAAGGGCCGCGGGTAGCTCAGGAAGCCGCTCATCGCCACACCCAGGTCCAGCGGCGCGCTGGCCGTCGCGGCGCCGTCGACCTTCACGCCCGAGCGCTCCAACTTTTCCAGCAGCGCCATGGTGACGAAGCCGCCCTGCGACCAGCCGGCCAGGTAGAGCTTGCTGGACTGGCGGCCCAGGTCGGCCATCACGGCGTTTGCTGCCATCAGGAAATCGAAGCAGGCCTGCTGGTGGCTGGCCTTGACGAGGTAGCCCTCGGGTTCGGTGGAGATGCCCATGCCGAAGTAGTCCGCGCCGACCACTGCATAGCCCTGGCCCGCGAACTGGGCAATCATCAGCTGGGTCTCGGGCGATTGTTCCGGGAACCCGGGCACCTCCTGGCGTCCGTACACCGTGCCGTGCTGGTACGACACCACCGGCAATGTGGCGCCTGCGTCATCCGGCAGGGCGAGCAGGCCGGACGCGCGAATCGGCTTGTTGCCCTTTTCCGGCACCACCGAGTCGTAGCTGATGCGATAGAGCTTCACGCCGGTGCGCGCGGGCGTGTAGGTCACGCTGATGCCTGCGAACTTTGGGGTGTCGCTGCTCAGGATGGTGTTGAGGCGGTTCACGTCCCATTGACCGATCAACTGGTACTGGGTGCGACCGGCGAGCGTCTTCACCGCCGACGTGGCTGCGGGCGTCTGCGCGTGTGCGGGCAGCGCTGCCGTGGCGGCGACGAAGCCGGCCAGCAGCAAGGGCTTCAAGAACTTGAACATGGGATCCTCCTGTTGGACGTGATGGCGCGGGCAGGGCCGCGCCGCAGGCCACATTCAGGTGCAGGAGAGGAACGGGTCCAGCCTTTGGCGTGGCCATGTGCAGGCCCCGCTAATCCTCCCAAGTTGTGTCTGAATGTGAAATCTCTTAACTAGACGTTAAGAGCGTAGTCCAAGCAGGGCGTGCCATCAAGGCGATCGGCGGATGCTGCGGCGAAGTCGCAACAGGCGCTCCATCCGCCGGCCCGATCTACATCTGGCGTGGCAGCCAGGTGACGAGTGCCGGGAAGGCATAGATGATGAACACCGCCAGCACCATGAGCAGGAACATCGGCAGGGTGACGCGCGCGATGTAGAGCAGGTCCCTGCCGGTCATGCCCTGCAGCACGAACAGGTTGAAGCCCACCGGCGGCGTGATCTGCGCCATTTCCACCACCAGCACGATGAAGATGCCGAACCAGATCGGATCGATGCCGGCCGCTGTCACCGTGGGCATGATCACGCCCATGGTCAGCACCACCATCGAGATGCCGTCCAGGAAGCAGCCCAGCACGATATAGAAGACGGCCAGCATCAGCACCAGCTGGAAGCGGCTGAGGCCGAGGGACCCGATCCATTCCGCCAGGTGGCGCGGCAGGCCCACGTAGCCCATGGCCAGCGTCAGGAAGGCGGCACCGGCCAGGATCAGCGCCATCATGCAGTAGAGACGGGTCGCGCCCAGCAGCGAATCCTTGAAGGTCCGCCAGCTGAGCGAACCCTGGGCGGCGGAGATGGCCAGCGCGCCCAGCACGCCGACGGCGGCCGCCTCCGTGGCGGTGGCGATGCCCGCGTAGATCGAGCCCAGCACGGCAAGGATGAGCAGCGTCACCGGGATCAGGCTGCGCGATGCCGCCAGCTTCTCGGCGAAGCGCATCCGTCCGTCGGGCGCGGGCACCTGGTCCGGATGAAGCAGGGCCCACACCGCGATGTAGCCCGAGAACAGCAGCGCCAGCAGCACGCCCGGCACCACGCCGGCGATGAACAGGCGGGCGATCGACACATCCGCCGCCACGCCGTAGACGATCATGATGATCGAGGGCGGGATCAGCAGCCCCAGCGTGCCGGCGCCGGCCAGCGTGCCGATGACCATGTTCTGCGGGTAACCGCGGCGGCCGAGCTCCGGCAGGGTCATCTTGCCGATGGTGGCGCAGGTGGCGGCGCTGGAGCCCGAGACGGCCGCGAAGATCGCGCAGCCCACCACGTTGGTGTGCAGCAGCCGGCCCGGCAGGCGCTGCATCCAGGGCGACAGGCCCTTGAACATGTCCTGCGACAGCCGCGTGCGGAAAAGAATTTCGCCCATCCAGACGAACAGTGGCAGCGCGGTGAGCGTCCAGCTCGACGCAGAGCCCCAGATCGTCACGGCCATCGCGTCTCCGGCCGGCCGGGAGGTGAACAGCTGCATGGCGATCCAGGCCACACCCGAGAGCGTGAGCCCGATCCAGACGCCGCTGCCCAGGATGAGGAACAGCGCCAGAATCAGCAGTCCGGCAATGCCGAGATCACTCATGGCGCAGCATCTCCCCGTCGGTCTCGCGCACGCGGCCGCGCCATTCCAGCACGCATTCGTCGAGCGCCGCGATGGCGAAGGTGACGGTGCCGATCGCCATCGATAGCTGCGGCAGCCACAGTGGCGTGGCGTCGTTCGACGTGGACATGTCGTTGAACTCGTACGACTGCAGGACCAGCCGCACGCTGTAGAAGGCAAAGAGAGCGGCGAGCGCCGCGCTGGCCAGTGCCGCCCATCGCTCCAGCCAGCGCCGCGGCGTGATGCCCAGCGCAGTCAGCACGAGCGTCACGCGGATGTGCTCGCCCTTCTTCAGCGTGTGCGCCAGTGCCAGGAAGCCGGTGCCGGCCATCAGGTAGCCGGCGTAGGCGTCGATGCCCGGCACGTTGAAGTGCAGTTGCCGGGCCAGGATGGAGGTGAGCACCGCGAGCAGCAAGCCCACCATGGAAAGCGCCGCCAGACCGGCGGCGGCGTCGTAGAGGGCGTCCAGGGCCTTTCGCATCGCCGGCGCCGGACGTCACATCTTGCGGTAGGCGTCGAGCACGGCCTGGCCGTCCGCCCCGGCCTTTTCCGACCACTCCTTGATCATCGTGTCGCCGACCTTCTTCATATCGGCCTTGAGCTGGGCGGAGGGCACATGGATGGCCATGCCGTTCTTCTTGAGCAGGTCGAGGTATTCTTGCGTCTTGGCCTTGGAGACCTCCCAGCCGCGCTTCTCGGCGTCGGCGCCGGCCTTGAGCACCGCGTCCTGGCTCGGCTTGTCCAGCGCATCGAAGGCCTTCTTGTTCACCAGCACGGCGTTCTTGGGCAGCCAGGCCTGGGTGTCGTAGAAGTTCTTGATGTACTCGTAGGTCTTGGTGTCGTAGCCCGTGGAGCCCGAAGACATGTACGACTCCACCACGCCGGTGGCCATGGCCTGCGACAGCTCGGCCTGCTGCACCGTCACCGGCTGGGCGCCCACCAGCTCCGCGATGCGGGCGGTGGCGGGGCTGTAGGCGCGCCACTTCACGCCCTTGAGGTCGGCGGCCGAGGCGATCGGCTTGTTGATGAAGATGCCCTGCGGCGGCCAGGGCACGGTGTAGAGCAGCACGATGCCCTGTTCCGCCAGCTTCTTGGAGAGCACCGGCTTCTGCGCCTGGTAGAGCTTCCAGGCGGCGTCGTAGCTGTCGGCCAGGAAGGGGATGCCATCCACGCCGAAGACCTGCCATTCGTTCTGGAAGTTCACAAGCAGGATCTCGCCCATCTGCGCCTGACCGCCCTGCACCGCGCGCTTGATCTCGGGCGCCTTGAACAGCGAGGCGTTGGAGTGCACGGTGATCTTGAGCTTGCCGCCGGTGGCCTGGTCCACCTCGCCCGCGAACTTGGCCAGGTTCTCCGTGTGAAAGTTGCTCGGCGGATAGGCCGTGGGCAGATCCCACTTGACCTGGGCGGACGCGGCGGTCGCGAGGGCCAACGTGGCCAGGGCGAGGCTGGAATTGAACTTCATGAATGAACGCTCCGACTGTTGTTGAAGATCTGGAAATCCAGGATACGTGCAAATATCAGGCCACCGGCTGGGGGTTTGTCTGGCCGCATGCGGCGCGGAAACGACAAGGCCGCCCGAAGGCGGCCCTGGTCTGACCGATGTGGCCTTATTCCTATTTCTTCTTGCTGGCCGCTTCCTTGGCCGGAGCGCCTGCACCGTCGAAGGGCTTGCCGCCCACCGTCATGCCGGCAGCCGACAGCTTGGCGGCGGACTTGCTCTTGATGCCCTTCACGCGGGCCATGAGGTCGGACCAGTCCTTGAACTCCCCCTGCTTGCGCGCGTCGACGATGCGCTGCGACATGGCCGGACCCACGCCCGGCAGCGCGTCGAGTTCGGCGGCGCTGCCCTTGTTGACGTCGACGGCGGCGAAGGCGCCCAGGGCCGACAGGCCCAGCACCAGGGCTGCGACGAGCTTCTTGATCATCATGAATTTCCTCCTGAATGTGATTGGAATGCGCTGCGCATTGCGCGCAGCCCGACCATCAGAATTCAGGCGGACGGAGGCTGTCAATGCATCCAGTGCCGGCGCGCGTGAAGCGCGTCACAGTTCCTCGACGCGACGGGGCGGATAGCTGTCCCAGGCCTGGCAGCCCGGGCAGTGCCAGAAGTACTGGTGGGCCTCGAAGCCGCAGGCGGCGCAGCGGTAGCGCATCTGCGGGCGGGCCACCTGGTCCAGCGCGCGCTGCACCGGCGGATGCGTGCGTGCATCATCGCGCAGGGTCTCACCGGCCAGCCAGCGGGAGGCGGCCAGCAGCGAGCCCGGCTGGCGGGCCAGGTGCTCCAGGTAGCGGTCGCGTGGCGCGTCGCCGCCGGTGGCTTCCAGCGCCATGAGGGCTTCGAGCACATCGATGGATGGCTCGGCTTCGTAGCGTGCCCGCAGCAGGTCTGCGGCCGCGGCCTGTTCGCCGGCAGCCTGTGCCGCCTGCTGCAGCGCGGCCGCGTAGAGCGGCAGGGCCAGCGGCGCCGTGCGGCTGAGTCCCGACAGCGTGGTCCAGGCTTCCATGGCCCGGCCCTGACGCAGTTGCAGTGCCGCGGTGTCGATGGGCGGGCGGGGCGCGTCGGGCGCAAGCTGTGCCGCCTGCTGCAGAAGGCGCAGCGCCGCATCCGCATCGCCGCGGGCGCTGTGCTCCGCCGCCTGCTCGCACAGGTGATGGGCACGCCGGGCGGCGTAGCTCGCCTGGTCGGAGGCATCGAGCTTGGTCGCCACGGCCTCGGCCTGCGCCCATTCGCGCGAGCGTTCGTAGATGGCCAGGAGGGCGAGCCGGGCCTCGTTCTCGTAGCGCGTGCCTTCCAGCTTCTGCAGCGCCGTCTCGGCCCGGTCGAGCAGGCCGGCGCTCAGGAAGTCCTGCGCCAGCGCATGCTGGGCGCGGTCGCGGTCGGCGCGGTTAAGGTCGGCCCGCGACAGCAGGTGCTCGTGCACGCGCACCGCGCGCTGGTACTCGCCCCGGCGGCGGAACAGGTTGCCCAGAGCGAAGTGCAACTCCTGCGTGTCGGGGTCGTTCTGGACGGCCTCTATGAAGGCGTCGATGGCCTGGTCCTGCTGCTCGTTGAGCAGGAAGTTCAGGCCGCGGAAGTAGGCCTTGGGCGCCTGCCGGTTCTCGAAGCGCAGTTGGCGCAGGTCCAGGCGCGAGGCCAGCCAGCCCAGCACGAAGGCCAGGGGCAGGCCCAGCAGCAGCCAGCTCAGGTCAAAGTCCATGGCGTCGGGCGTGGGAAGGTTCTGCCACCGGGGGCGGGGTCAGCGGCACCTCTGCCACACCGTCCGGGGGCGCCGGCGGCTGGCGCAACGCAGCGGCCGCCGAGCGATGGCGCCACCACCCGGGCAGCATGCCGAGCGCGCCCACCACCAGGCCGGCGGCGAAGGCCGCGAGCACCACCAGTACCAGCGGCCCGCGCCAGGAGGTGCCGAAGAAGAAGTGCACGGTGGTCTCGTGCTGGTTGTTCAGCGCAAAGGCGAACAGGGTAAAAAAAATGGCTGCCTTGAGCAGCCACAGGAGGTATTTCATCGCCAGGCCACTCCGGTGCGAACTGCGTTCCGGTGAGGGGGCAGCGGCCACACGAAGCAGGGCGCGTGAAGGCAATATCTCGTCATGAAGGTCCCGATGGCGGGACGATTCTAAGTAGGAGGCCTTGGCCCATCCGCCCCATCAAGGACGAAGGGCCGCGGCCTGGCTCATGCCTCGCTCGAACGGTCCACGGCTTCGCGCAGGGCCTTGCCCGGCTTGAAGTGCGGCACGCGCTTCTCGGGGATCTGCACGCTTTCGCCCGAGCGCGGATTGCGGCCCAGGCGAGGCGGGCGGCGGCTCACCGAAAAGCTGCCGAAGCCGCGGATCTCGATGCGATGCCCCCGCACCAGCGCGTCGCTCATGGCGTCAAGAATGGTCTTGACGGCCTGCTCGGCATCGCGGTGCGTGAGCTGCGCAAAGCGGGCGGCGAGTTCTTCGACCAGATCGGAACGTGTCATTGCTGGCACACGGCGGGCCAGGACGCTTGCGCGTCCACGGCCTGCCGCGATCCGGGTCGATTACTTGTCGCTGCCGTCCAGCTTGGCACGCAGCAGGGCGCCCAGGCTGGTGGTGCCGGCGTTCTCGCGGGCCGACTGCTGGCTCAGGCTGGCCATGGCTTCTTGCTGGTCGACCATGTCCTTCTGGCGGATCGACAGCTGGATGCTGCGGTTCTTGCGGTCCACGTTGGTGACCACGGCCGTGACTTCGTCGCCTTCCTTCAGCACGTTGCGGGCATCTTCCACGCGGTCGCGGGAGATTTCCGAAGCGCGCAGGTAGCCGACGACGTCGCCGCCCAGGTCGATCTCGGCGCCACGGGCGTCCACGGTCTTGACCTTGCCGGTCACGATCTGGCCCTTGTCATTGACGGACGAGAAGGTGGTGAACGGGTCGCCGTCCAGCTGCTTGATGCCCAGGCTGATGCGCTCGCGGTCCACGTCGACGGCCAGCACGATGGCTTCGACTTCCTGGCCCTTCTTGTAGTTGCGCACGGCGGTTTCGCCAGCTTCGTTCCACGACAGGTCGGACAGGTGCACCAGGCCGTCGATACCGGCAGCCAGGCCCACGAACACGCCGAAGTCGGTGATCGACTTGATCGGGCCCTTGACGCGATCGCCGCGCTTGGTGTTCTGCGCGAACTCCTGCCACGGGTTGGCCTTGCACTGCTTCATGCCCAGGCTGATGCGGCGCTTGTCCTCGTCGATTTCCAGGACCATGACTTCCACTTCGTCGCCCATGGAGACGATCTTGTTGGGAGCCACGTTCTTGTTGGTCCAGTCCATCTCCGACACGTGCACCAGGCCTTCGATGCCCGGCTCGAGTTCGACGAACGCGCCGTAGTCGGCGATGTTCGTGACCTTGCCGAACAGGCGCGTGCCTTGCGGGTAGCGGCGCGACACGCCCAGCCACGGGTCGTCGCCCATCTGCTTGAGGCCCAGCGAGACGCGGTTCTTCTCGGTGTCGAACTTGAGGATCTTGGCGGTGATTTCCTGGCCGGCCTGAACGACTTCGCTCGGGTGGCGGACACGGCGCCAGGCCATGTCGGTGATGTGCAGCAGACCGTCGATGCCGCCGAGGTCGACGAAGGCACCGTATTCGGTGATGTTCTTGACCACGCCGCGGACGATGGCGCCTTCCTTCAGCGTTTCCATCAGCTTGGCGCGCTCTTCGCCCATCGAGGCTTCGACCACGGCACGGCGCGACAGCACGACGTTGTTGCGCTTGCGGTCGAGCTTGATGACCTTGAACTCCATCGTCTTGTTTTCGAAGGGAGTCAGGTCCTTGATCGGACGGGTGTCGATTAGCGAGCCCGGCAGGAAGGCGCGGATGCCGTTGACCAGCACCGTGAGGCCGCCCTTGACCTTGCCGCTGGTCGTGCCGGTGACGAACTCACCGGATTCCAGGGCCTTCTCGAGCGCCAGCCACGAAGCCAGACGCTTGGCCGTGTCGCGCGAGAGGATGGTGTCGCCGTAGCCGTTCTCGACGGAACCGATGGCCACGGAGACGAAGTCGCCGGCCTGGACTTCGAGTTCGCCCTTGTCGTTCTTGAATTCGTCGATCGGCACGTAGGCTTCGGACTTCAGGCCTGCATTGACCACGACGTGGTTGTGCTCGACGCGGACCACCTCGGCGGTGATCACTTCGCCCGCGCGCATTTCGGAACGCTTCAGGGACTCTTCAAAGAGGGCGGCAAAAGATTCGGACATTGAGTTTCCTTCCGGTCTCTCCAGGTTTCCAGCCGCCCATGCAACATCGCGTGCGGCTGTTTCTATGACTGGAACCGGTGGTTTGGGCAGCGAAGCCCGGGGGTTTGAGGTTGAACAACCAGCAGGCCGGTGCGCTGACGCGCGAGAGGAGCCTGGCTGGAGCGATAGGCGCACCCGGCAGGGCCGGGGCGCCGAGCCCGACGAACGCGCTTTAATGCGTCTCGAAGGGCTGCGCCTGCCGCCACCAGTCCAGTACCTGCTCGACCGACTGATCGATGCTGAGGAAGGAGTTGTCCAGGAGGCGGGCGTCCTGCGCGGGCTTGAGGGGGGCGACGCTGCGGTTCGAATCGCGGGCGTCGCGCGCTTCCAGGTCCGCGCGAAGGTCGGCGAGTATAGCGGGAATTCCTTTGGAAATCAATTGCTTATGCCGGCGCTCGGCCCGGTGTTCGGCGCTGGCCGTGAGGTAGACCTTGAGGGGCGCGTCGGGAAAGATCACCGTGCCCATGTCGCGGCCGTCCGCCACCAGGCCGGGCAGCCTGCGGAAGCTGTGCTGGAGTTCGGTGAGGGCCGTGCGGACGGCGGGCAGGGCCGACACGCGCGAGGCATCCATGCCGGCCGCCTCGGTGCGGATGGCGTCCGTCACGTCTTCGTCGGCCAGAAGCACGCGGCCGGCGTCGAAGCACAGTGGCAGTGCGCGGGCAAGGTCGGCGATGGCCGCCTCGTGGGCCGGCTCCGGCTCCAGGCCGGCCCGGCGCGTCGCTAGGCCCGCCACGCGGTAGAGCGTGCCCGAATCCAGGTAGTGATAGCCCAGGCGCAGCGCCAGCTCGGCCGCCAGCGTGCCCTTGCCCGAGGCGGTGGGGCCGTCGACGCAGAGCACTGGCACCTCGTCCGCCGCGACGACCGAGAACAGGGTTTCGAAATAGTCGGGGAAGGTTTTCGCTACGCATTTCGGGTCGAGGATGCGCACCGGCCGGCGGTCGGGGTTGAAGGCGGCCAGAGAGAAGCACATGGCCACCCGGTGGTCGTCGTAGGTGTGGATGGCGGCCGGCGTCCACTGGCCGGCGGGCAGCGGATGCACCACGATGAAGTCCGGCCCCGATTCGACGGTGGCGCCCAGCTTGTGCAGCTCGGCCTCCATGGCGTCGATGCGGTCGGTTTCCTTCACGCGCCAGCTGGCGATGTTGCGCAGCCGGCAGGGGCCATCGGCATACAGCGCCATCACGGCCAGCGTCATGGCGGCGTCGGGGATGGCATTGCAGTCCAGGTCGATGGCCTTGAGCGGCCAGGCGCCGCGGCGCACGTCCAGCCAGTTGGGGCCGCTGTCCACCTGGGCGCCCATCTGCCGGGCGGCGTCGATGAAGCGGATGTCGCCCTGGATCGAATCGGAGCCCACGCCTTCAATGCGGATGCCGTTCGCGCCCGGCAGCGGCGCCGCCAGCGCGCCCAGGCCGATGAAGTAGCTGGCGGAGGACGCATCCGCTTCCACATGGATGCGGCCCGGCGTGACGTAGCGGCTACCCTGCGGGATGGTGAATCGGCGCCATTCCTCGCGCTGCACCTGGATGCCGAAGCGGGCAAGCAGGTTGAGCGTGATCTCGATGTAAGGCTTGGAGATCAGCTCGCCCACCACCTCGATCACCACGTCGCGGTTGCCGGCCGCCAGCGGCAGGGCCAGCAGCAGGGCCGTGAGGAACTGGCTCGACACGTCGCCGCGCACGCGGATCGGTGTGTCGAGCTGCAGGGCCGAGACCTGGGCCGGGCGGATGCGCAGCGGCGGGTAGCCGGGGTTGCCCAGGTAGTCGATGGGGCAGCCCAGCTGCACCAGGGCGTCGACCAGGTCGCCGATCGGGCGCTCGTGCATGCGCGGCACGCCGCGCAGCTGGAAGTCGCCACCCAGCAGCGCTAGCGCCGCCGTCAGTGGCCGCATCGCCGTGCCTGCGTTGCCCAGGAACAGATCGGCCTGCCGCTGCTTCACCTGCCCGCCCAGGCCCTCGATGCGCAGCACCGCACCGTCACGGGAGAGGGTGCAGCCCAACTGGGCCAGCGACTCCAGCATGACGCGGGTGTCGTCCGAATCCAGCAGATCGTGGATCTCGGTCGTACCGCTGGCCAGTGCAGCCAGCAGGAGCACGCGGTTGGAGATGCTCTTGGAGCCGGGCAACCGCACGGTGCCGCCGGCGCCGGCCAGCGCGGGAAGGTCGAGGAACTCGGTGGCGTACATGGAAGAAGCAGATGAAGGAGGGCCGCGGGAATCGGGGACTCAGCGCTCGAACGCGGGGGCGACAAGGATCTCCATCGGCCGACGCGCGCGGGCGCTCAATGGGAGAAGGCGGGCTTCAGGGCGGCGCGTGCGCGGCTGGCCCGCCCGATGGCGTCGCCGAGGCCTGTCGCGTCGCCCGCGGCGATCTGCGCCTCGAAACTCACGAGCGCTTCACGGAAGGCTTGCGACTGACGCAGGACTTCCTCACGGTTGGCCAGCAGGATGTCGCGCCAGACGGTCGGATCGCCAGCAGCGATGCGCGAGAAGTCGCGGAAGCCGGGGCCGGCCAGTTCGAGCCAGCGGGCGCCATCGGGTTGCTGCGCGACCGACTGCATGAAGGCGAAGGCCAGCAGATGGGGCAGATGACTCACCGCCGCCAGGGCGGCATCGTGGCTTGCTGCGCCCATCGTCAGCACGCGGGCGCCGATGCGGCTCCAGACCTCGATGGCGCGCTGCACCTGCTCGGCGCGCGAGCGTTCGGTGGGCGTGAGGATGACATGCCGGCCCACGAACAGCGCGCCTTCGGCATGCTCGACGCCTGCGACTTCCTTGCCGGCGATGGGATGGGCGGGCACGAAGTTGCCGGCTTGGTGCTGCAGCGCGCGAAGGCCGGCCTGCACCACGTCGCCCTTGGTCGAGCCGACGTCCATCAGCAGCGTCTGCTCGCCCAGGCCGTGGCGGATGGCGCTCAGCGTCGACTCCGTCGCGGCCACGGGCACCGCCAGCACCACGATGTCGGCGCCTGCGACCGCCTGCAGGGCGGAAGGCGCCCCGGTGTCGATCACGCCCAATTGGCGCGCGCGCTCGGTGGTCGAGGGCGACTTGCTGTAGCCGACGACCTGGCGCACCAGCCCCGCCTGGCGCAGCGCCAGAGCAAAGGAGCCGCCGAT
Source organism: Pseudacidovorax intermedius (assembly GCF_003350475.1). Classification (GTDB taxonomy): domain Bacteria; phylum Pseudomonadota; class Gammaproteobacteria; order Burkholderiales; family Burkholderiaceae_C; genus Xenophilus; species Xenophilus intermedius. The sequence continues at coordinate 434,658 of NZ_QQAV01000002.1, forward strand.
GAGGCCACAGCCGATCAGGCCGAGTTGCTGGAACATCCTCGAAATCTCAGGCCTTGACCGGATAGGCGCCGATGATCTTGAAGAAGGCGCACAGGCCGCGCAGTTCGGCCAGGGCGGCGGCCACGTTCGGCTGGCTGGGATGGCCGTCGAGGTCGATGTAGAAGTAGTACTCCCATTGGCCGGTGCGGGCGGGACGCGACTCGAAGCGCGTCATCGAGACCTTGTGCTCCTTCAGCGGCACGAGCAGGTCATGCACCGCACCCGGCTTGTTGGGCACCGAGACGACGAGGCTGGTCATATCGCGCCCCGAGGCCGGCGGCATCGCCAGCGTATGCGGCAGGCAGATGACGGCGAAGCGCGTGCGGTTGTACGGATCGTCCTGGATGGCGTGGGCGACGATATGGAGGCCGAACTGCGTGGCCGCACGCTCGCCGGCGATTCCGGCCCAGGCCGGGTTGGTGGCCGCCAGGCGGGCCCCCTCGGCATTGCTGGAGACAGCGCGCCGCTCGGCTTTGGGCAGGTGCTTGGACAGCCAGCCGTGGCATTGCGCCAGCGCCTGCGGGTGGGCCATCACGACTTCGATGTCGTCCAGCGAGTTGCGGCTGCACAGCAGGTTGTGACGCACCAGCAGGCTGACCTCGCCAACCACATGGGCGGGCGAATGCAGGAACAGGTCGAGCGAACGGGCGACGGCGCCCTCGGTGGAGTTCTCCACGCCCACCACGCCGTACTGCGCGCTGCCGGCGGCCGTGGCGTGGAAGACTTCGTCGAAGGTGGCGCAGTACACCAGGTCGGCCGCACCGCCGAAGTATTCGATGGCGGCTTGTTCGCAGAAGGTGCCTTCGGGGCCCAGCACCGCCACGCGCTGGGGCGATTCGAGTGCCAGGCAGGCCGACATGATCTCGCGCCAGATGGCTTCGACGTGCGCGCCCTTGAGTGGCCCGGGGTTGTTGCGCTTGACCTTCTCGATGACCTGCGCGACGCGGTCAGGCCGGAAGTAGGGCGTGCCCTCGCGCTTCTTCACCTCGCCCACCAGTTCGGCCACATGGGCGCGCTGGTTCAGCAGGTCGAGCAACTGGGCATCCAGCGCGTCGATGCGCTCGCGCAGGGGCGCAAGGCTGTCGGCGGCGGAGGAAGAAGAGGGGGGAGGGGATTGGTGAGCGGTCATCGAGCGGACTCACGCCTGTGTTCAGGCGTGCAGGCGCTCGAATTCTCTCATGTAGGACACAAGTGCCTGAACGCCTTCCAACGGCATGGCGTTGTAGATGCTGGCGCGCATGCCGCCCACGGACTTGTGGCCCTTGAGCTGCAGCAGCCCGGCCGCCTTTGCACCGGTCAGGAAGGCCTCGTTGCGCGACTCGTCCGCGAGCAGGAAGGGCACGTTCATGCGCGAGCGGCAGGCCGGATCGACCTTGCTCACATAGAAGGCCGATGCGTCGATGAACTCGTACAGCAGCGCCGCCTTGGCGATGTTGCGCGCCTCCATGGCTGCAATGCCGGTGAGCTCGCCTTCCTTCTGCTGGAGCAGCCACTGGAAGGTCAGGCCCGCCATGTAGATGCCCCAGGTCGGCGGCGTGTTGTACATCGAGTCGTTCTCGGCCACGAGTTTGTAGCTGAAGGCGCTCGGGCAGATCGGCAGGGCGCGGTCGAGCAGGTCCTCGCGCACCACCACCAGCGTCAGCCCGGCGGGGCCGAGGTTCTTCTGGGCACCGCCGAAGGCCAGGCCCACGCGGCTCCAATCCACGCTGCGCGATGCGACATGCGAGGAGAAGTCGATGACCAGCGGCGCGTCGCTGCCGAGGGCCTTCAGGTCGGGCAGCTCCTGGAACTCGATGCCGTTGATCGTCTCGTTGGAGCACAGGTGCACATAGGCGGCATCCGGGCTCAGCGACCACTGGGCGGCTTCAGGAATCGCCACATGGCCGCCTTCGGCATTGGTGGCGGCTGTGCGCGTCTTGCAATAACGGCCCGCCTCCTTGAGCGACTTCGTGCTCCAGCTGCCGGTGACCACGAAGTCGACCGTGCCGCCGCGCGAGAGGTTCAGCGGCACGATGGCGTTCTCGCCCAGCCCACCGCCCTGCATGAACAGGATGCGGAAGTTGGACGGCACGGCCAGCAGTTGACGGAAGTCGGCCTCCGCCTGCCCGATGATCTCGCCGAACTCCTTGCCGCGATGGCTCATCTCCATCACGCCCATGCCACTGCCGTGCCAGTCGAGCATCTCCGCTGCCGCGCGGGACAGCACGGCTTCGGGCATGGCGGCCGGGCCGGCAGAGAAGTTGTAGGGACGGCGTGGGGCGGCGGGTGTCATTCGGCGGCGGGCGGAGACGCAGGCGGGGGGGTTACTTCTTGGCGGGGGCCTTGGGTGCGGCGCTGCCGCTGGTGCCGCTGCTGCTTGCACCGTTGCCCTTGGCCGCACCACCATCGGTGGGCGCGCCCAGGGCCTTGGCGACGTTGGTGTCCAGGGCGCGCAGCTTGGGCTCGACCGACGTGCGGGTCTCGGCCACCAGCTTCTCCGTCAGCGCGTTCTGCAGCTGCGGATTGAGTTCCTGGTATTTCTTGCTCACCGGTGAGCTGACCCAGGCCACGAGCTGGCGCATCTCTTCTTCATTGAAGTTCTGGTCCAGCACCGGCGTCAGGGCCGCGGGAGCCAATTGGACGGCCTTGTCGCGCACCAGCGGATAGGCGTCGTCGAAGTACTTCTTCAATTCGGCGTCGGCGGCCTTGCCGGCGGCTTCGCGCTTGGCCTCGGGCACTTGCGTCTGCAGGTAGCCGGCACCCGCGCGGGCGATCGGCAGGCTCGACTCCTCGACCAGGCCGCGCGCCAGCGCTTCCACGCCCGGACGCTGCAGTTCGATGAACTGCTTGATGAGGGCAGCCTTGTCCTGTGCCCAGGCGCCGGAGACGGCTGCGGCGAGCGTGGCGCCGATCAGGGCGGTCTTGAAGTGTTTGTTCATTGGGGGTTCTCCTGGGATGGGTTGGCGCTGTCGTCGGCTTCCTCTGCCTCGACGGCGGCGTTGGCGTCGTTCTCGACGATGCGCTGCAGCCCGCTGAGCTTGGCGCCTTCGTCGAGGTTGATGAGCGTGACACCTTGCGTCGCGCGGCCGAGTTCGCGGATTTCCGATACGCGTGTACGTACCAGCACGCCCTTGTCGGTGATGAGCATGATCTCGTCATCCACATGCACCAGCGTGGCGGCCACGACCTTGCCGTTGCGCTCGCTCTGTTGAATCGCGATCATGCCTTTGGTTCCCCGGCCGTGGCGGGTGTACTCGGTGATGCTGGTGCGCTTGCCGTAACCGTTCTCGGTGGCGGTGAGCACGCTCTGCGTCTCATCCTCGGCCACCAGCATGGCGATCACGCCCTGGCCGTCCTCCAGCATCATGCCGCGCACGCCGCGGGCATTGCGGCCCATGGGGCGTACGTCGTTCTCGTCGAAGCGCACGGCCTTGCCACCATCGGAGAAGAGCATGACGTCGTGCTTGCCGTCCGTCAGGGCCGCGCCGATGAGGTAGTCGCCGTCGTCCAGGTCGACGGCGATGATGCCGGCCTTTCGCGGGTTGCTGAATTCGTCGAGCGCCGTCTTCTTGACGGTGCCCATCGACGTGCCCATGAAGATGTAGCGGTCGGACGGGAAGTTGCGTGTCTCGCCGGTCAGCGGCAGCACCACGGTGATCTTCTCGCCCTCGGCCAGCGGGAACATGTTGACGATCGGTCGGCCGCGCGAATTGCGCGAGCCCGAAGGCACTTCCCACACCTTGAGCCAGTAAAGCCGCCCGCGGTTGGAGAAGCAGAGGATGTAGTCGTGCGTGTTCGCAATGAAGAGCTGGTCGATCCAGTCGTCTTCCTTGGTCGCGGCGGCCTGCTTGCCACGTCCGCCTCGCTTCTGTGCCCGGTACTCGGAGAGCGGCTGGCTCTTGATGTAGCCGCTGTGCGAGAGCGTGACCACCATGTCGGTGGGCGTGATCAGGTCTTCGGTGGAGAGGTCCTGCGCGCTGTATTCGATCTCGCTGCGGCGCGCGCCCAGCTTGGTCTGGCCGAACTCCTGCCGCAGGGCGCCGAGTTCCTCGCCGATGATGACCGACACGCGCTCGGGCTTGGACAGGATGTCGAGCAGATCGTCGATCTCCGCCATCACTTCCTTGTACTCGGCGACGATCTTGTCCTGCTCCAGGCCGGTCAGGCGCTGCAGGCGCATCTGCAGGATTTCCTGGGCCTGCGTCTCGGAAAGGCGGTAGAGGCCGTCGCCCATCAGGCCGTAGATGCGCTCCAGGCCTTCGGGCCGGTAGTCGTCAGCGTTGATGGTGCCGCCGTCGGCGCGCGCGCGGGTGAGCATCTCGCGCACCAGCTTGCTGTCCCACGAGCGGGTCATCAGCTCGGCCTTGGCCACCGGCGGCGTGGGCGACTCGCGGATGATGCGGATGAACTCGTCGATGTTCGCCAGCGCGACGGCCAGGCCTTCGAGCACGTGGCCGCGCTCGCGTGCCTTGCGCAGGTTGAACACCGTGCGCCGCGTCACCACCTCGCGGCGGTGCTGCAGAAAGACCTGCACCAGATCCTTCAGGTTGCACAGCTTGGGCTGGCCATCCACCAGGGCCACCATGTTGATGCCGAAGGTGTCTTGCAGCTGCGTCTGCTTGTAGAGGTTGTTGAGCACGACCTCGGGCACTTCGCCGCGCTTGAGCTCGATCACCAGGCGCATGCCCGACTTGTCGGACTCGTCCTGGATGTGGCTGATGCCCTCGAGCTTCTTCTCGTGCACCAGCTCGGCCATGCGCTCCTGCAGCGTCTTCTTGTTCACCTGGTAGGGCAACTCGTCGACGATGATGGCCTGGCGCTGGCCGCGGTCGATGTCCTCGAAGTGGCACTTGGCCCGCATCACGACCTTGCCGCGGCCGGTGCGATAGCCTTCCTTGACGCCGTTGATGCCGTAGATGATGCCGGCCGTCGGGAAGTCGGGTGCCGGCACGATCTCCATCAGGTCGTCGATGCTGGCGTCAGGGTGGCGAAGCAGATGCAGGCAGGCGTCCACCACCTCGTTCAGGTTGTGGGGGGGGATGTTGGTGGCCATGCCCACCGCAATGCCGCCGGAGCCATTGACCAGCAGGTTGGGCAGGCGGCTGGGTAATACCAACGGTTCTTTTTCGCTGCCGTCGTAATTGGGGCCGAAATCGACGGTTTCCTTGTCGATATCCGCCAGCATTTCATGGGCGATTTTCGCAAGGCGAATTTCGGTATATCGCATGGCAGCCGCACTGTCGCCATCGACCGAGCCGAAATTGCCCTGGCCGTCGACGAGCATGTGGCGCATGGAGAAATCCTGCGCCAGCCGCACGATCGTGTCGTAGACCGACTGGTCGCCGTGCGGGTGGTACTTGCCGATGACATCGCCCACGATACGGGCCGACTTCTTGTAGGGCCGGTTCCAGTCGTTGTTGAGCTCGTGCATCGCGTACAACACACGCCTGTGCACGGGCTTGAGGCCATCCCGGGCGTCGGGCAGGGCGCGCCCGACGATCACGCTCATCGCGTAATCGAGATAGCTGCGCCGCATCTCCTCCTCGAGGCTGATGGGCAGGGTTTCCTTGGCGAACGATGTCATGAGGGCGGCAGCGGGTCGGCGGGCGAAACGGCGGATTTTACGTCGCCCGCGGTGTCGCGAGACAGCAACACAAGTGCGGCTTTCCGTTGCAGTCCTACGCCGGCCGGGGCGGGCGCGCCCGGTTTGAGAAAGACCCTATGGCACAATGAACTCCAGCGTTTTGGGTGGTGGTCACTTGAGACGTCCTTGTTTCGCGGCTGCGGCTGCGGCTTTTTCCCCAAGAGGAGAACCATGAAGAAACTGAATAAAGTGGCGATGATGTTTGCAGTCGCTGCGCTCGCCACGGCCGCCGGCGCGCAGACCAAGGTCACCGCCGCGAACGGTGGTCCCGTGATCGACAACTGGCAGAACGGTACGGGCGAGCTGGTCTGGAAGAACGGCACCAACGAACTCTGCTGGCGCGATGCCAACTGGACCCCCGCCACGGCCGCCGTGGGTTGCGATGGCGCTCTGGTTACCGCTGCCCCGGCTCCCGTTGCTGCGCCCCCGGCCGCCGTGACGCCGCCCGCGCCGCCCGCACCGCCGGCCGTCGCCGCTTCGAAGGTCACCTTCGCTGCCGACGCCTTCTTCGACTTCGACAAGTCGGTCCTGAAGCCGGAAGGCCGCGCCAAGCTGGACGATCTGGTCTCCAAGATCAAGGGTATCAACCTGGAAGTCATCATCGCCGTGGGTCACACCGACTCCATCGGCACCGATGCGTACAACCAGAAGCTGTCGGTCCGCCGTGCCGAAGCCGTGAAGGCCTATCTGGTCTCCAAGGGCATCGAGCGCAACCGCGTGTACACCGAAGGCAAGGGCGAGAAGCAGCCCGTCGCCGACAACCGTACCAAGGAAGGCCGCGCCAAGAACCGTCGCGTGGAAATCGAAGTGGTCGGCACCCGCGCCAACTGATTTCGATCAGCCCGCTGAAAACCCCGCCTCGGCGGGGTTTTTTTATGGCCATTCCTCGTATCCGGCCGATGGCTTCGACCCGAACTCCATAATTCAACGATGACGGCAACTCATCCCAACGCAGATCCGGCCGAACTGGCCAAATTTTCTGAACTGGCCCACCGCTGGTGGGATGCGGACAGCGAATTCCGCCCCTTGCACGAGATCAATCCGCTGCGGCTCGAATGGATCGAGGGGCAGGTGTCTCTTGCGGGCAAGCGCGTGCTGGACGTGGGCTGTGGTGGCGGCATCCTCTCGGATGCCATGGCGCGTCGCGGGGCCGACGTCCTGGGCATCGATCTCGCGGGCAAGGCGCTCAAGGTCGCGCAATTGCACACCCTCGATGCAGGCACCCAGGGCGTGCGCTATCGCGAGGTGGCGGTGGAGGCGCTGGCCGAAGAGGCTCCCGGCAGCTTTGATGTCGTCACCTGCATGGAAATGCTGGAACATGTGCCGAAGCCGGCTTCAGTGGTGCAGGCCTGCGCCAAGCTGGTCAAGCCTGGTGGATGGGTGTTCTTTTCCACCATCAATCGCAATGCCAAGGCATTCATGCTGGCGATCGTGGGTGCGGAGTACGTGCTGAACATGCTGCCGCGGGGAACCCATGAGTACGCCAAGCTGATCCGGCCGGCGGAGCTTGCAGCACACTGCCGGGCGGCATCGCTGACGGTCGATCACTCGCGGGGGCTCCAATACAACCCGTTGACCCGCCGTTACTGGCTCGACGACGACGTGAGTGTCAACTACATGCTGGCAACGCGGCGCGCGGTCGAGGCGGCCGGCGCATGAGCAAAGTGCCGTGGGCGGACATTCAGGCGGTCCTGTTCGATCTCGACGGCACCCTCGTCGACAGCGCGCCCGAACTGGGCGCGGCCGCTGATCGGATGCGGGTCGAACGGGGCATGGCGTCGCTGCCGCTGAGCGCGTACCGGTCCATGGCTGGCGCCGGTGCGCGGGGCATGCTGGGTGTGGCATTCGGGTTGCGACCCGAGGACGCGCAGTTCCCTGAACTTAGGGAGGAGTTCTTCAAGAACTATGAAGCGCTCATGCTCGATGGCACCCATGCCTTCGAGGGCGTCGAAGCACTCATCGCCCAACTCGGCGCTCGTCGCTTGCCCTGGGGTGTGGTCACCAACAAGGCCAGCCGCTTCACGGTGCCACTGACTGGGAGCATGCCGTTGTTCCGCACAGCACAGGCGATCATCAGCGGCGACACCACGGCGCATTCGAAGCCTCATCCGGCGCCGTTGCTCGAGGCGGCACGACGCATGCGCGTCGACCCGGCCCGCTGTGTCTATGTGGGGGACGATCAGCGAGACATCGTCGCAGGTCGGGCCGCTGGCATGAAGACGGTTGCCGTTGCCTACGGCTACCTTGGCGCGGAGGCCGATGTCACCCTTTGGGAGGCGGATGCGGTGATTTCTTTGCCCCTCGACCTCTTGCAATGGTTGCCGTCGGCCTAAAATGAATGGTTCTGGGGCTGCATTGGTTTCGACGTGGGTTCGGGACCGCAGTGGTGCATGTCGAGCTGAATGTGCTCGTAAAACAGATTCAAACAAACTAACTGCAAACGACGAACGTTTCGCACTCGCAGCCTAATCGCTGCGAGCCTTGCAACAGTCGGCCGATGGGCTGGGCAAGGGGGCGTTAGAGCAATCTGACGCCTCCCGGCTGCAAGGTTAATCACATTGGCTGGCAGCGGTCCGGGTACCTTGGGCCGTTGCGAGATCGAAGGGTGCTGGCTGCCGGCAAAGCGTGCGTCTGCGCGTTGCCGGTGGCGAGATCCAAAACAGAGCGCTAAACATGTAGATCTGCGCGGCGAAGGCTTGCGGACGGGGGTTCAAATCCCCCCAGCTCCACCACACATCAGCGTTGCTATCGCCAACGCCCTCCGCGCCCGGACTGCGAGCCAGATCCGGGCTCTTTTCTTTGACGCCTGCCTTGCCGCAGCCTGTGGGACAGAGCGCTCGGCGAGCCCACAAAAAAGCCCGGCGGAGCCGGGCTTTCGTGCATGCGCTGATGCAGCGTTCAGGCGGCCTTGACGCTCTTCTTGGCCTTGGCCTTGTGAGCGACCTTGTGCTTGGTGGCCTTCTTGGTGTGCTTGGCCGAGGCGGCCTTCACGGCCGGCGCGTCGGTCGGCGCAGCGGCGGGGGCCTGGGCGAAGGCGCCGGTGGCGATCAGACCGGCGGTGGCGAAAGCGAGAAGCTTCTTCATAAGAACATCCTTTGGGATTGACGGTTTTTGGGACTGCCTTGATGAGCACTCAGCCATACACGGGATCGTGGCCGGCTGCTTGTAAAACGGCGCAGACGCGATCCGGTTGACGGCGCCGGTGAACATCGCGCGGGTAGCCCCATGCGCCCCGTCGCCTGCAGGGCCGCGTCTAGAATTCCTTGCCACGCCGGCCCTTCCGCGGCTGCGCGCGACCGTTGTCGTACGAAGTGGCGCTTCTTCCACCCAAGCTCATCCATGTCCAGCTACCAGCACATCCAAGTCCCGGCGGAGGGCCGGAAGATCACCGTCAATGCCGACAACACGCTCGACGTGCCGGACCAGGTGATCATCCCCTTCATCGAGGGCGACGGCGTCGGTCGCGACGTGACGCCGGTGATGCTCAAAGTGGTGGATGCGGCGGTGGCCCAGGCCTATGGCGGCGCCCGCAAGATCCACTGGATGGAGATCTATGCTGGCGGCAAGTCCACCCAGCTCTATGGTCCCGACGTCTGGCTGCCTGACGAAACCCTCGCTGCGGTGCGCGACTACGTCGTCTCGATCAAGGGGCCGCTGACGACGCCCGTCGGCGGCGGCATCCGCAGCCTGAACGTCGCGCTGCGCCAGCAGCTCGACCTGTACGTGTGCCTGCGCCCGGTGCGCTATTTCAATGGCGTGCCTTCGCCGCTGCGCGAGCCGAGCAAGACCGACATGGCCATCTTCCGCGAGAACTCAGAGGACATCTATGCCGGCATCGAGTACGAGGCCCGCTCCGAAAAAGCGCAGAAGCTGATCCGCTTCCTGGTGGACGAACTCGGTGCCAAGACCCTCCGCTTCCCCGAGACCTCGGCCATCGGCCTCAAGCCGGTGTCCATCGAAGGCACGGAGCGCTTGGTGCGCAAGGCCATCCAGTACGCCATCGACAACGACAAGCCCAGTGTCACGCTCGTGCACAAGGGCAACATCATGAAGTTCACCGAGGGCGGCTTCCGCGAATGGGGCTACGCCCTGGCGGCGCGCGAGTTCGGCGGCCAGCCCATCGACGGCGGACCGTGGCTGCGGGTCAAGAGCCCGAAGACCGGCAAGGACATCGTCATCAAGGACGTGATCGCCGATGCCTTCCTGCAGCAGATCCTGCTGCGGCCCGCCGAGTATTCGGTGATCGCCACGCTCAACCTGAACGGCGACTACATCTCCGACGCGCTCGCGGCGCAGGTGGGCGGCATCGGGATCGCACCGGGCGCCAACATGTCCGACACCGTGGCCATGTTCGAGGCCACGCACGGCACGGCGCCCAAGTACGCCGGCAAGGACTACGTCAACCCAGGCTCCAGCATCCTCTCGGCCGAGATGATGCTGCGCCACATGGGCTGGAAGGAAGCGGCGGACCTGATCATCCGGGCCATGGAGGCGGCGATCCAGAGCAAGCGGGTCACCTATGACTTCGCGCGGCTGATGGATGGCGCGACGCAGGTGAGCTGCTCCGGCTTTGGTCAGGTGATGATCGACGCCATGGCCGAGTAACGGGGCCGCCGCCCGATGCGCCGCACGTTGCGGCGGCGCGTACGGCCTTCATCGAGCGCGGCGCACGCGTCCCCGCGACGCTTCCTACAGCCGCATGGACGTGGCATGACAGGGTAGGGGCTCCATCGTTTGCCAAGGAGCCTCCCCATGCCCATGAAGACCGTCCAGGACCTGTTCATCCACGACCTGTCCGACACCTACAGCGCCGAGAAGCAGATGACCCGCTCGCTGCCCAAGATGGCGCGCGCGGCGACCAATCCCGAGTTGCAGGCCGCCTTCGAAGCCCACTTGGAAGAGACGCGCGCGCAGGTCGAACGCATCGAGCAGGTCGCCGAGCAGTGTGGCTTCAAGCTCAAGCGCATCAAGTGCGAGGGCATGGAAGGCTTGATCGAGGAAGCGACCTCGCTCATCGACCAGATCGAAGCAGGCCCGGTGCTCGATGCGGCGCTCATCGCCTCGGCTCAGAAGGCAGAGCACTATGAAATCGCCGGATACACCTCGCTGTGCCTGGTGGCGCAGAAGCTGGGCTTCCAGGAGGCGGTCTCGCTGCTCAAGGAGACTTTGGGCGAGGAGCAGGCCACGGACCAGCGGCTGGGCACGTTGGCGGAGGCGATGCAGATCGACGAGGCGCAGGCTGCCGCCTGATCCGGCACTCTCCCGCGTCTTGATGCCCCGCCGCGCGCCTTGACACGTCAGGGCGCATCTGCGCCCGCAGTCAGGCCCAGGAACGAACCCCCGCCAGCGCGGGGTTTCGCGCTTTCTCCCGTGGGCCTGCAGATGACTCGGCGCTGACCAGCCCACCCGGCGGGCGCGACGCTGGAAGGCTTACAGAATCCGGTTGAACCAGAGCAACGACAGTCCGGCCGCCAACAGCGACAGGGCGGCCGCCGCAATGGCGAAGAGCGCGGAGATCTCGGTTTCCTTCTTTTCCACCGCCAGGCGCGAACTGAGGGTTTCGTAGACCTTGTGCAGATCCTGCGCGGTGCCGGCGTAGAAGTACTCGGCGGCGGTCCGGTTGGCGACCGCCTTGAGCGTCTCCTCATCCAGGCGCACGCGCATCGACCAGCCTTCGAAGCCGATGGTTTCGCCATCCACCGTGCCCACGCCCACCGTGTAGACGCGCACCCCCCGATCAGCCGCGGCCTTGGCGGCGTCCAGCGGATCGACGCCGGTGGTGCGCTGGCCGTCGGTCAACATGATGATCGCTGCCGACGAGTAGGAGCCCGGCGCCACGGGCTTGAACGGCTCGGCCGGCTTGCGCCCCGCGCGATCCAGCGAGATGCCCTGCTGCCGGCTCTGCGGCCCGAAGTCGGCGATGTCGATGCCGGCATCCGGGAATAGCGTGGCCAGCGACACCACGATGGCATTGCCCGTCGCCGTGGCACGCTGCAGTTGGAAGGAGTCGATGGCCGCCACCAGTTCGTCACGGCTGGTGGTGGGCAACTGCGCCACGTTCGCGCTGCCGGCGAAGGCCACGACGCCCACCTTGACGTTTCGCGGCAGGTCCTTGATGAAGGCCTTGGCGGCTTCCTGCGCGGCCACCAGGCGGTTGGGCTTCACGTCCTCGGCGCGCATGCTGCCCGACACGTCCATCGCCAGGATGATGGTCTGCTGGTTGGAGGGCAGCGTGATCACCGCCAGCGGGCGGGCCGCGGCGAGCAGCATGGCCGTGATCGCCAGCAGGAAGAGCACGGGCGGCAGGTGCCTGCGCAGCGACTGCCGTACGCCCAGCGCCTCGCGCACGATGGACAGGCTGGCATAGCGCACGGCCAGCTTCTTCTTGCGCCGGATCAGCCACACGTACAGCAGGATCAGCGCGGGCACGAGCAGCAGCAGCCACAGGAACTGCGGCCAGAGGAAGGTCAGGGGCAGCGTGGCATTCATCGCAGTTCTCCAGCCCGTCGTGGCGGCGCGCCGGTCGCGCGCACCCGGCGACGGCGCATGTCGGCAAATCGGACGATGGCTTCGACCAGATCGTCGGCGGTGGAGAGCTCCAGTGCATCGACGCCGGCGTTGGCCAGGGCCTCGCGCAGGGCTTCCTCGCGCTCCGCGGCGAGCCTGGCGAAGCGGCGGCGGAAGGCCGCATCGTGGGTGTCGACCCAGACCTGCTCGCCGGTTTCGGCATCGGCCAGCGGCACCAGGCCCAGGTCGGGCAGTTCACGCTCCAGGGGGTCGAACAGGCGCACGGCCACCACTTCGTGGCGCTGGGCCAGGCGCGCAAGGGGCTTCTCCCAGCCGGGCTCCGTGAGGAAGTCGGAAACGACGAAGACGGTGCTGCGCCGGGGCATCAGTCCTGCGGCCGACTGCAGCATGTCGGCCAGGCGCGTCATGCCGCGGTGGGGCGCCTTGGCGTCCGCTGCGGCATGCGCACGGCGCTCCATCTCGTGCAGCAGCCGCAGCACATGCGTTCGGCTGCTGCGCGGGGGCAGCACAGCCTCGAGGTCGTGGCCATAGACGAGCGCCCCCACGCGGTTGCCATGGCGCGTGAGCAGCCGCGCGAGCACGCCGACGAAGCCGGCCGAGATCTCGCGCTTGGCCTTGGGGCCGGAGCCGAAATCCACCGAGCGGCTGAGGTCGAGCACGAACCAGGCGGCCATCTCCCGGTCTTCGGTGAAGACGCGCACGTGCGGCACCTGCTGGCGCGCGGTGACGTTCCAGTCGATGTGGCGTACGTCGTCGTGCATCTGGTATTCGCGCAGGTCGGCCAGGTCCAGGCCGGTGCCGCGCATCAGCGTGCGGTAGTCGCCCTGCAGCAGGCCGTCGAGGCGGCGGATGACGGTCCACTCCAGCCGGCGCAGCAGGCGGTCGGCCGCTCCGGCCTCGGGAGCCGGGTCGTTGGCCGCCGGCGCGACGGCGGGCTTGCGGCGCCACAGCTTCATTCAGGCCACCAGCTTGTCGTGTTCGAGCGGCCGCGGGGGCGCGGGCACGGCGCGCATGATCTTCTCGATCAGCAGATCGGGCGTGAGGCCTTCGGACAAGCCCTCGTACGACAGCGTCACGCGGTGGCGCAGCACATCGGGCACCAGGTCGCTCATGTCCTCGGGCAGCACGTAGGCCCGGCCGCGCAGCATGGCGAGAGCGCGTGCGCCTTCGGCCAGGCCGATGGTGGCACGTGGGCTGGCGCCAAAGGTGATGAAGCGGCGCGTGTCCTTGAGGCCGAACCTCTCGGGGTTGCGCGTGGCGGAGATCAGCTTGACCGCGTACTGGATCAGCGATGGGTCGACATACACCTGCCGCGACTGGGCCTGCAACGCCGCCAGCTGCTCGATGGTGGCCACCGGCGCGGCCTCCAGCTTCTCGCCGATCACGCGCTGGACGATGACGAATTCCTCGTCGTCGGTGGGGTAGTCGACCAGCACCTTCATCATGAAGCGGTCCACCTGGGCCTCGGGCAAGGGGTAGGTGCCTTCGGTCTCGATGGGGTTCTGCGTGGCCATGACCAGGAAGGGGCGCGGCACGCGGTGCGTCTCGCCGGCGATGGTCACCTGGCGTTCCTGCATCACCTCTAGCAGCGCGCTCTGCACCTTGGCCGGCGCGCGGTTGATTTCGTCGGCCAGCAGCAGGTTGGCAAAGACCGGGCCGAGCGAGGTGGAGAAGTCGCCGGTCTTCTGGTTGTAGATGCGCGTGCCCACCAGATCAGCCGGCACCAGGTCGGGCGTGAACTGGATGCGCTTGAAGCTGCCGCGCATGGTGTCGGCCAGCGTCTTGACGGTGAGCGTCTTGGCGAGGCCCGGCACGCCTTCCACCAGCAGGTGGCCGCCGGCCAGCATGGCCACCATCACCCGTTCGAGGAAGCGGTCCTGGCCTACCACCACGCGCTTGACCTGGTAGAGGATCTGTTCCATCAGCTCGGCGGTGGTGGCGGCGGTGTCGGGCAGGGCGGTCGGTGTGGTCATGAGGCTTCCGGTGGACGGTCGGTAGGCGGCGGTCTATGGATGGGTCAGTACGATGCCAGCCGCGCAGGCTGGCGCTGGGCGCGGACAGCGTCAGAAGGGCGGCGAGCCCACCGCCGAGGCGGCGTTCTCGATGGGCACCGCGAAGCCGATGCCGATGAAGGTACGTTGCTGCGTCGGGTTGAGGATGGCGGTGACGATGCCGAGCACCTCGCCGTCCATGTTGATCAGCGGGCCGCCGGAGTTGCCGGGGTTGGCCGCCGCATCGAACTGGATCAGGTTGGACAGCTCCTGCCTGCCCTCCGGCGACTGGAAGGAGCGCTTGAGCCCGGACACCACGCCGGCGGAGACCGAGGGTCCGATGCCGAAGGGAAAGCCCACGGCCGCGACCTGATCGCCGGGGCGCAGGTCGGCGGTCGATTTCATGGTGGCCGCCATCAGGTCGTCGGGAATCTTCTGCGCCTGGAGGACGGCCAGGTCGTTCTCGGGCTGCACGCCGGTCACGGTGGCCACGGATTCCAGGCCGTCGAAGAAGGTCACCTTGATCTTCTGCGCGCCCGCGACCACATGCAGGTTGGTCAGGATCACGCCCTTGTCGACGATGACCACGCCGGTGCCGATACCGCGCTCGACCTCGCCGGGCGGGCCCGAAGCCTCGGGCGGCTTGCCGCGCGCCATGTTGCGGCCGCGCTTCTCGGTCCGCGCGGCGGGGGTCTCCTTTTCCTCCCCGTAGCTCACGACGCGGACCACCGAGGGCCGGATCGTGTCCGCTGCGCGCGTCGCCTGCGAAGGCAGCGTCTGCGTCTGCAGCGTCTTGAGCACGGCGGCGTCGATGTCCTTCTGCGTCAGCTGGAACCCGGCGGTCGGGCGCTGCCACAGCCAGGCGCTGGTGGCACCCAGGGCCAGCACGGCGACCGTGAGGGCCGCCACGGCGCGGCGGCCCGGCTGCCATGCCGCCGGGCGGGCGGACGGGCCAGGCGAGGGGGCGTGGCGTTCCCCTCCAGCTGGCGGCAACGGGGAGGACATCGGCTCGTCCTCGGCAACGGGACGAGGGGGCGACGGGCTGTAGCGGGCGGGCCTGCGCATCGATGCACCTCCGGAAAAGTGATGCAGGGGTGGGGTCACCCTAGCACGCTTCGTACCGCTTTGCAGCCCCTGCGGCATGATCTCCCCGCATGGCGGTCTTCATCGATACCCACTGTCACCTGGATGCGCCCGAATTCGGTGCGCAGGCGCCGCAGGTGCATGCGCGCTCGCGGCAGGCGGGCGTGGCGCTGTGCCTGATCCCGGCCGTGTCCGCCTCCAATTTCGACGCCGTGCGGGTACTGGCGCATGCGCAACAGGATGCCTATGCGCTGGGCATCCATCCGTTGTGCACCGCGGGGGCCGGCGATTCGGCGCTCGCGGCCCTGGAAGGTGCGCTGGATCGCCACGCCGACGATCCGCGTCTGGTGGCGGTGGGTGAGATCGGGCTGGACTATTTCGTGCCCGGCCTCGACGGCCTGACGCAGGAGCGGCTGTTCCGGCGTCAGCTTCAGATGGCCTGGCAGCGGCAACTGCCGGTGCTGCTGCATGTGCGCCGCTCTGTCGACAAGGTGCTGCGCCAGCTGCGCGAGGTGGGCGGCGGCCGACCATGGAGCGGCATCGCCCATGCCTTCGTCGGCAGCCGCCAGCAGGCCGAGGAATGCCTGGCGCTTGGGCTGAAGCTCGGGCTGGGCGGCGCGATGACTTTCGAGCGGGCGACCCGGCTGCGCGACCTGGCGGTGCAACTGCCGCTGGAGTCCTTCGTCCTCGAGACCGATGCGCCGGACATCCCGCCCCGTTGGCTCTACCAGACCCGGGAGGCGCGCGAAGCCGGCCTGCCCCAGGGGCGCAACGAGCCGGCGGAAGTCCCCCGCATCGCGCAGGTACTGGCCGAACTGCGCGGCCTGACGGTCGGTGCCGTGGCCGAGGCCACCACCCGGAATGCCGTGGCTGCGGTGCCCCGACTGGCTCCATTGATGCCCCTCGGGGGATGAAGGGCTTGCCGCCCTGTCGGACGCGGCCGATACGGCTTCGTAGGCGGAGGTCGCAACATGGCGTTCCAGCGATTGCAAGGCGTTCTTCGGTGTCATCCTTTGGCCACGGCCTGCCGTTGCAGGCCATACGGGGGCACCACCCCGTGTGTCCCCAACCGGGGCTGCCCCAGGCGGCCCATCTCCAAAGGAGCGATTCCGATGACAACGTACAACCTCCGCGCCCTTCCTGCTGCCCTGATCGTGGCCCTGGCCGCCATCGGCCTGCCGGCGGTCGCGCAGACCAGCGCCACGACCACGACGACCACCACCGCGACGACGCCGGCCATGCCTGCGACGGCACAACCGACGCTGACCGAGCGGGCCAAGGAAACCGGCAAGGAGGCCGTCGACGCCACCGAGCGCGGCGCCAAGAAGGCTTATCACGCCACCA
This sequence comes from Pseudacidovorax intermedius, assembly GCF_003350475.1. Lineage (GTDB taxonomy): Bacteria > Pseudomonadota > Gammaproteobacteria > Burkholderiales > Burkholderiaceae_C > Xenophilus > Xenophilus intermedius. Next base: position 451,266 of record NZ_QQAV01000002.1, read on the forward strand.
AGAACACCGCCGAGAAGGCGGCCGACGCCACCGAGCATGGCGCGAAGAAGGCCTACCGCAAGACCAAGGAAGTCGGCGGCGAAGCGGTCGATGCCACCGAAAGCGGCGCCAAGAAGGCCTACCGCAAGACGAAGGAAGTGGGCGGCAAGGCCGTCGACGCCACGGAGAGCGGTGCCAAGAAGGCCTACAGCGCGACCAAGCACGGCGTGCAGAAGGCCGGCGATGCAACGGCCAACGTGGCCCACAAGACGGCCGACGGCATGCGCACCGCCGGCGACAAGATCGGCGAGAAGATCCCCGGTACCGAGCAGAACGAAGCGGCCAAGGCAGCCGGCAAGCAGTAATGGGGTGAGTGCCGCCGAGCCCCGCATCCCGCGGAATCGGCGGCCCACCCGGCCCATGGCAGAGAGCCCGCTTCGGCGGGCTCTTTCGCATGGCGGCCCTGGAAGCCGCAGCCGACCGCGCGATGATGGCGCCATGCCGGTGTCGTCTTCTTCGTCCCAACCCGAGTCGCCGCTCCTGGAAGGGCTTGCGCCCGTGGTCGCCGCCCACACCCGGCTGCTGATCCTGGGCAGCTTCCCGAGCCGCATCTCGCTCGAGAGGCGGCAGTATTATGCGAACCCCCGCAACCAGCTCTGGACACTCTTGCAAGCCCTCTGGCCCGAGCAGCCGCTTCCGCCTTCTCACGACTATGCCGGGCGCTGCCGGTGGATCCTCGACCGAGGCCTGGGGCTGTGGGACGTGTACGCACGCTGTTGGCGCACAGGCAGCCTGGATTCCGCCATCCGCGACGCCGAGCCGAACGACCTGCGCCAGCTCGATCTTCCCCGCCTAGAAGGCGTCGCCCACAACGGCGCCGCCAGCCATGCCCAGGCCATGCGGCTGGGCATGAGGGGCGTGGTCGTCCATCGCCTGCCCTCCACCAGCCCGGCCCATGCTGCCTGGAGCCTGGCACGCAAGACCGAGGCCTGGCGCGAGGTCTTCGCACGACACGGGCTTTGCGCATGAAGGCCCGCCGCAGCAAGCCACAGGAATTGCCCGAGGTCAACTTCTCGGACTGGGGCGACATCCGCTACCTGCATCTGGGCACGGAGTGGGTGCAGGGCTCCATGCGCATCGACGCGCCCTTCGAGATCGAGCTGGAGTACGTGCAGCGCATGATGGCCTGGCTGCTCTTCGTCGAGCCGTCCGAGGTGGCCAAGCGCCATGCCATGCAACTGGGGCTGGGCGCGGCCTCGCTGACCAAGTTCTGCCGCAAGCAGCTGCGCATGCGTACCACGGCCATCGAGCTGAATCCGGCCGTGGTGGCCGCCTGCCGCGGCTGGTTCAAGCTGCCGCAGGACGACGCCAAGCTCCAGGTCGTGATCGCCGATGCCGCCGAAGAGGTTCGCCAGCCTCAGTGGCAGGGCAGCGTGCATGCGCTGCAGGTCGACCTGTACGACCACGAGGCGGCCGCGCCGGTGCTCGACAGCGCCGAGTTCTATGCCGACTGTCGCGGCGTGCTGGCCGAGGATGGCTGCATGACGGTCAACCTCTTCGGCCGCTCTTCCAGCTACGACCGCAGCGTCGAGAAGATCGCCGGCGCCTTCGGCGCCGATGCGCTGTGGGCCTTCAAGCCCACGCGCGAGGGCAACACCATCGTGCTGGCCCAGCGGACGCCATCCCGCCCCAAGCGCGAACGGCTGGCCCAGCAGGCCGAGGCGGTCTCGGCGCGCTGGGGCCTGCCGGCGCCCAAGTGGCTGCGCGTGTTCAAACCCCTGCAGCCATGACGCGATCCGCACACGCCGGCATGCCGAACGTCCATCAAGGCCCGGTGGTGTTGCGCACCCTGGTGGAGTGGCTGGCGCAGGACGGCGTCATCAGCCGCGAAGAGGCCGACCGCACCATCGCCCGCTGCGCCCAGGCCGAGAGCCGCCAGCATCCGCTGGTGCGACTGGCCAACGTGGCCATCACCGGTGCCGCGGACGGGCGGCCGCTCGACCTGGAGCGGCTCACCGAGTGGCTGGCCGGCCGCGCGGGCCTGCCCTACCTGCGCATCGATCCGCTCAAGGTGGACGTGGGCAAGGTGGCCGACGTGATGAGCGCGGCCTATGCCGAGCGCCACAAGGTGCTGCCGGTGCAGGTCGGGCCCACCGAGGTCATCGTGGCGACGGCCGAGCCTTTCATCGCCGACTGGGTGGCCGAGGTCGAGCGCCAGTCGCGTCGGCAGGTGAGGCGCGTGGTCGCCAATCCGATCGAGATCCATCGCTACACGGCCGAGTTCTTCGCCCTCGCGCGCTCGGTGCGGGCCGCGCAGAAGGCCGGCGGGCAGGCGGCGGCCACGAGCTTCGAGCAGCTGGTCGAGTTGGGTCGCAGCAACCGCCAGCTCGACGCCAACGACCAGAGCGTGGTGCAGGTGGTGGACTGGCTGTGGCAGTACGCATTCGACCAGCGCGCCTCCGACATCCACCTGGAGCCGCGGCGCGAGCAGGGCGTGATCCGCTTCCGCATCGATGGGGTGCTGCATCCGGCCTACCAGATGCCGCTGACGGTGATGAGCGCCATGATCGCCCGCATCAAGCTGCTGGGCCGTATGGACGTGGTCGAGAAGCGCCGCCCGCTGGATGGCCGCATCAAGACCCGCCGCCTGCGTCCGGCGTTGCCCGGTGCAGAGGCCGCCGGCACCGGCACCGCGGCGCACGAGGAGGTGGAGATGCGCCTGTCGACGCTGCCCACCGCCTTCGGCGAGAAGATGGTGATGCGCATCTTCGACCCCGACACGGTGGTCAAGGACCTGGACGCTCTGGGCTTCTCGACCCATGACGCGGCGCGCTGGAAGTCGCTCGTCGCGCATCCGCACGGCATCATTCTCGTGACCGGGCCGACTGGCTCGGGCAAGACCACCACGCTGTATTCGACGCTGCGCCGCGTGGCCACCGAGGAGGTCAACGTCAGCACCATCGAGGACCCGATCGAGATGATCGAGCCCTCGTTCAACCAGACCCAGGTGCAGCACCAACTGGACTTTGGCTTCACCGAAGGGCTGCGCGCCCTCATGCGCCAGGACCCGGACATCATCATGGTGGGCGAGATCCGCGACCTGGACACCGCCGAGATGGCGGTGCAGGCCGCGCTCACCGGCCACCTGGTGTTCAGCACGCTGCACACCAACGATGCGCCCAGCGCCATCTCGCGCCTGATGGAGCTGGGCGTGCCGGCCTACCTGGTCAACGCCACGCTGCTGGGCGTGATGGCCCAGCGCCTGGTGCGCACGTTGTGCCCGCACTGCAAGCAGCCCGACGACACGGTCACGCGCGAGACGCTCGACGAACTCGCCGCGCCCTGGCGCGTGAGCGGCGGCACCGTGCGGGCCTACAAGCCCGTGGGCTGCATCGAATGCCGCATGACCGGCTATCGCGGCCGCACCGGCCTGTACGAGCTGATGACGGTGAGCGAGAGCTTCCGTGGCCTGCTGGGCCAGGCGCCCGACCTCGGCGCGCTGCGCCGGCAGGCGGTGGCCGACGGCATGCGGCCGCTGCGCCTGGCGGGCCTGCTGCGCGTGGCCGAGGGCCTCACGACCGTGGCCGAAGTGCTCGCGGCCACGCCGCCCCTGCAGGAAAAAAGCTGATCGCGACCGGGGCAACCCCGGGCTAACCCTGAACTCAGGTTAGGTGGAATCCACATCAAAGCTGACTGGTGGCTGACCAAAAATCCGCCCACTCATTTTTGTGTGGAGACCGTTCGTGAAGATCAAAAGTCAGAAGGACTTTTTCGCGGGCCTCATGTTCACGCTGGTCGGGGCCGGGTTCGCCTGGGGCGCCACGACCTACACCGTGGGCAGTGGGGCGCGCATGGGTCCGGGGTATTTCCCCCTCATGCTGGGCATCGTCCTGGCCGTCCTCGGCCTCGTCGTCATCTTCGGTTCGCTGACCGTGGAAACGGTGGACGGCGAGCCCATCGGCAAGATCGCCTGGAAGCCGCTGGTGTTCATCATTGCGGCCAACCTGGTGTTCGGCGTACTGCTGGGTGGCCTGCCCAGCATCGGCCTGCCGGCCATGGGGCTGATCATCGGCATCTACGCGCTGGTGATCATTGCCGCCCTGGCTGGCGCCGAGTTCTCGCTCAAGCTGGCGCTGATCCTCGGCACCATCCTGGCGGTGGGCAGCTATCTCGCATTCATCGTCGGCCTGAAGCTGCAGTTCCAGGTCTGGCCCACGTTCATCACCGGCTGATCGGCGCAACCCCATGGATCTGATTACCAACCTCTCGATCGGCTTCGGCGCGGCCTTCACGCTGCAGAACCTGATCTACGCCTTCGTCGGCTGCCTGCTGGGCACGCTGATCGGTGTGCTGCCCGGCATCGGCCCGGTGGCCACCATCGCCATGCTGCTGCCGGCGACCTACGCACTGCCGCCGGTGGCGGCGCTGATCATGCTGGCCGGCATCTATTACGGCTCGCAGTACGGCGGGTCGACCACCGCCATCCTGGTGAACCTGCCAGGGGAATCGGCCTCGGTGGTGACCGTGATCGACGGGCATGCCATGGCCAAGGCGGGGCGCGGAGGGCCAGCCCTCGCGGCCGCCGGCCTGGGCTCCTTCTTCGCCGGCTGCGTGGGCACGCTCATCCTGGCGGCCTTCGCGCCGCCGCTGACCGAGCTGGCCTTCAAGTTCGGCCCGGCCGAATACTTCAGCCTGATGGTGCTGGGCCTGATCGGCGCCGTGGTGCTGGCCTCCGGCTCGCTGCTCAAGGCCATCTGCATGATCGTGCTGGGTCTGCTGCTGGGCCTGGTGGGCACCGACGTGAATTCGGGCGTGGCCCGCTACAGCTTCGACATTCCGGAGCTGACCGACGGCATCGGTTTCATCGCCATCGCCATGGGCGTGTTCGGCTATGGCGAGATCATCTCCAACCTGGCCAAGCCCGAGGAAGACCGCGAGATCTTCACCGCCAAGCTGCAGGGCCTGTGGCCCACCAAGGAAGACTTCAAGCGCATGACGCCGGCCGTGCTGCGCGGCACCGCGCTGGGCTCGGCCCTGGGCATCCTGCCGGGCGGTGGCGCACTGCTGTCCTCCTTCGCGTCGTACACGCTGGAGAAGAAGCTCAAGCCGCGTCCGGGCGAAGTCCCGTTCGGCAAGGGCAACATCCGCGGCGTGGCCGGTCCCGAGTCGGCCAACAACGCCGGTGCGCAGACCTCCTTCATTCCGCTTCTGACGCTGGGCATTCCGCCCAACCCGGTGATGGCGCTGATGGTCGGTGCCATGACCATCCACAACATCCAGCCCGGCCCGCAGGTGATGACCAGCAACCCCGAGCTGTTCTGGGGCCTGATCGCCTCGATGTGGATCGGCAACCTGATGCTGATCATCCTGAACCTGCCGCTGATCGGCATGTGGATCAAGCTGCTGTCGATCCCCTACAAGTGGCTGTTCCCGGCGATCGTGCTGTTCTGCGCCATCGGCGTGTACTCGACCAACAACAACACCTTCGACGTCTGGATGGTGGCGATCTTCGGCATCGTGGGCTATGCCTTCATCAAGATGGGTTGCGAGCCGGCGCCGCTGCTGCTGGGCTTCATCCTGGGGCCGATGATGGAAGAGAACCTGCGCCGCGCGCTGCTGCTGTCGCGCGGCGAATGGAGCGTGCTGGTCACGCGGCCCATTTCGGCCGGCCTGCTGCTGATGGCGGTGCTGCTCCTGGTGATCGTGCTGCTGCCCTCGGTCAAGTCCAAGCGCGAGGAAGCCTTCGTCGAAGAATGACGTGGGCGGCGGCGTGCGGCCAGCGGCACGCCCCTTGCACCAACGAACGGCACCTTCGGGTGCCGTTTTTCTTTGGGCGGGCCAGTGCAGCGCGATTCATAGATGGGCTGCATGAATTCATCAACCAAATCCATTTCCTCATCAGTGCGGAAAGCGTTCCAATCGGCGCCGCGCGGTCGCCGGGCCGACCGCCACCCACCGTTCCCTCTTCTTCGTGCTTGACGATGCAACGCAGACATTTCCTGCAGGCCGCCTCGGCCTCGCTGCTTCCCGCCGGCGCCGCGCTGGCGCAGAGCTATCCGTCCAAGCCCATCCGGCTGATCGTGCCCTTTCCGGCGGGCGGCGCCACCGACCTGTTCGCCCGCACCCTGTCGCAGAAGATGGGCGAGAAGCTCGGCAATGCCCTGGTGGTGGACAACAAGCCCGGCGCGGGCGGCGCCATCGGCTCCGACCTGGCGGCCAAGGCCCCGGCCGACGGCTACACGCTGCTGCTGGCCACCACCAGCACGCATTCGGTGGGCCCATCCATCAACCCCAAGCTGCCCTACGACACGGTGCGCGACTTCACGCCCATCGCCCATGTCGGCAATGCGCCCAGCATCATGCTGGTGCCCAACAGCTCGCCCGCGCGCAGCGTGAAGGAATGGATCGAGCTGGCGCGCAAGAACCCCGGCAAGTTCAATTACGCCTCCAGCGGCAACGGCACCGTGGTGCAGCTGACGGCGGAGCTGTTCAAGTCGATGGCCGGCGTGTTCGTCACGCACATCCCCTACAAGGGCACGGCCCTGGCCATGCCCGACCTGATGAGCGGCAAGGTGGACCTGCTGTTCGATTCGCTGCCCACCGGTCTGCCCTTCGTGCGCGACGGGCGTCTGCGCGCGCTGGCCGTGACTTCACTCAAGCGCAGCCCACTGGTGCCCGATCTTCCGCCGGTGGCCGATACGCTGCCGGGCTTCGAATCGGTGACCTGGTTCGGTCTCTATGGTCCCAAGGGCCTGCCGGCCGACCTGGTGGCGCGCGTCAACACCGCCGCGGCGCAGGCCATCACCGATCCCGAGGTGCGCGAAAAGCTCGACAAGCTGGGCATCGAGCCCATGACCAGCACGCCGGCCCAGTTCTCGGCCATGGTGGCGCAGGACGCCGCCAAGTGGAAGAAGATCATCGTCGAGCGCAAGATCACCAACGACTGATCGCCTTCGACCCACAACAACCGTCTTTGCAGGAGATCACCATGAAGCGCTTCGACTACGGCAACCCCTATCCCTCCACCCGCATCCCGGTCTTCGCCCGCAACGTGGTGTCGACCTCCCATCCGCTGGCCGCGCAGGCCGGCCTGCGCATGCTGCACCAGGGCGGCAATGCGGTGGACGCGGCCATCGCCACCGCGGCTGTCATGACGCTGGTGGAGCCGGTGAGCAACGGCCTGGGCAGCGATACCTTCTGCATCCTGTGGGACGGCCAGCAACTGCATGGCCTGAACAGTTCCGGCTGCGCGCCTTCGGCCTGGACGCCCGAATATTTCCGCCGCAAGCATGGCGCCGATGGCACCACACCACCCATGCGCGGCATGGATTCGGTGACCGTGCCAGGTGCCGTGGGCGCCTGGGCGGCGCTGTCGGAGCGCTTCGGCAAGCTGCCCTTCGCCGACCTGATGGTGCCGGCCATCGAGGTCGCCGAGCGCGGCTACCTGATCCCGCCCGTGGTGCAGCAGAAGTGGGCCGCGGCCACGCCGATCCTGCACGACCAGCCCGGCTTCGCGCAGACCTTCATGCCCTGGGGCCGCGCGCCCGAGGTGGGCGAGTTGTTCCGCTTTCCGGCCGCGGCACGCGCGCTGCGCGCCATCGGCCAGACCCGTGGCGAGGCCTTCTACCGCGGCGAGATCGCCGAGGCGCTGGCCCGCTTCTCGGCGGCCAACGGCGGCAGCCTGACGACGGCCGATCTGGCCAACTGGAAGCCCGAGTGGGTCAAGCCGGTGAGCAAGGACTACCGCGGCTACACGCTGCACGAGATCCCGCCCAACGGCCAGGGCATCGCGGCGCTGATCGCGCTGGGCATCCTGTCTAACTTCGACATCGCCGACATGGCGATCGACTCGGCCCAGGCCCAGCATCTGCAGATCGAGGCCATGAAGCTGGCCTTCGCCGACGTCTACCGCTACGTGTCGGAGCCATCGTCGATGACGGTGACCCCCGAGCAAATGCTCGATGACGCCTACCTGGCGAGCCGTGCCAAACTGATCGACATGCACCGCGCACAGGACTTCCAGGCCGGCAATCCGGTCAAGGGCGGCACCATCTACCTCACCGCCGCCGACGAGAACGGCATGATGGTCAGCTTCATCCAGAGCAACTACATGGGCTTCGGCTCCGGCTGCGTGGAGCCGGAATTCGGCATCAGCCTGCAGAACCGCGGCCACGGCTTCAGCCTGAAGGACGGCAGCCCCAACCAGGTGGCGCCGGGCAAGCGGCCCTTCCACACCATCATCCCGGGCTTCCTCACGCAAGGCGGCCAGCCGGTGATGAGCTTCGGCGTGATGGGCGGCAATATGCAGCCGCAGGGCCACATGCAGACGCTGGTGCGCATGATCGACCATCACCAGAATCCGCAGGCCGCTTGCGATGCGCCGCGCTGGCGCTTCAACGCCGGGCTGAACATCAACGTGGAGTCGGCCATGCGCCCGGCCGTGGTCGACGGCCTGCGCGGCATGGGCCACGAGATCGATGTCATCAACGACTCGTACCAGGACTTCGGCGCCGGCCAGTTCATCTGGCGCATGGGCGATCCGAAGACCGAGGGCTACGTGATCGCGAGCGATCCGCGACGCGACGGCCTCGCCGCCGGTTGGTGAGATGAGCAGCGGCGCGGCGTCTTCCTCCGTTTCCCCCAAAGCCCGCGCCGGCATGGGCACCGGCCTGCTGCTGGCGGTGTTCGGTGCCATCGCCTTCAGTGGCAAGGCGATCATCGTCAAGCTGGCCTATCGCTACGGCGTGGACGCGGTGACGCTGATCATGCTGCGCATGCTGTTCGCGTTGCCGCTGTTCGCGGTGATGGCGTGGTGGGCGGGGCGGGGCAAACCGCCGCTCTCGCGCCGCGACTGGCTGGGCGTGTTCGGGCTGGGGCTCACGGGCTACTACCTGGCGAGCTTCCTCGACTTCGCCGGGCTGGCCTACATCTCGGCCAGCCTGGAGCGGCTGATCCTCTACCTCAACCCCACGCTGGTGATGGTGTTCGGCTGGGCGGTGTACCGCCGGAAGGTGCGCGGCAAACAGCTGTTGGGCGCGGCCATCAGCTATGCGGGCGTCATGTTGGTCTTCGGCCACGAACTGGGCCTGGGGCAGGGTGGTGCGACGGCCTGGGGGGCCTTCCTCGTCTTCCTGAGCGCCATCAGCTACGCGATCTACCTCGTGTGGAGCGGCGAGTTCGTCAAGCGGCTGGGCTCGCTGCGGCTGGTGGGTCTGGCCACGACGGTGGCCTGCCTGCTGTGCATCGGCCAGTACCTGGTGCTGCGGCCCGTCGGCACGGTGCTGGAGGTGGCGCCTCAGGTCGTGTGGCTTTCGGTGCTCAACGCCACGCTGTGCACGGCCGTGCCGGTGCTGGCGGTGATGATGGCCATCGAGCGCATCGGGCCGGCCGTGGCGGCCCAGACCGGCATGATCGGCCCCATGTCCACGCTGCTGATGGGTGTGGTGCTGCTGGGCGAGCCCTTCACCGTGTGGATCGCGGCCGGCACCGCGCTGGTTCTGGCGGGCATCTTCGTCTTCACCCGCCCCTGAGCGGGCAGGTCGTTGCGTGCGGGGCGCAGGCGCGTGCCGCGACGCCTGTCGGTCCCGCGGGCCGTACAGGCACTCCCCTCCGCCGAGCACGGATCGCCCGGCTCCGCTACCCTTGCGCCCCATGGCCGTCCGGCCGGTCCGGCGCGGCATTCAATTAGGAGTCTTCTTCACATGGATCTGGGAATCGCAGGCAAGACGGCGCTGGTGTGCGGCGCGAGCAAGGGTTTGGGCTTCGGCTGCGCGCAGGCGCTGCGGCGCGAGGGCGTCAACGTGGTGATCGTGGCGCGCGGTGCCGAGGCGCTGCAGGCCGCAGCCGCCAGGCTGGAGGCCGAGCGTCCGGCCAGTGGCGAGGCGCCCTTCGTCAAATGGGTGGCGGCCGACATCACCACCGCCGAGGGCCGTGCCCAGGCCTTCGCCGCCCATGCCGACTACGACATCGTCGTCACCAACGCCGGCGGCCCGCCGCCCGGCGACTTCCGCGACTGGGACCGCGAAGCGTGGATCAAGGCAGTGGACGCCAACATGCTCACGCCCATCGAGCTGATCAAGGCGACCGTGGACGGCATGGCCGCCCGCGGCTTCGGCCGCATCGTCAACATCACCTCCAGCTCGGTGAAGGCGCCCATCGACATCCTGGGCCTGTCCAACGGCGCGCGCAGCGGCCTGACGGGCTTCGTGGCCGGCGTGGCGCGCACCGGCCTCGCGGCCAAGGGTGTGACGATCAACAACCTGCTGCCCGGCAGCTTCGACACCGACCGGCTGCAGGGCACCGCCGCCGCCGCGGCCAAGAAGACCGGCCAGAGCGTGGACGCCATCCACGAGGCACGCAAGAAGACCATTCCCGCGCGCCGCTTCGGCACGCCCGAGGAATTCGGCGCCATCTGCGCCTTCCTCTGCAGCATGCATGCCGCCTATGTCACGGGCCAGAACTGGCTGGCCGATGGCGGCGCCTACCCCGGCACCTACTGACCCGCAGAGGCCGGCGCCTTCTTGCAGCCGAGCACGGCCTCGCACCGGCTTCGATCCCGCACGGCAATCCAGGAGATGAACCCATGAGCCAGAAGAGCAAAGCCATCCGCATCGACCGCCAGGGCGGTCCCGAGGAACTGAAGCTGGTGGAGGTCGAGGTCGGTGACCCCGGCGCCGGCGAGATCCGCGTCCGCCACCACGCCGTCGGCCTGAACTTCATCGACGTCTACCAGCGCAATGGCCTCTATCCCTTTCCTATGCCGCTGCAGCTGGGCATGGAGGCGGCCGGCGTGGTCGAGGCGGTGGGCGAGGGCGTGACGCACCTCGCCGTGGGCGACCGTGTGGCCTACGCCAGCCAGCCGCCCGGCGCTTACTGCGAGCGCCGCGTGATGCCGGCGCGCTGCGTGTGCCGGCTGCCCGACGCCATCTCCTTCGAGACCGGCGCGGCCATGATGCTCAAGGGCCTGACGGCGCAGTACCTGCTCAAGAAGACGCTGCCCGCCGAAGGCCTGCAGCCGGGCGACTTCGTGGTCTTCCACGCGGCGGCCGGCGGCGTCGGCCTGATCGCGTGCCAGTGGGCCAAGGCGCTGGGCCTGCAGCTGATCGGCACCGCCGGCAGTGACGCCAAGTGCGAGCTGGCGCTGGCCCATGGCGCGGCCCACTGCATCAACTACAGCCGCGAGAACTTCGCCGAGCGGGTCAAGCAGATCACCGGCGGCAAGGGCGTGAAGGTGGTCTACGACTCGGTGGGCAAGGACACCTTCGAGGGCTCGTTGAACAGCCTGCGGCCCTTTGGCCTGCTGGCGAGCTTCGGCAATGGTTCGGGCCCGGTGCCGCCGGTCAACATCGGCCAGCTGGGCGCCAAGGGCTCGCTCTACATCACGCGGCCGACGCTGTTCACCCACATCGCCACGCGCGAGAGCACGCAGGCCATGGCCGACGACCTGTTCGCCGTGGTGCAGAGCGGCGCGGTCAAGATCCCGGTGGATCAGCGCTACCGCCTGGAGGACGTGCAGCAGGCGCACCGCGACCTGGAGGCGCGCAAGACCACCGGCTGTACCGTGCTCACGCTGGACTGACCGCCGCTGCCTCGTCTTGCGCGGGGCACTTCAGGCGGAGGGAACGGCGCCCTGCGCTTCGCGCTCGCGCGCGGTGGCGCGCACCAGTTCCCACACGCGCAACGCCAGCGGCGAAGGCTGGCGGTTGCGCCGGTGGACCAGCACGATGGCCCGTTCGACCTTGGGCGTCAGCGGCCGCACCTGCAGGCCGTTCAGCCCGCCCGGCGGCAGGCCCAGGGCCGGCATCACGCTGATGCCCAGGCCGGCCACCACCATCTGGAAGACGGTGGTCGGGTGGCCGAGCTCCTGCGCCACCGGGCACTGCGCGCCGTGCCGCGCGAGCGCCTCGTCGATCAACCGCCGGCTGCCCGAGGCATGGTCCAGCAGCACCAGCGGCTCGCCGTCCAGTGCGGACCAGGGCACCGCCGGCTTTCGCGCCAGCCGGTGCCCCTGGGGCAGCACCAGCACGAAGGGGTCACGCATGATCGCCTCGGAGTGCAGGTCCTCGTCGGCCGAGGGCTCGATCACCACGCCGAAGTCGACCTCGCCGGCCCGCACGCTGGTGAGCACGTCCTGCTGGATGCGGTCGAGCAGCAGCAACTGGATGTCCGGCTCCTCGCGCACGCAGGCCGCGATGCAGGCCGGCATCAGGTAGGCCGATAGCGTCGGGCTGCTGGCCACACGGACCTTGCCGCGGCGCAGTCGGCCCAGGTCGCGCACCTCGGCCAGGGACTGGTCCAGCTCGTCCAGCACGCGCGCCAGCTTGAACGCGAGCGCCCGGCCCGCTTCGGTCAGGGCGACCTCGCGCGTCGTGCGGTCCAGCAGCTTCAGGCCCAGCTGCGACTCCAGCTCATGGATGGCGCGGCTGACGGCCGGCTGGGTCAGCCCCACTTCCTGCCCGGCGCGGCTGAAGTTGCGCAGCTGTGCGACGGCGAGGAAGACGCGGAGCTGGCGCAGGGACACATTCATGCGGCTGGATCATAAAACCATCAGATAAATCCATTTCCCTTTGATGGCGGCGAGGCGTCCAATCGCGGCATGAAATCGCTCGCCCGCTTCCTGCCCGACCGCTTCACGCTGATGCTGATCGGCACCGTGACCCTGGCCAGCCTGCTGCCCGCGCAGGGGCGCGTCGCTGCCGGCATGGAGACCCTCACCACGGCCGCCATCGCGGCGCTGTTCTTCCTGCACGGCGCGCGCCTGTCACGCGAGGCCGTGCTGGCCGGTGTGGGCCACTGGCGGCTGCACCTGCTGGTGCTGGCCAGCACCTTCGTGCTGTTCCCGCTGCTGGGGCTGGCGCTCAAGCCGCTGCTGCAGCCGCTGGTGACGCCCACGCTCTACACCGGCGTGCTGTACCTGTGCGTGCTGCCTTCGACGGTGCAGTCGTCCATCGCACTCACCGCGATGGCGCGCGGCAATGTGCCGGCGGCGGTCTGCAGTGCCTCGGCCTCGACGCTGCTCGGCGTGCTCCTGACGCCGGTGCTGGTCAACCTGCTGGTGGTGCCTGGCCACCATGCCGATGCCTCGCTGGATGCCATCGGGCGCATCCTGCTGCAGTTGATGGTGCCCTTCGTCGCGGGCCACCTGCTGCGCCCCTGGGTGGGCGGCTTCGTGCAGCGCAATGCCAAGATGCTGAAGTGGGTGGACCAGGGCTCGATCCTGCTGGTGGTCTACACGGCCTTCAGCGCCGCGGTGGTGAAGGGCCTGTGGCACCAGCTGCCGCTGTCGGCTCTGATCGCCGTGGCGGTGGTGAGCGCGCTGCTGCTCGCCCTGGCGCTGGGCGTGACCAACACCATTGCGAAGCGCCTGGGCTTCTCCATCGAGGACCGCATCGCCATCGTGTTCTGCGGCTCCAAGAAGAGCGTGGCCAGCGGCGTGCCCATGGCCAACGTGCTGTTTCCTGCCTCGGCGGTGGGGCCGATCGTGCTGCCGGTGATGCTCTACCACCAGATCCAGCTGATGGTGTGCGCGGTGCTGGCGCAGCGCTATGCACGGCGGGCCGAGCCAGCTTTGGCGGATGGCGCGGCGGCTGCGGCGCCGCGGACGGCCTGAGGGGTCGTTTCCTGTAGAGCCGTCGCTGCGAGTCGGGCCCTTTCGGGGGTTCGACGGCCTGGGCGGACCGTGGCTGGCATCATGCCGGCCATCTTTCCTGCCGCAGCCTGCATGGCCGCCACCGCCGATGAAGTCGACCTCCGCCTCCGTGCCGCCCGAAGCCGCTGCCCTCGTGGATTTCTGGCGTGCCTCGCAGCCGAACTGGTTCCGCAAGAGCGATGCCTTCGATGCGGCGCTGTTCGACCGCTACCTTCAGCCGCACTTGGCGGCGGCGCGCGGTGAACGGGATGACTGGGCTGCAACGCCGACGGGCGCCCTGGCGCTGCTGATCCTGCTGGACCAGTTCCCGCGCAATGCCTTCCGTGGCACGGCCCACATGTATGCGACCGATCCGCGCGCGCGGGCCGTTGCCAGCCGGGCGCTGGATCAAGGACATGAGATGGGGGTGGAGCCGCCGCTGCGGCTCTTCTTCTGCCTGCCCTTCGCGCATTCGGAAGAACTGGCCGACCAGCAGCGCTCGGTCGATCTTTATCGTCGCCTTGCGCCGGAAGCCTTGCGCCATGGCGAAGAGCATCGCGACATCGTCCAGCGCTTCGGGCGCTTCCCGCACCGCAACGCGATCCTCCTGCGGCAGAGCACGCCGGAGGAGGAGGCCTTCCTGGCCGAGGGCGGCTTCGCGGGTTGAGCGGCCGCCGTCTCCGTTGAACAGCCGAAAAGGCTGAACACAGGCCCCGCAGCGCTGCGTCGAAGCGCGCTGCGGGCCTTGTGCGCGATCAGCGCACTTCGGTGATGAACTGCTCGCGCGGGCGGCGCACCTTCTTCAGGTTCACGAGCCAGTCGCCGTCGGCCTGGCGGTAGCCCAGTGGCAGGATGGCGACGCTGCGCAGGCCGCGCGCACGCAGTTGCAGGATGTCGTCCAGCGCGGCCGGATCGAAGCCTTCCATCGGCGTGCTGTCGACCTGCTCGAAGGCGGCGGCGATGACGGCCGCGCCCAGACCGATGTAGGCCTGGCGGGCGGCGTGCTCGAAATTCTGTTCGGCGGGCCGGCCCGGGTAGGCGGCCAGCAGCTTCTGGCGATAAGCCTCCCAGCCTTCATTGCGGAAGCCGCGCTCTTCGTTCACCAGGTCGAACATGTGGTTGATGCGCTCGGCCGTGTAATGGTCCCAGGCGGCGAAGACCAGCAGGTGCGAGCCTTCGGTGACCTGGGCCTGGTTCCAGGCGATGGCCTGGATGCGCTGGCGCACTTCGGGGTTGGTCACCACGATCACTTCGAAGGGCTGCAGGCCGCTGGAGGTGGGCGCGAGGCGGATCGCTTCGAGGATGCGTTCGACCTTGTCGGCGGGCACGGACTGGGCCGGGTCCATCTTCTTGGTGGCGTAGCGCCACTGGAGCTTGTCCAGCAGGCCGGTGGCGTCTTGGTGGTGCTTCGTCAGGTCGTTCATCGGGCCTTCTCCCAGGCGTGGTTTCAGAGGGCGCTGATCATCGTGCGGGTGCGTGGATGTCAGCCTTGGGTCAGCTCAATATCCCGAGCGTGGCCGGTGGTCTGTGTGACGGCGAGCAGCGGTGCGGCGAATGGTGTAAGTGCGTCGGGGCTCGGCGGATCAGGCTCGGGGTGGCCGCGGACTTGGCGTGCTTGTGCCGGTTGGCTGAGGCGCTGCTGGGTGGGGTGTGGATCGACCGTTTGAGTTGGGCGGATTTGGTGGGATGCTTGGGGAGCCAGCCTGGTTGAGGGCAGGGCGGGCGCGCGAGGAACAGCCCGGCGTGGGCTCATGGCAGCGGAGTCGGCACTGCGTGCCGACTCCGCTGCGATGCTCGCGAACCCGGCCCGCGGCAGAACTCGCTGCGCTGCCTGCGGCAGCTCCGCTCAAACAACTGCCGCGAGTCAGATCACGAAGCGGGCCTGTCCTTCGGCAGGCCCGCGGCCGGGTCCGCTGCGCTTCTCGCCGCCCCGCAAATCGCCCGCGCCGGGCCATTCCTCGCGCGCGGACACCGGGCGCTCGATCGGCCGGTATGAAGGCTGTGGGCTCTCGGTTGCGGTTCGAGGTCATAGCCAGTCGGAGTGATGCCGTGCCACAACGATGCTGGAGCGTGCCTTGCTTTTTCAGGGCTGCGCAGGGCTTCGACAAGCTCAGCCCGAACGGTTGGGGGCGGTGACACGGACGCGTCTTAGCCTCTTCGCCTCGCGCCCTCGCGCCCTCGCGCCCTCGCGCCCTCGCGCCCTCGCGTTTTCGCGTCACTGCGTCACTGCGTCACTGCGTCACTGCGTCACTGCGGAAGTGCGGAAGTGCGGAAGTGCGGAAGTGCGGAAGTGCGGAAGTGCGGAAGTGCGGCACCGGCGTTCAATTCCGGTCCGGGCGGGGGCGGGCACCGTGGCGTGCGCCTGTGAGGCGCCGAGAAGCGCAGTGCACCCGGCCGCAGGCCTGCCGAAGGACAGGCCTGCTTCGTGATCTGACTCGCGGCGTTTGTTTGAGCGGAGCTGCCGTCAGGCAGCGCAGCGAGTTATGCCGCGGGCCGGGTGCGCGAGCATCGCAGGGAAGTCGGCGCGAAGCGCCGACCGCTTCACTGAAGCACGCCGCGGTGCCCGCCCCCGCCCGGACCGGCGCACCCGCTCCGCTCGAACCCGCGCACCCGCACCCGTACCCGCAACGACAAGACCAAGCGCGCGAGCATTCGACGAGACACGGCGCCCCATCCTGCGAAATACCGGCGTCATCCATGCCGGCAAGGATCGACGGCCCAACGCATCGGGCCCGAGACCCTCAGTGCGGGTCTTCCGCCCCGACCAGCGACGACCGCAGCCGGCTCGGCGCCAGCGCCCCCGCGGAATCGAGAATCGGGTACGCGATCGAGCAGATGTGCGAGTTGATGCGCTTCAGGTCGCTGATCAGGTCGATGTGCAGCGAGCTCGTCTCCATGCTCGGCGCGGTGCGGTCCATCAGCCGCGTGAGGTGCGTGTTGGCGTACGCCCGCTCCAGGTCTCGGAAGCGCACCTTCTCCTCCAGCAGCTTCTGCGCGTCGCGCACATTGCCGTTGAGGAACACGCTCATGCCCAGCCGCAGGTTGGCCACCAGCCGCTCGTGCATCTCCACGATCTCGGCCATGCCCGCCTCGGAGAAGTTGCGGTGGGGGCGGATCTTCTTGTCCTCGATGTCGGAGATCACCCGCTCGATGATGTCGCCGATCTGCTCCATGTTGATGGTGAAGCTGATGATGTCCGTCCAGCGCCGGCTCTCCTCCTCGCCCAGCGCCTCACGCGAGATCTTGGTGAGGTAATACTTGATGTCCGAATAGAGCCGGTCGACCTGGTCGTCCATCTTGCGCAGCTCCTCGGCCAGTCGCAGGTCGTTGCTGCGGATGACCGTGAGCACGCCGATCAGCATGCTCTCCACCACGTCGGCCTGGTGCAGCGCTTCGCGCGCGGCATTCGAGATGGCCAAGGTGGGCGTCGACAGCGCGGAAGGATCGAGATGCCGCGGCCGCGTGCCGGTCGCGGGCGTACGCGGCACCGGCACCAGCTTCATCGACAGCTTGGCCACCGCCGTCGTCAGACCGATGAAGGCCACGCTCGCGATCACGTTGAAGGCGAGATGGAACATCACCACCAGCTGCGCCGGCGAATCCACGAGCGAGGTCGGCGCTTGCCGCAGCACCAGCCCCACGAAGGGCGCCGCGATCACCACGCCCAGCAGCTTGAACAGGAAGTTGCCCACGGTCACCTGCCGCACCGCGGGCGGCGACTTGGCCGTCGTCAGCACGGCCAGCAGCCCGCTGCCGAGGTTGGCACCGAGCACCAGGCCCAGCGCCACGTCCAACGGCACCACCGCGCCCGTGGCCATCGCCGCCACCAGCAGCACCACGGCCAGGCTGGAGTAGGCGACCACGGCCAGCGCAGCGCCGACGGTGATCTCCAGCATCAGGTCGCTGGTGATCGAGGCGATCACGGCGCGCATGGCCTCGCTCTCGAACAGCGGGCCGGTGGCCTGCACCACGAGTTGCAATGCCAGCAGCATCAGCCCCAGGCCAATCAGGATGCGGCCGAAGCGACCCGCCGGGCTGGCCGGGCGCGTGATCGACAGCACCACGCCCGTGAAGATGAAGAGCGGCGACAGCCAGGAAAGATCGGTGGAGAACAGCACCGACATCAGCGCCGTGCCGATGTCCGCCCCGCGCATCACCGCCAATGCCGAAGGCAGTGTGATCAGGCCCTGCCCGACGAAGGACGAGGTCATCAGCGACGTGGCCGTGCTCGACTGCACCAGCGCCGTCACCCCGATGCCCGCCAGTGCCGCCGAGAAACGGTTGCCCAGGCTGCGCTGCAACAACCTGCGCAGGTCGCCCCCGAACACGCGCAGCACCCCCGTGCGCACGAGATGGGTGCCCCACACGAGCAGGGCGACGGCGGCGAGCAGGTTCAGCAGATGCTTCATGGAGGGGGTGCGGCTCCTTCGTGAGGGGGATGAATGAAAAACGGGGCAACCATTCTGCATGCCCCGTGCCAGCGCCGCCGTAGGCTGAGGACCAGTTCTCCACCACGGCTGCCCGCAGGCGCGCTCCAGGGGCACGACCCACGCGGTACGCAGTCCGTCATGGATGTCCCATCAGTCGATCAACGCGCCGTTGTCATGAAAGGGATACGGCCCCTCGAAAACGCCGCTGGCCGCAAGGTGCGTCACCAGCCGCTGACCGTCCCAGGCATGCACGCGGAAGCCCGGCGGCTCCAGGGTCCAGGCCGAGGGCGCGTCCGGCGCCAGGTCCAGGCAGACCTGGTGCGCCGGCGCCGGTGCGGTGCTGGCCACAGTCCCGCCGAAGCGCACGTCGATGGCGCGGTGCAGGTGGCCGCAGATGACGCGCTCCACGTTGGGGTGCTGCCGCACCAGCGCTTCCAGCTCGGCCGCGCCTTCGAGCAGGCCGATGTCGTCCATGTGGCCGATCAGCGTGCGAAAGGGCGGATGGTGCATGGCGATCACCACCGGCTGGCCGCGGCTCGCCTCCAGCTCGCGGGCCAGCCAATCGAGCCGGCGGCTGCACAGCGAGCCATGCGAGGCACCCGGTGTGACGGTGTCGAGCGCGATCAGCCGCAGCGGCCCGACGGCCACGTTGAACTGCACGAACTCGCCATCGCCCAGGTAGGTGTGCATGGGAAAGCTGCGGCGCAGCTGCACCCGCTCGTCATGGTTGCCCGGCAGCAGGTAGAGGGGCGTGGCGCCCAGCGGCGCCAGCAGTTCGGCCAGGTGCGCGTACTCGGCCTCGCGGCCGAAGTCGCTCAAGTCGCCGGTGATCACGATGGCATCGGGCGCCTGGCGCAGCCGCAGCACACTGGCGACGGCCTCGCGCAGGTAGGGCGCGGTGTCGATGCGGCCATAGGCCAGGCGGCCGGGTTCGCGGATGTGCAGGTCGGTGAGCTGCACGAGGAAGGTGGGTCGGGTCATCAGGCAATCTCCGTGGCGGGCATCAGGCGGTCGGCGGTGGTGCGGATGCCCACCTGCTGGTCCTGCTGCCAGGGGCAGTCGCGGCCAGCCTCGGCCAGCAGCGGCGGCTGGTCGCCGGTGTCCAGCCGCAACTGCACGCGCTCGCCCAGGAAGGTGCGTTGCACGACGCGGGCCACGCCCCAGCCGGCCTGCGGCGGGCCGAGTTCGATGTCCTCGGGGCGCACCAGCAGCGCGGGTTGCGCGGCCAGGCCATCGGGGCAGGTCAGCGCCAGGCCGCCCAGCATCACCACGCCCTGCTGGCGCGCGGGCTCGGCGCGGTCCAGCCGGTTCACCCGGCCCAGGAACTCGGCCACGAAGGGATGGGCCGGCGTGCGGTACAGGTCCTCGCCGTGACCCACCTGCACGATGCGGCCGCCGCGCATCACGGCCAGGCGGTCGGCGATGGCCAGCGCTTCCTGCTGGTCGTGCGTGACGTGCACGGCCGTGATGTGCAGCCGGCGCAGCAGTTCGGCCAGCTCGTCGCGCAGCGACTCCTTGAGCTTGGCGTCCAGCGCGGCCAGCGGCTCGTCGAGCAGCAGCACGCGCGGGCGCACCGCCACGGCGCGGGCCAGGGCCACGCGCTGGCGCTGGCCGCCTGAGAGTTCGGAGGGGCGCTTGTGTTCGAGGCCGGTCAGGCGCGTCAGCTCCACCAGTTCGCCCACCGTACGCTCGACCTCGGCCGCGGGCGTGCCACGAATGCGCAGTCCGTAGCCGATGTTGGCCGCCACGCTCATCTGCGGAAAGAGGGCATAGCTCTGGAACACCATGCCCACGTTGCGCCGCTCCACCGGACGGTCGCTCACGTCCTGGCCGCCGAAGAGGATGCGGCCGCCCGCGTCCATGCCCTCCAGGCCGGCGATCAGCCGCAGCAGCGTAGTCTTGCCGCAGCCCGAGGGGCCGAGCAGGGCCAGCACCTCGCCGGGCTCCACATGCAGGTCGGTGGGCTGCAGGCCGCGCGTGCCGTCGGCGTACGTCTTGGCGCAGCGCTCGATGTCGATGGCCGTTCGTTCAAGTTCCATGGTGTTTGCGAATGAAGTCCGCGGCGGCCTGCAGGGCCCAGAGCACGGGCAGGATGACGAGGAAGAAGACGAGGGTGTAGGCCGAGCCGATCTCGATGCGGGCCGAGGCGTAGCTGTCGGCCAGGCCCACGGGCAGCGTGCGGGTGAGCGGCGTGTGAAGCATCCAGGTGAGGTTGAACTCGCCCACCGACAGCGTGAACACCATCAGGCAGCCCGCCACGATGGCCGGGAACACGGCTGGCACCAGCACGCCCAGGAAGCGCTGCACGAAGCTTGCGCCCAGCGTGCGCGCGGCCTCGTCCAGCGCCACCAGTTCGCGCCGCTGGAAGGCCGAGGCCACGGTGCGCACCATGAACGGCAGGGTGAAGACGACATGGCCCACCAGGATGAAGGCATAGCTCTGGCGGAAGCCCTGTACCTGGCCGTAGGCCAGAATCAGCGCCAGCGCCGTGGCCAGGCCGGGCACGGCCACGGGCAGCGTCAGCAGTTCCTCGAAGAGCCGCGCCGCGCGCGTGCGGCTGCGTGCCAGCGCCCAGGCGCAGGGCACGCCCAGCAGTACGGTGCACAGCACACAGGTCGCGGCCAGCAGCAGCGAGCCGGTGACGGTGCTGCCGTAGCTGTCCCAGACTTCCAACAGCCAGCGCAGCGTGAAGCCGCTGCGCCAGCCGCGGCCGTAGTTGGTCACCAGGCCGGCCAGCACGGACAGCACCATGGGCGCCAGCGTGAAGAAGGCCACCAGGCCGGTGAGCGTCGCCAGCACAGGCGAGCGCGATGTCCCACTGCGTGCCGTGCTCATGCGCCGGCCTCCCCGCTGAAGCGCCGCGCAATGAAGAGCACGGCCCAGGTCACCAGCCCCAGCGCGATCGACAGCGAGGCCGCGAGCGCGAAGTTGGCGTAGTTGGTGAACTCGTCATAGATGGTGATCGGGATCACCTCGAATTTGCTCGCCAGCGTGAAGGCCGTGCCGAAGGCGCCCATGGCGGTGGCGAAGACGATGGCCCCGCAGGCCAGCGTGGTGGGCGCCAGCTCGGGCACCCACACGTCGCGGGCGATGGCGATGCGCGAGGCGCCGAGCGAGCGGGCCGCCTCTTCCAGCGCCGGGTCCATGGCCTCGGCCGCCGCCGTGTAGGCCGCGATGGCCCGCGGCAGCGAGAAGTACAGGTAGGCGAGGAACAGCCCCAGCAGTCCGTAGGCGAAGGTCAGCCGCTCGCCGCCCAGGCTGGACGAGATGTCGGCGACCAGCCCCTGCCTGCCACCGAGCAGGATCACGAAGAAGCCCACGATCACGCCCGGAAAGGACAGCGGCAGCGTCAGCACCGCCAGCAGCAGCCGGCGGCCGGCGAAGCGCTGGCGCGCCAGGTACAGGCCCACGGCCGCGCCCAGCACCAGCGTGGCCAGCGTGACCACCACCGACAAGGTCAGCGTCTGCAGCATGCTGGTGAGGTAGCGCGGCTGCGTCAGCACCGCGAAGTAGGCCGAAGCCCCTTCGCGCGCCGGCAGGGCCAGCAGCTGCAGCGCGGGCAGCAGCCAGAAGGCCAGGAAGAAGATGCCGGCCGGCAGTGCGCAGGCCAGCAGGATCAGCTGCGGTCGACGCATCGGCTCAGCGCGCTTCCTTCAGGTAGCGCTCGGAGAAGGCCTTCTGCACGGCAGCCATCTTGGCGTAGTCCACCGGCTTGGCGCGGGCGTACTCGCTGGCAGGCAGGAACTGCGCTTCCACGTCCTTGGGCATGGCGCTGGCGCGCACCGGCCGCAGGTAGGCCTTGGCCCAAACCGCCTGGCCCTCGTCGGAGAGCACGAAGTCCAGCGCCTTCTTGGCGTCGGCCGCATGCGGCGCCTTGGCCACCAGGCTCATCACGTAGGGGACCACCACCGTGCCTTCGCTGGGGATCACGAAGGCCACGTTGGCGCCGTCCTTGTACTTGGCGCGGTAGGCGTTGAAGTCGTAGTCCAGCAGGATGCCGATCTCGCCCGAGAGCACGCGGGCATAGGCGGTCTGCTTGGGCACGATGGGCTCGTTCTTCTGCAGGGCCTTGAAGTAGTCGATGGCGGGCTTGAAGTCGTCCATGCTGCCGCCGCGCGCCTGGTTCACGGCCACCGCGCCCACGTAGCCGACGAAGGCCGAGGCCGGGTCGAGGTAGCCCACCAGACCCTTGTATTCGGGCTTGAGCAGGTCGGCCCACGACTTCGGGATCGGCTTGCCCTTGAGGGCATCCACGTTGACCATGAAGCCCAGGGTGCCCGAATGGATGGTGAACCAGTTCCCCTGCGGGTCCTTGAGGCCGTCGGGGATGTCCTTCCAGTTGGCGGGCTGGTAGGGCTGCACCACGCCGTCCTTCTGCGCCTGGATGGCGAAGGTCACACCCAGGTAGGTCATGTCGGCCACCGGGCTGCCCTTTTCGGCCACCAGCTGCGCCAGGGCCTGGCCGGAGTTCTTGTTGTCCGGCGGCACCGTAACGCCGGTCTTGGCCTTGATGGCCTTGATCTGGCTGCCCCAGTCGGCCCATTCGGGCGGGCAGTTGTAGCAGATGGCGGTCTGCGCGAAGGCCGCGGTGGCGGCGAAGCCGGCAGCGGCGACCGCGAGGCGGGTGGCGGCGAGGAGCTTGGAGGTCATGGAAGCGTTCCTTTGGATGGGAGAGGGACGGACAGAGGCAGGCCGGTTCAGCGCGCGGGGCGGCGTCGGCTCTTGGTGGTTGTGGGTTGGGTGGGCTCGTCGGCGCGCATGTCCGGCGGTGGCGCGCACGATTCGCCGGTGCGCAGGCGGTGCGGCAGCAGCAGGCTGTCCGCGGGCACCGGCGCGCGCTGCTCGTCCAGCGCCGCCATCAGCAGCTGCGCGGCCCGGCGGCCAATGTCGGCGGCGGGCTGTTCGATGGTGCCCAGGCGCGGCGTGAGTTCGTCGCCCAGCGCGATGCCGTCGAAGCCCATCACCGACAGGTCCTGCGGCACGCGCAGGCCGGCCAGGTGCGCGGCACGCACGGCGCGGATGGCGAGCAGGTCGTTGGAGCAGAAGAGGGCGGTGGGCCGGCCGGGCGCGGCCAGACGTTCGCGCAGCGCGTCTACGGCCACTTCGACGAAGGGCACCTCGATCAGCGGCGGCGCATCGAGTCCGGCGGCGTCCATGCCGGCCAGGAAGCCGCGGTGCCGCTGCTGCGAGCGGTCGGACTGGGCGAGCGTGCCGCTGACCATGGCGATGCGCCGATGGCCCAGCGCCGCCAGATGCGCCACGGCCTCGGCCGAGGCCGCCTCGTTGTCCACCGCCACACAGCAATGCGCCGGATGCCGGTTGTAGGCCAGCACATAGGGCCGCTGGCGCGCCTGCAGCCGGGCCAGCGCGGCGGAGGTCTGCGGATTGGAGATGACCAGCACCATGCCCTCGACCTCGCGGGCGAGCAGCTGATCGACGGCGCGCTGCTCGGCGTCGAGGTCATAGCCGGTGGTCAGCGGCACGATGGCATGGCCGGCCTCGGCCGCCGCCTGGGCCAGGCCCTGGAGGCATTCGGCGAAGGTGGGGTTCAGCAGCGTGGGCAGCACGACGCCCAGCACCCGGCTGCGCTGGGTGCGCAGCGTGCGCGCGCTTGCGCTGGGCAGATAGCCCAGCTCACGCGCGACCGACTCCACCAGCGCGCGCGTGGCGGGCAGCACCTTGTCCGGCGCGTTGAACACGCGCGAGACGGTGGCGATGGAGACGCCGGCCTTGTCGGCAACGGCCTGAATGCTCATGCGAGAAAACCTTCAATGGAAAACATCATGTAAACGTTTTCATTTGAAGGTGCGCATGTGACACCGTCATGACGGGATCTGGAACCGGGATTACCCGGGGCTGGTGGTGCGCCGGGCGTCAGAGAAAGGCACGGCGCTCTGCGCGGCGTGCCCGCAGGCGCGAGATGCGCGTGCAGCTGGGCGTGCCTGCAGCGGGGTGTGCCGCACGCAGCCCTTGGCGCCGTTCGGGCTGGGCTTGTCGAAGCCCGGAGCTGCCAGGGCGGGCCTTCGACAGGCTCAGGCCGAACGGGTTGGGGTGGCCGGCAGCTAGGCGAAAAAAAACGCCAGACCGAAGTCCCGCGTCGTTGTGCCCCCGCTGTAGTGTCTTCGTGCAGGACGCGTTGAGCTCGCGAATCGGCGGCTTTGACGCCGCCGTCCGCGTCAGCGTTTGCGCCGCATGCGCCGGACTTCGTCCAGCACCAGGCAGATGGCGCCCAGCGTGATCGCGCTGTCGGCCAGGTTGAAGGCCGGGAAGTGCGAGCCGGCCCAGTGGAAGTCCAGGAAGTCCACCACATAGCCGTGCATCAGGCGGTCCACCACGTTGCCGATGGCGCCGCCCAGGATGCAGGCCATGGCGAAGCAGAACAGCTTCTGCCCCGCATGCGAGCGCAGCATCCAGATGATGAACACGGCGGCGGCGACACCGATGCCGGTGAAGAACCATCGCTGCCAGCCCGAGGCGCCGGCCAGGAAGGAGAAGGCCGCCCCGGTGTTGTGGGCCCGCACGATGTTGAAGAAGTCGGTGATGCGCGTGGCGTCGCCGAGCTGGTAGTGGCCCAGGATCAGCGTCTTGGTGTACTGGTCGGCGATGAAGATCAGCACCGCCAGCGCCAGCCAGCCCCAGATGCCCAGGCCCGGCCGGGTGGACTCGAATCCGCTGTGCGCCTTCATGGTCATGCCACGCTCCGCGCTTCGCCGGCGCCGTACAGGTTGCTGGTGCAGCGGCCGCACAGCGTGGGATGCGCGCTGTCGTGGCCCACGTCGTCGCGCCAGTGCCAGCAGCGCTCGCACTTGGTGGCGGTGCTGGGGGTGGCCACAACATTTATGCCTTCAGTGTCTTCACCCTCAGGACACGACAGAGCTTCATCAGGAACCAGCGTCGCTTTCGATGTGATCAGTACGAAACGCAGGTCGTCGCCGATGTCTGCCAACTGCTTATACGTAGAAGGCCCAACTCTCACCTCGACATCCGCTTGTAGTGATGAGCCGATCCGCCCTTCCGTGCGCAAAGCCTCCAGTGCCGTGAGCACATCCTTTCTGATGGCAAGCAAGTTGTGCCAGCGGCTCCACAGGTTCACTTGATCGTTGATCGCTGGAAACTCCCAATAGGTCTCCATGAAGATCGATTCCGACTGGCCCGCGAACTTCCACGCCTCCTCGGCCGTGAAGCTCAGGAAGGGCGCCATCCAGCGCAGCATGGCCTGGGTGATGTGCCACAGCGCCGTCTGCGCGCTGCGGCGCGCCAGCGAGCCGGGCTGCGTGGTGTAGAGCCGGTCCTTCAGCACGTCCAGGTAGAAGGCGCCCAGGTCTTCCGAACAGAAGACCTGCAGCTTGGCCACCACCGGATGGAATTCGTAGACCTTGTAGTGGCCCAGCACCTCGGCCTGGAACTGCGCTGCCCGCGACAGCGCCCAGCGGTCGATCTCGAACAGATCGGCCAGCGGCACCGCGTCCTTGGCCGGGTCGAAGTCGCTGGTGTTGGCCAGCAGGAAGCGCAGCGTGTTGCGGATGCGGCGGTAGGCGTCGACCACGCGGGCCAGGATCTTGTCGTCGCCCGCGATGTCGCCCGAATAGTCGGAGGCGGCCACCCACAGGCGGATGATCTCGGCGCCCAGCTTCTTGGTGATCTCCTGCGGATCGATGCCGTTGCCCAGCGACTTGCTCATCTTGCGGCCTTGACTGTCCACGGTGAAGCCATGGGTCAGCAGGCCGCGGTAGGGCGCGCGGCCTTCCAGCGCGCAGGCCAGCAGCAGCGAACTGTGGAACCAGCCGCGGTGCTGGTCATGGCCTTCGAGGTACAGGTCGGCCTCGGGGCCCTGGTCGTGGTGCACCGTGGGGTGCGTGCCGCGCAGCACATGGAAGAAGGTGGAGCCGGAGTCGAACCACACCTCCAGGATGTCGCTGCTCTTGGTGTAATGCGGCGCGTCCTCCGCACCCAGGATCTCTTCGGTG
This sequence comes from Pseudacidovorax intermedius, assembly GCF_003350475.1. Taxonomy (GTDB): domain Bacteria; phylum Pseudomonadota; class Gammaproteobacteria; order Burkholderiales; family Burkholderiaceae_C; genus Xenophilus; species Xenophilus intermedius. The sequence continues at coordinate 477,269 of NZ_QQAV01000002.1, forward strand.
GTCACGCGGCTCCAGGCCTCGATGCCGCCGCGCTCCACGATCTCCGCCGCCTGGTCCAGGATCTCCATGGTGCGCGGATGCAGCTCGCCCGTGAGCTTGTGCAGGAAGAAGGGGATCGGCACGCCCCAGCTGCGCTGGCGCGAGATGCACCAGTCGGGCCGGTGCGCGATCATGTCGTGCAGCCGGGCCTTGCCGTTCTCGGGATAGAAGCTGGTGTCCTCGATGGCCTCCAGCGCGATCTGCCGCAGCGTCTTGGCCGGCTTGGCGCCGGGCAGGGTGAACACACCCTCTCCCTCGTCCATGCGGATGAACCACTGGGCGGCAGCGCGGTAGATCACCGGCGTCTTGTGGCGCCAGCAGTGCGGGTAGCTGTGGGTGATGGTCTCGGTGGCCATCAGCCGGCCGGCTTCGCGCAGCGCCTCGATGATGTGCGGCACCGCTTTCCAGATGTGCTGGCCGCCGAAGAGGGGGAAGTCCGCTTCGTACACGCCGTTGCCCTGCACCGGATTGAGGATGTCGTCGTAGGCCATGCCGTGCGCGATGCAGGACTGGAAGTCGTCCAGGCCGTAGGCGGGCGAGGAGTGGACAAGGCCCGTGCCGTCCGTAGCGGTGGCGTAGTCGGCCAGGTACACCGGCGAGACGCGGCGGTAGCCCTCGTGCACGTCGTACAGCGGATGCTCGAACTCCAGGCCGCCCAGCGCGCGGCCGGGGGCGATGGCGACGACCTTGCCGTCCAGGGCGTAGCGGTTCAAGCAGCTCTCGACCAGCGTGTCGGCCACGATCAGCAGGCCGCGGTCGGTGTCGACCAGCGCGTAGGTCAGCTCGGGATTGAGGTTGAGCGCCTGGTTGGCCGGGATGGTCCAGGCCGTGGTGGTCCAGATGACGGCGAAGGCATCCTTGTCGATGGCCGGCAGGCCGAAGGCGGCGGCCAGCTTTGCGCGGTCATGGGCCTTGAAGGCGACGTCCAGCGTCTGGCTCTTCTTGTCGGCGTACTCGATCTCGAACTCGGCCAGCGACGAGCCGCAGTCGAAGCACCAGTACACGGGCTTCAGGCCGCGGTAGACGAAGCCGCGCTCGATGACCTTCTTGAAGGCACGGATCTCGCCTGCTTCGTTGGCGAAGTCCATCGTCTTGTAGGGATGGTCCCATTCGCCCAGCACGCCCAGGCGCTGGAAGTCGCTCATCTGCTGCGCGATCTGCTCGGTGGCGTAGGCGCGGCTCTTGGCCTGCATCTCGTCGCGGCTGAGGTTGCGGCCGTGCTTCTTCTCGATGGCGTTCTCGATCGGCAGGCCGTGGCAGTCCCAGCCGGGCACGTAGAGCGCGTCATAGCCTTCGAGTTGGCGCGCCTTGGTGATCATGTCCTTGAGGATCTTGTTCACCGCGTGGCCCATGTGGATCTGGCCGTTGGCGTAGGGCGGGCCATCGTGCAGGATGAACTTGGGGCGTCCGGCGCGGGCCACGCGCAGGCGCTTGTACAGGCCCTCGTCGTTCCAGGCCTTGACCCAGCCCGGCTCGCGCTTGGGCAGGTCGCCGCGCATGGGGAAGGGCGTGTCGGGCAGGTTCAGGGTGGCGCGGTAGTCGGGGGTCGCGGAGGAATCGGCAGCGTCGGACATGGGGGCGGAGGGGGAAGGCTTCGACAGGCTCGGCCCGCTGGCGGCGTAGGCCCGCGCGGGAGGGGAGGAGGTCAGGCCGCTCGCCCCGAGCTTGTCGGTGGGGCGCCGGCACGGCGGGCGTGCCGGTTAAATTCGGTCGCGCGTGGTCTGGCGCCGCGTTTCCGCGTGGCTGCTGCCCGCCGCGCCGGCGCTGCCGGCGGCGAAATACGCGCGTGCGTCGGCCAGGTCCTGGGCGATGCCCGCGGTCAGGGCTTCCAGGCTGGTGTAGCGCAGCTCGTCGTGCAGTTTGTGCAACAGTTCCACGCGCACGATTTTACCGTAGGCCCCCTCCGGGCCCAGGCTGGCCGGCCATTCGAGGCAATGCGTCTCCAGCAGCACGCGGCCGCCGTTGACGTCGTTCGGGTCGAGTGACGGCCGTACGCCCAGGTTGGCCACGCCCGGCAGGGGCCGGCCGCCCAGACCATGCACCCGCACCACGAAGATGCCGCTGGCGGCGGGCTTCCAGTGCTTGAAGCGCAGGTTGAGGGTGCGGAAGCCGTCCGTGCCGCCCGGTGCGCTGGCGCCCAGCGCCCGGCCCAGCTTGCGGCCGTGCACCACGTGGCCCGAGATGGCATAGGGCCGGCCGAGCAGCGCGGCGGCGTCGTCCATGCGACCGGCGGTCAGCGCCTCGCGCACGGCCGAGCTGGAGACGCGCAGCGCCCGCGGCCCTTCGCCACTGCCGGGCGCAGCCGGGTAGGAGACCTCGTAGCTGTTCATCCGTGCGACGTCGAAGCCGCGCGCAGCGCCCGCCGCGTGCAGCATGGCGAAGTCGCCCGCGCGCTTGGCGCCGAACCGGAAGTCGTCGCCCACCAGCACATAGCGCGCGCCCAGGCCGCGCACCAGCACCTCGTCGATGAACTGCGCGGGCGACTGGCTGGCGAGTTGGGCATCGAAGGGCAGCACCACAGTCTGGGCCACGCCGCAAGCCTGCAGCTCGCTCAGCTTGTCGCGCAAGGTGGCGATGCGTGCGGGCGCCAGTTCCGGACGCTTGGCGACGCCAGCGAAGTAGTCGCGCGGGTGCGGCTCGAAGGTGAGCACGCAGCTCGGCAGCCCGCGGTGGCGGGCCTCGGTCTGCAGCAGACCCAACATGGCCTGGTGACCGCGGTGCACGCCATCGAAGTTGCCGATGGTCACGGCGCTGGCAGGCGCTACGCCCGGATGGCGGAATCCGCGGAAGATCTGCATGGTCCTGTTATGGTTTTGATAGCTGGCCGCGTGCGCTCGGGAATCCTCCGGGCGTGAACGGGCTGTCATGAATGCCGGTTATATTGTGTCGCTTTCCGGCACTGCCGGGCCGCCCTGGCGGTCTTGGCCGGCGGTGCGGACGGTTCTGCGTGGCGTACGTTCCCTGTGTTTTCTTCGTTCGACGAGGAGGCGTTTGTGGTGAAGGTATTGAAGCTGTCGGCCCAAGGGCTGCCCCAGTCGTGGATCTCGCTCGAGCAGGCGGTGATCCATTACGCGGCCGGCGAGGTTCGCTGGGAGGCCGGCGAACAGGTGGCCCTGTTCCGCGGCGGCCACAACGCGATGACGGGCGAGCAGTCGCAGATCGCCGTCAGCAGCATCATCGGCACCCGCGGCGTGCCGCGCATCAGCCCCTTCAGCCTGCGGCCGGGCCTTACCAACAGCAAGCTCTTCGCCCGGGACCGCAATGTCTGCGCCTACTGCGGCGATCATTTCCACGAGGACGACCTGACGCGCGAGCACATCGTGCCCTTTGCGCAGAACGGCGTGGACCACTGGATGAACGTGGTGACGGCCTGCCGGGCCTGCAACCACCGCAAGGGCAACCGCACGCCGGAGCAGGCGCACATGCCGCTGCTCTACACGCCCTACGTGCCCAGCCTGTGGGAGGACTTCATCCTGCGCAACCGTCGCATCCTGGCGGACCAGATGGAGTTCCTGTCTGCGCACCTGCCGTCGAGCTCGCGGTTGCACGGCTAGCGGCGCGGGTCGACAGAAGCTTCACGGGCGCCAGGACGGCGCCCGTTTTTCGATGAAGGCCTGCACGCCCTCCTGCGCGGTCGCATCGGCCATGTTGCAGGCCATGGTGCGCGCGGCGTCGTGCAGCGCGGCTTCCAGCCCCGTCTCCAGCTGGCGGTAGAAGAGGGCCTTGCCCATTTCCAGCGCAATGCGGGGCTTGGCGACGATGCTGGCCACGAGCGCCTCCACCTCGTCGTCCAGCGCCGGGTCCGGCACCACGCGGTTGACCAGGCCCTGGGCCAGGGCGGTCCGCGCATCGATGAAGTCGCCCGTCACCAGCAGCTCGAAAGCCTTCTTGCGCGGCAGATTGCGCGACAGCGTCACGCTGGGCGTTGCGCAGAACAGGCCGACATTGATGCCGCTGGTGGCGAAGCTGGCGCTGTCGGCGGCCACGGCCAGATCGCACAGCGCGACGAGCTGGCAGCCGGCGGCCGTCGCCAGGCCATGGACGCGCGCAATGACCGGCACCGGCAGGCGATGCAGCGCGAGCATCATGGCGCCGCAACGGTCGAACAGCGCCTGGTAAGCCGGCTGCGAGGGCGGTGTCTGCATCTCGCGCAGGTCGTGGCCGGCGCAGAACGCCCGGCCGTTGGCAGCGATGACGACGGCGCGCAGCTCGGCGTCCAGCGCCAGCCGCTCGCAGGCCGCATGCAGCGCATCGATCAGCGCGACGGACAGCGCGTTGAAGGCGGCCGGCCGGTTGAGGGTGAGCGTGACCACGCCGCGGGCGTCACGCGATTCCAGCAGGATGGGCTCGTCGGTGTTCGTCACGTTTCCGTCCTCCGTCGGTGGGGGTCGCCCGGGACCGGGCCGGGCCTTCAATGAGGGTTCTGCCAGGCCGTCGGCGGGTGGTCAGTAGGTCAGCTCCAGCAGGCTCAGGTGCCCCTCGGCCACCGGCCAGCTTCGCCCGACGATTCGCTCGTCATTGAATTCGCCTTCCACCGCGCGTGCCGGCCCGGCTGCGAGGCGCAGCCGCGAACTCGCCACGCCCGCGCCGCGCGGCGGAACGCCGGGCAGCTGCGTCTGGCCATCGAAGCGCATGCGGTCGCGCTGGGCGTCGAAATAGCCGCGTGGCCGGCTGAACACGACCACCGCACCTGCCTGCCGGTCAGCTGCAGCCAAACGCTCGGGCCGCAGGTGGATCACGTCGCTGGAGCGCGGGAAGGGGCTGCGGTAGATGTGCGTGGTGGCGTAGCCGGGCGCCACGATCTCGAATTCGTAGCTGGCGCCAGTGCGTGCCGGGAACGGCCCCCAGCGGCCGTCTGTGCCCACCGTCTTGCGCCAGGCCGGCGCGCCGCGGCGCTCGCCGCTGGCCGGATCGGTCTCATAGACGCTGACCTGCGCGCCGGCCAGCGGCAGGTTGTTGACGAAATCGCCGCTGGCCGGGTCGGCCGGATTCAGGCCCAGGCCGGTGACGCGGCCGTCGAGCACGATCCGCGGCTCGGGGGCGACAGCTGCGGCGCCCGGCGCATCGCCCGTCAGGAAGCGCCAGGTGGCGTCGAAGGCCGCTGGCGAGAACGACACCTCGCGGTGGTCCGCGCCCGGCAGCACGATGTTGGTGGCGCCGCGCAGGGCCGGCCCGTCGGCCGTGATGTTCGTAGGCTTGCCCGGCGCGCCGATCCACAGGCCGTCCGGCTGGGCGTACTTGTCGTTGCCGTCGGAGCGCAGCGTGAGCCAGCGCGGGCCGGGCGTCACCTCGTCGCCGCCCGGGCCCTTGGGCGCGTTCAGCTGGCGCATGAAGGGCGACAGGCCGGAGAACTCGCTGCCCTCGCGCCAGCCGGGAATGGCCCAGATGCCGTGGGCCGGATTGCCGCCCAGCGCGACATGGCTGACCTTGGCCGCGCCACCGCCGTTTTGCACGTAGTTGCGGATCGTGTTGCCACCGCGCGAATTGCCGATCAGCACGACCTTGGGTGCGCCTGTCTGGCGCAGCACACGGTCGACCTCCGCACTCAGGAAGGCCATCGATTCGGCCGTGGAACTGCGGCCCCGCTGGGCCACGGCATCGTCGTCGCGGGCCAGGGGCATGGGCTGGTCGAGGGCGAACAGCTGCTCACGGGCCCAGCCGTTGGATTCGAAGCGCCAGAGGGTGGTCTGCCACAGCGCGGCCGAGTCGCCGTTGCCATGCATGAAGACGACAGGCGTGTCGCGGCGGGGGGCGGTGCCCGGCGTGGCGCAGGCGGCCAGCGCCAGGCTGGCGGGGGCGGTCATCAACAAGGTGCGGCGTCGGATCATCCCGAAGCTCCTGGCAAGAAGGAAGAAGGGCGGCGAGCCGCACGGCCAATCCGCCAGAAAGAACAAAGGCCCGCCAGCGTATGCCGGCAGGCCTGCGGTGTCATGACGTGGACGCGCCCACGCTCAGGCGAAAACCCCTGCGCTGTCTTCCATGCGCGCCGACACCTCGCCGAGGTGATGCAGCGTGTCGCCGAACACCATCTCCATCTGCGTCAGCTTGCGGAAGTAGTGGCTGCCCATGTACTCGTCCGTCACGCCGATGCCGCCGTGAAGCTGCACCGACGCCTGGCCGACGAAGCGCATCGACACGCCGAGCTGGTACTTGGCGCGGGCCAGGGCCTGGCGGCGTTCGGCGGCGGGCGCACCCAGCTTGAGCGTGGCGTAGTAGCTCATCGAGCGGGCCAGCTCCAGCTGCATCTTCATGTCGGCCACGCGGTGGCGCAGGGCCTGGAAGCTGCCGATGGTCACGCCGAACTGCTTGCGGGTGTTGAGGTAGTCCACCGTCAACGCCAGCGTCTTGTCCATCACGCCCACGCCTTCGGCGCAGGTTGTAGCGATGCCGATGTCCACCGCCTCTTCCAGCACCGGCAGGCCATCGGCCGCCAGGAGCTGCGCGGGGGCCTGGGTGAAGACGACTTCCGCTGCGCGGCTGCCGTCCTGCGTGGCATAGCCCGAGGCCTTGACGCTGCCCTCGGCACGCGGCACCAGGAAGAGGGCGATGCGCCCTTCCAGTTGTGCCGGCACCAGGTAGGCCGCGGCTTGGTCGCCGGCCGGCACCAGGCTCTTGGTGCCGCTGATGGTGTAGCCGTCGCCAGACTTCGTGGCCTGGGTCTCGCAGCGGTCCAGGCGATAGCGCGCGCCACGCTCCTGATAGGCCAGCACGACCAGCTTCTCGCCGCTGGCGACGGCCGGCAGCCATTCGCCACGCACCGCTTCGCCGGCATGGCGGGCCAGCACCGAGCCGCTGATGAAGGACTGCGCCAGCGGCTCCAGCACGATGCCGCGGCCCAGCTCTTCCATCACGACCATGGCCTCGACCGGGCCCATGCCCAGGCCGCCGTCGTCCTCGGGGATGTACAGGCCGCCCAGGCCCAGCTCGGACAACTCGGTCCAGGCGGCGCGGGAGAAGCCGCCGTCCTTCTCGATGCCGCGGCGGCGGTCGAAGTCGTAGGCTTTCTCGACCCAGCGGCCGACGGCGTCGCGCAGTTGCTGCTGGTCTTCAGTGAAATCGAAATCCATGTCTGCCTCCTGTCAGCCCAGCACCGTCTGGGCCACGATGTTGCGTTGCACTTCGTTCGAGCCGCCGTAGATCGTGGTCTTGCGGTAGTTGAAGTAGGTGGAGGCCAGCGGCGCCAGCGACGCATGGCCGCCAGGGAAGTCGCCCTGCCAGCCGGCCGCCATGGCTTCGCGGATCAGCGGCAGCGAGAAGGGGCCGCCCGCCAGCATCATCAGCTCGGAATAGCGCTGCTGGATCTCGCTGCCCTTGATCTTGAGCAGACCGGCGATGTCCAGCGAGTTCTTGCCGGACTTCTCGGCCGAGAGCACGCGCAGCACCAGCATTTCGAGCGCCACGATGTCGACCTCCAGCTTGGCGATCTCATCGCGGAAGCGCTGGTCGTCGTACACGCCCTCAGCCTTGGCGATGCGCTTGACGCGCTCCAGCTCGCGCTTGGCGCGGTTGACGTCGGCGATGTTGGTGCGCTCGTGGCTGAGCAGGTGCTTGGCATAGGTCCAGCCCTTGTTCTCCTCGCCGATGAGCTGATCGGCCGGCACTTCGACGTTGTCGAAGAACACGTCGTTGACCTCGTAGCCGCCGTCGAGCAGGCGGATCGGCCGCACGCTCACGCCGGGCGACTTCATGTCCAGCACGATGAAGCTGATGCCGGTCTGCGGCTTGCCCTCGGTGCTGGTGCGCACGAGGTTGAACATCCAGTCGCCATGCTGGCCCAGGGTGGTCCAGGTCTTCTGGCCGTTGATGATGTACTTGTCGCCGCGGCGCTCTGCGCGGGTGCGCAGCGAGGCCAGGTCGGAGCCGGAGCCGGGTTCGCTGTAGCCCTGGCTCCACCAGACTTCGCCGCTGGCAATGCCGGGCAGGAAGCGCTCCTGCTGCTCGCGCGAGCCGAAGGCCATGATGACCGGCGCCACCATCACCGGGCCGAAGGGAATCACGCGCGGCGCGCCGGCGCGGGCGGTCTCTTCCTCGAACAAGTGCTTCTGCACGGCCGTCCAGCCGGGGCCGCCGAACTGCTTGGGCCAGCCGTAGCCCAGCCAGCCCTTCTTGCCGAGGATCCTTGCCCAGCGCTGGTGGTCTTCCTTGGAAAGCTCCAGGCCTTCGTTGACCTTGTGGGCGATGTCTTGGGGCAGGTTGTCCGCCACCCAGGCGCGGACCTCTTCGCGGAACGCCTGTTCTTCAGGGGTGAATGCCAGATCCATGGGGGTTGTCTCCAGAGAAGCGGGATTTTTAGCACGCTCGTTCGCAAGGCCGAGTCCGCCGTGCGACACACGGATAATCCCGCGCCAGTATGCAGAGTTCCCTTCTACGCGGCGCCGGGGTTTTCAACCGGGTGCCAGTCTCCGCCGCAGCGTCCAGCCGTCGACGCCGCGCGGCCGCCGATGCCGGCGCGAAAGGTCGCCGATGAGCGGCAACATCGTCATCCTCGTCTCCGGCGGCGGCTCCAACATGGCGGCCATCGCGCGGGCGGCGCAGGCGCGCCGCTGGGCCGAGCGCTTCGGCGTGCGCGTGGCAGCCGTCGTCAGCAACAAGCCCGATGCGGGCGGCCTGGAACTGGGCCGCGAACTGGGCCTGGAGGCCGCCGTCGTCGACCACCGCGGCTTCGACAGCCGCGAGGCCTTCGACGCCGCGCTGGCCGACACCATCGACCGCTGGCAGCCCGTGCTGGTGGTGCTGGCCGGCTTCATGCGCATCCTCACACCGGGCTTCGTGGCGCGGTACGAAGGCCGGCTGGTCAATATCCATCCATCGCTGCTGCCGGCCTTCCCGGGCCTGCACACGCATCGGCGCGCCATCGAGGCCGGTTGCCAGGTCGCCGGTGCCACGGTGCACCTGGTGACGGCTGAACTCGACCATGGCCCGATCCTGGCCCAGGCCGTGGTGCCGGTGCTGGCCGGCGACGCGCCCGAGGCGCTGGCGGCCCGGGTGCTGAGCCAGGAGCACCGGCTCTATCCCGAGGCCATCGAGGGCTGGCTCGCGGCGCGCTGAGTCTCTGGGCGGAGTGGGCGGCGACAATCGCCCCCCATGCATCCCCAAGCCCTGTTGGAAGCCTGCGCCGAACTCACCGGCCGCGTGCTCCGATTCGATCATCCGGCCGACGCCATCGTCTCTCGCTATTTCCGTGAGCACCGGTCGCTCGGTCCCCGCGAGCGCGCGACGCTCGCCGAGACCGTCTACACCATCCTGCGCAAGAAGCTGCTGTTCGAGCACCTGGCCCGCTCCGGCAGCGGCGCGCGCGAGCGGCGCCTGGCCATCCTGGGCTTCCATGGCTCGCGCGACTTCCTCAAGACCGTGCTGAGCGACGCCGAAAAGCGCTGGCTGGACGCCTGCGACGCCGTCGCACCTTCCGAGCTGATGGCGCAGCACCGCCACAACCTGCCCGACTGGCTGGCCCAGCGGCTGCGCGTCCAACTGGGCGACACCGATTTCATGGCTCTGGCCGATGCGCTGCAGCAGCCGGCGCCGCTGGATCTGCGGGTCAACACCCTAAGCGCCAAGCGCGAGGAGGTGCAGCGCGAACTCAAAGCCGCCGGCATCGCCGCCAAGGCGACGCCGTTCTCTCCCTGGGGCCTGCGCATCGACGGCAAGCCGGCCGTCAACCGCCTGCCCGCCTTCGAGCGCGGCGCCATCGAGGTGCAGGACGAGGGCTCCCAACTGCTGACGCTCTTGGTCGAGGCGCGTCGCGGCGAGATGGTGGTCGATTTCTGCGCCGGTGCCGGCGGCAAGACCCTGGCGCTGGGAGCGGCCATGCGCAGCACCGGCCGGCTTTATGCCTTCGACACCTCCGCCCACCGGCTGGACGCGCTCAAGCCGCGGCTGGCGCGCAGCGGCCTGTCGAACGTGCATCCGGCTGCCATTGCCCACGAGCGGGACGACCGCATCAAGCGGCTGGCCGGCAAGATCGACCGCGTGCTGGTCGATGCCCCCTGCTCGGGGCTGGGCACACTGCGCCGCAATCCGGACCTGAAGTGGCGCCAGTCGCCCGAGGCAGTGCAGGAACTGGTAGCCAAGCAGACCACCATCCTTGCCAGCGCCGCACGGCTTGTGAAGCCGGGCGGGCGCCTCGTCTATGCCACCTGCAGTGTGCTGCCGGAGGAAAACGAAGCCATCGCCGAAGCCTTCGGCGCCGCGCATCCCGATTTCCTGCCGCTGGAGGCCGTCGACCTGCTGATCGCCCAGAAGGTGGAGGGCGCCGCCGCGCTGTGCGCCGGCGGCGAGAGCGGCACGCGCTACCTGCGCCTGTGGCCTCACCGCCACGCCACCGACGGTTTTTTCGCCGCCGCGTGGAACCGGCGCTAGAGCACGGCGTCCAATCCCCAGGGATTCAACGCCGTTACACGAAAAACGGGGTGGATTTCAAGCCCGGCACACTAAAATTGTCGGACTGTTCTGACAGGACGACCCCGTCCGTCCGTGTGGAGTACCCAACTTGATGATTTTCGATTCCGCCGTTCTGAGCTCGGCCCTCGACTGGCTTGCCCATGGCCTGTGGGATCTGTCCTGGTGGCAGATCGTGCTGTACACGCTCGCCACGACGCACATCACCATCCTCGCGGTGACCATCTTCCTGCACCGCACGCAGGCCCACCGCTCCATGGACCTGGGGCCCATTCCCTCCCATTTCTTCCGCTTTTGGCTGTGGGTCGGCACGGGCATGGTGACCAAGGAATGGGTCGCCATCCACCGCAAGCACCACGCCAAGTGCGAGACCGAGGAAGACCCGCACAGCCCGCAGACCCGCGGCATCGACACCGTCATGTGGCGCGGCGCCGAGCTATACCGCGCCGAGGCGAAGAACAACGAGACCATCACCAAGTTTGGCCACGGTACGCCCGATGACTGGATCGAGCGCAACCTGTACAGCCGCTTCGGCTGGCAGGGCGTTGGCCTCATGCTGATCCTCAACCTGGCGCTCTTCGGTGGCATCGGCGCCACCATCTGGGCCATCCAGATGTTGTGGATTCCCTTCTGGGCGGCCGGCGTCGTCAACGGCCTGGGCCACTACTGGGGTTATCGCAACTTCGAGGCGCAGGACGCCAGCACCAACCTGGTGCCCTGGGGCATCGTGATCGGCGGCGAAGAGCTGCACAACAACCACCACACCTATCCCACCGCCGCGAAGTTCTCGGTCAAGAAGTACGAGTTCGACATCGCCTGGGGCTACATCATGCTGATGCAGAAGCTGGGCTGGGCCAAGGTCAAGAAGGTGCCACCGAAGCTGCGCATGGGCGAGGTTCGCCCGGTGGCCGACGAGAAGACCCTCGAGGCCGTCATTGCCAACCGCTACGAAGTGATGGCCGGCTATGCCCGCGAGATGCGCCGTACCTGCAAGCAGGAGTTGTCGCAATTGCAGGCCCGTGGCGCCGACCTGTCGGTGCTCAAGGCGGCCCGCCGCTGGCTGCACCGCGATGACGACAAGGTGCCGGCCGCCGCCCGTCCCAAGCTCGCCGAGGCCCGCGCTGCCCATCCGGTGCTGGACAAGATGGTCACGATGCGCGAAGAACTGCGCCAGATGTGGATGAACACCTCCCAGTCGCGCGAGCAACTGGCAGCTGACCTGGCCGCTTGGTGTCACCGCGCCGAGGCCAGCGGCATCAAGGCCCTTCAGGATTTCTCGATCCGTCTGCGCGCGGCGCACGTGTGATCTGAGTCCCGCGCTTTGCTCGACGCCCTGGCGTCGGGTATCCCAAAAACCGGCTTTGTGCCGGTTTTTTGCTGTGTGGACGAAGGCTTGCGCACTGGGCGGAGGCGCAAGGGCCGGGGGCAAATCCTGCTGGTGCCCACCGCGCGCCGCTGCGACGCAGGCAACAAAAAACCCGCTGGATCACAGCGGGTTCTTTGAAGAAGGCGTGGGCTGAATTACTTCAGCTTCACTTCCTTGTATTCGACGTGCTTGCGCGCCTTGGGATCGAACTTCATGATCAACATCTTTTCAGGCGTCGTCTTCTTGTTCTTGCTGGTGGTGTAGAAGTGGCCGGTGCCCGCGGTGGACTCCAGCTTGATCTTTTCGCGTCCGCCTTTGCTCGTTGCCATGGTGTGCTCCTTTCAGCTCAGGCTTGGCCGCGTGCGCGCATGTCTGCGAGCACGGCGTCGATGCCGTTCTTGTCGATCAGGCGCAGGGCGGCGCTGGAGACGCGCAGACGCACCCAGCGGTTTTCGCTCTCAACCCAGAAACGACGGTATTGCAGGTTCGGCATGAACCGGCGCTTGGTTTTGTTGTTGGCGTGGGAAACGTTGTTCCCGACCATCGGGCCCTTGCCCGTGACTTCACATACGCGTGCCATGAGGACACTCTTTCATGAACAGCCGTCACCAGACGCTGCGGTCTGCGCGTGACGCACAGACCGTGGGGTGGATCGGCTTGACCTCGCCAGAAAACGGGTGGCGGTGGCCCGGATGCCGCTCGCACGCCGGGGCGCATAAGCGGCAAAGCCCGCGATTATAGGAAGGATGGGGGAGTGTTGTCCACGGTCCAGTGCCCGGGCTTTCGAGAGCGCACGAAGCATCGCGCGGTAGGGCTGCGCCGTAAGGGTCTGCGGCTTCAAGTTGTCTCAGCAGCCCCACCTCTTTTCACACTCCTTCAGGAGGTGGTTTCCTGCTGTTCCAGGAACCGTTGCGCATCCAGCGCAGCCATGCAGCCAGTGCCAGCGCTGGTGATGGCTTGCCTGTAGACATGGTCCTGCACGTCGCCTGCGGCGAAGACACCGGGCACGCTGGTCATGGTGGCAAAGCCATTCAGGCCGGAGCGGGTGACGATGTAGTTGTCCTTGAGCTCGATCTGGCCCTGGAACAGGTCGGTATTGGGATGGTGGCCGATGGCGATGAAGCAGCCCTTGAGGTCGAGCTGCTTCTTGTCGCCGGACTGCACGTTGCGCAGCCGGATGCCGGTGACGCCACTGTCGTCGCCCAGCACCTCGTCGAGTTCGCTGTGCAGTTCGAGCACGATCCTGCCCTCCTTGACCTTCTCGTGAACCTTGTCGATGAGGATGGGTTCTGCGCGGAACTTGTCGCGGCGGTGGACCAACGTCACCTGCCGGGCGATGTTGGACAGGTACAGGGCCTCTTCGACGGCTGTATTGCCGCCGCCGATCACGCAGACATCCTGCTCGCGGTAGAAGAAGCCATCGCACGTGGCGCAGGCCGAGACGCCGCGGCCCATGAACTTCTCTTCCGACGGCAGGCCCAGGTATTTGGCCGAAGCGCCGGTGGCGATGATCAGCGCATCGCAGGTGTAGGTCCCGCTGTCGCCCGTCAGCGTGAACGGGCGCTTGCTCAGGTCGACCTGGTTGATGTGGTCGAAAACGATTTGCGTGTTGAAGCGCTCGGCATGCTCCAGAAAGCGCTGCATTAACTCCGGACCTTGAACGCCGTGCACATCCGCGGGCCAGTTGTCGACTTCGGTGGTGGTCATCAGCTGCCCACCCTGGGCGAGGCCCGTAACGAGAAGCGGCTTGAGGTTGGCGCGGGCTGCGTAGATGGCGGCGGTGTAGCCGGCGGGGCCGGAGCCCAAAATGAGTACCTGTGTATGCAGGGGAGTGGTCATAAACTGCGAGCCTGAATGGTGAACGGGGGACCGCGTGTACATTGGGTCACCGGTGGGACGTCAGTATCCTGTTCAGGTTCAATGCATGCGGAGCGCTCTTCTTATGTGCGTGATTGTATTTATTGATGCTGCGTCCCTCGAAGGGCGCGGCACAGGGAGGAAATAGATGTCGATGCTTTCGAACCTGGAACTGCTTCGCCGGGTGCCGCTCTTTGCCGCGCTCACGCCTTCTCAGGCGGCCAACATCGCCGATGCGATCGTCAAGCGGCGCTTCAAGCGCGGCGAACTCATCGTGGAACAGGGCAAGAAGACGAATGCCCTGTACATCATCCTGGCCGGCCGTGCCCGGGTGCTCAGTGCGGACAGCCGCGGTCGAGAGGTGATCCTGGCAACCCTTCAGTCCGGCGACTACATCGGCGAGATGAGCCTCATCGACGACGAGCCGCATTCGGCCACGGTGCGCGCCGACGTCCAGACGGACGTGCTCGTCCTCGGCCGCGAGGCGTTCTCGCGTTGCCTGCCGGACAGTTCCTCGATGTCCTACAACATCATGCGCGGGTTGGTCCGGCGCCTACGCCATGCGGATCGGAAGATCGAGTCGCTGGCACTGATGGATGTCTACGGCCGCGTGGCGCGTGCGCTGATGGATTTCGTCACCGAGGACGGCGCCGGCAACTTCGTGGTGCGGGAGCGGATTTCGCGCCAGGACCTGGCCAAGATGGTCGGCGCGTCCCGCGAGATGGTCAGCCGCGTCATGAAGGACCTGGAGGAGCGCGGCTTCGTGCAGACGCAGCCCGATGGCTCGATGCTGGTCAAGGACCGCCTGTCTGCGCTGGGCTGAGTCCGCGGCATCCGGACGCGCGGCGATGCGCTTACGCGCCCGCCCCGCAGCCTGCCCGCGGTGTGGCCAGCCCAAGATGGTTTAGGCTTGCGCATTGCGCGCGGCATGGCCGTGCGTGTCTGCGTCCATGACCTATTCCTTGCACACACTTCACAACACGGCGGCGCCAGAAGTACCGCCCGTGCGCCAGCGCGCCTTGCGCTTCGCGCATGAAATCTCGCTCGTCGCGGCCTTTGCCCTCATGCTGTTCTGGCTGCTCGCGATGCTCAGTTACACGCCGTCCGATGCGGCGTGGTCCACGTCCGGCACAGGCGGCGTCGTCAAGAACTGGGGCGGCGCGGTGGGGGCGTGGCTGGCCGACGCGAGCTACTACCTGGCCGGTTATTCGATCTGGTGGGCATTCGCGGCGTCGGTGCGCGTCTGGCTGTCGTCCCTCGCGCAGTGGCTGCGCGGTGGCCGGCCGCAGGGCGAGCCCGAACTGCCGCGCCTGAACCGCAGCCGGCTCATGTCCTGGCTTGGATTGGTGCTGCTGCTGGTGGCCAGCGCCATGCTGGAATGGTCGCGGCTCTATCGCCTGGAGTTCCGGCTGCCCGGGCACGGCGGCGGTGTGCTGGGTTACCTCGTGGGGCCGGCCGGTGTGCGCTGGTTGGGGTTCACCGGCTCCGCGTTGGTGGCCATTGCGGCAGGTGTGATCGGCTCGGCCCTCGTCTTTCGCTTCTCCTGGGCCCAGGTGGCCGAGGCGATCGGCGCACGCCTCTATTCGCTCTTCGAGCGGGGTCGCGAAAAGCGCGAACTCGCGCAGGACCTGGCCATGGGCCGAAAGGCGCGCCGCGAACGTGAAGAGGTGGCGGCCCACGACCGCGATGCGCCGTTGCCCCCCGACGACAGGGAGCCTGCATTCGACGACGTGCCACCGCCCGCGCCGCGCCGGCGCGAGAAGGCCGCACCCGTGCAGATCGAGCCCGCCGTGGCCGATGTGCCCAAGAGCGAGCGCGTGGTCAAGGAGCGCCAGAAGCCGCTCTTCAAGGAACTGCCCGACAGCAAGCTGCCGCAGGTGGACCTGCTCGATGCGGCCGCCGGCCGTCAGGAGACGGTGTCGCCCGATACGCTGGAGATGACCTCGCGCCTGATCGAGAAGAAGCTCAAGGACTTCGGCGTCGAGGTGCGCGTGGTGCTGGCTTCGCCGGGCCCGGTCATCACGCGCTACGAGATCGAGCCCGCCACTGGCGTGAAGGGCTCGCAGATCGTCAACCTGGCCAAGGACCTGGCGCGCTCGCTGTCGCTGGTCTCCATCCGGGTGATAGAGACGATTCCGGGCAAGAACTACATGGCGCTGGAACTGCCCAACGCCAAGCGGCAGTCGATCCGGCTGTCGGAGATCCTGGGCTCGCAGGTCTATCACGAGGCCAAGTCCATGCTGACCATCGGCCTGGGCAAGGACATCATCGGCAACCCGGTGGTGGCCGACCTGGCCAAGATGCCGCACGTGCTGGTGGCCGGTACCACGGGCTCGGGCAAGTCGGTGGGCATCAACGCGATGATCCTGTCGCTGCTCTACAAAGCCGAAGCGAGCGATGTGCGCGTGCTCATGATCGACCCCAAGATGCTGGAGATGTCGGTCTACGAAGGCATCCCGCACCTGCTGGCGCCGGTGGTCACCGACATGAAGCAGGCGGCCCACGGCCTCAACTGGTGCGTGGCCGAGATGGAGCGGCGCTACAAGCTCATGTCCAAGCTGGGCGTGCGCAATCTCGCGGGCTACAACGCCAAGATCGATGAGGCCAAGGCGCGCGAGGAGTTCATCTACAACCCCTTCAGCCTGACGCCGGACGATCCGGAGCCGCTGCGCCGCGAGCCGCACATCGTCGTCGTCATCGACGAGCTGGCCGACCTGATGATGGTGGTCGGCAAGAAGATCGAAGAGCTGATCGCTCGTCTCGCGCAGAAGGCGCGGGCGGCCGGCATCCACCTGATCCTGGCCACGCAGCGCCCCAGCGTCGACGTGATCACCGGCCTCATCAAGGCCAACATTCCTACACGCATCGCGTTCCAGGTCAGCAGCAAGATCGACAGCCGGACCATCCTGGACCAGATGGGCGCCGAGGCGTTGCTGGGCATGGGCGACATGCTCTACATGCCGAGCGGCACCGGTCTGCCGATCCGCGTGCACGGTGCCTTCGTCAGCGACGACGAGGTGCACCGCGTGGTGGCCTACCTCAAGAGCCAGGGCGAGCCCGACTACATCGAGGGCGTGCTCGAAGGCGGAACTGTGGATGGCGAGGACGGTCCGATGGGTGAGGGCGGCGACGCCGGTGGCGAAAAGGATCCGATGTACGACCAGGCGGTCGAGGTCGTCCTCAAGCACCGCAAGGCCAGCATTTCGCTGGTGCAGCGCCACCTCAAGATTGGCTACAACCGCGCGGCGCGGCTGGTCGAGGACATGGAAAACGCCGGCTTGGTGAGCGCGATGAGCGGCGCCGGGCAGCGTGAGATCCTCGTGCCGGCGCGCAGCGAATGAAAGGACCGGAATGCGGAAGTTGATGGTGGGATGGGTGCTTGGGGTTGCGGTATGCGGCGCCTGGGCGGGTGGACTCGACAGCCTGGGCGCCTTTCTGAAGACAGCGCGTTCTGGAAAGGCTGACTTCACACAGACGGTCAGTGCGCCCCCCAAGGACGGTCAGCCCATGCGCGCGAAGACGTCCGCCGGCACCTTCGAATTCCAGCGCCCAGGCCAATTCCGCTTCGAGTACCGCAAGCCCTTTGCGCAGACCATCGTGGCCGACGGCAAGACGCTCTGGCTCTACGACGCCGACCTCAACCAGGTGACACAGCGCCCGCAGGCCCAGGCGCTGGGTTCCACGCCGGCGGCGCTGATCGCCTCGGCCGCCGACTTGCGGGCACTGGAGTCCGACTTCACCCTGGCCGATGCGCCAGCCCGTGACGGTCTGCAATGGGTCAAGGCCACGCCCAAGTCGCGCGACGCGCAACTGCAGAGTGTGGAGATCGGCTTTCAGGGCGATGCGCTGGCAGCCCTCGACATCCTGGACGCCTTCGGCCAGCGCTCGGTGCTGCGCTTCTCCAACGTGCAGGTCAATCCGTCGATGTCCGCGGGCACCTTCCAGTTCAAGCCTCCCGCGGGTGCCGACGTCGTCCGGCAGTGAGGCCGCGCTGACGGCCGGACAATCGGCGCATGGCCGACCTGTTTGATCCCCCTTCGCCTGCGGCGCCCCTTGCCGAGGCCCTGCGCCCGGCCAGCCTCGACGAGGTCATCGGCCAGAGCCACCTGATCGGTCCCGGCCGGCCGCTCAGGCTGGCCTTCGAATCGGGCAAGCCGCATTCCATGATCCTGTGGGGTCCGCCCGGCGTGGGCAAGACCACGCTGGCGCGCCTCACGGCCAAGGCTTTCGGCTACGAGTTCATTGCGCTGTCGGCCGTGTTCTCGGGCGTCAAGGACATCCGCGCCGCCATGGAGCGGGCCGAGCAGCACCTGGCGCTGGGCCGCAAGACCATCCTCTTCGTCGACGAGATCCACCGCTTCAACAAGAGCCAGCAGGACGGCCTGCTGCCCTTCGTCGAATCGGGGCTGGTCACCTTCGTCGGCGCCACCACCGAGAACCCGTCCTTCGAGGTCAACTCCGCGCTGCTGTCGCGGGCCCAGGTCTACACCCTGCAGTCCTTGAGCGAGGATGAGCTCTGTCAACTGGTGCGCCGTGCGCAGGAGAAGGTACTGACCCACCTGGCTTTGAGCGATGCCGCGGTCGACACGCTGGTGGGCTATGCCGACGGCGATGCGCGCCGCATGCTCAACCTGCTGGAGCAGACGGACACGGCGGCGCGTGCCGCGGACGTGCAGGAAGTGACGCCCGACTTCCTGCAGAGCGCGCTCACGCTCAACGCGCGCCGCTTCGACAAGGGCGGCGACAACTTCTACGACCAGATCTCCGCCCTGCACAAGTCGGTGCGCGGCTCCCATCCCGATGCGGCGCTGTACTGGCTCACGCGCATGCTCGATGGCGGTGCCGATGCACGCTACCTTTCGCGGCGTATCGTCCGCATGGCCTGGGAGGACATCGGCCTTGCGGACCCGCGCGCCATGCAGATCGCCAACGATGCCGCCACCACTTTCGAGCGGCTTGGTTCGCCCGAGGGTGATCTTGCGCTGGCTCAGGCAGTGATCTATCTCGCCGTCGCGCCCAAGAGCAACGCCGGCTACAACGCCTACAACCAGGCGCGGGCCTTCGTGCGACAGGACAAGTCGCGCGAAGTGCCCATTCATCTGCGCAACGCGCCCACCAAGCTGATGAAATCGCTGGGCCATGGCAAGGCCTACCGTTATGCGCACGACGAGCCCGAAGGCTATGCAGCCGGCGAGACCTACCTGCCTCAGGGCATGCCCGAACCGCGCTGGTATCAGCCGGTGCCCCGCGGCCTGGAAACCAAGATTGCCGAGAAGTTGGCGCATCTGCGCCGGCTCGACGCGCAGGCCGGCGAAGACTGAGCCCGTCTTTCAACGTATCCGCTAAAGCGCCGACCCCTTCACGCCGCTGCGGGAAACCCCCAGCTGCCGCGCACCAGAGTAGCGCGGCCGCGTGTCTAAAATCCCGCCCACTTAGACCCGCCTTCCACCCATGCTGGCGGGTTTTTTGCTACCTGAACCACGGCGCCAATCCGGTGCTCCGGCTTGGCAGAAGGCGTCCTCACCGGGACGCATAACAAAAGGGACCTCTCTTTATGGAAATATTGCTGCAGCAGATCATCAACGGTCTGGTTCTCGGCAGCATGTACGCCCTGATAGCCCTCGGCTACACCATGGTGTACGGCATCATCAACCTCATCAATTTCGCCCACGGCGAGGTCCTCATGGTCGGCGCATTGACCAGCTGGACCATCATCGGCTGGATGCAGTCGGCCATGCCGGGCACCCCCGGCTGGATCATCCTGATCCTGGCCACCCTGATCGCCTGCGTGGTGGCGGCCACCCTCAATTTCACCATCGAGAAAGTCGCCTACCGGCCGCTGCGCAACAGTCCCAAATTGGCCCCGCTGATCACGGCCATCGGCATGTCGATCCTGTTGCAGACGCTGGCCATGATCATCTGGCGCCCCACCAACAAGGCCTATCCGACGCTGCTGCCCAGCGACTCGGTGCACATCGCGGGTGCGGCCATCTCGCCGACGCAGATCATGATCCTGGTGGTCACCGCGATCTCGCTGGCGGTGCTGACCTGGCTGGTCAACTACACGCGGCTCGGCCGCGCCATGCGGGCCACCGCCGAGAACCCGCGCGTGGCTGCGCTTATGGGCATCCGGCCGGACACGGTCATCTCGGCCACCTTCATCATCGGCGCCGTGCTGGCGGCCATCGCGGGTGTCATGTATGCCTCCAACTACGGCATCGCGCAGCACGCCATGGGCTTCATCCCCGGCCTCAAGGCCTTCACCGCCGCCGTGTTCGGCGGCATCGGAAACCTGGCCGGTGCCGTGGTGGGCGGCCTGCTGCTCGGCGTGATCGAGGCCGTGGGCGCGGGTTACCTGTCCGACGTCACGGGCGGCGTGCTGGGCAGCCAGCACAGCGACATCTTCGCCTTCATCATTCTGATCATCACGCTGACCGTGCGGCCGTCCGGCCTGCTCGGCGAGCGCGTGGCGGACCGGGCCTGACGGCCAAGGAGGCTCCATGAAGAATTCCAAGAACCTCGTCGTCTTCCTGATCGCCGCCGTCGCGCTGCTGGCCTTCCCGCTGCTGCTGCAGACGCAGGGCAATGCCTGGGTGCGCATCGTCGACATCGCGCTGCTGTATGTGATGCTGGCGCTGGGCCTGAACATCGTGGTCGGCTACGCCGGCCTGCTGGACCTGGGCTACGTCGCCTTCTTCGCCATCGGCGCGTACCTGTATGCGCTGCTCGGCTCCACGCAGTTGACCGATTCCTTCCCGGCGCTGCAGGCCATGTTCCCGAACGGGTTCCACACCTCGCTGATCCTGGTCATACCGGCGGCGCTGGTGCTGGCCGGCATCTTCGGCGCATTGCTGGGTGCGCCCACGCTCAAACTGCGCGGCGACTACCTGGCCATCGTGACCCTGGGTTTCGGCGAAATCATTCGCGTGTTCATGAACACGCTGGACCATCCCTACAACATCACCAACGGTCCCAAGGGCATCAGCAGCATCGATCCCATCCGGATCTTCGGCCTGAACCTGGGCCGGCCGCTGAAGATCGGCGACTACACCATCTCTTCGGTGTCGCTGTACTACTACCTATTCCTGGTGCTGGTCATCTTCACCGTCATCCTGTCGCACCGCCTGCAGAACTCGCGCGTGGGCCGTGGCTGGATGGCGATCCGCGAGGACGAGATCGCCGCCAAGGCCATGGGCATCAACACCCGCAACATGAAGCTGCTGGCCTTCGGCATGGGGGCGAGCTTCGGCGGCGTCTCGGGCGCCATGTTCGCGGCCTTCCAGGGCTTCGTCTCGCCCGAGTCCTTCAGCCTGATGGAGTCGGTGATGATCGTCTCGATGGTGGTGCTCGGCGGCATCGGCCACCTGCCCGGCGTGATCCTGGGTGCAGTGCTGCTGGCGGCGCTGCCCGAGGTGCTGCGCTATGTGGCCGGTCCGCTGCAGGACATGACCGATGGCCGGCTGGATGCCTCCATCCTGCGCCAGCTCTTCATCGCGCTGGCCATGATCCTGATCATGTTGGTGCGTCCGCGCGGCCTGTGGCCGTCGCCGGAGCATGGCAAGTCGCTCAAGACCACGCCGCGTGCTCCCGATCCGATTGCTGGCTCGACCCAGGCCGTCACGCCCGGCATCGACACGCCGGCCGAAGAGGTGCCCGGCGGTGCCAACCGGCCCATGTCCATCAACCCCTGAGCCGAAGGAAGGAACACTCTCATGGCAGACACCATCCTTCACGTGAAGGGCATCTCCAAGCGTTTCGGCGGGCTTCAGGCCCTGTCGGACGTGGGCATCCGCATCGAGCGCGGCCAGGTCTATGGCCTGATCGGCCCCAACGGCGCGGGCAAGACCACCTTCTTCAACGTCATCACCGGGCTGTACACGCCGGACAGCGGCAGCTTCGAGCTGGCCGGCAAGCCCTACCAGCCCACGGCCGTGCACGAAGTGGCCAAGGCCGGCATCGCGCGCACCTTCCAGAACATCCGTCTCTTCGCCGAGATGACGGCGCTGGAGAACGTGATGGTCGGCCGCCACGTGCGCACGCATTCGGGCGTGTTCGGCGCCATCTTCCGCACCTCGGGCTTCAAGGCCGAAGAGCGGGCCATCGCCGATCGCGCACGCGAGCTGCTCGACTATGTGGGCGTGGGCAAGTACGCCGATTTCAAGGCCCGCACGCTGAGCTACGGCGACCAGCGTCGGCTCGAGATCGCCCGTGCCCTGGCTACCGACCCGCAGTTGATCGCACTGGACGAACCCGCCGCCGGCATGAACGCCACCGAGAAGGTGCAGTTGCGCGAGCTGATCGACCGCATCCGCAAGGACAACCGCACGGTGCTCATCATCGAGCACGACGTGAAGCTGATCATGGGCCTGTGCGACCGCGTCACGGTGCTCGACTACGGTAAGCAGATCGCCGAAGGCACGCCGGCCGAGGTGCAGAAGAACGAGAAGGTGATCGAGGCCTACCTCGGCACCGGTGGACACTGAAAGGTCGCGCATGGCACAGACTCTGTTGAAAGTGAGCGGCCTGAAGGTCGCGTACGGCGGCATCCAGGCCGTCAAGGGCGTGGACTTCGAGGTGCGCGAGGGCGAGCTGGTGTCGCTGATCGGCTCCAACGGCGCCGGCAAGACCACCACCATGAAGGCCATCACCGGCACGCTGCCGGCGCTGGCTGGCGAGATCGAGTTCATGGGCAAGTCCATCAAGGGCCGTGGCGCCTGGGACCTGGTCAAGGAAGGCCTGGTGATGGTGCCGGAAGGCCGCGGCGTGTTCACGCGCATGACGATCACCGAGAACCTGCAGATCGGCGCCTACACGCGCAACGACAAGGCCGGCATCGCGCAGGACATCGACCGCGTCTTCACCACCTTCCCACGGCTGAAGGAGCGCGCCACGCAACTGGCGGGCACCATGTCCGGCGGCGAGCAGCAGATGCTGGCCATGGGCCGTGCGCTGATGGCGCGTCCCAAGGTGCTGCTGCTGGACGAGCCCACCATGGGCCTGTCGCCCATCATGTGCGACAAGATCTTCGAGGTGGTCAAGCAGGTCTACGACCAGGGCGTCACGGTGCTGCTGGTGGAGCAGAACGCCAGCCGCGCGCTACAGATTGCCGACCGTGGCTACGTGATGGAGTCGGGCCTGATCACCATGAACGGCGATGCCAAGGTCATGCTGAACGATCCGAAGGTGCGCGCGGCCTACCTGGGCGAGTGACGTGGCAGGCGGCCCTGTGGGGCCGCCACAGCCAGGAAAAAGAAACGGGCCGCGCTTTCGCCGGCCCGTTCTGCTTTGGGGGCACCGCCGGGGCGGCGTCAGGCGCTCAGTCCACCTTCGCGCCCGTTGCCTTGACCACCTGTTCGTACTTGGCCAGCTCGCTCTTCATGAAGGCGCCGAACTGCTCGGGCGTCGTGGGCACCGGCTCGGCGAAGAGGGCAGCGAAGCGGGTTTTGGTCTCGGGCGCGTTGAGCGCGCCGACAAAGGCCTGGTTCAGCCGGTCGATTACGTCGCGCGGTGTGCCCGCCGGCGCCACCAGGCCCCACCAGGTGTCGATGGAAAAGCCCTTGAGCGTGTCCGCCACCGGTGGCACGTCCGGAAGGAAGGGACTGCGCTGCAGCGTGGTCACGGCCAGTGCCTTGAGTTTGCCGCCCCGGATGTTGGGTGCGGCCGTGGCCAGGTTGTCGAAGTTGAAGTCGACCTGGCCGCTGAGCAGCGCCAGCTGCGCGGGGTTGCCGCCGTTGTAGGGGATGTGCACGGCGAAGATGCCGGCCGCCTTCTTGAACATCTCGCCCGCCAGGTGGCCGGCGCTGCCGTTGCCGCCGCTGCCGTAGTTCAGCTTGGCCGGGTTGGCCTTGGCGTAGGCGATCAGGTCCTTGAGGCTGTTGATCTTCAGGCGCTGCGCCGTCTCGGCATTCATCACCAGCACGTTGGGCACCCGCACCATCTGGCTGATGGGCGCGAAGTCGGTGGCCGCGTTGTAGGGCATGCGGCTGTAGAGCCAGGGATTGACCGCGTTCGTCGCCGTGGCGGCGATGCCGATGGTCAGGCCGTCGGGCTGCGCCTTGGCCACCATGTCGGCGCCGATGTTGCCGCCCGCACCCGGCTTGTTGTCGATGATGATCGGGCCGCCGAATGCGTCCTTGGCACGTTCGGCCAGCGCGCGGGCCGTGACGTCGATGGGGCCGCCGGCGGCATAGGGCACGACCAGGCGGATCGGCCGGCTGTCGGCGCGCGCCACGAAGGGCAGGGCGGCGCTGGCGGCCAGCAGGGAGAGCACGGGGCGTCGGGTGATCGGGCGGGTCATGGTGTCTCTGGTTGTCTTGGGATCGGAAGGCCGCGCGCCGTCGGTCGACGGCAGGCGCGGCATGCGGCGGAGCAGGCGCTCAGGGCGCGGCCTTGTCGGCCTCGGAGGTGAAGGCGTCGGCGAAGAATTCCTCTTCGGGCAATCCGCCCTGGGCCACATAGTCGCGCTGCGCCGACTGCACGACCACCGGCGCGCCACAGGCATACACCTGGTGGCCGGAGAGGTCGGGCGTGTCCTCGAGCACCGCCTGGTGGACGAAGCCGGTGCGGCCGGTCCAGTTGTCCTCGGGCACGGCGTTGCTCACCACCGGCACGTAGCGCAGCTGGGGCATCTCGGCCAGCTGCTCGCGGATCCAGCCGTCCATGTACAGGTCCTGCGGCCGGCGGCCGCCCCAGTACAGCGTGGCGGGCCGCTCGATGCGCTTGAACTTCATGTGCTCGATCAGCGCCTTGATGGGCGCGAAGCCGGTGCCGGAAGCCAGCAGCACGATGGGCTTGGTGCTGTCCTCGCGCAGGAAGAAGCTGCCGTAGGGGCCTTCGACGCGCAGGATCTCCTTCTCCTTCATCGCGCCGAATACATGGTCGGTGAACTTGCCGCCGGGCATGTGGCGGATGTGCAGTTCGATGCCGGTGCCCGGCTCGGACAGCGTGTGCGGCGCATTGGCCATCGAGTAGCTGCGCCGCGCGCCGTCGCGCAGCAGGAACTCGACGTACTGGCCGGCATGGAACTTCATCGGCTCGCCGGCCGGCAGCTGCAGGCGCAGCTGCATCACGTCGTGCGACAGGCGCACCAGCGTCTGCACGCGCACAGGCATCTTGCGGATGGGGAAGGCGTCGGCATCGACCACCTGGCGCGATTCGAGCACCACGTCGCTGGTGGCATGGGCGCGGCAGGTCAGGATGTAGCCGGCAGCGGCCTCCTCGGCGCTGAGGGCCTTGGACTGGTAGGGCTCCATCGTCACTTCGCCGGAGAGCTTCTTGCACTTGCAGGAGCCGCAGGCGCCGTCCTTGCAGCCGTAGGGCAGGCCGATGCCCTGGCGGATGCCGGCGGACAGGATGGATTCGCCGGCCTCGGCGTCGAAGCGGCGGCCACTGGGCTCCACGCTCACGGAGAACACGGTGTCGGACATGGGTGGGTATTCTTCGGGGGTTGTGCCGGCGCTGGCGCCGCGTGGGGCGGGCGCGGCCGGTCAAGACTGCGGAAAGCGTTCGATTTTGCCTTCAAACCGTCTTCCCCTCGGTGCGCTGCCGGCGCGCTTCCGCCGCATGCGGCTGCTCGTCGTCGGTTGCGGCGATGTGGGCCAGCGGGTGCTGCGCCAGCTCGGCGGGCGGATGCGGGTTCTGGCGTTGACGTCATCGCCCGAACGGGTGCCCGCGCTGCGCGCGGCCGGCGCTGTTCCGCTGGTGGGCGACCTGGACCGGCCTGCCACGCTGCGCCGCCTGGCTGGGCTTGCGCCCCGCGTGCTCCATTTGGCCCCGCCGCCGCGCGAGTCGGGGGCGGGTGACGACCGCGACCCTCGCACCCGTGCGCTGCTGCAAGCGCTGGCCCGCGGCGGCGCGGTGGCCGCGCCGGACGTGCTGGTCTACGGCTCCACCACTGGTGTGTATGGCGATTGCGGCGGCGACTGGATCGACGAGACCCGCCCGGTCGCGCCGGCCACCGCGCGCGGCCGACGTCGCGTCGATGCGGAGCGTGCGGTGCGCGAGGCCGGCGCGCGCGGCCTGGGGGCCAGCATCCTGCGCATCCCGGGCATCTACGCGCCCGACCGGCCCGCGGGCACGCCGCGCGAGCGCCTGCTGCGCGGCACGCCGGCTCTGCGGGTGGAAGACGATGTCTACACGAACCACATCCATGCCGACGACCTGGCGCGCGCCTGCATCGCCGCGCTCTTCCGGGGCCGGCCGCAGCGTATCTACCACGCGAGCGACGACACGCAGCTGCGCATGGGCGAGTACTTCGACCTGGCGGCCGACCTCTTCGGCCTGCCGCGGCCGCCGAGGCTGTCGCGTGCCGAAGCGGCCGCGCAGCTGTCGCCCATGCAGATGAGCTTCATGAGCGAGTCGCGGCGACTGCGAAACCGGCGGCTCAAGCAGGAACTGCGGGTGCGGCTGGCTTGGCCCGACGTGGCCCGGGGTCTCCAGGGCGCCGTCTCGTAGCTTTCGCAGGCGGCCTCTCGGCAGGGACGCCGTCGTGGTTCGCGCGCCGCGGATCGGTCACGCGCGCCGGCTGCCCACCGGCACCAAGCCGCGGCGTTCGATGGGCGTGGAGAACACGATCGAGGTCCGCGTCTCGCCATAGCCGTTGATCGTGCCCAGGAAGCGTTCGAGCTCGGGCAGGCTGGGCGCGACCACCGTCATCAGGTAGGAGTCGGCGCCCGCCACGTGATGGCATTCCAGGACTTCGGCGGCGGTGCGCAGCCGCTCCAGGAAGGCCTTCTTGCCCGGCTGATGGACCGTGATGCCCACCATCGCCTTGACCGGGTAGCCGGCGAGCGCCGGCTCCAGCTCGGCGCCGATGCGGCGCACCACGCCGGATTCCTGCAGACGTCTTAGCCGTTCCGCCGTGGCGGCGACGGAAAGGCCCGCCTGCTCGGCCAGGCTCTTCAGCGGCGCGCGGCCCTCCTGTTGCAGGGCGCCGAGCAGCCGCCAGGCGGTGTCGTCGAGCGGTTCGGTGGGTGTTCTGGCCATCGGTAAATTGGGCCGGAAAAAGAGCCGGAAATCAAATCTGTCGCCGTAAATATTGGCTGGGAAAGCGGCTGCCGGCCTCGGATGATCCTTGTCGTCCCAACGCGGAGATTCCCATGGCCGACATCCAGAACTACGGCAGCTTCCTCATCGCCATCCTGATCTTCCAGGCCGTTCCCGGTGCGGGCACCGTCGCCATCCTCGACGCCACGGCGCGCGGCGGCGTGCGGGCCGGCATGGCCTGCGTGGGCGGCACGCTGGCGGGCGACGCGCTGTTCATGGCCGCCGCCGCGCTGGGGCTCGCGGCGCTGTTGCAGGCCAGCCCGGCGCTCTTCGGGGCGCTGCAGTGGCTGGGCGCCGGCTATCTGCTGTGGATGGGCTGGGGCATGCTGCGGTCCACCGCTTCCGCGGCGACCGCCGCGCCCGACGCGCCCCGCAGCCCGCGCGCCTATGCATGGCGCGCCTTCGCGATCAGCCTGGCCAATCCCAAGGTGATGCTCTTCTTCGTGGCCTTCTTCCCGCTCTTCATCGCGCCCGGCGCTTCGGCGGTCACGCTGCCCCTCATGATGCTGCACGTGACGCTGCTGAGCCTGCTCTGGCAGGGCCTGCTGGTGGTCATGGGCCGCGAGGTGGCGCGGCGTTTCGCCAGGCGTCCTGCCGCCCGCACCGTCGCGACCCGGCTGGGGGGCATGGCGCTGGTCGGGCTGGGGCTGAAGCTGGTCGCAGGACTTCGGTGACCCGCTGCTGTGCGGGAGAGCGGCAGTCAGTGCCTGCCGCGAGGGCGTGGCATGGAGGTCATGGACGGGCCAGTGCCGCCAGCGCCTCGCCGTCCGTCCGGTACTGCGCGAACAGCGGCCCCGGCGCCAGCAGCCCTGCACGGTCCAGCACCTGCTGCGCGGGGAGCTTCAGGCCCGACAGGTGCAGCATCACGCCGCGCCCCTCCAGCAGCCGCCGGATGTTGCCGAACACCTCGGCGCCGGTCAGGTCCACGCGGTTGACGGGCTGCGCGAACAGGCACACGTGGCGCAGGTCCGGATGCCTGGCCAGTGCCTCGGTGATGTGGCGCTCCAGCGTGCTGGCTGAGGCGAAATCCAGTTCCGCGTCCATGCGCAGCGCGTAGAGGTCCGGCGCCAGCGGCGGCAGGTGCCACAGGTGGCGGTCGCGCAGGCTGCCGTCCGCGTGCAGCCCCACCTCGATGATGCGCGGATGCAGATGCCGGTACATGTAGTGCGACAGCGCCGCCAGCAGCCCGCCCAGCACGCCCCAGTAGATCGAGGGCGCCGTCGCGACGGTCAGCACGAAGGTGCCGAAGGCGATGCCGGCCTCGATGCGCGAGATGCGCCACAGCTGCAAGAAGGAACGCGGCTTGAGCAGCCCGATGGTTGCTGTGGCGACGATGGCCGCCAGCACCGCCTGCGGCACGTGGTAGAGCAGCGGCATGGCCCACAGCAGCGCCACGGCCACCACCGCCACGTTGAACAGCGTGGCCCACTGCGTCTGCGCGCCCGCATACAGCGTGATGGCCGAGCGCGAGAAGGACGAGCTGGTCGGAAAGCTGCCGGTGAGGCCCGAGGCCACCTTGGCCAGGCCCTGGCCGATCAGGTCCTGGTTCTCGTTCCAGAGCCTGCCGGCGCGGGCGTTGTCCACTTTGGCGCTGGAGGCCGTCTCCAGAAAGCTCACCAGCGTGATCAGGAAGGCCGGCAGCAGCAGCGTGCCCAGCGTGTGCCAGCCCAGCGCCTGCGGCAGGTAGAAGTCGGGCAGACCGCCTGGCAACTGGCCGACCACGGCGCCGCCGCCCAGCGCATAGCCCAGCAGCGCACTGATCAGGGCGGTGCCGGCCACCAGCAGCATGGTGGTCGGCATGCGCGGCGACAAGCGCTTGCCGAAGAACAGCAGCGCCATGCTGCCCAGGCCGAAACCGATGGCGATGAAGTCCGGCGGCGGGCCCTGAATGACCTGTAGCGGCGTGCGGCCGGTGTAGCCCAGCAGCGCCGGCAGTTGCGACAGCGTGATCAGCACCGCCGCACCCTGGGTGAAGCCCATCAGCACCGGGGAATTGACGAGCCGCAGCAGCCAGCCGAAACGCGCCGCGCCCAGCAGGATCTGCATCGCGCCCGACAGCAGGGTGAGCCACACCGCCAGCGACACCCATTCGGCGCTGCCCGGCACGGCCATGGGCGCCAGCGTCGCGCCCACCAGGAGGCTGGTCAGGGCGGTGGGCCCCACCGACAGCCGCGCCGACGAGCTGAACAGCACCGCGATCAGCGCCGGCAGCAGGGCCGCATAGATGCCCGTGACCAGCGGCATGCCCGCCAGCGCCGCATAGGCCACGCCCTGCGGGATCACCATCAGCGCCACGGTAAGGCCGGCCAGCGCCTCGCTGACCAGCAGGCCGCGCGTGGGCCGGGGCCAGTCCAGGAAAGGCAGCCAGTGCTTCAGGGCCCGGGCCCGGCCCACGGGTGGGGACGCTGGCGACGGGGAGTGGGGGAGGTCGGGATCGGCAGGGGCAGTCATGAAGCGGGCACCGTGCTCAGGCGACGGTGGCGCGCGATTGTCCGCCCACTGGCCTGCCGATCGGCGTCATGCCGGTGTCGGGCGCGCCGCTTGCTCGGCGCGGGCGCTCAGGGCGCCGCGCAGCTGTCGTCGAGCCCGGCCGCGCTGGCCAGCTTGCGCCAGCTGGAGCGCTGTTCCAGGCAGCTCTTCTGCCGGGCCTGCGCCGCCTGGGCCTGTGCCTGCTGGGCGGCCTGGGCGCGCTGCGCCTGCAGCTGCGCCACGCGCTCCTTGATGCGGGGCATGGCGGCCAGGGCCGCCTTCTCGCCTTCGAGGATGGCATTGGCCCGCTGGGTGAAGTCGGCGGCGCCGATGTCCAGCACGGCCGGCCGGATGGTCACGTCCGCCCGGGCCAGCTCGGCGTGACCCAGCTTCTGGCCCATGATGGCGATGGACTGGCCCACGGTGCCCAGCAGGTCGCCCGGCGTGCGGCCACGGGCCTTGCTGGAGATGTCGACGGCGATCACGACGTCGGCCCCCAACTGCCGGGCCGCGTCCACGGGCACCGGGCTGACCACGCCGCCGTCGACATAGTGGTATTTGCCGATGGCCACGGGCTGGAATACGCCCGGCACGCTGCTGGACGCGCGCACCGCCTGCCCGGTGTTGCCGCGCGCGAACACGGTGCGCTCGCCGTCCTCCAGCCGCGTGGCCACGGCCACGAAGGGTTTGGCCAACTGCTCCAGGGGCTTGTTGTGAACCTGGGCGTTAACGTAGTCCTCCAGCTTCTGGCCCAGCACCAGGCCGCCGGACGAAAACTGCAGGTCGCGGATGCTGGCCTCGTCGAGCGCGACGGCCTTCTGCTGCAGTTCGAAGGCGTTCATGCCGCTGGCGTACAGGGCGCCGACCACGCTGCCTGCGCTGGTGCCGGCCACCACGGCGGGTGCGAGGCCGTTGGCCTCCAGCATCTTGATCACGCCGATGTGCGCGAAGCCCTTGGCCGCCCCGCCGCCGAGGGCGATGCCGATGCGGATCGGGGCGGGGACGCCGCTGGCGGCGGGTGCGGGGGAGACCGTGGCACTGGGCGCGGCGCTCGCCGTGCTTGCGGGCGTGCGAGGCACGCTACCGCAGCCGGCCAGTGCGGCCAGACCGAGGGCCGCGATGGGCCGCCACCCACGGATGCGGGCGCGGCGGGGAAGGGAAGGGGGAAGTCCTGCTGTCATCGGAAGGGACGGAGTGTGACCGCGGCGAAAAGTGCCCGGCCCGCACGCGCGTGGCCGGATCGCTGCGGCATTCCTGCCCTCCCGCCTTGCGGGGGAGGGACCCACCGTCAGCCGGCGATGTGCCGCGCCACCGCCTCGCCCAGTTCCGTCGTGCTGGCCTGCCCGCCCAGGTCCGGCGTGCGCGGTCCTTCGCGCAGCACCGCCTCGATGGCCGCCAGGATGGCGTCGTGCGCCTGCCGGCAGGCGCCTTCGCCGTGGCCGAGGAAGTCCAGCATCATCGCGCCCGACCAGATCATGGCGATCGGGTTGGCGATGTTCTTGCCGTAGATATCCGGCGCCGAGCCGTGCACCGGCTCGAATAGCGACGGGAAGGTGCGGTCCGGGTTCAGGTTGCCCGAGGGCGCCAGGCCGATGGTGCCGGTGGTGGCCGGGCCCAGGTCCGACAGGATGTCGCCGAACAGGTTGGTGGCCGCCACCACGTCGAAGCGGCCCGGCTGCAGCACGAAGCGCGCGGACAGGATGTCGATGTGCTGCTTGTCCAGCGCCACCTCCGGATAGGCCTTCTTCACCTCGTCGGCCTGCTTGTCCCACCAGGGCATGCTGATGGCGATGCCGTTGCTCTTGGTGGCCAGGGTGACGTGCTTGCGCGGCCGCGACTGTGCCAGCTCGAAGGCGAACTTGAGCAGCCGCTGCGCGCCGACGCGGGAGTACACCGACTCCTGGATCACCATCTCGCGCTCCGTGCCCTCGTACATCACGCCGCCCAGCGAGGTGTATTCGCCCTCGGTGTTCTCGCGCACCACGAAGTAGTCGATGTCGCCGGGCTTGCGGCCGGCCAGCGGGCAGGGCACGCCCTCGAACAGGCGCACCGGGCGCAGGTTGACGTACTGGTCGAACTCGCGGCGGAACTTCAGCAGCGAGCCCCACAGCGACACATGGTCCGGAACGGTGGCCGGCCAGCCCACGGCGCCGAAGAAGAGGGCGTCCATGCCCTGGAGCTGAGCCTTCCAGTCGTCCGGCATCATCTTTCCGTGCGCCGCGTAGTAGTCGCAGCTAGCCCATTCGAAGTGGCTGTACTCGATGGCGATGCCGAAGCGCTTGGCCGCGGCGTCTAGGGCGCGCAGGCCTTCGGGCATGACTTCCTTGCCGATGCCATCGCCGGGCAGGACGGCGATGCGGAAGGGACGGGTTGGGGTGCTTGCGGCCATGGTGGGTCTCCAGATGCGGGAAGGGAAGCGATGGCGTGCATTCTCGTTGCACA
The DNA here is from genome assembly GCF_003350475.1 of Pseudacidovorax intermedius. GTDB lineage: Bacteria > Pseudomonadota > Gammaproteobacteria > Burkholderiales > Burkholderiaceae_C > Xenophilus > Xenophilus intermedius. Next base: position 508,884 of record NZ_QQAV01000002.1, read on the forward strand.
CGCTATCCATACAATCCTGCATCCGTGAAGACATTGGCCACGAATCGTGAGCAATATCCCTGCCAACGAAGACCTGCGCGTCTTCCTCATCGTGGCCCGCCAATCCAGCTTTGCGGCGGCGGCCGAGCAACTGGGCGTCTCGACCGCCTATGTCAGCAAGCGCATCCGCGTGCTGGAAGAGACGCTGGGCGTGCGCTTGCTGCATCGCACGACGCGGCGGGTGAGCGTGACCGACCAGGGCGAGCGTGTCTTCCACTGGGCGCAGCGCGTGCTCGACGATGTGGAGCAGCTGATGCAGGAAGTGGCCGTCACCCGCGGCGAGCCGCGGGGCCTGCTGCGCATCAGCAGCAGCTTCGGCTTCGGCCGCCGCGTGGTGGCGCCGATGCTGTCGGCCATGGCGCGACGCCATCCCGGCCTGCAGGTGCGGCTCGAGGTGCTGGACCGGCTGGTGGACGTCGCCGCCGAAGGCTACGACGTGGACGTTCGCGTGGGCGACGAGATCGCGCCGCACCTCATCGCCCGGCGGCTGGCGTCCAACCACCGCGTGCTGTGCGCCGCGCCCGCCTACCTGGCCCGTCGCGAGCCGCCACGCACGCTGCAGGACCTGGCCAGCCACGACTGCCTGGTGATCAAGGAGCGCGACCATCCCTTCGGCGTCTGGCGGCTGCGTGCCGGCGCGCAGGAGGAGGCGGTGAAGGTCACCGGCCCGCTGTCGTCCAACCATGGCGAAGTGGCGGTGCAGTGGGCGGTGGACGGCCATGGCGTGGTGCTGCGCTCGCTATGGGATGTGGCCCCGCTGCTGGCCGACGGTCAGCTGGTGCAGCTGCTGCCCGAATGGCGGCAGGAGGCCAACGTCTGGGCCGTCTATCCCGAGCGCCTGGCCAGCTCGGCCAAGGTGCGGGTCTGCGTCGAGTACCTGATCGAGGCTTTCGCGGAAGTCAGCGCCGCCGATGCTGGAAGGCCGTCGGCGACTTCCCCGTCGCCTGCTTGAACATGGCACAGAACGCACTGTCGGTGGCATAGCCGCAGGCGGTGGCCACCTGGCTCACGGCCATGCCGCGGGCCAGCAGCGGCAGCGCATGGGCCAGCACCGCCTGCTGGCGCCAGGCCTGCCAGCTCATGCCCAACTGGTCGCGGAACAGGCGCGCCACGGTGCGCTCGCTGGCGCCGATGCCGCGGGCGCGCTCGGCCAGCGTGGCGCGGTCGTCGGGGGCGCGCAGCACCGCCTCGCACAGCTGTCGCAGGCGCTTGTCCTGCGGCAGCGGCACGTCGATGCGGATCTGCTGGGCGCGCTCCAGTTCGTCCACCAGCAGCGGCGCGATCCAGCGCTCGCGTTGCGGCGACGCGGGGTCGGCGGGCGGCAGGCCGTCCGGCGTGGTGTCCAGCGCCAGCATCAGGGCGCGCAGCAGCGGGCTGATCTCCAGCACCTCGCAGCGCGCCCAGTCCGGGCCCAGCCAGCGGTGCAGGTAGACGGTGCGCAACTCGGCGTCTTCCACCAGCGTGATGCTGTGCGGCACGTCCGCCGGCACCCAGAGTGCACGCGAGGGCGGGATGATGTAGCTGCCATCCCGCGTCGAAAGGCGGATCACGCCGCGGGTAGAGAAGGTGAGCTGTGGCCAGGGATGGGTGTGGGGCTCGACCTGGGTGTCGGCCGAGAGGAAATGTTCCTTGGCCCGCAGCGGTCGCAACGCATCGGGCGCGTAGAGGTGCGGCGTGAGCGGGCCCACGCTGTGCGCGGGGGCGGCTGCCGATGGCGCCGGGGCCGCACGCGGTACTGCGGAGGCCGTCCGCGGCAGCAAAGGGGCCCGCGCGGCGGGCGCTTCGGCGGGCGGTGCAAGGTCTGGCATGTTCTCGACAGAGGTTGGCAGGGTATCGGCATTCTGCCGTTTTTCGCCGCCTACCATGACGGGGCGCTGCGGGCCCGGGTCGGGTGACGCAGCCGCTTCCTCCAACGACAAGAAACCCGCCTGCTGCGTCCCCGAGGCGCGCGGCCCGCTGCCATGACCACTGCTTCCGCGTCGCCCCCGGGCGGCTCTTCCTCCCTTCGCTCCGACGCCACCCTCATCGGCCTGGTGGGCCTGGCGCATGCCATCAGCCATTTCAGCCAGCTGATCCTGCCGCCGCTCTTCCCCTGGCTGAAGGACGCCTTCGGCGTGAGCTACACCGAGCTGGGCGCGGTGCTGACCGTGTTCTTCGTCACCTCCTGCGCGGTGCAGGCGGGCTCGGGCTTCATCGTCGACAAGCTGGGTCCGCGGCCGGTGCTCTTCGTGGGCCTGGGCTGCCTGGGCCTGGCGGCCTTCGGGTATGCCATGGCGCCCAATTACTGGGGCCTGGTTGCGAGCGCCGTGGTGGCGGGTGTGGGCAACGGCGTGTTCCACCCGGTCGACTACACCCTGTTCAACCGCAAGGTGGCGCCCACCCGCCTGGGCCATGCCTACAGCGTGCACGGCATCACCGGCAGCCTGGGCTGGGCGCTGGCGCCGGCCTTCGTCGTGCCGCTGGCCATTGCCTTCTCCTGGCGCGTGGCGCTGGCCAGCGCCGGTGCTCTGGCCCTGACGGTGCTGGTGGTGCTGTGGTTCGGCCGGGCCGCGCTGGCGCTGGACGTCAAGGCGGTGCAGAAGGCCACGGGCCAGGGCCCGGGCACCGAAGGCGCCTTCGCCTTCCTGCGCATCCCGGCGGTGTGGATGTGCTTCGGCTTCTTCTTTTTCTACGCCATGGTCATCAGCGTGGTGCAGACCTTCGCGCCGCAGGCCGCCGGTCGGCTGCACGCCGTGCCGGTGGCGCTGGTCGCCATCTGCGTGACGGTCTACATGGTGGCCAGTTCGGTGGGCATGGTGCTGGGCGGCTTTCTGGCCTCGGACCCGACGCGCTGCGAGCGCATCGTGGGTGTGGGCTTCGGCATCGCGGCAGCGCTGGCGCTGGTGCTGGGCCTGGCGAACTTTCCGCCGGCGGTGGTGCCGGTGTTGTTCGGTGCCATGGGCTTCGCCTCGGGCATTGCCGGCCCCTCGCGCGACCTGATCGTCAAGCGTTCGACGCCGGCGAATGCCAGCGGGCGGGTCTATGGCGTGGTGTATGCCGGCCTGGACATCGGCCAGGCGGTGGCGCCGCTGATCTTCGGCCGCCTGATGGACGCCGGCCAGTACACCAGCGTGATCCTGGGGCTGGCGATGGTGCAGGCCGTGCTGATCGCCAGCGCTTTCAATGTGCGCCGGGCGCGGCGCGAGCTGCTGACGCCGGCTTCGGCCTGACTTTCCCGCGCCACGGGTCGGCAGTGCAGGCCGCAGGAACACGACGAGGACTTGCAGGCCGCCGCCGACCGATCCGCCGCGCGGTCGCTGTCGCGCTTTTCGCCCGGCATCGGGCGACGGCGCTCAGAGGATCTCCAGCACCACCTCCTTGGGCCGGCACAGCCGCGTGCCCTTGGGCGTGACCACCAGCGGGCGGTTGATGAGCACGGGGTGCGCCAGCATGGCGTCCAGCCGCTCTTCATCGCTGCGGTCCGGATCGAGCAGACCAAGCTCGGCGGCCAGCGGCTCCTTCTCGCGCAGCACTCCCCGCACGCCGAGGCCGCTGTCCGCGCAGAGGCGCCGCAGCGTCTCGCGGTCGGGCGGCGTCTTCAGGTACTGGACGACGGTGGGCTCGACGCCCCGTTCGCGCAGCATCGCCAGCGTGTTGCGCGAGGTGCCGCAGGAGGGGTTGTGATAGATCGTGGTGTCGTTGCTTGGCATCCGGGAATTATTCCCACCATACTGGCCGGATGCGCTGCCGACCTCTCCTGCTTCTGCTGCTTGGGCTTGCGGCGACGGCTGCGGTGCCCACGGCCGTGGCGCAGCCGCGGGGCGATGCAGCCGCCGCGGCATCGATGGTGGCGGCCGAGCGGCTCGCTCAGGCCATCGTCCGGATGGCCGCGCTGCGCAGCGACGACCATCTGCTCGACCTGGGCACGGCAGAAGGCCGCGTGGTCGTGGCCGCGGCGCTGGCCGGTGCACGCGCCACCGGCGTCGAGACCGAACCCGAGCTGCTCAACCGCGCCCGCCAGCGCGCGGCCCAGGCGGGCGTGGCGGACCGGGTCGTGTTCCGGGAGGAGGACCTCCTGCGCACGCGCCTCACCGGTGCCAGCATCGTCGTGATGCACCTGCCGCCCGAATCGCAGCAGCAGCTGCGCCCGGCGCTGCTGCGTCTGGCGCCGGGCACGCGGGTGATCTCCGACACGGACGGGTTGTCCGGCTGGCCGGCCGAGCAGACGCAGACCGTGGAACTGCTCGACCGCAGTCCCGGCCGTCTACGGACGCAGCGCATCTTCCTCTGGCGCGTGCCGGCACCGGTCGACGGCGCATGGTGCGCGCCGGGCGGCTTCCAGCTCAGCTTTCGTCAGTCGATGCTGGCGTACCAGGCCACCTTCGCGCGCGGCGCCGGGACGCCCGTGCAATGGCGCGGCCGCATCGACGGCGCGAGCCTGCCGCCGCCGGTCGGTGGCCAACTGCGGCCCTGGCTGATCTGGAGCGACGGCCAGTTGCTGGTGCGGCGCGGCATTCCCGGGCTGCCGGACGGCATCCGCCTCTTGCGGCGGCCCGCTGCCGGCTGCCCGTCCTGAGCCGCCCTGACCGGCCAGGGTGCGCAGGTGAGACGTCGTCAACCTGTGCCCGGCACCAGCCCGGACAATGCCGCCATGAGTCCCCGTTACTGGTTGATGAAGTCGGAGCCCGACGAATGCTCCATCGACGACGCCCTGGCCGCGCCCGCGCAGACCGTGCCCTGGACGGGCGTGCGCAACTACCAGGCGCGCAACTTCATGCGCGATGCGATGCAGGTCGGCGACGGTGTGCTCTTCTATCACTCCAGCTGCCCGCAGCCAGGCGTGGCCGGCATCGCGCGCGTGGCCTCGGGCGTGCGGCCCGACCCGACGCAGTTCGATGCGGCCTCGCCGTACCACGACGCGGCGTCCAAGCCCGATGCGCCGCGCTGGCTGCTGCTGGACGTGCAGGCGGTGCGCAAGACGCGGCTGCTCGGCCTGCCCGAGCTGCGCGCCGAACCGGCGCTCGCCGACATGCTGCTGCTGCGCAAGGGCAACCGGCTGTCGATCACGCCGGTGACGCCGGCCGAGTGGGCGGCCGTGCTGGCGCTGGCGGATCGCTGAGCCGACGCAAGGCTCGGGCGGCCCGCCGCCAGGCCGCCCCGCGACTGCGCGCCCTCAGGCGGCGAGCAGCGCGTCCAGCCGCGAAAGCCCCGCGATGGTCTTCACGCAGGCCTCGGCCGCCTCGGTGCCCTTGACCGCGAAGTGGCGGTGGAAGTACTTGCGGTGCTCGATGTGCTCGTGGAAGTGGTGCGGCGTGAGCACGGCCGAGATCATGGGCACCTCGGTCTCCAACTGCACCTGCATCAGCGACTCGACCACCGTGCTGGCCACGAACTCGTGGCGGTAGATGCCGCCGTCGACCACCAGCGCGCAGCACACCACGGCGGCATAGCGGCCGCTGCGGGCAAGCCGCTTGGCGTGCAGCGGGATCTCGAAGGCGCCGGGAACGTCGAAGATGTCGATCTGCGAGGCGGGCACGCCCAGGCGTTCCATCTCGGCGAGGAAGGCGTCGCGCGCCTGGTGGACGATGTCTGCATGCCACTGGGCCTCGACCAGCGCGATGCGCCGGTCACCCAAGGCGGGCAGGATCTGGAGGGGAAGGTCGTTGAGCTGACTCATGGTGTTGCCTTTGAACAAAGGGTTGGCCTGAATCAGGGCATCGAGAACACGCACGAAAAGCCGCGCCCGACCCGCAAGCCGCGCGCGGCATGACGCCGCACGCGACCAGGAGCCTGGCCGCATCTCGCGCTCTCTTTCATCCGGACTGTGACCGTCGGCTTCGGAATCGCACCGAAATCTGCTGACCCCGCTACCACGGCCCGTCAAGACTGCAGCGGCGGGCGCTCGCGGGCTCGTGCGGAAGTCGCCTTCCACCATGACCGCCGGTAGGGAATTCCACCCTGCCCTGAGAACGCTTGGCGGCCACCCGGAGGTGGCCGCGGGCGGATTTTAGGAGCGGGTCAATAGCCTTGCTGTCGCCTTCATTCCGCCTGGGCCTCCAGCGTGCGCACCGGCTGGCGGTTGCGCTCGCTGCGGATCACCTGCAGGCCCGAGCCCACCAGCAGCGCGATGCCGGCCCAGGCCCAGGCATTGGGCACGTCGTCCCAGACCGCATAGCCCAGTCCCACCGCGAAGAGCAGGGCCGAATAGCGGAAGGGCGCGGTGAGCGACACCTCGCCCTGGCGCATGCACTGGATCAGCAGGAAGTAGGCGGTGGCCAGGAAGGCGGAGGACAGCGCCAGCAGCCCGAGCTGCCCGGCCGTGGCCGGCTGCCAGCCCTCGGCCACCGACAGCGCGCCCGACAGCAGCGTGACGGCCAATGCGGTGGAGAGCGTGACCACAATGGAGGGAATGGCCGGGTCCAGCCCACGCGTGAGCAGGTCGCGCGTGGCATGGAACAGCGTGGCCGAGAGGCACAGCAGCGCCCAGGCGTTGAAGCCGTCGCCGCGCGGCTGCACCACCAGCAGAACGCCGACGAAGCCGATCCCCACGGCCCACCAGCGCGCCGCGCCGGGCCGCTCGCGAAGGAAGATCGCGGCGAATACCGTCATGAAGAGCGGTGCCGCGAGGTTGATGGCGGTGGCATTGCCCAGTGGCAGGCGGAACAGCGAGAGCAGGTACATCACCGTCGCGCAGGCATCCACGCTGGCGCGCAGCAGCACGCGCGGATGGCGCAGCGCGCCCAGGCGCCGGTGCTCACCCAGCACCACCGCCACGGCCAGCACCAGCAGCGTGGCCATCAGCCCGCGCAGGAAGATCAGCTGCCCGGCCGGCAGCCCTTGACTCACGAACTTGCTCAGTGCGTCGTTGACGACGAAACAGGCCATGGCGCCGAGCATGCAGCCGATGGCGCGCCGGCCGCGGCGGGCCGGATCAGGGAAGGAGAGGGAAGGCACGGAGGGCGAGGGTAACGCGGCTCGCCATCCGTTCTCCTTGGACCTGTCGGAGGGCAGAACGGCGCACAGCCCCTCACACCACGCTGCGATGCCGCTCGATGCAGATGCGCAGCGTCTCTTCCCCGTCGCGCTGCCACCAGTCCTGCGTGGAGAAGATCTCCACCTCGCAGTGCCCCGCATAGCCTGCGGCCTCGACCCAACCGCGCAGCTGCTGCAGCTCGATCACGCCGTCGCCCATCATCCCGCGGTCGTTGAGCAGGTCGCGCGTGGGTGTGAGCCAGTCGCACACGTGGTAGGCCAGCAGGCGCTCGCGGCCGGCGCGGGCGGTCTGGGCTTCGAGCTTCGGGTCCCACCAACAGTGATAGGCATCGAGGGCGACACCCAGCATGCCGGTGCGGTCGGGGTCCAGTTCGTCGCACAGGTCCAGCGCATGTTCGAGCGTGTTGATGCAGGCCCGGTCGGCGGCCTGCATGGGATGCAGCGGCTCGATGGCCAGCGGCATGCCCACGCTGCGTGCGTACTCGAGGGAGGCGGCGATGCCGTCGCGCACCTCGCCGCGCGCGCGGGCGATGCTCTTGTAGGCGGGCTTTCCTTCCAGCGCACCGGGCAGGGCGCCGACCACCAGCACCAGGCAGGGCGCATCCAGCGCCTTGGCCTCGTCGATGGCGCGGCGGTTGTCGTCCAGCGCGGCGCGCAGGCCGGCCGCATCGGCGGCGGGATAGAAGCCGCCGCGGCAGTAGCCTGACAGCTGCATGTCCAGCGCCCGAAGCTGTCTGCCCACGGCCTCCAGGCCGGCCGCGGCCACCTGGTCGCGCCAGGGGCTGATGGCGCGGACGCCCTGCTCGGCGCACTGGTCGATGATGCGCGCCAACGGCACCTCGGCGCCACGCTGGCGGCGGAGGGTGGCGGTGTTGATCGACAGCCAGCGGCTGTCCTGCGACAGGTCGCGCATCAGCCCTCCACCCCGTGCGTGGCCAGCAGCGCCTTCATGCGCCGCACCGCCAAGTCCGGATCGGCCAGCAGGTGCGCGGCGTCGGCCAGGCGGAACAGCTCGGCCAGGTGCGGCAGCGAGCGCGTGCTCTGCTGGCCGCCCACCATCGTGAAGTGCGACTGGTGGCCGTTGAGCCAGGCCATGAACACCACGCCCGTCTTGTAGAAGCGCGTGGGCGCCCGGAAGATGTGGCGCGACAGCGGCACCGTCGGCGCCAGGATCTCGTGGAAGCGCGCCGTGTCGCCCTGCGCCAATGCGGCCAGCGCCGCGCTCGCCGCCGGCGCGATGGCGTCGAAGATGCCCAGCAGCGCATCGCTCTTGCCGTGCGTGGGCTCGGTGCCCGCGCCGTCGCCGGCGATCAGCTCGGCATAGTTGAAGTCGTCGCCGGTGTACATGCGCACGCCCGGCGGCAGCCGGCGGCGCATGGCGATCTCCTTGTCCTTGTCGAGCAGCGAGATCTTGATGCCGTCCACCTTGTGCGGATGCGCGGCGATGATGCCCAGGGCCGTGTCCATGGCGGCGTCCACGTCGGCGGTGCCCCAGTAGCCGGCCAGCGCCGGGTCGAACATGTCGCCCAGCCAGTGCAGCACCACCGGCTGCTTCGCCTGGCTCAGCACGCGGTCGTACACGCGCTCGTAGTCGGCCGGGCTCTGCGCCACGCGGGCCAGGGCGCGGCTGGCCATCACGATCAGCTTGCCGCCCAGGCCTTCGATGGCGGCCATCTGCGTCTCGTAGCCGCGGATCACGTCGTCCACGCTGCGCACCTCGGCCAGGTCCAGGTGGTCGGTGCCGCAGCCGGAGGCGAGGAAGGCGCCCGGCACGTCGCGCGCCGCGTCGATGGAGCGGCGGATGAGCTCCAGCGAGGTGGGCCAGTCCAGGCCCATGCCGCGCTGGGCCGTGTCCATGGCCTCCGCCACGCCCAGCCCCAGCGACCACAGGTGGCGGCGGTAGGCCAGGGTGGCGTCCCAGTCGACGGCGCATTGCAGCCAGGGGTCGATGGCCGCCAGCGGGTCGGCCACCACATGCGCGGCGGAATAGGCGATGCGGTCGAAGCGCGCGCCCGGCTGCGGCTGCACCGGCGTGGCGCCGCTGAGCGTGTAGGCGGCCAGGCGGCCGTCGGCGTCGGGCAGGCGAAGGGTCAGGGCCATGGTCATTTCCTCGTCGGCGCGGCCATCAGACCTTCAGCGGCGGCACGTCGATCCAGCGCCGCTCCTTCCAGGAGTCGAGCGCGGCCTCCACCAGCTGCACACCCTTGGCGCCTTCGGGCAGGGTCCACTTGTAGGGCGCGTCTTCCACCACATGGCGGATGAAGTGCTCCCACTGGATCTTGAAGCCGTTGTCGTAGGTCTCGACGTCCGGAATCTCCTGCCACTGGTCGAAGAAGTTCATCGTCTGCTTGATGTCGGGGTTCCACACCGGCCGCGGCGTGGCCACGCGCGACTGGGCGCGGCAGCTCTGCAGGCCGGCGACGGCCGAGCCCTCGGTGCCGTCGACATGGAAGGTCACCAGGTCGTCGCGGCGCACGCGCGTGACCCAGCTCATGTTGATCTGCGCGATCACCGGCTCGCCGTTGTGGCCGGTGAGTTCGCAGGTGGCGTAGGCTGCGTCGTCGGCGGTGGCCTCGTAGGGTTTGCCGGCCTCGTCCCAGCGCTTCGGGATGTGCGTGGTGCCCAGGCAGCTGACCGATTGGACTTCGCCGAAGAGGTTGTCGAGCACATAGCGCCAGTGGCACATCATGTCCAGGATCATTCCGCCGCCGTCTTCCTTGCGGTAGTTCCAGCTGGGGCGCTGGATCGGCTGCAGGTCGCCTTCGAACACCCAGTAGCCGAACTCCAGCCGCACCGACAGCATGCGGCCGAAGAAGCCGGCGCGGCGCAGCATGTCCAGCTTGCGCAGGCCGGGCAGGAAGAGCTTGTCCTGCACGGCGCCGTGCTTGATGCCCTTCGTTCGACCGGCCTCGTCGGCCAGGCGCGCGATTTCCACCGCCTCGTTGAGGTTGGTGGCGATGGGCTTCTCGCAGTACACGTGCTTGCCGGCGCGGATGGCCTTGGCCAGCAGCTGGGGGCGCATCTGCGTGGTGCCTGCGTCGAAGAAGACGGTGTCGTCCGCGTTGGCGAGCGCCGCATCCAGGTCGGTGCCCCAGCGCTCGATGCCATGGGCGCGGGCCAGCGCCTCGATCTTGTCGGCATTGCGGCCGATGAGGATGGGGTCGGGCATCACGCGGTCGCCGTTGGCGAGTTGGACGCCGCCTTGCGCGCGGATGGCGCAGATGGAGCGGATCAGGTGCTGGTTCATGCCCATGCGTCCGGTGACGCCGTGCATGATCAGTCCGAGTCGTTGTGTGGCCATGGAAGGCTCCTCTCTAGAAATGGCAAGGGAAAGGGGCGGCTCAGACCATGGACGGCGCGTGGTCGAGCGGTGCGAGATGGTCGAAGTCGGGCAGGGCGCCGGTGGCAAAGCCAGGCTGGGCGAACAGCGAGTCCAGCGCGATGGCGCCCTCGCGGATCGCCAGCCGGGGCCGGCCGGCGCTGCACTCGTACAGATCGGGGTGGGCCGTGGCAAAGGCCTGGGCTTCGGCATCCGGTGCGGTACCGAAGCCATCCACGTAGTGGTGGCCGTTGCGCTCCGCATGCGTGAGGCCGAGCAGGGCGGCCCAGGCCAGGTCCTGCTGGACCGACAGGCCGGCCTGGCAGGTGAGGTCTTCAGCCGACAGGAAGGGCGGCGTGCCATCGGCGCTCGCCTGACGCTCGCAGCGCGCGCGGTTGGCCAGTGCCTTCCAGATGCCCTTGCAGCCTTTGCTGGAGATGCCGGCCCAGCCTGCGGCGCGCGCCTGCACGAAGCTGTCCAGCGCGGCATCGCCCTCGTCCAGCAGCAGCGGCGCAGGAAGATGCAGCGCCGCCAGGCCGTCGACGAAGCTGCCGTCGCGCGGCAGCGGCTGCTCCAGGTAGAGCAGTGCCTGCGGCCGCTGCGCCACGCGCGGCAGCGTGCGCAGGCCGTCGGCGAGTTGCGTCAGCCGGTCGATGTCGGCGTACTGCTCGTTGCCGTCGAGCGTGTAGCGGTGCTGCGGGCAGAGGCGGTCCAGCACGGCGAGCACGGCGTCCAGGCGCTCGATGTCGGCCTGCGGGTCGCCGCCCAGCTTGATCTTGAAGAAGCGGTGGCCATAGCGGCGGATCACCGCGGGCAGGGTGACGGGCAGTGCCCCGGCGTCCGGCTCGGCCGGTTCGTCGCTCAGCGCATCGAGCATGCCGATGGTGTGGCGTGCCTGCAGCGAGGCGGACGGGCGCCGCGTGCGCAGCCAACCGTTCCAGTCCCAGCCGGCCAGATCGGGCAGCAGCGGCGTGTCGGCCAGGCCGGGAAGGTTGCGCGCCAGCGCCTCGTGGACCGGCAACCCGGCGGCGCGGCAAAGCGCGTCGAGCACGGCGCGGTCCAGCACGGCCTGGCCGAAGGTGGTGCTCAGGGCGGTCTCGCCCGCCGATCGGCCTGCAGCGGCCAGCGCGCCGCAGTGCCGCTCGAAGAGGCCGAAGGCGCTGGCCGCCTTGTCGTTCTCGTAGGCTTGCGCGGCACGGGTGAAGGCTGTGGCCAGGTCGGCGATGTTGCGGCTGGCATCGCGCTCCGGGCGCTTGTCGAACCACCGCGGCACCATCATCTCGGCGGCATGGCCGAATGCGCTGCCGTGGCCGGCCACCTCGATCTCGGCCCGCACGAAGAGCTGCGGGCAGCGGGTGAGCGTGACCTGTCCGAAGCGGAAGGGCAGGCGCAGCCGCATGTCGCGCACGCCGGCCTCCACCCGCCGCACGCGCAGCGGCAGCCCGGCGCCGGCCGACGAAGAACCCGCCTCAGTGCGCATCCAGGTGGCCCTGCGCGTAGAAGTGCGCGCGCAGCTGGCGCGCGTAGGCGGCGAAGGCCTCGGTACCCATCACGTCCAGCGGACGGGGGCGGGGCAGGTCGATGTCGTAGGTGGCGGCGATGCGGCCGGGTCGCTCGCTCATCACCAGCACGCGGTCGGACAGGAACACCGCCTCCGGGATGCTGTGGGTGATCAGCAGCACCGTCTTGCCCGAGGCCTGCCAGATGCGCTGAAGCTCCAGGTTCATGCGCTCGCGGGTCATGGCGTCCAGCGCGCCGAAGGGCTCGTCCATCAGCAGCACGGGCGGGTCGTGCAGCAGGGCGCGCAGGATCGCCACGCGCTGCTGCATGCCGCCCGACAGCTGCCAGGGGTACTTGTGCTCGAAGCCCTGCAGCCCGGCCATGGCGATCAGCGACTCGGCCCGCTGGCGCGCGGCGGCCATGGGCATGCCGCGGATCTCGGCCTGCAGCAGGATGTTGTCGATCACCCTGCGCCAGGGCAGCAGCAGGGCGCTCTGGAAGACGATGCCGACGTCGGTCTGCGGTCCGGTCACCGGCCTGCCCGCCAGCCGCAGCTCGCCGCCGGAGATGGGCAGCAGGCCGGCCACCATCTTCATCAGCGTGCTCTTGCCGCAGCCCGAAGGCCCCACCACCGAGACGAACTCGCCGGCGCGGATCTGGAAGTCCAGCGGGCGCAGCGTCTCGACCTCGCCCTCGCGGGTGCGGTAGACCTTGCGAACGCCCCGGCCTTCGATCAGCACCTGGCCGGTGCGGGCGCCGGCGGCCAGCGGAACGACGTTGGACGGCACGGCACTCATGGATTCGCCTTCGGGGTGGCCAATGCCTCGCTCATTGCGGCAGGAAGTCGTTGGTGACCCAGTCCTGGGCCTTGCCACGCTGCGCAGCGTCGAGGCCGCCGTACTGGACCAGCAGGTCGAGCGACTCGTCGATGTCCTTCATCGAGGCGCGCAGCGGCCGCAGCTTCTGCGTGTCGGCCGTGTGATAGAGCGGCGTGGTGAGCTTGATGCCGATGACCAGGGTGTCGCGCTGACCGGCCTTGCTGTTGGCCTTGAGCATTGCGTCGATGGCGGCCTCCGGCTCCTTCTCGGTGGCCTCGAAGGCGCGCGTGGTGGCGCGCATGAAGCGCCGTACCAGGTCGCCCTTGTTGGCCAGCGTGTCCTTGTGGGTCACGATGCCCGAGCTGATCAGGTTGACGCCGTAGTCGGCGAAGCGGATGACCTGCACCGGCTTCTTGGTGGCATCCTGCACCTTGATGTTCTGGTCCATCAGGTAGCCCAGCAGGAGGTCGGCCTGGCCGTGGATCACGGCATTGAGCTTGGTCTGCGCATCGCCGGAGACCACCTTGTACTGGCCTTCCTGCAGGCCGGTCTTCTTCAGGAACAGCGGCCAGATCTGGCTCATCGAGTCGCCGGGCGTCATGGCCACCGTCTTGCCGATGATGTCCTTGGGTGTCTTGATGTTCTTCTCGGCCAGGCCCATGACCGACATGGGGCTGACCTGCAGCGCCACGCCCACCGCCTTCACCGGCGCGCCCTTGGTGGCGGCCTTGATCATGGTCGGCACGTCCACGTAGCCGAAGGTGGCCGAGTTGGCCGCGACGGCCTGGATCGAGACCGCGGAGCCGCGGCCCTCCTGGATGTCGAGGTCGATGCCCTCGTCGGCATAGAAGCCTCGTTCCTTGCCGATGAAGAAGGGCGCGTGCTCGCTGTACACGTACCAGTTCAAGAGCAGCGTGACCTTGTCGCGCTGCTGCGCGAAGGCAGGTGCGGCCATGCTGGCAGCCAGGGCGGCCGTAGCGGCCGCGCGCAGAAGGTGTCGACGTTCCATGCGAAGTGTCTCCTTGAGGGGCGAAGGCGAAAGGGGGCGGCGTCGATCAGGCCGTGGCCTGAAGGTCGTGGCGCTGCGAGGCGTGCCAGGGCATGAGCCATCGCTCCACCACCTCGACCGCCAGGAACAGCAGCACACCCATCATCGAAAGCACCACCAGCGCCGCGAACATCAGCGGCAGGTCGAAGGTGCCCGTGGCGCGTTGCAGCACGAAGCCGATGCCGGAGTTGGCGCCGACGAACTCGCCCACCACGGCGCCCACCACCGCCAGCGTGACCGACACCTTCAGTCCGCTGAAGATGGCGGGCAGGGCTTGCGGCAGGCGGAACTTGAGGAAGATCTTGAGCGGGTTGGCGCCCATCGAGCGGGCCAGGTCGATCACGTCCGGCTCCACCGACTTGAAGCCCTGCACCGTGGATACGACCACGGGGAAGAAGCCCAGGAGGAAGGCGGCGATGACCTTGGGCACGATGCCGAAGCCGAACCACACGACGAACAGCGGTGCCACCGCCACCTTGGGCACGGACTGCGAGAACACGAGCAGCGGGTAGACGAAGCTTTCGACCGTGCGCGAATAGGCGATCCACATCGCGATCGGCACGCCGATCACCGCCGAAGCGATGAAGCCACCCAGCGTGGCATAGAGCGTGGGCAGGCTCTGCTGCAGCAGCATCGGCCACTCGGCCACCAGCTGCTTGACCACCGCGGCGGGCGGTGGGATCAGGTAGGGCGGGATCGAGAAGACGCGCACGGCCAGGTCCCACAGCACCAGCAGCAGCACGAGCAGCCAGACGGGGCGCGTGGCCGGATGCATGAGCCAGCGTTGCAGCTCGAAGCGCGGGCGGGCAGAGGGGGTCGATCCATCCATCACGACACCTGCAGCTTCAGCGAGTGGTCATAGGGCAGGGCCGGCTTCGCGAAATGGTTGGTGTTGCTCACGAAGTGCAGCGCGCAGGCCCGGCGCCAGTGGCGACTCTCGTTGGGGCCGGAGTAGTGGAAGGTGTTGCCATGGTGGAAGCTCACCCCGCCTTTGCGCACCGGCGCAGGGGTCATCGGCTGGCGGTCCAGGATCTCGTGCGGCACTTGCAGGTTGTAGGGCTCGTTCTCCGGCGCGAAGTGTTCGTACACCGGCCCCAGGTTGGTGCCGTCGCCGTAGTAGAGGCAGCCGTTCTCCAGCGTGGCGTCGTCCAGGGCGATCCAGGCGGTCACCATGCCCTCCGGATCCTCGGGGCCGAAATAGAAGTTGTCCTGGTGCGCTGGCTTGGGGCCACCCCCTTCGGGCGGCTTGAAGAAGATCTGGCTGAAGTACACCGACACGCCCGGGCCGATCAGCGTCTCCACCAGATCGAGCAGTCGTCGGTCGCGCGCCAGGGCCTGCACGGCCATGCGCTGGGTGTGGGGGTTGTCCAGCTTGCGCAACACGGTGCGGGCCTGAACGCCGCCGTCGACGTACCAGGCGCGCTGCTCGGGCGGCAGGGCGCCCAGGAAGGACTCGCCCCAGGCCTCGATGTCGTGCACCACGGCATCCATCTCGGTCGGGGTGAACACGCCATTGACCGTCAGGTGGCCATGGTGCCGGTAATAGGCGGCGTCGTACGCATCCATCATGGGACTTCGCTCCTCGAGTTTGGAAGGCGGAAGGGGCCGGGGCGGCGGCGCCGCCGCCGTGCGTCACTGCTGGGCCGCCAGGCCGGCGGCCTTGACCACCGAAGCGTTGCCGGCGATCTCGTCCTTGATGTAGGCGTCGAACTGCTCGGGCTTGAGCGTCCAGGTGTCGGCGCCCAGCTTGGCGAAGCGCTCCTTGACCTCGGGCGTGGCCAGGGCCTTGAGCACCTCGGCGTGCAGCCGCTCGATCACGGGGCGCGGTGTCTTGGCCGGGGCCATCATGCCGATCCAGAAGTTGAATTCGGAGCCGGGCACGCCGGCTTCGGCCGTGGTGGGCACGTCGGGCAGAGCGCTGGCGCGTTTCGGCGATCCCACCGCCAGGGCCAGCAACTGGCCTTCGCGGATCTGCCCGATCACGGGGGCGATGGGCGAGAAGTAGTAGTCGACGCGGCCGGCCAGCA
This sequence comes from Pseudacidovorax intermedius, assembly GCF_003350475.1. GTDB lineage: Bacteria > Pseudomonadota > Gammaproteobacteria > Burkholderiales > Burkholderiaceae_C > Xenophilus > Xenophilus intermedius. The sequence goes on from NZ_QQAV01000002.1 coordinate 524,607, forward strand.
CCTCGGTGACGGCCTCGGCCGAGCCCTTGAAGGGAATGTTGGTCGCAGCTATGCGCGCCGCCAGCTTGAACTTCTCGGCATTGAGGTGCGTGGCGCTGCCCTGGCCGGCCGAGGCGAAGTTGAGCTTGCCCGGCTGGGCGCGCGCGGCGGCCAGCAGATCGCCCAGCGTGCGGTAGCCCTTCTGCGGCGACACCACCAGCGCATTCGACAGCGAGGAGATCGGTGTCACGCCCGCAAAGTCGCGCACTGTGTCGAAGGGCAGCTTGGCGAAGGTGGACGGGCTGACGGTGTGCGAGGACGAATGGATCATCACCGTGTAGCCGTCCGGCGCGGCCGAGGCGACGGCCGCCTGCCCGATGGTGCCGCTCGCGCCGCCGCGGTTGTCGATGACCAGCTGCTGGCCCATGCTCTGGCTCATCTTGTCGGTGATGGCGCGGGCAATGATGTCGGTGGTGCTGCCGGCCGCGAAGGGCACGATCACGCGGATCGGCTTGCTGGGGTAGGCGGCCTCGGCCAGTGCGGGCGCCGAGGCGACGGACAGGGTGAAAGCGGCCGCCAGGGCGGCGCCGGCAACAAAGCGCATCGGTCTTGTCTCCTGTTTTTATTCACCAATTGGTGAATTTAGGAGATTCTGTCTCCGAGGCTCTCGCGCCGTCAACGCGTCCTCGTCGGTAGATACCCGGGTCAGTGCATCAGGTAGCCCAGCACCAATTCCGTCATGTGGGACAGCCGCTGCGCCATGGCCTTGGGCGCGCGCAGGTCACGCCCGAAGATGGCCGAGAGCGTGTGGTTGTTCGACAGGTAGAAGTAGCACAGCGAGGCGATCGAGATGTAGAGCTGGATGGGGTCGACGCCCGCGCGGAAGACGCCCGAACGGCGGCCTCGCTCGACCACGCCGTCCAGAAGCTGCACCAGCGGCGAGTTCATCTCCTGGATGCGGTCGGAGCGGCGCAGATGCTCGGCGCGGTGCAGGTTCTCGCTGTTGAGCAGGGTGATGAACTCCGGATGCTCCAGGTAGTAGTGCCAGGTGAAGGAGATCAGGCGCCGCACCGCCTCCACCGGCTCGACCTCGTCCAGGTGCAGCTGCTGCTCGGCCATGCGGATGTCGGCATAGACGCGCTCGAGCACGGCCAGGAACAGGTCGTCCTTGCTGCCGAAGTAGTAGTAGATGAGGCGCTTGTTGACGTCGGCGCGTTCGGCGATGCGGTCCATCCGTGCGCCGGCAAGGCCGTGTCCGGCGAACTCTTCGCGCGCAGCCAGCAGGATGGCGGCCTGCGAGCGGTCGGCATCGCGCAGGCGCGTTTCGGAGAGGGTGGGGTCGTCGCTCATCTTTTAATTCACTATATGGTTAACTAAGGCCGCCGGCAACGCGGGCTGCCGATAATCGCCCAACTTTCTGCAGCTTCCGGCGCCCGCGCCTCACTTCACCTCATGACCGCTTCCCGTCCCGCCGGCCATCTGCTGGTCGAATGCCTCGTCGCCCAAGGTGTTTCCCATGTATTCGGCGTGCCGGGCGAAAGCTTCCTGGCGGCGCTCGATGGCTTCCATGACCACGAGGCGCAGATCCGCTTCGTGGCCTGCCGGCAGGAAGGCGGTGCCGCCTTCATGGCCGAGGCCCACGGCAAGCTGAGCGGGCGCCCGGGCGTGTGCTTCGTGACGCGCGGGCCGGGCGCCACCAACGCGTCCATCGGTGTGCATACCGCCTTCCAGGATTCGACGCCGATGGTGCTGCTGGTCGGGGATGTGGGCAGCGATTTCCGCGACCGCGAGGCCTTCCAGGAGGTGGACTTCGCCAGTTTCTTCGGCCCCAGCACGAAGGGTTTCGCCAAGCGGGTCGAGCGCGTGGACGATGCCGATCGCTTGCCGGAGTACGTGGCCCGTGCCTTCGCGACCGCCATGAGCGGCCGCCCGGGCCCGGTGGTGCTGGTGCTGCCCGAGGACATGCTGCGGGCGCCGACCGCAGCCCTGCCGCTGCCGCGCGTCGAACCGCCGCAGGCCTGGGCCGACCCGGGCGCGCTTCGCACCCTGCGCACGATGCTGCTGGCCGCCGAGCGGCCGCTGGTCATTGTGGGCGGCGGTGGCTGGACGCCGCAGGCTGCCCAGGCACTGCAGCGCTTTGCCGAGAACTGGCAACTGCCGGTGGCCAATGCCTTCCGCTTCCAGGACACCTTCGACAACCACCATCCGCTCTACGCCGGCGACGTGGGCATCGCCATCAACCCGCGCTTGGCGGCCCATGTGCGCGAGAGCGACCTCGTGATTGCCATCGGTCCGCGGCTGGGCGAGATGACCACGGGCGGCTACACGCTGCTGGAGGCGCCGCGCAGTCGCCAGAAGCTGGTGCATTTCCACGCCAGCGGGGAAGAGCTTCATCGCGTGTACCAGGCCGACCTGGCGTTCAACACCACCATGAATGCCGCGGCCCGTGCGCTGGAAGTGCTGACCGCCCCGCCGGAGGTGCCCTGGGCCGGCTGGGCGCAGCAGGTCCATGCCAGCTACGAGGCCAACCTGGTGCCGCAACCACTGCCCGGCCCCGTCGACATGGCCGCCATCGTCGGCGTCGTGCAGAAGCACCTGCCCGCCGATGCGGTGGTAACCAATGGCGCCGGCAACTTCGCCAGCTGGATGCACCGCTTTTTTCGTCACCATGGCCTGGCCAAGGGCTTCAAGACGCAGCTCGCGCCCACCAGCGGCGCGATGGGCTACGGCGTGCCGGCGGGCATCGCCGCCAGCATCGTGTCGGGCCGGGTGGCCTTCACCGTGGCGGGCGACGGCGACTTCCTGATGAACGGCCAGGAACTGGCCACGGCCATGCAGCAGGGCGGCCGCAGCATCGTGGTGCTGCTCAACAACGGCATGTTCGGCACCATCCGCATGCACCAGGAGCGCGAGTACCCCACGCGCATCAGCGGGACGGCCCTGGGCAATCCGGATTTCTGCGCACTCGCCCGCGCCTACGGCTATGCGGCGGAACGCGTGACGCGCACAGAGGACTTCGAGGCGGCGTTGTTGCGCGCGCTGGAGGCGCCGACCGGCACACTGATCGAGATTCCGCTCGACCCCGAAGTGATCACCACGCGCACGACGCTCGGCGCGATCCGGGAGGCTGCCATCGCCAAGGGCGCGGCTGCTGGCTGACGTGCTGAACGGCCGGGTGTCGGCTTTTTCGATCCAGGCCCACTGTCAGGCCCGATAGGCAAAGAAAAAGGGACGTGCATTGCACGTCCCTTTCTGCTGGCCGGAAGGCGCGTCTTACTTGACGTGCGAGCCGATCAGCGAGGCCAGTTCGAACATCGAGACCTGGGCCTTGCCGAAGATTTCCTTCAGCTTGGCGTCGGCGTTGATCATCCGCTTGTTGGCCTTGTCCTGCAGGTTGTTCTTCTTGATGTAGTCCCACAGCTTGCTCACGATGGCAGTGCGGGGCAGCGGGGTGCTGCCGACCACGGCGGCCAGCGCGGGGCTGGGGGTGAGGGCCTTCATGAAGGCGGCGTTGGGTGTGCGCTTGGCAGCGACCTTCTTGGCAGCAGCCTTCTTCGCCGGTGCGGCGGCCGTCTTGGCCGGAGCTGCCTTCTTCGCCGGGGCCGCCTTCTTGGCAGGCGCCGCGGCCTTCTTCGCCGGCGCCTTCGCCGGAGCTTTCTTTGCAGTTGCCATGGTTGAGTCCTTGTCGTTGGATAGATGCAGTCTTCCCAATGAAAACGGTGTCTTCCTGGGTGTCCCTGATGCTAATGGAGAAGAAACGCCTTTCCAAGGGAGAACAAGGCTTTTCAAAGGGCCGCGTTGCTTTTTTTCCGAGGGAACGGGCCTGCGCCATTCAAAGCTGCGTCTGCGTTGTTCCGCGACTGCGCGAAGGCCATGTGGCCAGTACGACACCGGCCAGCGCGGCAGCAAAGGCCAGCAGTTGCAACGCCGACAGCGACTCGCCGAGCACGAACACGCCCACGAGCGCCGCCGCCACTGGCAACATCACCGTGAAGACACCGGCCTGCGAGGCTGGCACGCCACCCTTCAGTCCGGTCATCCAGAGCCACACCGTCCAGATGCTGGCCGCCAGGGCGTAGGCCACCAGCAGCATCCACATGCCCGACGGAACCGCGGCGAAGTCGAAATGCCAGGCCAGCGCGACGCCGAACGGGGTGCTCAGCGCCAAGCCCCACAGGTTGATCAGTGCGGAGATGCGGCGAGGCCCCAGCCGACCCGTGAGCGATTTGCCGATGACCGCATAGGCCGCTTCGCACAGCACCGCGCAGAACACCAGCAGGTTGCCGAGCCAGGGCATTGCCGGCGCGCCGCCGGTGGCGTCCGCATGGGCCGGATGCGGGGCCAGCGCCAACAGGCCGATGCCCGCGGCGGCGCAACCGATGGCCGCCACCACGCGCGCGCCGATGCGCTCGCGCAGGAACAGCCAACTGCCGATGGCCACCATCGCGGGAATGGCCGCCATGATCACGCCCGCCGAGACCGCGCTCGTCATGCGCACGCCGAACAGCATGAAGATGGAGAAGAGGAAGTTGCCTAGGAAGGATTCGAGGAACACCAGCACACGCGTTCGCCCGGTCATCGGCGGCTCGTCGGCGGGCTTGCGCAGCCAGTGCGGCATCGCGAGTGCAGCGATGCCGAAGCGCAGCCAGGCCAGCAGCAGCACCGGAAAGGTCGCCGCCAGTGGCTTGGACAGCGCCACATAGCTGCCGACGAGCGTCATGCTGAGCGCCAGGCAACCATAGGAAAGCAGGCGATGGGACGAGGTCGGCGCAGAGGAGGGCGTCACTAGACTGTTCTTTCTTTCCTTCATGCTCCGCTCTAGCGCTTTCGCGCGCGGGGCGGTCGATCATGCCTGAGCCGCTGAACACCTTCCTTCCGGATCGCGCCCCGGCGCAGCCACGCGCCGTGTTCGTCTATGGCACCTTGCGGCGCCGGGGCAGCAATGACATCCATCGCTTCGGACCACCGGCCCCGCGCTTCCGCGGCGCAGGCTGCATCGCCGGTGTGCTGCACGACCTGGGGCCGTATCCGGGCGTGGTGCTCGGGGGAGACGGCCGGGTCGTGGGCGAGGTGTACGAGGTCGCGCCGGAGGTCGAGCGCGCACTCGATGCGCTGGAGGAGGTCCAGGATGACGACGAAGGCGAGTACCGTCGGCGCCACGTGTCGGTTGCGCTCGACGAGGGGCGGCAGGTTACGTGCCTGGTCTACGAGATCCATCCACGGCACGTCCGCGGGACGCCGGTGATTCCGTCGGGCGACTGGATTGCGCATTGGCAGGCGCGGCAAGGGCGTGGATGAGCGATGGCTCCATGAGGTCAAGGCTCCGTCTTTTCGCCTGCGGTGCACCTGGGGATTTACGCGTTGCCGCCGTTCGATGGCCGGGCGCATCGCCTTCCACGCAAGGAAAAGGCATTTCTCATAGTGGGATATAGGATCGGACGGACGTACTTTTGTCTTTCATGACAAAGAAGTGAATTTCTCGATGCGGAATTTGATCTCTAACTCATTGAATTCATTGGACTAAAAAAAGTCTTATATAAGACATAAGACACAAGAGGTGGCCATAAAGTAGAGGCCAAGCAGCGACCTCGCCGCCCAGCCTTCCGACCACGCATTGCAACCTTGGAGTTCAGCACCATGCCTCAAGCCATCACCGAACAACTCAGCCGCGACCAGCAGATCAGCGCCCTCGAGAAGGACTGGGCGACCAACCCGCGCTGGAAGGGCGTGAAGCGCGGCTACAGCGCCGCCGACGTGGTCCGCCTGCGGGGCTCGGTGCCGATCGAATACACACTGGCCCAGCGCGGTGCCGAGAAGCTGTGGGAGAAGATCAACGGTGGTGCCAAGAAGGGCTACGTCAACGCCTTCGGCGCCATCACCGCCGGCCAGGCCATGCAGCAGGCCAAGGCCGGCCTGGAAGCCGTGTACCTGTCGGGCTGGCAGGTCGCCGCCGACGGAAACACGTCCGAGACCATGTACCCCGACCAGTCGCTGTACGCGTACGACTCGGTGCCCACCATGGTCCGCCGCATCAACAACACCTTCAAGCGTGCCGACGAGATCCAGTGGGGCCGCGGCATCAATCCCGGTGATGCCGAGTTCGTCGACTACTTCCTGCCCATCGTGGCCGATGCCGAAGCCGGCTTCGGCGGCGTGCTCAATGCCTTCGAGCTGATGAAGAACATGATCGCGGCCGGCGCTGCGGGCGTGCACTTCGAAGATCAGCTGGCTGCCGTCAAGAAGTGCGGCCACATGGGCGGCAAGGTGCTGGTGCCCACGCAGGAGGCCGTCGAGAAGCTGATCGCCGCGCGTTTCGCCGCCGACGTGATGGGTGTGCCTTCGATCGTGCTGGCCCGCACGGACGCCGAGGCTGCCAACCTGATCACCAGCGACCACGACGCCAACGACAAGCCCTTTCTGACGGGCGAACGCACGCAGGAAGGCTTCTTCCGCGTCAAGAATGGCCTGGAGCAGTCCATCAGCCGCGGCGTCGCCTACGCGCCCTATGCCGACCTGGTGTGGTGCGAGACCGGTGTGCCCGACATCGGCTTTGCCCGCGAGTTCGCCCAGGCCGTGCATGCCGCCTGCCCGGGCAAGCTGTTGAGCTACAACTGCTCGCCCTCGTTCAACTGGAAGAAGAACCTGAACGAAAAGCAGATCGCTTCGTTCCAGGAAGACCTGTCGGCCCTCGGCTACAAGTTCCAGTTCATCACGCTGGCTGGCATCCACATCAACTGGTTCCAGACCTTCCAGTTCGCCCATGCCTATGCCCGCGGCGAAGGCATGAAGCACTACACCGAGATGGTGCAGGAGCCCGAGTTCGCCGCGCGCGAGAAGGGCTACACCTTCGTGTCGCACCAGCAGGAAGTCGGCGCCGGTTATTTCGATGACGTGACCACCGTCATCCAGGGCGGTTCGTCCAGCGTGAAGGCGCTGACGGGCTCGACGGAGGAAGAGCAGTTCCACTGACCGGTTGAGCAGGTTCGTTCAGGGAGCAGGGCTCGGCCGGTGGCCGGGCCCTTTTTGCTTGCTGCCTGCGCGTCGGGAATGCGCTGCGCCGGTCCGGCCTCTTGCGGTTCGCAAAGGTGCCTTGATCTTTCTTTGCAGCGTGTTGCGCATCGGCATCTGCAGCAGGGCTGCGGCCGAGCGCCCGCTACAATCGCGCGCTCATCGTCTGTCCACCAACAAGGGCGAGAAAGGCAATCTGGTTATGACACCGCGAACTACTGGCACCGCATCGTTCGGTCCGCTTCCCCAGGGGAGCGGCCGGTAGGCCCGCGCAGCGCCGGCAGGTCCGGCACGCTCATCCAGCACGAAGCGCGGCTCACCCCCGCGCTTTTTTGTTTTCCGCTCCGAGGTTTCCCATGATCCAGATCACGCTCCCCGACAACTCCCGCCGCGAATACCCCGGCCCCGTGACGGTGGCCGAAGTGGCCCAGTCCATCGGCCCCGGCCTGGCCAAGAACACGGTGGCCGGCAAGGTGGACGGCAAGCTGGTGGACGCCAGCGACCTCATCGACCACGACGCCCGTCTTCAGATCATCACGCCCAAGGACGAGGAAGGGCTGGAGATCATCCGCCACTCCTGCGCCCACCTGGTCGGCCATGCGGTCAAGCAGCTCTATCCCACGGCCAAGATGGTGATCGGCCCCGTGATCGACGAGGGCTTCTACTACGACATCTCCTACGAGCGTCCCTTTACGCCCGACGACATGGCGGCCATCGAGCAGCGCATGAAGGAATTGATCGCGCAGGACTACGACGTCATCAAGAAGATGACGCCGCGCGCCGAGGTGATCGATGTCTTCAAGTCCCGCGGCGAAGACTACAAGCTGCGCTTGGTCGAGGACATGCCCGACGAGCAGGCCATGGGCCTGTACTACCACCAGGAATATGTGGACATGTGCCGCGGCCCGCACGTGCCCAACACGCGCTTCCTGAAGGTCTTCAAGCTCACGAAATTGGCCGGCGCCTACTGGCGCGGCGATGCCAAGAACGAGCAGCTGCAGCGCATCTACGGCACGGCCTGGGCCGACAAGAAGCAGCTGGACCAGTACATCCAGCGCATCGAGGAGGCCGAGAAGCGCGACCACCGCAAGCTGGGCAAGGAGCTCGATCTGTTCCACATCGACGACGTCGCGCCTGGCGTCGTCTTCTGGCACCCGAAGGGCTGGGCCCTGTGGCAGGCCGTGGAGCAGTATATGCGCCAGGTCTACAAGGACACGGGCTACCAGGAAGTGAAGGGCCCGCAGATCCTCGACAAGAGTCTGTGGGAGAAGACGGGCCACTGGCAGAACTACCGCGAGAACATGTTCGTCACGGAGTCGGAGAAGCGCGATTACGCGCTCAAGCCGATGAACTGCCCCGGCCACGTGCTCATCTTCAAGAGCGACCTGCGCAGCTACCGCGAACTGCCGCTGCGCTACGGCGAGTTCGGCCAGTGCCACCGCAACGAGCCCTCGGGCGGCCTGCACGGCATCATGCGTGTGCGCGGCTTCACGCAGGATGACGGCCACATCTTCTGCACGGAGGACCACATCCTCGAGGAGTGCGTGGCCTACACGTCGCAGTTGCTCAAGGTGTATGCGGACTTCGGCTTCACGGACATCCTCTACAAGGTGGCCACGCGCCCCGAGCATCGCATCGGCTCCGACGAGCTCTGGGACAAGGCCGAAGGCGCGCTGATGGAAGCGCTGCGCCGATCGGGCGTAGACTTCGTCATCGCCCCGGGTGATGGGGCCTTCTATGGCCCCAAGATCGAGTACACGTTGCGCGATGCCATCGGCCGCCAGTGGCAATGCGGCACGATGCAGGTGGATTTCAACATGGCAGAGCGCCTGGGCGCCGAGTACGTGACGGAGTCCAGCGGTCGCGCCCACCCGGTGATGCTGCACCGGGCCATCGTCGGCAGCCTCGAGCGCTTCATCGGAATGCTGATCGAGCACCACGCCGGCGCCATGCCCGTCTGGCTCGCGCCGGTGCAGATTTCGGTGCTGAACATCACGGATGCGCAGGCGGACTACGCTGCAGAAGTTGCGAAAACGCTGCGCCATCAAGGGTTTAGGGTGCAGCTCGATCTGCAGAACGAGAAGATCACGTATAAAATACGCAAGCATTCGCTGCAAAAGCTTCCCTACATCCTCGTCGTCGGCGACAAGGAGAAGGAAGCCGGTGCCGTCGCGGTGCGCGCCCGAGGCAATGTCGATCTCGGGGTCATGTCGGTGGAGGCGTTCTCCCAAAAGATCGCCGACGACATCTCCAGCAAGCGTTGACAACCCTCAGGTCCGAGCTTTACTGCCGGGCCTGTGCTTTGCCTGGGTGCGTGCCAATAACGGCGTTAGCTACAAAATTTGTAGCATATGATGAAGGACTGAAGCCATCGCTACTGCATTTCGCGACCGTCGCCAACGCGAGGAACGCCAACACCGCCTGAACCGGGAAATCATGGCCCCGGAAGTTCGCCTGTTCGGACCCGAAAACGAGGCCCTGGGCGTTGTGAGCCTTTCCGAGGCATTGCGTCTGGCCGGCGAGCACGACGTGGACCTGGTCGAGGTGGTTGCTGCCGCCAATCCGCCGGTCTGCCGGTTGATCGAGTACGGCAAGTTCAAGTTCCTCGAACAGAAGAAGGCCGCCGAGGCGAAGTCGAAGCAGAAGGTCATCGAGGTCAAGGAAGTCAAGTTCCGGCCCGGTACCGACGATGGCGACTACAACATCAAGATGCGCAACATCCGTCGTTTCCTGGACGACGGCGACAAGTGCAAGATCACGCTGCGCTTCCGCGGTCGCGAGATTACGCACCAGGAGCTGGGCCTGGCCCTGCTGCAGCGCATCCGGGACGAGCTGGGCGACGCCATCGTGGTCGAGCAGTTCCCCAAGCTGGAAGGCCGGCAGATGATCATGATGATCGCGCCGGGCCGCAAGAAGGGTGGGGCGGCTCCCAAGGCCGCCGAGCCGGCAACGTCCGGCCAGGCCTGAAGCGCGAGCTTCGCCTGCCTGCAAAGGATTTCGCCGCTGGCGCCGCAAGGCGCGGGTGGCGGGATGAAGAAGTGCCTCGAAGGCCAACAAGTTCGGGAAGGATTCCCGGCGCCTTGCGAGCACAAGTAAAAGGAGCATTCACATGCCCAAGATGAAGACCAAGAGCAGCGCGAAGAAACGCTTTCGCGTTCGTCCCGGTGGCACCGTCAAGCGCGGTCAAGCCTTCAAGCGTCACATCCTGACCAAGAAGACCACCAAGAACAAGCGCCACCTGCGCGGTGCGGTGACGGTTCACGAGACCAACATGGTTTCGATGGCCGCCATGCTGCCCGGCCAAGGCATTTGATCAACCGACGAACTAGGAAGGATTCAATATGCCTCGCGTCAAACGTGGTGTAACCGCTCGCGCCCGCCACAAGAAGGTTCTCGCCCTTGCCAAGGGCTTCCGCGGTCGTCGCGGCAACGTCTTCCGCATCGCCAAGCAGGCGGTGATGAAGGCGGGCCAGTACGCCTACCGTGACCGCCGCGCCAAGAAGCGCGTTTTCCGTCGTCTGTGGATTGCGCGTATCAACGCCGCCTCCCGTGAACTGGGCCTGACGTACAGCCAGTTCGCCAACGGCATCCGCAAGGCCGGCATCGAGATCGACCGCAAGGTCCTCGCCGACATCGCCGTGCACGACAAGGCGGCTTTCGCCGGCATCGTGGAGCAGGTCAAGGCCAAGCTGGCTGCTTGATTCCGCCCAGTGCGCGTCCGCTCCGGCGGAGTCGCGCACGCCCACGGTTCCAGGGCTGGCGCTTGAAAAAGCTCCGGCCCTTTTTCATGGGCCCCGCGGCGCGTGCATCGACTCCCGGTCGGTGCCATCGCGTCCCGCGGTCAGGGCCCTCTCCATTTCTCCGCATCGCACGCATTCCATGAACGAACTGGACACCCTGGTCGACCAAGCCCGTGCCGCCTTCGCCGGCGCCCGGGCACCCGCTGAGCTCGAGAACGCGAAGGCGCAGTTCATGGGCAAGTCCGGCCGCGTCACGGAACTGATGAAGGGCCTGGCCCAGCTGCCGGTCGACGAGAAGAAGAGCCGCGGCGCCGCCATCAACGTGGCCAAGCAGGCCATCGAAGCCGCGCTCAATGCCCGTCGGCAGGAGCTGGCCGATGCGGAACTCAATGCCCAACTGCAGGCCGAGGCGCTGGATGTCACGCTGCCCGGCCGCCGCCGCGCCGGGGGCGGTCTGCACCCCGTGGCGCGCGCGCAGGAGCGCATCGAGGCCATCTTCGCCAGCATGGGCTTCGACGTGGCCGACGGCCCCGAGGTCGAGACCGACTGGTTCAGCTTCACCTCGCTGAACAACCCGCCGAACCACCCCGCGCGGTCGATGCAGGACACCTTCTACGTCGACATGAAGGACGACGACGGCCAGCTGTTCAACCTGCGCCCGCACACCTCGCCGATGCAGGTGCGCTATGCGCAGGCCCATGCGCGCCAGTACGCCGGCCAGGAGAGCATGCCCGACATCCGCGTGATTGCGCCGGGCCGCACCTACCGTGTGGACAGCGATGCCACGCATTCGCCCATGTTCCATCAGGTCGAGGGCCTGTGGATCGGCCAGAACGTCAGCTTCAAGGACCTGAAGGTGATGTACCTGGATTTCATCCAGGCCTTCTTCGAGACCAGTGCGCTCAAGTTGCGCTTCCGTCCCAGCTACTTCCCCTTCACCGAGCCCAGCGCCGAAATCGACATCATGTTCGAGAAGGGGCCGCTGGCCGGCCGCTGGCTGGAGGTGTCGGGCTCTGGCCAAGTGCATCCGCAGGTGGTGCGCAACATGGGCCTGGACCCGGAGAAGTACATCGGCTTCGCCTTCGGCTCGGGCATCGACCGCCTGGCCATGCTGCGCTACGGCGTGAGCGACCTGCGCCTCTTCTTCGACGGCGACCTGCGTTTCCTGAACCAATTCCAATAAGACGAGGGCGACCCGATGCAATTTCCCGAATCCTGGCTGCGCGCCTTCTGCAACCCGCCCCTGTCCTCCGAAGCCTTGGCCGATACGCTGACCATGGGCGGCTTCGAAGTCGAGGAGCGCCGCCCCGCCGCGCCACCCTTCACCAAGATCGTCGTGGGCGAGGTCAAGGAGGCCGTGCAGCATCCCAATGCCGACCGCCTGCGCGTGTGCCAGGTAGACGCCGGCCAAGGTGCCCTGTTGAACATCGTCTGCGGTGCGCCGAACGCCCGTGTGGGCATCAAGGTGCCCTGCGCGCTGGTCGGTGCAGAACTGCCGCCTGGTGAGGATGGCAAGCCGTTCAAGATCAAGCTGGGCAAGCTGCGCGGCGTGGAAAGCCAGGGCATGCTGTGCTCCGCCCGCGAGCTGGGCCTGAGCGACGACCACGGCGGTCTGCTCGAGCTTGCTGACGATGCGCCGGTGGGCGCCGACGTGCGCGATCTGCTGCAGCTCGACGACGTGCTGATCACCATCAAGCTCACGCCCAACCTGGCGCACGGCCTGTCGGTGTACGGGATCGCGCGCGAGCTGTCGGCGCTCACCGGTGCGCCGCTGCAGACGCCGGCCATCGAGCCGGTGCAGCCGCAGTTGGACGACAAGCTGCCGGTGCGCGTTGAAGCCGCCGACCTGTGCGGCCGCTTCTCCGGCCGCATTGTGCGCGGGGTGAACACGCGCGCCGCCACGCCGGCCTGGATGGTCGACCGCCTGGCGCGCTGCGGCCAGCGCAGCGTGTCGCCGCTGGTGGACATCTCCAACTACGTGATGTTCGAGTACGGCTCGCCCTCGCACATCTTCGACCTGGACAAGATCCACGGCGGCCTGACGGTGCGCTGGGGTCGCGCGGGCGAGCAGCTCAAGCTGCTCAACGGCAACACCGTCACTGTCGACGAACAGGTGGGTGTGATCGCCGACGAGCGCGAGGTCGAGTCCCTGGCCGGCATCATGGGTGGCGACGCCACGGCCGTGTCCGACGACACGAGCAGCATCTACATCGAGGCGGCCTTCTGGTGGCCGGCCGCGATCCAAGGCCGTTCGCGCCGCTTCAACTTCTCGACCGACGCCGGGCACCGCTTCGAGCGTGGCGTGGACCCGAGCCGCACCGTGGCCATGATCGAGCGCATCACCCGCCTGGTGCAGGAGATCTGCGGCGGCCAGGCTGGCCCCATCGACGATCAAGTCTTGAAGCTGCCCGAGGCCGCGCCGGTCACCCTCCGCGTCGCTCGCGCCGAGCGTGTGATCGGCATGCCGATCACCCAGGCGCAGTGCGCGGACGTGCTGCGCAAGCTGCACCTGGACTTCACCGAAGGCGAGGGCACGCTCACCGTCACGCCGCCGCCGCACCGCTTCGACATCGCCATCGAAGAGGACCTGATCGAGGAGGTCGCGCGACTCGTCGGCTACAACAACCTGCCGTCCACGCCGCCGCTCGCGCCCATTCGCGCCCGCGTGCTGTCCGAGTCGCAGCGCAGCCGCTTCGCCGTGCGCCACCGCCTCGCCGACCTGGGCTACCAGGAAACGATCAACTTCAGCTTCGTCGAAGCCGCCTGGGAGCGCGATCTGGCCGGCAACGCCAACCCGGTGCAGCTGCTCAATCCCATCGCCAGCCAGATGAGCGTGATGCGGTCCTCGCTGATGGGATCGCTGCTGGCCGTGCTCAAGTTCAACCTGGACCGCAAGGCGCCGCGCGTACGCGTGTTCGAGGTGGGCCGCGTCTTCATACGCGATGACGCCGTCCCGACCAGCGACACCAGCGTCAAGGGCGTGCGCCAGCCAGTGCATGTGGCGGGCCTGGCCTGGGGCGACGACGCGGCCTCGCGCTGGGACGGCAAGCCGCAGCGCGTGGACTTCTACGACGCCAAGGGCGATGTCGAGGCGCTGCTCGCGCCGCGCGCCGTGCGTTTCGAGAAGGCCGAACATCCTGCGCTTCATCCGGGCCGCTGCGCCCGGGTGCTCGTGGATGGCCAGCCGGTCGGCTTCATCGGCGAGCTGCATCCGCGCTGGCGCCAGCAGTGGGACCTGCCCTTCGCGCCCATGCTGTTCGAACTGTCCGTCGACGCCGTGACGGCGCGGGCCATGCCGGCCCTGCGTCCGGTGCCGCGCCACCAGTCCGTGGAGCGCGACATCGCGGTGGTGGTGGCCGAATCGGTCGGCCACGACGCCCTGCTGGACGCCGTGCGCGCCGCCGACACCGGTGGCCTGCTGCGCGATGCGGCGCTGTTCGACATCTACCGGCCGGCGCCTGAGGCAAACGCTGCCGCGCCCGGTGCCCTCGCCGCGGGCGAGAAGAGCATGGCCGTGCGCCTGGCCTTCCTGGGGGAGGCCACGCTGACCGACGAGCAGGTCGATGCCGCCGTGGCGGCCATCTTGGCGAAGGCCCAGCAACGGGTCGGCGCCCGCCTGCGCGGCTGACACCGAGGACGACGACATGGAATTCAAGATCGACGCCATCGAGACGCCCGCGCTGACCAAGGCGCAGCTGTCGGAACTGCTGTTCGAGCAGATCGGCCTCAACAAGCGCGAAGCCAAGGACATGGTCGAGGCCTTCTTCGAGGTCATCGCCCAGCGCCTGATCGAAGGCGACGAGGTCAAGATCTCGGGCTTCGGCAACTTCCAGATCCGGACGAAGGCGGCGCGGCCGGGGCGCAATCCGCGCACGGGCGAATCGATCCCGATCGGCCCGCGCCGGGTGGCGGTCTTCCACGCCAGCGCCAAGCTCAAGGAGCAACTGCACGAGGCCGTCGCGGCCGACGCCGCATCCCCGGTCACCGCCGCCCCCATCGAGGCCGAGCGCGCCGAGCTTGGCTGATGCCAGTGCGAGCCCGCAGGGCGCCCGAGCGCACGCAGCGCTGCGGCACCCGGGCACGAGGACCCAGTCACATCTGCGCGCACTTTGAACGTTCGGTGTCTGGTATGTGCTGCACTGCTGGAGTAACCTCGCACGTTTGCCTCGCACCGTGTTGATTTCGATGGAGAACAGCCTCCCTCCGATTCCCGTCAAGCGCTACTTCACCATCGGTGAGGTGGCTGAGTTGTGCGGGGTCAAGCCGCATGTGCTGCGCTACTGGGAGCAGGAATTCACGCAGTTGCGGCCTATGAAGCGCCGAGGCAATCGCCGCTACTACCAGCACCACGAGGTGCTGATGATCCGCCGCATCCGGGACCTGCTCTACGAGCAGGGCTTCACGATCAGCGGCGCCCGCAACCGGCTGCAGGAACTGGCGCAAGCCGAGCGCGAGCGCCGTCGCCGTGGGGACGTGCCTGCGGACGAGGCCGACACCCAACCTGCCTTCGCCGAGCCGTCCTTCGACGACGCGCCCGTCTTCGAGGAGCCGCCCACGTTCGTGGCGGAAGGCGCGCGGCACTCGGCGCATCGTGTCGCGGCCGACGCCGAACTGGTCGCCGGGTCGCCGTTGCCGATGATCTCGGGCGCCTATCCCGTGGCGCTGCTGCGCCGCGAGCTGGTGGAGATCCGCGACCTGCTCAGCTTCTACTGAGCGAACCGAATTTCTCTCTTCGAAGTTCGCGAAGACGGTGGAATCCGGTATATACTTTATGGCTTCGGTGTGTGGCGCAGCCTGGTAGCGCACTTGCATGGGGTGCAAGGGGTCGAAGGTTCGAATCCTTTCACACCGACCACTATTAAAGAAGCTGAAAGCCGCTGTGGAGTCAAATCCACAGCGGCTTTTTGTTTTGGGTGTTGTGTGTCTCGCGGGCTGAATGGCCCGGCTTTCGAAAACAGGAGTTCCGTTTTGGACATCGTTCTGCTGACCAAGGCCGCCATCATGGGCATCGTGGAAGGGCTCACCGAGTTCCTTCCGATTTCCTCCACGGGTCACCTCATCCTCGCAGGCTCGCTGCTGGGCTTCGATGACGGCAAGGCCAAGGTCTTCGACATCGCGATCCAGACCGGCGCGATCTTCGCGGTGATCCTGGTGTACTGGCAGAAGATCAAGTCCACCGTCGTGGCCTTGCCCCGTCAGCGAAAGGCGCAGCGTCTGGCGCTCAACGTGCTGATCGGCTTCCTGCCCGCCGTGGTGCTGGGCCTGCTGTTCGGCAAGGCCATCAAGGCACACCTGTTCATCCCGACCGTGGTGGCCAGCACCTTCATCATCGGCGGCTTCATCATCCTCTGGGCCGAGAAGCGGCCGCCGGGTGCCGTGCGCGTCGAGCATGTGGACGACATGACGCCCTGGGACGCGCTCAAGGTCGGCCTGGTGCAGTGCTTTGCCATGATCCCCGGCACAAGCCGCAGCGGCTCCACCATCATCGGCGGCATGCTGCTGGGCCTCTCGCGCAAGGCGGCTACGGACTTCTCTTTCTTCCTGGCTATCCCGACGCTGATCGGCGCGGGCGTGTACAGCCTCTACAAGGAGCGGGCGCTGCTGTCGGTGGCCGACATCCCGATGTTCGCGGTGGGCCTGGTCTTCTCCTTCATCAGCGCCTGGCTGTGCGTGCGCTGGCTGCTGCGCTACATCTCCACCCACAGCTTCATTCCCTTTGCCTGGTACCGCATCGTGTTCGGCCTGATCGTGCTGGGCACGGCCTGGAGCGGCATGGTGGTCTGGGCGGATTGAGTGGCGCGGGGCAGGTCATCGCGCCCCGGCTTCGATAAGCTCAGCCTGAACGGTTTGGGGGCGCATAGGTCGGGTGTAGCGCGCTTCCCTGAGCCTTCGCATGAGGTGCAAACAGAAAAGCCACCGGTCGCAGGCCGGTGGCTTTTGTCCTTTGGCGCCCCGCATCGTGCTCGCCGACCCCCATGCCCCACGCGGGCCGAGAAAGTCCTCAGAGCAGGTTGCGCAGCGTCGCTTCGATGGCCGCTGCCGTGGCGATCGGCTTTTCCATCGGGAAGAGGTGTGTGCCGTCCAGCATGCTGATGCGCCCGCGCGTCAGGCGCAGGGTGGCGGCCATGCCGGCGCGCTTCATCTCCAACGACTGGCGGCCACCGATGAAGGCGCAGGGGCACTGCAGCGGCCGGCTGCGCAGCAGGCGGCCGATGTTGTCGGGCAGGTTGTCGTAGATCGCGGTCTCGACGTCGCGGTCGAAGGCGAGGGCGCGGGCATCGCCATGCACGAAGGTGCCATGGTCGATGTAGTCGTGCAGCACCTGGGGATCCCAGCGCGCGAAGGCCTTCTTGTGTCGGAAGTGCTCGAACACCGCCTCGCGGTCTTCCCAGCTGTCGCGGCGCTTGCGGCTCACCATGCCGGGCGAGACGCGGCGCATCAGCGGGGTGCGCTTGACCAGGCCCAGCGTGCCGGCGCGCCAGCCGTCGATGATGGGCGAATCGATCATCACCACCCCGCGCGCCAGCAAGGGATGTTTCGACGCGCACATGACGCTCAGGATGCCGCCCAGCGAATGCCCGACCAGGAACGGGGCGGTGCCCGCCGCGTCGGCCACGGGCGCGGCGAATTCCGCCAGTTGTTCCACCAGATGCGGCCAGTTGTCGGTGACCGGGAAGCGCGGGTCGTGGCCGAACTTCTCGATGGCGTGCACCGCGAAACCACGGGCGCGCAGGCTGTCGAGCATCACCCGGTAGGTGCTGGCCGGAAAGCTGTTGCCGTGAGAGAAGACGATGGGCGGCAGCGTGGCCGCGGCGGATGGCAAGGGCGCGGAGGCAGGCACGGTCGGCAGCAGGCGGTGGATGCGGGAATCAGGAGGACAGGGGGCGAACGCCGGTAAGGGGTGTGGCGCCGCTCGGCTCACAAGGTGGAGATGAACTCGGTGCGGCCACAGCGGGCCGGCCTTCTCAGATGAGCTTCTCGTCCCGCGTGGATATCTTGCGCAGCGCCCCGTGGCGGCCGGCCGGCATCTTCAGCGGATGCGCCGTCTGGTCGTCGTTCCAGACCGGGTCTTCCAGGCTGTCGAAGACTTCGCGCAGCTTGCGGCCCCAGCCGTCGCGGATCATGCGGAAGTAGGGGTTGTCGGCGTCGATGCAGATCACCTTGTCGGTCTGCAAGCGGTTGGCTTCGTACACCACCAGGTCCAGCGGCAGGCCCACCGACAGATTGGACTTCATGGTCGAGTCCATCGACACCAGCGCGCACTTTGCGGCCTCGTCCAGCGGCGTGTCGGGCGTGAGCACGCGGTCGAGCACGGGCTTGCCGTACTTGGCTTCGCCAATCTGGAAGTAGGGGGTTTCGGGCGTGGCCTCGATGAAATTGCCAGCCGAGTAGACGAGGAAGAGTCGCATGCCCTCGCCCTTGACCTGGCCGCCGAGGATGAAGCTCACGTTGAAGTCCACGCCCGCCGCCTTCAGCGCCTCGCCGTCGCGGTCGTACACATGGCGCACGGCCGAGCCCAGCACGCGCGCGGCGTCAAACATGCTCTTGGCGTTCCAGATCGTGATGGGCGGGCCCTCGCGGCCGCGCTCTTCCAGCTCTTCGATCTGCAGGATCTCGCGCACCGACTGCGAGATCGACAGGTTGCCGGCCGACAGCAGCACCATCGTGCGGTCGCCGGCCTTCTCGTAGACGATGGTCTTGCGGAAGGTGCTGATGTGGTCCACGCCCGCGTTGGTGCGGGAATCCGACAGGAAGACCAGGCCGGCGTTGAGTTTGATGCCTACGCAGTACGTCATGGTGATGCGCGGTCGGCGGGCGGGCCGCGGAGGCTTCAGTCCCGACGCTCGCGTTGGTGCAGCTTTTTGAGTGTGTAGAGCGCTTCGAGCGCCTCCCGGGGGCTCATCGCATCGGGGTCGAGCGTGGCCAGCGCGGATTCTACGGGGCTCTCCTGCGGCGTTTGGGCCACGGGCGGGGGCGCGAACAGGTCGACCTGGGCCTGCGCCTGGGTCTGCTGCGATTCCAGCGCTTCCAGCGCGCCGCGGGCATGGTGGATCACCGCTGCCGGCATGCCGGCCAGCCGCGCCACCTGGATGCCGTAGCTGCGGCTGGCCGGGCCGGGCTGCATCTCGTGCAGGAAGACGATGTCGCGGCCGCTCTCGGTCGCGCTCACGTGCATGTTGAGCGCCGCGCGGTGCGTGGCCGGGAACTCCGTCAGCTCGAAGTAGTGCGTGGCGAAGAGCGTGAAGGACTTGGCCTTGTCGTGCAGGTGCGCCGCGATGCCGGCCGCCAGCGCCAGGCCATCGAAGGTGCTGGTGCCGCGGCCGATCTCGTCCATCAGCACCAGCGAATGCGCCGTGGCGCTGTGCAGGATCTGCGCGGCCTCCGTCATTTCCAGCATGAAGGTGGACTGGGCGTTGGCCAGGTCGTCGGCCGCGCCGATGCGGGTGTGAATGGCGTCGATGGGCCCCAGCCTGCAACTGTGGGCCGGCACGCAGGAGCCGATGGAGGCCAGCAGCACGATGATGGCCACCTGCCGCATGTAGGTCGACTTGCCGCCCATGTTGGGGCCGGTGATGACCTGCATGCGCTGGCTGGGCCCGAGCCGCGTGTCGTTGGCGATGAAGGCGCCGCTCGATTTTTCGGCCAGGCGTGCCTCCACCACCGGATGGCGGCCCTGCTCGATCTCGATGCAGGGATGGGCCACGAAGCTGGGCGCGTTCCAGTTGAGCATGTGGGCGCGTTCGGCCAGCGCCGCGAGGGCGTCGAGCGAGGCCAGCGCAGCCGCCACACGCGTGAGGGCCGGCACATGCGGCTGCAACTGGTCGAGCAACTGCTCGTAGAGCCACTTCTCGCGCGCCAGGGCGCGGTCCTGCGCCGACAGCGCCTTGTCCTCGAAGGCCTTGAGTTCGGGCGTGATGAAGCGCTCGGCGTTCTTCAGTGTCTGGCGGCGGCGGTAGTGCTCGGGCACGCGCGAAAGGGCGCTCTGCGTGATCTCGATGTAGAAGCCGTGCACGCGGTTGAACTGCACCCGCAGGTTGGCGATGCCGGTGAGGGCGCGCTCGCGCGTCTCCAGCTCCAGCAGGAAGCCGTCGCAGTTCTCGCCGATGGCGCGCAGCTCGTCCAGCTCGGCGTCGAAGCCGGTGGCGATCACGCCGCCCTCGCGGATCAGCGCAGCAGGCTCGGGCCGGATGGCGCGCGCCAGCAGCTCCGCGCAGCCGGGCGGCGGCACCAGCTCTTCGGCGAAGTAGCCCAGCAACGGGGAACCTCTCGGCAGCAGCGGGCCGAGACGCTCGCACTTGGTCAGCGCCAGCTGCAGCGCGACCAACTCGCGCGGGCGCACCTGGCGCAGCGCGACGCGGGCGGAGATGCGCTCCACGTCGCTGGTGTTCTTGAGCTGCTCGCGTAGCAGCTTCCAGGGCGCGGCGGTCTCGCCGGGCGCGGGTGCGCGCAGGGCGGCGATCGCGCCCAGCCGGGCCTGGGCTTCGGCCCGATCGCGGCGCGGGGCCAGCAGCCAACGCTTGAGCATGCGGCTGCCCATGCCGGTCATGCAGGTGTCCAGCAGCGAAAAGAGGGTGGGCGACTCCTCGCCACGCAGCGTCTGCACCAGCTCGAGGTTGCGACGGGTGGTGGCGGGCAGCGCGATCAGCTCGCCATCGCGCTCGACGGCCAGGCGCTGCAGGTGCGACAGCGTGCGACCCTGCGTGTGTTCGGCGTAGCCCAGCAGCGCGGCGGCAGCGGCATGGGCCTGGCCCAGCGATTCGGCACTCCACGCGGCCAGGCTGGCAGCACCCAGTTGCTCGCGCAGCTTGCGCTCGCCCAGACCGGCGTCGAACTGCCACGCGGGCCGCACCGACAGCGTGAAGCCGCCCGGCTCGCGTTGCAGCTTCAGGCGCTGCTCGAAAGCCGGCGTGACCTCGGCGCTGTAGAGCAGCTCGCTCGGGCCCACGCGTTGCAGCCAGCCTTCGAGCGCGTCGGCGTCGCACTCCGCCAGGTGCACCTCGGCGCCGGTGACGCTGAGCCAGGCCAGGCCGCAGGCGTTGCGCGGGCCGGCATGCACGGCCATGAGGATGGCGTCGCTCTTGTCGGCCAGCAGCTCGGCATCGGTGAGCGTGCCGGGCGTGACCACGCGCACCACCTTGCGCTCCACCGGGCCTTTGGCAGCGCCGACCTCGCCCACCTGCTCGCAGATGGCGACCGACTCACCCAGCTTGATGAGGCGGGCGAGGTAGGTGTCGACCGAATGGAAGGGAACGCCGGCCATGACGACCGGCGAGCCAGCGGACTGGCCGCGGGTGGTCAGCGTGATGTCGAGCAGCCGCGCGGCCTTCTCGGCATCGCCGTAGAACAGCTCGTAGAAGTCGCCCATCCGGTAGAACAGAAGCGTCTCGGGATGGTCGGCTTTCAACCGTAAATATTGCGCCATCATTGGCGTGTGCGCGGAGAAGTCGGCGCTGGCCGGCGTCGGCAGGGCGGTGCTCGGGTCTTGCAATTGCTTGTCGATGTCCAGGGGCCGCGCATGCCTGCTGCCGGATGGCGGATGCTGTGCGCGAGGTCGGCCCGCTGCGGGGCGGGCCGACGAAGGGCGTGGATTATCGACCCGGGCGCCCCGTCCTCAACGCCACAGGTTCGTCCGCGCCAGCTCCATCACCTCGTCCCCGCGCCCATTCATGATGGCCTTGAGCAGGTACAGCCCGAAGCCCTTGGCCTGCTCCGCCTCGATCTTGGGCGGCAGCACCAGTTCCTGCTTGGCCGTGACCACGTCCACCAGCGCCGGGCCGTCGTGGGCGAAGGCGGCGGCCAGGGCGCCGTCAAGCTCGGCGGAGTCGGTCACGCGGATGCCGCGCACGCCCATGGCCGTCGCCATCGCCGCGAAGTCCGGGTTCGCCAGGTCGGTGCCGGTGTCCAGGTAGCCGCCGGATTTCATCTCCATGGCGACGAAACCCAGGCTGCCGTTGTTGAAGACGATTACCTTCACCGGCAGGCCCAGCTGCACCAGGCTCAGGAAGTCGCCCATCATCATGGTGAAGCCGCCGTCGCCCGAGAGCGAGACCACTTGCCGCCCGGGCGCTGCCGCCTGTGCGCCCATGGCCTGCAGCATGGCGTTGGCCATGGAGCCATGGTTGAAGGAGCCGATAAGCCGGCGCCGGCCGTTCATCTTCAGGTAGCGCGCTGCCCACACCGTGGGGGTGCCCACGTCGGCGGTGAAGACGGCATCGTCGGCCGCCATCGCGCTCACCCGCTGCGCCACGTACTGCGGGTGCAGCGGTCGACCCGCACCGGTGGGCACGGCCAGGTCGTCCAGGCCCTCGCGCGCCTTCGCATAGTGGGCCAGTGCGCCATCGAGGAAGCGCCGGTCGTCGTGGTCTTGGAGTCGCGGCAGCAGTGCGGCGATGGTGTCGCCCACGTCGCCGACCAAGCCCTGCGCCAGCGGCGCCCGGCGGCCGAGGGCGCCGGGGTCGCGGTCGATCTGCACGATGTGCGCGTCCTTGGGATAGAAGGCGCGATACGGAAAGTCGGTGCCCAGCATCAGCAGGGTGTCGGCGTTCTCCATGGCGTGGTAGCCGGAGGCGAAGCCGATCAGGCCGGTCATGCCCACGTCGTAGGGGTTGTCCCATTCCACATGCTCCTTGCCGCGCAGTGCATGAACGATGGGCGCCTTGAGCCGCTCGGCCAGGGCCACCACGGCATCGTGGTGCCCGGCACAGCCGCTGCCGGCGAGGATCGTGATGGCCCGGCTTCCGTCGAGGTGGGCGGTGAGTTCGTCGAGCGCGGCGTCCGGCGGCACGATGCGCGGCCGCGGCGCCAGGGGGATGCGGGGCGCCGCGTCGACCGGCGCAGCGGCCAGCGCCACGTCGCCGGGGATCACCAGCACCGCCACACCCCCTCGCCCCACGGCCGTCTGGATCGCGCGGTGCAGCACAGCCGGCATCTGCGCCGGGTTGGAGACCAGCTCCACATAGTCCGCGCATTCGCGGAACAGCTCCTGCGGATGCGTCTCCTGGAAGTAGCCCAGCCCGATCTCCGAGGAGGGGATGTGCGCGGCGATGGCCAGCACCGGCACCCGGTTGCGCTGGCAGTCGAACAGGCCGTTGATGAGGTGCAGGTTGCCGGGCCCGCAACTGCCCGCGCAGACCGCCAGCCGGCCGGTGAGCGCCGCCTCGGCGCCGGCGGCGAAGGCGGCCGATTCCTCGTGCCGCACATGCATCCATTCGATGCGGCCCAGCCGGCGCAGGCTGTCGTTCAGGCCGTTGAGGCTGTCGCCCGTCACGCCCCAGATGCGCTCGACGCCGAGATCGGCAAGGCTTTGGGCGAGGAGGTCGGCGACGGTGAAAGGCATGGCGGCTCCAGGTTGAGGGTAAATACGAATGGACTCACGTTCATCCTACAAATGCCACCAGGTGGGCTGCGTAGGAGCTAAGCGATAGCGGCGCTCCCGGTCCGCGGTGTGGGCGTCCATTGGCTCGCACAGCAGGGCGCTCTGGGGCGAATTGCGTCCCTGACGCGCAATGCCAACGGTCTCAGGGCGCGCGTCAGGACCAGCCCACGCGCCCCTGCGACGCGTCGGTGATGGCCGCTATCAGGGCCGGCGCCGCGTCGTCGACCACCTCGAAGCGAAAGCGCACGACGCTGCCGTGGTCCACCTCCAGCAGCGCGGCGTCGGCATTCGCCAGGGCGCGGCGAACGGTGCCTTCCAGCGCATAGGGCACCTCGCAGCTCAGCAGGACACGCCGCTGCAGCGGCACGGCCTGCGCGGCCTTCAGGGCTTGCGCCACGGCGTCGGTGTAGGCGCGGACCAGGCCGCCGGCGCCCAGCTTCACGCCGCCGAAGTAACGCACCACCGTGGCCAGAACGCCTTCCAGGTCATGGTGGCGCAGCACCTCCAGCATCGGCCGGCCGGCGGTGCCCGCGGGCTCGCCGTCATCCACGGCCGCCGACTGCCCGCCTGCCATCAGTGCCCAGCAGACATGGGCCGCATCCGGATGCTGGGCTCGCAACTGCGACACGATGGCCTGAGCCGCCGCCCGGTCGGGCACCGGCTGCACGCAGGCCAGGAAGCGGCTCTTGCGTACCAGCAGTTCGAAGCTGGCGGGCGCCGCGATGGAAAAAGGCATGGGAACAGGGCGACAGGCGCCGCGACGGTCGGGTCGGCGATGATGCCGCAGGCCGAATGGCGGTCGAGGAAAGAGAGAACAACGTGATCGGAAATCTGCTGACGGGCCTGGTGGCCCTCATCCACGTCTACATCCTGATGCTGGAGATGTTCTTATGGGACACGCCGCGCGGCCACAAGGCCTTCGGCCTCACGCCCGAGTTCGCACGGGCCACCCGCGTGCTCGCGGCCAACCAGGGGCTCTACAACGGCTTCCTGGCGGTGGGGCTCATCTGGGGACTGTGGCTCGGCGCTGCCGGCCTTGCGGTCAAGCTCTTCTTCCTGGGCTGCGTGGCGGTGGCAGGGCTGTACGGTGCTGCCACGTCGAACCGAAAGATCCTGTTCGTGCAGACCGTGCCGGCCGTGCTCGCCATGGCCGCGCTGCTGGCGCTCGGCTGAAGCGGACGCGCCGGCGACGCCCGGTCTTCAGACGGTCGGCGCGCGCCGCAGCGCGTGCTGCGTCCAGCGCACGATGTCGGCGCTGCCCATCGCGCCGGGCTGGCGGGCGATCTCGCGGCCACCGACGAACAGGGCCAGCGTCGGAATGCTTCGGATGTTGAAGCGCGCGCCCAGCGCAGGCTGCGCCTCGGTGTCGACCTTGGCCAGGCGCACATGCGGTTCCAGGGTCCGGGCCGCCTGCTCGAAGGCCGGCGCCATCTGCCGGCAAGGGCCGCACCACGGCGCCCAGAAGTCCACCAGCACCGGCAATTGGCCGCGCCCCACATGCCGCTCGAAGGCCGCCGTGTCGAGCGCCACCGGATGGCCGGTGAACAGCGGCTTGTGGCACTGACCACAGTCAGGGGCGCTGCCCAGCTGTTGGGTACGCACGCGGTTGGTGGTCTGGCAGTGAGGGCAGACCACATGCAGGCTGTCGGCCGTCTTCTCGCTCATGGGCTTCTCCGATCGTGCGCGTGGACTTCAGGCGGCGGCCGGGCCGGAAGCCTGGCCACCGGCCGGCGCGGCACCCTTGCGGGCCAGGGCCTGCGCCCGGTCGATGGCCGCCCGCGCGGTCTGCTCGGCGGCCAGTGAGGCCTCCAGCGGCGACCGGCACAGGCCGGCATGCTGGTAGCGCAGGTTCTCGTACACGGCGGCTGCGGCCGGCGAAGCCTGCAGCAAGGGCTGCAACACGTCGGTGTCCTGGACCTGGTCCAGCGCGGCGGCCAGCCGCTGGGCCACGAGCCGGTACTGGCCCGCGTCGGGGTGGCCGCGCTCCATCCGCTCCAGATCGTGAGCGAGCAGCACGGCATGGGGGGTATGGGTGCGAGAGGTGTTCATGCCCCCGAGTTTTGGGGCGTGCATGCGCATTGCAAGAGGCGCCGCTGCGCTGCCGCAGTTGCACGCGGCGGGCGCCTGGCTCCGTGCCTCAGGCCAACTGCCGCAGGGGTTCCCGCACGGCATCGGCAGATGCGGGGCGAACCACCCGGGCCACTTCCTGGCCGTCTTTCAGGAACACCAGCGTCGGCCACAGCTTGACGCTGAAGGCCCGGCCCAGCGGGCGGCCGCTGCCGTCTTCCACCTTGATGTGGCGCAGGCCCTCGGGTGCTTCGGCCAGTGCTTCGGTGATGGCGGGCTGGGCGCCCTTGCAGATGCCGCACCAGTTGGCGCCGAATTCGAGGACGGTGGGGCCGGTGAGGGCGGCCACTTCATCCTGGCGCAGGGTTTCCGGTTCGTAGGGTCGGGTCATATCGGGAGTGTGGCAGCGTCGGGCCGGCCGCGTGTGCGGCAGGGCCGGCATGGAATGTCGGTGGCTGCCCGGGAAGGGAAGGGGTACATCGGACGCTGGCGGCAGAAGGGCCGGCCCCGCGGTCAACCGCCCCGCCGCCCCAGCTTGCGGTAGACCGTCGCCCGGCTCACGCCGAGCAGCCGGGCCGCCTCGGCGACATTGCCCTGGGCCTCGTCGACCGCCTGGCGGATCCACGCGTCCTGTGCCTCCTTCAAGCGTGGGCGCCCGGCCGCGCGCGGGCCGGTCCCGCCGCTTCGCGTGGCACGCAGCTGGGTGCGCAGGCCGTTCCACAACGGGACTTCGAGCGGCGCGGCGCCGCGGCTGGCAGCGTCGAAGAGCAGAGGCGCGGGCGCCGCGAACACTTCGTCGGCCGGCCAGGGGCCCGTGCCCTGCAGGCCGAGCAACTGACGTGCGAGCGCGTTGGCGCCCGTGATGCATCCGTCGGTGTCCAGCACCAGCAGCCCGTCGCTGTCGGCACCTTCGACGGGGCCCAGGCAGCCGGGCCAGTTGAGCTGCAGCAGCAGGGCATGCGGCTGCGCGCGCAGCAGGCGGTTGCCGATGGCCTGGCCGGCATGGCGGGCCAGGTGCTGCAGCTCGGGCCGCTCCTCCACCTGCACGCCCGTCAGGTCCAGCATGCCGATGCAGCGGCCCTGCGGGTCGAAGAGCGGCGCGCCGGCGCAGGTGTAGACGCTGGTGTCGTCGAAGAAGTGCTCGCCGCGGTGGAGCCAGACCGGCGCCTGCTCCGCCAGGGTGGCACCGATGGCCGTGGTGCCGACGGCCCGCTCCGACAGATCCACCCCCACGCGGGCGATGTCGGCGATGGCGCGGTCTTCCTGTGCGGGCAACGCGCCCACGTCGAGCACCGTGCCCTCGGCATCGGTCAGCAGGGCGAAGTAGCGGGTGGCGGCAATGGCGCGCGACAGGCGGTCCATCACTGGACGGGCCGCCTCGATCAGCCGCCGGCTGGCCTCGGTGGCCTGGCGCAGCCGGGGGGCCGAGACCGGGTCGAACTGCACGCGCTCGTTCGGCTGACGGCCGGCGGCCAGGCAGCGCTGCCAGGAGCGTGTGATCCAGGGCTCGATGGGCGGCGCATGGCGTCCTTGGGTGCCATGCAGCCAGTGCCCGCGCGCCAGCGCAATGGCGCCGGCGCGGTCGGGCGCGGGACGGACCGGTGTCTCCATGGGGGCTTTTCGTGGGGGTGTTCCATTTTGAGAATTTCGGGCCCGACCGTCCATCGCGCTAGGGTTTTGCCTGAGCGCTGCCCCTGGGTGGGCGCGGAACATGAGACGCTTCGGCCCTCGTGCCACCCAGCCATCCCCTCGAATGGAGACAGCCAGCATGCAGGTATCCCTCAGTGTCAATGGTCGCGCCGTCAATGTGGACGCAGCGCCCAACACCCTCCTCGTCACAGCCATCCGCGAGCATCTGCAACTCACCGGCACCCACGTGGGCTGCGACACCGCCCAGTGCGGCGCCTGCACGGTGCACATGAACGGACGTGCGGTGAAGTCCTGCAACATCCTGCTGGCCCAGGCGGCCGGCGCCGAGATCACCACCATCGAGGGCATCGCCCAGCCCGACGGCACGCTGCATCCGATGCAGGCCGCCTTCAAGGAATGCCATGGCCTGCAATGCGGCTTCTGCACGCCCGGCATGGTGATGAGCGCCATCGACCTGTGCCAGCAGCATCCCGGTGCCGACGAGCAGGAGATCCGCGAGCTGCTCGACGGCAACCTGTGCCGCTGCACCGGCTACCAGAACATCGTCAAGGCCGTGAAGATGGGCGGCCAGGGCATGGCCGAAGGCCAGTCCGCCACCTCGTCCGCCACCGCCACGGCCTGAGCGAAAAGGAGTCCGCCATGGGTGCATCCGACTTCTCCAAGCTGCCGCACATCGGCGAGGCCATCCGCCGCAAGGAAGACCTGCGCTTCCTGACCGGCGCCGGCAACTACACCGGCGACGTGGTGCTGGCCAACCAGGCGCATGCCGTCTTCCTGCGCTCGCCGCACGCCCACGCGGCCATCAAGTCCATCGACACCTCGGCCGCGAAGCAGATGCCCGGCGTGGTCGGCATCTTCACCGGCGCCGACATCGACGGGAAGATGGGCGGCTTGCCCTGCGGCTGGCAGATCAACAACCCCGACGGCTCGCCCATGAAGGAGCCGCCGCACCCCATCCTCGCCATCGGCAAGGTGCGCTACGTGGGCGACCATGTGGCCATGGTGGTGGCCGAGACCGTGGAGCAGGCGCGCAATGCCTCCGAGGCCATCGTGGTCGAGTACGACGTGCTGCCCGCCGTCGTGAGTCTCGTCGACGCAGCCAAGAAGACCGGCCCCGCCATCCATGAGATTGCGCCCGACAACCAGTGCTACAAGTGGACGCTGGGCGACAAGGCGCAGGTCGATGCCGCCTTCGAGAAGGCTGCCCATGTCACCAAGCTGGACCTGGTCAACAACCGACTGATCCCCAATCCCATCGAGCCTCGCGTGGCCGTGGCCGGCTACAACCGCGCCGGCGACGAGTACGTGCTGTACGTGGCCAACCAGAACCCGCACGTCGAGCGCCTGCTGATGACCGCCTTCGTGCTTGGCCTGCCTGAGCACAAGGTGCGCGTGATCGCGCCGGACGTGGGCGGCGGCTTCGGCTCCAAGATCTTCCTGTACGCCGAGGACGTGGCCCTGACCTGGGCCAGCAAGCAGCTCAACCGCAACATCAAGTGGACGGCCGAGCGCTCCGAATGCTTCCTGTCGGATGCCCATGGCCGCGACCACGTGAGCCATGCCGAGATGGCGATGGACAAGGACGGCAAGTTCCTGGCCATGCGCGTGCACACCGACGCCAACCTGGGCGCCTACCTGTCGACCTTCTCGACGGCGGTGCCCACCATCCTCTACGCCACGCTGCTGGCCGGGCAGTACACCACGCCGCAGATCTATGTGGAGGTGGACGCTTGGTTCACCAACACCGCGCCGGTCGACGCGTACCGCGGCGCGGGCCGGCCCGAGGCCACCTACCTGCTCGAACGCCTGGTCACCCGCTGCGGCTGGGAGATCGGTCTGGGGCAGGACGAGATCCGCCGCCGCAACTTCATTCGTGAATGGCCGTACCAGACGCCCGTCGCGCTGCAGTACGACGTGGGTGACTATGAAGCCTGCATGAAGCGCGCGCAGGAGCTGGCCGAGGTGAGCGGCTTCGACGCCCGCCGCGCCGAGAGCGAGAAGAACGGCAAGCTGCGCGGCATCGGCTATTCCAGCTACATCGAGGCCTGCGGCCTGGCGCCGTCGAACATCGCCGGGGCGCTGGGTGCGCGGGCCGGCCTGTTCGAGGCCGGCGAGGTGCGGGTGCACCCCACCGGCAGCGTGACGGTGTTCACCGGCTCGCACAGCCACGGCCAGGGCCACGAGACCACCTTCGCGCAGGTGGTGGCCGCGCGCCTGGGCATTCCGGTCGAGAACGTGGACATCGTGCACGGCGACACCGGCCGCATTCCCTTCGGCATGGGCACCTACGGCTCGCGCTCGATCAGCGTGGGCGGCGCGGCCATCATGCGGGCGCTGGACAAGATCGAGGCCAAGGCCAAGAAGATCGCCGCCCACCTGATGGAAGCCAGCGATGCCGACATCGACTTCAGTGGTGGCGAATTCAGCGTCAAGGGCACCGACAAGAAGATCCCCTTCGGCCAAGTGGCGCTGACGGCCTATGTGCCGCACAACTACCCGCTCGACAAGCTGGAGCCGGGCCTGAACGAAACCGCCTTCTACGACCCCACCAACTTCACCTACCCGGCCGGCACCTACATCTGCGAGGTGGAGATCGACAAGGCCACGGGCGAGGTCAAGGTGGACCGCTTCACCGCCGTGGACGACTTCGGCACCATCATCAACCCCATGATTGTGGAAGGCCAGGTGCAGGGCGGCATCGTGCAGGGCATCGGCCAGGCGCTGCTGGAGAACTGCGTCTATGACAACGAGACCGGCCAGCTGCTTACCGGCAGCTTCATGGACTACGCCATGCCGCGCGCCGCCGATTTCCCCAACTTCAAGCTGGACACGATCTGCACGCCCTGCACCCACAACCCGCTCGGTACCAAGGGCTGCGGCGAGGCGGGCGCGATCGGCTCGCCGCCGGCGGTCATCAACGCGGTGCTCGACGCGCTGGCGCCGATGGGCGTGAAGGAGTTCGACATGCCCGCCACCCCGGCCCGTGTGTGGGAAGCCATGCAGCGCGGCAGCACCACGCCCCAGCAGCAACCGCAGACGCCCTCGTTGGCGGCCAGCACCCAAGGCCGTCCGGCCGCCTGATCACCCTCGAAGGAAGGAGACTTTTCCATGTACGCATTCACCTTCGAACAGCCCGCCGCACTCGACGAAGCACAACGCCTGGCAGCCGCTGGCGGCAAGCCGCTGGCCGGTGGTCAGACGCTGCTGGCTTCGATGAAGCTGCGCCTGTCGGCACCCGAACAGCTGGTCGACCTGGGCCGCTGCAAGGAGCTGTCGGGCATCGGCCTGCAGAACGGCGAGCTGGTCATTGGCGCCATGACGCGTCATGGCGAGGTCGCGGTCAATCCGCAGGTGCGCGAGGCCTATCCCGCGCTGGCCGACCTGGCCTCGCGCATCGGCGACCGCCAGGTGCGGGCCATGGGCACGCTGGGCGGCTCGGTGGCCAACAACGATCCGGCCGCCTGCTACCCGAGCGCCGTGCTCGCCTCGGGCGCGACCATCGTCACCACGCAGCGCGAGATCGCGGCCGACGACTTCTTCCTGGGCCTGTTCGCCACGGCGCTGGAGGAGGGCGAGCTGATCAAGGCGATCCGCTTCCCGCTGCCCAGGCAGGCGGCGTACGAGAAGCTGCGCCAGAAGGCCTCGCACTTCCCGCTGGTGGGCGTGTTCGTGGCCCGCTTTGACGACGGCGTGCGTGTGGCTGTCACCGGCGCGGGCAACGGCGTGTTCCGCCATGCGGGGCTGGAGCAGGCCCTGTCGCAGGCCTTCACGGCCCAGGCGGCCGGCGGCGTGGAGATCGACGCCAGCGAGCTCAACAGCGACCTGCACGGCACAGCGGCCTACCGCGCCAACCTGATCAGCGTGCTGGCGCAGCGCGCCGTGATCAAGGCGAGCCGCTAAGCTCGGCACGATGACCGACGCCGCCCGCCTCCCACCTGCGCCCGACCTTTCCTCCATCGACGCGCTGGAACGGGGGCTGGCGTCGCGCGGCTACCTGGCCGACCGGCGGCTGGCGACGGCCGTCTTCCTCGCCCTGAAGCTGCAGCGGCCGCTGTTGCTGGAGGGCGAGCCCGGCGTTGGCAAGACCGAACTGGCCAAGGCGCTGTCCGGCCTGCTCGGCCGACAGCTGCTGCGCCTGCAGTGCTACGACGGCCTGGAGCAGCGCGAGGCGCTGTACGAGTGGAACTACGCCGCGCAGTTGCTGCACCTGCGTGCCTCCGAGGCCGGTGTCAATGCGAAGGACGAAGGCGCGCGCGACGCGGAGGCCGAGGTCTACCAGCCGCGCTACCTGATCCAGCGCCCGCTGCTGCAGGCCCTGCAGTCGCCCGCCCCCGGCGCCGTGCTGCTGATCGACGAGGTGGATCGGGCCGACGAGCCCTTCGAAGCCTTCCTGCTCGAATACCTGGGCGAATACCAGGTCAGCATTCCCGAGCTGGGCACGGTGCGTGCCGCGGTGCCGCCCGTGACCCTGCTCACCAGCAACCGTACCCGCGACCTGAACGATGCGGTCAAGCGCCGCTGTCTCTATCACTGGCTGGACTACCCCGAGCGTGAGCGCGAGCTGGCCATCGTTCGCGCCCAGGTGCCGCAGGCTGGCGAGGCGCTGTCGGCCCAGGTGGCCGATTTCGTTCAGCGCGTGCGCGCGCAGCCCTTCGCCAATGCCTTCCAGCGTGCGCCTGGCATCGCCGAGAGCGTGGAATGGGCGCGAGCGCTGGTGGCGCTGGACACGGTGGTGCTCGACCCCGAGGTGGTGGTCGATACCGCCGGCATCCTGTTCAAGCAACGCGACGATGTGGCGGCGCTGAACCACCAGCTCGCCACCGAACTGCTTGCGCCGGAAGCCGCCTGACAAGGAGCCGGTCGCCATGCGAGGCATCCAGCAACTCGGCGACGCACGGCGCGGCAAGCTGGCCGGCCACCTGGCGGGCTTCGGCCGGGCGCTGCGGCGGGCTGGCGTGCGCATCGATCCTTCGCGCATCGCGCTGGGGCTGGAAGCGGCGCTGCTGGTGGGCATCGAGCAACGGGCCGACCTGCAGGCGGCGCTGGAATCGGTGATGGTCAGCCGCGAGCAGGACCGGCAGGTCTTCCGGGAACTCTTCGATGCCTGGTTCCAGGACCCGGCCCTTGCCCAGAAGATGCTTGCGCGCATGCTGCCCAATGCCGAGGGACGCGCCGAGCCGGTGCAGCGCCGCAACCGCGTGCGCGAGGCCCTGGCTGCGCCCACCACGCTCAAGCCTGCCCCGCAGGACGAGGAACTGCAACTCGACGCCGCCATGAGCGCCGGCACGCGCGAGCGCCTGCAGCATGCCGACTTCAACAGCCTGGGCGCCGCCGAATACCGCCTGGTCGAACGCCTGGCACGCGAGAAGGCGCTGCCCGTGCCCACCTATGCCTCGCGCCGGCTGCGGCCGGTGGCGCAGGCCGGTGCGTCGGCCCGCATCCACTGGCCCGGCGTGTGGCGCCAGGCCGCGCGGCACGGCGGCGAGATCCCGCGCCTGCCGCGCCAGGTGCGGCGCGCACGGCCTCGGCCGCTGCTGGTGCTGGTCGATGTCTCCGGCTCCATGGAGCGCTATGCGCGGCTGCTGCTGGCCTACCTGCATGCGGCCACTCGGCCGCTGGTGGGTGAGGGCGCACGGCGGGACGTCTTCGCCTTCGGCACCGGCCTGACCGACCTCACGCCGGCATTCCGCCATGCCGACACCGACGTGATGCTGGCGGAGGCCGGCCGCGCTATCGCGGACTTCGCGGGGGGCACCCGGCTGGGCGAGGCGCTGGCACAACTGCGCCGGCATCACGCGCGGCGCCTGGTCGGCCGGCGCACACTGGTGCTGCTGATCAGCGACGGTCTGGACACCGGCGAGCCGTCCGAGCTGGATACCCAACTGCAATGGCTGCGCCGCCATACGGGTGCGCTGCTGTGGCTCAATCCGCTGCTGCGCTTTGCCGGCTATGCGCCGCTGGCGCGTGGCGCCGCGCTGCTCGACCGGCATGCCGATGCCATGCTGGCCGTGCACAACCTGCAGGCGCTGGACGAACTCGCCGACAGCCTGGCCGCGCTCATGCGCCGCCTGCGCTGATTCCTTCTTTTTTCTTCAGGAGACCCACATGGACATGCAAGGCAGCCGCCCGCTGGGCGTGACCCAGCAACAGGCCTGGGAGGCCCTCAACGACCCCGAGACGCTCAAGCGCTGCCTGCCCGGCTGCGACAAGTTCGAAGCGACCGGCGAGGGCCAGTACACCGTCACCATGGCCGTCAAGGTCGGCCCCGTGTCGGCCAAGTTCAGCGGCAAGGTCACGCTCAGCGACATCCAGCCGCCGGAGAGCTACCGCCTCAGCTTCGAAGGGCAGGGCGGCGTGGCCGGCTTCGGCAAGGGCGCGTCCTCGGTCTCGCTGGCACCCACCGACACCGGCTGCACGCTCAGCTACACCGTGCAGGCGCAGGTGGGCGGCAAGATCGCGCAGCTGGGCCAGCGCCTGATCGACGGCGCGGCCAAGTCCATGGCTGACGACTTCTTCAAGCGCTTCGATGCCGAGATGCAGCGCGTGCACGGCGTTCCGCCCGCGGCTGCCGCCGAGCCGGCAGAAGAGGCCAAGACCGGCGCCGTCGCCGGCCTCATGCAGAAGATGGGCTTCGGCAAGAAGGACAAGACGGAAGAAGGCTGAGAAGGTCGAACACCATGGAAAACCTCGACGTGATGGTGCTGCGCCAGCTGCGCGACTGGCGCCAGGCCGGCCGCCGGGCGCTGCTGGCGACGGTGGTGCGCACCTGGGGCTCCTCGCCGCGGCCGGTGGGCTCCATCATGGCGCTGGCTGAGGACGGCGCGGTGGTCGGCTCCGTCTCCGGCGGCTGTATCGAGGACGACCTGATCGCCCGCCACAGCCGCGTGGGTCAGCAGGCCATGCCCATGGGCGCGCCGGCGCGCGTCAAGTACGGCATCACGGCAGACGAGGCGCACCGCTTCGGCTTGCCT
Source organism: Pseudacidovorax intermedius (assembly GCF_003350475.1). Classification (GTDB taxonomy): domain Bacteria; phylum Pseudomonadota; class Gammaproteobacteria; order Burkholderiales; family Burkholderiaceae_C; genus Xenophilus; species Xenophilus intermedius. The sequence continues at coordinate 558,398 of NZ_QQAV01000002.1, forward strand.
TGCGGCGGCACGCTGGAACTGGTGCTGGAGTTCGATCCGGATGCCACCGTGCTTGCCGAGCTGGTCCAACGCCTGGAAGGCGGCCAGCTCACGCAGCGCATCGTGCACCTGAGCGATGGCGCCGTCACGCTCGAAACGGCGCACGCCCCTGCCGAGCTCGCCATCGACGACGCCCGGCTGGTCAACACCTTCGGCCCCGAATACCGCATGCTGTTGATCGGCGCGGGCCAACTGGCCGAGTACCTGGCGGCCATGGCCAGCTTCAGCGGCTTCGCCGTCACGCTGTGCGACCCGCGCGAGGAATACCGCGGCGCCTGGTCACTGCCCAACGTGCGCCTGTCCACCGAGATGCCCGATGACGCCGTCGCCGCCTTCCGGCCCGACCGGCGCAGCTGCGTGGTCGCCCTCACACACGACCCCAAGCTCGATGACCTGGCGCTGCTGGCGGCGCTGGAGAGCGAAGCCTTCTACGTCGGCGCCATCGGCTCGCGCCGCAATGCCCAGGCGCGGCGCGAGCGGATGATCGAGCACTTCGACCAGACGCCAGAATCGCTCGCCCGCCTGCGGGGGCCCATCGGCCTGTACATCGGCAGCAAGACTCCGCCCGAGATCGCCGTGAGCGTGATGGCCGAGATCCTGGCCGTCAAGAACGGCGTGGCCCTGCCGCGCGAGATGGAAGTGGCGCAGGCCAAGGAACAGCTGCAGGCGCAGCCGGGCTAGCAGCGCTCGGGCCACCCGCGCCGCCGCCGCCGCGACGGACGGTCCGGCATGATCGCCGCATGCGCGCGGCGGAAGCAGGGAGCCGGGGCACTGGGCCTGTGCCTGCAGGCGCGGACCCGGCGCGCTACAGTGCCGGACTTCCGTTTTCCAGACTCTCCGCCATGCAACGTATCCAGCTCGGTCGCAGCGATCTGCACGTCACGCCCATCTGCCTGGGCACCATGACCTTCGGCGAACAGGTGGACGAGCCCACCGCGCACGACATCCTCGACCATGCGGTGGCCCGCGGCGTCGATTTCCTCGACACCGCCGAGATGTACGCCGTGCCCGCCCGCAAGGAAACCTACGGCGCCACCGAGACCATCCTCGGCAACTGGTTCGCCAAGAACCCGGGCCTGCGCCAGAAGCTCACGCTGGCCACCAAGGTGGCGGGCCCCTCGCGCGGCATGCCCTGGGTGCGCGAAGGGGGCGGCATGACGGCTGCCGACATCGTGGCCTCCTGCGAGGGCAGCCTGCGCCGGCTGCAGACGGACGTCATCGACCTTTATCAGATCCACTGGCCCGAGCGCAATGTGCCCGCCTTCGGCACCATGTACTACGACCCCACCAAGGAACGCACGCAGACCTCGATCCACGAGCAGCTCGAAGCGCTGGCCGGACTGGTGAAGGCGGGCAAGGTGCGCTACATCGGCCTGTCCAACGAGACGCCCTACGGCGTGCACGAGTTCGTGCGGCTGGCCGAGCAGCACAACCTGCCGCGCGTGGCCACGGTGCAGAACGTGTACTGCCTCATCAGCCGTGCGCTCGAGAACGGCCTGGACGAGACCATGCACCGGCTGGACGTCTCGCTGCTGGCCTACTCGCCGCTGGGTTTCGGCCTGCTGGCCGGCAAGTACGACGCCAGCGGCATCGAAGGCCCGGATGCACCGAAGGACGGCCGCATCGCCCGCTACGAGTCCGTGCGCAAACAGCGTTGGGGCCGCCCGGAGGCGCTGGTCGCCGCCCGCCGCTACAACCAGCTGGCCCGCGACCACGGCATGTCGCCCGTGCGCCTGGCCCTGGCCTTCTGCTACACCAAGTGGCAGGTGGCCAGCACCATCATCGGCGTCACGACCAAGGCCCAGCTGGACGAGGATCTGGACGCCTGGGGCACCACGCTGTCGCCCGAGCTGCTGGCCGAGATCGACAAGATCCGTTGGGAGATGCGCGACCCGGCGAACTGAGATGGCCAAGAAGGACAAGGCCCACGTTTCGGAAACGCCCGCCACGGCCGTGCTGCGCGCGGCCAAGGTGGCCTTCACCGAGCATCCGTACGAGTACCTGGAGCACGGCGGCGCGCAGCACAGTGCGGCGGTGCTGGGCTTCGACCCCTTCACGGTGGTCAAGACGCTCGTGATGCAGGACCAGGACGCCAAGCCGCTGATCGTGCTGATGCACGGCAACCGCACCGTGTCGACCAAGAACCTGGCGCGGCAGATCGGCGCCAAGTCGGTGGAGCCGTGCAAGCCCGAGGTGGCCCAGCGCCACAGCGGCTATCAGGTGGGCGGCACCTCGCCCTTCGGCACCCGGCGGGAGATGCCGGTCTACATCGAATCGACCATCCTCGACCTGCCGCGCATCTGCATCAACGGCGGGCGGCGCGGCTACCTGGTCGGCATCGAGCCGCAGGTGTGCGTGCAACTGCTCGGTGCGCGGCCGGTGCAGTGCGCGCTGGCAGAATGAGGCACGGCCGAACGAGGCCGCCCCGCCCACGATTCCCGAATGCCAAGACGCCGCCTCATGCGCGGCGCGCAACGGCCGCGCATGAGCGGCCGGCGAAGGTCCTTCCATGAGCCTGCCTGTGTCTTCCATCCTCGTCGTCGTTGCCGCCTACCTGATCGGCTCGCTGTCCTTTGCCGTAATCGTCAGCCGCCTGATGGGCATGGACGATCCGCGCAGCTACGGCAGCGGCAACCCGGGCGCCACCAACGTGCTGCGCTCCGGCCGCAAGGGTGCGGCCCTGGCCACGCTGCTGCTGGATGCCGCCAAGGGCTGGCTGCCGGTGTTCCTGGTGCGGCGCTTCGGCGTGGCCTACGGGCTGGACGAGAACGTGGCGGCACTCGCCGGGCTGGCCGCCTTCCTGGGCCACCTCTATCCGGTGTTCTTCGGTTTCAAGGGCGGCAAGGGCGTCGCCACCGCAGCCGGCGTGCTGCTGGGCATCGACTGGATGCTGGGCCTGGCGACGGGGCTGACCTGGATCATCATCGCCTTCTTCTTCCGCTACTCCTCGTTGGCCGCGCTGGTGGCGGCCTTCTTCGCGCCTGCCTACTACCTGCTGGGCGGCGGCATCGCCTGGCCCCTGCACCGCGGAGTGCTGGCGGCCATCGTGGTGATGGGCCTGCTGCTGGTGTGGCGCCATCGCGAGAACATCCGCCGGCTGCTGGCCGGCACCGAATCGCGGCTCGGAGCCAAGGCGAAGGCCGCGAAGACTTCTTCTTCCTGATCAGGATTTCCCCATGGCAGAACTTAAGCGCTTCCACGTCGGCCCCCGCCTGTCGGAGATGGCCATCCACAACGGCACCGTCTATCTGGCTGGCCAGGTGCCGGACGACACCACGCAGGACATCCGCGGCCAGACGGCCCAGGTGCTGGCGATGGTCGATCGCCTGCTGGCCGAGGCCGGCAGCGACAAGACGCGCATCCTGATGACGCAGATCTTCCTGACCGACATCAGCGAGATCGGGGCGATGAACGAGGTGTGGGATGCCTGGGTGCCCGCGGGCCACACTCCGCCGCGCGCCACCGTGCAGGCGGCGCTGGCCAATGCGGCCTACAAGATCGAGATCGTCGTCACGGCCGCGCTGGCCTGACCGCGACGGCGCGACGGCGCGCGAGCGCTTCGAGCACGACGCGACTTCGGACCGCGATGCACGGCAGCAGCCCGGACGACGAGGCACTCACGGTCGGCCCACCCCGGTTCATCGATCGCCTGTGGGCCTGGATGGAAGGCCGCCCGCTGCGCCGCGCTATGGTAGGCGCGGTGATCTTCGTCGTGTTCTTCAGCGGGCTGTTCGCCTCGTGGATCGGAGTGGCGCTGTGGCGCGGTTCGACGGACCGCAATGCCGGGGCGGTGGCGCTGCTGTACGTGTTGGTGCCCTTCATCGCCGTGGTCTTGCTCTTCCTGATCCAGCGCATGATGTACCGGCTGCTGTGGAACCAGGAACGCGCCATCGCGCGCGGCGAATGGCGGTCGGGCGACCCCGTGTCGCCGCCTGGTCCTCGATCCACGCCTCCGGCGCCGCCGGTGCCCTGGCCGTGGTCATTGCGGGCGCGGCATGCGCTGCTCTACGTGCTCACTCTTGCCGGCCTGCTGTACGGCTTCATGCCTTATGAACACCAGGTCGAGCTGGTGCGGCTGGTCTGGCGGCTGGGCCCGGGCACGGCCACCCGGCGACAACTGCCGATGTTGCTCTTCGGCTACCTGCCGCTGGCCGTCTTCGGTCTGCTGGTCGTCGTGCTGACGCACCGCCAGCGGCGCCGGCGGGGCGCCGGGCGGCTCGACGCCCGCGCGCGCCTGGTGCTGCGAGCCGAGGTGAACTGGTTGTGCGCCTTCGCGGCGGCGGCTGCGATGACCGTCCTGATGCTGCAGCTCTTCGGCCAGCTCATCGTCGCCAAACTCTGATGCGTGCCCGTCGCCAGCGGCCCGGGCGAGTCAGTAGCGCCGTTCCAGCACCATCTGCTCGGCGTCGCGCCGCATCGAGAAGCGATTGATGAAGCTGTTGCCCAGCAGCACATAGGGCATGGGCTGGGGCGAGACGATGGCATCGACGTCGTACACCGTCACGTCGCCCACCTTCACCGACTCCAGCCTGATCCGCCAGCCCGGCGCCGTGCCGTTGGCCGTGTTCATGGTCACCGGCTGCCCGCGTGTGGGATCGAGGCCGATGCGCTGCGCATCGGCCATGGACAGGCCCACCGAGGTGGCCCCCGTGTCCAGCATGAAGGTCACCGGCCGGCCGTTGATGCCGCCCGCCGTCACGAAGTGACCGCGGCTGTCCGCCGTCAGCACGATGCGGCTGCCGCCGTCGCCACCCCCAGACCCGCCGACGCTCACCGGCGCGCCCATGCGCAGCGTGAGCCGTTTTCCGCCGGACTCCACCACGGCTTCGCCGTCCTGCACGCTCACCAGCCGCACGCCCTGCAGGCTCTCTCCGGGCGCCAGCGTCCGGGGCGTGCCCCCGCCCACGATCAGGATCGCGCGGCTGCCGATGGTGCCGGTCAGCGTGATCGATTGGGTCTGGTTTTGCGCCTGCGTCCCGAGCGCAAAACCCGCCGCCATCAATGCGGCGAGGATGTGTGTGCGCGGCAGTTTCATCTCCGAAACCTATCGTGCAGCGTCGTTGACGCCAGCGCCGCAACTCGCCCGACTGCACCGAAGGCCGCGGACCAGGCCACGCCAGGGCACCGCAGGAACTGGCTTTGCCAGGCCTGCGGGTGCGCCCCCCTCCAAGCCGAAGGCGCCAGAGAGGGGGGAGCCGCGAAGCGGCATGGGGGGTTCAGAAGTCAGTCCCTGAAGTTGTCGAAAGAGACCGGCAGATCGGACACATCCTTGCGGATGAGCGCCATGGCGGCCTGCAGATCGTCCCGCTTGGCTCCGGTCACGCGCACGGCATCGCCCTGGATGGCGGCCTGCACCTTCAGCTTGCTGTCCTTGAGCAGGCGCTGGATCTTCTTGGCCGTGTCCGAGTCCACGCCGCTCTTGACCTTGAAGACCTGCTTGACCTTGTCGCCGCCGATCTTCTGCACGTCGCCCTTGTCCAGGAAGCGCACGTCCACGCTGCGCTTGGTCAGCTTTGCGCGCACGATGTCTTCGATCTGCGCCAGCTGGAAGTCGGCGTCGCCAACCAGGATGATTTCCTTGTCCTTGAGCTCGACCGAAGCTGGCGTGCCCTTGAAGTCGAAGCGGGTGGCGATTTCCTTGGACGCGGTGTCGATGGCGTTGCGCACCTCGACCATGTTGGGTTCGCAGACGGTGTCGAAAGACGGCATGGGGTGTTCTCCTGAAGGTGTCGCGCCCGGGCGCATGCGCCGGGACGGAAGAGGGCGCCGCCCGCGGGCGAGGCCACGAGGCAGCGGATGCGAAAATTCTCCCATGATCGCCGAGCGCAATGTCCCCCTTCAACCCCACAACAGCTTCGGCATCGTCGCCCGCGCCCAGCAGCTTGTCCGCATCCGCAGCGAGGACGACATCGCCGAGGTGCTGGCCCGCGAGGACTGGCGCAAGATGCCCAAGTTCGTCCTCGGTGGCGGCAGCAACATCGTCATCACGGGCGACGTCAAGCCACTGGTGCTCAAGGTCGAGATCCCCGGCCGCCGCGTGGTCGAGGACACGCCCCGCGCCTGCATCGTCGAGATCGGCGCCGGCGAGCTGTGGCACGACACCGTGCGCTGGACGCTGGAGCAGGACTGCCCCGGCCTGGAGAACATGGCCATGATCCCGGGCACCGTCGGCGGCGCGCCGGTGCAGAACATCGGCGCCTATGGCGTCGAGCTGCAGGACCGCTTCGAGTCGCTCGACGGCATCGACCTGGAAACCGGCCGCCGCTTCACGCTCGACGCGGCCCAATGCGCCTTCGGCTACCGCGATTCCGTGTTCAAGCATCCGCCGGGCAGCGGCCCCAATGATTTCGGCCTGGCCGGCCGCGCGGTCATCACGCGGGTGCGGCTGCGCCTGCCGCGGCCCTGGAAGCCGGAGTTGGGTTATCTGGACTTGGCGCGCAAGGCGGCCGAGAGCGGCATCGACGAGCCGACGCCCATGCAGGTCTTCGACTGGGTCTGCGCCATCCGCCAGGCCAAGCTGCCGGACTGGCGCGTGCTGGGCAATGCCGGGAGCTTCTTCAAAAACCCGACGGTCACGCCGGAGCAGTGCGCGGACATCATCGCCCGCGAGCCGCGCATCGTTCACTACCCCATGCCCGACGGCACGGTGAAGCTGGCAGCGGGCTGGCTGATCGACGCGTGCGGCTGGAAGGGCAAGTCGGTGGGCAATGCCGGCGTCTACGAAAAGCAGGCACTGGTGCTGGTCAACCGCGGGGGAAACACGCATCCCGCCACCGGCGGCGAGGTGATGACGCTGGCCAAGGCCATCCAGACCAGCGTCTACGAGCGCTTCGGCATTCGGCTGGAGCCGGAGCCGGTCGTCGTCTGAACGCGCGTTCAGCCGAAGTGGCAGATGTAGCTGTAGGGCTCGCCGCTGACCCGGATATCGAACTTGGCGTTGCCGGGGATGCTGAACTTCTCGCCGGCGGCAGAGCGCTTCCAGTCGCTCTCGCCGTCCAGGCGGTATTCGCAGCTGCCGGCGGTGCATTCCATGATCTCGGGTGCGCCGGTGCTGAAGGTCAGCGAAGACGGCAGGATCACCCCGACGGTGCACTTGCGGCCATCGGCCAGCGTCACGCCGTGCGAGACGCACTTGCCGTCGAAATACACATTGGCCGAGGTGGCGACGGACACGCCGTCGAGGGTCTTCTGGATGCTCATGGGCTGCAGCGGTCAGGACGATTAAACAGGGCCGCGAATTCTAGGGGCCGGTCGGTCGCGCACCGGCGCAGCCCTGCCGGGCCCGCTCACCAACGCCGGTGCCAGCCGCGCGAGTAGCCGAAGTTGAGCGACAGGCCAATCGGCGGGTATACGTAAGGCGCCGGGTAGGCGTAGACCGGCGCAGCCACCGGGGCGGGGTAATAGACGGGCGCCGGGTACGTGGTCGTGTAGACGGGATAGCCGGGCGCCACGACGGCCTGGGGCGTGGCGACGGTCATCGGTGCATTCGACACCACCACCCCGGGCTCGGGGGCCACCTGCTCCCAAGGGGCGCGGGTGGCGTAGGTGTTGCCGGCAGGAGGCGGAACCTGGCCCGTCTGCATGCTCGGCTGCGGCGTCACCGGATAGGTGCTGACGCCCAGGTCGCTCACCTGCAGGCCGATGGTCTGGCCGGGCGGCGTGTCGGTGCGAGTGGTGTAGGTGCGGCCGTTGTACTCGTAGCGCACGCTGTAGCTGGTGCGACCGTTCTCGACGACCGGGGTGCTCGACAGAACCTGGCCTTGAGCGTACTGAGGCTGGTTCTGGGCGAAGGCCGGGGCAGCGAGGCCACCGAGCACGGCCAGGGTCAGGGCGCCGAGCGAATGATGGGGGAAGGTCATGAGCATCTCCTGCGAATGAGAGGCGGCGGACGCGCCGCAACCTCGATTGGACGCCGCCCGGTGCGGCGGGTTCAATCCCTCAATGGCCGATGCGGGCCTTCCAGGTGTCGGCATCGAAACCAACGGTAACCGCACCGCCCGGCCATTCGACGACGGGGCGCTTCACCAGGCTGGGGTTGGCGCGCAGGGCGGCGGCGGCCGAATCGGCGTCGACCACGGCCAGCCGTGCGGCTTCATCCAGTTGCCGCCAGGTGGTGCCGCGGCGGTTGACCAGCGGCTCCCAGCCCACGGCCGTCAGCCAGCGGGCGAGTGCGGCCTCGGGCACGCCCTGCTTCTTGAAGTCGTGGAAGGTGTAGGCCTGGCCCTGGCTGTCGAGCCAGGTCCGGGCGCGCTTGACGGTGTCGCAGTTGGGGATGCCGTAGACGTCGATCATGGGGCGCGATGATGCCTCAGGCGTCGGCGGCCCGTGGCGCGGGGCGCGCCTCCTGCCGCGGCGCGGCGATCGCCGTCCCGGGGCATCTCCCGCCGCTTGGCCGGTCATTGGTTCGGGGCCGGGGAGCGCGTCAGAGGGCTCGGCGACAATGCCGCCCTCCTATGAAGACCCTCGCCGACTGGCTCGCCTACGCCGAGCAACTGCATGCCAAGAACATCGCCCTCGGGCTGGACCGGGTCCAGGCCGTGGCGCGGCGCATGGGCCTCGCACTGAACTGCCCCGTCATCACGGTGGCCGGTACCAACGGCAAGGGGTCCACCTGCGCCATGCTGGAGGCCATCCTGGCCCAGGCCGGCTACCGCACCGGCGTCTACACCTCGCCGCACCTGGTCCATTTCGAGGAGCGCCTGCGCATCGGCGGGCAATCGGTCGAGGGCGAGGCGCTGCTGCCGCATTTCGAGGCTGTCGAGGCGGCCCGCACGGCCGGCGGCGAAGCCGTTGCGCTGACGTATTTCGAGTTCACCACCCTCGCCATCCTGTCGTGCATGGCAGCCTCTGGCCTCGATGCCGCGATCCTCGAGGTGGGCCTGGGCGGCCGGCTCGACGCCGTCAACATCATCGATGCCGACTGCGCCGTGATCACCAGCGTGGACATCGACCACATCGAATTCCTCGGCACCGACCGTGAAAGCATCGGCGCGGAAAAAGCCGGCGTCCTGCGCGCGGGCCGGCCCGCCATCGTGAGCGATCCGGTGCCGCCGCGCAGCGTGGTGGCCCGCGCCGAGGAACTGGGTGCCGACCTGTGGCTCTCCGGCCGCGATTTCACCGTCAGCGGCGACAAGCAGCAGTGGGCCTGGTCGGGCCGTGGGCGCCGCTATGCGGGCCTGGCCTATCCGGCGTTGCGCGGCGCCAACCAGCTGATCAATGCCGCGGGCGTGCTGGCGGCGCTGGAGGCCCTGCGCCCGCGGCTGCCGGTGTCGGCCCAGGCCATCCGCCAGGGCTTTGCCACCGTCGAGTTGCCGGGCCGCTTCCAGATCGTGCCCGGCCAGCCGGCGCTGGTGCTGGACGTCGCCCACAACCCGCATTCGGCGGCGGCGCTGGCCGAGAACCTGGACGCCATGGGCTTCTTTCCGGTCACGCATGCCGTCTTCGGCGCCATGGCAGACAAGGACCTGGCGCCCATCTTCGAACGCCTGGGCCCCCTGGTGGACCGCTGGTACTTCACCGACCTGCCCACGCCGCGCGCCGCGCGGGCCGCGGACCTGATGCGCATGTGGACGGCGCTGAACCGCCGCACGGACGCCGATGCCTCCATGCACACGGACCCCATGGCGGCCCTCTCCGCGGCCACGGCGACGGCGGACCCGGCTGATAGAATCGTCGTCTTTGGTTCTTTCTTCACCGTCGGCGGTGTTCTCGCGCACGGTGTGCCCCGGCTGACAGCCCGGCATCTGCAGCCGGGTAGCTGATTCGGTCGCTGCGGCGCTTTCGCCCTTCGTCCGCCAGACAGCCGCTCCGCTCGGGGATTCGACGTCCACATGGCTTTCTTCAAGCTTCGATCCAAAGGTTCCCCGGGCAAGGAAGGCCGCGGCAACGTCTCGGCCGCACCCGCCGAAAGCGTCGAATCGCTGCGCCGCCGCGCGCGACACCGCCTCGTCGGCGCCGCCGTGCTGGTGCTGCTCGGCGTGATCGGCTTTCCCCTCCTGTTCGACAGCCAGCCGCGGCCCGTGGCCGTCGACATTCCCATCGAAATGCCGGACCGGGCCAAGGTCAAGCCGCTGCCCCAGGCCGAGGCGCCGGTGGCCGACACTTCTCGCAGCGCTTCCGGCGGCATCGCCTTGCCGCCACCCGCCAATGGTGTGATCACGGAACGCGCCGATGGCAGCGAGGTGGCGTCTGCGCCCCCCGCCGCGGTACCGGAGCCGCGCCGCGAGGCCGTTGCCAGTTCCGAACCGGCCAAGAGCGAGGCACCGCGCACGGAGCCAGCACGTGTCGAAGCAAAGCCGGAGCCCAAGCCTGAACCGGCCAAGACGCCGGTGACCAAGCCCGAAGCCCCCAAGACCGAAGCCAAGACCGAGGTCGCCAAGGCCGAGCCCTCGAAGCCCGAGCCCGCCAAGCCAGCCTCGCCGGCGCCGGGCCGCGACGACGGCGCCCGCGCCCGCGCCCTGCTCGAAGGCAAGCCCCCGCAGCAGCAGGTCGCGGCGCAGGCACAGCCCGGGGCCGCAGCACCCGCCGAGGCCGCTGGCCGCTTCGTGGTCCAGGTGGGCGCCTTCGCCGACGCCGCCAAGGCCCAGGAAACGCGCCAGAAGCTGGAGCGCGCCGGTCTCAAGACCTATACCCATGTGGCCAAGACGCCGCAGGGTGACCGCACCCGCGTACGGGTGGGGCCGTTCTCTTCGCGTGCCGACGCCGAAAAGGCCGCCGCCCGCATCAAGGCGCTGGCCCTGCCGGCTGCCGTGCTCACACTCTGATCGCGCTGCGCCATGGCGCTCTTCGACTGGATCGCCGTGATGCTGATCGCGGTGTCGATGCTGATGGGCCTGTGGCGCGGGCTGGTCTATGAGGTGCTGTCGCTGGCGGGCTGGGTCGCCGCCTTCCTGTGTGCGCAGTGGCTGGCGGGCAGCCTGGCCGCGGTCTTGCCTTTCGGCGATCCGGAAGCACCTTGGCGCTATGGCGTGGCGTTTGCGCTCATCTTCATCGTCGTCGCCTTCGTGGGCGGCGCCATCGCCTCGATGACGCGGCGCCTGGTCACGGTGGCCGGGCTGCGGCCGGTGGACCGGTCGCTCGGCGCCCTGTTCGGTGCCGCCCGCGCAGCCGTGGCGCTGCTGGCGATCGCGGTGGTGGTTCATGTGATGGCCTGGCACGACCAGGCCTGGTGGCGCGAGTCGGTCGGCGCGCCCTTCATCGATGCGGCATTGCAGGGCCTCAAGCCTGCGCTGCCGCAGAAACTGGCCAGCTACCTTCCGTAGTTCAGGAAATCAAGGATCTCCCATGTGTGGAATCGTCGGCGTTTTCAGCAACGCGCCCGTCAACCAACTGCTCTATGACGCCATGCTGCTGCTGCAGCACCGCGGCCAGGACGCCGCCGGCATCGTGACGATGCTGGAGCGCAAGTTCTTCATGCACAAGGCCAAGGGCATGGTGCGCGACGTGTTCCGCACCCGCAACATGCGGGCCTTGCCAGGCACCACGGGCCTGGGCCAGGTGCGCTACCCGACGGCCGGCAACGCGTACAGCGAGGAAGAGGCCCAGCCCTTCTACGTCAATGCGCCCTTCGGCATCGTGCTGGTGCACAACGGCAACCTCACCAACGCGCATGCGCTGCGGGCCGAGCTGTTCTCGACCGACCACCGCCACACCAACACCGAGAGCGATTCCGAGGTGTTGCTGAACGTGCTGGCGCATGAGATCGAGCGTGCCACGCGCGGTGTGCCGCTGCACATCCAGGACATCTTCACGGCGGTCGAGGCGGTGCACCGCCGGCTGCGCGGTTCCTATGCGGTCATTTCCATGATCGCCGGCCATGGTCTGCTCGTCTTCCGCGACCCCTACGGCATCCGCCCGATGTGCCTGGGCCGCAATGCCGACGGCGGCGTGATGGTGGCCAGCGAATCGGTGGCACTGGAAGGCTCGGGCTTCACCTTCGAGCGCGACGTGCTCCCGGGCGAGGCGGTCTTCATCGATCTGCAGGGCCAGGTGCATGCCCGCCAGTGCGCGCCCGATGCCAGCCTGCATCCCTGCATCTTCGAGTTCGTCTACCTGGCGCGGCCCGACTCCACGCTGGACGGCATCTCCGTCTACCAGGCCCGCCTGAACCTGGGCGAGACGCTGGCGCAGCGCGTGGTCTCGACCGTGCCGCCGAGCGAGATCGACGTGATCGTGCCGATTCCCGAATCCAGCCGCCCGAGCGCGACGCAGCTCGCGCACCTGCTGGGCGTGCCGTACCGCGAGGGCTTCGTGAAGAACCGCTACGTGGGCCGCACCTTCATCATGCCGGGCCAGGCGGTGCGCAAGAAGTCGGTGCGCCAGAAGCTCAACGTCATCGCCAGCGAGTTCAAGGACCGCAACGTGCTGCTGGTGGACGACTCCATCGTGCGCGGCACCACCAGCCGCGAGATCGTGCAGATGGCCCGCGACGCTGGCGCGCGCAAGGTCTACATGGCCAGCGCCGCGCCGCCGGTGCGTTTTCCCAACGTCTACGGCATCGACATGCCGACCAAGGACGAGCTGGTGGCCCACGGCCGCACCATCGAGGAAATCCGCCAGATCATTGGCTGCGACGCCCTGATCTACCAAGACGTGGATGCCATGAAGCGCGCCGTGATGAAGGCCGCGCCCAAAACGGCCGGCGCCGTGCCGCTGGGCGGTTTCGAGGCCTCCTGCTTCGATGGCGTGTACGTCACCGGCGACATCGACACCGAGGCCATCACCCGCATGAACGGCAACCGTCCGCGCATCGAGGAGACCGACATCGACTCCTCCCGCCTGACCCTGCCCAACCACACCGAATGACCATGAGCCCGCACGATCGCGAACTGCCGGCTGGCCTGCATCCCGAGACCGAGGCCGTGCGCCGCGCCACGGCGCGTAGCCAGTACGGCGAGAACTCCGAAGCGCTGTACCTGACGAGCGGGTACGTCCAGCCCTCGGCCGAGGCCGCCGCCCGCCGCTTCGCCGGCGACGAGGAAGGCTTCACCTACGGCCGCTACGGCAACCCCACCGTTGCCAGCTTCGAGCAGCGGCTGGCCGCGCTCGAAGGGGCCGAGGCGTGCATGTCCACCGCCTCCGGCATGTCGGCCATCCTGATGATGTGCATGGGCCTGCTCAAGGCCGGTGACCACGTCGTGTGCTCGCAGTCGATGTTCGGCTCGACCATCAAGCTGATCGGTTCGGACCTGGCCAAGTTCGGCGTCGAGTCGAGCTTCGTGCCGCAGACCGACGTCGCCGCCTGGAAGGCCGCCGTGCGGCCGGGCACCACGCGCTTGCTCTTCGCCGAGACGCCCACCAATCCGCTGACCGAGGTGTGCGACATCGCGGCGCTGGCCGAGCTGGCGCACGAGAACGGCGCGCTGATGGCCGTGGACAACTGCTTCGCCACGCCCGCGCTGCAGCGGCCCATGGCCATGGGCGCCGACATCGTCATGCACTCGGGCACCAAGTACCTGGACGGCCAGGGCCGCGTGATGGCCGGCGCGCTCTGCGCCAGCCAGAAGATGGTGACCGAGAAGTTCCTGCCCGTGCTCAAGAGCGCCGGCATGACGCTCGCGCCCTTCAACGCCTGGGTGGTGCTCAAGGGTCTGGAGACGCTGGACATCCGCATGAAGGCGCAGGCCGCCAAGGCGCTGGCGCTGGCGCGCTGGCTGGAGGCGCATCCCGGTGTCGGCCGCGTGTACTACCCGGGTCTCGCCAGCCATCCGCAGCATGAACTGGCCATGGCCCAGCAGTCGGGCAGCGGCGGTGCGGTGCTGTCCTTCGACGTGAAGGCCTCCGACCCTGAGCAGGCGCGCCGCCGCGCCTTCCATGTGCTGGACGCGATGCAGTGGCTGTCGCTGGCCACCAACCTGGGCGACACCAAGACCATGTGCGCGCACCCGGCCAGCACCTCGCATGGCCGTCTGACCGAGGCGCAGCGCCAGGCGGCTGGCGTGGGCCAGGGCCTGATCCGCGTGGCCGTGGGCCTCGAACACACCGACGACGTTGCCGCGGACCTCGACCGCGGCCTGAGCTCTCTTCCCGCATGACGAACGCACGCACCCGGACCCGCTTCGCCCCGTCGCCGACGGGCTTCATCCACCTGGGCAACATCCGCTCGGCGCTGTACCCCTGGGCCTTCGCCCGCTCCACCGGCGGCGACTTCATCCTGCGCATCGAGGACACCGACCTCGAGCGCTCGACCCAGGCCGCCGTCGACGTGATCATCGAAGGCATGGCCTGGCTGGGCCTGGACCATGACGAAGGTCCCTTCTATCAGATGCAGCGCATGGACCGCTACAAGGCGGTGCTGGCGGACATGCAGGTCCAGGGCCTGGTCTATCCCTGCTACATGAGCGTGGCGGAGCTCGACGCCCTGCGCGAGCGCCAGATGGCCGCCAAGGAAAAGCCGCGCTACGACGGCACCTGGCGGCCTGAGCCCGGCAAGACGCTGCCGGCAGTCCCCGAGGGCGTGCAGCCGGTGCTGCGCTTCAAGAACCCCATCGGCGGCGTCGTGGCCTGGGACGACAAGGTCAAGGGCCGCATCGAGATCCGCAACGACGAACTGGACGACCTGGTCATCGCCCGCCCCGATGGCACGCCCACCTACAACTTCTGCGTGGTGGTGGACGACATCGACATGGGCGTCACCCACGTCATCCGCGGCGACGACCACGTCAACAACACGCCGCGGCAGATCAACATCTTCCGTGCCCTCGGCAAGGAGCCGCCGGTCTATGCCCATCTGCCCACCGTGCTGAACGAGCAGGGCGAGAAGATGAGCAAGCGCAACGGCGCCAAGCCGGTGACGCAGTACCGCGACGAAGGCTACCTGCCCGATGCCATGGTCAATTACCTGGCCCGCCTGGGCTGGAGCCACGGCGACGACGAGATCTTCAGTCGCGCGCAGTTCCTGGAATGGTTCGACCTGGACCATCTGGGCCGCAGCGCCGCCCAGTTCGACGAAGCCAAGCTGCGCTGGGTCAATGCCCAGCACCTCAAGACGATGGCGGACGAGCAGCTTGCGCCGCTGGTGGCCGAGCAACTCGCCAAGCGTGGCATCGATGCCGACCAGCGCCTGCCCGCCATCTGCGGTCTGTTCAAGGACCGCTGCGACACCACCGTCGCCCTGGCCGGTTGGGCGGCAGCCTTCTACGCGCCCGTGACCGCCAGCGAGGCGGACCGTGCGCAGCACATCACGGAGGCCGTGCGCCCGGCCATTGCCTCGCTCGCTGAACGGCTGGCTGGCGTGGCCACTTGGGACAAGCCCTCCATCGCCGCTGCGATCAAGGAAGTGCTGACTCAGCATGGCCTCAAGATGCCCGCCTTGGCCATGCCGGTGCGTGTGCTGATGATGGGCACGCCGCAGACGCCTTCGCTCGATGCAGTTCTTGCGCTTTTTTCTCGGCAGACGGTACAAGAAAGGTTGCGCACTGTTTAAAAGCCTGCATATAATGCAAGGCTCGACACCTGACAGGGTCGACGTCAAAAGCGTCGGTCGAAACGGGGGTATAGCTCAGCTGGGAGAGCGCTTGCATGGCATGCAAGAGGTCATCGGTTCGATCCCGTTTACCTCCACCATCAAGGTGTCGTCGTAGAGAGTCGCAAGATTTTCGTCCAAGGTTTTGACCCTATCGTCTAGAGGCCTAGGACATCACCCTTTCACGGTGAGTACCGGGGTTCGAATCCCCGTAGGGTCGCCAAGTTCGTAGCACTTGGCTCTGTCTACAGAGCGCAAAGCTGCCTGCCAGGAGTGGTAGTTCAGTTGGTTAGAATACCGGCCTGTCACGCCGGGGGTCGCGGGTTCGAGTCCCGTCCACTCCGCCAGATTCCAGTTCGCAGGCGCAAGCCTTCGATCTCAAGGTCTCGGTGAAAGCCAAGATCAGTGGGGGTATAGCTCAGCTGGGAGAGCGCTTGCATGGCATGCAAGAGGTCATCGGTTCGATCCCGTTTACCTCCACCACTTCAAACCAGTCCAGGTTTTGACCCTATCGTCTAGAGGCCTAGGACATCACCCTTTCACGGTGAGTACCGGGGTTCGAATCCCCGTAGGGTCGCCAAGTTCGTAGCACTTGGCTCTGTCTACAGAGCGCAAAGCTGCCTGCCAGGAGTGGTAGTTCAGTTGGTTAGAATACCGGCCTGTCACGCCGGGGGTCGCGGGTTCGAGTCCCGTCCACTCCGCCAGTC
>NZ_QQAV01000002.1:574702-617845 GCF_003350475.1 Pseudacidovorax intermedius
AGCGCAAAGCTGCCTGCCAGGAGTGGTAGTTCAGTTGGTTAGAATACCGGCCTGTCACGCCGGGGGTCGCGGGTTCGAGTCCCGTCCACTCCGCCAGTCATCCAAAGCCCTTGCCGTTCTGCAGCAAGGGCTTTTTCTTTGTGCGCTGCGCAAGGCTCACAGCGTGAGCCTTGCCGCCGTTCAAAGCCTCAATGCCTGCGCATACCCCGTCATCTCGAGGTAGCCGCGGCCGACGCGGCGGCCGGTGGTGTCGAGCAGGTCGCTCAGGCCCTCCCAGTAGATGGCGCCGGTCGAGGCGCGACTGTCCAGTTCCTGGTCGTCGACCAGGGCACGGACCTCGAAGCGGCCGGCGGGTGTATGGACCTGGCACTGCACCGGGTAGCGGGCCCGCGAGAGCGGGCTGGTCCAGAACCGAAGCGGCTCGAAGCGCACGTCCTTGTCTTCGAAGGCCTGTGCCTCCCCGCCCGCCGGCCGCCACGAGCCGCCCGCCCAGAGCGCGCTGCCGTCCGCCCGGCGCAGGCGGAAGGCCGTGAGCGCGCTTCCGTCGTCCAGGTTCATGCCAATCCAGTCCCAGCCCACCGCTTGCGGATGCAGCAGCGCCTCGCTCCATTCGTGGTCGAGCCAGGCCCGTCCCTCCACCCGCAAGGGTGCTTGCCCCTTGACGGCGATGCGCCCCTCCACCGCCAGTTGCGGCTGGCTGTAGTAGTAGCTGGCTTGCGCCGCCTCGGGGCCCTTGCGCGAAAGGCCGGCCTGCCCCTGCAACAACACGGCCTGGGTGGGTTGCAGGCGCAGGGAGAGACCGAAATCGGCGCCCGGCGCCTCGGCCGCGTAGGCGCCACTGTCGGCATTGCGCACCAGAGACCAGTCGCGCAGCCGCACCCGCGTGTTGTCCTCGGCGGCCTCGGCGATGCCGAAGCCGGCGCGGGCGATGCGCTGGTCATGGTGCAGCTTGCCCGCCTGCAGGTCGGTCAGCGCCGCATGGGCGAACAGCAGTTGCCGTGCCGCGAACGCCGAGCGCAGCGACTGCGTGCCATCCACCCGAGAGCGGAAGAAGGTGAGTTGAAAGCCGTAGCGTGCGCCTTGCGGCGACTCGGCATGGCCCGTGGCGTACCACCATTCCGTGCGCAGTCCAGGATGGCTGCCGTGGTCACGGGGAAAGTGCAGGGCGCGCGCAGGTAGCGCCCAGGACGAAGGCAGTGGCAGCAGCCCTCCAGCCAGCAGGGCCAACACGCGTCGCCTGGTGGCGATCCGGCCGGCGAGCAGTGGACTCAAGGGCGCAAAAGGCATCGGTGGATGATCGCCGACGGCGCATGTCTGTGGCAGAAGCGGGGTAGCAACGTCCTCTCACCGGAGGCCCAGGACGGTGAGTGCACGCGGCACAGGCCTGTCGAGCGCATCGGCGGTGGGCCGCTCGGCGTCCCTCAGCCGTGCAGCGCCGCCTCAATGCCCCGGACCGCCTCGGCGCAGTCGCCGAACCTGCCGTCGACCCAGCGCCCGTCATGGTAGGTCGCAAGGTAGCGCTCGCCCGAGTCGCACAGCAGCGACAGCACTGAGCCGCTGCGGCCCTGCTCGCGCATCTCGTGCGCCAGCGCCAGCATGCCGACGAAGTTGGTGCCCGTCGACGGGCCCACCTTGCGGCCCAGCAGATTGGAGAGCACTCGCATGCCCGCGATGGAGGCAACGTCGGGCATCGGGATCATGCGATCCACGACGCTGGGGATGAAGCTCGGCTCCACACGCGGACGGCCGATGCCCTCGATGCGCGAACCGGCGCCTTCGCAGTCCCAGTCGCCGGTGGCGTGGAACTCGGCGAAGGCGGAGCCTTCGGGGTCGACCACGGCCAGTTGCGTTGCATGTCCGCGGAACCGCACGTACCGGCCAATGGTGGCGCTGGTGCCGCCGGTGCCGGCGCCCACCACGATCCAGGCCGGCACGGGATGTCGCTCCTGTGCCATCTGCTGGAACATGCTGTCCGCGATGTTGTTGTTGCCCCGCCAGTCGGTGGCCCGTTCCGCATAGGTGAACTGGTCCATGTAGTGGCCGCCGCATTCATGGGCCAGGTCTTCCGCCTCGTCGTAGACCTCCCAGGCGTGGTCCACGAAGTGGCAGCGGCCGCCGTAGAAGGCGATCTGCGCCACCTTCTCGGCCGAGGTGCTGCGCGGCATCACGGCCACGAAGGGCAGGCCGAGCAACCGGGCGAAGTAGGCCTCGCTCACGGCCGTCGAGCCGCTCGAGGCCTCGATCACCGTGGTGCCTTCGCGCACCCAGCCGTTGACCAGCGCGTGCAGGAAGAGCGAGCGCGCGAGCCGGTGCTTGAGGCTGCCGGTCGGGTGCGTGGATTCGTCCTTCAGGTAGAGGTCGATGCCGGCTGCCTCGAAGGCGGGCAGCGGCAGGGGAATGAGGTGGGTGTCGGCGCTGCGCTGGTAATCGGCTTCGATGCGGCGCATCGCGTTGTTCAGCCATGCACGCGCGCTGTCTTGCGAGAACTGACTCATTTCGCAGGCGGTTGGCAGAAGGCCTGGAAACCTTCGAGGGTGTTGGGGAAGCCCTTGTCCCGGGCCAGCTCCCAGGGACGCTCGCAGCGCTGGACGGCCTGGCACCACAGGTAGCCGGCCGACATCTTGCAGCTTTGCGGGCCCTCGGTGGCGCCATTGCCGTCCGCGCCGACGATGCGCGGCGGTGGGGGCGCGAGAGTGATGGCGTCGACGGGCCGCGGGCCGTCCGTCGGCGCCGCACAGGCGCCGAGAAGAAGCGCGGCGGTGCCTGCCAGCGCGAGAAGGCGTACGCGCATCGGCTCAGCCCACTTCCGCGATCAGCTCGATCTCGACACAGGCGCCCATCGGGATCTGCGCCACGCCAAAGGCGCTGCGGGCATGGGCGCCGCGCTCGCCGAAGACCGCCGCGAACAGTTCGCTGGCGCCGTTGGTCACCAGGTGCTGCTCGGTGAAGGTGGGGGCCGAGTTGACCAGGCTCATCACCTTGACGATGCGTCGCACGCGCTCCAGGTCCCCCACGGCGGCCTGCAGGGTGCCCAGCAGGTCGATTGCGATGGCGCGGGCGGCCTGCTTGCCTTCGTCGGTGCCCATGTCCACGCCCAACTGGCCCACCCAGGGCTTGCCGTCTTTCTTGGCGATGTGGCCGGACAGGAACACGAGGTTGCCGGTCTGCACGAAGGGCACATAGGCGGCGGCGGGAACGGCGATGGGCGGCAGTTCGATGCCGAGTTGCTTGAGCGTTTCTTGGATGGACATGGAGGACTCCGGTATTCGGGATTGGAGAAAGGAGGATCGCGGCCGGGACGGGCGTTGTCACCGGCAGAGCGCCCGCCGTCGGGCGGCAGGCGCAGGGTCAGCGATTGTCCGACATGGGCGCGGGCCGGCCGCCGCTGCGGTCCTCAGCGTTGGATGTAGCAGGCGCGGCAGGCGCGGTCGAGGAAGCCACAACGGCCGCCGTTGCGGCGGCGTCCTGTGCCAGCGCCGCCGCCAGGCCTTCGCGCCGGGCGGCCGGCAGTTCGTCGAAGGGTTGCACGGTGACGCCCACGTCCAGGACATGGCGGGCACCGCCGTGCAGCACGCCGCGCATGGGTGAGACGTCGGCGAAGTCGCGGCCCACGGCCAGCACCACATAGTCCGGGCCGGGCTGGCGGCCGTTGGTGGGGTCGAAGCCGGCCCAGTCGCCCAGGGCGGAGGCCGGATGCTGCGCATCGGCGCCGGCGCCGGGCAGGTAGACCTCCACCCAGGCGTGCGAAGCATCCGCCCCCACCAACCGCGGCTGGCCCGGCGGCGGCTGGGTCAGCAGGTAGCCGCTCACGTAGCGCGCCGGCAGGCCCAGCGCACGGCAGCAGGCGATCATGATGTGGGCGAAGTCCTGGCAGACGCCGCGGCGCTGGGCCAGGGCCTGAACGGCCGGCGTGTTGATCTCTGTGCTGCCACTGGCGTATTCGAAGTCGCGGTGGATGCGCAGCGTGAGTTCCATCGCTGCCTCGAACAGCGGCCGGCCCGGCGGGAAGCTCGCCCGGGCGTAGGCGACGAAGTCGTCGTGCGGCGGCACGTGGCGCGACGGAAAGACGAAGTCGGAAGCCGCATCGTCATGCTGGCCGGCGCGATAGCGGAAGCGCTCGCGCACTAGGTCCCAGGCCAGGCGCGCGTCGGCCTGCGGCGAAAGCGTCGGCTGCGCCGTCCGCACGAGGCTTTCTGCCGTCACGACCAGCTGGTCGTGTGTGGACTCGAGGGCGAAGAAGGTGCGGCGGTTGCCGTAGATGTCGTCGGATTCGCTGCGGTGCACGGGCGCGGGCGAGATGGCCAGGCGATGGTCCAGCACGACCTGGCAGCCCAGGTCGCGCGGACGCAGGTGAGCCATGTGCTGGGCCGTCTCGACGGCGGGCGCGTAGTCGTAGCGGGTCTCGTGGGTGACGTGCAGCAGCATGGTCACACTCCCACCGAGCGCACGGTCTCGAAGGTGAGGGTGAAGTAGCGCACGCCGATGGCATCCGACACGTGGTAGGCCGCCGTCTCGCAGCGCGCGAGCGTCTGCATCAACGTTCCGTAGCGGCCGTCGGGGCCGGGGTCGCACAGAAGCTCCAGCGACCAGTCGTCCGGATTGGGCAGCTCGTACGACAGCGCCGTGAGCCGGTCGGGCGCGCTGCCGGCCAGCTTGGCCAGGCGCTTGCGCAGCGTGTGCGTGACCCAGGCCAGCGAGCGCGGGTTGTCGCCGTCCTGCACGAGCAGATCGACCAGCGAGGCCACGTCGCGCCGCTGCTGGTAGCGGGCATGGAAGGTGATGGTGCTGTCGAACAGGCCCACCAGCGCCTCGAATCCGCTGGCCTCGTGCACGGTGCCGTGCTCGAAGCCCGCGGCCAGCGCGCTGGCCAGGAAGGCCAGTCGCTCGATGTGACGGCCGATGGACAGCAGCCGCCAGGCGTCGTCGCGCGTCATGCGGTCGGTCTGGGCACCGGTGATGGCGGCGAGTGCGGCGCTTGTGGCCTCCAGGGTGCGCAGCGTGGCGCCCACGGCATAGCGGCCTTCGCCGCTCTCGCCGGCTTGTTCCTGGAAGCGTCGCACGAGGTCGGCCTCGGCGCGCACGATGTGGTTCCAGTGCTCCTGCGACAGGCGCTCGCGCACGGCCTGCGCCGCCTCGCGCAGGCAGCGCAGGTTGAAGCCCACGCTGCGGCCGTTCTGCGCCTGACCGAGTTCGGCGATCAGCGCGCGCTCGAACAGGCGCCGGCTGTGCGCGGCGCGGGCGCCTTCGTGCTGGCGTGCCAGGCCGGGCACCTCGCGCGGCACCAGGGCGTTGCGCAGGGCCATCTCATGCAGCCAGGCCACGAGCGGGCGGGAGAACTGGTCCTCGCCGCTCAGGTTCTCGAGCGTGAGCCGGGCCAGGCGCAGCGTGTTCTCGGCCCGCTCGGTGTAGCGGCCCAGCCAGTACATGTTCTCGGCCGCGCGGCTGGTGACTGGCGCGCGGTGGCGCTGCAGCGAAGCCGGCGTGCTCTGCGGCGCCAGGCGGGTGCTGCGGTCCACCTCGCCCTCGGTCTGCACCCACACGTCGGCGCTGCTGCCGCCGCGTTGCATCGAGGCGATCTGCGCATCCTGCCCGGCCAGTCGGGCCAGACCCCCGGGCAGCACGCGCCAGCTCTGCGGCCCGTCGTTGACGGCAAAGACGCGCAGCATCACCGCCTTGGGCGCGATGCGGCCGGGCCCGAGGTCCTGCGCCCAGGTGGGCATCTGCGACAGCGGCAGGTAGCTCTGCACCGTGTGCGCGTCGCTCTGGCGGATGATGCGGCCGGCCCATTCGTCCAGCGCGCGTCGGTCCAGCTGGGTGCCGAGCACGGCCTCGAAGCTGGGGTGGATGGTCGAGCCCGGATAGGTCGGCTTGACGGCGCACTCGGCCAGGCGGGGCAGGGCGGCTTCCATGGCCGCGCGCTCGCCGCACCACCAGGTGGGCAGCGCCGGCAGGGCCAGTTCCTCGCCCAGCAGGCGCCGCGACAGCGCCGGCAGAAAGCCCAGCAGCGCGGGCGATTCGAGGAAGGCCGAGCCGGGCATGTTGGCGATCAGCAGGTTGCCGGCGCGGATCACTTGCAGCAGTCCGGGCACGCCCAGGGTGGAGTCGGGCCGCAGTTCCAGCGGATCGAGGAAGGGGTCGTCCAGACGCTTGATGAGGCCGTGTACCGGGCGCAGGCCCTGCAGCGTCTTGAGGTACAGGCGTTCGTCGCGCACGGTGAGGTCATTGCCCTCCACCAGCGTCACGCCCAGGTAGCGCGCCAGGTAGGCGTGCTCGAAGTAGGTCTCGTTGTACGGGCCCGGCGTGAGCAGCGCGATGTGCGGCGGCGAGCCGGCCGGGCACATGCGCTGCAGGCCTTCCATCATGGCGGTGTAGGTGGCAGCCAAGCGCTGCACCTGCAGCGATTCGAAGGCCTGCGGAAACTGGCGCGACACGGCCAGCCGGTTCTCCAGCAGGTAGCCCAGGCCCGAGGGCGCCTGGGTGCGCTGGGAGACGACCCACCAGTTGCCGTCCGGCCCGCGGGCCAGGTCGAAGGCGGCGATGCGCAACCAGGTGTCGCCGGGCGGTCGCACGCCATGCATTTGGCGCAGGTAGCCCGGATGGCCGCGCACGAGGGCGGCAGGCAGCAGGCCTTCCTGCAGCAGCGCCTGCGGGCCATAGACATCGGCCATCACCCTGTCGAGGATGCGCACGCGCTGCAGCACCCCGGTCTCGATCTGCGCCCAGCTGCCGGGTGCCACGATCAGCGGAAAGAGGTCCAGCGACCAGGGCCGCTGCGGCCCGTCGGTGTCCGCATAGACGTTGTAGGTGACGCCGTTGTCGCGGATCTGCCGCTCCAGGCTCAGGGCGCGCCGCGGCAGGTCGGCGAAGCCTTCGGGGCCCAGTTCCTCGAAGAACTGCGTCCAGGCCGGGGTCAGCGGGCCCTCGGCTTCGGCGGACGGCGTAGGCGTTGCGGGTGGCTCGTCAGTGACGGGC
The DNA here is from genome assembly GCF_003350475.1 of Pseudacidovorax intermedius. Lineage (GTDB taxonomy): Bacteria > Pseudomonadota > Gammaproteobacteria > Burkholderiales > Burkholderiaceae_C > Xenophilus > Xenophilus intermedius. The sequence continues at coordinate 581,675 of NZ_QQAV01000002.1, forward strand.
TCGGCGGTGGCCAGGTTGAGAACGGGGGCGGCCGTGGGCGCCGAGCCGGCCGGCGACACAGCCGGCCGCTGCGGGCTCGTGCGGCCACGCAGTTCGTCGAAGTGGCCCGGCTCCGCCGCGGGCGCCAAGGCGGCCGCGAAGGCGGCTGGCGTTTCCAGCCCCTGGGCGTCAAAGAGAGAGTCGTTCAGCGGGTCCACAGCCGGCGGATTGTCACATCGGATTCACCGAGGACCGGCGAGCGCCCGAGGGCGGCCCGCTGACCGTGATCGATTGCACGACGGCCTGGCGTGGCGCAGGGCCGTGGCGCACGCCAGGGGCGGCCGCACCGGCCGCCCGCGGGCCAGGCCGCGGCCCCGGCGATCACCGCCGCAGGTCCAGCGTGAACGGGAACTCGCGACTGCCCACCACCTCGATGTTCGCCGGCGGCGTGCGCAGCATGCCGGGCGTGTGGCCCATGCGCGAGAAGCGCGCCAGGCGGCGGCTTTCGGCCTCGTAGGCATTGACCGGGAAGGTGGTGTAGTTGCGACCGCCCGGGTGCGCGACGTGATACTGGCAGCCGCCCAGCGAGCGCTTCATCCAGGTGTCGACGATGTCGAAGGTCAGGGGCGCATGCGGGTGGATGGTCGGGTGCAGCGAAGAAGGCGGATTCCACGCCTTGTAGCGCACGCCGGCCACGTACTCGCCGGCCACGCCGGTGGGCTGCAGCGGCAGCACCTTGCCGTTGACGGTGACGGCGTAGCGGCTCTGGTTGAGGCCGGTCACGCGCACCTCGACCCGCTCCAGCGACGAATCGACATAGCGCACCGTACCGCCGATGGCGCCCTGCTCGCCCATGACGTGCCAGGGCTCCAGCGCGTTGCGCAGCGACAGCTCGACGCCCATGGCCTGCACCTCGCCGACCAGCGGGAAGCGGAACTCGAAATGCGGCGCGAACCATTCCGCCTCGAAGGCGAAGCCGGCCTGGCGCATCTCGGCGATCACGTCGTCGAAATCCATCTTCACGAAGGTGGGCAGCAGGAAGCGGTCGTGCAGCTCGGTGCCCCAGCGGGTCGCCGGCGCCTGGTAGGGCGTGTCCCAGAAGCGGGCGATGAGGGCGCGCAGCAGCAGCTGCTGCACGATGCTCATGCGGGCATGGGGCGGCATCTCGAAGGCGCGCAGCTCCAGCAGGCCCAGGCGGCCCGTCGGCCCATCGGGCGAGTAGAGCTTGTCGATGCAGAACTCGCTGCGGTGCGTGTTGCCGGTGACGTCGATCAGGATGTTGCGCAGCGTGCGGTCCACCAGCCAGGGCGGCATGCCCTGGCCGTAGAGCTCGCGGTTGCGCACGATCTCCTTGATGGCGATTTCGAGCTCGTAGAGCTGGTCGTTGCGAGCCTCGTCCACGCGCGGCGCCTGGCTGGTCGGGCCGATGAACATGCCCGAGAACAGGTACGACAGCGAGGGATGGTTGTGCCAGTACAGCACCAGGCTGGCCAGCAGTTCGGGCCGGCGCAGGAAGGGGCTGTCGGCCGGCGTGGCGCCGCCCAGCACGAAGTGGTTGCCGCCGCCGGTGCCGGTGTGGCGGCCGTCGGTCATGAACTTCTCGGCCGTCAGGCGCGTCTGGAAGGCCGCGTCGTAGAGGAACTCGGTGTGCTGGACCAGCTCGCCCCAGTTGTGCGCCGGATGGATGTTGACCTCGATCACGCCGGGGTCGGGCGTGACCTGCAGCAGCTTCAGGCGCGCATCCCGTGGCGGCGGGTAGCCTTCCAGCACGATCTGCATGCCCAGTTCCTCGGCCGTGGCCTCGACGGCCGTGAGCAGGTCGAGGTAGTCCTCCAGAAAGGCCAGTGGCGGCATGAAGACGTAGAGCACGCCCGAGGCCTGGCCCACCTTCTCGGCGGCCGGGCCGTTGGCGCGGCGCGGGTCGCGTGCCTCCACGCACAGGGCCGTGCGCGTGATCCAGTGCGCCGATTCGCCACGGCTCGGGAAGCGGACGTTGGCGCCGTCCGCCACATGCCGCGCGCTGCCGTCGCCCGGGGCCACGTCGCCGCCGGTGGCGCCAGCCGCGCCGGGCGGCTGCAGGCGCACCGTCGCGCTCGCATTGCGGGGCGCACTCTGCACATAAGCCACCTCGTCGGTGCCGGCGCCCATGCCGCCTTGGCCCCAGGCTTCGGTGTAACGGGCGCGCAGCTCGGCGGCCGAAGGCAGTGCGGCCTGCGGCGCGTGCGGGTCACGGTCGATCAGGTAGGGGAAGTCGCCCTTGGCCGCCCAGGGCTGGGAATCGAGCGGCAGGCGGTAGCCCATCGGCGAATCGCCAGGGATCAGGTACATGCGGTCGTCGCGCAGGAACCAGGGGCCGGTCTTCCAGCCGGCGCCGGCCAGGGCCGGGTTGTCGGTGGCGTTGGACGAGGGCTCCAGCGGGAGCACATAGCCGATCACCGCGTCGAGCTTCTGCGTGAACACGCGGCGCAGGCGGGCGCGCTCCAGTTCGTCGTCCAGGTTGGACTCGAAGGGATCGACATTGACCGGCAGCCGGCGCTCTCGCCAGAGGTAGTAATAGACGTCCTCGTAACCCGGCTGGATGAAGCGCTCCGACAGGCCCAGCTTGCCGGCGAGCGTTCGGGTGAAGCGCTCGGCGTCGGCGCTGGTGTAGCTGGCCGGCTTGCGCTCGTCGGCGAAGAGGGCCGGTTTGTGCCAGATGGGCTGGCCGTCGGCACGCCAGAAGATCGACAGCGCCCAGCGCGGCAACTGCTCGCCCGGGTACCACTTGCCCTGGCCGAAATGCAGGAAGCCGCCCTCGCCGTATTCGGCACGCAGGCGGTCCACCAGCTCGGTCGCGTAGCCGCGCTTGGTGGGGCCCAGAGCGTCGGTGTTCCATTCGGCGGCGTCACGGTCGCTGGTGGCCACGTAGGTGGGCTCGCCGCCCATGGTCAGGCGCACGTCGCCAGCGGCCAGGCGGGCATCGACCGCCTCGCCCAGGGCCAGCACCTCGGACCACTGGTCGTCGGTGTAGGGTTTGGTGACGCGCGGCGACTCGTAGATGCGGGTGACCACCATCTCGTGGTCGAACTCGACCTCGGCCTCGTCCACCAGACCCTCGATGGGCGCGGCGCTCGACGGATTGGGCGTGCAGGCCAGCGGGATGTGGCCTTCGCCGGCCAGCAGGCCGGAGGTGGCGTCCAGGCCGATCCATCCGGCGCCGGGCAGGTAGACCTCGCACCAGGCATGCAGGTCGGTGAAGTCGACCTCGGTGCCGCTCGGGCCGTCGAGCGACTTGACGTCGGGCGTGAGCTGGATCAGGTAGCCCGACACGAAGCGCGCCGCCAGGCCCATGTGGCGCAGCAGCTGCACCAGCAGCCAGCCGGAGTCGCGGCAGGAGCCGCTGGCTTTCTCGAGCGTCTCTTCCGGCGTCTGCACGCCGGGCTCCATGCGGATGAGGTACTTGACGTCCTGCTGCACCTGCTGGTTGAGCTGGACCAGGAAGTCGATGGTGCGCTTCTCGCTGCGATCGATCTTCTCGAGGTAGGCCGCCACCAGCGGCGTGGCCGGCTCCGTCACCAGGTAGGGCGCCAGCTCCTCGGCCTGCGCCTTGGAGTACTTGAAGGGCACCGTCTCCGCGTGCGGCTCGAGGAAGAAGTCGAAGGGGTTGTAGACCGCCATCTCGACCACGAGGTCGACCGTGACGGTGAACTCGGTGGTCTTCTTCGGGAAGACCAGCCGTGCCTGGTAGTTGGCGAAGGGATCCTGCTGCCAGTTGATGAAGTGCTCGGCCGGCTCGACGCGCAGCGAGTACGAGATCACGTTGCTGCGGCAGTGCGGCGCGGGGCGCAGCCGCACGACCTGCGGGCCCAGTTGGACGGGCCGGTCGTACTTGTAGCGTGTGACGTGGTGGAGGGCGGCGTGGATCGACATGGGACTCGGTGGTTTGGGCTTATTCTGGTGACGGCGCGCGTGCAGCAATGACGGGCCCGAGGGCGCATGCTAGCCGAGAAGCAAGCAAGGACTGCGCCATCGGCCCCCCCATGCGGCGGGCCGTTCAGGGAGAGAAAAAGGCTTGAACACAGGCAGGGTGGTGGTACGCGCGCGAGGGTGCCTGCGCGCCGTGACGGGGTCGTGGCGGGGCAGGGGATGGCCGGGTTTGATGGCGGCGATGGCTGGCGCCATCGCCGGTACGGCGCTGCAGCTGCGGCAGCCGGTGCTGTGGCCCATCGGTCTCTATGCCTTGGCGGCGCTGGTGGGGCTGGTGGCCTGGCTGGTCTCCGGCCTGCTGCCTGCGCGGCGCCATCGGACCGGCCTGCTGCTGGCGTTAGTGGCCGGCTTGGCGGTGGGATTCGCCCAGACGGGGTGGCGTGCCGGCGAGCGCCTGGCCGGGGCGCTGGCGCCGGCCCTCGAAGGACATGACCTCGTCCTCCAAGGGCGCGTGACGGGAATGCCTCAGCGGCGCGATGGCGGCCTGCGCTTCGAATTCACGACCGAGGGCGAGGCGCTGCTGCCTGGCCGGGTGGTCCTTTTCTGGCCGGACGCCGTCGCGTCGCCCGCGCCGTTGCATGTGGGCGAACGTTGGCAGTTGCCGGTACGGCTGCGTGCCCCGCACGGCACGCTCAATCCGCACGGTTTCGACTACGAGCTCTGGCTGTTCGAGCAGGACATCCAGGCGACCGGCTCGGTACGACCTGCGCCGGTTCCCCTGCGACTGCAGACGCCCTCGTGGTGGGAGTGGCCGCTCGAGCGTGCCCGTGAGGCCGTGCGCGACCGCATCCTCGAACGCACGGGCGGCAGCAGCGCGGGCCGTGTGGTGGCGGCGCTGGTCACCGGCGACCAGTCGGCCATCGCGCCGGCGGACTGGACCGTCTTCCGGCTGACGGGCGTCGCCCACCTGATGAGCATCTCGGGCCTGCACGTGACCATGTTCGCCTGGCTGGCGGCGGCCGTGGTCGGCTGGCTCTGGCGGCTCAGCCCGCGATTGATGCTGCGCTGGCCAGCCCAGCATGCGGGTCTTGCCGGCGGCGTGCTGCTGGCGGCCCTCTACGCGGCCTTCAGCGGCTGGGGGCTGCCTTCGCAGCGCACGGTCTGGATGCTCGCGCTGGCCGTGCTGCTGCGGCTGTCGGCCCGGCGCTGGCCCTGGCCGGTGGCATGGCTGGTGGTCTTCGCGCTGGTGGTGGCCATCGATCCGTGGGGACTGATGCAGGCGGGCTTCTGGCTCAGCTTCGTCGCGGTCGCCGTGCTGTTCGCCACCGATCCCGGGCAGGTTGCGGGCCCCCGGGGCCGGGGCGCGGCGGTGCGGCGGCTGCTGCGCGAGCAGGGCGTGGTCACCTTCGCGCTGGCGCCGCTGGGGTTGATGCTGTTCCAGCAGGTCTCGGTGGTGGGGCTGGCGGCCAACCTCATCGCGATTCCGGCCATCACGCTGGTCGTGACGCCGCTGGCCATGGCGGGCATCGCCATGCCGCCCTGTTGGGATCTGGCGGCACTGGCGGTGGAGGCGCTGCGCAGCGCGCTGGCCTGGGCGGCCACGCTGCCCGGCGCGACCTTCAGCGCGGCCGCACCGCCGCTGTGGGCCGCGGCCGCGGGCGTGCTCGGTGGCATGCTGCTGGTCATGCCCGGCCCCTGGCGCTGGCGGCTGCTCGGCTTGCCGCTGGCGTTGCCGGTGCTGCTGTGGAGGGCCGAGCCCGTCGCGCCTGGCGACTTCGAGGTGCTGGCGGCCGACGTGGGGCAGGGCAGCGCGATCGTCGTGCGCACGGCGGGCCATGTTCTGCTGTTCGACGCCGGTCCGCGCTACGGCCCGCGCAGCGATGCCGGCGAGCGCGTGCTGGTGCCGCTGCTGCGCGCGCTGGGCCTGCGGCTGGACCGGCTCCTGCTGAGTCACCGCGACACCGACCATACCGGTGGCGCCGAGTCCGTGCGCGCCGCCCAGCCGGCGGTGGCCGACTTCGGCGCCCCGTGTGCACGGGGCCTGCGCTGGCGCTGGGAGGGCGTCGATTTCGAGGTGCTGCATCCCGCGCCCGAGGCCGCCCGGCCGCTGGCCCAGCGCAATGCCGATTCCTGCGTGCTGCGTATCGACAACGGCCGCGCCAGCGCGCTGCTGACGGGCGACGTCGAGCAGGCGCAGGAGCTGCAGCTCGTGCAGGAAAGGGGCGAGGGTTTGCGTACCGACCTGCTGATCGTCGCCCACCATGGCAGCCGCAGTTCGTCCAGCCTGCCCTGGCTGCGGGCCGTGCGGCCGCGCGTGGCGGTCGCCCAGAACGGCTGGCGCAACCCCTTCGGCCACCCGGCGCCCGAGGTGCGGGCGCGCTATCTGTCCGAGGGCATCCCTTTCTTCGAGTCCGCGCGTTGCGGTGCGGCCCGCTGGCGCAGCACCGAGCCGGATGCCGTGCGCTGCGAGCGGGTGCAGGCGGCCCGCTACTGGCACCACCGGCCGCCGCTGCCCGAAGGCGAAGAATGAAAACTTTTGCGCACGGCGGAGCCGAGAGATGGCCTTGAACTTGCTAAGCTATGGCTCAAGGAGATTGGTCGTTCCATGCACAAGTTCGATGAAATGTATGAGCGGCTCCCCTATGAAGGGGCCGCGATCCGACAGCACTACCAGCGATACGACCAATGGCTCGCGAAGCAACCCCCCGAGGTAATGCGTTCGCGCCGTGAAGAGGCGGAGATGATCTTCCGCCGGGTCGGCATCACCTTTGCCGTGTACGGCGCCAAGGACGAGGACGGCTCGGGCACCGAGCGCCTCATCCCCTTCGACCTGCTGCCGCGGATCATTCCGGCCGACGAGTGGGCGTCGATGGAGAAGGGGCTGGTCCAGCGCGTGACGGCGCTCAACCGCTTCATCCACGACATCTATCACGACCAGGAGATCGTCAAGGCCGGCATCGTGCCGGCCGAGCAGATCCAGGGCAATGCCCAGTTCCGCCCCGAGATGATGGGCGTGAACGTGCCCAACAACATCTATTCCAACATCTCCGGCATCGACATCGTCCGGGCGCCCGACAGCGCCGGCAAGGGCGAGTACTACGTGCTGGAAGACAACCTGCGCGTGCCCAGTGGCGTGAGCTACATGCTCGAGAACCGCAAGATGATGATGCGGCTCTTTCCCGAGCTTTTCGCGCAGAACCGCGTGGCGCCGGTGGCCCACTATCCCGACCTGCTGCTCGAAACGCTCCGTGCCAGCGCGCCGCCGGCCACGGCCGAGCCTACGGTGGTGGTGCTCACGCCCGGCATGTACAACAGCGCCTATTTCGAGCATGCCTTCCTGGCCCAGCAGATGGGCGTGGAACTGGTCGAGGGCCAGGATCTGTTCGTCAAGGACGACTTCGTCTACATGCGCACCACGCGCGGCCCGCGCCGGGTCGACGTGATCTACCGCCGCGTGGACGACGACTTCCTCGACCCCGAGGTGTTCCGCCCCAATTCGACGCTGGGTTGTGCCGGCCTGATGCGGGCCTACAAGGCGGGCAACGTGGTCATCTGCAACGCGGTGGGCACGGGCATCGCCGACGACAAGTCCATCTACCCCTACGTGCCCAAGATGGTGGAGTTCTACCTCGGCGAGCAGCCGATCCTGAAGAACGTGCCCACCTGGATGTGCCGCAACAAGGACGACCTCGACTACGTGCTCGCGCACATGGAAGATCTGGTCGTCAAGGAAGTGCACGGCGCAGGCGGTTACGGCATGCTGATCGGTCCGGCCTCCACCAAGGCCGAGATCGACGAGTTCCGCGAGGTGGTGCGCTCCAAGCCCGACGGCTACATCGCGCAGCCCACGCTCAGCCTGTCTTCGTCGCCCACCTTCGTCGATGCCGGCATCGCGCCGCGCCACATCGACCTGCGTCCCTTCGTGCTGTCGGCCAAGGAGGTGCAGATGGTGCCCGGTGGCCTCACGCGCGTGGCGCTCAAGGAAGGCTCGCTGGTCGTCAACTCCTCGCAGGGCGGCGGCACCAAGGACACCTGGGTGCTGGAACCCGATCGCCGCTTCTCGGGCAAGAACGGGCAGAGCCAGTCGCAGACCCAGGGCGGCCAGGGGCAGTCGCAGTCCCAGAGCCAGTCGATGACCTCGTCCTCTTCCGCGGCCTGAGGCAGCACCCTTCGATTTCGAGAAAGACAAGACCCATGCTGTCCCGTACCGCCGACCACCTCTACTGGATGTCGCGCTACACCGAGCGGGCCGAGAACACGGCGCGCATGCTCGACGTCAACTACCAGACCTCCCTGCTGCCCCAGTCGGCCGAAGTGGCCCAGTTGGGCTGGCAGGGCGTGCTGTCCATCAGCGAACTGCGGCCCGCCTACTTTCAGAAGCATGACGCCATCACGCCCGAGGGCGTCATGGAATTCATGGTGAAGGACGAGAGCAATCCGTCCTCCATCGTGTCCTGCCTCAAGGCCGCCCGCGAGAACGCACGTGCCGTGCGCGGCGCCCTCACCACCGAGTCGTGGGAAACGCAGAACACCACCTGGCTGGACGTGGTCCGCATGCTGCGCCAAGGCGAGTTCGAGCGTGACCCGGGCCAGTTCTTCGAATGGGTGAAGTTCCGCTCGCACCTGTCGCGCGGCGTCACGCAGGGCACCATGCTGCAGGACGAGGCGTACCACTTCCTGCGCCTGGGCACCTTCCTGGAGCGGGCGGACAACACGGCCCGGCTGGTGGACGTGAAGTTCCACGCCATGAACAGCGAGTTCTTCGGCGGCGGCACCGAAGAGCATCAGGAATACGACTTCTACCACTGGAGCGCGATCCTGCGCAGCGTCTCCGCCTTCGAGGTCTACCGCAAGGTCTACCGCAACGTGATCAAGCCGGAGCGCGTGGCCGAGCTGCTGATCCTGCGCGCCGACATGCCGCGCTCGCTGCATGCCAGCCTGGTCGAGGTGGTCAACAACCTGAGCAAGGTGGCCAACGACCAGAGCGCCGAAACCCTGCGCCGCGCCGGCAAGCTGCTGGCCGAGCTGCAGTACGGCCGGGTCGATGAGATCCTGGCCACCGGGCTGCATGCGTACTTGACGCAGTTCCTGGATCGCATCAATGAGCTGGGGATGCGCGTCAGCCAGGATTTCCTCGTCCCGACGAACTGAGAGATTGCCGGCAGGCATCCGCCGGCTGTGCCGGCTTGTGACGACCGCCTCGCTTGGCGGCTGTGAATTCAACCTTCTGCCCCGGTAATCCGGGGCATATTTTTTGGGTGTCGCCGCGGTAGGGTGCCGAGGCTGATGCGCTCCCTGTTCTGTGGGAGCAACGTCACGCGTCCGGTGAGGCACCGGACCTGTGAACTAATGAAGCAGTTGCCAGCTTTGTTCGTCCGCGTGCCATAAGCTCTCTCCAGCCTCGAATAGAGTCCTCGCTCACAGCGGCCGGAGTGCCGCAGGGGAGGAATAGTGGCATTCGACACGGGCGGAGGCGGAGCGCATGCCGACGCGCAGGGCGGCGACGCGCCAGGCAATTTCTCGGGAGGGCGGCGTTCTCCCGAAACTGCACTGTCGCAACTCAGCGCGCTTTGCATGATCGCGCGGATGCATCGAATTTCGGCAGAGCCTGCCGCGTTGATGCACCGCCTCGGTCTCACGTCCGCGGACGTCGTGGACCCCAACACCTTGGTCCGCGCTGCGCGCTTGATCGGGCTCAAAGCGAAATTCGCGCGGACCCGCATTGATCGACTCCGCCTCACCCCATTGCCCGCACTGGCCTACATGCGCCCTGCGGGAGAGACTTCTGCCCGGATCGTCCTGATTGCTCAATGCGATGGCGAGCGCATACTGAGCCAAGGGTTTTCAGGAAGCCAGCGTCCGACGGTCGAAACGCTGGCGGTCTTTTCCGAGACTTGGACTGGCGAAATTATTCTCTTCTCCAGCCGAGCCAGCCTGCTCGACGGCTTGGGGAAGTTCGATTTCACCTGGTTCATCCCCAGTCTCGTCAAATATCGCCGTCTTCTCGGCGAAGTCCTGATCGTCAGCCTGTTTCTCCAGCTCTTCGCGCTCATCAGCCCGCTCTTTTTCCAGGTGGTCATGGACAAAGTGCTGGTCCATCGAGGCGTGACCACGCTGGACGTGATCGTCATTGGCTTGCTCGTGGTCGTCGTCTTCGAGAGCATTCTGACGGGTCTGCGCAGCTACATCTTCAGCCACACCACCAGCAGAATCGATGTCGAACTGGGAGCCAAGTTGTTTCGACATCTCGTGCAGCTTCCACTCGCCTACTTCCAAGCCAGACGCGTGGGCGATTCGGTGGCGCGCGTGCGAGAGATGGAGAACATTCGTAGTTTCCTGACGGGGAATGCGCTCACTGTCGTTTTGGATCTTCTCTTCTCCGTCGTCTTCGTCGCAGTGATGCTTTTTTATAGCGTCACTTTGACCCTGATTGTTCTCGCGAGTCTTCCCTTGTATTTTGGATTGAGCTTGCTGGTGGTTCCTCTGCTGCGTCAGCGCCTGGACGTCAAATTTGCCCGTGGCGCTGAAAACCAGGCCATGCTGGTCGAGACCATCACCGGCATCCAGACAGTAAAAGCGGGTGCGCTGGAGCCTTCCTTCTCTCGGCGCTGGGAAGATCAGCTGGCCGCCTATGTCAGCGCAAGCTTCAAGACGCAGAACCTGGCCAGTTGGGCACACGAGGGAGTCAATCTGATCGGAAAAATCGTTAATGCCGCCACGCTTTGGTTCGGCGCGCATTTGGTGATGGAGAGCACGCTCACGGTGGGGCAGTTTGTGGCCTTCAACATGTTTGCGCAGCGTGTGGCGCAACCCATCATGCGCATGGCTCAGCTGTGGACCGACTTTCAGCAGACGGGAATTTCAATGGCGCGTCTGGGCGACATATTGAATTCGCGCCCGGAGGTGCTTCCCACTGCTGCCGCGCAGTTGCCAATTCTTGCTGGCAGGGTCCAGCTTGAGAATGTCGTCTTTCGCTATCGCCCGGAGTCCGCCCCGGTCCTGAACGGCGTGAGCCTGCATGCCGCACCCGGTGAAGTGATCGGCATTGTCGGCCGTTCAGGCTCGGGCAAAAGCACGCTCACCAAGTTGGTTCAACGGCTGTACGTGCCAGAGCAGGGGCGGGTATTGGTCGACGGCATCGACATCGGGTTGATCGATGCGACCCAGTTGCGTCGGCAAGTCGGCGTCGTGTTGCAGGAGAACTTGCTCTTCAACCGCAGTATTCGCGAAAACATTGCCATTGCCGATCCCGCCGCGCCGCTGGACATGGTGATGCAGGCGGCCAAGATGGCTGGCGCACACGACTTCATCAGTGAGTTGACGGAGGGCTACGACACCGTCGTGGGCGAGCAGGGTGCCAGCCTTTCCGGCGGGCAGCGCCAGCGCATTGCCATCGCTCGGGCGCTGTTCACCCGGCCCCGCATCCTGATCTTCGATGAAGCCACCAGTGCCCTGGACTATGAAAGCGAGGCCATCGTCCAGCGCAATATGGCGGCCATCTGCAAAGGGCGGACGGTCTTCATCATCGCGCACCGACTTTCGGCCGTGCGGCAGGCGGATCGCATCGTGGTCATGGAGAGGGGGCGTGTCGTCGAGACGGGCAACCACGATGCGCTCATGGCACACCCTCATGGCATCTATGCGCGCCTGTGGGCAATGCAAGGTGCCACGCAGATGGAAGCAGACGCCTTCACAGGAGCATCGGTCTCATGAGCGCTTCGCAGGTCGGCACGGCTTCCGAATCCGTGAAGCCCGCCCATCCGGCGTGGGAGTTGCTGGGCCGCTATCGCGCGGTGTTCGGCGCAGCCTGGGAGCGGCGTCATGAGTTGGCTGGGCCGGCTCGCCTGACCGATGAGGCGGCATTTCTGCCGGCGGCGTTGAGTCTCCAGGAGACGCCTGTCCATCCTGCACCCCGCCGGCTGGCCTGGAGCATCGTCGTGCTGTTCTCGGTCGCGCTCGTGTGGTCGACGGTGGGGCAGGTCGACATCGTGGCTGTGGCGCAGGGCAAGATCATCGTGAGTGATCGAACCAAGGTCGTACAGCCCTTGGAGCGCAGCGTCGTTCGGCGGGTACTTGTTCGCGACGGCGACCATGTATATGCGGGCCAGCCCTTGGTCGAACTGGATCCGACCCAGGCCAGCGCGGACAACGCGTCCGTCCAACAGACCCTCAAGGCGGCCGAATCCGAGGTGCTGCGCAGCCGCGCGGCCCTTGCATCGCTCGTCCAGGAACCCGCGCATCACCCTGCCGCATCCGTCCAGACGCCTCATCTGAACGCCAAGGACGTCCCGCCCCAATGGTTGGCGGAAGATATCAATGCAGCCCAAACCCAGCTGGCGGCAGAGTGGAGCGAGATCGCCGCCCGAATCACCAAGGCCCGCGCCGAAATCCAGCGCCGGCTGGCCGAGGCAGGCACGGTGCGCGAACTGATCGCCAAATTGGAATCGACCCTGCCAATGGCACGCCAGCGCGAAATCGACTTCCAGGCCCTGGCGGCCCAGGGCGATGTCTCACAACATGCCACGCAAGACCGGGTGCGCGAGCGCATCGAAATGGAGCGCGACCTTGGCACCCAGCGTGCCCGCCTTCAGGAAGCCAACGCCGCATTGCGCGAAAGCGAGCATGCCCTTTCGGCTTACCTCGCCGAAACGGCACGAACCCTGCGCCAAAAAGAAGCTGAAGCGGACCTCAAGCGCAGCCAGGCGAGCCAGGAGCAGACCAAGGCCGCTTACCGCGAAAAACTGACCACGCTCACGTCGCCCGTCGCGGGCACCGTGCAACAGCTTGCCGTGCACACCGAGGGCGGCGTCGTCACCGAAGCCCAGGCTTTGCTGGTCGTCGTGCCCGACGACGTCACGGTCACAGCCGAAGTGATGCTGGAAAACAAAGACATTGGTTTCGTGCAAGTGGGTCAGGAGGCCGAGATCAAGCTCGAAACCTTTCTCTTTACCCGCTACGGCACGATTCCAGCCACGGTGAAAACCGTGACTGCCGACGCAGTCACCGACGAGAAAAAAGGGGCCATCTTCCCGGTCACGCTCGCTGTGTCCAGCAACACGATCGATGTCGACGGAAAGGCCATCAGGCTGAGTCCGGGCATGAACTTGACCGCTGAAATAAAGACGGGCCGGCGGCGGCTGATTGAATATCTACTCAGTCCTGTTCAACGTGCCATGAATGAGAGTCTGAAAGAACGGTAGCACTGAAATGATGAAATCATTAAAAAAATACGAGCTTTCAATTTTGGCACTATTTTTCTATTTCTATCTATTTGTTGGATATGTTGAAAATATTTTTAATAGTCCGCCTGCTTTAGAGGAGTTGGTCTATGAGGAGGTCGAAATCTCCTACGCAAGCTCAGTAATACCAAATTTCAAGTTTTATAAGAATAACGAAATCTATTCAGCAAGTTTTCCTTATGATTTGGGAAATCGTCGTGCCCGACAGTATGTTTTGTCTGAAGAAGAAATTAATGAGCTTCGTGGAGCAAGAATCACTATCGGTTATTCGCCAATTAAATCATTTCTAAGGCGAAGAGAATTGTTTATTTGGTCAATTTCAAAAGACGGAAAGCAAATAACTTTTCCTAAAGACATTTACTCATATTATGAAAGGGGATCTTTTAGAGAAGCATTTTGTTTAAAACTATTTCTTGCTATTGGGGCGATTCTGTTTTGTCTTTATATCGATAAGAAGGAAAATCGATGACTAGCACTGTTTCTTTTATCACGAGTGTCGTCGGAGGTCACGTATCTGCTTGCGATGCAGCATCGGGCGTTTTTATGCCGGATGGAACCTTGATCATCAACGGCAATACCGTGGTGCTGAGTAGAAGCTCCGCCCAAAGCGGCGATGGCGGTGGAAGAGGACGCATGGCTAATCCTGTTTGCATCTAATCTGCTGCGAAGAAATTTTAATTCATTTAACTCAGGTCATGAATTTTTGCTTTCATCAATATTTATCATTTTATGATCGACAAGAAATTTAAAAAAAACGGCTACCTTGGAATGGCTGTTATTTCTATGATTGCAGCTTCTGCTGAATTTTTTAAACCTACAGCGGTTCGCCCAGAGGGGGGCAAGTGGGGTTGGTTCTTTTCTATTTTATGGGATATAAATAATAATAATTTAGGCATTCAAATTTATTGGTTAATTTTTGCAGCATTTTTTTTAATTGCTTATTTTCGCGTCAAGGAGGATTAAATGAGTTATATTGTTCATATCACGAAGAATGGAATTTTCTTGGTTGATGCCGCTAAATTTGGATCTACTTTAACGGATGCTGCTCAAAGTGGCGCTTTGGTAAAGCTAGTGCGCGACGAGGCCAATAACACAGTTCCGATTCTTGGGGGCGTTACTGACGTTCAACTCTTTGGTGAGCTTACGTCAGCTGCGGTCAAGGAAGATACTAATTCGCTAACAAGAGATAGCTTCGCTGCAGTGCTCGGTACTCTTGCAGGAATCGCCGTGCTTCCTCTTGGGCCTGCAGCTTCCTTTCTTATGGATCAAGTTACTGCGGAGGCATTCAAAATAGCTTACGATTCAGCTAATCGTTGGTCAAAAAATCATGATTGGAGTCCGATTTTTGATCTGATCGATGATTTATTTGCTAGCCCCAGGGTCCCAGTTGATGCACCAGTGATAAGTTCGGGGGTCAACGGTTGCTATAGGACAGCAAAAAGCTTCCGCCCGCCTGTCGATCCTCTAATGCTCGACCTGGACGGCGACGGCCTGGAGCTGAAATCCGCCAGTGGCTCGGTCCTGTTCGACCACGACGCCGACGGTGTGCGCACTGGCACGGGCTGGATCGGCGCAGACGACGGCATTCTTGTGCGCGACGTCGACGGCGACGGCCGCATCACCTCGGGCCGCGAATTGTTCGGTGACGAAACCCTCAAACTCAACGGCCAGAAGGCGGCCAACGGCTTCGATGCTCTGGCCGATCTCGACGCCAATCACGACGGCAACTTCACCAGCGCCGACGCCGCATGGGGCCAGGTCAAAGTCTGGCGCGACCTGGATCAGGATGGCGTCTCGGACGCCGGCGAACTGTTCACGCTCGATCAATTGGGCATCAGCCGCATTGGCGTCACAGGCAGCGCCAGCAACGCCACTGGCGGCAGTCAAGCCGGCACAACCATCAACGGCAATGTCGTCGCACAAAGTGCCAGCTTCACCCAGAGCAGCAACGGTGTCGCCAAAGAGCGCACGGTCGGCTCTGTCGACCTTCAGGCCAATGCCTTCTACCGCGAATTCACGCAGGCCGTCTCCGTCTCCGCCACGGCGCAGGCCTTGCCGGACATGCAGGGCTCCGGCCGGGCCCTTGATCTGCGGCAGGCGGCAACGCTCAGCGCGACGCTGTCTTCGAGCGTGACGGCATTCGCTCAAGCCGGCACGCGCGATGCGCAGATGGCTCTCATCGACAACCTGATCACCCAGTGGGCCAAGAGCAGCGACTACTGGAGCACGATCGAGAGCAACCTGGGTGCTGCCGGCAGTGTCAACGTCAGCATCACCGCACCCGCCGGGATGACCGCTGAGCAGTTCCGTAACCTCGTCGGGGTGCTGGAAGTGTTCAACGGCGAGCGTTTCTACACGCTGCCGCCACAGACCAGCTCAGGCACGACTGCCAACACGAATGTCGTAGCAGGCGTCACGTGGACGGCGGCCACCAGCAGCAGTGGCGCTGCCTACGCGATCAACCCACCTGCGGCTCAGGTCGCGCTGCTGCAGCAAAGCTACGAGGCACTCAAGCAAAGCGTCTATGGGGCATTGGTCGTTCAGACGCGCCTCAAACCCTACCTCGACAGCATCGCCTTGCGTATCGATGACAGCGGCATCAGCTTCGACACGTCGGCACTCGTGGCGCGCCTGGAGTCGTCCAAGGCCAGTAACGCCAAGGAGGCGTTTGCAGACCTGGTGGACCTCAGCCGATATGCGTCCTCCAGCCTGACGGCTGCTGGATTCGACGCAATGGGCACCCTGCGCCGCTGGGTCGAGGGTGCGCCCACGGATACGGCCACGCGCGCCATGCTCAGCGCCATGGATGTGTTGACGGCGGGGGCCGTCTCGGGCACCAGCCGAGGCGACATCTATTTCGGCGACGCCGCGGCCAACAGCTTCGATGGTGGGACGGGCGACGACATCTTCGACGGCGGGGCAGGCAAAGACTCGCTGACTGGGGGCGCGGGCAATGACACGCTGATGGGTGGAGCGGGCAATGACGTGCTTACTGGTGGGGTGGGCAACGACACCTACGTCTTCAATCTGGGCGACGGCGTAGACACCATTTCGGACTACGACACCACGGCCGGCAACACGGACGTGGTGCAGTTCAACGATGTCGCCTCGACAGCGGTGACCTCGGTGGAGCGCAGGAACAGCGACCTGGTTCTGCGCTACGGCAGCGCCGACCAGTTGACGGTGTCGGGTTACTTCACGTCTGCGGCCTACCGCGTCGAGCAGATGCGCTTTGCTGATGGGGTGACGTGGGACCAGGCGGCCCTCAGCAGCAAGGTGGTGACCAACGGCACATCGGGTGCATATACCCTGTTGGGCGCTGCCGACCTGACCAATCGCCTGTTTGGCCTGGAGGGCAACGACTCGCTCTACGGCGGTGCCAAGAATGACACTTTGGATGGCGGTGTGGGCGACGACCGCCTGAGTGGATCCGGAGGCGACGACACCTTGATCGGCGGCAGGGGCAATGACACGCTCAGTGGGGGAGACGGCAGCGACACCTATGTGTTCAGCGTGGGCGACGGCATGGACACCATCTCGGAGTCGGAAACCGCGCCCGGCAGCGTGGATGTCGTGACGTTCAGCGATGTCGCGTCGACGGCCTTGACCGCGATCGAACGCAAGAACTATGACCTCGTGCTGCGCTACGGAAGCGCGGACCAGGTGACCATCTCGAATCATTTTCTGTCCTCGGCGTTTGGGATCGAACAGGTGCGCTTTGCCGACGGTGTGACGTGGGATCGGGCGGCATTCGCCAGCCGGGTGGCGCTCAAGGGAACGGAAGGTACGGACTTCCTGATGGGCACCGCCGATGACGTCAACCGTATGTATGGCCTGGGCGGTGCTGACACCCTCATGGGAGGCGCCAAGGACGATTTCCTGGATGGCGGTGCAGGCGTCGATATGCTGATGGGCGGCGCGGGGAACGACACGCTGATCGGCGGAACAGGCATGGACATGCTCTACGGTGATGTGGGCAACGACACCTACATGTTCAACCTGGGCGACGGCGCCGACACGATCATGGATGTCGACGCCACGGCCGGCAACCAGGATCTTCTTCAGTTCGGCACCGGCATCCGCTCAGACCAGCTCTGGTTCAGCCGTGTTGGCAACAACCTCCAGATCAACGTGATCGGCACGTCGGACCAGGTCATGGTTTCGGGCTGGTTCAACGGTGCAGCCTCGCAGATCGAGCGCATTGGTGCGGGTGACGGGCATTCGTTGAGCAACGCGGACGTGGCCCAACTGGTTCAGGCCATGGCGTCGTTTGCGCCGCCGGCTGCGGGGCAGTCCACCTTGCCCGTGGATTACCAGAACGCCTTGGCGCCGACGCTCGCGGCCGCATGGCGCTGAGCGGGCTGCGCAATACGGCGGGCCCGCTGCAAGCAAAGGTGGGACCGGCCAACGCCCAACTCATGCGGCGCGGGCGACGCCCTGTCGTGGCCGTTTTCCAGGCTGCGCTGCAGATGACCATGGTCATGCTGCTGGCAGCAGGGGCTGTGCGGCCGGCCGCGGCGGGCGTCGGTGATGACGTCCGAGCCTTCGTCGCCGATCCGCTTGGAGCGGCGGCAATGGCTCAGGCCAGCGCGGAGACGGAAGACGCGTGTCCGCGCATTGGACTGGCAGAGGGCGTGCTGACACTGCATGACGCGGTTGCGCGCATGTTGTGCCTGAACCCGAGGGTCCGCTTGGCCCGGGCCGGCGTCATGGCTGAGGTCGCGGCCCTGGGGCAGGCCCGGTCTGCCTACCTGCCTCGATTGAGCGCGACCTTCAGGCGTCTGGATGATGTCACGGCCATCGATGCAGCGGACCGATCGACCAGCAATCGGACGCGCGGTGAGAGTTCGGCCTTGTCGTTGACATGGCGCCTGTTGGACCCCGGTGGACGAGACGCCAACATCGACGCCGCCGCCGACCTCCTGGCCGCCGCTCTGTCTTCACGCGATGCGACCGTGCTGCAGGTCACGGGCGCAGGCATTCAGGCCTACTTCGACGTGCAGGCCGCCCATGCTGCGCTGGAGGCACATCGTGCGAACCGGGAGGTGGCCCACGCCACGCTGGCCAGCGTCGAGCGCAAGCAGGGTGCCGGCGCCGCAGCCGAAGCCGACAGACTGCAGGCGATCACAGCCCAGGCGCGCGCAGAGCTGGAGGTGAGCCGGGCACAAGGGGCTTTGGCCCAGGCCAGGGCGGTGCTTGCGACATGGACGAGCCTGCCGCCGCAGTTGCCGTTCATGCTCCCAGCCCTGGCCGCACCCGAATCGCCCCAGGTGCCGGCGCTCGACCCTGTGCTGTCGCACGCGCGGCTGCTTCATCCCGCCGTTGCAGCGGCGCGTCTGAAGGAAAGCGCCGCGCGCGCGCAGGTGGATGCCGCACGCGCCGAGGGCCGGCCGACGCTCGATCTGGTTGCGGCCGAATACCGCAATGGCCGGCCAGACCAAAGCTTGAGCACGGCACCAAGCCGGGAGCGCCAGATGGCGGTGGTGTTGACCGTGCCCCTGTTCGAAGGCTTCGAGCGGAGCTATCGCATTCGAGCCGCTCAGGCCGTCGTGGAGCAGCGCGAGGCGCAGGCGCAGGAAGAAAGCCAGAAGATGCTTGCAGAGATCGTGCAGGCCCACGCAGCGCTCGCTGCGGCCGGCGACACGCTGCGCGCGTCGGGTGTCCTCTTCGAGAGTGCCGGTGCATCACATGCAAGCGCGCTCAGGCGCTTCCGGGCGGGGGCTGCGGATCTGAGAGAAGTGCTGAATACGCAGCAGACCCTGGACGATGCCCGCTTGCAGCGTGTGCGCAGCGTGACGGAGTGGCACGCCGCGTCGCTGCGGCTGGCTGCGGCGGCAGGCAATCTGGGGCCGGAGCTGCTTCGTAACTGACAGGCCAGATCGGACTGGGGGTGGCGTCCGTCCTCGTGTTCGAGGCGCGTCTGCACTTTGCGCAAAAATGTCTGCGCTGGGGCGCTCGGACGGGTGGAGGCGCGCTGCCCAGAGCTTCTGACTTCAGGCCACTGTCGCCTGCCGCACGGCGTGCTCCCAACGCGCCATCGCCGCCTCTGCCTGCGTGCGGCTGAGCGTAGGCAGGAAGCGGCGCTCGGCCTTCCATAGAGCCGACAGCTCGTCCGTGCCGGCGTAGACGCCGCTCGACAGGCCCGCCAGGAAGGCCGCGCCCAGGGCCGTGGTCTCGACGACAGCAGGGCGGACCACCGGGATGCCCAGCAGGTCGGCCTGGAACTGCATCAGCAGGTCGTTGACGCAGGCGCCGCCATCCACGCGCAGCTCGGCGACGGACGCGCCGCCGGCAGCCTCCACGTCGCGGCTCATGGCCGAGAGCAGTGCGGCGCTCTGGTAGGCGATGCTCTCCAGCGCGGCGCGGGCGATGTGGGCCACGGTCGTGCCGCGCGTGAGGCCGGTGATGGTGCCGCGGGCGTCGGCGTTCCAATAGGGCGCGCCCAGGCCGGTGAAGGCGGGCACCATCATCACGCCGCCGGCATCGGGCACGCTCTCTGCCAGGGCCTGCACCTCGGCGCTGCCCTTGATGGCCTGCAGGCCGTCGCGCAGCCACTGCACCACGGCACCGCCGACGAACACGCTGCCTTCCATGGCGTACTGCGGCGCGGCGCCGGTCAGGCCGTTCTGGACCTGGATGCCGCGACGCGCGTTGCCTGGGCCTGTGAAGGGTGGGGCCAGTTGCGCCGCGCTGGTCACCACCAGTCCGTTGCTCGAAGGCTGGAAGCGCTCGCCCGTGTGCATCAGCAGGAAGCAGCCCGTGCCATAGGTGTTCTTGGCCATGCCGGCGTCGAAGCAGGCCTGGCCGAAGAGGGCGGCCTGCTGGTCGCCGGCCACGCCGCCGATGGGCAGGGCGGCGCCGAGCAGCGCTGGGTCTGTTTCGCCGAACAGGCTGCTGGAGGGCTGCACGTGCGGCAGCAGTGCGGCGGGGATGTCCAGCGCGGCCAGCAGTTCGTCGTCCCAGGCATTGCGGTGCACGTCGAACAGCATCGTGCGCGAGGCATTGGTTACGTCCGTCGCATGCACACGGCCGCCGGTGAGTTGCCAGATGAGCCAGCTGTCCACGGTGCCGAAGGCCAGCTCGCCGGCTTCGGCCTGGGCGCGCAGGCCGGGCACTTCGTCCAGCAGCCAGCGCAGCTTGGTGGCGGAGAAGTAGGCGTCGATCACCAGGCCGGTCTTGCGCTGGATCTCGGCCTGCATGCCCTGGGCGCGCAGCTCTGCGCACAGCGGCTCGGCGCGGCGGTCCTGCCAGACGATGGCATGGTGCACGGGCTGGCCGGTGCGGCGGTTCCAGAGCACGGTCGTCTCGCGCTGATTGGTGATGCCGATGGCACGGACGTCGCTGGCCTTCAGGCCGGCCTTGGCGAGCGCGTCGCGGGCGGTGGCCAACTGGCCGCGCCAGATCTCCATCGGGTCGTGCTCCACCCAGCCGGGCTGCGGGTAGATCTGCGGCAACTCGCGCTGGGCCATGGCCACGATGCGGCCGCTGCGGTCGAACACGATGCTGCGGGAGCTGGAGGTGCCCTGGTCCAGGGCGAGCAGGTAGTCGGTGGGGGATGCCATGGGTGTCGTCTCCGTGGGATTGGGGTGGCGCTGGCCTGCCGTTCAGGCGATCTCGCAGCGCACCTGCGCCTGGGCCAGCAGCGCCGGGAAGGGGGCCGGCGGCTCGGCGTCGGTGAACAGCCGGTCGATGGCCGCAAGCGGCGCCACCTGCACCATCGCCGGCCGGTTGAACTTGCTGGCGTCGGCGGCCAGCCAGACTTCCCGGCCCTGGCCAATGATGGCCTGGGCCACCTTCACCTCGCGCAGGTCGTAGTCGCGCACCGTGCCATCCTGCTCGATGCCCGAGCAGCCGACAAGGGCGATGTCCACCTTGAACTGGCGGATGAAGTCCATCGTCGCCTCGCCCACGACGGCGCGGTCGCGGGCGCGCACCGTGCCGCCGGCCACGATGACCTCGCAGGCCTCGTTGCCGGCCAGGATGTGGGCCACATGCAGGTTGTTGGTGATGACGCGCAGCCCGCGGTGCTGCAGCAGCGCGCGGGCGATGGCCTCGGCCGTGGTGCCCACGTTGAGGATCAGCGAGCAGTCGTGCGGCACCTGCGCCGCCACGGCCCGCGCGATGCGCGCCTTGGCTTCGGCATGGAGCATCTGCCGCTGCGGATGGGCGATGTTCTCGATGGTGGAAACCGGCACCCGTACGCCGCCATGGAAGCGCGCCAGGAGGCCGGCGTCGGCCAAGCGCTGCACGTCGCGGCGCACCGTCTGCAGCGTCACGCCCAGCTCTTCCGCCAATTGCTCGACGGTGGCGCTCCCGCGGGTGCGGACGGTGTCCAGCAGCTGGACTTGGCGAGGGTTGGAGTGGTTCACGCGCGTCGATCCGAAAACAAACGAAATGATAAGGGCAAAGATATCGGGCAGAATCGCGCCAAAAGGAATCGAAATGAACGGATCCGAAAATATTCGCGCCGCCAGCTTCGAGCTCGACCCCATCCAGTGCGACGTTCTGGTGGTGGGGGGCGGCATCAATGGCTGCGGCATCGCGCGCGACTTGGCCGGTCGCGGCTTCAAGGTGGTGCTGTGCGAGCAGGACGACCTGGCCGCGCACACCTCCTCGGCCTCCACCAAGCTGATCCATGGCGGCCTGCGCTACCTGGAGTACTACGAGTTCTCGCTGGTGCGCAAGGCGCTGGCGGAGCGCGAGGTGCTGCTCAAGAGCGCGCCGCACATCATGTGGCCGCTGCGCTTCGTGATGCCGCACGATCCGGCCATGCGGCCGGCGTGGATGATCCGTGCCGGCCTGTTTCTCTACGACCATCTGGCCAAGCGGGAAGTGCTTCCGGGTTCGCGCAGCGTCGACCTGCGCCGCCATCCGGCCGGGGCGCCGCTCAAGTCGCGCTACAAGCGCGGCTTCGTCTACTCCGACGGCTGGGTGGACGACGCCCGACTGGTGGTGCTCAACGCCCTCGACGCGCGGGCGCGCGGCGCGCAGATCCTGACCGGCACGCGCTGCGTGGCCGCTCGCCGTGGCACCGAGGGCTGGCTCTGCACGCTGGAGACCGCCGACCATGCCGCCCGCGCCGTGCAGGCCAAGGCACTCGTCAACGCCGCCGGCCCCTGGGCTGAGGCCTTTTTGCGCGGCGCGGCAACGCCCGCGGGCGGCGAGTCGCTGGCCAAGCGCAGCCTGCGCCTGGTGCAGGGCAGCCACATCGTCGTTCCGCGGATGTTCCAGCACGACCATGCCTACATCTTCCAGAACCCCGACCAGCGGATCATCTTTGCGATTCCCTACCAGCAGGACTTCACGCTGATCGGCACCACCGACCTGGAACTGGAAGGCCATGACCCGCGGGCCGGCCGCATCACCCCGGGCGAAATCGACTACCTGTGCGAACAGGCCAGCCGCTACTTCGAGCGTGCCGTGACGCCGGCCGACGTGGTGTGGACCTATTCCGGCGTGCGGCCGCTGCTGGACGATGCCTCGGGCGACCCGTCCGCCGTCACGCGCGACTACCTCCTGGAGCGCCACATCGAGGCCGCGCCGCTGCTGTCGGTCTGGGGCGGCAAGATCACGACCTTCCGCAAGCTCGCCGAGGATGCGGCCGATGCCGTCGGCGAGATGCTGAACGACCGGCGTCCCGCCTGGACCGAGACCGCTCCGCTGGCCGGCGGCGACTTGGCGAGCTGGCTGCCCGTGGAGAGCCGGCGGCTGCCGCCCGATGCGCAGTTCGAGCGCTTCGTGCAGGAAGTCCAGCGGCGCCATCCTTGGCTCGATGCGGCGCTTGCGCGGCGCTGGTCGCGCGCCTACGGCACCCGCATTGCCCAGGTGCTCGGCGATGCAGCGGCCATGGCGGACCTGGGGGCAGCCGTGGCGCCGGGCGTATTCGAGCGCGAGCTGCGCTACCTGGCCGACGAGGAATGGGCACGCACTGGCGACGACGTGCTCTGGCGCCGCTCCAAGCTCGGTCTGCATCTGGACCCGTCGCAGCGGGAGGCGGTGGCCGCCTGGATGCGCCGGTTCGCCGTCACACCCAGCCTGAGCGCAGCCCGCTGAAACCGCGCTCCCGGGGAGGCGGCCGTCAGCCGACGGTCGAGGATTGCGCCGGCGTGCCCCAGGAGGCGCCGGAGGCCGAGGCCGGCCGGCTGTCGGGCCAGCGGATCAGCACCTCGGTGCCGCGGTCAACCTCGCTGCGCACCCGCAGCTCGCCACCCCCTTCGAGGGCGAACTGCCGGGCGATGGCCAGGCCCAGCCCCGTGCTGTGCGCGCGGCCCTTGCCGTTGCTGTAGCCGCGCTCGGTGCAGCGGTCGACCTCTTCGGGCGTCATGCCCACGCCCTCGTCGCGCACCGCCATCCAGACCCAGCCGGGCTGCGCGTCGCGACCGCTGGCCAGGGTGACCGTGCCGCCGGGCCGGCTGAACTTCATGGCGTTGTTGAGCAGGTTGCCCGCCACGCGCAGCAGTTCGCCGCGGCCCACGGCCACCCGGCCGCCGCTGTCCAGATGGGTCTGCAGGCGCAACCCGTCGCGGGCCGCGATGGGCTGGACCATGCGGGCGACGTCCACCAGCACGGCGTCGAGCGCCAGCGGGCCGGTGGCCGGCTCGTCGGCCGTCGGCGCCGTGGCTTGCAGCTCGCGCGAGGTGAGGCCCGCCTTGATGGGCAGTGCGGGCTCGGCGGGCATCGGCGGCGTGTCGCCGACGCCGCCACGCGCCAGCCGCCGGCCGTTGAGGGCACCCACCAGCTCGCGCAGCATGTCGGTGGCATGGCCCAGACCGGCCAGCGCGTCGGCCTCGCCAGGATGGCGCTTTCGCAGCATGGCCAGGCTCAGCTGCAGCGACAGCATGGGCGTGGCCAGGTCGTGCAGCACGTTGGCCACCAGCGTCTCGCGTTCGAGCACCAGCTCGGCCTGGCGCCGCATGTCGTCGCGGGCCACGCGCAGCGTGGCGCGCAGGGCCAGTTCACGCTCGATGGACTGGGCCATGGCTTCGAGCAGGTCGATCTCCTGCTCGCCCCAGCGACGCGGCACCTGGTCGATGACGCACAGGCTGCCGACCACCTGCCCCTGGTGCCGCACCGGCACGCCCAGGTAGGCGGCCACGCCCAGCGTGCGGACCGTCGGAACCTCGCGCCACGGCGACTCGGCCCGGGTGTCCTCGATGGCCAACGTCCGGCCGAGCGCGTGGGTGTAGTGGCAGAAGGTGCGTCCCGCCATGGTGCGGGTGTCGGACAGCGGAGGCCCTGCGCCTTCGATTGCCTTGTAGTGGTCGACCTCGGGCCCGATGGCGCCAAAGAACGAGACCGGCGAATGCGTGAGCCTGCGGACCAGGGACACCGCATGGCCGACGGCTTCGTCCACGTCGTGGTCGAGCAGGCCCAGTGCTGCGGTCAGGGCGACGCGGGCGGGTTCTCGGACAGTGAGGTCGATCTCGGATTCCGGGGGACAGAGCGCCGCGGCCGAGGCGCCGGTGATGCGCTGGGGTCCCGCGTCGGGCGTCGGGAAGGAAAGGGCGTCAGCGCTCATGGGTGGAAAGTGGGTCCGAGGGGGCGGAGGCGGCCAGTGTCGCGCCTTTGTAGGACATTGGCGGGGGTGCCCGGTTCCGGACGGACGATGAACACCAAAGTTCGAGTGGGACAACAGGCCGACCTGGCCGACCTGGCCGGCCGCCCGCAGCCCGCAGCCCGTCGCCTGCCGCCTGCCGCTTGCCGCTTGCCGCTTGCCGCTTGCCGCGTCGGCGCGCGCTGGCGATCAGCCCGCCACGGCGGCAGCGAGATTGCGCCGCGCCTGTGGCTCCCGTTCGGCACGGATTCCGGCCGTCAGGTAGAGCGGCTGGCGGGCGAGGAAGCCCGCCATCAACTGCCGGCGCCGCGGCTCGAACACCTCGGGCGGCACATGGGCGTATTCGGCGCGGATCTGGCGCTCGTACTCGGCGTAGCGGGCGGGCGGTGCGCCGAGGATGGCCAGGTCCACATCCAGCAGCAGCCGGGTGTCCGGGTCCTGGGGCGCCTGCGCGCCGGGCTGGCCGTGGCGCGTCGCCATCACCAGGGCATGCACGCGTCCGGCCGTTCCGGCTGGCGCGCCCGCCGTGATCAGGGCATCCCGTGCCCAATCGGCGCTGCGGGCCTCGTTGTCGCCGGCATGCACGTCGTACACGGCGTCGTGGAACCACAGGGCCAGCGCGACCTCGGCGGGCCGCTCGGCCAGACCGCGGTGCGCGGCCAGCAGGTGCAGGCACTCGTCCAGGTGCTGCAGCGTGTGGTAGCCCCGCTGGGGCTCCGCATAGCGGGTGCAGAGCTGGTCGAGCAGCCCGACCGGTGCCTGCGCGCCGATGTCGGTCCAGGCCTGTAGCCAGCCGGCGCCGTGGCGGGCAAGGAAGGCGTCGCGGTCCATGGCGGCGGCTTCTTCGCTCACTGCGCCATCGCGGCGCGGACTGCGGCGCCCAGCTCCAGCACCGCCATGGCGTAGTAGCTGCTCCAGTTGTAGCGCGTGATGACGTAGAAGTTCTGCGTGCCGGCGACGTAGCTGGCCGGCGCACTCGGGCCGTTCTGCAGCTCGATCAGGGCCAGCAGGCCGCGGTGGCGCAGGCCGTCGGCGTCGAGCTGTGCGCCGCCGGCGACGAAGGCATCTGCGCTGAAGCTGGGCACGATGTCGGTCGCCAGCAGCACGGGCAGTTGGGCACGCGCCGCGTCGACGCGCACGCCATAGGTGGCCGGCAGGCCCGGCTGCCAGCCGAAAGCCTTGAAGTAGTTGGCCACGGAGCCGATCACGTCCTCGGGGTCGTTCACCAGGTCGATGCGGCCGTCGCCGTCGTAGTCCACCGCGTACTTGGCGATGCTGCTGGGCATGAACTGCGGCATGCCCATGGCGCCGGCGTAGCTGCCGACCGGCGCCGTGGGGTCGGCGTGGGTGCGGCCCTCCTGCGTCAGGAAGTTCTCCAGCTCGCCGCGGAAGAAGGCCTGGCGCTGCGCGGCGCGCGGATGGGCCTGCGGAAAGTCGAAGGCCAGGGTGGCCAGCGCATCCAGCACGCGGAAGCTGCCCATCTGTCGGCCGTAGATGGTCTCGACGCCCACGATGCCCACGATGATCTCGGCCGGCACCCCGTAGTCCCGCTCGGCCCGCGCCAGCGTTGCGGCGTTGTCGCGCCAGAAGCGAACGCCAGCGCCGATGCGCACCGGCTCGACGAAGCGGCTGCGATAGGCGGCCCAGTTCTTCGCGCCGCTGCCCGCCGGCGCGGGCAGCATCAGCCGTGGCACGTTGGGCAGCAGGCGGGCCTGGGCGAGGGTGGCGCGGACCCACGCGGCGTCCAGGTTCTGGCGGGCAGCGATCTCGTCGGCGAAGGCCATGGCGTCGGCGCGGCCGGCGTAGGCCTCGCCGACGGCGCCGCTGCGCTTGGCGGCCTGCTTCGTCGATGGCTTGGCGGATCGGCGGGCGTCGTCGCGCTTCGGGGCGGCGTCGGCGTCATGGGCAGGCAGGGCCAGCGATGCGCACAGCGCGAGCGGCAGGAACGGGGTGGAGCGCATCGGCGCGATTGTGCCGAAGAGTGAAGGCCAGGTTCACACTGGCCAGCGCAGCCGGCGGAAGTCCCGTCGCAGCGCGGCCAGGCCATCGGTCGGATCGCGTGCGTAGCGCTGGGCTTCCAGCCGCAGCAGCCACTCGCGCGCCGGCGTGGCTTCCTCGCCATGCCGCGTGGTCAGCAGCTCAGCCAGGCGCCTGGGCGGGCTGCCGGTCGGCGCGGCCACGCCGGCACGGGCCGCGCGCGCACGCGCCCGCGCCAGCAGCCGAAGCCAGGGGTCGGTGCGACGACGCTCGCGCCAGGCCCAGGCCGCGCCGCCCAGGCTGGCGGCCACCAGTGCCATCAGCAGCACCCGGGCCAGGTCGGCCGGGCTGGGGCTGTCCATGCCGAGGGCCTTGAGCAGGTCCAGCTGCCGGGTCTGCGTGTAGTTCAGCACCCGCTGGTTCCAGGCGTTGTTGACCGCCTCCCACAGCGCGCGGGCGTGCTGCATCAACGTGGGGCTCATGGCGCCGATGGCCCCGGCGAGGAAGCCGGGCGGGGGCACCAGGCGCTGGAACTGGCCCACCCGGCCCGGCGACACGGCCGCCGTCGGGTCCACGCGCCACCAGCCCTTGCCTTCCTCCCACACCTCGGCCCACGCATGGGCGTCGCTGTTGCGCAGCGTCCAGTAGCCGTCCACCGGGTTGATCTCGCCGCCCTGGAAGCCGGTGACGATGCGCGCCGGTACGCCCGCGGCCCGCATCAGGATCACGAAGGACGAGGCGATGTGCTCGCAGAACCCGGCCTTGCGGTCGAACCAGAACTCGTCGGCCGTCTGCGCGCCGTAGACGCCGGGCTCCAGCGTGTAGACGTAGCCGCCGGTGCGCAGCCGCTGCAGCACGGCGTCGACCAGCGCCGTCGTGCTGCCGCCGGCCTGTGCCTGCAACTGGCGGGCGAGCGCGGCCGTGCGCGGATTGCTGCCGGGCGGCAGCGCCAGGTTGAAGCCCGGCAGGCCGGCCCGGTGCACCGGGCCGCTCGTGAAGTCCAGCTGGCTTTGGCCGCGGTAGCGCAGCAGGTCGCCGATGGGGCGGTTGGTGCTCCATTGCAGGTCGTCGCCCTGGAGCGCGCGCAGGCCGTCGGGCAGGGCGGGCGCCGTGCGCATGGCGTCCAGGGCCAGCAGCCAGGGGCGATTGCTGGGCTCCAGCGTGATCTCGTAGCCCACCGGCTTGCCGCGGCTGCGCAGCTGGGGCAGGCCGCGCTCCCACGGCTCGGGCGATGTCCATTCGACGCCATCGAAGCGCGACAGCACCGGCCCGCGGAAGTACAGCGCGGTGCGAGGGGGCGGGGCGTCGCCGTCGAAGCGCACGCGCGCGGCGATGCCGTCGTCCACCGCCAGCTGGGCGATGGTGCCCACGCGCATGGTGGCCGACAGGCCGCTGCGGCCGGTCATGCCCTCGTTGGGCGTGCCCCACAGCGGCGCCAGCCGCGGGAAGAAGAGGAACAAGGCCAGCATGACGGGCGCGCCGGCCAGGGTCATGAAGGCCGCGATGCGCGCGGACTGCGCGAGCGGCGGCCGGCCGACCGGCATCTGGGCATTGACCAGCGCGGTGAGCAGCCCCATCAGCGCCAACAGCATCAGCGCCGCCGTCAGCAGCGACTGCGACTGGAAGAAGCTGGTGAGCATCACGAAGAAGCTCAGGAAGAACACCACGAAGGCGTCGCGTCGTGCGCGCAGCTCCAGCGTCTTGAGCGCCAGCAGTACCACCACCAGCGTGACGCCGGCCTCGCGGCCGAGCAGCGTGCGGTAGCTCAGCCAGGTGGCCGCCAGCGCGAGCAGCAACATGCCCACGCGCCAGCGCCGCCCCGGCAGCGGCGCAGAGCGCCAGGCCAGCAGCCCGCGCCCCACCAATACGGCGCCGGTCAGGACGCTGGTCCACAAGGGCAGCGTCGGCACCTGCGGCAGCAGCACCACCGCGATGACGGCCAGCAGGAAGAGCGTGTCGCGCGCGTCGCGCGGTAGGCCGGCGGCGCGGGTGCGAAGGCGAAGGGGCAGGGCGGTCACGGCAGCGTCAAGGGGCAAGGGCCAGGGCTTCGAGGCAGGCACGTCGGTGGGCTTCGCCACGCGACGGCCCCAGGCTGCGCCCGCCGATGCGCAGGCCGTAGTCGAGCTCCAGCCGGTCGGCCTGCAGCACCCAGGCCGTCAGGCGGGACAGCCGCGCCTCGGCATCGGGCAGGCCGGTGGCGGCGGCATCCAGCCAGAGCGAATGGCGCGAGGACTGCTGGCTGTCGCGGCTGACCAGTTCCTCGGAACCGGCCGCCTGCGCGCGGGCCACGCGCTTCCACACCAGCTGGCGCAGCGGGTCGCCACGCTGGTAGACGCGCACCCCTTCGAAGCCGCTGCCGCCGGCCTGGCGCCGGGCCGAGCTGGTGTTGTCCGCATCGGCGGGGCCGGTGGGCAGCGGCGGCGCACCCACCTCGGCGGCGGGCCAGACCAGCAATTGCGCCGCCGGGCGCCAGACGGTCCAGACGCGGAAGGCACCCATGGGAAAGCGCGTCTCGGCTGTGAGCGTGGGCACGGCATGCAGGCCGCGGCGCGGCGGCAGGAAGGCGATGCCCACCGTGGTCCCGCCCTGCGCGGGCACATCCGTCCACGACCAGTGGCCGCTGCCGCGCACGGCCAGACCGATGCCGAAGCGCGTGCGCCGGCCCGTGTTGTGCAGCACCACCCGCAGCACGGCTGCCGCGCCCGCATGGCCGGGCACGGGCGGCAGCAGGTGCATCTGCAGGCCGCGCAGCGTGCCGTGGCCCACATGCATGCCGGCCACAGCGCAGCCAGCGATGAGGAAGGTCAGCAGGTAGCCCAGGTTGAGCTGGTAGTTGATCGAGGCCACCAGCAGCACCATCAGCGTGGCGGCCAGCAGCAGCCCGGCGCGGGTCGGCAGGATGTAGACCTGCCTTTGCGTGAGCGTGACCTGGTCGCTGGGCGCGCGGCGCGCGAGCAGCCAGGTCTCCATGCGCTGGCGCAGGGGGAGGGCCATGGACGGTCGGCGCCCGGGTCAGGGCAGGGGCACGGCCGCCATCATGGCGCGCACCTGCTCGATGGCGCCGCGCCCGGCATCGCCGACCGGGTTGAGCCGGTGGGCGATGGTCTGCGGCAGCACGGCCTGGATGTCGTCGGGCGCCACATAGTCGCGCCCGGCCAGCAGCGCCTGCGCCTTGGCGGCCCGCAGCACCGCGATGCCGGCACGCGGCGACAGCCCCTGCAAAAACCAGCGGCCGGAGCGCGTGGCCTCGATCAGGTCCTGCAGATAGGCCAGCAGTGCGGGCGCGGCATGCACCTGCAGCACGCGCTGCTGGATCGCCCGCAGCTCGCCCGCGGTCAGCAATGCGGGCAGCGTGCCCAGCATCTCGCGGCGGTCGGCGCCGGAGAGCAGCTCCAGCTCGGCCGCGCGGTCCGGATAGCCCAGCGAGATACGCATCAGGAAGCGGTCGAGCTGCGATTCCGGCAACGCGAAGGTGCCCAGCTGGTCCAGCGGGTTCTGCGTGGCGATGACGAAGAAGGGTTCGGGCAGCGGCCGCGTCTGGCCTTCGATGGTGACCTGCTTCTCCTCCATGGCTTCGAGCAGCGCGCTCTGGGTCTTGGGACTGGCGCGGTTGATCTCGTCGGCCAGCAGCACCTGCGCGAACACCGGCCCGGGATGGAACACGAAGCCCTGCTGCCCCCGGTCGTAGATGGAAACGCCCGACAGGTCGCCGGGCATCAGGTCGGCGGTGAACTGCACGCGCGAGAACTGCAGCCCGAAGGTGTGGGCCAGCGCGTGCGCCAGCGTGGTCTTGCCCACACCCGGCACGTCCTCGATCAGCAGGTGCCCGCCCGCCAGCAGGCAGGCCACGCCGTCGCGCACCTGGGGGGCCTTGCCGACGATCACCGTGTTAAGCTGATTCAGTAAGGCGGCGAGCTTGGCGGCCACGTCCATTTTGGTATCCATCCGCAGAAGATAGCGCATGCGCCCCGGCTGGCCGCCGCCTGGGGCCATGCACGAGAAGACGAGACATGGGCAACACCGGCTACTACACGCACCGCGATTTCTGGAAGCATGAAATGGGGCGCGGCCATCCCGAATGCCCCGAGCGCCTGGACGCGATCGAGGACCGCCTGCTCGTCACCGGCGTGGCCGATGCGCTGGAGCGCCACGACGACGACATCCCCCTGGCCACCCTGGCCCAGATCACCCGGGCCCACAGCGCCGAGCACATGGAGCGGCTCGAAGCCCTGGCCCAGCGCCTGGTGGCCGACGCGCCGGCCGGTGGCCCCGACCATGCGCCCGTCGATCCCGACACCTCCCTCTGCCGCGGCACGCTGCTGGCGGCACGCCGCGCGGCCGGTGCCGCCATCGCGGCCACCGACGCGGTGATGGGCGGCCAGTTGCAGAACGCCTTCTGCGCCGTGCGCCCGCCGGGCCACCATGCCTGCCGCGAGCAGGCCATGGGCTTCTGCTTCCTGAACAACGTGGCCATCGCGGCGCGGCATGCGCTGGACGAGCACGGCATCTCCCGCGTGGCGGTGGTGGACTTCGACGTGCACCACGGCAACGGCACCGAAGATATCCTGGCCGGCGACCCGCGGGTGCTGATGGTGGGCATCTTCCAGCATCCCTTCTACCCGTTCAGCGGCACCGACCAACCGGCCGACAACATGGTCAACGTGCCCATCCCCGCCTACACCCGCGGCATGGACGTGCGCGAGATGATCGAGGCGGTGTGGATGCCCCGGCTGGAGGCCTTCCGGCCCGAGCTGGTGATCGTGAGCGCCGGCTTCGACGCCCACCGCGAGGACGAGCTGGGCCAGCTCGGCCTCAACGAGAACGACTACATCTGGATCACCAGCCGCATCCGCGAGGTGGCCGACCGGTATGCCAAGGGCCGCATCGTCTCGCTGCTGGAAGGCGGCTACAACCTCGACGCGCTGGCCCGTAGCGTCGAGGCGCATGTGCGGGTGCTGGCCGACCTCTGAGCGCCGGCGCGCTCAGGCCTGCCAGACGCCGTAGCCTGCCTCGCGCAGGCCGATCGCCAGTTCCACTTCCATCTCCACGGCGGCGCGGTAGGGCATGGGGTTGTAGGCTTCGTACAACTCGGGCATGAGTCGCTCGCCGTACTTCAGGACGAAGCGATTGGCCTGCACCCCAGCCATGTGGCGGTCGAAGCGCAGGTCGGGGTCCAGGCCCGTCATGCCGACGTAGACGCAGGGCTTGAGGATGTCGTGGTCCGGGTTGGCGCGGCGGAAGGCCGGCTCGTTCCACACGCGCTCGGACAGCAGCACGACGTAGACGTGGTGGTGGTCTCGTGAGCGGCGGCGCGGCATGGGCGGACGATTGTCCGTCGGCACCCTGCATGCCGACGGTTGCCGGCTGACATCGACGTCTGCTCGCCGAGCCGACGCCGCTTGGTACCCTCGCCCCTCCCGCAACTCCCGTGATCTTCCCTGCAGGGGAAGCCGCCAGCGCATGCTCGACTGGAATGGATTCGTACAGCGCCTCTCCGAGGTGCACGCCCGCACACTGTGGATCGAGATCGCCGCGCTGGTGCTGTGCCTGCTGCTCGCCTGGGGCGTGACCCGGTGGTTCGGCCGCGACCAGCCGGGCGATTCGCTGTGGTTCGGCGAGAAGAGCTTCGACGGCTTGCTCTTTCCCCTGCTGGCGCTGGCCTTCACGGATCTGGCGCGGCGGCTGCTGCTGACGGTGCAGCCCACGCTGCTGCTGCGGGTGGCGGTGTCGATCTTCCTGGCGCTGCTGGCCATCCGGCTGTTCGCGCGGGTGTTGCGGCGCGTCTTCCCGGCCTCGGCACTGGTGCGGCTGGTGGAGCGCACCATCTCGTGGGTGGCGTGGGGGGCCGCCATCCTCTGGATCGTGGGGCTGCTGCCGCCCGTGCTGGCCGAACTGGAGGCGATCAACCTCGGTTTCGGCAAGACGCGGGTCAGCCTGCGCACGCTGTTCGAAGGCGTGCTGTCGTGCGGCGTGGTGCTGATGATCACGCTGTGGATCTCGTCCACCATCGAGAAGCGGCTGCTCACGCCGGCGGTGAGCGACCTGTCGATGCGCAAGGTGGCCTCGAACGCGGTGCGTGCCGGGCTGCTGCTGGTCGGGCTGCTGTTCGCACTGTCCGCCGTGGGCGTGGACCTGACCGCGCTCTCCGTGCTGGGCGGCGCGCTGGGCGTGGGCCTGGGCTTCGGTCTGCAGAAGCTCGCGGCCAACTATGTGAGTGGCTTCGTGATCCTGCTGGAGCGCTCCATCCGCATCGGCGACAGCGTCAAGGTCGACACTTTCGAAGGCCGCATCACGGACATCAAAACCCGCTACACGCTGATCCGCGCCGGCAACGGCCGGCAGGCCATCGTGCCCAACGAGTCGATCATCACGGGCCGGGTCGAGAACCTGACGCTCGCGGACCTCAAGACCAATCTCAACACCGTCATCGCCGTGGGCTACGACAGCGATCCGACGCAGGTGCAGACGATCCTGTGCGAGGCCGCCGCCGCGCAGGACCGGGTGCTGGCCGACCCGAAGCCGGTGGCCTTCCTCACCAACTTTGGTGCCGACGGGCTGGAATTCACGCTCAACTACTGGATCAGCGATCCGGACAAGGGCAAAGACAACGTGCGCTCGGCGGTCAACATCGCGGTGCTGGACGGACTGCGGCGGGCCGGCATCGACATTCCTTTTCCGCAGCGGGTCGTGCGGGTGGCGTCGCTGCCGCCCGGCATGGGCCAGCAGACGCCCCCGGGCGGCGAAGGCCTGCCCCTGCAGGGCGGCGGGGACGCCACCGGAGGCGCCTGAACGGGGCCGTTGCGGGCTGCGAAGGGTGGTGGGCCGGTGATCAACGGCCGCTCCAGCGCCGGCCTTGTCCCTCGGTCCGTGTCGCCAATGCTGCAGCGCACGAGGAATCCGTCACTATAATCTTCAAAAAAGCACGATCGTTCTTTTTATTGCGGTGGCGCTGGCCGCCCGCGTCGTCCCAGCGGGCAAAGCACGCCCGCCGGAGGGGTCGCCCTAGAATGTTTTGCTGAGTTGCGCAGCAACACGCCTTTTGCAATCAACGGAGTCAAGCCAATGAAGATTCTGGTCCCCGTCAAGCGGGTCGTCGACTACAACGTGAAGGTGCGCGTCAAGAGCGACGGCAGCGGGGTGGACATCGCCAACGTCAAGATGAGCATGAACCCCTTCGACGAGATCGCCGTCGAAGAGGCCGTGCGGCTGAAGGAAAAGGGCGTGGCCACCGAGGTCATCGCCGTCAGCTGCGGCGAAGCCAAGTGCCAGGAAACGCTGCGCACCGCCATGGCCATCGGCGCCGACCGCGGCATCCTGGTCGAGACCACCGAGGAGCTGCAGCCCCTGGCCGTGGCCAAGCTGCTCAAGGCCCTGGTCGACAAGGAACAGCCCGCGCTCATCATCCTGGGCAAGCAGGCCATTGACGACGACGCCAACCAGACCGGCCAGATGCTCGCTGCCCTGGCCGACCTGCCGCAAGCCACCTTCGCCAGCAAGGTCGAGGTCGAAGGCGACAGGGCCAAGGTCACGCGCGAAGTCGACGGCGGCCTGGAAACCATCAGCCTGAGCCTGCCGGCCGTGGTCACCACCGACCTGCGCCTCAATGAGCCGCGCTACGTCACGCTGCCCAACATCATGAAGGCCAAGAAGAAGCCGCTGGACACCGTCAAGCCCGAGGACCTGGGTGTGGACGTCAAGCCGCGCCTGAAGACCTTGAAGGTCAGCGAGCCGGCCAAGCGCGGCGCCGGCGTGAAGGTGCCCGACGTCGCCACGCTGGTCGACAAGCTCAAGAACGAAGCCAAGGTCATCTGATCGGCACGGACACGACGAAGGAAAGACAAGACATGACCGCACTCGTCATTGCAGAACACGACAACCAGTCGATCAAGCCCGCCACGCTGAACACCGTCACGGCCGCTGCCGCCTGCGGCGGTGAGGTCCATGTGCTGGTGGCCGGCCAGAACGCCGGCGCCGCCGCCCAGGCCGCCGCGCAGATTGCCGGCGTGGCCAAGGTGATCCATGCCGACGGCGCGAGCCTGGCCGAGGGCCTGGCCGAGAACGTCGCGGCCCAGGTGCTGGCCCTGGCCGGCGACTACAGCCACATCCTGTTCCCGGCCACCGCCGCGGGCAAGAACGTCGCTCCGCGCGTGGCCGCCAAGCTGGACGTGGCGCAGATCAGCGACATCACCAAGGTCGACAGCCCCGACACGTTCGAGCGCCCGATCTACGCCGGCAACGCCATCGCCACCGTGCAATCGGCCGACGCCAAGAAGGTGATCACCGTGCGCACCACGGGCTTCGACGCCGCCGCTGCCACCGGCGGCAGCGCGCAGGTCGAGACCAAGGACGCCGCCGCTGACAGCGGCAAGAGCGCCTTCGTGGGCCGCGAGGTGAGCAAGAACGACCGTCCCGAGCTGACGGCGGCCAAGATCATCGTGTCGGGCGGCCGTGCGCTGGGCAGCAGCGAGAAGTTCCAGGAAGTGATGACGCCGCTGGCCGACAAGTTGGGCGCCGCCATCGGTGCCAGCCGCGCGGCGGTGGACGCGGGCTATGCGCCCAACGACCTGCAGGTGGGCCAGACGGGCAAGATCGTGGCGCCGCAGCTGTACGTGGCCGCCGGCATCTCGGGCGCCATCCAGCACTTGGCCGGCATGAAGGACTCCAAGGTGATCGTGGCGATCAACAAGGACCCGGAAGCGCCGATCTTCAGCGTGGCCGACTACGGCCTCGAAGCCGACCTGTTCACGGCCGTGCCGGAGCTGGTCAAGGCGCTCTGAGGCTTTAGGCCCGCGGCAGCACGCACCCAAGGGCATCGTTCGCGATGCCCTTTTTTCTTCGCCGGGCGCGCCTTCGCGCAGCCCGCGCGGCCGCATGCCGGACGCGGCGGTGCGGCGCACCGTTCCATTCGCCATCGTCATTCGAGGAGACACCCATGAGCTATACCGCGCCCATCAAGGACATGCTGTTCGACATCGAGCATCTGGCGCGCATCGACGAGATCGCCCAGATGCCGGGTTTTGGCGACGCCGGCCTGGACACCGCCGCCGCCGTGCTGGAGGAATGCGCCAAGCTGACGCAGGACGTGATCGCGCCGCTGAACGTGGCGGGTGACCGCGACCCCTCGTCCTTCAAGGACGGCGCGGTGCGCACCACGCCCGGCTTCAAGGACGCCTTCCGCCAGTACGCGGAGGGCGGCTGGCAGGGTCTGCAGCATCCGGTGGACTTCGGCGGCCAGGGCCTGCCCAAGACCATCGGCGCGGCCTGCGGCGAGATGGTCAACAGCGCCAACCTCAGCTTCGCGCTGTGCCCGCTGCTGACCGACGGCGCCATCGAAGCATTGCTGACGGCCGGCTCGGATCAACTGAAGGCGACGTACCTTGAGAAGCTGGTGAGCGGCGAATGGACCGGCACCATGAACCTGACCGAGCCGCAGGCCGGCAGCGATCTCGCCCTGGTGCGCACCCGCGCCGAGCCGCAGCCCGACGGCAGCTACAAGGTCTTCGGCACCAAGATCTA
>NZ_QQAV01000003.1:0-149964 GCF_003350475.1 Pseudacidovorax intermedius
TTGAAGGTCAGCCCGCCCATGCTCTGCGTGCCAGAGACCGTGACCGTGCCGCCGCTGGCGCCTCCGAATGTCGCCACGCTGGTGCCGCCCGCCCAAGGACCGTTCAATGCTCCATCGCTGGTGGTCCAGTTGGAATTGCTGCTGTCCCAGGTGCCGGTCCCCCCGTCTACCGTGCCGTTGCCTTGTGTCACGTCCCAGTAAGTACCGCTGAGACTCCCCGCCAGCAGTTCATCGCTGCTGGCAGCCCAGTAGGTCAGGCTCGGGTCGTTGCCGCCCAGCTTGATCTGGTTGAGCGGCGTCTTGTTCATCACGTTTCGGAGAGGACCACTGAACACGTTCGTGGCGTAGAACCTGTCACTCCCAAGGGCCCAGTTGTCCACCTTCATGGCATAGGCGCCGGGATTGAGGGACGACACCCGCAGGCTGGCGAAGACGCTCGTGCTGCTATCCATATCCAGCGTGCTGGCAGCCGTTTGGGTCATGGCGCCCAGGCTGCTGCTGGTGCCTGCGGTGACTTTCAAGGTACCGCCCGCCAACACGATGTTCACTCCCGTGTTGTTGATGGACGCAGTGATTGTGAGCTGGGCGCCCGCGTTCACCGTGATGGTGCCCGTGCCGGTGATGGCCGAGACGTTGCTGGTGCTGCCGTTGTTGAGGATCAGCGCGCCACCACTGCCCATGTCCAACGTGCCGCCGGACTCCACCGTGATGCCCTTGCCCAGCGTCTGGCTGAAGCTGCCCAGCTTGAACGTGCCCGTGTTCTTGACGGTGATGGCGCTGGCAGTCGATGCGCCGTTGTTGGCTCCGACGGCCAGCGTGCCGGCGCTCACCGTCGTGTCGCCGCCGTAGGTGCTGCCCGTGCCGCTGAGCGTGAGGGTGCCCGTGCCGGTGTCCTTGATCAGCGCACCGGTGCCCGTGATGGTGGCCGAAAGCGTCTGGTTGGCGCTGCTCGAGTACTGCAGCGTGGCGTTGTTGGTGATGGCCGTCGCGTAGGCACCGGCGCTGCCGTTCCAGCCCAATGCGCCTGCGCCGCCGATCTTGAGGGTGCCGGCACTGATGGTGATGGCACCGGTAAAGGTGTTGGCCCCAGTGAGCGTGAGCGTGGACGTGTTGTCGTTGTCCTTGGTGAGGGTACCCGCTCCGCTGATGACGCCCGCAAGCGTCTGGTTGGCACTGCTGCTGTAGAAAAGCGATCCGCCATTGACGATGTCGCCGCCATAGTTGCCGACGCCCAGCGTACCGCTGCTGCGTATCTTCAGCGTGCCATTGCTGATGGTGGTCTTGCCGCTGTAGGTGTTGGCGGCATTGAGCACCACCGAGCCGTTCAGCGTACTGGTACCCACCGTCAGTGCATTGGCGCCGCTGATGACGTTGTCGAAGACCAGACTGCCTGTGCCGGTTGCACCCACAGTCGCATCAGCCGTCAGCGTGACCGGCCCAGTCAACGTCGAGACGACTCCCCCATCGCCTCCACGTATGGCGGCTTCAAATCCTGCTTCGCCCAAGCCGACTCCGGCGATCGAGATGGACTGCGGATAGGAGGCCGTTGCAAAAAATATGCCGAGTTGGGCACCGCTCTGAACGATCACGGAGGTTGCTCCTCCAAGGCCCGCTCCCACATTGCTGGTGAAGACTCGCCCCTTCTCGATAAGTAAGGTGCCCGTGAAGCTGCTGGGCAATGATGGTGTCTGCCAATCATCATTCGGCCATCCAGTGCCCGCGGTACTCAGCGCAAGCGTGCCCGCCCCCGTGATGTTGGCCCAGGGCACCGTGGAAATCGCCGTCGATTCATTGAATCTCAGCTTGGCCGTACTCGCAATGCTGAAGCCCGATGTGGAGCCCGCCGTGACATTCGCAGCACCCGTGCCGAACTGCAAGGTGCCGCCGTTGATGTTGGTGGCGCCCGTGTAGGTGTGGGTGCCGCTGAGCGTGATGGTGCCCGTGCCTTCCTTGGTAAGGCCCCAGTTGTTGCTGCCTCCGGCAAGGGCCGCAGAGTTGCTTAGTTTGCCGGAGAAGGTGCTGCTGCCATTGCCGTTGCCGACCGACAGCGTGGGTGCGGTGCCTGCGATGGCCGCGGCCACCGTGCCCGCGCCCGAGAGGGTGCCGATCTTGATGGTGCCGTTGTAGATCTGCAGCCGGCTCGTGCTGTCCACCGTGACGGCCAGGGTGGTGTCGATGCCACCCTCCAGCGAGACGTCGCCGAAGTTGCTCACGTTCAGGTTGCCCGAGCCGGTGGTCGTGGCTCCAGACAGGACAAGGCGCTTTTTGGAACCATCGACCGTCTCCAGGGGAGAACTGCCGGTGACGTTGATCGTGGCGTTGGTCAGGGTGGTTGGCCCGCCAACGTACAGGCTCCTGGGGGTGGTGCCCGCGTGGCTGTAGGACAGTGTTCCCGCGATGTTCCAGGTGCCGGTGTAGGCGATCTGGGCCGCGGTGGGGTTGCTCAGGCCCAGTGTGGCGCCGTTGTCGACCGACACCGAGCCACCGAGCGCGCTCAGTTGTGCGCTGCTGTTCAACACACCCGCCTTGACGGACAGGCCCCCACTGAAGGTGTTGGTGCCAGTGAGCGTGATGGTTCCGGCGCCCTGCTTCTCGAAGGCGGTGCTGCCCGACAGCACGCTGGAGATGCTCGCGCTCACCCCAGAGGCAGCCGTGAGCACGTTGCTGCTCGCCGCACCCGTCAAGGTGCCCCCGCTCAGTGTGTAGCCCGTGGTGTTGAAGGTCAGCCCGCCCATGCTCTGCGTGCCTGAGACCGTGACCGTGCCGGCACTGGTGCCGCCGAACTTCGCGACGACCGAGCCTCCCGCCCAGACGCCGACGACCGCACCGGTGCTGTCCGACCAGTTGGTGGTCGTCGTGTCCCAGGTTCCGGAGCCGCCATTGATCTGGTTGTTGCCCGCCACGATGTCCCAGTAGCTGCCCGTGGAGACGATGATCTGGACGGAGCCGGAGCCACCGGCCGTGGCTGCCACACTGGCCGAGGGCGGCTGCCCAGCGCCCCCAGATCCACCACTAGAGGAAACAGTCGGCGTTCCGACGATTGCCGAATTTGCGGATGCGTAACAGCTTCCGCCCCCGGTGCCGCCTCTGGCCTCCGAGCTCCAATCGGCACCACCCGCACCTCCCGAGCCGGCCGTAAAACCGCCGCCGCCGCCGCCACCACCACTGCCATCGACGGAGGGCTGCAATCCGTTGCTTCCATTCGACAACGTTCCGCAGTTGGACGAGGCCGTGATGGCGGCGCCCGCGGCGCCGCCGTTTCTCACAGCTGTCGAGGCACTCCCATTGAACCCACCACCGGCGCCTCCGCCACCGCCTGCCTGCAGTAGCACGGCGCCGGCAACCACGAGCGTGCTGCTGCCGCCACCGCCGCCGCCCGTCCCGCTGGCTCCCGAACAGCCGCCGGCACCGCCTAAGCCGCCGCTGGCGGCCCCGGTCCCACCCGGAGTCGTCACCGGACAGCCAGCAAAGGCCCCCCCCCCCCCCCCGCCAGCGATCACTCCACTGATCACGGAACCAGGGGTCACCTGGATCTTGGCGCTGATCATTGCACCGTTGCCGCCAGTGCCCCCCGCACCGCCCCCGTCATTTCCTCCGCCCCCGCCACCTCCGCCACCCAGGTTGACCGTGATGACGCTCACATCGGCAGGAATGGTGTAGTTCCATGAGCCTGCTGTACTGCTGGAGAACACCGTGGTCTGCGCCTGAGCCATGCCCATACCAAACGCCAGTGCGACGCCCGCAACCGCCCGCCATGGCGCCCGGCTGGCACCCTCCGGATCCGGCTGGCCTACCCTGCCCCCGCACCTCCGCATCTGCGTGCGGACGGTTGCTGCAAGCCTCGTGAAAATCTTGTGCATTCTTGTTGTGTCTTGAAGGATTTGGCGATGGGCCGTACGCGCAAGCCCATCGTGCCGCCTCGTCAGAGGTCTTGGCCGCGAAGGGCGACTGCCTCATCGTCCTGATGCGCCAAGCTGTCGTCCGCCCTGCCAGCCGCCACGCACAGCGCCATGACCAGCACCCCAAAGGTGCCGCCCACCAGAACGCCGCCGATCCAAACCACCAGTACGAATGCGCTCATGTCACTGTGCTCCCTCGACGAAGACGACGCGTTGCCACTCAGTCCTGCGACTGCGCCGCCTGCCTGGGGGCTTGAGCGGGGACGCCATCGATGCGAGGCGGTTCCTCGATCGGCTTGCTTGGCGCGTTGCTCGACAGGCTGGCCGCCCCGACCGCGCTGCCCGGTTGATCCGCACCGCTGCGCGCGAAGCCCAGGCCTGTTTCGTCGAACTTGAACCGCAACCTGAAGTAGGCACCCTTGCTGGTGTACTCGCCGGCGGTCAGATCGCGATCGGACAAGCCGAGCGCGTTGTAGCCAATCGACAGCCAGAGGTCCTTCATGACCTGGTAGCCCAGCTCCAGCCCGAGCGACTTCTGCAACGCGCCTCCTGAGCCGTGCAGCAGGCCACCCTGTACGCTCATGTCCCACTTGGCATTGAGGTCACGCGTCCAGCGGGCGTAGAGGAGTTGCGCCGTGTAGCTGCTCTTGAGGCTGCCGTCGTCGTAGCTCGAGCGCTTCATCGCGAGACGTCCGCTGACGGTGTTGTCCGCGTCAGGGCTGAAGTTCGCGTGCACCGAAGCAATGTCGGCTTTGTAGCTGCCGGGCAGGCTGGCGTCCGATCCGAAGGCGTTGCCGCTGATGCTGCCCGCGGTGGCCGTGCTTCCACGGATGGTCTCGCTGCGGTGCTCATAGCGCGCCAGCGCATTGAACCGGTCGTCATCCTTTGGGCGGTAGGCCGCGCCGATCTGCTGGCGTGACTGGATGCGGTCATTGCCCTGCTGGGCATCAACGCCCTTGCTGCTGCTGTAAACGCTGCGCGCAAGCAAGGTCCACTCGTCATTCAGACGGTAGCCCATGCCCATGCTGTTGAGCACCGTGTCGGCGTCGGAGCCGGTGCGCTTCTCCAGGATGCCGCTCGCGCGGAAGGCCCCGTTTGTGTACTCGACGCCGCTCGTCACCGCGGTGGAGCTGCCCAGACCCGAGGCCAGGCTGGTGCTGGAGACGGTGCCCAGGGCACGGGTGCGCTCGATGCCGCCGGTCACCGACCAGTGCTCACCCAACTTGATGGTGTTGCGGATGCCATTGGCAATCTGCGCCGTACGACTGCTGTCGGCGTCTGCCAAACGGTACTCGTTGTAGACACGGCCACCCTCCATGTAGGCGCTTTCGACGCCCAGAATGCCGACGTTGCGGCTGCTGCTGGTCGTGCTGCTCGAGTCCTCATAAAGCGTGGAGCTGAGTTCATAGCGGCC
Source organism: Pseudacidovorax intermedius (assembly GCF_003350475.1). GTDB lineage: Bacteria > Pseudomonadota > Gammaproteobacteria > Burkholderiales > Burkholderiaceae_C > Xenophilus > Xenophilus intermedius. The sequence goes on from NZ_QQAV01000003.1 coordinate 5,314, forward strand.
ATAGACCCGCGTCTTGTCGGTGATGGCGTAATTGCCGCCGACCGCCGCCATATGACGACCGCTGTCGTTGGTGTCCTGCTCCCCTTCCACGAACACCTGCGCCTGCGGAACACCGGGCAATGTGGCCGTCAGACGGCCGCGCACGGTCGTGAGGTCATTCTGGTCGCTGGCAAGGCTGCCACTGGAATTGGCGGCTGCGCCCAGGGCTGTCACGGAGGAGCCCATCTGGCTCGACCCCAGTGTGCTGCTATAGCTCGAGACCTGGTCGTAGCTGAACATCGAGGCCGAACTGCTGCTGGCCGTCGCACCGTGCCGCAGGCCTACCTCGGCACTGAAGTAGTCGTTGAAACGCTTGAGCAGCGACACGCTCTGTCCACGTGCAGCGGGTGTGGCTGCCGTGGCAGTGCTGATTGAGGTGCCGTTGGCACTGGCGCTGGTGCCGTCGTTCTTGCTGTAGAGCGCCTCGGCCCGCGCTGCAAGCGTGGAATCGATGCGGTACTCGGCGCGTACGCTGGCTTCGGTCGTGCCTGCACCGAAGCCCGCGGCCGGGTTGTCGAAGCTGCTGGAGGCTCGTGCAGCCTGCGCCGAGACGCCGAGGTTCTCGGTCTGATGACGCAGTTCGATGCGGCCCGCCGAGCCTGAGCCCTTCTCGTCACTATGGGTGCGCACGGCTTCGGTGGCCATGCTGGTGTTGTCTCCAAGCCGTGCCAGACCCGTGACCGCCGCGAGACGCCGAGGATTCTTCGGGTCCTCGTCGACATGTGCCACTACGCCGGCCTGCACACGTTCGCCGACTTTGAACTGCGCGTCCACACCGGCTACCGTGTACTTCGGACCGCCTGCGTCCACCTCATAGGTGACACGGACCGATTGCGGGTTGAGGTTCGCGTCCACCGCGGAGACGGGGCTCACGAACATCAGCCGCCGAGTGTTCGGCTCCAGCGTGTAGTCCACGAAGCGCGCGAGCGTGGTGGCCTTCAGGATCACGTTCGACTGATTGCGGTCGCGCGAGACGATTTCGACCGTCTCGCTGTTCTCCACCATGTCGCCCAGGTTGCCCGCCAGATAGTAGGGACCCGAGATGCCGCGACCGGCAAATTCCTCGATCTGCTGGGTCTGCGAGGTGCGCGAGCCATAGGCGGTGATGCGCATGCGGTCCTCGTCGTACACACCCTTGGCACCCGTCAGCGTACGGTTCGTCTGGCTCAGCTTACGCACTTCGGTGCTGCTGCTGGTCTGGAAGTCTCCATAGAGCAGATAGGAGCGGTTCTTGTCGATACGCACGTAGAGCTTCTGGGAGCTCTGCGCGTCGTAGCCGCGCTCGGAGGCATCGCCGTAGACGGGATAGAACTCGTCGGGGCGGATGTCGCGGAACAGACGGTCCTTGTTGGACTTGGCAGTGTCGAGTGACGCAGTGAGGAGGTACTCGCCCTTGATGGCGCCCTTCAGGAAAAATGCTGCACGACCGCCGGCACGAGTGTTCTTGGTATCGCCGTTACTGCCCAGGGAACTGAGTTCCTGCTCGAAGGCTGCACCCGCCGGCAATTGATCGATTCCGAGCTTGCCTCGCTTGGTGAGGTCGAGCGTGCCCTCGACAACGCCGACCGCGATCATGGGGCGGAGGTCGGGCAGCAGGACCAATCGAACCTCTTGCACGATGCCGTTGACGGTCGCACGCACGCGCACATCGCCCGGAGTGCCGGGCGGCACCAAGTGGTAGGTTGCACGCCCACCCTCGATAAAGGACTGCAGGCCGGGTTCCTTGTCGTTGAGGTCCTCTTCCTGCCAGCGACCAGCATCGCTCTCCAGGGTAATCGCAGTGCGGGCGGTGACCGGCACGCCCGCGGCATCGGTCAACACGACATGCACGGGAACAGGGGTGCGCGCGTCGGCGCGGGAGTCCTTCGGCACTTCAAGGCGCACGACACCGAGCTTGTCGGGCGCGGTCACCGAGATCTCGACCGCCTCGCCACGCGAGTTGCCCATCTCGTCCGTCACCTGCAGGCGCAGACGGCTGTTGCCAGGCTTGAACTGGACCCCGATGTATTCCCACGCACTGGTCTGGGTGGCGGGCAGCGTCGTCTTCTTGCCGACGCGGCGGGCATCGACTGCCTCGCCATTGACGGAGAGTTGCAGAACCGCGCCCGCTGGACCTTTCACACGCACGTTGATGGCCTGGCCCGGCAAGGTGTCTCCGTTGCGCAGTTCTACGAAGCCCGGCTTGTTGTCAAGGTCTGGAAGGAGTTTCTCCAACTCGATGACACTTGGAGCCATGGGCTGTGGAACAAGGCCCTGCGTGACGCTCCCGGGTTGGCCCGCACTTTGATCGCCGATGCCGGCACTGGGTACTTGGCCCGTTGCGGGCATGGCCCTCACCTGCTGGGCCACAGCCAGCGTGCCGGAACCACCGACCGTGCCGGTGCCATCCAGGAAATTGCCGCCGCCCGCGCCCGCCGCCCGTTGAGGCGCACCCGGCAGGGAAATCAGCGGCCCGGTCGTCGCCGTGAGAGACGCGCCGGCGCCGGCTCCCGTGCCGTTGATCTGTCCGGCAGCGGGCAGCGCTCGCGTGTCGCTGGCGACGATAGTCTGGGCCTTGGGATCGAGCCGATTGCGAAGAGCGCCCGCCAGTTCGGCGTCGAGGTTCTTGGCCGCCGCCTTGCGACGCGCCTCGACATCCTTGGTGGTCTGAGCGTCATCGCAGCCCTGCAGCGGGAAGTTGGCTTTGTGAAACTCGCCCTTCTTTAGATCGACGAAGCGGCTGGCGGCGGTCCCGGCATTGCGGTTGTCCTGAATGAGCACCTTGGCGCCAACGGGTAGTGTCGTCTCGTCGAGGCGCAGTACGTGGGTCATGGGCTTGAGCCCGTACAGGCTCCAGCGGCCCTCACCGTCCGTGATCACATTGGTGCCGTCTTCAAGCCAGAGGCGGACACCGGGAACGCCAGGCTCATCTTCTCCGTCCTGCTGTCGATCGCTTCGGCAGTCCATGTACACCTTGCCGAATGCGAAGGCCTCATCGGAGAACACCCCGCCATTGACACGAACGGTGTGCTCAGCGGTGTTGGAAGTGAATCCCGTGGTGCTTGCCTGGGCCCGATTGGTGGCGTTTGCAGCGACGCGCGCGCCGACGCCTACACGCACCCGGTAACGCACCATGACGCTCTGATCGGCCGCGAGTTGCGCGTCGGGGAACTGCCATGCCAGCGTCGGACCGACGCCGCCGCTCGGGTTGGCCACAGTGTTGCCGTTGAGGCGACTGCTGCCAGGCACATAAGCGAAGCCTGCCGGCAAGGTGTCGCTGAAGTTGACGCCCTTGAGGGGAAAGCCCGTCTTGTTGGTGACTGTCAGGGCATAGTCGAGGAAGTCGCCGAACTCCACCTGCTGCTTGCTCGCGGCCTTGCGAAGCACAAGGCCGTTGATCAAGCCCGGGTCGAGCGGAATGTGGTTGTGCACGACATCGCAGGCACTGCCGTCCGAGTTGAATCCCGCCTCCAGGGTGGTATACCAAGTCGTGGCTTCGCCATTGGCGGGAGACAGCGCGTTGGGCGTGACGGCCCCGCACGTGGCAAAGCTCCCTCCCTGCGCAGGTATGCGCTGCGAAGGGTAGATGTAACCACTGTTGGCAGGCGGGGTCACGGAAAGGCTGTAGGCGCACTTGCCCGAAATGGGCGGCGCAAGCCAGTAGAACTGCCAACTGCCATCGGTACCCGTCGTCATGGACATGGTGCCGTCTGCGTTGAACGTGTAGATCCCGGAGTTGCCGCCGAGCACTTGGTCTGCTGTGATGGCACCGGCGGTGCCGCCGGTGCAGGACTGCCTTTTGATGGTGACGACCGCGCCGACTATCGGACTGCGGCTGACGGCGTCGTAGACGGTCCCTTGAGGGTCCACCAGCAGCCCCACAGCAGAGGCTGCGCTGGCGCCAGCCACCTGTGTGGGGTCGACGTTGATGGTGTTCTGCATAAGCGAAGCAGCCCAGCCCTTGTTGGTATATGTGACGCGCCCGCCTGCATAGTCGCCCTTGAGCGTCACGCGCACCGTGAACCCGAGTTGCTCGCTGCTTCCGGCCGGTAGCGGCCGACTTCCATCGGTCAAGTTGAGCCCAATTTCCGTGGGGAAGTGGGTCGGGTCGGCGGAGTTCCACTGGCTACGGTTGCAACCGGCAGCGCCCGTGAAGTTGGCCGAAGGTGCCAGGATGCCAGCCCCACTGCGTACTGGCCCACGCAGTTCCCATTGAGCGACCGGGCCGGATGCCTGGTCCATCGAGAATGCACAGTTGAGGTTGTCGATCACGCGGACATTGGGCGCCTCGGAGCTTCCGGTGTTGCTGACCTTGAAGAGGAAATCGACGTCGTACACACCTGCAGAAACGTACCGCGGAGGAGACGCGCTCTTGCTGAGAGCCAGCAGCGGAGACTGAGTGCCTACCGGTGTGGGAGAGCCGTTGTTGCCAGGGTTGCCGTCGCCGTCGGGATCGGGGTCGCTGCCGTTGACGGAATCGTCTGTGATGACGGCACTACTGCCCGCCACAGTGGCCGCCTGGGCCTTGCTACTGGTGTAGAGCATGGACGGCCGTCCGGCCGTGTTGAAGCGAACCACGAACTGAAGTGTCAAGTCGCCGCCCACTGGCAACACGGCGCCCGGAGCCAGCAACGAAGATCGTGATGAAGTGCCGTCGAAGGCACTGCTCACGCTTGCCGACTGACCGCCCACGCTGCCACTGGGTTGCGCGATCTTGAGCGAGCCAGGAACGATGGTGTACTGGCCGACTGCAGGCGAGGCGGATGTGCTGTAGGTGCCAAACTGCGTTGCGCCTGCGCCCTCGAGGACATTGAGCAATTGGACGTCGTATAGCCATGAAGTGCCGTAGTTCTTGACGCGCAGGGAAAGCGTCACATCGGAAGTTCCGTCCGCGTTGGGTCGCGGCAGGCTCGCGGCTTCGGCCACTCCGATGCGCGCCGGATTCACGGAGATGGCCTGCGTGTTTGAGCTGCTGGAGGTGGCCTGCGTGCCGTCGTTGAAATAGGCCTGCGCAGTGTTGAGCAAGTTGCCCGCGCTGGCTGTGACGGTGGCCGACAGCCGCATCTGCAACGAGGCATTCGGTGAAATGGTGGCCGGAGCGAGCAGCGCCGCCGCCACTTCGATTGCCGACGCGTCGTCGCCACCACTTGTGCGGTAGCTGAAGGCAGCATCACCGGGCAGCCGGAACAGCCGCAGGGCCCCCGGCATTGAGCTTTGCAAGCTGCCAGCCATGTATCGCGTGCCTGCCGGGAGCACATCGCGCACGAGAATCGCGCTGACGGGGCTGCCATCGACGACGATTGGCGTGTTGGCAGGAACCGCGGTGCCAGTGGCCTGCGCAGCCTGATTACCGACATTGGTCCCGTTGACGACGTAGTCAATACGGGAGACCCCGGGCTGCAGAGGCGCGGTGTAGCTCGCGGATTTGATCAGACTGAGGACGGCCGCATTGCCAATCTCGATCACGTCCATATTGCTCGCGCTGACCGCCTGCGCGCCCGTGCTGGCGGTCAGCGTCGCGCAGACGGCACCCGAGGCCGCCGTGGGCATCGTGCCCACCGCCAGCAACGTGACAGACTCCCCGGAATCGAGCGAAAACGCCCCAGCAGTATTCAGCGGCAGTGCCGCCTCTCCCGCATCGACAACACCGTTGCCATTGCTATCGCGCACCAGTTGCAGCCCACTCAGGCTCAACGCGGCGCTAGAAGGGCATGCCGCGCCGCCATTGCTCCAGCCAATTTTGTAGCTGCTCCGGACATTGCCGGTATTGGTCAGCAGATGACTCATGACCACCTGCATTCCCGGCGGACGCGTGAGAGCTTGGTCCTGCGTGAGCGCAATGGCTTCGACGGATTGCACCGTGAGAACCACGCCGTTGGAGCTGACAGTCTCGGTCTGTGTGTAGCCCGTCGGAATGTAGGTGGCCGTGGCGACGACGCGCAGTATGGTGCCGGCAGGTGCAGGCGTGGCCCCCGCTGCGCCGCACAGGCAACCGACCAGCAACAGCAGCAGCATGAGCACCCGCAGCAAAGGGCCAAACCACCGGGACGGGCAGAAATGTCGCAGCAGGGTGGGGTTCAGGTGCATTTGAATTTCAGTCACGGCTCGACTGACTTGGTCGTTGTTGTGGGCTGGTTTCGAAAGCGAATACGCACGCATGGCGAAGCTCCCTCTCTCGAACGGCTGTTTTTGCCTTGATCGGCTTGTTCTCGTTCTTTTCTGCTTGCTCTGTTGCAGGTGCGCCAAAGCAGACAGAAAAGGGCAAAGCGGACGCAGCCTCAGAGCAGCGTGCTTTGCCTTGCGCGCGGGGCCGCCCCCATAGGGGGCGAGCACCCGCGGCCCTAGGCCCGCAAGGGCAGACGATTTACTGCTGCAGCTGGACCTGGAAGGTCAGCGTGGCCGAAGCGCCCGGCGCCACCGTGGTGGCGGTGGTGCCATTGCCGCAGCTCACCGACGTGGTGCTGGCGCTCCAACCCGTCGGGTTGGTGAAGGCCGGCAAGACCGTTCCAGCCGACGACGCACAAGTGCTCGTGGGCTGAACCGTGGTCAGCGTTGTGTACGCCGGCAGAACATCGGAGATGTTCAGGTTTGTCACCGTGGAGGTGCCTTCGTTGATGGCCTTGACCTGATACACGATGCACTCGCCCGGCTTGGCGGTCAGCGCAGTCGTCGCCAGGTTGCCCAATGCGGTGGTGATGCCTGCGGCATCGCACGTTGCATTGGGGTTCTTGGCCTGCGTCTTGTACAGACGCACTTGAGCAGCAACGACGGTGGTGGTGTCGGTCGTAGACGGCGTACCGCAGTTGTCGCTACCTGCAGGGAAGGTCACGGCCACAGTGGAGATGTCGGCGCTGCCAACGGTTGCACCGCCCGGTGCGAACAGCTTGATCAGCAGTTTGACATCCGTGCCAGGCACGGGCGCCGGGATGGCGCCTGTTGCATCGATCAGCTGATCGCTCGCGTCAATCACGCCGTTGCCATTGCTGTCGACGTAGGCCGCATAGGTCCATCCCAAGGCTGCATTACCGCTTCCAAGGGTGACGGTGAGCTTGCCGGGCTTGCATGCGCCCGTACCGGTGGCGCTCAGCGTATGCGCATAGACGATCGAACCACCGGGTGCGACCTGCCCCGTGCCTGCGACCCCGATGGTGGCGCTGTAAGTGGACGCAGCGGCGGTCACATTCACCTGGTCATACAGCGTATCCACCGGAGTGGAGCCGTCAGAGGCTGCAGACACCGCGCGTACCTGGAAGTACACCGCCTGGCTGATCTGCACCTGGGTTGCAGGCACGAAGATACAAGCCGTGACCTGGGTCTGGCCGCCGTTGGCAGCTGCCGTGCCCGTGGTGGTAATGGCGGTGCCGGCCGCGCACGAGGCACTGGTCGTTGCACCCGAGACAAACTTCACCGTCCAGCCTGCGGGCAGAGAGCCAGGGAAGCCCGATGTGCTGCTCGCCGACAGGGTGTAGGTGTTGGCATTGCTGTCGTTGTTGGTCACCCACAGGTCGAACGTGGTCCACGAACCCGCCGGAACGGGGTCTTGGGTCACGGTCGGTTGCGCGCTCGGGCCCGTGCCCACGTCAGCTTTGCTGCCCGATGCAAAAACGCCCGCCGCACTGTTGGTCAGGTCCACTGCGGGGCCGGTAACCGCCACAACGGTGTCCTTGGAGGCGTCAAACTGGCCAGAATCCGAGCCCGACGTACCCAGCAGCGTCAAGGTGTAGTTGGCCCCTGTGTTGATGGCCGTCGTCGGCGGAATCGTCGCCTTCACGATGACTTTGACCGAACCGCCAATGGCGATCGGACCCGTGTCCACCTTGCCATCGTTGTTGGTGTCCGACAGTTCTGTGGTGCCGTCCGACTTGTAGAAGCGGAAGATCGTGTTGGCCGGGAAGGTCTGGGTCGCGATGGAGATGTTGACGCTGTCGGTGTCGTTGCCCAGGTTGTAGACCACGTGCGTGAAGCTCGTGGCAGAGCCGGCGGCGACCTTGGCGTTGGACTGCGCATCCGTGCTCGAATTGTTCGGCGTACCCGCTGTGCTGTCCTTCGCGTCGCTGGAGGCAACCGACGTGGCCGCACCCACCGCAACGCTGTAGGTCCCTTGCACCGTGAATGGGGAACCGTTCGAGGTCGACGGGGTGCTGCCCAGTGCCGGCGCACTCGCGGTGGCCGTTGGCGCGTCGGTCGGGTTGTACTTCACCGTGTTGGTGGTGCTGGCCGTGCCGACGGTTGCAGAACTGTTCACCAATACGACAAAGGTCAGGCTACGCGTGTTGTTCACGGGCAGACTGTTGTCCACGAAGGTCAGCGTGCCGCCGCTGGCTGCGAAGTCGATGTTCGCACCGTTGCTGCCTGCCGTTTCGCTCAACGCTACGCCGGGGTTGCTGCTCCACACCGCTGATCCGGACACGTACGTGAAGCCGGCGGTCGCACCCGTACCGATCACGTCCTGCAGGTTGAAGCGGCCCACTGCACCACCAGTGTTGCTGTAGGTGATGGTGTAGGTGGTGTAGACACACGACGCCGGGTTGCTGCCCATGCCCGCCCAAGTGGTCGCGCACGTGGCCCCAGCGGGCGTACGCTTGCCGGCAGCGATGGCTGCAGGCCACGATCCGCCGCCAGGCGCACCGATGCCGGTATTGGGCAGTGCGAGCGCCTTGGAGACGTTGAATGCGGCCGCATTGGTGAGCGTGACGCTGTCCTGGACCTGAACGCTCTGGTTGCTTGCGGCATAGCCGTAGCTGGTGACGCTCGATGCCTGCGGCGTGACCGTCACATTGCCGACGTCGTAGGCGCCTGTGCCGGTCGCCGTCGTCGGAATGCTGTATGCCACCACGAAGCCGTACTGGCCGTTGTTGCCAGCCACCGTCGTGACAGACGTCAGACTACAGCCAGTCTGACCCGTGGCGTCGGAACATAGAGGAGTTGCACTGTCGGGAAGGCCGTCGAAGTTCGAGTCGTTGTAAATCTCGATCTTGGCAAACTTCTTGCTGGCTGACGCATCTACCTTGATGTTGAACCCGTCGGCACCGTTGCCCGTGTTGGTGAGCACGTGCGCCGCGTAGATCGTGGCACCAGCGGCGCCTGTCTTGTTGTTGACGACGTCCAGCGTACTGGCGGTCGTAATCTTTCCATCCAACGCATAGGAGCCCACTTGCAGGACCGTGGTCTGCACGAGGTTCGACGTGGAAACTTGCGAAGTGCCATTCGGATCCAGATAGGAAGCCGACGCCACGTTGCCGATTGACGTTCCCGCGGCAGGCGCTGCCGCCATCGCTGCTGGACTTCCACTCAGGAAGACCGCCGCCATGGCTGCCGTGCCCGCCCACGTCGCAAGCAGCTTGCCGCTGCCGCGAGTCAGGGGGTATTGATTTTTCACTTGTTTTCTCCTCTAAGGAAGGCCGACGTTCACAAAAGAACTTGAAATCTGCCTTGCGTTACGGCTATTTCGCCGCCTCCCGCACAGCAGGGCAGTGCGGCCACCACGCGCCCAAACCATTACGGTCCAGGCTTTCGTAGCAACCAACACGGGGGTAGAGAGAAGCAGGCCGTACCACGTTGTCGAAGCGCAAAGCGGTGCCAGCCGGCCCCTCTCAAGGCTTGGTTGGCGATGCCGCAGTTGCGGTCGCGGTTCGGGTAGTTGCGCTATTGGGAGAAGTGCTTGCGGAGGGCGCTGTCTTCGGCTTGACGGCTTCGACCGTCGCGCGAGCGCTCACGACCGCCTGGGCTCCGGGCGCGAGTTCATCGATGCGCCAGCGAATCTGCCGGTATTCGTCATAGGGCACAGCCTGCATGCGCCCGTCGCTACCCTTGCGCATCAGGGGCTCAGGGGCAAATGCACCATCTGCCTGCAGCGCAAACTGAGCGCCCTTCTCTGGCTGCGCTGAGCGGGCGACGTACTCCAAGCCCTCCGGCAACGGCAGATTCGCCGCGATGCCCCTGACGGTCTGGCTACTTACATTTTTATAGACGACTCGGTACTCCAAGACGTCGTTGGGCTTGACAGCGTCAGCGTCAATAAGCTTGTCGCGGCCACCCCCATCCTTCACGACCTTCTTCTGGGTCAAGGAGACGGTTACGGCCCTCTGCTCCTGGGGCGCAGTCGCTGCTTCAAGCTCGGCCGACTTTCCTGAGGGAGGGACCAACTGCGCCCAAATGGGTGTGGCCAGAAACAGGCTCAGCAAAGCGGCGGCGGTCAGGCGAGTTTTCATGATCTTTCCTAGACTGAAGAAATGCGGGGAAGGGGAGGACGACCGAGACGTTGCGGATCCACTGACACACATGAAGCGGTCTGCGCGTTCATGAGGAGGCGTCAGACTTCTCGGCAGGAGAAGTCTGTGCGCGCCCCCCCAGGAGCGAGGATCGGAAGAACGGGCCGTCCGAATGCAGAGCGGCCGGTTGCAGTTCGTCGCGGACGCGCAACCGATAGCCCCAGCCGTGTACGGACAAAAGCGGTCCTGGCGAGCTTGATCGCCCAAGCTTGGTCATCAGCCGCATCAGGATCATTCGCCTACTGGTGAGCGCCAGTGGCTTCTGGCCATACATGACACGCGTGTTCTCCATGAGCTGGAAGAACGCGTCGAAAGAGATCGCGTGATCTGTTGCCTGAGCAAGCGCAAGCAGGAGCGCGCGCTCGCAGATATTCAGTCGCAGTTGGTAGCCGTCTGGGGCTCGCAGCAACCAGCAGTCGCCGATGAGCAGCCAACCGGTTTCACCCAGCGACCGGTCGCCCAGATCAATCGAAGACGGCGTTGCTTGAGGTTGCCTCGATGACGGAATGATGATGTCCGCCAGGCCCGAAGGGGGCGGGGTGCCCCCCTCCTCGGTCGAGGCCTCAGCACTCACGTCGCTCGCGTGGTCACCTGTGACCCCGCGGTATGCACGGATGGTGCTCAGCAGCTCGCAAAGCTCACGCTCAAGCCGCTCCAGACTGGACGGGTTCAGTGCAAGACCGGCAGCCATTGGAGAAAGACCGACTTCAGGCATCACATCCGCCCGTCCGGCCTACACCAACTCTGGCCTTGCGCTCAGCTACACCGTAATCCCGCTGGACAAAAGGGTACCCTTTAGGTCTAAATACTGAAAAACGGTTAGTCAGTGACCGTTTTTACTCTTAGTATCTTTTTAGATAGGGGCTGTAAATGATGCAAGCAAAAGGGTACCCTTTTGTCAATGCCTAGACTCAGTCCTTGTTAACTACTCCTCAGGCAAGTGGCGCGCTCTGCGACGAAGCGGGTGCGTCCCCCCCTCCTACGATCATGAAAGTTGGCTACGCAAGGGTTTCGACAGACGAACAAAGTGTCGATCTACAGATACGGGCGCTTGAGCGCGCAGGCTGCGACGCGCTCTACACCGATCAGGGTGTGTCGGGTGCAGTGTTCGACCGGCCCGGTTTGACTCGAGCTCTCAGACGGCTGAGGGCGGGCGACACTTTGGTCGTCTGGAAACTGGATCGATTGGGGCGCTCCGTCAATGGGCTTGTGCAGGTCGTCTCTACGCTAGGCAAGCGGCGCATCCACTTCGCATCGTTGTCGGAGAGCATTGACACCGGTACCCCGGGCGGCATCCTTATTTTTCATCTGATGGGAGCGCTGGCGGAATTTGAGCGCTCCCTGATCAGTGAACGCACCAAGGCCGGCATGGAGGCTGCCCGCGGCCAAGGTCGACACGTAGGAAGACCGCGTTCGCTGAGTGCCGAGCAGCTTGACGAACTGGCGCTTTACTTGGGACGCGAGCCTGTTCACATGCTTGCCCGAAAGTTTGACGTTCACACGCGCACGCTGCGGCGATACATCCAGACGCTGGAGTCTCCGGGCTTTTCGACAGCCCCGAGCTGCGAACACTTTCCGGGCCGGGAAATAACCAAGGAGTCGGAATAGTTCCATCCCCGACTGGACGCATAGGTGGGATATCGACGAGCCGCGGGCTGACTCTGATGGTCGCGCAAGGCCGGGCTCAACCTTTGGGTCAGGTTCCAGGGAGGCCGCCAAGCGCGGCGCCACGATGCAGGAGTTGTGCGTTGCGTTCGCCGAGCGCACCGGCATCGCGGTATGCACCGTGACCATGCACCGGGCGATCAAGCGTGCCGGCCTTGAGCGCACCAACACGCGCCAGGCGCGCACGGCTACTCAACCCAAGCGCTATGGCTACACCAAGGCGCATCGCACTGCGCCTTCGACCGCGGACCAGTACGCCAGTTCGCTGACGGACGCCGAATGGGCGCTGGCGGCAGACCTGTTCGAACTGCCTGAGGGCAGCCGAGGTCGGCCCTCCAAATACGAGCGGCGCACGATGGTCGATGCGTGCTGCTATGTGCTTCGAACGGGATGCGCCTGGACGATGCTGCCCAAGTCCTTTCCCCCTTGGCTGACGGTGCACAAGAGCTTCAGTCGCTGGGCCGCGCAAGGCAAGTTCGAGCAGTTGCAGCAACGGCTGTTCGCACAATGGCGCCAACGCATCGAACGCAATGCCGCCCCCAGCGCGATGGTCATCGATTCGCAGGCCAACCGCATTTCCCCGCAGGGCGGCACCTCGGGCTACGACGCTGGCAAGAAGGTCAAGGGGCGCAAGCGCCACATCGTGACCGATACGCTGGGCTTGTTGCTGGCCGTCAGCGTCACCGCTGCCAGCGTGCAGGATCGCGATGGTGCCCCTGAGGTCGTCGCCCCAGCCTGTGCCAAGTACGCGTCCGTCAAGCTGCTCTACGCCGACTCCGCCTACGCAGGCAAGTGCGCCGAGCGACTGCGCCATGAGAACGACATTGCTGTCGAAGTGGTACGTCGCCCTGGCGCCTTCGGCGAGTGGAACGACCCGCACTGTTCACACGTGCTCAGGCCGGCGGCTTTTTATCCTGCCCAAGCGCTGGGTCGTCGAGCGCACTCAGGCTTGGTTGGAGCGCGAGCGCCGCATGGTCATGCACCATGACCGCTCTGCAAAAAATGCCACTGCCTGGGCCTGGCTGGCCCAGTCTCGTATGCTCCTGCGTAGGTTGGCGAGCCATGTTTGATTTTGTCTAGACCCTGTCAGATGCTCACGGACGCATCCGAACTGATCGACCACGGTACACGCCGCAACTGGCGGAAGCGGTGAGATTCGAACTCACGGACGGTTGCCCGTCGCCGGTTTTCAAGACCGGTGCAATCGACCACTCTGCCACGCTTCCTGGGTCGGCCTTCTGCGGCGGTGCCGTGCGGCACCCGAAGGCAAAATGCGGCCGCAAGTGTAAGGGCACCGCCGCGCCCTTCCGCGGTGGCAGCGGCGTCAGTCCGCCCCGTCGCCTTCGGGCAGGAACATCGCCTGCAGGTCGCTCAGAAAATCCATGCCCCGTTCGGTGGGCCACACGCGGTGCAGGTCGCGCGCCAGCAGGCCGCGGGCTTCGGCTTCTTCCAGCGGGCGGCGGATGGCGCTGATGGCCAGGCCGGTGCGCTCGGCAAACTGGGCCAGCGTGAAACCTTCCTTCAGGCGCAGTGCGTTCAGCATGAACTCGAACGGCAGGTCGGCCAGCGCCACGTCGTCGCTCTGGGCCACGGCCTGGCCGGCCAGGGCCTGCGCCATGTAGCGCTGCGGGTCGCGCACGCGCACCTGCCGCACGATGCGGTGGGCAAAGCTCAGCTTGCCGTGCGCGCCGGCGCCCAGACCCAGGTAGTCGCCGAACTGCCAGTAGTTGAGGTTGTGCGTGCAGCTGTGGCCCTGCCTCGCATAGGCCGACACCTCGTAGCGCGCCAGGCCCGCGGCCGCGGTGCGCTCGGTGATGCGGTCGAGCATGGCGTAGGCGATGTCGTCCTCGGGCAGCGCGGGCGGGTGCTTGGCGAAGAAGGTGTTGGGCTCGATGGTCAGGTGGTAGATCGACAGGTGCGGCGGCGCGAGGGCCAGGGCCTGGTCCAGCTCGGCCTCCAGGCCCTGCAGCGTCTGCCCGGGCAGCGCGTACATCAGGTCGAGGTTGAAGGTCTCGAAGGCCTGCGCAGCTTCTTCCACGGCGGCGATGGCCTGGCGGCGGTCGTGCACGCGGCCGAGCGCCTTCAGGTGCGCGTCGTCGAAGCTCTGCACGCCGACCGACAGCCGCGTGACGCCCGCAGCGCGGTAGGCACGGAAGCGGTCGCGCTCGAAGGTGCCGGGGTTGGCCTCCAGGGTGATCTCGCAGCCGGGCTCCAGCCGCAGGCGGGCGCGCACGGCGCCGAGCAGGCGGTCGATGCTTTCGGGCGCGAACAGGCTGGGCGTGCCGCCGCCCATGAAGATGGTGTGCACGGTGCGGCCCCACACCAGGGGCAGCGCGGCGTCGAGGTCGGCGATCAGTGCGTCGATGTAGCGCTGCTCGGGCACGGCCGCGTCATTGCCTTCGCCACGCCATTCGTGCGAATTGAAGTCGCAGTAGGGGCACTTGCGCAGGCACCAGGGCAGGTGGATGTACAGCGACAGCGGCGGCGATGCGGCCAGCTGCAGCGGCCCGGGCCGCATCATGTGCAGCACGTCGTTGGCCTGCGGCGCGACGGCCACGGCGGGCTGGATCGGGATGCTGCTCATCCGCCCAGGGCCCAGCGCTCGCGCATCAGGGCCAGCATGGCGCGCGCGGCCTGGCCACGGTGGCTGTGGGCGTTCTTCACCTCGGGCGGCAGTTGCGCGAAGGTCTTGCCGAACTGCGGCAGGAACATCACGGGGTCGAAGCCGAAGCCGTGCTCGCCCACCGGCTCGGTGGTGATCTCGCCGACGGCGCGGCCCACGGCGACCAACGGCTCCGGGTCTTCGGCATGGCGCAGCGCGACCAGGGTGCTGACCAGCGCGGCGCGGCGGTTGGATTCGCCGCGCAGCTGCGCCAGCAATGCCTTCACGTTGTTGGCGTCGCCCTTCTCGTAGCCGAACTGCGTGGCGTAGTAGGCCGTGTCCACGCCCGGCAGGCCGCCGAAGGCGTCGACGCACAGGCCGGCGTCGTCGGCGATGGCGGGCAGGCCGGTGGCCGCGCTGGCATGGCGGGCCTTGGCCAGCGCGTTTTCGACGAAGGTGCGGAAGGGCTCTTCCGCCTCGCCCACGCCCAGCTCCGACTGGCACACGAGCGTCAGGCCCAGCGTGCCGAAGAGCTGCTGCAGCTCGGCCAGCTTGCCCGCGTTGTTGGATGCGAGAACCAGTTTCATGGATGCGCTCTCCGTGCTCACGCCCACTCAGGCGATCTGCAGCGCCTGCTTCTGCAGTTGCACCAGCTCGGCGATGCCCTTGTCGGCCAGCGCGAGCAGTTGGTTCATCTCGTCGCGGCTGAAGGCGGCGCCCTCGGCCGTGCCCTGCACTTCCACGAAGTGCCCGGCGCCGGTCATCACGACGTTCATGTCGGTGTCGCAGGCGGAGTCTTCGACGTATTCCAGGTCCAGCAGCGGCGTGCCCTGCACGATGCCGACCGAGATGGCGGCCACATGGCTGCGGATGGGCGACGCGGCCAGCGTGCCGGCGGCGATGAGCTTGGCGACCGCATCGTGCGCCGCCACGAAGGCGCCCGTGATGGCCGCCGTGCGGGTGCCGCCGTCGGCCTGCAGCACGTCGCAGTCGAGGTAGATGGTGCGCTCGCCCAGTGCCGCCAGGTCGAACACGGCGCGCATCGAACGGCCGATGAGGCGCTGGATCTCCTGCGTGCGGCCGCTCTGCTTGCCGCGTGCGGCCTCGCGGTCGCCGCGGGTGTGGGTGGCGCGGGGCAGCATGCCGTATTCGGCCGTCACCCAGCCTTCGCCGCTGCCGCGCTTGTGCGGCGGCACCTTCTCTTCGACGGAGGCGGTGCACAGCACGCGCGTCTGGCCGAATTCGATGAGGACGGAGCCTTCGGCATGGATGGTGAAGCCGCGGGTGATGCGCACGGGGCGAAGCTGGTCGGCGGCGCGGCCGCTGCTGCGGATGAAAGGACTCATGTGAATCTCTGGATCGGAAACGTGGAAAAGCAAGGCGATGGCCGCAGGCCCGGAAGGCTCGCCGTGCAGCACCTTGCGCGGATCAGTTCTTTCGGGCGGCGGAGCGCCGTATCGCCTCGTTGATCTCGGCGATGGAGCGCTCGATGGCGGCCTCGTCGAGCTCGTCGTGGTCTTCCTCGCCCGGCAGCCCGGCCTGGATGCTGGAGGCGAAGACGTCCGGCCCGATGCTGTCGGTGGAAACGCCGGGCTCGGAGCCGGGCGCGTCGGGCGTCTCCCACTCCACCGCGATCAGCGTGACATTGTCGGAGTGGCTGCCGCCGCGGCGCAGGGCCATCTCGACGAGTTCGGGCGCCGCATCGGCCACCGGGCGCGCGCCGAGGGTACGGACCAGCAGCGCGTCCTCGACCACGCTCCAGAGCCCGTCTGAACAGAGCATCAGCCGGTCGCCCTGCTGCAAGGGCAGCGGCTCAGACAGATCGAACAGCGGCGGCACCGGCGAGCCCAGGCAGGTCTGGAGCAGGTTGCGGTTCACCGGCATGGCGCCCCCCTCGGCACGAGGCCGCTCGGCATTGGAATGGTCGCGCGTGCGCACCATCAGCCGGTTGCCCCGCACCGCATACAGGCGCGAATCGCCACAGTGGACCCAGGTGGCGCAGCCCTGCTGCAGCACCGCCACCACGATGGTGGTGCGCGGCGTGTCGAGCATGGCCTTGCCGCTGGCGTAACGCATGATCTGCTGGTGGGCCGCCATGACCGCCGCCGCGAGGAAGGCGCGCACGTCCTTGAGCACGGGTCGCGCCTCGCGCTGGAACAGCGCCGCAACGGCCTGCAGCGCGATCTGCGCCGCCACCTCGCCTTCCGGATGGCCGCCCATGCCGTCGGCCAGCACGAACAGCGCCGACTCGCGGGTGTAGCAGTAGCCCATGCGGTCCTCGTTCTTGAGGCGCCCGCCCTTGCGGCTGACTTGGAAGACGGAAAACTTCATGACGCCGCCGGACGGGTGGTGGGCGTGCCGGCCTTGGCCAGCGGCTTGCGCTCCGTGGCACGCATGTTGTCGATCGACAGGCGCATGCGCTCGGCCACCGACAGCTTGGTGTAGCGGCGCTCACCCTCGCGGCCCAGCTCTTTCTGCAGCGCGAAGACGGACTGGGGCCGCGACAGCGGGTCGAGGGCCATGCACCACTCGACCACCTCGATCAGGTCGTCCGAGTACACGCCGCGCATGCGCGTGAGCGACAGGCCCAGGCGGTCCTTGTCGAGCCGTTGGGGCGCGTCCAGCGGGGGGTAGCCATGCATGCAGGCATACATGCAGGCGCCCACGGCATAGATGTCGGTCCACGGGCCCATGGAGGAGTCGCGCCGGTACATCTCGGGCGCCGCAAAGCCGGGCGTGTACATGGGCCGCACGAAGTTGCCCTCCTTGGAGAGCACCTCGCGGGCGGCGCCGAAGTCGATCATCACCGCGCGGTCGTCGTCGGTGATGAAGATGTTGGCGGGCTTGATGTCCAGGTGCAGCATCTTGTGCTGGTGCACCACGCGCAGGCCGCGCAGGATCTCGTCGAACAGCGAGCGGATCGTCGACTCGCGCAACACCTTGGCGCGCTTGAGTTCGCGGGCGGTGACGATGAAGTCCTGAAGCGTGGCGCCTTCCAGGTAGTTCATCACCATGTAGACGGTCTCGTTCTCGCGGAAGAAGTTGAGCACGCTCACCACCGAGGCATGGGCGATCTGCGCCAGGGCCCGGCCCTCCTCGAAGAAGCTCTTGAGTCCGAGCCGGTAGAGCGACAGCTTTTCGGGCGCCACCTGCGGAATGAGGCTGCCGTCCTCGCGCGTCACGAGCGACGAAGGGAGGTACTCCTTGATGGCGACCTGCTGGCCCGCCTTGTCCATCGCCAGGTAGACCACGCCGAAACCGCCGGAGGAAATGCGTCGAACGACTCGGTAGCCACCGATCACCGTGTCCGGAATCAGGGGCGACGGTTTGACCTTTGACATAATCGGAGGCTTCGCCCGAAGAGGTGAGGCGGCAAGCCCGTCGATCCGCATGAGAGAGGGCGCCGGCCCGTCGCTTCTGCGGGGCTTGTCAGACGAACACGAGCCGAGAGCGAGGTGCAATGGCAGTTTACAGCATGACCGGTTACGCCAGCGGCCAGAGCCGCGCGTCGAGCGCGGACGCGCCCGCGGGCGAGGAACGCCCGGGCCCCCGCCTGGGCCTGGAGCTGCGCGCCGTCAACAGCCGCTTCCTGGACCTGAGTTTCAAGCTGCCCGAAGAGCTGCGCCAGCACGAGCCGGCCCTTCGCGAACTGCTCACCCGCCGCCTCAAGCGCGGCAAGGTCGAGATGCGCGGCTCGGTCGAGACCGGCACGGACGCCGCGGTGGCCGAGCCCTCCGTGCGCCTCTTGCAGCGGCTCAACGGCGTCCAGGACGCGGTGCGAGCCTGGCTGCCGACTGCCCGCGAGCTGAGCGTGGCCGATGTGCTGCGGCTGGCCGGCAGCGACGGCGGCCGCACGCTGCCCGCCGAACAGTTCGACGTCGTCGCCCTCGCCACCTCCGTGGTGGACGACCTGATCGCCGCGCGCGAGCGCGAAGGCGCCCGGCTCGTGGCCTTGCTGCAGGAGCGGCTGCAAGGCCTGCGCGCCCTGGCCGAGCAGGCGGAACCGCTCGTGCCCCGGCTCGTGGAGCAGCAACGCACCCGCTTCCTGGAGCGCTGGCAAGAGGCGATGGGCCTGGCCGCCGGCAGTGCGACGCCCGAGGCCGCACAGGACCGTGCGCTGTCCGAGGCCACCGCCTTTGCGATCCGCATCGACGTTGCCGAGGAACTGGGCCGTCTGCGCGCCCACCTCGACGAGATCGACCGGCTGCTGACCAAGGGCGGCGAAGTCGGCAAGCGGCTCGACTTCCTCATCCAGGAACTGCACCGCGAGGCCAACACGCTGGGCTCGAAGTCGGCGGCGCTCGAACTCACCCGGATCGGCGTCGACATGAAGGTGCTGATCGAGCAGATGCGCGAGCAGGTCCAGAACATCGAATGAGCGCCATGGAATATCCCGGAAACCTGTTTGTCGTCGCGGCGCCGAGCGGCGCCGGCAAGTCCAGCCTCGTCAAGGCCTTGCGCGAGCTGGATTCGGCGGTCAACCCGTCGGTCTCGCACACCACCCGTGCGCCGCGCGGGCAGGAAAAGCACGGCCGCGAGTACTTCTTCGTCTCGCCCGCCGAATTCGATGCCATGGTGCAGGCCGAGGCCTTCCTCGAGTGGGCCAATGTGCATGGCCACCGCTACGGCACGTCCAAGCGCGCGGTGGAAGAGCGCATCGCCTCGGGTGCCGACGTGATCCTGGAGATCGACTTCCAGGGCGCGCTGCAGGTGCGCAAGGTGTTCGCCAACGCGGTGCTGATCTTCATCCTGCCGCCCAGTTGGGAAGAGTTGCGCTCCCGCCTGGAGCGCCGCGGCGAGGACGCCCCCGAGGTCATCGAACTGCGCTTGCAGAATGCGGCGGAGGAGATGACGCAAACCCGTGAATTCGACTACGTTATAATCAACGAGTTATTTGAACGCGCGCTTTTCGACCTCAAAGCGATCGTTCACGCGCAGCGGCTTCGCTACTCTGCCCAGCGCCGCGCCCGTGCCGACACCTTCGCGGCACTGAACATTCCCTGACACTTCATCAACGCATACCGTCATGGCCCGCATCACCGTCGAAGACTGCCTGCAGCAGATCCCCAACCGCTTCCAGCTCGTCCTGGCCGCCACCTATCGCGCCCGCATGCTGAGCCAGGGCCATGCGCCCAAGATCGAGAGCAAGAACAAGCCCGCGGTCACCGCCCTGCGCGAGATCGCCGATGGCAAGGTCGGCCTCGAGATGCTCAAGAAGGTTCCGGGCTGATTGCCGCCACCTCTCGCAACTCAGGCGAAGAACAAGCACCTTTCGAGGTGCTTTTTTTGCGCCCGGAGACCGCAGGACGCTTCAGCGGCTAAAGTCGAAGCATGAGTGTGGTCCTTCCCTCTTCCGCGTCCGGCGCGGCGCCGGCGCCCGGCAAGGCGCCGACCGCTGCGCTGAACGCGGCCGCGGCCAGCTTCGCGGCGCTGACCGCGCGACTGGACTACCTGGCCGCGGAGGATGTGGAACTGGTGCGCCGCGCCTACCGATTTGCCGACGAAGCCCATCTCGGCCAGTTGCGCAACAGCGGCGAGCCCTACATCACGCATCCCATCGCCGTCGCCGCCCAGTGTGCCGAGTGGAAGCTCGATGCCCAGGCCCTCATGGCCGCGCTGCTGCACGACGCCATCGAAGACTGCGGCGTCACCAAGCCTGAATTGGTCGAGCGTTTCGGTTCGGCGGTGGCGGAACTGGTGGACGGCCTCACCAAGCTCGACAAGCTTCAGTTCGACACGCGCGAGGAGAACCAGGCCGAGTCCTTCCGCAAGATGCTGCTCGCCATGGCGCGCGACGTGCGCGTCATCCTCATCAAGCTGGCCGACCGCACGCACAACATGCGCACCCTGAGCGATGCGCCGCGGGCCAAATGGGGCCGCATCGCGCGCGAGACGCTGGACATCTACGCCCCCATCGCCTACCGCCTGGGGCTCAACCAGACCTACCGCGAGTTGCAGGAGTTGTCGTTCCGGCATCTCAAGCCCTGGCGCCACGCGATCCTGACCAAGGCCGTGGCCAAGGCCCGCAGCCGCCGGCGCGATCTCATCCAGAAAGTGCAGCGCGACGTGGAGACGGCGTTTGCTGCCGCCGGCCTCCAAGTGCGTATCGCCGGCCGCGAGAAGACGCTGTACTCCATCTACCGCAAGATGGACGACAAGCACCTGAGCTTTGCACAGGTCACCGACATCTACGGTTTTCGCTTGGTCGTACCCAGCACCATCGCCTGTTACACGGGCCTGGGCGTGTTGCACCAGTTGTACAAGCCGCATCCGGGCAAGTTCAAGGATCACATCGCGATCCCCAAGATCAACGGCTACCAGTCGCTGCACACGACGCTGGTGGGCCCTTCGGGCGTGAACGTGGAGTTCCAGCTCCGTACCGAAGCGATGCATGTGGTCGCCGAGTCCGGCGTGGCGGCACACTGGCTGTACAAGGCGGCCGGCGATGCAGACCAAGGCGAGCGGCTCAGCGCCAAGTGGCTGCAGTCGCTGGTCGACATCCAGGACGAGACGCGCGACGCGCGTGAGTTCTGGGAACACGTCAAGGTCGACCTGTTCCCGGACGCGGTCTATGTCTTCACGCCCCGCAGCGAGATCCTGGCGCTGCCGCGCGGCGCCACGGTGGTGGACTTTGCCTATGCGATCCACACCAGCGTGGGCCACCACGCCTCGGCGGCGCGCATCAACGGAGAGCAGGTGCCGCTGCGCACCGAACTCAAGAACGGCGACGTGGTCGAGGTGATCACGGCGCCGGTCTCCACGCCTAACCCAGCGTGGCTGGGCTTCGTTCGCACGGGCCGGGCCCGCTCGAAGATCCGCAACTACCTCAAGACGCTGGCCCAGGCCGAGTCTGAGCGCCTGGGCGAAAAGCTGCTGTCCCAGGCGCTGCGTGCTGAGGGCGTGCGCAAGTTGCCGGGAATCGAAGCGGACTACCAGGCGATCTGGGACAAGCTGCTGCGCTTCACCGGCAACCGCAACCGCGAAGACCTGATGACCGACATCGGCCTCGGCAAGCGGGTGGCCAGCATCGTGGCCAAGCGGTTGATGACGCTGCTGGCCGAGCGCGGCGAGAAGCCCGATGCGCTGCTGATGAGTCGCGAGCGCTTCACGGCGCATGAGAACGTCTCGCAAGGCGCGGTCACGCTGGACGGCAGCGAGAACTCATCCGTGCGCTTTGCGCTGTGCTGCCGCCCCGTGCCCGGCGATCCGATCGTGGGCTATCTGGGCCATGGTGAAGGCCTGGTGGTCCACACCGACGCCTGCGGGGTCGGTCAGCGGCTGCGCCACAAGGACGCCGAGCGCTTCTTCGCCGTGGAATGGGCCGACGAGCCCGTGCGCAGCTTCGAGACGGGCATCCTGGTGACGGTTCGCAACGACAAAGGCGTGCTGGCGCGCGTCGCCTCCACCCTCGCCCGGGCCGAGGCGGACATCACCCACGTCGAGATGCCGGACGAAAGCCAGCAGGATTCAACCGACCTGCGCTTCGTCATCGCTGTACGCGACGCAGCCCATGTCGAATCCGTGCTGCGCGCCGCGCGGCGCACACCGTCAGTGCTGTCGGCACGGCGGATCGTGCCTGCACCCTGAGCGCTCCCGTGCGCCGCCGGCCGGCCGCGCTGTTGTCCGATCAGCGGGAGGCGGGGGCGGGGTACACGACCTCGACCACTTCGATCTCCTGCGTACCGCCGGGCGTCACCAGCTTGAGCGCATCGCCCACGCGGGCCTTGAGCAAGGTCCGCGATATGGGCGCGATCCAGCTCACCTGGCGTTGTGCGCTCTCCGCCTCGTCGATCCCCAGGATGGTGACCGTGTGCTCCTCGCCGGATTCATCCGCGTAGGTCACGGTGGCGCCAAAGAACACTTGGTCGCTGCCGTGGTGGACCGATGGATCGGTCACTTCGGCGATCTCCAGGCGCTTGGTGAGAAAGCGGATCCGCCGGTCGATTTCTCGAAGCCGCTTCTTGCCGTACAGGTAGTCGCCGTTTTCCGAGCGATCACCATTCTTGGCGGCCCAATGGACGGCCTCGACCACCTTGGGACGCTCCACGTCCATCAATGACAGCAGTTCGGCACGCAGGCGCTCGTAACCTTCCGGCGTGATGTAGTTCTTGCCACCTGGGGGCAAGGGCGGGAGGCCGCCAGCCTCGTCGTCCTCATCACCGTTGTCGCTTTCCTTGGTGAAGGCTTTGCTCATGCGCGAGATCCCTCAAAAGTTTTCGGACAAAGAAAAACGGGCTAGCGCTTGTGGCGCTAACCCGTTGTTCCCCATAGGGAAATATGGTGCGGCTGGCAGGAATCGAACCCACGACCCCTTGGTTCGTAGCCAAGTACTCTATCCAGCTGAGCTACAGCCGCTGAGCTTTCTAGTATAGCACGACATTTTCGTGGCGCCAACTATCAAGCAAAACTTTCTTCGTTTCTTCCGCCCTGGTAGGCCGTGCTGGGCTTGAACCAGCGACCAAAGGATTATGCCTACCACTTCAGCTTTCGCTGCCCGTTTCCGGTTCGTGGTCTGGACTCTGTCTTGCCTTTCGGCCTTCCCGTCGAGTCTCTACACGTTCCCCTTTCGGGGCTTCGCTCGGCGTTGGCCTGGCGCTCGGAAGAGCACGTTAGCGTTCGCCGAATTTGAGAAGTTCTACTTCAAGGCAGAGTGAACTTACCTTGAGCAACCCGTCGGGCCTCATCCGTTGGCGCCGAGGCACCTTTAGGCTGCTGCCCTTCAAGTCCTCTGCTCTAACCAACTGAGCTAACGGCCCGAAGAGGTGAGATTATGACACGATTTTTTAGCCTCTGTCACGCGGAACGAAGGCACGACCCGAAAAAGATTTGCCGCCGGGGCCACGACCGGCGCCCGAAGGACGACCGTCGCGCGCAGCAGGCGCGGGCCGGCGGCTGTCGCCGTGCGAGCGGGGACCGCCAAAGCCCTCGCCATGCCCACGGCCGCCAAAGCCTTCGTTGTGTCCACGATGACCTGCGAAGCCTTCGCCAGAACGTTGGCCGCCGCCGAAGCCCTCTTGACGGCCGCGATGGCCGCCACCGAAACCGTCGTCGCCCTGAGGCCGGCCAAAGCCACCCCCTGCGCGAGCGCCACCGTCGAAACCCTGCGAGCGCTGGCCGCCATGACGCGCGCCGCCCGAGGACTCACCCCAACCCTGCGCACGGCCACCGCCGGCAAAGCCAGGCGAGCGACGGCGGTCGTCTCCTTGGCGGCCGGCCGGACCACCACGGCCCCGGCCCGCGCCGCCACGCGGCGGCTGGGCCGTCGGCGCACGGCGGGTCGGCTCCATGCCTTCGATCACTTCGGGCTGGAACTGCTGCTTGGTGAAGGCTTCGATGTCGAAGATGCGGCGTTGGTCGCGGAACTCGGCGAAGGTCACGGCGATACCATCGCGGCCCGCCCGCCCGGTACGGCCGATGCGGTGGGTGTAGTCCTCCGCCTTCATCGGCAGGCCGAAGTTGAAAACGTGACTGATCGTCGGCACGTCGATGCCGCGGGCAGCGACGTCGGTGGCCACGAGGATCTGCACTTGGCCGTTGCGCAGCGCCATGAGTCGACGGTTGCGCAGGCCCTGGCTCAGCGCCCCGTGCAGCGCCACGGCGGAGAAGCCGGCCTGCTGCAGGTCATTGGCCAGGCCGTCGCATTCGATCTGCGTGCTGGCGAAGACCACGGCCTGCTGGATGGCCGTGTCACGCAGCCAATGATCGAGCAGCGCACGCTTGTGGCTGGCGTGGTCGGCCCAGTGCAGCACCTGACGGATGTTGGCGTGCTTCTGCTGCGGGCTGTCGATCTGCACCTTGCGCGGCTCGCGCATCACGCGGGCGGCCAGTTGCTGGATGCGCGGCGCAAAGGTGGCGCTGAACATCATGGTCTGCTGGCGCTGGATGGTCAGCTGGTTGATCTCGGCGAGGTCGTCGGCGAAGCCCAGGTCGAGCATGCGGTCGGCCTCGTCGACGACGAGGAAGCGCACCTGATCCAGCTTGATCTGCATCGAACGCTGCAGGTCCAGCAGCCGGCCGGGCGTGGCCACCACGAGGTTGGCGTTCTGCAGGCGGGCGATCTGCAACTGGTAGGGCATGCCGCCCACCACGTTGGCGATGCGCAGGCCGCGGCAGTGGCGCACCAGTTCGATGGCGTCGTGGGCCACCTGCTGAGCCAGTTCGCGCGTGGGGCACAGCACCAGCGCGCCGGGGACGGCCGCCTTGAAGTTGCGCGACTGCGTCGGATTGACGCGGCGGGGCTTCTTGGGCGGCGCTTCGCCGCGGGCGGCGGCTTCGGCCGCCAGGCGGGCGTGCTCGGCCTTGGCCTCTTCTTCTTCGCGCTGCTGTTGCAGCAGCAGCGTGTGCAGCACGGGCAGCAGGAAGGCGGCGGTCTTGCCGCTGCCGGTCTGGCTGGAGACCATCAGGTCGACGAAGCCGGCCGCGCTGGCGTCCTGCTCTTCGTTGCCGGGCATGGCCATCGGGATGGCCTTCGTCTGGACGGCGGTGGGTTCGGTGTAGCCCAGGTCGCGCACGGCGGCGACGAGTTCGGGCGCCAAGCCGAGTTTGGCAAAAGGATGCGGGCCCTCGGGCGCAGCAGGCTCGGCGACGACGTCGTGGGCCAGGACGGCTTCGGGCGCGTCGGCGCGGCCATCAGCCACGATTTCAGTGGAAAAGGAAGGGTCGAGCACAGGCGCAGCAGCGCCCTGCTCATGCAGGGAGTCGGTCATAAAACTGATCGTGAACGCACGCCGCCCCGCAGGGGCAGGCACGTTGGAGGTTCAGAAAAACATCAACCATCCAACGACGATCGGCGCGCAGGCGATCCGTGTAAGAGGATCAGGCGCCGTGGTCGGGTTCATCGAGCTGTTCCGCTGTGTGCGGGAGCCGCCGACCAATGTGCAAGAAGGGAGATGCGCAAAACTCGCTGCGGTCATGGTTTTGCAGCGAGCCCACGATTATGGCAGGAGTTCAGGGTTTTGCCTAATCCCGCTTTGAGCAAATGTTCAATCCTGCAGGCGCAGGAAGGTGTCGCGGTAGTGCAGCAGCTCGTCGATGGACTCGTGCACGTCGGCCAGCGCCGTGTGGGCCTGTTGCTTCTTGAAGGTGGCATAGGCGGCGGGCTTCCAGCGCTTGGCCAATTCCTTGAGCGTGCTGACGTCGAGGTTGCGGTAATGGAAGTAAGCCTCCAGCCGCGGCATGTACTTGACCAGGAAGCGCCGGTCCTGCCCGATGGTGTTGCCGCACATCGGCGAGCCGCTGCGCGGCACGTAGCGCATGAGGAAGTCGATGAGCTGCTGCTCGGCAGCGGCTTCGTCGAGGGTGGAGGTGCGCACCTTGTCGATCAGGCCGCTGCGGCCATGCGTGCCCTTGTTCCACGCGTCCATGGCGTCGAGCACGGCGTCGCTCTGGTGGACGACGAGCACGGGGCCGTCGATACGCACCGACAGGTCGGGGCTGGTGACGACGACGGCGATCTCGAGCAGGCGCTCCTTCTCGGGATCGAGGCCGCTCATCTCGCAGTCGAGCCAGACGAGGTTCTGGTCGCTCTTGGGAAGGGCCGGGGCAGAAGAGGCTTGGGATGCGGACATCGGGGCATTCTCGCCCACAGTCACCTGCGCCCCGTGTGGCCGGTGGGTGCCCACTACACTGCGCCACGCATGTCCGCCTCCCTTGCCTTCACCCTTCTTTTCGCCGTCGCGCTGAGTGCCGGATTGCTGCTGCGCTTCTGGCTGGCGGCACGCCAGATCCGCCATGTGGCCCGGCACCGCGATGCCGTGCCAGCGCCTTTTGCCGGCACCGTCGATCTGGCGGCGCACCGCAAGGCCGCCGACTACACGGTCGCGCGCATGCGCTTCGGCCTGATCGAAGCTGCCTGGGGCGCGGCCACCCTGATCGCCTGGACCTTGTTGGGCGGCCTGGACCTGCTGGACAAGACGCTGGCTGCCTGGCTGGGCGCCGGCATGTGGCAACAGCTCGCGCTGCTTGGCGCCTTCAGCCTGATCGGCGGACTGATCGACCTGCCCTTCACGTGGTGGCAGACCTTCCGGCTCGAAGAGCGCTTTGGATTCAACAAGATGACGCCCAGGCTCTGGCTGGCCGACCTGCTCAAGGGGACGGCACTGGGCGTGGCGCTGGGCCTGCCGCTGGCCGCGCTGGTGCTCTGGTTGATGGGTGCGGCCGGGCCGCTCTGGTGGCTGTGGGCCTGGGTGGCACTCGCGGGCTGGACGCTGCTGCTGCAGTTCATCGTCCCGACCTGGATCGCCCCGCTGTTCAACAAGTTCTTGCCGCTGGAGGACGAATCGCTCAAGCAGCGCGTGCAGACGCTGATGACCCGCTGCGGTTTCGCGGCGAAGGGCCTGTTCGTGATGGACGGCAGCCGCCGCAGCGCCCATGCCAATGCCTACTTCACCGGCTTCGGCCGGTCCAAACGCGTGGTGTTCTTCGACACGCTGCTGCGGCAGCTCACGCCGGGCGAGGTGGAGGCCGTGCTGGCCCACGAGCTGGGCCACTTCAAGCACCGCCATATCACCCGCCGCATGGGCCTGATGCTGGTGCTGAGCCTCGCGGCCTTCGCGTTGCTGGGCTGGCTGTCGGCCCAGGCCTGGTTCTACACCGGGCTGGGCGTGCAGCCGCACATGGCGGCGCCCAACGACGCGCTGGCGCTGCTGCTGTTCATGCTGGTGGTGCCGGTGTTCAGCTTCTTCGTCTCGCCGGTCATGGCGCGCATGTCGCGTCGGGACGAATTCGAGGCCGATGCCTTCGCGGCCACGCATGCCGACGGTGCCGACCTGTCCCGCGCCCTGCTCAAACTGCACCAGGACAACGCGTCCACGTTGACGCCGGATCCGGTCTATGTCGGCTTCTATTACTCCCACCCGCCGGCGGCGCAGCGCCTGGCGCGGCTGCAGCCGGCCGCGGTGGCCTGAGGACATCCGTGGGCCGCAGCAAGCACAGCACGCAAGTCGGCGCCGCACCCGCCACGGCAACGGTGCAGCCAGGCCTGGTGGTTGGCAGCCATGGCCGGCACTGCCTGGTGGAATCGCCCGACGGCGAGCGCCGCATCTGCCACCCACGCGGCAAGAAGAGCCAGGCCGTGGTGGGCGACCGGGTGCAATGGCTGCCGAGCACCGACGAGGGCACCATCGAACGGGTGGACACGCGCCGCAATCTCTTCTATCGGCAGGACGAGATCCGCACCAAGTCCTTCGCGGCGAACCTGGACCAGATCCTGATGCTGGTCGCGGCGGAACCCGACTTTTCGGAGCATCAGCTGGCGCGGGCGCTGATCGCGGCCGAGGCCGAACACATCCGTGCGCTGATCGTGCTCAACAAGAGCGACCTGCCCGGTCTTTTCTCGCCAGCCTGGGAGCGGCTCGCGCCCTACCGCCGCATGGGCTACGGGGTGCTGCCCCTTTCGTTGAAGGACACCGGCGCCTCAGGCCTGGCCGAGGTGCAGGCCGAACTGGCAGGCCGCACCACGCTCATCCTCGGCCCCTCGGGTGTGGGCAAGAGCACGCTGGTCAACCGGCTGGTGCCTTCGGCGCTGGCGCAGACGGGCGAGATCTCGCAGGCACTCAATTCGGGCCGCCACACCACCACGACGACCACCTGGTACTGGATGGACAAGCCAGCCGGGACGGCCTTGATCGACTCGCCCGGATTCCAGGAATTCGGCCTTCACCACATCGAGCCCACGCAATTGCCGGCGCTGATGCCCGACATCGCGGCCCACACGGGCGAATGCCGCTTCTACAACTGCACGCACCGGCACGAGCCTGGGTGCGGCGTGATCGCCCATGTGGAAGGTGACGAGCGCAACGGCAACAGCGACGCGGACATCAGCGCGATGCGCTACCGCATCTACAACGAGCTCTTCGACGAGCTGAGCCGGCCGGCGTACTGAAGGGCCACGGGCTGCGCCCCGCCTCCCAGTCGCAAGCCGGGCATGCCGGCGCGACTGCCGCGCCGAACCTCAGCCTCAGCCCTCCAGGATCGCCTGCAGCGCCTCCACCAACACACCGCACTGCGCCCGCGTGCCGATGCTGATGCGCAGCCACTGGTCGATGCGCGGCTGCCGGAAATGCCGCACCAGCACGGCCCGCTCGCGCAGCGCTGCCGCCAGGGTGGCCGCGTCGCGCTGCGGATGGCGCGCGAACACGAAGTTGGCCTGCGAAGGCAACACTTCGAAGCCGAGGTCCTCCAGCTGCAGCGCCAGCCCTTCGCGCGTGTCGATCACCGCGCGGCATTGCGCGCTGAACCACTCGTCGTCCTCGATGGCCGCCTGTGCGCCGGCCTGGGCCAGCCGGTCGAGCGGGTAGGAGTTGAAGCTGTTCTTGATGCGGGCCAGGGCTTCGATGAGCGGCGGCTGCCCCAGCGCAAAGCCCACGCGCAGGCCGGCCAGCGCGCGCGACTTGGAGAGGGTCTGCACCACCAGCAGGTTGGGATGGGCCTCGACCAGCGCCGCGGCGCTGCTGGCGCCAAAGTCCACATAAGCCTCGTCGACCAACACCACCCGCATGGGGCAGGCGCGCAGCAACTGTTCGATGGCGTCCAGGGGCAGCCCCTGCCCCGTCGGCGCATTCGGATTGGCGATCACCACGCCCGCGCAGCCCCGCTCCGCCCGCCGGGCCAGGGCGTCGATCTCGATGCGCAAGGCCTCGTCCACCGGCACCGCCTCCGCCTCGATGCCGTGCAGCTGGGTCCAGACCCGGTAGAAGCTGTAGGTGACATCGGGAAAGAGCAGGGGCTCGCCGCGCTGGAAGAAAGCCAGGAAGGCGTGGCTCAGCACCTCGTCGGAGCCGTTGCCGACGAACACCTGCGCGGGCTGCAAGCCATGACGGCGGGCGATGGCCTCGCGCAGCGACGTGGACTCGGGATCGGGGTAACGCTGCAGCCCATCACGCGCGGCCTCGGCGATGGCGGCGATCACCCGCGGCGACGGCGGACTCGGATGCTCGTTGGTGTTGAGCTTGACCAGGTTGGCGATGCGTGGCTGCTCGCCGGGCACATAGGGCTCGAGCCCCGCGACACGCGGGCTCCAGAAGGCAGGATAGGGATGGGACATATCGCTCGCCATGCGGCACAAGACCGCCGAGGAAGATGGAAGAGAGAAGACGGCGCGGGCCTTCAGCCCAGCAGGCGCGCCAGGGTCAGGAGCGCCAGCAGCAGCATCCACAGCACCACCGAGCGCCACACCAGGCCCACGACGCTGCGCAGATGGGCCGGTTCGGGCTCTCGCCCAGCCGTGCCGCCACCGGCCGATATGGCAGGACCGGGCTGGTCGGCAGCATCCACCAGCGCGTCGGCCAACGGCCGGCTGGGCCGCAACTGCTCGCCACCCAGGCGTACATTGAGCGCCCCCGAGGTGGCAGCCAGGATCACGCCATCGTTCACCCCCGAGAAATGACGCGCGTCGTTGCGCCAGCAGTCGATGGCTTCCTCGAAGCTGCCGACCACCGCGAAGCCCAGGGCCGT
Source organism: Pseudacidovorax intermedius (assembly GCF_003350475.1). Lineage (GTDB taxonomy): Bacteria > Pseudomonadota > Gammaproteobacteria > Burkholderiales > Burkholderiaceae_C > Xenophilus > Xenophilus intermedius. The sequence continues at coordinate 35,323 of NZ_QQAV01000003.1, forward strand.
GATGCGGGCGGGGAGCCAGTCGATCACCGTCCATGCGCGGTCCGCGGCCTGCTGCACCCAGACGCTCGCCGGCTGACTCATGGCGTTGTGCTTGTAGGCCCAATAGCGGCCGACGAACTCGCTCATGCGATAGAACACGGCCCCGGCCGGCCCCAGCCCCAGCAGCGCGCCCAGCGAGAACCATGCAAGCACGCCCAGCACATGGCGGTGCGCCGCAATGACCGAGTACTCGATCACGTGCCGGACGATCTCGCTGCGCGGCAGCTCGGCCGCGTCGACCCGTTGCCAGCGTGCGAGCAGGCTGCGCGCGAGCGCCTCGTCGCCCACATCCAGCGCGTCGCGGATCTCCGTGAAGTGATGGCTGAACTGCCGGAAGCCCAGCGTGACGTAGAGCACGCCCACGCCCCAGACCAGCGCAAAGGGCGCGCCCAGCGTGAGCATCAGCAGCCAGTGCAGCCCCAGTGCCAACAGGCTGGGCACCCCCACGGCCAGCGACCATGCGACCCATCCGTGGTGGGGCTTGCCGGCATCGAAGTTGCGGCTCGTCCAGCGTGTCCAGGCCAGCGCCGCGCGAGCTGCCGGGTTGTCGGATGCCAGCGGCCGGACCTGCTCGATCAGCAGTGCGCACAGGATGGCAAAGAAGCTCATCGAGGAATCATAAGACGGCCCTGAAGCCCGCCACGGACTCCGGCGGCGCAGCCATCGCTGGCACGCACAGTGCCGTCATGCGACCAGGAAACGGTAGAGATTGCGCAGCATGCCCGCTGTGGCGCCCCAGACGAAGCGCTCGCGGCCGCCGTCCTGGTACGGCATCGAGAAGAAGTGCCGCGCCGCGGGGCCGTCCCCTTCCACCTGATGGCGGCGATGGTGGGCCGGGTTCATCAGGAAGGCCAGCGGCACTTCGAACACATCCGCCACCTCGGCAGGATTGGGTCGTAGCACAAAGCCGGGCTGCACCAGCGCGACGACTGGCGTCACGACAAAGGCGGTGATGGTGGTGTAGGTGGGCAGTTCACCCAGCACCTCGACGAAGCCCGCCTCCAGCCCCACCTCCTCCCATGCCTCGCGCAAGGCCGCGCCAGCGATGCTGGCATCGCCGGGATCCACCCGCCCACCTGGAAAGGCGATCTGGCCCGAGTGGGTGGACATGCGGGTGGCGCGTTCGGTCAGCAGCACCGTGGGCTCGTCCCGCTGCACGATCGGCACGAGGACGGCAGCAGGGGCGGGGTTGCGGCGCGTCAGGCTCGGCTCCCTGCGGACTTCGGGGGTCCACGTCACGCTGTGGGGCGTGGAGAAGCGCTCGCGCAGGCCCGCAGCCGTCAGTCGGGCGGCAGGCACCGCGGGCAGGTGGCGGTCGATGCGGGTCACCGGCACGGCGCGCGGATCCGTCACCGCCCCGGCCGGCGTGCCGACCGCGTTGACCACCTCGGGCGGTGCATGGCCCGGGCTACCGGAAGAAGGGGGTTCAGGACTCAGGGACATGGCGGTGAACTGCAATGAAAAAGGCCGCCCGAAGGCGGCCCTGTGCGGACGGCAGGAGCGGTGACCGGTCCTGCCTGCACGTCGCGAATCAGTTCGCGGCGGCCGCGTTGGAGGCCTTGCCCGGCAGCTTTTCCTTGATGCGGGCAGAACGGCCACTGCGCTCGCGCAGGTAGTACAGCTTGGCACGGCGCACGTCGCCGCGGCGCTTGACTTCGATGCCGGCGATCAGCGGGCTGTAGGTCTGGAAGGTCCGCTCGACGCCTTCGCCGCTGGAGATCTTGCGCACGGTGAAGGCGCTGTTCAGGCCGCGGTTGCGCTTGGCGATGACGACGCCTTCATAAGCCTGCACGCGCTTGCGGGTGCCTTCGACCACGTTGACGCTGACGATCACGGTGTCGCCAGGAGCGAACGCGGGGATCTTCTTGCCCAGGCGGGCGATTTCCTCTTGCTCGAGGGTCTGGATGAGGTTCATGGTTTCCTGCGAAAGGATCGTGTCCGCGCTGCACTGAAGGCGGCTGCCGGTGCCTGCGATATCGCGAGTTGCAAAGAAGGCGCCGGATCCACAAGGGCGAGCCTCGGGACGAGGGCCGCGGCCGGACAGAGGATCGAAAAGCCCTCGATTATAGCGTGGGCTGCGGCAGTTGCTGCAAATACTGCTCGTCCAGCGGCTGGAGACGGCCTTGGGCGCGGGCCGCGGCGATCAGGTCGGGCCGGCGCTCGGCCGTCAGCGCCAGCCGCTGCTCCCGCCGCCAGCGCTCGATCTGGGCGTGGTGGCCGGACATCAGGGGCGCCGGCACGGACATGTCGCGCCAGACCTCGGGTCGCGTGTAGTGCGGACAGTCGAGCAGGCCATCCAGTTCGGGATTGAAACTGTCCTGCGCATGGCTGTCGGCGTCGCCGAGCACGCCGGGCTGCAGCCGTGCCACGGCATCGAGCAGCGCCAGCGCCGCCAGTTCGCCGCCGGACAGCACGAAATCGCCCAGGCTGATCTGATGGGTCACGTAGCGATCGATGAAGCGCTGATCCAGTCCCTCGTAGCGGCCGCAGATCAGCACCGCCCCGGCACTCGCCGCCCATTCGGTCACCACTGCGTGGCCCAGTGGCTGGCCCACGGGTGAGAAAAGGACCACGGGCGAGGCCTCACCCCGGTCGGCAACGGCAGCCTCCACGCAACGGGCCAGGGGCTCGGCCATCATGACCATGCCGGGCCCGCCGCCGAAAGGCCGGTCGTCGACGCGCCGGTAATTGCCTTCGGCAAAGTCGCGCGGATTCCAGAAGCGCACGTCCACCTGTCCGGACGCAAAGGCGCGCCGGTTGATGCCGTTGGCGAGGAAGGGCGCGAACAGTTCCGGGAAAAGGGTCAGGACGTCGAAGCGCATGCGCGTCCGCGTGCAGGCGGCAGTGGGCCAGCCGCTCAGTAGTCGGGCTGCCAGTCGGCCACGATGAGGCGGCCGGCCAGATCGACCTTGTCGACGATGGCGGAGACGAAGGGAATCAACCGCTCGCCAGGCTTGTCGCCTTCAGCAGTCGGCGGCACCTCGAGGACCAGGGTGGTCTGCGGGCCGGTCGCCAGCAGTTCACGCACCGTGCCCAAGGCCACGCCTTCGCGGTTGACGACCGACAGGCCGACAAGGTCGACCCAGTAGTACTCGTCGTCGCCCGGCGTCGGGAACAGGGAGCGCGGCACGAAGATGCGGGCACCGCGCAGGGCCTCGGCCGCATTGCGGTCGGGCACCTCATCGGAATGCGCCACGATGCAATCGGTGTGCTCGCGGGCTTCTCGGATGGGAAGTCGAAAGACCTGGCGACCGTTGCCAGGCGGCTGGAGGAACCAGCGCTTGGAAGTGAACAGCGCCTCGGGCTCGGCGCTGTGGGGCAGGACCTTGAACCAGCCCTTGATGCCCCAGGCATCGACGATGCGCCCGACTTCGATGGCGTCCGCCGGCAGTTCGGCAGCGTCGAGCGTGGGCAGCATCGGCGACGGCGCGCCGATCAGGCGGCGGCTTGCTCGGCAGCGGCAGGGGCGGCGGTGCCGGCCTGCTTGATAAGGCGCACCACGGTGGGCGAAGCCTGGGCGCCGACGCTCTTCCAGTAGGCCAGGCGGTCCTGGGCGATACGGATGCTTTCCTCGCCGCCGCGGGCGGTGGGGTTGTAGAAGCCCAGGCGCTCGATGAAGCGGCCGTCGCGACGGGTGCGCTTGTCGGCGACGACGATATTGAAGAACGGACGGCCCTTGGAGCCGCCGCGGGAGAGTCGAATGACGACCATGATTTATCCTTGGGGTGGAGCCAGCCGCAGGTTTCTGGGAATGCCTGGGATCGGCCGGTGAATTCTTCTCCAGCGTTGAGACACGCGACATGGCCACCCGGCCAGCGACACGCTGAAAAGCCCGCGAGTATAGCGCCCTTCCGCACCCCCGCTTCCATGCACCTGACCATTCGACCCAGCCGCGACGAAGATCTCGCGGCCATCACGGCCATCTATGCCCATCACGTCCTGAACGGCACGGGCACCTTCGAGACCGACGCCCCGACCCGGGTCGACATGTCCCACCGCCGGGCCGACGTGCTGGCCAAGGGCCTGCCCTATCTGGTGGCAGAGAGCGAGGCCGGCGAGGTGCTCGGCTTCGCCTACTGCAACTGGTTCAAGCCGCGGCCCGCTTATCGCTATTCCGCCGAGGACTCGATCTATATCGCCGACGCCGCACGCGGCATGGGCGTCGGGGCGCACCTTCTTAAAGCCCTGATCGGCGCCGCCCAGGCAGCCGGTGTGCGCAAGCTCATCGCCGTGATCGGCGACTCGGCCAATGCGGGGTCGGTCGGCGTCCATCGCAAGCTGGGCTTCGTCGAAGTCGGCGTCATCAAGGACTGCGGCTGGAAGTTCGGCCAGTGGCGCGATGTGGTGCTGATGGACAAGGTGCTCGGCGAAGGCAGCAGCACGTCACCCGAATAAGGACCCGCCATGACCATCGACACCCAGGCCGGGACCGTCCCCGGCGCCGTTCCAGTTCGCAGGCCCCGGAGCAAGACCCTCGCAGCATGGCTGGCCTTCGTGGGCGGCCCGCTGGGGCTGCACCGCTTCTACCTCCATGGCCTCGGCGACATGCTGGGTTGGCTGCTGCCGATCCCGACGGCGCTGGGCCTCTACGGCGTGGAGCGGGCCCGCATGTACGGGCTGGACGACGGCTGGAGCTGGGTGCTCATCCCTTTCCTGGGCTTCACCATTGCGGGCTGCGCGCTGATGGCCATCATCTACGGCCTGATGGCGCCGGAACGCTGGAACGCCAAGCACAACCCCCAGCTCGCACCCGATGCGGCGCCGGGTGGCACCAACTGGTTCACCATCGGTGCCGTCGTGCTGGCATTGCTGATCGGCGCGACGGTGCTGATGTCGAGCATCGTCTTCAGCTTCCAGCGCTACTTCGAGCACCAGATCGAGGAAGGCCGCCGCATCTCGCAGTGAGCAGGCGGCAGGCCAGCGCCCCGCCGCCTCAGAACAGCTGCATGCTCAGCCAGTAGGCGATGGCTGCCACGAAGGCGGCGGCGGGAATGGTGAAGATCCATGCCCACACGATGTTGCCCGCCACGCCCCAGCGCACCGCGCTGGCGCGTTGGACCGACCCCACACCGACGATGGCACCCGTGATGGTGTGCGTGGTCGACACGGGTATGCCCAGCGCCGTCGCCAGGAACAGCGTCAGCGCCCCGCCCGTCTCGGCGCAGAAGCCGCCCACCGGCTTGAGCTTGGTGATCTTCTGGCCCATGGTGCGCACGATGCGCCAGCCACCGAACATGGTGCCCAGGGCAATGGCCGTGTAACAGCACACCACCACCCAGGTGGGCGGCGAGGTGTCGGCGGCGGAGGCGTAGCCGGTGGCCAGCAGCAGCATCCAGATGATGCCGATGGTCTTCTGCGCATCGTTGCCGCCGTGGCCCAGGCTGTAGGCGCCGGCAGAGACCAGCTGCAGCCGCCGGAACCACCGGTCCACCCGGGAGGGCGTGGCCCGGCGGAAGATCCAGGCCACGGCCACCATCATCAGCGAGCCCAGCAGGAAGCCCAGCAGCGGCGAAACGAAGATGAAGGCCACCGTCTTCCAGATACCCGCACCCACCAGGCCCGACGTGCCGGTCTTGGCCATCACGGCGCCCACGATGCCGCCGATCAGCGCATGCGAGGAGCTGCTGGGAATGCCGTAGTACCACGTGACCAGGTTCCAGCTGATGGCCCCGATCAGCGCGCCGAACACCACGTGCACGTCGATGACATTGGCATGCGCGATGCCCTTGCCCACCGTCGCCGCCACGCTGAGGTGGAAGACGAAGATGGCAATCAAGTTGAAGAAGGCGGCGAACAGCACCGCCTGGCCCGGCTTGAGCACGCCAGTGGACACCACGGTGGCGATGGAATTCGCCGCATCGTGGAAGCCGTTCATGAAGTCGAAGGCGATGGCCAGCGCGACCAGCACCACCACCACCCAGAGGGCGACCTGCACCGTTGCCATGGAGACTGCTCCCGGCGGCTCAGGAGTTCTCGAGGATGATGCCCTCGATCACGTTGGCCACGTCCTCGCACTTGTCGGTGACCGTTTCCAGCAGCTCGTAGATGGCCTTGAGCTTGATCACCTCGCGCACGTCGGGCTCTTCTCGGAAGAGCTTGCTCATGGCACTGCGCATCACGCGGTCGGCGTCGGATTCGATGCGATCGATCTCTTCGCAGGTCTTGAGCGTGGCCTCGGCCACGGCAGGATCGGCGATCTTGCCCAGGTACTTGACGGCATCCTTGAGGCGGCCGCAGCACTTGACCGACAGGGCAGTCAGGCGGGAGATCTCGTCCGTCATCTGCCGCACGTCGTACAGCGCCATGGTCTCGGCGCAGTCCTGGATCAGGTCGGCCACGTCGTCCATCGTGTTGATGAGCTTGTGGATCTGCTCCCGGTCGATGGGGGTGATGAAGGTCTTGTGCAGCAGCAGGTTGACGTCGTGCGTCACCCGGTCGGCCGCGCGTTCGGCGTTGTCGACGTCGCGGTTGTACTGCTCACGCAGGTGCACGTCGTTGTAGTTGGCGACCAGCTGTTCGAAAGCCCGTGCGGCCTCGACGATGCGCTCGGCATGCTGGTTGAACATCTCAAAGAAATTGCCCTCGCGGGGCAGCAGCTTGCCGAGCATGAAATTGGCGTCCTTACACGAAAGATGCGACAGGGTGATGACACCCGAGCAACCCGCGAGTGTAAAGGGCGGCGCCTGCCGGCGCCCCCAGCGGGTTCTTCAGAGGCGTTGGATGGCTTGGCCCGCCACGGCTGCGAGCTGCGCCGCGTCGACCCGCTCGGGCGCGATTTCCGCCAGCGGCAACAGCACGAAGGCCCGCTCATGCATCCGCGGATGGGGCACAACGAGGCGCGGCTCGGCGATGCGGGCATCGCCATGGAGCAGCAGGTCCAGATCGAGCGTGCGCGGCGCGTTGCGATACGGACGCTCGCGGCCCGCTTCGAGCTCCAGGCGCTGCAACTCGTCGAGGAGATCGAGCGGCGACAGCTGCGTGTCGAGGGCAGCCACCGCATTGACGAAGTCCGGGCCGCCAGCATCGACGGGCGCGCTGCGGTAGAGGCTCGAGCGGGCGACCAGGCGCGTCCGCGGCAGGCCGCCAAGGTCGGCGAGTGCACGACCCACGGCCGCTTGGGCGTCGCCGAGGTTGGCGCCAAGTGCCACGTAGGCGCGCACGCAGGGCACTTCGGGTACGGCGTGCATGCCTGGGACGGGGCGACCTCCAGCGTCGCTGGCGATGGGTGCGCCCGTCGGCGTGCCCGACGCGAGGCTCACGCCGCGTCGGGCGAGGAGCCGCCCGCGTCGCCCCCACCCGCCGCGCCGCCGCCGGTACGCGGCTTGCGGCGCCGCCGGCGCTTGCGCGGTGCCCCGCCCTCGCCATCTGCGGGCACCAGGGCCTCGTCGCCATCGCCGGTCTGTTCGCCCAGGGCAGCCTCGGCCGGTTCTCCGCCGGCCGTCGACGCAGGCACCGCGGCACGAGGGCTGCGCGTGTGCACGCGGGGCGCGCGGTTGCCCGACTGTGTCTTGCGCTGCTCCGCCCGCACCTGCTCGATCAGGTCCTCGCGGCGGATGTCGTCGGCGGTGCTGAACTCCTGCCACCACTCGGCGATGGCTTCGTCCACCTCGCCGATGTCGGCGCGCAGGCGCATGAAGTCGAAGCCGGCGCGGAAACGCGCCTGCTCCACCAGGCCGTAGGGCGTGCTGCCGACGCGCTTGTCGAAGCGCGGCTGCATCATCCAGATCTCGCGCATGTCGGCCGCCAGCTTGCCGCGGCCCGACACGTCGCCGATGCGGGTGTTGAAGACGTCGTCGATGGCGTCCTGCAGCGCGGGGATCGGCGGCTGTGCACGCTGGCCCGGGCGTTCCTTGAGGCGCGCCTGCCAGCCCTCGCGCACATCGCTCCACAGCACGCAGGCCAGCAGGAAGCTGGCCGCCACCGGCTTGCCCTCGCCGACGCGGCGGTCGGTGTCGGCCAGCGCGGCTTTCACGAAGGGCAGGTCGGCGCGCTCCACCACCACGTCGAGCAGCGGATAGATGCCGCGCGCCAGGCCCAGCGTGCGCAGTTGCGCGATGCTGGCCAGTGCATGGCCGGTCTGCAGCAGCTTGAGCATCTCGTCGAACATGCGGCTCTGCGGCACGTCGGCCAGCAGCCGGGCCGATTCGACCAGCGGCGCCGCCGTCTTGGCGTCCATCTTGAAGCCCAGCGCCGCCAGCTTGGCCGAGAAGCGGATGGCGCGCACGATGCGCACCGGGTCCTCGCGGTAGCGGGTGGCGGGGTCGCCGATCATGCGCAGCACCAGCTTCTGCGCGTCGCGGATGCCGTTGTGGTAGTCCACCACGATCTGCCGCGCCGGGTCGTAATACATCGCGTTGACGGTGAAGTCGCGCCGCGCGGCGTCCTCGTCCTGCGGTCCCCAGACGTTGTCGCGCAGCACGCGGCCGCTGGCATCCACGGCATGCTTCATGGCCGAGAGTTCGCTCTTGCTGGTGCGCTCGTTGCCGGCCACCTGCTCGGCGGCGCCGGCTTCCATGTAGGCGCGGAAGGTCGAGACCTCGATCACCTCGTGCTCGCGGCCCCGGCCGTACACCACGTGCACGATGCGGAAGCGCCGGCCGATGATGAAGGCGCGCCGGAACAGGCCCTTGACCTCTTCCGGCGTGGCATTGGTGGCGACGTCGAAGTCCTTGGGCTTGAGGCCCAGCAGCAGGTCGCGCACCGCGCCGCCCACGATGTAGGCCTCGAAACCGGCCTGCTGCAAGGTGGCCACCACGTTCTTGGCCCGCTCGTCTACCAGGGCGGGGTCGATGCGGTGCACGCTGGCATCCACTTCCTGGCGCTTGCCGAAGCGCGAGCGGCCGCCGCGGGCCGAGCCCGTCTTGGCCAGGATCTTGTCGATGAATTGCTTGATCATGGAATCCGTGTGTCGGACCGCCCCCGCAGGGCGGCCCGGAGTGTCTTCATTCGTTCTCGAGCATGTGCCGCACCAGCGGGATGGTGATGGCACGCTGCGTCTGCAGCGCATAACCGTCGAGCTTCTTGAGCAGCTCGATGAGGCTGCCCAGGTCGCGGCTGAAGCGGTGCAGCATGTAGTCGACCACCTCCGGCGGCAGCTTGAGGCCGCGCGCCGAGGCCAGTTCGTGCAGCACCGCCCGTCGCTCTGCCTCACTCAGCAGCTGCAGTTGGAACACATGGCCCCAGGCCAGCCGCGTGCGCAGGTCCTCGCGCAGCTTGAGGTCGGCCGGCGGCAGCTCGCCCGCCGCCACCACGCCGCACTGCAGCGACTGGGCCTGCACGAACCAGCTGAAGGCGGCCTGCTGCTGAACGGTGTCGTACAGGTGCACGTCGTCCATCAGCACGGCGTCCCATTGCTCGTCGAAGGGCGGTGGGTCGTAGAGGCCCGGGTGCATCCAGCCCAGCCGCGCCCCCTGGTCGTACAGGGCCGCGGCCACCGACTCCAGCAGGTGCGTCTTGCCGGTGCCCGATTCGCCCCAGAGATAGATAGGTACCGGCGAGTGCAGCGTGCCCCGGCCCGTGCCCACCCAGGCCCGCAGATGGGCCACCGCCTCTTCATTCGGCCCGACGTGGAAGCTCGCCAGCGTCGGCGCTGTCTGCAGGCCGATGTCGAGCGCGAGCTGCTTCATGCGAGGGAGATGGATGGCGGCGGAGGGGATGCGGGAATGCGGCGGGGCGGGCCGGAGCCGACCCTTAAAATCGCGTGAAATTCTATGCGGCCCGCCTCCGCGCCTGTCGAAGACGCCCGGGCCGCCTTCTTTTTGTCCCTTCCCTGCGCCGCTCGCCACCATGACTTCGCCCTCCTCCACCCCCCTCAGCTACAAGGACGCCGGCGTCGACATCGATGCGGGGGACGCGCTGGTCGACCGCATCAAGCCGCTGGCGAAGAAGACGATGCGCGAAGGCGTGCTGGCCGGCATCGGCGGCTTCGGCGCGCTGTTCGAGGTGCCCAAGCGCTACAAGGAGCCGGTGCTGGTCTCCGGCACCGATGGCGTCGGCACCAAGCTCAAGCTGGCCTTCGAATGGCAGATGCACGACACCGTGGGCATCGACCTGGTGGCCATGAGCGTCAATGACGTCCTGGTGCAAGGCGCCGAGCCGCTGTTCTTCCTCGACTATTTCGCCTGCGGCAAGCTGGACGTGGACACCGCCGCCCGCGTCGTGGGCGGCATCGCCAAGGGTTGCGAGCTGTCGGGCTGCGCGCTGATCGGCGGCGAGACGGCCGAGATGCCCGGCATGTATCCCGCCGGCGAATACGACCTGGCCGGCTTCGCCGTCGGCGCGGTCGAGAAGTCGAAGATCCTCACCGGCCAGAACGTCAAGCCCGGCGACGTGGTGCTGGGCCTGGCCTCGCACGGCGTGCATTCCAACGGCTTCTCGCTGGTGCGCAAGGTGATCGAGCGCGCCGGCACCGACCTGCCCGCCACGCTGGACGGCCAGCCCTTCCGCGCGGCCGTGATGGCGCCCACCCGCCTGTACGTCAAGCCGGTGCTGGCGGCGCTGGCCGGCCATCCGCACGGCGGCGAGGCGGGCGACGGCGGCATCAAGGCGCTGGCCCACATCACCGGCGGCGGCCTGCTGGAGAACATTCCGCGCGTGCTGCCCGAAGGCACCGCGGCCCACCTCACCAAGGGCAGCTGGCCGCAGACGGAACTGTTCGCCTGGCTGCAGAAGGTGGCGGGCATTGACGACATCGAGATGAACCGTACCTTCAACAACGGCATCGGCATGGTGGTGGTGGTGGCCGCCGCCGACGCTGAGTCCTGCGCCGCCACGCTGCGCGCCCAGGGCGAGACGGTCTACCAGATCGGCACCATCGCCGAGCGCGGCAACGGCGCCGCTGTCGTCGTGGCCTGAGGATCCGCCCGGCCACGCCGTGACGATGCCGCATCCTGTCGCCGTCGGCGCAAACCGGCCGGTGGTCATCGCCAGCTACCTGCTGATGGGGCTGGGCCTGCTGGGCATCCTGCTCAGCCATCTGCTGGTGGGCCTGCTGTGCGCCTGCGTGGGCTTTCTGTTCACGCGCTGGTTCACGCGCCTGACGGTGCAGTGGGCACATCGGCGGCTGCCGCCCCGAGCGCGGGCGCGGGTCGAATCGATCATCAAGGCCGTGGCGATCCTGCTGGTGGTGCTGGGCCCGCTGGCGCTGCTGGCGCTCGGTGTGTCGCAGGCGCGCGAATACGTGGTGGAGGCACCGCAGCAGTACCGCGGACTGCTCGACTACATCGCCCGCACCATCCTGGAACTGCGCCAGAAGCTGCCGCCCGAGCTGGCCGCTTCGCTGCCGGCGGCGGCCGACGACGTCCAGCGCATGGTGGCCAACTACCTGCGCAACGAAGCGGGCACGCTCGCCCTGGCCGGCCGGGCCTGGCTCAACGCCGTGCTGCACGGCTACGTGGGCCTGATCGTCGGCGGCCTGGCCGCCGTCGCGCTGCCGCCGCTGCACCGCCGCCCCCTGGCTGCCGCACTCCACCAGCGCATCACCACCTTCGGACTGGCCTTCAAGCAGATCGTGGCGGCCCAGTTCTGGATCGCCAGCTTCAACACCGCCCTCACGGCCACCTTCCTATTGCTGGTACTGCCGCTGTGGGACACGCGGCTGCCCTACACGCCCGTGCTGATCACCTTCACCTTCGTGGCGGGGCTGGTGCCCATCGTGGGCAACCTGCTGTGCAACGTGGTGCTGACGCTGGTGGGCCTGTCGGTCTCGCCGGTGACGGCAGCGGCCTGCCTGGTCTTCCTGATCCTGATCCACAAGGCCGAGTACGTCATCAACGCCAAGGTGGTTGGCAAGCGCACCCACATGGCGGTGTGGGAGTTGCTGTCGGTGATGTTCGTGGCCGAAACCGTCTTCGGGCCGGCAGGGCTGGTGGCGGCGCCGCTGTTCTACGCCTACCTCAAGAAGGAGCTGGAGGCGGCGAAGCTGGTCTGAGGCAGTCGCGGGACGCGACCTGCCGATGTCCGATTCCGAGCGAAGGTGGACGCAGCCGGTGCGGACGCAGGGCGTGGTGGTCCGAACAATGCAGGCTTCCTCAACGCCAAGACAGGAAGCAGCCATGACCACCGCCCTGCTCGTGATCGACGCCCAGGCGTCCTTTCTCCACCGCCCCTTCTACCGTCCCGACGACGTTCCCGCGTGGCTGGCCGCGCAGAACGCGCTGATCGCAGGCTGCCGCGACGCCGGCGTGCCCATCGTCAGGGTCTACCACGTCGACGGCCCGCACGATGCCGCCAACCCTTTCGCCGAGGAGAGCGGCCACGTACGCCCCTTCGACGGCCTGGCCGACTTCGCCGCCGACGCCACCTTCGTCAAGCACCGGCACAGCGCGCTGGTGGGCACCGGGCTCGACGTCTGGCTCACCCAACAGGGCGTCCGTCGACTGATCGTCAGCGGCATCCGCACCGAGCAATGCTGCGAGACGACGACGCGCCATGCCAGCGACTCGGGCTGGCAGGTGGACTACGCGCTGGACGCCACGCTCACCTTCGACATGGTCCAGCCCGACGGCCAGCCACTGACGGCCGCGCAGATCAAGGCCCGGACGGCCACCGTGCTGCAGGGCCGATTCGCGCAGGTGTGCAGCGCCGCGCAGGCCGTCGCACGCCTGCCCGCGCTCGAAACGGCCTGAAGCGCACAGAATCGCAGGCAGACCTCGACGCCCGGCGCCCCACGCTGCGCCTTCCAGGCGACGGCGCGCCGAGGGCACATGTCCCGGACCCTCTCCATGACGACCCCGAACGCCAGCCCCTTTGCGCACCTGCCCGACGGCCCCTGCTATGCCGTCATCTTTTCCTCCCAGCGAAGTGCCGGGCATGACGACGACGGCTACGCCGAGGCCGCCGACCGCATGGTCGAGCTGGCGGCGGCGCAGCCCGGCTTCCTGGGCGTGGAAAGCGCACGCGGCGCCGATGGCTTCGGCATCACGGTCTCGTACTGGGCCAGCGAGGAGGCGATCGCCGCCTGGCGCCGCCATGCCGGGCACGCCGCCGCACGCGCGCAGGGCCGCAGCCGCTGGTACACGGCCTTCGAACTGCGCGTGGCCCGCGTCGAACGGGCCTATGGCAGCGGACGGCCATGAGCGACTGTCCGGCCGCGCGGGCACGCGCGCGCGTTGCAACCACGGCCGCAGCAGCACCGGGGCGCCAGCCGCAGGAAGCGCACACCACCATCCGCGTCGTCTTTGCCCTGCTGCCCGACAGCCTGGCGCTGGACTGGGCCGGGCCCGCCGAGGCGCTGCGCATCGCCAACCGGCTGCTCGAGGCCGGCGGCCAGCCGTTGCGTTTCGAGGTGGAGTTCGCCGCCGCCCAGCCCGAATTGCGCAGCTCCGTCGGCGTGCAGCTGGCGGGCCTCATGCCGCTGCCCGGCGCTTGGGATGCGCGGGCGACCTGGCTCGTGCTGGTGGGCCTGCCCGGGCGACACATCGACGTCGACACACCCGAGGCGCGTCATCTGCTGCACTGGCTGCGCGGCCAGCGTCTGGAAGCCGGCCAACTGGAGCTGTTGACCATCTGCGGCGGCGCCCTGCTCGCGGCCCACGCGGGCCTGCTGGCGGGCCGGCGCGCCACCACGCACCACCATCACCTCGATGAACTGAAGGCCAGCGAACCGGCCTGCGAGGTGGTGGCCAACCGGGTCTTCGTGCTCGACGCGCCCGTCTTCAGCAGCGCCGGCGTGACCACCGGCATCGACCTCGTGCTGCACCGCATCGGCACGCTGTGCGGCGAAGCGCTGGCAGCCCAGGTGGCGCAGACGATGGTGATGCCGCTGCGGCGCGGCCCGCAGGATCCGGAACTCTCGCCCTTCCTGGCCCACCGTCATCACCTGCACGCCGCCGTGCACCGCGTGCAGGACGCAGTGAGCGAGGCGCCCCAGGCCGACTGGACGGTGCCGGGCATGGCCGCCCTGGCCCACACCTCACCGCGGCACCTGACACGCCTGTTCGTGCAGCATGCCGGCGTGGCGCCCCTGACCTACCTGCGGCGCTTGCGGCTCGAAAAGGCGCGGCAGGCCATCGGCGCCGGCGCCAACGTGACCCAGGCGGCCGAGGCCGCGGGCTTCGGCACGGACACGCAGTTGCGCCGGGCCTGGCATCAGTTCGGGCTGCCGGGCACGCCCGCGCGCCCCTCGGCCGCCTGATCGGGCGCGGCGTCGGCCACCGCCAGCCAGTCGGCGGCATGGGCACGCAGCACGTCGATCTGCACCCACACCAGCAGCAACTCGGTGCGCATCAGCCGCAGGCGGGCCATCACCTCGTCGGCCTCGTCCGCTTGGGGGACGTTGCGACCGGCGTCCGTCTCGGCGCCGGCGGCCAGCGCCTCGCGCGCCGGGTGCGGCGGCGCCGTACCCAACCGGCCCGCCTCGACGTCTGCCGCCAACTGTTCCAGCGCCGCGGCAGCCTGCTGGGCGGCCTCTCGCAGCACCGCCACCTGCGGGCCGTCGGGCACCGCGGCGCGGTGCGCGCCGAGCGCCGAGAGGTAGCTCAGCAGCGTGTGCGACTGGATCACGAAGCGCACCGCCACGCCTGCGCGGCGGCGGGCGAAGCCGGGCTCGCGGAACATCTCGGTCACGGCCGTGGACAGCGCCGCGTCGGCGTTATGGGCGTTGCGCCGCGCCAGCCGGTAGGCCAGGTCGTCGCGTGCGCCACTGTCGTACTGGCTCGCGATCTGGCGCAGGTAGGCCGCATGCTGGCGCATGGCCTGCGCGGCGATCTCGTGGATGCGCCGGGCCTGCCAGTGCGGCAGCACCAGCAGCACGGCCAGGCCGGCGATCACGCTGCCAATGGCGGTGTCGATCAGCCGCGGCTCGATCAGGCGCGCGCTGTCGGTGATCTGGTTGAAGCACATCAGCACCAGCAAGGTCATGGCCGCCGTGGCCAGCAGGTAGCGCGTGCTGCGGTTGGCAAAGAACACCACGCCCGCCACCACGGCGAACACCGACTGCAGCAGCGGCTGCGGAAAGAGGTCGATCAGCGCCCAGCCCGCCACCACGCCAAGGGCCGTGCCGGCCACGCGCTGACCCATGCGAGCGATGGTCTCGCCATAGCCGGGCTGGCAGACGAAGAGCGTGGTCAGCATGATCCAGTAGCCCTCCTGCAGCTGCACCACATGCATGACGCCATAGCCGGCGGCCAGCGCGACGGCCAGGCGCACGGCATGGCGGAACAGCGGCGAGCGGGGCGTGAGCTGCCGGCGCACGCGCGCCAGCGCATCGCGCCAGTCGCGGGCCGAGCGGTCGAACAGGCTCATGTCGGTGCGGCCGAGCCGGGCCGAGGGATGCGCCGTATCGCTGGCGCCGGCCAGTTGCCCGTCGAGCAGGGCCAGGTTGCGCGCCAGTGCCTCGATGGCGGGCAGCCGTTGCTGCGCCTCTTCACCTGCGGTCGCACGCGCATGCACGATGGCGCTGCGCAGTTCGGCCAGGGCCTGCACGCTCTGGCCGTCCATCACGAAGGGCTCGCGGCGCTCCACCGACCGGGCCAACTGGCTGCACGCATCGCCCTGCAGCCAGAGCACACGCTGGCAACGGTAGAGCAGGTCGCTGTGGAAGAAGGCCTCAGCCAGCGCGTTGTAGTCCTCATGCGAGGAACTGGCGCGCTCGTGCACGTCCTGCGCGATCAGGTAGAGGCCGCGGTAGCGCGCAAGCCGGCCCGTGGGTGCCCGCGGGCCGAGGCGCGAGAAGATGGCCTCCTTGGCATCGTTGAGGGCGGAGACCACCTTTGCATTGAGCCCGGCCAGCGCCAACCGCTTGCGCTGCACGTCCACGCCGCGCAGCGGCTCGAAGAGCGAGGCCTTGTAGCGCACGTACTCGCCCAGCACGCCATAGACCCGCACCAGCATGGCCTGCACCGGCAGCGAGGGGAACAGCGCGCACCACAGCACCGAGATCGCCCCGTACCAGGCCGCACCGGCCACCAGCAGCAGCGGCTCGCGCCAATGGTGGCCAGGGCCGTGCGCCGCCACGGCATGCTCCATGCTGATGGTGGCGTACATCGCCAGGATCAACGTGCCATAGGCGATGGCCTTGTAGCGTGCGCCGATGGCGCCCAGCATGGTGATGCCGAAGGCCGCCAGGCAGAACACGCCGATGAACACCCACGACAGGCCGAACAGGGCCTGCACCCCCGCGCCCACGGCTGCGAAGCAGGCCAGCATCACCAGGAGCGCACGCAGCCGGCCGCGCCAGCTGTCGTCGGTCTCGGCCAGCGCGCTGGCGATGGTGCCGAGGAAGAGCGGGATGACCGCATCCTGGTGGCCGGCCAGACGGGCGCCGGCCATCAGCGTGGCCAGCGCCAGCAGCACGCGCAGGGGTTGCGCGCGCTGGAAGAGCAGCCGCCATTGGCCGCGCAGGCCGTCGATCGAGATCAGGGAGTCCATGGAAGAGCGGAAAGTCGTCCGGGTCACGCAGGATGCATGCCGCGGGTCTGTTGAAGCAGCGCGCCCGTCGATGCAGGCGGTGGCCCGGCGCACCGACAGGCGGTGGTGGCCGGCCGGCTCAGCGGGTCGTGAACAGGATGCTCGCCCGCAGCCCGCCCGAACTCGCCGTGGCTGCCAGGCGCATCTGCGCGCCCAGCAGCTTCGCATAGCGGGCGACGATGGACAGGCCCAGGCCCGACCCTTCGCCCAGCTTGCGTCCGTCGGTGCCCTGAGCCCAGCGGTGCATCAGCGCCTGCCGCTGCACCTCGGGAATCCCAGGTCCGTCGTCGGCCACCGAGAGCACGGGCACCATCGCGCCATCGACCTCCTCCTTCGACAGCTCGATGGTCACGGTCTTGCCGCCGTAGCGCAGGGCGTTGTCGATCAGGTTGTCGAGGATGCCCTCCACCAGCGCCACGCTGCCGTTGATGGTGAAGCCGCCGCTTTCCTGCGCCTCGTCCAGGCCGCGGGCGCCCAGGTCGACGCCTCGGGCGTCGGCACGGGTCAGGTGGCGCAGCACGGCCTCATGGGCCAGTTCGTCGAGCACCACCGGCTCACGCTGCAGCACGGCATCGGATTCGGCCGCCAGCGCCAGCGCGAGCAACTGGTCGACCAGGTGGCTGGCCCGGGCCTCGCTGTCGGCGATGCGCTGCAACTGTTCGCGCGCGACACCCGGGTCGGAATGGCCCAGGCCGTAATGCGCCAGCGCGCGGATGCCGGCCAATGGCGTGCGCAGCTCATGCGCCACGTTGCCGGCGAACTCCCGCTGCGCCCGCACGCTGCCGTCCAGGCGGACGAACAGGTCGTTCAGGGCATCGCCCAATTGCGCGACCTCGCGTGTGTCGCCGCCCACGATCACCGGCGACAGGTCGCTGGCGTCGCGTCGGCCGAGGTCCTGCTGGAGTGCGCCCAGCGGGGCCAGCTCCCGTGCGATGCCACGCCACAGCCACCAGGCGAGCACGCCCAGCAGCAGGATCTGCGGCAGCGTCGCATAGAGCGCCAGGCGCCGCAGCAGCGCCGTGCGCGAGCCGGTCGTCTGGGCCACGACCACGGTGAAGTCGCCCGTCCCGGCGGGATGGCGCAGGACCACGGCGCGCAATTGCTTGCCGGCGAAGCGCACGTCCGCCAGATGCCAGGTCGCGCCGTCGGCCAGGAAGGGCGTCTGCAGCGTCGGCTCGCCTGAAAGCAGACTGCCGTCGGGCCGACGAACCGCGAAGTACACCGTCTCCCGCTGGTCGAACAGCAGCGTCGTCATCTCGCGCGCCGTCAGCTGCAGCTGCGCGTCGGGCCGGCCCTGGGGCTGGATGTTGGCGGCGATGGCATAGGCATCGTCCACCAGCGCGCGGTCGAAGGCCTGGCGCACGAAGTAGTTGGAGATGGTCAGCACCACCACCGTGCCGGCCAGCCAGGTGAGGGCCAGCGGCAGCATCACCTGCCGCAGCACCCGCGCGCGCAGCGACGGGCGCGGGCGATGCCCGGCCGCCGCAACTGCCGCGGCGGTGGCCGGCCGGGCGCTCAAGCGTCGCCTTCCAGCAGGTAGCCGATGCCGCGCAGGGTGCGGATGCCGGCACCGCTGCCGAGCAGCTTCTTGCGCAGGCGCGAGATGAAGGCCTCCAGCGCGTTGTCGCCCAGCGCGTCGTCGAAGCTCGAGAGCTTGTTGGAGAGCACGCGCTTGCTGACGGCATGGCCCGGCGGGCTCATGAGCTCCCAGAGCACCTCGAATTCGCGGGCCGGCAGGTCCAGCGGCGCGTTGCCGATGAAGAAGCGACGCGCCCGGCGGTCGAGCTTGAGCTGGCCGACCAATGCGACGTCGTCCGTGCCCTGGGCGCGGCGCACCAGCGCACGCAGGCGGGCGTCGACTTCGGGCAGCTCGAAGGGTTTGCCGAGGTAGTCGTCGGCGCCTGCGTCCAGGCCGGCGATGCGCTCGTCGGTGCGGTTGCGGGCGGTGAGGACCAGGACCGGCGTACGGTCACCACGGCTGCGCGCCTGGCGCAGCACGGTCAGGCCGCTGCCCAGCGGACTGCCGGGGCCGGGGCCGGCCGGCAGGTTCAGGTCCAGCAGCACGGCATCGAAGGGTTGCACACGCCAGAGGTAGTCGGCCTCCTCCATGCTTGCCGCCACATCGACGCGATGCCCGGCATCGGTCAGGCTGCGCAACATCACGTCGCGCAGGGTCGCATCGTCTTCCACCAACAGGATTCGCATGGGGGCGAAGGCTACCCCACCCGAAGGGAAGCTGACCAGAGAAGAGTCAGCTACTGGTCAGGTTGTCGCACGGGGCTGGCGCAGCGGCGGACGGCTTCGGAGTCCTGGACTTCGCGACTGGACGACGCCCGTTCAGGAAATCTCTCGCCTCAGCGCGGCGGCGCGCTCGGCGATGGCGTCGACATCCAGGGCGTCCTCTGCATGGGCGAGGTAGGTGTCGAGGTCATGCACCGCCTGCGCGGTATGGCCCTGCTCGGCGCGGGCCAGGCCGCGGTCGCGGTACTCGCCCCAGGCCTGGGGCAGCAGCACGATCAGGCGGTCCAGAACGGCAATGAGGCGGGCCCAGTCCTCCTGCGCGCTGTGGATCTCCTTCAGGTTGCGCAGCATGCGGGCGATGATCTCCCGCGCGGGCGCAGGCTGCAGATACAGGCCCAGCGGCACGTCGAATTCGCCCACCAGGCCGTTGCTGCGCTTGTACGGCTCCAGCCGTTCGGCCAGTTCCTCCCGCGACAGCGAACGTCCGGTGAAGGGGTCGATCACCACCTGGCCCTTGGGCAGCGACACCTTCAGCATGAAATGTCCGGGGAAGCTGATGCCGCGCGCGTGCAGGCTCAGGCCCTGGGCCAGCTCGATCCACAGCACGGCCAGCGAGATCGGGATGCCGCGACGGGTGCGAAGCACCGCATGCAGGTAGCTGTTGTCGGGGTCGTAGTAGTCGTTGATGTTGCCGCCGAAGCTCAGGTCGTGGAAGAAGAACTGGTTCAGCGCCCGCAGCCGCGCAAGCGGAGCGGCGTCGGCAGGAAGACGACGCTTGAGGCGCGCCAGCAGCTGGTCCATGTCGCCCAGCACCTGCTGGACGTCGAGCTCGGGATACTCGTCCTGCGCGAGGCTGGCGGCGGCCTCGAGCAGGGGGAAGTGCTCGTCGCTCTGCACCAGCGATTCGAAATAGGCCAGCGGCGTCGGCGTGTCGTATCGAAGAGACATGGGCCTTTGTAGTGGAGCCGCGTCGCCAGCGTCAAGGCGGCCGGCGGAAGCCCCACGGCCACCTCGGCGATGCCGGGCGCCGTGCTTCAGCGTCGCACGAAGCTGCGCAGCCGCAGGCCGCAGGCGGTCAACACACCGAAATACAGCGCCGCCGCCCCCGCCACGAAGGCCGCCAGCAGTCCGATGCGCAGCAGCCGCTGGCTGCGCAGGCCCACCCAGTCGAAGCCGTGCGCACCCCAGACCAGCAGCGCCGTCATCACCACAGTTCCCGCCAGCACCTGCAGCAGGAAGCGGCCCCAGCCCGGCGCCAACCGGTAGCTGCCGCTGCGGCGCAGGCCCACCCACAACGCCAATGCGTTGAACAGTTGCCCCACGCCGATGGCCAGCGTCAGGCCCGCGTGCTGCAGCCAGGGAACGAACGCCAGATTGAGCAGCTGGGTGATGGCCAGCGCCGCCAGGCTGATGCGCATGGGCGTGCGCATGTCGTGGCGCGCGTAGAAACCCGCCGCCAGCACCTTGATCGACACGATGCCCACCAGCCCGACGCCGTAGCCCGCCAACGCATCCGCCGTGCGCAGCACGCTGGCGTCGTCGAAGGCGCCGTTGTGGAACAGCACCGCCACCAGCGGCACCGGAAACACCAGCAGCGCCGCTGCGCACGGCAGCGCCAGCAGCACGATCAGGCGCAGGCCCCAGTCGAGCATGGCCGAATAGCGGTCGGCATCCTTCGCCGCGCGCGCCGCGGCGAGCTGGGGCATCAGCACCACGCCCAGGGCCACGCCCAGCATGGCGCTGGGAAACTCCATCAGCCGGTCGGCATTGGTGATCCAGGTGACGCTGCCGGCGGTCAGGTGCGAGGCGATCTGCGTGTTGATGAGCAGCGACAGCTGCGCCCCGCTGACGCCGATCATGGCCGGCAGCATCAGGCCGAGGATCTTGCGGGTGCCCGGGTCGGCCCAGGCCTCGCGCAGGGCTGCGAAGCGCACCGCCAGCTTCGGCATCAGGCCCAGTCGGCGCAGCGCCGGGATCTGGATCGCCAGCTGCAGCATGCCGCCCACCATCACACCCACACACTGGGCGTAGATCGGCTCGATGCCCCAGCGCCGGAACAGCGGCGCCCCCGCCACGATGGAAAGGATCAGCGCGATGTTGAGCAGCACCGGCGAGGCCGCCGGCACGGCGAAGCGCTTCCAGGTGTTGAGGATGCCGCCGGCAAAAGCCACCAGCGACATGAAGCCGATGTAGGGGAACATCCAGCGCGTCATCACGACGGCGGCATCGAAGCTGCCCGAGCGCTCCAGACCGCTGGCCATGGCCCAGACCATCAGCGGCGCGGCGACCACGCCCATCACGCACAGCAGCACCAGCGCCCACAGCAGCAGCGTGCCGACGTGGTCGATCAGTTGCCGCGCCGCGTCCTCGCCACCCTCGGTGCGGGTGGCCGACAGCACCGGCACGAAAGCCTGGCTGAACGCGCCCTCGCCCAGCACGCGCCGGAAGAGGTTGGGGATGCGGAAGGCGACGTAGAAGGCGTCGGTCAGCGCGCTCACGCCGAACACCGAGCTCATCAGCACATCGCGCACGAGGCCGGTGATGCGCGACGCCAGGGTCAGCAGGGAGACGGTGGAAGCGGATTTGAAGAGCGACACGGCGGCGCAGTGTAGGCGGGGCGTTTGAGAGCTTGGCCGAGTGCGGGCCTGCCTCCTCCGTCACCCGTGGCTCCGTGTTTGGCCTCCGACACAGCATCGGCGCGGATCACGTCGCCGGCGGCGCGGGGGGCGGCGGGAACAAGGACAACGGAGGCCAGCGAGGCCAACATCCGATGATGCGGCGGCAGTCATCGTGAGCCGGAACCCCCAGTGCACCCGCGGAACCGGCTTTGCGGGGCCGCCGGGTGCACCCCTTGAGGGGGATTCGGCTACACGAAGTGAGCAAGAAACGGGGTGGTATACTTTCAGGTTCGCCGCATCATCCCCAGACACTCAAGGAACACAAATATGGCATCCGCCAAGCCCAAGAAGAAGAACCCGCGCCTCGCGTCGGGCCGCAAGCGCGTCCGCCAGGACACCAAACTCAATGCCGCCAACAGCTCGCTGCGCTCCAAGTACCGCACGGCCCTGAAGAACGTCGCCAAGGCCGTTGCCGCTGGCGACCAGGCCAAGGCCACCGAGCTGTTTGCCAAGGCCCAGAGCGTCGTCGACACCATCGCCGACAAGGGCATCTTCCACAAGAACAAGGCCGCGCGCGACAAGAGCCGCCTGGCCGCCAAGGTCAAGGCCCTGGCCACTGCCGCCCCGGCGGCCGCCGCCTGACGGAATTCAGGTCAGCCCGGACTGCCGACAGGCGGTCCGCCGTTTGATCGGGTGCGCTGCAGCGAAAAACGAAAAACCGCCTTCGGGCGGTTTTTCGTTTCTGGATCCGGCAGGCCCGAAGCGGCAAACGGGCGAGGCAATCAGCCCTTGGCCGGCTTCCCGTCCGGTACCAGGCAGGCCTCGGCCACCTGGAGGTCGTTGTCCTTGGCGAAGTTCATGACGAAATCCCAGGCCATCGGCTCGGACTCCTGGAGGTCGCGGTGGACGACCACGCACTTGACGCCATTGATAACCGTCGGCACGCACCAGGGCGAATAGCTGAGATGCCCCCCGAGGCGGGCACCGCCGGGGCGGAACTGGCTCATCACGCCGGCCAGCCGCTCGGCCCAGTCGCTGGGCCGGAACGTGCGACCCTGGCTCGTGACGCCCTGGATGAAGACTTCTTTGGCAGAGGGGGAAACCATTGTTCTCGTGTTCGGCGCAGGCGTGTTGCGCCGCACAAGGGATTCTACCCAGCGTGTCCCGCGCGCGACCTCCGCGGGACATGCATCCGATGGGGATCGCGGCGCATGGCAGTGATGCGCAATCCTCAACGAAGGCGTCATGCCCCCCACCTAGAATTTCTTCACTTTCAGGAGAACCCATGAGCGCCACTGCCGCCCCCACCTCGCCCCACGTCATGAACACCTATGGCCGGCTGCCCATCGCCCTGGTGCGCGGCCAGGGCTGCCGCGTGTGGGACGTCAACGGCAAGGCCTACCTGGACGGCCTGGGCGGCATCGCCGTCAACACGCTGGGCCACAACCATCCCGAACTCGTGCCGGCGCTGCAGGAACAGCTCACCCAGCTGATCCACACCTCCAACTACTACTACGTGCCCGGCCAGGAAGTGCTGGCCGAGCGCCTGACGGCGCTGTCGGGCATGACCAACGCCTTCTTCTGCTGCACCGGGCTGGAGGCCAACGAGGCCGCCATCAAGCTGGCGCGCAAGTTCGGCCACGACAAGGGCATCGAGCGGCCGGAGATCGTGGTGTACGAGCATGCCTTCCACGGCCGCAGCCTGGCCACGCTGTCGGCCACCGGCAACCCGAAGATCCAGAAAGGCTTCGGCCCGCTGGTCGAGGGCTTCATCCGCGTGCCGCTCAACGACATCGAGGCGCTGAAGAAGGCGACCGAAGGCAACCCCAACGTGGTGGCCGTGATGTTCGAGACCATCCAGGGCGAAGGCGGCATCCACCCGATGCGCTGGGACTACCTGCAGCAGGTGCGGGCCCTGTGCGACACCAACGACTGGCTGATGATGATCGACGAGATCCAGACCGGCATCGGCCGCACCGGCAAGTGGTTCGCCCACCAGTGGGCCGGCATCGTGCCGGACGTGATGTCGCTGGCCAAGGGCCTGGGTTCGGGCGTGCCGGTGGGCGCGGTGGTGGCCGGCCCCAAGGCCGCGAACATCTTCCAGCCGGGCAACCACGGCACCACCTTCGGCGGCAACCCGCTGGCCATGCGCGCCGGCATCGAGACGCTGCGCATCATGGAGAAGGACGGCCTGCTGCAGAACGCCGCCGATGTCGGTGCGCACCTCAAGGCCGCGCTGCAGGCCGCCTTCGAAGGCGTGGCCGGCGTGAAGGAGGTACGCGGCCAGGGCCTGATGCTCGGCATCGAACTCGACCGGCCCGCCGGCGCCGTGCTGACCCGCGCCTGCGACGCCGGCCTCCTACTGTCGGTGACGGCAGACAGCGTGATCCGCCTGGTGCCGCCGCTCGTCCTCACCGTGGCCGAAGCCGACGAGATCGTCGCCCTCCTCGCCCCCATCGTGAAGGCCTTCCTGGCCGAGCCGGCACAATAAGCCCATGAGCCTTCCTGCGATCCGCCACTACCTCCAGTTCAGCGACTTCACGGCCGACGAGTACGCGTACCTGTTCCGACGCGCGGCGCTCATCAAGAAGAAGTTCAAGACCTACGAGAAGCACCACACGCTGGCGGATCGCACACTGGCCATGATCTTCGAGAAGGCCAGCACCCGCACCCGCGTGAGCTTCGAGGCCGGCATGTACCAGCTCGGCGGCAGCGTCGTGCACCTGACCACCGGCGACAGCCAATTGGGTCGCGCCGAGCCCATCGAGGACAGCGCCAAGGTCATCAGCCGTATGACCGACCTGGTCATGATCCGCACCTACGAGCAGGAGAAGATCGAACGCTTCGCCGCCAACTCGCGCGTGCCGGTCATCAACGGCCTGACCAACGAATTCCATCCCTGCCAGATCTTGGCCGACCTGTTCACCTACCTGGAGCACCGCGGTCTCGGCGCCGACGGCACGCCGGACCCCGAGGCGCTGCGCGGCAAGACCGTGGCCTGGGTGGGCGACGGCAACAACATGGCCAACACCTGGCTGCAGGCGGCCGAGATCCTCGGCTTTGCAGTGCATGTGAGCACGCCCAGCGGCTACGAGGTGGACCAGGCCGTCGCCGGCATCCGCTCCGGCGACAGCTACAAGGTCTTCAAGGACCCGATGGACGCCTGTCGCGACGCCCATCTGGTGACCACCGACGTGTGGACCAGCATGGGCTACGAGGCCGAGAACGAGCAGCGCCGCCAGGCCTTTGCCGACTGGTGCGTGGACGAGGCCATGATGGCCGTGGCCCAGCCCGACGCCCTCTTCATGCACTGCCTGCCCGCCCACCGCGGCGAGGAGGTCACGGGCGATGTCATCGACGGTCCCCAATCGGTGGTCTGGGACGAGGCTGAGAACCGCATGCATGTACAGAAGGCACTGATGGAGTACCTGCTGCTCGGCCGCATCGGCTGACGCTGCCCCGCCGCCTCCATGAGCCCCTGCCAGAGCTGCGGCGCCTGCTGCGCCAGCTACCGCGTCGACTTCAGCATCTACGAACTGGACGACATGGGCGGCACGGTCCCTGCCGGCCTGACGGTGGAAGTCAATGGCGCCACCTGCCGGATGCGGGGCACGGACCATGTGCCGATCCGCTGTGCCGCCCTCACCGGCAAGGTCGGCCAGTCCGTGGGCTGCGGCATCTACGAGTGGCGGCCGAATCCTTGCCGCGAACTGGAAGCCGGCAGCTACGGCTGCGAGAAGGCACGCGCACGGCACGGCTTGCCTGCCCTCGAAGGCTGAGGCCGGCCCCTGGCGCATGGGGCCCGCAGGCAGGCCGCCCCTTTGCCCGCGTTGGGAATAACCGACACCACGCCCGCCGCGCCAGCGCTATGGTCCGGGCCATGTCTGCCACCTCTCCCCGTCTCTGGGACATTTCCCCTCCCGTCTACGTCGGCGCACCGGTGTTTCCCGGCGACACACCCTATGCCCAGCAATGGGCCGCGACGCTGGGACCGGGCTGCCCGGTCAACGTCAGCCAGATCACGATGTCGCCGCACGTGGGCGCCCATGCCGACGCGCCGCTGCACTACGCAGCCGATGGCGCCACCATCGGAGACGTCGATCTGGACGCCTTCCTGGGGCCCTGCCGGGTGATCCACGCCATTGGCGTCGCGCCGCTCGTCGAATGGAAGCACATCGCCCATGCCATCGACGACCACCTTCCACCGCGGGTGCTGGTGCGCACCTACGACAAGGCGCCGGTGGACCGATGGGACCCGGCGCTGCCGGCCTACGCGCCCGAGACGGTCGAACGCCTGGCCGCGCTGGGCGTACGGCTCATCGGCATCGACACCGCCAGCATCGACCCCGCCGACAGCAAGGCCCTGCCCAGCCACCAGACCATCCGCCGCCACGACATGCGCGTCTTGGAAAACCTCGTGCTCGACGCCGTGCCCGAAGGCGACTACGAACTGATCGCGCTGCCGCTCAAGCTGGTGGAGGCGGATGCCTCGCCCGTGCGCGCCGTGCTGCGCGCGCTGGACTGAGGGCCTGCGAACACGCGGCAGCGCGGTGCCCGGCTCAGGCTCAGGCCGGCACCATGGCGTAGGCGACGATCTCGATCTTCATGCCCGGCACCACCAGCGCTGCGACGGCCGCGCTGGAGCGGTTGGGATACGGCGCCTCGAAGAACTCGCGGTAGACCGCGTCGATGGCAGGCATGTCGGCCACGTCGGTCATGTAGATCAGCACCTGCGTCACATCGGCCATGGTGCCGCCGGCCGCCTGCACGGCGCGCCGGAGGTTCTCGAAGGTCAGGCGCGTCTGCGCCTCGATGGTCCCGGTGTCGATGGTGCCGTCGGTGCGAACGGGCCCATGCGCGGTGAAGAGCATGGCGCCCGTGGCCTTCACGGCCCACGAAAAAGGTTGCTTGAGCGCCGGCAAACCCACATCGATCACTTGCTTCATCACAGCTCCAGATGTTCCATACATAAAACGACGTTTATTTTATGGTCACCGTTGGAAATAAGCGACACAACGCATTTTTTGACGGTGATAACTTCCCCGCTTCGCTCCGCAGCGCCCTGTCCTACGCCGCTCGACCCTCGAGCGCGGCAGCCCGCCCGGCCCGCAGCTTGCATCGTCCGTTCCGCCATCCGCCCACGGACCGCACCACCGAAAGCCACACATGTTCGAACACATTCCTGCCTACCCCGGTGACCCGATCCTCTCGCTGATGGAGGAGTTCCAGAGCGACATGCGTCCCAACAAGGTGTCGCTGAGCATCGGCATCTATTTCGACGACGATGGCCGCCTGCCCGTGATGAAGGCCGTGCGCACCGCCGAGACCGCGCTGCTGCAGGAAATCGGCCCGCGCTCCTACCTGCCCATGGAAGGCATGGCCGACTACCGCGCCGCGGTGCAAAAGCTGGCCTTCGGCCCCACGCACGAGGCCGTCACCAGCGGCCGCGTTGCCACCATCCAGACCATCGGCGGCTCCGGCGGCCTGAAGGTGGGCGGCGACTTCCTCAAGCGCTACTTCGGCGATTCGCAGGTGTGGGTCAGCGACCCGACCTGGGAGAACCACCGCGCCATGTTCGAGGGCGCCGGCTTCCAGGTGAACCTGTACCCCTACTACGACCCGGCCACCGGCGGCCTGCGCTTCGAGGACATGCTGGCGGCCTTCAAGACGCTGCCCGCCCGCAGCATCGTGCTGATGCACGCCAGCTGCCACAACCCGACAGGCGTCGACCTGTCGCAGGACCAGTGGAAGCAGCTGATCCCCGTGATCGCCGAGCGCGGCCTGATTCCCTATGTGGACATGGCCTACCAGGGCTTCGGCGACGGTCTGGTCGAGGACGCCTTCGCGCCGCGCGCGCTGGCCGATGCGGGCGTGCGCTTCTTCCTGGCCAACTCCTTCTCCAAGAGCTTCTCGCTGTATGGCGAGCGCTGCGGCGGCCTGTCGGTGGTGTGCGGCTCGGCCGAGGAAGCCGGCCGGGTGCTGGGCCAGCTCAAGAGTTCGGTGCGCGCCAACTATTCCAGCCCGCCGACGCACGGCGCGCGCATCGTGACGCGCGTACTGAGCACGCCCGAGCTCTACGCCCAGTGGGACGCCGAGCTCGCCGAGATGCGGGGCCGCATCAAGGCCATGCGCGAGGCCCTGCATGCCACGCTGGCCGACCGCCTGCCCGGTCGCGACTTCGGCTACTTCCTGACCCAGCGCGGCATGTTCAGCTATACCGGCCTCACGCCCGAGCAGGTGGACCGCCTGCGCGAAGAGCATGCGGTGTACCTGGTGCGCTCGGGCCGAATGTGCATCGCCGGCCTGTCGACCAAGAACGTGGCCTACGTCGCCCAGGCCATGGCCGCCGTGCTGGACTGAACCCACCCTCCCCAGGAGCCTTGCGATGAATTCCTCGACATCCGCCGGCCAGGCGGAGGGCGGAGCGCTGCCCGAACAGATCGTCCACGAAGAAAAAGCCCAGCTCGACTTCAGCCAGTCGATGAGCTACGGCGACTACCTGCATCTGGACGAGATCCTGGGCGCCCAGCATCCGCTGTCGCCCGCGCATGACGAGATGCTGTTCATCGTGCAGCACCAGACCAGCGAGCTGTGGATGAAGCTGATGCTGCACGAGTTGACGGCCGCCACCGCCGCCATCGCCAACCCAAGCGAGAACACCAAGCCCGAGGCCTTCAAGATGCTGGCGCGGGTCACGCGCATCATGGAGCAGCTGGTGGGCGCCTGGACCGTGCTCTCGACCATGACGCCGCCCGAGTACACCGCCATGCGGCCCTACCTGGCCAACTCCAGCGGCTTTCAGAGCGCCCAGTACCGCTGCATCGAGTTCGCGCTGGGCAACAAGAATGCCGCCATGCTCAAGCCGCATGCCCATCGCCCGCACCTGCTGTCGATGGTGGACGCGGCATGGCGCCGGCCTTCGCTGTACGACGAGACGCTGCGGCTGATGGCCCGCGAAGGCATCGCCATTCCGGCCGACAAGCTAGAGCGCGACTGGACGCAGCCCTATGCCGCCAGCGAAGGCGTCAAGCAGGCCTGGCTCACGGTCTACCGCGATCCGAAGGCGCACTGGGACCTGTACCAGCTGGGCGAAAAGCTCACCGACATCGAGGATGCGTTCCGCCTCTGGCGCTTCCGCCACGTGACGACGGTGGAACGGGTGATCGGCTTCAAGCGCGGCACCGGCGGCACCGGTGGCGTGAGTTACCTGCGCAAGATGCTGGACGTGGTGCTGTTCCCGGAACTCTGGGCGCTGAGAACAGAACTTTGAGCCCCCCCATGCCGCTTCGCGGCTCCCCCCTCTCTGTCGCCTTCGGCTTGGAGGGGGGCGCACTCAGAAGCCTGGCGAAGCCAGTTCCTCGGGTGCCCTGGCGTGGCCTGCTCCGCGGCCGTTCGATGCTTGACGCTTGGCCAGATTCATTCGGTCGCGGGTGACCTTGCGGGCCCGCACGGCGCCTCATCCGGCGTACAGCCAGGGCTGATCCATCAGGGCCGGACCGGCCAAGCGCATCGCCATGTCACGGCCCCAGCGTGCCGGGCCACCCAGATGGAATATCCGCCCATTGCGCCGCGCGCGGGCCTGGACCTGCGCATCACGCGCCCAGCGCGCCTGCGCATAGCGCACCAGGGCCTGAGGCACCTGGGCTGGCGTGCAGCCACCGAGCTGCTGAGCCAGCGCCACGGCGTCCTCGATCGCCATGCCGGCACCCTGCGCCAGGTAGGGCAGCATCGGGTGCGCCGCATCGCCCAGCAGCGCCACGCGCCCGTCGACCATCTCCTGCGGACCGGTCAGCGGCGTCCGGTCGCACAACGTCCAGGCTCGCCACGCCGGAACGGCATCGAGCAGCGCCCGCAGCGGCTGGCCGACATGGCCGGTGGCACGGTCGAGTGCAGCGCGGCTGGCGGCCTGGTCCCAATCGCGCGCATCGGCAGCGGCCTCGTCCGGCGCTGATTCGACCAGCACCACCAGATTGAGCCATTCGCCGCCGCGCACCGGATAGGCCACGGCATGCAGTCGCGGCGCCAGCCAGACATCCACCTGCCGGCTGCGCAGTGCCGCGGGCAAGATGTCCTGCTTCAGGAGCGCTCGAAAGGCCATGTGCCCGGTCGGCCGGGCCGGTGCTGCATCGGGCCAGATGTGAGGACGGACACGGCCCCACACGCCATCGGCGCCGACGAGCGCATCGCCTTCCCAGGCGCGGCCATCGTCGGTGGCGGCGCAGACGAATTCGTCGCCGCGGGTGGACAGGCGCTCGATGCGCGCGCCCGTGCTGAGCATCACGGCGCCCTCGGCCTGCGCGCGCACGGCCTCCAGCAGCAGGCCGTGCAGATCGGCGCGATGGACCGTGAAGTACGGCGCGCCGTAGCGCTGCTCCATGGCGCCTGCAAGGGGCATGGTGGCGATGCGGCCGCCGTTCAGCGCAGATGACACGCACAGCCGCTCGGGATGGGCCACGATGCCATTCAATGCCTCGCCCAGCCCCAGAGCGCGCAGCCTCCGGACGACGTTCGGTCCCAGCTGGATGCCCGCGCCCACCTCGCTGAAGGCGGGCGCCTGCTCCATCAGGTCTGCCGTGCGGCCGGCCCGCGCCAGGGCCAGGGCGGCGGCCAGGCCGCCGATGCCTCCGCCGACGATGAGGGAATGGATGCGCATGCGCTCGTGGATCCCAAAAAGTCCACGATTCTCGGCCCGACCGCGCCGGCCGGGCTGCGCTGGATCAGCGGCGTGCCGAGGACGAGGCGCCGTCGCGGCCCCCGACCGGCGTCGGGCCGCAGGTGCCGCAGCTGTCGCAGGAACCGCAGCCGCCCGCCTGGCCCAGAGAGCGGGCCACCTTCGCCTCGCGCTCCTCGCGCACTAGGCCGCTGCGCGCCATCCAGCGCGCCATGCGCGGCGCGAGCGA
Source organism: Pseudacidovorax intermedius (assembly GCF_003350475.1). Lineage (GTDB taxonomy): Bacteria > Pseudomonadota > Gammaproteobacteria > Burkholderiales > Burkholderiaceae_C > Xenophilus > Xenophilus intermedius. The sequence goes on from NZ_QQAV01000003.1 coordinate 65,528, forward strand.
GCGCCGCCAGCCGGCCGGCATCCAGTGCCAGGCGGCATAGACGGCGGCCACGAGGACGATCAGGGCAACGACGGCGTTTTGCATGGCAGCGATCTCCGCAACAAAGGAGCGTCAGCCGGCCCCCAGGGCCAGCGCGACGCGGTAGGTGATGAAGCAGGCCACGTAGGCCAGCCCGAACAGATAGCCGGTCATGATGAAGACCTGCTTCCAGCTGTTGGTCTCGCGCTTCACGGTGGCCAGCGTCGAGATGCACTGCGGCGCGAACACGAACCACACCAGCAACGACAGGGCGGTCGCCAGCGACCAGCTGCCGGCGATCAGCGGCTCCAACGCGCCCGCCACCTCTTCGCCGGAAGCCGAGAGCGCGTACACCGTGCCCAGCGCCCCCACCGCCACCTCGCGGGCGGCCATGCCGGGCACGAGGGCGATGGAGATCTGCCAGTTGAAGCCGATGGGCGCAAAGATGTACTCCAGCAACTGGCCCAGCCGGCCGGCGAAGCTGTACTCGATGGCCGGGCCTGTGGCGCCAGCGGGCGGCGCCGGATAGCTCGACAGGAACCACAGCAGGATGGTCAGCGTGAGGATGATGGTGCCCACGCGGCGCAGGAAGATCCATGCCCGCTCCCACAGGCCCAGCAACAGGTTGCGCAGGTTGGGCCAGCGGTAGGCCGGCAGTTCCATCAGCAGCGGCGAATGGCCCTGCTGCGTGCGCAGGCGCTTGAGCACCCAGGCCACGGCCATGGCCGAGACGATGCCGAAGACATACAGCAGGAACAGCACCACGCCCTGCAGGTTGAAGATGCCCAGCACCTCGCGCTGCGGGATGAAGGCGCCGATCAGCAGCGCATACACCGGCAGCCGGGCCGAGCAGGTCATCAGCGGCGCGATCAGGATGGTGGTCAGCCGGTCGCGCCAGTTGCTGATGGTGCGCGTGGCCATGATGCCGGGGATGGCGCAGGCGAAGCTGGACAGCAGCGGAATGAAGGAGCGGCCCGACAGGCCCACGGTGCCCATCACCCGGTCCAGCAGGAAGGCCGCACGCGGCAGGTAGCCCGAGTCCTCCAGCGCCAGGATGAAGAGGAACAGGATCAGGATCTGCGGCAGGAAGACCAGCACGCCGCCCACGCCCGCCACCACGCCATCGACCAGAAGGCTGCGCAGCGGGCCTTCGGCCATCACTTCTTGCACCCAGCCACCGATTGCGTCGGTGCCGGCCTTGATGGCGTCCATGGGCACCGCCGCCCAGCTGAACACCGCCTGGAACATCAGGAACAGCGTCACGGCCAGCACCAGCATGCCCCACACAGGATGCAGCACCACGCGGTCGATGCGGTCGCTGGTGGCCAGGCTGCCCTGCGGCGTCTGCACCGCGAGGTCGAGGATGCGGCGCACCTCCCTGTGCGAGGCCAGCACGTCGTCCATGGACGGTGCTTCCCAGGGCAGCGGCGACGCGGCCGGCACCGGCGCGTCGAGCGCAGCCAGCAGCTCGGTGGCGCCGTGCCGGCGCACGCCCACGGTGCGGATCACCGGGATGCCCAGCTCGCGCGACAGGATGTCGGTGTCCACCCGGATGCCCTGGCGCTCGGCCATGTCGGTCATGTTCAGCGCCACCACCATCGGCACGCCCAGGCGCTTGGCTTCAAGCACCAGCCGCAGGTTCAGCCGCAGGTTGGTGGCGTCGGTCACGCAGACCAGCAGGTCGGGCAGTTGGTCGCGACGGCCCGTGACCACGTCGCGCGTCACCGCCTCGTCGGCCGACAGGGCATTGAGGCTGTAGGCACCCGGCAGGTCGAGCACCGCCACGTGGCGGCCACCGGGGGTGCGCAGTTCGCCTTCCTTGCGCTCGACGGTCACGCCGGCATAGTTGGCCACCTTCTGGCGGCTGCCCGTCAACAGATTGAACAGGGCCGTCTTGCCGCAGTTGGGATTGCCCAGCAGCGCGACGCGGCGCGGCGGGTTCGGCGACTGGAACGCGATGCTCGCCTCAGCCATGGGCGGCCTCCGCGGGTACGACGTGGATCAGTGCGGCCTCATAGCGACGCAGGGCGAAGGTGGTGTGACCCAGGCGCACGGCCAGCGGCTCACGGCCGGGGTGACCACTGGCCACCACGCAGACGCGCTCGCCGGGGACGAAGCCGATTTCGGTCAGGCGCAGCGCCAGGTCGCGGTCGTCCGCGGCTTCGCCGCGAGCAACATCCATCACGGTCGCCCATTGGCGGTCGGGCAGTTGGTCGAGCGGCAGAAAGGCGGCCGGTGCGCGCGAGGCAGAGGTGGACACGGAAGCAATGGGCCCCGCCGCAAGGCGAAGCTCTCTCTGGCAAAAGCTAGATGCTAACAATTTTCAATTGCAAGCAGGACCCCCGAGATCAGAAACCGTGTTGCCATTCGGCAATGCTGGCCGAAGCCGGCCGCGCAAAACAAAGGCCGCGGACCGGCGCTCACCGTTCCGCGGCCTTGCTGGCACCGGGACCGCGTCCAATCGGACGCAGCGGCCGGGCGCTTCAGCCCTGCAGCAGTTGCCGCAGCACGAAGGGCAGGATGCCGCCGTGCTTGTAGTACTCGACCTCGATGGGCGTGTCGATGCGCAGGCGCACGGTCACTTCCTGGCGGCTCCCGTTGGCGCGCTCGATCACCAGCTTGACGTCCTCGCGCTGGGGCTTGAGTTCGCCAGGGATGACCACGTCGATCTTCTCGTCACCCTTGAGGTTGAGCCCCTGCCAGGAATCGCTGCCCAGGAACTGCAGCGGCAGCACGCCCATGCCGACCAGGTTGGCGCGGTGGATGCGCTCGAAGCTGCGGGCCACCACGGCCTTGATGCCCAGCAGCTGCGTGCCCTTGGCGGCCCAGTCGCGGCTGGAGCCGGTGCCGTATTCCTCGCCGGCGAAGATCACCGTCGGCACGCCCTGTTCGATGTACTTCATTGCGGCGTCGTAGATGTACATCTTTTCGCCGCCCGGCTGGAACAGCGTCAGGCCGCCCTCCTCCCGCGAGCCGTCGGCGCCGGCCGGCAGCATCAGGTTCTTGATGCGTACGTTGGCGAAGGTGCCGCGCATCATCACCTCGTGGTTGCCGCGGCGCGAGCCGTAGCTGTTGAAGTCGGCCTTGCCCACGCCGTGCGCCTTGAGCCACTGGCCGGCGGGCGAGCTTTCCTTGATGGAACCGGCCGGCGAGATGTGGTCGGTGGTGATCGAGTCGCCGAAGAGCGCCATCACGCGCGCGCCGGTCACGCCCGCCTCCGTCGCCTTCGGCTGCATGCCGAAGCCCTCGAAGAAGGGGGGCTCGGCGATATAGGTGGACGTCGGCCAGTCGTAGACCTCGCCCTGCACGCCCTTGATGCTGTTCCACAGCTCGCCCGGGTTGGCGGCGATCTGCTCGTAGTTGCGGCGGAAGGCCTGCGCGTCCATGGCGAAGCGCAGCAGCTCGTCCACCTCGGAGGCGCTGGGCCAGATGTCGCCCAGGTACACGTCCTTGCCGCCCGTGCCCTTGCCCACGGGCTGGGTCATCAGGTCCACCGTCACATTGCCGGCGATGGCGAAGGCCACCACCAGCGGCGGCGAGGCCAGGAAATTGGCCTTCAGGTTCGGGTGGATGCGCGCCTCGAAATTGCGGTTGCCCGACAGCACGGCCGCGCACACCAGGTCGTTGCCGGTGATGACGTCGTTGATCTCCGGCGCCAGGTCGCCGGCATTGCCGATGCAGGTGGTGCAGCCGTAGCCGGCCAGGTAGAAGCCCAGCTTCTCCAGATAGGGCAGCAGCTTCGTCTTCTGCAGGTAGTCGGTCACGATGCGCGAGCCGGGCGCCAGCGAGGTCTTGACGTGCGGCTTGACCGTCAGGCCCGCCTCCACCGCCTTCTTGGCCAGCAGGCCGGCCGCCAGCAGCACGCTAGGGTTGGAGGTGTTGGTGCAGGAGGTGATGGCGGCGATCAGCACGTCGCCGTTGCCGATGGAGACCTTCTTGCCGTCGAGCGCGATGTCGTGGCGCACCGCCAGCTTGTCGGCCGGCTGGTTGAAGCCGTTGGCCTCGTTGGGCTTGCTGTAGAGCTCGGTGAAGCGGCCGGACAGGTGGCCCAGGTCGATGCGGTCCTGCGGGCGCTTGGGGCCGGCCAGGCTGGGCGTGACGGTCGACAGGTCCAGCTTGACGGTCTTGGTGTAGTTCAGCGCGCCCGGGGCGGGCATGCCGAACAGGCCCTGGGCCTTGTAGTAGGCCTCCAGGCGCTCGATTTCCTCGTCCGTGCGGCCGGTGCCGCGGAAGTAGGCGATGGTCTTCTCGTCCACCGGGAAGAAGCCCATGGTGGCGCCGTATTCGGGCGCCATGTTGCCGATCGTCGCGCGGTCCGGCACCGGGATGGACGCGGCGCCCGGGCCGAAGAATTCGACGAACTTGCCGACCACCTTCTCCTGCCGCAGGATCTGCGTGACGTAGAGCACCAGGTCGGTGGCCGTGACGCCTTCGCGCAGCTGGCCGGTGAGCTCGAAGCCCACCACGTCGGGCGTCAGGAAGTACACGGGCTGGCCCAGCATGGCAGCCTCGGCCTCGATGCCGCCCACGCCCCATCCGACCACGCCCACGCCGTTGATCATGGTCGTGTGGCTGTCGGTGCCCACCAGCGAATCCGGGTACCAGGTGGGGACGTCGGCCTTGTCGTCGGCCGCCTTGTAGACGCCCCGCGCCAGGTACTCCAGATTCACCTGGTGCACGATGCCGAAGCCCGGCGGCGTGACGCCGAAGGTGTCGAAGGCCTGCATGCCCCATTTCATGAACTGGTAGCGCTCCTTATTGCGGGAGAACTCCAGCTTCATGTTCAGGTCCAGCGCCTGAGGCGTGCCGTAATGGTCCACCATCACCGAGTGGTCGACCACCAGGTCCACGGGAACCAGCGGCTCGATGGTCTTGGGCGACTTGTCGAGGCGCTTGGCGGTGCTGCGCATGGCGGCCAGGTCGGCCAACAGCGGCACGCCGGTGAAGTCCTGCAGCACCACACGCGTCACGACGAAGGGAATCTCCTCCGTGCGCTCGGCAGTGGGCTGCCAGTTGGCCAGTTGCTCCACATGCTCCGCGGCGACCTTCTGGCCATCGCAGTTGCGCAGCACCGACTCCAGCACGATGCGGATCGACACCGGCAGCTTGGCGATATTGGGGAATCTCTTGGTCAGCTCGGGCAGCGACCAATATTTGCCTTGTCGGCCAGAGGCCGTCTTGAAGGTCTTGAGGGCGGAAGCAAAGACGTGGGCAGGAGCAGCGTCGGCCATGGAAAGCATCCTTCTTGTTCGAACCAACGAGCAAGATAGCAGGCTTTGAAGGCACTGGACGTCAGCGGGGTGCCCCTCCTACCGAGGCGCTCAGGCTTGCATCACGGGCCGGCAGCGGGGCGACGTGGCGCGCAGGCCGGCCCATTGCGCAGCAGCCAGTGCCAGCACCACCACGGCCTGCAACCCCAACCAGGCCGCGCCGAGCGCCGTAGGCTGCAGGCGGCCCCCGGCAAGCAGGACCAGGCATCCCAGGGCCCAGCCAAGATTGCCGATGGCCACCAGGGCAATGAGGACGCGGGGCGACACAGCGCGGCTGGCCATCCACGCCGCCGCGGCGGCATAGACCAGCAGGAACAGGCCGCTGTAGCCAAGCAGCGCCGAAGGCAGGCCGGTCAGCGCGGACAGCGGCGCGGTCGCTGCGCACTGGATGGCGCCCGTGAGCAGGCAGGACGCGGCATCCAGCGCCATCACGCGGGAAAGAAAACGGGGCGAGGTCAGGATCGGGGACATGGCAACTCCTTGCAGGGTGGATGGAATCGACGGGGGCCGGGGGCACCCCGTCGAACGCATCCTCCCGCCGCCGCTGCACCGCGGCCATGACCTGGCGGGTCATGGTCCGGCCGCGCAGGGGACCGCCAGAATGGCCGCATGTCCGCCAGTCCCCACCCCGACTCCTCCCCGCCGCCGGGCAGCGACGCGTCCTTCGGCGCCCATCTGCGCCACTGGCGCCAGCAGAGGCGAATGAGCCAGCTCGACCTGGCCCACGACGCCGACATCTCCACGCGCCACCTCAGCTGTGTCGAAACCGGCCGCGCCCTGCCCAGCCGCGACATGGTGCTGCGGCTGGCCGAGCGGCTCTCAGTGCCCCTGCGCGAACGCAACCGATGGCTGGTGTCCGCCGGCTATGCGCCGATGTACCGCGAACGGCCCATCGACGACCCCGCCCTGGCCATGGCCCGCCAGGCCGTCGACCGTCTGCTGCAGGCCCACGAGCCCTACCCCGCACTGGCCGTGGACCGCCACTGGCAACTGGTCGCGGCCAATGCGCTCGTACCGCGGCTGCTCAAAGGCGTCGCGCCCTTTCTGCTGGCAGCGCCGGTCAACGTGCTGCGCCTGAGCCTGCATCCCCAGGGCCTGGCGCCGCGCATCACCAACCTGCGCGCCTGGCGGGCGCACCTGCTGGAGCGCCTGGCCCAGCAGATCGGTGCCACCGGCGATCCGGTGCTGCAGGCGCTGCACCAGGATTTGTCCGGCTACGCCCTGCCGGCGACCCGCGATGGGGCCGCGACCGATGGCGATCTCGCCGGTATCGCCGTCCCCTTGTGCCTTCGCCACGGCGGGGCGGTGCTCAATCTCATCAGCACCACCACCGTCTTCGGTACACCAGTGGACATCACGCTTCAGGACCTGGCCGTCGAATCCTTCTTCCCGGCCGACGCGGCCACCTCGGCGGCGCTCGCCGCCCTGGCCACCGACGCATCGCCGTCGAACGGGGTCGGCATGCGCTGACAGGCGGACGCGCCTGCAGGCGTCAGGCGCCCCCAAGGAGGGCTTCTACGGTGCTTGGCACGCGTTCACATGACGCGCCGCCTCACCCACCCATCAGAAGGAAAAGGAAGTTCGCCATGACTCACACCGACGACCATGCCAAGCTCTGGGAGCTGATCAAGGACACGCGTTTCGGCATGCTCACGCACCGCCACGGCGATGGCCTGCTGCACAGCCACCCGCTGACCACGCAGAACCGCTCGGTGGACGAGAACGCCACGCTGTACTTCTTCATCCCGCTCGATGGCGAGATTGCCCGCCATGTCGCCAACGATCCGGTCGTGAACGTGGCCTACGCCAATCCGGACGACGACAGCTATGTGTCGGTGGCCGGCCGGGCCGTGCTCTCGAATGACGAGACCATGAAGCGCGAGCTCTTCAACAAGGTCGCCGAGGCCTGGTTCCCCAAGGGCGTCGACGATCCCAACCTGGGCCTGCTGGCCGTGGGCATCGAAGCAGCCGAGTACTGGGATGTGACCGAGAGCAAGGTCACGCAGCTGCTCAAGATCGCGCGCGCTGCCATGGGAGGCAAGGCGCCGCCGTCGATGGGCGAGCACAAGAAGCTGGACCTCTGATCCCACTACCGCGCCTCTGCGCGGCGCACCGGGGCTTTGACGGAACGACCGCGATGCTGCAGTTGCGCGGCCCCCCGGCCGAACGAAAAAGGGCCCGCCGAAAGGCGGGCCCTTGCATTGGCGATGCGCCGGCTAAGTAAAGCCGGCGATCAGTATCAGGCAGCGACGCCGTCGGCCACTTCCTTGTAGTCCTCGATCTTGTCGAAGTTCAGGTACTGGTAGATCTTGTCGCCGTTCTGGTTGATGACGCCAATGTCCGCCATGTACTCGTCCTTGGTCGGGATGCGGCCGAGTTTGGAGCAGATGGAGGCCAGTTCCGCCGAACCCAGGTACACGTTGGTGTTCTTGCCCAGCCGGTTGGGGAAGTTGCGGGTGCTGGTGGACATCACCGTCGCGCCTTCGCGCACCTGCGCCTGGTTACCCATGCACAACGAGCAGCCCGGCATTTCGGTGCGTGCACCGGCATTGCCGAACACGCCGTAGTGACCTTCCTCCGTCAGCTGCTGCGCGTCCATCTTGGTCGGCGGTGCGATCCACAGCTTGACCGGGATGTCGCGCTTGCCTTCCAGCAGCTTGGAAGCCGCGCGGAAGTGGCCGATGTTGGTCATGCACGAGCCGATGAACACCTCATCGATCTTGGCGCCGGCGACGTCGGACAGCGTCTTCACGTCGTCCGGGTCGTTCGGGCAGGCCACGATGGGCTCGTGGATGTCGGCCAGGTCGATCTCGATCACGGCGGCGTACTCGGCATCGGCATCGGCCTTGAGCAGCTGCGGATCCTTCAGCCAGGCTTCCTGCGCATCGATGCGGCGCTGCAGCGTGCGGGCGTCCTGGTAGCCCTCGGCAATCATCCACTTCATCAGCGTGATGTTGCTGTTGATGTACTCGATGATCGGTTCCTTGTTCAGGTGCACCGTGCAACCGGCGGCCGAGCGCTCGGCGCTGGCGTCGGACAGCTCGAAGGCCTGCTCCACCTTCAGCTCGGGCAGGCCCTCGATTTCGAGGATGCGGCCGGAGAAGATGTTCTTCTTGCCCTTCTTCTCGACCGTCAGCAGGCCCTGTTTGATGGCGTAGAGCGGAATGGCGTTGACCAGGTCGCGCAGCGTGACGCCGGGCTGCATCTTGCCCTTGAAGCGCACCAGCACCGACTCGGGCATGTCCAGCGGCATCACGCCGGTGGCGGCCGCGAAGGCGACCAGGCCGGAGCCGGCCGGGAAGCTGATGCCGATCGGGAAGCGCGTGTGCGAATCGCCGCCGGTGCCGACGGTATCGGGCGTCAGCAGGCGATTGAGCCAGCTGTGGATCACGCCGTCGCCCGGGCGCAGCGAGATGCCGCCGCGGGTGCTGATGAAGTCCGGCAGTTCGTGGTGCATCTTCACGTCCACCTTCTTGGGGTAGGCGGCCGTGTGGCAGAAGGACTGCATGACCAGGTCGGCCGAGAAGCCCAAGCAGGCCAGGTCCTTCAGCTCGTCGCGGGTCATCGGGCCGGTCGTGTCCTGGGAGCCGACCGAAGTCATCTTGGGCTCGCAGTAGGTGCCCGGGCGGATGCCCTGGCCTTCGGGCAGGCCGCAGGCGCGGCCGACCATCTTCTGGGCCAGCGAGAAGCCCTTGCCGGTGTCGACCGGTGCCTTGGGCAGGCGGAACAGCGTAGAGGTCGGCAGGCCCAGGGCCTCGCGCGCCTTGGCCGTCAGGCCTCGGCCGATGATCAGCGGAATGCGGCCACCAGCGCGCACTTCGTCGAACAGCACGTCGCTCTTGACCTGGAACTCGGCGATGACCTGACCGTCCTTCAGCGCCTTGCCTTCGTAGGGGCGCAGTTCGACGGTGTCGCCCATGTTCATCTGGCTCACGTCCAGCTCGATGGGCAGGGAGCCGGCGTCTTCCATGGTGTTGTAGAAGATCGGGGCGATCTTCGTGCCCAGGCAGATGCCGCCGAACTTCTTGTTCGGGATGTAGGGGATGTCCTCGCCGGTCCACCACAGCACGCTGTTGGTCGCCGACTTGCGCGACGAACCGGTGCCGACCACGTCACCCACATAGGCCACGGGCAGGCCGCGGGCCACCAGGTCCTGGATGAACTTGACCGGGCCGCGCTTGCCGTCTTCCTCGGGCTCGAAGGGCGCGCCCTCGCGCTTGTTCTTCAGCATCGCCAGGGCGTGCATCGGAATGTCGGGGCGGGTGGTGGCGTCGGGGGCCGGCGACAGGTCGTCGGTGTTGGTCTCGCCGGGCACCTTGAAGACCGTGAAGGTGATGCTCTGGGGCACTTCCGGGCGGCTGGTGAACCACTCCGCGTCGGCCCAGCTCTGCAGCACCGCCTTGGCGTTGGCGTTGCCGGCATCGGCCAGTTCCTTGACGTCGTGAAACTGGTCGAACATCAGCAGCGTCTTCTTGAGGCCTTCGGCCGCCACGGCGCCGACTTCGGCGTCCTTGAGCAGGTCGATCAGCGGGCCGATGTTGTAGCCGCCCAGCATGGTGCCCAGCAGCTCGGTGGCGTGCGCACGACCGATGAGCGCGTTCTTCTCGGTGCCATGGGCGATAGCCGCGAGGTAGCTGGCCTTGACCTTGGCCGCGTCGTCCACGCCGGCAGGCACGCGATAGGTCAGCAGGTTCAGAAGGAATTCGCCATCCTTGGCGGTGGCGGACTTCAGAAGTTCGATGACTTCGCTGGTCTGCTTGGCCGACAGGGGAAGCGGGGGGATGCCCAGCGCGGCGCGCTCGGCGACATGGTCAACGTAGGCTTGCAACATCTTTCTTTTCTCCGGAAAACGTTCGGACAGCATCCATTAACGCCGGCAGCCGCAGGGGTTCGAGCCCTCCCAGGGCCTGCGCGCCGACGGTGGCCACGGCGCTGGGCTTCAAGCAAGAGCCGCGCCGGTGGCCAGTCAGGCTGTGGGTTATTTCTTGGGCGCGTCGGCGCCTTCGAACAGCGCCTTGGGCGGGTTCTTCTTCATCTCTTCGGCAAAGGCCACCTGCGCGGCCGCCTGGCATTCATCGGCCATGCGCACGCCCTGCTTCTGGTTCATCAGCATGGACTTGTTGCCCAGCTGCAGCCACATGGCGCCCGCGCGGCTGTCTTCCAGGCGGATGGCGCCGGTGCGGCTTTCGACCGGGTGCATGCGGTACTTGGCGCCCTTGGTGCTGACGGTGAAGAAGCCGGGCTTGGCTTCGTCGGCCGTGACGGTCACGTCGGCACCCAGTTCGCACTGGATCTTGCCGGTGAAGACGCGCTTGGCGACTTCGATGTCGTTGTCGGTGAGCACCGCATCGTCGGCGACGGGCGTGGTCTCTTCCACCGCCTTGACGGCGCTGGCCTTGAGGTGCTGTTTGCCCTTGACGTGCACGACCTTGTCCTTGGACGCGGCCTTGGCGGCAGGCTTGGCCTTGGTGGCGGCCTTGTCGGCGGTACCGCTGGTCTGGGCCAGCGCGGAAAGCGGCAGCGCGAGCGCAGCAGCGGTGATGAACGCGAGGGTCTTGTTCATGGTGAGAGGAACCTTCCTTGGATGGCGGAGTTCAGGTGGACGCGTCGTCCGTCGCAAACCAGCCGGCGGCTTGGTCCGGCAACGTGCGTCCGGTGGCGTGTGCGCGCATCAGCACCTGCCAGAAGTGGCGGTAGCTCGCGCGGTCGTGCAATGTGCCATCAAAGCTGATGGGCGCCCAATCTGCTTCTTGTGCTGAAGCTATTATTTGTGTAGCAATTTGAATCTGATCCTGGTCCGGCGCGAAGGCCTCGAGGATGGGACGGATCTGGTTCGGATGGATGCTCCACATCCGCGTGTAGCCGAACTCCCGCGCCGCCCGGCGCGCGGCGCTCTTCATGGCCTGCGCATCGTTGAACTCGGTCACGACGCAATGGGACGGGACCTTGCCAAAGGCGTGCGCGGCACTCGCGATGGCCAGCTTGGCGCGGACGACCAGCGGGTGCGAGAACTGGCCCTGCGCGCCCATGCCCTCCGCCGGGATGGCACCGGCATGGGCCGAGACGAAGTCCATCAGGCCGAAACTGAGCGACTGCACCCGAGGATGCGCCGCGATGTCGAAGGCATGGTGCACCGCCAGCGGCGACTCGATGAGCACGTGCAGGGGCAAGCTGGTGGCGCCGGTTGCATCCAGAGCGGCCACGGCGCGCACCACGTCGGCCGGCCGCTCCACCTTCGGGACCATCAGGTAGGCCAGGCGATCGCCGGCCTGGCCGGCAATGGTGTCGACATCGGCCTCGAACGCGGGGTGGTCGACCGGATGAACCCGAGCGCCCACGCGCATGCCCTCAGCTGCGTTGCGGGCCAATTCGACGACGAGCCGGGCATGGTCCGCTTCGCCACCGACGGGAGCGCCGTCCTCGCAGTCGAGCGTGACGTCGAAGACGCAGGCCCCGAACTCGGCCGCCATCTCGGCCTGCAGCGCCAGGCTCTTACGCATGCGGGCCTCGACGCCGCTGTAGTGGTCGCACACCGGCAGCGCGACGGCGCCGGCCTGGGCGCCGAGCAGCACCTCCGCCGGGTGGGCCGAGCGTCGTACGGCGATGGAATCGGCACTCATGCGGGACGGCGCGCCACGATGAACATGCGCGGGAAAGCCAGCAGACGGCGGCCGTCGGAGCGCACCGGATAGGCGGCGTCGACGCCCTGCTCGTAGGCCTTCAGGTAGCTGGCACGCAGCTCTGCCGGAAGCGGATCGAGAAACGGCCGCAGTCCGGTGCCGCTGACCCATTCGACGATGGCGCCCGCCGAAGCCATGCGGTGCTGATAGACCGTGTGCCAGACGTCCACGTCGGCCGCCCCGGGCGCGAGCAGGTCGTAGTAGCCGCCGATCGTCAGCAATTCGGTTCTCACACGGTCGGCATCGCCGATGTGCGCGGCCCAGGGCGCACGACCGGCCAGCTCGCGCATCAGACGATGCGTGGGCTCCTGGCGGTTGTCGGGCATCTGGATGGCCAGCACGCCGCCCGGTGCCAGCAACGAAAAGAGCCGCGGCAGCAGCTCCTCGTGGCCCGGCACCCACTGCAGGGCGGCATTGGCATAGATGAGATCGGGGGCATCGCCTGCAGGCTGCCAAGTGCCGATGTCACCCAGTTCGAAGCGGGACTGCGGCAAGCGCTGGCGCGCGGCGACGATCATGGCCTCGGCGTTGTCGACGCCGATCACCTCGGCAGCCGGGAAGCGCCGCACCAGCAGCTCGGTGGAATTGCCCGGCCCGCAGCCCAGGTCGACCACCCGCCGCGCCGACGCCAATGGCACCCGGGCCAGCAACTCGGCGGCCGGGCGGGTCCGCTCATCCTCGTAGCGGCGGTACAGCGCGGGATCCCAATCCATGATGTCTGAGAAAGAGTTGGAAAACGGGCCCCGCGTTCCCGGGCCGTCGGAAAGAAGGTTCGCGAGGCGACTGGAACCCCTTCCCGCCGCGCGCCCGGCCGAGCCGGCCGGAACGCGCGTGGCCTCGGAAGGCCTCAGAGCAGGTGCTTGACGCCGTCCTGCTCGCCCTGCAGTTCGGCCAGGGTCTTGTTGATGCGCTCCTGCGAGAAAGCGTCGATTTCGAGGCCTTCGACGATCTTGTACTTGCCGTTCTCGGTGGTGACCGGGAAGCCGAAGATCACGTCCTTGGGAATGCCGTATTCGCCGTTGGAGGGCACGCCCATGGTGACCCACTTGCCCTGCGAGCCCAGGGCCCAGTCGCGCATGTGGTCGATGGCGGCGTTGGCGGCCGAGGCGGCCGACGACAGACCGCGCGCATCGATGATGGCGGCGCCGCGCTTGCCCACGGTGGGCAGGAACACGTCGGCGTTCCAGACCTGGTCGTTGATGGCGTCCTTGACCGACTTGCCGCCGATGGTGGCGAAACGGTAGTCGGCGTACATGGTGGGCGAATGGTTGCCCCACACGGTCAGCTTCTCGATCTCGCCGACCTGGCCGCCGGTCTTGGCGGCGATCTGGCTGGCGGCGCGGTTGTGGTCCAGGCGCAGCATGGCGGTGAAGTTCTCGCGCGGCAGGCTGGGCGCGCTCTTCATGGCGATGTAGGCGTTGGTGTTGGCGGGGTTGCCGACCACCAGCACCTTGACGTCGCGGCTGGCGACCTTGTCCAGGGCCTTGCCTTGGGCGGTGAAGATCTGGGCGTTGGCGGCCAGCAGGTCGGCGCGCTCCATGCCAGGACCGCGGGGGCGCGCACCCACCAGCAGGGCGTAGTCGGCGTCCTTGAAGGCGACTTCCGGATCGCCGGTGGGGATCACGCCAGCCAGCAGCGGGAAGGCACAGTCTTCCAGTTCCATGATCACGCCCTTGAGCGCCTTCTGGGCCTTCTCGTCGGGGATCTCCAGCAGCTGCAGGATGACCGGCTGGTCCTTGCCGAGCATCTCGCCCGAGGCGATGCGGAACAGGAGGGCGTAACCGATTTGGCCGGCGGCGCCGGTGACGGCGACGCGAACGGGCTTTTTGCTCATGGGAAGACTCCAGACGAAGAGAAAGGAAACGGAACGTGCCGTGCGAGCCCTGCCTGCAGGCATCTGCACGTCGACCGGCACCGCCAATCGACCCGGGGCAGGAAACAACCGCGCATTCTAGGCCGATTCCATGGCGCACGTCTTATGTCTTATATAAGATGTGGGACTTGGCACGCTTCGCGATGCCGCCCTGCCCACCCCATTCATGTCCTCCCCACCCGCCGCGGACGCCGGCACCCCCTCCTTCAGCCCGCTGTACCAGCAGATCCGGGCATTGATCCTGCAGAGTCTGCAGGCCGGGGAATGGAAGCCGGGCGAGCCCATCCCCAGCGAGATCGAACTCGCCGCCCGCTTTCGCGTGAGCCAGGGCACGGTGCGCAAGGCCATCGACGAACTGGCGGCCGACAACCTGCTGGTCCGCCGGCAGGGCAAGGGCACCTTCGTCGCCACTCATGCAGAGCAGCAGGTGCAATACCGCTTCCTCAAGCTGGTGCCCGACCAGGGCAGCCCCACCAGCGAGGGGCCTGCCGAACGCACCATCGTGGACTGCCGAAGGGTGCGCGCGAGCGCCGAGGTGGCGCGGGCGCTGGCCTTGCGCGCGGGAGACGCCGCGCTGCAGGTGCGCCGGGTGCTGGCCTATGCCGGCGTTCCCACGATCCTCGAAGACCTCTGGCTGCCCGGCACGCCCTTCAAGGGGCTCACGGCGGAACGCCTGGCCGAGTGGCGCGGCCCCATGTACGAGATGTTCGAGACCGAGTTCGGCGTCCGCATGGTGCGGGCAGAGGAAAAGCTGCGCGCCGTTCTCCCCGATGCGGAGCAGGCTTCGCTGCTTCAGGTGACACTGCAGACGCCGCTGCTCTCGGTGGAACGCATCGCCCACACGTATCACGATGCGCCGATGGAGCTGCGCCGCGGCCTGTACCGCACCGACACGCACCACTATCGCAATGACCTCGGCTAGCCGGCGGCCCCCTCCGACACTGATGGGCAGAAACGATGTTGCTTCAAAAAATATAGCAACGAAGCAAGGCGACAGAAAGCTTCAGAGACAGCCCATGCAACATGGTGCATTGCAATAGAATTTTGAGTTGCCTGCATAAACGTCCTGACACGAGTCGCCCTATCGACCTCCCAGAAAGAACCTCCCCATGACAGAGCTAGCTTCCAAGACCAGGCCGCCGCGCCGCGAATTCCGCAACATCAACGTGGTCACGGATCTCACGGGCTACCGGCTTCCGCCGGCGGGCATCGTGTCCATCCTCCACCGTGTCAGCGGCGTGCTGATGTTCCTGTTGATGCCGTTCATCATCTGGATGTTCGACACCTCCGTCTCTTCGGAAATCTCCTATGCCCGCTTCAAGGCCGCCTTCGACAGCGGCCTTGGTTTTTTGCCGGGGTGGTTCCTGAAGCTGGTGGCCCTGGCCCTGATCTGGGGCTACCTGCACCACTTCTGCGCCGGCCTGCGACACCTGTGGATGGACGTGAGCCATGAGGCCGTGACCAAGGAGTTCGGCAAGACCTCCGCCATCGTCGTCCTGGCCATCAGCATCCTCCTGACGCTGGCGCTCGGCGCCAAGCTGTTCGGCCTGTACTGATCACAAGAAGAAGGCACACAACACCATGGCAGTGAATTACGGCTCCAAGCGCACCGTCGTCGGCGCGCACTACGGCCTGCGCGACTGGCTCTCGCAACGCGTCACCGGCGCGCTGATGGCGGTCTTCACCATCGTCGTCCTGGCGCAGGTTCTCCTCACCCGCGGCCCCGTCGGCTACGACCAGTGGGCAGGCATCTTTGCCCCTCAATGGATGAAGGTCCTGACCTTCGCAGTGATCGCCGCGCTCCTCTGGCACGTATGGGTGGGCATGCGCGACGTGTGGATGGACTACGTCCAGCCCGTCGGCATCCGTCTGTTCATGCAAATCTTCACCATCGTCTGGCTCGTGGGTTGTGCCGGCTGGGCGATTCAAGTGCTCTGGAGGATCTGAGCCCATGTCGTACACCAAAGCAAAAATCGCGACGCGCAAGTTCGACGTCGTCATCGTCGGCGCCGGCGGCTCCGGCATGCGTGCCGCGCTCGAACTCTCGCGCGCCGGCCTGAACGTGGCCTCGCTGTCCAAGGTCTTCCCGACCCGCTCGCACACCGTGGCGGCGCAGGGCGGCGTGTCGGCGTCGCTCGGCAACATGTCCGAGGACAACTGGCACTATCACTTCTACGACACCATCAAGGGCTCCGACTGGCTGGGCGACCAGGACGCCATCGAGTTCATGTGCCGTGAAGCACCGAAGGTCGTGATCGAGCTCGAGCACTTCGGCATGCCCTTCGACCGCAACCCGGACGGCACGATCTACCAGCGCCCCTTCGGCGGCCACACCGCCAACTACGGCGAGAAGCCCGTGCAGCGCGCCTGCGCCGCGGCCGACCGCACCGGCCACGCCATGCTGCACACGCTGTACCAGCAGAACGTGAAGGCCAAGACGAACTTCTTCGTCGAATGGATGGCCCTGGACCTGATCCGCGACGCCGACGGCGACGTGGTGGGCGTCACGGCCATCGAGCTCGAAACCGGCGACCTGTTCGTGCTGCAGGCCAAGGCCGTGCTGCTGGCCACCGGCGGCGCGGGCCGCATCTTCGCGGCCTCCACCAATGCCTTCATCAACACCGGTGACGGCCTGGGCATGGCGGCACGCGCCGGCATCCCGCTGCAGGACATGGAATTCTGGCAGTTCCACCCCACCGGCGTGGCCGGCGCGGGCGTGCTGCTGACCGAAGGCTGCCGCGGTGAAGGCGCGATCCTGCTCAACAGCAATGGCGAGCGCTTCATGGAGCGCTATGCGCCCACCCTGAAGGACCTGGCCCCGCGCGACTTCGTCTCGCGCTCGATGGACCAGGAAATCAAGGAAGGTCGCGGTTGCGGTCCCAACAAGGACTACATCCTGATGAAGCTCGACCACCTGGGCGCCGACACCATCCGCAAGCGCCTGC
This sequence comes from Pseudacidovorax intermedius, assembly GCF_003350475.1. GTDB lineage: Bacteria > Pseudomonadota > Gammaproteobacteria > Burkholderiales > Burkholderiaceae_C > Xenophilus > Xenophilus intermedius. The sequence goes on from NZ_QQAV01000003.1 coordinate 82,314, forward strand.
CCTCGGTGGAAGAGATCGGCCACAACTTCGCCAACGTGGACATCACCAAGGAGCCCATCCCGGTCGTGCCCACCATCCACTACCAGATGGGCGGCATCCCGACCAACATCAATGGCCAGGTGGTGGTGCAGAACGGCGACGTGCACAACCAGGTCGTGGGTGGCCTGTACGCCGTGGGCGAATGCTCCTGCGTGTCGGTGCACGGCGCCAACCGCCTGGGCACCAACTCCCTGCTGGACCTGCTGGTCTTCGGCAAGTCGGCCGGCAAGCACATCGTCGACTTCGTCAAGAACAGCGGCGAGCACAAGCCGCTGCCCGCAGACGGCGCCGACCGCACCCTGGCCCGCCTGAACCAGCTGCAGGATTCGAATGACGGCATCTATGCGCAGGACATCGCCAACGACATCCGCGCCACCATGCAGCAGCACGCCGGCGTGTTCCGCACCCAGGCCAGCATGGACGAAGGCGTGGTCAAGGTGGCCGACCTGCGCAGCCGTGTGCCTTCGGTGACGCTGAAGGACAAGTCCATGGTGTGGAACACCGCGCGCATGGAAGCACTTGAAGTCGACAACCTGATCGAAGTGGCCCAGGCCACGATGGTCTCGGCCGCTGCCCGCAAGGAATGCCGCGGCGCCCATACGGTGGACGACTACGAGCACCCGGCCGACCATCCGGAGTTCCCGCTGGGCCGCAACGACAAGGAATGGATGAAGCACACGCTGTGGCACAGCGCGGGCAACAACCTGACCTACAAGCCGGTCAACCTCAAGCCGCTGACCGTCGACAGCGTGCCGCCGAAGGTCCGCACGTTCTGACATCGCCGCAACCCCACGAGACACCGACATGAAGCGCACATTCCAGATCTACCGCTACGACCCGGACAAGGACGCCAAGCCCTACATGCAGACCGTCGAGATCGAGCTCGACGGCCACGAGCGCATGCTGCTGGACGCCCTGGTGAAGCTCAAGGCCCAGGATCCGAGCATCGCCTTCCGCCGCTCCTGCCGCGAAGGCGTCTGCGGCTCGGATGCGATGAACATCAACGGCAAGAACGGCCTGGCGTGTCTGACCAACATGAACACGCTCAAGGGCACCATCGTGCTCAAGCCGCTGCCGGGCCTGCCGGTCATCCGCGACCTGATCGTGGACATGACCCAGTTCTTCAAGCAGTACCACTCGATCAAGCCGTACCTGATCACCGAGGGCCTGGCCCCCGAGCGCGAGCGGCTGCAGTCGCCCGAGGAGCGTGAAGAGCTCAACGGCCTCTACGAGTGCATCCTGTGCGCGAGCTGCTCCACCAGCTGCCCGAGCTTCTGGTGGAACCCCGACAAGTTCGTCGGCCCGGCCGGCCTGCTGCAGGCCTACCGCTTCATCGCCGACAGCCGTGACGAAGCCACTGGCGAGCGGCTCGACAACCTCGAAGATCCGTACCGCCTGTTCCGCTGCCACACGATCATGAACTGCGTGGACGTGTGCCCCAAGCACCTGAACCCCACCAAGGCCATCGGCAAGATCAAGGAGCTGATGGTGCGCCGCGCCATCTGATCCTGGCCGAACGAAGCAACGGAGACGACACGCCATGCCGCAACTGCAGCCAGCCCCGGGCGCATCCGACGAACGACTCGACGAGCGCGCCCTGGCCCGGCTGCAGTGGCGTTGCCGACGCGGGTTGCTGGAGAACGACATCTTCATCACCCGCTTCTTCGAGCGGCATGGCGCTGGCCTGACCCGGGCGCAGGCCCAGGCGATCGAAACCCTGATGGACCTGGCGGACAACGACCTGCTCGACCTTCTGCTGCGCCGAAAGGAGCCCGAGCCCGCATGGGCCGGGGCCGAGGTGGCGGCGGTGCTGGAGCTGATGCGCCCCCCCGGCGACCGGCTCGCGGCCTGAGCCGCTCCATCCGATCCTTCGCCACCCCTCTCCCATTTCCTCCACCTTCTCAAGAGAAAGTCGACATGAAAGCCTCCGACATCAAGGCCACGCTCGCGTTCAGCAATGGCGGCCAAGCCATCGATCTGCCGATCTACAAGGGCACGGTCGGTCCGGACGTCATCGACATCCGCAAGCTGTACGCGCAGACAGGCATGTTCACCTACGACCCGGGCTTCCTGTCCACGGCGTCGTGCCAGTCGGCCATCACGTACATCGACGGCGACAAGGGCGAGCTGCTGTACCGCGGCTACCCCATCGAGCAGCTCGCCGTGAACTGCGACTTCCTGGAAACCTGCTACCTGCTGCTCAACGGCGAACTGCCCAACGAAGCCCAGAAGACCGAGTTCACGAACACGGTCACGCACCACACGATGGTGAACGAGCAGATGCAGTTCTTCCTGCGTGGCTTCCGCCGCGACGCGCACCCGATGGCCGTGCTGACCGGTCTGGTGGGCGCCCTGTCGGCCTTCTATCACGACAGCACCGACATCAATAACCCCGAGCATCGCGAGATCGCGGCCATCCGCCTGATCGCCAAGATGCCCACGCTGGTCGCCATGGCCTACAAGTACGGCACCGGCCAGCCGTACATGTATCCGAAGAACGACCTGAGCTACTCGGGCAACTTCCTGCGCATGATGTTTGGCACGCCGTGCGAAGAGTACAAGGTCAACCCGGTCATCGAGCGCGCCATCGACCGCATCTTCATCCTGCACGCGGACCACGAGCAGAACGCGTCGACCTCCACCGTGCGCCTGTGCGGCAGTTCGGGCACCAACCCGTTCGCCGCCATCGCGGCCGGCGTGGCCTGCCTGTGGGGCCCTGCCCACGGCGGGGCCAACGAGGCCTGCCTGAACATGCTGGAAGACATCCAGCGCAATGGCGGCGTCTCCAAGGTCGGCGAGTTCATGGAGAAGGTCAAGGACAAGAACTCCGGCGTCAAGCTGATGGGCTTCGGCCACCGCGTGTACAAGAACTACGACCCGCGCGCCAAGCTGATGCAAGAAACCTGCAACGAGGTCCTGTCCGAGCTCGGCCTGGAGAAGGACCCGCTGTTCGCCCTGGCCAAGCAGCTGGAAAAGATCGCCCTGGAAGACGACTACTTCGTGCAGCGCAAGCTCTACCCGAACGTCGACTTCTACTCCGGCATCGTGCAGCGCGCCATCGGCATCCCGGTCAACCTGTTCACCGGCATCTTCGCGCTGGCCCGCACCGTGGGCTGGATCGCCCAGCTGAACGAGATGATCAGCGACCCCGAGTACAAGATCGGCCGTCCCCGCCAGCTGTTCAGCGGCTCCGACAAGCGCGACGTAAAGCCCATCGCCCAACGTTGATCGCTGTCCGCATGCACGCGCCGCAAGGCGCCCGCCTGCAGTGCAAAGGCCGCCTTCGGGCGGCCTTTTTGCGTCTTGACTGACATCCGACTGACTTCTTCGTCGTCACATTGCGCTGCGGAGGGTGACCTCCGACATCCACATCGTCCACGAAGAGGAAGGAAACGTCCCATGAAGAAACTCGCTGCCCTGCTCGCCATCACTTTCGCCGTCTCCGTGCCGCTGGCCGGCTGCAACACCTTCAAGGGTGCGGGCCAGGACGTCCAGAAGGCGGGCGAAAAGATCGAAGACTCTGCAAAGAAGCGTCAGTGATTTAGGGCGGCGTCCGCCGCTCTTCCACGACAGACGGCCCATTCCGGGCCGTTTCTCGTTGGGGCCGAGCCTTGCCGGCCGTGTGCTCGCCAACGGCCAGCCGAGCCGTCGCGATCCACGATGGTCCAACCGAGGAAATCCAGGGAAAATCACGCCTCCCCTCGTGGATCGTGATGACCTCGCCTGCCCCGCTCACCCTTGAACGCAGTTTTGCGCGCCGCATCGACCTGACGTCGCTGCAGCTGTTCGTGGCCGTGTGCGAACTGGGCAGCATCGGCCGCGCCGCCGAGCGCGAGTTCATCGCCGCGTCGGCCATCAGCAAGCGGCTGTCCGACCTCGAATCCACGCTCGGCATCAGCCTGCTCTACCGCCATGCCCGCGGCGTGGACCTGACGCCCGCGGGCGAGAGCCTGCTGCACCACGCCCGCGCCATGCTCTACAGCCTGGAGAAGATGCAGGGCGAGCTCTCCGAGTACGCCGAAGGCGTGCGCGGCCATGTGCGGGTGCATGCCAACATCTCCGCCATCGTGCAGTACCTGCCCGAAGACCTGGGCGCCTTCAGCCGCCTGCACGACGGCATCAAGATCGACCTCGAGGAACACCTGAGCCACGAGGTGGTGCGCGCCGTGCAGGCTGGCGCGGCGGACCTGGGCATCTGCCATGTGTCCGAGGACGACGCCCTCGACCTGCAGACCCTGCCCTACCGCCGCGACCAGCTGGCCTTGGTGCTGCCTCGGCACCACCCGCTGGCCGCGCAGGCGTCGGTCGCCTTCGCCGAGACGCTCAACGAGGACCATGTGGGCCTGCACACCCACAGCTCCATCTACCGGGCGATGCACCAGGCGGCCACGGCGGAAGGCCGCAGCGTTCGCCTGCGCATCCACGTCACCGGGCTGGACGCCATGTGCCGCATGATCGACAACGGCCTGGGCGTGGGCGTGATGCCGCGTCGCGCCTTCGAGCTGATGCACGCCGGCATCGGCAGCCGGCTGGCAGCCGTGGACCTCAGCGACGACTGGGCTCACCGCGAGATCCGCCTGGTGGCCCGCGACTTTTCCACGCTGCCGGTGGCCGCCCGCACCCTGGTGCAGCACCTGCAGCCACCCGCCCCCGCCGAAACCCAGACCGCTTCTACTGCGACCTGAACCCGAACCGCTTCAACGATTTCCCACGAAAGACGAGACCCATGGCCCGCACGCTCTACGACAAGATCTGGGACGAGCACGTCGTCCACACCGAGGAAGACGGCACCGCCGTCCTCTACATCGACCGTCACCTGGTGCACGAAGTGACCAGCCCGCAGGCCTTCGAAGGCCTGCGCCAGACCGGCCGCAAGCTGTGGCGCGTGAGCTCGGTGGTGGCCACGGCCGACCACAACACGCCCACCACCGGCTGGGAGCGCGGCTACGACGGCATCGCCGATCCGATCAGCAAGGAACAGGTCACCACGCTGAACACCAACATCGAGGAATTCGGGGCCGCAGCGTTCTTCCCCTTCCTGTCCAAGCGCCAGGGCATCGTGCACGTGATCGGCCCCGAGAACGGCGCCACGCTGCCGGGCATGACGGTGGTCTGCGGCGACAGCCACACCTCCACCCACGGCGCCTTCGGCGCGCTGGCCCACGGCATCGGCACCAGCGAGGTCGAGCATGTGATGGCCACGCAGACCCTGCTGGCCAAGAAGGCCAGGAACATGCTGGTGAAGGTCGAGGGCAAGCTGCCCCTGGGCTGTACGGCCAAGGACATCGTGCTGGCCATCATCGGCAAGATCGGTACGGCTGGCGGCACGGGCTACACCATCGAGTTCGCCGGCTCCGCCATCCGCGACCTGTCGATGGAAGGCCGCATGACGGTCTGCAACATGGCCATCGAAGGCGGCGCGCGCGCCGGCCTGGTGGCGGTGGACCAGAAGACCATCGACTACGTGAAGAACCGCCCGCTCGCGCCCACCGGCGTGGAGTGGGACCAGGCCGTCGCCTACTGGAAGACGCTGCATTCCGACCCCGACGCGAAGTTCGACACCGTGGTCGAACTCGATGCCGCCGAGATCAAGCCGCAGGTCACCTGGGGTACCTCGCCCGAGATGGTGCTGCCCATCGACGGCCGCGTGCCCGACCCGGACAAGGAAAAGGACGCCAACAAGCGCGGCGCCATCGAGCGCGCGCTGGCCTACATGGGCCTGGAGCCCAACAAGGCGATGAACGACATCTTCGTCGACAAGGTTTTCATCGGCAGCTGCACCAACAGCCGCATCGAGGACATGCGCGAGGCCGCCACCGTGGTCAGGAAGCTGGGCCAGAAAGTCGCCAAGAACATCAAGGTGGCCATGGTGGTGCCCGGCTCCGGCCTGGTGAAGGAACAGGCCGAGCGCGAAGGCCTGCACGAGGTGTTCAAGGCCGCGGGTTTCGAATGGCGCGAGCCCGGCTGCTCGATGTGCCTGGCCATGAACGCCGACCGGCTGGAGCCGGGCGAGCGCTGTGCCTCCACCAGCAACCGCAACTTCGAAGGCCGTCAGGGCGCGGGCGGACGCACCCACCTCGTGAGCCCGGCCATGGCCGCCGCCGCCGCCATCCGCGGCCACTTCGTCGACATCCGCACCATCGCCTGAGCCAGGGAGCAGACACCATGCAGAAATTCACCGTGCACCAGGGCCTCGTCGCCCCGATGGACCGCGAGAACGTCGACACCGACGCCATCATCCCCAAGCAGTTCCTCAAGTCGATCAAACGCACCGGCTTCGGCCCCAACCTGTTCGACGAATGGCGCTACCTGGACCATGGCGAGCCCGGCATGGACCCGGCCAGCCGCAAGCCCAACCCCGACTTCGTGCTGAATCAGCCGCGCTATCAGGGCGCCTCCGTGCTGCTGGCCCGCAAGAACTTCGGCTGCGGCTCCAGCCGCGAGCATGCGCCCTGGGCGCTGGACCAGTACGGCTTCCGCGCCATCATCGCGCCGAGCTTCGCCGACATCTTCTTCAACAACAGCTTCAAGAACGGCCTGCTGCCCCTCGTGCTGCCCGAGGTGACCGTGGCCAAGCTCTTCGACGAGGTGTTCGCCTTTCCGGGTTATGAGCTGACCGTGGACCTGGACCGCCAGGTCGTCGTCAAGCCCGATGGCGAAGAGCTGCCCTTCGAGGTCCAGCCCTTCCGCCGCTACTGCCTGATGAACGGCCTGGACGACATCGGCCTGACGCTGCGCCACAAGGACAAGATCAAGGCCTTCGAGGCCGAGCGGCTGGCGGCCAAGCCCTGGCTTGCACATCAAATGCTGGCCTGACCTTTTCACCCCAACAGAAGCACCACTTATGAAGATCGCAGTTCTGCCCGGCGACGGCATCGGCACCGAAATCGTCGCGGAGGCCGTGCGCGTCCTGGACGCGCTGGACCTGACGTTGGAGATGGAGACCGCCCTGGTCGGCGGCGCCGCCTACGAGGCCCACGGCCATCCGCTGCCCGAGGCCACGCTCAAGCTGGCCAAGGAGGCCGATGCCGTGCTCTTCGGCGCCGTCGGCGACTGGAAGTACGACAAGCTGGACCGCCCGCTGCGTCCCGAGCAGGCCATCCTGGGCCTGCGCAAGAACCTGGGCCTGTTCGCCAACTTCCGCCCCGCCATCTGCTACGAGCAGCTGACGCATGCCTCCAGCCTCAAGCCCGAGCTGGTCGCGGGCCTGGACATCCTGATCATCCGCGAGCTGACCGGCGACATCTACTTCGGCCAGCCGCGCGGCAAGCGCGTCGCCACCGACGGGCACTTTCCCGGCGCTGACGAGGCCTTCGACACCATGCGCTACTCGCGCCCGGAGATCGAGCGCATCGCCCGCGTGGCCTTCGAGGCCGCCCGCAAGCGCAACAAGCGCGTGACCAGCGTGGACAAGGCCAACGTGCTGGAGACCTTCCAATTCTGGAAGGACGTGGTCACCGAGGTGCACAAGGACTACCCCGACATCGAGCTGGAGCACATGTACGTCGACAATGCGGCCATGCAGCTCGTGAAGAAGCCCAAGGCCTTCGACGTGATCGTGACCGGCAATATGTTCGGCGACATCCTTTCGGACGAGGCCTCGATGCTGACCGGCTCCATCGGCATGCTGCCCTCGGCCAGCCTGAATGACAGCAACCAGGGCCTGTACGAACCCAGCCACGGCAGCGCCCCCGACATTGCCGGCAAGGGCGTGGCCAATCCGCTGGCCACCATCCTGAGCGCCGCGATGATGCTGCGCTTCTCCCTCAACCAGGAAGAGGCCGCTCAGCGCATCGAGGCCGCCGTCAAGGCCGTGCTGGCGCAGGGCCTGCGCACGCCCGACATCTGGAGCGAAGGCACGACCAAGGTCGGCACCCGGGAAATGGGCGATGCCGTGCTGAAGGCGCTGACCTGATCGCCGCGCCCTCGGGCGCACGGGACATCCCCTGCAAAACGGCCCTATTGGGCCGTTTTGCATGTAGGAGGATACCGATGCGCGCTACAATCGCTCTCCATGTTTGTCGCCCGCCCGTTCGCCCTGAACACCGTGCCTGCCGCCCTGGCCAGCACCGCGCGCGCATCCATCACCAAAACCACGACGACCATTAAGGGCTGACCCAGCCTGGTTCGTCGCGCGTGCCTTCCCCCTGGCCCCGGACGAGCCAGGCGGGCCAGCCCCTTCGCCGCGGTCTTCTTTGTATGACTCTGAAAGGGCTTTTGACATGAGCAAGTTGGTAGGTTTGGTCGGCTGGCGCGGCATGGTCGGCTCGGTCCTGATGGACCGCATGGTGGCCGAGAACGATTTCGACCTGATCGAGCCGCTGTTCTTCTCCACCTCGAACGCCGGCGGCAAGGCGCCCGCCATGGCCAAGAACGAGACCACGCTGCAGGACGCCTTCGATATCGCGCAGCTCAAGCGCTGCGAGATCATCATCACGGCCCAGGGCGGCGACTACACCACCGAAGTCTTCCCCAAGCTGCGCGCCGCCGGCTGGAACGGCCACTGGATCGACGCCGCCTCCACCCTGCGCATGAAGGACGACGCCGTCATCGTGCTTGATCCGGTCAACATGCCGGTCATCAAGAACGCGCTGTCCGACGGTGGCCGCAACTGGATCGGCGGCAACTGCACCGTCAGCTGCATGCTGATGGGCGTGGGCGCGCTCTACAAGGCCGGTTTGGTCGAGTGGATGAGCACGCAGACCTACCAGGCCGCATCGGGCGGCGGTGCGCAGCACATGCGCGAGCTGCTCACGCAGTACGGCACGCTCTACTCGGAAGTGAAGGCCCTGCTGGACGACCCCAAGAGCGCCATCCTCGAGATCGACCGCCAGGTCATCGCCAAGCAGCGCAGCCTGTCGGGCGAAGAGACGGCCAACTTCGGCGTGCCCCTGGGCGGCTCGCTGATCCCCTGGATCGACAAGGACCTGGGCAACGGCATGTCCAAGGAAGAATGGAAGGGCATGGCCGAGACGAACAAGATCCTCGGCCAGGGCGAGGGCTTCGGCAGCCCCGCCGTGCCGGTCGACGGCTTCTGCGTGCGCGTGGGCGCCATGCGCTGCCACAGCCAGGCGCTGACCTTCAAGCTCAAGAAGGACGTGCCGCTGGCCGACATCGAGGCCATGATCGCTGCCGACAACGCCTGGGTGAAGGTGGTGCCCAACACGCGCGAAGCCACCCTCAAGGACCTGACGCCCGTGGCCGTGACCGGCACCATGACGATCCCGGTCGGCCGGCTGCGCAAGATGGCCATGGGGCCCGAGTACCTGGGCGCCTTTACCATCGGCGACCAGCTGCTCTGGGGCGCGGCGGAACCGTTGCGCCGCATGCTGCGCATCCTGCTGGACGCTTAACACTCCTCATCATGCGTTGCCCCGGGGCAACGCATGATCTGGATGAGACGGCCGGCGCCCCAACCGAGCGGTGCCCTTCGCCTTGTTTTTGGGCAGCGCGGGTGTTAACGTCTACTTACATTTTTCGGGCATGGCCCGCGACAGCATGACCAGACTCTCGCCGCCTGCGCAGGCCGCCGGCCGCGACACGGCCGCTTCGGCGGCCGTTCGCCGTTTCCGCATTTCTCCACTGGGCTGGGCCGTGGTGGCGGCGTTCGGCTTGTGGTCGACCCAGTCGCAGGCGCTGACGCTGGGCGCGTTGAATGTGCTGTCGGCGCTGGGCGAGCCCCTTCGGGCCGAAGTCCAGGTCACCGATGTCACCCAGGCCGAGGCGACGAACCTGCAGGTCCGCCTGGCTGCACCTCAGACTTTCCAGAATGCCGGCTTGACGTTCGCCGATACGCTCCAGGGCGTGCGCACGACGCTCCAGCGGCGCGCGGACGGCGGCTACGTAGTCCGCCTGGAGGGTGTCCGTCCAATGAACGACCCGTTCGTGGACATCCTGATCGAAGCCAATTCGCCCAGCGGGCGACTGGTCCGGGACTACACCGCCCTGATCGATCCGCCGCAGGGCCGGGCGCCCGCGCCATCGTCCGGCGTGGCCATCGACCGCCCGATCACGCCCGCACCCACCCCCCGGGCCGCAAAGGCCGAACGGCCGGCAGCCACCCCGGTGGAAGCCGTGGCAGCGCCCGCTCCGGCAGCGGCCCCGCCAGGGGCTGCAAGCGCCATCACCGTGCGCGCGGGCGACACCGCCGGCCGCCTGGCCGCGGCCGCCAAGCCGGCCGATGTCTCGCTCGACCAGATGCTGCTGGCCATGCTGCGCGCCAACCCCAGCGCCTTCATCAACGGCAACGTCAACCGGCTGCGCGCCGGCGCCGTGCTGCAGATGCCTTCGGCCGACGCGGCCCGGGCCACACCGCCGGAAGAGGCCCGCCGCACCATCGTGGCCCAGAGCCGCGACTTCAACAGCTACCGGCAGCGCCTGGCCACCAACGCGCCGTCGATGAACGTGGAAGGGGCGGACCGGCAGGCGTCGGGCGGCCTCCAGGCGCGCGTGCAGGACCGATCGGCCGCGGGCGCATCCGCAGACCGGCTGACCATCTCGCGGGGCGCGGCGCCGGGCCAGGCCTCGGCCGAGGAGCGCCTGGCACAGCAGCGCCAGGCGAAGGAAGCCAGCAGCCGGGTCGCCGAACTCTCCCGCAACATCGAGGAGCTCAACCGGCTGCAAGGCGCATCGGGCGGCGCGTCCGCAGGCACGGCGGCACCCGCACAGGCCGCACCTGCCGGGCCCTCCGCCCCTCGGACCGCGGCGCCCTCCGAGGGAACGGCGGGCGGTACAGGCGCACCAGGCGTGACGGCGCCTTCCACCACAGGGGCCGCCTCGTCGACGCCCGCAGCGCCGGCGCCGCAAGCCGCCGCGTCCGGCGGGGCCGCCGTGGCGCTGCCCGCGGCACCGGCCTCCGCAACGGCATCTCCCGCACCGGTCCCGCCTGCCCCCTCCGCCGCGCAGGAAGAACAAGGCCTGTTGGATTCGCTGCTGGCCAATCCGCTGATGCTGGCGGGTGGCGGCATCGTCCTGCTGCTGTTGCTGCTCGCCCTGCTGGCTCGCCGGCGCCAGCAGCAGAAGAAGGACGCGGCCGAGAGCCTGTTCCCCGAAAGCCTGCAGAAGGACTCCTACTTCGGCGGCTCCGGTGGCGCGACGGTCGACACCAGGGAGGACCACAGCGGCGCCTCCTCGCTCAACTATTCGCCCAGCCAGCTCGATGCAGGCGATGTGGACCCGGTGGCGGAGGCCGACGTGTACCTCGCCTACGGACGCGACCTCCAGGCCGAGGAGATCCTCAAGGAAGCGCTGCGCACGTCGCCGGAACGCACCAGCATCCAGCTCAAGCTGCTGGAGATCTACGCCCGCCGCCGCGACGCCCGCGCTTTCGAGCAACTGGCGCTCGAGTTGCAGGCGCGGACGGGCGGCATGGGGTCCGACTGGCATCGCGCGCAGGAATTGGGCCGCAGCCTCGACCCGTCCAACGCGCTCTACCAGAGCGCCCATGCGGCCGACGCGCCCGCAGCAGCCATGCCTGCAGGCCTGACGCCTGCCATGAGCGCCGCCGGCATCGCCGCATCCACCAGCGCGGCCGGCGCCATGTCCGCCTCCCCGGAGGAGCCGAAGCCCCAGGCGTTCGTGCCTTCGGTCGCGCCTCTGGATTTCGACCTGAATCTGGACCTGCCGCCCGCACGCGCGCCGGCGGCCGCCCCGGCGCCCACGACGCCCTCGGTGTCGTCGCTGTTCCCGTCGGCGCTGGCCGATGACCCGCGTCCGGTCCCCGGCGGGCCGGCCTCGGGACTTCGCGGTGCGGCGGACGAGCCCACCATTCCGGCGCCCCTGCGTTCGGCCCCGGTCGGCGATCTGGGCAACGACTTCGACACCGCCCCGGCCGAACTGGAGCCGATGGCAGGGTTCCGCCATGTCGGCGACGAGGTGCGCACCCAGCCTGCCACGCTGCATGCGCCGCTGTCCATGGAAGGCTCGGACATCTTCAGCCGCGACTTCCATGCCGCGCTCAACACGGCCGACACGCAGCCCATGGACCTGCCGCTTCACATTCCCACGGGCATCGACCCTGGCCCCGGGGAAAGCGCCGACGCCGTCAAGCTGTCGCTCGCGCGCGAGTTGCACGCGCTGGGCGATCCGGAAGGCGCCCGCATGCTGCTGGAGGAGTTGATCGCCGAAAGCGACGGCGCCCTGCAGGACGACGCACGCCGCCTGCTGGCCGAACTGCGCTGATACTCCAGGGCACGCGCCGTGCCACCCAGCCAGGGGGCCGGTCCGGCCTTCCTTTTTCTGCCATGTCCGCGCTGCCGTCCTGTCCTCCGATCTTCCTCGCCTGCCTGCCCGCTGCAGGCGCGTCGCGCGCATGAGGCTCGCGCTCGGCGTCCGCTACGATGGCCGCGCCTACGACGGCTGGCAAAGCCAGCCTTCCGGCCGCACGGTGCAGGACCAGCTCGAACGGGCGCTCGAACGCTTTGCGCAGCAGCGCATCGGCACGCTGTGCGCCGGCCGCACCGACGCGGGCGTGCATGGCTGGATGCAGGTGGTGCACTTCGACACCGACGTCGAGCGCGTGCCCTTCTCCTGGGTGCGCGGGCCCAACCGCTTTCTGCCGGAGGACATCGCCGTGCAGTGGGCGCAGCCGGTGCCCGACAGCTTCCACTGCCGCGCCGCGGCGCGGGGGCGGCGCTACCGTTATGTGGTGTCCCAGTCACCGGTGCGACCCAGCCTGGACGCGGGCAAGGTGGGCTGGTCGATGCATGCGCTGGATGGCGAGGCCATGCGCACCGCCGCCGCGCACCTGCTGGGCGAGCACGACTTCAGTTCCTTCCGCGCCTCGGCCTGCCAGGCCAAGTCGCCGGTCAAGACCGTCCGGCGCATCGCCATCACGCGGGTCGGCGCGGCCGAGCGCTGCCGCTGGCATTTCGACTTCGAGGCCGACGCCTTCCTGCACCACATGATCCGCAACATCATGGGCTGCCTGGTGCGCGTGGGCCAGGGCCATGCCACACCCGACTGGCTGCGCGAGGTACGCGACGCGCGCAGCCGGCAGGCAGCGGCGCCCACCTTCGCGGCCGACGGGCTGTACTTCCTCGGCCCCCTCTACGACGCCGCATGGGGACTTCCGCCCGAGGTCACCATGGGCGTGGAGCCTGGTGCCTGCGAGGCCCTGCCCTGAACAGCGTCAGGCAGTCCCCGCCCTCTCGCCCCGTCACGCGCCCTGTTCCTCTGTCTGCACACGCCATGACCCCTTCGTCCGCCACCTTCCGCACCCGCATCAAGATATGCGGCCTCACGCGCGAGCAGGACGTGGATGCGGCCGTGGACGCGGGCGCCGATGCGGTGGGCTTCGTGCTCTACGCCAAAAGCCCGCGGGCCGTGACCGTGGAGCGCGCCGCCGAGTTGGCGCGCCGGCTGCCGCCTTTCGTGGTGCCGGTGCTGCTCTTCGTCAATGAAGCGCCGGATCGGGTGCAGGCCGGGCTGGTGGCGGTGCCAGGTTCCATGGCCCAGTTCCATGGCGACGAGACACCCGAACTGTGCGGACAGTCCACCGCCGAGGGAGGCCACCGCTGGCTGCGCGCCGCCCGCATCCCCCTGGGCGCGGCAGGGGCCGGCTTCGACCTCTTAAACTACGCGGCTTCCTATTCCCAGGCCAGCGCCATCCTGCTCGACGCCCATGTCGACGGCTATGGCGGTGCCGGCAAGGTCTTCGATTGGTCACTCCTTCCAACCGCCGTCGACGCTCACCTCGTCTTGAGTGGTGGGCTCGCACCTGCAAACGTGGGCGATGGCATTGCGCTGCTGCGCCCGCGCTGCCGGTCGCTGTCGGTTGATGTGAGCTCGGGCGTCGAGACGGCCAAGGGCATCAAGGACGGCGACAAGATCCGCGAGTTCGTCGCCGCCGTCCGCGCGGCCGACGCGCTACTCGCCCGCTGAGCCGGGGCCTTCGGGCCCGCCGGCTGCACCCCCAGGACACTGCGCGTCCTGACGGCTGCCAAGAAGACCTCCTCGTTCTGCCGGTGCCCACCTGTGCACCGGCGCCATCATCACGATCGCCATGAACACACACACCTATGCCCTGCCCGACGCCGCCGGCCACTTCGGCCCCTATGGCGGCAGCTTCGTCAGCGAGACGCTGACCCATGCCATCGCCGAACTGCGCGAGGCCTACGACCGCTACCGCGAAGACCCGGAGTTCCTGGCCGAGTTCGCCTACGAGCTGAAGCACTTCGTCGGGCGGCCCTCCCCCATCTACCACGCCGCCCGCACCAGCCGCGAGCTGGGCGGCGCGCAGATCTATCTCAAGCGCGAAGACCTCAACCACACCGGCGCACACAAGATCAACAACGTGATCGGCCAGGCCATGCTGGCACGCCGCATGGGCAAACCGCGCGTCATCGCCGAGACCGGCGCCGGCCAGCACGGCGTGGCCACGGCCACCATCTGTGCCCGCTACGGGCTGGAATGCGTGGTCTACATGGGCAGCGAGGACGTCAAGCGCCAGAGCCCCAACGTCTACCGCATGAACCTGCTGGGCGCCACGGTAGTGCCGGTCGAATCCGGCAGCCGCACGCTCAAGGACGCGCTCAACGAGGCTATGCGCGACTGGGTGACGAACGTGGAGAACACCTTCTACATCATCGGCACGGTGGCGGGCCCACATCCCTATCCGGCCATGGTGCGCGACTTCCAGAGCGTGATCGGCAAGGAATGCATCGAGCAGATGCCGTCGATGCTCCCTGGCGAAGGCAGCCAGCCCGATGTGGTGGTGGCCTGCGTGGGCGGCGGCAGCAATGCCATGGGCATCTTCCATCCCTACATCCCCTACGGGCAGGTGAAGCTGGTGGGCGTGGAAGCCGCTGGCGAGGGCCTGGACAGCGGCAAGCATTCGGCCTCGATCCAGCGCGGCAGCCCGGGCGTGCTGCACGGCAACCGCACCTACATCCTGCAGAACGAGGACGGCCAGATCACCGAGACGCACAGCGTCAGCGCCGGCCTGGACTACCCCGGCGTGGGCCCCGAGCATGCCTACCTGGCCGACATCCGCCGCGCCGAATACGTGGGCGTGACCGACGGCGAGGCGCTGGCCGCCTTCCACCACCTGTGCCGCACCGAGGGCATCATCCCGGCGCTCGAATCGAGCCACGCGGTGGCCTACGCCATGAAGCTCGCCAAGACCATGCGGCCCGACCAGTCCATCCTGGTCAACCTCTCCGGCAGGGGCGACAAGGACATCGGCACCGTGGCCGACCTGGCAGGCGTCGACTTCTACGACCGGCCCTCCATGCGCGGCCTGTCGGTCAAGGGGGGCAAGCCATGAGCGCCGCGAACACCACGCCGGACAGCCGCCGCATCGCATCCACCTTCACGCGTCTGGCGGGCGAAGGCCGCAAGGCGCTGATTCCTTATGTGACCGCCGGCTTCCCGCAGGCCGACATCACGCCCGCGCTGATGCACGCCATGGTCGCCGCTGGCGCCGACGTGATCGAGCTGGGCGTGCCCTTCTCCGACCCCATGGCCGACGGCCCCGTGATCCAGAAGGCCGGCGAGGCCGCACTGGCCATCGGCGTCGGCATGGCGCAGGTGCTGGCCATGGTGGCCGAGTTCCGCGGCCAGGACACGACGACGCCCGTCGTGCTGATGGGCTATGCCAACCCGGTGGAGCGCTACGACCTCAAGCATGGCGCCGGCGCCTTCGTGCGCGACGCGGCGGCGGCGGGCGTGGACGGCGTGCTGATCGTCGATTACCCGCCAGAAGAGTGCGAGGCCTTCGCCGCCGACCTGCGCGCGCACGGGCTGGACCTGATCTTCCTGCTGGCCCCCACCAGCACCGACGCCCGCATGGCGCAGGTGGCGCGGGTGGCCAGCGGCTATGTCTACTACGTCTCGCTCAAGGGCGTGACCGGTGCCGGCCACCTGGACACTAGTGCCGTCGAGCAGATGCTGCCGCGCATCCGCCAGCACGTGACGGTGCCGGTGGGCGTGGGCTTCGGCATCCGCGACGCGCAGACGGCACAGGCCGTGGGCCGCACGGCCGACGCGGTGGTGATCGGCACGCGGATCATCCAACTGCTGGAAGGCCAGCCGCGCGAAGCGGCACTGGCCGCGGCCGGCGATTTCCTGCGCGGCATCCGCGCCGCACTGGATGCGCTGCCGGCCCCCGGGCCGAAAGCGGGATAATCCGTCCCCTCGTTCCCCGCCCTGCCCGGCCACCGCGCCCGGCAGGCGCCGCGGACAGGCGGCTTGGCCGCCCCGTCCGCCTCCTTGCACAGAACTCGGACGCACACCATGAGCTGGCTCGAAAAACTCCTCCCCCCCAAGATCGCGCCCACCGACCCCGGTGCACGGCGCCAGATGCCCGAGGGCCTGTGGATCAAGTGCCCGAGCTGCGAGACGGTGCTCTACAAGACCGACCTGGAGCAGAACCAGAACGTCTGCCCCAGTTGCAGCCACCACCACCGCATCGGCGCCCGCGCGCGGCTCGACGCCTTCCTCGATGCCGAGGGCCGCTACGAGCTGGGCCAGGAAGTACTGCCGGTCGATGCCCTCAAGTTCAAGGACAGCCGCAAGTACCCCGAGCGCCTGAAGGAAGCGCTGGAGTCCACCGGCGAGACCGACGCCCTGGTGGTGATGGGCGGCTCGGTGCTCAACATCGGCGTGGTCGCCGCCTGCTTCGAGTTCGAGTTCATGGGCGGCTCCATGGGCTCGGTGGTCGGCGAGCGCTTCGTGCGCGGCGTCGAGACCGCCATCGAGCAGAAGGTGCCCTTCATCTGCTTCACCGCCACCGGCGGCGCCCGCATGCAGGAAGGCCTGCTGTCGCTGATGCAGATGGCCAAGACCAATGCGGCGCTCACGCGCCTGGCCAAGAAGGGGCTACCGTACATCAGCGTGCTGACCGACCCGACCATGGGCGGCGTCTCGGCCGGCTTCGCCTTCGTGGGCGACGTGGTGATCGCCGAGCCCAAGGCGCTGATCGGCTTCGCCGGCCCGCGCGTGATCGAGTCCACCGTGCGAGTGAAGCTGCCCGCGGGCTTCCAGCGCGCCGAGTTCCTGCAGGAAAAGGGCGCCGTCGACTTCATCAGCGACCGCCGCGAACTGCGCAAGACCATCGCCAGCGTGCTGGCCATGCTCACGCGCCAGCCGGCCGACGCGGTCGGCTGATCGCCCTCGGGCGCCCGGCCCGGAGCGGCCGGGCCGTGGTGCGGTTGCCACAACCACCACGAATATGAGAAAAGTTCTCATTAGCAAGGCAGAATAGGGTTTTCACCAGTTCGCCAACAGCGCGCATCGGCGCGCTTTTTTGTGGCCGCTCGCCGGCACGCCTGCTCATGAGAAGACTGCTCCCTGTCGCCGCCGCCCTGGCGCTGCCGCTGCCCTGCGCCGTGGCCCAGACCACCCTGGACACCGTGGACGTGCGCGCCGACCGCAGCAACGGCTTCGTCGCCAACACGGTGGAGGCCGGCACCTTCCGCGGCGGACAGCTGATGGACGTTCCGGCCACCGTGAATGCCGTCACCAGCGCCGTCATCGAGCTGCAGGCGGCCGACAGCGTCTACGACGTGCTGCGCAACACCGCCGGCGTCACGCGCCAGCAGAACGGCGGCGACACCTTCGACCAGCTGGTGATCCGCGGGATCGGGGTCGAGAACCGCACCAACTACCGGCTCAACGGCTCGCTGGCCATTCCCAACATCTCCGAGATCCCGATGGAGAACAAGGAGCGGGTCGAGGTGCTCAAGGGCGCCTCGGCGCTGTACTACGGCTTCACCTCGCCGGCTGGCATCGTCAACTTCGTGACCAAGCGGGCCGGGGCCACGCCGGTGACGAGCGTGGGCGTGCGCCTCGACAACCACGGCGAGGCGCAGGGCCTCGTGGACATCGGCCGCCGCTTCGGCGAAGGCGATCAGTTCGGCGTGCGCATCAATGCCGCAGGCGGCAGCCTCGGCTCGGCCATCGGCGGCGTGGACGGCAACCGGCAGATGCAGTCGCTCGCCTTCGACTGGCGCGTGAACTCGCAGCTGACGATCAAGGCCGACGTCGAGCACTACCAGAAGCGCGTCGTCGAGCAGGCCGGCATCGGCCGGCCGGCAGCGGTGAATGGCGTGATCACGCTGCCCGCGCTACCGGACCCCACCAAGCTGCTCGGCCCGACCTTCGCGCCCTTCGTCGCCGAAGTCACCAACCAGCAGCTGCGCGCCGACTATTCGATCAACAGCGACTGGGCGCTGATGGTGGAAGCGGGCCGCTCGGACGCCGAGCGCGACCGCGGGCTCGGCACCGTCAGCAACTACAACGTCAGCACCGGCCGCGGGCGCATCACCGGCAACGTGCAGCACCTCGAGCAGACCTCGCAGCTGCTGCGCACCGAACTCTTCGGCACCTTCCAGACCGGTGACGTCCAGCACGAACTGACGCTGGGCGTCGCCCGCGCCGACAAGAGCCAGGCGCCGATCTATAGCCGCAACTATGGCAACGCCAACACGGTGCAGAACCTGTACAACCCGGTGCCGATCGGACCGCTCGCGCTCAGCAACCGCACGGTGGTGCCCACGACCGGCTTCCAGGACAGCAGCGACCTGGGCCTGTACGCGCTGGACCGCATCGTGCTCTCGCCCGAGTGGCAGTTGGTGGCCGGCGTGCGCCATACCCGCTACCAGAGCGTGCAGGGCGCCAGCACCACGCTGCCGGTGACCAGCTACGACGTGGACGAGACCTCGCCGCTATTGGCACTGACCTACAAGTTCACGCCCGACCTGGCCATCTACGGCTCCTATTCCCAGGGCGTGGAGGAAGGCGACACTGCCCCCGCCGGTACCGCCAACCAGAACCAGCGCCTCGCCCCCGGCGTGAGCAAGCAGAAGGAACTGGGCCTGCGCTGGCAGGCGCCCAACGGCACGATGTTCTCGGCCGCCGTGTTCGACATCGACCGGCCCGGCAGCTACACGAACAGTGCCAACACGTTCGTGGGCGACGGACGGCAGGTCTACCGGGGCCTGGAGCTGTCGGCCCAGGGTCAGCTCACGAAGCAGTTGGCCTGGCAGGCCTCCGGCCAATGGCTGAACGCGGCCTTCCGCGACATCAACGCCCAGTACAACGGCAAGTTGCCCGAGAACACGGCACGCAAGACGGCCAGCCTGTTCCTGTCGTACGACATCGCCGGCGTGCCCGGCCTCTCGATCAATGGCGGCGCCTACTACACGGGCCGCCGGCCCATCGACGACCTGAACCAGGGCTTCATCGGCGGCTACACGCTGTTCGACGTCGGCGCGCGCTATGTGACCCAGCTCTTCGGCAGGCGCACCCAGTTCCAGCTGAACGTGGAGAACGCCGGCGACAGGCGCTATTGGTCCGCAGCCGGCACGCGTCTGGCCGTCGGCACGCCGCGCACCGTGAAGGCCTCGATGAAGGTCGACCTGTGAGCGCGGTGAGAGGCTGACATGCCCTGGACCTGGCGCCAAGCCCTGTTCCAGCTCCACTGGCTGGCCGGCATCACGGCCGGCACGGTGTTGGCGGTCATCGGCAGCAGCGGCGCGCTGCTGGCCTACCGGGCGGAGATTGTTGAAGCGCTGAACCCCGCGCTGTTCCAGCGCCAGCCGCCCACGCCCGGCGCGGCCCCGCTCACCCCCGCAGCACTGGTCGCCGCCGTGCAGGCGCGTGACCCGAAGGTGCAGGTGCAGACACTCACCCTGCGCAAGCAGACCGGTTGGCCCGTGCGCATCGGCTTCGCGCCGGCGCCCGGCCAGCGCCGCGGCGCCCAGCACTGGCTGGACCCGTGGACCGCCGAGCCGCTGCCCGAGCCGCGGGGCGACGAATTCTTTGAGACCGTCGAATCGCTACACCGCTGGCTGCTGCTGCCGCGCGACATCGGCAAGCCGGTGACGGGCGTGCTCGCGGCCTCGCTGTTGTTGCTGGCCATCTCGGGCCTGGTGCTGCGCTGGCCGCGTCGGACGCTGGACTGGCGCGCCTGGCTGCGCGTGGACCTGCGCCTGCGCGGCCGCGCGCTGCTGTGGAACCTGCATGCGGTGGCGGGCACGCTGGCGCTGCTGTGCTACCTGGTGTCGGGGCTGACGGGCGTCTACTGGGGCTTCGATGCCGTGCGTGCGGCGGTGGACGGCGCCGTGGGCGAAGGACAGGCGGCGCGCATGCAGCGCAGCGGCGGCAACCCGGCCGGCCGTGCCATGGGCGCGGCTGGCGGCGCGGCGTCCGCGCCGGGCCCCACGCCCGCGCCACCCCGCGCCGCGCCCGATCTGGACCGGCTCTGGCAGGGCTTCCTGCGCGCATCGAACGGCAATTGGCAGCTGGTGACGCTGCGGCTGCCGGCACGGGCCAATCCACGCGTCGAAGCCACCTACCTGCGCCGCGACGCCGAGCACGAGCGCGCCCGCAACCGGCTCTACCTGGACGCCGCCACTGGCGAGCCCATCGAGCATCGCCGCTATGCGGAACTGAGCGCGCCGGCGCGGCTGGTCAACAGCATCTATCCGCTGCACATGGGCAGTTTCTGGGGCCCGCTCGGCCGGGTGGTGATGGTGCTGGCCAGCGCCGGGCTCCTGCTCTTCGCCATCACCGGCTGGCTGCTGTACCTGCGCCGCCGGCGCGAGGCAGCGGCGGCACGGCGGGCGCGGCGGGCCTCGCTGGCGGCGGCGGGTGGCGGCGCCACGCCCGAGGCCGGCGGGCTGCTGGTCGCCTTCGCCACCCAGACGGGCCATGCCGAACGGCTCGCCTGGCAGACCGCGGCCGCCCTGGGTGCCGCTGGCGTGCCGGCCACCGTCAGGCCGCTGCAGGCGCTGGCCCCGGCTGATCTGGCCCGCCACCCGCGCGTGCTGGTCGTGGCCAGCAGCTACGGCGATGGCGAGCCGCCCGACGCGGCCCGCGCCTTCGCCCGGCGGCTGGCCATCATGAACGCCCCGCTGGCGCCCGCCCCCGCCTTCGGCCTGCTGGCGCTGGGCAACCGCCAATACGGCACCTTCTGCGGCTTCGGCCATGCGCTGGATAGCCACCTGCGCCGCCTGGGCGCGCGACCACTGTTCCCGCTGGTGGAAATGGACGAGGCGGACGCCTCCGCCATCGTGCGCTGGCGCGCCGAAGTGGGCGCCGCCTTCGGCGTCGTGCTGGACGAGGACGCAACGCCGGACCCGGCCCTGGCCGCACCCCGCTGGCTGGAGGCCGAGTTGGGCCGGCGCACGCACCTGAATCCTGGGAGCGCCGGCTCGCCGCTGTTCGAGCTACAGATCGCCCTGCCCCCCGAGACCGACTGGCAGCCAGGCGCACTGGTGGAGATCGAAGCGCCTACGGCCGGCGAGCCACCCCGGCGCTATTCCGTCGCCTCGATCCCGGACGACGGCACCCTCAGCCTGCTGGTGCGCCAGCGCGTGCTGGACGACGGGCGCCTCGGCCTCATGTCCAGCTGGCTCACGGTGCAGACTCTGCCCAGCGCACCGCTGCGTCTGCGGCTGGTCGACAACCCGGGCTTCCGGCTGATCGACGACGACCGCCCCTGCATCTTCATCGGCAACGGCTCGGGCTTTGCGGGCCTGCGCGGACATCTGCGCGAGCGGGCGCGGCGCGGCCATGGGCGCAACTGGCTTATCTTCGGCGAGCGGCATCCGGACCACGACGCCTTCTTCGCCGACGACGTGCAGGCCTGGCAGGCCCGCGGCCTGCTCCCGCGGGTGGACCTGGCCTGGTCGCGCGTGGCACCCACCGGCCGCCATGTGCAGGACGCACTCAAGGATGCAGGCGACGCGTTGCGCCGCTGGGTGGACGACGGCGCCGTGCTCTATGTCTGCGGCAGCCTGGCGGGCATGGCGCAGGGCGTGGATGCCGCGTTGCGCGAGCTGCTCGGTTCCGCGGCGGTAGAAGCACTGCTCATGGAAGGCAGGCTGCGCCGCGACGTCTACTGAGCGGCTTCAGGCGCAGTTGCCCGGCGCCCGCCCTGTGGGGTTCGGCGCCGGCTCCGTGCCTCAGCGCCCGATGCCGTAGATGCCCACCAGCAGATTGCCCAGCACCATCGCCACGATCTGCAGCAGCACGATGGCCACGAGCGGCGACAGGTCCACGCCGCCGATCAACGGCACCACGCGGCGGATGGGCCGCACCAGCGGCTCGGCCAGGCGCTGCACCAGGTCGTGCAGCACGGGGGATGCGCCGGGGATCCATGACAGCACCGCATAGACGATCAGCAGCGCCGTCAGCCCCGACACCGCCAGCTGCAGCAGCCCGAACAGCGACAGCAGCGGCAGCGCCACCGGCCGCAGCCCGCCGGCCAGCAGCATCAGCAGCAGGTACTTGAGCATGACGATCAGCCAAGCCGCCACCAGGCTGGCGAGGTCCCAGCGGCCCGCTGCGGGCAAGATGCGGCGCAGGGGCAGCACGATCCAGTCGGTCAATGCAAAGACGAAACGCCCCAGCGGATTGCCGAAGGGCACGCGGTGCAGCTGCATGTACAGGCGCAGCAGGCAGGCGCCGCCCAGCAGGCCGGCGATGACGTCCAGCAGGAACGAAGGGATCTGGTAGAGCATCGTCAGGAAGAGAAAGACGCCGCAGGGGGCAAGGAGGGAGTGCGATGATAGCCACGCACTTCTGCGCCCATCATGTCCGAAGCCAACCCCTTCCTGCCGCTTTTCCCCCTCGGAACCGTGCTCTTTCCGGGCGGGCTGCTGCCGCTGCGGATCTTCGAGCTGCGCTACCTGCAGATGATCGGCGAGTGCCACAAGGCCGGCACGCCCTTCGGCGTGGTCGGGCTGATGCGGGGCGCGGAAGTGCGAGCCGCCGCAGCGGCGCCCGAGGTCTTCGCGGACCTGGGCACGCTGGCCACCATCCGCCACCTGGAGTCGCCCCAGTCCGGCCTGCTGGTCATCGAATGCGTGGGCACCGAGCGCTTCCGCATCCTGGAGCGCCGGCAGCAACCCAACGGCCTGTGGACGGCGCGCACCGAAGTGTTGCCGCCCGAAGCCCGCGTGCCCGTGCCGGACGACCTGCTCGGCGTGGCCGATGGGCTGCGCCAGTTCGCCGAGACCCTGCGCCAGCGCGGCGGGCCGCTGCCCCTGGCCGAGCCGCCGGACTACGACGACTGCGCCTGGGTGGCCAACCGCTGGTGCGAGCTGCTGCCCTTGCCCTCCGAGATGCGGCAGCGCCTGCTGGCCCTGGACAGTCCGCTGGTTCGCCTGGAGCTGGTGAGCGACCTGCTGGCGCAGACGCGCATCTCGGGCCAGCGCTGAGCGAACGGCGCGGACCGCATCCCCCCGTCATCACACTGCGAGCACGCAGGCTGCGTTCCCGCGGCGCACGCACCGCGTTGCGCAGCGCGGCCCCGCTAAAATCGCCGGCCGCGCTGCACCGGGCCCCCGGCCCGGCGACCCTGGCGCCCTTCCCCTGACAGCCGCCCTCCCCCCGGTCGCCCCCGCGCCCGGCGGCGGCCTCCAACTGCACGACGCCCTCCATGTCCGACCACACCACGCCGGCCGCTGCCGCCCCTTCCGTTGACGACAACCAGCTGATCGCCGAACGACGCGAGAAACTGAAGGCGCTGCGGGCCGGCCAGGCCGAGGGCCGCGGCGTCGCCTTCCCCAACGACTTCAAGCCCGCCGACCGCGCCGACGCCCTGCTCGCCGCCCATGGCGAGACGCCCGCCGAGACGCTCGAAGCCACGCCCGTGGCCGCCAGCGTGGGCGGCCGCATGATGCTCAAGCGCGTGATGGGCAAGGCCAGCTTCGCCACCCTGCAGGACGCCACCGGCCGCATCCAGCTCTACGTCACCCGCGACGCCCTGGGCGAAGAGGCCTACGCCGACTTCAAGAAGTGGGACCTGGGCGACATCGTCGGCGCCGAAGGCACGCTGATGAAGACCAAGACCGGCGAGCTGTCGATCAAGGTCAGCCGCCTGCGCCTGCTGACCAAGAGCCTGCGTCCGCTGCCCGACAAGTTCCACGGCATGAGCGACCAGGAGCAGAAGTACCGCCAGCGCTACGTCGATCTGATCACCGACGAGGCCGCCCGCACGCGCTTCGCGGCCCGCAGCAAGGCCGTGAGCGGCATCCGCGAATTCATGGTGAGCCATGGCTTCCTGGAAGTGGAGACGCCCATGCTCCATCCCATTCCCGGCGGTGCCAATGCCAAGCCCTTCGTCACGCACCACAACGCGCTCGACCAGGAGATGTACCTGCGCATCGCGCCGGAGCTCTACCTCAAGCGCCTGATCGTGGGCGGCTTCGAGCGCGTGTTCGAGATCAACCGCAACTTCCGCAACGAAGGCATCTCGGTCCGTCACAACCCCGAGTTCACGATGATGGAGTTCTACGCGGCCTACTGGAACTACCGCGACCTGATGGACTTCACCGAAGCGCTGATCCGCGACGCCGCCACCAAGGCCGTGGGCACGCTGCAGCTGACCTACCAGGGCAAGCCGGTGGACCTGGCCGCGCCCTTCGAGCGCCTCACCATCCGCGAAGCCATCGTCAAGCACACCGAGGCAAGCGACAACGTGGACAGCCGCGACTGGCTGATCGCCGCGCTGCGCAAGCTGGGCATGAGCGAGGAGAAGGACCGCCTGAGCGGCCGCACCCTGGCCAGCCTACAGGTGCTGTACTTCGAGGAAGTGGTCGAAGAAAAGCTCTGGCAGCCGACCTTCATCATGGAGCACCCGACCGAAATCTCGCCCCTGGCCCGCGCCAACGACGAGCGGCCCGAGGTGACCGAGCGCTTCGAGCTCTACATCACCGGCCGCGAGTTCGGCAACGGCTTCTCGGAGCTGAACGACGCCGAGGACCAGGCCGCCCGCTTCAACGCCCAGGTGGCCGCCAAGGACAGCGGCGACGACGAGGCGATGTATTTCGACCACGACTTCGTGCGCGCGCTGGAGTACGGCATGCCCCCCACCGGCGGCTGCGGCATCGGCATCGACCGCTTCATGATGCTGCTGACCGACTCGCCCAGCATCCGCGACGTGATCCTGTTCCCGGCACTGCGGCGCGAGGGCTGAGCGTGGCGGCAAGCCAGCCCGTCGGAGCGGTCGCGGGCGGCCCTCTTCCAGTCCCGCGTCAGTAGCCCAACGAGAAGCCGCCCATGGTGTCAAGCCCATTGGGGTACTGTTGCCCGGAAACCGGGAGACCACCCACTTGCAACACCGACATCAATGACGTGGCCCCGGTGGTCGCGTTGACAAGATAGGCGCGCAAGCTCTGCCCCAGCGTACGCGTGTCGATGTCGGACAGATAGCCGAACCGGCCCGATGCATCGAACGTCGGGACCGCATGCGGGAGCGGTGCCCCCAACAGGCTTAAGGTTCCATTGATGGGGTCAACCGCGTAGCGCTGTGTGACCGGAGCGGCCGCAGGCGTACCGACGTTTTCGAACTGCCCAACATAGAGTACGTGCGCATGCGGATGGACCGCCAGCCGGCTGAATGTGGGCAAGGCACGGCGCGCTGAACTCACCTCGCTGATCGCCCCTGTCGCAGGGTCCACCCGGAAGCTCTTGAGCGCATAAGTGGTCGTTGGATTGCTCCCCCCAGTCGCCATCGCAGTAGTGCCGTATGCGAATCGCCCGTCCGGCGTGAAAGATACGAATGCGTCGGAATCCAGGTCGAAACGCCCGGTCCGTCGAAGTAAACCGGTCTGAAGATCGACGGCGTAGACGGTAACCGACAAGGGTGACGCCGAGCTGGGGACGGATCGGTCCAATGACGAGAAGGCAAAGGCGAAGCGGCCACTGGGATCAAAACGGAGTTCAGCCACAGCAGGCATCGTTGTCGAGTCGACCTCGCTCACTGCGCCATTGCTGGCGTCCACTCGCAACAACCGCAACGGCAGCGCAGCCCAGGTTGGAACAGCTCCTGGTGCATTGGTCTGCCTGTAACCGGCGCTGTAGAGAAAGCGACCGGAAGGATGCATCATGAGCCTGCGGGCCACGAACGGCGCAGCGCCATCGCGCCATTGGACCAACGACGCAGAACGCTCAGAGATGCTGCCGTCCTGCCGCAGCGCACGCCGGTATACGTCGGAGATGCCCGTGCTCGTAACCCCGCCCTGGCTTGTCACGGTGCCCCCGCGGATCACGTAAGCCCAGCGGCCACCGGGATGAGGTACGGCGATCTCCGGATCGACCGCCTCGTCGTCCAAGGGACTTGCAAGGTTGACGGCGACAGGGGCCGTGCCTAAGGCGCCTGTGGCCGGATCAATCGGATGACTTCGCACCTGGACGTTTTGCGGCAGCAGGTATTCGTTCTGGTGGCTTACCGCCACGTAAGCAAAGCGGGCGACCATTCCGCTGCAGATCACGGTGGTGCGGGGATCTTCCGGACCCGCCTCGCCGGCCGCCGTGCCAGCGTCGACCGTGCATTGACGCGCAGGATCGACAGGCGGCGATTTGACGGAAACCGAATAGCGGCCTCCCCGGGGGAGCGCCGTCGAGAAGGCAAAGGTGCCGTCCGCTTCGGGCACCACTTCTTCCGCGCCGTTCAGTTGCAGCACCAGCCCAGGCGGGACCCAGCCATCAAGCCGACCGCGAACCTGAAAAGTGGCCGTTGCCTGCGGCGTGTCGCCGCCGGCTGGATCGGCCGAAGTGCCGGGGCTCGATCCTGAAACAGGCATGAAGGCCCCACCACCTCCTTGGCTTCCACCCCCTCCGCATGCCATCAATGCGGCGGCAACGGCCCACCCGGCCAACCAGGCTCTTGCGTTCACTGTCACTCCCTTTTTGTTCTGGACTGCAGTCCTATGTAAACTAGCAGTCCGGATGCCCGCGACGGCTGCGCAAGAGCCTAGCAGTGCCGTGCGGCGATTCGCACTCCCTCCGAAACTAAAAGCCAGAATCAGGAATTTGTGCCTAGGCTCGGAATCGCGTCCTGCCGAACCGGCGTGTCAGGTGCGGGCAACCTTCACCAGCTTCATCCGCCCACCCGCGCCGGCGTGGATGTCGACGGCAGCCTTGGCCACGCCCAGTTGTTTCGCCACCAGGGCGATCAGCTCGGCATTGGCCTTGCCGTCCACCGGCGGCGACTTGAGCTGGGCCAGCCAAGTGCCGTCTTCCTGCTGCACCAGCGTGCTCGCCCGGGCGTTGGGCTTGACCTTCACCTGCAGCATGGTGGTCGCCATGGGCCGCGTTCTCAGACGGTGGCGGGCAGCAGCGCGCGGGCGTGGCGGTAGGCCGGATCGGCCATCAGCGCGTCCCAGCCCAGTGCCTCCCCGCGCGGCAGCAGGGCCCGACGGCGAGCTTCGCGTTCGGGCGACGGCGCGAGTTCGCCACTCGCGCGCGCCTGCGTCATCGCATCCAGGAATTCGTCCAGCACCGCGCCGCCGTTCAGGCTCTGGTTGCACAGCAGCGCCAGGTCGCAGCCGGCCTTCAGGGCCTGCAGCGCCGCCTGGGCGGGCGTCAACAGCCGGCCTTCGAGGTGGCGAGCACCTTCCATGCTGAGGTCGTCGCTGATAACCGCGCCGGTGAAGCCCAGGCGCTGGCGCAGCACCTCCTGCAGCCACCGGGAAGAGAAGCCCGCGGGCCGCGCATCGACGGCGGGATAGACGACATGCGCCGGCATCACCGCCGCCAGGCTCGCACTGAGCCAGCGATAGGGTGCGGCGTCGTCGGCCAGGATCTCCTCCAGGCCACGCGGATCGACCGGCACGGCCACGTGCGAATCAGCCGCCGCGAAGCCGTGACCGGGGAAATGCTTGCCGCAATGCGCCATGCCGGCATCGCGCAGGCCGTGCATCACCGCCCGGGCGAGCGCTGCGACGACGGCGGGGTCGCGGTGGAAGCTGCGGTTGCCGATGACGGCGCTACGCGAGGCCGGCGCATCGCCCGCCGCCGCGTCGGCATGGTCCAGGTCCAGCACCGGCGCGAAGGAGAAGCCGATGCCGCAGGCGCGCAGCTCCGCTGCCAGCACCTGGCCGAGGGCGACCGCCGCGTTCAGTGCGCGCTGCGGGCCGTCTCCCCCCGACTGCCACTGCATGCCCAGCGACCGCATCGACGGCAGCGCCGTGAAGCCATCCGTGCGGAAGCGCTGCACGCGGCCGCCCTCATGGTCCACCGCGATCAGCAAATCGGGCCGCAGTGCCTGGATCTCGGCCGAGAGCGCCGTGATCTGCGCCCGGCTCTCGAAGTTGCGGCTGAAGTAGATGCAGCCGCCCACAAGCGGATGTTGCAGGCGGCGCCGGTCGTCGGCCGTAAGGGCGGTGCCGGCGACGTCGATGATGAGTGGGGAATCGGTCATGGGGTCCAGGTCGGGCACGATGCCCAGAGAACAGACGGCGGGGCGACGGGCAGGCGCTTTCAGACTGCCGGGCGGGCGCCGATCACGGGAGCGCGCAACGCCTGCTCAGTCGCGCTTCTCGACCACCACGAAGCTGGCCGCATAGTCGGCCTCGTCGGTGACGGTCACATGCGCGCTCAGGCCCTGGGCCTCGAACCAGCTCTTGAGCGGGTCATGCAGCGCGATGTACGGCTTGCCGCTGCGGTCATTGAGGATTTCGCACAGCCGCCAGCTCATGGGCATGCGCATGCCCAGCCCGATGGCCTTGCTGAACGCTTCCTTGGCCGAGAAGCGGGTGGCCAGGTAACGCATGCCGCGCGCCGGCCAGCGGCTGCTGCGCTGGCGCCAGATCGCGAGCTCGGCATCGCCCAGCACGCGCTCGGCGAAACGGTCGCCCTGCCGGCCGACGGTGGCTTCGATGCGACGGATGTCGCACAGGTCGGTGCCGATGCCGTGGATCACGAGGCAGCCGCGTCGATGCAGCGCAGGTAGGCGCGCGTGGTGGCGTCGTAACCGGCTTCGAGCGCGTCGGCGACGAAGGCATGGCCGATGGACACCTCCTTGACCTGCGGCACGGCGCGCAGGAAGTCGGCGAGGTTGTCCTGGCTCAGGTCGTGGCCGGCATTCACCTCGAGGCCAGCGGCCTGCGCAGCCTGCGCGGCGGCGGCGTAGCGGGCGAGCACCGCGTCGGCATCGGGCCGGCCGCGGGAGGCCGCATAGCCTTCGGTGTAGAGCTCGATACGGTCGGCTCCCACGGCGCGGGCCGCAGCCATCATCTCGGGCACCGGGTCCATGAACAGGCTCACGCGCACGCCGAGGGCTTTCGCCTCGGCGATCAGCGGGCGCAGGCGCTCGGCGTCCTGCGGGAAGGTCCAGCCGTGGTCGCTGGTGAACTGGTCCTCGCTGTCGGGCACGAAGGTGGCCTGGTGCGGGCGCAGCTCGCGCACGAAATCCATCAGGTTGTGGAAGGGGTTGCCTTCGATGTTGAACTCCACGCCTGGCCAGTCCTGCTTCAGCAGCGCGTGCAGTTCGTGCACGTCGTCGGCGCGGATGTGGCGGGCGTCCGGCCGCGGATGCACGGTGATGCCGTGCGCGCCGGCCTGCAGGCACAGTGTGGCGGCGCGGGTGACGCTGGGAATGCCCAGGTGGCGGGTGTTGCGCAGCAGCGCGACCTTGTTGACGTTGACGGACAGTGCCGTGCGGGAGGAAGTGGCGGTGTTCACGGATGGACCTTCGGCTTGGCCTGCGAAGCGGGTGCGTCGACCCTGGGCCGGGCGCGCTTCACAGATCCTGCAGGTCGCGCATCATCTGCCGGGTGCGCAGCTGGGCGACGCCGCAATGGTAGTGGAGCAGTTGACGCAGCTGGCCGCGTAACGCCCCGCTGGCGCCGGCCGACAGCTCGGCCACGGCACGCAGCGTGCGGGTGAAGGGGGCCGGATCGGCCAGTGCCCGCTGCAGCGATTGCCAGCCTTCGGCGGCGAGCGCGGCGGGCTCGTCCTCGTCGGCCTCGCGCAGCCCGGCCTCGGGCACCAGCAGATAGCGGCCGCCCGGCGTGAGCGGACTCAGGGTGAGGGTCTGGACATCGAGGTCGGGCAGGAAGCCGATCTCGCGCAGCAGCAGCAGCTCGAAGGCTCGCAGGGCCGAGGCCTGTACCGCCTGCTGCGAGGCCGGATCGTGCGGCGTGCCCAGCACCTGGACCACGGCCGCATAGGCGTCGAACAGCGCCGGGTGCGCATCCTCGCGCGCCAGCAGGCGCAGCAGAAGCTCGTTGAGGTAGTAGCCCGACATCAGCGCATCGCCGGTGGGCATGACGTGCCCGCCCATCCATTCGGCGGACTTGAGCGTGCGCACCTCGGCATCGCCGCCGAAGGCAAGCTGCAGCGGCTGCAGCGGCAGCAGCACCGGCCGGAAGTTGGAACTCGGCCGCTTGGCTCCCTTGGCCACCAGCGCGATGCGCCCGTGATGGCGCGTGAACACCTCCAGGATCAGGCTGGACTCGCTCCAGTCGTAGCGATGCAGCACGAAGGCGGGTTCATGCGCGACCCGGCGGCTGGTCGCCACGTCACTCGTAGCCGAAGCTTTTCACACGGGCTTCGTCGTCGGCCCAGCCGGAGCGCACCTTCACCCACAGCTCGATGAACACCTTGGCGTCCATCAGCTTCTCCAGTTCCTGGCGCGTCTCCATGCCGATGCGCTTGATGCGCTCGCCCTTGTCGCCGATCACCATGGCCTTGTGGCCGTCGCGTTCGACCACGATGGTGGCGGCAATCTTGACCAGGCGCTTGTGGCCCTTCTTCTGCGGCGGCTCTTCCTCGAACTTGTCGACGACCACGGTGGAGGTGTAGGGCAGCTCGTCGCCGGTCAGGCGGAAGAGCTTTTCGCGCACCGTCTCCCCGGCCAGAAATTTCTCGCTGCGGTCGGTCAGTTCCTCCGCGTCGTACCACCAGTTCTGCTCGGGCAGGTACTTGGCGCAGATGGCGAACAGGCGCTCGATGTCCTTGGCGTTCTTGGCCGACATGGGCACGAACTCGGCGAAGCGGTCCTGCGCCTCGCCGCCGTGCTCGCGCTGCATCTGCTGCAGCCACGGGGCCAGGTCGGCGCGGCGCAGCACGGTGTCGAGCTTGTTGGCGATCAGCAGCACAGGGATGTTGCGGTCGAGCAGGCCCAGCACCTTGGCATCCGCCGACGTGAAGCGGCCGGCCTCGACCACGAACAGGATCAGGTCCACGTCGGCCACCGCGCCAAGCACCGTCTTGTTGAGCGAGCGGTTGAGCGCATTGGCGTGACGCGTCTGGAAGCCCGGCGTGTCGACGAACACGAACTGCGTGCCGCCCGGGCCCTCGGCGTCGGCCACCGTACGGATGCCGGTGATGCGGTGGCGCGTGGTCTGGGCCTTGCGCGAGGTGATGCTGATCTTCTGGCCCACCAGCGCATTCATCAGCGTGGACTTGCCGACGTTGGGCTTGCCGACGATGGCCACCAATCCGCAACGCTGGCCCGGGATGGGCTGGGCCTGCACGCCGGCGGGCATCGCCGGCATGGGCGGCATGTGGTCGGGCACGGGATCGTGGTCGGGTTCGGACGGAAGGTCGGGAAGGTCGTTGTGGTCGTTCATGACAGCAAGAAGGAGGTTCAGCGGCCGCGGGTCTTCAGGCGCTGCAGCATGGTGGCGGCCGCCGCCTGCTCGCCGGCCCGTCGGGAGCCGCCGCTGCCGCGCTCGACCAGGCCCAGTTCCGGCACCTCGCACTCGACCTCGAAGGTCTGCTTGTGCGCGGCGCCCAGGGTACCGACGACGCGATAGGCCGGCAGTTTCATTTTGTGGCCCTGCAGCCATTCCTGCAGTTCGGTCTTGGGGTCCTTGGAGGCGGCGCTCATCTGCGGGTCGATGTCGACGCCCGCATACAGGCGCTGGACCAGCGCCTGCGCCGGGCCGAAGCCGGCGTCCAGGTAGACGGCGCCGATCAGCGCCTCGACCGCGTCGGCCAGGATCGACGGCCGGGCCGCGCCGCCCGAGCGGGCCTCGCCCTCGCCCAGCCGCAGCAGGCCGGGCAGTTGCAGGTGCTGCGCGATGCCATGCAGCGTGTCCTGCTTCACGAGGTTGGCGCGCACACGCGACAGGTCACCCTCGGCCTGGCGGGCCAGCCGGGTGTAGAGCAGATGCGAGATGGCCAGGCCCAGCACCGAATCGCCCAGGAATTCCAGGCGCTCGTTGTGCTCGGCCGAATAGCTGCGGTGCGTGAGGGCCCGCTGCAGCAGGCGCTCGTCGGAGAAGGCATGCCCCAGGCGCGCCTGGAGCGCCGCCAGGCTGCTCGGATTCACGTGAAGACTTCCCTGTCGTTGTGGTGCCGCAGCCTGCTGGAACCCGAAGTGGCTCTCAGTCGGTGCGGCCGGAGTATTTCATCAGCAGCCACGCCGGTCCGACCAGATGGATCTGCTTCTCGTAGGCAAAGGAGACCACCACCTTGTCGCCCACCTTCTGCACCTCCAGGTCCTTGCCCGAGATGGCGGTGAAGTCGTCGATGGCCTGGCCCCGGTCGAACAGCGAGCGGACCTCGGGCACGGTGGTGCCGGCCTTGGCGCGCTCCGCCGCCTTCATGATGGCCTGGTACTCGATCAGCGTGGGCACCAGTTGGGCGGCGACCACGCCGACGCAGCCCAGCACGACCACGACGAACAACAGCCCGATGAACGAAATGCCCCGTTGACGGGTTCTGCCTTCGCCTGCCCTCATGAACTTCACTCCTTCGCCGGGATGACCCGCCCTCGTTGCCCGCCGCCACGCTGCGGCGCCTGATCAGTGGAATGGCCCGATCCGCTTGAGGTTGCCGAAGTTCATCCAGACGAAGAAGGCACGGCCCACGACGTTCTGGTCCGGCACGAAACCCCAATAGCGCGAATCGAGGGAGTTGTCGCGGTTGTCGCCCATCATGAAGTAATGACCGGCCGGCACCTTGCAAACAAACCCTTCAACACTGTAACGACAATTTTCACGACTGGGGAAGTCCATGATCTCGGCGTCCGACAGGCCCGCACGGCGGCTGTCGTCGTTGAGGATCCGGTGCTCGACGGCGCCCAGCTTCTCGGAGTACTGCTTCGAGTAGCGCATGGTGTCTTCGTCGAAGTAGTCGGGCAGCGCGTCCTTGCTCACGGGCTGGCCGTTGATGGTCAGCCGCTTGTTCTGGTAGGACACCTCGTCGCCCGGCACGCCGACGACCCGCTTGATGTAGTCCATCGACGGCTGCGGCGGATAGCGGAACACGACCACGTCGCCCCGTGCCAGCGGCGTGCCTTCGGTGATCTTGGTGCCCAGCACCGGCAGGCGCAGGCCGTAGGTGAACTTGTTGACCAGGATGAGGTCGCCGGTCAGCAGCGTCGGCATCATCGAGCCAGACGGGATCTTGAAGGGCTCGGCCACAAAGGAGCGCAGCAGGAAGACGACCAGGATCACGGGGAAGAGGCCCGCCGTCCAGTCGAGCCACCAGGGCTGGGCCAGCAACCGCTCGCGCGTCTTGCCGCCGTCGTCGGTGTCCAGCCGGTCGATGCCCTGGCGCTTGAGTTCCTCGCGGCGCTGGGCCTGCGTGGCCTCGAAGGCCTGCGCAGCCTGGCGCCGGCGCGGCAGGAAGACCAGCCGCTCGGCGAGCCAGTACAGGCCCGTGACGACCGTCGCCAGGAACAGCAGCAGGGCGAAGTTGCCCTCCACCGCGCCGACGTACCAGGCGCCGATGTAGCCGGCGAACGCGGCGAGGATCAGGGAGGTGAGGATGGGCATCGCTTGGAATTGTTCTGGGGGAAGCTGAGTGGCGGCGGACCGTCGGTCGGGCTCAGTCCTCGACCTGCAGGATGGCGAGGAAGGCTTCCTGCGGCACCTCGACCGAGCCGATCTGCTTCATGCGCTTCTTGCCGGCCTTCTGCTTCTCGAGCAGCTTGCGCTTACGGGTGATATCACCGCCGTAACATTTTGCCAGCACGTTCTTGCGCATCGCCTTGACGGTCTCGCGGGCGATGATGTTGGCACCGATGGCGGCCTGGATGGCCACGTCGAACATCTGGCGGCTGATGATCTCGCGCATCTTGGCCACCACCGCGCGGCCGCGGTATTGCGACTGGCTGCGGTGCACGATGATGGACAGTGCATCCACC
Organism: Pseudacidovorax intermedius; assembly: GCF_003350475.1. GTDB lineage: Bacteria > Pseudomonadota > Gammaproteobacteria > Burkholderiales > Burkholderiaceae_C > Xenophilus > Xenophilus intermedius. The sequence goes on from NZ_QQAV01000003.1 coordinate 116,185, forward strand.
TTGTCGCCATTGAGCAGGATGTCGACCTTGACCACGTCCGAGGCGCGGTACTCCTTGAACTCGTAGTCCATGGAGGCATAGCCGCGGCTCACCGACTTCAGCTTGTCGAAGAAGTCCAGCACGATCTCGCCCAGCGGCATCTCGTAGGTGAGCATGACCTGGCGGCCGTGGTAGGCCATGTTGATCTGCACGCCGCGCTTCTGGTTGGCCAGCGTCATCACCGGGCCCACGTATTCCTGCGGCATGTACAGGTGCACCGTCACGATGGGCTCGCGGATCTCGGCCATGCGGCCGATGTCGGGCATCTTGGAGGGGTTCTCCACCATGATGACCTCGCCGTCGCTCTTGAGCACCTCGTACACCACGCTCGGCGCGGTGGTGATCAGGTCCTGGTCGAACTCGCGCTCCAGGCGCTCCTGCACGATCTCCATGTGCAACAGCCCCAGGAAGCCGCAGCGGAAGCCGAAGCCCAGCGCCTGCGACACCTCGGGCTCGAAATGCAGAGAAGCGTCGTTGAGCTTGAGCTTCTCCAGCGCGTCGCGGAGCTGGTCGTACTCGCTGGCTTCGGTCGGGTAGAGGCCGGCAAAGACCTGCGGCTGGATCTCCTTGAAGCCCGGCAGCGGCTCGGTCGCCGTGAAGGCGGCGCCGCCGGAGCCCTGCTTGATCAGCGTGACCGTGTCGCCCACCTTGGCCGCCTGCAGCTCCTTGATGCCGGCGATGATGTAACCCACCTCGCCCGCCTCCAGGCTGTTGCGCGGCTCGTTGGCCGGCGTGAACACACCCAGGTTGTCGGCGTTGTAGGTGGCGCCAGTGGCCATCAGCTTGATGCGCTCGCCCTTGGCCAGGCGACCATCGACCACGCGCACCAGCATCACCACGCCCACGTAGGCGTCGAACCAGCTGTCGATGATCATGGCGCGCAACGCGCCATCCGGGTTGCCACGCGGCGCTGGGATCCGGGCGACGACGGCCTCCAGGATCTCGTCCACGCCCATGCCGGTCTTGGCCGAGCAGGGGATGGCGTCACCGGCATCGATGCCGATCACATCCTCGATCTCTTCCTTCGCGCGGCCTGGATCGGCCTGGGGAAGGTCCATCTTGTTGAGCACCGGCAGCACCTCGACACCGAGGTCCAGCGCCGTGTAGCAGTTGGCCACCGTCTGCGCTTCCACACCCTGCGAGGCATCGACCACGAGCAACGCGCCTTCGCAGGCGGACAGCGAACGCGAGACCTCGTACGAGAAGTCGACGTGGCCCGGCGTGTCGATGAGGTTGAGGTTGTAGACCTGCCCATCCTTGGCCTTGTAGTGCAGCGCAGCGGTCTGCGCCTTGATGGTTATCCCACGCTCCTTCTCGATGTCCATGGAGTCGAGCACCTGCGCTTCCATCTCGCGCTCGGCCAGGCCGCCGCACCGCTGGATCAGGCGGTCCGCCAGCGTGGACTTGCCGTGATCGATGTGCGCAATGATCGAGAAGTTTCTGATGTGGTTCATCAACGAGCAGACTTAAGTCTTTGAATTTGCTAGCGCAGCAACGGGAGCGCACAAGAAAAAAGGGCGCGTCCTTGGCAGACGCGCCCTGAACCAACAAGCAATGGCAACTGCAGTAGTTGGAACTTCATTGTAGGCAAAACGGGGGGCGCGTACAGGCCGGCGGACGCCGGGGAAGCCTCGTTGCAGGTCAGCAACAGGAATTTATCAACACCTTATTCACAGGCTGTGTGGGTTGTTTTCTGGACAACTTGTGGGCGATCTGTGGACCGACGGTGCATCGCGACCTTGAATCCCGCATCGTGAACAAGCGATGGCCGCTTATGAAGCAAAACCGCACTGAGGCGGGCGCATTCTACCGAAATGGTTGTTAACGCCTTGGAGCCGCCTAGAACGATCTGCCCTATCGACCTCCAGAGGTTGTTCGCAAATTTTTATCCGAAGCCCTTCGGCAAGGCCGAGCAGGGGCGCCCGAATGGCCCCAAAACCAAGTCATGGATGGGGCCACTCCGAACCGGCCAGCGGCTGCCCCGAGGTGCCGTCGCCCTGGTCGCGGGAGTCAGCGGGCGGGGCGGATCAAGGCGTACTGCGCCCAATCCCCGCGCCGGAACAGCACGCTGACCGCTTTGCTCTTGTCCATCTTGGCCAGCGCAGCATCGAATTCCTTGAGGCTGGCGACTTCCACATTGCCCACCGACAGGATGATGTCGCCCTCGCGCAGACCCGCACGGGCCGCCGCGTCGGTGGCGGATTCGACCCGGACGCCGCCGCGCAGCTTGAGCTCGCGCCGTTGGGCGTCTGTGAGTTCGGCCAACGCCAACCCCAGCGACTTCGCGGCCGCCGAGACGGAAGGCTTGGGCTCTTCCTTGCCCGCGGCCGGCCGGCGCGTCGGCTGGTCGGCCTCCAGCTCGGCCACCGTGATCGAGAGGTCGCGCGTCCCACCACGGCGGAACACGGTCACCGTCGTCTTGGTGCCCGGCTTGGTGTTGCCGACCATGCGCGGCAGGTCGCTCGGCCGCTCGATGTCCCGGCCGTCGTACTTCAGAATGACGTCGCCGGGCTCGATGCCGGCCTTGTCGCCCGGCGAGCCGCTTTCCACGCCGCGCACCAGCGCGCCCTGCGCCTTGGGCAGGCCGATGGATTCCGCCACATCCTTGCTTACCTGGTCGATCTGCACGCCGATGCGTCCGCGCGACACGCGGCCCGTCGCACGCAGCTGGTCGCTGACGCGGATCGCCTCGTCGATCGGGATCGAGAAGGAAATGCCCATGAAGCCGCCGGAGCGCGAATAGATCTGGCTGTTGATGCCCACGACCTCGCCGCGCATGTTGATCAGTGGTCCGCCCGAATTGCCCGGGTTGATGGCCACGTCGGTCTGGATGAAGGGGAGGTATTCGCCGGTGTCGCGCTGCTTGGCGCTGACGATGCCCGCCGTCACGGTGTTCTCCAGACCGAAGGGCGAGCCGATGGCCATCACCCATTCGCCCACGCGCAGGCGGGAGATGTCGCCCACCTTCACCGCCGGCAGGCCCGCGGCATCGATCTTGACCACGGCCACATCGGTGCGCTTGTCCGCGCCGACGATGCGCGCCTTGAACTCGCGCTTGTCGGTGAGCGTGACGATCACTTCGGAGGCGTCCTCGACCACGTGCGCATTGGTCATCACATAGCCATCCGAGGTGAGGATGAAGCCCGAGCCGACGCCGCGGGGTCGCTCTTCCTCCTGGGGCTGCTGCTGGGGCCGGTTCTGCCGTGGCGCATTGGGCAGCGGCTGGCCGAAGAAACGGCGGAAGAACTCCTGCATCTCCTCGTCCATCTCCCCCGAACCGCGGCGCGTGACCCGCTCCACGGTGCGGATGTTGACCACCGACGGACCGACCTGATCGACCAGGTCGGTGAAGTCGGGCAGTGTGCGGGTGGCCTGTGCCGCCTGGGCCACGGCCGGCTGCATCGGCACCAGCAGCGTCAATCCGGACAGGGCGGCGAAGGCCAGCGCCGGAACGCGGCGAGCCAGGGCGGAAGAAGACATGAAACGGTCTCTGTTCGTCATCCTCGGACTTCTTTCAACAACAGGGAGAGCAAGGGAGCAGGCACCACGATAGCCGCTGGGCCGCCCCTCTCGGGAGATGCCCTTGAGAAGGCCCAGGCGGCGAAAGGTTCAGCGGGTGCGCGCGAGCGCGCGGGCAAAGGCGTCCAGCGTGCGCATCGGCACCTCGCCCACGGCAGTGAGCCACCAGTCGCCCGCAGCATCGGGGAGCTTGCGCGAGAGGGTGTAGGTGGCACCCTGGGCCTGGGCCCCCTCCTGGCGCGGCTGGTCGCCATACGGCTCCAGGAACAGCGACACCGTGGCCAGCCCGTCGGAGAAGGTCCACTGCAGGATGCGCTTGCGCGGACCGAAGAAGAAGCGCGGCTCGCCGATGGGACGCAGGTAGCTGCTGACCGGCTTGAAACCGGGGACGGGCTGCGACAGCGTCCAGCCTTCGGCGTCGACATTGACGGACTCGAGCCTGGAGCGCTCGGTCTTCCAGCCCTGGGTGTTGTCCATCATCTCGGCCAGCGCCGGAACGGGCATCGGCTCCTCGAATTGGAGTTCGGAGAAGGCCGACTGCTCCACCACGGCGCCGCGCGCATCGAGAGTCTGCAGCTTCAACACCAGGCCCGAGCGTCGCTCGCACCACACACGGTAGCCGAAGCGCATGGCATCGCGGGCGACGATCTGGACCACATCGGCCTCGATGCCTGCGACACGGCCACGACCGAGCGGACGGGCGTCGTAGAACTCGGTGATGGAGCCCTCGGTCGCCCCCAGGAGATTGGGGAAGACGTCGAGGTTCTCGCGCTGCTCGGTCTTGACCAGCCGCTGGTCCGGCAGGAAGGTACGGACCAGCTCGTTGCGGCGGAAGGTGGACCGCTGCGGCCCCGACAGCGTCTCCACACGCTCGATGCACACCGGGCCGTCGCAGGCGTGCCAGATGCGCGCACTCGACAACGCGCCGGCGCCGGTCGAGACCACGAAGGTGCCCACGTATTCGGTGGTGCGCGCCGCCTCGTGCATGCGGCGCAGCCAGTCGATCGCACCCGAGCCGGTCGGCGCCTGGACAGGCGGCAAGGTGGTCGTCGAAGGCGAGGCATTGCCCGGAGGCGGCGCCGCCTGCGCGCCTGCTGGCGCAGCAGCCAATACCAGCAAGGCAGCAGGAACGGTCGCGACCAGTCGGCGGCGCGAGGCGGGAAAAACGGGCATCGGCAGTGGAATGGCGATCCGGTCGGTCAGCGGGAAGGGGCTTCGAAGGTGGCGTTGCGCAGGAAGCCCGAGGGCATCTGGGAGGCGCCGCCGGCTTCTTGGTGGGCTTCGAGCAACTCGTCGAGCCGCGGGTCGCGCAGCATCACCTCGGGGCGGTTGCCCACCTGGACGAGGCTCTGCTGCTGCGCGGGCGCCGGACTGACGGACGCCAGCGTCGGCGCACCGGCATCCTGCCTCGCCATCTGGGCCCCTCCGGAGGTGCCGCCACCCGACACGAAGCTCCAGCCGACCGCCGCCGCCACGGCCACCGAGGCCACACCGGCCACGAGGCGCCACCGGAACACCGGTTCGTTGGCCGCCTCCGCGCGACGGCTCCATTCGAGCGGGGGCTGCACCACTTCGATGGGCCGCAGCACCGGCGGCTCCTGGGCCATGCGCTGGCGCAGCTTGTCGAGGAAGACATCGCTATCGGTGCAGGCGGTGTGCCGTCCGGTGCGAAGCGCCTCGCCCACGAGGTGGTACATCTGCCAGGAGTCACGCAGTGCGCCGTCGCCGGCCACCTGCTGCACGGCCTGCGCCATTTCATCCGCCGGCATCTCGCCGTCCATCAGCGCCGATACCCGTTCAAGGGTCTGGGTCCTAAGCTCGTTCATGGGGTTCACCTGATCACCAACGTTTGCCCGACTGGTTCTCCAGCAGGGGTTTCACTCGCGCAGAAATCGCCTCGCGGGCCCGGAAGATGCGCGAACGGACGGTACCGATCGGGCAATTCATCGCTTCGGCGATTTCCTCGTAGCTCAACCCCTCGATCTCACGCAAGGTCACGGCCTGGCGCAATTCGGCCGGCAGCGCCTCCATGGCGGCATTCACCGCCGCAGCCACTTCATTGGCCGCGAGCACGGATTCAGGGGTTTCGTCGCTGATTGGTTCGTTTCCGCCGCGGTAAGTTTCATCGTCGTCGTCACTGCTGCGCAGCGCCGCTTCGGACACCGTCGGGTCGCGTTTCATGTCCACCAGCGCCTTCTTGGCGGTGTTCACAGCAATCCGGTACAGCCAGGTGTAGAACTGCGCGTCGCCGCGGAACTGGTGCAGCGCACGATAGGCCCGGATGAAGGTTTCCTGCGCGATGTCTTCGATCAGATCCACATCACGCACCATCCGGCCAATCAGGCGCTCGATCCTTCGCTGGTACTTGATCACCAGGAGTTCGAAGGCCTTGGCGTCGCCGGCCAGGGTGCGCTGGACCAGCAGAAGATCAGCCTCGCCCGGATTGGCAGGCGGTGGCGGCAGCGGAGCGCTCGTCATGCCGGCGCCCCCTGGGAACGGCGCCCTTCGGCGGGCACACCATCGAAAGCAGCCCGGCGCAGGGCCCGCCACCGCAGGGGATCGGCGTCCCGATCCAGCCACATCCAGTGGGTGCGGCCGTCGGTCATCACGCACCGCACCAGCATCAGCGTGCCGAGGTCCATGACCACGGCCAGCGCGCCGCCCGCCTGCGGGTTCAGGCCGCGAAGGTCGGTCATCGACCATTCGGCACCGGTCCAATGCAACACCCCCCGGCCAGTGGTCCGGCGCGCATCCCACGCCAGTGCCACGCCCGCCGCTGCAGCCAGGATCATCGCGACAGTCGCCGCATCGAAGGCGGCGAAATGGAAGCCCCAACCCAAGGCGCAGAGGCCTCCGATGCCCGCGACGGCCCCATGCAGGGCTGCCGCGCGGCGGGAGGCCCCGACCGGAAAACTCACCGCCGGGGCGTGGTGCATGGGAGATTCAGAGGGGCGAAAAGCGACGGGATAAACGCCAAGGGAACGCGTCAGACCCGCTTGAACACCAGCGTGCCGTTGGTGCCGCCGAAGCCGAAGTTGTTCTTCACGGCCACGTCGATCTTCATGTCCCGCGCCGTGTTGGCGCAGTAGTCCAGGTCGCATTCCGGATCCTGGTTGAAGATGTTGATGGTCGGTGGGCTCTTCTGCTCGTGCACCGCCAGCACCGTGAACACCGACTCGATGCCCCCGGCGCCGCCCAGCAGATGGCCCGTCATGGACTTGGTGGAGTTCACCACCATGTTCCGGGCGTGGTCGCCGAAGGCCAGCTTGATGGCGTTGGTTTCGTTCAGGTCGCCCAGCGGCGTGGACGTGCCATGCGCATTCAGGTAATCGACCTGGTCGGCGTTGATGCCGGCGTTGCGCAGGGCGGCCTGCATGCTGCGGCGCGGACCGTCCACGCTGGGCGCAGTCATGTGGTAAGCGTCGGCGCTCATGCCGAAGCCCACGAGCTCGGCATAGATCTTGGCGCCACGGGCCTTGGCATGCTCGTATTCCTCGAGCACCACGACCCCAGCGCCCTCGCCCAGCACGAAGCCGTCGCGGTCCTTGTCCCACGGGCGGGAGGCTGTGGCCGGATCGTCGTTGCGCGTGGAAAGCGCCCGTGCTGCGGCGAAACCGCCGATGCCAAGAGGCGAGACGGTCGACTCGGCGCCGCCGGCCACCATCACATCCGCATCGCCGGCCTGGATCAGGCGCGCCGACAGGCCGATGGCATGCAGGCCGGTGGTACAGGCTGTGACCACCGCGATGTTCGGGCCCGTGAAGCCGTACTTGATCGACAGGTGGCCCGAGATCATGTTGATGATCGAAGCCGGCACGAAGAAGGGCGAGATGCGGCGCGGGCCGCGGTTGGTCAGCTCGGCATGCGTCTCTTCGATCATCGGCAGGCCACCGATGCCCGAGCCGATGTTGCAGCCGATGCGCTCAGCCAGCTCGGGCGACAGCGCCTCGCCGGTGGGCAGACCGCTGTCCTGCACCGCCTGGATCGAGGCGGCCAGTCCGAGATGGATGAAGCGGTCCATGTGGCGCGCCTCCTTCTCGGAGATGTATTGGGTGATGTCGAAACCCTTGACCTGGCCCGCGAAGCGGCACGCCAGGTTGCTGGCATCGAAGCTGGTGACGGTGCTGATGCCCGACTGGCCCGCCACGAGATTGGCCCAGCTCTCGGCCACAGTGTTTCCGACGGGGGAGATGCAACCGAGCCCGGTGACGACGACGCGGCGTTGAGTCATGCCGGCGAACCTTTCTGCAATGGTGGGTCTCCCAGACCTGGGGCGCCGTGCGCCTGGAGCGTCAATGAAAGGACGGTTCCGGGAGGAAATGAAGCCGAAGGCCCGCGAAACGGGAGAGGAGGGAGCCTCGCAAAGCGCCGGTCGTGCAGCGCAGCGGGCAAACGGCTTGGGGCTTGGCCGATCAGGCCTTCTGGTTCTTGACGGCGTAGTCGATGGCGTTCTGCACCGTGGTGATCTTCTCGGCGTCTTCGTCCGGGATCTCGATGCCGAATTCGTCTTCCAGCGCCATCACGAGTTCGACCGTGTCCAGCGAGTCGGCGCCCAAGTCGGCCACGAAGGCCTTTTCGTTGGTCACTTGCGACTCTTCCACGCCGAGCTGCTCGGCGATGATTTTCTTGACACGTGCTTCGATATCGCTCATTTAGGTTCCCTCTGAGGGTGGTAAAGAATCAAGGATTTTAGCCGGGCCGTTCCGGGCGAAGTCCCGGCAAGGGCCTACGGCCGCTCGGAGAGCCACTGTCCAGCCCCTCGCGCAGATTCGTCCGACAGGCGGCTGCGCGGCGGCGGGTGGATTACATGTACATGCCGCCGTTGACGTGCAGTTCCTGGCCCGTCACGTAGCCGGCCTGCGGCGACGCCAGATAGGCCACGGCGTGGGCCACATCGGCCGGCTTGCCCAGATGGCCCAGCGGGATCTGCGCCAGCAGCGCCTGCTGCTGCGCCTCGGGCAGGCTTGCGGTCATGTCGGTCTCGATGAAGCCAGGCGCCACGCAGTTCACCGTGATTGCACGGCTGCCCAGCTCGCGCGCCAAGGCACGGGTCATGCCGGCCACGCCCGCTTTGGCAGCGGCGTAGTTGACCTGCCCCGGATTACCAGAGGCGCCCACCACGCTGGTGATGCTGATGATGCGGCCATAGCGCTGCTTCATCATCGGCCGGATCACCGCCCGCGAGAGGCGGAAGACAGCCTTCAGGTTGGTGTCGATGACGGCATCCCAGTCCTCGTCCTTCAGCCGCATGGCGAGCATGTCGCGGGTGATGCCGGCGTTGTTGACGAGCACATGCAGGCCCCCGTGGGCCTTCACGATGGCGTCGATCATGGCCTCCACGGCCGGGCCGTCGGTGACATTCAGCACTTTGCCTTCACCACCGTGGGGCGACAGCGCTGCGCCGATCTTGGCGGCGCCGTCGGCGCTCGTGCCCGTGCCGATGACCTTGTAGCCGCGCTGGGCGAGTTCCAGCGCGGTGGCTGCGCCGATGCCGCGCGTGGCGCCGGTGACAAGGGCCACCTGGCCCTGGATCGCGGGAGTGTTCATGCGTGTTTCCAGAAAAAGGGAGAGACGGCGTCAGGCGACCAGCTGCCGCGCTTCGCCCAGCGAGGCCGGATCCTGGATGAAGCCGCTGGCCAAACCGGGCGCGATGCGCTTGACCATGCCCGACAGCACCTTGCCCGGACCGGATTCGACGACGGCCTCGACGCCCCGGGCCTGCAGCGCCTGCACGCTCTCGACCCAGCGCACCGGACCTGCCGCCTGGCGCACCAGCGCCTCGCGGATTCGGGCCGGATCGGTTTCGATCGCCACGTCGATGTTGTTGAGCACGGGAATCTGCGGCGCCTTCAGTTCGACCTCCGCGAGGCGGCGCGCCAGGGCCTCGGCCGCCGGCTTCATCAGGCTGGAATGGAAGGGCGCCGACACCGGCAGCGGCAGTGCGCGCTTGGCGCCCTGGCTCTTGAGCAGTTCGCAGGCGCGCTCGACGGCCGCCTTGCTGCCGGCGATCACGGTCTGCATCGGGTCGTTGAAATTGACGGCTTCGACCACTTCACCGGGGGCGCCCATGGCGGCCGTGGCCTCGGCACAGCCGGCCTTCACCTGCTCGGCCGCCATCCCCAGGATGGCGGCCATGGCGCCCGTACCGACCGGCACGGCCTCCTGCATCGCCTGGGCACGGAAGCGGACCAGCGGCGCCGCCTGCGCCAGCGTCAGCACGCCGGCAGCGACCAGCGCGGAATACTCGCCGAGCGAGTGACCGGCCACCACCGACGGTTGAGCGCCGCCTTCGGCCAGCCAGGCGCGCCAAGCGGCGATGCCGGCCACCAGCATCACCGGCTGGGTGTTGGTGGTGAGGGCCAGGATTTCCTTCGGGCCTTCCTTGATCAACAGGCCCACGTCCTGGCCCAGCGCCTCGGACGCCTCGGCGAGGGTCTCGCGCACGGCCGGATGGCCGCCCCAGGCGTCGAGCATGCCCACGGACTGCGAGCCCTGGCCCGGGAAGACGAATGCGAAGTTCTTCATGGTGATTGAGTCTCCATCGGCGCGCATCCTATGGTGGACGCGACGCCCGGCGATCCCGGTGACGGAAGCGCCTTACAGGTTCAGCAGCACGGCGCCCCAGGTGAAGCCGCCGCCCACGCCTTCGAGCATGACCGTGTCTCCGGTACGCACCTGCCCGCCACGCACCGCGGCATCCAGCGCCAGCGGGATCGACGCGGCCGAGGTGTTGCCGTGCTCGTGCACGGTCACGATCACCTTGTCGAGGCCCAGCTTCAGCTTCTTGGCCGTGCCCTGCATGATGCGGATGTTGGCCTGATGCGGGATCAGCCAGTCGATGTCGGCTTCGGTCTTGCCGGCCTTGGCCAGCGTGGCACGCGCGGCCTCTTCGAGCACCCGCACGGCCAGCTTGAAGACGGCCTGCCCGTCCATGTGCAGCAGCGGCGTGCCCAGCACCTGGCCGCCCGACACATGGCCAGGCACGCACAGGATGCCCACGTGCGAACCGTCGGCATGCAGGTCGCTGGCCAGGATGCCGGGGGTGTCGCTGGCCTCCAGCACCACGGCGCCCGCGCCGTCGCCGAACAGCACGCAGGTGGTGCGGTCGTTGAAGTCGAGGATGCGCGAGAACACTTCGGCGCCGACGACCAGCGCGCATTTGGCCGCGCCGGTGCGCACCATGGCATCGGCCACCGTCAGCGCATAGACGAAGCCGCTGCACACAGCCTGCACGTCGAAGGCGGGGCAGCCGGCGATGCCGAGCTTGTGCTGGAGGATGGCGGCCGACGACGGGAATACCATGTCGGGCGTGGACGTGGCCACGATGATCAGGTCCACCTCGGCCGCATTGCGGCCGGCGGCCTCCAGTGCGTGGCGGCAGGCTTCCAGCGCCAGATCGCTGCTGTTGACACCGTCCGCCACGAAGTGGCGGGCATGGATGCCGGTGCGCTCGACGATCCATTCGTTGGAGGTCTCGATGCCGCGACCAGCCAGTTCCTGCGCCAGTTCGTCGTTGCTGACCCGGCGCGGCGGCAGGTAGCTGCCGGTGCCGGTGATGCGGGAATAGAGCGTCATGAGGCTTGGAGTGCCGCGTTGTCGGTGGGCGCCGTCACCTCGGGCCGCGCCAGCAAGGGGGCGGCATGGGCGATGCGAGCGCGGACGCGGTCGAGCAGGTTGTTGCGGGCGGCATCATAAGCGCGATCCAGAGCGTGCCCGAAGGCCAGCTCGTCGGCCGACCCATGGCTCTTGAACACCAGTCCGCGCAGACCCAGCAGCGCTGCGCCGTTGTAGCGGCGGTGGTCCAGCCGCTTCTTGAGGGCCTTGAGCACCGGGTAGGAGACCAGCGCCGCAACCTTGCTCATCAGGCCGCGCGAGTACTCCTGCTTGAGAAAGTCCACGATCATCGACGCCACGCCCTCGGTGGCCTTGAGCGCCACGTTGCCGACGAAACCGTCGCACACCACGATGTCGGTGGTGCCCTTGAAGATGTCGTTGCCCTCCACGTTGCCGTGGAAGTTGAGGTCGCGCGACTCGGCCGCCTGGCGCAGCAGCACGCTGGCGCGCTTGATGACCTCGCTGCCCTTGATGACCTCTTCGCCGACGTTGAGCAGGCCCACCGTGGGCGAATCGTCGCCGCTCATCGACGACACCAGCGCCGAGCCCAGCACCGCGAACTGCAGCAGCGTCTCGGCATCGCAGTCCACGTTGGCGCCCAAGTCGAGCACCGTAGTGGCGCCCCCCTTCATGTTGGGCAGCTGCGTGGCGATGGCAGGCCGATCGATGCCGTCCAGCGTCTTGAGCACATAGCGGGCGATGGCCATCAGCGCGCCGGTGTTGCCGGCGGAGACGGCCGCATGCGCAGCGCCGTCCTTGACCTGCTGGATGGCCACGCGCATCGACGAATCCTTCTTGCGGCGCAATGCCACCTCGACCGGATCGTCCATGCCCACCACCTCGGTGGCGACAACGTGCCGTGCCCGCTCGTGACTGAAGCCGGCCACGGCCGATTCGACGCCAACCAGCACGAGGCGGGCATCAGGATGGTTGTCGAGAAAACGACGGCAAGCCGCGAGCGTGACGCGGGGGCCATGGTCGCCGCCCATGCAATCGACCGCGAGGGTGATCGCCGTGGCAGCAGGAGCGTGCAGATCAGTGCTGGACATCAAAACAAAGGCCCGACGCTACGGGTTCAGTAGCCTCGGGCCTTGGCCTTGAAGGGGCAATCAGGCTTCGTTCTTGGTCTTCAGGACCTTGCGACCACGGTAGAAGCCGTTGGGGCTGATGTGGTGGCGCAGATGGGTTTCGCCCGTGGTGGGCTCGACGGCGATGCCAGGCACGCCCAGCGCATTGTGCGAACGGTGCATGCCGCGCTTGGAAGGCGACTTCTTGTTTTGCTGAACGGCCATGGTTGGCTCCTGCGAATCTGTTGGGGTGGCGGAAAGGCGCGAGACCCTGAGGCAGCGGCGCCAGCGGTCGAACCAGACTGGCAAACCGCGCTGCAACCCGCGAGTGCCCTGCCACAACTCAGTCAGCAATGACTGACCGAAAGGAGCGGAGCACCGGGGGCGGCCCGGACATGCACGAAGCGTTCGTGCATCGTCTGACAGGGCCTGCGGCATGCGCGCGAAGCCAGCGAGTATAGCCCAGCCGATCCCATCTGTGCCAGAGCCGGACTGATGCACCCGTCAATCCTTCGATTCGGGCTTGGCCTTGCGCAGGCCTTCGAGCACGGCGAAGGGATTGGGCTTGTCGCTGCCGGCCGCGTCGAAATCCTCGTCCGCCGCGGAAAAGCGCGGCTGCTCGGGGCAGACCTCATGGCGCGGGGCGACGGGAATATCCATCAGCAGCTCGTCCTCGACCAATGCGCGCAGGTCGAAGTCGGCCGCCAGGGCCAGCACGTCCTCGTCGGCTTCTTCGTCCTCGGCCGCGGCAGTGGCCTCGTCGGCGACGAAGCGGAACCACCGGTCCACCGACAGCACAGTCTGCACAGGGCCCAGGCAGCGTTGGCATACCAGCGACAGTTGCGCCTCGGCCTCGACATGGAGCCAGGGCACGCCAGGGCCGGCGGCGCTGCCGCGCATTTCACCGTGCGCGCTCCAGGCGAGTTCCACAGGTCCTGCATCACCGGTGGCCTGCGCCGCCTCTTCGGTCAGGCGCGCCCATTGCGCGAGCGGGCTGGTTTCGGCCAGGGTGGCGCCGGCCTGGGCAAAGGCCTTCACGTCCAGGCGGGCCGCATCGAATTCCGTCTTCATGGGGCGCAGTCTACGTCCCGCCTCTGGCCGCACGGCATCGCGGCCGACCCGCCGCCCCCGAAGGCTCGCAGAGAATCCGCGCATGCAACGCACCGTCATCCTCGGGTCCACGTCCCGCTACCGCCGCGAAATGCTGTCGCGGCTTCACCTGCCCTTCGATGTCCAGCCGCCCGAGGTGGATGAAACACCCCACCCCGGCGAGACGCCCGCCGCGCTCGCCGCCCGCCTGGCGCTGGCCAAGGCCCGCGCGGTGGCCGAGCGATTTCCCGAGGCGATCGTGATTGGCTCCGACCAGGTCGCGGACCTCGACGGGGAGCCGCTGGGCAAGCCGGGCGACCACGAGCGCGCCACCGTCCAACTGCGCCGGATGAGCGGCCGCACCCTGGTCTTCCAGACCGCGCTGGCCGTGGTCTGCCAGCGCACGGGCTTCGTGCAGCAGGACCTGGCGCCCGTGCGCGTCACCTTCCGCACGCTCAGCGACGCCGCCATCGAACGGTACCTGCGTGCCGAACAGCCCTACGACTGCGCCGGCAGCGCCAAGAGCGAGGGCCTGGGCATCGCGCTGCTCGACGCCATCGACAACGACGATCCGACGGCCCTGGTGGGCCTGCCGCTGATCCGCACCTGCCGCATGCTGCGTGCCGCGGGAGTGGAACTGCTGTGAGCGAGTCCTCCACGCCAGCCCACGCCCTTCCACCCGACGGGCATCCGCGCCCCGGCACGCTCTATCTGGTGCCCGCCCCCCTGGACTTCGGCTGCGAGACCCAGGTGCCGGTCGAGGACAGCCTGCCCGCCGCCACCCTGCGCGCGGCCGCCGGCCTCGGCCACTGGGTCTGCGAGAACGCCAAGAGCGCCCGGGCCCTGCTCAAGCGCATCGACAGCGTGGCGCCGCTCACCGTGCCGATCCAGCAGATGTCGATCCGGGAGCTGCCCCGCGAAGTGCACAAGAAGGGGGACCACGGCGGCGGCTTCGACGCCCGTGGCCTGCTGGTCGATCTGCAGGCCGGGCACGACGTCGGGCTGCTTAGTGAGGCCGGCATGCCCGCCGTGGCCGATCCCGGCTCGTCCGTTGTGCGCGCAGCCCACGACCTGGGCGCGCCGGTGGTGCCGCTGGTCGGGCCCGTGTCCCTGCTGCTGGCTTTGGCGGCGAGCGGGCTGGGCGGCCAGGACTTCGCCTTCACCGGCTACCTGCCGCAGGACGCCGAGGCCCGGCGCCAGCGCATCCGCGACCTGGAGGGCCTGGCCCTCAAGCGCGGCCAGACGCAGATCGTCATCGAGACGCCCTACCGCAACGAGGCCGTGCTCCAGGCCCTGGTGCAGACGCTGCAGCCGAACACGCGCTTGGCCGTGGCCTCGGGACTCACCCTGCCGCAGGCGCAGATCAGCAGCCGCAGCGTGAAGGCCTGGCGAGCCCTGCCCGAGCGGGCCCTGGGCAAGCTGCCGGCAGTCTTCGCGTTCGGCCGATGAGTGCGCCACCGCTGATTCACCCGGTGGCCCGCCTGCCCGCCGCCCGCTGGGCGGCGCGCACGCAGTTCTTCTGCTCCGGCTTCATCTTCGCCACCTGGGGCGTGCACATTCCCACCGTCAAGGCGCACTACGGCATCGACGAGGCGGTGCTGGGCCTCGCGATGCTGGCCGCTGGTGCGGGGGCGCTGCTCGGCCTTGCACGCGCCGGCCGCTGGATCGGCCGCCACGGTGCCAACCGCATCGCCGGCGCAGCCGGCTGCTGCTATGCGCTGCTGCTCGCCCTGCTGCTGGCCATGCCGGGCTATGCCGCCCTGCTCGCGCTGCTGGCCGTGTTCGGCCTGCTCACCAGCGTGTTCGACGTCGCGATCAACACCGAGGCCGCCGCCATCGAACTGGCCGAAGGCGTGCCGCGCATGAGCGGCATGCATGGCATGTTCAGCCTGGGCGGCATGGCAGGCGCCAGCAGTGGCGCCGCGCTGCTCGCGGCCGGCTGGCCGCCCTTCACACACCTGGCGGTCGTCGCCGGGGCGATGGCGCTCGCCATCGGCGTGGCAGCGACGCGCATGCTCCCCGCCTCGCACACGGCCTCAGCAAGCGCGGACGGAGGCGGTGGCCTGCGCGATGCGGGCGGCCCGCTGCTCGTCCTGGGCCTGCTGGCTGCCCTGGGCCTGGTGGCCGAAGGCGCGATGTACGACTGGAGCGTGCTGTACCTGCAGCAGGAACTCGGCAGCCCGCAGCAGCAGGCCGCCCTCGCCTACGCCAGCTTCTCGGCGGCCATGGCCGCGGCGCGCTTTGGCGGCGATGCCTTGAGGGCCCGCGTCCCGTCGACGCGGCTGCTGGCAGGAAGCGCCCTGCTGGCCGCCGCCTCCATGACGGTCGGCCTGCTCACCCATTCGCCCTGGGTGGCGCTGGCCGCCTTCGCAGGCGTCGGACTGGGGTTCGCGAACGTGGTGCCGCTGCTTTTTGCAGCCGCAGCCCGCGTCCCGGGCGTGGAGCCCGCGCGGGGCATCGCGGCCGTCTCTGCGGCCGCCTACCTGGGATTCATGGCGGGACCACCCGTCATCGGCCTCATCGCCGGCGCCAGTTCGCTGACCCACGCCCTCTCGGTGGTGGTGCTGTTCGCGCTGGCACTGGCGATGTCGGCGCCGCTCGCGGCACGCGGCGCCGCCCGCTGAAGAACGGGTGTCGCCGCTGCCGGCTCAGCGCACCGAAGGCGCGGCGCGCAGTGTGGCGTGCACCGCCACGTCGGCAAAGGCCGCACCGAACTTCTTGGCCAGGCGCTCGGCCACGTTGTCGCGGCGGGTGTAGTCGACCACGTCCTCGGCCTGGATCACGTCGCGCGCCACGTAGTCGATGCTGCCAAGCTGGTCGGCCAGGCCCAGGTCCACGGCCTCCTGGCCGGTCCAGAACAGACCGCTGAACAGGCCGGGCGTGTCGAGCTTGAGCCGGTCGCCCCGGCCCTTCTTGACCACGTCGATGAACTGCGCATGGATCTGGTCGAGCATGCGCTGGGCGTGGGCGCGCTGGGCATCGCTCATGGGGCTGAACGGGTCGAGGAACCCCTTGTTCTCGCCAGCGGTGAGCAGCCGGCGCTCGACGCCCAGCTTCTCCATCGTGCCGGTGAAGCCGAACCCGTCCATCAGCACGCCGATGCTGCCGACGAGGCTGGCCTTGTCCACGTAGATCTTGTCGGTGGCGGCGGCGATGTAGTAGGCGGCCGAAGCGCAGCTTTCTTCGACCACGGCGTAGATCGGCTTGCCGTGCTTGGCCCGCAGGCGCTTGATCTCATCGTGGATGATGCCGGCCTGCACCGGGCTACCACCGGGCGAGTTGATCAACAGCACGACACCCTTGGAGCCCGGATCCTCGAGCGCGCTCTTGAGCGAGGCGATGACGAACTCGGCACTGGCGTCGGCGCCGTCGGCGATCTCCCCGCGGATGCTCACCACGGCGGTGTGGGCGGTCGTGGTGGCCGTGCTGGGCGCCGCACGGCTCAGGGCCATCCAGGCCAGCGCAATGAAGAACACCAGCCAGGCGAGGCGCACGAAGGTCTTCCAGCGGCGCGCGGCGCGCTGCTCCTTCAACGAGGCGAAGGCGAGTTTTTCCAAGGTGGCGCGTTCCCAACCGGGCGCAGAGGTCGGATCGTTTTTCACGGAAGTGGGTGCAGGGGCTGCGGATTCGTTCAAGGGCGCGGGCTTGGGCTCGAAAGGCTCGAAGCCGGAGGGTTCCAGGCGGTCGGGAGGACTCATGATGCGGAAGGCCGTCGAGCCGTGATGATCAATGCAGGCTCGGGTTCAGAAGGTGAACGGGCGCAGGTTCCAGGCAGTATGCCAGTGCACCACGCCCTCGATTTCGCTGAGCTCGATGCGCACCAGCCCGCCGCGGCAGGGCCCGCCGGCACAGGCGCCGGTGTCGGGCGCATAGGCCGCGCCATGGGTGGCGCACAGCAGCCAGCGGCCGGTGTCATCGAAGAAGCGTCCCTCCTGGTAGTCCATTTCCATGGCGACATGGGTGCAACGGTTCAGGTAGGCATGCGGCCGACCTTGCCAGCGGATGGCAAAGGCCCGGCAAGTCTGGCCGCCATAGATGACGTCGAATGACACCGCCAGCCCACCATCGGTCAGGTCGGCGCTGCGGCACAGGGGAATGGGGGCGTCGTCGGCCACTTGGGCAGCGTACCAAAGAACGCCCCGGATGCCGTATCGGGGGTTGCCGCGGCGCCACACCGGCCACCGCCCGGCGACACCGGCAAGGTCACCCTGCGCGGCCAGGGGCGGGGCGGCCTCAGCCGTGCCGCAGAAGCCAGTCGGTCAGTTCCGCCACCGAATGGGCCACATGCAACGGCCCCAGCACCTCGAAGCCCTCGGTCGAATGGGCGCCATAGCCCACGCCCACGCTGGCGCAGCCGGCATTGCGTGCCAACTGCAGGTCGTGCACGGTGTCGCCGATCATCAGCGTGCGCTCGGGCGTCACGTCCAGTTCGTCCATCAACTCGAGCAGCATGCGCGGATGCGGCTTGCCGAAGGTCTCGTCGGCCGTGCGCGAGGCATCGAAGCGATGGCGCAGCGCGACGGTATGAAGCGCCTGGTCCAGTCCCCGGCGCGACTTGCCGGTGGCCACCGCCAGCTTGTGGCCGCGCGCCGCCAGCGCGTCGAGCAACGGGAGCACCCCATCGAAGAGCACGAGGTCATCCTGGTGGCGCAGGTAGTGGAAGCGGTAGCGCTCACCCAGCTCGCGGTACTTCTCGGGCGGCACGTCTGGCGCGGCGCGGGCCAGCGCCTCGGCCAGACCCAGGCCGATGACCCAGGCTGCGTCCTGGTCGCTGGGCCGGCGACCGCCGACGTCGACCACCGCCTCCTGGATGCAACGCACAATGACCGCCGTGGAGTCGTACAGCGTGCCGTCCCAGTCGAAGGCGATCAGGTCGAAGCGGGGGCTGGCCGAAGAAGTGTCAGTGTTCGTCATGGGGATCGGTCAGGGCGACGAGCGCCTGCGGCGGCAGCAACTGCGCCAGTTCGTCGGGAAGCGCCGCCTGCAGCGCCACGGGCGCCTCGGAGACGGGGTGCTGGAAGCGCAGCCGCCAGGCGTGCAGGAACATGCGGCGCAGGCCCAGCCGCGCCAGCGTGCGGCGACGCTCGAAGTCGCCGTACTTGTCGTCGCCGGCGATGGGATGGCCCTCATGCGCCAGGTGCACGCGGATCTGGTGGGTGCGGCCGGTCTTGATGGTGACCGCGAGCAGGCTCATCGGCGCGTCGTCGCCAGGGAGCTGCAGGCGCGCCAGCACGCGCACCAGCGTGAGGGCGCGCATGGCGTCGGGATGGTCCTTGTCCACCACCTTCACGCGGCGTTCGCCCTCGGCAGCGCCGTCCTTGGGCGGCAGCAGATAGCGGGCGAGCGGAGCGTCGAGCACCTTGCGGCGGGCCGGCCAGTCGCCGTCCACCAGGGCCAGGTAGGTCTTGCCCGTTTCGCGGGTGCGGAACTGCGCCTGCAGTGCCGTGAGCGCGCTGCGCCGCTTGGCGACCAGCAGGATGCCGGAGGTCTCGCGGTCCAGCCGGTGCACCAGCTCGAGGAAGCGCGCCGTCGGCCGGGCGGCGCGCAGCTGTTCGATCACGCCGAAGCTCACCCCGCTGCCGCCATGGACGGCCGTGCCAGCGGGCTTGTTGACGGCCAGGAGTACCTCGTCTTCCATCAGCAGATCGAAATCGCGGGCCGGCGCGGTTGGCGCGGAAGGCGCTGGGGCCGCCGTCACGCGAACCGGCGGCAGGCGCACCACGTCGCCCTCTTCCACCCGGGAGTCGGCCTGCACGCGGCTCTTGTTCACCCGCACCTCGCCCGAACGGATGATGCGGTAGACATGCGTCTTGGGCACGCCTTTGAGGTGACGGAAAAGAAAGTTGTCCAGGCGCTGGCCGGCGGACTCGGCGTCCACCGTCACCAACCGGACTTCGGGGGCCGGCGCCCGCGCCGGACGCTCTTTGGGGCCGGGCTTAAGACCTATAATATTTGTCACCAGCGCGGCTCGGTCAGTGCTTATTCGAACGAGAAGTTTAGAGCACCCGCCGGAAGCGCTGGAGGTCGATGCCACTTGCGTGGTCCACCATCGCCGGCCCCGCGCCCACCAGGCCACGGGCGGCGCCGGATGCGCAAGGCGAGCCGACGCCGACGAAACCCCGAGACGGATTCCCCCCTTGCCGGCCGGCGGCCTGTTCTTTCAGAGACGGGCGCCGGACGGCGGATCGATGCGAGACCCCCTTGTGCTGCTGATGTGGCTGCTCCGTATGTGCCTGCGCTGGCTGATGCCGGTGGCAGCGCCCATGCATCCAGCGCCCGCCACCTCGGTGCCTGCCCAGCCACCCGACGTCCCCAAGATGTCCGGCCGGCGGCAGATCGGTCTCGCGCCCATCCTCGCGCCCCCTCCCCTGCTGCGTCCTGCGGGCTGATGCCCGGCCGGTGGCTGCGTGCCGCCTGCACACCTGCGGAAAGGAGAACGGCGCTGTCCCGTCGTTTCGCCGCGTCGTCCGCGCATCGTGGGCCCCTTCCGGGCCAGTGAAGACACACACGAACAAGGACACGCACTCCCATGAAACGGATGCTGATCAACGCCACGCAGGCCGAAGAACGCCGCCTGGCGATCGTGGACGGGCAGAAGCTGCTCGACTACGAAATCGAGATCGAAGGGCGCGAGCAGCGCAAGGGCAACATCTACAAGGCCGTCGTCACCCGCGTCGAGCCCAGCCTGGAGGCCTGCTTCGTCGACTACGGGGAAGACCGCCACGGCTTCCTGCCTTTCAAGGAAATCTCCAAGCAGTACTTCGCCGAAGGCGTCTCCGCCAGCCAGGCGCGCATCCAGGATGCGATCCGCGAGGGCCAGGAACTGCTGGTCCAGGTCGAGAAGGAAGAGCGTGGCAACAAGGGCGCCGCCCTCACCACCTTCGTCAGCCTGGCCGGCCGCTACGTGGTGCTGATGCCCAACAACCCGCGCGGCGGCGGCGTCAGCCGGCGCATCGAGGGCGAGGACCGCGCCGAGCTCAAGGAGGCGATGGACCAGCTCGAGTACCCCAAGGGCATGTCCATCATCGCGCGCACCGCCGGCATCGGCCGCACCGCGCCCGAGTTGCAGTGGGACCTGAACTACCTGCTCAAGCTGTGGACCGCCATCGACGGTGCCGCCAAGGGCGGCAAGGGCGCCTTCCTGATCTACCAGGAGTCTTCGCTCGTCATCCGCGCCATCCGTGACTACTTCAATCACGACATCGGCGACATCCTCATCGACACCGACGACATCTACGAGCAGGCGCAGCAGTTCATGGCGCACGTCATGCCCGAGCATGCCGCCCGCGTGAAGCGCTACCGCGACGATGCCGCGCTGTTCAGCCGCTTCCAGATCGAGCACCAGATCGAGTCGGCCTATGCCCGCACCGTGCAACTGCCCTCGGGCGGCGCCATCGTGATCGACCACACCGAAGCGCTGGTGTCCATCGACGTCAACTCGGCCCGCGCCATCAAGGGCGGGGACATCGAGGAAACGGCAACCCGCACCAACCTCGAAGCCGCCGACGAAGTGGCCCGCCAGATGCGCCTGCGCGACCTGGGCGGCCTGATCGTCATCGACTTCATCGACATGGACGAGTCGAAGAACCGCCGCGAGGTCGAAAACCGCCTGCGCGACGCGCTGCGCCAGGACCGCGCCCGCGTGCAGTTCGGCACCATCAGCAAATTCGGCCTGATGGAGATGAGCCGCCAGCGCCTGAAGCCGGCGCTGTCCGAAGGCTCCTCGATCCCCTGCCCGCGCTGCGGCGGCTCCGGCCACATCCGCGACACCGAGTCGAGCGCGCTGCAGATCCTGCGCATCATTCAGGAAGAGTCCATGAAGGACAACACCGCCGCCGTGCATGTGCAGGTGCCGGTGGAGGTCGCCTCCTTCCTGCTGAACGAGAAGCGCACCGAGATCGCCAAGATCGAGCTCAAGCAGCGCGTGAACGTGCTGATGATCCCGAACAAGACGCTGGAGACGCCCAACTACAAGCTGGAGCGCATGAAGCACGACGACCCGCGCCTGGATCAGCTGCGTGCCAGCTACACCATGGCCGACGAGGTCGAGGACCCGACGCGCATCACGCGCCGTTCGCAGGAGCCGACCAACCGCCAGAGCCCCGTCATCAAGGGCGTGCTGCCGGATGCGCCGGCGCCTGTCGTGCCCGCGCGCGAGGAAAAGCCCGCGGCGCCGGCGCCCGTCGCCGCCGCACCTGTGGTCGCACCGGCGCCGGCTGCGCCCGCACCGGCCGAACGCGGCTTCTTCGGCTGGCTCAAGGGCCTGTTCGGCGCCACGCCGGCGCCGGCGCCCATCGCCGCCCCGGCCCCTGCACCGGCACCGGCACCGGCCGCGGAAGAAACGGCACGCCCAGGCGGCGGCAATCGCCGCAGCGAACGCGGAGGTCGCAACGGCCGCGGTGAAGGTCGTGGTGGCGAAGGTCGCGGTGAAGGCCGTGGCAACCGCGAAGGCCGCGGCGAGCGGGGTGAAGGCCGCGGTGAACGCCGCGAGGCACTGAACGGCGAAGGCCGGCGCGAGCCGCGCGAAGGCCGTGACGCCCGCGAGGGCCGCGAGCCGCGTGAAGCCCGCAACGGCGACACCGCGGGCCGCGAAGGCCGGGCGCCCCGCGAAGGCGGCGAACGCGAACGCCGCAATGGCCGCGGCGAGCGCCGGGACGCCATGCCGGTCGAAGCCCTGCAGGCGCCGGTCGAGGGCAGCGATGCGCCCGCGGAGCGCCGTGAACGCGGCGAGCGTGGCGAACGCAACGGCCGCCAGGGCGAACGCCGTGAACGCGGCGAACGCAACGGCGAGCGGGGCGAACGCCGCCGCGACGACGGCATGGCGCGCGAAGGCGCCGCTGCCGAGGGCGAAGACGCACCGCGTGGCGGCGACCAGGCGCCGCGTGAGGGCCGCCGCGAGCGGCGCCCAGTCGACGCCCTGCCGGCCGCAGTGACCGAGGCCGAAGCCCTGTACCAGACGCCGGCCGAGACGGCCGCCGTTGCCGAGGCGGCCGACGCCGCAGTGGGCGACGACCAGGCGCCGCGCCGCGAAGGCGAGGAGCGCCGCCGCTCCCGCGACCGCTATGGCCGCGATCGCCGCGACCGCGCCTCGCGCGAGCGTGAGGCCGGCGAGGCGGGCCGCGAGGAGGCGGTACCCGCCGACGCGCCGCTGACATCCGCCGTCGAGCCGGGCCTGACCGCTGCCGCGCCGGTCGCCGAACCGGCGACCGAGCCTGCCGTCGCCGCTGCACCGGTGGCCATCGCGCCCGTGCCGGCGCCCGCACCGGCTGCGGCCGCACCGGGCCGCGGCGCACTGCCCCGTGTGACCGCCTTCGCCCTGCCGGCGGACGAGCTGGCCGCCGTGGCCCAGGGTGCCGGCCTCGAATGGGTGAACTCCAACCCCGACCGCATCGCCGAAGTGCGGGCGGCCATCGCAGCCGAACCCAAGCCGGTCCATGTGCCGCGCGAGCGGCCGCCGGTGGTGGTGCTGGACGAAGGCCCGCTGGTGCTGGTCGAGACCCGTCGCGACCTGGGCGCCATCACGCTGCCCTTCGAGAAGGCGGCCGACCTCGGCAGCCAGCCGGCAACAACCGTGTCCTGATCGAAAGGAACATGCCGGACCCGCTGCGGCGGGCCGGCAGCCCAGGCCCGACCCGTCTTGCAGGTTGCGGCGAAGCAAAAGGCCCGTGGCGCAAACCACGGGCCTTTTGCATGGGAGTTGGCCGGTCATCGGGAGATGCCGGACCCGAGCCCGAACAACACCGCCGGTCCGAAGACACCGGCCCGTCCTCGGGCGCGCCTTGGCCTTTCAGCCGCCCTGCGCGGCCCGCTTCCAGGCCATCAGGGCCTGCTCGGCATCCTCGCGCTGCTCGGCGAGCTGGGCAACGGCCACCCAGGCGCGGCGATGCAGTTCCGCGTCCTGCTGGCCCAGGCCGGCCTGCGTCAGCAGCTGCTGCGCCTTGCCCCAGAGCTGGCGCTTCATGCAGGCCATGCCGGCCAGGTACTGCAGGTGCGCATCGCGCGGCTGGGCGCGCTGGGCGCCTTCGATGCGGGCCAGCCATTCGGGATCGACCGTGTCGAGCCCCGCCTCCAGCGCACGCACGAGCTTGGCACGCTGGCTGTCGCTGAGCGCGTCCGGCTGCGCCAGCGAGCGCTCCCACACCGGCAGCAGCCAGGCCCGCGCCATCGCAAGGTCGCCCCGCAGCACCACCATGCGCTGGGCGGCCTGAATGGCCACCTCGGGAATGGCGCGCTCGGCCGCGTCCAGTTCGTTCCAGGCGCGCATCAGCTGGGCCGGGTCGTGCGCCTGTCCGATGAGCTCCAGCGCCAGCCCGCGCAGGATGCTGCGCGCGCCGTCTTCCGAGAAGGCCCGGTGCTTGGCCAGCAGGCGCGCGGTGTCCAGCGCGTCCTGCGTGCGGGCCGACAGACGCGTGGCCTTCAGCCGCAGTCGCAGTGCCAGCGTGCGACGCTGCACGCCCTGCGGCAGTTCGGCCAGGCGGTCCAGCGCGGCCACGGCATTGCGGTCTTCCAGGGCCCAGCGGGCCGAGCGCAACTGCACGCCGTCGCGTGTCTCGGCGGACATGCCTCCGCGGTCGCGGCCCTCGTTCAGGGCATGCTGCAGATGGGCGTCGCGCGCCGCACGGTCCTGCAGCGCCTGGGCGCTCTCGGCGGCCATCAGGTGCGCCAACACCCGCACCTGCTGCGACTGGGGCAGCCGGGCGTCGAGCCCGGCCAGCACATGCTCCTGCGCCAGCGCCGCCAGCGCCGACTTGCGCGCGCGGGTGAAGCGGCCGGCCAGCAGTTGGACGACCGAGTCCAGCAGGGCCGCGTGCAGATTGCGCTCCTTCTGCTGCAACCGCCACTGGCGCGCCTGCACGGGCAGCGAGAACAGCGCCTGCAGCGCGCGCAACGCGCCATACAGCAGCATGAACACCAGGATCAGCAGCAGCAGCGCAAAGTTGAGCGACAGGTCCACCCGCGTGGGTGGCCAGAAGACGGTGACGATGCCCTGGTTGTTGCCCGCGAACAGCGCCACCGCGGCCGCGACCGCGAAGAGCACCAGGAGCCAGACGGCCGCGCGCATGACCTCAGCGCCCCGCGGACACGGCGGCCAGGGCCGTGAGGGTGTCGTCGATGCGCGGCGGCTCGGCGGCGCGCACCAGCGCCTGCACCTGCTGCAGCTGCGTGGCCGCGGCCTGCACGCGGCGCGAGGCGGGGTCGAAGTAGCGGTTGAGCGAGGCCGTCACGCCAGCCAGCTCGGCCCGTGCCGGCGCCACCTGGCCGGCCAGCAGGGCCAGCCGGGCGCTCAGCAGCTTGAGCTTGAGGTTCTCGCGCAGGAAGTAGGTCTGGTCGGGGGCGAGCAGCACCGATTCGGGCCGGTCGATGCGCGAGACGCGGATCAGCGAGCGCACCTCGTTGCGCACGGCCAGCAGGATGCGCTGCCACCAGGGCGCGTCGGCGGGCACGGCCTCGTTGGCCCAGCCGTCGCTCGCGGCGCGGTTGCCGCGCGGCGCCAGCGCGTTCATGACGGGCAGTTCGTCCACGCCCTTGAGCAGGTCGTCGAGGCGCGACAGGGCCTCGCCACCGTCGCCACTGGCCGTGGCGCGGATGCGGTCGGCATCGCGCTGGATGGCGCGCTGCACGGGCTGCAGCCGGGGCTGGCTTGCGCGCACGATGCGCTGGTCGCTGGCCTTGAGGGCGGCCAGCAGCGGCTGCACGTTGCCGGTGGCCTGGGCCTGTTCCAGTGCCAGCCGCAGGGCGGCGTCGATGTCCACCAGCAGGCTTTCGTCGCGCGAGCGGGATAGGCTCTGCAGCGCCTCTTCGACCTGTGCGCGCTGAAGGCTGACCTCGACCAGGCGGGTTTCGAGCAGCGCCACGCGGGCATCGGCGGCGCGTACGGTCTCCTGCGCCTCGCGGGCCAGGGTACGGGCCTCGGTGGCCTGGCGCGTGGCATCGGCGCTCTGGCGTGCCAGCTGCTCCTGCATGCCGCCCACCTTCTGCCACAGCATGGCGGCCATGACGATGGCGACCAGCGCCGCGAGGGTGATGGCGCCAAAGGCCAGCCGCACCACCAGCACGGCGCCGGGGGCGGGCACGGAAGGCGGGGAAACGGGGGCCAGGGGTCGCGCGACGGGATCGGTGACGGTGTCGTCGGTCGCGGGGGGTGCGCTCATCGCGGGAATTCTATCGACGCGGCCACGGCGTTCAGGTCAGGCGACACCACGCGGACAAGGCCGAAGCCGACATCGCGCGCGGCCTGGGCGATGCGCTCGTGCGTCGCCAGGGCCGCGGCTCTCGACCAGTCGGCCTGGGGAACCAGGCCGCGCAGGTTGCCCACCGCCTCCGAGCTGCTGAACAGCCAGGTCGCCCCGCCCTCGATGCCGGCCTGCACGATCCGGGCACCCGCGTCGCCGAGCGCGGGCGCCAGCCGACGATAGACGGGCAGTTGCACGGCCACGCCCCCTGCAGCCTCGATCTGGCGCGAGAGCCAGTCACGACCCGCGGCGCGGCCCTGAGCATCGGCACCGCGAACCAGCCAGACGCAGGCGCCCGGCCCGACCTGGTCATGGACACGGGCCCACAGCGATTCCGAGTCGAAGGGGCCTTCGGCAGGCGGCTGGTCGATGCGGGTCGCATCCACACCGGCTTCGGCCAGCGCGCGGGCCGTGCCGGGGCCGGTGGCCCAGCAACGGCAGGCGTCGACGGCCTCTGGCGGCCGGGCGGTGTAGAAGTGCCGCACGGCGGCGGCGCTCACGAACATCAAGGCCTGCGGCGGCGTGCCCACAGGCCAGGCGATGGCACCGGCGAGCGGCGCGATCTCGATCAGCGGCAAGGCGTGTGCATCGATGCCCCGCGCGCGCAGCGCCTCGGTCCAGCGCGTGGCCTCGGGCTCGGGCCGCGTGACGATCAGCGACGGCGCCGCAGTCATGGCAGGGCAGGAAAGCGCTCGGGCCGCAGGTGCCAGTGCCGCTCAGCCGAGCCGGGCACCACCGGCCTGCAGACGCCGCGCCGCCTCGGTGCCCAGGGCCTCGGCCGCAACGAGGTCGGTGGCGACATCGGTCAGCTCGGCCCGCACCAGCGCGCCGGCCTGCTCGGCATCGCCCCAGGCGGCACGCACATGCAGGTGCCCGTCGCCGAGGTCCTGCACGAAGGCGGCCAGCGGCATGGAGCAGCTGCCGCCCATGGCCCGGCTCACTGCGCGCTCGGCCGCCACACGGCGCCAGGTCGTCATGTCGACCAGCGGAGCCAGGGCCTCGCGCAGGTCGGGCCGGTCGGCACGGATCTCGATGCCCAGCGCCCCCTGCCCGGCGGCCGGCAACATCTGTTCGGGCTCGAAGACGGTGCGGATGCGCGACGCCAGGCCCAGCCGCATCAGCCCGGCGGCGGCCAGCACGATCGCGGCATAGTGCCCTTCGTCCAGCTTACGCAGCCGGGTGTCGAGGTTGCCGCGCAGCGGCTCGATGCGCAGGTCGGGCCGCAGGGCGCGCAGCAGCACCGTGCGCCGCAGGCTGGAGGTGCCGACGACGGCGCCCTCGGGCAGGTCTTCCAGCCGCGCATGGTTGGGGGAGACGAAGGCATCGCGCGCATCCTCGCGCTCCAGCACGGCCGCGAGTTCGAAGCCTTCGGGCAGCTCCATCGGCACGTCCTTGAGCGAATGGACGGCGATGTCGGCGCGGCCCTCTTCCAGTGCGAGTTCCAGTTCCTTGACGAACAGGCCCTTGCCGCCGACCTTGCTGAGCGTGCGATCCAGGATCTGGTCGCCGCGGGTGGTCATGCCCAGCAGTTCGACCGTGTGGCCCTGTTCTTGCAGCAGGTCCCGCACATGCTCGGCCTGCCAGAGGGCGAGACGACTTTCGCGCGTGGCGATCACGATGTGGCTCACAGAGCGGTCTCCGCGTGGGTTTGCTGGGTCTTGGATGCTAGCATGTTGCGCCGCAGCAACGACTGATGGCGCACACCACAACCATTGCGAAGAGGAGAGTCCTGCATGCCGCCCGCCCCCCGGACGAAAAGCACGAAGAAGCCCGGCGACTCCGCCACCCCGTCACTGCGCAAAGGCACGGACGACGCCCCGTTGATCGAGGACATCCGGCTGCTGGGCCGCATCCTGGGCGACGTCATCCGCGAGCAGGAAGGCAAGGACAGCTTCGAACTGGTCGAGAAGGTGCGCACGCTGTCGGTGGCCTTCCGCCGCGATGCGGACCATTCGGCCGACCGGGCGCTCAAGCAGCTGCTCAAGGGCCTCTCGGCGGCGCAGACGGTGCAGGTGATCCGCGCCTTCACCTACTTCAGCCACCTGGCCAACCTGGCCGAGGACCGCCACCTGATCCGCCGCCGCACCGAGGCCGAACGCTCGGGCGAGGCCATCGACGGCAGCCTGGACGTGGCCCTGGCCCGCATCCGCAAGGCCGGCGTCTCGGCCGCCGAGGTGGTGGGCACGCTGGCGCACAGCTACCTGTCGCCGGTGCTCACCGCCCACCCGACCGAGGTGCAGCGCAAGTCCATTCTCGATGCCGAGCGCGGCATCGCCCAGCTGCTGACGGCCCGCGACGAGATCCGGCAGCGCCAGGTCCTGTTCGCCGGCCACAAGGACACGCTCACGCCGCGCGAGCTGGAAGAGAACGAGGCCCTGCTGCGCACCCGCGTCGTGCAGCTGTGGCAGACGCGCCTGCTGCGCTTCACCAAGCTCACCGTGGCCGACGAGATCGAGAACGCGCTCTCCTATTACGAAGCCACCTTCCTGCGCGAGATCCCCAAGGTCTACGCCACGCTGGAAAAGGCGCTGGGCGCGGAGCACATCGCCTCCTTCTTCCGCATGGGCCAGTGGATCGGCGGCGACCGCGACGGCAACCCCAACGTCACGGCCGAGACGCTCGAATACGCCCTGCGCCGCCAGTGCGAACTGGCGCTGCGCCACTACCTGACCGAGGTGCATTACCTGGGCGGTGAGCTGTCGATGTCCGCCACGCTGGTCGATGTGACGGTGGAGATGCAGGCCCTGGCCGAGGCCTCGCCCGACCCCAACGAACACCGCCACGACGAGCCCTACCGCCGCGCGCTCACCGGCATCTATGCCCGCCTGGCCGCGACGCTGCGCGACCTGACCGGCGGCGTGGCCGCGCGCCATGCGGTGGCGCCTCAGAACCCCTACAAGTCCGCCGAAGAGTTCCTGGCCGACCTGCGCACCATCGAGGAATCGCTGGTCGACAAGCACGGCGGCGTGCTGCTCGACCAGCGCCTGCGTCCGCTGATGCGTGCGGTGGAGGTCTTCGGCTTCCACCTGGCCACGGTGGACCTGCGCCAGAGCTCCGACAAGCACGAGGCCGTGATCGCCGACCTGCTGAAGGTGGCCCGCATCGAACCGGCCTACGCCGAGCTGGCCGAAGAGGACAAGCAGACACTGCTGCTCAAGCTGCTGAACGACGCCCGGCCGCTGCGCGTGCCCGGCGCCAGCTACCAGCCGCTGACGGTGAGCGAGGTTGCGATCTTCCAGCAGGCGCTGGAATCGCACCGCCGTTACGGCCGCGCCGCCATCCGCCACTACATCATCAGCCACACCGAGACCGTGAGCGACCTGCTCGAGGCCATGGTGCTGCAGAAGGAAGTGGGCCTGCTGCGCGGCACGCTGCAGGAGGACGCGGTGTGCGACCTGATCGTCGTGCCGCTGTTCGAGACCATCGCCGACCTGCGCAATGCCGCGCCCATCGTGCGGGCCGTGTACGAGCTGCCCGGCGTGCGCGCCATGATCCAGCGCTCGGGCGGCGAGCAGGACATCATGCTGGGCTACAGCGACAGCAACAAGGACGGCGGCATCTTCACCAGCAACTGGGAGCTGTACCGCGCCGGCATGGCGCTGGTGAAGCTGTTCGACGAGATGAACGAAGGCCAGAAGGACGGCATCCGGCTGCGCATGTTCCACGGCCGCGGCGGCACCGTCGGCCGCGGCGGCGGCCCCAGCTACCAGGCCATCCTGGCGCAACCGCCCGGCACCGTGCGCGGGCAGCTGCGCCTGACCGAACAGGGCGAGGTGATCGGCTCCAAGTACGCCAACCGCGAGATCGGCCGGCGCAACCTGGAGACGCTGGTCGCGGCCACGCTGGAGGCCACATTCCTGGGCTCGACCAAGTCCGCGCCCACGGCCTTCATCAATGCCGCCGCGACCATCTCGCAGGCCAGCATGGACGCCTACCGCGCGCTGGTCTACGAGACGCCCGGCTTCGTCGACTACTTCTTCGGCTCCACGCCCATTAGGGAGATCGCCGAACTCAACATCGGCTCGCGCCCCGCCTCGCGCAATCCCAAGCGCAACATCGAAGATTTGCGCGCCGTGCCCTGGAGCTTCAGCTGGGGCCAGTGCCGGCTCACCATCAACGGCTGGTACGGCTTCGGCAGCGCGGTCCAGGCCTTCTTGGGCGAGGCCCAGAACCCTGCAGCGCGCAAAGAGCGCGAGGCGCTGCTGCAGAAGATGTATGCCCAGTGGCCCTTCTTCCGCACCCTGCTGTCCAACATGGACATGGTGCTGGCCAAGAGCGACCTGCAGCTGGCCGCGCGCTATGCCGAGCTGGTCGGCGAGCGCAAGCTGCGCCAGAAGGTGTTCTCGATGATCGAGGCCGAATGGCGCCGCACCTCCGATGCGCTCACGCTCATCACCGGCGCGAAGCAGCGGCTGGAGGGCAATGCCGAGCTGCAGCGCTCGGTGCGCCACCGCTTCCCCTACATCGACCCGCTGCACCACCTGCAGGTCGAGCTGATGCGGCGCTTTCGCGGCGGCGACGGCAGCGAGCGGCTGCAGCGCGGCATTCACCTGTCGATCAACGGGGTGGCAGCGGGGCTGCGCAACACGGGCTGACCCTCCGGCGCGCCGCGCCCTTCCACAGCCGCGCCGGCCCTGCGCCCGCGCGGCTTTTCTTCGCCCGCGCCTGCCGCGCCATTCGCTGGCGGAATAGCGCTTATCGCCCGCCCGCGTCTTCTGCGTTCGCCCCGCCCTTCCTAGAGTGCGGTCCATCGAACGAGGAGACGACTCATGGCAAGAATGACCGCGGCCCAGGCCGCCGTGCTGGTGATGGAACGCGAGGGCATCACGCAGGCCTTCGGTGTGCCCGGAGCCGCCATCAATCCCCTGTATGCCGCGTTGCGCGCCCATGGCGGCATCGGCCACATCCTGGCGCGGCATGTGGAAGGCGCGTCGCACATGGCCGAGGGCTACACCCGCGCCGTGGCTGGGAACATCGGCGTGTGCATCGGCACCTCGGGCCCGGCGGGCACCGACATGATCACGGGGCTCTATTCGGCGTCGGCCGATTCCATTCCCATCCTGTGCATCACCGGCCAGGCGCCGCGGGCCCGGCTCTACAAGGAAGACTTCCAGGCCGTGGACATCGAGTCCATCGCCAAGCCGGTGACCAAATGGGCCGTCACCGTGCGCGAGCCGGCACAGGTGCCGCAGGTCTTCCAGCAGGCCTTCCACCTGATGCGCTCGGGCCGGCCCGGGCCGGTGCTGATCGACCTGCCCTTCGACGTGCAGATGACCGAGATCGAATTCGACATCGACACCTATGCGCCGCTGCCCGCCTACAAGCCGGCGGCCACGCGGGCGCAGATCGAGAAGGCGCTGGCCATGCTCAATGCGGCCGAGCGGCCGTTGATCGTGGCCGGCGGTGGCGTCATCAACGCCGACGCCAGTGCGCTGCTGGTGCGCCTGGCCGAGCTGACCGGCGTGCCCGTCATCCCCACGCTGATGGGCTGGGGCAGCATCCCCGACGACCATCCGCTGATGGCCGGCATGTGCGGCCTGCAGACCAGCCACCGCTACGGCAACGCCACGCTGCTGGCCAGCGACTTCGTGCTGGGCATCGGCAACCGCTGGGCCAACCGGCACACCGGCTCGGTGGACGTCTACACCCACGGCCGCACCTTCGTGCATGTGGACATCGAGCCCACGCAGATCGGCCGCGTGTTCATGCCCGACTTCGGCATCGTCTCGGACGCGGGCGCGGCGCTGGCCCTGTTCGTCGAAGTGGCCGAAGCCATGAAGGCCGAAGGTCGCCTGCCCGACCGCAGCGCCTGGGCCGCCGAATGCCGCGAACGCAAGCGCACGATGCTGCGCAAGACCGACTTCACCGAGGTGCCGATGAAGCCGCAGCGCGTCTACCAGTGCATGAACCGGCACTTCGACCGCGAGACCTGCTACGTGAGCACCATCGGCCTGTCGCAGATCGCGGCCGCGCAGTTCCTGCATGTCTACAAGCCGCGGCACTGGATCAACTGCGGCCAGGCCGGCCCCCTGGGCTGGACGGTGCCGGCCGCGCTGGGCGTGCGCGCCGCCGATCCGTCGCGCCGCGTGGTGGCGCTGTCGGGCGACTACGACTTCCAGTTCATGGTCGAGGAGCTGGCGGTGGGTGCGCAGTTCAAGCTTCCGTACATCCACATCGTGGTCAACAACAGCTACCTGGGCCTGATCCGCCAGGCGCAGCGTGGCTTCGACATGGACTACTGCGTGCAGCTGGGCTTCGAGAACATCAATGCCGCGCCCAATGCCGGCATCGAGCGGCACTACGGCGTGGACCACAAGAAGGTGGTCGAAGGCCTGGGCTGCAAGGCCATCCGCGTGCAGCGGCCCGAGGAGATGCAGCCCGCGCTCGACCAGGCCGAAGCGCTGATGGCCGAGCACCGCGTGCCGGTGGTGATCGAGGTGATGCTGGAGCGCGTGACCAACATCGCCATGGGCACCGAGATCGACGCCATCCGCGAGTTCGAGCCGCTGGCCGACGGCCTGGCCGACGCACCGACGGCCATCGCCGCCGCCATGCTCGATTGAGCAACGCCCCTCCCCAAAAGCAAGAGACCGCCATGCCCCGCTTTGCCGCCAACCTCACGATGCTGTTCACCGAGCTGCCCTTCCTGCAGCGCTTCGAGGCCGCCTCCCGCGCCGGCTTCGAAGGGGTGGAATACCTCTTCCCCTACGACTTCGAGGCCCGCGAACTGGCCGAGGCCCTGCGCGCCCACGGCCTCGTGCAGGTGCTGCACAACCTGCCGGCCGGCGACTGGGCGGCGGGCGAGCGCGGCATCGCCTGCCACCCGGACCGTGTGGCCGAGTTCCGCGACGGTGTGGGTCGCGCCATCGGCTATGCGAAGACGCTGGGCTGCCCGCAGCTGAACTGCCTGGTGGGCAAGCTGCCTCAAGGAGCGACGCTTGCCGACGTGCAGCCCGTGCTGATTGACAACCTTCGCTTCGCCGCCCGCGCACTCGACACCGCCGGGCTGCGGCTGCTGGTCGAGCCCATCAACCACTTCGACATTCCCGGCTTCGCTCTCACCCGCACCGACCAGGCGCTCGCCCTGCTCGACCAGGTGGGCGAAGCCAACCTGCGCATCCAGTACGACGTCTACCACGCCCAGCGCATGGAAGGCGAACTGGCCAACACCCTCAACCTGCACCTGGGCCGCATCGGCCACATCCAGGTGGCCGACAACCCAGGCCGCGGCGAGCCGGGCACGGGCGAGATCAACTACCACTGGCTGTTCCAGCACATCGATGCGCTGGGTTACGACGGCTGGATCGGCTGCGAGTACAAGCCCCGCGCCGGCACGCAGGAAGGGCTGGACTGGATCAGCGCACTGACCGCCTGAGCCGCACGGATCGCGCAAGCACTTCGAAGGAGACGACCCTCATGAACGCCCATACCTCGACCGACACCAGCACCGGCGCCCGCAGCGCCCCCACCGCACCGCGCCGCATTGGCTTCATCGGCCTGGGCATCATGGGCACGCCCATGGCCGGCCACCTCGCCGCTGCCGGCTACACGCTCTTCGTCCACACCCGCGGCCAGGTGCCGGCCGCTCTCTCCGGCCGGGCCGAGGTCTGCACCAGCGCCGCCGAGGTCACGCGCCATGCGGAGGTCGTCTTCCTCATGGTGCCGGACACGCCCGACGTCGAGAAGGTGCTGTTCGGCGCGCACGGCGTGGCCGAGGGCCTGGCCGACGCAACCCGCGATGGCAGCGGCCGCACGGGCAAGACGGTGGTCGACTGCAGCTCCATCGACCCCATCGCCACCCAGGACTTCGCCCGACGCATCGCGGCCCTGGGCGCCGCTTACGTGGATGCACCCGTCTCCGGCGGCGAGGTCGGCGCCAGGGCGGCCAGCCTCACGATCATGTGCGGCGGCGACGAGGCGGCATTCGAAGGCGTGCGGCCGCTGCTGCACACCATGGGCAGGAAC
This sequence comes from Pseudacidovorax intermedius, assembly GCF_003350475.1. Classification (GTDB taxonomy): domain Bacteria; phylum Pseudomonadota; class Gammaproteobacteria; order Burkholderiales; family Burkholderiaceae_C; genus Xenophilus; species Xenophilus intermedius. The sequence goes on from NZ_QQAV01000003.1 coordinate 149,711, forward strand.
GTCACCCGCGTGGGCGACGTGGGCGCGGGCCAGATCACCAAGGTCGCCAACCAGATCATCGTGGCGCTCAACATCGCCGCCGTGGCCGAGGCGCTGGTCTTCGCCAGCAAGGCCGGCGCCGATCCGGCCAAGGTCCGGCAGGCGCTGATGGGCGGCTTCGCGGCCAGCCGCATCCTGGAGGTGCATGGCGAGCGCATGATCACCCGCGGCTTCGCGCCCGGCTTTCGCATCGCCCTTCACCAGAAGGACCTGAA
>NZ_QQAV01000003.1:150062-551777 GCF_003350475.1 Pseudacidovorax intermedius
TCGCGGCCAGCCGCATCCTGGAGGTGCATGGCGAGCGCATGATCACCCGCGGCTTCGCGCCCGGCTTTCGCATCGCCCTTCACCAGAAGGACCTGAACCTGGCCATGCAGAGCGCCCGCAGCCTGGGCGTGGCCCTGCCGCAGACGGCCGGCGCGGCGCAGCTGATGAACGCCTGCGTCGCCCTGGGCCACGGCCAGGCGGACCATTCCGCGCTGGTCCTCGCGCTGGAGGCGATGGCCGGGCATCCCGTGGCGCCTGGCCACGACTGAATCGTCGGCACGCCAACGATCCACGTTCAGGCTCCAGCCGCTGCGGCTCGATTGATGACGAAGGCCCCATACAGCCAGCCGTGCCAAGTGGCGACGTACATGAAGGCGCTGACTGATAACTGGGTGGGCCTTGGGCACGGAACTGCCGATTGACCCGGTCCAGCGGGCATGACACCTTGACATCGCCGAGCGTGGTGCGCACGACCTTGCCAAGCATTAGGCCGTGCAGAGCCCCATGCTTCGTATCAATCGCCCACTGTGCAGCGGGCCACGGCGACGCCTTCGCACGCCAGTTGCCACCATACCTTGTCGGTACCGTGGACCTTCATGTTGGCTTGCGAAACACGCCGAATTTGCGGCATCAGCATCTTGTCGCGCTTGCTGCGGACACAGCGCCATCGACTTGGCGCGCTTGACTCATTCGTTAACGTCCGCGGCACGCAGCTAATGTTGGGCGCGATGAACTCGATGGCCGCTTACAGCGGCGCGCACTCCCCGTGCCGCTCCTGCACCAACCTCACCGCCCGGTCGCGCACTTCAGGCGAAAACTCGTTTCGACTTGCTCATGCTCAATCCCCTCAAAGCGTTGAGCCTCCCCACAATGGGGGCGGATAACTACGTAGTGACTCACTGCATTAAGGCACGGTTGCGCCTCGGTAAGCGTCACCACCTGCGCCGTGAAACCGGGATGCAGCGGAACATGCGGGCGATGCGCGCCAACAAGTTTGCGCGTCTTCTGTGTCGCGTCGAGCAGAAATCGCGCCGCATCCTCAGCTGTCATCGTGGACAGGCGCGAGACCACTTCATCAGCCAGCACGTAGCCCGGCGGCTCAAGCTCCTTAAGCATCGTCGCTATCTGCTGTGGCGTGCCACCGTCCGTTCCGGGCCGCACATGCAGCAGCGAACGGCGGCGCAGGTAGATCTCTTTCATCGCCTCCTCCCCGAAAACAAGATCGCCTGCTCAGAGGCAGGCGATGAGCGCAGAGCGGGGACCCTAGGTTCAGAGGTTTTAGAAGGAAGGAACGCCATAGCCGCTCGAAAACATCATCTCAGGCGCTGGTCAGCCTGCTACAGGAATTGCCCCGTCGGGGGATCGCTTGCCTTTGCCGCGACAGTGATGCAGCCCCTTGCAGCCGCGGAAGAGAACCTCACCGGCAAGAACCTCTCGATGACCTCGAAGTTCGTGGTTGCGTGAGGCGTCAGCTCCGTGCAGGTGTACGACGCCACTCCTCCGCGGCACCACAGGCCCAGGGCCAACGGCAGCGCCCACTGATCAGCGAGGTGAGGCCCCAATGCTGCATGGCAGACCTGGTACGCGCGGACTTCACGCACAACCTCGCGGGCTACCTGCTCCGCGCTCACGCCCTTCTCGCCGAAGGCCGTGAACACCTCGCTGACGTGATCGTAAACGAGGGTCGCTAGCAGCGCATTGCCCGGACCCTCGTTCTGCCGGCATGCGGCTTCGCGCAACTGGGCGTCGCTCCAGCCCAGGCCGGTGCCCAGTTGCTCCAGCTCGCGACGGGCGACCGAGCGCGGCAGCGCCGGCGCAAAGCATTCGGCATAGCTCTCCACCTTCGCCCCACGGTCGTTCAAGTCGAAGGGCTGCAGGCTGTCCCCCGCCGGCCAGATCGTGGCGTCGATCTCGCCACCACCGGCGGGGTAGAAGCCCAGCCGGCGAAGCGCAAGGTCGGCTTTCGCGCCGAGCTTGGCCAGCAGCGGCGCATAGGCTCGCTCCAGGAAGTGGAAGGGCGGCGCCATCGGGTTGTGTGTGCCGCCACCCAGCTTCAAGTGGCTGGGTGCATCCGCCAGCATCAGCGCGGGCCAGACGGTCTGCAGCACGAGCGTGCAGCTGCCGGCCGTGCCGACATTGAATACGTAGTCGCCCGCACGCACCGAGCCCGGCGTGAAGATCAGGGATTGCGAGTTCAGCTCGGCGCCTTGGACTTGCGCCCCGCACACGTCGGCCGCTGCGTTCACGCAGGCCAGGTGCTGGCGCATCAGGCCTGGCTTGGCGCGGCCGGCGCGAATCTTGGTCAGCGCGAAGGGCTGGCCCGTGCACATGGACAGGGCCAGCGACGTCCGCAGGATTTGTCCTCCGCCCTCGCCGACGGAGCCATCGATTTCGATCATGTTCTTCTTCTCTTGTTGTTCTAGGTCTCGGCGCCGAAGTGCAGGACGGCGTCATGCAGGTACTGGTCCAGCAGCCTGGCATCCGCCTTCGGCCATTTGTCCGGCGCAAAGCTCATCGCTTCGGCCAGCTCCGCCTCGATGAAGTTGTGGATGCCGACCCAGCGCGGGCTGGTCGCCGATTCGCCGGCGCGCATCTTGACCTCCAGCAGCGCGTTCACTTCGGCGAGCACTGCACGGTCGGTCAGCGTCTGCATGGCGAGTTCGGCAAAGCGCATCGGCGGAACACCGCGCCCTTCGCGGATCCACCTTGCCGCCAGCAAGGGACGCAGCACGTAGAGGTATTTCTTGTAGCAAACGACCTCGCCGTACAGGTGCTCCCGCAGGTTCTTCTTGGCCATCGACACGTAGTGGTGATAGCCCCGAACCGGAGAAAAACCATCCTCGGCGAGCGTGCGCAGGCGTGCGACCCACTCGGCATCCTGCTGATAGACGATGGGCGAACGCAGCCACTCCAGCAGCGTCGGGTTGGACTCCTTCAGCAGCTGCAGCGTCTTGCGCAGGTCCCAGCCGTTGATGTCCAGCTCGCCGCTGATTGGCTGCTCGATGACATCGCGGCCCGGTTCCACGGTCAGGTACCAAGGCTGGCGTTTCACATAGATGAACCGCACGTCGTAGTCGCTGTCAGGCGACGCGAAGCCCCAGCCGCGGCTGCCGGATTCGCAGGCAAACAGCACCTTCACGTCGTGCTGCTTTTCCAGGGCCGCCAGGTTCTGAAGCACAGTGGCGCGCATCTCGTCCGAGACGGGGTGGGCGCTCAACACGGACTCTTCTTTCATGCTCTCCCTCCTCAATGCCTTCGGTTGAGCGGGTGAGAGCACGAAGCCCTCGCCCGCTCATCCCTTCACGCACACCACCTGCTTCAGCGTGTGCACCACTTCCACCAGGTCGCTCTGCGCGGCCATCACGGCGTCGATGTCCTTGTAGGCCATCGGGATCTCGTCGATGACATCGGCGTCCTTGCGGCACTCCACGCCCTCGGTGGCCTTGACTTGATCCTCGATGGTGAACATCTTCTTGGCCTTGGTGCGGCTCATCATGCGACCGGCGCCGTGGCTGCAGCTTTCGAAGCTTTCCGGGTTGCCCAGGCCGCGGACGATGTAGCTGCGCGCACCCATGCTGCCCGGGATGATGCCCATCTCGCCGCGCTTGGCGCTCACGGCACCCTTGCGGGTCACGAACACATCCTCACCGAAGTGGCGTTCCTGCTGCACGTAGTTGTGGTGACAGTTCACCGCTTCCACATGCGCCTCGAACGGCTTGGTGATGACCGAGCGCACGGTCGCGATCAGGTTGGCCATCATGACCTCACGGTTCTTCATCGCGAACTTCTGGGCCCAGGACACGCCGCGCACGTAGTCGCCAAAGTACTGGGCGCCTTCCTCGAAGTAGGCCAGGTCCTTGTCCGGAAGATTGCGCAGGTTGCGCTCCGCGTCCTTCTTGGCCAGCTCGATGAAGTGCGTACCGATGGCATTTCCCACGCCACGCGAACCCGAGTGCAGCATGAACCAGACGAAGCCAACCTCGTCGAGGCAGACCTCGATGAAATGGTTGCCGGTCCCCAGCGTTCCCAGGTGCTTGCGGTTGTTCGTGTTCTTCAGGCGCGGGTGCAGTTCGCACAGCGCATCGAACTCGTCCACCAGCGTGGCCCAGATCTGATCCACCGTTTCGGGCGGGTTCTCCCAGCTGCCGGGGTCACGGCCACGGTGCTTGGGCGCCGAGCCGTGCGGGACCGCCTTCTCGATCGCCGAACGCAGGGCGGCCAGGCTGTCCGGCAGGTCTTCCGCACGCAGGGTGGTCTTCGCGGCCATCATGCCGCAGCCGATGTCCACGCCCACGGCGGCCGGGATGATGGCCTTGATCGTCGGAATCACCGAGCCGACGGTCGCGCCGATGCCCAGGTGCACGTCCGGCATGGCCGCGATGTGCTTGAAGACGATGGGCAGCTTGGCCGCGTTGGCGAGTTGCTGCTTGGCTTCGGGCTCGACTGGGACGCCCTTGGTCCATATCTTCACCGGCACGCCACCAGCGACTTCTTCGAGGTTGTAGTTCAGTTCGTTCACTTTTGTTCTTCCCATGGAAGGGAGCGGTGACGAGGAACGATGAAATCTTTCTCTCCGCCATCCATTGCTGGACCGGGATTTGAACCCGGGCGCCTCAAGATCGCTCTCGAGGCACGCAGCTTTCGCCGCGTGCGTCTACCTGTAATTCCATCTGCATTCACCGCCAAACGGGTGATGCCCTGCCACGACAAGGAGTGGTGAAACGTCGTGCTCTACCGCTGAGCTACGGTCCCCTTGATCTGGGACCGGCGGGACTCGAACCCGCGACCACGAGATTAGTAATCTGTAGTTCCACCTGCATTCGCAGCAAGGCATCTCAAAAAAGCGCGACAAGAGGGGCAAGACACTGCCATGCCGGTTTCCCGGTTGGGGATTCGAACCCCCGGCGTTCCACATGTAGTCCTGCCAGCATTCGCGCAAAACCGGATCCCCCGCGTGGCGACTAACAGGCGGTGAGACACGCTTGGGATGTAGTCCCACCTGCATTCGCCACGCGACGACACGTGTTGGGTTGAAAGGTTGGTGCCCCGGGCGACGAGAGTTGCAAGAGCGGCCTACGGGTTCTCCGTTGCGGGCTTGCAGGCCCGCGCGGCCAAAGGGTGCTGTACTCCTGCAGGCATTCGCCCGGGACACCTTCCAAAGGTGGTGTCGCAGCCTTACTGCGCGGCCAGCGACACCTTGTCAATCTCACCGACCCAGTGCTCGGCGTCCATCGTTCCGGTGGTGAAGTTCGCCACCATCCTGAACACCACATCCGAGAAGCCGCCGACATTCAGGATGTCGTGCCGCTCCGCCGCCTGCGTGGTCGCGGTGGGCTGGATGTCGATGCACACCAGGCGCGCCTTCGGATTGCGCTGCTTCAACAGGTCCCACTCGCGCAAGGTCTGCGTCGCACCGCGCCGGTTGCCGTCGACCCAGGACTCGTTGTCCGAGACCAGGATCACCACGTCGACCGCCGCACGCTCGCGGTTCAGCACCGCCAGCGGCGCGCTGCAGTTCGTCCCGCCGCCACCGATCTTGGCCAACGCCTGGGCATTGGTCATCACCGAGTCGCGAGCGTTCAGCTGCAACTTCACCACATCCTGCTCGAACGGCAGCACACGGGCCTGCGGGTTCTTGCGAAGCACCGCAGCGGCCACCAGGGCAGCCACGTCGATGCAGCGCACGCTGGACGTCGCTGAACCGCGATGACCCGTCACAGCCGAGCTCATCGAACCCGACACGTCAGGGCACACCACGACACGACCGGCCAACGCCGGCACATTCGCCAGCGACAGCTCCATCGCATCTTGCAGCGCGTCACGCACCTGCACCGGCACCGTGTCGCCAGCTGCCTTGAAGGCAGACAACAGTTGGTACGGCATCACCCGTGCCTTGGCCACGGCCTGGGCATCACTCAGCTTGGCGGCCACCACCTCGGTCATGCCGGGGAGGTCGAACACGCCATGCCGTGCGAAGGTGTTCAGGTTCTGTCGCACCATCTGCCACGAGCCCTGGCGAGCAATCTGCGCCCATTGGGCGGAGGTCAGCGCCAGCGCGGTCAGCATCTGGAAGGGCACGTCAGGCACCTCGGCAGCCTCACCCTGAGCAGCGCGCTTGAAGCGTTCGAACGCCTGGGTGATGGGCGGCAGCGCCGCTTCATCAAAAGGCCGGCCGATCAGCCAGGCAAACCACGCCGCACGCCCGGCCTCGGAAGGCTTGGGGTGAACCATCTTGACCACGTCGGCCAGCGACGGCGTGTTCCCCACCGCCGCGTTCAGCAGTTGCCTCTCGGTCGCCGTCAGCAGCCAATGCTGCACCAGCTTCTTTGGGCGGGAACCCAGCGACTTGCGACCCACTGCGCCGCTACGCAGGATCTGCACGAAGTTGCGCAGCATCTTGCCGTTGTCGACGACGCGAGAGAACACGGTGCTCAGCAGCGCGACATCACGCACGGCCAGGCTGGCAGCGAGCAGTGCCGGCACGTCCTTCATGTAGCCGGACTGGCGACCGTAGATCGCAGTCTTGGCGATGAAAGCGGGCTCTAGGGTCTTGGTCAGCGCCAGCACCTGGTCGAGCTGCTGCTCTGCGTCTGCGTAGAACGTGCGGCTCAGGCAGCCGGTAGCGGCCAGTTGCGCCAACTGGTGGCGAGGGCCGAAGGCATAGGCCGGGGCCTGCTCAGCGTTGCACACCGTGGCTGCGGGCAGCAGGGCGCCTTTGATCGTGTGGAAGAGTTGGGTGTTGACCATGGCGTTCTCCTCTTTTGCATTCAACGTTTCGTTTGTGCCTTCTTCTTTGCAACGGGTGTGCCAAGTCTGGTGGCGGCGGAGGCCGACGAAGGCAAGCAATTGATTTGCAAGAAAAAAACGGCTCAATATGCCGTTCTGGCCGAGGCTGCCGCTTTGCGAGTTCCGTCCAAGGCTAGACTGGTGGCTAGCTCGCTATCCGATTCGCTATGTCCAAGAAAACCGTCGTCATCGGCTTCCTCGGCTCCCAACTCGACTCTGGCCAGGGCGCCGGCCGCTGGGAGAAATGGCGCCCGACCATTTCACTCGTCCAGCACGACGACACGCTGATCGACCGCCTGGAGCTGCTGCACTCGGCCAAGCACACGGCACTCGCGCAGCAACTGGTGCGCGACATCGCCAACGCCTCGCCAGACACCCAGGTCAACCTGGTGCCGATGGACGTGGCCGACCCGTGGGACTTCGGCGAGATGTACGCGGCGCTCTACGACTGGGCGCGCGCCTACCGCTTCGACCCGGCGCACGAGCAGTACTGGGCGCACATCACGACAGGCACCCACGTGGCGCAGATCTGCATGTTCCTGATGGTCGAGTCCCGCTTCATCCCCGGCGTGCTGCTGCAGTCGGCGCCGCCCCAGAAGCAGCAGGCGGGCAACCCGGGTAGCTACACACTCATCGACCTGGATCTGTCCCGCTACGACGTTCTGGCCCAGCGCTTCAACCAGGCGCACGCCGAGGCGCTGGACTTCCTGAAAAGCGGCATCCCCACGCGCAACCAGCGCTTCAACGCCCTGATCGAAGAGATCGAGCGCGTGGCAATCCGGTCGCAAGCGCCCATACTGCTGACCGGCCCCACGGGCGCCGGCAAATCGCATCTGGCGCGCCGCATGTTCGAGCTCAAGAAGTCGCGGCACCAAGTGCACGGTGATTTCGTGGAGGTCAACTGCGCGACGCTGCGCGGCGACAGCGCGGCTTCGACGCTGTTTGGCCACAAGAAGGGTGCTTTCACTGGCGCGGCGGCGGACCGGGCCGGCCTGCTGCGCACCGCCCACCAGGGCGTGCTGTTCCTCGACGAGATCGGCGAGTTGGGGCTCGACGAGCAGGCCATGCTGCTCAAGGCGGTGGAGGAGAAGCGCTTCTTCCCGATGGGCAGCGACCGCGAGGTCAGCAGCGACTTCCAGCTGATCGCCGGCACCAACCGTGATCTGCGCGTCGATGTCGCCCAGGGTCGCTTTCGCGAAGACCTGTTCGCGCGGATCAACCTGTGGGCATACACGCTGCCAGGCCTGGCGCAGCGGCCCGAGGACATCGAGCCCAACATCGACCACTTGCTGGCACGGTTCGCGACGGAGTCCGGTCGTGCGGTGCGTTTCAACGTGGAGGCAAGGGCCAGGTACCTGCAGTTCGCGCGGTCTGCAGAGGCACTCTGGAACGGCAACTTCCGCGACCTGATGGCCAGCGTAACGCGGATGGCGACGTTGGCGGATGGCGGACGTATCTCGACGGCTCTGGTCGATGCGGAGATTCAGCGGCTGCAGTGGCTCTGGAAGCCCGTGCAGGATGACCAGGCCGAGGCCGCGGTTGAACTGAGCTCGCTGCTGTCGCAAGAGATCGAGGGATCGCTCGATCTGTTTGACCGCCTGCAGTTGGAAGCGGTCGTGCACATCTGCCAAGCATCCTCAACGCTGTCGGAAGCAGGGCGCCGGCTCTTTGATCGGTCGCGCGCGCAGCGCACCGTCATCAACGACGCCGACCGGTTGCGCAAGTACCTGCTGAAGTTTGGGCTGGCTTGGGACCTAGTCAAGCGCCAGGGCTGAACGATCAGGGTCAGCTCAGGCGCGATTCCTTGGGCAGTCGTGCGGCCAGCCGCATCCTGGAGGTGCATGGCGAGCGCATGATCACCCGCGGCTTCGCGCCCGGCTTTCGCATCGCCCTTCACCAGAAGGACCTGAACCTGGCCATGCAGAGCGCCCGCAGCCTGGGCGTGGCCCTGCCGCAGACGGCCGGCGCGGCGCAGCTGATGAACGCCTGTGCCGCCCTGGGCCACGGCCAGGCGGACCATTCCGCACTCGTGCGCGCGCTGGAGGCCATGGCCAGGCATCCCGTCGCACCCGAGGCCGCCGGCTGACCCCCCGCCATCAGCGGCCTGGGTCGACCAGCGCCTTGGCGTCCTCGCTTCCCTCGACGCGGTCCAGCCGGCCCTGCGGGTTGAACTGGAGCGTCAACGGCTGCTCCTCCTGCATCGTGTAGTACGCCCAGGACAAGGCCGTGGCCGGCTCCGGCGTGAGCTCTGCCGAGGGGTAGCCCAGCGCCATCGCCACCTGCTCGCGCGTCATCCCCACCAGCACGCGGCTGCTGCGGACCGCGCGCTGCACATCGTCGGACCAGGAGGCCAGCCGGGTCGCGGGGTCCTGCGGCACCACGATGCGGCTCAACCACTCGCGCGCGCCGGTCGCGCTGCGCGAACCGGGGGTCACGTCGTCCGTGAATCCCATGTACGTGTTGCCGACATAGCCCCAGAAATAGGCATTGCGTTTGGTCTGCTCGATGCGCACCGGCCGGCCCAGCCGCGCCACCGGGCCGCCCAGCACATTGCTCGCATAGATGATGTCGCTTTGCACCGGCAGATTGCAGCAGAGATAACCGGTGATGGGGGGCTGCAGCCGCGTGGCGCAGCCGCCCAAGGCCAGCACGGTGGCGCCCAGCGCCAGGACCGCACGCCGGCGGCCCGCTCGGATGGAACGGATCATTGTTGATAACTCCCTTTTGTGGTGCTGCCGCCCTGTGCAGCCGAGATGTCTGCGCCCATACGGCAGCGGCAGTGTAGGAAGCCGCGGCCACGGCTCGCGACTCCGACCGAGGCCCGCGGGACAAACCACCCCAGCCAACGCTTCGCCCACGCCAGCCCGGTCCGACACGGCCGAGAGGCCCACTGCCCGCCCGTTCGCCATGCATCGCTCCATGCCGGATCGGCATAAGGCATCCGAAGCCAGACACCCCCAGCCCTCGGCACGGGCACGGCCCGTGCGTTAGCCTCGGCCCCCCTTCCAACGATTCCGAACGTTTCCCGTCCCCAAGGAGATTGCATGTCCAAGCCGCTGTCCCCCGCAGAAGAAGCCCTGCGCGACGCTGCCCGTGAATACCACCGCGCCGGTGTGCGCGGCAAGATTTCGGTCACGCCCACCAAGCCGCTGGTCAACCAGCGCGACCTGTCGCTGGCCTATTCGCCGGGTGTGGCCTATCCCTGCCTGGACATCCAGGCCGACCCCTCCAAGGCGGCCGAATACACCGCGCGCGGCAACCTGGTCGGCGTGGTCACCAACGGCACCGCCGTGCTGGGCCTGGGCGACATCGGCCCGCTGGCCGGCAAGCCGGTGATGGAAGGCAAGGGCTGCCTGTTCAAGAAGTTCGCCGGCATCGACGTGTTCGACATCGAGCTGGCCGAGCGCGATCCCGACAAGCTGGTGGACATCATCGCGGCGCTGGAGCCCACGCTGGGCGGCATCAACCTCGAGGACATCAAGGCGCCCGAGTGCTTCTACATCGAGAAGAAGCTGCGCGAGCGCATGAACATCCCGGTCTTCCACGACGACCAGCACGGCACGGCCATCATCTCGGCCGCCGCCCTGCTCAACGGCCTGGAGCTGGTGGGCAAGAAGATCGGCGACGTGAAGATCGCCGTCTCGGGCGCCGGCGCCGCGGCCATCGCCTGCCTGGACGTGATGGTGGGCCTGGGCGCCAAGACGGCCAACATCTTCGCCTGCGACTCCAAGGGCCTGATCTACGCCGGTCGCGCCGGCGGCTTCGACGAGTCGAAGGCCCGCTATGCCCAGCCCGATACGGGCGCCCGCACCCTGGCCGACGTGGTGCAGCAGGCCGATGTGTTCCTGGGCTGCTCGGCGCCCGGCGTGCTGACGGCCGACATGGTCAAGACGATGGCGGACAAGCCCATCATCCTGGCCCTGGCCAACCCCGAGCCCGAGATCCGCCCCGAGCTGGCCAAGGCCGTGCGCCCCGACTGCATCATCGCCACCGGCCGCAGCGACTACCCGAACCAGGTCAACAACGTCCTGTGCTTCCCCTACATCTTCCGCGGCGCGCTGGACTGCGGCGCCACCAAGATCACGGAAGAGATGAAGCTCGCCTGCGTGCGCGAGATCGCCGACCTGACCAAGGCCGACATCAGCGAGGAAGTGGCGACCGCCTATGCGGGCGAGGAGCTGTCCTTCGGCCCCGACTACCTGATCCCGAAGCCGTTCGACTCGCGCCTGATCCTGCGCATCGCGCCGGCCGTGGCCAAGGCCGCCGCCGCGTCGGGCGTCGCCACGCGTCCGATCGAGGACCTGGATGCCTACCGCCAGCAGCTGTCGCGCTTCGTCTACCAGACCGGGATGGTGATGCGCCCCGTCTTCGCCGCCGCCAAGGTGGCCGAGAAGAAGCGCGTGGCCTACGCGGAGGGCGAGGACGAGCGCGCCCTGCGCGCCGCCCAAATGGCCGTGGACGAGGGCATCGCCCGCCCGATCCTGATCGGCCGCCCGGACATCATCGCCATGCGCATCAAGAAGGCCGGCCTCAACCTGCGTCCCGGCATCGATGCCGAGGTGGTGGACCCCGAGAACGACCCGCGCTTCCGCCAGTACTGGGAGGCCTACCACCAGCTGATGGGCCGCCGCGGCATCAACCCGGAAGGCTCCAAGGCGATGGTCCGGCGCTCCAACACCACCATCGCCGCGCTGATGGTGCACCTGGGCGACGCCGACGCCATGCTGTGCGGCCTGGTCGGGCGCTTCGACAGCCACCTGAAGATCCTGGGCCAGCTGCTGGGCACCCAGCGCGGCGTGCCGGACTTCGCCACGCTGAACGCGCTGATGCTGGACAAGTACACGCTGTTCATCGCCGACACCAACGTGCACGAGGACCCGACGGCCGAGCAGCTGGCGCAGATCGCGCTGATGGCCGCCGAAGAGGTGCGCCGCTTCGGCCTGCCGCCCAAGGTGGCCTTCCTGTCGCATTCCAACTTCGGCACCTCCGAGCGCGCCTCGGCCCGCAAGATGCGCGTGGCCCGCGACCTGTTCGCGCAGATGGCGCCCGACATCGAATGCGACGGCGAGATGCACGGCGACGCAGCGCTGTCGGAATCGGTGCGGCGCGAGTCGCTGCCCGGCTCCTCGCTGACTGGCGAGGCCAACCTGCTGATCTGCCCCAACCTGGATTCGGCCAACATCCTCTTCAACGTGCTGAAGATGACCGGCGCCAACGGCGTGACGGTGGGCCCGATCCTGCTGGGCTCGGCCAAGCCGGCCCATGTGCTAACGGCCAACGCCACGGTGCGCCGCGTGCTCAACATGACGGCACTGGCCGTGGCCAACGCCAACACCACGCGCTGAGTTCCCGCCGCCGAAGACGCGCCAACTTGGCGCATCGACGCCCCACGTGCGTGCACGCCGTGGGGCGTTTTGCTGTCCGCTCCGGGATGACCCGAGTGCACCGCTTTGGCGCAAGGCTGAGGATCGCACCCCAACGGTGCAGGCACCGTTATTGCTTTTTCCTGCCACATCCCTCAGCGAGAGTCTTCATGAACAAGCGACAAGTCCTGCAGTCCTTCCTGGCCGCCTCGGCCTTCGCCTTCGGCCTGGGCGCGGCCCATGCCCAGGCCACCACGCCGATCAAGTTCCAGCTGGACTGGCGCTTCGAGGGGCCCGCCGCCCTGTTCCTGCATCCGGCCGCCAAGGGCTACTTCAAGCAGGCCGGTATCGACGTGACCATCGACGCCGGCAACGGCTCGGGCGGCACCGTCACCCGCGTGGCCTCGGGCGCCTACGACATGGGCTTCGCCGACCTGGCGGCGCTGATGGAGTTCCACGCCAACAACCCCGACAGCCCCAACAAGCCGGTCGCGGTCATGATGGTCTACAACAACACGCCGGCTTCGGCCATGGCGCTCAAGAAGAGCGGCATCACCAAGCCGGCCGACCTGTCGGGCAAGAAGCTGGGCGCCCCAGTGTTCGACGCCGGCCGCCGCGCCTTCCCCATCTTCGCCAAGGCCAACAACATCACCAACGTCACCTGGACGGCGATGGACCCGACGCTGCGCGAGACCATGCTGATGCGCGGCGACATCGACGCCATCACCGGCTTCACCTTCACCTCGCTGCTCAACCTGGAAGCGCGCGGCGCCAAGGCCAGCGACGTGGTCGTGCTGCCCTACCCCGACTACGGCGTGAAGCTCTACGGCAACGCCATCATCGTCTCGCCCAAGCTGCTGGCCGAGAAGCCGCAGGTGGTCAAGGCCTTCCTGTCGGCCTTCACCAAGGGCGCCAAGGAAGTCATCGCCAACCCGGCCGTGGCCATCGAGTCGGTCAAGGCCCGCGACGGCATCATCGACACCAAGCTGGAGACGCGCCGCCTGCAGCTGGCCATCGACACCGTCATCAACAGCCCCGACGCCCGCGCCGAAGGCTTCGGCAACGTGGTGCCGGCGCGCCTGGCGCTGATGGCCTCGCAGGTGTCCGACGCCTACGGCACCAAGACCCGCGTCAAGCCCGAGGCCGTGTGGAACGGCAGCGTGCTGCCGCCGGCCGCGGAGCTGGCCATCCTGAAGAAGTAAGCGGCGCCCGCGCCTTTCCTTCCTCGGCCTGTGGCCGGCCCGTCGAGGCCGGCGCAGGCCGGTTTCTTGTGCACCGCCCATGGACACGCAAAACACCACGCCCTTCGTCGACTTCCAGGACGTCTGGCTCGCCTACAACGAGCAGTTGCTGCGCGAGAACCACTTCGCCGTCGAGGCCATCGACCTCAAGGTGAAGAAGGGCGAGTTCATCGCCATCGTCGGGCCCTCGGGCTGCGGCAAGTCCACCTTCATGAAGCTCACCACCGGCCTGAAGATGCCGTCGATGGGCAAGATCCGCATCGACGGCCAGCCGGTGACCGGGCCGCTCAAGATCTCGGGCATGGCCTTCCAGGCGCCGTCGCTGCTGCCCTGGCGCACCACGGTCGACAACGTGCTGCTGCCGCTGGAGATCGTGGAGCCCTACCGCTCCACCTTCAAGTCGAAGAAGAAAGAGTACGAAGAGCGCGCCCGCCGCCTGCTGCAGAAGGTGGGCCTGGCCGGCTACGAGGACAAGTTCCCCTGGCAGCTGTCGGGCGGCATGCAGCAGCGCGCCAGCATCTGCCGCGCGCTGATCCACGAGCCCAAGATGCTGTTGCTGGACGAGCCCTTCGGCGCGCTCGATGCCTTCACCCGCGAGGAGCTGTGGTGCATCCTGCGCGACCTGTGGACCGAGCAGCGCTTCAACGTGATCCTGGTGACGCACGACCTGCGCGAGTCGGTCTTCCTGGCCGACACGGTGTACGTGATGAGCAAGTCGCCCGGCCGCTTCGTGGTCAAGCGCGAGATCGAGCTGCCGCGTCCGCGCGAACTCGAAGTCACCTACACCAAGGAATTCAGCGACATCGTGCACGAGCTGCGCGGCCACATCGGCGCCATCCGCCAGGGCGTCGCGGGCGCACCCGCCACGCCACTGCCGCAGTAAGAACGCTCAGGGAACCGTCCATATGAACAACAAGTTGCTCGAACGCTGGTCGCCCTGGCTGCTGCTGGTGGCCGTGATCCTGCTGTGGCAGTTCGTCTGCTCGGCCTTTTCCGTCTCGGAATTCATCTTCCCCAGCCCCTGGCGCATCTGGACCCAGTTCTGGGAGTTCAAGACCATCATCGCCGGCCATGCCTGGCGCACCTTCTGGGTGACGATGGCCGGCTTCGGCCTGGCGATCGTGGTGGGCGTGCTGCTGGGCTTCGTGATCGGCAGCTCGCGCCTGGCCTATGCCGCCATGTACCCGCTGATGACGGCCTTCAACGCGCTGCCCAAGGCGGCCTTCGTGCCGATCCTGGTGGTGTGGTTCGGCATCGGCGTCGGGCCGGCCATCCTCACGGCCTTCCTCATCAGCTTCTTCCCGATCATGGTCAACATCGCCACCGGGCTCGCCACGCTGGAGCCGGAGTTGGAGGACGTGTTGCGCGTGCTGGGCGCCAAGCGCTGGGACGTGCTGATGAAGATCGGCCTGCCGCGCTCCATGCCCTACTTCTACGCCTCGCTCAAGGTCGCGATCACGCTGGCCTTCGTGGGCACCACGGTGTCGGAGATGACCGCCGCCAACGAAGGCATCGGCTACCTGCTCATCTCGGCCGGCTCGGCCATGCAGATGGGCCTGGCCTTCGCTGGCCTGATGGTGGTGGGCGCGATGGCGATGGTGATGTACGAGCTTTTCAGCGCGCTGGAGAAGCACACCACCGCTTGGGCACACCGGGGCACGCAAGGCGGCTGAGCGCTGCGCGGGCGGATGCCGGGCGGGGCCCGACCTGCTCGGTATTCGGCGCCTGACCGCGGCGCCTGCGTGTCGCGCCGCCTATTTGCGCCGCAGCGCCGACTTGCTCGCCTGGGCCGGCGCCGCGGCCGCCGGCGGCGGCGCCAGCAGCGTGCCGAAGACCATGGCCACGAAATCGTCGTAGGGCTGGTCGCCCCGCACGACCTTGGCCCGGATCAGCGTGCCCTGCCACGCATGGAGGACGAAGCGGGCAAGGACCTTCGCATCGGCCGTGGTGGCGATCGCGCCCTGCGTCTGGGCCTCGGCGATGACGCTGGCGATGGCCGTGCTCCACAGATGGAAGAGCCGGCCGAACTCGGCCCGCGAAGTCTCGTGGCTGTCGGCGATCTCGGAGCTCAGCGACCCCAGGAAGCAGCCGCTGCGATAGCCACGGTCCTTCATCGTCTTCCAGTTGGCACGGAAGTGGCGCCTTAGCCGCGCCAGCGGCGCCAGCTTCTCGTCGTGCAGCACCTCGATGCCGTTGCGGGCGATGTAGACCTGCAGCGCTTCGAGCGCCAGTTTCTCTTTGCTGTCGAAGTGGTTGTAGAACGAGCCCTTGGGCACCCCGGCCGCATCGGTCAGGTCCTGCACGCTCGCCCCGTTGAAGCCATGCACCTCGAACACATTGAGGGCGGCATCCACGAGCTTGTGCCGGACACTGGGTCTTCCCATGGCTGATCGTCCTTGCGCGGGAGGTTGAACGGGCTCCGCATTGTGCCAGCCGGTCTGGCTGGACATAATATGACCAGTCGTCTTAGCTCCAATCCCTCGCATCGGTGGAGCAGGAGTGACGAGGCCCGAGCGCCGCGTCGCGCAGGCAGGCCCTCGCTTCAAGGAGATCACCGATGAACATGTTCGCTGGCGTGCGCGGGTGGTCGGCGTTGGCGAGCGTGGCGCTGCTGGCCTTCCTGCAGGGCTGCGTGGCGCTGGCGCCGTCGCACAACCCACCCGTCGCGGCGATGCCTGCGTCGCCGGAGGACTTTCTTTCGCGCGCCGCGGCGCAACCCGGACTGGGGCCGCAGGAGTCGGCCTTCCGTCCGCTGGCACTGAGCACCTATGCCCTCGATGCGCGCCTGGCCTTGATCGCCCGGGCCCAGCGCAGCATCGACGTGCAGTACTACCTCCTTCAGTCCGACGGCGTCGGGCGTCACTTCCTGCGCGCCCTGCGCAAGGCGGCGCTGCGCGGTGTGCGTGTGCGTGTGCTGGTCGACGACCTCTACACCGCCGACACGCAGGAACTGCTCGCGGACTTCGAAGCCACACCGAATGTGGAAGTGCGGCTGTTCAATCCCTTTCCCGCGGGGCGGCGGCTCGACGCGACACGATGGGGGCTGTCGCTGCTCGACATCTCGCGCCTCAACCGGCGCATGCACAACAAGCTGCTGGTGGCGGACGGCGTGCTGGCCGTGGTGGGTGGGCGCAACATGGCGGACGAGTATTTCCTGCAGCACGCCAGTGGCAACTTCGCGGATTTCGACCTGCTGCTGACCGGCGCCGCGGTGCCCGAGTTGGCGGCAGGCTTCGACGCCTACTGGAACAGTCCGCGCGTCCATGCCCTGGCCCGCCTGCTGCCCTCCGACGAGCCGCCAGCCGTGCGGCAGGCGCGCTTCGACGCCGCGACCGCCCGGTCGCACGACACGCTGCCGCCGCTGCCTGCTACCGCGCAGGACCTGCTCGGCTATGGCCCCGTTTCCGCCGCCCTGATGCATCCCCCCATGAAGATGCTGCGCGGCACCGTGCAGGTCCTGGTCGACGACCCCGAGAAAGCCGCCGGTCGGGCCGAGGACGGCGACGACCCGCACACCGTGACCCAGCAAACGCTGACAGCCATCCTGCGCACACAGCGCGAGCTGCTGCTGGTCTCGCCCTACTTCGTGCCGGGCGAGCGCGGCATGGCCGCGATCCGCGAGGGCCGGCGCAAGAGCGTGGCCATCACGCTGGTGACCAACTCGCTCGCGGCCACCGACGAGTCCTTCGTCAGCGCGGCCTTCGCGCGCTATCGCCCCATGCTGCTGCGCGAAGGCGTGCAGGTGGTGGAGATCAGCCCCAAGGTGCTCGACCGGGAAGCCGCCGCGCACCGGCCGGGCGGCTCCAGCGCCGGGCGCATGCACGTCAAGGGCTTCGTCATCGATCGCCGCATCACCTTCGTGGGCTCGATGAACATGGACTTCCGCTCATCCCGCCTGAACACCGAGGTCGGCCTGCTGGTGGATTCGCCCGCGCTGGCCGAGGACGTGATCCGGCTGATCGATACGCTCCGGCGCCTCGGCAGCTACCAGTTGCGGCTGTCGACTGACGATCAACATGTGCAGTGGGTCGAGACCCACGACGGCCAGGCCCAGGTCTACGACGACGAACCGGGCGTGGACCTGGCCACCCGCCTGAAGATCTTCTTCTTCTCGCGGCTGATCAGCGAAAAGCTGCTGTAGGAGCAGTCACGGCCCGGCGCCATGTGCCGGACCGAGGCGTTCCGGTACCCGGCGCCGAGCGCCGGACGCCGCTCGTCAGGCGATCGGGAACATCGCGTTGCCGGTCAGCGTCTGCGCAGCGGGCACCTCTTCCTGGATCACGTCCCAGTGCTCGACGAGTCGGCCGTCCTTCACGCGAAAGATGTCCACGCCGATCATGGTCTTGCCGCTCCAGTTGACGTAGCGGCCGTGGATGGACACGAACTCGCCGTCGTCCAGCACCAGGCCGGGCTCGTAGCGGAAGTCCGCCGGCAGGCTGGGGATGACCTGCTGGAAGAAGGCCAGGCCGTTGGGCATGCGCGGGTTGTGCTGCACATAGCCCGAGTCCCAATAGGCGTCGAGGGCACTGAGATCGCGTTGGCCGAACAGCCGCGTCATGGCGGCGAGGACCAGTTCCTTGTTGTTCATGGAGGCTCCAGTTCAGGGGGAGTGGCCCCGGAAAAGGCCACGGATACGAGGCGGAGTCGATTTAAGACGACCGGTCATATTCTGCCCGCAGGTGCCGCCGGACACAATTGCGCCGCGTTCACCCGCCAAGGGGAAGACTCCGCCACACCATTCGATCCAAGACCTTCCAACGCTCGACGAGCGGCCATTGGATGGGCTCATCGCAGTTGACGCGGCCGGCCGCGGCTGACCGCCGCCCTGCCCGGCGTGCAGTCAGCGCATCGCGTCGATCGGATTGACATGCAGGCATTTGCCTGCATAATTAGCTCGCACGCCCAAGAACGAATGGATGAAGACAAAGTTTTCAAGGCCCTGGCCGACCCGACGCGCAGGAAGCTGCTGGACCTGCTCTACGAGGACAACGGGCAGACGCTGGGCGAGCTTTGCCAGCACCTGGACATGGCGCGCCAGTCGACCACGCAGCACCTTGGCCTCCTAGAGGCTGCCCAACTGGTGACGACCGTGTGGCGCGGACGCGAGAAGCTGCACTTCATCAACCCGGTGCCGCTGCACGAGGTCTACGAACGCTGGGTACGGAAATTCGAGTGCCATCGTCTCGGACTGCTGCATGACCTGAAGAAGCAACTTGAAGGAGAGTGAGGATGAGCAAGACCTGTTTCGTCTACGTGACCTATATCCGTGCGACGCCCGAGAAGGTGTTCGCCGCCATTACCCAGCCCGACATCGCGCGGCGCTACTGGGGCCACGAGAACGTCTCGGACTGGCGTCCCGGGTCGCCCTGGCAGCACGTGCGCGCCAACGATGCACGCACCGTCGAGCTGGTGGGCGAGGTGCTCGAAATCTCGCCGCCAACGCGACTGGTCATCAGCTGGTCCAACGCCTCGCAGGCCAACGATCCGACGAGCCGCAGCCGCGTGAGCTTCGACATCGTCGAGTACGAGGGCATGGTGCGGCTGACCGTGACCCATGACGAGCTGGAGGCCGGCAGCGGCATGGCCAACGGCATCCAGAAGGGCTGGCCGATCGTGCTGTCCAGCCTCAAGTCTCTGCTGGAGACTGGCGAAGGCATCGACGTCTTCGCCAAGCCCACGCAGGCCTGAGCAGGCAGCGCTATGAACCTGCCCTACACCGGCGGATGTGCATGCGGCGCGGTGCGTTACAGCACGCCGCATGCGCCTGTATTCCAGAACCACTGCCAGTGCCGGGATTGCCAGCGCCGCAGCGGTACAGGCCATGGCTCCTGGCTGACCTTCGCGTCGAGCGCCGAGCTGGCCTTGACCGGCGAACTGCGGCACTGGGAGACAGTGGGCGACAGCGGAAACACCAAGATCCACACCTTCTGCCCGCTGTGCGGCACATCGGTGGCCCTGCGCTTCACCGCCATGCCCGATCTGGTCGCCGTGCCCGCCGGCAGCCTGGACGAACCCGCGCGCTTTGCGCCGCAGGCGGTGACCTACCGCGTGCGCGGCCTGACCTGGGACCGCGTGGATCCGTCGCTCACGGCCTTCGAGCGCATGCCGGGCTAGGGTTGTCGGCGCGATGAACGGGGGCCGCGCCGCTTCGCGAAGGGACTGGAGCAGGCGCGGCGCAGCCCGAAGGGAAACGGCCCTTTGCCTAAGGTCAGCCGGCCCTAGGCAGCCGGGCCGTCCGCCCAGCCTGTCTCGATCTCGGTCTTCACCTCTGTCATGAGCTTGTGCACCGGGCATTTGCCGGCCACGCGCAGCAACTCGTCGCGCTGGGCATCGCTGAGCGCGCCGCCCACCTGGAGCCGGGCCGACAGCCGGTAGGTGCCCTGCCGCTCCTGGCTGGCGTCGCGGTCGACGTCGACCTGGATGTCCTCGACCGGAATGCCGCGCCGCTGTGCGTACAGCAGCATCGTGAGCGCCTTGCAGGCGGCCAGCGCGGCGTCGTAGAGGTCGTGCGGCTCGGGTCCGGCGTCGGCGCCGCCGCCTGCGACCGAGGCGTCGACGGTGATGGCATGGCCGCGGATCTGCAGCGTGTGGGCAGTGCCGCTGCTGCCGTTGCGGCGAACGGTGACGGTCATTCGGTGCTCCTGGATTTGGAAGGAAGGAAAAGAAAGGGTCCGACTCAACCGCGATGGGCCGTGGCCGAAATCCACGGGACGACGGCTGCGCGACTGTGTTCGAAGTCCATGCGCCGTTCAAGCGCTGGTCGACGTCTCGGATGGACGATACAGGAGGGCCAAGCCCGGCTTCGCGCAACGCCGGTGCGACATCGCCTGCGCCGCGCGCACTGCCGCAGCACGCATCCCGCATCCCGCATCCCGCATCCCGCATCCCGCATCCCGCATCCCGCGCAGCGTATGCTCGCGCGCCATGTCTCCATCGGCTCTCGCCGCGCCGCGATCCCGCTTGCGCACCTGGGCGCAGCCCTGTCTCGCCGCCGGCCTTGTGCTGATCGCCAGCCTGCCCTGCGCCGCCGCCAGCGACACGGCAGCGGCATCGTCTCCACCTGAACGCTGCGCGGCCACGAGCGGCCAGCCTTCCCCGCCGCGCGCCCTCGCCATGGCCCGCATTGCGCAGGCCGAGCACGCCGCCTGGGGCGGCGCGCAGCTGGATGTCGAAGGTCGACTGGTCCGCAGCGGCGCCGCGGAAGCCGAGGAGCGCGGCGCCTTCGCCCGGCCCGCGCCCTGGCAGCGCGTGATGCGCTACTGGTCCGCCGTCGACGAGGCCGAGCACGCCCGCTGGCCCTCGGCCGTGCGCTTCGGCGCGCTGCGCCCCGCGCAACGCGAACTGCTGGAACAGGCACTGCAGATGGCGTCTGCCGACCTGCTCCAGGGCCTGGGCGCCGGCACGGGGGTCGGGCTGCAGAGCGACGAGCGCCGCGCCATCCGCGTCGCACTGGCCCGCGTCGCCGTGATCGACACGCCCTGGTCCGCCGCCTTCATCAGCTGGGTCGCGCGCGAGGCCGGCCTGCAGCCGGGCGAATTCGTCTTCTCCGAGGCCCATGCCGACTATGCGGCCGATGCCTGGCACACGCGCATGCAGGAAGGTTCCGGCGCCCCGTCCGCGGGCGCGATGCGGGCCTGCGACCTGCGCACCACCGCGCCCCGCGTGGGCGATCTGGTCTGCCATGCCCGCGCCGCCAGCCGCGACCTCGTGACGCTGGACGAGCTGGGCGAAGCGCTGGAGCGCCGCCGCGCCACCGGCAGCGGCCTGCCCATGCATTGCGACGTGGTCGTGCAGGTGGACGACGGCGGCTTCGACACCGTCGGCGGCAATGTGCTCGACAGCGTCACCGGGCGGCGCCTGGCCTTCGCGCCGCGCACCCGACTTCTGGATGCGAGCTATCAGCCCGGCTGCAGCGCTTGCACCGACCGTCACATGAGCACCGCACCCTGGGTGCTGCTGCTGCAATGGCGTTGATGGCAGCAGGGTCGGCGGCCAGCGGGCGCGCCGCGGCCTGCGCCAGAATCGCGGCCGTGACGCCCGGCAAGCGACTCTTCCTCTCGGCGATGCTTGTGCAGGGCCTGCTGCTGGCAGGCTGCCGCAGCGCGCCATCGCGGCCCGACCGCTTCAACTATCCCGCGCTCACGCCCGATCAGGCCAGCGACATCGCCATCCACGCCCTGGGTCTTGTCGGCACACCCTACCGCTACGGCGGCAACACGCCCGACGGCGGCTTCGATTGCAGCGGGCTGATCGGCTATGTCTACCGCACCCGCGCCGGCCTCGTTCCGCCGCGCACCGTGGCGCAGCTGGACGAGTTCGGCGAGCCGGTGCGGGTCGATGCCCTGCGCACCGGCGACCTCGTGCTCTTCGGCCGTGGCCGGCCCACGCATGCGGGCATCTATGTGGGCGGCGGGCGTTTCGTACATGCGCCGTCGACCGGCGGCACGGTGCGGCTGGATCGACTTGCCGGCGTGTACTGGGCCAAGCAGCCGGTGAGCGCCCGGCGGCCCTGACTTGTCGCGCCCCACAGCAGCCCGGCCGCACGCCCGGCATCGGCCTCAATCGATGCGCACGCCCCGCGTCTTGATCACCTGGCCGTAGCGGGCCTTGTCGGCATCGATCACCTGCTGCAGCTCGGCCGCGGTGCTGCCGCGCGGCGTGGCGCCTTGCGCGACCAGCGCCTCCTTCACCTCGGGCATGCGGGCCACCTCCTGCACGGCCGTGGAGAGCCGCTCGACGATGGCCGGCGGCGTGCCGGCCGGCGCCATCACGGCCGTCCACGAGCCGGACTCGGCATTCGGCACGCCCAGTTCGGCCAGCGTCGGCACGTCTGGCATGGCGGGCGAGCGCTGCGCGCTGGTCACGGCGAGCGCGCGCAGCTTGCCGGCCTTGACGTAGCCAGAGGTCTCCAGCACCGAGGCGAAGAGCATGTCCACATGGCCGGCGATCAGGTCGGCCATGGCAGGCCCGCCGCCCTTGTAGGGCACATGGCGCAGCTCGATGCCCGTGGCCTGCTGGAAGATCTCGCCGGTGAGGTGCGGCGATCCGCCGTTGCCTGAGCTGGCGAAGGTGTACTTGCCAGGCGAGGCCTTGGCCAGTGCGACCAGCTCCTTGGGCGTGCGCGCCGGCAGCGCGGTGTTGACCACGAACGCGAAGGGCAGCTCGGCGAACAGCGACACCGGCGCGAAGGCCTTGTCCGGGTCGTAGGGCATCTTGTAGAGCCAGGGATTGATGGACTGCGTGCCCACGTTGCCGAAGAAGAGCGTGTAACCGTCGGGCTTGGCCTTGGCGACCAGGTCGGCACCCACCAGGCCGCCAGCGCCGGCGCGGTTCTCCACCACCACCGACTGGCCCAGCTTGGCACTGAGGCGCGTGGCCAGCAGGCGCGCCGCGATGTCGGTGCCGCCGCCCGGCGAGAAGGGCACGATCAGCGTGATCGGCCGCACGGGATAGGCGGACTGCGCCAGCGTGCCCAGCGGTGCCAGGCCGGCCAGCGCGCTCAGTGCCAGAAGGGCACCGCGGCGCCGAAGGAAGGGTCTTGTCTCCATGGGATCTGCTCCTCGTTGGTCTGTGAAATCGTCGAAGGGCGCTTGCGCCTCAGGCCGAGCCCGGCACCGGCACGCGGACCCGGCCGGTCGCGAAATAGCTGGCCAGGTTGTCCATCACGAGGTCCGCCATGGCCTGCCGGGTCTCGTGCGTGTTGCTGGCCACATGGGGCAGCAGCACCACGTTGTCCATGGCGAACAGGGCCTCGGGCACCTGTGGCTCCTGCTCGAAGACGTCCAGCCCGGCGCCCGCGATGCGGCCCTGCTGCAGCGCCTGCACCAGCGCCGCCTGGTCGACCACCGTACCGCGCGACACATTGACCAGGAAGCCCTGCGGCCCCAGCGCGTCGAGCACCGCCGCCGAGATCAGCCCGCGCGTGGCCGGCCCACCGGCGCTGGCCACCACCAGGAAGTCGGCCCAACGCGCGAGGCCCTCGAGCGTGGGCTCGTAGCCGTAGGGCACGTCGTCCACCGGCCGGCGGTTGTGGTAGCGCACCGCCATGTCGAATCCGCCGGCGCGCCGGGCGATGACGCGGCCGATGCGGCCCAGCCCGACGATGCCCAGTCGCTTGCCGCTCACGCGGCGGCTGAGCGGGAACTGCCCGCGCAGCCAGTCGCCCCGGCGGGTGAAGCGGTCGGCCGCGCTGAAGCGGCGCGCCACGTCCATCACCAGGCCGAAGGCGGTGTCGGCCACGCAGTCGTTGAGCACGTCGGGCGTATAGCCGACGGCAATGCCTCGCTCCCGGGCGCGCTCGACACCGATGGTCTCGAAGCCCACGCCGAAGTTGGAGATGACGCGCAACGAGGGCAGCGCATCGATCAGCGCGCGCGGCGCACCGATGCGCGCCGTGCAGGCGATGCCGTCGAACTGCGCGCCCTCCGCCGCCAGGAAGGCCGCGGGGTCCGGCTGCGCCTGCAGAAGGGTGAGGCGATAGGTGGCGGCCAACGCCTGTTCGAGCTGCGGCAGCAGCGGGCCGTTCTGGAGGATGCGGGGTCGGGTGTCGAGGGTCATGGTTCTGTCGGGCATTGCACGGACGGTCGCGCGTGGGCGATGTTCGAAAAGGGCCGTGCCGGTGCTCACTCGGGCTGGATGCCGGCCTGGCGGGCCACCAGCGCCCACTTGGCCATCTCGCTGGCTATGAAGGCGCCGAACTGCAGCGGCGTTCCGCCGCCCGGCTCCATGCCAGCGTTCTGGAAATGCTGGCGCACCTCGGGCAGCGTCAGGATGCGGTTGACTTCGGTATTGAGGCGGCCAATGGCCGCCGCCGGCGTGCCGGCCGGCGCCAGCAGCCCGCCCCAGGTGCTGGTCTCGTAGCCGGGCAGGCCCGCCTCGGCCATGGTGGGCACGTCGGGCAGCATGGCCACACGCCGCGGCGTGGTCACGGCCAGGGCGCGCAGCTTGCCGGCCTTCACCTGCGCGTTGACCGCCGCCAGCGTGTCGAACATCAATGCCACACGGCCACTCATCAGGTCCGGATGCGCCAGCGTGCTGCCCTTGTAGGGAATGTGCGTGAGGTCCAGCCCCGCCATGCTCTTGAACAGCTCGCCCGAGAAATGCGGCGCACCG
This sequence comes from Pseudacidovorax intermedius, assembly GCF_003350475.1. Classification (GTDB taxonomy): domain Bacteria; phylum Pseudomonadota; class Gammaproteobacteria; order Burkholderiales; family Burkholderiaceae_C; genus Xenophilus; species Xenophilus intermedius. Next base: position 174,565 of record NZ_QQAV01000003.1, read on the forward strand.
CCCGAGCCGCTGGAGGCGAAGGCCAGCTGGCCCGGCCGCGCCCTGGCATAGGCGATCAGCTCCTGCACGCTGCGCACCGGCAGGCTGGGCGCCACCACCAGCACCAGCGGTACCACATGGGTCAGCACCACGGGCTCGAAGCTGCGCAGCGTGTCGAAGGGCAGCTTGCGCACCATGCTCGGGTTGATGGCATGGCTGCTGGCCACCAGTGCCAGCGTGTGGCCGTCGGGCGGGCTCTTGGCCACGAAGTCGGTCCCGATGATGCCGGTGGCTCCGGCGCGGTTGTCCACCACCACCGGCTGGCCCCAGGCCTCGGAGAGCTTCTGGCCGATGAGGCGAGCGGCGAGGTCGATGGCACCGCCCGGCGAGGCGGGCACGACGATGGTCAGCGAGCGGCTGGGAAAGGCGGTCTGCGCCGCGGCCGGCAGGGCCCAGGCGGCCGCACCGGCGCCCAGGACGCCGAGCAGGTGTCTGCGTTGCATGGCGCGCGCCCTTTCAGTCGGCGGTGGCGCCGGACTTCTTCACCAGCTCGGCCCAGCGCGGAATCTCCTGCGCCATGAAGTCGCGCAGCTCCTCCGGCGAACTCGCCACGATCTCCATCGCGAGCTGGCCTTCGAGCTTGTCCTTGACGTCGGGCTGGCGCAGCGCCTTCACGATCTCCGCATTGAGGCGCTGCACGATGGGCCTGGGCGTGCCCTTGGGGGCATAAACGGCCTGCCAGGACGACATCTCGAAGCCGGGCAGGCCGGCCTCGATCATGGTGGGCAGCTGCGGCTGCAGTGCGATGCGCCTGCCCGTGGTCACGGCCAGCAGCTTGAGCTTGCCGCTCTGTACGAGCGGCAGCGCCGCCGTCACCTGGTCGAACATGAAGGGCACGAGGCCCGCCGCCACGTCGGTCATGGCCGGCGGTGTTCCCTTGTAGGGCACGTGGGTGAGCTTGACGCCGATGGCGTCGGCGAACATCTCGCCGGCCAGGTGCGTGGACGTGCCCGCGCCCGAAGACGCGAAGTTGCGCTTGGACGGGTCCTTCTTCAGCAACGCCACCAGCTCGGCCACCGAGTTGACGCCCAGCTGCGTGTTCACGATCAGCACGTTGGGCAGGCGGGCCGTGAGGCAGACCGGCTCGAAGTCCTTCACCGGGTCGTAGGGCAGCTTGCGGTACAGGCTGGCATTGATGGCATGCGTGCTGATGGTGCCGCCGAAAAGCGTGTAGCCGTCGGGCGCGGCCTTGGCCACGTAGGCGGCACCGATGCCGCCGGCCTGGCCGGGGCGGTTGTCCACCACCACCGACTGCTTGAGGCTCTCGCCCAGCTTCTGGGCCAGGGTGCGGCCGACGATGTCGGTGGAGCCGCCCGGCGTGAAGGGCACCACGTAGGTGATGGGCTTGGCGGTGGGCCATTCGGCCTGGGCCAGGGCCACACCGGGCAAGGTCAGGGCAATGCCGGCCTGCAGGGCCTGGCGGCGGTTGATGGTCATGCGCTTGTCTCCGTTGTTGTATGTGGGGTCGGCCTGGGCGGCTCAGCGAGCGCGCTCGGCGCGCCAGGCGGCGAAGTCGATGCGGCTCTGTTCTTCCGTGGGCGGGTACAGGCCGAGGATGGATCGACCCTCCATCACCTTCTCCTGCACGAAGTCCTCGAAGGCCGTCATCTCGGTGGCCTCGGCCGCGATCTCGTCGGCGAGGTGGGCCGGGATGACGACCACGCCCTCCGCATCGCCCACCACCACGTCGCCCGGGAACACCGGGGCATCGCCACAGCCGATGGGGCCGTTGATCTCGATGGCCTCGTGCAGCGTCAGGTTGGTCGGGGCGCTGGGCCGGACGTGGTAGGCCGGCATGTCGTAGCCAGCGATGTCGGGACTGTCCCGAAAGCCGCCGTCGGTGACCACGCCGGCCACGCCGCGCTTCATCAGCCGCGCGACCAGGATGCCGCCGGCCGAGGCGGCCCGCGCATCCTTGCGGCTGTCGATCACCAGCACGGCACCGGGCGGGCACTGCTCCACGGCCTGGCGCTGCGGATGGTTGCGGTCGAGGAAGACGTCGATGCGATTGCGATCCTCACGTGCCGGCATGTAGCGCAGCGTGAAGGCCTCGCCCACCATGTTGGGCAGGCCGGGGTTCAGCGGACGCACGTCCTGGATCGTCTGGTGGCGCAGCCCGCGCTTGAACAGCGCGGTGCACAGCGTGGCGGTGCTGACCTTCATCAGCAGCGCGCGGGTCTGGTCTTTCACGAGGGGCTCCTGTCGGAAGGGGAATTCGGTGCGAGGGGCACGGGCGGCCTGCCGACGCGCCCGGCCGGGGTCAAAAGATGTCGGGCTCCGGCACGGGCTGGCCAAAGCCGGTTTCGAGGAAGTCGAAGTCGCAGCCCTCGTGGGCCTGCTTGATGTGGCGGCCGAACATCCAGCCGTAGCCGCGCTCGTAGCGCGCCGGCGGCGGGGCCCAGGCGGCGCGACGGCGCGCGAGTTCCTCGTCGCCCACATGCAGGTGGATGCGGCGCGCGGGCACGTCCACGCTGATGCGGTCGCCCGTCTGCACCAGCGCCAGCGGGCCGCCGACGGCCGCCTCGGGCGAGCAATGCAGCAGGCAGCCGCCGTAGCTGGTGCCGCTCATGCGCGCATCCGACAGGCGCAGCATGTCGCTGACGCCCTGGCGCAGCAGCTTGGTGGGGATGGGCAACATGCCCCACTCCGGCATGCCGGCGCCGCGCGGGCCAGCATTGCGCAGCACCAGGATGTCCTCGCCCGTGACGTCGAGCCCGGGGTCGTCCACGGCTTTCTTGAGTGAGGGATAGTCGTCGAACACCAGCGCACGGCCGGTGTGCCGTAGCAGGTGCGGCGCGCAGGCACTGGGCTTGATGACCACGCCGTCGGGCGCCAGGTTGCCGCGCAGCACGGCCAGCGCGCCTTCGGCATAGATGGGGTTGTCCAGCGGCCGGATCACGTCCGCGTGGTGCACCTCGGCACCGGCGATGTTCTGGCCCAGCGTGCGGCCGTTGACGGTGAGCGCCTCGGTCTGCAGGTGGCCGCGGATCGCCTCCAGCAGGGCGCGCAGGCCGCCGGCGTAATAGAAGTCCTCCATCAGGTAGGCATCGCCGCTGGGCCGGATGTTGGCGATCACCGGCACGCGGCGGCTGGCGGCGTCGAAGTCCTCCAGGCTGACCGGATGGCCGGCGCGCCGCGACATCGCGATCAGATGGATGATGGCGTTGGTCGAACAGCCCATCGCCATGGCGCAGGCGATGCCGTTCTCGAAGCTGGCGCGGCTGAGCAGGCGCGCGGGCGTGAGGTCTTCCCACACCATCTCGACGATGCGACGGCCGCAGTCGGCACTCATGCGGATGTGGTTGGCATCGGCGGCAGGAATGCTGCTGGCGCCCGGCAGCGTCAGGCCCACGGCCTCGGCGATGCCCATCATGGTGGCGGCCGTGCCCATGGTCATGCAGGTGCCGTGGCTGCGGGCAATGCCGGCCTCCATCTCTCGCCAGGCGGTCTCGTCCAGTCGGCCGGCGCGGCGCTCGTCCCAGTACTTGAAGGCGTCGGAGCCCGACCCCAGCACGCGGCCCTTCCAGTTGCCGCGCAGCATGGGGCCCGCGGGCAGGTAGATGAAGGGAATGCCCATGCTGGTGGCGCCCATCACCAGGCCGGGCGTGGTTTTGTCGCAGCCGCCCATGAGCACCGCGCCGTCCACCGGATGGCTGCGCAGCAACTCCTCGGTCTCCATCGCCAGGAAGTTGCGGTAGAGCATGGAGGTGGGCTTGACCATGCTCTCCGACAGTGAAATGGCCGGCAGCTCCAGCGGCCAGCCGCCGGCCTGCAGGATGCCGCGCTTGACGTCCTCCACCCGCTGCTTGAAGTGGCTGTGGCACTGGTTGGCATCGCTCCAGGTGTTGACGATGGCGATGACGGGCTTGCCCATCCAGTCCTCGTAGCCGTAGCCCATCTGCAGCACGCGCGAGCGGTGGCCGAAGGAGCGGAAGTCGTCGGGGGCGAACCAGCGCGCGCTGCGCAGGCTCTCGGGGGTGCGGCGGGTCATGAAGGGGCGTGTCTCCGATGCCGCCGGTGTTCGTCGATCCGGCGGTCGAGATGCATTGAAACACTAATATATTAGTGCGTCAAATGCCAGAATCCGGGCGCTGATGGCTCCCCTGTCCAAGACCCGACTCGACCGCACGCGCCTGGCCGCGCCGCAGGTGCTCGAAACGCTGCGCGGCGCGATCCTCGCGCTCGACCTTCCCCCCGGCTCGGTGCTCGCGCGCCAGGAGCTGGCCGACCATTTCGGCGTGAGCCAGACGCCGGTGCGCGAGGCCCTGCTGCGCCTGGCCGAGGAAGGGCTGGTGGATGTGTTTCCGCAGCACGCCACGCTGGTCAGCCGCATCGACATCGCGGCCGCGCGGCAGGCGCACTTCCTGCGCCGCTCGCTGGAGCTGGAGTTGGTGCACCAGTTGGCCACGAGCGCGCCGCCCGAGCTGCTGGCGCGGCTGAAGGCCACGGTGACCCAGCAGTCGGCGCTCGCCAAGGCCCAGCGTTATGGCGACTTCGTGGAGGCCGACCGCGACTTCCACCGCCTGATGTACGAGGCCGCCGAGGTGCCCGGCCTGTGGACGCTGGTCAACAAGGCCTCGGGCCATGTGGACCGGCTGCGGCGGCTGCATCTGCCCACGGCCGGCAAGACCGAGTCGATCCTGCGCGACCACCGCGCCATCGTGCGCGCCATCGAGGCCGGCGACCCGGCCGCCGCCCAGCAGGCGCTGCGCACGCACCTGTCGGGCACGCTCAGCGCGGTGGACGAAATCTGCCGGCAGTACCCCGACTACGTGCTCGTCTGAGCACGGTCGGGTCCGCCTCCTGCGTGGCGAGGCTCAGTACTTCTTGCCGAAATTCGCCGCAATCCGCTGCTTGAGGTAGTCGCCCGCGGTGATGGACGGGTACTTGCCCGAGGGCGACTCGATGAGCGCGTCGCGGTTGGCCTGGCAGAAGAAGGCGATGCTGTAGCGCGGACCCATGTATTCGCCGGGCAGCGGATTGCGCACGCGGTGGAAGTTGCTGGGCAGCTGGTCGTCGCTCCAGCGCATGAGCATGTCGCCGATGTTGCAGGTGATGACGTCCTCGTCGGGCGGGATGGACGTCCATTCCTGCTTCTCGAATTCCTTGCCCGGGCACACCTGCAGGCCGCCCTGACCCTGGCGCTGGTAGAGGATCGTGAGGCAGTCGAAGTCGGTGTGCGCACCGGCGCGCCACAGGTCCAGGTTGGCCTGCGCCTCGGGCGGGATCGCGTAGTAGTGCAGCAGGCGCAGCGTACTCTGGTACTCGGCGCTGGACTTGTCGTGCGCGCGGGTGAAGAACTCGGTGTCGAAGCCCAGCTTCAGCGCGAAGCAGGACAGCACCTTCATGCCGATCTCCCAGCTCTTCTGCTCGAAGGCCAGCATGGCGGCCTTGAAGCCGGGCAGTTCCGCCTCGGTGGGAAAGAGCGGGCCCATCAGCGGCAGCGTGATCTGGTAGCTCTCCTTCTGATCGGCGGTGCCGGTGGAGGGCCGCACCTGCGCCTTGCTCTCCCAGCCGGCGTTGTTGGCCAGCGGGTACTGCGCCTTCACCGCATCGGGCAGCGCGAAGAAGCGCTCGGCCTCGGCGAAGGCGGCGCGGATGTCGGCCAGGTCGATGCCGTGGTCTACGAGCTGGAAGAAGCCGACGTCGACCGCGGCATCCCACAGCTGGTCGGCGATCTCGGCGCGGCGGGTGTCGAAGTCGGCCAGGCTGATGCGGCGGACTTCGCGGGTGGTGGTCTCGGAGCCCATCGCGCCCATGCGCGATTCCTTTTCAAGCTCGGCAAGGGTGAAGTCGGGGGCGGTGGTGGCGATGGCGGTCATGGTGGGGCTCTCCGTGAGTGGGTGGAAGGAAAGATGTCCGTCCGTCGGAGACCATGGAGGGCGGGCTTCGGGGCTGCTGCTGCATCCTGATCGCGCCGCGCCACGGTGCACGTGGGCAGGACGTCAAGAGCAATTCCCGGGCCGCTGACACCTGCCGGGACGGCAGGCGGGCGTTGCTGAACGCTTCTACTCTCTGGGCCGCGATTATGGGCGGCGCACCCCGGGACGCGGCAAGCGTTTTGTGCGCTTTCCGAGATCGACCAAGGGTCTCTTGCGCCAAGCCGGGGCGTGACCAACCAGGGCGGTGCGCGCGCTGCCATGGCCGCACCACACGCGAGCGCGGGTGGTGCACGAGCCCAGGCCGCGCGGGCGCGCAGGCGTTGCGACGCGCGCGGCATGGATCGTGCTGAAACCCTTGCAGGAGTAGAAGCGTTCAGCGGCCCCGCCCGGAGCCGCCCGGAAATTGCTCTGGCATCCCCGCGCCCGGCCCACGGCCCGCGAGGCGTTCCAACGCATCCTTTCGAAGACCGCACCATGCTGCACCGCCGCTCCCTCCTGGCCGCCTCGGGCGCCGCCACCCTGCTCGCCGCCACCCCCTTCGTGCGGGCCCAGGGCTCTCTGCAGAAGTTCAAGTTCAACCTGGGCTGGAAGGTCGAGGCCACGGCCGCCGGCTTCCTGCTGGCGCAGCAGCGCGGCTACTACAAGGACGCCGGGCTGGACGTGGCCATCGACACCGGCAACGGCTCGGCCGCCGCCATCAGCCTGGTGGGCAGCGGCGCCTACGACTGCGCCTCGGCCGACCTGGCGACCATGGTCGAGTTCGACGTCAACAACCCCACGGCCGGCCTCAAGGCCGTGGCCATCCAGTACGACCTGAACCCCAACGCCATCCTGGTGCGCAAGGACGGCCCCATCAAGAAGCCCACCGACCTGGCCGGCAAGACGCTGCTGGGCCAGCCCTTCAATGCCTCGCGCAAGCTGTTCCCCGTCTTCGCCAAGGCCCAGGGCTTCGATCCGGCCAGCGTGAAGTGGGAGAACGTGGCACCCGACATCGGCGACACCCGCTTCGTCAAGGGCGACTTCGATGGCGCCGGCTACTTCTACTTCACCGGCCTGCTCAACCTCAAGCTGCGTGGCATGGGGCCGGAGCAGATCACGGCGTTCCGCTTCTCGGACTACGGCATGAAGTCGTACGGCAACGGCCTGGTCGCCAACGCGAAGAGCATGGAGAACGCCGAGGCCATGAAGGCCTTCGTCAAGGCCACCACCCGCGGCTGGATCGAGGCCATGGCGGACACGAAGGCCGGCGCCGCCGCCATCAAGGCCCGCGAACCGCTGGCCAACGAGGCCATCGAGCACGAGCGGCTGCAGCTGATCGTCGACGGCAGCATGAAGACGCCGGGCACGATCGCCCACGGCTGGGGTGCCGCCACGCCCGAGCGCCTGCAGGCCACCATCGACGAGACCGTCGCCGCCTTCGGACTGAAGAGCTCGCCCACCGTCGCCGACATCTGGACCGACCGGTTCCTGCCCACCGCCGCCGAGCGCAAGCTCAAGGCCTGAACGCAGCAAGGGCCGCCATGTCCATTCCCGTCATCGACCTGCACGATGCCCTGGCGCTGGGCAGCCCGCGCAGCGCCGAGGTGGCTGCGCAGATGCGCGCCGCCGCCGTGGCCTCGGGCTTCTTCTACGTGCGCCATCATGGCGTGCCGGCGGCGCAGGTGCAGGCGCAGTTCGACCTGGCCCGACGGCTGCTCGACGTGCCGATGTCCACGCGCGAGGCGCTGGAGATGCACAAGTCGCCCGCGATGCGCGGCTACGAGCTGATGGGCGCGCAGACGCTGGACGCGGCGGCGCGGCCCGACCTGAAGGAAAGCTTCTACTGCGGCATGGCCTACCCAGCCGACCATCCCTATGTGCTCGCCGGCTACCAGACCTACGGCCACAACCAGTGGCCCGCCGAAGTGCCCGAGGCGCCCGCGCAGTGCGAGGCCTACATCCAGGCCATGCTGGCCCTGTCGCGCCGGCTGATGCAGCTGATGGCCCTCTCGCTCGACCTGCCCGAGACCTGGTTCGACGCCACCAGCGACAGCCCCATGGTCACGCTGCGCATGATCCGCTATCCGGCTCATCCGGAAGGCGCCGACGAGCGCACCTTCGGCGCCGGGGCCCACACCGACTGGGGCGCCGTCACCATCCTGGCGCAGGACGGCCACGGCGGCCTGGAGGTGCAGATGCCCGGCGGCGACTGGCTGCCCGCCACGCCCATCGACGGCTGCTTCGTGGTCAACCTGGGCGACATGATCCCGCGCTGGACCAACGGCCTGTACCACTCCAACCCGCACCGCGTGCGCAACCTGCATTCGGGCAGCGCGCCGCGCTATTCCATCCCCTTCTTCTACGAGCCCGACTACCTGGCCCGCATCGAGGCGGTGCCTGGCACCGTGCCCGCTGGCGAGGCGCCGCGCTTCGCGCCCTGCACCGCCGGCGAACACCTGGTGGAGATGTACCGCCGCACCTACGGCATCGCCGCCGCGGCCTGATGCGGCGGCGCGCCGGGCCGGCCGTGCCGGCCCGTGCCGCTGTCGCGAACAAGTACTCACAGTCGACACAAGGCCTTGATCCAGCGTCACACTTATTTGTGAATTAAGTCACAGAATCACGGCTCGCACAGGAGGTGGCGATGTCGCTCGAATACCTGGCTCGCATCGAGAACGAACGCTTTCCGCTGGCCGTCCGGCAGACGGCCGAGGTGGACCACGTGCTGCTGCTGAAGGCCGCCCAGCTGATCACCGCCAGTGTGCCGGCCGTGGGGCCTTTCGGGCCGGGCTCCGCCCGCGAGGCGGTCGTCTTCGGCATCACCGAGCTGGGCCTGCGCACCCTTCGCCAGTCGACGCTGCCGCCCGAGGCACCGCTGCACCGACAGGAGCGTTCGCTGGACTTCGACGCCTGATCGCCCGAGCCCGCGCCGATCCATCCTGTCCTTCCTGCCGACATCGTCGCAGGCTGTCCACCGTCGTCGGGCCTGGCGCATTGAAATCGCTGTCCCGTGCCCATCGCGCCCCTTCCGGCGCGGCTGGCATGCCTCCTGCAGTCTGCGGCGACTATTCGTTCTGCCTCTCCCCCTTCGTTCCGCGGCAACTGCTCGCCGCCTTCCCTGATGTCTTCTGCCTCCCTGCTTCCCACGGAAGTCGCGCTCGACGAACGCGACGGCCGCTATCTGCGCAAGGCCATCGGCTGGTCGCATGCCGGCCGCCGCCGCGGCAACCGGCCCTTCGGTGCCGTCATCGTGTCCGAGGACAACCGCGTGCTGACCGAGGATTACTGCAACAGCGGCGAGACCGGCGACGTGACCGGCCATGCCGAGACCAACGCCATCCGCAAGCTCGCCGGCCTGGGCCTGGGCCGCGAGGTGCTGGCCAAGGCCACCCTCTATTCCTCGGCCGAGCCCTGCGTGATGTGCGCGGGCGCCATCTTCTGGTCGGGCATCGGCCGCGTGGTGTTCGGCATCGACGCCGAGCGGCTGCGCGAATTCCGCGGCGAGCGCTCGGACCAGCGCGATGCCGAACTCTCTTGCCGCGACGTGTTCCGCGCCTCACCGCATGCCATCGACTGCCTCGGCCCCGCCTTGATCGACGAGGCCGGTGCGGCGCACGTCGGGGCGTGGAAGGCCGCATAACCTGAGCGGCTTCATTCCGGACGCGTTGCCGGCCGCCGCACTGCGATGCCGCGACGCAGTCGTCGGCGGCAGGCCGTCTCCGCGGCCCGCGCCGCCGAAACCGCGCCTTCCGCCTGCTTAGACTCCCCCGATGCCCTGGCACGCCCGACTCTCCATCGACTATGCCGCGCGCGACGGCCGAAGCGTGGCGCGTTTCCGCCACGACGGTCCGCTGCGCATCCTGCAGAGCCTCTACCCCGAAGGCGACGCCATCTGCCACAACGTTCTGGTGCACCCACCCGGCGGCCTTGTGGGTGGCGACACGCTCGAGATCCGCGTGATGGCCGCTGCCGGCAGCCACGGCCTGGTCACCACGCCGGGCGCATCCCGCTTCTACCGCAGCGAAGGCGAAGCCGCGGTACAGCAGACGCACCTGCAGGTGCAGGCTGGCGCGCGGCTGGAATGGCTGCCGCTGGAAGCCCTGTGCTACAGCGGCTGCCAGGCCCACAACCGCCTGCGCCTGGATGTGGCACCGGGCGGCGAACTCATCGGCTGGGACGTGACGGCCCTCGGCCTGCCCCATGCAGGCCAGCCTTTCGTGGCGGGCAGCCTGCAGCAGCACCTGGAGGTGCCCGGTGTCTGGCTGGAGCGAGGGCGCATCGAGGCGGGCGATGCCCCGTTGCTCGACGGTGCGCTGGGCCTGGCCGGTCGGCGCTGCCTCGCCTCGCTCTTCCATGTGAGCGGCACGCCCATCCCTCGCGAACGGCGCGAGGCCCTGCTGGAGATCGCACGCACCCGCATCGACAGCCACGCCCTGGGCGAGACCGGGGGCGCCACCAGCCCGCAGCCCTCGGTGATCGTCGTTCGGGTGCTGGCGCCGGTGGTCGAGCCAGCGATGCAGCTGCTGCGGGGCATCTGGACCGACTGGCGCCGCGAACTGTGGCGGCTGGACGGGGCGCCGCCACGCATCTGGTCCACCTGAGCCGGCCCGGTACCGGCACTGCACGGCACGGCGCGATCACGACGCCAAGCCGCGCGTAGGGGCTTGCGACCCGTATCGCAGGCTACGAAGGAAACGGTGCGGGCAGCGGCTCCGGCGAGGGCGACGGCGGCACGGGCGGCGCCGGTTCCGTGCCGGGCGGGAAGGGTTCGGTCAACGGCGGCACCGGGGTGGGCGGCGGCGGATCGATGACGGGCACCGGGTCGCCCATTGCCAGTAGTGCGTCGTGCCCGCGCTTCATTGGCGATCCTCCTGCTGCTGGCGACGTTCGTCGCCCAGCTTTTCCATCATCTTCTCGCCCACGGGGTCCTTGCCGTCGAGGGGCACGGATTCTTCCTGGGTGACTTCCGGCTCGTCCTTGTAATGCGTGCCGGGCGAGGCCTTGTCCTGGCGGGACGTCTCGCGCTGCGGCGACGAGGTGGGCGTCGCGCCTTGCGCGGCGACGTCCTGGGAGGGGTCTTGGGCTTGGGTCATCGCCACGACGCTGCGGCCGGGCGCCCGGGTCCGTCTACGTCCATTCGCCACATCGCCTGTCAGCCATGGCCGACGCCTCCGCGTCCCGGGCCGCGCTAGCGTGGCCCGCAGATCGGAGCGCCATGACGACCCTTGCCACTTCTGCCTCTCCCTCGGCGCCTGCAGGCGCCGACATCCCCGCACGACTGGACCGACTGCCTTGGTCGCGCTGGCATTGGCGCGTGGTGATCGCGCTGGGCATCGCCTGGGTGCTGGACGGGCTGGAGGTGACGATGGTCGGCTCCATCGGCGGCGTGCTGGAGCGCAGCGACACCCTGGGTCTGACGGCCGCGCAGGTGGGCCTGGCCGGCTCGCTCTACGTGGCGGGGGCGGTGACCGGTGCGCTGGTCTTCGGCCGCATGACCGACCGGCTCGGCCGCAAGAAGCTGTTCATGCTCACCTTGGCCGTGTACGCCGCCGCGACCTTCGCCACGGCCTTCTCGCCCACCTTCGCGATCTTCGCGGTCTGCCGCTTCTTCACCGGCCTGGGCATCGGCGGTGAATATGCGGCCATCAACTCCGCCATCGACGAGCTGGTACCGGCGCGGGTGCGGGGCCGGGTCAACCTGGCGATCAACGGCAGCTTCTGGCTTGGCGCCGCGCTGGGCGCGGGGCTGGCGCTGGTGGTGCTCGACCCGCGGGTGTTCGGCCCGGTGTGGGGCTGGCGGGTGGGCTTCGGGCTGGGTGCGTTGCTGGCGCTGGCCATCGTACTGATCCGCCGCCATGTGCCCGAGAGTCCGCGCTGGCTGGCCGCGCATGGGCAGGCGGCCGAGGCCGAGCGGATCCTGGCCGACATCGAGGCCCAGGTGGCGCGCGAGCACGGACCGCTGCCGCCACCGACCGCACATCCCTCGGTGGGCCACCGGCCCAGCCCCAGCCTGCGCGAGGTGGCGCGCGTGCTGCTGGTGCACTACCGCCAGCGCAGCGCGGTGGCGCTGGGGCTGATGCTGTCGCAGGCCTTTTTCTACAACGCGATTTTCTTCACCTATGCGCTGGTGCTGACGCGCTTCCATGGCGTGGATGCGTCGCGGGTGGCGCTCTACATTTTTCCCTTCGCGCTGGGCAATGTGCTGGGGCCGCTGCTGCTGGGGCCGCTGTTCGACAGCGTGGGCCGGCGGCGGATGATCGCCCTCACCTATGCGGGCGCGGGAGTGGGCCTGGCGCTGACGGGCCTGGCCTTCATGGCGGGCTGGCTGGATGCACCGACGCAGGCGCTGGCCTGGTCGGCGGTGTTCTTCCTGGCCTCTGCGGCGGCCAGCTCGGCCTACCTGACGGTGAGCGAGGTGTTTCCGCTGGAGATGCGGGCCATCGCGATTGCGCTGTTCTACGCGGTGGGAACGGGTGCGGGTGGCTTCGTGGCGCCCTGGCTTTTCGGGGCGTTGATCGAGACGGGCAGTCGCGGGGCGGTGGCCATCGGCTACGGCATCGGTGCAGCGCTGGTGATCGCGGCGGGGCTGGCGGCGCTGCGCTGGGGCGTCGATGCGGAGCGGCGCACGCTGGAGGAGATCGCGCCGCCGATGGAGGGGGCGCGGCGGGGGGCTTGAGCCGCTCGGATGGGTGGGGCAGTTCGGGTGTGCTGTTGCCAGTCCTAGGGACGATCTGAAGGCACTGGGCGCGGAAGCAGCGAGAGGCGAATCTGAAGGCACTGGGTTCGCAAGTTGTCGCGGCGCTATGAATGCCTGGGTTCGCAGGTCGTCGGGGCGCTATGAATGTCTGGGTTCGCAGGTCGTCGGGGCGGTAACCCGGCAGAGGGCGCCGGCATGCGCGCTCCCTGTGCACGCTCGCGCCGACCGGCTTGCCTCACCACACGGGTGACCGCTCTCCACCGACGCGCCTTCCGCACTGCACGGCGCCGCGAATGGCACCTCCGCACGCACACCGGCACCCTCCGCCTCGACGCTGCGCGCGAGCCCTCCCGTTTTTAGGACCCCCTGGGTCTTTGGCGCCGTTGGGCCTTTGGGCCGTCGGGCCTTTGACACCATTGGATCTTTGGCGTTGTTGGGTCTTGGGGTGCTCTGGACCCTTCGGGCGCAGGAGCTAATGCCGGCCAGTCAAACCCAACCCGTTCGGGCTGAGCCTGTCGAAGCCCCTCCCCTAGCGGTTGCACGGAGGCGGCTCAAGCACCGCCGGGCATTTGCGCCGCGCGCCGCTCTGCCCTTCGGCAGGCTCAGGGCGAACGGAGTGAGAACCCGGGCGGCCGAACCCGGCCGTTCGGGCGCAGCGTTGAGGCGGAGGGTGCCGGTGTGCGTGCGGAGGTGCCATTCGCGGCGCCGTGCAGTGCGGCAAGCACGTCGGTGGAGAGCGAGCACCCGTGTCGTGCACCAAGCCGGTCAGCGCGAGCGTGCACGGGGAGCACGCATGCCGGCGCCCTCCGCCGGTTAGCGCCCCCGCCAGTCGTCACCCAATCAGGTCTGGCAGACCAAACCGCCAGCGTAAGAAAACGCCCGCCAGGACAACGAACTCAAGCCAGCCGTGCACCCCGCGACATGCGACGCCCATCCGCCACGGCCGCCGCGAACAGTGCCAGCCCGGCCAACGCCAGCAGCGCGCCCACCCAGCCCGTCGAGGTCCATCCAAGCCCTGCGTCGATGGCCACGCCGCCCAGCCACGCACCCAAGGCATTGGCCATGTTGAAGGCCGAATGGTTCAAGGCCGCGGCAAGGGTCTGGGCGTCGCCGGCCACGTCCATCAGCCGGATCTGCAGCGCCGGGCCGATGGCCACCAGCGTGCCGACCAGCAGGATGTTGATCGACGCCGCCACCGGATGGTGGGCCGTGACCGAGAAGGCCGCCAGCACCACCGCCGCATAGGCCAGGATGCCGCCGATGGTCGGCATCAGCGCCCGGTCGGCCAGGCGCGCGCCGACCAGGTTGCCCGCCACCATGCCGACGCCGAACAGCGCCAGCACCAGCGGCACACGGCCCACCGACAGGCCGGCCACCTCGGTCAGCGTGGGCTTGACGTAGCTGAACACGCAGAACATGCCGCCGAAGCCGATGGCCGCGATGCCCAGGGTGAACCACACCTGGCGCCGGCGCAGCGCGCCCAGCTCGCGCATGGGGCTCGCACCCTGCGCCGCCGCCATGTCGGGCACCCACAGGCGGATCATCAGAACCGCCGCGGCGGCGATGAGCCCGACGAAGACGAAGGCCGCACGCCAGCCGAAATGCTGGCCCAGCCAGGCCGCGATGGGCACGCCCACCAGCGTGGCGCCGGTCAGGCCCAGCATCACCAGGCCCACGGCCCGGGCGCGCTGTCCCGGCGGTGCCAGGGCCGCCGCCACCAGCGCCGCGACGCCGAAGTAGGTGCCGTGTGGCAGGCCGGTCAACAGCCGCAGGCCCAGCAGCGACAGGTAGTCCGGCGCGAGGGCGCTGGCGATGTTGCCGATGGCATAGAAGGCCATCAGCGCCATCAGCAGCACACGGCGGCGCCAGCCCGCGGCCAGCGCCGCCAGCACCGGCGCGCCCACCACCACGCCCAGCGCATAGGCGCTGATCGCGTGGCCGGCCTGCGGAATGCTGGTGCCGATGTCGCGCGCCACCTCGGGCAGCAGGCCCATGATCACGAACTCGCCCGTGCCGATGGAGAAGCCGCCCAGGCCCAGGGCGAGCACGGCGCGCAGCAGCGTGCGTTCGGATTGGGCGTCGGCGAGGAAAGCGGCGGAAGTCATGGGCAAGGCGCGGGACAGAACGGGGCGCAGGACGCCGGCCGGCATTGCCGATCGGCAAGCGCAACCGGCGGTCGGCCAAGGATGAGGGAAAACCCGGGAAGCGCCGACCCTAACAGCGTCGGCGGCCACGGCGGCGACAGAGGGGCGAATCCGGGTCGGCAGGCGGGGTCTTCCCGTGCGGCGGTTGCGGGCGGCCACGGAGCACCGTCTGGGGCCGCACGGCGCCCCATGCCGTCACGCGCGGCGCGTCGTACGCCCGTGGAGCGGCAGTGGCCCCGAGCGGCATCAGCCCGCCACCGTGTGCACGCCCGGCGAGCCGTGCTCGACCACGAAGCGCGCCAGCCGGCTCACGCCGGAATCGGCGCGCCGGATGTCGTCCACCGAACGGAACTCCACGCGCGCCTCAGCTGGCGCCAGCATGGCCAGCGCATAGCCGCGCACGTCGCCGCGGCCCCAGCGCAGCTGCGGGTTGTTGGCCTGCAGCGCCGCCACCGTGGCCATCGACGGACCCTGCGAGCTGATGGAGCCGCCCACGAATTCGGTGGCCAGCGGCGCGGCGTCGTCCGCACGCTGCAGGTCGGCGGCCCAGAAGCAGTGCACGTCGCCACTGAGCACCAGCGCATTGCGCTCGGGCCGCGCCGTCAGCGCGCCGTACAGGCGCTCGCGGTTGGCGGCGTAGCCGTCCCAGCCGTCGACCCAGTAGCCGCGTTCCTCTCCGCGGCTGCGCGGGGCCGTGGCCATCAGCGTCTGCTGCGCGATCAGCGTCCAGCGGCCCTGGGCGCGCGCCAGGCCCTGGTAGAGCCAGGCCTCCTGCTCGGCGCCCAGGTAGCTTCGGCTGGCGGCGCTGCGCTCGTCGCAGTCGACGAAGCCCTTGTTGCCGGTCACCGGCACGCAGGGATGGGCCGAGCGGTACTGGCGGCCGTCGAGCACGAAGAGCTCGGCCATGCCGCCCATCTGCCAGCGGCCATGGATGCGGGCCTGCGCGCCCTGCGGGCGCATCCAGGCCGGCACCGGCATGTGCTCGTACCAGGCCTGGTAGGCGGCCGCGCGCAAGGCCATGAACTGCGCCGGATCGGGCGTCTGCGGCGAGCGGTCGTTGGCATAGTCGTTCTGCACCTCGTGGTCGTCCCAGGTGACGAACCATGGGAAGGCCGCATGCGCCGCCTGCAGGTCCGCATCGCCCTTGTAGAGGGCATAGCGGTTGCGGTAGCCGGCCAGGTCCTGCGGCAGGCCGGCCTCGTGGCGGCGCACGTGGTGGCGGCCCCAGGAGGACTCGTAGATGTAGTCGCCCAGGTGCAGCACCGCATCCAGGTCCTGCGTGGCCATGTCGCGGTAGGCGCTGTAGAAGCCCTGCTCGTACTGCTGACAGGAGCCGAAGGCCAGCCGCAGCGGCTGCACGTCCTGCAGCGCCCGCGCGGTGCGGGTACGGCCGACGGGGCTGCGCATGCCCTGCGCCGTGAAGCGGTACCAGTAGTCGCGGCCGGGCGCCAGGCCCGCGACCTCGACGTGCACCGAGTGCGCCAGGTCGGCCACCGCGATGGCCCGTCCGCGGGCGACGATGCGGGCGAAGCCTTCGTCCTCGGCCAGTTCCCACTCGACGGGCACCGGCGCCTCGCCCATGCCGCCGCCCGCCAGCGGATCGGGGGCGAGGCGGGTCCACAGCACCACGCCCTCGGCCGTAGGACAGCCGGAGGCCACGCCCAGCGTGAAGAGCGGCCGGCTGTCGCCGCCCTGGGCATGCAAGCGAAGGAAGGGGGCGGCAAGCGCCGCGCCCGCCGCGCCTTGCAGCAGGCGACGGCGGGAGAGCTGCGAAAGGAGTCGGACGGAAGACGGCATGGCCCGATCATGCCCCGCTGCGCCTTGCCGCCAGCTGTCCTTGCCGGCGCGCCCCTGGCAGGTGCCGCCGCCCCGGGCACGGCGCGGAGCGACGGAGGCCCCACCCCCGCGGGATGCTGCGCTCAGTGCCCGGAGGCGCCCGACGCGCCGAGTCCGGTCTCCGACCGCACCTGCTGCGCCGGAAAGGCCGCGCGTTCGGCGGCGGCCTGGCGGCTGCGGTCGAGCAGGCTGAACAGCCAGATGCCCGCGAAGCCGATGGCCATGGAGAACAGGGCCGGCGAGGTGTAGGGGAACAGCGCCGAGCCCTTGGGATAGCCCAGCGTCGCTTCCCACACCGACGGCGAGACGATGGTCAGCCCCACCGAGGCGGCCAGGCCCAGCGTGCCGCCGATCACCGCGCCGCGCGTGGTGCAGTCCTTCCACAGCACGCTCATGAACAGCACCGGGAAGTTGGCGGAGGCCGCGATGGCGAAGGCCAGCGACACCATGAAGGCGATGTTCTGCTTCTCGAAGGCGATGCCCAGCAGCACCGCGATCACGCCCAGCGCCACCGTGGTGATGCGCGAGACGCGCAGCTCGTCGCGCGGCTCGGCGCGGCCCTGCTTGATCAGCGTGGCATAGAGGTCGTGCGACACGGCGGAGGCGCCCGACAGCGTCAGCCCCGCCACCACGGCCAGGATGGTCGCGAAGGCCACCGCCGAGATGAAACCGAAGAACACGTTGCCGCCCACCGCCTTGGCCACCAGCACGGCCGCCATGTTGGTCGCGCCCGCGCCGCCGTGGATCACGCCCGTGGCCACGTTGGCGAACTCGGGATTGGTCAGCACCAGCGTGATGGCGCCGAAGCCGATGATGAAGATCAGCAGGTAGAAGTAGCCGATCCACACCGTGGCCCAGCCCACCGACTTGCGCGCCTCCTTGGCATCGGGCACCGTGAAGAAGCGCATCAGGATGTGCGGCAGCCCGGCCGTGCCGAACATCAGCGCCATGCCGAAGCTGATGGCCGAGATCGGGTCCTTGACGAAGCCGCCCGGGCCCATGATGGCCAGGCCGATGCTGCGCGCCTCGTCCGGCGACTTGCCGGCGTTGGCGGCGATCTGCGTGCGCACCTCCACCGACTTGGCGAACAGCGCCTCGGGGCTGAAGTGGAAGGCCGCCAGCACCATCACCGCCATGAAGGTCACGCCGGCCAGCAGCATCACGGCCTTGATGATCTGCACCCAGGTGGTGGCCGTCATGCCGCCGAAGAGCACGTAGACCATCATCAGCGCGCCCACGATCACCACCGCCACCCAGTAGTCCAGGCCGAACAGCAGCTTGATGAGCTGACCCGCGCCCACCATCTGGGCGATCAGGTAGAAGGACACCACCACGAGCGTGCCGCTGGCCGCGAAGGCGCGGATGGGGCCGGGCCGGAAGCGGTAGCCGGCCACGTCGGCAAAGGTGAACTTGCCCAGGTTGCGCAGCCGCTCGGCCATCAGGAAGGTGAGCACCGGCCAGCCCACGAGAAAGCCGATGGAATAGATCAGCCCGTCGTAGCCGGTGGCCATCACGGCCGCCGAGATGCCCAGGAAGGAGGCCGCCGACATGTAGTCGCCCGCGATGGCCAGCCCGTTCTGGAAGCCGGTGATGCCGCCGCCTGCGGTGTAGAAGTCGGCCGCCGAGCGCGTGCGCTTGGCCGCCCACTTGGTGATGTAGAGCGTGCCCGCCACGAACACCATGAACATGCCGATGGCGATCCAGTTGGTGGGCTGCTTGGCCACCTGGCCGACGTCGCCGCCTGCGGCATGGGCCAGGCCGGCCAGCAGGAGCAGCGCGGCCGGCGCCAGGCGGGCCGCGGTGGTGCGGAAGGAGAGGCGTGTCATTGGCCGGCCTCCTTCAGGATCTCGGCCGTGAGCCGGTCGAACTCGCCATTGGCGCGGCGGATGTAGGCCAGCGTGATGACGATGGTGAAGACGATCACGCCCAGGCCGATGGGAATGCCCAGCGTGGTCACGCCCTGGCCGATGGGCCGCGCGAGGAAGGGCTTGTCGAAGGCGATCAGCGCGACATAGCCGTAGTAGACGAGCAGCATGATCGCGGTGAGCCAGCCGCCCAGGCGGTTGCGGCGCCGCCGCAGCTCAAGGTATTTGGGATGGGAGCGGATGCGCTCCGCGACCGGGTCTTTCATGGGGTTGTCTCCTGGCATCTGGAATGAGCCTGTGCCGCATTCTTCGATGCCGGTCCCGGCGCGCGGACCCGGCGCAATCATTCGTCACATTGCAATCCAAGTCGCGCAATGAGCCTTGCGCGAGGCTGACGGCGCGTGAATCCGTTCGCCCTGAGCTTGTCGAAGGGTCACTCGCTTCGACGCGTGCGTGCCCTGGCTTCGACAGGCTCAGCCCGAACGGTTCCGGGCTCGCTGATGCGCATTGCCCCGCGCAGCCCGCTCAATCCCACTCCACATTGGCCGCGAACAGGTAGCCCGCGCCGTAGACGGTCTTGATGACCTGCGGCGCCTCGGTGTCGGCCTCGATCTTCTTGCGCAGGCGCGAGATGCGCACGTCGATGCTGCGGTCGGTGGGCAGCAGGTCGCGGGTGCCCAGCAGCTGCTCGCGCGTCAGGATCTGATGCGGCCGCTCGATGAAGCTGCGCAGCACCTGCGCCTCGGCCGTGCCCAGCAGGTGCTCGGTGCCGTCGGGGGCGGTGAGCACATGCGAGGCCCAGTCGATGCACCAGCCGTTGAAGCGCGCCCGGCGACGCTGGGTGGCCGCAGCAGCGCCCGCCTGGCCGCGGCGGCGCAGGATGCTGCGCACCCGCGCCACCAGCTCGCGCGCCTCGAAGGGCTTGGTCACGTAGTCGTCGCCGCCCAGCTCCAGGCCCATCACGCGGTCGGCAGGGTGGCCGCGGCCGGTGAGGATCAGCACGCCGGCGCTGCTGGCCGCCGTGATGCGTCGCATCAGGTCCAGCCCGTCCATGTCGGGCAGGCCGAGGTCGATGATGCACAGGTCGGGCTTTTCCACCTGCAGCCGACGCAGCGCCGCCGCCCCGCTCGCGAAGACTTCGCAGGCGAAGCCGAAGTCCTGCAGCGTGGCGCGCACGATGCGCGCCACCTCGGGCTCGTCTTCGATCACGTAGATGAGGTCGGACGGGCCGCCCTCGTCGTGGGCGCCGGGGCTGCGCGCACCCGGTGCAGGGGGCATGCCGTGGCGTGGCGTGTTCATGGGGGTCGTCTCCCTTCCTCGATGGCCCGCGCGAGCTGCTCGGCGGTGAATGGCTTGGTGATCACGGGCACGCCCGCCGGCCGGGCGATGGCCTCGGGCGCGTGGCCGCTCATCAGCACCACGGCCGGGGCCGGCGCGCCATCCGACGCTGGCAAGACGCAGGCGGCGGTGGCCACGGCGACGCCGTCGACCGGGCCGTGCATCTGCACGTCAGACAGCACCAGCGCCAGACCCGGCATGTGGGCCAGCAGCTGAAGCGCCTCGGCGCCGCTCTCGGCCTCCAGCACCGAGTAGCCCAGCTCCAGCAGGCTGCGTCGGATCACGCGGCGCACCTGCGCGTCGTCGTCGGCCAGCAGCGCCAGGCCCTGAGAGGCCGGCGCTGCGGTCTGGCCCGGGGGCAGTTCGTCGGCCGCGGGCGGGGGTGCCTCGGCCGCGGGCAGCCACAGCGTGACGGTAGTGCCCTGCCCCGGCGCGCTGCGCAGGTCGATGGCGCCACCCGACTGGCGGATGAAGCCGTAGACCACGGCCATGCCGAGGCCCGTGCCGCTGCCCGGCGGCTTGGTGGTGAAGAAGGGCTCGAACACACGGGCGAGCGTGTCGGCGTCCATGCCGCAACCATCGTCCTGCACCTCGATGCAGACGCAGTCGCCGGCCGACATCTGCAGCGGCGCCGCCCGGGCGGTGTCGAGCCGGGCAGCGCGTGCCCGCAGCACGATGCGGCCCAGCGGCCCGGTGGCGTCGCGCGCGTTCAGGACCAGGTTGACCAGCGCCTGTTCGAGCAGCGTGGCGTCGATCCAGGTCCACAGCGCCGAAGGGCCGGCGTCCACCTCCAGCGCCAGCGTGTCGGGCAGCGCGCGGCGCACCAGGCGCGCCACCGTCTCGATGAGCGCGCCCACGTGCACCGAGGCCGCCTGCAGCGGCTGCCGGCGCGCGAAGCTCAGCAGCGCCCGCACCAACTCGGCGCCGCGGCGGGCGGCGTCCAGTGCCGGCTGGGCGAACTCGCGCGTGGCCTCGTCGTCGGCGCCGCGGCGCAGCAAGGCGTCGAGGTTGCCGATCACGACCGTGAGGATGTTGTTGAAGTCGTGCGCCAGGCCGCCGGTGAGATGGCCGAGCGACTCCAGCTTCTGCGCCCGCGCCACCAGCTCCTGCGCGCGCCGCTGCTCGGTGATGTCGAAGGTGAGCTCGAAGCAGCCCGCCACGCGGCCATCGGCCGCGCGCTCGGGCGCGAGCGAGGTGCGTACCGTGCGGATCTGGCCGTCCTGCGTGCGCAGGTCGTAGGCGAAGCTCTGCGGCTCGCCGGCCAGCGCGCGCATGACATGCGGGCGCACATGCGCATAGACCGCCTCGCCCAGGAAGCGGCGCGCGCTCACGCCCTCGGGCCGCCCGGTGTCCACGCCGAACCAGTCCGCATAGCCGCGGTTGAGGTAGCGGTAGACGCGGCCGGCGTCGAAGTACGCCACCAGCGCCGGGATGGAGTCCATCACCAGCCGCACGCGCTGCTCGCTGCGCTGCAGCTCTGCGGTGCGCGCGGCCACGCGGCTTTCGAGCTCGGCGTTCTGGCGCCGGATGGTGGCCTCCGCGCGGTGGCGCTCGGTCACGTCGGAATACAGGGTGACGAAACCCAGGCCCGGCACCGGCTGTCCGCGGATGCGCAGCACGCGACCATCGGGCCGGACACGCTCGACGTCGTGCGGCTCGAAGCGCCGCGCCAGTGCCATGCGCGCCTCCACCAGCTGCTCGGGATCGCCCGGACCGTAGTCGCCGCGGCGGGCGTTGAATTCCATGAAGTCGCGGAACGGGGCACCCAGCCACACCAGCTCGGGCGGAAAGTCCAGCAGCCGCAGGTAGGCCTTGTTCCAGGCCACCAGGCGCAGTTCGGCATCGAAGATGGAGATGCCGTCGTCCAGCATGTCCAGGCCGGTCTGCAGCGTGACGTAGCGCTGCAGGGGCGCAGAGGCGCCCTCTGCGGCGGCCGCATCGGGGCTGCAAACATTCGTCATATTCGGCGGCGTCTCCTGCAATCTTCGGGGTTCATCCTTGCGGCGGCGGAGTCTGCGGCATGTGGCTGACCCCAAGCCAACAAATGACCGCCGTCGAACGATGGCACGACTGCGCAGGAGACAAGCTTGACGCACATCAATCCCTACGACCTGGGCCTGGACCGCAATGCGGCCAATTTCGTGGCGCTGACGCCGCTGTCCTTCCTGGCGCGGGCCGCGCATGTGTTCCCGCAGCGCACCGCGCTCATCTACGGCGGGCGCCGCCAGAGCTGGGCCACGACCTATGAACGCTGCCGCCGCCTGGCCAGTGCCCTCGCGCAGCGCGGCGTGGGTCCTGGCGACACGGTCGCCTGCATGCTGCCCAACGTGCCCGCCATGTACGAGGCCCATTTCGGCGTGCCGATGACGGGCGCCGTGCTCAACACGCTCAACACCCGGCTCGATGCGCAGGCCATCGCCTTCATGCTCCAGCATGGCGAGGCCAAGGTGCTGCTCACCGACCGCGAGTACGCTGGCGTGGTGGCCCAGGCCCTGAGCGCGCTGGGCCCGCACCGGCCGCTGGTGATCGAAGTGGACGACGACACGGCGCCGCCCGGCGCGCGGCTCGGCGAGATCGGCTACGAGGACTTCCTCGCTGCGGGCGATCCGGCCTTCGACTGGCAGCCGCCCTCCGACGAATGGAATGCCATCGCGCTCAACTACACGAGCGGCACCACCGGCAACCCCAAGGGCGTGGTCACGCACCACCGCGGCGCCTACCTCAATGCCGCGAGCAATGCCCTGGCCTGGAACCTGCCCGAGGGTGCGGTCTACCTGTGGACGCTGCCGATGTTCCACTGCAACGGCTGGTGCTTTCCGTGGACCACCGCGCTGATGGCCTGCACCAGCGTGTGCCTGCGGCGGGTCGATCCAGCCGCGATCTACGGGCTGATCCGCGAGCACCGCATCACGCACCTGTGCGGCGCGCCCATCGTCTACAGCCTGCTCATCGCCGCTCCCGCTGCGCTGCGCGAGGGCATCGCCCATCCCGTGAAGGGCCTGGTGGCCGGCGCCGCGCCGCCGGCCGCGGTGATCGAGGGCTGCGAGGCCGCGGGCATCGCCATCACCCATGTCTACGGCTTGACCGAGGTGTACGGCCCCTCCGCCGTGTGCGCGCAGAAGCCCGAGTGGGCGCAGCTGCCGCCGGTCGAGCGCGCCCGCATGAACGGCCGCCAGGGCGTGCCCTATCCGCTGCAGGAGGCGGTGACGGTCCTGGACCCCGCCACGCTGCAGCCCGTGCCGGCCGACGGCGAGACGGTGGGCGAGATCTTCTTCCGCGGCAATGCGGTGATGAAGGGCTACCTCAAGAACCCGCGCGCCACCGAGGAGGCCTTTGCCGGCGGCTGGTTCCACACCGGCGACCTGGGCGTGCTGCATCCCGACGGCTACGTGAAGATCACCGACCGCAGCAAGGACGTGATCATCTCGGGCGGCGAGAACATCTCGTCCATCGAGGTGGAGGACGCGCTGCACCACCACCCCGCCGTGCTGACTGCCGCCGTGGTGGCCATGCCCGACGCCAAGTGGGGCGAGGTGCCCTGCGCCTTCGTCGAGCTCAAGCCCGGCATGGCGGTGGACGAGGCCGCGCTGCTGGACTTCTGCCGGCCGCTGCTGGCCCGCTTCAAGATGCCCAAGCGGATCGTCTTCGGCGAGCTGCCCAAGACCTCCACCGGCAAGACCCAGAAGTTCGTGCTGCGCGAGCGGGTGCATTCCGCACGCGCCATCGAATGACCCTTTTTCCCTTGACGGAGACGACCATGAGCGACACCGCCGCCCTTTATCCCCCGCCCACCGCCCTGGCCGCGAAGGCCCATGTCTCCGGCCGCGCCGCCTACGACCGCCTGGTCGCCGAAGCGGACGCCGACCCCGAGGGCTACTGGGGCCGCCTGGCCCGCGAGTACGTGGGCTGGAAGACGCCTTTCACCCGCGTGCTGGACGACAGCCGCGCACCCTTCTTCGAGTGGTTCAACGACGGCACGCTCAACGCCAGCTGGAACTGCCTGGAACGCAACATCGAACGCGGCCTGGGCGCCAAGACGGCGCTGATCTTCGAGGCCGACGACGGTGCCGTCACGCATGTCAGCTACCGCCAGCTGCTGGTGCGGGCCAACCGCATCGCCAACGCGCTGCGCGCCCTGGGCGTGAAGAAGGGCGACCGCGTCGTCATCTACATGGCCATGTCCATCGACGGCGTGGCCGCCATGCAGGCCTGTGCGCGCATCGGCGCCATCCACTCGGTGGTGTTCGGCGGCTTCTCCGCCCACGCCCTGCGCGACCGCATCGCCGACACCGGCGCCTGTCTGGTCATCACGGCCGACCAGCAGGTGCGCGGCGGCAAGCAGCTGCCGCTCAAGGCCATCGTGGACGAGGCGCTGGCCCAGGGCGGTTGCGCCAGCGTGCGGCATGTGGTGGTGGCGCGGCGCACCGGTGCGGCCGTGCCCTTCCAGGCGCCGCGCGACCTGTGGCTGAACGAGCTGGTCGACGGCCAGAGCGAGCATTGCGAGCCCGAATGGGTGGAGGCGGAGCATCCGCTCTTCCTGCTCTACACCTCGGGCTCCACCGGCACGCCC
This sequence comes from Pseudacidovorax intermedius, assembly GCF_003350475.1. Taxonomy (GTDB): domain Bacteria; phylum Pseudomonadota; class Gammaproteobacteria; order Burkholderiales; family Burkholderiaceae_C; genus Xenophilus; species Xenophilus intermedius. The sequence continues at coordinate 198,915 of NZ_QQAV01000003.1, forward strand.
AAGGGCGTGCAGCACGCCACCGGCGGCTACCTGCTGCATGCGGCCCTGACCTGCCACTGGACCTTCGACATGAAGGCCGACGACATCTTCTGGTGCACGGCCGACATCGGCTGGGTGACGGGCCACACCTACATCGCCTACGGGCCGCTGATGCTGGGTGCGACGCAGATCGTGTTCGAGGGGGTGCCCACGTACCCCGATGCCGGCCGCTTCTGGAAGATGATCGAGGCGCACCGCGCGACGATCTTCTACACGGCGCCGACGGCCATCCGCTCGCTGATCAAGGCCGCCGAGGCCAACGAGGCGGTGCACCCGGCCCGCTACGACCTGGCGAGTCTGCGCATCCTGGGCTCGGTGGGCGAGCCGATCAACCCGGCCGCCTGGACCTGGTACCACCAGCATGTGGGCGGCGGGCGCTGCCCCATCGTCGACACCTTCTGGCAGACGGAGACGGGCGGGCACATGATCACGCCGCTGCCCGGCGCGACGGACCTGGTGCCGGGCTCCTGCACCCTGCCCTTCCCGGGCATCGCGGCGGCGGTGGTGGACGAGACGGGCAACGAGCTGCCCTGGGGGCAGGGCGGCATCCTGGTGGTCAAGCGACCCTGGCCATCGATGATCCGCACGATCTGGGGCAATCCGGAGCGCTTCCGCAAGGGCTACTTTCCGGAAGAATTCCAGGGCCGCTACTACCTGGCGGGCGACGGTGCGATCCGCGATGCGAAGACGGGCTACTTCACGATCACGGGCCGCATCGACGACGTGCTGAACGTGTCGGGCCACCGCATGGGCACGATGGAGATCGAGTCGGCCCTGGTGGCCAAGACCGACCTGGTGGCCGAGGCGGCGGTGGTGGGCCGTCCGGACGACACCACGGGCGAGGCGATCTGTGCCTTCGTGGTGCTCAAGCGGCCGCGCCCGACGGGCGAGGAGGCGAAGGCCCTTGCGAACGAGCTGCGCAACTGGGTGGCCAAGGAGATCGGACCCATCGCCAAGCCGAAGGACATCCGCTTCGGCGACAACCTGCCGAAGACGCGCAGCGGCAAGATCATGCGCCGGCTGTTGCGCAGCATCGCGAAGGGTGAGGCGATCACGCAGGACACGTCGACGCTGGAGAACCCGGCGATCCTGGAGCAGCTGGCGCAGACGAACTGAGGGGGTTGGTCAGGCGGGTCGTTCCGGTTGGATCGGTTGCATTGGTCGCATCGGTCGCATCGGTCGCATCGGTCGCATCGGTCGCATCGGTCGCATCGGTCGCATCGGTCGCATCGGTCGCGTCGGTCGCATCAGTGCCGGAACGGTAACCCGGCAGAGGACGTCGGCATGCGCGCTCCCGGTGCACGCTCGCGCCGACCGGCTTGCCCCACTACACGGGTGCTCGCTCTCCACCGACGTGCTTGCCGCACTGCACGGCGCCGCGAATGGCACCTCCGCACGCACACCGCCATCCTCCGCCTCGACGCTGCGCGCGCGAGCCCATCCCCTCTGCGCTCGGGGTCACGCGGCTGACGCCGCTGGTGAACTGCCGCCCCCAGCAGGTCCGCCGGCAACTCCCTCTGTGCCGTGCCCCGTATTGCACCGCCCCTAGCGCCGCTTCGCGTCGCGGTACACGTGCGTCGCTTCTTGCGCGTCACGGGTCACATCACCGGCATCCGATGATCGCAACGGCATCGGCACCTCGGCAGTTATTGCGCTGTCCCTCCGTTGGCGTCGGTACCGAATTCCGGCGGTTCAGGCGCAATGTCGAGGCGGAGGATGGCGGTGTGCGTGCGGAGGTGCCATTCGCGGCGCCGTGCAGTGCGGCAAGCACGTCGGTGGAGAGCGAGCACCCGTCCGGTGAGGCAAGCCGGTCGGCGCGAGCGTGCACCGGGAGCGCGCATGCCGACGTCCTCTGCCGGGTTACCGTCCCGGCGACCTGTTCGACCTGTTCGACCTGTTCGACCCGTTCGACCCGTTCGACCCGTTCGACCCGTTCGACTCGTGCTACCCGTGCTAGCCCTGCTAGCCGTGCGGCCTATGCGAGCTGCACGCGCTGGGCAAGCAGTACGACCTTCGCGGCCGGGGCGCAGCCGTGGCTCATAGCAAGGAACCACACGGCCTGCCTCCCGGACCTAGGCACCTGACCGCCCGACGCAGCACTCAGCTCCGCACCGGTACCACGGCCGCCAACTCCTCGCGCAACCACCGGTGCGCCGCATCCTGCTGGTGCCGCAGATGCCACACCATGTACATCGGCAACGGCGGACAGGCGACCGGAACCGCCACGCTGGCGAACTCGCGCATCAGGCCTTCGCCTAACAACCCCGGCACCGTCGCCAGCAACGGCGTGCCACGCAGGAAGGCCGGCAGGCCGGCGAAGCCCGGCACCGTGACCACGAAATGCCGCTCGATGCCTCGCGCCGCCAGCGTCTCGTCCAGCGCCATGCGGCGCTGCGGCGGATAGACCACGGTGGCATGGTCCGCGGCCAACCATTCGCGGCGCGTGGCCGGCGCCGCGCGCACGGCCGGGTCGTAGAAGACGCGCCAGCGGTCCTCGAACAGGCGCTTCTGCACGATGTCGCTGCCCTCGGGCGGGCGGGGGCTGACCACCAGCTGGCACTGGCCGCTGCGCAGCATCTCGGCCGTGGGCACGTCCGAGGGCAGCACCCGCAGCACCAGTCCCGGCGCCTGTGCCCGCAGACGCGCGGCCAGGGGCACCAGCAGCACCTCGCGCTGGAAGTCGTTCGCGGCGATGGTGAGCACGCCGCGCCAGGCGGCCGGATCGAAGCGGGCATGCCGCGCAAAGGCCTGCAGCTGCGCCAGCAGCTCGCGCGCCTGCGGCGCCAGCGCCTGGGCATGGGCCGTCGGCACGATCCCGCGGCCCGACTTCACGAACAGCGGGTCGCCCGTGATGGCGCGCAGCTTGTCCAGCAGGTGGCTCACGGCCGACTGCGTGACACCCAGACGCTGCGCCGCGCCGGTGATGGAGCCCGTCTCCACCACCGCCACCAGCAGGCGCAGCAGCCGCGCATCCAGATCCGACCAATCGAAATCGCTCATGCAATCCATGATGATCCATCGGTTTATCTTTGGCAACGGCGGGCGAATACTGGTGGCCTTCCTTCACCACGGGATCGACGAGGAGACCGCATGACCACCCCCGCGCCAGCAACGCCCATCGAGGGCACCACCCTGTTCGACGGCGATCAGGCCCGCAAGGGCTATGCGCTCAACAAGATGTGCTTCTCCTTCAACGAAGAAGCCAACCGGCAGGCCTTCCTGGCCGACGAGGAGGGCTACATGCGCCGCTACGGCCTCAATGCCGAGCAGGCCGCGGCCATCCGCGCGCGCAACGTGCTGCAGCTGATCGCTGCAGGCGGCAATGCCTACTACCTGGCCAAGTTCGCGGGCATCTTCAAGCTGGACATGCAGGACATCGGGGCCCAGCAGACCGGCCTGTCCAAGGACGAATTCAAGGCCAGGCTCGTCGCGGCCAACTTCCAGTAACCCGGACCCGGAGACACCCCATGGCCAAGATCATCGGCGGCATCGGCACCTCGCACATTCCCGCCATCGGCAACGCGATCCACAAGGGCCTGCAGGCCGAGCCCTACTGGAAGCCCTTCTTCGACGGCTATCCGCCCGTGCACGACTGGCTGGCGACAGCCCGACCCGACGTGGTGGTCATGTTCTACAACGACCACGGGCTCAACTTCTTCCTCGACAAGATGCCGACCTTCGCCGTGGGCGCGGCGGCGCAGTACGCCTCGGCCGACGAGGGCTGGGGCATTCCGGCACAGCCACCCGTGGGCGGCGAGCCGGCGCTGTCGTGGCAGCTGATCAACACGCTGGTCGATCTCGAGTTCGACATCGTCAGCTGCCAGGAAATGCTGGTGGACCATGCCTGCACGCTGCCGCTCAAGCTGCTGTGGCCGCAGGGCGACTGGCCGGTGACGATCGTGCCGGTGTGCATCAACACGGTGCAGTTCCCGCTGCCCAAGGCCAGCCGCGTCTATGCGCTGGGCAAGGCCGTCGGCGAGGCCGTGGCGGCCTGGGGCGAGGACCAGCGCGTGCTCTTCGTCGCCTCGGGCGGGCTGTCGCACCAGCTGGACGGCACGCGCGCCGGCCACATCAACAAGCGCTTCGACCTGCAGTTCATGGACAGCCTGCTCACCAACCCGGAATGGGCCACGCAGTTCTCGGTGCACGAGATCGTCGAGAAGGCCGGCACCCAGGGCGTGGAACTGCTCATGTGGCTGGCCATGCGCGCGGCGCTGACGGCGGCGGGGCCATCGGTGCGCAAGGTGCACAGCAACTACCACCTGCCGATCTCGAACACCGCGACGGCGCTGCTGGCGCTGGAGACGGCCTGAAGCGCGCGGCCCCGCGATCGGGGCGGCTGCCAAACCGCGAGCCCCATGAATGAACAAAGGCCTGCGGGCAGTCGCCTCGCAGGCCTTTTCGTCTTTGGGCCGACAGCGCTTACTTGCTGGCCGTGCGGTGCAGCTCGGACTCCGGCACCGTCTTGAGCTCGCCCGGCAACGAGGCGATGTACTGGGCCAGCTGCTTGAGCTCGGCGTTGCTGTAGGGCTTGACCTGGGTACTCATCACCGCATTGGAGCGGCCGACCATCGGATGGCTGGTCTTGTAGGCCTTGAGCGCCACGAAGAGGTAGTCGCCGTACTGGCCGGCCAGCTTGGGCACCGTGGCGTCGTTGGGGGTGTTGAAGTTGGCGCCGTGGCACTTGGTGCAGCTGTTGTCGGCGTTGCGGGCGATCAGGGCCTGGACCTTGTCGCTGGGCGCCTTGGCGGTGGCCGGCGGGGCGGCGCCGTCGTTCATGCCAAGGGCCGAGTAGTAGGCGGCAAGGTCGGCGATGTCCTGCTCGGTGAGGGTGTCGGCGATGGCCCGCATGGTGGGGTGCTTGCGGTCTCCACCCTTGTAGGCGGTGAGCGCCGCCGTGATGTAGCCGGCGCTCTGGCCCGCGATCTTGGGCACCTTGTGCACTTCGGGGAAGCTGGCCTGGTAGCCCACGATGCCGTGGCAACCCACGCACATGGCCACCTTCTTCGCGCCGTTGTCGGCATTGCCCGTCACCTTCTGCGCGGAGGCCACGCTGGTCACGCAAGCGACAGCGAGGGCAAACATCGTGGTCAACAGCTTGTTCATTTTGCGCGCAAAATCTCGTGAGGACTTGGGGGATCGGCGGGCGATTATAGGAAGCCGACCCTTGCGCCGACCCGCTGGAAAGCCCTGATCGCATGTGCATCGGGCGCACCTTTCTCCCGCTTTTCCCCACTGCAAGCCATCCATGAAATTCAAGGGTTCCGACAACTACGTCGCCACGCAGGACCTGATGCTGGCGGTCAATGCCTCCATCACCCTCAAGCGCCCGCTGCTGGTCAAGGGCGAGCCGGGCACCGGCAAGACCATGCTGGCCGAAGAGGTCGCCAGCGCACTGGGCCTGCCGCTGTTGCAGTGGCACATCAAGTCCACCACCAAGGCGCAGCAGGGCCTGTACGAGTACGACGCCGTCAGCCGCCTGCGCGATTCGCAGCTGGGCGACGAGCGCGTCAAGGACATCCACAACTACATCGTCAAGGGCGTGCTGTGGCAGGCCTTCACGGCCGACGAGCCGGTGGCGCTGCTGATCGACGAGATCGACAAGGCCGACATCGAATTCCCCAACGACCTGCTGCGCGAGCTGGACCGGATGGAGTTCTACTGCTACGAGACGCGCCAGCTGATCAAGGCCAAGCACCGGCCGGTGGTGTTCATCACCTCCAACAACGAGAAGGAACTGCCCGACGCCTTCCTGCGCCGCTGCTTCTTCCACTACATCAAGTTCCCCGACGCCGAGACCATGCGCCGCATCGTCGAAGTGCACTTCCCCGACCTCAAGCAGGAACTGCTGGCCGCGGCGATGAAGACCTTCTACGACGTGCGCGGCCTGCCCGGCCTCAAGAAGAAGCCGTCGACCTCGGAGCTGCTGGACTGGCTCAAGCTCCTGGTGGCCGAGGACATCCCGCTGCAGGCCCTGCAGAGCAAGGACGAGAAGGTCGCCGTGCCGCCGCTGGTGGGCGCGCTGCTCAAGAACGAGCAGGACGTGACCCTGTTCGAGAAGCTGGTCTTCATGCAGCGCAACAACCGCTGACCGTCGCCGCACGTCCACGACCCTCCTGATCGCGCCGAGCTGCCATGGCCTTCGTCGAACCCGTTGAACTGAGCGAACGTGGCGTGCGCCTGGTGCCGCTCACCTCGCAGCACGAGGCCGGCCTGGCGGCCGCCGCCGCCGACGGCGCGCTGTGGAACATCCGCGTGACCTCGGTGCCGGAGCCGGAGAACACCGCCACCTACATCGCCCAGGCGCTGAAGATGCGCGAGGACGGCAACCGCCTGGCCTTCGCGGTGCTCGACGAGGCCAGCGGCACGGTGCTGGGCACTACCAGCTACCACGACATCGTGCCCGCCATCCGCCGGGTGGAGATCGGCTATACCTGGTACGCGCAGCGCGTGCAGCGCACGCATGTCAACACCACCTGCAAGCTGATGCTGCTGCGTCACGCCTTCGAGACGCTGCAGTGCCACGTGGTGGGCTGGCGCACCGACAACTTCAACTTCGCCAGCCAGCGCGCCATCGAGCGCCTGGGCGCCAAGAAGGACGGTGTGATCCGCGGCCACGCCCTGCGCCGCGACGGCACCATCCGCGACACCGTGATGTACAGCCTGCGCGCCGGCGAGTGGGCAGAGGTGAAGGCGCAGCTGCTGTATCTGATGGACAAACCCCGTCTTGCCTCAGGAGGCTGACATGAGCGCACTCCCGAAAGAAATCGCCCAACTCGGTGTGCACGAGAAGCTGCAACTCGTCGAGGATCTGTGGGACAGCATCGACCAGGACCTCATGCCGCCGATGAGCGAAGAACTCAAGGCCGAGCTCGACCGTCGCTGGGCGTGGGTTCAGGCAAATCCCGGCACCGCATGCACGCCCGCCGAACTCGCCGCATCGCTGGGCGTCCGGCTCTGAATCGATGCAGTTCGAAGTGCATCTCGAGAAGCCCGCGCAACAAGACCTGCGCATGGCCTTCGAGTGGTACGAAGCGAAGCAAACGGGCCTTGGCGCCGAACTCCTGCGCAGTGTCGCCGCTTTGGTGGAATTGCTTTCGCGCGATCCGCAGCACTTCCGCCACGGGCCTGGCGCCTATCGCAGCGCCAAGCTGCGCCGCTTTCCCTACGCCATGCACTATCGGATCGAAGGCCAGCATGTCCATGTGCTGGCGTGCGTCCATTTCCGCCAGAGTCCCGAGCGCTGGCCAGGAGCCTGACCCATGCTGATCGACTTCTTCTACACCCTGCGCGCGGCCAAGCTGCCCGTGTCGGTCAAGGAATACCTCACGCTGCTGGAGGCCCTGCAGGCCGACGTGGTGGGCCCGAACTCGGACGATGCCTTCGGCATGGACGACTTCTACTACCTCAGCCGCACCGCGCTGGTGAAGGACGAGAAGCACTACGACAAGTTCGACCGCGCCTTCGCCGCCTACTTCAAGGGCGTGGAGATGCTCACCGACTTCACCAAGGAAGTGCCGCTCGACTGGCTTCGCCAGGTGCTGGAGAAGGAGCTCACGCCCGAGCAGAAGGCGGCCATCGAGAAGATGGGCTGGGATGAGCTGATGGAGACGCTCAAGAAGCGTCTGGAGGAACAGAAGGAGCGCCACGAGGGCGGCAGCAAGTGGATCGGCACCGGCGGCACCTCCCCCTTCGGCAATGGCGGCTACAACCCCCAGGGCATCCGCATCGGTGGCGTCGGCAAGAACAAGAGCGCCGTGAAGGTGTGGGAGCAGCGCGCCTACAAGGACTACGACGACACCCAGGAGTTGGGCACGCGCAACATCAAGATGGCGCTGCGCAGGCTGCGCCGCTTCGCGCGCGAGGGCCACGAGGACGAGCTGGACCTGGACCAGACCATCAGCCGCACCGCCGCCAATGCCGGCTACCTCGACATCAAGATGCGGCCCGAGCGCCACAACAACGTCAAGGTGCTGCTGCTGATGGACGTGGGCGGCACCATGGACGAGCACGTCGCGCGCGTCGAAGAACTCTTCTCGGCCGTCAAGACCGAGTTCAAGCACCTGGAGTTCTATTACTTCCACAACTGCGTCTACGACTTCATGTGGAAGAACAACCGCCGCCGTTTCAGCGAGAAGTTCGCGACCTGGGACATCATCCGCAAGTACAACAAGGACTACAAGCTGGTGTTCGTGGGCGACGCCACCATGAGTCCCTACGAGATCCTGCAGCCCGGCGGCAGCGTCGAATACAACAACGAGGAGCCCGGCGCCGAATGGCTGCAGCGCCTGACGCATGCCTTCCCCAAGTTCGCCTGGATCAATCCCGAGCCGCAGGGCGTGTGGCAGTACCGCCAGAGCATCTCGGTCATCCAGCAGCTGATGTCCCAGCGCATGTTCCCGCTCACGCTCAAGGGGCTGGAAGACGCGATGCGGCTGCTGTCCAAGTAGCACAAGCCAGCCGACGGCATATCGGCAAGGCCCCGCAGGACGGGCGGCATTCCGACAAGGTGGCCCGGGGGCCGATGCCAGAATGGCGCCCCATGCCCAGGGTGGATTCCCGTCGACCGACGCCGGCAGGCACGCCGGCGTTTCTTTTTGTTCTGCTGCTTCTCGCCGCCCTGCTGCTGCAGGGCTGCAGCCTGCTGCCCGGCCGCCACAAGGACGACAAGGCGGGGGCCGACGATGCGCCCTCGGCCCTCACGAGCAACGGCAAGGACGATGCAGGCGGACGGCACGGCTTCAACGTGCGCGTCGAAGGCCCCAAGGAGGCCCGCGAGCTGCTGGAGCAACACCTGGAGCTGCAGCGTTACCGCCGCCTCGACGACCTGCAGCTGGCCGAGATCTCCCGCCTGATGGTGGCCGCCGACGCCAATGCGCGCGAGCTGCTGGGCACGCTGGGCTATTTCACGCCCACGCTCAAGATGGAACTGGTGGACCTGCCGGCCGACGCCGCCGTGCCCTACGAGGTCCGCATCCAGGTCGACCCGGGCCCGCGCACCAAGGTGACGGCGGCGCAGGTGGACTTCGCCGGCCCCATCGCCACGGACACCGACGACAAGACCGCCGCCCAGCGCAAGGCCATCCGCGACGGCTGGACGCTGTCGGCCGGCCAGGACTTCACCCAGTCCGCCTGGGACGGCGCCAAGAACGCCGGCCTGCGCAAGCTGGTGGCACAGCGCTTTCCCACCGGCAGCATCTCGCTGAGCCGCGCCGACGTGGACGCCGATGCCGGCACGGCGCGGCTGTCGGTCACCTACCAGTCGGGCCCGGCCTACCGCTTCGGGCCGCTGGAGGTGCGCGGCGCCGAGCGCTACAGCGTGGACGGCGCACGGCGCATCGCCCGCGTGCCCTCCGGCCAGCCCTACGACCAGCAGGAGCTGCTCGACGCCCAGGCCCGCATGGCCAGCAGTGGCTACTACGACTCGGTCTTCCTCACGCTCGACACCGACGCCGACCCGCAGGCCGCCACCGTCGTCGCCCAAGTGCGCGAGGCCAAGCTGCAGAAGATCGTGCTGGGGGCGGGCTTCACCTCCGACTCCGGGCCGCGGCTGTCGGCCGACCACATCCACAACCGCATGCCGCTGCTGGACTGGCGCGCGGTGACCAAGCTCTCGGTGGACCGCAATACCCGTTCGCTCAACACCGAATGGAGTGCGATCCCGGGCGACGACGGCTGGCGCTGGATCACCTCCGGCGAGCTCAAGCAGGACCTGTCGGGCGACTACGAGGTCGACAGCGGCCGGGCCCGCTTCGGCCGCAGCAAGTCCGACCCCAAGATCGACCGCGCCTACTACCTGCAGTACGACTACGCGCTCAACCGCGGCGTGGGCGCGCCGCCTTCGGCCTCGGCCCTGAGCGCCAACTGGTCGTGGACGGGCCGCTACTTCGACGATGCGGGCGCGCCGCGACGCGGCTGGGGCCTGGGCCTGGAGCTGGGTGCCGGCTACACCCTGAGCGGCGCCCAGCGGCCGTTCACCCGCGCCGACGTGCGCTCGCTCTACATCCTGCCGCTGGGCCGCGTGGCCGAGGGCGACACGGCCGGCCTGGCACGGCAATCGCGGCTGGCGCTGCGGGCGCAGGTCGGCGCCGTAACGGCCAAGGACGATGCGCAGATCCCCTCCACCCTGCTCTTCCTGACCGGCGGCGACACCAGCGTGCGCGGCTATGCCTACCGCTCCATCGGCACCACCAATGCCAGTGGCGCCACGGTGGCGGGGCGCTACCTGGCCGTGCTCAGCGCCGAATGGCAGAAGCCGCTGGTCTTCGACAACAAGGTCTCCGCCTGGGAAAGCGTGGTCTTCGTCGACGCCGGCAGCGTGGCCGACCAGGTGAGCCAGCTCAACAAGCCGCAGGTGGGCGTGGGCGTGGGCGCGCGCTGGCGCAGCCCGGTGGGCCCGGTGCAGGCCGACCTGGGCTATGGCGTGGAAACGCGCAAGTTCCGGCTGCACCTGCGCCTGGGTTTCAGCTTCTGACGCCGCCGTGAGTACCGACACCCCGCAGCCCCCGACGCCGCAGCGCCCCACGACGCCGCCCACTCGCTCCCGCACGCGCCGGGTGTTGCGCGGCCTGGCCTGGACCGTCGTCGGCCTGCTCGCCCTGGTGCTGGTGCTGCTGGGCGGCGCCTGGTGGTGGGCCGGCAGCGACAGCTCGCTCGCCACCGTCCTGACACGCGCCGCCCGGTACCTGCCCGCCGGCCAGACGCTGGAGACACAGGCGGTGACCGGCTCGCTGCGCAAAGGCGGCCGCATCGGCCTGCTGCGCTACCGCACGCCCGATCTCACGGTCGAGGTGCACCAGGCCGAGATCGGCTGGCAGCTGCGCCCGCTGTTCGACCGCCGGGTGCAGCTGGGCGAAGTGCGTGCCGCGCAGGTGCTCATCGAGGCCAAGCCCGCCCCCGCGGATGCGCCCAAGAAGCCGCTGCAACCGTTGGAGCGCCTCGTGTTGCCGGTGGTGGAGGTGGACGTGCCCTTCCGCATCGGCGAGGTCCGCTGGGCGGGCCCGCCACCGGTGGTGGCGCAGCAACTGGCCGGCCACTACCGCTACCAGAAGGCCGAGCACCGGCTGGACCTGGACGGCGTCGACCTCGAAGGCGGCCATTACAGCGGCCAGGTGCAGTTGCAGGGCGACGGGCAGATGGCGCTGAATGCCGCGCTCCAGGGCCACCTGCAGGCCCCGCTGGGCGACGGCCGCACCCTGCCCGTTCAAGCCACCGCCACGGCCAAGGGCAACCTGGCGGGCGCCAATGCACGGCTGACCGTGCAGGCCGAGGCCCGCGCCGAGCAGACCGACGACAAGGCCGGCGCGCTGTACGCCAAGCTCGATGCGAACCTGGCACCCTGGGCGCCGCAGCCCGTCATCGACGCCCTGGCCACGCTGCGCGACGTCAATGTCGCCACCTTCTGGAAGACCGGGCCCTTGACCCGCCTCAGCGGCGAGGTCGCCGTGCAGCCCGATCCGCCGACTGGGGAGCAGGCCTGGCGTCTGCGCGCCGACCTTCGCAATGCCATGCCCGGCCCCTGGGACCAGCAGCGCCTGCCGGTGGAGCGCCTGCGCGCCCGCATCGGCTATGCCGGCCCGGCCGACGGCACCTGGACGGTGGACGAGGCCCATGTCGAGGCCGGCCATGGCCGCATCGACGCCCAGGGCAGCTGGAAGCCCGCGCCGGCCCCCTGGCAGGTGCAGGCCCGCATCGACGGCGTGCGACCCGGCGAGCTGCACACCGCGCTGGAAGGCGGTGCCATCAGCGGCCCCGTGACCGCCCGGCAGGAAGGCGATGTGCTGCGCTTCGACACCGACCTCCGCGCCCAGGGCGGCCGGGCCAGCGCCCAGGGCCTGCAGGGCTTCGGCCTGGAACGTCTGCTGGCCAAGGGCCAGTACAACCTGCGCACGCAGCTGGCCGAGCTGCCGACCCTTCGTGTGGAGGCCGAGGGCGCCAGCATCGAGGGTCAGGTGCGCGCCCGTGTCGCCGAGCAGGCCGGCAGCGGCGATCTGCGCCTTGTGCTGCCCGGCGTCAACGCAAGGCTGCAGGCCGACATGGCGCCAACCCGCGGCACCGGCCAAGCTGAGGTCACGCTGCAGGATGCCGCCCGGCTGCAAGCCTGGCTCAAGAAACTGCCCGGCCTGTCCAACATCGACAAGGCCATGACGGCCGAAGGTGGTGCGCGCCTGGATGCCCGCTGGAGCGGCGGGTGGCGCAGCTTCCAGGAACGGATCGCCAAGCCGACGGCCCCCCTGCCCCGCGGCAGCGCCGAGCCCAGCCTCAATGCCAGGCTGAGCACGCCGCAACTGCTGCTCAAGCCGGGCCCGGCCGCGGACGGCACTCGGCCGGCGCCCCTCCAGCTGACGGCCTTTTCCGCCACGGTCGACGGCAGCCTCGCGCGCGCCAACCTCGCGCTGTCGGGCGACGTGCGTCAGGGCGAACGCCGGGCACGACTCGACACCACCGCGAACGGTGGCCTCGAAGCCGCCGGCCAATGGCGACTGGCGCTGGCCCGCCTGCGTGCGGACGTCGATGACGGCGGCCGCGGCGACACGCCCTGGGTGCTGGAACTGGGCCAGGGCTTCGAGACCCGCGTGCGCCAGTCTGGCGACCGACTGCAGGTGGAGACCACCGCCGGCAGCGCCACCGTGCGTGGTCCGGTGCCCGGCACCGCGCGGCTGTCGTGGGAGCCGATCCGCCTCAGCTCAGGCAATAACGGCGTGCAACTGCAGACCAAGGGCCGCCTGCAGGGCCTGCCCATGACCTGGAGCCGTGCCTTCGGCGGCGACACCAGCCTGCGCGAGCTGGGCATCAGCGGCGACCTGGTCTTCGATGGCGATTGGGACATCGCCGCCCTCGACCAGTTGCGCGCCCGTGTGCGCCTGGGCCGTGCCAGCGGCGACCTGCGCGTGCAGGCCGGCGAGGCCGCCCTCGTGCGCAAGCTCGAAAGCCACGGCACCGGCGCACCCGGCGAGGTCAAGACCGATTCCAGCGACAGCGCGCCCTCCACCCCCGCCGGCCTGCGCCAGGCCGAGCTGCGCCTGGACGCTGAAGGCGACACCGTGCGCGCCAGCCTGGACTGGGACAGCCAGCGCGCCGGCCGCATCCAGGCCAATGCGTCGACCCGCCTGCAGCGCCAGGGCGAGGGCTGGCAATGGCCGGCCGACGCCCCGCTCGCCGGCCGGCTGCAGGCCAGCCTGCCGCAGCTGGGCGTCTGGTCCATGCTGGCGCCGCCGGGCTGGCGCATCGCCGGCACGCTGGAGGCCGACGCCACCCTGGCCGGCCAACGCAACGACCCGCGCTGGAACGGCACCGTCCGCGCCGACCAGCTGGCGCTGAAGGCCGCGGTCGAGGGCCTGGACCTGCGCGACGGCCGACTGCGCGCCACGCTGGCCGGCAACCGCGTGGTGATCGAGGAATTCCGCCTTCAGGGCGGCCCCGGCAGCCGGGTGCGCATTCCCGGCCGCAGCGGCAACCTGAGCACCGTCGCCAGCCAGGCCGCGCAGGACGGCGGTAGCCTCACGATGAGCGGCGAGCTGGGCTGGGGCCCGGCCAGCGCGGGCCGCTCGGGGCTGTCGATGTCGATGCGCGGCGAGATCCGCAGCCTGCGCGCGCTGGTGCGCTCCGACCGTCAGCTCACGCTGTCGGGCCAGTTGCAGGCCGGCCTGCAGGACGGCCAGATCCGACTGCGCGGCGACCTCACGGCCGACCGCGCCGTGATCATCCTCCCCGACGAGAGCGCGCCCGGCCTGGGCAGCGATGTGGTGGTGCATTCCGCCGCCCGCGACGCGCAGGAACGCAAGAAGGCCGAGGCGGCCGAGGTGTCGCCCCAGCAGCCCACCACCGCCAAGCCGCCGGACATCCAGGTCGGCTTCGACCTGGGCCGCGATTTCGCGGTGCAGGGCCGCGGCATCACCACGCGGCTGGAAGGCAAGCTGGACATCCGTGCCACCAGCACGACGGCGCCCCCGCGTGTGACCGGCGAGATCCGCACCGTGCAGGGCCAGTACCGCGCCTACGGCCAAGCGCTGGACGTGGAAAGCGGCATCGTCCGCTTCAACGGTCCGGTGGACAACCCGCAGCTGGACATCCTGGCCCTGCGGCCCAACATCAGCCAGCGCGCGGGCGTGCAGATCACCGGCTCGGCGCAGGCGCCGCGGGTCAAGCTCTATTCCGACCCGCCGCTGTCGGATGCCGAGGTGCTGTCGTGGGTCGTGCTGGGCCGGGCCTCCGCCGCCAGCGGTGGCGAGGCGCAACTGATGCAGCAGGCCGCCCTGGCGCTGCTGGGCCGTCTGGGTGCGGGCGGCGAAGGCGGCAGCCTGGCCAGCCGCTTCGGCCTGGACGAGATCGGCTTCAAGGGCGGCGGCAACGGCGACGTGGCCGGCTCGGCCATCACGCTGGGCAAGCGGCTCTCGGACGACTTCTACGTCACCTACGAGCGCAGCCTGGCGGGCACGCTGGGCACGCTGTACTTCTTCTACGACCTCACGCGCAACCTCACGCTGCGCGGGCAGGCGGGAATTCAGAGCGGGATCGATCTGATCTACACCGTGCAATACGACTGACGGACGCGTGCACAGCACGCCGGTCGACGGCCCGGCAAGACGCGTCAGCGCGACGGCGCGAACCCGACCTTGCCCGTGCGCAGGCGATAGACCTTGCCCACGCCCACCGTCGCGACATACAGCGTGCCCGCCTCCGGGCCGCGACCAAAGCCCACGTTGACGGGGCTTTCACGGTTCGGCAGGGTGAGTCGCGCCACCAGGGCGCCATCCGGCGTCAACACGTAGATACCGGGCCCCGACGGCGCACTCGGCAGGGCGAGATAGAGGTTGCCATCCACATCCGTCGTCATGCCGTCCACGCAGCCGGCCTTCTCCAGGTCGAGCAGGACCCGGGGTGCGCCTGGCCGACCGGCGGCATCCAGCGGATACGCCACCAGGCCGCCCGCCCCCGTGCGGTCCAGGGCCGGCTTGCCCTGCTCGCCGAGCGCATTGGTCCCGGGATCGCAATGGCCCACGTACAAGGTCCGCCCGTCCGGCGACAGCTCGATGCCGTTCATCTTGGCGTCGTTGCCGAGGATGCGCGACACCGGCCACAGGCCCTTCGCATTGGCCTCGGGCGGATCGAGCCGGTAGACGGCGTTGATCCGCTGCTCGATGGTCTCGGGTCCGAACAGGCGAAGGTCCGAGAAGAAGATGCGGCCGGCGCGGTCGATCGCCACATCGTTCGGTGCATTGAACTGCCGGTTCTCGTGGAAATACGCAACCACGCGGTAGCTGCCGCTGCGCAGGTCGGTCACCGAGACGCGACGGCCGCCGTAGTCGGCCCCTTCCGCGGCGATCAGCCGATCCTGCGCGTCGATGGCCAGGCCGGCGGCCATGTTGCTGGGCTCGCGGAAGATGCGCGGCGTGCCACCGGGCGGCACCACCCAGATGCGACCGCCCTGCACACCGGCCGCATCGCTGCAGCCGACCGAGCGTGTGATCTCGGTGAAGTAGACGCTGCCGTCGGACGCACTGGCGATGCCTTCCATCACGCCGCAGCCGCCCGCGTGAACCAGCTCGAAGGAAGGTGCAGGAAAGAACTCCTGCTGGCGCGCCGGTGCGGCATCGCCGATTTGGCTCAGCCGCATGGGCGCCGTCTGCGCGTGGGCCTGCAGCGCCAGCACGAGCCCCGCCAGCAGAATCATCGGTCGCATGTCATGTCTCCTTGTTCTCGGCGTTCAGGCGTGGCGTTGGAGGAAGGGCAGGACATGCGCCAGCACCTCGTCCGGTGCCTCCTCGGCCATCAGGTGACCGCAGTCGACGGCCGCGCCCTCGACATCGTCGGCCCAGGCCCGCCAGGTCTCGACCGGATCCGGTGCGCCTGCGCTCGATGCAGACCACAGCACCTGCAGGGGGCAGGCGATGCGGCGGCCGGCCGCGAGATCGTCGCGGTCGTGCTGCAGGTCGATCGAGGCCGCCGCGCGGTAGTCCTCGACCATGGCATGTCGCACCGACTCCTTGGCGAATGCCCGGTGGTACTCGGCCAAGGCCTCGGGCGTGACGGCGCCGACCTTGAGCACCGCATTGCGCAGCGCCCAGTCGAGGAAGTAGCCCGGATCGGCGCGCAGCATGCGCTCGGGCAGATCGAAAGGTTGCGCGAACAGGTACCAGTGGAAGGCCTTGAGCCCGAAGGCCATGCCGGCGCGTTGCCACATCGTCTCGGTCGGGACCACCGTCAACGAAACGAAGGCGCTGACAGCCTCCGGACGATCCAGGCACAGGCGATAGCCGACGCGCGCGCCGCGGTCGTGGCCCATGACCGCAAAGCGTTCGAAGCCAAGGGCCCGCATCAGGGCCACCTGATCGCCCCCCAGCGTGCGCTTGCAATGATGGATATGCAGCGGATCGCCGCCCGGCCCGACGCTGTCGCCGTAGCCGCGCAGATCCGGGGCCACGACGGTGAAATGCCGCGCCAGCGTCGGCGCGATGCGGTGCCAGGCCACATGGGTCTGCGGATACCCATGCAGCAGCAACAGCGGCGGCCCGCTGCCGCCCACCTCTGCATGGATGGTTGCGTCACCGAGTGCGAAGCGACGCACGTCGAAACCGGGAAAGAAAGGCGTGCTCATCGCTGGTCTCCGTCGAAGAAGAAATCGGCCATCGCTTCGAGCTGCTCGTCCATCATGTGCCGGCCTGGCACCACACGCGCACCGAGTTGCCGTGCATGCGCCAACAGCGGCGTGATGGACGGCTCCATGATGACCTCGGCCACCGTGTGGCCGGGCAGGATGGCCGACGGCGAGATGGGCAGTGGATCATCGGGCCGCATGCCCGCGGGCGTCGCATTCACGACGAGATCGCGCGGACTGGCAGCGTCCCACCGGCCGGCGGCATGCCCAAGCGCACGCAGGCGATCGACCAGGGCAAGCTGCTTCGTCTCGTCGACGTCGTGCACGTCGATGGCCGCCGCGCCCGCCTCCGCCAGCGCCAGGGCGATCGCGCAGCCCGCCCCACCCGCGCCGACCAGGCCCACACGCCGGCCCTCGACGTCGAAGCCGCTGCGTACCAGCCCGCGCAGAAAGCCGGCACCGTCGAGCAGGTCGCCCTGCCAACCGTGCGGTGTGCGCCGGACCACGTTCACGGCGCGCGCCCGCTGCGCGGCCGGCAGTAGTTCCATCGACAGCGCAGCCACGCGCTGCTTGTGGGGGACGGTGACGACGATGCCCGCGAAGTTGTGCACCACATGCAGGGCGTCGAGCAGGCTGCCTACCGCCTCTCCCCGCACATGCATCGGCACCAGCACCGCGTTCGTTCCCCGCGCCTGAAGGAGGCGCGTCAGTGGGAGCGGCGCCTTCACCTGGGCAACGGGGTCTCCGATGATGCCGAGCACGACGGTGCGGCCGTCGAGCCGCAACCCCTCCCAGCTTTCATTCGTGGTCATGGCCATGTCCTTGCAGGAAGTGATGGGCGCTGCGCCAGGCGGCGGCGGCGCGCGAATGGATGTCGAGCGTGGCCGTTCGGATCGCACTCGGCGATTCCACCGACAGCACCGCGCCGCCGGCCAGATAAGGCAGCAGACGATGGACCGGCAACGCTCCCTCGCCGGCAAACAGCCGGTGGGCCCGGCCCTCTTCGCTGGCCGACAGGCCGGGATGCCTCTGCGCGGGTGCGTCGTTGATCTGCATGAAGTGGTGGTCAATGGACGGGTCCACCATGTCTTCCGGCGTGCAGCCCGCGCGGAAGAAATGCAGCGCGTCGACCACCACGCGCACCGCATCGTGCGCGAAGGGCCGGACCAGTTCCCGGGCCACCTGCAGCGAGCGCGCCGCCGTGTAGACCATGAACTCGAGGCCGAGATTCAGGCCGTGCGAGGCGGCACGCTCGGCCAGCATGCCGATGTGGGCCGTGGCGCGGCCGGTGTCGACGTCGTCCACGTTCACCATCAGGCGCCGTGCGCCCAGCGCCTGGGCCGAAGCCAGGACGCCGTCGAACGCCCGCGCGTCGAACGCAGGCCGGATGCGCACGATCTCGACATCGTGTACCTCGAGCCCCAGCTCGTGAAGGCGCGCGAGCGTCTCGCGCAGCATCGGGCCGCCCTCGTGCATGGGAAAGGGCGCCTCGCCGGGACGCGCAGGATGCAGCCGCATCCCGACACCGCGAAAGCCCGCCGCATGGGCCGCCTCCACCAACTGCGGCGGCGACGCATCGAGCATGCCCAGGTGCGCGAGCGAGAGCGTGAAGCTCATGCCGGCACCGCCGCACGCGCCTGGCGTAGCGGCACGCCCTGCGCCGTCAGCGCCGCCTGCAGCCGCTTCAGGTCCACGTTGCGCGGCAGCATGTTGTGGTCGGCCGCCAGCGCCGCGGCCGTACCGGCGGCCTGGCCAGTGAGCCAGCACTGGGGAATCTCCCGCAGGAAGCCGTGGGAGTTCGCATCGCACGCGATGTGCTTGCCCGCCGCCAGCACGCCGTCCAGCGTCTCGGGCACGAGCGCACCGTAGGGCACGGAGATGTTGGGAAAGCGCGGCGACGGACTGGGGCTGATGCCGATCTCGTCGGGCTCGATGGCACCGGCGTCCCACGTACCGCGAAGCACCCGCTTCACGCCCACCAGCCGGCGTCCGTGCCGTGTGCCGATCTGCGGTGCCATGAGCATGATCCAGGCGCGCTCGAAACCCGGTGCATGTGCGCGGTAGAACGCCAGATGGTCTTCCATGCTCCGGCGCGATTCCCATTCGACCTGCGTCATGTCGTCGACATCGAGCGCGCTGAAGCCCGCCTTGCGCGGGCCGAGGAAGGTGGCAACGTCGTTGCGCCACGACACGAGGGGCTTCTCGAAGCTGCCGACCGTCTCGCGGCCGCGCGCCATGAACGCGGCAAAGGCCTCGGGCTCGTGGGCGCGGAATTCGAGCCAGCGCTGCATGTCCACGCCCGCGAACAGCCAGGAGGTGTTGATGCAGTGATGGATCTCGCGCGCGTCGATGTCCGAGTCGTAGGCCGCACCGGCCGCGGCATAGAGGTCGCCCTCGCCCGTCGTGTCGACGACCACGTGCGCCAGGATGGCGCGGCGGCCCTGCTTGCTCTCGAAGATGGCGCCGGTCACGCGGCCATCTTCGACCACCGGCGCGACCATCCAGGCGTGCAGGATCAGGTCGACGCCCGCCTCGCGCACCATCTCGTGGTACACGCCCTTCAGCCTCTCGGGATCGATGGTCGGCGAATGGGTGACCACGCCGTGGAAGGCCGCGGTGCGCAGCGCCCAATGCGCGGCCTGGTCCGGATCCTTCGATCCCCATGCCTCTCGCGGCGGCCCCGCGACGGCATCGGCACCCAGCCGCTCCATGATCTCGGCGGCAAGCCCCTGGATCACCGGCTCGCCCTGCCAGTCGCTCATCCGGTCGATCCAGATCACGAGGCCGCCGGTGGAGAGGCCGCCAAGGTGGTTGTAGCGTTCGAGCAGCACCACCCGCGCGCCGGAACGCGCAGCGGCAACTGCCGCCGCGACGCCGGACGGGCCGCCGCCCAGCACCAGCACATCGCAGCGGGTGTGCACCGGCGTGTGCCGTGCGGCCTCGGCAATGTGGCCTTGCGGCGCCCGCTGCGTGCGCTGGCTCTGGCGCAGGTTGACGTCGGATTGGAAGAAGTGGCGGTCTTCCGCGGTGAGGGTTCCCATCGTGCAGCTTTCGAGAAGGAGAAGTGGATGTCAGGCGGCCAGTTCGCGAAGGAGCGCGCTCAAGGGCCCGGGTGCGGTCACCATAGCGTCATGGCCTGTCGCGAGCTTTCGCGTCTGCCAGCCCGCGTCCGCGCGGACGCGGGCCTTGGTCGGCTCCAGCGTGGCGATCGGATCGGCGGTGCATTCGATGTAGGTCTTTGGCAGGCCGTTGCCCAAGGAGGACTTGAGCTGCAGCGGCTGCAGGTAGGTGCCCACGGGTTGCGGCGTCATGCGGCGCTGGACCCATGCTGCATCTGCCGCAGCCGTGACCCCGAATGCCGACGGCGGCAGCGCAGGCGCGGCGCCCACGCCGGCACCGGTCTCACGGATGGTCTTCAGACGCTGGTCGACCACGGACTGCGGGAAGTCCGAGAACAGGCTCTTGCCGGATTCGAGCAGCAGCGAATCCAGGAACACCAGCTGCCTCAGCCGGGCGCGCGCACGATCGGCGACGCCGGAGATGACGATGCCGGCGTAGCTGTGACCCACCAGCACCACGTCTTCCAGCTCCTCGTACTCGAGGAGATTGACGATGTCGTCGATGTGCGTGTCGAGGTTGACCTGGGGCGACAGGAGGTGCCGGCGCTCGCCGAGCCCCGTGAGCGTCGGCGTGAACACCAGATGTCCCGCGGCGCGCAGCGAGGCAGCCACGTGCTTCCAGCACCAGCCGCCGTGCCAGGCCCCATGCACGAGGACGAAGGGGGGTGAATCCGAGCGCGCCGAAGCGCGCAGCGGGCCGGTGAGGCTGGCTGCGGCCAGGCCGGCAGCGAAGAGATCTCTGCGTTGCATGTCCGCTCCTTATTCGTTGCGTGCGCCGGTCAGCTTGATCACGCGGCCCCACATTCCGGTGTCCTCCACGATCTGACGGGCGAGCACATCGGGCGCACTGCCGATGGCCAGCCAGCCCTGGTCCTGCAGGCCCTGCTTCACCGCGGGGGTGCGCAGGATCCGGGCGATCTCCTCCGACAGGCGGTCTGCCACGGACGCGGGCATGCCGGCCGGCCCGAAGATGGCGTTCCACGAAGTCACGTCGAACGCGCCGCCCGAGGCGTCGAGCGCCGACTGGATCGGCGGCACATCGCCCGCGCCCGGAGAAGGCTGGGCCGAGCTGATTCCGTAGAGCCGCAGGCGCCCGTTCTTCGCCTGCGGCACGGCGATGGAGGGAATCATGAACGCCAGGTCGATCTGCTGGCCCATGAGCGCCGTCGCGACCTGCGGAAAGCCCGGGAAGGGCACATGCACCGCGCGGATGCCGGTGTGGGCCTTGAGCAGCTCCATGGTCAGGTGCGAACCCGAGCCTGGCCCGATGGACCCATAGCTGAGCTTGTCACCCCGGGCCTTCGCAAAGTCGAGAAAGCCGCGCAGATCAGTCGCCGGCATCGCATTGCTGCCCACGAGCACGAAGGGACTGCTCGCGACGAGCGAGATGGGGCGCAGGTCGCGCGCCACGTCGTAGGGGGTGGAAGGCGTCAGCGCCTTGGCGGTGGTGAGCGGACCGTTGCCGGTGAGACCGATGGTGTGCCCGTCCGTTGCCCGCGCCACCGCGGTAACGCCGATGCTGCCGGTGGCGCCGACCTTGTTGTCGACGACCACCGGTTGGCCGAGGGCCTGACCGAGGGGATCGGCGATCAGGCGCGCCAGCGCGTCGGGCGACGAGCCTGGCGGAAAGCCGACGATCAGGCGCAAAGGCTTCTGAGGCCATGCAGAGCTTGCGTGCGCGAGGGCCGGCGCCAGCGACGCTGCGAGCGCACCGCGCAGCAGATGGCGCCGTCGGGATGAGAAGTCGATAGGGGCTTGCATGCGTGTCTCCGGTCTGTCCGCGTTTGTCGTTCCCCCCATTCTTGAGCCGGCGCACCGCGGCGAGCGTGATACTTCGTCATTCTTCGCATCACGCTTCGTGATGACCTGGAGGAGACAACGCCATGCCGCCACCCACCCCACCGCGCACGCCCCGCAGCCACACCGTCGACATCGACCTGCTGCGCGTGTTCGACACCTTGCTGCGCGTCGGCAGCTTCACCACGGCCGCCAAGGCGCTGTCGCGCACGCAATCGGCGGTCAGCATGCAGCTGAAGCGGCTGGAAGATCAGCTCGGCGTCCAATTGGTTGACCGCAGCAAGCGGCGGCTGAACGCCACGCCCGAGGGCCTTCAACTGCTGCCGCTGGCGCGGCAGATGCTCGGACTGAACGACCAGCTTTTCAACGACATCGACATCGCCGAGGTGTCGGGAAGCATCCGCATCGGTGCCATCGAGCACTACGCCACGCGCGTGCTGCCGGCGCTGATCGCGGAGTTCTGCCGCCTGTATCCGAGGATCCATGTCGAGCTGGAGCACGGCGTGTCATCGCTCATGCACGCGGAACTGGGTGCGCGCTATGACCTTGTGGTGGGCATCGGGCCGGTCGGCTCGGGGGAGGGTCGACGCCTGTCGAAGTCGCGCGTGGTGTGGGCATCGACGCCAGGCTCGACCACCCATCTGCAACGCCCGTTGCCGCTCGCGCTCAATCCCGAGGGCGCGATGCTGCGTGACTGGGCGACGCATGCGCTCGACCGGGCGGGCATCGCGTGGCGGATCGCCTACACGAGCACCACGGTCACGGGGCTCGAAGCGGCGGTGCGCGCGGGCATCGCCATCGGCGTGTTCCGCGAGGCCACGATCTCGAAGCGGCTCAAGGTGCTGGGCGGACGTGAGGGCATGCCCGCCATGCCGGAATGCGAAGTCTGGCTGGCGGCCGCGCCCTTGCCAGGACGCAGGGCGGTGGAGCTTCTTGAAGCGTTCCTCATCCAACGGTTGCGCAGATCGCCGCGCTGAGCAAGCCGCACCTGCAGGCACGGTTGTCTCTCATCCAACCCGCTGCACGCGCCGTAGAAGCGACATGGCCACCCAAGCATCCCCTCCCTCCCCCAGCCAGAGCGCAGCAGCGAAAGCCGTGGCACCCTTGCCGCCGCGCCGGCTGCTGTGGGCCAACTTCGCCTGGACGCAGATCGCCTGGTTCGCCGCCGTGCTGGGCGCGGCGCACGGCTGGCCGATGCTGGGCTGCCTGCCGCTGGTGGCCGGACTGGCCTGGCACCTGTGCACGGCCCGGCGCGCGCAGCCCGAGGCGCGGCTGGTGCTCTACGCCGTGCTGCTGGGCACGCTGGCCGATGCCGGCCCGGTGCTGCTGGGCGCCGTGGCCTACCCCAGTGGCCAGTGGACGGCGGCGCTGCCGCCCTTCTGGCTGAGCGGCCTGTGGGCCGCCTTCGCCACCTCCATCAACCTCACGCTGCGCTGGCTGCACGGCCGGCCCGTGCTGGCGGCACTGCTGGGTGCGGTGGCGGGGCCGCTCGCCTTCTCGTCGGGCGTGCGGCTGGGCGGCGCGCAGTTCGTCGATGCGCCGCTGGCCCTGGGCTGGCTGGCGGTCGAATGGGCACTCATGCTGCCGCTGCTGTGCTGGCTGGGACGGCGCCATGACGGCGCCGCCGGCCCCGCTGCTGCGGTGCCACTGCGCGAGGGCGGCTGAAGGCAGGGTGCCACCGGATGGCAGCGCGCGGCCACCCGTGAACGCGGGCGATCCGCGCGGCGTCGTCAGACTACAGCGGCCGGACCATGAAGCGCGCGGCCGCGTCGTAGCTGGCCAGCTTGGCCGCCAGCGTGGGCACCTCGCGCACCCGGAAGCCCTGCCGCGCCCAGAAGCCGGCCGAGCCGTTGACGGCCACCAGTGCCATCTCGCGGCAGCCGGCCGCCACGGCCTGCGCAGCCAATAGCGGCATGGCGCGCCCGGCCGCCCCCAGGCCGCGGGCGGCGGGCAGCAGTGCCATGTCGTGCAGGTAGTAGGCCGGGGCGGGCTTCGGCAGGCGCTGCAGCAGCGTGTCCAGCGCCGGCGGCGCATCGGCCTGCCAGGGATGGCTCAGCACATAGCCGGCGAGCGTGCCTTCGCGCGTGGCCAGGCACAGGCAGCCACCGGCGAAGAGGGTCAGGCGCTCGGCGAAGACGGCTTCGTCCTCCGGATAGTCGGGATGGACCTCGGCCGCGATCTGCAGCACGGCGGGCAGATCCTGGCGTTGCATCGGCCGCCAGTGGGCAGCAGGTGGCGAAGTCGGCGAGGCAGGCAAAGCGGAAGCGTCGGACATGCCCCGAGCATAGACAGCGCCCCACCCCACCGTCACCGCAGCGACACGTTCGCCGCCTCCAATGCCGGCCATGCACAGCACGAGCCGGAACCACGCGTGAACCGCGGCATGCACTGGCTGCTGGCCGCACAGTTCTTCTCGGGCCTGGCCGACAACGCGCTGCTGGTCATCGCCATCGCGCAGCTGATGGCGATGGGCGCGCCGGTGTGGATGGCGCCCATGCTCAAGTTCTGCTTCACGCTGGCCTATGTGCTGCTCGCGCCCTGGGTGGGCGCGCTGGCCGACCGCTGGCCCAAGGCCCTGGTCATGCTGGCCGCCAACCTGCTCAAGGCGGGCGCGGCCTGCGGCATGGTGCTGGGGCTGCACCCCCTGCTCGCCTTTGCGCTGGCAGGGCTCGGGGCCGCGGTCTATTCGCCGGCCAAGTACGGACTGATCACCGAGCAGGTGCCGCCCGCGATGCTGGTGCGCGCCAATGGCTGGATCGAGGTCAGCACCGTGTGCGCCATCGTGCTGGGCACGGGCTTCGGCGGCCTGCTCGTCAGCGCGCGCATGCCGGGCGTGGACACGGCCCTGGCCGTGGTGCTGGCCACCTACGCGCTGGCAGGCCTGCTCAACCTGCTGATCCCGCGCGGCGTGTCGCACGGCAGTGGCGTGGGCTGGGCGCCGGCCGCGCTGGTGGGCCGTTTCGCCAACGCCAACGCCACGCTGTGGCGCGATCCGCAGGGCGGGCTGTCGCTGGCCATCACCACGCTCTTCTGGGGCGCGGGCGCCACGCTGCAGCTGGTGGTGCTGGCCTGGGCGCAGGACGCGCTGGACCTGGGCCTGGACCAGGCGGCCTACCTGCAGGCCGTGGTGGCGCTGGGCATCGTGGCGGGCGCGGCGCTGGCCGGGCGCCTCGTTCGTCTGCACCAAGCCATCCGCGTGCTTCCGCTGGGCGTGCTGATGGGCGCCGGCGTGCCGTTGATGGTGGGCGTGGACACGCTGCCCGTGGCCGTCGTCCTGCTCACGTTGATCGGCGCCCTGGCCGGCCTGCTGGTGGTGCCGATGAACGCGCTGCTGCAGCACCGCGGCCATGTGCTGCTGCGGCCGGGCGAATCCATCGCCGTGCAGAACTTCAACGAGAACCTGGGCGTGCTGCTGATGCTGGGCGTCTATGCCGCCCTGCTCGGCCTGGACCAGTCCATCGCCCTGCTCACGAGCGCACTGGGCGCCTGCGTGGCGCTGGGCACGCTTCTGGCCGCGGGCCTGTATGCACGGCGCAGCGCAGCACGGCCTCATTGCGCCAGCGCGCCCCACGCCCCCTCTCTGTCCGTCACCTCTTCCACCAGGGACCTGCCATGAAACTGCTGATCGTCTCGGATGCCTGGGAACCCCAGGTCAACGGCGTCGTGCGCACACTCAAGATGACGCGCCGCGAGCTGCAGCGCCTGGGCGTGGAGGTGCATGTGCTCTCGCCGCTGGACTTCCGGTCGGTGCCCTGCCCCACGTACCCGGAGATCTCGCTGGCGCTGACCTCGCGCGCCGGCGTGGCTCGCCGCATCGACGCCATCGACCCCGACTGCCTGCACATCGCCACCGAAGGCCCGCTGGGCTGGGCGGCGCGCAGCATCGCCCTGTCG
Source organism: Pseudacidovorax intermedius (assembly GCF_003350475.1). Taxonomy (GTDB): domain Bacteria; phylum Pseudomonadota; class Gammaproteobacteria; order Burkholderiales; family Burkholderiaceae_C; genus Xenophilus; species Xenophilus intermedius. The sequence goes on from NZ_QQAV01000003.1 coordinate 224,361, forward strand.
CGCGGCTGGCCCTTCACCACGGCCTACCACAGCCGCTTTCCGGAATACATGCACGCCCGCGTGCGCCTGCCGCTGGCCTGGAGCTATGCGGTGCTGCGCCGCTTCCACAACGCGGCACGGGCCACGCTGGCGCCCACGCCCGCCATCGTGGACGACCTGAAGCAGCGCGGCTTCACGCAGGCGCGGCTGTGGTCGCGCGGCGTCAACCTGGCGGCCATGCATCCCGAGGGCCCGCGCATGGAGCGACCGGCCGAGCCCGTCTTCCTGTACGTGGGCCGCATCGCGGTGGAAAAGCAGGTGCACAAATTCCTCGAACTCGACCTGCCCGGCCAGAAATGGGTGGCCGGCGAAGGCCCGGCGCTGGCCAAGCTGAAGGCCCGCTTCCCCGAGGCCCGCTGGCTGGGCCTGCTGGACGTGGAGGCGCTGGCCAGCCTCTACCGCACGGCCGACGTGACCGTCTTCCCCAGCGTCACCGACACCTTCGGGCTGGTGATGGCCGAGTCGATGGCCTGCGGCACGCCGGTGGCCGCCTACCCGGTTCCAGGCCCCATCGACGTGGTGGGCATGGCTTCGCCCGGCGGCGTTCTCGACGAGGACCTGCGCGCCGCCTGCCTGGCCGCGCTGCACAAGCCGCGCGAGGGCGTGCGCCGCTTTGCCGAGCGCTACAGCTGGCCGGCGGCCACGCGGCAGATGCTGCAGGCGCTGGCGCCGCGGCGTGGCGACAAGTCCGTCGCGCTGGCCGCCGCCGAACGCATCGCTGCCGAGGGCACGGCCGCAGTCGATGACGACCGCGCCGGCAACGGCGGGGCCGCACAGGGCAGCGGGCCCACCGCCGTGGCCGTGGCCGCGGCCACCACTGCCTGATCGCCACCGCGGAGCCTCCGCCATGAAGATCGCCGTCGTCGGCGCCGGCTACGTCGGCCTGGCCAATGCCGTGATGCTGGCGCGCCGGCACCATGTGGTGGTGCTGGACACCGATGCGCGCAAGGTCGAGGCCCTGCGCGCCGGCCTGAGCCCCATCGTCGACGCCGAGCTGCAGGCGCAGCTGGCCGGCGGCGGCCTGGACCTCAGCGCCACGCTGGACCGCAACCTGGCCTACGACGGCGCCGAGCTGGTGATCGTCGCCACGCCCACCGACTACGACCCGGTGGCCAACCATTTCGACACCCGCAGCGTGGACGCCGTGACGGCCGATGCGCTGGCCTGGGCGCCCCAGGCGCTGGTGGTCATCCGCTCCACCGTGCCCGTGGGCCACACGCGGGCGTTGCGCGCGCGCCTGGGCCACGAGGCCATCGTGTTCGCGCCGGAGTTCCTGCGCGAGGGCCGCGCGCTGCACGACAGCCTGCACCCCAGCCGCATCGTGGTGGGCGACACCGGCCCGCGCGGCCAGCGCGTGGCCGGCCTTCTGCGCGAAGGTGCCCTCGCGGCCGAAGTGCCGCTGCTGCTCACCGGCAGCACCGAGGCCGAGGCGATCAAGCTCTTCGCCAACACCTGCCTGGCCATGCGCGTGGCCTTCTTCAACGAGCTGGACACCTACGCCCTCAGCCACGGACTGGACCCGCGGCAGATCATCACCGGCGTGGGGCTCGATCCGCGCATCGGCCTGCACTACAACAACCCCAGCTTCGGCTACGGCGGCTACTGCCTGCCCAAGGACACGCAGCAGCTGCTGGCCAACTATGCCGACGTGCCGCAGAACCTGATCCGGGCCATCGTCACCGCCAACACCACGCGCAAGGACTTCCTGGCGCGCGACATCCTGGCCCGCATGAACGGCGCCACGCGCACGGTTGGCATCTACCGGCTGACCATGAAGGCCGGCTCGGACAACTTCCGCACCAGCAGCGTGCAGGGCATCATGAAGCGCATCAAGGCCAAGGGCGTGCCGGTGATCGTGTACGAGCCCACGCTCGCCGACGACCAGTTCTTCGGCTCGCCGGTGGTGCGGGATCTGGCGCAGTTCAAGCGCGAGGCTGCGCTGATCGTGGCCAATCGCAGCACGCCAGAACTGCAGGACGTGCAGGACCGTGTCTACACCCGCGACCTCTTTGGCGGGGACTGACGCAAGCGCTCAGCCTCCCAGCGCCTCGCCCGCACTCACGAAGCGGCGCTCGCGCATCCACTTGGTGACGACCCACTTCTCGCCCTGCTCCACGGGGCTGCTGGCATGCAGGCAGCGCGGGTCCACGCCGCCCTGGCCGTCGCCGTACTCGAAGTAGCAGGCATGGCCCTGCACGGGCGAAAAGGCCAGTCCCAGGTGGGGAAACACGGTCTGGCCGCCCGCCGGCACGTCGTTGAGGTAGGTCACCAGCGTGCTCACGCGCTGGCCGCTGCGCGCCACCGACTCGCGGTTGGCGGCATTGGTGGGCGCCAGGTAGTCGTGGTGCGGTTCGCTGCCCGCACCGGCGGGATAGTGCAGCACCTGGAGGCCCTCGCCGTTCTCCAGCGGCAGGTTCATCAGCGCCGACAGGCGACGGTCGAGCCGCGCCACCAGGTCGTTCTCGCCCAGGCGGAAGAACATGCCCCAGCTGGTGCGGTGCTCGCTGACCACGTCCCGGCCGCTCATCGGATCGACGAGCGTGGACGGCCGCAGCCGCGGGCGTGCCATGTCGATGAGGGCACGGCATTCGTCGGCATCCAGCACCGGGCCCAGCGCGGCCCACACGGGATCGCGACCGCGCGCGTGGACGGTGACCTCGCGGTCCACCGCGGCGATGCGGTGGCCCGGCGCCAGTCGCGGCCGGGCGATGAAGGGCCGTGCCGACTCGTCGTCCGGCAGGGCCACGCTGTCCACCGGCGGGGCCACTCCTCGTTGGCGGGCGTCCACGAAGGCCGCGACGATGGCCCGCGCCGCACCGGCCGCCATGCCCTGGCCCACCATCGCGTCGACCAGACCATCGGGCGGCGCGCCGGCATCGAGGTTGTGGGTGATCCAGTGGCCCAGCTCGGGCAGGAAGCGAAGGACGGTGCTCATGACCGCGCCATGATCGGCCGGGCTGGCAACCCGAAGCCTGACGGCACGATCGGGCGCACGGCCTGCCGTAGCGCGAGGCGCCGTCGCAGGCCACGCCACTGCACCATCGCCGAGCGCACGGCCATCGCCACGCCGGTCATCACCAGCAGGCTGAAGACCACGTCGCTGGCAAAGTGCCCGCCCTGCGCCACACGCGCCGCGCCCAGGAGCAGGCACAGCAGCGCGCCAGCCGCCCACCAGCGCCGGCGCACCCGCCGCACGCCCCACAGGCCGAAGCCCGCGATCACGAAGCCGGTGGCCGCATGGCCGCTGACGAAGGAGCAGTTGCGCTCGCAGGCCCGCGAGAGGCTGCCCACCGGCACATAGTCGCTGGGGCCGCCGAAGGGCTTGACCTGTTGCGGCCGCGGACGGCCCACATGCTCCTTCAGGCCCTGGTTGACGACGAGGCACACGCCCAGCATCAGCAACGCCACGGCGGCCAGCAGCCGGCCACGCCAGCGCCGCGCCGCGCCGCAGGGAATGCGGCGCGCGGGCACCAGCAGCACCAGCAGGCCCGCCACGCCGAGCACGCGACCGACCTGCGGCACCAGCCGCCAGAGGTCCAGCACCCCGTGGTACAGGTTGCCGATGAAGCCGGTGGGAATCTGCGGCAGGTAGAAGGGCGCGGACGCGGCCAGGTCCAGCACCGGCCAGGTGCGAAAGACCAGGCCGCACAGCAGCACGGCGGCCAGCCAGCCCAGCCAGGCGGCCTGGCGCGGACTCATGGCGCGCCGTTCCATCGCAGCAGCACCATGCCGCCCATGCGCATCAGCGGCTGCCAGGTGGGCAGCGTGCCGTCCGCACCGGGCGGTCGGCGGCCCGCCGGCAAGGCGGCGAGCTGTGAGGCCAGGCTGTCGATCTGGTCCTCGCGCGCCAGGGCCAGGTCGCCCGGCCGGGGCGGGCGCCGCGGCGCCTCGCGCCGGGCATAGACGGCCACGCTGGGCAGGTGCAGGCCCCACTGCACCAGCGTCGCGCCGGCGGGGGGCGCGGTCTGCGCCAGCACGGCCGCGGCCCGCTGGCCGGCCTCGCGCACCGGCGCCTGCAGCTGCCGGCCCCACCAGGGCACCACGGCCAGCGTCATCACGAGGGCCATCACCACGCCCGCCGCGCTCCATCGCGCAGAGGCCGGCAGCCGCCGCAGATTCACCAGCATCGCCACGCCTATCACCGCCACCAGGGCAGCGGCGCCCAGCGGCGCCAGCGCAGCCGGCTGGCCGATGAGCGCGCGATACAGCGGGTTGGCGATGCCCGCGGTATGCAGGGCGATCCAGGCCGTCACCGCAACGGCGGCGGCCGGCCAGATCGCCAGCAGGCCCGCCTGCATGCGCAGTCCCCAGCGCGCGCCGCCCGCGCTCTCCAGCCAGCGCGCCGCCTCGCGCCCCGCGAGCAGCGCCACCGGCGTGAAGCCGTACAGCACATAGTGCGGCAGCTTGGTGCCCGAGAAGCTGAAGAAGACCAGCACGAAGCCTGCCCACAGCAGCAGGTAGCGGCCCAGCGGCTCGCGCCAGGTGGCGCGCAGGCGGGCCAGCAGCGGCACCAGCAGCGGCGTCCACGGCAGCATCAGCAGGGGCAGCAGCACGACGTAATACAGCAGGCTGCCGCCATGGCCTTCCAGCGATCCGCCGTAGCGCTGCAGGTTGTGGCGCAACAGGAAGCCGTCGACGAAGGCCATGCCATGCCGGTGCAGCGCGTAGGCATACCAGGGCAACGCGACGGCCGCGAAGATGAGCCACGCCCAGCCGTCGCCCAGCAGTGCCCGCAGCCGTGCCGCCAGCTGCGCACGGCCCGAGAAGGCCATCCACAGCAGCAGCGCCGCACCCGGCACCAGCAGCGCCACGGGGCCCTTGGTGAGCACGCCCAGGCCGCACCACAGCGCGGCTCGTCTCAAGGCCCCACGCGCATCGCCCTCGCCTTCGGCATGGCGCCACAGCTCCAGCGCCGTGAGCGCGAGCCACAGGTTGAGCAGCGCATCGGCCGTGGCTGCGCGGCCGATCAGCAGCACGCCCGCGCTGGTGCCCAGCACCGTGCCGGCCAGCATGGCGGCACGCTGGCCCCAGCGCGGCCAGGCGAAGGCCGCCACGGCCAGCATCCAGGCCCAGGTGGCGAGGCCCGAGGGCAGGCGCAGGGCCGCCTCGTTCAGGCCGAAAAGCTGCACGCTCGCCGCCTGCAGCCAGTAGATGAGGATGGGCTTGTCGAAGCGCGGCTCGCCGTTCAGCGTGGTGTGGCCCCAGTCGCCGCTGGCCAGCATCTCGCGCGTGGCCTCGGAGAAGGCGCCTTCGTCCACGTCGAACAGCGGCGCCAGCCCCAGGCCCAGCAGCGCGACCAGGCCCATGGCCAGGGCCCACAGCGCCATCGTCCGGCGCTCGTCGGCGGGCCGCGTCGCGATGAACTCAGCCACGCGCATCGGCGCTCCCGGTGCACCAGCCCTCGGCGGCCGGCGGTGCCTCGGCCTGCCCGCGCCGCAGCACATAGGGCGAGCCGTGCTGGCCGCCGTAGTAGATGCGGGTGACCAGCTCCGCCAGCACGCCCGTCATCAGCAGCTGCAGCCCGCCCAGCAGGCAGAAGAAGCCCAGCGACAGCAGTGGCCGGCCACCGATGTCGTGGCCCGCCAGCTTGAGTGCCGCCAGGTACGTCAGGATGAGCGCGCCCGCCCCGCCCACCGACAGCCCCAGCACGCCGAAGAAGTGCCCCGGCCGCGCCGCGAAGCGCATGAAGAAGGTGATGGCCAGCAGATCCACCACCACCCGCAGCGTGCGCGAGAGGCCGTACTTGGACTGGCCCGCACGGCGCGGATGGTGCGCCACCGGCTCCTGCGCCATGCGCGCGGGCGAGGTCACGGTCGCCAGCCACGCGGGGATGAAGCGGTGCATCTCGCCATACAGCCGCACCTCGCGCAGCGTCTCGGCGCGGAAGGCCTTGAGGCTGCAGCCCAGGTCCTCGAAGTCCAGGCCGGTCACGCGGCGGATCAGCCGGTTGGCCAGGTGCGAAGGCAGCTTGCGCAGCCAGAGCCCATCCTGCCGGTCGCGGCGCCAGCCGGCCACGATGTCCAGGTCCTCGGCCAGCAGGCGGCGCACCAGGCGCGGGATGTCGCGCGGATCGTTCTGCAGGTCGCCGTCGAGCGTGACGATGACGTCGCCGCGCGCCGCGTCGATGCCCGCCTGCATGGCGGCCGTCTGCCGGAAGTTGCGCGCCAGGCGCAGCACGCGCACATGCGGGCCCAGCTCGGCGGCGCGGCGCTCCAGCGCGGGGCCGGTGCCGTCCTGGCTGCCGTCGTCGACCACGATCAGCTCCCAGGGCGCGGGGTAATGGGCCAGCGCCGCCTGCACGGCGTCGACCAGGGCGGCGGCGTTCTCGACCTCGTTGTACATGGGCACGACGACGGAAAGCCGGTGCGGCGGCATCAGCGCGGTGTCGCGCGCGAGCAGATGGGTGGGGTCGGTGCGGTCCATGGCAGGGCAAGGGTTGGGATTCACGACAGCGCCCGAGCAGGCGCTGCAAAGCCGCGGCGCGCCGCCAGCACGAGCAGCGCTGCGCCCACGCTCACTAGCAGCCAGAGGGCATGCACCAGCAGGGCGGCGCCGATGACGGCGCCTGCGTCCACCGGCCCCGCGCCAGCGGCACAGGCATGCACGCCCGCCAACGCGCCGGCCTCGAACACGCCCAGCCCGGCGGGCGCCTGCAGCGGCAGGGCCGCACCGGCCTCGGCCCCGGCCGCGCCACACCAGCCGAGCGCGGCAGGATGCAGCCCCGCCGCATGCAGCAGCAGGGCCGAGACGCCCAGCTTGATGGCCCAGTTGGCCGCGCAGAAGACCCAGGAGCGCCAGCCGCCCCGGCCCCCATACAGCCCCTGCAGCAGGCGCTGCAGCCGGGGCGCGCCGTCGGCCTCGATCACGTCGCCCACGCGCCCGACCCAGCCACTGCGCAGCACCACGGCCGTCAACAGGACCAGCGCGGCGACGGCGGCCAGCGCCAGGGCCGGCGACACCAGCAGCGCCAGCACCATCGTGCCCAGCACGGCCGCGTCCTGCAGGCGCAGCCACAGCAGGCTGGGCAGCGACTGGGCCAGCGGCACCTGCCAGCGGCGGTGCAGCCACCAGGCATAGCCCGCCTCGCCGGTGCGCAGCGGCAGCAGCGACACGGCCGCGTTGTGCCAGGCGAACAGCACCAGGCAGTCGACGAAGCGCGCGCCGGTGCGGGCGCGCCATTCGGCATGCAGCCGTGCTGCACGCAGCCCGTAGGTGGCCAGCACGCCCGCCAGCGCCAGGGCCCAGGTCGCGGCCGGCATGCGCCGAGCGGTGCCGGCCAAGGCGCGGGCATCCACGTCACTGAGCAGCCAGGCCAGCAGCAGCAGCGCAACCAGCGCCGACAGGGCCTGCATCGCTCGGCGAATCGCGGAACCGGCACGCAGCGGCATGGGGCTCACCCCGCCCGTTCCGCCATCCAGCCGGAGCGGCGCCCCGACACGGCAGGCACCGCCACCCAGCGCAGGCGCAGCAGGCCACCGGCCACGCCGGCCAGGCCTAGGGCCCACTGCAGCGGCGCGCCCAGCGGATAGCCGGTCGTCGTCCAGAGCATGGCCAGGCCCGCACCCACCTGCACCAGGGCCATCCCCGCCTGGGCCCGGCGCCGCGTGAGCAGGCCGCTGAGGTCCCAGCGCTGCGCCGCCCGCAGGCTGAGCGCCGCCGCCACCAGGCCCAGTGCCGCGCCCGCCAGCACATCGCTGGGCCAGTGCGCGCCCACCGCGATGCGCGACAGCCCCACCGCCGCGGCCGTGCCCCACAGCAGCGCGCGCTGCGCCGCGGTGCACTGGCGCGTGTGCAGCAGCACCCAGACGAAGGCGAAGGCCGCCAGTGCATGACCCGAGGGCATGGCCAGGTGCACCAGCGGATCGCCGATCACATGCAGCTGTTCCGGCGGCAGCACGCCCGGCGGGCGCAGCTGCACGAACACGCGCTTGGGCACATGGGACAGCAGCCCGCCCAGCGGAAAGGCCCACATCAGCGCGTTGATGAGCCGCATCGCCCCACGCTCGCGGCCCGGCGACAGCGCCAGGCCGACCAGCCCGATGGACAGGCCCAGCCCCAGCACGCTCAGGCCCGACCAGAGCGTGTCGGGCAGCGCAGCCGCCAGCGCATTGAGCCCACGAAAGAGCGGCAGGTCGGCCTCGGTCAGGCGCAGCAGCAGCGCGCCGAGCAGCAGGGCCGCCACCGCGAAGGACAGCCGGCGCATCGGTGGCGCCGGAGACGCTGGGGAGACGGAATTCGTGTTCGAGGACATGGCGCAGCGGGGCAACGGTCAACGCGGACGGCATGACGGTAGGCAGGCTCCATGTCAGCGGTGCGACGGAAAGCTGAATGCCACATGGCTGACTTGTGGCGGCGTCACATTGCGGCCCATGACCTCCGTGCTCGTGACCGGCGCTGCCGGCTTCATCGGCGCCCATGCCGCGGCGGCCCTGGCGCGGGCCGGCCACCGCGTCGTGGGCTGCGACAGCTTCAACAGCTATTACGACCCGCGGCTCAAGCACGCCCGCGTCCAGGCCCTGCTGGCGCCGCTGGGCGTGGAGGTGGCGCCGCTGGACCTGTCGGACGTGTCCGCCACCCAGGCCTTCTGGGCCCGCCACCGCTGCGAGGTGGTGCTGCACCTGGCCGCGCAGGCCGGCGTGCGCCATTCGGTGCAGCGGCCGCTGGAGTACGCCACGGCCAACCTGGTGGGCTTCGCCTCGGTGCTGGAGGCCTGCCGGTTGAACGGCGTCCGCCACCTGCTCCACGCCAGCTCATCGAGCGTGTATGGCCAGCGGGCCGACGCGCCCTTCCGCGAGCAGGACAGCACCGATGCGCCGGCCTCCTTCTATGCCGCCACCAAGAAGGCCAACGAGCTGATGGCCCATGCCACGGCGGCCGTGCACGGCCTGCCGGCCACCAGCCTGCGCTTCTTCACGGTGTACGGGCCCTGGGGCCGGCCCGACATGGCCTACTGGGGCTTTGCCGAAGCCATCCAGGCGGGCCGGCCGATCACGCTGTATGGCCACGGCCTGCTGCAGCGCGACTTCACCTGCATCGATGACGTGGTGGATGCGCTGCTGCGCCTGGTGCGGCGCGGCCCGCCGGTGCCCGATGCGGAGGGCGTGCCCTGCGAGGTGTTCAACCTCGGCCACCGACAGCCGGTGCGCGTCGTCGACTTCGTGGCGCAGCTCGAAGCGGCGCTGGGCCGCCGCGCCGTGGTGAACTTCGCGCCGCGGCCAGTGGGCGATGTCGCGCTCACCTGCGCCGACCCGTCTCGGCTGGAGGCGGCCATCGGCCCCTGGGCGGTCACGCCGCTGGCGGAGGGGCTGCCGCGCTTCGTGCGGTGGCTGCGGCGGTGGAAGGGGTGGGACGAAGACCCGGTGCCCGGAGCGCGTCAGCTCGCCACCGCCTGAGCCATCCGCCCGGCGCAGCTCAGCGCCGGCCGAGCAGCCGGTACTCCCGCGGCGTGCAGCCCGTGGCGCGGCGGAAGGCCTTGGAGAAGCTCGCGGCCGTGGAGAAGCCCGCCGCATAGGCGATCTCCTCAATGGGGCATTCGCGTTCGCGCAGCCAGGCCTTGGCCCGCGCGATGCGCCGCTCGGCGACGAAGGCATGGGGCGGCTGGCCGGTCGCGGCGCGGAAGCTGCGGGTGAAGTGGCCCACGCTCATGCAGGCGACCTCGGCCAGCTCGGCCACGCTGAGCTCCAGGTCCAGCCTCGCATCGATGGCATCGAGCACCCGGGCCAGCCGTCGGCTGTCCATCGGGCGCGCCGCCTTCTCTACCAACGGCCGGGCGGGCCCTTCCTCGGCATAGTGGCGCAGCAGGTGGGCGCTGAGCGCCACCGACAGGCTTTCCACCAATAGCCGGCCGGCGCCCGACTCCTGGTCCAGCTCGGCCACGATCTGCTGCGCGACGGCCGCCACGAAGGGATCGTGCTCGATGGTCTGGTAGCGCAGCACGGCGCGCGCAGGGTCGATGTCGAACTCGCGCTGCACCGTGTCGGCGAAGGGCCGGGCCGGCAGGAACAGGTGCAGGCAGTCGGCCATAGGCTCGACCACGTTGATGTATTCCTCTTCGATGCCGGCGGGGCACAGCCAGATGGTGCCCGGCCGCCCCACGGTGTTCTCGCGCCGGCCGCCGCCCCGGCGGTCCACGCGGGTGTGGCCGCCAAGCTGGATGGCGACCTCGGTGTCACGCGGCACCAGCCGCGGCAGCTCGCCCGCCGCATGGCTCCAGCGCTCGGCCAGCACATGACGCCAGCCCTGCGCGTTGGAGGTCTGGTGCATCGTGCTGTTGACGTACTTGTCGACCGAATGTCCCAACATGGTGCTGGCGGGGTTGTCGATGCGCCGCGGCGGTGGGCGGGGGGCGCCGCACGCAGTTTCCATGCCAATGGTCGACATGGCCGAGCGGGACAAGAACAGAGCAAACCCGGACAAGGGATTCAGGGCACGGGCTCGCCAGACTCGATGCATCCCACCGATGCGCCGACGAGCGAAAGGAACCCCATGACCCGCACCACCGTGATGGGCGCCTGCCCGCACGACTGCCCCGACACCTGCTCCCTCATCACCACGGTGGAAGATGGCAAGGCCATCGCCGTGCGCGGCAATCCCGACCATCCCTTCACCCGCGGCCGGCTGTGCGTCAAGGTCAACAACTACCAGGACCGTGTCTACAGCGACCAGCGCCTGCTCTACCCCATGCGGCGCACCGGCCCCAAGGGCAGCGGCCAGTTCGAGCGCATCGGCTGGGACGAAGCCATTGCCGAGATCGCCGCGCGCTTCCAGGACGTGATCGCGCAGGACGGGCCGCAGGCCATCCTGCCCTACAGCTACCTGGGCACGCAGGGCATCCTCAACGGCCTGAACGTGGGCGATCCGCTGTTCAACAAGCTGGGCGCCACCGTGTGCGAGCGCACCTTCTGCGACTCGGGCTCGTGCACCGCCTACATGATGACCATCGGCCACACGCCGGGCGTGGACCCCGAGAGCTTCGTGCATGCGCGCTACATCATCCTGTGGGCCTGCAACACGCTCAGCACCAACTCGCACCACTGGCCCTTCATCGAGCAGGCCAGGAAGAACGGCGCCAAGCTGGTGGTGATCGACCCGGTGCGCACGCGCACCGCGCGGCTGGCCGACTGGCACATCCCCATCCGCCCCGGCACCGACGGCGCACTGGCGCTGGCCATGGCGCACATCCTGATCAAGGAAGGCCGGCTGGACCGCGACTACATCGCGCAGCACACCGTCGGCTTCGACGAGCTGGCCGAGCGGGTGGCGCGGTACACGCCCGAGTTCGCGGCCGAGGAAACGGGCATTCCGGTCGAGGACATCCTCAAGCTCACGCGCGAATACGCCAGCACGCCGCCGGCCGTGATCCGCATCGGCGTGGCGGTGGAGCGCCATGCCGGCGGCGGGCAAACGGTGCGCGCCATCTCCTGCCTGCCGGCGCTGATCGGCGCCTGGAAGCATGTGGGCGGCGGCCTGCTGCAGCTGCCCATCTGGGCCTTCCCGGTCAACTGGCCGGGCCTGATGCGACCGGACCTGCAGCCGACCTCGATGCGCGTGATCAACAGCTGGCGACTGGGCCCGGCGCTCAATGGCGAGCTGCCGTCGGGGCCGCCCATCCGCGCCCTCTTCGTCTACAACGCCAACCCCATGGCCATGGTGTGCGAACAGGACAGGATCGCGCAGGGTCTGATGCGCGAGGACCTGTTCACCGTGGTCAGCGAGCACTTCATGACCGACACGGCACGCTATGCCGACATCGTGCTGCCCGCCACTACCCAGCTGGAGCAGGAGGACATCATGTTCTCCTGGGGCCACCTCTACCTCAGCTACAACAACCAGGCCATCGCGCCGCTGGGCGAGGCCATTCCCAACACCGAACTCTTCCGCCGGCTGGCGAAGGCGCTGGGCATGGACGACCCCTTCTTCCAGCGCAGCGACGCGCAGATGATCGCGGAGTCGATGGACTGGAGCAGCCCCGTGATGCAGGGCATCACGCTGAACGAGCTCAAGGCGCGCGGCTACATGCGCCTGACCATGCCCGCCGCGGCCGACTGGGCGCCGCACCGCGAGGGCAACTTTCCGACGCCTTCGGGCAAGTGCGAATTCAAGTCCTCATTGGCCGAAGGGGGCAACTTCGTCGCGCCGCTGTTCCGCCAGGGCTACGGCGCCGACCAGTCCGGCGAGCCGGTGGACCCGCTGCCGCACTACATCCGTCCCAACGAGACGCCAGCCACCGCGCCGGCGCTGGCCGAGCGCTACCCGCTGAGCCTGATCTCGCCCAAGAGCCATGCCTTCCTCAACTCCAACTTCGGCAACCTGCCGGCGCAGCAGATGCAGGCCGGCGAGGAACAGCTGGTGCTGCTGCATCCGGAAGACGCCGGCCGGCGCGGCATCGAGGCCGGCACGCCCATCCGCGTGTTCAACGACCGCGGTGCCTTCGAGGCCAAGGCCACGCTGTCGGCCGACGTGATGCCCGGCCTGGTGGTGGCGCCCTCGGGCTACTGGCACCGCAGCAGCCGTGGCACCGGCAACGTGCATGCAATCACGCCGACCGTGTTCGCGGACCTCGGGCGCGCGCCGACCTTCTCGGACACGCTGGTCCAGGTCGCGGCCCTCTGATTGGAGACAGACACCCCCATGGCCTACGTCGTCACCGACCTGTGCAGCGGCTGCCGCTACACCGAATGCGTCACCGTCTGTCCCGTGGAGTGCTTCCACGTCGACGAGCGCATGACCTACATCGACCCCGACAACTGCATCGACTGCGGCGGCTGCGCGCCCATCTGCCCGGTCGGCGCCATCCAGGCGGACTTCCTGCTGGCTGCGGACAAGAAGGCGTGGATCGGCATCAACCGCGAGCGCGCCGCGCTGACGCCGGTGCTCACGCAGCGCCTGCCGCCGCTGCCGGGCGCGCCAGCGCTGCCGCAGGGCGCAGGCGCATGAGTGCCCCGCCCATCGCCCCTCGCATCGCCATCGTCGGCGCCGGCCCCAGCGGCTTCTACACCGCCGAGGCGCTGCTGCGCGCCGGCACCCCCGGCCTGCAGGTGGACCTGATCGAGCGCCTGCCCGTGCCGCACGGCCTGGTGCGCTACGGCGTGGCGCCCGACCATCCCAAGCTCAAGCAGGTGAGCGCCGTGTTCGAGCGCATCGCCGCCATGCCGGGCCTGCGCTTCGTCGGCGGCGTGGCGCTGGGCCAGGATGTGAAGCTGGAAGACCTGCGCCGCAGCTACCACGCGGTGGTGCTGGCCACCGGCGCCGCGCAGAGCCGGCGCCTTGGCATACCCGGCGAGGACCTGCCCGGCTGCCATGCGGCCGGCGACTTCGTCGGCTGGTACAACGGCCACCCCGACCAGCGCGACTGCCACTTCCACCTCTCGGCGGAACGGGCGGTGGTGGTGGGGAACGGCAACGTGGCGCTGGACGTCGCGCGCATCCTGCTGCGGCCGGTGGACGAACTGCGCCGCACCGACATCGCCGCCCATGCGCTCGATGCGCTGGCCGACAGCCGCGTGCGCGAGGTGGTGGTGGTAGGCCGCCGCGGGCCGGCGCAGACGCGCTTCTCGCTCAAGGAGCTGCACGAGTTCGGCACCCTGGCCGGCTGCGATGCGCTGCTGGACGGCAGCGACTGGACGGCGCACAGCTTCGATCCGCCGCCGAGCGTGGATGCCGAAGGCCGCGCGGCGATCCAACTGCTGCAAGGCTTTTCGACGCATGCGCCTGCGCAGTCGAGGCGCTGCGTGTTCCGCTTCCATCTGGCACCTGCGGCCATCAGCGGCCACGGCCGGGTGCAGGCCATGCACTTCGTCCGCCCGCCGGCGGCCCCGGCCGGCGGCGAGCTGACGCTGGATTGCGGCCTGGTCTTCGCCAGCGTGGGCCGACGCGCGTTGCCGCTGCCCGGTGTGCCCTACGACGCCGGGCGAGGCGTGCATGCCAACGCGCACGGACGCATCACCGACGCCGGCCGCCCGGTCGCCGGCCTGTATGTCTGCGGCTGGGCCAAGCGAGGGCCGCAGGGCACCATCGGCAGCAACCGCGCTTGCGGCGTGCAGACGGCCGAAGCGGTGCTGGCCGACCTGCCCCTGCTGCGCGAGCGGCCGGTGTCGACCACCCCCGCCATGCAGGCCGCCTGCGAACGCGCCGTGGACCATGGCGCCTGGCAGCGCATCGATCGCGCGGAACTGGCCCGCGGCACCGCCGTGGGCAAGCCGCGCGAGAAATTCGTCGACGTGGACGCGATGCGGGCCGCCGCCCGCCTGGAGGCCGCCGCATGCTGATGGACACCCGCTGCCGGGGCGCGCTGCCGCCGCTGGTCGACCCCTTCGGCCGCGCGGTGCGCTACCTGCGCCTGTCGGTCACCGACCGCTGCAACCTGCGCTGCGTCTACTGCATGCCGCAGGACATGCGCTTCGCGCCCAGCCCGGCGCTGCTGTCGCTGGAGGAGCTGGAGCGCGTGGCGCGTGCCTTCATGCGCCAGGGCGTGCGCAAGCTGCGCATCACGGGCGGCGAGCCGCTGGTGCGCCGCGGCATCCTCTCGCTGTTCGAGGGCCTGTCCGATGGCCTGCGGGACGGCTCGCTGGACGAGCTGACGCTCACCACCAACGGCACCCGCCTGCCGCAGCTGGCGCAAGGGCTGGCCGCTGCCGGCGTGCGCCGCATCAACATCTCGCTCGACACGCTCGATGCCGATCGCTTTGCGCAGCTCACGCGCGGCGGCTCGCTGCAGGCCGTGCTGGACGGCATCGACGCCGCGCTGGACGCGGGCTTGGCCGTCAAGCTCAATGCCGTCGCGCTGCGCGGCAGCACCGAGCACGAGATCCATGACCTGATCGCCTTCGCGCATGGCCGGGGCATGGCGCTGACGCTGATCGAGACCATGCCGCTGGGCGACACCGGCATGGACCGGGCCGACGGCTTCCTGAGCCTGGCGGCGCTGCGCCGGCAGATCGCGCAGCGCTGGACGCTTGCCGACGTGGCCGAACGCAGCGGCGGCCCGGCCCGCTATGCGCGCGTGGCGCAGACCGGCGGCCTGCTGGGCTTCATCACACCGCTCACGCAGCACTTCTGCGGCGACTGCAACCGCGTGCGCGTCACCGCCATGGGCTTGCTCCACACCTGCCTGGGCCACGAGGACGGCACCGACCTGCGAAGCACGCTGCGTGCCTCGGCAAGCGACGATGCGCTGCACGCCGCCATCGACGGCGCCATCGCCCGCAAGCCGCAGGGCCACGACTTCCGCATCACCGGGCGCGAACATCCCGTGCGGCTGGTGCGGCACATGTCGGTGACCGGCGGATAGGCCGCGCGGGGCAGGGTCGAAGGCGGGCGCGCTAGCATCGCCGCCTTCGTACCCACCCCATGCATCTCCACGACCTGCGCCTTCGCCTGCGCGCCGCCGGCGCGGGCCCCAGCCACGAGCACCGCATCCTGCGCACCTGGTCGCAGGCGCTGCCGCGCGATGGCGGCAAGCGACCGACCGCCAACTACTTTCCCGCCGGCCTGCTGGCCGAACTGCCCGCCATCGATGCCGAGCTGGCGGCGCTGGCGCGCGTGCAGACGGTGCACCCCGGTGAGGACGGCTCCGAGCGCCTGCTGGTGGGCCTGGCCGATGGCCAGACGGTGGAAAGCGTGCTGCTGCCGCGCGGCGGCGTGTGCGTCTCGTCGCAGGTCGGCTGCGCGGTGGGCTGCCAGTTCTGCATGACGGGCCAGGCCGGCCTGCTGCGCCAGGTGCGCAGCGCCGAGATCGTGGCCCAGGTGGCCCTGGCGCGGGCCCGGCGACCGGTGAGCCGCGTGGTGTTCATGGGCATGGGCGAGCCCTCGCACAATCTCGACGGCGTGCTGGAGGCCATCGACTTCCTGGGCACCGTGGGCAACGTCGGCCACAAGAACCTGGTCTTCTCGACCGTGGGCGATCCGCGTGCCTTCGAGCGGCTGCACCGGCAGACGGTGCGGCCGGCGCTGGCCCTGTCGCTGCACACCACCGATGCCGCGCTGCGCCGCCGTCTGCTGCCGCGCGCGCCCGACCTCACGCCCGAGCAACTGGTGGACGCGGCCGATGCGTACGCCCGCGCCAGCGGCTACCCGGTGCAGTACCAGTGGACGTTGCTGGAAGGCATCAACGACCGGTCCGAGGACATCGAGGGCCTGGTACGACTGCTGCGCGGCCGCTGGGGCGTGCTCAACCTGATCCCCTTCAACAGCGTGGAAGGCAGCGGCTTCGCCCGGCCCACGCTGGAGCGCTGCGAGCGCATGGCGCGCACGCTGCACGAGCGCGGCATCCTGACCAAGCTGCGACATTCCGCGGGGCAGGATGTGGATGGCGGCTGTGGGCAGTTGCGGGCGCGGGCGCTGGGTGGTGCTACGCAGCCGCTGCGGCGGGCGCCTCGACCAGCGCCAGCACCCGAAGCGGACTGCCCGAGCCTTCCTCGATCTTGAGCGGCGCCGCGATGATCAGCGCGCCGGTGGGCGGCAGCTGGTCGAGGTTGCGCAGGCATTGCAGGCCGTAGCGGTTGGCGCCGTGCATCAGCGTGTGGCACGGGTAGGCCAGCGGCCAGGCATAGGACTGGCCGGCGTCGGTGTTGATGGTCTCCACGCCGAAGCCGTGCACCTCGCGCTCGCGGATCAGCCATTCCACCGCCGCCTGCGTGGGGCCGGGCGTGTGCGCGCCGTCCTCACGCATGTTGACGAAGGCGGCCGGGTCCGCCAGACGCTTCGACCAGTCGGTGCGCAGCAGCACCCAGGCGCCCTTCGGAATGCGGCCGTGCGCCGACTCCCATTCCTGCAGGAACTCCACCGTCAGCAGCCAGTCGTCGTTCTCGGCCACCTGCGCGCTGGCGTCGACCACTACGGCGGGCGCGATGAACTGCTCGGGTGCGATGGTGTCGACGGTGTTGCCCGCATGGTCGCGGCCGCTCACCCAGTGGGCGGGCGCGTCGAAATGCGTGCCCGTGTGTTCGCCGCAGGAGAAGTTGTTCCAGTACCAGCCCGGGCCGGCTTCGTCGTAGCGCGAGATGCGTTCCTTCTTGAAGGCCGCCACCTGGCCGAACTGGGGCGGCAGCTGAAGCGGCGGAAAGTCTTCGCTCAGCGTGTGGGTGAGGTCGATGGTGCGGATGGTCTGCGCGCGCATCGCCGCGGCAAGCTGGGTCAGTAGGCTCATCGGTGGTCCTGGTTGGAATGGAGAAGGTCAGGCGTTGCGTCGGGCGGTCACTTCGATCTCAACCCGTGCGCCCTCCACGGCCAGCGGGCTGCACACGGTGGTGTTGGCCGGGCGGTTGTCGCCCAGGCGCCGCCGCAGCGCCTGGCTGACGGCCACCACATCGCCGCGGTCGGGCACGTAGACGCGCACGCGCACCACGTCATCGAAGCCGGCGCCCGCCTCGGCAAGCGCGCTGCCGATGGTGTCGAGCGCCAGTTCGGCCTGGGCTTCGGCGCCCTCGGGAAAGCGGCCCGTGCGGAAGTCCTGCCCCACGGTGCCGGAGACGAAGACCCAGCGGCCATCGACCACCGCCCGTGCGTAGCCGGCCAGTTCTTCCCAGCGCGAGCCGCTCTGGATGAAGCGGCGGCCGTTCATGTCGCCTTGAAGCCGGAATCGCGGATCACCTTGCCCCAGGTGGCGTTGGCATCGACCACCCAGCGCCCCACCTCGGCGGAGGACGCGGGCGTGACCTCGTTGCCCATCTTGGCCAGTCGCTCCTGCAGGTCCGGTTGCGCCAGCACGGTGCGCACGGCACGCTCGAAGGGCTCGACCACCTCGGGCGGCACGCCCTTGGGGCCGAAGAAGGCGAGCCAGGGGTTCTTGTCGATGCCCGCAAAGCCCAGCTCGCGGAAGGTGGGAATGTCCGGTGCGGTGCGGCTGCGCGTCTCGCCCGAGCTGGCCAGGATGCGCACCTTGCCGGCCCGGTGGTGCTCGATCAACTCGGTCATCGAGGCGATGCCGATCGGGATCTGGCCGGCGAGCAGGTCCTGCACCATCGGCGCGCCGCCCTTGTAGGGCACGGAGTTCAGCGGCACGCCGAAGGACTGGCCGATCACATGACCGATGAACTGCGGCACGCTGCCCGCGGCCGGGATGCCGTAGTTGGCCTCGGTGGGCCGGGCCTTGACCCAACTGCCGAGTTCGGCCATCGAGGTGACCCCCGTGGCCGCGCTCACCGCCAGCACGTTGTAGTAGCTGGCCACGCCGGCCAGCGGCGTGAAGTCGCGCACGGCGTCATAGCCTGCCGCCGCAATCGTGAGCGGCACGATGACCTGCGTGTGATCGATGGACAGCATGATGGTCGAGCCGTCGGGCGCTGCGGCCTTCAGCGCCTGCGCCGCGATCTGGCCGCCGGCGCCGGGCTTGTTGTCGATGACGAAGACCTGCCCGTTCATGGCCTTGCCCAGGCGGTCGACGATGGCGCGGGCCACCACGTCGGTGGCGCCTCCCGGCGGAAAGCCCACCAGCACGCGCACCGGGCCGCTGTAGGGCTTGGCGCCCGCGGCAAGCGGCAATGACGAAAGCGCGGGCAGCGCGCAGGCGGCGGGAAAGAGGCGGCTGAACTGGCGTCGGTTCATGGCAGGGGTCCTCGGTTCATGGCGTCGTGGAAAAGAAGGCTCATCGGGCAAGCAGCGACTGGATCAGCAGCACTTCCACCTCGTGGCATCGCACCAGGCGCAGCCAGCGTGCGTCGTCCATGTCGGGCGTGCGGGCCGCATGCAGGCTGATGCGGCAGCCGGGGGTCGTCGTGTCGGGCAGGGGTGCGGACTCGACCGTGGCGTGGATGCGCGGCGCAAGCGCGTCGGGCGCGCTGCCGACGTGATAGGTGACCCGGCCGCGCGCCGCGTCGAGCACCGGCCGCACAAAGCCTTCGGAACCGTCGAACAGCGAATGGCCCTGCACCACGCCATCGCCGGCGTCGCGGGTCTGCCAGCAGCCCAGCGCCCAGCGGCCGAGTTCCAGGCCGTCGGCCAGGAAGGCCAGCGCGCGGTCGGCGGGCGCGGCGCACAGCACCGACGCGCAATGGATGGAAGCGGGAATGGCATCCATGGCGATGTCGGTCAGCGCGTCAGCCGCGCCAGCTCACGCAGCGCGCCGACCACGTCTTCGGCCGTGTTGTAGAAGTGCGGCGCGATGCGGATCACGTCGTTGCGCGCCGACACCACAAAGCCGGCGGCCAGCATCCGCGCCTCCACCTCGGCGGCGTTGCGCACGCGGATCGCGGTGTTGGCCCCCTTGGCCCCGGGGACCGTGGGGCTCACCACCTCGAGTCCGAGACGGGGCGCCTCTTCCAGCGCCACGGCCGAGAGCAGGCCCAGCCATTCTTCGATGGCCGGCACGCCGATCTCGTTGAGCAGGCCGATGCTGGCGCGCGCCACGCTCGCACACATCATGGGGGGCGTGCCGGTGTTGAAGCGTTGCGCACTCGCGGCAAAGTCCAGCCGGGCGGGATCGAAGGCAAAGGGATTCACCCGGCCGAACCAGCCGGTGACGGCCGGCTCCAGCTGGCGAGCCAGTTCGGGCCGGACGTAGAGAAAGGCGATGCCCGGAATGCCCAGCAGGTACTTCTGGGCGCCGGCGGCGAGCATGTCGACGCCCTGGGCCCGCACGTCGATGGTCCGCGAACCGGCCGACTGGTAGGCATCGACGAACTGCAGCGCGCCCTGCGCGCGCGCGGCGGCGCCCGTGGCGGCGATGTCCACGAGCTGCCCGTCGTAGAAGCAGGCCTGCGACACCGAAACCAGCGCGGTGGACGCGTCGATGGCCTGAACGAGCCGGGCCGTGGTGTCGCTCGCGCCGGGTCGGGCCTGCACGAAACGCACCTGGGCGCCGCGCCGCGACTGCTGCGCCAGCCACACGTGGCAGACCGAAGGAAAGTCCAGGCTGCCGGTGACGATGCCGTCGCGCCCGTCGTCGAAGCGCAGTGCCGAGGCGATGCTGGACGCGGCATCGGACACGCTGCCGAGCACCGCCACATCGTCGGCATCGGCATGGATCATGCGAGCGAACTCGGCACGCGCCAGCGCCACCTGCTCCATCCAGTAGCCCCAGTCGGCGCCACGTGTGGTCCACACCGCCAGGTAGTCGTCGATGGCCTGCCTGACCGGCAGGCTCATCGCACTCTGCGAGCAGCTCGACAACTGGACGGTGTTCTCCAGGATGGGGAAAAGCTTTCGGTATGAAGAAAATGGATGAGTCATGACGCTGTTGTTGTGGAGGCCTTGGGGTGCTTGAAGCGATGAATCCGCACGCCGGCGCGGCGGCTTCGCCCTCGGCCTGGATCGAGGTGCCGCAGTTCGACTGGCAGGCACTGACGGCAGCCGGCGCCCTGCCTGCGGTGGCGTTCCGCAAGGGCCAGACGCTGTTCTCGCAGGGGGATGCCGCCACCCATGTGCAGCTCATCGAGCAGGGGCGCGTCCGGCTGATGCTGTGGTCCGAATCCGGTCATGAGAAACACCTGGCCATCGTCGGCCGCCACGGCCTGGTGGGCGAGTGCAGCGCCTTCCTGGACGGCCGGCAGTCGATGACGGCCGTGGCCTCGTGCGACGGCGTGGCACGCCAGATCGAGCGCACGCATCTGCTGCGCTGCATGCAGGCCGACGCCACCTGTCTGCGGCAGGTGCTGTGGCTCATGGGCACCAAGCTGCGCGTGCTGGCGCAGCAGAACCTGCTGCTGAGCCAGACCAGCGCGGCCGAACGCGTCGTGCACCACCTGCTGCAGCTGGCCGACACCTATGGCGAGACGCAGGCCACGGGCATGGCGATCGGCGTCTCCTTCACGCACCAGGAGATGGCCAACATCACCGGCCTGAGCCGCGTGATGACCTCGAACGTGATGAGCCAGCTGCAGGGCCAGGGGCTGATCGAGATGGCGAAGTCCCATTGCGTGATCCGCGACATGCAGGGGTTGCGGCGACTGGCGCCGAAGCTGTAGACGCCCGGGGGCGGCGCAGCCAGTCTAGGAACGCGGCTGGGGGGTGTATGTCAACGGCTTTACAAGCTTGCATCGCGCAATGCCGACCCCAAAGAGAAAGCCCGCACACGCGTGGGCATGTGCGGGCTTGAAGGTGGTGCCCCCAGCAGGAATCGAACCTGCATCTGCCCCTTAGGAGGGGGCCGTTCTATCCATTGAACTATAGGGACCGGGGCACTGGCCGCGGGCCGTGGGAGGCCGGCGGCAGGCCCGCGACTTTAACCCAAGCGGCCGGCCTCGCCGCGCAGGGCCAGCACGTCCGCATGCAGGCTCTGGGCCCAGCCGCGGCGGTCGCGGCCCTCGGGGCTCTGGGGCTCGCCGAACTGCACGACGGCCACCAGCGGTGGCGCGCGCAGGGTGCGCCACAGCGAGCTGATCAGGGTGTCGTCGTCGACGTAGACGGGCGCGAAGCTCACTTCGCCGGTGGCGGCATCCAGGAAACGAAGCGCCACCGGCTGCACCGGCGCATCGGCCGAGATGGCCGACTGCAGCAGGTTGGCATGGAAGGGCAGCAGGCCGCGGCCGTCGCTGGTGGTGCCCTCGGGGAAGACGGCGATGCGGTCGCCCGCGCGCAGCGCCTCGGCCATGTGGTGAGCCACCCGCAGCGCGTCGCGGCGCTTTTCGCGCTCGATGTAGAGCGTGCCGGCGCCGGTGGCCAGCGTGCCGATCAGCGGCCAGTGCCGCACGGCCGACTTGGAGACGAAGCGCACATGGCGGGCGGCATGCAAGGTCATGATGTCCAGCCACGACACATGGTTGGCCACCACGAGCACCGGCCCCGTCTGGGGCACGGGCCCGCGCACCACCAGCCGGATGCCCAGCAGTTGCAGCGCGTGCTGGGCCCAGCGCTCCACATGATCGGCCCGCGTCGGCGCGTCCAGCGCGTCGAAGCGGCGGCGGATGATCCACCAGCCCCGCAGGGCATGGGCCAGCAGCCGCACGAGGCGGCCAAGCGCGACAAGGGATCGGGGCATGGGTGTCGACGAACGCGAAGGAGGCCGGCGGGCCGCTCAGGCGGCCTCGTGCACCAGCTGTCCGCCCACGAAGGTCGCGCGCACGGCGCCCACCAGCGCGTGGCCGGCGAAGGGCGTGTGCTTGCCCTGGCTGCGCAGCGCCTCGGGCAGCACCTGCCATTCGCGGCGCGGGTCGGCCACCACCACGTCAGCAGGGCCGCCCACGGCCAGGCGGCCGAGTTGCGCGCCGGTCTCGCCCAGCAGGCGTGCCGGCGCCTGGGTGATGGCCTGCACGGCGCGCGACAGTCCGGCGCCGCTGCGCTCCGCCCACAGCAGGGCCAGGGGCAGCAGCAGCTCCAGGCCGGTGGCGCCGGGCTCGCTCTCGGCGAAGGGCAGGGTCTTGGCATCGGCCTCGACCGGCGTGTGGTCGGAGACCAGCGCGTCGATGGTGCCGTCGGCCAGCGCGGCCGACAGCGCATCGCGGTCGCGCTGCTGCCGCAGCGGTGGCGTCAGGCGCGCACGGCTGTCGAAGAAGCCGATGTCGGTGTCGGCCAGGTGCAGCGAGTTGATGCTGACGTCACAGCTCACCGGCAGGCCCGCGGCCTTGGCCTCGCGCACCAGCTGCACGCCGGCCGCGCTGGACAGGCGGCACAGGTGCACGCGGGCGCCGGTGGTCTTCATCATCTCGAAGATGGTGAACAGGGCGATGGTCTCGGCGGCCACGGGCACGCCCGACAGGCCCATGCGCGTGGCCAGGGCCCCGCTGGCGGCCACGCCCTTGCCCAGGTCGCGGTCCTGCGGGCGCAGCCACACGGTGTAGCCGAAGGTGCTGGCGTACTGCAGCGAGCGCTGCAGCACCACGTTGCCGGACAGCGGCACCTCCGCCTGGCCGAAGCCGATGCAGCCGGCCTCGGTCAGCTCGGCCATCTCGGTCAGCACCTCGCTCTTGAGGCCGCGCGTGAGCGCGCCCTGCGGAAAGAGGCGCGCCTTCTGCAGCTTCTCGGCGCGGAACTTGAGCATCTCGACCAGGCCGGGCTCGTCGAGCACCGGGTCGGTGTCGGGCGGGCAGACCAGGCTGGTCACGCCACCGGCCACGGCCGCGGCCATTTCGCTTTCGAGCATGCCCTCGTGCTCGTAGCCGGGCTCGCGCAGACGCGCGGCCAAGTCGACCAGACCGGGCAGCACCAGGCAGCCGGTGGCGTCGATGGTGCGCTCGGCCGTGAAGTCGGAGGGCAGGTCACCGATGGCGGCGATACGGCCGTCCGCGATGGCCACGGCAGCCACCCCATCGAAGCCGGAGGCGGGGTCGATCACCCGGCCGTTTTGGATCAACGTATTCATCATTCTTCCCATCAGCAAATGGCGTCCGAGCGGCGTAGCGAGCGCGTCGAGCTTGTGCCGAGCAGCGCAGCCGTACTCACGTACGGCGAGCAGCGCAGGCGCAAGATCGGCGCGCGCAGTAGCCGAGCGGGCGCCATTTCATGCTTCGTTACCTGCCACGATGCTCATGACGGCCATGCGGACCGCGATGCCGAAGGTCACCTGCGGCAGGATCACGCTCTGCTTGCCGTCCACCACCTCGGAGGCGATCTCCACGCCGCGGTTGATGGGCCCCGGATGCATCACGATGGCGTCGGGCTTGGCCAGCTGCAGCTTCTCGGGCGTGAGGCCGTAGGTCTTGAAGTACTCCTGGCTCGACGGCAGCAGTGCGCCGCTCATGCGCTCATTCTGAAGGCGCAGCATGATGACCACGTCGCAGTCCTTGATGCCCTCTTCGAGCTTGTGGAAGACCTTGACGCCCATCGGCGCCAGGTCGCCCGGCACCAGGGTGCGCGGGCCAACCACGCGCACCTCGGCGACGCCCAGCGTGGTCAGCGCATGGATGTCGGAGCGGGCCACGCGCGAATGCAGCACGTCGCCCACGATGGCCACCGTGAGGTTGGAGAAGTCCTTCTTGTAGTGGCGGATGGTGTACATGTCGAGCAGCCCCTGCGTGGGGTGCGCATGCCGGCCGTCGCCCGCATTGATGACGTGCACATGCGGCGCCACATGCTGCGCGATCAGGTAGGGCGCGCCCGATTCGCTGTGCCGCACCACGAACAGGTCGGCCGCCATCGCGCTCAGGTTGGCGATGGTGTCCAGCAGCGTCTCGCCCTTGGCGGTGGAGCTGCGGGCGATGTCGAGGTTGATGACGTCGGCCGACAGCCGCTTGGCCGCGATCTCGAAGGTGGTGCGGGTGCGCGTGCTGTTCTCGAAGAAGAGGTTGAACACGCTCTTGCCGCGCAGCAGCGGCACCTTCTTGACCTCGCGGTCGCTCACGCTGACGAAGTTGGCGGCGGTGTCCAGGATCTGCGTGACGATGGACTTGGGCAGGCCCTCGATGGACAGCAGGTGGATCAGCTCGCCGTTCTTGTTGAGCTGGGGGTTGCGTTTGTAGAGCATCAGGCCTGCTCCTCGACGTTGAAACGCAGGCTGCCATCGTTGCCCCGGGCGAGCGCCAGCAGTTGCGTGTCGGGCAGCGTGAGATGGGCCGCCGCGAAGTCCGCCGCCACCGGCAGCTCGCGCCCGCCCCGGTCCACCATCACCGCGAGCCGCACGCAGGCCGGACGGCCGAAGTCGAACAGCTCGTTGAGCACCGCGCGGATGGTGCGGCCGGTGTAGAGCACGTCGTCCAGCAGCAGCACATCGCTGCCGTCGACGTCGAAGGGCAGTTGCGTCTGCGCGCTGGCGGCCATGCCGCGGCGGGCGAAGTCGTCGCGGTGCATCGCGGAGGAGATGACGCCGGGCGTGCCAGGCAGGCCCAGGTCTTTCTGCAGCCGCTCGACCAGCCAGGCGCCGCCGGAGGTCACGCCCACCAGGCGGGTGTGCTCGCGCATCAGCGGCTTCACGCCGGCCAGCAGCGTCTGGTAGAGCCCCTCGGCATCGGGCAATGCGTTCACGGAAGGTTCCTCAGGAATTGTTCAAGGATGATGCAGGCGCTCGCCGCGTCGGCGTCGCGCGCGCCGGAAGAGATGGCCTCGGTGGTGCTGTAGCGCTCGTCCACCTGGTAGACCGTCAGGCCGAAGCGGCCATGCAGCTGGCGGGCAAAGCGCTGGGCGGCGCGGGTGTTGTCGTGCGCGGCGCCGTCCGGGTGGTAAGGCACGCCCACCACCAGCGCGTCGGGTTGCCATTCGCGGATGCGGGCCTGGATCTGCGCGAAGCGGGCATCGCCCTCGGCCTTGATCGTCGCCTGCGGCGTGGCGCTGCGCAGCAGGCGGTTGCCGCTGGCCACGCCGGTGCGCTTGAGGCCGAAGTCGAAGGCGAGGAAGCTCTGGAAGTGCGCGGGGACGTCAACGTTCTCAGGCATGGCCGGCTTCCGGCGACAGGGTCCAGGCGGCCAGGCCGAGCAGCGACAGCGCCTTGTCATAGCGCTGCTCCACCGGCGTGTCGAAGATGACGGCCGGGTCGGCGCCCACGGTGAGCCAGGCGTTCTCGGCGATCTCGGATTCGAGCTGGCCCTGCTCCCACGACGAATAGCCCAGGGTGACCAGCACCTTGCGTGGGCCGGCACCGGTGGCCATGGCCTCCAGCACGTCCTTGGAGGTGGTCATCTCCAGGCCGCCGGGGATGGTCATGGTGGAGGCGTAGACCGAGTGCGGCTTGCCGTCGTCGGCCGGCGGGGCGCCGGTGGTGTCCTCGCCCACGACGGGCTCGTGCAGCACGAAGCCGCGTTCGGTCTGCACCGGTCCGCCCTGGAAGACGGGGGCATCGTCGAGGTCGGGGCGCGCCAGACGCAGTTCGATCTTCTGGAACAGGCCCTTGAGGTCGATGTCGCTCGGCTTGTTGATGATCAACCCCAGCGCGCCGCGTTCGCCGTGCTCGCACAGGTAGACGACGCTGCGGCTGAAGGCCTGGTCCTGCATGCCCGGCATCGCGATGAGGAAGTGATGCGTGAGATTGGTCAGGGCAGAATCGACGGACATATGCCTCCAATTTTAGTGGCCGTCGACAAGCCCTTCGCCCGAGGGCTCATGTGGTTCCGGCGTGACCTGCGGGTGCAGGACAACGCGGCGCTCTACCACGCACTGCGCAGCTGCCGTGAGGTGGTCTGCGCCTTCGTGTTCGACCGGGCGATCCTCGACGCCCTGCCCCAGCGCGACCGCCGCGTCGAGTTCATCCAGGAGTCGGTGCTGCAGTTGCAGGCCGCCCTGCGCGGCATGGGCGGCGACCTGGTGGTGCGCCATGCCGTGGCCGAGGAAGAGATCGCCCCCCTCGCCCGGCAGCTGGAGGTGCAGGCCGTCTTCGCCAACCGTGACGACGAGCCCGCCGCGCTGGACCGCGACGCCCAGGTGCTGGGCGCGCTGGCCAATGCGGGCGTGAGCTTCCAGACCTTCAAGGACCATGTGGTCTTCGAGCGGGACGAGGTACTGACCCAGGCCGGCGGCGTCTATTCGGTGTTCACGCCCTACAAGCGCGCCTGGATGGCCAAGGCCGAAGACGCCTTCTACCTGAGCCCCTACCCGGTGGAGCGCTACGCCGACGCCCTCATCCCCACGCCGGCCGAGCACCGCACCGAAGTGCCCACGCTGGCCGAGCTGGGCTTCGAGCCCACCAACCTGCACGAGCTGGGCCTGGGCGGCGGCATGGCCGGCGCGCGCCAGTTGTTCGATGAATTCGTCGGTCGCATCGACCGCTACGACAGCACGCGGGACTTTCCCGCCGTGCGCGGGCCCAGCTACCTGGGCGTGCACCTGCGCTTCGGCACGCTCTCCATCCGCGAGGCGGCGGCCACCGCCCATGCGCTGGCCGGCAACGGCAGCCGCGGCGCCGCCACCTGGCTGGGCGAGCTGATCTGGCGCGACTTCTATGCCCAGGTGATGGCGCATCGTCCCGACCTGGCCGAGGGCAAGAGCTACAAGCCCGAGTACGACCGCATCCGCTGGCACCACGGCAAGCATGCCGACCAGCTCTTCGCCGCCTGGTGCGAGGGCCGCACGGGCTATCCGCTGGTGGACGCCGGCATGCGCCAGCTGGTGCAGTCGGGCTACATGCACAACCGGCTGCGCATGGTGACGGCCAGCTTCCTGTGCAAGGACCTGGGCCTGGACTGGCGCCGGGGCGAGGCCTTTTTCGCCGAGCACCTGAACGACTTCGAGTTTGCGTCCAACAACGGCGGCTGGCAGTGGGCCAGTTCGAGCGGCTGCGACGCGCAGCCCTACTTCCGCATCTTCAACCCGGTGACGCAGAGCGAGCGCTTCGACCCGGAGGGCAAGTTCATCCGCCGCTACGTGCCCGAGCTCGCCAGGCTGTCCAACAAGATGATCCATGCGCCGTGGCTCGCCAAGCCGGTGGAACTCGAAGCCGCCGGGCTGCGCATCGGCCACGACTATCCGGCCCCGGTGGTCGACCACGGCGAGGCGCGGCAGCAGACGCTGGAGCGCTATTCGGTGGCGCGGGAAACCGCCGAACGCGCGGCCTGAGCGGGGGCTCCCGGCCTTGGCGTTGGGTGGCGTTGGGTCATGCGGCCAGTGCCCGACGCCAGCGGCGTTCAGCCCGCGGCCGCGCGCCGCTGCAGCAGCTGCGCCGCCACGGCGACGGCGATCACCTCGGGCTCCTTGCCCGTCACACCCGGCACGCCGATGGGGCAGGTGATGCGCGCCATCTCGGCCTCGGCGAAGCCGCGCGCTTCCAGCCGATGCCGGAAGGTGGCCCACTTGGTCTTGCTGCCGATCAGGCCGACATAAGGCAGATCGCCACGCTCGCGCAGGCGCCTGAGGCAGGCAATGACGATGTCCAGGTCTTCCGCATGGCTGAAGCTCATGATGAGCACATGCGTGCCGGGCAGCAGCGTGGCGACGGCGTCCTGCACCGGCTCGCTGTGCTCGGTGTGCACCTGGGCCGGCAGGGCATCGGGAAAGACGCCGTCCCGGCTGTCGATCCAGCGCACCGAATAAGGCAGCGTGGCCAGCAGCCGCGCCAGCGCCAGGCCCACATGGCCGCCGCCGAAGATTGCGACCGGGGCCAGGTGCTCGGTGAGCTGCCGTCGCAGCTCGGCGGCATCGGCCGCGCCCACGCGGCGCATCGACAGGTGCACCACGCCGCCGCAGCACTGGCCCAGGCTGGGGCCGAGCGGGTAGCGCTTGCGCAGCGGCTCGGCGGCCGGTGACTTGAGCAGCCCGCGGGCCTCGTCGATGGCCTGGAATTCGAGCTGGCCGCCGCCGATGGTGGCCGTGAGGCCCTGCGCCCAGACCAGCATCCAGGTGCCGGCCTCGCGCGGGGCCGAGCCTTCGGTGGCCTCGACGCGCACCAGCACGCCGTCTTCATGGGCCAGGCGGGCCAGTGCGTCGTCGAGGGTGCCGATGCTCATAGGCATCCTTCGAGTTCTGCCGGCGATGCGCGCGGCGTGTCCCCCTGCGGCCGTCCGGCACGATATGGGTCCCGCCCACTGCCGCGCTCAGACGCCGTCATGGATGGAAACACGGCCACGGCAGCGCGCAGGTATAAAGCCGCGCCATGATCAAGAACACCTTCTCGCGCCTGGGCCTGCTGGCCGCCTGCACCATGGCCGCTGCATGGCTGGCCGGCTGCGGCAGCACCGGCTCCACGGTGCCGGGCCAGATCTCCGACGCCACGGCGCCGCGCGAAGCGGTGGCTGCTGCCGAGCCGGCGGGCAGTTCCCGCGCCCGCACACCGCGCGAGTACCGGCAGGATGCCGCCCGTCATGTCTATGCGCGCAACGCGGATCGCATCTACGCGGGCAAGCTGCCGCCCATGCTCTACGCCGTCGGCGTGCTGGAAGTGAAGCTCGACGCGCGCGGCCAGGTCACCGGCATGCACTGGCTGCGGGCGCCGAAGCACGCGCCCGACGCCATCGCCGGCATCGAGCGCACCGTGCTGGCCGCCGCGCCTTATCCGGTTGCCACGCGGCTCGGGTCCGTCGTGTGGACCGACACCTGGCTCTGGGACCGGAGCGGCCGCTTCCAGCTGGACACGCTGAGCGAAGGCCAGTTGCAGCAGTAGCCAGGGTCTTTCTCCCTCTCCCCTCGCGGGAGAGGGTCGGGAAGAGGGGGCAGCGGCCTGTGCAGCCCCATTGGGTCCTATGCGCGCACACCCCTCTCCCCAACCCCTCTCCCGCAAGGGGAGAGGGGCTTTCGCCCCGCAGTCATGCAGGGGCGGGCGATGCATTCAGGAACCCCGGTACGTGGAGTAGCTCCACGGACTCACCAACAAGGGCACGTGGTAGTGCTGGTCGGTGTGGGCCACGCCGAAGTCCAGCGCCACGCGGTTGAGGAAGTTGGGCTGCGGCAGATCGACACCGCGCGCCTTGAAATAGCCCGCCACATCGAACACCAGGCGATAGGTGCCGACCTTGAGGCTGCTGTTGTCATACAGCGGCCCGTCGCTGCGGCCGTCGTGGTTGAGCGTAAAGCGCCGCACCAGCGTGGCCGCCTCGCCGTCCGTGGTGTAGAGCGCCACTTCCATGCCGGCGGCGGGGCAGCCGTGCATCGTGTCCAGTACGTGGGTGCTCAAGCCCATGGGGCATCTCCTTGCGAGTCGTTGAAATGGACGGCAAAACGCACCGGGGTGGGACCGGGGCAGGACCGGGCGATCCGTCCACAAAAGTGTATACACATTTGTGCCGTGAAGCTATCATGCCTGCCATCATGGAGCCGACCACGACACGCGCGATCGTCGATGCCCTGACTCGGGCCATCGTCGAACACCGGCTGCAGCCGGGCAGCAAGCTGGCCGAACAGAAGCTGGCCGACCATTTCGGCGTCTCGCGCACGCTGGTGAGGCAAGCTTTGTTCCAGCTCTCGCAGAATGGGCTGATCCGCCTGGAGCCGGCACGCGGTGCCTTCGTGGCCGCGCCCTCGGCCGACGAGGCCCGCCAGGTGTTCGGCGTGCGCCGCATGCTGGAGGCCGAGATGGCGCGCGAGTTCGCGCGCCAGGCCACCACCGCGCAGATCAAGGCCCTGAAGGAACACGTTGCACAAGAGAAGGCCGCCGTGGCCGGGGAGGACGTGGAAGGTCGAACCGAGCTGCTCGGCGACTTCCATGTGCGCATGGCGGAGCTGATGGGCAATCAGGTGTTGGCGCAGATCCTGAGCGATCTGATCTCGCGTTGCGCCCTGATCACGCTCATGTACCAGAGCGCCGCCGAGGCTGCGCATTCCAACGACGAGCATGCCGACATCGTCCGCGCCCTGGCGGCGCGCGAGGGCGACAAGGCCGCCCGGCTGATGACCGAGCACCTGCAGCACGTCGAGGACAACCTCACCCTGGACCGCAAGGTTCCCACCAGCGACATCACGCTGGCGCTTTCCTGAGACCCCCATGCCCACCGTCTACGACGCCACCCTTCCCTATCCGCGCGACCTCGTCGGCTATGGCCGCGACGTGCCACATGCCCGCTGGCCGGGCGGTGCCCGCATCGCGGTGCAGTTCGTCCTCAACTATGAAGAGGGCGGCGAGAACAACGTGCTGCACGGCGATCCGGGCTCGGAGCAGTTCCTGTCCGAGATGTTCAACCCGGCGAGCTATCCCGACCGGCACATGAGCATGGACGGCATCTACGAATACGGCTCGCGCGCCGGCGTGTGGCGCATCCTGCGCGAGTTCGAGCAGCGCGGCCTGCCGCTCACCGTCTTCGGCGTGGGCATGGCGCTGCAGCGCTACCCCGAGCTGGCCATCGCCTTCAAGGAGCTGGGCCACGAGATCGCCTGCCACGGCTGGCGCTGGATCCATTACCAGAGCGCCGACGAGTCGCTGGAGCGCGAGCACATGCGCCTTGGCATGGAAGCGATCGAAAAGCTCACCGGCGAGCGCCCGGTCGGCTGGTACACCGGCCGCGACAGCCCGCGCACCCACCGCCTGGTGGCCGACGACGGCGGCTTCGAATACGACAGCGACTACTACGGCGACGACCTGCCCTTCTGGATGAAGGTGCAGAAGACCGACGGCAGCGTGGTGCCACAGCTGATCGTGCCCTACACGCTGGACTGCAACGACATGCGCTTCGCGCTGCCGCAGGGCTATTCGCATGCCGACCCCTTCTTCCAGTACATGAAGGACAGCTTCGACGCGCTCTATGCCGAAGGCGATCCAGCGGGGCTGGACCGGCCCAAGATGCTGAGCATCGGCATGCACTGCCGGCTGCTGGGCCGCCCGGGCCGCATCACGGCGCTGCAGCGCTTTCTGGACCACATCGGCCGCCACGACAAGGTGTGGGTGTGCCGCCGGGTGGACATCGCGCGCCACTGGCGCCAGACACACTCCTTCACCGACGCGGCCTGAGGAGACACGACCATGGCCCTGACCATCGAACAACTCAACGCCGCCTCCGCCACCGATGCCGTCGCACTGCTCGACGGCACCTACGAGCATTCGCCCTGGGTGGCCGAAGGCGCACTGGCGGAGCGGCCCTTCCGCTCGCTGCAACACCTCAAGGCCGCCATGGCCCAGGTCGTGACGCGCGCACCGGCCGAGCAGCAGCTCGCCCTGATCCGCATGCACCCGGAGCTGGCCGGCAAGGCGATGGAGAGCAACGCGCTCACCGCCGAATCGACCAACGAACAGAGCAAGGCGGGCCTCACCGCCTGCACGCCGGAAGAGCTGGCGCGCATCCGCGAACTCAACGCCGCCTACGGCCAGAAGTTCGGCTTTCCCTTCATCCTGGCCGTGCGCGGCCCGCGCGGCACCGGCCTGCCCAAGGCCGAGATCCTGACCACCTTCGCGCGGCGGCTGAACAACCATCCGGACTACGAGCGGGCCGAGGCGCTGCGCAACATCCACCGCATTGCCGAGATCCGCCTGAACG
The DNA here is from genome assembly GCF_003350475.1 of Pseudacidovorax intermedius. Classification (GTDB taxonomy): domain Bacteria; phylum Pseudomonadota; class Gammaproteobacteria; order Burkholderiales; family Burkholderiaceae_C; genus Xenophilus; species Xenophilus intermedius. Next base: position 256,091 of record NZ_QQAV01000003.1, read on the forward strand.
ACAAGTTCGGCGTCTCGCCCGAACTGGGCAACCAGGTGTGGGACTGGCAGGAACAGCTGGCCGTGCACAGCGACCCCGGCTTCGCAGAACAGGGCCAGCTCACCGTCACCTACCTCACCCAGGCACACCGCGCCTGCGCGCTGCAGATCAGCACCTGGATGCACGAGGTTGGCTTCGACTCGGTGGAGATCGATGCGGTCGGCAACGTCATTGGCCGTTACGAGGCCGAGGGCTTCGTCACCAGCGGCGGTGCCGTGCCCGGCGCGCCCACGCTGCTCACCGGCTCGCACTACGACACGGTGCGCAACGGCGGCAAGTACGACGGCCGGCTGGGCATCTTCGTGCCCATGGCGTGTGTGAAGGAACTGGCCCGCCAGGGCCGCCGGCTGCCCTTCGCCTTCGAGGTGGTGGGCTTCGCGGAAGAGGAAGGCCAGCGCTACAAGGCCACCTTCATCGGCTCGGGCGCGCTCACCGGCCACTTCAACCCGGCCTGGCTGGACCAGGCCGATGCCGACGGCATCACCATGCGCGAGGCCATGCAGCAGGCAGGCCTCAAGATCGAGGACATCCCGAAGATCCAGCGCGACCCGGCCAGATACCTGGGCTTCATCGAGGTGCATATCGAGCAGGGCCCGGTGCTCAATGAGCTGAACCTGCCGCTGGGCATCGTCACCTCCATCAACGGCGGCGTGCGCTACGTGGGCGAGATCCACGGCATGGCCAGCCATGCGGGCACCACGCCCATGGACCGCCGCCGCGATGCGGCCTGTGCCGTGGCCGAGCTGATCCTCGCGGCCGAGAAGCGCGCCCGCCAGGACGCCGACTCGGTCGCCACCGTGGGCATGCTGAATGTGCCGGGCGGCTCGATCAACGTGGTGCCGGGCCTGGCCAAGTTCAGCCTGGACATCCGCGCGCCGCGCGACGACCAGCGCAATGCCGTCATCGCCGACGTGCTGGCCGCACTGGAAGAGATCTGCACCCGCCGCGGCCTGCGCTACACGCTCGAAGAAGCCATGCGCGCCGCCGCCGCGCCCAGCCATCCCGACTGGCAGGCCCGCTGGGAGACCGCTGTCGAATCGCTCGGCGTGCCGCTCTTCCGCATGCCCAGCGGCGCCGGCCACGACGCCATGAAGCTGCACGAGGTCATGCCGCAGGCCATGCTCTTCGTGCGGGGCCTCAACGGCGGCATCAGCCACAACCCGCTCGAATCCACCACCAGCGACGACATGCAACTGGCCGTGCTCGCCACGCAGAAGCTGCTGGACAACCTCGCGAAAGAACAACGATGACCCACTACGCCCAGCTCGACGCCTGGATCGACGCCCATTTCGACGAGGAGGTGAAGTTCCTTCAGGAGATGGTGCGCGTGCCCACCGACACCCCCCCGGGCAACAACGCGCCGCATGCCGAGCGCACCGCCGAGCTGATCGCCGGCTTCGGCTTCGAGGCCGAGAAGCACGCCGTGCCCGCGCAGGAGGTCAAGGACTACGGCCTGGAGTCGATCACCAACCTGATCGTGCGCCGCCGCTATGGCGACGGCGGCCGCACCGTGGCGCTCAATGCGCACGGCGACGTGGTGCCGCCCGGCGAAGGCTGGACGCATGACCCGTACGGCGGCGAGATCGTGGACGGCAAGCTCTACGCCCGCGCTGCGGCCGTGAGCAAGAGCGACTTCGCCAGCTTCACCTTCGCCGTGCGCGCGCTGGAGGCGGTGGCCAAGCCGGCCAAGGGTGGGGTCGAGCTGCACTTCACCTACGACGAGGAGTTCGGCGGCATCCAGGGCCCCGGCTGGCTGCTGAAGAACGGCCTGACCAAGCCCGACCTGATGATCGCCGCCGGCTTCAGCTACGAGGTGGTCACGGCCCACAACGGCTGCCTGCAGATGGAAGTGACGGTGCACGGCAAGATGGCCCATGCGGCCATTCCCACTACCGGCGTGGATGCGCTGCAGGGCGCGGTGCACATCCTCAACGCGCTCTATGCGCAGAACACCCTCTACCAGCAGGTCACGTCGAAGGTGGAAGGCATCAGCCATCCGTACCTCAACGTGGGCCGCATCGAAGGCGGCACCAACACCAACGTCGTGCCCGGCAAGGTGGTGTTCAAGCTCGACCGCCGAATGATCCCGGAGGAGAACCCGGCCGAGGTCGAGGCCGCCATCCGCGACGTGATCGCCAAGGCCGCGGCCGAGTTCAAGACGCCGGCGGGCGGCATCGAGGTCGAAGTCAAGCGCCTGCTGCTGGCCAATTCGATGAAGCCGCTGGCGGGCAACCAGCCGCTGGTCGAGGCCATCCAGAAGCATGGCGAACAGCTCTTCGGCCAGCCGATTCCGGCCATGGGCACGCCGCTCTACACCGACGTGCGGCTGTACGGCGAGGCGGGCATTCCCGGCGTGATCTACGGTGCCGGGCCGCGCACCGTGCTGGAGTCCCACGCCAAGCGCGCCGACGAGCGCCTGGAGCTGGAAGACCTGCGCCGCGCCACCAAGGTGATCGCGCGCACGCTGGCCGACCTGCTGGCCTGAAAGCGCTCAGCCGCGCAACGGCAGCAGAACGCCGATGGCCGCGAACAGCGCGCCGCAGGCCCGGTTGAAGCCGCGGCCCACACGCGCCAGCCAGGCGGTGATGCGCTGGGCCAGACTGGCCAGCACCAGTTCGGTCAGGAACTCGATCAGCAGGAAGGTGCCCGCCATCACCGCGAACTGAACGGCCACGTTGCGGGCCGGGTCCACGAACTGCGGCAGGAAGGCGGCGAAGAACAGGATGCCCTTGGGGTTGGTCGCCGCCGCCAGGAAGCCCTGGCGGAACAGCGTGGCGCCCCGCGCCTGCACCGCGCCCGCCGGCCGTGCCATCTGGATGGGCGGCGATCGCCACACCTGCACGCCCAGCCACACCAGGTAGGCGCCGCCGAGCCACTTGAGCACCGTCAGCCACACCAGCGATGCCTTCAGCAGCGCGCCGATGCCGAACATCGACAGCGCGATGACGAGCAGGAACCCGGCGCTGCCGCCGAAGAGCGTGTAGAGCGTGCGGCGGCGTCCATGCAGGGCGCCATGGGTCAGCGCCAGCAGGCTGTTGGGACCGGGCGAGAGCGACAGGCCGAGGGCGGCGAGGGTGTAGACGAGCCAGACGTGCAGGGCCATGGGCAAGAGGGCGGGACGAGGAGCGGCGAGCATAGCCTTGCAGGTTGGCGGCGGTGAGCCCGATGCCAGAGCGATCCGCGCGGGCCTGATGCCCCCACACCCGTTCGCGCTGAGCCTGTCGAAGCGCCGGCCCCGGGGCCTCCACGCGCTCAGCCTGACCGGTTGGATGAGACCGAGACTCGCGCCGACGCCGCCCGCCTCGCCCGCCCCAGCTTGCGCCGCCCGACCGCCTGGATGGCCTGCGCCAGGTGGGTGGCAAAGGCCCGCACCGGCTCGGTGGGCGTGCGGCCGGGCAAAGACAGCAGCCGCAGCCGCCGCTGCTGCAGAGGCGCCTCGGCAAAGGGCCGCGCCACCACCGTGCCGTCGGCGATCAGGTGCGCCACCGTCAGATGCCCCGACAGCACGATGCCCGGCATGCGCAGCAAGGGCAGCAGCACCGACGAGAAATTGCTCTCGAAGGCCGCCACGTAGCGCAGCCCCTGCAGGCTGCAGGCCTGGTCGAAGAGCTGGCGCGTGGTCATGCCGCGACTGCCCAGGTAGAGCGGAAAGGCCACCACCTGCGCCACCTCCACCGCCATGTGGCGCGCCAGCGGATGCTCGGGCGCCAGCACGGCATAGACCGGCGCGGGCGCCTCGTATTCCACATGCAGTTCCGCTTCGGGCGCGACGCTGTACTTGAGGCCCAGGTCCGCCTCGCCCCGCAGCAGCCAGCGTGCCACCTCGTCGGGCGAGCCGACGCGCAGCTCCAGGCGCGCATCCCCGTACGCATCGCGAAACGACTGCATCACGCCCGGCATGAACTGCGGCGCGAAGCCTTCCGTGCAGGCCACGCACACCCGCTGCGCCTGCACGCGGCCCAGCGCGCTCGCCTGCTCCAGCGCCTGCAGGCCGTCGGCCACCGCATGGCGCAGGTAGGCGGCCAGGCGCTCGCCGGCGGCGGTGGGCGTCATGCCGCGGGTGCGGCGCTCGAAGAGTGGCGTGCCCATCTCGTCCTCCAGCCGGGCGATCTGCCGGCTCACGGCCGAGGGCGCCACATGCAGGCGCGCGGCCGCCTGGTTGACCGAGCCGGTCTGCGCCACCTCCAGGAAGTGGCGCATCGGGATGCTGAGCAGTTGGGGAGCACGGGCCATGGCGCCCGATTCTGCGCCTGCCACCATTGCCTGCCAGGCAATACGCCCGCGACAAAACGATAGGCCAGGCAACGGGTTTCCGGCCTTCCCCTTGCATGCATCGCCGGCACAGGATCACCCATGCACCGAAACGATGCCCTCACCCTGGCCCAGTCGGCCCTCGACAGTGGCCGCCTCTTTGCCGACCTGCGCCGCCGGGTCGCCCTGCGCACCGAGAGCGATGGCGGCACCGTGCCGCCCGCCCTCGCCGCCTACCTGACGGACGAGCTGCGCCCCAGCCTCGAAGCCCTGGGCTTCGACTGCCGGCTCTGCCCCAACCCCGACCCGAAGGGCGGCCCCTTCCTCATCGCCCGCCGCATCGAGGACCCGACCCTGCCCACGCTGCTGAGCTATGGCCACGGCGACGTGGTGAGCGGCCAGGACGCGCAATGGCGCGAGGGCCTCGCGCCCTGGACGCTGGTGGCCGAGGGCGAGCGCTGGTACGGCCGCGGCACCTCCGACAACAAGGGGCAGCACAGCATCGCCCTGGCCGCGCTGGAGGCCGTGCTGCAAGCCCGCGGCGGCAGGCTCGGCTTCAACATGACCTGGCTGTTCGAGACGGGCGAGGAAGCCGCCTCGCCCGGCCTGGCCGCCGTGTGCGAGGCCGAGCGCGCCGCGCTGGCCGCCGACCTGTTCATCGCCAGCGATGGACCGCGGGTGGGCACACGCCAGCCCACGCTCTTCCTGGGCTCGCGCGGCGCGGTCAACTTCACGCTGCGTATCCGCAGCGGACGCACGCGCGGATACCACTCGGGCAACTGGGGCGGCGTGCTGGCCAATCCGGCGACGCGCATCGCCCATGCCGTCGGCACGCTGGCCGACGCGCACGGCCGGCTGCTGGTCGAAGCATTGCGCCCGCCGCCGGTGGACGAGGCGGTGCGCCGCGCGCTGGCCGACATTCCCATCGGCGCCGAGCCGGACGACCCGGCGCTGGACGCCGGCTGGGGCGAGCCCGGGTTGACGCCCGCCGAGCGGCTGGTGGCCTGGAACACCTTCGAGGTGCTGGCGCTGGAAGCCGGCAACCCGCAGCGGCCCATCAACGCGATCCCGCACCAGGCGGCGGCGCACTGCCAGCTGCGCTTCGTGGTGGGCACCGACTGGGAGCGCACGGCCGAGCATGTGCAGGCGCATCTGGCGGCGCACGGCTTCGACGACGTGGAGGTGCAGGTCACGCTCGCCGGCGCCGCAACCCGGCTCGACTTGCGCAACCCCTGGGTGGACTGGGCGGTCGGCTCGATCACCCGCAGCGCCGGCCACGCACCGCATCTGCTGCCCAACCTGGCCGGCTCGCTGCCCAACGACATCTTCGCCACCCAGCTCGGCCTGCCGACGCTGTGGGTGCCGCACGGCCATGCCGGCTGCGCCCAGCACGCGCCCAACGAGCACCTTCTTGTGCCGCTGGCGCGCCAAGGCCTGGCTGTGATGGCCGGCCTCTACTGGGATCTGGGTGAACACGATGGGGCGCCCTGGCCCCCTCGGGTTGCATCCGCAGCGCAGTGATCCGCAATAAATAGGCCGCAACTGCCGGCCGACACTTCATACTTCCGTCTTCTTCTACAGGGATATGTATATGAACAAACGTCAACTTCTCGGTACGGGCGCCGCCTTCGCCTTTGGCACATTGCCCCGTTTCTCCTTTGCCCAAGACGCATGGCCGGCGCGCAGCCTTCGCCTCGTGGTGCCTTTCCCGCCCGGCGGCGGTACGGACATCGTGGCGCGCGCCCTGGGTCAGCGGCTGGCCGAACGGCTGGGCCAGGCAGTCGTGATCGACAACAAGCCCGGCGCTTCCACCGTCATCGGTATTGACGCAGTGGCCAAGGCACCCGCCGACGGCTACACGCTGCTGCTTTCGGGCTCGACCAGCTACAGCGTCAATGCCGCACTGCGGGCCAAGCTGCCCTACGATCCGCTGCGTGACTTGGCCCCCATCGGCATCGTGGCGCGCACGCCGCTGGTGCTCGTGGTGGCCGCGGGCGCACCGTGGCGCACGGTCGACGATCTCGTGCGCGCCGCCAGGGCCAAGCCGCAGTCCATCCGCTACGCCACCTTCGGCAGCGGCTCCGGCCCGCACTTGGCCGGCGAGTTGTTCGCATTGGCCTGTGGCGCCAAGCTGCAGGACGTGCCGTACAAGGGCAGTGCCCAGGCCACCATCGCCGTGATCGGCCGCGAGATCGAAATGGGCATCGACACCGTGGCCGCGGTGGCGCCACATGTTCGCGCGGGCAAATTGCGCGCCCTGGGCATCGTGGGGGCTACACGCTCCAGTCTGCTGCCGGAGGTAAAGACCCTGGCCGAGCTTGGCCTGCCCGAGGCCACATTCGACGCCTGGTACGGCTTGGCAGCGCCGGCCCGCAGCCCTGTGGCGGCGCTCGATCGGCTCGCGCGCGAGACCCGGGCGCTGATCGCCGAGCCCGCACTCCAGGCCACCCTCAAGACCCAGGGCATGGAGCCGGTATGGCTGGACGCGGCCGCATTCCGAAGCCAGATGGAAGGTGAGATCTCGCGCTACCGAGCACTGGCCCACCGTGCCAACATCCCCATGGAGTAAAAAACTCTGAGCGCTTCGTGAAGAAGCGCACGCGGGTCTGAAGCCGGCGGCATGCCCTCCGACAACCCCAGGTCATGGGGGGCAGCTACATTCGCTGCCACCATGAATTCCCCTCAGCTGCAGCGCGGCTTCTTCCTGTTCCTGCTGGCGGCGGTCACCGTCGCCTTCGTCTGGATCCTGATGCCCTTCTTCGGGGCCGTGCTGTGGGGGGTGGCGCTGGCCATCCTGTTCACGCCGCTCTACAAGCGGCTGCTGAACAAGTTCGGCAACAGGCGGCGCACGCCGGCGGCGCTCGCCACCCTGACCATCGTGCTGGTGATCGTGATCATTCCGCTGTCGATGATCGCGGTGACGCTGGTGCAGGACGTGGTGCTCGTGACCCAGCGCATCCGCTCCGGCGATCTCAATTTCGTCAACTACTTCCAGCAGATCGTGGGCGCACTGCCGGCGTGGGTCACCAATCTGCTGGACCGTTTCGGGCTGGGCAACCTGGAGGCCATCCTCGAAAAGCTCAGCGCTGGCGCCGCCCAGGGCAGCCAGATGCTGGCGTCGCAGGCGTTGAGCATCGGACAGAACACCTTCGACTTCCTGGTGAGCTTCTTCGTGATGCTTTACCTGCTGTTCTTCCTGCTGCGCGACGGCGCCGACCTGTCCAAGATGATTCGCGAAGCCGTGCCTCTGGCGCGGCCCCACACGCACTACCTGCTCAACAAGTTCACCACCGTCATCCGCGCCGTCGTGAAGGGCAACGTGGTGGTGGCGGCGGTGCAGGGCACCATCGGCGGGCTGGCTTTTTGGGCGCTGGGCGTGCAGGGCGCGCTGCTGTGGGGCGTGGTGATGGCCTTCCTGTCGCTGCTGCCGGCCGTGGGCGCGGCGCTGATCTGGGGGCCGGTGGCCATCTACTTCCTGGCGACCGGCGTGCTCGTCAAGGGACTGGTGCTCATCTTCGTGGGTGTGTTCGTCATCGGCCTGGTCGACAACCTGCTGCGCCCCATCCTGGTGGGCAAGGACACGCAGATGCCCGACTACATCGTGCTGATTTCCACCATCGGCGGCATGGCACTGTTCGGCATCAGCGGCTTCGTGATCGGGCCGGTGGTGGCGGCGCTGTTCATGGCGGTGTGGGGGCTGTTCATGGCCTCGAACGAAGAGGACGGCAACGCGCCACGCACCTGAGCGCATCCCAACGCCGTCAACCCGAGCGCCACCAGCCCTCGCCGAAGCGGCCCTGCAGGAAGGCCGTGAAGGCCGCCACCTTGGCTGGCACCAGCCGCGGCGACGGAAAGACGGCATGGATCTCCTGCTCCTGCAGCCGATGATCGGCCAGCACCGGCACCAGCCGCCCCTGTGCCAGTGACTCCTCCGCCACGTAGCGCGGCAGGAGGGCGATGCCCAGCCCCTCCCGTGCCGCCGCCAGCACCGCCGACAGGTTGTTGGAACGCAGTCGCCCGGCCACCGGCACCGTCAGCGGCTCCCCGCCGGGCCCGTACAGGCGCCACACGTCGTCGCCCACCACGCTGCTGTAGATCAGCGCCTGGTGCGCCGACAGTTCAACCGCGGCGGCCGGCGTGCCATGTCTCTGCAGATAGGCAGGCGACGCCGCCATCACCCACGGATTGCTGCCCAGGTAACGCGCACCCAGCGTGGAGTCGGCGAGCTTGCCCATGCGGATGGCCACGTCGATGCCCTGGGCGACCAAGTCCACATAGCGGTCGTCGAAGCTCAGGTCGACCTGCACCTGCGGATGGGTCCGCATGAATTCCAGCGCCAGCGGCACCACCACGCGCCGACCGAAGGCGACCGACGTGCCGATGCGCAGCAGGCCCTGCGCCTCGCTACGGGCCTGGCGCGCGATGTCGTCGGCGGCCTGCACCTCGCGCACGATGGCTTTGCACTTCTCGTAATAGAGCGCGCCGGCCTCGGTCAGGCTCACGCCGCGGGTGTTGCGGTTGAGCAGTCGCACGCCCAGGCGCCGCTCGGTGGCGGCCACCTGCTTGGTCACGGTGGGCTGCGTCGTGTGGAACTCGCGCGCGGCCTGCGAGAAGCTGCCGCTCTCGGCCACACGCACGAACACTTCCATGGCCTGAAGTCGGTCCATCGGGGTTGTCTCCTTCCTCGGCAACGCGGCGCCACCCGTGCCGACCGTCCTCTGTTGCAGCCCGGCGCGCACCCGGGATTACCCGCTGATGCTGGCATGCGTCGCTTGCCTACATTTCTTGCATGCAAGATTAACGGACATGGCCGGGTGTCGAAGCCCGGGCTTGCCCGCACACCCACGGAAGGCTCATCCATGTTCCGCTTCGCCCGCTCCCTCTTCGGCCAGGTCGTCATCGCGCTGGTGCTCGGCGTGGCCGCCGGCCTGCTCGCGCCCGAGTTCGCCATCAAGCTCAAGCCGCTGGGCGACGGATTCATCAAGCTGATCAAGATGATCATCCCGGTGCTGGTGTTCTGCGTGGTGGTGCACGGCATCGCCGGCGCGGGCGACCTCAAGCGCGTGGGCCGCGTGGGTGTGAAGGCGCTGGTGTACTTCGAGGTGCTGACGACGGTCGCTCTCGCGCTGGGTTTGCTGCTGGCGTGGTGGTTCCAGCCCGGCGTAGGCATGAACGTGGACCCGAAGGCGCTGGACGCGTCGGCCATGAGCGCCTATGCCTCCAATGCCGACAAGCTCACCAGCGGCGGCACGGTGGACTTCCTCCTGAAGCTGATTCCCACCACCGTGGTCAGCGCCTTCGCCACTGGCGATGTGCTGCAGGTGCTGCTGTTCGCGGTGCTCTTCGGCTGCGCGCTCACGCTGCTGGGCGATACGGGCCAGCCGGTTGCGCAGCTGGTGGACACGCTGTCGCTGGTGCTGTTCAAGATCATGGGCATCCTGATCAAGCTGGCGCCGCTGGGCGTGCTGGGCGCCATCGCCTTCACCGTGGGCCGCTACGGCGTGGGCTCTCTCAAGCAGCTGGGCATGCTGGTGGCGCTGTTCTACGGGGCGGTGCTGTTCTTCGTGTTCGTGGTGCTGGGGCTGGTGATGCGCTTGTCAGGCTTGTCCCTGTGGAAGCTGCTGCGCTACCTGCGCGAGGAGCTGGCCGTGGTGTTCGCCACCACCTCGTCGGACAGCGTGCTGCCGCAGGTCATGGCCAAGCTGCGCCACATGGGCGTGCGCGATTCGACCGTGGGACTGGTCATTCCCACCGGCTACTCCTTCAACCTGGATGCCTTCTCCATCTACATCACGCTGGCGGCAGTGTTCATCGCGCAAGCCACCAACACGCCGGTCTCCACCGCCGACCTGCTGACCATCCTGGCCATCGCGCTGGTGACGTCGAAGGGCGCGCACGGCGTGCCAGGCTCGGCCATCGTCGTGCTGGCGGCCACGCTGCATGCGATTCCGGCCATTCCGGCCATCGGGCTGGTGCTGGTGCTGTCGGTGGACTGGTTCATGGGCATCGCACGCGCGCTGGGCAACCTGATCGGCAACTGCGTGGCCACGGTGGCCATTGCCGCCTGGGAAGGCGACATCGACCGCGAACGTGCCCGCCGGGTGCTCGACGGCGACCTTCCCGCCATGCCCGACGCCGCCGCCCTCGGCCACGCCGACGGCCGGTGAGAATGCGGCCCATGGCCGATCCCGACAGCGCCGTGAGCCCCACTGCCATCGCCCGCCGAGTGGTGGAAGCGATCCTGGCGCAGAAGCTGGCGCCCGGCCAGCGCCTGGGCGAACAGGCCCTGGCCGACCTCTTCGGCGTCAGCCGCACGATGGTGCGCGAGGCGCTGATGCAACTGCAGGCGCGCGGCTTCGTGGAGGTGCAGAGCAAGCGCGGCTGGTTCGTGGTGCAGCCCTCGGCCGAGGAGGCGCGCGATGCCTTCGCGGCGCGGCGCATCGTCGAATCCGGCATCCTGGCCGACGCGGGACGGCCGCTGGCGCAGGTGATCCGCACCCTGCGCGCTCATGTGCGCGACGAGCAACAGGCCATCGAAGCTGCCGACGCCGCCACTCGTGCCTTCCTGCTGGCCGACTTCCACGTCTGCCTGGCCGAGCAGATGGGCCACCGCCTGCTGACCGACGTGCTGCGGGACCTGACAGCGCGCACCACCCTGGCCGCCACGCTCTACCAGTCGCGGCACGAGGCCAGCGAATCCTGTGCCGAGCACGCCGCCATCGTGGCGGCGCTGGAAGACGGCGACACCGCCCGCGCCCGGACGCTGCTGCTGGCGCACATCGGCAATGTGGAGCGGGCACTGGAGCCGGAGGCGGCGCCGGACGCGGACGTGCAGCGACTGCGCGCCGCCTTGGTGCCCGTCGCACCGCGACGCGGCGCCGCCTGAATGGCGCTCGCGCCGCTGGTGCCGGCGCGACCGAGGCATGAGAACCCGGTGGTCGACTCGCTCATTGCCATCGGACGCCGGCCTGGGCGCCCTGGTCAGCCCCGTCGGGAAGCCGCTCCCACCTCTATCCAGCATTGAGCATCAATCTGGCGTAAGCGTGCGCTAGCTTTTGAGCGCATTGCACCGCGTTGTCACCGCGCATCCTCCGTGCCCATTTCGGATCCGACCTCGGGAATCTCCTGAGTTGCGCAACTGGCACAGCGCTTGCGATCCAATTTTTGTATACAAATAATGCACCCAATCTGTGCGATACCGCGCGTCTCTTGCGGCGCTGCACCCCTCCAACGACCCGATCAGGAGCCCCCATGAACACGGCCACCACCACCCCGCTCGCCGCCGCTGCCGCGGCCGAGCCCCACGGCCACGGCAACGCGGCATCGCACGCCCTCATCAAGCCCGGCTACGACCCGGCCCTCACCAACGAGGACCTGGCCCCGCTCAGACAGCAGACCTGGGGGCAATACAACATCTTTGCCTTCTGGATGTCCGACGTGCACAGCGTGGGCGGCTACATCACGGCGGGCAGCCTGTTCGCCCTGGGCCTGTCCAGCTGGCAGGTTCTGGTAGCCCTGCTCGTGGGCATCGTGATCGTGCAGTTCTTCTGCAACCTGGTGGCCAAGCCCAGTCAGGTGACGGGCACGCCGTATCCGGTGATCTGCCGCGCCTCCTTCGGCGTCAAGGGCGCCAACATCCCGGCCATCATCCGCGGGCTGATCGCAGTGGCCTGGTACGGCATCCAGACCTACCTGGCTTCGGCGGCCTTCATGGTGCTGGCGCTGCATCTCTTCCCCAACCTGGCGCCTTACGCCGACGTGGCGCAGCATGGCTTCGTCGGGCTGTCGACACTGGGCTGGGTCGCCTTCATGGTGATGTGGGTGCTGCAAGCCTTCGTGTTCTGGCACGGCATGGAAGCCATCCGCAAATTCATCGACTGGGCCGGCCCGGGCGTGTACGTGGTCATGGCCATCCTGTGCATCTGGCTGGTCTGGAAGGCCGGCTGGAAGAACATCGACCTGAACCTGGGCGGGGTCAAGTTCGAAGGCTGGGACGCGCTGCCGGTCATGCTGTCGGCCATCGCGCTGGTGGTGAGCTACTTCAGCGGCCCGATGCTCAACTTCGGCGACTTCTCGCGCTACGGCAAGAGCTTCGACGCGGTGAAGAAGGGCAACTTCTGGGGCCTGCCGGTCAACTTCGTCTTCTTCTCGCTGCTGACGGTGATCACCACCGCGGCCACGTTGCCCGTGTTCGGGGAGCTGATCACCGATCCGGTGCACACCGTGGGCAAGATCGACTCCACCACCGCCGTGGTGCTGGGCGCGCTGACCTTCATGATCGCCACCATCGGCATCAACATCGTGGCCAACTTCGTCTCGCCGGCCTTCGACTTCTCCAACGTGGCGCCGCAGCACATCAGCTGGCGCACCGGCGGCATGATCGCCGCCGTGGGTTCGATCTTCCTCACGCCCTGGAACCTCTACAACAACCCCGAGGTGATCCACTACACGCTGGACATCCTGGGCTCCTTCATCGGCCCGCTGTTCGGCATCCTGATCGCCGACTTCTACCTGGTGCGCCGCCAGCAGGTGGTGGTGGACGACCTCTACACCATGAAGCCCACCGGCAGCTACTGGTACAGCAATGGCTACAACCTGAAGGCCGTCGCCACGATGGTGCCCTCGGCCCTGATCCCGATCCTGTGCGTGCTGGTGCCGGCCTGGCGCGGCGCCGCCAACTACGCCTGGTTCATCGGCATGGGACTGGGCTTCGTCATCTACGCTGTGCTGTCCCGCCGTTCCTGATTCCCAAGAAAACGCCCTGCCCATGCGCATCAAGGTCATCAACCCCAACACCACCCAGAGCATGACCGACAAGATCGGTGCCTGCGCCCGCGCCGCGGCGCGGCCGGGCACCGAGGTCATCGCCGTGAGCCCGGCGATGGGGCCGGTCTCCATCGAAAGCCACTACGACGAGGCGCTGGCCACACCCGGCCTGCTGGCCGAGATCGCGGCCGGTGAGGCGGCAGGCGTGGACGCCTACCTGATCGCGTGCTTCGGCGACCCGGGCCTGAAGGCCGCCCGCGAACTGGCCCGAGGCCCGGTGCTGGGCATCGCCGAGGCGGCGATGCATGCGGCCAGCTTCATCGGCAGCCGCTTCACCGTGGTCACCACGCTGGCACGCACCATGGGCCAGGCGCACCACCTGGCGGAGGCCTACGGCATGGCGCGCTTCTGCGCCCGCGTGCGGGCCTGCGAACTGCCGGTCCTGGAGCTGGAAGACCCGCGCTCCAACGCCCGCGCCCGCATCGTCGACGAATGCCGCCGCGCGCTGGACGAGGACGGCTGCGACGTGCTGGTGCTGGGCTGCGCCGGCATGGCCGACCTGTGCCGCTCGCTGTCGGAAGAACTGGGCGTGCCGGTGATCGACGGCGTGTCCGCTGGCGTGACGCTGCTGGAGTCGCTGGTGTCGCTGGGCCTCAAGACCAGCAAGCGCGGCGAGCTGGCGCATCCGCTGCCCAAGCCCATGACCGGGCTGATGCAGCCCTTCGCGCTGGGCTCAGGCGCACGCTGAGCCACCGGCTGGGTACGGCGCAGCGCGGCGCCGTCCGGGTGCATGGCCCACCCGGGGCCACTGCCGCCTCAATCGCCCAGCAGCTCACCCACCGGCCGCAGGTCATCCACCCGGTCGCAGACCGACTTGATGACCATCATGATCGGCATGCCCAGCAGCAGCCCCCACACGCCCCAGATCCAGGCCCAGAAGATCACGCCCACGAACACCGCCACCGGGTTCATGCGCGAGCTGCGGCTGGTGAGCCAGGGCACCAGCAGGTTGCCCACCAGCGTGTGGATCAGCAGCGAGGTGCCCGCCACCAGCAGCGCCATGCCGATGGTGCCGAACTGCAGGAAGGCCACCAGCCCCGCGGCGCCCAGCACCAGCACCGAGCCGATGTAGGGAATGAGGTTGGTGACGCCCGCGATGATGCCCCACACCGCGGCGTTCTCCAGTCCCAGCGCCCAGAAGGCCAGGCCGGTCGTCACGCCCACCAGCGCGCTGCTCAGGATCTGCACCAGCAGGTAGCGCTGGATGTGGCCCGTGATGTCGTCCAGCACATGCACGGTGACCTTCTTCTTGTGCAGGCTGGGCCCGGCCATCTTGACCAGCTTTCGCCGGAAGGTGTCGCCCGAACACAGCGCGAAGAAGGTGAGGAACAGCACAAGCGTGGCCTGACCCGCGCCTTCCATCAGTCCGACGGTGCCGCTCCAGAGATAGTCGCGCACGTTGAAGGGCGGCCGCTCGATGATCACGCGCTGCACACCGCGCCGGAAGGTGGTGGGCGAGCCTTCGTTGGCGGCGCGCTCCAGGTGATCGGCCGCCTGCTGCACGGTGTCCAGCGGGCTGGCCTTGACCGACTTGGTGCGGATGGCATTGCGCAGCTTCTGTGCCGCCGCCGGCAGGGCATCGACCAGTTGGCCGGCACTGCCTGCCAGCGAGTAGCCCGTCCATGCCGTGCCGCCGGTTAAAGCCAGCAGCAGCACCGCGGCGCCGGCCCAGCGTGGCAGACGCCAGCGCTCCAGCCGGTCGACGACGGGGGAGAGGGCATAGACGAGCATCAGGCTCAGCGCCAGCGGGATCAGCACCGCCGCGGCCCAGCGCAGCGTGTAGATACAGGCCAGAACGCCGAGGATCACGAGCGAGGCGCTGCGCACATCCACCGGCATGTGCAACAGAAGACGCGGTGGATCGCTGCTGCCCGGCTCCGGCACCGCGCCCCGGGCGCGCTCGGCCTCCGCCTCGCGGATGGCCCGGTCGGTGGCGGACTCGGCGGCCGCCGGCGGCGGCTCAGAGGGATCCAGGGCGACGACCTGCGGCCCGTCGGCGCCCGCGCCAGGAGGCGGCACCGGGGCGCTCATTCCGCACGCTCCCGCAGCGCGTCGCGCACCGCCTGCAACTGGCGGCGCGACACGGGCACCAGTTCAGGCAGGCCCGCCAGCCGGACGGCCCAGCCGTCTGGCTCATCCCCGCCATCGTGGCGTTCCAGGGCGCGGATGGCACCGCGCGCCACAAGCGCGCTGCGATGCACCCGCAGGAAGCGCTCGCCATGCCGCGCTTCCAGGTCGTTGAGCGAGCCGTCCAGGATCAGCTGGCGCTGCGCCGTGCGCACGGTGATGTATTTCAATTCGGCCTTCAGGTAGAGAACCTCGGACAGGGGCACGCGTTCGAGACGCGCACGGTCCTGGATGAGCAGATGCCCGGTGTCGGGCGGCTCGGCGCGGCGCTGGCGCAGATGGCGCTGGGCACGGGCCAGCGCCTCCTGCAGGCGGGCGGCGCGCACCGGCTTGGTCAGGTAGTCGGCGACGTCGAGCTCGAACGCGCTCAGCGCATGCTCGGCGTGGGCCGTGACAAACACGATGGCCGGCGCCTGCGGATGGCTGCGCAGCTGGTCGGCCAACGCCATGCCATCGAGGCCGGGCATGGCGATGTCCAGCAGCAGCAGATCCACCGGCGCCTCGCGCAGCATCGGCAGCACGGCCCGGCCGTCGCCGGCCTCGCCCACGATCTGGGCCGCCGGCGCACGGCATTCCGCCAGCAAGGTGCGCAGGCGGGCGCGTGCCAGTGGTTCATCGTCCACCAGCAGGATGCGCAGCGGCGCGTTGTCAGTGGGCGACAGGCTCATGGCTGCGTTCTTTTCGTCGTGTCCGTGGCGTGGGCGGGAATGTCGATGCGCACCCGCCAGCAATCGCGATCCAGGCCGGCGCTCAGGCTGGCCTGCATGTCGTGCAGCAGGCGAAGACGGCTGCGCACGTTGTCCAGGGCGATGCCGTGACCACGCGGCAGGGGCGCCTCGGCCCAGCGCAGTGGCGGCAGCGTGTTGACGACCTCGATGACCACATGGGCCCCGCGGCGCTCGGTGCGGATGCGCAGCTCGCCGCCCTCGGGGCTCGGCTCCACGCCATGGCGCACCGCGTTCTCCACCAGCGGCTGCAGCAGCAGGGGCGGCAGGCGGGCGTCGGCCGCGGCGGCGTCCAGTTGCCAGGCGATGCGCAGCCGCGGACCGAAGCGCACCTGTTCGATGGCCAGGTAGCGCTGCGCCAGGTCGATCTCCTCGGCCACCGAGGCGGACTCGCCGGGCTCTGCCAGCGCTTGGCGGAAGAGTTCGGCCAGGTCTTCCAGCATGGCCTCGGCCCGGGCTGGATCGTCCCGGACCAGGGCGATCGCACTGTTGAGCGTGTTGAAGAGGAAGTGCGGCCGGATGCGCTGCTGCAGCTCGGTGAGCCGCGCCGTGGTGGCGGCGGGCATCTGCGCCGCCGTGCGCAGGTTCATGACGCCCAAGGCCGTCACCCCGAACAGACCGCCCGCCCACGCGCCCGCGAACCACGGAGCCTGCGTGACCGCGCCGATGCCCTGCAGCACCGCACAGCCATAGAGCCCGGCCAGGACGCCAGCCACGGCGCCGGCCAGATACTGGGACGACAGCGACCACCGCGCCAGGCGCCGACGCAGCGCGCACGCGGCGATGAGCCAGAGCAAGGTGGCCGGCAGCACGCCGCCCGTCGCCGTCGCGAAATGCATCAGTCCGTCGGTGGGCGACTGCGCCACGAAGGCCACCGCCAGGGCGGTCAGCACCTCGGTGGCCAATACCGTCCGGATCACCATCTCCGGCCGGCAGAAGTCGGATTGCGGCGCCATGGCCGCGCGGGCAGGGCTCGCAGGAGGGCGCGCCGATAAAATCCGGGGGTTTCGCATGGCTGGCGACGCTGAGGGGCCGCCGATTATGGCCCTGGCCTCGCGCACGACGGCGCGTCGCCACCCCGCTGCCGCCCCTCTGTTCCACGGCCTTCCTGCCCTGCCGCTCTTCCAAGGCCCCTTGCGGCCCCGACCCATGACCCAGAACCAATTCGACAAGAAATCCGAAGCGTGGTCCGCGCTGTTCTCCGAGCCCATGAGCGAACTCGTGCAGCGCTACACCTCCAGCGTGTTCTTCGACAAGCGGCTTGCGCAGGCAGACATCGAAGGCTCGCTGGCTCATGCGGAGATGCTGGCTGCGCAGGGGATCATCGGTTCGCAGGACCTTGCCGACATCCAGCGTGGGATGGCTCAGATTCGCGGCGAGATCGAGGCCGGCAGCTTCGAATGGAAGCTCGCCCTCGAAGACGTGCACCTCAACATCGAGGCCCGCCTGACCCAGCTGGTGGGCGATGCCGGCAAGCGCCTGCACACCGGCCGCAGCCGCAACGACCAGGTGGCCACCGACGTGCGCCTGTGGTTGCGCGGCGAGATCGACCTGATCGACGGCCTGCTGACCGACCTGCAGAAGGCGCTCGTGAAGATCGCCGCCGACAACGTGGACGCCATCCTGCCCGGCTTCACCCACCTGCAGGTGGCGCAGCCGGTGAGCTTCGGCCACCACATGCTGGCCTACGTGGAGATGTTCGCCCGCGACGCCGAGCGCCTGGCCGACCTGCGCCGCCGCGTCAACCGCCTGCCGCTGGGCGCCGCCGCCCTGGCCGGCACCAGCTACCCGCTGGACCGCGAGCGCGTGGCCCGCACCCTGGGCATGGAAGGCGTCTGCCAGAACAGCCTGGACGCCGTGAGCGACCGCGACTTCGCCATCGAGTTCACCGCCTTCGCCAGCCTGGCGATGGTGCACGTGAGCCGTTTCAGCGAGGAGCTGATCCTGTGGATGAGCCAGAACTTCGGCTTCATCCAGATCGCCGACCGGTTCACGACCGGCTCGTCGATCATGCCGCAGAAGAAGAACCCCGACGTGCCCGAGCTGGCACGCGGCAAGACCGGCCGCGTGGTCGGCCACCTGATGGGCCTGATCACCCTGATGAAGGGCCAGCCCCTGGCCTACAACAAGGACAACCAGGAAGACAAGGAGCCGCTGTTCGACACCGTCGACACGCTCAAGGACACCCTGCGCATCTTTGCCGAGATGGTGGGCGGCATCACGGTGCGCCGCGAGGCCATGGAGGCCGCCGCCCTGCGTGGCTACGCCACCGCCACCGACCTGGCCGACTACCTGGTGAAGAAGGGCCTGCCTTTCCGCGACGCGCACGAGACGGTGGCCCATGCCGTCAAGACGGCCATCGCCCAGGGCGTGGATCTGTCGCAGCTGCCGCTGGCGACGCTGCAGCAGTTCAACCCGGCGATCCAGGAGGACGTGTTCGGCGTGCTGAGCCTGCGCGGCTCGCTGGAGGCCCGCAACACACTCGGCGGCACGGCGCCGGTGCAGGTGACGGCGCAGATCGCCCGGCACCGGGCGCGGCTGGGGGACTGAGCAGGCCATTCACGCACGCGGAAGGCACCGTTGCAGGCGCTGCGGACCAGTTCACCCAAATCCGTTCAGGCTGATTTAGGCTGAATCAGTTCACCAAAGCCCGTTCGGGCTGAGCTTGTCGAAGCCGGGTGCAAGCCCTCCGACAAGCTCAGGGCGAACGGATGACTTGACTGGCATGGGCCGTCACGGCGCCCTTTTCGTTGACGCCGGCGCCTCGCAGGTCACCCCCCCGTTTCCGCCGCCACCGCCTTGAGCAGTTCCAGCGCCGCGGCCTGCGTGCGCGTCACCGGCCGCTGCGCGCTCACGGCCACATGCGCCTGGACCTTCAGCCGCGGCGGGCCGATGGGCCGCACGCTGAAAGCGGAGGGCCGGATCGAGGTCTGCACCGCCCGCCGCGCCAGGATGGCGCAGCCGGCGCCGTCGGCCACCAGGTCCAGGATGGCGGGCACGCCGTCGATCTCCAGCGCGATCTGCGGCTCGCATCCCAGGGCCGCCATCTCCGACTCCACATGCATGCGCACCGCGTTGGGACGGCTGGGGATGATGAGTGGCAGCTTCGCCACCTCGGCCAGCGGGATGGGCGGAGGCGGCGGGTCTTCGGCCAGGCCGGGCGGGCGGGCCTGCACCAGCATCAGTTCCTCGGTCATCAGCGGCGCGATGTCCAGCCCGGCGATGGGCTTGGCCTCGTAGAGCACGGCGATGTCCAGGCGGCCGGCGGCCAGCGCTTCGTGCATCGAGATCGACAGGCCCTCGCTGATGGAAAGTCGCGCCTCGGGCAGTTCGCGGCGGAAGCGCCGGGTCAGCGGCACGGCCAGCGCCCGCGCCACCGTGGGCGGCAGGCCCAGCGCCACCCGGCCCGCCAGGCCGCCGCGCACCCGGGCCAGTTCCTCCTGCGCCCGCTGCACCTGGTGCAGGATGCCGCGGCCATGCTCCAGCAGCAGGGTGCCGGCTTCGGTGGGCGTGACGCCGCGGCCGTTGCGCACCAGCAGGTTCTGGCGCAGTTCCACTTCCAGCGTGCGCACCTGCCGGCTGAGGGCCGGCTGGGCGATGTCGAGCGCCAGCGCGGCGCGGGTGAAGCTGCCCAGCTCCACCACCCGGACGAAGTACTCCAGCTGTTTCAGATCCATGACGTCAGACGCATATCGACACGCATGCTATAGCAGTTTGTTCTAGCTGCTAGTCGATCTGCCCCCTGGAGGCGGACGGGGGCACGGCACAGAATGGGCCCTGCCTTCCAGACCCGCGGCCGGTTGTCACCGGCCCGCCCCGCCCTTCCCAGGAGACGACATGCCGAAATCCAACGGTCAGCCGCTGATCATCGACTGCCACGGCCACTACACCACCGCCCCCAAGGCCCTCGAGAACTGGCGCAATGCCCAGATCGCCGGCATCAAGGATCCGTCGGCCAAGCCCGACCCGGCCAGCCTCAAGATCAGCGACGACGAACTGCGCGAATCCATCGAGCAGAACCAGCTGCGCCTGATGAAGGAACGCGGCAGCGACCTGACCGTCTTCAGCCCGCGCGCCAGCTTCATGGCCCACCACATCGGCGACTTCGAGGTCTCCAGCACCTGGGCCGCCATCTGCAACGAGCTGTGCTACCGCGTGAGCGAGCTCTTTCCGGACAACTTCATCGGTGCGGCCATGCTGCCCCAGTCGCCGGGCGTGGACCCCAAGACCTGCATCCCCGAGCTGGAGAAGTGCGTCAAGGAATACGGCTTTGTCGGCATCAACCTGAACCCCGACCCCTCGGGCGGCCACTGGACCAGCCCGCCGCTGACCGACCGCCACTGGTACCCCATCTACGAAAAGATGGTGGAGTACGACATCCCGGCCATGGTGCACGTGAGCACCAGTTGCAACGCCTGCTTCCATACCACCGGCGCACACTACCTCAACGCCGACACCACGGCCGTGATGCAGTGCATCCAGGGCGACCTGTTCAAGGACTTCCCGACGCTGAAGTTCGTGATTCCCCACGGCGGCGGCGCAGTGCCCTACCACTGGGGCCGCTTCCGCGGCCTGGCGCAGGAGATGAAGAAGCCGCTGCTGGAAGAGCACCTGCTCAACAACATCTTCTTCGACACCTGCGTGTACCACCAGCCGGGCATCGACCTGCTGACCAAGGTGATACCGGTCAAGAACATCCTGTTCGCCTCCGAAATGATCGGCGCCGTGCGCGGCATCGACCCGCAGACCGGCCACTACTACGACGACACCAAGCGCTACGTGAGCGCGACCGCCAACCTGACGGACGACGAGCGCTTCCAGGTCTTCGAAGGCAACGCGCGCCGGGTCTTCCCGCGCCTGGATGCCGCCCTGAAGGCCAAGAGCCTGTAACCCCTTTCGGAGAGACACACATGTACGAACTCGGCGTGGTTTATCGCAACATCCAGCGCACCGACCGCGAGACCGCGGACGGCCTGGCCGCCCTGGGCTCGGCCACGGTGCACGAGGCCATGGGCCGCGTGGGCCTGCTCAAGCCCTACATGCGCCCGATCTATCCGGGTCAGCAGGTGTCCGGCACGGCCGTGACCGTGCTGCTGCACCCCGGCGACAACTGGATGCTGCACGTCGCGGCCGAGCAGATCCAGCCCGGCGACATCGTGGTGGCGGCCATCACCGCCGAATGCACCGACGGCTACTTCGGCGACCTGCTGGCCACCAGCTTCCAGGCCCGTGGCGCCCGCGCCCTGGTGATCGACGCCGGCGTGCGCGACGTCAAGACGCTGCAGGAGATGAACTTCCCCGTGTGGAGCAAGTGCATCAGCAGCAAGGGCTGCATCAAGGCGACCATCGGCTCGGTCAACATCCCCGTGGTGTGCGCCGGCATGCTGGTGACGCCCGGCGACGTGATCGTGGCCGACGACGACGGCGTGGTCTGCGTGCCGCGCGCCATCGCCGCCAAGACGCTCGAAGCCGCCCGCAAGCGCGAGTCCTTCGAGGGCGAGAAACGCGCCAAGCTGGCCAGCGGCGTGCTGGGCCTGGACATGTACAAGATGCGCGAACCGCTGGCGGCCGCGGGCCTCAAGTACATCGACTGATCCTTTTGTGTTCCCCGGCCAGCGCCCCGGAGCGGGCGCGGCCCCTTTCCACGTCGGAGACATCCATGAGCCTTTCCCGCCGCGCCGTGCTGACGGCCTGCGCCCTCGCCACCACCCTGCCCTTCGCCGCCCATGCCCAGCAGCAGGGCGCCTTCCCGTATGGCAAGCCGGTGCGCATCGTCAATCCCTTCCCCGTGGGCGGTGGCCCGGACGGCGTCTCGCGCCTGGTGGCCGACAAGCTGTCGCGCACCTGGGGCGTGCCGGTCACCGTGGACAACCGTCCGGGCGGCAACGGCTTCATCGCCATCGACGCCTGGAAGCGCGGCGCCAAGGACGGCACCGACCTGCTGCTGCTGGACAACGTCCACCTGGCCGCCTACCCCTCGCTGTTCAAGAAGCTGCCCTACGACCCGGCCAAGGACTTCGACGTCCTGCTGCCGCTGTTCAAGACCTACTTCTTCTTCACCGTCGGCGCCAACAGCAAGTACAAGACCGTGGGCGACATCGTGGCCGACGCCAAGGCGCGGCCCGGTAAGCTGAACTACGGCTCCTGGTCGGTGGGCAACCCCGTGCACCTGGGCACCGAGCTGTTCAAGTCGGCGACGGGCACGCAGATGGAGCATGTGATCTTCAAGGAGACCACGCAGCTCTACACCTCGGTCTCCACCGGCGAGATCGATTTCGCCCTGGGCAGCGCTGCCACGGCCGGGCCGCTCTACCAGTCCGGCAAGCTGCGCTTCCTGGCCGTGACCGGCCCGCAGCGCATGGCGGCCTATCCCGATGTGCCCACCGTGGCCGAGTCCGGCGGCCCCAAGGGCTTCGAGGTAACCGGCTGGAACGCCATTGCCGTGCCCCGCGGCCTGCCCGATGCGGTGACGGAGAAGATCAAGCGCGACATCGAGCAGGCACTGACCGGCCCGGATGTGCAGGCCCGCTTCAAGAGCTTCGGCTACGAGCCCTTCCCGGTGACGCGCCCGCAGTTCGAGCAGTTCGTGAAGAGCGAATCGCAGCGCTTCGGCGACGTGATCCGCAAGGCCAATGTCTCCCTGGACTGACATGCGCCAGACCGACGCGCAAGGCCCGTTCGTCTCCCGCCGCGTGGCGCTGGCCGCAGGGGCGGCGCTGCTGGCGCCGACGCTGGCGGGTGCGCAGAGCTATCCGACCAAGCCGGTGCGCGTGCTGGTCGGCTACTCGGCCGGCGGCGCGGTCGATGCCGTGGCGCGCAGCGTGGGCCAGGCGCTGGCGGCCAGCATGGGCCAGCCTTTCGTGATCGACAACCGGCCCGGCGCCGGCACCAACATCGCGGTCAAGGCCACCATCGACGCGCCCGCCGACGGCTACACGCTGATGGTGGCCGCGAACGCGCTGGCGGCCAACATGGCGCTGTACCAGCCCATGCCCTTCGACGCCGAGCGCGACCTGGTGCCGGTGTCGCTGATCGGCCGCGTGCCGGTGGTGATCGCCGCCAATGCCGGCGCGCCCTTCAATACCGTCCAGCAGCTGATCGCGGCGGCCAAGACCAAGCCGGACGGCATCTCCTTCGCCTCGCCGGGCAACGGCTCGACGCCGCACATGGCGGTGGAGTTCTTCGAGCGCGCCGCCGGCATCAAGCTGCAGCACGTGCCCTACCGCGGCGGCGCCCAGGCACTGACCGACGTGATCGGCGGCCAGCTGCCGCTGGTGGCCATCAACGCGCTGGAGGCGCAGCCGCACGTGAAGAGCGGCAAGCTCAAGGTGCTGGCCGCCTTGAGCCCCAACCGCAGCGCCGTCTTTCCCGACGTGCCCACCATTGCCGAGTCCGGCTTTCCGGGCTTCGAGGCCTCGGTCTGGTACGGCATCGTGGCGCCCGCGGCCACGCCCAAATCCATCGTCACCCAGCTGCATGCCGAGGTGCAGAAAGCACTGCAGACGCCGGCCGTGCGCGAACGCATGGCGCAGGTCGGCGGCGAGGTGCTGCCCGGCAGCATCGAGCAGTTCGCCCAGTTGATCCACTCGGAGCGCCTGCGCTACGAGAAGCTGGTGCGCGAAGCCGGCATCAAGCCCGACTGAGGCGCATGCCCGTCGGCCTTCCCCCTTACTCCCAGGAGCAGTCCTCATGAGCAAACCCACCACAGGCCCCTTCGAGAAAACCGCCGGCTGGCTGGACTGGTACACCGGCCCCAGCAAGCCGAAATTCCAGGTGCCGGCCGGCAGCGTCGATGCGCACTGCCACGTCTTCGGCCCCGGCGCCGAGTTTCCCTACGCGCCCGAGCGCAAGTACACGCCCTGCGACGCCAGCAAGGCGCAGCTCTTCGCCCTGCGCGACCACCTGGGCTTCGCCCGCAACGTGATCGTGCAGGCCACGTGCCACGGCGCGGACAACCGCGCGCTGGTCGACGCGCTGCAGTCGTCGAACGGCAAGGCGCGCGGCGTGGCCACCGTCAAGCGCAGCGTGACCGACGACGAGCTGCAGGCCCTGCACGCCGCCGGCGTGCGCGGCGTGCGCTTCAACTTCGTCAAGCGCCTGGTCGACTTCACGCCCAAGGACGAGCTGATGGAGATCGCCGGCCGCATCGCCAAGCTGGGCTGGCATGTGGTCATCTACTTCGAGGCGGTGGACCTGCCCGAGCTGTGGGACTTCTTCACCGCGCTGCCGACCACGGTGGTGGTGGACCACATGGGCCGCCCCGACGTGACCAAGCCGGTCGACGGCCCGGAGTTCGCGCTGTTCGAGAAGTTCATGCGCGAGCACAGCAATGTGTGGAGCAAGGTGAGCTGCCCCGAGCGCCTGTCGGTGGCCGGCCCCAAGGCACTGGACGGCGAGCAGAACGCCTACACGGACGTGGTGCCCTTCGCACGCCGCATCGTCGAGCAGTTCCCCGACCGTGTGCTGTGGGGCACCGACTGGCCGCACCCCAACCTGAAGGACCACATGCCCGACGACGGGCTGCTGGTGGACTTCATTCCGCACATCGCGCCGACCGCCGAACTTCAGCAGAAGCTCCTGGTCGACAACCCGATGCGTTTGTATTGGCCCGAAGAAGCCAAGTAAGGAGACCCTTCGATGGCACTCGACAAACCCTACCTGGACGTGCCCGGCACGATCATCTTCGACGCCGAGCAGAGCCGCAAAGGCTACTGGCTCAACCAGTTCTGCATGAGCCTGATGAAGGCCGAGAACCGCGAGCGCTTCAAGGCCGACGAGCGGGCCTACCTCGACGAATGGCCGATGACCGAGGAGCAGAAGCAGGCCGTGCTGGCGCGCGACCTCAACTGGTGCATGCGCACCGGCGGCAACATCTACTTCCTCGCCAAGATCGGTGCCACCGACGGCAAGAGCTTCCAGCAGATGGCGGGCTCGATGACCGGCATGACCGAAGAGGAATACCGCAACATGATGATCAACGGCGGCCGCCGCGTGGACGGCAACCGCTACGTGGGCGAGGACGGTGATGCGCAAGCCCATCGCCAGCCGCAGGGCGCCCACCACCCCACGAAAGCAAACTGACATGGCCCGCATCACCGCATCCGTCTACACCTCGCACGTGCCCGCCATCGGCGCCGCGCTGGACCTGGGCAAGACGAAGGAAGATTACTGGAAGCCGCTGTTCGCGGGCTACGACTTCTCCAAGCAATGGATGAAGGACAACAAGCCCGACGTCGTCATCCTGGTCTTCAACGACCATGCCACGGCCTTCAGCCTGGACATGATCCCCACCTTCGCCATCGGCACGGCGGCCGAGTACCAGCCGGCCGACGAGGGCTGGGGCCCGCGCCCGGTGCCCAAGGTGGTGGGCCACCCGGAGCTGGCCAGCCACATCGCGCAGAGCGTGATCCAGCAGGACTTCGACCTCACCATCGTCAACAAGATGGACGTGGACCATGGCCTGACGGTGCCCCTGTCGTTGATGTGCGGCGAGCAGGACCCGAAGAACGGCGCCTGGCCCTGCCCGGTGATCCCCTTCGCGGTCAACGTGGTGCAGTACCCGGTGCCGAGCGGCCAGCGCTGCTTCAACCTGGGCCGCGCCATCCGCAAGGCGGTCGAGAGCTTCGACGAGGACCTCAACGTGCACATCTGGGGCACGGGCGGCATGAGCCACCAGCTGCAGGGCGCACGCGCCGGCCTCATCAACTCGGAATGGGACAACAAGTTCCTTGATCGCCTGATCGCCGAACCCGCCGAACTGGCCAAGGTGCCGCACATCGAGTACGTGCGCGAAGCCGGCAGCGAGGGCATCGAGCTGGTGATGTGGCTGATCGCCCGCGGCGCCATGGGCGACGTGGCCGGCGGCCCGCCGCCCAAACTCGCGCACCGCTTCTTCCACGTGCCGGCGTCCAACACCGCCGTGGGCCACCTCATCCTGGAAGACCAGGCCTGACCAACCATCCACACAAAGCCAACACCGACATGACCATCAAAGTCGCACTCGCCGGCGCCGGCGCCTTCGGCATCAAGCACCTGGACGGCATCAAGAACATTCCCGACGTCGAGGTGATCTCGCTCATCAGCCGCGACCTGGCCAAGACCCAGGAAGTGGCCGACAAGTACGGCATCCAACACGTCACCACCGACCTGGCCGACAGCCTGGCCATCCAGGAGCTGGACGCGGTCATCCTGTGCACGCCCACGCAGATGCACGCCGCCCAGACCAAGGCCTGCCTGCAGGCCGGCAAGCATGTGCAGGTGGAGATTCCGCTGTGCGACGTGCTCAAGGAGGGCGAGGAAGTGCTGGCGCTGCAGAAGCAGGTCGGCAAGGTGGCGATGGTGGGCCACACCCGCCGCTTCAACCCCAGCCACCAGTACGTGCACAAGAAGATCCAGGCCGGCGAATTCAACATCCAGCAGATGGATGTGCAGACCTACTTCTTCCGCCGCACCAACATGAACGCGCTGGGCCAGCCGCGCAGCTGGACCGACCACCTGCTGTGGCACCACGCCGCCCACACGGTGGACCTGTTCGCCTACCAGGCCGGCAGCCCGATCGTGAAGGCCAATGCCGTGCAGGGCCCGATCCACAATCAACTCGGCATCGCCATGGACATGAGCATCCAGCTGCAGGCCGCCAACGGCGCCATCTGCACGCTGTCGCTCTCGTTCAACAACGACGGCCCGCTGGGCACCTTCTTCCGCTACATCGGCGACACCGCCACCTACATCGCGCGCTACGACGACCTGGTGCAGTCGCACAGCAAGGGCGCCGAAGAACCGGTGGACGTGAGCAAGGTCGATGTGTCGATGAACGGCATCGAGCTGCAGGACCGCGAGTTCTTCGCCGCCATCCGCGAAGGCCGCGAACCCAACAGCAGTGTGGCGCAGGTGCTGCCCTGCTACCAGGTGCTGCATCAGCTGGAGCAGCAGCTCGCCGGTTGAGGCACGGCCCGGAAACCGGATCGCTTGATTCGGCCAAAATAACCCGGGTAAAATTTCGGGCAGGTGCTGAGGGGCGCCTGCCCGCACAAGAGGCTCTCACCCTCCCAATCCGTTTCTCTTCTTCCGTGGACAGACCGCGGTCTTCGTTCGAGCCCCATGCGGGACCGGCTCGGCGTCGAGGACCTGGAGCCCTGCCATGACCCCTTCCCTTTCCCTGCAGGCCCGTCGCGAGCTGACGCGCCAGTACAAGCAGGCCTTCCCCGCCATGGGCATCTATGCCCTGCGTTGCAACGCTGCTGGACTGCTGCGCGTGGGCAGCAGCCGCCATCTGGACGGCATCTTCAACCGTCTGCGCTTCGAACTCATGCGCGGCGCCCACCGCGACCGGGCCCTGCAGTTGGCCTGGAACACGCACGGCGCCGAAGCCTTCCGCTTCGAGGTCATCGACCGGGTGAAGGAACGCGACGATCCCGCTTTCGACTACGACGCCGAACTGGCGACGCTGCTGGCGCTGTGGGAGGCGGAGTTGCTTTCACCCGCGGCCGAGGCCGGCGTACGTCAAGGAGGCAGCGCATGAGCCGGCTGACCGACGCCCAGGCCATGCGTCTCGGCCTCGCGCTGGCGCGGGCCCATGCACGCCAGCAGCAGCGCCTGGATGAGCGCCTGGGCATGTGGCACGGCCTCGACGCGAAGGACTTCCTGCTGCTCGATGCACTGACGCAGGCGTCGCATGGACGCCTGACGACGCTGCAGCTCGCGCAGTCCCTGCACATCGCGCCCTCGGCGCTCGTCCGGCAACTGATGCCCCTGGAAAAGACCGGCCTCGTTGCACGCGAGATCGGCGCCGTGCTGCTGCGGCCCGCCGGCCGGCAACTGCATGCCGAAGCCGCGCAGACCGTGGGTGCCGTGTGCGCCAAAGCGTGGGCCGGCGTCGGTCTGGACCTGTGCGGCCCGGACGCTCTGCAGGCGCAGCTCGATGCCGTGGCGGGCAGCGCCGTCATCCCGACACCGTCTGCAACGCCAGCGCCATGAGCCAGCAGCCCCTCGGGCAGAAGCCCGCCCGCGACGACGTCCCGATGGGGAGCGCCAAGGTCCCGGCAGAGGAACTCAAGGTACGCGCCCGCGTGCGCCTGAACCGCGCCCGTCGCGAGGGTCGCAGCGATGACCGCACCCTGGGCGACCATCTGCAGGCTGCAGCGCGCGAACTCGGCTTCCTGCACTGGGACCATGCCCGCCGCGTGCTGGGCGGCCTCGCCGCGCCGGGCGATGACATGGGTGACTTCTGGCACGCGCCGCGCACGGGCCTGCTGCTGCACCTCTGGTTCGCCCGCCATGACGAGGCAGCGCCGGTGCTCGCGACGCAGTCCGGCGGCTTCCTGCTCCCCTACCGCCGCCAATGCTTCATCGTGCAGGCACCCTTCATCGAAGCCCTGGGCCTCGACGCGACCGACCCCGCCTGGCAGGCCATCGGCCATGATCTGGTGGCAGGCTACGGCACGCCGGCCTGGCAGCACCTGGCCTGGCGAAGAGTCCGCGCGCCGCTTTCAACCTTCCAACCCCGACTAAGCTCTGCCCATGCAAACACGACGTATCGCGAACTTTGAGGTCTCGGCCATCGGCCTGGGCTGCATGAACCTGAGCCACGCCTATGGCGTGCCGCCCTCGCCCGAGCAGGGCGAGCGCGTGCTGCTGGCCGCGCTGGATGCCGGCGTGACGCTGTTCGACACGGCGGCGCTCTACGGCTTCGGCGCCAACGAGGAGCTGGTGGGCCGTGTGCTCAAGAAGCACCGCCAGCAGTTCACGCTGTGCAGCAAGGGCGGCATGGCCGGCGTCAAGGGCGAGGACGGCGTCCTGCGCCGGGTGATCGACGGCCGCCCCGCCACGCTGCGCCGCAATTGCGAGGACAGCCTGCGCCGCCTGGGCACCGACGTCATCGACCTCTACTACCTGCACCGCTGGGACAAGAAGGTGCCCATCGAGGATTCGGTGGGCGAGATGTCGCGCCTGATCGAGGAAGGCAAGGTGCGCGCGCTGGGCCTGTCGGAAGTCTCGGCCGGCACGCTGCGCAAGGCGGCGGCCGTGCATCCCGTCGCTGCCGTGCAGACCGAATATTCGCTCTGGACGCGCAACCCCGAGATCGCCGTGCTGGCCGCCTGCCGCGAGCTGGGCACCGCCTTCGTGGCCTTCAGCCCGCTGGCCCGCGCCTACCTCACCGGCCGCCTCACCGACGTGGCCGCGCTGGACGCCAAGGACATCCGCCGGCCCATGCCGCGTTTCTCGGCCGAACACTATCCGCGCAACCTGTCGCTGCTGTCCGGCTTCGACAAACTGGCGAAGGAAGCCGCCTGCACGCCCGCCCAACTGGCGCTGGCTTGGCTGCTGGCGCAAGGCGAGGACATCATCCCCATTCCCGGCACCACCAGCGTGGACCATCTGCACGAAGACCTGGCCGCCGCCGACCTGACGCTGCCCGCCGACGTGATCGCACGCGCCGGCGAGCTGATCAACCAGCGCACCGTGAGCGGTCCGCGCTACCCGGCCCAGGCCACCCAGGAAGTGGACACGGAAGAGTTCGCGGGCTGACGGTCGGCCTCAAATGGCCACGAGCTGGCGGACGCCGTCCGCCGCCATGTCCTTACCCAGCCCGCGCGCGATGACCTCGCCGCGCTCCATCACCAGGTAGTGGTCGGCCAGCTCCTCGGCGAAGTCGTAGTACTGCTCGCACAGCACGATGGCCATCTTCTGGCCCTTCCAGCCCTCGTCGGCGAGGCGGCGGATGGCGCGGCCGATATCCTTGATGATGCTGGGCTGGATGCCTTCGGTGGGCTCGTCCAGGATCAGCATCTTCGGTCCCGGGGCCAGCGCGCGGGCGATGGCCAGCTGCTGCTGCTGGCCGCCCGACAGGTCGCCGCCGCGCCGGTGCAGCATCTGCTTGAGCACCGGGAACAGCTCGTAGAGCTCGGGCGCGATGGGCGTGGAAGCGCTGCGGTAGGCCAGGCCCATGCGCAGGTTCTCTTCCACCGTCAGCCGCGCGAAGATCTCGCGGCCCTGCGGCACGAAGCCCATGCCGGCGCGGGCGCGTTCGTAGGGCGTCTTCTTGTGCACCGGCTGGCCGTCGAACTCGATGCTGCCGCTCTTGATCGGCACCAGGCCCATGAGCGACTTCAGCAGCGTGGTCTTGCCCACGCCGTTGCGGCCCAGCAGCACGGTGACCTGGCCCAGCGGCGCCTCGAAGCTGACGTCGCGCAGGATGTGCGAGCCGCCGTAGTACTGGTGAATGTTCTTGACCTTCAGCATGGTTCAACGTCCCAGATAGACCTCGATGACGCGCTCGTCGGCCTGGACTTCGTCCAACGTGCCCTGCGCCAGCACCGAGCCGTCGCACAGCACGGTGACGATCTCGGAGATGGTGCGGATGAAGCTCATGTCGTGCTCCACCACCATCAGCGAGTGTTTGCCCTTGAGCGTGAGGAAGAGTTCGGCGGTGCGCGCCGTCTCCTCGTCGGTCATGCCGGCCACGGGCTCGTCGAGCAGCAGCAGCTTCGGGTCCTGCATGAGCAGCATGCCGATCTCCAGCCACTGCTTCTGGCCATGGCTCAGCGTACCGGCCATGCGGTTGACGCTGTCGGCCAGGTGAATGGTCTGCAGGATGTCGGCCAGCCGGTCGGCCTGGGCCGAGTCGAGCTTGAAGAACATCGATGGCTTCACGCGCTTGTCGGTCTTGAGCGCCAGCTCCAGGTTCTCGAACACGGTCAGGTGCTCGAAGACGGTGGGCTTCTGGAACTTGCGGCCGATGCCCAGCTGCGCGATCTCGGCCTCGCGGTGGCGCAGCAGGTCGATGGTGCTGCCGAAGTACACGGTGCCTTCGTCGGGCCGCGTCTTGCCGGTGATGATGTCCATCATCGTGGTCTTGCCCGCGCCGTTGGGGCCGATGATGCAGCGCAGCTCGCCGGGGGCGATGTCCAGGCTCAGCTTGTTGATGGCCTTGAAGCCGTCGAAGCTCACGCTCACGTCTTCCAGGTACAGGATGCGGCCGTGGGTCACGTCCACCTCGCCGGCCACGGCGGGCCGGCCGTAGCCGGCGGTGCGGCCACCGGACTCGGTCGAGGCGCCTGCAGGCAGGCCCTGGGCGCGGGCATGGCGCTCGGCGCCGGCTTCCATCAGGTCGGGCGTCATGCCTGGGCTCCCTTGGGTTCGACATGCACGGTGGGCAGGGCGTCGGGCTCCACGCCCTCCTCCCTGGCCAGAGCGCGCTGGACTTCCGCGCGGCCGTTGGGCGCCACGGGTTCGGCAGCGGCCTCGGCCTTGCCGCGGTTCATCAACCGGCGCACCAGGCCGACGATGCCATCGGGCAGGAACAGCGTGACGGCGATGAACAGCGCGCCCAGGAAGTACAGCCAGTATTCCGGCGCCACCACCGTGAGCCAGCTCTTGGCACCGTTGACCAGGAAGGCGCCCACGATGGGCCCGACCAGCGTGGCCCGGCCGCCCACGGCCGTCCAGATGGCGATCTCGATGGAGTTGGCGGCACTCATCTCGCCGGGGTTGATGATGCCCACCTGCGGCACGTACAGCGCGCCGGCCACGCCGCACATCATGGCCGAGATGACCCAGATGCTGAGCTTGTACGGCAGCGGGTTGTAGCCGCAGAACATGGTGCGCGACTCGGCATCGCGGATGGCCTGCAGCACGCGGCCATACTTGCTGCCGATCAGCCATTTGGCGAACAGGAAGAAGCCCAGCAGCACCGCACCGGTGAGGGCGAAGATCGTCATGCGCATCTCCTGCGTGGCGATCGGAATGCCCAGGATGCGCTTGAAGTCGGTGAAGCCGTTGTTGCCGCCGAAGCCGGTCTCGTTGCGGAAGAACAGCAGCATGGCCGCGAAGGTCATGGCCTGCGTGATGATCGAAAAGTACACGCCCTTGATGCGCGAGCGGAAGGCGAAGTAGCCGAAGACCAGCGCCAGCAGGCCCGGCACCACCACCACCATCAGCATCTGGAAGATGAAGCTGTCGCTGAAGGTCCAGTGCCAGGGCAAGGTCTTCCAGTCGAGGAAGACCATGAAGTCCGGCAGATCGCTCTTGTAGTTGCCGTCGCGGCCGATCTGGCGCATGAGGTACATGCCCATCATGTAGCCGCCCAGCGCGAAGAACAGGCCGTGGCCCAGCGACAGGATGCCGGTGTAACCCCAGATCAGGTCCATGGCCAGCGCGCAGATGGCGTAGCACATGATCTTGCCGAGCAGCGCCACCGCATAGTCGCTGAGGTGGAAGGCGCTGCTTTCGGGCACCCACAGGTTGAGCACTGGCGCCAGGCCGCAGGCCACGATCAGCGCGATGAAGAAGGCGGTCCAGCCCTTGCCGCTCAGCAGCGGCGCCTTGGAAGGAAGAGTGACTGTCCTCATGCTTCTGCACTCCGGCCCTTGATGGCGAAGATGCCCTGCGGCCGCTTCTGGATGAACACGATGATGAAGACCAGGATGGCGATCTTGGCCAACACGGCGCCCGCCCAGCCTTCGATGAACTTGTTGAGCACGCCCAGGCCCAGCGCCGCGTACACCGTGCCGGCCAGCTGGCCCACGCCACCCATCACCACCACCATGAAGCTGTCGACGATGTAGCTCTGGCCGAGGTCGGGGCCCACGTTGCCGATCTGGCTGAGCGCGCAGCCGGCCAGGCCCGCAATGCCGGAGCCGAGCGCGAAGGCGTAGGTGTCCACGCGTGCAGTGTTCACGCCCATGCAGGAGGCGATGGGCCGGTTCTGCGTCACGCCGCGCACGAAGAGGCCCAGGCGCGTGCGGCTGATCAACCAGGCCATGGCCGCCAGCACGAGGCCCGCGAAGATGATGATGCCGATGCGGTTCCAGGGCAGCACGAGGTTGGAGAGCACCTCCAGCCCGCCGCTCATCCAGCCGGGGTTCTCCACGCCCACGTTCTGCGCGCCGAAGATCGTGCGCACCAGCTGCTGCAGCATCAGGCTGATGCCCCAGGTGGCCAGCAGCGTCTCCAGCGGCCGGCCGTACAGGAAGCGGATCACGCCGCGCTCCAGCACCGCGCCCACCAGGGCCGAGGCCATGAAGGACACGGGAATCGCCGCCACCAGGTACCAGCCGAACATCGACTCGGGCAGAAAGCGCTGGAACACGCCCTGCATCACATAGGTGGCATAGGCGCCGATCATCATCAGCTCGCCGTGGGCCATGTTGATCACGCCCATCAGGCCGTAGGTGATGGCCAAGCCCAGCGCCGCCAGCAGCAGCACCGACCCCAAGCTGATGCCGCTGAAGATCACGCCCAGCCGGTCGCCCCACACCAGCGCGCCGTCGATGGACGCGATGCTGGCCTGGATGGCGGCCTTGACCTGCGGATCGGTCTCATCGGCCAGCCGCTGATTAAGCAGCAGCTTGGTGTCCGGGTTCTTGTTGTCGCCCAGGGCCTTGGCAGCGGCCAGGCGCTTGGCGGCGTCCGCGCTGGAGAGCATGGAAGCGTCGCGCACCAGCATCAGCTTGGCCTTGACCTTGGCGCTCTGCTCGGCCGCGAGGGCTTTCTCGATCAACGGCACGCGCGACTCGTCGGGCTCCTTGAACAGCGCCTCGGCCGCTTCCAGCCGCACGGCCTCGTCGGGGCTGATGAGCTGCAGCGCGGCCTGCGCGGCATCGAGCGCGCCGCGCATCAGGTTGTTGTTGACCACGTCCTCGGCCTCGGCCGGCACCTTCACCTCGGCACCGGTGACCGGGTCGAAGCCTTTGTCGTCCTTCATGACGTAGGCCTGCTTGTCGGTGAACTTCACCGCCTCGTCCACCAGGGCCTGCAGGAAGGCCTTGGTCTTTTCGTCGGCCACGGCCACGGCCTTATTGATGGCCGCGATGCGGCTCTCGGCATCGCCCGAGGCCATCGCCAGGGCCTCGTCGGCCGTCAGCGCCCTGGCCGGCCCGGCCAGCATCAGCAGGGCGAGGAACGCCAGCTGCATGAACAAGCGAAGAGGTGTTTTCACGTCGTCCTCGACATCCAAAGAAAAGGCCCGATCCCGACAAGCAAGATCGAGCCTGTGCGCCCATGAGCTCAGGGCAAGCGAAGCGAAGCCCGTTCGCACGCACCCGCGGAACCGGCTTTGCCGGGCCGCCGGGTGCGCCCCTTGAGGGGGATTCGGCTACACGAAGTGAGCAAGAAACGGGGTGGTCACCGTTCTGGGGTGGTCACACTTTCGACTTGCCGTCCGGCTCGTCCTTCTTCTTGTCGTTGCCCTCGATGTACGGGCTCCAGGGCTTGGCCTTGACCGGCTCCTTGGTCTTCCACACCACCTTGAACTGGCCGTCGGCCTGGATCTCGCCGATGAACACCGACTTGTGCAGGTGATGGTTCTTCTCGTCCATCTTGCTCACGATGCCCGAGGGTGCGTTGAAGGTCTGGCCGGCCATGGCGGCGATGACCTTGTCGACGTCGGTGGACTTGGCCTTCTCGACGGCCTGCTTCCACATGTTGATGCCGATGTAGGTGGCTTCCATCGGGTCGTTGGTCAGCGGCTTGTCCTTGTGGCCGGGGATGTTCTTGGCCTTGGCGTAGGCGGACCACTTCTTGATGAACTCGGTGTTGGCCGGGCTCTTGATGCTCATGAAGTAGTTCCAGGCGGCCAGGTGGCCCACCAGCGGCTTGGTGTCCACGCCGCGCAGCTCCTCTTCGCCCACCGAGAAGGCGACGACCGGCACGTCCTTGGCCTTCAGGCCGGCGTTGCCCAGTTCCTTGTAGAAGGGCACGTTGGAGTCGCCGTTGATGGTGGACACCACGGCCGTCTTGCCGCCCTGGCTGAACTTCTTGATGTCGGCGACGATGGTCTGGTAGTCGCTGTGGCCGAAGGGGGTGTACTTCTCGTCGATGTCCTTGTCGGCCACGCCCTTGCTCTTCAGGTAGGCGCGCAGGATCTTGTTGGTGGTGCGGGGGTACACGTAGTCGGTGCCCAGCAGCACCCAGCGCTTGGCGGCGCCGCCTTCCTTGCTCATCAGGTAGTCGACGGCGGGGATGGCCTGCTGGTTGGGCGCGGCGCCGGTGTAGAACACGTTCTTCGACAGCTCTTCACCTTCGTACTGCACGGGGTAGAACAGCAGGCCGTTCATCTCTTCGACGACCGGCAGCACCGACTTGCGCGACACCGAGGTCCAGCAGCCGAAGATCACGGCGACCTTGTCCTGGCCCAGCAGCTGCTTGGTCTTCTCGGCAAACAGGGGCCAGTTGGAGGCCGGGTCGACCACCACGGGCTCGAGCTTCTTGCCCAGCACGCCGCCCTTGGCGTTGATCTCGTCGATGGCCATCAGCACCGTGTCCTTGAGCACGGTCTCGGAAATGGCCATGGTGCCGGACAGCGAGTGCAGCACGCCGACCTTGATGGTGTCCTGCTGGGCAAAGGCGGGCGCGGCGCCGAGGCTGGCGAGGGCGACGCTGGCGGTCAGCGCCTTGAGGGTGAAGCGACGTTGCATGGCTGCTCTTCTCCTGGGGTTTCGGTTGGCAAGGGATGGAAGGAACGGGATGGAGTCTCCTTGCCGGGCCCCGGGCGGGCTATACGCCGGGTGGCGTACATGCCGCCGCGAAGGCGCGGCGTGCGAAATCCCAGAACAGCCGGCTCGCGTCAGGGCCCGCGGGGTCGGTGTAGCTGCCGCGGGTGCTGCCCCCGCTCCAGGCATGGCCCAGCGCCTCGATCTCCACCAGGCGCACCTCCACCACGCGTCCCCGGCGGAAGTCGGTGACCCGCATGGGATGGCGCTTGCCGCGTTGCTGAGTCACGGCGTCGGTGACCTCGGCGCCGACGGCCCGGGCCCAGACCTCGGCGGCGAGCCGGCCGGCCGCGGGCCGCACCACCGTGTCGCGTCCGCCCTGCACCACCAGCAGCGGCGGCAGCATGGCGGCGCCATCGGCCGCCAGTTCCAGCACGGGCGCGCGCCGGCCCGACATGGCCCCCAGCGCCTGGCGCGCCGACGTCGCGGCGCCAGGCGCCACGCCCGAATGCATCATCACCGCCTGCACCCGCTCGGGCGCGCGCATTGCCAGCCGCGCCGCCAGTCCCGCGCCGGCCGACAGTCCCGCCACCGCGATGCGCGAAGCATCGGCGCCGTAGAGCAGACAGGCCTGGTCGATGGCCGCCAGCACCAATCCCACCTCGGCATCGGCCCGCTGTTCAGAGAACCAGTTCCAGCAGCCTTCCGGATTGGCCAGCGCCGACTGCTGCGGATAGAGCACCAGAAAGCCCTCGCGCCGCGCCAGCGCATTCATGCGCGAGCCGATGGCGAAGTCGCGCGCCGTCTGCCGGCAGCCGTGCAGCATCACGACCAGTGGCAGTCCGCGCGCCGGCCGCCCCGGCACCGGCGGCGGCACGAACAGGTGATAACGGCAGGCCCCACCGGCCGCGAAGGCGATCCCTGCCAGCCAGTCGCCCGGCCCGGGTGGCGGCCGCGTGCTCTCCGCCGCCGCATCGCGCACCCGCTTGGCCGCCCCCTGCCCGGCGCGCGCCATCGCGCCGGTGACGGCCTTCAACTGCCGCTGATAGGCCTTGGCGAAAGTACGGCCGAGGGAAGGAGGACGACGGGGCATGGCACGGCCTTGGAAAGAAGCAAAGCGCTCCATGCTTGGGACCGCGCCGCGCGGCGTCAAGCAGCAGAAGGCCCAATGCGATGCCGGCTGCGTACGTGGCCAGCGCACCGCGGCGTTGCCTACCGCCAGCGCGGTCCGACGAACGAATGCTCGAGAGGCCGCGGAGCAGGCCAAGCCGAAGCATCCGCGGAACCGGCTTTGCCGGGCCGCAGGATGCGCCCCCTGCAAGGGGGGAGGCGGAGCGCGAAGCGCGCAGCCTGGGGGTGAGTCAATAGATCTCCGGAACGATCATGCTCTGCGGCACGGGCTGGCGGAAGTAGTCGGGATGCCGCTCCCGGTCCGGCAGCGCGATGGGCGGATGCTCCACCTCGCGGTAGGGCATCTGGCCCAGCAGGTGCGTGATGCAGTTCAGGCGCGCCTTCTTCTTGTCCACCGCCTGAACCACCCACCACGGCGCCTCGGGAATGTGGGTGCGCTCCAGCATCGCCTCCTTGGCCTTGGTGTAGTCCTCCCAGCGGCGGCGGCTTTCCAGGTCCATGGGGCTGAGCTTCCACTGCTTGAGCGGATCGTGGATGCGGCCCAGGAAGCGCAGGTGCTGCTCCTCGTCGGTGATGGAGAACCAGTACTTGATCAGCCGGATGCCCGAGCGCACCAGCATCTTCTCGAACTCGGGGACGGTGCGGAAGAACTCCTCCAGCTCGTCGTCGGTGCAGAAACCCATCACCTTCTCGACGCCGGCGCGGTTGTACCAGCTGCGGTCGAACAGCACCATCTCGCCGGCCGCCGGCAGGTGCGACACATAGCGCTGGAAGTACCACTGCGTGCGCTCACGGTCATTGGGCGCTGGCAGTGCCGCCACGCGGGCCACCCGCGGGTTCAGGCGCTGGGTGATGCGCTTGATCACGCCCCCTTTGCCCGCCGCGTCGCGGCCCTCGAAGAGGATCACCACCTTCTGGCCGGTGTGCTGCACCCAGTCCTGCAGCTTGACCAGTTCGCCCTGCAGGCGGAAGAGCGCCTCGAAGTAGGTGCGGCGCGGCAGGCCGCCTTCCTCGTGCTGCAGCTTGCTGTCGGGGCCGACCACGCGGTCCTCCAGCTCCAGCTCGATCTCCTCGTCGTAGCCGTCGATCAGATCCTCGGCGATGCGGCGCATCAGCACGTCATGGTCGGTGGGCGTGAAGTCGGAAGAAGGCATGGCGATGCACCGGAAAGTGGGACACAAGAACGCCGCACATGCTCGTGCGGCCCCATGACGCAACCATGACACCCGGGGCCCGTGCCGTCATCGGATTGACATGCCGACGTCACATCATCCCAGACCTACTTTCGCTCCCCGCGCCGTGCCCTCGCCCCTGCCGCCCCCCGCTCCGCTCGCCGCAGCCGCCCATGGCGCCGACGCCGCCGGATTGATCTGCGGCTACCTCTTCGACGGCGAGGCGTCCTCGCCGCCGCGCCCGCTGGACCTGGACGAGGCCGCGCTGTGGCTGCAGGGCGTCGCCGACACGCGCAGCGACACCGGCACCCATGCCGGCGCCGTGGCCCGGGCCGAGCCGGACGGCGCCCCGCCCTATGCCTGGCTGCACTTCAACCTCAGCCATGCGCAGGCCCAGCGCTGGCTGGAGCGCCATGCCGGCCTGCCCGACAGCTTCTACGAGGCGCTGCGCGAGGGCACCCATTCGACCCGCATCGAGCGCGACGACGACGCCCTGGTGGCCGTCATCAACGACCTGCATTTCGACTTCGGCTTCGAGCCTTCGGACATCGCCACGCTGTGGATCGGCGTCGGCCCGCGTCTGGTGGTGACGGCCCGCACGCGGCCGCTGCGCTCGGTGGACGACCTGCGCCTGGCCGTGCGCACCGGCGAGGCGCCCCGCTCCACCACCGAACTGCTGGAGCGGCTGATGCGCACGCAGGCGGATGTGCTGGTGGGCGTGGTGCGCACCGTCACCGGCCGCATCGACGCCATCGAGGACGCGCTGCTCGCCCGCCGCCCCGACGCGCAGCGCGCGAAGCTGGGCGAGCTGCGGCGCGTGCTGGTGCGACTTCAGCGCCTGCTGGCGCCCGAGCCGGCGGCGCTGTTCCGCCTGCTGCAGCGCCCGCCGGCCTGGATGGCCGAGGCCGATGCGCAGGGGCTGCGCGATGCGTCGGAGGAGTTCTCGGTCGTCCTGCGCGACATGCACGGGTTGCAGGAGCGCGTGAAGCTGCTGCAGGAAGAGATCGCCGCCAGCGTTCAGGAGGACAACAACCGCAGCCTGTTCGTGCTGACGGTGGTGACGGTGCTGGCGCTGCCCATCAACATCCTGGCCGGCCTGTTCGGCATGAACGTGGGCGGCATCCCGCTGGCCGAGAACCCGCATGGGTTCTGGCACCTGGTGGCCATCGTGGCCACCTTCACGGCCGTGGCGGCCTGGCTGGCCTTCAGGAAGAAGAAGTAGCGTCGACGGACGTGGCCGGTGTCTCCGGCGACTGATGCACCTGCATGGAGAGATCGAACAGCTTGGCCTTGCCCGCGTAGTAGCGGTCCAGGCGCCAGTCGCGCAGCACCTCGATGGCCAGGTCGAAGCTCTTGTAGTCCAGGTCGTAGAGCGAGGACAGGTCGAAACCGCGGTCGGTCTCCAGCGCCAGGACCAGGGCCGCCAGCGTACGGGCCGCTGGATCTTCCGGCGGGCGGCGTTCGATGTAGCGGCGGGCTTCCTTGATGGCGTTCATGCGTAGGTAGAGGATGACAGACGGTCGTGGATTCTGCCCTTGCGTCCTGCCTGGAAATATGACAACTCCGAGTCAGTCCCGGGGTTGTTCCCAGGGGACCGCCGGCCCCTTCGCGCCCCCCGGCCCCTGCGCCGGCAGGGCAAAGACCGACTCCTTAGAATCGAGCGAGTGCCCGACCACGACATCAACGCCGACCTGCATTGCCACTCCGTGGTCTCGGACGGCACGTTGACGCCCGAAGCGCTGGCCGCCCGCGCCGCCGCCAATGGCGTGCAGCTCTGGGCCCTGACGGACCATGACGAGGTCGGCGGCCTGGAACGCGCGGCCGAAGCCGCCCGCGCCAACGGCCTGCGCTTCCTCACCGGTGTCGAGATCTCCGTCACCTTCTGCAGCGAGACGGTGCACATCGTGGGCCTGGGCTTCGATGCCGCGGACGCCGCGGTGCGCCAGGGCCTGTACGACACCCGCAACGGCCGCGGCCCGCGCGCCCGCGAGATCGCCGATCAGCTTGCCCGGGTCGGCATCAAGGGGGCCTATGAAGGCGCGCTGCGCTTCGTCGGCAATCCCGAACTCATCTCCCGCACGCACTTCGCGCGCTTCCTGGTCGAGCAGGGCCACTGCCGCGACACCTCCGAGGTGTTCCGCAAGTACCTGACCGAAGGCAAGCCCGGCTACGTGCCCCACCGCTGGGCCAGCCTGGGCGACGCGATCCGCTGGATCCGCGATGCCGGCGGCGTCGCGGTCATCGCGCACCCGGGCCGCTACAAGTTCACCGCCAACGAGGAATACGCCCTCTTCACCGAATTCAAGGGCCACGGCGGCCAAGCGGTGGAGGTGGTCACCGGCAGCCACACGCCCGCCGAGTACGTGGAATACGCCGACAAGGCGAAGGAGTTCGGCCTGGCCGCCTCCCGCGGCAGCGACTTCCACAGCCCCGACGAAAGCCATTGCGACCTGGGGCGTCTGCCCCTTCTCTCGCCCAGCCTGCAGCCCGTCTGGTCCCTGCTGGCGGACCGCGTGCAGTGACCGGCGCGGCCTGCGCCCCGCGGGGTGCCGTCCCCGCGAGCGACACGCTGCGGACGCTGGCCGGCATGGCCCTGCTGCTGCTGGCCGTGGGCTGCTTCGCGGTGCTCGACACCACCACCAAGGTCGCTTCGGCCACCGTGCCCGTGTTCATGGCCGTGTGGTTCCGCTATGCCTTCCAGGCCGTGGCCACCACCGCCATCCTGCTGCCCCTGCACGGCACGGCGCTGCTGCGCACGCAGCATCCGCGCTTCCAGGTGCTGCGCGGGGCGCTGCTGCTGGGCAGCAGCCTGCTGGCCTATCTGAGCCTGGGCCACATGCCCATGGCCGAATTCACCGCCATCGTGCTCGTCGTGCCGCTGGCCGTCACGCTGATGGCCGCCACCCTCCTGGGCGAGCGGGTGTCGGCCCTGCGCTGGGCCCTCGTGGCCGGCGGCTTCGTGGGCACGCTGCTGATCCTGCGCCCGGGCGGCGAGGGCTTCGGCTGGGCGGTCGTGATGCCCGTGGGGCTGGTGGTGTGCAACGCCTGGTTCCAGGTGCTGACCAGTCGTCTGGCCCGCACCGAGAAGCCGCTGACGCTGCACTTCTACACCGGCTGGGTGGGCACGCTGATCGCGGCGCTGTTCCTGCCCTTCGCCTGGCAGGCGCTGCCCGCCTGGCAGGACTGGGCGCTGCTGGCCCTCATGGGGCTGATGGGCACGGTGGGCCACTTCCTGCTGATCCTGGCCTACCAGCGCGCCCATGCGTCCACCCTCACCCCCTTTCTCTACGCCCAGATCGGCTTCGCCATGCTGGGGGGCTGGCTGGTGTTCGACCAGTTGCCCGACCGCATGTCGTTCGCGGGCATCGGCCTGATCGCCGTGTGCGGCGCCGGTGGCGCCTGGCTGACGGTGCGCGAGCGGCGCCAGCCCATCGAGCCGGTCGAGGGCTGAACTTCGACAGGAGGACAAGACCATGGCCCAGTATTTCGAGGTCCACCCCGACAACCCGCAACCGCGGCTGCTCAAGCAGGCGGCGGCCCTGCTCGCCAAGGGCGAGGTGATCGCGGTGCCCACCGACTCGAGCTATGCGCTCGCCTGCCAGCTGGACGACCGGAATGCCGTCGACAAGCTGCGCCGCATCCGCCAGATCGACGAGAAGCGGCTGCTGACCCTGCTGTGCCGCGACCTGAGCGAGCTGGCCAATTACGCCCGCGTGGACAACCGCCAGTACCGCCTGCTCAAGACCTGCACGCCCGGCCCCTACACCTTCGTGCTGGAGGCGACCAAGGAAGTCCCCCGCCGCGTGAGCCATCCGCAGCGCAAGACCATCGGCCTGCGGGTGCCCGAGCATCCGGTGCTGGCCGAGCTGCTGGCGCTGCACGGCGCGCCGCTGCTGGCCAGTACGCTGATCCCGCCGGGCGAGACCGAGCCGATGAACGACCCGCAGGAGATCCGCGACCGCTTCGAGAAGCTGGTCGGCGCCGTGATCGATGCCGGCGCCTGCACGTCCGAGCCGACCACGGTGGTCGACCTGACGCCCATGGACGCGGGCGGCGAGCCGGCGCTGATCCGGCAGGGCCGCGGCCCGCTGGGGCCGCTGGGCCTGTGAATCCGTCTGAGACAATCCCGCGGTGGAAGCCTCCAACCTCATCCAGACCGTCCTCATCTACGCCCTGCCGGTGATCTTCGCGATCACGGTGCACGAGGCGGCCCATGGCTACGTCGCCCGGCACTTCGGCGACAACACCGCGCAGATGATGGGGCGGCTCACGCTCAACCCGCTCAAGCACATCGATCCGATCGGCACCATCGCCATGCCGATCCTGCTGTATTTCGCCACCTCGGGCGCCTTCCTGTTCGGCTATGCCAAGCCGGTGCCGGTCAACTTCGGCCACCTGCGCAACCCCAAGCGCGACATGATCTGGGTGGCGCTGGCCGGGCCGGCCTCCAACTTCATCCAGGCCATCCTCTGGACGCTGTTCCTGGTCGGGCTCACCGTGGCGGGCGTGCAGGAGCGCTTCTTCGTCGGCATGGCCAACGCCGGCATCCTGACCAACCTGGTCATGTGGGCCTTCAACCTGTTCCCGCTGCCGCCGCTCGACGGCGGCCGCATCCTGGCCGGCCTGCTGCCACGTGGCCGGGCACAGTACTGGCTAGCACGCATCGAGCCCTTCGGTTTCTTCATCGTCATGGGCCTGGTGGTGCTGGGCGTGGTCGGCTCGCTGTGGCTGCGGCCGCTGATGGGCCTGGGCTATGCCTTCCTGAACCTGCTGATCTCTCCCATTGCCGCGCTGCTGCGCTGACCCCCTTTTCGCTGCCGTCCGCCCCGCCATGTCCTCCGCCTCCGCTCCGACCCGCTTCCTGACCGGCATCACCACCACCGGCACGCCGCACCTGGGCAACTACGTGGGCTCGATCCGCCATTCGGTGCGCTTCAGCCAGCGCCCGGACGTGCAGAGCTACTACTTCCTGGCCGACTACCACGCGCTCATCAAGTGCGACGAG
Source organism: Pseudacidovorax intermedius (assembly GCF_003350475.1). Classification (GTDB taxonomy): domain Bacteria; phylum Pseudomonadota; class Gammaproteobacteria; order Burkholderiales; family Burkholderiaceae_C; genus Xenophilus; species Xenophilus intermedius. Next base: position 298,797 of record NZ_QQAV01000003.1, read on the forward strand.
CCGGCGCGCATTCAGCGCTCCACGCTGGAGATCGCGGCCTCGTGGCTGGCCTGCGGGCTCGACCCGGAGCGCGTCACCTTCTACCGCCAGTCCGACATTCCCGAGATTCCGGAGCTGACCTGGTTCCTCAGCTGCGTGACCGGCAAGGGCGTGCTCAACCGCGCCCATGCCTACAAGGCCGCGGTGGACCGCAACACCGCCGCCGGCACCGACCCGGATGCCGACGTGAGCATCGGCCTGTTCATGTACCCGGCGCTGATGGCGGCCGACATCCTGATGTTCAACGCCCACAAGGTGCCGGTGGGCCGCGACCAGGTGCAGCACATCGAGATGGCGCGCGACATGGCGCAGCGCTTCAACCACCTCTACGGCGAGCACTTCACGCTGCCCGAGGCCGAGATCGACGACGCCGTCGCCCTGCTGCCCGGCCTGGATGGCCGCAAGATGAGCAAGAGCTACGGCAACACCATTCCCCTCTTCTCCTCGCGTGCGCAGTTGCAGAAGCTGATCGCCAGCATCGTGACCGACTCGCGCGCGCCCGGCGAGCCCAAGGAGACCGATGGCTCGGCGCTGTTCCAGATCTACCAGGCCTTCGCCACCGCCGACGAGACCGACGCGCTGCGCAAGGCCTATGCCGAGGGCATCGCCTGGGGCGACGCCAAGCAGGTGCTGGTGGACCGCATCGACCAGGAGGTCGCCCCCCTGCGCGAACGCTATGAGGCGCTGATGGCCGAGCCCCAGCGCATCGAGGACACTCTGCGCGCGGGCGGCGAGAAGGCCCGCGTGCTCTCGCGCGCGCTGACCTCGCGGCTGCGCGAGGCCGTGGGCCTGCGCAACCTGGGCCAGCTCGGCGCTGCCGCCGGCGGCACGACGAAGGCCGCCAAGGCCGCCCGGCCCAGCTTCAAGCAGTACCGCGAGCGCGACGACGGGCAGTTCTACTTCAAGCTGCAGGACGCCCGCGGCACGGTGCTGCTGCAAAGCCAGGGCTTCGCATCGCCCCAGGAAGCCGGCCGCGCCATCGCCCAGTTGCAGGCGGAGGGCGAACCGGCCCTCGCGGCGCTGGCTTCCCGGCTCGCGCCGCTGGACAATGCTGCGCGCGCTGCCGTCGTGGCAGCGCTGGCCGTGCTGGCGGAAGCGGCGGCCGAATCCGCCCCAGCGTCCTGACCCGGCACGTCGCCCCCGACGGACGCCATCTCCCGGCCCTCTCTCCAGACACGCACACCATGAGCATCTACGTCATCGACGACCACCCCCTCATGCGCGAGGCCATCGTGATGGTCCTTCGCCGCCTGCGGCCCTCCGAGAACGTGGTCGAACTCGACCGCCTGGACAAGCTGGCCAACGCCGTGGAGCACCACGGCCGGCCCAAGCTGTTCTGCCTCGACCTCAAGCTGCCCGACGTCACCGGCGTCTCGGGCGTGCTGACGGTCAAGGAGTCGTACCCCGACATCCCGGTGGCCGTGTACTCCGCCTCGCCCGCCGCCGACATGGAAGAGGCCTGCATCGAGGCCGGTGCGGACATCTACATCGAGAAGTCCAGCGGCTCGGCCGAGCTGACGGCGGCCCTGCGCGGCCTGCTGCTGGCCGACGACGGCGACCTGGAGCCGCCGGCGCCCACGGGCAAGCTCTCGCGTCGGCAGACGCAGCTGATCGCCATGCTCGACCAAGGCCTGTCCAACCGCGACATCGCGACCCAGCTGGAGATCAGCGAGCACACCGTCAAGGTGCACCTGTGGCGGCTGTTCCGCAGACTGGGCGTCAAGAGCCGCACGCAGGCGCTGCACCATGCGCGCAGCCACGGCCTGCTTTCCAACCTGCGCTGACCTTCTGCCTGCCAGGGCAGCCTCGGCGCCCGGATGTACGCCATAGAATGAGAACAATTCTCATAATCGACGGCTTTGCCGTCCCTGGCGCATCCGAGGGCATGTCGTGGCAAGTACCGAGTTCTCGCTTCCTCCGCAAAGCATCGAGGGCCTGTATGTCGCCCACCATGGCTGGCTGAAGGGCTGGCTCCGCCGCCGACTGGGTGACTCCTGCATCGCGGCCGATCTGGCGCAGGACACCTTCGTCAGCATGCTCGCCGCGGGCGCACCTGCGCGCATCGAGGCGCCACGGCCCTTTCTCGCCACAGTCGCGAGGCGGCTGATCGCCCACCGCCACCGCCGGCAGCGACTCGAAGAGGCCTACCTCGCCCTGCTCGCAGCGCTGCCCGACGAACTCGCACCCTCGGCTGAAGCCCGCTACTTGGCGCTCGAAGCCCTGCGGCAGGTCGATCAGGCGCTCGATGGCCTGCCCGTGCCGGTGCGTGAGGCCTTCCTGCTGGCCCATCTGGAAGGCCTGAGCTATGCCGACATCGCTGCACGGCTGCGCGTATCCACCAGTTCCGTCAAGCAGTACCTGTCGCGTGCCAATCGGCACTGCCTGTTCGCGCTGGGGGCCTGAGCCGACCACCGTCCCATGATCTCGCCGACGACCCGCCCGCCTGCAGGCCGGCCGGCTCCGCAGGCCGGCGGGCGCGCCCTCGACCCGGCCATCGCCGACCAAGCCGCCGATTGGCTGACCCTGTTCATGTCCGGCGAAGCCAGCGACCATGACCGCCAGCGCTGGTCCCGTTGGCGCAGCGCGCACCCCGACCATGATCGGGCCTGGCGGCACATCGAGGAAGTCACGGGCCGCCTGCGGGACATGGACAGCCGCACGGCCTATCCGGTCCTGTCACCCTATGCGGACGCCTCGCGCCCACCGCCGCGGCGCCGCGCTGCGTTGCGCGCCCTGCTGTGGGGTGGTGTCGCGGGCGCGGCGGGCCTGCTGGCGGCCCGCACACCGCTCGCCGAGCGGCTGGCCGCCGACTACCGCACGGGCATTGGTGAACGCCGCACCGTCATGCTGGCCGACGGCACGGCGCTCACGCTCAACACGGCCAGCGCCGTCGACCTGCGTTTCGACGGCAGGCAGCGCCTGCTTCTTCTTCGCGCCGGTGAGGTGCTGATTGCCACCGGCCACGCCGCCAGCGCGATTGGCAGCGAGCTGCCCCCCTTCGTCGTCGCCTCCGCCGACGGCCGCATCCGCGCCCTCGGTACCCGCTTCACGGTGCGCCAACATGCGCAAGGGACGGAGGTCACCGTGCTCGAGAGCGCCGTCGAGATCGCACCCTTCGACCTGCCGCCCGGCACCCGCGTGCTGGAGGCGGGCCAGCGTCTGCGCTTCACCCGCGCCGCGATCGGCCCCCCGCAGCCGGCCAGCGACGCCCTCCCGGCCTGGTCGCGCGGGCAACTGGTGGCGGACAACATGCGCCTGGACGACTTCCTCGAAGAACTCGGCCGCTACCGGCCCGGCCTGCTCCGCTGCGCGCCCGAGGTGGCCGGCCTGCGCCTGTCGGGCGTGTTCCCAGTGCAAGACACCGACCGCGTCCTCGCCACGCTGCCCAGCGTGCTGCCGGTTGAGGTGGCGCAGCGCACCCGCTTCTGGGTGACGGTGGAAGCCGCGCCGTAGACGCCAGCGATCCCGGCGCGCCCGACCCCGGCTCGGCACCTGCCGGCCCTCCGCTGCCCGGCAGAGCAGCGGTCCACCCCGTCCTCAGCACTTTTTTTGCGGCACCTCTGCCCGATCCGCCGTTTCGCGGCACCCACCAGGGAAAGCACTTCCGTCCACTTCCCGAGGGAACACCCATGCGCGCAAAAAGCCTCCAACACCAGCGTCCCAAGCGTACGCCGGACCGCCGATCCATTCCCCGCCCAGCCGTCGCGGCCGCCTGGCTCACGCTGGACTGCCTGATCCTGGCCTCGCTGTCGGTGCATGTGCGGGCCCAGGCTCCGTCCGCACAGGCCGTCTCGGCCAGCCCATATGCCTTCGACATCCCGGCAGGTCCGCTGGCCCCGGCCTTGCACCAGCTCGCCAGCACGGCCGACATCCTGCTCAGCTTCACGCCGGAACAGACCCAGGGCCGGCAGACCCCGGGCCTGCGCGGACGCCACACCGTGGACGCCGCGCTGCAGGCCCTGCTGGCCGGCACCGGCCTGCGCGCGGCACGGCTGGACAACGGTGCCTACGTCCTGCGTCCGCAGGCCACGCCCGCCGACCCCGGCGCCGCTGGCCAGATCGCACCGCAGCCAGCGGCAGCCCTCCCGGCCGTGACCGTGGTGGGAGATGGCGACGCCGCGACCGGACCGGTGCGCGGCTATCTCGCCCGCCGAAGCGCAGCCGGCAGCAAGACCGACACGGCCATCGTCGAGACACCGCAATCGCTGTCGGTCGTCACCGCCGAGCGCATCGAGGCCATCGGCGCCGCCAGCGTGCGCGACGCGCTGGGCTACACGCCCGGCATCAACATCTCGCCCTACGGCGCCGACTCGCGCTACGACTGGATCAGCATCCGCGGCTTCGATGCCTACAGCCCGGGCTTCTACCAGGACGGCCTGCCACTGCGCAACGCCAACACCTTCGCCGTCTGGAAGGTCGAGCCCTACGGCACGGAACGCATCGACGTGCTGCGTGGACCGGCGTCGGTGCTCTACGGCCAGGCCAGTCCGGGCGGTGTGGTCGACGTGGTGAGCAAGCTGCCCACGGCCTTGCCGGTGCGCGAGCTGCAGATGCAGGTGGGCAGCCACGGTCACAAGCAGATCGCCGGGGACTTCTCGGGCCAGCTCGACGCCGAGGGCCAGGTGCGCTATCGCGTCGTCGGCCTGCTGCGCGACGCGCGGATGCCGACCGGCGACAAGGACGACGACCGCACGTACCTCGCGCCGTCGCTCACATGGCGGCTGTCGGGCGACACCTCGCTCACCCTGTATGCGCAACTCATGCGCAACCGCGCCGGCGTGTACACCCGCATCCGGCCCATCGAGGGCTCGCTGATACCCACGCCGGTGGGCAGCCGCATTCCGAGCGCGCTCGACACCGGCAATCGCCACTTCGACCGCTTCGACCAGGACCAGACGCTGGTCGGCTACCAGTTCGAACACCGGCTGAACGACACCTTCACCTTCCGCCAGAACCTGCGCGCAGGCCACATGAAGCTCGACTATGCGGGGCTGCAGGCACCACGCTTCGTCACGACCGACCCCGAGCAGCCGCTGGACCCGGCCAATTACCGCCTGCTCAGCCGCACGCTCTTCGGCAGCCGCGAGTCGGCCCGCAGCCTGAGCCTTGACAACCAGTTGCAGGCCGACCTGCGCGCCGGCGATTGGCAGCACACGCTGCTGGTGGGACTGGACCATCAGCGCAGCCGCTTCGAGGCACGCACCTTCAGCGGCGGCAGTGCGCCGCTGCTGGACATCGCGGCGCCCGTCTACCCCAACGGACCGTTCGAGATTCCCGACCCCTATGCCGTCGACAGCACGCGCCTGCAGCAGACAGGCCTGTACCTGCAGGACCAGATCAAGTGGGGCGAGCGCTGGCAGCTCACGCTGGGCGGCCGCTACGACCAGGCGCGCACAGAAAACTTCGACCGTCTGGGTGGCGCATCCTCGCGCGTGGCCGACCACCGGTTCACCAAGCGCGCGGGGCTGGTGTACCTGGCGCCCAACGGGCTCGCACCCTACGCGAGTTACACCGAGTCGTTCAACCCGAACCCGGCGCTCAACCCGCTGACCCGCCAGCCCTTCGAGCCCGAGACCGGCCGGCAATACGAAGCGGGCCTGCGCTACCAGCCACCCGGCTCGCGCAGCCTCTACAGCGCGGCCGTGTTCGACCTGCGGCGGCGCAACTACATCACCTTCGATCCGGACTTCGTGCCCTACCAGACCGGGGAGATCTCCACGCGTGGCCTGGAACTGGAGGCCACCACGCAGCCGATGCCGCACATGAACCTCACCGCGGCCTACAGCTACACGCCGCGCGCCATCGTCACGGCCAGCGCCAACCCCGAGCAGATCGGCAGGCAGGCGCTGGCCGTACCGCGCAACCAGCTGTCGGGCTGGATCGACTACCGTTTCGCCAACGGCCTGAAGGTGGGCATCGGGGCGCGCCACACCGGCTCGACCTACGGCAACGGCGGGCGCACGCCCGTCAAGGTGCCGGCCTATACCCTGGTCGACCTGCTGCTGGCCTACGACATCGACCGCTGGAGCCTGGCGCTCAACGTGCGCAACCTGACCAACCGGACGTACCTGAGCAATTGCGACAGCACTGCGCAGACGTGCTACTACGGCGACCAGCGCCGCGTGGTCGCCACCGCCACCTACCGCTGGTGAACGAGGGCCGCAGGCTCAGCCCACCGCGTCCGACATGCGGGCCTGGGCCTGGGCCTCGTCGGCGTCGGTGAGCATCACGCGGAAGACGCTGCCGCGGCCGACGCGGGAGCGCACGCTCACCGCATGGCCCAGGGCATGCGACAGGCGCGCGACGATGGCCAGGCCCAGGCCGAAGCCGTCGGAGGTGCCGGCGTCGTGGTCGGCCACCTTGTAGAACTCCAGGAAGACGTCGCGCAGGTGCTCGCGCGGGATGCCGATACCGGTGTCCCACACCTCCACCCGCAGTCCCTCGCGGGTCTGACGCGCCGCCAGCAGGATGCCGCCCTCGTGCGTGTACTTGATGGCGTTGGACAGCAGGTTGCCCAGCATGCGCCGCACCCGCACCGGGTCGGTCAGCACCGTGCCGGGCACCATGTGCACCCGGAAGCGCAGGCCCTTGGCCTCGGCCACCGGGCGGTACTGCAGCTCCAGGTCGCGCAGCAGCTGCACCACGTCCACCCGCTCGATGTGCAGCCGCACCTGGCCCGAATCGATGCGCGCCAGGTCGAACAGCGAGTCGAACAGCACGTTCACCGCCTGCGTGGCGCCCGAGATCTTGGGCGCGATCTCGTGCACCAGCTCCGGCTCGTTGCGCAGCCAGTCGGCGTACAGCGACAGCGCCAGCACCGGCTGGCGCATGTCGTGCGCCGCGCTGGCCAGGAAGCGGTTCTTCATCGCCACCGCCGAGACGGCCGCCTGCCGCTGCTGGGTGAGCGAGGCGATCAGGATCTTGTTGTGGAAGAGCAGCTCGAAGCTGTTGCGTGCCGTCTCGTAGATGCGCCGGCCCGCGTGCAGCAGCAGCCACCAGTGCAGCGCCGGCAGCAGCACGAAGGGCAGCCCGAACTGCAGGCCCTCGATGCCCACCTCCGCCACCCGGATGCCCATGCACAGCAGCATGGTGATGAACAGCGACGCCATGTAGCGCCGCAGCACCGGCGGATGCAGCGCGATGCTGACCACGGGGAAGGTGGCCGCCCCCGCCACGATGAACCAGCAGATGAACTGGTTGACCAGCGGTGTGCGCTCGAAGAAAAGGTACGCCGACATGCCCCAGACCACGCCGCTGGCGCCCCAGAGATGCCGGTACCGGTGGACGAAATGCTCCTGCGCATCGGCGTCGCGGCCTTCGTAGCGCAGCCGGTAGAGGTGCTCGAAGCGCACCCGCGCGAGCGAGACGCAGACCACCAGGAACACCCAGAGCGAGGCGACCCACCAGGGCAGGTCGCGCCAGCTCAGGGCCACGATGACGGGCGTGAGCACCGCCGCCAGGATGTAGTTGCCCCGGGCGGCCCGCATGAGCGAGCGCACCAGTTCGCCGCGGACCCAGCGGTCCGCCTCATCGCCGGAAACGGGTGACGGCGTCATTCCCACGAGCGAGGAATGACGCCATCCGCCGAACGACGTCACCGGAGCATCCATGCGCTGCTGTTGGCCCAGAAAGAAAAAAGCCCCGTCGAGGGGCCTCGAAGGCACCGCCGGAACCGGCTTCGCCCGGCCGGTCGGTACCTCCCGCATCGCCTCGCGGGGGTCGCGCGGCGCGGGCGCTAATGTAGCACCGCCCCAGGGACCCGCCGGACGTGGCGCGGGCCCGGGCGCATCCCTACGCCGCCGCATCGGCATCGCCGAGGTCCTGCATCAGCGCCTCGCCCAGTTGCGCCAGCGGCAGCACCCGGCCTGCCGCACCCAGCGCGATGGCCTCGCGGGGCATGCCGAAGACGACGCAGCTGGCCTCGTCCTGCGCATAGGTCAGGGCGCCGGCGCGGCGCAGCGCCAGCAGGCCGGCGGCGCCGTCGCGGCCCATGCCGGTCATCAGCACGCCGCAGGCGCGCCGGCCCAGCAGCCGGGCGGCGCTGTCGAAGAGCACGTCGACCGACGGCCGGTGCCGGTTGACCGGCGACGTCGCGAGCAGCGCCGCCTCCAACCGGCCCTGCTCGCCGCGCCGGACGGCCAGATGGTGGCTGCCCGGCGCGATGAGCGCCTGCCCGGCCCGCAGCGGCTCGCCGTCGCAGGCCTCGGCGACGCGCAGCGGCAGGTGGCGGTCCAGCCGGTCGGCAAAGCTGCGGGTGAAGCCGGCCGGCATGTGCTGCACCACCAGGACGGGCGGACAGTGCGGCGGCAGCTGGGCCAGGAACTGCAGCAAGGCCTCGGTGCCGCCGGTCGAGGCGCCGGCGACGATGACCCGCTCGCCCCGCCACGCCCGGCGCCCGGGCGGTGCCGCCGGGCCGGGCCCACGATCGGCGCCCGCCGCCGCGCCGTCGTCGGCACGGACGGTGGCCGCTGCCGACCGCGCACGCGCCGTCTCGGCCGCGCGCGCGGCCCGCGCTTCCTGCACCGCCTGGCGCAAGGCCTGGCAGATGGCATCGCCGTCGTCGCGCAGGCCCTGCGCCACGCCCAGGCGCGGCTTGGGCAGCACGCCGCAGGCGCCCAGCGCGCGGGCCTGCCGCGCGACCTGCACCTCGGCCTCGGTGGGCGTAGCCACGATCAGCACCGGCAGCGGCGGCCCGCCGGCCAGCTCGCGCAGGAAGTCCAGCCCGTTCATGCCCGGCAGCTGGATGTCCAGCGTCAGCGCGTCGGGCGCCAGCGCCACGATGCGCGACCGGGCCGCGGCGGCGTCGCCGGCGGTGCCCACGGCCTGCATGTCGGGCTGCGCATCGATGATGGCGCACAGCACCTGGCGCACCAGCGCCGAATCGTCCACCACCAGGATGCGCAGGCGCTCGTCCGGCATCAGTCGAAGAGCTCGATGGCACCGGCCACCGGCGTGCGGGCCAGGCTGGCCTGGTAGGACTGCTCGCGGCAGGCGACGCTGGCCGGCAGCGCCTCGTTCAGCCGCTTGACGCGGGCTTCGCCGGTGCGGGGAAAGTACGCCACCTTGCGCGGGCAGGTGTCGGCCAGGTCCTGCGCCCGCACCGGGATGCGTTCGGTCGCCAGGAAGTCGAGCACGAAGCGGGCGTTGCGGTGGCCGATGTTGACCTGGTTCATGCCGGGGATCACGTTGGCGCCGCCGAACACCTTGGCCTCCAGCCGGTTGCGGCGGGCGCCCAGCTTCACCAGCTGGTTGATCAGCACCTCCATGGCATAGCTGCCGTAGCGCGCCGGGGCGGAATCGGCCGGCCCGGTGGCGGGCCCGGCATCGGGCAGCATGAAGTGGTTCATGCCGCCCACCCCGCGTTCGGCGTCGCGGATGCAGGCGGCCACGCACGAGCCCAGCACGGTGACGAGCACCAGGTCCTCGGCGGTGGCATGGAACTCGCCGGGCAGCACGCGCACGCCGCGGCGGCCGAAGACGGTCTCGTAGTGCAGCGTACCGCTGCCGGCCGGATGCAGGTCCAGGCTCATCGGGGGGCTCCGGCGCGGGCGGCGGGCCGGACGGCTGCGCGTCTCACGGCCCCGCCTTCACGCGCTCGTACACGGTCTGCGCCCGCAGCCGGAACAGGTCCGAGGCGAACAGCAGGCTTTCCGAATGGCCGACGAAGAGCAGCCCGTCGGGCTCCAGCAGGCGGGCGAGCTTGCGCAGCACCTGGTATTGCGTGGGCTTGTCGAAATAGATCATGACGTTGCGGCAGAAGATGGCGTCGAAGGGCGCCAGCGCGGGCCAGTCGGGTGCCAGCAGGTTCAGCGGTCGGAAGGCCAGCAGGGCCCGCAGCTCGGGCCGCACGCGCACCCGGCCCGCGTTGGCGCCGGTGCCGCGCAGGAAGTGACGCTGCAGCTGCTCGGGCGGCAGGCGCTCCACCCGCTCCTGGTCGTAGACGCCGGCCTCGGCCGTCGCCAGCACGCGGGTGTCCAGGTCGGTCGCCAGGATCTCCAGCGGCGGACTGGGGCTGGCCCACTCCTGCGCGGCGGCCATGGCAATGGAATACGGCTCCTCGCCGGTGGAGGCGGCGCAGCTCCACACGCGCAGCGCCCGCTGCCGCCGCAGGCCGCGCAGGTGGCGCATCAGCACCGGAAAGTGGTGCGGCTCGCGGAAGAAGGCCGTGAGGTTGGTGGTCAGCGCGTTGACGAACTGCTCCCACTCGGGCTGGGCGGCATCGCCTTCCAGCGCGTCCAGGTAGTCGCGAAAGCGCCCGATGCCGCAGCTGCGCAGCCGCCGCGACAGCCGGCTGTAGACCATCGCCTCCTTGCTCTCGGCCAGGGCGATGCCGGCACGCGCGTGGATCAGGCGGCGCACGCGATCGAAGTCGGCCGGGCCGTAGTCGAACTCGCGTGCGGACACGGTCGGCGCATGCATGGCGGCGGCGGAATTGCTCACTGCGCCACGTGGGCCAGCAGCGCCTCCAGGTCCAGCAGCATGACCATGCGGTCCTGCAGCGTGGCCAGGCCGGTGATGCACGACAGGTCGACCGCGGCCATGTCGGGCCGGGGCTGCACCTGCTCGGCCGCGAGCGTGACCACCTCCGAGACGCCGTCCACCACCATGCCGATGACCTTGGCCCCGACGTTGACGATGATGACGGCGGTGAAGCGGTCGCAGTCGGCCTGCGGCAGGCCGAAGCGCAGCCGCAGGTCCACGATGGGCACGATGGCGCCGCGCAGGTTGATCACGCCGCGCACCGCCGGATCGGCCTGCGGGATGCGGGTGACCGGCTCGTAGCTGCGGATCTCCTGCACCTTGAGGATGTCGATGCCGTAGTGCTCGGTGTCGAGCCGGAAGGTGAGGATGCCGGTCTGCGCCATCTGGGCGGCGAGTTCGGCGGCGGGAATGGCGGGTTCGGCAGCGCGCATGAGGAGCCTCAGGCAGGAAGGGGTTCGGTGGAAAGGAAGGCGCCCGCGCTCTCCAGCGGCGACGGCAGGCGGACGGACGAGGCCGCCTGCCGGCCCAGTCCCGCCGCATCGAGGATCAGCGCGACACGGCCGTCGCCCATGATGGTGGCGCCCGAGATGCCCGCCACCTTGCGGTAGTTGGCCTCCAGGCTCTTGATGACGACCTGGTGCTGGCCCAGCAGCGCGTCCACGAAGAGTGCGATGCGCTGGCCCTCGGTCTCCAGCACGATGAAGATGCCGTCCGCGCCGGGCGGCGTGCCGCCGGACAGGCCCAGCACCTCGTGCAGCGCCACCACCGGCAGGTAGCGCCCGCGGATGCGCAGCACGCGGCCCGCGCCGGCCACGCTGCGCACGGCGTCGCCCTCGGCCCGCAGCGATTCGACGATGAAGGCCAGCGGCACGATGAAGACCTCGCCGCCGCAGGCCACCGACAGGCCGTCGAGGATGGCCAGCGTGAGCGGCAGCCGTACCGCGATGCGCGTGCCGCGGCCCTTCTCGCTGTGGATGTCCACCCGCCCGCCCAGGGCCTGGATGTTGCGGCGGACCACGTCCATGCCCACGCCGCGGCCCGAGACGTCGGTGACCGCCGCCGCAGTGGAGAAGCCGGCCTCGAAGATCAGCGCCCACACCTGCGCGTCGGTGGGCTGCTCGGGCACGGCCATGCCGCGCTCGCGCGCCTTGGCCAGGATGCGCTCGCGGTCCAGCCCGCGGCCGTCGTCGGCCACCTCGATCACGATGCTGCCGCCTTCGTGGCGGGCGCTCAGCGCGATCGCGCCCGCGACCGGCTTGCCGGCCGCCACGCGCTCGGCGGGCAGTTCCAGACCATGGTCCAGGCTGTTGCGCACCAGGTGCGTGAGCGGGTCGACGATGCGCTCGATCAGACCCTTGTCCAGCTCGGTGCCCTCGCCTTCGAGGCGGATCTCCACCTCCTTGCCCAGGCGCTGCGCCAGGTCGCGCGCCAGGCGCGGAAAGCGGCTGAACACGGCCGAGATCGGCATCATGCGGACGGCCATGGCGGCCTCCTGCAGGCTGCGGGTGTTGCGGTCCAGCAGGTCCAGGCCGCTGCGCAGCCGCTCGATCTGCTGCGGCGTCTCGCTCTGCGCATGCTGGGCCAGCATGGACTGGATGATCACCAGCTCGCCCACCAGGTTGATGATCTGGTCGACCTTGTCGACGCTCACGCGGATGGAGCTGGATTCGTGGCCGGCATGCGCCGCGCCTGGCCCGGCCGAGGGCGCAGGCAGGCCGGCGGACGCGGACGCAGCGGGCGGCTCGGCCATGGCAGACGACGCAGGCACGGCACCGGCCAATGGCTCGGGCATGTCCTCGAAGAAGCCGAAGGCCACGCCCTCGCCGGCCAGGGGCCCGGCGGCTTCAGTCGCTTCGTTCGCTTCGGCAGCGGCAACCACGGGCGCGGGCAGCGCGGCGGAAGGCGGCATCGCCAGTGGCGCCTCGGCCGGGAGGGCCGGCCAGGCCGCCGGCGCGGGCACCGCCACCGGACCGGCGAGCGCCGACAGTTGGGCCCGCGCCGCCTCCACCTGGGGCGCGGGCACCGCCGCATGGCCCTCGAAGGCGGCGATCTGCGCCCGCATCACATCGGTCGCCACCAGCAGCGCATCGACGATGTCGGCGCTGAGCGCCAGCCGCTGGTCGCGCAGCCGGTCCAGCAGCGACTCCGCCACATGTGCGAGCCCGGCGACCTCGTCGAGGCCGAAGGTGGCGGCCCCGCCCTTGATGGAATGCGCCGCCCGGAACAGCGCGTTCAGCATCTCGCCGTCCACCCGGTTGGGGCTGAGGGCGAGCAGCAGCGACTCCATCGCGTCCAGGTGCTCGCGGGCCTCCTCCACGAAGATGCCGACGAATTCGCCGAGGTCCACTTTCATGACCGCGCTCCTGCAATGCCGCTCACGCCAGCACCTTGCCGATGACTGCAATCAATGTTTGGGGATCGAAGGGCTTGACCATCCAGCCCGTCAGGCCCGCCGCGCGGCCGGCCGCCTTCATCTCGGCGCTGGACTCGGTGGTCAGCATCAGGATGGGCGTGCGCGCATGCTGCGCCTGGCCACGCAGGCGACGGGTGAAGGTCAGGCCGTCCACATGCGGCATGTTCTGGTCGGTGACGATGGCGTCCACGTGCACGCCGCCGGCCAGCTTGTCCAGCGCCTCGGCACCGTCGGCGGCCTCGACCACGGCGTAGCCGCCCATGCGCAGCGTCATCGCCACCATCTGGCGGATCGAGGGGGAATCGTCCACGGTCATGACGGTCTTGTTCATGGCTTGCTCCTCCCCGCGCGTCAGAAGGATTCCCAGCCCGCTTCGGCCCCGGCACCGGCCAGCACGGGGGCGGGTGCAGACAGCCGCCGCGGGGCCGGCCTGGCGCGCCCTGCCGTGCCGGTCGCAGCCACGGCGGCCGTCGCGCCGCGGGGCTTGCGCACGGGCGGCGCCGCGGCCACCGTGGCATCGGCACCCAGGCGGAAGACCGCCACACTGCGCACCAGGTGCTCGGCCTGCTCCTTGAGCACGGCGGCGGCGGCCGACAGCTCCTCCACCACGGCCGCGTTCTGCTGTGTGGCCTGGTCCATCTGCACCACCGCCTGGCCCACCTGGGCCACGCCCAGGCTCTGCTCGCGGCTGGCGGCGCTGATCTCGCCCGCCACCTGGGCCACGCCGCGGATCGCGCCCACCACCTGCTCCATGGTGCTGCCGGCCTGGTCGGCCAGGTCCGAGCCGTGGGCCACGGTCTCCACGCTGGCGGTGATGAGCGACTTGATCTCCTTGGCCGCCTCGGCGCTGCGCTGGGCCAGCGCCCGCACCTCGCTGGCCACCACCGCGAAGCCGCGGCCCTGCTCGCCGGCGCGTGCGGCCTCCACGGCGGCATTGAGCGCCAGGATGTTGGTCTGGAACGCGATGCCGTCGATCACGCCGATGATCTCGGAGATGCGGCCCGCGCTGTCGGCGATGCCGCGCATGGTCTGCACCACCTGCGCCACCACGGCGCCGCCCTCGGCCGCCACCTGCGAGGCGCGCGTGGCCAGCTCGCTGGCCTTCTGCGCATGCTCGGAGTTGTGGCGCACGGTGGTGTTGAGCTGCTCCATCGAGGCGGCCGTCTCCTCCAGCGCCGAGGCCTGCTGCTCGGTGCGGGCCGACAGGTCGCTGCTGCCCGCCGCGATCTCGCGGCTGGCCGAGGCCAGGCCGTCGGCATTGCGGCGCACTTCGCTGACCACCGCGGCCAGCTTGCCGCGCATGGCCTCCAGGCTGTGCAGCAGGCGGGCGGTCTCGTCGCGGCCCTCGGCATGGACGCGCACCGTCAGGTCGCCCGCCGCCACCGATTCGGCCACGCCGGAGGCGCCGGCGATGGGCCGGGTGATCGAACGCGTGACCAGCACCGAGCACAACCCGCCCAGCAGCACCGCCGCCAGGCCGCCGACCAGGATCATCCATTCGCTGCTGCGCAGCGTGTCGATCGTGTGCTGGCGATGGCGGCTGCCGTCGGCCCGGATGTCCTCGCTCACGCGCTCCAGGGCGGCCAGGTAGGTGTCGGCATACGCCACCAGCGCCTGTTCCTGCTCGGCCGTCATGGCGCGGCCGGCCGACTGGGCGGCGAAGAGCTCCTCGCGCAGCCGGGTGTAGGCCGCGCGGTCGGCCACCACGCGGGCGATGTGCTGGCGGCCTTCGTCGTCGACGGCCGAGTCGGCGACGCTCTTGGCCATCTCGCCGATGCGCTGCGAGGTGGTCTGGGTCTCGCGCGAGAGGGCCTGTACGTAGGCGCCATCACGGCTGTGCAGCAGGGCCAGCGACCGCACCATGTTCAGCCGGATGTCGGCCGCCCACTGCTGGGCCAGCACCTCGCGCTCGTGGATCACGTTCGCCTGGTAGTCCAGCGCCTCGCGCAGCATCCGCAGCCGAGAGACGCCCAGGGCCGCCACCAGGCCGGTGACGATCAGCACGAGGAGGAAGGCGGCCGCGAGCCGGCTGCCGGTCTTGAAGTTGTTCAGGCGCATGAGGACGCTTTCGGGTCAGAAGAATTCATGGGTGCCCGCGCCGGGGGCGCCAGGCTTCGGGCAGACGGTGCCGTGCGCATCGCCCCAGGCGGCCACGGGCGGCCAGGCCGGCGATCGCCGGACCGCGTCGGCCGAGCCGGTGTCGGCGGCGACATGGCGCAGGGCTCCGGCCAGCTGCGACTGCCGCCGCTGGGCGGCCTGCAGCAGCTGGCCCAGCGTGTCTTCGGCCTGCAGGGCGACCATCACCTGCCGCAGGGCCGTGCGGACCGCGACGTCCGAATCGGCGTGCGCGCCGGCCACCTGCACGAAGCCGGCGCGCAGGTCACCCATGGCCTGTGCCAGCATGGCGCCGGCCAGCGCCAGTTCCTGGGCGCCCGCCTCGAGTTGCGCGGCCAGGCTGCAGCTGTCGACGGGCAGGGGCGCATTCATGCGGCGCCCCACAGGCCCAGCAGCCCCTCGGCGTAGCCGTCCACCTCGACCTTGAACACGGCCCGGCGCAGACGCGCGGTGGCGGGCGGCAGCAGGGCGGCGACAGCCGGCTCGCCGAAGGCGGTCTGCAGCAGGGTCAGGCGGCCGGCGTCGTCGCGCACGATCAGCCGTGCTCCCACGTTGAGCACCTCGGCGAAGTTCTCGCGCAGCGTGTCGTCCAGGGCGCCGGCGCGCACCCGGTCGTCGGCGGCGTCGGCCGGCACCAGCGACAGCGCGGCTGCCAGGTGCGCGGCCAGCGGCAGGTCGGCCGCCAGCCAGGCCAGCGGCGTGCGGTCGCCGCCGTGGTAGCTGCCGGCGGCCGCGAAACGGCAGTGGGTGGCGGCCGGCTGCATCGACGCCTCCACGGCGCGCCGCAGCAGCAGGCCGAGCGAGCGCTCCACCTGGGCCGCCGTGGGCAGGGACAGCATCATGGCGGCCGCCGTCATTCGAGCAGGTCCACCAGCGCCACGCGGAAGTCCTCGGCGCTGAAGGGCTTGCCGATGAGGAAGGCCGCCCCGGCATCGAAGGCCTGCTGCTGCATCTCGGCGCTGACCTCGGTGGTGACGAAGCCGAAGGGCGTCGTCGACGCCTCGGCGCGCAGGGCCTGGAGCAGCTCGATGCCCGTCATGGCCGGCATGTTCCAGTCCGAGATGATCAGCTCGGGCGACTCGGCATGGGCGGCCGCCAGCGCCTGCTGGCCATCGGCGGCCTCGACGATGTGGTGGCCGCGGAAGCCGGCCTCGCGCAGCATGTGGGCGATGACCTGCCGCATGGCGCGGCTGTCGTCGGCGATCAGGATCTTCATGGCGACTCCTTGGATGAGGGCCCAGGCGCTCAGGCATGGGCCAGGCGGGAGGCCGGGGGCAGGTCGTCGGCGAAGGCGGCGGCGCCCTCCTCGCCGGCGTCGTCGAAGGCGCTGGCGTGGGCCGCGGGGGCGGTCCGGCCGCGCGCACCGGTGCCGCGGAACACGCTCACCGCCTGGCCCAGGTGCTGGGCCTTCTCCTCCAGCGCGGCAGAGGCGGCGGCCACCTCCTCCACCAGCGCCGCGTTCTGCTGCGTCACCTGGTCGAGCTGGATGACGGTCTGGTTGATCTGCTGGATGCCGGCCGTCTGCTCGGCGCTGGCCGCGGCGATCTCGCCGATGAAGTCGGTGACGCGCTTGACGCTGTCGACCACCTCGCCCATGGTGCTGCCGGCCTCGCCCACCAGGCGGGTGCCGGCGTCCACCTTGGCCACGGCGTCGTCGATCAGCGTCTTGATCTCGCGCGCCGCCTGGGCCGAGCGCTGCGCCAGCTGGCGCACCTCGGCCGCCACCACCGCGAAGCCGCGGCCCTGCTCGCCGGCCCGGGCCGCCTCCACCGCGGCGTTGAGGGCCAGGATGTTGGTCTGGAAGGCGATGCCGTCGATCACGTCGATGATCTCCACCACCCGCTTGGACGAGCCGTGGATCGAGGCCATGGTCTGCACCACCTGCGCCACCACGCCGCCGCCCCGGGCCGCCACCTGCGAGGCGGAGACCGCCAGCTCGTTGGCCTGGCGCGCGTTCTCGGCGTTCTGGCCCACGGTGCTGGTGAGCTCCTCCATCGACGCGGCCGCCTCCTCCAGCGCACTGGCCTGCTCCTCGGTGCGCGAGGACAGGTTCAGGTTGCCCTGTGCGATCTCGGTCGAGGCGGTGCTCACGCCGGCCACGCCGCTGCCCACGTCGGCGATCACGGCGACGAAGTTGGCGCTCATCTGGTTGAGGGCACTGACCAGCGCCTGCGTCTCGTCGCCGCGGCGCAGCACGAAACGGCGCGGGTCGGCGCTGGCGATGGCCCGGGCGGTGCGCACCGCGGCATCCAGCGGGCCGAGCACGGTGCGCTCCAGCATCAGGCCCAGCACCGTCCAGGCCAGGGCCGAGGCGGCGGACAGCCCGGCGAGCAGGCCGGTCGCCGACCCGGCCACGCCGCTCCAGGCCAGCCACGCACCCACCGCGGCGCTGGCCACGGCCAGCGTGCCGGTGGCCCAGGCCATGCGCCGGCGCAGCGGCAGGCGGCGCAGTGCGGCCATCGGATCGGCCCAGACCGGGCCGACAGGTTCGCCCTGGCGCACGCGCAGGCGGCTGCCGCCCCTGCGCAGGCGCTCGTAGAGCTGCTCGGCGGCACGCACGTCCTCGGGCGAGGGCCTGTTGCGCACCGACATGTAGCCCTCGATGCGGCCATCGGCGCAGATGGGACTGGCGTTGGCGCGCACCCAGTAGAAGTCGCCGTTCTTGCAGCGGTTCTTGACGATGCCGGTCCACGGCAGGCCCTGCGCCAGCGTGGCCCACATGTCGGCGAAGACCTCCGGCGGCATGTCGGGGTGGCGAATGATGTTGTGCGCCCGGCCCAGCAGCTCCGATTCGGCGAAGCCGCTGATGTCCACGAAGGTGCCGTTCACGTAGGTGATGCGGCCCTTGAGGTCGGTGCGCGAGACCATGAAGCCGTTGTCCGGCAGCTGGCGCTCCTGGGTGGTGATGGGCAGGTTGATCCGCATCGCTGTTCCTTGGCTGGCGGCGCTGCCCGGGCAGATCCGTGCAGGCCGTGAAACAGATTGGAGCCAACAAGACGTGACAAATCGTTTCTTCTCTGTGTCTTTTGCGAGGTGCGCGGGCCGCATAGACATCTCTTGATATTGGTCAAATTAACGCCCTGAATGGGACTGCAGCATGGCTTGAAGGCCCATCTGGACAGTCGGGATGGGCCGCCGGAGCCCCTGCATCGCGCTCGGATGTTCAGATTCAAGAAAGAACGGCTTGTTACCTTTTGCCTGACGCTGTGTCATCCTTCCGTCACGGATCGCGGCACAACCACGAGACAAGCTGGACACGTTTTTCCATGCCTTCCAACCCCTCCGCGACCTTCCATGTCCTTGTCGTCGGCACCGACGGGGCCGCGCGCGCCGAGCTGTGCGAGCGGCTCGGGCGGACCGGCCACCGCGTGCGGCCTGTAGCCAGCGTGGGCGACGCCGTCGCCTGGCTGGGCTCGGGCATTCCCACGGACGTGCTGCTGTGGCTGCCGGCCCCGGGCCAGTGGGAGCCCGAACGGGTCTGTGGCCGACTGCGGGCCGGTGACCGGTGGCTGCCGATCGTGGCCCTGCTGGAGGCGCCGGACGAGGCGCGCGCCATCGCCGCACTCACGGCCGGCATGGACGATTGCCTGCACCGCGGCCTGAGCGACGCGCTGCTGGAAGCCCGGCTGGCGCGGCACGCCCAACGCTCGGCCCTCCAGGCCGACTGGCGGCGCCAGCTGCAGCGCCAGCGCGGCATCCAGGACAACATCGCCGACGCCGTCGTCACTGTGGACGCGCAGGCGATGGTGGTCGACGCCAACCGCGCCGCGCTGCGCTATTTCGGCGCGGCCGGCGCGCGCAGCCTG
This sequence comes from Pseudacidovorax intermedius, assembly GCF_003350475.1. Classification (GTDB taxonomy): domain Bacteria; phylum Pseudomonadota; class Gammaproteobacteria; order Burkholderiales; family Burkholderiaceae_C; genus Xenophilus; species Xenophilus intermedius. The sequence continues at coordinate 317,652 of NZ_QQAV01000003.1, forward strand.
GCCGGCCAGCCACTGGAGGCCGTCATCGGCGCGGCGCCCGGCCAGCTCGCCACCGGCGAGCGCCTGTGGCTGCGCACGGCCGACGGCAACGGCTTCTGGGCCCAGGCCAGCGCCAGCCGCTGGTGCGAGGGTGGCGCCGTGCGCACCACCTGGGTCCTGCGCGACCTGACCGAGGCGCTGCGCAACGAACGCATGCGCGATGAATTCCTGGCCAGCGTCAGCCACGAGCTGCGCACGCCGCTGACCTCGATCCTCGGCGCCGTCGGCCTGCTGGCCTCGGGCGTGGCCGGCCGCCTGCCGCCGACCGCACAGCCCCTGGTGGCCGCCGCGCAGCGCAACGGCGAGCGCCTGGGCAAGCTGATCGACGACGTGCTGGACCTGGCCAAGCTCGAAGGCGACCGCATGACCCTGCATTGCCAGTCGCAGGCGCTGGCCCCGCTGGCCGGCGAGGCCGTGAGCGCCGCGCAGGCCTATGCGGCGCGTGCCGGCGTGCAGTTGCGGCTGCGCTGCCCGGCCACCACGCCGGTCACCGGCCGTGGCGCCAGCGTGGATGCCGACCGCCTGCTGCAGGTGCTGGCCAACCTGATCTCCAACGCCATCAAGCATTCGGCGCCCGGCCAGACGGTGCTCATCGAACTCAGCGACACCGGCGACGGCCAGCGCATCGCCGTCACCGACCAGGGCCGCGGCGTGCCGGCGGCGTTCCGCTCGCACCTGTTCGAGAAGTTCGCCCAGGCCGAGGGCGGCGACCAGCGCGGGCCCGGCGGCACCGGCCTGGGCCTGCACCTGGCGCGGCTGCTGGTGCAGCGCATGGGCGGGCGCATCGGCTACGCGCCCGGCGCCGGCGAGGTCGGCTCCACCTTCGACGTCTGGTTCCCGGCCGAACCGGTCCCGCAGCCGGTCCGCGCGAGGGCGATGCCATGAGCATTCGCCCGGCTGTTCGGAAGAGTGCCTGCACCGCAGGCGAAGCCGACGGCGTTCGGATCGACGCCCCCCTCGACGGCGATGACGCGCTGCGGCGCGTGATGTGCGTGGAGGACGACGACGACATCCGCTACATCCTCGACTTCAGCCTCAGTCAGATCGGCGGCTACGAGGTCTGCGCGGTGGGCAGCGGCGCCGAGGCGCTGCAGGCGGCGCCCGGCTTCCGGCCCGACCTGGTGCTGCTGGACGTCATGATGCCGCAGCTGTCCGGCCCGCAGACCTTGCAGCAGCTGCGGCAGCTGCCCGGCATGGAAGGCGTGCCGGTGGTCTTCCTCACGGCCAAGGCGATGCCCGAACAGCTGGAGGAGCTGCTGCGCCACGGCGCCACCGGGGTGATCGTCAAGCCCTTCGACCCCGTGCGCCTGCCGCAGGACATCCGCATGTACTGGGAGCACGGCCGTGGGCCCCGGGGCTGACCGCGGCGGGCCCGCCTACGCGGCGCTGCGCCGCCGCTTCCTCGACGGCCTGCCCCAGCGCCGGGCGGCCATCCTGGAGGCCGCCGATGCCCAGGGCCGCCAGCAGGCGCTGCACCGCCTGGCCGGTGCCGCCGGCAGTTACGGCTTCGCCGCGCTGGGCGAGCTGGCGCGCCATGCCGAAGGGCAGACCGACCCGGCCGGCATCCGCCAGGCCCTGGACGCACTGGAGGCCGCCCTCGACGGCCTGATCGCCCCCGCCCGCGACGGAGACACGCCACCATGGAAATCAGCAGCCACCCCGCCGGACACGACGTCGTCGTGATCGCCCTGCGCGAGGCCAACCTCGACGCCAGCAACGTGCGCGAGTTCAAGGAGACTGTGCAGGCCCTGGTCGGCCCCACGGCGACGCGCGTGGTGTTCGACCTGCAGGGCGTGAAGTTCATCGACAGCTCGGGCCTGGGCGCGCTGATCTCCTGCCTCCGGCAGCTCAATGCCCGGCGCGGCGACTTGCGGCTGTGCAACCTCACGCCCACGGTGCAGGCGCTGCTGGCGCTGATGCGCATGAACCGCGTGTTCCAGATCTTCCCGGACCGGCAGGATGCCATCGCCTCCTTCGGCTGAAGCGGGTCCGGACGCAGCTCCGGACCCGCGCGCCGACGCCGCCCTGGAACGCGCCCTGCGCCGGCGCGAGCAGCAGTTGCGATGGGTGGGCCTGCTGGTGGCCGTCGCGGTGCTGCTGACGATGGCCGCCCGGGTGGCACAGGGCTGGAACAACCTGCGCGACGAAGCGCAGGAACACGCCCGGCTGCATGCCACGGCGCTCGCAAGCCTGGTGGAAGCCCGGCTGGACCGGGCGGAAGCCGCCACGCAGGCCCTGGCGGCCGCCTGGCCGGCCGGCACGGCCGACGCACCCGCCTTGCCGGAGGCCGCCGGCGAAGGCCTGCGGCCGCCGTGGGACCACGAGCTGCTGGCCGTGCTGGCGCTGGACGAGCGCGGCGGCCCCCTGGCGCAGGACGGCGCGCCGCCGCTGCTGCCGCCACCGGCCAGCCTGCGCCTGCCGGCCACGGCGTCGGCCTGCGACCCGTGCGTCGGCCGAAGGCTGCCCGCGGCGGCCCTGCCGCCCGTCCTCGCGCAGCGGGCACCGGCCGGCGTCGTGCCGGTGCTGCGCGTGCTGCCGGGCCAGCGCGGCTGGGCCGTGGCCCTGCTGCAGGCCGACAGCCTGGACCGGCTGACCGATGCGCTGGCCCAGGAGCGCGGCGGCTGGGCCCTGCTGGCCGGCCCCGCCGGCGAAGTGCTGTCGGCCAGCGCCAACGCGCCCTGGCCGGCCGGCACCCGGGCCGGCGTCGTGGACCCGGACGACCTGGCCGCCGAGCAGTGGCTGCCGCAGCGGGCGCTGAAGGTGCAGGTCGTCCAGCCGCGCCAGCCGCTGCTGCAGCACCTGCTGCGCCAGATCCGCCCGGGCGTCGGCCTGACCCTGTTCACGCTGGCCATCGTGCTGGTGGCGCTGCGTGCGCTGCGCCACAGCATCGCCAGCCAGCACAGGGCACGCGCCACCCTGGCCCGACTGCATGCGCAGGGCGAGCAGCGCGCCCAGCGCTGGCGCCGCGCGCTGGCGGCGTCGGGCGACGCGCTGTGGGAATGGCGGCTGCCCGACGGCCGGGTCGACCTGAGCGAGCGCTGGGCCGCCATGCGCGGCGAGCCGCCGGCCGAATGCCGCTACGACAGCGCCGCCTGGCTGGCCCTGCTGCATCCCGAGGACCGGCACACACTGGCGGACCGGCTCGCCCGCCATCTGCGCCGGGAGCTCGCCAGCCTGCACTGCGAGGCCCGCGTGCGCTGCGCCGACGGCCGCTGGAAGTGGATGCTGCTGCGCGGCGTGGCCCTGCCCGTGACGCGCGGCGGCCAGGAGGCCATGCATGTGCTGGGCTTCGTCACCGACATCGCCGACCAGCGCGCCAACGAGGCGGCCCTGAGCACCGCCCAGGCCCGGCATCAGGCCGTGCTCGACAGCGCACTCGACGCCGTCGTCACCGCCGACGCCCGCGGCAAGGTGGTCGACTTCAACCCCGCGGCCGAACGCATGTTCGGCCTGCCGCGCGAGCAGGCGCTGCACCGCCCCATCCACCGCCTGCTGGCACCCGGCGAGGCCCGGCGCGCCATGCGCCAGCGGGCGATGCACGCCCTGCGCGGCGCCGGCGTGGGCATGCATGGGGGCGGCCGCATCGACGTGATGGCGCTGCGGGCCAACGGCGAGCACTTCCCGGTGGAGGCCACGGTGGTGGCGGTGCGCGCCGGCGCGCAGACGCTGTTCACCGCCACCATGCGCGACATCTCGGAGCAGCGCCGCGTGGAGCGCGCCCTGCGCGACAGCGAGGTGCGCGCCCGCGCCACCTTCGAGCAGGCGGCCGTGGGCATCTTCCTGCTGGACGAGCGGCAGCAGCAGCTGGTGCGCGTCAACCAGACGCTGTGCCGCCTGCTCGGCCGCGACGCCGCCGCGCTGCTGGGCCTGCCGCTGCAGCACCTGCTGCATCCGCTGGACGCACCCGCCGTGATGGAAGGCACCGAACGGCTGTTCGACGGCGCCGGTTCCAGCCTGCGGCTGGAGGCGCGGCTGGTGCGCGCCACGGGTCGGCCGCTGTGGGTGCGGCTCACGGCTTCGCTGGCGCACGACGACCGCGGCCGCGTGCTCTACCTGATCGGCATCGTCGAGGACATCGAGGAGCAGCGCCAGCACCGTGAGGACCTGCGCGCCGCGCGCCAGCTGGAGGTGATGATCAGCGCCCGCATCCAGGCCTCGCTGCTGGTGGCCGCGCCTGCCGTGGACCTGCCGGGCCTGTGGCTGAGCAGCTTCAACCATGCCTCGCAGGACATCGACGGCGACTTCTTCGAGGTGATGCGCCCGGGCCCGCGCTGCGTGGACCTGATCGCCGGCGACGTGATGGGCAAGGGCGTCAATGCCGCGCTGCTGGGCGCGGCCGTGAAGATGCAGTTCAGCCGCTCGCTCGTGGAACTGATGATGCAGCCCGCCGCCCGCGACGCCACGCCCGAGCCGGCCGACATCCTCAACGCCGTGCACGCGGCCATGACACCGCACCTGCAAGCGCTGGAGACCTTCGTCACCCTGGCCTACGTGCGCATCGACCTGGCGCGCGGCCTGCTCACCTGGTGCGGCTGCGGCCATGAGGAGGTGATGCACATCGGCCCGGGCGGCGCCGTAGCGCTGCTGCGCAACCAGCATCCGCCACTGGGCGTGCTGGCCGACACCCGCTTCACGCAGGAAAGCCGGCCCGTGGGCCCGGGCGACGCCCTGCTGCTGCATTCCGACGGTCTGTGCGACGCCCGCCTGGCTGACGGCGAGCGCGTGGGCGTGCAGCAGGTGCATGCCGCCTTCCGCCGGCTGGCCCAGCACCATGCCACGCCGGCCGCCATGCTGCACCGCATGCGCCAGCAGTTGCTGGCCGGCACCATGCTGACCGACGACGTGACGCTGGCCACGGTGCGGGTGTTCGACCCGCAGCAGCCTGTGCAGCGCCTCGAACTGCCCGCCGAGCCGGGGGCCATCGGCGCCCTGCGGGACCTGGTGGACCGCGGCCTGGCCGATGCCGGCCAGACCTCGCCGGCCAGTGGCCTGTTCACCGTGGCGGTGGTGGAGGCCTTCACCAACATCGTGCGCCACACGCGCGGGCGGCTGCCGCAGGCGCCGGTGGAGGCGCTGCTGCGGCGGCCGCCCGACGCGCTGGAGGTGTCGCTGATCCACATCGGCGAGCCCTACGTGCCGCCCGAGGACGAGCTGCCGACCAACTTCGACGAGTACCCCGAAGGCGGCTTCGGCCTGACCATCATCCGCAAGGCCTGCGACCAGGTCGACTACCTGCACCACGACGGCGTGAGCACCGTGCGGCTCACCCGCTGGCTGGACGAGGCCGCTCCTGGCGGGAGTTTGCAGTCCCGTCACGATCTGGCCGCCCCCTCGGCCGTCCAATCCCAGGACCGCCCCCAACCCCACTCCCAGCCCGCATGAACATCGCCCTCCTGGAAGACGACCCCGATCAGCGGGACCTGGCCACCCTGTGGCTCAGCCACGGCGGCCATCAGGTGACCAGCTTCGGCAGCACCGGCGAGCTGATCCGCGAGCTGGGCTCGCGCCGCTATGACCTGCTGGTGCTGGACTGGACGCTGCCCGACGGCACCGGCGGCGACGTGCTGACCTGGCTGCGCAACCGCCCGGGCGTGCAGCCGCCGGCCATCGTGCTGACCTCGCGCGACGAGGAGGCGCACGTGGTCGAAGGCCTGAACAGCGGCGCCGACGACTACCTCGTCAAGCCCGCGCGCCCGGCGGAGCTGCTGGCCCGCATCAGCGCCCTGAGCCGCCGCGCCCGCACGCGCGGCCCCCAGGTGCTGGAGCTGAACGGCTACCGCGTGGACCTGGTGCAGCACCGCATCGCCGTCGACGGCACGGCGGTCGACCTGACGCAGAAGGAATTCGACCTGGCCGTCTACCTCTTCCAGAACCCGGGCGTGCTGCTGTCGCGCGAACACCTGCTCAACCGCGTCTGGGGCAGGACGGCGGACGTGACCACCCGCACGGTGGACACCCACATCAGCCGCCTGCGCCGCAAGCTGCGGCTGGACGGCCAGGGCCCGCTGCGCCTCACGCCGGTGTACGGCCAGGGCTACCGGCTGGACGCGGTCGAGCCGGCCGGCGCCGAGGTGGACACCGGCGCGGACCCGCAAGCTGGAACGGCCCTGCACACGCCCGCATGCGTCGCCGAACCGGCGGCCGGGCAGCCGGCCGCCTGTACAGACGCCGGCCCGGCCCCCGGCGCCGACGAAGCCGCCGGGTGGGACACCACCGCCGCCGCGGGCATCGACTGCTGCCCGGGCGTGCTCGCCCAGGGTGGCCCCGCCGAGCCCCGCGAAGTGCTGGACCACCTGGCGCGCGCCGCGCGCTTCCGCGATGGCGAGACGGCCTCGCACATGGTGCGGGTGGGCTTCCTGGCCTGGGCCCTGGCCCTGGCGGCCGGCTGCAGCCCCGAAGCCGCACTGCTGCTGCGGCAGGCCGCGCCCATGCACGACGTCGGCAAGATCGGCGTGGCCGATGCGCTGCTCAAGCACCCGGGGCGCTTCTCGTCGGACCAGCACCGGCAGATGGAGGCCCACACCGTCATGGGCGCCGAGATCCTCGGCGGCTCCGACCTGCCGCTGCTGCGCCTGGCCGCCGAGATCGCCCTGACCCACCACGAGCGCTGGGACGGCGGCGGCTACCCGCGCGGCCTGCGGGGCGACGCCATTCCGCTGCCGGGGCGCATCACGGCCCTGGTCGACTTCTTCGATGCGATGGTGAGCGAGCGCCGCTACCGCGCGCGCATGAAGCCCGACGAGGTGCTGCGCCTGCTGCATGCGCAGAGCGGCGCGGCCTTCGACCCCAAGCTGGTGTCGATCTTCATCCGCCACGGCGAGCGCATGGCACGGGTGTGCGAGCAGGTGATGGAGCGCGGCCTGGGCTTCGGCGCGCTGAGCGACCCGCATTCGCTGGACTTCGCGGCGCTGCCAGTCGGCGCTTGAGGCGCCGGGCGGCCGCGCTCCCGAGCGACCGGCCCGCCCCGGCCGATCGCGTTGCACGGGCGCAGCGCGCGCCATGGCGGATGGCAGGCGCAATCCGTGTGGGCCAACAGCGCAAAAGAGGTATCGGCTGACAACGACGGCTGTCACCTTTTCCTACACTTTTGGACGCTCCCGCATCCCCATCCCTACAAGGGAGCATTCAACGAGGGCCTCCCCATGAACCCGGAAACCGCGGCCCTTGTCCGTGCTCTGAACGACGATGCCACCGCCGTGGTCGAGGAATGGATGCGCGAGCTCCAGGCCACCACGCAGGGCGGCCTGCATGCCAGCGCCAAGGCCGAGGCCACGGCCGTCGCCGATGGCCTGCGCAGCGCCCTCGAAGCCGGGGGCGATGCGCAGTCGCTCCAGGGCCCGGCCTGGCAGGCGCTGCGGCGCACGCTGGAGCAGCTGTCGGCCAGCCGCGCCGCCAAGGGCGATTCGGCCGGCGCCACCAGCGTCTTCGTTCTGGGGCTCAAGAAGCCCCTCTTCGGCCGCCTGCAGCAGGCCTTCGCGCAGGACCCGGCCGCCATGGGCAGCGCCCTGTGGACGCTCTCCGCCCTGGTCGACCGCCTGGCGCAGCACACGGCCGACACCTTCCAGCAGTCGCGCGAGGACGTCATCCGCCGCCAGCAGGAGGACCTGCTCGAACTCTCCACCCCGGTGGTCAAGCTCTGGGACGGGGTGCTGGCCGTGCCGATGATCGGCACGCTGGACAGCAACCGCACCCAGGTCGTCATGGAGACGCTGCTGCAGACGGTGGTGGACACCGGCTCGGCGCTGGCCATCATCGACATCACCGGCGTGCCGACGGTGGACACGCTGGTGGCCCGCCACCTGCTCAAGACCGTCACGGCCATCCGCCTGATGGGCGCCGACTGCATCATCAGCGGCATCCGCCCGCAGATCGCGCAGACCATCGTGCACCTGGGCATCGACCTGCAGGGCATCGTCACCAAGGCCACGCTGGCCGACGCGCTGGCGCAGGCCCTCAAGACCAACGGCTGGCGCATCAGCCGCGAGGCCTGAACCCCATGGACCGCATCCCGATCCTGCGCATGGGCCAGACCCTGCTGGTCACCATCCAGATCGACCTGCAGGACCAGACCGCCATGGCGCTGCAGGAAGACCTGGCCAACCGCATCGCGGCCACCGGCGCCTCCGGCGTGCTGATCGACATCTCGGCGCTGGAGGTGGTCGATTCCTTCATCGGCCGCATGCTCAGCACCATCTCGGGCACGGCCGCCATCCTCTCGGCCACCGCGGTGGTGGTGGGCATGCAACCGGCCGTGGCCATCACCCTCGTCGAGCTGGGCCTGTCGCTCGACGGCGTGCGCACCGCGCTGGACGTCGAGCGCGGCATGGCGCTGCTCGATCGCCTGCGCGCCCAGCCGGGAGCCCGCCTTGGCGCCTGAACCCACCGGCACCCTGCCGCTGGCCAGCGAACAGCACATCGTCGCCAGCCGGCAGACGGTGCGCGCCCTGTGCCAGGAGCTGCGCTTCTCGCTGGTGGAGCAGACCAAGATGGTCACCGCCGCCAGCGAGCTGTCGCGCAACACGCTGATCCATGGCGGCGGCGGCCGCATGCACTGGGCCGTGCTGCAGGAAGGCGCGCGCCGCGGCCTGCAACTGCGCTTCGAGGACGAAGGCCCCGGCATCGCCAACATCGACCTCGCCATGTCCGACGGCTACACCTCCGGCGGCGGCATGGGCCTGGGCCTGCCGGGCAGCAAGCGGCTGGTGAACGACTTCGACATCCGCTCCACGCCTGGCCAGGGCACTTGCGTGAGCATCGTGAAGTGGAAGTGATCCGCGGCTGGACGCACCGCGCGTTCCCCATCGAGGACCTGAGCTTCGTCGGCGAAGCCCGGCGCCATGTGGCGCGCCTGGCCGCCGAGCGCGCCTGGCCCGAGCACGACGCCGCCCGCGCCGCGTTGGTGGCCACCGAGCTGGGCACCAACCTCGCCAAGCATGCGCAGGCCGGCCAGCTGCTGGTGGCCGCGCGCGATGCGCTGGGCGACATCGAGCTGATCGCCGTGGACCGCGGCCCGGGCATGCCCGACCTGGCGCGCTCGATGCGCGACGGCTTCTCCACCACCGCCACGGCCGGCACCGGGCTGGGCGCCATCGCGCGGCAGAGCGAGGGGTTCGACCTCCATTCGCTGCCCGGCATGGGCACCGTCTGCCTGGCCCGCGTGCGGCCGCGCACGGGCACGGCCGTGGCCGCCCCGGCCCGGGCGGACGCCTTCGACTGGGGCGCCGTGTGCGTGCCGGTGCGCGGCGAGACCGCCTGCGGCGATGCCTGGATGCTGGCCTTCGACGGCCGCCGCGCCGCGGCCCTGCTGGCCGACGGGCTGGGCCACGGGCCCGAGGCGCAGGTCGCCGCCCAGGCGGCGCTGGACGGTTTTGCCAGCCGCCCCTTCGACGACGGCGCGGCCACGATGCAATCCATGCACGAGCGCCTGCGCACCACCCGGGGCGCGGCCGTGTTCGGCCTGTGGATGGAGGGCGAGGCACTGCGCTACACCGGGGCCGGCAATGTGGCGGGCCGGTTGGTCTCGGGCACCGCCGACAAGGCCCTGGCGACGGCCCACGGCACGCTGGGGCTGCAGGTGCGCCGCTTCGACATGACCCCCGCGACGCGGCCGCCGCATGCGCTGGCCCTGCTGCACAGCGACGGCGTGCAGACCCGCTGGCCCGGCGCCGCGCTGGCGCCGCTGCTCGCGCGCGAGCCCACGCTGCTGGCGGCGCGCATCTTTGCCGACCATGCCCGCGGCCGCGACGATGCCTGCGTCGTCGCGCTGCGCCCCAAGGAGGGCCCATGACCGAATCTCCGCAAACCGACGCGCGGGTGCTGCAGCTGCAGCAGCGCCTGCAGGCCGCCGAAGCGGAGGCTGCCCTGCTGCGGGAGGAGCTGGAAGAGACCAACCGCGGCGTGGTCGCCCTCTATGCCGAGCTGGACGAACAGGCGATCGCCCTCAAGCGCGCCACCGAACTCAAGAGCCGCTTTCTGTCGCACATGAGCCACGAGTTCCGCACGCCGGTCAATGCCATCCGCAGCATCGCGCGGTTGCTGAGCGACGAGGTGGACGGCCCGCTCTCCGACGAGCAGCGCCGGCAGGTGCAGTTCATCCAGACCTCGGCGCGCGAGTTCGCCGAGATGGTGGACGACCTGCTCGACCTGGCCAAGATCGAGGCCGGCCGCGTGGAGATCTCGCCGGCCTGGTTCGAGATGGTCGACCTGTTCTCGGCGCTGCGCGGCATGTTCCGGCCCATGCTGGAGAACCAGCAGGTCAGCCTCGCCTTCGAGGAGCCGAGCGACCTGCCGCGGCTGTACACCGACGACCGCAAGCTCTCGCAGATCCTGCGCAACTACGTCTCCAACGCCCTCAAGTTCACGCCGCAGGGCGAGGTGCGCGTGGCGGCCTGCCGCCTCGGCGAGGACCGGGTGCGCTTCTCGGTGAGCGACACCGGCATCGGCATCGCCCCGGAGCACCAGGCCTCGGTCTTCGACGACTTCTCGCAGGTGGATTCGCCGATGCAGAAGCGCCTGCGCGGCACCGGCCTGGGCCTGGCGCTGTGCCGCCAGCTGGCCGGCCTGCTGGGCGGCGAAGTGGGCGTGGAGAGCGAACTGGGCCGCGGCTCCACCTTCTGGCTCACCCTGCCGATGCAGCTGCCGGATGCGCCGGCGCCCGCGCCCGCGCGCACGGGCGCGCCTGCCGATCAGCCGGAGGTCGCGTGGAAACCACCCGTGTGATCCACACCACCATCGACCGGGGTGCCCACCGCATCCTGGTGGTGGACGACCATCCGACCACGCGCTACTCGACCGCTCGCACGCTGCGCGCGGCCGGCTTCGCCACCGAGGAGGCGGCCTCCGGCGGCCAGGCACTGGCGCTGGCCGCCCAGGGCATGTCGGCGCTGGTGCTGGACGTGCACCTGCCCGACGTGGACGGCTTCGAGGTCTGCCGGCTTTTGCGCGAGGACCCGCGCACCGCCAGCCTGCCGGTGATCCACCTGTCGGCCACCTTCGTCCAGGACCGCGACAAGGTGGCCGGCCTCAACGCCGGCGCCGACGCCTACCTGGTGCACCCGGCCGAGCCCGCGGTGCTGGTGGCCACGCTGCAGGCGCTGATCCGCGCGCGCAGCGCCGAGGACCGGCTGCGCCAGAGCGAGAGCCGCTTCCGCGCCATCTATAACCAGGTGCCCGACGGCATGGCGCTGCTGGATGCGCAGGGGCGGCTGGATGACGTGAATCCGGCCCTGGCCCATCTTCTGGGCCGCACGCCCGACGCACTGGTGGGCGTGCGCCTGTCCACCCTGGCCCAGGTGGCCGCCGCGGCGCAGGTGCAGGCGTTCGTGGCGCAGGCCGCGGAGGCGGCGCCGGGCAGTACCAGCAGCGTGTGGCGGGCGGAGTTTCCGCTGCTGCATGCCGACGGGCACGAGATCCCGCTGGCCTGGAGCCTGTCGCCCCACGGCCCCACCGGCCTGCTGGTGGCGGTGGCCGTCGACATCTCCGAGCGCCTCGCCCTGGAGCAGGCCCGCCAGGAGGTGCTGGAACGCGAGCAGGCGGCCCGGGCGTTGGCCGAGCGCCACAGCCGCACCAAGGACGACTTCGTGGCCGTGCTCTCGCACGAGCTGCGCACCCCGCTCAACGCCATCAGCGGCTGGGTCCACATCCTGCAGAAGCATGGCGGGCGGCCCGACCTGATGGCGAAGGCGCTGGACGCCATCGCCCGCAGCGTGAAGGCGCAGAGCCGCATCATCTCGGACATCCTCGACGTCTCCCGCGTCAACGCCGGCAAGCTGCGGCTGCACCGCGAATGGACCGACCCGCTGGAACTGACCCAGGCCGCCGTGGATGCGCTCAAGGACGACATCGCCGCGCGCGGCCTGACGGTCGCGCTGCAGGCCGACGAGCCGGCGCGCCAGAGCGCCTGGCTGGACCCGACGCGCTTCCAGCAGATCGTGTGGAACCTGCTGAACAACGCGATCAAGTTCTCGGCGCACGGCGGCCGCATCGACGTGGTGCTGCGGCGCGAAGGCCGGCAGCTGACGCTGCAGGTGCAGGACCACGGCAAGGGCATTGCTCCGGACTTCCTGCCCCATCTTTTCGACCGCTTTGCGCAGAGCGACGGCCCCGACAACCGGCTGCACGGCGGCCTGGGACTGGGCCTGTCGATCGTCAGGCGGCTGGCCGAGCTGCATGGCGGCGCCGTGCAGGCCTTCAGCGAGGGTGAAGGCCGTGGGGCCCGCCTGGTGGTCGAGCTGGACGTGGCGCCCGAGAACCAGCCCGAGCCCGCCAGCGCCGAGCCAACAGTCGATGGCGCTCAGGCGCCCCACCGCGACCGGCCCCTTGCGGGCCACGACGTCCTGGCGGTGGAGGACAACCCCGACGCCGCCGAGATGCTGCAGGTGGTGCTGCACGAGGCGGGCGCACAGGTGCGCGTGGTGCACGACCACGACAGCGCCCTGGAGGCGCTGCGCGAGCGCTGGCCCAGCCTGCTGGCCAGCGACATCGGCCTGCCCGGCCGCGACGGCTACGAGCTGGTGCGCGCGCTGCGTCGGCTGGAGGCCGAGGGCGGCCGCCCGCGCGTGCGCTGCGTGGCGCTCACGGCCTTCTCGCGTCCGCAGGACCGCGACCGGGCGCTGGAGGCGGGCTTCGACGCCCATGTGTCGAAACCGCTGGACACGCATGCGCTGCTGGCGGCGCTTCGGGGCGGCGGCTGAGCCGTCGGCGCTCGCGTGAGACCCGCGCGAGCCTCCTTTAGACTGCGCAGAATTCTGCAATCTCAAGGAGCCGCTCATGGGCTTTTCAGCCAGCGACGTCGTGCCTTTCACCCAGGCCCGCGCCAACCTCTCGGAACTGGCCGATCAGGCCAAGGCCGGCGCCGAGAAGATCATCACCAAGAACGGTGAAAGCTACGTCGCCCTCATCGATGCCGACCGGCTGGACTACTACCACCGCCTGGAGCGCGAGCGCATCCATCTGCTGCTGATCGACGATGCCCGGCGCGGCATTGCCGACATCGAGGCCGGCCGCACCTACGGTGCCGATGCGGCCCTTGCCCAGCTTCAACAGCGCCGCGCGGCCGTCCCCACTGGCAAAGCCGCCAAGAAGCGTGGCTGAGGCTCTGCATCGGGTCGAACTGACCGCGAGCTTCCTGGAGCGGCTGGACGCCATCGAGACCTTTCTGACAGAAGCCGACGCGGCATTCGCCTTCGATGATCTGCTGGCCGGCCTGCGTGCCACGGTCATCCCCAATCTGGCCCGGTTCCCCCGCATCGGCCGGCGCTACCTGGACAACCCGCCGCAGTCGGCCGAAGCACTGGCCCAACTCGCAGCACTGCCAGCCGGCACAGCCAGTGCTCTGCGCGAGTACCTGCATGGCGACTACCTGATGCTCTACACCGTCTTGGACGCCAGTGCGACGGTCTATCTGCTGTCCATCCGGCACCACCGCCAGCTTTCATTCGACTTCGCCCGCCTGTGGCCGGGCGCCAACGCGCAGGAGCGGCGCTGAGCTTGTATGAGGCTTTGATCACAATGCATTCGAAAGGCACCCCATGAAGATCGACACCATCAGCGTCGAGGGCTACAAGTCCTTTGCCAAAGTCGATCAGTTCGCTCTGGGCAACCTGAACGTGCTGATTGGCGCGAACGGGGCGGGCAAGAGCAACTTCCTGTCGCTCTTCCGTCTGCTGACGGCTGCCTCGCAAGGCAACTTGCAAACCTACGTCAAATCGCAGGGCGGCCCCGACGTGCTGCTGCATGGCGGACGCAAAAGGACGCCCCAACTCAGCATCGCCTTGAGGTTCCGGCCTAATGGCTCGGTCGTCAATGGATACGACATCACGCTCGCGCCAACAGCAGACAACCGCTTCCAATTCGTCCGCGAAGTGCCTTGGATCGACGGTGACTTCGGAATCACACGCTATCAACTAGGCAGCGCCCATGAAGAGGCGCGGCTGTTGGCAGATACACGCCAGGTAAGCCAATACGTGGCGCGATGGATGAAGAGCTGGCAGCAGTTCCATTTCCACGACACGAGCGAAGGCGCTGCCGTCAAGCTGCCCCACCCGAGCAATGACAACCTTCGGCTGAAGCCCCAAGCGGACAATCTCGCGGCCTACCTTTACCGCCTTCGCGCGCTGCGGTCGCATCAGGCCGCCTATCAGCGCATCGTCGACACGGTCAAGCTCGCAGCACCGTTTTTCGGTGGTTTCGTGGATCGGGCGCCGATGCCCAATACGGTTGAACTGGAATGGTTCGAGCAGAGCGATCCCGAGACGCCGTACCGGGCCCACACGCTTTCGGACGGCACGCTGCGCTTCATCTGTCTGACGACGCTGCTGTTGCAACCATCGCATTTGTTGCCAGACACCATCCTGATCGACGAGCCGGAGCTGGGGTTGCACCCATTCGCCATCAATCTGCTGGCGGACATGATGAAAGAGTTGGCCCAAACCAAGCAGTTGATCGTCTCCACTCAGTCGGTCGAACTGCTGAATGCCATGGAGCCGAAGGATGTGGTGGTGGCGCAGCGCGTGGACGGGGCCACGACCCTCGAGCGCCTGGATGCCGAGGAACTCCGAGGTTGGCTCGATGACTACCAGAGCCTGGGCGAGCTATGGAAGCGCAATGTGATTGGTGGGAGGCCCAGTCTGTGATGCGTCGCGTGGTAGTGGTGTGTGAAGGCCAGACCGAAGAAGCCTTCATCTCTCGGGTGCTGTTCCCGGCGTTCGCAGCGGATGGCATTCACCTTCAAGGCATCACTGTCGAGACGTCGCCAGGTCACAAGGGTGGGGCGATGAGCTATGCCCGCTTGCGCCCGGCATTGCGCAATGCGTTGGCGAGCAATCGCGTCGTGGCCGTCACGACGTTGATCGATCTTTACAAGCTGGATTCCCAGTTTCCGGGCTATGCCACGGTACAGCCTCACTCCAGCTTGGCCGCTCGCCTTCAGACCTTGGAGAGCGAACTGCATGCCGACGTGGTGGCTCACTGTGGATGCCACCCGAATCGATTCATCGCCCACATCCAGCCACACGAATTCGAAGCGCTCCTATTCAGCGATGTCGCCAGCCTGGCTTCCGTCGAGGAAGGCTGGTCGGCGGCGCTGCCGGATCTCGTCAAGGCCCGGTCGGCGGTGACGACGCCCGAAGAACTCAACGATGGCCACAAGACCAAACCGTCCGCTCGACTGGAGGCCTTGCTGCGCAGCCCGTCCTATCGAAAGCTCCGTCACGGACCCATTGCCGCCGAGCGCATCGGGCTGGCTCGGATGGAGGCCGAATGCCTGCACTTCGCTGCATGGGTGGCCAAGCTGCGCCGGCTTTGAGGGCGCCTGCCTCGAACAGCTCCTCGACATCCAGCGCAGCAGCGACGCCGCCCCTCACTCCACCCGCAGCCGCGCCGTCCTCGCCAGCGCCTGCCAGCTGTCCATGTCGCGCCAGACCGTCGCGCTGAATTCCTCGGCCGACTTCAGCGGGGGGCGCGGCATGTTCTGCGCCGCGAACTTCTGCACCACCTCCGGCGTCGCCAGGATGCGGTTGATCTCGCGGTTGAGCCGCTGCACCACCGCCGGTGGCGTGCCGGCCGGCACGAAGACGCCATACCAGCCATCGACGTCGAAGCGGTAGCCCTGCTCGGTGAGCGTGGGCACCTCCGGCAGGGCCGGACCACGGGCGGAGCCGGTGCAGCCCAGGGCCAGCAGCTTGCCGGCGCGGATGTGCGGCACCGGCGAGGCGATGTCGACGAAGCCCACGCCGATGGTGTTGGCCAGCAAATCGGCCACCAGCGGCGAGACGCCCTTGTACGGCACATGGGGCATGACCAGCCCGTATTCCGACTTGATGCCTTCCATCACCAGGTGACCGGTGGAGCCGCTGCCCCAGGAGCCATAGGCGATGCGGTCCGGCTGCGCCCGCGCGGCGCGCACCAGGTCGGCCAACGAGCGCAGACCGGTGGCCGGATTCGCCACCAGCAGCACGCCGGCCGATCCCACCTGCGCCACCGGTTGCAGGTCCTTGCGGGCGTCGTAGGGCATGCGTGGCTGGATCACCGGATTGATGGCGATGGCCGACGAGGGCGACAGCAGCAGCGTATAGCCGTCCGCCGCGGCGCGCGCCACGGCCTCATTGCCGATCAGCCCGTTGGCGCCGGCCCGGTTGTCGACCACCACCGGCTGGCCCAGGGCTTCCTGCAGGTTCACGGCCAGCAGGCGGGCGAAGATGTCGGAGCCGGCACCGGGCGGGCCGGGCACCACCAGCTTGAGCGGCCGTTGCGGCCAGGCGTCGGACTGGGCATGGGCCATCGCGGGATGCAGGCCCAGCAGCGCGGCGGCGGTGAGCAGGTGCCGGCGATTGCAGATCGGCTCGTTCATGGTCATGTCTCCGGGTTTGGGATCGTTGTCGTCGCCGCGGCGGCCCGCAGCCATTGGCCGGTGAGGAAGCGCGAACGCGGGCCGGCCACGAAGGCCAGCAATGCCTGCGTGGCGGCATCCACGCCGGGCCCGTCGATGGCCACGGCATTGATGCGCAGGCCCTGGCTGCCCCATTCGGCGGCCAGCGTGTGCAGCAGCATGCGGGCGGCGGCGGGGTCGCCGGCCTGGGCCCAGGGCAGCGCGGGCACCGCGGCCGGCACCAGCAATGTCAGGCTGGCCTGGGCCGTGTGCGCGTGCCGGAAGCGCCGTGCGGCGGCCTGCAAGGTGGCCAGCCACTGCCCCGGAGCGGCCGTCATCAGGCTCGCATCGAGCATGGCCGGATAGTCGCCCGTGGCCGTGGCCGTGGCCGTGCCCGTGGTCGTGCCGGCGTCGTGCGGGGTGCAGGCCATGTCCAGCGGCGGCAGCGGCGCCTGGGCCGGTGGCAGCGGCTGGCTGCCCCCGCACACCGACGATCCGCCGTCCAGCACCAGCAACTGGCCGGACAGCGGCCTGGCGCCCTCGCCCGCCAGAAAGTACAGCGCCTCGGCCATGTCCTCCGGCTCGGCCATATGGCCCAGCGGGATCTTGGCCGTGGCCTGCGCGGGCACCAGACGGCCGCTGTCGATCAGCTGCTGCACCAGCTCGGTCCGCACGAAGCCCGGCGCCAGCGCGGTGACCGTCCAGTCCGGGCGCGCCTGTGCCAGGGCGCGGGTCTGGGCGATCAGAGCAGCCTTGCTGGGGCTGTAGAGGCCGCGCCAGGGAATGGCGCGCAGGCCCGCACCGGAGGCCACGTTGACGATGCGCGCGCCGGGACGCAGCCTTGGGGTGTAGGCCTGCACCAGCCGCGCGGGCGCTTCGAGGTTGAGGGCCAGCAGGCGTTGGCCTTCGGCGTCGAGCGCATCGCGTCCGCCGGCCGACATGCCGGCGTTGTTGATCAGTGCATCGAGCGGCGGCAGGTCGGCCCCCAGCGCGGCGATCTGCGCGGCGTCGCACAGATCGACGGCGCGGACCTGCGGCGCGGGCGCTTCAGCCGGCCAATCGGCGGCCAGTTGCGCGAGGCGCGCGGCGTCGGCATCGACAAGCACGCAGTGCCAGCCATCGCGCGCGAGCCGCAGCGCGGTGGCGCGGCCGATGCCCGCGGCCGCGCCGGTGATGAGCACGTGGCGCGACGCCGCGCCGCCCAAGGGCCCGGTGGCCGCAGGGGCGAAGCCGCTTGCGACCTCGCCTGGGCCGGGCACGCGGTCCGGCGCTGCCGGGTGCCTACCCCTCGTCATCGCCGGGCCGGCTCGTGCAGGGCCGCGAGGAGCGCATAGACCGGATCGGCCGGCGCCATCGCCGCCGTCGGCTGCCGCACGCCGAAGAGCTGCGCATCGTCCTGCGCCAGCTCGGGCCGCATGCGCTCCTCGATCCAGTCGTACACCACGGTGCGGTCGGCCACGCGCCATTCGCCCTGGCGGCGCTCGAAGCGGTCGACGTAGCGGCCACAGAGAAAGGTCTCGCGCCCGGGTTGGGCCGCCGTCGACTGCAGCGCGAGAAAGCTGCTCTCGACCGCCGCCGTGTCGCCGGCGAGTTCGATCAGGATGTTGCTGATCTGGTGCACCCGCCGGCCGCCCTGGCGCAGCCTGGCCAGCGCCTGGTCGATGAAGCCGGTGGCGCTGCCCTTCCAGGCGCCGTGGCAGTCCGTGGCATCGGGCCAGTAGGCTGAGCGCAAGGCCGCCTCGTCGCAGCGGTCGATGCCACGGCAGTAGCGGTACAGGCAGTCGCGGATGGCCTCGCGGTCCAGCAGGGCCTGCAGCGCCGCGGTGGCGTCGTCGAAAGGGGCGTTCACCGGTGGCTACTCTGTATTCAGCCGTTCGGGCTGAGCTTGTCGAAGCCGGGGCGCATCTTCCGCATTCGCAGGCAGCGCCCGCCGGAAGAGCTGCACCACATGACCCTCCGGGTCGCGCAGCGACAGCACGGCGCCATGGGCGCCCATGTCGCGCAGACCCAGCACCTCACCGCCGGCCGCGTCGATGCGTTCCGAAGCGCCATCGAAGTCCGCCACCTCGAACACCATCACCGCGCCCGCGGTGGCCGGCGCTGCCTCCTCGCGGCAGGCGAGCGAGACATTGCCGCCGCCCACGCCGTACTGGTACCAGCGCTCGCCATCGGCGAACTTGAGCGACAGGCCCAGGGCCTCGCTGTAGAAGGCATGCAGCGCGGCAGGCTGCTCGGCCACCAGGTAGACGTTCTGCAGCCGCGTGGGCGCGAAGGCCTTGGCCGGGGCACTCACAGCGAGGTCTCCGAAGCGCCGCCGTCCAGCCGCAGCACCTCCGCATTGAGGAAGCGCGCCTCGTCGCTGGCCAGAAAGACGATGGCGTCCGCGATGTCCTGCACCGTGCCCAGCCGGCCCAGGGGCGTGCGCGCGATGCGCTTGGCGTCCAGCTCGGCATTGCGGTTGCGCACCGTGCCCTCGGTGGGCACGGCGCCCGGCGCCACCGCATTGACGCGGATGCGGCGTGCGCCCAGGTCGGCCGCGGCGGCACGGGTGATGCCCAGCACGCCGGCCTTGATGCCGCTGTAGACCACCGAGCGCATCGGCGACTTGAAGGCCGCGATGGACGCCACGTTGACGATGGCCCCGCCCCGCTCGGCATCCATGGCCTCGGCCGCGGCCTGGATGCCCCAGATCACCGACTTGAAGCCGATCTCCACCATGCGGTCCATGACCTCGGGCGTGATCTCGGGCAGCGACTGATAGCGGACCCAGGCGGCGTTGTTGACCATCACGTCGAGGCGACCGGCATCGGCCGCGAAGCGCTGCACCGCCTCGCGCATGCCGTCGCGGGTGGCGACGTTGCAGGGCAGGCCGATGGCCTGGCCGCCCGCGGCGCGCACCGCAGCCACGGCGTCTTCGACGAACTCGGGCTTGAGGTCGTTGATGCCGACGACGGCGCCACGCGCCGCCAGGGCCAGCGCCGTGGCGCGGCCGATGCCGTGGCCGGCGCCGCTGATGAAGGCCGTGCGGCCGGCGAGAGAGGAAAGGGTCGCGGTCATGGATGAACGTCCTTCTTGTTCGTCGAGGTGGGCACCAGCAGCGCATCGAGCGCAAAGGCACCCTGGCCGGCGTCCAGCACCACCAGCGGGTTGATGTCGATCTCGGCCACGTCGTCGGCATGCCGCGCGGCAAAGCGCGACAGCGCGGCGATGGCCTGGGCCGCGGCCGCCACGTCGGCCTTGGGCCGGCCGCGCGCGCCGTCGAGCAGCGCGAAAGACTTCAGGGAGCGCAGCATGGCGTCGGCCGCCGCAGCATCCACCGGCGCGGGCCGCAGGGCCACGTCCTTCCAGATCTCGGCATGGATGCCACCCAGGCCCACCATGACCATGGGCCCGAAGACCGGGTCGGTCTTGGTGCCCAGGATCAGCTCGCAGCCGGCTGGCGCCATCTGCGCCACCAGCACGCCGTCGATGCGGGCCCCCGGCGCCTTCTCGGCCACGCGGGCGAGCATCGTGTCATGCGCATCGATGAGCTGGCCCTCGCTGCGCACACCCACCGCCACGCCGCCCACCTCGGTCTTGTGGGCGATGTCGGGCGACACGATCTTGAGCACCACCGGAAAGCCGATGGCGCTTGCGGCGGCCACCGCCTCGTCACGCGTGGTGGCGACCACCTCGCGCAGCACCGGCAGGCCGGCCGCAGCCAGGGCCGCCTTGGCGCTGGCCTCAGTGGCGAAGGCCTCGGCCGCCAGCGGCGTGCGGGGTGTTGCTTCGACGGTGGATGGTTGTGCGGACTGCATGCCCAGCGTGGCCAGGGCCGCCACGGTGGCACAGGCCGCGTCGATGCCCTCGATGGCCGGAATGCCCAGCGCATCCAGTTGCCGCCGTACGTCGGCCGGCGCCCGCGCGCACAGCACGATGAGCCGCTGCGGATGCCGCTCGCGCATCTGCGTGAGCGCGGCCAGGAAGACGTCGCGCAGCCGCGGCACATGGAAGGCATTGGCCGATTGCAGCAACAGCGTGTCGCAGGCCGGATCGGCGGCCACGGCGTCCAGCACCTGGGCCAGCAGCTCGGGCCGGCTGGAGACCTGGGCCGTCATGTCCACCGGATTGGCCGGCGCCGCGAAGGCCACGGCCTGCAGAATGCGCTGCTGGGTGGCCTCGGCGAGGCGCGGCAGCGTCAGGCCATGGGCACTGGCCGCATCGGCCAGCAGCACGCCGAAGCCGCCCGAGGCCGTGAGCACCGCGATGCGCCGGCCCGCGGGCAGGCGGCCTTCGCCCAGCACGGCCAGCGCGTGGCCCACGTCCAGCAGTTGCTCGATGCTGGGCACGCGCAGGGCGCCGCCCTCGCGCAGCACGGCGTCGAACACCGCGTCGGAGCCGGCCAGCGCGCCGGTGTGCGAGGCCGCGGCGGCACTGCCCGCTTCGGAGACGCCCACCTTCAGGACCACCAGGGGCTTGCCCGCGGCGCGGGCCAGGGCCATGGCGCGGCGCAGCTTGGCGCCGTCGCGGCAGGTCTCCATGCAGCAGAGGATGACGCGCGTGCCCGGATCGGTCGCGGCCGAGGCGATGGCATCGGCGATGTCCACGTCGCATTCGTTGCCGGTGGTCAGCATGCGGCTGATGCCCAGGCCGCGTTCGGAGGCCAGGCGCAGCGTGTAGCTGCCCAGGTTGCCGCTTTGCGAGACGATGCCCACGGGCCCCGGCGCCGGAAAGGCGGATTCCAGCGCGACCGAGAAGGTGGCGATGCTCTTCGCGGGCACGCCGATGGCGCCCAGGCAGTTGGGGCCCACCACGCGCAGGCCGGTGTCGCGGGCGATGCGGCCGATCTCCGCCTGCAGCCGGGCCCCGGCCTCGCCCATCTCGGAGAAGCCTGCGGAGAGCACCACGGCCGCCTTCACGCCGCGCGCCGCGCAGTCGCGCACCGCCTGCGGCACGCCCTCGGGCGGCACGGCGATGACGGCCAGCTCGGGCGCCTCGGGCAGCGCGGCCACGTCGGGAAACGCGCGCAGCGACTGCACCTCGGCCGCCTTGCGGTTGACCGGATAGATCGCGCCGGCGAAGCCGTACTTGCGCAGAAACTGCAGCGGCCGGCCGCCGATCTTGGTCACGTCGTCGGACGCGCCGACGATGGCGATGGAGCGCGGCGCAAACAGCGCCTCCAGTCCGTGACCGACGTCGATGTCGTCGCGCATGTTCAGCGGCCTTTGTAGACGGGCGGGCGCTTTTCGAGGAAGGCCTGGCGCGCCTCCTTGGCGTCCTCGGTGCGCGACAGCGCCATGGTGAAGTTCTGCTCCACGCGGTAGCCGTCGCGCTGGGGCATCAGGTCCATCATGTTGGCCGCCTGCTTGGCATAGGCCACGGCCAGCGGTGCCTTGGAGGCGATGTCCTGCGCGATCTCCATGGCCAGGGGCATCAGCTGCTCGGCCGGCACCACCTCGTCGAGCACACCGCGGCGGTACAGCTCGGCCGCCGAGACCTTCATGCCGGTGAAGAACATGCGCCGCGTGAAGGAGCGGCCCACCAGCGTGCGCAGCATCGAGACGCCGCCGGCCAGGCCGACGTTGATCTCGGGCATGGCGAAGGTGGCGTCCTCGCTGGCCAGGAAGATGTCGCAGGCCGCCATCAGGCCGAAGCCCGCGCCCAGCGCCGGACCGTTGATGGCCGCGATCACCGGCTTGGCGCATTCGCGGATCGCATTGCCCGTCTCGCGCGTCCAGCGGTTGTGGTCGAGGAAGTCGCCGGCCTTGTCGGCGTTCGGCCGGTCCTTGAGGTCGGCACCGGCGCAGAAGGCCTTGCCGGTGCCGGTGAGGATGGCCACGCGCACGTCGCTGCGTTCGGAGATCTCGTCGAAGACGGCGATGAGGTCGCGGCGCGATGCGCGGTCGAGGGCATTGACGGGCGGCTTGTCCAGCCGCACGACGGCGATGTATTCGGAGACTTCGAGGTGGATGCTCATCGCGCGCTCCCGGAAGGGGTGTTGGAAGAAGAAGAGGAAGAGGGGTTGGCGGCGGATGCGCCGCCCGCATGCAGCAGTTGCGAGAGCTGGGTCAGGCGATCGCCATAGCGGAACTCCGACGCGATCAGCCGCTGGGCCAGGCGGGTGGCCAGCACCTCTTCGCTCAGTCCCATGCCGCCATGCATCTGGATGGCCGCCTCGGCCGCCGCCCGGGCCGTCTCGGCGATGGACAGCTTGGCCAGCTGCAGCGTGCGGCGCAGATCGGGCGCGGCCGAATCCAGCGTCTGGAAGGCATGCACCACCAGGCCCTGGGCGCATTGCGCCTTGACGTACATGTCCGCCACGCGATGGCGCAGCACCTGGAAGGTGGCCAGCGCCACGCCGAACTGCCGGCGCTCCTGCAGGTGCGTGAGGGTGTGGCGGATCAGCGCGGCCTGTGCGGCCACGGTGTCGACCAGCGTGAGCAGCAGGGCCGCATTGCCCGCGGCGGCCAGCGCGGCGCACAGGCGCTCGCCTTGCGCCAGCAGGGCCGTCGCGGGGACCGACACACCGTCCAGCCGGAAGTCCGCGCCCTGCCGGCCTTCCATGGTGCGGTAGCGGGCGGCGGGTGCGCCGATGCGCTCAGCATCGACGAGGAAGAGCGCGGGCGCGCCGTCCAACTCGGCGACGGCCAGCCAGTGGCTGGCGGGCAGCGTGGCATCCACGCCGTCCACGCGGCCATCGAGCACGAAGCCGCTGTCGCTGCGCACCGCACGCAGGGTGCCGTCTCCGGGCAGGGCCGAAAGCGCGGCCAGCGGCGCGATCTGCACCTCGGACTCGGCCACGGCCTGCAGCCAGGGCCCGGCGACCTCGGCCGGCGCGGCGCGCAGCAGCAGCGGCACCACCGCGCAGGTCTCGATCACGGGCAGCTGCAGCCCCTGGGCGGCCAGGCCCTCGA
This sequence comes from Pseudacidovorax intermedius, assembly GCF_003350475.1. GTDB lineage: Bacteria > Pseudomonadota > Gammaproteobacteria > Burkholderiales > Burkholderiaceae_C > Xenophilus > Xenophilus intermedius. Next base: position 340,950 of record NZ_QQAV01000003.1, read on the forward strand.
CCACGCTGGCCAGGTCGGCCAGCGTGCCGCCGACGCCGCCGTCGGCTTCGGGCACCAGCGTGGCAGTCCAGCCCAGTTCGCGCACCGGGTCGCCGGGCAGGATGGCGCTGTGCACATGGTCCTGCGCAAAGCGGTCGGCCGCGTCGAAGAGCATGCCGGGGAAGAGCGGGGGGAAGTGGTTCGACATGGGCTCAGGCTCCCAGCAGCGCGTTGGCGATCACGTTGCGCTGCACTTCGGAGGTGCCACCGGCGATGGTGCGGGCACGCGTGAACATGTAGTTCTGGATCCAGGTGGCGGCAGGCAGCTCCTCGCCGCCCTCCTCGGCCAGGAAGCGATGCGCGGCCTCGGGCCCGACGGCATCGAGGGCGATGGTGGTCAGGCGCTGCGCCACGTCGGCGCAGGTCATCTTGATGGCGGAGGGCTGCACGCCCAGCGGCCGCTGGTGGATCAGGTCGTCGGTGGCCTGGGCCATCATCACGCGGGCGCCCTGCAGTTCGGCCTCGCAAAGAAGCAGCTTGTGCTGCAGCACGCCGAAGTCGCGCCTGGCGCCAGCAGCCTGCGCGGCCTTTTGCAGCAATGCCGAGACCTGGCGGTGCATCAGCGCCAGCCGGGCCACGTTGGCCGGGGGCAGGCGCTCGCGCTCCAGCAGGAACTTGGCGCAGGTCCAGCCCTTGCCTTCCTCGCCGATGAGGTTGTCGGCGCGCACGCGCACCTCGTCGAAGAAGACCTCGTTGAGGTGGTGCCAGCCGTCGATGGTGCGGATGGGCCGCACGGTGATGCCGGGCGTGTCCATGGGCACCAGCAGCAGCGAGATGCCTTCCTGCTTCTTCGCCTCCTTCGAGGTGCGCACCAGCATGTAGATCATGCTGGCCTCGTGCGCGTGGGAGGTCCAGATCTTCTGGCCGTTGACCACCCAGTGCTCGCCGTCGCGGCGGGCGCTGGTCTGCAGCGAGGCCAGGTCGGAGCCCGAACCCGGCTCCGAATAGCCCTGGCACCACCAGTCCGAGCCATCGAGGATGCGCGGCAGGAAGCGCGCCTTCTGCTCGGGCGTGCCGAAGCGGATGATGACCGGGCCGATGTGGCCCAGGCCGTGGTGGTACAGCGGCGGGCAGTCGTTCTCGGCCATCACCTCTTCGAAGATCAGGCGCTGGCGGATGTCCCAGCCGGTGCCACCGACTTCCACCGGCCAGCTGGGTGCGCCCCAGCCGCGGTCGTTCAGGATCTGCTGCCAGGCCTGGTATTCGCGCTTGGTGATCTTCTGGCCGGCGGCCACCACGGCCCGGATCTCCGGCGGGCAGGCCTGGCGAGCGAAGGCCTCCAGTTCACGCCGGAACGCGGCGTAGTCGATGGACATCGTGTCTCCTCGTCTCTCACTCAATCGGGAATGGCGCCGCGCACTCGGGCCGCGGCGCGTCGGTGTGGTCGCTCAGCCGCGACGCAGCTGGTCGATCAGCGCATCGAGGGCGGCGGCGGCGCCTTCGGCGTCGCGCTCGCGCAGGTGACGCACCACGGCGCGCCGCAGCGGGTACAGGTCGGGCCGCGCGCGCACCGACAGCACATGGGTCATGCGCTCGCGCAGCACGTTGGTCATGGTCTGGGCCATGAGCATCAGCGCGTCGTTGTGGCCGGCGGCGGCGATGGCGCCGAAGAAGGCGCTGGCCGACTCGATGCGGGCCTTGAGCGGCGCGTCCTCCGGGTGGTCCTCGATCAGCGCGGCGGCGGCCTCGATGGCGTCGATCTCGGCCTCGCTGGCGCGTTCGCAGGCCAGGCGCAGCAGCCGGCCGTAGAGCGTGCGGTAGGCCTCGTCCACGTCGGCGTCGCCCATGCCGCCCTGCACCACGCGGTGGCGCAGCGACTCGGCCAGGCGCATGTACGCGCCCTTGTAGAACACCAGCGCCTGCTCGCCCGTGCCGGCGCCCAGGTGGTGCACCTCGCCAATGAAGATGACATGGTCGCCCGCGTCATGGGCGGCGAACAGGCGGCACTCGAAGCTGGCCAGGCAATCGTCCAGCAGCGGCATGCCCAGCTCACCCTCGCGCCAGGCCACGCCCTCGAACTTGTGCTCGACCTTGCTGGAGGCGAAGCGGCCGGACAGCGCGTCCTGGTGCTCGCCCAGGATGTGGATCGCGAAGCCCTCGGCCTGCTGGAACGTGCCCAGCAGGCGACTGGCCTTGCGCAGGCTGAACAGCACCAGCGGCGGCTCCAGCGAGACCGAGCTGAAGCTGTTGCAGGTCAGTCCCGCGGGCTGGCCGTCGGCCGTGCGCGTGGTGACGATGGCCACGCCCGTCGGAAAGCAGCCCAGGTGCTGGCGCAGCAGCGTGGGCTCGATGGCGGGCCGGGTGCGTTCGGCGGTGGCAAGCGCAGTCATGGCAGGCCTTGGCGTGCGGCTCAGGCCGCGGCCAGTTCGGGCTGGGCGGCGGCGGCGCGGTGCGGCGGGTCGTTGGCGATCTCCTGCTGCACGGTGGGGATGATGACCTCGGCCCAGGTGCGCAGCTGGCGCAGCATGGTCGGATGGTCGAAGTCGCCCATCTGGGTCTGGAAGCAGTAGTGCACCGGCTTGAGCGTGCGGATCTCGTTGACCACGCGTTCGATCACCGTGTCGATGCTGCCCACGGGCAGTAGGGCGCGCATCTCATCGAGCGTGGGCTCGCCCTCGACGATGCCCTCTTCCACCTGGTAGTCGTCGGCGATCTGCGCCGTGCGGCGCTTGAGGCTGACGGCGATACGGCGCTGGTAGCGGGCGCAGTCCAGGTACTTCTCGACCTCGTTCTTGTCGTTGCTCGCATAGGCGGCGCGCAGCAGGCCCACGGGCACGGCCGCCGGGTCCTTGCCTTCGGCGAGCGCCACCTTGTCGATCAGCGCGCGGGTGCCGGCCAGCTTCTCCAGGCCGCCGTCGCCGCCGGAGACGAACACATGGTGGTTGCCGCGCACCGCGCGGGCGACGAAGCTCGGGTCCACGCTGGTGATCCACATCGGCGGGCCGGGCTGCTGCACCGCGCGCTGGCTGATGGCGCTCATCGGCTGCTGGTAATACTGGCCGTCGTAGCTGAACTTGGGCTGCTTGAGGCCCAGCTCCAGCATGTCGAGCATCTCGAAGGTGCGGGCCTTGGCCGTCTCCAGCGCAACGCCGAAGCGTTCGAACTCGAAGTGCTGGTAGCCCGAGCCGATGCCCAGGTTGAGCCGCCCGTTGGAGAGCTGATCCACCATCGCCACATCGGCGATCAGGCGGGCCGGCGTGTACAGCGGCGCCACCACGATGCCCGTGCCCAGACGGATGCGGTGCGTGGCGGCCGCGCAATGCGCGATCATCGTCAGCGGCGACGAGCACATGCCGTAGTTGCTGAAGTGGTGCTCGGCATACCATGCCGCGCCGAAGCCCAGTTCGTCCGCCAGACGCGTCTGTTCGACCGCGTCCCGCAGGATCTCGTGCGAGGTCTTATGTTTGTTCCGCTGCTGCATCAGAATGAAGATTCCGAAGTCCATGGCCGTTGCTCCTGATCGTTGGTTCGTGACGTGGATCAATGCTAGGAACGGCCCGGCCTGCCAGCGCATCGTCATGCGCACACCTTCTTTGCGTCTTTCGAAATGAAGGCCCTCGACTCGCTGCGCATCTTCGTCACCACCCAGCGCAAGGGCAGCCTGTCGGCCGCGGCGCGCAGCCTGAGCCTGTCGCCGGCCACCATCTCGCGGCGCATCAGCGCGCTGGAGGAAGAGCTGGGCGTGCAGCTGGTGGACCGCACCAGCCGCAACCTCAAGATGACCGAGGCCGGCCAGGCCTTCCTCTCGCGCGCGGAGGGCGTGCTGGAAGCCATGGCCGATGCCGAGCAGGCCGCACGCAGCGCCCGCCAGCGGCCCGAGGGCCGGCTGCGCGTGCATTCGCGCACCCACATCGGCCTGCGCGTGGTGGCGCCGCTGCTGCCGCGCTTCGCGCAGCGCTATCCCGACATCCAGGTGCAGATCGAGCTGTCGGAGCACCCGGTCAACCTGGTCGAGCACGATTTCGACGTGGACATCCGCACCGGCGAATCCAACGACTCGGGCTTCGTCATCAAGCGGCTGCTCTCCAGCGACGAGGTGCTGGTGGCCAGCCCCGCGTATCTCAAGACCAACGCGCGCATCAAGCACCCGAGCGACCTGCCGCAGGCGCGGTGCCTCACCTACCGGCGCGAGCACGAGGCCACGACCTGGAAGTACGTGGACGAACAGGGCGTGCAGCAGGAGCTGGCGATCCAGGGCGTGCTGAGCGCCAACAACGGCGAGATGCTGCGCCTGGCTGCACTGGGCGGCATGGGCGTGGCGCTGCTGTCCGAGCCCACGGTGCGCAGCAACCTGCAGGACGGCACGCTGGTGCGCCTGCTGCCCGAGTACCGCTTCGCGGTGCGCGCCTTCTCCAACGGCATCTTCGCGGTGTTCCGCCAGAACCGCGCCCTGCCGCTGAAGGTGCGGGCCTTCGTGGACTTCGTGGCCGAGGCGCTGCAGGACGACGCGCCGGCCGATGTCTGAGGCGGGTGCCTACGCGCTGGCGCTGCCGTTGAGCTGCAGCGCCAGGCTGTCGACGAAGGCGCGCACCCGTGCCGAGTGCTGGTGCCGTTGTGGATAGACGGCATAGATGTCGGCATCGGGCGTGTCGAACTGCGGCAGCACCTGCACCAGTCGGCCGCTGTCCAGATAGCGGCGGATGTCCCATTCGGCCCGCATCAGGATGCCATGGCCCGCCAGTGCCCAGGCCACGGCAATCTCGCCGTCGTTGGTTGTGAGGTTGCCGCGGATCTTGACGGACTCGGCGGCCTTGCCCCGCGTGCGATGGCTGGCGAGCCGCCAGACACCATAGGCTTCTTCGCCCTGCCGGATGCCGATGCAGTTGTGCCGCACCAGGTCGGCAGGGTTGCGCGGCGGGCCGTGACGCGCCAGGTAGGCCGGCGACGCGCACAACAACCGCCGGTTGGCCGCCACATGCCGGGCGATCACCCGGGCCTCGGGCGGCGCGCCGAAGCGCACGCAGACGTCGTAGGCGTCGTCGGTCAGCGGCGGTGGATTGACGGACAGCTGCAGCTGCACCTCCACGTCGGGGTACTGGCGGACGAAGCGGGAGATGACGGGCGCCACATGGCTGCGGCCGAAGCCCAGCGTCGCATTGACCCGCAGCAGCCCCTGTGGCTGGGCCTGCGTGCCCGACAGCAGCTCGTCCAGCGAGTCGATCTCGGCCAGCACCCGGCGGGCGCCGGCCAGCAGCGTCTCGCCTTCGGGCGTGAGGCTCATGCGGCGGGTGGTGCGGTTGACCAGCGCGACCTGCAGGCGCGCTTCCATCTGCGCCAGATGCTTGCTGACCGCGGGCGTGGTGATGCCGAGTTCCCGGGCCGCCGCGCTCAGGCTGCCCGCACGCGCCAGCGCGGAGAAGAAGCCGATGTCGCCCGGAAGAATCCTGCCGCTCATGTCCCCATCCTTGACCTCAGGTTAAAAGCGGGTTGACTGTAGCGGCGTTCGCCGGGCCGTGCAGTGCCTACAGTGGCCGCATCGCAATCCATCACTGCAGCGGAGACAGCATGAAGGTCTACAAGATCGCAACCATTCCCGGCGACGGCATCGGCAAGGAGGTCGTGCCCGCGGGCCGGCAGGTGCTGGAGGCGCTGGCCGAGGGCAGCACGGCCTTCCGTTTCGAGTTCGAGGACTTCGGCTGGGGCGGCGACTACTTCCGCGAGCACGGCGTGATGATGCCGGAGGATGGCCTCGCAGCCCTCAAGGACAAGGACGCCATCCTCTTCGGCTCGGCCGGCGATCCGCACATCCCCGACCATGTGACGCTCTGGGGCCTGCGCCTCAAGATCTGCCAGGGCTTCGACCAGTACGCCAACGTGCGTCCCACGCGCATCCTCCCGGGCATCGACGCGCCGCTCAAGCGCTGCGGACCACAAGATCTGAATTGGGTGATCGTGCGCGAAAACTCCGAGGGCGAATACTCGGGCGTGGGCGGCCGGGTGCACCAGGGGCATCCCATCGAGGCGGCCACCGACGTGTCCATCATGACCCGCGTGGGCGTGGAGCGGATCCTGCGCTTCGCCTTCCGCCTGGCCCAGTCGCGGCCGCGCAAGCTGCTGACGGTGGTCACCAAGAGCAACGCCCAGCGCCATGCCATGGTGATGTGGGACCAGATCGCCGCGGAAGTGGCCGCCGAGTTTCCCGACGTCACCTGGGACAAGGAACTGGTGGACGCCATGACGGCGCGCATGGTCAACAAGCCGGCCACGCTCGACACCATCGTCGCCACCAACCTGCACGCCGACATCCTGAGCGACCTGGCCGCCGCGCTGGCCGGCAGCCTGGGCATCGCGCCCACCGGCAACATCGACCCGGAGCGCCGCTATCCCTCGATGTTCGAGCCCATCCACGGCTCGGCGTTCGACATCATGGGCAAAGGCCTGGCCAACCCGGTGGGCACTTTCTGGTCGGTGGTGATGCTGCTGGAGCACCTGGGCGAGCACGAGGCCGCCGCCCGCGTCATGCAGGCTGTCGAGCAGGTCACGGCGGACGTGCGTCTGCACACCCGCGACCTGGGCGGCAGCGCCACCACGGCACAGGTGACCGAGGCCATCTGCCGCCAGCTGGCCGGCTCGCCCGCGCGCAAGGCGGCCTGAGCACGCCGCCGTCCGCGGCACTGCGCACCGCGCGGCGCCGCGGCGCCTGAGGCCCGCCACTGCCGCCGCCACACGGCAGCGCGGCGGGCCCTTCCCCTTCCCTTCGCCAAGGAGATGCCATGCAGCCTGCGCTGCAGGATCCGCCGCGCCTGCTGCGCGGCATGTTCGACGCCGCCGTCGCCGCCGCCCAGCCTGCCCTGTGCCTGCCGGCGCTGCTGCCGTCGCCGCCCGCGGGCAGGACCGTGGTGATCGGCTTCGGCAAGGCCGCGGCAGCCATGGCACAGGTGGTCGATGGCCACTGGGTCGGCGAACTCTCGGGCGTGGTCGTCACACGCTATGGCCATGGCGCACCCAGCGGCCGCATCCGCGTGATGGAGGCCGCCCATCCCGTGCCCGACGACGCCGGCCTGGCCGCCAGCGCGGCCCTGCTGGCGGCCGTGCAGGGCCTGGGGCCCGAGGACCTGGTGCTGTGCCTGGTCTCCGGCGGCGGCTCGGCGCTGCTGCCCTGGCCGCTGCCGGGGCTGACCCTCGCCGACGAACAGGCCATCGCCCGGCAGTTGCTGGCCAGCGGTGCCTCCATCGCCGAGATGAACTGCGTGCGGCGGCACCTGTCCGGCATCAAGGGCGGCCGTCTGGCGCTCGCCTGCCGGCCTGCGCGGGTGGTCAACCTGCTGCTGTCCGACGTGCCGGGCGACGACCCGGCGGACATCGCCTCCGGCCCCACGGTGCCCGATCCGAGCGACTGCGCGCAGGCCCTGGAGATCCTCCACCGGCACCGCATCGCCGTGCCCGAGGCCGCCCTGGCGCTGCTGCGCACCGGCGAGGCCGAGACGCCGAAGCCGCACGATCCCCGCCTGCCCTCCATCGAGAACCGCATGGCGGTCACGCCGCAGCGGGCGCTCGAAGCCGCGGCGCAGGTGGCCGAGCGGGCCGGCATCGCCGTGCACATCCTCGGCGATGCCATCGAGGGCGAGTCGCGCGACGTGGCCCAGGTCATGGCCGCCATGGCGCTGCAGGTGGCACGCCGCGACCAGCCCTTCGTGGCGCCCTGCGTGCTGCTCTCGGGCGGCGAGACCACGGTGAGCCTGCGCGGCCACGGGCGGGGCGGGCGCAACGTGGAGTTCCTGCTCGCGCTGGCCCTGGCGCTGCAGGGGCATCCGCGCGTCCATGCGCTGGCGGCCGACACCGACGGCGTGGATGGCATCGAGGAGATCGCCGGCGCCGTGATCGGTCCGCAGACGCTGGCCCGCGCCCATGCGGCCGGCCTGCGCCCGCGCGAGCGCCTCGACGACAACGACGCCCACACCTTCTTCGAGGCGCTGGGCGATGCCGTGGTCACGGGCCCGACCCGCACCAACGTGAATGACTTCCGGGCCGTGCTGGTGCTGCCGCCGCACGGCGAGTCCAACGACGCGGCCCGTCCGCACGCCCGCCCATGAGACGACACCGACAGGCCAAGATCGTGGCCACGCTGGGCCCCGCCAGCGACCATCCCGAGCGCATCCGCGCGCTCTTCGACGCGGGTGCGGACGTGTTCCGCCTGAACTTCAGCCATGGCACGGCGCAGGACCACCAGTGGCGCCTGGCGGCCATCCGCGAGATCGAGCGCCAGACCGGGCGCCCCATCGGCGTGCTGATGGACCTGCAGGGCCCCAAGCTGCGCATCGGTACCTTCGCCGCCGGCCCGGTGACGCTGGCCGATGGCGCGCGCTTCAGCCTGGTGCTGGACGCCGACACCGCCGGCGATGCCACGCAGGTCGCCCTGCCCCATCCGGAGATCTTCGAGGCGCTCAGTGCCGGCACCGAACTGCTGCTCGACGACGGGCGCATCCAGCTGCGCGTGGAAGCCTGCGGGCCTGGCTTCGCACACACGCGGGTCGTGACGGGCGGGCGCCTGTCCGACCGCAAGGGCGTGAACGTGCCCGGCGTGGTGCTGCCGCTGTCCGCGCTCACGGCCAAGGACCGCGCCGACCTGGCGGTCGGGCTGCAGCTTGGCGTGGACTGGATCGCCCTGTCCTTCGTGCAACGGCCCGAGGACATCGCGGAACTGCGCGCCCTGGTGGGCGAGCACGCTGGCATCGTGGCCAAGCTGGAGAAGCCCGCAGCCATCGCCAGCCTGGAGGCCATCGTGGCCGAGGCCGATGCCGTGATGGTGGCGCGCGGCGACCTCGGCGTGGAACTGCCGGCCGAACAGGTGCCGGCCCTGCAGAAGCGCATCGTGCGGGCCTGCCGCGACGCCGGCAAGCCGGTGATCGTGGCCACGCAGATGCTCGAATCGATGGTGGCCGCCCCCGTGCCCACGCGCGCCGAGGCGTCGGACGTGGCCACCGCCATCTACGAAGGCGCCGATGCGGTGATGCTGTCGGCCGAATCGGCCAGCGGCAACCATCCGGTGGAGGCCGTGCGGATGATGGATCGCATCGTCCACCACACCGAACGCGATGCCGCGTACCGCCCAGGCATCGACGCCTCGCGCGCCCCGCCCCAGGCCCGCGTGGCCGATGCGATCGGCGCGGCCCTGCGCAATGTGACCGAGCTGCTGCGGGCGGCAGCGGCCGTCGCCTACACCAGCTCCGGCCACTCGGCACTGCGCATGGCACGGGAGCGGCCCGACGCGCCCATCATCGGCATGACGCCCCGCACCGCCACCGCGCGCCGGCTGGCCCTGGCCTGGGGCGTCCATGCCGTGCTTTGCCACGAAGTCCAGAGCGTGTCGGAGATGACCGAGGTGGCGGTGGACACCGCCCTGCGCGGCGGCTTCGGCACGTCGGGACAGTTTCTCGTGATCGCCGCCGGCATGCCCTTCGCCACGCCGGGCACCACCAACCTGCTACGGGTGGCACCGCTGTGAGCACGCGACTGTTGAACAGCGGTTAAGAAAGCCTTCACTGCACAGGCATGCCGTGATGGGACGGCCTGCCTACCCTTGAGTCCACAACCGAAACGGAGACAACATGAGCAAGAGCCGCATCTTTCGACAGGCGGGAATCGCCACGGCGCTGACCCTGGCCACAACGCTGGCCGGTGCACAGAACTGGCCCTCGCGGCCCATCAGCCTGATCGTGCCCTTCCCGCCCGGTGGCAGTTCGGACGTGCTGGCACGTTCGCTCACCGACAAGCTGTCCCAGACCCTGGGACAGCCGGTGCTGGTGGAAAGTCGGCCCGGCGCAGGGGCCACGGTGGGCGCCGACTTCGTGGCCAAGGCCAAGCCCGACGGCTACACGCTGCTGATGGGGGCGGTCCACCACACCATCGCAACGAGCGTCTACAAGAAGCTGCCCTACGACTTCGAGAAGAGCTTCGAGCCCGTGACGACCATCGCGCTGGTGCCCAACGTGCTGGTCGTCAACGTCAAGAACAGCGCCACCGACGTCAAGAGCCTGGTGGCCCAGGCCAAGGCCGCGCCGGGGCGCCTGTCCTATGGCTCCAATGGCAACGGCACCGTGCAGCATCTGATCGGCACGCAGTTCGCGAGCCAGACCGGCGTCGAGCTGCTCCATGTGCCGTACAAGGGCAGCGCGCCGCTCACCACCGACCTGCTGGGCGGCCAGGTCGACATGTCCTTCGACACCATCACCCCGGTCATCCAGCACATCCGTGCCGGCAAGCTGCGGCCCCTGGCCGTGACCACTGCCAAACGCTCCAGCACGTTGCCCGATGTGCCCACGCTGGCGGAGTCCGGCCTGAAGGACTTCGACCAGGGCACCTGGTTCGGCGTGCTGGCACCCAAGGGCACGCCACGCGACATCGTGGTCAGGCTCAATGCCGAGATGGTGAAGATCATCCAGTCGCCCGACTTCCGCAAGCGCATGGAAGAGATCGGTGCCGAGCCCGTGGGCAACACGCCCGAGCAGATGGCCGCGCAGATCCGTGGCGACACCGCCAAGTACGCCCAGCTCGTCAAGGACGCCAAGGTGTCCGTCGACTGAGTGCCAGAGGCCGGCAGCGCCGGCCACCCGCGGCACCTGCGTGCCGCCCTTCACCTTGCACCCGCCGTTCGCCGACCCACGCGGCGAGGACGGCCTGCGTGCGCCCCCAGCACCAAGAGGAGACATCATGGACAAGAACAGCAAGAAGAGAGCCGTGCGCGGCGCGGCCGTCGCCGCACTCGTCGGCGGACTGGCCATCGCGGCCTGCGGCGGCGGCGGTGGCGGCAGCGGCTTCAACCCCGCACTGCTAGCGGTGGGAACCGCACCAGCGCCAGTCCCCGCGCCCGCACCGGCGGCGCCCCCCGCCGACCCCGGCCTTCCCGCCGTGCAGCAGACCGAGTTCGAACGGCAGATGGAGGCCTCGCGCCTGAACACCGGCGGCGATCCGCAGATGGCCTATCCCTGGCGCGCCTTCTACTGCAACCTGTCCGACGACAACAACGCCATCGTGCTCGCCGAACGTGCCAAGAACAGCATCCGGGTGCCGCTGACGCAGCTCTTCGACGACGTCTGGTACATCGGCACCGAGTACGTCGGCCAGTACATCCTGCGCGATGCCAACGGCTTCGTCATGATCGACGCCGGCAACAACGCCCAGGAGATGCGCGACTACGACCTGCCCGCCCTGCGCCAGCTCGGCCTGTCGTCCACGCTGCCGCTGAACGGCGTGCTGGTCACCCACGGGCACTTCGACCACGACGGCGGCGCCCTGGAGCTGAAGGCCGCCACCGGCGCACCCATCTACTTGGGCTCAGCCGATGCGATCAACAAGGCCTACGACCCCGCCAAACTGGACTCGATGGTGCAGGACCCCTACGACATCGTGGTGGGCGGCCGCACGATCACCGTGCTTTCCACGCCGGGCCACACGGCGGGCACGACCGGCTACGTGGTGCGCGCCAAGGATGGCGGCAAGGACGTGAAGCTCTTCGTCTCGGGTGGTTCCTCCCTGGTCACGGACAACGTGGCGCTGATCCAGGCCTACCTGCACTCGATGGAGCGCACTTATGCGCTCATCAAGACGCTGAAGGTCGACACGGCCTCCAACCCCCACATCTACTGGGACGGCTCCCGCGCGCTGATCTACAAGATCCGCGAGCAGGGCCTGAAGTCCCCCAGCCAGTTCGTGATCGGCAACGAGAAGCTGCTGCGAGCCATGGCCATCGGCTATTCGTGCACCGCCGCCTGGCTCGCCAAGAAGTCCCCTGACACGGCAGTGCCGGTGTGGCGCGTGAGCGCGATCGACTTCGTCGCTGGCAGCCCGAGTCCCAACCGCATCGCGGCCCGCCTCGTCAACGGCTGGGGCCCGGTGGCCGGCAAGACGGTGAGCTTCTCCACGGCCAGTGGGGAGGCCGTGTGCCAGGCCACCACCGATGCCAAAGGCGTCGCAAGCTGCGCCACGCCCACACCCGCGCTGTCTGTCGGCGCCGAGCAACTGGTCGCGCGCTTCGAAGGCACGAGCACCGAGCAGACGGTCGATCTTGGCAGCGAGGCCACGGCACCTTTCGAGGATCTCAAGTCTTCGCTGTGCCGCGACCTGGCCCAGGCCCGGCAGGCGAGCGGATCGCGCGTGGGCGACAGCATCTACAAGGCCCGACTGGATGCCGACGGCGATGGCGTGATCGGCGTGAGCGACGTGCAGCAGATCGCGGCATTGCTGCCCCAGGGCAGCACATGCCCATGACGGGAAAGACACGCCACCTTTCCGAAACGTGACTCCCGCAAGGGTTTCCACGCGATTCCGCACCTCCGCATCGCCTCTATATTAGTTATTCAACTGAACTATTTGGAGGAGAAAGAGACATGTCCCTGGCAACCCTTGGAAGGCTGACCTTGCCGCTCGCTGCCGCTGCACTGGCAGCAGCTTGCGGTGGTGGCGGTTCGTCTTCGCTGGCCTTTGTGCCCAGCACCGCGGCCCCCGCGCCGGCACCTGCCACGCCCCCTGCGGCGGGACCGGCGACGCCATCCGATCCCGCCCTGCCGCAACTGACTGCTGCCGTAGGCGCCGCGTTGCAGGGCGACTGCACGTCGCTGTCGAGCTTCAGCTTCGCCAACACCACCATCACCAGCGTGACTACCGCCGCCGCCGGCACGCTCAAGGTGGCTGGCAAGGACATCCCTGCCCATTGCGTCGTCACCGGCAAGATGTTCGAGCGGGTGAGCCCCGTCGATGGACAGACCTATTCGGTCGGCTTCCAGATGCGCTTGCCCCTGGCCTGGAACGGCCGCTACCTGTACCAGGGCAACGGTGGTACGGACGGCGTGGTCTCCAACGCCACCGGTGCCGTCGGCAGCGGCGGTCCGCTGACCAACGCGCTCTACAACGGCTTCGCCGTGATCTCCTCGGACGCCGGGCACAGCAGTGCGCAAAACCCGCTCTTCGGCCTCGACCCAGAGGCGCGCATCGACTACGGCTACGGCGCGGTGCGCAAGCTCACGCCCATGGCCAAGGCGCTGATCAAGGCCGCCTACGGCAAGGGCCCGGACCGCTCCTACGTCGGCGGCTCGTCCAACGGTGGGCGCCATGCCATGGTCACGGCCTCCCGCCTGCCGGCCGAGTACGACGGCGTGCTCGCCAACTCGCCCGGCTTCAGCCTGCCCAAGGCCGCGGCCGCACAGCTCTACAGCGCCCAGCAGTTCCGCAAGGTGGCCACCGACGAGACCGACCTGTCGACAGGCTTCACGCTGACGGAACGCAAGCTGGTGGCGCAAAAGATCAACGACCGCTGCGATGCGCTGGACGGCGTCAAGGACGGCCTCGTGCAGGACGTGGAGGCGTGCCGCGCCGCCTTCAATCTGTTTCGCGATGTGCCGACCTGCGTCGGCGCGCGTGACGGCACCTGCCTGACCGGCGCGCAGAAAAGCGCCATCGACGCGATGTACTACGGCCCGGTCAACAGCCGCGGCGAGCAGCTCTACGCGACCCAGCCCTACGACCCGGGCCTGGTCGGCAGCAGCTGGGCCAGCTGGAAGTTCACCAGCTCGGTGGGTGCGGCGCGCGACCCGGTGGCCGTGGGCATCATCTTCCAGGTACCACCGGACGCGAGCATCGTCAACAACTCCCGGGCCTTCGCGTTCAACTACAACTTCGACCTGGACTTTCCCAAGCTCTTCGCCACCAGCACGCTGTACACGGAGAACGCCTGGTCGTTCATGACGCCACCCAACCCGACCAAGCTCGATACGCTGCGCGACCGGGGCGCCAAGATGATCGTGGTGCAGGGCGTGTCGGATGGCGTGTTCTCGATCGACGACACCAAGCGCTGGTATGACGAGCTCAACGCCGAGAACAAGGGCAAGGCGGCGCGCTTCGTCCGCTTCTTCCGCGTGCCAGGCATGAACCACAGCAGCGGAGGCGTCTCCACCGACCAATACGACGCGCTGGACGCCCTCGTCAAGTGGGTCGAGCAAGGCGTGGTGCCGGACCGCATCGTGGCCACCGCGCGCGGCACGGGCAACGCCGGTGGCGTGAACAGCGAGCTACCCAGCGACTGGGCTGCCGACCGTACGCGTCCGCTGTGCCCTTATCCGCTGGTGGCCCGCTACAACGGCAGCGGCGACAGCGAGAAGGCAGAGAACTTCAGCTGCAAGTGAGCGGGGCGGGCGGGCCAGGACCCACCACGCCGGGGCCCTACCGGTCCCGGCAGGCCCGTCAGCGGCAGCTGAAGCTGCTGGCCGACTCGATGCTGCCCGAGCCGTTGTAGACCGCCTCCTTCGGGTAGGGGCACAGCGGGCGGGTGCGGCCCGGCCAGGCCACGCCGGCGGCGGCGCGTGCGGTGGCGACCATCACATCGGGCGCCTGGCCCTTCTCCACCCAGTTGACCACCGCACCGAAGGCATCGAACTGGTCGGTGCCGTACTTGCCGCCGCTGCAGTGGTCCATGCCGGGCACCGCGAAGGCACGGGCGAACTTGTCGGCCTCGGTGCGGCCGTAGCGTGCGATCACGCGGTCCTGGTACCGGGACAGATCGGTGAAGGAGAAGGCCCAGTCGGCCGTGCCGTTGAACGAGAGGATCTTGCCCCCACGCGCGCGGAAGGCGTCCATGTCGGCCGAGTCCGCGTCCGTGAACTCGTGGCCGGAGCGCGTGTAGATGCCGGCCACGTCGAAGATCTTGGCGTACTCGGCATCCAGGTCGGCCGTGCGGGCGTAGCCGAGCAGGTCGGTGGTGACCGTAGGCGGCGTGGTGTACACGTGCGAGGCCTCGCCCGCGAAGATGGCGTAGTACAGCTGGGCGGGCGTGCCGACCGTGTCGATCATGCCGGGGTCATAGGGCCAGGGTCCGTAGATCTGGCGGCCGGTGGACGTCTTCGCACCCTCGAAGAACTTCTTCACATAGGCGGCCTTGTCGGCGCTGAGGCAGTTGCTGGTGGCGCCGCCGGTGCAGACCCACTGGGACGGATCGGGGTTGCAGGCGCTGGGCTTGCTGACCATGCCGTCGATGACGCCGTCGGCCGCGTCGCAGCTGGCGAGGATGCGGCTGCGCACCGTGTCCTTCTCTGCACTCGTGAGCGCATTGAAGATGTCGGGCTTGCCATCGGTGCCCAGCGGCGCGACGCTGGCCGCGGCCTGGGCACGGAAGATCGAGCCTTCGAGCGCTGCCGCCGTCAGCCGAAAGCCGGGCGCACCCGCCACGATGCCGTCGAACAGCTGCGGGTAGCGCTGGGCCGCGACCATGGCCTGCCGCCCACCGTTGGAGCAGCCGACGAAATAGGAGCGGCTGGGCTGCACGCCATAGAGCTGCTTCATCACCGCCTGCGACGAACCGGCCACCAGCGGCAGCTGCTTGTCGCCGTATTCGTCACGCGCCTGCGGATCCACCGCGAACAGGAAGGTGACGTTCGAGCTCATGTCGAAGGGCGCCTCGTGCCCCGAATCAGTGGTCACGACCGCATAGCCGTCCAGCAGCGCGTTGCGCGTCGCGCCGCCCCCTGGATAGGCGCCGAGCGCGGCCGGCACGCTGCCGTCCACGCCGCTGCCGCCCTGGTAGAAGAAGCGCTGGTTCCAGTCCTTGGGCAGCCGCAGTTCGAAAAGGATGGCGTAGGGTTGGCCGTCGACGCCGGTGCGCTTGTTGAGCTCACCGCGCACCAGACAGTGGTCGGGCGTGGAGGATGCGGGGCTCGCCGTGTTGGTCACGCCCGCCGTGTAGACCGCGCTGACCAGCTTGCCGTTGGCCAGCGGCAGCCCGGCCAGCGCACTGCACTGGGCCTGGAAGCTGGCCGCAGGCGCCGGGGCCGGCGCGCTCGTCGGGGTGCCGCCTGGCGCGGGCGCAGGCGCTGCGGCCGTGGGCGCAAAGCTGGTGCTCCCACCACTTCCTCCGCATGCGGTCAACAGCAGCGCGGCGGCCGCAGCCACGCCGGTCACACACCATCCTTGTAACTTCATCATGGAATCCCTCGCGATGATTGAGTTGGAATCAGATTGCACAGGCGCGAGCACCGTCCGCAGCCTCGCCACGCCGCTTTGATTGTTTGCATGCAAACAATCGGACGGTGGCACTTAGCAGAATCCGAGCCAGGGCCGACGCACCGGCTCGGCGCAGAAAAGCACAATCGCTTCATGAGCTATCGACTGGATGAACAGGTCGGCTTCCTGCTGCGGGTTCTCTATCAGCGCAATGCGGAACTGCTGACCCAGGCCCTGGACGGACTGACACCCACCCAATGGGCGGTGATCTCGATGCTGGCCCAGGTGCAGGAGTGCTCGCAGAACCTGTTGGGGCGCATGACCGCCATGGATGCAGCCACGATCAAGGGCGTGGCGGACCGCTTGGCGGCACGCGGCCTGGTGCAGTTCCAGGACGACCCGGCGCACCGGCGGCGGGTCCTGGTCTCGCTGACGCCGGAGGGCCTGGCGCTTTACGACCGGCTCGCCGATGCCGCTGCCGGCGTCAGCGACGCCACGTTGTCGCGCCTGAGCCCGGCGCAGGCGGCCAAGCTGGTGCAGTTGCTGAAGCTCGCGGCCGGCTAAGCCGCTGCGGCCGAGGGCGGTGCTCGCCGCTATCCGCCAAAGCGCTGCGTGGGCAAGCCCACCACCGGCAGCCCGTCGACGACGAACAGGCCGCCGTCCTGCGGCAGCCGGCCTTCCAGTCGGGCGCTGCGCGAGATGCTGGTCACATACAGCTGCGTCAAGCCCGGCCCGCCGAAGCACAGGCTGGTCGGGTACGTGAGCGGCAGCGGCACGCAGCGCTCCAGATCGCCGTCGGGCGAGAAGCGGGCCAGTTGCGCCGCGCGCACCAGCACGCTCCAGACGAAACCCTCGGCATCGACCGTGGCGCCATCGGGGCCGGATTCGAAGGCGTGCGTCTCCACGAAGCGGCGCTTGTGGGCCAGCGGACCCTGCGGGTCATAGTCGTAGGCCCAGATCACGCGCGCCAGGCTGTCGGCCAGGTAGAGCGTGCGGCCGTCGGGGCTGAAACAGGGGCCGTTGGCAAAGCCGATGTCGTCGGCCAGCCGCTCCACGCTGCCATCCGGCCGCAGGCGGTAGAGCCCGCCGCGCACCGGCGCCCCCTCCGCCCGGTTCATGTGCATGGTGCCGGCGACGAAGTTGCCGGCCGCGTCGCACTTGCCGTCGTTGAGCCGCACGTCTTCGTCCGCGAGGCCGATGTCGCCCAGCATCGTCAGCTGGCGGGTGCCGAAGTCGTAGCGGCCGAAGCCATGGCGCAGCGCCACCACCACCGCATCGCCCTGCGCCGGCGCGATGGCGCCCAGTGGCGCAGGCAGTGCATGCGATGCCAGTGCGCCGGTGGCCGGCAGCAGGCGGTGGACCGTGCCGGCCAGCGCGTCGATCCAGCACAGGGCCTGCGCCTCGGCGTCCCAGCAGGGGCTTTCGCCCAGCTGGTCGCGCGTGATGCCCAGGCGGTGGATGTCGAGGTGCGGCATGCCGCGCAGTGTCCGCAGCCGATCCGCGCCCCGATGTGCAGGAGTCGGAAAGCATCTTTTCATTGATCGAGATCAAGGTCCGTGGACGCCCCCCTAGACTGGCCGCCACGCCCGAGACAGGGCCCAAGACCCGGAGACACACCATGAGCCATCGCCGCCAATTCCTGGCTGGCCTGCTGCTCGGCGCCTGCGCGCTGAGCCCGGCCCTCGCCCAGCAGAACGTCACCCGCATCGTGGTGCCCTTCGCCGCCGGAGGCGGCACCGACCAGTACTGCCGCATCCTGGCCCAGGAGCTGAACAAGCACGGCATGAACGTCATCATCGAGAACAAGCCGGGCGCCAGCGGCATCCTGGCGGCCGACTACGTGGCCCGCTCCAAGCCGGACGGCC
Organism: Pseudacidovorax intermedius; assembly: GCF_003350475.1. Lineage (GTDB taxonomy): Bacteria > Pseudomonadota > Gammaproteobacteria > Burkholderiales > Burkholderiaceae_C > Xenophilus > Xenophilus intermedius. The sequence goes on from NZ_QQAV01000003.1 coordinate 358,781, forward strand.
AGACGGTGCTGGTCTCGTCGCTGGGCACGCTGGCCAACAACATCGCGCTCTACGACAAGCTGCCCTACGACCCGGCCAAGGACTTCGCCTCGGTCACGCAGATCGCCTACCAGCCCTCGGTGATCGTGGGCCGCACCGACCTGCCCTACAAGAACATCAAGGAGATGGTGGCCTATGCCAAGGCCAACCCCGGCAAGATCAACCGCGGCTCACCGGGCGCCTCCATCCTGACCAACCTGGCGCCCATCGCCTTCGAGCGTGCCCAGGGCTTCAGCACCACGCACATTCCCTTCAACGGCGACGCGCCGGCGCTGCAGGCGCTGCTGGGTGGGCAGATCGACATCCACGGCACCTCCATCACCGGCTCGCTGCCCTACATCAAGGCCGGCAAGCTGCGCGTGCTGGGCGTGATGGACGACCAGCGCCTGCCGCAGGTGCCCGACGCCCCCACCTTCAAGGAGATGGGCTACGACATGGTGGCCACGCTCTGGTATTCGTTCTCGGTGCCGTCCGGCACGCCGCGCGCGGCCATCGACAAGCTCAACAAGGCCGTCAACCAGGTGATCGCCGACCCCGAGTTCGTGACCCGCGCCCGCGCCATCGGCATGGAGCCGCGTGGCAGTACGCCGGAAGAGCTGGACCGTTTCGTCAAGACGGAGTCGGACCGCTGGCTGCCGCTTCTGCAGAGCCTGAACATCCCCAAGCAAGGCACTTGAGGCCCCACCGGTCATGACGTCCTTCTCTCCCGCCCCGCTCGCCGGCCTGCGCGTGCTGGACCTGTCCCGCGTGATGGCGGGCCCGCTGTGCGCCCAGGCGCTGGCGGACCTGGGCGCGGAGGTGATCAAGGTCGAGCATCCGGACCGCGGCGACGACACGCGCGACTGGGGGCTGCGCATCGGCCGGCACAACACCACCTACTTCAACAGCTGCAACCGCAACAAGCGATCGGTGGCCATCGACCTGCAGACGCCCGAGGGCCGCGACATGGCGCGGCAGCTGGCGGCGAAGAGCGACGTGCTGATCCAGAACTTCAAGCACGGCGGCGCCGAGAAGATGGGCCTGGGCTACGAGGACCTGAAGGCGCTGAACCCCGGGCTCATCTACTGCTCCATCGCCGGCTACTCGGCGCTGGGCCCCGAGCGTGCGCGTCCGGGCTACGACCTGGTGATCCAGGGCGAGACGGGCCTGATGGCGATGAACGGCGAGGAGGGGCAGGGCCCGCTCAAGTTCGGCATCGCGGCGGTCGACATGTTCACGGGCATGTATGCGGGGCAGGCCATCCTGGCCGTGCTGCACGAGCGCCACCGCACGGGCCGTGGGCGGCACATCCAGATGTCGCTGTACGACGGCGGGATGATGATCACCTCGTACTACGGCCTCACGGCCTGGATGCAGCAGGCCGATCCGCCCAAGTTCGGCAACTCGCATCCGTCGATCGTGCCGTACGGTGTGTTCGACGCGGCCGACGGGCCGGTGGTGATCGCGGTGGGCAACAACGGCCAGTTCCGCAAGTTCTGCGAGGCCGTGATCGAACGGCCCGACCTGCCGCAGGACGCACGCTTCGCGCAGAACACCGAGCGCTCGAAGCACCGCGCCGTGCTGCTGCCCATCCTGCTGGCCGAGATCGCGAAGCATCCGCGGGCGCTGCTGATCGAGCGCATGGATGCCGCGGGCATCCCCTGCGGCGAGGTATTGGGGCTGTACGAGGCGCTCGGTTCGGCCCGCACCCGCGAGGTGGGCCTGTGGCACAGCTTCGAGGACAGCGAAGCCGGCACGCAAGGCGTGCATGCGCCACCCTATGTGTTCGACGGCCAGCGCGCGCCCGTCCACCAGTCGCCGCCGCATTTGGGCGAGCACACGGTCGAGGTGCTGGGCGAGCTGCTGGGGTTGCAGGGCAGCGACCTGGAAGGTCTGCGGGCGCGGCAGGTGATCCGGTAGCGCGGGATCGCTCATCGGTTCCGGTCTTCGGCGCACCGGCGGCGGGGCCACTGACCCGGCAGAGGACGCCGGCATGCGCGCTCCCGGTGCACGCTCGCGCTGACCGGCTTGCCTCACCAGATGGGTGCTCGCTCTCCACCGACGCGCCTTGCGCACTGCACGGCGCCGCGAATGGCACCTCCGCACGCACACCGTCATCCTCCGCCTCGACGTTGCGCGCGAGCCCTCCGCTTTTCAGGTCGCGGAGCCTTGAGACCATCAGGGTCGTGGAGTCCTTGAGTCCTTGAGTCCTTGAGTCCGGGGTCCCCGGCCCCGGCCCCGGCCCCGGCCCCGGCCCCGGTCCTGGTCCTGGTCCTGGTCCTGGTCCTGGTCCTGGTCCTGGTTCATAGGGTCCTGGCGTTTCGAGACAAGGCCGCCCAGTCAACCCCAGACCGTTCGGGCTGAGCCTGTGGAGCCCCGTCCCTATGGGCAGCAAGCAAGCGGCTCAAGCAGCGCTGGGCATTTGCGCCGCGCGCCGATCTGCCCTTCGACAAGCTCAGGGCGAACGGAGTGAGGACCCGGGCGGCCGAACCCAGCCGTTCGCGCGCAGCGTCCAGGCGGAGGGTGCCGGTGTGCGTGCGGAGGTGCCATTCGCGGCGCCGTGCAGTGCCCCGAGCACGTCGGTGGAAAGCGAGCACCCGTCCGGCGAGGCAAGCCGGTCAGCGCGAGCGTGCACCGGGAGCGCGCATGCCGGTGCCCTCTGCCGGCTTAGCCTCGCGGCACTTGCACCTCGACCCTCCGTGCGCCCCACAGACGCCGCCGAGCACTGAGCACCGAGCAATCGACGACCAGACCGACCCCCTCAGTCCCCCAGTCGATACCCCGCCGCCGCAATCGTCCGCTTGGCGATGTTCAGCTGGTGGATCTGACTCGTGCCCTCGTACAGCCGGAACAGCCGCACATCACGGTAGAAGCGCTCGATCGGGTGACCCTGGATGAAGCCCGTGCCGCCCAGCATCTGCACGCACCGGTCGGCTACGCGGCCACACATCTCGGAGGCGAAGTACTTGCAGATCGACGCCTGCAGCGTCACGTCCTGCCCCGCATCGCGCTCGCGCGCCGTCTGCAGGATCAGCGCGCGCGCCGCCTGGATCTCGGTCTGGCAGTCGGCGATCAACGCCTGCACCAGCTGGAAGGCAGCCACCGGCTGCCCGAACTGCCGGCGCTGCGCCGTCCAGGCAATGGCCTCTTCCAGCATGCGGATCGCGGGGCCCGTGCACAGCGCCGCCAGATGGATGCGCTGCTTGTTCAGCACCTTCATCGCCGTCTTGAAACCCGTGCCCTCCGTCCCGCCGATGAGATGGCTGGCCGGCACGCGGCAATCCTGCAGGTGCACCTCGGACACCGGCGAGCCGGCCTGGCCCATCTTGCGGTAGGCCGCGGCCGTGGACAGCCCTGGCATGTCCCGCTCCACCAGAAAGGCGCTGATGCCCCGCGCGCTCGCGTCCTGCGGATCGGTGCGCGCCATCACCGTGAACAGGCCGGCGATGGGCGCGTTGGTGATGAAGCACTTGGTGCCATTGAGCACATAGTGATCGCCTTCGCGCACCGCCGTCGTCTTGAGCGCCGTAGCGTCGGAACCGGCCTCGGGCTCGGTCAGCGCGAAGGCGCCCGTCAACTGACCGCTGGCGAGCAGTGGCAGATAGCGGTCCTTCTGTGCGGGCGTGCCATCGGCCACCAGCGCCTCGGAGCCGATGCCGGTGTTGGTGCCCACACGCGCACGGAAGGCCACCGAGGCCTGAGACAGTTCCATCGCCGCCAGCACCAGCTCTTCGGTCGTCATGCCCATGCCGCCCCAGGTCTCGGGGATGGACCAGCCGAAGAAGCCAAGGCGCGCCATGTCCTCCACCAGGTCGCTGGGCACCTCGTCGCGGGCCTCGACCTCGGCCTCGCGCGGGATCAGGCGCTCGCGCACATAGCGGCGCAGGGATTGCAGGGTTTCGTCGAAGGCGGCGGGGTCGCGGATCATGGGGGATGAGGGATGAAGTGAGGAAAGACGGACGGTGGACCAAGGTCACTCAGTGATGCCCTGAGCGGGTGCCCAGGCTTCGACAGGCTCAGCCCGAACGGCGTTGGGCCGACTGGCCCGCATTGGGCCGTGAGGCAGGATGGGCAGAGCGGCTTCGCGGCGTGGCGGGCACCTCACAGCGCACCGGCCGCCCGCAGCCCGCGCAGGTCTTCGGCCGTGAGGCCCAGCGCGCCGAACACTTCGGCGTTGTGCTCGCCCACCGCCGGGCCGGTGCGCGGGGGCTGCGGCGCATGGCCGCCGAAGCGCGGCACCGCGGCGGGTGCGGGCACCGAGCCCAGCTCGGCATCGGGCAGCCGCACGATGGCGCCGCGCGCGGCGAAGTGCGGATCGGCCAGCACGTCGTCGATGTCGTAGACCTTGCAGAAAGGCACCGAGTGCGCATCGAGCGCGGCCCGCAGCTCGTCATGGCTGTGCGCGGCGCACCAGGCGGCCACGCAGCCGTCCAGCGCGTCCAGATGGCGCACCCGTAGCGGGTTGGTGGCGAAGCGCGGATCGGCGGCCATGTCGGGCGCCTGCATGGCGGCGCAGAGACGCCGGAAGATGGCGTCGGACGAGCCCACCAGCGTGATCCAGTCGCCGTCCTTCGTGCGGTAGATGTTGGACGGCGCGGTGTAGGTGGCGCGGGCGCCGCTGCGCTGGCGCGCATGGCCGGTGCGCTCGCGCTCCACGGCCAGCGGCTCCAGCACGCGCAGCAGCGCCTCGGTGGCCGACAGGTCGATCTCGCGGCCGGGCGCATCGGGGCAACGCGCCCGCTCGGCGGCCGCTGCGGCGATGGCGAAGGCGCCGAACAGACCGGCCATCGAATCGCCCAGCGGAAAGTTCACATGCTGCGGCGGGCCGGCCGCCTCGCCGGTCAGATGGGCCAGGCCACCCATGGCCTCGAAGATGCGCGCAAAGCCGGGCCGGCCGGCGTAGGGCCCGGTCTGGCCGAAGCCGGTGAGCCGCAGCACGATGAGGCGCGGATTGGCCCGGTGCAGCGTCGCCAGGTCCAGGCCCCAGCGGTCGAGCGTGCCGGGGCGGAAGTTCTCCACCAGCACGTCCATGCCGGCCAGCAGGCGCAGGAACAGGGCGCGGCCGGCGTCGGTGCGCACGTCGAGCGTGATGCCGCGCTTGCCGCGGTTGAGCACCTTCCAGTACAGCGCATGGCCAGGCTCGACCGGCGCCAGCGAGCGCAGGGCGTCGCTGCCATCGGGCAGCTCCAGCTTGGTCACCTGCGCGCCCAGGTCGGCGCACAGCGTGGCCGCGAAGGGCGCGGCCACGACAGTGGCCATGTCCAGGATGCGCAGACCGTGCAGCGGCCCTTGCGCGGGATCGAAAGCGTCGGCCATGCCTCAGTCCACCCGCGCGCCGGTGGACTTGACCAGCGCCGCCCAGCTGCGGCTGTCCTTGGCGATGAGGGCGCCGAAGTCCTCGGGGCTGCCGCCGCCGGGCTCGGCGCCCAGGTCCACCAGGCGCTTGCGGATCTCCGGCTTGGCCACGGCCGCCACCGCCACTTCGTTCAGCTTCGCGACGATGGGTCTGGGCGTGCCGGCCGGCGCCATCAGGCCCTTCCAGGCCGTGACGTTGAAGCCGGGCAGGCCGGACTCGGCCACGGTGGGAATGTCCGGTGCACCGCTGGCACGCGACGGGCTGGCCACGCCCAGGGCCCGCAGGCGGCCGGACTGCACCTGGGGCAGCAGCGCCGGCATGTTGTCGATCATCACCGTGATCTGGCCCGAGATCAGGTCGTTCATGGCCGGCGCGCTGCCCTTGTAGGGCACATGGACCATCTGCGTGCCCGCCATCTGGTTGAACAACTCGCCGCCCAGGTGCGCCGGCGTGCCGTTGCCCGGCGAGCCGAAGGAGACCTTGCCCGGATTGACCTTGGCATAGGCGATGAACTCGCGCACATCGCGCGCCGGCACCGAGGGCGTGACGGCCATGAGCTGATGGTCGCGCGCCAGCAGGGCCACCGGCGCCAGGTCGGTGGCCGGGTTGTAGGGCATGCGGCCATACAGGCTGGGGTTGATGGCGATGGGGCCGGCCGCCGCCAGCAGCAGGGTGTAGCCGTCGGCCGGCGACTTGGCCACCATGTCGCCTGCGATGTTGCCGCCGGCGCCGGGTCGGTTGTCCACCACCACGGGCTGGCCGAGCCCGGCGCGCAGTTCCTCGGCGATGAGCCGGCCCACCACGTCGGCGGAGCCGCCGGGCGCAAAGGGCACGACCAGGCGGATCGGCTTGGTGGGATAGGCGGCCTGCGCCGAGGCGAGCGGCGCGGCCAGTGCGAGGCCGGCCGCCAGCGTGGCGGCCATCAGTTGCTTGAACATGGTTGTCTCCGAGGAAGCATGCGCTCGTTGGCGCGATGTGGCCCGAAGACTAGGCAGACGCAATCCTGCCGCCAACCGCTGTTTCGCTATATTGGACAAGCCTCGCCTGTCGTATTGCACCTCTCACCTGCCCCTTTGCTTCATGCCGACCGCCGACCCACGCTTCGCCGCCACGCTGGCCCATGGCCTGGACGTGCTGGAAGCCTTTGCCGGCGCGCCCGCCGTGCTGACCAATGCGGCGCTCGCGCAGCGCACCGGCCTCGCCCGCGCCACCATCACACGCCTCACCACCACGCTGGCCAGCCGCGGCCTCGTCGTCCCCGCCGGCGAAGGGCGTGGCCACCGGCTGGGCAGCGGCGCGCTGACGCTGGGCTATCCGCTGCTCGCGCAGCTGGGCCTGCGACGCATCGCCCGGCTGCCGATGAAGCAGCTGGCCGATGCGCTGGGCGCCTCGGTGTCGCTGGGCATGCGCGACCGGCACCGCATGGTCTATGTGGAGACCTGGCGCAACAACGACCCGCTCACCTTCCAGCCCGACCTCGGGGCGCCGCTGCCCCTGCTGGACACGGCCATGGGTCGCGCGTGGCTGGCCACCGCCACGCCGGCCGAGCGCGAGGCCGCACGCGCAGCCCTGAGCGACGTGGAAGGCGCGCAGGCGCACCGTTTCGACGGCGTGCTGCGCGAAGCCCAGCGGCAGTGGGCCGCGCAAGGCTTCTGCCATTCCGAAGGCGACTGGCTGCCCGACGTGCACGCGGTGGCCGTGCCGCTGCGCATCACGCTGCAGGGCGGGCACCTGCTGCTCAACGCCGGCCTGCCCGCGCGGCGGCTGGCACCGCGCGCGTTGCAGCGGGAGATCGGCCCATGTCTCGTGCAGCTGGCACGCACCATCGAGGCCGACTGGCGGCGCGCCCTGCTGCGCGACGGCGCGGGCCAGCCACCGGCCGTGCCACCCGCGCCCGCCTGGCTGGTGGGCCATGGCCCGGCCACAGCAAGGGATATGGACCCGCGCGACGGCGGCTTCGCACGCACGCTCGCGCACGGCATCGACCTGCTGCGCAGCTTCGCGCCGGGCGAGCCGGTGCTGGGCATCCGCGCACTGGCGCGCCGGCTGGCCCTGGCACCCAACACCGTGCAGCGGCTGGTGCACACGCTGGTGGCGCGCGGCTATCTGCGGCGCGACGACGCCACGGCCGGCTACCGCCTGGCGCCCGCGGTGCTGGCCGCGGCCTATCCCATGCTGTCGGGGCTGCCGCTGCGGCGGCGTGCGCGGCCGGCCATGCTGGCCCTGGCGGCCCGCACCGGTGGCGCGGTGTCACTGGGCCTGCCGCACGAGACCAGCATGATCTATGTCGAAACCGCCTGGCAGACCGACGCGCGCCTGCTGCCGCCCGACACTGGCGCCCCGATGCCGATGCTGCAGACCGCCATGGGCCGGGCCTGGCTGGCGAGCGTGGACCACGCGATGCGCGAGGCCCTGCTGCACCGCCTGCGCCTGGTCCAGCCCGAGGCCTTCGCGCGGCTATGGCCGGCGGCCAGTTCGGCCATGGCGGACTGCCGGCGCCAGGGGTGGTGCAGCTCGGCGGACTTCCGCCCCGAGATCGTTGCGGTGGCCGTGCCCTTCAGCCGACCTGTCGAGGGGCTGCGCTACGTGATGAACTGCGGCGTGCTGCGCGACCAGGCGGCCGATGCGCGCCGGCTGGCGCAGATCGGCGGCTGGCTGCGCGAGACGGTGGCCGCGCTGGAAAGCGCCGAAGCGCAGAACTGAGGTTTGCCGCACGCGCCGAATCCGACGGCGCTATCGGGCCAGCGTCGCGGCCGAGGGCGGCCGGCACCCAGGGCCTCGCTCAGCCCCACTGCAGCCCGACGGCCTCCACGCCCGCGATGCAGATCAGCTCGTCCTCGTCGCCGGTGCCACCGCTGGCGCCCACGGCGCCGATCACCGTGCCAGACGCGTCCTTGATGACCACGGCCCCGGTCTGCGGCAGGAAGCGGCCCTGCGCCGTCGCCGACAGCGAGACGAAGAAGTTGGGGTTGTCGCGGGCCCGCTCGGCCAGCGCGCGGCTGGCCACGCCCATGCCCACCGCGCCCCAGGCCTTGGCCCGTGCGACGTCGAAGCGGAACATGCTGGCGCCGTCCTCGCTGGCAAAGGCCTTGAGGTGGCCGGCGCCGTCGAGCACGGCCACCGCCATGGGTTTGAAGCCGCGTTCACGCGATCGCGCCAGGGCGGCGGCCAGCAGGCGCTGGGCCTGGTCGAGGGTGAGGGTGAGGGTGGCAGTCATGGTGAAAGAGGTCTCCATCTCGACACAGCCTGTCCGTGCACGGCGCTCATTCGGGCTGCAGGCCGATGGTCTTGACCGCCACCGCCCAGCGCTCGCGCTCGGCCTTCATGAAGCTGCCGAATTCGGCCGGGCTCATGGGGCCTTCGGCCATCGTGCCCAGCGCGGCCAGCCGCTGCGCGGTCTCGGGCTGGGCCATGACCTTGTCCAGGTCGGCATTGATGCGGGCCACCACCGCAGCGGGCGTGCCGGCCGGCGCGAAGATGCCGTTCCAGCCGGTGAACTCGAAGCCCGGCAGGGTCTCGGCGACGGTGGCCACCTGCGGCCACTGCGGCAGCCGCTTGCCGGTGCTCACGGCCAGCGCACGCACCTGACCCCCCTGGATGTAGGCGGTGAGGGCCGCCTCGGGCAGGCACACCAGCTGCAGCCGGCCGCCCAGCAGGTCCTGCAGCGCCTCGGGCGCCTTGGTGTAGGGCACCTGGTTGAGCTTGATGCCGGCGGTGGCGGCCATGCTGTCGAGCACCATGCCCGAGAAGGTCTTGGGCCCCTCGGTACCGGCGGCCAGCATCCCGGGCTGGGCCTTGGCACGCGCGATGAGGTCGGGCAGGTCCTTGGCCGGGAAGCTGGCCGCGGCAGCCAGCACGAAGGGGCTGCGCCCGACCAGCCGCACCGGCACGAAGTCGCGCGCCGGGTCGTAGGGCAGCGACTTGAAGGTGAACACGTTGGTCACCATGGCCGCGGTGGTGGCGTAGTAGAGCGTGTAGCCGTCGGGTGCGGCACGGGCCGCCACCTGGGCGCCGATCACGTTCTGGCCGCCGGGGCGGTTGTCGATGATCACGGCCTGCTGCCACAGGCGCGAAAGCTGGTCGCCGATCTGGCGGGCCAGGATGTCCGGCCCCGAGCCCGCGGGCTGCGAGAGCACGAAGCGAACGGGCTTGTCGGGCCAGGACTGGGCGCGCGCCGCGGGGGCGGCAAGGGGCAGGGCCAGGGCGGCCAGGGCCTGCTGGAATTGGCGTCGGTTCATGGTGCGTTGTCTCCGTCTGTGGTTGTTGTCGTCGTCGAAAGCGTGGTCTGCCTCGCCGCCGGGGTGGCGGCGGGCGCCGTTCAGGCGGCGCAGGCCGTGGCCAGGCCGAGGCGCGTCGCGGCCTCGTCCAGCAGGGCGCCAATGTCCCCGGCCCGCGCCGCGGTGCCGAACACATAGTGGTCGGGCCGCACCAGCGCGGCCACCGCGGCATGCCGGGCGAACCAGTCGCGCACCACGCCCTCGGTCTCGGGCTGCTCGCCCAGGCTGAGGATGCGCAGACCGTCGAAGCCCCCTTCGGGCAGAGGCACCCCGGCGGCCATCACCAGGCGCCAGCCAGGGTCCAGCAGCGCGTCCATGCGGCGCGGCCCCTGTACCGTGCGCAGCCAGGGTTGGGGAAACAGGCTGCCCCGGCCGCCGGCGGATCGCCCGGCCAACAGGCCGGTCTCAAGCCCGGGCAGGATGTCCTGCCTGGGCGTATCGCGCACCTCGCCGCCGGCCTCGGCCAGCAGGCGACGGTCGCGCTCGCGGGCACGATCGGTGTCGCGCTCGCAGATCACGGCGCCCACCTGCTTGATGCGGCTGGTGAGTTCGCGCACATGGGCGCGGCGCTCGTGGCCGTAGCTGTCCAGCAGCGCGTCGGCCGCCTCGCCCTGCACCTCGCGGGCCAGCACGGCGCCCAGCTTCCAGGCCAGGTTGGCCGCGTCGCGGATGCCCTGGCACATGCCCTGGCCCAGGAAGGGTGGCTGCATGTGGGCCGCATCGCCCGCCAGGAAGACGCGGCCGCGCCGCCAGTCGGCCGCCACCAGCGCATGGAAGCGGTAGCTGGCCTGCCGCCACAGCTCGCCGTGCTCGGGGCCGATCCAGCGCGACAGCAGCCGCCAGGTGGCCTCGGGCGTCGCCATCTCGCGCGGGTCCTCACCGGCCTTGAGCGAGATCTCCCATCGGCGGTGGTTGCCAGGGCCCAGCACCAGCGTGCATGGCCGCTCGGGCTCGCAGTACTGCACGCTCACGGCGGGCAGGCGGGCCATGCCGGCGGCGTTGAGCAGCACGTCCACCACCAGCCAAGGCTCGTCGAAGTCCAGGTCCTCCAGCGGCAGGCCCAGCTGCGTGCGCACGCCGCTGCTGCCGCCGTCGCAGGCGATGGCATAGCGGGCCTGCACGGTGTGGGTGCCGCCCTGGCGCTGCAGGGTGAGCTGCACGCCCTCGGCGTCCTGCGCGAGGCCGGTCATCTCCACGCCCAGTTCCGCCGTCACGTTGGGCAGGCGCGCCACGCGCTCGCGCAGCGCCTGCTCCACCGGCGGCTGGGTGAACACCAGCGAGGGCGTGTAGCCCTGTGGATAGGGCGGCGGCAGCATGGTCATGCGCCGGATCAGCTGCCCATCCACGCCGAAGTACTCCGAGTTGGAGAAGGGCTCGGTGAAGGGTGCGATGGCATCCACCACGCCCAGCTGCTGGAAGACGCGCATGATCTCGTGGTCCAGCGCGATGGCGCGGGGGATCTGGTAGACCTCCGTCAGCCGGTCGCACACATGGACCTTGAAGCCCCGCTGGCCCAGCAGCCCGGCGGCCACCTGGCCCACCGGCCCGTAGCCCACGATGGCAACGTCGTAGACAGGCGCGGCCGTCATGCCTGCGCTTCCGCGACGATGGGGTTGGAAAGCAGACCGACGCGCTCGATCTCCACCTCGTAGGTGTCGCCGGCCTTCATCCACACCGGCGGCGTGCGCGCCTGGCCCACGCCGGCGGGCGTGCCCATCACGATCACGTCGCCCGGCTCCAGCGTGAGCACCTCGGCCAGCAGCGCGATGGTCTCGGCGACGCCGAAGATCATGTCGGTCGTGTTGGCGTCCTGCATGACCTCGCCGTTGAGGCGGCCCTGGATGCGCAGGCCGGTGGCGCCGGGCGGCAGTTCGTCGGCCGTGACCAGCACCGGGCCGAAGCCGCCGGTGGCGTCGAAGTTCTTGCCGATGGTCCACTGCGGCGTGCGCTTCTGGTAGTCGCGCACGCTCATGTCGTTGAAGCAGCTGTAGCCGAAGACGTACTGCAGCGCATCCGCCTCCTTCACATGCCGCGGCACGCGCTGGCCGATGACGACGGCCAGCTCGGCTTCATAGTCGAAGCGGGGCGACACGCGCGGTACCACGCCGGCATCGCCATGGGCGATCAGCGAGCTGGCGCCGCGGAAGAAGAACCAGGGGTAGTCGGGCTTCTCGCGCCCGCCTTCCTTGGCATGGTCGAAGTAGTTGAGGCCCAGGCAGACCGTCTTTCCCGGCTCGGGCACCAGCGGCGCGAGGCGAGCGCCGGCCATCGGGACGCGGGCGGCGTCGGCCTCGGCGCAGGCGGCGGCCAGGGCCCGCAGGTCGATGCCGGCGGCCAGGGCGGCGCGCAGATCGGCCGGAATGTGGCCGTCGGCATCGTTCAGGTCGATGAGCATGTCGCCCTCGACAAGGGCCAGGCGGGGTGCGCCATCGCGCAGGTAGGTGGTGAACTTCATGGAACGCCGTGCAGAAGGAAGAGGGATAGGGAAAGAGAAGAAGGCGCGGGTGCCGCTCAGGCCGGCGCGAACAGCACCTGCCGCTGCGCCGCCTTGAGCTCGGGGCCGGGCATGGGTGCGATGCCCCATTGGTCGATGCGGCCCGGCGGCCACTTCCAGTGCTCGGGGCCGCGCGAGACATAGCTGTCGTCCACCTGCTCCACTTCGGCCGTGTATTCGATGACCACGCCGAAGGGGTCGATGAAGTAGTTGAAGAGGTTGTTGCCCGGGCCATGCCGGCCAGGGCCCCACTGGATGGGATGGCCCGCGTCCTTCATGCGGCCACCGCCGCGCATGACCGACTCGAAGTCCGGCATCAGGAAGGCGATGTGGTTGAGCGCATCGTTGTCGGTGATGCCGATGGCCAGGGTGTGGTGGTCCCGGTTGCAATTCATGAAGGCCATGATCCCGGTGCGGTCCGCCAGCCGGAAGCCCATGGCCCGTTCGAAGAAGGCCTTGGTGTCGTCCACCGCATGGCTGTTGAGCACGGCGTGCGTGAGGCGGATGGGCATGTCGGCCATGGGCGCATCGGCCTCACGGCGCGCATCGCCATGCACCACCTGGAAGACACGGCCATGCGGGTCCTTGAACTTCATGCCGATGCCGCCGGCCGGATCGCGGGTCAGCGCATGCGGCGCGGCCAGCAGCGTGCCGCCGGCGGCCACCGCGCTCTCGCACAGGGCGTCCAGCGCCTCGCGGCTGCGGGCGCGCAGCGTCACCTGTCGCACCTGGGGCGCGTCGCCGCCCTGGTGCAGGGCCAGCAGGTAGTCGTCGTCGCCGGTGCCGCGCAGGTAGAGCACGTCGTCGCCGCGGTGGGCCACGGCCAGATGCCAGGTCTGGGTATAGAAGGCCTCGGCACGGGCGAGGTCGGGCACGAACAGGGCCACGCTGCGCAGGCCCTCGATCCAGGGGGAACTCATCGTCTTGTCTCCTTCGCGCGGCCGCCCCGGGTGCGGGAGCCGGTCGGCGTCGTTGCTGTTGCGGCGGATCGTAGGAAGCCGCCCCCATCCTGTACAGACGATCTGGCCGATTCCTAAAATCGATTTCATGGATATCCGTTCGGTCGACCTCAACCTGCTCGTGCTGTTCGACACCCTCATGCAGACGCGCAGCGTCAACCGCGCGGCCGAGGCCATGGGGCTGAGCCAGTCCGCCACCAGTGGTGCGCTGGCACGGCTGCGCGGCGTGTTCGACGACGCGCTGTTCGTGCGCACCGCGGCGCAGATGGAGCCCACGCCGCGCGCCCAGCAGCTGGCCCCGGTGGTGCGGCGGGTGGTGCAGACCATCCAGCAGGAGATCCTTCAGTCGCCCCACTTCGAGCCCGCGCAAGCGCAGCGCAGCTTCACCGTCCTCACGCCCGACATCGGCGAGGTGGCCTTCCTGCCAGGCGTGCTGCGGCGGCTGCAGCACGAGGCGCCGGGCGTGCGGCTGCATGCGGTCTCGCGTGCGCGGGCCGCGGCGGCCGATGCGCTGGAAAAAGGCGAGGCCGACCTGGCGATCGGCTTCTTTCCGGACCTGCAGAAGGCGGGCTACTTCCAGCAGTCGCTGTTCACCACCACCTACGAATGCATCACCAGCGCCGCCAACACGGCGCTGGGCGAACGGCTCACGCTCAAGCAGTACCTGGCAGTCCGGCATGTGGTGGTGCGGCCCGACGGCCGCGAGCACCTGCTGGAGCGCTTCCTCGACGCCAAGGGCTGGCAGCGGCAGGTGACGCTGGAGCTGTCGCACTTCATGAGCCTGCTGGCCCTTCTGCCCGGCACCGAGCTGGTGGCCACCGTGCCGCAGGACATCGCCACCGCCGTGGGCCGGCACATCCCGCTGCGCACCCTGGCCCTGCCCTTCAAGCCGCCGCCGCTGCAGGTGCAGCAGTTCTGGCACCGGCGCATGCAGAACGACCCGGCCAACCGCTGGCTGCGCGGGCTGTTCCATGAGGTCAACCGGCGCGAGGCCGGCGCGCGGCTGCCGGTGTGAGCGCCACCGGCGCCATGGGCGACGTCGACCCCCCGACGCCCCGACGCCCCGACGCCCCGACGCCCCGACGCCCCGACGCGCCGGTGCGCCGGTGCGCGCTTGCGCAACCGCATCCACCGGACCCGCGCCACAGGGCCATTCAGCTTCGGTCAGGGACGCGCGCCTATGCTCGGCGCCCTTGCCACACGGCGTGACCGCCCCTCGCCTTCTCCATGACCCACCGATCCGCTTCGTCCTTCCTCGCCCTGTCCCCCTCCACTGCACGGCGCCAGGCCCTGCGCGCAGGCGCCGCGTTGCTGGCCGTTGCGCTGCTGCCGGCGGCCGGCGCCGCAGAATCCGAACTCGCCGTGGGCAGCGCCCTGCCGCCCCTGTCCGTCAACGACCAGTTCGACCGGCCGGTGGTGGTGGACGTCGGCACCCGGCTGGTGCTGTTCGCGGCCGACAAGGCGGCCGGAGACGTTGCCACGGAGGCGCTGAAGGCGCATCCGGACGTGCTGGCCCAGCAACGGCTGGTGTACGTGGCCGACATCAGCGGCATGCCGGCCGTCATCACCCGCATGTTCGCGCTGCCCAAGATGCGCGACCTGCCCTTTCCCGTCGGCCTGGTGCGCGACGCGCAGCTCACCGCCGCGCTGCCGCGCAAGGCGGGCATGCTGACGCTGATGGTGCTGGAGGGCGGCACGGTGCGCGGCATCGAGTATTTGCCCGACGCCGCGGCCGTGCGCAGCCGGCTGGGCATCGCCAGCTGATGCCGCGGCCGAGAGCGGCGCTCAGAGAGGGCGCAAGCGCCCGAATCGCCATCGCCGGACTCGGCCGCGACCTCGCGCCCCCGTAGGACACGGGCGCCAGACGGCGCCTCTGACTGCCGTCCTACACGAATCTCGCCGCCATCCGCGGGACGATCCCGGCCCAACGCACTCTGCGAAGGCCTCCGCCGTGACACGTACCCCCGAAAAGCCGCCCTTCAACAACGTCCGCAAGCCGGTGCGGGCCGAAGGCTCGCCGCGCGAGGTGCAAGACCACAAGGACGACATCTTCTTCGCCGCCATCGAGATGACCCGCATGCCCATGCTGGTCACCGATCCGCGGCAGCCCGACAACCCCATCGTCTTCGCCAACCGGGCCTTCCTGTCGATGACCGGCTACTCGCCGGAAGAGATCATGGGGACCAACTGCCGCTTCCTGCAGGGCCCCGGCACGGACCGCGCGTCGGTGGCCGTGATCCGCGACGCCATCGAGAGCCGCACCGAGGTGCAGATCGAGCTGCTCAACTACCGCAAGGACGGCAGCACCTTCTGGAATGCGCTGTTCATCTCGCCGGTCTACAACCCGGCGGGCGAGCTGGTGTACTTCTTCGCCTCGCAGCTGGACGTGAGCCGCCGCCGCGACGCCGAGGACGGCCTGGCCCAGGCGCAGAAGATGGAGGCCCTGGGCCAGCTCACCGGCGGCATCTCGCACGACTTCAACAACCTGCTGCAGGTGATGTCGGGGCACCTCGACCTGCTGGAGCTGCGCGGCCGCATGAACAAGCTCGACCCCGAGCATGTGCGTCGCGGCGTCGACAACATCCGCGAGGCGGTGAGCAAGGCCTCCAGACTCACCAGCCAGCTGCTGGCCTTCTCGCGCAAGCAGAGCCTGCGCGGGCGGGTGATCAACCTCAATGCGGTGACCAAGGACATGACCGACCTGGCGGTGCGCACGCTGGGCGAGCAGATCCGGGTGGAGTTCAAGCTCGAAGAGAACATCGGCAACTGCCAGCTCGACCCGACCCAGCTCGAGGTGGCGCTGCTCAACGTGCTGGTCAATGCGCGCGACGCCATGCCCGAGGGCGGCACGCTGACGCTGCAGACGGCCAGCGTGGACGTGGGCGAAGACGATGCCAACGCCTTCGCCGGCCTGCCGCCGGGCCGCTATGCCACGCTGTCCGTCACCGACACCGGCCACGGCATCGACAAGGCGCTGCTGGCCCGGGTGATGGACCCCTTCTTCACCACCAAGGAGGAAGGCAAGGGCACCGGCCTCGGCCTGTCGATGGTGTATGGCTTCGTCAAGCAGTCGGGCGGCACCGTCACGCTGTACTCCGAGGTGGGCATGGGCACGACCGTGCGCATGTACTTCCCGACCGTCGAGGCACGTCCGACGGCGGTCGTGCGCGGTGCGCAGGCGCACTACCGCGGCGGCGACGAACGCATCCTGCTGGTGGAAGACCGTGAGGAGGTCGGCATGCTCGCGCGCGACATGCTCGAGGGCCTGGGCTACAGCGTGCGCCTGGCCACCTCGGCCCAGGAGGCACTCACGCTGTTCCGCAGCCTTGGTCCCTTCGAGCAACCCGACCTGCTGTTCTCGGACGTGGTGATGCCGGGCGGCATGAACGGCTACACGCTGGCCCGCGAGATCCAGAAGCTGCGCCCCTCCACGCGGGTGCTGCTGACCACCGGCTTCGACCGCGACCTGGGCAGCCTGGACCATGTGGCGCCCGCGGAGTTCGAGATCATCAAGAAGCCCTACCGCCTCGCCGACCTGGCGCGCAAGGTGCGCGACGTGCTGGACGGGCCCACCGGCTCGCACACGGTGGGGGGCTGAGCACCGGGCAGGACGCGTCTGCGCGCGAGTGGTCAGCGCAGGGCGGATGCGGACGGCGTGCCGGCGTAGCGCTCCACGCGCTGGCCTGCCAGCTTCCAGCCGCTGACGGCTTCGTTGGTTTCCGTGCGCGCCACCTGCAGCCGGCCGCTGATCCAGACCGTGTCCATGGTGCCCACCGAACGGGCCGGCGTTTCCAGCCGCACATGAACGATCTGGTTGGCGGGTGGCGGCGGCGTGTGGATGCAGGCACCGTAGTGCGGCACCAGCAGAAGCTCCCGCAGGCCCTGCGCCGTTTGCTCCAGCGGTACCACATAGCCGGGCAGGCGCACCAGGGTGCCGTCCAGCGCGGCGTTGGTGGGTGCCTGGTCCCACACTCGGCGCAGTCGCGCCAGAGCGGCCTTGGCGCGCGGGTCGTCGTCCGACAGCTGGCGCAGGTCGACGCCGCCGGCGCTGAACTCCGCCCACGGGTCCCAGCCCGCGGGCAGCAGGGCGTCCCAGCCGATGGTGCGGTAGGCGGGCTCCCGGGCCCAGGCTGCCGCAGCGAGGCCAGGCAGCAGCAGACCCGCGATGAGGGTTCTTCGCGACAGCGTCATGGGCGATTGCCGCCATCCGGCGGGCGGTTGGGCTGAAAGGGCGCGAGCTTCTGGAACAGCAGCGGACCGGCAAAGCTGGGCAGGTCGTGCTCGTGATCGTCATGGGGGGCCACGCCTTCGCGCGACTTGCGCAGCCAGTGGCGGGCCAGGCCTGCATCGCGCGGCACGCCTTCGCCGCGCTCATAGGCGCGGCCCAGGGCCCGCTGCGCGCGCACGTCGCCCGACTCGGCGGCCTTCTCCAGCCAGGCCATGGCACGCGCGCCGTTGCGCGGCACGCCCTCGCCTTTCAGATAGGCGCGATACAGCGCAAATTGCGAATGCGCGGCGCATCCATCGGCACTGCCCGCCGTGCGCTGCCACCAGCCCACGGCCAGCGTCGCACTCTGCTTGGCACCGCCCCAGCCCTGCTGGTGGAAGTCGCCCAGTTGGCAGGCCGCCGCCACGGAGCCGCGACGGGCGGCCACCAAGAACCAGCGGTAGGCCGCATCCAGATCCCGTTGCACCGGCGGCATGCCGTTGAGATAGAGGAAGGCCAGTTCCACCTGCGCCCGCAGATGCTGACGCTGGGCCGCTCGTTCCAGCTCCTCACGGGCGCGTTGCGGATCGTTGGCCAGGCCGGTCAGGCCGCGGTAGTGCCGCGACAGCGCATAGGCCGCCTCGGCATCGCTGCGCGCCGTGGCGCCCGCCGGGGCCGCCACCAGCGCGGCCACCATCAAGACGAGGGTGGCGCCCTGCCGGCAGGCCCTGCGCATGGCGACGACGGGCCGCACGCTCACTGGAAGGTCTTGGTCGGATCGGCCGGCACCACGATCTCGCTGGCCGGCGTGAGCGACAGCGTCACCGTCGCGCCCTTCTGCAGCGTGCCCAGGATGCGCACCGCGTCGGCCAGCGAGCCCAGGCGCTGGGTGCGAAGGACTTCGGGCGGCCGGATCGTGCCCTTGGCCGCATGCACCGACTCCACCGGCCCGCCCTTGTAGACGATGCTGCGGTTCAGGCCCGGGCTGAACTGGGTGTAGCCCTCGGGAATGAACCCGCGGTACGGGCCGTTGTCCAGCACCTCCAGCGACACCTGCACGTAGTAGCCGCCCGGATCGTTCACGTACTGGTCGGTGGCGGTCACGATACCGTTGGCCAGCAGCGGGATGGCCGGGTTCTTGTTCTGCGGACCGACGAAGCCCTGCACGATGCGCGCATCGTCGAGGATGCGCGCCGGCACCGACGTGAGCCCGTTCTCGCGGCCCGGCTTGAAGGGCCCCGAGGTCTCGATGCTCTTGTAGCTGCTGTTGGCGGCGTCGCTGGCCTTGTACGAGGCCACCGAGCGGCGCTTCTCCAGCTGGTTGGCGAATTCGCTGGTGATCTTCGTGCCGTTGATGGACGGCGAGTCATACACCTTCGACTGCATGGCCTCCATCATGGTCAGCTGCCGGCCGGCATTGGCCGGGTCGCGGTTGTAGGCCTTGAGTGCCTGGTAGACCTCCACGATGGGGAACTGGTTGGTGTGCTGCGGGCTGACGAAGTCGGCCGTGATGCTGTTCTGCAGGTAGCTGAAGCCGTGCTGGTACGACAGGCGCAACCAGCCGTTGGCCTCCGTCGGTGAGGTCAGGCCATTGAAGCCGTAGCCGCCGTGGTAGCCGAAGGTGTAGAACTGGCCGTCGACCGGGTTCTTCACCTTGAACAGCATGTTGGTGGTGCCCGGCGTGTGGCCCGGGGCCCAGATCACCATGATCTTCACGTTGCCGTAGTCGTACCACTTGTCGTATTCGTAGAAGTTGGTGGTGCGGGCGCGGATCACCGTCTCGGTCGCCGGCAGCGCGCCGGTGATGTCGAAGGTGTTGCCCTGCAGGTCGGCCTTGACGCCCTGCACGTCTTCCTTGGAGGCCCACAGCGCCACCGGCTTGCCGGCGTTGTCCATCATGCGCAGCTGCTCGACCACGGTGCCGTAGTGGTCCGAATGGCCGTGGGTGAGCCAGATGTCGGTGACCGAGCGCGGGTCCAGGCCCAGCAGCTCGATGTTCTTCCAGTACTGGTAGCCGCTGTTGGGCCAGCCGGCGTCGACCTTGATGACCTTGTCGTCGGACTTGTCGTCGGGCGTGCCCATGTCGGCCACGAGCAGGTACGAGGCCACCTCGTTGTCGCCCACGTAGTACATGGTGTTCTTCACCATCTCGAAGGGCTCGGTGCTGCGCGCGTACGGTGCCGTGGTGGGCGTGGTGGCGTTGATGTTGACGTAGGCCTGGCCCGAGACCGGGTCGGTGCCCTTGTCCGCCAGCATGGGGCTGTTGGACGGCACGTCCCACACGGGCTTGCCATCGCTCGTCGAAGTCGGCGTGAAGTACCAGATGGCGACCACGCGGGCCTTGTCGGCGTTCTTGTAGTTCTGGTCGAAGAGCAGGTACGCCGCCTGGCGGCTGGTGGTGGCGTAGTCGTAATTGGCCGTGACGGGCAGCGCATCGAGCGTGGAGGCCGCACTCTGGCTGTAGTCGGCGGTGTTGACGTTGTAGACCTTCACGTCCGGCGCCAGCGTGTAGCTTTCCTCGTAACGCTTGATCGGCGGGTTGTAGGCGCGGCCAGCCTGGTCGGCGGTCACCACGCGGCCATCGCCCACCGTCACGCTCGTGCCGGTCTTGCCGTAGACCCAGCCCGCGGCCACCATGGGCCCGGGCTCGTCGCCCCGGCGCGAGACGGCCGCGCCATAGCGGGCCAGGTTGAACTGCGCCGCAGCCGAGCTGCCCTTGCGCAGGATCACGTTGAAGGTGTCGGCCGCCTCGTCGGCCGTGACGACGCTGTCCGCCGTGCTGCCCGCCACCCAGTCCACCAGGTTGCCGGGCACCAGCTTGGCCACCAGCGCCTGCGCCGCATCGGTCGCCAGCGGTGCGGTGGTCAGCGTGACCGGGCCCGAGGCGGCCAGCACGGCCACCTTGACGACCGAGCCGCCGTTGCCACCTTCGGTGACCGGGGCCTGGTAGACCAGGCCCGCCTGGCGCGGCGGCGTCGTCTGGGTGACCGGATCGGTCTGTCCCGGCGTCGAGGGGCTGGTGGTGCCGCTGCCCCCTGTGCCGCCGGAGGCCGCCAGCAGCAGCGCCGCGGCCCCGCTGTTGTTGCCCCCGCCACCGCCACAGGCGGCAAGCATCGCGGCGGCGGCCGCGACGGTCAGGGCGAGCGACGACGTGCCGCTTCTGAGGATGGATTGCATTGTCTTCTCCGACTCGTTGTGGGTGGCTCGTTGCGGCCGTTCTTGGGCGACGGCTTCGCGGATTCGGCAAGGGCGGGCGTTGGCCCGCCCACGGCTCATCGCACCATCGCGGGCCGCTTGGGATCGAAGCGCCAGCCGGGCACCAGATGCCCCATGGCGATGGCGTCGTCGCGCGCGCCCAGGCCGTGCGCGCGGTAGAGCGCATGCGCCTTGTGCACTTCGTCCATGTCCAGCTCGATGCCCAGGCCCGGGCGTGCCGGCACGGCGATCCGGCCGCCGGCGATGGTCAGCGGCTCGCGCGTCAGGCGCTGGCCGTCCTGCCAGATCCAGTGGGTGTCGATGGCCGTGATGCGCCCCGGTGCCGCGGCGGCCACATGGGTGAACATGGCCAGCGACACATCGAAGTGATTGTTGGAATGCGAGCCCCAGGTCAGGCCCCAGTCGCGGCAGGTCTGGGCCACGCGCACGCTGCCGGCCATGGTCCAGAAATGCGGATCGGCCAGCGGGATGTCCACCGACTGCAGCGCCAGCGCATGCACCATCTGGCGCCAGTCGGTGGCGACCATGTTGGTGGCGGTGGGCAGGCCGGTCTCGCGGCGGAACTCGGCCATCACCTCGCGCCCGCTGAAGCCGCCTTCGGCGCCGCAGGGATCTTCGGCATAGGCGACCACGCCCTTCATGCGGTGGCCCAGGCGCACGGCGTCCTTGAGCAGCCAGGCGCCATTGGGGTCGAGCGTGATGCGCGCCTGCGGAAAGCGCTCGTGCAATGCGGTCACCGCATCGACCTCGGCACCGCCGGCGAGCACGCCGCCCTTGAGCTTGAAGTCCTCGAAGCCGTAGCGCGCATGCGCTGCCTCGGCGAGGCGCACGACCGCCTCGGGCGTGAGGGCCTCCTCGTGGCGCAGCCGCAGCCAGTCGTCCTGCGCGTCGGGTTCGCCGGCATAGGGCAGGCTGCTCCGGCGGCGGTCGCCCACGTAGAACAGGTAGCCCAGCACGGGCACGTGGTCGCGCTGCTGGCCTTCGCCGAGCAGGGCCGCCACGGGCACGCCCAGATGCTGGCCCAGCAGATCGAGCAGGGCCGACTCGATGGCGGTGACCGCATGCACCGTGGTGCGCAGGTCGAAGGTCTGCAGGCCACGGCCGCCGGCGTCGCGGTCGCTGAAGGCCGCCTCGACCTTTTGCAGCAGCTGGCGCAGCGCACCGACGGGCTGGCCCACCAGCAGCGGCGCGGACTCCTCCAGCACCTGGCGGATGGATTCGCCGCCGGGCACCTCGCCCACGCCGGTGCGGCCGGCGGTGTCGGTCACGAGCAGCAGGTTGCGGGTGAAGAAGGGCGCATGCGCGCCGCTCAGGTTGAGCAGCATGCTGTCGCGTCCGGCCACGGGGATGGCCTGCACCGACGCGATGCGCGGCGTGTCGACGGCCATCGCCGTCGTGACTCGGTCCAGCACGGTGGCTTACTCCGCGCTGATCTTGCCGGTCTCGATGACCTTCTGCCAGCGCGCGAATTCCTTCTGCTGGAAGGCCGCGAACTGCTCGGGCGTGTTGGCCACGATCTCGAAGCCCAGGGCGGTGAAGGGCTCCTTGACCGAGGCGTCGTTCAGTGCGGCGACGACGGCATCGTGGAACTTCTTGCGCACGTCGACCGGCAGGCCCTTGGGTCCGACGACGGCCTGCCACGAGTAGACGTCCACGCCCTTGATGCCCGACTCCGCCAGCGTGGGCACGTCGGGCAGCAGCGTGGAGCGCTTGTCGGAGGTGATGGCCAGCGCCTTGAGCTTGCCGCCGCGGATGTACTGGATGACGGCATTGATGTTCTGGAACGAGGCGTCCACCTGCCCGCCCAGCAGGTCGGTGATCACCGGAGCGCCGCCCTTGTAGGGCACATGCAGGCCCGAGGTGCCGGTCTGCTGCCAGAACAGCGCGGCCGTCAGGTGGTCGCTGGAGCCGGTGCCCGAGGAGCCGAAGCTCATCTTGCCGGGATTGGCCTTCTCGAAGGCCACGACATCGGCCACGGTCTTGTAGGGCGAGTTGGCGGGCACCACGAGCACGTTCGGCGCCTGCACGGCGACGGTGATGGTGTCGAAGTCCTTCAGCGCGTCGTACTGCACGCCCTTGATCAGGTGCGGCGCGATCACCAGCGGGCCGAGCGAGGTGACGAGAAAGGTGTAGCCGTCGGGCGCGGCGCGCTTGACGAAGGTGGCGCCGATGGTGCCAGTGGCCCCGGCCTTGTTGTCGACCACGACGGGCTGGCCAAGCGCGGCCGTGACCTTGGGGCCGATGGCGCGGGCGACCATGTCGGTGGAGCCGCCGGCCGGGAAGGGAACGATCAGGTTGATCGTTTTGTTGGGCCAGCCCTGGGCCAGGGCGGGCGCCGCGGCCGTGGCGGCCAGGGCAAGGCAGGCGATCAACTTTTTCATGCGAGGTCTCCGGAAGAAAGGAATGGGGGAAGGTCGAGGCGCACCGCGGACAGCCTGAGATGCTGCAGGTCCTGGGGCACCAGGCACGCAAGCGCGCAAGCCCAACCGGTAGCGCTACCAAGTATGACGAAATGGTAGCGCTACCGAATTGATTTGCTGCTCGGGTTTGTCCTAGTGCGGCAGCGCCTTGACCTGCCGCCAGCCCTCAGGTCGTCTCGCGCTCGATGATGGAAAAGCCGATGTCGATCACCGGCTGCTCGACGCGGCGGCCTTCGGCCCGGTCGAGGATGAAGCGCGCCGCCTGCTCGCCGATGGCGGCACCCTTGATGTGGACCGAGGTCAGCGCGGGATGCGAGTCCGCCGCGAATTCCTGGTCGCCGAAGCCCACCAGCGCCAGCGCCTCGGGCACCGCGATGCCCTGGCTGTGCGCCTCGGCCAGCACGCCCAGCGCCAGCAGGTCGGAGCTGCAGAAGATGCCGTCCACCGCCTCGCCCGACTGCAGCAGCTCGCGCAGCGCCAGGCGGCCGCTGCGCATGGTGGTGGGCGCCGGCACGCGGATGTGCCGCGCCTCGGGCAGTCCCAGACTGCGCACCGCCTCTGCGAAGGCCGAGGTGCGGCGACTGGCGCGCTCGTCGTCGCCCGCAATGATGGCCAGCCGGCGCCGCCCCTTGGCATGCAGCAGCAACGCCACCTGCCGCCCCGCCTCGGCATGCGAGAAGCCGACCAGCATGTCGATGGGCGTGGGTGTCAGGTCCCAGGTCTCCACCACCGGGATGCCCGCCGCGGCCAGGCGCTTGCGCCCCTGGGCCGAATGCATGATGCCGGTGAGCACGATGCCGTCGGGCCGCCGGCTGATGATGGCCTCCAGCAGCGCATCCTCGCGGCTGTGGCCGTAGCCCGACTGCCCCAGCATCAGCTGGTAGTCGTGGTCGGCCAGGGTCTGGATCAGCGCCTGGATCGCGTTCTGGAACACCGGCCCCGAGATGGTGGGCACCAGCGCCGCCACCAGGCGGCTGCGCGACGAGGCGAGGCCGCCCGCGATGCGGTTGGGCACGTAGCCGGTGCTGGCCACCGCCTCCTGCACGCGCCGCAGCACGTCGGCCGAGACCTGGGAGGGCGTGTTGACCGCCCGCGAGGCAGTGATGGGCGCCACGCCGGCCAGGCGGGCCACATCATGCAGGGTCACGGCCCCGCTGCTGCGGCGGCTTCGGCGGGGCGCGTCGTCGGTCATCGCGGCATTCTAGGAAGAGGGGGCTGGGCGTCCGACTGCCGGCCGCGCGCCGGACAACGTGATGTGGGCGACGCCGCAGCGGGCGGGCATGCGCGACGTCGTGCGCCCGCGGGTCTCGGTCAGTGGGCGAGCGCCTGCATGCGCGACAGCAGCAGCGCGCGCTGGGCCTGGTTCTGCGTCAAGTCCGCCGCCTGGCGATAGGCCTCGCGCGCCTCGGCGATGCGGCCCAGGCGCTCCAGCACGTCGGCGCGCGCACCGTGCAGGTAGGGATAGCGCTGGAGCTGCGGTTCCCCGGCCAGGGCGTCCAGCACGGGCAGCGCCGCAGCGGGGCCTTCGGCAAAGCTCAGGGCCACGGCCCGGTTGAGTGCCACCACCGGCGATGGATGGCGCGCCAGCAGCCGGTCGTAGCCGGCCACGATGGCGTGCCAGTCGGTGTCCTCGGCGCGGGCTGCGCGCGCATGGCAAGTGGCAATGGCGGCCTGCAATGTGTAGGGGCCATCGGGATCGAGCCGCTGGGCCCGCGCCAGCGCGCCGAGCCCCCGCTGGATCAGCAGGCGGTCCCAGCGCCGGCGGTCCTGGTCCGGCAGCAGCACGGGACGGCCCTGCGCATCGAGCCGGGCCGGCAGGCGGCTGGCCTGGATCTCCAGCAATGCCGCCAGACCATGCACCTCGGCCTCGTTCGGCAGCAGATGCTGCAACTGTCGCGCCAGGCGCAGCGCCTCGTCGCACAGCGCCGGGCGCAGCAGGCTCGCGCCACTGCCCGCGCTGTGGCCTTCGTTGAAGATGAGATAGACCACCGCCAGCACGGCCCCCAGTCGCTGCGTCCGCTCGCCCGCATCGGGCAGCTCGTAGGGCTGGCCCTTAAGCGCCTTCTTGGCACGCACGATGCGCTGGGCCACCGTGGCCTCGGGCAGCAGGAAGGCGCGCGCGATCTCGTGCGTCTCCAGTCCGCCCAGCAGGCGCAGCGTGAGCGCCACCTGCGACTCGCGCGGCAGTACCGGATGGCAGGCGATGAAGATCAGCCGCAGTTGCTCGTCGCCGATCGCGGCCTGGTCGCGCGCGGCATCGAGCTGATCGGCGAAGTCCGGCACCACCTGCGCGCCCAGGGCCTCGTCGTCGGCGGCAAGCTGCGCATGCTCGCGCTCCAGCATGGCGCGGCGGCGCAGGCGGTCCAGCGCCTTGTTGCGTGTGGCGGTCATCAGCCAGGCTGCCGGGTTGGCGGGTGGGCCATCGCGCGGCCAGGCATCGAGGGCGGCCAGCAGGGCGTCCTGCGCGCAGTCCTCGGCCTCGTCCAGGTCGCGCAGCAGCCTGGCCGCCGCGCCCACCAGGCGGCCGCGCTCGATGCGCCAGACGGCGGCAGCGGTGTCGGCATGGTGCGGCGGCATCGGCGGCGTGTCGGGCGACCTGTCAGGCGCCGTCGTAGGCCCGCTGCAGCGCTGCGAGGTCGATCTTCTGCATGCCCCAGACCGCCTGGAACACGCGCTGCACGCGCGCCGCGTCGGGGTCGTTGACCATGCGGAACCACGCCTGGGGAATGATCTGCCACGACAGGCCCCAGGCATCGCGCACCCAGCCACAGGCGAGCGCAGTGCCACCGCCCGCGGGCAGCTGCTCCCAGAGGTGGTCGATCTCGGCCTGGTCCTCGCAGGCCACGGTGAGCGAGAAGGCCTCGTTCAGCTTGAAGTGCGGCCCGCCGTTGAAGGCCGTCATCTGCAGGCCCAGCAGCTCGACGTGCTGCAGCATGACGGTGCCGGCCGGCCCCGGCGCGTTCTCGCCCCAGTGCTGCGTGTGCAACACGCGGCCACTGCCGGGACCGAAGACCCGCAGGTAGTGGGCCACCGCGTCTTCAGCGCCTTTCTGGTACCAGATGAAGGGCGTGAGCTTGTTCAGCATCTCCATGGCGATCTCCTTGCTCAGGCGTTGGGCGGCATGCCGCTCATGAAGGCCAGCTCCCAGATGTGGCCATCCAGGTCCTCGAAGCCATGGCCGTACATGAAGCCATGGTCCTGCGGCGGCCGTGGCACGGCGGCGCCGGCGGCGCGGGCCTTGGCCACGAGTTCGTCCACCTCTTCGCGACTCTCGCACGAGAGGCACACCAGCACCTCGGTGGCGGTCTTCGCATCCACCAACGGCTTGGCGGTGAAGCCACGGGCGAAGTCCTCGGTCAGCAGCATGGCGAAGAGGTTCTCGCCCAGCACCAGGCAGGCGCCGTGTTCGTTGGTGAACTGCGGGTTGAAGCGGTAGCCCAGCGCCTCGAAGAAGGCCTTGCTGGCCGGCAGGCTCTTGCAGGGCAGGTTGATGAAGATCTGCTTGTGCATGCGGATTCCTTTCAGGGGGTGGAAGACGATTCGGCCAGCGCCTTGAGCCGGTGCAGGGCCTTCGGCCACATGCCGTCGAGCATCGCTGCATGTTCCTCGCTCCAGCCTTCCAGCCGCAGCTGCAGGCGGGTGCCGCCCTCGGAAAGTGGGGCGAGGGTGTAGCGCTCATGCATCGGTGCTGAATCGGGCAGGGGCGGCGTCATCGGCTGGCCTTCGCGCAGCTCGCCCAGGATGCGCAGGCTCAGATGCGTGGGCGGCCGGCGCTGCTCGACGACGGCCTCCATGCCGTTGCAGTCGGGGTCGAGGAAGCGCATGCGGCTGCCTTCCGACCAGTCGCCCTCGCAGTACGCCCCTTCGCAGAAGGCACTGGCCCAGTCGCGGAAGGCGACGGGATCGAACAGGCAGGCCCAGACCCGCTCGGGCGTGGCGTCGATGTCGATGGTGTGTTGCTGGTCGCTCATGCCCGGGCCTCCGCGATCTGTTTCAGGTTCTGCAGGCCGTCCTCGAAGTCGCGGCCCACCATGCGGTCCATGTCGATGAAGAGGCCCATGACGCGGCCAATCAGGTTGGCCGGGCCGTGCATGCGCCAGTGCACGGTCGAGCCGCCGCCTGGCGCCGGCTCGAGCAGGAACTCGGCCTGGTTGTGGCCTTCGAAGGGCTTCAGAAAGTCCAGCTGCAGCTGGACCGCCCGACCGGGCTGCTGGCCGGTGAGCGTCATGCTGCCGGTGCCGACCTTGCTGCTTTCCCAGTCGTAGCGCGAGCCGACGCCCGTCGGCGGGCCGCTGTAGTGGCTGCGCATCTGCGGGTCCTTGCGGGCGTAGGGATTCCAGCGGTTGAAGCCCTGCAGCTCGCTCACCAGCGGCCACAGCTGCTCGGGGCTGGCCTGGATGCGCAGCTGGCGCTCGACCGAGAAGGTGGCGGGCCGGGTGGCGGCATAGGCCAACAGGGCCAGCACCAGAACGGCCAGGCCGATCAACACGAAGACGACGATTCTCATGGCGGGTGACTCCTCGGCACGGCCGCCTCAGCGGCCGATCTCCATGTCGCCGCCGGGTCCAAAGTCGGCCTCCTCGTACAGGCGCCGGACCTCGATCTCGCAGGTGATGCCGATGAAGGGGGCCGGGAAGCGGCTGGCCCAGGCGCGGGCCTCCTCTTCGGAGCGCACCTGGATCAGCGTGTAGCCGGCGATCAGCTCCTTGGTCTCGGCGAAGGGCCCGTCGACGACCTCGCGCCGGCCATCGGCGTGGTAGCGCTGGCGCCACCCCTGGCGGCTGGGGCGCAGGCCGGCGCCGTCGAGCAGCACGCCGGCGCGGGCCATCTCCTCGTGGAAGGCGCCCATGTCTTCGAACAGTTGGGCGAACTCGGGGCCGGGCTTGTCGCCGCGCTCGCTGGTGTCCGTCGCGCGGACCTGGATCATGAATCGCATGGCAGGCTTTCTCCTGGTGGGGCGGCAGCGCCTTTCGCTGCCTTCATGCCTACGACGATCCGGCCGGCCCGGAATCGACAGACACCGGGAAACTACCTAGCAAGCCGCCCCTGAGCCGCCGGACGGCGGCTCAGGCGTAGCAGGGCCCTACGCCACGGATCTCGACCGTGGCCCATTCCGCGGCCGGGCAGCGCCCGGCCCAGTGCAGCGCCACGGCCTCGTCCTCGGTGTCGAGCAGGAAGAAGCCGCCCACCATCTCCTTGGCCTCGGCAAAGGGTCCGTCCAGCACCTGCACGTCCTGGGCCCGGCGGGTGAGCCGCCGCGCGGCGGTGCCCAGCGACTCGCGGGCGATCAGCAGGCCGGCCTCCTGCAGTTCGGCGCCGAAGTCCAGCATGCGCTTGTACGCGGCCTCCCCTTCGGGACGGCTGCGCCCGGCGCGCTGGCCCAGCGGTTCGACGATCAGGAGCATGTGCGGCATGGCGGCCTCGCAGGAATGGACGATGGCCGACATTCTGGCGCGGCACCGCGTGGCCCTGAGCCAGCGCCATGGCCGGGCTCTACCCTTCGTACCGCCGCCCCCGGGCGAGCAACTCGGGCGTGCCGATCACGGCATTGAGCCCATCGAAGTTCAGCATCGACGAACGCCAGGGCTCGGTGGTCTGGTGCGCCCGCAGGCTGGCGAAGTAGCCCTGCATGGCATGCGCCAGCGCGCGCACCGTGCCCCCGGGAAAGATGACGATGCGAAAGCCCAGGCGGCCGAGCTCGTCCGCCGGTGTGATCGGCGTCTTGCCGCCTTCCACCATGTTGGCCAGCAGCGGCACGCGGCCGGCAAATTGCTGCGCCGCCTTGGCCAGTTGCTCCGGCGTGCGCAGGGCCTCGATGAAGAGCGCATCGACACCGCAGGCCAGGTAGGCCTCGGCCCGGTCCATGGCGGCGTCCCAGCCTTCCACGGCCAGCGCGTCGGTGCGGGCGAGGACGAGCGTGTCGGCGCTGCGGCGCGCGTCCAGTGCGGCGCGCAGCTTGCCCTGCATCTCGGCGATGGGCACCACGGTCTTGCCGTCCAGGTGGCCGCAGCGCTTGGGAAAGCCCTGGTCCTCCAGCTGGATCATGGCGGCGCCGGCGCGCTCCAGGCCGGCCACGGTGCGCTGCGTGTTCAGCGCATTGCCGAAGCCGGTGTCGGCATCGACGATCACCGGCGTGCCCACCCGCTCGGTGATGTGGGCCAGCGTGTCGCAGACCTCGGTGAAGGTGGTGAGCCCGATGTCGGAGCGGCCCAGCTTCGTGTAGGCGATGGAGGCACCCGACAGGTACAGCGCCTCGAAGCCGGCCTGCTCTGCGAGCAGCGCGCTGAAGGCGTCGTAGACGCCCGGGCACAGCAGGGGCTCGGGCCGTGCCAGGCGCGCGGCAAGCCCGGCGCCTGCAGGAACGGAAGCGCCGCGCCCAGGGCGCGCCGATGAATAAGTTGTCTCGTTCATGTGGTCGTGGATGTGCGCAGGAAGGCTGCCATGTCGTGGGCCGCGATGTAGCCGCCCGCCACCGCGCTGAGCAGGCCGTTGCCGGAGAGGTAGCCGCTGACATGGTTGCCGGAGACGCCCCGCGCCGCGCCGCCCGCCGCCCAGAGGTTGGGCAGCGGCTGGCCCTGGCTATCGAGCACGCGGGTGCGTGCATCGATGTCGAGCCCGCCCTGCGTATGGAACAGGGCGCCGGTCACCTTCACGGCGTAGAAGGGTGCGTCGAGGCGGCGCGGCAGCCGGCGGCCGAAGGCATCGGGCTCGCCCGGCGTCCAGGCAGACAGCGTCTCGCCGAGCGTGCCCGGATCGCAGGCGATGAGCGCCGCCAGCGCTTCGAGCGAATCGGCCCGCCGGACGGCACCGGCGCGCTCGGCCTCGACGAAGTCGGGAAAGCCCTGCGCCAGCGTATGCACCGGCGTGTCGAACACGTTCCAGGCGATGCCGCCGGGCTGGGCGACCACGTGCAGCGCGGCTTCGGAGTAGCCCTGCGACTCGTCGTGGAAGCGGCGGCCTTCGCGGTTGATCTGCACGCCACCCTCGACCATCAGGGCCCAGGTCATCAGCACGCCGTGCGGCACCGCCCAGGAGCCGTGGCCCTGGTAGGCCTGCATGTCCGCGAGGTGTGCGCCCAGCGCCTCGCCCCAGTGCAGCGCGGTGCCGTCGTTGCCGGTGTGGCCGCCGAAGGTGGCCTCGGCCATCTCGGGGATGTAGCGGCGCACCAGCGCGGGCGCCCCACCGTAGCCATTGCAGGCCAGCAGCAGCGCACGGCAGCCGATGGCCTCCACGCTGCCGTCGGGCCGACGGGCGCGCACACCGAGCACGCGGCGCGCCGCGTCGACCACCAGCTCGGTCGCCCGCGCCTCGCAGAGGATGGGCACCGCCGCCGCCTCGACCGCGGCCTCCAGCGCCTGCTCCAGCGCGACGCCGGTGCGGGCGGCCAGCGTGTGCATGCGATGGCGGCTGTGGCCCGGATAGAGAAAGCCCGTCAGCACTTCCCACTGCAGGCCATGGCGCGATTCGAGATGGTCCAGCGCCGGGGCGATGGCCTGCGTGTAGGCCGCCACCAGGGCCGGGGCTGCCGTGCCATGGGCCTTGCCCTGGATGTCCTCGGCGAAGCGCTCCGCACTGTCCTGGACGCCCAGTGCCTGCTGCGCGCGCGTGCCGGCCGCCGGGATGAAGCCGGAGGACAGGCTGGTGGAGCCGCTGGGCTGCGCATCGCGCTCCAGCACCACGGCGTCCACGCCCAGGTCGGCCAGCAGCAGCCCAGCCGTGAGGCCGCAGGCACCGGCACCGACGATGAGCACGTCGGTCTGTACCGGGGCCTCGAAGCCGGGTTCGACCACCACGCGGGCCATGCTGTCCGGCGCCGCTACGCCCGCGGCACCGACGCTCATGCCAGCACCCGGGCGCCGAAGTCGGCGCAGTCCACCACATGGGCGACGGTGGCCATGTCGGCCAGTGCGGTCGCATGGGTCTCGGGCTTGAAGGCGGCGCAGCCGTCGGCCACCACCCAGGTGTCGTAGTCGCGCATGTGCGCATCGCGCACGGTGCTGGCCACCCCGCCGTTGGTGACGATGCCGCACACCGCCACGCGCTCGATGCCGTTCTTGCGCAGCAGCCAGTCGAGCTGGGTGTTGAAGAAGGCGGAGTACGCCACCTTGTGCACCGTGGCGTCGATGACCGGCTGCAGCAGCTCCACATTGGCCTGGCCCCAGCTGCCGGGCGCGAAGTCGCCCTGGCGCAGAAAGGGCCGCAGCGCCAGCAGGTGCGGCGAGATCATGGGCGCACCGCCCACGCCGGGCCACAGCGTGAACTGGCTGGCCACCACCAGGCCGCCCGCCGCGCGCACGGCCTGCGCCAGCGGCAGCACGCGCTCGGGCAGGGCCTGCGCGGCCGGGTTGGCACAGCCGCCGCGCGCATAGGCGCCGCGGGCGTCGAGGAAGTCGTTCTGCAGGTCGATGATGACCAGGGCGGTTTTCATGGTTGGCGAAGGATGAGGTTGCCCAGGGCATCGACCACGGCCTCGAAGCCGGGTTCGAGCCAGACGGTGGTGTCGGCCTGTTCGAGGATGGCCGGGCCGGCGATGCGCGCGCCCACCGGCAGGTCCAGCCGCGCATAGCGCCGCGCCTGCACCCAGTCGCCGCCGAAGTAGACCGGCTGCTCGCCCAGCGGCTCGGTGCGGCCCTCGCCGCGCGGCGCCAGCACCGACAGGTCGAACTTGGGCCGCACGCCGATGAGGGCATAGCGCAGGTTCATGACCCGCAGGCCGATGCCGTCGAGCACGCGGCCGAACTCGGCGCGGTAGGCGGCCTCGAAGGCGGCGCGGGCGGCGTCGGCATCGAGCGCATCGGCACGCACCGGCACGGCCACGGTATGGGTCTGGCCCTGGTAGAGCATGTCCAGCACCAGCTCCTCGCGCACCGACTCGAAGGCCACGCCGGCGCTGTCCAGCCGGGCGCGGCAGTGCGACTCGAAGCCGGCGCGCAGTTCGCGCAGCGCGGCGAAGTCGATGGCGGCCAGGTCCTGGTTGAGGGTCTGCACCGCGTCGTGGCGCATGTCGGCCATCACGCAGCCCAGGGCCGAGGTGACGCCCGGGTAGCGCGGCACGATGCCGGTGACCACGCCCACCTCGCGCATCATGGCGCACACATGCAGGCCGCCACCGCCGCCGAAGGGCATGTAGGCGAAGCGCCGTGGGTCGTGGCCGCGCTCGATGGACACCAGCCGCATCGCGCCGGCCATCTTGGCATTGGCCACCGTGAGGATGGCCTCGGCCGCGGCCAGCACGTCCAGGCCCAGCGGCTCGGCCACATGGCGGCGGATGGCCTCGCGGGCCTTTTCGACATCCAGCGCGCCCAGCAGCCCGCCGCCGAGCGGGCGCTGCGCCGCGATGCGGCCCAGCAGCACATTCGCATCGGTGACGGTGGGCCGCTCGTTGCCGCGGCCATAGCAGGCCGGGCCGGGCACGCTGCCGGCGGACTCGGGGCCGACCTGCAGCATGCCGCCCGCGTCCACGCTGGCGATGGAGCCGCCGCCAGCGCCGATGGTCTCGATCTGGATCATGGGCGAGCGCACCACCAGGCCGAAGTCGATGCTGGTCTGCGAGGCCAGGGCAGCCTGCCCGCCGGCGATGAGCGACACGTCGAAGGAGGTGCCGCCGATGTCGCCAGTGATTACGTCCGGATGTCCCGCCGCCGTGGCGATGGCCGCGCAGGCGATGACGCCCGCGGCCGGGCCGGAGAGCGCCGTGCGCACCGGCAGTTCGCCCGCCGTGCGGCGCGACATCACGCCGCCGTTGCTCTGCACGATCAGCAGCTCGCCGCCGAAGCCGCGCGCGCGCAGGTCGCCGTCCAGCCGCTCCAGGTAGCGGCCGACCACGGGCTGCAGTGCCGCGTTGAGGCTGGCGGTGGAGGCGCGCTCGAACTCGCGGATCTCGGGCAGCACCTCGGCCGCGGCGGTCACATGGTCGTTGGGCCAGAGCGCGCGCACCGCCGCCACCGCGGCCTGCTCGTTGCTGGGGTTGGCATAGGTGTTGATGAAGAACACGCACACGGCCTCGCAGCCCTGCTCCAGCAGCTGGCGGGCGGCGCTGCGCACCTGGTCCAGGTCCACCGGCGTGTGCACGCTGCCGTCGGCCAGCACGCGCTCGTCCACCTCCAGGCGCAGGGCGCGCTCGATCACCGGCTCGAAGCCGCCGCGCAGGCCCCAGGTCTGGGGCCGGTCGCGCCGGCGCATCTCCAGCACGTCGCGAAAGCCGCGGGTGGTGATCAGGCCGGTGCGGGCCACCTTGCGCTCCAGCAGCGCGTTGGTGCCCACGGTGGTGCCGTGGATGATGGTGGCCAGGCTCTGCGCGCCGCGGTCGTCCACGCGCGCGATGCCGTTCATGAAGCCCACCGATTCTTCGCCGCGGGTGGAGGGCACCTTGACGATCTCGGCGGTGCCGGCCGCCTCGTCGAGCACGAAGAGGTCGGTGAAGGTGCCGCCGACGTCCACGCCGACGACACGGGTGCGCGCGTCGCTCATGGCTGTTCTCCTGGGTGGGCCGCGTCGGCTGCGTCGGCCAGGTAGCCGCGGCGGGCATCCACCGCGCGTTCGTCGGCGCTGCGCTCCGCGGGCGGACCCCAGCCACCGCCGCCGGGGGTTTCGAGCCGCACGCGGTCGCCGCGCTCGAGCGTGATGCCCAGCATCTTCGACACCATGGGCGGCGTGTGCCACGCGCCCTGCGAATGCCAGCTGAAGCGGTTGGCCTGCGCATCGCCGCCACCGGCGATGCCCTTGGGCGCCGACTTGCCGCGCTCGCCGAAGACGAAGGCCTGGGCCTGGCGCTCCAGCAGTTCGATCTCGTAGACGGCACCCAGGCCGCCGCGGTGCGTGCCGTCGCCGCCCGAGCCCGGGCGCAGCGCCCATTCGGTGAAGCGCACCGGATAGGCGGCCTCCAGGATCTCCAGCGGCGGGATGGTGGCGGTGGAGATCGGCGCATTGCCGTGGTTGAGGCCGTCGCCGCCCGCATGGGCACCGTGGCCGCCACCGAAGAAGCTGAACATCACCCAGCGCTGGCCGCTGCGCGCGCCTTCGCTGCGGTGGCCGGCGATGGACAGCGCGTTGATGGTGCCGTAGGCCTGGGCCACGGCGCGCCGTGGATCGGCCTGGGCCGCGGCGCTGAAGATCACGTCGATCATGCGCAGGATGGTCTCGGTGTAGCCGCCCACCGGCCGCGGGCGCTGCGCCGTGATGACCAGGCCTTCGGGCATGACGAACTCCACCGCATCGAGCACGCCGGCATTGGCCGGCACCTCGGGAAACAGGTGCTTGAGCGCCACGTAGCAGGCCGCCACGGCCGTGGCGCGCGAGATGTTGACGGGACCCTGGCATTGGGGCGAGCTGCGCGAGAAGTCCAGCACCAGCCGCTCGCCCTGCACCGTCATGTCCAGCGCGATGGTGAGGGCCTCGTCCGTCACTCCGTCGTTGTCGAGCACGTCCGAGAAACTGTAGACACCGTCGGGCAGCGAGGCGATCTGCGCGCGCATCAGCCGGCGGGCGCGCTCGCGCAGCGCCTGCAGGGCCTGCAGCACCACGGCGTCGCCGTAGGCATCGAGCAGTTCGGCCAGGCGGCGCGCGCCCAGCTCCAGCGCAGCCAGCTGGCCGTTGAGGTCGCCCCACAGGCTGTCGGGCAGACGGGTGTTGGCCCGCAGGATGGCCAGCACGTCGGGATTGATCTGCCCGCCCTGCACGATGCGCACCGGCGGGATCTGCACCGCCTCCTGCCAACATTCGGTGGCGGCGGGGTTGTAGTTGCCCGGCACCGCGCCGCCCACGTCGTGCCAGTGCGCGGCCGAGGCCAGGAAGCACAGCAGCCGGCCGTCGCGGAACACCGGGCGCACCAGCTTGAAGTCGTTGGCATGGGTGCCGCCCTCGTAGGGGTCGTTGAACAGCCAGACCTCGCCGTCGCGCATGCCGCCCAGGGACTCGGCCGCGCGCTTGGCGGCGCGCACCGCGAAGGCCATGGCGCCCACGAACACGGGCAGGCCCGACTTGCCCTGCACCAGCGTGTCGCCGCTCGCGGCGTCGTACAGGCCGTGGCAGGCATCGTGCGCCTCGGCAATGATGGGATTGAACGCGCTGCGGTAGAGCGTCGCGTCCATCTCGTCGGCGATCTGCTCGAGTCGCCCCTTGAGCACCGCCAGCGTGACGGGGTCGAGTGTGGCTTCAGACATGGGATTCCTTGGAGAAGCGTTGCTTGAGTTCGTTGAGCAGGCCGCCGGCGCGCACCCGCGCCATCAGAAAGGCGGGCACGGGGTCGCAGGCGAGCATGCGGCCGTCGGCGGCCCGCACCTGGGGCTGGTCGGGGTCGTCCACGGCCAGGCCGATGCGCTCGCCTTCCTGCAGCGCGGCCACGGCGGGGCAGGTCAGCAGCAGCAGGCCGACGTTGAAGGCGTTGCGGAAGTACAGGCCGCTGTAGCTGGGCGCGATGACGGCGCGCACGCCCAGGGCCACGAGCACGGACGCGGCCTGCTCGCGCGAGGAGCCGATGCCGAAGCCCGGCCCGGCCACCACCACGTCGCCGGGGCGCACCTGGGCGGCGAACTCGGGCCGCATCGATTCGAGGCAATGGCGGGCGATGACGTCCATGCCGAACTTCATGGCATGGCCGGGGGCCAGCGCATCGGTGTCGACGTTGGCGCCCAGGCGCCACACGCGGTGGCCGGCTGCGGCGCTGTCGTCGCCGGGGAGAGAAGACGGGCTCATGACGGGGTGCTCGGCGACGAAGGAGCGACGACGGAAGAACGCGACTCCGCGAGCAGCTCGCGCGGATCGGTGATGCACCCCCGCAGCGCCGAGGCCGCCACGGTGTAGGGCGAAGCGAGGAACACCTCGGCCTGCGCCGAGCCCATGCGGCCCTTGAAGTTGCGCGCCGTGCTGGAGATGACCCGCGTCGCGCCCTGGATGGCCTGGCCGTAGCCGGCGCAGGCACCGCAGGCGCTGGGCAGCAGCTCGGCGCCTGCATCGCGCAGCACCTGGGCCACGCCGGCCGCCTCGGCCCGCTGCCAGTCGTGCACGCTGGCCGGCGCCACCAGCAGCCGCATGCCGGCGGCGATGCGGCGGCCCGCCAGCACGCGGGCGGCGGCCTGCAGGTCCTCCAGCTTGGCGCCGGTGCAGGCGCCGATGTAGGCCAGCTGCACCGGCTCGTCCGCCACGGCATCCACCGTGCGGCCGTTCTGCGGGCTGTGGGGCAAGGCCACCATGGGCACGAGTTGCGTCGCATCGAAGTCGTGGTCAATGCACGCGGCGTCTTCATCGGTCTGCCAGCGGGCGAGTTCCTCGTCGCTCACCGTCACACCCACCTCGCGCAACCAGGCGGCGGTCGTGGCATCGGGCGCCACCAGGCCGGCCTGGGCGCCCAGCTCGGCGCTCAGGTTGGACAGTGTCATGCGCTCGGCCATCGAGAGGCCGCGCACCGTGTCGCCCGCGAACTCCACCGCCTGGTAGTCGCCGCCGTTCATGCCCAGGCGGCCGATCATGTGCAGCATCATGTCCTTGGCGCACACGCCGTCGGCCAGCCGGCCCTGCCAGCGCATGCGCAGGGTGCGCGGCACCTTCACCCAGATCTCGCCGGTGACCACCACGCCCAGCATCTCGGTGCTGCCGATGCCGAACATGTAGCTGCCGAAGGCGCCGCCGGTGGGCGAGTGCGAATCGCCGCCGACGCAGAACAGGCCCGGGCGCAGGTGCCCCTTCTGCGGCAGCACCACATGGCAGATGCCCTGGCTGTCGTGCACATGGGGCAGGCCCTGCTCGGCCGCCCAGTCGCGCGCGATGCGCACGATGCGCCGCGCGTCGTCGTCGGCCTCGGGCACGAAGTGGTCCATCACCAGCACCACGCGGGACGGATCCCAGATGCGCGCGCCCAGCTCCTCCAGCATGGGCTTGAGCCGCCGCGGGCCGGAGGAGTCGTGGAACATGGCCAGGTCCACACGGCAGTTGACGATCTCGCCTTCGCGCACCGCGGGTATGCCCGCGGCTTGCGCGATGAGCTTCTGCGCCAGGGTCTGGGGGGTGCTCATGTCATACCCCCAGGTAGGCGCGGCGCAGGGCGTCGGAGTTCAGGAGTTCCTCCGGACGACCCGAGAAGCGCATGCTGCCGTTCTCGATCACGTAGGCGCGGTCGGCCATCTCCAGCGCCTGGCCCACGTTCTGCTCCACCAGCAGGATGGCCAGGCCCTCGCCGCGCAGGCGGCCGATGAGGGCGAACATCTCCTCCACCAGCAGCGGCGACAGGCCGAGCGAGGGCTCATCCAGGATCAGCAGCTCGGGCTCGGCCATCAGGCCGCGGCCGATGGCCAGCATCTGCTGCTCGCCACCGCTCATGGTGCCGGCCAACTGGGCGGTGCGCTCCTTGAGCCGCGGGAAGATGCCGAACACCTTCTCCAGGTTCTGCGCGCGGCGCGCCCGGGCGCGGGTGAAGGAGCCCAGCTCCAGGTTCTCCATCACGCTCAGGTTGGGGAAGATCTTGCGGCCCTCGGGCACCTGGATCAGACCCGCCCGCACCACCTCGCGGTAGTGCGCGCCGCCCAGCTCCACGCCGTTGAAGCGCACCGAGCCCGCCCAGGGCTTCATCAGGCCGCACAGCGTGTGGTTGAAGGTGGTCTTGCCGGCGCCGTTGCTGCCCAGCAGGGCCACCATCTCGCCGCGCGCGACCTGCAGGTCCACGCCGCGCAGCACCTCGATGCGGCCGTAGCCGCCGCGCAGGCCGCGCACGTCGAGCAGGGTCTCTGCGGCGGGCGTGCTCGCGTCGCGCACGGTCTGCGTCTCGATTGCCTGTGCACTCATGCCTGCACCTCCGCCTGCGCCGTCATGCCGCGCTGCAGCCGGGCGGCCGTGCCATGGCCCAGGTAGGCCTCGACCACCTTGGGGTCGCGGGTGACGACCTGCGGCGGCCCTTCGGCGATCAGCTCGCCCTGGGCCAGCACCCACACATGCTCGGCCAGGTTCATCACGGCCTGCATCACATGCTCGATCATGAGGACGGTGACGCCCTCCTCGCGGATGGCGCGCACCACGGGCAGCATCTCGGCGATCTCCTGCGGATTGAGGCCGGCCAGCACCTCGTCGAGCAGCAGCAGCCGCGGCCGGGTGGCCAGCGCGCGCGCCAGCTCCAGCCGCTTGCGGCCGGCCACGGTGAGGTCGGAGGCCGGCTTGTCCAGCTGCGGCCCCAGGCCCACGCGCTCGGCAACGGCCGTGGCGCTGGCCAGGGCCTCGCGCCGGTTGGCATGGTGCAGGTGGGCGCCCACCGCGATGTTCTCGCGCACGGTCTGCGCCGCGAAGGGCTGCACGATCTGGAAGGTGCGGCCCATGCCCATGCGGGCATTGAGGTGCGGCGCCTGGCCGGTGATGTCGCGCCCGCCCAGGCGCACCCGGCCGGTGTCGGGGCGCTGGAAGCCCGACATCAGCGAAAACAGCGTGGTCTTGCCGGCGCCATTGGGGCCGATCAGCGCGGTGAGCGAGCCCGCCGGCACCGCCAGCGAGACCTCGCGCACAGCGCGCAGGCCGCCGAAGGTCTTGGAGACGCCTTCGACTTCGAGCAGGTACTCAGCCACCGCGGCCTCCCTTCCAGAGCCGGCGCACGTTCTGCCCCACGCCGGCGATGCCGCGCGGCAGGAACATCACGATCAGCACCAGCACGCAGCCATAGATGACCATGTTGATGCCCGGCAGCTCGCCGAACAGGTTGCGCGTCAGGTCGGCCAGCACATGCAGCGCAAAGGCACCCAGCAGCGGACCCCACACGGTGCCCATGCCGCCCACGATGGCCGCCACCAGCGCCTCCACCGACGCAGTGGAGCCGAAGGCGATGCCCGGGTCGATGTACTGGAACACCTGCACATAGAAGGCGCCGGCCAGGCCCATGAAGCCGCCCGAGAGCACGATGGCGCCGAGCTTGACGCGCAGCGGGTCGACGCCGGCCGCGCGGGCCGCGTCCTCGTTGTCGCGCACCGCCTGCAGGTAGGCGCCGAAGCGCGAGTGCCGCAGCCAGGCACTGACCAGCAGTGCGGCCACCACCATGGCGAGGATCACGTACAGGTAGCCCACCCGCGAGCCGAACTGCAGGTTGGCCACCGATTCGCGCAGCGGCACCATCAGGCCGACCCCGGCCCCGGTGAAGGGCAGCGACAGCGCGAGGATGCGACAGACCTCGGCAAAGGCCAGCGTG
This sequence comes from Pseudacidovorax intermedius, assembly GCF_003350475.1. Classification (GTDB taxonomy): domain Bacteria; phylum Pseudomonadota; class Gammaproteobacteria; order Burkholderiales; family Burkholderiaceae_C; genus Xenophilus; species Xenophilus intermedius. Next base: position 397,884 of record NZ_QQAV01000003.1, read on the forward strand.
ACCAGCGCGAAGTACGAACCCTTGAGGCCGTAGCGGAAGCTCAGCGCCCCCACGATCAGGCCGACCAGCGCCGCGACGCCCGCCGCCGCCACCAGCGCCACCCAGGGGTTGAGGCCCCACTGCAGCTGCGCGATGGCCTGCACATAGGCGCCGAAGCCGAAGAACAGCGCATGCCCGAAGGAGAACTGCCCGCCGAAGCCACCCAGGATGTTCCAGGCCTGCGCCAGCAGCCCCGCATACAGCGCCATCATGACGAAGTTGAGCCAGACGCCCGAGGTCGTCACGAGCGGGATGGCGCCCACCACGAGGGCGAACACCACGATGAAGAGAACCGATTTCATGCCTTGCTTCCGAAGAGGCCCTGGGGACGGAACAGCAGCACCGCGATGAAGATGAGGAAGATGCCGATCTGTCCCAGCGACTCGCCCAGGAAGAGGCCGCCCAGCGACTCGACCACGCCGATCAGCAGCCCGCCCACCAGTGCCCCGGTGAAGCTGCCCATGCCGCCCAGCACCACGATGGTGAAGGCCACCAGCACGAAGCCGCCGCCCACCTGCGGGTTGACGTAGTAGGCCGGCAGCAGGAAGCAGGCGGCCGCGCCCAGGCAGGCCAGGCCGATGCCGAAGCTCATCGCGTAGACATGGTCGACGTCGATGCCCATGAGCCGCGCGCCCTGCTTCTCCTTGGCCACGGCGCGGATCGCGCGGCCCAGGTCGGTGGCCTTGACGATCCACAGCAGCACGGCCGCCCCGGCCAACGCACCGCCGAAGGCGATGAGCTTGGGCAGCGCGATGAAGGCCGGGCCGATCTGCAGCGTCGTCAGCGTGTAGGGCGTGTCGATGGTGCGCGTGTCGGAGCGGAAGAACAGCAGCGCCAGGTTCTCCATCACGATCGACAGGCCCAGCGTGACCAGCAGGATGTTCTCGTCCTTGCCGTGGCTGGCGCGGTTGATGATGCCGCGCTGCAGTGCGTAGCCCAGCGCGAACATGCCCGCCACCACCAGCGGCAGCGCCAGGTAGGGGTCGATGCCGAACTGCGCACGCAGCCAGTAGACGGCATAGAGCGCCAGCATCAGCGATGCGCCGTGCGCGAAGTTGATGATGTGCAGCACGCCGTAGATCAGCGTGAGCCCCAGGGCGATGAGGGCGTAGACCGCCCCGGTGGTGAGTCCGTTCAGCACGGACGGCACCACGATCGACAGATCGAACATGGAAAAGGAGCCTGGTGGTGCCGTTCAGGCCTTGAGCGGGAACAGGGGCTCGGCCTCGCGGTATTCGCGCGGGATGATGACCTTGATGTCCTTGTCGATGACCTGCGTCATCAGCGGACGGCCGCCCTGGTTCTGGCCATTGACGAACTTGGTCGGGCCATAGGGCATGAAGTGGTCGGAGAAGGTGCTCTTCTCCAGCGCGTCGATCAGCGCCGCGCGCTCGCTGGACTTGGCCCGCTCCAGCGCATCGGCCAGCAGCATCATGCTGGTGTAGGTCATGAACAGCTCATAGCTGAAGTACAGCTTCTGGGCCTCGGCCCGCTTCTTCAGCGCCTGGGCGCGCGCGTCCTTGGGGTTGAACCAGTGGTTGCAGTCGATGATGCCGTGCGAGGCATCGGGGAACTCCTGCACGAACTTGTAGCTCGACGCCGCGCCGCCCAGCACCGAGTAGATGGCCTTGGGCACCACGCGCTGCTGCTGCATGGTGCGCACCAGCAGTGCGTATTCGTTGTAGTAGTTGGCCGGGATCACGATGTCCGGGTTGACGGACTTGATGCGCAGCACGATGTTGTTGAAGTCGCGCGTGGGGTTGGCGTGCTTGATGACTTCCTTCACCTCGAAGCCATAGCCCGGCAGTTCGCGCGACAGCAGGTTGGCCGTGCCGGTGCCGAAGAGCGACTCCTCGTGGATGATCATCACGGTCTTGGCCGGCTTGCCCGCCACGCTGTTGAGCACGTGCAGGTTGGCCATCGCCAGATCCGTCACGGCCTTGTAGCCGGGGCCGAAGCGGAAGGTGTTCTTCAGACCGCGCTCGACGATCTGGTCGGCCACGCCCACGTCCACGATGTGCGGCAGGTTGTACTTGGCGGCGGCCTGCGTGGTGGCCAGGCAGATGGCCGAGGCGAAGGCGCCGACCACGGCCGACACACCGGCCTCGTTCATCTTCTCGACCTCGGCCGCGCCGGCCTGCGGCTGTGACTGGGCATCGCCCAGCAGGGCCTCGATGCGCGCACCGCCGAGCGACTTGATGCCACCGGCCTTGTTGATGTCCTCGATGGCCATGAGCGCGCCGGCCCGGCATTGCTGGCCCGAATAGGCGAGCGCCCCGGTGACCGGGTGCAGCACGCCGACCTTGATGCTGCGCGGCTGCGCGCCGCCGATGGTCGGGAGGGCCAGCGCGGACGCGGCGGCGGCCGACTGGGCGATGAACTGGCGACGGTTGCGGGTGGGCTGGGTCACGGCGAACTCCTTCGTGGGTCGATGTCAGGAAAAGCGGGCGGAAGCGTCCTTGCTGACCCACACCTTGGCGTCGATGTCGCCAACGCGGGACAGCTCCATCTGGTACTCGTAGCGGTCGGGCCGGTACAGGCCGTGCAGCCATTGCACGGGCCGGTCGTCCACGTCGTAGATGAGGCGACGCACGGCCAGCAACGCCGTGCCGACCGACACGTCGAGGTGCTCGGCCATGTGGGCGTCGGCCAGGCGGGCCGAGATGGTCTGGTGCGCCCGGCCCACGCGCACCCCCGACTCCTCCAGCAGCAGCAGGATGGGCTTGCGCGCCAGCTCGCGGCGGCCGAAGCCCTTGGCCAGCGCCTGCGGCACATAGGTGGTGATGAGCGACAGCGGCCCTTCGCGCGTGCTGCGCACCCGCACCGCCTTCTGGACCTCGGCCCCGACCGGAATGGCCAGTGCCTGCGCCACCGATTCAGAGGCGGTGATGCCCGCCACCTCCAGCACCTTCACCGAGGTCTTCAGGCCCATGGCGACGAGGTTCTCGAGCAGGCCGGTGAGCGGCGTGTGGTCGGGCGCGGCGACGGAGGCATTGGCCGTGGTGGGCCGGGTGCCGCGGCCGGGTTCGCGCTTGATGAGGCCCTCGTCGGACAGGCGCTCCAGCGCCTTGCGCACCGTGACGCGCGACACCTCGAACTGCTCCATCAAGGCATGCTCGCCCGGCAGTCCCGCCTGGAAGATGCCCTCCTCCAGCTGCTGTCGGAGCACGAGGTAGATGCGGTGGTACTTGGGAAGCGGCAGCGCCGAGGACATGGGAAATGATCGTAGGAGCCGTTTTATTGTTCTGTCAATAAGACATTTGAGAGCGGAACTTTGCCTTGGCTGTGCCGAGGGCAAAGGGTCGTCAGCGCGGCAGGGCATCCGGGCATGCAGGAGTCATGCCCGCATGGACCGGTGCCTTGCAGCACGACGATGCACCGTCGCGGGTCTGACCCGCCAGGGGGTCGACGACGCTCCCCATGGCGGGGCGCCGCGCACGCGACTGGGGCGCGGCGCGTGGCGCCCGCGCCGCAGGGTCAGTCGCGCACGCGTGGCGGACCGGCGAACTGTGTCGACATCAGCCGCAGAACCCGGCGTTGGCCGCGGCTGGCCACGGCCAATCAGGCCGCGCGCGCAAGCCCGAGGATGGTCTGCAGCATCACCACCCGTGCCTGGCCGAGCACCATGCCCTTCCAGGCGTCGTCATCGCAGTAGAAGGCATCGCGCACATCACGGCGGATGGCGCGGCGCTGCAGGTCGTCGGCCTCGGGATGCCGATGCAGCCAGCAGTCCGCGCGCAGGCGGTCCAGCACCTGCTGGTCCGGCAGCGTTCCGAACTCCAGGCCCATCGGCGCGAAGAGGGCCTGCGGGCACTCGTCGTAGGCAGCACTCACCACCGGCCCGGACACATCGGGCGACGCCGATCCGGCCTCGAACATGGCCAGCACGTCCGCACCCCACAGCGACCGCGCCAGCGGCAGCCCGGCCGCGCGTCCCGGGAAGATCTTCTCGCCATGCCCCCACGGGCCCAGGCCGGTGTGCACATCGATCCAGGCCAGATGCGTGGCGGTGGCCGCATGCTCGCGCAGCAGCGCGCGCATCGTGCGGTTACTCCAGCTCGGTGCCGTGCCGCCATAGAACAGGCCGTCCGGCACGGTGTACTGGCCGCGGCTGAGCGCCGCGCGGTAGGCCGCCATCCCGTGCTCGGCGATGTAGTCCGCCAGCGCGGCGGCCTGTTCGGCCGTGGGCGGCCAGTGGTCGGGAAGCGCGAGCGAATCGACCGCCGCATAGTCGGCGTTGACCGGTAGAGGCCGTTCGAAGTCGACGTGGTTGCGGTTGAGGTCGATGTTGTCCTCGTTGACCCGCCGCAGGTGTGAGAAGCCATGCGGATTGATGGCATGGATCAGCAGCAGACCCAGACGCGCCTCGTCCAGCCGCCGCAGCAGGTCATCGTCGCGCAGCAGCGCGACCTGGCAGCCGGAGCCGCAGAAGCCCTCGGGCCCATGGGTGCCGGCACTGACGATGATGAGGCGGCTGGCATCCGCCGCGCCAAGCCGCGCGGCGTCCATGGCCAGCGTTTCTCCCAGGGCGCCTCGATGGCCGGGCAACTCGATGGACTGGATGCGCGCCCCGCGGTCCTCGGCGGCATCCAGGAACTTGCGGCGGGCTTCGGCATAGCTGCCGGAGAAATGGGAGGCGATGGAAGGCATGGCGATGTTCCTGGCTCGGCCGTTTCCGGCATGCTGCAGACGGGTCGGTGAAGGCCGGCAGCGCCGTGCTCCCAGGCGCCCCACGGGCATGCGGCCATTGTGACGAGTCATGCACCCTGCGGTCGGCCCGTGGCGCAAGACCATCCCCGTACGGGCATGGGCCTAAGATCGCCGCCCCCGAACCCCCTCTTACCCACCTTAGCTGTACCCATGAGTGAACCGACCACTCCCATCCAGGAGCCCCGGCTATGGAGCGACGAGCGCTGGACCGCGCGCGTCATCAAGAACGAAGACGACGACGGCTGGGCCGTCTCGATGACCCGCCAGGGCGATGCCGAGCCGGCGCTGGTCGGCCCCTGGACCATGGGCCGCGACAAGAAGAACCCCAAGCCCCTCGACACCGCGGCCTTCCATACCCTGGTCAAGACGGCCAACGAGGTGCTGCGTCGGCACGAGCAGCAACTGCATGCCCGGCTGAACAAGAGCGTGAGCGTCTGCAGCGGCTCCGAGCGCATCCGGGTGTCGCTGCAGATCGTGCCGGACGAGGACAACCCCTACGCCATCCTGCGTGCGGAGGACGAGCTGGGCGAAGCGCTCGGCGAAGCCCGCGTGCCGCCGACCTTCAAACTCAATGCCGACAGTGCCGCGGCGTGGATCGAGGGCGGCTTCGAGCGGCCCTCGCGCTGATCACGAGGGCGCTGCCGGCCGGTCCAGCAGGCAGTCGATGAACGCGCCGAGCAGCGCCGGCCGATGCTGCCTGTTGGGGTAGTAGAGGAACAAGCCCGGACGAGTGATCGACCAGTCCGCGAGCACCTGAACCAGGCGCCCCTGCGCCAGGAGCTCACCGACGCCGTCCTGCTCGAAGTGGTAGGCGATGCCCAGCCCGTTCAAGGCGGCAGCGATGCCGACGTCGGCATGGTTGGTGACCACGGGACCGTCGACGGCGACCTCGAGCCGCTGACCCCGCTTGCGGAACTCCCAGCGGTAGGGCCGGCCATCCGGCTGCAGTCGCCAGTTGATGCATGCATGGTCATGCAGGTCCTGGGGTGATTGGGGTGCTCCTCGACGCGCGAGGTAGTCGGGGGACGCGACGGCCACCATCTTCAGGTCCGGCGTGAGGCGCACGGCCACCATGTCCTTCTCCAGTCGTCCGCCCACGCGTATGCCCGCATCGAAGCGCCCCACGACGATGTCGGCCAGCGCATCATCGACCACGATGTCGAGCACCACATCGGGATGGGTCTGGTGGAAGCGGGCCAGCCGCGGCGCAATGAGGGTTCTTGCCGCGATGCCCAGCGTGTTGATGCGCAGCGTGCCGCTGATCTGCCCGGTGGCTTCGCTGGCCTCGGCCACCGCAACGGCCATCTCCTGGAACAACGGCGCGATCCGCCGGTAGAGCCGCTCGCCGCTCGCCGACGGCGCGACGCTGCGGGTCGTGCGATTCAGAAGCCGCGCGCCGATACGGCCTTCGAGCTGCCGGATGGTCTGGCTCAGTGCCGACGGCGAGAGCCCCAGGTGCTCTGCGGCCCGGGCAAAGCTCTGGCGCTCCACGACGGCGACGAAGGCCTTCAGCTCAGCGAAATCGGAGCCTCGCATTCTGTATTCCTTGCTACACAACCCATGCAGATTCAAGCATATTCCCTAAAGACTGGGCGGCGCGCATCCTCGGGGCCTTCACTCACCGCATGGAGCCAATGCCATGGACACCTTGAATCTTCCCGCGCCGATTGCTGCGTACTTCGCCGCCGACCCCGAGACCGAAGCCTTGGCACATTGCTTCACGGCGCAGGCGGTCCTGAAGGACGAAGGTCACACCTACACCGGAGCCCGCGCTATTCAGACCTTCATGGCCGACGCATCGGCCAAGTACAACGCGACGGCGGTTCCGTTCGCCTTGGAGCAGGAAGATGGATCCCATGTGGTCCGCGCCACGGTCACCGGCAACTTTCCGGGCAGCCCCATCGTTCTCTCGTACCGCTTCCGGCTCGCGGGGGCCCTGATCGCATCGCTGGAGATCACGTCATGAGCTTCGATCTGCACCTCGAAGGCCGGCGTGTCGTGGTCACGGGCGGCACGGCCGGCCTCGGCGCGGCCGTGGTGAAGGTCTTTGCCGAAGCCGGCGCCAGAGTGGCGACATCGGCACGCAGTGCGCCGGCGCAGCCGGTCGAGGGCGTCACGTATGTGCCCGCCGACCTGTCGACCGCGGAAGGCACCCATCACTTTGCCCAGACCGTGCTGAAGGACTGGGGCGGCGCCGACATCCTGATCAACGTGCTCGGTGGCTCGAAGACGCCCGGCGGTGGATTCGCCGCGATCACCGATGCGCACTGGCTGGCCGAGCTGAACCTGAACCTGATGCCGGCCGTCCGCATGGACCGTGCACTGCTGCCAAGCATGCTGGCACAAGGCGCTGGCGTCATCATCCACGTCAGCTCCATCCAGCGCGCGCTGCCGCTGCCCGAGTCCACCACGGCCTATGCCGCCGCCAAGGGTGCCCTCACCACGTACAGCAAGTCGCTGGCGCGAGAGGTCACCCCCAAGGGCGTGCGCGTGCTGAGCATTGCGCCCGGCTGGATCGAGACCGAGGCGTCCGTCGAGTTTGCCCAACGGATGGCCGCAGAGGCCGGCACCGATTACGAGGGCGGCAAGAAGATCGTCATGGATTGGCTCGGAGGCATTCCCGTTGGACGCCCCGCGAGGCCCGACGAGGTCGCCGACCTGATCGCGTTTCTTGCGTCGCCGAGATCTGGTTCGATCACAGGCTCAGAGGTGCGGATCGACGGCGGCACCGTGCCGACGGTGTAGGCGGTGCGGCCGCAGGGTCGAGGCGGGCGAGTTCCTCGCGTTGCCGCTTGTGGCGCGCCGATGCCACGCCCGCGATGCACAAACCCGAAGCCCCCGCCGCGTGCGTCGAGAGGGCGGGCAGGGGCCTTCGCGTCGAGGACGGGGCCACCGACTCCGCACATCACCAGCCCGCAGACCCGGGCTCGCCCTTGAAAGGACCCACGACCTCGGGCGTGATCCAGCCTGCGTAGAAGCGACCCGGCTGCGGCACCACGCGAATGCCGTCGACCCAGCAGCCGAGCTGGTGCGGATAGAACGCGATGTGGTCACGCAATGCCGAGTAGCTTGGTTCGGGCTGGGGGTAAAACCACGCTGCCGCCTCGAACCGCCCCGTTCCGGCGATCACGGTCAGGTAGCGCGCCTGCCCTTTCCATTCGCAATACGACGCTCCTGCGGCAGGCGCCAGCGCGTCGGCACGCACATCGGCGCGCGGGAGGTAGAAGGTCGGCGGGCTGGCGGTCTCGAGCAGCCGCAGCGCCTGGCGGGTGCGTGCGATCTCGACATCGCCAACGCTCACCACGATCTCGCGCCCATCCGCCTCGATGCGCGGCGGGCGCGGATAGTCCCAGACCGATTCCTGACCTGGACCCGGTGTCTGCGCGAAGGATGGGCGAGCGTCGCCGACATAGCGCCATTGCGCACGGGCGCGCTGGAGGCGTTCGCTCTCTTGGGAATGGGCGTCTTGGGAGTTCATGCGGCATTCTGTGCGCGGCCCACACCATATCCTCGCCGCTGGCGTGGGCAGCATCGCTCGGGAGTCTTGAACGACGGCGGACGCCGCCCCAAAGAAAAAAGCCCGGTGAGCAGTGCGCTACCGGGCTTTCTGGAACCGTCATGGACGGTAACTGGCGGAGAGGGTGGGATTCGAACCCACGGTACGGGGAAACCGTACGCCTGATTTCGAGTCAGGTACATTCGACCACTCTGCCACCTCTCCACAAGCTGTGCGATTCAGTCGAAGCCTTGCATTATAGCCAGGCTTTTGACCCGCTGGGAAGCGGGTCGCAGCGATTCGATCACGCGCGCAGGACGGCCTGGTTGCCCAGGTAGGGGCGCAGCGCCTTGGGGATGGCGATGCTGCCGTCGGCCTGCTGGTGGTTCTCCAACACCGCGACCAGCGCACGGCCCACGGCCAGGCCGGAGCCGTTCAGGGTGTGCAGCAGTTCGTTCTTGCCCTGCGCGTTCTTGAAGCGGGCCTGCAGCCGGCGTGCCTGGAAGGCCTCGCAGTTGGAGACGGAGCTGATCTCGCGGTAGGTGGCCTGTGCCGGAATCCACACTTCCAGGTCGTAGGTCTTGGACGAGCCGAAGCCCATGTCGCCGGTGCACAGCAGCACCACGCGGTAAGGCAGTTCCAGCGCCTGCAGCACCGCCTCGGCATGGCGGGTCATTTCTTCCAGCGTGTCGTAGCTCTTCTCGGGGTGCACGATCTGCACCATCTCGACCTTGTCGAACTGGTGCTGGCGGATCATGCCGCGCGTGTCGCGGCCGGCGCTGCCCGCCTCGGAGCGGAAGCAGGGCGTGTGCGCCGTCAGGCGGATGGGCAGTTGCGACTCGGGCACGACGGTGTCGCGCACGAAGTTGGTCAGCGGCACCTCGCTGGTGGGAATGAGGTAGAGCGCGGACAGGTCGGGCACCGGCTCGCCGTCCTGCCCGCCCTTCTTGGCGGCGAAGAGATCGCCTTCGAACTTGGGCAGCTGGCCCGTGCCGCGCAGCGTCTCGCCATTGACGATGTAGGGCACGTAGCACTCGGTGTAGCCGTGCTGCCCGGTCTGCAGGTCGATCATGAACTGCGCCAGCGCACGGTGCAGGCGGGCGATGGCACCCTTCATGACGGTGAAGCGCGAGCCGGCGAGCTTGACGCCCATCTCGAAGTCCAGGCCCAGCGGCTCACCCAGTTCCACATGGTCCCGCGGCGTAAAGCCGAGCTGCGGTGCGTTGCCGCCCTCCCCGCCCTGCGGGCTCCAGCGCCGCACCTCGACGTTGCCGGCTTCGTCCTCACCCTGCGGCACGCTCTCGTGCGGCAGGTTGGGCACCGCAAGCAGCAGGGTCTGCAGTTCGGGCTGCAGCGCGTCCAGGCGCACGGCGGACGACTCCATCTCGGCCTTGAGCGCGTTGACCTCGGCCATCAGCGCATCGACCGACTCGCCCTTGGCCTTGAGCGGGCCGATCTGCTTGTTCAGCGCGTTGCGGCGGGCCTGGATCTCCTCGGTGCGCGTCTGCAGTTGCTTGCGCTCGGCTTCCAGGGCGGAAAAGCGCGCGACGTCGAGGTAGGGCTGGTTCTTCTTGCGGGATTCGAGACGCGCAACGACCGAAGGCAGGTCCTTGCGCAGGAGAGTGATGTCGAGCATCGGCTCATTGTAGGAAACGGCTTTGCGTCGCCTGCGCCAGTGCAGCGCGGTCGGCATTGCTGGCGAAGGCCTCGCTCGCCCGAGCGAAGGCCTGGCGGGCCATGGCGTCGATGGCCTCGGCATGGGCCGGCTCAGCCTCGGCCAGCGCGGCCAGCGTCTTCTGCAGCCGGATCGACACCTCGATGGCACCGGTGCCATCGCGCGCCAGCGGTCGGAAGGCGTCCTCCAGCAGGTCGGCCATCGCAGGCAGCGGCACGAAGACGCGGTCGCAATCGGCATCGCCCGGCGCATCGTCCGGCCGCGCGAGCACGGCGCGGAAGACGCGGTGCTGCGCATCGATCACCTCGATGGCGGTGCCGGCGTCGTTGACGGCCGCCGACAGGGCGCGGCTGCCGATCTCCGCCAGCGTGACCAGACCCAGCCGCGGGTCGTGGTCGAAGCTGCGGTGGCGCTCGACGGTGAAGGCCCGGGCCAGCGCGGCGCGGCCGTCGTCATCGGCCTGGCCCTCGACCTGCAGCAGCGGCCGCTGCGGATGCACCAGCGTGCCGGGCAGGACGGCCACATGCAGGCGCAGGTCGGCCTGTGCGGCGATGCGCTGCAGCGCACCCACGTCCACATGCGTGACGTAACCCGTGCGCTCGCCGAAGACCGGCCACGCGCCTTCGGGCACGGCCACGGCCGGCTGGCCCCCCAGGTACGGCGCCTCGCGCCATTCGCGGACGGATTCGACGGCCGCGCGCTCGACGCGGTCGATCACGTCGGACATGCGGCCGAAGGCCGTGAGGTGCGCGATCCAGCGCAGCAGCGTGAACACGATCAGCGCCACCACGGCCAGAGTGCCGACGAACAGGATCACCCGCCCACGGTCGCCGTAGAAACCGGTCGACAGGGCAATGATGCCGACGATGGAGAACAGGAAGGCGCCCAGGAAGGTCGAGAGCGCGTTCTGCGAGGTCGGGTCCTGAATGAGCAGTTGCGTGGCGCGCGGCGTGGCCAGGGTGGTGGCGGAGGAATAGGCCGACACCATGGCCGTGAGCGAGAAGGTGGTCACCGCCAGCATCGACGACGCGAGGATCTGCAGGATGCCGCCCACCGAGTCCTGCCCGATGTTGCCCTCGAAGTGCTCCGGCAGCCAGGGCGCCAAGTAGCGCGCCGCGACCGCCAGCAGCACCGCCACCAGGCTGAAGACGACCGAACGGAACCAGATGCGCCGCGCCGTGCGGCGCAGCAGCAGTCGCCAGGAAGGCAGGCTCATGGTGTGCGCGCCGGACTCAGGCGACCGTCGCCGGATCGACGTTGGCGCCGCAAACGATCAGGCACACGCGCTGGCCCGGCTGCAGGCGCACGGCGCCGCTGTGCAGCGCCGCCAGTGGCAGCGCAGCGGCGGCCTCGACGGCGAGCTTCATCTCCTTCCACAGCCACTGCTGCGCGTCGCGGATGGCGGCCTCGGTCAGCAGCAGTGCCTCGGGCACATGGTGCTTCGCGATCTCCCAGGCAATGCTGCCGATGCGGCCCGCGCCCAGCGAATCGGCGGCCAGGCCGCCCACGGCCACGTCGACCGGCTCGCCCGCCTCGCGGGCGCGGTAGAGCGTGGGTGAGCCCTCGGGCTCCAGCGCGATGACGCGCGTGCGGTCCTCGAACCAGCCGGCCAGGCCACCGATCAGGCCACCGCCGCCCACGCTGACCAGCACCGCATCGGGCACGCCACCGGCCTGGGATTCGATCTCGCGGCCCAGCGTGCCGGCGCCAGCCACGACCTCGGGCTGGTCGTAGGCATGGGTGAGCAACGCGCCGGTGGCTTTCTGGCGAGCCAGGCAGGCTTCGAGCGCATCGGCATACAGCTGGCCGACCACGTTGACCGTGGCGCCCAGGTCGCGCAGCTTCTGACGCTTGGCCTCGGGCGAGACGCCGGGCAGGAAGACCTCGCAGGGCACGCCCAGCGCCCGCGCCGCACCGGCGGTGGCGATGCCGGCATTGCCGCCGGAGGCGACCACCACGCCCGCCTCGGGAATGGGGTTGGCCAGCAGCCGGTTCATCATGCCGCGGGCCTTGAAGCTGCCGCCGGACTGAAGGTGCTCCAGCTTGAGCCAGACCTCGGCGCCGGGCGCGTCTAGGCCCAGGGCCGAGGCGGGCAGGCGCCACAGCGGCGTCTCGCGCACGAAGCCGCGGCCCTGTTGCTGCAGGCGCTGGGCGGCCGCCTCGATGTCGGCGCGCCAGCCCCGGAAATCTTGCGAAGAAGAGGTCGAAGTCGTCATGGGTGGTCCAGAAGTGGCACCGGCCGCATCATGCGGCCGGCTGGCGGGAGGCCTCGCGCCGCGCGCCTGCGCGCTGCGGATGGCGTCCGGGAAGGATCAGGAGATGTGCTGCGGCGGCGGCTGGTCGTCCAGCTTGAGGCCCTTGGGCAGCGGGAACTTGAGGTGCTCCTCCACGCCCGGCAGGCTGCGCACCGACACGGCGCCCAGCGACCTGATGCGGTCGATCACCTCGCGCACCAGCACCTCGGGCGCCGAGGCACCGGCCGTGAGGCCGACGCGGGCGCGGCCCTCGAACCATTCGGCCTGCAGCTCGGCGGCGGAATCGACCATGTAGGCCGTGGTGCCCAGCCGCTCGGCCAGCTCGCGCAGGCGGTTGCTGTTGGAGCTGGTGGGGCTGCCCACCACGATCACCACGTCGACCTGCGGCGACAGCAGCTTGACCGCGTCCTGCCGGTTCTGCGTGGCGTAGCAGATGTCCTGCTGCTTGGGCTCGCGCACCTTCGGAAAGCGCGCCCGCACGGCAGCGGCGATCTCGGCGGCGTCGTCCACGCTAAGCGTGGTCTGGGTGACGACGGCGAGCTTGTCGGTCTGGCCGGGCTGCACGCGGGCGACGTCCGCCACGTCTTCGACGAGGTGGATGCCGCTGGAGAGCTGGCCCATCGTGCCCTCGACCTCGGGATGCCCCTTGTGGCCGATCATGATGAACTCGTAGCCTTCCCTGGCCAGCTTGGCCACCTCGACGTGCACCTTGGTCACCAGCGGACAGGTGGCGTCGAAGATCGAGAAGCCACGCGCGCGGGCCTCGTTCTCCACCGCCTTGCTCACGCCGTGGGCGCTGAAGACCAGCGTGGCGCCGGGCGGCACCTCGTCGAGTTCCTCGATGAAGATCGCACCCTTGGCCTTGAGCTCGTTGACCACATAGGTGTTGTGCACGATCTCGTGGCGCACATAGATCGGCGCGCCGAACTTGGCGAGGGCCCGCTCCACGATCTCGATGGCCCGGTCCACGCCGGCGCAGAAGCCGCGCGGCTCGGCCAGGAGGATTTCGTTGAGCGCGGTACCGGTGGTCATCACAGGACGCCGATCAGGCGCACCTCGAAGGTCACCGGCTGGCCCGCCAGCGGATGGTTGAAGTCGAACTGCACCGCGCTGTCCGACAGCGCGATCACGGCACCCGCATAGCTGCCCGCGCCATCGGGCGTGGGGAACTGCACCACGTCGCCGACGGCGTACTGCTCGTCGGGGTCGCCCAGCTGCGCGAGCAGCGTGCGCGCTACCCATTGCTGCATCTCGGCGTTGCGCTCGCCGAAGGCCTCGCCGGCCGGCAGCTCGAAGGTGGTGTGCGTGCCCTCTTCCAGGCCCAGCAGGCGCTGCTCGACGGCGGGCGAGAGTTCGCCCGCGCCCAGCGACAGCGTGGCGGGCTTGTCGTTGAAGGTGTTGATGATGTCGCCGGCCGGGCCGGCCAGGCGGTAGTGCAGCGTGAGGAAGGAGCCGGGCTGCACCACGGGAATTTGGGTGGACGAAGACAAGGGAGGCCCCCGATAAACTGGCCCGCGAGTTTAAAGGAGGGGGGTTGGGCCGCCGTGCCGTGGGGCCGTCGACGCCACGGCCCCCAAGGGAGGAACCACATGGCATTCCACGACCTGCCGGCCGATGCGCGCCCGCGGGAGAAGCTGCTCGCGCGCGGCCCTGCCGCGCTGAGCGACACCGAACTGCTGGCGCTGCTGCTGCGCACCGGCCTCGCGGGCCGGCACGTGCTGCAGCTGGCGCAGGACGTGCTCGATGCCTGCGGCGGCATCGCCGGCCTGCTGCATGCCGATGGCGAGGCGTTGCGCAAGATCCGCGGTTTGGGCGGCACGGCCAAGCGGGCCGAGCTGCTGGCCGTGATGGAGCTGGCCCGTCGCGCCATGGCGCAGCGGCTCGCCGAGCGCCCGGCCTTCGAGACGCCCGATGCCGTCGCGCAGTACCTGCAGCTGCACCTGGCCCACAAGCCGCACGAGGTGTTCGCCGTGCTCTTTCTCGACACCCGCCATCACCTGCTGGCGATGGAAGAGCTGTTCCGCGGCACGCTGGCGCAGACCAGCGTCTATCCGCGCGAGGTGGTGCAGCGCGCCCTGCACCACGGCGCCGCGGCGGTCGTGCTGGCCCACAACCACCCCAGCGGCGACGTGCAGCCCTCGCGGGCCGACCTGGCGCTGACCGAATCGCTGCGGGCGGCCCTCGCCCTGCTGGACATGCGGGTGCTGGACCACGTGATCGTCGGGCCGGGTCGCTTCCTCTCGATGGCCCAGCAGGGACTCCTGTGAGCCGCGCCTAACGGCCCGCGGGCCCGTGAGACACTGCCCCGATGCCCCCGAAGACCCCGGCCCTCAAGAGCTTGGCCGACCTCAAGCAGGTGCAGCGCCAGCTGGCCGAGGACCGCGCGCGCGAAGCGGCCGAGGCCCTGCGCCAGAAGCAGCTGGAAGAGCAGCGCCTGGCGCGGCAGAACCTGTTCGCCCGCGCCATCGGCGCCGACACCGGCGCCACCAAGCCGCTCAAGCACAAACCCATGGTCGTGCTGACCAAGGAGCGGCCCGCGCCCGTGGCCACGCAGTTTCACCTCGACGAAGCGAAGGCCCTGCGCGAAACCATCAGCGACGAGTTCGACGTCACCACGCTGCTGGACGCCGACGATCAGATGAGCTTCCGCCGCCCCGGCGTGGGCCTGGACGTGACGCGCCGCCTGCGCGCGGGCGACTGGTCCATCCAGCGCCAGCTCGACCTGCACGGCCTGCGCAGCGACGAGGCCCGCGAGGCGCTGGGCGGCTTCATCCGCGAGGCCCACCGCCACGGCGTGCGCTGCGTGCGGGTGGTACACGGCAAGGGCCTGGGCTCGCCCGGAAAGCAGCCAGTGCTCAAGACCAAGGCGCAGCGCTGGCTGATCCAGAAGAAGGAAGTGCTGGCCTTCGTGCAGGCCAAGCCGGCCGAAGGTGGTGCCGGCGCGCTGGTGGTGCTGCTGGCACCGGCTGGGCGCTGAGGCAACCCGGGGCGCTCAGACGCCCTTGTTGCGCATCCAGTCGGCCGTCTGGAAGAAGGAGTCGCGCAGGCGCGCGCGCAGGGCCTCGGGCACGGCGGTCTCGCCCATCGCCTGGTCCATGCAGGCGAGCCATTGGTCACGCTCCTTGATGCCGATGGGAAAGGGCAGGTGCCGCGCCCGCAGCCGCGGATGGCCGAAGCGCTCGGTGTAGTGCTGCGGACCGCCCATCCAGCCCGTCAGGAACCACGTCAGTCGCTGCCGCGCGTTGTCCAGGCTGGGGCCGTGGGCGGCGCGCAGGTCGGCGTACTTCGGCTCCAGTTCCATCAGGTCGTAGAAGCGCTCGACCATGGCGCGGATCTTGTCTTCGCCGCCGATCCACTCGAAGACGGTGTCGTAGGGCGGCTTTTCCTGAATCTGCATGGGGCCGATTGTCCGCGGCTCCTGTGCCACGCCCGGAATCGGTGCGACGCGGGCCCTTCGGACCGCACGGACACTGGCATGTGTCTTGCTCGTTTTTGTTCTTCATATTGAAATTAGTTCAATATATTGAACAAGGAGTGATGAGCATGACCATGAGCGACGCTTTCTCCCGACGCCACTTCCTCGGCGCCGCCTCCTCGCTGACGGTGGGCCTCGCCCTGCCGGCGCGGGCCGCAGGGGGCTTCACGTCCACCGTCTTCGGCGGCGTCTGGGAGAAGAACTACCGCGCCGCCATCGTCGACAGCTTCGAGAAGAAGCTGGGCGTGAAGGTCGCGCTCAAGCTGGGCACGGCCAGCGAGTGGCTGACCAACGGCATGGTCAACCGCGCCAAGCCCGAGATCGACATGCTGCTGCTGCCCTACCCGGACAGCATCAAGGCGGTGCGTGCGGGCATCGGCATGCCGCTGTCGCCCGACAAGATCCCCAACATCCGCAACGTGCACCCGATGTGGTTCGACCAGTTCCGCAAGGAGGCGGTGGGCCTGGACTACGTGGCCTATGGCATCGCCTACCGCACCGACCTGGTGAAGAAGCCGCCCGAAGCCTGGAGCGACCTGTGGGACCCGGCCCTCAAGGGCCGGGTCACGGTGCCCAACATCGGCGTCTGGGGCAGCTGGGAGATGCTGGTGGCCGCCGCCCGCACCCGCGGCGGCGACGAGAGCAACCTCGACCCCGGCTTCAAGGCCCTGCGCGAGCTGCGGCCGAACATCCGGCGCTTCTTCAGTGGCTCCACCGATGCGATGCAGATGCTCGACACCGGCGAGGTCTCGGTCGTGGCGATGACCACCAACATCCCGGCCTACGCGCTCATCGACAGCGGCAAGCCGGTCAAGTTCGTGTTTCCGAAGGACGGCTCGATGGTGGGCATGGTCTCCTACCACGTGGCGCGCAACACGGCCAACGCCGACCTCTGCATGCAGTTCATCGACCACGCGCTGAGCAAGGAATGCCAGGAAGCCTTCTGCAACGCCGTGATCGCCGGCCCCACCAACCGCCTCGCCCGCCTGAGCGGCAAGGCGGCCGAGCGCGTGCCGGCGCTCGATCAGCTCAAGCTCTTCGATTGGGCCAAGGTCATTCCGCAGATGTCGGAGATCACCGACCGTTGGAACCAGGAGATCGCAGGTTGAGCGCCGAGCAGTCCCTGAAAGAGCCGACACAGGGCGCCGATCCCTTCGCGGCCGCACTGGTGATTCCCGCCACGGCCGCCCTCCTTGAAGCGGCACCGGCCGCACTGGACGATCTGGCTGCGCTGCTGCAGGCCGCGCGGGCGGCCCGCGTGTTCACCGTCTTTATCGCGCCGGTCGAGACGGCCTTCGCCTGGCCCGAGGCCCTCGTGCCGCGGCCGGGCCCGCACGAGTTCGTGGTCCGCGCACCGGACACGGGCGCCTTCGGCGCCAGCACGCTCAACCTGCTCCTGCGCGCCAACGCCATCGAGCAACTCGTCGTGGCCGGCCTGCAGATGGATCTGGCCGTGGCCAGTCTGCTGCGCGATGCCCGCGCCCGCGGTCTGCAGGCGCAGGCCGCTGTGGACGCCCCGACGACGCATGCCGTCGCGCAGCGATGGCCCGCGGGATCGGATGCGCCGCGCAGCTGGCAGCCGCAGGTCAAGCATTCGCGCTGGCTGCGTACGCTGGAACAGCGCGTGGCGCCCGCCCACACGGCCCTGCTGCTGATCGACGTGCAGAACGACTTCGTCAGCGCCGACGGCGCCACCGGCCGGCGCGAGGCCATGCCGCTGGTGCAGTCGGCCGTCGCCCAGATGCCGGCCCTGCTGGAGGCCGCGCGCACGGCAGGCTGCACCGTCGTGCATGTGCATGCCGAATATGGCCAGCATGTGCGCCATGTCGGTTCGCCCTACCGCTTCCCGAGCGCGCTGACGCGTGAGGGCGCCGTCTGGAGCCTGTCGGCCGCGGAAGTGGACGATGCCCACCAGTTCGCGCCCGGCGAGGTGGAGGTCTGCCTGCCGGGCAGTTGGGGCCGTGCGCCGCTCGAAGCCGTCGCACCGCGGGCCGGCGAACTGCAGATCACCAAGCACCGCTTCAGCGCCTTCGTCGATACGCCGCTCGAAGTGATGCTGCGCGCCCGCGGCATCCGCACGCTGATCGTGGCCGGCGTGACCACCAACTGCTGCGTCGAGTCCACGGTGCGCGATGCCTCCATGCTGGACTTCCACATCGTCGTCGCCGAGGACGCCGTGGGCGTGAAGAACTCGGTGGTGGCGCTGCACGAGGCCTCGCTCGAGCAGATGCGCACCTACTTCGCGCGGGTCGAGCCCGTGGCCCGCATCGCCGAGGCGCTGCAGAGCCACGCTGCGCCGCAGGACGCCGGCCCATGACCGCGCACGCCGCCATCCTGGCGCCCGACTCCCTCACCGTCGTCGCCCCGGCGCGAGGCCGGCCGCCCGTGGGCCTGCTGGTGCTGCCTGGCCTGGCCCTGCTGGTGCTCGGCCTGTTCCTGCCGCTCGGCCAGGTGCTGTGGATGAGCCTGAACCCGCCCGAGCCCGGCGTCATCGCGCCAGTCGCCGAGCTCACGCTGGCCAACTACGCGCGCCTGATGCGCAGCGACTTCTACCTGGGCATCGTCGTCCGCACGCTGTGGCTGTCGGCGCTGACCACGCTGCTCACCGCGGTGTTCGGCATGGTGCTGGGCCTGTCGGTGTGGCGCGCGCGTCCTTCGGTGCGCGGCATGCTGCTGGTGATGATCCTGGCGCC
The DNA here is from genome assembly GCF_003350475.1 of Pseudacidovorax intermedius. Lineage (GTDB taxonomy): Bacteria > Pseudomonadota > Gammaproteobacteria > Burkholderiales > Burkholderiaceae_C > Xenophilus > Xenophilus intermedius. The sequence goes on from NZ_QQAV01000003.1 coordinate 416,227, forward strand.
ATTGCTGGTGAGCATCGTCGCGCGCACCTACGGCTGGGTCGTGCTGCTGGGTGACAAGGGCGCGCTCAACAGCGTGCTCATGGCCCTGGGCCTGACGGACGAGCCCCTGCGCATCATGTACACGCAGCCGGCCGTGCTCATCGGGCTGGTGCACGTGTTCCTGCCCTTCATGGTGCTGTCGCTGCTGGGCGCACTGGACCGCATCGACCCCTCGCTCACCGAGGCCGCGGCCACGCTGGGCGCCTCGCGCTGGCATGTGTTCCGGCATGTGATCCTTCCCCTGTCGGTACCGGGTCTGGCCAGCGGCACCATCATCGTCTTCAGCCTGTCGATGTCCTCGTACGTCACGCCGGCGCTCATGGGCGGCAGCCGCTCGGGGCTGATGACCACCTTCATCTACCAGCAGTTCTCGGTCACGATGAACTGGCACTTCGGCGCCACCATGGTGGCCGTGCTGCTGGCCGCCACGCTGGCCCTGCTGCTGGCCGTGGTGGGCTGGAGCCGCTGGTACACGCGCCAATGGAGCCTGGCCCGATGAACCGCCTTCTTTCCCTGGGCATGCGCGTGCTGACCGTACTGCTCTACGTCTTCCTGCTGGCGCCGCTGGCGATGGTGGTGGTGGTGTCGTTCAACGGCGGGCCGGTGCCCAGCTTTCCGCCCACCGACCTGTCGCTGCACTGGTACGGCGAGGCCCTGGCCTCGGACAACTTCATGGGCGGGCTGCTCACCAGCCTGTGGCTGGCCGCGGCGGCGACGCTGGTGGCCCTGCCCGTCGGCGTGGCCGCGGCCTTCGCCATCGCGCGCGGACGCTGGCCGGGGCGCACGCTGGTGGAGTCGCTGTTCCTGTCGCCGCTGATCGTGCCGGGCATCGTGATCGGCATCGCGGTGCTGGTGGCCATGGCGGGCCTGGGCATCGGCAATGCGCCGCTGCGCCTGTTGCTGGGCCACGCGCTGATCGTGCTGCCCTACACGCTGCGCACCGTGCTGGCCGCCCTGACGCGGATGGACCCGACGCTGGAAGAAGCCGGCATCGTGTTCGGCGCCTCGCGCTCGCAGGTGCTGCGCCACATCCTGCTGCCGCAGCTGCGTGGCGCGATCGCGGCCGGCGCCATCCTGAGCTTCATCCTCTCTTTCGACGACGTCTCGGTCTCGCTCTTCCTCGGCAGCGCCCAGCACACCACGCTGCCCATCGCCATCATGTCCTACATGCAGTACAACTTCGACCCGTCCATCGCGGCGATCTCCGCCATGCTGATCCTCGCCACGCTGGCCATCGCGCTGGTGGTCGAACGCGTGTTCGGCCTCAAGAAGATCCTGGGGAGCTGAGCATGGCCCATGTCCGCGCCGAACGCCTGCGCAAGAGCCACGGCAGCCAGCTGGTGCTCGACGACATCTCGCTGGACATCCCCAGCGGGCAGTTCCTCACGCTGCTCGGCCCGAGTGGCTGCGGCAAGAGCTCGACGCTGCGCATCGTGGCGGGTCTCTCCTCGCCCGACGCCGGCCGCATCCTGATCGACGACCGCGACGTGACGCGGCTGGAGGTGCAGAAGCGCAACATCGGCATGGTGTTCCAGAGCCACGCCCTGTTCCCGCACATGTCGGTGAACGAGAACGTGGCCTTCGGTCTGCGCATGCGCAAGGTCTCCGGCGCCGAACAGCAGCGCCGCGTGCGGCGTGCCCTGGCGCAGGTGCGGCTGGAGGACTTCGGCGAGCGCTTTCCGCAGCAGCTCTCGGGCGGCCAGCAGCAGCGCGTGGCCATCGCCCGCGCGCTGGTGGTGGAGCCGAGCATCCTGATCCTCGACGAGCCTTTCGGCGCGCTCGACCGCAAGCTGCGCGAGGCCATGCAGACCGAGCTCTACGGCATCACGCGCGAGCTGGGCATCACCGCCCTGTTCGTCACCCACGACCAGGAAGAGGCGCTGATGCTCAGCGACAGCGTGGCGGTGATGAACCGCGGCCGCATCGAGCAGGTCGGCCCGCCCGCCGAGTTGTACGAAAAGCCGCGCAACCGCTTCGTCGCGGAGTTCATGGGCCTGGACAACTTCGTGCGCGCCCGGCTCGAGCAGGCCGGCCCGCAGGGCAGCGTGCTCAGCGCCTTCGGCCAGCGCTTCGAGGCGCCGGCCAGCGCGCTGCCCGCGGGCAGCGAGGTGGAGATCGCCGTGCGGCCCGAGCGCATCCGGCTGGCCCCACAGGCCCAGGACACCTCGGCCCGCGTGTGTGGCCGCCTGACCCAGGCGATCTACCACGGCCATGCCTCGGACTACACCGTGCAGCTACCCGACGGGCAGCAGTTGCTGGTGCGGCAGGAGAGCGCCGGCCAGGCCCCGCTTTCCGTCGGCACCGAGGTGTGGGCGCATTGGCCGCCGCTGGCAGTGAACATCCTCGAAGCGGCGTGAGCGGCGGCGCAGCCATTCCCGAGCGCTCCCGCGTCGCAGGCGAAGCCGGAGGTTCAACCGTGCTCGCGCGCCCCGCCAAGGCACACGAGCGCCTGGCCCAGGCCGGCCTGGCCATCACGGCGGCCTGCACCATCCTGCAGATCGTGCTGGGCGGCCGTGCCTGGCAGGTGGCCGCCGCGCTGGGTCTGGCGGTGTTCATTGCGGCGGCCTGGTCGCGCGTCAGCAGACAGGCGCGGCTGTTCGCCGGCTTGGCCGTGCCAGGCGCACTGCTGGTGTGGCTGCTGGCGCCCGCGCCGGCCCCTGTGCTGCAAGCCGCGGTGGGGCAGAGCACGCAGTTCGCCGCGCTGCTGGCCGCCCTGGCGACGCTGCGCCTGCCGATGCGCCGCTCGCCGCTGATGGGCCGCGCCGCCGCCTCCCTGCTCGCCGCCAGCCCCGGTGCGCGGCACGGCACCGTGCTGTTCGGCAGCCACTGGCTGAGTCTGATGTTCAGCTTCGGCGTGGTGCCCATGATGGGCGAACTGCTGGAGCGCGCAGGCCTGCATGTGCGCTCCAGCACGGTCGCCCGCGGCATGCTGGCCACCGTGATCCGCGGACTGGCCATGACGACCACCTGGTCGCCCATGGCGATCAGCTTCGCCATCGTGAGTGCGGCCTTCCCCATGCTGGGTGTGCTGCCCTTCGTCGGCGCCGGGATGCTGGTGGCTGCATTCCTGCTGGGCGTGGAGACCTGGAGCGAGCGCCGCGTCGTCACCGAACCCGCCGGCCCGGACGCCGCGCCGGTGCCCGCCTCGCCTTCGGACCGGCGCGCCCTCTGGCTCATCCTGGGCATGAGCGTGCTGCTCTTCCTGGCCACGCTGTCGCTGCACGCGGCAACAGGCTGGAGCTTCATGGCCTGTGCCACGCTGACCATCCCCACCCTCAGCCTGGTCTGGGCGCTGGCGCAGTCCCGGTCGCGGCAGCGCGAGGACGGCCATGGCCGCCACGGCGCGCGGGCGGCACTGTCGCACTTCTTCGAGGTCCTCACCGAGACCCGCAGCGAGATCTTCATCTTCTCGGCCGCCATCTTCATCGGCCAGGGCGTGCTGGCCGTCGCGCATGCGGCGGGCCTGGGCGCGGGCGGTACCGGCCTGCCCGGCTGGCTGCTGCCGCTGCTGTGCCTGGTCACCATTCCGCTGGTGGCAGCCCTGTCGGTGGCGCCCACCATCGCCGTGCTGATCTGGGCGCAGGTCTTCGCGGGCACAGCCTCCGCACTGGCAGCGCCGCTCACGCACGCGCTGGCGCTGACGCTGGGCTGGTCGCTGGCCATCACGGTCTCGCCCGTGAGCGCCACGCTGCTGCTGGCGGGCGCCATGACCGGCGTGCCGCCGCGCGAGATCGCGCTGGGGTGGAACCGCGGCTTCGTGCTGCGCAGCGGCCTGGTCGCCGGCGCCGTGCTCGCCGGTCTCTACGCGCTGGGCTGCTGAGGGCCGAGCGCACGGGCCTGGCCCGCGATGTCCGCCTGCGCGGTGCGCAGCGCAGCCTCCACCCGCTGCCGCAGCGGCGCATCCAGCCGATGGGCAGGCACGGCCACCGACACCGCCGCCAGCGGGACGCCCATGGCATTGACGATGGGCAATGCCAGCGAGGCGACCTCCGGAATGCGGCCCGGAGCGCGGAACGCGACGGCGCCATCGGCCACCTCGCGCAGATGCGCAAGCAGCGCGTCGGCCTCTGCCCCCGCGGGCACGCCACAGCGCGCCAGCGTGGGCGCCCACTGGGCCATGCCGCGCATCGCCAGCATGGCCAGGCCGCCGGCCGTGTCGGTGATCGAGGCGCGCTCGCCCAGCGAGAACATGTAGGTCAGGCGCCGCCGGCAGACCTCGCGCCACATCACCAGCACCTCGTCGCCTTCGGCCTGCACCAAGAAGCAGCTCTCGTCGATGTCCAGCACCAGGCGGCTGAGCACCGGCTGGCTGATCTGCACGATGTCGGCTTCGGAGAGGTAGCGCCCGGCAATGCCGAGGATGCGGGAGCCCAGCGAATAGGCCCGGCTGAAGGCGTCGCGCCGCAGGTAGCCGGAACGCACCAGCGTGTCGAGGATGAGCGTGGTCGTGCTCTTGGGAATGCCCAGCCGCGCCGCGATGTCGGAATGCTTGAGCAGCCGGGCCTCGGCCACCAGCTCGATGATGTCGAGGGCGCGGCGCGCGGCGCGCACCTGCTTGGAATCTTCTGAAGAGGACTCGGGCGGGGGAGAGGAAGCAGTCACGATGGGCAAGCGGGTGAGCCATCGCGAGTGCACCCCGGCCAACGGCGCGAGGACTTTAGCACCCGGCGTGCCAGCAACCGCCCCTCACTCGGCCGCCTGCCGCAGCGTGGCGGCCACCGGCCGGCGCAGCACTTCGCGCAGGCTCCACCAGCCGGCGCCCAGGGCCAGCAGCGCGCCCACGATGGCGCCGAATAGCGGCACCAGCGGCGAGGCCGTCCAGCGGAAGTCGAACACCCAGCGCGCCAGCGCCCAGCCGATGGCCGAGGCCACGATGCTCGCCAACAGACCCGCGAGCAGCCCGGTGCCGGCCAGCTCCGCGCGCTGAACCTGCCGCAGCAGGGCGGCGCGGGCACCCAGCGCGCGCATCACGGCGAACTCGCGCGCCCGCTCCTCGCGCGTGGCGCTCACCGCGGCGAACAGCACCACCAGGCCCGCCGCGAGCGTGAAGCCGAACAGGAACTCCACCGCGCGGATCACCTGGTCCAGCACGCGCTGCACCTGGGCGATGGTGCTGCTCATGTCGACATTGGTCACGTTGGGAAACTGCCGGACCAGGGTGTTGTCGAAGCTCGCGCTTCCGTCGCCGGGCCGCCCCAAGACGGAAGGCGCCCCCTCGGGGGGCAGCGGACCTCGCGCAGCGGGGGAGCGTGGGGGCAGCTTTTCTGGTGCGCGGAAGGCGGCCAGATAGGTGACCGGCACCTCGGCCGGCATCGCTGCCAAGGGGTACATCACGAAGAAGTTCGCATGCAGCGAGCCCCAGTCCACCTTGCGCGTCGAGGTGATGCGGCCCTCGCTGGTCACGCCGCCGATGTCGAAGCGCAGCCGGTCGCCCAGCTTCAGGCCCAGCGTCTCCATCAGGCCCTCTTCCACGCTCACGGCATCGGCCTCACCCGAGGTCCACGCACCCTGCACGATGCTGTTGTGGCCCGGCCGGTCGGCGGCATTGCTGAGGTTGAACTCGCGGTCGACCAGGCGCTTGGCGCGGTCCTCGCTGTAGTCGTCGGGGGTGACCGGCTTGTCGTTGATGGCCACCAGCCGGCCGCGGAACATCGGGTACCAGTCGTACTGCGCCACCCCGCCCTGGCGCAACGCGTCCTGGAAGGCCTGCGCCTGGTCGGGCATGACGTTGATGACGAAGCGGTTGGGCGCATCGGGCGGCGTGGCCTGGCGCCAGCTGTCCACCAGGTCGGTGCGCAGCAGCACCAGCAGCATCAGCGCCAGCAGGCCCACGGCCAGGCTGCTGACCTGCAGCACCGCATACACCGGCCGCGCCGACACCTGCCGCGTGGCCAGCACCAGCCAGCGCGGTGCGCTGCCTTCGCGCACCACACGCCGCAGCATCAGCACGGCCAGCCAGGCCAGCACCGCGAACACCGCCACCGCGCCGGCGAAGCCGCCGACGGCGATCAGGCCCAGCTTGAGGTCGCTGCTCGCGGCCAGCAGCAGGGCCGCGAAGCCGGCCACGCCCAGGCCGAGCACCGCCGCCGACGCCGGCCGCAGCGCACCCAGCTCGCGGCGGATGACCCGCAGTGGTGGCACCTGCGCCAGCTGCAGCACCGGCGGCAGACCGAAGGCGAAGAGCAGCGTGAGACCCATGCCCACGCCGAATAGCGCGGGCGATGCCGTGGCAGCAGGCAGGTCGCCATCGACCAGCCCCGCCAGCAGGCGCACGAACACATGGTGCACCGCATAACCGATGGCCACGCCCGCCAGGCTGGCGCCCAGGCCAATGACGCCGAACTCGACCGCGTAGGCCCCGGCGATGGTGCGCTGCCGCTGGCCCAGCACACGCAGCATGGCGGCGCCGTCCAGATGCCGGGCCGCGAAGCCGCGCGCCGCCAGCGCCACGGCCACGGCCGACAGCAGTGCGGCCAGCAGGGCCACGAGGTTCAGGAATTTCTCGGCCCGGTCCAGCGTCTGGCGCATCTCGGGCCGGCCGCTGTCCAGCGACTCCAGCCGGGCACCGCGCAGATCGCCGGCATCCAGGCGCTGCTGCACCTGGTCCGAAAAGCGCTTGACCGCCGGCGCCTCGCCCGCCACGGCAAGCCGGTAGCGGACGCGGCTGGCCGGCTGAACGAGGGCGGTGCGGGCCACGTCGGCCTGGTTCATCATGACCCGCGGCGCGAAGTTGAGGAAGCCGGCGCCGCGGTCGGGTTCGATCACCAGCACGCGGCGGATCGTGAGCGAGGCGTCGCCGAGCAGCAGGGTGTCGCCCACCTTCAGGTCCAGGGCTTCGAGCAGGCTGGCATCGACCCACACATCGCCGGGCGAGGGCACGTCGCGGGTGGCGGCGTCCGGCGCGCCGGCGGCATCGGCCACGCGCAGGCTGCCCCGCAGCGGATAGCCGGCCGTCACGGCCTTGAGCGCCACCAGCCGGCTCGCGCCCCCGCGGTCGTCGGGCGCCCGGGCCATGGTGGGGAAGTCGTAGGTCAGGGCCGACTGCAGGCCCTGGCCATGGGCTGCGTCCACTTGCGCCTGCGGTGGCGGGTTGTCCGTGACCAGCACCGCGTCGCCGCCCAGCAGCTGGCGGGCGTCGCGCGCCAGCCCGCCCTTGAGCCGGTCGGCGAAGAAGCCCACCGCCGTCAGCGCCGCCACGGCCAGCAGCACGGCCACGATCAGCAGGCGCAGCTCGCCCGCACGCAGGTCGCGGCGCAGCGTGCGCCAGCCAAGGAAAAGAGCGTCTTTCATAGGAGTGACGCACGATAGCCCAGCGCTTGCAGCCGCGCGGGAATGCGGGGCAATCCCGAAGGGATTTCCCGCATGCGCATCCGGGCGGCCGGCGGCCATGATGGTCCGGCGGACGCGGCGTCCTCCGACGCTGCCATGCGGCGGGCGCTGCAACCATGGCGGCCCAACCGATACGACGTCCAAGGAAGCCCATGAACGCCCTCGCCCGATCCGCCCTCGCCATTGCCACCCTCGCCGCCGCGGGCGGCCTGCTGGCCGGCTGCGACCCCAAACCCAAGGCCGAGACGCCCACCGCCGCATCAACCTCCGGCGCCAGTGGGACACCTCAGGGCATCAACCCCGCGCCCTCCCATGCGGGCGTAGACTCCGGCGCCCACAAGGGCCCGGCCGAAGGCAGTTCGGCCATCGGCGGGGTGGCGGCAGGCCAGGCGGCTGGCGGCCACACCGTCGATGGCCCCACACCGGCACCGTCCAGCGGCGACGGTGCGGCGCCCAAGAACTGAAGAGCACCCCGGCGGCGGCCCGAAGAATTCCCACGACAGACGCATCACAGCGCGACCCACGATGAAGCCCACGAAACCCGTGTCATTGCAGGAGGTTCGGTCATGGACATGAACCGCCGCCATTTCTTCCGCGTCAGCGGTGCCGGCCTGGTCGGCTCCAGCCTGGTGGCCCTGGGCTTCTCGCCCACCGCCGCGCTGGCCGAGACCCGCCAGTTCAAGCTGGCCCGCACCACCGAGACGCGCCAGACCTGCACCTACTGCTCCGTGGGCTGCGGCCTTCTGATGTACAGCCTGGGCGACAAGGCCAAGAACGTGAAGGCCTCCATCCTTCACATCGAGGGCGACCCGGACCATCCCGTCAACCGCGGCACGCTCTGCCCCAAGGGCGCCGGCCTGCTCGACTTCGTGCACAGCCCCAACCGGCTGAAGTACCCCGAAGTGCGCGAGCCCGGCAGCACCGAATGGAAGCGAGTCAGCTGGGACGAAGCCTTCACCCGCCTCGCCCAACTGCTCAAGGCCGACCGCGACGCCAACTTCCAGGCCACCAATGCCGCCGGGCAGGTGGTCAACCGCTGGATCTCGACCGGGATGCTCTGCGCCTCGGCTTCCTCCAACGAAACCGGCTATCTCACGCACAAGGCATTCCGTTCGCTCGGAATGCTCGCCTTCGACAACCAAGCCCGCGTTTGACACGGACCGACGGTGGCCAGTCTGGCCCCGACGTTCGGCCGCGGTGCGATGACCAACCATTGGCAGGACATCCAGAACGCTGATCTGGTCCTGATCATGGGCGGCAATGCCGCAGAAGCGCATCCGTGCGGCTTCAAGTGGGTCATCGAGGCCAAGAAGCACAACAAGGCACGCCTCGTCGTGGTGGACCCGCGCTTCACGCGCTCGGCCGCCGTGGCGGACTATTACGCGCCCATTCGCGCCGGCTCCGACATCGCCTTCCTGGGCGGCGTCATCCACTACCTGCTGAGCCAGGACAAGATCCAGACCGAGTACGTCCGCAACTACACCAACGCCCCCTTCATCGTGGGCCCGGACTACAAGTTCGAGGACGGCCTGTTCAGCGGCTACAACGCCGAGAAGCGCAGCTACGACAACAAGAGCTGGGGCTACGCGCTCGACGAGCAGGGCAATGCCAAGGTCGACATGACCATGCAGGACCCGAACTGCGTGCTGCAGGTCATGAAGCGCCACTATTCGCGCTACACGCCCGAGATGGTCAGCCGCATCACGGGCACGCCCCAGGACAAGTTCCTGAAGGTCTGCGAGTACATCGCCAGTACCGCGGTGCCCGGCCGCACCATGACCATCATGTATGCGCTGGGCTGGACGCAGCACAGCCAGGGCTCGCAGATCATCCGCACCGGCGCCATCGTCCAGCTGCTGCTGGGCAACATCGGCGCACCCGGCGGCGGCATGAACGCGCTGCGCGGCCACAGCAACATCCAGGGCCTGACGGACCTGGGCCTGCTGTCGAACTCGCTGCCCGGCTACCTCTCGCTGGCACGCGACACCGAGCAGACGCTGGACGACTACTACAAGCCCCGCGCCCTCAAGCCGCTGCGCCCCAACCAGATGAGCTACTGGCAGAACTACCCCAAGTTCTTCGTCAGCATGCAGAAGGCCTGGTTCGGCAAGGCGGCCACCAAGGAGAACGACTGGGCCTTCCACTACCTGCCCAAGATCGACAAGCTCTACGACGTGCTCCAGGCCTTCGAGCTGATGGACCAGGGCAAGCTCAACGGCTACATCTGCCAGGGCTTCAACCCCGTCGGCTCCTTCCCGGACAAGCACAAGATCGTGCGCAGCCTGTCCAAGCTCAAGTTCCTGGTCACCATCGATCCGCTGATGACCGAGACCAGCGAGTTCTGGCGCAACTTCGGCGAGCACAACGACGTCGACCCCAAGCAGATCCAGACCACGGTGTTCCGCCTGCCCTCCACCTGCTTCGCGGAGGAGAACGGCTCGGTCACCAACTCCAGCCGCTGGCTGCAGTGGCACTGGAAGGGCGCCGAGCCACCGGGCGAGGCGCTGGCCGACACCGAGATCGTGGGTCAGCTGTTCACGCGCTTGCGCGCGGCCTATGCCAAGGAGGGCGGCGCCTTCCCGGATCCGATCGTCAACCTGGCCTGGAACTACAAGATTCCGACTTCGCCCTCCCCCGAAGAGCTGGCGATGGAATACAACGGCAAGGCGCTGTCGGACCTGACCGACCCGAAGGATCCGACCAAGGTTCTGGCCAAGGCCGGCGAACAACTGGCCGGCTTCGGCCTGCTGCGCGACGACGGCTCGACGGCCAGCGGCTGCTGGATCTATGCCGGCGCCTGGACGCAGGCGGGCAACCAGATGGCGCGCCGCGGCAATGCCGACCCCTACGGCATCGGCATGGTGCAGGACTGGGCCTGGGCCTGGCCGGCCAACCGGCGCGTCCTCTACAACGCCGCCTCCGCCGACCCCAAGACCGGCAAGCCCTGGGTGACCAAGCGCCCGCTGGTGTTCTGGGACGGTGCCAAGTGGACCGGCGCCGACGTGCCGGACATCCGCCCCGACGCCAACCCGGCCGACCCGGACGCGGTGCGCCCCTTCATCATGACCGCCGAGGGCGTGGCACGCCTGTTCGCGCCCACCGGCATGGCCGAAGGGCCGCTGCCGGAGCACTACGAGCCCTTCGAGTCGCCGCTGGAGAACAACCCGCTTCACCCCAACAACAAGGTGGCGCGGGCCAACCCGGCGGCACGCATCTTCAAGGGCGACCTGGAGCGCCTGGGCGTGCCCAAGGACTTCCCGTACGTGGCGACCAGCTACCGCTTGACGGAGCACTTCCACTACTGGACGAAGAACGTCATGACCTCGGCCATCATCCAGCCGCAGCAGTTCGTGGAGATCAGCGATGTGCTGGCGAAGGAAAAGGGCATCGCCAATGGCGACTGGGTCAAGGTGTCGAGCAAGCGCGGCTACATCAAGGCCGTCGCGCTGGTCTCCAAGCGCATCTCGGTGCTGCAGGTGGACGGCAAGACGGTGCACACCGTCGGCCTGCCGAACCACTGGGGATTCGTGGGCGTGGCCAAGCCGGGTTACCTGGTGAACACGCTGACGCCGTTCGTGGGGGATGCGAACACGCAGACGCCCGAATACAAGTCCTTCACCGTCAACATCGAAAAAGCCTAGGGAAGGAGCGCACCCATGTCTTCACTCCAATCCCTGGACATCGCCAAGCGCTCGGCCACCACGGTGCAGCCGCCCGTGGTGCGCCACCAGCCGCAGGTGCAGCCGGTGGCCAAGCTGATCGACGTGTCCGCCTGCATCGGCTGCAAGGCCTGCCAGGTGGCATGCATGCAGTGGAACGACCTGCGCGACGAGGTCGGCACCACCCACGGCACCTACGACAACCCGATGGACCTCTCGCCGGCCTCCTGGACGGTGATGCGCTTCTCGGAAGTCGAGCCCGAAGAGGGCAAGCTCGAATGGCTGATCCGCAAGGACGGCTGCATGCACTGCGAGGACCCGGGCTGCCTCAAGGCCTGCCCGGCGCCCGGCGCCATCGTCAAGTACACCAACGGCATCGTCGACTTCATCAGCGAGCATTGCGTGGGCTGCGGCAACTGCGTCACGGGCTGCCCCTTCAATGTGCCGCGCATCAACAAGGCGGACAACCGGGCCTACAAGTGCTCGCTGTGCTCCGACCGCGTGGGCGTGGGCCTGGAGCCGGCCTGCGCCAAGGTCTGCCCCACCGGCGCCATCCAGTTCGGCACGAAGGAGGACATGCACGAGTACGCCGCCGAGCGCCTCGTCGACCTCAAGGAGCGCGGCTATGCCAATGCGGGCGTCTACGACCCGCAAGGCGTTGGCGGCACGCACGTCATGTACGTGCTGCAGCATGCCGACCGGCCCGAGCTCTACCACGGCCTGCCCAAGGATCCGACGATCAGCCCGCTGGTCTCGCTCTGGAAGGGCATCGCCAAGCCGCTGGGCCTGCTGGCCATGGCCGGCGCGGTGATCGGCGGCTTCTTCCACTACATGAAGGTGGGGCCGGTCGAGGCCAAGGAAGACAAGGATGCCGATGGCGTTGCCGATGACGGCGAGGTCGTCGTCATCGAGAAACCCGTCGCAGACCGCCGTGAAGGAGCCCAGCCATGAGCCGTGTCTACCTGCGCCGCTACAAGGACGGCACGCGGATGAACCACTGGTTCATCGTCGTCATGTTCTTCTGCGCCGCCCTCTCGGGCCTGGCCTTCTTCCACCCCGCGCTGTTTCCGCTGACCAACCTCTTCGGCGGCGGGCAGTGGACGCGCATCCTGCATCCCTTCATGGGCCTGCTGATGGTGCTGGGCTTCGTCTTCATGTTCTTCGGCCTCTGGCGCGAGAACCTGATCGACCGCAACGACGTCGAATGGATGAAGCGCTCGGGCCAGATGCTGGCCGGCCACAAGGAGCACATGCCGCCAGTGGGCAAGTACAACGCGGGCCAGAAGCTGGTGTTCTGGGTCATGGCGCTGTCGCTGCTGGTGCTGCTGGCGACGGGCTTCCTGTTCTGGAGTCCGTGGTTCGTGCACTACTTCCCGATCACGCTGCGCCGCATCGCGGTGGTGCTGCATGCGGCCTCGGCCGTGTTCTTGGTGCTGGCGGTGATCATGCATGTGTACGCCGCCATCTGGGTCAAGGGCACCATGCGGGCCATGACGCGCGGCACCGTCACCGAAGGCTGGGCGCGGCTCAACCATCCGGTGTGGCATCGCGAGATGACGGGACGCGACTGAGCACTGTCGCAGCCCTCGCGCGCCGGCCCGGCGCGCACCCTCCGCCCCACGGCGCCGCATCCGGGCCGTGGGGTTCGTTCTTCTGCAACGCCCGCTCCGGGATACCCCTGGCATGCGCCCTGACACGGCCATGCTCTAGCATTCGCCCCCGATGACCGAACCCAGCCACCCCGCCGCCTTCTTCGCCAGCACGCGGGTGCTCGAACCCGAGCAGATCGCGATGCAGGCCGGCCAGCGGGTGCCCTTCCTGCGCCTGCCGCAGCGCGCCACGGTCTTCGCCGACCGCGGCCTGCGACTGCGCCAGCTGGCCGCCGGCCATCCGATGCGCGACTACCTGCTCTTCGTGGCCGACATCGCGCAGGCCCAGCACGAGGCGCTGCAGCACCACCCGGACGTGAAGCTGCCCGACCTGGCCGCCATCGAGGCCGCCTCGCAGGCGCTGCGCCCGCCCCTGCCGGCCGACCTGTGGCCGCGCGACCCAGCCTGGCGCGCCGTGCTCCGGCAGGTGCTGGGGCCGCTGCGGGATCGCCTGCCGGAAGGCCCCGCGCGCGAGACCGTGCAGCGCGTGCTCGATGCCGACAGCGACTGGCTGGAACGCCAGGCCGGCCTGATCACGCAGGGCATCATGTTCGGCCTGGACCTGGGCACCGCGCCGCTGGTGGCGGCCGGCCTTCAGGTCTATTTCACGCACATCGCCATCGCCACGGCCGAGCAGCACGGCGCGCTGCGTGCCTTCGGCGTGACCGAGCCGCTCACCCGCTGCCCCTGCTGCGGCAGCGCACCCACCGCCGGCGTGATCCGCATCGGCGCCGACGATGCCGGCGTGCGCTACCTGCACTGCGCGCTGTGCAGCACCCAGTGGCACTACGTGCGCATCAAGTGCGCCCACTGCGAGAGCACCAAGGGCATCCACTACGAGTCGCTGGAGCCCGAGGGCGAGGCCGTGCCCGAGCGGCCGGTGGGCCTCAAGCCCGGCGCGGTGCGCGCCGAATGCTGCGACGAGTGCGGCCACTACCTCAAGCTCGTGGCCATGGACCGCGACCCCGAGGTCGAGCCCACGGCCGACGACCTTGCCAGCCTGCCGCTGGACCTGCTGGTGACCGAAGCCGGCCACGAGCGCATCGGCCACAACCTGATGCTGCTCTTCGGCGACCCCGAGCCCGAAGCCGCGGCCAATCACCCACCCGACGACGGCGGAGGCGGCTGATGGCCATGCCCGACGAGTCCGTGGTCCACGGCTCCAAGGCAAGTCCCCAGGATCTGCCCGCCGTCGACCGACTGCTGCGTGCCCCGGACACGCAATCCCTGATCGCCGCCCACGGCCACACACTGGTGGCCGGCGAGGCGCGCGCCCTGCTCGATGCCCTGCGCCCGCGTGCCATCGCGGGCCAGTTGCCCAGCGCGGAAGTACAGCCCGCCGCGCTTCAGGCCGCACTGCTCCAGCGCGTGCAGGCCCGGCTGGCGCCGCGCATGCAGCGGGTGCTCAACCTCACCGGCACCGTCATCCACACCAACCTCGGCCGCGCGCTGCTGGCCGACGAGGCCCTGGCCCATCTGCTGCGGCTGATGGCCGGCCCCAACAACCTGGAATACGACCTGGCCACCGGCGGCCGCGGCGACCGCGACACGGTGGTGGAAGAGCTGCTGACCACCCTGACCGGCGCCGAGGCCGCCACGGTGGTCAACAACAACGCAGCCGCCGTGCTGCTGACGCTGGGCGCGCTGGCGCGCGACCGTGAGGTGATCGTCTCGCGCGGCGAGCTGGTGGAGATCGGCGGCGCCTTCCGCATGCCCGACGTCATGGCCTCGGCCGGCGCGCACATGGTGGAGGTGGGCACCACCAACCGCACCCATCCGCGCGACTACGAGCAGGCCATCACCGAACGCACCGCGCTGCTGCTGAAGGTGCACACCAGCAACTACGCCGTGCAGGGCTTCACCGCGTCGGTCGACGAATCGGTGCTGGCCGGCATCGCCCATGCGCGCGGCCTGCCGGTGGCCACCGACCTGGGCAGTGGCTCGCTGGTGGACCTGGCGGCTTACGGCCTGCCGCGCGAGCCGCTGCCGCAGGAGAAGCTGGCCGCCGGCTGCGACGTGGTCACCTTCTCCGGCGACAAGCTGCTGGGCGGGCCGCAGGCCGGCCTGATCGTCGGCAGCAAGGAGGCCGTGGGCCGCATCCGCAAGTTCCCGATGAAGCGCGCCCTGCGCATGAGCAAGCTGCCGCTGGCCGCGCTGGAGGCCACGCTGATGCTCTACCTGCGCCCCGAGCGGCTGGCACAGGACCTGCCCACGCTGCGCCTGCTCACGCGTCCGCTCGAGGCCATCCAGGCGACCGCCCGCGCCGTGCACGGCCCGCTGGCCGAGGCCCTGGCACCGCGCTTCACGGTGGAGGCCGTGGCACTGCAGGGCCAGATCGGCAGCGGCTCGCTGCCGGTGGAACGGCTGCCCTCTGCCGGCCTCGCCCTCGCGCCTGCGGGCGTCGCGAAGAAAGGCACCGGCCGCGCGCTCGACCAGCTCGCCCAGGCGCTGCGCCAGCTGCCGCTGCCCGTGATCGGCCGCATCGCCGATGACCGCCTGCTGCTGGACCTGCGCTGCCTGGAAGAAGCCACCGACCTGCTCGGACAGCTGCCCCACCTGCGCGAGCGCCTCGCATGATCATCGGCACCGCCGGCCACATCGACCACGGCAAGACCACGCTGGTGCGTGCCTTGACCGGCGTGGACACCGACCGCCTGCCCGAGGAGAAGCGCCGCGGCATCTCCATCGAGCTGGGCTATGCCTACCTGCAGGCCGGCGACGTCTCCCTGGGCTTCGTCGACGTGCCCGGCCACGAGCGCCTGCTGCACACCATGCTGGCCGGCGCCACCGGCATCGACCATGCGCTGCTGGTGGTGGCCGCCGACGACAGCGTGATGCCGCAGACGCGCGAGCACCTGGCCGTGGTCGCGCTGCTGGGCCTGGACCGCGGCAGCGTGGCCCTGACCAAGATCGACCGCATCGACCCCGCCGAGCGCGAAGCCCGCATCACCCAGCTGCGCGCCGAGATCGCCGAACTGCTGGCGGGCACGCCGCTGGCTGGGTCACCGCTGTTCCCGGTCTCGGCCCAGACCGGCGAAGGGCTGGAGCCGCTGCGCCAGCACCTGCTTCAGGCCGCTGGCGAGGTGCGCGCCCACGACGACGCGCTGGCCTTCCGCCTGGCGGCCGACCGGGCCTTCACCTTGTCGGGCGTCGGCACCGTGGCCACCGGCACCGTGCATGCCGGTACCGCCCGCATCGGCGACGAGCTGCGGCTGGTGCCCGGCGAACGCAGCGCCCGGCTGCGCGGCATCCATGCGCAGAACCTGCCGGCCGAAGAGGCCCGCGCCGGCCAGCGCTGCGCCCTGGCCCTGGCGGGCCTGGCGAAGGAAGAGGTGCGCCGCGGCGACTGGCTGTGCGACCCGGCCATCGCCCTCGCCACGACGCGGCTGGACGTTCAACTGACGCTGTGGCCCGGCGAGGCCCACGCACTGCGCTCGGGCACGCCCGTGCATGTGCACCTGGGCGCCAGCGACGTGATGGCCTCCATCGCCCTCCTCGACCGCGACACCCTGACGCCTGGCGACACCGCCCTGGCCCAGCTGGTGCTGCGCGAGCCCGTCGCCGCCTGGCATGGCGACCGCGGCGTGCTGCGCGATGCCAGCGCCACGCGCACCGTGGCCGGCGTGCGCGTGCTCGACCCTGATGCGCCCGTGCGCTACCGCCGCACGCCGCAGCGCCTGGCCGAACTGGCGGCCTGGGCCCTGCCGGACCGCGCTGCGTTGATCGACGGCCTGCTGCAGGCCGCCCCGCTGGGCCTCGATGCCACCCGCCTGGCCCGCGCCCTGGCCCTGCCGGGCCCGGACGCGCTGATGCCCTTGCCCGCCGATGCGCTGCGCATCGACGGCATGCTGATCGCCCGCCGCCACCTGGAAGCCCTGCAGGCCCAGGTCATCGAGCGCCTGCGCGCCTTCCACGAGGCCCAGCCCGCCGAGATCGGCCCCGACGCGCGCCGCCTGCGCCGGCTGGCCGGCCCGCGCACCGACGATGGCCTGTGGCGCGCGCTCGTCGAGTCGCTGGTGGCCGATGGCCGCCTGGTGCGCAGCGCCCACTGGCTGCACCTGCCCGACCATGCGGCCCGCCTCAACGCCGCCGAAGAGAAGCTCGCGCAGCAACTGCTGCCGAAGCTGGCGGATGGCGGCTTCGACCCGCCCTGGGTGCGCGACCTGGCCAAGGACCTGGCCGCCAGCGAGGCCATGGTGCGCCAGACGCTGGCCAGCCTGGCCCGGCGTGGCGCGGCCTTCCAGGTGGTCAAAGACCTGTACTATCCGCTGCCCACCGTCGAGCGGCTGGCCGCACTGGCCCGCGACTGCATCCACGGCCCGGACGGCCTGCAGGCCGCCAGCTTCCGCGACGCCACCGGCCTCGGCCGCAAGCGCGCGATCCAGATCCTGGAGTTCTTCGACCGCGTGGGCTACACGCGGCGCGTCAAGGACACGCATCTGCTGCGGCCGGACACGGCGATGTTCGGGGGGCGGGGCGCATGAAGCGGCGTGCAGTGCCGGCCGCGAAAGCGGCAGGGTCGGCGGCCAAGGCGACGAGGCAGCGGCGGGACCGCGCAGAACAGCATTCCGTGGGCGCCGCGCAGCGGTCGCCCATTCGGAGGGGAAACGTCCCTGGTGGGGCGGCCGGGCTTCAAACCCGGTGGGTGGCGCCACGCGTCGCTGGGAGGGTTCGACTCCCTCTCCCCTCCGCCCTTTTGGGGCGCATTGCCCTACTGCGCGTCCTGATCTCGCACCTGCGATGCTCGCCGTACCGGAGTACGGCTGCGCTTCTCGGCACGACCTCAGGCCGCTCGCTACGGCCACTGCACCCCAAAAGACTCGAGGAATTCCAGGCAGGGCAAGAGCGACCTCGGCCCGCTCGCGACGGCGGCTGTCCCCCGAAAGGCGTAGCGGAATCAGGTTTGCTGCAAGTCCAAGTTGAGGATGAGGGCCGCTCTTTCTCCCTCTCCCTCTGGGAGAGGGTTGGGGTGAGGGCCCGGGCGGTGGCTCACATGCAGCGCATCCACCGCCGCTGGCCCCTCACCCAGCCTTTCCCCAGAGGGGAGAGGAGCAACACCAACGCGCCGACCCCAGGCCGCGCCCGGCGGGCAATCCCGAAGGGGAGCCCGTCCCACGCACACCGCGGAGCCTTGTGCGGGGTGCCCGCGGGTGGCGCCCTCAGGATGCGCCGAGGCGCGCAGCCGGATGAGCGAGGCCCGCGGTCTCCGCGGGCCGTTCCTTCTGACTCGCGGCATTTGTCTGAGCGGAGCTGCCTGCGGCAGCGCAGCGAGTTATGCCGCGCGCTCAGCCGGCGAGCACCGCAGGTTCCGCGAGCGTTCAGCGAGCGGCGCAGCCTGTGGGCGACGCCCGCGGGTGCCCCGCACCAGGCGGACCTTGTCGAACGCGCAGGCCCGACTGAAGCCACACACGCGCGTCCACAAGCCAGGCCGTCAGCCTTCGACCACCAACCCCGCGGGTCCCGCCTCGCAACGACCGATCACAGCCGCCGACTCGAAGCCCTCCTCGCGGAACACGCCCAGCACCGCATCGACCGCCTCCGGCGCGCAGCTCACCAGCAACCCACCCGCCGTCTGCGGATCGGTCATCAAGGCCTGCGTCACGTCAGGCAGGCCGGCAGACAAGGACACCGAGGCCCCATAGCCCGCCCAGTTGCGCCCCGACGCCCCCGTCACGAAGCCATCGGCCGCCATCGCCGCCACGCCCTCCAGCAGCGGCACGCGCGGCCACTCGATCACCACCCGCAGCCCCGCGCCCCGCGCCAGCTCCAGCCCGTGGCCGGCCAGGCCAAAGCCCGTCACATCGGTGATCGCATGCACGCCCTCCAGAGCAGCCAGCTTCGGCCCCGGCGTGTTGAGCTTCGTCGTGTTGGCGATCAGCTGCCGGTAGCCCGACTCGGGCAGCTTCTCCTTCTTGAGCGCCGCCGACAGCACGCCCACGCCCAGCGGCTTGCCCAGCACCAGCACATCGCCGGGCCGCGCATCGGCGTTGCGCCGCACGCGGTCCGGGTGCACCAGCCCCAGCGCCACCAGGCCATAGATCGGCTCCACCGAATCGATGGTGTGGCCGCCCGCGATCGGAATGCCCGCCGCACGGCACACGTCCTGCCCGCCGCGCACGATGTCGCCGATCACCTCGACGGGCAGCTGGTTGACCGGCATCGCCACCAGCGCCAGCGCCAGGATCGGCCGGCCGCCCATCGCGTACACGTCGCTGATCGCATTGGTTGCGGCGATACGGCCGAACTCGTAGGGGTCGTCCACGATCGGCATGAAAAAATCGGTGGTCGCCACCAGCGCCTGCTCGTCGTTCAAGCGATAGACCGCCGCATCGTCGGCCGTCTCGATGCCCACCATCAGCGCCGGCGGAATCAGGCCCGCGCCGCTGCTGCGCAGGATCTCGCTGAGCACGCCCGGTGCGATCTTGCAGCCGCAGCCGCCCCCGTGCGAGAAGCTGGTCAGGCGCATCGGCGCCAGCGGGTTCATCGGTCGCTGCTGCTGCATTGCAGTGTTCTCCTGAGGGCGTTGTAGGGTGAGCGTCGGATTATCGAAGCGCCCCCATTCCTCTCCTTGCCATCCTGTCTTTTCAACGAGGCCAACACCATGACCTTCTCTCGCCGCGCCACCCTGGCCGCCCTGCTCGCCACCGCCGCCTTCGGCACGCTCCCGGCCCATGCCCAGACCGGCACGCTGCGCGTCTCCGCCATTCCCGACGAAGCGCCTACCGAGCTGCAGCGCAAGTTCGCCCCGCTGGGCGAATACCTCAAGCAGCAGACCGGCATGAACGTGCAGTTCACGCCCGTCACCGACTACGCGGCCGTGGTCGAGGGCCTGGCCACCAACAAGATCGACCTGGCCTGGCTGGGCGGCTTCACCTACGTGCAGGCCAAGATCCGCACCAACGGCGGCGCCAAGCCGATCGTGCAGCGCGCCGAGGACGAGGCCTTCACCAGCAAGTTCATCGTGCCGGCCGACAGCAGCGCCAAGACCCTCGCCGACCTCAAGGGCAAGACCTTCGCCTTTGGCGCACCCTCTTCGACTTCGGGCAGCCTGATGCCGCGCTTCTTCCTGCTGAAGGACGGCATCAACCCCGAGAAGGACTTCAAGACCGTCGCCTACTCCGGCGCGCACGACGCCACCGTGGCCTTCGTGGCCGCGGGCCGGGCCGAGGCCGGCGTGCTCAACGCCTCGGTGTGGGACAAGCTGGTCGAGGCCAAGAACCCCAACGCCGCCAAGGTGCGCGTGCTGGCCACCACGCCGCCCTACTTCGACTACAACTGGACGGTGCGCCCCGGCCTGGACCCGGCGCTGACCAAGAAGCTGACCGACGCCTTCCTGCAGCTCGACCCGGCCAAGCCCGAGCACAAGGAAATCATGCAGCTGCAGCGCGCCAGCAAGTTCGTGCCCACACAGTCGTCCAACTACGACGGCATCGAGGCCGCCGGCAAGTCGGCCGGCCTGATCAAGTAAGTCCCCCTGAAAGGCGCAGCGTGAGCTTTGCACTGGAAGGCGTGGGCCTGGTCCATCCCAACGGACAGCGGGCGCTCGAAGGCGTGACGCTGGCCGCGCGGCCGGGCGAGCGCATCGCCTTCATCGGCCCCTCGGGTGCGGGCAAGACCACGCTGCTGCGCATCCTGGGCGCGGCGCTGCGGCCCAGCGCCGGCCATGTCACGCTGCTGGACGAATCGCCCTGGCAGGCCGATGCCCGCCGCCTGCGCGCCTTGCGCGCGCGCATCGGCACCGTGCACCAGCAGCCACCCATCGCGCCACGCCTTCGCGCCGTGACAGCGGTGCTGTCGGGTCGGCTGGGACAGTGGTCCACGCTGCACGCGCTGGGCTCGCTGCTGCGGCCCGGCGACCTGCAGGGCGCCCATGCCGCACTGGCGCAGGTCGGCATCGAGGACCGACTCTTCGAGCGCTGCGACCGGCTCTCCGGCGGGCAGTTCCAGCGCGTGGCCGTGGCGCGGGTGCTCTATCAGCGGCCCGACCTGCTGCTGGCCGACGAGCCCGTCTCCGCCCTCGACCCCACGCTGGCCGACACCACCCTGCGCGCGCTGGCCGCGCAGAGCGAGGCCACCGGCGCGACGCTGTGCGCCTCGCTGCATGCGGTGGACTTGGCGCTGCGCTGGTTCCCGCGCGTGGTGGGCCTGCAGGCCGGGCGCGTGCTGTTCGATCTGCCGGCGGGCGAGGTCACGCCGGAGCGGCTTTCCGCGCTGTATGCCGCGGAAGGTGGCCTGCCCGCCGCCGACGAGACTGCATCGGTGATGCCGCCGGCCACAGCATTCGTTCCCTCGGGCTGCCGATGAGGACAAGAGCCGCATGGCGCTCACTCTGCAATGACGCCGACCTCCGTTTTTCTGCCGCCGGCCGGTCGATGACGTCGCGGCCTACTCTGTCTGTGTCAGGCTGCCGATGACGAGCCGCACGATCACTGCCGCCTCGCCGGCCTCGGCGCCCGTCGTCGCCGCCCCACCACTGCGCGACCCGGCCGCACGCCGCCGCGTGGTCGGCGCGCTGGCGGCGCTGGCCATCGCCTGGCCGACGCTGCAGCTGTCCGAGTTCCAGCCCTGGCAGCTGCTGACCAGCGGCAACCTGGCCGTCATCGGCGGCTTCCTCGCCGCCTTCTGGCCGCCGTCGCTGGCCCCCGACTTCCTGGCCCTGCTCGGTCGCGCCACGCTGGAGACGCTGGCCATGGCCACGGCCGGCACCACGCTGGCCTTCGTGATCGCGGTGCCGCTGGCCTTCGTCGCCACGCGGGCGCTGTCGGTGTCGCGCCTCGGTCCCGGTCCGGGCCGGCTGCGCGGCGGCATCGTTCGCCGCACGGCGCGGTTGCTGCTGATGGGCCTGCGCGCCATTCCCGAGATCGTGTGGGCGCTGCTCTTCGTTCGTGCGCTGGGCCTGGGCCCGGCGGCCGGCGTGCTGGCCCTGGCCGTCACCTACGGCGGCATGCTGGGCAAGGTGTATGCCGAGATCCTGGAGTCGGTGGACAACCGGCCGGCCCAGGCACTGCTCGAATCCGGCAGCAGCCGCGCCGCCGCCCTGGCCTACGGCCTGCTGCCCAACGCGGCGCAGGAGCTGGCCTCGTACACCGTCTACCGCTGGGAATGTGCGGTGCGCGCCTCGGTGGTCATGGGCTTCGTCGGTGCCGGCGGCCTGGGCCAGCTGATGGACCAGTCGATGAAGATGCTCAACGGCGGCGAGGCCTGCAGCATCCTGCTGGTCTTCCTGGCGCTGGTGCTGCTCGCGGATGCGCTGTCGAATGGGCTGCGGAGGCTGCTGGCATGAACGGCAATGTCGCCAAGGCCCTGCCCCCGCAGCCCGCACCCTGCTGGCGCTGCCGCGCCGTGCTTTTGGCCGTGCTGGCCGCCATCGTCGCCAGCTTCGTGTGGCTGGGGCTGGACCTGTCGGCGCTGGTGTCGGCCGAGTCGATGGGCCACATGGGCCGCTTCATCGCCGAGTTCTTCCCGCCCGAACTGTCGCCCGACTTCCTGACGCGCACGGCCCATGGCGCGCTCCAGACCCTGGCCGTGTCGGCGCTGGGCACCGTGCTGGCCATGGCCGCGGGCGCGATGCTGGCGCTGCCGGGCTCGGGCCGCGCAGGCTGGCCACTGCAGAAGGCCGCGCGCTTCGTGCTCAACCTGCTGCGCAGCGTGCCCGAGCTGGTGTGGGCCGCACTGATGGTGCTGGCCGCCGGCATCGGTCCCTTCGCCGGCGCGCTGGCGCTGTCGCTGCACACCACCGGCGTGCTGGGCCGGCTCTTCGCCGAGGCGCTGGAGAACGCGCCGCCCGCGCCCGAACGCGCCCTGCGCGAGGCCGGCGCCGGCCGCATCGCCGCCTTCGGCTATGCCAGCCTGCCACTGGTGGCGCCGCAATGGCTGGCCTACAGCCTCTACCGCTGGGAGATGAACATCCGCATGGCCGCCGTGCTCGGCTTCGTGGGCGGCGGCGGTCTGGGGCAGATGCTGTACTTCCACCTGTCGATCTTCCAGCAGGCGCAGTCGATGACGGTGCTGCTGGGCATGTTCGCGCTGGTGGCGGGAGTGGACGGCGCCAGCGGCTGGGTGCGGCGGCGCTGGGGCGCCTGAGCGGCCCCCTCCGGCCGCCCTGAACCGCCTGGCGCCGCGCAGCATCACCCCGCACGCCCCTGCGCCGGAGCGCCCACCGACAATCGCGCCCCATGAGCCAGCCCCGCCCCGTCCGCCCGGAAGACCGCCACGCCTTCGACACCGTCATCGATGCGCGCTCGCCTTCCGAATTCGCGCTGGACCACATTCCCGGCGCCATCAACTGCCCGGTGCTCGACGACGAGGAGCGCCGCATCGTCGGCACGCTCTACCACCAGCAGGGCGCCTTCGAGGCCCGCCGCGTGGGCGGCGCGATGGTTGCCGCCAACCTGGCGCGGCACCTGCAGAGCCCGGTGATGGCCGAGCGGCCGATCAAGTGGAAGCCGCTGGTCTACTGCTGGCGCGGCGGCCTGCGCAGCGGCTCCATGGTGCAGTGGATGCGCCTGGTGGGCTGGGACGCGCAGCAGCTGGCCGGCGGCTACAAGTCCTTCCGCAAGCACGTGGTCACGCAGATCGACCAGCTGGTGCCCGCAATCCAGTTGCGCGTGATCGTCGGCGCCACCGGCAGCGCCAAGACCCGCGTGCTGGAGGCCCTGACCAGACGCGGCGCCCAGGTGCTGGACCTGGAAGCCGCCGCCTGCCACAAGGGATCGCTGCTGGGCGCCTGGCCCGGCGTGCCGCAGCCGTCGCAGAAGCAGTTCGAGACCCGCATCGCCGCCGCGCTCGAAGCCTGCGATCCGACACGCCCGCTGTACGTGGAAGGCGAAAGCCCGCGCATCGGCCGCCTGTCGGTGCCGCAACCGCTGGTGGAGCGCATGCGTGCGGCCGACTGCATCGAGATCCGCGCCACGCCCGAGGCACGCCTGGCCTACCTGCTCACCGACTATGCCTATCTGGGCGACGACCGCGAGGCGCTGGCCGAGCGCCTGGGCGCGCTCAAGGAGATGCAGGGCAAGGAGACGGTGCAGCGATGGCAGCAGTGGGCGCGCGAGGGCGCGCTGCCGCTGCTCTTCGCCGAGCTGATGGCCTTGCACTATGACCCGCACTACGAGCGCTCGCAGGCGAAGCACTTCCATGCCTGGGCCACGCGGCGGTCGGTGGAGGTAGGGGCGCTTGGGGCGGCCGATATCGATGCGGCGGCCGAGGCGGTGCTGGCGCTGGGCTGAATCCTGGCGCTGGCGCGGCGCATAGGCTTTTGTTCCCGCTCCCTTTGCGGGACAGGGCTTGGGGAGAGGGGTGACGGCGCAGGCCGTTCAGGGCGTGTAGAGCACCCCGCGCGGCGCCCGGCACAGCCCCCACAGCCGCACGCCGCTGGCCTTGGCCATCTGCACACCCATGGCCGTCGGCGCGGAGATGGTGGCCATCGCCGCGATGCCCACCCGCGCGCACTTGCGCACCAGTTCGTGGCTGCCGCGGCTGGACAGCAGCACGAAGCCCGGCGTGCCCAGCCGCCCTTCGCGGGCCAGGCGGCCGATGAGCTTGTCGAGCGCGTTGTGCCGGCCGACGTCCTCCAGCACATCGCTCACCGTGCCGTCCGGCGTGGCCCAGGCGGCGGCATGGATGGCACCGGCCTCGGCATTGAGGCGCTGGCGCGGCGGCATCTGCGCGAAGCCGCGCAGCACGGTGGGCAAGTCCAGCTGCGCCAGCCAATCCGGTGTGGCCAAGGGCACGGGCGTGAGGTCCAGCGCGGCGAAGCTCTCGACGCCGCACACGCCGCAGCCGGTACGGCCGGCCAAGCTGCGGCGGCGGCCCTTGAGGCGCTCGAAGGCACGCGTTGCGATCTCCAGGCGCACCTCGATGCCGGGCATGCCGTCGGGCAGACCTGCAGCCGCCGCGTCGATGGCCTCGGCCTCGATGCCGCGGCAGTCCCCGGGCGCGTCGAGGATGCCCTCGCTCAGTGCGAAGCCCAGGGCGAAGTCCTCGATGTCCTGCGGCGTGGCCATCATCACCGCATGCGAGATGCCGTTGAAGACCAGCGCCACCGGCACCTCGGCCGCCAGCACGTCCTCGCGCGCCACGCCTTCGGGCGGCAGCCCGGCCTCGCCCTGCACGCGCACGGGCAGGCGCACGAGGGAGGGCAGCAGCGGTTCGGTGGCGGTGTCGGACATGGCGGGATGAAGCAGGCGGGCGATCGTTGGCGCGATGGCCGGGGCGGACGGATGCCGCCGCGGCGGGCGGGCGCCGCCGCCCTGTCGGCACGCGTCGCACCCATGAAAAAAGGCCGCGGCGCTGGCAGCACCACGGCCTCGGGATTGTGCCCAGCCTGCACGGCCGGCGGGGTGGAGCCATCCGCCCGCCGCACGCCGTGCGGGGGCTTGCGGCCGATCAGGCGCGCGCCGCCTGGGCCAGCGCCTCGTCGCGCAGGCGCATGTACTCGCCCTCGGGCACCGGGGCCGCTTCGGGCTTGCCCAGGTCGTTCATCGCCAGGCGATACGTCTCGCGGGCCGTGTAGCAGGCCACGGCCGAGATCACGGTGATGCCGAAGGCCAGCGCGCCCACGGTGAGCCAGATGTTGGTGGAGCCGGGAGGCGCCACGGCGGCGAAGACGGCCGGCAGCATGGCGGTGATGGCGGTGCCCACGTTCTGCGAGATGGCCATGGCCGACACGCGGGTGCGGGTGGGGAACAGCTCCGGATAGAAGCTGGGGAACACGGCGTTGTAGCCCTGGTACACGATGCCCCACATCAGCAGCGACATGCAGATGGCCAGCGGCACGCTGCCGATGCTGATGGCGTACAGGTAGCCGAAGGCCAGCAGGCCGGCCAGCACCGAGCCCACGATCATGGGCGGGCGGCGGCCGATCTTGTCCGACAGGTTGCCCACCAGCGGGATCACCAGCACGGCCAGGATGTTGCCCAGCACGGGGATCCACAGGTACACGTCCTTGTGGAAGCCGATGCCGTAGGCCGGCTGCACCGCATAGGCGGCACCGAAGATGGTGGCCACGACCGGGATCACGTTCATCAGCGACATCAGCACCACGCGCAGCATGTCGGGGGCGTGATTCTTGAAGGCCTCGGTCACGGGCGAGCGCGGCTTGGCGGCGCCTTCCTGGGTGAAGGCCGGCGTCTCGTCCACTTCGCGGCGGATGATCCAGCCGATGATGATGACGATGAAGCTCAGGATGAAGGGCACGCGCCAGCCCCAGCTGTTGAACTGGTCGGTGGGCATGTAGTGCGCCAGCGGCAGGAAGACGGCGGCGGCCAGGATCTGGCCGGCCTGCACGCCCTGCAGCGTGAAGCTGGCGAAGAAGCCGCGGCGGCCGAAGGGCGCGTGCTCCAGGATCATCGAGCTGGCCCCCGAGATTTCACCTGCGACGGCGAAGCCCTGCACCAGGCGGCACAGCACCAGCAGCGCGGGCGCCCACAGGCCGATCTGGTCGTAGGTGGGCAGCAGGCCCACGGCGATGGTCGAGAAGCCCATCAGGAACATGCACAGCACCAGCACCTGCTTGCGCCCGCGCGTGTCGCCCATGTGGCCCAGCACGAAGGCGCCGATGGGGCGCGCCACGTAGCCCACGCCGTAGGTGGCCAGCGAGGCAATGATGGCGATGGCCGGGTCGCCCTTGGGAAAGAAGATCTGGGGAAAGATCAGCGAGGCAGCCGTGGCGTAGATGAAGAAGTCGTAGTACTCCAGTGCCGAGCCGATCCAGCCGCTGGCAGCGGCCTTCTTGGACTGGCGCCGGCCTTCGGGCTCGTGCGCGTGGGAAGAGGTGGACATGGTGCGAGGTCTCCGCTGTGGTGTGGCGTGTGGTTGTGGAACGGATGAGGGTAAGAGGCGACGGCTGACTCAGGCCTGGGCCTGGGCCGCCATGCGGGCGGCGCTGTTGGCGGCGCCATAGCCGTCGTAGGCGCCGATGCGCTGCACGACTTCGAAGAACAGGCCTTCGTCCGCGGCGCGGGTGTAGATGTGCAGGAAGTCGCCGTCGGCCGAGCGGTCGAAGAGCACGCCGGCCTCGCGCATGCGGGCCAGCAGCGCCGGCTCGATGTCGAAGCGCGTGGGCAGGTCGTCGTAGTAGTTGGGCGAGATCGGCAGGAAGGCGACGCCGCGCGCGCGCAGCCGGGCCACCGCGTCGAAGATGTCCTCGCAGGCGAAGGCGATGTGGTGCACGCCGCCGTCGCCGCGTCGGTTCACCGCGCGGGCGGTGAGCGTGCGCCGGCTGAGCGAGGCATTGAGCACCAGCCGCAGGCTGCGGCTTGCGTCGGCAGCGGCGCGGCTGCGCACCAGGCCGAAGGGATCGGCCAGCTCCTGGCTCTCGGCCAGCGACAGGCCCAGCACGGCGCGGGTGAACAGTGTCCAGGTGTCGTACTGGTCCAGGTTCAGGCCCAGGGCCACATGGTCCACACGCTGCAGGCCGGCGTCGGGCGCCTGCCCCTCGTCCAGCACGAAGTCGGCCGCGAACAGCCCGTCGGGGCCGAGCGCCGCGTCGACGAAGTGCATCAGGTTGCCACCGGGCGAGACGATGGCCGGCACCTCCACCTCGCCCGGCCCGAGCGGGCTGCGATGGCGCTGCGAGCAGAGGGCGACGGCGCGGTCCTGCGCGGCCTGCGGCTGCGCGGCGCGCAGGCCGAGGGCGCAGACCGAGGGGCCGTGCAGCTCGAAGCGGCTGCGCGCGAAGGAGGCCGGCTCGGCATTGACGATCATGGCGATGTCGCCTTGCCGGTACAGCGTGGCCGCCTTGGACCGGTGACGGCCCACGCGGCGGAAGCCCAACTGGCGCAGTTGCACGTCGAGCTGCGGCGCCGTGGCCTCGTCGGCTGCGAATTCGATGAAGGCAAAGCCCGCGAAGGCCGGCGCGGCCGGCGGCTCGGCCAGGCCGCGCAGCGCCAGGGCCGAGGCAGCGCGGGCGTCGGGCTCGGGCGCCGCGGCGCGGGCTGTCAGGCGCTCGCGCACCTGGCTTTCCAGATACAGCAGCGAGCGCATCGCGTCCACCGCGGTGCGGCGGTTGGGCGTCTCGCGGAAGACGTCGTTGAAGATCTCCAGCGACAGCGGGCCGCTGTAGCCGGCCAGCAGCACCTGCTCGTAGAAGCCCACGACATCGAAATCGCCCTGGCCGGGGAAGGAGCGGTGGTGGCGCGCCCACTGCAGCACGTCCAGGCTCATCAGCGGCGCATCGGCCATCTGCAGGAAGAAGATCTTGTCGCCCGGGATGTCGGCGATGCCGGCCGGGTCGTCGCGCAGCGAGAGCGTGTGGAAGCTGTCCAGGATCAGGCCCAGCGCCGGATGGTCGGCGCGGCGCACGATGTCCCAGGCCTGGCCGTAGAGCGAGGTGTGGCGGCCCCAGGCAAGGGCCTCGAAACCCACGCGCAGGCCGCGGCGCGCGGCGCGGTCGGCCAGCGCATGCAGCTGTTCGGCGGCCAGCGCCGGTGCGTCCACGCACAGCGGCGAGGTGTTGGAGCAGCACAGCATCAGCGGCACGCCCATGGCCTGCATGAGGTCGAACTTGCGCTCGGCCCGGTCCAGGCTGCGGGTGAAGGCCTCGGGCGGCATCGCCTCGAAGTCGCGGAAGGGCTGGAACAGGTCGATCGTCAGGCCCAGATCGGCGGCCATGCGGCCCAGGTCGGCGGCCGAGCCGGGGAAGTGCGTGAAGTCGGGCTCGAACAGCTCCACGCCGTCGAAGCCCGCCGCGGCCACAGCCTCCAGCTTCTGGCGCAGCGTGCCGCTGAGGGAGACGGTGGCGATGGAACGGCGCATGGGCGGCAGAGCTTGGGACGAAGAGGTCGAGGGTCGGCCCAAAGTGGCCGAAACGGCCGCGACTTTAAGAAGACGCGGCCTGCGCCTACAACGTCGCCCGTGCGTGGCTGTTCGCTGAACGCACCCGTGCGTTCGATGATCGCACGCGTCCGGGGTTAACCCTGAACCCGGGCGACCGGTGCAAGTTGCGCGCGATGCCCTTGCACCGCCTCGCGCACCAGGGGATGCAGGGCGGGCGCGCCCGCATCCACCACTGCCAGGAAGTCGGCCCGCATGCGCGGCGCCCAGAACTTCTTCAGGTGCTCGGCGATGCCCACCAGCGCCTCCTCGCGGTCGGGCTGGGCGGCGAAGAAGTCGCCGATGCGGTTGGCCATGCGCACCAAGTTGTCAGCGTCCATCGGTGGCGGCCTCCAGGTGGGCGATCTGCTCGGCATTGAAGCGGGCGTAGTCGCGCTGCCAGGCCGAGCGTTGCTGCGGCTGGGTGACCGGCGCCACCTGCACCGCCGTGACCTTGTACTCGGGGCAGTTGGTGGCCCAGTCGGAGCTATCGGTGGTGATGACGTTGGCGCCCGACTCCGGGAAGTGGAAGGTGGTGTAGACCACACCGGGCTGGATGCGCTCGGTGACGGTGGCGCGCAGCACGGTCTCGCCGGCGCGGCTGGTGATGCCCACCCAGTCGCCGTCGTGGATGCCGCGTTCCTCGGCGTCGTGCGGATGGATCTCCAGCCGGTCCTCGCTGTGCCACTGGTTGTTGGGCGTGCGCCGTGTCTGCGCGCCCACGTTGTACTGCGACAGGATGCGCCCGGTGGTCAGCAGCAGCGGGAAGCGCGGCGTGACCTTCTCGTCGGTGGCCACGTACTGCGTGACGATGAAGCGGCCCTTGCCGCGCACGAACTTGTCGATGTGCATGATCGGTGTGCCGATCTCGGGCGTGCTGTCGTTGCAGGGCCACTGCAGGCTGCCGTGCTGGTCGAGCTTGTCGTAGCTGACGCCGGCGAAGGACGGCGTGAGCGCCGCGATCTCGGCCATGATCTCGCGCGGATGCGTGTAGTGCATCGGGTAGCCCAGCGCGTTGGCCAGCAGCTGCGTCACCTCCCAGTCCGCATACGTCGCCAACGGCGGCATGACCTTGCGCACGCGCGAGATGCGGCGCTCGGCATTGGTGAAGGTGCCGTCCTTCTCCAGGAAGGAGGAGCCGGGCAGGAACACATGGGCGTACTTGGCCGTCTCGTTCAGGAAGATGTCCTGCACCACGATGCATTCCATGGCCGAGAGCGCCGCCGCCACATGCTGCGTGTTGGGGTCGGACTGCACGATGTCCTCGCCCTCGCAGTACAGGCCCTTGAAGCTGCCGCCCAGCGCGGCGTCGAACATGTTGGGAATGCGCAGGCCCGGCTCGGGGCTGAGCTCCACGCCCCAGGCGGCCTCGAACTGGCTGCGGGTGGTGGTGTCGCTGATGTGGCGGTAGCCCGGCAGCTCGTGCGGAAAGCTGCCCATGTCGCAGCTGCCCTGCACGTTGTTCTGACCGCGCAGCGGGTTCACGCCCACGCCCTCGCGGCCGACCATGCCGCAGGCCATGGCCAGGTTGGCGATGCCCATCACCATGGTCGAGCCCTGCGCATGCTCGGTCACGCCCAGGCCGTAGTAGATGGCGCTGTTGACGGTCCTGCCGGTCTTCACGCCCTCGGCATTGCCGGTGGCGTAGAGCCGCGCGGCGCCGCGAACCACGGCCGCGGGCACGCCAGTGATGGCCTCCATGGCCTCGGGCGCGTTGTCCGGGCGGGCGACGAAGTCCTTCCAGGCCTTGAAGGACTTCTCGTCGCAGCGCTCGGCGATGTAGTCGTCGGCCAGCAGGCCCTCGGTGACGATCACATGCGCCAGCGCGCTGATCACAGCGACGTTGGTGCCGGGCCTGAGCGCCAGGTGGAAGTCGGCCTGCAGGTGCGGGCCACGGACCATCTCGGTCTCGCGCGGGTCGATGACGATCAGGCGCGCGCCCTGGCGGATGCGCTTCTTCATGCGCGAGGCGAACACCGGATGGGCCGCCGCCGGGTTGGCGCCGATCACCAAAATGACGTCGCTCTTCTCGACCGACTTGAAGGTCTGCGTCCCGGCCGAGGTGCCAAAGGTCTGGCCCAGGCCGTAGCCGGTGGGCGAATGGCACACCCGCGCGCAGGTGTCGACGTTGTTGTTGCCGAAGGCCGCGCGGATGAGCTTCTGCACCAGGTAGGTCTCTTCGTTGGTGCAGCGGCTGGAGGTGATGCCGCCGATGGCGTCCTGCCCATGCTTGGCCTGGATGCGGCGGAACTCCGAGGCCGCATGGGCGATGGCTTCCTCCCAGCTCACCTCACGCCACGGGTCGGTGATCTTCGCGCGGATCATGGGCGTCGTGATGCGGTCCTGGTGCGTGGCATAGCCCCAGGCAAAGCGGCCCTTGACGCAGCTGTGGCCCTCGTTGGCCTTGCCGTCCTTCCACGGCACCATGCGCACGACCTGCGTGCCCTTCATTTCTGCCTTGAACGCGCAGCCGACGCCGCAGTAGGCGCAGGTAGTGATCACGCTGTGCTCGGGCTGGCCCAGCTCGATGACCGACTTCTCCTGCAGCGTGGCCGTGGGGCAGGCCTCGACGCAGGCGCCGCAGCTCACGCATTCGCTCTCCATGAAGAGCTGGTCCTGGCCTGGCGACACGCGCGACTCGAAGCCGCGGCCGCTGATGGTGAGCGCGAAGGTGCCCTGCGTCTCCTCGCAGGCGCGCACGCAGCGATTGCAGACGATGCACTTGGACGGGTCGTAGCTGAAGTAGGGGTTGGACTCGTCCTTGGCCGCCTTCAGGTGGTTGGCGCCGTCGAAGCCGTAGCGCACGTTGCGCAAGCCGGTGACGCCCGCCATGTCCTGCAGCTCGCAGTTGCCGTTGGCCGAGCAGGTGAGGCAGTCGAGCGGATGGTCGGAGATGTAGAGCTCCATCACGCCCTTGCGCAGCTTCTGCAGCTTCGGGCTCTGGGTGCGGACCTTCATGCCCGCCTCGGCCGGCGTGGTGCACGAGGCCGGAAAGCCCTTGCGGCCCTCGATCTCGACCAGGCACAGCCGGCAGGAGCCGAAGGGCTCCAGGCTGTCGGTGGCGCACAGCTTGGGCACCTGCACGCCGGCATCGACGGCGGCGCGCATCAGCGAGGTGCCCTGCGGCACGGTGACGGACTGGCCGTCGATCTCCAGCGTGACTGCCTGCGTGGACTCGCGCAGCGGCGTGCCGTGGTCGGTGGTCTTGAGGTGGTCGAGCATCGGGGGCTCCTTGCGGGTCTCGTTCTTTCTTCGTGCGGAGGTGGCGCGTCAGGCGACGGCGCCGGCAGTGGCCTGCGCGGCGTCGGCCGGCTGCAGCCCGAAGTCCTCGGGGTAATGGTCGAGCGCGGACAGCACCGGGTACGGCGTCATGCCGCCCATGGCGCAGAGCGAACCGGCCAGCATCGTGTCGCACAGGTCGCGCAGCAGCTCGACCTGCTCGGCCTTGGCCGTGCCGGCGCGCGCGGTGATGCGGTCGATGACCTCGACGCCGCGCGTCGAGCCGATGCGGCAGGGCGTGCACTTGCCGCAGGATTCGATTGCACAGAATTCCATGGCGTAGCGCGCCAGCCGCGAGAGGTCGGCCGTGTCGTCATGCACCACGATGCCGCCGTGGCCCACCACCGCGCCCATGGCGGCGTAGGCCTCGTAATCGAGCGGCACGTCCCACTTCGACTCGGGCACGTAGGCACCCAGCGGACCACCGACCTGCACCGCCTTCACCGGCCGGCCCGAGACGGTGCCGCCAGCCCAGTCGACGAGCAGCTCGCGCAGCGTGACGCCGAAGGCCAGCTCCACCAGTCCGCCGCGGCGCACGTTGCCCGCGATCTGGATCGGCAGCGTGCCGTGCGAGCGGCCCACGCCGTAGTCGCGGTAGAAGGCCGCACCGCGCGCCAGGATGATGGGCACCGAGGCGAAGGTGATGACGTTGTTGATCACCGTCGGCTGGCCGAACAGGCCCGACAGCGCCGGGATCGGCGGCTTGGCGCGCACGATGCCGCGCTTGCCTTCCAGGCTCTCGAGCAGGGCCGTCTCTTCGCCGCAGACATAGGCGCCCGCAGCCATGCGCACCTCGATGTCGAAGGCCCGGCCGCTGCCCAGCACGTCGGGCCCGAGGATGCCGGCCGTGCGGGCGATGTCCACCGCCTCGCGCAGCGTGCGCACGGCGAAGGGGTATTCGGAGCGCACGTAGATGTAGCCGCGCGTGGCGCCGGTGCTGATGCCGGCGATGGTCATGCCCTCGACCAGCACGAAGGGGTCGCCCTCCATGACCATGCGGTCGGAGAAGGTGCCGGAATCGCCCTCGTCGGCATTGCAGACCACGTACTTGTGACTGGCCGCGGCCGCGGCCACCGTCTTCCACTTGATGCCGGCCGGAAAGGCCGCGCCGCCGCGTCCGCGCAGGCCCGAGTCGGTCACCTGCTGCACCACCTCGGTGGCCGGCATGGCGAGCGCGCGGCGCAGGCCCAGGAGGCCGCCATGGGCCTCGTAATCGGCCAGCGACAGCGGATCGGTGAGGCCGACGCGCGCGAAGGTCAGGCGCTGCTGGCGCTGGAGCCACGGCAGTTCATCGACCACGCCCAGCGCCAGCGCATGCGCGCCGCCCTGGAGCCAGCCGGCTTCGAACAGCGCCGGCACATCCTCGGGCGCGACCGGGCCGTAGCCCACGCGGCCTCGCGACGTCTGCACCTCGACCAGGGTTTCGAGCCACAGCATGCCGCGCGAGCCGTTGCGCACGAGGCGCACCGACAGGCCGCGGGCCGCGGTCTCGCGTTCGATGGCGGCGGCCACCTCGTCGGCGCCGACGGCGAGGGCCGCGCTGTCGCGCGGCACGTAGAGGGTGGTGGGGTTCATGCCGTCACCTCCGTCGCCATGCAGGCGCCCATCACGCGGTCCAGCCGCTCGGGCGAGAGCCGCGCATGCGGCCGGCCATCGAGCATGGCGGCTGGCGACTGGGCGCACAGGCCCAGGCAGTAGACGGGTTGCAGCGTCATGCCGCCGTCGGGCCGCGTGCCGCCCGCTTCGGGCAGGCCCAGGCCTTCGCAGGCATGCTGCCAGAGCGCGTCGGCGCCCATGGACTGGCAAGCTTCGGCGCGACAGACCTCCAGCACATGGCGGCCGGCGGGTTCGCTGCGGAAGTGGTGGTAGTAGCTGATGACGCCATGCACCTCCGCGCGCGACAGGTTGAAGCCCAGGGCGATCTCGCCCACGACCTCGGCCGGCACGCAGCCCAGCGCGTCCTGCACGTCGTGCAGCGCGGGCAGCAGGCCGCCGCGCTGCAGGGCGTGGCGGGCGACGATCTCGCGCACCGTGGCAAGGCGCGGATCGGCGACTTCGGCGGGGGCGCGGCCCAGTTGGCGCAGTCGGTCGCGCAGTTCGTCGGGAGTGGCGAGCACGCGTTCGCTGCGGACGCGCGCGGGGCCGGCGGGTGGGGTCGGAATCTGGGCCATCGTGGGGCGGGCACCGGGCGCTCGGATGCCGCGCCGCATGCGCGTGGACGGCGGCCGGCCGGTGACGCTGGAGTTGTCTCGGCGGGAGTGTGCGCGCGGGGGGTGCCGGTCGCAAATTGCTTCGCGACATGGGGCGATTCAGGGATTGAATGGGCTAGGCTGGCAGCGTGAATGGCACTCGGGGTTGGGGTCTCTTCTGGGTCTCCTGTTCGGGGTCGGGTTCGGGTTCGGGGTCGGTGCGCTTCTGGACCTCCTATTCGGGTCCGGGTCCGGGTCCGGGTCCGGGGTCGGAGTTGGGGTTGGGGTGCGCGAGAAGCAGGGGCACTAACCCGGCAGAGGACGCCGGCATGCGCGCTCCCGGTGCACGCTCGCGCTGACCGGCTTGCCTCACCAGACGGGTGCCCGCTCTCCACCGACGCGCCTTGCGCACTGCACGGCGCCGCGAATGGCACCTCCGCACGCACACCGTCATCCTCCGCCTCGACGCTGCGCGCGAGCCCTCCCCTTTTCAAGTCGTCGGGGCTTGAGGCCATCAGGGCCGTGGGATCCTTGAGTCCTTGAGTCCTTGAGTCCTTGAGTCCTTGAGTCCTTGAGTCCTTGAGTCCAGGAGTCCCGGGGTCCTGGTCCTGGTCCCGGGGTCTTGGCGTTTTGGGACGAGGCGGACCAATCAACCCACAGGCCGTTCGGGCTGAGCCTGTCCAAGCCTCGCCCCTATGGGCAGCAAGCAAGCGGCTCAAGCACCGCCGGGCATTTGCGCCGCGCGCCGCTCTGCCCTTCGACAAGCTCAGGGCGAACGGAGTGAGGATCCGGGCGGCCGAACCCGGCCGTTCGGGCGCAGCGTCGAGGCGGAGGGTGCCGGTGTGCGTGCGGAGGTGCCATTCGCGGCGCCGTGCAGTACCCCAAGCACGTCGGTGGAGAGCGAGCACCCGCCCTGTGCACCAAGCCGGTCAGCGCGAGCGTGCACCGGGAGCACGCATGCCGGCGCCCTCTGCCGGGTTAGCGCCCCTGCCACTCGCGCGCCCCGGCAACGTCCCACCACCAACCACCAACCACCAACCACCAACCACCAACCACCAACCACCAACCGGCAACCGGCAACCCGCAACCCGCAACCCGCAACCCGCAACCCGCAACCCGCAACCCGCAACCCGCAACCGCAATCCAGCCTAGGCCCTGAAGGGTGACCAGATCGCAAAACCCGCCCTCAGCGCCCGATGTTGAACAGCCAGAGAAAGAACCGCCCCACCATCACCAGCAGTTCCCACAGCGCCCGCAGCGCATCCAGCAGTCCGGCGTCAGGCGGCAACACGGCGACTTCCTTAGAGACGACGCACGGACATCACGCCTCCAGCGCCCCGCCATGCGCCCGCAGTTCGGACAACCACTCCTGCGACTGCAGCAGCCCCAGCGCCGCCTCCAGCGCCCGCGAAGGGCGCACCGCCGCCGGCGCCATGAAACCCAAGGGCGTGCGCACGGTCGGCCCCACCAGCGGCTGCGCCACCAGGCCCGGCTGGCCGCGCACCGTGTCGACCATCGCGCCGGGCAGCACCGCACACACGTCGCCCGCCTGCACGGCCAGCACCAGCGTGAGCACGGAGTTGGTCTCCACCGCCGGCGCCACGCCCGTCGCACCGGCCTCGGCGAAGGCGGCGTCGACGATCGCGCGGTTGTGCATCTCGGGCGTCAGCAGGCACAGCGGCAGCGCCGCCGCCTCGGCCCAGCCGATGGGCTGGCCACGCGCCAGCATCGTGGCCGCTGGCGCTTCGGTCGGCCGGCGCAGCAGGAAGTAATGCTCCTCGATTTGCGGCCAGGTCTGCAGCGCCTTGGCCGCCGGGCCCTGCCGGCCGGTGTAGCCCAGGGCCAGGTCGATGGCGAGGTGGTCGAGTCCCGTCTCCAGCTCCAGCGAACTCATCGACAGCACCGTCGGCACGATGCCCGGGTGCCGCGCCCGCAGCCGCGCCGCAAAACGGCTGAGCAGCGGAATGGCCGTGGGCACGGCCGCCATGCGCAGGCGCCCGCGCGGCTGGCCGGCTTCGCTGCGCAACTGCTGCTGCAGCCGCTCGTGCTCGTGCAGCATGCGGTGGGCGCTGGCCAGCACCTGCTCGCCCTCGGGCGTCAGGCCCGCATAGGCCCGGCCGCGGCGCACGATGGCCACGCCGAACTCGGCCTCCAGCGCCCGCATGGCATTGGACAGCGCCGGCTGCGTGATGTGGCAGGCCGCCGCAGCCCGGCCGAAATGCCGGTGCTCGGCCAGGGCGGCCAGGTAGCGCAGGGAGGCGAGGATGTTCATGCGTCGGCAAGGCGGCAGGGCAAGTCGGCCACTGCCGATGATCGCCGGGCTTCCTTGCAAATCGATCGGCAGCCGATCGATTTGCAAGGACGAGGGGCGGCGCGAAGCCCGTCGCCCCGCAGACGATCAGGTGTTCTTGCTCACCGTGATGGTCGGGAACTTGGACGAGAAGTCCTTGGCCTTGCCCGCGATGCCCATGGCCACCTGGCGGGCCACGGCCTTGTACAGGCCGGCGATCTCGCCCTCGGGATCGGCCACCACGGTGGGCTTGCCGCCGTCGGCCTGCTCGCGGATGGTCATGGCCAGGGGCAGCGCGCCCAGGTAGGCCATGTTGCGCTCGGCCGCCATCTTCTTGCCGCCCTCGTGGCCGAAGATGTGCTCCACATGGCCGCAGTTCGTGCACACGTGCACCGCCATGTTCTCCACGATGCCGAGGATAGGCACGCCCACCTTCTCGAACATGGTGATGCCCTTGCGGGCATCGAGCAAGGCGATGTCCTGCGGCGTGGTGACGATCACCGCGCCCGTGATCGGCACGCGCTGGCTCAGGCTGAGCTGGATGTCGCCGGTGCCCGGCGGCATGTCGACCACGAGGTAGTCGATGTCCTTCCAGTTGGTCTGGCGCAGCAGCTGGTCCAGCGCCTGGGTGGCCATGGGGCCGCGCCAGATCATGGCCTGGTCGGGGTCGACCAGGAAGCCGATGGACATCAGCTGCACCCCATGGCCTTCCAGCGGGTCCATGGTCTTGTCGTCGGGGCTGGTGGGCCGGCCGCTCACGCCCATCATCATGGGCTGACTGGGGCCGTAGATGTCGGCGTCGAGCAGGCCCACGCGCGCGCCTTCGGCCGCCAGCGCCAGCGCCAGGTTGGCGGCGGTGGTGCTCTTGCCCACGCCGCCCTTGCCCGAGGCCACGGCCACGATGTTCTTCACGCCCGGCAGCAGCTGCACACCGCGCTGCACGGCATGGGCGGTGATCTCGGTCAGCACGTTGACCGACACGTTCTCGACGCCGGGCACGGTGCGGGCCGCGGCGACCAGCGCCTTGCGCAGCGCCGGATGCTGGCTGCGGGCCGGGTAGCCCAGTACGAGGTCGAAGGCGACGTCGCCGCCGTCGATCTGCAGGTTGCGCACGGCCTTGGCCGCCACGAAGGACTGGCCGGTGTTCGGGTCCTGGACGCTCTTGAGCGCGTCAAGCAGGCCCTCGGGGGTCACGGTCATTGGATTTGGCTCCTCAATTGGGCGGCGAGTCTACGGGGCAGCGGCCGGCCGCTGCTACGGAAGGGACAAGCCGCCTCAGCCGTGGCGGGCGGCCGGCTTGCCCGACACGCGGGCCGCCGGGGCGCCGCGACGCCGGCCCCGATGGCCCTGAGAAGCCCAGTGCAACGCCAGGCCTAGCGCCAGGGCCATGTAGCCCAGGCCCCCGGGCACCCACATCACCAGGCCGGCGATCTGCTGGTCCGTCAGCGGATCCAGGCCCCAGGCGCGCGCGCCGGGCGCCTGCAGGGCGTAGAGCGGCTGGCCGGCGAAGGTGAGCAGCGCGCCCAGCAGCCCGGTGTGCGCCAGCGTGGCCAGCACGGCCAGCACCACGGCGCCACGACGGTGGGCCGGCGCATGCACGGCGCGGTGGAAGAAGGCGAAGGAGGCGACCGCCAGCGCCGCCGTCGCCACCCAGTGCACCGCGGCGCCGGTCAGCGTGGCGGCGTAGACGGCCGGCAGATGCCACAGCCACAGCAGCCCGCCGTGCAGGCCGGCGGTCAACGGCAATGCGATGCGCGAACTGCGGCGAGGCGGCGCCCAGCCGACGGCCAGCAGCGCGCAGCCTGCCACCAGCACCATCAGCTGCACCA
Organism: Pseudacidovorax intermedius; assembly: GCF_003350475.1. GTDB lineage: Bacteria > Pseudomonadota > Gammaproteobacteria > Burkholderiales > Burkholderiaceae_C > Xenophilus > Xenophilus intermedius. Next base: position 454,303 of record NZ_QQAV01000003.1, read on the forward strand.
TGTGCGCACCGGCCAGGGTGGCGGCGAGGCGGCACAGGGGCGAGACCAGCGCCAGCGCCAGCAGGGCCAGCCCCGCGAGCCGCCAGCCACGGGCGGAACCCTCCGGCAGGCCCGACTTCACCGACGGCCGGCAGGCATGGAAGGCCAGCGCCAGGAGCGGCAGCAGCATGGCAGGCGCCAGGCTCCAGGCGGACCACCAGCCCTGCGGCAGCGCGGGCATGGCGCCGAGGGTGCACAGGCGGATCAGGTCGAGCGACATGACGGGGACTCCTCGGGTTCGGTCAAAGGCAGGGCGGCAGCCGCAGCAGCGGCAAGGCCACGAAGACGGTGGATGCAGCCGCCAGACCATGCAGCAGCGCCGCCATCAGGGCGATGAAGCGCCGCCGCTCCCGGCGCTGGGCGAAGGCGCTCTCGGGCACCTCGCCGGGGGGCGGATCGTCGGCCTCGGCCTGGCCCACGGCGTCTGCGGGACGCGCCGGGCGACGCGGGCCGGCCGGGTCCAGCCCCCGCAGGACGCGGGCATGGCGCAGGCAGCGGCGCGCGGCCAGCAGCAGCAGGACGAGGGTGGCCAGCGTGCCCGCAATCAGTGCGCCGTTGACCCCGTTCCACGGCCCGCGTGCATCGGCCGCCCAGCGGGCCGCGCAAGCGACCGACACGCCGCCGTAGACCCCCACGAACCAGAGCGACCACAGCGTGAAGCCCAGCGCCAGCTGCCAGGGGCTGTCGGGCGACAGCCAGCGGGGCATCCACGCCGCCCCAGTAGGGCCGCTCTCCTCCCCTCTCCCCTGGCGGGAGAGGGGCTGGGGGAGAGGGAGCGACGACGCGTGCACAGTGCCACTGTCCGGAGGTGGTCGGGCCTTCGCGGCATACCCATCCCGCGCCGGCGCATCGCTCCGCCCGCCCCTCATGCCCAACCCCGCGGCACCAGCGCGAACGCCAGCCAGGCCATCGCGCACGCCCCTGCCGTGTAGTCGCAGAAGGCTGCCACCACGCCAGGCTCGTAGGGCCGCTGCAGACCCACATGGCCCGCCCGCACCCGCGCCGCCTGCATCAGCGCCAGCACCCCCGCGAGCAGCGTGTGGAAGCCCAGGTAGAGCAGCATGACGGCGACGATGGCGTCGTGCGCCTGCAGGCGCGGGCGCAGGTCGAGCGTGGTGCCCAGCAAAACCAGGCCGGCCGCCGCGCCCAGCGCCAGCCCGCCCGCCGCAACAAGGCGCAGGGCGAGCCCTCCGCCCTCGCCCCGCCGCAGCCGCGCGACCGCATCACCCATCGACCCGCTCGCCGCCACCGCCAGTCCGGTCACGGCCAGCAGCGGCCACAGGCCCAGCAGCGGCCGTGCCGGCGCCTGCCAGCCCGGCGCCACCGTCCACAGGTAGAACCAGCCGAAGAGCAACGAACTGAAGAACGCCCCATCGGCCAGCAGCGTGAACTTCATGCCCCACAGGCCCGGCCCGTCGAAGCCATGGGTGTGCGGGCGCAGCACCACGCCGTGGGCTTCGGTGACGGCGTCTTCTTCCTCATGCGGCGCGCCATAGCCGGGATGGTCGCCATTGACCCAGGACCAGCGCAGCAGCACCAGCGCCGCCGCCGCGCCGAACACCGCGGCCAGCCCGTAGGCCTTGAGCAGCAGGCAGATGCACAGCAGCGCGATCAGCAGCGCCGCCTGGAAGGGCAGCCAGCTGTTGCCCGGCAGCACGATCAGTTCGGTGGGCCGTGCGGCCACGGGGCTGCTGCCCAGCGTCTCGCGCGCCGCCACGCCGCGGGCCAGCGCGTGGCGGCCGGCGGCGATCTCGGCGGGCAGGCCCGGCCGCGTCCACAGCGGATGCCGCGTGTGCACCGCCGGCTGGCTGGCGAAGTTGTAGGCCTCGGCAGGCGTGGCCGTGGCCCATTCCAGCGTGTCGGCCTTCCAGGGGTTGACCTCGGCCCGCCGGCCCAGGCGCCAGTGCAGCACCAGGTCCAGCAGCACCGTGACCACGCCGAAGGCCATGACGAAACCGAAGACCGAGGAGATGAGGTTGGGCCATTCCCAGCCCAGGCCCGGCTCGTAGGTGTAGACGCGCCGCGGCATGCCCAGCAGGCCCGTCCAGTGCATCACCAGGAAGGTGCCGTTGAAGCCGATGACGGTGAGCCAGAAGCCCGCCCGCGACAGCCGCTTCGAGGGCATGCGCCCGCTCATGTGCGGCAGCCAGTAATAGAGCCCCGCCAGCAGTGGGAACAGCATGCCGCCCACCAGCACATAGTGGAAGTGCGCCACCACGAAATGCGTGTCGTGCACCTGCCAGTTGAAGGGCACCAGCGCCAGCATCACGCCCGTCAGGCCGCCGGCCACGAAGACCACCAGGAAGGCGGCGATCCACAGCATGGGCACCTCCCAGCGCGGCCGGCCGGTCCACAGCGTGGCCAGCCAGGCAAAGATCTGCACCGCCGTCGGAATGCCCACCAGCATGCTGGCCGCCGAGAAGAAGGCCTGCGCCAGCGCCGGAATGCCCAGCGTGAACATGTGGTGCACCCAGAGGCCGAAGCTCAGGAAGCCGATGCCGATCAGCGAGGCCACCACCCAGCGGTAGCCCACCAGCGGCCGGCCTGCGAAGACCGGCACCATGGTGGAGATGAGCCCCGTGGCCGGCAGGAAGATGATGTAGACCTCGGGATGGCCGAAGAGCCAGAACAGGTGCGCCCACAGCAGCGGATCGCCGCCGCGCGTGGGGTCGAAGAAGGCCCAGCCGGCGGCGCGCTCCAGCTCCAGCAGCAGCGAGCCGAGGATCAGCGGCGGAAAGCCGATCACGATCATCAGCGAGGTGACCAGCATGGCCCAGGCAAACACCGGCATGCGCTGCAGCGCCATGCCGGCCGAGCGGGTGCGCAGCACCGACACCGCCAGCTCGATGGCCGCCGCCATGGTGGAGATCTCCACGAAGGTGATGCCGATGAGCCAGAAGTCCGAGTTGATGCCCGGCGAATAGGCGTTGCTGGACAGCGGCGTGTACATGAACCAGCCCGCGTCGGGCGCCAGCTCGAAGGCGAGGCTGCTGGTGAAGATCACGCCGCCGAACAGGTAGCACCAGTAGCCGAAAGACGACAGCCGCGGAAAGACCAGGTCGCGCGCGCCGATCATCTTGGGCAGCAGGTAGGCTGCGATGCCCTGCAGCATGGGCACGGCGAAGAGGAACATCATCAGCGTGCCGTGCATCGTGAAGGCCTGGGCATAGGCCTCGGCCCCCATGAAGTCGTGCTGCGGCAGCGCCAGCTGCGCGCGGATGAGCATGGCCAGCACCCCCGCGATCAGGAAGAAGGCGCCGCCGGTGAGCATGAAGCGCTGCGCGATGGTGCTGTGGTTGACCGCCGCCAGCACGCGCCAGCCGGTCGGGTTGCGCCAGGTCTCGTGCAGGGCGCGGTGCAGGGCATCGTCGGCCTGCTGGTTGGTGGCCTCGCTGGTGGGTTGTTCGCGCTCGGTCATGGGCGGGCCTCCGGCGCGACGGCGGCGGCCACGGCGGGTGGCCCTGGCGTCCGGGCGGCAGCGGGCGGCGCGTTCAGCCAGACATCGAAGTCCTCGGCCGGCATTGCCTGCACCACCATCGGCATGTGCGCATGCCCGGCGCCACAGAACTCCGCGCAGACGCCGCGGTAGGTGCCGGGCCGGTCCGCCTGCAGCCGCACGACCAGCGTGCGGCCCGGCACGGCGTCGAGCTTGCCGCCCAGCCGTGGCACCCAGAAGCCGTGGATCACGTCGGCGCTGCGGGTGTGCACATCGACCGCGCGGCCGGCGGGCAGGCGCAGCTCGTTGCGCAGGCGCTGGCCGGTGTCGGGATAGTGCACCTCCCACCACCACTGGTGGCCGGTCACCTCCACCCGCAATGGGGCGGCGGCCGCACCGGGCCAGGGCAGTTGGTGGAAGCCGGCGGGCGAGCCGAAGAGCAGCAGGGCCGTGATCGCCACGCCCGGCAGCAGCAGGCCGCCGCCGACGAGGCAGCGGCGGGCGATGCGGCGCTGGCGGGCGCCGTCCTCGGCCCGACGTGCCTCCCGGCCGGAGCGATGTTCGCCCTCTTCGACGCCCGGCCATTCGCCCTTGCCACCGCTGCGGTCACGGCCGGCGCGCATGGCCAGCGCACCCAACACGATCATCAGCAACCAGACCGCCGCCGCGACGCCAAACATCCACCACCACACCTGCGCGATGGCGTCGGCCGAAGGCCCGGCCGGGTCGAGTACCGACAGCGGCCCCCGGCATCCGCCGAGGAGCGGCAGCAGGCCGATGCCCACAATGGGCGCATGAGTGCCACCCCTCCGAGCCCGACCTTGCCCGAGCCCATCCGCAGCCGCGCGGCCATCGCCGGCCATCCGCTGCATCCCATGCTGATCCACTTTCCAGTGGCCGCGCTGATCGGCCTGGTGGGCACGGACGGCGCCTGGTGGTGGACGCAGGACCCGTTCTGGGCCCGCGCCGGCCTGTGGCTGGCCGGCGTGGGCGCGGCCGGCGGCTGGATCGCTAGCGTGGCGGGGCTGATCGACCTGCTGACGGTCAGGCGCATCCGCCGGCTGGTGACGGCCTGGGGTCACGCCATCGTCGCGGTGATGATGTTGTCGCTGGCCACGCTCAACTGGGCGCTGCGCTGGCGCGCGGAAGATCCGGCCCAGTGGCTGTGGCCCTGGGGCGCCGGCATCACGCTGTTCACGGCCGGCTTCATCGCCCTGGCGGCCTACCTGGGCGGGCGGCTGGTGTACGAGAAGGGCGTTGCGGTGGACATGACCTGAGGGGGACCCTCCGGCGCCCGCGTGCGGCGGCAGTTGCCCAGCAGGCGCAGGGGCTTGGCGAATGGGCCCCACCTTCACGGCAGCGCCCCGCTCAGCCCGGGCTTGCGCAGCACCAGCCACGCAATCGCCAGCAGCAGCGGCAGCAGCAGTGCCCCTACCAGCAGCGCCGCACGCCGGGCGGACTGGCCGCGCTCCACGCGCAGGATCAGCAGGCCGAAGCTGGCATGCCCCAGCGCCAGCAGGCCGACCAGCACCAGCTTGGCCAACAGCCACAGCCCCAGCGTGCCTTGCACGACGAAGATGAGCGTGCCCGAGCCGATGGCCAGCAGCGCGGCCGGGGTGGCCACCCAGATGAACAGGGCGCGCAGGATCTCGTCCTGCCGCTCGCCCAGGGCGGCGGGGCGCCGGCCTGCCGCGCGCGAGGCGGCCGCGGTGGCCAGCGGCAGGTACAGCAAGGCGCCGCACCAAAGGATCACCGCACTGATGTGCAACACCTTCAGCCACGGCATTTGGATCTCCGCTTCGACGTGCGATGCCGGGCTGGAAGAAATTCGACAACGTTCAACGCACATCCACCGGTGCATCGCGGCCACGCGCGGCCGGGTGGGCGCCGGGCTCGCGGTCGTGCGGCACCTTCTCGCCATCGTGGCAACCAGGGTCGTGCGGCCGCGGCAGGTTCGCATCCTGAGACTGCGCCGGCTGACGCCGACGGCCACCGGGCGCCAGGCGCCCTTCCTCTTCCAGCTTGCGGGTCTGCTCCCGCCCGCCCGTGGTGGGGCCCTGCTTGCGTGCGCTGTCCGACATGGCCAGACCCTTCCTGACGAATGACCGGCAGCATCTGGCCACCGGCGGATTCGGGTCAGGTCGCTCTGGCGTTGTTGTGGATCATGGCGACGGCACCCCGGACTCTCTCCCCAACATGCATCGTAGGGAGCCGACCACGCGCCCGGTGTCGGACAAGGGAGCTATGAGGACGAGCGCGCCAGGTACTGCTGCGCAAAGTCCACGAACCAGTCGATGGCCGCGGGCTGCGCGAGCGCATCGCGCTTGACCACCTTCTCCAGCGGCTGCCCCAGCAGCAGCTTCTTGACGGGCAGCTCCAGCTTCTTGCCGGTGATGGTGCGCGGCACCAGCGCCACGGGCACGATCTCGTCCGGCACATGGCGGGCCGAGAGCCCGGTGCGCAGCGCCTGACGGATGCGCTGGCGCAGCGGCTCGTCGAGCTCGATGCCGGGCCGCAGCTGGACGAACAAGGCCATCCACGACGGTCGGCCCAGGTATTCGAGGTCCACCACCAGGCTGTCGGCCACCGCCTCCAACTGCTCCACCACGCGGTAGAACTCGGCCGTGCCCATGCGCACGCCCTGGCGGTTGATGGTGGCGTCGGAGCGGCCGTAGATGACGCCGCCCACCGCCCCCGGCCGGGGCACCAGCCGCAGCCAGTCGCCATGCCGCCAGACGGGGCGCCCGGCCCCATCCTGGAAGGTATCGAAATAGCTCTCGCGGTAGCGGCTGCCGTCCTCATCGCCCCAGAAGAACAGCGGCATCGAGGGCAGCGGGTTGACGCAGACCAGCTCGCCGACTTCGTCCATCACCGGGCGGCCGTCGTCGCTCCAGGCCTCGACGCGGGCGCCCAGGGTGCGGCACTGCATCTCGCCCAGGTACACCGGCAGCGTGGGCAGGCCCACCAGGAAGCCGCCGGCCAGGTCGGTGCCGCCGGAGACGACGTTGAGCCACAGGTCGGGCCGGATCGACGCGTACATCCAGGCACAGGCCTCGGGCGACAGCGGCGAGCCGGTGGAGCCGAGCGTGTGCAGGGCGTCCAGGTCGGCGATGTCGCGCGGCACGATGCCGGCCTTCATGCAGGCCTGATGGATGGCCGCCCCCGCACCGAAGAAGGTGGCGCGCGTGCGGCCGGCGAGCTTCCACAGGTGGCCCCAGTCGTGCTCGGGCGCGTCGCCCGTCACGCTGCCGTCGTAGAGCACCACGGTGGCACCGCCCAGCAGGCTCATGATGTGCGCGTTCCACACCATCCACGAGGTGTTGACGGCCCACAGCACCCGGTCGCCGGGATGCAGGTCGTTGTGCAGCACCATGTTGACCATGCCGTTGGCCAGCAGGCCGCCATGGCCGTGCACGATGGGCTTGGGTAGGCCGGTGGTGCCGGAGGAATAGAGGATCCACAGCGGGTGGTCCGCCGCCATCGGCTGCGGCGCCACGGCCGACGGCGTGGCCAGGGCGTCGGCCCACGGCAGCCAGCGCCGGGCCCGCACCTGCGGCGGCGGCGCGGCATCGGTCGCGAGGTGGGGCACCCAGAGCACGGCCTGCACGCTGGGCAGCCCGGCCAGGATCTCATCCAGCGGCGCGCGGCGGTCGAAGGGCTTGCCGGCGAAGCGGTAGCCGTCGACCGCGATCAGCACCTTGGGCGCGACCTGGCGGAAGCGGTCGCCGACGCTTACCGGCCCCATGTCGGGCGCGCACAGCGTCCAGATGGCGCCCAGGCTGGCGGCGGCCAGGAAGGCCACGACAGTCTGCGGGATGTTGGGCAGGTAGCCCGCCACGCGGTCGCCGGGTTGCACACCCAGGTCGCGCAACGTGGCGGCCACGGCACCGACCTGCCGCTTCAACTCGGCCCAGGCCATCTCGCCGGAGCCACCCGCCTCGCTCTCGTAGACGATGGCGGGCGTCGCCAGCCCCTCGTGGCGCAGCACCTGCTGTACGAAGTTCACCCGCGCGCCCGGGAACCAGCGCGCACCGGGCATGGGCGCGTCCTCCAGCATGCGCGCGGGCGGCGGGTCGAAGGGCAACACGAAGAAGTCGAGCACCGCGCGCCAGAAGCCCTCGGTGTCCTGAACCGACCACTGCCACAGGGCCTCGTAGCCCTCGAAGTGCAGGCCTCTCTCGCGCTGCAACCATTGCTGGAAGGCGGTGATCAGGGCCCGGTCACGGCGTGCGGCGTCGGGTGTCCAGAGGGGGGTGGGCAGATTCTCGGAAGTGGTCATGGATGGCGGGGAGGACATGCCGCCGGACAGCCTGCCGGCGGGGGTTTCAGGAGTCGGCGGTGAAGCCGATGCGCGGCACCTGCACGCGCCAGAAGTCGGTGTCGGCCTTGAGTTTCGCCGCCAGTTCCTGCGGACCGAGGAACTGCGCGCTCATGCCGAATTCGGCCAGGCCCTGCGCATAGTCCGGCTGCACGACGGCGGCGCGGGCGGCCGTCGCCAGCCGGTCGATGATGGACTGCGGCGTGCGGGCCGGCACGAAGAGCCCGAACCATTCGGTGTTGTCGAGCGCATAGCCCTGCTCCGCATAGGTGGGCAGCTCCGGCGCGAAGGGACTGCGCGCGCTGCCGCTGACCGCCAGCAGGCGCAGCCGGCCCGAGCGCAGTTGGGGCAGGTAGCTGCCCAGCACGGTGGAATAGCCCGCCACCTGGCCGCCCATCAGGTCCTGCAGGCCGGGGCCGTCGCCGCGGTAGGGCACATGGGTCAGGTCCACGCCGGCCATCTTGCCCAGCAGGCTGCCCAGCAGGTGCGGCGTGGAGCCCGCGGCTGGGGAGCCGAAAGCCGCCTGTGCCGGATGCGCCCTGGCCCAGGCGATGAAGTCGGGCAGCGTCCTGACGCTGGCCGGCACCGCGGGCCCGACGGCGAAGGCAAACGGGAAGGTGCACACCATCGCCACCGGCACCACGTCCTGCGGTGCATAGGGCAGCTTGCGGTAGGTGAAGGGATAGACGCTGAAGGGCGCTGGCGGCGACAGCAGAACGGTGCCGCCGTCGGGCGCGGCCTCCTTGACGGCGCCGACCGCGATCTGCGTGCCGGCGCCCGGCCGGTTGTCCACCAGCATGGTCGGCGCGTAGGCGCCGCGCAGCTTCTCGGCCAGGCGTCGGGCCACGTTGTCGGTGCTGCCGCCCGGCGGAAAGCCGACGACGATGCGCACCACCTCGGGCGTCTGCGCCGAGGCCAGGCGCGGCCACAGTGGCAGGGCGGCGGCGGCACCCACGGTGCCCAGCAGGCGGGCGGTGAACTGGCGGCGGTCGGTCATGGCAAGGTCTCCTTCAGGCCCGGTCTGGTCGCTGCCGAGCTCGGTGCGCACTGTGCCGTGGGCGGCGATGGAGGCCTGTCGGTTTGCTGCGCCGGCTGTCGGCGCCTTGCGGGACTGCGGGAAAGCCCGGAGGGGGGCAGGGACGCGAGCGCTCAGCTTCCGCGCCGGAAGTCGGTGGGCGACTGGCCCCAGTGGCGCCGAAAGACCTGCGAGAAATGCGGCGCCGAGCGATGGCCGGTGCGGGCCGCGATCTCGGCGATGTCGAGCGAGGTCTCGCGCACCAGCTGGGCGGCGTGCGCCATGCGCTGCGCGTTCAGCCAGGCGTGCGGCGTCATGCCGTACGAGGCCTTGAAGGCGCGCGCGAAGTGGAAGCTGCTCAGGCCCACCAGCCGCGCCATGCGCTCGACCGTCCAGTGGGCATCGAGCGCTTCGCGCACCGCCTCCTCCAGCTGTTGCATCTGCCGTCGCAGCAGCCAGGCGCCACCGCGCAACGCCCGGTGCGGGCCGGCATAGTGGCTGAGCAGGTGCAGCGCCAGGGCCTGCGCCACATGCTCGCCGAAGCCGCTGTGCAGCGCCGCCTGGCTGTCCAGCGCCCCGAGCAGCATGCGGGCGAAGCCGTCGAGCACCGGGTCGTCGCGGCCGAAGCAGCTGTGCAGGCTGACCTCGGCCTGTGCGCTGCGGTGCAGCCAGCTGGGGGCGACATCGATGTGCAGGTTGTCGCGCGGCCGGGCGCTGCGCCAGAAGCTGGGCAGGCCCGCGGGCACGACCACGGCCTGCCCCGGCTGCCAACGGGTGCGGCCCACGCTTGCGCCGTGGCGCTGGAGCAGGTCGGTGGGAATGGCGCGGCGCACGAGGATGGTGTGCTCGGCCGTGGGCGGCACGTAGAGGTCGCCCTCGGGGCCGACCTGGTGCCACAGCATCAGGCCCGGCCAGGGCAGGCCCTGGCTGGAGCGGCGCACTTCGTGGCCTGGCAGCGCCTGCCAGGGCTCACGGGCGGGCGAGGCGCCTTCCAGCGCGCGCCAGCGGCGAAGGTCGAAGCCGCCCGGTGTGTTCTCGGTCGGATCGGATTCGAGGTTCATGGCGGCGGTCCGGGCATGGCGGTGCGCGCCATGCTACTGCCGCGGCCCGCCCCGCGCCGTGCCGTCGTCAGCCGCCCTTGCGGGCCGCCAGCATCTCGCCCATGCGCTGGTGGATCAGGTTCACCGCCTTGAGCGGCCGCAGCATGACCTTGAACTGGGTGATGCGGCCATCGGCGTTCCAGCTGATGATGTCCACGCCGTTGACCTCGATGCCATCGAGCGTGACGGCGAATTCGAGCACGGCATGGTCGTCCGCAATCGTCTCGCGCACATAGCGGAAGCTGTCGTTGAAGAAGACCTGGAAGGCCGCCGTGAGGTAGGCACTGACGATGGGCCGACCCACCTGCGGCGTGTGCACCACGGGCGAGTGGAAGACGGCGTCCTCGGCCAGCAGGGCCCAGAGGCCGGCGCTGTCGTGGGTCTGCACCAGGTGGTGCCATTGGGCCAGGGCGGCGGGGTGCGTCATGGGGTGTCTCGGTGGGCGCTCATCGCCCTTTTTCTTGGAGGAACCGGAAGGTAGCGCAGCCAGCCCGGCGGCGGCCGTCCGCTCGGCGACAGGCGGTTGTGCAACCGGCCCGGAGGCCGGCCGGCGCTCAGGCCACCTCGATGCCCAGGTCCGCGCAGACCTTGGCCAGCGTGGCCTTGAGCGTGGCGACTTCGGCCTCCAGCCGGTCCACCCGCAGGCGCAGGGCGGCCGTCTCGCCGGCATCGCCTCCGGCCACCGACGCGGCCGCACCGGCGGCCGGCACCGCCATCAGCTCGGCCGCCACCGGCCCGGACAGCAGATGCGCCCAGCGGCTCTCGCGCGCGCCGGGCAAGCGCGGCAGCTTGACCACCAGCGCGCCGGCCGGCCGCTCGGCCATCTCGTCCAGGAAGCCCTCCACCGACGAGATGTCGGCGAAGTTGTGCATGCGGTCGCTGGCGATGCGCAACTCGCCCGCGGTCTGCGGGCCGCGCAGCATGAGCACCGCCAGCAGGATCACCGACTGCGAGGGCAGCCGCAGCAGCCGGTCGGTGCTGTGGCCGTAGCGCATGGCGCGGCCGCCGCTGCTCTCGTCCACCAGGCTGCGGCGGCGCAGGCTTTCCAGCGCGTCCTGCACCTCGGCCTCGGCGAGTTCCATCACCGGGTGCCGGCTGGTCTTCTGGTTGCAGCCGGCCAGCAGGCTGTTGAGCGTGAGCGGGTAGCTGTCGGGCACGGTGCGCTGCTTCTCGATCAGCACGCCGAGCACCCGCGCCTCGGAAGGCGAAAGGATGGGCAGGTTCTGATCGGTCGTCATGCACCCCCCTTGATGCGGGCCACCAACGCCTTGGTGAAGGCGATGGTGTTGGCACCGCCGCCCAGGTCGCCGGTGCGCACGTTATCGACGTTGAGCGTCTGGTCGATGGCGGTGCGCAGACGGTCGGCGAGGTCGACACGCTTGACGTGGTCCAGCATCTGCGCCGCGGCCAGCATCAGCGCGATGGGGTTGGCGATGCCCTTGCCGGCGATGTCCGGCGCCGAGCCGTGCACCGCCTCGAAGATGGCCGCATCGGCGCCGATGTTGGCACCCGGCGCCATGCCCAACCCGCCCACCAGCCCGGCCACCAGGTCGGACAGGATGTCGCCGAACAGATTGGTGGTGACGATCATGTCGAACTGCCACGGGTTGAGCACCAGCTTCATGGCGCAGGCGTCCACGATCATGGTCTCGAACTGGAATTGGCCCTGGTATTCGGCCGCGTAGAGCTGTTCGGCCGTCTCCAGGAAGATGCCGGTGAGCGCCTTCATGATGTTGGCCTTGTGCACCACCGTCACCTTCTTGCGGCCCTGGGCCACCGCGGCGTCGAAGGCATAGCGCAGGATGTGCTTGCAGCCCTGGCGGGTGTTGATGCCGGTGGCCATGGCCACGGCATGCGGGTCGTCCTCGATGCGGATGTAGTGCTCGTGCCCGATGTACAGGCCTTCGAGGTTCTCGCGCACCACCAGCAGGTCGATGTTGTCGAAGCGCCCGCCGGGGATGATGGTGCGCGCCGGCCGCACGTTGGCGAAGAGCTGGAAGGCCTCGCGCAGGCGCACGTTGGAGCTGCGGTAGCCGCCGCCGGAGGGCGTCTCCAGCGGGCCCTTGAGCGCCAGGCGCGTGCGACGGATGCTCTCGAGCGTCGCCTCGGGCAGCGGGTCGCCCGAGGTCTTGACGCCGCCCAGGCCGGCGATCTGCGGGTCCCACTCGAAGGGCGAGCCCAGCGCGTCGAGCGCGGCCAGGGTGGCTTCCATGATCTCGGGGCCGATGCCGTCGCCGGAGATCAGGGTGGCGGGGATGCGGGGGGTGGTCACGGGGCTTCCTCCTTCGGGGTCTGCGGGCAAAGCCGCAAGCATACGGCTGCGACGCGGCCCCAAACCTAAAATGCCCGACCCTGCCAGAGCGCGGCGCCCTGCCGCGACACGACCGGCCCATCCGCGAGACCGACATCCATGCCCGCAGCGCGCAAGCTCTTCGTCACCACCGCCCTTCCCTACGCCAACGGCAAGTTCCACATCGGCCACATCATGGAATACATCCAGGCCGACATCTGGGTGCGCTTCCAGCGGATGAACGGTGCCGAGGTCAACTTCGTCTGCGCGGACGACGCCCACGGCGCCGCCATCACCATCGCGGCCGACAAGGCGGGCATCACGCCGCAGGCCTTCGTGGCCGAGATCGCGGCCGGCCGCAAGCCCTACCTCGACGGCTTCCACATCGCCTTCGACAACTGGCATTCCACCGACGCGCCCGAGAACCACGAACTGGCGCAGCAGATCTACCGCGACCTCAAGGCCGCCGGCCTGATCGAGACGCGCCCGGTCGAGCAGTTCTACGACCCCGAGAAGGGCATGTTCCTGGCCGACCGCTTCATCAAGGGCGAATGCCCGAACTGCCACGCCAAGGACCAGTACGGCGACAACTGCGAGGTCTGCGGCGCCGTGTATGCGCCCACCGAGCTGATCAACCCGTATTCGGCGCTGTCGGGCGCCAAGCCGGAACTGCGCAGCTCCGACCACTTCTTCTTCAAGCTGTCCGACCCGCGCTGCGAGGCCTTCCTGAAGGAATGGACGACGGCCCCCGGCCACGTGCAGCCCGAGGTGCAGAACAAGATCCGCGAATGGCTGGTCAAGAAGGAGGACGGCACCGGCGGCCTGGGCGACTGGGACATCAGCCGCGACGCGCCCTACTTCGGCATCGAGATCCCCGACGCGCCGGGCAAGTACTTCTACGTCTGGCTCGACGCGCCGGTCGGCTACCTGGCCTCGCTCAAGAACTGGCTGGGCAAGAAGGGCGAGGACTACGACGCCTACATGGCCCAGCCCGACCTGGAACAGGTGCACTTCATCGGCAAGGACATCATCACCTTCCACACGCTGTTCTGGCCGGCGATGCTGCATTTCAGCGGCCGCAAGGCGCCGGACGGCGTCTTCGTGCACGGCCACCTGACCGTCAACAACGAGAAGATGAGCAAGAGCCGCGGCACCGGCATCGACCCGCTCAAGTACCTCAGCCTGGGCCTGAACCCCGAATGGCTGCGCTACTACATCGCCGCCAAGCTCAACGGCCGCAACGAGGACATCGACTTCAACCCCGAGGACTTCGTCGCCCGCGTCAACAGCGATCTGGTGGGCAAGTTCATCAACATCGCCAGCCGCTCGGCCGGCTTCATCGCCAAGCGCTTCGGCGGCCAGCTCGGCACCGTTTCCGCCGACGGCGAGGAACTGCTGGTGATGCTGCGCGCCGGCGCCGAGGATCTGCGACAGCTCTACGACAGCCGCGACTACGCCCGCGCCCTGCGCGAGGTGATGGCCCTGGCCGACCAGGTGAATGCCTATGTGGACGCCAACAAGCCCTGGGAACTGGCCAAGCAGGCCGGCCAGGAGACGCGGCTGCACGACGTGTGCACCACCTGCATCGAGGCCTTCCGCCTGCTCACGCTCTACCTCAAGCCGGTGCTGCCGGCGCTGGCCGCGCAGGTCGAGGCCTTTCTGAACGTCGGCCCGCTGCAGTGGGCCGACGCCGCGCGCGCGCTGGGTGCCGGCCATGCCATCGGCGACTACAAGCACCTGATGACGCGCGTGGACCCGAAGGTGCTGGAGCAGCTCTTCACGCCGCCCGCCCCTGCTGCGGCACCCGCGGCCGAAGCGGCGCCGGCACTGCCCGGCGGCGAGGCGCTGGCGCCGACGATCACCATCGACGACTTCGCCAAGATCGACCTGCGCATCGCGAAGATCGTGGCCTGCGAGAAGGTCGAAGGCTCCACCAAGCTGCTGCGGCTGACGCTGGACGTGGGCGAAGGCAAGACCCGCAACGTGTTCAGCGGCATCGCCTCGGCCTACCAGCCGGAGCAGCTGGTGGGCAAGCTCACCGTGATGGTGGCCAACCTGGCACCGCGCAAGATGAAGTTCGGCGTCAGCGAAGGCATGGTGCTGGCCGCCAGCCATGCGGACGAAAAGGCCCAGCCCGGCATCCACGTGCTGGAGCCCTGGCCGGGTGCCCAGCCGGGCATGCGGGTGCGCTGAGCGGGCGCACAACGCCCGCTTGGCACCAGCGCCGCACGAAGACCCTCCATGCCCACCCTGGCCCTGCACCAGCGGATGCCTTGGCTGCTGCGTCGCGCCGCCGCAGCCGCAACCGGTCTGATGCTCATTGCCGCCTTGGGTGCAACCGCACCTGCCCTTGCGGCCGGCCAGTCATCGGACTCACAGGACTGCAGCCAGGCGGCTTCCGACGCCTGCCTTCAGGCCATCGACCTGCCCGGCGGGGCGGGCCGGCTGTCCTATTACGCCTCCCGTGGCGTGAGTGACGGCGGGCCGCCGCCCACGCGGCTGCTGCTGGTCATGCACGGCCATCCGCGCGATGCGAACCGCAGCTTCGACGCGGCGCTGCAGGCCCTGCGGGGCAGCGGCCATGAGATGGCCACACTGGTGGTGGCGCCACTCTTCCAGGTGCCGACGGAGAGGGCTCGCCGCTGCAAGGCGCCGGGTACGCCCGCCGCCCGGCCCGGCGACGCGCTGTGGACCTGCAGCAGCTGGCTGGCCGGCGGCGATTCGGCCGGCGCCCAGCCGATCTCTTCCTTCGCGGCGCTCGACACCCTGCTCGACGCCTTGGCCCAGCGCTGGCCCCGCCTGCGCGAGGCCACCCTGGCCGGCTTTTCCGCAGGCGCCCAGATGCTGCAGCACCGCATCGGCTTCGCGGCCGACGCGCCGTCCGGCTGGCGGGTGCGCTACGTGATCGCCGACCCGGGCACCTGGCTGTATTTCGACCCGGCGCGACTGGCGCCCGTTGCCGGCGGCGGGGCCACGTCCGACTGGGACGGCTGCCTGGCGCCGGACAGCGCGGACCTGAACGCCGACTGCCGCTGGCAAGCCATCCCCGAGGGCGAGCTGGCCGCCTGTCCCGGCTACGACGACTGGAAGTACGGCACTCGGAAGCTGCCTGCCGCGCTCGGCCGCAGCGCCGCCGACGCACGAGCGCGCTATGCCGCGGCCGACATCCATCGACTCGAAGGCGCCCTCGACAGCGGCACCGGCCGCGGCACGGCCGCGCGGGTGCTCGACCAGTCCTGCGCCGCCCGGCTGCAGGGCCCCTACCGCCTGCAGCGCGGGCTGGCCTACGCGGCCTACGAACAGCAGGTGCTGCGGCCGACCGGCGCGCGCAGCTTCGCCGTCGTACCCGGCTGCGCCCACGACGTGGCCTGCGTACTGCCCTCGGCCGCCGGCCGTGCGGCGCTGTTCGGCAGCGCTCGCTGATCCATCCTTCATCCCCTACCGGAGCCGCCCATGGACCGCGTCCTCATTTCCCGCCTGCTGCTGGCCGTCCTCGCCCTGGGTGGCCTCGGCGGCTGCGCCGTCGTCAGCGTGGCCAGCGCTGCCGTGTCGGTGGGCGCCACGGCCGTGAGCGTCGGGGCCGGCGCCGTCGGCCTGGCCGCCGATGCGGCCATCGGCACCGCGCGGCTGGGCGGCCGGGCTGTGGGGGCGGCAGCAGACGCGGTTCTGCCGGGCGGCAACGACTGAAGCGTCCGCGACGGCGGGTTGACAGCGAAGGGTGGCGCCCACCCCAAGGCGCCGCAGATCCGTCAGCGGAACATCAGTTATCCACGGCGCCGACGCGCCACCCGCACGGCATGAAACCGGCGCCCTACTCCCGGTCGAAAGGCCGCGGAGCAGGCCATGCCAGGGCACCCGCGGAACGGGCTTGGCCCGGCCGCCGGGTGCGCCCCTTGAGGGGGATTGGACTTCCACACGCAGTGAGGAAGTCCAAACGGGGTGGTTTCATGTCACGGCGCCTCGACGCTGCGGTCCTGCGATGAACCACTGCGCAGCACGTACTGCTGGTCGTTCAGCACCGCGGTGAACACCATCGGCGTGTTGGGCGGCTGGTTCCAGTGCCAGTCCCATTCCGTCTCCTGCTTGAGCGCGTAGCGCGTCACCTTGGCGGGCTTGCCCAGCAGCTTGCGCAACTCTTCCATCGGCATGCCCGGCTTCACGCGGGCGAAGTTCTCGGGGGTGAGCACCTGGCGCAGGGCGCTCATGCGGCCGTCGGGGCCGATCGTGATCATGTAGTTCTTCCGGCCGGCGGGCTGGCGGTTGTATTCGAGCACCCGGCCGGCGGGCGAATCCCAGATGTTCTCGGGCTCGCCGAACTGGGCGCGCACATCGGCCTCGGTGGCCACGCCCTCTTCCAGTTTGTCGATGCGCTGCGGGTCGCAGCCCGCCAGGGCGGCCAGCGCGGTGAATGCGGCGGCGATGCGCGCCGCGGTCCTGCCTGTGGTCATCGGTTCCCCATCGCCCCGTCGTTAAAATCGCGCCCCTCGTCCCGTCACAAGAAGCTGCACCAGTCTATGTCGATCTTCGGCCGCCCCCACTACACCTCCGACGCCACCCAGTTCATCGAGAAGCTGCGCGAGCAGAAGCCCACGCTCGAAGCCGAACAGCGCGCCGGCCGCGCCCTGCTGTGGGACAAGCAGATCGACCGCCAGACCCAGGCCGAGTTCGAGGCCGCTGCCGTGGCGCAGCAGCCCTACGTCTACCAGACGAAGTCGCATTGAGCACCACCCCCGCGCTGCCTGCCGCCGGCGCGGACGACGACGACCGCCCCGCGGTCGCCGCCATGCCCGAGGTGGTGGACCAGGTGGCGCTGGCCCGCCTCTACGGCGAGCCGCTGTTCGCGCTGCCGAACGACCTCTACATCCCGCCGGATGCGCTGGAGGTCTTCCTGGAGGCCTTCGAGGGGCCGCTGGATCTGCTGCTCTACCTGATCCGCAAGCAGAACTTCAACATCCTCGACATACCGATGGCGGGCGTCACCCGCCAGTACCTCGCCTACGTCGACGAGATCCGCAGCCGCAACCTGGAGCTGGCGGCCGAGTACCTGCTGATGGCGGCGATGCTCATCGAGATCAAGTCGCGCATGCTGCTGCCGCCCAAGAAGACGGCCGATGGCGAAGAGGCGGAGGACCCGCGGGCCGAGCTGGTGCGGCGCCTGCTGGAGTACGAGCAGGCCAAGATGCAGGCCGCCGCCATCAATGCGCTGCCCACCTACGGACGGGATTTCTGGAAGGCGCAGGTCTACATCGAGCAGTCGCTCAAGCCGCGCTTCCCGGACGTGAGCCTGGACGATCTGCGCCAGGCCTGGGCCGACATCCTGAAGCGGGCCAAGCTGGTGCAGCACCACAAGATCTCCCGCGAGGAGCTGTCGGTGCGCGAGCACATGAGCATCGTGCTGCGTCAGCTGCAGGGGAGGCGTTTCGTCGAATTCGAGTCGCTGTTCGACGCCACGCGCGGCGTGCCGGTGCTGGTCGTCACTTTCATCGCGCTGCTGGAGCTGGGCAAGGAAACGCTGGTGGAGATCACGCAGGCCGAGGCCTTCGCGCCGATCTACGTGCGGCTGGCGTACGCGCCGAGTTGAGCCTGGCGGCCTTGTCGACGGGCGGGGCGCCCCTTGGTGCCGTCAGCGCCTGGGTGCCGTCAGATTTCCTGAGCCGGTTCGCGCGCCATCAAGGCGGCGACGGCGTCCGCCGGCCTGAGCCGGCCGTCCAGCAAGCCCACAACCGCCTCTGCGATGGGCATTTCCACCTCTAGCTGCCGTGCCCGCTGCACCACCGCCCGGGCGCAGTTGACGCCCTCGGCCACATGGCCGAGCGAGCGCACGGCCTCGTCCAGTGTCTGCCCCTCGGCCAGCAGGAGGCCGACGCGCCGGTTGCGCGAGAGGTGGCCCGTGGCGGTCAGTACCAGATCGCCCAGGCCCGACAGGCCCATGAACGTCTCGGCACGACCGCCCAGCGCGATGCCCAGCCGGGTCATTTCGGTCAGGCCGCGGGTGATGAGAGCCGCGCGTGCGTTGAGGCCCAGCGCCAGACCGTCGGCCAGGCCAGTGGCGATGGCCAGCACGTTCTTGACCGCCCCGCCGACCTCCACGCCCGTGACATCGTCGTTGCCATAAACCCGCAATGCCGGCCCGTGGAAGGCCGCGACCAGGCGCTCCCGCACCTCCGCATCGGCGCTCGCCGCCACCAGGGCGGTGGGTTGCGCCTGGGCGACCTCCAGCGCGAAGCTGGGGCCGCTCAGCAGGCCTGCGCGCAAGCGCGGCCCCACCTCGGCCTGCACCTCGTGAGGAAAGAGTCCGCTGGCCGGCTCCACGCCCTTGCACAGCCAGGCGACCGGCGCGGTGCAGCCGGCCTCAGCCAACGCCGCAAGCTGCGCGCGCAGGGCAGCCATGGGCGTGCCGAGCACCACGAGGTCGGCATCGCGCCAGGCCTCCCGGGCGTCGCCGGACTGGAGGAGGAGGGAAGTCGGGAAGGTCACGCCCGCCAGGTAGCGGGGATTGGCGCGGCTGCGCGCCATTGCGTCCACCTGGGCGGCATCCCGGCCCCAGAGCACCACGTGGTGCCCGGCCGGGTGGGCCGCGGCGCTGATGGCCAGCGCCGTGCCCCAGGCGCCGGCGCCGAGCACGCAGATGCGCATGGCGGCGCCTGCCCGGTTTGCCGTCGCCGGCAATTACTGGGCGTTGGCCGGCAGGCCCTGGCCGGCGGCCTGAGCCTGCTGCTGCTCGTACATGGCCTGGAAGTTGATCTCGGCCAGGTGCACGGGCGGGAAGCCGCCGCGCTGGATGGTGTCGGCCACGTTGCCGCGCAGGTAGGGGTAGACGATCTGCGGGCAGGCGATGCCCAGGATGGGACCCATCTGGTCTTCCGGCAGGTTGCGGATCTCGAAGATGCCGGCCTGCTTGGCCTCGACCAGGAACACGGTG
The DNA here is from genome assembly GCF_003350475.1 of Pseudacidovorax intermedius. Taxonomy (GTDB): domain Bacteria; phylum Pseudomonadota; class Gammaproteobacteria; order Burkholderiales; family Burkholderiaceae_C; genus Xenophilus; species Xenophilus intermedius. Next base: position 473,423 of record NZ_QQAV01000003.1, read on the forward strand.
CGGTCGTCGATCTTGGTCTGCACGGTGGCCGAGACGCTCACCTCGAAGATGCCTTCGGCGACGTTCTGCGCCTCGACGCCCAGCTGGATGTCGACGGTGGGCTGGGTCTGCTCCAGCAGGATGGCCGGCGAATTGGGCTGCTCCAGCGACAGGTCCTTGAGGTAGACGCGCTGGATCTGGAAGACGGGTTCTGCGGCTTGTTGGTCGGCCATGGTGCTTGGAGGTGTGTCGGGACAAAAAGGCCCGCGGTCAGCGGGCGCGAAAGCCTTCGATTATGGCCTGTGCCAATGACCGGCCCGGCCGGCCGGCGGCGCCTCAGGCGCCCTGCAGCAGCGGCACCAGGCCGCCCCGGCCATCGAGCGCGATCAAGTCGTCGCAGCCGCCGACATGGGTGTCGCCGATGAAGATCTGGGGCACCGTGCGCCGCTGGGTCAGGCGCATCATCTCGTCGCGGGCCGCGGGGTCGGCGTCGACCCGGATCTCCTGGATGCTGTCCACGCCCTTGGCCTTGAGCACCTGCTTGGCACGGATGCAGTAGGGGCAGACGGCAGTGGTGTACATCTTCACGGCTTGCATGGATTTCCTCGTGGGCAGGTGAATACAGGATGGGACGGAAGGCGTTCAGGCCTTGGCGGCCACCTTCTCGACGGGCAGGTTAGCCTCGTTCCAGGATTTCATCCCGCCGGCCACGGCTTGGGCCTGTTCGTAGCCCAGTTTCTTGGCCGCGGCCACGGCGCGCTGGGCCCGGGCGCCGGTGGCGCACATCAGCAGCACCGGCAGCGCCTTGTTCTTGACGAGGCCCGGCAGCTTCTGCTCGAGCTCGGCCAGCGGCACGTTGCGCGCGCCCACGGCATGGCCGGCGGCGAATTCCTCGGGCTCGCGCACGTCGATCAGCACGCCCTTCTGACGGTTGATGATCTGCACCGCGCCCTGGGCGCTGAGCGAGCCCTGGCCCGCACCGCGCAGCACCGGCCAGGCCAGCATGCCGCCCGAGCCGAGTGCGAGGAGGATCAGGGCCCAGTTGTCGAGGATGAATTTCACGGGAAGCTTCCGAGATGGCAAACCGGCAATTTTAGAATGGCGGTTTTACTCCGGCGACACGTAAGGGACCCCATGCATAAACTGGTGCTGATCCGCCATGGCGAATCGACCTGGAACCTCGAGAACCGCTTCACCGGCTGGACCGACGTCGACCTGACCGACACCGGCATCGAGCAGGCCAAGCAGGCCGGCCGCCTGCTCAAGGAACAGGGCTACGACTTCGACGTCGCCTACACCAGCGTGCTCAAGCGGGCCACCCGTACGCTGTGGCATGTGCTCGACGAACTCGACCGCACCTGGCTGCCGGTGGTGCATTCCTGGCGCCTGAACGAGCGCCACTATGGCGCGCTCCAGGGCCTGAACAAGGCCGACATGGCCAAGCAGTACGGCGACGAGCAGGTGCTGGTCTGGCGCCGCAGCTACGACACGCCCCCGCCGGCGCTGGAGCCGACCGACCCGCGCAGCGAGCGCGGTGACCTGCGCTACGCCCGGCTCGACCCCGAGCAGGTGCCGCTGACCGAATGCCTGAAGGACACCGTCGCGCGCGTGCTGCCCTTCTGGAACGAGTCGATGGCCCCGGCCATCCGCGCCGGCCGCCGGCTGGTGGTGGCGGCCCACGGCAACTCGATCCGCGCACTGGTGAAGTACCTGGACGGCATCTCCGACAGCGACATCGTGGGCCTGAACATCCCCAACGGCATTCCCCTGGTGTACGAGCTGGACGACGACCTCAAGCCCCTGCGCCACTACTACCTGGGCGACGCGGCAGCGGCCGAAAAGGCGGCCGCCGCGGTCGCCTCCCAGGGCAAAGCCTGATTCACGGATACGGACGGAACCCGCGGGGCCATTTGCGCTTCCAAAGTCCGCGTATATTGATTGCCGATTTTGTGAACGACGGATCGGGTCTCCCGAAAGGACGCTGCCCATGGGCCAGAAATTGAAGATCACCGGCTGGGTCGCCGCAGGCGCGGTCGCCGGCGCGCTCACCACCGTCTCGCTGCAGACGATGGCGCGCGGGGCCCTGGCACCCCTGCCACTCGAAGAGCTGCAACAACTCGCCGCCGTGTTCGGCATGGTCAAGAGCGACTATGTGGAGCCGGTGGACGAGAAGAAGCTCATCTCCGACGCCATTTCCGGCATGGTGGCCGGGCTTGATCCGCACTCCCAGTATTTCGACAAGAAGTCCTTCAAGGAATTCCGCGAGGGCACCTCGGGCCGCTTCGTGGGCGTGGGCATCGAGATCTCGCAGGAAGACGGCCTGGTCAAGGTCGTCTCGCCCATCGAGGGCTCGCCGGCCTTCCGCGCCGGGCTCAAGCCGGGCGACCTGATCACCAAGATCGACGACACCGCCGTCAAGGGCCTGACGCTGAGCGAGGCCGTGAAGCGCATGCGCGGCGAGGCGGGCACCAAGGTGCTGCTGACCATCTTCCGCAAGGACGAAAGCCGCACCTTCCCCGTGACGATCACCCGCGAAGAGATCCGCACGCAGTCGGTGCGCGGCAAGGTGATGGAGCCCGGCTACGCCTGGATCCGCCTGTCGCAGTTCCAGGAACGTACCGTCGACGACTTCGCCAAGAAGATCGAAGAGATCTACAAGCAGGACCCGAACCTCAAGGGCCTGGTACTTGACCTGCGCAACGACCCCGGCGGCTTGCTCGACGCGGCGGTGGCCGTGTCGGCCGCCTTCCTGCCGCAGGGCTCGACGGTGGTGACCACCGACGGCCAGCTGGCCGAGAGCAAGCAGGTCTACAAGGCGATTCCGGCCGACTACCAGCGCCGCTCGGGCAGCGACCCGCTGCGCAACCTGCCGGCCGGCCTCAAGACCGTGCCGCTGGTGGTGCTGGTCAACGAAGGCTCGGCCTCGGCCAGCGAGATCGTGGCCGGCGCCCTGCAGGACCACAAGCGTGCCACGGTGATGGGCAGCCAGACCTTCGGCAAGGGCTCGGTGCAGACGGTGCGTCCGCTGGGTCCGGACACCGGCCTCAAGATCACCACCGCGCGCTACTACACGCCCAGCGGCACCTCGATCCAGGCCCGCGGCATCGTGCCCAACGTGCTGGTGGACGACACGGCCGAAGGCAGCCCCTTCGCCGTGCTGCGCATGCGCGAGGCCGACCTCGAGAAGCACCTTTCCAGCGGCCAGGGCCCCGAGAAGAAGGACCCCGAGCTGGAGAAGCAGCGCGACGAAGCCCGCAAGCGTCTTGAAGAGGAAACCAAGAAGTCGCCGCAGGCACGGATCACGCCCGAGTTCGGCACGGACAAGGACTTCCCGCTGATGCAGGCGATCAACCAGCTCAAGGGCCAGCCTGTGATCGCCAGCAAGACGCAGGTGATCGTGGAAAACAAGGAAGAGAAAAAGGAAAACTGAGGCCCGGCGCCCCGGCTTCCGCAACGCATCGGCCTCCCGCGTGGAGGCCGATGTCTTTGTCGGGACCGTCGAAGCGCCTGCGCCCCGCCGAGCCATGGACGACCAAGACCTTCTGCGCTATTCGCGCCACATCCTGCTGGAGGAGTTCGGCATCGACGGGCAGGAGCGCGTGTCGGCCGCCCGTACCCTCGTCATCGGTGCTGGCGGGCTGGGTTCGCCCGTGGCGCTGTACCTGGCAGGGGCGGGCGTGGGACGGATCACCCTGGTGGATGACGACGTCGTCGATGTGACCAACCTGCAGCGCCAGATTGCCCACAGCAGCGCGCGCGTCGGGATGCCGAAGGTGGAGTCGGCGGCCGAGGCCATGCGGGCGCTCAATCGCGGGATCGACATCCGCACGGTCCGCGCCCGCGCGGATCGCCCGCTGCTCGAACAACTCGTGCCACAGGCCGACGTGGTGCTGGACTGCAGCGACAACTTCGAAACCCGTCACCGCGTCAATGCCGCCTGCGTCGCCCATCGCAAGCCGCTGGTGGCAGGTGCGGCCATCCGCTTCGACGGCCAGCTGTCGGTGTATGACGCGCGCCAGCCGGACAGTCCCTGCTATGCCTGCCTGTTTCCGCCCGACGCCGAGTTCGAGGAGACACGCTGCGCGGTGATGGGCGTGTTCTCCCCCGTGGTGGGTACCTTGGGCACATTGCAGGCGCACGAGGCCCTCAAGCTCGTTGCCGGCATCGGCGGCACGCTGACGGGCCGGCTGCTGATGTTCGACGGCCGGGCGAGCCGCTTCGATACGCTTCAGGTGCGACGCGACCCTGAATGCCCCGTCTGCGGAGGCATGCACCGCCAGGGGTGAACGCTCAGCGGCGCACGGCCTTGGCCCGTTCCGCCGCCTGGGCCGCCTCGCTCGATTCGGGCCGGCGTGCTTCCGCCAACGCACCGGCGCAATCGGCGTCCTCGCCCGGCCCGGTCTCCACCGTGGCCGCCAGCGCCAGCAGCGGGTTGATGGCGCCGAGTGCCAGGGCCGCAGCGCCGCGCGCGACCAGCGGTGCAGCTTCCACGCCCGGGCGGGGGTCACCGAAATGCCCACGTACCGTCAGGGGGGTGCGCAGGCTCAGGATGCTTTTGTCCTTGGGTTGCGGCCGGATGACGAAGTCCAGCGTCTCGTCCTTCAGGCTCGCCTGTCCGGTCGCGGTGAACAGCGTGTCGTCGGTGTCGAAGATGAGCGTACGGCCGTTCATGACACCCTTGTTCACATCGAAGGCCAGCGCCGCGCAGCGCATGCGCACGTTCTTGTCGCCGCGAAGCAGGAATTCCAGCACCTCGCCCCCGTCGAGGCCGGCGATTTCCAGCAAGAGGTTGCTGAACTGTCCGCGCCCCGTCATGGCTGCCACATCGCCGGAGGCCGCCCCGAGCCAGTTGGCGACGGACGTCCCCTGCCCCGCCAGGTTGATGCGGCCATCCAGCCGACCCAGGCTGCTCTTGGTGGATTCGACCTTGGGAATCAGCTGATTGAGCTGCAGCGCCTTCACGTCCAACGCCATGCGGATGTCGGCCGGGTTGCGCGAACCGTCGATGCGCACGGCACCCTGGATGCTGCCGCCTGCCACGCCCAAGTCGAGCGGCTTGAGCTCCAGCACGCCGTCCTTGAGCGCCACCTGCACGCTGCCGCGCTGCAGCGGCACCTCGCGCACATTGCGGATGCGCTCCGCGGTGTAGCGCACATCGGCGTCCATGGCGCGAAGCCGTTCGAAGTCCAGGGGCGCGGTCGGCAGCACCCGCACGTCCGCGCCGCGGCGGCGGGTCTTCTCCAGCGTGGCGGGCGCCTCCACGCCCTCGACGGCCTTGGCCGAGCGCTCAGTCGGCGGCAGACCGATGAGCGGGCCGAGGTCATCCATGTCCATCACCTTCGAGGCCAGCTTGCCGCTCAGCTTAGGACGGGCAGCGCCTTTTTCGAACTGCAGCTCGCCGCCGATGTCCGACAGCCCAAGCTTGCCCGCCAGCTGCTGCGCCTGCCAGGTCTTGCCGGTCTTGAGCAGGCGGCCTTCGACCTGGTAGGGCGAGGTGTCCGGCAGCGCCACGCCGATCAGGCGGTAGAGATCGCCCAGGTTGCGGCCCTTCAGCCGAACCTTGGCATCCACGCCATCCAGTTCGGTGAGCGCGGCCATGCTGCCTGTTGCGTCCAGGCGCGTTCCGCCGGCCGTGGCGTGGATCTCGAAAGGAAAGGGCGGCACTCCGGCCTGCGTGAGCAACAGCACATTGCCTGTGCGACCCTGGGCACTCAGCGGTTGGGACTGGTAGCGCCCCTTCATCTGGTAGGAAAGGGGCATGTCGCCCTTCTGGGTATCGAAGGCGAAGTCGACGCGCATGTCCACGCCCAGATGCTTGGCCAGGAAATCGAGATGGCCGCCATCGACCTGCAGCACGCCGATCCGCGGCGTGGTGCCGCGGCCTGCTTCGCCATCGTCGCCTTTCTCGAGGGCCCAGGTCTTGCGCCCATCCTCTTCCATCTGCAGGCCGATCCGGGGGGCGCTCAACATCAGCCGGGGAATGTCCACCTGCTTGCGCAGCAGCGGCCAGATGCGGATGTCGATCTCGGCCTTGTCGGCGCCGACCAGGAGCGGGTCCCTTGCCCACTTGGGGTTGTCGAACTCGATGCCATCGAGCGTGATGCGCGCCGTGCGCAGGCCCGGCTTCACATCGAGGTGCCGCGTGATCTCGAAACGCCGCCCAGTCTTCTCGCTCACGTAGCGATTGATGGGACCGCGCAGGACATCCCATGGGAAGAACAGGACGATCAACACCACCGCGACGATCAGGATGGCGAGCGCGATCAGGATGCGCCGCAGCCATCGCCCGCCGCGAGGTGGTACAGCGGCAGCGGGGGCTGTGGCAGGGGATGGATGCATGGAATGCGGCCGTCCGCCTCAAGGGCCGACGAAGAACGACAACCAGCCCTTGCCCACCCCGCCCGGGGCATCGGCGGTGACGGCGTTCACCAGGTGCAACTCGGCCGAGCCCGGTTCGCCCTGCACGACCACCCATGCAGCAAGCAGGGCCAGACCGCCCGCCAGCAGGAAACCCAGAATGCCTTTCATGGTCCACCTCTCGGATGCCGTCATCATGTTGATTGCAAGGCGCGGGCGTTGACGGCGAGCCCCAACGGCCTTGCCAACCGCCCACGACCAGATTGAACGAATGGCAACACCTTAATTCGCAGCGCCACGACCGCAGGTCGGCCGGTCGCCGCACCCCCTGTGCGCAGACACCTACGGCGCCATCGTCGGCACGCTCCTACAGCAACAGGCCATCCGGGATTGCAGGGTCGGCAGGACGCGCTTCTACGATCTATCCAGTACCAGCATCGGGTCGCCACTGCCTGCCTGTTGCCGCAAGCGCGGCCCGGGCCCGGCCGGCGTCTCACCCATCATGAGCGGCAGACTGCACACCTACATCGTCGAAGACAACGTCACCATCCGCGAGAACCTGGTGGGAACGCTTGAAGAGCTCACGCCGGTGAGCGCAGTGGGCTACGCGGAGACCGAGACCGACGCGCGCCAGTGGCTGCGCGACCATCGCGGTGATTGGCAACTGGCCATCGTGGACCTGTTTCTCAAGGAAGGCAGCGGACTGGGTGTGCTCAGCGCCTGCCGGGAACGCAAGCCGCAGCAGAAGGTGGTGGTGCTGAGCAACTACGCCACGCCAGACATCCGCCGCCGGTGTGCACAGTTGGGCGTCGACGCAGTCTTCGACAAATCCAACGAGATCGATGCCCTGGTCGACTATTGCCTGTGGCAATCCCAGCAACCGACCGCGCACTGAGCCGCGCAAAAAGAAAAGACCGCGCGAGGCCAAGCCCGGCGCGGTCTGCAACAAGGGCTGCGCCTTGCAGGCGCGGCCCCTGCCGATCAGTCGATCAGCTTGTTCTTGAGCGCGTAATAGGTGAGGTCGCTGTTGGACGAAAGATTCATCTTCTCCATCAGGCGCGTGCGGTAGGTGCTGACCGTCTTCACCGACAGCGAGAGCGTCTTCGCGATTTCGCCGGCCGTTTCGCCCTTGGCGAGCTTGAGGAACACCTGGAATTCGCGCTCGGAGAGTTGCTCATGCGGCGCAGCGTCGTCCTTGCGGTCGAGTTGGCGGGCCAGCAGTTCGGCCACCGCGGGCGTGATGTAGCGACGGCCCAGCGAGATGGTGCGGATCGCGTTGACGATTTCCATCGGGTCGCAGTCCTTGTTGAGGTAGCCACTCGCGCCCTGACGGATGAGGTTCATCGCATAGTGCTCCTCCGGATAGCCGCTGAGGATCAGGATGCCCACGTCAGGTGCCTTGGCCCGAATCATGGCCAGCGCATCGATGCCGCTCTGCCCTGGCATCGACAGGTCCATCACCAGTACGTCCAGCTCGGTGGTGCGCACCAGCTCGATCGCCTCACGGCCCGTCGCGGCTTCCCCCACCACACGCAGGTCCACGTGCTCCGAGAAAAACTGCTTCAGTCCGGACCGGACGATCGCGTGGTCGTCCACAATGCCAATCTTGATCATTTGTTGCCTTTGTCGAGTCGCAGTGGCTTATTGCCACCGCCAACACAGCTTTCGTTGACAAACATTATTCAATAAATAGACGGCCCGATTCCCCCTCACGCATGCTGAAACACAAGCTGTCGCTGTTGGCTTACAAGAAGAAAGCCTTGAGTCTGAGCCTTGCCATCCTGGCGGCGTTCGCGCTCGTGGCCTTCAATGAATCGGGTTATCACCGGTCGACCCGTGCGCTGGAGGAAATCGGCCGCGCGCAGGAGGCGCGGCTGTCCATCCACCTGCTGCTGCGCTACACGCTGGACGCCGAGACCGGCACCCGCGGGTTCATGCTCACGGGCGACCCCCGCTATCGGGAGCCCTATGACCTCGCGGTCGCCGAACTGCCCAAGCAGATGGACCGCCTGCGCATGCTCTATGCCGACAAGCCCATGGAGCGCAGCCATCTGGCCGCACTTGGCAACCACCTGTCGCGCAAGCTGGCCGAAATGGAATTGACCGTGCGCATGCTCAGCACCGGCAATGCCGACGCCTCGCGCTTCGTGCTCAGCACGGACGTGGGTCGGGAGGAAATGCAGGGCATCCGCCAGGAGGCCGATGCGCTCATGGCGTTCAGCACCCGGTCGGTCGAGGAAGGGCGACTGCAGATCTCGCAGGCCCTGGGCCTGGCCCGTGTGGGCATCGGCCTGATCGTCCTGGCGGCCCTGCTGGCCTTCGTGCTCTATCTTCGCCAGACCTCGGCACTGCAACAGGCCAACGACCGCCAGCAGCAGGCGCTGCAACGGGAACGCAACTCGCTGGAACTGGAGGTGCGCGACCGCACGGCGTCGCTGGCCGAACTGGCGACGCACCTGCAGGAGGTGCGGGAGTCCGAGCGCGGCTACCTGGCCCGTGAACTGCACGACGAACTGGGCGCCCTGCTCACGGCCGCCAAGCTCGATGTGGCGCGGCTCAAGTCGCGCCTGGGCGATTCGCCGGATGCCGCCCAGCGCCTGGCCCACCTGACCGAGTTGCTGAATTCGGGCATCGCCCTCAAGCGGCGCATCATCGAGGACCTGCGGCCCTCGTCGCTGTCGAACCTCGGCCTGGTGGCCTCGCTCGAGATCCTCGGCCGCGAATTCGCCGAGCGCTCGGGCATCCAGGTCGACATGGCGCTGGAGCCGGTCGAACTGGACGAGTCGCGCCAGCTCACCATCTACCGCATGGTGCAGGAAGGCCTCACCAACATCGGCAAGTACGCCCAGGCCCAGGAGGCCACCATCGTCCTCAAGGACTATGAGAACCATGTCGAGGTGGAAGTCAGCGACAACGGCCGGGGCTTCGACCTGCAGCAGCAGGCCGCACGTGCGAGCCACGGCCTGGCCGGCATGCGCCATCGCGTGCAGGCCGCAGGCGGCAAGCTGTCGGTGGACAGCAGTCCGGGGCATGGCACGCGTCTGCATGCCGTGATGCCCAAGCAGTAGGGCGGCGCCCGCCGCAAGGGCGCATCCAGCCCTACGGGCAGCCCGATTCGCCGCTTTCCTACGCCCCCCGGACCCTGCTGCTGACAGGTCCGGGGCGGGCCTGCTCCTTAAGCTCTTGCCATCGGCAAACACAAGGTGCCTTCACCTGCGGTCCCGCTCCAGGGTACCGGTGGGCACAAGCATGAAAGGAGCCTGCCATGCTGCACTACACCGTCGTCTTCCTCGTCATCGCGCTGGTGGCCGCGCTGTTCGGCTTCGGCGGCATCGCTGCCGGCGCCGTGGGCATTGCGAAGCTCCTGTTCGTGATCTTCGCCATCCTGACGATTGCCAGCTTCATCGCGGGTCTGTTGCGCCGGCGTTGAGGCGCTAGCATCTTTGCACGCCGGCCACGGCCGGCGGGCTGACTTCTTTCCCATCCCATCCACAAGGACTTCTCCATGAACTCGACCGCCAAGACCCCCTCCCAACTTGCCGACGAACTGCGCGGCGCCGCCCAGGATGCGGCCGAGAGCACGCGCACCTACGCCAAGAACGCCGTCGATGCGACCGGCCAGAAGGTGCGGCAGCTGCGCGGCGAGGTGGAGCCGACGGTGGAACAGATCGCGTCGCGCGTTCAGCAGGCGGTCCAGCGCGGCCTGGAAGCCGCATCGAAGACCACCAGCCGCGCCCAGGAACGCTTCGGCGAGGCCGCCACGGTGACGACCCGCTATATCGCCGACCAGCCCGTCCGCTCCGTGCTGATTGCGGCGGCGGCGGGTGCCGCAATCACCGCACTCATCGTGCTTGCCAGCCGCCGCAGCGGCGACGACTACTGATCGACGCCCGGGCGTACCGACCACCGCACATGCTCCATCCTGTCATTTCCGCAGCCCTGCGACATCCTGCGCTGGTCGGGCGCCATCTCCTGAATTACGTCGCCTTGGCCAAGGTCGAGGTGGCGGAGGCCGGCCGGTCGGTGGTGACGCGTGCCATTGGCGGCGCGATCGCCCTGCTCGGCGCCTTGTTCACGCTGGGGTGGGGTGGCGTGGCTGTGATGCTGGGCGTGCTCCACGGGCGCTTCGAGTGGGTGCTGCTGATCGTGCCCGGCGTGGCGCTGGTGCTGATGCTCGTGGGCATCGCACTCGCGTTGAGGCCGCCTCAACTGCCCCTCTTCGCCGGACTGAAGAACCAGGCGGCCGAAGACATTCAGGTACTCCACGCCCTCTCCGAAAGCAGCCATGCCGATCGCTGACCGCATCGATGACACGGGGCTGCCTCTGACACCCGAGCAGCGCCTGGCCCAATCTCGATTGGCTTTGCTGGATGCACTCATACCGCCTCCTCCGCCGCAACGCAGCCGCGGGACGGGTTCAGCGCAAGGTGTGGCGGCGCGCAGCGCGTCCGTGCTTCGAAAGCTGCCCTGGCTGGACATGGGCCGCAACATGGCCCGACGCTGGTGGCAGCGGCATCCCCTGCATGCCGCGGGGCAGCTCGCGCACCCTCTGTTGCAGGGCTACGCCAGCCGGCATCCTGCCAAGCTGGTGGCGGGAGCGGCTGCGGCGGGTTCGGTGCTCGCGCTGACCCGGCCATGGCGGCTGCTGTCCGGCACCGCGCTGTTGGCGCTGCTGCTGCGCACCTCCGATGTGGCCGACCTCATCACCACCTTGGCCATGTCCCGCCCAGAACCAGACTCTCCCCCACGAAAGGAAATGCCATGAACGACACCCTTGCAGCCCGTCAGCCCCTCCAACTCGACCAGACGGCCATCGATGCCGCCGCGAAGAGCCTGGACGATGGCGCCGTCACGCCCAGTTATGGCCCGTGGCGCGACGACATCGTCAAGCTGCTCAATGACGCGCTCGCTACCGAACTGGTGTGCGTGCTGCGCTACAAGCGCCACTACTTCACCGCCAAGGGCGTGGAATCGCCTGCAATTGCCGACGAGTTTCTGGTGCACGCCAACGAAGAGTCGGCACACGCCGATCGCATTGCCGAGCGCATCGTGCAACTGGGTGGCGAGCCCAACTTCCAGCCCGACAGCCTGTCGAAGCGCAGCCATGCCGACTACGACGAGTCGAAGGATCTGCAGGCCATGGTGCGTGCCAACCTCAAGGCCGAGCGCATCGCGGTCGAGAGTTACCGCCAGATGGTGGCCTTGATCGGTGACAAGGACTCGACCACGCGTCGCATGCTCGAAGAGATCCTCGCCGATGAGGAAGAGCATGCCGACGAGCTGAGCGACTGGATGGACAAGTAAGCCCTCGTCCGCCGCACCCCGCGCCGCTCAGGCGCCGACGATCCAGCCTTCGAGCGGATCCATCCGGGCCGGGAGTCCATACCCCGGCCCTTCGCTTTGGGCGCGCTGCTCGCCCCAGGCCGCAAGCATGAGGCACAGCACGGCGTCCAGCGAGTCCCCGCTGCCATCGCAGGCCAGCGCTTCGCGGAGCTCGCTCGGCAAGACGAGGCGTAGGCCCAGCCGCCCTTTTCCGGCCTCCAGATGGGTGATCAGGCGCTGCCGCGCCTCCAGGCGATCGGGCGTCTGTTTGCCGCGCTCGTCGCTCTTGTAGCTTTGCGTGCCGAGCAGGTCACGCGCCACCAGTCCGGGATAGGCCTCCAGCGCGACCTTGGGCGCTCCCGGCATGCCGCCCTGCCCCGGCAACCACGCGCCAGCCGCCAGGAGTCGCGGCACGCCCGCATGCATCATCCAGGCGACCGGGGGATTGATCCACTTCATCGAGGGGCTCGAACCCGCCGGCCTGTCGGTGGCGCGGTGGGCGAATTTGGCCCCCACCGGCCGTGCGGCGCAGAAGGCGATGAATCGCTCGCGCAACTCGGCTCGGCTCCATCCGGCGTAGACCGCCATGCAGGCCGCCCAGTCCAGCGGCCAGCCCTGGGCCAGCACGAACTCCCGCGGCAGGCCGAAGGGAAAGTCGAAACCCCCGACCCACGCCGGCTCGGCGGCGAGGCGGTCGGTCCAGGCGTCCAGCGTCGGAAAGGATTCCAGCGCCTCGACGAGCACCTCGTCGCCATCGCATCGCCCCCAGGCCAGCACGACGGGCTTGCGGCGCGTGGGCGTGCTCGAAAAGTCGCAGCCGACCAGGCGCTTCGCCCGCTGGACTGCCGCCGCGGCAGCGATGACCTTCAGGGCCTGCCGACGATGGCCGCCGTGGCCATCAACTCTTCGAGAAGCGCCAGAGAGACCTTGCCCGAAACGGCATACGGATCAAGCTCCGGGCGCTCGGAATACTTGAGCACCGTGCTCGCGTTGAGCTTGTTGAGGTTGACCTGGCCCATGGTCCAGCCACCGAAGCGGCGCTCCAGGATCTCTTCGTAGTGCAGCAGTGCCACGTCCTTGTGGCGGGGGTCGCGCAGGATCTGCGCATACAGCGTATTCACGGCCATGCGGCCGCCTTCCAGCGCCTGCAGGAACACGCCACCGCCGTAGCAGAGGATGCCGGTGATGCCCGACGCCGTGTTGTGGGTCCGCCCGGTGGACAGGATGCTGTCGAGTGCGGCCGGCGACACGTCGACGGCACGGCTGGCATAGAGAAGGCGCACGAGCATGGCATCACCCCTTGCGTGGAAGCAGCGCGAGGAATTCGCGGCGCAGGTTCGGGTCCTTGAGGAAGACGCCGCGCATGACGGAATTGATCATCTTGCTGTCCGTCTCCTTCACGCCGCGCCACTGCATGCAGAAATGCTCGGCCTCCATCACCAGGGCCAGGCCGTCGGGCTGGGTCTTCTCCTGGATCAGGTCGGCCAGTTGCACCACGGCCTCTTCCTGGATCTGCGGCCGGCCCATCACCCACTCGGCCAGGCGCGCGTACTTGGACAGGCCGATGACGTTGGTGTGCTCGTTCGGCATCACGCCAATCCACAGCTTGCCCATGATCGGGCAGAAGTGGTGGGAGCAGGCACTGCGCACGGTGATCGGGCCGACGATCATCAGCTCGTTCAGCCGCTCGGCATTGGGGAATTCGGTGAGGCTGGGCCCGTGCACATAGCGGCCACGGAACACCTCGTTGAGGTACATCTTGGCCACGCGGCGGGCCGTATTGCCCGTGTTGTGGTCGCTGTCGATGTCGATCACCAGGCTGTGCAGCACATCGCGCATCTTGACCTCGACCTCGTCGAGCAGCGCCTCCAGCTCGCCAGGTTCGATGAACTCGGCGATGTTGTCGTTGGCGTGGAAGCGATGGCGTGCGGCCTTGAGGCGCTCGCGGATCTTGACGGAGACGGGCGTGCCCTCGTCGCTCGCCGCAACGGCGGAACGGTCCTCAGGCTGGGCGGGGATCAACATGGGGCGGAATCGTAACAGCAGGGTTTTTTCATCACGGGCGCGCAGCGCCCAATCCCACGTACCGCCATGGGCCGCTGTGATCCGACCATGGTGCGTCGGGCGTAGCGCACCACGGCTGCCTGCACATTCAGTCCAACGCGAACTCGGCCACCAACGGCAAGTGGTCCGACATGCGGGCCCAGATGCGCCCGCGGGGCACAGACAGCGACACGGGCCGCAGCCCCCGGCCGTAGATGAAGTCCAGTTGCGCCAGCGGCAACCGCGAGGGATAGGTCGCGCAGCGCGGCATCACCAGGTCGACCAGGCCCACGTCGTTCATGGCCGGCCGCATGCGCGCACCCCAGTCATTGAAGTCGCCAGCCACCACCAGCGGCTCGCCGGGCGGCACCTCGCGTTCGACGTAGCGCTGCAGCTGCGCCACCTGCCGCACCCGGCTGCCGCGGATCAGCCCCAGGTGCACGACGATGGCATGCACCGGCTGGCTGCCGAGGGTCACTTCCACGTGCAGCAGGCCGCGCTGTTCGAAGCGGTGGTCGGACATGTCCTCATGGCCATGGCGCACCACCGGCCAGCGCGTGAGCAGCGCATTGCCGTGCTCGCCGTGGCGGGTGTAGGCATTGGTCTCGTAGACGGCCCGGTAGCCCTCGGGGCAGAGGAAGTCGGCCTGCGGCTGCTCCGGCCAGCGGGCGAAGCGGCGTTCGCCCTGGCGGTTGAGCTTGCGCACCTCCTGGAGGCACACCAGGTCGGCGTCGAGCTGCTCGACGGCATGGCCCAGGTTGTGGATCTCCAGCCGCCGCGCCGGGCCCACGCCCTGCACGCCCTTGTGGATGTTGTAGGTGGCCACCCGCAGCGTCGACAGGGCGCCGAACTCGCTTTCAGGCCGGCCGGGGCCGCTCGTGGGATGCGCAGCAGTCATGCGCGAAATTGTGGCAGCAGCAGGATGGCTTCCGCGTTGGAAGGGGAAAAGCAGGTGTCGGCTGCCTCGCGCCAGGGCAGCCATTGCCAGGCATCGTGCTCGCGCGGTGCAAGCACGGGTGTGATGGCCTCGGGCAAGCACAGACCGAAGAGATGCTCGGTGTTGCGCGTCACGCCCGGCCCATAGCGATGCAGCCAGCGCGGGTAAATGTCGTAGACGTTCTCCAGGCCCCAGTCCTGCAGCGCCAGCGGCGTACCCGGGCCGCAACGGATGCCGGTCTCCTCGGACACCTCGCGCGCGGCGGCGGCAGACCAGCTTTCCTCGGGCCAATCCTTGCTACCCGTCACCGACTGCCAGAAGGGCGGCGTGACGCCGGCACGGCGGATGAGCAGCACCTCCAGCGCCGGCGTGTGGATGACCACCAGCACCGACTGCGGGATCTTGAAGGCCGTCGGCGGCATGTCCGTGGCCATGATCGGGAGACGGGGCGCCCGCCCACCGCGGCCCCGCATGTGGGACCGCGTCGGCCGGGCCAGTCCTCAGACCGGTTGCGGGTTGCGCAGGCGGATGTGCAGCTCGCGCAATTGCTTCTCGTCCACGGCGCTCGGCGCCTGCGTCAGCAGGTCCTGCGCACGCTGCGTCTTGGGGAAGGCGATCACGTCGCGGATCGACTCGGCGCCGGTCATCAGCATGACCAGGCGGTCCAGGCCGATGGCGATGCCGCCGTGCGGGGGCGCGCCGTACTGCAGGGCGTCCAGCAGGTAGCCGAACTTGAGCTGCGCGTCCTCGGCCGAGATCTTGAGGGCGCGGAACACCTTGCTCTGCACTTCCTCGCGATGGATACGCACCGAACCGCCACCCATCTCGATGCCGTTGAGCACCATGTCATAGGCCTTGGCCAGGCACTTCTCGGGCGCTGTGTCCATCAGGTCCTCGTGGCCGTCCTTGGGGCTGGTGAACGGATGGTGCACCGCGCTCCAGCGCTGGTTGTCCTCGTCGAACTCGAACATCGGGAAGTCCACCACCCACAGCGGTGCCCAGCGATCCTCGAACAGGCCGTTCTTGCGGCCGAAGGCGCTCTGGCCGATCTTCACGCGCAGCGCGCCGATGGCGTCGTTGACCACCTTGGCCTTGTCGGCGCCGAAGAAGATCAGGTCGCCGTTGCGCGCGCCGGTGCGGGCGATGATCTCGCCCAGGGCGTTGTCGTCCAGGTTCTTCACGATCGGGCTCTGCAGGCCCTCGCGGCCCAGCGACCAGTCGTTGACCTTGATGTAGGCCAGGCCCTTGGCGCCGTAGATCTTGACGAACTCGGTGTAGCCGTCGATGTCGCCGCGCGACAGCCCACCTTCGGCCACGCCGCCGCCGGGCACGCGCAGGGCCACCACGCGGCCGCCGTCCATGTTGGCGGCGCCGGAGAAGACCTTGAACTCCACCCGCTTCATCACCTCGGTGAGCTCGGTGAACTCGAGTTTGACGCGCAGGTCCGGCTTGTCGGAGCCGTACTTGAACATCGCGTCGCCGTAGCTCATGACCGGGAACACGCCCAGGTCGATGTCGGCCACATTGCGGAAGACGTTGCGGATCATGCCCTCGAACATGTCGCGGATCTCGTCCTCGGTGAGGAAGGATGTCTCGATGTCGATCTGCGTGAACTCGGGCTGGCGGTCGGCGCGCAGGTCCTCGTCGCGGAAGCACTTGACGATCTGGTAGTAGCGGTCGTAACCCGACACCATCAGCATCTGCTTGTAGAGCTGGGGCGACTGCGGCAGCGCGTAGAAGGCACCGTCGTGCACGCGGCTGGGCACCAGGTAGTCGCGCGCACCCTCGGGCGTGGACTTGCCCAGCATAGGCGTCTCGATGTCGATGAAGCCGTTGGCGTCGAGGAACTTGCGTGCCTCCATCGTCACCTTGTAGCGCGTCATCATGTTCTTCTGCATCGCGGGGCGGCGCAGGTCGAGCACGCGGTGCGTGAGGCGGGTGGTCTCCGACAGGTTGTCGTCGTCCAGCAGGAAGGGCGGCGTGACGGAGGGATTGAGCACCTTCAGCTCGTGCGCCAGCACCTCGATCTTGCCGCTCTTGAGGCCGTCGTTGGTGGTGCCCTCGGGCCGGGCACGGACGATGCCCTTGACCTGGACGCAGAACTCGTTGCGCAGGCCTTCGGCGGCGGCGAAAGTGGTGGCGCGGTCGGGGTCGCACACCACCTGCACATAGCCTTCGCGGTCGCGCAAGTCGACGAAGATCACGCCGCCATGGTCACGGCGGCGATTGACCCAGCCGCACAGGGTGACGGTTTCGCCCATCAGGGCCTCGGTCACGAGACCGCAGTAGTGAGAACGCATGGCCATGCTTGGATTCCTGCGCCCCGCGCGGGGCGCCTTCTTGTTTGTGATGTCAGGATTGCTTGGTGGGCAGCGCGGCAGGGCCGCCCGGCACCACCACGCCCATCGAGACGATGTACTTCAGCGCCTCGTCGACGCTCATCTTCAGCTCGATGCAGTCGCTGCGCCGGAGCATGACGAAGTAGCCGCCCGTGGGGTTGGGCGTGGTGGGCACGTACACGCCCAGGTAGTCGCCGTGCAGGTGGTTGACCACGTCGCCGCCGGGTGCGCCGGTGACGAAGGCGATGGTCCACATGCCCTCGCGCGGCCATTGCACCAGCACCGCGGTGCGGAAGGCATTGCCGCTTTCGGAGAACAGCGTGTCCGAGACCTGCTTGACGCTGGAGTAGATGGAGCGCACCACCGGGATGCGGCGCACGAGCGCATCACCCCAGCCCAGCAGCCGCTTGCCGATGAAGTTGCTGGCCACGGCGCCGACCGCCAGCAGGATGGCCAGCGTAAGCAGCACGCCCAGGCCGCGGATGCGATGGGCGGACAGCCAGTCCTGCCAGTGCTCGGGCAGCAGCCAGAGCGTCTGATCGAGGGTGCCGACGATCCAGTTGAGCACGCCCAGGGTCACGGCCAGCGGCACGATGACCAGGAGGCCGGAAAGGAGCCACTTGCGCAGGGCGAGCATGGTGCGATGTGCGAGGCGAGGGTCAGTCGGCCTTGGCGGCGGGCGCCGGGGCCGGTGCAGCAGGAGCCGGCGACGCCGCTGCAGGCGCGGCCGCCGGCGCGGGGGCCGCGGCATCGCCGCTGGCGGGGGCTGGAGCCGGTGCGCTGCCGCCGGACTTGCCGGTGTTCGAGCCGCCCTCGCGGAAATCGGTGACGTACCAGCCAGAGCCCTTGAGCTGGAAGCCGGCGGCGGTCAATTGCTTGCTGAACGAGGCCGCACCGCAGGAAGGGCAGACGGTGAGCGGCGCATCCGACATCTTCTGCAGCACATCCTTGGCAAAGCCGCAGGCGCTGCATTTGTAGGCGTAGATGGGCATGGAAAAAGCTGCTGGGGAAGACGTGAAACGGGCGGCCGGCGGCCGCCGCGCAAAGCCCGCGATTATAGGCACCGGCCCCGGGCTTTCCCCAGCCTGGGGTGGCGAGGGCCAGCGCCTGCAGCGCCTTATTCGCCAGCCAGCATCCGGTGCGGCATGCGCCGGTTGGCCACCCACTGCGGCAGCAGGGAACCGACGACCATGCCCGCCGCCGAAGCCAGCACGCCGGCCAGCTGCGCCGGAAACACCTCGCCCCACGGCAGCGCCAGGCCGGCCAGCCAAACGCCGACGCCCAGCAGCACCGCCGCCACGGCGCCCTGAGTGGTGGCCCGGTTCCAGTACAAGCCGAAGACCAGCGGCACGAAGGCGCCGACCAGCGGCACCTGGTAGGCGCCGGACACCAGCTCGTAGATCGAGGTGCCCTGCATGCGGATGGCGTAGGCCAGCACCGCCCCACTGAACACCAGCACGGTGATGCGCATGGTGCGCAGGTTCTCCCGGTCCGTGCCCTGGGGGCGGAACTGGCGCCAGATGTTCTCGGTGAAGGTCACGCTGGGTGCCAGGAGCGTCGCCGACGCGGTGGACTTGATGGCCGACAGCAGCGCCCCGAAGAAGAACACCTGCATGACGAAGGGCATCTTCTCCATCACCAGCGTGGGCAGCACCTTCTGCGGATCCTCCTTGAGCAGCGCCGTGGTCTGCTCGGGCATGATGATCAGCGCGCTCGCCACCAGGAACATGGGCACGGCCGCGAAGAGGATGTAGGCCACGCCGCCGATCACCGGGCCGCGCGTGGCGGCCTTGGTGCTGTTGGCCGACATCACGCGCTGGAACACGTCCTGCTGCGGAATGGAGCCCAGCATCATCGTGATGGCGGCGGCGAAGAAGAAGACGATGTCGTGCCAGCTCGGCTCGGGCCAGAACTTGAAGAGCTCCTTGCTCGCCGCCAGGTCGATCACCTTGTCGGCGCCGCCGGCCATGTTGCCGGCGAAGACCGCGATGATCGACAGGCCCGCCACCAGGATGATCATCTGCACGAAGTCGGTGACGGCCACCGACCACATGCCGCCGAAGAGCGTGTACGCCAGGATGGAGATGACGCCGATCACCATGCCCCAGGGCACGCTCACCGCGCCGCCAGACAGCAGGTTGAACACCAGCCCCAGCGCCGTGACCTGCGCCGACACCCAGCCCAGGTAGCTCAGCATGATGATCAGCGAACACACCACCTCAATGAAACGGCCATAGCGCTCGCGGTAGTAGTCGCTGATGGTCAGCAGCGTCATGCGGTAGAGCTTGCCGGCGAAGAACAGGCCCACCAGGATCAGGCAGGTGCCGGCGCCGAAGGGGTCTTCCACCACGCCGCCCAGGCCGCCCTCGATGAACTTGGCCGGGATGCCCAGCACCGTCTCCGACCCGAACCAGGTGGCGAAGGTGGTGGTCACGATCATGAACAACGGCAGATGCCGGCCGGCGATCGCGAAGTCGGTCGTGTTCTTCACCCGCCGGGCCGCGTACAGGCCGATGCCGATGGTGACCAGCAGGTAGACGATGACCAGTGACAGCAGCACGACGGGTTCTCCTCGATCAAGGCTTGTTGTTGGAACCGGAAAGACGAAAGGGAAATCGCTCAGAGCCAGTGCAGTCGCGGCAGCACCTGCATGACCAGCATGCCCAATACAAATCCCGTGCCACCCCAGATCACGGCCTGCAGCAGCCGGTGGGTGCGCTTGTGGGCCGCGAGCAGTTCTTGCAGTTCGCGACGATCGTCGCCGGGACGCTGCGCCAGGTAGTCGTGCAGCAGGCGCGGCAGCTGCGGCAGCAGCTTGGCGTAGCGCGGGCCCTCGGCCCGCAGCTGCTCCCACAGCTTGCGCGGGCCGATCTGGTCGGCCATCCACTTCTCGAGGAAGGGCTTGGCCGTGGCCCACAGGTCCAGCTCGGGGTCGAGCTGGCGGCCCAGGCCTTCGATGTTGAGCAGCGTCTTCTGCAGCAGCACCAGCTGCGGCTGGATTTCCACATGAAAGCGGCGCGAGGTCTGGAACAGGCGCATCAGCACCATGCCCAGCGAGATCTGCCGCAGCGGCCGGTCGAAGTAGGGCTCGCACACCGTGCGGATGGCGGCCTCCAGTTCGTCGATGCGCGTGCCGGGCGGCACCCAGCCGCTTTCCAGGTGCAGCTCGGCCACGCGCTTGTAGTCGCGGCGGAAGAAGGCGGCGAAGTTCTGCGCCAGGTATTCCTTGTCGGACTCGGTGAGCGTGCCCACGATGCCGAAGTCCAGCGCGATGTAGCGACCGAAGGTCTCGGGCGCCAGGCTCACCTGGATGTTGCCCGGGTGCATGTCGCCGTGGAAGAAGCCGTCGCGGAACACCTGGGTGAAGAAGATGGTCACGCCGTCGCGGGCCAGCTTCTTGATGTCCACGCCGGCCGCACGGATGCGGTCGAGCTGGGCGATGGGCACGCCCTTCATGCGCTCCATCACCATCACTTCGGGATGGCACCAGTCCCAGAACATCTCGGGGATCAGGAGCATGTCGAGCTTGGCCATGTTGCGGCGCAGCTGGGCGGCATTGGCGGCCTCGCGCACCAGGTCCAGCTCGTCGTGCAGGTACTTGTCGAACTCGGCCACCACCTGCCGCGGCTTCAGCCGCTTGCCGTCGGCCGACAGGCCCTCGACCCAGCCGGCCATCATGGCCATCAGCTCCAGGTCCTTGTCGATGACCTTGCGCATGCCAGGGCGCAGCACCTTGACGGCGACTTCGCGCAGGCTGCCGTCGGGCAGGCGCAGGGTGGCGAAGTGCACCTGCGCGATGGAGGCACTCGCCACCGGCGTGGTGTCGAACTGCTCGAAGATCTCGGCAATGGGCCGGCGGAAGGCACGCTCGATGGTCGCCACGGCAATGGCCGAGTCGAAGGGCGGCACACGATCCTGCAGCCAGGCGAGCTCGTCGGCGATGTCGGGCGGCAGCAGGTCGCGCCGCGTGGACAGCACCTGGCCGAACTTGACGAAGATCGGGCCCAGGCTTTCGAGTGCCTCGCGCAGGCGCTGGCCACGCGGTGCTTCCAGGCGCCGACCCAGCGTCAGGATGCGCGCCAGCCGGCGGATCAGCGGATTCTGGAAGCTGGTGAGGACGAGCTCGTCCAGGCCGTAGCGCAGCGCGACCCAGACGATGAAGAAGCCGCGGGCGATGCGCCTCATTCGGCGCTGCCGCCGGAAGACCGCGGCCGTGCGGCGCGGTCCACGAACTGGCGCAGCGCGCCGGCCACCTTGCGGGCCGCATTGCCCACGGCGTGGGCTGGCGCATCGCCGATCAGGCGCGCCAGGTCGTCCTCGACGTCCCAGCGTACGTGGTCGACCAGCCAGTTGACCTCGGCCGCGAGCTGCACGTCGCCTTCGATCTCGACCTTGGGCTTGTCGCCGCGCAACTGGGCGCCGGCCAGGGCGAAGGGCGAGGTCTCGGTGATGGTCAGCGTCAGATCAGGCAGGGCCGCCTCGGGCGCCACGTCGAGCAGGCCGGCCGGCGTGGCGACCAGGCGCATGTGCATCGTGCGCCAGCGGAAGAGCACCACCCGCCCCTTCTGCCGCGCCAGGCGATCCTGCGCCTCGGGCTCCTGCTGCAGCACGTGATTCAGGAAGAGCACGGCACGGTGCTGGACCTCGTGGATGGCCCAGGCGGGCGGCTGCAGGCGCTCGCCGATGCGCTCGAACAGCGATTCCACGAAAGCAAATGGGGACGATGGTGTGACCATGTCCCCATTATCTGGTGGCGGGCCGCTGCCGAAGCAGAAACCCGGACCCGTCCCACGGGCCAATACGTCTTATTGAAGCGCCTGCACGCCAGCCACGAGCCAGCCGCCGCCATGGGCAGGCTTGCTCATGTTCCAGACCTCGCGGAAGGGGCTGGGGCCGGCCGAGTCGTCCTCGCGGATCATGCCGGAGAACTCCACGCTGGCGAGGTAGACGTCCGGCATCTCCTCGATGCCCAGCAGCTTGGCATCGAGCATCACCACTTCCGTCTTGTTGGGACGGCCGCCGGAGCTGCGCTCGCGCTCCTCCAGCTGGGTGCGGATCTCTTCGACCATGCTGTCGGTCATCATGGAACGCAGCGCCGGGATGTCGGCACGGTCCCAGGCATGCTGCAGCGTCACGAAATTGCGCTTGGCCGCAGCCAGGAAGCCCTCCGCATCGAAGCCGTCCGGCACGCCCCAGCCCTGGGCCCCTTGGAGGGCCGAGCCGATGCTCACGCCGGTCGCACCGGCCAGGGTCGAAGCCGACCCTGCGTTGCCACCCGCGGCCGAGCCGTCGAAGGCCGCCTGCTGACGCTCCCACGGGCGCGCCGATGCGTCGTTGCCGACGTTGTTCGGGCTGTAGCTGCGCGGCATGCTGGGCGAGCCGGCTGCACCGGCGCCCTGCATGGCCAGTTGGCCAGCGGCGCCGCGCGAGCGGTTGCTCAGCACGCGCCAGATCACCACGGCAGCAAGGACCAGCAGCGCGATCAGCAGGAAGTTGCCGAAGGCGGCGCCCAGGCCCAGCGAATTGGCCAGCCAGGCCAGGCCCAGGCCGGCTGCGATGCCCCCCAGGATGCCCGCCCAGGGCCGCTTGGGCGCTGCCTGCGCCGCGCCAGCCGGCGTGCCCGGCCTGGCGGCGGGCGCCGCGTTGGTCGCGTTCTGGGTCGGGGCGCCCGGTGCGGCCGTCGGCGCGGCCTCACGCTGCGTCACGTTGTTGGACTGCCGCCCCATCGACTTGCCCCCACCGAGCCGCTTGGCGTCGGCGTCCAGGCTCACGACGGCCATCGACGCACACACCAGCAGCACGGCCCACAGATTTCGCTTCATCGTCCAGTCTCCTTCCGGATACGAAACATCAGTTTCAGATCGACTCGTAGTTCTCTTGTTGTGTGAATAGCGAGCACGCCACTCCCCTTGCACCTGACGGCCGCATGCAATGCGGCCGGGCCGGTCAGCCCCTCAGCACTTGATTCCAACATGCAGGGCGACCACGCCCCCCGTCATGTTGTGATAGTCCACATGTCCGAAACCGCCCTCTTTCATGAGGGTCTTGAGCGACTCCTGATCCGGATGCATCCGGATGGACTCGGCCAGGTAACGGTAGCTGGCGTCGTCGCCCGCCACCGCCTTGCCCAGGCGCGGCAGCACGTTGAAGGAATACCAGTCGTAGGCCTTGCGCAGCGGCTGGGCCACCTGCGAGAACTCCAGCACCAGCAGCTTGCCGCGCGGACGCAGGACGCGGTTCATCTCCTTGAGCGCCGCGTCCTTGTGCGTCATGTTGCGCAGGCCGAAGGCCACGGTGACGACGTCGAAATGGTTGTCGGGGAAGGGCAGCTTCTCGGCATCGCAGACCGTGGTGGGCAGCACCACGCCGGCATCGAGCAGGCGCTCGCGGCCGGTGCGCAGCATGGCCTCGTTGATGTCCGTGTGCACCACCTGGCCGCTGCGGCCGACCTTCTTGGCGAAGGCCAGCGCGAGGTCGCCCGTGCCGCCCGCGATGTCCAGCACCTTGGAGCCTTCGCGCACATTCGCGACCATCACGGTGTACGCCTTCCATGCCCGGTGCAGGCCCATGGACATGAGGTCGTTCATCAGGTCGTAGCGCGGGGCCACGGAATCGAACACGCCGCGCACGCGGCGCGCCTTGTCGCTTTCGTCGACGGTCTCGAAACCGAAGTGGGTGGAACTCATGGGTCCGATGTTAGGCGGATCGCCCGGCCTTCCGGCCGACGACCCTTGACATGCGGCGGACATTCGCGCAAAGCGCGAAGCGCCCGGCGCTCAGGACGGACTGCAGGTGGAGGGGCCCGACTTGGGCATGGGCGCATCGCGATCGGCACCGGCCTCGACGATGCGACGCTCGTACTCGGCCCAGTGCTCGGCCTGGCGCGCGCCCAGGTCGTACAGCAGGTCCCACGAGTAGATGCCGCTCTCGTGCCCGTCGCTGAAGAGCGGCTGCACGGCATAGTGGCCCACCAGTTGCAGGTCGACGATCTCGACCTCGCGTTTGCCGGTCTGCAGGATCTCCTGGCCCGGCCCGTGGCCCTTCACCTCGGCCGAGGGCGAGTTGATGCGCAGCAGTTCGTAGGGGATGCGGAACACCGCGCCATCGGAAAAGCCCACTTCCAGCACGCGCGACTGCGCATGCAGAGTGATGGATTCGGGCGTCGGTGCGCCGGGCGTCAGACCTGCCATGCGGGGAATTCCTTGCTCATGATCAACGGAGGGCGAGCGCGGCCACCATGGCCGACTCCGCCGCAGGCAGACGGGCCTGTACGCCCTGCTCGCGCACCATGTCGCGCGCCCGGCGCGCCTCCGCCCAGACGGGCGAGGGGAAGTGGCTGTCCCAGTCGAAGCGGGAGATCACGTGCCAGTGCAGGTGCGGGACCATGTTGCCGAGCGTGGCCACGTTCATCTTGGCGGGCGCCAGCGCATCGCGCAGCGCACGCTCCACGGCCACCACCACCCGCATGCATTCGGCACGCTCGTCGTCGGACAGGTCGGAGAACTCCGCCACATGCGCCGTCCAGACCACGCGGTAGAAGGCCGGAAAGCCCGCCTCTTGCGCATGGATCACGCGCCACTGCGCGCCCTCGGCGACCACACGGCCGCCGGGCTCGGCGCACAGTGGGCAGCCCGCCAACGCGCTCACACCAGCACCCGCTCGATGCCACCCGCGTTGGCGGCCGACACGTACTCGGGCATCCAGTTCTCGCCCAGGATGCGGCGCGCCATCTCGACCACGATGTAGTCGGCTTCGAGCAGGCCGTTGTTCAGGTCATTGCCGTAGCGCGACAGGCCCTGCAGGCAGCTGGGGCAGCTGGTGAGGATCTTCACGTCGCCCTGCGCCGGCAGCGCATGGGTGGCGCGCAGCGCGGCCTCGCCCTTCTTCAGCTCCTCTTCCTTGCGGAAGCGGATCTGCGTGGAGATGTCGGGCCGCGTCACGCCGAGCGTGCCCGACTCGCCGCAGCAGCGATCGCTCTTGAGCACCTGGTCGCCTACCAGCGACTTGACCGTCTTCATCGGGTCCTGCAGCTTCATGGGCGTGTGGCAGGGGTCGTGGTAGAGGTAGGCGGCGGCGTTGGCCTCGAGCTTGATGCCCTTCTCCAGCAGGTATTCGTGGATGTCGATGATCCGGCAGCCGGGGAAGATCTTGTCGAACTGGTAGCCCTGCAGCTGGTCGTAGCAGGTGCCGCAGCTGACCACCACGGTCTTGATGTCCAGGTAGTTGAGCGTGTTGGCGACGCGGTGGAACAGCACCCGGTTGTCGGTGATCATCTGCTCGGCCTTGTCGAACTGGCCCGAGCCGCGCTGCGGATAGCCGCAGCACAGGTAGCCCGGCGGCAGCACCGTCTGCACGCCCGCATGCCACAGCATGGCCTGCGTCGCCAGGCCCACCTGCGAGAACAGCCGCTCCGAGCCGCAGCCCGGGAAGTAGAAGACCGCCTCGGTCTCGGGCGTCGTGGCCTTGGGGTCGCGGATGATCGGGACGTAGTCGGCGTCCTCGATGTCCAGCAGCGCGCGGGCCGTCTTCTTGGGCAGGCCGCCGGGCATCTTCTTGTTGACGAAGTGGATGACCTGTTCCTTGATCGGCGCCGCGCCCAGGCTGGCGGGCGGATGCGCGGTCTGCTTCTTGGCGGCGGGACGCAGCAGGTCGTTGGCCAGGCGCTGGGCCTTGAAGCCCACTTCCACCATGCCGGTGCGCATGGCCTTGATGGTCGACGGATTGGTCGCGTTGAGGAAGAACATGGCCGCCGCGTTGCCGGGGCGGAAGCTCTTCTGGCCCATCTTGCGCAGCAGGTTGCGCATGTTCATCGACACGTCGCCGAAGTCGATCTTCACCGGGCAGGGCGTGAGGCACTTGTGGCAGACCGTGCAGTGGTCGGCCACGTCCTCGAACTCCTGCCAGTGCTGGATCGACACGCCGCGGCGCGTCTGCTCCTCGTACAGGAAGGCCTCCACCAGCAGCGAGGTGGCGAGGATCTTGTTGCGCGGGCTGTAGAGCAGGTTGGCGCGCGGCACATGGGTGGCGCACACCGGCTTGCACTTGCCGCAGCGCAGGCAGTCCTTGACCGAGTCGGCGATGGCGCCGATGTCGGACTGCTGCATGATGATCGACTCGTGCCCCATCAACCCGAAGCTGGGCGTGTAGGCATTGGTCAGGTCGGCATGGCGGGCGTCGGCCGGGGCCGCATCGCCGCGCAGCAGCTTGCCCTTGTTGAAGCGGCCTTCAGGGTCGACTTGCTGCTTGTACTGCGCGAAGGGCGCCAGCTCCTCGTCCGAGAGGAACTCCAGCTTGGTGATGCCGATGCCGTGCTCGCCCGAGATCACGCCGTCCAGGCTGCGCGCGAGCTTCATGATGCGCTCCACGGCCTCGTGCGCCGTCTGCAGCATCTCGTAGTCGTCGCTGTTGACGGGGATGTTGGTGTGCACGTTGCCGTCGCCGGCATGCATGTGCAGCGCCACCCACACGCGGCCCTTGAGCACGCGCTTGTGGATGGCCTCACACTCGGCCAGGATGGGCGCAAATTCGCTGCCACCGAAGATCTTGGCCAGCGGGGCGCGGATCTCGGTCTTCCAGCTGGCGCGCAGCGCATGGTCCTGCAGCTGCGGGAACAGCGCTTCCACGTCCCCCAACCAGCTCTGCCAGCGGCCGCGCACCTCGCGCACCAGCGCCACGGCTTGCTGCACGCGGCCTTCCAGCAGCTCGGCGGCCGGGATCTCGTGCGCGTCGTCGCTCTTGCCCAGCGGCAGGTTGCCGCGCGACAGGAAGGCTTCCAGCTCGTGCGTCAGGCGAATCTTGTTGCGCAGCGACAGCTCGATGTTGATGCGATCGATGCCGTCGGTGTACTCGGCCATCCGCGGCAGCGGGATCACCACGTCCTCGTTGATCTTGAAGGCGTTGGTGTGGCGGCTGATGGCCGCGGTGCGCTTGCGGTCCAGCCAGAACTTCTTGCGCGCCTCGGGGCTGATGGCGATGAAGCCTTCGCCCGAGCGCGAGTTGGCGATGCGCACCACCTCGCTGGTGACGCGGGCCACCGCATCGGCATCGTCGCCGCTGATGTCGCCGAAGAGCACCATCTTGGGCAGGCCGCCGCCGTGCTTCTTGCTCTTGGTGGCGTAGCCCACGGCCTTGAGATAGCGGTCGTCCAGGTGCTCCAGGCCCGCCAGCAGCACGCCCGAACGCTTCTGCTCGGCAAACATGAAGTCCTTGATCTCGACGATCGAGGGCACCGCGTCCTTGGCATTGCCGAAGAACTCCAGGCAGACGGTGCGGGTGTGGGCCGGCATGCGGTGCACCACCCAGCGGCAGCTGGTAATCAGGCCGTCGCAGCCTTCCTTCTGGATGCCGGGCAGGCCGGCCAGGAACTTGTCGGTGACGTCTTTGCCCAGGCCTTCCTTGCGGAAGGTGCGGCCGGGAATCTCCAGGCGTTCGGTGCGCAGCGGCGTGCGGCCATCGGCGGCGAAGTACTGGAGCTCGAAGACGGCGCTGTCGACGTCATGGATCTTGCCCAGGTTGTGGCCCAGGCGTGTGACTTCGAGCCACTCGGCCTGCGGCGTGACCATGCGCCAGGAGGCCAGGTTGTCCAGCGCCGTGCCCCACAGCACGGCCTTCTTGCCGCCCGCATTCATGGCCACGTTGCCGCCCACGCAGGAGGCCTCGGCCGAGGTCGGGTCGACCGCGAAGACGAAGCCTGCGCGTTCGGCCGCATCGGCCACGCGCTGCGTGACGACGCCGGCCTCGGTCCAGATGGTGGGCACCGGGCCGTCCAGGCCCGGCAGGTTCACCATCTCGACCTCGGTCATGGCCTCGAGCTTCTCGGTGTTGATCACCACGCTCTTCCAGGTCAGCGGGATGGCGCCGCCGGTGTAACCGGTGCCGCCCCCGCGCGGGATGATGGTGAGCCCGAGCTCGATGCAGGCGGCCACCAGCGCGGCCATCTCGGCCTCGGTGTCGGGCACCAGCACGACGAAGGGGTATTCGACCCGCCAGTCGGTGGCGTCGGTCACATGGGCCACGCGCGAGAGGCCGTCGAACTTGATGTTGTCGCGCGCCGTGCAGCGGCGCAGCACGCGCTGGGCCTTCTGGCGCAGGGCCGCGAGTTCGTCGAAGTGGGCAGAGAAGCCGTCGATGGCCTGCTGCACCAGCACCAGCAGCTCGCCCACCAGCGTGTCGCGCTGGGCGTCGTCCTGCGGCGTGCGGCGGCGCTGCACCTCGGTCAGGCGGTGGCGCAGGGCCTCGACCAGCTGGCCGCGGCGGCGCGGGTTGTCCAGCAGGTCATCCACCAGGTAGGGGTTGCGCTGCACCACCCAGATGTCGCCCAGCACCTCGTACAGCATGCGGGCGGAGCGGCCCGTGCGGCGCTCGTCACGCAGGCTCTGCAGCAGCTCCCAGGCCCGGCTGCCGAGCAGCCGGATCACGATCTCGCGGTCGGAGAAGCTGGTGTAGTTGTACGGAATCTCGCGCAGACGCGCCGGCTCGGCGGCCTGCGACAGCAGCGCATTGAGCGCGGTCGGGGCATTCATCGGGGGAAGGCGCCACGGCAGGGCGCCTCGCGCCCTTGAACCGGGGGGCGGATTTTAGTCGGCGAGGCCGGCGCTAGCGGGGAGCCGGGTCATCCTGACCGGCGCCTGCGCCGCGCTCCTCGTCGCACAGGGCCTGCGCAAGCACGGACTCGATGCGCGCCAGGCGTTCCGGCTTCAGCCCCTGCAATTGCGCAAGCGCGATGCGCCGCTCCCTGAGCAGCCACACGAACAACAACTCCAGCCGGGGATAGCGGTAGTCGTACTTGTCGCTGATCTCCCGCCGCCGGCGATGGAGCAGTTCCTGCAAGTCCCACAACTCATCGGCCGTGGACAGGGTCGCCGCAGTTTCCCGGACCTGCGCGATCAGGTCGGCGAGTTCGGATTGCAGCGCCGCGTCGAAGACGCTCCGCGCGATCTTCTTTTCCGTGGGGGACCAAGAACTGCCGTGCAACATGCGATCACCATAACCGGGTTTGCACCGCGCGCTCAACTCCGTGTGCTCCACGCGGCGCATCACGCCCCGTCGGGGCGTTCGCTGGGGAGGGAGGCATTCGCAGGCGCGTCGTGCGGTTGAACCAGGGGGCATTGCAGTCGCCGCTCTACCCCGGCGCTCTCGCGAGGCCACTGAGGGTGGGCAGTGCCGGCCGGGCGGCTAGACGGTGATCTCGATCCGATTGCCCTCCGGATCGAGCACGACGCTTTCGTAGTAGCCGTCGCCCGTACGCCTCGGGCCATCGAGCAACGGCGAGCCACGACGCTGTAGCTCCCGGGTCAGCGCGTCGACCCGGGCCTCGCTGCCCACGGCCATGGCCAGATGGGTAAGCCCCATGCGCTGGCTGCCAGGTGCGGACGCAATGGGCGCGAGGATGGTCGTGGTCATGAACTCGATGCGCGCGCCGTCCTCGAAGACCACGAAGCGGGACGCGAATCCCTTCGTGAGGTTCTGGTACAGCGGCCCAGGCTGTCCGCCGAAGGCCTCCGAATAGAAGGCGCACATGGCGTCCAGGTCGTTCACCCAAAGGGCAACGTGATCGATGCGTGGCATAGGACTGGAGAAGGAAGCGACGGTCGCGGACAACGGATTTTCAAGCCCTGTCGTTGTCCGCGAACACCGCACCGCGGGCGGCGAGCAGTTCACGCAGCACCGAGCGATGACAGCGGCTCTCATGCTCGCAGTAGCAGCCCACGGACAGGTTGGCGTCGCGCGACAGGACCGCCAGCAGGTCGAGCGACTGCTGGGCCTCCGGTGTGTTCAGCTCCGCCTTGAATTTGCGGACGAAAGCGGACCATTGCTGCGGCGTCTCGGCCTCGCGCCCCTGCTTCATGGTGTCGGCCGAGGGCGCCAGGACCGGGAACCAGACGTCGTACCAGTTGCCCGACGCAAAGGCCGCCTTGGGCACACCGCGAGGCGGGCGGCGGACGGTTCCGATGCGCGTGCCTTCGTCGGCGGCACGCGGCGATCCCAACTGAACGACTCGAAGCGGCATGGACGCTCCCGGCAATGACAAGGGGCGCCATCGTACGGCCACCCGCGGCAGACAGGCTGGACATCAGCCGAAGCTTTGGCAGCGTGGCATGCGGGCCCCGAGAGGCCCGGCGGCTCAAGCCAAGGCAGGCCGCGAAGCCGTGACTAGAACAGCACCCGGCTCTTGATCGTCCCCGGCACCTTGGCCAGCGCCTCGTGCGCCACGTCGGACGAGGCGGCGTCCACATCGGTCACCACGTAGCCCACCTTGTCGTTGGTCTGCAGGTACTGCGCCGCGATGTTGATATGGTGGTCGGCAAAGACCTGGTTCACCGCCGACAGCACGCCGGGCACGTTGCGGTGGATGTGCAGCAGACGGTGCTTGCCCGGGTGCGCCGGCAGCGCCACTTCGGGAAAGTTGACCGAGCGTGTGGTGGTGCCGTTGTCGCTGTAGCGCACCAGCTTCTCCGCCACCTCGACGCCGATGTTGGCCTGGGCCTCCATGGTCGAGCCGCCGATGTGCGGCGTGAGGATCACGTTGTCCAGCCCGCGCAGCGCCGACTGGAACTCGTCCTTGTTGCTCTTGGGCTCCTTGGGGAAGACGTCGATGGCAGCGCCCAGCAGCCGGCGCTCGCGCAGGGCCGCGGCCAGCGCCTCGATGACCACCACCGTACCGCGCGAGGCATTGATGAGGATGGCGCCCGGCTTCATGGCCGCGAGCTCGGCCTCGCCAATCATCCATTGCGTGGAAGGCAGCTCGGGCACATGCAGGCTCACGATGTCGGACTGGGCCAGCAGTTCTTCAAGGCTGCGGGCCTGGCGCGCATTGCCCAGCGGCAGCTTGGCCACCACGTCGTGAAAGACCACATGCATGCCCAGTGCCTCGGCCAGCACCGACAGCTGCGCGCCGATGGACCCATAGCCCACGATGCCCAGCGTCTTGCCGCGGATCTCGAAGGCGTTGTCGGCGGTCTTGAGCCAGCCGCCGCGATGGGCCGCCGCGTTCTTCTCGGGCACCCCGCGCAGCAGCAGGATGGCCTCCGCCAGCACCAGCTCGGCCACCGAGCGGGTGTTGGAGTACGGTGCGTTGAACACGGCCACGCCGTGCTCGCGCGCCGCGTCCAGGTCGATCTGGTTGGTGCCGATGCAGAAGGCCCCGACGGCCACCAGCTTGGGCGCCGCCGCGAACACTTCGGCCGTGAGCTGGGTGCGCGAGCGGATACCCAGGAAGTGCACGTCGGCCAGGCGGGCCTTGAGCTCTTCGCCTTCGAGCGCACCGGGCAGCACCTCCACCTGGGTGTAGCCGGAGGCCTGCAGCAGTTCGACCGCGGAGGGATGGATGCCTTCCAGCAACAGGAACTTGATCTTGGCCTTGTCCAGCGAGGTGGTCTTCGTCATGCCCGGCATCAACACGTTTGTCAAAACGGTCGAGTATGGTTCAAGCCTGCTGCACCGCCGCAGCGCGGCCGGCCCGCCCCGGCCGCAAAAAGGGTTTCCCCGCTTGAGCATGGACCGCCTGCCATGCGACAACCCGCCGTCACGCTGTCACAGAACAGCCATAGTCTCTTCACTTTTGTCATTCGCATCCAGGAGTCTTCATGCGATTCACGCAACTTGCTGCAGCCGCCACCGTGGCCGTCATGGCCGCCGTTCCGGCGCACGCACAGACCGAGATCCAGTGGTGGCACGCCATGAGCGGCCCGCTGGGCGAGTGGGTCAACGACCTCGCCAAGCAGTACAACGAAAGTCAGAAGGAATACAAGGTCGTGCCCACCTTCAAGGGCACCTATGACGAGTCGATGACGGCCGCCATTGCCGCCTTCCGCTCGGGCAATGCGCCGCACATCCTGCAGGTCTTCGAAGTGGGCACCGCCACCATGATGGCCTCCAAGGCCGCCATCAAGCCGGTCGCCGAGGTGATGAAGGAAAGCGGCGTGAGCTTCGATCCCAAGGCCTACATCCCCGCCGTGGCCGGCTACTACACCGCGCCCAACGGCCAGATGCTGAGCCTGCCCTTCAACAGCTCGACGACGATCTTCTACTACAACAAGGACGCCTTCAAGGCGGCCGGTCTCGACCCCGAGAAGGCGCCCAAGACCTGGCCTGAGGTCGTCGCCGCCGCCGCCAAGCTCAAGGCCAGCGGCCACAAGTGCCCCTTCACCACCAGCTGGATCAGCTGGACGCAGCTGGAGAGCTTCTCGACCTGGCACAACACGCTGTTCGCGACGCGCAACAACGGCTTCGGCGGCACCGACGCACGTCTGGCCTTCAACTCGCCGCTGCATGTGCGCCACTTCGAGAACCTGGCCAACATGGCCAAGCAGGGCCTGTTCGTCTACAAGGGCCGCGGCAACGTGCCGGACGCCGCCTTCCCGGCCGGCGAGTGCGCCATGATGACGGGCTCGTCGGGCCTGTATGCCCGCGTGGCCAAGGACGCCAAGTTCGCCTATGGCCTGTCCACCCTGCCCTACTACCCCGACGTCGAAGGTTCGCCGCAGAACACCGTGATCGGCGGCGCCAGCCTGTGGGTCATGGCCGGCAAGAAGCCCGCCGAATACAAGGGCGTGGCGGACTTCTTCAAGTTCCTGTCCAACGCCGACGTGCAATCGGCCAGCCACAAGCGCACCGGCTACCTTCCGATCACCCTGGCCGCCTACGAGCTGACCGAGAAGTCGGGCTTCTACAAGGAGAAGCCGGGCACCGATGTGGCCGTGACGCAGATGATCCGCAAGACCACCGACAAGTCGCGCGGCATCCGCCTGGGCAACTTCGTGCAGATCCGCACCATCATCGACGAGGAAACCGAACAGATCTGGTCGGGCAAGAAGAGCGCCAAGGAAGCGCTGGACGCCGCGGTGCAACGTGGCAACGAGCAGCTGGAGCGTTTCCAGAAGGCGAACCGGAGCTGATGCCCTCCGCCCGGCTCGCGGCATGCCAGCGGCCTTCGCCTGCCCGTCCCAACCGGCGGGCAGTCGAGCTGCCGGCAAGCTGACACCGCAGTAGACTCGCACGCCCGCGCTGACGCCAGCCGGGCGTTTTCGTTTTCAGAGCCCCATGGAAAAACGCGTCCTCTTCCGATCCTCCTGGCTGCCCTGGGTGCTCATCGCGCCGCAGATGGCGGTGATCCTGGTCTTCTTCTTCTGGCCCGCCAGCCAGGCAGTGCTGCAGTCGATGCAGAGCGAGGACGCCTTCGGCACGTCGACCGTGTTCGTGGGGCTGGAGAACTTCCAGCACCTGTTCCAGGACCCGGCCTACATCGAGTCCTTCAAGGTCACGGCCATCTTCTCGGTGCTGGTGGCCGGCTGCGGCATCGCGCTGTCGCTGGTGCTGGCCATCTTTGCCGACCGCATCCTGCGCGGGGCGCTGGCATACAAGACCTTCCTGATCATTCCCTATGCCGTGGCACCCGCCGTGGCGGGGGTGCTCTGGGTGTTCATGTTCTCGCCCTCCATCGGCGTCGTGGCCTACGGCCTGCGCAAGATGGGCTACGACTGGAACCACCTGATCAACTCCAACCAGGCGCTGTCGCTGATCGTGGTCGCGGCGGTGTGGAAGCAGATCTCCTACAACTTCCTGTTCTTCCTGGCCGGCCTGCAGTCGATACCGAAGGCGCTGATCGAGGCGGCCTCCATCGACGGCGCCGGGCCGCTGCGACGCTTCTGGACCATCCAGTTCCCGCTGCTGTCGCCCACCACCTTCTTCCTGCTCGTGATCAACGTGGTGTATGCCTTCTTCGACACCTTCGCGCTGGTGCATGCCACCACCGAGGGCGGCCCGGGGCGCGACACGGCCATCCTGGTCTACAAGGTCTGGCATGACGGCTTCCGCGCGCTCGACCTCGGCGGCTCGGCCGCGCAGTCGGTGGTGCTGATGCTGATCGTGGTTGCGCTGACGGTGGTGCAGTTCCGCTACGTCGAGAAGAAGGTGCAGTACTGATGATGAGGCCCGCCCCCAGTCTTCGCGCACTTCGTGTCGCTTCGCCACCCCCCTCACGGGGGCACACCCAGCGGCCTGGCGAAGCCAGTTCCGCGGGTGCCGCGCGCGTGGCCTGCTCCGCGGCCTTCGGAATCCTGACCCACCTGCTGGAGTCGCATCATGGTTGAGCGCCGCCCGGGCCTGACGGTCCTTTCGCATGTGGTGCTCCTGCTGGGCATCCTGATCATCGCCTTCCCGATCTACCTGGCCTTCGTGGCCTCGACGCACACGCGCGACGAGATCGTGCAGGTGCCCATGCCGCTCACGCCCGGCAAGCACCTGATCGAGAACTACACCGCCGCCCTCACCGGCACCGCCGAGACGCAGGGATCCAAGGCGGCCGTGGGTCGCATGATGTGGGTGAGCCTGGTCACGGCACTGGTGATCGCTATCGGCAAGATCGCCATCTCGCTGCTGTCGGCCTTCGCCATCGTGTACTTCCGCTTCCCGTTCAAGAAGCTCGTCTTCTGGATGATTTTCGTGACGCTGATGTTGCCGGTGGAGGTGCGCATCCTGCCCACCTACAAGGTCCTGTCGGACCTCAACATGCTCAACACCTATGCGGGCCTGACGGTGCCGCTGATCGCCTCGGCCACGGCCACCTTCCTGTTCCGGCAGTTCTTCCTGTCGGTGCCGGACGAGTTGGTCGAGGCAGCGCGCATCGATGGCGCGGGACCGATGCGCTTCTTCAAGGACGTGCTGGTGCCGCTGTCGCAGACCTCGATCGCGGCGCTGTTCGTCATCCAGTTCATCTACGGCTGGAACCAGTACCTCTGGCCGCTGCTGGCCACGACCACCGAGGACATGTATCCGGTGGTGATCGGCATCAAGCGGATGATCGCCAGCGGCGATGCGGCCAACGACTGGAACATCATCATGGCCACGGCGATCCTGGCGCTGCTGCCGCCGGCCGTGGTGGTGGTGCTGATGCAGAAGTGGTTCGTCAAGGGCCTCGTCGACACCGAGAAATGAGCCCACCCCCGTTTCTTGCTCACTTCGTGTAGCCGAATCCCCCCTCAAGGGGGCGACACCGACGGCCCGGCGGAGCCGGTTCCGTGGTGTCTCCCGCCTGCAGCGGGCCACCTCCAACGTTGCAACCTATTTCCAGTTCTTTTATGTCCGGTATTTCCCTTCGCAACGTCATCAAGCGCTACGGCAAGGGTGCCAAGGCCAATCAGGTCATCCATGGGGTGTCGGCCGACATCCGGGATGGCGAGTTCGTCGTCATCGTGGGGCCTTCGGGCTGCGGCAAGTCCACGCTGCTGCGCATGGTGGCAGGGCTGGAGGAGATCTCCGCCGGCGAGATCGCCATCGGCGGGCGGGTGGTCAACGACGTGGAGCCGGCGAAGCGGGACATCGCGATGGTGTTCCAGAACTATGCGCTCTACCCGCACATGACCAACTTCGACAACATGGCCTATGGATTGCGCATCCAGGGCGTGCCGAAGGACGAGATCAAGACCCGGGTCGACAAGGCCGCCAAGATCCTCGAACTGGGCCACCTGCTGGAGCGCAAGCCGCGCGAGCTGTCGGGCGGCCAGCGCCAGCGCGTGGCCATGGGCCGCGCCATCGTGCGCCAGCCGCAGGTCTTTCTGTTCGACGAGCCGCTGTCCAACCTGGACGCCAAGCTGCGCGCCCAGACCCGCCTGGAGATCCAGAAGCTGCACCGCGAGCTGGGCATCACCTCGCTCTTCGTCACGCACGACCAGGTCGAGGCCATGACGCTGGCCCAGCGCATCATCGTGATGAACGGCGGCGTGATGGACCAGTTCGCCACGCCCGAAGAGGTCTACCACCGGCCGGCCACCACCTTCGTCGCCAGCTTCATCGGCTCGCCGCCCATGAACCTGCTGAAGAACGCGCCGGGCGTGCCGAGCGGCAAGATCCTCGGCATCCGCCCCGAGCACATCGCGCCGCACGATTCGGGCTGGACCGTGAACGTCGAACAGGTCGAGCTGCTGGGCGCCGAGCGACTGGTCTATGGCCGCATCGGCGACGAGCAGATCGTGATGCGCACCGATGCCGACAAGCCCGCGCCCAAGGTCGGCGACACGCTGCGGCTGGGCGCGAGTGAAGAGCGGCTGCACTGGTTCGACGCCGGCTCGGGAAAAAGACTGGAGTAACACCCCCATGCCGCTTCGCGGCCTGCTGAGTGAACTCCAAGGTAAGCCATGAACCTCCTGCATCCCTGGCCCTATCCCCGCTGGATCGCCCACCGCGGCGCCGGCAAGCTCGCGCCGGAGAACACGCTGGCCGCCTTCCGGCTCGGCGCGGAATACGGCTATCGCATGTTCGAGTGCGATGCCAAGCTCAGCCAGGATGGCGTGATCTTCCTGATGCACGACGCCACGCTAGGGCGCACGACCGGCATGCCTGGCATCGGCGGCGATCAGCCGTGGACCGCGCTGTCTCAGCTCGACGCGGGCCGCTGGCATTCGCGGCGCTACGCGGGCGAGCCGCTGCCCACGCTGGCCGCGCTGGCGCGCTTCTGCCTGGCGAACGGCCATCTGCTCAACATCGAGATCAAGCCCACGCCCGGGACCGACGCTGAGACCGGTGCCGCCGTGGCGCGCGAGGCCGCGCGGCTGTGGACCGATGCAGCCGTGCCGCCACTGCTCAGCTCCTTCCGCCCCGATGCGCTTGCGGCTGCACGCGATGCGGCGCCGGCCTTGCCGCGGGCCCTGCTGCTCGACACCATGCCCGGCGACTGGCTGGACATCGCCCGCCAGCTCGGCTGCGTGGCCATCGTCTGCAACCACGCGCTGTGGGATGCGCAGACCGTGGCCGACGCCCGCGCCGCCGGCTTCCGGCAACTGAGCTACACGGTGAACGACGAATGGGCGGCGCAGCGGCTCATCGATCTGGGCACCGACGGCATCATCACGGATCGGGTCGACCTGTTCTCGCCGGCGGGCTGACCGCCTGATCGTCTGGCGCCCCTTCGCGCTTGAAGGGTGCAGGCCTCGGGGGGCGATCGCATGCGATGCCCCACGCTGCCAGCGCCGGCCGACAGGCCCCGCAGACCGCGCTGCCTATGATCCAGCGGATGCGCCCGACTCCGCGTCTTCTCTTCCTCTTCGCCCTCTGGCTGGCCTTGTGGACGGGCCTGCCCCACCTGCCAACGGCCTGGGCCCAGCCCGCCTCCGGCGCCTCGACCCCCGCCACGCAGGCCGATGCGCCGGCCGACATTGCCACGCTGCGATCCCAGCTCACGGCCCTGCCCAAATCGGCCGAGACGAGCGACGAGGCCCGCCTTCTGGTGCGCCAGGTCGACGCCATCGGCACCGCGGCGCAGAAGCTGATCGACCTGCGCACGGGCCAGCTCAACGACCTGAACGCCCGCCTGGGTGAGCTCGGACCGGCACCGGCAGCCGGGACCACCGAAGACCCCGACATCACCCGCCAGCGCGCCACGCTCACGCGCGAGCGCAATGGCGTCGACGCCGACATCCGCCTGGCGCGACTGGTGGTGGTCGATGCCCAGCAGCGCGCCACCGAACTGCTGAACAAGCGCCGCCAGGACTTCGAGGCGCGCCTGACCGAACGCACCGCCTCGCCCTTGTCGCCGGTGTTCTGGCGCGCAATCGCCGACGCCTGGCCGGACGACCGCGACCGGCTGGCACCGCTGCTGGCCGAACTGCGCACGGCCGCCGCCGCAGCGCTGTCGCCCGAGAACCGCGGCGTGGTACTGGGCGCATTGCTGCTGGCACTGGGGGTGATCACGCTCGGCAACATGCTGGCCGAGCGCGGCCTGGTGGCGCTGGCGCAGCGCATCCTGCCCGGCGGCCGTCTGCGGCGTTCGCTGCTGGTGATCGCCGTCGTGCTCGTCAACATGCTGCTGGTGGCGCTGGCCCTGCACGGCTTCCGCGCACTGCTCGAAGACCGGCAACTGCTCGGCGAGGCGGCGCGGGAGATGGTGAAGGAGCTGATCGGCGTCGCGCTGTTCATGACCTTCGTGCTGAGCCTGGGCCGCGCCCTGCTGGCGAACGCGCGGCGCTCCTGGCGGTTGCCGCCCATCGCGGACGCCATGGCGCTGCGGCTGCGGCCCTTTCCTTTGCTGGTCGCCATCGTCGGCGCACTGGTCTGGATACCGGCGCAGGTGAATGCGCTGGTGGAGGCCAGCTATGCGGCGCTGCAGGCGACGCAGGCGGCCACCGCCGCAGCCCTGACGATGCTGGTGGCCCTGCTGATGTTCCGGCTGCGGCCGGCCGCGACGGGCGGCGCCGTTGGCGCGGCCCAGGCCGCCGCCCCCGACGCGGCCCGCCCGGCCGATGCCGGTGATGGCACCTCGGCCACCCAGACGATCCGGCCGGTATGGGTCGGCCTGCTGCGTGGCCTGGTCGGCGTGGTGCTGCTGGCCGTGGTGGCGCTGCTCGTCAGCGGCTACGTGGCGCTGGCCAGCCTGGTGGCCAGCCAACTGATCTGGACCGGCATCGTGGGCTGTGCCTTCTACGTGCTGTTCAAGTTCGTCGACGACCTGTGCATGGCGCTGCTCGCGGCGCGCAGCGCCACCGGGCAGAGGCTGGCGGCCAGCTTCGGCCTGCAGCCCACGCGGCTGGACCAGGCCGCGGTGCTGCTGTCGGGCGTGTTGCGGCTCGCGCTGTTCTTCTATCTCGTCATCACGCTGATGGCGCCGCTGGGCACGGGCCCGGAAGAAGTGGTGCAGCGCTCGGGCCAGTTCGGCAGCGGCCTTCAGGTGGGCGAGTTCCAGTTCGTGCCCGCGGCCCTGTTCAGCGCCCTGGCGGTGTTGGTGGCCGGCTTCATCGCCCTGCGGGTGCTGCGCGTCTGGCTGGACACGCGCTACTTCCCGGCCTCGGGCCTGGAGCCCGGCATGCGCAGCTCGCTCACCACGCTGCTGGGCTATGCGGGCGGTGTGCTGGTGGTGGCGATGGCGCTGTCGGCGCTGGGCATCGGCATCAACCGCATCGCCTGGATCGCCAGCGCCCTGTCGGTGGGCATCGGCTTCGGCCTGCAGGCCATCGTGCAGAACTTCATCTCGGGCCTGATCCTGCTGGCCGAGCGGCCGGTGAAGGTGGGCGACTGGGTCGTGCTGGGCACCACCGAGGGCGATGTGCGTCGCATCAATGTGCGCGCCACTGAGATTCAGCTGGCCGACCGCTCCACGGTGATCGTGCCTAACTCGGAGTTCATCACCAAGACCGTGCGCAACATGACGCTGGCCAATGCCGAGGGCCGCGTGCTGATCCGCCTGCCGATGCCGCTGGCCAGCGATGCGCGCCATGTGCGCGAGCTGATGCTGGCGGCCTGTGCGGCGCATCCGTCCATCCTGCCGACGCCGGCACCGTCGGTGTCGCTCGAAGGCATCGAGAACGGCATGCTGATTTTCCAGGCCATCGCCTACGTCAACAGCCCGCGCGTGGCCGGCGGGGTGAAGAGCGACCTTCTCTTCACCATGCTGGAGGACTTCAAGCGCGCCGGCCTGCCGCTGGTCACGCCGGTGGTGGCGGCAACGCCGCCGGCGCCCGCGCCGCTGGCCTGAGCGCCAGAGCGTCGCGGCAGGGCCGGAACGGAGGGGCGTGCCGCGATCGATCGGGCTTGTGCTCGGCAGGAACGCGCCGCGGGCGCGCCGCTCACTCCGGCCGGTAATCCATCATCCGGATCGTCTCGCCGAAGCGCTGCCAGTCCGACTTGACCAACTGTGCGAATTCGGCCGGCGGCGCGCCACCCGGCGCAAAGCCGACGTTGAGGTACAGGTCGCGCATCTGCGGCGCGGCGATGGCGCGGGCGATCTCATTCTGGAGGTGAGCGACCGCGTCGGAAGGCGTGCCGCGGGGCGCGAAGACGCCGATCCAGCCATCCATCTCCACGGAGGGATGACCCAGTTCCCGGATGGTGGGCACCTCAGGAAAGGCCGGCAGGCGCTTGGGCCCCAGATAGGCCATGGCCTTGAGGCGCCCGGCCTTGATCAACTGCCCCACCGAGCCAGCCGCTGGTCCCCAGCCCAGCGCGACCTGCCCGCCAGCGATGTCGCGCACCTGGTCGCCCGAGGCCTTGTAGTGCACGGCCACCATGTCCACGCCCAGCGACTTCGCCAGCAGCACGCCGCCGAAATGCGAGATGGTGCCGGGGCTGTAGGTGCCATAGCTCACGCTGCCCTTGGGCTGGGCCTGCAACCATTTGGCCAGACC
Organism: Pseudacidovorax intermedius; assembly: GCF_003350475.1. Lineage (GTDB taxonomy): Bacteria > Pseudomonadota > Gammaproteobacteria > Burkholderiales > Burkholderiaceae_C > Xenophilus > Xenophilus intermedius. The sequence goes on from NZ_QQAV01000003.1 coordinate 513,511, forward strand.
CGCGAAGTCGTTAGCCGGCATCGACGGGCCGGTCAGCAGCAGCAGACTCCCGCGGCCCATGTCCGTCACGGGCATGAGATCGGTGAGCGTGTTGTACGGCCAGCTCGGATAGGCCTGCGGATTGATGACCACGCCGGCCTGGACCGTCACCAGCAGCGTGTTGCCGTCCGGCGGGCTGCTGGCCACCACCTGTCCGCCGATGCGGCCCTGGGCGCCGGCGCGGTTCTCGACCAGAACCGGTCGGCCCAGGCTCTGGCCCAGGCGCTCGGCCAGGGGCCGCAACAGCGCATCCATGCCGCCGCCGGGCTGGTCGGTGGTGACGATGCGCAGGGGCGTCTGCGCCCGCGCCGGCAGGGGCGCGAAGGCAGGCAAGGCCGCCAGGCCGGCGGCAAGCAGTTCTCGGCGTTGCATGGTTGTCTCCTGTCGTTGTGTTGTTCCACGGGCGATGCGATGGGCTACTGCCGGGCCATCTCCACCAGCGCCAGCAGTTCGGGATCGAGGCGCTGCAACGGATCGAGCTGGTACTCGACGCGGAACAGCCGCGCGCCCTGCAGCACGAACGGTGCCTCGTAGTGGGAAACCGGACTGCCGCGGTCCAGCCCGATGTCCAGGCCCGAGAAGGACACCTGGCTGTTGAAGCCCAGCATGCGCGTGTCCAGCCGGCCCACGGGCTCGCCGTCCATGAGCAGCGTGGCGGTGCGGGTGGAGGGCATGATGGTCATCCCGATCACCGGCAGCCGCACCCGCACCCAGGGACCGAGTCGCATCTGCAGGCCCAGCACATGGTGGCCGGGCGTGAAGGGGCGCTCCGAGACGATGAGGTGGTGGCGCCCGCCGACATTCATGTCGTGCACCAGGTGGCCGTTCTTGAGGTACAGGCTGTAGCCACAGGTGGCGTCGCCATGGGCCACCAGCACGCCCTGCGCATCGGCGCGGTCGATGCGCACATAGGCTTCGATGCGGTAGTCGCGGCTGCGCACGTCGGGCGCCACGTCGTTGGGCAGGTGGCCCATGCCGGCATGCAGCACGAACTGCGTGCGCGGGCCGTGCACGCGCCGGCCGTTCTCGGCAAAGCGCGGCGCGAAGCGGTCGTCCAGCGGCAGCACCTGGTTGGCCTCGGCCTCGCGCCACCACAGGGCCTTGAGTGCCTCCAGCCGCTCGGGATGCACGGCCGCCAGGTCGCGCGTCTCCGAGAAGTCCTCGTCCAGGTGGTAGAGCTCCCACACGTCGGCCTCGAAAGGCGTGTTGACGGCATGCCAGGCCACGGCCTTCCAGCCCTCGTGCCACAGGCCGCGGTGGCCGAACATCTCGAAGTACTGCGGACCGCGCTGCCAGGCGGCGGCGGGGTCGCGCAGGCAGGCGGCGAAGCTCTGGCCGGTCATGGGCTGTGCGGCGACGCCCTCCACCTGCGTGGGCGGCGCCAGCTTCAGCAGGTCGAGCACCGTGGGTGCCAGGTCGCTGACGTGGCAGAAGCCTTTCCACAGCGCGCCGTCGCCCGCGATGCCGCGCGGCCAGGAGACGACCAGCGGATCGCGGATGCCGCCGCCATGCGTGTTCTGCTTGTAGCGCTTGAGCGGGGTGTTGGCCGTCATCGCCCAGCCGTAGGGAAAGTTGCTGTGCGTGTCGGGCCCGCCGATGTCGTCGATGCGCGCCAGCTTGGTCTGCAGCGTCTCCTGCAGCAGGTTGAAGGGGCCCATGGCATTGACCATGCCGAGCGGGCCGCCCTCCTGGCTGGCACCGTTGTCGGAAAGCACGAGGATCAGCGTGTCATCGCGCAGGCCCGCTTCCTTCAGGAAGGCAACGAGCCGCCCCAGGTGCTGGTCCGCATGGTCGAGCATCGCGGCATAGGCGGCCTGCAGGCGGGTGAACAGAGGCTGCTGCTCGGACGGCAGCGCGTCCCAGGCCTCGACGCCGGGGTTGCGTTCGGGCAACTGCGTGCCGGGCGGCACGACGCCCATCGCGATCTGACGCGCCAGGCGGCGGGCGCGCTCCTCGTCCCAACCATGGGCGAAGCGCTGGTCGTAGTGCGCGATGAGTTCGGCCGGCGCCTGATGCGGCGCGTGGCAGGCACCCAGGGCCAGAAAAGTGAACCAGGGCTGGCGCGGCCGGTCGGCCTGGTGGTCCGCGATCATGCGAATGGCCTGGGTCACCAGGTCCTCGGTCAGGTGGTAGCCGGTCTCGTAGGTGCCGGGGGCGGCGATGAGCGTGTTGTCCTGGACCAGCTCGGGGCTGTACTGGTCGGTCTCGGCATCGAGGAAGCCGTAGAAGCGGTCGAAGCCCCGGCGCAGCGGCCAGCCGTCGTAGGGGCCGCCGGGGCCGGTCTCGCTGACGGGCGTGACATGCCACTTGCCGACCATGTAGTTGTTGTAGCCGTGCGGGCGCAGCATCTCGGCCAGTGTGGGCGCATCGCGCGCGATCTTGCCGCGGTAGCCTGGGTAGCCCGAGTCGAAGTTGGCCAGGCATCCCATGCCCACCGCATGATGGTTGCGCCCCGTGAGCAGCGAGGCCCGCGTGGTCGAGCACATGGCCGTGGTGTGGAAGCCGGTGCAGCGCACGCCCTGCCGCGCCAGCGCGTCGATGGTGGGCGTGGCGATGTCGGAGCCGTAGCAGCCGAAGTCGGAGAAGCCGACGTCGTCGAACAGCACCACCAGCACATTGGGCGTGCCGGGCTTGGGGCGGGCGGGCTCGGGCCACCAGGGGCGCGACTCGGCCAGGGTGCGGCCGGCGTGGCCCTGGTAGGTGGGGGCTTCGGGCGGTTGGGCGGCGGGCATGGGCGAGCTCCTGGGTCATGGGTGCCGAATAGGCGAACTGCAGGCGGGCTGCGGATTCGCGCGGACTACGCGACCGTGGGGACGCCCGGCTCGGCCACAGGCGCGGCCACTGCGGCCGGCGCGGCGCGTCCCCGGATCAGGTCGACCGCCTTCTCCGCCAGCATGTAGGTCGGCGCATTGGTGTTGCCACCGATCAGCCGCGGCATCACCGAGGCATCGACCACGCGCAGACCGTCCAGCCCGCGCACGCGCAGTTCGGGGTCGGTGACGGCCTGGTCGTCCTGGCCCATGCGGCAGGTGCCGACGGGGTGGTAGATGGTGTCGGCGGTGGCCCGGATGTAAGCCTCCACGCCCATGCGGTCGGCCGGGTCGGGCTCGGCACGGCCGGGAATGCCGCGCACATCGGCAAAGGCCGGCGCCCCGAGGATGCGGCGGCACATGCGGTAGGCCTCGACCATGGCCGCCATGTCCTGCGGATCGGAGAGAAAAGCCGGGTCGATACGCGGCGGCGCATGCGGGTCGGCGCTGTGCAGGCCCACCGTCCCGCGCGACGCCGGTCGCAGCACGCACGCATGCAGGCCGTAGCCATGTCCGGGCATCTGGCGCCGGCCATGGTCCTGCACCTGGGCACGCGAGAAATGCAGACCGATGTCGGGCCGGGGCAGCCCGGGCCGGCTGCACAGGAAGGCACCGGCCTCGTTGAAGTTGGTGCTGAAGCAGCCTTCGCGTTGGCGACGCCAGCGGCCCCAGTGCCGGAAGAGCGACACCAGCCCCTGTGGCGTACGGCCGAAGAGTTCCAGGTCGAACCAGCGCCGCGAGAGCACGCAGTCCAGGTGATCCTGAAGGTTGCGGCCCACGCCCGGCAGCGCATGCCGCACCGCGATGCCCAGGGCCTGCAGTTCATTGACCGGACCGATGCCAGAGAGCATCAACAGCTGCGGACTGCCGAAGGCGCCGGCGCACAGAAGGGTCTCGGCGCGGGCCGTCAGGCTGCGGCGCTGGCCGTCGACCGCCACGTCCACGCCGGTCACGCGTCGGCCCTCCATGCGCAGGCCCAGGGCGTGGGCGCCGGTGATCACGCGCAGGTTCGGGCGGTTGCGCGCCGGTGTCAGGTAGGCACGCTGCGCATTCCAGCGCTCGCCGCCGTCCTGCGTGACCTGGAACCAGCCCACGCCCTCCTGCCGCTCGCCGTTGAAGTCGGGGTTGAGCGCGTAGCCGCATTGCACGCCCGCCTCCAGGAAGCGCTGGTTGAAGGCGGCGGGCGAGCGGATGTCGGAGACCTTCAGCGGCCCGTCGGTCGCGTGCAGCGCCGAGGCCGGCAGCGAGGTGTTGCCCTCGCTGCGCAGGAAGTACGGCAGCACCTCCTGCCAGCTCCAGCCGGTGCAGCCCAGCGCCGCCCATTCGTCGTAGTCGGCGGGATGGCCGCGCACGTAGATCATGGCGTTGATCGACGAGCTGCCGCCCAGCACCCTGCCGCGCGGCTGGTAGCCGCGGCGGCCGCCCAGGCCGGGTTGCGGCTCGGTCTCGAAGGCCCAGTTCATGCGCCGCGTGGGGACGGTGCCGATCAGGCCCATGGGCACCGTCACCCAGCCGCTGGCGTCGCTGCCGCCGGCTTCGAGCAGCGCGACGGTGACACGCGGGTCCTCGCTCAGCCGGCCCGCCAGCGTGCAGCCGGCAGTGCCGCCGCCGACGATGACGTAGTCGAAGTGCTCTTCCTTGTTGTTCTCGGGCATGGCGCGTCTCCTGAACGCTGGGGAGGAATCGGAGCGTGGGCGCGGGTCGGTCGCAGGGCCCTCGTGCGTGCGTGCGTGCGTGCGTCGTCAGTCGGGCCAGCGGGCCGCGTCGACCACCGGGAAGCTGCCGCTGAAGTTGTCCAGCAGGCCGAAGAAGCGCGTCAGCAGGCTGGCGTCGCCGCGCAGTTGCGCCTCGCCGGCCCCCACCAATTCGGGCAGCGTCTGCTGACGCGCGAGCAGGGCGTTGAGGGCGCGGCGCGGCAGCGTCAGGTGCACATCGCAGGGCGGCTCGGACGACGGCACGCGGATGGGGCTCAGCGCGCCGTTGGATAGCTCCAGCCGCCAGTGCTCGCCGCTGTCGACCAGGTGCAGGCCGACCACGCAGGCGAGTTCGCCCGCGCGTGGCGCATTCAGGCGCACGGCCAGCGCGTCGAAAAGCAGGCCGTTGCCCAGCGCCGCCAGCATGGCGCTGCCGCCGGGCACGGCCGGCGCGGCGGGCGGGCCCTCGCGGTATTCGCGCGCTCCCAGCAGGAAGGCATTGCGCCAAGTGGCGGATTCGGCGGCGAAGCCCATCTGCTCCAGCGCCTCGGCGGCCAGCGCGCGGGCCCCGGCATGGTCGGGATGCGCGTAGACGGCATGCTTCATGACCTCGGCCACCCAGCGGTAGTCGCCGCGCGCCAGGTCTTCGCGCGCGCGCTCGACCAGCGCGTCGATGCCGCCCATGTAGCGCACGTAGCGCTCGGCCGCCGCCACCGGCGGATGCGCATGCAGGTTGGCCGGATGCGCGTCGTACCAGGACAGGTAGTGCTGGTAGATGGCCTTCACGTTGTGCGACACGGTGCCGTAGAAGCCGCGCGCGTGCCAGCGCCGCGCCAGCGGGCCCGGCATCGTCAGGCCCTCGGCGATCTCGGCGGACTTGAGGCCATGGCTCATCAGCCGCACGGTCTGGTCGTGCAGCCAGCGGTACAGATCGCGCTGCTCGCGCAGGAAGCCCTGCACCCGGTCCTGGCCCCAGGTCGGCCAGTGGTGCTGGGCCAGCGCCACGTCGCTGCGGTCGCCCCAGCGCTGCAGCGCCTGGTGCAGGTACTTGGACCAGGCCAGCGAATCGCGCACCTTGGCGCCGCGCAGCGGGCAGAGGTTGTGCAGCGTGCGCGTGGCGTTCTCGGCCAGGTTGAGGGCGCGCTCACCGGGAAAGTAGAAGTGCATCTCGGCCGGCGCCTCGGTATCGGGCGCCAGCTGGAACTCGATGACCACGCCGTCGATGGTGTGGACCTCGACGTCCTGCACGATCTCCCAGGTGGGCGCGATCAGCGAGGGCCGGCCGCGCGGCAGGCTCTTGCCCAGGCCGGCATCCACCTGGCCGTCGGCGCCCACCGGCAGCGTGTGGCCGAACTGGAACTGCGCCCGCCGCGCCATGGCGACGCCGCCGATCACGTTCTCGGCCACCGCGTGGTGCATGAAGCCCACGGGCGCGATCACCTGCACCCGGCCGGCATCCACGTCCTTCTGCGAGACGAGGCCGGCGACGCCGCCGAAGTGGTCGCTGTGGCTGTGGCTGTAGATCACCGTGTGCAGCGGCCGGCGGCCTTCGGGGTCGCGCAGGCGCCGGTAGAGGCGCAGCGCCGCGGCGGCGGTCTCGGGCACCGTGAGGGCGTCGAGGGCGATCAGGCCTTCGTCGCCCTCGATGAAGGTGATGTTGGCCAGGTCGTAGCCCCGCACCTGGAAGATCCGCGGCGTGACCTGGAAGAGCCCGTGGATGCGGTTGAGCCGCGCCTGCCGCCAGAGCGCCGGGTTGACGGTGGGCGCGGGCGTTTCGTCGTCGAGGAAGGCGTAGGGCCGCAGGCTCCAGACCGGCGCGCCGGAGACGCCGGCCACCTCGGCCTCGTCGTCGCTGCCGAGGAAGCCGCGACGGGCGTCGTCGAAGTCCTCGCCGTCCTCCGGCGGCGCGCCGGCCGCGGCCAGGCGCTGGAGGTCGAGGGTGGGGCCGTAGGCGGTTTTCATGGCTGGGTGTCCCGGTGATCGGGCTCAATGCCCAGGTAGGCGCCGAGCGCCGCGGCGGTCTGCGCGACCAAGGCGGCCTCGTCCAGCCGGACGGGCCCCGGGTCGGTGAGCACGGCGCTGACCAGCAGTCCGTGCAGCATCTGGTGGGCAAAGCCCAGGCGGGCGGCGGCCGCCTCGCCCCGCCACTGCGGCCAGCGCGCCATGGCCGCCGTCAGACGCTTGCGCGTGACCAGCCGCACCTGCGCCAGCGGATGGGCCGTGTTGGCCTCGCGCGGTTGCTGCTGGGTCTGGCCCAGCGCCGCGGCATAGAGCCCGCGGTGCAGCCGGAAGGAATGGACCATCAGCCCGACCCACGCCTGGAGGAACTGCGCGGGCGTCTCGCCCTCGCGCTCCGGCGCGGCGTGGAAGGCGTCGAGCCGCTGTTGCAGCACATCTGCCAGCAACTGCTGCAGCACGGCGAAGTAGGCCTCCTTGTTGTGGAAGCGCGTGTAGAAGGTGCCGACCGAGCAACCGATGGCCTGGGCGATGTCGCTGACCGTCACCTCGGACCAGCGGCGGCTGGCCGTCAGCTGCAGCCCGGCTTCGATCAGCGCCTGCTGGCGCTCCTGGCCGCGCGGACGCTTGGGCGCGACGGCATGCTGCGCCGGCAGCGGGCCGGCGGCTTTCTGAACAAGTTCTTCCTGCATCGACTCAACATGAACATGAATTCATATTCATGTTATGGATCGAACGAGGCTCCGAAAAGCTCGGGCTTACCCGCAGGAAAGGGAGCGAGACGGGATCAGCGCCCGCCGCGCAGTAGCGCCCACTGGACAGTCCCGGCGAGCACCACGAGTGCCGCATAGGTGGCCATGCGCCCGTCGTGGCCCGTCAGCACCAGACCGCCGAGCAGCGTCGCGACGCCAGCGCCCGTGGTGACGGCCAGCTGCTTCCAAAGCGGCACGCGCATTGATCGCGCCCGCTGCAGCACGCGCAAACCCAGTGCAAGCAACGCCGCCACGACCACGGCAGGCGCCACGAAGTTCAGCAGGTGATCGAGAAACTGGAGGGGGGACATGCGTCGCGGATCGACCGGCACATGACTGCAATAGGAGGATTTGCTGCAGTGCAGGGCGCCGAAGAGGGGCGCAAATTTTATAATGCGCGGTTATGGCAGTCTGGGCACTCGGCTTGAACCACACGACCGCGCCGCTCGACCTGCGCGGCCGGTTCGCGTTTGCCGTCGACCAGATCGCGCCCACCCTGCAGAGTCTGCGCAGCGCGGTGGGCCTGCATGGTCATCCGCCGGTGGAGGCCGCCATCATCTCCACCTGCAACCGTACCGAGATCTACTGCGCCGCCGACCGGCCCGCACTGGAGCACACGGTCGACTGGCTGGCCGGCAGCGGCGGCGTCTCGCCGGCCCTGCTGCGCTCCCACACCTACACGCTCACCGACGGCCAGGCCGCGCGCCATGCCTTCCGCGTGGCCAGCGGCCTGGATTCCATGGTGCTCGGCGAGGCCCAGATCCTGGGCCAGATGAAGGACGCCATCCGCGCCGCCGAGACGGCCGGCGCGCTGGGCACCACGCTCAACCAGCTTTTCCAGCGCTCCTTCGCCGTCGCCAAGGAAGTGCGCACCTCCACCGAGATCGGCGCCCATTCGATCAGCATGGCCGCCGCCGCGGTGCGCCTGGCCGGCCAGCTCTTCGAGGACCTGCGCGAGACACGCGTGCTCTTCGTCGGCGCGGGCGAAATGATCGATCTGGCCGCCACGCATTTCGCGGCACGCCAGCCTGCGAAGATCGTCATCGCCAACCGCACGCTCGAACGCGGCGAAAAGCTCGCCAGCCGCCTGGGCGGCGAGGCCATGCGCCTGGCCGACCTGCCCGGCCGTCTGGCCGACTTCGACATCGTGGTCAGCTGCACCGCCAGCACCCTGCCGCTGATCGGCCTGGGTGCCGTGGAGCGGGCGCTCAAGGTGCGCAAGCACCGGCCCATGTTCATGGTCGACCTGGCGGTGCCGCGCGACATCGAGCCCGAGGTCAAGGCGCTGGAAGACGTCTACCTCTACACCGTGGACGACCTGGCCCATGTGGTGCGCCAGGGCGAAGCCAGCCGCCAGGCCGCCGTCGCCCAGGCCGAAGCCATCATCGATGCCGGGGTGCAGAACTTCCTCCACTGGATGGACCAGCGCAGCAGCGTGCCGCTGATCCAGCAACTGCAGGCCCAGACCGATGCCTGGCGCGCGGCCGAACTGGCCCGTGCCCGCCGCCAGCTCGCCCGCGGCGACGATGTCGAGGCGGTGCTGGAGGCCCTGTCCCGCGGCCTCACGCAGAAGATGCTGCACGGCGCGCTGGCCGAGTTGCATGCCGGCGATGCCGCCAGCCGCGCGCAGACGGCGCAGACGGTGAGCCGGCTCTTCCTGCGCAACGGCGACCCTCGCCGCGACAACTAGCGACGCTCGCTCGCCGCGGCCCTGCACGGGCCGCATCCGCCCGCCGCGCGCCTGCCTCGCGTGGCCCTGGCCCCGCGGCCCCGCCCCCATTCCGCCTTGCCCGTGAAAGACTTCCTCCGTCATCAACTCGAACGCTTCGCCCAGCGCCTGGAAGAGCTCGACTTCCTGCTCTCGCGCGAAGACATCATGGCCGACATGGCGCAGTACCGCGTGCTCTCACGCGAACATGCCGAGGTCACGGCCATCGCCGGACGCTGGGCCCGCTACCGGCAGCGCGAGACCGACTTGGCCGGCGCCCGCGACATGCTGGGTGACCCGGACATGGCCGAGATGGCGCAGGAAGAGATCGCCGCCGCCACCGCCGAGCTTCAGCAGCTGGAGGACGAGCTCCAGCGCCTGCTGCTGCCGAAGGACCCGGACGACGCCCGCAACGCCTTCCTCGAAATCCGCGCCGGCACGGGCGGCGACGAGTCGGCCCTGTTCGCCGGCGACCTCGCGCGCATGTACACCCGCCATGCCGCCAGCCAGGGCTGGAAGCTGGAGATCATGAGCGCCAGCGAGAGCGAGATCGGCGGCTACAAGGAAGTGGTGCTGCGCGTCGAGGCCGACGGCGCCTACGGCCGGCTGCGCTTCGAGTCGGGCGGCCACCGCGTGCAGCGCGTGCCCGCCACCGAGACCCAGGGGCGCATCCACACCAGCGCCTGCACCGTGGCCGTGATGCCGGAGCCCGACGAGGCGCAGGCCATCACCCTCAACCCTGCGGACCTGCGCATCGACACCTTCCGCGCCAGCGGTGCCGGCGGGCAGCACATCAACAAGACCGACTCGGCCGTGCGCGTGGTGCACCTGCCCACCGGCCTGGTCGCCGAATGCCAGGACGGCCGCAGCCAGCACAGCAACAAGGCCAAGGCGCTGCAGGTGCTGCAGGCCCGACTGCAGGAGAAGGAGCGCAGCGAGCGCGCCGCCAAGGAGGCCGCGCTGCGCAAGGGCCTGATCGGCAGCGGCGACCGCAGCGACCGCATCCGCACCTACAACTTCCCGCAGGGCCGGCTCACCGACCACCGCATCAACCTCACGCTCTACAAGCTCGGCGCCGTCATGGAAGGCGACCTGGGCGAGGTGCTCGATGCGCTGCAGGCCGCGCGCGAGGCCGAGCAGCTGGCGGAGCTGGAGGCGAGCCAGGCATGAGCGGGCGTCCTGCCGTTGCGAAGGAGGCTTGCCGCGCAGGCGCCGACGGTCATTCCGGGATCGCCGCCTGCGCACCACCGGTTCCGGCAGCGCCAGCGATTGCGGAGGCTCCGGCAGCTCCGGCGGCCGAGTTGATGGCGGAGCCGGCACCCCCGCACATCGCTGCTGCCCTGCAGGCCGGCTTGCGCGCCGGCCTCGATCGACTCGATGCCCAGTTGCTGCTGCTCTTCGCGCTGGGCCGGGCGCCGCACGACCGGGCCTGGCTGCTGACGCACGACGGCGACGCGCTCGCTGCCGGCGACTGGGCACGCGTCGCCGCCCTCTTCCGGCGGCGCCTGGCCGGCGAACCCGCCGCCTACCTGCTCGGCGAGAAGGAATTCCACGGCCTCGACCTTCAGGTGGACGCCCGGGTGCTCGTGCCGCGCCCGGACACCGAAACGCTGGTCGACTGGGCCCTCGCCTGCCTGGAGGGCCGCCACGCCCCGCGCGTGCTCGACCTGGGCACCGGCAGCGGCGCCATCGCCCTGGCGCTGCAGCGCGCCCGGCCCGATGCGCGGGTCGAGGCGGTCGACGCCAGCGCCGACGCACTCGCAGTGGCCGCGGCGAACGCCCGGCGGCTCGGCCTGCCCGTCGCTTTCCGGCAGGCCTCCTGGCTGGACGGTGCTTCCCCGACCGGCTACGACCTCATCGTCAGCAACCCGCCTTACATCGCCGAGGGCGACCCGCACCTTCCCGCCCTGCGCCACGAGCCGCTGTCGGCACTGGTGGCCGGCGCCGATGGTCTGGGCGACCTGCGGCAGATCGTGCGCGCCGCGCCCGGCCACCTCTTGCCCGGTGGCCGGCTGCTGCTGGAACACGGCCACGACCAGGCGGCCGCCGTGCGCCAGTTACTGGCCGACGCGGGTTTCGCCGACATCCAGCACCGCCACGACCTGTCCGGCATTGCCCGGTGCACCGGCGGAACCTGGGTCCCGATGAAATAATCCACCTCCTTATCACCCCACCACCCACAGGAAACCCCATGAGCGACGTTCAGCAACGCATCGACGGCATCGTGAAGTCGAGTGATGTCGTGCTCTTCATGAAGGGCAACGCGAGCTTTCCCATGTGCGGCTTCTCCGGCCGCGCCGTCCAGATCCTGAAGGCCTGCGGCGTCGACACCAAGGCACTGACCACGGTCAACGTGCTGGACGACGCCGAGATCCGCCAAGGCATCAAGGAATACAGCAACTGGCCCACCATCCCCCAGCTCTACGTCAAGGGCGAGTTCGTGGGCGGCTCGGACATCATGATGGAGATGTACGAGTCCGGCGAACTGCAGCAGATGCTGACCCAGGCCGCCTGAAGGCTGGACGGCTTGCCTTTCTGACGGGCGCCCCGGGCCCGGATCGGCCCGCCGCGCGCGGGCCGTTTTTCATGGCGCGCGCCACGCCGTTCGGCACTGCCTCCCCTCTTGTAGTCGCCAAGCCACATCGCCTGTCGGCCCCTGCGGCCCGCGTGCACGCAGCGCGGGCACGTCTTATGCTGTATCGCATCAGGTGTTGTTGATGTTCGATACGGAGGTGTTCCCGATGGATTCCCGCAGTCTCGTTCCCACCAGCGCAGGCTTCCAGCTGCCCGTGGCGCAACTGCGCAGCGTCTACGAGACGCACGAGGTCGAGCGCCGGCTCGCCAAGCTGCCCGAGCGCGATCATGAGACCTTGCGCAGCACCTACACCCGCATGCTCGAGCGTGGCCCCGAGCGCTTCCAGGTCAAGCCCAGCGGCGTGCCCGACATGGCCGCCCTCTACGAGCAGCTCCCCAATTTCACCGACGCTCTGGACGACGTGCGCCGCCACGTCGCCCTGGCCCAGGACAGCCGCGACGGCCTCGAAGTGACGCCCATGCTGCTGCTCGGCCCGCCCGGCATCGGCAAGACCCATTTCGCGCGCAAGCTGGCGGAGCTGCTGGGCACCGGCATGCAACTGGTGCCGATGAGCTCGATGACGGCCGGCTGGCTGCTCTCCGGCGCTTCCTCGCAATGGAAGGGCGCCAAGCCCGGCAAGGTGTTCGAGGCGCTGGTGGATGGCCAGTACGCCAACCCGGTGATCGTGGTGGACGAGATCGACAAGGCCAGTGCCGACGCGCAGTACGACCCGCTCGGCGCGCTCTATGGCCTGCTGGAGCACGACACCGCGCACCATTTCGTCGACGAATTCGCCGAGGTGGCCATCGACGCCAGCCAGGTCATCTGGATCACCACGGCCAACGACGAGCGCAGCGTGCCCGAGCCCATCCTCAACCGGATGAACGTGTTCGAGATCGAGGCGCCCTCGGCCGAGCAGGCACGGCGCATCGCGCGCAACCTGTACCTGTCGATCCGCGCCGAGCACGACTGGGGCCGGCACCTGGCGGCCGAGCCGGCCGACGACGTGCTTGACGTCCTGGCCAGCCTCGCTCCACGCGAGATGCGCCGCGCGCTGATGACCGGGTTCGGCAATGCCCGACTGGCCCGGCGCGAGCAGATGCAGGTGTACGACCTGCCGCGCGGCGCCGCCGGCCAGCGTCCGCGCATGGGCTTCGTGCAGTAACCACAGCGCAAGCACCTCGGCGCTGCCGGGGCTCGCAGGCGCCGCGCCAATCCCATCGGCGTGGCGACGGCGGGACGCTATCCTCAGGCCGGCGCCACTTCCTGCCTGCCGATGACCCTGACCCAAAGCCTGCTCCTGATCGCGCTGCTGATTGCCGTCAGCGCCTTCTTCTCCGTCGCCGAGATCTCGCTCGCCGCCGCTCGCCGGCTGCGCCTGCGCCAGCTGGCCGACGATGGGGATGTGCGGGCCCAGGAGGTGATCGCGCTGCAGGAGCAGCCGGGCCATTACTTCACCGTGGTACAGATTGGCCTGAACGCCATCGCCATCCTGGGCGGCGTGGTGGGCGAAGGCGCGCTCACGCCCTACTTCGCGCGCCTGTTCGAGCTGGCGCTCGATGCCGAGAATGCCCAGCGAGCCGCCTTCACCGCCTCCTTCATCACCATCATCGCGGCCTTCCTGGTCTTCGCCGACCTGTTTCCCAAGCGGCTGGGCATGAGCGAGCCGGAGCGCATGGCCATGCGCATCGCCCGGCCCATGCGCTGGCTGATCACGCTGCTGGGCCCGCTCACCTGGCTGTTCACCCGCATGACCGACGGCCTGTTCCAGCTGCTCGGGCTGCCCATGGTGCGCGAGGACAAGATCACCCTGGCCGACATCCTGGCCATGTCCGAGGCCGGCACCCGCGCCGGCGTGCTGGCGGCGCAGGAGCACCAGGTCATCGCCAATGTGTTCGAGCTGGACGTGCGCATGGTCAACAGTGTGATGACGCCGCGCGAGCGCATCGCCTGGCTGCACCGCGACGATCCGGAATCGGTGCTGCGCGCGCGCATCGTGGCGGAACCCTATTCCGCCTACCCGGTGTGCGAGGGCGACATCGACCATGTGCTCGGGTATGTCGACGCCAAGGACATGTTCCAGCGGGTGCTGGGTGGCCAGCCCCTGTCCTTCGACCAGGGCCTGCCGATCCACAAGGCGCTGGTGATCCCGGACCGGCTGACCCTGACCGAAGTGCTGGAGCAGTTCCGCTCCGCGCATGAAGACTTCGCCATCGTGGTCAACGAATACAGCCTGGTGGTGGGCGTCATCACGCTCAACGACGTGATGAGCACGGTGATGGGCGACCTGGTGCCGGCCTCTACCGACGAGCAGCAGATCGTGCAGCGCGACGAGCATTCCTGGCTGATCGACGGCGTGACGCCCATCCAGGACGTGCAGCGCGCCCTGGGCATCGACGAGATGCCGCACGAGGACGAGTACGAGACGCTGGCCGGCTTCCTGATGGTGATGCTGCGCCGCGTGCCGCGCCGCACCGACAGCGTGAGCTGGGCCGGCTTCACCTTCGAGGTGATGGACGTGGACAGCCATCGCATCGATCAGGTGATGGTCACGCGTGGCGGGCCTGCTGCCGCCCAGCCCGACCCCGCGGTGCGCCACTGAACGGTGCGCCGTCGGCGGCCTTCCGGCAAAAGTCTGAGCGGCAGCCGGTGGCCAGCCTGCCAGTCACTCGCCTGCGCCGCCTGGGGTATGACGAGGATCGAAGGTCCAGTTGCGCTGATTGGCGAAAACGGCTTCCGGGTACGGCGCGCGCCCCCTGCTGCCGTTGTAGCGGCCCAGCGCCATGAACAGGTCGCCGCGCTCACGGTCCAGATAGTGGCGCAGGATCACGCAGCCGAAGCGCAGGTTGGTCTGCATGTGGAACAGCACCGAGGGGTCGCCGTTGCCGATGGTCCGCACCCAGAAGGGCATCACCTGCATGTAGCCCCGCGCACCCGCGCTCGACACCGCGTGCTTGCGGAAGTTGCTCTCGACCTGGATCAGGCCCAGCACCAGGCTCACGTCCAGGCCGGCGCGGCGACTTTCGTACCAGATGGTCTGCAGCAGCTCCTTGCGGGTCTGCCAATCGGACACCTTGCGCCGCAGCCGGTCGCCCATGGTGCCGAGCCAGCGCAGGTAGTGCAGGCGGCCGGTGAAGTCGTCGAACTCCGGAACCGGCGGGGCGTTGTTGAGGATGGCCGAACTGAGTGCGGTGCGCACTGCATCGGCCAGCGGCTCCTCGATCTGGGCGCCGGCATGGGCGGTGGAGGGCAGCCACAGCGGGCCGGCAAGTCCGGCCCAGGACGCCACTTGCACCGCGCTGCCCAGGAAGTCGCGGCGCCCGACCTGGGACACGGGCGACGTCGCCTCTGCCACCGCAGTCGTGGCGGCAGTTGCAGCAGGGCCGAGCGGTCCGCCGGCCTGCGCATCGGCCAAGGCCAGGCGCTGCTGCGTCACACCGCCAAGCGGCCCTTCAGGAAGGCCGCCGCCTCTGCTGCAGGCACCTTGGTCGCCGCCGTGTCGCGGCGGTGCTGGTACTCGAACTGCCCTTCCTTCAGGCCGCGGTCCGAGATGACCAGCCGGTGCGGCACGCCGATGAGCTCCCAGTCGGCGAACATGGCGCCGGGGCGCTCATTGCGGTCGTCGAGCAGCACGTCCACCCCGTCGGCCAACAGTTGGTCATACAGGGCGTCTGCAGCGGCCTTGACCTCGGCGCTGCGGTCCATGCCGATGGGGCACAGCACCACGGTGAAAGGTGCCAGCGCGTCGGGCCAGATGATCCCGCGCTCGTCGTGGTTCTGCTCGATGGCGGCGGCCGGCAGGCGGGTGATGCCGATGCCGTAGCAGCCCATCTCCAGCGGACGCGGCTTGCCGTCTTCTTCCAGGAAGGTGGCGTTCATGGCCTGGCTGTACTTGGTGCCCAGGTAGAAGACGTGGCCCACCTCGATGCCGCGCTCGATGGCCAGCACGCCCTTGCCGTCGGGCGACGGGTCGCCCGCGACGACATTGCGCAGGTCGGCCACCAGGTCGGGCTCGGGCAGGTCGCGGCCCCAGTTGACGCCGGTGATGTGGAAGTCGGGCTCGTTGGCGCCGCAGATCCAGTCGGCCATCAGTGCCACCTCGCGGTCGGCCACGAGCTTGACCGGCTGCTTCATGTGGATCGGGCCCAGGTAGCCGGGCTTGCAGCCGAAGTGGGCCTCGATCTCGCCTACCGTGGCGAAGCGGAATCCGGCCAAGCCGGGCAGCTTGCCGACCTTGACCTCGTTCATGTCGTGGTCGCCGCGCAGCAGGAGCAGCCAGACCTGGGTGGCCTTGATGGCGCCCTGGTCGTCGAGCAGGTCGGTGGCCAGCACCAGCGACTTCACCGTGGTCGAGAGCGGAACGCCGAGCAGCGCCGCCACGTCCTCGCAGGTGGACTTGCCGGGCGTCGGCGTCTTGGTCATCTGCTGCGTCGCCGCGCCGCGCGGGCCGGTGGGCGCCAGCGCTTCGGCCTTCTCCATGTTGGCGGCGTAGTCGCTGTCGGGGCAGTAGACGATGGCGTCCTCGCCCGTGGCGGCGATGACCTGGAATTCCTCGCTCAGGTCGCCGCCGATGGCGCCGCTGTCCGCCGCCACGGCGCGATAGCGCAGGCCGAAGCGATCAAAGATCCGGCGGTAGGCCTGGGCCATCACCTGGTAGCTCGCCTTGGCCGCCTCGGGGCTGCGGTCGAAGCTATAGGCGTCTTTCATGATGAATTCGCGCCCGCGCATCAGGCCGAAGCGCGGACGGCGCTCGTCGCGGAACTTGGTCTGGATCTGGTAGAAGTTCTTGGGCAGCTGCTTGTAGCTGCGGATCTCCTGCCGTGCGATGTCCGTCACCACCTCTTCGCTGGTGGGCTGGATGACGAAGTCGCGGTCGTGCCGGTCCTTGATGCGCAGCAGCTCGGGGCCCATCTTGTCGAAGCGGCCCGTCTCCTGCCAGAGCTCGGCGGGCTGCACCACCGGCATGGTCATCTCGACGGCGCCGGCGCGGTTCATCTCCTCGCGCACGATGGCCTCCACCTTGCGGATCACGCGCAGCCCCATGGGCATGTACGTGTAGATGCCGGCTCCGAGCTTCTTGATCATGCCGGCACGGGTCATGAGCCGGTGGCTGGCCACTTCGGCGTCGGCCGGGGCCTCCTTGAGTGTGGACACCAGGAAACGGGATGCTTTCATCGATCGCGGGGCAAGAGGCTGGAAGGAAGGCGGCGTGCCGCAAGCGGCGCGGTGCCGGGAACTGGGCTGGCCGGCGTCAAGCCCCGGCCAGCATCGATCTATGCATAATCGAACCAGTTCAAAAATTGGGGTTTGATTATGCTTGACCGGGACGGCTTCAGGCCCAACGTCGGCATCATCCTGCTCAACCAGAAAAACCAGGTGTTCTGGGGCAAGCGCATCCGCACCCACTCCTGGCAGTTTCCTCAAGGCGGGATTGATCGGGGCGAAACACCCGAGCAGGCCATGTACCGCGAGCTCCACGAAGAGGTCGGCCTGATGCCCGACCACGTGCGCATCGTGGCCCGCACCCGCGACTGGTTGCGCTACGAGGTGCCCGACCGCTACATCCGCCGCGACGCCCGCGGCCATTACAAGGGCCAGAAGCAGATCTGGTATCTGCTGCAACTTGTGGGGCACGACTGGGATCTCAACCTGCGTGCCACCGACCATCCCGAGTTCGACGCCTGGCGCTGGCATGACTACTGGGTCCCGCTGGACGTGGTGGTCGAGTTCAAGCGTGGCGTCTACGAGATGGCGCTGACCGAGCTGGCCCGCTTCCTGCCGCGGCCCGACATGCGCAACCGCTTCCTGCGCGGCAGCATGCGAGGCCGCGAGGCCGATCATCGCGATCGGCCACCGCACGGGCCCGCTGCCGCTGCGCCCACCTTCGAATTGCCGCCAGGGGCGTCCTTCGACCCCGACCCCAACAGTGCCTCCGATCATGCCTCGCATCCCGACAGCCCGACACCCGCAAGTCCCTAGTGCCCGGTGGCGCTCGACGGCAGCGGCGAAGTTCACGCACCTGCTCGCCACGGCGACCTTGGTGGCGGGCACCGCGCATGCGCAACTGGTCGACAACCCGGATTGGCAGGAATCGGCAGTCCCGCCTCCGCCCGCCTACGACGTCAAGCGTGCGCTGCAGATCGAGATGCCGGCGTACATGACGCTCAAGTTCGGCATCGACCCCAAGACCATCGTGATCACGCCGGATGGCGTCGTTCGCTATGTGGTGCTGGGCTGGCGCGAGGGCGGCGGCACCGTCAATGCCTTCTACGAAGGCGTGCGCTGCGCCACGGCGGAATACAAGACCTACGCACGATCGGCCGATGGCGCGTGGCGATTGGTCGACAACCCGGATTGGAAGCGGATCGACGAGCGCAATTCGATCTACACGTACGAGTTGTCCCGGCAGGCGCTCTGCCGGGGACGCGCGCCGCGGGCAAGCGTGACGGACATGGTGCGCGAACTCAAGCGCCCGGAGATCCTGCTCAACTGAGCACCACAGACCCGGGCCGGCCGGCAGTCAAGCAGCGGTGCAACACGCCGCATGCGGCGGATCACACCAAGCGGCGAGAGGGCCATCAAGGCCCCGCACTCACATCAGCACAAGGTTGTCCCGGTGGATCATCTCGGGCTCCGCCGAATAGCCCAGCAGCCCTTCGATGTCCGTCGACGAGCGCCGGCAGAGTAGCCGCGCCTCAGCGGCCGCATAGTTCGCCAGGCCACGTGCCAGCTCGACACCCGCCGCATCGCGGATGGCAATGACGTCACCCCGCGAAAAGTCGCCGTCGACGGCCGTCATGCCGATGGGCAACAGGCTCTTGCCCTCGCCCCGGACCTTGCGCGCGGCCCCCTCGTCCACGATCACCGCGCCGCGCAATTGCAGGTGGTCGGCCATCCAGCGCTTGCGGGCCTGGTGCTTGGCGGTGTCGGCCACCAACAGCGTGCCGATGGCCTCACCGCGCGCCAGCCGCATGAGCGCATCGGGCTCCCGCCCCCAGGCGATGACCGTGGAGGCACCCGATCCGGCCGCCCGCTTGGCCGCCAGTATCTTGGTCAGCATGCCACCCCGGCCAATGCTGGAGCCCGCCCCGCCGGCCATCAGCTCCAGCGCGGGATCGCCAGCCTGGGCTTCATGCACGAAGGTGGCATCGGGGTTCTTGCGCGGATCGGCGGTATAGAGGCCCTTCTGGTCGGTGAGGATGACCAGCGCATCCGCGTCCACGAGATTGGCGACCAGCGCCCCCAGCGTGTCGTTGTCACCGAACTTGATCTCGTCGTTGACGACGGTGTCGTTCTCGTTGATGACAGGCAGAACGCCCAGGCCGAGCAGGGTCAACAGGGTGGAGCGGGCATTGAGATAGCGCTCGCGGTCCGCCAGGTCGGCATGCGTGAGCAGCACCTGCGCGCTGCGCAGGCCGTTCTCGCGCAGCTTGTTCTCGTACATGTGGGCCAAGCCCATCTGCCCCACGGCGGCGGCCGCCTGCAGTTCGTGGACCTCCTTGGGCCGCACGGACCAGCCCAGGCGTTTCATGCCCTCGGCAATCGCGCCGCTCGACACCATGACCAGTTCTCGGCCATCACGGACCAGCGCGCCGAGCTGGCGCGACCATTCGCCGATCGCCTGCTCATCCAGACCCTTGCCTTCGTTCGTGACAAGGCTGGAGCCGACCTTCACCACGAGACGGCGCGCATCGCGCAGGACGGAGGACGAGAAGTTGCGGGTCATGGAGCGGAATCGTGCGGCGCTAGGCGCCGTGGAGAGTGCGGGCGAAGGCGGTGGTCAGTCCTGGGGCGAAGCGAAGCGCGGATCGATGTATTCCGGCGGCTGCTCGGCCTTCTGCTGCGCCTTGACGTGCTGGTAGATGGCCTGCATCAGCGGCTCGCATCCTTCTCGCGTGAGGGCGGAGATCTCGAAGACCGGTCCCTTGAAACGCAGGCGTTTGACGAAGTCCTTGACGCGGGCGGCGCGCTCCTCGACCGGGATCATGTCCAGCTTGTTGAGCACCAGCCAGCGGGGCTTGTCGTGAAGGCCCTTGTCGTACTTCTTGAGCTCGCCCACGATGGCCTTGGCCTGGGCGACGGGGTCCACACCCTCGTCGAAGGGGGCCAGATCGACCACATGCAGCAGCAGCCGGGTTCGCTGCAGATGTCGCAGGAAGAGGTGGCCCAGGCCCGCCCCTTCGGAGGCGCCTTCGATCAGCCCCGGGAGGTCGGCAATGACGAAGCTCTGCTCCGGCCCCAGGCGCACCACGCCCAGGTTGGGATGCAGCGTGGTGAAGGGATAGTCGGCGATGCGCGGGCGGGCATTGGAGACCGCACTGATCAGTGTCGACTTGCCGGCATTGGGCATGCCCAGCAGGCCCACGTCGGCCAACACCTTGAGTTCGAGCTTGAGGCTCTTGCGCTCACCGGGCCAGCCGGGCGTCTTCTGCCGCGGCGCGCGGTTGATGGACGACTTGAAGCGCAGGTTGCCGAAGCCGCCGTCCCCGCCCTTGGCGATGGTGACCGGCTCGCCGGGCACGAGCAGTTCGCACAGCACCTCTCCCGTCTCGGCATCGCTGATGATGGTGCCGACCGGCATGCGCAGCGTGACGTCGTCGCCCGCGGCCCCGAACATGTCGGAGCCCATGCCGTGCTGGCCGCGCCTGGCTTCGTGCCGACGCGAAAAGCGGTAGTCGACCAGCGTGTTGAGGTTGGGATCGGCCACCGCGAAGACGTGGCCGCCGCGGCCGCCGTCGCCGCCGTCGGGACCGCCGAATTCCTTGTACTTCTCATGGCGGAACGACACGCAGCCGTTGCCGCCATCGCCAGCGGCGATGTCGATGAAGGCTTCGTCGACGAACTTCATGAGGGCAGTTTACAAATGAGACGTGCCGGGAGGCACATAAACGATGAAGCCCCGGCAAAGCGGGGCTTCACACGGGAGAGCGAGGTCGCTCAGACCGGGGTGATGTTCACGACGTGCTTGTTCAGCGCGCCGCGCATGCCGAACGACACGCGGCCATCGACCAGCGCGAACAGGGTGTGGTCCTTGCCCACGCCCACGTTGTCACCGGCGTGCAGGCGCGTGCCGCGCTGACGCACGATGATGGAACCGGCGCTGATCACTTGGCCGCCGAACGCCTTCACGCCGAGCATCTTGGGCTTGGAATCGCGCCCGTTACGCGTAGAGCCGCCGCCTTTTTTCTGTGCCATGGTGTCCTGCTCCTGGGCTTAGCCGGCAATCGCACCGATCTGCAGCTCGGTGAACTGCTGGCGGTGGCCTTGACGCTTTTGATAATGCTTACGGCGACGCAGCTTGAAGATGCGCACCTTGTCATGCTTGCCGTGGGACAGCACCGTGGCCGTCACCGTGGCGCCGGACACCAGGGGCGTGCCGACCTTGATCGCGCTACCGTCGCTGACGGCAAGCACTTGGTCGATCACGATTTCCTGGCCAACGTCCGCAGCAATCTGTTCTACCTTGATTTTCTCGCCGGGGGCAACGCGATACTGCTTGCCACCGGTTTTTATGACCGCGTACATGGGAAACCTCTTGTGAAAGATTCTCCGCGGCTCATTCCGCGAAGCTCTCCATGATAGCACGGGCACTGGCAAGATGCACGCCCTGGCAACCAAAGGACAGGCCTGTCCGTGGCCGCTCCCTATAATTCCGGCGCTCGAAAGACCGATCACCGCGCCTCGCGCCACCTCTCTTGTCTTCCACCACAGCCAGCCCACCTCCGCCGACCTTTGCAGCGCTCGACCTCGTGGCCAGCGACATGACCGAGGTCGACCGGGTCATTGACGCCCGCCTGTCCACGGGCGTGCCCTTGGTGAGCGAGGTGTCGCGCTACATCATTGCCGCAGGTGGCAAGCGCCTGCGCCCGGTCCTGCTTCTGCTGATGAGCCGGGCGCTCGGCTACGAGGGGACGCAGCACTTCAACTTGGCAGCGGTCGTCGAGTTCATCCATACCGCGACGCTGCTGCACGACGATGTGGTGGACGAGTCCACCCTGCGCCGAGGCCGGCCCACAGCCAACGAGTCCTTCGGCAACGCAGCCAGCGTGCTCGTCGGCGATTTTCTTTATTCGCGCGCCTTCCAGATGATGCTGGACGCCCAGGACATGCGCGTGATGGACGTTCTGGCCGAAGCGACCAACGTCATCGCGGAAGGCGAGGTGCTGCAGCTCATGAACATGGGCGATGCGTCGCTAGATGAGCAGGCCTACCTGCAGGTCATCCGCTCCAAGACTGCCAAGCTGTTCGAGGCCAGCACCCGGCTGGCGGCGATCCTGTCCGGCGCCCCGCGCGATCTGGAAGAGGCGTGCGCCACCTACGGCCAAGCCCTCGGGACCGCATTCCAGGTGGTGGACGATGTGCTCGACTACGCGGGCGATGCGGCCGAAACGGGCAAGAACGTCGGCGACGATCTCCGGGAAGGCAAGGCCACGCTGCCACTCATCCTCGCCATGAAGCACGGCAGCGCCACGCAGGCCGCCATCGTCCGCACGGCACTGGAAACAGGCGACGTCTCCCAACTCCCGCAGGTGGTCCAGATCGTGCGGGAAACCGGCGCATTGGAAGCGACCCGTGCCGCGGCCGCGCGCGAAGCCGAACGCGCAATTTCCGCGCTCGACGCGCTACCCGCCAATATTTACTCGAAAGGTATGCTACAGTTAGCGGCTCAGCTTCTTGAGCGCCGAACCTGATCGGCACTCAAGCAGGATTGATCAGCGGGGTGTAGCTTAGCCTGGTAGAGCGCTACGTTCGGGACGTAGAGGCCGGAGGTTCGAATCCTCTCACCCCGACCAGATTTATCCTTGCCCACCGGGCAAGGCACCAAAGCCCCACGTCGTGGGGCTTTTTTGTCGGCCCAATCCAACGCCCGGCACAAACACGAAGGGCTTACAGCCGTGTTGCACAATGTGTTTTTGTGCAACCCATGTACATTGGCGCGATGGTCCGTTGACCGTCCAGCTCCCACCTTCCGTTTTCCGCCGCATGGCTGTTGCCGACCCACCGCTTCGTGACACCGCCTCCGTCGCGCTGCCTGGTTTGGCACGCGCCCTGGTGTCGGCAGGCATTCTGGACCCGCAAGCCGCCGAGCAGATCTACCGTCGCTCGCTGGCCTCGCGCAGCAGTTTCATTGCCGAACTCACCGGCACCGGTCAGGTGTCTCCGCACGAGTTGGCGCATGTGCTGGCGATCAGTTTCTCCGCCCCCCTGGTCGATCTCGCCGCAGTCGATCCGCTGCGACTGCCCAAGGGGCTGCTGGATGTGCGCCTCTGCCAGTCCTACCGCATCGTGGTGTTGGCCAAGCGTGGCAACCGGCTGGTGGTGGCCACGGCCGACCCCTCCGATCAGCAGGCGGCAGAAAAGATCAAGTTCGCCTCCCAACTGGGCGTGGACTGGGTGGTGGCCGAGTACGACAAGCTGTCGCGCCTCGTCGACGCGAGCGCGGCCACCCCCTCGGAAACGCTGGAGCAACTGGCGAGCAGCGAGTTCGAATACGACGAACTGCTCGGCGAGCCGGACGAGGCCCAGGAGACGGCCGCCTCTTCCGAGGTGGAGGACGCCCCCGTGGTGCGTTTCCTGCAGAAGATGCTGCTCGACGCCTTCTCGATGCGCGCCTCCGACATCCACTTCGAGCCCTACGAGCACAACTACCGCGTGCGCTTCCGGGTGGACGGCGAACTGCGCGAGATCGCCAGCCCGCCCGTGGCCATCAAGGACAAGCTGGCCTCGCGCATCAAGGTGATCTCCAAGCTGGACATCTCCGAGAAGCGGATCCCGCAGGACGGCCGGATGAAGCTGAAGATCGGCGCCGACCGGGTGATCGACTTCCGCGTCAGCACACTGCCTACGCTCTTCGGCGAGAAGATCGTGATCCGGATCCTCGACCCCAGCAGCGCGCGCCTGGGCATCGACGCGCTCGGCTACGACGCGGACGAAAAGGAGCGCCTGCTCACCGCCATCGGCCGGCCCTACGGCATGATCCTGGTGACCGGGCCCACGGGCTCGGGCAAGACGGTATCGCTCTACACCTGCCTGAACCTGCTGAACAAGCCGGGTGTCAACATCGCCACCGCCGAGGACCCGTCCGAGATCAACCTCCCGGGCGTCAACCAGGTCAACGTCAACGAGAAGGCCGGCCTGACCTTCGCCGCGGCGCTGCGCGCCTTCCTGCGGCAGGACCCGGACATCATCATGGTCGGCGAGATCCGCGACCTGGACACAGCCGACATCGCCATCAAGGCCGCGCAGACCGGCCACCTGGTGCTCTCCACGCTGCACACCAACGACGCGCCAACTACGCTGACGCGGATGCGCAACATGGGCATCGCCCCCTTCAACATTGCGTCGAGCGTCATCCTGATCACCGCCCAGCGCCTGGCGCGTCGCCTGTGCCCGCAGTGCAAGCTGCCCGCCGACCTTCCGCCGCAAGCGCTGCTGGACGCTGGCTTCCGGCGCGAGGAGATCGACGGCAGCTGGAAGCCCTACCGACCCGTGGGCTGCCCCGCCTGCAGCGGCGGCTACAAGGGCCGGGTCGGCATCTACCAGGTGATGCCGATCTCGGAGGAGATCCAGAAGATCATTCTTCGCGATGGCAGCGCGCTCGAGATCGCCGCCCAGTCCGAGCGCGAGGGCGTGCGCTCGCTGCGCCGCTCGGGCCTGCAGAAGGTGATGCAGGGCGTGACCTCCCTCGAAGAGGTGCTCGGCGTCACCAACGAATAGACTCGGACGCGCGCCCAACGGAGTTGCCATGGCCACAGCCGCCCAGAAACGAAGCCCCACCCGCCCCACCTCTGCCAAGGAACACCTCTACGAGTGGGAAGGCCGCGACCGCAACGGCAAGGCCGTCCGGGGCGAGATGCGGGCCCTGGGAGAGAACCAGGTCCAGGCCTCGCTGCGGCGCCAGGGCGTCCTGACCACCAAGATCAAGAAGCGCCGCCTGCGCTCGGGCAAGGCGATCAAGCCACGCGACGTGGCCGTGTTCACCCGGCAGATGGCGACGATGATGAAGGCCGGCGTGCCGCTGCTGCAGTCCTTCGACATCGTGGGCCGCGGCAACAGCAATCCCAACATGGCGCGGCTGCTCAACGACATCCGCACCGACGTGGAGACCGGCACCTCGCTGTCCTCGGCCTTCCGCAAGCATCCCAAGTATTTCAACAGCCTCTATTGCAACCTGATCGAGGCCGGCGAGGCGGCCGGCATCCTGGAAGAGCTGCTCGACCGCCTGGCCATCTACATGGAGAAGACCGAGGCCATCAAGTCGAAGATCAAGTCGGCGCTGATGTACCCGACGGCCGTGATCCTGGTGGCCTTCATCGTGGTCACGATCATCATGCTGTTCGTGATCCCGTCCTTCAAGCAGGTGTTCACCTCCTTCGGGGCCGACCTGCCCGCGCCCACGCTGTTGGTCATCGCCATGAGCGAATTCTTCGTGGGCTACTGGTGGCTGATCTTCGGGGTGCTGATCGCGGGCGGCTACTTCCTCATGCAGGCCTGGAAGCGCAACGAGAAATTCCAGGAGGGCATGGACCGCCTGCTGCTGCGCCTGCCGATCTTCGGCGCGCTCATCGACAAGTCCTGCGTGGCGCGCTGGACGCGCACGCTTTCGACCATGTTCGCCGCTGGCGTCCCGCTGGTGGAGGCCCTCGACTCGGTGGGTGGGGCATCGGGCAACTCGGTGTATGCCAAGGCCACCACCCGCATCCAGCAGGAGGTGTCGACGGGCACCAGCCTGACGACGGCCATGACGGGCGCGAACCTGTTCCCGCCCATGGTGCTGCAGATGACGGCCATCGGCGAGGAGTCCGGCTCCATCGACCACATGCTGGGCAAGGCCGCCGACTTCTACGAGCAGGAGGTCGACGCCATGGTGGCGGGCCTGTCGAGCCTGATGGAGCCGATCATCATCGTCGTGCTGGGGGTGGTGATCGGGGGCATCGTCGTGTCGATGTACCTGCCGATCTTCAAGCTGGGCCAGGTCGTCTGATGGCGCCGGCGTTCCTGGATGCCGCGGCAGGCGGCCTGCTGGGCCTTGTCGTCGGCAGCTTCCTCAACGTGGTGATCCATCGCCTGCCGCGCATGATGTACCGCGGCTGGCTCGTGGATGCCACGGCCAACCTGGCGCCCCAGCCCGGCATTCCCAGCCTTTGGGAACTGGTCTTCGGCAAAGACACGAAGCCCCCTGGCCTTCTCGAGCAGGATGCCCAGGCCGCGCTCGACCAGGTCGATGCGCTGCCACCACTCACGCTCGCGCGACCGGTATCGCGCTGCGGCCACTGCGGCCACGAGATCCGGTGGTACGAAAACATCCCGCTGCTGAGCTGGCTGGTGCTGCGGGGCCGCTGCAGCGCCTGCAAGGCGCCGATCGGCCTGCGCTACCCGGCGGTCGAACTGGTCACGGGCGCGCTGTTCGCGCTGTGCGCGTGGCGCTTCGGCATGACGCCGGTCGCAGCCCTCTGGGCGGCCTTCTGTGCGATCCTCGTCTGCCAGTTCGTCATCGACCTGGACACCCAACTTCTGCCGGACTCGCTCAACTACCTGCTGCTGTGGCTGGGCCTGGCGGGGGCAGCCTATGGGCTGACCGGGGTTTCGCCCACCTCGGCCATCTGGGGCGCCATCTTCGGCTATCTGAGCCTCTGGATCGTCTATCGGCTCTACCGGGCCGCCACCGGCAAGGAGGGCATGGGCTTTGGCGACTTTAAGCTGCTGGCCGCCCTGGGCGCCTGGCTGGGCGCCCCCTTCCTGCTGGCCATCATCCTCGTGTCCTCGCTGGTGGGCGCAGTGCTGGGCATCGTGCTGCTGCTGGTGGGCCGCCTGGCCAACCGGCATGTGCCTCTGTCTTTCGGCCCCTTCCTGGCGGGCGCTGGCCTGCTCTGCCTGATCCTCGGGCCGGCCACCGTGCGCGCCTGGCTGCCCTTCGCCTTCCCCCTGGGCTTCTGAGTCGGCCATGCTGCGCATCGGCCTCACCGGCGGCATCGGCAGCGGCAAGAGCACCGTCGCCGCCCAAATGCAGGCGCTGGGCGCAGGCCTGGTCGACACCGACGCCATCGCGCGCCAGCTGACGGCGCCGGGCGGGCGGGCCATGCCCGCCATCGTACAGGCCTTCGGGCCCGAGATGGCGGCCCCCGACGGCAGCCTCGACCGGGCCCGGATGCGCGAACTCGCCTTCGGCAACCCCGACGTCCGCCACCGCCTGCAGGGCGTGCTACACCCACTGATCGGCGAGGAATGCGAGCGTCAGGCGCGTGCACACGGCGACCTGCCCATGCTGGTCTTCGACGTCCCGCTGCTGGTGGAGTCCGGTCGCTGGCGCGGCCTGGTGAATCGTGTGCTGGTGGTCGATGCGTCCGAAGACGTCCAGGTGCGCCGCGTCATGGCCCGCTCCGGCTGGCCGGAGGAGACGGTGCGCGCCGTGATCGCGCAGCAGGCATCGCGAGCCCAACGACGGGCCGCCGCCGATGCTGTGATCCATAACGAGGAACTCGGCATGGACGCCCTGGCTCTATGCGTCCAGTCGTTGTGGCAGCGTTGGGTCAGGCCGGGCTTGCGATAATCCCGCGCTGCTCCTTCGCGACCCGCCCACCCTGGGGCGGGCATCACAACGCAGAGACACGCGCAGGACCCCGTACGGCCCCGCCGAAACCGGCGCACAAGAAGCCCCATCCCCGATGCTTTTCAACTCCTACGCGTTCATCTTCGTCTTCTTCCCGCTGGTGCTGGCGGGCTTCTTCCTGATCGGATGGCGCAACACGCGGGCAGCGGCAGGCTTCCTGGCGCTGGCATCGCTGTTCTTCTATGGCTGGTGGAGCGTGAAGGCCCTGCCCCTGCTGCTGGCCTCCATCTGCATGAACTACTGGTTCGGCCTGCAGCTCACGCCGCAGGAGGGCCGCAGCGACCGCGCACGCAAGCGCATGCTGGTGCTGGCGCTGACCGTGAACCTGACACTGCTGGGCATCTTCAAGTACGCGGACTTCTTCATCGGCAACGTGAACGAGGCCCTGGGCGAGGCGGGCATCGCACCCCTGCCGATGCTGCATGTGGCGCTGCCCATTGGCATCTCCTTCTACACCTTCACGCAGATCGCCTTCCTGGTGGACTGCTGGCAGGGCAAGGTGCGGGAACGCAGCTTCGTGCACTACGTGCTGTTCGTGACCTACTTCCCGCACCTGATCGCGGGCCCGGTGCTGCACCACGCGCAGATGATGCCGCAGTTCGCCAACCCGGCGACCTACCGCGTGGACACCAACAAGCTCGCACTTGGACTGGCCATCTTCAGCTTCGGCCTCGCCAAGAAGCTGCTGATCGCGGACCGCATGGGCGAGTACGCAGACATGGTCTTCCACGGCGTGCAAGGCGGCACCATCCCGACCCTGATCAGCGCCTGGTTCGGTGTGCTGGCGTACACGCTGCAGATCTACTTCGACTTCTCTGGCTACTCCGACATGGCCGTGGGCATCGCGCTGTGCATGGGCGTGAACCTGCCGCTCAACTTCGCGTCGCCCTACAAGTCGACCAGCATCATCGAGTTTTGGCGCCGCTGGCACATCTCCCTGTCCACCTTCCTGCGCGACTACCTCTACATCCCGCTCGGCGGCAACCGCAAGGGCGAGGCGCGGCGCTACCTCAACCTCTTCCTGACCATGCTGCTGGGCGGCCTGTGGCACGGCGCCGCCTGGACCTTCGTGCTGTGGGGTGCGCTGCACGGCATCTACCTCACCATCAACCACCTCTGGAACGCCAAGGTTCGGCGCAACCGGCCGCCGAGCAAGTGGACCCTGCCGCTGCGCTGGCTGCTGACCTTCCTGTGCGTGATGGTCGCCTGGGTGGTGTTCCGCGCCGACAGCATGACCACCGCCATGCACCTCTACAAGGGCATGCTGGGGCTCAACGGCGTCTCGATGTCGGCCTTCTCCGAGTTCACCATTCCCTACCGCAAGCCCGAGTTCTTCCAGACCATGTTCCTGGGCCTGTTTATCTGCCTGGCGCTGCCGCCCACCATCAGCCTGCAGCGCTGGGTGCCGGTAGTCCCGGCCCTGGCCGGCCGTCCGCGCCTGGCCGGCCTCGCCACCGTGGTCACGGCCGCCGTGACCGTGCTGCTGCTGGGCATGTCCATCTCGCGACTGGGCACCTACAGCCCCTTCCTGTACTTCCAGTTCTGACGAAGCGGCAGTGATGCACAAGCCCGCGCGGACCTGGCTCGGCGTCTTCATGACCGGTTTTGCGGTCATCGTCGCGCTGTTCCTGGTCACCCTGTTCACGCAGCCGGCCGAAGGCGGCCTGACGCGCATCGGCCGCGTCTCCGAAGACGCCTTCGGCTGGCGGTCCGTGCCACCGGACATCCCCATGGCCCATGTCCGTGGGTGGGAACCGGCCGACACGGACATCCTGGTCATCGGCGACAGCTTCTCGATGTACTACGCTTGGCAGTCGCCCCTGGTCGCAGCGGGCTACAAGGTGGCGACCACGCACTGGGACCGGAGCGGCCCGCTGTGCGCCGACTTCCCGGCCTGGCTGACGTCCATCGGCTTCAAGGGCCGGATGGTCATCCTCGAGAGCATCGAGCGCCTGCTGCCCGAACGCCTGGAGCAGGCCCAGGGTTGCAAGACCATGATCCGCCGCCCGCTCAAGGCGCTGCCCGTGCCCACGCAGAGCCCGGCCCAACCGGCCCCGGGCTTCCGGCTCAACTGGGAGTCGCCCCTGACCACCGGCCTCATCACCTACCTCAACACGCGCCAGATCGTGAAGACGCATGGTGTGGTGGACGTGGAGCACGAGCGCTTTGGCGACTACATCTTCTCCAGCCCGGTGGCCGATGGCTGCAGGCAATTCAGCAGCCGCGTCTGCGACAAGAGCCTGTTTCTCACGGCCGACCGGACCAACCGCGAGTTGCAGCCCCGGGATGCCGAGTTCATGTCCACGGTGGCGCATCGGGCGGCACCGGTGAAGGTCATGTGGATGGTCGTGCCCAACAAGACGACCGTCTACCTCGACACCCACAATGCCGCCGCCTTCGTGGCCCGCAGCAACGCCCTGGGCGTGGGCCCCGACCTCTTCGCGATGGCCCAGGAACAGCGCCTGCGCATCATCGACCTCTACTGGCCCAACGACACACACTGGTCGATGCAAGGCCAGCTCTACTTCGGCAACCGCATGGTCGACGCCGTGCGGGCTGCCGGGCTGGAACCTCTTCCCTGACAGCGTTCATGAATTACGCAGCGATCTGGCTTCGCACCTTCCTCGTCGGCTTCGTCGTCGTCAGCGTCCTGCTGGTGCTGACGCTGTTCACGCCGGTCCCCTATGGCGATCTGACCCGCATCGGCCGGCTGTCGGACGCGGAGTTCGGCTGGCAGCAGCCCGCGCCGCCCGCACCTCCCGCCGAATCGTTGAAGTCCTCGCCGCTGAGCGATGCCGACATCGTGGTGGTGGGGGACAGCTTCTCGATGACGCTGTATTGGCAGTCGACGCTGGTTCGCGCCGGCTACAAGGTCTCCACCATCTACTGGGGCCAGGTGGGCTACCTGTGCGGTGACTTCTCTCAGTGGCTTCAGCGCGCGGGCTTCCGCGGTCGCCTGGTCATCGCCGAAAGCGTCGAGCGCCTGCTCGACGAGCGCGTACGCAAGAGCGACAGTTGCGCCACCATGGGCAAGAAGCCGCCCGATGTGAAGGCCGAGCCCTTCATCCGTCCCTTGGTCGGGGTGCCGGACCTGGGCCTGAACTGGAGCGCCAAACTGACCACCGGCCTGATCACCTACCGCAACATGAAGGCGGTGCACAAGTCGCACACCGACCTGCAGTTCGGTGACGACACCCAGGTGCGCTTCGTGCCCGATGGCTGCAAGCAGTTCTCGCACCACCTGTGCGAGCGCGCGCTCTTCTTCAAGGAAGATCTGACCAACGGCCCGCTGACGGCGCAGACCTTCGAGCACATGGTCAGCTTCACGCGCTCGCAACCGATCCCCATCTTGTGGATGGTCATTCCCAACAAGACGACCGTCTACCTGGACCCTTCCTACTCGGACGCCTTCCTGGCGCGCTTCCGGCCGAGCGGCCTCGGGCCCGACCTGTTTGCCTATGCCCAAGCCGCGCGGCACCAGGTGCGCGACCTGTACTTTCCCAACGACACGCACTTCTCCATGCACGGGCAGTATGCGTTGGGGGACATCATGCTCAAGGAAGTGCAGGCGCGGCTGGGTGTCGCCAAGGCCCCGTGAAACATTGGGAACCGGACACGCATGTGGCATCGCGGCAACTATGATGTCGCGAAGGAGCCCCACAGAGACGTGATCCTCTACGAATATCCCTTCAACGAGCGCATCCGGACCTACCTTCGGCTCGAGCACCTGTTCCGTCGCCTGGGCGAACTGGTGCCATCGGACTCGGCGCTGCATCATCATTTCGCGTTGCTCACCATGTTCGACATCATGGACGTGGCGGGCCGCGCCGACCTCAAGTCCGAGGCGCTGCGAGACCTTGACAAGCAGAAGGCGGTGTTCAACGGCTATCGCGGCAATCCCGCCATTCAGGAGTCGTTGCTCGACGCATTCGTGTTGCAGCTGGACCGTGCCTTCCAGTCGCTCAACAGCGCCAGCGGCAAGGCGGGCCAGGCGCTGGCCGACAACGAGTGGCTGATGAGCATCCGCAGCCGGGCGGGCATTCCTGCCGGCACCTGCGAATTCGACCTGCCCGCCTATCACGCCTGGCAGCACCGCAGTGCCGCCCAGCGTCGGGCCGACCTGCAGCAATGGGCGGCGAGCCTGTCGCCGCTGGCCGAGGCCGTCTACCTGCTGCTCAAGCTGCTGCGCGATGCCGACATGCCCTGCCGGGTGATGGCCACGCGTGGGCAGTTCCAGCAAACCCTGCCGCAGAGCCGCAGCTTCCAGTTGCTCCGCCTGCGTATCGACCCGTCGCTCGATGTGGTGCCGGAGATCAGCGGCAACCGCTTGATGGTCTCGGTGCGACTGATGCGGCAGGACGAGCAGGGCCATCTGCAACCCAGCGTCGACGATGCGCCGTTCGAGCTCACCCTGTGCGCCTGAAGGGCGCCCTGCCGTTCCGATGAGTTCCGACCCGAAGAAGAAGCCTGCTGTCCGCCTGGTGCCCTGCCCCGCCTGCGGGCAGGACAGCGTCTATGCGCCAAAGAACCGCTTCCGCCCGTTCTGCAGCGCACGGTGCAAGGGCATCGACCTGGGGGCGTGGGCCAGCGAGCAGTTCCGCATGCCGACCGAGGCGCCACCCGACGACGAGCCCTTCGGGGATCCGCGCCTGCAAAGCTGAGAGAAGGTAGCCTGGCCGCGGGAGGCTGGTCGCTCGGTACATTCGCAGCAGCTGGGAGGCGATGCCCGGCCTGAGGGATGTTGTCTCAGCCGCCGGCGAGCACCGGACCCACGATCCCCCGCTCCTCCGCCAGCCACTGCAGCACAGGCATGGCACCGGGCAGCACCGGCGTCACCGTCAGC
Source organism: Pseudacidovorax intermedius (assembly GCF_003350475.1). Taxonomy (GTDB): domain Bacteria; phylum Pseudomonadota; class Gammaproteobacteria; order Burkholderiales; family Burkholderiaceae_C; genus Xenophilus; species Xenophilus intermedius. Next base: position 545,498 of record NZ_QQAV01000003.1, read on the forward strand.
GGCAGCTGCTGCCAGCACATCGTCTGGCCTTCACGCATCTCGAACTCGCCGGACCAGCTGAACACCTTGCACCAGTGCAGCCGCACCAACGCATGCGGATAGTCGTGCTCGGTCACTCGCCAGACCTCGGCACCGTCGATGGTGATGCCGAGTTCTTCCTGCAGTTCACGGCGCAGCGCCACTTCGACAGTTTCGCCGGCTTCGATCTTGCCGCCCGGGAACTCCCAGTAGCCCGCGTAGGGCTTGCCTTCCGGGCGCGTGGACAGCAGCAGCGCGCCGTCCTGCCCGATGAGCACGCCGACGGCCACCTCGGTGTGCTTGCGGGGCGCGCTGGGGTTTGCGGCGTCCGTCATGCCGCCATCCGTCCTGCGAAATCGCGGGAGAACTGGTAGGCCACGCGGCCACTGCGCGAGCCGCGTTCCAGTGCCCACACAAGCGCCTGGGGCCGCGCCGATTCGATGGCGGCGGCATCCAGCCCGAAAGACGACAGCCACTGCGCCACGATCGCCAGGTACTCGGCCTGCGAGAAGGGATAGAAGCTCACCCACAGGCCGAAGCGCTCGGACAGCGAGATCTTCTCTTCCACCACCTCGCCGGGATGCACCTCGCCATCCTCCGTGTGCGTGTAGCTGAGGTTCTCCTTCATGTACTCGGGCAGCAGATGGCGCCGATTGCTGGTCGCGTAGATCAGCACATTGGGCGTGGCAGCGGCCACCGAGCCGTCGAGGATGGACTTGAGCGCCTTGTAGCCCGGCTCACCCTCGTCGAAGCTCAGGTCGTCGCTGAAGATGATGAACTTCTCGGGCCGGCCGGAGACCACCTCGACGATGTCGGGCAGGTCGGTCAGGTCCGCCTTGTCGACCTCGATGAGGCGCAGGCCTTGCGGCGCGAACTCATGCAGACAGGCCCGCACCAGCGAGGACTTGCCCGTACCGCGCGCGCCGGTCAGCAGCACGTTGTTGGCCGGGCGGCCTTCGATGAACTGGCGGGTGTTGCGTTCGATCTTTTCCTTCTGGCCATCGATCTCCTGGAGATCGGAGAGCGCCATCGCCGCCACGTGGCGCACCGGCTCCAGTCGGCCATGGCCGGAGCTGCGTCGGCGGTAGCGCCAGGCGATGGCCGCATTCCAGTCGGGCGGCGCGCCCAGTGGCTGGGGCAGGACGGACTCGATACGGTCGATCAGTTGCTCGGCCCGTTCGATCAGGCGCTCGAATTTCTCGTTCATGGCGGCATGCGGCGGGCGCGGGGCCCGCGCCTTCTCAGGAGCGGTAGTCCGCGTTGATGGAGACGTAGTCGTGGCTGAGGTCGCAGGTCCAGACCGTGTCGCTGGCCTCGCCGCGGCCCAGGCCGATGCGCACGACGATCTCGCTCTTCTTCATCACGCGCTGGCCGTCTTCTTCGCGGTAGTCGGGATGACGGCCGCCACGGGTGACCACATGCACGTCGTCCAGGTGCAACTCGATGCGCGTCTGGTCCAGGTCGGCGATGCCGGCATAGCCGACGGCCGCGAGGATGCGGCCCAGGTTCGGGTCGCTGGCGAAGAAGGCCGTCTTGACCAGCGGCGAATGCGCCACGGCATAGGCCGTCTGCCGGCATTCGGTGGCGTCGCGGCCGCCTTCCACCTGCACAGTGATGAACTTGGTCGCGCCCTCGCCGTCGCGCACGATGGCCTGGGCCAGGTCGCGCGCCACCGTCTGCATGGCCGCCAGCAGGGCCTGTCCGTCGGCGCTGTCCAGCGAGTCGATGGCCGGGCCGGTCTTGCCCGTGGCGATGACGACGAAGGAGTCGTTGGTGGAAGTGTCGCCGTCGATGGTGACGCGGTTGAAGGAGCCTTCGGCCAGCGTACGGGCCAGCGGCTGCAGCAGCGCCGGCGCGATGCGGGCATCGGTGGCCAGGAAGCCCAGCATGGTCGCCATGTTCGGGCGGATCATGCCGGCCCCCTTGCTGATGCCGGTGATGGTGACCGTCGCGCCGCCCAGCGTGACCTGGCGGCTGAAAGCCTTGGGCACGGTGTCGGTGGTCATGATCCCTTCAGCGGCGCGGCCCCAGTGCGCATCCGACGCGTCGTCCAGCGCGGCCGGCAGGCCGGCGGCGATGCGGTCGTTGGGCAGCGTCTCCATGATCACGCCCGTGGAGAAGGGCAGGATTTGCTCCGGTGCCACCTCCAACAGACGCGCGAGGGCGATGCAAGTGGAGCGGGCACGGACCAGGCCGTCCTCGCCGGTGCCGGCATTGGCATTGCCGGTATTGATCACCAGCGCGCGGACGCCGAAGCCCGCAGCCAAGTGCTCGCGGCACACCTGTACGGGCGCGGCGCAGAAGCGGTTCTGCGTGAACACACCGCCGACGGCGCTGCCCTCGTCGAGCAGGAATACCGTCAGGTCCTTGCGCTTGGCCTTGCGCACGCCGGCTTCGGTGACGCCGATACGCACGCCGGGCACCGGGTGCAGTTGGGCGGGATCGGGGGCGGTCAGGTTCACGGGCATGGGGATTCCTGAAAAGTATCGGACGCGGATTGTGCGGCGCCCCGGCGCCGCGCCGCTGGCGGCCGGCGCCGGGGCGCGAAGGTGAAGGCTCAGCCGGCGATCAGCTCAGCTTGCCGTGGCACTGCTTGTACTTCTTGCCGCTGCCGCAGGGGCAGGGGTCGTTGCGACCGACGCGGCCAGCGGCGACGGCGGCAGCCACGGCCGTTGCAGCTGCCGTGGGACTCCCCGCCGCAGTGCTGCGCACCTCCGGCTCGCCCGTCTCGGTCGGCGCGGTGTAGGTAATGTTGGAGATGGCCTCGGCGCGGCTTTCCATGTCATCGGCCGCCTGCTCGATCTGCTCGGCCGACTGGATGCGCACCAGCATCAACTGGCGCGTCACCTCGTTCTTGACCGTGTCGAGCAACTGGCCGAAGAGCTCGAAGGCCTCGCGCTTGTATTCCTGCTTGGGCTGCTTCTGCGCGTAGCCGCGCAGGTGGATGCCCTGGCGAAGATAGTCGAGCGAGGACAGGTGCTCGCGCCAGTTGCTGTCCATGGCCTGCAGCAGCACCATGCGCTCGAACTGCGTGAACTGCTCGCGGCCGACGAGGGCGACCTTGGCTTCGTAGGCCTCGTTGGCCGCCTTGACCACGCGCTCGACGATGTCCTCGTCGGTCATGGCAGCGGCGCCCTCGACTTCCTGCACCAGCGGCAGTTCGAGGCCCCAGTCCGCCGCCAGGGCACGCTCCAGACCCGGCAGGTCCCACTGCTCCTCCACCGACTCGGCCGGCACGTATTGGCGAACCAGGTCGGTGAAGCAGCCCTCGCGCAGCGCGTCGATCTGGGCGCCGAGTTCGGTGGCGTCCAGGATCTCGTTGCGCTGCTGGTAGATGACCTTCCGCTGGTCGTTGGCCACGTCGTCGTACTCGAGCAGCTGCTTGCGGACGTCGAAGTTGCGCGCCTCGACCTTGCGCTGCGCGCTCTCGATGCTGCGCGTCACGATGCCGGCCTCGATGGCCTCGCCGTCGGGCATCTTCAGACGGTCCATGATGGCGCGCACGCGGTCGCCCGCGAAGATGCGCATCAGCTGGTCGTCCAGGCTCAGGTAGAAGCGCGAGGAGCCGGGGTCGCCCTGGCGGCCTGAACGGCCGCGCAACTGGTTGTCGATGCGGCGGGACTCGTGGCGCTCGGTGGCGATGATGCGCAGGCCACCCAGCGAGCGCACGAACTCGTGCTCCGCCTTCCAACCCTCGCGCAGTTCATCGATGCGCGCCTGTTTGGTCGCGGCATCCAGCGACTCGTCGGCCTCCACGGCCTCGACCAGCTTCTCCACGTTGCCGCCCAGCACGATGTCGGTGCCGCGGCCCGCCATGTTGGTGGCGATGGTGATCATCTTGGGCCGACCGGCCTGCGCAATGATGTCCGCCTCGCGTGCATGCTGCTTGGCGTTGAGCACCTGGTGCGGCAGGTCCGCATGCGTCAGCAGGCCGGAGATGATTTCCGAGTTCTCGATCGACGACGTGCCCACCAGCACCGGCTGGCCGCGCTCGTGGCATTCGCGGATGTCCGCGATGGCCGCCTCGTATTTCTCGCGCGTGGTCTTGTAGACGCGGTCCAGCTGGTCGTCGCGCTTGCTGGGCCGGTTGGGCGGGATGATGACCGTCTCGAGGCCGTAAATCTCCTGGAACTCATAGGCCTCGGTGTCGGCCGTACCGGTCATGCCGGCGAGCTTGCCGTACAGGCGGAAGTAGTTCTGGAAGGTGATCGATGCCAGCGTCTGGTTCTCGGCCTGGATCTCCACGCCTTCCTTGGCTTCCACGGCCTGGTGCAGGCCGTCGCTCCAGCGGCGACCGCTCATCAGGCGGCCCGTGAATTCGTCGACGATGACCACCTCGCCGTCCTGCACCACGTAGTGCTGGTCGCGGTGATACAGGTGCCGTGCACGCAGCGCGGCATTCAGGTGGTGCATCAGCGTGATGTTGGCCGGGTCATAGAGCGATGCCCCTTCAGGCAGCAGGCCGGCTTGGCTGAGCAGTTGCTCGGCCTTCTCGTGACCATCTTCGGTCAGGAAGATCTGGTGCGCCTTCTCGTCCACCGTGAAGTCGCCGGGCTTGATGATGCCCTCACCGGTGCGGGGATCCTCTTCGCCCTCCTGACGGGTCAGCAGGGGCGCAACCTGGTTGATGGCCAGGTACATCTGCGTGTGGTCTTCGGCCTGGCCGCTGATGATCAGCGGCGTACGTGCTTCGTCGATCAGGATGGAGTCCACCTCGTCGACGATGGCGTAGTTGAGCCCCCGCTGTACGCGGTCGGCCGGCTCGTAGACCATGTTGTCGCGCAGGTAGTCGAACCCGTACTCGTTGTTGGTGCCGTAGGTGATGTCCGAGCCATACGCCGCCTGCTTCTCCTCCTTGGGCATGTTGGGCAGGTTGATGCCCACCGTCAGTCCGAGGAAGTTGTACAGGCGCCCCATCCAGGTCGCATCGCGGCTGGCCAGATAGTCGTTCACCGTGACCACATGCACGCCCTTGCCAGTGAGCGCATTCAGGTAGACCGGCAGCGTTGCGGTGAGCGTCTTGCCTTCGCCCGTGCGCATCTCGGCGATCTTGCCCTGGTGAAGGGCCATGCCTCCAATGAGCTGCACGTCGAAATGCCGCATCTTCATCACGCGCTTCGAGGCCTCCCGCACCGTGGCGAAGGCCTCAGGCAGCAGATCATCCAGTGACTCGCCCTTGGCGAGCCGCTCCTTGAACTCCTGCGTCTTGCCCCGCAGCGCATCGTCGTCGAGCTTCTCGAACTGTGGCTCCAGCGCGTTCACGCGCTCTGCGCTCTTTCGATACTGCTTCAGGAGGCGGTCGTTGCGGCTGCCGAATAGGCGGGTGAGGAAGTTCGTGGCCATTGGATGCGATATCGGCGCGCGCTTCGAGGCTGCCTCGAGAAACGGCGGGTCGGAAAGCCTAAGATAGTGGACGAGTTGGGGGCGCCGGCCAGCCTTCCAAGAAGAAGACCCGCCACGCCGTCCCGCGACATGCCTCACCAGCCCGGGGCCGGTGAACAGGGCATTTTAGAGCCTGTCCATGACCCGACGTTCCCAAGCCATCACCTTGCTTCAAGCCACGGAGGATTCGCCCACGTTCTCGGGGCTGCTGTCACGCGTTCGCGGCAGCCAGGCGCGGCTCAAGGCCATCCAGCCGCTGGTTCCGCCGGCGATGTTCGCGGCGCTGCAGGCGGGGCCGCTGGAGGACGGTAGTTGGTGCCTTCTTGTCAAAGGCAGTGCGGTGGCGGCGAAGCTGCGCCAAATGGTGCCGATGCTGCTGGCGCATTTGCGCTCTCGCGGCTGGGAGACCACGGCGATTCGGATCAAGATATCGGCGGTGAGTTGAGGGGCGTTCGGTTGTCCGGCCAAGGAGGCGGAGGGGGCGGCGGCTTGGAGCCGTAATTGCACGATTCGCGCGCTGGATGCATTACGCCGGTCGCCGCTGGTTGAATGGCGCTTTTCTCTTGCTACGGCTTCTGCGACGTCAGTCGCACGACGACGTGTGCTGCCCACGGCGTCAGGCCTCGCTCGGCGGACATCTTCTGGACTCTGACGCGCCGGGGTTGTAGGCTGATTGAAGCGTTGCAGCTGGCGTCTGGAAGGCCGATTCAAAGGCTGCGATTTCTCCTTGAATCTTGAATTGACGTAGCGATATTGGTCCGTACTGACTGCTGGCCGGCCGACAAAAAACAAAAAGCCCCGCAGCGAGAGCTGAGGGGCTTTTTGAGGGCTGTAAGAGCCTGACGATGACCTACTTTCACACGGGAGTCCGCACTATCAT
>NZ_QQAV01000004.1 GCF_003350475.1 Pseudacidovorax intermedius
CCGCTTCGGAGTTGACGACGGCGGCGTCAATCTGGCACCACCCGGGTAGCAGCGCAAGTAGCGGTAGGAGGGAGGCGCCCATACCATCTGAACAATCCGTTCTCAGCCGCAGGCAGCGCGGTTGTTGAGCGAAGGAGCGATCAGCGCGGCGATGACCTTCTGCACGGCGAACCCGATGCGGGCGCAATAAAGCCGCAGCGCGGCCAGGATCAGGCGCAGGTTGTGCCCGGCACCGCACATCACCGCGTGCAGCGCATCTCCCAGCGCGCCCTTGAGCGGGTTGCGAGCGAGGCGCCCGTCCATCTTCATGTGCCCGATGGCCGGCTCGATGGCACTTCTTCGCTTGATCATGGCCTTGAGGGTTTTGGTCATGCCCGGCCTCTGGCCCGAGCGCAGGATGCGCGCGCCCTCGATCTGCACACCCTGATGGCCCTTGTCCACGATCGCGGTCGCCGGCGGCCTGTCCGTGCCGGTGAGGATGCCCACCTGCTCCAGCGTCTCGGCCAGCGTGTGACCGTCATACGGATTGCCCGGCATGGAGCGCATGCCCACCACCAAGCCTTCTTTCAATGTGGTGGCGATGCTGACCTTCACGCCAAACTCGTAAGGGGTTCGGGCTTTGCCCTTGCTGATGCATTCGACCTCGGGCGCGTGCAGGGCGTACAGCTTGTTCTTGTCCTTCGTGCGCTGGGCCAGGATGCGGCTGGTGCGCTGCAGCAGGTCCTCAACCCGGGCTCTGGCCGCCTCGGGCAACTCGTGCAGTTGGCGCTGCACCTCGCGATGCACGCGGCCCACACGGGTGCGCAGCGCGCGCACGGCCTTCTTCATGCGCTTGAACTGCTTGGCGTGCGCGTAGCGACCGATCTGCGCGGCCAGGCGCGGCGCCACGCGGTTGTAGTTCTGGCGCAGCCGCAGCCCGTTGTCCGCGGCGGCCTTGACCAGGTGCTGGCGGCTCCTGTCGAGCAGCCGGCTGCCGGTGGGATGGGCAATGGCCTTGGGCATCACTGTGGTGTCCACGATGACCTGCTGCACGCTGGCTTTCTGGATCACGCCACCACGTCGGGCAGCGTCGATGCTGGCGGCCAGCAGCGCTTGAACGCCTTCTTCCCCCACGCGCTGACGCCAGCGCGTGAGGCTGGACGCATCGATGGGCGCTTCGGTCTGCAGGTAGGTCTCGCCGCAGAAGAACTGCCAGTACGGGTTCTCGACCCAGGTGTTGACCACCGCCTCGTCGGAAGCATCGAAGGTGTGCTGCAGGTACAGCAGCCCGGCAATCAGGCGTGGCGACAACGCAGGGCGGCCACGCCCGGAGGTGAACGAGACCGCGAAGGTGCGCTCGATCTCGGCCCAGTCGATCAGTGCCGCCAGCTTGACCAGCGGGTGCTTCATGTTGATCTGCTCATCCAGCCTTGGACGGAACAGCTCGGCCGTTTGCGGCTGCGAAGGCTTGGGACCCATCGGAATCCTTGGAGGAATTTGCAAGAAAACAGGCTCTGCTGAGCCTATACCTTGCAAATCTTGCGCCCGCCCAGTCTAAGAACTTCGCGCAAGATCAACGGCTTACGCATTGTTCAGGGCGGACTAAAGAGCTCGATCAGTGACACCAGATCGCGCCAGGACACCACCCGGTCCATCGAATCGAGAAACTCTCGCTTGCGCGTCGCTTGGCCGACAACGGCAGGCGAGTTCGTTTGCTTCATTGCCCTCATACTCGACCTTCAGCTCGCCGCAGGCAAGCACATGAGTGAGCATTTGTGAATAGCATCCCTACCGCGCGTCACATTTCATATGACGCACACTTTTATCATCTCAGTTTAGTCAACCCGACCATTGCGGAAGGACCCAAAAGGTTTAAACGTAGACAGACGCATCCTGACGCTAGGCTCCAAATAGCTTGCGATAATATAAGCCACAATCGTCACAATAAGCATACCCGGAACAGGTGTAAGCATATCTGGCAGCCACTTAGCCCATAAGCGACTCTTAACGGTCATAGCAATGATCAAGTTTTCGTGTATTAAATACAACGGATAACTCAAAAATCCGAAAAAAACAAAGGGAAAACGACTAAGAAGTTTGGCAAGCGCTTTACTCGAATTTGCTCCCACGAAAATCAAAAAAACACCCATACCGAATATCAAAGCCCCTGGGTCTCGTCCAGTATTAAGCTCCAACGCTAAGGGTAAAAGAACACATGCGCCGATTAAATACTTAGCCGCACCATTTTTTTTAAATAGATATATCAAGGCACCGATACAGAACCAACCAAAATAATTAAGAGAAAGTAAATTAAATAATATCTTAATCAAGAAATTAGAATCGGTAAGAAATCCTAAATATTTCCCCAGATAGAAAATGCAAACCACAAGAAAAATCAAAATCAGAACATGTAGAGACTTTTTCTTGTTTATAAAATATATTGTTCCAAATATTAGGTAAAATTTCACTTCAACATACAGCGACCAAAAAGCCCCTTCCAAACTAGAAAAATCTACTCCAAAAATTTTACTTAAAATTCCGGGCTCCAAAAACAATAGCCCAGGGATAGCATCATACCATTGCGGCGTCCCTGCTGGCCTCTCACGAAACAAATCCGACGAAAAGAAGACTAAAACGGTAGCTATCAACATCGCGGGGAATAATCTAAGCCATCGTTTATATAAAAACTCCCAAAGGCCATTGCAGCGCTCAAGCGTCATATAAATGACAAAACCAGATATCATGAAAAAAAGCTCTACACCCATCCATCCGTACTTAAACAACGGAAACTCACTGTGTGCCGTCGCCCAAGGTACATGCTGTGGCCAGCGTGCATAGGCATGAAAAAAAATAACAAGCAATATCGCTAGCCCTCTTAAGCCGTCTAGCTGAGTAATTCTCTCTTTGTTCACTGCTGTAAATCTCCCCAATTATCTGAACGACTTCTCTGTCGGCATTCTACGGTTATAGGTGCAATCGGATTTCTGCTCATATGATTGGCCAACCAAGGTCGGCATTCATTGCCGCCCACTGCTTCCGAAATAGTCGCTTCAGCGAGCGTCCCACATCTAAACTGCTGACGACCCCAGCACAGATGACCGGACCGGCATGCACTATTCGGTGATGCCCGACTGCCCGTTCAGCGCCTATCCCCGATCCATGTTCAAGCTGGATCTGGGTCCCATTTAAACGCTTCATCAAACGATCACCTCCATAGAAAAGAAAGGGACCGCGGAACCGAGCGGTTTGGTGATGCCGCAAAACTGCTGAGCACCGTGCCGGGATTCATCGAAAGGCGCGCCAGCGTTGTGGTCGCGGAGATTGGCATCGATATGCGCATTTTTTTTCGCCCCTGTACTGAGCACGCCTGCGCCCTTTCTATAACGCGACGGCCCAAGCCGCCCTGCACGCGTCTGCACCGTGGCGGAGCGGGGCTGAGGGCCACGCTGGTACAAGCCGCTGTGCAGCATCACGGTCAAAGACTGCTATATGGGGGCCCAGTTCAAACGGTTGCGTGCGCCGCGCGGCACCAAAAAGGCGCTTGTCGTCGCTGCTGACCCCGTACTTACCGCCGGCTAGTACGTGCGGCGACTCGGCACCGCATGGCAAGAACTCAGCGCGGCTATCTTCGACCGCCCCCGCGTTAGAAATATAGCCAAGCGACCCATTAGCACACTTCAGCAGATCCGGCAGAGGGTCGGCGCTGTCCCGCCTTGTCGTTGAAAGCCAAGCCTGGCCTTTCCCGCGGCTACGGTCGCACGCTGCCCACAAGCAAAGTCCGCGGGACGTCCCCTGGGGGTACTTCTCGGTCCTCACTTCAGAGCGCCGGGAACTGCGCCTCAAAATTACACAATCAATGCCGACGGCTACGCCCGCAGTCGTAGCCGTCGGCAAAGGTCCATGCCCCCAGATCGCAGGGACACCAGCAAATTTTGATACTTTACGTAGCTCCGAAACTACGGTTGGACGACGTGGGCATTGCAGCATGTGGATAGCGGCTGCATAGGCTCGCAAGATTGAATTTAGTTTTCGAAAGAAGTCGAAATCTTGTAGCCCTCGCGCTTGAGCATGGCGTCGCGCTTGGCGCTGGCCAGATCGGAGGCGACCATCTCGGCACACATCTCCTGGACGGTGATCTCTGGCGTCCAGCCGAGCTTGGTCTTGGCCTTGGCCGGATCGCCCAGCAGCGTCTCGACCTCCGCAGGGCGGAAATAGCGTGGGTCGACTGCCACGATGGACTGACCCACCTTGAGCGCCGGAGCGTGGTCGCCTTCGATCTTGTCGACGATGCCCTTTTCTTCCACGCCGGTGCCTTCGAAGCGCAGCGTGATGCCCAGTTCGGCCGCCGACCACTGGATGAACTGGCGCACCGAAAACTGGACGCCAGTGGCGATGACGAAGTCTTCCGGCTGCTCCTGCTGCAGCATCATCCACTGCATACGGACGTAGTCTTTGGCATGGCCCCAGTCGCGCAGCGCGTCCATGTTGCCCATATATAAGCACTGCTCCAGCCCCTGCGCGATGTTGGCGAGGCCCCGCGTGATCTTGCGGGTGACGAACGTCTCGCCCCGGCGCGGCGACTCGTGATTGAACAGGACGCCGTTGCACGCGTACATGCCGTAGGCCTCACGGTAGTTCACCGTGATCCAGTAGGCGTAGAGCTTGGCGACGGCATAGGGGCTGCGCGGATAGAAAGGCGTCGTTTCCTTCTGCGGGATCTCTTGCACCAGCCCATACAGCTCCGAGGTGCTCGCTTGGTAGAAGCGCGTCTTCTTCTCCAGCCCCAGGAAACGGATCGCCTCCAGCAAGCGCAGCGTGCCCATCGCGTCGACGTCGGCGGTGTATTCCGGCGACTCAAAGCTCACAGCCACGTGCGACTGAGCGCCGAGGTTGTAGACCTCGTCGGGCTGAATCTGCTGAATGATGCGCGTGAGGTTGGAGCTGTCGCTTAAATCGCCGTAATGAAGAACCAATCTCTGGCGTTCAACATGAGGATCTTCATAAATGTGATCAATACGCTGAGTATTAAATTGAGAAGCCCTGCGTTTTACGCCGTGGACTTCATATCCCCTGGCCAATAAAAATTCTGCCAAATAAGAACCATCTTGCCCGGTAATTCCGGTTATTAAGGCTTTTTTCATAGTGCTTTCCATATCAAAAATTATTAACGATAGAACAATACTAACAGAATTTTAAATCCGATAAACTACAACAAAAAGACTGTCTTAATTATGAAACAAAAAGCAGGATAATATCTGAGTGAACATTCATAGAGGATTTTATGAACTCCATTCTTGCCTACATGATGCTTATCTCACTCGGAGCGTGTATCGGTGCCCTGACGATAGCCATTCTTAAGCAAGGAAGTTCATGCACCAGTGACGAGAACTAATTGATGACAGTAGTGCGGCGAAACCTCCAACACGTTTTTCCAGTCTTAATTTTATCCCTAATGGGCTCAAACCAATGATCCTCAATGTAGCTCAGCGCGATACTAGCGACCAGACAAGATACAAACTGAAGCGCTATTTCCCCACCCTTTCCGGCAACGCTGAAAGCAATAATAATTGGAGAATGAATCATATAGAACGGATAAGAGAGCCGCCCAATCCAATTATCAACTTTGCTCTTTCTTGTTAAGATATGCAAAAACGGCAAGATTATCGCAACAAGCACTGGAGCTAAGAAGCTATCAACTGAATTATGAGTGTGTGGATTCTCTTGGCCCATAAATTGGCGAGGATATGGAAACAGCACAACCATTAAAACTGCAAGGGAAACGAACGACCATGACGTAAGCGGACCGAAGCGGATCTCTCGCCCAAACTTACGATATCCCAAATAGGCTAAATGCCCCAAAAAGAATAGGTGAAAGCCGAAAAACAAAGGCGAGTGCTGACCATAAGGGACAAACATCAAAGCAATGCCCAAAGTAAAGGCAAAGACTATCCAAATAGGCCTCCATCTGAGCGCAAAGGGAGCAAGACAATAGTAAGAAATTTCGATGCCGATAGACCAAGCCGGGCCGACGATAAGCTGTTTAGTCACCGACGGAACATTAACAAAAATCATGCTCAAATTAGAAAACCAAATACCCACTAACTTAGCGAGACTAAAGAAAACATCGAACAAACTACGCTCACTACCGGTCCATAAAAACTGCTCGGAAATAGGTATAAGCCCCCAGAACGCCAGGGAAAGTGCAAAAATAATACATAAGATATATATTGGATATAGCCGAAAAAATCGCGCACTCCAAAATGTTTTTAAATATGATTTGCCATAGCGCTCAACTGTATATCTCTCTGTCAGTATCATGGACATGTAAAATCCAGAGATTACAAAAAAACAGAAAACGGCCTGCCTCCCACCAATTAAACTTATGCCAGCAATATCTGTTATTTGAAGGTGAAACAGAAGCACTGCGACTGCCAGCCCAATTCTTAAAATTCCCATATCACCCCCGAAGCTTATTAATAAAAAGCCACAGCAAATAGCGCGAGTTGGTGTACAAATATCGGCGCCATAACCGCCTTGGTTCTGACCAGAGTCTGTGTAACCATTCCAAGTTATTGCGCTGCATCCATTCCGGCGCCCTGTGGATAAGCCCTGCGTGATAATCAAATGCAGCACCTACCCCAATAAGTACCGCATTTATCGAAGCGGAGTTTTCATGCATCCAGATTTCCTGCTTTGGGCAGCCGAGACCGACCCAGACGATTTCTGGTTCTGTGGAATTAATGCGATCTATAATTTCCTTCTTCTCAGACTCACTTAGCACTCGATATGGCGGGGAATAAGACCCGACTATATCAAGCAATGAATTTTCGGCCCTGAGCCTCGCCGAAAGAAGTTCTAAGCACTTTTCAGTTGCACCATAGAGATAAACACGGCGAGCGGGGTTAGAACTCTGTCGAGTGTATCTAAGCATCAAATCCGGGCCATTCAATCTCTCTTGCTTGATGTCCATCACCTTGGAAATATAGGACGCGAGAGGCCCTCCATCAGGCGTATTCAAATCTGAATTGACTAAGGCGGCCTTCAAGGCTGCATGATCTGAAGCAGTAACAACGGAATGAACATTGCAAATACAAATATATCGCGGCGCTTTATCTTCAACCCAATCGTCAATTTTTCTTATTAGTTCTTCCCAAGTAGAATAATTTATAGGAATTCCCATAATGGAAACGCTCGGACTACCGGGGAACGTGCGCGGCTTATTCACTTATAGGCTTCCATCAAATAACGAATATTACTTTCAGCCGAATATCTCTCGGCGTACTTTCCATATGCATTTGCGCGCATCCGGCTCAGTTTTGTACTGTCCGTCAACGCCACCTCCATACACTGTTCAAGCTGTGTTTGATTACCCGGTTCGAAAAGCAGCCCGGTCTCCCCATGGTCTACGAGCTCCGCTAACGCGCCAAGATTGCTCGCAATTACTGGCGTGCCAACACTAAAAGATTCGATTAAAACCATAGGCATCCCCTCAAACCACAAACTCGGCATGACTACAGCTAGGGCACTTCTCATGAGACTAACTACCTCATCCGAAGATTTTTTCCCGAGATATTTTAACGTCTCACCCTCGCTCTGGACTGAATCTTTTAGAGGCCCATCGCCAACAACAACTAGCTCGAATTTCATTCCCCGGTCTTTCAAGGCACGAGTGGCCCTAAGCAGTACGTCAAGACCTTTTTCTTCCGAAAGCCGGCCGACGTATAGCAAATACGCCACCCCTGCCGTCGAGGCTAGTGGCCTGGCAGTTTCGAACACGAAATTTGGCTTGATGAAGAGCTTATCCTTAGGGAACCCTGCCTGAACAAATAACGTCTTTGAAAACTCGGTGAAAACAATGAATCGATCAACAGAACTTCTCCAAGTCCCAATTCTACGGTGAAAATCAATCATCGCAGCCAAAAAGAAGGTCCCAAAGTATGAATTCCGATAAACTCGCTTTTTTACTGCCCACCAAGGCCCTTTATTTATACTACGGGTCTCTATTTTTCCGTTATACATTAGGAATGCCGTGGGACAAATGGTCCTATAATTATGCAGCGTGAGAACGCTCCTAACACCCATAAGACGACACGCAAAAAATATCGACGGAGATATTTGGGGAAAAAAATTATGAACATGGACCACGTTGGGCCTTGTCCGCATGATTAGAAATACAAGTTGAAAAAAAGAAATTGGTGAGAATATTGAGAAAGCCGCCGCAACCACCTTACTAAAGAAGCTGTTAACGACATCGTTGCTCTTTTCGAAATAAATGACTTCGTTACCCGCTTCCGCAAGCAGTCTACGCTCGTTCTCCACGACCGCATCTTCGCCGCCCCGAGTTCTATAGGTATTATGTGCAATAAGAACTTTCATTGAACTGCTCCGGTAGCCGGCCAAACTCTCCCGGCGACATTACGCCACGAAAATGCACTGGCCCTATTAATAGCATTTTTCGATAGTGTATTTAAGCGCTCCTCACTTTCAGCTAAAAGCTGCAGGCCTTCTGCAAGCTTTTGTGCGGTCTGGCGCAATGTCCCGGAACTATTGATGATTAGACCTGCGTCGCCTGCAATTTCCGCAGGGCCACCGCAATCAAGGCAAACAGGAACAACACCTCTCGCCATCGCTTCAAGCACGACATTACCACTTGAGTCGTGGAAACTCGGACAAAGAAGCACATCCGCGCCTCGATAATGAATAGCCAACTCCTCCTGTGAAGCCCAGTCAATCCAAGAAATCTGCTCTCCTGTAAAGCCAAGTTTCTCTGCTAGCCTACGCCACGCCAACTCGTCAGGGCCTTTTCCAACAAGAGTAATTGAGAAATCAATGTTCTGATCTTTTAGTATTTTCAAAGCTTCAAATCCTAGCTCCATGCCTTTCCAATAGATAAACCTTCCTACGTATAGGATGCTTAACTTAGAACCACTTATTTTTTTAACTGGCAGGACAGAGATTTTTTCTGGGGCGATGCCAATTTCTAGAAGAACTTTTGTTTTCCCCGAATAGCAAGCCGGAATAAAAGAAGCAGTCTCTTTTGTTTTGCAGAGCAGTAACTGTGATCTCCAGCACATCAGCCAAAAGAAAGGATTTAAATAAGCAGTCCGATTAAGCAATGCTCTTAAAACCTCCTTTGCCCTATTTTTTTTGGAAAGATCACGTAAGAATCTCTTTGGCGTCTCTTCACCGCCGCCTAGAGGACCAACAAGGGTTGGCCGACCAAGCAGCCACAAATAAGACGGCTGCCTGAACACACCGAAAGTAAGATGTTGTATGGCCTCAATTTTGTAACTTCTGCATATTCTGCTAGCAGTAGGAACAATAGAGAGTTGCCAAACTGCATAGTAAATATTGGTGCCCAACAAGGGAATTCTCTTCAAAAATAGAAAAAATCGCCCCAGATCATGGTAGTGAAAGAAAAGCCCCCCATACGACACCGAATTGAGGCCGACCTCTATATTTTCCCTATTATTTCTTCTAGTTAACACATGCACTTCATGCCCTAACCTGGAAAGCTCCAAAACCCAATTCCACCCCACCCCGGGCTCTGAGCCTTTATTGGGTTCACAGGCATAAGCCGAAATCAATATCTTCATGATATAGATCAATAATGATTAAACTACCAAAAGCCTTAATCGTCGATTAATTGCGCGTTCTTTCCTTAAATGTCGGACACGTGCATAGAATGCACCACCGAAAAAGTAAAATATAAATGCCAGCGATGGCGTTTCGAAAAGAGGCTGAACAAAACCAATAATTGCCATTGTGAGTAAAAGCAAAAAATACGAAAGGGCAAGATTTTTAAATAAGGAAATTTCTTCCATTCGTGCTAATTTCAGCGCGGCACTTATGCTTAAGGCAACCATATAAATCCATGCACATAGATAAAGCACCCCTCCCCGCGTTAGAGCAGACAAGTAGCTATTGTGGGGCTCCCGAACAGGCGTCCCCAAAGGCGTAACGAAATCCGTCAGTGCTGGGCCATAGCCCACGCCGAAAATCATGGAAAAAGAATCTTGTGACCATAGCTTTAAGGCGCTGGCCCACCATTCCGCTCGCTGATTTACGCCGTCAATACCCGCCTCATCTGTGCCCGAGCCAAAAATTGAGGCGAATCTATTCACGAATGTATCCACGCTAACTGTGCCCGTCCGGCCTTCAACCGTGATACCAAGCGAGGAGATGAAGAGCACAACCACCACCGCAGTAAGCAGAAAAAGAGTGAATCTTCCTGCGACTCTGTAATGACCCAAAAGGGCCAAGACAAAGAATCCAATGAATATCGATCCAAGAATGCCCCGCCCCTGGCCAAGAAGGAGAACATAAGCCCACGCGCACACGGCAAGCGTTAGCATGACCTTCTTGTCGACTATTTTTGCTTTGAAGATGCCAGTGCCAACCGTGGATAGGGCATAGATTCCAAATGCACTCACAAGCGGTGCAGTCAAATAGAATCCGAAGATCGGGATAGACTGAGCTAAACCAACACCTACTGGCGAAATAGCTTGAAGCTTCTCAGAAAAGGGCATTGTGAGGCTATAAATGGATCCATATATCAGCCAAGCCGCACTAAATTTAAAGATGAAATTTTCCCACCTAGATCTACGACAGAAATAACTAGCCACAATTATTCCTGCTGGAAAATACAGTAAGTCAACTACAGATAAAAAATCACGAGCAGCCTCCGCACCATAAAGTGGTAGCTGTCGCGTCATATGCAACAGCAGGAGCAAGAACATAACGGTCGCGATTTTCACCGTCCATTGCATAGACAGTCTATATTTGTTCCTAAATAATATAAGGAAAAATAAACCTACCTCAGCAAATGGTATCGGAACTCCGACGGGAAGGGCCAACGCCGTATAACCATAATTCAGAATGGAATTTACAAAAAGGCTAATTAAGAATAGTTTAATCAGCCAATCAATTTTCTCTCTTTTATTTTGCAAAAGACTTCTCCCAATCTAAAACCGCATTCTCGATCGAGTAATTACTAGCGGTATCCCTCGCCGCATCTGAGAAGCGTGCATAAATCGCGGGTGAGGCGCAAATTTCCAGAATTCGCTCTGAAAACTCGTCTATCGGGTTTCGAGGGTTAATAAGATATCCGTTGTGACCATTAACAATTAACTCTCTAGGCCCGTAGTCGCAGTCAAACGCCACGCAAGGAACGCCTTGGGACATAGCCTCAATTAAGGCAAGAGGGAATCCCTCATAATTGGACGTCATCACAAATATGTTAGCCTGTCGGTAGAATTCTTTTACCTTCGTGCTAAACGGAAAGAACGAAACGAATTCGTTCAAATCCAGCTCGTTGGCGCGTTCTTTGAGTATGCGCTCGGCAGGCCCATTTCCTACAAATGTCATCGAAAAGCCCTTACGCCACAAACCGCTCTGAAAAAACATATCAAGCATAGTAAGCAGATTCTTTTGCTCAATATCTAAGCGACCTATGTAGAATAGATTTTTGCCAAAGCTCTGCTGCTTGTGCGGTAAGAACTGCCTTCCAGCGAAATTCCTTACCAAATGCGTTTTAATACCATAAGATTTAAAATTCTCTCCGTCGCGCGTTGATAAAACAATTACACCCTCAACAAATTTGTAGGTATAAAGTCTCGCTGATCTATAGAATTTATTTCTGATAGAGCCAAACGCTTGGTGTTCACAGACAAAAACACGACGCCTCAGAAAGACATTAATTAGAGATGCAATAAACCCAAGTCTCGGCGATTGAATGAGCAAAATATCTTCGGCACTGGTGCGTAAGAAGTACCGGCCAATCGCGCAGAGACATTGAAAGCACCACAGAATCTTCTGCCTGCTACTTAATCCACTCGTATCACAGTGAATCAATCCAAAACTTGATAAACTGACCTCTGGAGCAATCGGAAATGCGGGTACGTCGTCACGAACGACGGATACGACTTCAACAGTATGTCTTTTGGCAAGCTCGTTGGCTAACTCCGCGACTACCCTTTCGACCCCTCCCACTCGTACTGAGCCAAGGTTATGAACGATGAATTTAATTCTCATAACCGATACTCAATTTCTTCTCTAAGTAGAATTGGCAGAAGCGGAGAATGGTGCATTCCTCAGCATCTCTGCCGACGAAAAAGTAATCTATATATTGCAGCGCCGTTTCATAAAAATACATTACGGCATAGATATCAGAAATTCCATAGAGAGTAAGCTTCTGCTCAAGCAGTGCATAAACAGCCGGAGCATCAAAAACATAGACTAACTCGGAGACAATGTAACCGACGATGTCGTGGGTCAGCGGGCGCTGCGTGGCTCCGTATTCCCAGTCGATAATGACCCCTTCACTTTTGTGCTTAATAAAGTTCCAAGGCGCTAAATCCCGGTGGGCAATAGAAACCTTTATAGGGCCGAAACTAGAAAGGTCGAGCAGATAATTTCTTGTCAGATCAATTATATTCTTCCATACCGGAGAAATTTTGTTCTTGTATATCTCATGTATTCTTTCACAATCTCGAAAGCTCTCTGACTTCGAGTAATAAAGCTGCTCAATACCAAAAGACTGTTGTACGCTTGCTAACTCGGCTAACACCTCGCTAATCCCAGGACGTACCCTTTTATGGCTTGAATCATAATATTTGAGGCGTAGTGCCTCAATTGTTGAGCCCTCAAGCAGCATAGTCCCGTAACGAGGGATACGACGTTGGCCAAACATGCTTAGCACGTTGAATTCATTGCTAACCCGAGTGCGAGCACCATGACCTAACGCACGCTTAATCACAACGTACGATGAGGGTTCCGCAACAATGGTAATTAGCTTACGCCAGCATTCAGACGGTGACAAATAACCTGCTGCACTCGCAGTGTGTACATACTCATCATATCCTCGTAATTGCTCTGGCAATCCTCGCTTCGCCAATATGGAGAATAATAATCTATAAAGCCTACCAATATTTGATTGCGGATCATATAGATTTTTCGCTAAGTCGGAATATCCTTTACTCCAAAATATATATCCGCCATTCGGTATGCGTAGATAACGATCAATCATTTTTTGAACGGATAATGCGGTTTGCGCCTACGACCGTGCAGTGCGCGGGGACATTTCTGGTAACCACGGCGTTCGCGCCAATTATGGCCCCATGCCCAATTCGAACCGCCCCGAGAACTTTAGCGCCAGCACCGATAAACACGTCATCACCGATATTAGGAACAAATGAACCCGCAGCGGTATGATTTCCTCCAATGGTTACCTGCTGCATAATTGTGACGTGCGCTCCTATTTCACACTTCGAATGGATGACGATCCCATAAGGGTGAGGTAAATGCAAACCACGCGGGATAGCACAATATATATCGGAGTTGAAAACAATCCGGATCAAGCGTGAAACAACGGGTATGTTATGTTTGCAGAAAAATAAGAGAATTTTTGCCGAGATGCCGTTCCTAGTCATTCTTATTTGCCCGCCAAAAGATGTAAGCTAGAGCGGTCGCCTCGCCGATCACCATACTTATAACGAGACCGCTGTCACTCAGTACCGGAATGAGGAAGATCGCCGGAGCCACGGAAAAAACCGACCAACAAAAGCTCCCTATTGTAAGGATTTTTTCTCGCTGCAGTATTCTTAGTTGATAACTTTTTATCCGGTATATATATCCAAGCCAATAGTATATACAAAAAATTTGTATTAAATGCGCATAGCGTTCGAAATCTTGGCCAAAGAAAATTACGACGATATTTTTGCTATATATAGCTAAAGGTATTATGAGTATTATTATAAAGAGACTACCCCACAATAATGACTTCCGAAGGTAGCGGTCGAGAGAGATCGGTCCTTCCGCGACATATTTTTTTGCACCCGCTACAGGTAGGAAATTATCAAGCCACTGAAAAGCTACGTTAACAGGCCCAAGTAAATTGTTAATTGCTCTAAATGCGCCAGCGGCGGTCGGGCCGAGATAAGATGCTGCAAAAAGCACGAGACCAGAAGAGGCAATCCACTGGAACTGAGAAGCAACAAAAAAGTGCCGTCCTTTTTTTATGCTCATCTTTGCCACCTCTTGCAGACCTGATACCCGAACCTTAGCCCCATATATCCTCATGCCCGTCATGCACGACAACACGGCACAACTCATAGAAGCGTAGAGGAAATTGTTAATAGAAAGCGCGTTTGAAATCTCAAGAAAATAGATGGCAGCAACTGTTGGTGCCAGATATATGAAATTTATTACAAACGACTCCGCTCTGCGCTGCTCAGCATAAAATGCTTTTCTCACACAATCTTGCATTTGCAAGCATCCCGCATAGGCCGCTGCGGGAAGCGCAGCAAACCCAAGGGCTAGGTTCTCAAATACTTGTTCAAAAATAACTGCGATAACTAGAAGGCCAGTTGCACTGATAATTGCCAATACGTGCCCATAGCTGAGATATCCCAGCGTAAGGTTGCGCTTTTGAGTGTTATCAATGGCGCTGGGAATATCGGTTAGCATCGGTGTTGAGACAAAGCAATTTTGTATTAGCGCGAAATACAGAACGTAACTTTGGATTATGGCAAAAGTACTGAATTCTTTTAATCCTAGATATTTCGCTAGTAATATATTTATTATGAAGCTTGAAGCACTAACCAGTCCCTGATCAAGCAACGACCAGAATGCATTAGATTTACGACGATATAAGTCTGATATCATTCTGGTCTTCACCTCCAGCGATGCTCCATGTCTTCGAATATAAATTCGAGGATTTTGTAAGAACATTCTTCTATGCTGGATTCAGTATTAATTAGTATTGTGCGCCCTTTCGTGGAAAATTGACGTTGAAATTTAATATAGCGTTCACTTAATAAGCGTGCCATTTCTTCTGTTGTTTCTGATTTTCGACGGACCATACTCGCCGGCTCCGCGGTACACACGATTACCAGATCAGGCTTGAGCACAAATTCTTGCGACCATGTGACGAGCTTTACGTCACGGCTGGCTATCCTGTAGCGCAAGGGGTCAATTTCTAAATCGTAAAAATACCGATCGAATACAATGAAATTCGAACGTATTTTCTTATTAAGTATCTCGGAAAGATATCCTAAATTATAGTCAAGTAGGAAGAGCGCTATTTTGGCTAAGGTCTGAACTGTACTGCGCTCGCGCACTTCATGAGGAGAAGAGACGTTTGCTTCACTCCCGCCTTTACCCAAAAATCTTGGACGTAAGTGATAGTATG
The DNA here is from genome assembly GCF_003350475.1 of Pseudacidovorax intermedius. Classification (GTDB taxonomy): domain Bacteria; phylum Pseudomonadota; class Gammaproteobacteria; order Burkholderiales; family Burkholderiaceae_C; genus Xenophilus; species Xenophilus intermedius. The sequence goes on from NZ_QQAV01000004.1 coordinate 15,170, forward strand.
CGGTTTTTCTAAAAGCGGGCAAGATTGCGCGTTGCACGGATTGGATCATTGTGCTTTTTCCACTGCCGTCCGCTCCAAGAAATGCCACAGTCAGGCCTGTGGGGCGAAGCGTTCGCTCGACATTCAGACGAAGCGCCGCAATATTTGACTTCAGAAAGGACAACGCACTTTCTCTTTGAGATCTCTTATGCAGTTTATGCCTAAGATTTTTTATTTGACTTATTATACCGTCAGCATTGAGTTCACCGTTGGCGGTAAAAATCGATTTGACGTCCCAAAAGTATTGTTGGACAACTTGTGTGCAACGGCCCATGTCTGCGGCCATTAGGCGGTTTAGTTTTTCTATGTGTTCCGCAGTTATCGAGGCTTTGTCTATTCTCTTTATCAGATAATATTCGAACTCATGTGCGATACTAGGGCGCCAAAACGCCCTCTCGTCTTTTATTCGAGCGTCTAATATTGTGGAACTCTTTATCCAAAGTTTTGTATTTCTTCGATAGTCGCCACATAGATCGGGGTGGAAGAACTCATGTGTGTTCTGCCCTTTCTTGACCAGTACGAAGTACTTGGCAGAAATTTCGTGCTGCATGCATTGCACGATTTTTGATGCCGTTTTCACAGCAAGATGCCTTACAGCGTCAACCGCTTTCGATAGCTCATATTCATCTACCATAACATCCACGTCGCTACCGATCCTTAGCGGGTAATCGTCGGCGCCGGAAAGTACGGCATACCGAATTTTTTTTTCTTCGAAGATTTCAATTAGCTTCTCAAAAGCGAGAACTTTAAAGGACATGCAGATATTCTCTTCCGGATTTATTATTAATAGACGTTTTTACCAGTCCAACCTTTGACGGCTGTGGCAAGCACAATCTTAACGTCTAGGGCCAGCGACCAATTCTCAATATAATATAGGTCGCATTGTACTCTTCCCGCCATTTTATCCAGTGTGTCGGTTTCTCCTCTCCAACCGTTTATCTGCGCCCATCCTGTTATTCCTGGTTTTACCAAATGTCTGAGCATATATCCGTCTATGCGCTCTGAGTAAAGCTTGTTGTGCTCTATCGCGTGAGGGCGCGGCCCTACAATCGACATGTCGCCCAAAAATACATTAAGAAATTGCGGTAATTCGTCCAAACTGGTGCGGCGCAGAAATTTTCCAACTGGCGTCACACGACTATCTCCCGCCTTGGCTTGCGTCACTCCATTAGTTTCCGCATGCGGTTTCATTGTGCGGAATTTATAGATCAGGAACTCCTCGCCATTTTTACCTTGTCTCGGCTGTCGAAAAATTACTGGTCCTTTAGAGCTAACCTTTATGCTTATCGCTATCGCTATAAATATCGGACTTAGTGTTATAAGCGCAGCAGCGGCGAACAGGCGATCAAAAGCCTCTTTCAAATAGAATTCCAATTTTGATCTTTTTCTTTTAATTTTTGACTCGTTATAAAGATCCATGGTTTGATTTGTCATTTGGCCGTCTTTTCTATTAATGCATTTACTTTAATTGCCACTTGTGACAGAATAAAATTGCATTTCGCGTTACCTACTTCGCTGTCTATGCCACACATCACCCAACAGCACCTCATCGATTCGATCTCTGCCGCGCTTCAGTACATCAGCTACTACCACCCGGCCGACTACATCGCCCATCTGGCCAAGGCCTATGAGCGCGAACAGAGCCCGGCGGCCAAGGACGCGATGGCCCAGATACTCACCAATAGCAAGATGAGCGCCACCGGCCACCGTCCCATTTGCCAGGACACGGGCATCGTGAACGTTTTTCTTAAGGTGGGCATGGACGTGCGCTGGGAAGGCTTCACGGGCAGCCTCGACGACGCCATCAACGAAGGCGTGCGCCGCGGCTACAACCACCCCGACAACATGCTGCGCGCTTCGGTGGTGGCCGATCCGCAATTCGCCAGAAAGAACACCAAAGACAACACGCCGGCCGTGATCTTCACGGAGATCGTTCCGGGCAATACCGTCGACGTGACGGTGGCGGCCAAGGGCGGCGGCAGCGAGAACAAGAGCAAGATGGTCATGCTCAACCCGGGCGACAGCGTGGTCGACTGGGTGCTGAAGACGGTGCCCACCATGGGCGCCGGCTGGTGCCCGCCCGGCATGCTGGGCATTGGCATCGGCGGCACGGCCGAAAAGGCGGTGCTCATGGCCAAAGAGAGCCTGATGGACAGCCTCGACATGCACGAGCTGCAGGCCAAGTCGGCCCGCGGCGAGGCGCTGACGCAGGTCGAAGAGCTGCGCCTGGAGCTGTACGAGAAGGTCAACGCCCTGGGCATCGGCGCGCAGGGCCTGGGCGGCCTGGCGACGGTGCTGGACGTCAAGATCAAGATGTACCCCACGCACGCGGCCAGCAAGCCGGTGGCGATGATTCCCAACTGTGCAGCCACGCGGCATGCGCACTTCGTGCTCGACGGCTCGGGCCCGGCGTACATCGATCCGCCCTCGCTCGACCTGTGGCCCAAGATCGACTGGGCGCCCGACTACAACAAGAGCAAGCGGGTCGACCTGAACACCCTCACGCCTGAGGTCGTCGCCAGCTGGAAGCCGGGCGACACGCTGCTGCTCAACGGCAAGATGCTGACGGGCCGCGACGCCGCGCACAAGCGCATCCAGGGCATGCTGGCCAAGGGCGAGAAGCTGCCGGTGGACTTCACCAACCGCGTCATCTACTACGTGGGCCCGGTCGATCCGGTGGGCGACGAGGCCGTTGGCCCCGCCGGCCCCACCACGGCAACCCGCATGGACGGCTTCACCGAGATGATGCTGGCGCAGACGGGCCTGATCGCCATGATCGGCAAGGCCGAGCGCGGCCCGGTCGCCATCGAGGCCATCCAGAAGCACAAGAGCGCGTACCTGATGGCCGTGGGCGGCGCCGCCTACCTGGTGAGCAAGGCCATCAAGCAGGCCAAGGTGGTGGGCTTCGAAGACCTGGGCATGGAAGCCATCTACGAGTTCGACGTGGCCGACATGCCGGTGACGGTGGCCGTGGACGCCGGCGGCACCAGCGCGCACATCACCGGCCCGGCCGAGTGGAGCAAGCGCATCGCCACGGGCGAGTTCAAGGGCATCGAGGTGGCCTCGGCCTGAGCCATGAGCCTCTGCGCGCCGGTGGGCGTTTTCGACAGCGGCGTGGGCGGCCTGAGCGTGCTGGCGGCCCTGCAGGCGCGGCTGCCGCACGAGCGCTTTGTCTACTGCGCCGACACGGCGTACGCGCCCTACGGCGAGCGGGGCGACGCCTTCGTGGCCGAGCGCACGCTGCAGGTGGCCGCGCAGCTGGTGCGCGAGCATGGCGTCAAGGCGCTGGTGGTGGCCTGCAACACGGCCACCGCGGCGGCCATCCATCTGCTGCGCGCGGCCTGGCCCGGTATGCCGATCGTGGGGGTGGAGCCGGCCCTCAAGCCGGCGCTGGCTGTCTCGCGCACCGGCCGGGTGGCGGTGCTGGCCACGCGCGGCACGCTGGCCAGCGCCAAGTTCGGCGCGCTGGTGGAGCGCGTGGCCGGCCCGGGGCACGAGGTGCGCCCGGTGCCCTGCGACGGGCTGGCCGATGCCATCGAGCAGGACGACCAGGCCGCCATCCGCGCCCTCTGCACCCGTTACATGGCCGAGGCCGGACCGCTCGGAATTGATGCAGGTCAAGCCGACGTCGTCGTCCTCGGTTGCACGCACTACCCCTTCGCCAAGGGCCTGATGGCCGGGCTGGCGGGAAGTGATGTTCGTTTTGTGGAAACCGGGGAACCTGTCGCTCGTCACACTGTTCGTCTGCTGGATGCGGCCGGACTGGCCCGCACGGACGGACCCGGCGGCTTGGCGCTGCTCAGCAGTGGAGACTGTGAAAATTTGCATCGGGCGGTTCGACGTTGGCTGAAGGGCTCGACCGCAATCAGCAGCTGAAGCCGGCTTGGTGCGCCGATGCGCCACTCTGGCGCGGCGATGATACGAGATGGTGCAAAGGTTTTTGACGTTGTTTCTGGTGGTGACATTCCTGTGCGCGCCTGCTATAGCTGCAGCAGCGTGCGACACGGGTTTGGCAGAGCGGATGCAAGCGAAACTGCATCCCCTACGTGTAATCGATCATTCGTTAACGGCCTGCAAGAGTTTCTCAACATTTGTCAGCAAGACGATAGTTGCGTTGCCAGTTCAAAACGGTGTCAGCGACAAGGGGGCCCGCACGCTTGACGTCGAGCTGCTGTTGGTGCAGAGGCCGGACAACGGCAATACCGAGCGCGACACGGTGGCGGCGCGGCTCTTTCTGCCGGAGCTGCTCGTCGAAGACGCACACCTTCGCATTCAGGAGCTGCGGCTGGACATGGGCCGCTATGTGCTGGCGAGCGGCGAGCGCGCCTTTGGCCTGCGCGTGCTGTACCGGGGCGACGACCCGGCCCGGCCGTATAGCGTCGAGACGCTGCGGCTTTTCGTGGTGCAGGGCAAGACGATCCGCCCGGTGCTGGACGAGCTGGTGATGCAGCGCGACAGCGGCGAGTGGGACTTGAGCTGCCACGGCCGCTTCGAGGAGGTCCGCACGCAGCTCACCACCCAGCCGCCGCCCGCGCGACCCGCCGGCGCCTGGGCCGAGTTGCTGGTACGGCGCAGCCTGGTGGTGCGGCAGATGGCGGTCGACGAGAACGGCCAGTGCGCCGAGCGTGCCGCGGCGCCGCGCTACACCTCGGTGATGCTCAAGGCGCGGGACGGGCGCTACCCGATCCCGCCCTCACTGCGCGCGCCCTGAGGCGCCAAGCGCAGCCGCCCTGCCCCGCCGCATGTCGATGGGCAGCAGCAGCACCAGCCCACCCACGAACAGCACCGTCGTCGCCATGATGGCCACCCGCTGGTTGCCGCCCGCGGCCCAGGTGATGGCCCCGTACGACAGCGGCCCGACGATGCTGGCCAGGCGCGTGGCGAAGGTCCACAGCCCGAAGAACTCCGCCAGTTGTGCCTGCGGCGCCAGCACCCCCGTCATGGCCCGCCCGGCCGACTGGCTGGCGCCCATGGCCAGCCCCGCGATGGTGGCCGCCACCCAGAACAGCCCCTTGCCCTGCGCCAGCGCCGCCAGCACGCAGACGGCGATCCACGCGACCAGCGTGATCGCCAGCGTGGGCCGGTGGCCCAGCCTGTCCTGCAGATAGCCCAGGCCGAAGGCGCCTGCCGCGGCGGCGATGTTGAGCACGAAGATGAGGGCCATCGTCTCCTGCGTCTTGAAGCCGATCACCTGCTCGGCATAGATGGCCGCCAGCGCAATGGCCACGGCCACGCCGCCCTGGTAGCAGACGGTGCAGGCCAGCAGCCACATGAAGTCGCGGTACTGCTGCGCCTGCGCGAAGGTGTGGCGCAATTGCCGCCACGCGCCGATGCCCCGGTCGGGCTGGGGCTGCGCCCGCTCGGACAGCCCCGCAAAGGTGGCGCTGGCGGCCAGCGCATACACGCCCGCGGTCACCAGCAGCGTGACGGGCACGAAGTGCGCGGCAGGCAGCCCGCGCGCCTGCGCCCACAGCACATAGCCCAGGCACAGGCCGAGCGTGAGCATGCCGCCCACGTAGCCGAAGGCCCAGCCCCAGCCGCTGACCTTGCCCATGCCCTCGGACGTGGCCAGCTCGGGCAGGAAGGCGCCGGTGAGCGATTCGCCGTACGAGTAGAAGGTGTTGGACACGGCCACCAGGAGCATCGCCACCGCCACGCCGGCCGCGCCATGCACCGTGGGCGTCAGGGCCAGGGCCGCAGTGCTGAGCACGCAGGCGGCGGTGCTGAGCATGAGCACCCGCTTCTTGGCGGCGCGCCGGTCGGCCCAGGCGCCGATGGCCGGCATGGTGAGCATGACCACCGCATACGACAGGCTCAGCGCCGAGGTCCAGGCCAGCGTGGCCCAGGGCGCGCCGCCCGCGATGCCGCCGACGAAGTACGCGGCATACACGGCCGTGATGACGACGGTGGTGTAGCCCGAGTTGGCGAAGTCGTACATGGCCCAGGCCAGCACTTCGCGCTTGCGTACGCCAGGGCGGAGGGCGGAGGAGGGAAAGAGGGGCATGGCGGCGCGCGCAGGAGTGTGGGCGGAGGCCCAGGATAGCGGCACGCTGCGACAGAAACGACGATGCCCGCCAGGGCGGGCATCGGATGCGCTGATGCGAAGACTCAGTGCAGGTGGCGCGGCCGGCGTCCGCCGCCGTGGCCACCGGCACCGGGGCCACCGCTGCTGCCACCGCCGCGGGGCGGGCGGCCGATTTCGAGCGAGTTGACCAGGGCGTCGAAGCGGTCGCTGAAGAGCTTGTCGATCTCGGCGACCACACCGCCGAGTTCGGCGCCGTCAAAGTGGCGCTCCATGAGGTGCACCACGTCTTCCACCAGCAGGTCGCGCTGCACCTGCATGATGGCGGCGGGGTTGGGGCCCACGAAAAGCATGACGAAGTCGTCGCGGGAGTCGGCCTCGGGGTCGCCGTCTTCCTCTTCGTCGAATTCGGTGTCGTAGAAGCTCACCTCGAGGGCGGCGCCCTGCTCGGTCAGTTCGTTCAGGGCCATGCACATTTCGTCGAGGGCCTGGCGGAAGTCTTCGTCGCCGGTGATGGTCCAGCAGACCTGGAGCATGCGGTCCTTGGCGTCGAAGCGGATGCCGGGCTCTTCTTCGTAGGCACTGGTGGCGCCGTCGGCCAGAGACTTGGCGCCGGCGTACGTCCACAGGGGCTTCAGCGCTTCCTGGATCTGGGCGTAGGTGACATCCGCTCGCAGCGGCACATCGCCGTGCACATGGATTTCGAATGGAGCGTTGTAGCGAGGCATGAGCAGCTCCCTGTTCTGTGTGAAGGTGGTGCCCGGAACCGGGGTCGAACCGGTATGCCGTCTTTCAACGGCGACGGATTTTAAGTCCGCTGTGTCTACCAATTTCACCATCCGGGCGGCGTGGGCGGACGATAGCAGGAGCGTCGACGAGGGTGTGGGGTGGAGGCGCGATCCGGAGTCGAACCGGACTGACCGGATTTGCAATCCGGGGCATAACCGCTTTGCTATCGCGCCGCTGGGAGACCTTCGGCACAGGTGAGGCGGCAAGCGCCTGCTGCAGTTCCGAAGAGCCTCGCAGTATATAGCGTTTTCTGGCCGTTTCCGATGCTGCCGGCAGCTCAGCGTGCCTTGCCGCCAGACTCCGCCAGCAAGGCGACCAGTTCGGGTACCAGGCACTGCACGCCGCCCTGCTCCACGGCGCCGGCATAGGTGCCATAGACGGCCTCGGCAATGCGCTGCGCGGCGTCGAAGCCGTCGGCCATCTGCGTGTAGTAGCCCAGGTCCTTCTGCGCGTTCGACATGGCAAAGCGCAGGCCGCTGGTGTCGCCGTTCAGGATGAAGGGCTTGAGCCGCTCCAGCGCCACGCCGCCGCCGCCACCTTTGGCGAGCACGTCGACGAAGACGTCCGCCGACACGCCCGCGCGCCGCGCGCAGGCGGCGGCCTCGGCGATCAGCGCCACCGAGCCCAGCGAGACATAGTTGTGCAGCAGCTTCATGCCGTGGCCGGCACCCACGCCGCCAGCGTGCGTGATGTTCTCGGCAAAGCAGGCCAGCAGCGGGCGGCATTCGTCGAACAGCGCCGCATCGCCGCCGACCAGCAGGTTGAGCCGGCCTTCGGCGGCTTCCTTGGGCGTGCGGGTCATGGGCGCGTCCAGGAAGCGCCCGCCGGTCTGCTGCACGGCCTTGGCCATGCGCAGCGTCGAATCGGGGATGGAGGTGGAGCAGTCGATGATGACCGTGCCGGGCTTGATGGCCTTGAGCAGGCCGCCATCGCCGACGAGCACGGCCTCGACCTGCGGCGAGCCGGTGACGCAGAGGATGACGTAGTCGGCGTCGGCCACCAGCGCGGCGGGCGTGGCCGCCGTGCGGGCGCCAGCGGCCAGCAGGGCATCGAGGGGCTGGTTGCCGGGGTGCTCCAGCACGGTGAGCTGGTGGCCGTGCTTCACCAGGTTGGTGGCAATGCCGTGGCCCATCAGGCCGATGCCGATCATGCCGAGGCGAAGGGGGTTCATGCGGAGGATCTCCAGTGGGATGCAGGGCGACGAGAAAAAGTCGCAGCCCGCCATTGTGCGGGGCCGCCCGCCCGCACCCCGTCTCGCACTGAAGCGGGCAGCGCGACCGCACCCGCGCCTACACCGCCAGCGCACCCGCACCGACCAACGCCGCCCGCGCGGACCGACCCGGACAGCGCGTGCCAGAACTTAGTGTCCAGCGCGATGACCGATGCCTTCTTTTCCTCGTCGCCCCTGGCCGAACCGCCCGAGCGCGTACTCGGCCGGCTGCTGGAAGACTCGGGCACCGCTGCATTGACACTGGACCATCTGGTCGGCGAAGGGCTGGACGCGCTGCCCCTCCCCGGCCATGGCAGCACGCTGCTGCGCTGGCAATGGCTCGCCGCCGTGGCAGGCCACGACCTCAATCTCGCCAAGCTGTACGAGGGCCACACCGACGCCCTCGCCATCCTGGACGAGCTGCGCGGTCCGCCCCGCCCCGAAGGCAGCCTGTGGGGCACCTGGTGCGCCGAGCCACCCAGCGCCCGGCTGCGCTTTGAACACGCGCCGGGCGGCCAGTTGCGGCTGCACGGGCCCAAGGCCTGGTGCTCGGGCGCCCGGCAGCTCACGCATGCACTGGTGAGTGGCTGGTACGACGACGGTCAGCCCGGGCTGGCAGCCGTGGAGATGCACGCGCTCGGCGTGACCATCGGCAGCCAGCACTGGCACGCCGTGGGCATGGGCCCGACGGACACGGCCCAGGTGGATTTCGACGGCGTGCTCGCCACACCCGTGGGCGCGCCGGGCGACTACGTGAACCGGCCCGGTTTCTGGCAGGGCGGCGCGGGCATCGCCGCCTGCTGGTGGGGCGCCGCGGCTGCCGTGGCGGCGCGCATGCGCAAGCACCTGCGCCAGGGCCGGCCCAACGCCCACCAGCAGGCGCATCTGGGCGCGGCCGAAGCGCTGCTGTGCGCCTGCGCGGCGCTGCTGCGCGAAAGCGCTTCGTGGATCGACACCCACCCCACCGACGACGCCCAGGCCACGGCCCTGCGCGCACGGCTGGCCGTCGAGCATGCGGCGAGCGCGGTGATGCAGCACGCAGGCCGCGCGCTGGGCGCAGGCCCGCTGTGTACCGACGCCCGTCTGGCGCGCCTGATGGCGGACCTGCCCGTGTTCATGCGCCAGAGCCATGCCGAGCGCGACGAAGCCGGGCTGGGCACGCTGGCCCTTCTGGCCGACGACGGAACGCCTGCCGCCTTCGGCGGCTGGTGCGCGCTGTGAACAGTCCCGCCCTGGCCGATCCGACGGCCACGCGCCACATCGGCCCTGGCGATGGCACGCCCGAATGGCAATGGGCGCGCTGCAGCCGCCTGGCGGCCGTGCCCTTCGCGCAGTTCAGCGACCTGGTGCCGGCCGATGCCCGGGCCGTGGTGGTGGCACCGCATCCCGACGACGAGGTGCTGGCCGCGGGCGGCCTGCTGGCGCTGGCGACGCAGATCGGCCGCTCCATCGCGCTGGTGGCCGTCACCGATGGCGCGGCCAGTCACCCGGCCTCGCGCCTGTGGCCGGCCGAGCGCCTGGCCGCGGAGCGCCCGCGCGAGACGCTGGCGGCGCTGGCGGCGCTGGGCGCGCATCCGCAGGCGATGGTGCGCCTGGGCCTGCCCGACGGCGGGCTCGCCGCGCAGGAGGCGGAACTCGCCCGCCAGCTGCAGGCAGTGCTGCGTCCGCGCGACGTGGTCATCACCACCTGGCAGTTCGACGGCCATCCGGACCACGAAGCCACCGGCCGTGCCGCCGCGCAGGCGGCCCGCGCCGTGGGCGCCCGCTGCCTGCAGGCACCCGTGTGGGCCTGGCACTGGGCCCGCCCCGGCGACGCGCGCATGCCCTGGGCACGCGCGCAGCGCCTGCCCCTGCCGGCTGCCATCGCGCGCCGCAAGCAGGCAGCCATGCGCGCCTTCGCGAGCCAGCTGGCGCCCGACCCGAGCACCGGCGCCGGCCCCGTGCTGCGGGCCACGACCGTGGCGCGTGCCGATCGCCCCTTCGAGGTGTTCTTCCTGCCCTGAGAGTCCGGAAAGCCGCTTGTGATGCCCTCCTTCCATGCCCATACCGCCGCCGATCACCCCGAGAGCGGGCAGCGCTATTTCGACGACATCTATGCGCAGCAGGACGACCCCTACGGCCTGCGCACCCGCTGGTACGAGCGCCGCAAGCGCGATGTGCTGCTGGCCGCCCTGCCCCGCCCGCGCTTTCGGCGCGGCTACGAACCCGGCTGCGGCGCCGCGGAGTTGAGCGCCGCGCTCGCCACGCGTTGCGACGCCCTGTTGTGCAGCGACTTCCATCCCCGCGCGGTGGCCACGGCCGCCAAACGCCTCTCCGGCCATACGCATGTGCGGGTCGAACAGCGCACGCTGCCGCAGGACTGGCCCGCGGCCGAGCGCTTCGACCTCATCGTGCTCAGCGAAGTGAGCTACTTTCTGCCTCGCATCGACGTGGCCCGCGTGGCGCACTGCTGCACCGCCACGCTGGCGCCCGACGGTGTGCTGGTGGCCTGCGACTGGCGGCCGGACTTCGAGGGCCGCCGCACCGCCACCGCCGAAGTGCACCGCGTGCTGGAAGGGCTGGGCCTGTACCGCGTCGTCCGCCACGAGGAGGACGACTTCCTGCTGCACGTGTGGCAGCGCGAGCGCCGCTCCGTGGCGCAGCAGGAGGGCGTGCGTTGATCGGTGTGGCCATTCCAGCCCACGACGAGGAGGCCCACATTGCCGCCACGTTGGCCGCCGTGCGCGTTGCGGCGGCCCATCCGGACCTGCAGGGCGAGGCGGTGCGCGTGGTGGTGGTGCTGGACGCCTGTGCAGACGGCACCGCGCGTCTGGCCCGCCATGCCGGCGCCTGGACGCTGCCCATCGAGGCGCGCAACGTCGGCACGGCGCGAGCCACCGGCGCCGACTGGCTTCTGGCCGCGGGCGCGCGCTGGCTGGCCTTCACCGATGCGGACACGCGCGTCGATGCGCGCTGGCTGGCCGCGCAACTGGCGCTGCAGGCCGACGCCGTGTGCGGCAGCGTGGCCGTGGACGACTGGTCGGCGCACGGCCCCCTGGCCGACCGGCTGCAGGCCCACTTCGACCACCACTACTGCGACGCCGACGGTCACCGCCACATCCACGGTGCCAACCTGGGCGTGAGTGCCGAGGCCTACCGGCGCGCTGGAGGCTTTGCGCCGCTGCACTGCAGCGAGGACGTGGCGCTGGTGGAGGCACTGGCGCGCACCGGCGCCCGCATTGCCTGGAGCGCCCTGCCCCGCGTGTGGACCAGCGCCCGCCCGCAGGCGCGTGCGCGCGGCGGCTTCGGCGACACGCTGCTGGCGATGGCGCGCAGCCTCAGCGAGGTCCTGCCCGCCGTTCCCGTGCCCGACGTTGCTGACGTGTCTCCGTCGCTCGGCGCGCGGCTTCTTCCTTCTCCCGCTTGCGCTCGCGCCGCCGCGCGCTGAGCTTGCGGCCGAGCCAGAAGCTCACGAGGCCGGCCACGGCGCCGAGCACCAGGCCGACGGTGCTGAAGTCGATGCCACCCATCACAGCACCCTTTGGACCCAGTCGGGCGTGAAAGTGAACGAACCCGGCTTGCCCTTGCGCCCGCGTGTGCCGCCCGCGTTGTTGAGCGTGCGGATGTCCAGCTGCTCGTCGCGCCGCTTGCCTCGGAAGTCGCCTTCGATGCGGATGCTGCGGGCGTAGGCCGCCGCGCCCGCCAGCCGCGCCTTGGGCGCCAGGTCCATCAACGTCAGGCCGCGGCCGCCCTTGGGCAGCAGCTTCAATTCGGCGATGTCGAAGGTCAGGATCTGCCGGTCGCTCGCGACGCAGCACACGTGCGTGGCGGCAGGCAGCGGCTCGGTGCCGGCCGCGCCGCCCACCAGGCTGGGGCGACAGAGCTGGTCGCCTTCCGCCACGTCCATGAAGGCCTTGCCGCTGCGGTGGCGCGACATCATGTGCTCGATGGCGGCGATGAAGCCGAAGCCGCCGGTGCTCGACAGCAGCAGTTGGGCCGTCGGCGGCCCGGCGAAGAAGTGCGCCACCTGCGTGCCGGCCTCCAGCTCGATCATGGTGGTGACGGGCTGCCCGTCGCCGCGCCCGCCGGGCAGGCTGGCCACCGGCACGGTGTAGACGCGCACCGAGCCGCCCTTGGCGGTGCCGAAGACCAGCAGCGTGTCGACCGTGCGGCATTCGAAGGCGCCGTAGAGGCTGTCGCCGGCCTTGAAGGCATAGTCGGCCTTCTCGGGGTTCCAGCCCTTCTGCGTGCGTACCCAGCCCTTCTGCGACACGATCACCGTCACCGGCTCGTCCAGCACCTTGACCTCGGCCACGGCGCGCTTGTCGGCCTGGATGAGCGTGCGGCGCGGGTCCTCGAAGGTCTTGGCGTCGTGCTCGATCTCCTTGACCAGCAGGCGGCGCAGCGCGGCCGGGCTGCCCAGGATCTCTTCGAGCTTCTTCTGCTCGTCGCGCAGCTTGGCCAGCTCCTGCTCGATCTTGATGGCTTCGAGCCGGGCCAGCTGCCGCAGCCGGATTTCGAGGATGTCCTCGGCCTGCCGGTCGCTGAGGTTGAAACGGGCGATCAGCGCGGCCTTCGGGTCTTCCGCCGCACGGATGATGGCGATCACCTCGTCGATGTTGAGCAGCACCAGCTGCCGGCCTTCGAGGATGTGGATGCGGTCCAGCACCTTGTCGAGCCGGTAGCGCGAGCGCCGCTCGACCGTGCGGGCACGGAAGGCGATCCACTCTTCCAGCATCTGGCGCAGCGACTTCTGCGTCGGCTTGCCGTCCAGGCCCACCTGCGTGAGGTTGATGGACGACGAGGTCTCCAGCGAGGTCTGCGCCAGCAGCGTGGCGATGAACTCTTCCTGCGGAATGCGCGAGGTCTTGGGCTCGAAGACCAGGCGCACCGGCGCGTCCTTGCTGGACTCGTCGCGCACGGCGTCGAGCACCGCCAGCAACGCGGCCTTGACCTGTTGCTGCTCGGTGGTGAGCGCCTTCTTGCCGGCCTTGACCTTGGGGTTGGTCAGCTCCTCGATCTCTTCGAGCACCTTCTGGTTGCTCACGCCCGGCGGCAGCTCGGTGACCACCACCTGCCACTGGCCGCGGGCCAGTTCCTCGATCTTCCAGCGGGCGCGCACCTTGAGCGAGCCACGGCCGGTGCGGTAGGCGTCGGCGATGTCGGCCGGGCTGCTGATGATCTGCGCGCCGCCCGGGTAGTCGGGGCCGGGGACGAGGGCGAACAGCTCCTCGTCGCTGAGCTGGCCATTGGCCTTGATCATGGCCACGCAGGCGTCGGCCACCTCGCGCAGGTTGTGGCTGGGGATCTCGGTGGCCAGGCCCACGGCGATGCCGCTCGCGCCGTTGAGCAGCACGAAGGGCAGGCGCGCCGGCAACTGGCGCGGCTCGTCGGTGGAGCCGTCGTAGTTGGGCACGAAGTCCACCGTGCCCTCCTCGATCTCGTCGAGCAGCAGCGAGGTGATGCGCGCCAGCCGCGCCTCGGTGTAGCGCATGGCCGCCGCGCCGTCGCCGTCGCGGCTGCCGAAGTTGCCCTGACCGTCGATCAGCGGATAGCGCTGGGCGAAGTCCTGCGCCATGCGCACGAGCGCGTCGTAAGCCGCCTGGTCGCCGTGCGGGTGGAAGCGGCCGAGCACGTCGCCGACCACGCGCGCGCTCTTCACCGGCTTGGCGCCGACGGTGCCGTTGGCACCGCCGAAGCCCAGGCCCATGCGCGACATCGAGTACAGGATGCGGCGCTGCACCGGCTTCTGGCCGTCGCACACGTCGGGCAGCGCGCGGCCCTTGACCACGCTCAGGGCGTATTCGAGGTAAGCGGTCTGGGCGTAGTCGGCCAGGGTCAGGCTGTTCGGGTCCTCGGGCTCGGCCAGGGCCTGGGGGGCTTGGGTGTCGTCGTCCATCGTCTTGCGGAAAGTCGGGTTCTGGCGGGCGGCTGCATCAGGCAGCCGTCGGTCGTTGGGGTGGTTTGCGTTCTGCTACGGGTGGGCAGCGCAGAAGGGCGGGCTCAGCGTGAAGGGCCATCGCCTCCGCGGCCACCGGGCTGCGGCCTCGGTGCACGAAGCATCCCGCCGAGCGGCGGGCCGGCATCGGTCATGGCGCACTACTCGGCGCCAGCGTCGCGCTCGGCAGAGGGCGGCGCAATTTCCATGCGCACGCGCGTGGCGGGCTTGCCGGCGCGGTTCACGCTGGCCGTGAGCACACGCGAGGAGCCCGAGGGCTTGAGGTGCGCGTAGAGCTGCATCACCGTCTTCACGTAGTTCTGCGTCTCGCGGTAGTCGGGAATGCGGCGGCCGGCGCGCTGCACGGCACCCTCGCCCGCGTTGTAGGCAGCCAGGGCGAGTTCCATGCTGCCGTCGAACATCTTGAGAAGGTCGCTGAAGTAGCGGCTGCCGGCGGCGATGTTGATGCGTGGGTCGGTCAGCTTGTGGGCCACCGTCTGCTTGGCGTCGGCACGCACCCCGTAGCGCTCGGCGGTGGCGGGCATCAGCTGCATCAGGCCGACGGCGCCCTTGGGCGAGACGGCGTCGATGTCGAAGCCGGATTCGGCCGCCATCAGCGCGTGCAGCAGCGATTCGTCCAGGCCATGCTTGCGCGCGGCCTCGCGCAGCGCCGTCTGCGCGGCGGGCGAGAGCGGCGGCTTTTCGACCAGCGCCAGCAGGCCCTTGCGCGGCGGCTCGCCGGCGGGCGCGGCCGCGGGGGGCAGCGGACGACGGCGGTCGATGGGATTCCAGCGGCTGTTGAGAACCTCGCCGTCGCGCACGATCAGCTCGTAGCGCTCATCGGCCCGGGTGTCGGCGAAATGCGGCTGGCCCTGGGGATCGAGGTAGCCGTAGACGGTGCCGCTCGCGGCGGCGCCGGTGCGGCGGGTCAGCAGTTGCTGCAGCGCCTGCGCCGCCTCGGCGGGCACCGCGTCGTCGGCGCCGAACCTGCCGGCCGTGTCGTCGCGCAGCACCAGCTGGTAGCGGGCATCGAGCTTCTCGGCCGAGAAATGGGCGACGCCGCGCTCGTCGGTGTAGCCGTAGAGGGCGGCGTGTGCCGACGCCACGCCCAGACAGAGCGCAACCATGGCCAGCGGCCTGGCCCATGCGCGTAGACGCGAAGACGGCGTGACAGCCCGTGCACTCATACGTCGATCTCGACGTCGTCCGCGCGCAGTTCCATCAGCTCGCGGCGGGCGGCGGCCTCGCCCTTGCCCATGAGCTTGGTGATCTCGCCCTGCGTATGGCTGAAGTCCAGCCGGCCCAGGCGCACCTGCAGCAGGCGGCGGGTGTCGGGGTTGAGCGTGGTCTCCCACAGCTGCTCGGCGCTCATCTCGCCCAGGCCCTTGAAGCGGCTGATGCTCCACTTGCCTTCGGCCACGCCATCCTTGCGCAGCTTGTCGAGGATGGCCGTCAGCTCGGCCTCGTCCAGCGCATAGAACTTGGCGGCCGGCTTCTTGCCGCGGGCCGGCGCGTCGACGCGGAACAGCGGCGGCCGCGCGACGTACACGTGGCCCGCGTCGATCAGCTTGGGGAAGTGACGGAAGAAGAGCGTGAGCAGCAGCACCTGGATGTGCGAGCCGTCCACGTCCGCATCGGACAGGATGCAGACCTTGCCGTAGCGCAGGCCCGACAGGTCGGGGGTGTCGTTGGGGCCGTGCGGATCGACGCCGATGGCCACGGACATGTCGTGGATCTCGGTGTTGGCGAACAGGCGGTCGCGCTCCACTTCCCAGGTGTTGAGCACCTTGCCGCGCAGGGGCAGGATGGCCTGGCATTCCTTGTCGCGGCCCATCTTGGCGCTGCCGCCGGCGGAGTCGCCCTCGACCAGGAAGAGCTCGTTGTGGCCGATGTCGCGGCTTTCGCAGTCGGTGAGCTTGCCGGGCAGCACGGCCACGCCGGAGCCCTTGCGCTTCTCGACCTTCTGGCCGGCGCGCTGGCGCGTCTGCGCGGCCTTGATGGCGAGTTCGGCCAGCTTCTTGCCGTAGTCGACATGCTGGTTGAGCCACAGCTCCAGTGCCGGCCGCACGAAGCTGGACACCAGCCGCACGGCGTCGCGCGAGTTGAGCCGCTCCTTGATCTGGCCCTGGAACTGCGGGTCTAGCACCTTGGCCGACAGCACGTAGCTGGCGCGGGCGAAGACATCCTCCGGGAGCAGCTTGACGCCCTTGGGCAGCAGCGAATGCAGCTCGATGAAGCTCTTGACGGCGTTGAACAGGCCGTCGCGCAGGCCGCTTTCGTGCGTGCCGCCGGCGCTGGTGGGAATCAGGTTGACGTAGCTCTCGCGCACCGGCTGGCCTTCTTCGGTGAAGGCGACGCACCATTCGGCGCCCTCGCCCTCGGCGAAGGTTTCGGTGTTCTTGTCGGCATGGCCGGCACCCTCGAAGAGCGGGATCACCGGGTCGGCGGTGAGCGTCTGCATGAGGTAGTCGCGCAGGCCGCCCTTGTAGAGCCACTGCTGCGTCTCGCCGCTCTTCTCGACCGTCAGGCTGACGGCCACGCCGGGCATCAGCACGGCCTTGCTGCGCAGCAGGTGCGTGAGCTCGCCCATGGGGAAGGCGGACGATTCGAAGTACTTGGCGTCGGGCCAGGCGCGGACGGTGGTGCCCTGCCTGCGGTCGCCGCTGCCCTGCGCGCGCAGCTGCAGCGGCTCGATCACGTCGCCGGCGCCGAAGACGAGGCGGGCCACCTGGCCCTCGCGGTGCGACACGACCTCCAGCCGCGTCGACAGCGCATTGGTCACCGACACACCCACGCCATGCAGGCCGCCCGAGAAGCTGTAGGCGCCGCCCTGGCCCTTGTCGAACTTGCCGCCGGCGTGCAGCCGGGTGTAGACCAGTTCGATGACGGGGGCCTTTTCTTCGGGATGCAGGCCGAAGGGAATGCCGCGGCCATCGTCCTCCACACTGACCGAGCCGTCGGTGTGCAGCGTGAGCTTGATCTTCTTGCCGAAGCCGGCCAACGCCTCGTCGGCGGCGTTGTCGATCACTTCCTGGATGATGTGCAGCGGGTTGTCGGTGCGGGTGTACATGCCCGGCCGCTGCTTGACGGGCTCCAGGCCCTTGAGGACGCGAATGGAACCTTCCGAGTAGCCGGAAGGCGTCTTGCTGGGGGTTGCCATGGCGGCGGATTGTAGTCACGGCCCACGGCCTGGACTGGATGCCCATCCAGCCTCTGCGGAAAGCCGCCTCAGGGCAGGCCGGCGAACAGCGCGGCGGCGGGCAGGCGCAGGTCGAGGCTGGCGAGCGATACGTCATCGCCCTGCTCCCACGGCCGCAGCCCCCACAGGCCATCTGTGCCTCGGCGGTAGAGGTCGACGCAGTGCCGACGCGCATCGATCAGCATGTATTCGCGCAAGGACGGCAGGCGGCGGTAATGGGCAAAGCGCACGCCCGGGTACACGCTGCCGGCGCCCGGGGACGGAACATCGGCGATCACGAAGGGCTCGGCGGTGGGCGTGCGTCCAGGACGGGTGCGGCCGGCGCAGCTGACCACGACGTCCGGATAGAGGTACGCCGCGGCGGCAGGCACATACACCCGCATGTCGCCCATGTGCGCCTTGCACTCGGTTCCGCGCAGATGCGCATTCAATGCATCCGCCAGATTGCGCGTCACCATCGCACGCGGGTCCACGCGCTCGAAAGGCTCCGTCTCGACGTCCTCCTGCATCGCGTAGAGCCGACCCTCCACGTATTCATGCGCGCGCGCCTGGGTCGGCGCCCAGGCCAAATAGTCCGCCTCGGTCATCCGCGGCGTGTCGAATGGCTGTGCCATTTCCTTCTCCCTGATCGTCTAGCCGCCGCGATGCTAGCGACAGCAAAGTCCAGACAGACCGCCGACAATGCGCCGCGCCCCTCGCGGGCCGCAATAGATCACAACACTCAGCAAGAGACGCCCCCCTTCCATGTCCTCCCCCACCGCCAACCTTTCGATGCGCCAGGTGCTGATCTGCGGCGCGATGGTCGTGACCCTGTCCATGGGTATCCGCCACGGTTTCGGCCTGTGGCTGCAGCCGATCACGCAGGACCAGGGCTGGACCCGCCAGACCTTCTCGCTAGCCATCGCCATCCAGAACCTGGCCTGGGGCGTGGCCGGGGTGTTCGCCGGCATGCTGGCCGACAAGCTCGGCGCCTTCCGCGTACTGCTGATGGGAGCGGTGCTCTATGCGGCCGGGCTGGCGGGCATGGCCCTGTCGCCCACGCCGCTGGTGTTTGCGCTCACGGCCGGCGTGCTGATCGGCATGGCGCAGGCGGGCACCACCTACGCCGTCGTCTACGGCGTCATCGGCCGCCAGTTGCCGGCGGAACGGCGCTCCTGGGCCATGGGCGTGACGGCGGCGGCCGGCTCCTTCGGCCAGTTCTTCATGGTGCCGGTCGAGGGCCAATTGATCCTGCAACTGGGCTGGAAGAGCGCCCTGCTGGCGCTGGCCGCCCTGGCACTGGTGATCGTGCCGCTGGCCTTCCTGCTGCGTGAGCCGGCCCACACGACCGGCGCGGGCCGGCGCGAGCAGACCATTGCCCAGGCCGTGGCCGAGGCCTTCCGCTACCCCAGCTTCGTTCTGCTGATGGCCGGCTACTTCGTCTGCGGCTTCCAGGTGGTGTTCATCGGCGTGCACATGCCCAGCTACCTCAAAGACCATGGTCTGGCGCCCCAGGTGGCGAGCTACGCGCTGGCGCTGATCGGGCTGTTCAACGTGATCGGCACCTACACCGCCGGCGTGCTGGGGCAGCGCTTCGCCAAGCGCAAGATCCTGGCCGCCATCTACCTGGGACGGGCGGTGGCCATCAGCCTCTTCCTGCTGGCGCCGCTGACGCCGACCTCGGTCTATGTGTTCTCGGCCGTGATCGGTGCGCTGTGGCTGTCCACGGTGCCGGCCACCAACGCCATCATTGCCCAGATCTTCGGCGTGGCCCACCTGTCGATGCTGGGCGGTTTCGTCTTCCTCAGCCACCAGGTGGGCTCCTTCCTGGGGGTGTGGCTGGGCGGCTACCTCTACGACCGCACGGGCAGCTACGACATCGTCTGGTACATCGCCATCGCGCTGGGCATCTTCGCGGCGCTGGTGAACCTGCCCGTCAACGAGCGCGCCATCGAGCGGCGCGGGCTGCAGCCGGCATGAAGCAGCGCCGCGACCCTGCCGCGCTCGGCCGCCGCATGGCGGCCTGGGGCATCGCCGCCGTGGCGCTCACGGGCGTCTTCCTGCTGTATGCGCAGCCGGACTTCCTGGTGCTGCTGGGCAACCAGATCTGGACCTGCTTCGGATGAGCACGACAGGCCCGCAGTCGCCGCAGCCCCTGGCGCCGCCCTCGCCCTGGGTGCAGCGCTGGGCCCATCTCATTCCCGCGGGCGGACGGGTGCTCGACGTGGCCTGCGGGGCGGGCCGGCACCTCTTCTGGCTGCAGGGCCAGGGCCATGCACTGACCGGCGTCGACCGCGATCCCGCCGCCATCGCCGCCCTGGCGCCCCTGGCACAGGCCGGCGCCGAGATCGTGCAGGCCGACATCGAGGACGGCCCCTGGCCCTTCGAGGGGCGCCAGTTCGACGCCGTGGTCGTCACGAACTACCTCTGGCGCCCCCTGCTGCCCCGCATCGTGGCGGCTGTGGCGCCCGGCGGCGTGCTGCTGTACGAGACCTTCGCGGCCGGCAACGAAACCGTCGGGCGCCCCTCGCGGCCCGAATTTTTGCTCGCGCCGGGCGAGCTGATCGCCGCCAGCGCCGGGCTACGGGTGGTGGCCTACGAAGACGGTTTCCTGCCCTCGCCCGAGCGCTTCGTGCAGCGCATTGCCGCCGTCCGGCCCCGGCCCGAAGAAACCCTTGCGCGACATCGCCTCGGTCCCTCCCAGGTCGCTGGCTAGAATCCGCGGTTCCGCGTTCACCGACAAAGAGAGTCCCTTGGAGCAACTGACTGGCAGCATCGTCGCGCTCGTCACGCCGATGCATGAAGACGGTAGCGTCGACTACGACGCGCTTCGCAAGCTCATCGACTGGCACATCGCCGAGGGCACCGACTGCCTGGGCGTGGTCGGCACCACGGGCGAATCGCCCACGGTGGACGTCGAAGAGCACTGCGAAATCATCCGCGTCACCGTCGAGCAGGCCGCCGGCCGCGTGCCGGTGATGGCGGGCTGTGGCGCCAATTCCACCCGCGAAGCCATCGAACTGGCCCGCTACGCCAAGGGCGTGGGCGCCGATTCGCAGCTGCAGGTGGTGCCCTACTACAACAAGCCCACGCAAGAGGGCCAGTACCAGCACTTCCGCGCCATCGCCGAGTCGGTGGGCGACCTGCCCATGGTGCTGTACAACGTCCCCGGCCGCACGGTGGCCGATATGGCCCACGACACGGTGTTGCGCCTGGCCCAGATTCCCGGCATCGTCGGCATCAAGGAAGCCACTGGCAATATCGAGCGTGCGCAGTGGCTGATCCGCGAGGCGCCCAAGGGCTTCTCCATCTATTCCGGCGACGATCCGACCGCCGTGGCACTGATGCTCTGCGGCGGCCACGGCAACGTGAGCGTCACCGCCAACGTCGCGCCGCGCCAGATGCACGAGTTGTGCGTGGCGGCCATCGCCGGCGATGCGCGCCGGGCCATGGAGATCCAGCTGTCGCTGCTGCCGCTGCACCGGGCGCTCTTCGTCGAGCCCAATCCGATCCCCGTCAAGTGGGCGCTGCAGCGCATGGGCCGCATCGGTGCCGGGCTGCGCCTGCCGCTCACGCCCCTGGCCGGTTCCCAGCACGCCGCGGTCGAAGGCGCCCTGCGCCAATGCGGCGTGGTGTCCGGCTGACACAAAGCTCAAGATTCGGCAACCTTTTGCCGCCCGGGCACTCCATCTGTCCCATGCGGCTGCCGTCGCCTCGACGGGCCGCCTGATTACCTCCCTCTCTTCGCCGAAGGAAGACGACTTGAACACCCCTTTGCGATTCGCCGTGCTGGCCCTGGCCACCAGTCTGGCCGCGTGCTCCGTCCTGGAGTCCGACAAGATCGACTACAAGAGCGCCGGCAAGGCCCCCACGCTGGAGGTGCCACCTGACCTGACCCAGCTCTCGCGCGACAACCGTTACGCCATTCCTGGCGGCGTCGTCTCGGCCAACGCCTATGAGGCCGGCCGTGCCAACGCCCCGGGCATTCCCACGGCCGTCGACAAGATCGGCGACGTGCGCATGGAGCGCGCGGGCAACGAGCGCTGGATCGTGGTCGACCGCCCGCCCGAGCAGTTGTGGGACACGGTGCGCGACTTCTGGATGGAGAACGGCTTCCTGCTGACCAGCGAACAGCGCAACCTGGGCATCATGGAAACCGACTGGGCCGAAAACCGGGCCAAGCTGCCGCAGGATCCGATCCGTTCCATGCTGGGCAAGGTGATCGACTCCGTCTACTCCACGGGCGAGCTCGACCGCTTCCGCACCCGCATGGAGCGCACCTCGAAGGGCACGGAGATCTACATCAGCCACCGCGGCATGCAGGAGGTCTACACCAACCAGCGGCAGGACCAGACCGTCTGGCAACCGCGCGCCGTGGACCCCGAACTCGAGACCGAATTCCTGCGCCGCCTGATGGTCAAGCTCGGCGTGACCCAGGAGCAGTCGCGCGCCGCGGCCGCTTCCGTGGCCGCTGCGCCCCAGGCCCGCGCCGCCACCATCGGCAACATCAACGGGCAGCCGGTGCTGCAGGTGGCCGACGGCTTCGACCGCGCCTGGCGCCGGGTCGGCCTCTCGCTGGACCGCACGGGCTTCACCGTGGAAGACCGCGACCGCTCGGCCGGCGTCTACTACGTGCGCTACGTGACGCCCAATCCCGACCGCAAGGAACCGGGCATCTTCGGCAAGCTCTTCAGCCGCGACAGCAAGACCGAGGCGCCGATGAAGTACCGCATCCGCGTGCAGTCGGAAGGCGACAAGAGCACGGTGACGGTGCTGAACGAGGCCGGTGCGCCGGAGAAGTCGGACAACGCCCAGCGCATCGTGCGCGTGCTGGCCGACGACCTGAAGTAAGGCGTGGCGCTGCGCTTTCGCAGCCTCGGCAGCGGCAGCAGCGGCAACGGCACGCTGGTGGAGGTGCGCAGCGAGTCGCGCACCTCGCGCCTGCTGATCGACTGCGGCTTCAACCTGCGCCAGCTCGACCAGCGGCTGGCGCGCGAAGGCCTGCAGGCGCGCGACATCGATGCCGTCTTCGTCACGCACGAGCACGGCGACCACATCGGCTGCGCCCATGCGCTGTCGCAGCGCGAAGGCATCGATGTCTGGATGAGCGAAGGCACCTGGCTCGCCACTGGGGCCCCCGACTATGCGGGGCGCCTGCACCTGGCCCGGGATGGCGAGGCCATCGAGGTGGGCGAATTGCAGGTCCAGCCCTTCACCGTGCCCCACGATGCCCGAGAGCCCCTGCAGCTGCGCTGCACCGACGGTGCCCGCACTCTCGCCGTCTTGACCGACCTGGGCCATGCCAGCGCCCACGTCATGGCGCGGCTGGCCGGCGTGGACGCCCTGCTGCTGGAGTTCAACCACGACGTGGCGCTGCTGTCGCAGTCGCGCTATCCGCCCTTCCTCAAGCGCCGCGTCGGGGGCAACTATGGGCACCTGTCCAACACCGCGGCGTCCGAGATCGCCCGGACCGTGAACCACGGCGGCCTGCGCCATGTGGTGGCGGCCCATCTGTCGGAGCAGAACAACCGGCCGGACCTGGTGCGCCAGGCCATGGCCGAGGCGCTCGGTGCCGCCGCCCACGAGATGCTGGCGGCCGACGCCGCCGAGGGCTCGCCCTGGCTCGACGCTTGAGCGATGAGCCCTGGGGCGCCGGTGGCAGCCCCGCGCCGCACTTCACAGGCCAGAGAGCCGGGTGCTCATGAACAGCGACTCGCTGAAGGGCAGGGATTCGGGCCCGTCGGCGCTGCCGCTGTTGATCATGCCGGTCATTTCCTCGGCCGAGATCGGCTTCGAGAACAGGAAGCCCTGAAGCTCGTCGCAGCCCATCAGCATCAGCAGCTCGCACTGGCCCTGCGTCTCCACGCCCTCGGCCACCACCTTCAGGTTAAGCGCCTTGCCCAGGCTGACGATGGACGCGGCGATGGAGCGCGCGTCCTCGCTGTGCTCGAGATCGGCCACGAAGGCGCGATCCACCTTCAACTCCGAGGCGGGCAGGCGCCGCAGGGCGGCGAGGCTGGAATAGCCCGTGCCGAAGTCGTCGATGGAGACATGCAGGCCCAGCGAGCGCATGCGCTCGAAGGTGGCCGTGGCGGTGTCGGTGTGCTGCATGGCCACCGATTCGGTGATCTCGCAGGTGAAGCGGTTGGGCTGCAGGCCGTGGCGCTCCAGGCACTGGGCGATGTGGTCGACCAGGTCTTCCTCCTGCATCTGCAGTGCGGAGATGTTGACCGCCACGCGCATGCGCAGCCCCATCGCCCGCCAGGACGCGGCCACACGGCAGGATTCCTCGATCACCCACCGGCCCAGCATGCCCATCAGGCCGGCGGACTCCGCCATGGGCACGAACACGGCCGGCGCCACGTTGCCGCGCACCGGATGCTGCCAGCGCAGGAGCGCCTCGGCCGCGGTGATCTGCAGGGACTGGGCATCGACCTTGGGCTGGAAGAGCAGGCGCAGCTCCTTGTTCTCCACCGCCGCGCGCAGGTCGTTCACGAAGAAGGCCTGCGCCCGCGCCTCCTCGGCGAAGGCGGGGTCGTAGACGCAGACCTTGCCCTCGCCATTGAGCCCGGCGCCCGCACGTTCGGCGGCCAGAGAGGCGAATTCGATGAGCCGGCCGCGATCCTCTGGAGCGCCCGCCATGGCCACACCGAGCGAGGCGACGAGGATCACTTGACCCTTGGCGGACTGCACCGGCAACGCCAGTTGCTCGAACGCCAGCTCGGCCACTTCGAGCAGGTCGGCACGGTTGCCAGGGATCGCCAGCGCGAACTCGCCCCCTTCCAGGTGCGCGGCCGTCGCGCCCGGCGGCAGACAGCCCGACAGGCGCTGGGCGGCGAGCTTGACGATGAAGTCGCCGAATTCCTGGCCAAAGGCCTGCCGCATGCGCCGGAAGTGGTCCAGCAGCACCACGACGACCCCGTGAGAGCCGACACCCGCCAGATCGTCGAGCGAAGCATCGAGCCCCTTGCGGTTGCGCAGGCCCGTCAGGGCGTCGCCCCACTCCAGCTCATGCTTCTGTAGCGAGACCGCCTGCAACTCGCGCCGGATGCCCGCCGACTTCCAGCGCTCCCGCATCATCAGCAGCAGCGCGACGAGCGCGGCCAGCAGGCTCAATCCGATCAGGCCGAGCGAAACCTCGTCGAAGGCAGCGACTTTCATCGGAAGGACAGGCGAAACGGAAGGACGTCAGGGAGTCATCCAGATGATCGTCACTTTCGATCAGCTGAATCGAAGCGTGTCTACATTTATCAACAATTTACAACTTATGTCGCATTTAATGTGAGCAGACTGTGTCGCTGACGCGCACGCCGCCCGACCGACGCGCGCCTGAACCGACGGCCTCTAGAGGCCGTCACCCGTCGCCGCAAGCGGTTCAGAGGCCCAGGATGGAGGCCGGGAAACCAGGGCGGCCCCGCGCGAAGGCATCGTCCATGCGATGCCGCAGCGACTCGACGGCCGCCTGTGCACCGCTGCTGCTGCCGCGGCTGAGCACGGGGTCGTGCCGCTCGACCGTCCAGCCCGGCGTCCACAGCCCGCTGGGCAGGTCGGCGGCATCGCTGTCGGCGCAGATCCGGCACTCGACGATGTGGTCCCAGCGCTGGCGCCAGACGACGAAGCGCGGATGGCGCTCCCGCAGCAGGCGGTCGTCGCGCATCACCAGGCGCAGGCGGCGGGCGCTGCCGGCCCAGGCCTGGAGCGCCTGGATGACCGCGGCCTCGCCGAGCGGCCAGTCGGCGAATTGGGCATCGGCGCACCACAGCGTCGGCCAGGCCTCTTCTGCCGCGCGGCGAAGGCCTCGCGCAGCCGGTCGGCGAAGGCCGTGGGCCCGTCGAAGGGGCCCGC
Source organism: Pseudacidovorax intermedius (assembly GCF_003350475.1). Lineage (GTDB taxonomy): Bacteria > Pseudomonadota > Gammaproteobacteria > Burkholderiales > Burkholderiaceae_C > Xenophilus > Xenophilus intermedius. The sequence goes on from NZ_QQAV01000004.1 coordinate 40,170, forward strand.
GCTGAGCCTCAACTCATCGGGCATGCACCCACCCAGCTTCGCACCAGTCGCCCAGCAGGGCCAGGGCCTCGGCGCTGGCCTTGGCCAGCTCGCGCGAACCCAGTTCGCGACGATCGGCCAACCGGCGCATCAGCACCGCATCGCGGCCGCCGGCCAGCAGGCTCTCGCCGTTGATGAAGACATGGCGCGCGTCGTAGAGCATGCGGGTGCGCCGGTCGAGCCGCACGACCTCGACGCGCTCCGGCCATTCGCCGGGATCGAACCAGACGTTGGGCTTGGGCTCGGTCAGGGACTCGCCCAGCGCGCAGTCGATGCGCGTGGACTGGGCCAGCGCCTTCTGGACGGCGTCGCGGGCAAAGGCCTGCAGCGCCTCGGGGATGGCGGCCGGCGACTCGGAGGCCGGTTGGCCGGGGTCGGCATAGCGCCGGCCGGGTGCTTCATCGTCCGAGACGATGTCGCCCAGCCGCATGAGCAGGTCGGACGCCAGTTCGGTCTGCGCGGGCGCGCGCAGGCCCACGGAGCAGGTCATGCAATCGCCACCCACGGCGACGCCGTCATGGGCATAGCGCGGCGGCAGGTAGAGCATGTCGCCGGGTTCGAGCACCTGGGTGTCCTCGGGCTCGAAATGGTCCAGGATCTTCAGAGGGGGGCCGGGGCGCAGCGTCAGGTCCTTCTGACGGCCCCAGGACCAGCGGCGGCGTCCGCTCACCTGCAGCAGGAAGACGTCGTAGCTGTCGAAGTGCGGGCCCACGCCCCCGCCATCGCTGGCATAGCTGATCATCACATCGTCCAGCCGGGCCTCGGGCAGGAAGCGGAAGGGTTGCAGCAGCGCGTGGATGTCGTCGTCGTGCAGGTCGACGCCTTGCACCAGCAGCGTCCATTCGGGGCGGCCCAGCGGCGGCAGGCTGCGCCGGGCAAAGGGGCCGTGGCGCAGGCGCCAGCCCTGGCGGGTGTCGTGGGTGACCAGGCGGGATTCCACGCCCTCCTCGCCAGCGAGTTCGAACAGGCGGGCGCGCGACATCGGCGGGGCCGTCATCGGCAGTGCCTGGCGCACCAGCAGGGGTTTCTTCTGCCAGTGGCGGCGCATGAAGGTGTCGGCGCTCAGTCCTCCGAGCAGGGGCAATCGTTGTGTCAGGGGCATGGTGGGAGAATTCTCATATGGAAATCACCCCCCAATGCGTGGTCGCCCTGACCTGGACCCTCAAGGACACCCTTGGCGAAACCCTGGACGTGCTCACCGAGCCCGTCGAATTCCTGGTGGGCGGCGACGACCTCTTCGATGCGATCGAGACAGCGCTGCAGGGCCACGGCCCCGGCGCCCGCGTGCAACTCCACCTGGAACCCGAACAGGCCTTCGGCGACTTCGACGAGCACCTGCTCTTCCTGGAGCCGCGTGCGCTGTTCCCGAAGGAAGTGGAGGAGGGCATGAGCTTCGACGGCGCCGCCCTGCCCTCCGGCGTCAACCCGGACATGCCGAAGAACGTGCTCTACACCGTGGCCGAGATCTACCCCGAGCACCTGGTGCTGGACGGCAACCATCCGCTGGCCGGCATCGCCCTGCGGCTGGACCTGACCGTCAATGCGGTGCGCGAAGCGACCGAGGAGGAGATCGGCCGCGGTACCGCCGGCACCGGCTTCTTCCGCTTCGCGCCGATGGCGCCGGGCAGCGACTCGCTGCACTGAGCGCCCTATTGGCCGCATCGCGACGACGCGTGCCATGAAGCACAAAGGCCGGCGCCCGAAGGGGCCGGCCTTTGTGCATTCAGGTGCGATCAGTAGCGCGAGATCTGGCCGCCGTCGATGCGCACCCGGTCGCCGATGCGCAGGTCGCCAGGGCTGGGCACATCGAAGCTGCGGTAGCTGCCATTGCTCATCTGCACCGAGACGCGATAGCTTTCGTAGACGCGGCCGGCGCCATTGCGTGCCTCGACCGCGTTGCCGGCCAGCGCGCCACCCACCACGCCCAGCATGGTGGCCGCCGCACGGCCGGAGCCATGGCCGATCTGGTTGCCCAGCACGCCGCCCACCAGGCCGCCCACCACGGCGCCGCCACCCGAAGGCGCCACGGGCGGCGTCTCGCTGCGCAACACCTCGATGTTGGCGACGATGCCGGTTTCGACATACACGGCCTGGTTGTAGGCAGGGGCCGCCGGGTACACCGGTGCCGCGGCGGGCTGATAGGGATAGCGGGTCTGGTACACCGGCACCGGCGTCACGCAACCGGCGAGCAGCGCGGCGGCGGTCAGGGCAACGGCCGGAACGGCCAGGGAGCGAATCTTGTTGTGAATCATGGTATGGATCCTCGACAGGCGGGCCTGCCCTCGGCTGATCGACTGCGCCGCCGCACCATGCGGCGTCGCGCGCGACCGCCCACCTCGGGGATTGGAGGCGGACGCGCGGCAAAGGTTCTGGAAGGCACCCTTGCTCACAGCCGAAACAACTTCTGGGAGATGCTTACAGCTTTCCGGTGGAGCCGTAACCCCCGGCACCCCGCTGGGTATCGGCATCGAAGGTCTCGACAACGCGGAACTGGGCCTGCACCACCGGCACGATCACCAGTTGGGCCAGGCGCTCCATGGGTTCGACGACGAACGGCGTCTGGCTGCGGTTCCAGGCACTGACCTTGAGCTCGCCCTGGTAGTCGCTGTCGATCAGGCCGACGAGGTTGCCCAGCACGATGCCGTGCTTGTGGCCGAGGCCCGAGCGGGGAAGGATCAGGGCCGCACAGCCAGGGTCGGCCAGGTGGATGGCCAGCCCCGTGCCGATGAGCTCGCAGGCGCCGGGCGCCAGCGTCAGGGGGTCCGCGAGGCAGGCACGCAGGTCCATGCCGGCGCTTCCGGGCGTGGCATAGGTGGGCAGTTGCTGGGCCATTCGCGCGTCGAGCACGCGCACGTCGATCTTCATGGGGAGGACTGTCTTCGAGGGTTGGGCCGTGCGGCAGTGCCGCCGGCGGGAGGTGGGGGTTTGCCGTTCTGGGGGCCTTGACGAAGGCCGGCCAGCAACTGGCGGGCGGCCGGCACTGCAGCGCCGCGCCGGACAAAGCGTTTGAACACCGCGGCACCGAGGGCTGCCAGCAGCACGAGGACGCCGACAGGGGCGCCAATGGCCCACAGCACGAGAAGGCCAGCGATTCCCGCCGCGGCCCAGCCCGCCACGCCCGGCGCCGCCGACAGGTCGCCCGGCGCGCTGCGCGCGCCAGGCGAAGAAGTCGCACCCGGCGACGCAGCGCCGGGCGGCATCGATGCTGCGGCTGCCGAAGGTCGATCCTGTCGCGCGTGGACACGCTGCAGCGACTCGGCCGTCAACTGCTCGACATAGCGCACGAAATCGCCATTGCGGGGCGTGTTCCAGTCGGTCTCGTTCATCGGCAGAAGGATGGGAAGCCTCAGCCGCGCCAGGGCCGCAGCCGGACGGCGATTTCGGAGGCGAGTTCGCGGGCGAGCGCGAGCTTGGAGGCTCGCGGCAGTTCTCGTGCGCCGTGCTCGTCAACAAGCAGCAGGCTGTTGTCGTCCTGGCCGAAGGTCAGCGGCCCGATGTTGCCCACCAGCAGCGGAATGCCCTTGCGCAGGCGCTTGGCCTTGGCATGTTCGAGCAGGTTTTCGCTCTCGGCCGCGAAGCCGACGCAGAACAGTTGCCGCCCGCGCGCCCGCTCGCCCTGCGCGACGGTGTGCAGGATGTCGGGGTTCTCGACGAAGCGCAGCACCGGCGTCTGGCCGCTGCCGTCCTTCTTGATCTTGTGCATCTGCGGATCGGCCGGCCGCCAGTCGGCCACCGCCGCGGTCGCCACGAACACCGAGGCATCGGCCACGGCCGCCTGCACGGCCTGCAGCATCTGCTGGGCCGAAGCCACGTCCACGCGCTGCACGCCGCGCGGCGTGGGAAGGTGCACCGGGCCGGCCACCAGCGTGACGCGGGCGCCGGCCTCGCGCGCGGCGCGGGCGATGGCGAAGCCCATCTTGCCGGAGGAATGGTTGGTGATGCCGCGGATCGGGTCCATGGCCTCGAAGGTGGGGCCGGCGGTGACCACCACATGCTCGCCCAGCAGGACCTTGGGCTGGAAGTGGGCCACGACCTCTTCGAGCAGTTCGGCCGGCTCCAGCATGCGGCCGTCGCCGGCCTCGCCGCAGGCCTGCCAGCCCTGGCCCACACCCAGCACCAGGGCACCGTCGTCGGCCAGCTGGCGCAGGTTGCGCTGGGTGGCCGGATGGGCCCACATCTCGCGGTTCATGGCCGGCGCCACCAGCAGCGGCACGCGCTGCAGGGGCCGGGCGAGGCACAACAAGCTGAGCAACTCGTCCGACCGGCCCTGCACCAGTCGCGCGATGAAGTCGGCACTGGCCGGCGCCAGCACGATCGCGTCGGCTTCACGGCCAAGGTTGATGTGCGGCATGTTGTTGGCCTGCCGTGCATCCCATTGCGACAGATACACGGGTTGGCCGGACAGGGCCTGCATCGTCACCGGTGTGATGAACTGCGTGGCCGCCTCGGTCATGACCACTTGCACCGTCGCACCAGCCTTGATGAACAGCCGGCACAGCTCGGCGGACTTGTAGCAGGCCACACCACCGGTGAGGCCCAGGAGGATGTGCTTGCCTGCCAGGTCTTGTTGCATCCGGGCAGTGTAGAGGGAGCGCCGCCCCGACCCGCCCTTGCGTCACGCGATGTGGCCGGACTGAAAAGAAGGCCTTGCCCGGCCGGTACAATCGCAATTTCCCATCCGCGGGCCATGGCGCCCGCGTCCGGCAATGACCAAATTCGTCTTCGTCACCGGCGGTGTGGTGTCGTCCCTCGGCAAGGGCATCGCTTCCGCCTCCCTCGCCGCCCTCCTCGAATCCCGCGGCCTCACGGTCACCCTCATCAAGCTCGATCCCTACATCAACGTGGATCCGGGCACGATGTCTCCCTTCCAGCATGGCGAAGTCTTCGTGACCGACGACGGCGCCGAGACCGATCTGGACCTGGGCCATTACGAGCGCTTCATCACGACGCGCATGCGCAAGTCCAACAACTTCACCACCGGACAGATCTACAAGTCGGTGCTGGAGAAGGAGCGCCGCGGCGACTACCTGGGCAAGACGGTGCAGGTGATTCCGCACGTCACCAACGAGATCCAGGAATACATCAAGCGCGGCGCCGGCATCGGCACGCCGCACGAGGTGCAGATCGCCATCGTCGAGATCGGCGGCACGGTGGGCGACATCGAATCCCTGCCCTTCCTCGAGGCCGTGCGCCAGATGAGCCTGAAGGCCGGCCCCAACAACAGCGCCTTCGTGCACCTGAGCTACCTCCCGTACATCGCGGCGGCCGGCGAGCTCAAGACCAAGCCCACGCAGCACACGGCGCAGAAACTGCGCGAGATCGGCATCCAGGCCGACGCTCTGCTCTGCCGCGCCGACCGGCCGATTCCCGACGAGGAGCGCGCCAAGATCTCGCTGTTCTCCAACGTGCCCGAATGGGGCGTGATCAGCATGTGGGACGTGGACACCATCTACAAGGTGCCGCGCATGCTGCACGAGCAGGGCCTGGATGGCCTCATCTGCGACAAGCTGCGCCTGAACACGCCGCCGGCCAAGCTGCAGCGCTGGGACGACCTGGTCTACGAGGTCGAGCATCCGCAGAAGGAAGTGACCATCGCCATGGTCGGCAAGTACGTCGACCTGTCGGACAGCTACAAGTCGCTCAACGAGGCGCTGCGCCACGCGGGCATGAAGAGCCATGCCCGCGTGAAGATCGAGTACCTCGACTCCGAGACGATCCAGCCCGACAACGTGGCACGCCTGGACAAGTACGACGCCATCCTGGTGCCGGGCGGCTTCGGCCAGCGTGGCGTGGAAGGCAAGATCTGCGCGGCCCGCTTCGCCCGCGAGAACAAGATCCCCTACCTGGGCATCTGTCTGGGCATGCAGGTCGCCACCATCGAATACGCGCGCAATGTGGCCGGCCTCAAGGGCGCCAACAGCACCGAGTTCGACCCCAACGCCAGCGTCCCGGTGATCGCGCTGATCACCGAATGGAAGGACGCCGACGGCACCATCAAGACGCGCACGGCCAAGTCCGACCTGGGCGGCACCATGCGCCTGGGCGCGCAGAGCTCCGACGTGATGCCCGGCACGCTGGCCCACAGCATCTACGGCGACGTGGTGACCGAGCGCCACCGCCATCGCTACGAGGCCAACGTCAACTACCTCGACCAGCTACGCCAGTCCGGCCTGGTCATCTCGGCCCTGACGCAGCGCGAGCAGCTGACCGAGATCGTCGAGCTGCCGCAGGACGTGCACCCCTGGTACATGGGCGTGCAGTTCCACCCCGAGTTCAAGTCCACACCGTGGGACGGCCATCCGCTGTTCAACGCCTTCGTGCGTGCAGCGCTGGCGCACCAGGGCTCGGACAAGAGCGCGCTGAAGGTCGTGGCCTGAGCGGCCGGCGCCAAGGAGCAAGCATGAAACTGTGTGGCTTCGACGTCGGGCTCCAGCAGCCCTTCTTCCTGATCGCCGGGCCCTGCGTAGTCGAGTCCGAGCAACTGCAGATGGACACGGCCGGCCAGCTGAAGGAAATCACCAGCGCGCTGGGTATTCCCTTCATCTTCAAGAGCAGCTTCGACAAGGCCAACCGCTCCTCGGGCACCAGCTTTCGCGGCCCCGGTCGCGAGAAGGGCCTGGCCATCCTGGCCAAGCTGAAGCAGGAACTGGGCGTGCCGGTGCTGACCGACGTGCATTCCGAAGAGGACATCGCCGAGGCCGCCCAGGTGGTCGATGTGCTGCAGACGCCCGCCTTCCTGTGCCGCCAGACCGATTTCATCCGCGCCGCCGCCCAGTCGGGCAAGCCGGTGAACATCAAGAAGGGCCAGTTCCTCGCGCCGCACGACATGAAGAACGTGATCGACAAGGCGCGCGCGGCCGCCCGCGAGAAGGGCCTGCCGGACGACAACTTCCTGGCCTGCGAGCGCGGCGCGAGCTTCGGCTACAACAACCTGGTCAGCGACATGCGCAGCCTGGCGATCATGCGCGAGACCGGCGCGCCTGTGGTGTTCGACGCCACGCACTCGGTGCAGTTGCCGGGCGGCCAGGGCACCAGCTCCGGCGGACAGCGCGAGTTCGTGCCGGTGCTTTCGCGCGCGGCGGTGGCCGTGGGCGTGGCAGGCCTGTTCATGGAGACGCACCCCGACCCCAAGAACGCGCTGTCCGACGGGCCCAACGCCGTGCCGCTCAAGCACATGAAGGCGCTGCTCGAGACGCTGGTCGAACTCGACCGCATCACCAAGAAGAACGGCTTTCTGGAAGACCACTTCCAGGCCTGAACGCATTCCAGGAGACCTGCATCCATGCCCAGCGGCTACGTCATCGCCCACGTCGAAGTCACCAACCCGACGCAGTACGAGGAATACAAGAAGTGGTCCTCCGCTGCGATGCAGGCGCACGGCGCCGAGGTCTGCGTGCGCGGCGGCCAGGTCGAGCCGCTCGAAGGCACCTGGCAGCCCACGCGCGTGGTGCTGCTGAAGTTCGCCAGCTTCGAGCAGGCCAAGACCTTCTACGAGACGCCCGAATACATGAAGGCCCGCGAGGCCCGTGCCGGCGCCGCGATCATGAACATGATCGCCGTCGAAGGCGTCTGAGCGCGGCGCGCCCGCCTGAACCGATTTCAAAAAACCGGAGAACCCTGAATGAGTGCCATCGTTGACATCGTCGGCCGCGAGATCCTCGACAGCCGCGGCAATCCCACCGTGGAATGCGACGTGCTGCTGGAAAGCGGCACCATGGGCCGTGCGGCCGTGCCCTCGGGCGCCAGCACCGGCAGCCGCGAAGCCATCGAGCTGCGCGACGGCGACAAGGGTCGCTACCTGGGCAAGGGCGTGCTCAAGGCCGTGGAGCACGTCAACACCGAGATCAGCGAAGCCGTGCTGGGCCTGGACGCCTCCGAGCAGGCCTTCCTGGACAAGACCCTGATCGACCTGGACGGCACCGAGAACAAGAGCCGCCTGGGCGCCAACGCCATGCTGGCCGTGTCGATGGCCGTCGCGCGCGCTGCGGCCGAAGAGTCCGGCCTGCCCCTGTACCGTTACTTCGGCGGCATGGGCGGCATGAGCCTGCCGGTGCCGATGATGAACGTCATCAACGGCGGCGCGCATGCCAACAACAGCCTGGACCTGCAGGAGTTCATGATCATCCCGGTGGGCGCACCCAGCTTCCGCGAAGCGCTGCGCTACGGTGCCGAGGTGTTCCACGCCCTCAAGAAGATCATCGACAGCCGCGGCATGCCCACGGCCGTGGGCGACGAAGGCGGCTTTGCTCCCAGCGTCGAGAACCACGAAGCCGCGATCCAGCTGATTCTGGAAGCCATCGACAAGGCCGGCTACACCGCCGGCGAGCAGATCGCCCTGGGCCTGGACTGCGCCGCCAGCGAGTTCTACAAGGACGGCAAGTACGTGCTCGAAGGCGAAGGCGGCCTGCAGCTGGAAGCCGCAAGCTGGACCGACATGCTGGCCACCTGGTGCGACAAGTACCCGATCATCTCGATCGAGGACGGCATGCACGAAGGCGACTGGGCCGGCTGGAAGCTGCTGACCGAGCGACTGGGCAAGAAGGTGCAGCTGGTGGGCGACGACCTGTTCGTCACCAACACCAAGATCCTGAAGCAGGGCATCGACCAGGGCATCGCCAACTCGATCCTGATCAAGATCAACCAGATCGGCACGCTGACCGAGACCTTCGCGGCCATCGAGATGGCCAAGCGCGCCGGCTACACCGCCGTGATCTCGCACCGCTCCGGCGAGACCGAAGACAGCACCATCGCCGACATCGCCGTGGGCCTGAACGCCGGCCAGATCAAGACCGGCTCGCTGTCGCGCTCGGACCGCATGGCCAAGTACAACCAGCTGCTGCGCATCGAGGAAGACCTGGGCGACGTCGCGAGCTACCCCGGCCGCGCCGCGTTCTACAACCTGCGTTGATGCGCCGGTCTTCCAGTTCGGGCGTGGTGTGGGCCACGGTGCCGGTGCGGATCGGCTGAGCGGCGATGCGCACGCGCCTCGTCATCCCGGCCATCCTGCTGTGCCTGCTCGGCCTGCTGCAGCTCCAGCTGTGGACAGGCCGCGGCAGCCTGCCCGACGTGGCCAAGCTGCGCAAGAACCTGGAAGACCAGAAAACCGCCAACCTCCGCGCCCAGCACACCAACGAGCGGCTCGAGTCCGAGGTCAACGACCTCAAGGAGGGCATCGAGATGGCCGAGGAGCGCGCGCGGCAGGAGCTGGGCATGGTCAAGCCCAACGAGATCCTGGTGCAGATCGCGCGCTAGGACGGCGCGTCAAGAATGCGCGCGCTGCCGCTCCCATGACACCGCGCCTCGGCACCGCCAGCGTGATCGCCGTCTGGGGTGCGCCGACGGCAGACCGGGAGCAACTGGTCGACGCACTGGCCCGCCGCTTCGTGCAGCGGGGCATCAGGGCCATCGCGTTGGTCGGCATGGCACCGACCGACGCACTCGAATGCCCGCCGGCTCCCACCGATGCGCTTGCGCAGGCCCAGGCCTGGCGCACGCGGATCGATCAAGCGCGCCATGACGCACTCGTCGTGGCGGCCGGCAGTCCCATCGCCCTGCTCGCCCAAAGGGGCGTCCCGGTCGAAAGCTGGCCCCCCTCGCTGGTCGCGGCCGAGCGCGGCCATGCCTTCACGCTGCTGCTGCCCCCACAGGACGCGGCAGGCAACGGCGAGCAGGATCTCGACGCCCGCTTGCGGGCAGGGTTCGCGGCAGTGGGCCTGCCCTGCGCCATCATCCACGGCCGCGACGCCGCCCAACACCTGTCCCGCGCCTGGTCGGCACTGCAGGCAGGCCTGGAGGCGCGGGAAGAGGCGCCGGCCACCCCGCGCCACCTGCGCGCGCCGGCGTGGAACTGCGAGCGCTGTTCCGACCCTGACTGCGAGCATCGCCTCTTCACCGACCTGATCGCTGCCCGGCAGACACTGACCGCGGGCTGACCCACTCATGCACCTCCGGACATCCGCCCCCTTCCCCATCCGCCGCGCGCTCGCCGCCTGTGCCGCACTGATCGCACTCGCGGCGGGAATGCCGCCCGCCGCCCAGGCCGCGGCCGCCACCGTGACGGTCGAGAACCAGACGAAGCCGACGCGATGCGCCGAGGAAGACAACGTCTCGCTGCTGCTGCGTGGCGGCGTCAAGCGTTTCACCGTCGAGGCGCTGCAGCCCGGCTACATCGACCGCATCGCGCAGGACACCACCGCCCCCGACTTCTCCGGCTGCAACTTCGACGGCGGCGATCATCCGACCGACCCCAAGCACCGTTTCGAGCCGCGCACCGTCACCTTGCACGAGGACGCCGAGTGGCGCATCGTGGGCATGACGCTGCCGGTGTTCTGGCGGCCGCAGCAGGTGCCCGTGGAAGTGGACGGCACGCGCGACCGCGGCTTCCACATGATCCAGGTCTACCGCCGGATCGACGGCCAGATGAAGGAAGCGCTGGTCATGTACCCCTCGGACGGCTACTGGCGCATCAAGCCGCTGCCGCTGGCCCGCTTCGGGGACGGCGTCTACGGCTCCTCGATGCTGCTGGGCCCGGTGCGCCAGGAGGGCCGGCCGGTGGTCAACATCCGGGACATCCGCATCCGCACACAGCCCGACATCCGCTTCGACCTGCGATTCGCCGGTGGGGGCGCTGCACGCATCCGCCTTGCCGAGGTCAGCCGCGAGCGCACGGCGCTGGACGTGCGCTTCTCGCGGCCGGTCCGCGGCATGCAGCCCTTCTCGGTGCTGCGGTCGATGTATGTGGCGGCAGACAACGCCGACATGAGCGAGGTCCGCTGGCACGGCAGCGGCGACGCCGGTGCGGTGGCGCACATGCAGCCGCTGCCGGATTTCGAGCGCGCCCCGGGGGTGGGGGAGGTGCGCTTCGGCCGCAGCGAGCCCTCGCGGCACAACACCAGCGCCCCGGACATCCGCTACAGCGCATTCGAACGCTGAGCACGGCCTCGGCCCGCGCCCTCACAGTACGTCTTCGGGCAGCAATTTCAGCAGGAGCCAGTCGCGCACGCGGTCGATGACGTTGGCACCGGGCTCTTCGTCGAGCACGGCCTCGCTGCCGTCCGTGTGGTGCTCGATCCACTGGACGTCGTCGACGTCCTTGCGAAGGCGCAGTTCGTAGGCGCCCAGTTCGCGCACCGGCATCAGCGCGCCGAACTGCTCGATCAAGGCGGGGCTCTCGATGATGACGCCCACCTCGGTATTGAGGCGGGCGGAGCGCCCATCGAGGTTCATCGAGCCGATGAAGACGCGCTCGCGGTCCACCAGCATGATCTTGGCGTGCAGCCGCGCGCTGGAATGCCGGAATTCGCCGAACCGGCGTTCCTTGGGCACCAGCCGAGAGCCGAGTTCGTAGATCTTCACGCCGGCCTTGAGCATGGCGAGCCGGTAGCGGGCATAGCCGGAATACACCAGGGTCTCGTCCGTGGCGTCCAGGGAATTGGTGAAGACCAGCACCTGGACGCCCCTGGCGGCCTGCTCCCGCAACAGCGCCAGGCCGGCCTGGCCCGGGACGAAGTACGGCGACACCATCAGCACCTCCCGCCGCGCGCCATAGAGCATGGCGATGGTTCGCTGGCTCACGCTGTCGGCAAAGCTGGCTTCGGGGTCGTCGTAGGTGATCTTCTCGGGCACGTCCGACACCACGCGTCCGTCGCCTTCGGTCAGGAGCAGCCGGCCCGCGGCCAGCTGCACGCTCACGGGTGGATGCCCGAGCACATCGGTGGCCGCCTCGGGCAGCAGGTCGCGCCGGTCCTCGCAACGTTCGGCCAGCACGCGGCGGGTGCGGTCGTCGTCGGGCGGCAATGCCATCAGGCTGCCGATGGGCCTCACCTGGCGGCTGTTCCAGAAGTCGTCGAAGCTGTTCGACAGCGCCGGTACCACCGGCCCCGCGGCGAGCAGGTCCATGTCGACGAAGTTGGCCTGGTCGCTGCGCATGAAGTATTCGTCGGCGATGTTGCGACCGCCCGTGATGGCCACGCTGTTGTCGGCCACGAGCAGCTTGTTGTGCATGCGGCGATTGACGCGCCGCAGATCGCCCAGGGACAGGGCCACGCGCCAGGCCAAAGGACCGCTGCGCACGGCCAGCGGATTGAACAGGCGCAGTTCGAAATTCGGTTGGGAGGCCAGGGCAGCGAAGAGCTGGTCCTTGCCGGGGGTGTACAGGTCGTCGACCAGCAGGCGCACACGCACGCCGCGACGCGATGCATCGAGCAGTTCACTCAGGAAAAGCAGGCCTGTCGCGTCGTCCTGGAGGATGTAGTACTGCGCATCGAGGGTCTTGCGCGCAGCCCGGATCAGTGCGATCCGCGCGTTGAGGGCCGTGGGCCCCTCGGGCATCAGTAGGAAGCCGGAATGGCCGCGCGGCACTGCGTTCGCCGTGAGGCTGGCCACTGCGATGCGAGCCAGGGGCATGGGTTCGACGTCCGTCGCCGCGAAGGACGGTGCCGCGGCGACGGGCGCTTCCGGCAGACTGGCACAGGCCGTCAGCAACGCGACCAGTCCGAGCCCCAGGCATCGAACCAGCCACACCACCCACGGACCGTGCGACACGCCGGCATGTGCGCCACGCGCCGCACGGCCGGCATGCGCCTGTGCCACTCAGCAGCGGCCGATCACTTCTTCGGTTCGCCGGCTTCGTTGGGAGCCGGAATGGCGCCAGCCTTGTTCGCGGCAGCCACTTCCTTGCGCTTCTTGGCGCGCTCAGCCTTGCGGGACTCGTGCGTGCCCGAGATGGCCTTGGTCTGCTTCTCGGGAGCCGTGGCCTCACCACCAGTGGGAGCGGTGCCGCTCTTTTCAGCAGCGGTCATCTCGGCCTTGCGCTTCTCGCGTGCAGCGGCACGCTCGGCCTTGGTCGTCTTCTTGGCGGCGGGCGTCGGCGGTTCCTTGGTCGGGTCGTCAGCCATGGCGGGGCTGGCGGCCAGAAGCGCGACGGCCAGAGCTGCAGTTGCCGCAAAGAGGTTCTTGGTGTTCATATCGTCCTCGAGATAGTTGAATGAAGCCGACCGTAAACGGCCGACACCCCATCGTGAAACCGGCTTACAAAAGCGTCAAGGGTTGTGACACAAGGAATCTGCGCCTCTCCCCCCATTGGATATGCCTCTGTGGCGCGGACGACACTCCGCGGGAGCCGCAGCTAAGCAAAAAGGACAAAGCTGAACGATTACTGAACGATTGAGCTGCCCGGCACCTGTCCCGGCGGCCCTGCAAAGATCTGGGCCGTGTCGACGGCATCGAAGCGGTATTGCTGACCGCAGAAGTCGCATCCCACCTCGATGCGGCCCTGCTCGGCCAGGATGTCGTCGGCCTCCTCGCGTCCCAGGCTGCGGATCATGCTGGCGACGCGGTCGCGGCTGCAGGTGCATGCAAAGCGCGGGCCAAGCATGCCGTCGCGCGGCGCGAAGCGCAGCAACCGCTCCTCCCAGAACAGGCGCCGCAGGATGGTCTCGATGTCCAGCGACAGCAGTTCGGCCCGCGTGAGGCTGCTGGCCAGCGTCGAGATGCGGTTGTAGTCCTCGTTGCGGCCGATCTCGTCCTCGTCCCGCGCGGTGGCACTGCCGGCCAGATTGGCCTCGCCGGCCAACGGCAGGCGCTGGATCAGCAGGCCCGCGGCCACCTGCTCGTCGGCGGCCAGCACCAGCGTGGTGTCGAGCTGCTCGCTCTGCAGCATGTAGTGCTGCAGCACGTCCGACAGCTTGCCCAGGCGCTCGCCACGGTCGCCAAACAGGGGCACCACGCCCTGGTAGGGCTGCTGGCCCGGCAGGCGCTCCTTGGGATCGAGAGTGATGGCACAGCGGCCCTTGTTGCCCACATTCACCAGGTCGGCCAGGCCGGCGGTGGCCGACACCCCGCCCACCACGCTGGCCGTGGCACGCAGGCTCAGGTCGGGCTGGGCCTCGGCCACGGCCACCTTGACCGGCCCGTCGCCGAAGATCTGGAGGATCAAGGAGCCCTTGAACTTGATGTTGGCCTGCATCAGCGTGGCTGCGGCGGTCATCTCGCCCAGTAGTTCGGCCACGGGCGGTGCATAGGCGCCCGTCTGGGTGTTGGCGGCGCGGCGGGCAAGGATCTCCTGCCAGGCGCCGTCCAGGCGCACGATCATGCCGCGCACCGGCAGGCCGTCGAAGAGGAAGGTGTGTAGTTCGCTCAAGGTTGCTTTCCTCGGCCGACGGGCCGGCGCACTGCGCCGAAGGGGTCAGCCGATCTTTTTGAGGCCCTTCGCGAAGCGATGGGCGTTTTCCACATAGTGCTGCGCGCTCTGGCGCAGCTTGGCGGCGGCGGCATCGTCCAGGGTACGCACCACCTTGGCCGGCGAGCCGATGATCAGCGAGTTGTCCGGGAACTCCTTGCCTTCGGTCACCACGCTGCCGGCGCCGACGATGGAGTTGCGGCCGATGCGGGCGTTGTTCAAGACCACCGCCTGGATGCCGATCAGCGAGCCGTCGCCGATGGTGCAGCCATGCAGCATGACCTGGTGGCCGACGGTGACGTTCTCGCCGATGGTCAGGGGGCAGCCGACGTCGGCATGGAGCATCGACAGATCCTGCACATTACTGTTGCGGCCGATGGCGATGTGCTCGGTGTCGCCCCGCACGACGGCGCCGAACCAGACGCTGGCGTTCTCGGCCAGGCTCACATTGCCCATCACCTCGGCGCTGTCGGCCACCCATGCGCCTTCGGCGAGTTGGGGGGCGGTGCCATCGAGTTCGTAGAGGGCCATGCTTGTCGTCTCCTGGTGTCGTGGGGTGCGTGCGCGGGCAGGCCGCGGGCGAAAAATAGAATTGTAGGGATGCACCCCCGGCTGCGCGCGCTGCAGGCGCTTGTCCTTCCCGATCCCGCCCAGAAGGTGGCGGCCACCCGCGCGCTGGCGATCGACTGCGCGCCGAGGCCGCCTGAGGACGCCTGCTGGACGGAGCCGATCCGGCTGCCGGGCGACGATGCCGACGTGCCCGGCCGTCCCGAACGACCCGTGCGCGTGGGGGCCAAGGACGTGCCCACCCGCTCGCCCTTCACCGAAGAGGGCCGCGCCGCGCTGGTGCATGCCATCTGCCATATCGAGTTCAACGCCATCAACCTGGCGCTCGACGCGCTGTGGCGCTTCGACGGCATGCCGGCCGACTACTACCGCGACTGGCTGCGGGTGGCGGACGAGGAGGCCTTTCATTTCACGCTGATCCACGACCACCTGCAGTCCATGGGCTGGCGCTACGGCGACTTTCCCGGCCACGACGGCCTCTGGACGATGTGCGAGAAGACGGCCGACGACGTGGTCGCCCGCATGGCCCTGGTGCCCCGCACGCTGGAAGCCCGGGGGCTGGACGCGACGCCCCTCATCCAGGCCAAGCTGGCGCGTGTGGGCACGCCCGATGCGCACGCTGCCATGGCCATCCTCGACATCATCCTGCGCGACGAGATCGGCCATGTGGCGGTGGGCAACCGCTGGTACCGGTGGTTGTGCGAGCGGGAGGGCCTGGAGCCGCTGATCCACTACCGCCACCTGTACCGCGCGCATCAGGCGCCGCGGCTGAAGCCCCCCTTCAACATGGACGCACGCTCGCGGGCAGGCTTCACTGAAGACGAACTGCAGGGGCTGGCGGCGGACGCGACATAGGCGCCAGCGACGCCGGCCGCCCGTGGGGCAGGCCTCGCCGGCCCCGAAGACGCAGTCCCACGGAGATCAATCGGCTTTGATGCCCGCCGCGCGGATGATCCGGCCGTTGTTCTCGTATTCGGCCGCGATCTCCTTGGCGAAGGCCGCGGGGCTTCCGCCGGTCGGCACGTTGTCGGTGGTGGTCAGGCGCGAACGCATCTGCGGCGATTGCAGCGCCGTGTTGATCTCCGCGTTGAAGCGAGCCTGCAAGGGTTGCGGCAGCCCGGCCGGGGCGAACACGCCGAACTGCGAGGACAGATTGGCGTCCTTGAAACCCAGCTCGGCCAGGGTCGGCACGTTGGGCAGGCTCTCCAGCCGCGCGGGCGCACCGACGGCCAGGGGCCGCAGCTTGCCGGCCTTTACCTGGATGGCGACCGCCGGCCCGGCGTTCGTGGACAGCACTTCGAACTGGCCGGACAGCGCATCGGTCATCTGCTGGCCGCCGCCCTTGTAGGGCACATGGGTGATGTCGACCTTGGCGCTGGCCCGCAGTTGCTCCAGCATCACGTGACCGAGTGAAGCAGGCCCGGACGTTGCCCAACGCACCGCGCCGGGCTGCGCCTTCGCCTTGGCGAGCAGGGCGCGCATGTCGGCGCTGCCCTCGGCCGAGGTGGCCAGCAGCACCACCGGCGAGTACATGACGCTGGCGACCGGCAACAGGTCGCGCAGCGGGTCGTAAGGCAGCTTGCCCAGGTGGGGACTCAGCACGAGCGGGCTGATGGCCGAGAAGCCCAGGGTCGCGCCGTCCGGTGCCGCCTTGGCGATGGCCTCCATGGCGATGGTGCCGCTGGCGCCGGCCTTGTTGTCGACGACGAAGGTGCTGCCGGTCTGCGCCGCCAGCCGCTCGGCCAGGGTCCGCGCCACCACGTCGGCCACGCCGCCGGGCGGATAGGCCACGACCAGGCGCACGGTCTTGGGCAGATCCTGGGCAAAAGCCGGCAAGCCCGCGGCAGCGAGGGCCGCGCCACAGGCGACGAGAACAGCGCCGCGACACAGGCGCCGGCGCAGGAATGAATCGGTCGTAGAGATCATGGCCGGATCATGCCAGCGCCCCCTGTCGTCGGCTGCCGCAGGCGGCCAGCCGCCCGGCTTCAGCCACGCGGATGGTGCCGCGCATGCAGCTGGCGCAGGCGTTCCCGCGCCACATGGGTGTAGATCGTGGTGGTGGAGATGTCGGCATGCCCAAGCAGCAGTTGCACCGCACGCAGGTCGGCGCCGTGGTTGAGCAGGTGCGTGGCAAAGGCATGGCGCAGCGTGTGTGGCGACAGCGGCACACGCACGCCCGCCGCCTCGGCGTGCTTCTTGACGATCACCCAGAACATGGCCCGCGTCATGCCGGCACCACGTGCAGTGACGAACAGGTCGCCGCTCTGCTGGCCGCCCAGGATGGCCGAACGGGCCTCGGCCAGGTAGCGGCCAATCCAGCGCTCCGCCTCCTGCCCGAAAGGCACGAGGCGCTCCTTGCTGCCTTTGCCCATCACCCGCAGCACGCCCTCCTGCAGGCCGAGGTCGACCAGGCGCAGGCCCACCAGCTCGCTCACGCGAAGGCCGCTGGCGTACATCAGTTCCAGCATCGCGCGGTCCCGCAGACCGAGCGGCGTGGCGACGTCGGGCGCCCCCAGCAGCGCCTCCACCTGCGCCTCGCTGAGCGTCTTGGGCACGCGCGCGGGCTGGCGCGCGGGCAGCAGGCGCAGGGTGGGATCGGCCACGATGCGGTGCTCGCGCAGCGCCCAGCGGAAGTAGCGCTTGAACACCGTCAACCGGCGGTTGGCCGAGGTGGCCTTGCCGCGCTGCGCGAGACGCTCGCCCATGTAGGCCTGCAGATCGGTCTCTCGCGCCGCTGGCAGGGCCACGCCGCGGGGCGCGAGCCACTGCGCCAGCAACGAGAGGTCGCGTCGGTAGGCGGCCAGCGTATTGCGCGACAGGCCCTCCTCCAGCCACAGCGCGTCGATGAAGTCGTCGATGTCGGCGGGCGATGGCGTGGCGGCGGTGGAGGCCGGAGGGGTCATGGACATGCAAAAAAACAGGGAGCCGCCCGAGGGCGGCTCCAAGAACGCCGTGCCCGCAGCGGCAGGCAGGGCAAGAACAGAACGCTCAGTCGAGCTTGAGATTCTGCTTCTTCACCACGTCCTTGTAGACCGCGAACTCGGCCTTGATCTGCGCGGCGAACTGCTCGGGCGTGTTGGCCACGATGATCGAGCCGGTGTCTTCGATGCGCTTGCGCACGGCCGGGTCTTCCAGGGCCTTACGGGTGCCGGCGCTGATCTTGTCGACGACATCCTTCGGCAGGCCCTTGGGGCCGAGGATGCCGTAGTACGCCATGCGGTTCACCGGCTCCAGGCCCACTTCCTTGAAGGTGGGCACGTTGGGCAGGTCCTTCAGGCGCTGCGGCGCAGCCACCACGATGGGCACCAGCTTGCCGGCTTTGATGAAGGGCAACGCCGAGGGCAGGTTGTCGAAGATCATCGGCACCTGGCCGCCCACGGTGTCGTTCAGGGCCGGGCCAGCACCGCGGTAGGGGATGTGCGTGACGAAAGTGCCGGTCATGCTCTTGTACAGCTCCATCAGCAGGTGGCCGATGCCGCCGGTGCCGGACGAGCTGTACGAATACTTGCCGGGGTTCTTCTTGAGCTCGGCCACGAAGCTCGCGTAGTCCTTGGCCGGGAAGCTGGGATGCACCGCGATCACATTGGGCGTGGCGGCGATGTTGATGATGGGCGTGAAATCGTTGATCGGGTCGTACGGCGTCTTGGGGTTGATCGCCGGATTGGCGGCCGTGCTGGACACGGTGGCCACGCCCAGCTTGTAGCCGTCCGGGGTGGCGCGTGCGGTCTCGGACGCGCCCACCACGCCACCGCCGCCGGCCTTGTTGGTGACCACGACCGGCTGGCCCAGGACCTTGCCCAAGGGGTCGGCGATGACCCGGCCCACGATGTCGGTGGTGCCGCCGGGTGCGAAGGGCACCTGCAGCTCGATCGGCTTGTCGGGGTAGCCCTGCGCCCAGGCAGCGGGGGCAGCCAGCGCACCCAGCAGGGCGGCAGCGGCGATGACGTTCCAGTGGCGACGTTGCATCGGATTGACTCCAGGTTCGTTTCTTGAAAGGGCGGATTCGCTTCCCGCGTGCGGCGCATCCTAGCGGCAGCCCTGCGCCGGACCTTGAGGGATACCTATAAGTGCGCGGTTTATGCTCGGCCGGTGAATTACGCGCAGCTGCTGTTTCCGGACTTCTCCCTCATCGCCTGCGGCTGGCTGCTGTGCCGCTACACCGCCCTGGACCGCCGGGTGTGGGACCAGGTCGAGAGCCTGGTGTATTACTTTCTCTTTCCTGTCCTGCTCTTCCACTCGATCGTGAAGAGCCCCATCGACTTCGGCTCCGCCACGCACCTGCTGGCCGCCGGGCTGGGTGTGGGGCTGGCCGGCATCGCGCTCGCCTATGCGCTGCCCCACCTGCCCTGGCTGGGACGGCACATCGACCGGCGCGAGCACGCGGCCAGCGCCCAGGTGGCCTTCCGCTTCAACTCCTTCATCTGCCTGGCCGTGGCCGAGCGCCTGGCCGGCGCCGAGGGGCTGCTTGTGATCGCGGTGCTGATCGGCGTGTGCGTGCCGCTGATGAACGTGGCGGCGGTGTGGCCGATGGCGCGGCATGCCAACAGCGGCTTCCTGCGGCAGCTGGCACGCAATCCGCTCATCATCGCGACGGCCAGCGGACTGGTGATCAACCTGCTGGGTATGCAGGTGCCCCACTGGATGCAGCCGACGCTCGGCCGGCTGGGCGCCGCCTCGCTGGCGCTGGGCCTGCTGGCGGCGGGCGCGGGCATGCAGTTCGGTGCCCTCAACCGCGGCAAGGCGCTGGGCGTCGCGGTGCTGTCGATCCGGCATCTGGTGCTGCCGCTGGTGGCCTGGTGCCTGTGCCGGCTTCTGGGGCTGCACGGGGCGCAGGCGGCAGTGCTGATGGCCTTCTCGGCCGTGCCCACCGCATCGAGCGCCTACGTGCTCGCAGCGCGCATGGGCTACAACGGCGCGTACGTCGCGGCGCTGGTGACGCTCTCGACCCTGCTGGGGATCGTCAGCCTGCCCTTCGCGCTCAGCCTGCCGCGCTGAGCGCCCGCCTCAGGCGGACTCGGCGGTGCGCGCCTGCGCCAGCGCCCAGTCGATGTGCTCGCGCAGCAGGGGCGTGGCGGTGTCGCGCCGCGACGTCAGCGCCACTGCGGCCGACGCATCGCCCCGGCGCAATGCATTGCCCAGCGCGACGGCGATGTTGCGCAACCAGCGCTCATGGCCGATGCGGCGGATGGGGCTGCCTTCGGTGCGACGCAGGAACTCGTCCTCAGTCCAGGTGAAGAGCTGCGCCAGCGTGACGCCCGTCAGGCCCTCGCGCGGATCGAAGTCGGGCAGCGCGCTGCGCTGCGCGAACTTGTTCCATGGGCAGGCGAGCTGGCAGTCGTCGCACCCGTAGATGCGGTTGGCCATCGCAGGACGCAGCGCCTCCGGGATGACTCCCGCGTGCTCGATGGTCAGATAGGAAATGCAGCGCCGCGCATCCAGCCGGTGCGGCCCGAGGATGGCGCCGGTCGGGCAGGCATCGATGCACGCCGTGCAGCGGCCGCAGTGCGCCGCCACCGGCTCGGTCGGCGGCAGGGCGAGGTCGACGTAGATCTCGCCCAGGAAGAACATGGAGCCCGCCTCGCGGCTGAGCACCAGCGTGTGCTTGCCCCGCCAACCCTGGCCGCTGCGACTGGCCAGCTCGGCCTCCAGCACGGGCGCGGAATCGGTGAACACACGGTGGCCGAAAGGCCCGATCTCGGCGGCCAGCCGGTCGGCCAGCTTCTGCAGGCGGGCCCGCAGCACCTTGTGGTAGTCCCGCCCCCGGGCATAGAGCGACACGATGGCCTCGCCGGGCCGCTCCAGCCGCGACCATTCGACGGCCTGCCAGTCCTCGGGCGTCTGGCGCGGCAGGTAGTCCATGCGGGCGGTGATCACGCTCAGGGTGCCCGGCACCAGCTCGGCCGGCCGGGCGCGACGCATGCCATGCGCCGCCATATACCCCATCTCGCCATGGAAGCCCTGGGCCAGCCATTCCGCCAGGCCGGGCTCTGCGTCGGACAGGTCGATGCCCGCGATGCCGATTTGGGAGAATCCGAGCTCCCCGGCCCACGCACGAATCCGAGCCACGAGTTGAGCATCGACCGCAGTCACCGTCCGATTGTAGAAATCGCCTCCCGCACGCTGCATTGGCAGGGCGAGGAGGACACCGCACGCTTCGCCCAATCGCTGGCGCAGGCCATGCAGGCCCGGCCCGCGCTGGGCCAGGCGTTCATCGCGCTGCACGGCGACCTGGGTGCCGGCAAGACCACCTTCGTGCGCCACCTGCTGCGCGCGCTCGGCGTCCAGGGCCGCATCAAGAGCCCCACGTATGCCGTGGTGGAGCCGCACACGACGCCAAACGGCCGGCCGGTCTACCACTTCGACTTCTACCGCTTCAGCGACCCACGCGAATGGGAAGACGCCGGATTCCGGGACCTTTTTGCCGGCCCCGGACTCAAGCTGGCCGAGTGGCCCGGCCAGGCCGCCGGCTACCTGCCCACCGAGGACCTCGCCATCCACATCGAAGCCATGACCCCAGACGCCGACGACATGCGCCGCGTGCAGTTGCGCGCCTTCACCCCCAACGGCCAGGCCCTGCTGGCGGCTGTTGCGCCATGAGCCGTCGCCGCACGCCATCCCACCCTCCCGCCGGCGCTGCCGCCGAGGCTGCGCCCCTGACCCACGCCCTGCTCCCCGTGCAGCCCGAGCGCCGGCGCTGGCTGCAGCAGGCCGGCAGCCTGGTGCTGCTGATGGGCGCGGCCGAGATCGCGCACGGCGCCTCCATCGTGGCCGTGCGCGTGTGGCCGGCCGCCGACTACACGCGCATCACCATCGAGTCCGACGCGCGGCTGCAGTCGCAGCAGCTCGTGGTGGGCGACCCGCCGCGCCTGGCGGTGGACATCGAGGGCATCACGCTCAACCCAGCCCTGCGCGACCTGGTCGGCAAGGTCAAAGCCGACGATCCCTACATCGCCGGGCTGCGGGTGGGCCAGAACACGCCCACCATGGTGCGCATCGTGTTCGACCTCAAGCAGACGGTGCGGCCGCAGGTGTTCTCGCTGGCGCCCGTGGCGGCCTACAAGCACCGTCTGGTGCTCGACCTGTACCCACAGGAAGCGCTCGACCCGCTCGAATCGCTGATCGCCGAGCGCCTGCGCGACACCCATACCGGCGCATCACCTGCCGCCCCGCTGCCGCCTGCGCCCCCTGCCGTGGCGGTGGCGCCGCCGGTGGTCCAGGCCCCGCCCCCCGTGCCGGCACGGCCCGTCCCGGCCACCGATCCGTTAGGGGACCTGATCGCGCAGAAGGCCGTCCGTCCGCCCCCCCCTGCGCCGCCCACGCCCGTGGCGCCGGCGGCGCCCCCGGTGCTGGCCGAGGCGCCGCGCCCGGCGCCTGCGCGGCCACAACGGCCCGAGCCCAACGTGGCCACCTCCACCCGCACCGATCGCATCATCATCGTGGCGCTCGATCCCGGACACGGCGGCGAAGACCCTGGCGCCATCGGCCCCAACGGCACGCGCGAGAAGGACATCGTGCTGCAGGTGGCCCGGCGCCTGCGTGACCGCATCAATGGCAGCACCCTGGGCGGCAACCCGATGCGCGCCTTCATGACCCGCGACGACGACTTCTTCGTGCCGCTGAACGTGCGGGTGCAAAAAGCGCGGCGGGTGCAGGCCGACCTGTTCATCAGCATCCATGCGGACGCCTTCACCACGCCAGCGGCGCGCGGCGCCAGCGTGTTCGCGCTCAGCCAGAACGGTGCCTCCAGCAGTGCCGCCCGCTGGATGGCCAACAAGGAGAACCAGTCCGACCAGGTGGGCGGCATCAGCATCGGCGAGCACGAGATACAGGTGCAGCGCGCGCTGTTCGACATGAGCACCACCGCGCAGATCAAGGACAGCCTGAAGCTCGGCGGCGCCATGCTGGGCGAATTCCGCCGCATCGGCGCCCGGCTGCACAAGGGCGACGTCGAGCAGGCCGGCTTCGCCGTGCTCAAGGCGCCCGATATTCCGAGTGTGCTGGTGGAGACGGCCTTCATCAGCAATCCGGAAGAAGAAGCCAAGCTGCGCAGCGTGGCCTATCAGGAGGAGATGGCGGACGCGCTGTTGAAGGGCATCCACCGCTATTTCGGCCAGAACCCGCCTCTGGCGCGCAGCCGCGCGCTGTAATGCGGCGGCCTTCGCGCAGCGCGCACGGCGTCTCTCAGAGCGGGACCGCCGCGACGCACAGCGGCCGGCGGACCGCTCCTACAGGCGCGAAAAGACCGACGAGCACACCATCTGGCCATCACATTCCAGAAAGGTGGACACCATGTTGAAGACTCGCACTTGGATTTCTGCCGCCGCGATCGGTGCGGCGGCCTTGATGGCCGGCTGCGCCGCGGGCCCCAATCAGCAGTTGGGTGCCGGCGTTGGCGCACTGGGCGGCGCCGTCGTGGGCAATGCGATCGGCGGCAACACGGCAGCGACCGTGGGCGGCGCGGCCATTGGCGGTCTGGTCGGCAACGAGATCGGCCGCCAGCGCGACCAGCAGAACTACAACAACCAGTACTACTACCCGGACGGCAGCCGCCGCTATTGAGCGGAACGCCCGCCATCAACAACGGAGGCCGCGAACGCGGCCTCCGTTGTTTTGGCGCTGAGCAGCCTCAGCGCGCCGTTGCGGCCGGCGCGTTCGAGGCCCTCGAACCGCGCCAGGCGCCAAAGATGGCGATGAGGCCGGGCACCAGGATCAGCGCCCAGATGATCTTGTCCAGATGCTCGCGGACGAAGGCCAGGTTGCCGAAGAAGTAGCCTGCCGCGCAGATGCCCACCACCCACAGCACGGCCCCGCCGACGTTGAAGGCCGTGAACTTGGAGCGGCTCATGGCGGCCACGCCCGCCACGAAGGGCGCAAAGGTCCGGATGAAGGGCATGAAGCGCGCCAGCACGATCGTGATGCCGCCGTAGCGCTCGTAGAAGGCATGCGCCTGGTCGAAGGCCTTGCGGTTGAAGAAGCGCGTGTTCTCCCACTGGAAGACACGGGGTCCGATGTGGCGGCCGATGGCGAAATTGCACTGGTCGCCCAGGACGGCCGCGGCCAGGAGCACCGGGATGGCGATCCCGAGGTTCATCAGCCCCGCGCCGCAGAGCGCACCGACGATGAACAGCAGCGAATCGCCCGGCAGGAAGGGCATGACCACCACGCCGGTCTCCACGAAGACGATGAGGAAGAGCAGCACATAGACCCAGGTGCCATAGGCGGCGACGAAGGCCTCCAGGTGCTTGTCCACGTGGAGGATGAAGTCAATCAGGAAGGCGACGATGTCCATGGCGCGGCATTATCCGGGCCGCCTGTTGACGGATTCTTAAAATCCCGCCGTGAGCGCCCTCCTTTCCTCCTCCTCCACGAGCCGACGGCCCATCCGGGACCTGCCGGACGAACTCATCAGCCAGATTGCCGCCGGCGAGGTGGTGGAGCGGCCCGCCTCGGTCGTGCGCGAACTGGTGGACAACGCCCTGGACGCCGGCGCAAACCAGATCACCGTGCGGCTGGCCGCCGGCGGTGTCCGACTGATCGCCGTCGAGGACGATGGCGGCGGCATCCCGCGCGACGAGCTGCCGCTGGCGCTGCGCCGCCATGCGACCAGCAAGATCGCCAGCCTGGCCGAACTCGAGTCGGTCGGCACCATGGGCTTTCGCGGCGAAGCGCTGGCCTCGATCGCCTCCATCGCCGAGCTGAGCCTGCTGTCGCGCCACGGTGGGGCGGACAGCGCCTGGCAACTGGACGCCCGCACGGGCGAGCTGCGTCCAGCGGCCCGCAGCCAGGGCACGACGGTGGAAGTGCGCGAGCTGTTCTTCGCCACGCCGGCGCGCCGCAAGTTCCTCAAGACCGATGCCACCGAACTGGCGCACTGCATCGAGGCGGTGCGCCGCCATGCGCTAGCGCGTCCGGACGTGGGCTTCGCGATCTGGCACGAAGGCCGGCTGGTCGAGCAGTGGCGCATCGCCGACACGCCCGCCCAGCGCCTGTCGGATGTCTTCGGCGAGGACTTCATCGGCCAGAGCGTGCAGGTCGACCATGACGAGGGCGCCCTGCACGTTCGTGGCCATGCCGGCGTGCCGGATGCGGCCCGCAGCCGCGGCGACCAGCAGTTCTTCTACGTCAACGGCCGCTTCGTGCGCGACAAGGTGCTGCTGCACGCGGTGCGTGCCGCCTACGAGGACGTGCTGCATGGCCAGCGCCAGCCGGTGTTCGTGCTGCACCTGCAGATCGATCCGACGCGCGTGGACGTCAACGTGCATCCCACCAAGATCGAGGTGCGATTTCGCGATGGCCGCGAAGTGCACAGCGCCGTGCGCCATGCCATCGAGAACGCCCTGGCGGCGCCGCGCGCCGCCGGCGCGGCAAGCACGGACGACAGCGGCACCGGCCGGCCCGCCCCCCTGCTGCGAGGCTACGACGCGCCGGCTGCGGCGCCGGCATGGCGGCAGTCCGGCATTCCGTTCGCGGCCGAGCGGGGCGCCGGGGATTGGGCGGCCATGTGGCCCACCGCGCCTGCGGCACCGTCTGCAGCGGCGGCACCGGGGTCGGGGCGCGAAACGTCCCCTGCTCTCACGGCCGGCTTGGGCGACGCCCCACTCCAGCCCCCCTGGACGGCCGGCGGCGCGGCGGCTGGCGCCCTGCGCCCCTCCTCCACCCCACCGGAGGTCGTAGCCACGGCTGCCAGCGACTGGCCGCTGGGCCGTGCGCTGGCGCAACTGCAGGGCATCTACATCCTGGCCGAGAACACCCAGGGCCTGGTCATCGTCGACATGCACGCTGCGCACGAGCGGATCGTCTACGAGCGCCTGAAGACCCAGCTCGACGGCCATGCGATCGCCAGCCAGCCGCTGCTGATTCCCGCCACCTTCGCGGCCACGCCGGAAGAGGTGGCCACGGTCGAGACCTGCTCGGAGGTGCTCGGCGCCCTGGGCCTGGAGGTCTCGCCCTTCTCGCCCCGCACCCTCGCGGTGCGTGCCGTGCCGGCGTCCCTGGCCGACGGCGATCCGGTGGCCCTGGCCCGCAGCGTGCTGGCCGAGCTGGCCCAGCACGAAGCCACCACCGTCATCCAGCGCGCCCAGCATGAACTGCTCGCCACCATGGCCTGCCACGGCGCCGTGCGGGCCAACCGGCGCCTCACGCTGGACGAAATGAACGGACTTCTGCGCCAGATGGAAGCCACCGAGCGCTCCGACCAGTGCAACCACGGGCGCCCCACATGGCGGCAGCTGAGCGTGCGCGATCTGGACGGACTGTTCCTGCGCGGGCGCTGAGACGGCAGGGCGGGAACGCGCCGCAACAGGAGCTCGCGCAGGCAACGTCCTACGTGGCGGTGGCACTGGGGTTTACACCGTCGTCAGAAAGGCGGGCACGGCCGTTGCATGCGGGCAAGGGTGTGCAAGGCCTGTAACGGGCCGTCACCCACACGGTGCTCAGGGGCCGTAGTTGCAAATCCCTGTGAACTTCGACCCGCCATCCGGTCTCTGTTTGCCCAATGAAACGTTGGTCCCTCATCGCGTCGGCCCTGTCCCTCACCGTCCTGGTCGGTGCCGGATGCTCCACGCTCGACGCCCAACAACGCGAATGGATCTTCCAGCCCAGCGACCTGAGCTGGGGCAACACCGCGGAGATGACGGTGGGCATGGACGACGTGTGGATCGACTACCGCACCCCCGACGGCGAAGACGTGCGCCTGCACGGCTTGTGGCTGGGCGATGCGCCGATGTCGCGCGACACGCCCGTGATGCTGTACCTGCACGGCGCGCGCTACAACGTTTCCGGCTCGGCGCCGCGCATTCGCCGCATGCACGAGCTCGGCTTCTCGGTGCTGGCCATCGACTACCGGGGCTTCGGCAAGAGCACCAAGACGCTGCCTTCCGAGGAATCCGCCCGCGAAGACGCGCGCGCCGCCTGGAAATGGCTGGCCGCCAAGTACCCCAAGCAACGCCGCTACATCTTCGGTCACTCGCTGGGCGGCGCCATCGGCATCGACCTGGCCGCCGATGTGCGCGACGAATCCGGCACCATCGTCGAAGGCACGTTCACCTCGATCTCGGACGTGGTGAGCAGCTTCAAATGGGGCTGGCTGCCCTTCAAGCCCTTCATCACCCAGCGCTTCGAGTCGCTGGCGAAGGTCAAGTCCATCGGCTCGCCGTTGCTGGTAGTGCATGGCTCGAACGACACCCTGATCAATCCCACCCTGGGCCGCAAGCTCTACGAGGCGGCCACGGGCCAGAAGATGTTCGTGCTGGTGGAAGGTGGCTCCCACCACAGCACCAACTCCGTCGGCGAGGCGCAGTACCGCGCCGCCCTGGCCCAGTTGTTCCAGATGAAGGAACGCGCACTTGGCGCCCCCGCTCTCGCCACTGGCGAGCCGGCGGCGGGCCTCAGCCGCCCGGCGGGTGGCGCCGCCGTGCCGCAGGCGGTGAAGCCGCCCCAGCCGCTGGGCACCTGAGCGCGGCCTTGGCCCCCGTCGCTGCGGCGGGCGCCGGGCGATTTGCTACCCTCGGCAGGATGCCTGCGTGCTTCCCGGCTTCCTGCTCTCCCCCCTCGCCCGACCTTGCCCCGCGCGGCAGACGTTCATCGCGCCCGGCGCCCGTGCCGAGCGGCCCCTGCACATGACCGCGCACCTGCGCTACATCGCCCTGGCAGGCCCGACCGCCAGCGGCAAGACTGCCGCCGCGCTGGCCGTGGCGGCTGCGCTGCCGACGCCGGTGGAAGTGGTCAGCGTCGACTCGGCCCTGGTCTACCGTGGCATGGACATCGGCACCGCCAAGCCCACGCCGGACGAGCGCGCGGCCGTGCCGCACCACCTGATCGATATCCTCGACCCGGCCGAGCGCTACAGCGCCGCCGCCTTCGTGGCCGACGCCCAGCGGCTGATCGGCCAGATCCGCCAGCGCGGCGCCCTCCCCCTGCTGGTCGGTGGAACGATGCTGTACTTCAAGGCGCTGTTCGACGGGCTGGACGCGATGCCGGCCGCCGACCCGGAACTGCGCCGGCGCATTGACGCCGAGGCCGCCGAGCACGGCTGGCCGGCCATGCATGCCCGTCTGGCGAACGTCGACCCGGACACCGCCGCCCGCCTGGCGCCTGCCGACAGCCAGCGCATCCAGCGGGCGCTGGAGGTCTGGATGAGCAGCGGCCGCCCCCTCTCCGCCTTCCATCGCCGCGAGGGCGAGCATCCGGCCCCTGATACGCTGGCGAGCGGCGAGGCCCTGCTCCTCTCGCTGGAGACCGAAGACAGGGCCTGGCTTCACGCGCGCATCGCGCAACGCTTCGACGCCATGCTGGCCGGTGGCTTCCTCGACGAAGTCGGGCGCCTGCGCCAGCGCGGCGACCTGGACCCGGCCCTGCCCTCGATCCGCTGCGTCGGCTATCGGCAGGCGTGGGAGATGCTCGACGCCACCCAAGGCCGTCTCCCCACGCGCGCCGAACTGGCCGAGTTGCGCGAGCGGGGCGTGGCCGCAACCCGCCAGTTGGCAAAACGCCAGATCACCTGGTTGCGCAGCATGCGCCGTCGCGAAGTGATCGCCTGTGACGCGACGGCCGCGGCCGACCAGATCGTGGCGCGGGTCCGGCAAGCGCTCGCGAAGGACGGGGCATGAACCGCCGCCCCCAGCCAGAAGCGGCGCCCGACGGGCGCGCGACGGAAACGGCCTCGCGCGCCGTGCCCCTCCGTATCGAGGGACTCGGCAAGTTCTATGGCCAGGGCGCGGACGCACGACCGGTGTTCCGCCACCTGGACCTGACGGTCGCGCCGGGCGAGTTCGTGGCCATCGTGGGCGAGTCGGGTGTCGGCAAGTCGACGCTGTTGAACTGCATGGCCGGCCTCGACCACTGGGACGAGGGGCGCGTGCTGCATGGCCCGCGGGACCTCGGCACCATGGGCGCCGAGCAGCGCGCGCTGTGGCGTCGCGCGCATGTCGGCTTCGTCTTCCAGGCCTTCCATGTGCTGCCCCACCTCGATGTCGCCCAGAACGTGGGGCTGCCCCTGATGCTGCTGGGCCGCAAGCAGGAGATGGCGCAGCGCGTCGCGCGGATGCTCGAGGCGGTCGGCCTGCAGGGCCTGGGCCAGCGGCTGCCGCAGGCGCTGTCGGGCGGTCAGTTGCAACGCGTGGCCATTGCCCGGGCGCTGGTCCATCGCCCGGGCCTGCTGCTGGCGGACGAACCCACCGGCAACCTGGACCCGGCAACGGCCGGGAAAGTGATGGACCTGCTGCTGTCCGAATCGCGGGCCCACGGCGCCAGCCTGGTCCTGGTCACCCATTCCGACGCTGCCGCCGCGCGGGCCGACCGCCGGCTGCACCTGCGCACCGACGGCTTCCGCTGAACGCCGCGGAAGCGGGGCGCGCCGGCACCTACTTGAGCAACGCGTCCGCGCCAGGCCGCTGCCAGTAGACGTAGAGCCAGGCCGGCGAGAAGCCCACCCGGGCATAGAGCGATCGCGCGAGGTAGTTCTCTGCCTCGACCTGGAGGAAGGTGCGGGTCACGCCGCGCTGCACCGCCTCCGCACCCATCGCCGCCATCAGCTGACGCGCGAAGCCGTGGCCGCGAAAGCGCGGCCGGGTGCGCATGCCGTGCACGCCCATCCAGCCTTCGGCAAAGCAGCCGCTGCCCACGGCCGCCACATCGCCTGCCTCTCCGCCGGGGAGATCCTGCGCCAGGCGCAGGCTGACGTAGACCGCATCCCGAGCCCGGCGCAGCAGACGGACCCGGCTCTGGCCATCGACCGGATCGAAGCCCTCGCCCAGGTAGACGCGGGCCCAGTCGTCGCCCGGCGTCGGGGATATCTGGACGGCCTCCGGCCGGCCGTTGGCCGCCACGGTGGCCGGGTCGGCACACATCACCTGGGTAGGCCGGGACGGCACGTAGCCGCGCTGGCGCAAGGCTTCGGTGAGCGTCTCGAAGCCCGGGGTCTCGATGGGCAGGCGCAGCACGGCCGGCAGGCCATAGGCCTGGTAGGCCGCTTCGATGCGGGGAAGGACCGACGGGTCCTGCACGCCGTGGTGCAGGGGCACCGCGCTGCGCGCCCGGCCCACCGTGCCGCGGTCCAGGGCCAGCAGCCAGCCCGGCAATTCCTCCAGGGCATCGGGGGGCACCGCGGCCAGTGTGGCCCTTTCGATCGATTCAACGTTCACGCCAGCAACCATGACCCCATTGTGAAACGCTTCACCGTCTTTGACACCCGCCCGGCCCCCACAATCGCCGGATGTGTTCGCTGCTCGACACCTTCTCCTGGCAGGAGGTCCGCCACCATCCGTGGCGCCATCTGGCGGCCGTGCTGGCCGTCATGCTGGGCGTGGCGCTGGCGTTCTCGGTGCATTTGATCAACAACTCGGCGCTGGACGAATTCCAGCGGGCGACGCGCACCGTCAACGGCCAGCCGGATCTGGAGGTGCGTGCGGTGCAGGGCGACCTGGACGAAGCCCTGTTCGGGCAGTTGGCCGGCCTGAGGCAGGTGGCGCTGCTCAGTCCGGTGCTGGAGGCGCAGGTGCTGTTGCGCACCCGCGAAGGCAGGCTGACCAGCCTGCGCCTGCTTGGCTTGGACGCGCTGGTGCTGCCCGCCATTTCGCCTTCGCTGATGCCCATGCCCTTTCCGGGCCGGGGTGACGATCGGCTGGCCATGCTGCTGCCGGAACGCGCCTTCCTCAACGCGGCAGCGCGGCAATCGCTCGGCAGCGGTGCCGAGCAGCTCGAACTCCGCATGCCGGATGGCGCAGCCCGACAGCTCGACATTGCCGGCACCGTTGCGGCCGCCGGCTCGCCGCTGGCCGTGATGGACATCGGTGCCGCACAGGCCCTCCTGGGCCGGCAGGGGCGCCTGAGCCGCATCGACCTGCGCCTGGCGCCCGGCACCGACCGCGAGGCGCTCGCCCAGGCCATCCGCGCCCTGCCCGCCTGGACGCCTGCCCTGCGGCTTGCCGAGCCGGCCGACGAGGCCCAGCGCATCGGCAACCTCTCCAGGGCTTACCGCGTGAACCTCACGGTGTTGGCGCTGGTGGCGCTGTTCACGGGCGCCTTCCTGGTCTTCTCGGTGCTGGCCCTGTCGGTGGCCAAGCGTGCGCAGCAGTTCGCTCTGCTCGGCGTGCTGGGGCTGACCGCGCGGCAGCGGCTGCGCCTGGTGCTGGCCGAGTCGCTGGCGCTGGGGGCCGTCGGCAGCGCCGCGGGTCTGGCACTCGGCCTGGCGCTGGCCTGGGCCGCCCTCCGGCTGCTCGGCGGCGACCTGGGCGGTGGCTACTTCCGCGACGTGACACCGCCCCTGCGCGTCGACCCGGCGGCCACGCTCGCCTATGGCGTGCTGGGCACGCTGGCCGCATTGGCCGGCGGCTGGTGGCCGGCGCGCGCCGCGCAACGGCTGCCCGAGGCGCAGACGCTCAAGGGCCTGGGCGACGCCTCGGGCCGGGGCGGGCGCCTGTGGCCGGCCCTCGCCCTGATGGGCACCGGCGGCGCCCTCGCCTTGGTCCCACCGATCCTGGGCATGCCGCTGGCCGCCTATGCCTCGGTGGCCTTGCTGCTGGTCGGCGGCATCGCCACCCTGCCATGGCTAATCCAGGTCCTCTACGGCTGGCTGGCTCCGCGGCTTGCAGGCCGGCTGCTGCCCCTGATGGCGATCGAGCGCGCCCGGCGCATGCGCGGCACCGCCGCCATCGCCCTGAGCGGGGTCGTGGCTAGCCTGGCGCTGTCGGTAGCGCTCACTGTCATGGTCGCGAGCTTCCGCGAATCGGTCACGCGCTGGCTGGACGTCGTGCTGCCGGCCGACCTCTATGTCCGCGCGGCCGGCGCCGCAACGGGCGAACTGGCGCCGTTCGACGCCGACTTCGTGGCGGCCGCGCAGGCGATCCCCGGGGTGGTGCGGGTCGCGCCGCAACGCATCCGACTGCTGCAACTGGATCCGGCGGCACCCGCCGTGAGCCTGCTCGCCCGCCCCATCGATCCGGGCGCGCCCGGCGACAGCCTGCCGCTGACCGGGCCGACGCTGTCCGCACCGCCCGGCCGCATCCCTGTCTACGTCAGCGAGCCCATGCTGTCGCTGCATGGCGCGCGCGTGGGCGGCACGCTGGTGTCGCTCGATGCGGCATTCGGACTTCCGGCGGGCCGCTTCTTCGTGGCCGGCGTGTGGCGGGACTACGCACGACAGTTCGGCGCCATTGCGATCAGCCGGGATGACTACCAGGCCCTGACCGGCGATGGCGCGGCCAGCGAGCTGTCGCTCTGGCAGGCCGCCGATGCGGACGAAGCACGCATCCGCCAGGCGCTGGACGGGCTCGCGCGCGTCCGGCTCGGTGCGGCTGACGCGCTGGACACCGCATCGACCGCACAGCTGCGCGCGGTGTCGCTGCGCATCTTCGACCGCAGCTTTGCGGTGACCTACTGGCTGCAGGCCGTGGCCATTGCCATCGGCCTGTTCGGCATCGCGGCCAGCTTCAGCGCGCAGGTGCTCGCGCGGCGCAAGGAATTCGGCCTTCTGGCGCACCTCGGCTTCATGCCAAGCCAGGTTCGCCGCCTCGTTGCGGGCGAAGGCGCCGCCTGGACCGGCATTGGCGCGCTGGCAGGACTGGGGCTGGGCATCGCCGTGGCTGCCGTGCTGGTGAAGGTGGTCAATCCACAGAGCTTCCGCTGGACGATGGACATGCTGCTGCCACCTGGACGGCTGGCCGCACTCTGCATGGCGGTGATCGGGGCAGGAACACTCACCGCCTGGTTCTCCGCACGTGCCGCCGCCTCGCAGGACATGGTGCTGGCGGTCAAGGAGGACTGGTAGCGGCCCCAGCGTCGGGCGCGGCTCAGGTCCACCGCCTCTGGAGGGGGGCGCGACGCCACCACGATCTGGCGCCGGCAGCACGCCGAAACGCCGTCACTGGCACCAAGGATGGAAAAGGGGCAGGCACAAAACAAAACCGCCTTGCTGGACTCCCGTGAGGGGCAGACAAGGCGGTCTTGGACCTGAGACTGGAGCGGGAAAACGGTCTCGAACCGTCGACCTCAACCTTGGCAAGGTTGCGCTCTACCAACTGAGCTATTCCCGCGTCTTGATCGGGCTGCAAGAAGCCTTGCGGCTTCCTCCAAAAATGGAGCGGGAAAACGGTCTCGAACCGTCGACCTCAACCTTGGCAAGGTTGCGCTCTACCAACTGAGCTATTCCCGCGTCTTGATCGGACGCTGGAAGAAGCCTTGCGGCTTCCTCCTTAAAACTGGAGCGGGAAAACGGTCTCGAACCGTCGACCTCAACCTTGGCAAGGTTGCGCTCTACCAACTGAGCTATTCCCGCAGAACCGAGCCTTAGATTATAGGGCTCTTTTTCGGGCCAATGCAAGCACCAGCCCCAAATTCTTCAATGCTTGACCGAACCTTCGGTGCGCGGCTCCCCCGCACGCTGCTTGGACAGCTCGGCCATGGCGGCAGCGGACGCAGCGACCTCCTCGTCCGACAGCGGCGTGGGCTGCTTTTCCAACGCCACTTCGAGCACCTTGTCGATCCACTTGACCGGCACGATCTCGAGGCCGTTCTTCACGTTCTCGGGAATGTCCTGCAGGTCCTTGGCGTTCTCCTCGGGGATCAGCACCGTCTTGATGCCGCCACGAAGGGCCGCCAGCAGCTTTTCCTTCAGGCCGCCGATGGCCGTCACTTCACCGCGCAGGGTGATCTCGCCGGTCATTGCCACGTCGCTGCGCACCGGGATGCCGGTGAGCGCCGAGACCAGCGCCGTCGTCATCGCAATGCCCGCGCTCGGGCCGTCCTTGGGCGTCGCGCCGTCGGGCACGTGGATGTGGATGTCCTTCTTCTCGAACAACTCATCCTTGATGCCCAGGCGGCGGGCGCGGCTGCGGACCACCGTGCGCGCAGCCTCGACCGACTCCTTCATCACGTCGCCTAGCGAGCCCGTGCGCGTGATGATGCCCTTGCCCGGGACCGTGGCCACCTCGATGGTCAGCAAGTCGCCGCCCACCTCGGTCCACGCCAGGCCGACCACTTGGCCCACCTGGTTCTGCTGCTCGGCGCGGCCGAAGTTGTACTTGCGCACACCCAGGAAGTCATGGAGGTTCCCGCTGTCGACCGTGACCTTGGGCGTGAGCTTCTTCAGCAGCAGGCCCTTGACCACCTTGCGGCAGATCTTGGAGAGCTCGCGCTCCAGCGAACGCACACCGGCCTCGCGGGTGTAGTAGCGCACGATGTCGCGCACCGCGTCTTCCGTCACCAGCAGCTCGTCGTCCTTCACGCCGTTGTTGCCCATCTGCTTGGGCAGCAGGTACTTCAGTGCGATGCTGGTCTTCTCGTCCTCGGTGTAGCCCGACAGGCGGATCACTTCCATCCGGTCCAGCAGCGCCGGCGGAATATTCATCGAGTTCGACGTCGCGACGAACATCACGTCCGACAGGTCGAAATCGACCTCGACGTAGTGGTCGCCGAAGGTGTGGTTCTGCTCCGGATCGAGCACCTCGAGCAGGGCCGACGACGGGTCGCCGCGGAAGTCGGTGCCCAGCTTGTCGATCTCGTCCAGCAGGAACAGCGGATTGCGCGTGCCCACCTTGTTCAGGCTCTGCAGCACCTTGCCTGGCAGAGCGCCGATGTAGGTGCGGCGGTGCCCGCGGATCTCGGCCTCGTCGCGCATGCCGCCCAGCGCCATGCGGACGTACTTGCGGCCCGTCGCCTTGGCGATGGACTGCCCCAGGGAGGTCTTGCCCACACCGGGCGGGCCCACGAGGCAGAGGATGGGCGCCTTGACCTTGTCGACGCGCTGCTGGACCGCGAGGTACTCGAGGATGCGGTCCTTGACCTTCTCCAGGCCATAGTGGTCCTCGTTGAGCACCGTCTCGGCGTTCGCAAGGTCGTGCTTGATCTTGGTCTTCTTGCTCCAGGGTAGCCCGACCAGCACATCGATGTAGTTGCGCACCACCGTCGCCTCGGCCGACATGGGCGACATCAGCTTGAGCTTCTTGAGCTCGGCGTCCGCCTTCTTGCGGGCGTCCTTGGGCATCTTGGCGGCGATGATCTTCTTCTCGATCTCCTCGATGTCCGCGCCGTCCTCGCCCTCGCCCAGTTCCTTCTGGATGGCCTTGACCTGCTCGTTCAAGTAGAAGTCGCGCTGGTTCTTTTCCATCTGCCGCTTCACGCGGCTGCGGATCTTCTTGTCGACGTTCAGGATGTCGACCTCGCGCTCCAGTTGCGAGAACAGGCTTTCAAGACGCTGCTGCACGTTGGACAGGTCGAGCACGGCCTGCTTGTTGTCCAGCTTGAGCGGCAGGTGGGCCGCAATGGTGTCGGCCAGGCGGCCGGCATCGTCGATGCTGGCGATGGACGTGAGGATCTCGGGCGGGATCTTCTTGTTCAGCTTGACGTACTGGTCGAACTGCTGCATCACCGCGCGGCGCAGCGCCTCGACCTCGGTGCCCGCGGCACCGGCCGCCTCAAGCGGCACCACATTGGCCGAGAAATGCGTCTGGCCGTCTTCGATGTGGGCCACACGGGCGCGCTGCTGGCCTTCGACCAGCACCTTCACGGTGCCATCGGGCAGCTTCAGCATCTGCAGGATGGTCGAGACGCAACCCACTTCGAACATGTCGTCGACGGAGGGCTCGTCCTTGGCGGCAGCCTTCTGCGCGACCAGCATGATGCGGCGCTCGGCCTCCATGGCAAGCTCGAGCGCCTTGATGCTCTTGGGCCGGCCCACGAACAGCGGGATGACCATGTGAGGGAACACCACCACATCGCGCAGCGGGAGCAGCGGCAGATCGATGGGATCGGACGGCAGGGGAATGTGACCGGACATGGTGTTCCTCTTCAGGCCTTCTTGGCCGCCTCGCGATAGACGAGAAGCGGCGCCTTGTTTTCTTCGATGGTCGACTCGTCGACCACCACCTTTTCCACGTTGGACGCCGTGGGAAGATCGAACATGGTGTCGATCAGGGCACCTTCAAGGATGGAGCGCAGACCGCGCGCACCGGTCTTGCGTGCCAGCGCCTTGCGGGCCACGGCGCGCAGGGCGGCCGGACGCACCTCCAGCTCCACGCCTTCCATCTGCAGCAGCTTGGCGAACTGCTTGACGACGGCGTTGCGCGGCTCGGTCAGGATCTGCACCAGCGCGTCCTCGCTCAGCTCGGCCAGCGAGGCCACCACCGGCAGACGGCCGACCAGCTCCGGAATGATGCCGAACTTGATCAGGTCCTCGGGCTCGACCTCGCCGAACACCTCGGTCAGGCTGCGCTGCTGCTTGCTGCGCACCAGGGCACCGAAGCCGATGCCCGACGCCTCGGTACGCGCTTCGATCACCTTCTCCAGGCCGGCGAAGGCGCCGCCGCAGATGAACAGGATGTTGGTCGTATCGATCTGCAGGAAATCCTGGTTGGGATGCTTGCGCCCGCCCTGCGGCGGAACGCTGGCCATGGTGCCTTCGATCAGCTTGAGCAGCGCCTGCTGGACGCCCTCGCCGGACACGTCGCGGGTGATGCTCGGGTTGTCGGACTTGCGCGAGATCTTGTCGATCTCGTCGATGTAGACGATGCCGCGCTGGGCGCGTTCGACGTCGTAATTGCAGCTCTGCAGCAGCTTCTGGATGATGTTCTCGACGTCCTCGCCCACGTAGCCCGCCTCCGTCAGCGTGGTGGCGTCCGCCATGACGAAAGGCACGTCGAGTTGGCGGGCCAGCGTCTGGGCCAGCAGCGTCTTGCCGGAGCCGGTCGGACCGATGAGCAGGATGTTGCTCTTGGACAGCTCGACGTCCTCGCCCTTGGCCCGTTCCTTGTGCTTGAGGCGCTTGTAGTGGTTGTAGACCGCCACCGCGAGCATGCGCTTGGCAGCCTCCTGGCCGATCACGTAGTTGTCGAGGTTGCCCTTGATCTCGGTCGGCGTCGGCAGATCGCCGCGGCCCTGCTCGCGCGCATCGCCGCCCGCGGGCAGTTCGTCGCGGATGATCTCATTGCACAGGTCGATGCACTCGTCGCAGATGAAAACGGAAGGGCCGGCGATCAGCTTCTTGACCTCGTGCTGGCTCTTGCCGCAGAAGGAGCAATAAAGCGTTTTCTCGCTGGAAGAGCCTTTTTTCTCGGCCATGAACGGATGCCCAAAACAGTAATGAACCAATGATAGCGAAAGGAAAAACGGCGTTTTCCGCAGGGAAAAACGCCGTTTTTCCTAGGACGGACACCGGCATTACCGCCGGTGCGCCCGCATCAGCCGCGCCGCGAGATGACCTGGTCGACGATGCCGTAGTCCTTGGCTTCGTCGGCGGTCATGTAGTAGTCGCGCTCGGTGTCGTTCTTGATCTTCTCCAGCGGCTGGCCCGTGCGCTCGGCCAGGATGCGGTTCATCTGGTCCTTGGTACGCAGGATGTCGCGCGCCTGGATCTCGATGTCCGTGGCCTGGCCGCGGGCACCGCCCAGCACCTGGTGGATCATGACCTTGGAGTTGGGCAGCGAGTAGCGCTTGCCGGGCGCGCCAGCCGCCAGCAGGAAGGCGCCCATGCTGGCCGCGAAGCCCAGGCACATGGTCGACACGTCGGGCTTGATGAACTGCATGGTGTCGTAGATCGACATGCCCGCCGTCACGCTGCCGCCCGGCGAGTTGATGTACAGCGAGATGTCCTTGTCCGGGTTCTCGCTTTCCAGGAACAGCAGCTGCGCGACCACCAGATTGGCGGTCTGATCGTTGACCTCGCCCACCAGGAACACGACGCGCTCCTTGAGCAGGCGCGAGTAGATGTCGAAGGACCGCTCGCCACGGCCCGACTGCTCGATGACCATCGGGATCAGGCCGAGGGCTTGGGTTTCCTGTGCACTCATTGGGTTTCTCCGCAAAAGATGGCGCAACTGTACTGCGCCGCATGCCGGGTTTCAGGCGACGGACATTGCCGCCCGCGAAGCCGGTGCTGGAAAGCAAATGGGGCCTGTGCCGCACGGCACAAGCCCCACGAAGGAACGATCAGAAGGCAATCAACCTTGCTGCTGCATCAGCTCGTCGAAGCCGACGGCCTTGTCGCTGACCTTGGCCTTGCCCAGGACGAATTCGGTCACGTTGTTCTCGATGACCACGGCCTCGACCTCGGCCAGGCGGCGGTTGTCGCCGTAGTACCAGCGCACCACGTCGGCCGGCTTCTCGTAGCTGGACGCCAGCTCTTCGATGTGGGCCTTGATCTGCTCAGGCTTGGCTTCGAGGCTGTTGGCACGCACCAGCTCGGCCACCACCAGGCCCAGGCGCACGCGGCGCTCGGCCTGCGGACGGAACACGTCGGCGGGGATCGGGGCCTTGTCGGCGTCCTTGATGCCGCGCTGCTTGAGCTCGGCACGCGCGCCTTCGACCATGCGGTCGATTTCGGACTGGACCACCGACTTGGGCAGGTCCAGCTCGGACTTGGCCAGCAGCGCGTCCATCACGGCCGTCTTGTTGCGCGCCAGCAGGCGGAACTTGACTTCGCGCTCGAGGTTCTTGCGGATGTCGTCACGCAGCGCCTCGACCGTGCCTTCGCCGATGCCCAGGGACTTGGTGAAGGCCTCGTCGATCTCGGGCAGGTTGGCGGCCTCGATCTTCTTGACGGTGACCATGAAGTCGGCCTGCTTGCCCGCCACGTCCTTGCCGTGGTAGTCGGCAGGGAAGGCCAGCGGGAAGGTGCGGCTGTCGCCGACCTTCATGCCGCGCACGGCGTCCTCGAACTCCTTGAGCATCTGGCCTTCACCGACGATGAACTGGAAGTCCTCGGCCTTGCCGCCCTGGAAGGGCTCGCCGTCGATCTTGCCTTCGAAGTCGACCGTCACGCGGTCGCCGTCGGCCGCGGCGCTGTCTTGCGAGCGCAGGCCGAAGGTGCGGCGCTGCTTGCGCAGGATGTCGACGGTGCGGTCGATGGCCTCGTCGGTCACTTCGGTCGAGACGCGCTCGACCTCGGCTTCGGCCAGGTCGCCGATCTTGACCTCGGGGTAGACCTCGAAGACGGCGTCGAAGGCCACCTGGCCTTCAGGGGCGCCTTCCTTCTCGGTGATGGTGGGCTGGCCGGCGACGCGCAGCTTGGCCTCGTTGGCGGCCTGCGAGAAGGCCTGGCCGACCTTGTCGTTCATCACCTCGTACTGCACCGAGTAGCCGTAGCGCTGGGCCACGACGCTCATGGGCACCTTGCCCGGACGGAAGCCGTCCATCTTGACGGTGCGGGCCAGCCGCTTGAGCCGCGAATCGACTTCCGCCTGGATCGTCTCCACGGGGAGCGTCAGGGTGATCTTGCGCTCGAGCTTCTCGAGGGTTTCAACGTTCACGGTCATGGTGTGAATCTCTTCCAAATGAAGGATGCTGGTGCGCGGGGGGGGACTCGAACCCCCACACCATTGCTGGCGTCAGGACCTAAACCTGGTGCGTCTACCAATTTCGCCACCCGCGCAGCTCCGGACTTTTCAGCCGATGGTGGATGATGAACAGGGCGGCCTCGCCGCAAAGGCAGGGCCGCCCTGACAACAAACTAGAGGCTTGGAGCACCGCCTCGGGTGCACCGACGGCCGCGGGGATCACCCGCCACGCACCGCCTGCCTGAAATTGGTCAATCGCGCATTCTAATCGGGTTCGAATGCGCTTTCGGCCTTGCGCAAGTCCCTAATGCGCAGCCGCAGGAGCGGCCGGTGTGTCCGGTTCCGACGGCGCCAAGGCATCGTCGTGGCCGATGCGGAACCAGGCCGCATACATGGCCGGCAGCGCGAGCAGCGTCAGCGCCGTGGCCACCATCAGCCCACCCATGATGGCGACCGCCATCGGCCCCCAGAACACACTGCGCGACAGCGGGATCATCGCCAGCACGGCTGCCGCCGCCGTCAGCACGATCGGTCGCAGCCGCCGTACCGCCGACTCGACGATGGCGCGCCGCGCGGGCACGCCGGCCGCGCGATCCAGCTCGATCTGGTCGATCAGGATCACCGAATTGCGCTGGATCATCCCCATCAGTGCGATGACGCCCAGCATGGCGACGAAGCCGAAAGGCCGGTCCAGCAGCAGCAGCGCCGCAGCCACGCCCGCGATGCCCATCGGACCCGTCAGGAAGACCAGCAGCGCCCGGCTGAAGCTGTGCAGCTGCAGCATCAGCAGCGTGAAGACGGCGAACAGCATGATCGGAATGCCGGCCATGATCGAGGCCGACCCCTTGCTGCTCTCCTCCACCGCGCCGGCCACTTCGATGCGCACCGGCGGCTCGCCGCGGGCCTGCCACTTCGCCTCCAGCGCGCGCAGCGCAGGCATCAGCTGCTGGGTGACAGTCGCGCCCTGCATGCCGTCCACCACGTCGCCCTGCACGGTGACGGCATAGGCGCGGTTCCAGCGCCAGATCACGCCCGGCTCCCACGCGAAATGCGGCTGGGCGATCTGCAAGAGTGGAATGGAGCGACCGGACGCGGTCGTCACATAGGCATCCGTCAGATCGGAGATCGCATCGCGCTCCTCGCGGGCCTGGCGCAGCACGATGTCGATCAGCTTGTCCTGCTCGCGGTACTGGCCGATGGGATTGCCGGTGTAGATGCCGCGCGAGGCCTGGGCGATGGACTGGCTGGTCACGCCCAGCGCGCGCGCCTTGGCTTGGTCGACGTCCATGCGGATCGACTTGATCGACTCGTTCCAGTTGTCGTTGACGCCCACCATCGACGGATTGCTGCGGACCTCGGCCTTGACCTCGTCGGCCAGGCGCCGCAACGTGGCCGGGTCGTCGCCCACCACGCGGAACTGCACCGGGTACGGCACCGGCGGTCCGCTCGCCAGCAGCTTGACGCGGCCGCGCACCTCCGGAAACTCCTGCGCCAGCAGGGTCGGCAGCTGGCGGCGCACGGCGTCGCGGGCCTTCAGGTCCTTGGTCAGCACGATGAACTGGGAGACGTTGCTCTGCGGAAAGGTCTGGTCCAGCGGCAGGTAGAAGCGCGGGGCGCCCGAGCCGATCCAGGTGGCCACGCTCTGCACGCCTTCCTGCTCCATCAGGCGCCGCTCCAGCCGCTTGACCACGGCCTCGTTGGCCTCGAAGGCGGTGCCTTCGGGAAACCAGGCGTCGACCATGATCTCCGGCCGGTTCGAGTCGGGAAAGAACTGCTGCTGCACCCGCGTCATGCCCAGAATGCCAAGCGCCAGCACGGCCAGCGTGGCGCCGATGGTGATCCAGCGGTGGTTGACGCACCAGCCCACCGCACTGCGGAAGCGGTTGTAGAAAGGCGTGTCGAAGAGCTCGTGCGGAGGCGCGTCGGGGTCGTGCGGTTTGACCTTGAGCAGCAGCGTGCCGAGGTAGGGGACGAAGTACACCGACACGATCCACGACAGCAGCAGCGCGATGACCGTCACCGCGAAGATCGCGAAGGTGTATTCGCCCGTCGTCGACTTGGCGATGCCGATGGGCAGGAAGCCCGCCGCCGTGATCAGCGTGCCGGTGAGCATCGGCATGGCCGTCACGTCGTAGGCGAAGGTGGCGGCACGGCGCTTGTCGTAGCCCTCCTCCATCTTCCGCACCATCATCTCCACCGCGATGATGGCGTCGTCCACCAGAAGGCCCAGGGCGATGATCAGCGAGCCCAGCGAGATCTTGTGCAGCCCGATGCCGAAGTAGTTCATCGCCAGGAAGGTGACCGACAGCACCAGCGGAATGGTGATGCCCACCACCAGGCCGGGCCGCCAGTCGATGTGCCAGCCGAAGCGTCCGCCCTTGTGCAGTCCCAGCGCGATGAAGCTCACGCCCAGCACGATGACCACCGCCTCGATCAGCACCTTGACGAACTCGTTGACCGAGGTGGCCACCGTCGCCGGCTGGTCCTGCACCTGGTCGAGCCGCATGCCGGCGGGCAGCTGGGTGTTGACCTGGGCGACCGTCTCCTGCAGCGCCTTGCCCAGCGCGATGATGTCGCCGCCCTTCATCATCGAGATGCCCAGCCCGATCACCGGATCGCCCTGGTAGTGCACCTTGACGCTGGGTGGATCGACATAGCCGCGCTCCACGCGCGCGATGTCGCCCAGCCGCAGCTGGTTGCCCGAGCTGCCGCGGATGGGCATGGCGCGCAGCTGGTCGAGGTCGGTGAACTGGCCGCCGACGCGCACCTGCAGCACGTCCTGCGGCGATCGGATGGTGCCGGCGCTCTCCACCGCGTTCTGGGCGCCGAGCTGTTGCAGCACGGCATTGAGGTCCAGACCCATCTGGGCCAGCCGCTTCTGCGAGACCTCGACGAAGACCTTCTCGTCCTGCACGCCGAACTGCTCGACCTTGGCCACGTCCTTCACGCGCAGCAGGCGCAGGCGCAGGTCGTCGGCCACGGTCTTGAGCTCGGCCGGGCTGAAGCCCTGACCCCGCAGCGCGTAGATCACGCCGTACACGTCGCCGAAGTCGTCGTTGAAGAACGGCCCCTGAATGTTGCCGGGCAGCGTGTAGCGCATGTCGCCGATCTTCTTGCGCACCGTGTACCAGACCTGCGGCACCTCCGAAGGCCGCGCCGCGTCCTTCAGCTCGAAGACGACCTGCGACTCGCCGGGCTTGGAGTAGCTGCGGATCTTGTCGGCATAGGGCACTTCCTGCAGCGTGCGCTCGATCTTGTCGGTGACCTGCTCGGCCACCTGCTGCGCGGTGGCGCCGGGCCAATAGGTGCGCACGACCATGGCGCGGAAGGTGAAGGGCGGATCCTCGTCCTGCCCCAGCTGGAAGTAGGCCGCGAAGCCCAGCACCATCAGCACCACCATCAGGTAGCGCGTGAGCGGCGCATGGTCGAGCGCCCAGGCGGAAAGGTTGAAGCCCGAGGGCTTCTCGGACGGGGCGGCGGACATCAGCGGGCTCCGCTGCCGGCCTTGACCGCCGCCGGGGCGACAGATGCGCCGCCCTCCTGCGTGGCATAGCGGTCCCGGTAGACCGTCACCTTCTGCCCCGGCGCGAGCACATGCACCCCGGCCGTGACCACCTGCATGCCGGGCGCCAGGCCCTTGGCGATCACCGCTTCGTTGCCGTCGGCCGTGGCGACTTCCACTGGCTGCGACTTCACCGTCATGCTGGCCGGATCCAGCACCCAGACGGCCGAGCCCGGTCCTTCCTGGCGCAGCGCGCTGGTCGGCAGCTTGATGACGGGTGTGCCAGCCAGCGACAGCGCGCGCGGCTTGGCATAGACGGTGGCGCCCAGCGCCGGCGCCTGCGCGGCGTCGACCGCCACCTTCACGGTGTAGGTACGGGTGACGGGGTCGGCGCTGGCGGCCACCTCGCGTACGCGGCCTTCGAGCGTCTCGGTGCCGGGCGACCAGCCGCGCACCGCCACGGCGGAACCGATGCGCACCTGCGGCGCACGGTCCTCCGGCACGGCGAAGACGACATCGCGCGGGCCGTCCAGCGCCACCCGCACGACCGGCGTGCCGGCCGCCACCACCTGGCCGGGCTCGGCGTCGACCGCGGTCACGATGCCCGGCGCATCGGCGGTCAGCACGGCATAGCCGGCCTGGTTGCCCTGGGCGCTGAGCTGCGCCCGCGACTGGTCGAACTGTGCCTGGGCGGACTTGAAGCTGGCCTCGCGGCGTTCCATCTCCGCAGCGCTGATGAAGTTCTTGGCGCGCAGTTCGCGGTAACGCGCGAGGTCAGCCTCGGCCAGGTCGCGCTGGGTACGCGCGGCACTGGCCTGGGCCTGGGCGGCCTCCACGGAAAGGCGCAGGTCGCGCGGGTCCAGCTCAGCCAGCACTTGGCCCGCCTTCACCCGCTGGCCCAGCTCGGCCTGCCGCCGCAGCACCTTGCCGCCGACGCGGAAGCCCAGGCGCGATTCGACCTGCGCGCGCACCTCGCCGGCGAATTCGGGCTCGCTCGCAAAGGGGGTGACCGCCACCGTCATCAGCTTGACGGCGCGCACGGGTTCCTCCTGGGCCGGCTGGCGCGAGCAGCCTGCGAGGAGGGCCGCAAAGGCGCCGAGCGCGAGGAATCCCGGCACG
Organism: Pseudacidovorax intermedius; assembly: GCF_003350475.1. GTDB lineage: Bacteria > Pseudomonadota > Gammaproteobacteria > Burkholderiales > Burkholderiaceae_C > Xenophilus > Xenophilus intermedius. The sequence continues at coordinate 83,839 of NZ_QQAV01000004.1, forward strand.
AGGCCCCGCGGAGCCCGGTTGGTAGTCGTATGAGGCATGGCCTGGCGCCGGCCGTGAGCGGGCGGCGGAACAAGGGGTTGAGGCACCGGCCACAATTAATGACCGACGAGTCAGCAATCTTCGGGGAAGGGCCTTCGGGCTGTCAATCGCTCCGACGCAACGCGCAGCGGCCGGCCGGCCGCCAGTCGAGCGGAGGGGGAAGGAAAGGCGCTAGAGGCGCTGACCCATTTCCACCAGCCGGTTCTCCGGCAGATGGAAGTAGTCCGAGGCGCGGCCGGCGTTGCGCTGCAGCCAGCTGAACAGCGCCTGCCGCATGCCGCTGAACGCCGGCAGCCGCCGCCGGCCCAGGGAGGCGCGGGAGATGAAATACGAGGTGGCCATCGACTCCACCGCCAGCCCCTTCTGGTAGGCCAGCATGCGCACGAACTCCGGGACGTTCGGCGGCTCCATGAAGCCGTAGCGCACCTTCACCGCCCAGATGCCGTGGCCCAGGTTCTGCGCCTCGATGCGCTCGCGCGCCGGCACGCGCGGCGTCTCGCAAGCCAGCATCTGCATCACGAAGACCTGCTCGTGCAACACTTGGTTGTGGTGCAGGTTGTGCAACAGGGCATGCGGCACCGACAGCGCATCGGCCGTGAGGAAGACAGCCGTGCCGCGCGCGCGGAAGGGCATCTCCAGCACCAGCGAATCGACGAAATCTGGCAGCGGAATCAGCTCGGCCACCAGCTCGGCGCGCGTCAGCCGCACGCCCTTGGCCCAGGTGCTGAACAGCACCATCGCCACCACCGCCACGGCCAGCGTCAGCCAGCCGCCGTCGGCCACCTTGAGCGTGTTGGCCACGACGAAGGCCAGATCCACCCCCACGAAGACGATGACGCCCAGGAGCACCGCCACGCGGTTCCAGTGCCACAGCCGCCAGGCCACCAGCCCGGCCAGCAGCGTGGTGGTGACCATGGTGATCGACACGGCGATGCCGTAGGCGGCCGAAAGCGCGCTCGAGCTGCGGAAGCCCAGCACCAGCAACAGCACGCCCACCATCAGCAGCCAGTTGATCACCGGCACGTAGACCTGCCCGATGGATTCGCCGGAGGTCTGCACGACGCGCATGCGCGGCAGGTAACCCAGCCGCATCGCCTGCGCCGTCAGCGAGAAAGCGCCAGAAATCACCGCCTGCGAGGCGATCACGGTGGCCATGGCGGCCAGGCCCACGACCGGCAGCAGCGCCCAGGACGGGAAGAGCCGGAAGAAGGGGTTGTCCACCGCCTGTGGATCGGCCAGCACCAGCGCGCCCTGGCCGAAGTAGTTGAGCACCAGGGCCGGCAGCGCGATCAGCAGCCAGGCGAGCCGGATCGGCCGCGCGCCGAAGTGGCCCATGTCGGCGTACAGCGCCTCGCCGCCGGTGAAGGCCAGGAACACCGCCCCCAGCACGGCCAGCGACTGGGCCCGGTGCTCGACCAGGAATCGCACCGCATGGCGCGGGTCCAGCGCCTCCAGCACGGCGGGCTGCTCGATCACCTGCATCGCCCCGCTGACGCCGAGTGTGCCGAACCACAGCAGCATCACCGGCCCGAACACCTTGCCCACCGCCCCGGTGCCGCGGCGCTGCACCATGAACAGCAGCACCAGGATCACCAGCGTGAGCGGAATCACCCAGCGCTGCAGCGCGGGCGCCTGCACTTCCAGGCCCTCCACCGCGGACAGCACCGAGATGGCCGGCGTGATCAGGCTGTCGCCATAGAACATGGCGGCGCCCAGCAAGCCCAGGCCGATGGTGGCCGTCACCATGGCGGGATGCGTGCGCCCCCGCCGGTCGGGCGAGCCAGCCGCATGGCGGGCCAGGGCCTGCAGCGCCAGGATGCCGCCTTCGCCGTCGTGGTCCGCCCGCAGCACGAAGACCACGTACTTGAGCGTCACCACCACCATCAGGCCCCAGAAGATCAGCGACAGAAGGCCCAGCACGGCCCCCGTGGTGAAGGCCACGCCATGCTCCGAGTTCAGCGTCTCCTTGAAGGCATAGAGGGGCGAGGTGCCGATGTCGCCGAACACCACGCCGAGTGCCGCCACCATGAGCGCCGGGCCGGCGGGATGGGCGGAAGCGGAGGCGCCCTGGGGCACGGGAACGGCAGGAGCGGAAGCCATGGGGCGTGAGGGAAGTCGGGCTGGGGGGCAGCATAGCGCTGCGCCGGGTCGGACCAAGGTGGGAAGTCGGCGCGCGGTCAGGAAAGCCACAGGTGCCGCGCACAATGCCCGGATGCCTCCCGCCCCCGCATCGCCGATGCCTACCCAGGCCGCGGCGCCCGACCATTACGAGAACTTCCCCGTCGCGTCGTGGCTGTGTCCGCCGCGGCTGCGGCCGCCCATTGCCGCCATCTACCACTTTGCCCGCACCGCCGACGACATCGCGGACGAAGGCGATGCCACGCCGGCGCAGCGGCTCGCCGAGCTGAGCGCCTATCACGCGGACCTGGACGCCGTCTTCGCGGCTGCGACCCCCTCGGCACGCTGGCCCCAGGTCTTCGGGCCGCTGGCCCATGAAGTGCGCCGCTTCGCCCTGCCCCATCGGCTACTGGCCGACCTGCTCGACGCCTTCGCCCAGGACATCGCCTTCACCCGCGACGCCCGCGCCTATGCCGACCGCGCCGAGTTGCTGGACTACTGCCGCCGCTCCGCCGACCCGGTGGGGCGGCTGCTGCTGCACCTGTACGGCGTGCACGACACCCAGGCCCTGCGGCAGAGCGATGCCATCTGCAGCGCCCTGCAACTCGTCAACTTCTGGCAGGACCTGGGCGTGGACCTGCGGCGCGGCCGCCTGTACCTGCCGCTCGCGGACTGCGCCGCGCATGGGCTGCAGCGGGCCGACTTCGCCCGCTTCGCGCCGCTGGCCAGTGCCGCACCGCCGCCCGTGGCCCTGGCGCTGGTCGCCGACGAGGTGCACTGGGCGCGCGCGCTGATGCGCGAAGGCGCGCCGCTGGTCCACCGCCTGCCCGGGCGCATCGGCTGGGAGCTGCGGATGGTGGTGCAGGGCGGACTCGCCATCCTCGACAAGATCGAGGCCCAGGGCTTCGACAGCTTCCGCCGGCGGCCCACGGTCGGCAAGGCGGACGCGCCGCGACTGCTCTGGCGCGCGTTGCGCATGCGGGCCTGAGCCCCGGCAGGCGCGCCCCGCACGCCGCCGCCGAGGCGCCCGATCCGCCGCGCCGCACGGCCGGCGGCATCGTCATGGCGATCCCCGACAATCGCCGGCCCAATGACCCGCCCCCTCCGAGCCGCCTGCGCCCAATGAGCACCCCCGAGCAATACGTCCAGGACAAGGCCGCCGCCTCGGGCAGCAGCTTCTATTACGCTTTCCTCTTCCTGCCACCGGAGCGCCGCGCGGCCATCACCGCCTTCTATGCCTTCTGCCGCGAGGTGGATGATGTGGTCGACGAGGTGACCGACCCTGGCGTGGCCGCCACCAAGCTGGCCTGGTGGCGCACCGAGGTGGCCCAGGCCTTCGCCAACGAGCCGCGCCATCCCGCCATGAAGGCGCTGATGCCGCATGCCGCCACCTTCGGCATCGAGGCCGTGCAGCTGCAGCAGGTGATCGAAGGCTGCGAGATGGACCTGCAGCAGACGCGCTATCTCGACTTCCCCGGCCTGGCGCGCTACTGCCACCTGGTAGCCGGCGTGGTGGGCGAGGTGGCGGCGCGCATCTTCGGCCAGTCCGACCCCGCCACCACCGCCTACGCCCACAAGCTGGGGCTGGCGCTGCAGCTCACCAACATCATCCGCGACGTGGGCGAGGACGCGCGGCGCGGCCGCATCTACCTGCCGGTCAATGAGCTGCAGCAGTTCGACGTCAAGGCGCACGAGGTGCTGGGCCGCGTGCATTCCGAGCGCTTCGTGGCGCTGATGCGCTTCCAGGCGCAGCGCGCGCATGCCGCCTACGACGAGGCGCTGGCACTGCTGCCGGCCGCCGACCGCCGCAGCCAGAAGCCCGGTCTGATGATGGCCAGCATCTACCGCACGCTGCTGCGCGAGATCGAGTCGGAGGATTTCAAGGTGCTGGACCAGCGCATCGGCCTGACGCCGCTGCGCAAGCTGTGGCTGGCGTGGAAGGTGCAGGCGCTGGGCCGGCTGTGAAGGCCGCCCCGCGCTCACCGCACGGCATGGCGCCAGGCGCCGGGGTGGCTCTGTCGCTGCGCGGGCCCGCATGAAGCTCGCCGTCATCGGCGCTGGCTGGGCGGGTCTGGCCTGTGCCGTGGCCGCCACGCGGGCCGGCGCCCGCGTCACCGTCTTCGAAAGTGCCCGCCAGCTCGGCGGCCGGGCGCGCCGCGTCGAGGCCAACGGCCTACCACTGGACAACGGCCAGCACATCCTGATCGGTGCCTACACCGCGACGCTGGGCCTGATGCGCGAGCTGGGCATCTCGCCCGAGGCCGTGCTGGAGCGCCAGCCGCTCGACCTGCGCCATGCCGACGGCCGCGGGTTGAAGGTGCCCGCCCGACTGCCACCGCCGCTGGACCTGGCCGTCGCCATCGCCACCGCCCGCGGATGGACCTGGCGCGACAAGCTCTCGCTGCTGCGCACGGCGGCGCGCTGGCGCCGCGCCGGCTTCGCCTGCGATCCCTCCGCCAGCGTCGCCGATCTTTGCAGCGACCTGGCGCCGGCCGTGCAGCAACTGCTGGTCGAGCCGCTGTGCGTGTCCGCGCTCAACACGCCCATGCATGAAGCCAGCGGCACCGTCTTCCTGCGCGTGCTGCGCGATGCCCTGTTCGGCGAACGCGGCGGTGCCGACCTGCTGTTGCCACGCGTGGATCTGGGCGCGCTGCTGCCCGATGCGGCAGCCGGCTGGCTGGACGCACAAGGGACGACGCTCCGCCTTGGCACCCGGGTCGATGGACTCGCGCGGGCGGCCGGGGGATGGCGCATCGACGGCGAAGCGTTCGATCGGATCGTGCTGGCGACTTCCGCCTGGGAAGGCGCACGCTTGGCCGAGAGCATCGCGCCCGCCTGGGCCGCTGCGGCGCGCGCGCTGGACCATGTGCCCATCGGCACTGTCTACCTGCGACACGCGCCGGGCCTCGCGGAGGGGACGCCGCTGCGCGCCCTGTCTGCGGGCACCGATCAGCCGGCGCAGTTCGTCTTCGACCTGCAGCGGCTGCGCGGCCACGCGGCGATGGCCGCTTTCGTCTGCAGTGCGTGCAGCGTCGGCCGGGAAACACTCACCGCCCAGGTCCTGGCCCAGGCGGCCGCGCAACTCGGCTGGCGGGGGCTGGAACCCGTGCTCACGGTGGTCGAGAAGCGTGCCACCTTTGCCTGCCGGCCAGGGCTCGTCCGGCCCGCGATGGCGGTGGCGCCCGGACTGCTCGCCTGTGGCGACCATGTCGAAGGCCCCTACCCTGCCACGCTCGAAGGCGCAGCCCGCAGCGGGTTGGCCGCGGCTGCGGCGCTTCAATAGCCCCAGGTCAGCTTCTTCGACACCCAGCCCACGCGGCCGTGGCTGCTGCGCACCTTCAGCCAGTCGCCCTGGCTGCCCGTCACGCGCAGCACCTCGCCGTATTCCGCGACCGCCACGATGCGCGCCTTCAGGCTGGCGGTGGCACGGATGTTGAGCCGGCCGGCCGTCGACACCACATGCCGCTGGCGGGTGGTGACCGAGCGTGCCACCCAGCTGCGGTCGCCCTCGAAGTCGCGCACCTGCAGCCAGCCACCCTGGCGGCGCAGCACTTCCAGCGGGTAGCCGCGGTCCACACTCCAGCGTGCCTCATGCTTCGTTCCGGGGCCGGCGCGAAGCATGGTGCCGTCGCGCGCGGCACTCACCATTTCCCTGGCCCACGCACTCGACACGGTGGCCAGCATCAGCAGCAGCATGAGCACGAGGCGTGGGGTCGAAAGGCGCAGGGCGGGGGCAAACATCATCGGAATCGGTCCTTTGTCCAAAGAGGTGTGAATGGAAAAAAAGTGGCCGCGTCTCGCCGCGGCCGCCAGTGGGTGCGCCTGCGTGGCGCAAAGGTTCCCCAAGGAATCCTCGGGATTGCCCGGAGTGCAGCTCGCGGCTCAGCGCAGGTCGGCCGAGGCGCCGAGCGCCACGCACAGCGCACGCAGGTCGGGCACGATCAGCTGGGGCCGGGCGCCTTCGGCCCATGGCCGCTCGTCGCGCACCAGCCAGGCGGCCTGCATGCCGGCGTTCAGGGCGCCGGTCACATCGAGCGCCGCATCGTCGCCCACATGCAGCACCTGCTCCGGCAAAACGTCCACCGACGCGGCCGCGGCATGGAAGATGGCCGCATGCGGCTTGGCGACGCCGAAGCGGTAGGCGCTCAACCCGCCGCGGAACCAGCGGTCCACGCCGGTGAGGGCCAGGTCGGCATTGCCGTTGGAGACCGCGACCAGCGGATAGCGTGCGGCCAACCAGTCCAGCGCCGGGGCCGCGTCCTCGTACAGCACCACGCGCTGGCGCTCGGCATAGAAGACCTCGAAGGCGGGCTCAGCCAGGGCCGGGTCCTCGCCGGCGCGGCGCAGGGCCAAGCGGATCGATTCTCGCCGCAGGGCGGCCAGGTCGTGCGCGAGGTCGGAGCGCTCCTTCTCGGTGGCGATGCGCAGCGCGCGCAGTTCGGCTGGCGAGGCCACCAGTTCGGCCGTGCGTGGCGCATGCTGCTGCAGCCATTGATGCAGCACGCCTTCGGCGCGCTCGATGGTCGGCCACACGGGCCACAGGGTGTCGTCCAGGTCCAGGGTGATGGCGGCGATGCGCGGCAAGTCCAGGCCGGCCGTGAATGTCTCGGGCATGCACCAGAATACCGCATGCCTCCTTCGTCCCCTTCCGCCGGCGCGGCCGTCCTCTGGTGCAACCTGGGCTCGCCGGCCGCCCCCACCGCCGCCGCCGTGCGGCCCTATCTGGCCCAGTTCCTGGGCGATCCGCGCGTGGTCGAGATCCCACGCGCCGCCTGGCTGCCGATCCTGCACGGCATCATCCTGCGGGTGCGCCCCGCCAAGTCCGCGGCCAAGTACGCCACCGTCTGGACGCCGCAAGGCTCGCCGCTGGCAGTGCACACCGAAGCGCAGTCCCGGCTGCTCGGTGATGGCCTCGCGCAGGCGGGACACGGGCAGGTGCAGGTGATGCACGCGATGCGCTATGGCGAACCTTCGGTCGAGACGCGGCTGCAGCAGCTGGCGGACGCCGGCATCCATCGCGTGCTGGTGCTGCAGGCCTATCCCCAGTACTCGGGCACCACCACGGCCAGCATGGTCGACGCCGTCAACGCCTGGTGCGGCCGGGCCCGGCGCGTGCCCGAGCTGCGCTTCGTGGCCGACTACCACGACGACCCGGCCTACATCGACGCCCTGGCCCGCAGCGTGGAGCGCCACTGGCAGGCCCACGGACGCGGTGCCATGCTGGTGATGAGCTTCCATGGCATCCCGGCGCGCAACATCAAGCTGGGCGACCCCTACGAGCAGCAATGCCTGCGCACGGCCGAGTTGCTGGCCGCACGGCTGGGCCTGCCCGCCGACGCCTGGCGCGCCACCTTCCAGTCGCGCTTCGGCGCCGCCGAATGGCTGCAGCCCTACACCGAGCCCACCTTGCGCGAGCTGGCCAAGCAGGGTCTGAAGAGCGTGGACGTGATGTGCCCGGGCTTTCCGGCCGACTGCCTGGAGACGCTGGAAGAGATCGCCATGGAGGCCCGCGAGGCCTTCCTCGAATCGGGCGGGGAGGCCTTCCACTACATCCCCTGCCTGAACGAGGACGCGGACTGGATGGCCGCGCTGACGCAGCTGGCCGAGCGGCATCTGCAGGGATGGCCGACCCGGGCAGGCTGAAGGCCGGGAGGACCGCAAGGGTCCTGCGACAAGTCCTGGCCGCAAGGCGGTCGTCATGGGCCGCCGTGGGGCCCCTCCCGCAAGGGGAGAGGGAGTGAACCCCGGCTCTGCCCACAGGATCAACTCGGCAGTCGCAGCCCCGACAGCGCGCGGTCCAGCTTGATGAGCCAGACGCGCGTGGGCCGCTCCAGGTCGCTGCCGCGCGTGATGCGGGCCTTGACCACGCCACTCGGGCAGCCGCTGACGATGTGGCCGCTGGCGTCGAAGGTGCAGTCCTCGACGCTGCCGTCGACCTTGTTGCCGTTGGCGTCCAGCAGCACCGTCGACAGGCCGAAGTCGTCGTCGTTGACCAGGGCCAGCGTGTTGTCGTCCACCAGCGCGAGGCCTTCGGCCTTCTCGGCCAGCCAGCCCAGCGCATTCAGGTCCAGCAGCTCGGTCTTCTGCATCGGCACCACGCCCGCGTAGCTCACGCCGTTGGAGGCGGCCTGGATGATGCTGCTGATCTCCAGGTTCTCGTCCATGGCGGCGATGTCGGTCGCGCCGGCCGGCAGCACCACCAGCATCAGCTTGTTCATCACCTTGCCGTCGCTCTTGCGCGCGCCCTGCTCGATGACGATGAAGCGCCCGTTGCCCAGGCTGACCACGTCGCCCAGCTTGGCGTTGCCGGTGCGGTCCTTGTCGTAGGCCGAGCCATCGATGGGATAGGCATAGGACTTGGAGGTCTCCGTCGCCGGATCGAATTCCACCCAGCGCGCGAACTTCGCGATGTGGCGCACGTCGGTGTTGCTGCCGCCCGGCGGCTTGGCCTTGAGCGACTTGCCGTTGGCGTCCTTGGGATCGATGGGACTCTGCAGGAAGCCATGCAGCCGGCCAGTGGCCACATCGAGCGTCAGGCCTTCCATGCCGCGGTTCAGCCGCCGCTTGGCGAAGATGGCCGGCAGGCCGTTGCCCGGCGCGTACTTCTTTTCGATCACGCCGGTGGCGATGTTGACGCGGGCAACGAAGGGGCCGTATTCGTCGCTGGTCCACAGCACGTTGCGGGCCTTGTCGTACACCATCGATTCCGGGTCGAGCCCGTTGGCATCGAAGCCGGACTTGGTCGCATCGAAGACATAGGTGTCGGTCAGCGGGATCTCGCCGGTGGAGCCCACGCTGCCCGCCTTGGGCGGCAGGCCCGTGGCCTTGGTCTGCGCATCCACGCGCAGCGGCGTGCTCGAGGCCAGCACGGCGCCGCCCTTGCCGACGCGGATCAGGCCGAAGCTGGGCGCGAACGACGGCGCCGGGAAGACCTTGCTGACGCTGGTCGCGCCGCTGCTGTCGCCGGGCACCGGCACCGTGGGACCGTCACCATTGGGGCCACGGTCGGTCACGGCATAGAACTCCAGCGCGCCGTCGTCGGCCTTGCCCTTGAAAGCCAGGCCGGAGCCATAGGCGGGCAGGAAGCCCATGGGAAAGTCGGCCCGCACGGCCGCCTGCGTGCCTTCATAGGGCACGTAGTACTTGCCGTCGGCCATCAGTTGATAGCGCGTCACGCTCACGCCCAGCGTGCCCAGGGCATTGGTCTGCGTGTACGGGAAGGCCACCGGCGTACCGATGGCCGCGGCGAGCGTGTTCTCGAAATGCTCGCGCGCCAGCAGGCGGCGGCTGTCGTCCACGGTGCGTGCCGCCCAGGGTGCCGACAGGCCGGCCAGCAGCGTCTGCAGCGACGTGTTGAAGTCGGCGGCCGTGGCCGAGAAGTCGAGCGCGCCGGCCTTGAGGCGTGCCTTGAGCTCGGAGGTCAGACGGATGCCGTTGGACGGGTCGCCATCGTCATCGAGCGACTGCAGCGCCAGCAGGCGATTGACCACGGCATCGGCCTGCACGCCGACGGCGCCGTTGGCCAGGCCAGCCAGGGTGAGCGGGGTGACCACGCTGCCGCATGCGGCGCTGCCGAGTTCGAGCGCACCGGCGCGAAAGCGCACGGTCTCGCCCGGCTTGCACTGGAAGCGACCCTGCGCATCGGTCTGCGCAATGGCGGCGCTGCCGGCCTGGTAGTCCAGGCCTTCGACGGCGGCATCGAGGAAGAAGCCGGTCGTGGCGGTGGGCGTCGAGGTGCCCGTGCCGGTGTTGCCGCTGCCCGCGGTGCTGCCGCCGCTCGACGAAGTGCCGGTGACCGGCACCCAGGCACTGCTACCGCCACCGCCGCCGCAGGCCGCCAGCAGCAGGCCTGCACCCGCCATCGCCGCCCAACCCCTCATTGCATGTCGTGTTCTCTTGCTCATCTTCATCCGTCGTTGTGGCCTGCGCACCGTGCGGCAGGCGGCCCCGATTGGCGCTCAGGGTTGTGACGGATTCGTGACTGGGAGAACAGGGGCGCTCGCGCCCAGCCGCTCAGATGGCGAGCAGCACGTCGCCCTTGACCGGCCGCAGCCCGAGCCGGCCCGGCGAGGTGTACTGCTGGCGGTATTCCTCGAAGGGCATCGTGTCGGCGGCCTCGATCTGCCGCTGGGCCTGGACCGAGTCGGCGCTCATGGCCTCATAGCGGGACTGCTGCTCGGGCGTCCAGGGCATGTCCAGCAAGGCGAGCTGCGCCTGGCGCGAACGCTCGATCGCGAAGCCGGTGAAGGAGTCCGCATGCGAGGCCGCCATGGCTTGCAGCACCCGGGCTGACGGCAGCGTGTCGGGCTGCGCCAGCGACTGAATGGCGGCCTCCACCGCGCGTGCATGTGCATCGCCGCCGCCCAGCGCCGCATCCATGGCTTCCGCGATGGGCCGGCATTCGGTCAGGATCTCGCGGCCCCAGTCGGCCAGCAGCACCTCCTGCCCGCCGCGGCGCAGCGTCAGGCCGGGCTGGCGGCCGGACTCGGCCACCAGGTGCTGGTTGTGCTTCATCTCGACGATCTCGTCGCGGCTGTCGGGCGGGCTCTCGCGCAGCAGGCACTGGAGCAGAAACACGTCCAGGAAGCGCATGGTCTGGGCGCTGATGCCGACGGGCTCGAAGGGGTCGAGGTCCATCAGCCGCACTTCCACATACTCCACGCCACGCTCGCGCAGGGCATGCAACGGCCGCTCGCCCGGGAAGATGACGCGTTTGGGCCGGATGGTGCCGTAGAACTCGTTTTCGATCTGCAGCAGCGTGGTGGCGAGTTGGTTGTACTCGCCACCCAGATTGCGCACGCCGATGGCCTCGTAGGGTGCATAGGGCCGCGTCAGCGCATCGGCCAGCGAGGCGCCGTAGCCATCGAGTCCGTTGTAGCTCACGAAGAGCGAAGCCTGCGCCTCGCTCTGGTAGCCCAGGCGTCCCATGCGCAGCGACGTCGCATGGGGCTTGTGCATGGTGTATTCGCCGATGGGCTCGAGCGCATGCGGCCGGCCTTCGACGAAGCTCGCACACACCGCCGGCGAAGCGCCGAACAGCACCAGCAGCAGGAAGGCCTGCCGGCGGAAGTTGCGGATCAGCGCGAAGTAGTCCTCGCTCGACACCTCGGGCATGGACCAGTTGTAGTGGATGCCCGAGATGGTCTGCATGCGCCGGCCGTAGCGATGGCCCAGGCCCATGCGGTAGACGCTTTTGGCGCGCCCAACGTTGGAGGTGCCGTAGCGACCCAGCGGAATGGTCTCGTCCGACGGCAGGCCGCAGGGCATGCTGGAGACCCACATCATTTCCTCGCCGCAGGCTTCGCGCAGCACGCGGTAGGTGAACTGGTGCACCTCGGTCAATTCGGCCAGGCAGGCGTCGACGTCGGCATGCACGCCGGTGATCAGCTCGAGTTGCGATTCGCTGAAGTCGGTGGTGATGTGCGGATGCGTGAGCGCGCTGCCCAGCGCGGCCGGATGCGGCGTGAGCGCGAGCTTGCCATCCGGCTGCGCGCGCAGGCTTTCCTTCTCGATGCCGCGACGGATGCCCTGGAGCCGGGTCGGCGCCAGGCCGCCCAGACGTTGTTGAAGTCTGTTCATGTGCATCGTCTCAAATCTGGGGTTCGGGGCGGACGGTAACACCGGCCGCCGAGTCCTGCCGCCGAGGGTCCTCTCGCCCTTTTCAGGGCCCCTCGTCCTCGTGCGGCAGTTGCGTTGACTCAGGCAAGAACGCGCTGCAGGAAGGCGGCGATGTCGCCGATTTCTTCCATGCACACGCTGTGCTCCATGGGGTAGGCGTGCCATTCGACCGCGTGGCCCAGACCCAGCAGCGTGTCACGCGCATGCTCGGCCCGGGGCAGCACCACGACGTTGTCGCGCGTTCCGTGGGCCAGGAAGATCGGCGTGGCCTGGTTGGCCGGATGACGCTCGGCCGCCGTGCGGTCCGCCAGCGGCAGGTAGCCCGACAGGCCCACGATGCCGGCCAGCGGCGAGGCATGCCGCAGACCGGTGAGCAGCGCCATCGCGCAACCTTGCGAGAAGCCGGCGATCACCGTGCGCTCGCTGGGAATCCCGCGCTCGCGCTCACGGGCCAGGAGGCCCTCGAGCGTGGCCATGGACTGGCGCAGGCCGGCCTCGTCTTCAGGCCGGCCGGGGCCCAGGATGTCGTACCACGCCGGCATGGCATAGCCACCGTTGATGGTCACGGGCTGGACCGGCGCGTTGGGGAAGACGAAGCGCACCGGGCCGATGGGCGCCAATGCCTCCTTCATCTCGCGCACGATGGGCACGAAGTCGTTGCCATCGGCGCCCAGGCCATGCATCAGCAGCACGGTGGCGCGGGGATCGGGCCCGGTCTCGATCTCGATCGGCGGGCGGGAAGCAGTGGTGTTCATGGCGTGGCCAGTTGTCGGCAGCGGTTGATGTTGTCGGCCAGCTGTGGCGCGGGCGAAGGCTTGCAGCCTTCTGCGGCGGGCAGCATGCGGCACAGGCCCACGACGTGCAGGTCGGCAATGGCCTCGGTGCAGGCGGCGTAGGGCGCCAGGGCCGGATTGGCATGGCTCTTGAAGTCCCAGGCCTCGGTGAAGGCCAGGGTGCGGCCCATGGAGACCTCGAACTGGTCGCGGTCGCGCTCGGCCACGGCGCGGTCGATGGCGGCCTGCTCGGCTTGCAGCAGCCGCAGCGCCGCGGCCGGAAAGTCGCGCACATCGGCCTGCGCCCGGGCGGCCGGCGCCATGCCGGCCATCGCGACGGCCAACAGCGCAGCGACCAGGCAGGAAGCAGCCGAGGCGGGGTGGGAGAGACGAGGAAAAGTCATGCGGAAAGTGCGTGGCGACGCAGGCGCCGCCGCGCGATTGGAGCGCAATCCGGCAGCCCCTGCAGGGTCGCGCGCCCAGAAGCCTGGCGCGAGGCGCCACAATACGGGGTTTCGCATTTTCGTCACCTCGTCCAGCAAGGAGTACTCACCATGGGCAACAAGATCGTCACCGAAGCCGACCGCAAGGCCACCAAGCCCCTGCCGGGCGCCATCGTCATGCGCAGCGGCGGCGGGCAGAAGCGCAGCCTGGAACGCGGCACCGCCACCCGCAGCAAGAAGAACCCGGGCAAGCGCGCCCACCAGGGTTGATCGGCCTGCCAGACGGCGAAAGCGCGGCACGTCCGCGCTTTTTTTCGTCCGCACGGCAGCTTCTTCCCCTTCCGAGACCCCATTCCATGGCCAAGAAGAACGACGACCAGATGCTGATGCGCGGTGCCATGTGCGCCTTCATCGGCGTGGTGGTGCTGCTGGCGCCCATGTGGCTCAAGTCGCCGGGCTGGCGCGAGATGATCGGCGGCGCCCAGACCGTCGGCTGGTTCGCGGTGATCCTCGGCGTGGCGCTGATGGGCGTGGCGCTGTGGCGCCGGCGCCGCTGAGCGCCAGCCCAGCATCCGATGCCCACCGGGACGCTCATGCACCTCGCTTGAGCCGCTTGACGAGTTCGACCGCCGCGAGCACGACAACCCCGGCCACGATGCCGATAGCCGCATTGGCCAACAGCCCCAGCAGCATGCCCGGGAACCCGCCGAACTGGTGGGCCCAGCCCTCGACCGCATGGCCCACCGCCGGCACGCCATGCACCAGGATGCCGCCGCCGACCAGGAACATCGCGGCCGTGCCCAGCACCGACAGGGCCTTCATCAGCCAGGGCGCCATGCCCACCAGGCCGCGGCCCACGGTACGCGCCAGCGCCCCGGAACGGCGGGTCAGCCACAGGCCCAGGTCATCCAGCTTCACGATGCCGGCCACCAGGCCGTAGACGCCCACGGTCATCAGCACCGCGATGGCGGCCAGCACCGTCAACTGGGTGAGGAAAGGCTGACCTTCCACTGCGCCCAGCGTGATCACGATGATCTCGGCCGAGAGAATGAAGTCGGTGCGGATGGCGCCCTTGATCTTGTCCTTCTCCAGCTGTGCCGGATCGGCGCCGCCCTCCACCATGGCCTGCACATGCTCGCGGCGTGCCTGCGCATCTTCGCCCTTGTGCAGGAACTTGTGGGCCAGCTTCTCGACGCCCTCGAAGCAGAGGAAGGCGCCGCCCACCATCAGCAGTGGCGTGATCAGCCAGGGCAGCCACGACGCGATGGCCAGCGCTGCCGGCACCAGGATGGCCTTGTTGAGCAGCGAGCCCTTGGCCACGCCCCAGACCACCGGCAACTCGCGGTTCGCCTTCACGCCCGTCACCTGCTGGGCATTGAGTGCCAGGTCGTCGCCGAGCACACCGGCGGTCTTCTTGGCCGCCACCTTGGTGAGCACCGACACGTCGTCGAGCACGGTGGCGATGTCGTCGAGCAGCAGGAGGAGACTGGAGGCCATGCGGGAGTTCTCGGTCAGGGGCACAGCGCAAGCTCGCTGCGCGCTGGAGCCTAAGGGGCGGCGTGCCGGTCCTGCGTCAGCGCAGACGTCAACCCAGCGTGCGCTTCAGCCGCACTTCCTCGATGCGCACCGTGCTGTTCAGCGCCGTGGTCTTGGCGGTCTTCATGTCTCGCTTGAAGCCGACCTGATGCTCGAAGAAGTTGAGGGCGCGCTCGTTGCGCAGCGGCACCCAGGCCGTGACGGTGGTGCAGCCCTCGTCCTCCAGGCCTTCGGTGGCGGCATCCCACAGCTGCAGGGCCACGCCCTTGCCCCAATGGTCGGGGTGCACGTACAGCGCCCAGATCTCGCCGGTGGTGGGCGGCGTCTTGGGATCGCGCGAGCGGTCGAAGCCAACGAAGCCGACCACCTGGTCGCCCTGCACGGCGACCAGCACCTGCGGCTCGGCGAATTCGATGGCCTGGCGCCACTTGGCTTCGCGGGTGCCGGGCGCGACCAGCGCGTCGAGCTGGTCGTCGGGCACCAGGCCTTGATAGACGGCCCGGGCGGCGGCGGCGTGAATCTCGGCGATGGCACGGGCGTCACGGGTTTCAGCGGGGCAGACTTCGTACGGAGACATTCAGAACTTCTAAAAAATCGGGCCGCCATTGTCGCTGCCCGGCCGCGGCCGCCCCAGCCCTACACTGCGCCCCTCGCCTGCTTGCTGCCATGTCCTACAGCGTCCTCATCCAGCCCTCGGGCCTGCGCTTCAACGCCGAAGCCGGCCGAAGCCTGCTGCGCGCGGCCGAGGACGTCGGCGTGGTGCTGCCCAGTTCCTGCCGCAACGGCACCTGCCGCACCTGCCTGTGCCAGGTGCGCGAGGGTTCGGTGGTGCACACCATCGAATGGCCCGGCGTGACACGCGAGGAACGGGCGGAGGGATGGATCCTGCCCTGCGTGGCCGAGGCGCGCAGCGACATCGTCATCGACGTGCCGCTCGCCGCATCCTTCGGCGACTGACGCGCGGGAGCCCCGGCCCCGGGGTTTCTGCCGACGCACCAGGAAGGGGCACGACCGCACACTCCGGGCGGGCTTCGCTCCTTCACCGTGTCCGACGCGCACCTGCATCTCTGGGAAGACCGCTTCCTCTACGCCACTCACGCCATCGCCTCCGGCCTCACCGCCCGCGCGAGCGGCACGGTGCTGATCGCACCTCCCGGCCGGAGCTTCACGCTGGTGTCCGGCCATGGCGAGCGGGTACAGGCCAGCGCCGCCTGGGTGCCGCCCTTGGTGGCCCGCCGCCTGGACGCAAGCCGCTGGGGCCTGTTGTCGCTCAACATCGACCCCGCCGCACTCCCCCACCGTCTGTTGGCCAAACGGCTCGGCGGCAATCGCATTCACGTGCTGGCGCCCGACCTTCTCGCGCCTCTGGCGCAGCCATGCGAAGGGGCCGTGCACGGCCAGCTCGATGCAAGCCAACTGCAGACGCTGTGCGATGAGGCGTTGCGGCGGATCATCGGCAGCGCCGCGCCGCCAGCCCCGGGAGGCACGCGCAACCTCGACCCGCGCGTCTGCCGGGTGGCTGCGGCCATCCGCCGCGATCCACAGGCATGTCCCCTGCCCGCATTGGCCGAGATCGCGGGCCTGTCGGCCGACCGGCTCACGCACCTCTTCCGTGAGCAGGCCGGCCTGTCGGTGACGCGCTATGCCCTGTGGGCCAAGATCCGCCGCGCGATCCAGCAGATGCGCGAGGGCGCGCCGCTGACCCAGGTGGCACTGGCCGGCGGCTTCTCGGACTCGGCACACATGAGCCGGACCTTCCAGTCCTGCTTCGGCCTCGCGCCCTCCTTCCTCGCCGACCCGCGCCGCGTGCAACTCTCGGTGGACGACGCAGCCACACGCGCCTGGCCCGCCTGACCCCCGCGCGCGCAGGACCGGGCGACCGGAGGGCGTCCGGACCGCACGGGCTCGCGACCGCCCCGCCGGATAGCGGCTATGTACAAGCCACGGGATGCGCAACACCCTACGCTGCCGGCTGGCGTGCCAAGACGCCGCCAACAAGAAACAGGAGACCACCGTGACCCCTTCGCTCGGCCGCCATCTGCGGCCCTTGACCCTGCTTGCCATCGCCTCGCTGGCCGCCTGTGGCGGCAGCGGCGGCACCAGCCATTTCGTTCCCGCGCCCGCGCCTGCCCCCTCGCCGGCCCCGGCGCCTGCGGCTGCCTACCAGGCCGAAATCCGCCGCACCGCGCTGGGCGTTCCCCACATCAAGGCCGCCGACTGGGGTGGCGTGGGCTACGGCTACGGCTATGCCCAGGCGCAGGATGCGCTGTGCACGATGGCGGATGCCTTCCTCACCTACCGCGGCGAGCGCTCGCGCTGGCTGGGCGCGGATGCGCAGGTGACCACCAGCGGCACCATCGGCCGTCCGAAGAACATCGACTCCGACTTCTTCCACCGCCAGGTGATGGACGACGCCCGCATCCAGGCCGTGATGGCGGCCCAGCCCGCCAAACTGCTGCAGATGGTGGAAGGCTTCACCGCCGGCTACAACCGCTATGTGCGCGAGCTGAAGTCGGGCGGCAGTCCCGGTCGCCACGCAGCCTGCCGCGACCAGGCCTGGGTCACGACGGTCACGACCGCCGATCTGTGGCGCCGGATGTACCAGGCCAACTTTGCCGCCGGCTACAGCAACTTCCTTTCGGCCATCGCCAACGCCCAGCCGCCGGCGCCCATCACGACCACCCGCCGGACGCTACGCAGCCCTGCCCGGCAGTACGCCGTGCTGCGCCCGCAGAACATTGCGGCGCCCGCGCTCGAAGTGGGCGGCGAGTCCGGGGTGGGCAGCAACATGTACGGCTTCGGAGGCGCGGCCACCGGCGGCGGGCCGGTGCTGTTCGGCAACCCCCACTGGTACTGGCGCGGGCCCGACCGCTTCTACCAGGCGCAGCTGACCATCCCGGGCGAGCTGGACGTGAGCGGCAGCTCCTTCCTGGGCATCCCGGTCATCCTCATCGGCTTCAACAACGGGGTGGCCTGGAGCCACACAGTCTCGACGGCGCGCCGCTTCGGCTTCTTCCAGCTGACGCTGGCCTCTGACGACCCCACGGCCTATATGCGCGATGGCCAGAAGGTGAAGATGACGGCCCAGCGCATCACCGTCGCCGTGAAGGACGGCGCCCCCGTCACCCGCACGCTCTACCGCAGCGAGTACGGGCCCATGGTCAACCTGGGCACGCTCAACCCGGCGCTGGCGTGGTCGGCCACCAGCGCCTTCGCCATCCGCGACATCAATGCCGACAACTACCGGCTGTTCCGCACCTGGATGCGCTGGAACACGGCGAAGTCGCTGGACGAGCTGATCGCCATCCAGAAGGAGGAATCGTCCATCCCCTGGGTGAACACCGTGGCGGTGGGCCGCGGCAGCAGCCAGGCCTGGTACGGCGACATCGGCGCCATGCCCAATGTGCCGCCGGCGCAGCTCTCGGCCTGCGCCACGCCGTTCAGCGCCGCGCTGGCGGCGGCCCTGCCCCGCGTGCCCGTGCTGGACGGCTCGCGCTCGGCGTGCAACTGGACGGTCGACCCCGCTGCCGCACAGCCCGGGGCCCTGCCGGCCACCCAGATGCCCGGGCTGCTGCGCGACGACTACGTCGCCAACATGAACGACAGCTACTGGCTGGCCAACCCGGACGCGCCACTCACGGGTTATCCGTCCATCATCGGCCCGACCGGCACGGAGGCGCAGTCGCTGCGCACCCGCATGGGCCACCTGATGGCCCGCGCACGACTGGCCGGCACCGACGGCTATGCCGGCAACCGCGCCACGCCCGACATCGTGCAGCGCATGGTGCTGGGCAGCCGCGTGCTCAGCGCGGAGCTGGTCAAGAGCCAGGCCCTGACGCTGGCCTGCACCGCGCCCACCACGGTCAGCGTGAGCGCCGATGCCGCCACCGGCCAGACCTATTCCCCGGCGCGCACGGTGGACATCGCTGCCGCCTGCGACCAACTGCGCAACTGGGATTCCACCGGCAACGCCGACGCCCGCGGCGCGCATGTATGGGACGAGTTCTGGCGCCGGGCCGAGAAGCTCGGCGCGGCCGCGCTGTGGGCCGTGCCCTTCGACGCCGCCGACCCGCTGAACACGCCGCGCGACCTGCAGCCCGCGGCCGCCGCCAGCCTGCGTCAGGCGATGGGCGCCGCCACACTGGCGATCCAGGCCAGTGGCTTCGCGCTCAATGCGCCGCGGGGAGAGACGCTGTTCGCCACCCGCGGCGGCGTGCGCATCCCGCTCTATGGCGGCTGCGGCAATGTCGGCTACTTCACCATCGCCTGTTCCGAGCAGCGCATCGAGCAAGGCGGCTACAGCATGGACGGGGACCCCAACGGCAACAGCTACATGCAGGTGGTTCAGTTCGACGCGGCGGGGGTCCAGGCCCACACCTTCCTGACCTTCTCGCAATCGGACGATCCGGCCTCGCCGCACAACGGCGACTACACCCGGCGCTACAGCGCCAAGCAGTGGCTCAAGGTGCCGTTCACCGAGGCGGAAATCCAGGCCGATCCGCAGTACAGCAGCAGCCGGATCGCGGAGTGAGGATGGCGGCGGCGGCCGTGATGCCGCCGCGCGCCTTCAGCGGCCGTGGCGCCGGTTCCAGGCCACCAGCGCCAGCACCACCGCACCGGCCGCGACGCTCAGGTGGCCGCAACCGACGACCAGCCCCACGGCCCAGCCCCAGGCCTGCACGGCGGCGGCCAGACCGAGCAGCAGCGCGGCGCTGCCTCCGAGCCGCAGCAGCGCGGTGAGACGGGCCGGCAGCGGCCGGCCGAAGAGGTCGTCCTGGTGCCGCTCCATCGCTGCCGCCAGCAGCGCGAAACCGGCGAGCAGCAGTGCAGTGACCAGCGCGTGCATCAGCGACCCCCTTCGGCAGCCAGCCCATCGGCCGGCGTCCGCGGGACGGCCGCCTTCGCCGATGCCCGCGGCCTGGGCAGACGGGCCTGGTGCCGCATCGTGCGCAGAGCCAGCACCGCATGCAGCGCGGCGAGGGCCCACAGCGTCAGCTCCATGCCGGCGAACACGCCGTCGCCCGCCTGAAGGCTGGCCAGCAGGTGGCGACCGGTGGTCAGCCAGCTCAGCACCGGCAGCAGCGCCAGCACGGCGGCGGCGGTCCACAGCAGTTCGATCCAGGCCCGGCGGGCCGGCCGCAGCAGCGCCCAGGCCAGGGTTGCCCCCCAGACCATGAAGAACAGGTCGACCTCCCATTCGGCGCGCTGCGCCATGCCGACGGGCAGCAGCCGGTTGGCCCACAGCATGCCGGCCATGGCGATCGACAGGCCGGCGATGGCGGCGATGTTCAGCCGCTCCACCAGCCAGAAGCCGAAATAGGGTCGCGCCGGGTCGGGCAGCTTGGCGCGACGCTTGACGGTCCACATCACCAGGCCCGTGCCCACCATGGCGGTGCCCGCCAAGCTGACGAGGAAGTAGAGCCAGCGCGTCACGCCATCGCTGAAGCGGCCGAGGTGCAGGGCGTACATCACGCCGCGGGTTTCGGCGGCCGGGCCCACACGGTCCCTGACCTCCAGCAGGCGGCCGGTGCTGCCTTCGAAGAGCATGTACTGCGGACTGACCGACACCCGGCCTTCGTCGCCGCGCGTGACCACCACCCGCGCCACCGCGTCGCCCGGATTGGCGATGGTCACGCGCCCCAGGGCGTCGGCACCCCAGCGCGCTTGCGCCTGTCGCACCATGGGGCCGATGGGCGCGAGCGCTACGGCCTGGCCGCTGGGCGTCTGCGGCTGGACGAAGGCGCTCATTTGGGCGTTGAGCGTGCGGCGCTCGGCCGGCGTCTTGAACGCCGCCTGCTCGCCGAAGGGCATGTACAGCAGCATCAGCGTCACCAAGCCGGTGTACGTGATCATCAGGTGGAAGGGCAACCCGAGCACCGACAGCACGTTGTGCGCGTCGAGCCAGGAGCGCTGCCCCTTGCCCCAGCGGAAGGTAAAGAAGTCCGTGAAGATCTTCTTGTGCGTGATCACCCCGCTCACGATGGCCACCAGCATGAACATGGCGCAGATGCCGGCCAGCCAGCGCCCCCACAGCACCGGCATGTAGTGGAACTGGAAATGGAAGCGGTAGAAGAATTCGCCGCCGCGCGTCTCGCGCGCCGCCACCACCTGGCCGGTGTGCGGGTCGAAGCTGGCGCTTTCGAAGGCGCGGCGCCCCTGCGCGGCCGGCTTGCGCCAGAAGGCGTCGGCCAGGGGATTGCGGTCGTCGGGCAGCGCGAAGCTCCACTGCGTGCTGTCCGGGGCGCGCGCCTGCAGGCCGGCCGTCACGCGCTCGGCCACGGTGGCGAGGTCGGGGCGGTCGGCACGGTGCGGCACCTCGGGCCGCATCCACTGCGAGATCTCTTCCTTGAAGTAGCTCACCGTGCCCGTGAGGAACATGGCGTAGAGCAGCCAGCCGACCAGGAGGCCGGCCCAGATGTGCAGGTCGGACATGCGTTGGCGCAGGCCGCGCGCGGGCGGGGCGTGCTTCTTCATCCGGCCGCTCCCGAACGCCAGACCGAGACGCTGGCCAGCAGCAACGGCATCGCAGCGATCAACAGTCCGACCCAGGCCCGCGTGGCGCTGCGCGCCGCGAACACCCAGATCACCGCCGCCGCGAAGACGGCAAAGCTGGCCAGCGCACCGCCTAGCACCGTCTGCGGGCGGCTGGCCGGCAGCGCGAGCGCGGCCACGCTGGTGAGTGCGCCGAGCGCGTAGCCGCCGCCCACGGCCGCAGCGATGCGCGAAACGACAGGGCCGGCCTGCCAGGTCCGGGCCAGCCACTGCTGAGCGAGGGGCAGCGCGCCGCTCATCGGGCCGCCTCCGGCTTCGCCGGGACTGCGAGTCCCCCGTGGACCGGCGGACGCGGCAGCCGCGCACCGGGGTCGGCCGCGCGTCGGCGAAGGGTGGAAGGCACGGCATCGCGCCACGGGACGAGGGCCGCCGCAGCGGCCCGGCAGGTCGGGAACATGGACAAGGCTCCAGGCAAGGCACGCGAGCGTTGCCACCTGGAGGCGGCAACTTCGCATCGCTGGCTGGACCTGGGGGCACCGCGTCAGGCGGCGCGCACGGTCTGGCTGACGATCGCAGACTTTTTGAGAATTGTTCTCATTGTAGAGCGGCGAACGCACTCCCCGCTAAAATGCGTGCCTTCTTTTCCGTCCGCATCGCCGGACGCGTCTCTGGCGGGCCGGGCCCGCACCCGTTCCTCGCACAACCCATGTCGTCCAACCTGCATCCCATGCTCAACGTGGCCATCAAGGCCGCCCGCGCCGCCGGCGCCATCATCAACCGCGCCGCGCTCGATGTCGAAGCGGTGCGCGTCTCGCAGAAGCAGGTGAACGACTTCGTGACCGAGGTGGACCATGCCGCCGAGGCGATCATCATCGAGACGCTGCTGACGGCCTATCCCGGCCACGGCATCCTGGCAGAAGAATCGGGCAGCGAGCACGGCGCCCGCGATTCGGAGTACGTCTGGATCATCGATCCGCTGGACGGCACCACCAACTTCATCCACGGCTTTCCTGTGTACTGCGTGTCCATCGCGCTGTCGGTGCGCGGCAAGATCGAGCAGGCCGTGGTCTACGACCCGACGCGCAACGACCTGTTCACCGCGTCGCGCGGCCGCGGCGCCTACCTCAACGAGCGGCGCATCCGCGTGTCCAAGCGCATCCGCCTGCCCGAGAGCCTGATCTCCACCGGCTTCCCCTTCCGCACGGGCGACAACTTCAAGCAGTACCTGGCCATCATGGCCGACCTGATGCCCCGCGCTGCCGGCCTGCGCCGCCCCGGCGCCGCCGCGCTGGACCTCGCCTATGTGGCCGCCGGCTACACCGAGGCCTTCTTCGAGACGGGCCTCAACATCTGGGACGCCGCCGCCGGCTCGCTGCTGGTGACCGAGGCGGGTGGCCTGATCAGCAACTTCACCGGCGAAGGCGAGTTCCTGGACCAGCGCGAGCTGCTGGCCGGCACGCCGCGCATCTACGGCCAGCTGGTGCCGATCCTGAGCAAGTACTCCAAGTTCGCCGGCGTGGACGACAAGCTGGCCGCCACCGAGCGCATCCGCTCGGTCGACCCCAGCCGCCGCGCCGCCGGTGTCGACGACTCGGCCGACATCTATGCCCGCTCCACCGTGGGCCTGGGCACTGACGACGCCGAGGCCGAAGGCGCCGCCGAGGCGCCGGCACCCGCGCCGGCAGCGCCCCGCAAGCTGACCCGCGTCAAGCGCGCCCCCGAGACCAACGAAGGCAATCCGGGCGCGTGAGCCTGAGCACGGCCGGCCGTCCCCAGGTGCGCAAAAGCCTGCGCACCGCCCTCAGCCACGACGTCACGAACGGGCTGTCGGTCGCGCTTGGCCTCCTGCTGATTTCGGGCGGCGTCCATCTCTGGCTGGATGCGGCCGCCGCCGCCTCAGCCGCCACCGGCGTCATCGTCGCCAGCCCGCCCGACCGCGCGGCGCCGCGCCGCGGCAAGCTGCGCCAGCTGCTGCCGGCGGCGCTGCTCAGCCTGCCGCTGTTCTTCGCGGTGCAGATGCTGCACACCATGCCGGGGCGGCTCGGCCTGCTGCTGGTGCCGGCCTCGTTCCTGGCCTTCCTTGCCATGGCCTGGGGCAAGCGGGGCATCCCGATCGCCATCGCGCTGATGCTGGCGATGGTGTTCTCGATGGCGACACGTCCCCCTTCCGGCCTGGGTGAGGCGCTGGCCCGCACGGGGCACATGGCGCTGGGCTCGGCGCTGTACGTGGTCTACGCCACGCTGATGAACCTGGTGCTCAACGCCCGCTACCGCACGCAGTACATGGCCGACCTGCTGCTGTCGATGGCGGGGCTGATGCGGGCGCAGGCGCGGCAGTTCCGCGCGCGGGACGAATCCAGCGACGTGCGCGAGGTCGACGCGCCGGCGCTCGGCGCCATGCTCCGCGCGCAGGCGGCGCTGGCCGACCAGCTGCAGTCCACCCGCGACCTGGTGTTCGAATCGCCTCGTACGCCCTACCGCCAGCGCCTGGCCGGCATGCTGATGACGGTGCTGGAGATGCGAGACCACCTGCTGGCCAGTGAGCTCGACTTGGAGACGCTGCGCAGCCATCCGCGGCACGGCGCGCAGCTGGCCGCCATGCGCAGCGTGCTGGAGGCCATGGCCGGCGATGTTGAAGCCCTGGCCGACGCGCTGCTGCAGATGCGCCGGCCCGCCACCATTGCCGACCGACGTCAGCAACTGGCCGCCATCCCGGCGGATGCGGACGAGACGGCGGCCTTCGGCGGCCCCTCCCCCGGCCAACTGGCCCGCGGCCTGGCCAACCGGCTGGCCCATCTCAATGACGAGACGGTGCGCCTGGCCCGCCTGGCGCGCGGCGAGGAAGCGCCGGACCTGGCCGTGGTCCGCGCCCACTGGCAGGTCTTCGTCAGTCCCACCGAGTGGTCGATCCGGCCCTTCCTCGCGCTCTGGCGCTGGGACGCGCCGCCGCTGCGCCATGCCATCCGCGCGGCGCTTGCGCTGGCCACTGGCTACGTCATCGCCGTGCTGATGCCCTGGGGCTCGCACGACTACTGGATCCTGCTGACCATCGTGGTGGTGTTGCGCGGCAGCCTGGCGCAGACGCTGGAGCGGCGCAACCAGCGCGTGGCCGGCACGCTGGTAGGCAGCCTGTTCGCCGTGGCGCTGCTGGCCACCCATCCCGGCCCCGTGGAGCTGCTGCTGGCCATGACGGCAGCCCAGGCCTTCGCCCACGGCTTTGCGGTGCGCAAGTACACCCTGACGGCGGTGGCGGCTACCGTGCTGGGGCTTGTTCAGGCGCACCAGCTCTATGCCGGCGCGGCGCCCACCTTTGCGCTGGGGGAGCGTATTGCCGACACGCTGATCGGCGCGGCGCTGGCGTGGGCCTTCTGCTATGTGCTGCCATCCTGGGAGCGCACGCAGATTCCGGCCCTGGTGCGGCGGACGGTGGCAGCGCAGGCCCGGCATGCGCGGCTGTCGCTGTCGCTCGGCCAACTGCATGCCCTGGAGACGGCCCCTGAACTGGAATGGCGGCTGGCGCGCCGGGAGGCCTTCGATGCCCTTTCGGCGCTGGTGCAGGCGACGCAGCGCTCGCTGTCGGAGCCGCGTGCCGTGCAGCCGCCGCTGGAACCGCTGGAGCGCCTGCAGGCTCACAGCTACCAGCTGCTGGCGCAGCTGTCGTCGGTGAAGTCGATGCTCGTGCTGCGGCACGACCGGCTGACACCGTCGCAGGTGCAAGGCCCGCTGGAGCGCGCCGCGCGGCGCATCGACGAGGCGATCGGGCCTCGTCCCGCCGGAGCGCCCGAGCGGGCGGAACCGGCGGATGCGCCGGATGCCGCCCCCGCGGCCTCGCTGTCCTCCGGGCCGGTGCCCCTGCCGGACCCCTTCGACCAGGACATCAGCCCCTGGCTGTTGCGCCGGCTCGACCTCGCCGCGGGCATTGCCATGCAGATCAAGGCGGATGTGGCGCAGATCCTGCGCGACCCCGCCATGCTGCCGGCAGGCCCTTCTCAGCAACCCCGCAGCGCCTGACTGCGGTTGCCGGCTCGCCGCCGGCCCACCGCCTGCGCTGCCGCATGGAGATGCCGAATGAACCTTCAAGCCATCCTCGCCCTGCCCTGGACCCAGACCCTGATCGCCGCCGTGGTGGCGGTGGTCATCGCCCTTGTCATCTTCCGCGTGGGCCGCGCCGTGCTCATGCGCGTGACGCGGCCGCTTCCGGTGGTCCACACGGTGGTGCAGGCGGCGCGCGCACCCGCCAGTGCCGTGCTGCCCTTGCTGGCCCTGCAAACGGTCTGGCAAGCCGCGCCGGATGACCTGGAATTCATCGGCAACATCCGCCACCTCAACGGGCTGCTGCTGATCGTGTGCCTGACCTGGCTGGTCGTGCGGCTGATCGGCGGCCTGGCCGACGGCATCATCGCCCGCCATCCGGTGGATGTGGCCGACAACATGGCCGCACGGCGCATCCTCACGCAGGCGCGCGTGCTCTCCCGCACGGCGATGGTGGTGGCGGTGATCATCGGCGCGGCCATGGCCCTGATGACCTTTCCAGGCGCGCGGCAAGTCGGTGCCAGCCTGCTTGCGTCGGCCGGTGTGATCGGTATCGTCGGCGGTCTGGCGGCCAAGCCGGTGTTCAGCAACCTGATCGCGGGCATCCAGATCGCGCTGACCCAGCCGATCCGCATCGACGACGTGCTGATCGTCGAGGGCGAATGGGGCCGCGTCGAAGAGATCACCGGCACCTACGTCGTGCTGCGCATCTGGGACGACCGCCGCCTGATCATTCCCCTCAACTACTTCATGGAGAAGCCCTTCCAGAACTGGACGCGCAACAGCTCGCAGCTGCTGGGCTCGGTCTTCCTGTTCGTGGACTACGGGATGCCGCTGGCGCCGCTGCGCGCCGAGGTGGAGCGGGTGGTCAAGGCCGCGCCCGAGTGGGACGGCCGCTTCTTCAACCTGGTGGTGACCGACGCCACCGAGCGCACCATGCAATTGCGCATCCTGTGCACCGCCGCCAGCTCGGGCCTGGCCTGGGACCTGCGGTGCCGCGTGCGCGAGGGCGTGATCGACTTCATGCAGCGCGAGTACCCGCAGTTCCTGCCACGCATGCGGATCGAAGGTGAGCCGGGGGCTGCCCGACGCGAACGCACCGGCGAGGACATCGGCGCAAGCGCGCTGGCGCAACCGGGCGCTCTCTGAAGCGCTGCGCCGCCGCCGAGACACGCGGCAGACCCGTCCGCGATCCGGCGGTGTGCGGCGGCACTCAGCCGCTTCGGCGCCCGCGAGGGGCCTTGGGCAGCTCGGCCTGCGCGGCAAGTTCGAGTGCCCGCGCCTCCAGCCGGTCCAGGCCATCGAGGAAGGGCTGCTGCGACTCGCCCAGTGCCTGCAGCAACTGTTCGTTGAGCTCGGTCACCAGCGGATAGAGCGCGTCGTAGATCCCCTGACCCCGCTCGCTGAGCGCGACCGCCACGTGCCGCCGGTCGCCGCTCGCCCGCTGCCGCAGCACCAGCCCCTTGTCGACCAGCGAACCGAGCGCGCGCGAGGTGCGCACCCGGTCCAGCTGCGTCTGCTGCGCCAGCTCGGACGAGCCCATGGGCCCCTTGCCTGCCAGCGTGGCGATCAACCGCCATTCGCGCCGGGTGATGCCGAAGCGCCCCTCGCACAGCCGCAGCACCATGCTGCCCGCCACCGCGATCACGCGCGACATGCGATACAGCAGCAGCGGATCGAGGGAGGCCGGACGGGCGGAGGCCGCGTGGGGACGGCGGGTCATGGGGTAAATCCGAGGGATGATGGATCTGATCCATCGATTGTGGCGGCCCTACAGTCGCGCGAGCTTCATTTCGAGCGATCCGGTAGTCACCCATGAGTCCACGCAGAACATTCCACCGCTTCGCCGCGGCCCTGGCCCTTGCCGCCCTGGCAGGCACAGCCTCCGCGCAGCCGGCACTCGACGGCCCCCTGCGCATCGTCGTCGGCTACGCCCCCGGCGGCGCCACCGATCGCGTCGCCCGCATCGTGGCCGACCGCCTCACCGCCAAGCTGGGCGTGCCCGTCGTGGTGGACAACAAGGCAGGCGCGGGTGGCCGCCTGGCCGCCCAGCAGGTCAAAAACACGCCCGCCGGCCAGAACGTGATCATGGTGGCCAACCCGGCCGTCATGGTGGTGGCGCCGCTGGTCTTCAAGGACAACGGCTACGACCCGGAGCGCGATTTCCAGCCGCTGTCCAACGTCAACAACTACGAGTTCGGCCTGGTGGTGGGCAGCGCGGTGCCGGTCAAGCAGTTGTCGCACCTGCTGGCCTGGATGAAGGCCAACCCCGAGAAGGCCAACGTGGGCGTGCCGGCCACCGGCAGCCTGCCGCACTTCTTCGCGCTCATGCTGGGCCAGAAGGCGCAGGTCAAGACCGAGGTGGTGGGCTACCGCGGCTCTTCCACGGTGATGACCGACCTGATCGGCGGCCAGATCCCCATCGCCGTCGACACCTTCGACGTGCTGCTGCCGCAGCATGAATCGGGCAAGGTGCGCATCCTGGCGGTCTCGAGCGCCAAGCGCTCGGCCTTCGCACCCGACGTGCCCACCTTCAAGGAAGCCGGCCTGGACATCACGGCCGTGGGCTGGAACGCCTTCTTCGCCCCAGCCTCGATGCCGCGCGACAAGGCCGACCGCCTGGCACGCGAGATCCACGACGTGATGCAGGAACCCGACACCCAGCGCAAGTTCACCGACGCCAGGATGCAGCCGGTGGTCAGCACCCGCGCCGAAACCGAGGCGATGCTCAAGGCCTTCCGCGCCCAGTGGGCACCTGTCGTCAAGACCTCGGGCTACCAGCCATGAACGCCACCACCACCGCCGGGGCTGGCCGCCCCAACATCATCTTCATCGTCGCCGACGATCTGGGCTACGCCGACCTGGGCTGCTACGGCGGGCGCGACGCGCCCTTCGGCAAGGTCTCGCCAGTGCTGGACCAGCTGGCTGCGGACGGCCTGCTGCTGACCCAGGGCTACGCCAATTCGCCCGTGTGCTCGCCCACGCGCTTCGGCATGATCACCGGCCGCTACCAGTACCGGCTGCGCGGCGCCGCCGAGGAGCCGATCAACAGCAAGAGCCGCGGCAGCACCACGCTGGGTCTGCCACCCTCGCACCCCACCCTGCCCTCGCTGCTCAAGGACGCCGGCTACCGCACCGCCCTGATCGGCAAGTGGCACCTGGGCTATCCGCCCGCCTTCGGGCCGCTGCGCTCGGGCTACGAGGAGTTCTTCGGGCCGCTGTCGGGCGGGGTGGACTACTTCACCCACTGCGACAGCCGCGGCACGCACGACCTGTTCTTCGGCGAGGACGAGAGGCACGACGAGGGCTACCTCACCGACCTGTTCTCCCACCGCGCCGTGGACTACGTCGAGCGCATGGCCCCCGGCGATGCGCCCTTCTTCCTGAGCCTGCACTACACCGCGCCGCACTGGCCCTGGGAAACGCGCGAGGACGCTGGCCGCGCCCCTGCCGTCAAGGACAACCTGTTCGACTTGGCCGGCGGCAACATCCACGTCTACCGCCGCATGATCCACCACATGGACGAAGGCATCGGCTGGATCGTGGACGCCTTGCGCCGCACCGGCCAACTGGACAACACCCTCATCGTCTTCACCAGCGACAACGGCGGCGAGCGCTTCTCGGACAACTGGCCCCTGGTGGGCGGAAAGATGGACCTGACCGAAGGCGGCATCCGCGTGCCGTGGATCGCCCATTGGCCGGCCACCGTCGCCCCCGGCAGCCGCAGCGAGCAGCTGTGCATGACCATGGACTGGTCGGCCACCATGCTCGACGCCGCTGGCGTCGCCGCAGATCCCGAGTACCCGCTGGATGGCGTCTCGCTCATGCCCGTGCTGCGCGACCCCGCCGCCACCTTCGCGCGGCCGCTGCACTGGCGCATGAACCACCGCGGCCAGCGCGCCCTGCGCGACGGCCGCTGGAAGTACCTGCGCGTGGATGGACACGACTACCTGTTCGACATCCCGGCCGACGAACGCGAGCGGGCCAATCTGGCGCCGCGCGAGCCCGCCCGACTGGCCGCCATGCGCCAGCAATGGGAAGACTGGAACGCCACCATGCCGCCCATCCCCGAGGACGCCACCGTCAGCTTGGGCTACTCGTACAAGGACATGCCGCAGCGCTGAGCGCACCCGCTGGCCGGAAAGGCCTGCGCCTTCCTAGAATCCTCCGAGGCACCCGGCCCGCCCCATTCCGGTGGCGCTGCGCCTGCAGCCCCTGGCGCGGGGTGGCGGTGCCATCCGCATTGGGAGGACGCGATGCAACCGCTGAGCTTCGGCCGCTGGGAACACTGGATGCTGGCATCGGCCGTGGTCATGGGGCTGGCGGCCCTGGCCTGGCGCCTCTGGGATGGATCGCGCGCCTGGCGGCAGCGCCACCACCGCATCGACACGGCCCGCTCGCGCTCGGGCACCCTGGCCATGCCGCTGCAAGGCGGCAACGCCAGCGCCATGGCCAGCCCGCCCGCACCACCGCCCGCGGCGGCCCGGCCCGCGCCCCACAGCGCGCTGTACGACAACCCGCATCCGACGCTGCGCATCCAGTACACGGACATCTACGGCCAGGCCTCGGACCGGGTGATCACGGTGGAACGGCTGGATCTGTACCGCCAGGTCATCGTCGCGCGCGGCACCGGGCGCGAGGACCTGCGCACGCTCTCCATCGGCCGCATCCGCATCGCGCGGGACGCCGGCACCGGCGCCCACTTCAGCCTGGGCCAGTGGATCGACCGCATGCGCAGCCGCCAGGCCGGAACGGCCCACGACGCGTGATCCGCTGACATCGGCACACCGGCGGCGCCACCATAATCCGGCCGCACTTCCGCGACCTATGCGTGCCGCATCCGTCCCCACCCACTGGCCCTTCGTCCGAGGCGAATGCGCCGCCCTCGCGCGCGCGCTAACCCATGACTGCTGCCCCTTGGGGCCGCCCGAGCAATGGCCGCCGACGCTGCGCATGCTGATCGACATGATGATGCCGTCGCAGGCGGAGATCGTGCTCTTCTGGGGCCAGGACTACGTCGCCTTCTACAACGACACTTACGCGCCCACCATCGGCAACAAGCATCCCGCCGCCTTCGGCCGGCCCGCGCGGGAGCACTGGAGCGAACTCTGGGACGACCTGCAGCCGCTGCTGGACCGCGTGCTGCACTTCGGCGAGACGGTGGCCGCCCAGGACCGGCCCTTCCGCATCAACCGCCACGGGCAGATGGAGGACGTGTTCTTCGACATCTCCTACTCGCCCGTGCGCGAGCATGACGGCCGCATCTGCGGGGTGCTGTGCATCGTCAAGGAGACCACCGCCCGCGTGAACGCCACGCGCCGCCTGGCCGCCAGCGAAGCCCACCTGCGCGAGATGGAAGAGCAATGGCGGCTGGCCCAGGCGGCCGGCGGCGTGGGCGTGTTCGTGCTCGACATCCCGGGCGACACCGTCACTGCCTCGCCCGGCTTCTACCGCGCCTTCGGGCTGCCGGCCCATGCCGCGCCCGTGCCCTCCTCGGTGCTGGAGAGCCTGAAGGTGCCCGGCGAGGCGGAGGGCATGTCCGACACCCGCAGCCGCAGCGATGGCAGCGCCCCGCTCGATGTCGAGTACCGCATCCGCCGCGCCGACGACGGCCGGCTGCGCTGGATCTGGCGCCGCGCCGAGATCGTGCGCGACAGCACCGGCACGCCCTTGCTCATGCGCGGCGTGGTGCAGGACGTGACCGTGCGCCACCTGGCCCAGGCCACTCTGCGCGAAAGCGAGGCGCGCTTTCGCGCCCTCGCCCAGGCCGTGCCCAACCAGGTGTGGACGGCGGGGCCCGACGGCGCGCTGGACTGGGTCAACCAGCAGGTGCTCGACTACACCGGCGCCCGCCCGGACGAGCTTCTTGGCCACCGATGGCTGGCGACCCTGCACCCCGAGGACCACTCCTCGATGCGTGCCGCCTGGGCCCGTGCCTGCACCGGGCTGACGTCCTACAGTACCGAGCTTCGCCTGCGCCGCTACGACGGCCGCTGGCGCTGGCAGCTGGTGCGCGCGCAGCCCGTGCAGGGCGGCGACGGCAGCGTGCGCTGGATCGGCACCACCACCGACATCGAGGACCAGAAGGCCGCACAGGCGCAACTGGAGGCCATGAACTCCACCCTGGCGCAGCGGGTGGAGGAACGCACGCGCGACCGCGACCGGCTGTGGCAGCTGTCCACCGACGTGATGGTGATCGCCGACCTGGGCGGCCGCATCCTGCACGTCAACCCGGCCTGGTACGCCATCCTCGGCTGGCGCGAGGAGGAACTGCTGGGTGGCCAGTTGCTGGACTATTCGCATCCCGAGGACCTGGCCGCTGCCGAACGCGAGTTCGAGCGACTGGCGCAGGGCATCCCCACGCTGCGCTACGAAGGCCGGATGCGCCACCGCGACGGCAGCTACCGCACGCTGTCGTGGACGGCCGTGCCCGACGCGCCCTATCTGCATGCGGTCGGCCGCGACGTGACGGCGCTGCGCGAGTCCGAGGCAAGGCTGCGCCACAGCCAGAAGATGGAAGCCATCGGCCAGCTCACCGGCGGCATCGCGCACGACTTCAACAACATGCTCCAGGGCATCACCGGCGCCATCGAGGTGATGCGGCGGCGCGTGGCCAAGGGCCAGACCGAGGGGCTGGAGCGCTTCATGGACAGCGCCACGCAATCGGCTCACCGCGCCGCCTCGCTGGTGCAGCGGCTGCTGGCCTTCTCGCGCCGCCAGTCGCTCGATCCGAAGCCGCTGGACGTCAACCATCTGGTGCGCTCCATGGAGGAGATGCTGCGCCGCACGCTGGGCGAGCATGTGCGCCTGGACGTGGCGCTGGATACGCAAGCCTGCCTGGCCGTCGGCGACGAAAGCCAGCTGGAGAGCGCCATCCTCAACCTGGCCATCAACGCACGCGACGCCATGCCCTCGGGCGGCCTGCTGCGCATCGCCACCGCGCACCTGGCGGTGAAGGACGGCGAAATGGAGCCGCTGCGCCCTGGCCACTATGTCCGCATCACTGTGGCCGACACCGGCAGCGGCATGCCGCGCGACGTGCTGGCCAAGGCCTTCGACCCCTTCTTCACCACCAAGCCCATCGGCCAGGGCACCGGGCTCGGGCTGTCGATGGTCTATGGCTTCGCCCAGCAGTCGGGCGGCCATGTGCGCATCGACAGCGTGCCCGACCAGGGCACCCGCGTGGACCTGTACCTGCCCTGCTCCAACGAGCCGCCCGCCGAGCAGCCGGAGGCGAGCCGCGATGCAGGCAGGCCGCTGGCGACCGAGGGCGAGGTCGTGCTGCTGGTGGAGGACGACCCGGGCGTGCGCCTGCTGGTTCGCGAGGTGCTGGTCGATCTGGGCTACCAGACGCTGGAGGCCGCCGACGGCCCATCGGCACTGCCCATCCTGCAGTCGAACCGCCGCATCGACCTGCTGGTGAGCGATGTCGGCCTGCCAGGCCTCAACGGCCGGCAGGTGGCGGAGATCGCCCGCCAGCAGCGGCCGGGCCTGCGGGTGCTGTTCATGACCGGCTATGCCGCACGCGCCGCGATCCGGTCGGAGTTCCTCGCGCCCGGCATGGACATGATCGCCAAGCCCTTCGACATCGAGGAACTCATCGAGCGCATCCGCGCGATGGTGGGACGCGGCCCGACCGAGCGCTGAGTCCTTGCGCACCCGCACCCCGCGGCACTGCCGAAACCGACCCTGCGAAGACCGCGCAGCCCGCGGTCCAGAACGCGCTGCCGGGCGCTGCTGAAGGCCCGCGCTGATTGGGGGGTCGCCTCATGGTCGACGCGGCGCGGCCCCTTAGAATCCGCCCGCCTTTCGCACCCGGCTCGCGGCCCACAACGCCAGCGTGCCGGGTGTGTTCGTATCTGAGAGGCCCAATTCAAAAATGGAGTAGACATGCAAGGCTTGCTGAGGCTCTCGCGCACCATCGACTGGCTCAATGCGCAGGTGGGCAAAGTCGTGATCTGGCTGATCATGGCGTCGACCGCCATCAGTGCGCTCAACGCGCTGGTGCGCTACATCTTCAACACCAGTTCCAATGCCTTCCTTGAAGTGCAGTGGTACCTGTTCGCCTGGTCCTTCCTGGTGGCTGCGGGCTTCACGCTGCTCAACCGGGAGCATGTGCGCATCGATGTGCTCAACAGCCGCCTGCCCAAGAAGGCGCAGATCTGGATCGACATCGTGGGCTTCACGCTCTTCCTCACGCCGGTGTGCCTGCTGGTGCTGTACTACACGGTGCCCATGACGATGCAGAAGTTCGCCTCGGGCGAAATGTCGGGCAACCCCGGCGGACTGATCCGCTGGCCGGTGTGGCTGGCGCTGCCGATCGGTTTCACCCTGCTGCTGCTGCAGGGCTGGTCCGAGCTGATCAAGCGCATCGCCTTCCTCACCGGCGATGGCCCTGACCCGACCGTCAAGCCCGGCGAGAAGACCGCCGAGGAAGAACTGGCCGAGGTGCTGCGCCAGCGCGCCGAAGCCGACGCCCGCAATGCCAACGCGGCCGCCACGGCGCCGCAGGCCCGCTGAACCGCACGGGAGTACACGACGTGGAGTTCATCACCGCCAATTTCGCCCCGATCATGTTCGCGGGGCTCATCTGCTTCCTGCTGCTGGGATTCCCGGTGGCCTTCAGCCTTGGCGCCTGCGGGCTGACCTTCGGCATCATCGGCATCGAACTGGGGGTGTTCCAGTCCTCGGTGATGGCCTGGCTGCCGCAGCGCCTGATCGGCATCATGGCCAACGACACGCTGCTCGCGGTGCCCTTCTTCACGCTGATGGGGCTCATCCTGGAGCGCAGCGGCATGGCTGAGGACCTGCTCGACACCGTCGGGCAGGTGTTCGGCCCCATGCGCGGGGGCCTGGCGCTGGCCGTGGTCTTCGTCGGCGCGCTGCTGGCCGCCACCACCGGCGTGGTGGCCGCCTCGGTCATCTCGATGGGCCTGATCTCGCTGCCCATCATGCTGCGCTACGGCTATGACCGCCGCTTCAGCAGCGGGGTGATCGCGGCATCGGGCACGCTGGCCCAGATCATCCCGCCCTCGCTGGTGCTGATCATCATGGCCGACCAGCTCGGCAAGAGCGTGGGCGACATGTACAAGGGCGCCTTCGTGCCGGCCTTCATGCTGGTGGGCTGCTATGTGCTTTACGTGGCCTTCCTCGCCATCTTCCGGCCCGCCAGCGTGCCGGCGCTGCCCGCCGAGGCCCGCATCTACCGCGAGCCCGACGGCAGCGGTGGCTATCGCTCGCTGCTGGTGCTCATGGTCATCTCCTTTGTCGTGTCGGTGCTGGTTGCGCGCCACCTGACCGACGTGCACAGCTGGTGGAGCGGCCAGACGGTGACCTCGGTCGCCACGGACGAAAAGGTGGTCGTGGCGATGTGCGGCGGCACCTTCGTCGCGCTGGTGATCGCCCTGCTCAACAAGTACCTGCGGCTAGGGCTGCTGTCCAGGCTGGCCGAGCGCGTGACCTTCGTGCTCATCCCGCCGCTGCTGCTGATCTTCCTGGTGCTCGGCACGATCTTCCTGGGCATCGCCACGCCGACCGAAGGCGGGGCGATGGGCGCCATCGGCGCGCTCATCATGGGCTGGGCGCGCGGGCGGCTGGACATGACGCTGCTCAAGCAGGCGTTGGCCGCCACCACCAAGCTCGGCAGCTTCGTCATGTTCATCCTGATCGGCGCTACCATCTTCAGCCTGGTCTTCCAGGCGGCGGACGGGCCGATCTGGGTCGAGCACCTGCTGGCCAGCCTGCCGGGCGGCCAGGTGGGCTTCCTGGTCGCTGTGAACCTGCTGATCTTCTTCCTGGCCTTCTTCCTGGACTACTTCGAGCTGTCGTTCATCGTGGTGCCGCTGCTGGCCCCCGTGGCCGACAAGCTGGGCATCGACCTGATCTGGTTCGGCGTGCTGCTGGCGATGAACATGCAGACCTCCTTCATGCACCCGCCCTTCGGCTTCGCGCTGTTCTTCTTGCGCTCGGTGGCGCCGGACAAGCCGTACGTGGACCGCGTGACCCGCACCGTGATGCAGCCCGTCACGACCATGCAGATCTACAAGGGCGCCATTCCCTTCGTGCTGATCCAACTGGTCATGGTCGCCGTGATGATCTCGTTCCCGAACCTGGTGACAGGCAGCCTCGACAAGGTGCAGAGCTACGACCTGAAGAGCATCGGCGACCAGATGCGCGAGAGCCTGCAGCCCCAAGGCGGCGAGGCCTCGCCGGACGCCGGTTACGGCAGCGGGGAAGAGCCCTACGGCGGCACGCCCGCGCCGGGCGGTGACTCGGCCCCCGCGGCACCGGCTTCCCCGGAGGCGGCACCCGCCGCACCCGACGCGGACGCGCCGGCGTCCACCCCGGACGATCCGGTCAAGGCGATGGAAGAGGCGCTCAAGCGGGCGCAGCCTTCCAACTAGCCGCCACCTGCCCGCCCGCGTCCAGTGCGGGCGCCTGCGCCGGATGTCGTGCCTCGAGCGACGTCGGCGCGGGCCTCACGGTCATCACCGAGGGCCATGACGACAGACGCAAAAAAGCCGCGCACTGCGCGGCTTTCTTGTGTGTGCATCGAGTCGTCGAGCCCGCCCTGCGGCAGGCTCGGTGCCCGCACCTTCGTCAGATCTTGACGCCGTTCATGTACTGGTTGAACGGGTACTCCGAGAAGCGGTTCCACAGGATCTGGTCGCGCTGGAAGGCGCGCATGCTCTGGTGGATGGCCTTGAACTCGGGCGACTTGGCTTCGTGGTCGGCGAAGACTTCCATCGACGACTTGAAGCCCGCGTCCATCACGGCCTTGGGGAAGGCCTTCAGCTGGGTCTTCTCGGCCACCAGCTTCTTCAGCGCGATGGGGTTGTAGGCGTCGTACTTGGCGGTCATGTCGGTGGCGGCTACGGCCATCGCAGCGTTCAGGATCGCCTTGTTCTCGTCCGACAGTGCATTGAACTTCTTCACGTTGATGAAGAACTCCAGGTCGGCGCCGCCTTCCCACCAGCCGGGGTAGTAGTAGTAGGGCGCGACCTTGTTGAAGCCCAGCTTGGCATCGTCGTAGGGGCCGACGAATTCGGCCGCATCCAGCGTGCCCTTCTCGAGGGCCTGGTAGACGTCGCCGGCCGGCATGTTCTGCGGCACCACGCCGAGCTTCTGCATCGCCTCGCCGAACACGCCGCCGCCCATGCGCATCTTCAGACCCTTGAGGTCCTCGACGGTCTTGATTTCCTTGCGGTACCAGCCTCCCATCTGCGTGCCGGTGTTGCCGGCACTGGCGGTGCGGAAGTTGTACTTGGCGAAGAAGTCGTCGAGCAGCTTGCGGCCACCGCCGTAGTCCTTCCAGGCGGTGTTCTGGCGCGCGGTCAGGCCGAAGGGCACGGCGCAGCTGAAGGCGAAAACCGGGTCCTTGCCGGTGAAGTAATAGGCGGCGGACTGGGCCATCTCGATGGTGTCGCCTTGCAGCGCATCGACGACGCCGAAGGCCGGCATCAGTTCACCGGCGGGGTGCACGGTGATCTCGAACTTGCCACCCGACATGGCCTTGATCGTCTTGGACAGCATTTCGGCGCTGCCGAAGATGGTGTCGAGCGAGCGAGGGAAGCTCGATGCGAGGCGCCAGCGCACTGCGGCCTGCGCGTGCACCGCTGGCGCCACACCGGCGGCCAGGACACCAGCGAGGCCGGCATTTTTGATGATGGAACGACGATCCATGAGCTTGACTCCGTTGAACAGCTGAAATACGAACGCGGCCCGTGGCCGCGTTGTCGACTCTGAAGAGGGCCGATTCTAAAAAGATGCACCCGGCAGCCCCGTGGGGTTTCCCCTTGCGGTGCCCGGAACGCGCCCGCGCAGCGCGCGGATCAGGCACTGCCGAAGCGCGCCTCGATGGCGCTGCGGATGCCCGCGGCATCCAGCCCCAGCCCGGCCAGCAGGCGGGCCGGGTCACCATGCTCGATGAAGCGGTCGGGCAGGCCCAGTTGCAGTACGGAACGCTGGATGCCCGCGGCCTGCAAGGCCTCGAGCACGGCGCTGCCCGCACCGCCCATGATGGCCCCCTCTTCGATCGTCACCAGCGCCTCGTGGCCCTCGGCCACCTCGCGCAGCAACGCCTCGTCCAGGGGCTTGGCCCAGCGCATGTTGACCACCGTGGCGTCCAGTGCCTGGCCGGCCTCCAGCGCCGGGTACAGCAGCGTGCCGAAAGCCAGGATGGCGATGCGGTGGCCCTGGCGACGCACTTCACCTTTGCCATACGGGAGGGCATCGAGCGACAACGCAGGCACGGTACCCACGCCCGCGCCGCGCGGATAGCGCACCGCCACCGGATGGTTCTGCGCAAAGGCTGTGGACAGCAACTGCCGGCATTCGGCCTCGTCCGCCGGGCAGGCCACGGCCATGTTGGGCACGCAGCGCAGGAAAGGGATGTCGTAGGCCCCCGCGTGCGTGGCGCCATCCGCCCCCACCAGGCCCGCGCGGTCCAGCGCAAAGACCACGGGCAGGTTCTGGATCGCCACGTCGTGGATGAGCTGGTCGTAGGCGCGCTGCAGGAAGGTCGAGTAGATGGCGACCACCGGCTTCAGGCCCTCGCAGGCCAGGCCGGCTGCGAAGGTCACGGCGTGCTGCTCGGCGATGCCCACGTCGTAGTAACGATCGGGAAACTTCTGCTCGAACTCCACCAGGCCCGAGCCCTCGCGCATGGCAGGCGTGATGCCCACCAGCCGGCCGTCCTTGGCCGCCATGTCGCACAGCCACTGGCCGAAGACCTGGGTGAAGGTCTTCTTCGGCGCAGCAGCGGGCTTGACCAGGCCGATGGACGGGTCGAACTTGCCGGGCCCGTGATAGGCCACCGGGTCGGCCTCGGCCAGCTTGTAGCCCTGGCCCTTGCGCGTGACCACATGCAGGAACTGCGGACCCTTGAGCTGCTTGAGGTTCTCCAGCGTGGGGATCAGCGAGTCGAGGTCGTGGCCATCGATGGGGCCGATGTAGTTGAAGCCGAACTTCTCGAACAGCGTAGCCGGCACCACCATGCCCTTGGCCTGCTCCTCCAGCCGCTTCGCGAGCTGGAACAGCGGCGGCGCCGCCTTGAGCACGCTCTTGCCGACCTCCTTGGCCGCCGCGTAGAACTGCCCGCTCATCAGCTGCGCCAGGTAGCGGTTGAGCGCACCCACCGGCGGACTGATCGACATGTCGTTGTCGTTCAGGATCACCAGCAGCCGGGCGTCGTCGTACACGCCCGCGTTGTTCAGCGCCTCGAAGGCCATGCCGGCGGTCATCGCGCCATCGCCGATCACGGCGATGGCATGGCGCGTCTCGCCCTTCTGGTGCGCGGCCAGGGCCATGCCCAGGGCGGCGGAGATGCTGGTCGAGGAATGGGCTGTGCCGAAGGTGTCGTAAGCGCTTTCGGTGCGCTGCGGAAAGCCGGAGATGCCGCCCTGCTGGCGCAGCGTGGGCATGCGCTCGCGCCGGCCGGTGAGGATCTTGTGCGGATAGGTCTGGTGGCCCACGTCCCACACGATGCGGTCCTCGGGCGTGTCGAAGACGTAGTGCAGCGCCACCGTGAGCTCCACCGTGCCGAGGTTGGAGCTGAGGTGGCCACCCGTGCGCGACACGTTGTCGAGCACGCAGGCCCGCACCTCGTCGGCCAGCTGGCGCAGCTGCTCGCGCGGCAGCCGGCGCAGGTCGGCGGGATCGTGGATCGTGGGGAGAAGAGGTGCCATGGGGCGATGTTCGAAAAAAGCTACCGGTCGCGCGCAACGACCATGTGGGCCAGGGCGGCCAGGGCGGCGGTGTCGGCCAGGCCGCTGGCATCGAGCGCGGCCAGCGCCTGGGCCAGCAGGCGGTCGGCTTCGGCGCGGGCGCCGTCCAGGCCCAGCAAGGCGACGTAGGTGGGCTTGTCGGCGGCGGCATCCTTGCCGGCCGTCTTGCCCAGGGTGGCGGAATCGGCGGTGACGTCGAGCACGTCGTCCACCACCTGGAAGGCCAGGCCAATGGCCGCGCCGAAGGCGCGCAGGCCGTCGGTGGCCACGGCGGACAGTTCGCCAGCGCAGGCCGCGCCCATCTCGACGCTGGCCTGCAGCAGGGCACCGGTCTTGAGGCGATGCATCTCGCGCAGCTGCGCCTCGCCCAGCCGCCGGCCGACGCTGGCCAGATCGATGGCCTGGCCGCCGGCCATGCCGCGGGCACCGGCGCCACGCGCCAGCAGCGCGACGAGTCGGGCCTGTACCTGCGCAGGCACCGCCACGGCGGTGCCGTCCAGCGGCGCGATCAGCTCGAAGGCCTGGGCCTGCAGCGCGTCTCCCGCCAGCAGCGCGCCCGCTTCGCCGAAGCGCACATGCACCGTCGGCTTGCCCCGGCGCAGCACGTCGTTGTCCATGCAGGGCATGTCGTCGTGCACGAGGGAATAGGCATGGATCAGCTCGACGCCGCAGGCGGCGCGCAGGGCCGCGTCGTCCAGCCATGCGGGCGCTCCGACGGAGCCCGCCGCCCGCGCGGCGGCCAGCACCAGCAGTGGCCGCAGGCGCTTGCCGCCATCGAGCACCGCGTAGCGCATGGGCTCGGCCAGCGAAGCCGGCGCACCGGCGCCCACCCATTGCTCGAGCGCAGCTTCCACACGCGCCAACTGCGGGCGCATCCAATCCGCGAGCTCGGTCGACGTCCAGGCAGTCGCAGCCATCAGGCGCCTGCCCATGGCTTGAGGTTGCCGGCGTCCAGCACCTTGATCTGCTCCTCGACGGCCTGCAGGCGCTCGCGGCAGAAGGCCAGCAGGCGGGCGCCGCGCTGATAGCCGGCGAGCAGCTGGTCGAGGGGAAGCTGGCCCGATTCGAGCGCGGCCACCAGTTGCTCCAGTTCCTGCAGACCCGCCTCGTAGCTGGCAGGCAGGTCGGCGGTGTCGGGCGCAGGCGCGGCTGCGGGGGCGGCCTTGGGCATTCGGAAGGTTGTCGGAAGGTGAAACGCGCGATTCTAGGAGGCCCCGTCCGGGGCGCCTGTCGGCCATCGGCGGGACCGCCGCCTTCGCCGGTCGCGGTCATCGGCGCTGGATAAAACCGGGGTACAATTCGCGCTCATTCCCTGTGCCGGCGCCAGCCGGCTTCGTTTTTTCTGCCCAATCCTCAAGGAGGCCACCCCTTCCGGGCGGAGCAAAGCAGGGGTTTCCACTTCGCGTTACCTCCCTGTGGGGAGCTTGGTCAGGTCACCCATGTCTGATTTAAGTCTTCGACTGCAGCAGGCTTCGAGCCAACTTCCGGTCTCCAGCTACTTCGACGAGGCGCTCTATGCGAGCGAAATGGAAACACTCTTCAAGCAGGGCCCACGCTATGTGGGCCACAAGCTGTGGGTGCCCGAGGCCGGCAGCTACCACACGCTGCCCCAGGAAGGGGAAGGCCGTGCGCTGGTGCACACGCCGCGCGGCGTCGAGCTCATCTCCAACGTCTGCCGCCACCGCCAGGCCGTGATCCTTCGCGGCAAGGGCGAGTTGCCGCGCCAGAGCGGTGGTCACATCGTCTGCCCGCTGCACCGCTGGACCTACAACGCCGCCGGCCCCTCCCCCACCGGCACGCTGCTGGGCGCGCCGCATTTCGCCCAGGACCCGTGCCTCAACCTGCACACCTATGGCCTGCGCGAATGGAATGGCCTGCTGTTCGAGGACAACGGCCGCGACATCGAGGCCGACCTGGCTGGCATGGGCCCGCGCGCCCACCTGAACTTCGACGGCTACGTGCTCGACCGCGTCGAGATGCACGAGTGCAACTACAACTGGAAGACCTTCATCGAGGTCTATCTGGAGGACTACCACGTCGGTCCTTTCCATCCAGGCCTGGGCAACTTCGTGACCTGCGACGACCTGCGCTGGGAGTTCAAGCCGCAGTATTCGGTGCAGACCGTGGGCGTGGCCAACCGGCTCGGCCGTGCCGGCAGCCCGGTGTACGAGCGCTGGCATGACGAGCTGCTGCGCTACCGCAGCGGCCGCCCGCCCGAGTTCGGCGCCATCTGGCTGACCTACTACCCCCACATCATGGTGGAGTGGTACCCGCATGTGCTGACCGTGTCGACGCTGCATCCCATGGGCCCGCACAAGACCATGAACGTGGTCGAGTTCTACTACCCCGAGGAGATCGCCCACTTCGAGCGCGAGTTCGTCGAGGCGCAGCAGGCTGCCTACATGGAGACCTGCATCGAGGACGACGAGATCGGCGAGCGCATGGACGCCGGGCGCCTCGCCCTCTTCCAGCGTGGCGACAACGAGGTCGGCCCCTACCAGAGCCCGATGGAAGACGGCATGCAGCACTTCCACGAGTGGTACCGCACGCAGATGACGGCCAGCGCCGCGGCGCGTGCCTGCCTGGGCAACGCCCGCGGCTGAGCCGCCCCGGACCCCCACCGATCGACGCCAGACAGGAGACCCGCCCCGCGCATGCAAAGCCTCTGGATGGTCGCTTCGGCCCTGTTCTTCGCGACCATGGGCGTGTGCGTGAAGATCGCCTCGGCCTGGTTCACCAGCGGCGAGCTGGTGTTCTGGCGCGGGGTGATCGGCATGGTCTTCATCGCCGTGCTGGCGCGGCGCCAGAAGGTGTCGCTGGCCACGCGTTACCCGGGCATGCATGCCTGGCGCAGCGTGATCGGCACGGCCTCGCTGGGTGCGTGGTGGTATGCCATCGCCAAGCTGCCGCTGGCCACGGCCATGACGCTCAACTACATGAGCAGCATCTGGGTTGCGGCCTTCCTGGTCGGCGGCGCATTGCTGGCGTGGGCACCGGTGCCGGGGCGTGGCGGGCGCGTGCCGCTGCCGCCCATGCAGGGGCCGCTGGCACTCACGGTGCTGGCCGGCTTTGCAGGGGTGGTGCTGCTGCTCAAGCCCTCGGTGCACGGCACCGACGCCTTCGCGGGCCTGATCGGGCTGCTGTCGGGCATGTCTGCGGCCTTTGCGTACATGCAGGTGATCGCGCTGTCGCGCATCGGCGAGCCGGAGACGCGCACGGTCTTCTACTTCGCCGTCGGCTCCACGGTGGCCGGGCTGCTGTGGACGCTGTTCACCGGCTGGTCGGCCTGGTCGTGGTCGCATGCCATCTGGCTGCTGCCGGTGGGCGTGCTCGCCGCCCTGGGGCAGCTGTGCCTCACCCGCGCCTATGCCAGCGCGAAGACGCAGGCGGCCACGCTGGTGGTGGCCAACCTGCAGTACTCCGGCATCGTGTTCGCGGCCGTCTACAGCGTGCTGCTCTTCGGCGACCGCATCGACGCGGCGGGCTGGGGCGGCATCGCGCTGATCATCGGCAGCGGCATCGCCGCCACCGTGCTGCGCCAGCGGGCCGTGCCCAAGGCCCCGGCCGAGGAACACTGAGCGCGCTCAGGCACCGGGCAGGCGCCGGGCCCACAATGGCGGCTTCGCCCTCGGAGCCTTGCCGATGCACGACACCCTGATTTCCGTCGACCAGCTGCGCGCGCTGCAGGACAGCCACGCGCGGCTCATGATCTTCGACTGCAGCTTCGACCTGATGAAGCCGCATGCCGGCCGCGAGGCCTGGCTGCAGGCCCACATCCCCGGCGCGCTGCATGCCGACCTGGACCAGCACCTCAGCGCGCGCCATGGTGCGCCCGGCCATGACGGCCGCGTGATGGTCGCGCACGAGGCTGATCGGCCGGCCTCCGGTGGCCGCCATCCGCTGCCCAGCCGCGAACGCTTCGCGGCCTGGCTCGGCAGCATCGGCTTCGCCAACGACATGCAGGCCGTGGTCTACGACCGCAACGGCGCCAACTACTGCGGCCGCCTGTGGTGGATGCTGCAATGGGCCGGCCATGCCGCGACCGCGGTGCTCGACGGCGGCCTCCAGGCCTGGCAGGCCGCGGGCCTGCCGGTCGCCAGCGGCGAGGAGCCGGCGCACTTCCAGAGCAACTTCGTGCTGGGCGAGCCGCGCGTGAAGCTGGTCGACACCGCGGCCGTCCGCGCCGTCATGGACAGCGGCGCCGCCCCCATCGTCGATGCCCGTGCCGCCCCGCGCTACCGCGGCGAGGTGGAACCGCTGGACCCGATCGCCGGTCACATCCCCGGCGCGCTGAACCGGCCCTTCGTGGACAACATCGGACCGGACGGCCGCTTCAAGCCCGCCGACCAGCTGCGCGCCGAGTTCGAGGCGCTGCTGGGCGACCGCGCAGCCACGGGCGCGATCCACCACTGCGGCAGCGGCGTGAGCGCCGTCCCCAATGTACTGGCCGCCCGCATCGCCGGCCTGCCCGAGCCGGCGCTGTACGCCGGCAGTTGGAGCGAATGGAGCAACACCCCCGGCCTGCCCACCCGGCAAGGCCCCAACCCGTGACCTGCATGACCTTCCGCCGACTCACTGCCCTTGCGGCGCTCTCGTCCCTCCTGTTCACCGGTTTTGCCGCGCCCGCCTTGGCCCAGCAGAAGCCCGCCCCCCGCGCCCAGCATGCCCATGTGCATGGCAAGCTGGAGCTGGACATCGCCATCGAAGGCACCGCCGTC
The DNA here is from genome assembly GCF_003350475.1 of Pseudacidovorax intermedius. GTDB lineage: Bacteria > Pseudomonadota > Gammaproteobacteria > Burkholderiales > Burkholderiaceae_C > Xenophilus > Xenophilus intermedius. The sequence goes on from NZ_QQAV01000004.1 coordinate 127,332, forward strand.
ACCATCGAAATGGAGGCGCCGCTGGACAGCCTTCTGGGCTTCGAGCGCGCGCCGCGCACCGACGCCGAGCGCGAGGCCGTGGCCAACATGGCCAGGCGCCTGCGCGCCGCCGACCAGCTCTTCGTGATCGACCCTGCGGCCGGCTGCAAGCTCGGTCCGGTGCAGCTCGATTCGCCCGTGCTCAGCGGCGACAAGCCGGCCGATCCCAAGGCCGCGGCCAATGGCAAGCCGGGCGATGCCAAGCCCGCCGCCAAGCCGACAGCCAAACCGGCCGAGGACGGCGACCATGCCGACCTGGACGCCAGCTTCGCCTTCAACTGCGTCGATGCCTCGCGCGCCCGCTACGTCGAAGTGCAACTCTTCGACGCCTTCAAGAACCTGCGGCAGATCGAGTCCGAGATCGTCGCGCCGCAGGGCCAGTTCAAGCGTGTGCTGCGCCGTCCCGCCACGCGGCTGACCTGGGACAAGTGAGCGCCGCCCCCGTCCTGGAGGCCCGGAGCCTGCGCTTCGGCTGGCCCGGCGCGGCCGCGCCCTGCATCGACATCGACCATTTGGCTGTCGCGGCCGACGAGCCGGTGTTCCTGTACGGCCCCAGCGGCTGCGGCAAGAGCACGCTGCTGTCGCTGCTGGCCGGCGTGCTGCTCGCCGACGCGGGCGAGGTGAGGCTGCTGGGCCAGGCGTGGTCAGAACTCGGCGGCAGCGCCCGCGACCGCCGGCGCGTGGACCATGTGGGCTACATCTTCCAGCAGTTCAACCTGCTGCCCTACCTGAGCGTGATGGACAACGTGCTGCTGCCGCTGCGCTTCTCGCCGCGCCGCCGGGCCGAGGGATCGCGCGCGCAGGCCGAGGCGCTGCTGGGGCGCATGGGCCTGGACGCCACGCTCTGGAACCGCAGCGCCCTGCAGCTGTCGGTGGGCCAGCAGCAGCGCGTGGCGGCGGCGCGGGCGCTGGTCGGCCGGCCCGAGCTGGTGATCGCCGACGAGCCCACCTCCGCACTGGACGAGGAGCGCCGCGAGGCCTTCCTCGACACGCTGATGGCCGCCTGCCAGGAGGCCGGCAGCGCGCTGGTGCTGGTGAGCCACGACCCGCGCATCGCGCAGCGCTTCGCGCGCCAGCTGCACCTGCCCTCGCTCAACAAGGCCGCGATGGCCGTTGCCGCTTCCGCCGCATGAAGACGCTGCTCGCCATCGCCGCCCGCAGCGCCTGGAACCGGCGCTTCACGCTGGCGCTCACGGTGTTCTCCATCGCGCTGTCGACGCTGCTGCTGCTGGGCGTGGAGCGCATCCGCACCGAGCTGCGCGACAACTTCTCGTCGGCCGTCTCGGGCACCGACCTGATCGTCGGCGCCCGCACCGGCAGCACGCAATTGCTGCTGTACTCGGTGTTCCGCATCGGCGCCGCCACCAACAACATGGGCTGGAAGAGCGTGCAGGACCTGCAGGCCCACCGCGGCGTGGCCTGGGTGGTGCCGATCTCGCTGGGCGACTCGCACCACGGCTTTCCGGTGCTGGCCACCACGCCCGAGTACTTCAGCCGCTTCCATTACGGCGACCGCCAGCCGCTCGCCATGCGCGAGGGCAAGCCCTTCGAGCAACTGTTCGACGCCGTGCTGGGCGCCGACGTGGCCGAGCAGCTGGGCTACCGCGTGGGCCAGAAGATCACGCTGTCGCACGGCAGCGGCGAGCTCTCGCCCGAGCATGCCGACAAGCCCTTCACCGTGGTCGGCATCCTGGCGCGCACGGGCACCCCGGTGGACCGCACGGTGCACATCGGGCTGGAGGCGATGCAGGCCATCCACCTCGACTGGGTGGCCGGCGTGCCCATGCCGGGCATCAAGATCCCGGCCGAGCAGGTGCGCAAGTTCGACCTCAGCCCCAAGAACGTGACCGCCGCGCTGGTGGGCCTCAAGAGCCGCGCCGCCGTGTTCGCCGTGCAGCGCTGGGTGGCCGGCTATACCGAGGAGCCGCTGATGGCCATCCTTCCCGGCGTGGCGCTGGACGAGCTGTGGCAGGTGGTGGGCGTGGGCGAGAAGGCATTGCTGGTGCTGTCGGGCCTGGTGGGCATCGTCAGCCTGGCGGGGCTGGTGTCGGTGGTGCTGGCCGGCCTGAACGAGCGCCGCCGCGAGCTGGCCGTGCTGCGCGCCGTGGGCGCGGGCGCACGCCATGTGCTGGCGCTGCTGGCGCTCGAAGGTGCACTCGTCACGGCGCTGGGGGTGCTGCTCGGCGCCATCGCCGCGGCCGTCGCACTGGCCCTGCTGGGACCGTGGCTGCAATCGACCTACGGGCTCGCACTGACGATCTCGGCTCCTACACTGAACGAATGGACCTTGCTCGGCGCCCTGCTGGCCGCCGGCTGGCTGGCCAGCCTGCTGCCGGGCTGGCGGGCCTATCGCCTGTCGCTCGCCGACGGGCTTTCCCCAAGAATCTGATCACCATGCCTTCTTCTTCGCGCTCCCTGCTCGCCGGCCTTGCGGCCGCCTTCGTGATGGCCTCGTCCCAGGCCGCCGGCCCGGCGCCCGAGGCCACCACGGCCACCAATCCGCTGGGCGGCAAGAGCAGCAGCCCTGCCAAGCCCGCCGCGGGCGCCAAGCAGATCACCTGGGTCGAGCTGGTGCCGCCGGGCTGGGACCCCTCCAAGGACTTCAAGGACATCGACCTGGGCAAGCTGGAGGACAACGACCCCCGCGCCGCCGAACTGCTGCAGAAGATGCAGGACGTGCTCAACAACGCCCCCACCAATGCCGCCCTCAACGGCGTGCAGGTGCGGCTGCCGGGCTTCGTGGTGCCGCTGGAGGAAAGCAAGGGCCTGGTGAGCGAGTTCCTGCTGGTGCCCTACTTCGGCGCCTGCATCCACACGCCGCCGCCGCCGGCCAACCAGATCCTGCACGTGCGGCCGCGCACGCCGGTCAAGTTCCGCGCCATGGATGCCGTGTGGGTCAGCGGCCCGTTGCGCACCGAGCGCAACGACTCGATGATGGGCGCCAGCGGCTACAGCATGACGGCGGAAGCCGTCACCAAGTACACCGAGGGCGGCAAGTAGGGCCCGCAGGTCAGCTTCCCGCAGGTCGTCTGGCCGCCGCGACCTACAGGTTTGCGCGGGCGACGCTGGCAGCGGCTGCCTGCCAGCACGGGAAACTCATCGACACCACTGGTCACACAGCCGAGGCGCCGCGGGTGCACCGCGACAGATGCGGCGCCGTTGACCAGGAACCGGAAGGACTTCTCGTCCTTCCGACCGATGGGGACTTCCAACCATGCCCGCTTTGCCATTCCTTGCCGCCGCGCCGCAGCCATCGCGCCCGGCCGCCACCCCCCGCCCGCTCTGGGCGGCCCTGACGCTGGCCCTGGCGCTCGGCGCCTGCAACCAGACGTCACCGTCGCCCGAAGCCCAGGCACCCGCTCCGGCCCCCGCCCCCGCAGTCCAGGCCGCCCCAGCCGCCGCGCCGGTTCCTGCGGCCTACACGCCACCTTCGGCCAATGAGCTGTATCGGCTGGTGGCGCCCATCGCGCTGTACCCGGACAAGCTGGTGGCCCAGGTACTGGCCGCCTCCACCTATCCCGACCAGGTGACCGCCGCCCACCAGTGGCTGATGCAGAACCAGCAACTCAAGGCAGGCCCGCTGGCCGATGCCGCCAACCAGCAGCCCTGGGATCCGAGCGTGAAGGGGCTGACCGCATTCCGGCGCGTGCTGGACCAGATGGCCGGCAACGTCGCGTGGACCACGGCGCTGGGTCAGGCCTACTACAACGACCCGACGGACGTGATGAACGCCATCCAGGTCATGCGCCAGCGCGCCCGCAGCGCCGGGGAACTCAAGAGCAGTTCGCAACTGAAGGTGGTGCAGAGCAGCGCGCCACCGGCGCAACCCGTCACGGTGCAGCCGGGGGTGGTGGTGCAGTCCACCCCGGTGGTGGTGGAGCCGCCGCCGACCTACATCACCATCGAGCCCGCCCAGCCCGACGTGGTCTACGTGCCGCGCTACGACCCGCAGGTCGTGTACGGCGCGCCTGTGCCCTACTACAGCGGCTACAGCTACACGCCGCCCCTGCAGGTGGCCGAACCCGTGCCGGTGCAGCCCGTGGTCGTGGGCGCCCTGGCCTTCGGCGCCGGTGTCATCGTCAGCTCGGCGCTGCAGCGACACGACTGGGGCTGGCGCAACTGGGACCTGCGCTGGGGCAGCCCGCCACCGCCCCCGCCGCCTGGTGGCTGGGGACGCGACCGGCCGCCGCCCAACTGGCAGCGGCCGGCCGTGGTCTACAACAACAACATCTACATGCCCCAGCCCGCGCCGGGCTACGGCCCCCCGCCCCGGCCGTGGGGCGGCCCGCCCCCCGGCGGTCCGGATCCACGCATGCTGGCTGTCCAGCAACAGCAACAGCGCGAACTGGCCGAGCAGGCCGCACGCCAGAGCCAGGAGCAGCAGCGGCAGACGCAACTGATGCAGCAGCAGATGCAGCGCGACCAGCAGATGCGCGACATGGCGCAACGGCAGGCCGACGAGCAACGCCGCGTGGCCGACATGCAGCGGCAGCAGGCCCAGCAGCAGCAGCGTCGACTCGCCGACCAGCAGCGGGACATGCAGATGCGGCAGCAGGCGGCCCAGGCACAAAGCCGCGAACAGCAGGATCGCATGCGCCAGGCCCAGCTGGAACGGCAGCGCCAACAGCAGGAGGCGCAACGGCAGCAGGCGGACATGGCACGCCGCCAGCAGGAGATGCAGCAGCGTCAGCAGCAGGACCAGGCCCATCGCCAGCAACAGGCCGTCGAAGAACAGCAGCGGCAGGCCCGTGCCCAGCAGGACCAACGCCAGGCGCAGGCGGAGCGTGACCGCCAGCAAGGGCAGATGCGCGACCAGCAGCGACAGATGCAGGAGCAGGCACGTCGGCAGCAGGAACAGGTGCAGCAGCAGGCCCAGGACCAGATGCGCCGGCAACAGGAGCAGCGCCAGGAGCAAGCGCGGCAACAGCAGCAGCAAGCCCAGGAGCAGGCACGCCGCCAGCAACAGCAGGCCCAGGAGCAGGTCCGCCAGCAGCAGCAACAAGCGCAGGAGCAGGCCCGACGCCAACAGCAGCAGGCGCAGGAGCAGATGCGCCAGCAGCAGCAACAGATGCAGGAGCGCGCCGGGCAACAGCAGCGGGAAGCACAGCAGCGGATGCAGGAGCAGATGCGTCAGCAACAGCAGCAGGCGCAGCAGCGCGCCCGCGAGGCCCAGCCGGGGCACGGCGGCGAACGGCGGGAAGGGCCGCCTGGGCCGGGCCGGCCGCCGCGTCCGGGCGAGCAGCCGCCGTCCTGACCACGGCGCCCGCCGCACATCAGGGCCAGCACGGCGCAGGCGCGGGCGGCCTGGGCTCGCAGGAAAACTGCCTCAGTGCGTGTGCGGGGGCGTGGCGCTCAAGGGCGGCGCCACTCCCTCATCGTGCCCATGCCCATGCTCAGCGCCATGGGACAGGCGGCTGACCCCGGTCACCAGCACGATGCCCGCCAGCAGCCACAACACCTGCAGCACCGTCTGGCGTGCGGCCAGCCTGCGCTGCAGTTGCGGGATGAGATCGGCCAGCGCCACATAGGCGAAGCTGCTGGACGCCAGCACCAGGAAGTACGGCAGCCAGCCATGCAGGCGCTCGACCAGCCACCAGCCCAGGACGCCGCCCAGCGCGGTCACCGTGCCCGCCAGGGACACCTTGATCAGCGCGGCGCGCGCATCCGGCGAGGTCTGTCGCATCACCACCAGGTCACCCACATGGTGCGGCACTTCATGGGCCAGCACCGACAGCGCGGCGAGCAGGCCGAGCCGCGTGTCGGCCATGAAGGCCGAGGCGATGAGCACGCCGTCGCCGAAGCAGTGCACGCTGTCGCCGGCCAGCACCGCCCAGCCGCCGACCCGCGGTGCATGCGCATGTGCGTGGTCGTGGCCCGCGCTGTCGACGGCATGGGCATGACGATGCCCATGCCCCGGATGGTCGTGCCCATGTGCCGCGGCGTGCGCATGGGCGTCGGGCGCGGGCCCGTGGTGGTGTTCATGCCCGTGGTGCCACAGCTCGGCCTTGTCGAGCAGGAAGAACAGCACCAGCCCACCCAGCAGCACGGCAAACAGCACCGAGGGCTCCAACCCGCTCTCGAAGGCCTCCGGCAGCAGGTGCATGAAGGCCGTCGCCAGCAAGGCACCCGCGGCCAGGCTCAGCAGATGCTGCGGCCCATGTCCTGCGTCCTGCGGCCGTCCGCGCACGCCCAGGCGCAGCAGCATGCCGGCGATCCAGACGCTGCCGATGCCGGTGACGAGGGTGGCGAGCAGGATCTGGAGCAGCTTCATCGGGGGTCGGACGAACGGGAGGGATGACGAAAAAAGGCCGCCCGAAGGCGGCCCGTGCGGGAGGGTCAGGACAGCGGGCGGGCGCCATTGTCGGCGGCCCGGCCCTGCATGGCACTCAGGCCACGCCGTTGGCCTTGAACCAGGCCGTGGCGTGCTTCCAGCCGTCCTCGGCGGCACTCTGCACATAGCTGGGCCGGTAGTCCGCATGGAAGGCATGGCCCGCCTCCGGATAGACGACGAACTGCGAGGCCTTGGCCGCAGGCGAGCCAGCGGCCAGCGCGGTCTTCATCTGCTCGACCGTGTCCAGCGGGATGCCCTGGTCCTTGCCGCCATAGAGGCCCAGCACGGGCGCCTTGAGCTCCGCCGCGATCTCCACCGGATGACGCGGCGTGAGCGGCGAGGCCTGCCCCACCAGACGTCCATACCAGGCGACGCCGGCCTTGACCCGGCCGGTGGCCGCATAAAGCCAGGTGATCCGGCCGCCCCAGCAGAAGCCGGTGATGCCGGCACGGCTGGTGTCGCCACCATTGGCAGCCGCCCAGGCGAGCGCACCGTCCAGGTCGGCCATGACCTGCGCGTCGGGCACCTTGGACACCACCTCGGCCATCAGCTTGGGGATGTCGGTGTAGCCGCGCGGATCGCCCTGCCGCGCGAAAAGCTCCGGCGCGATGGCCAGGTAGCCCAGCTTGGCGAAGCGGCGGCAGGTGTCGGCGATGTACTCGTGCACGCCGAAGATCTCCTGGACCACCAGGATCACCGGCAGGCCGGTCCGGCCTTCCGGCGCCGCGGCATAGGCCGGAACGTCGAAGCCGGCGACGGTGAACTTGACCGGCCCGGCCCGCAGCCCGTCGGCCGGTGTGCGGATGGCCGTCTGCGCGGCGATGGGTAGCGTGGCGGCGGCATAGCCCACGCCGAGCGCCGCTTTCAGGGCGGTGCGGCGGCTGGCGCCATCGCCCTCGGCACGGCCGGGCCGCAGGGAATCGAAGTCGCGCTGGATGTCGTCTTTCAGCATGCGGGGTCTTCCTTGGCAGTAGGGGTGTCGGAGTCTAGGGAGCGCGCGGCGCTGTGCCTGCAAAGCCCTGCGCGGTGCAGGGCCGGCGACGCAGGACCTTGCGGGCCTAACTCAACACTACGACGGGAAGCGCCGGGCGGATCAGTCGACGGCCGATCCCAAGCTCGTCAGCGCAAAGGAACCTTGCCGGCCGACACGTCCATGATCAGCCGCGTGGTCAGGTACAGCCGCGGCGCGATGGAGTCGATCAGCACGTACTCGGCATCGGCGGAGTGCGCGCCGTAGCCCTGCAGGCCGAAGCGCTCGACCACGGCCGCCTTGCCCGACAGGCCCGCGAAGGCCGCGTCGGTGCCACCGCCGGCCACCTTGTCGTCGGCGCCCAGCGTGCGGCCGAGTTCGCCGTAGATGCCTTGTGCATGCTTGGCCAGCGCCAGCGCGGTGGCATTGACCTCCAGCGGCGGGCGGCGGCGCTCGAACACGGCCTCGACCTTGGCCTCGGGGATCAGCTGCGCCTTCACCCGCTCCTGGATGGCGCGCTCCAGACGGTCGTAGTCGGCCACCTTGATCACGCGCACATCGGCCATGGCCTGGGCCGACGCCGGGATCACGTTGCGGTTGTTGCCGGCCTGCCCCACGGTCCAGTTCATCTTGAGGCCAGTGGCCGGATCAGACAGGTCGCGCATCTGCAGCACCTGGTGGGCCATCTCGTAGAAGGCATTGACGCCGCGCTCCGGCGCCGAGCCGGCATGCGAGGCCTTGCCCTGCACCTTGAGGGTGACCGCGCCAATGCCGGCGGTGGCCAGCGACAGCTTGTCGTCGTTGGCATAGGCGCCTTCGTGCGACATCACCACGTCGTGCTCGGCACCCAGCTTGGCGATCAGGGCGCGCGAGCCGGGCGAGCTGATCTCCTCGTCACCATTGATGAGCACGGTGATGCGGCCGTAGTCCTTGAAGTCCAGCGCCTTGAGCATGGCGAGGGTGTGCAGGATCACGGCGATGCCCTGCTTGTCGTCGGCGATGCCCAGACCGTAGGCCTTGTCGCCATCGACGCGGAAGGGCTGCCGCGCGCCCATGCCGATGGTGTAGACCGTGTCCATGTGCGCGATGAGCAGGATGCGCGCCTTGCCCGTGCCCTCGAAGGTGGCGCGCACCATCTTGCCGATGCGCTCGGGCGTGTCGCCCATGCGGTAGACCTCGGGCGACTCGGCGCTGCCGGGCTCGATCACCGACACCTGCCCACCCAGCGCCCGCAGGCGCCCGGCCACCAGCGCCGCGATGCGGTCCAGGCCGTCGAGATCACGGCTGCCGGATTCGATGGCGACCAACTGCGAGAGCGTGTCCAGCAGCGGCTGCTTCTGCTGCTGGGCCAGCGTCTCGATGCGCGCGTCGCGCTGGGCGAATGCGGGCGCGACGGCAGCCGTCAGTGCCAGGGCGAGGATGAGGGAGCGGAGCGTAGGTTGCATGGAGTCTGGGGGCTGTTTAATGGAGTCGTTCGACGTTGAAGCCAAGGCGACCTTCAGACGGCCGCGGAGCAGGCCATGCCAGGGCACCCGAGGAACTGGCTTTGCCAGGCCTCGGGGTGCGCCCCCCTCCAAGCCGAAGGCGACAGAGAGGGGGGAGCCGCGAAGCGGCATGGGGGGTGAAGCCCATCAATGCGCCTTTTCCCAGTTCGGGCCGAAGCCGATCTCGGCGAGCAGTGGCACCTTGAGCTCGGCCACGCCCGCCATAATGCGCGGCACCTCTGCCCGGACCCAGTCGACTTCGGCCTCGGGCACCTCGAACACCAGTTCATCGTGCACCTGCATGATCATCTTCGTGTCCAGGCCCTGCGCGTCCAGTGCCTTCTGCACGGCGTTCATGCTCAGCTTGATGAGGTCGGCCGCCGTGCCCTGCATGGGCGCGTTGATGGCTGCGCGCTCGGCCGCGCCACGGCGCGGGCCGTTGGGCGAGCGGATCTCGGGCAGGTACAGGCGCCGGCCGAACACGGTCTCGACGTAACCCTTCTCCTTGGCGCTGGCACGGGTCTCGTCCATGTAGTTCTTCACCCCAGGGTAGCGCGCGAAGTAGCGGTCGATGTAGCTCTTGGCGGCGGTGTTGTCGATGCCCAGGTTGCGCGCCAGGCCGAAGCTGCTCATGCCGTAGATGAGGCCGAAGTTGATCACCTTGGCATAGCGGCGCTGCTCGCTGCTGACCTGCTCGGGCGTGCTGCCGAAGACCTCGGCCGCAGTCGCACGGTGCACGTCGATGCCTTCGTTGAAGGCGCGCAACAGCGCCTCGTCGCCGCTGATGTGGGCCATGATGCGCAGCTCGATCTGCGAATAGTCGGCGCTGGCGATCGCCCGGCCCTCGGGCGCGATGAAGGCCTCGCGGATGCGCCGGCCTTCGGTGGTGCGCACCGGAATGTTCTGCAGGTTGGGGTCGTTGCTCGACAGCCGGCCCGTCACCGCCACCGCCTGCGCATAGTGCGTGTGCACGCGCCCCGTGCGCGGCAGCGCCATCTGCGCCAGCTTGTCGGTGTAGGTGCTCTTGAGCTTGGAAAGGCCCCGGTGCTCCAGGATCTTGGCCGGCAGCGGATAGTCCTCGGCCAGCTTCTCCAGCACCTCCTCGTCGGTGCTGGGCGCGCCGCTGGGCGTCTTCTTGACCACCGGCAGGCCCAGCTTGTTGAAGAAGATGTCGCCGATCTGCTTGGGGCTGCCCAGGTTGAAGGGCTGGCCGGCGATCTCGTAGGCCTGCTGCTCCAGCGCCACGATGCGCTGGCCCAGCTCATGGCTCTGCGCGGACAGCGCGCCGGCGTCGATCAGCACGCCGTTGCGCTCGATGCGGTAGAGCGTCTCGCTGCTGGCGATCTCCAGCTCGTAGACAAACTTCAGCCGCTCGTCGGCCTCAAGCTGCGGCCACAGCACGCGGTGCACGTCCAGCGTCTGGTCGCTGTCCTCGCACGAATACTCGGCCGCCTTGTCGATGGCAACCTGGCTGAAGGGAATCTGGTGCGCGCCCTTGCCGCACAGGTCCTCGTAATCGATGCCGCTGCGGCCGGTGTGGCGCTCGGCCAGGCTGGCCAGGCCGTGGGGTTTGTGCACTTCGAGCACATAGCTCTGCAGCATGGTGTCGTGCACATAGCCCTGCACCTCGATGCCGTGGTTGGCGAACACATGGCGGTCGTACTTGATGTGCTGGCCCAGCTTGTGGCGGCTGGCGTCCTCCAGCCAGGGCTTCATGCGCGCCAGCACCTCGTCGCGCGGCAGCTGTTCGGGCGCGTCCGGGTAGTCGTGCGCCAGCGGCACGTAGGCGGCTTCGCCGGGCGTCACGCTGAAGCTGATGCCGACGATTTCGGCCTTCATCTCGTCGAGCGAGCTGGTCTCGGTGTCGATGGCGACCAGGTCTGCCGCCTGCAGCTTGGCCATCCAGGCGTCGAAGGCCGGCCAGTCGAGCACCGTGTCGTAGACCAGATTGCTCGCCCGCTCGGCCGCCGCGGCCAGCGTGCCGTCGAGCAGGCCGGTGCCGCCCTCGCCCGGCTGCGCGGCGCCATGGCCCAACAGCTCGGGCGCGGCGGCGTGCGCCTCCAGGCTCTTGGCCAGGCTCTTGAAGCCGTACTGCTCGTAGAAGTCCTTCAGCGCATCGGTCTGCAGCGGCTGGATGGAGATGCCCTCCAAAGCGGGCAGGCCCTCCACATGGCCGGCCAGGTCGCAGTCGGTGCGGATGGTGACCAGCCGCCGGCCCTGCGGCAGCCAGTCGAGCGCGCGGCGCAGGTTCTCGCCGGCCTGGCCCTTGATCTCGGCCGCGTGGGCGATCAGTCCGTCGAGCGAGCCGTACTGCGTGAGCCACTTGGCAGCAGTCTTGGGGCCCACCTTGTCCACGCCGGGCACGTTGTCGACCGTGTCGCCCACCAGCGTCTGGTAGTCCACCATCAACGAAGGCGGCACGCCGAATTCGGCCGCGACACCGGCCACGTCGCGGCGCTTGCCGCTCATGGTGTCGATGATGGTGACGTGCTCGTCGACCAGCTGCGACAGGTCCTTGTCGCCGCTGCTCACGATCACCTCGATGCCCTGACCCGCGGCCGTGCGGGCCAGCGTGCCGATGACGTCGTCGGCCTCCACGTCGGGCACGCACAGCACCGGCCAGCCCAGCAGCCGCACCACCTGGTGGATGGGCGGGATCTGCGTGCGCAGGTCGTCGGGCATGGGCGCGCGGTGGGCCTTGTACTCGGGGTACCAGTCGTCGCGGAAGGTCTTGCCCGGCGCGTCGAACACGCAGGCCGCATAGTCGGCGCGCACCTCGCGGCGCAGGGCCTGCATCATGTTGATCATGCCCCGAATGGCCCCCGTCGCGGGGCTGTTGGGGTCGCCGGGCACCGCACGCAGGTCGGGCATGGCATGGAAGGCGCGGTACAGGTAGCTGGAGCCATCGACCAGCAGCAGCGTTTTCTTCTCGGTCATCGGGCCATTCTCCCCTGTCGCCGGAATGCGGCTGTGCGTTGGCGCCTACGGGCTACGGCAGCCTTCGACGACAGGGGGCAAGGCCGCGGGAACAAGGGGTGCGCACCTACAATCGCCCGACCATGCCTGCCCATTCCTCCCCGTCCGTGCGCGCAGCCCTGCTGGCTGCGGGACTGTCGCTCCTTCCGGCCCTCGGCCATGCCCAGACACCGTCGCCCGAGTCGGCCTCGGCAGCCCCGACGGCGGAGTCGCAGCCCCTGGACGGCCGCCGCAACCAGAAGATCGAGCACATCACAGTGGAAGACCGCGGCGCCAAGGTCGACGAGGTGCGCTACGGCGGCGTGACGCAGAGCATCACCGTCCAGCCCAAGGATTCGGCACTGCCCTCCTACGACATCCAGCCGACGGACGGCACGCGCCAGCGCACCGGCGCGACCGACGGCAACAGTTCCAGCGGCGGTCAGCGCGTCTGGAACGTCCTCAAGTTCTGAACCGCCCGTGGCGGTCTTCACTGAAGTCCAGGCCGACGACGCGGCCGAACTGATGCGCTGCCTGGGGCTGGGCGAACTCACCGCACTGCGCGGCATCGAGGGCGGCATCGAGAACACCAACTACTTCGCCACCACCGACCGGGGCGAGTACGTGCTGACGCTCTTCGAGCGCCTGACGCCGGCACAACTTCCGTACTACCTGGGGCTGATGAAGCACCTGGCCGAGCGCGGCATGCCGGTGCCCGAGCCGGCGGCACGGGGCGCCGAAGGCGGTCCGCTCTTCGACGCCGAATCTCCGGACAGAGCCTGCCCGCTGCTGCAAACCATCGCCGGCAAGCCCGCTGCCGTGGTGCGCAAGCTGCAGGGCCGCAGCGAGCTGGCCCCGACGGCCGACCACTGCAGCGCGCTCGGCGACCTGCTGGCCCAGCTGCACCTGGCGGGGCGCGACTATGGTCAGGTGCAGCCCAACCTCCGGGGCCTGCCCTGGTGGAACGAGACCGTTCCGGTGGTGCTGCCGCATGTGGATGACGCCCAGGCCGCCCTGCTGCGCAGCGAACTGGCCTACCAGAACCATGTGGCCGAGTCCTCGGCCTACGCGGCCCTGCCCCGCGGCCCCGTGCATGCCGACCTGTTCCGCGACAACGCCATGTTCGCCCACGACGGCAAGGGCGGCACGCTGCCGGTGGTCACGGGCGTGTTCGACTTCTACTTCGCCGGCACCGACACCTGGCTCTTCGATCTGGCCGTGTGCCTGAACGACTGGGCCATCGACCTGCCCACCGGCCGTGCCGACCCGGCACGCAGCCGCGCCCTGCTCGATGCCTACCAAGCCCGCCGGCCGCTGGGCGCCGCCGAGCGCGAGCTGCTGCCCGCCATGCTGCGTGCCGGCGCCCTGCGCTTCTGGATCTCGCGCCTGTGGGACTTCCACCTCCCGCGCGAGGCCAGCATGCTCAAGCCGCACGATCCGACGCATTTCGAGCGCGTGCTGCGCGAACGGGTGCGTGCGCCGCAGGTGCCGGCGCTGCAGGCCGAACCCGTCGCCGAAACGCTGGGCGCCTGAGCGCCCCTTGCGCCGGCCCCGGCCGCCCCCTTCTCCTGCTCATGAAACTCCAAATCGTCTCGCCCCGCACCGGCGTCCAGTGGATGCGCGAGGGCCTGCGCGCCTTCCGCCGCCAGCCGATGGCCTTCTTCTCGCTGTTCATGCTGTTCATGTCGGCGATCGCGATGCTCTCGGTGGTGCCGCTCATCGGCGGCCCCCTGGCCGTGGCCCTGGGCCCGGCCACCACGCTGGCCCTGATGGTGGCCAGCGAGCGCACCGTCCACGGCCGTGCCGACCCCGCCGCGGGGCGGGTGGCCTCGGCCGGCATCTTCCTGCAGGCGCTGCAGGCCGTGCGCGCGCAGGCCCGGCCGCTGGTGGTGCTGGGGGTGCTGTATGCGCTGGGCGCCCTGGCCGCCGGCGGGTTGGCCACGCTGATCTTCGGCGACCCCTTCGATGGCGCCTTCGGCAACGATGGTGCGCCGCAGGCCGAGGTGGTCCAGAGCACCGGCTTCCAGATCGCCGTGCTGGCCCGGTTGCTGTTCTATGTGCCGGTGGCGCTGGCCTTCTGGCATGCGCCCGCACTGGTGCACTGGCATGGCGTGACGCCGGTCAAGAGCATCTTCTTCAGCCTGATCGCCTGCTGGCGCAACATGGGCGCCATGACGCTGTACGGCCTGGCCTGGGCCGGCGTCGTGCTGGCGTTGAGCCTGCTGATGAGCCTGATCGCCTCGCTGCTGATCGCCGTGAGCGGGGCCGGGGCGCTGGGCATGGCCGTGATGGTGGGCGGCTCCTTCCTGCTCTCGGCCGCCTTCCTCGCCTCCGCCTGGTTCACCTTCCGGGACAGCTTCAGCGTGGAGTGAAGGCGCGGCGCGCCCTGCACTTCATCACTCGACCGGCGTGAGCTTGGCCACGCTCAGGGCCAGCCACTTGATGCCGTGGCGGTTGAACTTGACCTGGGCGCGGGCGTCGTCGCCGCTGCCTTCCAGCGCGGTCACCGTGCCCTCGCCGAACTTGTTGTGGAAGACCTGCATGCCGGTTCGCAGGCCGTGCGACGGCGCCGCGCGCTGCGGAACCGGGGCCGGCGCCGGGCTGCCGCTGGCGTAGCCTCCGCTGTAGCCCGACGACGAGAAGCCGCCGAAGCCGCCACTGCTGCCGCGCGAGCCACCGCCTGCGCCGCTGCCGCCGAACTGCCCGAAGCCGGACTGCTTGGGCGTGAGCCACTTGAGCGCCTCTTCCGGCAGCTCGTCGAAGAAGCGGCTGCGCAGGTTGTAGCGGGTCTGGCCGTGCAGCAGCCGGGTCTGCGAATGGCTCAGGTACAGCCGTCGCCGTGCGCGCGTAATGGCCACGTACATGAGGCGACGCTCCTCTTCCAGGCCCTCGAAGTCGCTCAGCGAGTTCTCGTGCGGGAACAGGCCCTCTTCCATGCCGGTGATGAACACGCAGTCGAATTCCAGGCCCTTGGCCGCGTGCACCGTCATCAACTGCACGGCATCCTGGCCGGCCTGGGCCTGGTTGTCGCCGGACTCCAGCGCGGCATGCGTGAGGAAGGCGGCCAGCGGGCTCAGCGTCTCGCCGGTGTCGGCATCGGGCGCCAGCGGATCGTCCAGCACCGGCAGGTTGGGGTCGAGACCCTGGCTGACGGCGCTCTGGCGCAGTTCGTCCACCGGCAGGGCCACGGCGTCGCGGCCAAAGCCTTCCTGCGTGACGAAGGCCTCGGCGGCGTTGACCAGTTCCTCCAGGTTCTCCAGCCGGTCTTCGCCCTCGCGGTCGGCCTTGTAGTGCTCGACCAGGCCGCTCGCATCCAGCACCAGCTCGACGATCTCCTTGAGCGACAGGCCCTGCGTCTGCTCGCGCATGACGTCGATCTTGGCCACGAAAGCGCCCAGGTTGGCGCCGGCCTTGCCCGGCAGGCCTTCCACGCCCTTGGCCAGCGACACGCCGCGGCTGCGCGCCGCGTCCTGCAACTGCTCGATGCTGCGCGCGCCGATGCCGCGGGGCGGAAAGTTCACGACGCGCAGGAAGCTGGTGTCGTCGTCCGCGTTCTCCAGCAGGCGCAGGTAGGCCAGCACATGCTTGATCTCGGCCCGCTCGAAGAAGCGCAGGCCGCCATACACGCGGTAGGGCATGCCGGCGTTGAACAGCGCCGTCTCGATCACCCGGCTCTGCGCGTTACTGCGGTAGAGCACGGCGATCTCCTTGCGCTCGACGTCGTCGCGCACGAGCTGGCGCATTTCCTCGACCATCCACTGGGCTTCGGCGAAGTCGCTCGGCGCCTCGTACACGCGCACCGGCTCGCCCGGGCCCTGGTCGGTGCGCAGGTTCTTGCCCAGGCGCTTCTTGTTGTGGCTGATGAGCGCGTTGGCCGAATCCAGGATGTTGCTGAAGCTGCGGTAGTTGCGCTCCAGCTTGATCTGGTGCTGCACGTCGAACTCGCGCACGAAGTCGCTCATGTTGCCCACCCGCGCACCGCGGAAGGCATAGATGCTCTGGTCATCGTCGCCCACGGCCAGCACGCTGTTGCTGCCGGACGTGAAGTGGCCCAGCGCATCGGTGTGGCCGGCCAACATCTTGATCCAGGCGTACTGCAGGCGGTTGGTGTCCTGGAACTCGTCGATCAGGATGTGGCGGAAGCGCCGCTGGTAATGCTCGCGCACCGCATCGTTGTCACGCAGCAGCTCGTAGCTGCGCAGCATGAGTTCGCCGAAGTCGACAACGCCTTCTCGCTGGCACTGCTCTTCGTACAGCGCATACAGCTCGATCTTCTTGCGGTCGTCCTCGCCACGGGCCTGCATGTCGCCGGGGCGGAGGCCGTCTTCCTTGGCGCCGGCGATGAAATATTGGGTCTGCTTGGCCGGGAAGCGCTCGTCGTCGACGTTGAACTGCTTCATCAGCCGCTTGATGGCCGAGAGCTGGTCCTGCGTGTCCAGGATCTGGAAGCTCTGCGGCAGATTGGCCAGCTTCCAGTGCGCACGCAGGAAGCGGTTGCACAGGCCGTGGAAGGTGCCGATCCACATGCCGCGCACGTTGACGGGCAGCAGCGCCGTCAGCCGCGTCATCATCTCCTTGGCGGCCTTGTTGGTGAAGGTCACTGCCAGTACGCCACCGGGCGAGACCTGGCCGGTGGAGATCAACCAGGCGATGCGCGTGGTGAGCACGCGCGTCTTGCCGGAACCGGCACCGGCCAGGATGAGCGAATGCCCCTCGGGCAGCGTAACGGCCGCGCGCTGCTCGTCGTTGAGGTTGGCAAGAAGGGGGGAGTCGGCCGCCGTCGGCTCGGCGTGGGGGCCAGGAAAGGACATGCCCCGATTGTAGGAAGCGGGGCCTGCGCCGGCCCCGCGCAGGGCTGCTTACTTGGCCAGCGCGAAGCTGCCCTTCATGACGCCGGAATGGCCGGGGAAGGAGCAGAAGAAGGTGTAGCCCTCACCCGCCTTGAGCTTGCTCACGTCCACGGCCACCGAGTCGCTTTCGCCGCCGCCCACGACCTTGGTGTGGGCGATCACGCGGGTGTCGCCGGGCTTGATGTACTGCTTGTCCAGACCGGCGGCGATGCCATCGTTGGCAACGGCCTGCACGTCGGCGGTCTTTGCCAGCACCCAGTTGTGGCCCATCGCGGCCTTGGGCATCTTGCCAGCGTGCTTGAGCTGCACGGTGAAGCTCTTGCAGCTCTTGGGCACTTCGATGGCGGTCTTGTTGAACTGCATGGCGTCGTTGCCTTCGATCTGCACGCTGCAATCGGCGGCGTAGAGGGGCGTGGAGACAGCGGCCAGCAGGGCTGCGGCAACGATGAAACGAGACGACATGGAGAGTCTTTCGGGATGCGGTTGAAGTCGGATGCGGCCGCGCCAGCGCGAGCCGCAGGGGCATTGTGCGAAGCGCACCACAGCATCCGCATGACATGGATCAAGCAACCGGCAGCGGCCCTCGCGCGGCCCCGCGGACTTGCGCCGCGTCAACACCGGCCCCGAGTCCCTTGCAGACACTGACCTGGCATTCACAACCAGAGCACAGCGTATGTCCAGACTGTTCGCCCTCCGGGGCACCACCCTCCTCCTTGCCGCGCTGCTGAGCGGCGGCGCCTTTGCCCAGAGCACCTCGACGCCCGAAGGCAACTGGCTCGTGCGTGCACGTGCCGTGCGGCTCGATCCGGCCAACAAGTCCAGCGCCATCCCCTCGCTGCTCGTGCCGGCCGACGCCATCCACGTCAACGACAAGACCATCCCCGAGCTGGACGTGACCTACTTCTTCACGCCCAACATCGCCGCCGAGCTGGTGCTCACCGTGCCGCAGAAGCAGCGCGTGACCGTCCAGCAGAGCGCCCTGGGCGGCCCGGTGGACATCGGCAGCTTCAAGCACCTGCCGCCCACGCTGATGCTGCAGTACCACTTCCTGCCCGAGGGCACCTTCCGCCCCTACGCGGGCGTGGGCCTCAACTACACCCGCATCAGCTCGGTGAACCTGGCCGTGCCGACCGTGGGCAGCCTGTCGCTCGACAAGAGCAGCGTCGGCCTGGCGCTGGGTGCGGGCGTGGACATCAAGATCGCGCCGCAGTGGTTCCTGAACTTCGACGTGAAGAAGGTGAAGATCGACTCCGACGTGCGCCTCGGCTGGCAGACCGTCTCGAAGGTCAAGATCGACCCCTGGCTGGTGGGCGTGGGCATCGGCTACCGCTTCTGAGCTCCCGCCTCGGCGAAAGCCTCACAACCTTGCGTCTATAGAGGCTATACGCAAACCCATAGGCCGCCCTTTGCGGGGCACGCCTACACTCAATCACCGGGCCCAAGTTTCTTGCGCCCGGTTTTTTTGTGCCCTGCTTTTCCTGCAATGGCGGCACAGGAGGACCGGCCAGGCCAAGCGCTCATCCTTTTCGTTCAACCACGATTCCCGGAGCCTGGACTGCCATGCAGATCTTCGATTACGACAACGTTCTGCTCTTGCCGCGCAAATGCCGCGTGGAGAGCCGCGCGGAATGCGACACCACCGTGCAACTCGGCAGCCGCCGATTCAAGCTGCCGGTGGTGCCTGCCAACATGAAGACGGTCATCGACGAGGCACGCTGCCTGTGGCTCGCACAGAACGGCTACTTCTACGTGATGCACCGCTTCGACCTCGACAGCCTGGCCTTCACGCGCCGGATGAAGTCGCAGGGTGCCTTCGCCTCGATCTCGCTGGGCGTCAAGGACGCGGACTACCGCACCGTCGATGCGATGGCGGCCGAAGGCCTGGTGCCCGACTACGTGACCATCGACATCGCCCACGGCCATGCCGACAGCGTGCAGCGCATGATCGGCTACCTCAAGCAGAAGCTGCCGCAGACCTTCGTGATCGCCGGGAACGTCGGCACGCCCGAGGCCGTGATCGACCTGGAAAATTGGGGCGCCGACGCCACCAAGGTGGGCATCGGCCCTGGCAAGGTCTGCATCACCAAGCTCAAGACCGGCTTCGGCACGGGCGGCTGGCAGCTGTCGGCGCTCAAGTGGTGCGCCCGCGTGGCCACCAAGCCCATCATTGCCGACGGCGGCATCCGCGAGCACGGCGACATCGCCAAGAGCATCCGCTTTGGCGCCACCATGGTGATGATCGGCTCGCTGCTGGCCGGCCTGGAAGAAAGCCCGGGCGAGACCGTCGAAGTGGACGGCAAGCGCTACAAGGAATACTTCGGCTCGGCCTCGGACTTCAACAAGGGCGAGTACAAGCACGTCGAAGGCAAGCGCATCCTCGAGCCGGTGCGCGGCACCTGGGAAGGCACCCTGCGCGAGATGCAGGAAGACCTGCAGAGCGCCGTGAGCTATGCAGGCGGCAAGCAGCTGATGGACATCCGCAAGGTCAACTACGTGATCCTGGGCGGCGACAACGCGGGCGAGCACCTCTTGATGTGAGCCGCAACGCTGCGCTTATAATCGCGCGATTGCGTTGGGGGGGTAGCTCAGCTGGGAGAGCGCCGCGTTCGCAATGCGGAGGTCGGGAGTTCGATCCTCCTCCTCTCCACCAACAATTCAAAACCCGTTGATTCGTCAACGGGTTTTTTTTGCGCGAAATCCAGAGTTTTGTTCGCTATTATGAACATTTCAATCATTTTTTGTCCATAATAGAAGAATGCCGCGCAAGCCCCCTATTGTTTTTCCACAAGAGCAGAGGCTGCTTTCCCAGTTGGGAGAACGGCTGAAACTCGCGCGCATGCGGCGCAAGCTGAGCAACGCGGTTGTGGCTCAGCGGGCGGGCATCTCCAGGTCCTCCCTCTACAAGGTCGAGGCGGGCGACGCGGGAGCGACCTTGGGCACCTACCTTCGAGTCATGGCCGTCCTGGGTCTCGAGGCCGACATCAATGTGCTGGCCGCAGACGACAAGGTAGGCCGCAAGCTTCAGGACCTCACACTTGAAGCGCCCGCCTCCGCCCCTAGGCGTCGGCGAACTGCCATCAAGCCGCATCCTCCCGTCACCCCCACGGACGGCGCCGGGAGCGCGTCATGAGCGACCGGGGCAATGCTCTGGAGGTCTGGCTCGATTGCGACCTTGGTCCGCCGTGCCTTGTGGGCACCTTGGCGCACGACCGCGGCCAAATTCGATTCCACTACGAGCGGTCTTGGCTGCGCGACGCGCGGGCGTTTGCGCTCGACCCGGACCTCTCCCTTGACGAAGCGCCCTTCTTTCCCAAGCCTGAACTAGGTAACTTCGGCATCTTCCTGGACTCGTCGCCCGACCGATGGGGTCAGACGCTGATGAAGCGTCGTGAGGCACTGCAAGCCAAGGACGAGAAGCGCCCCCCCCGTACGCTGTACGCGTGGGACTTCCTCATCGGAGTGCAGGACCTCACCCGACAGGGTGCGCTGCGCTTTAGGCCGGCCGGCACCGAGGAGTTCCTGGGCAACGAGAGGATGGCGGCCCCCCCCATCACCACACTGCGCGAGCTGGAAGCCGTTGCCTATCAGTTAAGCAGCCGCCGTATCGACGACCTCGAAGCGCTACGCAAGTGGCTGACCGTCTTGGTCGCGCCTGGCGCGTCCTTGGGTGGCGCCAGGCCGAAGGCCAACTTCACTGAGGCCGATGGCTCACTGTGGATCGGCAAATTCCCGGCGCGAGACGATGACCGGGACATCGGGGCCTGGGAGTACCTGGTGCATGGCCTCGCGCTGAAGGCGGGAGTGGATGTCCCTGCCGCGAAGGTGGTGCGCCTGAACAATCAGTTCCACACCTTCTGTGTGCGACGCTTTGACCGTGTCAACAGCGCGCGACGCTTTTATGCTTCCGCAATGACCTTGCTTCGCAGAGAGCAGAGCGAGGGCACCAGCTATCTGGAGCTGGCGCAGTTTCTTCGAGCTAAGGGCGACAGCGCCCACGTGGACGCTGACCTCGAGCAATTGTTCCGGAGGGTCGCATTCAATGTTGCCGTTGGGAACAGGGATGACCACCTGCGCAACCACGGGTTCGTACTGGGGGCAACGGGCTGGCGCCTGGCGCCGGCATTCGACGTCAATCCGAACATCGACAAGGCAGAACACGTCCTCAACATCGACGACGTGGACAACCGTCCCAGCCTCGGAACAGTCCTGACCACCGCGGCCTTCTATGGGCTTACTGAAGAACGTGGAAAGCAGATCGTCGAAGAAGTCGTTTCTGTGGTCGACAGGTGGGAAGACGCAGCCAGGCAGGCTGGCCTTGCCAGCGGCGATGTGGAACTTGCCACCGTGGCGTTCTCCGCCCACGCGCAGTACCGGTCCTCAGCGTGGTAGCGGGGCGAAGGCCCCCCGCCAGAACCGAACGAAACGTGGCTCGGCTGCCGCGCTCGCCCAGGTGTGAGACGTCAAGAGGTTGTTTCTTGACAAGCAGATTTGAGAGATGGACGGCGGGCCGCCGGTGTGCGTGAATGGGCGTCGGATGCTCAGCTCGAGACAGACTTGCCTGAAATCGTGCGAGCGGAAGGCAGCGCCGGTGCCGGTAAGCAGCCGCTCGATGATGGCCCCCGGTGGCGGTCAGAAGCCCCCCTCATTGCCCAGGAACAGCACCGCCTGCTGCCCCTTTGCATACGAATGCGTGGCGGATGAACGCCAGGCGGGCAGGGTCGTCGAAGCTTCACACGCCTTGCCGTGCAGCACGTTCCAGGGCGCCGCGCGATGCCTTTCACCGCCATGCGCCAGGCGCGCCGCGTGAAAAGAGGCTGAACTCCAGCACTGCCGCTGGCCCCTTCCGCACAAGCCCGAGCCTCAGGGCTGCCCTTCGAAGGAGGCCACGCCGTCCGGCAGGCCGACCCAGTCCAGCCGCCGCCGCGTCCAGATCTCGCGCTGCGGCACACCCAGCGCGTGGCGCTGCTTGATCGTGCCGACGCGCAATGAATAGACCTGGGGATCCTCGGTGGCACAGGCATACAGCGAGCTGCCGCAGACCTCGCAGAAAGCGAGCAGGCGCCGGTTGCCGCTGGCCGCGGTCTTGACGTAGGTGCGGGGCGTCCCTCGCAGCAGCCGGAAGCCGGCCGCGGGCGCCGGCATGTTGGCGCGGAAGGCAGATCCGGATTGCATCTGGCAATCCGCGCAGTGGCAGACCGTGATCGTGCCGGGCTCCACCTCGGCCTCGTAGGCGATGGCCCCGCAATAGCACTCACCTTGAACCTTCATCGACGACTCCTTGGCATGGGGCGCGCTCGCCCCGACCCCGCCGACTTTAGCCAGGGTGGCGCCGCCATGCAGGCAGCGCGGGCGGACGCCCCGCCGCGGCGCCCGGCGCGCTAACCGCGGGGCACCGGGCCCGCGGTAGCCCAAGCTCAGAGCGCCGCCCCCGCCGCCTCGAGTGCCGGCTTGACGCTTTCCAGCGCCCCACCGCCGTCGCAGGGAATCACGGCGCCCGAGATGTAGCCCGCATAGGACGAGCCCAGGAACAGGGCCAGGTTGGCGATGTCGTCCAGCCCGCCGAAACGCTGCAGCGGGACCTGCCGGCGCGCGAACTCGCGGTCCTCCGGCGTCGGCGCCATCAGCTTGCGGAAGCCTTCGGTCCCATCGATGGGCCCGGGCGAGATGCCGTTGAGCCGGATGCCCTCCCCGCCCCATTCGAGCGCCAGCGCGCGCGTGAGCTGATCCACACCCGCCTTGGCGGCGCTGGCATGGGCCTGGTAACGCATGGGCACGACGGACTGCGGCGCCGTGATGTTGATCACCGAAGCGCCCGGCCGGCGCAGGTGTGCATGCGCCTGGCGCAGCACATGGAAGGTGCCCAGCAGGTCGATGTCCACCACGACCTTGAAGCCGTTGGCCGACATGTCCTTGGCTGCGCACAGGAAGTTGCCGGCGGCGCCGGAGACCAGCACGTCGATGGGACCGAAGGCCTCGGCCGACCGCGCGAAGGCCGCACCCACGGCGTCGAAGTCGCGCACATCGGCGCTGACACCCTGGACCTCGCCGCCGTGCTGGCGCAGCGCGGCGACCGCCGCATCGACGTTCTCCGGCTTACGGCTCGCCACGGTGAGACGGGCGCCCTGGCGCGCGAAGGCATGGGCGATGCCCAGGTTGATGCCGGTGGTGCCGCCGAACACCACGACATGGCGGCCGGTGAAGTCGAGATCGATCTGCATGGAAGGAAGGCTGCAAGCGAAGAGGCAGCGTCAATGGAAGGCGAAACGCGGCAGGGCGGCGGCACCGCTGCCATAGAGCGCCAGCCGTCTACAGCCGGCAAAGATCGACTTGGGCGTGAGCCCGTAGATCTGCCGGATCGAGTGGCTGAAATGGGTCGAATCCGGATAGCCGACATCCAGCGCGATGGCGGCCAGGTTGGCGTTCCGGGTGACGAAATAGAGCAGGCTGCGTGCGCGCTGCCAGGTGCGGAAGCTGCGGAACGGCGCCTCCACCTCGGCGCGGAACAGATGCAGGAAGCGCGACACCGACAGATGGCAGCTGGCCGCGCAGTCCTCGGCCGGGAAATGGCGGTTGGGGTCGTCCTTGATGCGTGCCAGCACCTGGGCGATGCGGCGGTCCATGGGCCGCGCAGGCAAGGCCGCACCGAAGAAGGCGCGGTCGAAGTCGGCGGTGCTGGCGTACTGCCGCGTACTGCCGAGCCGGAAGCGCAGCAACGCCTCGCGCAGCGACTGCACGGCCTGCGGGTCTTGGATGGCCCCCCGCCCGGCACGAAGCACGCCGCACAGATCGGCCGCACGCACCGTGTCGGCCTCGACGAGCACATTGCAGATCATCCGGTCCACCGAGACGATGCGGTGCGGGACGTAGGGCGGCACCACCGACAGCAAGGTCTCCTCCCAGCGGCCGCCCTCCACGCAGATGCGATGCGGACGGGCGAGCGACAGGTACAGCGAATAGGCGCCGAAGGTGCGCACCGAGGGCGCGCCCAGCAGGCCCACGTACAGCACCCGGTCGGCGTTGAGCCACATCAGCGGCTCGGCCGGCCCGGCCACGGCCGCCGGTTCCGCTTTCCCCCGTGCGGGATCGGTCGCACTGTGCATCGATATCTCCTTGGCGGTCTGTAGGCAGAGCCGCGGTGCTGCGCCTATCGGTACTTGGCCAGTTCGAGCTTGCCGATCTGGGCGCAATGCACCTCGTCGGGCCCGTCGGCCAGGCGCAGCAGCCGCGCAGTGGCATAGGCCGAGGCGATGCCGAGGTCGTTGTTGGTACCGCCACCGCCATGGGCCTGGATCACCCAGTCGATCACCTGGCAGGCCATCTGCGGTGCCGCCACCTTGATCATGGCGATGTCCGCCTTGGCCCCCTTGTTGCCCAGCGTGTCCATGCGGTGTGCCGCGTTGAGCGTCAGCAAGCGCGCCTGCTCGATCAGGATGCGGGCGTGAGCGATGCGCTCCAGCGTCACGCCCTGCTGCGCAATGGGCTTGCCGAAGGCGACGCGCGAGAGGCTGCGCCGGCACATGCGCTCGAGCATGCGCTCGGCCAGGCCCACCAGCCGCATGCAATGGTGGATGCGGCCGGGCCCCAGCCGCCCCTGCGCGATCTCGAAGCCGCGGCCCTCACCCAGCAGCATGTTGGCTGCCGGCACCCGCACGTTCTCGAAGATCACCTCCGACGCACGATCAGGCACGCCGTAGAAGCCGAACACCGCGATGGGCCGCACCACCTTCACGCCTGGCGTGTCCATGGGCACGAGGATCATGGACTGCTGCCGGTGGCGGTCGGCGTTGTCCGGATCGGACTTGCCCATGAAGATGCAGATGCGGCAGCGCGGATCAGTGGCATTGGTCGTGTACCACTTGTGGCCGTTGATGACGTAGTGGTCGCCGTCGCGCACGATGCTCGACGCGATGTTCGTGGCATCGCTGGAGGCGACGGCAGGCTCCGTCATGGCGAAGCAGGAGCGGATCTCGCCGGCCAGCAGAGGCGTGAGCCAGCGCGCCTGCTGCTCGGGCGTGCCGTAGCGGGCCAGCACCTCCATGTTGCCGGTGTCGGGCGCCGAACAGTTGAACACCTCGGGCGCGAGGTGCGAGCGGCCCATGATCTCGCACAGCGGCGCGTAGTCGTAATTGCTCAGGCCGGCGCCATGGCCGGAGTCGGGCAGGAACAGGTTCCACAGCCCCGCCTCGCGCGCTTTCGGCTTGAGCTCCTCCAGGATCGGCGCGACCTTCCAGGGACCCAACGCCTCGGCCTCGTTGTAGTAGCGGTCCTCGTTGGGATAGATGTGCTCGTCCATGAAGGCAAGCAGGCGCTGCTGCAGGTCCTGGACTTGGGGAGAGAACGCGAACACGGGAGGCCTTTCGAGAGGTGGGGCAAGCAGCGGGCCACAAGGATCCGCGAGGTGTTTCGGCCAAATAGTAGGAGGATTTCGTCAGACGATCTTAGGGACTTGCCCCGGCCTCGGTCGCGTGGGCGACGCGCTTCAGGCTGCGCCGCAACGCCGATCGGCGCAGGTCCGCAGCGTAGGACAAGGGCCCCTTGCCGTCTTGCGTCCACCGGCTGGGGCGCCCCGCCATGTGCCGGCGCAGTGCCCACTTCGCACCCGCATCGCCTGACAATGACGCAGGAAGACATCCACCCCATGAGCGACAGCAAGCCCACTGCCCCACGCCGCCCCGCCGCGCGCAAGACACCCGTCACCGTCTCCACAGGCCATCCCCGCAGCACGCCCGACCGCGTGGCCGACGCGATCGGCAAGGGCATCCTCAATCGCCGGTTCGTGGTGGGCCAGCGCTTGGTCGAAACCGACCTGATGCGCGACCTGGGCGTGGGCCGCAGCACGGTGCGCGAGGCACTGCGCATCCTGGCCGCCAGCGGTGTGGTCGAACTCACACCGCACCGGGGCGCCGTTATCCGCTCGCTCACCCGCGAGGACGCGACCAGCCTGCTGGGCGTGCTGGAAGTGCTTTCGGGGCTGGCCGCACGCTTGGCCGCCCAACGCATCCACCTGGGCGACAACGCCAAGCGCTTCGAGGCGGCCGCGCACAAGCTGGTGCGCGCCGAGACGCCCGAGGCGCTGGACCACGTGCTCGACGCACGCGCCAACTACTACAAGGTCATGTTCGACATCGCGGCAAGCCCGGAGCTCGACCGCGTGCTGCCGCAGGCCCGGGCCCATCTCTTCCGCGCCCAGTTCCACCACCTGCTCACGCCCGCCGATGTGCGCGGCATGGTGGCCGAATACCGCGGCATCACCGAAGCCATCCTGCAGGGCGACGCCGACAAGGCGGAAAAGCGCATGCGCCGCCATCTGCAGAAGTCCGGCGAGCGCACCCTGCCCCGCATGCGCGGGCTCGCCCTGGACTGAGCGCGGCCGGGCGGGTCCTCAGCGCCGAACCACGGCCATACGCAGCCGGCCCACGACGCCACTCGGGAAGAAGTACACCGACAGCACGAACACCAGGCCGAACCAGAGCATCCAGCGGTCGGGGTGGAACAGCTTGGCCAGCAGCGGCGCGGCGGCCAGGGCGCCGCTGAGCCCCGCCATCAGGCTCTGCAGGTAGTTCTCGGCCACGATGTACAGCGTCACGCCGATGACCGCGCCGTAGACGGTGCCCAGCCCACCGATCACGGCCATCAGCAGGATGTTGAGCATCACGTTGAAGCCCACCGTGGTCTGCGGCCCCACGTAGCGCAACCACAGCGCCATCAGGATGCCGGCACAGGTGGCCAGTGCCGCGGCCAGGCAGTTGACGGCGATGCGGTAGTGGAGCGTGCGATAGCCGATGGCCTCGGCCCGGAACTCGTTCTCGCGGATGGCCTCCAGCACGCGCCCGAAGCGCGAGTTGACCACCCGCAGCATGAGCAGGAAGAGCAGCAGCGACACGCCGAAGACCAGGTAGTAGGTCAGCAACCGGCCGTTGATGGCCGTGCCCAGCACCTCGTCCTCGACCAGTCGGAAGGCCGGCGTCAGGGCCTGCGGCAGGCGGAAGGTGCGGCCATCGTCGCCGCCGGTGATGCCGCTCAGGCGCATCACCAGGGCGCCGAAGGCGGCCCCGAAGGCCAGCGTCATCATGGTGTAGAAGATGGCCTTGATCCGCAGCGAGATCAGCGCGATCAGGAAGGACAGCAGCACCGACAGCCCGATCGCCGCCAGCGCGCCGACGCCCATGGCCGTCCACGTGGGCCCCAGCGTGTGCATGGCAATGGCCACGCCATAGGCGCCGATGCCATAGAACATGGCATGCGCGAAGGACACCACGCCGCAGTAGCCCAGCAGCAGGTCGAAGGACGCCACCAGCACGATGAATACGCAGATGGTGGCCGCCACGTTCAACGGCCGGGCGCCCGAGAAGAGGAAAGGCGCCGTGGCCAGGTAGAACAGCACCAGGAGCAGCAGCACGGTCAGCGCCCGGCTGCGCGGCAGGTCGCCCGAAAGGAGTCGTGTGAGCATCGCGGGTGCCTTCCTACGGCTTGTGGACCGGGTACAGCCCCTGCGGCCGCCACAGCAGCACGGCCATCATCACGAGGATGTTGGACACCAGCGCCAGGTCGGGCAGCAGAAAGCTCACGTAATTGGTGGTCAGCGCCACCAGCATGGCACCGGCGAAGCAGCCGGCCACCGAGCCCAGCCCGCCGATGATGACGATGATGAGCATCTGCACCAGCACCTCGGCGCCGATGGCCACGGTGAACTGCTCGCGGTAGAAGCCCCACATCACGCCGCCCAGGCCCGCCAGTGCCGAGCCGGCCACGAACACGCCCACGAACACCATGCGGACGCGGTAGCCGAGGGCCTCGACCATGCCCCGGTTTTCCACGCCCGCGCGGATCAGCAGGCCGATGCGCGTGCGCCCGAGCACCAGCGTCAGCCCGATGAAGACGGCCAGCCCCACGCCCACGGCCACCAGCCGGTAGCGCTCGATGGCCACGTCGTCGCCCAGCAGGATCGAGCCGCGCAGGGCCTCGGGCAGCGGCAGCAGCATCTGGTTGGCGCCGAACACCACCAGCACCAGCTGCTCCATGACGATCATGGCGCCGATGGTGATGAGGATCTGCTTGAGATGGTCGCCATAGACCGGCTTCACGAACAGCCGCTCGTACACCCAGCCCAGCAGCGCCGTCACGGCCATGGCCACGGCGATCACGGCCAGGACGGCGGCCATGCCGGCCCAGACCGACGCCGACTGCAGCAGGCCCTGCAAGGGCCCGACCATCAGCGTCGCGGTGTAGGCGCCGACCGCCACGAAGGCCGCGTGGCCGAGATTCATCACGTCCATGAGGCCGAAGACCAGCGTGAGGCCACTGGCCATGATGAACAGCATCATGCCCATGGCCAGGGCCGCCACGGTCAGCGTGACCCAGGTGGGCAGGCTGCCCGTGACCGGCAGCGCGACGGCGATGAAGGCCAGGATGACCAGGACGGGCACCAGGTCGCGTCGCCGGCCCGGCAGGGCCTCCAGCGCTGCAGGTGCGGCGGGCATGGCCGCGGCCTGCCGCCGCGCGGCCAGGGTGGAGTCGGTGGCGGACATTCGTCGGTCTCCCTCAATGGACGGCGCCGGCATGCAGGCCGAGCAGCCGGGCCTGCAGCGCCTCGTCCGCGTCCAGCGCGGCCATGGTGCCGGTGTGCACGATGCGGCCGTCGTCCATCACCGCGACATGGTCGCCCAGCGCACGCACGAAATGGAAGTTCTGCTCCACCAGCAGGATGGTGGTGCCGCGGGCCTTCAGGGCCTCGAAGGCATCGGCCAGGTTGTCGACGATGGCCGGCGCGAGGCCCTTTGTGGGCTCGTCGATCAGCAGCAGCTTGCGCGGCTCGACGATGGCGCGGGCGATGGCCACCATCTGCTTCTGCCCACCCGACAGCGTGCCGCCCGGTCGCAGCCAGAAGCGCTTGAGCGCCGGGAAGAGCCCGAAGATCCACGCCAGCCTCGCCTCGTCGAAGCGCCCGCCGATGGCTGCCAGGCGCAGGTTCTCCTGCACCGTGAGCCCGGCGAACACGCCCATGTCCTCGGGAACGAAGGCGATGCCGCGGCGTGCGATGTCCGGCGTGCGGCTGGCGGTGATGTCCTCGCCATCGAAGCGCAGCGTGCCGCGGCTGGCGTGCCACAGGCCCATGATCGTGCGCAGGGTGGTGCTCTTGCCGGCGCCGTTGCGGCCCAGCAGCACCGTCAGGCCGGCGCGCGGAACCTGAAGGTCCACGCCCTGCAGGATGTGGTATTCGCCGATGTGGGTGTGCACGCCGGTGAGCGACAGCAGCGCGTCGTCGCCCGTCTTCGGCTCCGGCATCTCATGCATGGGCCACCTCCCTGCGCGCCGTGCGCTGGCGGCGCACGCCGAGGTAAGCCTCCTGCACGACGGCCGAGGCCATCACCTCGGCGGGCATGCCGTCAGCCACCAGGCGGCCGTTGTGCAGCACGACGATGCGGTCGGCGAGCGAACGGATCACGTCCATCTTGTGCTCCACCAGAAGGATGGTGCGGTCGCCCTGCGCCTTCAGGCGCGCGATCAGGTCCAGGATCACGGGCACCTCGTCCACGCTCATGCCGGCCGTGGGCTCGTCGAGCATGACGACCTGCGGCTCCAGCGCCATCAGGATGGCGACCTCCAGCTTGCGCTTGTCGCCGTGCGACAGCCGCGCCGCCTGCTCGTCCAGGCGCGCGGCCAAGCCCACCTGCTGCACATGCTGGCGGGCCTGCTCCACCAGGTCGGCCCGGCTGCGCCACACGGCCAGCATGTTGAAGCCGGCGCGGTGGCGGCTCTGCACCGCCAGCCGCACGTTCTCCAGCACGCTCAGCCGCGGGAACAGGTGGGTGAGCTGGAAGGCGCGGCCGATGCCGCGGGCCGTGCGCCGCGCGGCGTCGAGCCGCGTGATGTCGTCCCCATGCAGCAGCACGCGACCCGCCGTGGCCGGCAACTGGCCCGAGAGCAGGTTGAAGTAGGTCGTCTTGCCGGCCCCGTTGGGCCCGACGATGGCCGTCAGCGTTCCCGCATGGAAGGCCGCGCTCACGTCGTCCACCGCGGCATGGCCGCCGAAGCGGATGCCCAGTCCGCGGCTCTCCAGGACCGGCGCACGCGCTTCAGGCGGGCGGACTTGCGCTGTCGGGTCGTGCATGCGCTCAGCGCTTGACGGTGATCGGCAGCGGCATCTCGGACGCCGGGATCTCGCGCACCAGCTCGAACAGGTCCCACTCGTTCGCGGGCGCCTTCTTCATGCGGAACTGGTACTGCGACTGCAGCGCCTGGTGGTCTTCCTTGCGGAAGGTCATCTTGCCCTTGGGCGTGTCGAACTCCATGCCTTCCATGGCGGCGATGAGCTTGGGCGTGTCGACCGAGTTGGCCTTCTTCACCCCGGCCACGATGGCCGCCGCCGTGACGAAGCCGCCCGCGGTGAACAGGTCCGGCGGCGTCTGGTAGCGCTTGCGGTGCTCGGCCACCAGCCAGTCGTTCATGGGGTTCTTGGGGAAGTCGTAGTAGTAGAAGGTGCCGCCGGTGATGTCCAGGCCACGCCAGGGCTTGGCGTTCTCGAGGTTGGCCCCACCGATGGAAAGGAACTCGATGCCGTAGCGGCCCGGGTTGAGCTCCGAGATCTTGCGGATGGGATTGGGTGCGCCCCAGATCACCACCAGGTACTTCTTGCCCTGCACATCCTTCATGCGGTCGAAGATGCGCTGCATGGGCGCGGTGAAGTCGGTGGTGGACAGCGGGATGTACTCCTCGTGCACCACGGTCGCCTTCTTTTTGGTGGCGGCCAGCGCCTCTTTGGCCGCCTTCACGCCGTCCTTGCCGTAGACATAGTCGGGCGCCAGGAAGGCGACGTTGTCGCCATCCTTCAGCGCCGCGGCGCTGGCCAGCGCGTCCTGGAACGAGTTGCGGCTGGCGCGGAAGAGGTACTTGTTCCACGCCGAGCCCGTGAGCGAATCGGCGATGGCCGGCTCGACCATCAGCAGCTTGCCGTACTCCTCCGCCACCGGCGCCATCGAGAGCGCGCCGCCGGACCAGGAGGTGCCGATGGCGATGTCGGCCTTGTCGTCCGCCAGCGCCTCGGTGAGCATGGCCTTGGACAGCTCGGGCTTCATCTGGTCGTCCTTGACGATCAGCTCGATCTTGCGGCCGAGCAGCGTCATCGATCCCTGGGTGAGGTATTCGAGGCCCAGCCGCAGGCCGCGCTCGGTGTCGCGGGCATAGGCCTCGGACGGCCCGGTCTTGCTGGCAATGAGCGCGATCTTGATCGGCTTGTCCTGCGCGAAGGCCTGTGGCGCGAGCCAGCAGGCCGCGGCCGCGGTGGCGGCCATGGCGAGTTTCTTCAACATGCTTGTCTCCGTTGTAGATAGGAACAGGCGCCTCTTCGTGCGCCCGGGATGCGCGTCTAGCCCACGGCGCGGGTCTGGCCTCTCCAGTAGGGCTCGCGCAGCACGCGCTTGAGCACCTTGCCGCTGGGGTTGCGTGGCAGCGCCTCGACGATGTCGATGGTCTTCGGGCACTTGTAGTGCGCGAGGTTCTCGCGCATGAAGTCGATGATGGCGCTCGCGTCGGCCGTGGCACCGGGGCGCAGCACCACGCAGGCCTTGACCGACTCGCCCCAGGTCGGGTCGGGCACGCCGATGACGGCGCCGTCGGCCACGGCCGGATGACGCATCAGCACGTTCTCCACCTCGGCCGGATAGATGTTCTCGCCGCCCGAGACGATCATGTCCTTGATGCGGTCGTTGATGTAGAGATAGCCGTTCTTCATGTAGCCCGCGTCGCCCGACCGGAACCAGCCGCCGTTGGCATTGCGGCCTTCCGGGTAGGCGGCCGCCGTGGCCTCGGGGTTGCGCCAGTACTCCTTGAGGTTGCGGTCGGACTCGATCCAGATCTCGCCCACCTGCCCGTCGGGCAGGTCCTTGAGGTCGATGGGATCGACGATGCGCAGGCGCCCGCCTCCGATGGGGCGACCCGCCGAACGCAGCAGTTCGGCATCGCCGGCGCGGTGGTCCTCGGGAAAGAGGAAGGTGGCCGGGCCGGAGACCTCCGTCAGGCCATAGACCTGCAGGAAGTCGCAGCCGAAGACCTCGAAGGCCTGTTGCAGCACCGACTCGCTCACCGGCGAGCCCCCGTAGGCGACGATTTGCAGCCGGCCGAAGTCGAAGGACTTCGCCTCGGGCACCTGCAGCATGAACAGGATCATGGCCGGCACCACGAAAGTGTGGGTGATGCCGTGCTCGCCGATGGCACGCAGGTAGCCGCGCGGATCGAACTCCGGGTACGACGAGGTCTGGCCGCCCGTGTAGAGCGTCAGCAGCAGCATCGTCATGCCCGCCACATGGAAGACCGGCAACGGGTTGCCCAGCACATGCCGGTGGTCGAACTTCCATTCGCGCGATACCACCCGCGAGGTGGACAGCAGCCCCGCATGCGTCAGCACGATGCCTTTGGGCAGGCCCGTGGTGCCCGAGGAATAGAGCTGCAGCGCCGCGTCATGCGTGTCCGCGGCCACCGGCTCGAAGCGGTCGGACTGGCCGGCGCACCACTGTGCCAGCGAAGGCAATGCCGTGCCTTCGGTGGTGCACACGCGGATGCGCACGCCCGGCAGCTCGGCCTTCTCCAGCAGCGGCAGGAACTCGGCATCGGCCATCAGGAATGGCGCTTCGCCGTTGTTGACGATGTACTCCACCTCCTTGGCCGCCAGCCGCCAGTTGACCGGCATGCACACGGCCCCCAGCTTGCAGGCGGCGAGCGTCACCAGGATGCACTCGACATGGTGTTTGGTGAGCACCGCCACGCGCGAGCCGCGTCCCACGCCCGCAGCGGCCAGGGCGTTGGCCAGCCGGTTGGTGAGGGCCTCGATGTCGCGGTAGCTGAGCCGCCGCTCGCCCTGCCGGTAGGCGGTGGCGTCCGGCCGCTCGGCGAGCTGACGTCGCAGTCCGTCGATGAGGGTGAGGTCTTCCATGGCGTGTCTCCGATGTGGGTGATGCGTGAGATGGTCGGGCGGCGCTCAGCCAGGAAGCCCGTCGGACAGGCGCCGCCCGCTGCGAACGAGCTCCGACAGCAACGGCGCCACGCGCCAGTAGCCGAAGCGGTCGCCGCGGGTGCGGCCGTAGAAGGTCAGTCGGTCGGCCACGGTGGCCAGGCCGAGCGCGTCGGCCCACCACATCGGCCCGCCCAGGTGATCGGGAAAGCCATAGCCGGCGGTCCAGACGATGTCGATGTCGCCTGGCCGGTAGGCGATGCCCTCCTCCAGGATCCGCACGCCTTCGTTGATCAACGGGTACAGCAGCCGCTCCACGATCTCCGGCGCGCCGATGTCCGTGCGGCGCGCGATGCCGTGGGCCGCGGCCAGCTCGGCCGCTATGCGTGCGACCTCGGGGTCGTCCACCGGCGTGCGGCCTTGGTAGCGGTAGTACCCCGCGCCCGTCTTCTGGCCGAAGCGGCCCAGTTCGTAGAGCCGACGCACCATGGCACGGTAGCTGTCGTCCGGCGGCAGCCCACCGGCCTTGCCGTACTCGATGACGGTGCGGGCCCCCACGTCAATGCCCGCCATGTCGAGCATGCGGCACGGGCCCATCGCCATGCCGAGCGCCTCGACCGCGCCGTCGACCTGCGAGGGGCTTGCGCCCTCCATCAACAGGAACTCGGCTTCACGCATGTAGACCTCGGCCATGCGGTTGCCGATGAAGCCGTAGCACACGCCCGAGACAACCGCCACCTTGCGGATGGTGCGTGCCAGCTGCATGGCCGTGGCCAGCACATCGGGCGCGGTCCGCGCGCCGCGCACCACCTCCAGCAGGCGCATCACGTTGGCGGGGCTGAAGAAGTGCAGGCCGACGACATCGGCCGGCCGGCCCGTGGCCTCGGCCAGCACATCCACGTCCAGCGTGGAGGTGTTGGTGGCGATGATCGCGCCCGGTCGACACACGGCACCCAGCCGCGCGCAGACCTGCTGCTTGAGGGCCATGTCCTCGAACACCGCCTCGATGACCAGGTCGCAATCGGCCAGCGCGGTGTCGTCGAGCGTGCCGTGCAGCAGCGCCATGCGCTCGTCCACCTGCGCGGACGTCATGCGGCCCTTGGCAGCGCTGGCCTCGTAATTGCGGCGGATGATGCCCAGCCCCCGCGCCAGGGCCTCGGCCGAGGCCTCGACCAGCGTGACCGGCAGGCCGACATTGGCGAAGTTCATCGCGATGCCACCCCCCATGGTCCCGGCGCCGAGGATGCCGACGCGGCGCACCGGCCGCAGCGCCGTGTCGCGCGGCAGGCCCGGAATGCGCGCCGCCTGGCGCTCGGCGAAGAACAGGTGGCGCAGCGCCTGCGATTCGGGCGACACGCGCAGCTGCTCGAACAGCCGCGCCTCGGTCGCCTCGCCATCGGCAAAGGGCCGCGTGGCCGCCGCCTGCACCGCCAGCACGATGCTGCGCGCGGCGGGATGGAAAGGCTTGCGCTGCGCGGCGGCCTGCAGTGCCTGCGCGAAGAAGTCGGCCGGCAGGCCCTCGTCGGGCACGGGCTGCGCGCTCAGGCGCCGCACGCCCTCGCCCCGGGCCTGCAGCTCGCCCAGGTAGGCCAGCCCCACGGCCAGCGGATCGCCCGCACGCACGGCGTCGACGATGCCGGCGTCGCGCGCGGCCTCGGCGTCCAGGCTGCGTCCGGTCGAGATCATGTCCAGCGCCTGCCGCACGCCCACCGCGCGCGGCAGGCGCTGCGTGCCCAGCGAACCCGGCAGCAGGCCCAGCTTGACCTCCGGCAGCCCGAACTGCGTGCCCGGCAGCGCCACGCGGGCATGGCAGGCCAGAGCCAGCTCCAGACCGCCGCCCAGCACCGTGCCATGCAGCGTGGCCACCACCGGACGGTCCTGCGCCTCGATGCGGGCCAGGGTGCGGTTGTAGGGCGCGGCCGAGAAGGCCGGATCGTCGAAGCTGCCGATGTCGCCGCCCGCCACGAAGGTGCGGCCCGTGCAGTGCACCAGCAGGCCGGCAAAGCTGCGGTCGGCCTCGAAGGCCAGCACAGCCTCGGCCAGGCCCGCCACCACCGCCTTCGACAGTGCATTGACAGGCGGGTTGGCGATGGTCAGCACGGCCATGTCGCCATGGCGTGCAAGGGAAACGACGGGCTCGGTCATGGGGGTCTCAGGGGTCTTCGCGCCGGTTGCGGGCGGCGAAGAAAGGCTAGCAAAGGGGTTCTTCGGCCTCTTGCGTCTACACGCTGTCCGGCTCGGTATCGACCCGGGGCCGCGGCCGCATCGGCAGGCTCAGCGTCCCGTCCACACCGGCTTTCGCTTTTCGTTAAAGGCGGCCAGGCCCTCTCGCGCGTCCTCGGTCATGGCGAGCAGCGCGATCTGGCTCTCGGTGTAGGCGATGCCTTCGTCGAAGGACATGGCGGCCATGGCCCGCATGGCGTACTTGCCGCGGCGCAGCGCCGTGGGCGACTTGTCGGCCAGGCGGTCGACCAGCCACTGGGTCTTCGCGTCCAGTTCGGCCGCGGGCACCACATGGTTGAGCAGGCCGGCCGCGTGGGCTTCGGCGGCGCCGAAGGGCTCGCCGCTCAGGCACCACTCGCGCAGCACGCGGCGCGGCACCAGGCCCTGCAGCAGGCTCAGCACCTGCATGGGAAAAAGGCCGATCTTGACCTCAGGCAGGCCGAACTGCACGGCCTCCGCCGCGACGGCCATGTCGGTCATGCACAGCAGCCCGATGCCGCCGGCCATGCAGGTGCCGTTGATGCGCGCAATGCTGGGCAGCGTGGCGTTCTGCACCTCGCGCAGCAGGTCGGCGTAGTCGATGTTGGGCCGCGAGAGGTCGAAGGCGAAGCCGGCGCCCGGTTGCAGGTCGCCCCCCGCACAGAAGGCCTTGTCGCCAGCCCCGGTGAGCACGATCACGCGCACCTCGGGGTCGGCATGGGCGCGCCGCCAGCCCTCGCGGATGCCCGCGACGACCTCCTTGTTGATGGCATTGCGCTTGTCGGGCCGGTTGAGGATGACCCACAGGGCATGGCCCCGCTTCTCGCACAGCACGGCGGGCGCCGCGGCAGGCGCTGCGTTCTCTGTCATGGATGTCTCGCTGTAAGGAATGAAACGGCGGCGCGTGGCCGCCAGCCCGCTCAGGCGGGTACGGCCTCGGTCACCGGCTCGATCTCGGCGACGACGCGGCTCGCCGCCACCTGGTCGCCGGTCCTCACATGCAGGGCGACCAACCGGCCCGCCACGGGCGCGGCATGCACGTGCTCCATCTTCATGGCCTCCAGCGTGAGCACGGGCTGGCCGGGCTGCACCATGTCGCCGATGGCGGCCAGCACCGCCACCACACGGCCGTTCATGGAAGCGCGCACCTTGCCGTCACCGCCCGCCTCGCCCTGGCGCGCCGCCGCGGCGCGGGTACGGTCCTCGATGCGGATCGGCAGGCCGGCGTAGTGCAGCAGCAGCGTGGCGCCGTCGCGGTGGAAGGCGGCGCTCTCCTGCAGGCCGTCGCAGGTGAAGCGCGCATGGTGCGGCGCCAGCCCGTCGAGCGCGACGCGGTAGGTGGCCTCGCCGATGTCGACGGCAAAGTGGCGCCCCTCGGTCAGCACGACGCTGGCGGCCACCGCCTCACCCGCCACCTGCAGGCGCATGCCGATGGGCAGGCTGGGCGCCAGGCGCCGCTGGCCGGCGGCCTGCGCCGCCGCGGTGGTCTCGTACAGCAGCACGGCGGCGATGGCGGCTGCGCGCGCGCGCAGTGCGGCATCCGGCGCCAGCAATACGTCCTGGTGGTCGGCGATGAAGGCGGTGGTCGCACCACCGGCCGCAAAGACGTCATGGCCCAGGCAGCGGTGCAGGAAGGCCTGGTTGGTGGTGACGCCAAGCGCCACCGCATCTTCCAAACCGGCCATCAGCAGACGGCGTGCGTCCTCGCGGCTGTCGCCATGGGCGATGAGCTTGGCGATCATCGAGTCGTAATACGGCGGGATCTCGGCGCCGGACTGCAGCGCATGCTCCACCCGCAGCTGCGGCGGCATCTGCCACAGGGCCATGGTGCCGCTCTGGGGCATGAAGCCCTGGTCGGCGTCCTCGGCGCACAGGCGCACCTCGATGGCATGGCCGCTAAACCGCACATCCTCCTGCGCGATGCCCAGGGGCTCTCCCGCCGCCACGCGCAACTGCAGGGCCACCAGGTCCAGGCCGGTGATGGCCTCGGTGACCGGATGCTCCACCTGTAGCCGCGTGTTCATCTCCATGAAGTAGTAGCGGCCCTCGGCGTCCAGCAGGAACTCGAGCGTGCCCGCGCCTTCGTAGCGGATGGCCTTGACCGCCGCCACCGCCGTGGCACCCATGCGCGCGCGCAACGCTGCGTCGACGGCGGGCGACGGCGCCTCCTCGATCAGCTTCTGGTGCCGGCGTTGCACCGAGCAGTCGCGCTCGCCCAGGTGGATGGCGTGGCCGTGGCGGTCGGCGAACACCTGGATCTCGATGTGCCGGGGCCGCACGATGGCGCGCTCCAGGATCACCTCGGGGTCGCCGAAGGCGCTCTGCGCCTCGGAGCGGGCGCTGCGCAGCAGCTCCGGAAACTCGGCCGCGCTGTTCACCAGCCTCATGCCGCGCCCCCCGCCACCGGCCGTGGCCTTGATCATGACCGGGAAGCCGATGCGCCCGGCCTCGTCGGCCAGACGCGCCTCGCTCTGGTCCTCGCCCTGGTAGCCGGGAATGCACGGCACGCCCGCGGCCTGCATCAGCACCTTGGCGCCGGCCTTGTTGCCCATGGCGCGGATCGCCTCGGCCGAGGGACCGATGAAGACCAACCCGGCGTCGTGGCAGGCCTGGGCGAAGTCCTCGTTCTCGGCCAGGAAGCCGTAGCCGGGGTGTACCGCGTCGGCCCCGCTGCGGAGGGCGGCCTCGATCAGCGCCGAAATGCGCAGATAGCTCTGCGCCGGCAGCGGCTCGCCGATGCATACCGCCTGGTCGGCCTCGCGCACATGGCGTGCGCCGGCATCGGCGGTGGAATGGACAGCCACGGTGCGGTAGCCCAGGGCGCGGGCGCTGCGGATGATGCGCAGTGCGATCTCCCCGCGGTTGGCAATGAGGATCTTGCGGAAGGGCGTGCGCGCGGGGGTATCGGCGGTCATGGCGTGGAGGTTCGATCGGTCGCGGGAGGTCATGGCCGGGCCACGGAGAACTGCATGGCCTGCGGCTGCCGCTGTTCGGCATCGCGGCAGATGGCCAGCACGTTGGCCAGCACGGCGCGGGTGTCGCGCGGGTCGATCACACCGTCGTCCAGCAGGTGCGCGCTGGTGGTGAACACGCTCATCTGGCTGTCGAAGCGCTCCACGATGCGGCGCTCCAGCTCGGCCAGCTTGGCGTGGTCCACCTCGCCGCCCTTGCGCTTCATGGCGGCCTCGGTCACGTTGACCATCGTCTGCGCCGCCTGCTCGCCGCCCATCACGGCCGTCTTGGCATTGGGCCAACTGAAGCAGAAGCGCGGATGGAAGCCGCGGCCGCACATGCCGTAGTTGCCGGCCCCGAACGAAGCGCCGCAGTAGATGGTGATCTGCGGCACCGTCGCATTGGTCACGGCCTGGATCATCTTGGAGCCGTGCTTGATGATGCCGGCCTCCTCGTACGCACGGCCCACCATGAAGCCGGTCGTGTTGTTGAGGTACAGGATGGGCGTGCGCGACTGGCAGCAGGCCTGGATGAAGTGCGTGGCCTTGGCCGCGCCGGCCGGGTCGATGGGCCCGTTGTTGGTGACGATGCCCAGCGGCATGCCTTCGATCTTGATGTGGCCGACCACGGTGGCGCCGCCGTAGTTCTGGCCGAATTCGAGAAAGTCGGAGTCGTCGGCGATGCGGGCGATGACCTGCTTCATGTCCACGGGCCGCTTGTGGTCCATGGGCATGATGCCCAGCAGTTCCTCCGCGTCATGGCGTGGCGGCTTGAAGGAGCGCTCGGGCTCAACCGGCACGCTGCGCTGCCAGTCGATGTTGGCCAGGATCTCGCGGGCCAGGCGGATGGCGTCGCGGTCATCCTCGGCCAGGTAGTCGCCCAGGCCGGAGATGGACGTGTGCATGAGCGCGCCGCCCAGTTCCTCCTCCGTCGCGATCTCGCCGGTGGCGGCCTTGAGCAGCGGCGGCCCGGCCAGGAAGGCCCGAGAGCGGCCGCGCACCATGATGATGTAGTCCGAGAGGCCCGTCTGGTAGGCCCCGCCCGCGGTGGACGAGCCATGCGTGACGGTGACCACCGGCAGGCCGGCCGCGGAGATGCGCGCGATGTTGCGGAACAGGCTGCCGCCGGTGACGAATTCCTCGACCTTGTAGGTCATGAGGTTGGCGCCGGCCGACTCCACGAGCTGCACGTAGGGCAGCTTGTTCTCCAGCGCCAGCTCCTGCATGCGCAATTGCTTGGGGATGCCCATGGGCTGCAGGGCACCGGCGTCGATGCCGGAGTCCGAGGCATTGACCATGACGCGCACGCCGCTGACCCGGCCGATGCCGCCGATGACGCCGCCTCCGGGGACGCTTCGGTCGAGGTCGGGGTTGTCGAGGCCCAGGCCAGCGAGGGCACCGATCTCGAGGAAGGGCGTGCCGGGGTCGAGCAGCAAGGCCAGGCGCTCGCGCGGGAGCAGTTGGCCGCGTTTCTCGAAGCGCTCGCGGGACTTGGCGGAGGTGGCGATGCTGCGTTGCTGATAAGTGCGCACGCGCTCGATGAGCGCGAGCATGCCGGCCCGGTTGGCTTCGAAGGCATCGCTGCCGGGGGAGATGGTCGACTCGATGATGGCCATGAGGTGCTTCTGGTGCGGGCGTCTGCGGTGCTGCGAACGCCTGCCATGTTGGGTGGGGGTCAGCTTAGGCAGCGCGGCCTTGCGGGTCTTGCGCGAAGTGGCTGTCTGGCGGTTGCGTGAGGCACTTCGGTCGGGCGTGCACGGTGCACTTCGGTCCGGGGCGCGCGCGCCGGGGCCGGGGCCTGGGGGCCGCGGGCTCATACTTTTTCAGAAATCGCCCGCGGCCCCCAGGCCCCGGCCCCGACGCGCGGGAGACGGCGTGTCGGCACCGGCGAGATCAGTGCCGTGGCGAGCGGAACGACTGCCGTGCACTTCCCCATCCCTGCCATCCCCACCGCGAGAAGGAGTCAGTGCCGGCCGTTTACCCGCAACGCAGGCCCAGGTGCCGGTGAGGGCGTGGCGGCGCGCCTGTGGGGTGCCGAGGAGCGCAGGGCGGACGGGCTGCAGGCCTGCCGGAGGACAGGCCTGCTTCGTGATCTGACTCGCGGCAGTTGTTTGAGCGCAGCGCGAAGCGCGTAGCGAGTTCTGCCGCGGCCCGTTCGTCCGAGCACCGGAGGGAAGTCGGCGAAGCCGACCGCCCCACTTGAAGCGCCGACACGCCCTCACCGGCACCAGGGCCGGACCACCGTCAACGAACGAGCTCTCATCGGCACCAGGCCCCGGCCATCGTCAATGACCGGGCTCTCATCAGCGCCAAGGCCGGACCATCGCCACGAAAGTTGGAACTCCGCAAAACCAGCTCGTCGCAAGGGCCAGGGTCAAGGCGAGTGCGACACCCGCCACTTCGCCAGCAAGCCCTGCGGCGCATACGACCGCTTGCTCCGCCGGAAGCCAGGATTGCCCATGTCCTGCTCGAAGTTCAGCCAGACCACCGGCCGCACGAACGACCGGCAGAAGTGCTGGAACATGAACGGGTAGACGCCCACATGGCTGTCCAGGCCCTTGGCGAAGCGGATGGCGAACACGCCCGGCTCCAGCGCCTGCGCGAGCACGAAGGCCACCGGCTGCGACTGGACGTAGTACACGAAGCCTTCGAGGCCGAAGCGCCCGGCATGCGTGAGGGCCTCCAGACACGCGTGCTCGTCGGCCTCGCCCGCGTTCTTGCCCTTCTGGGCCATCCAGCCCTCAAGCACCTCGCGCGCCGCCGCTTCCAGTGATGGACCGAAGGGCACGGCCTCGGGCACATGGTGGGCCAGGAACTGCCGCACCAGGTTGCGCTTCTTGGCCAGGGCCCGACCCGCATAGTCACGGAAGGACTCGGCCGCGTAGAGGTAGTCCGCGTCGTCGTCGTTGGCGCTGCATGCGAAGCGGCCGGCCGGCAAGGCCCCGACCTGATGCTCGGCCACCGGATAGAGACAGCCATGCCTTTCGATCAACGCATCCAGCACCGCCAGCGGCGCCGCACCGATGTCGAAGAGCGGCATGAAGTGCCCGGCACCGTCGTAGGTACGACCCACCACGCCCGGCCACTCGCCGGGCAGGAAGCGGTACGCATGGGCCTCGCGGAACAGGTACAGGTTGGAGAAGGCATGGTCCGACAGCGCCTGCGCGCCCTGCCCCGCCCGCAAGGC
This sequence comes from Pseudacidovorax intermedius, assembly GCF_003350475.1. Taxonomy (GTDB): domain Bacteria; phylum Pseudomonadota; class Gammaproteobacteria; order Burkholderiales; family Burkholderiaceae_C; genus Xenophilus; species Xenophilus intermedius. The sequence goes on from NZ_QQAV01000004.1 coordinate 168,247, forward strand.
CGCCAGCGACGCGTCGATGCGCGGCTGCAGGTCCAGCGTGATCGGCAGGCCGGTCAAGCGAGCGTGTCGAGGTACTCGACGCGGCGCACGCCGGGCGGCGGCGCGCTGGCCGGCTCGCCGGCAAAGCACTGAGCGATCTGCAGCCATTCGCGCGCGGCGCCGTCGCTGTAGCGCAGCGCCGTATCGGCCACATTGCGGCGCTGCGTCACCAGCAGGCAGAAGTCCTCGGCCGTGCCGCGCACCCACTCGGACGATGCCGGGTCGCCCCAGGTCCAGGCACCCTCGCCTTCTGCGCCGCCGAGTGGCGGCTGCAGTTCCACGTACGGCACCACCGCCGGCACCGGCAGGCCGCGGTTCACGAAGCTCCAGCCGAAGGTGGTGACGCCGATGTGGGCGATGTGACGAAGCCGCGGGCCGACCGGACGGCGCCGGCGCACCACATCCCACACGTCCTGGCCATGGGCCCAGGTCTCCATCAGACGGGCCGTCGCGAAGGAGCGCGCGCTCATGCTGGGGCCGTACCAGGGCAGCCGGGCCTTCGGGTCCAGCGCTGCCAGCGCATCGGTGAGCCGCGCCGACACCGGCTCCCATCGCGCCAGCAGGGCCGGCCCGTCCAGATGGCCGTACTTCTCGCGGGCGATGGCACTGATCTCGCGGCCGGCCGACAGCTGCGCCGTGAGTGCGGCGGTGTCGCGTGCAAAGGCGTCGGCGTCGGTGGCTGCCAGGAGCGCGGTCTCGTCGAAGTACAGCAGGTGTGCGATCTCGTCCCACGGTGTCCAGCCGTAGAAGTCGCTGCGCAGGCGCCACTGTTCGGCGCTCAGGCCGCGCGCCAGTCCGGCCAGTTCGGCGTACTCGGTGCGCAGGTCGTCGATGGTGTCGTTCATCGTGGTCGTGTCTTGTCGGTTCGTCGCGTTCAGATGCCCAGCTGCCGCGCAGCCAGGTCCTTCATCACTTCCTCGGCGCCTCCGCCGATCATCATGACCTTGACCTCGCGGTAGATGCGCTCGCTCTTCGTGCCGCGCATGAAGCCCATGCCGCCCAGCAGCTGCACGGCCTGATCGGCACAGAACTGCATGGTCTGCGTGGCCTGCACCTTGGCCAGGCACACGCGCGCCACCAGTTGCGCCGGCTGCGCCAGCCGGTGCTCGATGCGGTAGGCCAGGTCATGGAGCAGCGCGCGGGTCGCGTCGATGCGCATGACCATGTCCATCAGCTTGTGACGCACCACTTGCCGGTCGGACAGCAGGCTGCCGCCCACGCTGCGCTGGCCTGTCCAGTCCAGTGCCTCGTTCAGACAGACCTCGGCATAACCGCAGGCCAGCGCGGCCATCAGCAGGCGCTCGCTGTTGAAGTTGTTCATCACCAGCTTGAAGCCGTGGTTCTCTTCGCCGACGAGATGCGCGACGGGCACCCGGCACTGGTCGAAGCGCAGGTGTGCGGTGTCGGAGCTCCACCAGCCCATCTTCTTGAGCGGCGTCCGGGTCAGGCCGGGCGTGTCGCCGTCGATCACCAGCAGCGAGATGCCGCCCGCGCCCTTGGCCGCCGGGTCGGTGCGCACGGCCGTGGTGATGAAGTCGGCGCGCACGCCGGAGGTGATGAAGGTCTTCTCGCCGTTGACGATGTAGTGGTCGCCGTCCCGCACGGCCGTCGTGCGCAGGCTGGCCACGTCGGAGCCGCCCGAGGGCTCGGTGATGGCCAGGGCCGCGATCTTCTGCCCCGCCAGCACCGGTGGAATCACCCGCTGGCGCAGCGCCTCGCTCCCGGCCTTGAGCACCGGCGGCAGCGCGATGCTGTGCGACAGGAGCGAAGCCTGCACGCCGCCGCTGCCGCAGCGCGCGAATTCCTCGGCCACGACCAGTTGGTAGAACAGGTCCGCGGGCGTGCCGCCATAGGCCTCGGGGTAGCCCAGGCCCTGCACGCCCAGCTCCGCCATGCGCGCGTAAAGCGTACGCGGAAAGGTCTCGGCCTCGTCCCACTCGTGCACATGGGGCGTGATCTCGCGGGCGATGAAGTCGCGCAGGCTCGCGCGGAACTGCTCGTGCTCCGGCGTGAAATGGAAGGGAAGCGGCGGCGCTTCGAGCAGGTCCATCGAGGTCTCCTGATGCTGCTGCAAGGCTACCGGCAGCGGAGATCCCAGTCTTGTGCGAACTGGCTGCCGGCAGCGAGTTCACGCAAGCCAGCCAGGCCGCCGCCGCCTAGGCTGACGGGTTCCGCGTTGCCGCATTCTTCTTCGCTTTCCATGGCCGCTCTGCCCCCTGCCGATACCCTCGTCCCGCCGGTCCTGCTGCTGCCGGCGGCCCTGCACCACGCAGCCCTGCGCCATCACCAGGTGACGGCCTACATCGATGGCGAGCGCCGCTTCGGCTTTGCCGACCTGGATGCCGCAAGCCAGCGGCTCGCCAGCGCGCTGCTGCACATGGGCCTGGTGCGCGGCGACCGCATCGCCGTGCTGTGCGTCAACCGGATCGAATGGCTGCAGCTCTTCTTTGCCGCGACGCGCATCGGCGTCGCCGTCGTGGCACTGAGCCCGCGCTACCGCGAAGCGGAGATCGGCTTCATGCTCGCGGACAGCGAGGCACGGGCCGTGTTCACCACGCGCTGCATCGACGGCTTCGACTTCGAGGCTGCCATCGAGGCGATGGCGCCCGCGCTGCCTTCGCTGCGCCGCGTGCTCGCCATTGATGGCCAGGCCTTCGCGACGATGGCCGGCGCCCGCATCGACGAGGATGCGCTCCAGGCCACCACGGCGGCCGTGCAGCCCGACGACCTGGCGATGGTGATCTACACCTCGGGCACCACCGGCAGGCCCAAGGGCTGTGCGCTCACCCACCGCAGCCTGCTCGCCTCGGCGGCCGCCCAAGCCCGTCACACCCGCGTGCAGCCGGGCGAGCTGATGCAGCTGGCCAACCCCTTCAACCACGTCGGCGGCATCACCTGCGGCATCCTGGCCCAGATGCTGGCAGGCGGCAGCTGCGAGCTGGTGCCGGTGTTCAAGGCCAAGACCGTGCTGGACATGATCCGCCGGCATCCACCGGCCATCCTGGTGGGCGTGCCGACCATGATGACGCTGCTGCTCACCCACCCGGAGTCGGCCGAGGTCGACCTGGCGTCGGTGCGGCTGATCATCACCGGCGGCTCCAATGCCGATGCCACGCTGCTGTCGCAGCTGCGCCAGCGCATGCCGGCCGCCACCGTGATGAACCTCTACGGGCTCTCCGAAGCCTCGGGCGCGCTGGTGATGACGCCCTGGCACGGCACGGACGAGGACCTGATGCGCAGCATCGGCACGCCGCTCGAAGGTGTCGAGGTGCGTGTGTGCGCGCCCGACGGCCGCACCGTGCCCACTGGCGAGATCGGCGAGCTGCAGTTCCGCGGCGGCGGCGTGGTCCGCGGCTACATCGGCGCCGCGGCCGGCCAGGGCGGCTTCGAGGACGGCTGGCTGCGCACCGGCGACCTGGGCGAGGTGGACGCGCGCGGTTTCATCACCTTGCGTGGCCGCATGAAGGACATGTACATCCAGGGTGGCTTCAATGTCTACCCGGCGGAGGTGGAAGCCCTCATCGCCACCCATCCCGCAGTGCTGATGGTGGCCGGCGTGGGCGTGCCCGACCCGGTGCTCGGCGAGGTGGGACGCTACTTCGTCGTGCCCAAGCCTGGCAGCACGCTCACCGCCGAACAGGTGCTCGCGCACTGCGAGGGCCGCATCGCCGACTACAAGATGCCGCGCCAGGTGGTGCTGCGCGAGGCACTGCCGCTCACGCCGGCCGGCAAAATCCACAAGGCGGCGCTGCGCGAGGACGAGTCGGCCTAGGCCGCAGATCGGTGCGCACCGACATCAGCGAGTTGGCGCAAGCCCCGTGCCACCCGTCTCGCTAAGCTGGTCTCATCCAAGGAAACGCGCATGACAGACACGCCGAACAACGCCTCCCGCACGGTCCGCATCGGCGGCGCCTCGGGCTTCTGGGGCGACAGCATGGTGGCCGCGCCGCAGCTCGTGAAGGGCGGCCGGCTCGACTACCTGGTCTTCGACTACCTGGCCGAGACCACCATGGCCATCCTGGCCGCGGCCCGGGCCAAGAACCCCGAACTGGGTTACGCCACCGACTTCGTCGACATCGCCATGAAGCCCGTGCTGGCCGAGGTCAAGCGCCAGGGCATCAAGGTGGTCAGCAATGCGGGCGGCATCAACCCGCACGGCTGCGCCGCCGCGCTCAAGGCCGTGGCCGAGGCGCAGGGCATCGCACTGCGCATCGCCGTGATCGAGGGCGATGACGTGAGCAGCCTGATGCCCGGCCTGCGCGCCGACGGCGTGCGCGACATGTTCACCGGCGAGGCCCTGCCCGAGAAGGTGCTGAGCGCCAACGCCTACCTGGGCGCCGCGCCCATCGCCGCCGCGCTGGCCGCCGGTGCCGAGGTGGTCATCACCGGCCGCTGCGTGGACAGCGCCGTCACGCTGGGCCCGCTGATGCACGAGTTCGGCTGGACGGCCACTCAGCACGACCTGCTCGCGTCGGGCAGCCTGGCCGGCCACATCATCGAATGCGGCTGCCAGGCCACCGGCGGCCTGCACACCGACTGGGAGGACATCCCGGACTGGGCCCACATCGGCTACCCGATCGTGGAATGCCATGCCGACGGCAGCTTCGTCGTCACCAAGCCGGAGGGCACCGGCGGCAAGGTGATCCGCGCAGGCGTGGTGGAACAGCTGCTCTACGAGATCGGTGACCCGGGCGCCTACCTGCTGCCCGAGGTGAGTTGCGACTTCCGCGAAGTGCGCGTCACCCAGCAGGGCGAGAACCGCGTGCACGTGAGCCCGGCCAAAGGCCGCGCGCCGACGCCCCATTACAAGGTGTCGGCCACGCAGCTGGACGGCTTCCGCTGCGCGGGCAGCATGGTGATCATCGGCATCGACGCCGAGAAGAAGGCGCGGCGCACGGCCGAGGCCATCCTCGAGCGCACCGGCGAGATCCTGCAGGCGCAGGGCCTGCCGCCCTTCACCTCCACCTACATCGAAGTCATCGGCGCCGAGACGCTCTACGGCCCGCACGCCCGCACCCGCCAGGCGCGCGAGGTGATGATGCGCGTGGTGGCCAACCATCCGCAGAAGGCGGCACTGGCCATGTTCGCGCGCGAGATCGCGCCTTCCGGCACGTCATGGTCGCCGGGCACCACCAGCCCCGGTGGCGGGCGACCGGCGGTGTCGCCGCTGGTCAAGCCCTTCGCCTTCCTGCTGGACAAGCGCGCGGTGCAGCCGGGCTTCGTGCTCAATGGCGTGCGTCATGCGGTGGCCGTCCCTGCCGGCGCGCAGGCCTCGCCCGTGCCGGCCCTGCCCGACCCACCCGCCTGGCGCCCTGACGAACCCGCCACCGAGACCGTGCGCCTGATCGACCTGGCCTGGGCGCGCAGCGGCGACAAGGGCAACCTGTCCAACATCGGCGTGGTGGCGCGCCGGCCGCAGTGGCTGCCGCTGCTGTGGCACGCGCTGCAGCCGGCAGTGGTGGAGGCCTGGTTCAGGCACCTGCCCGCCGGGCACGTCACGCGCTACCACCTGCCCGGCACGGATGCGATGAACCTGCTGATCCACGATGCCCTCGACGGCGGCGGCCCTTCGTCCATGCGCATGGACCCGCTGGGCAAGGGCATGGCGCAGATGCTGCTGGACATGCCGGTCGCGGTGCCGCCCAGCGTGGCGGCCGAAGCACTCAGGCGCGCGGGCCGAGCATGATCACCGCCATGCCGGCCAGGCACAGCGCGACGCCGACCAGGTCATAGGCGGTGGGCGTCACGCCGTCCACCCGCCACAGCCACAGGATCGCCACGCCCACATACACGCCCCCATAGGCCGCATACACGCGGCCACTGCCGGTGGGATGCAGCGTCAGCAACCAGGCGAACAGCGCCAGGCTGGCGGCCGCTGGCAGCAGCAGCCAGGCCGAGCGGCCCTGACGCAGCCACAGCCAGGGCAGATAACAACCCACGATCTCGGCCAGGGCCGTGAGCACGAAGAGTGCGAAGGTCTTGAGCAGGTACACGGTGGGCATTCTGCATGGCGGTGCCTCGCCCACTCCGCCGCCCGCGGCTAGAGCACGACCTCGTCCACCCGGTACTCGAACAGCCAGTGGTAGCGCTCGTGCACACGCTCCGGCCGCCATTCGCGGTCCACATAGGCGGCCGCGCCCGAAGCACTGGCCAGTTCGGGGTTGTGGAAGCGGCGTCCGTTCTCGGTCGACTTCTCCACGATGCGGGTCGTCCGGTCGTGGCGTGCGGCTTCGTAGCGACGCAGCGCCTCAGGCGCGTCGTCGATTTCGGCCAGTGCACGACCCAGCACGAAGCCGTCCTCGATGGCCATGGCGGCGCCCTGCGCCAGAAAGGGCAGCGTGGGATGCGCGGCATCGCCCAGCAGCGTCACCCTGTCCTGCGTCCAGCGCGCAAGGGCGGGCCGCGCCATCAGCGCCCAGCGGTACGGCACGTCGATGTGGCGGATCAGCGCATGCACGTCGTCATGCCAGCCCTCGAAGTCGGCATGGCATTCGGCGTGCGTGCCGCGCTGCGTCCACGACTCGGCCACCCAGCGGTCGGTCTCGACGATGCCGACGAAGTTCATCAGCTGGCCCCCGCGCAGGGGGTAGTGGATGACATGGCGCCCGGGCCCGACCCAGTTGGTACCGACCGGGCGCACCAGTTCGACCGGCAGGCGGCCGATCGGGATCACGCCGCGCCAGGCCATGCAGCCCGAATAGACGGCGGGCCCATCGCCAAAGAGCTGGCGGCGCACGGCCGAGTGCACGCCGTCGGCGCCGATCAACACACGCCCGCGGTGCTCCGAGCCATCGGCCAGCGTGAGCGTCACGCCGTCGGCTGTCTGGGCAAAGCGCTCGCAACGCGCGCCCAGGCACAACGCATCTGGCGCAAGGGCGCGGATCGCCTCCACCAGCACCCGATGCAGGTCGGGCCGGTAGAGCGTGTAGTAGGGATGCCCGTATTCCGCCACCGACGCATCGCCCAGGTCGAAGAGCTTCCAGGTCTGGCCGGTGCTCCACAGCCGGATCTCCTTGCCCATCGGCTCTGCCGCGACGTGGGCCAGCGGCTCGGCCAGGCCCAGCAGATGCAACGCGCGGGTGGCGTTGGCGCTCAGCTGCAGGCCCGCGCCCACCTCGCCAAGCTGCGCGGCCTGCTCGAAGACGCGCACGGCGTGGCCGCGACGCAGAAGCGCCAGCGCAGCGGTCAGGCCGCCGAGGCCGGCGCCGGCGATGAGGATCGGGTCAGGCATCGCTCACTCTCCCGTCACACCGGCCTGCTGGATGATGCGCGCCCACTTCGCGGCATCGGTGGCGATGACCTGGCCGAAGGCCTCGGGCCCATCCACGCCGGGTTCCACGCCCTGATCGCTCAGTACCTGCCGGATCTCGGCCGTGCGCGATACCTGCGCCATGGCCTTGCGCAGCGTCTCCAGCACGGCAGGCGGCGTTTCCTTGGGCGCCACCAGGCCGAACCAGGAGTAGGCCTCATACGGCTTGCCGAGGGCGGACTGCAGCGTCGGCGTCTGCGGCAGCGGCGCGTAGGGCTGGGTGCCGCCCACGCCGAGGGCGCGCAGCTTTCCCGTCTTGACGAAGGGCTGCAATGCAGCCGCGGTGTCGAACACCAGGTCGACCTGTCCGCCGATGGCATCGGTGATCGCCGGGCTGCCACCGCGGTAAGGCACGTGGGTCAGCTTGATGCCGGCGACGTCGGCGTACAGCTCGGTCGATAGGTGACCGATGGATCCCGTGCCGGCCGTGCCCACGGTCAGGCGCCCGTCGCGCGCCTTGCGGGGCAGGTCGGCCAGCGAGGCGATGCCGCTGGCCGGTGAAGCCGCCAACATCATCGGGCCGCGCAGGGCCATGCCGATGGGCACGAAGGACTGGGCGTCGTAGCGCAGGTTCTTGTAGAGGCCCGGCGCCACGGCAAGCGTGCTGGTGCCGCCCCACAGCAGCGTGTAGCCGTCGGCAGGCGCCCGCGCGACGAAGGCGCTGCCGACGGTGCCGGCGGCGCCCGCACGGTTGTCGATGACCACCGGCTGGCCCAGCGTCTCGCCCAGCGCCTTGCCGTACACCCGGGCACTGGCGTCGGTGGGACCGCCCGCCGGGAAAGGCACGACGATGGTGATGGCGCGGGAGGGATAGGGAGCCTGGGCCAGCGCCGGCACAACGGGCAAGGCCATCAGCGAGGCCGCGAGGGCGCGGCGCACAAGGGAAGTCATGGGTCTGTCTCCTGAAGGGGCGACCGGCACATCCCGCCGGTCCGAATCCCGATTGGAAGCGGCATGGCCAGCAAAGTAAAAGTCAGAAATAAAATCAATTGATGACTGATCTTTATCAAGAAAACGTCGGGCCATGAACCTTTCGGCTCGGCAGTTGCGGGCATTCGTGGCCGCCGCGCGGGTGCAGAGCTTCACCCGCGCGGCCGAGCAGTTGCACGTCACCCAGCCGGGGCTGAGCGCGATGCTCCGTGAGCTGGAGGCCCAGCTGGACTGCCGCCTCTTCGAGCGCACCACGCGCAGCGTGGCCCTCACGGCCCAGGGCATGGCCTTCCTGCCCACGGCCACGCGCGTGCTGAGGGAGCTGGACGATGCCGCTGCATCGCTGGGCCGCATCACGGCCACGCAGAAGCGTCGGCTGTCGGTGGGTGCCACGCCGGTCATTGCCTCGTCGGTCCTGCCCCAGGCCTGCGCGGTCTTCGCGCAGGCGCATCCGAACGTCGAGGTGGAGGTGCAGGACCTGGACCGCGCGCTGATCTACGAACGGGTGCAGAGCGGGGTGCTCGATGCCGGCTTTGGCGCCTTCCTCACCACCTCGCGGGCGGTGCGCCGACGCAAGCTGCTCGATGCGCAGCTGCTGCTGATCCTGCCGGCGGACGAGTCACCGGCGGAAGCGGCCCCCTTGCGCTGGAAGGAAGTTCCTCGTCACGGGCTGCTGGGCTTGCCGCCCACCAACCCCATCCAGCAGCAGGTGGAGGCCTCTCTGCGCGACAGCGGCGATCCCGGCCAATTCGTGCAGAGCTTCAATCACCTGCACACGCTGCTGGCGATGGTCGAGGCGGGCCGCGGGGCGGCCGTGCTGCCCTCCTTCGTGGCTGGCGCCGCGGCGCGCTATCGCGTCGCGCTGCATGCACTGCGGCAACCGGTGGTGCCCGTCGACTTCTTCGAGATCACCAAGGCGGGCCGGGAGGAAAGCGACCTGCTCACGGCATTCGCCGAATGCATCACGGCGGTGCTGTCACCCTGGACCTCCGCTGTCGGCGCACCACAGACGCGCGGCCGGTCCGCCCGGTCCCGCGCCTGAGCTGAGCGGGGGCGACGCCCGTCAACGGGCGGACGCGCCGCCCACATGGGTCAGCCTGGCGACGCCCAGATGCGCTGCCAGGTGCGTCCCAGCATGCCCCTCGCATTCCGGATGCCGCCCTGCAATGCCACGGGCACCGGCCGCCACGTCCCGTCGCCCCAACGCGCCACGCGGTAATTGAAGCTGTAGTCGGGTTCCGCGCCCATGCGCAGGTCCGACACGACCAGGTCATCTCCGTCCCGCGCGGCCTTCATGAAGCCATGGGTGAACCAGCGCAGCCGGGCCACGGCGCGCTCCTGCGACAAGGCCTGCAGCGCCTGCACCTCGCTGGCATGGTGCGTGAAGCGCATAGGGCCGCTGTCGGCCACCAGCGAACGCTCGCCCTCCAGGAAGCCATCCGGCGTCATGACCACCACGCGCCACAACAGCGTGTTGAGCGGCGACGCCACGACCAGCCGTGGCGCGTCCTGCAGACCCTGCGCCGCCAGCGCGCGTGCCGCGATGTGGTCCACCCGCTGCTGCGCGACGAGGCTCCAGCCCAGGTACAGGCTGCTGAGCACCAGTGCGCCAGACAGCCATCGCCGGCCGCGTGCGCGAGGTCCCGCCACTGCGGCCACGATCACGGCGACGAGCAAGGGCAGCGTGTAGAGCGGATCGATGATGAACACGCTGCCGCCCATCACAGGCGGCGTCGGCGAGGGCCACCACAGTTGCGTGCCATAGACGGTGAAGGCGTCCAGCAGCGGATGCGTGATCAGCGCCAGCCAGATGGCGATAAGCCACGCGCGGGGCGCCGCCCGCACGCGCGTGCTCCAGCGCCGCGCCAGAAGCCACATCAGCCAGCCCGCCACCAGCAGCACCGGCAGCGAATGCGAAGGGCCGCGATGCCAGGTGACGTTGGTCACGGCATCGACGCCCATCCAGGCCAGCGGCAGACCGTCGAGGTCGGGCAGCGTGCCGAGCACGGCACCGGCGACGAGGGCCACGCGCCGGTCGCGGGCCGGCACGGCCACGGCGGCGACCGAGGCGCCGAGAACGATCTGGGTGAGGGAGTCCAAGCGATGTCGCCCCGGGAAAGGTCAAAAAAACGGAGCGCGCATCGTCGCTTATGCGCCCGCCGCCGCCTGCCGGACATGGCCGACCAACGCGGCGCGCCATTGGACGACCTGTGGCAGTGACGCCAGTTCGGCGCGGGTGATGAAGAACATGGGGCCCGACGGCAGGGGCCGCTGCAGCAGCAGCGCCTTCACCACGCCGCGTGCCTGGTAGTGTTCGACGGCCGTCTGCGGCGCCGCGGCCAGCAGCCGGCCGGCGCCGGCCAGCGCCAGGCTGGTGTGGAAGGAGGTCGATTCCACCGCCGCCGCCGGCGGCTGCAGGCCACTCTCCAGGAACCAGCGCTCGACGTTGCGCCGCGTGTTGGTGGCCGGCGGCGGCAGGATCCAGCGCTCGGCCTGCAGCGTCGCCAGGGTGTGCCGCCGGCGGCCGACCAGCGGATGGCCGGGCGCGGCCGCGACGGCCATGCGTTCCTCCCACAGGCGCTCGATCTGCAGGTCGCCCGTGGCATCCTCGCCGGCTTCGAGGCGGCCGATCACGCAGTCGACCTCGCCGTCGCGCAGCAGGCGCATGAGCTGGTCCACATTGGCCTCGCGCAACACCAGCCGGGGCAGTTGCCCGGCTGCATCGATGGCCGCGGTGATGGCCGGCAGCACGGCCACGGCGACCAGCGGCAGGATGCCCATGCGCAGCACCGGCATCGCCAGGGCCGCATCCGCACCCGCGGCGGCATCGAGCGCGCCGAGCGCCACACGCAGCCGGTCCAGCGCCACGCGGCCGGCGGGGCTCAGGCGGGCGCCGCGGGCGCTGCGCTCGATCAGGCCCACGCCCAGCGCGGCCTCGATCTCCTGGAGCATCTTGGTGGCGCCGGGCTGGCTCACCTGCAGGCGCTCGGCGGCGGCGCTGAGCGAGCCAGTCTCGGCCACCCAGTGCAGCAGCCGCAGATGCCGCACGCGCAGGCGGTCCATGCGCCGGGCACGGCGCTGCTCCGCGCGTGCAAGCAGCCCAACGTCGGATTCGGACTTGGCCATATCGCTCCGTGATGGCTCGTTTCGAAACCAATAATTGTCTGGCATGGCCCGCGATTCCAGAATCGGCGTATCGAACGACGGAGACAACGGCAATGAACGAGACGACCCTGCGTCGGCGCGGGCTGCTGCTCGGCGCCCTGGGCCTGGCCGCCGGTCGCGGCGCCCTGGCGGCCGCGCCCGAGGCCACGGCGCGCTACCCCGAACGGCCCGTGCGGCTGATCGTGCCCTACGCCGCGGGCGGTGGCCCCGACATCCAGGCCCGCCTGCTCGGCCCCGTGCTGGGCAAGCAACTCGGCCAGGCGATGGTGCTGGAGAACAAGGTAGGCGCTGGCGGCATCCTGGCGGCCGAATACGTGAACCAGCAACCGCCCGATGGCTACACCCTGCTGCTGGGCAGCTCCACCCACGTCACGCAAAAGCTGCTGCAGCCCTCGGTCAAGTTCGACCCGCAGGCCTTCAGCCACATCTGCCGTACCGGCACCAGCGGCTGCCTGCTGGTGGTGGGCGCCGATTCGCCGCTGCGCAGCGTGGACGACCTGCTGGAGGCCGCACGGCGCGATCCCGGCCGGCTGAACTACGCCTCGGGCGGCATCGGCAGCGCGGCCCATCTGTTCGCGGCGGCCTTTCTGTCGGCGGCCGACGTGCAGGCCACCCATGTCCCCTACCGCGGCTCGGTGGAGATCGGCCTGGCGCTGATCCGCGGCGATGCGCAGTTCGCCTTCCCCGTCATCTCCACCGCCCTGCCCCAGGTGCGTGACGGCAAGCTGCGCGCACTGGCCGTCACGGCCGGCGAGCGCGATCCGGCCCTGCCGCAGGTGCCCACGCTCAACGAGGCGCTGCGGCGGCAGGACCTGGACCTGGTGTCGTGGTCGGGCATCTGGGGTCCGCCGGGGCTGCCCGATGCGCTGGTGCAGCGCCTGTTCGGCGCGGTGCGCACGGCCATGCAGGACCCCGGCCTGCGCGCCGCCTATGCACGCGACGGCACGGTGCCCAACGTGTCCGAATCGCCCTCCGAATTCAGCCGCTTCATCGCCCAAGAGACCACGCGCTACCGCACGCTCATCGCCCGCAATCGCATCAGCCTTCCATGAGCACCGCCGCCATGCCCTCCCCCGCCCCGCTCGCGCCTGTGACCGACTTCGCGCCGCTCGTCGGCGTGCGCGTCCTGGACTTCTCGCATGTGATCGCCGGCCCCTTCGCCACCTTCCTGCTGGCACGCCTGGGCGCCCAGGTCACCAAGGTCGAGAGCCTGGACGGCGACGTGATGCGCCGGGCCGGCCAGGGCGGCGACAAGTTCCTGGCCCTCAACGCCGGCAAGCACCACCTTCGGCTGGACCTGCGCAGCGAGGAAGGTCGGCATCAGGCCGAGGCGCTGGCGCTGGCCAGCGACGTGGTGGTCGACAACCTGCGGCCCGGCGTGCTCGAAGGCTTCGGCCTGGGCTATGCGGCGCTGCAGGCGCGGCATCCGGGGCTGCTGTACTGCACCATCTCCGGCTACGGCCGGGGGGCGGAGGAATGGCGCGCCCGCCCGGCCTACGACCACGTCATCCAGGCGGCAAGCGGCATGGCCTGGATGGCCGGCGCCGAGGGCGATCCGCCCGTCAAGACCGGCTTTCCCGTCGTCGACTCGGCGACCGGCCTGCTGGCCGCACTGGCCATCCTGAGCGCGCTGCGCGAGCGCGAGCGCAGCGGCCGCGGCGCGCTGGTCGATGTCTCCATGGCCGGCGCGGCACTGCAGCTCATGTATCCGCTGGCCTGCGACGCGCTCACCACGGGCAGCGTGCCGCCGCGCGTGGGCAACCAGGGCTACTCGGGCAGTCCGGCGGCCGACTTCTTCCAGGCCGAGGACGGATGGCTCGCCATCGGCGCGAACACGCCGCGCCAGTTGCTGGCCGTGCTGCAGGTGTTGGGCCTGGGCCATCTGGCCAGCGATCCCGCCGTGTTCGCGCAGCCGCTGGACGCGGGCGGCCCCGTGAGCTTCGTGCGGGCGCTCGACCCTGCCGCGCTCAAAGCGGCGCTGGCCCGTGCGATTGCAGCGCGCGGTGCCGCCGAACTCGAAGCCGCGATCAGCCAGGCCGGCGCCCCCGCCGCGCGACTGCGCACCATCGCCGAATTCAGCCGCGAGGCGGCCGACAACGGCTGCATCGGCACCGTGGTCCTGACCGAGGGCGAGACCACGGTGCGCTCGACGGGGCTGGGCTTCCAGGTCTACAGGCCGCTCGGCTGACGTGCACGCGCCGCGGCGCGTTGCGCCGACGGCAGACGCTCATCGCACGCCGATGGCCTTGTCCATCGCCGTGGCGTCGAAGACCAGCCGCCCCGGCCACTGCGGCCATTCCCGTCCCAATGACGGATCGTTGGGATTGCCGCTGCGCGCGAAGGCGCCCAGGCTGGCCATCATGGCCTGCGACAGCGCCAGCCGCCCCGGCGCATTGGCCCGGCTGAATGAGATGTTGGCAAAGAGCGAGGGGCCGAAATTGCCGAAGACGAAGGGCAGGTCGAAGGCATGGGCCGCACCGAAGATACGGTCGAAGGGCGCGGGCAGCTCGTCCCATTCGAACTCGTAGGCCCAGAGCTCGCGCTGTCGGCTGTGCAGCGCATTCATCATGTCGTCACGGATGGCCGTGAACCACAGGCGGTCGAGCTCGGCCGCGCGGGCGTCGAAGCCGGTGCGCGGCGCATCGGTGGGCAGGTACGCGGGCGGGATCCATTGCTCGATGCGGGTCTGCGGCGGCCCGTCGGGGTCGTAGCGGTGGGCCAGCGCAAAGACGGCCGCATCGTCCAGCAGCCGGCCGCTGGTGCCACCCAGGTCCGGCCGCAGCGCGAAGAGCTGGGGAAAGAGCTTGGTCTCGTCGCGCGCATGGCCGGCCAGCACGGGCACCTTCACATAGCGGCCGGCGCGCACCGCGGCGATCGGGTCCGGGGGCAGCACCCAGCCGTCGGGAATGGGATTGGAGGCAGCCATGCCGCGGGCGGCGAGTCGCGTGCGGACCAGATCGAGCAGCGTGTCGGCCGGCATGGCGCGCAGCCAGGCTGCCAGCTGGGCCGGAGCGGCGTCGCGTGCGAGCTGACGGGCCTGCGCTTCGTTCGCCGCATGACCGCCTGCGATCAGGCTTTCGAGCAGCAGGGCCTCTCCGCGGGTGGCCCAGACGGACCTCGGAAGCACTCCGGCGATGGCACCCCGCGGCAGCGTCGCCGCCGTGGACAGCCCGCCGCTCAGCGCGGCCACGCGGTGGAACACCGGCCGCTCGCGCGCCACCAGCATCGGCGACACCAGCAGCGCATCGACGTTGACCGCACCCGCGGATTGGCCCATGAGCGTCACGCGGCCTGGATCGCCGCCGAAGGCCGCGATGTTCCCGGCCACGAACTCCAGCGCACGGCTGATATCCAGCAGGGCGAAGTTGCCCGAGTCCTCCTCGCGCTGGCCGGTCTTGAGCGGCGCCGCATCGAGGAAGCCGAAGATGCCGAGCCGGTAGTTGACGCTGACGACCACGGCGTCCTGCGAGCGCGCCAGCGCGGCGCCGTCGTAGACCGGGTCGGCGGTGTAGCCGCTGATGTTGCTGCCGCCATGGACGAAGACGATCACCGGCCGCGGCGCGGCGGGACGCGAGGCCGGCGTCCAGATGTTGAGGTAGAGGCAGTCTTCCGAACCCACGGTTCGGCCGAGCGCAGTGCCGACGGTCTCGTCGTAGCGGTTGTTCAAGCCCGGCCCATACAGACGCTGGGTCTGCACGCAGGCCGGACCGAAGCGCGTGGCGTCGCGGGCGACGGTCCACGGCTCGGGGTCCTGCGGGGCGCGCCAGCGCAGCGGGCCTACCGGCGCTCGGGCATAAGGAACGCCCGACCAGCGCCAGGTGCCGGTGGTGGCCGCCTCGTCGCGGCCGACGATGGGGCCGAAGGCGGTCTGACGCCGGAGGCTGTCGGCATCGGAACCGGCTGTGGGCGCGGCACATGCCACCAGGCCCGCTGCAGCCAACAGGGCCGCCAGGCGCAGCACGCGGGCCAGCGGCCCCGCCCCGTTGATGACGTGGCTCATGATTCGGCCGTGATGTTGGCGGCCTTGATGATCTGCGCCCACTTGCGCGTCTCGGTGCCGATGAAGGTGCTGAAGGCCTCGGCCGTGCCGCCGCGCAGTTCCAGCCCCGCGGCCTCGGCCTTGCGCCGCACCTCGGTGTCGGCGATGGCGGCATTGATCTCGGCATTGAGCCGCTCGACCACCGGTGCCGGTGTGCCGGCCGGCGCCAGCAGGCCGTACCAGCCATAGCCCACCACCTGCGCCAGGCCCTGCTCGCGCAGCGTGGGCGCGTCGGGGTAGAGCGGCGTGCGCATCTCGTTGGCCACGCCCAGCACACGCAGCTTGCCGGCCTGGATGTGCGGCACCGCCGTGGAAATGGCGGTGAGCGTCGCATCGATGCGCCCGGCCAGCAGCTCGGTGTAGGCCGGCGCATCGCCGCGGTACTGCACCACGATGCCCTTGGCGCCGGCGGCGCGCAGCAGCAGTTCGGCCGTCAGGTGCGGCGCCGAGCCCGCCCCCGGTGAGCCGAAGGTCGCGCCCTTGGGGTTCGACTTGGCGTACTGCACGAATTCCGCCAGCGTCTTGTACGGCGCCTGCGCATTCACCACCAGGAAGAGGGGCGCGATGGCCGTGCTGCCGATGGCGGCGAAGCTCTTGTGCACGTCGTAGGGCAGGTCCTTGTAGAGCGCCTCGCCGATGGCGATGGGCGCGGCGGCGTGCAGCAGCGTGTAGCCGTCGGGCGCGGCCTTGGCCACGTAGTCGTTGG
This sequence comes from Pseudacidovorax intermedius, assembly GCF_003350475.1. GTDB lineage: Bacteria > Pseudomonadota > Gammaproteobacteria > Burkholderiales > Burkholderiaceae_C > Xenophilus > Xenophilus intermedius. The sequence continues at coordinate 184,435 of NZ_QQAV01000004.1, forward strand.
CGATGCGAGTGCCGGCGCCGGCCTTGTTCTCGACCACCACGCTCTGGCCGAGGCGGCGGCCGAGAAAGTCGCCCAGCACGCGCGTGAGGATGTCGTTCGAACCGCCCGCGCCGTACGGCGAGACAAGGCGGATGGCACGGCCTGGCCACGCGTCGGCCGCGGCGGCGCCGATGGGCCAGGGCAGTGCGAGGCCGGCAGCGGCCGTGGCCAGGAAATGGCGGCGGGCAAGGGTCTTGGTCATGTCTTTGTCTCCGTTCTTGCTTTGTCGTCGAGTGGCTTGCTCAGAGCCGCCGGATCGGCGGGTAGTCGAAGCGCAGCGCCAGGTGCGCCTCCTGCGGCTGGTAGAGGCGCAGCACCACGTAGAAGGGCTCGCCCGGCGGTGCTGGCAGCCAATTGAACCCCGGGCCGGGGTCCTCGGCCTGCAGGCGGATCGCCAGACTGCCGTCGGGTCCATGCACCAGGCCCGGCGTGCGGTCGCCGATGGAATAGCGGTCGATGGGGTTGGCCACGAAGAGGCAGTCGCTGCGGCGATACATCGTGAGCGACCAGAAGGCGCCCACCTGCGGCCCGCGGCCGGGGGCGAAGCGCAGTTCGTAGCGCTTGGCGCCGTCGAGCACGGCGCCGTCGGCGTCCACCTCGGCAGTGGGGTACATCGCCTCGTCCATGCCCAGCGCGCCGATGAAGTTGCGCGCGATGCGGGCGCGGGTGAGCCAGTCGTCGCCCCAGTGCGTGCGCACCATCACCGGGATGGCCCAGCCACCGCCCAGGTCGTGCGGCTGGCCAGCGGTGCGCAGGTGCGCGTACACCACCGGCAGCGCGGCGGCCAGGGCCTCGGGCGCCAGCGGCCAAGCCAGCGCCTCGCCCCCGGGTGGCGGGTTGCCGGCCAGCGCGGCATCCACCACGCGCCGGTAGGTGGCGGCGTCGGGCACGCGGGTGTCGCGGCCGTCGATGCCTGTATCGACCCGCATCGCGGCGTCGCTGCCGTCCAGCCGCTGCATGCGCAGCGCAGCCTGCAGGCGCCGCACCTGCTGCGCGTCCGGCCCGTCGTCCTCCACCAGGATGCGGCCGATGAGCCAGACGTCGTGGCCCGGCGCGGCGATGACCTGCGTCACCTCCGGCGGCACCCTGCCCTGCCAGCCCGGACCATGGACCAGCGTGCGCTGCGGCCGGTTGCCGGTGGTGCGGCGGCCCACGTAAGCGAAGGGATTGGTCCAGGCATCGAGCAGGCCCAGCGTCCAGTAGCGATCGCCCATGTCCGGCGACTCGATCAGCACCGGCCCCTCGGACAGGTCGAGCCAGGCATTGCTGTAGACGGTGTCGTTGTTGGGGCTGACCACCTCCTTGTCCTGCGGGCCAAGCCGGCGGTGGGTGTGGGTGAACTGGTTGACCCAGCGCCAGTGCGAATCGCGCTCGGGTGCGGCGAATCCCTGTTGCGGATGGCGCCGGGCGGTGGTCGCGGCACGCATGCGCATCATCTCGAACAGCGGCAGGGTCTGGATCACCGCCTGCTCGGCGGCGTCCGGACGGACAAGGTGGGTGTCAGGGCTCATCGGGTCGTCTCCGTCTCGTTGTTCTTGCGGCATCCGCCGACGACGCCGTCGCGGCGCAGGGCGTCGATCTGCTCGGGCGAGAAGCCGAGGTCGGCCAGCACGGCATCGGTGTCGGCGCCCACGGCCGGCGCCGCGGGCGGGGCGGCCCGCGGCGCGTCGTCCAGCGTGTAAGGCAGGGCCAGCGTGGTGTAGCGGCTGCCGTCGGCTGCGACGGCTTCGACCAGCATGCCGCTGGCCTGCACATCGGCGCTCTGCAGCACCTGGCTGTAGCTGCGCACAGCGCCCACCACGATCTGGTTGCGACTGAGCAGGGCCACGCATTCCTCGCTGCTGAAGGCGGAGAGGCACTCGCGCAGCACAGTGCGCAGTTCATCGCGGTGGCGCACGCGTTGCGCATTGCTGCAGAAGCGCGGGTCGTCGACGAGCGCCTCGCGGCCCACCACGCGGCAGAAGCGCGCCCAGTGCTCGTCGGCATAGGCCGAGAGCACGATGTGGCCGTCGCGCGTGGGCACCACCTCGGCGGCCGGCGCGTTGTGGGGCTGGCCGTCGCCGATGCGCGTGGGCTCGGGCGCGCCGCCCAGGTAGTCGCTCCAGGTGGTGGCCTGCAGGTGCAGCGCCACTTCCAGCAGCGAGGTGCGCACCGTGGCGCCCTGCCCGCTGCGCTCGCGGCCGTAGAGCGCCGCCAGCACCGCCTGCGCGCCCAGATGGGCCGCCGCCGCATCGACGATGGGCGCGCCCACCTTCTGCGGCAGCCGGTCGGGCTCGCCGGTGACGGACATCAGCCCGCTCTCCGCCTGGGCCGCGATGTCGTAGCCGGGCCGTCCGCGCGACGGGCCCTGCATGCCGAAGCCCGAAATCGACAGGTACACCAGTCGCGGATGGCGTGCGCGCACCGCATCGGGGCCGAAGCCCAGCGCCTCCACGGCGCCTGGGCGCAGGTTCTGCACCAGCACGTCGCTGGCGCCGATCAGCCGCCAGGCCACGGCGCGGCCCTCCTCGCGCTTGAGGTCCAGCGCGATGGACTGCTTGCCGCGGCTGTAGGCCCGCAGCATCGATTCGCCATAGCGCCCGATGTGGCGCGCCTGGTCGCCGGCCAGCGGTTCGATCTTGATGACCTGGGCGCCCAGTTCCGCCAGCACCATGGCGGCACCGGGTCCGGCGATGTACTGGCCCATGTCGATCACACGCACGCCATCGAGCGGCGTGGCGGCGCGGACTGTATCGGTCTCTTGGAAGCTCATGGACCGCGAAGTTACCGGCGGCGGCCATTCTTGAAAATTCAATAATCGTGAGGTCGTGATCACCAGGCGCTATCGCCGACCACCCCCATGGACAGCCGGACCGACCACCTCGTGCGCAAGCTGCGCCTGCGCCACCTCGAACTGCTGGTCGCGCTGAGCGAGACCGCCACCATGCGCGGGGCGGCCGCCCGCCTGCACCTGAGCCAGCCGGCGCTGAGCAAGATGCTGGGCGAGATCGAAGCCTGCTTCGACGCTCGCCTCTTCGAGCGAAGCCACCAGGGCATGCAGCCCAATGCGCTGGGCGCGAGCGCCGCCTACCGCGCGCGGGCGGTGCTCCATGAACTGGAACGCGCGACCGAGGAGGTGGCCGCCCTGAAAAGCGGCGCTGTGGCTCTGCTGCGCGTCGGCGCGCCGTCGGTGACCGCCGCCGTGCCCGCCGCGGTGGCCGAGCTGCGCCGTCAGGTGCCTGGCACCGTCGTGCAGATTCGCGAAGGACGGGTGCACGAACTGATCCAGCGGCTGCTGGCGGGTGAACTCGACTGTGTGTTCGGCGCAGTCACGCCCGAGCTGTTGGCCGCCGACATCATGCCGAGGCTGGAGCCCGTGCTCATGCTGGAGGACGAGCTGCACGTGCTGACGGCGGGGGCCCCGCCTCGCCCCGATAAGGGACGCCTGCACTGGACCGACCTGCGGGATGCGCCATGGATGGTGCCTCCGCGCGACACGCTGGTGCGTCAAGCCTTCATGACCGCCTTTCTCAACGAGGCCGCGGCGCCGCCGACACCCGTGATCGAGGTCATGTCCTCCGTGACCATCGGGGCGCTGCTGCGAGCCGATCCCACCCTGCTGTGCGCTGTTCGCCGCGAGCACGCCACCGACGAACTGGCGCGTGGCGGCGTGCACCGCGTGGAGGTCACGCCCCGCGTACCGCTGCCCTCCTTCGGGCTGTTCATGCGGCAAGAGGACCTGCAGCGCCCGCCTGTCGTCCTAGCTTTTGCGGAAGCACTGCGCCGGGTGGCACGGCCGCCCCGGCCGCAACGGCTGGGTGCGCGCAAAACCCTTGAGGTACGAAGAACTTAGAGATCGTGACAAATTGTGTCACTAGAATCCGCGCGGGTTGCCGGGGCGGTTGTGTTCCCGGCGAATCCCGCGGGGGGCGGACGAGCCCGGCGTCGGCTGGCACAAAGATCGCTTCAGCCGCCTGCCTTGCGGCTTGGACGGTCAACCCGCCCGCTGCGCCCCATCCGGCGTCAGACCCCTGTCACATCGCGAGAGGACATTTGCGTCATGGACCACAAGCAGTACGCGGCTCGGCGGAGGGCAGACCGCATCGGCAAGACCATCCTGGCCGTGCTTGCCGTCTGTCTGGTGGTGCTGATCGCCGTGCGCATGGTGTGACCCACGCCTGGAAAGCGACATGGACAATGGCAGGCCCTCTCGAGCAACGGCCCTGCCACTAGAATCACCGGCTTCGCGCCGACAGGCGAAACAGCGCTTCGACGGCCGCTGCTTCAGGCCTTGTGCCGGCCTGTACGCCCTTCTCACTGCCCATAGCTCAACTGGATAGAGCAGCTGCCTTCTAAGCAGCAGGTCGGGGGTTCGAGTCCCTCTGGGCAGGCCACCCAAAGAAATTGAATCGGCCCGGTTTCCGTGGCGGCTGTTTGGCTTCTGTCACCCCGCCACGGTGGTGGCCTGACAGGCGAGTTGCCGGTCGTCGTTTGCTTCGGCCTTGGCTGACGGGATGTCGAAGGCCACGTACAACAGCCTTGCCAGGTGGGACATACGTGAAGTCGCTGACCCACAACTGGTGTGGCCGCTCGGCACGGAATTGCCGATTGACCCGCTCCCTTGCGTCCACTGCAAGGGACAAGCCAACCACTGATCACACGCCAAATGCCCTGGCTAACTACCGGCCCGCCGGAGCCGGAGCCGGTGGCGAGGATCTCCCTGGCGTCAGGCCGCGGGAACGTTGCGGGCGCGCGGGAAGCAGGAGCTGGGTCGGACTGCAAACGCATGGTGCGGTGATGGAAATGAAGGATCGAACCGCGGACAACGACCCCGCAAGTCCTGGCACGCTTCCAGGCAGCGGATGCGCAGAAGTGGGAGCGCATGATCACGTCTGCGCGCATCGAACCGGAGTGCCCCTTTGCGCCCGATGCCCGGCGCAAGCAGCGCATCGGCACGCATGTCGTTCAATCTCTGCGGCGTCCAAAGAGAATCCGCCATGTCGGATTTCCGGCAAATGCGGTGCCGCAGGCCCTGCAAAAAGATGGCGCCCCGCCGGGCGCCAAACCACGGAAGAACCTCGTCCGTCCTAGTCGGCTGCCTTGAAGCCGGTCGCCTTGACCAGCGCGGCCCAACGGGCGGTGTCGCTGGCGATCTCGCTCTCGAATTCGGGGATCGAGACGTCGGGCACGTCGAAGTTCAGCATCTCGAGGCGAGCGCGGTAGGCCGGCTCCTTGTGCGCCTTCATCACGGCGCTGCGGATCTGCTCCACGAGCTTCGGATCGGTGCTGCGCGGCACGAACACGCCGAACCAGATCGTCGTCGTCAGGTCGCCCTGGCCGACCTCCTGCAGCGTCGGCACGTCGGGCAGGTAGCGCGAGCGCTTCGGCCCGGTCACCGCAATGGCCCGCAGCTTGCCTTCCTTGATCTGCGGCGTCGCCGCTGCCAGTTGGGTGAAACCGAACGGAACCTGGCCGCCCAGGATGTCGGTGATCTGCGGCGCCGAACCCTTGTACGGAATGTGGACCATCTTCGCCTTCAGCTTCTCGTCGAGTTGGTAGCCCAGGAAGTGCGACGGCGTGCCGGGGCTGAACGAGGCATAGGCCGCCTTGTTCGCCGGGTCCTTGATCCACTGCGCCAGCTCCGCGAAGTTCTGCGCCTTGACCGAGGGGTTCGTCACCAGTACCAGCGGTGCCTCGACGGCCTTCAGGACCGGGACGAAATCGGACGGCTTCCACCGCAGCTGCGCAAAGGCAGCCGGGTTGATGGTCATCATGGACTGCGTGCCGATCCACAGCGTGTTGCCGTCGGTGGCCTTCAAGGCCATCTCGGCACTGAGGTTGCCGTTGGCGCCGGGCCGGTTGTCCACGATGAAGGTGCCGCCGGTGGTCTTGTTGAGCTGATCGGCGAGCGCCCGGGCGAAGGGGTCGAGCGCGCCCCCCGCCGGCACGCCGACCATGATCGTCACCGGCTTGGTGGGCCAGGTCTGCGCCATCGCAGCGCCGCCCGCCATGCACAGCCCTGCCAACAGGGCACCCAATGCCTGCCTCGTCGTCTGTCGTTTCATCGTCGTCTCCACACCCGTCTCACCGACAGGCAAAGTTTTCAACGCTTTCGATGCTGCCCTGGCCCAGGCACACCGTGTGCGCCGGGCGAATCTAGGTCACGACAAGATGATTGCAAAAATGAACCATTCCTAGGGTTTGCACGCCCTTGCCCTACTTCCGATGGAACTTGCGGCGATCCGCCTTCGGCAGTTGCGCGGGCGGCACCAGCGCGCCGGCGGTGGACTCCAGCATGGACATCAGGCGCCCCAGCTCGGCACGGTCCTGCGCCGAAAGGCCTGCCAGCAGCGCGCCTTCAATCTCCTGAACCACCGGATAGAGGTCCGCATAGATGTCCCGCGCCCGCTGCGTGAGGTGGACCTCGATGCAGCGCCGGTCGTTCGGACGCGGAATCCGTTCGGCCAGGCCGCGCGCCACCAACTGCGTGACGGTGCGCGACGTGCGCGCGGGCTCGACGCTGGCACGCCGCGCCAGCGCGGTGGACAGCAGTGGCCCCTCCTGGCTCAGGACCACGATCAGCCGCCACTCGCGCCGGGTGATGCCGTACTTGCCTTCGCACAGCCGCACCAGGGGCTGCCCGCTCACCGAGGCCAGTTTGGCCAGTCGAAACAGAAACAGGTCAGCCGTTCTCTCCAAACGCCGTCTCCACCATCCATGTGCGCCGCATTGCGGGTGATCCCTGCGACGGATTAGAACAAGCGGTGCGCCACCTCCAGGGGTGCCGGCGAACGCTTGATGGCAGCCAGGACACGAACGCCAAGATCCCTTCATTCGCGCAGCCGCAGCCGTGCGGAGATGGCCACTCAGGTTCTCAGGGCACGAGCACGAGCTTGCCCTGCACCGCCCCCGCATCGAGTAGCGCGTGCACCTCGCGCGCCTGCGCGAGCGGATAGCTCGTCGTCGGCGAAGCCTTGACGGCTCCGTCGCGCATCAGGCCGATGGCGGTCTCCATCAAGGCGCGTCGCTGCCTGCGGTCGGCATCGAAGGTGTGGATGGAGAAGGTGCGCACCGCCAGGCTGCGGCTGAGCAGCGAGCGCAGGGTCAGGAAGACGTCCTCGGAGGGCAGCCCGGCGGCGATGTTGTACGAGATCGCGGTGCCCATGGGCGCCAGCGCGCGGATGCAGGCGATGAGCAGGCGGTCGCCCACATGGTCGAAGGCCAGGTCCACGCCGCGGCCGCCGGTGGCGGCCATCACGCGCTCGGCCAGGCCCTCCGGGTCGCCGTCCACCAGGGTGGTCACGCCATGGGCCAGCGCATGGGCCTGCTTGGCGGGTGTGGAGGCAGTGCCGATCACCGTCATGCCATGGTGCGCCGCCAGCTGCGTGAGCGCGGTGGCCACGCCGCCCGCCGCGCCGGGCACCAGGATCGAGCGCACGGGCACACCGCCCTGCGTGCCCAGCAGCATGGCCTGCGCGAGCTGGACATTGCCCAGGCTCACGGCCTCGGTGTCCGAGATCGCGTCGGGCAGCACGAAGGGCGCCTCGGCCGGCACGGCGATGTACTCGGCATAGCAGCCGCCGCGCTGCGGCAGCTCGCGTGCGCTGACGAACACGCGCTGGCCGACGCGGTCCGCCGGCACGCCCTCGCCCACCGCCTCGATCACGCCGGCCATCTCGTTGCCGGGAATGGCCGGCATGGGCGGCATCCACTTGTAGATGCCCTTGCGGATGAGCACGTCCGGCCCGCCCGCGCCGATGGCGCGCGCGCGCACCAGCACCTGGCCCGGCCCGCAGGCGGGCACGGGCACATCCACCTCCTCCAGCACCTCGGGGCCACCGGGCACCCGCAGCTGGATCGCCTTCATCGTCGTCGCCATCGTGGGTCTTGCTCCTGGGGCTGGGACTGCGCTCAACGCTGGCCGTCGTGGACCGAGACCTGTTCCTTGGTCAGGCCGCCGAGCCGGGCATGCACCCGGCCGCCGGTGCCCATGACCAGGGCGAACAGGATCTCGTCCGGGCGCGGTGCGTCCTGGATGCCGACCTCCATGCTGTTGAAGTGGCTGCGCACGTAGGCGGCATGGATGTAGTGCAGCGGCACCATCAGGCGGTAACCGGTGGCAGCCACGGCCTTGGCCGCCGGCACGATGGCCTTGGGCTCGCCCAGCACCGCGCGCATGGCCCAGCCACCGGCTTCGTGCCAGACGGCGCCGTGCTCCATCTCGCCGTTGACGCCCACGATGGCGGCCTTGCTGTAGACCTCCACCTGGTCGCGGCCCAGCGTCTCCACCAGCTCCGTCGCGAGCGAAGTGCCCAGCGAGCGCAGCTCGGCCATGAAAGGCATCAGGTCGGGCTCGTAGCGGCCGGCATACGGGTTGCGGATGACGGCGCAGGCGGCCGCCAGCTTGAGCGGCCGGTCGGCCACCGGGCCACCCTCGTGGTAGATGGTCTCGACGGTCAGGCTGCGTTTGCGGATCTGGATCAGGGACATGGGAGCACCTCGCTCGTTCATTGTTTGGGAATCTGGGCCTCGTTGACCACCACGGTCCACTTCTTGAGTTCGCTCTGGACCATGGCCGCCATCTCTTCCGGCGTGCTGCCGCGCGCCTCGCCGCCCATGTCTTCGAGGCGGCTGCGCACTTGCGGTTGCTGCAATGCCTTCTGCACCGCGGCGTTGAGCGGCTCGACGATGGCGCGGGACGTGCCCGCCGGCGCCATCAGGCCGGCCCAGGACGTGACCTCGTAGCCTGGCACGCCCTGCTCGGCCACCGTCGGCAGCTCGGGCATCTGGCCCCAGCGCCGCGGCCCGGTGGTGGCAATGGCGCGCATCTTGCCAGCCTTGATGTTGCCCATCACGGCCGTGGGCGGCGCGATGATGAAGGGCACCTCGCCCGACAGCAGCGCCGTGACCGAAGCCGCGTCGCCGCGGTAGGGCACATGCAGCATGCGTGCGCCCGACATCTTCACCAGCAGCTCGCCGGCCAGGTGGTGCGTGGAGCCGATGCCGGCCGTGCCGTACGACACCTGGGCGCCCGGCGCGCGGGCCGCCTTGAGCAGGTCGGCCAGCGAGGTGTAGGGCGAGTCCGCCTTCACCACGAGCAGGAAGGGGAAGAAGGTGATGGTGGAGATGCACTCGAAGTCCGCCACCGTCTGGTAGCTGAGCTTGTTGTAGAGCGCCCCCGCCACCGCATGGCCGCCAGTGGCCAGCAGCAGCGTGTAGCCATCGGGCTTGGCCCGCGCCACCGTGCCCGAGGCGATGGTGCCGCCGGCGCCGGTCTGCGCCTCGACCACGAAGGGCTGGCCCAGGGTCTTGCCCATCTCGGTGCCGACCACGCGGGCGATGGTGTCCGCATTGCCGCCGGCCGCAAAGCCCTGCAGCACGCGGATGGGCTTGTCGGGATAGCCCTGCGCCCGGGCTGTGAAGGGAAAGCTGCAGGCAAAGCCGAGGCCTGCAGCGAGAGCATCTCTACGCCGCATGATGGTTGTCTCCGTTGAATTTCTTATGGCTCGCACCACCGGGCTGCCGGTGGGCGATGTGTCGCGCATCCCGGCCGGGATGCGCCGCACTCAGGGGCATCGACAGGCGCAGTCAGCGCCCGCCGATGCAGGGCTTCAGGCCTGCTGGACGATGGGGTTGCGCAGGGTGCCTATGCCTTCGATCTCCACCTCGCACACGTCGCCGGCCTTCATGAATTGCGAGGGCTTCTTGCTCCAGCCCACGCCGGCCGGCGTGCCGGTGGCGATCACGTCGCCGGGGCTCAGGGTGAAGATGGTCGAGGCGTAATTGATGAGCGTGGGGATGTCGAAGATCATGTGGCCGGTGTGGCTGGACTGCACCACCTGGCCGTTCAGCCGGGTCTCCAGCTTCAATTGGCGGCCGGGCGCGATCTCGTCGGCCGTCACCATCCAGGGGCCGAAGCCGCCGGTCGATTCGAAGTTCTTGCCCGAGGCGATCTGCTTGGCATGGAACTGCCACTCGCGCACGCTGCCATCGTTGTAGCAGGAGTAGCCGGCCACATGCTCGTAGGCCTTGTCCTTGGGGATGTCGCGGCCGCCCTTGCCGATGATGACGGCCAGTTCGCCTTCCCAGTCCAGCGAATCCGACACCTTCGGATTGACGATGGGCGCGTTGTGCGCGGTCTGCGAGCGCCAAACGCGCAGGAAGATCGGCGGCATCTCCGACAGCTCGCGCTGCATGCCGGCGGCCAGCACTTCCTGGTGGTGGTCCATGTAGTTGCGCACGGCGCAGACGATCTTCTCGGGCCGCGTGATCACCGGCAGGTAGGTGATGTCGGTCAGCTTGGCCACCACCGGCAGGCCTTCGACATGCTGGGCCGCCTGCAGATAGTCGCCCGAGGCGATGTAGTCGAGCAGCGTGGGCTGATGCGGGCGGGCATGACCGAGGTCGACGACGCCGTCGCCGACGACGGCGCCCCAGGTTTCACGGCCTTGGTGGAGGAAGGACAGCAGTTTCATGGGTGCTCCATTCGAGTGGGAAAGAGGTAGACAGGGAAGATGCGGCGCCGAAGCCGGCACCGTGTGGATCACGCGCGGGCAGCCGATGCCGACGCCACAGGAGCCTTGGCCTGGAACCGGGCCTGCCACTGGTCCAGCGGCATGAAGGTGGGATCGGCGCGGCAGATGGCCTCGGTCTCGCGCATCAGCGTCTCGTCGTCCTTGTCGAGGTCGAGCGGGTCGCCGTGCGGCTGGGCCACGTAGAAGGGCATGTCCACGTACACCTCGACGGTGTTGCCTTCGGGGTCGCGCATGTACATCGACAGCGCGTTGCCGTGGTTGAGGCCGCGCACCTCGGTGGCGCCGCGCTCCCGGGCGCGCTGCGTCACCTCGCGCAGATGCTGGATGCTGGGCACGACGAAGGAGATCTGCATCACTGTGCTGAAGCTCGCATCGGCGGGTCGGCCCGAGGCCAGCACCAGCTGGTGGTGCTGGTCCTCGCTGGCGCTGGTGAACACCAGCTCGTTCTTGAAGGTGCTGCCCACGCCGCGATCGGTGATCGTGAGGTCGAAGGTCTCGGTATAGAACGCCACCATCTTCTCCAGGTCGGTCACGAAGATGCCGAAGTGGGAAGGCGTGGGCCGCAGGACTTTGAGCATGGGGTTTCTTGTCTCCGTTGTTGTCTCGAATGGGTCGCCAGCCGTGTGTGTTCAGGGCGGCGGCAGGTCTTTCAGGATGTTCTCGACGTTGCGCTGCGTGCTGCGCATGTGCTCCTCGAGCAGAGCGCAGGCGGTGTCGGCATCGCGCCGCAGGGCGGCGTCCATGATCCGGCGGTGCTCGTTGGTCTTGCGCTTGGCCACCTTGCGAAAGCGCCCGCTGAAGCGCCGATAGCGCTCGGCCTGGTCGAACAGGCTTTCGCCCCAGCGCCGTTGCCGCTCCGATGGACAGGCAGCGAGCAAAGAAAGATGGAAGGCGCGGTGCAGGTCGGACCAGTGGTCGTCCAGGATGACCGGGCCGTCGGGCAGGCGGGCCTCGACCAGTTCCAGCCGATGGAAGGCCGCCACCACCTCGCTCTCCCAGCGGTCGTCGCCGTGCTGGATGGAATCGCGCAGGGCCGGCACGTCGAGCATCAGGCGCATGCGAGTGATGTCGGCCATGTCCTCGGCCGACAGCGGCGCGACGCGGAAGCCTCGGCGCTCGTCGGCGCGGATGAGGCCTTCCTGCGCCAGCCGGCTGAGGGCTTCGCGCAGCGGACTGCTGGAGAAGCCGTAGGCGTTCTGCAGTTCGTCCACCTTCAGCTTGACGCCCCCGGCGTAGGTGCCGCTGAGCACGTCCTGCCGCAGCCGGGCGAAGGCCTGGTCCACCAACGTGGGTTCGCGCAAGACGGCATCCGTTTTTTGCATGGACGCGATTTTATGCATAAACTTTTCTTCCGTGCATAGTTCAATGGATCGATCGATGAATGTTTCTTCCGACATCAGGCCTGCAGCGGCGGTTCGCCTGCTGGCCATCTCCGGCAGTCTGCGCCGCGCCTCTCACAGCACCGCGGTGCTGCGCCACATGGCCACGCTGCTGCCGGCAGACGCCCAGCAGCGTCTCTTCACGCTGGAGGAGATACCGCCCTACGACGGCGACGTGGACGGCCCCCAGCCGCCCGCGGCCGTCGCGGAGCTGAAGGATGCCATTGCCCAGGCCGATGGACTGGTGATCTGCTCGCCGGAATACAACTACGGCATGCCCGGCGTGCTGAAGAACGCCATCGACTGGGCCTCGCGGCCCGCCTTCGCCTCGCCCCTCAAGGGCAAGCCCGCGCTGGTGATCACGGCATCGCCCGGCGCCCTGGGCGGGGTGCGGGCCCAGGCGCAGATCCGCGATGCCCTGGCCGCCACGCTGGCCCGCCCTCTGTCGCGGCCCCATGTGGCCGTTCCGCTGATCGCGTCGCGCTTCCAGGACGGCCAATTGAGCGACGCCACGACGCTGGAGATGCTGCAGGCCGCCCTGGCCGACCTGCTGGCGGAGATCCGCCTGCTGGCCGCCGCGCGTGGCTGAACAGCGTTCAATCGTCCTTCTTCTGCCAGCCGGGCAACCACTGCAGCAGGTGGTCGGCGAAGGCCTCGGCCGCCGGCGGCAGGGTGCGCACCGTCGAGCGGTAGAGGCAGACCGTGCGCACCGTCTCGGGCTCGACCACACGGCGCAGCACCAGGCCGAGCGGCCGCGCCACCACGCCCACGTAGGCCGGCGCGAGCGTGGCGGCCAGCCCCTGGGCGGCGATGCCCAGGGCGGTGGAGACGTTGTCCACCACGTCGACCGGCTCCACCCGTGCATCTGCGGGGGCATTGACATGCATCTGCGAGACGCTGCGCTCGTGGTCGCGCCCAGCGGCCACCAGGGCGTGGCCGTGCAGGTCGGTCCACCGCAGCTGCTTGCTGCGTGCCAGCGGATGGTCCGGCGCGCACCACAGCACCCAGCGGCTGTCGAAGACGGCCGTACCTTGCACACCTTCGCCGGTGGGCCGATCCGGCCCGACCGCCAGGTCGACGTCGCCGGCGGTGACCGCATCCACCAGCTGGTCGACCGGGAGGTCCTTCACCCGCACGACAACACGAGGCCGCAGGGCCTGGAAGGCGCCGATGGCCGCCGGGATGGCCGCGCCGGCCAGCACCTGCGGGGCACCGACCCGCACGATGCCGGCCGCCTGGTTGCGCACGTCGGAGGCCGCGATCTCCGCGGCCTGCACATGCCGCAGGACCGTCTCGGCGGGCCCCAGGAAGTGCTGGCCCGCGCTGGACAGCGCCACGCGCCGCGTGGTGCGCTCGAAGAGGCGGAAATCGACGATGGCCTCCAGCTCGGCGATCAGCTGGCTCACGGCCTGCGCCGTGAGCCCCATGCGCTGCGCCGCGCCGGTGAAGCTGCGCTGCTCCGCCACGGCGACGAAAGCCTCGAGCTGGCGAAGGGTGTAGCGGGTCAGGGCCATCGATCGATTATCAAGCGCTGCTTGATCACTGTTCCAAATCCATTGCTTGTGGCGGACGGCCATGCTGCCGAGACTTCGCCTTCATCAAGACGGCGCCTTGCCACCCATGGCAGGGCGATGCAGGAGACACATCCATGACAGACACCCAGGAGCGCAACCGCGCGCTCGCCCACGAACTCATCGAGGCCGAGCGCAGCCGCCAGCCCGTCGAGCAATTCAGCAAGCGCCTGTCCGGCATGACCATCGCCGACAGCTACGCCATCCAGCGCGAATGGACGGCCCTGAAGCTGGCCGATGGCGACACCATCGTCGGCCGCAAGATCGGCCTGACCTCGCGGGCCATGCAGATCGCCTCGCAGATCACCGAGCCCGACTACGGCGTGCTGCTGCAGAGCATGGTGATCGACAACGGCACCGAGGTGGAGGCCGCCCGCTTCCTGGTGCCGCGGCTCGAAGTGGAATTCGCCTTCATCCTCGCCAAGCCGCTGCGTGGGCCCAACGTCACGCTGTTCGACGTGCTCAACGCCACCGACTACGTGATCCCCGCGCTGGAGCTGATCGATGCCCGCATCGAGCAGTTCGACCGCGTGACCAAGGCGCCGCGCAAGGTGCTGGACACCATCGCCGACAACGCCGCCAGCGCCGGCATCGTGATGGGCGGCCGCCCGATGCGCCCGGACCAGGTGGACTGGCGCTGGGCCGGTGCGCTGCTCTTCAAAAACGGCGTGATCGAGGAATCGGGCCTGGGCGCCGCGGTGCTCAACCACCCGGGCAACGGCGTGGCCTGGCTGGCCAACAAGCTGGCGCCACACGGCGAGGGGCTGGAAGCGGGCCAGATCGTGCTGGGCGGCTCTTTCACCCGGCCGGTGCATTGCGCCGCCGGCGACACCTTCCACGCGGACTACGGTTCGCTCGGCTCCATCTCCCTGAAGTTCGTCTGATGACCTCCACCGTGAACACCTTCAAGGCCGCACTGGCCGCACCCGGCGCTCAGATCGGCCTCTGGCTCGGCCTGGCCGAGCCCTACACCGCCGAGCTGTGCGCCACCGCCGGCTTCGACTGGCTGCTGGTCGACGGCGAGCACGGGCCCAACGACCTGCGCTCCATGCTGGGCACGCTGCAGGCGGTGGCGCCCTACCCCGCCCACCCCGTGGTCCGCATTCCGCACAGCGACGCGGCGCTGGTCAAGCAGGTGCTGGAGATCGGCGCCACCACACTGCTGGTGCCGATGGTGGAAGACGCCGAACAGGCCCGCGGCCTGGTGCAGGCCATGCGCTATCCGCCGCAGGGCATCCGCGGCGTGGGCAGCGGCCTGGCGCGCTCCTCGCGCTGGGGCGCCGACGCGCACTACCTGCAGACCGCCAACGACCGCATGTGCCTGCTGGTGCAGGTCGAAACGGCCTCCGCCCTGTCGCGCATCGACGAGATCGCGGCCGTGGAAGGCGTCGATGGCGTGTTCATCGGCCCGGCGGACCTGTCGGCCTCGATGGGCCTGCTGGGCCAGCCCGGCCATCCGGACGTGCGCGCGGCCATCGAGCATGCATTCGCCCGCATCCTGGCCGCCGGCAAGGCGCCGGGCATCCTGGCCACCGACGAGACGGCCGCCCGCCACTGGATCGGCAAGGGCGCACGCTTCATCGCCGTGGGCGTGGACGCGACCCTGCTGGCCCAGGCCAGCCGCGCCCTGGCCCGCCGCTTCAAGGAAGCCCCGGCGCCCGCCGCCGGCAGCACCTCGGGCTACTGAGCATGCAGGCCGCACTGGACGAACTGCGCCAGGCCTTCGCCGGCCGCCTGCTGGTAGACGAGGCGGACAAGGCACCCTTCCTGACCGACTGGCGTCGCAAGTGGACCGGCCAGGCCGTCGCCGTGGCCCAGCCCGACAGCGCCGCCGACGTGGCGGCCGTGGTGCGCTGGTGCGCCCAGCACCGCATCGCCGTGGTGCCGCAGGGGGGCAACACCGGCCTGTCGGGCGGCGCCACGCCCGATACGTCGGGCCGCACGCTGGTGCTGTCGCTCACGCGCCTGAACAAGGTGCGCGCCATCGACACCATCAACAACACGCTGACGGTGGAAGCCGGCGTCACGCTGCAACAGGTGCAGGACGCCGCGCGCGAAGCCGGCCGGCTGTTCCCGCTGAGCCTGGCCGCCGAAGGCACCTGCACCATCGGCGGCAACCTGGCCAACAATGCCGGCGGCGTGCAGGTGCTGCGCTACGGCAACGCCCGCGAACTGTGCCTGGGCCTCGAAGCTGTCACGGCACAGGGCGAGCTGTGGGACGGCCTGCGCGGCCTGCGCAAGGACAACACCGGCTACGACCTGCGCGACCTGTTCATCGGCAGCGAAGGCACGCTGGGCGTGATCACCGCCGCGGTGCTCAAGCTGCACCCGCTGCCCGCGGCGCAGGTGGCCGCCTTCGTCGCCGTGCCCGATCCGGCCGCCGCATTGCAGCTGCTGCAGCTGGCGCAGTCGCGCCTGGGCGCCGGCCTCACGGCCTTCGAGCTAATGAGCGACACCTGCATCGCGCTGGTCGAAAAGCACGTGGACAGTGCCCGCCTGCCGCTGGCCGAGCGCTCGCCCTGGTACGTGCTGCTGGAAGTCAGCGACAACGTGGACGAGGCCCATGCCAGCGCCGCCATCGAAGGCCTGCTGGAGGCCGCGCTGGAGCAGGAGCTGGCCACCGACGCCGCCCTCTCCGCCACGCTGGCCCAGTTCCAGGCCCTGTGGGCACTGCGCGAGGACATCTCCGAATCGCAAGGCGCCGAGGGCCGCACCATCAAGCACGACATCGCGCTGCCCATCTCCCGCATCGCCGACTTCATCGCCACCATGGGCGCGGAGATCGAGCGCCGCTGGCCGGGCGAGCGGCTGGTCGTCTTCGGCCACCTGGGCGACGGCAACCTGCACTACAACCTCTCGCCCGCCGCCGACCGGCTGGGCGCGGAGCACCGCGCCGCCTTCGAGGCGCTCGAAAAGCCCATCAACCAGTGCGTGCACGACGCGGTCGTGGCCCATGGCGGCTCGATCTCGGCCGAGCACGGCCTGGGCGTGCTGCGCCGGGACGAATCCGCGCGCCACAAGTCGGCGGTCGAGCTGCGCCTGATGCAGGCCGTCAAGGCCGCGCTCGATCCGCACGGCCTCATGAATCCCGGCAAGTTGCTGCCACCCAACCAGGAGCATTCCGAATGACCACTTCCCTGCTGGACGTGGCGGGCGTCAAGGTCTCGCCCGACCACTACATCGACGGCCGCCGCGTGCCCTCGGCCACCACCTTCGAGCTCTTCAGCCCCATCGACCAGAAGCCGCTCGGCCGCATCGCCGAAGGCCTGGAGGACCACACCGAAGCCGCCATCGCGGCCGCGCAGCGCGCCTTCCCGGCGTGGAGCGCCATGAGCGCTTCCGAGCGCCTGCCCTATCTTGAGCGCTTCGCCGAGGAGATCGGCAAGCGTGCCGACGACTTCTGCCGGCTGGAGAGCACCGACGCCGGCGTGCTGCTCTCGCGCATGCGCCACGGCGTGGTGCCGCGCGCCATGCTCAACATCCGCTGGTTCGCGCAGCATGCGCTGGAACTGCAGAACCGCCCCATCGACACCGAGCAGGCCCACCACATCGTGCGCCACGACCCGGCCGGCGTGGTGGTGATCATCACGCCGTGGAACGCGCCGTTGATGCTCTCCACCTGGAAGCTCGGCCCGGCCCTGGCCGCAGGCAATACCTGCGTGCTGAAGCCGCCAGAGTGGGCACCGCTGACCTGCTCGCTGCTGGCCGACTGCGCCGACGCGGCCGGCCTGCCGCCAGGCGTGTTCAACGTGGTGCAGGGCACCGGTGCCAGCACCGGCGCATGGCTGGTGGGCGATGCGCGCATCGCGCGCGTCTCCTTCACCGGCAGCGTGCCCACGGCCAAGTCCATCGCGCAGGCCGCTGGCGCCAACCTGGTGCCCTGCAGCCTGGAGTTGGGGGGCAAGAGCCCCTTCATCGTGCTGGAAGATGCCGACCTGGACGGCGCAGCCGCCACCGGCGCGCTGATGTACCGCAACGCCGGCCAGGTCTGCCTGGCGGGCACGCGCTTCCTGGTACACGAGAAGGTGGCCGAGCGCTTCATCGCCACCATGCGCAGCCACGTCGCGAAGCTCAACGTGGGCGACCCGCGCGACGAGGCCACCGAAGTCGGCCCCATCATCCATCCGCGCCAGGTAGAGCGCGTCGAAGGCTTCGTGCAACGCGCCGTCGCGGCCGGTGCCGAGCTGCTGTGGGGCGGCGAGCGCCACGACTTCGGCGCCCAGTACTTCAAGCCCACCATGCTCACGCAGGTGGCGCAGGACAGCGAGATCGTGCAGAACGAGGTCTTCGGCCCCGTGCTCACGCTGCAGACCTTCGCCAGCGACGAAGAGGCCATCGCGCTGGCCAACGGCACCGACTACGGCCTGGGCGGCGTCTGCTACGGCGAGACCGGGCACGCCACCGAAATCGCCAAGCAGGTGCGCACCGGCTTCATCTGGGTCAACAGCTTCGGCATCCGTGACCTGGCCGCGCCCTTTGGCGGCATCAAGCGCTCCGGCGTGGGCCGCGAAGGCGGCGACTGGAGCTTCGAATTCTTCTGCGACGTCAAGGACGTCGTGGTTCCCAAGAAGCCGTTCAAGGCGAGCTTCAGCCACCGCTGAACGCACACAGGAGACATTTCCATGGGACAGATCGTTGGATCGGCCATCGTGTCGCATCACCCCGGCCTGATGCAGTGCGAGGAGTTCCGCCGCCTGCAGGGCGCCGGAGAAGACTCGGACCTGATCGCCGGCTATGCCCGGCTGCGCGAGCGCATCGCGGCCGCGAAGCCGGACGTGGTCATGATCTTCGACAGCCACTGGTTCACCACCGGCTACCACCTGGTGGACGGCGGCGCGCGCTACAGCGGCACCTACATCTCCGACGAGATGCCCTGGTACCTGCACGGCGTGCCCTTTACCTACCGCGGCCATCCGCGACTGGCCCGGGCGCTGGAGACCGCCTCGCGGGCGCGCCAGGGCTATGTGCGCGTCATCGACCACCCCGATCTGGGTCGGCACTACGCCACGGTCAACCTGGTCAAGCATTTGCGGCTGGAGCTGGACGACACGCCGGTGGTGACCGTGAGCTCTTGCCAGAACTGCCGCTGGGAGCAGTTCCTCCAGTCCGGCGAGGACATCGGCGAAGGCATCCGCGCCAGCGGCCTGCGCGTGGTGTTGCTGGCCTCGGGCGCGCTCAGCCACAAGTTCAACGGCATCGACTGGAAGCCGAACCATCCGCGCATCTTCCACGAGAGCAACGTCTCCTCGCCCGAGAACATCGAGAGCGACAAGGGCGCCATCGCACTGATGGCCGAAGGCCGGCACGACCTGATCCTGGAGCGCTGGGACGCCGAATACCGACGCAAGCCCTGGGAGGCCTTCGGCGCGCACTACCTGCAGATGCTGGGCGCCATGGGCGGCGCCGACTGCCGCGCCAAGGGCGAGTCCCTGTCCGCCTACGAAAACGCCCGGGGCACCGGGAACATCCACATCTGGTTCTCTGCCTGAGCCCCACACAAGAATCGCCATGAACTTCGAATTCCCACTCCAGAGCCTGCCCACCGTGATGCAGGGCCCCCGCGTCGAGCGACGCCGCGTCCTCATCGGTGGCAGCGCCTTCTGGGGCACGATGGTGGAAGAAGGCGCCGACGCCGGCCGCCTGCGCCTGGACG
The DNA here is from genome assembly GCF_003350475.1 of Pseudacidovorax intermedius. Taxonomy (GTDB): domain Bacteria; phylum Pseudomonadota; class Gammaproteobacteria; order Burkholderiales; family Burkholderiaceae_C; genus Xenophilus; species Xenophilus intermedius. The sequence goes on from NZ_QQAV01000004.1 coordinate 203,591, forward strand.
ATGGCCGCCTGCTGGACGCCGACGCGCAGACCTACCTGCCGCCGGTCAACCCGAGCAAGATCATCGCGGTGCACATCTCCTACCGCTCGCGCAGCATGGAGACCCGCAACAAGCCCAAGCCGACCGAGACGCCCACCTACTTCACCAAGCCGCCGACCTCGCTCAACGGCCACAAGGGCCAGATCCTCAAGCCGGCGGACTGCAAGTACCTCAACTACGAGGGCGAGTACGCGGTGGTGATCGGCCGCACCTGCCGCAACGTCACGCCCGACGAAGCCTGGGACCACATCGAAGGCTTCTGCCCCGCGCTGGACATGGGCCTGCAGGACTTCCGCGACACCGACCAGGGCAGCATGCTGCGCGTCAAGGGCGCGGACACGCTGCTGCCCATCGGCCCGGGCATCGTGCGTGGCGTGGACCTGTTCGCGCAGACGCTGCGCACCTTCGTCGACGGCCGCGTGGTGCAGGAGGCGCACATCGGCGAAGAGACCATCTGGGGCCCGCACTACGTGATCGCCGACATCGCCCGCCACATCACCCTGATGCCCGGCGACGTGATCCTGATGGGCACGCCCTGCCATTCGCGCAGCGTCGACCCAGGCCATGTCGTGGCCTGCGAGATCACCGGCATCGGCCGCGTGGAAGGTACGGTGGTGGCCATCGACGCGCCGCGCGCGGCGGCCCTGGGCGTGGGCCATGCCCCCACCGACAGCCCCGAGGTGCGCCGCGTGGCGCTGGGCTTCGACGAGCGCGTGCCGGAACACTTCAAGGCCAACCTGCGCGCGGCCAAGGGCGAATGATCGGCAAGGTCTGCGTTCAGGCCCATGGCGCGACCCTGGACGCGGACGACGCCGTCTCGATGCATGTCCGGCCGTTCCACTGGACCCAACCATGACATGCATCAAAAGCCTTGGATGAGTGCCTGGGAAGATCGTCGTGCACCCGGACACACGTGCTCCAACCAGTGCGGCACCCCCGAAAATTCTGCAAGGCTCCTATGCGTCGCTCCTTCGATTCCAGGGTTTCCAGAGAAAGTCTGTTCATACCGGCGCTGGCCCCCTTCTACGAGAACTTCGCGCAGCCTCTGGGATGGCTGTTGCTCCGGCTGGCCCTGGGCGGCTGGCTGCTCCACGAGGGCTGGCCGAAGATCCTCGATCCGATGGGCCAGGTGCAGTTCGTCGAGATGATCGGCTTCCATCCGGGATGGCTGTTCTCGCCACTGCTGGCCGTCATGCAGGTCGTCGGCGGTGCTGCCATCCTGCTGGGCTTTCTTACCCGGCCCTTCGCCCTGGCCAACGCGGTCATGCTGTTCGTGACGGTGTGGTTCCACTTCCACTTCCCGTACAACGCCCAGCCGCTTCTGACCAGCGCGGGCCTTGAAGCGATCAAGGCCCATCCGGAGTTCCTGACGCCCAATGGCACGAAGCGGCTCATGGACGCCGGTGTCGCGTTCACGGACCTGCTGCAAGGCAAGGCCGTGCAGCTGTCCAGCATCTGGGCCTTCGGCTGCCTGTTCTTCGCGGCCTTCGGTGGCGGGGTCTGGTCGGTCGATCGACAGCTCAAGAAGTCCTTCTGAGGCGACCCCGCTCCGCACGGGCACGATCCGGCCGAGGCGTCCTCCAGATGCGGGGGTGGGCAATGACCTGGCACCGCTCGTAATGATCGCGGGCATGGAGAAGGGGTGACCCTCTAAGAGGGCCGCTGCCCCACAGCGCCGTTGGGACCGCACTGGCGTGCCTGCGCCAAGCCGGCTGAGAGATCTGCGCGTTGCCCTGCCTCGACCTACCGCGGACCCAAGGCTTGTCCTACGTGCCCCGGCACAGCCTGCATGCAGACTCCGCGCCAATGTTGCACGAACACGTGCGCCGACAAGGAACCCGAGCCACATGACTGACACCCCCGACCCCCGATTTGCTGCCTGGATGAAGGCGGAGCGCGACTCGTATGAGGCGATCCATCAGCTTCAGCAGAGCACGCAGGGTGGACGGCGTGTGGCCGAGGCGGAGGCGTTGGCCCGGATCTCGGCGCTGCGGCGTGAGGCAGACCGGCGCTTGGCGGAGCTGTGCCGGACCGAGCAGGCCATCGCGCGCGTCGATGCGCGGGCAGAAGCGGAAATCCCGAGAGTGCCCTTCACCCGGCCCGCTTCCGGCGCGGCAGGCCTCAGCTACAAGCACTGAAGACAGATCGTCCTGCCACGGGGTCGGGGCGCGATGGCGCGTCGACCCCGTTTCCGTTCTGCGTTTTCGCCTCAAACATGGCGCCGGGGTGTGCCGCCAGGGCCGACGCCATCAGCGGGTTGTGCGTCTGCCCGTTCATGCAAGGCCTCGATGGTGTGGCAATAGCTGTCCTGCCCATCGCAGCGGTCGCGCAGCGTCTTCAGGTCCTGCTCCAACGATCGAAGCTCCGCGATGCGCTCGCGCACATGGCCCAGGTGCGCGTTGAGCACGTCGCAGGCCGCGCTGCAGTCGGCCTTGCTGCGCAGGTCCAGCGACAGCAGGGCACGCACCTCGTCCAGCGACATGTCCATGGCCCGGCACATGCGGATGAAGCGCAGGCGGTGCACGTCGTCGGCGCTGTAGAGCCGGTAGCCGTTGTCGGCCCGCTGCTCCGCGCCGAGCAGGCCCTCCTTTTCGTAGTAGCGGATGTTGGCGGCGCTGACGCCCGAGCGACTGGCTGCCTCGCCGATGCGCAGGTGGGGGCTTGCAGAAGGCATGCTTGACCTTGAAGTGGCTTGAAGGTTTTCAATGCTGGCACGAAAGCGAAAACCCGATGACGAGCCGCCCTTCCCCCTCCCTCGCCGGCGAGCCGGCGCACCGCCACCACACGCCGCGCACCCACGCCACGGAGCCGGTCGCCCCGCCTGCGGCACCGCGCACGCTGCGCATTGCCGCAGGTTGCGGTACCGGCTGCGGATGCAGCGCCCCCCCGCCTGCGGCCGCCCCCGCCCACCGCCACGCCGACCATGGCCATAGGGACGACGATGGTCACGCGCACGACCATGACAGTGCCCATGCCCACCCGCATGCGCACGAGGCCGGTGATGGGCACGACCACGGCCCCCTGCCCGGTCCAGCCCGCATCGCCGCTGCCCTCGGCGTCGCCATCGCGGCCGAGCTGAGCCACCTGTTGCTGCCCGACGCCCTGGCATGGCGGATCGCAGGCATGGCTCTGGCCGCCGTGGCCATCGCGCTGGCCGGCACCGGCATCTACCTGAGTGGGCTGCGCGCCCTGATGCGTGGACGCCTGGGCATCGACACGCTCATGGCCGTGGCGGTGACGGGCGCCTTCCTGATCGGCCAATGGCCCGAGGCGGCCATGGTGATGGCGCTGTATGCGCTGGCGGAGCTGATCGAGCACAAGGCGGCCGACCGCGCGCGCAACGCGATCTCGGGCCTCATGGCGCTGGCACCCGACGACGCCGAGGTGCAGGCTGCCGACGGCAGCTGGCAGCGCGTGCCCGCCACCAGCGTGGCCCTGGATGCCATCGTGCGCATCCGCCCGGGCGAGCGCGTGCCGCTGGACGGCGAGGTGAGCGCCGGCCGCAGCACGATCGACCAAGCAAGCGTGACCGGCGAAAGCATCCCGGTCGACAAGACCGTCGGCGACCCCGTGTTCGCCGCCACCGTCAACCAGGGCGGCGAGCTGCAGGTGCGCGTGACGGCCGTGGCCGGACAGACCACGCTGGACCGCATCATCGAAGCCGTCGAGAAGGCGCAGGAGTCTCGGGCGCCCACGCAGCGCTTCGTCGAGCGCTTCGCCGCCATCTACACGCCGGCAGTGTTCATCGCCGCGGCGGCCGTGGCCGTGCTGCCGCCCCTGCTGCTGGACTGGGCCTGGCTGGACGCCATCTACAAGGCGCTGGTTCTGCTGGTCATCGCCTGTCCGTGCGCGCTGGTGATCTCCACGCCGGTGACGGTGGTCAGCGGCCTGACGGCGGCCGCGCGCCGCGGCATCCTCATCAAAGGCGGCACGCACCTCGAAGGCGCGCGGCGGCTCCGGGCCATCGCGCTCGACAAGACCGGCACGCTGACCCAGGGCAAGCCGGTGCTGGTGCACTGGCAGGCCTGGGGCGATGCAGATCCGGCCCATGTGCAATGCGCCGCCTCGGCCCTGGCGGGCCGCTCGGACCATCCGGTCTCGCTCGCCATTGCCCAGGGCCTCACGAGGATCGGCGCAATACCCGAGGTCGACGAGTTCGAAGCGCTCGCCGGACGCGGCGTCCGGGGCGTGGTCGACGGACTGCCGCTGGTGCTCGCCAACCACCGCCTGATCGAGGAGCAGGGGCTGTGCAGCCCGGCGCTGGAAGCCCTGCTGGCCGACCACGAGGCGCAGGGCCGCACCCTGACCCTGCTGGCCGGCGAACATGCGGTCCTCGGCGTCTTCGCCGTGGCGGACACGCTCAAGGCCGGCTCCAGGGAAGCGGTGGCACGCCTGAAGCGCCTGGGCGTCACGCCCGTGATGCTGACGGGCGACAACCCCAGCACCGCCCGCGCCGTGGCCGAGCAGGTCGGCATCGCCGACGCGCGCGGCGGCCTGCTGCCGCAGGACAAGCTGGCTGCCATCCGCGACCTGCAGCAGCGCCATGGCGTCATCGCGATGGCGGGCGATGGCATCAACGATGCGCCCGCCATGGCCCAGGCCGACATCGGCTTCGCCATGGGTGCCGCGGGTACCGACATCGCCATGGAGACGGCCGACGTGGTCATCATGAACGACGACCTGGGCCGCATCGCCGACACCGTGGCGCTGTCGCGCCGCACCCATGCGCTGCTCTGGCAGAACATCACGCTGGCCCTGGGCATCAAGGCGGTGTTCTTCGCCCTCGCCATTGCCGGCCAGGCCACCATGTGGATGGCGGTGTTCGCCGACATGGGAGCCAGTCTGCTTGTGGTGGCCAACGGGCTGCGGCTGCTGCGCGGCTTGCCCGGGCGCTGAGGGGCGCGGCGCCGCTCAGCCGGCCATGGCCCGGCAGGCCTGGGCGCAGTCTCGGCAGGCCTCGGCACAGGCCTGGCAGTGGTCAGCCTCGTGCTGGGCGCACTCGGCAGCGCAGGCGTCGCACAGACGGGCGCAGAGCGCGCAGATGGCCGCCGCATGCTCGCTGCCGCGGGCCACCGCCGCTGCCGCGAACTGACAGGCCGCGGCGCAGTCCATGTCGAGACGGATGCAGCCGGCCATCGCGCCCGGATCGGGCTCGCGCAGGCAGGCTGCGGCGCAATGGCTGCAGGCCACGGCACAGGCGTTGCAGGCGTCGATGCAGTCCTGGTGATCAATGGGGGTCATCGCAATGTTCCTTTCATTGGTGGAGGGCAAGCGTCTTGCCGAGTGACCCAAGCCTGCGACGGCGTGCACATCGCGATGTCGGACGATGGTGCATGAGGCTGCGAGGGCAAGGCTGGCTCCGCAGCGGCGCAGCGGCCCTGCGGGGCGTCAAGGCCCGTGCTGGCGTGCACTCCTAGAATGCCGCCCGTGCGCCTCTTCGTCCTGGTCCTTGCCCTCGTCCTGCTGCCCTTGCGTGGCTGGATCGGTGGCGCCATGGCGGTGGAGGTCACACCCGCCGCGCCGTCCACACATGCCGCCCACGCGGCCAATCCGATGCCGGCGCCGCAACACATGCCGGCGATGGCGGCTGCCACAGCGCAGCCCCCGGCGCACTGCCATGAGCATGCCGCGGATGAGGGACACGGCATGCAAGAAGCATCGCCCCACGTCGCCAGCGCCCTCTCCGTGGCGCACCAGGGCGACGACAGCGGCACCGCGCACGACCACGGCCACTGCGGCCTCTGCCAGATCTGCCATTCGGTGGCGATGACCGACGCGGCACCGGCAGCCCCTGTCGCGCCGCCCGCACGCGTGCACCCCCGCAGCAGCGCCCCGCACTTCGCGAGCGCCCTGCTCGCCCAGGCCGACAAGCCGCCCATTTCCTGAACGTCCTGCCCGTAGTCCGTCCGCTGCAGCCGTCCTGACGCGCCGCAGTGCCGATGCATTGCTTCAAGGAGCGTTCTCTTGTCCACCCCTCTCGTCCCGCGCAGCGTGCGCGGGCTGCCGCTGCGGCGCCGTCACGGCGAAGCGCCGCCATTTCCCCATCTTTCCATCGCGGCGCCGCCCGCCATGTTGCGCCGTGCGTCCTGCACGGCCCTGGCAGGCGCCGCCCTGCTGCTCGCCGGCTGCGCCAGTCTGTCGCCCGAGGGCGATGCACCGCAGGCACTTTCGCTGGTGCAGGGCCAGCCGCTCGTCGGCGACGCCCGGCCCCAACGTCGGCCCGACACCGCATCCGCGGCGCAAGCGGAGGCGCTGCTGGTCCGGCCGCTCGACCAACAGGCGGCCGTGCGCATCGCCCTGGCCCAGAGCCCCCGCATGCAGGCGGCTTTCGCGGCCCTGCAGCTGTCCGACGCCGAGCGCGTGGAAGCGGCCTCGCTGCCCAATCCCGTGTTCTCCTTCGGCCGCCTGCGAGAGGGCCGCGAACTGGAGCTCGACCGGCTGATCAGCTTCAACGTGGTGGGCCTGCTCACCCTGCCGTGGCGCGCCCGCTGGGCCGACCAGCGGCAGGAGGCCGCCCGGCTTGATGCGGCGCAGGCGGTGCTGCAACTGGCGGCCGACACGCGCCGTGCCTGGCTGCGCGCCGTCGCCGACCGGCAGAGCGCTGTCTACCTGCGCGACGTGCGCGATGCCGCCGAAGCTGGCGCGACGCTGGCCCAGCGCATGCAGAAAGCCGGCAACTGGCCCGCACTGCAGGTCGCGCGCGAACAGTTGCAGCAGGCCGACGCACAGGCCCAGTTGGCCCGGGCCGAGCAGGCCGCGACCGCCAGCCGTGAGGCCCTGGTCCGTCTGCTCGGGCTCGATGGCGCGCAGGCCGCGCGGCTCACGCTGCCCGACCGCCTGCCCGACCTGCCCGCCTCGCTGCCGGCCGATGCCGACCTGCAAGCGCAGGCCCTGCGAGATCGTCTGGACCTCCGCGCCGCCCGCGCCGACGCCGCAGCCACGGCCGAAGCGCAGGGCCTGACGCGCGCCACCCGCTTCGTCGACGCCATGGAGCTGGGCGTTGCGCGCAACACCACCTTCACCAACGACATCGACCGCGGCCGCAGCACGCAACGCGGCTGGGAGATCGGCCTGCCGATCCCGCTCTTCGACTTCGGCCAGGCGCGCAGTGCGCAGGCCGAGGCACGCTACCTGCAGGCCGCCGCCCGCGTGCGTGGCGTGGCGCTGGCCGCCGTGAGCGAAGTGCGCGAGGCCGAGGCCGCCCGCCGGCATGTGTGGCAGATCGCGCATCGCTACCAGGCCGAGGTGCTGCCGCTGCAGCGCCAGATCAACGACGAGATGGTGCTGCGCTACAACGCCATGGGTGCCAGCGTCTGGCAGCTGCTGGCCGAAGCCCGCGCCAGTGCGCGAACGGTGGATGCGGCCATGCAGGCCCAGCGCGACTTCTGGCTCGCCGAGGTGGATCTGCAGATGGCGCTGACCGGCAGCTCGCCCGCCGGCCTCTCGGCCCTGCGCGGTGCAGGGACGGGCGCAGCCCTCGCCAGCTCGACGAACGAAGGAGGCCACTGATGGACCGCCGACACTTCTTCTCCGGCGTGCTGGCCGGCGCCGCCGCCGGTGCCGTCAGCCGCGTCGCCCTGGCCGCCGTGCCCGAGGCCGCGCAGCAGACCGGCCCCGCCACCGCCCCACCGCTCCTGCCGCCCGACGGCCGGCCCTACGACCCGGTCGTCACCCTCAACGGCTGGAGCCTACCCTGGCGCATGAAGGACGGCGTCAAGGAATTCCACCTCGTCGCCGAGCCCGTGGTGCGCGAGATGGCGCCGGGCTTCAAGGTCAACATGTGGGGCTACAACGGCCAGTCGCCCGGGCCCACCATCGAGGTGGTCGAAGGCGATCGGGTGCGCCTGTTCGTCACCAACCGGCTGCCCGAACACACCACGGTCCATTGGCATGGACAGCGCGTTCCCAACGGCATGGACGGCGTCGGCGGCATCACGCAGCCGCACATCCCGCCGGGCAAGACCTTCGTCTACGAATTCACCGCGCGCCGGCCCGGCACCTTCATGTACCACCCGCATGCGGACGAGATGGTGCAGATGGCCATGGGCATGATGGGCTTGTGGGTGACGCACCCCAAGGTGCGCAACCATCCGCAGATCGCGCGCGTGCAGCGCGACTTCTGCTTTCTCCTCGGCAGCTTCGACGTCGAGCCCGGCAGCGCCACGCCCAAGGTCAACACCATGACCGACTTCAACACCTGGGCCTTCAACAGCCGCGTCTTCCCGGGCATCGACCCGCTGTGCGTGAGGCGCGGCGACCGGGTGCGCATCCGCGTGGGCAACCTCACCATGACCAACCATCCGATCCATGTGCACGGCCATGAATTCGAGGTGACGGGCACCGATGGCGGCGCCGTGCCGCGCAGCGCCCGCTGGCCCGAAGTGACCACCGATGTCGCCGTCGGCCAGATGCGCCAGATCGAGTTCATCGCCGACGAGGAAGGCGACTGGGCCCTGCACTGCCACAAGAGCCACCACACCATGGGCCCCATGGGCCATGACGTGCCCACCATGATCGGCGTGGACCACCGCGGCGTCGCCGACACCATCCGCCGGCTGGTGCCCGACTACATGGTGATGGGCGACAAGGGCATGGCCGAGATGGGATCCATGGAGATGCCCCTGCCCGACAACACCCTGCCCATGATGACCGGCCGCGGCCCCTTCGGCCCGGCCGAGATGGGCGGCATGTTCACGCTGCTGAAGGTGCGGCGCGACCAGGCGCCGGGGGACTTTCACGACCCGGGCTGGTTCCGGCATCCGGCAGGCAGCGTGGCGCATGAGGTCGATGCGGGCCAGGCGCCTTCGGCGGTGAGCCGAAGCGATGAGGCGGGCGCTTCAGCCTCCGGCACAAGCGATGCCGCCCCCGCCTCTGTGCGCAAGCCCGCCGGCCATGACCGCCACTGAACGGCTGGCCGCCCTGAACCGCGAACCACCCCGCCATCGAAAGTCACGACCATGCAATCTTCTTCCTCCTCCTCCATCGCGTCTCCCCGTCGCCGCCTGCTCCTGACCGCCTTGCCCCTCACGGCCCTCCCCATCGCCGGCACGGCGGTCGCGGCCGCGCCCAGGGTGGACGTCTGGAAAGACCCGAACTGCGGCTGCTGCGTGGACTGGGTGAAGCACCTGAACGCGAACGGCTTCGCCACCCGCGTACACGAAGAGGGCAACGCCCGCGTGCGCCAGGAGGCGGGTATTCCTCGGACGCTGGGCTCCTGCCACACGGCAAGCGTCGGCGGCTACGCCATCGAAGGCCATGTGCCTGCCCGCGACATCCACCGCCTGCTGCGCGAGAAGCCGGCTGGCGCCATCGGCCTGGCCGTGCCGGGCATGCCCATCGGCTCGCCCGGCATGGACGGCCCCGCCTATGGCGACCGCCGCGATGCCTACGACGTGCTGCTCGTGCTCGCCGCGGGCGGCACGCGCGTATTCCAGCGCTATCGCTGAGCCTGCACCTTCCACCTACTCAAATCATCGAACATGAACAAGAGAAGCTTCCTCGCCCTGCTGTTGCCCGCCGCCGTCCTGGGGGTCTCGCCGGCCGCCTTCGCACAGGCCGAAGCGCCACTGCCCCCGGTCGAAGGCGAAGTCCGCCGTGTCGATGCCGCCCAGGGCCGCATCACGCTGAGGCACGGCGACATTCCCAACCTGGACATGGGCGCCATGACCATGGTCTTCCGCGTCCACGACGCCGCCATGCTCAAGGACCTCAAGGCGGGTGACAAAGTGCGCTTCACGGCACAGATGGTCGACGGACAGCTGACGGTGATGTCGCTGATGCCGATGCGCTGAGGTGCATGAACAGGAACGGCGGAAAGGCGGCCTCAGGCCATCCCGCCATTCACCGAGATCACCTGCCCCGTGATGTACCCCGCCTCCGCGCTCGCCAGAAAGCCGGCCAGCGCAGCCACCTCTTCGGGTGTGCCGGCGCGCTGCGCGGGCACCATCTGCTTGACCATCGCGGGGTCGAAGGCCGCATCCGCCATGGGCGAGGCGATGATGCCCGGGGCGATGGCGTTGACGGTCACGCCGCGCGAGGCGACTTCCATCGACAGCGCCTTGGTCGCGCTGTTGAGCGCGCCCTTGGCTGCGGCGTAGTTGACCTGGCCGCGGTTGCCCATGATGGCGGCCACGGACGAGATGTTGAGGATGCGGCCCCAGCGCGTGCGCAGCATGGGCAGCAGCAGCGGCTGGGTGACGCGGAAGAAGCCGTTGAGCGACACATCGATGACCCGATGCCACTGCTCGGGCCGCATGCCGGGCATCACGGCGTCGTCGTGGATGCCCGCGTTGTTGACCAGCACCTGCACCGGTCCGCCCTCCAGCATGCGGGCGCAGGCGGCCGCCGTGGCTTCGTCGTCGGTCAGGTCGAAGACATGGCATTCGGCCTGGCCGCCGGCCGCGACGATGCGTGCGGCCAGGGCCTCGACGGCCTCCCGGCGGCCGTTGGCATGCAGCAGCACGGTGGCGCCGTCGCGCGCCAGGCGCTCGGCAATGGCGCCGCCCAGGGCGCCGCTGGCACCGGTGACGAGGGCGCGCTTGTTCTGAAGGGTCATGGAAAAGTACCTCCGTCGGTGCCGGTGTCACGGACACCGGTCGTGATGGCCGGGCAGGCGCTCAGGGCGCGGCGTCCGGCAAGGGCGTGTTGAGAACGACCACCGCCCGCCCGTCCGCGACGGGCCGGCCGTCGGCATCGAGCACGCGGAAGGCATAGAGCACCTGCTGCGCATCGCCCGACAGGCGTTCGGCATGCAGGTGCAGCGGTGCGGGCGCATCGTCGAAGCGGGCGCGGTGCAGGCGCACGTTGCGGGTGCTGGCCAGGTAGCCGGCCGCGGGCGGGCCGTCGCCGGTGGCCAGCAGACCGCCGTGCAGCGCCATGGCCTGCGCCGCGAACTCGATGGCGCAGGGCGCGAGCAGGCCCGAGGCCGTGCGCATCGGATTGGCCGGGTCCGCATGGGTGGTGGTCGTGCAATGGATGGACTGCGCATCCCAGGCTTCGAGCCGGTCGAGCAGGCACATGCCGCCTGCATGGGGAATGCGCGCGGCGATGCCGCTGCGGTCGAGGGTGGCAGGCGCGGTCATGGCAGGTCCGAGATCAGCAGCACATTGGCAAAGGGCGTGCCCTGGCTCATGGGCATGGGCTGCACCGCGAAGTCCAGGCGCTGCAGCAAGCCGATCCACTCGTCCAGCGTGCGGCCCCAGGTGGGCGAGACCTTGTGGCCGCGGATGCGCGTCACGGTGCGGTCCACCCACTGGCTGATGGCGAAGCCGCGGCGGCTGGCGGCATCGCCCACGCGCAGCAGCAGCCGGCCGGGCACGCCGTCACGCTCTGCGGCACCCGCGGTCAGTGCATCGCGCACCCGCAGGAGCACGCCTTCCTGCGCGGCATGGTCCACATAGTGCAGCACGTCGAGGATCACGACCACGTCGCAGGCCGGGAAGTCGGCCTCGCACATGTTGCCGCAGACGATGGTGGGCGTGGGCCGGATGTGGCCGACGGAGCGTTGCGCGCGCTCCACGTCGCGCGGCATCAGCTCGATGCCGGTGTAGCGGGCATCGGCGGGCAGCGGCGCCCATGCGCCGGGCCAGCGGCCCTCGGCGCGCATCGCATGGCCCGTGTGCAGTACGTTGGCGAGCAGGCTCTGGCCCGAGCCGATGTCGAGCATGCGGGGTCGGCCCTCGCCGATCAGGCCGCGCTCGACGATGCCGCGGAACACCGGGTCATGGCCCAGCTTGCCGCGTGCGAAATGCCAGGCGAAGTTGCCGCCCTGGCGGTAGGGCTCGGTGGCGCGGGCGTGGAGTTCGCGCCACGCGGCGTCGGGAGAAGGCGGGGTCGAGGTCACAGGCGGGTCGTCTTGGCACCCTCTCCCCTGGCGGGAGAGGGCGGGGGAGAGGGGGCGGCAGCCGGGGCACGGACCGAGGTGGGGGCAAGGCACCAGCCCACTCTCCCCCACCCCTCTCCCGCGAGGGGAGAGGGGCGAAGACCGGTTACGCCGAGCGGTTCACGCATGGCCGAGCGCATGCGGCAAGGTCACGGCACGCAGGCCCTGGCGGGAGAACTGGTCGAGCAGCGGCGGCAACACGTCCAGAATCACCGGCCGGCCGGTGCGCGCCAGCGCCGCGTGGCCATCGTGCAGCAGCAGGATGTCGCCTGCACGCAGGTCGCAGGTCAGGCGTGCCAGCACGCGGGCCGGGTCGCGCTCGCGGGTGTCGAAGCCGCGGCGGGTCCAGCTCACCAGTTCCAGACCCAGGCGATGCAGCACCGGGGCCAGAAAGGGATTGCGCAGGCCCGCGGGCGCGCGAAAGCAGGTGGGGCGCTGGCCGATGACGGCCTCGATCATCTGCTGCGCGCGTTCGATCTCGGCATGGAATCCGCGCGGGCCCAGCACCGAGAAGTTGTGCCGATGCCGCGCCGTGTGGTTCTGGATGCTGTGGCCGCGGGCGACGATCTCGCGCGCGAGGGCCGGATGCGCCTGTACCCGCTCGGCGATGCAGAAGAAGGTGGCCTTGTGGCCATGGGCGTCGAGCAGGTCGAGCACGGCCGGCGTGACCGCCGGCTCGGGCCCGTCGTCGATGGTCAGCGCCACTTCGTTTCGCGCTTCGGCGGCGGCGGGCAGGCGCAGCGTGTTCTGGCCTAGCCAGTGGCTGCGCGGCGTGAGGCCGATGGCGGTGATGGCGGCATGGTTGAGCACCACCGCGCCCAGCGCCCAGGGCCAGGCAGCCGGCACGAGCAGGCTCGCTCCCAACGCGCCCGCGTGCAGCACCGCACTGCCCTTGAGGAAGGGCGTGGGCTGCCAGCGGTCGGCCAGGGCGCTCATGCCTTCGCCGTCCGCGCGAAGGCCGCCGACAGCAGCAGCGCCAGCAGCGCGCCGGGCGCCACCACCTGGCCGATGGACGCCAGCGAGGGGATGTCGGAGATGGCGATCAGCGTGAACGAGATCACCGTCGTCAGGTTGGCCAGCATCAGCGAGGCCAGCGTGTCCTCGTCGGCATGGCCGGTCTCGCGCAGCTGGTCGAAGAAGAGCGCGTAGTTGGAGCCCACGGCCACCACCAGCAGCAGGCCCACCAGGTGCAGGATGGACAACGCCATGCCCATGGCCGCCATCGCACCCAGCGTGAGCGCGACGGCCGCGGCCAGCGGCTGGCACACGGCCAGCAGGCGGCGACCCGAGCGCAGCCATGCGCCCAGCAGCAGCACCACGGCCAGCGCGCCCAGGCCCACCTGCACGAAGGCCTCGTGCAGGTAGCGCTTGTAGAGCGCACCCAGCTCCTCGCCGACCTCGGCCACCGACACGCCCGGCAGGCCCTGCAGGGCGGCGACGACGTCCGCATGCTTGAACTGCGGGCCGGGGTGCAGCGAGATCATCGCGGCCCAGCCGCCACCCGGTCGCTCGAAAAGCAGCGCGTCGACCACGGCGCCGAGCGGCCCCTGCCGCGCGTCCTCGCGGCTGATCAGCGGCGCGGCACGCGCCGCCTCGACCTGGGTCACGAAGGGCGCCAGACGGTCGGCCGCGATCGGCAGACCAGCCGTGGCCTCTTCGAGCCGGGCACGCAGCGTCGTCGCGTCGGGCAGCGCCTCGCGCCGCCGCATCTGCAGGGCGTGGCTGGGCAGGATGCGGGCCACGCTGTCGTAGCCCAGCAGCACGCCGCGCTCGACCAGCGGGTCGAGCCGCGCGCCGGCCGTCTCGGCCTGGCGCAGCGCCGCCTCGACGGTGTCGCCATAGGCCACCACCAGCGTGGCGCCGTCGCTGGCGCCGATGTCGCCGCGCAGTTGCTCGTCCAGCGCCTGCGATTCGCGCGAGACCGGGCTCATCGAGCTGAGGCCGGCGCGCCAGAGCTGATCGCCCTGCCACAGCACCAGCGCGAAGCCGGCAACCGCCAGGGCCATCAGCGGCAGCCGCAGGCGTGGCAGCGCGCGCACGATGGCGCCGGCCGCGTGCGCCATGTAGCGGCGCAGGCCGCGGCCCGAGGCGCCCTGCGGCGCCAGCACCGGCAGCAGGAAGCGCGTGGCCACGGCCGCGGCCACCAGGCCGGCAATGGAGAACACGCCCAGTTGCGCCAGGCCCGGGAAACCCGAGAAGACCAGCGCCGCGAAGCCCGCTACTGACGTGAGCAGGCCCAGCCGCACCGTGGGCCAGTGCAGGTCGCGCCAACGCTGCCAGCCGGCCTGGGCCACACCCTCGCCGGCCACCTGGCGGGCCTGGATCAGGTAGTAGATGGCGTAGTCCACCGTCTCGCCGATCAGCGTGCTGCCGAAGCCGAGCGTGAGCCCGTGCACGCCGCCGAAGACCAGGCTGACGGCGGCGGTGCCCACCACCACGCCGGTGGCCACCGGCAGCATGGCGATGACCAGCGCACGCAGCGCACCGAAGGCCAGCAGCAGCAGGCCGCTGACCACGATGGCCCCCACCACCGCCAGGTGGACGGCCTCGCGCTTGATGCTATCGCGGCTCTGCACCGAGAACACGGCGGTGCCGCTCATCAGCAGGCGCGTGTCGGTGGCGCCCACCTGGGCGGCGGACTGGGCGAAGTCGGCCTGGATGGTGGCGATGGCCTGCGCCTGGGCGTCCAGGTCGCCGCCAGCGGCACGCGTGCTGGCCAGCAGCAGCGCGCGCGGCGCCTCGCGCGCGGCCCACACGCCTTCGACGCTGCGGGGTGCCGTGGCCGGGATCAGCGTCTCGGCCATGCGGGCCGACTCACCGGTGGGATCGCGCTCCAGCAACGGCTTGAAGGCATTGCCGCCCGGCGTGCCCAGCAGCGAGAGCGTGTCGAGGATGGCGTTGCGCAGCCCCTCGACGGTGAAGTGCTCGGGCGTGATCGCGGGCGAGAGCTGGTAGCGACGGTCGAAGACCCAGGTACCCGCATCGCGCCATTCGCTCTGGTCGCCGTTCTGGACCTGGTCGAACAGGCCGCTCTTGCGCAGGCGCTGACCCAGCTCGCGCGACACGGCCGCGCGCTGGGCCTCGTCGCGCCCACCCTCGATGCCGATGAACAGGGTGCGCGAGGCCACACCGGTCTGGATCTGCTCGATCAGCATGCGCTGGCGCGCATCGGGATGGGCGGGCAGGAAGGCCGACAGGTCGGCGTCGAACCTGGAGCGGGCGATCACCGCGATACCAGCCGCGAGCACCAGCAGCCAGATCAGCACCACGGCCAGCCGCCGCGCCGGCGACAGGCCGGCATCGCGGGCCGGTGCAACAGGAGGACGGCCGCTCATGAACCGGCGGGCCCCGGCACGATGTTCATCACCGAGCGGTCGCCGCCGATGAATTCCATCTCGATGCCGCGCACGTCGCTGCCGATGCCCGACAGGCGCAGGCTGCGCACCTGGGCGGCCAGCGCGGGCAGCGTGGGGACGAGGTCCAGCGTCCAGGCCTTGGCATCGCCCTTCACGTCGGCCTTGAAGTAGCGCAGCAGTGCAGGCGCGTTGCCGCTCAGGGTGCCGCGCATGGCTTCCATCATGCCCTGCAGCTCGGGCATGGCGTCCAGGCTCAGGGTGCGGGTACGACCGCCGCGCGAAAGGATCAGCACGTTGCCCTGCACCTCCATCGACTCCGGCCGGGGCGTGAGCGTGCGGCGCACCAGCTTGTCGGGGGCGACGAAGCTGAGCACGCCGGCGGAGTCGAGCGGGCCGTCCAGGCCGCGCACATAGCGCTGCTCGGTGAAGCGGGCCTCGCCGCTGCGGCGCTGGGCCAGCAGGGCCATCAGCTCGTTGAGGTCCAAGGCCCAGGCGGGCGCGGCCAGCAGGCCGGCCAGCGCCAGCAGCAGCGCGGCGCGCAGGCGCACGCCACCCAGGGCCTCACGCACGCGGCGAATCTTCGAGCCAGAAGTCATGGAAATTGAACCAGTTGTGGGGATGGGCGCGGCACAGGTCTTCCAGGCGCCGCACATAGGCTTCGAGGGCGTCGCGGATGCGGCGTTCCCGCTCGGCGGGGTCGAGGCCGCGGGCGCGGCGCGGCGTGGGCGTCCCACCTTCGGAAGACGGCGTCGTGGCGGCAGGCACCGGCGCCGAAAAATCGGCCAGGGGCTCGAACACCACGCGGTAACGGTTGCCGCCCAGGTACAGCCCGGCCATGAACACGGCCGGCCGGCGCAGCAGCGCCGCGAGCCGGAAGGGCCCGTCGTTGAACCAGGCCGACTGGCCCAGGAAGTCGATCTGCACGCGGTTGCCGCGCTGGCCGGCGTCGTCCTCACCCACGGCCAGGGTGCGGTCGCCGAGCATGCCGGCCATGCGGCCGCTGTCCAGCCAGTCGCGCAGCTCCAGCATGGCGGCGGGCCGGCCCAGGGCGATGATGTGCGGCCGGTACTCGGGCAGGCTGATGGCTTCGAGCACGGCGTTGATGCGCCGCGCGTTGTCGGGGTACATGAGCATGGCCAGCCGCAGATCGACCGGCGCCTCGGCCTGCTGACGGCAGGCCGACAGGGCCTCGAAGCTGCCGATGTGCGCGCCGACGAGAAAGGCGCCGCGGCCCGCGCGCACATCGGCTTCCACGGCCTCGCCGCCCTGCACCTGCACGTCGAAGAGCGACATGCGCCCGCGCAGGAAGTACACCCGGTCGAGCACCGTCGACGCGAAGTTGTGCAGCAGCCGGTAGCCATCGCGCCAGCCCGCCTTGGGTCCGATGGCCCGCGCCAGGTAGCGCCGCACATGGCGCCTCGGCGTGGGCGCGAAGAGCAGGAAGTACAGCGTGATCGGATGCAGGACCAGCCGCGTGAGTGGCCGGCCGCAACGCAGCGCCATCCAGCAGATGAAGCGCAGCGCCAGGATGTTGCTGCGCTCGGGCGCGCGGGCCCAGTCGGTGCCGGGGCGCAGGTCGTCGCCGAGGGCGCTCATTGAGAACCTCCGGCTTCGCCTGCGGTGCGAGCGCCCTTCGGAACGGCCGGGCGGGCGCTCATTGAGAACCTCCGGCTTCGCCTGCGGTGCGAGCGCCCTTCGGAACGGCCGGGCGGGCGCTCATTGAGAACCTCCGGCTTCGCTCGCGGTGCGAGCGCCCTCGCCCGGCAACCAACGGCCGCTGGCAGCCACGGTGTCGCCCATGCGCACCTCGAAGCGCACGCCCGCGGCGGCGCCCGTCTCGGGCTGCAAATCGAAGACCAGGTCCGCGCCCGGCCGCACCGGCGCCAGGAATTTGGCCGCCGCCAGCATCGGTGCATCGCCCAGGCGCGCGCGCAGCGAGGGCACGCCGCGCATCGCCTCCAGCAGTTCGGCGAGCAACAAGGCGCCCGGCAACAGCGGCTGGCCGGGGAAATGACCAGCAAAGGCGGGATGGTCCTCGGGCACGCGGTGCGACAGCCGGACCGGGCTGCCATCGGCCGCCAGCTGCGCCAGGGCGAATTCGCGCAACTCGCGCCGCGTGAGCTTGCCGGTGCCCACGCGCGGCAGCGCCTGCACATGCACCACGCGGCGGGGGACGAACACCGGCTCGACGCGCTCGCGCAGGCCGGCGATGACCGTCGCGGCATCCACCGAGGGCGCCACCACGAAGGCCACCGGCCGCACCACGCCGTCGGCCACGTCGTCGGGCAGCCAGAAGGCGCCGTCCTCGACGCCAGGAATGCTGTTGAGATGGAAGTCGAGGTGGCCCAGCGACGTCCGCCGGCCCGCCACATGGACCAGATCGTTGGCCCGGCCCAGCAGGCGGAATCGACCATCACCCAGCAGCTCCAGCAGGTCGGCCATGGGCGTGGGCGCGGGAATGAAGTCGCCCGAGAAGACGAAGCGCTCGGCACCATCCGGGCCGGTCTCGGCCTGCACGCGGATGTCGCCCATCACTTCCCACACCTCGCTGCGCACCGGGCAACGGGTGGCGACCTGGCCGGTCTCGGTGCTGCCGTAGATCTCGACCATCACGCCACCCGTGGCACGCTCGGCCTGGGCCGCCAGTTGCGGCGACAGCGGCGCGGTGGCGGACAGCACCATGTCCACCGGCGGCACGGCCAGCCCGGACTGCAGGAGCGTCTTGAGGTGGAAGGGCGTGGTGACCAGCGCGCGCGGCCGTGGCACCGACTCCAGCGCCTGCACGATGTCGGCCGGATAGAACGGCCGCCCGGCCTCGAAGGCCGGCCCGCCGAGCATGGCCAGCAGCGCCGAGGATTCGAGGCCGTAGCTGTGCTGCACCGGCACGGTGGCCACCAGCGTCAGGCCTCCCAACGATGACAGGCCAAGCAATTGACAGAGCCGCGGCACCGCGGCGGCCACGTCGCCCACCAGCGTGCCCCAGGTCTTGGCATGCGGCTGCGGCACGCCGGTGGAGCCCGAGGTGAGCAGGCTGGCCGCGTGGCGGTCGAGCGCGATGGCCGCCCAGTCGGGCATGGCGGCCAGCGGCGTGCGCGCCCCATCGGCGTCGACCGCGACGCGCTGCGCGAGGCCGGCGCCGTAGGGCTCGCCGGGGTCGACCAGCGCGAAGGCCGCGGGCTGCTCGGCACAGACGCGGGCCAACGTGTCCTCGCGCGCATCGGGCGGCAGCAGGCTGGCATGGCCCCGCAGCAGCGCCGCCGCCAGGCCGACGGAAAAGCGGTAGCGGTCACCGCACAGGTTGACGGCCGGCCCTTGGGAAGGAAGCTTCGCCGCAACGGCCTCAACATCGGCCAGCCAGGCCAGTGCACTGATCGGCCGGCCATGGCGCCAGGCCAGCGGCGCGCGCAGGTCGCGCGGGCCGAGCAGAAAGGACACGCTCATTGCTTGGCAGGCGCGTAGAAGGCGCGAACGGCATCGATCAGCCGCACGCGCTCGAACTCGGGATGCAGGCGGTAGCGCAGCAGGTATTCGCCGACGAACAGGGCGCCGACGCCGACGGGCGTGATCACGTTCGAGAACAGCGACCAGTCCTCGAAGGGGCGCAGCAGGTACACGGCCAGCGACAGCACGCAGACCGCGCAGAAGTACACGGTCCACACCGCGGTGACGCGGGCCGTGTAGCGCCGCATGTCGGGCGTGAGCGTGTGGATTCGCTGGGCGAACTGCCCGATCAATGAGGTTTGACCTGCGCGCAGCGTGCCGCCGAACCAGCCGGCCAGCAGCGCGTTGATGCCCACGTGCTGCAGCACATAGAGCGGATTGGGGTCACCGGCATGGCCGCTCATGACCAGGGCCAGCCCGGCCAGGCCCAGCACCGCCACCAGTGCCAGCCCGGCACGGCCGAGGTGCTGGCCCGCCAGCCCCATGCCGGTGAGCCACAGCGGCACCAGCAGCACGACCACCGCCCAGGGCTCGGCCGCGTGGTAGACCATCATCCAGTGCGAGGCGCCGGCATAGGCCACGCCCACCAGCAGCATCAGCGCAATGCGCCAGGCGGGCATGCCCCTTACCCGGCCTTGTTGGCGGCGACGTGGGCCGCCAGCGCGCGCAGCGAGGCAAAGATCTGCTGGTTGCGCTCGTCGTCCGAGCGCAGCTGGAAGCCATAGCGACGCGAGATCTCCAGCGCCACTTCGAGGATGTCGATGGAGTCCAGACCCAGCCCGTCGCCGTACAGGGGCGCCTCGGGGTCGATGGACTCGGGGGCCACTTCGAGATTGAGGGCGCTCACCAGCAGTTCGGCCAGCTCGTTCTCGAGCGGAGTGCGGTCAAAAGAGGTGGTCGAGGACAAGAGGGGCTCCCGGATGTGTAGAGATGAACCGTCGGCCACAGCCCGTACGGCAAAAGAGAAAAATTATAGGAGTCGCCCCGATGGCCATGGCCGCGGCCGGCGCGGCCGCGACACCCTGGCGCAGCCCTCGCCCTTCGGTAGACTGCCGCGGTTTTTCGCCCTCATCCGGGAGTCCCATGGCCGATCCTCTGCTGCTGGCGCGCCACGGCGCCATCGAATGCTTCCTGCTGCCCGCCCTGGCCAATCGCCATGGTCTGATCACCGGGGCCACGGGCACCGGCAAGACCGTCACGCTGCAGACCCTGGCCGAGCGCCTGTCGGGCATCGGCGTGCCCGTCTTCATGGCGGACGTGAAGGGCGACCTGAGCGGCATCAGCCAGCCCGGCCGCATCGGCGAACGGATGGCTGCCACGCTCAAGGAGCGCGGCATCGAGCTGCCCACGCCGCAGGCCTGCCCCGTGACGCTGTGGGACGTCTTCGGCGAGCAGGGGCATCCGGTCCGGGCCACCATTTCCGACATGGGGCCGCTGCTGCTGGGCCGAATGCTGGACCTCAACGAGACCCAGGCCGGCGTGCTCAACCTGGTGTTCAAGATCGCCGACGACAACGGCCTGCTGCTGCTCGACCTGAAGGACCTGCGGGCCATGCTGGCCCATGTGGGCGAGAACGCCAAGCAGTACACCACCAGCTACGGCAACATCAGCGCCGCCAGTGTGGGCGCCATCCAGCGCGGGCTGCTGGCCATCGAATCGCAGGGCGGCGACCGCTTCTTCGGCGAGCCCATGCTGGACATCCAGGACTTCATGCAGACGGTAGAGGGCCGCGGCGTGGTCAACATCCTCGCGGCCGACAAGCTGATGAACGCGCCGCGCCTGTATGCCACCTTCCTCCTGTGGATGCTGTCGGAGCTGTTCGAGCAGTTGCCCGAGGTGGGCGACCTGGACAAGCCCAAGCTGGCCTTCTTCTTCGACGAGGCGCACCTGCTGTTCAAGGACGCGCCCAAGGCGCTGGTCGAGCGCATCGAGCTGGTGGTGCGGCTGGTGCGCTCCAAGGGCGTGGGGGTGTACTTCGTGACGCAGAACCCGCTGGACATCCCGGACTCGGTGCTGGCCCAGCTCGGCAACCGGGTCCAGCACGCGCTGCGTGCCTTCACGCCGCGCGACCAGAAGGCCGTGCAGTCCGCCGCCAGCACCATGCGCCCCAAGCCGGGCCTGGACATCGGCCAGGCCATCACCGAACTGGCCGTCGGCGAGGCCCTGGTCAGCCTGCTGGATGAAAAGGGCCGGCCCGGCATCACCGAGCGGGTGTTCGTGCTGCCTCCCGCGGGCCAGATCGGGCCGGTGTCGCCGGAGCAGCGCCGCTCGCTCATGAGCGGCTCGCTGGTGGCCGGCGTTTACGAACAGGCGGTGGACCGCGAATCAGCCCACGAGAAGCTCAAGGGCCGTGCCGCGTCGGCACCGGACGCGCCGGCGACGGCCCGGCCCGACGGGAACCGCCCTGGCAGCGCTGCGGGAACGGGGGCAAACGGAGGAAATGCGGGCCAGGCCGAAGGAAGCTTCCTGAACGATCTGCTCTTCGGGACGACCGGGCCGCGAGGCGGGCGCAAGGACGGTCTGGTGCAGACGCTGGCCAAGTCTGCGGTGCGCACGGTGGGCACCAATGTGGGCAAGGAAATCCTGCGCGGCGTGCTCGGCGGCATCTTCGGCGCCAAGAGCCGGCGCTGAGACTGCCGCCTGTTTCAAGCAGTGCCGCGGCCGCATTGCGGCGTCGCGAAGGAGCGCACGGCGATGTCACCGGCATCCGATGCCGGCTCCTGCGGCGGCAGACGACCTTAGTAGGTCGGATAGCGCACGGCGTCTTCTTCGGCGTTGCGGCTGCGGCCGACCATGAAGCCGACCAGAACGGTGCCGCACACCACGCCCAACATGAATCCTGCAATGACCATCAACATGGCGCGTCTCCATTCGTTGTGAGGGAAGCCCTGGCGGCCGCTGTCGGACGCCCGCCGTGCTTCCTGAATGTGACGATACCGTGATCGTTCCTCCGCAGCGATGGGAGTTAACCCAGTGTTAACAACTCCGACCTGCGCGTCGGTGAGGGCCGCGCCAGCCCGTCGGCGGCGACGCGCGGCGCGCCGGACTGGCGATTCAGTCCGCCGTCATGGCGCGATGGGATGATCCGGAGTCGCTGCCCCTGCAACCCATGCCGCCATCGCCCGACACGTCTTCCAATACTCCGCCGATCGGCTTCGGCCGCGCCCTGCTCTTCTGGCTCAAGCTGGGCTTCATCAGCTTCGGCGGGCCGGCCGGCCAGATCGCCATCATGCATGCCGAACTGGTCGAGCGCCGGCGCTGGATCAGCGAGCGCCGCTTTCTGCATGCCCTCAACTACTGCATGCTGCTCCCCGGCCCCGAGGCACAGCAACTGGCCACCTACCTTGGCTGGCTGATGCACCGCACCTGGGGCGGCATCGCGGCAGGCCTGCTGTTCGTGCTGCCCTCGCTGGTGCTGCTGATCGGGCTGTCGTGGGTGTACATGGCTTTCGGGCAGCAGCCTCTCGTCTCCGCGGTGTTCCACGGCATCAAGCCGGCGGTCACCGCCATCGTGCTCCAGGCGGGCTGGCGCCTCGCAGGCCGTGCGCTGCACAGCCGCCCGCTGATGGGCATCGCTGCGGCGGCCTTCATCGCGATGGCCGTGCTGCACCTGCCTTTCGTGCTCGTGCTTACCCTGGCGGCACTGGCCGGGCATTGGGGCGGAAGGCGCTGGCCCGGTGCTTTCCAAGGCCGGGGGGCCCCTGCAGTTGCGGCGTCCGGCGATGCGTCGGCGCCCGCCGCCTGGATCGACGACCACAGCCCGCCCCCGGCGCACGCCCGCTTCTCGCGCGGCCGGATGGTCCGCGTGGTGGCGGTGTGCGTCGCCCTCTGGGCTGCGGGCATGGCCGCCGCCATCGCCATCGGCGGACTTCAAGGCACCCTGGCGCGCATGGGCTGGTTCTTCACCAAGGCGGCCTTCATGACCTTCGGCGGCGCTTACGCCGTCCTGCCCTATGTGTACCAGGCGGCCGTCGAGCACTACCACTGGCTCTCGGGCCCGCAGATGATCGACGGGCTGGCGCTGGGAGAGACAACGCCCGGCCCGTTGATCATGGTGGTGGCGTTCGTGGGCTTCGTGGGGGGCTGGAACCAGCTGGCACTGGGCCCGGACCTGCCTTTCCTGGGCGGCGCAGTGGCAGCGGTGGCCGTGAGCTTCTTCACCTTCCTGCCGTCGTTCCTGTTCATCCTGGCGGGTGGCCCGCTGGTGGAGTCGACCCGCGGCCGCCTGGGGCTGGCCGCGCCCATGGCGGCGATCACGGCGGCGGTCGTGGGCGTGATCGCGCAGCTAGCCCTGTTCTTCGCCGGCCATGTGCTGTGGCCCGAGGGACAGGGCTTCGATGCCGGGGCTTCGGTGCTGATGGTGCTCGCCGCCTTTGCGCTGATCCGGTTGAAGTGGGGCGTCATGCCGGTGCTAGCGGCAAGCGCGGCGGCAGGACTGGCGCTGCGGATGCTGGCCTGAGCAGACGGCGACGCGGGCGATCGGATCGACGAAGGCGCGACCGTACAATCCGCGCCCGCCGCTCCAAAGCAAAAAGCCCGCACTGGGCGGGCTTTCTGAGCAGCCTGGTGACGACCACCAAGTGCTTCGTTTGGCTCCCGAGGCAGCTATCACTACGAACAACTCGGGTGCAACTGAATCTGCCGCCCTCTCTCACACGAGAGCCCAAAAGCCGCAGTGAGGAGGGTATGACCAGCTAGCTGGTCACTCCTCCCGAAAGCTGAGCATCGCGGGCCGGCCAGGGGGGCAGTTCAGCACCTCGCATGCGGCCACCTGGGCCTCCGAGAACACTTCGACGGCGCGCTGCTCGGTGGGCGTCAGCCCGGCATCCTCCGGGAAACCCCTGTCGTCCCAGTCTTCCTCCATGGCCAGCGCGCCCCAGGCGGCCATTGGATCCACGTCAGCCGCGGCAAAAACCGCCATTGCGGCCCTCAGGGCCGCCTCCAGTTCGGCTGGCGTGGCGCCCTCGTGCACTACTTCCAACTGCATCATGGGGTGATCTCCTCGACCGGGCCGGCCCGGAAGACTTCGACAGGGGCGAGGCGCAGCAGCGAGCGTGCTTCCTCGACGGTACCGGCCAGCCACTGGTCCCAGTCGCTGGACTCCAGCGGGATGACGCTCCGTTTGTCCTGCTGGTCGGACGGCAGTTTCGGATCGGGCTTGTGCATGCGGCGCATCAGAGGATGCTGGTCGGCATTGACGGTCAGCATGGTGTAGCTCTCGACCGTCTCGCCGGTGGCTTTGTCCGTCCAGGTGTTCCAGAGGCCCGCCAGGCCCCACGGCGCACCATCTGCACGGCGAAATGTCCACCAGACGTTCCGCCCGCTTTCCCAGTTTGGCTCGTCGAAGCTCAAGGCCGGGATGATGCACCGCTGACCGCGCTTCCATGGGTCTCGGAACGTGGCCTTCTCCGCCAGCTCCTCAGAGCGGGCATTGTTGGTGGAGTAGGTCAACTTGGCCGTCTTGGCGAACCACGGCACCAGACCCCACTGCCCCACGATCAGCTCGCGCTCGTAGCCCGTTTCGTTCCGGGCGCGGCGGATGAAGGGGGCCGGTGCACGAGGGAAAACGTGCTGCTTCCAGGGCATCGGGTTGCGGGCACCAATGTGGAACAGCCGTTCCAGCTCGGCCTCATTCGGAGCGACGTATCGGTTGCACATGTCCGATTCTGTGGCGCCGCGCTGGCGCGAGCCAATAGGACCACGCCCCTTTCGCCCAGGCAGCGGTGTACAGCATGGCCAGCGCGAACATGCCCCACTGGCCTGCGCTCCAGGTAGACGCGAGGAAAAAGGGCTGGCTGACCAGCCCGAAGAGGCATGCCCATCGCGCCCAGCTGGGACGACGATCCTGCGACAGCCAGGCCGCGGCCGCGCCGCAGGCCAGGATCACGGCCTGATCAGCTCCCACGAGCCGATTCCACCGGGGCGAGCCAGCGTGCCGCGGCCGCGGCCGGCGCGAGCTGACGCAGATCCGCGTCGTGTGCCAGTTCGCGCGCAGTCGCCTCCAGTTCGAGGGGATCGACAGAGCGCCAGTGCTGCTGGAGACGGTGGGCGCAAGCCGCAATCCATAGTTCGTCGTCGTGGTGTTCCATGAGCGCAGTCTAGCCATTAACACTGTATATTTCACCAGTGTTTTCGGAGATATTCATGACATGGAACCAAAGCAGCGGCGTGCTCTGCAAGATGCTGGGACCGGAGGTGTCCGATGCGGCGCGGTTGCTGCCGACCCCCGGCCCTGACCAGCCGAAGACCGCAACGGTCGAGATGGACACAGCCCAAACGGGACGGGTGCGGGTGACGCTGGAATGCCGGCTCTGGAAGCATTACAAGATGCGCCACTGGGGCTGGCACGCTATCCACGCGGAGCGCATCGATGGCAAGGATCAATGAGCCCATGGCCGCGAGCGCCCTGGGCCACCCCACCCTATTGCGCGTGCCGGCCTGGTACAGCGAACGCATCCAGGACGAGATCGTGCTGCCTCTCCCTCCGGAGGAATACGACATCGAGCCCGGCGAGGGCATCAATGGGCGCTGGGTGGTGACCAGCAGCAGCGGCGCGGTCGTCTACAACGGCATCGGCCCGGTCGAGGTGGTGCGCTCACCCGCGCCGTTCTGAGCCATTCCAGGGCCGACCGCCCCCCTTTTTTCGCCTTGCGTCGGTGCCCATGATGGCCGACCGTGGCAAAAGACTGGTCATCGCAGCTCAATCAGGTCAACTTCCAGTGTCGGCTGTGCCGCCACGCGTGGGAGGGACCGCCTGACCTGATCGAGGACGATCCGGAGGCCGAGCACCACCCCTACCGGTACTTCGCCGACTGTCCACGGTGCGACTCGCCGAAGCAGCCGCAGGCCGGCTGGGCCCGCGCCCTGCTCAAGGCCCACCAGGCTGCCACCGGGCCGGTGACGCCGAAGGGCAAGGCGGCAACCGCGGCCAATCTGGCCGGCCACCCCACGCCAGAGGAGACGCTGCGGACCCGCTTCAACGCGATGAAGCACGGCATGGCGGCGCGCACGGCCACCTACTTCCCGGCCAAGCCTGACCGCTACGCCTTCTGCGAAGGCTGCGAGGTCAATCGGCTGTGGTGCTCGGAGCAGCCGGCCTGCGTGAAGCAGACCGAGATCTTCATGCTGCACCACGCCGCCTTTGAGCAGCGCAATCCCAAGGTGCTGGGCAAGCTGCATGCCGACCTCCAGGCCTCCCTGACCGCGAGCCTGCAGATGCTGCTGCAGTCGGTGCTGGGGGATGGCGTGGTCATCAAGACGCCGCGGGTGGAGCTGTCCCGGGAGGGCGTGCCTGTGGCGCTCACCTACACCGACGCCGCCGGCGAGGTGCACCACATCTACGACTACCGGGCGAACCCTGCATTCAAGCCCATCGCGGACCTGGTGACGCGCCTCGGCCTGTCGATGGGCGATCTGGGCCTGACGGTGCGCGCGGGCGAGAGCGAAGAAGACCGGATGGCTGGCACGCTCAAGCTCGACCAGGCCTCCAAGGAAACGCTGGTCGAGTTCAACCAGCGCATGGCGGTGGGCGTCGAGGCGATGCGCGAGCGCCTGGGCCGCGCTGGCCAGCGCATGCGCGCTGATCCGGTCCTGATCGAGCACCAGGCGCAACAGCAGGCCGAGGACCGCCGAACAGGCGGCAAGGCCGAATGAGCCGCACCAGCGCGGCCCAGCGCCGCAAGAGCAGCATCGTCGCGGAGGAGGAGATCCTGCGCTTCGCGTCGCCCGATCCGGCCACCGGCGTGCGCCCGCATGCCCTTTGGCACAAGCACATCCATAACGTCGAGCTCGACCCCATGCAGCTGCTCAAGATGCAGGAGATGGACGAGCACGAGAACACGGTGGACTTCAGCTGCCGTCGCACCGGCAAGACCGCGGTGAAGGAGATGCACATCCTGGAGCAGCTGGCGACCCGCCCTCACCAGGAATGCGGCATCGTGGCGCCGCGGATGCAGCAGAGCCTCAACAACCTCACCTACCAGACCGACGCCATCAAGCGCAGCCCCATCCTGAGCGCCTTCGTGGCCTATGAGGCCGGCCGCCCCCAGATCAAGGACACCGGCTTCGGCTTCGTGAACAAGAGCAAGGCGGGCGCCTACGGGATCATGTCGCAGATCGACGGCGACTCGATCACCATCGCCGACATCGAGGAAGTCGACGACATGCCGCAGGACCGGCTGCTGAGCCGCTTCCTGCCCATGCTGGGCGCCGCCCGCCGCCTCGGCGCCGACCCGCGGCAGCATCAGTTCAAGCCCAGCGTGCGGATCACCGGCGTCTACAAGGGCGCCGACGTGCTCAAGAGCCTGATCGACACCGGCGAATACCACGTGCTGCCCGCCGTCGACGTGCACCTGGGCGTGGAGATGGGCATGGTCGATGCCGGCTGGGCCGACAGCATGCGCAAGCAACTGCCGGCGGATGAATACCTGCGGCAGTTCCTCTGCCAGAACGTCCAGGCCCGGAACTGGATCTGGGAGACCTACATCAAGCGCGCCGGCGCGCTCGGCCTGGAGGCCGGCCTGCAGCGCGCGCAGCCGCTGCCCGGCGTCCGGTACCGCCGGCGCGGCCTGATCGGCTTTGGCTACGACCACACCGGCCACGGCGAGAAGCCGGAGGCCTCGAAGAGCGCCCTGGTGGTGACCGAGCAGCTCGGCAACTGGCTGACCTTCCCCTTCGTGTACGTCTGGCCGCCCGGCATCGACGACAGGGTGATCGGGCGGGACCTCGTCGCCTTCTGGGACTACTTCCGGCCCGACTACGCCATCGGCGACGCCTACGGTGTGGGCATGCTCACCGCGGTCAACGACGATCTGTTCCAGAAGGGCCTCACGCACGTCAACCGCGAGACGGTCAACGACGGCGAGAGCAATGCCAGCGCCTGGAGTGGCTGGGCCTTCGCTCCCATGCGCTTCGAGGGCATGACCAAGCACGTGATGGCCAGCGCGCTGCGCGAGGCCTTCCACCACGGCCGCGCCGCCTATCCCTACGTCGACCTGCTGGACGATGCGCACGAGCCCGACGAGTGGCTGGCCTTCGTGCGACAGCTCGGCAACATGAAGGCCGAGCCCACCAAGGCCAGCTACAGCAGCTTCGTCATGGCCGACCCCAAGGTCGGCGACGACTTGTTCGACGCCGCGTGTGCCGCCGTGTACGCCCTGCTCACCCGAGGCCTGGCCGATGCGCCGGCCGTGATCTCCCAGCGCAAGATGACGCGCGAGCAGCTGCTGGCCTCGCCCGCCGCCGGCCTGGCGCTGGGCTACCGATGAGGACCATCCCATGAACACCGCTCCCACCGGCGCCCCGCGCGGCCTGCTCGGCGCCCTGCCCGCGCTGTGGTCCCGGCTCTTCCAGCGCTCACCCGCCGCGGCGCCGCGGGCGCTGGCCGAGGCGCAGCCCTCCAAGCCCATGGGCGAGGCCTTCGCCGACTTCAACCCCGGCGCGTCTCGGCCTCCGAACGAGGTCGGCGCGCGCGTGCCCAGCGACCTGGCCATGGAGCGGCTCTACCGCACCATGTGGATCGACACCGAGCGGCGCGCGCTCATCCGCTCGATCCGCGAGATGGACGTGCTCGACGGCCGCGTGAAGCGGATCCACGGCCGCGTGGCGCGCGACTGCATCCGCGGCGGCCTCGTCTTCCAGGCGGCCGAGCGCAGCAGCAGCCAGACCCTGAAGCGCGAGTGGGAAGCCTTCCGCGGCCGCCTGCAGCTCGACGTGGGCGAAAAGCTCAAGAGCGACGCGCGCGGCTTCGTGATGGAGGGCAATCTGCCGCTGCAGCTGGTGCTGGACGATGCCAGCCCGCGGCGCGTGGTGTCCGCCATCCGCATGCCCAGCGACACCATCCAGCCCATCACCGACATGAACGGCCGCTTCAGCGACCCGGCCCGCGCCTACGAGCAGCGCGACGTGATGACGGGGGAGGTGCTGGCCCGCTTCGCGGCCTGGCAGCTCATGATGGCCCGGCTGGACCCGGACAACTATGACGATCAGGGGAGCCTCGGCCGGCCCTTCCTCGACGCCTGCGCGACCACTTGGCGCAAGCTCGTGATGACCGAGGAAGACCTGGTGATCCGCCGGCGCGTGCGCGCGCCGCTGCGCCTGGCTCATGTGCTCGAAGGGGCCGACGATGCGGTGATCGCCAAATACCGCCAGGACGTGGAAGGCGAGCAAGGCCAGATCACGACAGACTTCTACCTGAACCGGAAGGGCAGCGTGACGGCCATCCAGGGCGACGCCAAGCTGAACGAGATCGAGGACGTGGTCCACCTCCTGGACACGTTCTTTGCCGGCTCGCCAGCTCCCAAGGCCTTGTTCGGCTACACCAACGGCCTGTCGCGCGACATCCTGGAGGATCTCAAGCGCGACTACTACGACGAGGTGGACGGCGTGCAGGACAGCCTGGCGCAGGCCTACAACCTGGCCTTCCGCATCCACCTGCTGTTCCGCGGTATGGATCCGGGCGCCGACGAGTTCACCATCCGCTTCGCAGAGCGCCGCACCGAGACGCCGAACCAGGTGGCCGACCTGGCCCTGAAGTGGCTGGCCCTCGGCTTGCCACGCGACTTGATCTATGCCGACATGGGGCTGGATCCGGCCTTCGTGCGCTCCAAGGCAGAAGAGGAAGCACAGCGCACCGACCCCTACCCGGTGCCCCCCGGCGGCACCGGCGCGCCGCCCACGCCCTCGCGCGTGAGCATCACTCCCGGCAACGCTCGCAAAGGCGAGAGCGGCACGGCCGTGAGCCAGCCGGGCAGCAACGGCGGCGCCGGCCGCGCCTGAGCCCATGAGGGAGGCCGCCGCCATCCGCCGGGCCAGCCGGCAGGCCCGCGTGGCCATGCAGGCGTTGGACCAGGCCAGCGCCGAAGAGCTGCTGCAGATCCATCAGGACGCCGCCGCCGAGGTGCGCGCGCGCATCGCCGCGGCCGCCGACGCCGGCGGGCTGGTGCAGGTCGCCCAGCTGCGCAACCTTCTCCGCCAGATCGAGGACGTGATCGACACGCTGGCGCAGCGCCGCGACGAGCTGCTGGCCAGCCGGCTGGATGACGCCGCCCGCCTGGGCGCGCGCCCGTTCACCCTCCAGGGCGTGGCCGCCGTGGGCGGCGGCACGGCGCCGCTCGACTCGGCCATGGCAGACCAGATCGCCACCAGCGCCGTCAATTTCGTCCGCTCCCTTCGAGAGGCCGATGGGTTGGTGCTGTCCGATCGGCTCTGGCGCCTCAACCGCGGCGCGCGCGAAGCCGTGACGCGCGTCGTCGAGCAGGCCGTGGTGCAGGGCACCAGCGCAACCCAGGCAGCGCAGCAGTTCATCCTGCGGGGCGAGCAGGTGCCAGGCGACATCGCGGCGCGCGTCATGCGCGGCCGCGCGAGCGAGCTGGCCCAGGCCGCTGGCGATCTGCTGGGCGACCGCAACCGCGGCGCCTTTGCTCAGGCCGAGCGCGTCATGCGCACCGAGATCAACCGCGCCCACGGCGAGGCCTACATGGCCGCCGCTGTGCAGACGCCCGGCTTCGCGGGCTTTCGGTACCTGCTGAGCCCGGCCCATCCGGCCCCCGACATCTGCGACCTGCTCTCGACGCAGAACCTGCACGGCCTTGGGCCAGGTGTCTACCCCTCCCGGGAAGAGACACCATGGCCAGCGCACCCCAACACGCTGAGCTTCCTCGTGATGGTGTTTGCCGACGAGATCACCGACCAAGACCGCGCCGGCAAGGAGACGCCCCTGCAGGCGCTGGGCCGGCTCACTGCCGAACAGCGCGACGGCGTCCTGGGCAAGACCAAGGCGAGCTACTTCGACCAGGGGCTGCTTCGCACTGGGATGATCCGCAGCCCCCTGCGCGCGGTGCGCGGGCGAGTCGAATAGCGCGGTACCTGCGCATCGAAGCGGTGCAGTTCTTCAACTTTGGTCGCGAAAACTTCGAAGTTTTCAGCCGCTGAATTTTCAGACTCGAAGAAGGGGCTCCGAAAATTAGGCCCTCTAAAACAAGTGTAGATAAGCGTAGACAAGTGGCGTTGGGTTCGCGGGAACGAATTTCTAACCTAATATTTGAAAACCAATTTGATGCATTGTTTGATTAATCATTTGATAGTTCTAATTAGAGAATCAAAAATAGACAGCGATTTCCGCGAGCGAAACAGGGCTCCCGAACCGAACCGCCGCGCCCGCGCTCACGGCCGCCGCGCTCGCGGCATAGGGCCGCCGTGCTCGCCGTACCGGGCCGCCGTGCCCGCGCCGTGCGGCCGCCGTGCCCGCGGTACCGGGCCGCTATGCTCGCGCCGTGCGGCCGCCGTGCCTGCGGTACCGGGCCGCCGTGCTCGCGCGGTGGGGCCGCCGTGCTCGCGGTACCGGGCCGCCGTGCTTGCGCTGTAGGGCCGCCGCAGCAGCGCGCGCAAGCCTGCATGCGCGCGAATCCGTAGCCACGCCGTGCGGAAATTCGCGACCGCACTGACACCACAACCGTCCAGACGACGGGGCAGCGCCGGCGCATCGCGTCCACGCCAGTCCGCCAGAGTTCACGGCCGTCCAACTCCCATCACGATTCGGTTCGATTCGGCCTCATTGAGCACTATTTAAATCTAGGACGTCAAAGACCTTTAATTGCCGCCCGGAACCTGTTTATGATTGCTGCCAACTCCCAGGCGCAAAAAAGGCCAGGTCCGGTTAAGGAACTGGCCTGGTTTGCCCTCGGAGGAGGAACCATCAGGGTGACACCCGGACGGGCTTGGTCGGCTCCCCGAGTGTCACCTCTGCTGGATGTTTCGACAACCTAAGCAGAAAGGAGGCACGGATGGCTGCATGTATGCACTGCCGTCCAGCAACCTCCCGCGTCATGCTGAGCCCTGAGCTTGTCCGCCTTGTCGGCGGCGCCATGCTGTCTCAGCTGATCGGGAAGGTGTTGGAGGCCCTGCAGAGTCTGTTCTGACTGCGCACGAGTGGTGGACCTGTTCTGCGGAACAGGTGGGTTCGCCGTAGTGGGCGAACCGCTTTCAAGACGATCCAGGGGGCCGGTTGGCCCCCTTTTTTTGCCCCGATGAAGCCCGAATGATCCAGCCCGCAACGGGTACTGGATCATGAAGAAACAACGCTCCCTCATCGCCCTGGCGGCAGCACTGCTCGCAGGCTCTGCAGCAGCGCCGGCCGGGCGGCACATCCGGCTCGCCGAGGATGACAAGCCCACGCCTGGGCTGGTGCGCTTCCTCTCACAGGCGATCACGCTGGCCGATGGGGCGACGCAGTCCTGGGTGACGGTCACCCGGGCCGGCGACTTCTCCGACCCGCGCTACGGCAACTTCAGCATCACGCTGTCGATGCTGCAGCAGATGGTGCGCAACTTCGACGCACGCGTCGTAGGACAGGACATCTTCCTGGACGTCGCGCACCGGCACAGCGATGGCGCCGCCGCGAAGGTGCTCAAGCTGGCCGTCGAAGGCAGCAAGCTGCGCGCCCTGGTGGAGTGGACGCCATTCGGCATCCAGGCCGTCAAGGACCGCGGCTTCGCCTACCTGTCCGCTGAGTACCACGAGGCCTTCGAGGATCCCGAGACCAAGAAGCAGCACGGCTGCACGCTTCTGGCCGCCGGCCTCACCACCCGCCCCGTCATCAAGCGCCTGGACCCGATCCAGCTGTCGGCCGACGACGCCGACCACGACGCCCCCGCACGGACGGCGATCTCCCCTTCCCTTCTTCGAGAACTGCAGGAGCAGCACGTGAACTATCTCGACCAACTCAAGGCCAAGTACAAGGCACTGGGCCTTTCCGACGACGTGGCGACGAAGCTGCTGGCCGAGGCCAAGAAGCAGTTCGACGCCGCGGCCAGCGACCAGGTGAAGAGCCTGGCCCTCGTCGACACCTGGGCCGCCGCCGGCCAGAGCGTGCTCGACCAGCTCAAGGCCCTCGGCCAGGGCAACCCGGCCCAGCCCACGCCGCAGAACGTCACCATCACCCTGGCCACGCCCCAGACCGACGTCGCCGCCGCAGTGCAGAAGGCGCTGGCCGATCGCGACACCGCCGCGGCCGATGCCCAGACCAAGCTGCAGGGCCGCCTCACCCTCCTGAGCGACACCCTGAAGGCCGACCTCAAGGAACTGGCCGAGCCCGAGATCAAGGCGCTGGCCGATGCCGTGGCGCCGCTCATCACGGTGGCCAGCACCGACGACCAGGTGAAGGCCCTGGCTGGCCTGCAGGTGCGCCAGGTGCAGCAGCTGTCCGCGCAGGCCAAGCTGCAGGGGCTGGGCTACGTGGAGATCGCAGGCAGCGCCCGCATCGCCGTGGACAGCAGCAACAGCATCAAGTCGCTGCAGGAGACCGTGGACAAGCGCCTGGGCTACACCGGCATGAGCGAGGCCGTCCGCTTCGAGAAGACCGGCGGCAAGCTGCTTGCGGCCAACAAGGAATTCGCCGAGAAAGCCCTGGCCGCCTTCGACCGCGAACACGGCCACAAGCTGGACGCGGAGCACAAGATGCTCGCCGGCGGCGTGGGCAGCGTGGCCGACGTCAAGGTGCCCGTGGTGGCCGAGCGCACGGTGCTGCGCGAGGCGCTCTACCAGCTCACCAGCCTGAACCTGGTCAACGTGGGCACGGCGCCGTTCGCGAACGTCATCACGGTGCCCTTCAGCTACCGCGACGTGACGGCCGCCGGAGTCTCGGCGCTGCGCCGCTACGAAGGCCAGGGCATCCGCCGCGCTGGCGTGATCCAGACGCAGGAAGAGGCCCGCCCCCTGCCGCAAAAGCTCGCCTACCTGGTCAGCTCCGAGCTGAAGCTGCTGATGAGCGCCTCCCCCATCGACTGGGACCCGGTTGCCGAGAACGTGCGCAACATCGTCCGCATCGTGGCCGAGGACACCGAGGCACTGAACTACAACGAACTGGTCTTCAGCGCCGACGAGGCCGTGCTGGCCGACCTGAACGACGTGCTGACCGCCCAGGTCAACGGTAACAACACGGTGTTCGTCACCACGAAGTTCCCCGTGGTGCGCCCCCGCACGATGTACGACATCCAGGGCAATCAGGTGGGTGCCACCGTCAATCCGCTGACGGTGACGCTCAACGGCGTGGCCCGCGCACCCTACGTGCTGCCGGCGGACGGCTCGGCCCTGGCCAACGGCCTCTACTACGTCATGGACTGGAACCTGGGCGAGCTGCGCTTCGTCGACCAGACCGGCGCCGTGGTGGCACCCACCAACGGCTGGGTGCTCTCCGTGGTGGGCAAGGCCAGTACCAACCGCTCGCTGTTCGACACCGACGCGGTGAACGGCGAGACGGTGCGGCAGCGCTACGACCGCCTGCTGACCGCCATCGGCAGCCGGAAGGTGGTGGTGGAGAACGACCGCTTCTACACGGCCAACGTGGCCATCATGAGCGGCGCGCTCGACAACGCCTTGACGCAGGCCGAGAGCTTCACTGCCTCCGGCGCGCGCACGGCCACGGGCCTGGGCCCGGACGGCAGCGTGGGCATCACCAAGGGCGTGCCCACCTTCAACCCGCGCGCGCCGGGCCTGGTGATGGGCGACACCCGCATCATGGTGGGCGAGCGCGGCAACACCCGGTTCCGCATGGTCAAGCCCTTCTCCATGACGGAGCAGCAGCAGGTGCGCAACGCCCAGGGCCTGTTCACCGACCAGCAGGAGGCCTTCGGCACGCAGTGGGTGGTGTCGCACACCCCGACGCCGCTGAAGAACAGCCTGACCAGCATCATCGTGTACAGCGCCGGCGCCCGGGTGGCGCGCGTGGCCTGATCGCCATGGCCAAGAAGTACATCGAGAACACGGGCCGCGAGGTCATGTTCGTGGGCGGCTGCATGATCCAGCCCGGCGAGGGCCGGGACATCGACGAGATGTTCCTGCCGCCCGAGCACCGCACGCCACCGCCCGCCGACGAGCCGCCGCCCGCCGCCTCCCAGGACGAGCTGCTGGAGCAGCTGCGCGCCCAGTCGATCGCTGCCATCAAGCCGGAGCTGTCTGCACTCAAGCAGGAGGCCCTGGACCGCTTGGCGGAGCTGGAAGGCGCCCAGGCCACGCCGCGCACCACGCTGCTGGGCCTGATCGACGCGGAGCGCCTGCGCCGCTCGAACGAGGCGCTGGAGGCCGAGCAGGAGGCCCATCGCATCGCTGCGCTGGGCACTGCGGAGCAGCGCGTGAAGGACGCCGAGGCCCTGCTGGCCGCCGCGACGCCCGAGACCCGCGCGGCCGCCGATGCCGAGCTGACCGAGGCGCGCGCGGCACTGGCCGCCCTGCAGGGCCCGGACGCCTGAGGCGCACCAGGGGAGAACCATGGCCGGCACGATGTCGCTCGAAGACCTGATCGCGGACCTCAAGGAGACGCTGCACGATGCGGCGACCGTCTTCGAGAGCGACGACGACGCGGCCTTCAAGCGCTTCCTGGTCCAGGCGCTGCCGGACATGGAGACCAAGCGGCCCCTGACGCGCCTGGGCGGCGTGGAGCTGCAGGCTGGCCTGCCACGGTACAGCCTGGCCAACGTGCCGGACTTTGCCGCCTACAAGACGCACCTGTGGGACCGGTGCATGCCGCGCCCCTGGGAGCCGGGCTATCCCGGCGCCCTGCCCCGCGTGAGCGCCGCGCGCGACGATGGCCAGTGGTGGCTGCTGTTCGACCCCGCGCCGACGTGGAAGCACATCGGCGCGCTGGGCTACAGCTTCCGCTTCTGGTACTTCGGCCGCCACGTGCTCGGCGCGGTAGCCGAGAACACCACCATCGCCGAGGCCGATCGCGGCCTCCTGCTGCTGCGCGCTCAGGTCGAGGCCATGCGCGAGCTGGCCATGCGCAACGCCGGCAAGCCCGTCCAGATGCGTGACGGCGTGAGCGGCGTGGCGCGCAACAGCACGCCGGCCGCGCTGTACGAGCAGCTGCTGCGCGTCTTCAAGGAGACCCGCTGATGTCCGGCGTGCAGCACAACGCACACGAGGCCGCGGCCCGCATCGCCGCCCGCGCCGCGGCGCTGCCCGGCGCCGTGCGCCGGGAGATGCTGGTGCAGGGCGGCCGCGTGGCCGTGCGCATGCGCGAGCTGGCCCCCAAGGCGCAGTCGCTGCTGGCCAACAGCATCCGCCCGGTGCTGGAGGGCGACACGGTCGCCATTCGGCCCGCGATGCCCTATGCCGGCTGGCGGGAGCGCGGCACGCGCCCCGGCCCCATTCCGCGCTTCGAAGATCCGGCCGCCACCGACCTGGTCCGCTGGCTGGAGCGCCGCGCCTTCGCCGGCACACGCACCCCGCGCCGCGGTTCCCGGGCCGCGGCTGGCCGAAGCCGCGAGCTGCGCGACCGCTACGAAGGCCTGGCCTGGCACATCCGGCGCCGCGGCACCCAGGCCACGCCCTTCGTGGAGCCCACGGCGCGCGAGCTCGCCGGCAGCGTGGCGCAAGCCCTGCGCCGCGTGGTGCTGGCCAGCAGCGGCGCAGGGGGTACGTCATGACCTCGGCCCGCGTGAGCCAGCGCGACACGCTGCTGGAGCTGATGAAGACCGACATGCAGACGCTGCTGCCCACCCGCGTGGTACAGCGCACGCTGCTGGACCCCGCCCAGATCCCGATCAAGGACCTGCAGAAGGGCGTGGTGTGCGTCGTCGCCGCCGGCGGAGGCAGCTTTGCCAACTACCAGGGCCGCGAGGGCGAACTGGGCACCGTCAAGGGCTCCATCGTGGGCTACGTACAGGTGGGCGAGAAGGAAAAGCCCATCGAGACGGAGCGGGCCGAAACGGCGCTGCTCGAAGAGGTGCTGGGCTGGTTCGGCCAGGCCCACCCGCCCGGCCTGGGCAGCGCCTACCCCCTGGAGTACACGCAGAGCCAGCAGATGGAGCACCCCATCGGCTGGTTTGCCCTGCGCTTCGAACTGAGGCACGTATGACCGACGACACCCCGCATTCCGAGGAAAGGCGCCTCATGAAGTTCGACCCGACCATCAACACCGGGACGATCCTGCAGATCTGCGTGCTCGTGGTCGGCATGGTGATGGGCTACGCCGCCCTCAAGAGCGAGCTGGAGACGCAGAAGGTGGAGGTGACCGCCAACAAGCTGGCCGCCGAGCGTGCCGACCTGGCGCAGGAGAACGCGCTGAAGGATCTGCGCACCGACATGCGCGAGCTGCGCAAGACCGTCGACGACATCAAGGAAGGCGTGGCCATCCTGCGCGGCCGCGCGGCGGACACGGGGGCCAAACGATGAAGCCCGTCCTGACGCCGGCGGACTTCGCCCGCGCCGCCGCCACGCTGGGCTGCGAGATCGCCGCCATCCAGGCCGTGTGCCAGGTGGAGGCACCCCGCGGCGGCTTCCTGCCCGATGGCCGGCCGGTGATCCTCTTCGAGCGGCATCAGTTCAGCAGACGAACGGGCAGGGCCTACGACGCGAGCTACCCCGACATCAGCAGCCCCAAGCCCGGCGGCTACATCGGCGGAGCGGCGGAACACGACAGACTGGCCCGCGCCGCCGCTCTTGACCGTCCCATGGCTCTGCAGTCGGCCAGCTGGGGGCGGTTCCAGATCATGGGCTTCAACTACGAGGCCTGTGGCTTCAGCAGCCTGCAGTCCTTCATCAACGCGATGTACCGCAGCGAGGGTGACCAACTGGACGCCTTCGTGGAGTTCATCGCCTCCGAGGGGCTGGCCGACGAGCTACGCGAACACCGCTGGGCCGACTTCGCGCGCCGCTACAACGGCCCCGAATACGCCGCCAACCGCTACGACACCAAGCTGGCCGCCGCGTACGCGGCCGCGAAAGGCTGACCATGGGCGCCCTGCTTCAGCTCCTGCCGTTCATCACGCAGATCTTCGACAAGGTGCTGCCGGACAAGACGGCCGCCGACGCCGCCAAGCTCCGCCTGGTCGAGCTTGCCCAGCAAGGGGACCTGGAACAGCTCAAGGCCGACGTGGCCATGGCCACGGCCCAAACGGAGGTCAACCGGATCGAGGCCGCCAGCACGCGCCTCTTCGTCGCCGGCTGGCGGCCCTTCGTCGGCTGGACGTGCGGGCTGGCCGTGGCCTTCAAGTACATCGGTGGCCCCGCCCTGTTCATGCTGTGCCAGGCCATCGGCCATCCGGTGACCCTGCCCGAAATCGACACCGCCGAGTTGTGGCCCCTACTGCTGGGCATGCTGGGCCTGGGCAGCCTGCGCACCGTCGAGAAGGTCAAGAAGGCCGCCTGAGCACCTTCGCACTTCCAGGAAGACCCATGCCCAAGAGAACCAGCCCCGACACCTCCACCGCCACACCGGGTGCACCGGTACCCGACCGCGGCGGCGTCTACCAGCTCGACCCCGCCGCGAACACCCTGACCCAGCTGGAGGGCCTGCCCGACCCCGCCGCGGCGCCACCGGCGCCCAC
Organism: Pseudacidovorax intermedius; assembly: GCF_003350475.1. Taxonomy (GTDB): domain Bacteria; phylum Pseudomonadota; class Gammaproteobacteria; order Burkholderiales; family Burkholderiaceae_C; genus Xenophilus; species Xenophilus intermedius. The sequence goes on from NZ_QQAV01000004.1 coordinate 241,630, forward strand.
CGCACAACCCGAAGGAACCAGCGATGAAAACTAACCGCCGCCTCGTCCAGGTGAAGGTGGAGGCCACGCCCGGCACGCCGGCCGTGCCCAACCCGGCCACCGACGCCCTCATGGCCGTCGACTTCAAGTGGGACAACGCCGCCGAGCCCGTCACCGACGAGTTCAAGTACGCCGCGGGCTACTACGGCGCCAAGGACAGCTTCACCGTGAGCCTGTCGCGCCGCTGCAGCTTCACCCTGCCCGTGGTCGGCGGCGGCACGCCGCTGGGCACTAACCTGCCGGCGCCGCTGCTGGCCATGTACCGCGCCGCCGGCCACGCCGCCGTCGTCACCGCTGCCACCAGCGTGGTGTTCAACCCCGTCTCCGATGCGATGGAGGCGGCGACGCTGCTGGTGAACGACGACGGCTTCCTGCGGCGCATGACCTACTGCCGCGGCGACGTGAACTGGGTGTTCGAGGAAGGCAAGGTGCCCCGCGCGAACTTCTCGCTGCTCGGCACCTACGAAACGCCGACCGACCAGGCCATGCCGGCCGCCACGATGCCGACGCTGCAGAAGCCCCAGGGCTTCAACAAGAGCAACAGCGTGGTCACCCTGGGCGCCCTGGCGCTCAAGTGCCAGCGCGTCGAGATCCGCGCCGGCCGGCAGAACAGCTACCGCAACTTCGCTGGCGCCGAAGACGTGGTGCCCACCGACGCCGAGGCGCAGGCCATCCTGAAGTTCGAGCTGCCCACCGTGGCCCAGTCCAGCGTCTACGCTGACCTGGAGACGAACCAGGTGCGTGCCCTGTCGCTCACCCACGGCCAGGTCGCCGGCAACCGCGTGGCGTTCGGCGCCGCCGCGGCGCAGCTGGTAACCCTCTCCGAGGAAGAGGACCGCGGCATCCTGATGGTCACGGCGACCTACAACCTGAAGCCGCAGGCCGGCAACGACCAGTACCTGATCACCCTCACCTGACCATGCCTGACGACAAGACCCCGTTCTTCGCCCTCGTGGAGCCCAAGGACTTCCGCTGGGAGGTCAAGGTGCCCGTGCCCGCCGATGGTCGCTACGTGTTCGCCACCTTCACGGGCGTGTTCCGGTACCGCCGCGCCGAAGATCTGGCGGAATGGCTCGCCCCCGGCGGCAAGCCGCGCACCGACGCCGACCTGGCTGCAGACGCCCTGATCGCGGTCGAAGACGTGCGCGGCGATGACGGCGACTGGCTGCCGAGCGACGCTGCGCTGAAGGCCCGCATCCTCGCCGTCGACCGCGCGCCGGCGGCGGTGGTGGCGACCTACCTGGCGGCGCTGCGCGGGGTGGCCGCCGAAAAAAACTGAGGGCGGCCGCCCGGCACTGGGCCCGCAGTGCCAGGCGGCCCAAGCGCGACGCCGAGGCCGACCGAAGGGAGCGGCAGCGCTGGGGCATCGATGAGGCAACGTGGGAGGCCGCAGGCGCCTGGGCCGATGAGGACAGCGGACGCGACGACACGCCGGCAGCGCCGGGCCCCTTCGCGGTGTGGCCGGAGAACTGGCCCGCCATCGCGCTGTTCTGGCGCGTGCAGCGCTGCTGGCGGCTGGCGCCGCTCGGCGGCTGGGTGGGACTGGACTGGGCTCAGTTGCGGGCCCGGCTCGGCCCCAAGGGCCAGGACGAGGTGGACGCCCAGGCCCACCGGCTGGACATGATCGAAGACGAGGTGCTGGACGTGCTGGCCAGCGATTGAAGGAGGCCCATGAGCCAGGTCGAAGAAGTCGGAATCATCATCCGCGCCGATGGCACGGTCGAGCTGGCCAACGGCATGAAGCTCTCCAGCGACCAGGTGAAGAACCTGGCCCGCAACCTGGACGAGATGAGCGGCCGCCTCGACACGGCCGACAAGAACGCGAAGAAGGCCGCGCCCACCATGCGCGAGATGGGCGAGCAGCTCGGCCAGGCGGGCCAGGCGGCCGTCCAGCTCGGCAAGGACCTCGCCTCCGGCAACCTGCAGGGCGCTGCCGGGAGCCTGGGCACGCTCACGAACGCCGCCGGCGGCCTGAACCTGTCGCTGGGCGCCATGGTGGGCATCGGCGCCGCGGCCGCGGCCGGCGTGGCGCTGGTGGGCTATGCGGCCTCCAAGGGCAAGGACGAAGTGCGCGGCCTCGCCGACGCGCTCATCCTCTCCGGCAACTACGCCGGCACCACCTCCGCCCAGATGTTGGACATGGCGGCCAGGATGGACAAGGTGATCTCGACCGAGTCCAAAGCCATCGACGTTCTGCAGCAGCTGACGGCGAGCGGGCAGATCGCCGGCAACGAGTTCGAGAAGCTCGGCGTGGCCGCCATCGCATGGGAGCGCGCCACGGGCACGGCCATCTCCAACACGGTCAAGGAATACGTGCGGCTGGGCGAGGACCCGGCCAAGGCCTCGGCCAAGCTGAACGAGCAGATGAACTATCTCTCCATCAGCACCTACAAGCGGATCCGGGACCTGGAGGAACAGGGCCAGAAGGAAGCCGCTGCCGCTGTTGCCCAAGAGGCCTACGCGCAGGCGCTGAGCACCCGGGCCCGCCAGGTCGAACAGAACGCCGGGATCATGACCAAGGCCTGGCGCGCCGTGCGCGACGGGGCCATGGAGGCATGGGACGCAATGCTGGGCATCGGCCGAACCTCGTCCACGAACGAGAGGATCGCCACGCTCGAACGGCAGATCTCCGGCATCCAGACAGGCACCGAAGGCCGCTCGGCCAGCGGCCAGACTCGCCTCGCAGGCCTGCAGGCGCAACTGGCCGCCCTCAAGGAGGTAGAGCTGCTGCAACGCCGCGCCGCGACCGCGGAGGGTGACCGCGCTCGCGAGGTGAAGGCCTATCAAGCCGCCGATCAGGAGTGGAGCAAGATCGTTCAGGCCAACCTGACCAAGCAGGAGCAGCTCGAAAAGAAGATCGACAACATTCGCACCACCGGCCGCGCGATGAAGTTGCCCGAGAAGGACATCGAAGAGCAGGTGCGCCGGGCTCGCGAGGCCGCGGCCGAGAAAGGCAGCGCCCCCAAGGCCTACACCGACGACGCAGCCACCCGCTATCTGCAGGGCCTGCGCGACTCCAATGCGGCGACGCTGGCGCAGCTGGCCAGCACCGACCGCCTGACCGAAGCCCAGCGCAAGCAGGCCGAGTTCATCCAGCTGATCGCCGACCTCAAGGAGAAGAAGGTCCTGACGGCCGATCAGAAGAGCCTGCTGGCGGCCGAAGGCCTCATCGAGGCTCAGCTGAAGGAGAACGTGCTGGCCGAGCGCCTGGTGGCGATCAAGGACGCCCAGGCCAAGAAGGAGAAGGAGCGCGAAGAGGTGGCCAAGCGCGCCGAGCAGGCGCTGATCGGGCTGCGCGCGAACCGGGAGGAGCTGCAGCGCAACCTCACCCAGCAATACGACCGCCGCCTGGCCGTCTTCGGCCTGGGCAGCGAGGCGCGTGAGCAGCTCGAATCCACCTTCAACCTGCAGGACCGGTATGTGAAGCTGCAGCAGGACCTGACCGAGCGCGCGTCAAAGGGCGGCTGGATGGGCTCGGCCGCCTACCAGGCTGAAGCCCGCGAGATCGAGCTGGCCCTGAAGAAGTCGCTGGCGGATCACGACGCCTACTACGCCGGCCTGAAGGAGCGGCAAGGCAACTGGGCGTTGGGCGCCCTGCAGGCCTTCAACAACTACCAGACGAGCGCCGCCGACGTGGCCGGCCAGACCGAAGCCGCCTTCACCAACGCCTTCAAGGGCATGGAGGATGCACTGGTGAAGTTCGCCCAGACCGGGAAGCTGGACTTCAAGAGCCTGGCCAACTCGATCATTGCGGACATCATCCGGATCCAGACCCGCGCGGCCATGTCGGGCGTGCTGAAGTCGATCATGGGCGCCGCCTCCGGATGGCTTGGCGACGAAGCCGGCATGAGCATCAACAACACGTATGGGCCGAAGACTCAGGCCGGCATGGACAACCTGGTCAACAACATCCTGGCCGATCCGACCAAGAACGCCAAGGGCGGCGTCTACACCTCGCCCTCCCTGTCCGCCTTCAGCAGCCAGGTCTACAGCAGCCCGCAGTTCTTCGCCTTCGCCAAGGGCGCCGGCGTGTTCGCAGAGGCCGGGCCCGAGGCCATCATGCCGCTCAAGCGCGGCCCGGACGGCTCCCTGGGCGTGGGCGTGCACGGGGCTGGCGCCGGCGCCGTCACGCTGCCGGTGCAGGTGAACGTGACGAACAACGGCCAGCCCGTCAGCGCCACGGTACAGCAGCGCCGCACCGACCAGGGCCTGCAGATCGACATGGTGCTGGACCAGCTGGAGGGCCGCATGGCCGAGCGCGTGGCCACGGGCCAGGGATCCATGAGCCGGGCGATGGAAAGCCGCTACGGCTTGTCGACGGCGGTGGGCTGACCATGGCAGCCTTCCCCCACGACTACGTCCGGCTGAGCTGGACCGACAGCGCCGACAAGCCCGCGCCCATCATGCTGCGCAGCGAGATGGAGCGCGGCGTGCCCAAGCAGCGCCGCATTGCCGCCGACGCGCTCACCGAGGTGCCGGTGACGCTGTTCTTCAACACGGCCCAGGCCGCGGCGGACTTCGAGACCTGGTTCTACAGCCAGGGCCTGGCCTGGTTCGACTTCACCCACCCACGCACCGGCACCGTGGTGCAGGCCCGCATCGTGGGCGGCGACCTGGGCGCGCTGACGCCGGCGACGGGCACCTGGGCGCGTAGCAAGCGGCAGGTGACGGTGGAGTACCTGCGCGCCGTGCTGTAGCCCAGGCCCTATTTTCTGATCGCCGACGGCATCAGGGCCCAGAACTCTCTTGCCTTGCCGCGAGACACGACGATGGAAAAGCTGTCGACGAACAGGAAGGTGTGCGTCTCGTAGTCATCCAACTGCAGCACCAGTCTGTCCCCACCTCCGAAGGTGTCGATGGAGGCTTCGATCAGCCGGGCAATGGGGATGCGCTTCAGGATGCTGAAGCGATCCGAGTCCCACTGCTCGATGTAGATGCTCTGATTCGTCAGCACGATCACGCCGGACTTCGGATACGAAGCCATCCGGAGATTTCTGGCATCGCTGAAGCCGCGCGTGTTCGCGTGCCATTCAACGGGCGAGACGAAGCGCACCGCGTTGTCTGCGACGGGCAGCGCATCTGCGGCACTCTGCTGGAGCCTCTGCGCATCGACGGGCCCCACCGCGCATCCCGCCAGCGCAACGACAGCGAGAACAGCCCCCAGCAGCCTCCACAGCTTCATGAACGTTCCCTCTCCTAGTTGATCACTGCGACTTTAATGCAGTAAAGTCGCAGTGCCTGATGGTGAATCAGGCCGAGTTTGACAGCTCGAAGATCACTGCCGCGTCGGCCGCATCAACGCTTCCTGTTGAAATGCGGCTTTTTCGTTCGCGCCCCAGTTTTGGCGGCTCGGCGGGAGGGCTCACGCCCTGCCGGCTTACGCAAGTGGTCCCGGTCTGTCAACCCGTTCGAGCCGCCGCCCTCGTTTGACAGCGGGAGCGGTGGTTGTAGCAAATCGACCATCTGCGAGGCCACACCATGGCTACCACTGCCACCGCCACCGAGTCCGTCAGGGCTCCCTCCCCCTTCAAGTCCTACCCCGCCAAGATCCAGCGGCAGCTCAGCATCGAGCTGATCGACATGCTCTCCGGCGTCACTGACGACGCTGCCCGGGCCAGCAGCGCCCTGCAGGGCCTGGCCCAGCTGCTGGAGGGCTGCGCCCCCGGCCACGAGCTGCAGGCCGGCAACCTGCGCGAGCTGGTGGAGCCCATCTGCCTGTCGATGGACAACGTGGCGGCCGACCTGGCGGCCATGCTCAACGTGGAAGGCTGGCGCGCCCGCGCCGGCGCACTGGCCAACGCCACGAAGGGCGCTGCGGCCTGATCCGACTGGGAGCGCCGCCCGCGCTGCTCACCGGACAATGGCGGCGGCGCCCCTACCTTTCGGCCGATAGCGGCCGTGCCCCCAACACATAGACTGGACTGAACATGGCCAAGGATTCACGCATCGAGTGGACGCACCACACGTTCAACCCCTGGTGGGGTTGCGTCAAGGTGTCGCCGGCCTGCGATCACTGCTACGCCGAAGCCTGGGCCAAGCGCGTTGGCTCGGACGTCTGGGGCCCCGAAACGGGCCGCCGCTTCTTCGGCGACGCTCATTGGAAAGAACCGCTGAAGTGGAACCGCGACGCGGAGGCCGAAGGCGTGCGCCGCCGGGTGTTCTGCGCCTCCATGGCGGATGTGTTCGAAAACCGCGACGACCTGATCGAGCCCCGCAAGCGCCTGCTGGACCTGATCGAGGCCACGCCCATGCTGGACTGGCTGCTGCTGACGAAGCGCATCCACCTGGTGAAGAAGCTGCTGCCCAAGGGCTACAAGTTGCCAAAGCACGTGTGGCTCGGCACCACGGTGGAAAACGCCGAATACGCCAAGAAGCGGCTGCGCTACCTGCTCGAGTTCGACACGCCCTCGGTGCGCTTCGTGTCGTGCGAGCCCCTTCTAAGTGAGTTGGATCTGACCGCCTACCTGCAGCCGAATGCCGCAGGCGTGCGTGTCGACTGGGTGATTGCGGGTGGTGAGAGCGGGCACGGTGCAAGACCGATGAACCCAGCGTGGCCGGAGGCGCTGCAGAAGCAGTGTGCCGACGCGGGCGTGCCCTTTCACTTCAAGCAATGGGGGCACTGGGCTCCGGTCGATCCCCTTGCACTTCCGCAAGGCCTGCCGGAGAAGAAGGTCGTCCGCTTCTACCGCGGTAGAGAGGCCGTGCCTGTCGTCAGTGTTGGCAAGACCGCCGCAGGGCGCATTCTTCGAGGACGCACATGGGATCAATTCCCCGCGACAAGGGGCCTGACACACACAGCCTGAAGCTTTTCGACGCCGACGAGCTGACCGACCCGCCGCAGACTGCCGGCGGCGTGGTTGAGATGCCGTCCACCTTCCGGAAGAGCGCCTTCGATGGCTATCCGGTGTGGACCGAGAACAAGTCGAAGCTGATTCAGCAGTACGTCTACCACTTCATCATGGTCACGCACCATGGGACGTACATCGATGGCTTCGCCGGCCCCCAGGTCGAGGAATACAACGACGATTCCTGGTCGGCCAAGCGTGTGCTGGAGATCAAGCCGCCATGGATCAGGCGCTTCATGCTCTGCGATCTATCCCCCGCCCAGGTGGGCCGCCTGGAACAACTGAAGCAGGAGCGCCGGGACGCCGGCGACAAGCGGAAGATCGAGATCCTCGGCGGCGACTTCAACGTGGTGGTCGACTCGATCCTGACCCCAGACAACATCGGCGAGCGCGAGGCAACCTTCTGCCTGCTGGACCAGCGCACCTTCGAATGCCAGTGGAAGACGGTGGAGAAGCTGGCGGCTTACAAGTCGCTGTCGAAGATCGAGCTGTTCTACTTCGTGCCCGTAGGCTGGCTCAACCGGGCGATGTCGCGAACCACCAAGCAGGAGGACAAGCTGCGGGCCTGGTGGGGCCGTGACGACGTGGACATCGTGCGGAATGCACGGCAGGTCGACGTGGCCGAGCTGTTCGTGGACCGCTTTCAGCGGGAGCTGGGCTACAAGAAGGCCCTGGCGTGGCCCATCCACGACCGCGGCAGCGAAGGTCGGGTGATGTACTACATGATCCACGCCACGGACCATCCGCAGGCGCCGAAGCTCATGAACCGGTCCTATTGGAAGTCCACCAAGGCGGCCGAGCCCATGGCCCACACCCAGGCGGTGCTCGAGGGCTTCGAGCTGGGTGGTGCGCCACTCCAGGGGCCGCCGGCGGGCGAATAGCGCCGGCACGCCGTGCACTCTGGGGGCCGATTGGCCCCCTTTTTTCGTCCTGCCGCGGCACCTAAGGTGCCGGGCCATGAGCTTGACTCCCAGCACTGTGCGCGCCCTGCAGCGCGTGGACGACACCGGCGGCATGCTGGTGCTGCTGGACATCGACCATCCCTCCCTGTCGGGGCCGGTCCACATCGTCAACGACACGCGCGGGCTCACCAGCCGCGGCATCGACTACATCGCCCTGCCCTTTGCGGTGACCCTGCCGCAGGACAAGAGCAAGGAGATCCCGCGCGCCCAGCTGCAGGTGGACAACGTGGGCCGCGAACTGACGGCCGAGCTGGAACGCCTGCCGCCGGGCGCGGTGCTGACGGCCACCATCTCCATCGTGTACCGCGGCTCGCCGGACACGGTGGAATACGCCTTCACCTCGCCGCTGTCGTCGGTGCGGGCAACCGTGCAGAGCGTTTCCGCGTCGATGGGGCCGGATGACGTGATGCGCCTGCCGGCGGTGCGCGTGCGCTTCGACCCGCGCACGGCGCCGGCCGTCTTCCCGGGGTGATGGGCATGGACGAGATGCTCCGGCGCGCCCAGGCCTACGTGGGCCTGCCCTACCTGGATGGAGAGTTCGACTGCGCCGACCTGGCCGTGAAGGTGCAGTGGGAGCTGTGGGACCGACTGGTGACCCTGCCGCTGCACCGGCGCCGGCCGATGGGGGCCCGCGGCCAGGCGGCGCAGATCCGCGCGCTGCGCGACGAGCTGGCCGACCGGATCGAGGCGCCGCAGACGGGCTGCGGCGTGCTGCTGCTGACCGCCGACGACGCGGGCGCGGAGCTGTGGCACATCGGCACCGTGTTCCAGTCCGCCGGCGAGACCTGGGTGCTGCACAACAGCCACGCCCTGGGCTCGGCCCACCTGCAGCGGCTGGCGGACCTGCGCCGGCGCGGCATGCGCGTGGAAGGCTTCTACCAGTGGCGGGAGGCACTGTGAGGCGGCCGGACCCGGACGACGTGCTGGAGGTGCAGGCCCGGGTGGTGCCGGACGCACCCGACGCGCCGGAGGCCGTGCAGGCGGCCAAGGTGCCGGCGCTGATCGTCACGCCCCACCCGATCACGCTGGCGGGCCAGCGCGTGCTGGACGTGCGCCATGCGGCCCTGGTGCCGGGCGAGACGCTGGCCGACCTGCTGGCCCGCCAGGGCGTGCTGCCGGCCGAGCGCTGGGCGGTGACTGTGGGCGGCCTGGCCGTGCCGCCGGCGATGTGGCACCGGCTGAGGCCGAAGCCGGGCATGCTGATCGAGGCGCGCCGGGCGCCCGGCAAGGAGTACATCGGCTACATCGCGGCCATCGTGATCGCGATATTCGCGCCCTACGCCGGCGCAGCTATGGCGGGCACATGGGGCATCGGCGCAGCAGGGTGGACGGCGATCTTCTCCATCGCTGGCTCCATGATCGTCTCGAAGCTGCTGGCACCCAAGGCCCAGAAGCAGCTGAGCAACGCCACCCAGGGCCTGACCTACAGCCTGCAGGGCGGCCGCAACAGCACGCGCCCCTTCGAGCCCATGGGCCTGGTGCTGGGTGAGCCCTACTGCGTGCCCGACCTGGCCGCGCAGCCCTTCGTGTTCTTCGAGGGCGACGATCAATACCTGCTCCAGGTCTTCCATGCCGGCCTGAACTGCGGCCACGTGCACAGCCTGCGCCTGGGCTCCACCAGCATCGACGGCTACAGCGGCGTGACGCTGAGCTATGACGGCTTCAGCACGGGCAACACCGGGTTGCCAGCCATGTACGGCAACGTGGACACCGTGGCCGGCGCGGTGCTGACGGCCGAAGGCGGGCCCGGCGCGTGGGTGATGCGGACCACGAGCCCGAACACGATGCAGATCGCGCTCGACTTCGAGCTGATCGGAACCGCCACCAATCCGCAGAACGGGCTCTTCATCCTCCTGGTGATCGAGCTGCAGATGGAGTTCCGCCCGGTGGGCGGCAGCGACTGGACGCGCTTCTGGGACGGGGTGAACGAGAACGACGCCGTGGCCTGGGGCACCTACGGCAGCAAGCCGGCCCGCCACACTCTGCGCCGCAGCGTGCCGCTGGGGCAGTACGAGGTGCGGGTGCGCAAGTTCAACGCCGACTACCCCAGCGGCTTCAGCAGCGTGCAGATGGTCACCACCTGGGTGGGCCTGAAGAGCTACCAGCAGGACACGGCGAGCTACGGCGGCCAAGGCCGCGTGGGCCTGCAGATCAAGGCCAGTGGGCAGCTCAACGGCAGCGTGGACACGCTCAACTGGATGGCGGTGGCGCGCTCCATCCCCTTCTGGAACGGCGCCGCCTGGACCACGGCCACGAACCGGGATAACGGCCTGTCCAACCCCGGCGCGCAGATCCTGATGCTGGCCCGCGGCATCTACGAGGACGGCGAGCTGGTGGCCGGCCTGGGCCTGCCCGACGAGCAGATCGACATCGAGAGCCTGAAGGGCTTCATGGTGTTCTGCGCGGTGAAGGGCTTCAAGTTCGACTTCTTCCTGCAGGAGACGATGTCGATCGGCGACCTGATCGACACCATCGCCGCGGCGGGCATGGGCTCCAAGAGCTGGCACACCGGCAAGCTGGGCGTGATCTGGTTCAGCGACGACGATCCCATCGAGGGCGTGCTGAACATGGGCACGATCAAGGCCAAGAGCTTCAGCGTGACCTACGACACGCTGGCCACGGCCGACGAGCTGGAGTACCAGTATTTCGACCGGGAGCGGGAACACACCTGGCAGAGCATCCGCGTGCTGGCCCCGGGCGTGGTGAACCCCACGCAGACGGCGCGCGTGCAGCTGCAGGGCGTGACCACCGAGGCGCATGCCGCGCTGCTGGCCCGCTTTGCGATGGCCCAGAACGTCTACCAGCGCAAGACTGTGGCCTGCGACGTGGACCTGGAGCACCTGGTGTTCCGCCGCGGCACCGTGATGGCGGTAAGCCACGACCTGACCCAGTGGGGCTACAGCGGCCGCCTGAATGGCTTCAGCCGCGACGGCGGCGGCATCGTGACGCTGACGCTGGATGACCTGGTGCCGGCCGTCTCGCCCACCGGCGCGACCAGCCGCTACGTGGGGCTTCGCCTTCCTGGGGAGACCGGCTACCGCGTGTTCGCTGTGGCCGCCTTCACGGGCGAGACGCGCACCCTGGTGCTGGCGGGCGCCTGGCCGGCCGGCGCCGCGCTGCCGGGCACGGCCGACAACCCCGCGCACGACACCGTCTGGATCTACGACTTCAAGGCCACCCCCGGGCAGAAGCTGCGCGTGGCCGACGTGTCGCCACAGGGCAACCTGGACGGCGCCAAGGTGTCGCTGGTGCCGGAGTCGCCCGAGTTCTGGAACTACGTCTGGAACGGCATCTATGCGCCGCCGCCGGACAACAGCTTGCTGGCCCAGGACCTGCCCAAGGTGCAGGCCCTGCGCGTGGTGCCGGAGCAGGAGCGGCAGGGCGAAGCGTGGGTGACCCTGCTGCACGTGCTGTGGGAGGTGCGCGGCGCCTTCGCCGTGGCCCAGGTGTGGGTGGGCGTGGACGGTGCCGAGCTGCGCCAGGTCGCCGGCGACGTGGTGGTGCAGTCGTACACGCTGCAGGCCCAGCGCGATCAGACCTGGCAGATCGAGATCCGCGTCTTCGACAGCCTGGGGCGTGCCGGCGAGGCCGGCCGCATCACCTATCACGTGGCCGCCGTGCAGCCCGAGGACGTGGCCGGCCTGGCGCTGACGGTCGGCGATGACGGGATCTACGCCAGCTGGACCCTGCCGCAGGCCCTGGCGGGCGTGGACTGGTCGACCACGGCGCTGCGCAAGGGCGACACCTGGGAAGACGGCGTGCCGCTCTTCGAGGGCAAGGCGGACTCGTGGCGGCTGGGCTGGATGCCGGCGGGCACGCTGCGCGTGTGGGCCCAGCACAAGAACACGGCCGGCGAGGTGAGCACGCCTGTCTCGGCCACGCTCGAAGTGCTGGACCCCGACACGCCCACAGTCGCCGGCGTGGCCATGGGCCGCACGGTGAACCTGGCGTGGCAGGACTGCCGCACCACCCAGCCGGTGGCGCGCTACGTGGTGAAGCTGGGCGACTTGGAGGCGACGGCCGAAGAAGTCGGCCGGACGCCGGCCACGTCGCTCCAGCGCATGGAGCCCGACAGCGACGTGCTGGTTTGGTACCACGTGCAGGCCGTCGACGTGGCCGGCAACACGAGCGACTGGGGCTCGCGCTCGGTGATGCTGCTGCCCTACTTCGACCAGATTCCGGAGCTGGGGCAGTACATCGAGCGGGTGGACACGCTGGCGATCCAGTTCCGCGACGAGCTGGCCGCACTGGGCCTGAACGGCGTGCTGCGCAGCGAAGCCGCCGTGAGCGAGGCCCGCAAGCAGACGAAGCGGCAGGTGAACATCCTCGAAGCGAAGGTGGACAACAACTACGCGCTGTATGTCGAGCAGGTGGAGCTGCTGGTGACGGCGGACGAAGCCATGGCCAGCCAGATCAGTCTGCTGAGCGTCGGCCTGGACGAGGCCCGGGCGGACATCCTGGAGGAGAAGACGGTGCGCGCCACGGCCGACACGGCGCTGGCCAGCAGCATCACCACGGTGGTGGCCCGCGTCGACGACATCGAGGCGGCGTACGTCAACCAGATCGAGGTGGAGGCCACGGTGAATTCCGCCGTGGCGCAGAACAACACCTATCTGACCAGCAGCGTGGGGCCCATCGGCACGCTGTCGGCCACGGTGAGCAGCCAGAGCACCACCATTGCCACGCTGGACGGCAACCTGGCGGCGCAGTCGCTCATCAAGACCGAGATCGTGGGCAGCACGGGCAAGCGAGCCATGGCCGGCATCCGCATCGGTGTGAGCAGTTCCAGCGGCGGCAGCGACGTGCAGAGCGAGGTGGTGGTGCTGGCCAGCAGCTTCCGGGTGGCCAACGACCTGGGCGGCACCGGGCTCTTCGCCCCCTTCAAGGTCGAGGACGGCGTGACGTACATCGACGTGGCGCGGATTCGGGATGCCGACATCAGCACGTTGAAGGTGGCCGGGAACGCCATCATCCAGCCCGCGTGGGCGGTGGGCTACAGCACCGTGTCCATCGGCTTCACCGTGCCTGCGGGCCAGGTGTGGGAGGTGATGGCGCTGGCCTTCTTCCGCCAGACGGACAGCCAGACCACCACGCCCGCCGTCCACGTGCGCACGCTCACCGGGGCGCCTGACGCCACCGTGTACCAGGAAGCCCAGTGGATTGACGTTGGAGAAGGCGGCTCGAATGCCTGGCGCAGCCCCTCGGGCTCCATGGGCAGCGTCTTCACCTGCACCGAAGGCGGCCACGGTTGCACCGCGACCACCACGGACGGCGGCCACATCACGGTGCTGCTCTTCATCGCGAAGAAGAAGGCCTGACGATGCTCGCGCCCTACTCCGTCGTCGACGCCTGCGGCCGCGTGCTCATGGGCACCATGGCGCCGCAGCGCCCGCATGCCGAACCCGGCTGCACCGTGGTGGACGAGCTGCCCCCGAGCGAGGCGCACTACCGCGACCTGGTGGCGGAGACGTGGGTGCCGATGCCGCCCCGGCCGAGCGCTGCGCACGTCTTCGACTGGCCCACGCATGTTTGGATCGATCCGCGCACGCTGGACGAGCTGCGCGCCGCCCAGCTGGCGGGCATCAACGCCGAGGGCCGGCGGCGCGCCGCGGCGCTGACGGCCGGCTATCCCGACTTCGAACAGCGCACCTGGCCGAGCCAGGAGCGCGAAGCCCTGGCGTGGGCCGCCGACCAGGCGGCCCCCACGCCTTATCTGGACGGCATCGCCGCGGCGCGCGGCATCGAGCCGGCCCAGATGCGCGCGCTGACGCTGGCTGCCGTGCAGGCCTTCCAGACGGCCAGCCAGCAGCTGGTGGGCACGCGGCAGGCCCTGCGCGATGCGATCCAGGCCGCCGCCACGCGCGAGGAAGTCCTGGCCGTCGCGTGGCCGCCGCTGCCCGAGCCATCCCCTCCACCCTCCTCGGAGTGACCCATGAGCACCCCTGCCCCCGCACCGATCATCGGCCTGGAGAAGGCCATCACCTGCCCGCGCACCGAAGCGCCGCTGCTCTTCCACAAGCTGTTCTTCTGCCAGATCAACTTCGTGCAGGAGAGCACCGTGGCCACGCTCGGCTCCTTCAGCTCGCGCACCGCCAAGCAACACGTCAGCACCGTGCAGGTGGCGATCAAGGCCGTGCCCCAGGGCGACAACGCCCAGTGGATCTACGAGCAGATCCTGGCGGCCCAGGGCGAAGAGAACGTGCTGGCGGGCGCCACGGCCGTGCGCGCCGAAGCGCCGGCGGCGTCGGAGGGTGACTGATGGCCTGGTATCGCGCCGGCACCATCACGCTGACGACTGGCTCCGCCACTGTGGTCGGGGCGGGCACGGCCTGGGTGAAGTACGCCCGGGCGGGCGACCTCCTCTCCCTCCCAGGCCAGGCCCTGGAGGTGAAGAGCATCAACAGCGACACGCAGCTGGAGCTGGCGCTGCCCTACAGCGGCGCCGGCGGCGCAGGCATCGGCTATGCCCTGGTACCCACGCAGGGCTACGTGCCCGATGCGCTAGCGGCGATGCAGCAGATCCTGAACGAGTTCGGGGACATCTGGCAGGCGTGGCAGGCCGGCGACCTGCAGGGGCGGGGGCTGGTGCTCAAGGGCTCGGAGGATGCCGTCGAAGATCTGCCTACCGAAGGCAATACGGCAGGTGATGGCTACATCGTTGCCGGCTCGAAGCTCTATGTCTGGAACGGCACGGAGTGGAAGTATGCGGGTGAGTTGGTCACCACGCCTGAGCTTCAGCAGTTGCGCCAAGATGCACTTGATGCCGCATCTTCGGCAAGTACATCAATGGAAGGCGCTGCGGCTGAGCGCATCGCGACGGAAACGATTCGTCAGGTTGTGGAGGGCGCGCGAGATGACGCCGCGCTCTACGCGCAGGCTGCGCAATCCGGCGCGGGCGTTCAAGAATCGTTCCCCATTGGCGTCGGCTTGAGCGGTGACACGAGCGGCCCGGCCAGCTTCTTTCAAGTCAAAAAGGGCGGACTCGGCTCGGACGGAGTTACCCCCTTGCCGCGTCAATCCATGTTCCAGCGGACGGGGCCGACCACGGCCAACTTTCTCTACTCACTCCTGCCCGCTGGTGAGTTCGACGCAAGCTTCCAGGTCCTGAACACTCTGCTCTCCCGGTATCTGCTGACCATTGCAGATCCTGCGACGGAGAACACCATCTTCGGGATCGACAAGACGGGCATGCCCGACAGCTTGCCGATGCGCGCTCTTCGAGCATCCGTCGATGCCAACACCGCTGCCCTCGCGCCGTTTGCTGTGGAGCCTGGCGCGCTGACGGATTCACTGCTTGTGCTGCGCGATCCGCTAACTGGCAATGAGATCGCCAAGATCCTCAAAACGGGCGAGTTCGACTCGATCCCTTCGCGCGCATTGAAGACGCGCATCAACGCCATCGCATCCGCAGTCGCCGAGCTACGCCGCGGCGAGTTCATCGAAGACTATGAGCTAGAGCTTGCCATTGCGTACGGGCAGTCCCTTTCAAGTGGCATCTCATCTGGGCAAGCCGCGATCAGCACGACGCAGCCCTATGGATCGCTCATGCTGTCCGGTGGGATTCGCACCTTCGGCCGGGCGCCATACACGGGCGAGACGCTTGTCCCGATGGTCGAAGCAGTGACAACTGGAACTGCTGCGGGCGTCGAAACGCCCCTCTCCGGCATGGCTGAGATGTGCAACGCCCTGATCGAGACCGAGAACGAAGTTAAGTGGACCGACCACGCCTGGCATCTTGTCGGCGCTGCCTGTGGCGGGGATGGCGTCAACATCACGAACCTCGGAAACACCGCGGGCTCGAACTACCAGGGGCTGCTGTCTGTCGTGGATCGCGTCAAGGCTATCGCCGACGCCGACGGGCGGCCGATGGTTGCTCGACACGTCAACTGGATTCATGGCCCCGCAGACACGGCCGGTGGGATGGCTCGTGAAGAGTACGCATCGCGCCTGACTACGCTGCATGCGAACCTCGACGCGGATATCAGAGCGCGCACCGGACGCACAGAGCCAGTGCTCATGGCCATCTCGCAGACCGCGAGCCATTCTGTCTATAGCAAGCCCCCGCTGGTGGCTCTAGCCCAGGCCGATGTATGCGACGGCGTGACGCGGTTTCTCATCACGCCGGAATACTTTTTCAACTACCGGGATCAGGTTCACCTGTATCCGGAGAGCTACAAGTGGTTTGGCGCGTACTTCGGTCTGTGGCGCAAGCGTGTGCTGATCGACGGCAAGCCGTGGAAATGGCTCAAGCCGGTGCGCAAGATCAGCCAGGGTCGCGCGGTCGTCGTGATTTTCGATGTGCCCGTGCGGCCTCTTGTGCTCGACACAAGCATGGTGACAAACCCGGGGAACTACGGCTTCTCCCTCGTCGACAGCGTCGGCACCGCGATCCCCATCGCGTCAGTCGAGCTTGCAGGCCCCACGCGGGTGAAGATCGTCGCTGGTGCTGACTTGCCTGCAGGCTTCAAGGTTCGCTATGCGTACGACAACGGCACCAACGCCGGCGCGGGGCCGCTCACAGGCGCGCGCGGGAATTTGCGCGATGGGATGGGCTACCTGTATTCGACCCTCATCCAAGGCGTTCGCCGGCCGCTTCATAGCTGGTGCGAGATCTTCGAAATCTGAGGCATCACAATGCAAGTCATCAAAGTAATTGGCGCGGACACGGGCTCCAACAACATTGGTCGCTCTGCGCTCCTGACAAGCAATCGCGAAGGGCTGGTCGGTGAGTATCTGCTGAGCAAGAGCGCAGCAGCGAGCATTCAGAACACAGCGAACTCCGACAAGCCACTGACGGTCGTGGGTGAGCCCGTCTTCAATCCGGACCATGTAGTCTGTTCCAGCCCAAATTGGTTCGAGACCGGTCTCTATGAAACTGCGGAGCTGACCGCAATGGTGGTCTGCGATGCCGCCGTGAATGGAGCATTTCTGCTCGGTACTTTCGCAGGCTCAACGGGTCAGCGCTCGATGATGATGTGGCAATCGGCATTGCTCGTCCTGCAGGGGCATGGCACCGATGCAAACGGCACAAACCCGACTGAGAACAGCTCGTCCGTTGCAAAACTCAATGTGACGACCGACTTTCGAATCGTTGCCGGGCGTATTTCTTCAGGCGCTGATTACACGCTCAAGCTCGATCAATACAAAGGCGGGGTGCAGACCAGCAGTGCTGCCACAGTTGTTGCCGGGAAAACGCGGGCGGTCAATGGCAGTCGGTCCATCGCAATCGGATCACCCCGCGGGGCCGTGAGTCCTGGGGGCTTGGTCAAGATCGCAGCTGTGCTCCTCTGGGCTCGTCGCTTTGCAGACGCTGAGCTCGCGTCGACATTTCCCGAGGTAGCGGCGCAGGTCAAGGCTCTAAGGGGGCTAGTTCTCTAACACCCCTCGACCGTCGCAATCGAGGGAGTTTCGACCAACCTCATTCATGGACCGCAGGAGCGCTAAAGGTCAGCCAGAAGTATTAGCAGCGCTTGCCGCTGCCCCTCAGTGAGCCCCTTGTAGAGCGTCAGCAAGTGCCGCTCATCCTCGCCAAGCTCACGCCCAGGGCTGGCGAGCCACGAGGCGATGGCCGGCCGGCGATCCGCCGGCACCACGCCACCACGCCCCGCCGCGCCCATCGGATCCACCTCCAGGCTCTGCCGTAGCCGCAGAACGATCTCTGCGGTGCGGGTGCGCGCATTCGCAAAGGCTGAGCGATCCACGGCCTCCTTCACGTCGTGCGGCAGTTCGAGCAACAGCCGGGGCTTGCGCCGGCCCTTCGCCACTGGCTCTTCCTCGTCGTCAACGCGCGATTTCGTCACGGTGGGATTATCCGGGGCTTGCGCCGGATGGATATACGTGGATACCTTTGGATGTACTTCGGATGCAACTCCTATATCCATGAACATCCAACCTCCCAAAAAGCGAAAAGTCCTCGTCACCTTCCCTGAGCCCGTGCTGGCCAAGGTCGAAGCCGTTGCGCGCCGCGAGGCCCGCAGCCGCAACGCCATGGTGGTGCGCATCGTGGAGCAGAGCCTGCGGCGCCGTCCGGCGAAGGCGTCCTGAGCGGCATGGTCGCTCGGACACCCTGCCCGCTCAACTGAGACAAGGCGATGCGTTCACACCGCACCGACATAGACGCGGTCCCGGACAGCCCGCACGAGGCCTTCCGCGTGGTCGTGCACAGCTACGGCGTGAAGGACATGGCAGCGCAGATGCTGTGCAAGCCCGGCACGCTCTACAACAAGTGCGACAGCGACGAAGACGGCCGCCACCAGCCCACGCTGCGCGACCTGGTGCAGGTGACCCGCATCAGCGGCGACATGCGCATCCTGGAGTCGCTCAATCGCCTGTTCGACCGCGCGTGCTTCGATGCCTCGACCGAGGGCGTGAGCTACAGCGATGCGGCCATCCTCGAACTGCTGTGCGAGGTGTCGAGTGAGAAGGGGCACCTGTTCCAGGCCCTGCGCGACGGCCTGAGCGATGGCAAGTGGAGCGCCGACGACATGCGCGCGGTCCGCAAGGAAGCGTTCGACCTGTTCCGCGCGGTCCAGGTGTTGATGCTGCGCCTGCAGGGGATGGTCGATGCCTAAGCCCGGCCGTCCCGCTGCGCTCCCTGCCCGGCGTTTTGCCGTGCACCACTGCATTCCCGTGGGCGCCGTGGTCGATGTTGCGCCCGCGTTGGTCGGCCTGTTCGGTCGCGATATCCACGACGCCCTGATGCGGAGGTCCTGCGAGGTCCCCTCCCTCCCAGAAGAGCCATGCCCCACAGGCGGAGCTGCCGCTGGATCACGCGCCGGCGCTGGAGCAGCGCATGCGCGCGGTGTTCGACCGGCAGTGGCGCCGGTGGCATCCGGCCCGGAGCTACGAAGAAGCCGTGGCCGACCCGCTTACCCACCGGCTGCTGCTGCTGACGGTGCAGCACCTGCCGGCCCCTCCCACCCCTAGGAAACCCCGATGCAAGCGCTGACGCGATGGGCGTGCGCGCTCCTGTGGGCCGGCTTGGTGTGCGCCGCGACCACCGACTTTTTCAACGCACACCGCAACGACGAGGAATCACACGATGCAGAAACGCTACCTGGACGAGGCGCAGCAGCGCCGGCTGCTGGAGGGGCCGAAGCGCAGCACGGACCCGCTGGCGCAGCGCGACTATCACTGGCTGGCGGCGCTCATGTTGACGGGCATGCGCATCACAGAGTTCAGCCGCCTGTCGGTATCGCTGGTGCGCCGAGCGCTGGACGCCGGCTGGCTGGTGAGCCCCAAGGAGCATTGCAAGGGCAAGCGCAAGGCCAACGACTACAAGATCACGCTGCCCCTGAGGCAGCACCTGCAAGCGCTGCTGAAGCTGAGCGATGCCCACCCGCAGGCGGGAGAGCCCGACCAGCCCCTGGTATGGGGCCGGGACATCTCTGGCCGCGCCGGGCCGCTGTCCGTCCGCTCGTATGAGGACCGCATCAAGCACTGGGCGCAGGTCGCCGGACTGGACCCACGCATCAGCCCGCACTGGCTTCGCCACACCCGCGCGATGAACGTGATGCGCCGCGGCCGTGGCAAGGAGGAGAACCGCCTGAAGGTGGCGCAGATCGCGCTGAACCACGCGAGCCTGAAGAGCACCGGCGTTTACCTCGGTCTGAGCCGCGAAGAGTACGAGGCCGAGATTCAGGCCATCGACGGCGGCCGCATGCGCAAGCGCGAAGCGCGGCGGGCGGTTGAGGAGATGACGTCATGAGCGCGCAGCCTGTAGTGCTGACTGCAGCGGACTCGTTCAGTCTCATGAGCATCCGACAAGACATCGGCGTCGTTTGGTTCACCGGAGCCGCCGAGTTCGGCCGTTTGCCCGGGTACGACCTCTGGGCCGATCGCTGGGGTGCACCCACCACAGAGAGCACCTGGGCCTGGACGGTTCGCGAGCAGCGGACGGACGAGTCCGGGCGTCGGTGGGGCCGCTTTTACTCGGCGGTAATGAGTGATTTCGGCGCGCTGGTCGAGGTGGACGAATGCCCGGTTCTCTGATCCAGCAGGGCAAGGCCCTCTACCTCACCCTCCCCCAGGCCGGTTCCATGCTGGGGCCGGAGCTGACGGTCTACCAGCGCCGCGACGGCGAGACGGCGGCGCATGTGGTGCTGCACCTGTCGCATGCGGGGTTCGTCGCCAGCCAGCGCCTGACGCCGGCCGAGGCGCGCGACCTGGCGCGTCGGCTGCTGATGACGGCCGCAGCCATCGATCCCTCCATCGTTCCGGAGGCACAGCCGTGCCCCTCCAAGCTGTCCGTGTGACCCACGTGGATGCGCGCAACCGGCGGCGCCGGTTGCACGTGATCGCCGTGAACGTGCGCGCCGCCATCGACCAGGTGCTGGCGCTCTACGGCGATGCCCGCTCGCTAAGCGCTCGCCGACTCGTCGGCCCCTACGACCGGAAGCACCCATGAGCGGCGAATGCATTCCGTTGCGCCGACGTGTCCTCGACGCGCTCGCAGCCGCCGGCACCTGGGTAGCCAGGGCGGATCTGGACGGGTTCACCCACTGCGCATCGGCCCTCGACGACACGCTTGCCGACCTGGTGATCGACGGCACGGCTGAATACCGCCAGCACGCCGGCTATCGCCTGGTCGGCGACGCATTGGCCCGCGACGCCCTGCGCCGGCTGCACGCCAACCCGCAGGACCACCGCGTGGTGCTTGGTGCCGACGAGGGCGCCAAGGGCATGCGGCTGGCCTTTGCCCAGCGCGTGCCCACCGTGGGGCTTGTGCACTGGGTGATGCACCTGCCTCCCATCGATGACGCGGACGCCGCGCTAGCGCGCTCTCTGGGGGTCATGCAGATCTTCCAGGACAGCAAGGCGCCCCCGGAGGCCTCCGCGTGACAGCTCCAGCCGCATGCCGCGTGACAGGGGGCATGCACGGGCGCTGACCCGACATGAAAGGTGATGCATGAAATACGACGACTACGACGAGGACCGGCCCGAGGGCCCGGGCATGCTCGCGAGCTGCGCGGTGATCCTCCTGGGCATGTTTGTGGGCTTCGCCCTGGGCTGGTTCCTGAAGGGGTGCCCATGAACCCGGTCACCCACCCATCGAACACCCGCACGCTGAACCCACCACCCGGCTGGGACCAGGACAAGCTGCCCGTGGCAAGCGTGCCCGTCAGCGACGTCAGGCTAGGCGATGTGCAGGCCGTGGCCACGTTCTGGAAGCCTGAGCCCGTCGAGCTCGACGCGCTGCTGCTGGGTGGCACCGTGATGCTGTCGGTGATCGGTCCCACGATGCCGCCGGTCGCCGTGCAGGTGGCCAGGGCCACCGAGCGGCATGAGCCCTCGGGGGAGCCGACGCGCGAGGACCTGAATGCGCTGGCCCGGGCCTGCGCCGTGCCTGGGCACGCCACCATGATCGATCACCTGGCTTTCGGCCGCTTGGTGCTGGCCAGGCACGCGCGTCAAGCCATGGAGAACGCCTACGCCCGGCGCTACCTCTACCTGCGCGAGCGACCGCTGGACAGCATCGCGGGGGGCGGCCTGTTCGTCGGCCGCACTCCGGAGAACCAGGTGATCAACGGCGAAGACCTGGATCGCGCTGTCGACGAGCGGATCGCAGCGGAGTGGCCGGCGGCCCCTGCCCTGCGCTTCGGCCTGGACCGCGAGGCACTACGGCAGGATCTGGGCGAAGCCCTGACCACGGCGCTGGCCGCCGTCTGCGAAGACGGCGTGGCGCCGGACTGGTTCGACAGTCGCAACGTCGACACGGTGCTGGACGAGGTAATGCCCACCATCCGGATGCATGTGGATCCGGAGATGGTGAATGCGGCGTGGTCGGCTTCGGAGCCTGAGCCGCAGGGCGCCGACGCCAAGTGCATAGCCTGTGGCTGCACGGACAGCCGGGCCTGCATGGGCGGCTGCAGCTGGGCGTGGGTGGATCGCGAGGCCCGGCAGGGGCTGTGCAGCTCGTGCGTCGCCGACCATGTTTCCGCGGAGATCGAGCGCGCCGGTAAGCCACTGGAGCATCCGATGCCACCGCGCATCCAGGGCCTCGGCACCTGCTGCCACGACGACGCGCCCGCGGCCGGCTTCGATCCGGCGCGTGCGCTCAACGGCGAACTGCGGACCGAGATGCTGGACATGCTCCGCTGCATGGCGCGCGGCGACCTTGCAGAGCGCATCAAGGACGAGCCCCTGAAGACCATTCTGGCCGCCATCTTCACCGAACTGTCGGACGCCGACAGCGACGCGCAGGACGTACCCAAGCTTCACGAGCGCATCGAGGCCCTGGAGCGGGATCTGGCCGCGGCGGGTGATGCGCCCAAGCAGCTAGCCGCGTTGAATGAACGCCTGATCGCCGCAAACGCACAGGTCGACGCACTGCAGCTGCGGCTGGGGAAGGGCGGTGCAGCATGACGCAGTCCACCCTCACCGAGATTCGAGACTTCCACGCCTTCATGGGCGTGGGCGGCGGCAAGGCCGGCTTCGGCGATGCGCGGCCGCAGATCCCTGGCCTTCAGGGCCGCTTCCGCTACATCGGCGGCATCGACGTGGATCCGCGGGCCGTCCGCACGGCCGACCGCCTGTTTCCCCGTGGGCTGTCCAGCACCGTGATGGACGGCTTCTCCCGCGACCAGTTCATCGCTTTCCACGGCCACGAGCCGCCGGCCGACTGGCGCGAGGCCACTCCCGACGACATCCGGCGCGCCGCGCACGGCCTCAATCCGAACGTCATCTTCCTGTCTGCGCCCTGCAAGGGCTTCAGCGGGCTGACGCCCGAGGCGCGGGCGCGCAGCGCGAAGTACCAGGCCCTGAACCACTTGGCCGAGCGGGCCATGTGGCTCATGCTGGAGGCCTGGGCCGATGACCCGGCGGAGTTCTATCTTTTCGAGAACGTGCCGCGCATTGCCACCCGCGGCCGCGAGATGCTCGACCGCATCAGCGCGCTCCTGCAGCACTATGGCTATGTCGACCGCGAGACGACGCACGACTGCGGCGAGATCGGCGCGCTGCACCAGAGCCGGAAGCGCTTCCTGAAGGTGAGCCGGCACGTCGCCAAGGTGCCCAACCACCTGTACGAGCCGCTCAAGCGGCCACTGCGGCCGGTGGGCGAGCTGCTGGAACGCCTGGCGCTGCCCGGCGACCCCGCCGCTGGGCCAATGCACCGCGTGCCGCGGCTCAACTGGAAGACGTGGGTTCGGCTCGCCTTCGTGGAGGCCGGCAAGGACTGGCGGAGCCTGAATCGCCTGGCCGTGGAGAACGGGCAGCTGCGCGACTTTCTCATCGTGCCGGAGGGTACGGCCTGGCACAGCGGCGTGCTTGGCGTGAATGACTGGGGTACACCCGCCCCGACCGTGATTGGCAGTGCAGGTCCGACGAATGGCCACTACAGCGTCGCCGACCCGCGCGCGCCCGCTGGCGCGGCGCAGTACCAGCAGTACGGCGTGCTGCGCTGGAACGAGCCGACCGGCGCCGTGATCGGCGTGAAGAGCCCGGGCCAGGGCACGTATTCGGTGGCCGATCCACGGCATGCCGGACCCGCCAAGCACAGCAACGAGTACCGGATCGTGCCGTGGCAGGGCGCCGCCGGCGCCGTGACAAGCGCGCACGGCACCGGGCAGTGCGTGGCCGACCCGCGATCCGGCTCTGGCTTCGGCGGCGCCGGCAAATACCAGGTCACGCCGTTCGACGCGCCGGCCGGGACGGTGATCGCTGCCAGCACCACGGGCCAGGGCGCCTTCGCCGTGGCGGATCCGCGCTGCGGCAACTGGCATGCCGGCGCCTCCCGGAACAAGCTGAAGGTGACGCCCTGGGACGCGGCCGCGGGCTGCGTGACCGGCTCGCAGCAGGTGGCCAGCGGCGCGCTGGTGGTGGCCGACCCGCGTCCAGGCCTCCAGCGCGGCCGCGGCGACCACTACTTGACCGCCGGCCACTACGGCGTCCAGGCATGGGATGCGCCGACGCTGGCTGTGTCGGGCAGCGCCTGCCACGACAACGGCTTCTGGTCGGTGGCCGACCCGCGGCTGCCGGCGGCGACCGAGCAGCTCGTGGCCGTCATCCGCTCGCTGGATGGCACGTGGCATCGCCCGTTCACCACGCTGGAGCTGGCGGCCCTGCAGGGCCTCTACGACCCCGACGACGAGCAGGTGCTGGTGATGGACAGCGGCAGCGACAGCGCGGCGCGCGAGCACATCGGCAACATGGTGCCGCGGCAGGCTGCGCGCGCCATTGCCGAGGAGATCGGCCGGGCGATCCTGCTGGCGCGCACGGGCAACACGTTCCAGCTGAGCGCCACGCCGGTGTGGGTGCGGCCGGTGGCGGCCGCAATCAGCGTGGCAGGAGGCATGGCATGACGGTCAAGGCATTTCCACTGCAGTGGCCTGTGGGCTGGAAGCGGACCGATGCTGCCGCTCGCGCGGTCGGGCGCTTCGTCTCCCGAGGCGGCCACTCCGGCAAGCTGCTCACCACGGAATCGATCAGCATCCACGCCGCGACCGTGAGGCTCAAGGACGAGTTGGGCAAGATGGCCGTGGCCGACGACGATCTGGTGCTGTCGACCAATCTGACTCTTCGCCTCGACGGCATGCCCCGCAGCGGCCAGGCCGAGCCATCCGACCCTGGCGCGGCCGTCTACTGGCTGGACCCATGGACCAACGCGCCGCGTTGCATGGCCATCGACCGTTACACCAAGGTGGCGCAGAACATCGCTGCGCTCGCCGCCACCATCGAAGCGATGCGGGCGATCGAGCGGCATGGCGGTGCACTCGTCCTTGAACGGGCCTTCACCGGCTTCACAGCCCTGCCGGCACCGGGCAGTGCCGGCACCTGGTGGGAGGTGCTGGAAGTCACACCCGACGCCACCGCTGAGCAGGTGCAGGCGGCCCATCGCCGTCTCGCCGCGGCGCATCACCCCGACCGAGGAGGCGACGCAAAGCGAATGGCCGAAGTGAACCGGGCGCGAGACGAAGGCCTCCAGCAGCTGGGGGGCCGCCGATGATCCCCGCCCTCAGCATTCGCCAGCCCTGGGCCTGGCTGATCGTCCATGGCTACAAGCACGTGGAGAACCGGGACTGGAACACTCACTTCCGCGGCCGCGTGTTGGTGCATGCCGGCCAGACGCTGGCACGCCGGCACTACGACGAGCTGCGCGACAGCTTCCTGGAAGACGGCCTGTGCCCGGCGGACTTCCCCGCCTATGAGCAGCTGCCGCGCGGCGGCATCGTGGGCTCCGTGCGCATCGCGGATTGCATCGCTCCGGAGCGCTGGGCCACGCCGCCGCACGTCAACCCCTGGTACGTGCCCGGAAGCTTCGGCTTCATGCTGATCGAGCCGCGGCCGCTGCACTTCGTGCCCTTCCCGGGGAAGCTGGGGTTCTTCAATGTGCCGGTCGGCACGGGAGGGATCACATGCGCCTGAACCCCACACGGAAGGACGGCACGCAATGACCGGCCACCCTGTCATCGAACTGTCGGCCGCGTTCTTCGGCGTGCTCGGCACGCTGCTGCTGGCCTTCCGCTCGCGCTGGGCCGGCTGGGGATTCGTCTGCTACTTGGCGAGCAATGCCGGCTGGCTGGCGTTCGCCTGGGAGCATGGTCATCGCTTCCTGCTGGCGCAGCAGGTGGCCTTCACTGTCACCAGCCTTCTGGGTATCTGGAAGTGGCTGATCGACCCATGGCTGGGCCCGCTGCTGTCTCGCCTGTGCGACCCCTTCGACGGGGACCTGGATCAGCCATGAGTAGCGCCGAGCAGAAGCGGGCCATCCCCGTCCCGCCGGAAGTCGCCGCGACCATCGCCTGTATCTGCCGCGACGCTGGCCAGAAGGCCGATGGGGCCCGGCGGCGGGCAGATCAGGCGCGCAAGCAGGGGCTGATGCAGAAGGTGCAGCGCTACCAGGGCGAGGCGCGGGCCTACGACTGGATCTGCGAGCGCCTCCACGCTGAGTTCCTGGCCCCAGAGGTGACGCAGTGAGGGTGCCTCTGCATCGCTGCGCGGCCACCGGCTGCAGCAGGCAGGTTCCTTCCCACCTGCTCATGTGCATCGATCACTGGCGCCTGGTGCCGGCGCCGATCCGCCGCGAGGTGGTGTCGGCCTGGACCTGGCGGCAGCGATCTGCCCAGGCACCTGGCGGCGCCGCCGTCGACGCGGTGCGCGCCCACCAGACGGCTGTCGAGAAAGCCGTGGCAGCTGTGGCCACGAAGCAAACCAACAAACAAGCCCGGCGGGCAGCGGTGGAGGGAGACCTGTTCGCCGCCACGCCGGGCACTTCACAGCGAGAAGATGGCACTGAACACAACCAGCGGCCGGCCTGACACGGCCGCGGAGATCAACGCAAAGGTCGACTGCGAGGACTTGGCCGAGCGCCTCGGCCTGGAGCGGCCGACCGGTAAGGGCAACTTCCGAAGCCCGCACCACCCCGACAAGGAGCCCTCGGTTTCCGTGTTCCGGGCTCGATCTGGCGTGAACGCCGGCGCTTCCCGCTTCAAGGATCACTCGACCGGGGAGACCGGCGGCCCGATCGACATGCTGATGTGGGCCCGCGGCATCGACTTCGTCGACGCGGTCAAGGAGCTGGCGGACATGTACGGGATCCGCGTGCACAGGCCGGCGCCCCCCGGCGCCGTGGTCGCGCCGCCAGCGCCGCGCACCCTGGCCGAGACCATCGCAGACGCCTGCATCCGGGACGCCGGGCCCGGCCGCGATGACCTGGTGGCGTACCTGGAGGGGCGGTGCATCAGCCGTGAAGTGATCGATCACGCCATCAAGCGGCGGACCCTCGGCTGGAACACCTGGCGCAGCCCCAGAGTTCCGGAGGGTGAACGCGGGCACGGCGGGCCTGCCGTGGCCACCATCGTCCGCTCGCCGATGAACGACCAGGTGATGGCGGTGGACATGCGCTACACCGACCCTGAGAAGAACGGCGGCCAGAAGACGGGCAGTCAAGGCGAGAAGGCTGGCTATCCGTGGTGCAGCGACTGGCGCCGCCTGCAGGCGGCTCACAAGGTGTTCGTGGTGGAGAGCGCGATCAACGCCATGACCATCGAGACGTGCGGCATCCCCGGTTCGGCCGCGCTGGCGGTCCGCGGCACAGGCACAGTGGAATCCATCGACTGGACCATCCTGCGGGGCAAGCAGGTCATCGCCGTCTTCGACAACGACCGGCCACAGGAGCATGGTCCCGCGGCCGGCTACTGCCCGGGCTTGAAGGCGGCGTGGCGGCTTCACGAGCTGCTGACCGCACTGGACATCAGCTGCCTTCTGGTCGACCAGTCCGACTGGTGGGAAGACGAGGAGAACCAGGAGGGGCTGATCAACGACATCAACGACTTCGCGAAAGAGCGCGGCGTCGACGCAACCAAGAAGGCGCTGGCCAAGCTGGAGAGCTGGCTGATTCCGGGCATGGCCGGCGACGACAAGCGGCTGGGCAAGCCGCGGCTGTTCCTGCCGAGCCACGACTACATGGCGTATTGGCGCTACCGGGTGCAGCCCGACTTCACCAAGTTCGTGGCCAAGGTGGACAAGGACAGCGACGGCAACGAGAAGCTGGAGTACCAGGACGTGTGTGGCTTCCGAGTCGCGGCCGTGAGCCGCGTGCAGATCGCCTCACCCACGTCGACGATGACGGGGGACGTGGACCACAGCCCCCGCACGATCTTCGCCCTGAGCGTCCAGGTGCCGCGCCACGGCGCGCGGCTGCAGCGCCGCGTGGTCGACGACGAGAAGCTGCACAACATCGACGTTTGGAAGAAGCTGGGTCCGGTGTTCGCCCCCACGCCGTTCGCCCGCATGCTGAATGTGCTGGAGCGTGCTGCCGACATCGGGGCCCGGGACGCCGTCAACTTCGTGGGCCTGGCCTGGCGGGGCGGGAAGCTGGTGGTGAACGAGGGGCCGGACTGCTTCTTCGCCGACCCGCGGCAGCAGTGCCCCTACCACGAGCTGATTTTCCCCTCGGGGACCATGACCGATGCCCGCGAGGTGGCCGCCCAGTTCCAGGCGACCTTCCGCGACAACGCGGCGATGATCCCGCTCGTGTGGGCGCTGGGGTCGCACCTCAAGGCCTTTTTGGGCTTCTGGCCGCACTTCGAGATGCAGGCTGAGAAGGGCACGGGCAAGACCACCCTGGTGAAGCGCCTGGAGCGCGCGCTGGCCATGATGACCAGCAGCCGCCAGAGCCTGCAGACCGAGTTCCGGCAGCTGACGTCGCTGAGCTATACCAGCCACCCCGTGGGCTGGGGCGAGATGTCGACCAACAAGCAGGACGTGATCAACAAGGCGATCAGCAACCTGCAGGAGTGCTACCAGTACGAGCACACGCGCCGCGGCGCCGAGCTGATCGACTTCCTCCTGTGCGCGCCCGTGCTGCTGTCGGGCGAGGATGTGCCCGTGTCCAGCCTGGTCGGCAAGATCGTGCGCTCCGAGCTGACCAAGGCCAAACGCGGCCCGCTGATTCCCGAGGACCTGCCCGTCTTCCCGGTCAAGCAGTGGCTGCAGTTCCTGGCCAGCAAGAGGAAAGACCAGGTGCTCGAGCTGCAGCGCTCGTGCGTGGCGGATCTGTTCGGCCGCTGCATCGCCAGCACGTCGGACTCGGGCGCCGAGCGGATGGTGGCCAACTACGCCGGCGTGGCCACGGCCTGGGAGCTGCTGTGCGAGTTCCTCGATCAGCCGCGGGAGACCGGCGACTTCCTGACCAGCCTGACGGCCGAGATGAACGCCCACATCCGCGAGAGCGCTGCCGAACGCCAGCCCTGGGCCTGGATCATGGAGAAGCTGCTCAGCGAGATCGCCAGCGGCGCGTTCCGCTACCCCTATGCCTTCAGCGAAGAGGACGAGGTGCCCGTGCTATGCGTGCGTACGGGCTTCGTCATGGCCCACATGAGCCAGACGCCGGCGCTGCGCGAGTTCTGGGACGGCCTGCCGGTCAAGAGCGATCGCGTGTTTAAGAAGCAGCTGGCCGCGGCGGGCGTGCTGGCCACGGAGCGGGCTGTGGAACGGACCATCGGCCACACACGTGTCGGCCACATGGTGGCGCTCAGCCTGCCGGCGCTGGAGCAGTTTGGGCTGCATGCCGTTCAGCCGAAGCGGGTCGATTCCGGCGCGCATGCTTGAAGTGTCAACCGAAGACCGGCCGGCCGAAGCCCTGAACACAGGGCCGTAGGTCGGCCACACGAGGCCTTTCGACCTACAGGCTTCCGGCAAAAGTCGAAGGTTCACAAGCAGGAGTCCAAGATGTCACGTTCCCGGCCCCACGCCGCCGGCGCGGATGCGCGCGCCCCTCTCCCTGAGATCCACACCCGCGAGACGCTGCGCGCTCTGCATGGCGAGGCGCAGACGCTCCACCAGGGCCTGGATCTGCTCGTCGAGCTGCTCGGCCAATGCGCGCCGGCCCACCAGGTCAGCGCCGGCGCCGTGCTTGCACTTCTCGATCCCGTCGCCGGCGGACTCGAGGCGCTCAGCGCGGACCTGCACATGCTTGCTGCCGACCGTGCGGCCGCGCATCACGGCCCTCCCCCGCTCCGCGGAGCAACCCAATTCCGCGCCGCAGGCGCCTGATGGGATTGATGACGAATGCGCAACGCTCGCCCGCCGGCCCCCCGCACCCCCCGACCGAGAAACGCCGCGGCCCGCAGGGCTCGACTGGAAGGCCGAGGGGGACGCCGGATAGGTTCAGGCTATCCCGGGACACAGGGGCGCACGCCGGAACACGTGGAAGCGATCTTCATGCAACCACCAAACGCTGATTTCACTAAGGCGATCCGGCCGTTTGCAACTTTTGGAATTCCACGGGTTGCCCTGTTTTCTCCACGGGTTGCCCATTTTTTTCCACGAGCGTCAATTCCTGGCCTGCGCCGACCTTTTCTCTCTTTCTCTCTTTTTTATAGAGAGAGAAGAGAGAGAAAGAAGGGCGGACGAAGGCCAACAACGGTCCACGGGATGAATGACCGGAAACAATATGTATCCACGGGTTCGGCTTCTGTTCCACGGGTTTTCCGTGGATTAAAAAATGGGCAAAGTCCAATGCCTGCAAGCACTTACAGCCTGGGCGCCGCCTTCCCCCGCCTTTTTCGGGGAAATGCCCTCCTCCCTGCGCCGACCTGGCCAATCTGAGTACGAACCATGAATGGCAACTGGACCCAAACAACCGCAATTGATGCGTGGATGGAATACATCCAGGCGAACAAGGGCCGCAGCCCTCGGACCGCAGAGGCATATGGCATGGCCCTGCGCAAGCTGAGCGAGTTCCTCGGTCGCGACGTCCTTGATGCCACGGCTGAGGAGCTGGAGGCGTTCACGGGCCTCTGGCTGCACAAGCGCGGCGTGGTGGCCCTGAGTCGCAAGCCCTATATCTCCGCGGTGAAGGGCTTCTTTGCCTGGGCGGCCTGGCGCGGGATCATTGACGGCAATCCGGCGGGCGAGCTGGTGCACCCCAAGACCGGCTTGGTGCTGCCGGAGACCATCAGCCTTGCCAACGCCGAGCGCCTGGCCTGCGCTCCGGACCTGGCAACGTTCACCGGCATCCGGGACTCGGCCATCCTCCACGTGCTGCTGGGCTGCGGTCTGCGTGTGTCCGGCCTGGTGGGCCTCAACGAAGGCGACCTGCTGGAGATCGAGGTCGACGGCCGCCGGCGCCTGGCAGTGCGCACCTTCGAGAAGGGCAGCCGGGAGCGCCGCGTGCCCATGCCCAAGGAGGCGGAGGCCATCGTGCGGGTGTACCTGGGCCACGAAGAGTTGCTCGAGATCGATCGCGATGTGGTCGACCGCCGAGGCCATGCGGACAAGGTGCTGTTCGTCAGCACGCGGAACTCCACGGTCAGCGAAGACCGATATCGGGGCGAGGAGCGCCGGCTCTCCCGACAGTCGGTGCACGACATCATCCAGAAGCACGGCAAGGCTGTCGGCATTCCGGAGCGTGAGCTGCACCCGCATGCGCTGCGCCACATCTACGGCACCGAGCTGACCGAGGACGAGATCCCGACGCTTGGCGTCCAGGACCTCATGGGGCACTCGGATCCGAAGAGCACGGCGGTCTACACCGCGCTGAGCATGCGCAAGAAGACCAGGTGGGTGGACAAGGCTTCCCCCCTGGCCAAGGTTCGCACCCCGGTGAGCGAGCTGCTCAAGCGCCTGCCCGATCAGGGCTGACCCCCTCCCCGTTATTTCTGGCGGTTTTTTAGGACGGCCTCCACATGCCCATCCGCACAACACGTATACACAAACCTAGTTCCCGCAACCGGCTACAGCCCGAACACGGCTGCGGCAGTGCGGTCTCGCACGTTCTCCAAACATGTAACAGGAACGGGCTAAATCAGCGGCCCCCTGCCCTTGCCCCACTGCGGAGACTGTCAAAAGGCGCAGTGGCTCGCGTGTGCTCCCCTGGGGCGGAGGGGCGCTGCGATGCCTGAATCTCGCAGTGGCGCACGTGCACACGCACGGCCTGGCCCGGGCGGGGGTGGTCAGGCGCAGGGGGTGGGGGGTCGGCAAGGCGACCTCTTCGCCCCCGAAGGGGGGGGTGGGTACCTGGATGAATGCAACCCCGTAGAACTTCCCCAGGGGGCCGTCGAGGACACGAAATTTCGCGAGCTGGAGGAGATGGGCCTGCCCGCCGTTTGGCTGGAGGGAGCCCGGCTGATCGGCTACGAAAATTTCGTGCGCCTGTGGAAGCACCTCGACGGCGCCGCCGCGGGCGGCTCGCTGCCGCTGTCCGACAACGAATCCATGATCGAGGTCCGCCTGCGCCGTTTCGCCAGCTTCCAGCGCTTCCAGCGGAACCGGTTCATCGAGAGCCTGGCCGCGATGGGCCTCGGGGGCAGCGAGATCCACGCCGCTGTCAAGGCCCAGCTGGGTGAAAACCTCACGCGGAATCACATCCTGCGCCTGGCCCGGCGTGGCAGGATGGCCCGATGAAGACGGCCGTGATCTATGCCCGCGTCAGCACCCAGCGGCAGGCCGACGAGGGGGTGTCGCTCGACGCGCAGGTCGAGCAGTGCCGGGGCCGCGCCGAGCAGCTCGGCGCCGAGGTGCTGAAGGTCTTCAGGGACGAGGGGGTAAGCGGCCGATCGACAAAGGGGCGCCACGGCTTCCAGGCCGCCGTCGACTTCTGCGGCCAGGCCGGCGTCCACTTCTTCATCACGTGGGCCACCTCGCGCGTGGCCAGGAACGCCGTGGACCTCATCATGGCGCAGGAGACTCTGCGTGATGGTGGCACGCGGCTGGAGTGCCTCAACGCTGACGTCAACGACGACACGGATGCCGGCTTCATCAATCGCACCTTCATGGCGGCGATGGACGAGCTCCACTCGCGCAACATCAGCCGCGACACCCTGCGATCCCAAAAGCGTGTGGCGGCCGAGGGATTCTTTACCGGCGGGCGCGTGCCCTACGGCTACACCGTGGTGGACGAGGGAAAGCGGCGCCGCATGGTGCCGGATGCGGACGCCGCTGCTACCGTCCGGCGCGCCTTCGACCTATGCCTGCAGGAAGGCCTTGGCGCCCAGGCAATCGCCCATGCGCTCAACGATGCCGGCCTGTTCCGCGCCGGCGCCCGGTGGGGGAAGAACAGCGTCCAGTACCTGCTCAACAACCGGGTCTACACGGGCGTGAAGACCTACAACCGCAAGCACAGCCGGACCGGCCGTGCGAAGCCGCTGGACGAATGGGTGTCCGTCGACGCCCACGAGCCGCTGATCAGCAAGGAAGCATTCGAAAGGGCTCAGACCATGATCAAGGACCGAACGCCCCACGAAGGCGGTGGCACGCCGCGCAGCGAGTTCGTTTTCGCGGGCAAGCTCACCTGCGGCATCTGCAGCAGCTTGCTGCAGATCACGAACGGCACATCCCGCAGCGGGGCTCTGTACAGCTACTACAGCTGCGTGGCGCACAAGCACGGGCGGCCTCAGTGCCTCTTTCGGCCGATCCGCGCCGACCTCATGGACGAATGGCTTACCCAGACGATCCTTGAGCGCGTGCTGACGCCTGAGGTGGTCTCCAAGGCCCTCGACGACGTGGCGGCAATGACGGAAACCTGGCTGCGGGACAGAGAGGCAGCGCGCGGCCGCCTGGTGCGCGACCTGCGCGCCGTTGAGGGAAAGCGGGACGGGCTGCTGGACTTCGTGGCAGAACACGGGAGGGCCACGCCGGCGGATGTCATCGGCAAGCTGAACGAAGCACGTGCCCAGATCGATGAGCTGCAGGCCGAGCTGGACCGCCTGGAGCGCGCCAAGGTGCCGCGGCGCAATCGGCACATCGACCCCGAAGTGGCCATCGAGGTGATGCACGAAACGATAATGGCGGCCGATGCCAAAAAAAAACGCGCCTTTATGGGCGCGTTCTTAGACCAGATCACGGTCTCCAACTCGGAAGTCGAAGTCGCTTATCGGGCGGATGCCTTGCTGCAAACGGGTCCGGTGAAGGATGTTCACAGTGGCCTTGATTGGCTCCCCGACCTGGGCTCGAACCAGGGACCTACGGATTAACAGTCCGGCGCTCTACCGACTGAGCTATCGGGGAAGGAAGCCCTAGAGTATAGCGACGGTTTTCGGGTCGCACAGAGTAACCAACATAAATAGTCGGAAATAGGACCGAACGGCGAACCCGCCGCTCAGGCCGTCCGAGCAACCGCCACGTCTGCGCGCGCCTCCCTCGACCCCTGCGCTTTCTGACTCTGGAGGCGTTTCTGCTGACGCATCGCTGACCCGCAAACGCTTATGCTGGATATCGATGATCTCCCGATACGCTCCTGCTCAAGATCGCCACTGGGATGTCCTTGCGCGCGATCTTCGACAGAGCATGCCGCTCGAACTCCCGGCGGCATATGCGGACGATGTCCTGCCCGGCGGCCAGGGCGCCTTCATCCACAAGCAGACCGGCGCGCCTGTGGTGGGCATGGGGCGCTGGGGACTGGTGACGGCGGAAAGCCGGCGTGGCGGCATGGAGGCGGCACTGCGACTGCGCACCGCCCTCGTGCGTGACGACGAAGTGCGCAAGTCGCCCTACGCCACAGCCTGGACCAAGGACCAGCTCTGCGTGGTGCCGGTGGCGGCCATCTATGTGCAGGACTTCCGCGTCGACCCGCGTGTGCCGCAGCTCGCACGCATCAGTCGGCGCGACGGCCATGCCCTGTGCATCGCCGGCCTGTGGAGCAGTTGGCTGGACGACAACGGCGTTCGGCAACTGAGCTTCGCCCTGCTCACCATCAACGCGGACGACCATCCGCTGATGGCCCGCTACGGCGCGAGTGGCCATGAACGGCGGATGCCGGCGCTACTGCCGCGGGGGCTGGTGCGGGCCTGGCTCGAAGCGAGGGGCCGTGAGCGCCACGAGTTCCTGCGCCCGCTGCCCGCCGAACAGCTGGTGGGCGAGGCTGTCGCACCGCAGGCGCCGGAGATGCCGGCCCCCGCCCCCGCGGCTGCGCCCATCGCCCTGCCCGCCACGGCGGGCGAAGCGCCCGCCCCGCGCCATCGCCGGCCCTGCCTGCTGCTGGTGGACGACGAACCCTCCAACCTCCAGGTGCTGCGTCTGGCGCTTCAGGCCGACTACCGGCTGGTGTTCGCTACCGACGGGCGGCGGGCCCTGCAACTCGCCCGCGAACACCGGCCCGACCTGATCCTGCTCGACATCATGATGCCGGAGCTCGATGGCTATGCCGTCTGCCGCGTGCTGCAGGAGGACCCGGCCACGGCGAGCATCCCGGTGATCTTCTGCACCGCGCGCGCCGACAGCCAGGGTGAGGCCCTCGGCCTGGAAGCCGGCGCCGTCGACTACATCACCAAGCCGCTCTACCCGCCGGTGGTACGGGCGCGCGTGCGCACCCACCTGTCACTGGTGCGCGCGGAGGAACTGCGCCGCACCCAGTTGCAGATCGTCCAGCGGCTCAGCCGCGCCGCCGAGTACCGGGACAACGAGACGGGCATGCACGTCATCCGCATGAGCCACTACGCCCGCGAGCTGGCGCTGGCCGCGGGTAGCACGCAGGAATGGGCCGACGACCTGCTGCATGCCGCGCCCATGCACGACGTGGGCAAGATCGGCATCCCCGACGCCCTGCTGCGCAAGGCCGGACCGCTCGACAGCCACGAATGGGACGTGATGCGCCGCCATCCGCTGATCGGCGCCGAGATCATCGGCAACGACAGCTCGGAGATCCTGACCATGGCCCGCGCCATCGCCCTGTCGCATCACGAGAAATGGGACGGCACCGGCTATCCGCAGGGCCTGCGCGGCGAGGCGATCCCGCTGGAGGCACGCATCGTGGCCATCGCGGACGTGTTCGACGCCCTCACCTCGCGCCGTCCCTACAAGGAGGCCTGGACTGCCGAACGGGCCCTCGACTACATCCGCAGCGAATCGGGACGGCACTTCGATCCCACGCTGGTCGCGATCTTCCTGTCCATTGCGCCGCGCCTGGCCGAAGTGCGACAGCGCTGGCCCATCGACTGAGCGCGCCGGGCACCGGCCTGGCCACAAACGGTGGTGCGTGGCGCCTCAGGCGGCCGACGCGGGGGCCGAGGCCGCCAGCCGCGCCCGCACCTCGCGCACGCGCGTCGCCGGGAAGGTGATCGAGAAGCGCGACCCCTTGCCCACCTCGCTCTCGATGCGCAGTTGCCCGCCGTGGCGCTGCACGATGTGCTTGACGATGGCCAGGCCCAGTCCAGTCCCACCTGTCTCGCGCGAGCGACTGCGGTCGATGCGGTAGAAGCGCTCGGTCAGCCGCGGGATGTGCTCGGCGGCCACGCCCGGCCCGGTGTCGCGCACCGTGAACTCGCCGCGGCCGTCGGACAGCAGGCGCCAGGTAACGACCACCTCGCCGCCACCGGGCGTATAGCGCACGGCGTTGGTCACGAGGTTGGACATGGCGCTCTGCAGTTCGGTCGGCACGCCCGAGACTTCCGAATCGGCCTCGACGGCAAAGAAAAGCTTGTGCGGCTGCGACGCGATGCGGCCCGAGAGCCCACGCGCCTCGTCCTCGCAGTGCGCCATCAGCGCCCTCATGCGCGTCCACTGGTTGACCGGCGGCGCCGCACTGCCTTCGAGGCGCGACAGCGTCAGCAGGTCGGCCACCAGCGTGCCCATGCGCTGCGCCTGCTGGCCCATCAGGGCCAGGTAGCGGGCCCGCTCGTCGGCGTCCAGCGGCAGCGTCTGCAGCGTTTCGACGAAGCCGGTGAGCACGGTCAGGGGCGTGCGGATCTCATGCGACACGTTGGCGACGAAGTCACGCCGCATCTCCTCGGCCTTCTCGAGCGCCGTGATGTCGCGCGTGAGCAGCATCCGGCGGTTGCCCGCGTAGGGATGCGCCTGCACCGACAGCCGCATCGGCTGTCCGGACGCGGAGCGCGAGGCCACCGGCGCATCGATGACCACCTCGCGGCTGTAGTTCCACGAGGCGAGGTAGCCGATGAAGGCAGGATCGCGCACGAGGTTGGCGATGAGCTGCTGCAGGTCGCGTTCGACGTCCAGCCCCAGGTGGACGCCGGCGGTCTGGTTGCACCATTCGATGCGGCCTTCCTCGTCCACCAGCACCACGCCGTTGGGCGAGGCCTGGATGGCGGCCAGGAACTCCTGCAGACGCTGCTCCGCCTGCTGGGTCTGCTGCTCGCGCAGGCGCAAGGCGCGGCGGATGCGGTCCGACAGCTCGCCCCACAGGCCGAAGCGGCCGGGCGGCAGTCCCAGGGCGTCGTTGCGCATCGCCTGGATCAGGCTGTGGGCCCGAAGCATGTCCAGCACCAGCCAGCCCAGCGCCCCCGCCCAGGCCCCGGCCCATGCCAGGCGCCATCCCATCAGGAAGCCGGCGGCAGCGGCGCCTGCAGCGGACAGGCAGAGAAAGGCGGCTAGACGACCGGGCATGGCCATGGATTATCGGCAGGCACCGCCTCGGCGGGCCCGCGGGCAAAGTCGCGCACGGAAGGAAGGAAGACGGGCAGCGGCCGGCGCATCCGGCGGCCCGGCGCCAGGCAGGTCAGACGGTCGCCTGGACGGTGAAGCGGTAGCCCGCGCCCCGCACGGTCTCGACCATGCTGGCGGCGGCGCCCAGCGACTCGCGCAGGCGCTTGACGTGGACGTCGACCGTGCGCTCCTCGATGAAGACGTGGTCGCCCCACACCTTGTCGAGCAGTTGTGAGCGGCTGTGCACACGCTCGGCGTTCTGCATCAGGTAGGCCAGCAGCTTGAACTCGGTCGGGCCCATCTTGAGGGCGGCGCCCTGCCAGGTCACGCGGTGGGTCGCGGTGTCGAGCACCAGCTCGCCGGCCTCCAGCCGTTCGACCGCAGCCTCGGGCGCGCGGCGGCGCAGCACGGCGCGGATGCGGGCCAGCATCTCCTGCGTGGAGAAGGGTTTGGTGATGTAGTCGTCGGCGCCGGCGTCGAGGCCGGCCACCTTGTCCGGCTCGTCGCCGCGGGCGGTGAGCATCAGGATCGGCACCTGCTTCGTGCGGACGTCGCGGCGCCACTGGCGCGCCAGCTGCAGGCCGCTCTGGCCCGGCAGCATCCAGTCCAGCAGGATCATGTCCGGCAGCACCGCATCGATCTCGCGCTGTGCGCTCACGCCGTCCTCGGCCCAGATGGGCTCGAAGCCGTTGTGCCGCAGGTTCACAGCCAGCAGCTCGGCGATGGAGGACTCGTCCTCCACGATCAGTACACGAGGTTTCTTCATGTCGTTCTTCCAGGTCAGCCGCCGAGTACCTACCGCCGGCAAGTCATGCCCGGCCCCGACTCGAGAGGCCGCGGAGCAGGCCATGCGCGGACATCCGCGGAACCGGCTTTGCCGGGCCGCCGGATGTGCCCCCCCTCCGGGGGGTGGGCGGAGCGCGAAGCGCGCAGCCTGGGGGGCTTCACTTCAACGCGCTCTCGATCTCTTGCATCGAAGTGTGCCGCACGTCCTCACCCTTGACGATGTAGATGATGAACTCGGCGATGTTCTTCGCATGGTCGCCGATGCGCTCGATGGCCTTGGCCAGGAACAGCAGGTCCAGGCTGGGCGAGATGGTGCGCGGGTCCTCCATCATGTAGGTGACCAGCTTGCGCACGAAGCCGTCGAACTCCTGGTCGATCAGGTCGTCCTCCTTGAGGATCGACAGCGCGCCGGCGGTGTCGAGGCGGGCAAAGGCATCCAGCGCCTTGCGCAGCAGGCCCGACGCCAGATCGGCCGCGATGCGCAGCTCGGAGCACGGCAGCGCCCGGGCCGAGCCGCTCTCGATGATCGACTTGACCATGCGGGCGATCTTGGTCGACTCGTCGCCCACGCGCTCCAGATTGGCGGTGGTCTTGGAGATGGCGATCAGGAGGCGCAGGTCGCGCGCCGTCGGCTGGCGTCGGGCGATGATGGACGAGAGCTCGCGGTCGATCTCGATCTCCATCGCGTTGACGCGCGGCTCGGTCTCGATCACGCGCTCGGCGGCGTCCGTGTCGAACTGCAGCAGCGCATAGACGGCCTGGCGGATCTGGGACTCGACCATGCCGCCGAGTTCCATGACGCGTGAGGACACGCCGTTGAGTTCGCTGTCGAACTGGGTGGAAAGATGTTTGTCAGCCATCGCTGTGTCTCCCTGCGGCATCAGCCGAAACGGCCCGTGATGTAGTCCTCGGTCTCCTTGCGCTTGGGCTTGAAGAACATCTGCTCGGTGGCGCCGAACTCGATGAGATCCCCCAGGTACATGTAGGCCGTGTAGTCGCTGCAGCGGGCTGCCTGCTGCATGTTGTGGGTCACGATGACCACGGTGTATTCGTCCTTGAGCTCGGCGATCAGCTCTTCGATCTTGGCGGTGGAGATCGGGTCCAGCGCCGAGCAGGGCTCGTCCAGCAGCAGCACTTCGGGCTTGATGGCGATGCCGCGGGCGATGCACAGGCGCTGCTGCTGGCCGCCGGAGAGGCCAGAGCCGCTCTGGTGCAGCTTGTCGCGCACCTCGGTCCACAGGGCGGCCTTCTTGAGCGCCCATTCGACGCGGTCGTCCATGTCGGAGGCCGACAGGTTCTCGAACAGCTTCACGCCGAAGGCGATGTTGTCGTAGATCGACATCGGGAAGGGCGTGGGCTTCTGGAACACCATGCCGACCTTGGCGCGCACCAGGGCGACGTCCTGCTTGGAGGTCAGCAGGTTCTCGCCGTCCAGCTCGATGGCGCCTTCGGCGCGCTGCTCGGGATAGAGCTCGAACATGCGGTTGAAGGTGCGCAGCAGCGTGGACTTGCCGCAGCCCGAGGGACCGATGAAGGCCGTGACCTTGTTCTCGGGGATGTCGAGGTTGATGCCCTTGAGCGCGTGGAATTTGCCGTAGTAGAAATTCAGGTCCTTGACGGCGATCTTGGAACGCGGGGGGGTGGAGACGGTGGCAACCATGGCTTGGCTCTTCTCGGTATCAGTTTTTGCCGCGTGTGAGCACGCGGGCCAGGATGTTGAGGGCGAGGACGGCGACGGTGATCAGGAACACGCCGGCCCAGGCCAGCTGTTGCCAGTTCTCGTACGGGCTCATCGCGAACTTGAAGATGGTGACGGGCAGGCTGGCCATCGGCTGCGTGACGTCGGCCGTCCAGAACTGGTTGTTCAGGGCGGTGAAGAGCAGCGGCGCGGTCTCGCCCGCAATGCGGGCCACGGCCAGCAGGATGCCGGTCACGACGCCGGCACGGGCCGCACGCAGCGTGATCGACAGGATCACCTTCCACTTGGGCGTGCCCAGGGCGTAGGCGGCCTCGCGCAGGCCCGGGGGCACCAGCTGCAGCATGTTCTCGGTGGTGCGGATCACCACCGGGATGGTGATCAGCGCCAGCGCAATGGAACCGGCCAGGCCCGAGAAGGACTTGAACTGCGCCACCACCAGCGAGTAGACGAACAGGCCGATGACGATCGACGGCGCCGACAGCAAGATGTCGTTGACGAAGCGGATCACCGACGACAGCCAGCCGTGCGGGTTGTATTCCGCAAGGTAGATGCCGGCCATGATGCCGATGGGCGTGCCGACGAAGGTGGCCACGCCGACCATCACCAGCGAGCCGAAGATGGCATTCAGGATGCCGCCGGCCTCGTTGGGCGGGGGCGTCATCTCGGTGAAGGTGGCCACCGACAGGCCGCCGATGCCGAGGTACAGCGTCTGCCAGAGGATCCAGATCAGCCAGAACACGCCGAAGGCCATCGCGGCCAGCGACAGGGCCAGGGCCATCTGGTTGACGCGCGCCCGGCGGGCGTACTTGGCCTCGCGGGTGCGGGCCAGGGCCTGGGCGGCCAGCAGCTGCTGGGAAGTGCTTGTGGGGCTGGAGGTGCTCACGAACGGGCTCCTTCGCTCTTCTTCATGCGGGCCAGCAGCAGCTTGGACAGCGCCAGCACGACGAAGGTGATGAAGAACAGGACCAGGCCGAGGTACATCAGCGCGGCCTGGTGCAGACCGGCGCCGGCCTCGGCGAATTCGTTGGCCAGCGCCGAGGTGATGCTGTTGGCCGCCTGGAAGAGCGACAGCGAATCGAGCTGGTTCATGTTGCCGATGACGAAGGTCACGGCCATGGTCTCGCCCAGGGCGCGGCCCAGACCGAGCATGATGCCGCCGACCACGCCGGCCTTGGTGTAGGGCAGCACGACCTTGCTCACCACCTCCCAGGTGGTGGCGCCCAGGCCGTAGGCCGACTCCTTCAGCATCGGTGGCGTGACCTCGAAGACGTCGCGCATCACCGAGGCGATGAAGGGGATGATCATGATGGCCAGGATGATGCCGGCCGACAGGATGCCGATGCCCACGGGTGGGCCGGCCACCAGCGCGCCCAGCACGGGCACGCCGGTCAGCAGCTTCTGCAGGGGCTGCTGCACATAGGTGGCGAGGATAGGGCCGAAGACCAGCAGGCCCCACATGCCGTACACGATGGAGGGCACGGCGGCCAGCAGTTCGATGGCGGTGCCCAGCGGGCGCTTGAGCCAGCTGGGCGAGAGTTCGGTGAGGAAGAGCGCGATGCCGAAGCTCACCGGCACCGCGATCAACAGGGCAATGATGGAGGTCGCCAGCGTGCCGTAGATCATCACCAGGCCGCCGAACTCTTCCTGCACCGGGTCCCAGACGCTGCTGGTCAGGAAACCCAAGCCGTACTTGGCGATGGCGGGCCAGGCGCCGATGACGAGCGAGACGAGGATGCCGATCAGCAGGGCCAGCGTCAGCAGCGCAGCGCCCTTGGCGGCCCAGCCGAACAGCAGGTCGGCCATGGGGCCGGAGCGGGGACGCTTGACCGGCGGAGGCACCGCGGGGCGGACCCGCTCGGCGGGCCGCTCGAGCCCCTGGCCGTCGGCGGTGAGAGTGGATGACACGGTATGAACCTCCTGCGGGCGCGCATCGACCCGCACCGTCGACTCGG
Organism: Pseudacidovorax intermedius; assembly: GCF_003350475.1. Classification (GTDB taxonomy): domain Bacteria; phylum Pseudomonadota; class Gammaproteobacteria; order Burkholderiales; family Burkholderiaceae_C; genus Xenophilus; species Xenophilus intermedius. The sequence continues at coordinate 282,734 of NZ_QQAV01000004.1, forward strand.
CAGCGATGCGGGTCATGCGGCTCCCTGTTCCTGGTTTGTCTTAGTTATGGAATCCCGAGGGGGCCGGGGTCAGTGCGAGGCGACGACCTTGCCCGAGCCGTCCTTGATGCCATCCCACGACTTGCGGATCGTGGCCTTCACGGCGTCGGGCATCGGCACGTAGTCCAGGTCGTCGGCGGTCTTGTCGCCGTTCTTGTAGGCCCAGTCGAAGAACTTGAGCACGGTGGTGCCCTGGGCCGGCTTGTCCTGCACCTTGTGCATCAGGATGAAGGTGGCACCGGTGATGGGCCAGGCGCCGTCGCCAGGCTGGTTGGTCAGCACCTGGTAGAAGCTCTTGTTCCAGTCGGCGCCGGCGGCGGCGGCCTTGAAGGCGGTGTCCTCGGGCGAGACGAACTTGCCGGCCGAGTTCTGCAGCAGGGCGTAGGTCATCTTGTTCTGCTTGACGTAGGCGTACTCGACATAGCCGATCGAGTTGGGCAGGCGGCCCACGAACGCGGCGACGCCTTCGTTGCCCTTGCCGCCGGCGCCGGTGGGCCAGTTCACGGCGGTGCCTTCACCGACCTTGTCCTTCCACTCGGTGTTCACCTTCGACAGGTAGTTGGTGAACAGGAAGCTGGTGCCGGAACCATCGGCGCGGCGCACCGGGGCGATGGCGGCGTCGGGCAGGTTCAGCGAGGGGTTCAGGGCCTTGATGGCGGGGTCGTTCCACTTGGCGATCTTGCCCAGGTAGATGTCGCCCAGCACCTGGCCGCTCAGCTTGAGTTCGCCAGCCTTGATGCCCTGGATGTTCACGACGGGGATCACGCCGCCGATGACGGTGGGGAACTGCAGCAGGCCCTTGGACTCCAGCTCGGCGTCCTTCAGCGGGGCATCGGAGGCACCGAAGTCGACGGTCTTGGCCTCGATCTGCTTGATGCCGGCACCGGAGCCGACCGACTGGTAGTTGATCTTGACGCCGGTGGCCTTGTTGAAATCGGAGGCCCACTTGGCGTACAGCGGGGCGGGGAAGCTGGCGCCGGCGCCGGTGGCTTCCTGGGCGAAGGCGGGCACATGCGCGAAAGCGGCGAGGGTCAGGCCGGCGGCGGCAATTTGAAATACGGACTTCATGGTCTTCCTTTCCGAAGGGTCACCACCCCCGGGTCCGGGGGTCTGCGGCGGACTGTAGAAAGGCCATGTGACAGCCATGTGACACCCCATCTCCGAGGGAAAACCGCCCCGGGGCGCGCTCGCCCACCATGACACTGTCATCAATTCGTCATGTCTCGGACGGAGGATCGCCAGCCTGCCGCCGCTACCATCGGGGCCGACTTTTCCCTCCTTGATGTATGCAGAACGGAACGCGCCTGGCCGCCATTGATCTCGGCTCCAACAGTTTTCGCCTGGAGATCGGCCGCGTGGACCACGGGCAGATCCAGCGCGCCGAATACTTCAAGGAGACGGTGCGCCTGGGCAACGGCCTGGACAGCGCACGCAACCTGACCCACGAGGCCATGCAGCGCGGCTGGGACGCCCTGGCCCGCTTCGGCGAGCGGCTGGCCGGCTTCGAGCGCGCCCAGGTGCGTGCGGTGGCCACACAGACGCTGCGCGAGGCGCGCAACCGCGAGGAATTCCTGCTGCGGGCCCGCACCGTGCTAGGCTTCGGCATCGACGTCATCCCCGGGCGCGAGGAAGCACGCCTGATCTACCAGGGCGTGGCCCACCTGCTGCCGCGCAACGAGGTGGCCGACAGCGAGCGCCGGCTGGTGGTCGACATCGGCGGACGCTCCACCGAGATGATCATCGGCTCGGGCCTGCAGGCGCAGACCACCGAGTCTTACCGGGTTGGCAGCGTCGCGTGGTCGATGAAGCACTTTCCGGATGGCCAGTTCTCGGCCAGTGCCTTCCGCGTCGCCGAGATCGCGGCCAAGGCCGTCATGGACGACGCCCTCAACAACTACACCCGCGACCAGTGGGACACGGCCTATGGCGCCTCGGGCACCATCGGTGCGGTGGGCGACCTGGTGGCGGCGGCTGGCGGCCGCGCTGGCGTGATCACGCGCGCCGACCTGGACTGGCTGCTGGACCGCCTGCTCAAGGCCGGCAGTGCCGAACGCCTGCGGCTGGACGGCCTGCGCGAAGACCGCAAGCCCGTCATCGGCGGCGGCCTCGCCGTACTGCGGGCGTTGTTCGACCTGCTTTCCATCGACGAGATGCGCGTGGCCCAGGGCGCTCTGCGCCACGGTGTGCTGTACGAATTGCTCGAGCGCGACGACGGCGTGGCCGACCTGCGCGACAGCACGGTGGCCCGGCTGGCGCACCGCTTCGACGCCGACGAGGCCCAGGCACGGCGGGTGGGCGACGCGGCCGCGGCGCTCTTCGTGCAGCTGGTGCCCGAGGCCAGTGGCGGCGCCAGCGCCAGCCGGGCCGGCCGGGCGCTGCGCAAGCTGCGCTGGGCGGCCCAGCTGCACGAGATCGGCATGCACATCTCGCACAGCGACTACCACAAGCACGGCGCCTACATCCTCGACAACGTGGACGTGCCCGGCTTCGCGGTCAACGAGACCCATGCCCTGAGCCAGCTGGTGCTCGGCCACCGGGGCAAGCTGCGCAAGGTCGAAGCCTCGATGGCCGACGAAACCTTCGCTGCCCAGCTGCTGGCCCTGCGGCTGGCGGTGATCCTCTGCCACGCGCGGCGCGATCCGGAGGCCGATGCGCTGGCCGTGGAACTGTCGGGCGCACGCGGCTTTGCGGTGCGGGCGCGCCAGGACTGGGCGGAGCGCTATCCCCAGTCGGCGCACCTGCTGCGCGAAGAGGTGCTGGCCTGGCAGAAGACGAGCTGGATGCTCGCACTGCATCTGGACTGAAGGCTGTCCCTGGACTGAAGGCTGTCCCTGGACTGTAGGCTGCACCTGGACGGAGGAATGCATCTGGCCCGAAGCCGCGCCGCTGCGCCTCGAGCGCCGCTCGGCTCACCGGCAACCGTTCGGGCTGAGCCTGTCGAAGCCAGGGCGCAGGACGACGTTCAGAGCAGCTCGGGCGCCTGCACCGTGACCATCACGGTCTGCTCCTCGCCGTCGCGCTCGCGCGTGCGCAGCCACCACACCGAGCCCTTGCGCACGGCGCAACTGTCCTGCTGAAGCCCCAGCAGGCGCGCGACGGCCTGTCCCAGGGCCGGCTGGTGGCCCACCAGCACGATCACCGACTTGCCATGCGGCCAGCCGGCCGCGGCCAGCAGTTCATCACCGGTCGCGTGCGGCGCGATTTCCTCGCGCAGCTTGTACTTGCGGCCCAACGCCAGCACCGTCTGCTCGCAGCGGCGCGCCGGGCTGCACAGGATGCGCGTGCCCTCGGGCAGTTGCCGATCCAGCCACGCCGCCATGCGCTTGGCCTGCTTCTCGCCCCGCGGCGTGAGCGAGCGGGCCAGGTCGTCGCAGCCCTCGTGCCAGTCTTCGGCTTCGGCATGGCGCCAGAGGATCAGGTCCATGGTCTCTTCCTTCCCTTGCGAACAGTGCGCGTCTCAGACACCCGGGCCGCGGCCGCGAAAGGCATAGCGCCCCATGAGGGCCGCCTGCGCGCCGTGCGCCTCGATGGCGCGCGAGGCGCCGGGCTCGCCCGCATGCAGGTTGCGGTCCACCCGCTCATAGCGGCCGTCGGCTTCCAGCTCCCAGGCATCGCGGCCATCGTGCAGGTAGGCCACCAGGCATTCGTCGATCAGCCGCTGGCGCAGCACCGGGTGCGTCACCGGCCAGGCCACCTCGACGCGCCGCATCATGTTGCGGTTCATCCAGTCGGCGCTGGAAAGGTACAGGCTCTCGTCCTCGTCCACGCGGAAGTAGAAGACCCGCGAATGCTCCAGGAAGCGCCCGATGATCGAGCGCACGCGGATGTTCTCGCTCACGCCCGGCACCTGCGCCGGCAACATGCAGGCGCCACGGACGATGAGGTCGATCTTCACGCCGCGGCTGCCGGCGCGCAGCAGCGCGGCGATCAGCGCCTCGTCCGTGAGCGCATTCATCTTGGCGACGATGCGCGTGGTCTTGCCCTCGCCCGCAGCCTCGGCCAGCGCGTCGATGCGGGCCACCAGGTTCCTGTGCAGGTCGAAGGGCGCCACCCACAGCCGCTGCAGCTTGGGCAGCCGGCTCTGGCCAGCCAGGTGCACGAAGAGCGCATCCATGTCCGCCGTGAGTTGCGGGTCGGCCGTCAGGTGGCTGATGTCGGTGTACAGCCGCGCGGTGCGTGGGTTGTAGTTGCCGGTCGAGAGATGGCCGTAGCGGCGGATGTGGCGGCCTTCGCGGCGGGTGACCAGCAGCATCTTGGCGTGCGTCTTGAGACCCACCACGCCATACACCACCTGCGCGCCGATGGATTCGAGCACCTCGGCCCAGTTGATGTTGGCCTCTTCGTCGAAGCGGGCCTTGAGCTCCACCACCGCCATCACCTCCTTGCCGCGGCGCACGGCCTCGCGCAGCAGGTCCATCAGCACCGAGTCGGAGCCGGTGCGGTAGATGGTCTGCTTGATGGCCAGCACCTGCGGATCGGCCACCGCCTCGCGCAGGAATTCGATGACGCCGTCGAAGCTCTCGAAGGGCTGATGGATCAGCACATCGCTGCGCTGCAGCCGGTCGAAGAAGGACTGGCCGGTCGACAGGTTGATCGGGTAGGAGGCCTGGTAGGGCGTGAAGCGCAGGTCCTTGAAGCGCGGCTCGTCGATCAGGTCGACCATCTGCGAGAAGCGCGCCAGGTTCACCGGACCCGGCACGCGGTAGAGCGCGCCCTGCGGCAGGTTGAACTGCGCGAGCAGGAAGCTCCACAGCGACTCGTCGCAGTCGGCCGACACCTCCAGCCGCACGGCCTGGCCGAAGTTGCGGTGTTGCAGGCCCTGGCGCAGGGCGGTGCGCAGGTTCTTGACGTCCTCCTCGTCCACGGCGAGGTCGGAATGGCGCGTGACGCGGAACTGCGAGAACTGCCCCACCTCGCGCCCCGGGAACATCGCATGCAGGTGCGCCCGCACGATGCTCGACAGCGCCACCACGAGCGTCTTGCCCTCCGACACCTTGGCCGGCATGCGGATCAGCCGCGGCAGCACGCGCGGCACCTTGAGGATGGCGATGGGGTTCTCGCGGCCGAAGGCGTCCTTGCCCGAGAGCTTGACGATGAAGTTCAGCGACTTGTTGGCCACCTGCGGAAAGGGATGGGCCGGGTCCAGCGCGACGGGGATCAGCAGCGGCCGCACCTCGCGCTCGAAGTATTCCTGCACCCACTTGCGCTGCGCCGCATTGCGCTTGCCGTGCGAGATGACATGAATGCCATGCTCGGCAAAGGCCGGCAGCAGTTCGTCGTTGTAGAGCTGGTACTGGCGTGCCACCAGCGCATGCGCGGCCGCGGACAGGGCATCGAAGGATTCGGCCGTGTAGGGCCCGGTACCCTGCGCTTCGAGGCACGCCCGCACGTGCGGCTCGGCCCGCACCTCGAAGAACTCGTCGAGGTTGGACGAGACGATGCACAGGTAGCGCAGCCGCTCCAGCAGCGGCACTTCGGGCCGCTCCGACCAGTTCAGGACGCGCCGGTTGAAGGCCAGGATGCTGTGGTCCCGGTCCAGCAACGGGGTGGCTGCCGGCACATTCGGCGTCGGCAGGGACTCTTCGGAAAAGGGCATGACGTCGGGGTCGAGGGACAGAGGCAAGACTGTCATCCCATTGTCATGTTTGAATGTGACGCCGTCATGACACTGTCATGTGCCGCGCCGCCCCCGCTCAGGCGCCGAGGAAGTGGCGGCGATAGCGCGGTGGCAGGTCGGCCAGGCGCGTCATCATCGGCAGGTCGGCGGTGTTGAAGTCCGGGTCCCAGGCCGGCGCGCCCAGCACCTTGGCGCCCAGGCGCAGATAGCCCTTGATGAGCGCGGGCGGCTCCACATCGAGCGAGCCGTCGAGCTGGTCGACCGGCAGCGGCAGGCGCGGCTGCACGTGGTACTGGATGGGCGCCATGTGCGTGGCCGACAGCTGACGCCAGATGCTGGCCGCGGCATCGCCCCCATGCACGCCGTTCTGCAGCATCGGAATGCTGGCGCAGCCGATCATGGTGTCGAGACGGTTGCGGTGCATGAAGGCCGCCAGCGCACCCCACAGGGCCAGGATCACGCCGCCCTGGCGATGGTCCGGATGCACGCAGCTGCGGCCCAGTTCGACCATGCGCTCACGCAAGGCCCGCAGACGGGTCAGGTCGAACTCGGTGTCGCTGTAGGTGCCGCCCACCCGGCGCGCCTGGGCCGGCGTGAGCACGCGGTAGGTGCCCACCACCTCGCCGCCAGGCTCCGCGCGCACCAGCAGGTGTTCGCAGAAGTCGTCGAACAGGTCCACGTCATGGCCCGGCAGCGGCGTGGGCAGGCGCGCGCCCATCTCTTCCACGAAGACACGGTAGCGCAGGCGCTGGGCCTCGCGCACCTCGTCCTGGTGGCGGGCCCAGGCGGCCGTCACGCCGCCGGCCACCGTTGGCTGGGGCAGTTGGGCAGGCTGCGGCCACAGGGTCTCGCGCAGGCCGAGGCGGGACAGTGCGAGGGTGGGCGTCGGCAGTTCTTTCATGAGCGGCTTTGGTCTTTTCGGATTGCCGCGCAGTCTGTGCCGCGCCGATGAAGCTCGCATGTCGAAGCCGTGGCAATTGCATGACGGCCCAGCACGGACGGCCGAGCGGCGCTATCCTGCGGCCCGCCTGCGCAGGGATGCGCTTCACGAATGCGCGCGCCGTGGGCATCTGCGGAATCGGGCGATCTGCGTCGTTGCAAATGCTCGCAATAGCTGGGCTATTGCTGCGCTTTGCGCCTAGCATCTCATCCCGATCCGCAGCGCCCACTTGCCGCTCGATTCGTGAAGCGCATCCCTAGGAGCCATCCGACCATGTCCGAACAACCTGTCATCGACGTCTATTCCTGGCCCACGCCCAACGGCCACAAGGTCCACATCATGCTGGAGGAGACCGGCCTGCCCTACCGGGCGCATGCCGTCGACATCGGCCAGGGCGACCAGTTCGCGCCCGACTTCCTGGCCATCAGCCCCAACAACAAGATCCCGGCGATCACCGACCCCGTGGGGCCGGACGGGCAGCCGATCTCGCTCTTCGAATCGGGCGCCATCCTGGTCTACCTGGCGGCCAAGACCGGCCAGCTGCTGCCCCAGGGCGACCGTGCGCGCTTCGAGGTGCTGCAGTGGCTGATGTTCCAGATGGGTGGCGTCGGCCCCATGCTGGGCCAGGCCCACCACTTCCGCATGTACGCGCCCGAGAAACTGCCCTATGCCATCGAGCGCTACACCAACGAGGCGAAGCGGCTGTACGGCGTCATCGACCGCCGCCTGGAGAAGAGCGCCTTCGTCGGCGGTGCCGACTACTCGATTGCCGACATCGCCATCTTCCCGTGGCTGCGCAGCTGGCAGAACCAGGGCGTGGAGATGGCCGATTACCCGGCGCTCAAGGCCTGGTTCGACGGCATCGCGGCGCGTCCGGCGGTGCAGCGGGGCGTGCAGGTGCTGGCCGATCGGCGCAAGCCGATCACCGACGACAAGTCGCGCGAGATCCTGTTCGGCAAGACCCAATATCAGAAGCGCTAGAATGGCGGGCTTGTCGGAACGTAGCGCAGCCTGGTAGCGCATCTGCTTTGGGAGCAGAGGGTCGCGAGTTCGAATCCCGCCGTTCCGACCAATCCATGCGAATGCCCGCAGTGACTTCGGCCACTGCGGGCGTTTTCATTTGCGGGGCTTGCGCGCCGCGCGCTTCTCGCCCCCCGCCGCGCCGGCTTCCGGCTCGGCCGGCTTCTGCACCAGATGCACCCGCAGGCGGCCCAGGTGCTCGTACAGGGCTTCCTTGCTGCCCGCGGGCAGCCCCTGGAACATGGCGATCAGCCATTTCTCGTGCTCGGCCGCCATGGCGGCGAATTCGGTGCGGCCCTTGTCGGTGAGGCACACGCGCCAGGACCGGCGGTCCTCCGGATCGTCGATGCGCTCCACCAGGCCTTCCTTCACCAGCTGGTCGGTCAGGCCCGTCACATTGCCGCCCGTCACCATGAGGTAGCGCGACAGCACGTTCATGCGCAGCCCCTCCGGATAGCGGTCGAGCTGGGCCAGGTAGTCGAAGCGCGGCAGCGTGGTGCCGAAGCGGGTACGCAACTGCTGGCGGATTTGCTGCTCGATCTGCGTGCTGCAGGCCAGCAGACGCAGCCAGATCTTGGTGTCCAGGTGGTCGTCGACCTGGGCACGGGCCTCCAGGCCGATGTGTTCGTCGCCCAGCGACTCGACGAGGCGGAAATGCTTGGAATGGGTGGCCATTCGGGTTGTCCTGTTGTTGTGTCTTCAGTCACGCTCGTGGGGCCGAGACGCCCCAACACGCCCCCACCCGCCGGCCAGCGCATGCCGGATCCCTGGCGCCGAGCATAGCCGGCAGGCCTGCCTCGGCTGTCGGCGCAGGGCGTGCCCATCACCTCGCCACGTGCGCCGGCTTCGCACCGGCCCGGGCCAGTGAATGAAGAACGTGTGTGGCGCGGTGGGCATCAGCGCATCAGCCGCCCGCCATTGATGTCCAGCGTGGCGCCCGTGATGAACGCCCCCGCGTCCGATACGAGAAAGACCGCCGCCGCGGCGACCTCCTCGGGCTCGCCGAAACGGCCCAGGGGAATGGCGCTCAACAGTCCTTCCTGCCGGGCAGGCGCCAAGGCCTCCAGCGCCGGACTGCGGATGGCGGCCGGGGCGATGGCGTTGACCGTGATCCCGTCGGCCGCCAGTTCCGTGGCGAAGCCGCGCGTGAGCGCCAGGATGCCGGCCTTGGAGGCGGCGTAATGAAGCCCCGTGGCGGCGCTCGCCTGCTGTCCGGCGAGCGAGGCCAGGTTGATGATCCGCCCGCCCTGTCCCCGCGAACGCATGTGCGCACCCAGGGCACGGCAGCCCAGGAAGCAGCCGCGCAGATTGACGGCCATGAGGGCATCCCATTCTTCGATGCCGATGTCCCACAGCGGGGTGGACGCCGTGCGGGCCGCGTTGTTGACGAGCACGTCGACGAAGCCCCAAGCGTCGCAGCCGGCCTGCAGCATCTGCTGCCAGCCGGCCTCGGTGGCGACGTCGGCGGCCACCGCGCAGGCCGCCAGGCCGCCGGCGGCGAAGCGCTCGGCCACCTCGTGCACGGCAGGCTGCGCATCGGCCAGCACCAGCCGCGCGCCGGCCTCGCCAAGCGCCCGCGCGATGGCCAGGCCCAGGCCCTGGGCCGCACCGGTGACCAGGGCCACGCGGCCGGCAAGCACGGGACCGGCTGTGACGGCAACGGTGTCAGGAACCTCAGCCATGCTCAGGCCCGACGGGCGCGGGCCTGCGCCGGCCGCTCCCAGGCAGTGGGCGTGACGCCGCGCTCACGCAGCTTGTATTTCTGCACCTTGCCGTTCTCGGTGCGCGGCAGGTCGTCGACGATGTCGAACCAGCGCGGCACCGCGAAGTACGGCAGCCGCGCCTCGCACCATTCGGCCAGCTCCTGCGGCGCTGGGGCGTGGCCCTCGCGTAGGATCAGCGCGGCCATCACCTCGTCTTCGGCCAGCTCGGAGCGCACGGGATACACCGCCACGGTGGCCACGGCCGGATGGCTCTGCAGCACCTGCTCCACCTCGAAGGAGGAGATGTTCTCGCCGCGGCGGCGGATCGCGTCCTTGATGCGGTCCACGAAGCGCAGGGCGCCGTCGGCCTCGCGCACCACGCGGTCGCCGGTGTGGAACCACAGGTTGCGCCAGGCCTCGATGGTCTTGTCGGGCATGTTGAAGTAGCCGCTGGCGAAAGCATGCGGCTCGTGGGCGCGCAGCAGCAGCTCGCCGGCCTGGCCGTCGGGCAGCTCGGCATCGTGCTCGTCGGCCACACGGGCCTCGAAGCCGGGCAGCACCCAGCCCATCACGCCACCGCGCGGCGAATCGGGCGCGGTGGCGATGACGAAGTTGGTCTCGGTGGAGCCATAGCCTTCGAGCAGGCGCACGCCGGTGCGGGCCGCGAACGCTTCTCCCGCGGCGCCCGGCACACCCGGCCCCAGGCCGACGCGCACGCGGTGCTCACGTTCGGCGGCGCCTTCCGGCTGCGCCAGCAGGATCGGCACCATGGCACCCAGCAGGTAGACCACGGTGGCGCCGCAGGCCTGCATGGCCGGCCAGAAGCCCGAGGCGGAGAAGCGGCCCTCGAACGCCACCTCGGCGCCCGACAGGCAGGCCTGGGCGAAGGTGTTGAGCGCATTGATGTGGAACAGCGGCAGCGTGGTGCACAGCACGTCGTCGCCGCGCACGCCCAGCACGCGCAGGCTGTTGACGCCCCACCAGTAGTACTGCGCATGCGGGCAGAGCACGCCTTTCGATGGACCGGTGGTGCCGGAGGTGTAGAGGATGGCCAGCGTGTCGGCGGGGCCGACCTCGGCCGCCGCGACCGCCTCGCCGGCCGCTGGCCAGGCTTCAACGACGACGCCCGGCAGATCGACGCCAGGCGTGCCGCCCTCGCCTTCCAGCACCCAGATGCGCTGCAGCGACGTGCGCGCCAGGTCGGCCGTGGCCAGACGCGGCAGGTACTGCGCCTCGATGACCAGCAGCTTCGCCTGGCTGTTGGCCAGGAAGTACTCGATCTGCGGCCCCATCGATGCGCTGTTGATGGGCACCGCCACCGCGCCGGCCCAGCCACAGCCGAGAAAGGCTTCCAGGAACTCCGCTCGGTTGCCCGCGAGGATGGCCACCCGGTCGCCACGTTCGATGCCGGCGGCCTGCAGCGCGCCCGCACGGGCCGCGGCACGGCGCGGCACGTCGTCGTGCCGCCAGCGCTGGCCGCCGATGCGCACCGCCGGCGCATCGCCGAAGCGCGTGGCCTGTCGCCGCAGCATCTGCGGCAGCGTGCGCTGCGCGACCGGCAGCAGGGCGTCGGCCTCAGTCGTCGTCATGGGTGCCGCCGCCCAGGTAGGTCGCACGCACACGCTCGTCGTCGGCCAGGGCCGCCGAATCGCCCGACAGCGCCACTTCGCCCGTCTCCAGCACGTAGCCGAAATCCGAGCTCTCCAGCGCCGCCCGGGCGTTCTGCTCGACCAGCAGGATGGACACGCCGTCCTCGCGCAGCTGCCGCACGATGGACAGGATCTCCTGCACGATGAGCGGCGCCAGCCCCAGGCTGGGCTCGTCGAGCATCAGCAGGCGCGGCGCGGACATGAGCGCACGGCCCACGGCCAGCATCTGCCGCTCGCCGCCCGACAGTGTGTCGGCCCGCTGCCCGCGGCGCTCGGCCAGGCGCGGAAAGCGCGCGTACACGCCGTCGAGGCGCTGGCGCAACGCGTCCGACCGCAGGCGGCGCGAATAGGCGCCCAGGCGCAGGTTGTCCAGCACGGTGAGTTCGCCGAAGAGCTCGCGCTTCTCCGGCACCAGGCACAGGCCGCGCTCCACGCGCGATTCGACGTCCAGCCCGGCCAGGTCCTCGCCCTCGAAGCGGATCGTGCCGCGCGAGGGCAGCAGGCCCATGGCCGCCGCCAGCAACGTGGTCTTGCCCGCGCCGTTGGGCCCGATGACCGAGATGATCTGCCCTGGCTGCAAGGCCAGCGAAACACCGCGCACCGCCTCGACCTGGCCGTAGCCCACGTGCAGGTCGGCGATCTCCAGCATGGGGGTGGCGCTCATCGCTGCGACACCTCCGGTTTCGCCTGCGGTGCGAACGCCCTTCGGAACGGCTGTGCGGGCGCTCATACCCTGCTCCCCAGGTAGGCCGCCTGCACGCGCTCGTCCGCGCGCACCGCGGCTGGCACACCCTCGACCAGCTTGGCGCCGAAGTTCATCACCACCAGGCGGTCCACCAGCTTCATCACGAAGTCCATGTCATGTTCCACGATCAGGATGGTCACGCCCTCGTCACGCAGCTTGCGCAGCAGGTCGCCCAGCGCCATCTTCTCCTTGCGGCGCAGGCCCGCGGCGGGCTCGTCCAGCACCAGCAGCACCGGGTCGGCCGCCAGGGCGCGGGCGATCTCCAGGATGCGCTGGGTGCCCAGCGGCAGGGCGCCGGCCATCTCGTGGGCGCGGTCGCCCAGGCCGATGCGGTCCAGCTGGCGCTGGGCCTCCTGCAGGATCTGGCGCTCCTCCTGCCGGTCCAGCCGCAGGCCGGCGCGCAGCACGCCGGCGCCCGCGCGGGCATGGGCACCCAGGGCCACGTTGTCCAGCAGGCTCATGTGCGGGCGCAGCTTGACGTGCTGGAAGGTGCGCGCCAGGCCCAGCCGGGCCACGTCGCGCTGCTGCATCGTGCTGATGTCCTGTCCCAGGAACTGCACCCGGCCCGAGGTCATCTGCGCGGTGCGCGTGAGCAGGTTGAACATGGTCGACTTGCCCGCGCCGTTGGGCCCGATCAGGCCCACGATCTCGCCGGCCTGCACGTCGAAGCTCACGTCGTTGACCGCCACCAGCCCGCCGAAGCGCTTGACCGCACCCTGCACCGACAGCAGCGGCGTGCCGCGTGCCGGCATGGCGCGCTGCGCCAGGGGCGGCACCGGTGCGGCCAGTTCGGGCACGGCGACGGGCGCGCGCGCACCGCGGCGAAGGCGCCAGCGGCGCACATAGCCCATCACGCCGCCGCGCGCGAAGTGAAGCAGCGCGATGAACAGCGCAGCGAAGGTCACGGCCTCTAGCTGGCCGGCCCATTGGGTCACCAGCGGCAGCACGTCCTGCAGCACGTTCTTGAGCACCAGCACCAGGCCTGCGCCCACCAGCGCGCCGGCCAGGCTGCCCAGGCCGCCGGCCAGGGCCATCAGCAGGTATTCGATGCTGGCCCGCACGTCGAAGGGCGAAGGGCTGACGAAGCGGTTCATGTGCGCATACAGCCAGCCCGCCAGCCCCGCGAACAGCGCGGCCGTGACGAAGAGCGTGAGCTTGACGCGGTAGGCATCGGCCCCCACGCTCGCCAGCAGCGTGGCGCCGCCGCGCAGCCCGCGGATGGCGCGGCCCGGCCGCGAATTGAGCAGGTTGTGGCTGAACAGGCAGGCCAGGCCCACGATGGCCCAGATCAGGTAGTAGATGGAGCGCGGGTCCGACAACGCCCAGCTGCCGATGCGCAGCGGCGGAATGTTGGACAGGCCCGTGTGCCGCCCCAGCCCGTCCACGTTGCCGAAGAGCAGCGCGATCGACAGCCCCCAGGCGATGGTGGACAGCGGCAGGAAATGCCCACCCAGCCGCAGCGTGAGCGCGCCGATGGCCAAGGCCGAAAGGCCCGTCAGCAGCAGCGCGAAGGGCAGCCCCAGCCAGGGCGACAGGCCCTGCGCCGTGGTGAGCCAGGCCGTCGAGTAGGCCGCAATGCCCACGAAGGCTGCCTGTCCGAACGACGTGGCACCGCCCACGCCGGTCAGCAGCACCAGCCCCAGCGCCACCAGCGCGCCGATGCCGATGTCGTTGAGCAACGAGACGGTGAAGCTGCCGGCCACCGCCGGCAGCAGGGCCAGCACGACGACCACCGCCGCGATGACGAATGCGGAAGTGCCGCGCTTCATTGGTCGATCTCCTCGGCTTCTTCCTCGTGGTGGCGCGCCATGTACGAGCGCGCCATCAGCACCGGGATCAGCAGGCTGAACACGATCACGTCCTTGAGCGCCCCGCTCCAGAAGGAGGCAAAGCTTTCGATGATGCCCACGGCCAGCGCGCCGATGGCCGTCACCGGGTAGCTCACCAGGCCGCCGATGATGGCGGCCACGAAGGCCTTCAGGCCGATGATGAAGCCCGAGTCGTAGTACATGGTGGTCACCGGCGCGATCAGCACGCCGATCAGTCCCGCCAGCAGCGAGGCGCAGCCATAGGCCAGCAGCGCGGTGCGTGCCGGCCGGATGCCGACCAGCCGCGCGCCCGTGCGGTTGACCGCGGTGGCCCGCAGCGCCTTGCCGGTGACGGTGCGCTCGAACACCAGGAAGAACAGGCCACTGAGCACGATGGCCGCGCTCACCATCAGCACCACCTGGCCGCTGACGGTGAAGCCATCGCCCAGGGTGAGCGTGGCCGAGGTCAAGGCACTGGTGCGCGAGCCTTCGGGCCCGAAGAACAGCAGGCCCAGACCCGACAGCAGGAAGTGCAGCGCCAGCGACACGATCAGCAGCACCAGCCCCGAGGCATCGGCGATGGGCTGGAACACCACCCGCGCCAGCAGCGGCGCCACCGGCACCACCAGCAGCACCGAGGCCACGATCTGCAGCGCCACGGGCACGCCGGCGCGTGCCGCGGCCCAGGCGATGGCGCAGGGCACCAGCGGCAGCACACCCCACAGCAGCAGCGCCTTGGGGATGTGCCGCGACTCGCCCTTGCGCAGCAGGCTGCCCACTTCCGTGAGCAGCGCCAGCGCGGCCAGGAAGATCACCATGCCGATGGTGGGCGGCAGCTTGCCGGTCTCGAAGGCGGCCAGCGTCAGCGCGGAAAAAGCCGCGATGTCGCCGAAAGGCACGAACACCACCCGCGTGACCGAGAAGATCAGCACCAGTCCGATGCCGGCCAGCAGATAGATGGCACCGTTGGCCAAACCGTCGATGCCCAGGATGAGGGCGACGTCCCAGGTCATGGTCGGGCGGTCCTTTGCGTCATTGCGTTCTTTCCCATGTGTCGGATGCGTCCGCGGGCGCTCAGGGCGCCAGCTTCCACTGGCCCTTGTCGAGCGTGACGATCACGCGGGCGCGCTCGTCCACGCCGTACAGGTCGCCGGGCTTGAAGTTGTAGACGCCGTGCGTGCCCACCACTTCGCGGGTGCTGAAGATGGCATCGCGCAGGGCGGCGCGGAACTCGGGCGTGCCGGGCTCGCCCTTGCCGGCCGCCAGCACGCGCTGGGCGGCGTCGGCGAACACCAGCCAGCCGTCGAAGGAATAGGCCGAGAAGGCATCGCTGGTGGGCGCGTTGTTGACCTTCTGGTAGATGTCTCGGAAGGCCAGGCCCATCTTGCGGGTCGGATGGTCGGCCGGCAGCTGCTCGGCCACGATGACGGGGCCGGTGGGCATCAGCGCGCCCTGCCCCGCCGCGCCGACCACGCGCACGAAGTCGGGGTTGATCAGCCCGTGCTGGCCATAGACCTTGCCCTTGAAGCCGCGCTCGGCCAGGGCCAGGAAGGGCAAGGCACCCGGCGTGCCGGCACCCCCGGTCATCACCGCGTCGGGCCGCATGGCCAGCAGCTTGAGCACCTGGCCGGTGACCGACTGGTCGGAGCGTGCATAGCGCTCGTTGCCCAGCACCTGAATGCCGGCATCCTTGGCCGCCTGGTTGAGGGCGCTGAACACCAGGTCACCCCAGGCGTCCGAGAAGCCGATGTAGCCCACGCTGCGCACGCCGTCCTTCTTCATGCGCTGTACCACCGCGTCGATCATCAGCTGCGTGGGCTGGGCCACCGTCATCACCCAGGCGTTGTCCGCCGGGTTCAGCAGGATGGGCGTGAGGCCGATCATCGGCACCTTGGCATCGCGGCCCACCTGCGCCATGGCGATGGCGGCGGGCACGCCCGAGGTGCCCATCAGCACGTCTACCTTGTCCTCTTCCACCAGCTTGCGGGCGTTGCGGCCGGCAGTGGTGGGGTCGGAGCCGTCGTCCAGCACGATGAGCTGCACCTTGCGCCCGGCAATCTCGCCCTTGTAGGCCAGCGCGGCCTGCATGCCCTTGGCATAGGGCACGCCCAGCGAGGAGTTCGGGCCGGAGAGCGACACGCTCAGGCCGACCTTGAGGTCGGCCGCCTGGGCGGCAACCGCGGCCGCGACCAGGGCACCGGCAGCCAGCGCACCGCGGCCGAGGGACATCAGCTTCTTCTTCATGGAGGAACTCCTGGTTGGGAGAGGCAGGGACGGAAGGGACTAGACGAACAACTGGATGGCCGGCAGCGGCTGGCCCGCATCGAGCAGGTTGACCCGCTTCTCGTGGATCAGCCAGCCCAGCGGCCCGCCGGGCACGAGCGTGTGGATGCAGTGGCCGGCCAGCAGCACCTGCTGCGGGCCGCGAGATTCGATGTAGAGGAAGGCGGTGCGCAGGCGGATGGACTCGCCGCCGGCCGGTGTGGCGGACAGACGCCGAGGTGCCTGCAGCACATGCTGGCAACGGCTGGCCGGATGCTGCGAATGGGCACGCGGGCTGTGCAGTCGCTTGACGCGCAGTTCGAGCAGCAGCCGGTCTTCGAGCGCCAGCGCGTTGTGGGTCTGGTCGTCGGCCTGCGCAGCGCCCTGCAGCGGGATCCAGTAACGGCCATCGGGCGCGAAGAGGGCCAGCCAGTCGTCCCAGCAGCGGTCGTCGATCAGCTCGGCTTCGTGGACGACGAAGTCCTCGGCGGAAAGCGTCATGCAGCCTCCCCCATCCACCGTGCCCACGCGCGGAACTGGTTGCGCATGAGGCGCTCGTCGGTGCCGCTGGTCTCTTCCACCACGTCGCTGCGCTCGCCCTCGGCAAAGCCGCGGTGCAGGCTGACCCATTCGTTGCCCTCGCCGCGCAGGCCCTGCTGCATGCTCTCGAACAGGTGCACGTCGTCATGCGCAACCACCGACATGGGCGAGAACACCAGCCGGTTGTAGTTCATCGAACGTTGCAGCAGCAGCTCGGGGGCGCCCTCGGCGCGGAAGCTCCAGGCCTCCACCAGCGTGCGGTCCGCCGCCAGCGGCCGGATCACGCGGATGGCCTGCGGCGAGCCCTTGACCGACAGGCTGGGAAAGAGCACCGCGTTCTGCGGCGAGCGCTGCAGCACCTCGTTGGCGCGCTCTTCGCCCAGAGCGGCGCGCAGCGCGTCCTCATAGTCCTGCAGCTGCGCGTAGCTGGAATGGATGCTGAAGCGCGTGCCCAGCACGCTGTGGCCGTTGGGGTAGACGCGTCCGCCCATGCGGTCGAAGAAGTCGTAGCCCGAACCGAAGGGCAGGATCTGCTCCATGGCCATGGGCTTGGGCGCATCGGCCGGCTGGTCCTTCCACAGTGCGTTGGCCGCCTGGGTGGCCGACTCATGCGTGGACATGGGATGCACCGTGTCGTTGATGTTCTCCAGGTACATCTTCCAGTTGCAGTGGATGACGTTGCGCAGCACGCCACCCGCCACCGTCAACCGCCGCTCGGGCGAGCGGTCGACCATGTTGTCGATCATCTGCAGGATGTCGCCGAAGTACGCGTCGAAGCCCGGGCCGTCCTTCGCCAGGCGCACGAAGACGAAGTCGCGGTACACGGCGACGCCTGCCACGGGCTGCAGGCCCTGGCCCGACTCGCACTGTGCGAGGCCGGTGCCCTCGTAGCCCGCCTTCAGCGGCAGGGCCAGCGGCGCGCCGTCCAGCTTGTAGGTCCAGGCGTGGTAGGGGCAGCGGAAGAAGCGGCCGGTGTTGCCGCGCTCTTCGGTGACCAGTTGGGCGCCCTTGTGAGCGCAGCGGTTGTAGAAGACGCCCACGCCGCCATCGGCCTGCCGCACCATCAACAGTGGCCGGCCCGCGATCTCCCGCGTGCAGTAGTCGCCCGCCGCGGGCACCTCGCTCGCATGGCCGGCGAACTGCCAGGTGCGGGCGAAGAAGCGCTCCTGCTCCAGCGCGAAGAGCTCCTGGCTCAGGTACAGGTCGCGGTGAACGCGCCGATCCTGCACCAGGGCCTGGATCGCGGCGGGGTCGTGGCGGTAGGCGGTCATGGCCGGGCGTCGTCAGCCGAGGCTCAGGGCACCAGCTTCCACTGGCCCTTTTCCATGCGCACGATCACCACCGCGCGCTTGTCCGAGCCGTAGCGGCTGTCGGGCGTGAAGTTGTAGATGCCATGCGTGCCCACCAGCTCGCGGGTGGCGACGATGGCGTCCTTGAGCGACTGGCGGTAGGCCGGCGTGCCGGGCTCGCCCTTGGCGCGTGCCGCGGCATTGGCCAGCAGCAGGTAGGCGTCGTAGGTGTAGGACGAGAAGGCATCGACCGGCGGCGCGCCATTGGCTTTCTGGTAGGCGGCGCGGAAGTCCATCGACACCTTGCGGATCGGGTTGTCGGCCGGCAACTGCTCGGCCACCAGCACCGGGCCGCTGGGCACTTCCAGGCCCTCGATGGACTTGCCGCCCACGCGCACGAAGTCGGCGTTGATCAGGCCGTGCGTACCGTAGATGCGGCCCTTGTAGTTGCGCTCGGCCAGCGCCAGGTAGGGCAGCGCGCCGGGCGTGCCCGAGTTGCCGGCGAACACTGCGTCGGGCCGCTGGGCGACGATCTTGAGCACCTGGCCCGCCACCGAGCTGTCCGTGCGCGCATAGCGCTCGTTGGCCACCACCTTGATGCCGGCCTCACCCGCGCTCTTGACCAGCGAGTCGTAGGCCAGGTCACCCAGCGCGTCGGAGAAGCCGATGAAGGCCACCGTCTTCACGCCCGCGGCCTTCATCTTCTCAACCACCGCGGCGACCATCAACTCGAAGGGCTGCGACACCGACACCGTCCAGCCGTTCTCGGCGCCCGGCAGCGACACCGGCGTCGGCGAGATCAGTGGCACGTTCAGCTCGCGCGCCACGGCGGCGATGGCCATGGCGCCCGGCACGCCGGAGGTGCCGATGAGCACGTCCACCTTGTCCTCGGTGGCCAGCTTGCGGGCATTGCGGCCGGCCGTGGTCGGGTCGGAGGCATCGTCCAGCACGATCAGCTCGACCTTGCGGCCAGCGATGGCGGGCATCTGCGCATAGGCCGCGCGGATGCCCTTCTCGTAGGGAATGCCCAGCGCGGACACCGGGCCGGAGAGCGAGCTGATGACGCCCACCTTGAGGTCGGCCGCGAAGGCGCCGACGGCGAAGGCCGAGGCAGCCAGCAGGGCAAGGGGACGAAGCACACGAGAACGAGAGGCCATTGAGCGGGACTCCAAGAAAAGAATGGGAGGGAGAGCGGGAGGAGGCTGCCGGAGCCATCGGCCGCCGGCGTCTGGTCAGTGGCGTGCGCCGGCGGCCGCCCGCATGGCGGCGCGAGGGAGGTGGCTCAGGGCACCAGCTTCCACTGGCCCTTTTCGAGCCGCACGACCACGCGCGAGCGCTCGTCCGAGCCGTAGCGGTCGTTGGGCGTGAAGTTGTAGACGCTGTGGGTGCCGGCCAGCTCCTTGGTGCTGGTGATGGCATCGCGCAGGGCCACGCGGAACTGCGGCGTGCCCGGCTCGGCCTTGGCCGACGCGCGCTTGGCGGCGTCCAGGAAGATCAGCCAGGCGTCGAAGCTGTAGGCCGAGAAGGCATCGGTGGGCGCCGCGCCATTGGCCTTCTGGTAGGCGGCGCGGAAGTCCATCGACACCTTGCGGATCGGGTTGTCGGCCGGCAGCTGCTCGGCCACGATCACCGGGCCGGTGGGCGCCAGCAGGCCTTCGACGGATGCTCCGCCCACACGCACGAAATCGGGGTTGATCAGCGCATGCATGCCGTAGATCTGGCCCTTGTAGCCGCGCTCGGCCAGCGCCAGGTAGGGCAGCGCGCCGGGCGTGCCCGAGGTGCCGGTGAGCACCGCGTCTGGCCGCAGCGCCACGATCTTGAGCACCTGGCCCGTCACCGACGAATCGGCGCGCGCATAGCGTTCGTTGGAGACCACCTTGATGCCCGCAGGCTCGGCGCTCTTCTGCAGCGCGTCGTACACCAGGTCGCCCCAGGCGTCGGAGAAGCCGATGTAGCCCACCGTCTTGACGCCGGACTTCTTCATGCGGTCCACCACCGCGCTGACCATCAGCGGCGCCGGCTGCGGCAGCGTGACCATCCAGGCCCCCTCCTCGCCCGGCAGGTTGGCATTGGCGATGGAGATGAGCGGCGTCTTCGTCTCGCGCGCCACGGCAGCGATGGCCAGCGCGCCGGGTGAGCCGGCCGTGCCGATGATGACGTCGACCTTGTCCTCGTCGATCAGCTTGCGGGCATTGCGCGCCGCGGTGCTCGGGTCCGACGCATCGTCGAGCTGGATGACCTGCACCTTCTTGCCGTCGATGTCGGCCTTGAAGGCCTGCGCCGCGGCCATGCCCTTCTGGTAGGGAATGCCCAGCGACGAGACCGGGCCCGACAGCGAGGTGATGAAGCCGACCTTGTAGTCGGCGGCCAGTGCTGCAGGGGCCGCAGCCCCCAGCAGCGTGGCACAGGCCAGGGCAGCCAGGCTGCGCAGGGGACGTAGTGACTTCATCATCTTCATCGCGAACTCCATCTCTTCGGTGGCAACACGGTGGAACAACGCCGGTGTCGACGAGCCGCCTCTTCCACGCTCCTGCGGCTGTCGCACTGGCACATGACTTATCAATTATTTAGTCTTAAACAATCCTAGCGAGCACATCCAGGCGTTGCAAGGGGACTGTCCTCATGGTGGAAAGCCGCGACGCAGCATGGTGCGCCGATGCACGCCCTAGAGCGTCAGGCTCCCCACGCTGGTGCCTCCGCACACGTAGAGCACCTGTCCGGTCACGAAGCTGTTGGCCGGCTCCAGGAAGAAACGCACGGCCCGTGCCACGTCCGCGGCCTCGCCCAGGCGCTTGACGGGCACGCTGGCCGCGAGCGCCTTTTCCTTCTCGCTGCCCGCATCGACCACGTCGTAGAACATGTCGGTGCGAATGGGCCCGGGCGCGACCACGTTGACGGTGATGCCCTCGCCGCCCAGCTCCAGCGCCCAAGTGCGGGCCATGCCCAGCATGCCGGCCTTGGTGGCCGAGTAGCTGGTGCGCGTGGCCAGACCGAGGGCCGCGCGCGAAGAGAGCAACACCACCCGGCCGAAGCCGGCGGCACGCATGGCCGGCAGCGCGGCCTGCACCAGTTGCACGGCGCAGCCCAGGTGCAGGTCCACCAGCGCGTCGAGGTCCGTCAGCTGCACCTGCGGCAGCAAGGCGGCGCGGATCACGCCAGCGTTGTGCACCACGGTCGTCACCTGCCAGCGCGACGCAACCTCGGCCACGGCCTGGGCCGTGGCGGCGCGGTCGCTCAGGTCCACCTCGATGCTGTGCAGCCGCGCATGGGCGATGTCGGCCATGCGGCGGGCCAGGCTCACGACCTCCCAGCCACCGTCCAGCAGGTCCTGGCAGATCGCTTTGCCGATGCCGGCGCTGCCGCCGGTGACGACAGCGACGCCGCGGTCCGGGGGCGCCGCGCTCATGCCGCCCCCACCAGCGCCAGCACGCGCAGCGGGCTGCCGCTGCCCTTCTCGATCTTCAGCGGCGGGCAGATGAGCACCGCACCGGCGGGCGGCAGCAGGTCCAGGTTGCACAGGCATTGCAGTCCGTAGCGGTTGGCGCCGTGCATGTAGTAGTGGCACGGGTACGGCGGGCGCAGGTGGTAGCCCTGGCCGGCGTCGGTGCCGATGGCCTCGGAGCCGAAGCCCAGCACGTCCCGCTCCTCCACCAGGAAGCGCACGGCGGCCGTGCTGGGGCCGGGCGTGTGCTGGCCGGTCTCGTCGAAGTTCTGGTACTCGGCCGGATCGGTGCGCTTGGACCAGTCGGTGCGCATCAGCACCCACGCGCCCTTGGGAATGCGGCCGTGCGCGGCCTCCCATTCGGCGATGTCCTCCAGCGTCAGCAGGTAGTCCGGGTCGTCCTTGACCTGCGGCGAGCAGTCGATCACGCAGGCAGGCGCCACGAAGTTCTGCACGGGGATGGTGTCCACCGCGTTGTTGGGCAGGTCGCGGCCGGAGATCCAGTGGATGGGCGCGTCGAAGTGCGTGCCCGTGTGCTCGCCGCAGGAGAAGTTGTTCCAGTACCAGCCCGGGCCGCGCTCGTCGTAGCGCGACACCTCCTCGATGCGGAAGGGCCAGCACTGGCCCATCTCCGGCGGCAGCGCGATCTGCGGGAACTCGGGTGTCAGCGTCTGCGTGAGGTCGACCACGCGGATGCGGCCGGTGGCCAGGGCACTCACCAGGCCAGCCAGGGCGTCGAGGCCGGTGGGGGCCGCAACGGGGGGTAGGGTTGCGTTGCTCATGGGTGTCTCCTTGCCAGTGGCCTCATCCACCATTCGTCGCCAGCTCGCGTTCGAGCACCTTGGGGTTGTCGCGCCAGCGCTGCAGCCATTCCTGCGCCACGTCGCCGGGGTAGACGTCCTCCACGCCGTCGCGCAGCGCCTTCACGATGGCATTGGCCAGCGCGTCGGGGCCGAGCTTCGGCGGCGGCATGTGCTGGTTCCATTCGTCGTCGATGGGACCGGGAAAGACATTGATGACGCGGATGCCGGCTGGCCGCATCTCCGCGCGCAGGCACTGCGCCAGCGAATGGGCCGCGGCCTTGCTGGCGCTGAAGGTGCCGTGCGGCGGAAAGTTGGACAGCGCGTAGATGGACAGCAGGTTGACCCAGGCCGTGGCCCCCGTCGCGCCGTCGGCCGAGCGGCCCTTGAGTGCCGGGCCGAACTCCTGCGCCAGCCGCAGCAGGCCGAAGTAGTTGATGTCCATCTCCAGCTTGGCCACGTCGGTGCCGCGCCGCGCGCCGATGCCGAAGGTGCGGTGCACCTCGGCGTTGTTGATGACGATGTCCACCTTGCCGCCGATCTCGCCGGCGAGCTCGGTGACGGCGCGGCCGTTGGTCAGGTCCAGCGGCACCAGCGTCACCTGCGGCAGCGCGCTGATGTCCTCCAGGCCGCC
The DNA here is from genome assembly GCF_003350475.1 of Pseudacidovorax intermedius. Classification (GTDB taxonomy): domain Bacteria; phylum Pseudomonadota; class Gammaproteobacteria; order Burkholderiales; family Burkholderiaceae_C; genus Xenophilus; species Xenophilus intermedius. The sequence goes on from NZ_QQAV01000004.1 coordinate 305,222, forward strand.
GAGCTGCTTCCAGGGCTCAGCATGGCCGACCCAGACGATGTCGGCACCGGCCTTGACCAGGGCCCGCACCAGGGCCTGGCCGGCGGGCGTCTTGCCGTCGGTCACCAGCACCTTGCGGAACTTGGGGTCGCTGGTCATCTCGCGCAGCATCGGGTCGTCGGCCATGTGTGTGCTTCCTTCGAAAGGGAATCCGATCAGTACCGCCTGTCCGGCGCGGTCGAGCCGGGCACCCACGCGCACGCGCTGCGGTGCCTCGCCCACCTCGCCATGCAGGTGGACCATGAGGGAGGGGCCGCTGTCGAGCTTGACCATGCCCAGTCGCCAGGGCAGGCGCTCGCGGAAGAACAGGTCGTTGCTGTGGTGCAGCGTGGTGGCGCTGAGCAGTTCGCCCTCGCCGGTCTGCGGCCGCCAGCGCAGCGCGGTCGACAGGCACTGCTTGCAGGCGCCGCGCGGCGGGTACTGCACGGTGCCGCATTCCTCGCACACCTGCAGCTCGAAGCGGCCCTCGGCCGCGGCGGCGGTGATGCCCAGCGCCTCGCGCCCGCGCGCCCAGGGGGGCAGGTTCATCTGGCGGGTGCGCAGGACGGGGTTCTTGCGCTTGGGGCGCATCAGGGGCATGGTCATCGTGCGGCCCCCATCGCGGCAAACCAGTGGTTCATTCCTGCCTCCCGAGGATCACGGCACCGGTGCACAGGCAGCGGTCGTAGGTCACCATGCCGAAGCCCGCCACCAGGCCCAGTTGCGCATCGGGCACGGTGCGCGCGCCGGCCTGGCCGGTGAGCTGCCGCAACGTCTCCGTCATGCCCAGGAAGCCCCCTGCGGCGCCCGCCTGGCCGGCCGAGAGCTGGCCGCCGCTGGTGTTGTTGGGAAAGCTGCCGTCGTGCGTGAGCGTGTGCGACTGCACGAAGGCCGGGCCCTCGCCCTTCTCGCAGAAGCCGAGGTCCTCGAAATGCATCATCACGATGACCGGGTAGTCGTCGTAGGTCTGGATGAAGTCGATGTTCTTCGGCTGCACGCCGGCCTGCGCATACAGGTCGTCGCGGTCGCGGGCCCAGCCGCCGCGCACCATGATCGGGTCGTCGGCGAAGGCGTTGTGGCGCTCGATGCTGCCGCGCACCGTGGCATAGGCCAGCCCCAGGTCCCGGGCGCGCTCGGCCGTCATCACCAGGAAGGCCTCGGCGCCGGCGCAGGGCATGACGCAGTCGAAGAGGTGCAGCGGATCGGAGATGGGCCGCGCCGCCATGTACTCATCGAGCGTCAGCGCCTTCTTGAACATCGCGTTGGGATTGCCCAGGGCGTTCTGCCGCTGGGCCACGCAGATACGGCCGAAGTCCTCCCGCCGCGCGCCGAACTGCCGCATGTAGTGCGCCGTGATCATCGCGAAGATGGAGTTGGGCCCGCCCGAGCCGTAGGGGTAGGTGGCGTCGCGCGCGAAGTTGCTGAAGGCGCCCAGCGTCTGGCGGAAGGAGTCCACATGGTTGGTGTCGGCCGCCACGCAGGCCACCACCTCGGCGTCGCCGCACTGCACGGCGCGCGCGGCGCGGCGCAGGCACATCACGCCGGAGGCACCGCCGGTGGGCACATGGTCCAGCCAGCGCGGCGACAGGCCCAGGTGCTGCGTGACGCCGACGGCGGTGTCGGGCGCCAGCGAGAAGCTCGACAGGCACAGTCCGTCGATGTCGTCCTTGGCGATGCCGCTGGCCTCCACCAGCGCGCGCACCGCCTTGCCCAGGAAGAAGTGCGCACCCTCGGTGGAATAACGCTGGTATGGCACCGTCACCGGCACGGCCACGGCCACACCGTCGTAGTTGCTGCGTTGTCGGCGGCCCATCAGTCCTGCCTCTTCTTCATGGCGCGGGTGTCGAAGCAGGCCGCAGTGCCGGGCAACGCCTGCGCCATCTGCCGCAACTCGCCGCGCTGGATCTTCTGCGAGGCCGTGAGCGGCAGCGCCTCGACGAAGGCCACGTGGCCTGGCGCCTTGTAGTAGGCCAACTGAGCCAGCGCATGGCGCACGATGTCGGCCGCCAGGGCCTCGCCAGGTTCGGCCGCGGCGTCGGGGTCGATGACGATGCAGGCCAGCACCTCGTCGCCGCGCACCGCATCGGGCGTGGCGGCCACGGCCGACACCTTCACGGCCGGGTGCTGGTTGAGCACGCTCTCGACCTCCACCGCCGAGATGTTCTCGCCACTGCGGCGGATGACGTTCTTCTTGCGGTCGACGAAATAGAGGCTGCCTGACTCGTCGCGCCGCACCATGTCGCCGGTGTGGAACCAGCCGCCCTGCCAGGCTTCGTCGGTGGCCGTCTGGTCTTTCAGGTAGCCGCCGAAGAAATGGCGCCGCGGGTCGTCGCCGCTGGAACGCACCAGCAGTTCGCCCGGCATGCCGGCGGGCACGTCCTGTCCCTCGTCGTCGACCAGGCGCACCTCGACGAAATCCTCAGCCCGGCCGAAGCAGCTGGTGCCCACGCGGCGCGGCTCATGGTTGGCCATGATGCAGGCGGCGGCGCCGGTCTCGGTCATGGCCCAGGCCTCGACCAGCGGGAAGCCGAAGCGGGCCTCGAAGGGCGCATGGTTCTTGCGGTCCACGCCAGCGCCGAAGGCCCAGCGGATGGCATGGTCGCGGTCGGCCGGCGCCTCGGCCGCGGCCAGCAGCATGGCCGGCATCACGCCCAGATAGTGGACGATGGTGGCGCCGCTGTCGCGCGCGCTCTGCAGCCAGCTGCGGGGGTGGAAGCGGTCCAACTGCACCAGGCAGCCGCCGGCCACCAGCACCACCATGGTCGAGAAGGCCATCGCGTTGACATGATTGAGCGGCAGCGGCGTCATCAGCCGCTCCTGGTCGCGACGGAAGGCGCACACCCCATCGAGGCCCGCGTACCACTCGCCCGCGCGCAGGAAATAGGCATTGCTCAGCATGCAGCCCTTGGGCCGGCCGGTGGTGCCCGAGGTGTAGAGCAACGCGCATTCGGTGTCTGCGCCCACCACTTCGTTTGCGCGGGTTGCAGGCTCTGTGGGTGCGGGCACGTGCGTGGCGTCGGCCGCCATGGTGTGCAGCTTCCGGCCGGCTTGGGCTGCGGCGGCCTCCAGGTCGCGGGCGCGCTGCGGCAGCGTCACGGCCAGGCCGATCTCGCTGTGGCCGATCAGGTAGGCCAGCTCGGCCGAGCGCATCTCGGCATTGATGGGCACCACGCTCACGCCCAGGGCATTGAGCGCGAACCAGTGGTAGAGGAAGGCCGGCCGGTTCTCCAGCAGCAGGCCGACCCGGTGGCCATGGCCCCAGCCGGCCTGTGCGTAAGCCAGACGCAGGCCCTCGACCTCGGCGGCGGCCTCGGCCCAGGCGGTGGCGCCGGGCGGAATGCCGTAGACCTCGGCCGTCACCGGCTCGGTGAAAAGAAAGTCCGCCTGCGGCGTGCGCGCGGCGCTGGCAGTGAAGGCGTCGTGGATGGTGAGGTGGTCCATGCCGGAGTTCACTTCAGAGAAAGAGCTGCACCGCCGGCAGCGCGGCATCGCTGTTGATCAGGTCCACGCGCTTGAGCGTCATGCGCAGCGCGCCACCCTCCACGCACAGGTGGTGCCAGGCCACGCCGGTCAGAAACAGCATCTCGTCCGCCTGCGCCTCGCTGTAGTGGAAGGGCGTGCGCAGCACGAAGCGGTTGGCCGCTTCGTCGCGCGACTCCAGGCCCGGCAGCTGCAGCACATGCTGGCAACGGCTGGGCGGCTGCTGCGAGAAGGCACGCGGGCTCTTGAAGCGTTCGATGCGCAGGTCGCGGAGCAGCTTGTCCTCGTACAGGTGCGAGGTGTGGTTCAGGCCGTCGGGCTGGCCCGGCGTGAGCGGTACCCAGTAGATGGCGTCGTCGGTGAACAGCGCATTCCATTCGTCGAAGCGCTTCTCGTCGAGCAGCCGGGCCTCGTGCATGACGAAGTCGATCAGCTGATCGCGGGTGACGGTGGCGGGCGTGAGTTCGGCCATGTTCAGGCTCCCATCGTCAGGGTCATGTGCTTGAGCCACGACCGGTACTGGTTGCGCATGGGCAGCTCGTTGGTGCCGTTGCTGGTCTCTTCGCGCTCACGGCCCTCATGAGCGTCGTAGTTGCGGTGCAGGCTGACCCAGTCGTTGCCGCTGGCATGCAGGCCGGCCTGGATGCCGCGGTAGGCCTGCAGGTCGTCGTGACCCACCACGGAGAAGGGCGAGTTGATGAGGCGGCTGTAGGTGGTGGTGCGCTGCAGCAGCTCGTCCGGCGCGCCCTTGAGGCGGAAGGTCCAGCTCTCGACCAGGGTGCGGTCCACCGCGATGGGCCGCGCCACGCGGATGGCCTGGATGGCGCCCTTGATCGTGAGGTTGGGGTAGTACACGGTGTTGTGCCGCGCCATGCCCAGGATCTGCGCCGTGCGCTCCTCGCCGTAGCGCGCCTTCATCGCCGCCTCATAGCCCGGGATGCCCGAGTACTTGCTGTGGATGCTGAAGTGCACGCCCGAGAAGCTGTGGCCGTTGTCGTAGACCCGCACGCCCATGCCGTCGAAGAACTGGTAGTCGGACATGAAGGGCACGAACTGCTCGATGGCCATGGGCTTGGGCGCATCGGCCGGCTGGCCGGCCCACATGGCCTTGGCGGTGCCGGCCGAGGACTCGTGCGCCACCATCGGGTGCATGGTGTCGTTGAGGTTCTCGACGAACATCTTCCAGTTGCACTGGTGCATGAAGCGCAGGCAGCCGCCGGCCACCTCCAGCTCGCCCTCGGGCGAGCGGTCGGCCATGTTGTCGATGGACGAGAGCGAATCGCCGAAGTACTCCTCGAAGTCCTGCCCGACGTCATTGAGCTTGACGAAGATGAAGCCGCGGTAGAGCCGCACATGTCGCACCGGCACCAGGCCCTTGGCCGCATCGCAGTCCTTCAGGCCCGTGCCCTCGTAGCCGTTCTTGAGCGGGATGGCCAGCGGCGCGCCGTCGGTCTTGAAGGTCCAGGCGTGGTAGGGGCAGCGGAAGAACTTGCCCGTGTTGCCGCAGGCGCCGTTGACGACGCGCGAGCCCTTGTGGGCGCAGCGGTTCATCAGCACCTTGACCGTGCCGTCGGTGTGGCGCACCACGATCAGCGGCCGGCCGGCGATGTCGACGGTGATGTAGTCGCCGGGCCTGGGCACCTGGCTGTCGTGGCCGGCGTAGTTCCAGGTGTTGGCGAAGAAGTGCTCCTGCTCCAGCGCGAAGAGCTCGGGGCTGATGTAGAGGTCGCGGTGCACCTGCTGCGGCTGCACCAGCGCACGGATCGCATCGGGGTTGTCTCGGTAGCGTGTCATGGCAGGCCTTTCTCTTCGGGTCGTGCAGTGCCTACAGGTCGATCACCAGGCGCGGGCCCTTGGCGCGGGAGATGCAGATCTGCATCACCTGGCCGCCGTCCTTCTCGGCTTGCGAGAGCACGTAGTCGCGGTGGTCGATCTCGCCCTCGATCACCGGCACGGCGCACACGCCGCATTCGCCGCGCTTGCAGTCGTAGAGCGGGTCGCAGCCGTGTTCGATCAGGCAGTCCAGGATCGTCTGGTCGGCCGGCACGGTGAAGCGCCGCCCCGATTGCGCGAGTTCGACCTCGAAGGGCTGGTCGCCAGCCTCCACCACCGGCGCGCTGAACAGCTCGAAGTGCACGCGGCCGGCCGCCCAGCCGCGGGCCTGCGTAGCGGCCAGCACGGCGTCGAGCAGCGGCTTGGGGCCACAGACATACAGCGGCTCGTCCGCCGCCATGCCGTCCAGCAGTGTGCCGATGTCGAAGCCGGCGCCGCCGGCCTCGTCGTCCGCATGCAGGCGAAGATCGGCGCCCAGCAGCGCCTGCAACTCGTCGGCAAAGGCCAGCAGCGTGCGGCTGCGGCCGGCGTAGTGCAGGGCAACGGGCCGGCCCTGCGCCCGGCAGCGGGCCGCCATGCTGGCCAGCGGCGTGATGCCGATGCCGCCCGCCAGCAGCACGGCGCGAGCCGTGCCCTCGTCCAACGGAAAGTCATTGCGCGGCGCCTGTACCGTGACGCTGTCGCCAGGCTTCAGGCCCTGGTGCACGAAGCGCGAGCCGCCCCGGCCGCCCTCCTCCAGCCGCACGGCGATGGTGTAGTCCGCCGGAGCGAAGCCGGGCGTGCCGGCCACGCCGTGGAAGTCGATCAGCGAATAGTGGCGCCAGTCGGACTGGCCATCGGGCAGTTGCACCTGCACCTGGATGTGGGCGCCGGGCGTCCAGCCGGGCAAGGCGGCGCCCTCGGCATGCTCCAGGCGCAGCAGGCGGATCAGCGGGTTGAGGGCGCGGGCCTCGGCCACGCGCAGCGGCAGGGTCGCGATGGTGGGCGATGCGGTCATGCGCGCTCCGCGTCAGGCCGGCAAGGCCATGGCAGCGGCCGGCGGCATGGCCTGGCCGGTCGCCGTGCTTGTGGTCGCCGCATGCTGCGCAAGCGCGGCCTTGAGCGCATGGCCATGCTCGTCGGCCAGCGCGGCCTCGCGCCAGGCCCGCAGGGTGGCGGGGGCCAGCGTCGTGCCGGCCTGCCGCCATGCGGCGATCACGGTGTCGTAGTTGCGAACGCCGCGCTCATGGGTGTCGCTATAGCCCTTCACCAGCTTCTGGCAGCGGGCCAGTTCCACCGCCAGCTCCGGCGAGGCCATGGCCGCGTCGCGAATGCCCAGCAGCCATTGCTCGATGCGGCCGTTCTCGTCCGTATAACGGATGGTGCTGCGGCGCCAGCGGCGGGCGAAGGCCACGGCCGACAGCAGCAGGAAGCCGTGCACCGAGCTGGTCTGCACCACGCGGCCTTTCTTCGTCATGCTCTCCACCAGCCGGCGCGGCGCGCCCGAGCCCATGAGCCAGCGGCCGATGCCGCCGGGCAGGGTCTCGCAGATCTCGCGCAGGCCGGGGTGCATGTACTCGTTGATGGCGATGACTTGGTCGGCATTCACGCCCGTCTCCTGCTTCACGCGGGCGAAGCGGCTGGAGCGGGTCTTGAGCTGGGCGACGCGCGCCGTGTCTTCGTAGCTCATCCACAGGGCCAGGTGGCGCGCCGTCTCGCAGGCCAGCGTGCGGGCTGCGTCGTCGGGCAGTTGGCAGACCTCGGCCATGCGGTCGAGGTAGAGCGCGGCATAGGCCACGTCCTGGTAGTCGACGAGGCGGCGCAGGCCTTCGAGCATCAGCGGCTGGGCCTGGACCGGGAACTCGCCGTACAGGCGCGTGAGCAGCGCCTGGATGTCCGGATCGGCCGACGTGGCACGCGGCGTGGCGGGCGCCACCGGCTCGGCCTGGACGGTCGCCTCGCCCGCCTGCGCCCGGGCGAAAGCCGCGCCGAAAGCCTTCAGACTGGGCTTCACGCCGACACCGCCCCGCTCGATGGTGGCCTCGAACTGTTCGCGGGCGAAGGGCAGCACGCCGGTGCCCGCCAGCGCGCCGAAGAGCACCGCGCTGATCACGCTGCCGTTCTGCGCCGCGGCCTCGGCCATGTCGAAGCGCACGAAGCGCTGCGCGGCCTGCTCGGCATGGGCCAGTAGCTGCGCGCTGTCGACCCGGCCGTCGCCCATGGCGCTCTTCTCGGCGATCGAATAGACGCGGTGCGTGGAGGCGACCAGGGTGGTGCGGTCGGGCGAGACCAGCCCGCGCTGCACGGCCCGTCCGGCTTCCATCAGCTCGGAGCACAGCACCACGTCCACGTCGCCAGGCAGCGGCATCAGCGCCAGCACGGGCTGGCCGCCGTCGGCATGGGCCTGTGCTTCGGGGTACATCTCCACGTAGTAGATGGTGGCGCCGGTGCGCTGGGCCACGCCCGGCACCGAAGTGGTCTGCGCGATCCAGCCGTTGGCCTCGCCCAGGTCCACCAGCCAGTCGGCCAGCACGCCGCCGCCTTCGCCGCCCATGGCGAGGATGGCGATCTTGATGGGTTGTTGCGGTTGCGTCATGTCGAACTCCTGCCTCGCATCAGAAGGCCAGGCGCGCGCGGCGCTCGGCATCGCGGCGCTGCATCCAGCCGATGACGGCGCCGCGAACACGCTCGCGCAGCCGGTCCAAGCCGGTGGGGTTGCTCACCACCTGCGCCTTGTAGAAGGAGGGGCACAGCACCGCGGCATGCGAGACCTCGCCGCACACGCCGCAGCCCACGCAGCTGTCCATCACGGCGGCAACGGGCTCCTGCCGCAGTGGATCGGGGTTGGGCTTGATCGACAGCGAAGGGCAGCCCGAGAGGCGGATGCAGGAATGGTCGCCGGTGCAGGTGTCGGGGTCGACGCCGAACTTCTCGCGCACCATGCGCTTGCCATCGGCGATGGCCTTGCGCACCAGCGGCTTCTCGCGACGCTGGCGGTTGAGCATGCACTCGGACTGGGCAATGATGACCTTGGGGCCCTTCTCCCTGGTGGTCAGCGCTTCCTTGAGCGTGTCGCGCATGCCGGCCACGTCGTAGGTGCGGCGCAGGGTCTTGACCCATTTGACGCCCACGCCGCGCACCGCTTGCTCGATCTCGTGGCCAGTGCTGCGCGTGGCGTTCACCGCCTTGGACGACAGGATGTCCTGCCCGCCGGTGGCCGAGGTGTAGTTGTTGTCGACCACCACCGTGAGGTTGTCGCTCTGGTTGAACACCGCGTTGGCGATGCCGCTCGTCAGCCCGTTGTGCCAGAAGCCGCCATCGCCCATCACCGCGATGGCGCGCTTGTCCGCCTGGGTGTTGAGCGCCGCGGCGCCGGCCGCGCCCAGGCCGTAGCCCATGGTGGTGTTGCCGATGTTGAAGGGCGGCAGGATCGAGAACAGGTGGCAGCCGATGTCGGCCGACACGTGGTGCTGGCCCAGCTCGCGCTGCACCAGCTTCATGGCGCTGAAGATGGGCCGCTCGGGGCAGCCGGTGCAAAAGCCCGGGGGTCGCGCATGCACGCTGCGCTCCAGCGGCATGAGCTGCGCCTCGCTGATCAGCGGGATGATCTTGCGCGGCCTGGCGGGCACCACCTCGGCGGGTGCGGCCCTGGGCGCGAGGCGGCCGTAGCGCTCGCAGAAGGCGCGCGTGCCGGCCATCACGGCCTGGGCCGTGTACTCGCCGGCCACGGGCAGCAGGTCCTTGCCATGCAGCGCCGTGCTGCTGCCGGCCTGGCGCAGGATGGTGGCGATGTTCTGCTCGACGAAGTTGGGCTGGCCTTCTTCGACCACCAGCACGGCGCGCTTGCCTTCGCAGAAGCGCCGCACCTCGCTGTCGATGACCGGATAAGCCACGTTCATCACGTACAGCGGCACCTTCGAGCGGCCGTATACGTCGGCCAGGCCCAGGCGTTCCAGGGCCCGCACCTGCGTGTTGTAGCAACCGCCCTGCACGATGATGCCGATGTCGTCCGCGTCCTCCGCGAAGAACTCGTTGAGGCCGCGCTCTTCGATGAAGCGCACGGCCGCAGGCCAGCGCTGCTTGATCTTCTCCTGCTCGTGCAGGAAGCTCGCGGGCGGCAGCACGATGCGATCGACGTCGCGCCGCGGGTTCTCCAGCGCCTCCTTCAGCGTGAAGCTGGCGCGGCGGTTGTCGGAGGCGGTGAACTGCCCGTGCACATGACAGGCGCGGATGCGCAGCTGCAGCATCACGGGCGTGTTGCTGGCCTCGGAGAGTTCGAAGCCGGTCTTGACCGCCTGCACGATGCTCGGCAGGTTGGGCCGCGGATCGAGCATCCACATCTGCGACTTCATGGCGAAGGCATGGCTGCGCTCCTGCATGATCGACGAGCCCTCGCCGTAGTCCTCGCCCACGATGATGAGCGCCCCGCCCGTGACGCCGCCGGAGGCCAGGTTGGCCAGCGCGTCGGACGCCACGTTGGTGCCCACCGTGGCCTTGAAGGTCACGGCGCCGCGCAGCGGATAGTTGACCGAGGCGGCCAGCGTGGCGGCGGCGGTGGCCTCGCTGGCGCTGTTCTCGAAGCGGATGCCGTGGTCGGCCAGGATGTCCTGCGCATCGGCCAACACGTCCATCAGGTGCGAGATGGGTGCGCCCTGGTAGCCGGCCACGTACGAGACGCCGGACTCCAGCAAGGCCTTGGTGACGGCCAGAATGCCCTCACCGCGAAAGGTCTCGCCTTCGGCAAGACGCAGTTTCTTCACTTCTTCGACGAACGAACGCTCGGCCATGGCACTGCTCTCCTGGGAAACGCGTACGGCGCTTCCAATCGTGGGGTGGCAAGATCCAACTCTATTTAGACCTGAATCTATTCACAATCATGCATTACCCTAGCCAAGCAATCGGTATGCCAGCGAGAGGATCATCCCGGCCATGACTTTGCACACCCCCGAATCGCGCCTGTTCGTGGACGACTACCTGCCGGCGCTGCTGGCCCAGGCCAGCCAGCTGATTTCCGGCGAGTTCCACAAGGTGGCGAGGCAACACGGCTTTTCGGTGTCCGAATGGCGGGTGATGGCCTCGCTGGCCGACGGCGAGGCCATCAGCATCGGCGACCTGGCCCAGGTGACCGTGACCAAGCAGCCCACGGTGACGCGCCTGCTCGACCGCATGGAGGCCAAGGGCCAGGTGGAGCGCCTGCCCCATGAGAGTGATCGCCGCATCACGCTGGTGCGCATCACGCCCCAGGGCGCCGAGGCGGTGGCGCAGCTCATGAAGCTGGCCCGCGAGCACGAACACCGCGTGCTGGAGCCCTTCGGCCTGCAGCGCGCGGAAGAGCTGAAGAAGACGCTGCGGCAGATGATCGCGCTGCACGCGGACCAGGCCGAGGACAGTGAAGACGTGGAGTGACTGACGCTGTCGGCCGGGAGCGCTGCGCCAACCCGGCATCCGCGCCGTGGGCCGCGCACGCCGGCGTCTTCAGTCGAAGGCCAGCACGGCCCTGCCGCGATGGCCGCGCTGGGCGATCCATGCCAGCGCTTGCACTGCCTGTTCAAGCGTGAAGCGCTGCGTGGCCAAGGTCAACGTGCCGTCTTGCAGCAACTCGAGCAGTTGTGGCGCGGCCGCCCGGCCCTGTGCCTCGCGGCGGTACATGTTGAGCGGCAACAGCCGCACGTCCCGCTGCATCAAGAGCGGCAGCGACAGGCCCACCTGCTCGCCCGCGGTGTAGCCCACCAGCACGATGCGGCCACCCGGCGCGATGGCCGACAGCGACTGCTCCAGCACCGGGCCGCCGACGGTGTCGACCAGCAGGTCCACCGGCTCCGTGGCACTGGGCGCTTCAACGAGGTCGGCACCCCATGCGCGCGCCAGTTGCCGCGTGATGCTGCCGACGGCCCCGCTCGCGCCGGTGACACCCACGCGCTCGCCCGGCTGCAGATCCGCCACATGGCGCAGCGCCACCCACGCCGAGGTGCAGGGCGAGAAGAAGGCCGAACCCAGCGCCATGTCCACGCCCTCGGGCAGCAGGCCGACGGCCTCATCGGGCGCATCGATCAGTTCGCACCAGGTGCCGTCGCGCCGCGTCCCGAGCCCGCCGCCGCGCAGCCACACGCGGGTACCGGGCGCGAAGCGGTCCGACTGCACGACGATGCCCGCCGCCTCCACCCCGGGCGTGTAGGGCAGCGGTGGCGGCTGCAGGAAGCCGCCTTTCATCACCGTACGGTCCACATGGGCCACGGTCGCGGCGGCCGTGCGCACCAGCGTGTGGCCGGCGCGCGGCTGCGGATCGGGCACCTCTTCCAGCACCGGTGGCTGGCCCCAGGCATGGACGCGCCAGACCTTCATGCCGGCAGGCCCGAAAGAAAGCCATGCACCGCCGCCGCGAAGGCCTCGGGCATCTGGTCGGGCAGCGGCACCATGCCGCCTTCGATCTCCACCAGCGTAGCCTGCGGCAGCTGGTGCATCAGCTCCTGCGCATGCGGTGCGGCGAAGGGGTCGGCCGTCGCGCGCAGGAGGCATACCGGCTGCGTGAGCCGGCCGATGCGGTCCTCCATGCGGTAGGCCGCCACGGCACGGTGGCCGGCCTCGGGGTCGGCCACGGCCAGCGCGTCGCGCACGAAGGCTTCGAGCAGGTCCGGCCGCTGGGGCGGGTAGAAGCCCTGGCGCCGCTGCCACAGCGCCATCAGGTGGCTGCCGTCGGTGCTGGGCGCCACCGCGTCGATGGGCGGCCGTTCGGCGCGCGCCTTGCGGAAGTCGGCATCGGTGAAGGGCGTGGACGACAGCACCAGCGACGCCACGCGCGAAGGCGCCAGCGCGGCCAGCTCGATGGCGACCACGCCGCCGGTGTGATGGCCGACCACATGCACACGCGGCAACTGCAGCGCGTCGATCAACTCCAGCGCAACGCGCGCGAAGTGTTCGATGGAGGCCGGCCCCTCGCCCGCGGCCGAGTCGCCGAAGCCGGCCGTGTCCATCGCGATCGCATGCCAGTGCGCGCCCAGCCGCGGCAGCACGGCTGCGTACTCGCGCCAGCTGCGCGGCGACTGGTGCAGCAGCAGCACCGCCGGCGCGGACGGATCGCCGCAGGCGGCATGATGCACCTGGCCCACCGACAGCTCGGTGAAGGCGCGGCGGACGGCGAGGCTCATGCCAGCGTCTCGTCCTGCGGGCCGCGCCACATGCCGGCGCTGCGCAACTGGGCCAGCGTGCGGGCCAGCACGTCGGCGCGGTAGGCCGCCAGGTCGCGGCCTTCATAGGCATAAAAGCCGCTGCCGGTCTTCAGCCCCAGGCGCTGCTGGCGCACCATGTCCTCGACGATGGCCGGCGCGGCATAGCGCGCCGGGTCGATGGTCTGCGACATCTCGCGGCTGGCGTGGTGCAGGATGTCGCAGCCGCCGAAGTCGATGAACTCGACCACACCCAGTGCGGCGAAGCGCAGACCCAGGCCGAATCGGGTGGCCTTGTCGATCTCCTCGGCGGTGGCAGCGCCCTCCTCCACCATGCGGGCCGCCTCGTTCATCACCAGCGCCTGCAGTCGCGGCACGATGTAGCCGGGCGTCGGGCCGCAGACCACGGGCAGCTTGCCGATGGCCTCCAGCAGTGCCTTGGTGCGGGCCAGCACCTCGGGGTCGGTGCCGGCATGGCAGCTCAGCTCCACCACCGGGATTACGTAAGCCGGGTTGAGCCAGTGCATGTTGAGGAAGCGCTGCGGCCTCCGCACCAACGCCGCCAACTGGGTCACGAGGATGCTGCTGGTGGTGGAGGTGAGGATGGCGTCGTCCCGGCAATGGCGGTTGAGCCAGTCGAAGGCCTCGCGCTTGGCCTCCATCGTCTCGGGCACGCCCTCGAAGACCAGTTCGGCGGCAGCAAGGGCGGCCGGCGCTTCGTCCACACGCACCAGTTGCACGCGGGCGGCGATGGGCGCGACCTGCTCTTCGCGCAACACGCCCTGGCGGGCCAGGCCGCGCAGGGCGCCCTCGATCTCGGCCGTGGCTTCGGTCGTCAGGCGCGCCCAGGCCTCGTCGCTGCGCGGGCGCAGGTCGACGAGGGCGATGCGATGGCCGGCATAGGCGAAAGCGATGGCGATGCCGCGGCCCATGCGGCCGGCGCCGACGGCGACGAAGCGGGGGCGCGGCGCCGTGCCATCCGCGCCCGCCGGGCCGGCGGACTCGCCGACAGGCGCCTCGGTCGCACCCGGCTCATTCGCCATCTTGCAGCCTCTTCGCCAGCGCCTCGCGCGACAGCGAGGACAGGCCCAGTGCCTCGAAGCTGCGTGGCCCCTGGCGCAGGTCGCGCCCCAGGAAGCCACCGACGATGGCCAGCAGGCCGTGCGCGATGGGCGCATCCACGCCCGCGTGCCGCGCGGCCGAGGCCAGGAAGGCCAAGCCCAGTTCGGTGTCCTCGGTGATGTAGCGGTGACCGTAGAGGTCGATGTTCTCGCGCCAGTCGCCCGACTTCACCAGCTGCTTGTGAGCATCGCCGTACATCCACTGGTCGTTGTCGTAGTGGTCGGCCAGCGGATAGTGCGGCGCGCCCTGGCCGAAGGCCTCGCGCACGGCGATGCGCTCCTGGTCCAGCCGGTCGGTCACCTCGCGCACGGCGCGCTGCGTGCCTTCGTTGTGGATGTCCCAGCGCTCGAAGTGCTGCAGCGGCGCTGCATTCATCACCATCAGGGGCGGATGGATGATCGGCCCCGCGTTCATCAGGGCGCCCGAGAGCGCATCGCCGCAGCCATGCACCGCCGGGTAGGCGCCGCGGATCACGGCGATGGCCCGCTCGGCATGGCGCGCCGGATAGACGCCCGTCGGCAGGCGGATCGCGCGAATGGTGACGTTGACTTCGCGCTCGCCATGCTTGCGCGCGAGGTAAGGCAGCGTACCGGTCTCGGCCCAGGCCACGTCGGCCCGGTTACCGCACTCGCGCACGATGCGCGCCATGACCACGCTTCCGAAGGTGCCCGGCGGCAGGAAGACCACTTGTCCGTCAACCAGGTGCGGCGCCATGGCGCGGGCGATGTCGGCCTGGGCGGTGGCCGGCACCGGCACCACGATCAGCTCGGCGTCGCGCAGGGCCTGGCCGATGTCGGCGGTTGCCAGGGCGATGGGCACGTCGCGCGCCCCGGTCGCGTCCTTCAGGCGGATGCTCCCCGCCTCGACCACGGGCTGCAACGCCTGCGCGTCACGGCGCCACAACCGCACCTCGTGGCCGGCCTCCGACAGATCGGCGGCCGCGGCGTAGCAGCCGTGCCCTCCACCCAATACCGCAATCCTCATGTCTGCTCCTGGAATGGCTGGCGGACGAGGGTCTGCCGAGGCCTCATAAACATTACTTTTGATTGGTTTAGTTGTCAACTTAATTACCACCACCTGGCTGTTGGGACCGACCTTTGAGTGCAGGTGCCATGACCACCAGTCGATGGCTCGCTTGCCGACCCTGATCGCAGCTCTTCGCGGGGCGCCACACTCCGAAGAAAAAATTTCTGCGAGGGGTGTTGACCGTCCAGAAAAACCCTGCATATAATCGAGTTCTTCGCTGAGTTGAACGACAAATCAACGCAAGCGGGCTCTTAGCTCAGTTGGTAGAGCAGCGGACTCTTAATCCGTAGGTCGAGTGTTCGAGTCACTCAGGGCCCACCAAAATTAAGAATGGAATCAAGCACTTAGGTCTCGCGACCTAAGTGCTTTTTTCTTGTCCGTCCCGGCCTGTGACGGATTTGTGCCATGAATGGCCGCTTCCACCAACCGCGCCGTCGACGAGCCCGCGCGACTTTCACAAATGCACCAAGCCTATGCCGACTGGTGCGCCAGCCTGCCGGTCGTTCCACCCGATGCCGATTGCGACCTGGTCGTCACCGGGCGCGACATGTCCGGCGCGCACCTGAGATAGACCACGACGGCCAGCGCGCTGGAGGCGTACGGACGCCCAGGCCGCGCTGCCACCGGAGAAGTGCGGCGCGCCTACTGCTGAGCGATGCGCGCCGTGAGTTCGGCGGCGGCCGTGGTCACCAGGTTGCAGAGGTAGCTTTCCTGGAAGGCCCGGAAGCGCTCGTTGCGGCCCACCAGCGTCATGCTGCCGAGCACACGCTGCTTCTCATCGAAGATGGGCGCCGCCACGCCGGTGCGGCCAGCATGCAGTTCGCTCTCGCTGATGCAGTAGCCCTGCTTGCGGATGGCGAGCAGGCCCTTGGAGAACGCCTTCCATTCCAGGCCCTGGCCCTGCGCCTCGGGCGTGCTGGCATGGGCATCGAAGATGCGGCGGATCTGCCGCGGCAGCAGGTAGGCCAGCACCACGCGCGAGGTCGCGCTGTGGAACAGGTCGATGGGCCGTCCGCGGCCACCGCCCGCCGGGCCCGGGTCGGGGCCACGCCGGATCAGCACGTTGACCACCGCATCGCCGTACCACTCGCTGATCATGGCGTCCAGGCCGGTCTCGGCCACCAGCTTCTCGACCAGATCGCGGCTGCGCACCAGCACGGGGTCGTAGTCGGTCATCTGGTGCTCCAGCGCGATGATGCGCGGGCCCAGCGCATAGCCGCGCGGCAGCCGCACCAGCAGGCCCGCGTCGCCCAGTTCGCGCAGGTAGCGGTATGCGCTGGCCGGGGTGTAGCCGAGCTGCTGGCAGATGATCTCGACGTCGATGACCGGCTGGTCGGGCCGGAAGAGGTCGAGGACATCGAGCATGCGTCGGAGGCTGTTCATCGTCGGGGAAGCGCGGTCGGGATGGAGGATGGGCAGAGGCCGCAGCGGCGCGGCAACATTGCATTCTCCAGTAAGCCCCGCGTCGCCGGGGCCGAGCCCGGCGGCCCCTCAGCCCTGCGCGCCGAACTTGCCCTCGAAGGCCGACTCGGCCAGCGGGCGGCGGTTGCTCGGCACTTCGCGGGCGCGGACGCCTTCGGGCAGCACGGCCGGATCGCCCTTCCGGCCCACGGCCACGACGGTGTCGATGGCGTACATCTCGGGCAGGCCGATGGCCGTGCGCAGCTTGCCGGCGTCGAAGCCGGCCATGGCATGGGCCGACCAGCCCGACAGCTGCGCCTGGAAGGCCAGGCTGGCCCAGGCGGCGCCAGCGTCGAAGGCATGCGCGGCGTTGGGCACCGGCTCGGTCTTGCCCGGGAACACGGCTTCGCGGGCCGAGGCGATCACCACCAGCGCGGCGGCGCGCTTCGTCCACATCTGGTTGAACTCGACCAGACTGTCGAAGATGGGCTGCCAGGCGGCCGTGTCGCGGCGGGCGTAGATGAAGCGCCAGGGCTGCACGTTGTAGGCCGAGGGCGCCCAGCGCGCGGCTTCGAGAAGGCTCATGAGGGCCGGCTCGGGAATGGCCTCTTCGGTGAAGGCGCGGGGCGACCAGCGCTCGGTGAACAGCGGGTCGATGGGATGGGCGGGTTGGCGGTGCTTGCTCATTCGAAAGTTGAAGGTGCGAAAGAAAATGCTGGGGTGCCGGATGCGCCTCTCAGAGGAGTCGCGCCTTGTCGATGCCGGTGTCGTCGACTCGGCGCTGACGTACCCGGGCTTACAGCGCGCCGGCGATCCGTTCGCCGGCCACCAGGCGCTGTGAACGCGACAGGAAGAGGTTGTTCAAGGTCGGCATGGATACGTCAAATCTGCGTGATCAGCTTGGTGTTCAGAAAGGCGTCGAAGGACTCGGTACCGCCCTCGCTGCCGAAGCCGCTGTCCTTGATGCCGCCGAAGGGCAGCTCCGGATGGGCCATGCCCGAATGGTTGATGTTGACCATGCCGGCCTCCAGGCCGTCGCCCACGCGGGTGGCGGTCTGCAGCGAACGGGTGAACACATAGCTGGCCAGGCCGAAGGGCAAGGCATTGGCCTGCTGCAGCGCCTCTTCCACGGTGTCGAAGCGCACCATCGCGGCGATGGGGCCGAAGGGCTCCTCGTGCATCACGCGCGCGCCGGCCGGCACGTGCACCAACAGCGTGGGCGCGTGGAAGTGGCCCTGCGTGCCGAGGCGGCCGCCCCCCGTCAGCAAATCGGCGCCGGCCCCGCGGGCGTCTTCGACCAGCACCTGCACCGCCTGGAAGCGCCGTTCGTGGATCAACGGCCCCATCTGCACGCCGGCCTCCAGCCCGTGCCCCACCTTCACCGCGGCCAGCGCATCGGCAAAGGCGGCGGCGAAGCGGTCGTGGATGCCCGACTGCACGTAGAAGCGGCTCGGCGAGACGCAGACCTGGCCGGCGTTGCGCGTCTTCAGGCGCGCCAGTAGCGCCACGGCGGCGTCCACGTCGGCATCGTCGAAGACCAGCACCGGTGCATGGCCGCCCAGCTCCATGGTCATGCGCTTCATGTGCTGCCCGGCCAGCGCCGCCAGTTGCCGGCCCACCGGCACCGAGCCGGTGAAGGAGACGACACGCACCCGCGGCGATTCGATCAGCCGGCGCGAGATGTCCGCCGGTGCGCCCCACAGCAGGTTGAAGACGCCCGCCGGCAGCCCGGCATCGTGGAAGAGCTGCGCCATGGCCACCAGGGCGCTGGGCGATTCCTCCGGCCCCTTGAGCACGATGGGACAGCCTGCGGCGATGGCGGCCGCGGCCTTCTTCATGGCCTGGCCGAAAGGGAAGTTCCAGGGGCTGAAGGCCGCGCACACACCGACCGGCTCGCGCACCACCAGCTGGCGCACGCCCGGCTGGCGCGCCGGCACCACGCGGCCGTAGATGCGGCGGCCTTCCTCGGCATGCCATTCCACATGCTCGGCCGCATTGAGCACCTCGGCCACCGCATCGGCGAGCGGCTTGCCGTTGTCCAGCGTCATGGCCTGGCCGATGACCTGCGCCCGCTCGCGCGCCAGCGCTGCGACGCGCCGCAGCAGGTCGGATCGCTCGACAGGCGACACCCGGCGCCAGTGGGTGAAGGCAGCGTGGGCCACCTGCACGGCAGCGTCGACATCCTCGGGTTCGGCCCAGGGCAGGTGGCCCAGCGCCTGCTGAGTGGCCGGGTCCTGCACGGCCTGCGTGCGGCGACCTTCGGCACCGACGAAGCGACCGGCGATGTAGAGGAAGAGTTCGGGGTACATGGGGAGGGTGGCGGGCACGGCGTCAGGCAGCGAGCGCCTCTGCCTCGACGCGGGAAAGCTGGGCCGCCGTGCCGCCCGCCTGCGCGGCGTGCATGGCAGGGGTGGCATCCGCCGCCGGCAACACCGCCGCGCAGAACGCGCCCAGTTCCGTCACCGCGTCCCCGACGCGGCCGACGGCCGCGATGAAGCGGTCGGGCCGCACGAGCACCCAGTCCACGTCCTTGCCCTGGAACCACAGGTGCAGGCCGTTCTCCAGGTCCTCGACGACGGTGCCCGAGGGCTGCGCCGGCATGGGCGAACCCGCCTCGTTGCCCGCGCTGCGCGAGCGCACCGCCAGGTAGTGGTCGCAACCCAGGCGCGCCAGCTGCTCGCGCAGCGAAGGCGGCGCATCGGCCAGCGCATCGCAGCGCCAGCTGATGAGCGCGAAGCGCGGGCCGACCACGTCGTCCAGCTTCTCGGCGCCGCCGCGCCGGCGCTCCACGTTGGGCTGGATGAACATGCGCCCCACCAGCGCATCGCGCGCGGCCACGCCGCTGTTGCGCACCACGCCCTGCACGAAGCGCGGCATGGGCTTGAACTTCATCTGCAGCACATAGTCGCGCACGGCCGGAACGCCGCGGATGGCCATGAAGAAGCGGTCGCGCGCCCAGGCCAGCAGCGGATTGCGCTGCGACAGCACGGCGCCGAAGGTGTCGGCCAGGTCGATCATGGCCTTGGCATGGGCATGGCGCTCGTCGTGGTAGCTGGTCAGCAGCGCGGGCCGCAGCCGGCCCTGAAGGATCCAGGCCAGCTTCCAGCCCAGGTTGAAGGCATCGCGCAGGCCGGCATTGAGGCCCTGGCCGATCCACGGCGGGGTGATGTGGGCGGCATCGCCGGCCAGGCAGACGCGCCCGCTGACGAAGCGGCCGGCCACACGCGAGTTGTGGGTGTAGACCCGCGCGCGGATCACGTTGAGCGCCGACGGATCGGCCACATGGCGGCCCAGCAGCTCGCGCACCTTGTCGGGCGCCAGCATCTGCTCGCCGTCCTCGCCGGGAAAGAGCATGAACTCCCAGCGCCGCAGGCCATAGGGCAGGCGCAGGCAGACATAGGGCCTTTCCGGCTCGCAGTGCAGCGCGGTGTAGGGCGCGTCCAGCGGATCCTGGTCGCATTCGATCACCACCCACTTGGCGGGATGGGTGCGACCCTCGTACGGCAGCCCGAGCATCTCGCGCACCGTGCTGCGACCGCCGTCGCAGGCCACCACGTAGGCGGCGCGCACCTGCTGCTCGGCCCCGGCTTCGTCGCGCAGGGTGGCGGTGACGCCGGCCTCGTCCTGCGCCAGCGCGACCAGCTCCAGGCCCAGCCGCAGCTGCACGTCGGCAAAGCGTGCCAGCCCGCGGCGCAGCGTCTTCTCGCCCAGGGGCTGCGAGAACAGGTTGCGACGGAACCAGCCGAACTCGCGCGTGCTGGGCAGGATCTCGGCGAAGCACTGCTTGCGCGCCGTGTACATGCGCATGGGCACGTTCTGGATCATGTCGCGCAGCATCTCTTCGGCCAGGCCGGTGGCCTGGAAGGTGCGCAGGGCTTCGTCGTCCAGGCCCACGGCACGCGGGAAGTCCAGCACCGCGGGGCTGCGTTCGACCACCAGCGTCCGCACCCCGTAGGTGCCGAGCAGGTTGGCCAGCGTCACGCCGACCGGGCCGGCACCGATGATGAGGACGGGGACTTCTTCCGCGGAAGCGCTCATGGGAACTCCGAAGACGTGGGGAGGGGAACGGGGCCGGGAACTCAGGCTGCCGACAGCAGCCGGCTCTCCTGCCGCACCAGCAGGTGGCGCACCTGCTTGCGGAATTCGGCGAAGGCCGGGTCGGCCATCAGCGCGGCGCGGCGGCGGCTGCGCTCGTCCAGGCTGTCGAAGGCCCAGTGGAAGACCAGCTGGTTGACGTCGCCGCTCTCGGGCGTCATGAGTGCCACCAACCGGCCCAGGATGCCGGTCTGCAACTCGCGGCCGGTCTCGTTGTAGATGCGCAGGTAGTCGCGCACACCGCCGGGCACCAGGGTGTAGGTTCGCAGTTCGTGGATCATGGTCGGAGGGGGTCGATGGCGGCCGCGTCGGGCCGCTTCAGGAAGGCGGTGACGGCCTCGGCGAAGCGCGCCGGCTGGTCGTCGTGGATGTAGTGGCCTGCATCGGGAATCTCGATGGCGGCGATGCGCGGATTGAGCGCCTGCATGTGCGCGACCATGGCCGGCTGCAGGTAATCGGAGCGGCCGCCCCGCACCACCAGCGTCTCGCAGCGCAGCTGCTGCACATGCGCGGCCAGGTCCACCTTGCGGGTCGGGTCCGGGTTCAGCCGCGTGGCGACGATGCCCGCATGGTCGTAGCGCCAGGTAAAGTCGCCGCCCTCCAGCGGCTTGAGCATGTTCTGCAGCCGCTGCTGGCGCGCCTCTTCGGTCACCGTGGGGCGCAGTGCGCGCATGAAGGCCGCGGCCTCTTCCCAGTTCGCAAAGGTGGTGGGCGTGGTCGCCAGTTCCTTGCGGATGCGGGTGGCGCCGTCGCTGGCCTCGAAGGCACCGGGCCCG
This sequence comes from Pseudacidovorax intermedius, assembly GCF_003350475.1. Classification (GTDB taxonomy): domain Bacteria; phylum Pseudomonadota; class Gammaproteobacteria; order Burkholderiales; family Burkholderiaceae_C; genus Xenophilus; species Xenophilus intermedius. The sequence goes on from NZ_QQAV01000004.1 coordinate 326,115, forward strand.
GCGTCCTCGATGACCAGGCGGCGCAGCTGCTGCGGATGCCGGGCGGCATAGACGATGGCGTTGATGCCGCCCATGGAATGGCCCAACAGGTCGAAGCGCGCCAGGCCCAGTTGCGCCACCAGCGCCTCGACATCGGCCACGTAGGCGTCGGTGTAGTAATCGTGCTTCGGGTCCCAGTCGGTCTCGCCGCGGCCGCGCTGGTCGAAGGCGATGACGCGCGATCCCGGCTGCAGCGCGGCAGCCACGCCGGCGAAGGTCTCGGCATAGCCGCGGATGCCGTGCAGCATCAGCACCGGCCAGGCGTCGGGGTCGCCCCATTCGGTGACGTGGAAGACCAGGCCGTTCAGGGCCAGGCGGTGGTCGCGGCGTTGCATGGAGCCTCTCCTGCGGCGCTCAGACCAGGCCGTCCGCGCCCTTGATCTCGGAGGCCTTCAGGCCGCCCAGGCGCGCATTGAGCCGGCCACGTGTGGCGAAGGCCCAGATCAGCACCACCTCGTCGCGGTTGGGGCCGTCGCCGAACATGGCGGAGACCGTGTCGTAGTGCGAGCGCACGTACAGCGCATCTTTGTGCGCAAGGGGGATATCGATGACGGTGCCCGGGCCGCCGCGCTTGCCGGTCGACGGCACCCAGGACTTGCCGCCACCCACGCCCTCGCGCACCGGGTTGGCTGCCGGGTTGGTCAGCAGCGCGTTGCCGTGCTCGTACTCGCCGTCGATGCCGACGAGGCAGGCCTTGCCGTAGCTCTCGATACGCTGGCCGGCCGCGGCCTCGCGGATGCGGCGGCCGAATTCCTTGCCCAGCTCCGGCGAGGGGCCGATCCATTCGGACAGGTCCTGCACGTAGCGACCCGCAAAGGGGTTACGCAAACAGGCGGCGATGACGATCTTGCGCAGCGGCTCGCCGTCGGCGGGGGCGCCGGTCTCGCCGGCCAGGGTGTCCTCGATCTGGAGGTACCACTTGCGGATGTGGAAGGCGCTGAGGTCGGGGGTGCTCATGGAAGGCGTCTTTCTGAATGCGGAAAAGGGTGGGGACCGGCGGCTCACAACGGCTGCAGGTCGAAGGCATCGCTGGGGGCGTTGTATTCGCCCAGCAGGCGCTTGGCCTCCTCGTCGTCGTGCACCACTTCGAGGAAGAACTCGAAGCGGTGCCCGTCGGGGTCGTGGAAGTACAGGCCGTAGCCCACCTTGTGGTCGGTGGTCTTGACCACCTCCACGTTCTTGCGCAGCAGCATGCCGTAGAGGCGGCGCAGGTCGTCGATGTCGCCCTCGATCTCCAGGCCGTAGTGCTGCAGGTTGATCGTGCCGCGCGTGGCGGTCTCCGGGTCGTCCACCTGGATCAGCGCGATGTCGTGGTGCTTCTGGCCGAAGGACAGGAACACCCAGCGCGCGCCGCGCGCCGTGACCTGCATGCCCAGTACATCCTCGTACCACGGGGCCGAGGCGAAGGGGTCCTTCACGAACAGCGCCAGGTGGGTACGTCGGATGCGCGGGCGGACCTCGGTCCCGGCGCCGTCGGCGGATGCGGGGGTGCGGGTGTTCATGGCCAGCCTTGGGATGTCAGTTGATGGACTGCGGATGCGCGTGCACGGGCGCCACGAAAGGCGTCCAGGCCACCGAGGTGATCTCGCTGAAGTCGCGCCATTCCTTGAACCAGCTGCGTCCGCCGTTGGTCGAGCGCAGCAGGTGCCCGTACTTGGTGCCGGCGAAGAGCAGGCCGCGGTCGCTGGCATGCGTGCCGAAGGCCCAGACGGTGGAGTTGGGCGCCGTGTTCAGCAGCGTCTGCGCCCAGGTCTGGCCGCGGTCCTCCGAGCGGTAGATGCGGGTGCGCGAACCCGGGGTGCCGTCGCCAATGGCCAGCAGCAGCTCGCGGCCCTCCGCGTCCAGTGGCTGCACCGTGCGCGTGTAGTAGAGGCCGTCGAAGCGGTCCTTCGACGGGTGGCAGCGGAAGCTTTCGGCATCGTCGGTGCTCTCGCACACCGAATTGACGGTCACCACGATGTGCTTGGCCGGTGCGTCGGCGGTGGCGGGCAGCACGGCGATGGCATGGATGTCGGAGTTGTTGATGCCGCGGCCGGGCGTGTCGATGCGCTCCCAGCTGTCGCCGGCGTCGCGGGTGCGCCAGGCGCCGCCCTCTTCCACGCCGAACCAGGCCTCGCCGGCCTTCTGCGGATGGAAGGCGATGGTGAGGATGCGCGGGCGGTTCACGCCGGCGCAGAACTCGGGCAGTTCCACGTCGAGCGTCTGCCAGCTGCGCCCGCCATCGCGCGAGCGGTACATGCAGGCCCGCGAGGGCGCCCCGGTGCCCGCCAGCACCAGCTGCGGATCGGTCGGACAGAAGGCCAGTGCCCAGACGGTCTGGCCGTCCGCCGGCGAGGCGACGCGCTGGAAATGCGCGCCGCCGTCGGTGGACAGGCAGATGCCCACGTCGGCGCCGGCCAGCACCCGGCGCGGGTCGGACGGATCCACCGCCAGCGCCCGCACCGTGCCGTCGAACTCGATGGCTTCCTTCAGGCCCAGGCGGTGCCAGGTGGCGCCGTCGTCCACGCTGCGCAGGATGCCCTGCCCCGCCGTGCCCACAAGAATGGTTCCGTTCATGTCGATCGCTCCTTGGATGGCTGGATGTCTCGGTCTCAGAGAAAGATGCCACGCGTGATGCCGCCGTCCACCGCGATGGATTCGCCGGTGATGGCCGCCGCCCGGTCGGACGAGAGGAAGAGCACCACGTCGGCGATCTCGTCCACCTGCAGCACGCGGCGGATCGGCGTGGCCTTGGCATAGTTGGCCTCCACCTGCGCGGGCGTCAGGCCCTGCAGCTTGGCCTCCTTGGCGTAGAGCTCGTGGATGTGCGGTGTCTCCACCACCCCGGGATGGATCACGTTGACGGTGATGCCCGAGGGGCCGAGCTGGTCGGACAGCGTCTTGGTCATGTGGGCCACGGCCACGTTGCGCATGCCCGACAGCTGCTTGCTGCCGCGCCCGGTGAGCCCCCCGATGTTGACGATGCGGCCCCAGCCGCCCTTGCGCATGTGCGCCGCGCAGGCCTTGGCGAAACGCATGTAGCCCACGACCTTGATGTCGATGTCCTGCAGCAGGCCCTCGGGGTCGGCGTTCTCGATCTCGCTGCGCACCAGGCCGCCCGGATGGGCCGCGCCGTTGACCAGGATGTCGATGCGACCGAAGTGCGCCGCCACCTTGTCGACGGCGGCCTGCACCTGCGGCGTGTCGCTCACGTCGGCCGGGGCGGCCAGCACCTCGGTGCCGGTCTTCTCGGTGATCTCGCGCGCGGCCTGCTCCAGCGCGCCTTGGCTGCGGGCCACGATGGCCACGCGCACGCCTTCGGCGGCAAAGGCCTCGGCCACCGCGCGGCCGATGCCCAGGCTGCCGCCGGTCACGACGGCCACCTTGCCCTTGAGTCTGAGGTCCATGTTCGTTTGCTCCTTGGAGGGTTCCGGCCCGAGCGGGTGCTCAGAGGGCCATTTCGATGAGGGCCGGACCGCGGCGGCCGAAGGCGTCCTGCAGTTGGGCCGCGAGTACCTCTGCCGTGGCCGCGCGCGTGGCGGGCACGCCGTAGGACTGCGCCAGCCCGACCCAGTCGATGCGCGGCCGGTCGAGCGCGGTAAGCGCCTCGGCCCGCTTGCCCAGCGGCGCGCCGCCGCGGCGCAGTTCGTTGCGCAGGATGGCGTACTGGTGGTTGGCGGCGATGAGCACGACCACGTCGAGCTGCTCGTGCGCCATCGTCCAGAGCGCCTGGATCGTGTACTGGGTGCTGCCGTCCGACAGCAGCCCCACCACTTGCCGCCCCGGGCAGGCGATGGCCGCGCCCACCGCCACGGGCAGGCCCTGGCCGATGGCACCGCCGGTGTTGGTGAGCGCCGTGTGCAGCGGCGCCGCGGCCGAAGCGGCATAGAAGGGATAGCCGCAGGTGCCGCCTTCGACCGAGACGATGGCGCCTTCCGGCAGGGCCCGCGTGAGCACTGCACCAATGGCGGCCGGCGTGAGCGGCCCGGTGGGCGCGGCAGGCAGCGGGTGCACCGGGGCCTCGAAGGCAGGTGCATCGAGCGCGTCGGCCAGCTGCTCCAGCGCCTCGGCCACCGGATGGCCGGGGGCGCCCAGGCTCAGCAGGCGCTCGGGCGCCACCAGCAGGCTGGGATGCCCCGCGTAGCCGAAGTAGGTGACCGGCGGCAGCGCACCGGCCAGCACCACCAGGTCGGCCGGGTCGAGCACGGCGCGCGCCGGCTCGGGAAAGTAGGGCAGCCGGTCGAAGGCCGGCAGGCCCTGGCCGCGTTCGGCGCGGGCCGGGAAGGTCTCGGCATAGGCGGCTGCGCCCAGGGCGGCGCACAGGCGGGACGCTGCGCGCTGGGCCCGTGCACCCAGGCCGCCCGCTTCGCCACCACCGCCGAGCAGCAGCACGATGCGGCGGGCCGCGCGCAGGCGCTGCGCGCAGGCCGCCAGGTCGAGGGAGGCCGCCTCGGGCGCCGCGGCCGCGGCAGGCTCGGCGGCCGACGCGGGCGTGCCCGGCAGCGGCTCGGCCTGGTAGTCCGCCGGAAAGATCAGCGTCGCACCCTGCCCGCCGTCGGCCAGCGACTGGCGCACCGACTCGGCCGCTGCCCGCGGCGCATCGGCCGTGCTGTCGATGCGGTGCACCCAGCCCGACACCGGCCGCGCCAGCGACTCGATGTCGGAGGTCAACGGCGCATCGAAGGGCAGGTGCCAGCTGGTGTGGTCGCCGATCAGGTTGACGATGGGCGTGCGCGCCCGCCGTGCGTTGTGCAGGTTGGCGATGCCGTTGGCGAAGCCGGGGCCCAGGTGCAGCAGCGTGGCGGCCGGCCGCCCCGTCATGCGCCCGTAGCCGTCGGCCGCGCCGGTGCAGACGTTCTCCTGCAGGCCGATCACGCAACGGATCGAATCCTGGCCTTCCAGCGCGCGCACCAGATCCAGCTCCGTCGTGCCGGGGTTGGCGAAGCAGGTGTCCACCCCTTCGCCGGAGAGCGCCGCCCACAGGGCCTGGGCGCCAGTCTGCTCAGTCATCGCCGATGTCCTCTTTGCTTGTGTGTCGAGACGCGGTGCTCACTGCACCTTGATGCCGCGCTCGCGCACCAGTCGGCCGATGCGCTCGTTGTCGACGGCGATGCGCGCATCCAGCTCGGCCGGCGTGGAAGCACCTGCGCCCAGGCCACGCTCGGCCGCCCAGCGCTTGAGCTCGGGCTGCGAGAGCACCTTGGTCAGCGCCTCGTTCATGCGCGCCAGGATCTCGGGCGGCACGCCGCTCTTCGCGTGGAAGGAGTACGAGGTGGACAGCAGCATGTCCGAGCCGCCCGCCTCCACGATGGTCGGCACGTTGGGCACGATGGACTGCCGCGTGGGCGCGCCCACGGCCAGCAGCTTGAAGTTGCCCTTCTGCACGTAGGGCAGCATGGCCTCGACGCCGCCGGAGGTGGCCTCCACCTGCCCGCCCAGCATGGCCGGGATGACCTCGGCCAGCGCCTTGTAGGGCACGTGCAGGAACTGCACGCCGGTGCCCGACTGCAGCAGCTCCATGTTCAGGTGCATCACGCTGCCCACGCCGCCGGTGCCGAAGGTGACCTTGCCCGGATGGGCCTTGGCGTAGGCGATGAAGGACTTGAAGTCGTTGGCCGGCAGCTGGGCGCTGGTGACCAGGTACAGGTTCACGTCGGCGATGTTGCTGACGGAGACCAGGTCCTTCTTCGGGTCGTAGGGCGGCTGGTAGAGCAGCGGATTCACGGTCAGCGTGAGCCGGTCGACCAGCAGGTAGGTGTAGCCGTCGGCCGGCGCCTTCACCACTTCGGTGGTGCCGATGATGCCGTTGGCCCCCGCCTTGTTCTCCACCACGATGGACGCCTTGAGCTCCTTGCCCAGGCCGTCGGCCACCAGGCGGGCCATGACGTCGGGGCCGGTGCCCGGCGGGTAGGGCACCACGATGCGGATGGGCCGCGAGGGCCAGTTGCCCTGGGCCGATGCCTGCAGCGGCAGCAGCCCGGATGCCGCCGCCAGGGCGATGGCAGCACAGGCCTGCAGAACGGATTTCCTTCTCATTGCGCGATTCCTTGGCACCCCAGCGAAGACGGGGCCGGGACCAGGTGCCGGGGGAGAGCACCTGGGCGGCGATGGACAACGGGCAACTCCGAACGGTTCGTCGATGAGCAGATCATATGCTGTTTTTTCTTAATGACGAAATGCAGCATTAATATCTCGCCACATCTTGGCTATGAGGTGCATCGTTTTGTCCAAGTGACATCAGAGCATGCAAGGGTCGTTCCAGGCCTGGATGACCGATGAAGGAGCACGAATTACCGCAATGCAGTAATCAACGATCCACCCGGATGCCCTTCTTCAAGCGAGGCCGGTCATTCGACGCGCAAAACGACGGCGGCGCGCCCTTCCCTCTCAGGTAGTTCCACCAACACACCCTCTGCGCGCCGAGTGGCACATTTATCGCATAGCAGTAATTTCATGACCACAGTTTTGACCCTATGCAACGAATCGGTGCACAGCCGCACCACAAGGCAGCAGCCGCGCCGCGCTGGGACCACCCTCCGATGAAGCTCTACCTCAGCCCCCACACCTGCGCCCTGGCAGTGGACGTCGTCGCGCGCGAGATCGGTGTGCCGCTCGACCTCGTCTGGGTGGACGTGCGCGCCAAGCGGCTGGCCGACGGCAGCGATCTCCACCGCATCAACCCCAAGGGCCAGGTGCCGGCACTGGAAACGGACGACGGCCAGGTGCTCACCGAGGCGGCCGTGATCCTCCAGTACCTCTGCGACCGGCACGGCGCCGACGCACTGCTGCCCCGCGCGCTGGACATGGCGCGCTATCGCGTGCTGGAGTGGATGAATTTCCTCGGCTCGGAGCTGCACAAGAGCTTCACGCCGCTGTTTCGCGCCAACACGCCGCCCGAGTACCGGCCCATCGCCATCGAGAACGTGCAGCGCCGCCTGGCCTGGCTCGACGAGGTGCTGGCCACGCGCGAGTTCCTGCACGGCGAGGGCTTCACCGCCGCGGATGCCCATGCCTATGCCGTCGTGAGCTGGGCCGGGCTGCAGGCCATCCCGCTCGGGGCCTGGCCCCACCTTCAGGCCTATGTGCAGCGCATCGAGGCGCGGCCCAGCGTGCAGGCCGCCCGCGCAGCGGAGCGCGCCGAGATCGCCCGGCGCGCCAGCGCCTGACCCTGACAACGAACGAGCCCGCCCTGCCCGCCCGTCCTGCCGGAACACGCCGGATCCATTCGCACCTTGCGACCCCTTCCACGGAGAACCCCATGAAGCTCTATCACGAAGTCCGCGGCTGTTCGCTCGCGGTCGACATCGTCGCGCGCGAACTGCAGCTGCCCCTGGCACTCGAATGGGTGGACATGAAGACCAAGCGCCTGGAGGACGGGCGCGACTACTTCGGCGTCAACTCCAAGGGCACCGTGCCCACGCTGGAGATGCCCGACGGCCAGCACCTGAGCGAGGGCTGCATCGTGATGCAGTACCTGGCCGACCAGTGCCCCGGCAACACGCTGCTGCCGGCCGCAGGCCTGCCGCGCTACCGCGTGCTGGAGTGGATGAGCTTCATCGCCGCCGACCTGCACAAGGGCGGCTTCATGCCGCTGTTCAAGGCCGTGACGCCGCCCGAGTACAAGGCCATCGCGCGCCGCATCGTCGAGGCCAAGCTGCAGTGGGTGGACGAACAACTGGCCGGGCGCAGCTTCCTCACCGGTGAGCACTTCACCATCGCCGACGCGCACTGCTACACGATCGCCATGTGGACCCGCGCCCATGCCATCGACACGCAGGGCTGGCCCCGCCTGGAGGCCTACCTGGCGCGCTGCGGCGCCCGCCCGAGCGTGCGCGCCGCCGAGGCGGCCGCTGCCGCGCAGGGCGTGCGGGAGCGCGAACGGGCCGCCGCCCGAGCGGCCGCCGCCCCAGCCCATTGATCCGGATTCCACTCCTCCAAGGAACGACCATGCCGTTGTCGCGACGTCTTCTTCTGTCCTGCCTGGCCGCCCTGGCGCCGGCACTGGCCTGCGCCCAGCCGGCCGCCTACCCCTCCGCGCCGGTCCACCTGGTGGTGGCCTTTCCGCCCGGCGGCGGTACCGACGGTGCGGCCCGGCTGATCGCCGAGAAGCTGGCGCCCGAGCTCGGCCAGTCCGTGGTCGTGGACAACCGCGCAGGCGCAGGCGGCACCATCGGCGCGCAGTCGGTCGCACGCGCCCGGCCCGACGGCCAGACGCTGTTCTTCGGCACCGGTGCCGAACTGCTCATCAACCCCGTCACCCGCAAGACCGCCCCCTACGACCTGCTCAAGGACTTCGTGCCGATCACCGAGGTGGGCATCGTGACCTTCGTGCTGGCCGTGCCCGCGGGCTCGCCGGTGCAGAACGTGCAGGAGCTGATCGCCCGGGCCAAGGCGCAGCCGGGCAAGCTCAACTACTCATCCTTCGGCATGGGCTCGACCAATCACCTGATCGGCGAGCTCTTCCTCCACGCCACCGGCACGCGGGCCACGCATGTGCCCTTCCAGGGAAGCCAGCAGGCCATGTCCTCGCTGCTGGCCGGCGACGTGGACTTCACCTTCGACACCACCGCAGTGGCGCTGCCGCAGATCAAGGCCGGCAAGCTGCGCGCCCTGGCCACGCCCTCACCCACGCGGTTGCCCAGCCTGCCGGAGGTGCCCACGTTGCAGGAACTGGGCTACGACGGCCTGGTCGCCGAAGGCTGGATGGGCGTGTTCGCGCCTGCGGGCACGCCCCCGGCCATCGCCAAGACCGTGGGCGCGGCGCTGGACAAGGTGATCCGCACGCCCGACATGGAAGCCCGGCTCAATGCCCGCGGCGTGGTGGTCACGGCCGCAGACGGCGCCCAGTTCCGCATCAAGCTGCAGGCCGAGCTGGACAAGTGGCGCCGCGTGGCCCGCGAGGCCAACGTGTCGCTGGACTGACACCTCCCTCGGTTGCAGGAGTCCGACATGCCCCTTCGTCATGCCACCCGCCGCCGCGCCGGCCTTTTCCTCCTGTTGGCTGCCGCCAGCCTTTTCGCCAGCACCGCTGCCCCGGCCGCCGACAGCTGGCCGGCGCGCGCCATCACGCTCATCGTCTCGTTCGAGCCCGGCGGCTCGACCGACATCTCGGCCCGCGCCGTGGCGCAGGCACTGTCGGTGGAGCTCAAACAGCCGGTGGTGGTCGAGAACCGCACCGGCGCGGGCGGGCGCATCGGCACCAAGGCCGCCGCACTGGCCCGGCCCGACGGCTACACCCTGTTGTGGGGCAGCGGCAGCAGCCTGACCGCCGCGCCGGTGCTCTACCCCGACCAGGGCCATGTGGCAACGCTGGTGCCGGTGAGCCTGGGCGCCACCCAGTCCTTCGTCTTCGTCACCAACCCCTCACTCGGCGTACGCACCGTCCAGGAATTCGTCGCGCTGGCCAAACGGCAGCCGGGCCAGCTCAACTTCGCCTCGGCCGGCATGGGCTCCAGCAACCACCTGCTGGGCGAGATCTTTCTGGCCGCCACCGGTGCACCCGTGGTGCATGTGCCCTACAAGGGCGCGGTGATGGCCAAGGACGCTGTGATCCGCGGCGAGGCCCAGTTGATGGACGAAGTGACCTCGCCCCTGATCGGCGCCTTGCGCGCCGGGCAACTGGTGCCCCTGTTCATGACCGGTGAGCGGCGCGACCCCGCCTTCCCCGACATCCCCACCGCCGCCGAAGCGGGCCTGCCCGAGATGACCATCCAGGGCTTTTTCGGCCTGCTGGCGCCGGCCGGCACGCCACCGGAGATCGTTGCACGGCTCAACGGAGCGATGCGCACGGCCCTGGCCTCAGAGCCCGTGGCCAGGGCCTTCGGCAACCTGGGCTTCACCACGGTCTACAGCACGCCCGAACAGATGGCCGCCCGCATCGCCGAGGGCCGCGCCACCTATGCGCGCATCGTCAAGGCGCGGCAGATCCACGTCGACTGACGGCTCCCCACTCTCCTGTTCTCCAGACCTTCCATGCCTTCTTCACGCACAACCTTCTTGCCGCAGCGCCGCCAGGCGCTGGCCACCCTGGCCGCACTCGCCGCGGCGGGCTGCGGCCTGGCCCGCGCCGCGGCCTGGCCCGAGCGCCCGATCAACCTCGTGGTGCCTTTCGCCGCCGGAGGCGGCACCGACACCGTGGCCCGGCTCATTGGCCAGAAGCTGCAGGCGGCGCTCGGCGGCACGGTGGTCATCGACAACCGCCCCGGCGCCAACGGCCTGATCGCGGCCCGCGCCGTGCTGCAGGCGCCGGCCGATGGCCACACGCTGATGTTCGGCAGCAATTCCACCCATGTGATCGCCGCCCTGGCCTCCAAGCAGTCGGTGGCGCCGGGCAAGACCATGCAGGAGGCCTTCACCATCGTGAGCGTCATGGCCAATGCGCCGCTGGTGCTGGCCGTGCGTACGGACAGCCCGGCCCACGACCTCCGCGGCTTTCTGCAGCGGGCCAGGGCCAACAAGCTCAGCTACGGCAGCTTCGGCGCAGGCTCGTCGGCCCACGTGATGGGCGAAGTGCTGGCCGAATCGGCCGGCATCGATCTGCTGCATGTGCCCTACAAGGGCTCCGCCCCCGCCCTGACGGACCTGATGGGTGGGCAGGTGGATGCGGTGCTCCTCACCGTCGCCGCGGTCGAGGCCATGGTCACGGCCGGTTCGGTGCGACCCCTGGCGGTGACGGGAGTGCGCCGGGTGCGCTCCCTGCCGGCGGTGCCCACTTTCGAGGAACTGGGCGTGCGCGACATGGGCAATGCCGGCTGGTTCGCCGTCTTCGCGCCGGCCGGCACGCCCGCGCCGGTGGTGAGCACGCTCGCCACAGCGCTGCAAGCCATCGCCGCCGATGGCGACGTGCAGGCCCGCATGGTCGCCCTGGGGCTGGAGCCGGTGGTGAGCACGCCGGCCCAGGCGCTGGAGACCTGGCGTCGCTCGCTGGCGGCGGCAGCGCCCATCGTCAAGAAGGCGAACATCGTCTTCTGAGCCTCACGCGGCAGGCCCTGCATCGCGCCAGCGGCCTGGCGATACGAAGCGGGCTGCACCGCGGCCGGCTACAGGTGGCCGTCCGCCGACAACCGCACGCTGATCATGTGGGCCGTTCGCTGCACCAGTTCGGCAATGGCTTCGGCGTCGAACAGCGCCAGCCGCGCATCGCTGCCCAGCGCCGTGACGCTGGCCACCACCAGCCGCCCGCGACCGAAGATGGGCGCCGACACGCCCGTCTTGCCCACATTGAGTTCGCCCGAGGTTCGGCAGTAGCCCTCGCGGCGGATGCGTTGCGCCTCTTCGTAGAAGGCCTCCCAGGGCAGCGTGTCCGGCGATTCGCTCGCCAGCTCCTGGTGCAGCCGCCGCAGCCGCGCCGCCGGGAGAAAGGCCACCAGCGCCTTGGCACTGGCACCGCGCGAGACGGGCACCGGCCGGCCGCGGCCATAGCGCAGATGCGGCAGCGGGTCGTTGAACTCGGTGTGCACCGTGATGATGGAATGGCCGTAGAGCTTGGACAGGAACACGTCCAGCCCCGTCTGCTCGGCCAGCTCGCGCATCGGCGGCGCCGCGGCGCGGATCACGGGGTCGGACTCGCGGATGCAGCGGTCCAGCTCGATGATCCGCGGACCCAGCGTGATGCTGCGGTCCAGGCGCACCAGCAGGCCCACCTTCGACAGCTCCTGGATGTAGCGGTAGGCCGTGCTCTTGGGCACGCCCAGGCGGGCGGCGATCTCCTCGACCGTGAGCGAGGGGGAGTCGGTGGAGAACAGGCCCAGTGTGCCGAGCAGGCGGGACAGGCTGGATTCGCTGGCCGCACGCGATGCGGGCTCGGCGCCGGCCTCGTCCAGAGCATCAGTCTGCACGTGCCGTTCCGGCCCTTCATCTTCATCCATCTGTACCGGGCGCGCGGCCGGCTCGACTGGTTCCTGCAGCGCCTTGCGCCGGCCTTTGTGCGCCATCGACTCGACTTTCCTTGTACATCACTGCTTCACACGATGGTAGCGAAGGCGGCACAGGCAGAGGTTCCACCGCAAGCGCAGCCGGCCGGCCACAGCAGCGGCATCCCGGTTGCGCGGCTGAGCCAGCGCATCGCCGCGCTGCAGCGCCAGACAGCACGCCCCGCCCGGAGGAACGCGAGGTCGTCGGGCGGATTGCCGGCCTGAAATCTTGCGCCGCCCCGCCAGAAATTCCAGATGCAAATTCACCGTTTCAATTAATCACGATCAATTGTGAAATTGACCGTGAACAACAGGCGGGAAAAAATATTTGCCTCCTGCGCGCCGACAACATACGCTATGGCGCTCCCGGATTGAAAGCCGATTTATTCGCTCACCGGGATGCGGGCCGCCAGTTCCGTGGCGGATCCCGACGATCCATGAATCAAAAACAATGAGTCTCCGGAGGGGGCATGAGCCGTCGATCTGCAGTCCTTGAAAGCTGCATCCCACCTCGCCATGAAGCGAGCGTTCTTCCCTGGACGAACACACCCGCCGGTACCGGGGCAGGCACCCCTCGGCCAACCCGGAAAGCGGTGCGCATGGCCGCAGCGCCCCGAGTCGCGGGCCCCGACGCCGCCTGGCAGCGGGGCAATTCCTTTTAAATTCATTTCGCGCGAGCCATTGCCTTTGCGCCACGGCTCGGTGCGCCTGCCAATTCAATTTCCCAGCCAATTGATCGGACCCAACGCCAATGTCCGGTCTTCACCAAGGAGATCACGCCCATGGCCCCACATTCAGCAAAGCGCCCGCCGCAGCCGAAAGGCACGAAATACGCCCTGCGGAAAAAAGTATTCGTGCGGCTGCCAAAACGCCTCGCTCTTCCGTTGCTGCTGGCGTCCATCTGGGGGCTGCCCGCCCATGCCGCCGACATCAGCTGGTCGGGCACCAGCGGCAGCAACTGGTCCACGGCCGGCAACTGGATCGGCGGCGCGGTCCCCGGCAGCACCGACACGGCCGTGCTCAACGGCACGGGCAGCATCCTGATCGCCGACCCATCGGTCACCCTCAGTGCCTTCTCGCTGGCCACCAGCCTCGCGGACACGACGCGCCTCACCATCAGCGGCGGTGGCCGACTGACCGTCGCCCTCGGGGTGATCGGCGCCACGGGGGGCAGCGGCAACGTCGTGGTCAGCGGGCCCGGCTCGACGCTGACCAACACCTCGGAGATGACCATCGGCCGCAACGGCACCGGCTCGCTCACCGTCACCGGCGGCGCGCACCTGGTGTCTCGCCGGCTGGCCCTCGGCACGCCGACCTGGGAGGTGGCCGGCGGCACGCCCGCAGGCGGCTCGGGCTCGCTCACCGTGAGCGGCGCCGGCACGCTGTGGGAGAACACCGCGGGCGTCGACGTCGCGCGCAACGAAAGCCCGGGGTCCACCGGCGCCCTGACCATCTCGGACGGTGCCACGGCACGCATCCGCAGCACGGGCATCTACACCGGCGCGGGGGCCACGCTCAACTTCACGGGCGCCGGTACCCGCGTCGAGATCGGCGACCCCACCGACCCCAACGATCTTCAAGCCACGTCCTCGGGCTGGCTGAGCGCCGATGGCGGCAACATCCAGGTCTCGGGCGGCGCCAGCCTGTACACGAGCGGCACCTACGTCGGTGCGAGCGGCGCCTGGGCCACCACCATGACCGTGACGGGCCAGGGCACCAGCTTCATCGGCGAGCAGCGCATCTATGTCGGCGGGCAGAACGGCTCGCGCGACGTCGATCCGGTCAACGGCAATGGCCTGCTGACCATCGCGGACGGCGCCACCGCCTGGGGCGGCACGGTGGGCGTGGGCATGGACCCCCATTCCAAGGGCGTGGCCGTGGTGACTGGCAACGGCTCGCAGCTCTGGGCCAAGGCCAACACGGCGCTGACCACGCCCACGCGCGGCAACTTCTACGTCGGCTACGCGGGCGACGCGCTGGTCGTGGTTTCGGACGGCGGCACCATCAAGGCCGACAACGAGGTGCGCATCGCCTACGACAGCGGCTCTGGCAAGCTGGTCATCGGCGCCCAGGAAGGCCAGGCCGCGGCCGCACCCGGCAACGTGATCGCCGCCAACGGCATCGTCTTCGGCGACGGCGCGGGCGAGCTGGTCTTCAACCACACGGGCACGGGCCTGCTGTTCGGCAGCACGCTGAGCGGCAACGGCACCCTGAAGGCGCTGGCCGGCACCACGATCCTGAGCGGCGACAGCTCGGCCTTCACGGGCAGCACCGCCGTCAAGGGTGGCGAGCTGCGGGTCAACGGCTCGCTGGCCGGCTCCGCGGTGACGGTGGGCAGCGGCGCGCGCCTGTCGGGCAACGGTACGGTGGGCAGCCTGAGCCTGCAGTCCGGTGCCACCGTGGCGCCCGGCAACAGCCCGGGCACGCTCACCGTCGCCGGCAACTACACCCAGGCCGCCGGCTCCACCTACGAGGCCGAGTTCGTGCCTGGCTCCGGCACCTCCGACCGCATCGCCGTCAAGGGTACGGCCCAGATCGCCGATGGTGCCGTCCTGCGCGTCTCGCGCTACGGCAGCACGGCGCCCTTCAGCCTCACCGACCGCTACACCGTGCTCACCGCCGACGGCGGCGTCGCCGGCCGCTATGTGCTGACCGGCGACACCGGCATCTCCAGCTTCTACGCCCTCACGACCGGTACCGATGGGAAGAGCGTCTACGTCGCCGCCCAGCAGGTGCGGGCCTTCACCAGCGCGGCGCTCACGGCCAACCAGATGACCACGGCCGGCGCGCTGCAGAGCCTGGCTGCCGGCGGCGCCCTGCGCACCGCCATCGGCTACCTGCCGGACGACGCCCAGGCTCGCGTCGCCTTCGACCAGCTCTCGGGCGAGATCCACGCCTCCATCCGTGGCGCAATGGTGGAGGACAGCCGCTTCGTGCGCACGGCCGCCATCGACCGGCTGCGCGCCGCCTCCGGCGCCCCCGCCGGGACGCCGGGCGCCAGTGCCGACGCCAACGGCCTGGCCGTGTGGTCCCACGTCTACGGCACCTGGGGCAAGACGAGCGGCAACGGCAATGCCGGCTCGCTCTCGCACGACACGGGCGGCTTCGTCGGCGGCGCGGACCTGCCCGTCTTCGACACGGCCCGGGCCGGCGTGCTGCTGGGCTATGGCCATGCCTCTTACGACAGCGACGGGCGCAACGCGTCGGGCTCATCCAACGGCTACACCCTGGGCGCCTACGGCGGCACGCAGCTCGGCGGCGTCGGCGTGCGGCTGGGCACGGCCTACACCTGGAGCGACGTGAGCACCCATCGCGACGTCGTCTTCAGCGGCTTCGCCAACGGCCTTTCGGCAAAGTACGACGCCCGGACCTTCCAGGCCTTCGCCGAGGCGGGCTACCGCATCGACGCCGGCGCGGTGGCGCTCGAGCCCTTCGCCGGCCTGGCGCATGTGGCGGTGCGCACCGACGGCTTCACCGAGCGCGGCGGCCTGGCGGCCCTGACCTCCGACAGCAGCAACACCGACGTCAACTTCTCCACCCTGGGCCTGCGCGGCTCGGGCGAGTTCAACCTGGGTGGGCGCACCCTGACCGCCAGCGCCTCGCTGGCCTGGCGCCACGCCTTCGGCGACACCACGCCGCAGGCCAGCTTCCGCTTCCTCGGCTCGGACGCCTTCGGCGTGAGCGGCGTGCCCATCGCGAAGAACGCCGCCCTCGTCGAGGCCGGCGTGTCCACGCAGATCGCACGCAATGCCTCGCTGCGCCTGTCCTACACCGGGCAGTTCGGCAGCCACGCCCGCAGCCAGGGCCTGCGCGGCAATCTGGACTTCCGGTTCTGAGCGGCACCCCGGCGCGCGGTTCGGGCGGCCCGGTCGCCTCCGCCGGGGGCCGGGCGCCAGGGCCGGGCCGCGCGCCCGCAAGGCCCGCCCTTGGCCTGGCGGAAACTTTTCTGCCTGACCATGACCTGACTGGCATTCTTCTCCCAGAAAGGATGCCTTCATGGACACCTCCGCCCTGCGCGCCACCCTGTCGCTCAGCCTGATGGCGGCCTTTGCCGATGGCGACAAGCACGAGCGCGAGCGCGAAGAGATCCGACGCATCGCCGAGGGCCTGGGCGCCGATGGTGCGGTGCACCTGCCCACGCTCTACCAGGATGTGCTGCTGCAGCGCGTGACGCTGGCCGACGTGGCGCGGGCTCTGCCAGAGCGCGGTCCCCGCCAACTGGCCTACGAGATGGCCGTGTGCGTGTGCGACGCCGACGGTGCCGTGTCCCCCCGTGAGCAAAGCTTCCTGGCCGAGGCCCGCCGCGCCCTGGCGCTGGACGTCGCCGCCGAGGCCTTCGAGGCCGAGGCCCGCACGCTGGCCGAGGCACCCCTGGCCGGCCCGACCGCGCTGGCGCCGGCCGCTTCGGCAGCAGCGGTGGCTACGGCCGTTGCACCGGAACCGCCCGACGAAGCCCCCACGCGCCCGGCCGCCACGGTGGACAACGCCGAGATGGACGACCGCATCCTCAAGACCGCCATCACCTGCGGCGCCCTGGAACTGCTGCCCGAAACCCTGTCCACGCTGGCCATCATTCCGCTGCAGATGCGGCTGGTCTACACCATCGGGCAGGCCCACGGCTACGAGCTCGACCGCGGCCACATCAAGGACTTCCTGGCCACCACCGGGGTGGGCCTGACCTCGCAATACCTGGAGCAGGCCGGCCGCAAGCTGATCGGCGGCCTGCTGGGCAGGATGGGCGGCGGCTTGCTCGGCGGCGTGGGCCGGCAGGCCGTGAGCTCGGGCATGAGCTTCGCCACCACCTATGCGCTGGGCCACCTTGCCCGGCGCTACTACGCCGGCGGCCGCAGCTTCTCGCCACAGATGATCAAGGACAGCTACGCCAGCATCCTTGAACAGGGCAAGGGCCTGCAGGGCCGCTACCTGCCGCAGATGCAGCAGCAGGCCAGCCAGATGGACCTGGGCAAGGTGATGGCCCTGGCCAAAGGCTGGCGCTGAGGCGCCCACGCGTGCGGCCGTAAGTAGCGCTTTCGGCTGATCTTGCCGCGTGTGGGACACGGCCCGCAGAATTGTTCGCTTCGTGGCCCGTCCCAGGCCGGCCGCTCCCCCCCCGCTCCTTGGAGACATCACACCGCGCAAAGCCGACGGCGCCTGCCTGCCGTGGCCGCCGCGCGAAGCCGCGCCCATGATTGCAGCCCCGATTCCCCCCGATGACGCCGCCCGCGTGCGCGCCCTCCACGCCCTGGGCGTGCTGGACACGCCGCCAGAGGAACGCTTCGACCGCGTCACCCGCCTGGCACGCCGCATGTTCCAGGTGCCCATTGCGCTTGTTTCGCTGGTCGATACCGAACGCCAGTGGTTCAAGTCCTGCCAGGGTCTCGAGACGCCGCAGACGCCGCGCGACATCTCCTTCTGCAGCCATGCCATCCTGCAGGATGAGGTCATGGAGGTCCCCGACGCCACCTGCGACGAGCGATTCCACGACAACCCGCTGGTCATCGAAGCGCCCCATGTGCGCTTCTACGCCGGGGCGCCCCTGGTGGACAGGCAGGGCCAGCGCCTGGGCACCTTGTGCATCCTCGACCACAAGCCGCGTCGCCTCAGCGAGGAAGATCGCGCCCTGCTGCGCGACCTGGCCGACATGGTGCGCGAGGAACTGATCGCCGCCCACGCGGCCACCACCGACCATCTGACCCAGCTCAGCAACCGGCGCGGCCTGGAACTGCTGGGTGGGCATGTGCTGAAAGTGTGCGAACGGCTGGCCATGCCCGCGCGGCTGCTCTTCCTTGACCTGGACGGCTTCAAGCAGATCAACGACCGCTTCGGCCATGCAGAGGGCGATGCAGCGCTGCAGCGTTTTGCCGAGGCGCTGCGGCGGGTCTTCCGCGCGGCCGACGTGGGGGCTCGCCTGGGAGGCGACGAATTCGTCGTGCTCATGAGCAATGCCGACGACGACGCCGCCGAGGCCGCGCTCGGCCGGCTGCGCGCCGTCATCGACGACTGCAACGCGGGTCGGCCGCCGGCCATGGCCCTGCGCTACAGCGCGGGCCTGGCCCGCTGGTCGCCGCGCGACGGTACCGACATCAACGACCTGCTCCAGGATGCGGACCGGGCCATGTACCGGCACAAGCGGCAGCGCCCGGCATCGGGCAGCGAGCGCACGCACTGAATGCGCGCGCCCCGGGTTGGCGCTCCGCTCGATCCGATCAGTCGAACAGGCCCGTCAGCGCCACCCGGGTCACCACGCCCGAGCTGGTTGCCCCCACGCCCACGGTGACGCTGTAGCGGCCGTCCCGCGTGGTGTGCCGCAGCGAGCCGCCGATGGCGCTCTCGCTGCGGTAGTTGCCCAGACCCACGGCGTAGCTGGTCTTGCCCGGCACGGCGGGCGCGGCCTCCATCGCCGCGACACCGGCGATGCCCGCGTAGGCACGGCGCGCGTTGTCGTCGATCTGGCTCTGCAGGCGGCTGGCGGCCAGATCGGTGTAGGCCCGCGCGGCCCCCAGGCTCTGCGCCGCAGCGTTGTCGGCATGCGCGTTGGCCGCGGCCATACCATCGCCAACCATGCCCTGCACCTGGCCGACGTTGGCCGCGTCGCTGGGCGCGCTGCCCGCAGCCACGCCGGTGACCTGCCGATTGCCCACGGCCACTTCGCCGCTCGACGACTGCGCGTCGGCCAGGCCGGCCGCGGCGTAGCCGGACTGCGCGCCCCGCGTGGTCGCGCTGCCCGCACCCAGCGCCACGCTGCCGGCATGGGCCGCCGTGGCATTGGCGCCCAGCGCCAGGGCGTCGTCGGCACTGGCCCGTGCCGCGGTGCCGATGGAGACCGCCTGGTTGGCGCGCACATAGGCGCCCGCCTCGGCGCCGATGGCGATGTTGTTGGCGCCGCTCACATTGCGGCCGGCACCACTGCCCTGCGCCAGGTTGCCGTCGCCCACGACACCCTGACCCGCGCCGGTGCCCAAAGCCTGGTTGCGGTTGCCCTGCACACCGCCACCGGCCCCCGTCCCCATGGCCAGGTTGTTGCTGCCCGAGACCTGCGCACCGGCCATGGTGCCCGCGGCCTGGTTGCCCGAGCCGCGCACCCCCACGCCCGCGTCCTGCCCCGTCGCCAGGTTGTTGCTGCCATTCACGCCCACGCCGGCACCACCGCCGTAGGCCTGGTTTCCGCTGCCCACCACGTCGCGGCCGGCGTTGCTGCCGTAGGCCTCGTTGTTGCTGCCGGTCACGTTGGTGCCCGCCCAGAAGCCAAGGGCGTTGTTGTAGTCGCCCGTCACGTTCTGGCCGGCGCTGCGGCCCAGCGACTGGTTCCAGCCCCCGTTGACGTTGGTGCCCGCGTAGTAGCCGATGGCCTGGTTGGCGTTCTTGCCCGACACATTGGAGCCCGCGCCCTCGCCGACGGCCAGGTTCCAGTTGGTGCCCACGTTGTTGCCGGCGCCATTGCCCAGGGCCTGGTTGTTGCTGCCGGTGACGGTGCGGCCTGCATTGGTGCCGTAGGCGTTGTTGTACGAGCCGGTCACGCCGGTGCCGGCCCAGAAGCCGGTGGCGTTGTTGTAGTTGCCCGTCACGTTCTGGCCGGCGCTGCGTCCGATGGCCTGATTCCAGCCGCCCAGCACGCCCTGCCCCGCATTGAAGCCGATGGCCACGTTGGCATTGCCGCCGCTCACGTTGGTGCCCGCGGCCTCGCCGATGGCTAGGTTCCAGTTGGTGCCGACGCCGTTGCCGGCGCCCTTGCCGATCGCCTGGTTGTTGCTGCCGGTGACGCCGCTGGTGCCGGCGCCATCGCCAATGCCCAGGTTGCCCTTGGCCGGGTCCCAGGCCACTGGCTGCGCGGCGGCGAGGCCGGTGCCGGCCGCCAGCACCCAGGCCAGGCCCAGCGGTGCTGCGCGGCGCGCCGTGCGCCGTGGGTTGTGTCGCATGTTCATACGCTGCTTCCCCTCTTGTTGTTCCGACGCGATGGCCCGCTTCAGAGCTTGGCCAGGTGCAGCGCCATGGCCGGGTCGCTCACGCTGGGCTTGCCGGTCTCCACGCGGCCGGCGAAGCGCCGCTCCATGCCGGCGGCGGCGACCGTGAAGTCGTACCAGCGGCCGCTGCCGTCCAGGTTCCAGTGCAGCATGCCGGTGGCGCCGGCGTCCACGGCCAGCGTCCACGGCCCGTCGTTGCGGTAGGCGTTGGACGTCACGGTGACGCTGCCGGCCGCCTTGCCGCCGTTGCGCACCTTGACGTAGACCTGCCCGCCTGCGGGCTCGTAGCAGACCTGGACCTCCGGCTTGAAGTCGGCCGCGGCCTGCGCCAGTGCATCGCCCTTGAAGGTGCGCACGAAGCCGTTGCTGCTGTAGACCCACAGCTCGTACTTGCCGCCATCGGTCGCCCCGGCATCCCAGTAGTCCGACAGCTGCTTGCCGGCCTCCACCGTATAGCGGCGCGGAATGCGGTCGAGGTGCAGCTTGTCGTAGACATGGAACACGGCGCCCTGGTTGCCCGTGTTGC
Organism: Pseudacidovorax intermedius; assembly: GCF_003350475.1. Taxonomy (GTDB): domain Bacteria; phylum Pseudomonadota; class Gammaproteobacteria; order Burkholderiales; family Burkholderiaceae_C; genus Xenophilus; species Xenophilus intermedius. The sequence goes on from NZ_QQAV01000004.1 coordinate 346,532, forward strand.
TGAAGATCAGCTGCACCATGCCGCGCGACTCCACGCGCGCGCTGGTGTGCAGCTCGTACGGCAACGCGCGCGAGGGACGCGTGCCGGTCTCCTGGTAGAGCGGCTGCGGCGTGGCCGGCGCCGTGGTCACGGGCGAGGTGGGCAGCAGACGCTGCGCGGCATTGATGGCCGCGTAGTTGCTGGTGTCGGGCAGCCTGGGCACCACCGGGTCGTTGGGCGTGGCGAAATCGAAACACGAGGTCAGGTCGCCGCACACCGCACGGTGCCAGGGGCTGATGGCGTCCACGCTGATGCGGAAGCGCTGCTCCAGGAAGCGGGCCACCGAGGTGTGGTCGAACACCTGCGAGTTGACCCAACCGCCCTTGCTCCAGGGCGAGACCACGTACATCGGCACGCGCGAACTCAGGCCCCAGGGGCGGATCTTGCCGCTGGTGGTGTCCTCGGCCTTGAGGTAGCTGCCGACCGAGGCGTCGAAATACTCGCCCTCCAGCGACACGGTGGACTTGCCCATCAGGTTGCCATTGGCGTCGTACGACGGCACTGCCGGCATGGCCGCATGGTCGAAGAAGCCGTCGTTCTCGTCGAAGGTGACGAACAGCACCGTCTTGCTCCACACGGCCGGGTTGGCGGTGAGCGCGTCCAGCACGTCGGCGATGAAGTCGGCGGCACCGGCCACGCCTTCGCTGCTGCCCGGGTGCTCGGCCAGGGCCTGCGTGGGCAGCACCCACGAGACCTGCGGCAGCGTGTTGTTGATCACATCCTGCTTGAGCTGGGCCAGGAAGTTGGTGGCGCCGTCGGCGGTGGCCGGGCCACCCGTGAGGCCGTGCTCGTAGATCGGCGAGCCCGGCTGCGCGGTGCGGAAGCTCTGGAAGGCCAGGCAGCCGTGCATGGCCCCGGTCCAGTTGTTGTTCATGTTCTGGTAGATGTGCCAGCTGATGCCGGCCCTCTGCAGCACGTCGGGCAGCGTGTCCCACTTGAAGGCGGTGTTGACGTACTTGTAGTTGTAGGCGCCAGTGCCCGGATCGACCTGGCCGGAGCCGTCCGCCTGCTGCGCGCGGCCGGCGACCCAGTTCGAGGGGCTGGGCCAGCAGCGCGAGTTGACGGGCTCCGAATCGGCATCGGTGCTGTTGATGCCCTTCTTGCGCAGCTCAGGATTGAAGTTGGAGCCCGACCAGAAGATGATCCGGTTGGGATCGGTGCCGGTGAGGATGGAGCAGTGATAACCATCGCACAGCGTGAAGGCATCGGCCAGTGCGAACTGGAAGGGGATGTCGTCGCGCAGGTAGTAGCCCATCGTGGCCTGGTTCTTGAACTGGATCCAGCGGTCCATCTTTCCCTGGTTCCAGGCCGCCTGCTGGTCGGGAAAGTTGTGCGGCGTGCCCGAGCCGATCAGCGCGTTGGCGATGCGCGAGTCGCGACGGAAGGGCGGGATGTCCGCGCCGCCGCTCGGATTGGGTTGGTAGAACACCGGCTTGCCGGTGGACAGCGGCAGCGGGAAGCGATCGCCGAAGCCGCGCACCCCGCGCAGGGTGCCGAAGTAGTGGTCGAAGCTGCGGTTCTCCTGCATCAGGATGACGATGTGCTTGACGTCATCGATGGTGCCTTTGTCGACCGCGGCCTCGACGGCCAGGGCCTTGCGGATGGCGGGCGGTAGCACGCTCAGGGCCGAGGCTGCGCCGAGCGCGCCGGCCGACTTGCGGAAGAAATCGCGACGGGAAGAGGGGTTCATGGGGTTCTTTCAACGCCAGGGACGACAGGGGGTTCGGTGAAGAAGGCGGTGCGCCAGGGGCTCAGGGCGCGCACTTGAGTGCAGGCTCGGCGGCCGTGCCGCCGCCCGCGGCGGGCGGCGTGCCACTGCCGTTGCCATTGCCGGCAGGCGCGCCCTGCCCGGGCAGGAAGGCCAGGCCGCCACCACCGCCGCTGCCACCGCCGCAGGCGCCGAGGGCCAGGCACAGGAGAAGGCCCGCCGCAGCGAGGCCGTATCGGGAAGATGCTGTCTTCATGGGGTTTCCTTTGGGATCGAAGGACACGAGGGGGAGGAAGGGGCACGCGCAGGGCGCGGCCAGGGCCGATCCGCAGTGCCGGGGTGGCCATGCGCAATCGGGCAGACGCAGAAGAGAAGGCGTGGAGCGGTGTGGCGCGCAAAGGCACCGCACGCAGGCGGCGTCAGGGCTCAGCCATAGCGGCTGCGCAGCCGGGCGGCGACGCGGTCGAGCACGAGCACGGTCAGGAAGATCGCGATCAGGATCGTCCCGACGTGCGCGTAGTTGTACATGTCGTAGCGGCCCTTGAGCTCTTGCCCGATGCCGCCCGCGCCCACCAGGCCCACCACGGTGGCCATGCGCACATTGCGGTCCAGTACGTAGAGCGTGTAGGCGATGAAGCCCGGCATCACCTGCGGCAGCACGGCAAAGCGCATCACGGCCAGCGGGCCAGCGCCGATGGCACGCAGCGCCTCCTGCGGGCGGTCGTCGGCGGTCTCGATGTCCTCGGCGTAGAACTTGCCGAGGAAGCCGGCCGCGTGCAGGGCCAGCGCCAGCACACCGGCGATGGGACCGAAGCCGTAGGCCAGCACCAGGAAGAGCGCACTCACCAGCTCGGGGACTGCGCGCAGCAGGCCGACCACGGCCCGCGCGGCGCCGTAGACAAGCCGGTTAGGCGCGTAGTTGCGGGCGCTGCACCAGGCCAGCGGCGCGCTCAGCACGATGGCGATCAACGTGGCCCAGACGGCGATCTCGAAGGTCTCCAGCATCTTGGCCGCCACATGCCACAGGTAGCCCAGCGGCTCGACCAGCACCTCCTGGCGCACCACGCGGTCCTCCATGGCGAGAGTCTGCGGGTTGAGCCGCGGCTCGTGCATCTCCACCGTCTCGATGTGCGAGAACCAGGGCAGCCGCTGGCGGTCGAAGCCCTCGATGCGGGCGACTTCGGTGCGCTCGGAAATCTGCGGCGGAAAGAGCGAGCGGGCGATGGTGCCCAGCCCATTCAGCACCTGCGACTGCTCGCGCAGGCCGACGGCGGCGAGCACGCCTTCTCCCGTGAGCGAGAGCATCCGGCCCAGTTCCACACGCTGCCCGGCCCAGAGCCCGCCGGCGAGCACCAGCGCCAGGACCAGCAGCGTGCGCAGGCCGAAGGGCCGCGGCAGGGCCCACTGCGCCGCGGGGCGCACGGGCGCCGGCGCGCCAGTCGCGAGGGAGGCGGGGACGGTCATGGCGCAAGCTCCAGAAGACCGGCGGGCAGCGGAGGCTGCGGCTGCGGCGATAGGGCCGGTGCAGGGGACGAGCGGCTGCCCACCGGTGACGCAGCGGTCGCCGAAGCCTCGGCCATGCGCCCGTACACCGCCTCGAAGGCGGCCGGCCCGAAGGCCTGTGGCGCGCCGTCGAACACCACGCGTCCTTTGCGCAGCGCCACGATGCGGTCGGCAAACTCCCGCGCCAGATCGAGCTGGTGCAGGCTGCACAGCACCGTGGCGCCGCGCTCGCGCGCCTGGCGGCGCAGCAGGTCGAGCACGTCGTGGCTGGTCTGCGGGTCCAGGCTGGCGACGGGCTCGTCGGCCAGCACCAGCGGCGGATCGAGCATGAAGGCGCGCGCGATGCCCACGCGCTGCTGCTGCCCGCCGGAGAGCTCGCTCACCCGGCGCAGCAGATGCTCCTCGCCCAGGCCGACGGCCTCGATCAGGGCACAGGCCTTGCGCCGGGCTGTGTCGGTGAACAGGCCCGGCAGCATGCGCCAGAGCGGCATGGCCGGCAGCGCGCCGCACAGCACGTTCTGCGCCACCGTGGCCCGCGCCACCAGGTTGAACTGCTGGTGGATCATGCCGATGCGCGGTCGCAGGCGGGCCAGGTTGCGCGGCGCCACCGGTGTGCCCTGCACGCGCACCGCGCCCGTGGTGGGCCGGGCCAGGCCGTTGACCGTGCGCAGCAGCGTGGACTTGCCCGCTCCCGAAGCCCCCAGCACCACGCAGAACTGGCCCGCGGGCACGTCGAGCGAGACACCGTCCAACGCCCGGGTGCCATCGGCATGGCGCAGGGCGACCGAGTCGAAGCAGAGCATGGGTGGGCCTTCGGCAGCGTGGATCGTGGTGCGGGCGCCAACGCTCAACGCTCGGCGGCCTTGGCGAGGATGCGGCCCTTGAGGTCGTCGGTCAGCAGGCCCAGCTTCTCGGCCGCCACGTTGAACTCGTCTTCCGAGAAGCGGGTGTCGTAGCCGTCGATGCGCGCGCCGCCGTAGCCGCGGATCATTTCCGGCGTCACGCCCGGCGCCTTGTTGACGGTCTGGAAGGCCTCCTTGAGCCGGGTCTTCATCGCCTCGGGCAGGCGGGCGTTGAGGGCCAGCGGCGGATAGGGAATGGCCATGCTGCGGGCGACGACCTTGATGGTCTTCGGGTCGACGGCGCCTTGCTTGACCGCCTTCTCATAGGAATCGAAGGAGAGCGAGGCCACGTCCACCTGGCCCTGGACCAGCGCCGCCAGGCTGCTGGCATGGCTGCCGGTCATGCGGATGGCCGCCAAGTCGCGCGCCGGATCGATGCCCGCATCGAGCAGCATCGCAACCTGGAAGGTGAAGCTGGAGGCCGAGTTGACATCGCCGAAGGCCACCCGCCGGCCCTTGACGTCCGCGATGGTGGCGATGGGCGCATCGGCCTTCGCGAACATGCCGGCGTAGTAGACCGAGGCGCCCTTCTCCACGCCCACGGCCAGCAGTTGCGCGCAGCCGCGCTTGTGGGCCTGCACGTACGACACCGGGCCGAAGAAGGCGATGTCGGCCAGCTGGTTGCACATGCCTTCGACCACGGCGCCGTAGGACTGGCCCACCTTGAGGTCGAAGTTCAGGCCGGTGGCACGGCTCACCGCATTGAAGACCGGCGCGTAGTCGGCCTTGGTGCCCGATTCGGTACCGCCGTCGGCGGGGATCAGCAGCACGCGCAGCGGATGCTCGCGCGAGCCGTCGGCGACGGTCTGCGCTGCTGCGGGCAAGGCCAGCACGGCGGCGAGCGAGACGGCGGCAGCCGCAAGGGCCAGGAGCTTCTTCATGGTGGATTCCTTCGTTGCTGAGACGGGGACGAGGGCCAACGCCGCTCGGATGCCGGTGAGCTTAGAAATCCAAGATGACAGAGAAATGAAATTAGCTCACTTCAAAAAATCAAAATCACTGAGCTTTGCTCAATAGAATCGCGCCCCACGCCGACGCCCTCTCCGCTCGCCGCCTGCCCTCACGACGATTCATGAACATCTTGGCCTCCCTCGCCCACCCGCCGCAGCGCAAACAGAAAGAGAACATCGCATCCGCCTGGGACACCCTGGCGCAGGCCAGCCACCTGCTGCTGGACCTCGACGGCACGCTGGTGCGGCAGAACGAGGCCGTCGATGGCGCGGCCGAGCTGCTCGCACGCTTCGAGGGCCGCTTCGCGATCGTCTCCAACAACTCCACGCACACGGCCCAGGGCCTGTCGCTTCGCCTGCGGCGGCTGGGCCTGCGCGTGCCGCCCGGGCGCATCGTGCTGGCCGGCGAATGCGCCGTGGAGCTGCTGGCGCGTCAGCAGCCCGGCGCGCGCGTGATGGTGGTCGGCAGCGCGGCCCTGCAGCGGCTCGCGACGGGCCGCGGATTGCGGCCGGTGACCGCCGAAGCCGAGGTGGTGCTGCTGGCGCTGGACCTGCGCTTCAGCCATGCCCGGCTGTCGGCCGTGGTGCACGAGCTGCGCAGCGGCGCTCGCCTGCTGGTGGCCAATGCCGACACCAGCCATCCGGGCCCGCAGGGGCGGCTGGTGCCGGAGACAGGCGCCCTGCTGGCCGCCGTGGAGGCCGCCAGCGGCGTGCGGCCCTGGTACGTCGTGGGCAAGCCCGAGCCGCTTCTCTTCGAAAAGGGGCTGCGTTGCCTCGGCGCCGATCCGGCCCGCACGCTGGTGGTGGGCGACAACCCCGCCACCGACGCCGCCGGCGCGGCCCGGCTCGGCCTGGCCTGCGTGCTGGTGGGCGATGCCGCCGGCGCCCAGGCCGCCTCCGTGGCGGAGCTGGCGGCCCTTCCGGTGCCGACTGTGCGGCTCAGTAGCGCTTGAGCGACAGCACGTCGAAGGTCTGGCGCAGGGTACGCACGGCGGTGTCGTAGTCCGACAGCGCCAGGCACGCGATCAGCACGTCGATGATCGCCAGCTGCGCGAGCCGGCTGGTCATGGCCTCGGTGCGGAAATGGGTCTCGCGCGCCATGGTGAACAGCACCACGTCGGCAAAGGCCTGCAACGGCGACTTGCCGAAGTTGGTGATGCACACGGTGGAGGCGCCGGCCTCCTTCGCCAGCCGCGTGGCCGTCACCGTCTCGTGCGTGCTGCCGGAATGCGAGATGGTCAGCACCGCCACCTTCGCATCGGTGAGCGAGGCGCAGATCGCCTGCACATGCGAATCGACCACCACCTTGGCATTCAGGCCGATTCGCAGCATGCGGTAGTGCGCATCCTCGGCAATGGTGGCCGAGCTGCCGATGCCGTAGATCTCGATGCGCTCGGCCCGGCGCAATAGCCTGACCGCACGCTCCAGCGCCGCCGCGTCGAGCGAGGCCTGCGTGTCGTGCAGCGTCTGGATGTTGCTCTGGAAGATCTTGCGGATCACGGCCGCGGCCGTGTCCTGCGGGTCGAGGTCCTCATGGATGAACTGCACCGGCCGCACGATCTCCTGCGCCAGCGCGATCTTGACCTGCTGGAAGCCGGTCGCGCCCAGGTTCTTGCACAGGCCCACCACGCTGCCTTCGCTGGAGCCGGTGCGCTCGGCCACCTCGCTCACCGACATGTGCACCACCTCGCGCGGATGGCTGGCGATGAAGCTGGCGATGCGCTGGCCCACCGGCCCGAGCGAGGACCACAGCGTCTCGATGCGCGCGAGCACCGCCAGGGCCTGCCCGCCCGCTGCGGCCGGCTGGGGCACAGGCGCAGGCGTCTTGGCGTTGGACGGTCGGGCGGGGCTGCTGCGCTTCATGGGGCGCGAGCTTACCCGGCGGACATGGCGCTCCCGGCTACAGGGCCCCACCCGCGCCTTCATGAGGCCGACTTGAAAGCCCGCCAAGCTGCCGGCCATGTCGCCTTCCCAGCCGTTCGCCGTCCTCGCCACGCAGACGCCCCCGCCCTACCGCCGCTATGCCTGGCTGATCGTCGAACGCCTGGACGAGGAGGACGTGCCACTGTGCGAATCGCTGGGCACCTTCCCGACCCTGATGTCGGCGCTCCATGCGGGCCAGCAGGCGCTCCATCAGATGCAGTCCGAGACCCGTTGAGCCCTACGCCGCGCACAGGAAAAAAAGCGGCCGGGGCGCCAACCCCGGCCGCTTGTCGCGGGCCTGCCGACGGTCAGCGCGCGGCCGACTGGTCGGGCAACGACGGCGTCTCGGCCTGCTGACCGCGGGTGCGGTAGAGCGAGTACAGCACGCCACCCGCGATCAGCCCGAAGGTCACGGCCAGCGAGATCACCGGCGGGAACTTGCCGATGAAGTTCACCAGGAAGATCTTGGTGCCGATGAACACCAGCACCAGGGCCAGCGCGTACTTGAGGTAGTGGAAGCGGTGGATCATCGCGGCCAGCGCGAAGTACAGCGCACGCAGTCCCAGGATGGCGAAGATGTTGCTGGTGTAGACGATGAACGGATCGGTGGTGATGGCGAAGATGGCCGGCACCGAGTCGACGGCGAACACCAGATCCACGATCTCGATCAGCACCAGGGCCAGCAGCAGCGGCGTCGCGAAGCGGGCCACGCGGCCGGTCTTGGGGTCCACCTCCTTCACCGTGAAGGCATTGCCGCGCAGGCCCTCGGTCACCCGCATGCGGCCGCGAAGGAAGCGCAGCACCGGGTTGCTGGCGATGTCGGGCTCGGCGTCGGCCATGCGCCACATCTTGATGCCGGTGAACACCAGGAAGGCGCCGAAGAAGTACAGCACCCAGCTGAAGTTCGTCACCAGGGCCGCGCCTGCGCCGATGAGCAGCGCCCGCAGCACGATCACGCCCAGGATGCCCCAGAACAACACCCGGTGCTGGTACTGCCGCGGAATGGCGAAGAAGCTGAAGATCAGCGCGATGACGAAGACGTTGTCCATCGACAGCGACTTCTCGATCATGAAGCCGGTGAGGTATTCCATGCCGCTCTGCGCACCCAGGCTCCACCAGACCCAGCCGCCGAAGAGCAGCGCCACGCTGATGTAGCCGCCCGAGAGCAGCAGGCTTTCGCGCACGCCGATCTCGCGGTCGCCCTTGTGCAGCACGCCCAGATCGAGCGCCAGCAGGGTGACCACGATGGCCATGAAGGCCAGCCAGAGGCCGGCGGGCCGGCCGAGGAAGTCGGCCGCCAGGAAGGAGAGCAATGTTTCCATGTTGTCGGTGGGTGGAGTGGAACTGGCGGCGATGATGCCCAGCCTTTCACCTAAGAAAAACCAGCCGGAAGTGGACGAACCCTTCGGTTTTTTCGAAACTTGAAGGCATGGCCTCCTACGACTTCAACTACCGTCACCTGCACTACTTCTGGACCGTGGCGCGCGAGGGCGGCTTTTCCAAGGCGGCCGCGCGGCTGGGCGTCGCGGTGCAGACAGTGAGCGCCCAGGTGCGCGAGCTGGAGAAGTCGCTGGGTCACCAGCTGCTCAAGCCCGAAGGCCGCAGCGTCGCGCTGACCGAGGCGGGCATGGCCGCGCTGCAGCGGGCCGAGGAGATCTTCCAGCTCGGCCAGGAGCTGCCCGAGCTGGTCCGCCAGGCCGCCACCGAGCCGGCGGTGCGCCTGGCCGTCGGGCTGTCGGACGGCATCTCCAAGCTCGCCGCGCATGCGATGGTGGAGCCGGTGTTGCACACCCCGGCCCTGCGCCTGGTCTGCCATGAGGGGGAACTGGAGCAACTGCTGGGCGAGCTGGCCATGCACCACCTCGACATGGTTCTGGCCGGCCAGCCGGCGCCCTCCAGGCCGGCCCTGCGGCTGAGCAGCCATCGCATTGCCGAGGCACCCGTCGACTGGTGGGGGCCGGCGGCGCTGGTGCGTGCGGCCGCCATGCGCCAGTTTCCCCAGAGCCTGGCCGACCTGCCCGTGCTGCTGCCGACCGCGCATTCGGCCCTGCGACCACAACTGGAGCGCTGGTTCGACCGGCATGGCCTGCGCCCGCGCGTGGCGGGCGAGTTCGAGGATTCCGCGCTGCTGGCGGTGTTCGCGGCCCGTGGGCTGGGAGTGTTTCCGGTCAGCCGGCTCGGGGCCGGCGACCTGGGGCTGATGCGCGGGCTGCGGCTGCTGGGCCGCAGCGACGACCTGCAGGAGGAGATCCACCTGATCCGGTCACGGCGGGGCCAGCATCATCCGCTGGTGCAGCAGATCGAAGCCCACGCCCGCGCACGCTGAGCGCGCACGCCGGCGACGCGAAGGGTGACCGGAACAGGCGAGGGCGGGAAGAAGTCAGCAGGCGAGCGCCGCGCTCAGTACCTGCGCCAGCACCAACTGATTGCCATCGGGATCACGCAGGAAGGCGATGCGCACGGCATCCGCATCCTGGCGCCGGGTCGGACGCAGGCCGGCGCCGTCCATCTGTTCCAGCTGCTGGTCCAGGTCGTCGACCACCATCGTGACCGACGCACCCGCCGCACCCCGCGTCTGTCGCATCAGCCGAAGGCAACAACCACCTTCGAAGCGCCATTCGGCGACTTCGGCATCGCGGCGCACGGGCGCGCTGCCGATGAGCAGCGCATACCACGCGATGGATTGGTCCAGGTCCTTCACGGCCACGCCGGCCAGCATGTTGGTGATGCGCATGGGTGTCTCTGCAGTTTGCGCGCTCAATATGCGACCGAGCCGGGCGGGGGATCGAGAGACGTCGGCGTAGGACTACGTAGGATCGCAGCCCGCCTTATCGCACCGACCCTGGCCCTACCGGGTTGCGGCCGACGGGCGCCCTCAGGCCCGGCGAACGAAGACCAGCAGCAGGTTGTTGGCCGGCATGTCCACGCGCTCCATCGCGTCGAGCCCGGCCTCGGCGGCCTTTGCAGCGACCTCGGCCAGCGTCCGCAGCCCCCAGGCGGGATTGCGGCGACGCAGGTCGGCATCGAAGGCCGCGTTGCTGGGGGCCAGGGGCTCGCCTTCGACCACATAGGGGCCATAGAGCACCAGCAGCCCGCCCGGCCGCAGCGCCCGGCCCGCGCCCCGCATCAAGCCTTCTGTGCAGTCCCAGGGCGAGATGTGGACCATGTTGGCGCAGTACACGGCGTCCAGGCTGGCGGGTGCGACGGGCCAGGCCTCGCGCACATCCAGCGCCACCGGCGCCAGCACCTGGGGCAGGTTGGCCGTGCGCGCCGCGATGGCGGGCAGCAGGGTGGCGTCGGGCTCGGTGGGCAGCCAGGTCCATTCGGGCAGCGCCGCCGCAAAGTGCGCCGCATGCTGGCCGGTGCCGGCCGCCACCTCCAGCATGTGGCCGCGCACCGGCAGCAGGCGCAGCAACTCGGCCAGGATCGGCCCCTTGTTGCGCTCGGCCGCCGGGCTGGTGATCAGGCCCGGCACCGCGTCGGCCTCGTTCTGAAGTGCATGCGCCTCACACGCGCTCGAAGATGGCGGCGATGCCCTGGCCGCCGCCGATGCACATGGTCACCAGCGCATAGCGGCCCTGCACCCGGTGCAGCTCGGCCAGCGCCTTGACGGTGATGATGGCGCCCGTCGCACCCACCGGATGGCCCAGCGAAATGCCCGAGCCGTTGGGGTTGACCTTGGCCGGGTCGAAGTCCAGCTCCTTCATCACGGCACAGGCCTGGGCGGCGAAGGCCTCGTTGGACTCGATGACGTCCAGGTCGCTCACCTTCAGGCCGGTGCGTGCCAGCACCTTGCGCGTGGCCGGCACCGGGCCGATGCCCATGTAGGCCGGCTCCACGCCCGCATGGGCATAACCGACAAGGCGCGCCAGCGGCTTCAGACCCAGGGCCTTCACCCGCTCGCCCTCGGCCAGCACCACGGCGCCGGCGCCGTCGTTGATGCCCGACGCGTTGCCAGCGGTCACCGTGCCACCCTCTTTCTTGAAGGCAGGCTTCATGCCGGCCAGCACCTCGACGGTGGTGGACGCCTTGACATGCTCGTCGGTGTCGAAGACGACCACGCCCTTGCGGGTCTTGATCTCGACCGGGACGATCTGGTCCTTGAACCGACCGGCAGCGATTGCGGCGGCCGCGCGCCGATGGCTCTCAGCAGCCAGCGCGTCCTGCTGCTCGCGCGTGATGCCGTGGCGCTCGGCCACGTTCTCGGCCGTGATGCCCATGTGGATCTTCTGCCAGGGGTCGTGCAGGATGCCCAGCATGTAGTCCACCAGCTGCACGTCGCCCATGCGGGCGCCGTAGCGGGCGGCGGTGTCGAAGTAGGGGCCGCGGCTCATCGACTCGGAGCCGGCGCCGATGGCGATGTCGCAGTCGCCCAGCGCAATGGCCTGCGCCGCCGAGACGATGGCCTGCAGGCCAGAGCCGCACAGCCGGTTGACGTTGAAGGCCGGCGTCTCGATGGGGCAGCCGGCGTCGATGGCGGCCACGCGGCTGAGGTAGGCGTCCTTGGTGTCGGTGGGGATCACGTTGCCCATCACCACATGGCCGATGGCGTCCGGCGCCACGCCGCTGCGCGTCAGCGCGGCCTTCACGGCGGTGGTGGCCAGCTGGGTGTTAGGGACGTCCTTGAGCGCGCCGCCGAAGGTGCCGATGGCCGTGCGGGCGGTGCCGACGACGTAGATGTCGCGTGGGGTCATGGTGAAGTCCTCGTCGTAAAAAAAGGGGGGGTGCCGCGTTCAGCGGCCCTGGAAGGCGGGCTTGCGCCGGGCGAAGAAGGCGTCCACGCCCTCGCGGAAGTCGGCCGTGGCGGCACAGACCTGGAAGGCCTCTTCCTCGGCCGCCAACTGTGCCGGAAGATCACGCTCGACGCTGCCGCGCAGGAGACGCCGCAGCTGGCCAAGCGCCCGCGTGGGGCCGGCCGCCAGCCGCTGGGCCAGCGCCAGGGCCTCCGCCGGCAACGCGTCGGCCTCGACCACGCGGTTGATCAGGCCCATGCGCTCGGCAGCCTCCGTGTCGAGCATGTCGCCCAGCAGGGCGATCTCCAGCGCACGGCGCAGGCCCACCCATCGCGGCAATGCCCACGACGCACCGACGTCGCAACTAGCGCCGATGTTGACGTAGGCCAGGTTGAAGCGGGTGCCCTTGGCCGCCAGCACGAAGTCGGCCTGCAGCATCAGACTCAGGCCGGCGCCCGCGGCCACGCCGTGCACCTGGGCGACGACGGGCAAGTCCAGCGTCGCCAGCAACTGCAGGGCCTCGTGCAGCGGGCCGATCAGCGCCGCCGCACCGCCCTGCGGATCGGCCGAGAGCACGCCCAGGTCGCCACCCGCCATGAAGCCCTTGCCTTCGCCGCACAGCAGCAGGGCCCGCACGCCCGGATCGGCGGCCAGCCCCCGCACGGCCGCCAGGAAGGCCTGGGCCATCGGCACGTCGATGGCGTTGAGCGCCTGGGGCCGGTTGAATCGCAGGATGGCCACAGCGCCTTCGCGCGAGGTCAGCAGGGGGGATGCGTCGTCGCTCATGCTCGTTTGTCTCCAATGAAGGACGCCCGCCGCCGGCGATGGACGGGCGGGCCGCCGGATTCTAGGGACGGCCTCCTGCGGCGCGCGCCCCGGCGCCGCGCCGGTCGCCGATGCCGCCCACGCGCCACCCATGCCGGCGCGCGGCGGGAGCGCCGCACAATGCGCGCACTTCCACTTCCCCCAAAGAGCCACCGCCCATGCTCACCCGTCGTTTCTTCTCCTTCGCCGCCACCGCCCTGGTCGCCGGCCTCACGCTGATCTCGACCGCCCACGCCGGCCCGCGCCTGGACCGCGTGCTGGACACCAAGGTGCTGCGCGTCGGCACCCCCGGCGACTACCGGCCCTTTGCCATCAAGACCGACAGCGGCTATTCCGGCCACGACATCGATCTGGTCGAGCGCATGGCGAAGGAACTGGGCGTTCGCATCGAATGGGTGCCCACCACCTGGCCCAACCTGCTCAAGGACATGCAGGCCGACAAGTACGACCTGGCCGTGGGCGGCATCACCCGCAACGTGACCCGCATGCGCGTGGTGGCCATGCTCCCGGGCTACGCGCCCTTCGGCAAGGTGGCACTGGTGCGGGCGGCCGACAAGACCAGGTTCACCACGCTCGAATCGCTCAACCAGCCCGGCGTGCGCGTCATCAAGAACCCCGGCGGCACCAACGAGGCCTTCGTGCTGGAGAACCTCAAGGCCGCCCAGGTCAGCACGCACGAGAAGAACGCCGAGATCCCCGCGCTGATCGCCGAGGGCAAGGGCGACGTGATGATCACCGAGACTTACGAGGCGCTGGTCTATGCCAAAGCCGACCCGCGCCTGCATGCCGCCTTCATCGACACGCCGCTGACGCCGCCGAGCAAGCTGGGCTTCATGCTGCCGGCCGACGACACCGACTACCTGCGCGTGATGAACTTCGTCTGGGACCAGCTGGAGACGCGCGGCGCGCTCAAGCAGGCCGCAGACAAGTGGTTGAAATAAAGATCGCCCCCAGGCTGCGCGCTTCGCGCTCCGCCAACCCCCTCGCGGGGGCACATCCAGCGGCCCAGCACAGCCGGTTCCGCGGATGTCTGCGCATGGCCTGCTCCGCGGCCTTCTGAACGGCCAGCGCCGGGGTGCCGTCGGCGGCGACTTCCTGAGCCGCCAGGCGATCCGGGTCAGGCCAGCGCCGCCTCCACCGCCAGCGCGGCCGCCGCCAGCCGCGCATCGTCGCCGCGCACCGAGGCCAGCATCAGCCCCACCGGCAGTTCGCCCGGCGCCTGGCAGGGCAGGCTGAAGGCGCAGCCGTCGAGGAAATTGATGGCGAAGGTGTTGCGCAGCAGCAGGCCATTCGCCTTGAAGAAGGCCTCGTCGCTGGCCAGCAGTTCGTCGATGGGCGGCGCGGTGATCGGCACGGTGGGGCAGACGAGCGCGTCGAAACCCTGCAAGGCCGCCTCCATGCGCGCGATCCAGCCCCGGCGGCCGTCCTGCATGGCGATGTAGTCGGCCGCCCCCACCGACATGCCCAGGTCGATGCGGGCCGCCACGCGGGGGTCGTACTCGGCACGCCGGGCTCCGATGCGATGGCGGTGCACCGCCGCGGCCTCCACCGGCGAGAAGCCCCCGGGCGCGTTGATGCGGGCGATCTCGGTCAATTCCTCCAGCGGCAATTCGGTCACCAGCGCCCCTGCAGCCGACAGGCACGACAGCGCGCGGTCGAAAGCGCGGGCCACGGCAGGCTCGACGCCGTCGAACATGAGCGAAGTCGGCACGGCCAGGCGCAAGCCCGCCACGCCGTCGCGCCGACGCACCACGAGCGGCGTGTCGGCGATGGCAGCGTCCAAGGCCAGGCAATCCTCGACCGTGCGCGCCATGGCGCAGACGGTGTCCAGCGAGCGGGCCAGCTCGAAGGCCCCGTCGCGCGGCGTGCGCGACTGCGTGCTCTTGAAGCCCACCAGCCCGCAGAGCGCGGCCGGGATGCGGATGGAGCCGCCCGTGTCCGAGCCCAGCGCGCCCACCGACAGCCCCAGCGCCACCGACACCGCGGCGCCGCTGGAGGAGCCGCCGGGAATGCGCGCCACCTGCGCATCCGCCGGATTGCGCGGCGTGCCGTAATGCGGATTGATGCCCACGCCGGAGAAGGCGAACTCGGTCATGTTGGTCTTGCCGACGATGGCGGCGCCCTGAAGCCGCAGCCGTGCCACGGCCGCTGCATCGCGGGGGGCTGGCGGCTCGCCCTGGCAGGCCACCGAGCCGGCCAGCGTGACCTCGCCGGCCACGTCGTACAGGTCCTTGATCGACACCGGCAGCCCCGCCAGCGGGGGCATCGGCACGCCCGCGGCCTGCATGGCATCGGCGTGGCGCGCGGCCGCCCGCGCGGCGTCGGGATAGAGGCGGGTGAAGACGTGGCCAGCGGCCGGCGCCGAAGCGCCTTCGAGCACCTGCTCGATCAGCGACGCATGCGTCAGGGCGCCGCCAGCAATTCGCTGGCGCAGTTCGGGAATGGGAGGAAGCGCGGAGGTCATTCGGGCGTTTCTAGCACGCCCCGGCGGCGGGCCGCGCGCCCGCAAGAATGCTCAGTCGTCGCGGCCGACCGGACGGGCGCTGACGTCGCTCACGTCGGCGTTGAAGCCGCGACGGCCGGCGGGCACCAGCTCGCCGCGGGCCCGCGCGGCCATCTCGTCGGCCGCGGTGCGCTCGGGCTTGCGGGCCTCGGCCGCGGCGCGGAAGCGCTCGAAGCCGGCGCGCGGATCGAAGCGGCTGCCGAACACCGCCGCCCCCAGGGGCGACACCGGCTTGCCCGTCAGCCGCGCCCACAGGCTCCGAACCATCAGCACGGCCGCCAGCAGCAGGGCTGCGACGGCGAGGCTCGCCGCAAAGACGAGGCCAATGAGCACGAGGACGATTCGGATCAGGAAGTTCATCATGAAAGCTTAGGCGAAGGCGGAAACCTGCAGTTCCCGCATCGATACGAATTGAAAAGAAGCAGCAGGAGACCCGCGTGCGCGCAGGGCGCAGATGCACGAAGGCCTGCGCCTTCAAAAGGCGCAGGCCTCGTGTGGGCGCCAGACGCTGCGATCAGGCAGCCGCCTCGGCGCTCTCGCCCGCCTTGGCGAAGTGGAAGGCGCCCGGCTCGCGGATCGGGTCCACGGTGACGCGCACCTCGTCCTTCGGCCCGAAGCGGCCCTCCAGCAGCAGCTTCGACAGCGGGTTCTCGATGCGCTGCTGGATCGCCCGCTTGAGCGGCCGCGCGCCGAACACCGGATCGAAGCCCACCTTGGCCACTTCGGCCAGCGCGGCCGGCGCCACGTCCAGGCCGATCTCCAGCTTGGCCAGGCGCGCCTTGAGCACCTGCAGTTGGATCTCGGCAATGGCCTCGATGTTCTTCGCGTCCAGGCCGTGGAACACCACCGTCTCGTCGATCCGGTTCAGGAACTCGGGTCGGAAGTGGTTGCGCAGTTCGTCCCACACCGCGTCCTTCACCTCCTGCTGGTCGCGCCCCGCCATCGCCTGGATGATGGGCGAGCCGATGTTGCTGGTCATCACGATCACCGTGTTCTTGAAGTCCACGGTGCGGCCCTGGCCGTCGGTCAGGCGGCCGTCGTCCAGCACCTGCAGCAGGATGTTGAACACGTCCGGATGGGCCTTTTCCATCTCGTCCAGCAGCACCACGCTGTAGGGCTTGCGGCGCACGGCCTCGGTCAGGTAGCCGCCTTCGTCGTAGCCCACGTAGCCGGGGGGCGCGCCGATCAGCCGGCTCACCGAATGCTTCTCCATGAACTCGCTCATGTCGATGCGTATGAGGTGGTCCTCGCTGTCGAAGAGAAAGCCCGCCAGCGCCTTGCACAGCTCGGTCTTGCCCACGCCCGTGGGGCCCAGGAAGAGGAAGGAGCCGGTCGGCCGGTTGGGGTCGGACAGGCCCGAACGCGAGCGGCGGATGGCATTGGCCACCGCGGTGATGGCCTCGTCCTGGCCCACCACGCGCTCGTGCAACTTGTCTTCCATGCGCAGCAGCTTCTCGCGCTCGCCCTGCATCATCTTGGACACGGGGATGCCGGTCGAACGCGACACCACCTCGGCAATTTCCTCCGCGCCCACCTCGGTGCGCAGCAGGCGGTTGCCACTGCCCTTGCCGTCGGCGCCGGCTTCCTTGGCCTGCGCTTCCTTGAGGCGCTTCTCCAGCTCGGGCAGGCGGCCGTACTGGATCTCGGCGACCTTGTTGAAGTCACCCTTGCGGGTGGATTCCTCGATCTGGAAGCGCAGCTTGTCGATCTCTTCCTTGATCTGGGCCGAGCCCTGGGCCGCGGCCTTTTCGGACTTCCAGATTTCCTCCAGGTCGGAATACTCCTTCTGCACCTTGGCCACTTCCTGGTCGAGCAGTTCGAGCCGGCGCATGGAAGCCTCGTCGGTCTCCTTCTTCATGGCCTCGCGCTCGATCTTGAGCTGGATCAGGCGCCGGTCGAGGCGGTCCATCTGCTCGGGCTTGGAGTCGATCTCGATCTTGATCTTGGCCGCGGCCTCGTCGATCAGGTCGATGGCCTTGTCGGGCAGGAAGCGGTCGGTGATGTAGCGGTTGGACAGCTCGGCCGCCGCGACGATGGCCGCGTCGGTGATCTCCACGCCGTGGTGCACCTCGTACTTCTCCTGCAGGCCGCGCAGGATGGCGATGGTGTCCTCCACGCTCGGCTCGCCCACCAGGATCTTCTGGAAGCGGCGCTCCAGCGCGGCATCCTTCTCGATGTACTTGCGGTATTCGTCCAGCGTGGTGGCACCGATGCAGTGCAGCTCGCCGCGCGCGAGGGCGGGCTTGAGCATGTTGCCGGCGTCCATGGCGCCCTCGGCCTTGCCGGCGCCCACCATGGTGTGGATCTCGTCGATGAAGACGATGACCTGGCCTTCTTCCTTCGCCAGCTCGTTGAGCACGTTCTTGAGTCGTTCCTCGAACTCGCCGCGGAACTTGGCACCGGCCAGCAGCGCCGCCAGGTCGAGCGACAGCACGCGCTTGCCCTTGAGCGAGTCCGGCACCTCGCCCGCCACGATGCGCTGGGCCAGGCCTTCGACGATGGCGGTCTTGCCCACGCCGGGCTCGCCGATCAGCACCGGGTTGTTCTTGCTGCGACGCTGCAGCACCTGGATGGCGCGGCGGATTTCCTCGTCGCGGCCGATCACCGGGTCGAGCTTGCCGATGCGGGCGCGCTCGGTGAGGTCCAGCGTGTACTTCTTGAGGGCCTCGCGCTGGCCCTCGGCGTCGGCGCTGTTGACCGACTGGCCGCCGCGCACGGCGTCGATGGCCGCTTCGAGCGACTTGCGGGTCAGGCCGTTCTGGCGGGCGATGTCGCCCACACTGCCCTTGGCGTCGGCGACGGCCAGCAGGTAGAGCTCGCTGGCGATGAATTGGTCGCCGCGCTTGATAGATTCCTTCTCGGTGGCCTGCAGCAGGCGGCCAAGCTCGGGGCCTACCTGCACGCCGTCGCCGCCCTGCACCTGCGGCAGGTTCTTGACGGCCTGCTCGGCCGCCTGGCTCAGGCCGGGCACGTTGACGCCGGCGCGCTCCAGCAGCGGGCGCGGACCGTCGCTCTGGCGCAGCATGGCCAGCAGCAGGTGAGCGGGTTCGATGTAGGCGTTGTCATTGCCCAGGGCGAGCGATTGGGCGTCGACCAGGGCTTCCTGGAACTTGGTGGTGAGTTTGTCTTGGCGCATGGTGGTGAAAAACCTCCGGGTTGACGGGGAGATTGGGCTGGCCGCGGACGATTCAAGACCAGCGCGGGCACATCTCTTGCGTTGGCTCAAACCTCTCACATGATCCATTGGTGAAACCATGGATCATTCCTTCAACAAACGAGTCAGTCCCCTGTCCCTGTTGCGGGTACGCTCGCTTTTTTCCTCGGAGTTCTTCCCCATGTCCCTGCCTTCTGTCTTTCGTCCGGGCCTGATGCGCCGCACCTTCGCACTGGGCGCGCTGCTGGTCGCCGCCGGCCTGGCCCAGGCCCAGTCGACCGGTCCGATCCGCCTGCTGGTCGGCTTTCCGGCTGGTGCCGGCACCGACGCGCTGGCCCGCACCATCGCCGACAAGCTCAAGGACGAGCTGGGCGCTCCCGTGGTGGTGGAGAACCGCGCCGGCGCGGGCGGACAGATCGCCGCGCAGTACCTGAAGACCGCGCCGGCCGACGGCCATGTGTTCTTCGTGTCGCACGACCATACGATCTCGATCCTGCCGGCCGTGACCAAGAACCCCGGCTTCAATCCCGCCAGCGACTTCACGCCGGTTGCCGGCATCGCCACCTTCTCCAACGTGCTGGCCGTCTCGGGCGGCACGCCCGCCAAGACGATCCAGGAATACGTCCAGTGGGTAAAGACCAAGAAGGACGGCAAGGACTCCATCGGCGTGCCCGCGCCGGGCTCGATCCCGGTCTTCCTGACGCAGCTGATCGGCAAGAAGTACGGCATCGACGTGCAGGCCGCGCCCTACCGCGGCGGCGCGCCGCTGCTGGCCGACATGATGGGCAACCAGATCGCCGCCGGCATCGCGGGCGTGCCCGACCTGATGGAACTGCAGCGCACCGGCAAGGTCCGCGTGGTGGCCGCCATCGGCGCCAAGCGCGATCCGCTGCTGCCCCAGGTGCCCACCTTCACCGAACTGGGCTTCGACAACCTGGACGACTATCCCTGGTATGGCGTCTTCGCACCCGTGGGCACGCCCCAGCCCGTCATCGACAAGTTCAGCGCCGCACTGCAGAAGGTGCTGGCGCAGCCCGAGACCAAGAAGAAGCTGGTCGACATGGGCCTGCATGTGAACTACGAGCCGCAGGGCCAGTTCGCCGGCCGCGTCCGCAGCTACACCCAGACCTGGGAACGCATCATCAAGGACAGCGGCTTCCAGCCGCAGTGAGTCGATCTCGGACACGCCCCCGCGGCCGCCTGTACGTCCGCATCCACACGCCCCGCGGCTTCCGGCCCCGGGGCTTTTTCATGACCGGTCCTTGCCAGGACAGGCGCGTGGCTGCGGGCCTGTCCGGCGCGCCGACCCACGCGCCGGGACGCCGCCCAGCGCATCGGCCACCGGACGGCGCTTGGCGCCACTCGTCGCGCCATGAAAACCGCTCGTCGGAAATGTCAATTAGCGTCAACCGAAAGCGTTAACACCCACCTGACACCACGTTAAGTTCGAGGAATATTGCATTTATTTGCAATATGAAGAATCTTGATGTGACCTACTCCCACTGCTTCCCCTCCCCCTCCGGCCGCGCCCGAAGCCCCGCGTCGGCGGGCTTCACTCTCATCGAGGTGATGATCGTCGTGGCCATCGTCGGCATCCTGGCGGCGATCGCCCTGCCGGCCTACTCGGACTACATCCGTAGGGGACGCATTCCCGAGGCGACCTCGAACCTCGCGGCCTATCAGGGTCGGATGGAGCAATGGTTCCAGGACGCCAAGACCTACTCCGCGCCCGGCTCCGCCACGGTCTGCGGCGCGATGCAGGCGGCGGTCACGCTCAAGTATTTCGGCCTGAGCTGCACGCCTGGCGCGGCCAATGCCAACGGCGGCACCACCACCTACACGCTCACCGCCACGGGGACCGGCGCCATGACCGGCTTCACCTACACCGTGGACCAGGACGGCAACAAGACGAGCACCATCACCGGCGTCTCCGGCTGGACGGCCGCCACGCCCAACAACTGCTGGGTCACCAACAAGGGCGGGATCTGCTGATGCAGCGGGGGCGTCGGCGGGGCGCGGGGGGCATGAGCCTGATCGAGCTGATGGTGGGCGTGGCCCTGCTGGCCATCCTGCTGGCGCTCGCGGTGCCCGCCTTCGGCGACTGGATGCGCAACGCCCGGGTGCGCACCACGGCCGAGTCGCTGCGCGCCGGGCTGCAGCAGGCGCGCGCCGAAGCCATCCGCCGCAACGCCAACGTGCGCTTCCAGCTGGTCACCACCCTGGACAACGGCTGCGCGCTGAGCACCAGCGGGCCTTTCTGGGTGAGCAATGCCGGCGCCTCCGTGTCGCCGGCCTCGGGCTGCGCCGGCGCCATCAGCACGACCGTCTCGCCCTTCCTGATCCAGAAGAGTCCGGTGGTGAGCAATGCGACCAGCGACATCACCCTGACCGCCAGCGGCAGCGGCGTGATCGCCTTCGATCCGCTGGGCCGCATGACGGGCACCACCAACCCCACCATCGCGACGCCGGCGCAGTTCACGGTCGACCTGGGCAGCAGCGGCGGCAGCTGCATCGCCCAGGGCGGCAACGTGCGCTGCCTGCGCATCGCCGTGAGCGTCAGCGGCGACGCGCGCCTGTGCGACCTGACCCGCACCACCACCAACGACCCCATGAAATGCTGACCCCGGTGCACACCCGCGCCCGCCGCGCCCGGCCGCAGCAGGGCGCCACCATCATCGAAGTGCTGGTCGCGCTGGCCATCTTCGCCATCGGCATGCTGGGCATCGCCGGCCTCTATGCCACGGCCGTGCGCCAGGCCTCTGGCGCCGAGTACCGCACCACCGCGGCCATGCTGGCCAACGACCTGATCGGCCGCATGTGGATGAGCGACCGCACCGCCGGCACGCTGCAGGGCAACTACGGCAGCAGCGGCAACGGCGCCGGCTATGCCAGCTGGCGCGCCGCGGTCACCAACTCGGGCCTGCCCGGGGCGGACAGCAGCACGCTGGCCCCCACCGTCACCTTCAGCACCGTGAGCGGCGGCGGCACATCGCCCGTCAGTACCAGCCTGGCCACCATCACCATCTTCTGGAAGGGCCCGGGCGATGCCACCGCCCACCAGTACGTCGCCCTGGCGCAGATGAAGCCATGACCGCCACCCGCCTTCCCCTCCCTGCCCCCCGCACCGGGCGCCGCAGCCGCCTGGGCGGCTTCAGCCTGGTCGAGATCATGGTGGGCATCCTCATCGGCATGTTCGCCGTGCTGGTGATCCTGCAACTGCTCTCCTCCACCAGCACGCAGCAGCGGCTGGCCGGCAGCAGCGGCGACGCGCAGATCAACGGCGCCATCGCCTCGCACCTGCTCAGCCGCGAACTGACGCAGGCCGGCCTGGGCCTGAGCGCCTACACGCTGCTGGGCTGCTCGCTGGGCTACACCACGACCGGCGATGGCGCGGCCGTGACGCTGGGCGCGCTGGCGCCCGTGACGGTCAATCCCGCCACCTCACTGGTGCCGGCGGGGGACGCGAACACCGACACGCTGCTGGTCATCGGCGGCGCCTCCGGCAGCCCGTCCGAGGGCGATGCGACCCTGGCCGTGAGCACATCGACCAGCCTCACGGTCAGCACGCCCACCAGCTTTGCCGTCGGCGACTGGGTGGTGGCGGCCGGCACCACGCGCGACAGCAGCTCGGCCTGCGCGCTGCGCCTGGGCCGGGTGACGGCCATCTCCGGCTCGGCCCTGACACTGACCTCGGCCACCGCCAGCCTGCCGCTGAACAGCGGCGCCTACAACCTGGGGGCCCGGCCGAACATCCATGCCTTTGCCGTGCGCAACGGCAATCTGACCATGTGCGACTACCTGGTCAACAACTGCGGCAGCAGCAGCGCCACCGGCAACAGTGCGGTGTGGGTGCCGATCGCCAGCAACGTGGTGAGCCTGCGTGCCCAGTACGGGCGCGATACCAGCGGCCTGGCCGCATCGACCATGGATGGCGTGGTCGACAGCTTCGACCAGACCACGCCGGCGAGCGGCGGCACCGTGCCGCTGTACTGCGGCTGGCTGCGCGTGATCGGGCTGCGCCTGGCGCTGGTGGCGCGCAGCCAGCAGTACGACAAGGCGCTCGTCACCACGGCCGCACCGACCTGGTCGGGCGCCACGGCCAACACCAGCACCACCACCGCCCTCACCACCGTGACGCCCACGGCCGCCCCCATCGACCTGAGCGGCAACAGCGAATGGCAGCACTACCGCTACAAGACCATCGAGGTGAGCATCCCTTTGCGCAACATCATCTGGAACGGCAACCAGCAGAGCTACCAGGGGGGCAACGTCAAATGCTGAGTCCGCGCCGCCCATGCCGTGGCCAGCGCGGCTTCATCATGGTGATCGCGCTGGTGGCCCTGGTCATCATGACGCTGGCGGCCCTGGGCCTGATGCGCACCGTCTCCACCTCGGCCACCATCGCAGGCAACCTCGCGTTCGAACAAGCGGCCGCGACGTCGGCCGACCGAGCCGTCGAGGCGGCCATCGCGTGGCTGGAGAACAGCACGGGCAAGGCCAGCGTGTCGGGCCTGGGCACCTGCAGCACCGGCACCACCGTGCTCGCCTGCGACCAGAAGGCCGCCGGCTATGCGGCGGTGCGCACCGACCCGGCCAGTGGCCAGACCTGGACCACGGTCTGGAGCAACCTCGTCGCGGCCGGCTATACCGCCGTTACGCTGAGCCCCGCGCAGGACAGCGCGGGCAACACGCCCGCCTACCTGATCCAGCGCATGTGCAGCGCCGCCGGCGATGCCTCCAGCACCAACGGCTGCAGCGCCTCGCCGCTGGCGCTGGACACCTCCAGCAGCCGCAAGGCCGGCAGCTTGGCGCCTCCGACCAACGCCCAGGTGTACTACCGCATCACCGTGCGCGTGGCGGGGCCGCGCAACACCGTCTCCTTCATCCAAGCCATGGTGGCGCTATGAATGCATCCCTTCGCCGTCACGTCGCGCGCGCCCGCAGTTGGCGGGTGCAACTGGGCCTGCTGGCGCTCGGCCTGGTGGCGCCGGCGCTCGGCGCGGTGACCGACCTGGCCACCGCCCCGCTGGAGACATCGAGCGCCACGCTGGTCAAGCCCAACATCCTGTACGTGCTCGACAACTCCGGGAGCATGGTGTGGGACTTCATGCCCGACTGGGCGGGCGACAGCGACTACCGGAACAACGATTCGCTGGTGCGCAACAGCCGCTTCAACGGCGTGTACTACGACCCGGCCATCACCTACTCGCCACCGCTTTACTACGACGGCAGCAGCTATCCCAGCATGACGGCGGCCAATACGTCGACCTGGACGCGGGTTCCCTACGACGGCTTCGGTGCCATGTCGACGAGCAACATCCCGAACACCGGCACCAACAACCTCTTCACCAACTCCAATTCGGGCAGCACGCAGAACCTCACCAGCCAGGCCTACTACTACACCTTCGTGCCCGGCGAGTACTGCACCGCTGCCAACCTGCGCACCTGCAACACGCAGAGCGCGCCCTCGACGACCTACCCCTTTGCGGCCTACCTGCGCTGGTGCACCTCGGCGTCGCTAACCAACTGCCAGGCCTCGCGCATCGACAGCAGCAGCGCGCCGGCCACGTACACCTACGAGCGCCCGGCAGGCCTACCGACCACTGCCACTCTCTCCGTCTCAGGCCTGACCTTTCTGACCGGCACCAGCGTGAGCAGCATCAAGGTCAACGGACTTGAGATCCTATCCGCAACCACTTCGAGCAGCACCAGCACCTCGACCGTGGCGGCGCGCATTGCCGCCAACATCAACAGCTGCACGACGGCCACCACAGGCAACTGCCAGGTTGCCGGTTTCAGCGCAAGCGCCAGCGGTAGCACGGTGACCGTGAGCGCGCCAGACGGCAATACAACGGGCACGCCGGTGGTCACACGCTCCGGCAACTTTTCGGTCACACCCACCGCCTTCAGCGGCGGCACGCCAGGCAGCAACCTGCTAACGACGATCACCTCCAGCACGGCCACCTACACCTACCCCGGCAGTACGACCCGCGCGAGCACCCGCACAGACTGCACCACCAACACCACCACCTGCACCTATGCGGAGGAGATGACCAACTTCGCCAACTGGTGGGCGTACTACCGCACGCGGATGCAGGCCATGAAGAGCGCCACCAGCATCGCCTTCAACACCCTGACGGCCAACTACCGCCTGGGGTACATGAGCATCAACAACAGCAGCGGCACGACCAACTTCCTGAACGTGGCGGACAACAACGCGGGCAGCGGCGGGCAGAAGCAGCTGTGGTACAGCCGCCTGACCACCGCCCTGCCCGGCGGCGGCACGCCGCTGCGCTTCGCGCTGTCGCAGGCCGGCCAGTACTACGCGGCCAAGGTGAGCAGCATCAACGGCGTGACCACGACCGACCCGATGCAGTACGCCTGCCAGCGCAACTACACCCTGTTGTCGACCGACGGCTACTGGAACGCTTCGACCGCCACCGGGCAGCTGGGCGTGACCGTCACCGGCGGCGCCATCGGCGACCGGGATGGCGCCGAGTCGCGCCCCTTCCTCGACGGCAATGCCATCGCCGACACGCTGGCCGACGTGGCCGAGTACTACTACGTCACCGACCTGCGCGCCTCGGCCTTCGGCAACACCACCAACAGCGCCGGCACCGACGTCTCGAGCAACGCCTATTCCAACAAGTTGCAGAACATGGTCACGTCCACCATCGGGCTGGGGGCCTCGGGCTTCATGCTCTACGACCCGGACTACGCCAACGCCACCAGCGGCGATTACTTCGCCGTGGCCAACGGCACGCTCACGAGCAGCAGCACCCAGACCGCCGGCACCTGCATCTGGCAAAGCTCGGGCCGCTGCACCTGGCCCACGCCGGTGGGCGACACGCAAACGGCCATCGACGACCTCTGGCACGCCGCCGTCAACGGCCGCGGCACCTACTACAGCGCCGCCAACGCCGCCGACATCAAGGCCGGACTGAGCAACTTCCTGAACACGGTGGACGCCACCACTGCCAGCTCCGCGGCCGTGGCGCAGAGCGCCCAGGTGCTGAGCACCAGCACCAGCAGCTACACCTACTCGGCGACCTTCTGCTCCGGCAAGTGGTTCGGGGACCTCGCACGCTACCCCGTGGATGCCACCACGGGCGCGACCGGCACCACGCCAGACTGGTCGCTGTCGGGCGTGGGCAGCGACTGCGCGAGCAACTCCGGTGCCCTCACCACGGCGCCGCTGCTGGACAACACGGCCTACACCGCCCGCACCCTCTTCACCTATGACGCGGCCAACAACGCGCGCGTGAGCTTCGACTGGAGCTCGCTCACGCCGACGATGCAGGGCTATTTCCAGATCGCGTCCATCTCGTCGATGTCCCAGCTGTGCACGGCCGGCACCAGCTGCCTGCCGGCGGACCAGCGGGTGGACAGCACGCAGGCCGGCACGACCACCGGCGCCGGCGGCCTCAACCTCGTCAACTACCTGCGCGGCGACCGCAGCAACGAGGGCACGCCGCGCACCCGCTACTACCGCTCGCGCACGCATGTGCTGGGCGACATCGTCAACTCGGCCCCGGTGTACGTGCAGGCGCCCATCCGCAACTATGCCGACACAGGCTACGCGGCCTACAAGTCCGCCCAGGCCTCGCGCACCGGCATGGTCTACGTGGGCGCCAACGACGGCATGCTGCACGCCATCAATGCCAGCACCGGCGCCGAGGCCTGGGCCTACATCCCCTCGGTGCTGCTGCCCAACCTGTACAAGCTCGCCGACAAGAACTACGCGGCCAATCACAGCTATTTCGTCGATGGCCAGATCACGCAGGCAGATGTGTACGCCAACGGCAGTTGGCGCACGATCCTGGTGGGCGGGCTGGGCGGCGGCGGCCGGGCCTATTGGGCACTGGACGTGACCAACCCGGCCTCGCCGTCGGTGCTGTGGGAATTCGGCAGCAGCAGCGTGCTGCCGTCCAGCCGCCGCGACGACGACGTGGGCTTCACCTACGGTGCACCGGTGGTGACCAAGCTGTCGGACGGCACCTGGGTCGCCATCGTCAGCTCGGGCTACAACAACCTGTCGCCCGGCAGTGGCCAGGGCACGATCTGGGTGCTCAACGCCGTGACCGGCGCGCTCATCAAGAAGATCGGCAACGGCCTGGGCACCAGCGGCACCGGCACGGTCACCGGCTGCTCGGCGGCCCCCTGCCCGAGCGGCCTGTCGCAGATCAGCGCCTGGACGGACAGCACCGTCGACAACACCGCCACGCAGGTCTACGGCGGCGACCTCTACGGCAATCTCTGGCG
Source organism: Pseudacidovorax intermedius (assembly GCF_003350475.1). GTDB lineage: Bacteria > Pseudomonadota > Gammaproteobacteria > Burkholderiales > Burkholderiaceae_C > Xenophilus > Xenophilus intermedius. Next base: position 373,034 of record NZ_QQAV01000004.1, read on the forward strand.
CTTCGACCTGCGAAACCTGACCGCCAGCGGCGGCACCGCGCCCGTGCAGCTTCTGGCCGTGCTGACCGATGCCTCGAACGCGCGGCAGCCCGTCACGACCACGCCCGAACTGGGGCTTGCGGCCGGGCAGCATGTGGTCTTCGTCGGCACTGGCGCCTACCTGGGCGTGACCGACGTCACCACCACGCAGGCGCAGACCATGTACGCCATCAAGGACCCGCTGACCACGAGCACCAGCGCCCTGTTCAACACGCCCCGCACCAACGCCTGCACCACGGGTGCCACCACCAACTGCTTCATGCCGATCACGCTGACCGACAACGCCGGCACGCGCACGGCCAGCAGCCTGGCGAACACGACGATGGACTTCCGCACGATGAACGGCTGGTATGCCGACCTGCCGCGCTCCGGCGAGCGGGTGGATGTGGATCCGATCCTGTACGCGGGCACGCTGGTCTACGTGTCGAACACGCCCAGCAATGCCGGCGCCTGCACCACGGGCGGCTCGAGCTTCATCAACTACGTGAACTTCGCCACCGGCCTGGCAGTGACAGGGACCACCAACGTGGGGGCGCTGCTGTCGAGCGCCGGCGTGTCGAGCGCGGCGACGCTCTCGATCACGCCTTCGGGCCGGATCGTAGCGACCACCAAGGATTCGACCGGCGCGGTGAAGATCACGACGGTGCCCACCTCCACCACCGCAACCGGCACGCGCCGCATCTCCTGGCGGCGGCTGCAGGACGGCTCTTGAGAGGCGTGGACGCGGACAGGCGACCCGGGCCGGTCCGTTGCACGACCGACGCCCGCGTGGCGCTCAGGCGTTCGGCAGGTCCAGGCCCCAGCGCGACAGCGCGCGGTCGTCGCTGACGCGGGCGTCGACCCAGCGGGCGCCATCGGGCGTCGATTCCTTCTTCCAGAACGGCGCCTGGGTCTTGAGGTAGTCCATCAGGAACTCGCAGGCCTCGAAGCTCTGGCCCCGGTGGGCCGAGACCACCGCCACCATCATGATCTGGTCCGTCGGCTGCAGCGGACCGACCCGGTGCACCACCCGTGCGCCGAGGATGTCGAAGCGCCGATGCGCCTCGTCGATCATGGCCTCGATGGACGATTCGGTCATGCCGGGGTAGTGCTCCAGCTCCATGGCCGCCACAGCGGCGCCGTCGCTGTGGTCGCGCACGGTTCCGATGAAGGCGCAAACGGCGCCGACGCCGGCATTGCCCGCACGCAGCAGGGCCACCTCGGTGGACAGGTCGAAGTCCTCGGTCTGGATGCGAACGCGTGGGGCAACAGTCATGCGCGCATTCTGCCGTCGACGGCATAGCCGCCTCCGGCGCGGAGTGGATCGCCCCCCGCGCTCAACCTGTCCTCGCGCGCAAGCGGACCCGTCACCTACACTCGCTCCCCATGGCGATCCGTATCCTGCACATCCATTCCGCCCCGCATCGCGCCCGGGCGGCCGGCGTGCAGACCGCGGTCGTCGCCAAAGCCAAGAAAGTCCAGCTCATCTGACCGGAGCTGCGGCTGCCGTCGTCGGATGAGCGACACGGCAGCCTCCGGGTGGCAGCAGCCGCCCTTGCGTTTCCCCTGTTGCATGCATCCGCCGGCGGCCTCGTCGTCGGTCGAAGCCTGTTGTTCAAGGAAAACGCGTGTCCTCTTCCCCGTCCCTCCTCTCCACCGATCCGGCATCGGACGCCGTCCGCACGTCGCCGAATGTCTCGCCGAGCCGCGACTTCTCCGGCCTCTGGGTGCCGCTCGTCACGCCCTTCCGTGACGGTGCCGTGGACCATGCGGCCCTGTCAGCGCTGGCCCTGCGCCTGGCCGCCGAGCCGATCGCCGGCTTCGTGGTCTGCGGCTCGACCGGCGAAGCAGCGTCCCTGGGCGATGCGGAGCAGCAGGCCGTGCTGGCCACCATCGCCGGCGTGGCACCCGGCGTGCGTCGGGTGCTCGGCATCTCCGGCTACCACCTGGGCGACACCGCGAAGCGGCTGCGCGCACTCGTCGACGCAGAGCTGGCCGGCGTGCTGCTGCCAGCACCGCTGTACATCCGTCCTTCGCAGGCCGGCCTGCTCGACTGGTTCCAGCAGCTGGCCGATGCCAGCCCCGTGCCGGTGCTCGTCTACGACATCCCGTATCGCACGGGCAGCACGCTGGCCCGCGACACGCTGCTGGCCCTGGCCGCCCACCCGCGCATCGTCGGCATCAAGGACTGCGGCGGGGACTTCGGCAAGACCCGCGCCCTGATCGCCGACGGCCGGCTGCAGGTGCTGGCGGGCGAGGACGCCCAGATCTTCCCCACCGTCGCCGAAGGCGGCTGCGGCGCCATCGCAGCCTGCGCCCACGTGCAGACCGCACGGCTGGCCCGCGTCATCACGCTGCTGCGCCAGGGCCGGCTGCTGGAGGCCCGGGCGCTGTGGCAGCCGCTGCTGCCGCTGATCGAAGGGCTGTTCGAAGCGCCCAACCCGGCACCGATCAAGGCGCTGCTGAGCGGCCGTGGCGAGATGGCCGGTGAGCTGCGCGCACCGATGACGGACGCCGGCGCGGCGTTGACGGCGCGCCTTCTGGCGTTGGATGCGGCGCTGTCCAGCGGCGACTGAGGTCGATCAGCATCATCGGGACACGACAGCGCCGGGCCGACGACGCAGAGGGACGGCGGCAGACGCCCAGGGGGCGTTGACCGACCCTAGCCGCCTGTCACGGGCGGAAAGAAGGCGACCTCGGCGCCGTCGCGCAGCGCGGCGTCGTCCTTCGCCATCACCTGGTCCACCGCCAGCCGCACGGCGCGGCCGCGGGCCAGGGCGGCGGCATGCGGCCCACCCCGTGCGATGAGTTCGTCGCGCAGGGCGCCGAGCGTCTCGGCCTGGGTCGTGATGGCTTCTTCGCCCGTGCCCAGGGCCTCGCGGATCGAGGCGAAATAGCGGACGCGGATCGTCTTCGTCATGCCAGCCAGGCGCCGAAGGGGATGAAGCGCACCGTGTCGCCCGCGGCAATGGCCTGGCCACCGGGGTTGTCGATCACGCCGTCGCCCCACACGGTGGAGGTCAGCACGCCCGAGCCCTGGTTGGCGAAAAGTTCGAGACGACCGTCCGCGCCGATGCGCGCGCGCAGGAACTCGCGCCGCCGGTCGGGCCGCGGCCAGTCGAAGCCCGCCGTCATCTGCACCGCGGCCGGCACGGCCTGGGTGGCGCCCAGCAGCGCCATCAGGAAGGGCCGCACCAGCAGCAGGAAGGTCATGAAGCTGGAGACCGGATTGCCCGGCAGTCCGCAGACATGGCACAGCTCGATGCCGCCCTCTTCGAGCGCCGGCCGCGCAATGGTGCCGTACGCGAACGGCTTGCCCGGCTTGATGGCCAGCGCCCAGTGCTCCAGCGTGCCGAGCGACTGCACGGCGGCCTTCACATGGTCTTCCTCGCCCACCGACACGCCGCCGGTGGTGATGATCAGGTCGTTCTGCGAGGCCGCGGCGCGCAGGCCGTCGATGGTGGCCTCCAGCCGGTCGGGCACCAGCCCGAGGTCCTGCACCTCGCAGCCCATGCGCAGCAGCAGCGCGCGCAGGAAGAAGCGGTTGGAGTTGTAGATGGCGCCGGGCGGCATGGCCTCGGGCGCGATGGTGCCGGGCATGACCAGCTCGTCGCCTGTGGAGAGCATCGCCACCCGCGGCCGGCGGCGCACCGGCAGGCTGGCGAAACCGATACTGGCGGCCAAGCCCAGGGCCTGCGGCGTGAGGCGCTGGCCGGCGGCGAGCACCACGCTGCCGCGCTCGACATCCTCGCCGGCGCGGCGGATCCATTGCCCGGCCTGCGGCACGGTCGTCACGCGCACCCGGCCCAGGCTGCCCTCTTCGGGCAGAGCCTCGGTGTCTTCCTGCATGACCACGGCATCGGCACCGGGCGGGATGGGCGCGCCGGTGAACATGCGCGCCGCCGTGCCGGCCGCCAGCGGCTCGCCCGTGCTGCCGGCCGGGATGCGCTGCGCCACGCGCAGCACCGCCCTCGGAGCGGCGCAGTCGGCAGCACGCACCGCGTAGCCGTCCATGGCGCTGTTGTCCGCCGGCGGCACGGTGAGCGCCGCGACCAGATCGCGCGCCAGCACGCGGCCATCGGCGTCGAAGGTGTTGCAGTCTTCGATGCCCGCCAGCGGCTGCGCCTGGGCCATCAGCCGGGCCAGGGCGTCGTCCAGGGGCATCAGCGGGCGGCGCGCAGCTGGCGCCGGGGCAGCGGTTGCGTCAGACATGGTGCTCGGGGTGGTAGACAAAGCGTTCGCCGCTCTGCAGCAGCCACTGCGCCACGCCCGCGGCATCGTCCAGGTCGAAGACTGGCAGGCCCGTAGGTTGGGGCAGGTTGTCGGCCGTGTCGGTGGCGATGGCGCAGACGTGGTCGTCCAGCGGATACAGCGCCGGACGTGGTTCCTGGCCCGGCTCGATGCGGCGCATGACCTCGACCTTGTGCAGGTCGCAGTGCTTGAAGCCCTCGACCAGCACCCAGTCCACGCCGTCCCACAGTTCGGCCAGCAGGTGGTGCACGTCGGGCTCAGTCGGCTGCTCGAACTCGCGCATCAGCGCCATGCGCCGGTCGGAGGCGACCACCACCTCGAAGGCGCCCGCCTGGCGATGGCGCCAGCTGTCCTTGCCGGGATGGTCGATGTCGAACTTGTGGTGGGCATGCTTGATGACCGACACGCGCTGGCACTGCCCCCGCAGCTCGGCGATCACCCGCTCGACCAGGGTGGTCTTGCCCGCCCCGGAGTAGCCGGCAAAGACCACGACCTTCATGCGGCGCAGTGCTCGGCGATGTAGCGCTTGACCTGCTCGGCGTCGGCCGGCATGCGCACCACGCGCTTGGGCAGCGACTCGATGCCCTCGAACCTGGCCGGCCGGTCGGGCTCGCGGCCCAGGGCCTCGACGATGGTGGCGGCGAACTTGATGGGCAGCGCCGTCTCCAGCACGACCATCGGCACGCCGGGCTCGATGTGCTCGCGCGCCACCTTCAGGCCGTCGGCCGTGTGGGTGTCGATGAGCACGGCGAAGCGCTCGTCGGTGTCGCGGATGGTGGCCAGGCGGTCGGCATGCGTGCTGCTGCCCGAGCGGAAGCCGAAGCGGCCCGCCGCATCGGCGAAGACCGGGTCGGCGCTCAGGTCGAAGCGGCCCTCGCGCACCAGGGCGTCATGGAACAGCGCCTTGGTGCGCGCGCCGTCGCGGCCCAAGAGGTCGAACACGAAGCGCTCGAAGTTGCTGGCCTTGCTGATGTCCATGGACGGGCTGGAGGTCTCGTGCGTGTCGGCCGCACCGCGCACGCGGTAGACGCCTGTGCGGAAGAACTCGTCGAGCACGTCGTTCTCGTTGGTGGCCACCACCAGCTTGCGGATCGGCAGGCCCATCATGCGCGCCACGTGGCCGGCGCAGACGTTGCCGAAGTTGCCGGAGGGCACGGTGAAGCTCACTTCGCCGCCTTGCGGGCCGGTGGCCTCGATCCAGCCCTTGAAGTAGTAGACGACCTGGGCGAGAAGGCGCGCCCAGTTGATCGAATTGACGGTGCCGATGCGGTACTGGCGCTTGAAGGCCAGGTCGTTGCTCACCGCCTTGACGATGTCCTGGCAGTCGTCGAACACGCCGGTGATGGCGATGTTGTGGATGTTGGCGTCCTGCAGGCTGAACATCTGCGCCTGCTGGAAGGGGCTCATCCGGCCGTCGGGCGAGGTCATGAAGACGCGCACGCCCTTCTTGCCCTTCATGGCGTACTCGGCGGCGCTCCCGGTGTCGCCGCTGGTGGCGCCCAGGATGTTCAGCTGCTCACCGCGGCGACCCAGTTCGTACTCGAACAGATTGCCCAGCAGTTGCATCGCCATGTCCTTGAAGGCGAGCGTGGGGCCGTTGGACAGACCTTCGAGGTAGACACCGTCTTCCAGCTCGCGCAGCGGCGTGATGTCGGCCGTGCCGAAGACCTCTTCGGTGTACGTCTTCGCGCACAGGGCGCGCAGGTGGTCGGCCGGAATGTCGTCGATGTAGAGCGAGAGGATCTCGAAGGCCAGCTCGTGGTAGGCCAGCGTGCGCCAGCGCGCGAGCATGGCGGCATCGACCTGCGGATAGCGCTCGGGCAGGTACAGGCCGCCATCGGGGGCCAGGCCTTCGAGCAGGATCTCGCAGAACTTGCGGGGCGTCGGATCGCCTCGGGTCGAGAGGTAGTTCATCGCGGCGTCTTCAGCGCAGTTCTTCCTTGCGCAGGCGCACCACCGGGGCGAGCACCGTCGGCAAGGCCTGCAGTTCGGCGATCACGCTGTCCACGGCACCTTCGCGCGCGTCGTGCGTGAGGATGATCAGGTCGGTGTCGGTGGAGCCTTCGCCCCCCACGTCCTCGGCCTCGCGCTGCAGCACGGCGTCGATGCTGATGCCGGCCGTGGCCAGCAGGCCGGTCACCTTGGCCAGCACGCCGGCCTGGTCGGCCACGCGCAGGCGAAGGTAGTAGCTGCTGGTCACCTCGCTCATGGGCAGCACCGGCAGGTCGCTCATCGACTGCGGATGGAAGGCCAGGTAGGGCACGCGGTGCTGCACGTCGGCCGAATGCAGGCGGGTGATGTCGACCAGGTCGGCGATCACGGCGCTGGCCGTGGGCTCGCTGCCCGCGCCCTTGCCGTAGTAGAGCGTGGTACCGACGGCGTCGCCGTGCACGACCACGGCGTTCATCGCGCCCTCCACATTGGCCAGCAGGCGCTTGGTGGGCACCAGCGTGGGGTGCACGCGCAGCTCGATGCCCTTGGCCGTGCGGCGCGTCACGCCCAGCAGCTTGATGCGGTAGCCCAGCTGCTCGGCGTACTTGATGTCCTGCGCGGCCAGCTGCGTGATGCCCTCGACATAGGCCTTGTCGAACTGCACGGGCACGCCGAAGGCGATGGCGCTCATCAGCGTGAGCTTGTGGGCGGCGTCCACGCCTTCGATGTCGAAGGTGGGGTCGGCCTCGGCATAGCCCAGGCGCTGCGCCTCCTTGAGGACGGTGGCGAAGTCCAGGCCCTTGTCCCGCATCTCCGACAGGATGAAGTTGGTGGTGCCGTTGATGATGCCGGCGATCCACTCGATGCGGTTGGCCGTCAGACCTTCGCGCAGGGCCTTGATGATCGGGATGCCGCCAGCCACTGCGGCCTCGAAGGCCACCATCACGCCGCGCTGGTGGGCGGCCGCGAAGATCTCGGTGCCATGCACGGCCAGCAGCGCCTTGTTGGCCGTGACTACATGCTTGCCGGCGGCGATGGCTTCGAGCACCAGCGCCTTGGCGATGCCGTAGCCACCGATCAGCTCGATCACGATGTCGATCTCGGGATTGGCGATCACCTCGCGGGCATCGCCCACCACCTTCACGCCCTCGCCCACCACGCGACGGGCACGTTCGGTGTCGAGGTCGGCCACCATGGCGATCTCGATACCGCGGCCGGCGCGGCGGCGGATTTCTTCCTGGTTGCGGCGCAGCACCTCGAAGGTGCCGCTGCCCACGGTGCCGATGCCGAGCAGGCCGACCTGGATGGGTTTCATGGATTCAGTCGTCATAGCGGATCACTCGTCAGTCAATCGGGATGCTCGGGAATCAGGCGTGGCGCTGGCGGTAGCGCGCAAGGAAGCGTTCGATGCGGGCGATGGCCTCTCGCAGGTCGTCCTCGTGCGGCAGGAAGACGATGCGGAAGTGCTGCTGGTCGGGGAAGTTGAAACCGGTGCCCTGCACCAGCATCACGCGGGTTTCCTTGAGCAGTTCGAGGAAGAACTGCCGGTCGTCCGCGATGGGATAGACCTTGGGGTCGAGCCGCGGGAACATGTACAGCGCCGCCTGCGGCTTGACGCAGCTCACGCCGGGGATCGAGGTGATCAGGTCGTAGGCCAGGTCGCGCTGGCGGCGCAGCCGGCCGCCGGGGCCGACCAGCTCGTTGATGCTCTGGTAGCCGCCCAGCGCGGTCTGGATAGCCCACTGGCCCGGCACGTTGGAGCACAGCTTCATGTTGGCCAGCATGTTCAGGCCTTCGATGTAGTCGCTGGCGGCGCGCTTGTCGCCCGACACCACCATCCAGCCCGCGCGGTAGCCGCAGGAGCGGTAGCTCTTGGACAGCGAGTTGAAGGTCAGCGTCAGGACGTCGGTGGACAGGCTGCCCAGCGCCGTGTGCTTGACGCCGTCGTACAGCACCTTGTCGTAGACCTCGTCGGCCAGCAGCACCAGCTCGTGCTCGCGGGCGATCTCGACCAGGCCCTTGAGCAGCGCGTCGCTGTAGACCACGCCCGTCGGGTTGTTGGGGTTGATCACCACGATGCCCTTGGTGCGCGGCGTGATCTTTGCGCGGATGTCGTCCAGGTCGGGCATCCACTGGTTGGCCTCGTCGCACAGGTAGTGCACGGGCTTGCCACCGGACAGGCTGGTGACGGCGGTCCACAGCGGATAGTCGGGCGCGGGCAGCAGCAATTCGTCGCCGTCGTCCAGCAGCGCATTGGTGGCCATGGCGATCAGCTCGCTCGCGCCGTTGCCCAGGTAGATGTCCTCGAGCGTGACGCCCGCGATGCCCTGCTGCTGGGTGTAGTGCATCACCGCTTTGCGCGCGGCGAAGATGCCCTTGCTGTCGGAGTAGCCCGCCGACGCCGGCAGGTGGCGGATCATGTCCTGCTGCACCTCTTCGGGCGCATCGAAGCCGAAGGGCGCGAGGTTGCCGATGTTCAGCTTGATGATCTTCTGGCCCTCTTCCTCCATCTGCTTGGCCGCGTCCATGATGGGACCGCGGATGTCGTACAGCACATGGGCCAGCTTGGCCGATTTCTTGATCGCTTTCAAAGTCCCTCCGAGGGGCGCCGCCAAAAGGGGAAACCTACAATTGGAACACAGATGAAAGCCCCCTCCCGATGAAGCTCCAGCCCGACAAACACGACGTCCAGACCGTCACCGCGACGGGGCCTGGGTGGGTGGCCATCAATGGCCAGCGGGTGGATGCGAGCGTGGTCGTCGGCTCGCGCAACGAGCGTTTCGACTGGCCCTGCAACCGGTTCGAGGCGCTGACGCCCGCGCACTTCGCACAGCTGGCCGAGTTGAAGGCGGAGGTGGTGATCTTCGGCAGCGGGGAGCGGATCCGTTTTCCCAAGCCTGCATGGCTTGCCCCGTTGATCGCGGCGGGTACCGGGGTGGAGACCATGGACACTGCTGCCGCCTGCCGCACCTACAACATCCTGGCCGGCGAAGGGCGCCATGTGGTCGCCGCCCTCCTTTTGGAAGCACGGACGGCTATCCGCTGATTGGCAATCGGGATAAAATCGGCGGTTGCAGACCGGACCGCGTTCCCTCGAAGAATTTGCACATGCTTGCGTCGTGGAACGCAACCACGTTGCATCAAGGGATCCCGGTTTCGCGTCATTTCTCGGGAACCCAGAGCGGAGATTACAAGTTTCATGGCGATCGTTGTCAACAAACCCATTCCCGAATTCGATGCCAGCGCCACCGGCGGAATCAAGGTCTCGAACACGTCCCACCTCGGTCAGACCGTCGTGCTGTACTTCTACCCCAAGGACAACACGCCTGGCTGCACCACCGAGGCCATGCAGTTCCGCGATCACTACAAGGATTTCGTGAAGGCTGGCGCGGTGGTCTTCGGGGTGTCGCGCGACAACATGAAGTCCCATGACGAGTTCAAGGCCAAGCTCGAGCTGCCCTTCGAACTGATCGCCGACACCGAAGAAAAGATGTGCCACATGTTCGGCGTGGTCAAGAACAAGATCATGTACGGCAAGAAGGTCAAGGGCATCGAGCGCAGCACCTTCCTGATCGGCCCCGACGGCGTGCTCAAGGCCGAATGGCGCGGACTCAAGGTACCCGGCCATGTGGACGAGGTCCTCAAGGAAGTCAAGGCGCTCAAGAAGGCCGCCTGACGCCCTGGTGGCGTTCATCGCCAAGCGGCGCTGTCCGTCACGAGAGGGAGCCCAGTCGGTGTGCATAATGGCCCCATGCCGTTGAGCCCGACGACAGCATCCCCCGAAAGAAGCCGCCCTGGTCTCCAGGCGGCTTTTTCGTTTTTCGGCCCCTGCGCCTTTGCGCGCGACTTTTCAGCGAGCCTGTTCCTCCATGCCCCTGCCCCCCGCCCCGACCAAGCGTGCAGCCCTGCTTTCGCCGGAAGCGCTCGACGCACCGGCGCGCGCCGCCCCCAAGGCGCGCCGTACTTCGGCTGAACGGCAGACGGACGCGCGGAAAGAATCCCCCACGCTGTTCGACGACCGCCAGTTGCCCGATGCAGGCGGTGCCTCGCCAGCCGTGGCGCTCGCGCCCGTCGCGGCGCCGATCACGGCCCGCCAGGCGGAGCCCGTCGTCGCCCCGCTGCCCCCGGCACCCCTCGCCAGCCGTGCCGCCGAGGAGCCGGCCCCGGATCGCCGCAAGCGCAGCGTGAAGAAGACCGGCCCCAAGCGCCTGTTCGTGCTCGACACCAACGTGCTGCTGCACGACCCGACCTGCCTGTTCCGCTTCGAGGAACACGACATCTACCTGCCGATGATCGTGCTGGAAGAACTGGACGGCCACAAGAAGGGCACGACCGAAGTCGCGCGCAACGGCCGCCAGGCCAGCCGCACGCTCGACGCCCTGGCGGGCGCGCAGGGCGCCGACATGGGCGAAGGGCTGAAGCTCGACACCACCGGCCACAAGGAAGCGGGTGGCCGGCTGTTCTTCCAGACCCAGCCGCTCGATTACCAGTTGCCGACCAGCCTGCCGCAGGGCAAGGCGGACAACCAGATCCTGGGTGTGGTGCAGGCGCTGCGCGCACTGCACGAAAAGAACAAGGGCGCGGACCGGCGCGAGGTGGTGCTGGTGTCCAAGGACATCAACATGCGCGTCAAGGCGCGCGCCCTGGGCCTCGCCGCCGACGACTACCAGAACGACAAGGCGCTCGAGGACGGCGACCTGCTGTATTCGGGCTCGCTCGCGCTGCCGCCCGACTTCTGGACGCGCCAGAGCAAGGCAGTGGAAAGCTGGCAGTCGGGCAGCAGCACCTTCTACCGCGTCACCGGCCCGATGGTGCCCAGCCTGTACATCAACCAGTTCGTCTACTTCGAAGCCCCCGGCGAGCCGAGCATGTACGCCCGCGTGACCGAGGTGCGCGACAAGACGGCGGTGCTCAAGACGCTGAAGGACTACAGCTCGGGCAAGAACGCTGTCTGGGGCGTGACCACGCGCAACCGCGAGCAGAACTTCGCCATGAACCTGCTCATGGACCCGGACATCGACTTCGTCACCCTGACCGGCACGGCAGGCACGGGCAAGACGCTGATGGCCCTGGCCTCGGGCCTGACGCAGGTGCTCGACGACCGGCGCTACACCGAGATCATCATGACCCGCGCCACCGTGAGCGTGGGCGAGGACATCGGCTTCCTGCCCGGCACCGAGGAAGAGAAGATGGGCCCCTGGATGGGCGCGCTGGACGACAACCTGGAGTTCCTGGCCAAGGGCGACAACGGCGGCGCCGGCGAATGGGGACGCGCGGCCACCAATGAACTGATCCGCTCCAAGATCAAGATCAAGAGCATGAACTTCATGCGCGGCCGCACCTTCCTCAACAAGTACGTGATCATCGACGAGGCGCAGAACCTGACGCCCAAGCAGATGAAGACGCTGATCACCCGCGCCGGCCCGGGCACCAAGATCATCTGCATGGGCAACCTGGCGCAGATCGACACGCCCTACCTCACCGAAGGCTCCTCGGGCCTCACCTTCGCGGTCGACCGCTTCAAGGGTTGGCCGCACAGCGGCCACATCACGCTGGCGCGCGGCGAGCGCTCGCGGCTGGCCGACTTCGCCAGCGACGTGCTCTGACGCGGCCGTAGACGCTCGCATCGCCGTCAGCCCGGGCCGCCGCCAGGCCGCGCGGGCTTTTTCTTGGGCGATCGAAGGCCGAATGCGGACTGCCGCCGCCTCCTGACAACACGCTGTCAGGAGGCCCGGCGCAGCATCACGCTCCTGTTCATCACCACCGGAAGGAGCTTTCCATGCGCAACGCCAATACCTGGTTCGAGATCCCCGTCACCGACCTTGCTGCTGCCCAGCGCTTCTACGAACGCATGCTCGACCGCGCGATGCGCGGCACCGAGGACGTGGGCGGCGACATCATGGCCGTGTTCGACCACGACAAGCCCGGCGCCGGCGGCTGCCTGGTGCGCCGCGAGGGCCACCGCCCGGCCGAGGGGGGCACCGTCGTCTACCTCGACTGCGAGCCGGGCGTGCAGGGGGCCCTCGACCGTGCCGTGGCCGCCGGCGGCGAGGTCGTCGCGCCGCGCACCCTCATCGCGCCCGGCATCGGCTATTTCGCCCTGGTGCGCGATCCCGAGGGCAATGTGGTCGGCCTGCATGCCCTGGACTGACGCCATGCCGCCCCCACCTTTCGGCCTGCTCATGCCGCCGTGCAGCGCGTCCGCCCGGCCGGCCCGCCACTGGATCGCCGTGGCCAGTGCCGAACATGCCCGCCTGGGCCGCGATCACCGGCCCGCCGGCTTCATGCAGGTGTGCCATGGCCGCGTCGCGCCGCTGCGGCGCCTGGCGGCGGGCGACTGCGTGGCCTACTACGCGCCATCCGAGCGCTTCGGCACGCGCGACCGGCTGCAGGCTTTCGTCTCGGTGGGCACGGTGGCGCCGTCGGCCCCGTACCAGGCCGACATGGGCGCCGGCTTCGTGCCCTGGCGGCGCGACATGCACTACGCCGAGGCCTGCGAGGTGCCCATCGCCGGCGTGATGGACGAACTGGACTTCACGCGCGACCGCCGCGGATGGGGCTATAAGCTGCGCTTCGGCCTGTTCGAGATCAGCGCAGACGACATGCGCCGCATCGCTGACGCCATGCAGGCCCGCCTTCCCATCGCCGATGCAGCCTGATCCGTTTGCCCCATGCGCCGTGCCGACCGCCTGTTCCAGATCGTCCAGCTGATCCGCGGCCGTCGGCTGACCACCGCCGCCTTCCTGGCCGGGCGGCTGGAGGTTTCCGAGCGCACCGTCTACCGCGACATCGCCGACCTGCAGCGCCAAGGTGTGCCGCTCGAGGGCGAAGCCGGCATCGGCTACCGGCTGGGCCGGGGTTTCGACCTGCCGCCGCTGATGTTCACACAGGACGAGGCCCGGGCGCTGGTGGCGGCGGCACGGCTGGCGCAAAGCTGGGTCGATCCGGCGCTGGGCGACAACATCGACGGCGCGCTGGGCAAGATCCTGTCGGTGCTGCCGCCAACGGCGCGCGCGGCCGCCGAGTCGCTGGCGCTGTACGCGCCCGCCATTGCCCTGGACGACGTGACCCGCGTCCACTTGCGCACCCTGCGCGAGGCAGTGCAGGCGCGCCGCAAGCTCTGGCTCGACTATCGCGACGAGGGCGGCAAGCCCAGCGAGCGCCAGGTACGTCCGCTGGGCTGCTTCTATTGGGGCAAGGTCTGGACGCTGGCCGCCTGGTGCGAGCTGAGGCAGGACTTCCGCGCCTTCCGCATGGACCGGATCCGCGATGCGCGGATGCTGGAGGAAGGCTTCAGGGACGAGCCCGGTCGCACACTGGCCGACCTGCGCCGCCGGATCGAAGCCAACTGCGCGGACGACCGCAGCATCTGAGCGGCCGAGCGGCGACGCTCAAGACATAGAGCATGCCGATTGCCACGACGGCACGCTACACATGCAGCATCGGGCGCGCCTCCAGCCACGCCGGCTCCCGCCGTGGCGCATTTACCAGCGGGTCGGCGGTCGCTCCTACTCTCAAGAAACAGAACTGAAGACAGCTGACTTCATGCAGCGGCCTCCACGGGGTGGATCTGGAAGCCCAGCGCAGCGGCGCGGCGCTTGAGGGC
>NZ_QQAV01000005.1:0-321876 GCF_003350475.1 Pseudacidovorax intermedius
TCATGACCTCAAGCGCTCGAACCGCCCGGTGCGGACCCGCATGCCGGGTGGTGTGGGAGGGGCTCCGTCGACAATGACGGACCCCTATCCCGATTGCGTCCCCGCCAAGCCCGACTGCAACGCTCATGCCTCTTCGCATGCCGGGCCACGAAGAGCGCATCCATCTCCCAGCGACTGCCGCATTTCTCCTCCCCCGCTCGCAGGGAGAGGCCTGGGAGAGCGCGAATGCACCCCACCAGTGCAGTCCGTGCTTGCCCTGAGTGCATCGGCATTGCTTGAGGACTAAATTAACTGGGCTGCAGCGGCGCCCATGCGGTGGCGCCGAACTTGCTATCGATCAAGCCATCGCTGCATCGATCGCAGCGCGTCGAAACCCGCCGGCCACCGGCAACGCGCGACACGAGGCCCGCCATGAACCCCACTGCCAGTGCCTTCTTCACCCGCCCGCCGTCGGCACCCCTGCCGGCGACGCGGCCGCTGCGGCCCTTCTTCGCCTCGGCCGATCTCGAAGAGACGCGGCTGCGCGTGGGCAGCGTGATGAAGCCGCACCGGCTGGACGTGGCCGGCCGCGCCCAGCGCCTGGACGCGCGCATGCACCACGCCAGCTTCGGCGACGTCTCGCTGAGTTTGTTGGCTTACGGCGCCGAGGTGGAGATCCAGCCCGGTCCGCTGGAAGACTTCTTCCTGGTACAGATGCCGCTGGCCGGCCGTGCACAGGTCGACAGCGGTGGCCAGCACAGCGACTCCGGCCCGCACGAGGCCACGGTGCTCAGCCCCAGCGAGGACACGGTGATGCGCTGGTCGGCCGACAACCAGCAACTGATGGTGCGCGTATCGCGCGCGCTGGTGGAGCGCACGCTGGCGCTGCAACTGGGCCGTGCGCTCGACGCGCCGGTGCGCTTCCAGCTGGGCTTCGGCTGGCGCGACAACGCCATGTGGATGCACCTGCTGGGCTACCTGCAGGAGATGATGGCGCAGGACATCGACGTGTCGCAGCACCGACTGGTGAGCCAGCAGGTCGGGCAACTGGTGGCGGCCACGCTGCTGGCGGTGCAGCCGCACAACCACAGCCATGCGGCGCCTGCACGTTGCAATACCGTGCTGCCGCGCCATGTGCGCCGCGTACAGGACCACATCCAGGCCCATGCGCACGAGCCCCTGTGTGCGGAGCAGCTGGCCGAGGTGGCCGGTGTGAGCGTGCGCAGCCTATATGCCGGCTTCAAGGAATTCCTGGGCGTGAGCCCCATGCAGTACCTCAAGGACCTGCGGCTGGAGCGGGCCCGCGCCGAACTGCTGGGCGGCAGCACCCATGTGGCCGGCGTCGCGCTGCGCTGGGGCTTCGGCCACCTGGGACGCTTCAGCGCCGACTACCGCGCGCGCTTCGGCGAGTACCCCAGCGAGACGGTGCGGCGGCATTGAATCTTGGCGCTCACTGCATCGTCTGCAAATCGTGGCGGGGCTGCGCAGACACCTGCGCGGGCGCCTTCGGGAACATCAGTCCTCAGGCGGTGACCGGTTCCGCCGGGCCGATCAGGGACTGTGCAGGAATGCCCAGGTTCATCAGGCGCCGGATCATCGGCATCGTCAACGGGCGCTTGCGATTGAGCACCTCGTAAACCCGGTGGCGAGGGCCGATGTAGGGCACCAGATCTGCCACCGTGAGGCCGGCCTGCTCCATGCGGAACTTGATGGCATCCACCGGGTCGGGCGGGTCCATCGGGAAATGCTTGCGTTCGTACGCTTCGATCAGCGTGATCAGCGCCTCGAAATAAGCGCCTTCCGGACTGTCGGGCCGAGGCTCCTCCGGCACGTCGAAGAAGGCTTCCGCCGCCTTCAACGCCGAGTGGTAATCCGCCTCGCTGCGGATGGGGTGCAGTTGCAGGTTCATCATTCAGGCTCCACGTTGTGCACGTCGTTGAGGTCGTACTCCGCATGTGTGCCAACAAACTTGATGTAGACGGCGCCGAAGGCATAGGCTACGGCCACCACCAGCCGGTGGTCGTTGCCCTTGATGTTGAACACCACCCGCCGGCCGGGCAGGATGCTTGCGTTACGGAAACTTGCCTTCACGTCAGCCGGCGTGCGCCATTGCGCGGCCTGTACCTCTTCGACCCACGCCAGCAGTGGCCTCTTGGCATCGGGATGCGATGACCAGTAGTCCCGCAGGGCGCTGACGGCGATGATCCGCATCGCGCAAGTTTAGTCCCAAATTGGGACTGTCGGCCATCGCATCGGTCGGCTCAAGCCGCCAACCCGGTGAACCGCCCCCCATGGAACACCAGCGGCGCCGTCTCGCTGCGCGCCACGCGAAGCACGCGGCCCACGAGCAGATGATGGTCGCCCGTCTCGCGGTGATGATCGCTGGCGCACACCAGCGTGGCGGCCGCGCCGGCGATGGCGGGCACGCCCTCGGGGGCTTCCGCGATGGCGATGCCCTCGAACTTGTCGGGGACCGCCGGATTGGCGAAGTGCCGCGCCAGGGCTTCCTGTTCGCAGCCCAGCACGCTGATCGTGAAGTGCGTGCAGTCCCGGAAGGCCTGCAGGCTGGGCGAACGGTTCACCAGGCTCCACAGCACCAGAGGAGGTTCCAGCGACAGCGAGGCGAAGGAATTGATGGTGAGGCCCACCGGCCGGCCGTCGGCCGTGCGAGTGGCCACGATGGCCACGCCGGTGGGGTAGCAGCCGAGCACGGTGCGCAGCAGGCGCGGGTGCAGGACCTCGTCGATCCAGGGCGCCAGCGTGGAGGCGCCGGGCTCCGCATCGTTGGCTGCCATGGGGGTGGCATGGACGACCGCGCTCATTCGGCCAGCCTCGGAATGGCCGGCACGGCCTGTTCGGGGCCCATGGCCGAATAGCCGCCGTCCACCGCGTAGTCGGCGCCGGTGACGAAGCTGGCACCTTCCGACAGCAGAAAGGCCACCACGTTGCCGATTTCCGCCGGGTCGCCCACGCGGCCAAGCAGGTGGTAGGCCGCCGCCACACGGTCGGTCTTGGCGCGGTCGCCCTGGGTCAGCTCGTCCATCACGCGCGACCAGGTCCAGCCCGGCGATACGGAATTGACACGGATCCGGTCGGCCGCAAAGTCCATCGCCATGTTGCGCGTGACCTGCACCAGCGCAGCCTTCGACACCGGATACAGCCAGCGCCCCGTCTGCGCCACCTTGGCCGAGATGCTGGTGAAGTTGACGATGGCCCCGCCGCCGGCCTGGAGCAGGTGCGGGCGCACCGCGCGGGCCGCCATGACGGCGCTGACCACGTTCACGTCCAGGGCGGTGAGCCAATCCTGCCGGCCCGATTCGGCGCCTGCATCCAGGTAGGTGCAGGCCAGGTTGACCAGTCCGTCGATGCGGCCGAAATGCGTGGCGACCTCGGCCACGGCCTGGGTCAGGGCGTCGTCCCGGGTCACGTCCACCGGCCAGAAGCGGGCGCGGTCCTCCTGGCCGGCCACGGCGCGCGCGCCGCCGGTCTCATCGATGTCGAACACCGCCACCCGTGCGCCGGCCTGCAGGAGCACGTGGGCCACGCCCGCGCCGATGAGGGTGGCGCCGCCGGTCAGTACGATGACCTTTCCGTCCAAGCGATGCATGTGAGTTGCCTTTCATCCGTGATGTCGTCGCCGCAGGTCGGGCTCTGCGAGCCCGGCCCGGCGCGTGGATGAATGGTGCGGCGCCCGTTCTCGCGGGCCTAGCCGCGCACGGCGCCGGCTATCCGCGGAGTGCGGACACTTGGTTGGGGCTTGGACATTCCGGCCTTCGAAGGGCATGGAGCCAGCCGGCTGCCGGGTGACTGGCCAAACCGCCGCTCAAACGCAGAAAGCCGGCATGCTTTCGCATACCGGCTTTCGAAGGTGCCCGAAGGCAAGTGCCGCGCGCCCGCCCGCTGACAACGGGCGCCGCGCTCGGCGGCAGCGGTCTGATTACAGGCCGGCCTTGCGGTAGACCGACAGGCTGCCCTGGGTGTACTGCGTGGGGATCGTGCTGTTCACGAAGGCCTTGGAATCCAGGTTGGCGGTCGGGTTGTGGGCGGCAGCCACGGCTTCGGCCTGCACGGCGGCGCGGCTGCGGGGAGCGGCCGGGGCCACTGCGACCTGCTGGCCGACGTATTCCAGGTTCTGCTCGGCGCGAGCGGCCTGCACGCCCTGGGCGTTCACTTCGGCGCGGCTGAAGGCCGACACGGGGGCGACGACGCCCTGGTATTCCTCGGCGCTGGCGCCGGCAACGGCGGCGAACGACAGGGCGGCGAGGGCGATGATCTTCGAGGTCTTGGTCATGATTTTTCTCCTGTAGGCAGGCATTGCGTTGAACAGAGCTGGCAAGGCACCTGCCTCACCGGCTTCGGGTCTGCGTTCAATCGCTGGCCCGTGGGATGAATTGTGGACCTCTCATCTAGGGAAAACCCTTGTCTTTGACGAACGTCACGTTCACGCCAGCGAAACAATCGCGGCGTGATGACCTACGTCGTTGCATCCGTGGAACTCTGCGCCGCGCTCTGGGAGCCGCGGTCTGTGGCGCTGTGGCGCTGTGGCGCTGTGGCGCGTCGTCTCAGACGTGGGCGAGCGCGAGCCCGCCGATCACGAGCCCCAGCCCAGCGACCCCGAACATGCCCCACTCCAGCCAGCGCTTGCGGGTGAGCAGCGCGATCGCCGCCAGGGCGATGGAAACCTGTAGCGCGGTGGTCGCCTGGGCCCAGCGATGGTGTTCGTGCAGGGCGGCGTCGGAGCGGTGGTCCCAGTCGTCGGCCTCCTTGTCCAGCTTCTGGGCGGCCAGCTGGATTTCGGCCTTCTCCTTGTCGTAGCGGGCCGCCTTTTCCTGCATGGCCGGCTTGCGGTCGTCGGGTGACAGGTCGCGTGCGAACTCGGCCAGCGCCTGCTTGGTGCTCTTGGCCTGGTAGTAATTCCACTGGTTGGCGGCTTCGGTGCGTTTCATGCCGGCGTTGTTCTTGTAGAGGCCGGCATTGGCCTGCGTCAGCCCGCCCATGTAGGCAAAGATGGCACCGACCGTGGCGATCACGGCGGTGAAGACGGCCACCTCGTTGGTGATGCTGCGCTGTTTTTTGGCGGCGGCGGCATGCTCGGCCTCGTGTTCGGCGGCATGCTGGAGTTCGTGGTCGTGCGGACCGTGGACGTGGAAACCGGAAGAGGACATGGCGGAAGGCGTGCGTTCTTGGAGGTGTTGGACGCCGCCGGATGGCAGCGGCCGGGATGATCCCAGCCTTCGATGAACGCACGCCGTACGGCCGGCGCCGACCCCGCCTAGAGCGGGATGCGGAAAGCCTGGGCCGCCCCGAGGTCGGGCTGCACGCCCAGGCCCGGTTTCATCCCCAGGTGCACGGCGCCTTCTTCCAGCGCGAACACCGGTGTGGCCAGCAGGTCGCGAAGCGGGTTGGAGTTGGCATCCACCTCCACATAGCCCGGCCCGCCCACAGCCGCCTTGAGGTGGAAGGAGGCCGTGAGGCCGATGCCGGCCCCCAGCCAGTGCGGACAGAAGCGTTTGCCTTGCGCCAGCGTGCGCCGTCCCACGGCCAGGCAGCCGCTGAAGCCGCCCCATTTGCCCAGGTCCGGCTGGATGATCGACAGGCCCTCGGCGCCGATGTGGGCGTCGAAGGCGGCCAGGCCGGCCAGGTTCTCGCCACCGGCCAGCGGCAGTGGCTGCTCGCGCGCCAGCCGGGCCCAGTCGGCCAGCGGCGTGTCGGCGCGCACGGGCTCCTCCAGCCAGCCGAGGTCGTGGCGGGCCATACGGCGGCCGGCGGCGATGGCCTCGTCCAGGTCCCAGGCCTGGTTGGCGTCGACCATCAGCGGCGCCGCGGGGCCGATCACCTCGCGCAGGGCGGCCAGGTTGGCCTCGTCGCGCTCGGCGCCGAAGCCGACCTTGAGCTTGAAGGCGCGGTAGCCCTCCGCGCGCTTGGCCGCTGCCAGCTTCTCGGGCGCGGTCGGGTTGAGGCCCGAGGCATAGAGCGGCACCGGCGCGGGCGCGGCCAGATCAGGCGCGAGCAGCTTCCACACTGGCAGGCCGTGGCGGCGGCCCAGCAGGTCCCACAGCGCGATGTCCAGGCCGGCCACGATCTGTGCCAGGGGGCCGGGCTCGCCGCACTGGATGGCCAGCACGGCCAGCTTCTCCGTCAACGCCTCGAAGCAGACCTGGGGGCTCGCCCACTGCGGCCCGCAGGCCAGCGGCGGCAGGTAGGTCAGCGCCATGCGGGCGCGGTGCTCCGCACCCACGGTCGGGAAGTTGCACCAGACCTCACCCCAGCCTTCGGCACCATCGTCGGCGATGGCACGCAGCAGCAGGGCCGGCCGGTCGCGCATGATGCCGAAGGAGGTCTGCACCGGCGGGTCCGCCGGCGCGCGGAAGACGAAGACCTCGATACGTTCGAGGCGCAGGTCGGTCGCCGCTGCCGTCATCACGCGTAGGCCAGGCAGAACTCGCCCTCGGCCTTGAGCGTGTCGAAGGCGCTGTAGTCGGCCTGCCAGGCGTTGCCGGCGCGCTCGGTGAGGGCGGCCAGTTCGGCCAGCGTGGCGGTGCCTTCGCGGCGCAGCTGGGCCTCGAAGCCGGCCAGGTCGGGGAACTGTTGCAGTGCTTCCCACCACACGGCGCGGCCGGCCAGGAAGCCATGGGCGCCCGCCGCGTAGGCGTACTCCATCACGCGCAGGAACTGCTGGGGCGTGACACCGGCCGACAGCATCACCCACGGGATGCCGGCATCGCGGCAGATGCCGCCCATCTGGTCGAACAGGGCCTGGGCCTGGCGCGACTCGGCGCTGTCGCCATGCGCGGGCAGGCTGGCGCCGGGCAGCGGGCTTTCGAGCTTGAACAGGTCCACGCCGTAATGCGGCTTGGCGAACTCGCGCACGCTGTCGAGCACCAGCTCGGGCAGCTTCTCGGGCGACTCCACATAGTCGGTCGTGTGCCGCTCGCTCTTGGGGAAGGGATAGACCAGCAGTTCCAGCACCAGCGGGATGTCGTGGACGCGGCACTGCTCGCCGATCTCGGCCACGTAGCGCTGCTGGTGGGCCACGATGTCGGCGTCGGCATCGGGCCGGTACCAGGCCAGCACCTTGACGCCGTCGCCGCCGGCACGCTTGATCTTCTCGACGCTCCAGTCCTTGATCGAATGCGACAGGCGGCCGCCGGGCTGGTCGCGGAAGCGGTGGTCCTCCAGCGTCACCACCAGGCCGGTGTGGGCCGGCAGCTTCTTCAGGCCCGCCGGGAAGGCGTAGTTGGGATCGAACAGCATGGCGCTGGCATGCGGGCCCAGCACGTCGACCAGCACGCGCTTGACGGCGACCATGTCGGCGAAGGCCACGTCGGCCGGGGCGATGCCCTGCTTCCTGGCGATGAGGCTGGCGATGGGCGGGCGCTGGTCGAGCGCCACCATCGTGAAGTGCCCGGCGGGCGTGGCCATGCGACGCAGGCCCCATTGCTTGCCCAGACGGAGGTTGTTCGCCATGTTCAGTGCTCCTGGATCTCTTGAAGGAAGGTGAGTGCATCGCCCAGCCGGGGCGCGCCCGAGCGGCCCCCGGCCTGCCGGCACTTGAGTGCCGCGGCTGCGGCGGACAGACGGAAGGCCTGCGCCGGCGCCAGTCCGGCACCGAGGGCGAAGGCGAGGGCTCCGTGGAAAACATCGCCGGCCCCGGTGGTGTCCACCGCGTCGACGGCAAAGGCGGGCAGGGTCTGCAGGGCGCCGGCGTCGTCCAGCCAGGCGACGCCGCGCTCGCCCAGCGTGACGGCGGCCAGCCGGCAGCCGCGTGCGCGGGCCACGCCCAGCTGCACCTGCAGGGCGCCGCCGCCGCTGTAGGCGGCCAGTGCGGGCTCCGAGAAGGCGGCGACGTCGGTATGTGGCAGCAACTGGTCGAAGACCCAGGGCTCGGCCATGTCGCCGTCGAGCACCGAGGGCACGCCATGCCGGCGCGCGGCCTGGAAGAGGGCGAGCGCGCCCTCGGGCCAGCGCGGATCGGCCAGCACCGCCTGTGCGTCGGCCACGGCGTCGAGCGGCAGCCAGGCGGGATCGGCCGGCAGGCCGTCGCCGCGGAAGTTGACGATCATGCGTTCGCCGCGGCCGTCGACCACGATGCCCGAGACCGAGGACCGTGCCCCTTCGAAGAGCCGGAACTGCGCCACGTCCACGCCGGCCTGGGCCAGCTCGTCGCGCATGGCGCGGCCGGCGCTGTCGTCGCCGGCACGGCCCCAGAAGCGCGCGTCGGCGCCCAGCCGGGCGGCGGCCACGGCGGCATTGGCGGCCATGCCGCCGCCGCCTTCGCGGAAGTCGGCGGCGCGGGTCTTGCCGCCGCCCGCGGGCAGGGCGTCCACGCCCCAGGTCAGGTCGAAGGCCGACAGCCCCAGGCAGATCACCACGGGCCGCGCCTCGCGCAGCGAATCGGGCAAAAGGGGCAGCGCGTTCACCGCAGCACGTCCCCGGATCCGGCATCGAACAGGTGTACCTTGGCCGCATCGAAGCCCAGCGCGATGGACGCGCCCGCGTTCACCGCCAACTCGGGCGCGACACGCGCCACGTGGCGCTTGCCGTCGAAGTCGAAGTACACCAGCGTGTCCGAGCCCAGCGGTTCGACCACGCTCACGGTGGTGCGCAGCGGGCCGTCGGCCTGCGCCAGCAGGTGCTCGGGCCGGATGCCCAGCACGGCCCTGGCGCGGCCGGCCGCGGTCAGCGGGTGCAGGCGGTCGGCCGGCATCGCGAGCAGGGTGCCATCGGCCAGGCGCAGGCCGCCGGCTTCTACGCCCACGTCGAAGAAGTTCATGGTGGGCGAGCCGATGAAGCCGGCCACGAACTGGTTGGCCGGCTGGCGGTACACCTCGTCGGGCGTGCCGAACTGCTGCACCACGCCGGCCTTGAGCACCACGATGCGGTCGGCCATGGTCATGGCCTCCACCTGGTCGTGGGTGACGAAGATCATGGTGGTCTTGAGCTGCTGCGACAGCGCCTTGATCTCGGTGCGCACCTCGCCGCGCAGCTTGGCGTCCAGGTTGGACAGCGGCTCGTCGAAGAGGAAGACCTTGGGGTTGCGCACCATCGCACGGCCCATGGCCACGCGCTGGCGCTGCCCGCCCGACAGCGCCTTGGGCTTGCGCTGCAGGAAGGGCTCGATGTGCAGCAGGCCGGCCGCGCGCTGCACGCGCCGGTCGATCTCGGCCTTGTCCATGCCGCGCATCTCCAGGCCGAAGGCCATGTTCTGGTAGACGCTCATGTGCGGATAGAGCGCATAGTCCTGGAAAACCATGGCGATGTCGCGCTGCGCCGGCGGCACGTCGTTGACGCAGGTGTCGCCGATGTAGAGCTCGCCGCCGTCGATGGGCTCCAGCCCCGCGATCACGCGCAGCAGGGTGGACTTGCCGCAGCCCGAGGGGCCGACGAAGACGACGAATTCCTGGTCCCGGATCTCCAGGTCGATGGCGGGCACCACGGTGATGTCGCCGTAGCGCTTGGTGAGGCCCCGCAGATGGATCGCTGCCATGCGCGCCGCCTCAGGAAAAAGCCAGCAGCGGCTTGACCAGCTCGCCTGCCACGAAGCGGCCGAACATCTCGGGCAGCTGCTCGATGCCGAACTGCGCGTCCACCAGCTGGCGGTAGCGCGCCTTCTCCTTGCGCAGCAGCTCCACGTTGAGCGCGAAGTCCGACTTGGGGAAGTAGAAGGTGCGCACCATGTAGAAGTCCTTGCGGCGGATGGCCGGCGTTTCCTGCACGGGCCAGGGCGCGTCGCTCTCGCCGATGAGGATCAGCACGCCGCGCGGCAGCACGATGTTCATGCCCAGCGAGCGCGCCGCATGCGAGCCGCTGCACTCGACGATGAGCTTGAAGCGCCTGGTGTTGTCGCCCACCGGATGCCGGCGCGCGCCGAAGGATTCGGCCAGCTGCAGCCGCTCCTCCTTCAGGTCGGACACGTAGACCTCGGTGTAGCCCAGGTTGAGCAGTGCCACGATGGCGCCCATGCCCACCGGGCCTGCGCCCGTGACCAGCACCGGGCCGGCGCCCTGCGGCGGCACCAGGTTCTGCACGAAGCGGATGCCGTGCGCGGCGGTGCCGATGGTGTCCAGCAGCAGCGGCGCGAGTTCGTCCTCGATGTCGTCGGGCACGGGCAGCAGGCACTGCTCCGGCACCGCGAGGTACTCGGCATAGCCACCGGGGCGGTTCCAGCCCACCAGCACCGATTCGTTCAGGCACATCTGCGTGTCGCCGCGGCGGCAGCTTTCGCAGTGGCCGCAATGCACCGGGATGTAGACCAGGCAGCGGCGGCCGTCGAGCGCATGGCCCGGCTGCTCGACCACGCCGAAGATCTCGTGGCCGGGCGTGAAGGTGGCGCCCTTGATCCAGAGCTTGGTGTCGGACCCGCACAGCGCCGTGCGGCGCACGCGCAGGAGCACCTCGCCGGCGGCGGGCACGGGACGTTCGATGTCGGCGACCGTGATGGTCTTGTCGCCATGGAAGACAGCGGCTTGCATGAGATTGGCTCCTAGCCCTTGACGGCGCCGAGCGCGAGGCCCGACACCAGACGGCGTTGCACGAAGAAGGCGAGCACCAGCGGCGGCAGCGCGATGAGCGTGGCCGCGGCCATGAGGGCGCCCCAGTTGGAGGCCCCCTCGCCGATGAAGTTGAACGAGGCGGCGATCAGCGTCTTGGTGTCGCCGTTGGACAGCACCAGCGCGAAGAGGAAGTAGTTCCAGGAGAAGACGAAGGCCAGGATGGCTGACACCACCAGCCCCGGCATCACCAGCGGCAGGGCGATGCGCCACAGGATGCGCGGCACGCTGCAGCCGTCCACCTGCGCGCTTTCCAACACGCTGCGCGGGATGTTGTCGAAAAAGGGCAGCAGCACCCAGATGACGATGGGCATGGTGATGACGGCGTGCGTGACCACCAGCGCCGTGTAGGTGCCGATCAGGTTCAGCTCGCGAAACATCACATACCACGGCAGCAGGAAGAGCGTGCCCGGCGCCATGCGCGCCAGCAGCGTGACCGTGGCCGGCCAGGTGATGCGCGTCCACGAGACCGCGAAGGCCGCCGGCACGCCCAGCACGATGCCGATCACGGTCGAGCCGATGGTGATGACCAGGCTGTTCCAGGTGTAGTGCCCGAAGGGCGTGGTGCCGAAGAGCTGGCGGTAGTTGTCCAGCGTGGGCGTGAAGAACAGCTTGGGCGGGTAGGCTGTGACCTCGGCGGAGGGCTTGAAGGAGGCCAGCACCATCCAGGCGATGGGCGCCAGGATGATCAGGCCCACCATCGCGATCTGCAGCGCGTTCAGGCGGCGGATGAGGGCGTCGTCGTGCATGCGTGTCTCCTCACCAGGCCACGCGCTTGCGCGCCTGGGTCAGCACCACCACGGCGCCCAGCACCAGCGTCGAGAGCGTGATCATCAGCGCGCTCGCATAGCCGATCTCGAAGAACTCGAAGCCCTTGCGGAAGCCGTAGATGTTGAGCGTGTTCGAGGCATTGCCCGGCCCGCCCTGGGTGGTGATGTAGATGATGTCGAAGAAGCGCAGCAGGTCGACGCTGCGCAGGATGGCGGCCGTGACGATGGTGGGCATCAGCAGCGGCAGCGTGATGCGCCAGAAGGTCTTCCACCGCGAGGCGCCGTCGATCTGCGCCGCCTCGTACACGTTGGGCGGCAGCGACTGCAGGCCGCCCAGCACGATCAGCGCCACGTAGGGCGTCCATTGCCAGGTGTCGATGAAGGCGACGGTGGGGATCACCCACTGGGGCGAGGCCAGCCAGTCCGAGCGCGGCAGGCCCACGCTCTCCAGCAGCCAGTTGGCCGCGCCGATGGACGGGTCCAGCACCACCAGCCACATCATGCCCACCACCACCGGCGGCAGCACGAAGGGCGAGATCATGAGCGTGCGCACGATGCCCGAGAGCTTCTTGGACGAATGCAGCAGCAGCGCGACGTAGGTGCCCAGCACCAGTTGCAGCACCAGCGACAGCACGTACAGCACCAGCGTGATCTTCAGGCCGTTCCAGAACTCGCCGTCCTGCAGCATGAGCAGGTAGTTCCGGCCGTAGTTGAGCGTGGCGCTGCCGCCGAAGCTGAACTCGTGCAGGCTCAGCCAGATCGTGTAGGCGAAGGGAAAGGCGATCAGCGCCAGCGTGAAGATCACGGCCGGCGTGGACAGCATGTTCAGCTGCCGGCGGGTTCCGATGGATTGGCTCATGCGGGGCTCCTCATCCGGCCAGGAAGCCGCCGTCCACCGCCAGCACGGTGCCGGTCATGTAATGGGCGGCCGGCGAGGCCAGGAAGAGCGCGCTGCCCGCGATGTCGGTGGGCTGGGCCCAGCGGCCCTGCGGGATGCGCGCGCGGATGCGTTCGTAGTGGGCTGCGTCCTGGCGGCCTTCGGCGTTGATCGGCGTCTCGACGTAGCCGGGCGCCACCGCGTTGACGCGGATGCCCTCGGCGGCCCAGGCCAGCGCCAGCGACTTGGTGAGCATCACCACGCCGCCCTTGCTGGCGCAGTAGGCCGGAATCCACGGCAGCGCCGCGAAGGCGTTCATCGAGGCGATGTTGACGATGCTGCCGCCGCCGGCATCGCCATGCGCCGCGAGCATCGGCTTGCACGCCGTGCACAGGCGGAAGGTGCCGGTGAGGTTGACGTCCAGCACGCGCTGGAAGGTGGCGACCTCGAACTCCTTGAAGCGCGCCAGGATGCCGGCGCAGTTGACCAGCGTGTGCAGGCCGTCCAGTTCGCCCACCAACCGCGCCACGTCGTCGTCGCGGGTCACGTCCAGCGTGGCCAGGCGCAGGTGCGCGGCCGGCTTCAACGCGGAGGCTGCCAGGGCGGCTTCGTCCACGCCGGTGGCCACCACCTCGCAGCCCGCGTCGACGAAGGCCTGCGCGATGGCGCTGCCGATGCCGCCCGCGCCGCCCACCACCAGCACGCGGTGGCCCGGGGCGAAGGCGAAGGGGCTCCCGGCCGCCCGCGGGCGGCTGTCTTCGGCGATCACGTCCATCAGTCCTTCGCGATCAGCGCGTCGAGCTGCTTGTCGGCGTCCGCGCAGGCCTGCGCCACCGTCTTCTGGCCCAGCAGCAGTTCGTTGACGGCCTGGCCCACGTACTCGCGCGAGGCCGGGTTGGCCACGATGGGGTAGCCCACCTCGGACGTGCCGGTCTTGCCCAGCTCGCTGACGGTGGCGGCCCATTCGCGGCGCACCGGCTCACCGTCCATCCAGGCCTTGTAGTCGGCGCCGTTGGCCACCGATGCGCGCGGCGGCGCCACGCCGTCCAGCGCCAGCTTCTCCTGCACGGCGCGGCTGGTGGCCCACTGCACGAAGTACCAGGCGGCTTCCTTCTTCTTGCTGTACGCCGAAACGGACATGGTCCAGCCGATCACCGTGGGCCGCGAACCGCCGGGGCCCGCGGGCAGCACGGCGATCGCGGTGTCCTTGAGGCGGGCGCCGCCTTCCATCACGCTGCGCAGCTCGTTGGAGGACTCGAAGGCCATCGCCGCCTTGCCCTCGCGGTACAGGCTGCTGATCTGATAGAAGCTGTAGTTCACCACGCCGGGCGGGCCGTAGTCCTTGAGCAGCTTGGCGTAGAGGCCCAGCGACTCCTGGCCCGGCTTGCTGCACAACTGCGACTTGCCGTCCTTCATGTAGTCGCCGCCGAAGTTGTGCAGGAATACGCTGTAGGTGAAGGGCAGCGCGGGCTTGAGGCCGCGCGAGACGAAGGGCGTCACGCCCGGCTCGCAGCTCTTGAGCTTGGCGGCCACGCCTTCGAGCTCGGGCAGGCTCTTGGGCAGCTGCACGCCGCACTTCTGGAACAGGTCCTTGCGGTAGTACAGCACCGGGCCTTCGATGTTGAGCGGCACGCCCATCACGCGGCCGTTGTAGCTGGCGTCCTTCACCAGGCCGGGGCTGAGGTCGGCGAAGTCGTAGTCGGGCGCGGCGGCGGTCTTGATGAGGTCGGTCAGGTCGGCATACCAGCCGGCCTTGGCGAACTGCAGGCCTTCGCGCGAGGGCAGGGACATGAACAGGTCCACCTCGTCGCTGCGCGAGTTCATCACGGTGACCATGCGCTGGCGCATCTGCTGCTCCTGGTAGCTGTCCACCTTGAGCGTCATGCCGGTCTGCTTCTCGAAGTCCGCCTTGTGCTTGAGCAGCGCCGCCGCCACCGGGTTGTTGTTGGCCAGGAAGGTGAGCGTGGTGCCCTGGTACTTCTTCCAGTTGAACTCCTGGGCACCCGCCGTGAGCGACAGCGTGGCCAGGGCGACCGTGCCGAGCACGGCGATGGGACGGTGGATGGAACGCATGGATGTCTCCTTGTTCTGTCGGCCATGCCGACGGGTCGAAGCGATGTAACCGTTTACAGAATTGTGGGTGATTGACGAGTGGCGATCAACCGCGATGCTGGCGGAATGGGGGTGTTTTTTATTGGGGTTTGCCCTTGAAAACGGTGCTTCAGCCGATGTACCTGTTTTATGTAAACTGTTTCATCGATGAAGAACAAATCCGTCGGCATCCGTGAAGTGGCGCAGCACGCGGGCGTGTCCACCGCCTCGATCTCGCGGGCGCTGAACAGCCCCGAATCGGTGAGCCCAGCCCTGCGCCTGAAGGTGGACGCGGCCATCGCTGCGCTCGGCTACATCCCCGACGCGGCGGCGCGGGCGCTGTCGTCGCGGCGCACGCGCACCATCGGCGCCATCATCCCGACGGTGGACAACGCCATGTTCGCGCGCGGCATCGAGGCGCTGCAGCGCTACCTGTCGCTGCAGGGCTACCTGCTGCTGCTGGCCACCAGCGGCTACGACCCCGAGGTCGAGTTCCGCCAGGCGCAGAACATGGTCAGCCGCGGCGTCGACGGCCTGATCCTGCGCGGCGACATGCACACCGAGGGTCTGCGGCGGCTGCTGGCCACCCAGCGCATGCCCTTCGTGAACGTGGGCGTCTACCACCCCGACAAGCCCTATGCCTCCATCGGCGCCAACAACGAGGACGCCGCCTGGCGCGCCACGCGCTACCTGATCGGGCTCGGCCACACGCGCATCGCCATGGTGGCGGCCATGTCGGCCCACAACGACCGTGCCTCGGCCCGCGTGGCCGGCGTGCGGCGCGCGCTGAAGGAGCAGGGCCTGCCGCTGCCCGCCGACTGGTACTACGAGGTGCACTACCGCCTGGACGATGCCCGCCAGGCCGCGCGGGCGCTCATGGCCTGCCCCGAGCGTCCGACGGCGGTGGTCTGCGGCAACGACGTGCTGGCGTACGGCGTGCTGCTGGAGGTCGAGCGCCACGGCCTGCAGGTGCCCGGCGACATCTCGGTGATGGGCTTCGACGACCTGGAGTGGAGCCGCCACCTGCGGCCCAGCCTCACGACCATGCACCTGCCCACCGACGAGGTGTGGACGCGGGCCGGCGAGCACCTGGTCAAGCAGCTCAGCGGCCAGCCCTGCGTGATGCACCACGAGGTGGATGCGACGCTGGTCGTGCGCGAATCGACCGCGCCGCCGCGCGCCAGTGCCTGAGGGTCGTCGTCGCGCAGGCCGTCTCAGTGGGCGTGCAGCGCCGCAAGTGCGAGCGAACCGCCCGTGGCCACCAGCAGCGCTGCCACGCCCCAGCGCAGCGCCGCGGCCGGCACGTGCGGCTGCAGGCGCAACGCCAGCCGCGTGAGCACCTGCACCAGCGGCAGCGCGATGGCCGACAGCAGCACCGCCCGCAGCGAGAAGCCACCCGTGGGCACGTTCAGCGCGATGCGGGTCAGCGCATTGGCCGCGAACATCAGCAGCAGGCCGCGCCGCACCACGTCCAGCGCCAGCGGCTGGCGGTAGAGGTGGTAGACGATGGGCGGCCCCGAGGTGCCGAAGAGTCCGCCCATCAGCCCCGACACCAGCCCCGCCGCCGCGAACTGCCGCGGCGGCGCCAGCGTGGCACGCACCGCGCCGCGGCGCAGCAGCACCAGCGCGCACAGCACGATCACCACGCCCAGCAACAGCTTGAGCGCCGTGGTGGCCCCGGCGCTCAGCCAGTGCAGCAGCACCAGGCCCCCGCCCACGCCGACGCAGCTCGTGAGGATGGCCGGCTTCATCAGCGGCCAGGGCACTGGCTGTCGGTGGGCGCGGAAATAGGCCCAGGCATTGGCCAGCGTGAGCACCGTCGCCACGTTGGCCGCATCCGCCACCGAGGCCAGGTCGAAGCTGGCCACCAGGCTCAGGAAGACCAGCCCGAAGGCGAAGCCCGAGAGCGTCTGGGCGAAGGTGGCGATGGCGACGCACAGCAGGTACAGGGCCAGCGAGGCGGGCGAACCGAGAAGGGCGGCGAGCGAGGTGAGCGAGGGCGGCATGCGGGAGAGGAGGTCGGCCCGGCGGCCGGCACAGGAGCCTCGACGGCTGAGCCCGCTTCGGCCGACGCCGAAAGGCTCAGGGGCTCAGTCCTTGTCGGCGAGGCCCAGGTCGCGGATGAGTTTTCCGTAGGCCTCGGATTGTTGCGCGGCGAAGGTCGCGAAGCGCTGGCCATCCATGTAGGCGGGCGGCGTCTCCAGGCGTTGGGCCTCGGTCTTGTACGCCTCGCCGGCCAGCGCGGCCTGACAGGCCGACTCCAGCTTGGCCAGTATGGGCGCTGGCAGGCCCTTGGGCGCGATCACGCCGCCCCAGATCGAGGCCGTGATGGGCCAGCCCGCCTCGGCCATGGTCGGCACGTCCGGGTAGCCGGGCAGGCGCTGCTCGGCGAACACGGCCAGCGGCCGCAGGCCGTACTGTTTGGAGACGGTGGGCGTCTCGCTGAACAGCATCACCTGCTTGCCCAGCAGGCCGGTGACCATCTCGCCCGAGCTCTTGTAGGGCACGTGCAGGCCCTTGGCCTGCGCCTTGTCGAGCAGCATCTCCATGGCCAGGTGCAGCAGCGTGCCGCGGCCGGAGGAGCCGTAGGTGAGCGTGCCGGGGTTCTTGCGCGCGAAGGCCAGCACGTCGGCCACGCTCTGGAAGGGCGAGTCCTTGGGCACCATCATCATCAGCGGCACGGCATAGGTGCGACAGACGTGGTCGAAGTTCTGGTGGCTGTAGCCGGTCTTGCGGATGGCGGGCTGCAGCACCTCGGGGCCGATCACCGACAGGCCCACGGTGTAACCGTCGGGCCGGGCCCGCATGAGCTGCAGCATGCCGATGGCGCCGCCCGCGCCGGCCTTGTTGTCCACCACCATGGCCTGGCCGAGCTGCTCGCCCATGTGGCGCTCCAGGATGCGGGCCATGATGTCCGAGGTGCCGCCGGGCCCGAAGGGCACGACCATGGTCACGGGCTTGTCGGGATAGGCGGGCTGAGCCTGTGCGGGCAGGGCGGCGGCACAGGCCAGGGCGGCCCACAGCAGGCCGCGCACGGCGGCCGGTCGGATCTTCATCGTTGTCTCCTTGATTGGTGTCGGTCGCGCGTCAATACACGCTGCTCTCGAAGCCCTTGGCGAGCGACGGACGGATCGCCTCGATGAAGGCCGTGGCCTGGCGCATCATCATTCCCATGTCCGAGGCCACGGCCACGAAGTCGTAGCCGAGCTGCACGAAGCTGCCCACCATCTGCGGCGTGGGCCCCACGATGCCGCAGGGCTTGCCCACCGCGCGGCAGCGCCGGGCCACGTCGGCGATGACGGCCTGCACCTCCGGATGGGCGATGTTGCCGATGTGGCCCATGTTGGCCGACAGGTCGCCGGGGCCGAGGAAGAGCGCATCCACGCCGGGGACGGCGGCGATCTCCTCCAGTGCAGCGACCGCCTGCGGCGTCTCGAGCTGGATGATGGTGAACACCGAATCGTTGGCGCGCTGGCCGTAGTCGCGCGCGGTGCCGTAGCCCGAGGCACGGTGGACGGCCGCGAAGCCGCGCACGCCCTGCGGCGGGTACTTGGCGTACGAGACGGCACGCCGCGCCGCCTCGGCGCTGTCGACGAAGGGCACCATCACTGTCTGCGCGCCGAGGTCCAGCGCGCGCTTGAAGAGCACGGCGTCGTTGGCCGCCAGGCGGGCCACCGCGCAGGCGTCGGTGCCGGCGATGGCCTGGAGCACGGCGAGCGTGTCCTTCTCGTCCATGGGCACATGTTCCAGGTCCACCAGCAGCCAGTCGAAGCCGGCGCGGCCCATGGCCTCGGCGGTGCTGGCCGCGCCGGCCATGAGCCAGGTGCCGAGCGGCGCGCCGGGTTGGCCCAGGCGGCGGCGGAAGGGGTTGTCGAGCAGGTCGGAATAGGCAGGCATGCGCGGTGTCAGTAGATGGGGGGTTCGGGGGTGGCGGCGTTGCCGGCGAGCACGTCGAAGTCGCAGCCCAGGTGGGCCTGGGTGACTTCGCGCTGGTAGATGCGGGTGAAGCCGCGCACGTAGGGTTGGGGTGGCGGCGTCCAGTCGCGCCGGCGGGCGGCGAGTTCCTCGTCGGGCACCAGCAACTCCAGGCGGCGCTCGCCGATGTCGATACGGATCAGGTCGCCGGTGCGCACCAGCGCCAGCGGGCCGCCGACGGCGGACTCGGGCGAGATGTGCAGCACGCAGGTGCCGTAATGCGTGCCGCTCATGCGTGAATCGGACAGACGCAGGATGTCGCGCACGCCGCGCTGCAGCAGCTTCTTGGGCACGGGCAGGTTGCCCCACTCGGGCATGCCGGGGCCGCCCACCGGGCCGCCGTTGCGCAGCACCAGCACGCTGTCCTCGGTGACGTCGAGCGCCGGGTCGTTGATGGCGGCCAGCATGTCGGCGTTGGAGTCGAACACCAGCGCCGGCCCGGTGTGGCGCAGCAGGCGCGGGCTGGCGGCCGAGGGCTTGATCACCGCGCCTTCGGGCGCCAGGTTGCCGCGCAGCACGGCCAGGGCCAGTCCGGCCTCGGGGCAGTCGGCAGGGGCGGCCACCACGGGCTGGTCGAGTGGGCGGATCACGGCGTCGTCCAGCGGCACGGCGCCGGCGATGTTCTCGCCCAGCGTGCGACCGGTGCAGGTCTGCGCGTCCAGGTCCAGCGCGCCGGCGATGCGCTGCAGCAGGGCGGGCAGGCCGCCAGCGTAGTAGAAGTCCTCCATCAGCCGGTCGCCGGCCGGGAAGAGGTTGGCCAGCACCGGAACCCGGCATGCCATGGCGTCGAAGTCGTCCAGCCCGAGCGGGATGCCGGTGCGTCCCGCCATGGCCGGCAGGTGCACCGCCGCGTTGGTCGAGCCGCCCAGCGCCATCCATGTCGCCACGCCGTTGAGGAAGGACGCGCGGGTGATGAAGCGCGAGGGCTTGAGGTCGTCCCACACCATCTCGACGATGCGCTGGCCGCAGGCCCAGGCCATGCGGGTGTGGCTGGCGTCCATCGCCGGGATGCTGCTGGCGCCGGGCAGCGCGAGGCCCATGGCCTCGACGATGGCCGTCATGGTGCTGGCCGTGCCCATGGTGTTGCAGGTGCCGGGCGCGCGCGTCATGCGGGCCTCCAGCGCGATCCACTCGGCCTGGTCGATCTCGCCGACGGTGTACTTCTCCCAGTACTTCTTGGTGTGGGTGCCGGCGCCCACGCTCTGGCCCTGGTAGCGGTCGTTGAGCATGGGCCCGGCCGGGCAGAAGAGGGCGGGCACGTCCATCGACAGGGCGCCCATCACCAGTCCGGGCGTGGTCTTGTCGCAGCCGCCCAGCAGCACCACGCCGTCCAGCGGCAGGCTGCGGATCAGCTCCTCGGCCTCCATGGCCAGGAAGTTGCGGTAGAGCATGGTGGTGGGCTTGACCATCACCTCGCCCAGGCTCATGGCGGGCAGCTCCAGCGGATAGCCGCCGGCCTGCAGCACGCCGCGCTTGATGGCCTGCGCGCGCTCGCGCAGGTGGGCATGGCAGGGCGAGAGGTCGCTCCAGGTGTTGAGGATGCCCACGATGGGCCGGCCCATGAATTCCTCGCGCGCCAGGCCCTGCTGTTGCATGCGCTGGCGGTGGGCGAAGCCGCGGATGTCGTTGCTGGCGAACCAGCGCTGGCTTCGCAATTGATCGATGCTGCGTCGCAAGGGTCGTCCTTTCAATCCATCTTCACGCCGGCGTCCTTGACCAGGGCGCGCATGGCGGTGCCGTCCTTGCGGATCAGCGCTTCGAACTCGTCGGGGGTGGAGTTCAGTACCTCGTAGCCCTGGGCCTCCAGCGGCTGGCGGAAGGCCGGCTGCTGCAGCACGGCCACCGATTCGCGGTTCAGCCGCTGCACGATGTCGGCCGGCGTGCCGCGTCGCACCAGGATGCCGTTCCACACCACCGAGACCACGCCCGGCACGCCTGCCTCCGCAAAGGTGGGCACGTCGGGCATCACGGCCGAGCGCTTGGTGTCGGCCACCGCCAGCACCCGCACCTTGCCGGCCTGCCTGTGGCCGGTGACAGCCGGCAGGTTGTTGAACATCATGGGGATCTGCCCGCCCAGCACATCGGTGAGGGCCGGCGGGCCGCCCTTGTAGGGCGCGTGCACCAGCTGCGTGCCGCTGTTCTTCTCGAACAGCACGCCCGCCAGGTGCATGGTGTTGCCATTGCCCGCCGAGCCGAAGACCAGCTTGCCCGGCTGCGCCTTGGCCGCGGCCACCACGTCGGCCACGCTGCGGTAGGGCGTCTGCGCGCCCACCAGCAGCACGTTGGGCATCTGGTGGGTGAGGGTGATGGGCTGCAGGTCCTTCTGCGGCTCGTAGCCCATGCTGGCGTAGATCTGCGGGTTGATGGCCAGCGTGCTGAGCGAGCCGAGCAGCAGCGTGTAGCCGTCCGCCGGCTGGTTGCGCGCCACGTAGGCCGAGCCGATGTTGCCGTTGGCGCCGGCGCGGTTGTCGATGACCACCGGCTCGCCGAGCCGCTCGGACAGCCCCTGCGCGAAGCTGCGCGCGAACTGGTCGGCCACGCCGCCGGCCGGGTAGGGCACCACCAGCGTCAGTGGCCGCGTGGGGTAGGCCGCGGACTCTGCCGCGGCGGCCAGCCCCAGGGCGCAGGCAGCGCAGGCGGCCAGGCCCAGCTGGGCGAACAGGCGGCGGTCGAGCGGCATGGGAGTCTCCTGATTGGGGATGTCAGCGGTAACTGTTACCGCTAACATACTGTTAGTCTAGGCGCCTGGGCCACTTGCCGGCCATCGGTGCTAACCATGAAGCCTGCTTCCTCGTCGTCTTCCTCCTCCGCTTCCCGCGCGCCGCGCCGCAAGGCGGGCACGCACACCATCCACGACGTGGCTGCCCTGGCCGGCGTCTCCGCGATCACCGTGTCGCGCTACTTCAATGCGCCCGAGAAGGTGTCGGCCGCTGCGCGCGAGCGGCTCAAGGAGATCGTGGACCGCCTGGGCTACGTGCCCAGCCAGATGGCCGGCGGACTGGCCTCGGGCCGCGGCCGCGTGGTGTGCGCCGTGATGCAGAACATCGCGAGCAGCACCTTCGCCGATCTCGTCAACGGCATGACGGACGAGCTCAAGGCCTCGGGCCTGCAGCTGCTGCTGGCCAATGCCCAGTACTCGCGCGAGCTGGAGGAGTCGGCCATCCGCACCTTTGCGGGATGGCATCCGAGCGCGCTGATCCTGACGCGCGACGACCACACGCCGGCGGCCGAGGCCATGCTGCAGGCGCTCCACATCCCGGTGGTGGAGGCCTGGGGGCTGGTGGAGGGGCGGCCTTTCCACCAGGTCGGCTTTCCGCATCCCGAGGCGGGCGTGCAGCTGGCCGAGCACTTCCTGGCGCAGGGCGCGACGCGCATCCGCTTCGTGCTGCCGCGGGCGAGCCAGGACTTCCGCGCAGAACAGCGGGCCGCCGGCTACCGCCAGGCCATGCAGGCCGCCGGCCTGCCGCCCGATGTGGCCGTGGCCGAGGTCGACGACGACTACGAGGCGGGTGCGCGCGCGATGGCCGCCCATGCCGCGCAGGCGCCTGCCGCCCGGCCGCAGGCGCTGGTCTTCGCCAACGACAACATGGCGGCCGGCGCCATCCTGGAGGCGCCTTCGCTGGGCCTCGCGCTGCCGCGCCATGCCGCCATCGCCGGCTTTGGCGACGCACCGATCTCGGTGCGGCTGCGGCCTGCGCTGACCACGCTGCGCCCCGCCCGCTACGAGATCGGCCAGCAGGCGGCCCGGCGCGTGCTGGGCCTGCTGGCGGGCGCACGCAACGAGGCGGCGGCGGCCACCCGCACGCTCGTGCCCTGTACGCTGGTCGTGCGCGACAGCAGCCGCGTCGGGCGCTGAGGCGCGGGCCCGGGGCTGCGCTTCACGGTTCGAGCAAGCTAGCTGTCGACCGATGCGGGCTCGCGGGCGCCGTCGGGCGGCTGCGTCAGCGCAGCCACGGGTACCGGCTCGCTGTAGAGATAGCCCTGCAGCTCGTCCACGCCCAGCTGTCGCAGCATGGCCGCCTGCGCCTCGGTCTCCACGCCCTCGGCCACCACGCGCTTGTCCAGGGCGGTGGCCAGGGCCACGATGGCGGAGGCGATGGCATAGGCCGTGGGTTGGCGGCCGAAGGCCTGCACGAAGCTCTTGTCGATCTTGAGCGTGTCCAGCGGCAGGGTGCTCAGGTAGCTCATCGCCGAGTAGCCGACGCCGAAGTCGTCCAGCGCGATGTCGAAGCCCATGGCGCGCAGCCGTCCCAGCTTGTGCACGCAGCCCTCGATGTCGCGGAAGAAGGCGCCTTCGGTGATCTCCAGCTCGATGGCGCCGCGCGCCTGCGGAAACTCTGCGGCCAGGGCCTCCACCTCCGGCAGGAAGTCGCGGTGCGCGAGCTGCAACGGCGAGAGGTTGACCGACAGCCGCGTGAGCGGTGGATTGGCTTGCATGCGCCAGTGGCTGACCTGCTGCATCGCCTCGCGCAGCACCCACAGGCCGATCTCGCCGATCAGGCCGGCCTCTTCGGCGATGGGGATGAAGCGATCGGGCGGGATGCGACCCTTGACCGGGTGCTGCCAGCGCAGCAGCACCTCGGCCGAGGCGACCGCGCCGTCGCTGGCACGCACGCGCGGCTGGAAGAGCAGGAAGAACTGTCCCGCCGCCAGCGCACCGGCCAGGCTGCGGCGCAATTCCAGTCGCTCGGCCGTGGACGCGTTCAGTGTGCTCGTGTAGTCGACCACGCGGTTGCGCCCGCCCGTCTTGGCGGCGTACATGGCGGCGTCGGCGTTCTTCAGCAGCGTCTCGTGGTCGCGGCCGTGGTCGGGGAAGGCGGCCACGCCGATGCTGGCGCCGATCTGCACGTCGAGCGCATCGATGCGGAAGGGCTGCTGCAGGGCCGCCAGCACGCCGTGCAGCAGCGCGGGCAGGGCCTCCGGCGGCTCGTTGCACAGCAGCAGCACGAACTCGTCCCCGCCCATGCGGGCCAGGCGCGCGTCGGCCTTGGCCAGGCTCGTGCGCAGCCGGTAGGCCACCTGCTGCAGCAGCCGGTCGCCCACGCTGTGGCCATAGGCGTCGTTCACGTCCTTGAAGCCGTCCAGGTCGATGAAGGCCAGGGCCAGGCTTTGGTCGCGGCGCGCGGCGCGCTCCATGGCCTGGTCCACGGCGTCGACCAGGCCCAGGCGGTTGAGCAGGCCGGTGAGGCTGTCGACCACGGCCCGTGCCACCAGCTGGCGCTCGCGCTCGTCGGCCTGCACCGCCACGGCGAGCCGGGCGCACAGGGCGTCGAGCTCGTGGCGGGCGCGCGCGGGCCACGGGGCGCCATCGGCGCTGGCCACCTGCAGGGTGAAGGTGCTGTCCGGCCGCTGGGCCACGGGCAGCACCTCGACATGCCACGGCGCGACGGGCGACGACGCCTGCGACGGCGGTGCGCGGCGCAGGCGCCGGTGGCCGGCGTCGAGCACCAGCGCCTCCGGCGGCGCCCCGTCCTTGGGATGGATGCGCAGCATGAACTGCAGCTGCGGCGCCGACTGCGCCAGGTGCTGCAATGCCAGCGCCGCGATGTCGTGCAGCGGCTGGCGCGCGAGGATGGCGGTGTCCATCTGCGCCAGCACCTGCGAGAAGGCCAGGTCGGCACCGATCTCGCCCACCATGCCGTTGAAGGAGTCGGCCAGCTCGCGGAACTCGTCGGTCATGGCCGAGGCATCGACGCGCTGGCCGAAATCGCCGGTGCGCACGGCGCGCGTGGCCTCGATCAGCGTCTCCAGCGGCAGGGTGATGCGCCGGGCGTAGAAGGAGCTGGCGATCAGCGCCAGCAGGAAGGCCAGGCCCGTGGCCTGGGCCAGGGCCGCGCCGGTCCCGAGCGGCAGGAAGCGATAGGCATTGCGCTGCGGCGCGGCGCTGATCAGCCAGTTGGCGCCCTCGAACACGGGCGCGAGGTACAGCGGGCGGGTGTGGGCCAGTGCCAGCATGTCGCCCTGGAGCGGCGTGAGGCAGTGCGGACCGGGCGCCTGCTCGCTCTGGAGGCAGATCGTGTGGCTGCTGCTGGCCAGGTTCTCCAGCAGGTATTCCGGCCGCATGCGGCCTTCGACCACGCCGCCATCGGGTGCCGCCACGCGCATCACGGGGCGCATGCCGATGCCGCCCGGCAGAGGCTGAAGCAACACTTCGCTGCGTTCATGGGCGGGCGCCTCGCGCAGGGACGTGATGCCCTCGAACACCTTCGCGGCCTGCAGCTCCAGCGCCTCGTTGGGGGTGCCCGAGGCCTGGGCCTGCGCCCGGGCCCGCAGCAGCAGCTCGGCCGCGCGCAGGCGGTCGAACAGGTTCAGGCTCGCCGCCTTCGTCGTCTCGGCCATCAGCCGCTGCGTGGCACGGCGCTGCAGTGCGTCGGTCAGCTCGTAGGAGATGAGCGACACCGCCAGCAGCGGCAGCGCGACGATGACGAAGGCGCCCAGGAAGATGCGCCAGCCCCAGCGGCTGCGGAAGACGACGGCAAAGCGCTGCCAGTTCGGGGGCATCGTCGTCAGTAGTCGGAGGCCTTGCCGATGAAGGCGCCGTCGTTCGCCCGGATGATGTCGTCCTGGCTGGCCTGGGCCGTCAATGGCGGCACGCTGCGCCCGTCGGGCCCCATGCTGTAGAGGTCGAAGTCGCTGTTGAGCGGATGCAGCGCCCGGTCCTTGCGCTTCTGGCCCACCGTGGCGTCGGCCATCGACAGGTACTGGTAGGGGTTGCCCCAGGGGTCGGGCTGGGTCCAGCCGATCTGTGCCAGCGAATCCGGAAAGCCCTTGTTGTCCAAGCCGTACATGCTCAGCTTGGCGGCGATCACGCCGATGTCGCGCACCGCGTCGGCCACTTTCATGCGGTCGCGGTAGTCGGCATAGCGCGGCAGGGCGATGCCCAGCAGCACGCCGATCAGGCCGATGACCATCATCAGTTCGAGCAGGGTGAAGCCGAGCAACCACTGTCGACGGGTATTCGCGGCTCGCAGCTGTTCTCTCATTCGCGCAGGCATCCGAAAGTGGTCAGGGGATACCAACAGCATGCTATGAATGTAAACAAATGCAAGCAGGACAGATGCTATTTCCGATGCGGCGCAATGTCTGTGGCCGAAGGCGCTCAGCCCTGTGCTGCAATGCAAATGTTTGCAAACAAGACACGAATTTCATGCCGCGGCGCCCGAAGACCTCCCGACCCGAGCCCGCCGACGTCGCAGCGCAGTTGCTGCTGTGCCACGGGGCTTCGGCCCTGTGTGTGTATGACGCGCAGGACCGCATCACGCGCTGGAACGCGCGCTACCCCGAGTTCTTTCCAGAGGTCGCACCGCTGCTGACGGTCGGCTTGCACTTCGTGGAAACGGTGCGCCCCTTCCTGCGGCTGCAGCATCCCGATGCGAGCGCGCAGGAGATCGAAGAGGGCGTCGCGGCGGCGCTGCGCCGCCATCGTGCCTTGGAAGGGCCGGTCCGCTACCAGCGCGCGGACGGCGGCCGCTGGCTGGAGCTGCGCATGTTTCCGCAGCCGGACGGCGGCCGCATCAAGATCTGGAACGACGTCACCGCGGAGCAGCAGGCGGGCGCCGCAGCCGGCGACCGCGGCATGCTGGAACTGCTCACCGTCGCCCATGTGGGACTCATCGTCCATGACGTGCAGGGCCGGCTGCTCTACAGCAACGCGCGTTATTTCTCAGAGATGTTTCTGCACGTGCTGACCGCGCTGCCGGACGTGCGCACGCGCGGCACCCACGCCGCGTTCTGGCGGCAGTTTGCCGAGATATTCGGAGGCGACCCGGCCTACGAGGCCCTGTGCGGGCTGCCGGGGGGCGGCCGGCTGCCCCGGCCGGTGACGCTGCAGGCCCGCACCGGGCACTGGTTCCGCATCGCCGAGGAGGACTGGCGCGGCGGCGTCGCCTCGGTCTGGACCGACGTGACCGACCTCATGCAGCGTGGCCAGGCCCTGCAGGCGGCCTACGGCGAGGTGATGGCGCTCAATGCCCAGCTGCGCGACCGGGCCGAGACCGACAGCCTGACCGGGCTGCCCAACCGGCGGCACTTCGAGTCGGTCCTGTCGCGCGCGCAGCGGGCCGTCGACGAGGGCGCGCGGCATGCGGTGGCCGTGGTGGACATCGACCGCTTCAAGTCGATCAACGACCGCTTCGGCCACGACGTGGGCGACCGCGTGCTCACCGAGGTGGGGCGCTGCATGCGAACGGCGCTGCTGCCCGGCGACGTGCTGGCCCGCCCGGGCGGCGATGAATTCGCCATCGTGCTCCAGGATGCCGGCCTGGACGAGGCGGCTGCGCGCGCCCGGACCTTGTGCGCCGAGGTGGAGCGTCTGTCCCTGCCGGGAACGGCCGACCAGGCGATCCGCACCAGCGTCTCGGTCGGCGTGGCCGCGCTGCGCGCCCTGGGCGACCCGGCCGAGACGATGCGTGAGGCGGACCTGGCCATGTTCGAGGCGAAGAAGGCCGGGCGGAACCGAGTGGGCGTAGCGGGATGAGGGCTGGACGGGGCGGCGCCCGTGGGGCGCTGCCGGGTGCAGACGGGGCTGTCGGTACTGTCTTGAATCACTCAATGTGTATTATGTCTAATTTAAGACTCGCATCGAATCGCGGCTGCCCTGCCGCCGCGCAGCCCGCCGGCAGCTTGTGCCCCTCGGCAAGGACAACGCCGTGGACCTCGCGAGCCCACGGGCGCCGAACGCCGAACGCCGAAGCCGCGGCGGTCCGGCGGTTCACGCCTTGGCCCGCGGCTTCATGCGGAAACTCACGCCCATGCGGTTGATGGCGCTCATGGTGGCGATCGTGAGCGTCAGGTCGACGAGATCCTTCTCGCCGAATACGGCCAGCGCGGCCGCATAGGCGTCGTCGCTGGCATGCGTCTCGCTCACGCGGGTGACCTCCTCCGACCAGGCCAGCGCGGCACGCTCCTGCTCGGTGAACAGGTACTGTGCCTCCTGCCATACCGGAACGAGCACGAGCTTATCGACCGACATGCCTTCGGCGAGCAGGTCCCGTGTGTGGATGTCGATGCAGTGCGCACAGCCGTTGATCTGCGACACACGCAGGAAGACCAGATGCGTCAGCAGGCTCGGAAGGCCGGTGCCCTTGCTGACGAAGTGGTGCAGCGCTCCGAGCGCCTTGGCGCCCTCGGGCGATGCTTGGAACCAAACAGCGCGATCCATGAATCAGTTTCCTCCGGTCTGGGTGATAGACGGGGGCCCGGCGGGGCCTCCCATCCACCAGACGTTCGACCCGAAGGCGCTGTGACAGGCGCCTGACCCGTTCCGACGCTTCGACCTGCGGGCGCAGATCGCATCAACGCCCGGCCTGCTGCACCTCGTACCGCAACTCCGCCATGCCCGGGCCCATCCGGTCAGCGGAAAGCAGGCGCAGGCCTGAACCGACCACGCGGCGAGGAAACAGCGGCTTTCCCTTGCCAAGGGTGGCAGACCCGATCTGGACGATGAGTTCATCCAGCAAACCCGCGTCGTGGAACTGGCCCGCCAGGTCGCCGCCACCCACGATCCAGATGTTCAGGTCGCCCGCGGCGGCCTGCATCTCCTGGTGCACGGCTCGCACGTCGCCGTTGACGAACCGGATGTCCGCGCCGTCGATGGCCGGGAGCGTGCGGCTCGTGAACACCCAGGCCGGCTGGGCATAGGGCCACGGCGAACCCATTTCGGCGGCCACCTTCTCGGCGTTGCGAACCATCCACTCGTAAGTCGAAGAGCCCATGGCCAGAGCGCCGACTTGGGCGATGAATGCGGAATAGCTGGACTCGTTCACGCTCCCCAGTTCAAAAAGCCAGTCGAGCGAGTCGTCCTCGGTGGCAAGAAATCCATCCAGGCTCGTGGCCGTGTAGTACTGGGTCTTCATCGTTCTTGTCGCTGCAATGTCTGGCGTGTCGTCCGTGACCAACCGCGTTGGCCGGCCGTGGTCCTGGCGCAAGCATAGCCATGAGCGCGTCTGCGATCGCCCATGTCCGCACGCCCGGCGGCGCATCGCGCGCCTGCCGCCCCATCGAGCGCTCAGCTCCGAGCCACCGCCCGCGCCTGCTGCTGCGGCACGAACACCTCCTCCACCCACCGCGTCCACACCCCCTGCCCCGCGAAGTCCGGATGCGCCAGCAGATCGCGGTGGAAACCGGCCGTGGTCGCCACGCCCTCGACCACCAGTTCCGCCAGGGCCTGCCGCATGCGCGCGATGGCCTCGCCGCGGGTCGGGGCGTGCACCACCAGCTTGGCCAGCAGCGAGTCGTAGTACGGCGTGACGACCAGCCCGTCGTGCGCATGGCTGTCGCAGCGCAGGCCCTCCCCCGTCGGCGCGACGAAACGCGTCACGGTGCCGGGCCGCGGCAGGAAGTTCTTGGCCGGGTCCTCGGCGTTGATGCGACATTCGAGGGCGTGGCCGCGCAGGCGCACGTCCTGCTGCGTGAACGACAGCGGCAGGCCCGCGGCCACGCGCAGCTGCTCGGCCACCAGGTCCAGGCCGCTGACCATCTCGGTGATCGGATGCTCGACCTGGATGCGCGTATTCATCTCCAGGAAGTAGAAGTGCCCGGTGGTTTCGTCCAGCACGAACTCGACCGTGCCGGCGCCGTGGTAGCGCACCGCCCGCGCGAGCGCGAGCGCCGCCTGGGCCATGGCCTCGCGCGTGGCCGCGACAAGGTGGGGCGACGGGCTTTCCTCGATCAGCTTCTGGTGCCGGCGCTGGGTGGAGCAGTCGCGTTCTCCCAGGTGCACGAGCGCCCCATGGCGGTCGCCCATCAGCTGGATCTCCACATGGCGGGCACGCTCGATCAGCTTTTCGACATAGAGCGTGGCATCGCCGAAGGCCGCGCCCGCCTCGGCGCTTGCGCTGGCAAAGGCCGCGGCCAGCTGCGCAGACTCGCGCACGATGCGCATGCCCCGGCCGCCGCCGCCGGCGCTGGCCTTGAGCAGCACCGGATAGCCGATGCGCGCCGCTTCCGCCTCGGCCGCCGCCAGATCGGGCAGCGCGCCCGAACCCGGCACGCGCGGCACGCCGGCGGCCAGGGCCATGCGGGTGGCGGCGATCTTGTCGCCCATCGCCTCGATGGCCTCGGGCGAGGGGCCGACGAAGACCAGGCCGGCCTGGGCGCAGGCTCGGGCAAAGCCGGCCCGCTCGGACAGGAAGCCGTAGCCGGGGTGCACGGCCTGGCAGCCGCTTTCCACGGCCGCAGCCACCAGCCGCTCGATGTCCAGGTAGCTCTGGGCGGCCGGCGCGGGCCCGATGCGCACCTCGGCGCCGGCCAGGCGCGAGGCGAGCCCGCCCACGTCGGCGTCGGACACGGCGACGACGGCCTCCAGGCCCAGCGCGTGGCAGGCGTGCACGATGCGCACGGCGATCTCGCCGCGGTTGGCCACCAGCACCCGGCGCAGCGCGCCGAGCGCGCCGCCCTTCTCTGTAACCGGGCCGCTCATGGCTGCTTCTTCAACAAGTGCAGCTCGCCCAGCAGCGCACGCGCGCCCTCGGCCTCGCTGTCCAGGTACTTGACGGCCTCGGCGGCGCCCATGAAGCGCGGGCGCCAGTAGTTGCGCGCGAGGAAGGCGTTCCACTCCGGCGTGGCGGAGATGCGGCGCAGCACGCCTTCCCAGAAGGCGATCTGCGCCGGCGTCATGCCCTTGGGCCCCTGCAGCCCCTGCGAGGAGGCATAGACCGCGTCCACGCCCTGCTCGCGCCAGGTGGGCACGCCGGCCAAGTCGCCGCCCAGCCGCTCGGCCGCGGCCACCGCGAGCACGCGGATCTTGCCGGCCTTGAGCTGCGGCACCACGTTGATGGCCGAGGCCGAGACCACGTCCAGGTGACCGCCCAGCAGGTTGGTCATGGACTCGGCCGAGGACTTGTACGGCACCACCGTCAGCTTGGCGATGTCCACCCCGGCCACCTGCAGCGGCTTGGCGATGGCCGCATGGATGTGATTGCCAATGGAGGTGGCCACGCCGATGGACAGCGCCGCCGGGTTCTTGCGCAGCGTCTCGACCAGGTCGCGGCCGCTCCTGATGGGCGAGTCGGCGCGCACGGCGACGGTGATGGTTTCGTCGAACAGGATGGCCAGCGGCGTGAAGTCCTCGTAGCCCAGCGACACCTCGCCCACCAGCTTGTTGTTGATCGACGAATGCGTCAGCGTGGCCAGCAGGTGACCATCGCCCGGCTTGGCGGCCAGCGCACCCATGGCCACCATGCCGGCGCCGCCCGGCTTGTTGACCACCAGCATGGGCACGGGCAGCAGCTTGTCGCGGTCGATGAGGGTCTTGATCTCGCGCGCCGCGGTGTCCAGCGCCGCGCCGGCACCGGCGGGCACGATGTATTCGACGGTGCGCTCGGGCTTCCAGTCCTGCGCCGCGGCCAGCAGGGGCAGCGCGAGCAGCAGGCCGGCGACGCTGCGCCGGAGG
This sequence comes from Pseudacidovorax intermedius, assembly GCF_003350475.1. Classification (GTDB taxonomy): domain Bacteria; phylum Pseudomonadota; class Gammaproteobacteria; order Burkholderiales; family Burkholderiaceae_C; genus Xenophilus; species Xenophilus intermedius. Next base: position 30,634 of record NZ_QQAV01000005.1, read on the forward strand.
CGGGAAAGGGCCATGGGTTGTCTCCTTGCTTGTTCTCGGAATGGCGCGTCAGGCGCGGGCGCCGCGCGTGTTTTCCAGCACCGCCCGCGCGTCGGCCATCCAGTCGCACAGCAGCGCCCGCGTCTCGCGCGGGTCGATGATGTCCAGGATGCCGAAGTGCTCGGCGGTGCGGAACGGCGAGCCGATGCGGTGGTAGCGCGCCTCCAGCGCGGCGCGGGCGGCGGCCGGGTCGGCCGCGGCCTCGATCTCGGCCTTGTGGGCCGCGTCCACGCCGCCCTCGATCGGGATCGAGCCCCAGCGCGCCGACGGCCAGGCGAAGCGGTGGTTCAGCGCCGGGAAGTACTTGGGCGCATGCATGCCGCCGGCCATGCCGAAGGCCCGCCGCAGGATGACGCTCAGCCAGGGAATGCGCACGTCCTCGATGGTCTGCACCACGCGCACCGCGCCCAGCAGCGTGCCGGCCAGTTCGGCCTCGGGGCCGGTGGCGTTGCCGGGCTGGTCCACCAGGTTGACCATGGGCAGGCCGAAGGTGTCGCACAGCTTGGCATGGCGCTCGGTCTTGTAGGCCGCGGCCAGGGTCATGGCGCCGCCGGCCACCTTGGGGTCGCTGCACAGCACGCCCACCGGCCAGCCGTCCAGACGCGCCAGCGCCGTGATGATGGAGCCGCCCTGCCAGCGCCCGATCTCGAACACCGAGTCGCGGTCGAACAGCGAAGCCATGATGCGGCGCGGGTCGTAGATCTTGCGCCGGTCATGCGGGATGGCGTTCTTGAGCCAGTCGTCCGCACGGGCCGGGTCGTCGGTGGGTGTGGTGCGTGCCGGCAGCCGATGGGTGCTGGCCGGCAGGTAGCTCAGGAACTGCCGCACCTGACGCAGCGCGTCGGCCTCGTTTTCGGCTTCGTTGTGCACCAGCGCGCTCTTGCGGTGGACCTTGTAGCCGCCGAGGTCGTTCTTGTCGACGTCGATGCCGTAGGCCTGCTTGACCACCGGCGGGCCGGCCGCGAAGACCTGCGCCTGGTCGCGCACCATCACCGAGAAGTGCGACAGCAGCACCTTCACCGCCCCCAGGCCGGCGCAAGCGCCCAGTGCGACGCCCACCACCGGCACCGTCTTGAGCAGTTCCACGCCGGGCCAGTTGCCATAGCCGGGAATCTTGGCGGCGGCCTGCTGCATCAGCAGCTTGACGCTGCCGCCCGCGGTGTCCACCAGGCGCACCAGCGGCATGTGCTGGGCCAGCGCCAGGCGCTCGGCATAGATCCACTTGTCGGAGAGCGTGCCCTCGGACGAGCCGGCGCGGATGGTGTAGTCGTCGGCCGAGACCACGATGCGGCGGCCTTCCATGCGGCCCGTGCCGATAATGGCGTTGACGGGCTGCAGGTCCAGCAGCCGCCCTTCCTCGTCGTAGCGGCCGCGGCCGGTGATGCGGCCCAGCTCGCGAAAGCTGCCGGCGTCCAGCAGCGTGTCGATGCGCTCGCGCGCCGTCTGCCGTCGGCGGGCCTTGTGGCGGGCGACGGCTTCCTCGCCACCCATGCGGGCGGCCATCTGCCGGCGTTGTTGCAGTTCGGCCAGTTCGTCGGCCCATTCGCCGCTGGCGTCCAGTTCGAGGGCGTTGGTCGTCGTGGTCATGAAGCCTCCTGGACGGAAACGGTGCGAAGGGCGGGCGCCAGCTCGTCGCGCACGGCCTGTGTGTGGGCGCCGAGTTCGGGACCCGTGTGGCGGATGCGCCCCGGTGTGGCCGACAGGCGCGGCACCACGCCGGCCTGGGTGGTGTGGCCCAGCGCCGGATGGGGCACCTGCTGCAGCATGGCGCGCGCCGCGAACTGCGGGTCCTGGAAGATGTCGGCGATGGTGTAGATGCGCGAAGCCGGCACCTCGGCCTCCTGCAGCATGGCTTCCAGCTCGGCACCGTCGAACGAGGCCGTCCATTGGGCGATGAGGGCGTCCAGCGCCTGCATGTGGGGCTTTTCGCCGCGGCTGCGGATGGTGCTGAAGCGCGGGTCGTCCAGCAGCCCGGGCTGGCCCATCAGGCGCACCAGCCGCTCGAAGGTGCGGTTGCTGTTGGCGGCGATGAGCACATAGCCGCCGCCTTGCACCGGGTACAGGCTGTTGGGCGCCATCGACGGCAGGTTGGGCCCTTCGCGGGTGGGCACCACGCCGAGCTTCTCGTAGGCGGGCACCAGCGGTTCGAGCTGGGTGAACGCGGCCTCGTAGAGCGCGACGTCCACCACCTGGCCGCGGCCCGAGCGGCTGCGCTCGTGCACGGCCGCCAGCGCGCCGAAGGCGGCATAGGTCGCGCTGAGGTAGTCGGTGCTGGCCACGGCCACGCGGGCCGGCGGCCGGTCCGGATCGCCGGTGAGGTGACGCACGCCGCCCAGCGCCTCGCAGATGGCGCCATAGCCGGGGCGCTGGGCATAGGGCCCATCCTGGCCGTAGCCGCTGATGCGCACCATGATCAGCCCGGGGTTCTGCGCCGAGAGCGCCTCGTAGCCCAGGCCCAGCCGCTCCATCACGCCGGGGCGGAAGTTCTCGACCAGGATGTCGGCCTGCAGGATCAGCGCCCGGGCGAGCGCGCGGTCCTCCGGGTCTTTCAGGTCCAGCGCCACGCTGCGCTTGTTGCGCAGGATGGAGGCGGCGTACAGCGACACGTCGCCCTGCTCGCTGGGCACATGGCGGCCCATCTGCCGTACCGGGTCGCCCTCGGGCGGCTCGATCTTGATCACGTCGGCGCCGAAGTCGCCCAGCAGCCGCGCGCAGGCCGGGCCGGCAATGGTGCTGGCGATCTCGATCACCTTCAGGCCCTGCAGCGCGCTGCCGCGGGCGGGGTTGCGATCCGACGTGGTGCTGGCGGCGGCGCCGCCGCGGCTGGATGGATCTTGGTCGTCCGGATTCGGGGTCATGGTGCCCTTTCGTAGGTTGTCTCCGGGCGGCATTGAAGCATCCGACATTCATATTGTCAACAATCTCATTGGTGACTACGATTCAGGCTTTGACACGGCCATCAAGGAGACGCCATGAACACCACGCTGCAATCCGAAGTCACCGGCACCGTCTGGAAGATCGAGGTCCGGGAGGGCGACACCGTCGGGCCCGACCAGTCCCTCATGGTGCTGGAGAGCATGAAGATGGAGATTCCCGTCTGCGCACCGGCCGCCGGCGTGGTGCGGCAGCTGCTCGTGAAAGAGGGAGAGCCGGTGGCGGAGGGCCAGCCGGTGGTGGTGCTGGGCTAGGAACGCCCAGGTTCGGGCGCGCCGGCCCGGTTACGCGCCGCCGGCCAGTTCTTCGAGGCGGCGCGCTGCCTCTTCGGCCGAGGCCTCGCTGCGCGCCCGGGCCAGTTGCATCATGCGGGTGGTGTCGCCCTGCTCCAGCGCGTCGCGGGCCTCGATCCACAACTGCACCGACTGCTGTCGCCGCTCCACCGAGGCCAGGCCCAGCTTGCTGTAGCGCAGGGTCTGCAGCGACAGCGCCGCGATCATCCGGCGCAGCCGCTCATTGCCGGCAAAGCGGGCCGTCAGCTGCAGCAGGCGGTGCACCGTCTCCGCGTAGGCGTCGCCGCCCTCGGGCGAGGTCGAGAGCGCCTCCAGCCGCGCCACGCCGGCACGCATGAGGGCCAGCAGCTCTGGTGGCCGCTGCGACGCCACCTTGCGCACCACGACGTCGAACAGGCCGGCGCGGATCTCGAACAGCTCGCGCAACTCCTGCGCCGTCAGCACCGCCACGATGGCGCCGCGGCGCGGCAGCACCTGGATCAGGCCCTCGCGCTCCAGGATGCGGATCGCCTCGCGCACGGGGCCGCGGCTGATGGCGAATTCGTCGGCCACCTCCTGCTCGCCGACCCGGGCGCCCGGCGCCAGCTCGCCCGAGAGGATCCGGTCACCGAGCCGGGCCGCCACCTGCTCGGGCACCGTCAACGTGAGGCCGGAGGCGTCGGCAAAGAGCCGGAACGCCACCTCTTTCTCCCAGCGGGAAAAGTCAGGATCGGCGAGGAGGTCGGAAGGATGAGGCACAGGATGAGGATCAATTCAGGCGGTCAACCTGCGCATTGTCAACAAAGTCTGACCCTCCCACCAGCCATGCCTGGCGCAGGCGCTGACCTGTTTCTGACCGGCTTCATTTACGTTTGTTAACTACGCTACAGAAACACTTGTGTTTCGGCTGCGGGCCGGGAACCCGCTGCCTACGATCCGCCCCATCAAGGTCAAGGAGTCGGTTCATGGGCAGTCGCGGCATTGGGCATGGAGGCGCGTGTGCAGAGCACGACGCTCCGCCCGTGGCGCTGACGCAGGGCCCGCTGCCCGCCGGCGCTGTCGCGGCTCATCCTGAAAGCGGTTTCTGCGCCGCGGCCCGGAGCGCGCCGCCGCTGCGCGCGGCCTTTCTTTCGATCACCAACGCGGCTGCCATCGCCGAGGCCTACGGCGCGGTGGCGGCATCCAGCCTCAGTGCCCAGTTGCTCCATGGCCTGCGCGAGTGGCTCGGCCATCCGCTGCGTGCCGAACGCGTGGCCGACGATTGCCTGGTGCTGTGGGTCGATGGCGATGCAACCGCGCTGGAGCGCCTGCTGGCCCGCGCCGGGCGCGAGTCCTTCCCGGTGGATGGCCAGGCCTGCCTGCCCGCCCTGCATGCCGACTGGCTTGACATCGAAGGCGACCAGGCGCGGATGCTGACGCCGGAAGAGTCCGCCTACGCCCATTTCGTCGCCACGCCCAGCCCGAGTGCGGCCGGTGGCTGGCAGGCGGCCGCCGACCGCTTCCGCGCCGACATGTCGGCCGCCAGCGAACTGGCCGGCGCGCTGGGCGCCAGCCGTGTGGCGCTGGACTGGCAGGAGGTGGCCAACGCCCAGTCGCCCGGCGACAGCCTGTGCCTGCGGGGCACACCCTGCCTGGTGCCGATCGCCGAAGGCATGCAGGCGCTGTCCAGCGACATCTTCGTGCCGGCCCTGGAGCGGCTCAACCTCACGCGCCACCTCGACCGGACGATGGTGCTGCTCACCCTCGCCCGCCTGGACCGGATGACCCGCCTGCACCTGTCCTGCCGCATCTCGCCGCTGAGTGCGCTGGACGACGCCTACTGGACGAGCGTGTTCGATGCCCTGGCACAGCGGCCGGCCATGGCACGCCGCTTCACGCTCGAGATCGGCGGCCGGGCCGCGCTGCCGGCGCTGGAATCCACCCGTGCCTTCTGCCAGAAGCTGCGCGAGCGCGGCGTGCGCATCGCCGTCTCGCGCTTCGGCAGCGGCAGCGACAGCATCGGCCTCGAAGGCCTGCAGGCCTGCCGGCCCGACATGCTGGTGCTGGACGAACTCTGCATCCTGCGTGCCCGCCATTCGGAGGCCGGCCGGCAGGAGCTGCGCGACATGGTGCGCACCTGTGGAGCGCTGGTGCCGCACACCGTCGTCGCCGGTGTCGACGGCGAACAGGATCTGGCGCATGCCCGGGCTGCCGGCGCGCAGTGGGTCTGCGGCCGCGGGGTGCCCCGCAGCCCGGTCCGGCGCGAGGCAGCGGCCGTGGGCCGCCCCATCGTGAGGCGCGTGGCGCCGCTGGCGGTCGCCGCGGCGGCGCCCGAGGTGGCCCGGCCCCACATCGATTTTTGGCATTGAGGAGATTCGCATGAGCAGCTTCGCCGGCCTTCGGGCGCGACCCGAGACGCGCCCTCCGTTGATGACCCCCGTCCGCGCGCCCACGCCGCTGCCGGGGACGGTCTCTCCCTGGGCCGGCCTGCGCGAGCGCGGCCCGAAGGAGGCGCCCGCCGCCCGCAGCGCCTGCACCTGCGGTGCTGCGGCCGACGGCGCCTGCCACGAGGGCGAAAGCCTGGATCTCATGCTCCAGCACCAGTACCGGATGCTGGAGCAGGCCATCGCCGAGCAGGCGAGCCGCCACTCCCGTGTCGTCGCCGCCTCGGCGGAGCCCGCCCTGGCGCCGCTGCTGGAGCAACTCGAATCCCCCGGCGCATCCGCGGCTGGCCTGAACTTCGCCGACCACCGGCTGGTCGACGAGGGCTGGACGCTGGTGCTGCCCGGCGCCGGCCTGCGCATGCCGCTCAACAGCGAAGAGCGGCTGCTGATGATGTCGCTGGCCCTCACGCGGGGCCACCGCCTCGGCCGCGGGGCGATGCAGGCCATCTTTGCGGCCTACCAGCTCGCCGACGACGTCGCCGCCATCGACCAGGTGGTGCGCAGCCTGCGGGGCCGCGCGCGCATTGCCGGCGGCCATCTGCCACTGCGCGCCGTGGGCGGCGGCTACCAGTTCGGTGGCGTGGGCACCCGGCCGCCGGGCCGCCCGCCAGGCAGCGGCCGCTGGCTGCGTTCGGCGGCCCCGTCGCTCTGAAGATCCGTGCGCCAATGGGGCGCACCGCGCCCGTGCGGCCTGAAAGGTGCTTGCGTGGCCGGCAGCAGCGACGCTGGGTGCCTGCCGGGCACCTCTTCCCCGAAATCCGGTTTGACGTGAAGCTGCTGCGCGGGCCGTGGCCTCGTGCAGGAGACGACTGATGTACATCCACCCTCTGCTTTCGTCGGTACCGCCCCGTGCGCGCGAGGCGCTGGTGCGGCTGATCGAGCTGCGCAACTTCCGCCGCAACGAGGTCGTCCTGAACGTGGGCGACGACATCGACGCCCTGTACTGCGTGGGCTCGGGCCTGCTGCGCGTGGTGGTGCCCGGCCCCAACGACGCGACCGTCACCACCAACTTCCTCAGCCCCGACGACCTGCACCTGGGCGCGCCCCTGGACGGACCGAAGCAGCCGTCCGACCTGAGCCTGATCGCCGCCCTGCCCTCCTCGGTCTACGTGATGCCGCTGTGGACCCTGCGGCGCCTGTGCGAGAGCTACCCCAGCGTGCCGCTGGTGCTGATGCAGATGCAGTGCAGGCAGATGCTGGCGCTGCGCAAGCAGATCCGCCGCCGCACCACCATGTCGGCCGAGCACCTGGTCGGCCGCGTGCTGCAGGAGCTCACGCAGCTGGCGCCCGAGGGCGACCATGCCTTCGACCGCCGCATCTCGCAGGGCGTGATCGCCTCCTACGCCGGGCTGTCGCGGCCCATGGTCAACAAGGTGCTCAAGGAGCTGGAGGAGCGCGGCGTGGTCCAGCGCGACGGCGACGCCGTGCATGTGCGCGACGACCTGGCCTTCAACACCGACTTCCATGCGCCGCTGGGCCCGGACGAGCTGGCGCCGCCGTCGCGCGCGCCGGACCATCCGGACAAGGATTTCCCGATCGACTTCGGGTCGCGTTTTTGATCTCATGCCCGACGCCTTCCGCCATGGTCTGCAGTCCGGTCGCCGCCGGCAGGTCCGGCCCGTGGGCGGATGGCAGGCAGATCTGGCCCAGGCGCTGCAGCGCGAGGAGCTGGAGGTGCACTACCAGCCCAAGCTGCATGCCTGCGACGGCCGGCTCAGTGGCGTGGAGGCCCTGGTGCGCTGGCACCACCCCCGCGTGGGCTGGGTGCCGCCGGAGGACCTGATCGCCTTCTGCGAGCGCCACCGGCTGATCGTGCAGCTGGGCCGCTGGGTGGTGCGTGCCGTGTGCCGCCAGCTGGCCGACTGGCAGCGAACGGAAGGGCTGCGGATCGCTGCCTCCATCAACCTGTCGCCGCTGCAACTGGACAGTCCCTCGCTGGCCGACTACTTCGACGAGCAGATGCGCGAGCACGGACTGCAGCCCGACCAGCTGAGCTTCGAGATCACCGAAAGCTGGTCGCTGGCCGCCAGTGGCGCGGCCGACGACTTCTTCCGCGTGCTGCGCCAGCGCGGCTTCGGCCTGTCGATCGACGACTTCGGCTCGGGCTACTCCTCGCTCAGCCGGCTGTGGCGCGTGCCGGCGAACGAGCTGAAGATCGACGCCTACTTCGTGCAGAACGTGGCGGCCGACCCTGCCGTGCAGATCGTGGTCAAGGCCGCGGTCGACCTGGCCCATGCGCTGGGCATGCGGCTGGTGGCCGAGGGCGTCGAGACCCAGGCCCAGTGCGAGGCGCTGGTGCGCCTGGGCTGCGACGAGCTGCAGGGCTACGTGTTCAGCCCCGCGCTGCCCCCGGCCCAGCTCTCGCTGTGGGTGCGAGGGCGCATGCGGGCGGCGGACGCGCCGGCGCCGCACGGGGCCGCGCCTTCGGCGCTCATCGGCTGAACGCCATCACGCCGCGGGGCGGGCGGCGGGCCTGCCCGCGCTGTCGGCTGCGGGCGTCAGCCGCACGGGCAGCCAGCGGGTGCACAGTCCGGCGCCCAGCACGGCCAGCCCGGCGATCAGGAAGACGGACCGCAGCCCATGCCCGTGGGCGCCGGTCAGCGCCTGCGCCACAGCCGGCGATGCGAGCCCGACGGGCGCGGCCGCTGCCACTGCCGTGACCGTGGCCATCTCCGCCTCCACCATGTGCACCAGCAGCGCCGCCAGCAGGGCCACGCCGCCCGCGCCGCCCAGGCTGCGCAGCATCACGGGCACGGCCGTCGCAATGCCGAGGTGCTGCGCGGGCGAGGTCCGCTGCGACACCACCGTCACCACCGGAAAGACCAGCCCCAGGCCGATGCCCAGCGGCAGCAGGCCGAGCGACAGCGCCAGCGCTTGCGTCGGCCACCACTGCAGGGCACCCGCCAGCAGCACGAAGCCCAGCACCATCGACGCGCAGGCCGCGCGGGCCACGGTGACCGGCGAGCGGCGGGCACGCAGAAGGCGTCCGCTGCCGATGGCGGCGAAGGTGACGCCGGCCATCAGCGGCAGCAGGTGCCAGGCCGATCCGATGGGCGACAGGTGCAGGCGGTCCTGCAGGTACGGCGGCAGCAGGGCCACCGCGGCGTACAGCGCCACCCCCGAGGCCATGGCCATCAGGCTCGTGGCCCGGTAGGCCGCAGGCGCAAAGAGCGACAGCGGCAGGAGCGGATGCGCGGCCCGTTGCTGCCGCCACAGGAAGAGCGCGGCCAACGCCAGCCCGCCCGCCAGCAACGGGCCCAGCCCCAGCGCCGGCGGCAGGCCCAGCCGCCCGCGCTGCGTGGCCAGCAACAGCAGCACCAGCGCTCCGGCCAGCAGCGCACCGCCCGGCCAGTCGATGCGGGCGTCGGCCGCGCCATGCCGACGCCCGGCCGGCAGCGTCATGGCCAGCAGGCCCGCGGCCAGCAAGGCCAGCGGCACGTTGAGCCAGAAGGCCCAGTGCCAGGTCAGGTGCTCCACCAGCGTGCCGCCCAGCAGCGGACCGAACAGCGTCGCGATGCCGTAGGCCGCCCCGAGCAGCGACTGGAAGCGGGGCCGCTGCTCCAGCGGAAAGAGGCTCGCCACGCTGAGCATGGCCAGCGTCATCAGGCCCCCACCGCCTGCACCCTGGACGGCGCGCGCCAGCACGAGCTGGGCCACGCTGCGGCTGGCGCCGCACGCCAGCGAACCGAGCAGGAACAGCCCCAGCGCCCACAGCAGCACGCGCCGGGTGCCCAGCAGGTCCGCCAGGCGCCCGTAGAGCGTGATGACCACCGTGGCGGCCAGCAGGTACGAGGAGAAGGCCCAGGCGAGCGGCCATCTCCCGGGCAACTCGCGCGCCATCACCGGCAGCGCGGTGGACAGGATGGTCTGGTCCAGCGCCGCCATGGCCAGGGTGAGCATGAGCATCGCGAAGGCGATGCGCTGCTGGCGGGCGGGCGGGAAGTCGGACGAGGGCGACGGCACGGCAACGGGCGGCGGCATGGCGGGAGAAGCTCCGGGGATGGGCGATGCGCCGCAGTGTCCGGATGCTCGTCGATTCCGTACAGTGCAATGTCCGAAATCGATGGTTTCGCCCGATGAAACAGTACGACCTCAACCTGCTGGCCGCCCTTGACGCCCTGCTGGCCACGGGCAGCGTCACGGCCGCCGCGACGCGCATGCACCTGAGCACGCCCGCCATGAGCCACACCCTGGCGCGCATCCGCGAGGTGTTCGAGGACCCGATCCTCGTGCGTGCGGGCCGCCGGCTGGTGCCTACCCCGCGCGCCCTGGCGCTGGCGGAGCCGGTGCGCCAGCTGCTGGTCCAGGCCCAGGCGCTGCGCGCCACGGCAGGACAGGACTGGCAGGCCCAGCCGCGCCGCTTCGTCGTGCGTGCGCCCGAGGGCTGGGCCGTGGCCTATGGCGTCGTGATCGCCCAGGCGCTGGCCGAGCGCATGCCGCACGCCAGCCTGCAGTGGCTGCCCGAAGCACCCCACGACCCTGGCGCCCTGCGCGAGGGCCGCATCGACCTGGAGATCGGCGCCGTGCGCCGGGCCGACACCCGTGCCCAGGCCGTGCTGCTGGCTGCGCAGCCGCTGGTGGGTGCGGCACGCGCCGGTCATCCGCTGCTCAAGGGCCGCATGACGCTGGCGCGCTACGCCGGCGCCCGCCACGTCGACACCTCGCCCCGCGCGGGCGAGCCCGCCTCCGTGGATCGCGCATTGGCCGAGGCGGGGTTGGCGCGCGACGTGGCCCTGCTGGTGCCCAGCACCTTCACGGCCCTGATCGCCGCCTCGCGCTCCGACCTGGTGGCCACCGCCTCCGCCCGCACCGCCCGCAAGATGGCCGAGCCGCTGGGCCTCGCCTTGTTCAAGCTGCCGGTGGCAGTGCAGACCGAGCCCACGCGCATGGCCTGGCATCCCCGCCACGAGGGTGACGAGGCGCACCAGTGGCTGCGTACCTGCGTGACGCGCGTGTTCCACGACGGGCGCAGCACGGTGCCGCCGCCCGCGACGCCGGCTACTCGAACTTGATGCCGCTGGACCGCAGCGTCTCGCCGAAGGCGTCGTACTGCACCCGGAAGAAGCGGGCGAACTGCTCGGGCGACATGCCATGCCCGTCGAAGGCCTGTTCCGCCAGCTGGGCGCGTACCCCCGGCTGGGCCAGCGTGCGCTGCAGTGCTTCGGACAGGCGCTGCGTGAGCGCAGGCGGCAGCCCCGGCGGCCCGAAGAAGCCCGCCCAGGGCGTGATGGTGAGCTTGCCCAGGCCCAGCTCGGTGGCGGTGGGCACCTGGGGCAGCAGCTCGCTGCGCTTGGGCAGCAGGGTGACCAGCGCGCGGATGCGGCCCTCCTTGACGAAGCCGGGCGCCAGGGTGCCGGTGGTGAACATCATCTGAACCTGGCCGCCCAGCAGGTCGGTCATGGCCTGCGAGTCGCCCTTGTAGCGGGCATTGACCACCGGCCGCTTGCCCAGCAGCTGCAGCATGGCCAGCTCCGACGCACTGTTGCTGGAGGCCGAGTTGTAGGGCGCGCCCTTGCCGCTGTCGATCCAGGCCAGCAACTCGTCCACGCTGCGCACGGGCAGGCTCGCCGGCACCACCAGGAACATCGAGAACTGCCCGGCCGAGCTGATGGGCGTGAAGGCCTTGAAGGGGTCGTAGGGCGGCTTGGGCCGCACCGTGGGGGCCGCCACCATCGCGGTATTGGTGCCCATGAGCAGCGTGTAGCCGTCCGGCGCCGCGGCCGAGACGGCCTGCGCGGCGATCACGCCGTCGGCGCCGGGGCGGTTGTCCACCACCACCTGCTGGCCCAGTTCGCGGCCCAGGCCTTCGGCGATCACGCGGGTGAGCGAGTCCGCACCCCCGCCCGGCGAGAAGCCGACCAGCAGCCGCAGCGGGCGGTTGGGATAGCCGTCGGTGGCGGCCTGGGTGGCGGTGGTGCCCACGGACAGGGCGGCCAGCGCGCCGCTGGCGCCCAGCAAGGTTCTGCGTCGCATCGTCGATTCCTTTCGTTGTCAAAAGGCGCGCACGGGCGCCCCGGCCACCATCGACCGGCGGCCTGAAACAGGGAAGACAGAGAAGAAGGGCGCCGGCCTTCAGCGGCCAGGCGCGATGGGCGCTTCGCTGCGCACCATCACCGCGCCCTGCGGCAGCGGGCCCACCATGCGGCGGTACTGCTGCAGCCAGCCGCGGTCATGCTGCGGCGGCGGTGGTTGCCAGGTGTCGCGCCGCTGCTGGAGTTCAGCGTCGGTGAGGTCCACGGCCAGCCGCCGCTCGTCCAGGTCGATGGTGACGAGGTCGCCGTCGCGCACCAGGCCCAGGGGACCGCCGAGGGCTGCCTCGGGCGCCACCTCGGCCACGACCAGGCCCTTGCACACCAGGCCCGAGAGATGCCCGTCGGTCAGCAGCGCCACCTGGTCGCCCAGGCCCGCGCCGTCGATGGCGAAGACCACGCGCGAAGCGCCCCCGCCCATGGCCGGCCCGCCGCGCACGCCGGCGCCGCGCATTACCACCACCTGGCCCGGCTGGATGCGGCCGTCCTTCAGCGCGGCGATGGCCTCGTCGCTGCTCCAGAAGCACAGCGCGGGGCCCGTGAAGCGCCGCACCTTGCGCTCGCCGATGCCGGCCTTGATGAGGCCCGACTCCGGCGCCAGGTTGCCGCGCAGCAGCACGATGGCGGGATGGGCGCTGACCGGCCGGTCGATGGGGCGGATCACATCGGTCTCGGCCACCTCGGCATGGCGCAGGTTGTCGGCCACCGTCGCACCGGTGACGGTGAGTGCGCCCAGGTCCAGCAGCGGTGCCAGCTGCTTCATCAGCGCGCGACAGCCGCCGGCGGCCTCGAAGGCCTCGATGGTCTGCTCGCCCACGGGGCGCACGCCGGCCAGCACCGGCGTCTTCGGGCCGAGCTGGTCGAACAGGCCGTACACATCCACGCCGCAGTCGCCTTCGGTCGCCACCGCCTGCAGATGCTTGGCGCAGTTGAGCGAGCCACCGACCGCCAGCACGGCGCGCACCGCGTTGGCGAAGGCGCCGGGCACCAGGATGTCGCGCGGCTTGAGGTCGTCCCACACCATGTGGACGATGCGGGTGCCGGCGGCGCGCACGTCCGCCATCATCTTGTCGCCCAGCGCCGCCACGGGTGCGCTGCCCGGCAGGGCCATGCCCAGCGCCTCGCAGACGATGTGCATGGAGTTGGCCGTGCCCATGCCCGAGCACACGCCCGGGCCGCGGATGGCCTCGCGGCTCATGCCCACCAGGTCGTCGACGGGCAGGTTGCCGGTCACCGCATGCATGGCGCCGATGAACACGTCCTCGATGTCGACATGCCGGCCCTGCCATTCGCCGCTGGGCTGGTAGCCGCAGGGCACCATCAGCGTCGGGATGTTGAGCCGCGCGGCGGCCATCAGCTGGCCGGGCACCGTCTTGTCGCAGGAGGTCAGGCACACCATGCCGTCGAGCTGCGCGCCTTCGACGGCCACCTCGATGTCGTTGGTCACCAGGTCGCGCGCCGCCAGCATGTAGGCGCCGCGGGCACCGGCGCCGGTGATGAAGTCGCTGGGCGCCGCGGTGCGGATCTCGAAGGGCACGCCGCCGGCGGCGCGGATCGCGTCCTTCAGCACCTGGGCCACGCGGTCCAGGTGGCTGAAGCAGGCGGCCAGCTCGGAGGAACTGTTGACCACCGCGATCTTGGGCTTCTCGCAATCGGCCTCGGGAATGCCCAGGGCGCGCCAGTGCGCATTGCGCACCGACCAGAGGTAGGAGCCGCGCGGAAAGTTGCTGCGCAGCGGGCGTCGTCGTTCGGTCATGCAGGCGGGTCTCCATCGTGGGCGGCGGGGGGCCGCTTGAACACTTCCACCGTGCCGCGCTCGGCATCGACGCGGACGCGGTCGCCCGTCTCGATGCAGGCCAGCGGATCGCGGTCGAAGTCGGTGAGCGCGGGGGCGTGGCTGACCACCGCGCCCAGCGCCATCTTCGTGGTCATCTCGTTGAACAGGAAGGCCGCGGGCGCCGCCTTGAGCAGCCGCGCCGTGTGGAACATGGCCGACCAGCCCGAGGAGCCCTTGGCGCCCGGGAACACCAGCACCTTGCCGGCGAAGCTCTGGCCACGCAGTGCATGGCCGATCTCGATGACGGTGCCGGTGCGCGGATCGATGCCGCCCCAGCCCGAGATGCGCTCGTGCGTGACCAGCGCCTCGGCCTCGACCACGCCGCCGACCACCTTGCGGCCGTGCAGCACCAAGTCGGGCGCCGGGTTCGGTGCCGTGTCGTGACGGTCGCTCATGATCGAGTGGCCGCGGAGCAGGCCAAGCCAGGGCACCCCAGGAACTGGCTTTGCCAGGCCTGCGGGTGCGCCCCCCTCCAAGCCGAGGGCGCGAGAGAGGGGGGAGCCGCGAAGCGGCATGGGGGGTGTTTCACTTCAGACCGCCTTGCCAGCGGCCGGTGCAGGCGGCCTCGATGCACTCGGCTGTGCTGCCGAACCACGCCTGCACGCCCAGGATGGCCGGCAGGTAGTGCGCCTGCTTGGCCGAGTCCAGCGCCACGGCGCGGGTGCCCGGCGGCACGGCGCGGCTCATGGCCGAGCAGCTGTCGGTCATCAGCACGCCGCCCGCCTCTTCGATGATGCGGGTGTGGCCGCTGCGGTCGGCCAGCGCCTTGATGGCGCGCGGCGTGAAGATCCACAGCTGCACGTCGGCATGCAGGCGCCGGCCTTCCAGCAGTTGGGCGGCTTCCCAGATCTGCTCGATGGTGTAGTGCGGGCAGCCCAGCATCACGTACTGGATCTCGGCCTCGCGCGCGGTGGTGTTGAGCCGCTCGTAGGCGGCGCGACGTTCGGCCGGGCCATAGCGCAGGACCTCCATGGGCTTCTTGCCGCCCAGCGCATGTTCCAGCGTCGGCGCCTCGGGCGTGATGCCGACCAGGTGGAACAGCTCCACGCCGCCGGAGGACGCAGCCGCCGCGCCGAAGTGCTTGAGCCGCGGCAGGTTGGGCGCGCGGCCGATGTCGCCCCCGCGCCGGTGCACCACGGGCACGCCGCTTTGCACCTGCTCGCCGATGAAGTAGCCGAGCAGGCCCCAGTCCTGCACCGATTCGACCTCCACGTCCAGCTCGACGAGGTGGGTGGCATGGCGGTTCTCGTCGCGGTGGTAGCCCCAGTCGGGGATGCGCGCGGTGAGCATGGCCGCGCCGCAGCTCTCGCGGCCTTCGGTGTTGGTGCGGGCACCCAGCACCGAGTTGCAGTAGACGACCGCCGACGACTCCATCCAGGCGCAGTGCTCGCCGCGGGTGGGCACGTTGCCCACCTGGTAGGGCGTGCAGGTGTTCATGATCTGCGCACCCAGGCCGGCGGCATGGCGCTCGCTGCGCTCGTAGAACTGCAGGGTCTGCGTGTCGATGCCCATGCGCTCGGGCTGGCCGGGGTCGAAGCCCAGCTGCAGGTGGCTGGTGAAGACCTTGAACTTCGGGATCGGCACCACCTCCGGACTGTCCAGGCTGAATTCGGAGAACACCGCGTCCATGCCGCCGCGGGTCTGCGCGAAATCGCGCTGGAAGGGCGTGGTGGAGGTGATGGTGGCGCAGACGTTGCGCGTCTCCACCAGGCGCTCGGCCCCCAACGCTTCGCCGTACCGCACCAGCAGGTCCATGGCCTTCTGCACGGCCGGGCCATCGCGGCCGTCGTACATGGCTTTCTCTTCGTCGCTCAGGTGCATGGGGCGGGTCCTTGTCTCGGGTCTTTTGTTGTTGTGCAGTCGTGGGGCGTGCAGGCCCTCAGGGCGGCGATGCAGCGTCCGCCTCCAGCGGCAGCCGCCCACCGATCTCGCGGGCGATCTGCCGGGCCAGCTCGCGCAGGCGCGGACCGACCTCTTCGCGCAGCCGCTCTTCGGTGAACACGAAGGCGGCGCCGCCGGCGTTGAGCGCCATCACCTCGTCGCCCGGTCCGATGAGCGGCACCGACACCGAGTTGATCTCGCGGTGGAACTCGCCCAGCGACAGCGTCCAGCCGGTGCGCGAGGCCTGCGCCAGGGCCCGCTGCAGCGGCTGGGCGATGGCGTCCCACTCCGGGCCGCGCAGCAGCCGCATGGAGTCGATGAGCTGCTCGCGCGCGGCGGGCGTCAGTGCCGCCAGGTAGGCACGGCCCAGCGCCGAGTTGGGCAGCGGCGCGCGCGAGCCCACGTCCAGCCGCGGCGAGAGCATGGACGAGCGCGGCCGGCAGGCCTCGATCAGCACCATCTCCATGCCGTCGCGCACGGCCAGGTACACCGAGGCCCCGCCCTCCTCCGCCAGCGCCTGCATGTGCGGCCGGGCCACGGCGCGCACGTCCAGGCTGCCGAGGAAGACGCGCGCCAGCGACACCACGCCCGGGCCCAGCATGAAGCGGTCGGCCACGGCAGCCGGCTTGAGCATGCCGTTGGCCAGCAGCGTGGCCACGAGCCGGTTGACGGTTGGCCGGGGAATGCCGGTCATGCGCGCCATCTCGGCATGGCCCAGCACGGGCCGGTCTTCGCTGAAGCAGCGCAGCAGCGACAGGCCGCGCTCCAGCGCGCTGACGGTGTCGCCGCGTTCGGCGCGCAGGTCGGAGGAATCGGGCACGGCGGCCTTGTCGGAGGGCGTCATGGGCAGGAATGCGGATGCGGCTGAGGAGGACCGGCCACTGTAGATCGTCATGCGCGCGCCACGCCGGTGTTCAGTCCGTGGTGGCGGTCTCGCCAGCCTTGGCCGCCGCACGGGCGGGCGCGCCAGGCCGCAGGTAGACGCCCTGCGCGATCAGGGCCGACTGCAGGGCGCCGATGTCCACGTCGCGCGGCGCGATGCCGCCGCGCGAGGCCAGCGCCGCCGCCACGCCCGCAGCCTGGCCGGTGATCCAGCACTGCGGGATCTCGCGCATGAAGCCGTGCGAGTTGCGGTCGCAGGAGATGTGGCGCCCGCAGGCCAGCAGCCCGTCCAGCGACTGGGGCACCAGCGCGCCATAGGGAATGGAGATGTTGGGGAACTTGGGCGACACCGCGGGCGAGACGCCGATCTCGTCCGCCAGCGGAACGCCGTCCGGCCACTGGCTGCGCAGCACGGCGCCCGTGCCCACCAGCCGGCGCGCATGGCGCACGCCGATCTGCGGCGCGCTCAGCATCAGGAAGGCGTTCTCGAAGCCGGGCGCATGGGCGCGGAAGAAGTCCAGGTGCGCGGCCATGGTGCGGTGCGAGCGCACCTCCACGGCGGTCAGGTCGTCCACGTCCAGCGCCGAGTAGCCGGTCTGCCGCGGACCCATGAAGAGCGCGATGTCGTCGCGCCAGGAGACGAAGGGCCGCTCGAACAGGCCGATGGCCTCGCGCCCCTGCGCCATGAACTGCGAGAAGGCCTCGGGCTGGCCGGCCTTGAAGTCGATCCAGCGCTTCATGTCCACGCCCCCGAAGAGCCAGGACGTGTTCATGCAGTGGTGCACGTCGGCCTCTTCGATGTCGTTGACGAAGGCGGCACCCGCCCGTGCGAAGAGGTCGCCGTCGCCAGTGGCGTCCACCACCACGTCGGCCATGATGGCCATGCGGCCTTCCTTGCTCTCGAACACCACGCCGCGCACCCGGCCGTCCTGCACGATGGGCACCGCTGCCCAGGAGTGGTAGATGAGCTTGACCTGGCGTTCGAGCACGATCTCCTGGCTCAGCAGCTTGAGCCGCTCCGGGTCCACCGTGGGCGACCAGGTGACGACACCGTGGTAGGCCGCGGTGCGCTGCGACCAGTGGGCCGCCTTGGCCGGGTCCTGCGAGCCCCAATCCTCGCGCGCCGGACCGGCCACGGCATCGGCCGGCAGGCGGTCGAACAGCTCCTCGGCAAAGCCGCGGATCACCGGCTGGCCTTCCCAGTCGGTCATGCGGTCGATCCAGATCACCAGCCCACCGGTCGACAGGCCGCCCAGGTGGTTGTAGCGCTCCAGCAGGGCCACGTCGGCACCGGCCCGTGCTGCTGCTGCGGCCGCCGCCGTGCCCGACGGGCCGCCGCCCACCACCAGCACGCCGCAGCGGTGGTAGATGGGCACCCGGCGGCCGGGCTCGTCCCAGAAGCCATGGTCGGGCCGGACCACGCGGGCATCGCGGTCGAAGATGTCGGAGCTGAGGATGCGCTCGTCGGAGCGGACGATGGTTTTCATGGCGGCGTCGGTCAAAGTGGGT
Source organism: Pseudacidovorax intermedius (assembly GCF_003350475.1). Taxonomy (GTDB): domain Bacteria; phylum Pseudomonadota; class Gammaproteobacteria; order Burkholderiales; family Burkholderiaceae_C; genus Xenophilus; species Xenophilus intermedius. The sequence continues at coordinate 48,440 of NZ_QQAV01000005.1, forward strand.
TCATTTTTTGGACATGAGGTCCATAAAGTCAATCAAATGACGCTGAATCGAGGGTTAACACGGTCATTAAAAGCCGGTTATCGGAAAGATAGTCTGTGCAAAACGGAAATCCGGAGACTTCATGCGACCTCGTCCCTCGCTTCCTCATGCCATGCGCCGCCGCGCGCTCGCGCGCCTGCTGGCGTTCGCGGCTGCCGTGCCGGCCCTGGCATGCCTGACGCCTTCCGCACTGGCGGCCGGCCCTGCCTTCCCGGTCGACGGCAAGCCAATCCGCATCGTGGTCGGCTTCACCGCGGGCGGCGGCACCGACGCGCAGGCGCGCATCGTGGCCAAGCACCTGGGCGAGGTGCTCGGCACGCCGGTGCTGGTGGACAACCGCCCCGGCGCCAGCACCATGCTGGCCGCCAGCGAGGTGGCGCGCGCCCTGCCCGATGGGCACACGCTGCTGTATGCGCCCTCTTCCACCATGGCGCAGAACCCCCACACCTTCGCCAAGGTGCCCTACGACCCGTTCAAGGACTTCACGCCCATCTCGCTGGGCGGTCGCGGTCCGCTGGTGCTGTCGATCAGCAGCGGCGTGCCGGCGGCCAACGTGGCCGAGCTGGTCGCCTATGTGAAGGCGCGGCCGGGCCAGACGAGCTACGCCTCCTTCGGCGCGGGTACCTCCTCGCACATCTACGGCGAGGCCTTCGTGCGCAAGGCGGGCATCGACTCGGTGCATGTGCCCTACAAGGGCGGCTCCGACGCGGCCAAGGACCTGATGGCCGGCCGCGTGCCCTTCATGTTCGACTCGGCCTCGTCGGCCGTCATCGCGGCCAGCAGCGGCAAGGTGCGCATCCTGGCCGTGGCGGCCGAGCAGCGCATCCCGGCCCTGCCGGATGTGCCCACGCTGTCGGAGCAGGGCTTTACCGGGCTGGACCTGCCGAGCTGGCTGGGCTTCTACGGCCCGGCGGGCATGGCGGCGCCCACCGTGCAGCGGCTCAATGCCGCGCTGGCCCAGGTGCTGGCGCTGCCGGAGGTGCGCAAGTTCTACCGCGACGGCGGGTACGAGGCGGGCGCCAACAGCCCCGAGGCCTTTGCGCAGCTGACCCGTCGCACTTACGAGCAATGGGGCGCGATGGTGCGCCAGGTCGGCCTGCAGGCGGCCCAGTGAGCGCACGCACGCCCCTGTACGCCCGACGCGATTTCCGAGGACCTTCCGTGAGCACGATCCCCACCCCTTCCTTCTCTCGCCGCCGCGCCCTGACAGGTCTGGCCACCGCGCTGGCGCTCTCGCCCTGGCCGGTGGTGCGGGCCGCGCCGGCGTCCTTTCCCCAGCCGGGACGCACCCTGCGCATCGTGCTGGGCCTGGCTGCCGGTGGCGCGTCGGACGCGCAGGCCCGCTTCGTCGCCAACCGGCTGCCCGATGTGCTGGGCATCCCGGTCATCGTCGAGAACCGGCCCGGCGCCAGCTTCATCCTCGCGACCGAGGAGGTGATCCGCGCCGCGCCCGACGGCTACACGCTGATGTACGCGCCCTCTTCGGTGGTGGCGCAGAACCCGCAGACGCTGGCGCAGGTGCGCTACGACCCCTTCAAGGACCTGACGCCCATCTCCCTGGGCGCGCGCGGCCCGCTGGTGCTGACGGCCCACAGCAGCCTGCCGGTGCACACTGTGCAGGAGCTGGTGGCCTATGTGCGGGCCCATCCGGGCACGGTGAGCTATGCCTCCTTCGGCGCCGGCACCTCGTCGCACATCTATGGCGAGGCCTTCTGCCGCCAGGCCGGGCTGGACGCCGTGCATGTGCCCTACAAGGGCGGTGCCGATGCGGCGCGCGACGTGCTCGCGGGCCGGGTGCAGTTCTATTTCGACGCAGCACCCAACGCCATCCAGAACAGCGCCACCGGCAAGGTGCGCATGCTGGCGGTGGCTGCGCCCAAGCGCAGTCCGCTGCTGCCCGATGTGCCCACCATGGGCGAGCAGGGCATCACCGGCGTCGACATGCCGAGCTGGCTGGGTTTTTACGGCCCGGCCGGCATGCCGCCCGCGGTGGTCGACACCTTGAGCGCTGCGCTCGCCAAGGTGCTGTCGCAGCCGGAGACGCGCGCCTTCTTCCGCCAGGGCGCCTACGAGGCCGAGGCCTCCAGCCCGCGCGAACTGGCGGCGCTCACGCGCTCCACCTACGACGCCTGGGGCGGGATCATTCGGCAGCTGGGGTTGGCGGTGCAGCGCTAACTCGGCAGAAGAAGCCGCTCAGGCCGCCGCAGGCGCCGCCGTCGACGCCCGCACCACCAGCTCGGGCCGCAGCACCACCGTGGAGGCCAGCAGCGCCTGGCCCTCGATGGCCTGGAACAGCATCTCCGCCGCCTGCCAGCCCAGCTCGCGGTGCGGCAGGCGGATGGTGGTGAGCGGCGGATCGACCATGTCCACCAGCGGCATGTCGTTGTGGCCGGTGATGGAGATGTCCCGCGGAATGCGCAGGCCCGCCGCCCGCAGCACGTCGTAGGCGCCCAGCGCCACCAGGTCGTTGCAGCAGACCACGGCTTCGGGCCGTTTGCCGCTGCTTTCCAGCAGCACGCGCATGGCTTGCTGGCCGGCCTCGCGGCTGTAGCTGTCGCATTCGACGATGCGCGGCGCGGGCAGGCGGTGGTCGCGCAGCGCCTGCTCCACGCCCTGGCGGCGGCCCACGCCGGTGGGCACGGTCTGCGGGCCGGCCAGGTGCGCGATGCGGCGATGGCCCAGGGCCACGAGGTGGTCGACGGCCAGCTTCATGGCCAGGCGGTCGTCGCTCACCGCGGCGGGCAGCCGTCCGCTCTCGTCGGCGCGGTTGACCATCACCGCATGCATGCCGCTGTCGCGCACGAAGTCGATCAGCGGGTCTTCGCGCAGCGCAATGGCCATCACCAGGCCGTCGATCTGCTGGGCCTTCATGCGCGCCAGGATGGGCTGCGCGAGCTGCGGGTCGCCCACGTTGGCCACGAAGACGAAGTAGCCGCGCGCTGCCGCCGCGGCCTCGATGCCCTGCAGGATGGGCGGGAACACCGGGTTGGTGATGTCGGGCAGCAGCACGCCGATGGTGTGGGTGCGCCCGGTGCGCAGCGCCGAGGCCGCGCGGTTGGGCTGGTAGCCCAGGCGGCGCGCCGTCTCTTCCACCAGCGCCAGCACCTCCTTGCTGATGCGCTGGCGCCGCGCCGGATCGAGGGCGCGCGAGACGGTCGACACATGCACGCCGCTGGCGGTGGCGACATCGCGGATGGTGACTTTGGGCGGCTTGGCGGCTTTCATTCGTGCAAACGTTTGCCGTACGGCGGTCGTGCTGTCAAGAGGATCAATGCTGCGATTGTGCCCTTTGCTTTGCGCCAGGTCAGAACCAATAATGTGCAAACGTTTGCACACGGAGCCCCCGGTCATGAACATCGTGACGACCCCCGACTCGGTCCTGCCCATCGCCCTGGACGCGATGGCCCGTACCCCCAACCCCCGGCTGCGCGAGGTGATCGCCTCGCTCACCCGCCACCTGCATGCCTTCGTGCAGGAGGTGAAGCTCAGCGAAGAGGAGTTCGAGCAGGCGCTGGACTTCATCGTCGCCATCGGCCAGGCCACCGGCGAGAAGAAGAACGAGGTGGTGCTGGCCGCCGACATCCTGGGCATCTCGACCCTGGTGGCGCTGCAGAACAACCAGGATCCGCAGGGCGAGTCGCCCTCTGCCCTGCTCGGCCCCTTCTGGCGCGCCAATGCGCCGGACTGCGCCTGCGGCGATTCCATCGCGCGCTCGGGCACGCCGGGCGTGCCGCTGTTCGTCTCGGGCGTGGTGCGTGACGGCCAGGGCCGACCGCTGGCCGATGCCATGGTGGACGTGTGGCAGGCCTCGCCCGTCGGCCTGTACGAGAACCAGGACCCGACGCAGGAGAACATGAACCTGCGCGGGCGCTTCCGCACCGATGCCGAGGGCCGCTACCACTTCCGCAGCGTGCGGCCCGCCGGCTACCCCGTGCCGGTGGACGGGCCCTGCGGCGTGCTGCTGAAGGCCCAGCGCCGCCACCCCAACCGGCCGGCGCACCTGCACTTCATGGTGAGCAAGCCCGGCTTCAAGGTGCTGGTCAGCCAGGTCTATGCCGACGACGACGAGAACCTCGAAAGCGACCCGACCTTCGGCGTCACGCGCCGGCTGATCGGCCGCTATGCGCTGCAGCCCGATGGGCAGAGCGCCACGCTGGCCTACGACTTCCAGCTGGAGCCGGGCGAGACCAAGTTCCCGCGTCCGCCGATTCCCTGACCCCTCTTCCTCTTTCAACCCTCTTCTTCATGACTGCAAGACCATGAGCTTCACCCCTGTTTCACGCCTGGACGGCAAGGTGGCCGTCATCACCGGCGGGCTGGGCGCCATCGGCTATGCCAGCGCGCAGCGCCTGGCCGCCCTGGGCGCCACCTGCGTGCTGCTGCACCGCAAGGCCGAGGACGCCGACGCCCGCGCCGCGGCCCTGCCCTCGGCCGAGGGCCAGCGCCACAGCGCGCTGCGCGCCGACATCGTCGACAGCGCCAGCCTGCAGGCCGCCGCCGCGCAGGTGAAGGCCGATCACGGCCGCTGCGACATCCTGGTCAACAGCGCCGGCCATACACGGCCGGTGCCGGCGGCCGACCTCGACGGCCTGACCGACGAACTGATCGACGAGCTGCTGCAGGCCAACTTCCGCGGCGTGTTCGCCACCATCCGCGCCTTCGTGCCGCTGCTCAAGGCCAGCGGCGACGGGCTGATCGTGAACGTCTCCTCCATCGCCGGCTTCACCGGCGTGGGCAGCAACTTGGCCTATGTGGCCGCCAAGGCCGGCCTGGACGTGGTGGGCGACGCGCTGGCCAAGGCGCTGGCGCCGGCCGTGCGCGTGGTGTCGGTCTCGCCCGGCGCGGTGGAGTCGGCCTTCGTGCCCGGCCGCGGCGAGGACTTCAAGGCCAAGATGGCCACCACCACGCCGCTGGGCCGCATCGGCCTGCCCGACGACGTGGCCGCCACCGTCGAGGCGCTGGCCACCACCCTGCGCTTCGTGACCGGCACGCGCATCGTGGTGGACGGAGGACGGCACCTGTGAACAAGACACTCATTACCTGTGCCGTGACGGGCAACCTGGTGAAGCCCGAGCAGACCCCGCATCTGCCCATCACCCCCACGCAGATCGCCGACGAATGCCTGGCCGCGGCCGAGGCGGGCGCGGGCCAGGTGCACATCCATGTGCGCGACCCCGGCACCGGCAAGCCGTCGATGGAGGTGGCGCTCTACCGCGAGGTGGTCGAGCGCATCCGCCGCCACGACCGCGAACTCGTCATCAACCTCACCACGGGCCCCGGCGGGCGCTTCGTGCCGAGCGAGGACGACCCCAAGGTCTACGCCCCCGGTACCTCGCTGCTGCCGCCCGAGCGACGCGTCGAGCACATCGCGCTGATCAAGCCCGACGTCTGCTCGCTGGACCTCAACACCATGAACAGCGGCCCCGACGTGGTGATCAACACGCCGAAGAACGTGCGCCGCATGGCCAAGGTGATCCGCGAGGCGGGCGTCAAGCCCGAGCTGGAGATCTTCGACTCCGGCGACATCAACCTGGCGCTGGACCTGATCGCCGACGGCACGCTCGACGGGCCCGGCATGTGGACCTTCGTGCTGGGCGTGAAGTACGGCTTCGCGCCCACGCCCGAGACGCTGCTCTACGCCCGCAACATGCTGCCGCGCGGCGCCTTCTGGAGCGCCTTCGGCATCGGCCGCATGGAGTTCCCCATCGTGGCCCAGGCCTGGCTCATGGGTGGCCATGTGCGCGTGGGCATGGAAGACAACATCTACCTGTCGCACGGTGTGCTGGCAGAAAGCAATGCCCAGCTGGTGGCCAAGGCACGCGACATCATCCGCAGTCTGGGCGGCCAGGTGGCCAGCGCCGCCGAGGCGCGCCAGATGCTCGGCCTGCCGGCCGCAGGAGCCGCACGATGAACGCCGTTTCGAACCCCAAAGTCAACGGCCCCGCGCGCGCCCTGCGCGTGGAGCAGAAGGCCGCCGACCTCGCGTCGCTGCAGCTCGCCATCGTCGACCAGCCGCCGCCCACGCCTGCCGCCGGCATGGCGGTGGTGCAGGTCGGTGCCGCCGCCGTCAACCCCAGCGACGTGAAGGCCACGCTGGGCCTGATGCCCAAGGCCGTGTGGCCGCGCACGCCGGGCCGCGACTTCGCCGGCACCGTGATCGCCGGACCCAGCGCCTGGATCGGCCGCGAGGTCTACGGCTCCGGCGGCGACGTGGGCATCACCCGAGACGGCTCGCATGCGCGCTACCTGCTGCTGCCCGAGGCGGCGCTGCGCGAGCGTCCGCGCAACATCTCGATGGACGAGGCCGGCGCCGTGGGCGTGCCCTTCGTGACGGCCTACGAGGGCTTCCGCCGCAGCGGCATGCCGCAGGCGGGCCAGGTGGTGCTGGTGCTGGGCGCCAACGGCAAGGTGGGCCAGGCGGCGGCGCAGCTTGCGGCGCAGGCCGGGGCGAAGGTGATCGCCGTGCAGCGCCGGCCCGGGCCTTTCGAGGGCTTTGCCTGTGCGCCGGTCGACGTCATCGACGCCAGCCAGGAAGACGTGGCCGCCCGCGTGCTCGAACTCACCGGCGGGCGCGGGGCCGACGTGGTCTACAACACCGTGGGCAGCGCCTACTTCGAGGCCGCCAACAAGTCCATGGCCAAGGGAGCGACACAGATCTTCATCGCCACCCACGACCGGGCGGTGCCCTTCGACATCTTTGCCTTCTACCGGGGCATGCACACCTATGTGGGCATCGACTCGCTGGCCATGGACTGCGTGGCCTCCACCGCGCAGCTGGACGCGATGCGCGAGGGCTTCGAGCGCGGCACGCTCAAGCCCTTCCCGGTGGCGCGCAGCTTCGGGCTGGACGAGGCGCTGCAGGCCTACCAGCAGGTGCTCTCGGGCAGCACCGACCGCGTGGTGCTGCGGCCCTGAGCGCGAGCAACGGAGACGACCGCCATGCACGTCACCCGCTTCGACCAGGCGCCCGCCTATGAGGCGCCCCGCCATTTCGACATGCGCTGCCTGCGCCTGCAGGGCAAGGAGGCCGGGCCTTCCGAGCAGATGTGGATGGGCATGAGCCAGATCCTGCCCGGTGGCCACACCGGCCTGGACGGCTCGCCCATGGAAAAGCTCTACCTCGTGCTCGAAGGCCGGCTCACGGTCATCGGCGAACTGGATGGGCAGACCGAGGAGCAGGAGCTCGGCCCCTACGACTCCTGCCGCTTCGCGCCGGGCGAGAAGCGGCAGCTGGTCAACCGCAGCAACCGGCCGGCGCTGGTGGCGCTGGTGATGCCGCACGAGCCGCCAGTGCCGAAGTGACCCATCGCCGTTCGCGCTGAGCCTGTCGAAGCGCGGTACCGGGCTTCGATAGGCTCGGCCCGAACGGTTCGAGGCCCAAGTTCAGCCCGAACGGCGGACGGCCCCATTCACCCACAGAAGACAAGACGGAGACAAGACATGACCTTCCCCTCGACTCGCGGCCTCGGCCGCCGCCTCTTAATCGCTGCCGCCATCACCGCCACTGCGCTCGCCAGCGCCCAGGCCCAGGCCCAGGGCGACTGGCCGCGCGGCCAGACCATCCGCCTCATCGTGCCCTTCACCGCCGGCAGCGGCACCGACATCGTGGCTCGACTGGTGGCCGAGCGCCTGGGGCCCGCGCTGGGCACCTCGGTGGTGGTCGAGAACAAGCCCGGCGCCGGCGGCACGCTGGGTGCCGTGCAGGTGGCGCGTGCCCCGGCCGACGGCTACACGCTGCTGGTGCATTCGGCCGGGCACCTGGTCAACCCGTCGATCTATCCCAACCTGAGCTACGACACGCTCAAGGACTTCGCCGGCATCACGCCCATGGCCAGCCTGCCCAATGTGCTGGTCACCTCGCCCGGCAAGTTCGCCGACGTGAAGGACCTGGTCGCGCAGGTGAAGGCCAAGCCGGGGGGCTTCAACTACGCCTCGGCCGGCAACGGCTCGGCCACGCACATGAATGCCGAGGTGTTCCGCCTGGCGGCGGGCATCCAGGCGCAGCATGTGCCCTTCCGCGGCACGCCCGAGGCCATGACCGAGGTGATGGGCGGGCGCGTGGACTGGTTCTTCGCGCCCATGGTGTCGGCGCTGCCGCTGATCAAGGACGGCAAGCTCAAGGCACTGGCCGTGGGCACGGGCAAGCGCTCGTCGGTGCAGCCCGACCTGCCCACCACGGTGGAGGCCGGCGTGCCCGGCTCGGAGTACCTGTTCTGGGTCGGCCTGTTCGCGCCGGCCAAGACGCCTCGGCCGGTGATCGACCGCCTGCAGACCGAGGTCGCGAAGATCATGGCCGCGCCCGACCTCAAGGACCGCCTCGACAAGCTGGGCGCCGAGCCCTTCACCATGCCCTCGGCCCAGTTCGACGCCTTCCTGGCGGACGAGACGGCCAAGAGCGCGCGCATTGTCAAGGCCTCCGGCATCAAGGTCGACTGAACCCGGAGCCGCCTCGCCATGAAGCGCTTCAGCCTGGGCGGCCCTGCTGCCGCCGCTACGACGAATCCGGACACGCCGCGCTACCGCCACTGGTGCGACCCCGCCTGTGTCCACGAGGCCGAACCCGAGCCCCCGCGCCGACAGTTCCTGCGCAGCTCGCTGGGCCTGGCCACGGCCGGCGGCATCGCGGGTCTGGGCCTGGGCGGTGCGCTGGCCGGCTGTGCCAGCACCGCGCCCGCTGGCCCGGCCGACCTGGTGCTGCTCAACGCCCGCATCGCCACCGTGGACGCCAAGCGCCCCCGCGCCCAGGCGCTGGCCATCGTGGGCGAGCAGTTCGCCGCCGTGGGCAGCGATGCCGACATGCAGCGCTGGATCGGCCCGCGCACCCGCGTCATCGACGCGCAGGGCCGCACGGTGGTGCCGGGGCTCATCGACTCGCATGCGCACTTCATCCGCGGCGGGCTCACCTACACGCAGGAGTTGCGCTGGGACGGCGTGCCCTCGCTGGCCGATGCGCTGGTCATGCTGCGCGACCAGGCGCGGCGCACGCAGCCGCCGCACTGGGTGCAGGTGGTGGGTGGCTTCTCGCCCTACCAGTTCCGCGAGAAGCGGCTGCCCACGCTGCAGGAGATCAACGCCGCGACCGGCGACGTGCCCTGCTTCGTCATGAACCTGTACGACCGCGCCTTTCTGAACCGCGCGGCCCTGCGGGTGCTGGGCTTCGACCGCAACACGCCCAACCCCATCGGCAGCGTGCTGGAGAAGGACGCCGCCGGCAACCCGACCGGCCTGGTGGTCAACACCACCAGCCTGGGCGGGCTGGTGGCGCTGTTCGCGCGTGTGCCCAAGCTGTCCGACGGCGACCAGGCGCTGTCGACCCAGCTCTACATGCGCGAGATGAACCGCCTGGGCCTGACCAGCGTGGTCGACGCTGGCGGCGGCGGCCAGAACTACCCCGAGCACTACAGCGGCATCGCCCAACTCGCGGCCGAGCGCAGGATGACGCTGCGCATCTCGTACAACCTGTTCGCGCAGCGCCCGGGCCAGGAGCTGGCCGATTACCAGGCCTGGTCGCAGCGCGTCGCGCCCGGCCAGGGCGACGACTGGCTGCGCATGGTGGGCGCCGGTGAATACATCCTGTGGGCCGCCACCGACCCGGCCAACTTCGGCAAGAGCGTGACGCCCGCGCCGGCCATCATGGAAAGCAAGCTCACCGAGGTGGCGACCTACCTGGTGGGCAAGGGCTGGCCCATCCGCATGCATGCCAGTTACGACAGCACCGCCACGCGCATCCTCGACGTGCTGGAGAAGGTCAACCGCGAGGTGCCGATGAAGAACGTGCGCTGGGCGCTGGACCACTGCGAGACGCTGTCGCCACGCTCCATGGAGCGCGTGGCCGCCATGGGCGGACGCATCGCCATCCAGAACCGCATGTCGCTGGACGGCGAAGTCTTCGCGCAGACCTGGGGCCGCGAGGCCGCGGCGGACGCGCCCGCCATCGGCCGCATGCGGGCGATGGGCCTGCCCGTGGCCTGCGGCACCGATTCGAGCCGCGCCACCAGCTACAACCCGTGGGTCTCGCTGCACTGGCTGGTGACCGGCAAGACGATGGGCGACACACGCCTGAATGCCGACCGCAACCTGGTCAGCCGCGACGAGGCGCTGCGCATGTGGACGCTGGAGGGCGCGGCCCTCACCGGCGACGAGCCCCGCAAGGGCAGCATCCAGCCCGGCAAGCTGGCCGACTTCGCCTTGCTGTCGGACGACTACTTTGCCGTGCCCGAGGACGACATCCGCGACATCACCGCCGTGCTGACGGTGGTGGGCGGCACGGTGGTGCATGGCAGCGGCAGCTTCGCCGCGCAGGCACCGGCCGTGGTCAAGCCCATGCCCGACTGGCTGCCGGTGAACGTGTACGGCGGCTACCAGCAGCGGCGCAAGAGCGGCATGGCGCAGGCGCCCGGTGGGGCGGCGATGCATGGCGCCGGCTGCTGCGCCGGGCCCGCGTCGGCGCCGATCATCGTGGGCGACCGGGGGAACTGGCGCATGAGCTGCGGCTGCGCGGTGATCTAGCCGATAGTGGCGGGATGAACATCCTCATCACCGGCGGCGCCGGCTTCCTCGGCACCCTGCTGGCGCGCCGCCTGCTGCAGCGCGGCACCCTGTGCGGCCAGCCCATCGACACGCTCACCCTGACCGACCTGCATCCGGTCGCCGATCCGGGCCTGCTGGCGGATCCGCGGGTCAGGCGCGATGCAGGCGATCTGCTGCAGCGGCTGGACAGCCTGATGGCGGGCGATCATGACGCCGTCTTCCACCTCGCCTCGGCCGTCTCCGGCGAATGCGAGGCCGACTTCGCGCTGGGCCTGCGCAGCAACCTGGAAGCCACGCGGCGCCTGCTGGAGGCCCTGCGCGCTCAGCAGGCGCGCACCGGCCAGGCGCCGCTGTTCTTCTTTGCCAGCTCGGTCGCCGTCTATGGCGGCGACGAGGCCGTGCCGCTGCCGCCCGTGGTGCGCGACGACACCCTGCCCACGCCCCAGTCCAGCTACGGCATCCAGAAATTCATCTGCGAACAGCTGGTGGCCGACTACACCCGCAAGGGCTACATCGATGGCCGCGCCGCGCGACTGATGACCGTGTCGGTGCGGCCGGGCCGGCCCAATGGGGCGGCCTCGGGCTTCCTCTCGGGCATCGTGCGCGAGCCGCTGGCCGGCATCGATGCCATCTGCCCGGTGGACCCCTCCACCGCGGTCGCCCTGTCCTCGCCCGACACCACCATCGCCGGCATCCTGCGCGTGGCCGAGGCCAGCCGCGCCGAGTTCGGCGGGCGCACCGCGTTGAACCTGCCCGCCCTCAGCGTGACCGTGGCGGAGATGCTGCAGGCGCTGGAACGCAGCGCCGGCCAAGCGGTGGCCGCCCGCGTCACCGTCCAGCCCGACGCGGCCATCGCGCGCATCGTGGGTGGCTGGCCCTCGCGGTTCGAGAGCGAGCGTGCCCGGCGGCTGGGGCTGCCGGCGGATGCGAGCTTCGACGCCGTCATTACGCAGTTCCGGGCGCTGGCGCGCTGAGCGCCGCCTGCCCATTCCGGGCACGATGGCGCCATGAGCTTCACTCCCCTGCGCCTGCCGCCCGGCGCCGACCTGCGGCGCACGCTGGAACAGCATGCTTTCGACCATGCCGATGGCCCGGCCCTCTTCGTCGTCGCCGGCATCGGCAGCCTGGACGGCGCCGTGCTGCGCCTGGCCGCCGCCAATCAGGAAACCCGCTGGACCGGGCCCTTCGAAATCCTCAGCCTGTCGGGCTCGCTGTCACCCCAGGGCGCCCATCTGCACATGAGCGTGGCCGACGCGCAGGGGCGCGTGTGGGGCGGGCATGTGGGGTATGGGAATGCGGTGAGGACGACGGTGGAGTTGGTGGTGGCGGAGATGGCGGGGTGGCGGTTGGGGCGGGAGGTGGATGCGGGGACCGGGTATTTGGAGTTGACGATCAGAGCGGAGAACGTTGTTCAATAGCGCGTAAGCCGACGAAAAATTTCAGACTGGGTGCGGTACTTCGAACTGCTGAAAAATTAGGATCCGTCCATACGAGGTTGCGGACAGCGTTGCGTCTAGGCAAGGTATGCAAAACCACTGAAACCAAACTCGAAAGCTTCGCAAGTCTTGTTAGAGCGAAGTTTCGGGAATCAGGGTTTCGCAGAGCATCCCTAGCGGTACATGAAAACCTCCCAGCCCCTATTGCCCCGCGCTCCTGCACGCCCTGAGTTTCTAGCGACAAGCTTTCGCAACTCCAGCCGGCCTCAGGTAATCAGCGTCGGTAATGATCAAAATCTCTTAACCACGGGTTGCTTGCCATCATGCAGGTATTGTTGGTACTTTTTCGATGATTTCGACATGTAGATGCGCCCCTCGACCACGAACCCGTCCAGTTGATGCGCCAAGGTGTAGGCCGAAAGATCGGACGTTGTGTTGATAAAGCCCTTGGTCTTGAAATTCAGCGATGTATTGCACAGCACCCCATAGCCGGTGAGCGTTTTAAACGCTGAGAGCAACTCAAACAACGCACGATTGCTCAGCGCAGATACCGTTTGAATCCGCGCGGTCATGTTCACGTGGGTCACCGCAGCCAGCGCGTCTGTGCAAGCGCGATGGGTGTACAGCATGTATGGGCTTGGGTGGTCACACCCAAACCATTTTGCTGCATCCTCCTCCAAACACACGGGAGCAATTGGGCGGAACTGCTCTCGCTGCTTAATGACGTTTAGCCGCTCTCGCGTGCTGGCTTCAAATGGAGCAGCCAAGATGGATCGGTTGCCAAGGGCGCGGGGTCCGATTTCGTACCGCCCGTTCGCCCATCCCAAAATTAAGCCAGCAGCCAACATCATAGCGACGCTTAAAAAGCTTGGCTCCAACTCATCGAAGTGAGCGGGATCGACCGCCTCGTCCAACACAAAATCAAGCCCCGAATAGACATTCCACGCGAGCTTGGGATTCCCGGTGAAATGGAGCTGCGCGTCGACGGCGGTGCCAATCGCTGAACCCGAATCATTAGCGACAGGAGGAACAAAAACGTCGCTAAAGAACCCTGTCTGCGTCCACTTCGTGTTCCAGTCGCAGTTGAGTCCGCACCCCCCAGCGATCAACAGCGGCATGCCCCGTCTCAGCCTCTCGGTAGCAAACCGATAAAACCGCTCGAATAGGCGGTCACTAAAGATTCCGGCGAAGTCTCTGAATTGCGGATCGTCCAGACCCACGTTGTAGTGGCGAAGCTCCTTTAAGACTTCACACTGCTGGGGCTTCAGGTGTTGGCAATCTTGCAAGAGGAAATTCGTGATTTTTTCCTCCTCGTGCGTGGCTTGACTTCTTCTGGAGAAGGAAGCTAGAGCCATCAGTTTTCCGGCGTCGGAAAGTCGAGAGAATTCGGCCGTGCTTTTGTCGAAGGTCGGGTCTGCCAGTGCATAGAGCATGGCGTAGCGATGGCCGGGCTCAGGCATCACATCACCAATCTTTGTGATATTAAAATTTGCATCGATCTCGTAAAACGCCCCGATGACGCCTTCCCAAAGCAGCGCGTAGCACGGCGCTCCCTTTGGCAGCTCAGACATTGCGAACGCGCACAGAAGGTGGGAGCGTTCGTGCGATGACGAAAAGAAGTGCACGCTCTTTCCCAACAACTGCCGCTGAGTCACAACCACTTGGTCATGGTGACTGCCGCGGTAGCCGGCCACAACGTCCTGCTCTCGTGACGAGTCACCCGGCCACCAGCCCCCTTTGCATAGCACGTCGGGAACGCCCTGGAGTTCGGACAGGACGTCAAAGACGTCCGGGACGGACAGCGGTGAATGCCTGTACTTTGAGCCCTTCTCGGCCTCGATGGAAAACACTAAACGGCCGTTCTCGACATATGCAAATGCTCCGTCGTGGCCAGGGTTATAGGAAAGTATTTTCATGCAGGGCCTCAGTTTGCCTCTGAAATGGTCAGGATGGGGCCGAGCGCAACGCGAGTGTCGTGCGAGGATGGGTCGTGCTGCTTCGCGCGAATCGACTGCACATGGGTGATGGCGGGAAGCCAACGGGTACGAAGTCGCCCCGCGAGTTCAGTGGATCGTGTCGGCCAGGTGTTGACATGTAGCTTCATGGGCAAATGGGGAATTGGGGTGGGATTCCAAAGCACACGTCGATGGACAAGCCGGTCATCCACCCACCACTGGATCTCGCGCGGGGTCCATTCGATGGCATAGCGATGCATTCCGCTCGATGCATCGAAACCAAGATCAATATGGCTTGGGGCACCGCGGTAGCCGTAGTCGAAAGGAGCACCTTCTCCTCCCGGGTTGTAGAACACGTTGACAAGGAGACGGCTTGGCATGTTGCCGGCAATCTCGATGTCGATCTCCTGATGCGGGGAGTTGCGGTGAAGAAAAAATCCAGTAATCACCCCTGGTACGTTGGAAGTCTGGAAGGTTGACTCGAATCTCCCGTAAAGGTAGTTGGCGCTGCTACTGAGTGCGCCTGCGCTGTACTGTCGTACCCCCAACTCTTCCCGTCGCACGGACAATATCGCGCCGTTTACACCGTCGAATTCGACGTTGAGTGGACGGAACAACGCCAGATTGCCAGTGAAGGTGTCGGACCTTGCAAACCATCGCGGCGTGTTCAGACGCTGCAAGCCATCCTCGACATCAACCCATTGGCCTTCGCTCGGATGGCTGGTTGATGCGAGTTGAATGCCTGACCAGCAGCGGTTCTCAGATTCAATGACCCACGGCGACCGATCTCGCTGAGGGTTTGTGCGTTGGCGAGCAAGCTCAGGCTGGACGTGTGCATCGAGGATGGACCGTTGCCCCAAGTCCTTCAGCTTTGGGAACGAACACGAAGGAGGTGCGCACTTTAGGTATTCGCAAAGCGTCCGCCAAGCGTCGGGGTCCTCTGAATCAAGCACGACAACATCTGCGCCGTTAAGGCCGGATGGAGTATTCCAAGCAGCTTGGAGTGCGGCTTGCGCTTGAGGAACTGTCAAGACGAACTTTGCTTGTGGATAAGCACGTCGCAGGTCCCCGACTGCTGATTCCAGACATCCGATATTGACGTACGCGTTAAAAATGCGTTGATCACTGCCTTGGGAAAGCCTCGACATCTCCAGCAGTGGCAGTTCCTGCAGATCGCTGCAGCATCGGTATCCAAGCATTGAAAGCGCCATCGCCAAGGACGTCTGGCCTGAGTTCGGCGGACCAAACGCAAAGATAGGCACCTGAGTCGGACGAATGTTGAATAGGGCTGCGCCCTCGCTGTTGATCGCCCCAATCTTAGAGAGGCTGGGCAGGATCGAGTATGAATTTGTGGAGGTCGCGTCTGTTCTTTGGCGGACAAGTGAGCGCCTGGTGGCTCGTACGTTCAGAACGTTAAACTGGTGATTGATCCAGAGATCGACTGGGCCGCGGCAAGGTAGTAGAGCAAGAAGTTTTTCTGCGCCTTTTCGGGAAAGGATGTAGCCTGACAAAAACCACAGCCCACGCACCGGCCGGAACACATTGCTCGATATAAACGTCTTCGGCGCGCCGTGCGTCGCTTCCATAAACGAAACGTAGAGGATATCAAATCCTTCGTGCTTTTCGCTTTCGCTCGCGACGTCTTTCCAAGCCTGGTCCAGGTGACGGGAAAAATTGGGATGAAACCATACGTCATCCTCAAGGATGAGAGCATGCCTCTGGGTACCCTGTGCAACTCGCCTCCAAACCTCAATGTGTGACCTGGCTACCGCCACTTCCGCCCTGCTCATTCGGATCGGTGCTTTGAGCTCGTAGTGAGTCGGAAGTGTCCGAGGTTGAGGTTCAACAAAAAGTTGATCTGCCAAGGTGTAGTAGGGATCGATTTCAGCGTCTTTGGAAGGATCCTTAGAGAACCCTTTTGCATCAACAGCGGCATGCCGTTCCGCGAGGCTGAGAAGATCGTTCCCGTGTCTATCCCGTATGCGTTGAAGCTCCTGCTTGATGCGCGTCCAACGCGTTGGCTGGCGTTCGAGGTTGATGACGTAGATCTTTTCAATGCTCTGCCCGTGTGACGCGCGATGAGTGCCAAAGGCACGCGAGGTCTGAATCGGAAGCATTTTGCGAAGGCCATGTCCCAGACGAAACGCCAGGCGAAGTGCGGCCATTGGGGCACGTGCCGGATTCACAGCGTGTCCGGAAGAGATGCACGGTACGCCTGCTGATTGGAGAGTCTCCAGTTCCGCGAGTCGTTTCTGTAGCTGAGGGGCCACTGGCTGGTGGATGTCAGTTCCCAATCGTGCACAACCATCAGCGCGTCAGGCGAGCATCCTTCGTTCAGAACTTCGAACACCGAGCGAGTGAGATTTCCAGGACCGGTAGTCGCTTGGACCTCGGGCAACCCACTCGCGAGGTTCGCCTCAAGAGATTGAGTCGCGTTGAGCAATGCTCTTTCAACGATGGGGTGATTGGGCGACGCGATCAGGGGCGTCGTGTTGAAGTAGAAGATCCAACCCGGCTGGTTGGCGCCTGGTTCAGTGAATAGGGGAGGTTCAACCATCCGAGACGTTGAAATGTCGTAGCAGAATGGCTGGAGCTTCAGCCGCCCGTCCGCGAAAAATTGCTCGATAGGTGTGCCGTGGTACACGTCGTCGGCATCGATGTAGAAGCCTCCTTCCACGAGCACGTACGAGTATCGAAAGTAGTCCGACATCATCGAAGGGTGGTAGCACTTGTCGAAAGCGCTCTCATGGCGCGCCCCCAAGCGGTTTCGGATGAACGTTCTCGCTGCGCCCTCGTCAAACACCTCTATTTCGAATCCGATCTGTTCGAGTTGCTTCCATGAGTCCATGCAGGCTTTGACGTCTTCGGGCAATCGGTCCAGGTTGTTCCAGAACTGGACAATTCGCCTGGGGATCGGGGTGGACCACGCCGTTAAGGCCAGTGTTGAGTCATGACGTCGCTGCACCATATCCCGCACGAAGTTGGATCGCGCGCGTTCGGCAGACCCGAGTGGATCGACTTGAGCGGTGTCGTTGGAGACGTTTACTTTGAGCATCTTTGCGTTAGCCCTTTGGATTATGAAAATTTTCGATATTGCAGCATAGGTTTAGGGAAGGTTTGCAAAACTCGACTTGCTGTGCACGCCATTGCTTGCACTGGACGAGGTACTTCTTCCGCTTTTTTGCGCAGCACGAGATCCGCGCGGCCGTCGGTCTGGACCGTCGGCTACCGCTGCAAAGCAGCCGGCGAAGACGGAAATAGTGGTCGCCGACTCCTGTATCCCGCCCGAGTACTAGGCACGGTCTTCGACCGCTTCTTTCGTGTGCCAGGCGGCAACACGGACGGCAGCGGGCTGGGCCTGGCGATTGCGCAGGCCGCCGCCTCTCGCTGCGGCATGACGCTCAGCCTGCGGAATCGCGAAGACCGCAGCGGCCTGGTGGCGCGGCTTGAGCAGTAAGCGACTGCTGGCGCCATGCTCGGCGAGCTCAAGAGCCGCCGCGCCGGCGTACCTGCCCAGCCGGGTATTTGACAGAGCGCAAATCGCATTCCTGAAGGACGCGCACGATAGCGACATCCCTTCTTCGTCGATGGGATGCGTCCGTTCCGCCTTGTGCGCCGACGCGGCGAGACGCTCGTGCCGTCGGCGCATGCGAGAGGCGCAACCATGTCGACCCTAGCCCGATCCATCCTCGTCCACCTCGACAGCTCGCCGCACGGCGCCGCGCGGCTGAGACTCGCGGCGGAGCTCGCGCAGGCCTTCGATGCGCACTGCCATGCGCTCCCGTGCATCCTCAGCGCGTACGAGCGCTACCCCTATGCCATGGATTTCACCGGTGCGGCGCTGTCGTCGCTCCAGACCCTGGATCGGGAGGCGCTCGACCGGGCGCGGACGACCTTCGACATCGTGGCCGCCGACTCGGACCGCATCAGCTGGCTGTCGCCGCGCGGCAGCACGCCCTGGGCCTTCGCGCAGTGCGCGCTGTTCCACGACCTGGTGGTGCTGGGTCAGCGCGATCCGTCCGATCCGCAGGTGGACGAGGTTTCCGCCGGCTTTGCCAGCGCCGTGATGATCGCGAGCGGCAAGCCCACGCTGATGGTGCCGTGGGCGGGCCGCTTCGACATCCTGGGCCGGCGCGTGCTGGTGGCCTGGCGGCCGACGCGGGAGTGCGCCAGGGCCGTCTCAGCGGCCATCCCTTGGATGCGGCTTGCGCGGGGCGTCGACCTGGTGTCGTATTCGGACGCGGCCCTGCAGGAACTGGCGCCGTTGAAGGAGTACCTGCAACAGCACGGCATCGACGCCGTTGTGCATGACGGCGGGCGCGAGCACGGCGACGCGCCCGAGCGCCTGCTGTCGCTCGCCGCCGATCTGGGCTCCGGGCTGCTGGTCATGGGTTGCTGGGGCCACAGTCGCGTCCACGAATGGGCGACGGGCGGGATGACACGCAGCGTGCTGGCGTCGATGACCCTGCCGGTGTTGATGGTGCACTGACCGGCGGCTTGCACCGGGCGCTGGCGCCGCGCGGCCCGCCCTATCCGCCTGGCAGTGCACGTCTCGCGCGACCACAAGCACAAGATCCACAGCCTGTTGGTCAAGGAGCTCGGCACAGAGGTGAACCTGCCCAACCTGGAGCGGGAGGGGCTCTACATCACCGAGCCGGGCCGTTCGCATACTCATGGGCCTACCGGCTCGCGGGTTCGGCCCGGCCGATTGAGGCGGCGGCCGGGGGCCGGAGGGATGCCCGGATGGCGCCGAGCACGTCGCGCCCGGATACTGCCGCCATGAGACTCACCCTGCGCCAGCTGCGCTATTTCGTCGCCATCGCGCAAGGCCGCAGCTTCTCGCGGGCGGCGGCACAGCTGGCCATCGCCCAGCCGGCACTGAGCCAGAACATCGCCACGCTCGAAGCGCTGATGGGCGCCCGGCTGTTCGAGCGGCATGCCCGGGGCGTGGACCTGTCGCCGGCGGGCGAGCGCTTGCTGGTCGAGGCCATGGACCTGCTGGCGCGGCTGGACACCCTGCCGGCCCAGGTCGCGGGCACCGAGGCACGCATCCAGGGCGTGGTGCGCCTGGCGATGGCCGGCTCGCTGGCGGCCGTGGTCGTGGCGCCACTGCTGCGGCAGGTGCAGGAGCGCCATCCCGGCGTGTCATTGGACGTGAGCGAGGGCCTGTCGTCCGAAGTCCGCATGCGACTCGAATCAGGGCGCGTGCACCTGGCGGTAATGCCGGGCGCGTCGGAGCTTCAGGGCATCGCTTCCATGCCGCTCTACGAGGAGCGATTCATGCTCTACGGCGCCGTCGGGGCGATGCAGGCACTGCCGGCCACGCCCTCTTTCGCGCGGGTGGCAGGCCTGCCGCTGGCCGAGCCCGACGGCGCGCATGACCTGCGAAAGATCATCGAGCGCGCCGCCACGCAGCAGGGTCTGCGACTGGATGTGCGCTACGAGCTGAACAGCCCGCCGATGCTGATGGCGGTGGTCCGCGAGGGCCTGGCTTTCGCCATCATGCCGCCCAGTGCCTGCGTGGATGCGGTGGCGTTGGGTGATGTGGCGGGCCGTGCGATTCGCGGCGGTGACCTCGCACGGGTGCAGGCCGTGGCCTGGCCCGAAAGTCCCGTTCCGGGTCCGGCAGAGATCGCGGTCCGCGACCTCGTCGTCCAGGTGGTGCATGGCCTTATCGCGCAGGGGCGGCTGCCGGGCCGGCGTCTGCGGCCGTCTTCGACGACCAGCACCGCGCCATAAGAAAAAACGAAGGCTGCTGCGTCGCAGACGGTATTGGACGCCGCTGCCGCCAGGTTGCAAAGTGCCGACATCGTGCCCTTCCAGCGGCATGCATTCCACGGAGACAACCGCCATGAGCCGACGCAACCTTGTCGTCATCATGTCCGACGAGCACGACCCGCGCATCATGGGCTGCTCCGGGCATCCTTTCGTCCAGACGCCCCATCTCGACGCCCTGGCGGCGCGGGGTCAGCATTTCACTAACGCGTACACGCCCAGCCCCATCTGCGTGCCGGCGCGGGCGGCCTTCGCCACCGGTCTGCGCGTGCACCAGCTGCGCCTTTGGGACAACGCCATGCCTTACACGGGTCGTCAGCGCGGCTGGGGGCATGTGCTGCAGGACCATGGCGTGCGCGTCGAGAGCATCGGCAAGCTGCACTACCGGAGCGAGGAAGACCCGGCCGGCTTCGATGCCGAGCACCTGCCCATGCACGTGGTGGGCGGCCACGGCATGGTGTGGGCCTCGATCCGCAATCCCTACCGCCCGCGCCCCGATGGTCCGCGCATGCTGGGCGAGCGCATCGGCCCGGGCGAGTCCTCTTACACGCAGTACGACCGCTCGGTGACGGCGCGCACAGTGGAGTGGCTGCGCGACGCAGGCAGCCGACCCGAAGAGCCCTTCGTGCTGTACGTGGGCCTGGTCGCGCCGCACTTTCCGCTGGTCGTGCCGCAGGCCTTCTACGATCTCTATCCGCTGGACGGGCTCGGGGAGCCCAAGCTGCACCCCGGGACGGGCTATGCGCGGCATCCATGGGTGCAGGAATACTGCGACTTCATGGGCTCGGAAGAGAAGTTCAAGGACGCCGACGAGCGCCGCCGCGCCTTCGCGGCCTACTATGGCCTCGTCTCCTGGCTCGACCACAACGTGGGGCAGATCCTCGGCGCGCTCGACGACAGCGGCCTGGGCGCCAACACCCAGGTCGTCTACACATCGGACCATGGCGACAACCTGGGCGCCCGAGGTGTCTGGGGCAAGAGCACGCTCTATGAGGAGAGCGTGAAGGTGCCCATGCTGCTGGCGGGCCCCGACGTGGAGCCGGGCGTGTGCCGCACGCCGGTCGACCTGCTCGACTTGTTCCCGACCATCCTGGAGTCGGCCGGCATCGACCCGGCGCCGGAGATGGGCGAGCGGCCCGGCCGCTCGCTCTTCGACATCGCCCGTTCGCCCGAGGAGCCTGAACGGCCGGTGCTCTCGGAATACCACGCCGCCGGCAGCAACTCGGCGGGCTTCATGCTGCGTCGGGGCCGCTGGAAGTACCACCACTACGTTGGCTTCGCGCCCGAGCTCTTCGACCTGGCCACCGACCCCGAGGAACTGCATGACCTGGCCGGCGATTCGGCGCATGCCGGCACACTGGCGGACATGCGCGCCGCGCTGGGCCGGATCTGCGACCCCGACGCGGTGGATGCCCTGGCCAAGGCCGATCAGGCGGCCTTGATCGAGGGCTACGGTGGCATCGAAAAGGCGCACACGCTGGGCTCGTCGACATCGACCCCCGTGCCCGCAGGTGCGACGTCATGAGCAGCACTGTGCTTGAGGTCGACATCGACCCGCGCTTCCTGGCCGACTGGAGCGGCCTGCAAGGCGGCCGTCCGCGCGAGGTGCTGCGACCGGTGTCCACGGCCGAGGTGTCCGCCATCCTGCGGCGCTGCCATGCCGAGGGCCAGCGCGTGACCATCCAGGGCGGCATGACCGGCGTGGCCGGCGGCGCGGTGCCCGACGCCGGCGATGTGGTGATCAACCTGGAGCGCATGAACCGCATCGAATCGCTCGATGACATCGAAGGCTTGATGCAGGTGCAGGCAGGCGCCACGCTGCAGAGCGTGCAGGAGGCGGCTGCCGCCGCGGGCTGGCAGTTCGCGGTCGATCTTGGCGCGCGCGGCAGTTGCCAGGTGGGCGGCAATGCCGCGACCAACGCCGGTGGCATCCGGGTGCTGCGCTACGGGACCATGCGCGACCAGGTCCTGGGCGTGGAGGCCGTGCTGGCGGACGGCACCGTCGTCGAGTCGCTGGGGCGGCTCATCAAGAACAGCACGGGGCTGGAGGCGCGCCAGCTCTTCGTCGGCACCGAGGGCACGCTGGGCGTCATCACGCGGCTGACGCTGAGGCTGCATCCACCGATGGGCGAACCGCAGGCGGCGTGGGTGTCGGCCTCGCGCTTCGAGCATCTGCCCGCGTTGCTGCGCCGGTTGCGGCAGAGGCTGGGTGCATCGCTGTGCGCATTCGAGTTCATGTCGGGCGACTTCGTCGCGCTGGCCTCGCAGCTCAGCGGCACGACGCCGCCGCTGGCCGATGCGCCATGGCACGTGCTGGTGGAGGTGGCCGGCGAAGCGCATGCGAGCCCGAGCCATCTGGCGGAAGCCCTGCAGGCCGGTCTGGCCGATGCCGTGGAGGCCGGTGAGATCGACGACGCCGCCCTAGCAGCGTCGCTGGCCCAGCGCGAGGCTTTCTGGCGGTTGCGTGAAGCCATCCCCGAAGTGCTCACGCATCTGAAGCCCGCCGGCGCCTACGACGTGGGACTGCCTTGGCGCGAGACCGGTCCGTATGTGCAGCAGGTGGATGCGGCGCTGCGCGCCGCCTTGCCAGAGGCCCGTCACCTGTTCCTGGGCCACCTGGGCGACAACAACCTGCACCTCATCTGCGGCCCGCTCGACGACGCCACCCAACATGCCGTGTGCGACCGCATCGTCTACGAGGGTCTGCGCGGGCGCAGCGGCACGGTGAGCGCCGAGCATGGCGTGGGCCGGCTCAAGAAGGAGGTCCTCGCCATCACCCGAGGGGGGAGCGAGTTGGCGCTGGCCCGGCGCATCAAGGCGGCGCTGGACCCGACTGGCATCCTGAACGTGGGGCGCGTCATGGACTGAGATCCGCGCGCCCCCGATTTCGAAGACGACAAGAAGCACGGAGACAAGCGATGAAAAGACGAGACATCCTGACGGCACTGGGCGCCGCACCGGCCGCCCTGACGCTGCCCCGCCTGGCAAGCGCGCAGGCCTGGCCCAACCAGCCGATCCGCATGGTCGTGCCGTATGCGGCCGGCGGCGGCATCGACGCCGTGGCGCGCCTCATCGCCAAGGCGATGGGCGAGGACCTGGGCCAAAGCCTGGTGGTGGACAACCGGGGCGGCGCGGGCGGCATGCTGGGCGCCGAGATCGTGGCCCGCGCCGCGCCGGACGGCTACACCGTGCTGTTCGCCGGCAACCCGGAGCTCACCATCACGCCCTGGTTGCAGAAGGCGAGCTACCAGCCGCTGGTCGACTTCAAGCCGGTGGAACTGGTGTCGCAGTCGCCGAGTGTGATCGCCTGTCTGCCGACCCTGGGTGCGGCCACACTGCGCGACGCCCTGGCCGCGGCGAAGAAGCGGCCGGGTGGCATCACCATCGGCACGCCAGGCAATGGCTCGCCGATGCACGTGGCAGTGGAACTGCTGCGCGCGCAGAGCGGGCTGGACATCGTGCATGTGCCCTACAAGGGCGCAGGCCCGGCCACCGTGGCGCTGCTGGGCGGCGAGATCGCCTTCGCCCTGGTGGGTGCGCCACCGCTGCTGCCGCACATCAACGCCGGCAAGATCCAGGCGCTTGCCGTGACGCAGCCGCAGCGCTCGCCGCTGCTGGCGCAGGTGCCCACGATCGGCGAAGCCATGGGCTTCATGAAGGATGTCGATTTCGTGGCCTGGTACGGGCTGCTGGTACCGGCCAAGGCCCCGGCAGAGGTGGTGGACCGCCTCCAGAAGTCTGCGGCATCCGCACTGGCTCAGCCTGCAGTGCGTGAGCGACTGCAAGCGCTGGGCACGGATCCGGTTGCCATGCCGGCTGTACCTTTTGCAGAGCGCATGAAGACCGAGTCGGCGCAGTACCAGCAGATCATTCAGCGCTTCCAGATCAAGGCGAACTGAGCGCGTGCGTGCAAAGGGGCGGTGCCGAAGAGTCTGCTAGCCGGCGAGCCGCGTTGCCAACCCCTTGGCCTGTCGCGCCGTGGCGCCCTTGCCCGTGATCGCCACGGCCGGCGCATGCGCGAGCATGCCCTCGAACACGGCGCGCACTTCATGGGCACCGATGTCCTCGATCAGTGCCAGCGCCTCGTCCATGGGCATCACCGTGCCGGTGGCCAGCAGCTCTTCCACCGCCTGCTCCATCGTCCCGTAAGTGCGTTCGGCGGTGCGCACGCGCGACACGGTCAGCTGGTTGCGAGCGCGCTCCAGGTGCACGGGGTCGATGGCCGCCGCATGCGCGCGCAGCAGATCGCCAGTGGCCGCGACCAGCGCGTCCAGCTTGTCCGGCGTGGTCACGGCACTGACCACGAAGTTGGCCCAGATGTCGCCCTTGTCGATGCTGGCGTCCACGGTGTAGGCGAGGCCCAGTTTCTCGCGGATGGTGTCCGACAGGGGCGACGACATGCCGCTGCCCAGCAGGTTGGCGGCCAGCTGGGCCGTGAGGCGCCAGCGTGTCTGCGCCACGGCCTGCGGGTCCGAGGGCGCGATGGGATAGGCGATGTTCACGAACACCTGAGACACCTGGGTGAAGCGCCGCGCCAGCGCCTGGCCGACGTAGGCGGCAGGCACAGGCGCCTGGGTCGCTGGTGCAGCAGGTGACGCCGGCATGGCCCCGAAGAGTTCTTCCGCCAGCGCCATCCAGCCTTCGACGTCGAAGTGGCCGGCCGCCGCCACGATGGTCTTGTCGGCCACGTAGTGCGCCTGCACATGGCGCACGAGATCGTCGCGGCGGAAGCCTTCGATGTTCTCCAGCGTGCCGATCACCGGCATGCCCATCGACGCATCGCCCCAGATGGCGCGGTCGAGCAGGTCGTCGGCGCTGTCCTGCGGGTCCTCGTCGTACTCGATGGCCTCCTGCCGGATCACCTCCAGCTCGCGCTGCAGTTCGTCTTCGGGAAAGGTGCTGTTGAGCACGATGTCCGCCGTCATGCTCAGCAGGTGGTTGGCATGCCGGCCCAGGCCGGTCATGAAGTAGGCGGTGCTGTCCTTGCCGGTGAAGGCGTTGACGTCGGCGCCCAGGCGCTCGGCGTCGAGGTTGATGGCCTGCACCGAGCGCGTGGCCGTGCCCTTGAAGGCCATGTGCTCCAGCACATGGCTGATGCCGTTGGTGGCCGGCGTCTCGTCGCGCGAGCCAACGCGCAGGAAGACGCCGACGCTGGCGCTCTGCACCTGCGGCATGGGCACGGCGAGCAGGCGCACGCCGTTGGGCAAGGTGCGAAGGACGGTGGCCGCGGGCGAGCCGGAGATCGACGCCATCGTTCAGCGGTCCTGCGGTGGCTGCGGCTGCACGCCGATGCCGTACAGCGCCAGCAGGCCGACCATGTGGCCGACGGAGACGCCCGGCTCGCCGGATTCGATGCGGCCGATGGTCTGCACGTGCACGCCCAGGCGCGCAGCCGCGGCGGCCTGGCCTTCGCCGGCGGCCAGCCGGGCCGCCTTGGCCGCGGCGCCGAGGGTCTGGATGGTGTGGAGGGCGTCGTCGCCGATGTCGGTGGAAATGCGCTTGCCTTGGGCCATCGGGGCATTCTCGCCGGCCCTCTGGGTCCGAGATGTTCCGGGGCGGCTGGCCCCGGGTCGGGTGCTTAAACTGATCGCGGCCCCATGACGCACAGAACCTTCGACCTCCAAGCCCACCTGCCCTACCTGCTGCGGCGCGCCCACTTCGCGGCCGACGCCATCTTCAGCCAGGTCTATGGCACGGACTTCACGTCCCGGCAGCTGGCGCTGCTGGTGGCGATCGCCCAGCGGCCCGGCATCTCGCAGATCCAGGCGGCCCAGGAGATCGGCCTCGATGCCAACACCTGCAGCGACCTGGTCATGCGCGCCATCGGCAAGGACCTGCTTCGGCGCGAAAAGTCGCCAATCGATGCCCGGCAGTTCTGCCTCTATCTCACACCCGCAGGTGAAGATGTGCTGGACCATGGCCTGGCTCTTGCCCGCGAATACCAGGCCGAGGTGTCGCGCCGGTTGAGCGAGGCCGAGCGCGAGCAACTGGCCGCCCTGCTGCGCAAGATGCTCGATTTCGGCGGCTGAGCGCCTCAAGCCACGCTGCAGACGCGACTTGCCGGCCTCTTCGTCCGTCCATATGATACGAATACGTACTAAATAGAGAAGGCGCCGACATGCCGGATGCTTCGTGGTGGGATGCCCAGTACCAGGCCCTGGCCGGCGTGGACCCCAAGGCGCTGTTCGGCGCCTGGGCCCAGCGCTCCGAGCAGGCCCGCGAGGTCCTGGGCGGTCGGCTCGATGTGCCCTATGGTCCGACGCCGGCGGAGACGCTCGATGTGTTCATGCCCGCGCCCGGCACCCCGGTGCGGGACGTGCTGGTGTTCTTCCACGGCGGCTTCTGGCGCGGCTCCGACAAGGCGCTGCACCGCTTCATCGCGCCGGCGTTCACGGCGGCCGGCGCCGCGGTCGTGCTGCCCAACTACGCGCTGTGCCCGGCCGTGACCATCGGCACCATCCTTGAGCAGGCCGCGGCGGCCCTGCGCTGGGTCGAGGCGCAGGCGGCGGCATGGGGCAACCCAGGGCCGGTGCGCATCACCGTGGCCGGCCATTCGGCGGGCGGTCACCTGGCGGCCATGCTCGGCGTGCAGCAGGCGGCCAGGGTGTTCAGCCTGTCGGGCCTGCACGACCTGCAGCCGCTGATGCAGGTGCCCTTCCTGCATGACGATCTGCGGCTGTCGACGGAGACGGCGCGGGCCTGGAGCCCCGCTTTGCACCGGCCCGCCGCAGGGACGGTGGTCCATGCCATGGTCGGCGGCGCGGAAAGCGCGGAGTTCCATCGCCAGACGCAATTGCTGCGCGAGGCCTGGGGCGAGCCGGCGGTGCCTGTCGTGGGCATCTGCCCGGACGCGGGCCACTTCGCCGTGGTCGAGGCCCTGGCCGATCCGGACCACGAGGTCCACCGGGCGTGCCGCGTTCTCATGGCCCGCGCCTTGGCATCCGTCCCTGCTTCTTCGAACCCCTGACACGCCCATCGCGATGACCATGCCTTCCACCATTTCCGTCCCTCAAGGCGGCTTCCGCTACCTGCCGGGCGGCTTCCAGTACTCGGCAGCGGTCGTTGCGGAGCCGGGCTTCGTGATCGAGCGCGCGGTCTTCGACGCCGCCCTGCCGCTCGAAGAGGGCTTCGCACGCATCGAGGCCCATCTGCGCGCCCTCGGCCGCCCGATGGCGGCGCTGTGCGCCTGCGAACTGCGTTCGCCCGCACCGCTGACCGAAGCGGATTTCGTGTCCTTCAACCGGCGCTATGTGCAGCCGCTGGAGCAATGGGGCATCTACCTGGATGGCGCCAACCCGGTGGCCCGATGCAATCTGGTGCCGGCCGACCGGCCGCCGAAGACCGTCGTGTTCCACGCCTTCAGCTACACGCGCCCCACCGCGGTGGCGCAGCAGCGGCCCGACTTCGTCACCTCGGGCGCGGCCGAATGCCCCGACCGCCCGGGTTACCGCGACGCGATCGTGCGCCTGGGCGAGACCTCGCCGGATGCGCTGTGCGAGAAGCTGGCGTTCGCCCTCGGCGACCTCGAGTCGCGCTTCGCGCCACTGGGCGTGGGTTGGGCCGACGTGAAGGAACTCAACCTCTACAGCGTCCACGACCTGCATCGGCCGTTGCTGCAAGGCCTGTCGTCGCGTGCAGGCGCCGACTGCGCCGTCACCTGTCATGCGGTGCGGCCGCCGGTCGTCGATCTGGAGATCGAACTCGATGCACGTCGTCACGGCAGCGCGCTGCTGCTGCCGCGCACGCCCGGTTGATTGGCTCTGATGAAAGGACTCCCGATGCCCCGCTTTCGATCGCACACCGTCCGGCGCTGGCTCCGCGCCGCCGCCACCTTCTGCGTGGCCGGCCTGGTCGGGACGGCCGCCATGGCCCAGGCCGACGCCATGGGCGGGCCGATCCGCATCCTGGTTGGCTTTCCGGCGGGCGGCACCATCGACGTGGTGACCCGGCAGGTGACCGAAGAGATGAGCAGGACGCTGGGCGTGCCCATGGTGGTGGAGGTGGCGGCCGGCGCTGGCGGCCAGCTCGCGGCCCAGCAGCTCAAGCGCGCGGCACCCGACGGCCGAACGCTGATGGTCGCGCCCGATCACACGGCGGTGATCCTTCCCCTGACCTTGGCCAACCCCGGCTTCGACATGGCGACCGACTTCCAGCCCGTCGGCATGGTGGCCCATTACGCAGGCGCATTGGCGGTGAGCCAGGCGAGCGGCATCCAGGACATGGCAGGCCTGATGGCCCGTGTGAAGGCCGACCCGCCGGCGGGCAACGTCGGTGTGTCCGCGCCCGGCAGCAAGCCGCAGTTCCTGCTGTCGATGCTGGCGAAGCAGCAGGGACTGGCGCTGACCGCCGTGCCCTATCGCGGCTCCGTGCCCATGGTGCAGGACCTGGCCGGCGGCCATCTCACGGCCGGCATCACGGCGCTTGGCGACTTCCTGGAGTTTCACAAGGCCGGCAAGCTCAGGGTGATCGCCGTGACTGGCGAGCAGCATGTGCCTCAGCTGCCGATGGTGCCCACGGCAACGGAGGCCGGCTATGCCTTGAAGATGAACTTCTGGATCGGCATGTTCGCCCCTGCAGCCGTGCCGCGTCCGATGGTGGACCGCCTCAACCAGGCCCTGCAGAAGGCCCTGGGCACGCCGGCCGTGCAGGAGCGCATGGCGGCCCTGGTGTTCGAACCCAGTCCCTCGACGCCGGATCAGCTGAAGGCCCGCATGGCGGCGGAGACCCGCGAGTGGGCGCCTGTGATCAGCGCCTCGGGCTGGATGCGGCAATAGGGCCGGGTCGCCGGGCAGTCGGCAGGCTGCCATCGCGGGGCAGCCGCCTGTGATTGGAAGGTTTCGCCAACGCCCCCGACCGATCCAGCCATTGGGTGCAGCGCCGGCGCTGCCTACGCTCGGGCCGTCTGAACGAACCCGCCCCGAGCGTCCGCACCGTGTACCTCACCCAAGGCCTGCATCGCGCCCTGCAGAGACATCCCGAGAAGATTGCCCTCACCCACGTCGGTGACGGCTTCGTGCGGCAGCACCGCTTTGCGCAACTGCTGGAGGACGTCGCGCGCCATGCCGCGGCCTTGCGCGGGCGCGGCGTGGCGGCCGGCGATCGCGTGGCACTGCTGGCGCCCAACGACGACCTGCTGGTGCGCGCGCTCTATGCCTGCTGGTGGCTGGGGGCCGTGGCCTGTCCGCTGAACGTGCGCTGGTCGGCGGCCGAGGTGGCCCATGCGGTGGCCGACAGCGGCGCGCGGCTGCTGCTGATGGGCGACGGCCTGGGGTCGGCCCTGCCGAACGGCCTCGACGTGCCGGTGCTGCGCCTGGCGGCGCTGGCGGACGAGGCCGCCACCTGCCCGCCGGTGCCCGACACCCGCACCGGCGGCGATGCGGTGGCCTGCCTGCTCTACACCGGCGGCACCACCGGGCGCGCCAAGGGCGTGGTGCTCAGCCATGCGAACTTCTGGACGGCGTCGATGACGCGCGGCGCCGAGCTCAACAACGCGCCCGAGTCGGTGTCCTTGCTGGTGGCGCCGCTCTTCCACGTGGCGGGCCTGGGCCGGCTGGTGGGCCAGACGCTGGTCAGCGGCAGCGCCATCACCATGGCCCAGTTCCGGCCGGCCGATGTGCTCGCGGCCATCGAGCGCCACGGCATCACCGACGTGATCCTGGTGCCGACCATGCTGCAGGCCCTGCTGGACGAGCCGGGCTTCGCGCCCCGGCGCGTGCGCAGCCTGGACCGCATCGCCTTCGGTGCGGCGCCTATGCCGCCCGACCTGCTCGACCGGGCCCTGCAGGCCTGGCCGCATGCCGAGTTCTTCCAGGCCTACGGCCTCACCGAGACGGCCGGCGCGGTGTGCATCAACCTGCCCGTCAACCACCGCTCGGCCGAGGCGCGTGCCGCAGGCCGCCTGCAATCGGTGGGCCGGGCCGGCCTGGGGGCCGAGATCGAGATCGTCGACGAAGACGGCCACGCGGTGCCCCGTGGCACGGCGGGCGAGATCGTGGTGCGCGGGCCCATGGTCACGCGCGGCTACTGGCGCAACGACGAGGCCACCGCGGCAGCCTTCCGTGACGGCTGGTTCCGCACGGGCGATGCGGGCTGCATGGACGCCGAGGGTTACCTGCGCATCGTCGACCGCATCAAGGACATGATCATCACGGGCGGCGAGAACGTGTATTGCGCCGAGGTCGAAGGCGCGCTGCGCAGCCATCCGTCCGTGGCCCAGGCGGCCGTGATCGGACTGCCCGATGCCCATTGGGGCGAGCGGGTGCATGCGGTGGTGGTGGCCCGGCCGGGCACGCAAGCGCCGACGCTCGATGCACTGCGCGACTGGTGCCGCGAGCGGCTGGCCGGCTACAAGTGCCCGCGCAGCCTGGCCGTGCTGCCGCAGCTGCCGCTGTCGGCCGCCGGCAAGGTGCTCAAGAACGTGCTGCGCGAGCAGGCGCGCACCGAGGCATGACCGGCGCGCCGCAGGCCCCCGTCGCCGGTCCGCGCCCGGTGACGGGCGACGATCCACGCCAGCTCTTCGCCAGGGTGCCTTTCTGCACGCTGCTGCAGATGCGGCGCGAGCACTCGGCGGGCGGCCGCGCGCGCATGAGCCTGGATGCCCGCGAAGAGCTGGGCAATGTCATCGGTGCCGTGCATGGCGGCGTAGTGTCCACGCTGCTGGACGTGGCCATGGCCAGCGCGGCCGTCTCGCAGGTGGACTTCGCGCGCACCGCCGTCACGCTCAACCTGAGCACCAGCTTCCTGGAGCCGGGCCACGGCACGCTCACCGCCGATGCGCAGGTGGTGGCCACCGATGGCCAGGTGGTCTGGTGCCGCGCCGTCGCCACCGATGCCGAGGGCCGCACGGTGGCCCGGGCGCAGGGCAGCTTCCGCTACCTGCCGCTTCCACGCTGACCGCGCACTGCCTGCCGACCCCACCACAACGAAGGAGACACGACCCATGACCACCGTCATCGCCTCGCCGCGCCGCCGGCGCCTCGTCGCCGGCCTGGCCGCACTGAGTGCCGTCCCGATGGCCTTCACGGCCCGGGCCAATGCGCCCTACCCCAGCCGGCCCATCCAACTGGTGCTGCCCTTCCCGCCCGGCGGCTCCTTCGACCCGGTGATCCGCGCGCTGGCCGAGGCCGCCTCGCGCGAGCTGGGCCAGCCCGTGGTGCTCATGCACCACCCCGGCGCCGGTGGCGTGACGGGCACGGCCAACGTGGCCCTGATGAACGAGGCCGACGGCTACACCATCGCGGTGATCCACAACTCCGTGATCCGCGCCCCGCTGGTGCAGCGCGTGAACTGGGATCCGCTCAAGGACTTCAGCTACCTTGGCAACCTGTTCGGCCTGACCACCGGCGTGTGCGTGGCCGCCGATGCACCCTGGAAGCGCTTCGACGATCTCATGGCCGACGCCAAGGCCCGGCCCGGCAAGATCAGCTGGGGCAACGTGGGCGCCATCAGCATCAACCGCATCACGGCCGAGCGCCTGGCCCGCTCGGCGGGCACGTCCTTCAACATGGTGCCCTACAAGGGCGGTGGCGAAGCCTTCCAGGCGCTGATCGGACGCCACCTGGACGTGTATTCCGACCCCGGCTTCGGTGCCCAGGTGCAGGGCGGGCGCGTGCGCCTGCTGGCCACCTTCACCGCGCAGCGGCTGCCCAACCATCCGGACGTGCCCACGCTGCGAGAGCTGGGCTACGACTTCGTGATCGAGTCGCCCGTGGGCCTGGTCGCACCCAAGCGGCTGCCCGCGCCCATGGTGCAGCGCCTGCACGAGGCCTTCCGCGCCGCTTCCGCCTCGCCGGCCTACCTGCGCCAGCTCGACCTGTACGACATGGTGCCGCAGCCGAGTTCGCCCGAGGCCCATGCCGCCTTCGCCCGCGAGCAGTTCGCGCGCGACCAGAAGATGCTGGCCGAGATCGGCTTCAAGCCCGAGTAGCGCAGGCCCCGCTGCCCACGCCTTTCCACAGGACCTTTGCCATGACTACATCCCCCGCCGCTCCCATGTTCGATTTCTCCGGCCGCCATGTCTTCGTGGCCGGGGGCTCCTCCGGCATCAACTTCGGCATCGCGAAGGGCTTTGCGCGGGCCGGCGCGCGCATCGCGCTCATCAGCCGCTCGGCCGACAAGGTGGCCACGGCCGTGTCGCAGCTCGAAGCCGAAGGCGCCGAGGCCTTCGGCCAGGCGGCCGACGTGCGCCAGCCCGAGGCCGTGCAGGCCGCGCTGGAGGCGGCAGCCGCCCGCTTCGGGCCCATCGACGTGCTGGTCTCCGGCGCAGCCGGCAACTTCCTGGCCAGCGTGCTGGACATGTCGCCCAATGCCTTCCGCACGGTGGTGGACATCGACCTGCTCGGCAGCTTCCACGTGGCCCGGCTGGCCCATGCGCACCTGCGCCAGCCGGGGGCGTGCGTGATCCAGATCTCCGCCAGCCAGGCCTTCACGCCCACGCCCTTCCAGGCGCATGTGTGCGCGGCCAAGGCCGGCGTGGACATGCTGACGCAGGTGCTGGCCATGGAATGGGGCCCGCAGGGCATCCGCGTCAATTCCATCGTGCCCGGGCCCATCGCCGACACCGAGGGCCTGCGCCGCCTGGCGCCCACCGACGACACGCTGGCCGCCATGGCCCGGCGCGTGCCGCTGAGCCGGCTGGGGCAGACGCAGGACATCGCCCGCATGGCCATGCTGCTGGCCAGCGACTGGGGCAGCTATGTGACCGGCGCCATCATCCCGGTGGACGGAGGGCTGGCGCTGACCGGACCGCGCGACTTCAGCGCCGCCGCGGCGGCCAGCCGCCGATGAGCGCCGGCGTCGGCAGCGACGTGGAGGCTTGCGCGGCAGGCAACGACGCCCTGCGCAGCACCGCGCTGCTGCATGCCGCCCTGGCCCGCGCGGCTCGCGTGCGGCTGAGCGATGTCCGCCGCCCGCTGGCGGCCGTCGACATGCAGCTGATGTTCAGCGGCGTGCCCGGCGATGCGCCGCGGGCCCAGGCCGAAGCCACCGGCGGTGGACGTTCGGTGTGCTTCTGCGAGGCCGAGCTGCAGGATGCGCAGGGCCGCACCGTCGCGCGGGGCATGGCGACCTTCCGCTATGCGGAGGTGGGGGCGCCTGGAAAGGTGGACAGCGAGGGCGGTGTTTGAACGAACGGGGGCGATGGATGTGCCCCCTTCTCCCCAACCCCTCTTCCGCGAGGGGAGAGAAGCTCTGGCTGCGGCGCGATGCGGCCCGCCTTGAGCTGTCTACCGCAGTCGGGGCTTCTTCAGTTCAACCGGATCTGCGCGTCCCGGATGATGGCCGCATAGGCCGCCGCATCGCTGCGCAGCACGGCGGCGAACTCGGCCGGCGTGTCGCCGGCGGGCACCAGGCCCAGCGCCTCGATCTTCTCGCGCACATCGGGCAGCGCCAGGATGCGCAGCGACTCGGCCGAGAACTTCTGCACCACCGGCTGCGGCGTGCCCGCCGGCATCAGCATGCCGAACCAGCCCAGCGGCTCGAAGCCGGTGAGGCCCTGTTCCTTGAAGGTGGGGACATCGGGCAGCCAGCTCACGCGCTGCGTGCCGGTGATGCCCAGCAGCTTGAACTTGGGCAGATGCGGCCGTGACGAGCCCGCATCCACGAAGGCGGCCGACAGCTGCCCGCCCATCATCGCGTTGACCAGCGGGGCGCCGCCCTGGTAGGGCACGTGCACCATGTCCAGGCCGCCCTGCAGGTTCAGCAGCGAGCCCTGGATGTGCGACGAACTGCCCGCCCCGTAGGAGCCATAGCTGTACTTGCCCGGCTGCGCCTTCACCAGCTCCACGAACTCGCGCACGTTCGAGGCCGGCGTGCTGCGCGGCACGGCCAGGATGCTGGGGCTCAGCGCCACGCGCGTCACCGGCACGAAGTCCTTGAGCGGGTCGTAGGGCAGGTTCATGAGCGGGATCTGCTGCACCAGCGCCACGATGCTGAAGAGCACGGTGTGGCCGTCGGGCGCGGCGCGCGCCACCAGCTGCGTGCCGAGGGTGCCGCTGGCGCCGGGGCGGTTGTCGACCACCACCGGCACCTTCCAGGCCTCGCCCAGCTTCTGCGCCACCAGGCGCGCGAGCACGTCGGTGGCGCCGCCGGCCGGATAGGGCACGACCATGCGGATGGGCCGGTTGGGATCGGGATAGGCGGGCGAGGCCTCGGCCGCGGCCGGCAGCGAGCCGGCGAGGCCCAGCGCTCCCGTGGTGCCGGCGAGGGCCAGCCCGAGCAGCGAACGGCGTGCAATGCGCATCATGGTGTGTCTCCTGGGTTCTTCGTGGTGGATGCGGGAAGCGGCTCAGCGCGCGGCCTGGCGCACCATGTTGCGCGCGATGACCATCTGCTGGATCTGCGTGGTGCCCTCGTAGATGCGGAACAGGCGCACGTCGCGGTAGAAGCGTTCGATGCCGTACTCGGCCATGTAGCCGGCGCCACCGAAGATCTGCACCGCCCGGTCGGCCACGCGGCCGCACATCTCGGAGGCGAACATCTTGGCGCAGGAGGCCTCGACGGCGACGGGCCGGCCGTCGTCGCGACGGCGGGCGGCGTCCAGCACCATGCAGCGGGCGGCATACACCTCGGCCTGCGAGTCGGCCAGCATGGCCTGCACCAGCTGGAAGTCGGCGATGGGCTGGCCGAACTGGCGCCGGTCCATCGCATAGGCCAGGGCGTCGCGCAGCATGCGCTCGGCCACGCCCACGCAGATGGCGGCGATGTGGATGCGGCCCTTCTCCAGCACCTTCATGGCCGTCTTGAAGCCCTGCCCTTCCCGCCCGCCGATGAGCTGGCCGGCGGGCACGCGGCAGTTGTCGAAGATCACGTCGGCGGTGTGCGCGCCCCGGTGGCCCATCTTGCGGTCGGGCTTGCCGATGGTGATGCCGGGCGTGCCGCGCTCCACGATGAAGGCCGACACGCCGCCCGCGCCCTTGTCGGCGGGATCGGTGCGCGCCATCAGCGTGAACAGCCCCGCGTGCGGCGCGTTGGTGATGTAGCGCTTGGTGCCGTTGACGACGTAATGGTCGCCGTCGCGGATGGCGGTGGTGCGCAGCGAGGCGGCGTCCGAGCCGGCCTCGGGCTCGGTCAGGGCGAAGGAG
Organism: Pseudacidovorax intermedius; assembly: GCF_003350475.1. Lineage (GTDB taxonomy): Bacteria > Pseudomonadota > Gammaproteobacteria > Burkholderiales > Burkholderiaceae_C > Xenophilus > Xenophilus intermedius. The sequence continues at coordinate 83,255 of NZ_QQAV01000005.1, forward strand.
GCGATCAGCTCGCCAGTGGCCAGGCTGGGCAGGTAGCGGGCCTTCTGCTCGGCCGTGCCGTCGAACACGATGCCCTGCGAGCCGATGCCCACGGTGGTGCCGAACAGCGAGCGAAAGCACGGCGAGGTCTGGCCCATGGCCAGCATCACCTCGGTCTCCTCCTCCATGGTCAGGCCCAGGCCGCCGTATTCCTCCGGCACGGTCAGGCCGAACAGGCCCAGGGCCTTCATCTCCTGCACCAGGGCAGGCGGGATCTCGTCGGTCTCGGCCACCTCGGCCTCGGCCGGCACCAGCCGCTCGCGCACGAAGCGGTTCACGCTGTCCAGCAGCTGTGCCAGGGTGTCGGGGTCTCGGATCATGCAGTCGTTCCTCGTTCAAGAAGGCAGGGGTGCCGCCGCCCCGCTGCAGTGGCGCGCGGCGCAGCGCGGCGTGCGCGGTGTCAGGCCGCCGACGGCCAGCTGAAGGGCAGCGGGCGCTTGTCCAGGAAGGCGGCCACGGCTTCGCGGTGGGCCGGCGTGCCGGCCGCCACGGTCTGGGCATTGGCCTCGGCGTCGAGCGCCTGGGCCAGCGAGGGCGCGCCGTCGGCCAGTGCGCGCTTGATCAGGCTCACGGCCGTGGGCGATGCGCCGGTGAAGCTGCGCGCAATGGCCCAGGCGCGCGGCAGCAGCGCCTCCGGCGCATGCAGCTCGGTCACGATGCCCAGGCGCAGGGCCTCGTCGGCGCGCACGTCCCGGCCCGACAGCATGAGCTCGCGCGCCCGCTGCACGCCCACCACGCGCGGCAGCGTGTAGAAGGCGCCCACGTCCGGCACCAGCCCGACCTTGATGAAGGACATGGCGAACCAGGCGCGCGGCGTGGCGATCACGAAGTCCGCCGCCAGCGCCAGGCTGAAGCCCGCCCCCGCCGCGGCCCCGTCGACCGCGGCGACCACCGGACGGTCGAGCGTGAGCAGGTCACGCAGCCATTCGTGCACGTTGCCCAGGCGCTCGCGCCACTGGCCGCTGTCGATCTGCAGGCTGCCGATGTTGCGCAGGTCGCCGCCGGCGCAGAAGTGGCCGCCCGCGCCGGTGAGCACCACGGCGCGGATGTCGCGGTCGCGCCGCACCGTGCGCACGGCTTCGGCCAGCTGGTCGCGCAGCACCAGGTCGAAGGCATTGCGCTTCTCGGGGCAGTCGAGGGTGAGGGTGGCGACCTGTTCGCGCACCTCCAGGCGCACCATGCGCCGGGCTTCTGGCGATGCCGTCATGCGGCCTCCTGGGTGGGGATGAGGGCCGCGCGGGCTTCGGCCTCCTGCAGGGCGCGCCAGGCGACCTTGCCGGTTGCCGAGCGCGGCAGCGCGGACAGAAAGCGCACGCTGCGCGGCACCTTGTAGGCCGACATGCGCGTGCGGCACCAGTCGAGCAGGCCGGCCTCGGTGAGCGGGCGGCCGGGCCGCGCGACGACGAGCGCCCGCACCGTCTCGCCGCGGCGGGGGTCGGGCACGCCGACCACGCAGGCTTCGAGCACGGCCTCGTGCTCGTACAGCATGGCCTCGACCTCGGCGGGCCAGACCTTGAAGCCGCTGGCATTGATCATGCGCTTGAGGCGGTCGCGCATGAAGAAGTAGCCCTCCTCGTCCACCTGCGCGAGGTCGCCGGTGCGCAGGTAGCGCTGGCCGTCGATGGTGACGAAGGCCTGGGCATCGGCCTCGGGCTGGCGCCAGTAGCCGAGCATGAGCTGCGGGCCGCGCGTGACCAGCTCGCCCACCTCGCCGGGCGGCAGCGGCGCCAGCGACTCCGGATCGACCACCAGCGAATGCACACCCTGCGTGGGCAGGCCCAGGCACTGGCGCTTGCCGCGGTCCACGGGGTTGGCATGCAGGAAGGCCGCCGTCTCGGTCAGGCCGTAGGCCTCGTTGTAGGCCAGGCCGAAGCGCGCCTGCAGCATGGCGGCCACCGCCTCGGGCATCGCGGCGCCGCCGCCGGAGAGCATCGACAGGCTGCTCAGGTCCGCCGTGGCCGCTTCGGGCTGGGCAAAGAAATCCATCACCATGGCCGGGGGGGCGGCCCAGACGCTCACGCGGTGGCGGGCCACCAGGGCCACCGCCTGGGCCGCGTTCCAGCGGGGCATCATGACCACGGTGGCACCCAGGGTGATGGGCAGGTTCATGCCGTTCTGCATGCCCAGCATGTGGAACAGCGGCGCCACGCACAGGAAGACCGATTCCGAATGCAGCCCGCGCCACACCTGCGAAGCCAGGTTGGAGGCCAGCAGCGTGGCATGCGAATGCCGGCAGCCCTTGGGCGCGCCGGTGGTGCCCGAGGTGTAGGGCAGCGCGGCCAGCGCATGGACATCGGCATGCGAAGGCGGCGGTGCCAGGCCTTCGGCAATGGCCGCCTCGAAGCCGTGGTAGGGCCCGTCGGGCAGCGGGCGCCGTGCCTCGGCCAGCGCCGGCACGCCCTGCACGGCTTCGGTCTGCGTCGAGACGCCATCGGCGGTGAGCGCATCGGCATAGGCCAGCACGAGCACCGCATCGAGCAGGCCGTCGGCCACCGCCTGCTGTACCGGCCCGAGCAGCTCCTGCGCGCAGATGGCGACCCGTGCGCCGCTGTCGTGGGCATAGTGGGCCAGCTCGGGCGCGGTGCTCATCGGGTTGACCGGCACCACCGCCGCGCCGGCGCGCTGGATGCCGAAGGTGGCGACCACGAACTGCGGGCAGTTCTGGGCCACGAGCAGCACGCGGTCGCCCGGCCGCACGCCCAGGCGTTGCGCCAGATGACCGGCCAGCGCGCAGCTGCGCTGCCAGAGGCCGGCGTAGTCCAGCGTGCTGCCGGCGAACACGATGGCCGGCTTGTCGGGCCAGCGCTCGGCGGCGGTCTGCAGGTAATGCGTGAGCGGCACCTGGGGCACCCGCACGTCGGCGGGCACGCCACGGGGCCAGAAGGGACGATTGGGCGAGGGCATCGGCGTTGTCTCCGGTCATGCGCGCCGCCCTGCACCGGGGCGGCGGGTGGGATCACGGGGCGGTCACAGGTTGCGGGCGATGAGCTCCTTCATCACCTCGCTCGTGCCGCCGTAGATGCGCATCACGCGCGAGTCGACGAAGGCCCGGCAGATGGGGTAGTCCATCATGTAGCCGTAGCCGCCGTACAGCTGCAGCATCTCGTCGAGCGCGCGGCCCAGCTCCTCGGTGGCGAAGAGCTTGGCCATGGCGGCTTCGTCCAGCGTCAGCCGGCGGCGCAGGTGTTCCGCCAGGTACTGGTCGACCATCATGCGCACCGCCGTCGCGCGGGTGCGGATGCCGGCCAGCGCGAAGCGGGTGTTCTGCATGTCCAGCAGCGGCTTGCCGAAGACGATGCGCTCGCGGGTGTAGCGCACCGTCTCCTCGTACATGGCCTCCAGCTTGGCCGCCGCGCCGAGCGCGATGACGAAGCGCTCCTGGGCCAGCTCCTGCATCAGGTAGCCGAGCCCCTTGTTCTCCTCGCCCAGCAGATTGCCGGCGGGCACGCGCACCCCCTCGAAGAAGAGCTCGGCCGTGTCGGCGGCCTCCTGGCCCATCTTGTCGAGCTTGCGCCCGCGGCGGAAGCCCGGCCGGTCGGCCTCCACCAGCAGCAGCGAGACGCCCTTGCCGCCCAGGTCCGGCGCGGTCTTGGCGACCACGACCACCAGGTCGCAGTTCAGGCCGTTGGAGATGAAGGTCTTGCTGCCGTCGATGACGTAGTCGTCGCCCTCGCGCCGGGCCGTGGTGCGGATGGCGCGCAGGTCGCTGCCGGCGCCGGGCTCGCTCATGGCGATGGCCAGGATGGTCTCGCCGCTCACGCAGCCGGGCAGCCAGCGCGCCTTCTGCGCCTCGGTGCCCAGCCGCGCGATGTACGGCGCGACCACATCGGAATGCAGGCCGAAGCCCAGGCCCGAGATGCCCGAGCGGCCGATCTCCTCGACGATCACGGCCGCATGGCCGAAGTCGCCACCGCCGCCGCCCCAGGCGCTGTCGAGCGTGGGGCACAGCAGGCCCTCGCGGCCGGCCTTGAGCCAGGTCTCGCGGTCCACGCGACCTTCGCGGTCCCACTCGGCCTGGCGGGGGCGGCATTCGCGGTCCAGGAAGCGGCGCACGGTCTGGCGCAGCAGCTCATGGTCGTCGCGGAAGACCTGGCGGGGATAGGTGAGGATGCTTTCCATGGTCGCCCTCGCTCACGCTTTCTCAGGGCTTGCCGCCGCCGCAGACCAGCACCTGGCCGCTGACGAAGTCGGACTCGGGAATGCACAGCAGGTAGACGGCGCCCGCGGCTTCTTCGGGCGTGCCGCCGCGGCCCAGCGGAATGGTCTGCTCGATGGACTTGAGGATCTGCGGATTCACGCCCACGCGGATCTGACGGCCGGCGATGTCGATGCTCGCGTCGCTGCCGGCGGGCGCTTCGGTCAGGCGCGTCATGATGAGCCCGAAGGCCACGCTGTTGACGTTGACGCGGTAGCGGCCCCACTCCTTGGCCAGCGCCTTGGTCAGGCCGTTGATGCCGGCCTTGGCAGCGGCGTAGTTGGCCTGGCCGGCATTGCCGTAGACGCCCGACACCGACGAGATGTTGACCACCTTGCGGTGCACCGGCCGGCCTTCGTCGGCCTCGCGGCGGGCGGCGTCGCGGATGAACGCCGACGCCGCGCGCAGCACGCGGAAGGGTGCCGTCAGGTGCACGGCCAGCATGGCCTCCCACTGCTCGTCGCTCATCTTCTGCACCACGTTGTCCCAGGTGTAGCCGGCGTTGTTGACGATGATGTCGAGCCCGCCGAAGGTGTCGATGGCGGTGGCGACGAAGCGCTCGGCGAAGCCGGCTTCGGTGACGCTGCCGATGCAGGCCACGGCCTGGCCGTCGCGGGCCTGGATGTCGCGCACGGTCTGCTCGGCCGGGCCGGCGTCCAGGTCGTTGATGACCACGCGGGCGCCTTCGCCCGCGAGCTTGAGGGCGATCTCGCGGCCGATGCCGCGGCCGGAGCCCGAGACGATGGCGACCTTGCCTTCGAGTTTTCTTGACATGGATTTCTTTCGGGAGGGAATGGGGGAGCGGATGCGGGGCCGCCGGTCAGCCGATCGCGACGACGGCCTCGCCCTGCAGCTTGATCTGGCCGGCCTCGTTGGTCGTCTGCAGCAGCAGCCGCGCACGGCGCTCGCCCTGCTCGACGACGATGTCGGCCACTTCTCCGGTGCAGCGGATGGCCTCGCCGACATGGGTGATGGCGGCAAAGCGCACCTCGAAGCGGCGCAGGGCCTGCTGCGGCACCCAGTCGGTGAGCAGCCGGCCCAGCCAGGCCATGGACAGCATGCCGTGCGCGAAGACGTCGGCCTGGCCGGCGCCGCGGGCGAAGTCGCTGTCCACATGGATGGGGTTGTGGTCGCCCGAGGCGCCGCAGTACAGCGCCAGGGTGAGGCGGCTCACCGGTGGCAGTTGCAGCGGCGGCAGCCGGTCGCCCACGCGCAGTGCGGCGAGCTGTGCGGGCGCGAGCCGGGTGGCGGCGGGCGCGGTGTCGGCCAGGACCTCAGCCATGGCGCATCACCGTCACGCTGCGCAGGTCGGCCACGTGCTCGCCGCGCTGGTTGCTCACCCGGGTCTGGCGCACGACGAACTCCAGCGCGCCGCCCTTCTTGTCGTAGATGTCCTCGATGCGCTGCGCAAAGCGCAGGCGGTCGCAGGCATGGGCGAGCCGGTGGTAGGCGAAGCCCTGCTCGCCATGTAGCAGGCGGCGGTAGTCCAGCCCGAGCAGGTTGCGGATGGCGGCCGGGTCGGGCGACTCCATCTCCAGGCAGAACAGGAAGGTGGGCGGCACCGGCAGGCCTGGATGACCCGCGGCGCGCGCCGCCGCCTCGTCGGCATACACGGGGTCGGTCTGGCCCGTGGCCTTGGCGAAGAAGCGCAGCCGGCCCGGCTCCACGTCCACCTCGAAGGGCGGCATGGCATGGCCGATGTACTGGCGGTCGATCATGCGCCGACCTTCTCGTAGAGCGTGACCACGCAGGCGCCGCCCAGTCCCAGGTTGTGCTGCAGCGCCAGCCGCGCGCCTTCCACCTGCCGCTGCTCGGCCTGGCCGCGCAGTTGCCAGACCAGCTCGGCGCACTGGGCCAGGCCCGTCGCGCCCAGCGGATGGCCCTTGGACAGCAGGCCGCCCGACGGATTGGTCACCACCCGGCCGCCATAGGTGTTGTCGCCGTCGAGGATGAAGCGCTCGGCCGTGCCCTCGGGCGTGAGGCCCAGCGCCTCGTAGGTGATGAGTTCGTTGGCCGTGAAGCAGTCATGCAGTTCGACCACGTCCAGGTCTTCCGGACCCAGGCCGGCGGCTTCGTAGACCTGGTTGGCGGCGGCCACGCTCATGTCGTAGCCGACCACGCGGCGCATGTCGCCGCTGTCGAAGGTGCTGGGGCGGTCGGTGGTCATGGCCTGGGCGCGGATCGCCACGCTGGCATCCAGGCCGTGCTTGCGGGCGAACTCCGCCGAGCACACCACGGCGGCCGCCGCACCGCAGGTGGGCGGGCAGCACTGGTAGCGCGTGAGCGGATCGAACACCGTGGGCGCCGCCATCACCTCTTCGAGCGTGAGCGTCTGCCTGAACACGGCCAGCGGATTGCGGGCCGCATGCTGGCGCGCCTTGACCGAGATGCGGCCGAAGGTGTCGGGCCGGATGCCATGCGCGCGGATGTAGTCGCGCCCCGCACCGCCGAAGAACTGCGCCGCGCGCGGTGCGGCCGCGTCGAAGCCCTGGTGCTCGGTCATGACCTCGGCGAAGCGGGCCATGGGCGACGGGCGGTCGTCCCAGGCACCCTTGAGCGCACCGGGCTGCATCTGCTCGAAGCCGAGGGCAATGGCGCATTCGACCATGCCGCTTTCCACCGCCTGGCGCGCCAGGAAGAGCGCACTGGAGCCCGTGGAGCAGTTGTTGTTGACGTTGAACACCGGAATGCCGGTGAGGCCCACGCCGTAGATCGCGGCCTGCCCGGCGGTGGAGTCGCCGTAGACATAGCCCACATAGGCCTGCTGCACCTCGCCGTAATCGACGCCCGCGTCCCGCAGGGCGGCCTGGGCGGCGCGCATGCCCATGACGGTGTAGGGCTCGCTGGCGCCGGGCTTGGTGAAGGGGATCATGCCCACGCCCACGACGTGGACGGTTCGGCCGGTTCGGGTCATCGGTGGTTCCTCTGGCGTTGCTCCATGGCAGCCAGTGTGGCCAGCGCACCCCTTGGGGCCAATCGCGGATCGGCGCAAAAGGATTGGCAGAAAACATCGCCGGCCCGGGGGCCGGCCCGCGCCGTCAGTGCGCCAGCTGCGGCTCGGCGGACGGTGCCGCTGCGTCCTGCGCCCGCGCCAGGTAGCGCTCGCGGTAGGCGCCGGGCGCGAGCCCCGTCCAGGCCTTGAAGGCGCGGTGGAAGGTGCTGGCCTCCGAATAGCCCAGGCGCTCGGCGATCTCGATCAGCGTGAGGTCGGGCCGCGACAGGTATTCCACCGCCACGTCGCGGCGCAGGCTGTCCTTGATGGCCTGGAAGCCCTGCCCTTCGCGCTGCAGCCGCCGGCGCAGGGTCTGCGGCGTCACGGCGAGCGACGCGCTCACCTGCTCCAGCGAAGGCAGCTCCTCGTGCAGGTGGCGGCGCAGCACGCGGCGGATGCGTTCGGTCAGGCTGGTGTGGTCGCGGTAGCGCACCAGCAGGTCGCCCGGCACGCTGCGCAGGAAGCCCTCCACGCTCTCGGTGCTCTGCACCACCGGCAGGTCGAGCCAGCGCGACTCGAAGCGCAGGCCCATCCAGTCGCGGCCCGCACTGACCGGCGCCTGGAAGAGGCGCGAGGCTTCGGAGCGCTGCACATTGACCGCGCGGTCGTAGACCACCTCCTGCAGCGGAATGCGCCGCGCCACCAGCCAGCAGGCCAGGCCGAAGGCGAAGAACATGAAGGAGCGCTGGGCGTATTCGAGCGGTGCCGACGGTGGTTGCCGCGTGTCGATGCGCAGCGTGACCAGGCCGCCGTGGCGCTGCACATGCACGCCGATGTCCGGCAGCACCTGGTGCGCATAGCGGGCGCCCTGGCGCAGCGCCTCGCCCAGCGTCTCGCAGCGCACCAGCATGCGGCAGCCGGTGGCGAAGGTGCCCAGCGGCACCGGCCGGCCGGCCAGGCCCCAGAGCTCGTCGCGCATGCGCCGCGTGAGCTGCACGACCAGCGTGGCGTACTGCGCCTGCGTGACACGCGCGAGGTGCGAGCCCAGCAGCGTGGGCGCGATGCCCGCGCGGCGCAGCAGCGCATCGCAATCCAGCCCGCGGGCGCGGGCGCCCTGCAGGATCTGGTCGACCTGTGCGATGGCGATGGTGTGCTGGACGGTGCGGGCGAAGCTGGGAGGCATGGCAAGGGACGCGGGCCGCGGCGGGCCGGCGCCGACCGTACCCGAAAGGCACCCGTGGCTCAATGGGGCCTCAGCCGATGGCGGCCACGGCCCGAAGCTGCTCCCGCTCCTCTTCGCTCCAGCCCAGTTCGGCCAGCACCTCGTCGGTGTGCTGGCCCGGCGCGGGCGCATCGTGCCGGACGGCGAAGTCATGCCCGCTGATGCGCACCGGCGGGCCGAGCTGCCGGTCGCCCGCGGGGGCCGTGACCGCCATGCCCCGGGCCTGCATCTGCGGATGGGCCAGGGCCTCGTCCAGCCGCAGCACAGGCGTGACGCAGCAGTCCTCCTGCGCGAACAGCGCGGCCCAATGGGCCTGGCTGTGCTGGCGCAGCGCGGCGGCGACCTCGGCCTTGACGGCATGGCGGTCGGGCGCCTCGGCGTCGGGCAGGTGGTCCGCCAGATCGGGCCGGCCGATGCAGGCGCAGAAGCGGCGCCAGAACTTCGGCTCCAGGGCGCCCACCGCCATCCAGCGGCCATCGGCGGTGGCGTAATGGTCGTAGCAGGCCAGCGCGCCGGTGAGCTTGTCGGCGCCCAGGGGCCGCGCGCGGCCGCCGCGCGTCACGGCCATGTGGGGAATGACGGCATGGGCCAGCAGGCCGTCGGCGATGGCGACATCCACATGCCGCCCGCGGCCGGTGCGACATGCATCGAAGAGCGCGGCCAGGATGCCCATCACTGCCGGCATGGTGCCGCCCAGCAGATCGGCCACAGGGATGCTGGACAGCGCGGGCGGCGCGCCCGCGCGGCCCATCTGGTCGGCCACGCCCGTCAGCGCGGCGTAGTTCATGTCGTGGCCCGCGGCATCGCGCATCGGCCCGGTCTGGCCGTAGCCGGTGATGCTGCAGTAGACCAGCCGAGGGTTGCGCGCCTGGGCGGCGGCCACGCCCACGCCCAGCCTGTCCATGACGCCGGGGCGAAAGGACTCGACCAGCACGTCGGCCCGCTCGCACAGCCGCAGCAGCGTCTGTACGCCCCCGGGCTGCTTGAGGTCGAGGCGGATGCCGCGCTTGTTGCGGTTGACCTGCCGGCGCACGCCGTCGACGGCATAGTCGCCGGCACCCAGGTCCTCGATCTTGATCACGTCCGCGCCCAGGTCGGCGAGGTGCAAGGTGCACATGGGGCCCGGCAGCAGCCGGGTCAGGTCCAGAACGCGCACGCCCGCCAGCGGCGCGCCCTGGGCGCTCGCGGCGGGCGAGGTTGGATGTCGGTCTTGGGTGTCGTTCCACATGCGGGCCACTCTAGGCAGCGCGGGGCTGCGGGGGAATGGCCCAAAGCCTCATCCGGCTTCGCAGGAACGATCAGGCGCGAGTGCAGCGGTCAGGTGCCCGCCTTGTCGATCTGGTCGTCGTTGGTCGAGGCCCGCGTCCCCTTGAGGTGCATCTCGACGTCAGGCGCTTTGTCGCCCACGGCGGACACGGCTTCCTTCAGTTGTGCAGCGGTGACGTTGAGCTTGCGCTCCCATCGCTGAAGGGATTCGGCGGAGTCGATGTCGATGCGCTCGATGCCGTCGCCGCGAGAGGGTTCGGTGGATGGGGTCATGGGTGAGGTCTCCAGGTGACAGGGATGACTGGCCATGTTGCGGTGCGAGCCGTGGCCCTCCTGTAGGCTGTCGCCGCCCGGCATCGCGGGTGATTCAAGCGTGCCGAACGTTCAGCCACGCAGCAGCGTCGTCCGACAACCGAGGGCGCATGCAGCCCGCGGACCGCACCCGTGCCGCTGGCACACTGCGCGAATTTCAAGGAGCTCCCGTGCCTTCTTCCGCCTCACCCCAGACCGCCATCCTGAACGTGAGCACCCGCCCCTTCTCGATCAGCGCCAAGGTCGAGGTGACCCCTGGCGGCATGTTGGCCATCGCGGCATTGGTGACGGGGATTCTGCTGTCCACCGCGGTGATCGTGCGCGTGGCCAAAAGCTGAAGGGCGGCCCGCGCCCCTGCCCCCCCGCCCTCCGCGACCGAGTGAGGCGTGCCCGGGAAGTGGGCTCCCGTCAGCCAACCGTCCATCCGGGCGCTCAGACGCTGTCTCCCTCGTCCGACGTCGAGTCCAAGGCGGCGATGCCCCAATCGCATGGCGCCGGCAGTACGGTGCCCCAGCCCACGAATCTCCGGGCTGTGTCGACCAGGGAAACGCATGGACCTCCATCTCGAACAAAAGCGCGTGCTTGTGACCGGCGGCAGCTCCGGCCTGGGTGCGGCCATCGTCAAGGCCTTTGCCGACGCCGGTGCCCGCGTGGCCATCAACTACCGCTCCAAACCCGAAGCCGCGGCAGCGCTGGCCGATGCCTGCCGTCACACGGCGGCGGGCCGGCCGATCACGGTGCACGCGGACATCGCCGACGCGCAGGCCGTGGACGGCATGTTCGAGGCGCTCGACCAAGCCTGGGGCGGTATCGATGTGCTGGTCAACAACGCCGGCATCGACGGCGAGCATGCCCTGGCCTGGGAAGCCGACGCGCAGGCCTGGGGCCGCGTGATCGACGTGAACCTCAAGGGGGCCTTCCTGTGCGCGCACCATGCGCTGCGTCGCATGGTGCCGCAGAGGTCGGGCGTGATCCTCAACACGACCAGCGTGCACGAGACCATCGCCTGGAGCGGCTACAGCGCCTACTGCGCGAGCAAGGCCGGCCTCACCATGATGGGCCGCACCTTGGCGCAGGAAGCCGCGCCCCATGGTGTGCGCGTGCTCAGCCTGGCGCCCGGCGCCATCCGTACGCCCATCAACCGCGACGTCTGGGAAGACCCGGAAGGCCATGCCGACCTGATGCGAAAGATTCCCCTGGGTCGCATGGGCGAACCCGAGGACATCGCCGACATGGCGGTGGTGCTTGCATCGCATGCGGCGCGGTACATGACCGGCACCACCGTGTTTGTCGATGGCGGCATGACCGACTACCCCGACTTCGCACACGGCGGATGAACGCGCCGCGTCCAACCCCTGTCCCTCGCACTGCGGTGGCCGAGGGTGAAGGTGCCGTGCCCGCCGCCCCTCCGCGCCGGATCGAGGACTATGCGCTCATCGGCAACATGCTGTCGGCCGCGCTGGTCGGGCGAGACGGCTCCATGGACTGGCTGTGCCTGCCGCGTTTCGACTCGCCCGCCTGCTTCGCCGCCCTGTTGGGCGATGAGCGCCATGGCCGCTGGCGAGTGGCACCTGCGGCCATCGAGGTCCAGGTGAGCCGGCGCTATCTGGCCGATTCGGCGGTGCTGGAGACACGCTTCCAGACCGCCACCGGCGTGGTCACGCTCACCGACTTCATGCCGCGCAATGACGAGGACCCGGCGCATGTCGATGTGGTGCGCATCGTGGCGGGTGTCGAGGGCGAGGTGGAGATGCAGTTCGATCTCACGGTCCGCTTCGCCCACGGCTGCACGGTGCCATGGGTGCAGCGCAAGGACTACGGCCTCGGCATGGTGGCTGGGCCCGACGCCATCGAGCTGCATGCCGACCTGCCCCTGGAAGGCCGCGGCATGAGCACACGCGCGCGCTTCACGGTGCGCGCTGGCGATCGCGTCCCGATGACGCTGGCCTACCACCCCTCGAACCGCCGGCCGCATTTCGTGGACGACCGCGAAGAGTCGCTGGAGCGCACGGTGCTCTGGTGGCACGACTGGGTGAGCCGCGCCACCCTGCCGCCGATGCCGCCGGCCTGGCGCGGCGCGGTGGTGCGCTCGCTCATCACGCTCAAGCTGCTGACCTACGCGCCCACCGGCGCCATCGTTGCGGCGCCGACCACCTCCTTGCCCGAAGCCATCGGCGGCCCGCGAAACTGGGACTACCGCTACTGCTGGGTGCGCGATTCCGCCCTCACCCTGTACGCATTGCTCAATGCCGGCTACCGCGAGGAGGCGCAGCATTGGCGTCAGTGGCTGATGCGCGCCGTGGCCGGCTCGCCGAACCAGCTGCAGATCATGTACGGCATCGGCGGAGAACGCTGGTTGCCCGAATACGAGCTGCCCTGGCTGCCCGGCTTCGAGGGCAGCCGACCGGTGCGCGTGGGCAACGGCGCCGCGGGCCAGATGCAGATCGACGTCTACGGCGAGCTCATGGACACGTTGCACGCCGCGCGCTGCGCCGAACTGCAGCCCAATGCCGAAGGCTGGTCCATGCAGAAGTCGCTGCTCGCGCATCTGGAGACGGTCTGGCGCGAGCCGGACCAGGGCATCTGGGAGACCCGCGGTCCGGCCCGCGCGTATACCCATTCCCGCCTGATGGCCTGGGTGGCGTTCGACCGCGCGGTGGCCGCGGTGGAACACCATGGCCGGGACGGCCCGGTCGAGCACTGGCGGGAGGTGCGCGATGCCATCCATGCCGACATCTGCGCGCACGGCTTCGACCCGACGCTTGGCACCTTCGTGCAGTACTACGGCGGGCAGAGCCTGGATGCGGGCCTGCTGCTGATGCCCCAGGTGGGCTTCCTGCCAGCCACGGACCCGCGCGTGGCCGGCACCATCGCCGCCATCGAGCGCGGGCTGATGCAGAACGGGCTGGTCCAGCGCTACTCCACTGGCGCCACCGACGATGGCGTGGGCGGTCAGGAAGGCGCCTTCCTGGCGTGCAGCTTCTGGCTGGCCGATGCCTATGTGCTGGCGGGGCGGCACCGCGATGCGGTGGCCCTCTTCGAGCGGCTGCTGGGACTGTGCAACGACGTCGGTCTTCTCTCGGAGGAATACGACATGCAGGCCGGTCGGCAGCTGGGCAACTTTCCGCAGGCCTTCTCGCACATCGGGCTGATCAACACGGCGCACAACCTGGCGACCGCGCAGGGGCCGGCGCGGCAGCGCGCCGCGCGGTCGGCGCCGGGAGGCCGTGCTCAGAAGGTGTGAGTGAATCCGGCGTGGCCGAGCGGGCTGCGAAAACGCGGCCAATCAAGGCGCAAAGCGCAGCCATAGCTCGGGCTATGGCGAGCATTTGCAACGCCGAGTGGGCGTGTTTTGGCAGGACGAGCGGACATGGCGGGTTCGCTCGCACCTTCTCAGCAGATGCCGTCGAAGTCCTCGCGCCCGCGCCGGTAGTTGACGTTGGTCAGCGCCGTGTCGCGGTTGACGAGCACGCGGTTGTACAGAGGGTGACGGGTGCTGCGCACCTCGTGCTCGACCTGGAAGAGGCGACGGCCATCCCGTGGATCGCAGATCCATTCGAAGCGCCATTCGTGAGGCGCGTCGTCCCGCGTGAGCAGGCCGTGCTCGCGCAGCCAGGCATGCGGGCGGGCGAAGTCCGCCAGGTAGATCAGGAAGTGGTGGCCGTCGTAGTCCCGCAGTGGCGCGTCGCACTCGGTGAAGCGCAGGGTCTGGAACAGGCCGGCGCACACGGTGGCCCGGCGGCCGTCCACCTGCGAGGGGGTTCCGATCACCTGGTCGTAGAAGCGGGCGATGCCCTCCACGGTGCCCGGCGGCACGTCGAAGTCGATGTAGACCAGGCCGAGCTGCACGCCATCGAAGGCGTCGGAGGGGGCATGGCACCGAACCCGGGTGCCCCAGGGGCAGTGCAGGTCGATGCAGTCGCGCCCGTCCGTGGCGTCGAATTGCAGGGCGCGGCCGGGCGCCACACGCTGCATCTCTGCCTCGGCGAAGTCGAGGCGTGCCCGCATCGCGTCCAGGTCCGGTACCACGAAGCCCAGCGTGCCTCGCAGCAACTGCGACCGGGGCGCCGCGCCGCGGCTGGGCAGGTGCACCTGCGTGCGGCCGAAGTTGACCCACATGTTGTCCAGGCCCGTGAACAGGTAGGGGTCGCGCGTGCCGCCCAACGCGGTCACGTAGAAGAGCGTGGCCAGGCGCTGGTCGTCCACGGTGGCGTTGTAGTGCTCCAGCAGCACGATGTTGCCGATGCTGTCGGCGGCGCGGTCGGGGGCGGTCATCGTCGTGTTCTCAGTGGCCGTCTGCCGGGTGGGCGAAGCGGTGTTCGGGCAGGCCGGGCACGCCCACATCGATGGCCAGCACCGAGCCGGCCAACGGTTCACGCAGCAGCTGCGCGCGATCCAGGAACTTGCGGGCGGTGGTGACGAACAGGGTGCGCCGCTCGGGGCCGCCCAGGCAGACGCAGGTGGGGTTGGTGACCGGCAGCTCGATCACGCGGTCGACCTGGCCGTCGGGCGTGAAGCGGATGACCTTGCCGGCCGCGAAGATGGCGTTCCAGACATGCCCCTGCGCGTCGACACAGGCGCCGTCGGGTCGCCAGCGTTGCGCGCCATGGTCCACGAAGACGCGCCGGTTCGTGGCCGTGCCGGCGGCCGCGTCGAAGTCGAACTGCCAGGTCGTGAATCGGCGTGTGTCGGAGAAGTACAGCCGCCGCTGGTCGGGCGAGAAGGCCACGGTGTTCGACACGATCACGTCGCCGAACTGCCGGTGCACGGTGCCGTCGGCGTCGACGCGGTAGAACGCACCGTGCGGTCGGTGCAGCTGGTTGTCCATGGTGCCCACCCAGAAGCGGCCCTGCGCATCGCAGCGGCCGTCGTTGAGCCGGTTGTCCAGGGCGGCGTCTTCCACCTGGCAGAGCGGCTGCAGTTCTCCGCGGCCCATGTGGAACAGGTACAGCCCCAGGTCGATGCCCAGCAGCACCACGGACGGATCGCGCGTCAGCGCGAGCGAGCCGACGAAGCGCTGCGTGAAGGCGTGGCTGTCGCGGCGACCGCTCTCCGGATGAAAGCGCTGCAGCCTCCCGCCATCGATGTCGAGCCACAGCAGGGATTGCGTCGCTTCGCACCACAGGGGCGACTCGCCCAGGAGGTCGTGGGCAGGAACGATGCAGCGGATGTCGGTGCTCATGCAGGGCTCCATCTCAGGGGGTTCATCGTGCGGCGCGCACGGTCTTGCGCGCTGGCGGCGGCGGCTTGTCGCCCACATTGCCCCAGGTGCCCAGGTTGGCCGACTTGAGCAGGGGGGAGGCCGCGCCCGTCGCGGCGAGCTCGTTCGCCGCGGCCAGCAGGGCCGGGCCGAAGCGGTTCATCTTGGCCGTGCTCAGCCGCAGCGACGGGCCGGCGATCACCAGCACGCCGGTGGCCGCTTCGCCCTGCCGCTGGATGGGCGCCGCCATCGAGCTCATGCCGGGCGCATACACGTCCTGGATGATGCTGAAGCCGCGCTTGCGATGCTCGTCGAGCATCTTGAGCAGGGCCCGCACCGAGGTGGGTGCATTGGGACCGAAGTTGCGCGGCGTGCCCAGGCCCTGGCGGCTCACATGGCCGATGGCCAGGTCCTCCGGCAGCGTCATCAGCCAGGCATGGCCGGCCGCGCTGCAGGACAGCCGCAGGTCGATGCCCATGTCGGGGTCATAGAGCAGGCCCGAGCGCGCGCCCTGCGCCTTGGCGATGAGCGTCAGGCGCTCGCCGTCCACGATGGCGAGGCGGACCAGCTCCTCGGTGCTGCGGGCCAGCCGGTCGATCACCGGCTGGGCGATGTCCACCACGCCGGACTTGCCGATGAAGTTCAGTCCCATGGCCGGCAGCCGCGTGGTGAGGGCGTAGTCGCCGCGGGGCGTCTGCCGCACATAGCCGAAGCGCACCAGCTCCTGCAGCGTGCGATGGCAGCCACTGCGCAGCTGGTTGAGCTCGGTGGCGATCTGGCCGAGGCTGACGCCGTCGGGATGGTCGACGAGGTATTCGAGGATGGCCAATGATTTTTCGAGGGCGCCGCTCATGCCGCTCCTTTCGTGGAAGCCATTCAAATTTTGAATCTTATCGCCAAGTTGAATGGCATTCACAACTCTGGCAGCATCCGGCCCAATTTCAAGAACACGGGTTGGAGACGAGTCATGAAGCAAGCGATGGTTGGGGCGGCTGCAGGGCGGCTGCGACGGTGCGGCCCGGGCCCGCAGGTCTGCTGAGGGCGCGGCAATGGCAATGCTCGGCAATGCGGCCCTGGCCATGTGGTGGGACATGGCCCCGGCGATGCGACAGGACTTCGAGGACTGGCACGCGCACGAACATTTTCCGGAGCGCCTGGGCATACCGGGCTTCCGACGGGCCAGCCGCTGGTCCTGCGCGGAAGGGGGCGAAGGCGTGTTCGTGCTCTACGAGCTCGAGGACTTCTCGGTGCTCTCGTCGCCGGGCTATGCGGCACGCCTGAATGCGCCCACGCCGTGGTCCACACGCATGATGCCGCACCACCGCCACATGGTGCGCAGCCAGTGTCGCGTGCTGGGCAGCGAGGGCGCGGTCACGGCGCGCCAGGCGCTCACGGTGCGGCTCTCGCCCGCGCCAGGTCAGGAGGCCGCGCTGCGTGACGCGTTGGGCCGCCTCGGTCGGGGGCTTCGCCTGCGTCCGGGCCTGGTCGGCCTGCACCTGATCCGTCATGAGGCGCCGCCGCTGGCGCCCACCGAGGAGCAGCGCATGCGTGGCCTGGCCGACCGCTTTGCCGACTGGGTCCTGATCGCCTGCGGCTACGACGCGCAGGCCGTGCAGGCGCTGGCACAGGCCGAGTTGTGCGCAGACGCGCTGCAGGCGCTGGGCGCGCAGGAAGGTGCGGTGCACCAGCGCTTCGCCCTGGCCTATTCGGCCACGCCTGGAGACGTGCGATGAGCGTCGCACAGTGCGCCCCGCCTTCGCGCACGGGGGTGCGTCGCCACATCGTGCAGGCCTCGATGAGCTGTCGGCACCATGGCCTGGGACGCTGAATTCGACTTCGTCGTGGTCGGCGCCGGCAGCGCCGGTTGCGTGCTGGCCGACCGCCTTACCGAGGATGGCCGGCACCGGGTTCTTCTGATCGAGGCGGGTCCGCCCGACCGCAGCCCCTTCATCCATGTGCCCGCGGGCTTCCTGCGCCTCATCGACCACCCGCAGCTGAGCTGGCGCTACCGGATGGCCGCCGACCCCGAACTCGGTGGCCGCGAGATCCCGCTGCCGCAGGGCCGCATGCTGGGCGGCACCGGCTCGATGAACGGCATGCTGTACGTGCGCACCTCGCCCGAGGAGCATCGCCGTTGGCTGGCGATGGGTTGCACCGGCTGGAGCCATGAAGAAGCCCTGGCCTGCTACGCGCGTATCGAGGCGACGCTGCCCGACACGGCCGGGCCTCCGCTGCCCGTGAGCGAGTTCATGGAGACGCATGCGCTCAGTGCTGCATTTCTTGCGGCCTGCGGCGAGGCCGGTATGCGGGTGCAGCCGAGCGTGAATGGCCCGGAGCGAGAAGGCGCGGCGCCCTTTCAGCAGAACCGCCATGGCCGCTTCCGCCGAGGTCCGGCCCAGACCTATCTGCGCCGTGCGCGGCGCCGGCCCAACCTGCGCGTCATGACCGGAGCGCTGGCGCAGCAGCTGTTGTTCGAGGGCACACGCGCCGTCGGCGTGCAGGTGCGGCACCAGGGTCGCGTCCAGCAGGTGCGGGCGCGGCGCGAGGTGATCGTGGCCTGCGGCGCGATCCGCTCGCCGCACCTGCTGCAGCTGTCGGGCATCGGCCCGGCCGATCTTTTGCGCACGCTGGGCGTGCCGGTCGTGGCCGACCGGCCTGCCGTTGGCGAGAACCTGCGCGATCACTACTCGGTCCGGCTGACCCAGCGCGTGCGCGGCATCCGCACGCTGAACGAGCGCACCCACGGCCTGGCGATGCTGGGAGAACTGGCGCGCTACGTCGTGCAGGGCCGGGGCCTGCTCACGCTGGGCGCCAGCACCTGCGCCGCCTTTGCGCGCAGCGATGCCGCGCAGCCTTTCCCCGATCTGCAGCTGAGCTTCGCGCCGGCCAGCTTCGAGCCGGGCACCTACCGGCTCGAACAGGCGCCGGGCATGACCATCAATGTCTACCAGTCCCTGCCCGAAAGCCGCGGCACCGTCCGGGCACGCTCACGCGACGCGGCCCAGCCGCCGCACATCGCGGCGCGGTATCTGAGCCACGAGGCCGACCGCGCCGCCGTCGTGGCCGGCCTGCGGCTGGGCCGCCGTCTGTTCGGCATGCCGGCGCTGCAGCAATGGGGCATCCAGGAGACGCTGCCGGGCCCCGCCGTGGACGACGACGCGGCCCTGCTGCGCTATGCCCTCGACCGCGGCGTCTCGGGCTACCACCTCGTCGGCACCTGCCGCATGGGCGGCGACGAGGACTCGGTCGTCGACCCGCAGCTGCGGGTGCGCGGCGCCCAGGGCCTGCGGGTCGTCGATGCCTCGGTCATGCCCACCTGCACCTCGGGCAATTCCAACGCGCCGACGCTGATGGTGGCCGAACGCGGCGCAGCGATGGTGCTGGCCGCGCACCGGGCCTGACCCTGCGCTTTCCTTCCCTTCCCAACCAGAACAGGAGACCTCCGTGAAGCTCATTCAACTGATCCGTGCGGCCGCGATCACGCTGGCCTGTGCCGCCACGGCCCATGCCCAGTCACCGGCGCCGATCACGCTGCGCTTCGGCCATGTGGTGCAGCCGGGCCATCCGATCTCGCTGGGCGCGCAGAAGCTCGCCGAGATCCTCAACACACGCAGCAACGGCCGCATCAAGCTGATGGAACTGGGCGGGGGCTCCATCGGCGGCGAGGCGCAGCAGCTCAGCGCCGTGCAGGGCGGCGTGCAGGACATCACCCTGCCCTCCGCCACCATCATGGGCGGGGTGATCAAGGAGTTCACGCTGCTGGACATTCCCTTCTCCTTCAACAGCGCGCAGCAGGTCGATGCGCTGCTGCAGGGCCCCTTCGGCCAGCTGCTGATGAGCCGCCTGCCCGACAAGGGCATGGTTGGCCTGGACTTCTGGGAGACGGGCTTTCGCAACTTCACCAACAGCCGCAAGCCCATCGTCAATGTCGAGGACCTCAAGGGCCTGAAGCTGCGGGTCATTCCCAACCCGCTGTTCCTCGACAGCTTCTCGGCCCTGGGCACCAACCCGGCGCCCATGCCCTTCCCCGAGCTGTATGGCGCGCTGGAGTCCCGCGCCATGGACGCGCAGGAAAACCCCTTCTCGGTGGTGCTGACGAGCAAGTTCTACGAGGTGCAGAAATACCTGAGTGTGACCAACCATGTGTATACCGCCAACCCGGTGGTGATCAGCCGCAAGACCTGGGAGAAGCTCTCGCCCGCCGACCAGCAGCTCGTCAAGACGGCCGTGCAGGAAGCGGGCGCCTTCCAGCGCCAGACCAGCCGGGAGGCCTCCACCGTGGCCCGCAAGGAGCTGGAGTCGAAGATGCAGGTCAACGACGTGCCGCCTGCCACGCTGGCGCGCATGCGCGAGCTGACCAAGCCCGTGGGCGAGAAGTTCGCGGCCTCCTACGACCCAAGCGTCGTCAAGGTCTACCGCGCGGAGCTCGAGAAGGTCCACGCCAGCGTCAAGTGAGTGCGCCATACATGGCCGCAACGGCACTGTGCATTCCGGACCTGCGGGGCCAGGTGGCGCTGGTGACCGGCGCCAGCCTGGGCATCGGCGCGGCCGTGGCGCGCGCCTGCGGCGCCCAGGGCATGCGGGTGGCGGTGCACTTCCACAGCTCGCGCGGTCCCGCCGAGGCGGTGGCCGCCGACATCGAGGCCGCCGGCGGACAGGCGCTGCTGGTGCGGGGCGATGTGCGCGACCCTGCGGCGATCGCGCGCTGCGTCGCCGAGGTGGAGGCCGCCTTCGGCGACATCGCGGTGCTGGTCAACAACGCGGGCAGCATGGTGGCGCGGGTGCCGCTGGCGGACCAGTCGGACGCCTTCTTCGACGAGGTCATGCACACCAACGGCCGTTCGGTGGTGGCCTTCACGCGCGCGGTGCTGCCCGGCATGCGGCGACGCGGCGGTGGCAGCGTGGTGAGCACGACCTCGGTGTCGGCGCGCAGCGGCGGCACGGCCGGTGCGTCGCTCTATGCGGCGTCGAAGGGCTTCGTGAGCACGCTCACGCGCTCACTGGCCCGTGAGCTGGCCGCCGACCGCATCCGCGTGAATGCAGTGGCGCCGGGCGTGATCCAGACGCCGCTGCAGGACAAGTTCTCGACGCCGGAGATGCTTCGGGGCTTCGCGGCCGGCATCCCGCTCGGCCGCATCGGCACGCCGGAGGATTGCGTGGGCGCCTACCTGTACCTGGCCTCGGAGGCGCTGTCGGGCTATATGACCGGGCAGGTGCTCGAAGTGAACGGCGGGCAGCTGATGCCCTGAGCAGCGATCAGCCCATCGTCATCAGGCTGGCATTGCCCCCCGCGGCGGCCGTGTTGACGCTCAGCGAACGCTCGCTGAGCAACGCCGCGAGCACCGTGTCGGCATCGGCCGGCGGCCAGGGGTCCAGCGCGACGATGGGCCCCTGGCGCTCGGCCAGCTGTCGGGCCACGACCAGCCGCTGTGCGGCGTCACCCTCGTGGATCACCCGTTCGAGCGCTGGGCCGCCCCCGCCCAATGGATCGGCGACGAGCGTCACATGGGACTGCACGCTCGAGGGCAGCCGGGCAAGCAGTGAGGCCGTCGGTGGGCTTTCGGGCCACACGGCGCGGCTTCCGGCGGCCAGCACGGCTGCGAGTTGTGCCAGGCGCGAGGGGTCGTCCTGCGCCAGGCACAGCACCTGGGTACGCGGATGCAGGGCGTAGCGGTTGCGTTCGCCCGTCGGGCCGTCGAGCAGCCAGGCCGTGGTGCGCGGCATGGCTTCGTGCAAGTGCGCGCACTGCTCGGCGAGCTGCGCGTCGCCTGTGCTGCGGGCCCAGTCCTGCAGGGCGCGCAGCGGCGCGCGGTCCGCCGCGGTCATTTCGTCGGCCTTGGCGGTTGGCAGCGCGGAAGCGATGGCGCTGGCCAGGAAGCCGCGCGGTCGCCGCGCCAGCAGCCGGTACAGGTACAGCGGCCCGCCGGCCTTGGGTCCGGTGCCCGACAGGCCTTCGCCGCCGAAGGGCTGCACGCCCACCACGGCGCCGACCATGTTGCGGTTGACATAGACATTGCCCACCGGCGCGGCCTGCACCACACGCTCGATGGTCTCGTCGATGCGGGTGTGCAGACCCAGGGTGAGGCCGTAGCCTGTCGCGGCGATCTGCGCGAGCAGGTCATCCAGCGCATCTCGCCGCCAGCGCAGCACATGCAGTACCGGGCCGAAGACCTCGCGCTGCAGTTCCTCCAGGCTGTCGATCTCGATCAGCGTCGGTGGCACGAAGGTGCCGCGTTCCGTGGCGCCAGGGCGCGCACGGCCGCTGCGGTGCACGCGGCGTCCGCGCGCCTGCATGGCCTGCACGTGGGCTTCGATGCCGGCCTGTGCTTCGGCGTCGATCACGGGCCCGATGTCCGTGTGCAGCAGCGCAGGATCGCCCAGGTTCAGCTCGGCCATGGCGCCACGCAGCATGTGCAGTAGCGCGTCGGCCGACTCTTCCTGCACGCACAGCACGCGCAGGGCCGAGCAGCGCTGGCCGGCGCTGTCGAAGGCCGAGGCGAGCACGTCGGCCACCACCTGCTCGGTGAGCGCGGAGGAGTCCACGATCATGGCGTTCTGCCCGCCCGTCTCGGCGATGAGCGGCACGGGCGCGCCATGGGCGCCCAGCCGTTGCGCCAGGCTGCGCTGCAGCAGCCTCGCCACCTCGGTGGAACCGGTGAACATCACGCCCTGTACGCGCGGGTCGGCCACCAGGGCGGCGCCCACGGTTGCCCCATCGCCGGGCAGCAACTGCAACGCCGCGCGGGGGATGCCGCCCTCGTACAACAAGCGCACGGCCTCGGCCGCGATCAGCGGTGTTTGCTCGGCGGGCTTGGCGAGCACCGGGTTGCCGGCCGCGAGTGCCGCGGCGATCTGGCCGGTGAAGATGGCCAGCGGGAAGTTCCAGGGGCTGATGCACACCACGGGGCCCAGCGGCGCGTGATCGGTGCCTTGCAGGGCGCGGCGCGCCTGGCCGGCATAGAAGCGCAGGAAGTCGATGGCCTCGCGCACTTCGGCGATGCCGTTGGCGAAGGTCTTGCCCGCCTCGCGGGAGAGCAGTGCGACCAGTTGCGGCATGCGGGCCTGCATGCAGTCGGCCGTGCGTTCGAGCGAAGTGGCGCGTTCTGCGGCCGGCGAGTCGGCCCAAGGGCCGGCGAAGTCGTGCGCTGCGGCCAGCGCGGCTGCCACGTCGTCGGGCGTGGCGGGACGCACGGTGCCGACGATGTCGTCATGCCGGGTAGGGTTGCGCACGGGCACGGGCGCGGAGATCGCGTTGGTCATCGTCGCCAAAGGATCAGCGGTCGAAGGATCTGCCATTGGCGCTCCCGCCGTCTGCGGCCCGGCTGCGACCATCGGCGCGGCCTGCCATTCGACGCGCCTGCTCTCTGCGACGGCGGCGTCCAGCACGGCCAGTTGCGCGTCGTCCGCCAGGTCCATGCCCTGCGAATTGGCGCGCGCCTCGCCGTACAGCCGCATCGGATGGGCGATGGCCGGGTGCGGGGTGCCGGCCCGGCCCTCCTCGGTCGCCAGTCGGTCCACGGTGGCGACGGGGTCTTCCACGAGTGCATCGATGGGCAGCGTTCGGTCGGCGATCCGGTGCACGAAGGAAGTGTTGGCACCGTTCTCCAGCAGGCGACGCACCAGGTAGGCCAGAAGCGTCTCGTGCGTGCCCACGGGCGCGTAGATGCGGCAGGGCCGGCCCAGCCGGCCGTCTTCGCTGCGGCCCACCACCTGTTCGTACAGCGGCTCGCCCATGCCGTGCAGGCACTGGAATTCGTACTGGCCCGGCTGCCAGCGGGACGGATCGGCCAGGGTGTGAATGGCTGCCAGGGTGTGGGCGTTGTGGGTGGCGAACTGCGGGTACACCTGCGCCGGCGCGGCCAGCAGTTTGCGCGCGCAGGCCAGGTAGGCCACGTCGGTGTGGACCTTGCGGGTGTAGACCGGAAAGCCGTCCTGCCCGTCCACTTGTGCGCGCTTGATCTCGCTGTCCCAGTAGGCGCCCTTGACCAGGCGCACCATCAGCCGCCGGCCGCTGCGCGCAGCCAGGTCGATGAGGAAGTCGATGACGAAGGGGCAGCGCTTCTGGTAGGCCTGCACCACGAAGCCCAGGCCGTTCCATCCGGCCAGGGCCGGCTCGAAGCACAGGCGCTCCAGCAGGTCGAGCGACAGCTCCAGACGGTCGGCCTCTTCGGCGTCGATGTTGAGGCCGATGTCGTGCTGCCGGGCCAGGGCGGTCAGGTCGCGCAGCACCGGGTACAGCTCGTTCATCACCCGCGACTTCTGCGCCCGGCTGTAGCGCGGATGCAGGGCCGAGAGCTTGATCGAGATGCCCGGCCCGTCGATGGGACCGCGGCCCACGGAAGCCCGGCCGATGGCATGGATCGCCTCCTCGTAGGCACGGCGGTAGCGTGCGGCGTCCTCGGCGGTCATGGCGGCTTCGCCCAGCATGTCGTAGGAATGGCGAAAGCCCTGCGCCTCCAGCGGGCGTGCCTTCGTCAGCGCCTCGCCGATGGTCTGACCGGTGACGAACTGCTCGCCCATCATGCGCATGGCCAGGTCCACGCCCTTGCGGATCAGCGGCTCGCCGCCCTTGGCCACCAGCCGGCCGAGCTGGGCCGAGAGACCTGTTTCGCTGTGCGTGGCCACCAGCCGGCCCGTGAGCAGCAGGCCCCAGCTGGCGGCGTTGACGAACAGCGAGGGGCTGCGGCCGAGGTGGGCCTGCCATTCGCCATGGGCGATCTTGTCGCGGATGAGGGCATCGCGGGTGGCCGCATCGGGAATGCGCAGCAGCGCTTCGGCCAGGCACATCAGGGCGACGCCTTCCTGCGAAGACAGGGTGTATTCCTGCAGCAGGCCCTGCACCAGGCCGCTGCGGCCGGCGCCCGCGCCGCGCTCGCGCAGGTGCTGGGCCAGGCGGCAGGCGAGTTCGTGGGTGGCGCGGGCCTGGGCGGGCGACAGGCGCGCCTCGCCGAGCAATGCCTGGACCGCCGTGGCCTCGTCCTGCCGGCAGGCCCCGGCAACGGCATTACCCAGCCGCGGTGCCATGGTGGCGGCATCAATGGTGCCGGTGCCGGCATGGTGTGCAGAGGGGTCGGCGACGGTCGGTCGAGGCGTGGCGAAGGCAGTCATGGCAGTCCCGCAGATGGGCGCTGGGTTAGCGGATGCCTGAATAATCCCGCAGACTTCGCCGAATATTCGTTCGAATCCCTCTCATCATGCCGAACAAACCACTGAATGCAGCGCCGGATCTGGACCGCCTGGACCTGCGCATCCTGGCCACGCTGCAGGCCGATGGCCGCATCACCAACGTCAAGCTGGCCGAGACCATCGGTCTCTCGCCCACGGCGGTGCTGGCGCGGGTGCAGCGGCTCACCGACGAGGGCTACATCCTCGGCTACGAGGCGCGGCTGAACCCGCTCAAGCTGGGCGCGGGCATGCTGGTCTTCGTGGAGGTGCTGCTGGACCGCACCACACCCAACGTGTTCGACGCTTTCAAGGCCGCGGTGCAGGTGCACCCCGAGATCATGGAATGCCACATGGTGGCCGGCGGCTTCGACTACCTGCTCAAGACCCGCAGCGCCGACATGGCCGACTACCGGCGCTTTGCGGGTGCGGTGCTGTGGCAGTTGCCGGGCGTGCGCGAGACGCGCACCTATGCGGTGATGGAAGAGGTCAAGGACTCGGCCCGGCTGCACCTGCCGGGAGGCTGATTCCTGCGGCGGCGGTGGTCCATTGCCGCGGCCCGCAGGCTCAGGGCCCGTCCTCGCGCACGAGCCGGATGCCCACCAGCGTGTAGCGCGTGTCCGGCGCATTCCAGTTGCGGTAGCTGGCGCGGGCATAGAAGGGCCAGGTGTGCCACGAGCCGCCGCGCCGCACCCGCACCGAACCGTCGGCAGGGCCCTGCGGGTCGTCGACGGGCGAGCGGGCGTAGTAGTCCTCGCCGTACCAGTCGGCCACCCATTCCCAGGCGTTGCCGTGCATGTCGTACAGGCCCCAGGCATTGGGGGCGCCGCTGCCCACCGGCGCGGTGAAGGCGAAGCCGTCGTCGGCCGGAAGGGCCATCGCCTTCCACCGTGGCCAGTAGGCCGCGGTGCTCTGGTCGAAGACGTTGGCGCTGCCGCGCAGCGAGGCGGGATCGTTGCCCGTGCTGTAGCGGGTGCGGCTGCCGGCCCGGCAGGCGTATTCCCATTCGGCCTCGGTCGGCAGGCGGTAGCGGCGGCCCTCGGTGCGGCTGAGCCACGCGGCCAGGGCCTGGGCATCGTTCCAGGTCACGTTGACCACCGGGTGGTCGTCGCCCTGCGCAAAGCCGGGGTTGTTCCAGGCATAGCGCGGGTCGCGGCCTTCGAAGGCATCGCCGCGCGCGGTCTTGGCGGGGTCGTAGTCGACGCGCCAGCCATAGCCGCCGGTGCCATCGGCGATGGATTCCGGCACATAGCCCGAGCGCTCGAGGAAGCGGCGGAACTGGCCCACCGTAACCTCGTGCTGTCCCATCCACAAGGCATGCGTGATGCGCACCTTGTGCACCGGGCCTTCGTCGCCCAACAGAGCAAAGCGCTCGGGCGGCAGCTGCGGAAAGTCACGGGCCAGGGTGGCGGCCGGCTCATCGCTGCCCATCAGGAATTCGCCCGCGGGGATACGGACGAAGCGCATGCCCAGGCTGTTCGTCTGCACGGCGGGCGCCCCGGCCGACGGCGGTGGCGCGGCGAGGGGAACCGCGCATCCGGCAACGGCCAGAGCGGCAGAGACGATCCAGAAGCGGCGGCGGAAGTCCATCGGTCCATGCTAGCCAGGGCCTGGGCTGGCGCCAACTGGGCGAACGGCCGAGCCCTGCCGCTATTCTTCGGACGTCTTCTCTCTGCCGGAGCCCTGCCATGCCTTCCCTCATCCGCCCGTTGGCCCTTGCCGCCGCCCTCCTGGTCGTCGCCTCTGCCCATGCCCAGGTCACCGTCAAGGACGCCTGGGTGCGCGCCACCGTGCCGCAGCAGAAGGCCACGGGCGCCTTCATGCAGTTGCAGTCGGCGCAGGATGCGCGGCTGGTGTCGGTGAGCACGCCGCTCACCGCCAGCGCCGAGGTCCACGAGATGGCGCTGCAGGACAACGTGATGCGGATGCGGCCGATGCCTGCGCTGGACTTGCCCGCTGGCAAGACGGTGGAACTCAGGCCCGGCGGCTACCACGTGATGCTGATGGACCTGAAGCAGCAGGTGAAGGAAGGCGAGACGGTGCCGCTCACGCTGGTCTTCGAAGGCAAGGACGGCAAGCGCCAGACGGTGCAGGTGCAGGCTCCCGTGCGGCCGCTGCGGCCCGAGGCCATGCCGATGCAGCACGGCGAGCACAAGCACTGAGGCTGTCAGCGCCAGTGGCCGGAGTCGAACACCACCAGCCGCTCCGTCTGACCGGCCATGAAGGCCTTCATCTCCTGGTGCACGGCACTGATCTGGTAGCGCTCGTGGGCGGCCTCGTCGGCGAAGCAGGCCACCACCGCATGGCTGAAGCCTTGCGCGCGGCTGGCCTCGTTGGGCGCGTAGAGGTAGCTCACCAGGCCGGGTGAGCCCGCGCGGATCTGCGCCGCGTAGTCCTCCACGCGCTGGTGGAAGGCCTCGTCGGTGCCGGGCTTGAAGGCCATCAGGACGGCATGGATGAACATGGCTCAGCCTCCCTTGCCCGCGCCGGCCGGGTTGCGCCCGCCCAGGCGGTTCCAGCCCTGCACCGCCAGGCCCACCAGCCCTTCGCGGAACAGCAGCACGCAGGCGATGAAGATGACGCCCTGCACGATCAGCACCCACGAGCCGAGCGGCGCCAGGTAGTTCTGCAGGGTGACGAAGGTCAGCGCGCCGACGATGGGGCCCAGCAGGGTGCCGATGCCGCCAAGCAGGCTCATCAGCACCACCTCGCCCGAGGCGTGCCAGTGCACGTCGGTGAGCGAGGCCACGCCGAACACCAGCACCTTCATCGAGCCCGCCAGCCCCGCCAGCCCCGCCGACAGGGCGAAGGCCTGGAGCTTGTAGCGCGACGTGCCGTAGCCCAGCGAGCGGGCGCGCTGCTCGTTGTCGCGCACCGCGCGGATCACCTCACCGAAGGGCGACTGCAGGATGCGCACCACGAACAGGTAGGCCGCCAGGAAGACGGCGAGCACCACGTAGTACATGACCATCGAGTTGCCCAGGTCGAACAGGCCGAAGAGCCTGCCGCGGGGCACGTTCTGCAGGCCGTCCTCGCCCCCCGTGAAGCCGGCCTGCACGGCCACGAAGTACACCACCTGCGACAGCGCCAGGGTGATCATGGAGAAGTAGATGCCCTGCCGGCGGATGGCCAACGCGCCGAACACCAGCCCCAACAGCACGCCGGTGGCCGTGCCGGCCAGCAGGCCGAGCTCGGGCGTGAGCGCCCAGGCCTTCATGGCCATGCCGGTCGAATAGGCCGCCGCGCCAAAGAACGCCGCATGGCCGAAGGACAGCAGGCCGACGTAGCCCAGCAGCAGGTTGAAGGCCGCCGCGAAGAGCGCGAAGCACAGCACCTTCATCAGGAAGGTGGGGTAGAGCACCAGCGGCGCCACCAGCGCCAGGGCCAGCAGCAGCCACCAGCCCAGCACCTGGTACCGGCGCGCCAGGCGCAAGCTGACGCGGGTGGCCTCGGCCGCCACGGTGTTCTGCACCTGCAGCGGCCGGCCGAACAGGCCCGAAGGCTTGACCAGCAGCACGATGGCCATGATCACGAAGATCACGAAGTTCGACGCCTCGGGATAGACGACCTTGGTGAGCCCCTCGATCACGCCGAGCCCGAGGCCGCTCACGATGGCGCCGCCGATCGAACCCATGCCGCCGATGACCACCACCGCGAACACCACGACCACCAGGTTGGAGCCCATGAGCGGGCTGACCTGGTAGATGGGCGCGGCCACCACGCCGGCGATGGCCGCCAGCGCGACGCCCAGGGCATAGGTCAGCGTGATGTAGCGAGGAACATTGATGCCGAAGGACTTGACGGTCGCGGGGTTCTCGGTGGCGGCGCGCAGCACCGCGCCCAGCCGCGTGCGCTCCATCAGCAGCCAGACGCCCACGCACACCACCAGCGAGACGACGATGGCCCAGGTACGGTACAGCGGCAGGAACATGAAGCCCAGGTCGATGCCGCCCAGCAGCTGCTCCGGGATGGCATAGGGCAGCCCCGACACGCCATAGGCCTGCCGGAACGCGCCCTCGATGCACAGCGCCAGCCCGAAGGTCAGCAGCAGGCCGTAGAGGTGATCCATCTTGTAGGTGCGCGCGATGATGGTCTTCTCCAGCACCACGGCGAGCACGGCCATGATGAGCGGCGCCAGCACCAGCGCGCCCCAGTAGCCGATGCCCAGGTAGTTCAGCAGCATCCAGGCGATGAAGGCGCCGGCCGTGTACTGCGCGCCGTGCGCGAAGTTGATGATGTTGAGCAACCCGAAGATGACGGCCAGCCCGATGGACAGCGTGGCGTAGAAGGCGCCGTTGATCAGCCCCAGCAGCAGCTGGCTCAGCAGCGCGGAAGACGGGATCCCGAAGATGTCGAACATGGTGTGATTTCCTGCTGCTGCGTCAGACGCCGAGCTGGCGCCGGATGCGCTCGGGCTGCGCCGCGGCTTCGGCGGCGCTCAGGTGGTCGACCACGACGCCGTGGTCCATGATGTAGAGGCGGTCCGCCACCGACGAGGCGAAGTGGAAGTTCTGCTCCACCAGCACGATGGTGAAGCCGCGCTGCTTGAGGGCACGGATGGCGGTGGCGATCTGCTTGACGATCACGGGCGCCAGACCCTCGGTGGGCTCGTCGAGCAGCAGCATGCGCGCGCCGGTGCGCAGGATGCGGCCGATGGCCAGCATCTGCTGTTCGCCGCCCGACAGATTGCCGCCGGTGCTGCCGGCGCGCTCCTTCAGGTTGGGGAAGAGCGCATGGATCTCGTCGACGCTCAGACCGCCAGGCGCGAGCACCGGCGGCAGCATCAGGTTCTCGGTCACCGTCAGGCTGCGGAACACGGCCCGTTCTTCCGGGCAGTAGGCCAGACCCAGGCGCGGGATGCGGTGGTCGGCCATCGCGATGGTCTCGGTGCCGTCGAACACGATGGAGCCGGTGCGCCGCTCGATCATGCCCATCAGGGCGCGCAGCGTGGTCGTCTTGCCGGCGCCGTTGCGCCCGAGGATGGTCACCAGTTCGCCCTGGCGCACTTCGAGGTTCACGCCCTGCAGGATGTGCGACTCGCCATACCAGGCGTGCAGGTTGCTGACCTGGAGCATCATGCGGCCTCCTGCACGGCTTCGACGCCCATGTAGGCGGTGATGACGCGCTCGTCGGTCGAGACGCGCTGGTAGTCGCCTTCGGCCAGGATGCTGCCGCGCGCCAGCACGGTGATCGTGTGACAGAGCTCCGAGACCACCGACAGGTTGTGCTCCACCATGAGCACGGTGCGATGGGCCGACACGCGCCGGATCAGGGCGGTGATGCGCGCGACGTCCTCCTGGCCCAGGCCGGCCATGGGTTCGTCGAGCAGCAGCATGCGCGGGTCCAGCGCCAGCGTCATGGCGATCTCCAGCGCGCGCTTGCGGCCATAGGGCAGTTGCGCGGCGCGGGTGCCGGCATCGGCCTCCAGCCCGACCTCGCCCAGCAGCCGCGCGGCCTCGCCGTCCAGATGGCCCATGGCGCGGGCCGGCCGCCAGAACTTCGGGCCCAGCCCGGTGCGCTGCAGCAGCGCGACGCGCACGTTCTGCAGGGCCGTGAGGCCCAGGAACACGGCCGAGATCTGGAAGGAGCGGACCATTCCCAGCCGCGCGACCGCCTCCTGCTGCAACCGGGTCACGTCGCGACCGAAATAGGCGATGCGGCCGGCATCGGGCTGCAGCACCTTGGTCAGCAGGTTGAAGCAGGTGGTCTTGCCGGCCCCGTTGGGACCGATCAGCGCGTGGATGGTGCCCTCGCGCACGGTCAGCGACACGTTGTCGACGGCCTTGAAGCCGCCGAAGCGCTTGGTGAGCCCCTCGCAGGCCAGGGCGATGCGTTCAGCCATGCGGGCTCCTCACATGCGGGCGAGCATGCCGCCGTCGATGGCCACCACCTGGCCGTTGATGAAGGCGCCGCTGCGGCCGGCAAAGGCCACGACCAGCGGTGCGATGTCCTCGGGCTCGGCCCAGCGGCCAGCCGGCACGGACTGCTCGATGAAGGACTGGAAGCCCTCGCGCGCCTGCAGCGCCGAGGTAAAGCGCGTCTTGACGAAGCCGGGGGCCAGCGCGTTGCAGGTGATGCCGCGGGGGCCGTATTCGACGGCGATGGCCCGCGTGAGGGCGGCCAGCGCGCCCTTGGCCGTGGCGTAGGCCGCGATGCCCGGCATGGTGGCCTGGCCCGCCACCGACGACATGTTGACCACCGTGCCGCGGCCGGCCGCCACCATGCCCGGCAGCACGGCGTGGCAGCAGTTGAAGGCGCCTTCCACATGCACCGCCTGGATCTGCTTCCACTCGTCGAGGGACATCTCGACCAGCGGCTTGCGGTTCTGGTTGCCGGCGTTGTTGACCAGGATGTCGGGGGCCCAGCCCGTCGTCTGCAGCTGCGCGACTTCGGCATGCACGGCATCGCTGTCGGTCACGCTGAAGACGGCACCGCGGGCCTCGATGCCGGTCGCCTGCAGCTGCGCGACGGCGGCAGCGCAGGCGTCGGCGGCCAGGTCGTTGACGACGACGCGGGCACCCGCGCCCCCCAGGCTGCGCGCAATGGCGAAGCCCAGGCCCGAGGCCGCGCCGGTCACCAGCGCGGTGCGGCCGGCAAGGCCGAAGGTCTCGGCCAGAAAGGCTGAATTCAAGCTTGTCTCCTTGTTCGATGGCGGCAGCCAGGTGCCGCACGTATGGCGTTGAGCCATGTGCTGAATCAATAAAAGTCTCGTTTCATGAGACTTGACACGATTTCTACTATACGAAAGAATTTTTCGGCCATCCAAGCTTTCGACCTCCGGGGAAACCCGGCCCATCCATCCAAGGAGACATCCGTCATGGCGCTAGAAACACCCGGCGAGGCCGGGGCCCATCTGCTCGGCCCGCTGGCCTCCCATTACCTCGATGTGGAGGCACTGCCGTGGAAGCCGACGCAGGTGCCCGGCATCGACATCAAGGTGCTCGTGCAGGACAAGGAGACGGGGCTGCTCACGGCCCTCTTCCGCTGGCAGCCGGGCACGGAGCTGCCCATGCACGAGCATGTGGAGATCGAGCAGAGCTACATCCTCGAAGGCTCCATCGTGGATGCCGAGGGCGAGGCGCGGGCCGGCGGCTATGTCTGGCGACCGCGCGGCAATCGCCACGTGGCTCGGTCGCCCCACGGCGCGCTGGTGCTCTCGTTCTTCCTCAAGCCCAACGTGTTCATCGACCAGTTCGCCGGCCAGAAGCTGGAATAGCGCGGACGACTGCCGCTTTGCATCCCATACCGACAACAGGAGACAACCCATGAAGAAGCATCCCACCCTCGCCTGCGCCGCCGCAGGCCTGCTGAGCCTGGCCGTGGCCGGCGCCGCCCATGCGCAGACGGTGTCCAACGACGTCGTCAAGATCGGCCTGCTGAACGACCAGTCGGGCCTGTTTGCCGACATGTCGGGCAAGATGTCCATCGAGGCTGTGAAGATGGCCATCGACGACTTCGGCGGCAAGGTGCTGGGCAAGCCGATCCAGATCGTGTCCGCGGACCACCAGAACAAGGTCGACATCGGCCTGGCCATCGCCCGCAAGTGGTACGAGCAGGAGGGCGTGGACATGATCCTGGACGTGCCCAACTCGGCCATCGCGCTGGGCGTGCAGGAGCTGACCAGGCAGATGAACCGCGTGGCCATCTTCACCAGCCCCGGCACCTCCGACCTCACCGGCAAGGCCTGCTCGCCCAACGGCGTGCACTGGACCTACGACACCTATGCCTATGCCTCCGGCGCGGCGTCGGGCGTGATGGCCGAGGGCGGCAAGAGCTGGTTCTTCATCACCTCCGACTATGCCTTCGGCCATGCCCTGGAGCGCGATGCCTCGGCCGTCGTCAAGGCGCAGGGCGGGCAGGTGCTCGGGGCCATCCGGCACCCCATCGGCAGCTCGGACTTCTCGTCCTATCTGGTGCAGGCCCAGGCCAGCAAGGCGCAGGTGATCGGCCTGGCCAACGGCAGCGCCGACACCATCAACACCATGAAGCAGGCACGCGAGTTCGGCATCGGCACCGGCAAGCAGCGCATCGCGGCGCTGTACATGGGCATCAACGACGTGCACAGCATGGGCCTGGCCATCGGCCAGGACATCAACCTGGTGGAGGCTTTCTACTGGGACCAGAGCCCCGAGAGCCGGCAGTGGTCCGAACGCTTCTACAAGGTCGCGGGCCGCATGCCTTCGGGCGTGCAGGCCAGCAACTATGCGGCCACGCTGCACTACCTCAAGGCCGTGCAGGCGGCCGGCACCGACGAGGCCGGCGCGGTCATGAAGAAGATGCACGAGATGAAGATCAACGACCTGATGACCAAGGACGGCACCATCCGCGAGGACGGCCGCGTGATGCGCGATCTGTACCTCTACAAGATCAAGAAGCCGTCCGAGTCCAAGCGCCCCTGGGACTACTACACGGTGGTGCGCACCATCCCCGCGCAGCAGGCCTTCAAGGCGCCGGACCCGGCCTGCCCGCTGGTCAAGAAGTGAGCCGAAACGCACTGCGGCCGGCCTGCGCGCGGGGCTGCCCGGAAGGGCCCGCGCGATAAACTGCCGCCGCACCTGGAGAGCCCCGTCCCCGATGTCCCACAGCGATCCTGACGAGTCCACCGACGCTGGCGGCGCCCGCGGCAACGGCACGCCCGATGGCAGCCTGGACAAGATGCTCAGCATCCTGAACCTCTTCACCGAGGACAACAGCGCCATCACCCAGGAGGACATCGTGGCGCACATCGGCTGCTCCCGCGCCACGGCCTATCGCTACCTGAAGTCGCTGTCCACCGCGGGCCTGATCAGCCCGGTGCACGGCGGCGCGTACGTGGTCGGCTCGCGCATCATCGAGCTCGATCGCCTGCTGCGCCTGCGCGACCCGATCCTGCTGGCCGCCCGGGACGTGATGGCCACGCTGGCCCGAGAGCAGAAGGTCAACGTCATGCTCTGCGCCTACTACGGCGACAAGGTGATGTGCGCCGACACCGAGTGGCCCGACACCAGCTACACCTCCAGCTACGAGCGCGGCAAGCCGATGCCGATGTTCCTGGGCGCGACGGCCAAGGCCATCCTGGCCCACCTCACGCCTTACCAGCAGCGCAACCTGATGCTGTGGCACCCGGCCGAGATCCGCGCCGCCGGCCTGGGCGACAACTGGGACGAGTTCCGCGCCAACATGCGCCGCGTGCGCAAGGAGGGCGTGGTCGTCTCGCACGGCGAGATCGACAAAGGTCTGATCGGCGTGGGTGCACCCATCTTCAGCGCCGAACAGAAGGTGCTGGGCAGCCTGGTGGCCATCGTGCCGGCCAAGGGCCGGGCGGCCAGCGCGACGGCACTCGAACGCCTGCGCGGTGCGGTGCAGCAGGCTGCGCAGGCCCTCACGGACAAGTTGCGCGCCGGGCAGCGCGATGCTCCGCCCGCGCGCGCCTCGCGGCCTCGGCGCATCGAGGGCTGACCGCGCGGCCCGCGGCGCGGGCCGGGCCGATCAACCCTTCTTGCCGGGTGCAGCGGCACTTTCGCGCTCGTGCTCGAAGATGCTGGCCGTGCGCCGGTAATGCTCCGCCAGCAATGCCCGCGCGTGTTCCAGCTCGCCCTGCATGACGGCGTCGAAGATGGCGCGGTGCTCGTCGTGCTCGTTGCGCCGCTTGTAGGCCACGCGGGCGGCGAGCTGGCGGAAGCGGTAAGCCTGGTCGTAGAGCTGCTCGCAGAAGCCCAGCAAAAGTGAGGAGCCGCAGCCCGCCAGCAGGGCGCGATGGAAGGCCCGGTGCTGGCGCTCCCACTCCGGGTTCTCGGCATACGCGTCGTCGGAGATCGACCGGGGCGTGCGCGACAGGCGATGGAAGGCCAGCACCAGCGGCTCCTCCCACTCCGGTCCGCGGCGGGCGAAGGCCTGGCCGATGGCCAGCGACTCCACCGCGACGCGGGTGTTCACGAGGTCTTCCAGCTGGGCCTGCGTGGCTTGGGCCACCGCGAAGCCACGCTGGTCGTTGTGCACCACCCATTCCTCGCTGGCCAGGCGGTTGAGTGCCTCCCGCAGCGGACTCGCGCCCACCTGGTAGCGCTCGCGCAGCTCGTGCATCAGCAGCTTGCGCCCGGGCTGCCAGTGGCCGGCCAGCAAATCGGCACGCAGGCGCTCATAGGTCTGGCGCGCCAGCGTGGGCGACGAGGCATCGGCGACGGCGGCCAGCCCTGGGACAATCCCTGGTTCCGTTTTTATCGACAAAACATCCTCTTGATAATTAATATCGTCAAACACCAGTCAGCAAGGGTTTGTCGAAATTATGTCCAGATATGCGCGCGTGACGCCACCAGGGCGCCCCACCCAATGGGCCGTGGAGCGCGGAGGCGAGTTGTGGGGCCTGGGTGACCAGGTGCCGGCCGGGGTGGACGACAGCGCCTGGCTCGACCTGACGGCCCACGGCCCGAGCGCCCGGCAGCTGGAGCAGGCCACACCGCTCGTGCCCGATGCTGTGCGCTGGGAGCTGCCCGTCGCCCGTCCCGGCAAGGTGATCTGCCTGGGCCTGAACTACGCCGCCCATGCCGCCGAGGGTGGCAATGCGGCGCCCGAGTACCCCAGCTTCTTCATGCGCGGCGCCAGCTCGCTGATCGCCCATGGCGCGCCGCTGGTGCGGCCCCGGGTGTCGGACAAGCTGGACTTCGAGGCCGAACTTGCGGTGGTGATCGGCCGCCGCGCGCGGCACTTGACCGAAGCGGATGCCCTGTCGGCCGTGGCGGGCTATGCCTGCTTCAACGACGGCACGCTGCGCGACTACCAGCGCCGCACGGCCCAATGGACCATCGGCAAGAACTTCGACGGCACCGGCGGCTTCGGCCCCTGGCTGGTGCCGGCGGCCGACCTGCCGCCCGGCGCTGCGGGCCTGAAGGTCGAGTCGCGCCTGAACGGCCGCGTGATGCAGAGCGACGACACCGGCCACATGATCGTCACGGTGGCCCGCGCGCTGGTGCTGCTGAGCGAGGTGCTCACGCTGGAGCCGGGCGATGTCATCGCCATGGGCACGCCGTCGGGTGTGGGCTATGCGCGCACGCCGCCGGTGTGGATGCAGCCGGGCGATCGCATCGAGATCGAGATCGAGGGCGTGGGCCTGCTGGCCAACCCCGTGGTGCAGGAGGAAGGCTGAGATGGACCCCGTCATCACCCGCCTGCCCGATGACTTCCGCTGGCCGGGCGGCCACCGGCTCGCGGTCATCTTCAACATTGCCTACGAGGCCTGGTCGGACGGCCAGGCGCCGGGCATCGGGCCGATGGGCAATGTGCTCAAGCCGGGCTTCTTCGACACCAATGCGCATTCCTGGGCCAGCTTCGGCCTGGTGCGCGGCATCCACCGCCTGCTGGGCATTGCGCAGAAGCACGGCGTGCGTACCAGCGTGATGGTCAACGGCGTCATCTGCGAGCGCGACCCGGCCACGGTGCGCAAGCTGGCCGAGCTGGGCCACGAGGTCATCAACCACTCGTGGGGCATGGACGTGATCCCGGTCTATTTCGACGAGGCCGGCGAGCGCGCCAACCTCGCCCGCAATCACGAGCTGCTCACGGCCACGGCCGGTGTGGCGCCCCTCGGCTGGATCAGCCCACGCGGCACCGGCAGCCCCATCAGCTCGCGCCTGCTGGCCGAGGCGGGCTACCTGCACCACGGCGACGTCAACGACGACGACCGGCCCTATGTGATGGACTTCGGCGGCAGGCGCATCGTGGGCATTCCGCTCACCATGGACGTGAACGACCTGCCCACCTGCATCCGCTACGGCCAGGGGCCGCGGCACATGCTGGAGACCTTCGAGGACACCTTCGCCGCCATGCGCGCCGAGCCGGTGCCGCTGATGCTGGACGTGACGGCCCACACGCACGTGATGGGCCGGCCCTCCGGCGCCTGGGTCTACGACGAGATCATGGCCCGCGTGAAGCAGGCCGGCGACGTGTGGATCTGCACCCGCGAGGAGATGGCGCGGCACGTGCTCGCTTCCGTCTGAGCCACCGGGCTGCCGGGCAGCCCAC
The DNA here is from genome assembly GCF_003350475.1 of Pseudacidovorax intermedius. Taxonomy (GTDB): domain Bacteria; phylum Pseudomonadota; class Gammaproteobacteria; order Burkholderiales; family Burkholderiaceae_C; genus Xenophilus; species Xenophilus intermedius. The sequence continues at coordinate 119,580 of NZ_QQAV01000005.1, forward strand.
CGGTCCGAGCCGTCGCAGAAGCGGCCGGGCCATTTCCCAGGAGACAAAGACATGGCATCCAAGCTCTGGCGGCGCCTGCTGCCGGCCCTCGCCCTTGCGGCGCTGCCGCTGGCGGGCATGGCGCAAGACAAGTGGCCCGCGCGACCCGTGCGCTTCGTGGTCGCATTCGCGCCGGCCGGCCCGGCAGACATCATTGCCCGGCTGCTGGCGCATCGGCTGGCCCAGCCTCTCGGCCAGAGCGTGGTGGTCGAGAACAAGCCGGGTGCCGGCGGCAGCGTGGCTTCGGCCCTGGTCGCACGCGCCGAGCCGGACGGCTACACCCTGCTGATCAACACCAGCTCCTACGCCGTCAACCCGTCGATGCAGCGGCAGCTGGGCTTCGACCCCAAGGGCGACCTCACGCTCGCGGCATTGGTCGCGGCCAGCCCCAACCTGATCGTCACGGCGCCCAACCTCAAGGCCCGCACGCTGCAGGAGGTGGTGGCCGACGCCAAGGGCGGCAGCTACAACTACGGCACGGCCGGTGCCGGCACCACACCGCACCTCACCGCCGAGTACTTGTTCAAGGTGCTGGCCAAAGTGCCCGTGACGCATGTGCCCTACCAGGGTGCGGCGCCGGCGCTCAATGCCGCGATGAGCGGCCAGACGCAGCTGGCCAGCGTGGCGCTGCCGGCGGCGGTGGAGCTGGTCAAGTCCGGCCGCGTGCACGGGCTGGTGGTGACGGGCGCGCAGCGCTCGCCCGCCTTGCCCGATGTGCCGACCGTGGCGGAGTCGGGGTTTCCCGGCTTCGAGGACGTGACCTGGGTCGGCGTCTTCGCGCCGGCCAAGACGCCGCCGGCCGTGCTGCAGCGGATCAACGACGAGGTGGCGCGCCTGCAGAAGGACCCGGAGTTCCTGGCCCGCCTGGCTGCCACCGGCTTCGAGCCCATGGGCGGCAACCTGGAGGCCGTGCGCGGCTATTTGGATCGCGAGCTGGACAAGTGGTCGCGCGTGGTGCGCGAAACCGGCGCACTGCCGAACTGACGCTTCGACGCACGCGTCCGAGCTTCACAAGAGAGGAGACATCGCCATGATCCATCGCCGGCACTGCCTGGCCACGCTGGGTGCGCTCGCTGCGGCCCCGTTCACGCCTGCCTTCGCGCAGGGCGCCTATCCCAACCGGGCGATCAAGCTTCTGGTGCCTTTTTCGGCCGGCGGCAGCCCGGACCTGCTGGCCCGCGTCATCGGCACGCAGCTGGGCCAGCAACTGGGTCAGGGCGTCATCGTCGACAACCGCCTGGGGGCCAACGGCATCGTGGCGGCCGAAGCGGTGGCGCGTTCCGCGCCCGACGGCTACACGCTGCTGGTGACCACCGGTTCGCAGGCCATCAACCCGAGCATCTACAAGAGCCTGCCCTACGACACGCTGGCCGACTTCGCGCCGGTCACGCTCTTCACGATCGCGCCGGCGCTGACGCTGGTGGTGGCGCCCGACTCGCCGTACAAGAATTTCGGCCAGTTTCTGGAGGCGGCACGCAAGGCCGATGCCCAGATCACCTATGGCTCGCCCGGCACCGGCAACACCCTGCACCTGGCCGGCGAGCTGCTCAACGAGACCGCCGGCACCCGCATGCTGCATGTGCCCTACAAGGGCGCGGCACCGGCGCTCAATGCCGTGATGAGCAAGGAGGTGACGGCCTGCTTCCTCAGCACCGCCGCGGCCACGATGGCGGTGAAGGCCGGGCAGGTCCGGCCGCTGGCCGTCACCAGTGCCAAGCGCATCGCGGCCTTTCCGGACGTGCCCGCCATGGCCGAGAGCGGCGTCGCAGGCATGGACTACAACGGCGGCTGGGTCGGCCTGTTCGCGCCCGGCAAGACGCCCGAGGCCGTGGTACAGAAGCTGGCCGCCGAAGTGCAGCGCGCCATGCAGGTGCCGCAGGTCAAGGACAAGATGGTCGGCTGGGACAGCCCGCCGGCCACGCTGAGCACGCAGGAGTTCGCTGTCTTCTTCCGCCAGGAGATGGACAAGTTCGCCCGCATCGTCAAACAGGCCAACGTGCCGCTGCAGTAAGAAAAGGAGCCCGAGGAGGATGAGCGCCATGCCCAATCTGGAAACCCGCACCACCGTCGAGAACGGCCTGGTGTTCATGCGTGACGTGGCCGTGACCATGTCCGACGGCGTGACGCTGCGCGCCAACGTGTTCCGCCCCGAGGCGCCCGGCCGCTATCCCGTGGTGATGGCCATGGGCGCCTACGGCAAGGACGTGCACTTCGAAGACGCCTTCAACCCGCAGTGGCAGGTGCTCAAGCGCATCTACCCGGGCCTGGACACCGAGGGCAGCACCGGCCGCTACCTGCGCTGGGAAGTGGTGGACCCGGAACGCTGGGTGCCCGAAGGCTTCGTGGTCATCCAGGTCGACTCGCGCGGCACCGGCCGGTCTGAGGGCTACCTGGACCCTTTCGGCCCGGTGGAGACGCGCGACTTCTACGAATGGATCGAATGGGCCGGCACGCAGCCGTGGAGCAACGGCAAGGTGGGGCTCATCGGCGTGTCGTACCTGGCCATCAAGCAGTGGCAGGTCGCGGCTTTGCGGCCACCGCACCTGGCGGCCATCGTGCCGTGGGAGGGCTCCAGCGAGTTCTACCGCGACGGCGGCCACCACGGAGGCATTTTGAGCAACAGCTTCACCTTCGAATGGTGGCCGCGCCAGGTGCTGGCCAACCAGTACGGCAGTGGCAAGAGCACGCACCGCGACCGGCTCACGGGCGAACGCACCACCGGCCCCGCGCTGTCGGACGAACTGCTGGAAGGCAGCCGCGCCGACCATCCCAACGACCGCCTCTCGCACCCGCTGGACGACGCCTGGAACCGTGCCCGCGCGGCCAACCTGCCGGCCATCGAGGTGCCGCTGCTGTCCGCCGCCAACTGGGGCGGCCCGGGCATGCACCTGCGTGGCAACTTCGAAGGCTGGCTGCGTGCCGGGTCGCGGCAGAAGTGGCTCTTCGCGCACATCGGCACGCACTACGAAAGCTTCTACCTGCCGCACTACGTGGCCATCCAGCAGCGCTTCTTCAAGCACTTCCTGGCGGGCGAGGACAACGGCTGGGACCGCGAGCCGCCTGTGCAACTCGCCATCCGTCATGCCGATGGCACGGCCGAGATGCGAACGGAGCAGGAATGGCCGCTCGCGTGCACCGCCTGGACGCCCTTCCACCTGGACGCCGCCGACGGCTCGCTGGGCGACGTGCCGCCGCGCGGCGCCGGCCGGGCCAGTTTCGAAGCCATGGGCGAAGGCCTGAGCTTTTCGACCGCGCCCTTCGCGCAGGACACCGAGTTCACCGGCCCGGCCGTGCTGCGGCTGTGGGTCTCGTCCAGTACCACCGATGCCGACCTGTTCGTCGTACTGCGCGTCTTCGATCCGGACGGGCAGGAGATGAGCTACGTGGGCGCGCACGAGCGCGTGCCCATGGCCATGGGCTGGCTGCGTGCCTCGCACCGCAAGCTGGACCCGGCGCGCAGCCTGCCCTGGCGGCCCTGGCATGCCCATGACGAGGTGCAGAAGCTCGTGCCCGGCGAGGCCTATCCGGTGGAGGTGGAGATCTGGCCCACCTGCCTGGTCTTTCCCAAGGGCTGGCGTCTTGTGCTCACGGTACAGGGCCACGATTTCATCGTGACCCCGCCCGGTCGCATGCGCCATGACCATCCCGAGGACCGGCCTGTGGCGGAGTTCGGCGGCGTGACCACGGTCCTCACGGGTGGCGACCACGACAGCCGACTGCTGATGCCGCTGATTCCGGCGCGACGCTAGGGCCGCGAGGCTTTCAATCCCGTTGGCTGGCGCATTGGCCGTTCGGCTTGCGATAGCCGGGCCCGCCGCGCGAGCCGCAGCCCCCGCTGCCACCCCCGCCCCCAACCCCGCCTGCACCGCCCCTGTAGGTCGCGTGGCGGCTGCCGGACGAGTGACCCCCACGTCGGCCTCGCGCGTTGGCGTTGGCGCCCACACCCCCGAAGAGGGTGGCAATCAAAACTGCTCCCAGCAATCGGCGCTTCATGGCTTGCGTGTCCCTTCCTTGCCGGTGTGGGGATTGACGTTGCCTTTGGTGCTCCAGTTGTCCAGCTTGGTCTGGTTCGGATTGGTGGCATGGCTGGGCGCGACGTGGGTTCCGTCGTGCCGGGTGTAGCCGCTCACCGAATGGCTGCCCGAATGAAGGCCGCCGCCGCTGCTGTGCCCTCCGCCTCCGCCCTTGGCAGCCGCGGCGACACACAGCGACAAGGCTGCGGCCAGGATCATTGCTTTCCTCATGTGCCTGTCTCCTCTCGCGCCGGGTTCGGCGCAACGGGATGCTGCACTTAAGCATTTGGCAATACAAGTCAACATTCGGCCGTTTGGTCTAAGGGGTTTGCCGAGGCCGGGGTGAGGGACGGCGCGGCATGGCGCTTTGAACCCGCCGCGACCCGGGTGGAATCTCCAAGTGGAAAACATTTCCTCTTTGGATAGAGTGCACGCATGCATGCGTTCACGCCCTCCCCTTTTCTCTATGCCTGCCGTCTGGCGCTGTCGCTGGCGGCCGTCGCGACGCTGTCCCTCGGCACGGCCATGGCTCAGCCGGCAGCGGCCGCCGACCCCGACCGCACCGTTCTGCCAGAGCAGCGCGCGCGCCTCGCCTTCGTCTCGCCCACACAGCTCACGCCGCTGGGTGAGCGCCGTGCGGTCTTCACCGCGGTGCATGCGCTCAGCGGCCAGGAGCTGTGGATCACCGACGGCACGGCCGGCGGCACGCGCCTGCTCAAGGACATCCTTCCGGGCTTCCGCGGTGCCTATCCCTCCAGCCTGACGCCATACCGGGGCCGCATCTATTTCGCCGCGACCGACGGTGAGCACGGCGTGCAGCTTTGGCGCACCGATGGCACCGAGCGCGGCACGGTGGCGGTCACCCGACTGCCCGGCGCGCCCGGCAGCGATGGCGCCTTGCCGGCCGAGCTGACGGTCTTCAAGGACGCGCTCTATTTCGTCGCCAAGGAGCCGGACGGCGGCTTCCAGCTCTGGAAGACGCAGGGCACGGCCCAGAACACGGTGCGCGTCGCCGCCATCGCGCCGGGGTCACGGGCCCTGGTGCGGCAGCTCACCGTGGTGGGCGACCGGCTCTTCTTCACCGCCACCACGGCCGAGCATGGCCATGAACTCTGGGTGAGCGATGGCAGTGCCAAGGGCACCCGGCTTGTGAAGGATGTCAGAGCCGGGCCCGAGGACGGCGGCATCGCGCGCCTGACGGCCGTGGGGCGGCAGCTGTACTTCACCGCCAACGACGGCCAGCACGGCACCGAGTTGTGGACGAGCGATGGCACGGCGGAGGGCACGCGCCTGGTGAAGGACGTGCGGGCCGGCGACGCCGCGTCGCAACCGCGGCACCTGACGGCGATGAAGGGCGTGTTGTACTTCGCGGCCGACGACGGCCGCCATGGCATCGAGCTGTGGCGCAGCGACGGCACGACCGAAGGCACGCGCCTGGTCAAGGACATCCAGCACGGGCCGCGCGGCAGCCTGTCGAGCCCCATGGCCGTGATGAACGGGCGGCTCTACTTCGCGGCCACCGATGGGGAGTCCGGGGCCGAGCTGTGGAGCTCGGACGGCACGGAGGCTGGCACGCGGCGCGTGGCCGACATTGCCGCGGGCGCATCGAGCGCGACACCCTCGCGCTTCGAGGTGGCGGCGGGCCGGCTGTGGTTTTCGGCCGGCGATGCCATGCATGGCGTGGAGCCCTGGTCCACCGACGGCACGGCCGCCGGCACGCGCCGCATGGCCGACGTGGTGCCCGGCGCGGCGCATTCGATGCCGGTCGGCTTCACTGCAGTCGGCGATGCCGTCCTGTTCACCGCCGACGATGGCCACGGCAACGAGCGCCTGTGGCGCATCGACCGCGCCGGCCGGCTCAGCCTGCTGGGCGATCCGCTTCAGCAGCGGCTGCGCTGAGCACGCGGCTAACTGCCGCTGGACGCATAGCGGCGCAGGCCCAGGCGCCACACGCCGAACGCGAGCCCCAGAAAGACAAAGCCCGCCAGGGGCGAGACGGCGCCCACCCAGGCGGGCGCGCCCAGCGGATCGGCGCGGCCCAGGACCCACAGCGCCGGGTAGTAGGCCACGCAGGCCAGCGGCACGCCGAAGGTGAGCAGGCGCCTGAACCACCGCGCGTACAGCGCCATGGGGTACTGCCCCGCCTCCACGCCGCCGTAGGTGAACACGTTGGCGATCTCCAGGCTTTCCACCGTCCAGAAGGCGAGCGCGCCCTGCAGCACCAGGATGCCCAGGAACAGCGCCACGCCGCCCGCGACCGCGAACACGGCCACCGCGATGGCGGCCGGCGTCCAGTCGATGCCCGCCTGCACGCTGCCGAAGGCCAGCACCAGCCCGGCCTGCAGCAGACGGCCCAGTCGGCTCAGCCGCAGGTCGTGCCCCATCAGCTGCAATGCCACCGGCCGTGGCCGCAGCAACAGCCGGTCGAAGGCGCCGGTGCGCAGCAGCTCGGTGCCCAGCACGTCGAAACCGCGGCCCAGCATGTCGGCCAGCGCGAACATGGCGTGCACCAGTCCGTAGAACAGCGCCACCTCGCCGAGACGCCAGCCCTGAAGGCTGCCGAAGCGGTCGAACAGCGCCCAGATGGCGACGACCTCGATGCCCGTGGCCAGGAACTGGCCGGTGGTCAGCATCAGCGCCGATGCGGGATAGCGGGCCTGGCCCGCGATCGAAGCCGCGGCGAAGCGCAGGAACAGGCGGGCGTTGCCCATGGAACGGCTGCGTGCCATGGCCTCAGCCCCCCTGCACTTCCAGGCGCGCGAAGGCGGCCAGCAGTGCCCACCGACCGGCGGCCGCCAATGTCGCGATCCAGAAGACCTGCAGCAGCAGACCGCCAACCGCGTCCGCGCCCGTCCACTGCCCGAAGTAGATCCGCGCCGGGATGTCCAGCAGCCCCGCCAGCGGCTGCAGCAGCAGCCAGCGCTGCCAGCCGTCCGGCAGCAGCGCCAGCGGCACCAGGTTGCCCGACAGGAGGATCACCACGGGCAGCGCCAGCATGTTGATGCCGCGGGCATCGAGCGCCGCCACCGCGGCCACGTTCAGCAGCATGACCAGCGCGGCCGACAGCAGCAGCGCCAGCAACATCGACACGCCGAAGGCCACGCCGGCCGCCAGGCTGGCGGGCGGGCGCCACGACCAGTCGCCCCAGCCTGCCAGGGGCAGCAGCAGCGCCGCGAAGGCGGCCATCAGCGCCAGGCGTGGCAGCACCCGCGCCGCGATCCAGCCCGCGCTGCGGACGAACCACAGCCAGTAGGCGTCCACCGGCCGCAGGCGGTCGTAGGCGACGGCACCGGTGTGCACCGCCTGCGCCACCTCGGGATCGCCCGCCCAGGGCAGCAAGGCCAGCAGCCCCTGCGCGAGCCAGGTGTAGGTGACGGCCTGGGCGAGCGGCATGGGCGCCGCGCCGGCCGCGTAGAAGGCCGCGAGCACCATCACCTTGATGCCACCCCACCAGCACTGGGTGGCAAAGCCGGCGAAGGCCGCGGTGCGGTACTGCAGCATCTGCAGGAAGCGCGAGACGAAGGCCGCGCGGTAGGGCCGCAGCCAGCGTCCTCGCGCCGGCCGGGCTGCGAGTCCATTCGGCACCGATCGGCGGCCGCTCATGCCTCGGCCGCGCCGTGCAGGGCGTAGAAGCGGGCGATGACCTCTTCGATGGAGGGCGACTCGATGCGGATGTCTTCCACCGCATGGGCCGCTGCGATGCGGGCGATCAGGTCGGCCGCGGGCGTCTGCTGCGGGTCGAAGCGCAACACCAGCGTGCGTCCCTCCCGCGCCGCGACGGGCGTACCTGCGAGTTCAGTTCCGTCCGGCGGCGTGCCGGCGAAGTCCACCACCAGGCGGCGCTCGGCCAGCACCTGCCGCCGCAACGCCTCCACCGGGCTGTCGGCCAGCACCCGGCCATGGCCGACGATGATGACCCGCTGGGCCAGCGCCTCGATGTCGTGCATGTCGTGCGTGGTGAGCAGCACCGTGGTGCCGCGCTCGCGATTGGCCCTGCGCACGAAGTCGCGCACCGCGAGCTTGGAAGGCGCGTCGAGGCCGATGGTGGGCTCGTCCAGGAACAGGATGTCGGGCCGGTGCAGCAGCGCCGCGGCGATTTCGGCACGCATGCGCTGGCCGAGCGAGAGCTGGCGCACCGGCTGGCCGAGCACCCCCTCCAGGTTGAGCAGCGCGACGAGTTCGTCGCGCGTGCGGCGGTAGTCGGCCGCGTCCACCCGGTAGATGTCGCGCAGCAGGTCGAAGCCGTCTTCCACCGGCAGGTCCCACCACAGCTGGGTGCGCTGTCCGAACACCACGCCGATGCGGCCCACATGCGCTTCGCGCTCGGCAAAGGGATCGCGGCCGTCGATGGTGATGCGTCCGCCATCGGGCCGCAGGATGCCGGCGAGCAACTTGACCGTGGTGGACTTCCCGGCGCCATTGGGCCCGATGAGCCCCAGCAATTCGCCGCGCTGCAGCGAGAAGGAAACGCCCGCGAGCGCCTCCACGGTGCGGTAGCGCCGCCGCCAGAGGCCGCGCAGCGCCCCGCGCAGCCCCGGATCGCGCTCGGCGATGCGGTACACCTTGGTGAGGCGGTCGACGTGGATGTGGGCAGTCATGGGGGCGTGTCCGCACGGCGCAGGCGTCTGCGATGCAGAGGCCACGGCTGTGGGGGGCGCGATGCTATCCGATGGCCTGGGTGACGGCATGCGACGGTGGTTGAGGCTTTGGCTTTGGTGCGCTGGCTGGGGCGGGCGGACGATGTGGCGACGTGCCGGGGCGAAGGGCCGGCCTCGGTCTGAGAGCGGCTGCGGTTGGTCTGGGCCAGCCGCTCGCTTGAGCGTTTTGAACTTACGCTTTGCAGCGGACGCCGGCGTTCGGGCTATCCTCTCTGCCGGCGGGTTTCGGCCAATGGCAGACGTTTGGAATAGATCCGTGAACATGCACTTGTCAGCAAGAAATTCATCAGTCGATGCGGAATCTGCCGCATTGATAGTTTGCGCACGATGATGGTCGCCAAGAGACAATTGATTTTTGCGTTCGTGATTGCCACGTTTGGTGTTTCGCTCCTTGTCTACGGCGTGAAGGGGGTCCTCCTCGAGCGCTCGCAAAGTAGTTGGCCGCGAACTGACGGCATCGTGCGCTCAGTGAAGATCGTTTCGTCGGATGGAAAAGCCGGCCGCTTATGGTGTCCCGAATGGAGCTATGAGTACGTTGTGGATGACAGGCGCTACGTCAGTCGTCGTGTGGCGTTTGGCACATACGGGTGCAAACACCAACGCAGCCAAGCAGAATTGCAGGCGAGCACTCGTCCCATTGGGAGTTGGGTCTCCGTTATCTACGAACCAGGCAATCCACATAATGCTGCGCTCGAGGTTACACAGGACGGTGGCGCGTTCCACTGGCTTCTTGTTGCGTCGGGTCTCTTGCTTGGCATCACCACGCTCCATCCAGCATCGTGGCGTGGGAAGGAAAAGTGACGCACCTTAATGCCGCAAGCGCCGCAAATTCTTCTGGCGGACCGGAAGTCTGCTACGGACGAAGTAGGCGCTATCGCTGAGGTGCGCAACGAACTGGCCGTTGGCCGGTTGATCGGTCGCATACGCCAAAACGACCATCCCGCGCCCGGCCTCGATCTCAACAAGGCCGTCATCAGCTCCCCGGATGGTGCAACGGTCAGAGACGACCGGGCGGCCTGCGCACTGGTGCGTCCCTCCGTCCGGCGGCAGCACCGTATCCGACCACACGACGGTCACCAGCGCGCCACGGCCGACGCGCCGAACGGCGATAGCGCCACGATGCACGCAAGCACACACCCGCGCGTCGAATGAACCGTGCGCTAGGACAATTTGCCCAGTTCCCGCCCAACGCACCGGCGTATCCAATCTGCCCCATGGAATGGGTTCCCGTCGGCTTCATCACTCTGAAGGCGCTCGTCTTCTGCGCAACGATGTTCTTTGCCATCAAGTGGCATTACGAACAGGGTCAGGGCTTGAGCAAACGCGCGCTACTGCTCACGGCGGGCAAGGTCGCTGCCGTCTTCATCCTGGTGCTCACGGCCGTGCTGCTCCTGACGTTCGGGGTCGCAGCGGGGCTCGGCATGGACCTGCGCCTTCCTTGAATCAAGCACAGGCGCGGACGTGATCCCGCGCAGCCCCCGCCAGGGCACCCGCGGAACTGGCTTTGCCAGGCCGCTGGGTGCGCCCCCTCGAAGGGGGGAGGCGGAGCGCGAAGCGCGCAGCCTGGGGGTGGGTCAATACACCACGATCTTCCCCGTAGGCCGCGGGCTGTAGCAGTCGTTGTAGAAGTACTCGCCCTTCTGCGTGAAGGTGTAGTTGGCCGACTGCCCGGGTGCCAGGCGGAAGTTGAACGCCCCTTCGAAGAACTGCGTGGCGCAGTGCGTGTTGGGGTTGTCCGCCGGGTTGGTGAAGGTCACCGTGGTGTTGGCCGGCACACGCATCCAGGTGGGCGTCATCGCGTTCACCGCGGTCGACTCGGTGGTGCCCGGCGCGTTGGTGGCGGTCTGCACGCGGCCCAGGAACACGGTGTTGGGCGTGGGCAGCGCGGTGCCCTCCACCGGCGAGCCGGAGACGGGCCGGCGCACCTCGGGTGGCGTCGGCGTTGGCGCCGGGGCGACCGTGCCGCCGACCTTGAAGGCCCACAGGTAGTCGCCGCGCGGCGCGGAGTTGCCGTACGGAATGCTGGTGCCGCCGGCATACACCGCGATGTACTGCTCGCCGTCGATCTCGTAGGCGATGGGGCTGGCGCTGATGCCCGAGCCGGTCTGGAAGCGCCACAGCTCGCTGCCGTCCTGAGCGTCCAGGGCCAGCAGGTTGCCGTCGGGCTGACCGATGAACAGCAGGTTCGAGGCCGTGCTCAGGATGCCGTTGCCATGCGCCAGCGAGTACGGCATGGGCTTCTTCCACTTGACGAGGTTGGTGGTCGGGTCGACGGCCACCACCGCGCCGGTCTGGTACTCGCCCGGAGGGCGCAGGCCGTTGCTGGACTCCGTGAGCGAGTGGGCTGCAGCCACGTAGCCCATGCCGGTGTAGACCAGCCCGGTGCGGGGGCTGAAGGACTGGTGGTTCCAGTTGGCACCGCCGCCATGGCCCGGGATGGTGAGCACCGGCACGTCCCAGTGCGGGTCGAACAGGCAGCCGGTCACGTAGTTGGGCACGGCCCGGTTGGGGTCGCCCGGCACGGCAGTGCCCAGGGCCTGGTTGACCACGCAGGTCTCGGTCCAGGCGCCCTGGCGCGGGAAGGGCTGCGTGGGCGAGGTCGCCTGCCGCGCGTCCTGCTTGACCGGGATCTCGTCGATGCCCAGCGGCGCACTGCCATCGCGGCGGTCGAGGATGTAGTACATGCCCGTCTTGCTGCCGTAGATGACGACCTTGCGGTCGGCGCCGTTGATCTTCACATCGGCCAGCACGGGCGACATGACGTTGTCCATGTCCCAGATGTCGTGGTGCACGGACTGGAAGTGCCACTTGTAGGCGCCCGTGTCCATGTCCAGCGCCACGATGGAGTTGGCGAACAGGTTCTGCCCCGGCCGCGTCGAGCCGTTCTGCGACGAGCCGCCGCGCACGTTGCCGAAGGTCCAATACACGGTCTTGAGGGCCGGGTCCACGGCGGGGTGGATCCAGGGCGTGGCGCCGGTGCGGTCGCTGTCGGGTGCACCGCCCCAGGTGTCGTAGCCCATCTCGCCGGCGCGGGGCACGCCCCAGAAGGCATTGAGCACCTTGCCGGTGGCCGCGTCGGCCGTGAAGGCGGCGCCGCGGTTGCCGTCGTTGGTGCCGATGAACAGGCGCTTGTCGTGGTAGACCAGCGCCACCTTCTGCACCGCGCCCAGGAAGGCCGCATCGGACGACGAGGTGGGGTACTGCTTGACGTAGACGACCTTGCCCGTGTCCTTGTCCAGGGCCACCAGCCGGTTGCCGCCGCCGATGGTGAAGACCAGGCCCAGGTCCTTGGCCACCGCGGCGCCGCGGCGGGTGATGGCGCCGTAGGGCGTCGTCCACTTCCATTTGGTGGCGCCGGTCTTGCCGTCGACTGCGATCAGGTTGCCCTGCGCCGATTCGATGTACAGCACGCCGTCCACGGCCACCGTGGTGCTCTGGCTGTTGCCGCTCACGACGCCGCCTTCGACGCGGTTGACCCAGGCGCCGCCGAGTTGGCCGACGCGGCTCTTGTCGATGGCGCCCAGGCTTGTGTAGTTCTGGTTGCCGAGGTTGCCGCCCACCTTCGGGAAGTCCTTGTCGCCGGCGGTGCAGCAGTCGGACAAGGCGGCGGCCGGGGCTGGCGCGGGCTGTGGGGCGGGCGTTGGCGATGGGGACGGCGCCGGGGTGGGCGCGGGCACGATGGGCAGCACGCCGCCGTTGTTCGAGTCGCCGCCGCAGCCGGCCAGCAGAAGGGGGGAACCGATGACGCCGGCGGAAAGCAGCACCGTCGCCAGGTGGGTGAGTCTCATGACGTTGTCTCCGAAGAATGCGTGAGGCAGAACGAGGCGCGGCCGGCAGATGCCGGCCGCGTGTGGCCCGGTCAGGGCGTGGTGCAGAAGGGCGTCAGGCCCATGGCCGACTTCACGCCCTGCACGATCAGCTTCTGGAAGAACTCCGAGCCCACGCCGGAGTAGTTCTCGGCGAAGGAGTCGCCGTTGTGGCCCAGCGAGGTGACCCAGGCGCGGCCACCGTCGTAGTACTGGCACCAGGCCACCGGATGGAAGCCTTCATGGCCCGGATGCGGCGCGGCCGTGAGCGGCTTGAGGGTGGAGGTGTCCACGGTCGCGAGGAACTTCACGTTCGTCGGAAAGGGCTCGAGGTTGTACCACTCGTCCTGGAAGGAGAAGCGCTTGGGCAGGTCCTTGGTGGAGGGGTCATCGGCCACGATCAGCACGTCGCCCGCGCGGTTGGGGCCGTGGTTGTAGAAGTTGGCATTGCCCAGCAGGCCTTCGTAGTAGGGCCAGGTGTACTCGGCGCCGAAGGCGTTGTGCAGGCCCACGAAGCCGCCGCCGCGGCGCATGTAGTTGCGCAGCGCCGTACGGGCCGCGTCCTTGCTGGTGGTGACGGCGTCATTCCACAGCGTGTCGCGGTTGGGGCTGGCGAAGATCACTGCCTTGTAGTTGTTGATGCGGCCCGAGAGCACCGACACATCCTCGGTCCAGTCGGCGGTGATGCCCTCGGCCTTGAGCATGCGGATGAGGCCGATCTGCATGAGGTTGTCCGGATTGAGCGTCGGGTTGAGTCCGGCGGCCATCGGGGTGCCGAGATTGGCATGGCGTGGCCCGGCGGTGCGCGAGTAGATCAGCACGCGGTCGGGCGTCGAGGCGAAGGCACCCCAGTCGTGATAGCACTTGGGATTGGTGCCACGGCACACGTTGTAGTACGTGTCGAAGCTGTCGTCTTCAGGATCGGCAGGTGCCGGATCGTCGGGTGGGGTGGTCGTCGGCGGTGTGGTGGCCGGTGGGTTGTTGCCGCTGGCGGGCGGGTTGTTGGCCGAGGCGGCGGCCAGCAGCGCTGCGGCTGCTGCGTTGTCATTGCCGCCACTGCCGCCGCCGCAAGCGGCCAGCGCCAGGCCGAGGCACGCGGCCGTTGCGGCGCGCAAGAGTTGGGCATGGAAAAGGGTCAAGGTTGTCTCCTGGGTTTGCTGAGAAGGGCAGCCGGGGCGCGCAGGGGCACGCCCGGCCATGGCGCATCGGCGCCGGGCGGTGAAAGGGGTTGGGAAAAAGCGCGACGACGGACGGCCCGCACTTCAGGCGGGTCGGTCGGGGAATCGTGGGGGTGGGTCGCCGCGCGCACCCGGCGCGCGGCGTGCATGCATGGCGTTGGTCTCAAGGTCCGTCGTACGAAGGCGCAGGCACCTTCGACGCGGCCGTCTGGCTGCGTTCACGCGTGTCTCCTGTTTTCTTGATGCTTCCCGTGTGGGCGCATCGTAATCAAACAGGAAAAGTTTTCCAAGAAAAAATGTTGTTCCGATTCTGGCTTCGGCCGCTGCTCGGAACTGGCTGCGAATGGATGGGGCGCCCGCGCACAGGCACAGGCACGCGCATGCCGTGGCGCAATGAAGGCATCAAGGGCGGACGGAATCGATCGGCGCCGCAGGGGTGCGCGCGCACGCGGCTCACAAGGAGCAGTTGCGCGACGGCGGGGCTGCGAAGCAGCGCCAAAGAGCCGGCAGGATGATCCGCGTGCGGCCTGCCTGCCGAGTGCCGGTGGCTCAGGCCCGGCGGCGGAACAGCGGCGAGGCGCCGCTGGCGCGTGAGACGTCCTGTGCGGTCTCCAGCAGCGCAGGGCCCAGCTCTTCCATGCGCTGCGGCGTCAGGCGCACGGCCGGCCCGGCGATGGTGATGACGCCGATGGCCTTGGTGTCAGGCCCGGCCACGGCCGCAGCCATGGCGGTCATGCCGGGTGCGAACACCTCGTTGATCATGCTGAAGCCCCGTTGGCGTGCGGCCTTCACATAGGTCATCACGGCCTTGATCGAAGTGGGCGCCTTGGGGCCGAAGTCCTTGGGGCTGCCCAGCCCGCGCCGCGCCACGATGGCCAGCGCCTCGTCGTCGCTCAGCGTCGAGAGCCACGCATGGCCGGCCGCGCTGCACGATAGCTCCACCGACAGGCCCATGTCCGGGTCATAGCGCAGGCCGCGCGTGGCGCCCTGGGCCTTGGCGACGAAGGTCAGTTCCTCGCCATCGACCACCGCCAGCCGCACCAGCTCGCCCGAGGTCTGGGCCAGCTGCTCGAGCAGCGGCTGCGCCACATCCACGACGCCGGAGCGGCTGAGGAAGGCCAGGCCCAGGGCAGCGAGCTTGATGGTGATCTGGTAGTGGCCGTCACGCTCGTCCTGCCGCACATGGCCGCAGCGCACGAGGTCCGAGAGGATGCGATGGGTGGCCGACAGCGGCAGCTGCAGCTCGCTGGCAAGCACCGACAGCGCGCAACCCTGAGGATGGTCGGCAAGGTATTCGAGCACCTTGAAGCTGCGTTCCATCACACCACTCATGTTTCGGCTCCCGGCCGACAGAGGTCGGCGATTTCTTGGACGGGCGCCACTGTACCAAAGCACCGAATAGATTTTCAGTGTGGAAATTCTTTCCACATGTGCTTATGATCGCGCCGCCTGGCGGGTCCGAGTGGCCGGCCACCGTCCAACCCTCATGGAGACAACCTTGAAGAAATTCGTCCGAGCCTTCGTCGCCGCGGGCCTCGCCGCCGCGTTCGCCCTGCCCGCCGTTGCCCAGCAGGAGCGCACCATCCGCTTCGGCCACCTCAACAACCCCGACCATCCGGTGAGCTTCGGCGTCAAGCGTTTTGCCGAGCTGCTCTCGGCCAAGAGCGGCGGCAAGATGAAGGTGCAGGAGTACCCGTCCAACCAGTTGGGCAACGAGATGCAGCAGCAGGCCGCGCTGCAGGGCGGCGTGCAGCAGATGTCGGCGCCGGCCACCACCTCGCTCGCGGGCATCGTCAAGGAGTTCGGACTGGTCGACTTCCCCTTCTCGGTGGCCACCTTCGAGCAGGCCGATGCCCTGCTCGACGGCCCGCTGGGCCAGGCGCTGATCGCCAAGCTGCCCGAGAAGGGCCTGGTGGCACTGGGCTACTGGGACCTGGGCTTCCGCAACGTGACCAACAGCCGCCAGGCCATCACCAAGCCGGAAGACCTGGAGGGCCTGAAGATCCGCGTGATCCCGAACCCCGTGTTCCTCGACACCTTCAAGGCCTTCAAGGCCAACCCCGTGCCGATGCCTTTCGCGGAGCTCTACGGCGCCCTCGAGTCCAAGGCCGTGGACGGCCAGGAAAACCCCTTCTCGGTGATCCTGTCCAACAAGTTCTACGAGGTGCAGAAGTACGTCAGCGCCACCAACCATGTGTACGCCGCCAACATCGTGCTGGTGAGCAAGAAGTTCTGGGACCAGCTCACGCCCCAGGAGCAGAAGTGGATGCGTGAGGCCGCCGACGAGTCGCGCGCCTACCAGCGCCAGGTCAGCCGCGCCGCCGCACAGAAGGCACTGGGCGAGCTGCAGGCCAAGGGCGCGCAGTTCAACGAGCTGTCGACCGACCAGCAGGCTCGCATGCGTCAGATCGCCCAGCCGGTGATCGACAAGTTCGCCGCGCAGTACGACCCCGCCATGGTCAAGCTCTACAAGGACGAGCTGGCCCGCATCCGCAAGCAGTGATTTCCGCAACCCGCATGAGCGCTTCCATGAACATCCTCGTCCTGCACGGACCCAACCTCAACCTGTTCGGCCGCCGCGAGCCGCACATCTACGGCACCACCACGCTGGCCGAGATCAACGCGCGCATCGCCGCGTTGGCGGAAGAGCTGGGCGTGCAGGTCCACACACTGCAGTCCAACCACGAAGGCGCGTTGATCGACTTCCTGCACGAGCACATCGACAGCGCCGACGGCGCGCTGGTCAACCCTGCCGGCCTGACGCAGCACGGCGTGCCGCTGCACGATGCGATCAAGGCCATGCCCTTCCCCGTACTCGAAGTGCACATGTCCAACATCGCCGCCCGCGAGAGCTGGCGCGCGCATTCCATCATCTCGCCCGCGGTGCGCGGGACGATCCAGGGCCTGGGACCGCAGTCCTACCTCGCTGCGCTGCGCGGGCTGGTCGAGATCGTGCGCGAGGCCCGGCGCTGACGCCTGGCCTCCAACAGGGGCGCGCCCGCTGCGGCGTGCCCCGGGAGATCCTCATCATGAATCGCTGGATCGACCGCGTCTGCCGCGCGGTGGAGAACCTGGTTGCGCTCATGCTGGCCGTGATGGTCGTGCTCGTGTTCGGCAACGTCGTGCTGCGCTATGGCTTCAACTCGGGCATCCTGCTGTCCGAGGAAGTCTCGCGCTGGCTCTTCATCTGGATGACCTTCCTCGGTGCGCTGGTGGCGCTGCACGAGCGCGCCCATCTGGGCGTGGACATGGTCGTCGGCCGCCTTCCGCCCTCGGGCAAGAAGCTGTGCCTGCTGCTGAGCCAGCTGCTGATGCTCTACATGCTCTGGCTGCTTCTGCAGGGCAGCATCGTGCAGACGCGCATCAACTGGGACGTGGAGGCACCGGTGACGGGCCTGTCCATGGCCATCGTCTACAGCGTGGGCATCGTATTCGCCATCGGCGGCGGGCTGCTGCTGCTGATCGACCTGGGGCGCCTGCTCACCGGCCGTCTGCGCGAGGACGAACTCGTCGCCGTGCAGGAGTCGGAAGAGGCCGCGGCCCTGGCGCAGGTGCTGGGCAACGCCCAGGCCTCGCCGACACAACCGAACCCACATTCCCAGAAGGGCCAGCCATGACGCTGACCGTGTTCATCGGATCGCTGCTGCTGGCCATGGCCATCGGCATGCCGATCTCCTTCGCGCTGCTGGCCAGCGGCGTCGCCCTGATGTGGCAGCTGGACCTGTTCGACGCGCAGATCCTGACGCAGAACCTGATCGGCGGTGCCGACAGCTTTCCGCTGCTGGCCGTGCCCTTCTTCATGCTCGCCGGCGAGATCATGAACGTGGGCGGGCTGTCCAAGCGCATCGTCAACCTGGCGCTCTCGCTGGTGGGCCATGTGCGCGGCGGCCTGGGCTACGTGACCATCATGGCGGGCTGCCTGCTGTCGGCCCTTTCGGGCTCGGCCGTGGCCGATGCGGCAGCGCTCACGGCGCTGCTGCTGCCCATGATGACCGCTGCCGGTCATGACAAGGCCCGCGCGGGTGGTCTGATCGCGGCCACCGGCATCATCGGGCCGGTGATCCCGCCCAGCATCGGGCTGGTGATCTTCGGCGTAGCGGCCAACGTGTCGATCTCCAAGCTCTTCCTTGCGGCCATCGCCCCCGGGCTGATGATCGGTGGCGCGCTGTGGATCACCTGGGCCTGGGTGGTGCGGCGCGAGAAGGTCGAACCGCCGCCGCGGAAGAGCCGCCGCGAGATCCTGGCGGCCGCGCGCGAGGCCGGCTGGGCGCTGCTGCTGCCGGTGATCATCCTGGTGGGCCTGCGCATGGGCGTGTTCACGCCCACCGAAGCGGCGGTCGTGGCCGCGGTGTATGCCTTTGCCGTGGCGACCTTCGTCTACCGCGAGCTGAACTTCTGGCAACTGCGGGACGTGTTCGTGGCGGCGGCCAAGACCAGCGCGGTGGTGATGTTCCTGATCGCGGCGGCGATGGTCAGTGCCTGGCTCATCACCGTGGCCGACCTGCCCTCGAAGGTGGTGGGTCTGCTGGAGCCTTTCATGGGCAACAAGGTGCTGCTGATGATCGGCATCATGGTGCTGGTGATGGTGGTCGGCACCGCGCTGGACATGACGCCGACCATCCTGATCCTCACGCCGGTGCTGATGCCGGTGGTGATCAAGGCGGGCATCGACCCGGTCTACTTCGGCGTGATGTTCATCATCAACAACTCGATCGGCCTCATCACGCCGCCGGTGGGCGTGGTGCTGAACGTGGTGGCCGGCGTGGGCCGCATGAAGATGGACGAGGTCACCCGCGGGGTGCTGCCCTTCATGGCGGCGGAGTTCGCCATCATGTTCGTGATGGTGCTGTTCCCGTCGCTGGTGACGGTGCCGGCACGCTGGTTCGGCGGCTAGCGTCGGTCGGTCGGTCGGTCGACCGGCCGGTCCGCTCAGTCCAGGATCGCGCGGCGCACGTCTTCCTGCAGGCTGCGCAGGTGCGCGCGCATGGCCTCGCGCGCGCGGTCCGCATCGCGGCTGCGCAGTGCCTCCAGGATGCGGCCGTGCTCGTCGTGGTTCTCGCGCTGGCGGTGCAGCGGGCTGTGCAGGCGGAAGAGCCGTGCATTCACTCGCAGTTCCTCCACCAGGCGCGGAAACACCACGTTGCCGCTGGCCCCGGCCAGGAAGAGGTGCAGCTTGTCGTCGAAATGCCAGTGGGCCGTCTCGTCGTGCTCGCCTTCATTCAAAGCGCGCACTTCGGCTTCGAGCGCGTCGAGTTCCTCGTTGGAGATGCGCGGTACGGCCAGCGCGATGGCTTCGCCCTCGATCACCTCGCGCGCGCGCATGCAGTCGAAATACTCCTTGGTGCCCAGCGCGCGCACGGCGTACGAGCGCGCGTCGCGCCGCACCAGCAGGCCTTCGCCGGCCAGGCGTACCAGCGCCTCGCGCATGGGCGTGCGGGAGATGCCCAGCTCTTCGGCCAGGCGGCCTTCCTGCAGCGGGCTGCCGCCCGAGATCTTGCGGTCGAGGATGAGTGTGCGCAGCCGGTCGTAGGCCTGCTCGGCCAGGCTGGTCGAACGCACCTCGAGCGGCGCGATCGTGATGGTGGCCGGCTGGGCGGGGCTGGGCAGGGTGGGCATGCGGAACGGCGTGGCGCGAAGGGCAAAAGCTTAGCAGGCCGACACGTTCGCGAGCGGGGCGCCGCAGGCTGCGCCTGCGATGGACGCGCGCGTCGCAACGGTGGGGCGGGCACTCAGAGCCATTTTTCCAGCGGATTGCCGTCGCGGGGCGCGCGCGGCCGCAGGCAAGGCAGGAAGAGCCCCGAGCCCGGCGCCGCATCGAATCGCCCGTCGTGCCACACGAGCCGGCCGCGGGAGACCGTGGTCGCGGGCCAGGCACGCAGCTTCATGCCTTCGTAGGGCGTGTAGTCGGCCGCATGGTGGAGCATGTCGTTGCGGATCGTGATCTCTTCGCCCGGCGCGAACTGGTCCCAGATCACGAGGTCGGCGTCGCCACCGACCGCGATGGTGCCCTTGCGCGGGTACAGGCCATACAGGCGCGCTGGGTTGGTGGCGGTCAGTTCCACGAAGCGGTGGATGTCGATGCGCCCGGCCATCACGCCTTCGCTCATCAGCAGCGGCAGGCGCGTCTCCACGCCCGGGATGCCGTTGGGAATGCGGTCGAAGGAGGCATCGTCGCCGGCCACGCGCTTGCCGTCGGGCCCGTTCATGTTGAAGGGCGCGTGGTCGGACGAGACGATGGTGAAGAGCCCGCTGGAAAGGCCGTTCCAGATGAACTGCTGATTGGCCTTGTCGCGCGGCGGCGGGCTGCAGATGCAGCGGGCGCCGTGCATCGGGTCGTTCTCGTCGATGCCCAGGTCCTCGGCACTGAGGAAGAGGTACTGCGGGCAGGTCTCGGCGTGGATCGGCAGGCCGCGGCCCCGGGCCCAGTGAATCTGCTCCACCGCCTCGCGGCCCGAGACATGCACGATCAGGATGGGCGTGTCGATCAGCTCGGCCAGTGCGATGGCGCGGTGCGTGGCCTCGCGCTCCACGGCCATGGGCCGCGAGGCCGCGTGGTAGCGCGGCGCGGTGAGGCCGGCGTCCAGCAGCTGCTCGGTGAGCCAGGCGATGCAGTCGCTGTTCTCCGCATGGATCATTGTCATCGCACCATGGCGGCGGGCCGTGGCCAGGACCTCGATGATCTGGCGGTCGCCCAGCTTCAGGTCGTCGTAGGTCATGTAGATCTTGAAGGAGGTGTAGCCCTTCTCGATCAGTTGGGGCAGCTCGCGCTGCGTCACGTCCTTGGTGGCGTCGGCCACGATGAGGTGGAAGGCGTAGTCGACGCAGGCCTTGCCTTCGGCGCGGCGGTGGTAGTCGTCCACCGCCGCCTGGATGCTGTGGCCGCGCTGCTGCAGCGCGAAGGGCAGCACGGTGGTGGTGCCGCCGCAGGCGGCGGAGCGCGTGCCGGTCTCGAAATCGTCGGCGAACTTCGAGCCGTCGCTGGTGGGCTGATCGAAATGGCAGTGGCCGTCCACGCCACCCGGCGTGACCAGGCGGCCGGCGGCGTCCAGTTCGCGCGTGGCGCTGCCTTCGAGGTCCTGCGCGATAGCGCTGATGCGGCCGCCCTTGACGCCGATGTCGGCGCGATAGCGGTCGCCGACGGTGGCGATGTCCGCGTTGCGGACGATGAGGTCGTAGTGGGCCATGGTGACGTGATGCAGGTCGGGGCTTCAGCGCTGCTCGAGCACGGCGTCGCCGGGCACCGGACCATGCGACTTGGCTTCGGCACCGTGCCCGTAGGCGCGGCCGAAGTGGCGCTCGATGCGGCGCTGGATCAGGTCCCAGGCCGTGGTCATGAGCAGGTAGTAGATGGCCGCGACGAGGAACAGCTCCAGCACCATGAACTTCTCCTGGATCAGCACCTGCGTGCGGCGCAGCAGCTCCTCCATCGAGATCACCGAGGTGACCGAGGTGGTCTTGAGCAGGCCGTTGATGCTGTTGCCCAGTGTGGGAATGATCAGTCGCATGGCCTGTGGCAGCACCACGTAGCGCATGGTCTGCGCGCCGGTGAAGCCCATCGCCCGCGCGGCATTGGTCTGTCCGGCCGGGATGGACTGGATGCCGCCGCGCACGATCTCGGCCAGGTAGGCCGCTTCGTTGAGGATCAGGCCCAGCAGTGCCGACTCGATCACCGACAGCTTCAGGCCCATCTGCGGCAGGCCGGTGTAGATGATGATGAGCTGCACCAAGAGCGGCGTGCCGCGGAACACCCAGATGTAGAAGTGCGCAGGCGCCGAGAGCCAGCGGTGGCGCGACAGCCGCGCCAGCGCCAGGGCGCAGCCCACGAGCAGGCCGCCGGCGATGGCGGCCAGCGTCAGCCACAGGGTCGTGACCGCACCCTGGAGGATGTAGGGGTTGAACAAGTAGTCGGCGAATCCCGACCAGCTCCAGCCTTGGCCCATGTGGCGTCCTTCGTGTCGCTTCGATGGCACCTCTGCAAGAGGCGCCTGTCAGGCCCGTCCCGGCGCGGGACGGGCGCCCTGCCCTGTCAGGCTGCCGGTCCCTTGACGACCACGGGGCCGTCGATGGGCTTCACGCCGTATTGGTCGAACAGCTTCTGGAAGCTGCCGTCGGCCTTCATGTCGTTGAGCACCTTGGCCACGGCATTGGCCAGCTCCTTGTTCTTGGTGGCCAGCGCCACCGGCGTGGGGAACAGGCCCGACAGCACGCGGTCGAAGTCGCCGCGCTTCTGGTACTCGGCCCCCGTGGAGTCGATGGACAGGGCCACCTCCACCTGGCCTGCGCGCAGCGACTGGAAGGCCATGGCGAAGTTCTCGAAGGTGCGGATGGTCATGCCCTTGAGGCCCTTGTCGGTGAGCTGCTTGTCCAGCTCGCGCGCCTTGCGCTCCTCGAAGCCGCCGATCTCCACGCCGATGGTCTTGCCCGACAGGTCCTCGGGCTTGGCGATCTTCAGCGGGTTGCCCTTGGCGGTGCTGATGCTGATGGCCTGGTCCTCGTACTGCAGCATCTGCATCAGCTTGGCGCGCTCCTCGGTGTAGAAGATGCCGGTGTTGATCAGGTCCCAGCGGCCGGCCTGCAGGCCCGGGATCATGGCCGAGAACTCGATGCGCACGTACTCGGGCGTCAGGCACAGGCGCTTGGCGATGGCCTCGCCCAGCTCCACGCGCATGCCCTTGAGCGCGCCTGTCTGGTCCACGAACTGCATCGGCGGCAGCGTCGGGTTGACCGACATGGTCAGCGTGCCCTTCTTCACCAGTGCCGAATCGGGCACGGGCGACTTGCAGGTCTGGGCGGAGGCGAGGCCGGTGGCCAGCAGGGCCGCGGCGGCGACGAAAGCGAAGCGCAATTTCATGGGAAGTCCTCGGGGGCAGGTCGAAGTGAAGGGAATGGGGTGAGGCGCGGCGATGCTCAGGCCGCGATGGAGTCGAGCAGGCCGAGGCGGTCGAGCTCGGCACGCAGCTCGGCCTGGTCCTGGGGCGGCAGCGGCAGTCGCGGCGCACGGGGCTGGCCCACGGGCAGGCCCATCATGGCCAGGCCGTCCTTGGAAGCGGCGACATAGCGGTGGCCGCCGACCCAGCGCACGATGGGCAGGATCTTCTTGTAGAGCGCGAGGGCCGATTCCATGTCGCGCTCGTCGGCCACCAGCTCGAACAGGCGGGCCGAATCCTTCGGGATGAGGTTGGAGCACACGGCCACCCAGCCCTGCGCGCCCAGCCAGAAGGACTCGTAGCCCAGGATGCCGGCGAACACCGTCATGCGGTCGCCGCACAGCTCGATGATGTCCCGCACCCGCGTCACTTCGAGCGTGGACTCCTTGATGTACTGGCAGGCGTCGATGCGCGACAGGCGCGCCACCAGCGCGGGCTTGAGGTCCACATTGGCCGTGGCCGGGTTGTTGTAGACCATGATGGGGATGTCGATGGCCTCGCCCACCTTGCGGTAGTGCGCGAACAGCTCGTCGTCGGTGGGCGTGCTGTAGAAGGGCGGAATGATCATGACGCCGTCCGCGCCCATGGTCTGGGCCTCGCGCGACAGGCGCACGCATTCGTCGGTCCACTCCGCGCCGGTGCCGATCAGCACGGGCACGCGTTTTGCTGCCGTGGACACGCAGGTCTCGATCACCAGATTGCGTTCCTCGGCATCCAGAGACAGGAATTCGCCGGTGCTGCCCAGCGGGATCAGGCCGTGGATCCCCTGCTCGATCTGCCAGTTCACCAGCTTCTTCAGAGCCGGCACGTCCACATGTTTGCCGTCGGCGGTGAGAGGGGTGATGAGCACCGTATAGGTGCCACGGAACGCTGTCATGCCCGGTCCTTGCTCGAAAAAGGGTCGCGATACGGTTGGTATACGTGCAGTATACGTATACGATATGTGAAATCAACACGATTTCGCAGCCGTCCTTCTTGCGCCGATGACCGACCTCCGCCTTCGCCATCCCTCCGTCGCCACGGCCGGCCGCACCATCCGCATCCATTACGACGGACATCCGGTGGCCGCCATCGAAGGGGAAACGGTGGCGGCCGCGCTCACCGCGGCAGGCCATGTGGCGCTACGCCATACCCGCAGCGGCGAGCGTCGCGGCCTCTATTGCGGCATGGGCGCCTGCCAGGACTGCCTGGTCACCATCGACGGCCGGGCCAGCCAGCGGGCCTGCCTGGCCAAGGTCGAGGACGGCCAGGACATCCGTTCACAGATGCCGGCCGGCACGCCGGACGATCCCCTTCAGCCCTTGACGCCGGCCGCCGGCGCGGCACCCGACGAGCGCACGGTCGACGTGCTGGTGATCGGCGCCGGTCCCGCCGGCCTGGCCGCCGCGCGCACGGCCGCGCGCACCGGACTCTCGGTGCTGGTGCTGGACGAGCGACCGCAGGCCGGCGGCCAGTACTTCAAGCCGCTTGCGCCTTCGCACCGCAGCGATACCCCGCTGGACCGGCAGTTCGCCCAGGGCGAAACCTTGCGCCGGCAAGCCGAGGCGGCCGGCGTCCGCTTCGAACAGGGCGCCCAGGTCTGGGCGGCGTTCTCGCCCCAGGAGGTTGGTGCGCTCATCGACGGGCGGGCGACGGTGCTTCGCTGCCGTCAGCTGGTGATCGCCCCGGGCGCCTACGAGCGGCCCGTGCCCTTTCCGGGTTGGACGCTGCCTGGCGTGATGACGACCGGCGCCGCGCAGACCCTGGCGCGGGCCTATCGCGTCGCGCCGGGAGAGCGGGTGCTCATCGCCGGCAACGGTCCGCTCAACCTGCAACTGGCGGTGGAGTTGCTGCAAGGCGGCGCCAAGGTGCTGGCCGTGGTGGAGTCCGCCCCGGCGCCTTCCGCCGCGCAGATCAAGCCCGCCCTGGCGGCGATGCGTGCGGCGCCCGACCTTGTGTGGCAGGGCGCCCGCTACCTCAGGCTCCTGCGTCGCGCCGGCGTGCCCGTGCTTTGGGGCCGCCATGTGGTCGCGGCCGAGGGCGAGGAGCGGGTGCGCCGCGTGGTGCTCGCCGAGCACGCCATGCCGTCGCAGACCACCGCCTTCGACGTAGACACCCTGTGCCTCGGCTACGGCTTCATCCCCTCCACCGAACTGGCGCGCATGCTGGGCTGCGCGCACCACTCGGCCGGCCGGCATCTGGGCCACCTGGCCACCACGACGGCCGAGGACGGCGCCACGTCCGTGCCCGGCGTGTACGTGGTGGGCGACGGTGCCGACCTGGGCGGCGCCCGGGTGGCGCTGGCCCGCGGCACGCTGGCTGGTGCCGCCGTGGCGCGCGCCCTGGGCCGCACCGTGGCCGCCGACCCGCGCACGGTCACCGACCTGCACCGCGCCGAGGCCTTCCAGCGCGCCCTGTGGTCGCTCTACCAGGCCCCTCCCCTCTCTCTGGCCGCGGCGCCCGACGACACGGTGCTATGCCGCTGCGAAGAGATCCGCTTCGGCGACGTGCGTGCGCAGATCCGCGCCGGCCGCGATTCGCTGGCCGCCATCAAGCGCAACACGCGGCTCGGCATGGGCCGCTGCCAGGGCCGCTACTGCGCCGTCACCGCTGCCAGGCTGGTGACCGAGATGACCGGCCGTGCCGTGGCGCCCGAGCAGTACCTGGCCCCACGTCCACCCGCCAAGCCGGTGCCTGCGGGGGCACTGGGTTTCGAGAAGCCCGAATGGGGCGGCCACAAGCCGGCCATCACGCCCAACCTGGCGCGGCCCGTCGAGAGCGCGCCGCTGCCCGACATGCAGGCCGACGTGGTCGTCATCGGCGCGGGCGTGCTCGGCGCCTCGCTGGCCTACTACCTTTCGCAGGCGGGCCAGGATGTGCTGGTGCTCGACAGGGACGAGCTCAACCTCCAGGCCTCGGGCGCCAACGCCGGCAGCCTGCATGTGCAGCTGCTCAGCTTCGACTTCGGCGCCAAGGCGCAGGCCGGTGGTGGGCCCGCCGCCGCCACGCTGCCGCTGGGGCCACTGTCCGTGCGCCTGTGGCAGGAGTTCGAGCAGGACTGCGGCGAAGACCTGGAGATCAAGATCACCGGCGGTCTGATGGTGGCCGACAGCGAGGCCGGCATGCGCTTCATCGAGGCCAAGGCCGCGCTCGAACGCCAGCACGGCATCGAGGCCCATGTGATCGACGGCGCCGAACTGCGGCGCCTGTCACCGGCCCTGTCCCAGGGCCTGCTGGGCGCCGAGCTGTGTCCGATGGAAGGCAAGATCAACCCGCTGCGCGCCACCTATGCGCTGGCCGCCCGGGCCCAGGCGCAGGGCGCGCGCTTCGTGCGCGGCTGCAACGTGCAGTCCATCGAGCGGCTGCCGGGCGACGGCGCCGGCTTCGTGCTTGCCACCTCGCGCGGCACCGTGCGGACGCGCCGGCTGGTCAACGCCAGCGGGGCCTGGTCCAGCGCGGTGGGCGAGATGCTGGGCGTGCGCATCCCAGTGCAGGGCGCGCCGCTGCAGATGATCGTGACCGAGCCCGCGCCGCCGCTGGTGGATCACCTGATCGCCCACGCCGACCGGCACCTCAGCCTCAAGCAGGCGGCCAGTGGCGGCCTGCTCATCGGGGGCGGCTGGACGGCCGCCTTCGATCCGGCCATGCGCCTCAACCGCGCGGTGCGCGACAGCCTCGAAGGCAGCCTGTGGGTTGCGCGCCATGTGCTGCCGGCCGTGGCGGGCCTGCACATGGTGCGCTGCTGGGCGGGCATGAACGTCAACATCGACGGCGCGCCGATCCTGGGCGAGGTGCCCGGCGTGCCGGGCTTCTACAACGCCGTGACCTCCAACGGCTACACGCTGGCGCCCATCGCCGGCAAGCTGGTGACCGAGCTGCTCGTGCATGGCGATGCCGGCATGGACCTCACGCCCTTTCGCATCGACCGCTTCCTGTGACCTTCTCTCGAATGACCGAACCGACCCTGACGCCCGAGGCCGCCCGCACGCTGATGCGCGGCTTCATCGACGACCACTTCGACCAGCAGGTGGACATGCTCGCAGCGCTGGTGCGCTGCCCTTCCGACAACCCGCCCGGCGACTGCGCGCCGCATGCCGAACTGGCCGCCCAGCTGTACGAGGCGCAGGGCTTCACCGTCGAGCGCCACCCGGTGCCGGCCGAAGAGGCCGCCCGCCACGGCATGCGCAGCGTGGTCAACCTGATCGTGCGCGAGCGCTTCGGCGACGGCCCGGTGGTGGCGCTCAATGCGCATGGCGACGTCGTGCCGCCCGGTGCCGGATGGACCACCGACCCCTACGGCGGCGAGGTGCGCGATGGCTGGCTCTATGGCCGCGGCGCGGCCGTGTCCAAGTCCGACTTCACCACCTACGGCCAGGCCCTGCGCGCACTGCGCGCCGCCCATGCGGCCGGCCTGCCGCTGGCCGGCAGCGTGGAACTGCACCTGACCTACGACGAGGAGACCGGCGGCATGACCGGCCCCGGCTGGCTGCTGTCGCAGGGCCTCAGCCGGCCCGACTATGTGCTGTCGGCCGCCTTCAGCCACCATGTGGTAGTGGCGCACAACGGCTGCCTGCATCTGGAAGTGACGCTGCACGGCCTCTCGGCCCATGCGGCGCGTCCCGACACCGGGCACGATGCCATCGAGGCCGCCGCCCATCTGCTGCCAGCGCTCTACCGCTACCGCGACAGCCTTGCACGGCGGCCCTCGAGCACGCCGGGCATCACGCATCCCACGCTGGTCGTGGGACTGATCGAAGGCGGCATCAACACCAACGTGGTGGCAGATCGGCTGACGCTGCGCATCGACCGTCGCATCGTGCCCGAGGAGGTGCCCGAGCAGGTCGAGGCTGAGCTGCGCGAGGTGATCGAAGGTGCCTGCTCGGCGCTGCCCGGCATCCGCGCCGAGGTGCGGCAGATCCTGCTGGCGCGGCCTTTCGCGCCCGCGCCCGGCAGCGAAGCCTTCGTCGAACTGGTCTGCCGCGAGGCCAGCGCGGTGATGGGCCAGCCGGTCACGCCCATCGGCGTGCCGCTCTACACCGATGCGCGCCTTTATGCCGAGGCCGGCATCCCCACTGTCATGTTCGGCGCCGGGCCCAAGAGCCTGATCGAGGCCAACGGCCACCGGGCCGACGAGCGCGTGCCGCTGCACGAGCTGCGGCTGGCCACGGTGGCGGTGGCCAATGTGCTGCTGGAGCTGCTGACGCCTCGCTGAGTGCGGGCGCGGGCGCCCGCGCATGCTGCGCCGGCCCGCGTCCTACTCGCGTCCGGCGCGCGAGCGAATGCCTAACGCGCCGAGGCGCCGCCGTCCACCGGGATGATCGCGCCCGTCATGTAGCTGGAGGCTGGCGAAGCCAGCAACAGGGCCAGGCCCTGGATCTCGCGCGGATCGGCCACGCGGCCCAGCGGGATGTAGGTGCGCATGCGCTCGACCGATTCGGGCAGGCGCAGCCGGCCGCCATTGATGCCGGTCGCAAAGGGGCCCGGCGCGATGGCGTTGACCAGCACGTTGAAGGGCGCCAGTTCCATGGCCGCCTGCCGCACGAGGTTGTTGACCGCCGCCTTGGAAGCCACATAGGCATAGCCCGACAGTGCCTCCGAGCGCAGCCCGGCGATGGACGAGGTGACCACGATGCGGCCCTGCCCGCGCGGCTTCATGTGACGGGCGGCAGCCCGCACGGTCACCAGCACGCTGTCGAGGTTGATGCGCAGCACACGGTCCCAGTTGGCCATGTCCAGGTTCTCCAGGCGGCCGGTGTCGACCATGAAGCCGCGGCCCGCGCTGATGCCCGCGTTCGCGAACACGCAGTCCAGGGCGCCATGCCGCGCGGCGACATCGTCGATCAGCGCATCGACCGCGCCGGGCGCGGTGACGTCGAGCACCGCCGACTCGGCCAGCGGATGCGCGGCCTGCAGGCGCCGGTGCTCGGTGGCGAGCGCGTCGGCGTCCACGTCCGTCATCACCGTGCGTGCGCCGGCCTGCAGCATGGCCTCGGCGATGGCCAGGCCCAGGCCGCTGGCGGCACCGGTCACCACGACCGTGCGGCCGCTCAGGTCGAAGAACGCGGGCAGGCTCATTGGGCGGCCTCCTTCTTCTTCTGCACGGGCAGCAGGTGTTCCCAGTGCTCGGCGGCCTCGATCATGTAGTGCACGGTCAGCACCACGCGCTGGAAGAGCCAGCGCCCGTCGAGCCGGATGTATTCGTCGTCGAAGCGCCCGACCACGTACAGGCTCTTGCCCTGGCTGACGGGGCGGCCGTCCATGTAGCTGCGGCCGGTACCGCGGTCGCCCCGCAGCTCGATTTCGTGCTGGTGGATGAACTGCCGCGCATGTTGCACCGGAAAGTCCTGGAAGAAGCGGCGGATCGCGTCGCGGCCCCCCACCTCCGGCCGGCCGTTGTAGACCACTGTGGCGTCCGGTGCGAAGAGTTCGTACAGGCGCGGGCCCTCGTCCTCGTTGACCAGTTCGTGGTAGCGGTTGCGCAGGGCGCGGATGGCGTCCAGGTCGTCCTGCCGGTCGAGCCGGGCCTGGAGCTGCGCGACCTGGGCAGCCAGGCGCGCCAGTTCGGTGTCGGGGGTGGTCGTCATCAAGGGTTCCTTCAGGGTTGAGTGGTCGGCCCGCCCTCCGCCGTGGG
The DNA here is from genome assembly GCF_003350475.1 of Pseudacidovorax intermedius. GTDB lineage: Bacteria > Pseudomonadota > Gammaproteobacteria > Burkholderiales > Burkholderiaceae_C > Xenophilus > Xenophilus intermedius. Next base: position 148,811 of record NZ_QQAV01000005.1, read on the forward strand.
CGGATGCTGGGCATGGAAGTCGTCGAGGATGCGGTGCATGCGTCGCTCGACGGAAGCACCGGTTTGGGCATGGGGAATCACATAGAAGCGCTGCTGCCGGATGGCGTCGAGCGTGAGCGCCGCCACCTCCGCGGCGCCGATGGGCGAGGCGGCCATGCCGACCCGCACCCGCTCCTCGTAGGCCGCAGCCGGGGGCACGGTGCGGTCGAGGCCGGCGGGTCGGTTGCGGCCCGACTGGTGGATGCCGGTTGGCAGCAGCGAGGGGCACAGCACCGACACGCCGATGGGCGCGCCGGCCTGCTGCAGGTCGTGCGCGAGGCATTCGCTGAACGCCACCACCGCATGCTTGGTGGCCGAATAGACACCCGAGCCCGCCAGCGTGGCGAGCCCGGCGGCCGAGGCCGTGTTGACCACATGCGCGGGCGTGCCGCGGGCCAGCATGCGCGGCACGAAGCAGCGCACGCCATGGGCGACGCCCATCACGTTGACATGCCACAGCCACTGCCAGTCGTCCGCCGTCGCCAGCCAGGCCGGGCCGAGCACGGCCACGCCGGCGTTGTTGAACAGGCAGTCCACGCCGCCGTATTCGGCGTCGCAGGCCTGCGCGAAGGCCTCGACGTCCTGCTCGCGGCCCACGTCGCCCATCTGGCTGATGACGGGCACGCCGAGCGCGCCGGCCAGTGCCGCGGTCTCGGCAAGCGCCGTGGCCTCGATGTCGGTCAGCGCCAGGGCCATGCCCTCGCGCGCACAGGCCAGTGCCAGTTCGCGGCCGATGCCGCTGCCGGCACCGGTGACCGCCGCGACGCGAAGGCGGCTCATTCGGGCGTGATCCCGGCGTCGCGCAGCACACCTTCCCAGCGCGCGGCCTCGGCGGCTACGTAAGCCTGGAACTGGGTGTGAGGCATGTCGATGGTGAAGCTCTCCACCGATTCGAGCGTGCGCCGCACCTCGGGCGTCTTCAAGGTCTCGTCCACCGCGTCGGAGAGGCGCTGCACGATGGCGGCCGGCGTCTTGGCGGGCGCGAACAGTCCGCCCCAGCTCTGGGACTCGATGCCCGGAAAGCCGGCCTCGGCCATCGTCGGCACGTCGGGCAGGCTGGGCATGCGCGGGCTGCGCGTCACCGCCAGCGGCCGCAGCTTGCCGCTGCGGATCTGCGGGCCCGAGGTCTGGACGAAGTCGAACATCGCGTCCAGGTTGCCGGCCACCAGGTCCACCAGGGCGGTGGAGCTGGACTTGTAGGGCACGTGCGTGAAGCGTGCGCCGGTGCGGTTCTGCAGCAGCTCCAGGCAGAGGTGGCCCGAGGTGCCCTTGCCGCCCGAGCCGAAGTTGAGCTTGCCCGGGTTGGCCTTCCCGTAGGCCACCAGCTCGGCCACCGACTGGATCTTGAGCGTGGGGTTGACCACCAGCACCGTCGCATTGCCCGACAGCCCGTGGATGGCGACGAAGTCCTTCACCGGGTCATAGCGGATGGTCTTGTAGATGGCGCTGTTGGTGCCCTGGGTGCCTTGCGTGCCGATGAGCAGGGTGTAGCCGTCGGGCGCGGCGCGGGCCACCACCTCGGCGCCCAGCGAGCCGCTCACGCCCGCGCGGTTGTCGATGACGATGGGCTGGCCCAGCCGGCTGGCGAGCACGCGTGCGATGACGCGCGCCTGCTGGTCCACCACGCTGCCGGCGCTGAAGGGCACGACGAGCGTGATGGGCCCCTGCGGATAGGCCTGGGCGCGGGCCAGCGGCGCCACGCCGAGGGCACCGAGGGCGAGCGAGAAATGGCGACGGTTCAGGGTGGTCATGCCTTGTCTCCTTGAGCGGTGTTGGTGGCCCCTGCGGCTTGCGTGCCGAGCACGCCCGACCATTGCGAGAAGCCGGCCAGCGGGTCCTTGTCTTCGATGTCCACCTCGAAGTTCTCGAGCACGCGGCACACCAGCATGTAGTAGCCGATGGTCATGACGATCTCCATCAGCTGCTGGTGCGGCAGCTGGGCCGACAGCGCATCGAAGCAGTCGGCGGGCGCCTTCACCTGCCGGACCACCGCGTCGGTGAAGCGCAGCACCTGCTGCGCCAACGGCTCGAAGGCCTCGGCGAGCGCCTCGCCGTCCGTGGCCGAGAGCACGGCCTCGATCTGCGCGGCCGGCACACCGGCCTGCGCAGCCACGCGGCGGTGCTGGAACACCTCGTACGCCGAGCCGCACAGGGCGCCCACGCGCAGGATCACCAACTCGCGCAGCGGCGCCGGCAGCGAGGAGCGGCGCAGGATCGCGCTGCCCAGACCGAGGAAGCCCTCGCCCGTCGGGCCGCCGTGCGCCACCATGCGGTAGATGTTGAGCGGCGGCCGGTCGCTCAGCAGGCGCTGAAAGCTCTCAGGCGCGTGGCTCAGGTCGAAATAGGGAATGCGTGCCATGGTTCGTTCAGTCCAGTCGGATGCCGGCGGCGTGGAGCACCGCGCGCCAGCGTTGGGTTTCTTCGATGACGAAGGCGGCGGCGGCTTCGGAGCTGCCACCCACGGGCTCGACGGTGAGCTCGCGCATGCGGTCGACCACGGCGGCGGTGGCCAGGGCCTGGTTCATCTCGGCATTGAGCCGCTGCACGATGGGCGCCGGCGTGCCCGCAGGCGCCCACAGGCCACCCCAGGCCGCCATGACGCAGTCGCGCAGGCCCAGTTCCTCGAAGGTCGGCACGTCGGGCAGCAGCGGCAGGCGCCTGGCGGCCGTCACGGCCAGCGGGCGCAGCTTGCCCGCACGGATGTGGGTGATGGTGCCGGCCACGTTGTCGAACAGGATCGGCACCTGCCCGCCGATCACGTCCGTGACCGCGGGCGCGCTGCCCTTGTAGGGCACATGGGTGAACTGCACGCGGGCCGAGCGCTGCAGCAGCACCAGCGACAGGTGGCCACTGGTGGCATTGCCCGGCGTGGCCACGGCCAGGCTGCCTGGCGATGCCCGCACCTGCGACAGCAGGGACGGCACATCCGCCGGGCGGAAGGCGGGATGGGTGCACATCACGTTGTAGACCTTGCCCTCCAGCGCGATGGGCACGAAGTCCTTGATGGGGTCGTAGTCCAGCCGGGGGTACAGGCTGACGTTCATCGCCTGGGTGGCGTTGGTGCCATAGAACAGCGTGTAGCCATCGGCCGCACTGCGGGCCGCCGCGGCGGCGGCGATGTTGCCCGAGGCACCGGGGCGGTTGTCGATCACGATCGGCTTGCCCAGCTGACGTGACATCTGGTCGGCAAGCCGGCGCGCCGACTGGTCCGCCGAGCCGCCGGCCGGAAAGCCGACGATGAGCCGGATCGGCCGCTCGGGATAGGCCATAGCCTCGCCCGCGGCCATGGCCGTGCGGGCGCCGATGCCGGCCAGTGCCGCGCCCAGGACGAACTCCCGGCGCCGGAGCGATGAAGGCTGCATGGCCGCTCCTACTTGCGCGAGATGCCGCCGATCAGCCCGCCGTCGACCACCAGCGCATGCGCATTGACGTACGACGACTCGTGCGACATGAGGAAGAGCGCGGCATGGGCCACTTCCCAGCCCGTGCCCTGCCGGCCGAAGGGCAGCGGCATGGCCAGGCGGTCGGTGCGGCGGCGCGTGGCGGCGCGGCCGATGGGCGTGTCCATGAGGCCGGGCAGCAGGCTGTTGCAGCGCACGCCCTTGGCCTGCCCCGCCATCGCGATGGACCGCGCCAGCGAGACCTGCGCCGCCTTGGTGGTCTCGTAGGCCGGATTGAAGCTGGAGTTGCGCAGGGCCGCGATGGACGAAAGAAGAATGATCGAGCCGCCCGGGGCCATGTGCCGCAGCGCCTGCTGGCCGAAGAGCATGCAGGAACGCACGTTGACCGCATGCTCCGCGTCCCAGGCCTCGGCCGACTGCGCGTCGAGCGCGAGGCCACTGGCCACGCCCACCACCATCACCAGCCCGTCCAGGCCCTGCATGCGCGCGGCGGCACGCTCCACCACGCCGGGAATGGCCTGCGCATCGGCCACGTCGGCCACCTCTTCATGCACGGTGCCGCCGGCCTCGCGCACCAGGGCGCAGGTCTGCGCGAGCGCGGCGGGATTGATGTCCACGCAGGTGAGCACGGCGCCCTCATGGGCGAACAGCTGCGAGATGGCGCGGCCGTTGCCCACGGGCGGCTGCGGGTCGTCGATGTCGCGCTGGCCTGCGCCCACCACCAGGATGCGGCGCCCCGCCAGCCGGCCGGACGATGGACGCAACCGGCCCAGCGCCTCGTCGTAGAGCTGGGCGTCGGGCTGGATGGTGGGGGCGGATGAGGACATGGGGGATGGCTCCTTGTGTTGTCTGCAACGCTTCGGGAAAACTGCATCGTGCCGAGCTGGAAACGTTTCCGACCTAGCGCTAACCCTCGGCTGCTGTCACCTAAGATGCAGCCATGGTGTGGACTGGAAACGTATCCGGATGAAGGCAGACAAGGGACGCGTGGACCTGCGCGACGTGGCGCGGCTGGCCGGGGTATCGCTGGGCAGTGCCTCGCGCGCGATGAACGGCGCGGGCGCCTCGGCGGCGACGCGCGAGAAGGTCGAGCGCGCGGCGGCCGCCCTTGGCTGGCGGCCCAACCATGCGGCGCAGGCCCTGCGCTCGCGGCTCAGCCGCACGGTGGGATGCCTGTTGCCGGACATCGGCAACCCGCTCTATGCGCAGGTCTTCCGGGCATTGGAAGACGAGTTCCTCGCGCTCGGCTACCTGCCGCTGCTGGCCAACGGGGCCAACGACCTGGAGCGCGAGCTGCGCACCCTGTCGATGTTCATGCAGCGCGGCATGGACGGCGTGATCCTGGCGCCCGGCAACGAGCGCAGCCCCGAACTCGTCGAAGCGCTGCGCACGCTGCCCATGCCGGCCGTGGTCTTCGACCGCGAACTGCCCGGCGCGCACGACAGTGTCGTCATCGACCATGCGGCCGGCGTGCGGGTGGCCGTGGAGCGACTCATGGCGCTGGGCCACCGCGCTATCGCGCTGGTGCTCTGGCAGGGCGAGACGCGGCCGGTGCGCCGGCGCATCCAGGGCTACAAGGCCGCCTATGCGGCTGCGGGCCTGCCGGTGCCCGAGCTGATCGTGCAGGCGCAGAGCGTGACGGCCTCGGCCTTCGAGGAGATCGCGGAGCTGCTGGCGCGCCCGGCGCGGCCGACGGCGCTGATCGTCCAGGGTACGCACATGCTCAACAGCGCCTTGCGCGCCGTGGCCTCGCGCGGTCTGCGCATGCCGCAGGATGTCTCCATCGTCGCCATCGGCGACACGGCCTTCGCCCGCGACCATGAGCCGGCCGTGTCGGTGCTGACCATCGACATGGCGGATGCGGCGCGGCGGCTGGCCCGGCTGCTGGTGGACCGCATCGCCGAGCCGGGCCTGCCGGCACGGCGCGAGCGGGTGGAGCTGCGCTATGAAGAGCGGGCCTCCGTCGTCCCGCTTCATGTCGAGGCCAGGCCGACCGCGCGACGCCGCTGAATCGCGGCCAGCTGCGCAAGGGCCTCAGTGCGAGGCGCCCTCGTACTCCATCTGCAGCTGACGCACCAGCGCTGCCACGCTCTGCACCTCGCGCACGGCCGACACCGTGTGCCCGCCGCTCCAGATGTCGGTCCAGCGCTGGCTGGCCGCGCCCTCCGATCCGCCGCCCCAGCGGCGGCGCGCCTCTTCGACCGACACGCTTTCGTCCAGCGCGTTCACGTCGATGCCCAGCCGCTCGGCCGACTGGCGCAGGAAGCTGGCCGGCAGTCCGGTGAAGGCCCGCGTCAGCAGCACGTCGTCGATGTCCGCGTCGCACAGCATCTGGCGGTAGCCATCGCTCGCCAGGCTCTCCTGTGTGGCGATGAAGCGCGTGCCCATGATCCCGAGGTTGCAGCCCAGCGTCATGGCGGCGCGCAGGGCCACGCCGTCGGCCATGCCGCCGGCCAGCACGATGGGGCCGTCGAACACGCGGCGCACAGCGCGCACGAAGGCGAAGGGATTCGCCCAGCCCGTGTGGCCGCCGGCACCCGCGGTCAGCAGCACCAGGCCGTCCACGCCCGACTGGATGGCGCGCTGCGCATGGTGCAGCGAAGCGACGTCGGCGAAGACCCGGCAGCCGCCGTCGTGCAGCACCGGCACCACCGACGAGGGCGAGCCCACGCTGGTGATGACCAGCCGCGCGCCATGGCGGGCGATGAGGTCCACCTCGGCCCGCACCTTGGCCGGGTCGCGCCGCATGATCAGGTTGGGGCAGTACGGTGCCACCGTGTCGCCGCCGGCGCGTGCCTCCTCGTCCAGGCGCGACATCCAGGCGTCCAGCTCGTCGAGAGAGCGGCAGTTGGCGGTGGGAAAGGCGCCGATCACGCCGCTGCGGCAGGCGGCAGAGACCAGCTCGATGCCCGACACGCGCAGCATGGGTGCGGCGATCACGGGCACGGCCAGGCGGCCGAGGAAGTCCAGGGAGGAGGTCATGGCAGAAGTGCTGGAAGGGCGCGCATCGCGTCCCGGCACTGAGCCAGGAACTCGTCGACGATGGCGTCCAGGGGTTGGATGCGGTGGGCGAAGGCGATGGCGGGGCCCAGGGACAGCATGCCCTGCTGCCAGTCGCCGCCCTCGTAGCAGGCGTCGCGCGCGAGGCGTCCGGCGATCAGCGGGCCGAAGGCCGCGTGGTCGGTGACGCCCGTGCGTTCGATGGCTTCGATCTGGCGCGCCGTCTCGTTGCGCAGCACGCGCCAGGTGTTGCCCAGCGACTGCAGCAGCCGCACGGTGCTGTGCTCGTCGCAACCCACCAGGTGCGCCTTGTACGCCGGATGGGCCGAGATCTCTTCGCAGACCAGGAATCGGCTGCCCATGAGCACGCCATCTGCGCCCAGGGCCAGTGCGGCAGCCAGTTGGCGACCGTGGCCGATGCCGCCGCCCAGCACCAGCGGCACGGTGATGCGCTCGCGCGCCAGTGCGCCCATGAGCATGGTCGGCAGCTCGTTCATGCCGGGGTGACCGCCCTCCTCCATGCCCACCAGCGCAACCGCGTCGGCGCCGCCCGCCTGCGCGGCCAGGCCATGGCGCAGGCTGGAGGCCTTGTGGATCACCACGCCGCCCGCGGCATGGATGGTCTCGATCAGCGTCTGCGGGCCGTAGCCCGCCGTCTCGAAATGGCGCACGCCATGAGCGAGCGCCATGTCGAGCCAGCGCGGGACGTCGGCGTTGGCCTCGGGCCGGGCCGAAAGCGTGAGGTTGACGCCGAAGGCGTTGCCCTCGGCCAGCTCGCTGCAGCGCTGCAGCTGGGTGCGCCATTCGGCCTCGCCCGGAAAGGAGCGCGGCGTCAGGAAGCCCATGCAGCCGGCCCGGGCCAGCGCACTCACGTACGCGGCATCGGACAGCCACATGAGCCCGCCGCCCAGCACCGGATGGCGGATGCCGAAGCGCTGCGTGAGCCGGGTCTGCAGCAGGGCGGGCGTCACGGTGCGGCGCCGGCGCTGTCCAGGCGCGGAGCGCCGTCCAGGGTCCGCGGATCGACCCCGCGCAGATTCACGGGAAAAGCCACCGCTGCCAGCGGCTCGCTGCCGAGGAAGCGGCCGCGCTCGACGAACTGGGCGGTGGCGGCCAGCTCCGTCGGCGCCACCACCGGCGCGACCGGCAGGTCGGCCCGTGCCATGCGCTCGAAGGCCGCGTCGGCATCGAGCGTCGCGACCTGTGCGGCCAGCCGCGCATTGATGCCTTCGGCCTCGGCCTTGCGCGCCGCGAAGCTTCGGTAGCGGGCATCAGCAAAGGGCCCCATGTCCAGCACCTCGCACAGGCGCGCCCAGAAGTGGTCTTCCAGGGCGGCGACCGACAGGTGCCGGCCATCGCGGCAGCGGAAGATGCCGTAGGCCGGCTTGACCAACGCTACGCTGCGCTGGTCCTCCAGCTGGGTCGTGCCGCCATCGCGGAAGCTTCCCAGCCGCGGCGTCATCCAGTGCAGGGCGCAATCGGCCAGGGCCACGTCCAGGTGCTGGCCCAGTCCGCTGTGCTGGCGCTGCAACAGGGCCGCCAGCGTGGCCGACAGCGCATACATCGCACCGCACAGGTCCGCGGCCGGCAGCCCGAAGCCGGGTGCGGGCGGTCCGCCCGGCTCGCCCGACAGCGCCATCACGCCCGCGGCCGCCAGGTAGTTGATGTCGTGGCCGGGCAACTGGGCCCAGGGCCCGTCCTGCCCGTAGCCGCTCAGCGACACATAGACCAGGCGCGGGTGCGCGGCCTGCAGGCTGGCATGGTCCAGGCCCAGGCGGGCCATCACGCCCGGCCGGTAGGACTCGACCAGCACATCGGCGCCGGCCAGCAGGGCATGGGCCCGGGCGCGGCCGGCTTCGTCCTTCAGGTCCAGCAGCACGCTCTTCTTGCCGCGGTTGACGGCCTCGAAGCCGCCGGGGCCGAGGCGCCGGGCGTTGTCGCCATGCGGCGGACGCTCGACCTTGATCACCTCGGCGCCCATCTCCGCCAGCATCTGCGTGAAGAAGGGGCCGGGCAGCAGCTCGCTGAAGTCGAGCACGGTGATGCCGGCGAGCGGCGGTGCGGGCTCGCCCCTCATGCGTCTTCCAGCATCACGATGACGGCATCCAGCGGCAGGGCGCCTTCACCCTCGCTGCCCACCCATACCGGGTTCAGGTCCATTTCCTCCAGGCTTGTTGAATGGGCCATGACGAAGTCCGACACCGCGAGCAGCAGCCGCTCCAGCGCGGCCACGTCGGCGGGCGGCTTGCCCCGTGCGCCCTGCAGCAGCGGGTAGCAGCGCATTTCGCGCACCATGGCACGGGCGTCGGCGGGCCGCAGCGGCAGCAGGCGGCGCGTGACGTCGCGCAGCAGCTCCACATAGATGCCGCCCAGGCCGAAGGTCATGACATGGCCGAAGACCGGGTCGCGCGTGACGCCCACCATCAGCTCGAAGCCGCCACGCGGGGCCATCTTCTCGATCAGCAGGCCATCGATGGCCGCCTGGGGCTTGTGGTGGCGCACCGAGGCCATGATGTCGTCCCAGGCCAGCTCGACCTGGGCGCCGTCTGCGATGCCCACCTTCACGCCGCCGATGTCGGACTTGTGCACCACGTCCGGGCTGGCGATCTTGGCGACCACCGGATAGCCCATGCCGTCGGCGATGCGGCGCGCTTCTTCGCGCGTTGCCGCCACGGCCGCAGGCAGCAGCGCGATGCCGGACTGCGCCAGCAGCTGCTTGGCTTCGAGCTCCGACAGGTTGCGCACGGTACCGCCAGCCGGCGAAGGCGAGCGCGCGGGCGTGGTGGCGCGTGCCTCGCCGAGCCCGCCCGCACGCTGCCAGCGGCCCCACTCCGTCCAGCGCTGCACGGCCTTGAGGGCCTTGCCCACCGAGCGCGGCGGCGCGAAGCCGCCTTCGACCAGCAGCTTGTAGCCCTCGCCCAGGCGGTCGCTCATCCAGATCGGGATGATGGGCGTGGGGCTCTGCTGCTGCGCGGCGCGGATGGTGTGGGCCAGGCTCACCGTGGTGGCGCCGTACTCCAGCGCGATGGGCGCGAGCACGCAGCCCAGGTTGGGGTCGGTGGTCACGGCGCCCAGCGTCTGCTCGATCAGGTCGGCATCGCTCAGGATGGCGGCCGTGGTGTCCACCGGGTTGTCGATGGCGGCGTAGTCGGGCAGGCGGCTGAGCAGCAGCTCGCGGGTGTGCGGGGCGAATTGGGCCAGCTTGAGGCCCGAGGTGCCCACGGCATCGGCCGTGAGCGCGGCCGTGCCGCCCGAGGAGCAATAGATGCCGATGGCCTCCTGCGCCGGCGGCATGGCGCGGGCGAACAGCCAGGCGGTGTCGACCAGCTCGTCGATGTCGTCCACCTCGATCACGCCGTACTGGCGGAACACGGCACTGTTGACCTCGGCCGAGCCGGTGAGCGACGCCGTGTGCGACTGGGCGGCGCGCTGGCCGTACTCGGACTTGCCCACCTTCAATGCGATGACGGGCTTGCCGTTGTCGGCGGCGCACTGCAGGGCGGCCAGCAGGCGGGGGCCGTCCTTGATGCCCTCCAGCAGCGTGACGATGACCTTGATGTCCGGCGCCGTCGCCATGTAGTGGATGAAGTCGGCCACCTGCAGGTCGACTTCGTTGCCCGTCGACGCCCACAGGCCGATGCCCACGCCGCGCTCCATGGCCTGCATGACGTTGCGGCCCAGGCCGCCGCCCTGCGTGGCCAGGCCGATGGGGCCGGGCACCAGGTCGTGCGGGAAGGAGGGCGAAAAGGTCATGCCCAGTCGCGCGTTGATGTTGCACAGGCCCGGGCAATTGGGCCCGTAGATGCGCATGCCGGCGGCATCGGCGATTTCCTTCAGGCGCTGCTGGGCCCGTTCGCCCTCCGCGCCGGCCTCGCCGAAGCCGGAGGTCAGGATGACCAGGAAGGGCACGCCGCGGGCCGCGCATTCCTCCGCGACCGCGAGCACGCCGGCCGCGGGTACCGCGATGATGGCCACGTCGGGCGTCTGCGGCAGCGCGGCGATGCTGGGCCAGCAGCGCCGGCCGCGCAGCTCGGTCTTGGTGGGATTGACCAGGTACAGCTCGCCGCGGATGGTCGAGTGGTCGATCAGGTTGGTCAGCGTGCGGCCGCCGATGCTGTGGGGCCGGTCGGAGGCGCCGACCAGCGCGATGCAGGCAGGGTCGATCAGGCGCGCCAGGTCGGCGCGGTGGGGGGAAATCGTCATGCGTGCTCCTGCGGCTCAGGCGATGGCCGAGATGCCCAGGATCTCGCGGCCGACGATCAGCGTCTGCACTTCGGTCGTGCCCTCGGGGATGGTGCCGCCACGCGTGTCGCGGAAGATGCGCTCGATGGGATAGTCGGTGGCATAGCCCAGGCCGCCGTGCACCTGCAGCGCCATGCTCGCCACTTCGTGTGCGGCCTCGGTGGCATAGAGCTTGGCGATGGAGGCGGCCGTGCGGGCCTCGCCTTCGGAGTCCAGCGCGGCGGCGGCGCGCAGGCCGAGCGCGCGGGCGGCCTCGACGCGGATCGTCATGTCCACGATCAGCTTCTGCACCAGCTGGAAGCTGCCGATGGGCTTGCCGAACTGGGTGCGCGTGCGCGCATGCTCGATGGACAGGTCCAGCGCGGACTGCGCCGCGCCCACGGCGCCCATGGCGATGTTGACGCGGGCGCTGTCCAGGCCGATCAGCATCTTCTTGAGGGCCTTGCCCTCCTCGCCCAGCAGGTTTTCGCGCGGGATGCGGACGTTGTCGAAGTTCAGCTCGGCGGTGCCGGTGCTGCGCAGCACCATGGTGTCCACGCGCCGCACCTCGAAGGGCGACACGTCGCGCTCGACCAGGAAGGTGGACAGCTGTCCCTGACAGTCCGGGCTGAAGGTGCGCGCCACCACGATGCCGAAGTCGCCGAAGGCGCCGTTGGTGATCCACAGCTTGCGGCCGTTGAGGACGTAATGGTCGCCCTGCAGGTCGGCACGGGTCTGCACCTGCGCGATGTTGGAGCCGGTGCCCGGCTCGCTGATGGCGCTGAAGCAGCGGCGCTGGTTGGCCAGCAGTGGCCGCAGGAAGCGCTCCTTCTGCGCGGGCGTGGCTTCCTGGGCCAGCTTGTTGATGGCCGCGTTGGTGATGTTGAGGATGGTGCGCAGCGACAGCCAGGCATAGCCCGCCTCTTCCATCAGCAGGGCCCAGGTGAGCTGGTCCATGCCCATGCCGCCTTCTTCCTCCGGCAGGCGCCCGCCCAGGTAGCCGAACTCGGCCAGCTTGCCCAGCACCTCGAAGGGGAAGGTGCGGTCCTGGTCGTGGCGCGACACGATGGGCGCGATCTCGGTCTTCATGAAGCGGCGGATGCTGTCGCGCAGCACCGTCTGCTCGGAGGAAAGGGTGAACATGGTCTTGTCTCCTGGGTGGTCGGATGGATGGCCGGCCTGGGGGCCGTGCCGGGGTGGCGCTAAGCCCGGGCCTTGGTTCGTTTGGAAGGTGCGGGCGCTGGGGATTCGGCGGACGCCGCGGCTTCGGCCACGGCCGCGTGTTTGCGGAAGACGAGGGCCTGCACTTCCTGCAGGGCCTCGATGCACAGGGTGCGCTGGGCGCGCATGCGGTCGGTGAGGCCGGCCACCGACAGGGCCACGGCCTCGCCGCCGATCTGGCCGGCGACTGCGACCGCTGTGAGGCCCTCGCTGCCTTCGTTCTCGATCCAGATCCAGCCCTGCTCCTTGGCCTTCGCCACCTGGGCCTCCAGCGCGGTCAGGTCGGTCAGCGTGCCGGAGGCCAGGCTGCGCAGCGGCTTGAGGCGCAACTGCCGCGCCGCCTCCTCGGGCGTGCCGATGGACAGGATGGCCTTGCCCAGCGCGGAGACATGCAGCGCCAGCTTGTCGCCCACGTGCTGCATGTAGCGCAGCGGATGGCGGCCTTCGCTGAGGGCGATCACCTTGACGATGCCGTTTTCCAGCCGGCCGCACAGGCCGGTTTCGCCGGTGCGGTCGCGCAGCAGCTCGCAGGCTTCGGCGCCCACGGCATAGAGCGGGTCGCTGGCCGAGATCTCCTTGGCCACCGCCAGCAGGCGGGCCGTGGGATAGAAGCGCCGGCTGCGCGCCGTGCGCAGCAGGTAGCCCAGCTCGTGAAGGGTGTGCAGCAGGTCGGAGCAGCTGCTTTCGGGCAGGTCCATGAGCCGGGCCAGGTCGGAGTTGGACAGCTCCCGCTTCTCGCGGGCGAAGACCTCCAGCAGCGTCATGGTGCGGGCAGCGGCGGGGACAAGGGTGGGCATCGCCTCTCCGATATTTCGTAGAAAAGCACGATGGTACAGACCGTGCCGCCTGCGGCATGAGTGCGATCTGCTCGCTTCGCTGCGTGATTTCATTGATTTCGATTTGCTTTTCTACGACGTGTTGAAGTAGTCTACGGCATACCGAATATCAAGAGCAACCGGAGACATCCATGAATCGCGCTTTCCACGCCCTCGCCCTGACCTTTGCGGCGCTCGTCGCCCACGGCCCCGCCAGCGCCGCACCCGACGACGCCTGGCCCACCAAACCGCTGACCTTCGTGGTGCCCTTCCCGCCTGGCGGCATCACCGACAACACCGCCCGCGTGCTGGCGCAGAAGGTGGGCGACAAGCTGGGGCAGCAGGTGGTGGTGGACAACCGGCCGGGCGCCGGCGGCTCCATCGGTGCCGAGTACGCCGCGCGGCAGCCGGCCGACGGCTACACCTTCCTGTATGGCACGCAGGGCACCCACGGCGCCAATCTGGCGCTCTACAAGAACGTGCGCTACGACCCGATCAAGGACTTCGTCGCCGTCCATGGCATCTCGGAGTCGCCGCTGGTCCTGGTCATCAACCCCACGCGCAGCTTCAAGACCGTGCCCGAGCTGGTCGCCTATGCGAAGCAGAACCCGGGCAAGCTGAACTTCGGCTCCGCCGGCGCCGGCACCGGCACCCATCTCACGGCCGAGCTGTTCCAGGCCGCGACGGGGACCAAGTTGACCCATGTGCCCTACAAGGGCAGCAGCCCGGCCCTGACCGACCTGATCGCCGGCAACCTGGACATGGCCTTCGACTACGCGGCCGTTGTGATGCCTTTCGTTCAGGCCGGCAAGCTCAAGGCCCTGGCCGTCACCAGCAGGACCCGCCTCGCGAGCATCCCGCAGCTGCCCACGCTGGGCGAGCTGGGCATCACAGGTGCCGACTCCACCGCCTGGGGCGCGGTCTTCGTGCCCGCCAAGACGCCGGCCCCGGTCGTGCAGCGGCTGGCCGACGCGGTGGCCGCCGCCATCGTCGACCCCGAGTTCGTCGCCATCAGCGAGAAGAACGGCAGCCTGCCGATGCGCGGCATGCGCGGCGAGAAGCTCGATGCCTTCGTCAAGTCGGAGATGACCCGCTGGCGCGAGGTGGTGCAGAACTCGGGCGCCAAGGTCGATTGACCGGCCTTGCCTCCCCTTTCCTCTTTCATCCCAAGGACTCCCATGACCCTCGACCTGCGGGGCTACCAGCCCCGCCATCCCACGCTCTATCAGCTGGCTGCCGACGGCGAATCGCTGGACTTCGTCTTCGCCCAGTGCCCGGCCTGCGGCCACCTGGCCTTTCCCGCCGATGCGCCGGGTTGCAGCCATTGCGGCGATCCGATGAAGGAGGCCGCGCGCATCACGCGGCCGGGCGCCGGCACGCTGCTGGAGTTCGTGACCCTGCATGTGCCCCTGCTGCCCGGCATGCAAGTGCCGCGCATCGCCGCCGACATCCGCCTGGGCGAGGACGGCCCCATCGAGGAAGGCGTGATGGTCACCACCGACGAGTCGCAGTTGCGCGTGGGCATGCCGCTGCGCGCGGTGGCCCATCCCCTGCCGGAGGGCGAGGTGTTCGACTGCCGCTTCGTGCCGGCCACGGAGGCCCAGCGATGAGCACGTGGATCGACGACAACGACGGCGTGTACGTGACCGGCATCGGCATGCATGCCTACCAATTCCCCAGCGAGACGCCCTATACGCACCTGGGCCTGACGGCCGTGCGCCAGGCGCTGGCCGATGCGGGACTGGCCTGGCCACAGGTGAATAGCGCCTACATCGGCACCACCTCCATCGGCATGGCGGCGGGGCGGGTGATGCTGCGTCACCTGGGCTCGACCGGGCTGGCCGTCACCCAGGTCGAGAACGCGTCGGCCTCGGGCTCCTTCGCCTTCCGGCAGGCCTGCCTCGAAGTGGCGCGCGGCGTCAGCGACGTGGTGCTGGCCGTGGGCGTGGACAAACATGGCGACGGTCGCCGCGCGGCCGACAAGGACGGGCTGGCGCACCTGAGCGACACCGCCAACGTTCCGGCGGTCAAGTTCGCCATGATGGCCCGCACCTACCTGCGCGAGCGCAACGCCGACGTGGCCTCGATGGCGCAGGTGGCGGTCAAGAACCATGGCAATGCCTCGCGCAACCCGTACGCGCAGTACCGCAAGCCGCGCACGCTGGAGCAGGTGCTGGCCTCGCCGCGCGTGGCGGGCGACCTGACGGTGCAGCAGTGCTGCCCGCGCGGCGAAGGCGCGGCGGCAGCCCTCGTGGTGTCGGGCCGCGCCCTGCGTCGGCTGGGTCTCGATCCCAAACGCTGCGTGCGTGTGCGCGCCTCGTCCACCTGCAGCGAGACGCCCGAGACCGCTTACGGCCAGGCCGCCGTCGACCTGGTGCGCAGCAGTGCACAGTCGGCGCTCGAGCAGGCGGGCATCTCCGCCCAGACGCTGGACATGCTCGAACTGCACGACGCCTTCTCGGTGGAAGAGCTTCTCTACAGCGAGGCCGTCGGCGTGTGCCCGCCCGGCGAGGGCGCGAGCTTCCTGATGCGTGGCGACTCGCGCATCGGCGGCCGTTGTGCCATCAATGCCTCGGGCGGCCTGATCGGCATGGGCCATCCGCTGGGGCCGACCGGCATCGGCCAGATCGCCGAGCTGACCCGGCAGCTGCGCGGTGAGGCCGGCGAGCGCCAGCACAGCCATGCGCGCTGGGCCATGGCCCACATGATCGGGCTGGGCTCGGTGGCCATCGCCCATGTTCTTTCCGCACCCGACGCCTGAAGGAGGTCCATCCGCATGACCACCCCCACCTCGCCCGCCGACCACGTCGAACTCGGCACCCTCACCTATGCGGTGCAAGGCCATGTCGCCGTGATCACCCTCAACCGCCCCGAGCGCATGAACACGATCGGCAGCACGATGAAGCCTGACCTGGCGCAGGCCTTCCTGCAGCTGGCGCGGGCCGACGAGCGCGTGCGCGCCGTGGTGCTGACCGGCGCCGGCGACCGCGCCTTCTGCGCGGGCGCCGACATCAAGGAGCGCGCCGACCACCAGATCGGCGCCAACGACTTCTTCGTCGCGCAGAAGGCCACGCACGACCTGCTGCGCGACATCGAGGAATTCGAGAAGCCCGTCATCGCCGCCATCAACGGCGTCGCACTGGGCGGCGGGCTGGAGATCGCGCTGTGCTGCGACCTCCGGATCGCGGCCGATCATGCGAAGTTCGGACTGCCCGAGGCCCGCATCGGCGCCCTGCCGGCGGCCGGCGGCACCCAGCGCCTGCCGCGGCTGATCGGCGAGGCGCGCGCCAAATACCTGATGTTCACGGCCGCCCAGATCGACGCCGCCGAGGCGCTGCAGATGGGCATCGTCAACCAGGTGTGCCCCGGCGCCGAGCTGATGACCGAGGCGATGAAGCTGGCCGGCACCGTGGCCGCGATGCCGCCGCTGTCCATCCGCCTCATCAAGCGTGCGGTCAACCGCGGCATGCAGACCGACCTGGACAGCGGCCTCGAATACGAACGCTACGCCGCCGCCATGCTGATCGACAGCGAAGACCGCAAGGAAGGCATGCGTGCCTTCGTCGAGAAGCGGGCGCCTGTCTTCAAGGGCCGCTGAAGGGCGGCTTCTCCATTCCATCCATTCACGAGGAACAACCATGAAACTCAATCTGGAGCGCCGCGTCGCGCTCGTCACCGGTGGCGGCCAGGGCGTGGGCCGTCAGATCTGCATCGAGCTGGCGCGCGAGGGCGCGCGGGTGGTGGTCAACGACCTGTTCGCGCCGCGCGCCGAAGCGGTGGCGGCCGAGATCCGCGCGCAGGGCGGCGAGGCGATGGCCGCACCGGCCGACATCACGCAGGCCGAGCAGGTGCGGGCCATGGTGGACCAGTCCGCCCGCCACTTCGATGCGCCGGTGGAGATCCTGGTGAACAACGCCGGCATCATTCCCGAGCGGCGCGAGAAGGGTGGGCGCACGCCGGCCTTCGTCGACATGCCGGTGGAGGACTGGGCCAAGATCATCAACCTCAACGTGTACGGCACGCTGCACTGCTGCCACGCGGTGCTGCCCGGCATGGTGGCGCGCAAGGGCGGGCGCATCGTCAACATCATTTCCGAGGCCGGCCGCATCGGCGAGGCCAACATGGCCGTCTACTCCGGCGCCAAGGCGGCCATCGCGGGCTTTGCCAAGGCCCTGGCCAAGGAGCATGGCCGCCATGCGGTGACCGTCAACTCCATCGCGCTGGGCGCCGTCTCGCACGAGGGCATCAAGGACGGCCCGCTGCATGTGGACGCCACACCGCAGAACAACGAGCTGCTGGCCAAGATGCTCGGCATCTATCCCATCTCCAAGGGCGTGGGCCGGCTGTCGCGGCCGGACGATGTGTCGGGGCTGGTGGCCTTCCTGGCCTCGGACCGGGCGCTGTTCATCACAGGGCAGACCATCGGCGCCTCGGGCGGCTTCGCGATGGTCTGACGGGCAGGGCGGAGGCGGGCGGGTGCCCGCCTCCTGCTGCGCGCCGAGCCTTTATGATCCGCCCCGCGTGCAAGACGCCTCCGGGCCCGCGGGAAGGGTTGAACCCACTTGCCTCTCTTGCGGCATCCAACGCGATGCCGCTTCCTCACCACCTTGCGTGCAGCCGGTCTTGCGGGCCATCGGCGTTCGATGCACAGAGGTGTCCATGCAATCCCTCCCTCCCCGGCCCGACATCGGGCATCTGAAGAAGCAGGCCAAGACTTTGCTGGCCGACTATCGGCGCGGCCTGCCGGCCGCCCTGCAGCGCTTTCGCGCGGGCTTGCCCGCGGCGCGCGGCAGGGACGATGCCGCGCTCGCGGCGCAGTCGCTGCGGCTGCACGATGCGCAGTCCTGCATCGCGCGCGAGCACGGCTTTGGCAGCTGGGCCGATCTGCTGCACTTTGTCGAAGCCCGGCGTACGCTGCACGACGATCCACAGGCGGCGCTGCTGCACTGGCTGCGGCTGGTGTACGCCGGCGATGTGGCCGGCAGCACCAACGCCAGCCGGCCGGCGGTCGCCGCGCGGCTCCTGGCGGAATACCCAGCGCTGGTGGCCGGCTCCGATCCCTGGCTGGCCTGCGCCATCGGCGACGAAGCGGCGCTGCGTGCCGCCACGCAACGCGATCCGTCCTGGGTGCACCAGCCTGGCGGTCTGCTGCGGCTCCCGCCGCTGGTGGCAGTCACCCATTCCGGCCTGGCCCGTGTGCCCGGTTTCGCGGAGGGTCTGCGGGCCTGCGTGGCATGGCTGCTGGCTGCCGGCGCCTCAGCCAATCAGTCCGTCGGCAGCCGGTGGCCGCCTGCCTCGCTGCATGCGCCCGACGAGTCCCTTCGCCTGTCGGCGCTGTACGGTGCGGCCGGCCAGGCGGGCGATGCGGCCATGACGAAGCAGCTGCTCGACGCTGGTGCCCAGCCGGACGATGGCGAGTCGCTCTATCACGCGCTCGACACGCCCGCCTGCGCGCGCCTGCTGCTGGAGGCCGGCGCCACGATCGCGGGGACCAACGCCATCTACCGCGCACTCGACCTTGACGATCCGCAGCCCCTGCAACTGCTGCTGGCGCATGGCGGCAATCCCAACGAGCCGCCGCCCGGCCCGCCGACCTCGGACTGGGGCACGCCGCTGCTGTGGGCGATCCGGCGGCGCCGTTCGGTGGCGCATGTCCAGGCGCTGATCGATGCAGGCGCGCGCACCGATGTGCGCACGCCCGACGGTGTGACGGCTCGCGTCCTCGCGCTTCGCTTCGGCCTCCCGGAGATCGCCGCGCTGCCGGCGTTGGCCGCGTCGGGGCGTCCAGGCGGCGACGACCTCGACACGGTCGAGGCCTTCGTGGCCGCGTGCGCCCGTGGCGACACGCCGTGCGCGCTTGCCCTCCAGCGTGCCGAACCCGATGTGCTCGCCCGGTTGGACGACGCGCAGCGGCGCCTGCTGCCGGAACTGGCTGCCGATGGCTGCGACGCCGCCGTGCGTGCCATGGTGGCCTGTGGCTGGCCGCTGGAAGTTCGCGGCGGCGACATCGACGGCTCGGCCCTGAACCAGGCCGTGTTCCGCGGCGACGCGGCGCTTGTGCGCCTGCTGCTGGAGAACGGCGCCGACTGGCGAGCCCCGCATGGCTTCGGCGACGACGTGCGGGGCTCGCTGTCCTGGGCCTCGCTCAACACGCCGTCAGGCGAGGGCGACTGGGCCGACTGCGCCCAGGCGCTGCTGGATCACGGCATGCCGGTGGCCCGGCCCGATCCGGCGGGGTCGGACGCGGTGCTGATCGACGGCCGTCGCTACCTGTTCACGGACGAGGTGCGGGCCGTGCTGCTCGGCACGGTGGCACGCACCGGCTGAGCCCCGGCGGGCCACCCGCGGCCCATGAAACCGAAGAGCCGCCGGAGCTCGAATGGCCGCGGGGCAGCCCAGCTTCACTCGGCAATGCAAACCCGGTCGCGGCCGGACTGCTTGGCCTTCAGCATCGCCAGATCGGCCCGGTGCAATGTTTGCATGACGGATTCGCCCGCCCGCAGCGTGGCGATGCCGATGGAGACGGTCAGGCGTTCATCGGGCCGCGGCACCTGCGCAAGCAGCAGGCGCAGGCGTTCGGCCACCGCTGCCGCCCGGGCTTCCGAATGGCCCGGCAGCAGCACGCAGAACTCCTCCCCGCCGAGCCTGCCCAGCACGTCCTGCTGCGGCAGGGTCTGCCTCAACACCTCGCCCATTCCCCGCAGCACCGCGTCGCCCGCCGCGTGACCATGGCTGTCGTTGAGCCGTTTGAAATGGTCGATGTCCAGGTACAGCAGTGCGAGCGATGCCCCGGTGTCGCGCGCAAGGCCGGCCGCCTGTTCCGCCTGGTGCAGGAACTCGGCCCGGCTGCGGGCGCCCGTGAGGGCGTCTGTGGCGCTGAGCTCCGCGAGCCGGCATTCCTGGTCGAAGGCGCGGCGTTGGTAGTCCTGGACGCGTCGGTGGGTGACGAAGGCTGTAGCGAGGGCGATGCCCGCATAGAGCGACGCGAAGACGGTGTCGGTCCGGTTGGCCGTGTGGTCGAACACGAAGGGCAGGAAGAAGGCATAGCAGGCCAGCGAGCCGCCGACCCACTGCGCCAACGTGATCCAGAAGAAGCTGGTGGTGACGACGACGATGATTGCCGCGGGAAGGAAGTACATGAGCGGCCGGTCGGTGCCGAGCGCGCCCAGATAGCAGTTGAGGCTCACCATGGCGATGGTCGCCATGCAGGCCAGGCCATAGGTCTGGACCGAGGGTGCGCGCGCGATGAGGAAGGCGAACAGCGCAGTGAGCGGCAGCAGCAGTACCCGCAGCCCCACATATTCGGGCATCGGGATCAGCAGCCGCGCCAGCAGCGCCGCCAAAGAACCGGCCACGGCGGTCACGCCCATCTCGACCGCCGTGAGCTGCAGGCGCTGGCGGGTGTGGTCCCGGTAGATTTCTTCTCGGTCGTCGGCGGGGGCGGTGCGCAGGCGCATCAGCTTCTCGTCCCCCCACCCAGTGCCTTGCGCTCGCGCCAGGCCGTCTGGACGAAGGGATCGGTCACCGCATAGACGCCATGGCCCTTGCGGATGATGAGGTTGGCGTCGCGCAGTTCGTCGGCCACGCGCTGCACCTGGTCGGCCGTCACCTCGCGAGCCAGTTGGGCGGTGTAGTCGGCCAGGGCCTGGGCGCCGAACAGGCCGGTGGCGTCGCCCTCGGCCCGGGCCACGCGGTCGAACACCGCGCCGGCCAGCGTGCCCAGGTCTTCCACCTTGCGCAGCTCCACGTCGGCCGCTGCCGTCTTGAGCGTCGCCGCGATGACGGGCAGGAAGCGGTCGGCCTCGGCCGGGTCTTCCTGCTGCAGCTGGCGCAGGGCACGGATCAGCTCTTCCGGGCGCCGACCCAGGGTGTCGAAGGCCTCGACGGCGACGGGCAGGCTGGGCTGCACACGGGCGCCTTCCAGGCGCAGGCCATCCAGCACATGGGCCACGTAGTCGCCGTCCAGCGTCGGGTAGTCGACCGAAGTGGCGCCCGCGAACGCATGCTTGCCCTGCAGCGTCATGCCCACCACCTGCGCACGGTGCGAGCCTGTGCCGATGAAGATGAAATGGCCAGCTGTGGCGGGCCGCGGATTGATCGCGTCGCGGGCCGCCTTGATGGCCAGCAGCATCTGCGCGCCGTCTTCTCCGGCCAGGGCCTGCTGGACCTCGTCGACGATCAGCACGACATCGGTCCGGGCCTTGTCCACCACCTCGGTCAGCGCGTCGGCCAGCGTCACGCCGCCCTTGGCGCCCACCTCGTTCAACTGGAAGCCGAATTTGAAGCCGGCGGCGCCGACATCCAGCCCTTTGAGGCGTTTCAGCCGTGCAAGAACACCCGACCCGGGCGCCTGCAACTCGGCCAGTGCGCGCTGGATGGCGGCGTGGATGAGGGTGGCAGGGTTGGCCCGCGTGTCGGTCCACAGGTCCACATAGATGACGATGGCGCCCAGCGCTTCCAGCGCGGGGATCAGATCCTGCCGCAGAAAGGTGGTCTTGCCGGTGCGGCGCAGCCCGGACAGGAACAGTCCGGACCGCAGCCCTTGGTCGAGCAGGCCCGGACGCAGGAGCTGCTGCGCCATCTGTTCAGCCAGGGCGGTACGGTGGAACAAGATCATTTCGGCAATTTTATCGGAACGGGCTAATTATTTGAAACGGCTAAATCTGCCAAAACGAGGGTAGATCTTCGCGATTCCTTGGTCCGCTGTTTCAACACCGGCACAACGCAGGCGCCGTGCAGGCCGTCTCCCACAGCCGTCCGCGCCAGCCCCGCACGCCTGGCCGCCGGACTGTTCATCGAAGGTTCGCACCAGACCGGTCGAGAGGCGGCCGGTCCCATGTGACCATCTATGAAAGGAACAGTCACCATGAAGCAACGACAACAACAACGATCGCACCGTCTCCTCGCCTGCGCCCTGCTGGGCGGACTGCTGGCCGTCGGGGGCTATGCACAGGCCCAGGGCATCGGGGTCGGCGTGGGCGTCAATGCTGACGTGAATGCATCTGGCTCCGCCGCCGGCCAGCGTGCCGGCGCCGGTGTGTCGACCGGCACCAACGCGGGTGTCGGCGCGGGGACGACCCACAGCGGTTCCCACGCGAGCGGCAACGCGCGTACCGCCGGCAGCGCCAACGCGCAGACGAGCGGCTCGGGCACCGGCAACGCGGCGGGCGGCGTGGGCCATGCGGTCGGTGGCGTTCTGGGTGGCGTGACTGGCGCTGTCGGCAACGCGCCCAACGCCGTGGGGGGCGTGGCCAACACGGTGGGCGGCGCCGCGAACACGGCGACCGGCGCTGCCACCTCTGCGGGGGGCATTGCTGGCGGCCTGACCAATACCGTGGGCGGCTCGCTCAAGGGCGCCGGCGGTGCGGCGGGCTCTGCCGGCGGTGCACTCCGGGCGCCGGGGGCCGCGGTCAACGGCAGCGGCAATGCCCAGGGCTCGGGGGCAGTGAACCTGCAGAAGTAATCCCCTCTTGCTGACCCGGAAGGCCCGCGGCGTGAAAGCGCCGCGGGCCTTTGTTCGTACCGCGCGGAAAGGGTTGGCACGGATGCTGCAAGGGAAAACCAGACTGTCGATTGTTAGACAATCCAACAAAAATCCGCCCATCTCTCTGCCCACGTCGCTCCAGCCTCCAAGCCTGTCCCGTCATGACCCAGCCCATCCTGCGCATCAGCGGCCTCCACAAGCGCTTCGGCGATCACCATGTGCTGCAGGGCATCGATTTCGACGTGCAGCCCGGCGACCGCGTGGCCATCCTGGGCTCCAGCGGCTCGGGCAAGAGCACCTTCCTGCGCTGCCTCAACTTCATGGAGACGCCCAGTGCCGGCAGGATCGAGCTCAAGGGCCGCCCCATCGGCCGGCCCGACGCGCGTGGCGGCGATGCCGTGCGCTACACCCAGGCTGAGCTGGCGCAGGTGCGCCGGCAGGTGGGCATGGTGTTCCAGCAGTTCAACCTGTTTCCGCACATGACGGTGCTGGGCAACGTGATGGAAGGCCCCATCACGGTGCGTGGCATGGCCGCTGCGAGGGCCCGGGACATCGCCCTGCGCGAACTCGACAAGGTGGGCCTGGCCCACAAGGCGGACGCCTACCCCGGCCACCTGTCGGGCGGTCAGCAGCAGCGCGTGGCCATCGCCCGCGCGCTGGCCATGGAGCCCGACGTGCTGCTCTTCGACGAGCCCACGTCATCGCTCGACCCCGAACTCGTGGGCGAGGTGCTCAACGTCATCCGCGACCTGGCCGAGGAAGGCCGCACGATGCTGCTGGTGACCCACGAGCTGGGCTTTGCCTACCACTACGCCAACAAGGTGCTCTTCCTGGCCGACGGCCTGATCTATGAAGCCGGCACCCCCGACGAGGTGCTCAAGCACCCGCGCAAGGAGCGCACGCAACGCTTCCTCGAACGCTTCACGGCCTTCAGCTTCTGAAGCAGCCGCTCCCTCATTCCGCGCCCTCCTCCCATGCAGCTTTCCAACCCCGCCTCCGCCACCAGCTCCCAGGCCTACCGGGCCGACGACCGCAACGAGCAGGTGCTCGTCTACCTCAACGGCGACTTCGTGCCCCGCAGCGAGGCCAAGGTCTCGATCTTCGATGCCGGCTACGTCTGCGGCGACGGCGTGTGGGAAGGCGTGCGCCTGGTCAAGGGCCGCGTGATCTCCTTCGACGCCCACATCGACCGCCTGTTCGAAGGCGCCAATGCCATCGCCATGGACATCGGCCTGACCAAGCAGCAGGTCAAGGACGTGATCCTGCGCACCTTCGAGGTGAACGGCATGCACGACGGCGCGCATGCGCGCCTCATGGTGACGCGCGGCCTCAAGAAGACGCCCAACCAGGACCCGCGCTTCATCATCGGCAGCGCCACCGTGGTCTGCGTGGCCGAGCACAAGGTGGTCGACGCCGCGGCCAAGAAGCGCGGCCTGGCGTTGCACACCAGCACCATCCGCTGCAGCACGCCCGACGTGTTCGACCTGCGGCTCAACTCGCACAGCCGGCTCAACTTCATCCAGGCGCTGATCCAGGCCATCCATGTGGGCGCCGACGAGGCGCTGATGCTGGACACGAACGGCTTCGTCTCCAGCTGCAACTCCACCAACTTCTTCATCGTGCGCGGCGGCGCGCTGTGGACCTCGTCCGGGCGCTACTGCTTCAACGGCATCACGCGCGCCACGGTGCTGCGCCTGGCGCGCGAGAACGGCATCCCGGTGCACGAGGGCGACTACACGCTGGCGGAGGTCTATGCCGCCGACGAGGCCTTCGTCACCGGCACCCTGGGCGGCCTGACGCCCGTGGCGGCCATCGACGGCCGCCGCCTGCCCACCGAGGGCTACGGCCCGCTGACACAGCGCCTGGCCGAGCTGTACCAGGCCTACATCACGGCACCGGCGGTCTGATTTCCCTTCTTTCCCTGTCCACTTTGTAGGAGCGACGAATGAACATCCTGTCCCGCTTTGCCGCCGTCCGCCGCGGCCTGCTGCTCGGCCTGGTCGGCCTCGGCCTGCTGGCCGGCATGCCGGCCCAGGCCCAGACGCTGGAGAAGGTCAAGAAATCCGGCGAGCTGCGCATCGGCGTGGCGCCCGGCGACCCGTGGTACTACCGCGACCCCGCCACCGGCCAGTGGACCGGCGTGGGCGTGCTGATGGGCGAGCAGATCGCCAAGAACATCGGCGTGAAGATGGTGCCGGTCGAGACCACCTGGGCCAACAGCGTGGCCGGCCTGCAGTCGGGCCAGTTCGACGTGATGTTCGTGCTTGATGCCACAGAGGAGCGCAAGCGCGCCATCGACTTCCCGGCCGCGCCCATGCTCTGGTACGCCCAGGGCGTGCTGGCCAAGGACGGCCTGACGGTCAAGAACTGGAGCGACCTCGACAAGCCCACGGTGCGCGTGGGCGTGGCCCTGGGCACCGCCACCGACCGCGATCTCACCAAGCGCCTGCCCAACGCCAAGATCGAGCGCTTCACGAACACCGACGAAACCGTGGCCGCTTTCAATGCCGGCCGTGTGGACGCCATCGGCTTCTACCACTCGGTGCTGACCATCGCGTACTCGAAGATCAAGAAGGGCAGCGTGCAGATCCCGCAGCCGGTGGTCGCCATCGCCACTAGCGCCGGCGTGCGCAAGGAGCAGGACCCGGCCTTCCGCGACATGCTCGACGAGCAGTTCAAGAAGCTCTATGCCTCGGGCCAGACGCAGGCGCTCTACGCCCAGTATCTCAAGACCAAGGGCCTGGATCCGGACAAGATGCCTGGCGTCACGAAGGAGTCGCTGGAGAAGTAACGCCCGGCACGGCGGACGGCCAGTTGGCCGTTCGCCCTGAGCTTGCCTGTCCTGAGCCTGTCGAAGGGTCGAAGAGCCTGCATACGTGTGTGCCCCGGCTTCGACAAGCTCAGCCCGAACGGCATTTGGCCAACTGACTGGCGTTGCGCTGTAGCGCTCTTGCACATGAACTACGACTGGGACTTCGGCGCGGTCTGGGAATACCGCCAGATGCTGCTGACGGGCGTGCTCGGCACCTTCCGCATCGCGGCGGTGGCCATTGCGATGGGCGTGCTCATTGGCGCCGTGCTGGCCACGATGCGCCTGACGAAGACGCGCTGGCTGCAGTGGCCGGCGCTGTGGTTCACCGAGTTCTACCGCAACACGCCGCCGCTGGTGCACTTCTTCTGGGCCTTCTATGCCCTGCCCGTGGTGCTGGGCGTGAGCCTGGACCCGTACGTGGCGGCCATCATTGCCCTCTCCACCCAGTCGGGCGCCTTCTATGCCGAGGTGTTCCGCGGCGGCGTGGTCAGCATCGACCGCGGCCAGTGGGAAGGCGCCCGCGCCCTGGGCATGCGTCCGCCCGCGGTGCTGCGGCGGGTGGTGCTGCCGCAGGCCCTGCAGCGCATGCTGCCGCCCTTCATGGAACGCTCCTTCGAGCTCATCAAGACCACCGCGCTCGCGTCGACGCTGGCTTATTCCGACCTGCTCTACCAGGCCATGCAGGTCAACAGCATCACCTTCCGCCCGCTGGAGGTCTACACCGTGGTGGCGGCCATCTTCTTCGTCACGCTGCTGGTGCTCAGCACGCTGGCGCACCTGCTGGAGGCACGGCTCACGCGTGCCACCCGGCCCGTTTCCGCGACTGCGAGGTGACCGGCATGGACTTCTCCTGGGACTTCACCCCGGTGCTGCAGAACTGGCCCGTGCTGCTCAAGGGCGTGGGCATGACGGCGCTCCTGTGGGTCATCGCCTTTCCGCTGTCGATGGTGCTGGGCCTGCTGCTGTCGCTGGCCACCGGCTCCGGCCGGCGGGTGCCGGTGCTGCTGGGGCGCAGCTGGGTCGAGCTGTTCCGCAACACGCCGGTGATGGTGCAGCTGATCTGGTTCTTCTATGCCTTTCCCATCCTCACGGGCCTGCAGCTCACGCCGCTGGTGGCGGCGCTGTGCGGACTGGTGCTCAATGCCTCGGCCTACTGCTCGGAGATCTTCCGTGGCGGCATCGCCTCCCTGCCCGCCGGGCAGTGGGAAGGCGCCCGCGCCCTGGGCATGACGCGCACCCAGCTGATGCGCCGGGTGATCGTGCCGCAGGTGCTGGCGCGCATGCTGCCGGCCTTCACCAACCGTGGCATCGAGCTGGCCAAGAACACCTCCATCGCCTCGGTGATCGCGGTGCAGGAGCTGATGTACCAGGGCCGCGCGCTGTCGGCCGCCTTCTACCGGCCGCTGGAGATCCTCACGGCCGTGGGCCTGATCTACTTCGTGCTGATCTACCCGGGCTCCTACCTGGCCTCGCGGCTGGAGAAGCGATTCGCGCTGCGGGCCTGAAGCCCTTGCATCGCGCGAACCGCATCGATCCCTCGCCGAGAATCGCGCGCACACCATGAGCAGCATCCCCCGTTTCGAGCCCCTGCCCACGCTGACCCGCCGCGACCAGGTGGCCGAAACGCTGCGCCGCGCCATCCTGTCGGGCCGCATCGCGCCGGGCACGCAGCTGGTCGAAAGCCGTCTGGCCGGCGATCTGGCCGTGAGCCGCGGGCTGCTGCGCGAGGCCATCCGCGAGCTGATCGAGAGCGGCCTGGCCACCAACCGGCCCTATGCCGGCACCTTCGTCACCGAGGTCAATGCCGAGGTGCTGCGCGACGTGTACGAGATGCGCCGCGTGATGGAGACCCAGGCCTACCGCCGCGTGTGGCCGCTGCGCGACGCCGGCTTCCGGAGCGAGTTGCAGGCCCGCTTCGACCACATGATCGCGGCCGTGCGCAGCGATGACCTGTCGGAAGAGATCCGCGCCGAGGCGCACTTCCACGGCCTGGTGTACGAGCGCTGCGGCAACCACCTGATGCCCGCCTTCTGGCAGCAGATGACGCAGAAGATCCAGCTGGGCTTCGGCATCTGCCAGATCGCGCATGCGCCCAAGGTGGACTTCGAGGCCAACCACCGGCGCTTCCTGGAATGCGCGCTGGGCGACAGCCTGGACCAGATGCTGGCGGAGCTGGAGATCCACCTGGACCGCGGCCTGGCCACCATCCAGTTCGAGGCGGGCGGCTGAGCATCGATGCCGGCCGCGCCTGCAGCGGCCAGAAAGGCGACCGCGCGGCGCGTCAGGCCGGCAAGGCCTGCGCCCAGTCGGCGATGGCCTTGGCCACGGCGCGCGGCTGCTCGGGCACGAGCGCATGGCCGGCTTGCGGGATCACCTGCACCGTGACCTTGTCGCCCAGCAGCGCCTTCAATTCGTTGCGCGTGGAAGCCGGACGCCACGCATCCTGCCCGCCCTGCAGGTCCAGGATGGGCGCATGGCTTCGGCCGAACCACACCGACTTGGCCGGCGACTGTCCGGCAGCCCGGTAAGCCGCGCGCAGCGCCGGATGCCAGCCCTGCAGCCAGGGTGTGGGATCGTTGCCCGGGGCGAACATGCACAACCGCAGCGCGGCCAGGCGCTCGGGGGCCGGTCGTGTCGGGTCCGACGCGATGGCCAGCGCCTCGGCCATGCCCGCCGGAAAGACCTGGGCCGATGCGCCCAGCACCACCACGCCACGCACGAGCGCCGGATGGTTCATGTCGGTGACGCGCGCGGTCCAGTGCCCGTAGGCATGACCGACGACGACCGCCCGGCCGCCGCCGAAGCGCTCGATGGTGAATGCGACGTCGCCGGCCAGCGTGTCCAGCGTCATGCCCGGGGGCGGTGCGGAACTGCGGCCCATGCCGCGCGGCTGGGGCCGCAGCACGCGGAATCCGCGGGCAGCGATCAGTGCGGCGACTTCGTCGAAGTCCTCGGAATCGCGCAGCGACGACGGCAGCATGACGATGGCCGGTCCATCACCATCGACGATGACGTCGATGGCGGTCGTGCCGTTCTTCAGCAGTTCGCGGTGGCGTTGGGGTGGAAGTGGGTTCATGGCGCAGCCGTGCAGCGAAACAAGCGCGGCGGGAAGGCCCAGCACCAGGGCGCGGCGCGGCAGGGGCCGATGGAGGTCCGGCATGGTCGTTGTCTCCTGCGTGTGATGTCTCCAAAGAATAGGCCGCTGCGAGCGGGCGAGCCATGCACATCGGCGCATAGCAGGCTTGCCGGCGCAGCGCCTCTGTGGCGCATGTCGATCGTTTAGCCTTGCCGCGAGACACGGCTTCCGATCCACCATGGCACGCATTCCCCTCTTCCCTTCGGACAACATGGACGCGGCGCAGCGCCTCGTGCTCGACAAGGTCCTCTCCGGCCCGCGCGGCCGGATCCAGGGCCCCTTGCGGGCGGCCCTGCACAACCCCGAGCTGGCTGACAAGTGGCAGGCGCTGGGCGCCCTGCTGCGCTACGGCACCTCGCTGCCGTCCCGGCTGTCGGAGATCGCCATTCTCGTGACGGGCCGGGCCTGCCGCTCGCCCTTCGAGTGGTATGCGCACCGCATCGAGGGCGAGAGGGCGGGCCTGGAGCCGGCCTTCATCGAGGCACTGCTCGCCGAGTCCGAGCCGCCCGCCATGTCGCCCGACGATGTGGCTGTCTGGCGCTATGCGGTCGAGCTGAACCGGCACCGCTCGGTGTCCGAGGCCACCTATGCCGAGGCGCTGGCGCGCTTCGGCACCAAGGGCGTGGTCGAGCTCACGGCGCTCATCGGCTACTACACCATGGTGGCGATGACGCTCAACTGCCACGAGATTCCCTTGCCCGAAGGCGTGGCGCCGGCCTTCGCGCTGCCGCAGCAGGAGGCACTGTCGTGACCGCCGGCGCTGCTGTGCCCGACAGCGCCCGGCCTGCAGGCGAAGCGTCAGGGCACGCGGCGGGTGCGCCATCCGAGCCCGTCGGCGGCTGGGACTGCCACGCCCACCTCTTCGGCCCCTACGCACGCTTCCCGTTGGCCGCGGATCGCAGCTACACGCCGCCGGAGGCGCTGGAGCAGCAGTACTTGGCACTGCTGCGACGACTCGGCCTGCGCCATGGCGTGCTGGTGCACCCCAGTGCCTACGGGGACGACCATTCGCTACTGCTGCACGCCCTGCAGTCGCAGCCGGCGCTGCGGGGTGTCGTCGTGGTGCCGCCCGGCAGCACGCTGCCGCTCGGCGATCTGCATGCCAGGGGTGTGCGCGGCGCCCGCTTCAGTCATCGCAGCGGCGCCGGCGCCAACTTCAGCGGCAGTGCCTCCTTCGACGACCTGCGAGCGCTGGCGCCCGCGCTCGCCGATGCGGGGTTGCATGCCGAACTCTGGACCGACTGCCAGGCCCTCCCGGCCATCGCCGATACGCTGCAGGACCTGCCCGTGCCGGTGGTGATCGACCACATGGGCGGCTTCGATGCGAAGGCTGGCGTCGACGAGCCTGGCTTTCGGGTGCTGCTGGATCTGCTCGCCAGCGGCAAGGTTTGGGCCAAGCTGTGCGCGTACCGCAACCTGCTGAACGAAGCGGACTGGGACGTCGGCCGCGCCTTCCATCAGAAGATGCTCGAAGCGAATCCGGAGCAGCTGGTGTGGGGCAGCGACTGGCCCCACCTGCGCGTGAACCCGGTGCCCGACGCCACGCAACTGCTGGACATGTTCATGGCCTGGGCCGGCAGCGACGCCCTCGTGCAGCGGGTGCTGTTCCACAACCCCGAGCGGCTCTACCGCTGAAGCACTGCCGCCAGCCCGGGCACGGCGCGAACCGGGGCACCACCGCCGGGGCTGGCGCACCCGACAGTGCCCGTGCCGCGGCCATGACCGCCAGACGAGACCCCTCAGCCGTCGATGGGCTCCGTGGCCTGGAACGAGGGCCGCTGCATCAGCTCCGCATGCCAAGCCGCGAGTTGCGGCGCGGTGTTGCGCCAGCCCAGCGCATCGAAGCGGTAGTCGATGTAGCCCAATGCGCAACCCACCGTGAGCGTGCCGATGGAGAACGGCGCCGCGCCCAGGGCGGCGGCCTCGGCATCCAGCAGCAGCAGCGACGAACGCACCTTCAGCGCGAAGGCATCGAGCAGGCCCTGCAGCGGCTGCGTACGCTCGCGCTCGTTGCGCCACAGGATCAGGGCATCCAGCAGCCCGTCGCCGAAGGCATGCCAGCGCAGGGCCTGCCAGCGGGCCTCACCCTGCGCGGGAAAGAGCGAGCCCCCCGCCAGCGTGTCCAGGTATTCGCAGATCACTACCGAGTCGAACAGCACCGAGCCGTCCTCCCGCACCAGCGTCGGGATCTTGGACAGCGGGTTCACCGCCATGATCTCCGCGTTGGGCTTGAGCATCGCCGCGACGGAGCGCACCAGATGCAGCCGGCCCACCAGGCCGAGCTCGTGCGCGCACACCATCACCTTGCGCACGTAGGGCGACTTGGGCGACCAGTGCAGGGTCAGTGGGCCGGTCATCAGATCGCCTCCTTCAGGCGCAGTGCGGCGATGTCCGCCTCGGCGTAGCCCAGTTCGGACAGGATGCCCGCGCTGTGCTCACCCAGCAGCGGCGGGGCCGAGCGGATGGGCAGGGCCGCACCGTCGAACTGCATGGGGCTGGCCACCAGGGGCACATCCACGCCGGCGGGATGCGGCACGTGCTGCAGCATCCCGCGGGCCTTCACCTGGGGTTCCTCGAACACCTCGGCGACGTTGTTGATCGGGCCGCAGGGCACGCCTGCGGCGTCCAGGGCGGCGATGAGCCGGTCGCGCTCCCACTGGCCGAAGGCCTCGCGCAGCACGGCCGAGAGTTCGGCGATGTTGCGCACGCGTTGGGCATTCGTGGCAAAGCGCGCGTCGGCTGCCCATTCGGGATGCGCGAACACCTGGCAGAGCTTGGCGAACTGGCCGTCGTTGCCCACCACCAGGATCACGTCGCCGTCGGCGCAGGCGTACACGTCCTGCGGCTGGATGTTGGGATGCGCATTGCCGTTACGTTGCGGCACCTTGTCGGAGACCAGGTAGTTCATCGCCTGGTTGGCCAGCGTGGCCACCTGCACGTCCAACATGGCGATGTCGATGTAGCCGCCCACGCCGGTCTCGTTGCGGCGGGCCAGCGCGGCCAGCACGGAGACGGCGGTATACATGCCCGTCATCAGATCCACGATGGGCACGCCCACCTTCTGGGGGCCGGCGCCCGGCTTGCCGTCCTTCTCGCCCGTCACGCTCATCAGGCCGCCCATGGCCTGGATCAGGAAGTCGTAAGCCGGCTGGTCGCGCCGCGGACCGGTCTGGCCGAAGCCGGTCACGGAGCAGTAGATGAGGCGCGGGTTGATCTTGCGCAGCGAGGCCTCGTCCAGCCCGTAGCGGGCCAGCGTGCCGACCTTGTAGTTCTCCAGCACGATGTCGGCTCGCTGCGCGAGCTCGCGGACGATCTGCTGGCCTTCGGGCTTCTCCAGGCTCACCGTGATCGAGCGCTTGCCGCGGTTCACGGCCAGGTAGTAGCCGGCCTCGCGCGTGTCGCGGCCCTCGGCATCCTTGAGGAAGGGCGGGCCCCAGCTGCGCGTGTCGTCGCCCGCCCCGGGCCGTTCGATCTTGATGACCTCGGCGCCGAGGTCCGCCAGGATCTGGCCGGCCCAGGGTGCCGCCAGGATGCGGCTGAGGTCGAGGACCCGGACGTGCGACAACGGGCCGGCGGCGGTGCTCATGGGCAAATCTCCTTCACGATGGCCCATTCTCGGAAGGGGCTTCCGAGGCGACTACCACGGCGGCCGCAACGCTGGGATGCGCGGGCGCGCATACCAGCGTCTGCCCTCAGAGGCCCTTGGCCAGCTCCAGCTTGGCGATGGCGTTGCGGTGCACCTCGTCCGGGCCGTCCACCAGGCGCACGGTGCGCTGGTGCGCATAGGCCTCGGCCAGCCAGAAGTCCTGGCTCACGCCGCCGCCGCCGTGGGCCTGGATGGCCCAGTCCACCACCTTGCACGACATGTTGGGCGCGACCACCTTGATCATGGCGATGTCGGCACGCGCCACCTTGTTGCCCACCGTGTCCATCTTCCATGCGGCATTGAGCGTCAACAGGCGGGCCTGATCGATCAGGCAGCGGGACTCTGCGATGCGCTCGTGCCACACCGATTGCTCGGCCAGCGGCTTGCCGAAGGCGATGCGCTTGCGCAGGCGATCGCACATCAGCTCCAGCGCGCGTTCGGCCGCGCCGATGGAGCGCATGCAGTGGTGGATGCGGCCTGGGCCCAGGCGGCCCTGGGCGATCTCGAAGCCGCGGCCCTCGCCCAGCAGGATGTTGTCCACCGGCACGCGCACGTTCTCGAGCAGCACCTCCATGTGGCCATGCGGCGCGTCGTCGTAACCGAAGACCGACAGGTGGCGCAGCACCGTCACGCCGGGGGTGTCGCGCGGCACCAGCACCATGGACTGCTGCGCATGCCGCGGCGCGTCCGGGTCGGTCTTGCCCATCACGATGAAGATGCGGCAGCGCGGGCTGCCCGCGCCCGACGAGAACCACTTGCGGCCGTTGATCACGTAGTGGTCGCCATCGCGGCGGATCGAGCACTGGATGTTGGTGGCGTCCGACGAGGCGACCGCGGGCTCGGTCATCAGGAAGGCCGAGCGGATCTCGCCGGCCAGCAGCGGCACCAGCCACTGCTTCTTCTGCTCAGGGGTGCCGTAGCGCTCGATCGTCTCCATGTTGCCGGTGTCCGGCGCGGAGCAGTTGAACACCTCGCTGGACCAATGGACCCGGCCCATGACCTCGCACAGCGGCGCGTAGTCGAGGTTGGAGACGCCGCCGTTGCCTTCATAGGGATGCGGCAGGAACATGTTCCAGAGGCCCGCCTCGCGCGCCTTGGGCTTGAGCTCCTCGATCAGCGGCACCGTCTGCCACGGGTCGCCGGCGCGCCGGAAGGCGTCCATCTCGCCGTGGTAGCGCTCCTCGTTCGGATAGATGTGCTGGTCGAAGAAGGCCTTGAGGCGCTGGAGCAGGTCGGCGGCTTTGGGTGATGGATCGGCGAACATGAGGATTCCTTTGGATGACCGCGCGATTGAACCGGCAGTGGCGTTTCCTGTCGATCACGCCAGCGACAGTGCGGGTGGATTCAACGACCCGTGAACACCGGCGGGCGCTTCTCGGCGAAGGCGCGCTGGGCTTCCTTGGCGTCCTCGGTCCTGGCGATCTGGGCCGTCATGTCCTGTTCGTAGCGATAGCCGTCGCGCAGGCTCATGTCCTCGATGGTGTTGAGCGTGTGCTTGAACATGCGCGTGGCGATGGGACTCTTCGATGCGATGCTGCGTGCGATCGACAGGGCCTTGGGCATCAGTTCTTCGGGCGGCACGCAGGCCTCCACGATGCCGAGGCGGTACATCTCTGCGCCATCGACGCGCGTGCCCGTGAGGGCCATGAAGCGCAGGCGCGAGTGGCTGAAGAGGCGCATGGCATGGCGGCCGCCGCCGAGCAGGCCGACGTCCACCTCGGGCATGCCGAGCGTGGCCTTCTCCGACGCGACCAGGATGTCGCTGGAGGCCGCCATGGCCAGGCCCGAGCCCAGTGCCGCACCGTTGATGGCCACCACCACCGGCTTGGCGCATTCGCGGATGGCGTGGAAGCATTCCCGGGTGCGGCGCGAATGGGCCGGCAGGTCGCCAGGCCCCTTGATGACGTCCTTGCGGCCCTTGAGGTCGGCACCGGCGCAGAACACCTTGCCGGCGCCCGTCAGCACCACGGCGCGCACTTCGTCCATCTCGGAGATGCGGTCCAGCGCCAGGGTGAGCTCGTCGTTGAGTGTGCGCGTGAGGGCATTCACCGGCGGCGCATTCAGGGTGAGGGTGGCGACGAAGTCTTCGATCTGCACTTCGAGCTGGGTGAGGTCGTTCATGGGTGGCTCCTGGGTTGTTCGGTTCAATCGATGCGGGCACCGGAGGTCTCGATGACCTTCTTCCACTTGGCGGCCTCGCTGCGGACCAGCGCGGCCATCTGCTCTGGCGTGCTGCCCTGGGGCACCACGCCATTGGCGGCGAACTGCTCCTTCAGCTCGGGCGACGCCAGCACGGCGTTGATCTCGCGGTTGAGCTTGTCGATCACGGGGCGCGGCGTGTTCTTCGGCACCGAGATGTAGTTGACTGGCGCGGCGTCGAAGCCCTTGAGCGTCTGCGCGATCGGCGGCACGCCGGGCAGCAGCGGCGAGGGCTTGGCCGTGGCCACGCCCAGCGGACGCAGGGCGCCGCTGTCGATGTGCGGCTTGTAGGCCGCGATGCTGTCGATGGCCATCTGGACCTGGCCGGAGAGCAGGTCGGCCAGCGCAGGCCCGGTGCCGCGGTAGGGAATGTGCATGATCGAGACGCCCGCGGCCTGCTTGAAGAGTTCGCCGGCCAGATGGCTGCTCGCGCCTTGCCCGGCACTGGCGAAATTGACCTTGCCAGGGTTGGCCTTGGCATAGGCAATGAGTTCCTCGATGGAGTGCACGGGCAGGTTCTTGTTGACCACCAGGACGTTGGGGACGATCGCCACTTCCGACACCGGCACCAGGTCATGGACCGGGTCGTACGGCAGCCTGGCCATCAGGTAGGGGCTGGTCATCTGGGGACCCGGCGTGGTGTACAGCAGGGTGTGGCCGTCGGCTGGCGCCTTGGCGACGATGTCCGCGCCCAATACGGCACCCGCGCCCGGCTTGTTGTCGACCACCACGGGCTGGCCCAGCCGCTTGGCCAAGGGCGCCGCGATGGCCCGCGCGACGAAGTCGGCACCGCCGCCGGGTGCGAAGGGAACCACCATCCGCAGCGGTTTGGTGGGAAAGTCCTGCGCGCCTGCGGTGCAGGCGATGGCGGCACACAGCAGTGCGGCGGTCCTGGCAAAAAGTTTTTTCATCGCGTTCAACGGGGCTTGTAGGTGACGCCGCAGCCTGGGCCGGGCGGCAATCGAAGCTGGCCGTGTTGCACCGGCAGCGGTGTGAAGGGGTCGTCCTTGAGGTGCAGGTGTTCCGACAGCTCGCAGGCATAGGGCAGGCGCCGAACGACGCTCGCGGCCTGCAGGGCCATGGCCTGGAGCAGCGACGGACCGAAGGCGGCACCGACGCGGCAGCCCACCTCGCCCGCCTCGCACAGGCGCACCGCCTGCACAAAGCGCCGGATGCCGCCCAGATTGGTGACCTTGAGGTTGATGACGTCCACGGCCCGCTCGGCCACCAGCCTGAACACGTCACGCACGCTCTGCGCGCTCTCGTCGGCCTCGATGGCCACCGGCAGCGTGCGCGTGAGCAGTGCCAGGCCGGCGAAGTCGGCGGCGGGCACCGGCTGCTCGATCAGGGCGATGTCGTAGCGCTCCATGCGACGGAAGGC
The DNA here is from genome assembly GCF_003350475.1 of Pseudacidovorax intermedius. Taxonomy (GTDB): domain Bacteria; phylum Pseudomonadota; class Gammaproteobacteria; order Burkholderiales; family Burkholderiaceae_C; genus Xenophilus; species Xenophilus intermedius. The sequence goes on from NZ_QQAV01000005.1 coordinate 184,166, forward strand.
CGCGATCATCTGCTTGGCGTTGTACGACTGGTTGGGGTCCAGGGTCAGGGCGACGGCGTCGCCCGCGGCGGCGCGGACGGCGGCGATCCGTTGCACGTCCAGGTCGGTGTCGCCCGAGAGCTTGAGCTTGAGCTGCCCGTAGCCTTCGGCCGCCAATCGGCCCGCCTGGGCGGCCATCTCGTCGGGCGCCTTGATCGGCAGGATGCGCGACAGCGGCACCGCATCGCGCAGCTTGCCGCCGAGCAGCACGTGCACCGGCACGCCCAGGCGGCGCGCCAACAGGTCGTGCAGCGCCATGTCGATGGCGGCCTTCACCGTCGGCTGGTAGGCGAGCAGCGCGTCGATCTCTTCCATGGTGCCGGCGAGGTCGTCCACGGCACGGCCCACCAGGCGTGGCGCCAGGAAGGCAAGCCCGGCCTGAGCTCCTGCGCCGTGCGTGGAGATGGCCGGGATGGCATGGCAATAGCCCATGCCTTCGTTTCCGTCCTCGTCCTGCAGGCGCAGCACCTGCCCTTCGAGGGACGGAACCTGGGCGCGCGCGAACTTCCATTGCGGGTCTGCCAGCGCCTGGGTGCAGGGCTCGACGGTGGCGGCGACGATCTTCATCGGGCCGCTGCTCATTGAATCGTGATCTTGGCCTTGGCGATGACGTCCCGCCACTTTTCCGACTCGGCCTGCATCAGCTGCTGGTACTCGCTGCCGGTGGAAGTCATCGGCAATGCGCCCTGCAGCAGGTACTGCTGCCGGGTGTCGGACGCATCGACGGCGGCGATGAAGGCGTCGCGCAGCTTCGCCGCGATGGGCGCGGGCACGCCCTTGGGCGCCACGATGCCGTAGGTGGTCTCCATCACCACGCCGGGCAGCCCCTTCTCGGCCGTGGTCGGCACGTTCGGCAGTTGCGGGGCGCGGCTCTTGGAGGCCACCGCCAGCGCCTTGAGCGAACCGCTGTTGACGTGCGCAAGCACCGGCAGCAGGTCGACCATGGCCACGTCGACCTCGCCGCCCAGCAGGCCGGTGATGGCGGGTGCCGCGCCCTTGTAAGGCACATGCAGCAGGCTGACGCCCGCCTGGTCGTCGAAGATCTCCATGCCGATGTGCGGCGTGGTGCCGGGGCCGGCCGAGCTGTAGCTCAGCTTGCCCGGCGCCGCCTTGGCCTTCTTGACCAGGGCGTCCAGCGAGTCGATGCCCGACTTGGTGTTGACCACGAGCACGCTGGGAATGCGGGCCACGAGCGTGAGGTACTGCAGGTCGCCGAGCGTGTACGGCGCCTTCATGAGGTTGGGCATGCCGACCAGCGGGCCCGGCGCGACCAGAGCGAAGGTGTAGCCATCGGGCGTGGCCTTGGCCGTCGCGTCGACGCCGATGGTGCCGCCGGCACCCGCGCGGTTGTCCACCACCACGGGCTGGCCCAGGCGGGCGCCCACCTTGGTGGCGAGCAGGCGGGCGATGGCGTCGGTGGGCCCGCCCGCGGCATAGGGGACGATCAGCTTGATGGGCCGGGCCGGCCAGTCCTCGGCATGGACGGCAGGGCTGGAAGCGAGGCTGCAGGCGAGTGCCAGGGCGGCAGTCGCGCGATACGAGGGACGGCCTTGGCCCATGATGCTTGTCTCCTTGGATTGGCTCTGCAGGCAGTCTAGGAGGCACCCTCTTCGCGAGCTATGCACCGATCGTGCAAGGCTGTTATGCGGGCGCGAACAAGCGGGTCGATGCGCTGCTCAAGGCGCGAAGGCCGTCCCATAATCGCCGCCCATGCACAAGCCTAGAGCCACCGACTTTGCGCTGGACATCGCCGCGGACCTGCAGAAATGGCGCTCCTTCGTGGCCATCGGCGAGCTCGGCAGCCTCACGCGGGCCGCGCTTTTCCTGGACAGCAACCAGTCCTTCCTGAGTCGCCAGGTCAATGCGCTGGAGCGCGAATGCGGCACGCGGCTCTTCAACCGCACGGGCCGTGGCGTGGAGCTGTCGGAGGCGGGACAACGCCTGTTTCCCCAGGTCAAGGACTTGCTGGAGCGCGCCCAGGCGCTGGAGCACGACATCCGCGCCGACCTGCGCGAGCCCGTGGGCACCGTGACGCTGGGCAGCCTGCCCTCCATCGGCACCATCCTCACGGGCCGCCTCTTCTCGGCCGTGCGTGCGCGCCTGCCGGGCGTGAGCCTCAAGGTGCTGGAGGGCTCCAGCGGCCAGGTGGAGGAATGGCTCACCGACGCGCGTGTCGACATCGCCATCCTCTACCGCTATGCCCCCACGCTGCCCGAAGGGGAGGAAGCGCTCGCGACGGTGGACAGCTACCTGATCGGCCCGCGCGACGACCGGCTCACGGCGAATGGACAGGTTCCGTTCGCGAGCCTCGATGGGTTGCCCTTCATCCTGCCCAGCGCGCCCAACGGGCTGCGCACGGCGCTCGATGCCGGCGCGCGGCATGCGCGCATCGCGCTGGCGCCGGTGATCGAGGCGGATTCACTGCCGCTGCAGAAGCAGCTCACGGCCCAGGAAGGGCTCTACACGGTGCTGCCGCTGCACGCCGTGTGGCAGGAGGTGCAGGAGGGCAGGCTGCAGGCGGCGCGCATCGTCGAGCCGCCTTTCCAGCGCACCGTGGCGATGGCCTTCTCGCGCGCGAAGGGGCCTTCGAGCGCAGTGACCGCGGTGACCGGGCACATCGTTCGCATCGTCGGCGAAATGGCGGCCCAGGGCATGTGGCGCTCCTGAGGCCGCAGGGACCCGCTAACCCACCCGGCTCGCAATCAGCACCGCATTCGTCCCGCCGAACGCGAAGGCGTTGGACATCACATGCCGGATGCCGCCGGCCGCGCGCGGGGCCAGGCCATGCACCAGGTCCACGCCCAGAGCGGCATCGGGCGCGGTGGCGCTGGCGGGCAGCTGGCCCAGGTCCATGGCGCGCAGGGCGCACAGCAGTTCGATGGCGCCACCGCCACCCATGATGTGACCGTGCAGCGTCTTGGTGGCGCTCACCGGCACGCCGCGCGCGCCGAAGATCTCTGCCAGCGTGGCGGCCTCGGCCGCGTCGCCGGCCACCGTGCCGGTGCCGTGCGCGTTCACATGGCCGATGTCGCCGGCCGCGAGGCCGGCATCCGCCAGCGCGGCCCGCACCGCGCGCACCTGGCCGTCGCTGTTCGGATTGCTGATGTGCACCGCATCGCAGCTGGTGCCGTAGCCCGCCAGCAGCGCGCGGACGTCCACGCCGCGCCGTTCGGCCGAGGCCACCGATTCGATGATGACCGCGCCCGCGCCTTCGCCCAGCGCGAAGCCGGCCCGGTCGGCCGAGAAGGGGCGGCAGGTGTGGGCCGCATGCGCCTCCAGCGGCGCCAGCACGCGCATGGCCTGCCAGCTGGCGATGACGCCCGGCGTCAGCAGTGCCTCGTGCCCACCCGCGATGGCCACGTCCACCCAGCCGCCGCGCACGGCCCGCATGGCCTCGCCGATGGCCACCGCCGACGAGGCGCATGCGCAGGCGTAGCCCACGGCCGAGGCGCGTGCGCCGAAGGCCAGCGCCAGCTCGGCCACGGCCGCATTGGGCATGGTCGTCAGCACCGTGGTGGGCCGCAGGCGGCGCTTGCGGCCGTAGAGCTGCTCGGTGGACTGGTCGAAGCTGCTCGCGCCGCCCATGCCCGTGCCCCAGAACACGCCCAGGCGCTCGGGCGACGGCTGGCGGCTGCTCTCGAACAGGCGCGACTGCTCCGCCGCCTCGAAGGCGGCGCTCAGGGCCATCGCCGTGCCGCGATCGAGCGTCACGCCCGAAGGGGCGCGGCTCTTGCGCTCGTCGAACTCGCTGCAGGCCGCCACGCCGACGGTGAAGCGCTCCACCCCGTCGATGACGACTTCGCGCGCCGCAATGGCGCACTGGTTGGCGGCCAGCGCCCGGTCCAGCGCCTGGACGCTGGTGCCCAGCGGGCTGACCAGGCCCAGGCCGGTGATGGCGACGGGCGTGCTCACAGCGTCACCTCGGCCCGGCAGGCGGCAAGGGCGTTCACTGGACTACCCTCCGCGCAAGGCGCTCCGGGATTCGCGCTTGGGAGCGGCCCGGCGCGCTCATGCGTGGGCCGGCGTGGCGCCGCCGGTCTGCTGCTGCTGTGCCATGTGCGCGTCGATGGCGTCGCACAGGTCACCGAGGGTGATGCCGGCTTCGCGCGGGTCCAGGCGCTCTTCCGGCAGGCGCAGCTTGAGCGCGTCCTCGACCGAGAAGATGAATTCCATCAGCGCCAGGGAATCGAGGCCGAGGTCGGCCAGCGGCACCTCGGGGCGCAGCAGCGCGGGGTCGCAGCGGTGCTCTTCCTGGGCGATGCGGGCGATGGTCTGGAAGGTGGTCGACGGCATGGATCAGCTTTGGTTGGAGGTGGAAGGAGCGCGGCCCTCGGCCACGGCGCGGGCGAACTCGATCGTCTCCTCGGCCACCTGGCGGCGGTCGTTGTCGATCGAGATCATGTGGTAGCTGTTCTCGAGCACCACCGTGTGCAGCGGTGCGTGCTTGAGGCCATGGGCCAGCAGGTCGATGTTGGACAGGCTGGCCACCTCGTCTTCGCGGGCGTGCAGGGCCAGCACGGGGCAGCGCACGCGGTCGAGGCTGCGGCGCACGGCGCGGCGCAGGCGGTCGTACTCGCGCAGATGGGCCACGCCGATGGCGGCGCAGCCGGCGCGGGAGATCTGGCGGTCCTTGAGCTCCTGCACGATCCACTCGCGCACGCGCTGGTTCTTGACGCCGTAGGGCGCGCGCTCGCGGTACCGCCACAGGCGGCCCAGCGGCGTGTACAGGGCCAGCGGCAGCAGCCAGCGGCTGCGGCCCACGCTCCAGCCGTCCATGCGCAGCGTGGTGGACATCAGCACCACGCCGGCCGCGGCCTGCCCCAGCCGGGCCACGGCCGCCAGGGCCAGTGCCGCGCCGGCCGAGATGCCGGCCAGCAGCACCGTGCCGTACTGCTGCCTGAGCTGCGCGAACTCGGCGCAGACCCGGTCCACCCACTGGTCGAAGCCGGTGGTGCGCTGGCCATCGGCATCGAAGGAATAGCCCGCGATGTGGGGCGCACTCACGTGCCAGCCGCTTCGGCGCAGCGAGGACTGCAGGTGCAGCAGTTCGTCGGACGTGCTGCACAGGCCCGGCAGCAGCAGCACGGCGCCGCGCACGGAAGGGGCGGCAGCGTCGGACAGGAAGGAAACGGTCATCGTCGGCTCCACGGACTCCTGCCTCGTGCGGGCGGACCATCCGTTCATTGGGAGCGCAGGTTACGCAGCCGTGCCTGAAGAAAGTCCCAAGAAATCCTGAAGAGTTCTTCAGGCGAAAAACCGGCCTGCAAAGGCATACTGCCTGCCCCATGTGCCCGCCTTCTTTGCCCACGCCCGATGCGCATCCTCCTGGTTGAAGACGACCGCAAGGCCGCCCGCGTGCTGGCGCGCGGCCTGCAGGAGGAGGGCTTCGTGGTCGACGTGGTCCATTCGGCCGAAGAGGCGGACGAGGAAGCCTTCGTCACCTCCTACGGCCTCATCGTGCTCGACCGCATGCTGCCCGGCCAGGACGGCCTGGGCTGGTGCCGCGCCCTGCGCGAGCGCGGCGTGACCACGCCCGTGCTCATGCTCACGGCCCGCGATGCATTGGTGGACCGCGTGGAGGGCCTCAACCTCGGCGCCGACGACTACCTGACCAAGCCCTTCGCCTTCGACGAACTGCTGGCCCGTGCGCGGGCCCTGCTGCGCCGCTCGGACCTGGCCCGGCCCTCGGTGCTGGTGGTGGGCGCGCTGCGGCTCGATCCGCTCAGCCATGCCCTCACCGGCCACGGGCAGCCCATCGACCTCACGCAGAAGGAGTTCGCGCTGCTGCACATCCTGATGCGGCATCCGGGCGAGGTGGTGAGCCGGGCCCGCATCGCTGAGCAGATCTGGAAGGACGACCTGCTCGCCATCGACAACCTCATCGACGTGCACATGGGCAACCTGCGGCGCAAGCTGGAGGGCATTGCCGACCCTTCCATCGTCACCGTGCGTGGGCGCGGCTTCCGGCTGGACGTGGGGGCCGCATGAAGCCCGTGAGCATGCTGAGCTTCCGCCGGCGCCTGGCCATGGTGCACTTCGCCGTCGTCTCGCTGGTGATGGCGGTGGTGGCGGCCGTGGGCATCTGGGCCTTCTCGACCGACCTGCGCGGCGACCTGGACGACGCCATCCTGGCGCTGGCCGAGCTGGAGTCCGGCATGTTGGCCGTGGCCGAGCCGGGCACGCCCGCCGTCGTGCACGAGGCCGCGCGCAACCGGGGGCCTTCCTATGCGCGCGTCGACCGCCTGGTGCAGGTGGTGGACAAGGACGGGCAGGTGGTGGCACGCAGCGCCAACATGGGATCGGCCACGCTGCCGGTGCCGGCGGACCTGCGGGCCCAACTGGTCGGCGGCGGCCCGCTCTACGAGGACCTGGAGCGCTTCGCCGGGGAACCCACGCGGGTGGTGTCGGTGCCGGTGCCCAACCGGCCCGACCTGATGGCCGTGCAGGTCGCCGCCTCGCTGGAGGACCTGAACCATGCCGTGGCCAGTGCCGGCGTCATGATGCTGCTGCTGACCGTGGTGCTGATCCTGGCGCTGGGCATCGCGGGCGAGCTGCTCACCCGCCGCGTCTTCAATGCCATCGACGACATCGTGGAGCAGGCGCGCCGCATCGGCCAGCGCAACCTGACCAGCCGGCTGCCGCACCCCGGCGTGCCGGACGAGATCGGGCGGCTGGTCGACACGCTCAACGAGATGCTCGACCGCCTGGAGCGCGGCATCGAGGCGCAACGCAACTTCACGGCCGATGCCTCGCACGAGCTGCGCTCGCCGCTGTCGCGCCTGCGGGCCGAGCTGGAGATCGCGCTGCGCCGCCCGCGCGATACCGCCAGCTATGTGGAGACGCTGCACTCCGCACTCGACGAGGTGGAATCGCTCACCCTGCTGGTGGAGGAGCTGCTGGTGCTGGCCCGGCTCGACGCCGGCCAGGAGCGCGGCGAGATGGAATCGCTGTCGCTGGCCGACCTGGTGCGCGAGACCATGCGGCGCATGGCGCCCGTCGCACGCCAGCGCCAGGTGGTGCTGACGGTGAGCGAAGGTGCCGACGTGCAGGCCGTGTCGGCCCGCGTGCCGGTGCAGCTCGCACTGACCAACCTGATCGACAACGCCATCAAGTACTCGCCGCAGGGTGGTGCCGTCAACGTGAGCCTGCTGGCCGATGCGACGGCCCGCGAGGCCATCGTGCGCGTGACGGACGACGGCCCCGGCATCGAGCCCAGCGACCTGCCGCACCTGTTCGAGCGCTTCTACCGCGGCGCCCGCGCCCGCGAGGCGGCGGCCGGCCTGGGCCTGGGCCTGTCGCTGGCGCAGGCCGTGATGCATGCCCACGGCGCGCGGCTGGAGGCGGGCAATGCGCCGGGCGGCGGGGCGCGCTTCGACCTGCGGCTGCCGATGGTGGCGGCCGCCTGAGTACGTCCGCGGCCGCCATGGTCCCTGCGGAGGCCGCCCTGCCGACGCTGCGGTCCTTGCGCGCGGCCATGGCGGTGGCCGCGCATGGCAGCACGACCGCCGCGGCCGGGGCGCTGCACCTGTCGCAGCCCACCGTGGCGCGGGCCATCGCGCAGATGGAAGTGGCACTGGGCCTGCGCCTCTTCGAACGCAGCCGCCAGGGCATGCGGCCGACCGCGCAGGGCGCGCCGCTCTTCGCGCGCATGCGCGAGACGCTGGCCCACCTCGCGCGTGCGGATGCCGGGCCCTGGCGGACGGCCGTCGGGGGCGGTCGCCTGGCCGCCCAGGTGAGCGAGCGCCAGCTGGACGTGGTGGCGCTGCTGGCCACCGCCGGCAGCCAGCGGCGCGCGGCGGCGCGGCTGGGCATGGCGCAGGCCTCGGTGCAGCAGGCACTGGCGCAGGTGGAACACCTGGCGGGCGAGCCGCTGTTCGACCGCCTCGCGGGCGGCCTGCGTCCCACCAGCCGTGGCGCCTGGGTGGCCTACCATGCGGCGCTGGCGCTGCGCGAGATGCAGGCGCTGGCAGAAGACGCCGCCGCCGCCCGCGGTCGCCTGCGGGGCCGCCTGGCCATCGGCACGCTGCCCTACTCCACCGGCGCCGTGGTCTCCGCAGCGCTGCAGCACGTCAGTGCGCGCTGGCCCGAGCTGCAGCTGTCGGTGGTGGACGGCACCTACGACACGCTGCGCAGCAGCCTGCAGCAGGCGCAGATCGACATCATGGTGGGCGCCTTGCGGCCCCAGGTGCCGGCGGACCTGCGGCAGGTGCAGCTCTTCCACGACCCGCTGGCGTTTCTGGTGCGTGCCGGCCACCCGCTGCTGGCGCGCCGCCGGCTGCGTCTGGCCGACCTGGGGCGCGCCCAATGGGTGCTGCCGATGGCAGGCTCGCCCGCCTGGGAGGCGCTGGTCCGTGCCTTCGATGCCCACGACCTGCCCGCCCCGGCCGGCGTGCACATCAACAGTCCGGCGCTGATCGCCACGCTGCTGCAGCAGAGCGATCGGCTCGCGGTGGCGCCGCCGAGCCAGTGGCATGGAGAGCTTCAGGCCGGGCTGCTCGCGACGCTCCAGGTCGAGCTGCCGCATCCGCCGCGGGCCATCGGCTTCACCGTGCGCACCGGCTTCGCGCCGCCCCCCGCCCTCGCGGCCTTCCAGGAGGCGTTGGCCGCCGCGGCGGCCCCGCGACGGTGACAGGCAGAACGCATGGAAAGGGGCGCACTCGCATGGTTGCGCGCTGCGCTGGAGGGCATCCTGCGACGCTCGGGCTGGAGCCCGCATCGACAGGAGACGACATGATCCCAGGCAACACCGGGCGCACACAGCCGCCCGCACAACCCGGCCGCCGGCGGGCCCTGGCCACGGCGCTGGCAGCCAGCGCCCTGCCCTGGCTGCCATGGGCCGCGCGGGCGCAGTCCGCATCGAAGGGGCCGGTGCGTGTCATCGTGCCGCATCCGCCCGGCGGGCCGGCCGACCAGATTGCGCGGATCACGGCGCAGGGCCTGCAGCAGGCGCTCGGCACGCCCTTCCTGGTCGACAACCGCCCGGGCGGCGGGGGCATGCTCGGTGCCCAGGCCGTGGCCCAGGCGCGGCCCGACGGCGAGACGCTGCTCGTCAACGCCTCGGTGCACGTCACCTATCCCGCGCTGTTCAAGCATGTCGGCTTCGACGTGATCGAGGACTTCGCGCCCATCACGCAGCTCACCCGTGTGCCAATGCTGCTGCTGGTGAATCCGCAGCTGCCGGTGCGCGATGTGCGGGGCCTCATCGCCTATGCCAAGGCGCATCCGGGTGCGCTCTCCTTCGGCTCCTCCGGCAACGCGGGCGCCGCCCATCTGGCGGGCGAACTGCTCAAGCAACTCGCGGGCGTGGACATGGTGCACGTGCCCTACCGGGGTGCCGCACCGGCCCAGACCGACCTCATCGGCGGGCAGATCCAGGTGATGTTCGACTCGGCCTCCTCGTCGATGCAGCAGGTGCGCGCGGGCCGGCTGCGGGCACTGGCCGTGACCTCGCAGGCCCGCATGGCGTTGCTGCCCGACCTGCCCACCATGGTCGAGTCCGGTCTGCCCGGCTATGTGCTGACCAACTGGTACGGGCTGTGGGCGCCGCGCGGCACGCCGGCCGCCGCGGTGCAGCAACTGCAGGCCGCCACGGCCCGGGCGCTGCACACGCCGGAGGTCGAGGCGCAGATCCGCCCGACCGGTGCCGAGGTGGTGGCCAGCACGCCCGAGGAATTCGGCCGCTTCGTGGTGGCCGAGAAGGCGCTGTGGGCCGGCATCGTCCTCAAGTCGGGAGCCAAGCTTGACTGAGGCCGCCGACGCCATGCAGACGCCGGCCCGGCCGGTGCTGCTGCTGATTCCCGGGCTGCTGTGCGACGAGGCCGTGTGGCAGGCGCAGGTGCAGGCCCTGGCACCGGTGGCCGACTGCGTCGTGGCCCGCCATGGCATGGCCGACACCATCGAGGGCATGGCCCGGCAGGCGCTGGCGCTGCTCCCGCCCGGCGCCCACTTCAGCGTGGCCGGCCACAGCATGGGTGGCCGCTGCGCGCTGGAGATCTGGCGCCAGGTGCCCGAGCGCGTGCAGCGCCTCGCGCTGCTGGACACGGGCTACCAGGCGCGCCCCGCCGGCGCGACCGGCGAGGCCGAGGCCGCCCAGCGCATGGCCTTGCTGGCCCTGGCCCGCGCGGAGGGCATGCGCGCCATGGGCCGCCAGTGGGCCTGCGGCATGGTGCACCCGGCGCGTTGGGATTCGCCGGTGTTCGCGCAGATCCTGGACATGATCGAGCGCTTCACGCCCGCGCAGTTCGAGGCGCAGATCCGCGCCCTGCTCCACCGGCCCGAGGCCACCGACCTGCTGGCCCGCATCACGGCGCCGACCCTGCTGCTGTGCGGCCGCGAGGACGGCTGGAGTCCGTTGTCGCGTCACGAGGAGATGCAGCGCCACATTCCGCAGGCGCAGTTGGTGGCGGTGGAGGACTGCGGCCACATGAGCACGATGGAGCAGCCGGAGGCTGTGACGGCCGCGCTGCAACGATGGCTCGATGAACGGCCCTCGCAAATCCAGAGCCGCCCGAAGTAGCCAGGCGCCCGGCAGCGGGCGCGTCAGGCCGCGGGCGCGGCAAGCCGACGCAGCGCGACCTCGAACTGCGCGCCGCCCGCAGCGAGGTTCTGCGCCCGCAACACCCCGCCGTGCTGCTCCACGATCCCGTAGCTGATGGACAGGCCGAGCCCCGTGCCCTTGCCCACGGGCTTGGTCGTGAAGAAGGGCTCGAAGATGTGGGACAGATGGGCCGTGGAGATGCCGGGGCCGTTGTCGGCCACGCGCAGATGCACGTGCTCGTCGGAGCTCACGATCTCGATGCGCACCTCGGGCGCCTGGCCCGGCAACTCGGACGTGGCATCGAGCGCGTTCTGCAGCAGGTTCATGACCACCTGCTGAAGCTGCCCCGCATTGCCGTGCACCCAGCAGGGCGCCTGCGGCTGCCAGTGCAGTGTCAGGCTGCTCGGCGCGCCTTTGGTGACCCAGAGCACGGCGCGGTCCACCACCTCGTTCAGGTCGATGTCCTGCCGGGTTTCGGGGTCGATGGCCGAGAAGCGCTTCAGGCCGTTGACGATGTCGGCGGTGCGTTGCGCGCCCTCCAGCGTGCCTTCGAGCAGCGAGGGCAGGTCGTCCAGGATATGGTCGACGCGCAGCCGGGTCCGCATGGCGCGGAGCTCGTCGGCGTCGCGGCCTTCGTGCGCGGCCTGCAGGTAGTCGCGCAGCCGTTCGCTGTAGCGGCCCAGGGCGTGTACGTTGCCCAGCACAAAGCTGATCGGGTTGTTCAGCTCGTGCGCCACGCCCGCCACCAGGCGCCCCAGCGACGCCATCTTTTCGGAATGCAGCAGCTGCTGCTGCGTGCGCTTGAGCGCCTCGTGGGCGGTGCGCAGTTCCTCGTAGGCGCGGCGGATCTCGGCCGTGGCGCGGGCCACGAGCACGGTGCCCACACGGCGCTGCGAGGCGGCGAAGCGCGGCGTGCAGTTGGCATCCACCGGTACGGCCTCGCCGCCGGCACCCCGCAGGTTCAGTTCGATCGATTCGCCGCGCCGCGTCGGGCTGCGGTTGGCCATCACCGAACGGGCGGCGGCCACGCTGCCGTCGTCGGCCAGCAGGTCGTAGAGCGAGGTACCGCGCAACTGCTGATCGGTGCGACCCACCAGCTCGCACAGCGCGGCATTGGTCTCTTCGATCAGCCCCTGCGCATCGCAGACGACCAGCACGTCCGACATCGCCGACAGCACGCTGAAGATGAACTGCTGCGACTGCTCCAGCTCGGCGTTCTTCTTCTCCAGCTCGATCTCGTCGGTGACCAGCTGGGAATAGACCTCGTCCATCTTCTGGATCACGTCGACCCAGGCAGCGTCGTCCATGCCCTGCGGCGGCAGGGGCGGCGGGGCATCCATGCGGCGGCGTGGGGCCATCAGTGCACCGTGCAGACCATGCAGGGGTCAAAGGAGCGCACGATGTGCTGCACGGCCACCGGCGTGTCCTCGCCGTCCTGCACCGGCGCACCGACCAGGGCCTGCTCCAGGGCGCCCGGTGTGCCGGCGGCGTCGCGCGGCGAGAAGTTCCAGCTGGTGGGCGCCACGATCTGGTAGTTGGCGATGCGGCCGTCGCGCACCGACACCCAGTGGCCCAGCGCGCCCCGGGCCGCCTCGTTCAGGCCCATGCCCTCGCCCTCCGCCGGCAGCCGCGTCGGCACGCAGTACGGCTGGCCGGGCTGCAGCGCCTGCAGCCAGCGCTCGATCTGCGGCACCACGCGCGCCAGCTCCAGCACGCGGGCCAGCACGCGCGTGAACACGGTGCCGCCGTGGCGACCCACGGCGTCGTGCACCAGGGCATGGCCCGCGGCCAGCTGGCGGGCGATGGCCCCGGTCTCCACCACCTGGCCGGCCAGGCGCGGCGCCTTGTTCCAGGTATAGGCACCGGGCTTGTCGGCGTCGGGCTCGGTCATGCCGTCGCTCGGATGGCGGGGGCCGCCGGTCGCCAGCAGCCAGGCGTGCGTGGCGTCCTCGGTGATGGCGGCGGTGTCCAGCGGCTGCAGGGCAGCGTGCGACGCATCCCACAGTCCCGCCGCGAAGCTGTGCCCGCCCTCGGGCTGGGGGTACGCGCCATAGCTCAGGTAGCGCCCCGGGCCGGGACCGAGGCCAGCGAGCGTCGGGTCGCGCATCGCGCTGAGGAAGAGGCGGAAGTCGCCGCGCGCGGGCTGCCCGGCATGCCAGGCCCACAAGGCCGGCTCGTCCGGCAGCGCATCGAAGGACTCCAGCGCCGTGCCGCCGAAGAGTTCGCGTTCCAGGAAGTTTCGGAACTCGCGCACCCGCGCCAGCAGCCGCGTGCGTTCGGCGGGCTCGATGGCGCGCGAGGAGCCCCCCGGCTCCAGGCTCTGCGTGTGCGGCCATTTGCCGGCCAGCGTGCCCAGCAGCTCGAACCAGCGCTGGCGCGCCGCGATGGCCTTGCGCACCTGCTCGCCGTGCCCGGCCGTAAAGCGCTCCATCGCATTGGCATGCCAGGGCCGGCCTGCGTAGGCGGCGCGCGCAAAGTCGGGCATGAAGAACAGGTAGAAGTGCGTCAGGTGGTCGGCCAGGTTCTCGATGGCGAGGATGGTGTTGGTCACGTGGCGGCCGTTGGGCGGCATCGCGACGCCCGCCAGGTCGGCCAGCGCATGGGCTGCGGCGACCGACTGCGAGACCGAGCAGATGCCGCAGATGCGCGGCACATAGACCAGGGCGTCATGCGGCGCCTTGCCCTGCAGGATCTGCTCGAAGCCGCGGTACATCGGCGCATTGACGCGGGCCGAGCGCACCCGGCCATCGGCGACGTCCAGCGTCACTTCCAGGTCGCCTTCGACACGGTTGAAGGGGCCGACGAGCAGGCGCTTCATTTCAGCCTTGTCTTGCGGATGGCCGGCGTGACGACGCGGTGGTCGGCCGTGGCATTGAGCTTGACCCGCTGCGGCGTGGCCGACTTGGACAGCGAGGCCAGCGCCACGAACCAGGCCTTGGGCATGTCGGTGGGCAGGCCGATGGGAATGCCGGCGATCTTCGGCGTCTCGTGGAAGCGATGCCCCGGCTCCTGGAAGCCGGGCTCGGTGCAGGCGATGCAGGCATAGCCGCCGCGCGTGCAGGAACCCTCCCCGTTCCACAGCCGCGTGTTGCAGTCCGCATGCACCTGCGTGCCCTTGCAGCCCATGTGCTCCATCATGCAGCCCAGATCCGAGGGCTTCTCTGCACTGGCCTTGAACTCGTAGAACTCGTTGCGGGTGCAGCCATGGTGGACCAACTGGTCCGCATACAGCCGCGGCCGGCCCAGCGCGTCCAGCGCATCGGCCGTCAACTCGCCCGCGGCCATGGCCATCAGAGTGTCGATCACCCAGCCGGGGTGGGTCGGGCAGCCGGCTACATTGACCACGGGCAGCCCGCCGCGGGACCGGAAGTCGGCGCCCAGCAGGCCGCCGGGGCGGTCGTCTTCGTACTGGAGGCCGCAGGCATCGGTCGGATTGGCGCCGCCCGCCGTGATGCCGCCCCAGGCCGCGCAGCTGCCCATGGCCGCGACCACACCGGCCTGCCCGGCCAGGCGCTGCACCCAGTGGATCATCGGCAGGCCCGTGCCCGCCAGCACATGGAAGCGCCCCGTGCCGTTGGGGCCGCGCAGCAACGCGCCCTCCACGCACAGCGCATCGAGCCGCACGCGCCCGTCCAGCACGTCGTTCAGGATCGCCACCACGTCGGCGCCGGTCTCCAGCGAAAGCGAGGGATGCCACAGCAACCGGATCCCGGCGTCGCGCAGCAGCCCGTGGAAGTCCGTGGTGTCGGCGCACAGCAGCGACATGCTGCAGCCGCCGCAGCCGCCCGACTGCAGCCAAAGCACGTTGAAGGGGTCGGTTCGCGTCACGTCGGTCTCCTTCAATCCTCGAGGCCGAAGCGCTTCATCTTGCCGCGCAGGCCCACGCGCGACAGGCCGAGCTCCAGGGCCGCCCGGGTCTTGTTCCAGTGGTGGCGCAGCAGCGTCTCGCGCAGCAGCATGGCCTCCACGGCATCCAGCCGCTCGGCCAGGGTGCCGCTGGACGGCAGGGCCTGCGCGTGGGCCTGGGTCTGGACACTGCGCCCGGCCTGGCCCCGCAGCACGCGCGACGAGAAGGCGGCGGCGCCCATCTCCTCGCCTTCGCTCAGGGCGACGGCGCGCGAGATCTCGTTGCGCAGCTCACGGATGTTGCCCGGCCACGGATAGGCCAGAAGCGCCGCCATGGCGTCGTCGCCCAGCCGGACCGCGCCGCGGCCGAGCGCAGGCGCGATCTCGGCCAGCAGGCGCCGGGCGATGGGCCCGATGTCGCCGCTGCGCTCGCGCAACGGAGGCACGGTGAAGGTGACGCAGGCGATGCGGTAGTAGAGGTCTTCGCGGAACAGGCCGTCGCGCACGCGCTGCTCCAGGTCGCGGTGGGTTGCGGCGATCACCCGCACGTCCACCGGCACCACGCGCGTCGCACCCACCGGGCGCACCTCGCCTTCCTGCAGCACGCGCAGCAGGCGCAGCTGGAAGGCCGGCGAGGTCTCGCCGATTTCGTCCAGGAAGATCGTGCCGCCATGGGCGCGCTGGAACAGGCCCACGTGGTCTTCGAAGGCGCCCGTGAAGGCGCCCCGCTTGTGGCCGAAGAGTTCCGATTCGAGCAGCGTGTCCGTCAGGGCCGCGCAGTTCTCGACCACGAAGGCGCCCGCGGCGCGCGGACTGGCGTAGTGCATGGCGCGGGCCAGCAGCTCCTTGCCGGTGCCCGATTCGCCCTGCACCAGCACGCTCAGGTCCACGCGGGCAATCCGTTCGGCCAGCGCGCAGACGGCATCCATGGGGCTGCCCGCCAGGCGCTCGATGCGGTCGAAGTCGAAGGTGGCGCGGGCGCGGTCGAGCTTGCGTTCGGCCCGCTGGCGCAGCACCGGCGTGCTGGTGCGCAGCTCCAGGTCGAGCCGGTTCATGTCGCGCTGAAGCGTGCGCGCCTCGGCCGCGTTGCGAACCGTGCCCAGCAGGTGCTGGGGGATCCAGGGCTTGAGGATGTACTGGTAGATGCCGGCGTCGTTGATGCCGGCAATGATGTCCTCGGAATCGGTATAGCCCGAGATGACGATGCGCACCGTGTCGGGCCAGCGCTCGCGCACCTCCTTCAGGAAGGCCACGCCGGTGAGGCCGGGCATGCGCTGGTCGCACAGGATGACGCTCACCTCCTGCCGCTCCAGGTGGACGCGCGCCTGTTCGGCCCCGCTGGCGGTGAGCACCACGAAGTCTTCGTCCAGCGTGCGGCGCAGGGCGTCCTGCGAGCGCACCTCGTCATCGACGACCAGCACGACGGGCAATGGCTGCGCGGGGCTCATACGCGATGGCGGGAGTCGAGACCGAAGAAGTGGTGGTGCATGCGGGGCGTGGATCCTGGCGATGGGGGGGGTGCGCCTTGTGCCTGGCGGCGCGCCGGATTGTGCGACAGGGCCCGGGTGCGCGCCCGTCGCGGCGGGGTCAGCAGATGCGCGGCAGCTGCTCGCCGCTGAGCCAGTCGACGACGCGGCGGCCGCCGAAGCGGGTGGCCATCTGCACGAAGCGGTGCGGGTCTTCCGTGACGCTGCCGATGCGCGCCGCCGCGGTGCCGTGCGGATGCGCGCGCATGGCCGCGAGCACCGCCTCGGCCGCCTCGGGTGCGCAGACGGCCACCAGCTTGCCCTCGTTGGCCACGTAGAGCGGGTCCAGCCCCAGCAGCTCGCAGGCGGCGTCCACCTGCGGCTTGACCGGGATGGCGGCCTCCTCCAGCAGCATGCCCACCCCGGACTGGCGGGCGATCTCGTTCAGCGTCGTCGCCAGGCCGCCGCGCGTGGGGTCGCGCAGCGCTCGCACGCCGCCCGGCGCCGCGGCCAGCATGTCGGCCACCAGACCATGCAGCGCGGCGGAGTCGGACTCGATGGTCGTCTCGAACTCCAGCGACTCGCGCTGGGACATCACGGCCACGCCATGGTCGCCGATGGTGCCGGACAGCAGGACCACGTCGCCCGGCCGGGCGTTCGAGCCGGACACGTCCACGCCTGCCGGCACCACGCCGATGCCGGTCGTGCTGATGAACACGCCGTCGCCCTTGCCCTGCTCCACCACCTTGGTGTCGCCGGTGATGACGGGCACGCCCGCCTCCCGGGCGGCGGCGGCCATGGCGTCGACCACGCGCTTGAGCTCGGCCAGGGCAAAGCCCTCTTCGAGGATGAAGCTGGCCGAGAGGTACAGCGGCCGGGCGCCGCACATGGCCACGTCGTTGATCGTGCCGTGCACGGCCAGCGAGCCCAGGTCGCCACCGGGAAAGAAGAGCGGCGAGACCACATGGGCGTCGGTGGCCATCACCATGCGGGCGCCCACCGGGATGGCGAAGGCCGCGCCGTCGTTGCCCTGGGCCAGCCATTCGTTGGCCAGCGCCGCCTGGAACAGCTCCTCGATGAGCTGGGCCGACGCCCGTCCGCCTGCGCCGTGGCTCATGTCCACCCGGCCATGGCGGATGTCCAGCGGGCGGATGTAGCCCTTCTTGGTCGGGGCGCTCACGCGACGGCCTCCACGTGCACCGGAATGTCCCGGAAGCGCCCGTACGAGTAATGCGCCGCGCAGGCGCCCTCGGACGACACCATGCACGAGCCCACCGGGTTCTCGGGCGTGCAGACGGTGCCGAAGATCCTGCAGTCGGTCGGCTTCTTCACGCCCCGCAGGATCGCCCCGCATTCGCAGGCCTTGTTGTCGGGCACCGCGCGGTAGTCCAGGCCGAAGCGCCGCTCGGCGTCGAACTCGGCATAGGCTGGCCGGATCTTCAACGCGCTGTGCGGCACCTCGCCCAGGCCGCGCCACTCGAAGCTCGGCCGCAGCTCCAGCACCTCGTCGACCAGTGCCTGCGCATGGCGGTTGCCTTCGCGGGTGACGGCGCGGGTGAACTCGTTCTCCACCTCCGCACGGCCGTCATTGACCTGGCGCACGAGCATCAGCACGGCCTGCATCACGTCCAGCGGCTCGAAGCCGGCGATGACCACCGGCTTGCGGTAGGCCGCGGCGAAGGGCTCGTAGGGCGCCGAGCCGATGACGATGCTCACGTGTGCCGGGCCGACGAAGCCGTCCAGCGGGACGGTGCCGTACTGGCGCACCTCGGGCGATTCGAGGATGTGGGTGATGGCCGCCGGCGTCAGCACATGGCAGCACAGCACGCTGAAGTTCTTCAGCCCCTCGTCGCGGGCGCGCTGGAGGGTCAGCGCCGTTGGCGGGGTGGTGGTCTCGAAGCCGATGGCGAAGAAGACCACCTCGCGGCCCGGCTCGCGGCGCGCGATCTCCAGCGCATCGGCGCCGGAATAGACCATGCGGATGTCGCCGCCCCGCGCCTTGGCCCGCACGAGCGACAGGCCGTCCGAGGCGGGCACGCGCATGGTGTCGCCGTAGGTGCAGACGATGGCGCCGCGTTCCAGTGCCAGCTGGATGGCCAGGTCGATGCGTCCGATGGGCAGCACGCACACCGGGCAGCCCGGGCCATGCACCATGCGCACGTTGGCCGGCAGCAGCTCGGCGACGCCGTAACGCGAGATGGCATGCGTGTGGCCGCCGCAGAACTCCATGAAGCTGTACTGCCGGTCGGGCAGCGCCTCGGCCTGCAGCCGGTCGGCGATCTTGCGGGCGATGTCGCCATCGCGGAACTCGTCGATGTACTTCATGTCACTGGGCCTCCTGCGCGGCGAGTTCGCCGAACATGCGCAGCGTGCGCTCGGCCTCCTCCGGGTCGATCCGGCCGATGGCGTGGCCGACATGGACGATCACGTAGTCGCCCACCACCACCTCGGGCACGAGGGCGATGGAGATCTGCTTGCGGATGCCGCCGAGCTCGACGAGGGCCTGTGCGCCCGGGCGGATCTCGATCAGACGGGTGGGAATGGCTAGGCACATGGGGCGGCCTCGGTCAGGGTTGCCAGTTGGCGGGCGGCGACCCAGGCCTGGCCCAGGGATAGGCCGGCGTCGCCGCAGTTCGTGGATCGCGGCGCCAGCACACGCAGGCCGTGCGACGCGAGCCGCCCGGTCACGTGCGTTGCCAGCACCGCGTTGAAGAAGCAGCCGCCGCCGAGGCAGACGGTGCGCACGCCGGTCTCGCGCGCCGCGGCCGCCGCCCAGTCGGCGAGGGCATGGGCCAGCGACAGGTGGAACCAGGCCGCCGCCTCGGGCGCCGCAGGGCCGTCGAGCGGGTGGGCAAGCAGGTGGCCGAGCAGCGGTCGCAGGTCCAGGTGCTGCAGGGCCTGGGGATCGACGAGGTCTTCTCGGGGCCGCACCTCGGCCTGCGCCATGTGCTGCGCCGCGAGCTTTTCCAGCGCCATGGCCGCCTCGGCCTCGTGCGCCTGCCTGACGCTCAGGCCGAGCGCACCCGCGGCGGCGTCGAACCAGCGGCCGGCACTGCTGGTGACGGGACAGTTCAGCCCCGCGGCCAGCATGCGCTGCACGGCCTTGGCGGCCGGCGCGCCGACGACGGGCGCGAAGCGCGCCTCGATCTCGCCGCCGCGCCCCAGGGCCTGCAGGGCCGAGGCCGCCATGCGCCAGGGTTCGCGCGCAGCCACATCGCCGCCGGGCAGCTGCAGCGGCCACAGCCGCCCGATGCGGCGCCATTCACGCGGCGCCACCCACAGCAGCTCGCCGCCCCAGGCCGTGCCGTCGGTGCCCAGGCCGACGCCGTCGAGGGCCAGGCCAAGGACGGGTTCCTCCAGGCCATGGTCGGCCATGACGACACCGATGTGGGCATGGTGATGCTGCACGGGCACGGCAGGCACGCCCCAGGCGGCGGCCAGCTCGACGGCCAGGCGGGTGCTGAAGAAGTCGGGGTGCAGGTCGTGCGCGACGCCGGCCAGGGGCCGGCGCGATTCGGCTGCCAGGCGCCGCACCGAGGCGTCCAGCGCGCGGCAGGCCTCGGGGTCGCCGAGGTCGCCGTGCACGGGCGACCACCGGGCGCCGGCGCCGTCGAGCAGGCAGGCCGCGTTCTTCAGCCAGGCGCCCAAGGCGAGCACGGCCGGCATCAGCTTTCCAGCGCGGCGCGGGCCTGGGCCAGCTCGGCCTCGAGTGCGGCGACACGGGCGCGCAGCGCATGCGGGCTGGCGTCCCGGGGCGCCGTCCATTCGAGCAGCCAGTCGAGCCAGGCATCCATGCCCTGCCCCGTCGTGGCCGACAGCTGCAGCACCTGCAGCGTCGGGTTGACGCGCCGGGCCATGTCGATGCAGCGCTGCACGTCGAAGCGCAGGTGCGGCAGCAGGTCCACCTTGTTGAGCACCATCAGCTCGGCGGCGGCGAACATGTCGGGGTACTTCAGCGGCTTGTCCTCGCCCTCGGTGACCGACAGAACGAC
Source organism: Pseudacidovorax intermedius (assembly GCF_003350475.1). Lineage (GTDB taxonomy): Bacteria > Pseudomonadota > Gammaproteobacteria > Burkholderiales > Burkholderiaceae_C > Xenophilus > Xenophilus intermedius. The sequence goes on from NZ_QQAV01000005.1 coordinate 204,046, forward strand.
CACTTTGGCGGCCTCGCCCAGGTCCCACAGCGCCGGGCAGACGAGGTTGCCGACGTTCTCGATGAAGAGCAGGCTGCCGGCCGCCTCGCCATGGCCGTGGTGGTGGTGATCGTGGCTGTGCAGCTGGCCGAAGGCCTCGGCCACCATCGGTGCATCGAGGTGGCAGCCCTTGCCGGTGTTGACCTGCACGGCCGGTGCGCCGGTGGCGCGGATGCGGTCGGCGTCGAAGCTGGTCTGCTGGTCGCCTTCGATGACGGCCACGTCCACGTGCGGTGTGCGGCTCTTGAGCGCCTCGATGGTGGCGCACAGCAGGGTGGTCTTGCCCGAACCGGGGCTGGACAGCAGATTGAGTGCCGTCACGCCATGGGCCTGGAAGTGGCCGCGGTTCTGCCGGGCGATGCGGCGGTTCTCGCCGAGGATGTCGGCCTCCAGCTTGACCGTGCGGGCCTGGCTCATGCCCGGCACCGACACGCGCGCCGCGCCGGCACCGAAATGCAGGTCGCCATGCTTCGGGTCCACGTGGACATGGTCGTGATCGTGGCCGTGATCATGGCCTTCTTCGTGCCCATGGCCGTGGGCCTGGGTCGCTCCGTCGCCGCCGTCGGCGCATCCGCACACCACACACATCGTCGTCTCCTCAATCGTCTACCAACAGGTCCAGCACCCGCAGCTCGGTCCCGTCCGTGGGCTGGAGCTGATGGCTGCCGCAGTGCGGGCAAGGGTCGCCGCGCCGGGCCAGCGGCACGGTCGCGGCGCAGGGCAGGCACCAGGCCTGGCCATCGGTTTCTTCGATGGCGATCTCGGCGCCCTGCAGAACGGTGCCGGGGGCGATGGCCTCCAGCGCAAAGCGCAGGGCCCGCACCTCGACGCCGGCCAGCCGCCCGGCTTCCAACCGCAGCACGGTCACGCGCCCGAAGGCCTCGCGCTGCGCGGCGTCTTCCACGAGCTTCAGGATGCCTCCGGCAAGGCTGGCTTCATGCATGGGCGCGTTCCTCTTGCGTGGGCTGCGCCTCGACCTCGAAGCGCACGCAGGGATCGTAAGCCGCCACCAGCGCCGCGATGCGACGCTGCGCCAGGGCGCCCTGCGCCGGATGCAGCTGCTCCAGTGCCGTGGCGACGGGGCCGTGGGCGTGGAAGTTCCATTCCGTCGGCGCGAGCACCTGGTAGGCGGCCACGCGCCCCGCCTCGTCCAGGATGACGTGGTGGACGAGCAGGCCGCGCGCCATCTCCGCCCACGCCAGCCCTTCGCCGGGCCCGACCTGGCGCGCGCCGAAGGCCAGCCAGCCGGTGCCGCTGCGGCCCGATTCGTCGGGCAGGCTCAGCCGCACCAGCTCCGCGATGCGCGCGCCCAGCCGCTGCCAGGGCGTCGCCGGCATGGGACGGGCGGCGTCGTTCACGCGGGTCCAGCTGCCGGTTTCGGCCTCATGGTCCTGCCAGCGCGGCTGGCGGGTGAAGCTGGGCGTGTCGCGCAGGCTGGCGGCGAGCTGGTGCAGCGATGCGACGTCGGCATGCACGTGCAGCGGTGCGGCCGCGCTTACCGGCCAGTCGGCGGCCAGGCGTGCGTCGCGCGCCAGCGCGGGCAACCAGCCCGGGCTGCCCTCGCTCCAGTCGGCCCACCAGCCGGGCGAGGATTCCCAGCCGCGCAGCCAGTCGGCGGGCGGCATGGCCAGCAGATGCTGCTGCAGCCACAGGCGGGTGTCGCCCGGGTCGGCGTCTCGCACGCGCAGGGATGGGCACACCTGCAGCGACCGGGTCGCGCCGGGCGCTGCGGCGGGCGACAGCGCGGCAGGCCAGTCCAGGCAAATGCGGCGCACGTGCTCGCACAGCGTCTCGTGCTGCAGCGTGCGGGCCGCCGCGGCATCGACGGGTGCGTCGCCGTGCTGTGCCGCCTGCAAAGCCATCTGCGCGTCCAGCCGGTGGGCGTGGCCGCACAGGCTGTAGAGACTGGCGAGGAGCCCCGGCACCTCGGCCGGCGCCTTGCCCTGCGTCAGTTTGCCGGCCCAGTCGGGCCGGTCGTTGCGCAGGTTCTGCGGCCGAGGCGCACCCGGCCGCAGCCGCAGCACACCGGCCAGGCGGTCCAGGCCGCTCACGGCCTTGCCTCGACGGCCGAGCGGCCGAGCAGGAAGCCGCGGCGCCCTTTCGAGACCGCCGCGGCGGGTGGCCGCAACGCGTCCAGCACCGCCCGCGCGGTCGCGCGGGCCTGGGCCTGGTCGGCGAACTCGAACATGGGCGAGGCGAGGGAGCAGGCTTCGTAGGCGCCCAGACCGGCCTCGCAGGCGCCGATGAATTCGAAGCGCGTGGTGCCGACCGCTCGCACGCGCGCCTGCCCCACCCGGTCGGTCCGTGCGTCGGGCTGCAGCGGCAGCCACACGAGGTTCATGAACCAGGGCGTCAGCAGCACCCCCAACGCGGCCGGCGTCTCGGGCGGCTCGACCGGCACGGGCTCGAAGCCCACGGCCTCGACCTGCAGCGCGGCATGGAGCACCGGCACGCCCGCCATGCGGGTGCGCTCGACATGGCGGAACAGCGCCACCAGCGCCTGCACGCGCGCCGCCAGGTCGCTCATGGCGCCAGCACCATGAACTGGTCGGGATCGCCATCGCACTGGGGGCAGCGCCACCAGGCCGGCAGGTCGGCGAAGGCGGTGCCGGGCGGCACCTGCCAGACCTCGTCGCCCAGCGCCGGGTCGTAGACCCACCAGCAGATCTTGCATTCGAGCCGCGCCTCGGCCCGCAGGCGCGCGGCGTCGCCCAGGTAGCTGCCCTCGAAGCTCATGCCCGCCCCTCGCCCGCCACCACGGCGGTCAATTCCCTGAGGCGATGCGTGGCGGCCCGGGAGCGGCCCGGCGCCCGGCACGCCCTCATGCCTGCTCCACCCACGCCAGCACCTCCTTCAGGCGCTCCAGCGAGTCCTCGAGGTCTTCGGCGGCCGCCTGGGCCACCTCGGGCAGTTCGCTGATCTCGACGGTGTTGAGGATGACCACGTCCTGCGAGTTGTAGTAGACGACCCGCCAGGTGTGGGGCCGCAGCGTGTTGGTGATGCGGCAGTTGCCGTAGCCGCGCGACAGGATCAGCACGCGCCCGGTGCCCAGGTGGTGGTCGAGGAAGCCGATGTCCTCCACCGACATGGGCAGCAGCGTGAGGTTGACCACATGCGCCGCCTGGCCCGGGCGCCAGACGCGCCATTGGTCTTCGATCTCGGCGAGCAGGGCCGGCGCGTTCTGCACGTTGGGCGGCAGCGCGCCCTGCCAGCGGGGCACGACTGGGTCGACGTCCTGGCGGGCCACCTGCTTGAGCACCTCGGGGATGGCGCCGAGCTCGATGGCATCGGACACCACGCGGCCATCGGCCGTGGTCACCACGCGCCAGACGCCGGCGAACACGGCCTCCTGCACCTGCACGGCCAGCCCGGCCTCACCGGCGGGGTGCACGACGGCGCTGACCTCGCCCTCGCCCAGCACCTGGTTGACCAGCGCGAGGTCGGCCGCGTCCAGACCGGCCAGGTCGACCTGGCGCGTGCCGGCGCCCTGGCAGACGGCCTCCAGCTGGGCCAGCGCCTCTCGCAGCGCCGCATGCGCGCGCTCGCGGCCGGCGAGTTGTTCGGGTTCAGGCAGCAACGGCGCGCGGAAGGTCTCCATGCCCTGGGGCATGGGCATGTAGTGGAGCACCTCGTCCTCGACCTGGCTGCCGGGGCCGATGCTGCGCACGGGGATGGGGAAGTCTTTCATGGGGTGTCCGCGGTCGAAGGGTTCAGTGGCAGCCGGCGCCATCGGCGGCGGCGGAAACCAGAGGAATGCCGATGCCCGGCGGCCGCGAGACGGGTGCGGCGAGCGCCTCCTCGGTCTTGCGCAGGAAGACGTCCCAGTCGTGCATGCCGGGCAGCGTCGTCACGTACTGGCCGTCGCGCAGGAAGAGCAGCGTCGGCCAGCGCTGTGCGCCATAGCGGCGGGCCACGGCCTCCTCGTTGTGGCGGCGGACGACGCCGATCGCGAAGCGGCCCGGCAGGCTGCGCTGCAGCTCGGGCAGCACGACGGCCACGTCCAGTCCTTCCGGATGGCGCACCGGGTCGCCCGCGAGCAGGACGACCCGGTCGCCACCCTCGGCGGCCCAGGCGTCGAGGGTGTCGGCATCCACCCAGGTGGCGCCGCAGGATTCGGCCAGGCGGCTCACCAGCGGCGAGGTGTCCGGCACGGACTTGGGGGCCTGCACGGGCAGGCTCAGCAGGGATTCGGTGCTCATGGGGTGGTCTCCGTGATGGGGGTGGCGCCCGTCAGCGCGGACAGGTCCGCTGCGCTCAGTTGCGAAGGCAGGGCGAAGGCGGCGTCCAGGCGGGCGCTGCCACCGTTCTGCGCGGCGGCCAGCAGGTCCAGCGTGGCGTTCACTTCCGCGGCGCGTTCCGGCGAGATGCGCTCCTGCGCGCTGTCCAGGAACACGAGCAGCCAGTCGCCGATCCGCGGCTCGCCGATCAGCGCAGTGCGCACGCGGCGGCGCTCGCCGCGGCCCTCGCACAGGGCATGGCCGGGTTCGAGCGCCAGCACCTGCATGGGAATGCCGATGCACATGGTCAGGACACCTCCCGCGTGGGCATGAAGCGCTCGTCGCCGGTGCGGCAGGCCAAGTCTTCGCCCGGCCGCTGCGACTCGTAGCGGCCGAGGGCCAGTTCGGCGAAGGTGACGCTCTCGACCTCGCTCAGCGGCCGCTGCCGCGGCGCGGGCTGTGCGCCCCAGCGGCGCAGCGTGTCCACGCCGAGCGCGAGCGCGTCCTCCAGCGCCTGCCGCACCACCGGGCGCAGGCTGCCGCCGTAGTCCTCGATCTCCTCGGGCTGGCAGCCGACCAGCAGCACCTCTTGCGGGTACTTCTCGGTCAGCAGGGCCAGCATCAGCACTTCCTGGAAGCCGGTCTGGTGCAGGCTCATCTTCTTGGCGCCCATGAAGCGGGGCACGTCCTCGTTCTCGACCCGCCGGAGTTCGCCCGGCGCCAGGCCGTAGTCGATGGCGTCGAAGATCAGCAGCCGGCCGGCCTGCTGCACATGCTGCACCAGGTACAGGCCCTGGGTGCCGCCGTCGATGAGCTGCACGTGGGATGCGAATTCGTAGCGCTGCTGCAGGGCCTCGACGCAGCGCACGCCGAAGCCTTCGTCGGCCCAGAGCACGTTGCCGATGCCCAGCACGCAGATCGTCTCGGGCCTGTCACCCGAGGGGTGACAGGCGTTTTCGGGCGCAGTGGGGCGTAGCGGGTCCATGGCGGGGCGGATCAGGAGTGGGTGCCCGGGCGCGACTGGGCGCGCATCTGCTTCCAGAGGTGGAAGCTGTCCCAGGCGGACTGCATGGCGAGCAGGAAGGCGGTGTCGCTGCCGAACACCAGGGCGCAGCGCAGGGCCGTGTCGGGCGACACGGCGCGCTGGCCATGCACGATCTCGTGCAGGCGCCGCCGCGACATGCCCAGGCGCCGCGCAGCGTCGCTCTGGTTGATGGCCAGCGGCGCGAGGTAGTGCCGCTGCAGGAAGCGGCCCGGGTGGGTCGGCAGGCGCACCGGCACGCCCGCAGGCGGGCGCTGCGGCAACGGGTCGGTGCGCTGCACGAGGCTCATGGGCTGTTCAGTCCTTGAACGTCCGGTGGCCGGAGATCATGGTGCTCACCACGCTGGAGCGGCCCATGATGTCTTCGCGGATGGCCGCGTAGATGTGCAGGATGATGAAGCAGACCAGCGCCCACATGCCCACGTGGTGCCAGGTGTGCACGTCCTGCGACTGGCCGAACAGCGGGATCACCCAGCCGAACAGCCGGTCCTGCCAGGAGTCGCGCTGCGCGCCTTCGGCATACAGCGCGAAGCCGGTGACGATCATGAACAGCGTCAGCAGCAGGAAGCCGAAGAACATCGCGAAGCGCGCCAGCGGGTTGTGGCCCACATAGCGCCCGGGCCGGGCGGCCACGAAGGCATACCACTTGACCATGCCCCACATCTCGGCCCAGTAGGCGCGCTGGAACAGCGGCACCCAGAAGAGCTCGCGGGCATGGTGGTTGCCCACCAGCGCCCAGTAGAGGCGGCCGATCAGCCCGACCGCCAGCACATAGCCGGCCGCGAAGTGGGCGAAGCGGATGTAGCCCATCAGGTAGTTGGCGCTGGCCTCGCCGGGCTGCGTGGGCAGCGGCGAGCCGATGAAGTAGCCCGTCAGCGCCAGCACGGTGATGGCCGCGGCGTTGACCCAGTGCCAGATGCGCACCGGCGCTTCGTAGACGTAGACCGACTTGATCGAGCGTGCAGCGGCGACCTCGCCGGCATCGGTGATGTCGTCGCGCGAGAGGCCGTGATGGGAGGTGCTGGTGGGGGACATGGCAGCGTCCTTCCGCGGTGGCCGGCTCAGAGGCGCCCGGCCAGCAGCACCAGGCCGCTCAGGCCCATCAGGCCCGCGGCCGTGCGCCACGCCCAGCCGCGACCCGCCTGCAGCCAGCTGCCGGCGGCAAGACCGGCACCGTGCAGCAGGGCCGAGGCCGTCATGAAGCCGATCGCATAGCCGGCGAAGGAGTGGCCCGCGCGCAGCTCGGCGCCGTGCGCCATGCCGTGCAGCAATGCGGCCAAGCCCACCAGCGCCAGGCCCGCGGGGATGGGCAGCTGCAGCGTCGTCGAGCGGGCCGCGATCATCAGCGCACCCAGGGCGACCACGCTCAGCGCGACACCAACTTCCACGCCCGGCAACTGCACGCCGAACTGCGGCAGCGCCGCGCCCACGAGCAGCATCGCCAGGAAGACGGCCGGCCCGGCCAGCCGCCGCCCCGCCGGCAGCGCCGCCGCCGACCACAGGCCCACGGCCAGCATGGCCAGCAGGTGGTCGAAGCCGGAGAAGGGATGGGCCAAGCCATCGACGAAGCTTTCCGTGCCGTGTCCCGGGTGGGCCTGGGCGGCACCGGCCGCCAGCAGGGCCAGCACGGCCAGACCGCCGCGGCAGGCCTTCGTGTTCGAGCGTTGCATGGTATGTCTCCTGTTCTTGTGGGGTCAGCGCACCTTGACGGTGGTGAGTTCTTGGCCGTCTGGGCTCATCACATGCGTGGAGCAGGCCAGGCACGGGTCAAAGGAATGCAGGGTGCGCAGGATCTCCACCGGCTGCTCCGGGTTGACCATGGGCGTGTTCATCAGGCTGGCCTCGAAGGCGCCGATCTGGCCCTTGGTGTCGCGCGGCGAGCCGTTCCAGGTGGTGGGCACCACGCACTGGTAGTTCTCGATGCGGCCGTCCTTGATGCGGATCCAGTGGCCCAGCGCGCCGCGCGGCGCGGCCACCGTGCCGACGCCTTTCGCTTCCTTGGGCCAGGTGGCCGGGTCCCACTTCTCGACGTTGGCGGTGGCCGTGTCGCCGGCCTTGATGTTGCCGATGAGTTCCTGGTAGTCGGCCAGCATCATCTCGCCGCAGTACTGGGATTCCAGTGCACGCGCCAGCGTGCGGCCGATGGTGGTGGGCAGCAGTTGCTTGGCCGTGTAGGCCGTCGTCGGCAGGCCCAGGGCCTTGGGGAAGTCGGTGTTGATGATGCGTGCGGAGCTCTCGACCTGCTCCTTCACGCGCTGGGAGTACTTGTGGCCCTTGAGCGCATGCGCATAGCCCAGGATGTAACGCGACAGCGGCCCCACCTCCACCGCGTGGCCGCGCCAGCGCGGCGACTTGATCCAGGAGTACTTGGCGCTTTCGTCCAGCTCCTGGATGTGGGTGCGGGTGCCCTTGGTGCCCGCGCCGAGCTGGTAGTTGGGCTCGGTGACGCCGTCCCAGGGATGCAGGCCCTTGGTCTCGTCGGCGTACTTGTACCAACTGTGGGCCACGAACTCCTGCACCTGCTCGGGGTCGCGCGGGTCCACCGGCAGGATCTCGTCCCAGTGGCCGCCGATGATGGCGCCGCCCGGCAGTTGCTGGGTGGCGGCCTGGCCCATGACCTTCTCGTAGGTGCCGTAGTCCATCACGTTGGTGGCCGACAGGCCCCCGCCGTGCAGCCAGCCCGCCTGCTTGTAGAGCGTGCCGATGGCCAGTACATCCGGGATGTAGACGTTGTTGTTGAACTCGATCATTTCCCGGATGCGGGCCTCGACGAAGTTCAGGCGCTCCATGTTGATCGGCGCGCCCGCGGCGCCCGTGCCGTCGAGGTTGATCGCGCAGGGCACGCCGCCGACCAGGTAGTTGGGGTGCGGGTTCTTGCCGCCGAAGATGGTGTGCACCTTGACCCATTCCTTCTGCAGGTCCAGCGCCTCCAGGTAGTGGGTCACGGCCATCAGGTTGGCCTCGGGTGGCAGCACATAGGCCTTGCTGCCCCAGTAGCCGTTCATGAAGGGGCCGAGCTGGCCGCTCTCGACGAACTTCTTCAGCCGGTTCTGGATGTCGCGGAAGTAGCCGGGCGAGGACAGCGGATGCGAGGGCGACACCGTCTGCTGCAGCTCGCTGGTCTTCCTGGGGTCGGCCTTGAGCGCGGAGACCACGTCCACCCAGTCCAGCGCATGCAGGTGATAGAAGTGCACGGCATGGTCGTGCACCTGCAGCGTCTTGGCCATGATCTCGCGGATCAGGTAGGCGTTCTTGGGGATGGTGATGCCCAGGGCGTCTTCCACCGCCCGGACCGAGGTCAGCGCATGGCAGCCGGTGCACACGCCGCAGATGCGCTCCACGAAGGCCCAGGCATCGCGCGGGTCGCGGCCCTTGAGGATGACCTCCAGACCGCGCCACATCGTGCCGGTGGAGACGGCGTTGCGGATCACGTTGTTGCTGTCGACGTTGACCTCGCAGCGCATGTGGCCCTCGATGCGGGTCACCGGGTCGACGACGATGCGCCGCCCGGAGTTGTCCATCTTGAAGCCTTGAGTTTCGTAGGCACCCATGTCGTGTCGTCTCCGTCTCAGACCCTGGAGGTCGTGTCCTTGTCCTGCTCGCGCTTCTGCGCCGCGCGCTTGATGGCCGAGGCGGCCGCGTGGGCCACCGCGGCGGCCCCCACCACGCTGGCAGCCGTGGCGCCGACCTTGTCGGCGTTGGCCTCAATGCCGAACTGGTGGATGTCGGTCAGCCGGTTGTAGAACGAGCCCTTATCCCAGAAGCCGTCCTCCGAGCAGCCGATGCAGCCATGGCCGGCCTTGATCGGGAAGCTGGTGCCCTCGTTCCACATCACCGTGGAGCAGGCGTTGTAGGTGGTGGGGCCCTTGCAGCCGACCTTGTAGAGACAGTAGCCCTTGCGCGCGGACTCGTCGTCGAAGGCCTCGACGAACTGACCCGCGTCGAAGTGCGGCCGCCGATAGCACTTGTCGTGGATGCGCTGGCTGTAGAACATCTTCGGGCGGCCCTGGCGGTCCAGCTCGGGGATGCGGTCGAAGGTCAGCATGTAGGTGATCACGCCCGTCATCACCTCGGCAATCGGCGGGCAGCCCGGCACCTTGATGATGGGCTTGTCGAAGATGACCTTGTGGACGGGTGTGGCCTGCGTGGGGTTGGGCTTGGCGGCCTGCACGCAGCCCCAGCTCGCGCAGGAACCCCAGCTGATGATGGCCTTGGCATCCTTGGCGACGTGCTTCAACTGGTCGATGAAGGGCTTGCCGCCGATGATGCAGCTCATGCCGTCCTGGTTGAGCGGGGGGTTGCCCTCCACGGCCAGGATGTAGTTGCCCTTGTACTTGGTCATGATCTCTTCGAGGATGGCCTCGGCCTGGTGGCCGGCGGCGGCCATCAGCGTGTCGTCGTAGTCCAGCGAGATCATGGACAGCACCACGTCCTTGGCGAGCGGGTGCGCGGAGCGGATGAAGGACTCGGAGCAGCAGGTGCACTCCAGCCCGTGCAGCCACAGCACCGGTGTGCGTGGCTTGGTCTCCATGGCATGGGCGATCTGCGGCACGAAGGCGGGGCCGAGGCCGAGCGACGTGGCGGTGAGCGAGCAGTACTTCAGCAGGCTGCGGCGCGAGATGCCTTGCCGGCGCATGACCTCGTAGAAGGTTTCCATCTGGGCTTGTCTCCTTGACCTGTGCGGCCTCGTCGTGGGACCGCTCCTCGGCGGCCCCAGGCTTCTTACAAGTCGCGCGCCAGTTCCCGGTCGCTCAGGGAAAACACCGAACGAGGGCGCTTAAGTCGTTGCCACGGCTTGACTTGAAGCCGCGCCCGCGGCGTTGAAACCGGACGCTGCCGAAAGCCGCGCTTCCAGTTCTCGGTCCACACTGGAAGGCCGGCGTCCAGCGTCAATGCGCCGACGCGAGGTGGCGCCGCAGCCGCCGCAGGTTCCACATCACCACCCCGACCACCACCGGCACCAGGGCGCCGACCAGCCAGACCTCGTTGATGCCGGCCGCTTTGGCAAGCGGCTTGAGGGCATAGCCGGCCAGGCCCACGCCGTAGTAGCTCATCGCGATGACGGACAGGCCTTCCACCGTCTCCTGCAGCCGCAGCTGCATGCCCTGGCGCCGGTCCAGCGAGGCCAGCAGGGCCTGGTTCTGCCGCTCACGCTCCACCTCGGAACGGGTCTGCAGCAGCTGCGCCGCGCGGGCGATGCGCCCGGACAGTTCCGCCTGGCGCGCAGCCGTCGCTGCGCAACTGTCGACGGCGGGGCGGAAGCGCCGGTCCAGGAATTCGGACAAGGGCTGGAGCCCGGGCAGCAGCACCTCGCGCAGCTCCGCCATGCGGCGGTCCACGATGCCGCTGTAGGCCCGCGTGGCGGAGAAGCGGGCCCCGTGATCGGCCAGCGCCTGCTCCACGCGTGCGGCCAGGCTCACCAGTTCTGCGAGCAGGGCCTCGTCGCCTTCCGCGGCGCCACGGAAGCGCTCCATCAGCGAGGCGAGCTGGGACTCCTCCGCGCCCAGCTCTCCCATGCGGCGCGCGGCCAGCGGCAGGCTCAGCAGGGCCATCATGCGGTAGGTGTCGATCTCCACCAGCCGCTGCACGGTGCGGCCCGCGCGGCGGCGGTTGAGCCGGTGGTCGAACACCAGGAAGCGGGTCACACCCTCCACGGTCCGCAGGTCGGTCATCACGGTGGCGGCGCCATCGGCGATGCGGTTGCCGACGACCGGCTCGCCGCCGAACAGCGGCGCCACCTCGCGCACATGCGGTGGTTCGCCCGCGCAGGGCTGCAGCGCCACCAGCGTGGCCGACACCATCTCGCCCGGCAGCCGTGCCAGCCAGCCCGATGGCAGCACATCCAGCCAGCCGGTGTCGAAGGTGCCGCCCCTGCCGTGTTCCCCGCGCTCGCAGAAGATGCTCAGGCTGAAGAACTCGGTATGCCGCTCCCACTTGATGCGCAGGCCGCGCCATTGCAGGCGGACGTGGGTCGTGCCCATGGCATCCGGCGCCGCCGGGTCCAGCTCGGCCAGGTGGGCCAGGCATTGCGCGTCCTGCGCGACACCGGCCCGCAGTGTGGCCACCGACAGTACCCGGCCCGGGCTCGCCAGCGTCTCGAAGGGCCGCGCGTGGAGTTCGTCGGCCAGGCGTTGGCGCTGCGGCAGTTCGCGCGGAAGGGGCAGTGTCTGCGTGGAGGGCAGGAGGCTCATGGCGCCTTCTGCCGCACATTGCGTGCCTGCCGCGCAGGCCGCCTCTTGCGCGGACGGGCGGCTCAGCGGCTCTGGGCCGGGTCGGCGGCGCAGCGATCGCCGGCCGCCGCCTGCTCATGCGGCAGCGCGAGGCCCCATCGCATGGACACCGTTCGCGTGCTGCCCTGCGCCCACGGCAGCTCGATGCGGCCCTGGCAGTCCGTCTGCGCCAGCCGCGTCTCCAGCGTGGGCCATTCGGACTGGAAGGGCCGCGTGTCCAGGATCACCACCATGCCACCCTCGCGTTCCAGCGCACCGGGCGCGATCCAGGGCGAGGTGCGTTCCTCGCCGTCGATCCACAGCTGCACCGGTGGGCCCAGCTTCAGCGCCACCGCGCCGGCGAACCAGGTGTCGCCCACCAGCAGGGGCAGCGGCCGGTCGGGCACATGGGCATGCCAGACGGCCTGCAGCCGGTCCGCGATCTGCTGCGAGGGCAGGCTGCCGCGCGTGATGTGGCCCCGGCGCGCCTCGCCGCCGCCCTCGGCCCAGGCGCCGCCGATGGCGCCCACCGCGTGGAAGAGGCCGGCGGCGGCGAGCAGCACCGCCCAGCGTCGCGGGCGCCAGTGCTCGGCATCGAGCCCCGGCACGCGCATCGCCAGCCACAGCGGCAGGGGCAGGAAGAAGGTGGTGAACCAGTGGCCGTGCGCCTTGGTGCCCAGGAGGGTGATGGCAGCGAGCACCAGCACCACCGGACCGAAGGCCGCCCAGGCCAGGAAGCGCCGATCCTCGGCCCGGAGCGCGTCGGACGCCGCTGTCCCGGTCGAAGCCGGGGGCGCGCTGGCCCTCGGCCGCAGCACGAAGGCCAGGGCCACCACCACCAGCATCGGCAGCAGCCGGCCGACCTGCATGCCCAGCTGCTGGCGCAGCTGCAGGGTGCGGTGGTGCCGGTTTCCGTGGCCTTCGACCGAGGCGGCGGCGTAACCCAGGGTCTGGTCGGTGTGGGTCAGGGCCCAGTAGAGGTGGGGCGACAGCAGCACCAGGGCCACGGCCGCCGCCAGCGTCAGGCCGCGCCAGATGCGCGGCTCACGCCAGCGACCGGCCTGCATCAGCAGCAGGGCGCCCACCGCGAACTGCACCACGGCGCTGTATTTGGTCAGCAGCGAGAGCGCGGCAAACACCCCCAGTGCGATCCAGTGCCGCGCGCGGGCGTCGCTGCGGCACAGCGTGCGCCACAGCATCCACCAGTAGCCGGCCAGGGGCAGCAACTGCACGGTGTTGTGGTTGAAGACGACGGTGCGCGGCAGGTGGTAGGCCACCAGCGACGCCAGCACCACCGCCAGCAGGGCCCGCTGCGGCGGCATGCATTCGCGCGCCCAGCGCCACAACAGGTACAGCGCGCCGGCCCCGCAGCCCACGCCCGCCACGTAGGTCAGCCAGGGCTCGGAGCCGGCCAGGCGCACCAGCACCGCCATGATCCAGGTCGGCAGCGGCGGGTGCTTGTAGTAACCCCACTGGAAACGCTGGGCCCAGAACAGCTCTTCCACGTTGTCCCACGGCGGCGACTGGTAGGCGAGCACCGGCGGCAGCGCCCACAGCAGTACGAGCATGGCCAGCACCAGCGCCAAGGCGCCGCGCGGGAGTACCTCGCGGGCAGGAATGGCAGGGGCCGTGGGACGGGCGGCAAAGACCGGGAGGGACGACATGGGCAGCGGTTTGTACGACGTTCCGCCTCACCAGCGTCTGACGCACCCGGAGGATGTAGGGCCATTCCGGGTACTTGTAGGCCTCGCGCATACTGGCCCGCCTTTTCCCTGTGCCACCCCGCCCTGCCCCTTGATGAGATCGCTTCGCCTGCAACTTGCCGTGTTCTGGGCGCTGCTCATCGCCATCTGCCTGCTGCTCGGCGTGGTGCTGCTCGGGCTGTACCGCCTGAGCCCCGCCATGCAGATGAAGGTGGGCCGCGCCCGGGTCGAGCAGGCCTGCGGGCAGCTGGCCCAGCGCTACGCCCAGTCGGCCCCGCCCGCGCCCGTGCTGCAGACGGACCTCGCGCGCGTGCTGCTGCAACTGGTGCTGACCGAGGCGCCCTATGTGGAAGGTGGCGTGTGGAGCCGGGACGGCGGCATGCTGGGCTATGCCTATCCCACCTACGAGGGCGGCGGCGTGAAGACCGACGTGCCGCCTGCGGAGCGTCCGCTGCTCGAACAGCTGGCGCGCCAGGCGGTGGACACCGGCCGCGCCCAGACCCAGCAGGTGCGCGGCAGCCGCGAGTTGCTGATCGTGGCCGCCTGCCCCTTGAACGTGGGTGGCGCATCGGCCTGGACCATGACGCGCACCCAGCTCGGGGCGGTAGCGGCCGAAGGCGGCCTGCGGGCCGGCATCGCCGCGCTGGTGGCGGCCATCGTCTTCTCGGGGCTGTGGCTGGGCTGGCTGCTCTACCGTGGCCAGGCGCGGCTGCGGCGGCTCGAAGGCGCCCTGGCGGCGGCGCCCGCCGATGCCATGCCGCGGCTGCCGCGCACCGGCCTGGACGAGCTGGATCGCATCGTCGCCAGCTACAACGGCTTCGCCGGCCGCTTCGAGGAAGCCCGCGCTGCCGCCCGCGAGGCGCAGGCCCAGCGCAGCCGCGACATGCGCCTGGCGGCCCTGGGCCGCATGAGCTCGGCCGTGGCCCACGAGATTCGCAACCCCATCGCCGCCATGCGCCTGAAGGCCGAGAACGCGCTGGCCGGCGACACGCCGGCACAGGGCCGCGCGCTGCAGACCATCGTCGGCCAGATCGACCGGCTCGATGCCGTGGTGCAGAGCCTGCTGGCCCTGGTGCAGCCGCTGGAGCTCAAGCCACAGCCGGTCGACCTGCCCGCCTGGCTGGACGAGCGCCTGGCCGCGGCCAGCGCCGGTGCCGCGTCCCGTCAGGTACGGCTGGTGCTGATCGAAGGCGCCCCGGACCACGTCGTCTTCGATCCCATGCACTTGGCCCGCGCCGTCGACAACCTGCTGGACAACGCCGTGCGCCATGCCCGCAGTCCCGGCGGCCAAGTGCAGCTTGCAGCCCGCCATGACGCCGACCGTGGCCAGCTCGTCCTGACCGTCAGCGACGACGGCGAGGGCGTGCCGGAGGCGCTGCGCGGCCGCCTCTTCGAACCGTTCGGCACCGGGCGCGCCGACGGTACCGGCCTGGGCCTGGCGCTGGCACGCGAGGTGGCCTTTGCCCACGGTGGCGAGCTGCGCCACGAACCCGGCGCGCCCGGCGCCCGCTTCATCCTGGAGATGCCATGGCAGACCTGCTGATCGTCGATGACGACGCGGCCTTCGCCGATTCGCTGCGCGAGACGCTCGAAAGCCTGGGCCACACGGTGCAGACCGCGTCCAGCGGCGAGGACGGCCTGGCCCTGCTGGGCGCGCGCCGCGTGGACCTGGTCTTCCTCGACCACCGCATGCCCGGCATGGACGGCCTGCAGACGCTGGCCGCCATGAACGCGCGGCTGGCGCGCCGCCCGCCGGTGATCGTGCTCACCGCCCATGCGGGCAGTGCCGGCACCATCGAGGCCATGCGCCTGGGCGCCTTCGACCACTTGGCCAAGCCCGTCGGTCGCGATGCCGTGATCGACGCCGTGCGTCGCGCGCTGGCCTCGGCCACGCCCGCCTCCGCCGCGCCGGCACCCCAGGCCATGGCGGACGACGGCGAGCTGATCGGCGTGAGCGAGGCCATGCGCGAGGTGCACAAGCGCATCGGCCTGGCCGCGGGCAGCCGGGCGCCGGTG
This sequence comes from Pseudacidovorax intermedius, assembly GCF_003350475.1. Lineage (GTDB taxonomy): Bacteria > Pseudomonadota > Gammaproteobacteria > Burkholderiales > Burkholderiaceae_C > Xenophilus > Xenophilus intermedius. Next base: position 219,272 of record NZ_QQAV01000005.1, read on the forward strand.
CTGGTGATCGGCGAGACGGGCACCGGCAAGGAACTGGTGGCCCGCGCCCTGCACCGCCATTCGGACCGGGCCGATGGGCCCTTCGTCGCCGTCAACTGCGCCGCCATCCCCAAGGACCTGCTGGAGAGCGAGCTCTTCGGGCACGTCAAGGGCGCCTTCACCGGCGCGGTGGCCGAGCGGACCGGCTGCTTCAAGGCGGCGAACGGCGGCGTGCTGCTGCTCGACGAGATCGGCGACATGGCCCTGGAGGTGCAGGCCAAGCTGCTGCGCGTGCTGCAGGAAGGTGAGGTCACGCCCGTGGGAAGCCACCGCGTGCAGAAGGTGGATGTGCGCGTGGTGGCCGCCACCCACCGCGACCTGGCCCAGGCCGTGCGCGATGGCCGCTTCCGCGAAGACCTGCGCTACCGGCTCGACGTGCTACCCATCCGCCTGCCGCCGCTGCGCGAACGGCTGGCGGACATCGTGCCGCTGGCCGAGCATTTCCTGCGGCTGGCGGCCGCGCCGGGCCCGGCCAAGCGGCTGTCGGCCGAGGCGGCCCGCGCCCTGATGGCCTACGACTGGCCCGGCAACGTGCGGGAGTTGCGCAACGCCATGGAGCGCTGCCACGCCTTGCAGCGCGGCGCCGTGATCGCGCAGGTGGACCTGCCCGCAAGCGGCACACCCGCGGGTGAGGCGGCGGATGCCGAGGGCCTGTCCCCCGACTGGTACGACGCAACCCTGCCCGAGGCGGTGGAGCGCCTGGAGAAGCTGCTGCTGCAGCATGCCCTGGCCGCGGCAGGCGGAAACCGGTCGATGGCAGCCCGGCAGCTGGGCATCCACCGGCAGCTGCTCTATACCAAGCTGGCGCAGTACGGCCTGGAGTGAGCGCGGGCGCTCCGGCACCGGAGCGTCCCTCGCGCTGTCGTGTTCGCGGACAACCCTTGTCCGCTGCGCAGCCAAGCGCAGCGCTGGAGCGACGGCCAAGTCGTTGATTTGAAAGGGAAGCGCCGCTGGCACGGGTTTTGGAACTGGTCAGGCATCCGTCAACAGGAGCACGCCATGACCTTGACCCGACTTCCCCTTCGCGCCGGCCTGCTGGCCGGCCTGATCGCCGCCTCCGGCATCGCCGGTGCCCAGCCGGCGCCGCAGCCCCCCGAGCCCACCGCGCCCGTCTTTCCGATGACCGACGCCGCCCCGCGCCCGATGGGCGCGCCGCGGGCGCAGGGGGCCTTGCCCGCGCCGCTGCCGGAAGCACGCCCCGGCCCGATGGCGGCCCCGCTGCCCGAGCCGCGGCCGATGCCGGTCGCCGGTCCGCTGGGCATCCAGCCCATGGCGCAGGCCAGCGTCTCCGGCACCCTGGCACGCTGGCTGATCAACCCCAACGGCGAGGCCGATGGCCTGCTGCTGCAGGACGGCACGCAGATCAGCTTTCCGCCCCACCTGTCGGCCGAGCTGACGGCGATGGTCCGCCCCGGCGAGCGCATCGACGTCACCGGCTTGCGTGCGACGGATGGCGCGCCCATCCAGGCGCAGCAGATCGGCGCGCGCGGCCGCATGGTGGTCGACCAGCCCCCGGCCCCCGGTGCGGTGCCGCCCGCACCGCGTCCGATGGGCGCCCTGGCCGCGATGAACGCCGGCGGCCGCATCGTCCGCGTGCTCGCCACCGGCCGTGGCGACGTCAACGGCGTGCTGCTGGAAGACGGCACCATCGTGCGCTTCCCGCCGCATGTGGGTCGCATGATCAGCGGCCTGCTGCAGCCTGGCGCACCCCTGTATGCGCAGGGTTGGGGCACCCGCGGTCCGCTGGGTGCCGCGCTGGAGGCCACGCGCCTGGGCGCCTCGCCGCAGGCCCTGCAGGACGTGCTCTCCGGCAGCGTGGACATGCCTGCGCCCCGGCCCGGCCCGGTGCCGGGACCGCAGCGCCGGCCGGTCTGAGAGCGTCTGATCCGCGCCCACGCCAACGCGGCGCGGCATGCCTGCGCCGCCATCCCTCTCCCTTTTGCCAAGAACAGGAGCATCCATGCCCCACCATGAAGAAATGATCGACGTCTATGCCGTCGAAGGCCAGTTCCAGCACCTCATCTACAGCCCGCGCGGCGGCTACGAGGGATTGCTGATCGACACCTACGGCATCCCCACCCAGTTCGTGTTCGACAAGCACGACGAGACCGCGGCCGATGCCTTCGCCCACCTCCAGCCCGGGCAGTCCGTGACCGTGGAAGGCAGCCTGCGCCAGCCTTCCGACAAGGGCGAAGGCGACCATGTGGTCTACGACTTCCACCGCCTGAGCCATGTGGCGGGCAAGCCGGTCGAATCCGCACACACCGAAGGCCCGGTGCGCGGGCGGGTGGTGCGCATCAACCATGCGAAGCATGGTGTGCCCAATGGCGTGGTGCTCGACTCCGGCGACTTCGTGCACCTGAAGCCCGAGGGCTTCGCCCTGGCCGGGCTGGAGGTCGGCGACGAGGTCGAGGCCGACGGCCCCTCGCGCCCGCTCGCAGGTGGGCAGGGTCGCGTGATGGAGGCCCGCACCGTCAACGGCCACGCGCTGGCGCCGCGCTGACGCGCGTTCGAGGCGCCCATGTCCAGCCCCCCGACCACGCGAACGATGCCCGGGGCCCCCTCCCTGCGCATGGCGCCCTCTGCCTCCACGGCCACGGCCGGCTCCCTCACGGCCCTGGCCTGGATGGCCTTCTTCCTTGCAGATGTGCGGGATGGCCTGGGGCCCTTCCTGGCCACCTACCTGCAGAGCCAGCAGGTGGACCAGGCGCTGATCGGCGCGACCCTGACCGCTGGCGGCTTGGCCGCCGTGGTGATGACACCGCTGGCCGGCGCGTGGGTGGACCGCTCGGCCGCCAAGCGCCTGCTGCTCGGCGTCGCCGTGGTGCTGGTGCTCCTGGGCAGCGCCTTCGCCTTCACCACACGCTCGCCGGCGCTGCTGATCGCGTCGCAGGCGGTGGCCGGCGCGGCAGGGGCCCTGCTCGCCGCTGCGCTGGCCGGCCTCACGCTTGGCCTGGCGCGGCAGGAAGGCCTGCGCAGCCAGACAGGCCGCAACGAGGCCTGGAGCCATGCGGGCAACATCGTCTCGGCGCTCGGCGCCGGCGTGGTGGCTCACCTGTTCGGGGCGCCCTGGATGATGGCCGTGATGCTGGCCATGTCGGTGGGCGCGCTGCTGTGCGTGGTGGCCATCCGGGCTGGTGACATCGACCATGCGGCCGCGCGCGGCGTCGACGCGGCCCCGCGCTCGGAAGGCCGGCCAACGTCGCCTGCGGCGCCGGAAGGCTTCGGCGACCTGCTGCGCCACAAGGCCTTGTGGCTTTTCGCGCTGACCTGCGCCCTCTTCCACCTGGGCAATGCCGCGATGCTGCCCTTGCTCAACCAGCGGCTGGCGGCGACCCAGCCGGATGCGGCGCCGCTGCTGTGGACCGGCGTGGCCATCGTGGTGGCGCAGCTCACCATGGTGCCGGTGGCGCTGTGGGTGTCGCGCAGCCGGCGCTGGGACCTGTCGGCCTTCATCTATCTCGCGATCCTGATCCTGCCGGTTCGCGGCCTGCTGGCCTGGGCCTTTCCGAGCGTGTGGGCCAACCTGCCGGTGCAGGTGCTGGACGGCATCGCCGCCGGTGCGCTGGGCGTGGCCACGCCGCTGATGGTCGAGCGCTATGTGCGCGGCTCCGGCCGCTACAACCTGGCGCTGGGCCTGGTGCTCACCTGCCAGGGCGTCGGTGCGGCGCTGAGTGCCGGGGTGGCCAACGGTGTGGTCGGACGCGAGGGGCACTTCGGCCTGGCATTCGCGGTGCTGGCCGGCTGTGCGTTGTTGGCGTTGCCGATCTTCGTCATGGCGCAGCGCGCTGCGGGCCGGGTGCCAGCGCCAGCGCCGCTTCGGGCGCGGTCTCGCGTGGCAGCGTGAAGCGGAAGGTGGTGCCCTGCGCGTCGGAGGCCACCTCGATGGTGCCCCCGTGCGCGAGCACGATCTGGCGGCAGATGTAGAGCCCCAGGCCGATGCTGCCCTTGTGCGGCGGCAGCCGGCCACCGGCGCCGCGTGTGAGCGGGTCGAAGATGCGCGCCCGCAGTTCCTTCGGGATGGCCGGTCCTTCGTTGTGCACCGACACCCGCACCTCGGCGGCCAAGCCCTGCAGCCGCACGGTGATCGGCCGCTCGGCGCGGCCGTGCTGCACGGCATTGCCGCCCAGGTTGGAGATCACCTGCGCCAGGCGGCCGGCGTCCCAGTCGCCGTTGAGGTCCCCGTCGCGCTCCAGGACGAAGGTGGATGCCGGGTGATAGGCCTCCAGCTCGTCGATCACATGGCGGGCGACGGGGCCGAGGTCGGTGCGCTGGCGGTGCAGGGTCAGGGCGCGGCCCAGGCGGGTCTGGGTGAAGTCCAGCAGCTGGTCCAGCATCTGGCGCAGCCGCACGCAGCTGCTGTAGATGCGCGCGGAGACCTTGGTTTAGACGGGCGACAGGTGGTCGTCCTTGAGCAGCACCTGCGAGCCCGACATGATCGCGCCCAGCGGCGAGCGCATGTCGTGGCCCAGCACGCCGAGGAACAGGTCGCGGCCGTGGTGAAGCTGGTCCTCCACCGAGTTGGCCGACACATTCAGGGCTTCGTCGATGGCCTCGTTGAAGCGCACGATCTCTTCGGCGTCCGTCGCCTCGTTGGCGCCCTTCTCGGCCCACAGCCGCATGACGCTGGCACGCGCCGCGCGGTACTCGGCAATCAGGGCCAGCAGCGAGAACCCCTGCGCCAACCGGGCATCCGCATGCACCAGCGCATGCCGCGTGATCGCCTCGGAGTTGCCAGGCCGCAGCCCATGCGACTTGTCGCGCTGGGCCTTCTCGGATTGGATCTTCTCCATGTCGTCCGCGATGGCGCTGAACAGCTTGCCGGCGCTGTCGCGCAGATCGTCCCGGCTGAGCACCTGTGCGGCCTTGATCTGCGCCGACGCATAGCTGGCCCATTCGTCGACCAGGCGCTCCCGGTAAGTACGGATGAGGTCGGACAGGCTCATGCAGGGCTCCTTCCAGCAGGCAGGGTGACGCACTGCCCGGCACGGCCGAGCGGTAGGCGACACCGTGCGGCGAGCATGGCGCACCGACATCCAGCTCCAAGGCTGGCCTTTTGTAGGCGAATACGGATGGCGCGGGTGCGCACAATCCCGGCATGGCCGCAGCAACCCCCACCATCCTGGACGCCAAATGGCAGCTCTTCGTCAAGATCGCCCAGGCCGGCAGCGTCACGGGCGCTGCCGTCGCGCTGGACATGCCGGCCTCGGTGGTCAGCCGCACCCTTGCCCAGCTGGAGGCGGATGCCGGGGCCCGGCTGTTCCGGCGCACCGGCCGCGGCGTGGTGCTGACCGAGTTCGGCGAGCAGGTGCGCCCGCGCATCGAGGCGCTGCTGCGCGACGCGGCGCAACTCGCCGACGAGATGCGCACCCGCAGCGGACTGCCGATGGGCGACGTGCGCTTCGGCCTGCTGCCCTCCACCGTGGCCGTGCTGGCCGGGCCGCTGTTCACCGAGGTGCGTCGGCGATGGCCCGAGGTGCGCCTGCACCTGACCGAGGGCGCCAGCGGCCAGCTGGAGGAGTGGCTGGGCCAGGGCCGGCTCGACATGGCCACGCTGCTGCGCGAGACCGACACGCCGGACGACGCCACCGAGCCCGTGCTTGCGCGGCTGCACCTGAACCTCGTGATGCCGCGCCAGCATCCGCTGGCCGGGCGCAAGACCGTCTCCTTCGATGAGCTGGCCGGTCTGCCGCTGGTGCTGCCGAGCGACCCGCATCCGCTGCGGGCCCGGCTGGTGAAGCTGGCGCGGGACCGTGGCGTCGCGCTGACCTGCGCGCTCGAGGCCGATTCCATCCGGCTCCAGCACCAGATGGTGGCCAGTGGCGGCGGCGTGGCCATCACCGCCGGCACGCTCGACGCGCCGCTCGCGCGCCAGCTTGCCGTGGTGCGCATCGCGCGCCCCACGCTCACCCGCGCGGTCGTACTGGCCGAGACGGCCCAACGGCCGAGCACGCTGGCCACGCGTTCGGTGGCGGCGCTGCTGCGCACGCTGGCGCCGGGTGTGCTGCGGCTGCACGGCTGAGTCTCTCCGCTTTGCGTTTGCGCGAATTCTGCTTTCGCGCCGATGCGCTCGCCTGGGAGGCAGGGGCTCCTTAGCATCGGGTCTCTTTCCAAGGAGACACCATGGGCTCGCCCCACTCAGAAGCGGCTTCTGCGCCGCCGCCGACCCTGTTCCTCAGTGACGAGGACGTGGGCCAACTGGCCGATTGGCCGGCCGCCATCGCCGCCCTGCGCCAGGCCTATGCCCAACCGACCGCACCGGCAGCAGTGCCCCCTCGCTCCATGGCCCGCGGCGACGGCCTCTGGCTGCGGGGACTGAGCGCCGTCTCGCCCACCGGCGCGCACATGGGCTGCAAGCTCATCGCCGCGTCGATGACGGCGCGGTGCGCGAGCTACCTGGTGTCGCTGTTCGACCAGCGCACCACCGCGCTGGCCGCCCTCATCGACGGCAACCGCATCACCGGCATCCGCACCGCCGCGACGGCGGCCCTGGCCGTGGATGCCGCAGCGCCCCGGCGGCCGCTCAGCGTGGCGGTGATCGGTGCGGGCTTCGAGGCGCGGGGCCTGCTGTCGGCACTGGCCGCCGCCCGCGCACTGTCGCGGGTGCGGGTCTACAGCCCCACGCCTCAGCGCCGCAAGGCCTTCGCGGCGGACTTCCACCAGCAACTGTGCGACGACGTGCAGGCCAGCCCCAGTGCCGAAGCGGCCGTGGCCGGCGCGGACGTGGTGCTGTGCGCCGCCCGCAGCCGCGACGAGACACCGGTGCTACAGGGCCGCTGGCTGGACGTCGGCACCACCGTCGTCTCCATCGGCTCCACCCTGCCCGAGCAGCGCGAGGTCGACGCGGACACCGTGGCCCGCAGCGCCTTCATCGTGGCCGACATGCCCGAGGAAGTGGCGCACGACACGGGCGACATGCTGGCCGCCCGGTCGGCCGGCGTGGCCTTCGAGGACCGCCTGCACCCGCTCACCGAACTCGTGGCCGGACGGCTGCCCCGCAAGGCGGAGGACATCGTCCTCTACAAGTCGGTCGGCTCGGCGCTGCAGGACGTCGTCGTGGCCGAGGTGCTGCTCCAACGTGCCCTGGCCAGCGGCCACGGGCAGGCACTGGCGCGGTCCATCGTGCCGGTTGCCAAGTGACGAATCCATTTCCCTTCCACCGGAGACTTTCCATGCCCTCCTATGCCCGCAAAGACGCCCGTGCCTGGGCGCGCGAACACCTGACCGGCTGCTCGGCCGTGACCATTCCCAGTTACTCGGCCGACCTCAAGCGGCTCAACGAAGCCGGCATCCGCCATGACGTGGCCCTGGCGCGCGAGTTGGGCTACCGCTACACCCTGCTGTGCAGCGAGGTGGCCATCACGCCGCAGGAGAACGCCCAGTTCACCGCCTGGGCCCGCGACACCGTGGGCCAGGAGATGGGCCTGTTCTTCCATGCCGCCTTCGGCACGCTGGCCGAGAACATCGAGGCCGTGCAGCTGGCGCAGAAGGCCGGCGCCGACATCGTGCTGCTGTCGTACCCGCCCCAGTTCTGGCCCACGACCGAGCAGGAGATCTACGACTACACCCGAGCCTTCTGCGAGGCGACCGACCTGGCGGTGATGCTCTTTCCCATTCCCCTGTGGGGTTTCGAGCGGGTGCACCCGGCCGGCATGTCGGTGAGCCTGGTGCGCCGGCTGCTCGATGACTGCCCGAACATCGTCGCCATCAAGTCCGAGCAGGGCTTCCCGCTCATCGCCGGGCTGTGCGAGATGTACCGCCACTTCCGCGACGAGGTGGTCATCAGCTGCCCCATCGAGGGCGACGCTATTCCCATGATGAGCCTGATGCAGCTGCAGTTCTCGGGCACCAGCAACACGCAGTGGATGAGCCACTATTACCCGCGCGCCTTCGAGCTGGCCCGTCGCGGCGAATGGGACGCCGCCATGGAGGCCTACTGGCGCGTCGGCCCGGCGCGCAATGCCAATGGCGCCGCTGCACAGACCTACGCGGGCGGCACCGGCGTGCTCAACCGCACGATGTGGAAGTACCAGGATTGGCTGGCCGGCTTCAACGGGGGGCCGCTGCGCGGGCCCGCCATGCGGGTGCCCGACCGGCTGATGAAGATGCTGCGGCAGGGCCTGGTGGCCTCGGGCCTGCCGGTCACGGCCGATGCCGACAGCGCCTTCATGACGGGGCGCCATCCATGCTGAACGCATCGCCCGTTGCATCGCTGCTCCAGGACGCCTGCCTCCTGCGAAGCGCGGCCTTCGTCGATGGCCGCTGGATCGACGAGACGCCCCATGGCCGCTCGGCCGTGCACAACCCGGCCGACGACACGCTGCTCGCCGAGCTGCCGCGGCTGCGCGAGGCCGAGACCGAGGCCGCGATCGAGGCCGCCCAGCGCGCCTTCCTGCGCTGGCGCGCGACCACGGCGCGTGAACGAGCCGATGTGCTGCGGCGCTGGTACGACGGCATGGTGACGCACCGGGAAGACCTCGCGACGCTGATCACGCTCGAAGGCGGCAAGCCGCTGGCCGAGGCGCGTACCGAGGTGGACTATGCGGCCTCCTTCCTGCGCTGGTTCTCCGAAGAGGCGACCCGGGTGGCCGGCGAGGTGCTGGCCGGGCCGCGCACCACGGCCCGCATCGTCACGCTGCGCGAGCCCATCGGCGTTTGCGCGGCCATCACGCCCTGGAACTTCCCCGCGGCCATGATCACCCGCAAGGCAGGACCGGCGCTGGCGGCCGGCTGCACCATGGTGGTCAAGCCCGCGAGCCAGACGCCGCTGACCGCGCTGGCGCTGGCCGAACTGGGCCGGCGCGCCGGCGTGCCCGACGGCGTCTTCAACGTGCTCACCGGCCACGACACGCGGGCCATCGGCGGCGTGCTGTGCACCCATCCGCTGGTGCGCAAGATCACCTTCACCGGCTCCACCGAGGTCGGGCGCCTGCTGCTCGCCCAGGCGGCGGACACCATCAAGAAGTGCTCGATGGAGCTGGGGGGCAACGCGCCCTTCCTGGTCTTCGACGACGCGGACCTGGATGCGGCCGTGGAAGGCGCCGTGGCCGCCAAGTTCCGCAACACCGGCCAGGCCTGCATCAGCGCCAACCGCCTGCTGGTGCAGTCGGGCGTGCACGACGCCTTCGTCGAGCGCCTGGTCCGGCGGGTCGCGCAGCTGCGCGTGGGCCCGGGGCTGGAGGCCGGCTCGCAGCTCGGCCCGCTGATCGACGACGCGGCCGTGGCCAAGGTCGAGGCCCACATTGCCGATGCCTGCGCGCACGGCGCCCATATTGCCCACGGCGGCGGGCGGCATGCGCTGGGCGGTCGCTTCTTCGAGCCCACGGTGCTGGTCGGCGCAACACCGGCAATGGCCGTGGCGCGGGAAGAGACCTTCGGCCCGCTTGCGCCGGTGTTCCGCTTCGACACCGAGCAGGAGGCGCTGCAGATGGCCAATGCCACAGAGTTCGGCCTGGCAGCCTATTTGTACAGTCGCGATGCCGCACGCCTGTGGCGCGTGTCGGCCGGGCTCGAATCGGGCATGGTGGGCATCAACTGCGGCCTCATCTCCAACGAGGTGGCGCCCTTCGGCGGGGTCAAGCAGAGCGGCCTGGGCCGCGAGGGCTCGCGCCACGGCATCGACGAATTCATGGAGATCAAGTACCTCTGCTGGGACGGGCTGGCGCCCGCCGGCGGCTGAGGACGCCATCCCCAGGACAGACAACGACGGAGACACCTCATGACAGCCCACCCCTCCCTCCTCCGCCGCGCGCTGCTGCTCGGCCTCGGCGCCCTGGCCTGCGGGCCGGCTCTGGCCCAGCCGCAGGCGATCAAGATCGTGGTGCCCTTTCCGCCGGGCGGCGTGACCGATGTGGCCGCCCGCGCGCTGGCCGAGCGCATGTCGCGCCTGCTGGGCGAGACGATGATCGTGGAGAACCGCCCCGGCGCCGGCTCGCGCATCGGCATCGACGCCGTGGCACGCGCAACGCCCGACGGGCGCACGCTGCTGTTCACCAACACCAGCTACAGCATCCTGCCCATCGTCGACCCGACGGCGCGCTACGACCCGACGCGGCTGCTCGCGCCCGTGGCAATGGCCGGTACCTACGGCCTGCCGGTGGTGGTGAGCAACAAGCTGCCGGTGACCGACCTGCAGGGCCTGATCGACTATGCCCGCAGCCACCCGGGCAAGCTCAGCTACGGCAGCGCCGGCCAGGGCAGCGGCACCCACTTCGGCGGCGAGTACTTCAAGCTGCTGACCGGAACGAACATGGTGCACGTGCCCTACAAGTCCACCGCGGCGGCGGCGGCCGACGTGGCGGCAGGCCTGCTGGATCTGACCTTCGATGCGGCGTCGAAGGCCTATGCGGACGCAGGCAAGGTGCGCACCATCGCGGTGACCGGCTCACGGCGTGACCCACGCCTGCCCAACATTCCCACGGTGGCCGAGGCCGGGCTGCCCAAATTCACGCTCGACTCCTGGGTCGGGCTGCTGGCCCCGCAGGGCCTGCCGCAGCCACTGACGGAGAAGCTGCAACGCGTAGCGGCCACGGCCCTGGCCGACCCGGGCCTGCGCCGGACCCTGGAAGACCTGGGCCTCAATGCAGCCAGTGGCGAGCCGGGCCAGCTGAGCCGCGCCATTGCCGAGGACATGACGCTCTACCGGCGCATCGTGACCGAGGCCAGGATCCGGATCGAATGAAGGATGCGCGGCGTGTCCCGCTCCGCGCCCCACAGGCCATGGGCCGCCGCCGACCGCTCATTCGGCCGTGATGTGGTTGTCCTTGACCACCTTGGCCCAGGCGCGGGCGTCCTCGTCCAGGAACTTGCGGAAGGCCTCGGGCCCCTCGCCCACGGGCGTGAGACCGTAGTCGAGCAGCTTGGCGCGGAAGGCCGGGTCGGCCATGATCTTCTGCGAGGTGGCCAGCAGCGCGGCCTGGACCGCGTCGGGTGTGGCCTTGGGCACGAAGATGCCATGCCAGGAGTCGCCGACGAAGCCGGGGTACAGCTCCGCGATGGCGGGCACGTCGGGCAGGCCCGCGATGCGCTGCGCGCTGGTCACGCCGAGGGCCCGCACCTTGCCGGCGCGCACTTGCGGAATGGCGCCGGTGCTGGCGTCCAGGGCCACGTCGATGCGACCGGCGATCACGTCGGGCACGAACTGGTCCTTGTAAGGCACATGGGTCATCTTGAGGCCGGCCTGGTTCAGCCACCGTGCCAGGGCGACGTGCGTGCCCTGGCCGATGCCTGCGCTGGCATAGCTGAGCGCATCGGGCCGGGCCTTGGCCTCGCGCACCAGGTCCTGCAGCGTGCGGTACTTCGAATCCACCGAGGTCACCAGCACATAGGGCACCGAGAGGATGCGCGTGACGGGCACGAAGTCCTCGGCCTTGTACGGCAGTTTCTTGTAGACGTAGGGGTTGATCGAGAAGGTGTTGTTGACCGTCCAGAGCAGGGTGTAGCCGTCGGCCGGTGCATTGGCCACGGCCTGGGCGCCGATGATGGTGCTGGCACCCGGGCGGTTCTCGACCACCACCGGCTGGCCCGTGAGGCGGGTGAAGCCCTCGCCCCACAGGCGGGCGATCACGTCGGGCGAGACGCCGGGCGGAAAGGGCACCACCAGCTTGACGGCCTTGGCGGGATAGGGGGACTGGGCCAGTGCCATGCCGCCCGGCAGGCCGGCGGCCAGGAGCGACGCAGCGGCCACGGTGCACAGATGGCGTCGCGAAAGAGAAGAGAAGCGCATGTCGTTTGTCTCGTGATGTTCAAGGAATGGATCACGCCGGCCGCTGGCGGGCCGGGCATGGTCGTGGTGCGGCGACCGGGCGAGGAGGCGATCAGGCGATCAGGCCTTCAGGTCGAGCCGGCGCACCAGCGGTGGAAAGTCGGTCATGTCCTGCCGGATCAGCGCCTCCAGGGGCGCGGGGCCGCCACCGGCCAGTTCCCAGCCGTTGACCTGGGCCCGGGCCTTCATCTGGGTGTCGGCCAGCGCGGTGTCGAGCGCCTTCGACAGCCGGGCGATCACGGCGGCCGGCGTGCCCTGCGGCACGGCCAGGCCGATCCAGAAGGAGGCATCGAAGCGCGGGAATCCCTCTTCGGTGAGCGTGGGCACCTCGGCCATGGAGCTCAGGCGCCGCAGGCCGGTCTGCGCCAGCGGCACGATGCTGCCGCCCTTGAGCGCCGGCTGGGCCGAGGCGAAGTCCAGCAGCGCGAGTTGCACCTCGCCCGCCATCAGGCCGGTGATGAGCGGACCCGAGCCCTTGTAGGGCACATGCACGAGCTCGATGCCCGCCAGCGTCTTGAACTGCTCCAGGGCGATGTGGTTGGTGGCGCCGATGCCGGCACTGCCGTAGAAGAGCTTGCCCGGCTGGGCCTTGGCGGTGGCCACCAGCTCGCGCAGGTTGCGCCAGGGCGAGCGCGCCGGTGTCGCCAGGATGCCCACCGCCCGCAGCGCCAGGCCCACCGGCATCAGGTCGCGTGTCGGCTGCACCGTGGCGCCCTGCTGCACCAGCGGCGCAATGATGTGGTTGGAGCGCGAGGTGACCAGCACCGTGTAGCCGTCGGCCGGCGCCGCCGCGGCGGCGGCCGTACCGATCAGGCCTGCGGCACCGGGCCGGTTGTCGATCACCAGCGGCTGGCCCAGGCTCGCACGCATGCTCTCGGCCAGGAAGCGGGCCACGATGTCCGAGGGCCCGCCGGGCGGCTGGGGCACCACGAGCTTGATGGGACGCTGCGGGTAGCTGCTCTCTTCCGCCGCGAAGGCGGAGGTCGGAAGGGCCAGCGGCAACGCGAGCGGCGCGATGCCGGCGAGAATATGGCGGCGGGTGGATGCCATGGTCATGTCTCCTTGTCGTTCTTCGTTCAGCGTGCGGCGGTGGTGCGTCCGCCCAGCGTCTCGGCCACCCAGTCGGCGATGTAGGCGCCGGCGTTGGCCGAGTTGTCGAAGCTGGAATGCTGGGCGCCGCCTTCGCGGTCGGTGAAGATCTTGAGCTCGCGCTTCGGGCTGTTCACCAGTTGCTCGTAGGTGCGCTCGGCCCACTTGAGCGGGATCTGCGAATCCTTCTGCCCATGCGTGACCAGGAAGGGCACGCGGATCTTCTCGACCACGCCGTCCAGGTGCACCTGTTCGGCGATGCGCATGAAGTCGTCCATGTCCCTGGCGCCCCAGACCCAGCGCACATGCTCCCAGTAATGCGGCACGGGAAAGCTGCCCTCCTTTTCCAGCCGGCGCTTCTGCACGTCGCGCCAGTCATGGTTGGCGCCCCAGACCACGCCGCAGGCAAAGCGCGGCTCGAAGGCCACGGCCCGCGGGCAGTAGTAGCCACCCAGCGAGACGCCTTCGCAGCCGATGCGCTGCGGGTCGATGTCCTCGCGTGCCTCCAGCCAGTCGACCACGCGGCTGGCCCAGTGCTCGGCATCGAAGCGGGCCGTCATGCCGTGCAGGCGCAGTGCCTCGCCGGTGCCGGGCTGGTCGAGCACCAGCGACGAGATGCCGCGCTGCGCCAGCCAGTGCGGCAGGCCGACGCGGTACTTCATCTCCTTGGTCGAGTCCAGGCCGTTGAGCTGCAGCAGCACCGGCGCGCGGCCAGACACGCCCTGGGCGCGCACGTACAGCCCGGCGAGCACGCCGCCCTCGTAGGGAATCTCCACGCGCTCGCAGTTCTCGCCCGCCAGCGCGATGCCGCGGGCGAAGGTGTCCAGGAAGCGCCGGTACAGCGCGGCACGGCCCGGCGCGCCATGGGCCTGAAGGCGCTCGGCGGTGATCAGGTAGGTGGCCGCGCGGCCCAGCTTGTCGCCGGCCGAGATGAGGCGGCCGCGGGCCTCGTCCTCGGCCGCCAGTTCGCACAGCCGGTCGGCCATGGCCTCCCAGCTGTGGCGGAAGGCCAGCGTGGCCGCCGCATCGGGCTGGCGTGCCGCGTCCTGCAGCGGGGCGCACATGGTCTCGATCTCGCCGATGCGCGCGCCCATCTCGATGGCAAGGTCGACCGAGAGGTTCCAGACGTAGTTGGTGGGGAAGTACTTGAACATGGTTGCCTGTCTCCTGCCTCTTGGATGAGGCCTGCTGTAGGGATGGTCGGCGCAGGTCAGCTGCCGTCCGAGATGAGCGTGCCGCCGTCCACCACCAGCATCTGCCCGGTGATGAAGCCGCCGGCCGCCGAGGCCAGCATCACGGCCACGCCCGCCACCTCGTGCGGCTCGCCGACGCGGCGCAGCGGCGTGGCGGCCAGGCGCCGGGCCATGAAGGCGGCGTTGGCCATCAGGCCGTCGGCGAGCGGTGTGCGGATCAGACCTGGGGCGATGGCGTTGACGCACACGCCGCGCGGACTCCACTCCACAGCCAGGTTGCGGGCCATCTGCGCCAGGGCGGCCTTGCTCAGGCCGTAGAGCCCGATGGCACCGTTGCCGCGCAGCGCGGCGATGCTGGCCATCAGGACCACGCGGCCGTGGCCGCGTGCGCCCATGGCTGGCACCAGCGCGGCGCACAGCGCGTGGGCACTGGCCAGGTTGACCTGGAACACGCGCGCCCAGTCCTCTGCCGGCACCGCCAGCAGCGGTCCGGCCGGGCCCTGCATGCCGGCATTGCAGACCAGCAGGTCGATGCGCCCGAAGGCGGCCTGGGCCTGTTCGGCCAGGCGCTGCACCTGCGCGGTCTCAGCCAGGTCGGCGGCCACGGTGTGCACGGCGGTGCCGAGCGACTCGCAGCGCGCGGCCACCTCGCGCAGGCCGTCGCCCTTGCGGTCCGACAGCACGAGCCGCGCGCCGTGCTGCGCATAGGCGAGCGCAATCGCCCGGCCCAGGCCGCCGGCTGCGCCCGTGACCAGGGCCACCTGCCCGTCCAGTGCGAACAGGCGCGGCGCCGGCGAAGCCTCACTCAAGCTTCACCCCGACCTGGTGGATCACCTGGCCCCAGCGCGCCGTCTCGGTGCGGATCAGCTCGGCGAACTCGGCGCGGGAGCTGGGCGCGACGATCAGGCCCAGGTCGGTGTAGCGCTGCACCACGTCGGGCGCGGTCACGGCCTTGACCAGCTCGTCGTGCAGCCGATTGGCGATGGGCTCGGGCGTGCCGGCACGCACGACCATGCCCGTCCAGCCGGGAATGTTGAGCGCGGGCATGCCCAGCTCCGCAATGGTGGGCACCTGCGGCAGCTGGGGCAGGCGCTTGTCGCTGCCCACCACGGCCAGGGCGCGCGCCTTGTTCTCGCGCACCAGCGGGATGGCGCTGGGCGACACGTCCAGCATGGCGTCGATGTGGCCGGCCATCAGGTCCTGCACCGCCGGGGCGCCGCCCTTGTAGGCCACATGCGTGAGGTTGCCCTTGATCTGGCCGCGCAGCATCTCCATCCAGATGTGGGGCTGGCTGCCCATGCCGTAGGAGCCGTAGTTCAGGCCTGCGCCGCCGGCCTGTGCGGCGCGCACGAAGTCCGCGAAGCTCTGGTAGGGGCTGGCGGTGGGCACCAGCAGCACGGTGGGCGAGACCAGCAGCCGCGTGAGCGGCATGAAGTCCTTGAGCGTGTCGTAGCTCAGCTTGGGGTACAGGCCGGCGTTCATCGAGAAGGGGCCGAGGTCGCCGTAGAACAGCGTGTGGCCGTCGGCCGGCTGTTGCTTGACGAAGTTGGCGCCGATCTGACCGCCCGCGCCGGGCCGGTTGTCGATGACCACCGGCTGGCCCAGGCTGGCCGACAGCTTCTGCGCCAGCATGCGCGACAGCGCGTCGCCGAAGCCGCCGGCCGGATAGGGCACCACCCAGGTGATGGGGCGCGAGGGAAAGCCGGCCTGGGCGTGGGCGGCCGTGCCGGCCAGGCCCAGCGGCGCAGCGGCCAGGGCCGCGGCGCCGCGCAGCAGCGTGCGGCGGGTGGGATGGGCGAAGGGCGAGGCGGAATCGGTCATCGAAGAAGGTCTCCTGAATGGGGTGAAATCAAAAGTCGCCGGTGTCGCCGGCCGGTGCGAGCGCCCGGCGCACCAGCGCCCGCGCGTCGCCGTCGTCGCGCAGGCCCAGGGCGCGGGGTATGCGGTCGTCCAGCGGCGGATAGCGGCCGAACACGGCCTCCACGTCCGGCTGCGGCGCATGGCGCACCAGGGCGTGGCCGTCCACGCCGAACTCGGCCGACAGCGCCTGAACGACATCGGCCATCGACAGGTGCAGCACCGGCAGTGGCCAGGCGCGGGCCGGGTCGTCGCCGACCGGCATGGTGGCGGCATGGACCAGGTTCCAGGCGCAGCGGCGGGCGGACATCCACCAGGCCGTGGCCTCGGGCCCCACGGGCAGCGTGACGGGCTCGCCGGCCGCGAGGGCATGCAGCAGCTCGCTCATGAAGGCCGACACCAGCCCCGAAGGCGCGTGCGGGCGGGCCACGATGCCGGGCAGTCGCAGCGAGCGCCCATCGAGCCGGCCGCGGCGCGAGAAGTCCGCCAGCAGCACCTCGCAGGCCAGCTTGTGCGCCCCGTAGATCAGCGGCGGCCGCAGCGGCGTTTGGGGGGTCACCAGCTCGGGCAGCGCACTGCCGTAGACGGCGATGGTGCTGGCATAGACCACCACCGGCGGCGCATGGCCGGTGCCGGCCGCGGCCAGCGTGTCGAAGAGGTCCAGCGTGGTGTCGAGGTTGACGCGGCGGCTCAGGGCCGGATCGGCCTCGGCCGCGCCGCCGGGCACGGCCGCCAGATGAAAGCAGAGGTCCGGCGCGAGCGCGGCGATGCGTGCCAGCAGCTCGTCGCTGCCCAGGTCGCCTTCGAGCGCCACCACGCCGGCCGGCAGCGTGCCCAGCCGCTGGTCTGCCGCGGCCAGCACGTCGATGCGCCGGCCGCCCACCTGGCCCTGCCGGTGCAGCAGCGCGAGCACATGCGCGCCGATGAAGCCACCGGCACCGGTCACGAGGACTCGCATGCCTGATCAGTCCTGAAAGATCGCCACGGCCCGCGTCCAGCCGGCCGAGGCGCCGCGGATCTTGTGCGGGAAGCAGCAGATGGTGAAGCCATGCCCCGGCAGCGATTCCAGGTTGTGCAGCTTCTCCAGGTGGCAGTAGCCGATGTCGCGGCCGGCCTTGTGGCCTTCCCAGATCAGCGAGGCGTCGCCGGTCTCGGCGATGCGCTGGGCGGTGTACGAGAAGGGCGCGTCCCAGCTCCAGGCATCGGTGCCGGTCAGCCGCACGCCGCGCTCCAGCAGGTACATGGTGGCCTCGTAGCCCATGCCGCAGCCGGTGTTGACGTAGTCGCTGTGGCCATAGCGGCTGCCGGCCCGGGTGTTGACCACCACGATGTCCAGCGGCTGCAGGACATGGCCGATGCGGCCGAGCTCCGCCTCCACTTCGGCCGCGCTCACCACATGGCCGTCGGGCAGGTGGCGGAAGTCCAGCTTCACGCCGGGGCGGAAGCACCAGTCCAGCGGAATCTCGTCGATGGTCATCGACGGCCGCGCGCCGCCGGCCTTGGCGTCCTGCGTGGCATGGAAGTGCCAGGGCGCGTCCAGGTGCGTGCCGCTGTGGGTGGTCAGCGTCACCCACTCGGCGGCGGCGGCCTGGCCTTCGGGGTAGTCGTTGGCACTGGTGCCAGGGATCATCTGCAGGAATTCGGGCAGCGTGTCCTGGTGGGTCTGGTAGGTGATCTTCGGCGCCAGGGGCGGCGGGTCGGAGAGCACATCGTTCTCGAGGTAGATCGACAGGTCGACGAAGCGGGGCATGGCGGCAGGCTCCTTCAGGCGGTGGGCGGCAGGGCCTGCACCACGCGCTGGTCGATGGCGCCGAAGACCGGTGCGCCTTGCCACTGCGCTTCCATGCGTACCCGTTCGCCGAAGTGCAGGAAGGGCGTGCGGCTGGCGCCGTGCTCGATCAGCTCGATGGCGCGCCGCTCGGCGATGCAGGCCGAGCCGCGCTGGCCGCCAGCGTTCGAGACGGTGCCCGAGCCCACGATGGTCCCGGCCGTCAGGCGGCGCGTGAAGGCCGCATGCGCGATCAGCTGGTCGAAGCCGAAGCTCATCTCGCCACCATTGGGATGGCCGAAGCGCTCGTCGCCGCGCATCACGGTCAGGTCCAGGTGCACCCGGCCGTCCCGCCAGGCCTCGCCGATCTCGTCGGGCGTGACGGCCACCGGCGCGAAGCTGGAAGAAGGCTTGGCCTGGAAGAAGCCGAAGCCGGTGCGCATCTCGCGCGGGCCGAAGCCGCGCAGGCTCACGTCGTTGATCTGCACCAGCAGGCGCACGTGGCGCAGTGCCAGCGCGGCGGGACAGCCCAGCGGCACGTCGCCGACGATCACGCCGAACTCGCCCTCGAAGTCGATGCCGTGGGCCTCGTCGGGCAGCGGCAGGTCGTCGTGCGGGCCCAGCAGGTCGTCGGAGCCGCCCTGGTACATCAGCGGGATGCGGTCCGAATCCGGCGCGGGCTCGATGTTGAAGGCCTTCTCCATCAGCCGGCCGTGGTTGAGGAAGGCCGAGCCGTCGCACCACTGCGGCGCCCGCGGCAGCGGCGCGGCGGCCTGTGTCGGGTCGAAGGCGAAGGCACCCCCGGCCTTGCCGGCGTTGAGCTGGACATACAGCGCCAGCAGCGGCGCCTCGGTCTCGTGCCAGCGCTCCAGCGCGTCGAGCAGGGTGGGCGCGATGGCCGCGGCGTCGACGGCCTGCCGGAGGTCGCGCGAGACGACGACCAGCCGGCCGTCCTTGCGGCCGTTCTTGAGGGTGGCGAGTTTCATGCGGGGAAGTCCTCGTTCCAGTGGATGGGGGCCTGGCCGGCCACCGGGGCGCGGAAGCTGGGCAGGGTGGTGCCGCGCAGGCTTCCGAGGTAGACGGTCTGCAGATCGGGGCCGCCGAAGCTGAGGCTGGCCATCCACGGCGCCAGCGTTCCGTGGGCGGCGGCCATGATCTCGGGCGTGAGCGTGCGGGCCTCGTAGTGGGCATCGAGCGACTGCGTGGCAGCGGGGTTGCCGTCGTCCAGCAGGGTGAGCAGTTCGCCGTCGGGTGTGATGGCGACCAGGCGGTCGGTCATGATCAGCGTGACCCAGAGGTTGCCGAAGACATCGAAGGCGAAGCCGTCGGGAAAGCCGGGCAGCCGTGCCGGGCCGTACACCTCGCGCTCGCCCAGCGTGCCGTCGGGCCGTACGCGCAGGCGCGAGATGCGGCGGGCATTGCTCTCGACCACGTACATCCATTCGCCCGCATCGTCCAGCCGGATCTCGTTGGTGCCCTCGAAGCCGTCGGCCACGATGCGGGCCTGGCCGTGTTCGTCGAAGAGGGCGATGTAGCCGTCGGTGGCGCGGGCGTTGATGGACTCGGTCCAGGGCTGCATGCGCGTGGTCACCGTGAGGTAGAGCCGGCCCTGCCGGTCGCGCAGCGGAAAGTTGGCCTTGCCCAGCGGCTGGCCGTCGATGCGGTCGAACAGGCGGCGCACGCGGCCCTGGCGGTCCATGACCTCCACCGCGTCGGTGCCCCAGTTGGCGATCAGCAGCTCGCCATTGGCCAGGAAGGTCATGCCGTTGGGCAGCGAGCCTTCGCTGCGCACATAGCGCTGGTCGAAGTCGATGGCGTCCGGCTGGGCCGGTGCGGCCGGCGCCAGCAATTGCTGGCTGCCGTCGGGCGCGATGCGCATGGCGCCGCCGCGGGCGTCGGCCGCCCACACGGTGCCGTCGCGCTGGCACAGGATGCATTCGGGCCGCTGCAGGTCGCGGCCGACATGGCGGATGGCGGCGCGGTCAACCTGCCAGCCGCGCAGGGGGTTGTCTCGGGTCATGGGGAATCTCGAAGCGGGCCGCAGTGTGTTTCGGCGCCGCCACGAAGACCAACAGATTCGGCCGATGCCAGCCATCGGCCGGCGCGATGGATCGGCTCCCGCCATATGCGTGCGCAGCCCGGGCCCGCCTTCGCGAGGCGCCTCCTTATGATCGGCGCCCCACCGGAGACGACCTGTATGCGCTACCAACGCATCGACCTCAACCTGCTGGCCGCGCTCGACGCGCTGCTGGCCGAGCGCAACGTGACCCGCGCCGCCGAGCGGCTGCACATGACGCAGTCGGCCATGAGCGGCGTGCTGGCGCGCCTGCGCGACTATTTCGGCGACGCCCTGCTCGTGCCCGTCGGGCGCACGCTGCAGCTCACGCCGCGGGCCGAGGCGCTGATCGCGCCGGTGCGCCAGATCATCCTGCAGGTGGATGCCACGCTGGGCGTGCAGCCCGAGTTCGACCCGGCCACGGCGCGGCGGCACTTCACCGTCATTGCTTCCGACTACGTGGTGCAGGTGCTGATGGCCGAGGCCCTGCGCCGCATCGCGCAGATGGCGCCGGGCCTCAGCTTCGACGTGCGGCCCACGCATGCCGCCATGGCGCAGGACCTGGACCAGGGCCGCGTGGACCTGCTGGTCACACCCGCGCACCTGACGCTGGCCGACCATCCGCAGGAGCTGCTGTTCGAGGACACCTACCACGTCGTCGCCTGTGCGCAGAACGACGCCTTGGCCGATGGCATCAGCGCCGCGCAATATGTGGAACTCGGTCATGTTGTCTATCAGGCCGACCTGGGCGCCAACCCGTGGTTCGAGCAGTGGTACGCCAACGAGCATGGTGGCAACCGTCGCGTCGAGGTGGTGGCTCACGGCTTCCTGCTGATGCCGCGCTTCATCGTGGGCACGAAGCGCATCGCTACCATCCAGACCCGGTTGGCCCAGCAGTTCGTGCAGGCCATGCCGCTGCGGCTGCTGTCGCCGCCCATGCCCACGCCGCGGCTGACCGAGGTGCTGCAGTGGCACCGCCTGCGCGACGATGACCCTGGCGTGCGCTGGGTGCGCGAGCAGATCGTCGCCGTCGCGCAGCAGATGCCGCCAGTGAGCTGAACGCAGGCTGACCATCCGGGGGCGCGGCGGCCCCGCCGGCGCGGTAGATGACACGGGCTGGCCGTCTGGCCTACGCAGCGGGCGCGCCCGGGACGACGCGGCGATGCGTGAGGCGGTCCGACGCTCATGCGATGACCCGAAGCTCCACCGATCCCCAAGAACCCATGGCCGCCGGCGGCTGGCAGTCGCTGAAGGCCGTGGCCCGCTACACCCTGGAAGAAGGCAACGCCGCGCTGATCACGCGTGCCCTGCTCCAGCAGAACAAGACCGACGGCTTCGCCTGCGTGAGCTGTGCCTGGGCCAAGCCGGCCGAGCCCCGGGTGGCCGAGTTCTGCGAGAACGGCGCCAAGGCCACGGCCTGGGAGCTGACCTCGCGTCGCCTGTCGCCCGAGTTCTTCGACACCCATCCGGTGAGCGAGCTGCGCGGCTGGTCGGACCATGACCTGGAGGCGGGCGGCCGGCTCACCGCGCCGATGCGCTATGACCGCGCGACCGACCGCTATGTCGAGGTGACGTGGGACGAGGCCATTGCGGACATCGCGGCCCGGTTGCGGGCCCTTCGCGCCGAGGACCCGAAGTCCGCGGTCTTCTACGCCTCGGGCCGCGCCTCGCTGGAGACCAGCTATGCGTGGCAGCTCTTCGCCCGCGTCTACGGCAACAACAACTTGCCCGACAGTTCGAACATGTGCCACGAGAGCACCTCGGTGGCGTTGCCGGAGAGCATCGGCGTGCCCATCGGCACGGTGCACCTGGAGGACTTCGGCCAGGCCGACTGCCTGCTCTTCGTCGGTCAGAACCCGGGCGTGAACAGCCCGCGCATGCTGCACCTGATCAAGGAGGCGCGCGACCGGGGCGTGCCGATCATCAGCTTCAACCCGCTGCGTGAGTCCGGCCTGGTGCGCTTCGTCGACCCGCAGTCGCCGATGCAGATGCTCACGCCGGCGTCGACGACGGTGTCCACGCAGTACCTGCAGGTGAAGGTGGGTGGCGACCTGGCCGCCATGACCGGCGTGGCGAAGGCCTTGCTCACCTCGGCCGTAGCTGGCGGCCAAGGCCTGGACCGCGAATTCATTGCGCAGCACACACACGGCTTCGACGCGTTCGCCGCGTGGGCGATGCAGCAGCCCTGGGAAGACATCGAGCGCGAGTCGGGGCTGGCGCGTGCCGCGCTGGAGCGCGTGGCCGCCGTATTGGGCGGCGCCAAGGCGGTGATCGCCGTCTACGGCATGGGCCTTACGCAACACCGCCTGGGCGTCAAGAACGTCCAGATGCTGTGCAACCTGCTGCTGATGGGCGGGCACATGGGCAGGCCGGGCGCTGGCATCTGCCCCGTCCGCGGCCATTCCAACGTGCAGGGCCAACGCACCGTGGGCATCACCGAAAAGCCGGAGCTCGCGCCGCTGGACCAGTTGGCGGCGCAGTACGTCTTCAAGCCGCCGCGGGACAAGGGGTTGGACACGGTGGGGGCGTGCCAGGGTGTGCTGGACGGTAGCGTGCGCGCCATGCTCAACCTGGGCGGCAACCTGCTGCGCTCGGTACCCGACAACACACGGCTGGAACCCGCATGGTCTCGGCTGGCGCTGACCGTGCATGTGGCGACCAAGCTCAACCACACCCACCTGGTACCCGGCGAGACGAGCTACCTGCTGCCCTGCATCGGCCGCATCGAAATCGACCGGCAGGCAGGTCGCGAACAGCGTGTGTCGATGGAAGACTCGACCGGCTTCATCCACGCCTCGCAGGGGGTGGCCGAGCCGGCCGACGAGCGCTTCCGATCGGAGCTGGCCATCGTCAGTGCGCTGGCCGAGGCCACGGTGGGCGATGCGGCGCAGGTGCCCTGGGCCGGGTGGCGCGAGGACTATGCCCGCGTGCGCGCCGCCATCGCCACGACCTATCCGAAGATCTTCCACGACTTCGAGACCCGTTTCGTGTTGCCCGGCGGCTTTCCCAAGCCCAACGCGGCGCGCGAGCGCGACTGGAAGACACCCACGGGCAAGGCCAACTTCATCGTGCCCGGCGCGCTGGTGGCCGACCCCGATGCACCGGGCCACCCGCCGCAGACGCTGCGCCTGATGACGATGCGCAGCGACGACCAGTTCAACACCACCATCTACAGCCTGGACGACCGCTTCCGCGATGTGAGCGGCACGCGCAATGTGCTCTTCATGAACGAGGCCGACATCGCCCGCCACGGCCTGCAGGCCGGCCAGCGCATCGACGTGCGCACGGCCGCAGACGACGGCGTGGTGCGCGAGGTGCGCGGCCTGACCGTGCGCGCCTACGACATTCCCGAAGGCTGCGTGGCCGGCTACTACCCCGAATGCAACCCGCTGGTGCCGCTGTGGCACCACGCGGAAGGCAGCCATGTGCCGGCCTACAAGTCGGTGCCCATCCTCGTCCAACCCGAGAACGCCATCCCATGACCCCACCCTCCCCCGCTGCCGTCGCGCCCCTGGCCTACCGGCCCGAGTTCGAGCACACCGAGGACGACGAGCTGCAGACCGCACGCGAGCTGGGCGAAACCATGATCGCGATCGCGCAAAAGGTGCATCGCGACGAAGGTCACGCCTACCGGAGCGTGCACGCCAAGTCGCACGGGCTTCTTCGTGCCGAGGTCGAGGTGCTGTCGGGCCTGCCGCCCGGGTACGCCCAGGGCCTGTTCGCCACGCCGGCGCACTATCCGGCCGTGATGCGCCTGTCCACGCCGCCGGGCGACCTGCTGAGCGACAAGGTGTCGACACCCCGCGGCGTGGCGCTGAAGCTGGTGGGCGTGCCGGGCGAGCGCATGGAAGGCTCCGAGGGGGAGGTGACGCAGGACTTCGTCATGGTCAACGGGCCCGTGTTCCGCACGCCCAATGCGAAGAAATTCCTGGGCAACCTCAAGCTGCTGGCCGCCACCACCGACCGTGCGCCCAAGGCAAAGGAGCTGCTCTCGGCGGCCCTGCGCGGCGTGGAGAAGACACTGGAGGCCGTGGGTGCAGAAAGCGGCGCGCTCAAGTCCATGGGTGCGCATCCGCTCACGCACCTGCTCGGTGAGACTTTCTTCACCCAGGTGCCGATGCTGTACGGCACGTACATGGCCAAGCTGCGCCTGACGCCGGTGTCGCCGGAGCTGCGGGCGCTCAAGGACCAGGTGTTGGATATGGGCGACAGCCCCAACGCCATCCGCGATGCCGTTGTAGAGCACTTCCGGACGCAGGGCGGCACATGGGCGCTGCAGGTGCAGCTGTGCACCGACCTCGACCCGATGCCCATCGAGGACGCGACGGTCGAGTGGCCGGAGGACCGCAGTCCCTACGTGACGGTGGCCCGCGTGACGGCCGGGCCGCAGAACGCCTGGAGCGAAGCGCGGGTCAAGGCCATCGACGACGGCATGGCCTTCTCGCCCTGGCACGGCCTGGCGGCGCACCGGCCGCTGGGCTCCATCATGCGGGTGCGGCGCATTGCCTACGTGGCCGCCGCGGCATACCGCGAGACGGGCAACCGCACCTCCGTCGCGCAACCCACCACGCTGGACGGTCTGCCGGACTGAGGGCGAAGACTCGGCGCCGCGGGTAGCGGCGCGGTCACCGCATGCGCCGTGACGCTTCGGCCCAACCCGAAGCATCTGCCCGCACGCGGCGCCTACGCTCGGGGCACTTCATCAGTTCGAGTGCCCATGACCCTCACCTGCTTCATCCGCTACGAGATCGACCCCCTCCAGAAGGAGGCCTTCCGCCTCTATGCCCAGGCCTGGGGCCGCATCATTCCCCGCTGCGGCGGCCACCTGCTGGGCTACTTCCTGCCGCACGAGGGCTCCAATGTCGAGGCCTGGGGCCTCGTCGCCTTCGACAGCTTGGCCGCCTACGAGGCCTACCGCGCCCGCCTGCGCGACGATGCCGAGGGCCGCGCCAACTTTGCCTATGCCCAGCGCGAGCGCTTCATCCTGCGGGAGGAGCGGCGCTTCCTGGAGGTCGTGCCCGAGGCCTGGCTGCGGCCGGCCGAGCTGCCGCCGCCCGCCGCGGGAGCGGCGGCGTGATCGCCGTCCTCTTCGAGGTCGAGCCGCAGGACGGCCGCACGGACCAGTACCTGCAGATCGCCGCAGGGCTGGCGGGCGAGCTGCGCGGCATCGATGGCTTCATCGCCGTGGAGCGCTTCCAGAGCCTGTCCGTCCCCGGCAAGCTGTTGTCGCTGAGCTTCTGGCGAGACGAGGAAGCGGTGCGGCAGTGGCGCAACCGGCCTGCCCACCGCGGCGCGCAGCAAGTCGGGCGCGGCGGCCTGTTCCGCGGCTACCGGCTGCGCGTGGCCCAGGTGCTGCGGGATTACGGACTCGACGAACGTGCCGAGGCGCCGGCGGACTCACGCGAGGCGCACCCCATGCACCATGCGCACGACGCCGCGCGCTGAGAAGATCGCAGGATGACCTCCCCCACCGACGAACCCCGCATCGCCCGGGTCGCGGCCCAGATCGCCGAGCCCGCCCGCGCCCGCATGCTGACCTACCTGATGGGCGGCGACCTGGCCAGCGCCGGCGAGCTGGCGCGCACGGCCGGCGTGGCGGCGTCCACTGCGAGCGGCCACCTGGCCCGGCTGGAGGCCGAAGGCCTGGTGACGGCCGAGGTGCGCGGCCGTCACCGTTACTTCCGGCTCGCGGGCGAGGACATCCTGCGCGTGCTGGAGGCGCTGGCGCTGGTGGCCGAGCGCGAAGGCCATGCGCGGGCCTGGTCCAGCCCGGCGCGGCTTCGTCTGCGCTGCGCGCGCAGCTGCTACGGTCATCTGGCCGGGCGCCTGGGCGTGCAGATGCTGGACGCGATGCTGCGGCAGGGCTGGCTGCGCAGCGTGCCCGGCGGCTACGGCCTGACCGCGGCGGGCGGTGAGGCGCTGGTGGCCCTGGGCGTGAGGCTGGACGGGCTGGAGGCGAAGCCGGCCGGCGCCGCCATCGCCAAGCCATGCCTGGACTGGTCGGAGCGCCGCGACCATCTGGCGGGCCCGCTGGCCACTGCGCTGCTGCGCCATTGCCTGGATGCCGGCTGGCTGCGCCGACGCGACGGCGAGCGTTCGCTCGCGGTCACACCGCCCGGTCTGCAGGCCCTGGGTCGCTGGATGACGGTGCCCGAGACTTGAGCGTGCGGCCGTCGGGGCGACGTGGCGCCGCAGCGTCGTGGCGGGCCGTCAGGCGATGTCCTGCGCCGGCACGGGCGCGCTCATGCCGACCGCCATGCGGTTCCAGGCGTTGATCTGGGCGATGGCCCAGCTGAGCTCGACGATCTCCTGCTCGCTGAAATGCGCGCGCAGGTGGTCGAAGACCTCGTCGTGGCCTGCGTGACCATCGGGCAGGCGCGTCAGGGCTTCGGCCCAGGCCAGCGCGGCGCGCTCCCGTTCGGTGTAGAGGCGCGCGTCGCGCCAGGTGGCCAGGCTGTTGATTCGCTGCCAGAGCTCGCCCAGCTTGCGCAGGTCGCGCACATGCATGTCGAGGCAGAAGGCGCAGCCGTTGATCTGCGAGACGCGGGTCTTGACCAGCTCGATGAGCACCGGTCCGAGGGAGGACTCGGCCAGCGTGGCGCCGGCGGCGATCATGGCCTGGTAGGGCCTGGGCGCGATGCGCATCCAGGAGAGTCGGGGTTGGGCGTGCAGGGTCATGGCGGTCATCTCGAAGAGGGTTGGAACACACCCTCAAGACGAGCGGGACCCGGCCCCTGTGACAGCGGCCAGTGGCCGGCCCAGTGCGGCGGCGATGCGGGCCAGTTTGTCGGGATTGCGCTGGGTATGGACGACCTGGATGTGCTGACCATCGGTCTGGAAGGTCTGGGCCGATTCGAGCGCCTCGTCAATGAAGCGCAGCACGCTCCATTGGCCGTTGAGCACCACCACCTCGTAACGCACGCGCGCGCCATGGCGCCGGTGCACGGCCCAGTAGAGCTGGGCGATGCGGCGCGACCCCACGAGCGGAACGCCGAAGCTCGGCACCTTGCCGCCGCCGTCGCTGACCAGTTGCGCATCTTCGGCCAGCAAGGCCTGCAGGTCGGCGAACTGACCGCTGGCAGCCGCGTCGGCGAAGCCGCGCAGCAGGCGCAACTGGTGCTCGGGCGGCACATGATGGCGGGGCCGTGCGTCCTGCAACTGGGTGCGGGCCCGGTGCACGATCTGCCGGCAGGCGGCCTCGCTCTTGCCCAGGGTGCGGGCGACCTCGTCGTAGCCCGCATCGAAGACCTCGCGCAGAAGGAAGGCCGCGCGGGCCTCCGGGGTCAGGCGTTCGAGCACCGCGAGGAAGGCGACCGACAGGTCGTCGGCCCGCTCCAGCAGGGCCTCGGGCGAGGGCGCCGCCCCGTCGGCCATCAGAGGCTCGGGCAGCCAGGTGCCGACATAGTGCTCGCGCTGGTGCTGGGCACTGCGCAGCCGGTCGATGGCCAGGCGCGTGGTGATGGTGACCAGCCAGGCCTCGGCGCTTGCGAGCGCGTCGTGCGGGCTGGACTGCCAGCGCAGCCAGGCGTCCTGGACCACGTCCTCCGCCTCGGCGGGCGAGCCGAGCATGCGGTAGGCGATGCCATGCAGCCGGGGCCGCAGGCGCAGGAACAGGTCGGTCGTGTCGCTCATGTCCGGCAGACGGATGGGCCGGGCCGTTTGTGACAGGTCGTGGCGAGGGCGCTGCCGAAAGGATGCGCTCAGCGGCGGGGAAGCACGTCGCGATGGGTGCGGATCGCGTCCTCGAAGGCGGCGGCCAGCGTGTCGCACTCGGCGTCGCCGAAGGGCAGCGAGAGCGCGATCATCCCGCGGCGGGCCATGAAGATGCCGCGTTCGAGCAGGGCGAAGAAGACCAGGTCCTTGGCGCGGCCGTCCGTGCCGGCCAGGTCGGCCGGCGAGCGTACCGGCCGGGCCGTGGCATGCAGCGTCATGAGGGAGCCGAGACCGGTGAACTGCATGTCGACGGCCTGGTCCGCCAGCGTGGCGTTCAGGCGCTCGCGCAGCGCATCACCGCGGCGGTTGAGCGCATCGAGCGCCTCGGCCGTGAGTACCTGCGTCAGCCCGGCCAGGCCGGCTGCCATGGTCAGCACGTTGTTGTTGAAGGTGCCGGCATGGGCCAGGGCATCGGGCCGGCGCGGGTCGAAGCGGGCCATGACTTCGGCGCGTCCACCGAAGACGCCGAAGGACAGGCCGCCACCCAGGTACTTGCCGGCCGTGGTCAGGTCGGGGGCGATGTCCAGCAGCGCCTGGCGTCCGCCGAAGGACAGGCGCGAGGTCATGACCTCGTCGAAGATGAGTTGCACGCCGTGCTCGGTCGCCAGCGCGCGCAGGCCGGCCAGAAAGGCGGGGTCACCCGGGATCGTGCCGCCGGCGCCCAGCATCGGCTCGACCAGGATGGCGGCCACGTCGGGGCCATGGTCGGCCAGCAGGGCTTGCACGCTACCCAGGTCGTTGTACCGCGCGAAGACGAAGTCGTGCGGCACGTTCATGGGCGAGGGGCCGCCGCCGAAGGTGAGGACGCCGCCGTGGTACGCACCCTCGAACACCACGACCTTGCCGCGGCCGGTGTGGGCCTTGGCAACTGCCAGTGCCAGCAGGTTGGCCTCGGTGCCCGAGTTGGCGAATCGCAGCAGCGCCATGCCGGGAAAGCGGCGCTGGATCTCGCGGGCCAGCGCCGCCTCGCGCGCCGTGTGGGACGACAGGTTCAGGCCCGCCGAGAGCGCATCGGCGATGGCCGCGCGGATGTGCGCGTTGGAGTGGCCATAGAGGGCAGCGGTGAACTCCCCAAGGGCGTCGAGGTAGGCATGGCCGTCCTCGTCCCACAGGCGGCAGCCCTCGCCCCTGCTCATCGCGAGGGGGAAAGGTGGGTGAAAGAGCACGCTTCGGGTGTTGCCACCGGGCATCGCCGTGGCTGCTTCGTCGAGCAGGCGCGCGCTGGTTGGATTGCGCGCCGCATAACGCGCAAGGGTGGCTTCGAGGGCGTGGGAAAGGGCGTCGTTCATGGCAGGCACGGAGGGGTGATGCGGCAAGCCGGCCATCTTAGGCCGCAAGAGCCGCCTGCTCGCAAAGTCGACGGCCCACGTGGCGGGGTCGGGTGGCGCCTCAGCCCGCGGCCTGGTCGTTCTGCTGCCGGGATGGCTCCTGCGCGCCCTCCTCCTGCTTGATGAAGCTGATCTTTCCGTTGGGTTCGAGCACGGCCCAGGCCACGTCGCCCATTGATGCGATGCCCGCCAGGCGCATCTCTGATTCGATCTCCGAGCGCGTCAGCCGGTCGCGGCGCAGGCTGTGTTCCAGCAGTTGGCCGTGCTGGATCAGCACGCGGGGTTCTCCCTCCAGCAGGCGCTCGGCCTTGGGCGACAGGTAGGCGGCCCAGCTCAGCACCACGCCCCAGAAGGCGAAGGTGCTGATCGCGAGCGTGGCGCCGGTCAGGCTGAAGTCGTTCTGCGTGATGCCCTGCTGGATCAGGTCGCCCACCACGACCATGACGATGAATTCGAAGGGGGTCATCTGCCCCAGTTCGCGCTTGCCGAGGACTCGCACCAGCAGGTACACGACCGCAAACATGGCGGTGGCGCGCAGGACGACTTCCATCAGGGCAGCACCCGCAGTCGGCGCGGCGCACGCACCAGAACACGTTCGCCATCGCGCAGTTCGAGGTCGCCTTCGAGGACGCCATGCAGGCGCGGGTTGACCTGGGCCGCGATCTTGATGCGCATCTCCTTGCCGGCGCGAAGCGGGCCGAAGTCGAAGGTGTAGGCCTCGCCGTCGGCGCTTTCGGACTCGGGCTGAGGGACCATCGCGTTGACGGTGATCTCCCGCCACAGGCCGACCGGTACGGCCAGGGTGAGTTTCGCAATGTCGGCACCTGCTTTGACGTGCAACCGCGTCTCGAAGAAGTCACCCGTGCGGATCACCACGGGCATCTCGACATCGAGGGTGTGGGACAGCGTGTCGCTGCGGTACGTATCGCGGTCCATTCCCGCATGACCGAGCAGACCTGATACGCCCAGCAGCAGCACCCCGCCCAGTACCAGCAGTGACAAGGGGCTGGCGTGCCGAACCAGCCCTTTGTGCGGCAGTGTGTGGGCCCGGACGATGCCGTCGGGCGCCCGGGTCATGGGCAGCGGGTTGTTTTCTTGGGACATGGTGCGCGGGCGGTTAACGCGGGTGATCGTCCCGGATTGGGGAGGTGTTTACGTCAGCGGGCGTTGACGAGCCGTGCCAGCCATCGGTGGAGGAGCCGAGCAGGTCGGTCAATAAATAAGTTAACGGCAAACACAACACCCAAACAGGCTGGCCTTCAATCCAGAAGACACTCCGACCGTTAACTTATTTTTATGGTGTCTCCCCTCCCATGATCGACACGTCCCTTCCCCCGATCTCCGTGGACTTCCAGCATGCCTTCGAGGCATGGGCTGCCGACCAGCAGGGTGCCGGCGTTCTTCGCAAGGCAGGGGCCCACGAGGTCTACCGCGCGATGTGGGAGAGCTTTGCCACTTGGTGCATCGGCCAGTCCCCCGCCGTCCGGCTGGACGCCGTCGACCCGCGCGACCTGCATGCCTTCCAGGCGGCGCGTTATGGCCGCAAGGCGTCGGACCAGTCCCTCTCGCCCCGCTACGCCCTGCGGCTGATGCGGCTGATCGAGCGGGTACTCGCCCACCATGCCAGCCGCACCGGCCGCCGTCCCAATCGCGCCCCTGCAGACTGGGTCCGCGCGAATCCCCAGGTGCGCTATGCCGAATCGCAACAGGCCGACCCGCCACCCGAGGTGCTGACGCCCCAGGAGGCCAGGCAGCTGCTGACCCACCTGTCCGCCGCTCGGCCCCGCCCGGGCCAGGACCCCGCCGCCCTCGCCAGCCTGCCCTGGCAGGAGGTGCGCAACCGCGCCTCCGTCGCGCTCCAGTTGGGTGCCGGGCTGGCGCCCAGCGATGTGCGCGCCCTCACCCTGGCGTCACCCGTGATGAACGGCGTGGGACCGAAGGCCCGCACCTGGAAGCTGCGCGTGCCCGCCAATGGCACGATCCGGGCACGCGAGACGCCGGTCGCGCCCTGGGCGGCCGAGTTGCTTCACCATTGGCTGGAAGTGCGCGCGGCCTCGCGCATCGCTGGCGAGTTCCTGTTCCCCTCCACCCGGACCGGCAAGCCGTGGCTGGCCGATTCGCAATACCAGTGCGCACGCAAAGTGCTCGAAGCCGCTGGCGTGGCAGGACGCGGCGGCGCCGGCGGCTCGTTCCGGCTGCGGCACACCTTCGCGCTGCGGCAGTTGCGCCGCGGCACCCGGCCCGAGATGGTGGCGCGATGGATGGGCGTGGAGCCGGGGGAAATGAGGCGGTACGACCGCGTGCTGCTGGGCCCCGAAGCTGTGGTGTGACGCGCAGGCGCGCGCCCCGCCGCCAAGGCATCCATGGTGTCGATGCCAAAGGTCCGGCGCCGATCCCAGACCGCATCGCCATCGCCGCAGCTCCCCGCGTATGACGACAGACCGGCCGGGCGATGACCGACAGCGCAGCGGCCCTGTCGGCGGCAACCTCATCGGCGTGTACCTCCTGCGCCGTCGACGCGTGCCCGCCGGGCCGCGGAATGCGGCGCCTCATCGCGAAAGGCTCCCATGGCACGCATCACCGGCGTCGTCTTCCTCCTGCTCGGCCTGGCGCTGGCCGCGGCCGGCGTCTGGCTGCTCACCCTGGGGGGCAGCGCCTACTACCTGATCGCCGGCGCGCTGCTTGCCGTGACCGGTATCCTGCTGATGCGGCGGGCCCCATCGGCGCTGTGGCTGTACGCCGCCCTGCTGCTCGGCTCGGCCGCCTGGGCCTTGTGGGAGGTGGGGCTGGACTGGTGGCCGCTGGCCGCGCGGCTGGACGTGCTCTTCGTCCTCGGCCTCTGGCTGGTGCTGCCCTGGATGCGCCGGGCGCTGTCGCGCGACATCGCGCGCCCCCGGCCGCTGGAACGCGGGCTGCGGCCGAAGATCGTGGCGTCGCCCGCGAGCGCGGCGGTGGGTCGCGGCAGGGCGGCACTCGGGCTGGTGCTGATGGCGTCGGCCGCGCTGGCAGTGGCCTCCTGGTTCCGCACTCCGCATGAGGTCGACGGCGAGCTGCAGGCAGCAGCTGCCGCGGCGGCGCGGCCGCCCTCCCCTGCCGTCCCACCCGGCGAATGGCATGCCTACGGCCGGACGGGCGAAGGCCAGCGCTACTCACCGCTGTCGCAGATCACGCCGGCCAACGTCGACCAGCTGAAGCTGGCGTGGGAGTTCAACACCGGCGACCTGCGCGGCCGGCCGGGCGATCCTGAAGAGACCACCTTCGAAGTCACGCCGCTGAAGATCGGCAACCGGCTCTTCCTGTGCACGCCGCACCAGTCCGTCATCGCCCTCGACGCGACCAGCGGCAAGCAGCTGTGGCGTTTCGATCCGCAGATCGCGGGCGACCTCGCACTCCAGCACCTGACCTGCCGGGGCCTTTCGTACCACGCCGCGTCGGTGGCAGAGAGCGCCATCGAGACGGCGGCACAACCCGCAACAGAGGCCGCCACCGCACCTGCGCCGGCACGTCCCGGCGCCGGCACTGCGGCCAACCCGGCCCCGATGAACGCGCCCACCGGCGAAAACTCGAAGCAGGAGGACAGCCATCCCGCGACCCAGCCCCTTCCGGTGGCCGCGCGCCAGGGACCCACGGCGCCCAGCTGCCCCGCCAAGCTCTTCATGCCCACCGCCGATGGCCGCGTGATCGCGCTCAACCCGGAGAACGGCGCCGTGTGCGCCGACTTCGGCCGCGGCAGCGGGCAGATCGACCTCTGGCGCCACATGCCCAACGTGCGGCCGGGTGCGTACTACTCCACGTCGCCCGTGGTGGTGACCGAGCGGCTCATCATCGTGGGCGGCACGGTGCTGGACAACGCGTCCACCAAGGAGCAATCGGGCGTCATCCGCGCCTTCGACATCCAGACCGGCGACCTGGTCT
Source organism: Pseudacidovorax intermedius (assembly GCF_003350475.1). Taxonomy (GTDB): domain Bacteria; phylum Pseudomonadota; class Gammaproteobacteria; order Burkholderiales; family Burkholderiaceae_C; genus Xenophilus; species Xenophilus intermedius. Next base: position 251,994 of record NZ_QQAV01000005.1, read on the forward strand.
GGAACTGGGACTCGGGCAATCCGGACAACACCGCACCCCTGCCCCCGGGCCGCACCTACACGCCCAACTCGCCCAACAGCTGGTCGATCTCGTCCGTGGACGAGGCCCTGGGCATGGTCTACGTTCCCATGGGCAACCAGCCGCCCGACCAGTGGGGCGGCAAGCGCAGCGAGGCGGTGGAGCGCTACTCGTCCTCGGTGGTCGCCCTCGACCTGACGACCGGCCGCGTGCGCTGGCACTTCCAGACCGTGCACCACGACCTGTGGGACTACGACGTGCCCTCGCAGCCCACGCTGATCGACCTGGACATCGGAGGCCAGCGCGTGCCGGCACTGGTTCAGCCGACCAAGCAGGGCGAGCTCTTCGTGCTCGACCGGCGCACCGGCCAGCCGCTGCTGCCGGTGACCGAGCGGCCCGCGCCGCAGGGCGCCGCCGAGGGTGACCACACCGCGCCCACGCAGCCCAAATCCGCCCTCTCCTTCGAGCCGCCGCCGCTGGCCGAGCGCGACATGTGGGGCGCGACGATGTTCGACCAGCTCGCCTGCCGCATCGCCTTCCATCGGCTGCGCTACGAAGGCCGCTTCACGCCGCCGTCGGAGCAGGGATCCATCATCTACCCGGGCAACTTCGGCGTCTTCAACTGGGGCGGGATCGCGGTCGATCCGCAGCACGGCTGGGCCTTCACCACACCGACGTACCTGGCCTTCGTGTCGCGGCTGGTGCGGCGGCCCGACGACACCACGCTGATGGTCCAGGACGGCGGGCCGCCCAAGGGCTCCCTGCCCGCGCTCAATGAGAACTTCGGTGCGCCCTTCGCGGCCTCCATGAAGCCCTTCATGTCGCCCGTCGGCCTGCCCTGCCAGGCGCCGCCCTGGGGTTATGTGGCCGGCGTGGACCTGCGCTCGGGCCAGGTGGCCTGGAAGCACCGCAACGGCACCGTCCGCGACCTGTCGCCTCTGCCGCTGCCCTTCCGCATGGGCGTGCCCGGCATCGGCGGCCCGATGATGACGGCGGGCGGGGTGGCCTTCTACTCCGGCGCGCTGGACAACTACGTGCGGGCCTACGACGTGCGCAGCGGCCGCCAGCTGTGGGAAGACCGCCTGCCTGCGGGCGGCCAAGCCACGCCGATGAGCTACACCGGCGAGGACGGCCGCCAGTACGTGCTCGTGGCCGCGGGTGGTCACGGCTCGACGGGCACCAAGCCAGGCGATGCCGTGCGCGCGTATGCCCTGCCCGCCGACACGCGGGCGCCGTAAGTCAAAGGGATCGGCGGTCCGGCCCCGGGGTCCCACGCCGGGGCATGAATCGTCCGACGGAGAGGGCGGACTGGCTGCCTAGTCTGGACGAAGGCCGGCGCTTTTCGGCGCCGCCCTTCTTTCAGAAAAGGACCTTCATGAACCGCCAAAAAGCCACCCGTCTGCATGCCCTGGGCTTTGCCGCCGCGCTCGCCCTCGGCCCCGCACTGCTGCACAACGCCGCCGCCCAGCAGGCGCAGACCTCGCCCACCGCACCCGCCGCGCCCCAGCCGCCCGCGCAGCGGGCCACTGCCCAGAAGACGCCCGGGGTCGCGGTCGCCGACCAACGCATGATGCGGGACCTCGCCCAGGCCAACATGGCCGAGATCGAGACCGGTCGCCTGGCGCAGGAGAAGGCCGGCAGCGAGGACGTGAAGCGCTTCGGCAGCCAGATGGTGGAAGACCATCAGAAGGCGCTTTCCGAGCTGCAGGAACTCGCCCACGGCAAGAACGTGGAGCTGCCGACGGAGCCCGACGCAAAGCACAAGCTTGTCGCCACGGGCCTCAAGGCGCTGAGCGGCGAGGCCTTCGACAAGCAGTACATCCGCATGGTGGGCGTGACCGACCATCGCCAGACGGTCGAGAAGCTGCAGCGCGTACAGCGCGAGACAGGCGACAACGACCTGCGTGCCTACGCCGCCAAGACCCTGCCGGTGGTGCAGAAGCACCTTCAGCATGCCGAGGGCCTGCGCGGCGCTCAGGCGCGCAAGTGATTGGCGGCCGCGACCGCTGCGTTCATTGAAGGGGCCTGCGCAGGGGCCCGATGTCGGCGCAGGCGCTGGGGGGATGCGGCCTGCAGCGCCTGCCGCTGCGGCTCGGGCATGCCGACGCTGCAGTGGTGCAGGAGCCGCTTGATGGCCTTGTAGACACCTTCTCGGCTCAGCCCGACGACGCGGCCGTCGCGCGCATCGAAGATCAAGGGAAGTTCCGCGTTCACCTCGTCGCACGGATCGGCCGGGCGGCCCATCGTGCGCAGCAGCGACTGCAGCTGCGCGACCAGGGCGGCCGGCACCTCCACCATCGCATCCTGTTGCGCCGCCCTGCGCCTGCCGCGCCGCTCTCCTTGCACACGCAGTCGCCATGGTGTGTCAGCAGCGTCGGTGGCCGCGGGTGGAACGAGATCCGCACAGCGAGCGCGGGCCAGGGCGCCGGGTTGGACGTCCGTTTCCTGCAACCATGCTGCTACGCGCCGGGCGCGTACCAGGCCCGGCGTCGCCGGAGCCATGAGGGAGGATTGCTGGACATCCAGCGCCATGGGCTGGGCCGCGCTCGGCGTGGAAGCGTCGGGCACCCCACCCCCGCCCTCTGGCCGCAGCCCGCCTGATGGATCGTGCGTCAGATAGCCGCAGTCGTGCAGAAATCGGAACAGCGCCCGCAGCACGGCGATGCAACGCTGCAGCGCCGCGGCGCGCAGAGGACCTTCGAACGGTCGCCAGAGGGGCGACCAGCGCTCATGGTGACGCGGACCGCACCATTCCGGGGGTGGTGAGCGGACGAACGCGACGTATGCGGCGCAGTCCTCCTCGTCAAGCGAGGACAGCGCTTTTCCTTGGGCCAGGACTGCCCACAGCAGCAGGCGCTCGGCTTCCTTGCGATAGGCACGCCGCGTCTCTTCGGCGGGCGCCGCACCCTCGCCGCCGCCCATGCGGCGGCCGCGGCCCTGAAGCCAGACGGCCACCGCCTCCAGATCATCGGACGCAGAGATGCGGCAGGTGGCCGGCGGTGCCCGAAAGCGCCCGGTCCTGCCGCGCAGCACCTCGGGCACCACGAACTTCTCGAGCGGACGCAACGCAGTCGCAGGGGGCACCACGGGCTGCAAGGCGGCGCGGCCCAGGTGAGCGATCGGCGCGAAGGCGTGGGGGCCCAGCGCCAGACCCGTCTCCTGCTGATGGACGCGCAGCCACTCGACGATGCGCGCCCCCTTGGTGGGCCCGACGGCCGGCACGGTCGTCCACCATCGCACGCCGACGGCCTGGATGCGGTCCGCCACGCTGCGCAACGTGGGCATGCCCGCCGCCGCGACGCGCTGCGCCAGTGCGGGCGCGAGCCAATCCTCTACAGGGTCGTCGGCCCTGGGGGCGCGGGAGGCCAGCCCCTCCAGCCACGAGAGCGCCTCCAGTTGGCGGTCCACCAGCCGCCGGCGCTTGGACTGCTGACGACGGTCCTCCGTCTCGGCACCCCAGGCTTCCTCGAAGGCGGCGAGCTGGTCCTCCAGCGAGAAGTCTTCGAGACCCCGCACCAGCGCGAACTCCTCCAGGCTCGGACGGACCCGGGTGGCGTCGGGGAGCCTACTTGCGTCCATCAGCACCAGGCGGGCGGTGCCCGGACGCGCATGGCGGCGCGCCGCCGCTGCCAGCTCGTCCCGGTAGGTGTTGATGACGCGGCGGATCAGCCGCTCGTCCACGCGGTCGTCCTCGCCCTGCATGTAGCGCGACCATGCCTGCCGCGTGTCGATGCCCTGGATGACGGCCCGCATGAAGGCGAAGTGGCCGCGATGCAGGGCACGCGGTTTGGCAGCGGGTGCGGAGACGGGGTCAGCCTTAGGGGCGCGAGCAGGCGTCATGGGCGGGAAGGTGGCGGCTTGAGGGCGGCATGGGATCGACGTCGTGGAGCGCACGGACCGTCTTTCACGTCGCTCAGCTTCTTCCGGTTGTAGAACGGGAAGCCGGTGCCTGGTCGACACTCTGAGTTTATTACCAATACATGGTTTTTTGGAGGTTTAGCGCCGGTTTCTTCTCCGAAGACCTTCTGATTCTTTGGCAACTGGTTGATCGATAAGGACTTTTTTGCATTGGGCATGGGCGTTTGAACGCGCCTCCGCCAGACGGAGGTCTGGGACTGTCGAACCATCGGTCGGCAGAGAAGGGGCACGCTGAGCGCGCAAGCGGCCTCCTGGAAGCAGCACATCCACGGGGCCGCGGGTGGAGCGTGGCGCGGATGGTCATTCGTTCCTCGGAGCCTTGGACAGGCCCGAATCGACGGAGCGATCCTGCCCCGGCGCATCCACGTCTCGCCATAGCGAAGTCGGCGCGGCCCGCCTCGGAGGTCAGTGGAAAGGCCGGCTCCTGCCCTGCCCTGCCCTGCCCTGCCCTGCCCTGCCCTGCCCTGCCCTGCCCTGCCCTGCCCTGCCCTGCCCTGCCGATCAACAGGATCTCAAGATTCCCGCCTTCCGAGTGCAAGCCCATCCCGGCTGCGAGTTGCGGCGGGTGCTCAATCAGAGGAAGGCGTACCTGTGCGGCGCGTGGCCGAGAGCAAGCGACATCTGCAGGCTTGCACTTTGCCTGCAGACGCTTGCCGACAGCTTTGATAGGGGCTTCGACGGCGCACGCCTAGCGCCCGGCAATGGATGCCCACGTTCTTGCGCCGATAGACGAGTGCGGCTCACCAGTGCCCAACGCCCGACCTTCGAGGGGCAAGTACCGCCACCGTATGTTTGAGAGCACAAGATGAACTCGGCCAGTCGGCATAGCAACGGGACGGCGCAAGAGTGGGCGTCTCGCGATGCATCTGATCTAGGACCTGTGCGATGCCAGTGCGGTCCGAACGCACGGTCAGGGTCTGCCCCTTGGGGGGACGTTGCGCGCGGACGAAATGGCGACACGAAGTACCAAACCAATGCACACGCATCGGCGGAACAATGCGCCATTGCCCGCGAGGAAGAATTCTGGGAATCGGGGACACGAGGCGGAGGGTGGATGAACGCTCTCCTCCAACTGGTCATGGCCCCGGCACCATGACGCCAAATGGTGGTGTTGAACGGTTCAACACCACCGCGCGCGATCAATCTGCCCCGAACTGTGCGTTCAACCAGTCGATCAGCGCCGCCTCACGCGTCGGTGTCAGAACACCCGGGTCGAAGCGCAGCGTCATTCGTCCGGTCGCGTCCGCAGCCAGCACAGCGCCCTGCCCTGCCCTGCCCAAACGTCTTTCAGCCGGGGATGTTGAACGGTTCAGCGCCTTGTCGGCCTGGCCCAGCAGGGCGTCGAGCACCTGCTTGGCATTCAACGCCACCTTGCTGGCCTTTAGTTCCTTGGCGCGTGCGACGAGGCCTTCGGGGTCCCGCTGCAGCACTTCGCTGAGCGGCTGTGCCCAACGGAACTGCACGTCGAGGGGCGATGGAAATGCCTCGACCACGGCATCGGGCAAGCGCGCCAAGGCAAGGCTCTTGGAGATCAGCGACAAGTCGACGCCCACTGCCTCGGCCAGCTTGCGCTGGGAAGGGTACAGCCCGTTGTCCAGCGCCCGCCGGTACATCATGCCCTGCTCCCAGGCGCTGAGGTTCTTGCGGGCGCGATTCTCGCGCTCCATGGCCTCGAACAGGCCTTTGTCGTCGATGTCCGCAATGATGGCTTGGACGGGGATGCCCAGTTCCAGACAGGCGCGGTGTCGACGATGGCCAAACACGAGTTCATAGTCGGCCGACGGATCGGCACCTACAGCCAGCGCACGGACACAGACAGGTTGCACGTTCGTCCCGCTCGACGCGATGTCCGCCTTCAACTCTTCGAACGCCTTGTCGGCAAGCGCGTTGGCATGCCGGTTCGCCCACCGGGAAGCGCGGATCCGCCGGGGATCCAAAGCCTTCATCGGCACCGCACCCTCGAAGGCGCGCAGCTTGAGCTTCAGCTCTTCCGCCTCTTTCACCGCCGCCGACTGCGATGCCATGAACACCGCCATGGACCCGGGCGCGGTCTTGGGTCGCGCCTCCGGGTTGGGTGCGCTGGCCGCGGACGGCCCGCCCGTGGGGCTGACCGGCAGTTCGCGGGGCTGCTCGTCGACAGCCGGGGCGGCCGCCACCGCAGGCGGCGTGCGAAAGGGCGGCAGCTGGATCAGGCTGGCCTTGGCTGCAAGCTTCTTGCTCATCGACGACCCTCCTTAGGCGAGTTGGCTGGGGGTGTTGAACCGTTCAACACCCCGGCCTGCCCGTTCCAAACGGCGCGGACTGACCCTTCGATCTGCCCAACGAAACTGTCATAGGCGTCCCGAGCACGTTTGAAGGTGCGGGCGCTTCCGTCGTAGCGGGAGACGTCGTACACGGTGCCGAATTCAGCACTGGCCACCCCGGTGACGGCGGTCTTGGGAATCTCCACGGGGAGCACCTTTTCCGCATAGGTCTGGCCGATCCATTGGCGGATCACCGTACTGGCGGCGTCGGCCGAATCGACCCGGGCCAGCAGCACATGGATGAAATCGAAATGCTTGTCCAAACCGCGTTTGGTGAGCAGTTCCCCGGTCAGGTCGGAGAAAAGGCTCCAGAACTGCGAGGCGGAAGCAAAGTCGAGGGCATTCGGCGGCAACGGCATGATGATGCCGTTGGAGGCCATGAAGGCATTGATGGTCGTGTACGACAGGGCAGGGGGGGTGTCGATCACGATCACGTCGTAGTCGCCGCGCACGTCATCGATGCCGAGGTCCAGCACCCGCCAGAACTCGAAACCGGGCTCCTGCGTCTGCCGCGCAGGGAGCGCGAACTCTGCACCGAACAACACGGGCGCGGCAGCCACCAGGTCGATGCCGTCCCAATAGGTGGAGCGGATCGCGTACCGAATCGAGGTCTCCGTTCCCATGGCCAGAGGCAGGATGGTGTCCTGTTCCTCGACTTCCGTGTCTGGGAGGATGCCGAACAGCGTGGTCAGCGAACCTTGAGGATCGGTGTCGATGACCAGCACGCGATGCCCCAGCAGCGACAGGCCTTGCGCCAGGGTGACGGCAGTGGTCGTCTTGGACACGCCGCCCTTGAAGTTGCCAATGGAAATGGTCACGGCTTCGGCACCCTCGGGCCGCAGGCGGTCCTTGCGGTATTCGCGGACCCACTGACGCGCTTCGGCCAGCGTGAACTCCCGTCGGCTGCCCGATGCGTTGAGCCGCCCCGCGGGCAGGTCGCCTTTGCCTAGCCGGTGCGAAATCGAGCCTTTTTCCATCTCCAGCAGGCTGGCCAGCTGGGAGAGGCTGAACATGGGGGCTTCTTTGCGGGCAGTGGGCGCCAACATGGCGGAGCGAATCTGCTCCATCATGGCAACCGCGCGTTCGGCCTGCGCGGCAATGTCCGACAGGCTGATGGGCCGAGGGGCTGGAAGGGGGGAAGATGCCATATGAAACTCCTGATTGCTCGAGTTTACCGAGTCACTTGACGGAATTCAGTGAAATGGCTGGAAAAACGTCAAGGCCACCGCATCTGCGGTGTGATTCGATTTCTGGGGGTTGGATCGCCTTTAGGAAAGACTCTAAGTCCTTCAATTCCTTTAATACCTTTAGCCTCGAGAAACTCCAATGGTGACAACCACTTGGCGCCGAAGAGATGCAGGGATTCGGGACGATACGGCGACGGATCGGGAGCTGAGAGCCAGGGAGACGGGAGAAGACGGAGACTTTTCGGTAGTGAGGGTGCGTGTTTTCATGAGTCCGCGAGGTCCCGGCGAGACGGTCTGAGGTGAGTGTTTTCAGGAAAGAAGGGCGGGCCATCGCTCCGTGGGCCTCCGTCGAGGCGCCTGGCGCCGCTTTATGGTGCGCTGTGGAAGAGGGAAGGGCTCTCCAGGGCCGAAATCCGGGCGGCGCGCCGTGTCCAGGTGGCTGCGCCCAGACTCCTTCAGCCTGCAATCCCGAAAACTCTCCGCTTGCGCTGGTTTGAGCGAAGCGCGGCGCCGGTTTCACGTGAGAGTTTTCAGGAGCGGGATCCGAACGCTTTCAGGTGAAAGGCGCGATCACCTCTCGCGTACATTACCGTCCATGGCTCGAACCCTCCGGACTCCCGACATCGTGCGCGCCCGTGCTTCCGCGGGCGGCGGCGGTCCGGCCGTCTCCGACGACGTGCAGCTGCTGCGCAAGGCCGTCAACACGCTGGCCATCGTTCCCAAGTCGACGCGAATCACCACCCTTGGGCGCAAGAGCTACAACGTGCTCCTGTACCTGGCGCAGGAGCAGGGGATGGAAAAGGACGTCTTCCGGACCCCGCTCGACTCGGTGGTCCGCGGCCTGGATTTCGACAGCAACGACCATGCGCTGATCAAGAAGCACCTGCGAGCGATGGTGTCCACCACGGTGGAGTGGCAGTCGCCCACGAGTGGGGAGGGCGCGGCCTGGAATGTCAGTGGCCTGCTGGCCCATGCGCGACTCAGCAAGGAGCGCGGCCAGGTCTGGGTCGAGTGGTCTTATGCGGTCAACCTGAAGCAGGAACTGCTGGACCCGAGCGTGTTCGCGCGGCTTCGGCTGGAAGTGATCAGCCAGTTGCGCACCCATGCGGGCGTGGTGCTCTACGAGATCTGCACCCGCTACAAGGACATCGGCCGGACAGCGCGACAGCCCTGGCGCTGGTGGTATCCGGTGCTCAGCGGTAATCCCCACACCGAGAAGACCGACCGCCTCGAATACCGGATCTTCAAGCGCGACACCCTCAAGCCGGCCATCGCCGAAGTCAATGCGATCACCGATCTGGAGATCGAGCTGGTCGAGCACAAGCAGGGGCGCTTCATCGACGAGATCCAGTTCCACATTGGCCGGAAGAAGCAGTCTGCGCTCACATTGGCCCGCGCGCCCGCGCCGGTCGACATGGTCGCCGTGAGCCGCGCCATCGCGCTGGGCGTGAGCGAGGAAGCCTTCGAGCAGATGGCCGCGGGCTGCGACGAGGCTGCGGTGCGCTCGGCCCTCGATGTGCTGGAGCGGCGGGTGAACACGGCCTATCCCGAACCGCTGCGGGATCCGGCCCGCTATCTCAAGGCGCTGCTGGCGCGGGGCAGCGACCAGGTCGATACTGCGGCGCAGGCCGCCGCAGCCCATCCCGCCGCAGCGGCGCTGGCGGCGCGCGAGCAGCAGTCGCAGCGTCGCCAGCGCTGGCAGGCGGAGTGGATTCGCCGCGCCAACGAGCGTTGCCTGTCCGCCATCGAGCAACTGTCAGAGGAAACCCAGCACGAGCTGGAAGGCCAGCTGATGCTCACCTTGCAGGGCCGCGGCGCCCATCCGTCCATCATCAAGCGGCTAGGTTCCAGCGGCTGGCAGCATCCGATGGTGCGGCAGGAGATGCTGCGCTTCTTCGGCGATGCGACCTTCGGCCCCGGCTGGGACAAGCCCAGCGCCGAAGATCTGCTGGAGATCGCGACCGAGATGGGTGGCGACGAGGAGTGATGCCCGGCACGGCCGGGCAGGGCAGAGCGGCGAGCGCCGACGTCAGCCGGCGCGGACCGCTGCCGTGTCCGGCGCCCGGGCCAGATCCTGGTTGCGGGCGAACTCTGCCGCCGTCCAGTCCACGAAAGCGCGGACCTTGGCACTCAGGTGGCGGTTGGGCGGATACACCACATGCACCGGCAGGGGAGGGCATTCCCAGTCCGGAAACAGCTCCACCAGTTCGCCCCGGGCCACGTAGGGCGCGGCGATGAAGCGCACCATCTGCGCCACGCCGAAGCCGGCGAGCGCTGCCTCGGTGTAGGCATTGCTGTCGTTCACGGCAAGGCGGGCGGGGCCGGTTACCTCCAGCGTCTCGCCATCCTTGTGGAACTCCAGCGGATAGACCCGGCGCGAGTTGTGCGAGAAGAAATTGATGACGTGCTGCCGCCCGCGCTCCAGGTCATGCGGCGTGCGGGGCACGCCGTAGCGCTTCAGGTAGTCGGGCGAGGCGACCGTCATGAAGGGCAGGGTGCCGATGCGCCGCGCCACCAGCGACTGGTCGCCGATCTCTCCGCCGCGGATCACCACGTCCACGTTGTCGCCGATCAGGTCGACCGGACGATCGCTGACGCCCAGGTCGACCTGGATGTCGGGGTACTGGTCGCAGAAACTCTGCAGCCGCGGGATGAGGACGAGCCGCGCCATGGCGGTCCCCACGTCCACGCGCAGCCGGCCCGAGGGCGCGGCGTTGCTGTTGGTCATGCTCGACTCCAGCTCGTCGAAGTCGCTGAGCAGGCGCGCCACGCGCTCGTAGTAGGCCGCACCGTCCGGTGTGACGGTCACGCGCCGCGTGGTGCGGTTGAGCAGCTTGACGCGCAGCCGCGACTCCAGCGACTGGATCTGCTTGGTCACGGTGGCCTTGGGCAGGCCGAGCGAGTCGCCGGCGCGGGTGAAATTGCCCGCCTCCACGACACGCACGAACACCCGCATGGTCTGGATCTGGTCCATGGATCGATGTGCGAAAAGGGCTGACATCCCGCGCGCGCGGGATGCGGCAGGCTGGCGATGGCCAGGCCGCCTTGTGGCCCCGCATTCTGTGCGGCAACCAGCCCTCCATTGTTGCTGCCCGGGAAACAGAGTAGGGGCATCGGCACGGTCCGTGCAAGCGGCGGGCGTTCGTATAGTTCGATCCACGCCGCACCCCAAAGACTTCCCACGTCCGATCCGAAAGGCCTGCCATGAGCACGAATCCCCAAGCCCCAGCGTCCGCCGCCACTTCCCCGGCCGGCTGCGCCGTGGCAGAGGAGGATCTGCACATCGACCTGCCCGGCGGCGAGCCCGTGAAAGCCCGCATCTACGGAGAGCGTCTCAAGGGAGCGGCGGCCATGCCGCTCGTGCTGCATTTCCATGGCGGCACCTTCGTCTGCGGCGACCTGGACAACGGGCGCAACGTGGGCCGGCTGCTGGCCGCTGCGGGTGCGCGCGTCCTGTCGCTGGCCTATCCGCTGGCGCCCGAGCATCCCTTTCCCAAGCCTATCGAGGTGGGCTTCGCGGCCCTCGAATGGCTCTACAAGCAGCGCGTCAAGCTGGCGGGCAAGGGCGCGCAGATCTATCTGGCGGGCGAGGAGGCCGGCGGCAACCTTGCCGCTGCGGTGGCGCTGGTGGCCCGCGACCGTGGCCACCCGCCGCTGGCGGGCCAGATCCTCCTCTCGCCCATGCTGGACCCTTGCGCCGGCACCGCGTCGCTGCGCGAAGCCTCCTGCGCCGATGCGGCCTGCAAATGGGCCACCGGCTGGCAGCAATACCTGCGCCGCCCCATGGATGCCACGCATCCCTACGCGGTGCCCGGTTCGGCCCTGCGACTGACCGACGTGGCGCCGACGCTGGTGCTGGTCGGCCCCGACGACCCGATGCGTGACGAGGCCCTGGCCTATGCCAAGCGGCTTCGCGCCGCCGGCATCGACGTGGTGGCGGAAGTGCTGCCCGCCACCTCTCAGTGGCCGGAGGCGCTGTACCAGCCCGACGACCCGGGATGTCCGGCCTGCGGTGTGGCCGCGCGGCAGAGGGTCACGGCCTTCTTCGAGGCCCGGCGCGCGGCGGCGGCCACGCCGCCCAGCTGATCGGCGTTCCGACGGCGTCGCTGTGCGGCGCTGACCGATCACCCCCTTGCGACTGCGCTCGCGGCCTTGCCCGGCCGCGCGGGCCGTGCTGCGCCGGCTGAAGCCGCGCGCACGCCACCCCTTCTTCCACGCCCATGCCGCCTGCGCCACAAGCGCCGGGCTGGCCCCTGCATTCCTTCGATCCGAAAGAAAGACCTCCATGTCCCACCTCGACAAGACCTCCGCTGCCGCCACACCACCCACTCGCCGCCGCGTGTGGCCCGCCATCACGAGCCTCACCGCCGTGCTCGCCATCGGGGCCGGTGTGCTGGGCGTTCCCGGCCTGCGCGCCGAGGCCAGCGACACGCCCGTCCCCGCGACACCCCCTGCGAAGCCCGTGACCGTGGCCGCCGTCGAGTCGCGGCCTGTCAGCGCCTGGGACGAGTTCTCCGGCCGCCTGGAAGCCGTCGAGCGCGTCGAGGTCCGCTCGCGCGTGGCCGGCGCCGTGCAGGCCATCCATTTCCGCGAAGGCGCGCTGGTCAAGCAGGGCGAACTGCTGCTGACCATCGACCCGGCGCCCTACCAGGCCGAGGTTCAGCGCGCCGAGGCGCAGGTGGCCTCGGCCCAGGCCCGCGCCGCCTACACCCGCAGCGAGCAGGAGCGCGCCCGCCGGCTGTACGGCGAGCAGGCCATCGCCCAGCGCGAACTGGATGAGCGCCTCAATGCCGGCCAGGAAGCCGAAGCCAACCTGCGCGCCGCCCAGGCCGCGCTGCAGAGTGCCAGGCTGAACCTGTCGTACACGCAGGTGCGCGCGCCGGTGGCCGGCCGCATCGGCCGGGCCGAGGTGACCGTGGGCAACCTCGTGCCTGCCGGCCCGGGTGCGCCGGTGCTGACCACGCTGGTGTCGGTGAGCCCCATCTATGCCAGCTTCGATGCCGACGAGCAGGCGGTGGCCCGCGCCTTGAAGGCACTGCCCGGCGGTGCCAGCGCACGGGCCCAGCTCGCCAGCATCCCGGTGCAGATGGGCACTGCCGCCACCGACGGCACGCCCTACGAAGGTCGCCTGCAGCTGATCGACAACCAGGTCGATGCGCGCAGCGGCACGGTGCGGGTGCGCGCCCGCTTCGACAACGCCGACGGCGCGCTCATTCCCGGTCAGTTCGCCCGCATCCGCATGGGCCAGGCCGGCGAGAGCCGTGCGTTGCTGGTCAGTGAACGGGCCATCGGCACAGACCAGAGCAAGAAGTTCGTGCTGGTGGTGGGCGAGGGCAACAAGACCGAATACCGCGAGATCACGCTGGGTGCGCCCGTGCAGGGCCTGCGCGTGGTCAGCACCGGCCTGAAGGCTGGCGAACGTGTCGTGGTCAACGGCACGCAGCATGTGCGGCCCGGCATGGTCGTGGCGCCCACCGAGGTGCCGATGACGGCTGCCAGCTCGGCAGGTGCCGAACGCGTCGCCTCGCGCAGCTAAAGGCACCACACCGCCGACGCATCGCGCCGCACGCGGCGCGCTCCTTCTCTTTCCGCTTCCAAGTCGCCACCGTGCGCAGCCCTTCGTGCTGCGCGCGGGGGATCGCTTCACCCCGCCACCAGGAGTTGGCGCCATGAATCTCTCCAAGTTCTTCATCGACCGGCCGATCTTTGCCGGCGTGCTGTCGCTGCTGATGCTGATCGCCGGGTTGATCGCGCTGCGCGGCCTGCCGATCTCCGAGTACCCCGAAGTCGCACCACCGCAGATCGTGGTGCGCGCGCAGTACCCCGGCGCCAATCCCAAGGTGATCGCCGAGACGGTGGCCACGCCGCTCGAAGAGCAGATCAACGGCGTGGAAGGCATGCTCTACATGAGCAGCCAGGCCACCACCGACGGCGTGATGACGCTGACGGTGACCTTCCGCCTCGGCACCGACCCCGACAAGGCCCAGCAGCTGGTGCAGAACCGCGTGGCGCAGGCCGAGCCACGGCTGCCCGAAGAGGTTCGCCGCCTGGGCCTCGCCACCGTCAAGAGCTCGCCGGACATCACGATGGTGGTGCACCTGGTGTCGCCCAACAAGCGCTACGACATCGACTACCTGCGCAACTACGCGGTGCTCAACGTCAAGGACCGCCTGGCCCGCATCGAGGGCGTGGGTCAGGTGCAGATCTGGGGCGGCGGCGAATACGCGATGCGCGTCTGGCTCGACCCGCAGAAGATGGCCCAGCGCGGCCTGTCGGCCAACGACGTGGTCTCTGCCATCCGCGGGCAGAACATCCAGGCCGCGGCCGGCGTGGTCGGCGCCTCGCCGGGCCTCTCGGGCGTGGACCTGCAGTTGTCGGTCAACGCGCGTGGCCGCCTGGCCAATGAAGAGGAGTTCGGCGACATCATCGTCAAGGGCGGCGCCGCCGGTGAGCCTTCGACGCAGGTGGTGCGTCTGCGCGACGTGGCCCGCATCCAGCTGGGCGCGGCCGACTATTCGCTGCGTTCGCTGCTGGACAACGATCCGGCCGTGGGCATCGGCGTCTTCCAGGCGCCGGGCTCCAATGCGCTGCAGATCTCCGAGCAGGTGCGCCGCACCATGGCCGAGATCCAGAAGGCCATGCCCGAGGGCGTGGAATACCGCATCGCCTACGACCCGACGCAGTTCGTGCGCGCGTCCATCGAATCGGTGATCCACACGCTGCTGGAGGCCGTCGCGCTGGTGGTGCTGGTCGTCATCCTGTTCCTGCAGACCTGGCGCGCGTCCATCATTCCGCTGCTGGCCGTGCCGGTGTCGGTGGTGGGCACCTTCGCCGTGCTGCACCTGCTGGGCTTCTCGATCAACGCGCTGTCGCTCTTTGGTCTGGTGCTGGCCATCGGCATCGTGGTGGACGACGCCATCGTGGTGGTGGAGAACGTCGAGCGCAACATCGAAGCCGGCCTGACCCCGCGCGAGGCCACGTACAGAGCCATGCGCGAGGTGTCGGGGCCCATCATCGCCATCGCGCTGGTGCTGGTGGCGGTGTTTGTGCCGCTGGCCTTCATCTCGGGCCTGACGGGCCAGTTCTACCGGCAGTTCGCCGTCACCATCGCCATCTCGACGGTGATCTCGGCCATCAACTCGCTCACGCTGTCGCCGGCCCTCGCGGCCCTGCTGCTCAAGGGCCACGACGCGCCGCGCGATGCGCTCACGCGTGGCATGGGCCGGCTGCTGGGTGGCTTCTTCCGCGGTTTCAACCGCCTGTTCCATCGCGGCAGCGAGGGCTATGGCCGAGGCGTGCGCGGCGTGATCTCGCGCAAGACGCTGATGCTCGGCGTCTACCTGGCACTGGTCGCGCTGACCTTCGGCCTCTTCAAGGCGGTGCCCGGCGGCTTCGTGCCCACGCAGGACAAGCAGTACCTGATCGGCTTCGCCCAACTGCCCGACGGCGCCACGCTGGACCGCACCGACGACGTGATCCGCCGCATGGGCGACATCATGAAGAAGAACCCCAACGTGGAAGGTACGCTGGCCTTCCCGGGCCTGTCGATCAACGGCTTCACCAACAGCTCCAACGCGGGCATCGTGTTCGCCATGCTCAAGCCCTTCGACCAGCGCAAGGCGCCGGAGCAGAGCGGTGCGGCCGTGGCTGGCCAGCTCAACCAGGCCTTCTCGGGCATCCAGGACGCGTTCATCGTGATGTTCCCGCCGCCGCCCGTGGCGGGCCTTGGCACCACCGGTGGCTTCAAGCTGCAGCTGGAAGATCGCGCCTCCCTGGGCTACGAGGCCATGGACAAGGCCGTGCAGGCCTTCATGGCCAAGGCACGGCAGACGCCGGAGCTGGCGGGCATGTTCACCAGCTGGCAAGTCAATGTGCCGCAGCTCTTCGCCGACGTGGACCGCACCAAGGCGCGGCAGCTGGGCGTGCCGCTGACCGACATCTTCGACACGCTGCAGATCTACCTGGGCAGCCTGTATGCGAACGACTTCAACAAGTTCGGCCGCACCTACAGCGTGCGCGTGCAGGCCGATGCGCCCTACCGCGCGCGGGCCGAGGACATCGGCGCGCTCAAGGTGCGTTCGTCTTCCGGCGAGATGATCCCGCTGTCCGCCCTGATGAAGGTCGACGCGAGCTTCGGCCCCGAGCGCGCCATGCGCTACAACGGCTATCTCACGGCCGACGTCAACGGCGGCGCCGCGCCCGGCTATTCCTCGGGCCAGGCGCAGGCGGCCATCGCGCGCATCGCGGCCGAGACGCTGCCGGCGGGCATCGACTTCGAATGGACCGACCTGACCTACCAGGAGATCCTGGCGGGCAACTCGGCGATTCTCGTCTTCCCATTGGCGATCCTGCTGGTCTTCCTGGTGCTGGCCGCGCAGTACGAAAGCCTGACGCTGCCGCTGGCCATCATCCTGATCGTGCCCATGGGGCTGCTGGCGGCCATGACCGGCGTGTGGCTCTCAGCGGGGGACAACAACGTCTTCACGCAGATCGGATTGATCGTGCTGGTGGGCCTGTCGGCCAAGAACGCGATCCTGATCGTGGAGTTCGCGCGCGAGCTGGAGTTTGCTGGACGCACGCCCGTGCAGGCCGCCATCGAGGCCAGTCGCCTGCGGCTGCGGCCCATCCTGATGACCTCGCTGGCCTTCATCATGGGCGTGCTGCCGCTGGTGCTGTCCTCCGGCGCGGGCGCCGAGATGCGCCATGCCATGGGCGTGGCCGTGTTCGCCGGGATGATCGGCGTGACCGCCTTCGGCCTCTTCCTCACGCCCGTCTTCTACGTGGCGCTGCGCCGCCTGGCCGGCAACCGGCCACTGCGGCAGCACGGCCAGGTGCCGGCCCATGCCGAAGACTTCGTCTCTGCCGAGCATCCCGCCACGCCGGGCCATCACGGCGGCGGCGGCGGTGGCCTCGTGGCCCTGCCCGCGGCACCGCGCGGCGCTCACGAATGACGCCCATGCATTCCTTGTTCACGAGGACAACGACCATGACCCACACGCATGCACGCTCGTCGAGCGCACCGTCGACGATGGATACGACCATGAACCGCGCCACGCAGGCCCGCCCCATCTTCGATCGCCTCCAGCCGTTCGCGCTGAGCCTGTCGAAGCGCCGCACGCTCGTCCCGCTGCTGGCCGCCCTGGTGCTCGCCGGCTGCGCGACGGCACCCGCGGAGCTGCCTGCCATCCCCACGCCCGTCCGTTTCAAGGAGGCGCTGTCCGTCACGCAGACCACGACCGAAGGCCGCTGGACCGAGGCGGCTGCCGCCGAGGCCCAGCCCCGCGGCGAATGGTGGAAGGCCTTCCAGGACCCGGTGCTCGATGCGCTCGTGGCGCAGGCCGCCGAATCCAACACCAGCCTGCAGCAGGCCGCGGCCCGCGTGCGGCAGGCGAGGGCGCTGCTGCGCAATGCCGAAGCCGACCGCTCGCCGCAGATCGGCCTGGGAGGCGGCGCCACGCGTCAGCGCGGGCTGGATCGCAACCAGTCCACCCAGCCTTCCACGCTGCTCAACGCCGGTCTCAGTGCCTCGTGGGAGTTGGACCTGTTCGGCCGCCTGTCGCGCCTGCAGGACGCCGCTGCACTCGACGCCCAGGCGCGCGAGGCCATTCTGCAGAGCACGCGCCTGATGGTGCAGGCCGAGGTCGCGCAGACCTACCTGGCCCTGCGCGCCGCCGACGAGGAGCGCGCCCTGGTGCGCGACGGCGTGGCCGCCTACCGCGACACGCTGCGACTGACCCAGCGCCGCGAGCAGGCCGGCGACGTGGCCGCGCTGGATGTGGCGCGCATGCAGGCCGAGGTGTCGGCCAACGAGTCCGAGGCGCTGGCGCTGGACCGTCGACGTGCGGAACTCGAGCATGCGCTGGCCGTGCTGGTCGGCCGTGCGCCGGCGGACTTCGGCATCGGCGTCGATCGCTGGCAGACCGCACTGCCGGTGATGCCGGCCGGCGTGCCTTCCACCGTGCTGCTGCGCAGGCCGGACGTGGCAGCCGCTCAGGCCGCCGTGCTGGCCGCGCAGGCGCGCGTGGGTGCGGCGCAGGCGGCCTACTTCCCGGACATTGCGCTGACGGCCGGCGGTGGCTTCGCCTCGCCCGAGCTGGGCGACCTGTTCAAGTGGTCGGCGCGCTCCTGGGGCGTGGGTGCGCTGCTGTCGCTTCCGCTGCTCGATGGCGGACGTCGGGCCGCGGGTGTGGAGCAGGCGAGCGGCGTGCTCGACGAGGCGGTCGCGGCCTATCGCGCGCAATCGCTCGATGCCTTCCGCGAGGTGGAGGACCAGCTCTCGGGTCTGCGTCTGCTGCAGCAGCAGGCCGCTGCGCAGGCCACGGCCGTGGAGGCCGCGGCACGGGCCCTTCAGTTGTCAGATACCCGCTACCGCAATGGCTACATCAGCCAGCTCGATCTGCTCGATGCGCGCCGCAGCGAGCTGCGCAATCGCCGGCAGGCGCTGCAGGTGCGCTCTGCGCAGTACCAGGCCACGGTGGCGCTGGTGCGGGCGCTGGGCGGCGGATGGGGCGCCTTGCAGGCGGACGTGCAGTCCTCGAAGGTGGCAGGCCCGACAGACATCGCGGTTGCGGCGCCGGTGAAGAAGGACGGTTCTTAGGTCCCGAGTCGCGCCCGCGCCAGGTCACTGCGCCGCTGTCGGCGGAGCGTCGTCGCTCAACGTCCGGTCTCGGGCGCGGTCTCGGCTTCCAGCTGCGTCAGCCAGCGCAGCGCCTCGGTCCGCGAGCTGCCGCACATCTCGGCCGAGGGTGCCAGGCCGCCGCAGCAGGCCGGTCGCTCGGGCTGGCCGAAGATGCGGCAGCGGTTGTCGTCGGCGAGCTGGATGCAGCGCACGCCCGCGGGCTTGCCGTGCGGCATGCCGGGAATGGGGCTGGAGATGGAGGGCGCGGTGCAGCAGGCACCGCAGTCGGGGCGGCAATCCATGGCGGGCACTGTAGTGGACGCCGTGAACCACGGGCCGGCGCAGGGTTGGCCGTTCGGCACCGGTCGCATCAGAGCCCGGCGTAGAGCTTGCGCGCAGCGTCCTCCAGGCCACCCAGGATGCGGTCGGCCAGCTCGGCCGGAAAGCCCGCGGGCAGCTCGCCGCGGACCGCCGCCGCCACGCCCGGCGTGAGCATCGCGGCCGCCTCGATCAGCGCTTCCACACCGCGGCCATCCGCCGCCTGCACGCCATGGCGCTGCCCGAGCGCGACCCAGTGCCGCGGCAGGATTTCCCGCAGCTTCCAGTGCGCGTTGCGGCCACGCACCGCCATGGCCATGCGCGCCTTGTGCGCCGAGATGGCGCCCGGCCCTTCCCCGAGCACCGGCCAGGCCGACAGCACGTCGTACAGCGGCGTGAGCTGGTAGCGACCGCCGGGCCGCAGGAACAGGCTGAAGTTCTTGGCATGGCCATCGGTGGCGCCGAGCATCCAGAACAGCAGCTGGGCAAGGAAGAAGGTGCGGCGGTCGTCCTCGCGCGTCAGCGATCCATCGAGCACGCCCATGATGCGGTCGATGCCGGGCCCGCCGTCGGCCTCGTACTTGGCGTCGGGCGGTGTGCCCGTCGCCTGGCAGAAGTCCTCCTGCGGCAGACGCAGCAGTTGCTGCCCGCCGTCGGGCGCCGTCCACCAGCGCCGGTCGAAGCGCGCCACGGCCAGCACCCGCATGTCCTCGAACTGCAGCGGCCGGCAGTCGGCCACCGGCAGGCCGAAGGCGCGCAGGATGCGCGCGCACAGCCATTCGTTTTCCACCGAGTGGCGCATGTCGATCTTCATGCCGCCCACCAGGCCGAGCGGCAGCTTGAGGATGTGCGTGGTGGGCGTGCTGCCCTGCGGCAGGCACCAACGGCCGTCCTGCAGCAGCAGGGCGGTCTTCTCTTGCGCGCCCGCGATGGAGATGCGCAGGTCCTCGGCGTCGGCTGCGAGTCCCAGCGGCGCGGCAGCGGTGGCGCTGCGCAGGAGGGCCGCGACGCGCGCCTCGCTGAGCGCTTCGGCCTGGACGAGGCGGGCGGCGCCCGAGGCTTCCCCCTCGGGCAGTAGTTCCAGCGCCCCGACACAGTCCCGACCGATGCGGGCCAGCAGGTCGAAGGCGTCGGTGCTGCCCGTGCCGTGCCGCCGCGCGATGCGCTCGCGGATATCCCGGCTGTCGGGCAGCAGGTTCTCGAAATAGGCACGCACCTTCGGGCCTCGGTGTGGGGCGTTGCCGGGCGTGAACGGCAGCGACAGCGACACCGGACGGCCTTCGGGCGATTGGGTCCATGCAGCGTCGTACTGCAGCGTGTCGGGCGCGTTGGGCGCCAGGCTCCAGGTGCCGACGAAGGCGCCGTTCATCCATAGGCCCAGGGCCCGGCGGTGGGAGCGGCGGCCCATGGACTACCAGGCGGGCGAATCGCGCTCGGCCGCGCGAGGGGTGGTGTCGGCCTCGGTCGGCATGAGCACCATGTCCGCACCCAGGATGTGCAGCACCGACAGTAGCCGCGCCGCGCCCATGCTCTCGGCGTTGCGCTCCAGGGCCGAGTAGGTCTGCTGGGTCACACCCAGTCGCTGCGCGATCTGGGCCTGTGTCAGCCCGCTCTGCTTGCGAAGCGCTCGCAGCAGTCCGGGCAGCTGGTCGGCGGTTCGGACGGTGAAGGCAGACATACAGGGTTGGTTGCGTAACTCAGATTAACGCATTTCAATGCGTAAAAAAATTTTACTGCTCTTGAGCTGTTCCAGGGCGAGTTTCTTCCGAGCCGTCGGTCACATCGACTCAGCCTTGGAGCTTTGCGGCCGTGCGGTCGTGCAGGCGTTCGAACATGTCCACGATGTGCTGCAGACCCTCCTCGCCGACCAGCCAGGGCGTACCGGTGCCGGCCTTGCGCCGAAGCACCGTGAGCACGGCGCTCTTCTGGGGCATGGCGAGGGGCCGCAGCCGCACCCGTGGCGTGGCCAGCAGCACGCAGCTCGCGGGCACCAGTGCCACGCCCAGTCCGGCACCCACCAGGTCGAGCACGCCGTGCACCGTGCTGGCCTCGTAACGGATGCGCGGCGAAAAGCCCGCCTGCGCGCACAGGTGGATCGCCTGGTCGAAGTAGGCCGGACCCCGATGACGCGTGAAGGCCACGAAGTCCGCTTCGGCGTACGCGCGCAGGTCTGCCATGCCGCCCCGCGGGAGCCGGTGCGTGGCGGCCACGGCGACGCAGAAGGGATCGAGGATGCGGACCACGGTCGCGATACGAGGATGGCGCGTGTCGGCGCGCGCGATGCCCAGGTCGATCTGGCCGCTGGCCAGCGCATCGATCTGCTCGCTGCTGATCATCTCGCGCAGCTCGAACTGCAGGCCGGCGTCGTCTGCACGCAGCGCGGCCAGCAACTGCGGCAGCACGGTGCTGCCTGCGGAGGGCACGAAGCCCAGCGAGAGCCGGCGTGTCGGTGTGGCGCCGGCAATCCATGCCCGCAGTCCGCCGACCCGCTCCACCAGCGCGCGCGCTTCGGGCAGCAGCGCTTCGCCGGCCTCGGTCAGGTGCACGCCCTTGGGATGGCGCACGAAGAGGGAAGTGCCCAGCGCCTCTTCCAGCTGGCGGATCTGCACCGACAGCGGCGGCTGCGCGATGAACAGCTTCTGCGCCGCGCGGCTGAGGTTGCCGGCCTCGGCCACGGCGATGAAGTAGCGCAGATGGCGCATCTCGATGTTCATGGTGCCTCCATACCTCTCAGGTATGGGCAGCATAGCGAATCGGTGCTGGACGTATTGCCGGGCGGCACCAAGAATCCGGCCGACGCTGCTCGTTGCGAAGCGGCCCGAACGGAGACACCCCGATGACCATGAAGCGAATCCTCGCCCTCGCGCTCTTTCCCTTGTTGACGCTGCATGCCGCAGCCCAGTCCTGGCCCACCAAGCCCGTGAAGGTCGTGGTGCCCGCGCCGGCCGGAAGCTCGCTGGACTTCATCGTGCGCACCCTCGGCAACCGCCTGAGCACCCGCTGGGGCCAGCCAGTGATCGTGGACAACAAGCCGGGTGCAGGCGGCATGCTGGGCATGTCTGCGGTGGCCAAGGCCGCACCCGATGGCTACACGCTGGGCATCGGCTTCAACGGGCCCATCGCCTTCGCGCCCTTCATGTACAAGCAGATGGCCTATGACCCGGTCAAGGACCTGGCGCCCATCGTGATGACCTCGTCGCAGCCCAATGTGCTGGCGGTGCCGGCCAACCATCCGGCCAAGACGGTGCAGGAGTTCGTGAGCTGGGCGCGTGCCCAGCCCAATGGTGTGGCGTACGGTTCCGTCGGCGCAGGCAGCTCCTCGCACCTGACCATGGAGCTGTTGCGCACCACGGCCGGTTTCGAGGCGACGCATGTGCCTTTCAACGGCTCGCCGCCGGCGGGCATCTCCCTGGCCTCGGGCGAGACGCAGGCCTTGTTCACCGTGGCGCCTGCCCTGCTGCCGCTCGTGGCCAGCGGCCGCATCCGGCTGCTGGCCGTCACCAGTGCCAAGCGCATGGAAGGCATGGAGCAGCTGCCCACCATCGCCGAATCCGGCTACCCCGGTTTCGAGGCGCTGGCGTGGAACGGCCTGTTCAGTGCCGCCGGTACCCCTGCGGCCGTCATCGCCAAGGTCAACGCCGACGTCAACACCGCCCTCAAGGAGCCCGAAGTGCAGGCCGCCTTTGCCAAGCAGGGCCTGGTGCCGGGTGGCGGCACGCCGCAGGCCCTCGCCAGCTTCATGGCCCAGGAGCGCAGCAAGTGGGGCGCCATCATCCAGAAGACCGGCATCCGCCTCGACTGATGCCAACGAAAGCTCAACAACCATGCAAGCCCTGAGAAAGACCCGCGCCGCGGCTGGCCTCGAACTGGTGGAGGTGCCTGTGCCACGGGCCGCCGATGTGCGGGACGGGGAGGTGTTGGTGCGCGTGCATGCCGCCGGCATCTGCGGCAGCGATCTGCACGTCGACGACTGGACCTCCAGCTACACCTTCATCGCCCCATCGTTGCCCGTCACCATCGGCCACGAGTTCGTGGGCGTGGCACAGGCCGGGCCGCTGGCCGGCCGCCGCGTGGTGGTACGGCCTTCGGTGACCTGCGGCGTGTGCGCGGCCTGCACCGCCGGCGAGTTCGACCGCTGCGAGCAGCGCCGCGGCATCGGCATGACGCGCGACGGCGCCTTCGCGGCCTGGGTGCGCGTTCCGCAGCGCAACTGCGTGCCCGTGCCCGATGGCGTGAGCGACGAACTGGCCGCGCTGACGGAGCCGCTGACCATCTCGATGCAGGCCCTGCGCATCGCCGGCGACGTGAAGGGGGCGCGCGTGCTGGTGATGGGCCCGGGCACCATCGGCCAGGGCATTGCGGCTCTGGCGCGGCGGGCCGGCGCGGCGCAGGTGGTGGTCAGTGGCTTCGACGATGCCGTGCGCCTTGAGGCGCTGCAGCGCATGGGCTTCACCCAGCAGGTGGACGTGGCCCGCGGCAGCCTGGCCGAGGGCGTCGCTGCGTTCATGGACGGCCAGCGCTTCGACGTGGTGTTCGAGGCCACCGGCGTGCCCGAGACCATCCAGGAGGCGCTGCCGCTGCTGCGCCGCAACGGCGTGGTCGTGGTCACGGGCATCCATGCCCGCCCGCTGACGCTGGATCTCACCCCCCTGGTGCGCAACCAGCACCAGCTGCGCGGCTCCTTCCGGCCGCCGGAGTCGGACTGGCCGCTTGCCCTCGACCTGATGCAGGAACTCGCCCCGGTGCTCGAACCGATGGTGAGCCATGTGCTGCCCCTGTCGCAGGCGGCAGAGGGCTTTGCCCTGGCGCATGGCAAGAAGGCCTGCAAGGTGCTGCTGGCGCCGGAGCCTTCGGATGGCTGAGTGGCTCGCGGGCGCGGGCGCGCTGCTGGCGTTGTGGAACGACGTCGACCCGGAGGTGGAGGCGCCGTACGAGGACTGGCATGCCAACGAGCATGTGCCCGAGCGGCTGACCGTCCCCGGCATCCTCGACGCGCGCCGCTATGCGGCCATGGCGCCGGCATCGCGGCCGCGCTACCTCACGCTGTATGCGCTGGCCTCGGCCGAGGTGCTGGACAGTGCGGCATACCGGTATCTGCTGGGCCATCCCACGCCGGCCAGCGCGCGGATGCGGCCGCACCTGAGGAATGTCGCGCGCTGGGTATGCCGGCTGCACCACGTGGCGCCGGCGTGGCCGGAAGGACCGGTGCATGTCCGTACCTCCGGCGATGCCGCGACGATGCCGACGTCTGCGTCGCCATCGCTGCTCGTGGCCGAACACCTGCCGCAGGCACCGGGCCTGCCGTGGATGGCGCCGGGCCAGGCCTCCAAGGTCGAGGGTCGCTGGCTGATGGTGCGCGATAGTGCGTCGGCGCCATTGGCCGGCGACGAGGACCGCTGCCGCCCCCTGCCGGTGCGGCGCGCGCGAATAGCGCATTGAGCGTCCAGCGCCGCCAAAGCCCTTGAGCCGCGCCGGCCTTGTGCGGGCCGTGCCGGGACGCTCGCTAGACTGGTACGAGATGACCAGCGACTCTTCCGAGCCTCCCAGTCCGCGGCTGGCCTTCGCCAGCTCCTGCGCGCCCCGCACGCGTGCCTTCCCCGATCCCGCCGCCTCGCCCTGCCGCACCTCCCTGACGGGTGCGCCGCATGCGGCACGGCTGCACTGCCCACGCGCGCAGGGGCACCGATGATCGAACTCTTCAGCGATCCGGCCGTCTGGGCCGGCCTGCTCACGCTGGTGGTGCTGGAGATCGTCCTCGGCATCGACAACCTGATCTTCATCGCGATCCTGGCCGAGAAGCTGCCGCCCCACCAGCGGGACCGGGCGCGCGTCATCGGCCTGTCGCTCGCGCTCGTCATGCGCCTGGGCCTGCTGTCGGTCATCTCGTGGATGGTCACGCTCACGCGGCCGCTGTTCTCGCTCGGGCCGCTCTCGTTCTCGGGCCGCGACCTGATCCTGCTGTCCGGTGGCTTGTTCCTGCTGTTCAAGGCCACCTCCGAGCTGCACGAGCGGCTCGAAGGTGCCGAGCACCAGGTCGCCACCAACCCCGTCTATGCGGGCTTCTGGCTGGTTGTCGCGCAGATCGTGGTGCTCGACGCCGTGTTCTCGCTCGATGCCGTGATCACCGCCGTCGGCATGGTGGGCGACCTGCCCGTGATGATGGCCGCCGTCGTCATCTCCATCGGCGTGATGCTGCTGGCGGCCAAGCCCCTCACGCGCTTCGTCAACGCGCATCCCACGGTAGTGGTGCTGTGCCTGAGCTTCCTGCTCATGATCGGCCTCAGCCTGGTGGCGGAGGGCTTCGGCTTCCACCTGCCCAAGGGCTACCTGTATGCGGCCATCGGCTTCTCGATCCTCATCGAGCTGCTCAACCAATTGGCGCGGCGCAACCAGGCGCGGCAGCAGGCCCTGCGGCCCTTGCGCGAGCGCACGGCCGAGTCGGTGCTGCGGCTGCTGGGTGGTGGCCGGCGTCTGCAGGCGGCCTCGACGTCGGCCGGCGATGCGCAGGCGCCGGCCGATGCCCCGGCGTTCGCGCCGGAAGAGCGCCACATGGTCAGCGGCGTACTCTCGCTTGCGGAGCGCACGGCGCGCAGCATCATGACGCCGCGCTCGGATGTGTCCTGGATCGATCTCGAGGAGTCGCCCGACGCAGTGCGCGAGCGTCTGCTGGGCTCACCGCACAGCCTGCTGCCGGTGTGCCGCGGCAGTCTGGATCAGGTCGTCGGCGTCGGACGGGCGACCGAGTTGCTCGCGACGCTGGTGGCGCAGGGCCGCATCGACGAGCAGGGCGCACACATGCGCGTACCGCTGTACCTGCCGGAAAGTGCCAGCGTCACCCACACCATCGATGTCCTGCGCAAGGCCAAGGGCCAGCTGGTGCTGGTCAATGACGAATACGGGCTGCTCAAGGGCCTGCTCACACCCTTCGATGTGCTCGAAGCCATCGCGGGCGAGTTTCCCGACGAGGACGAGTTGCCGGAGATCGAGCGCCTCGAGGCGGGCGCCTGGCGTGTCGCCGGCACTGCCGACATCCATCAGCTCGAGCGGATGCTGGAGACTGAAGGGCTGGTGAGCGATGACGACAGCTACACCTCGTTGGCGGGCTATCTGCTTTCACGGCTGGGTCGCATGCCGAGCACCGGCGAGGTGCTCATCCACGACGGATGGCAGATGCAGGTGCTCGACGTGGACGGCCAGCGCATCCGTGCGGTGCGCATCGAGCCGGCGGCGGATGAGACGCGGGCTCACGCCCCCTCGGCCTGACCTGCATTCGGATCGGCGGTCTTCTCCAGGTACACATAGAGCCCCAGCGCGATCGCCAGCGGCAGCAGGTAGTAGAGGGCGCGGTAGGCCAGCACCGCGCCCATCAGCTTGCCCTGCGGCACCTGGCCCGACAACAGGGCGAGGTACACGGCCTCCAGCACGCCCAGGCCCGCTGGGATCGGCACGCACACGCCCACCACCGACGCCGCCAGCAGCACGCCAAGCACGTGGGCATAGGACACACTGCCCCCCAGCAACAGATACATCAGGGTGCCCATCAGGCACCAGTTGCTCGCGGAAAGTGCCAGCTGCACCAGAGCGAGGCGCGGCGTGGGCAGGTGGACCGACTTGCCGCGCACCTTCCAGGTGGCACCGTGCCAGCGCAGGCAGGCGCCCAGGTACGCCACCGGCAGCAGCATCAGCCCGATGCCGATGATCTGCAGCATGCCGTTGGACAGTGGCACTGACGTCGGCAGCTTGAGCATGCCGGACGCGAAGAGGCCGCCCGCCACCAGCCCGTAGCCCAGCCAGTTGGTGCTCAGGCTCATGGCGATGATCTGACCCACCTTGGTCTCGTCCAGCCCGTCGCGCGCATAGAGCCGCGCGCGCAGCGCCACGCCGCCGACCAGCGACCCGAGGTTGAGGTTGAAGCCGTAGCTCGCCACGGCGATGGCCCAGGTCCGCATCACCGGCAGGCCGTGTTTGGTGTGATGTCGTCCGGTGAGGTCGAAGCACCCATACAGCGCATGGCTGGCCAGCGCGAGGATCGATGCCTCCAAAAGCACGGTGCCGGGATAGCGCTTGAGCGCAGCCCATGCGCCGGCCCAGTCGACCTTGTGCGCGTGGGAGATGAGCATGGCCAACACCAACAGCCCGAGTGCGGGCACTGCCCAGCGCCTGATCGTGGGCCACAGGCGTGACCAACGGGAGCGTTGGGCGGGCGCATCCTGTTCATCCTCAGCGCGTGCCGCTGTGCGGGGGGAAGAGCTGGCCATCATCAGCGGCGCGTCGGTGTCTTGCATGGTGCGATGGTGCGAAGGGCGCGCGTCACCCCACGTCGGCGTCCAACATCGGCCGCTGTAGGCCGCCCGGATGCGTCGGCAGCGGGCTGGCCCGGATCCTGCTTGGAAACAGTGGTCTCCTCGCAGCACCCTTGCTGCGACTTCGCCCGGCGGCCTCACGGCCGACCGGGCTTTTTCATGCCAGCGAATGCCAGCGTGGCTCACGCGGATCCCAGGGGCCGCGCCGCGCCCGGCGCTGGCCACCGCCACACCTCAGGAACGCGGTGCGGCCTTGTCGAGTGCCTGCAGCAGTGCTCGCCGGTCATCCGCCGCGCGGCGGGCGAGGGCGGCAACCGCCTGGTGCTCCGCCGATTCCGCGGAGTCGCTGAACACGCGCACCTGCTCTTCCAACAGGGCGCGCACGGTGCGCACCATGTCGCGGTCGAAGGTGGCGCCCTTGCTCTCGGCGACGCGGTCGACCATCCGGCGGGATGCCTCCGACATGTCCAGCGGAAGGTTGGTCTTGTGGCGCTCTGCATAGTCCGTCATGTCGCGGTAGAGCGCGTCGGACTTCTTCTCCAGCGATGCCGCCCATTCCCGCAAGGCCGGCTTCTGGAAGCGTCGCTGGCCCAGTTTGCCGATCTCGCGGTCGCGCACGATGAGCCCGCCGGCGGAGCGCAGGAACACGCGGTCGCCGTTGCTCATGTCGCCACGCAGCGTGGCGTCGTCGGGGTCCTTGCTGTTGGGTTGGGCCTGGGCGGCCGAGAAGGCGGTACCGGTACAGCCGGCCGCGACAAGCACCAGAAGTCGACGCCGGTCGGGGCGATGGGGGGAGGAAGGCGAGACGAAGAGAGGCTGACGCATGGCACTGGACGTGAACGGGATGGCAATGCGCCAAGCATCGGCGCAGCGGCGCGCCACCACGCTGCGCCTTCGCACCCAAGCGACGTAGGACCGGTCAGCACGTGACCGGTTGTCCGCGTCCGACGTGCGCCCCGCCGTGGGTCATCGCAGAAGCGAGTCAGGCCTCCACGAACGCCTCCTCGCGCCGGGATCGCACGGCGGGCATGAGCACGATGACGACCAGCACAATGGCGGCAACCAGCAGTCCGGCCGAGATGGGCCGCGTGACCAGCACGCCCCAGTCGCCGCGCGACAGCAGCAGCGCGCGCCGCAGGTTTTCCTCCATCATCGGCCCCAGGATCAGGCCCAGCAGCAGTGGCGCCGGCTCGCAGCCCAGCTTTATGAAGCCATAGCCGATGACGCCGAAGACGGCCACCATCCAGATGTCGAAGGTGTTGTTGTTGGTCGAGTACACGCCCACCGCGCAGAACAGCACGATCGCCGGGAACAGCCACTTGTAGGGAATCGACAGCAGCTTGATCCACATGCCGATGAGCGGCAGGTTCAGGATGATCAGCATCAGGTTGCCGATCCACATCGAGGCGATCAGGCCCCAGAACAGCTCGGGATTGCTGGTCATCACCTGCGGACCGGGCTGGATGTTGTGGATGGTCATCGCGCCCACCATCAGGGCCATCACCGGATTGCCCGGGATGCCCAGCGTCAGCAGCGGGATGAAGGAGGTCTGCGCCCCGGCGTTGTTGGCCGACTCGGGGCCCGCCACGCCGCGGATGTTGCCTTTGCCGAACGGGATCTCGCCCGGCTTCAGGCGCAGCTTCTTCTCCAGCGTGTAAGAGGCGAAGGACGACAGCAGCGAGCCACCACCGGGCAGGATGCCGAGCGAGCAGCCCAGCGCCGTGCCCCGCAGCACGGCGGGCGTCATGCGCCTGAAGTCGTCCCGCGTGGGCCAGACGCCGTTGAGCTTGGCGGTGAATGCCTGGCGGTCTTCCTCGGGCTTGGCCAGGTTGGAGATGATCTCGCCGTAGCCGAAGATGCCCATGGCGATCGCGATGAAGCTGATGCCGTCGGTCAGCTCCGGGATGTCGAAGCTGTAGCGGGCCACGCCCGAGTTCACGTCCGTGCCTACCAGGCCCAGCAGCAGGCCCAGGATGATCATGCACACCGCCTTGAGCAGCGAGCCGGAGGCCAGCACCACGGCGCCGATCAGGCCCAGCACCATCAGGCTGAAGTACTCGGCCGGGCCGAACTTGAAGGCCAGCTCGGTCAGCGGCGGCGCGAAGGCGGCGAGGATGACCGTGCCCACGCAGCCCGCGAAAAAGGAACCAAGCCCCGCCGCCGCGAGTGCCGGCCCGCCACGTCCCTGCTTGGCCATCTGATGGCCGTCGATCACGGTCACCACCGAGGCCGATTCCCCTGGCAGGTTCACCAGGATGGCGGTGGTCGAGCCGCCGTACTGCGAGCCGTAATAGATGCCGGCCAGCATGATGAGCGCGGCCACCGGGGGCAGCGCATAGGTGGCCGGCAGCAGCATGGCGATGGTGGCCACCGGCCCGATGCCGGGCAGCACGCCGATCAGCGTGCCCAGCAGGCAGCCGACGAAGGCATAGACGAGGTTCTGGAGCGTGAAGGCGGCTTCGAAGCCGAGCGCGAGGTGGTCGAGCAGTTCCATGGTGGGGTTGTCCTCAGCTGATGAAGGTCGGCCAGACCTGGAACTGCAGCTTCAGGCCGACGATGAACACCAGGTAGCTGCCGATGGCCAGCAGCGTGGCCAGGATGAGCGTGGTGCGGAAGGAATAGCTCGGGCCCGCGCGGCTGGCGATGAAGGTCAGCGCGTAGATGGCGAGCACCAGCCCCATGGCGGGCAACCCGATGCTCGGCAGGCCGCCCAGCAGCACGCCGAAGGCGAGGTTGGCGCAGATGATGAGCGTCAGCGGCCGCCAGGCAATGGCGCCGATGCGGCCGTCGCTGCCATCGCCGCGTGCGAGCGAGCCGGCGATCACCAGCAGGCCGAGCAGTGCCAGCACGATGCCCAGCATGAGTGGAAAGTAGCCGGGGCCCATGCGGGCGGCGTCGCCCACGTTGTAGGAGGTGGCACCCATGGCGAACGCCGTGCCGACGCCCGTGAACATGAGGCCGGAGAAAAAGTCCTTCTGGCTTTGGATCTTCATGGCAATGGAGGTTGGAGAAGGCACGGCGGATGCGTGCTGGCGGGCGGTGCGTGCGCCCCGTTGGCGCAGCCTGGAGGGCGCGACGCACGTCGGCGACCCGTCAGTGCCGGGTCAGATACATCATGGTATGAGCAAAAAATACATCACATCATGAGTAATTACCCTTTCCAAACGCTCATGCGGGCGGCTCGTGCCTGGGGCTAAAGTGCCTCCATTTCGTGGGGGACCGAATGAGTGAAGGATCGGCCGCGTCGGCGGCGGAAAAGCGCCGGCTCGAGGCGCTGTCGGAGTTCCGGTACCGGCTGCGCAACTTCCTGCGCTTCAGCGAGGACGCGGCGCGCGAGGAGGGCATCACCGTGCTGCACTACCAGCTGCTGCTGCACACGCAGGGCTTTGCCGGACGCGACTGGGCCACCGTGACCGAGATCGCTGAGCGGCTGCAGGCGCAGGTGCACGGCGTGGTGGCGCTGATCTCGCGCTGCGAGGAGGCGGGCCTGGTGCAGCGCAAGCCGGGGCGCACCGATCGTCGCCAGACGGAGGTGCACCTGTTGCCCAAGGGGCAGCGCAAGCTTCAGAAGCTGGCGGGCCAGCACCTGGGCCAGATCAGCGCGCTGGCCGAGGCCGTGCGGTTGGCGCAGGCCATTGCCGGCCCGGCCGAAGCGGGCGGGGCCCCGGCCTCCGAGGCGGCCGAAGCCTCCTAGCCCGTGCTGCCGCCCGGCGCAGGCGCAGTGGCGCTTCAGGGCGGCGAGGCAGCCGCCTGCCGTCCGAGCCACTCGCGAAATGCCCGCAGCGGCGGATAGCGCAACTGACTGCTGGCGCAGGCAAGGTAGTAGCTGCCGGCGCTGCCGCAGCGCAGATCGACGGCCGGCACCAGCTCGCCGCGGTCGAGCTCCGAGCGGATCAGGAACTCGGGCAGCAGCGCCACGCCCAGTCCCGCCGAGGCCGCCTGGGTGACGGTGGCGAATTGGTCGATGCGGGTGCCGGCCTCGTCGCCGGGCGCGAGGCCTTGCGCGGCGAACCAGTCCGTCCAGGCCTGGGGACGCGAATTCAGGTGCAGCAGCGGCGCGGCCCGCAGGTCGGCCGCTGCCGCGAAGCCGTAGTGCGCCTTGAGGGCGGGCGAGCAGGCCGGTACGACGGTCTCGCCGAACAGCAGGTCGAGTTCGGCCTGCGGCCAGTGCGCATGCCCGTAGTGGATCGCCGCATGCACGCCCTCCGCATCCAGGTCGAAAGGGTCGAGCCGTGTCACCAGGTTGAGCGTGATGCCGGGATTGGCGCGCATGAAGTCGGGCAGAAGCGGGGCCAGCCAGCGCGTGCCCACGGTCGGCAGGATGGCCAGGGTCAGGGTGCCGGCGCCGGGGTCGGCGCGCAGCTGCAGCGTGGCGTTGCCGATGGCCCGCAGCGCGTCGCGGATTTCCAGGGCGTACATCTCGCCGGCGGGCGTGAGCCGCACCGTCTGGCGGTCGCGCGTGAAGAGCTCCACGCCGACGGCGTCTTCGAGCGCGCGGATCTGGCGGCTGATGGCGCTCTGGGTCAGATGGAGCTCGTGCGCCGCCGCGGTGAACTTCTGCAGGCGCGCGCAGGCTTCGAAGGCCACCAGCAGGCCCATCGACGGAAGATATTTACGGGAATTCATGAGCGCGCGTGAGCGAGAGGCGGGATGCGGGCCGACCATCGCGTCTTCTGCCAAGCGGTCGCCCGAAAAGCGCGACGCCTGCAGGCATCGCCGGGATCATTCTCAAACGGAATGACGATCTTCCAAAACATTGATTGACGTCAAGGTGCGGTTTTCAGGACCATGCGCCCCCGACCTGCCCGCACGCTGCAGGTGCCATGCCTCGCATGACGCACCGCGGCCGACGGGGCTTCCGCCCCGCCGATGGGGCCCGAACACGGAGACTCCCTCTTTTGACCCGCATCCTCTCGCGCAAGCATTTCCTGGGCGCTGCCGCCCTGGCCGCCACCACCCTTCTGCTGCCCACCTGGGCCCAGGCACAGGCGGGCGGCTATCCCGCCCGGCCGATCCGGCTCGTGGTGCCTTTCGCGCCCGGCGGCAACACCGACATCCTGGCCCGCATGGTGGGCCAGGGCCTGACCGAAAGCCTGGGCCAGCCCGTGGTCGTGGACAACGTGTCGGGGGCCAACGGCTCCATCGGTGCCAGCCGGGTCGCCTCGTCCGCGGCCGATGGCTACACGCTGCTGTTCGGCACGGCGGGCACGCAGGCCATCAACCAGAGCCTGTACAAGAACCTGGGCGAGAAGAACCTCGATGATTTCGAGTACGTCGCCATGGTCACCTCCATCCCCAACGTGCTGGTGGTCAACGACACGAAGGGCGCACCGAAGACCGTGGCCGAACTGGCCGCCAGCGAGAAGGCGCGGCGCGAAGGTCTGAACTACGGCTCGCCGGGCACCGGCTCCACCGTGCATCTGTCCGGTGAACTGTTCAAGACCGCCACCAAGCTCAACCTCGTCCATGTGCCCTACAAGGGCAGCTCCCTGGCGCTCACCGACCTCATGGGTGGGCAGATCGACTTCATCTTCGAGAACGTGACGCCGGCGCTGCCCTTCATCCAGGGCGGCAAGCTGCGCGCCCTGGCCGTGACCTCGGCCGAACGCATCCCGGTGCTGCCCAACGTGCCCACCATGAAGGAGCTGGGCTATGCCAACTTCGTGACCGCCACCTGGAATGGCGTGCTGGCCCCCAAGGGCACGCCGGCCGCCATCGTCAAGCGCCTGGAAGAGGCCACGCTCAAGGTCGCGGCCAGCCCGGAGTTCAAGGAACGCGTCACCGCCCTGGGCGGCGAGGTGAAGCCCCTGGCCGGTCCGGCCTTCCGCGACTTCACCCGCAGCGAGTACCGCCACTGGGGCGCCATCATCAAGGACGCCGGCGTTCCCCGGCAGTGAGCCGCCGCGAGTCCACCGACGCCGACGCATGACGACGCTCACCGACACCCTCGCCGCCATCGTGGGCCCCGCCCATGTGCTCACCGGCGCCGATCTCGACAGCTATGAACAGGACTGGCGCGGCCGCGTGCGTGGCCGCGCCCTGTGCGTGGTGCGCCCTGCCAGCGCCGACGAAGTGGCGCGCGTGGTGCGCGCCTGCGCCGCCGCCGGCACCAGCCTCGTGCCGCAGGGCGGCAACACCGGCCTGGTGGCGGGCTCCACGCCCGACGACACCGGCACGCAGGTGGTGCTGAGCCTGCGCCGCATGAATGCCGTGCGGTCCATCGATCCGCAGAACATGACCTTCACCGTCGAGGCGGGCTGCATCCTGCAGACGCTGCAGCAGGTGGCGGACGAGGCCGGCTTCCTGTTTCCGCTCAGCCTGGGCGCCGAAGGCAGCTGCACCATCGGCGGCAACCTGGCCACCAATGCGGGCGGTACCCAGGTGCTGCGCTACGGCAATGCCCGCGAGCTGTGCCTGGGCCTGGAGGTGGTGACGGCACAGGGCGAGCTGTGGGACGGCCTTTCGGGCCTGCGCAAGGACAACACCGGCTACGACCTGCGCGACCTCTTCATCGGCAGCGAGGGCACCCTGGGCATCATCACTGCGGCCACACTCAAGCTCCACCCGCGGCCTGCCGCGCAGCTCACGGCCTGGGTGGCACTGGCGTCGCTCGAAGACGCCACGGCACTGCTGGGCCTGGCGCACCAGCACCTGGCCGCCGGACTCACGGGCTTCGAGGTGATGAACCAGTTCGCGCTCGGCCTCGTCGATCGGCACTATCCGCAGTTGCGCGTGCCGATGTGGCGCGAGCATGCGTGGTGCGTGCTCATCGAGCTGTCGGACAACGAATCCGAGGACCATGCGCGCGCGCAGTTCGAGCGGCTGCTTGAAACTGCCTTCGAGCAGGGCCTGGCGGCCGACGCCATCGTGGCCGAGAGCCTCAAGCAGGCCCACGACCTCTGGCACATCCGCGAGAGCATCACGCTCGCACAGGCAGAAGAGGGCGTCAACGTCAAGCACGACATCTCGATCCCGGTGTCGCGCATCCCGGACTTCGTGCGCGAGGCCGATGCCGCGCTGGCTGCGGGTGTGCCCGGCGTGCGCTTCGTCAACTTCGGCCACCTGGGCGACGGCAACCTGCACTACAACATCCAGGCACCGGCCGACGGTGATGCCCGGGCCTTCGTGGCCGCGCACGAGTCGACGATCAGCACCATCGTCTACGACACCGTCAGCCGCTTCGGCGGCTCGATCTCGGCCGAGCACGGCGTGGGCGAGCTCAAGCGCGAGAAGCTGCCCCACCACAAGTCGCCCGTGGCGCTGCAGCTGATGCAGGCCATCAAGCAGGCGCTCGATCCGCAGCAGCTGCTCAACCCGGGCCGCGTGCTGGCTCGCACGCCTTGAGGCCGTTCGCCCGCCGCCCTTCCGCATTCCTACGCTTCCCGACGTTTCCACCATGTCCTCCTTCGTCAGTCCGGACCAGATCCGCGACCGCTTCTCGCAGTCCATGTCGGCCATGTACAAGACCGAGGTGCCGCAGTACGGCGCCTTGCTCGAACTCGTGGCGCAGATCAACCAGGCCACGCTCGACGCGCAGCCCGTGCTGCGGCAGTCGCTCACGGAGGCCGGCGAGCTGCATCGCCTCGACGTGGAGCGCCACGGCGCCATCCGCCTGGGCACGCCCGAAGAACTCGCGACCATGCGGCGCATCTTCCGCGTGATGGGCATGTTCCCGGTCGGCTACTACGACCTCTCGGTCGCCGGCGTGCCGGTGCATGCGACCGCCTTCCGGCCCGTAAGCGACGAGGCGCTGCGGCTCAACCCCTTCCGTGTGTTCACCTCGCTGCTGCGGCTGGAGCTCATCGCCGACGCAGGCCTGCGCGAACAGGCGCGCGACATCCTCGCGAAGCGCCGCATCTTCACGGACGAGGCACTGGCACTCACGGCGCGCTTCGAGTCCGATGGCGGGCTGACCGATGCGCAGGCCGATGCCTTCGTGCGCGAGGTGACCGAGACCTTTCGCTGGCACAGCGAGGCCACCGTGAGCCTCGACACCTACCGTCAGCTGCATGCCGCGCACCGCCTGGTGGCGGACGTGGTGTCGTTCAAGGGCCCGCACATCAACCATTTGACGCCGCGCACGCTCGACATCGATGCGGCCCAGGCCGAGATGCCGCGCCGCGGCCTGGCCGCCAAGGACGTGGTCGAAGGACCGCCGCGCCGCCGCCATCCCATCCTGCTGCGGCAGACCAGCTTCAAGGCGCTGGAAGAGACCATCGTCTTCACGCAAGGCGGCGACGCTGGCTCGCACACCGCCCGCTTCGGCGAGATCGAGCAGCGCGGCATGGCGCTCACCCGCAAAGGTCGCGCGCTCTACGACCAACTGTTGGCGCAGGTGCGGTCGATGGAAGGCGCCGGCAGCGCCGCGGCCGACTACGGTCAACGGCTGGCCGCGGCCTTCGCGGACTTCCCGGACGAGCCGGAGGTGCTGCTGGACCAGGCGCTGGCCTTCTTCCGCCATCACGTGGCGGACGAGGCCGGCTTTGCCGCGCGCGCGGCGAGCGGCACGCCCTTCGACCTGGCCGCCCTGCGCCGCGACGGCATCGTGGGGGCGCGGCCCATCGTCTACGAAGACTTCCTGCCCGTGAGCGCGGCCGGCATCTTCCAATCCAACCTGGGCGGGGAAGAGCAGAAGAGCTACGCCGCCAATGCGGCCCAGGCTGCTTTCGAACAGGCCCTCGGTGCGCCGGTGGCCGACGAGATCGCGCTGTATGAAGCGAGCCAGGCGGCCTCGGTGGAGGCGCTGCGGGTCCGCTACGCAGAACTGGCGGGCGCGGGCGCGCGCTGAGGCGCGGCGGCCCCTGCCTACAGCAGACTCGGCTGTCTGGCTGGCGGGCCGCCCCGTGCAGTGCACTAGGCTCCTGGGTCCGAATCCATTCCAAGGAGTCCTGCCCATGCATCTCGACGGATCGTGCCATTGCGGCCGCGTGCGCTTCAGCGTGGAGTCGACGGAGCCGGTGCCCTTCATGCGTTGCTACTGCTCGATCTGCCGCAAGACCGCGGGCACGGGCGGCTATGCCATCAACCTGGGCGCGGATGCGCGCACCTTCCAGCTGCACAGCGGCCAGGATGCGGTGCGCATCTATCGCGCCCGCATCGACGGCAAGGAGAGCACGGGCCAGCGCCACTTCTGCGGCCACTGCGGCACAGCCCTGTGGCTGTACGACAAGAGCTGGCCCGAGCTGATCCACCCGCATGCCGGTGCCATCGACACGCCGCTGCCCGTGCCGCCCGAGAACGTGCACATGCTGCTCGATTCGAAGGCTGCGTGGGTGCAGGTGGAAGGCCGGCCGGGCGATGCGCGCTTCGAGCACTTTCCGAAGGAGTCGCTCGCCGAGTGGCACCGCCGCCACGGGCTGTGAGCGGCCGGCCGCCCGGCGCAGGCCCGCGCCTCAACCGGTCTGTGCCACGAGCCTGAGCAGCGCCCCGTACCACGGCGCCTGCGGATCCCGCAGCGCCAGGTGGGTACCGAAATGGTCCAGCAGCGGCATCTCGTGCGTGCTCACGCCGCCGGGTTGCAGGGCCAGCAGGGCGGCTGTGCGGCGGTTGGACCGCTGGACCCGCTCGCTGTCCTGTGCGCCCCAGCCCAGGTGCACGGGAAGGCGGTTTCCCGCCGTCCAGCACAGAGGGCTGAGCGGGGCGTCGTCGTCGGCATCGAGGAGCACATGGGTGTAGACGCGCTCCTCCAGGCTGCCCGGCGGCGGCATCGGATGGTGCAGGTCGAGGATGGCGCTCAGCGGCAGGCAGGCGCGTATCGCCTGAGCCGGCACGCCGGCGCGCTGCGCGTCGGCGATGCGCAGTGCCGCCAGGGCCGCAAGGTGGCCGCCCGCCGAATGTCCGGCCAGATAGAGCCGTCGCGGATCGCCGCCGAAGCCGGTCGCGTGCCGGGCAATGTGTGACAAGGCAGCCAGGCTGTCGTCCAGGGCGGCAGGCAAACGGTGCGCGGGCGCAAGGCGGTAGCCCGGCGTGACGAGCCGCATGCCCATCGCGGCCACGATGGGTGCCATGAAGGCACACCATTCCTTGTGGCCATGCGTCCAGCCGCCGCCATGCCAGAAGACCAGCACGGGTGCGTCGCGCATGCCCGGCGCGCCGTACACGTCGTAGCGCTGTGCCGGGTCGTCGCCGTAGGGCACGTTCCGGACCTGCACGAGGGCGGCGGGCACCTCGCGTGCCCAGCCGAGCACGGTCTCGGCGTAATCCGCCGCTGCCTTGAATGGCAGGGGCGGCTGGAGTGGGAGGGCGTCGATGTCGAGGAAGGTCACAGTGTCCTTGCGGTGGGCCTGTGCGCTACTCGGCGCGGATGCCGAATTCCTTCACCAGCCTGCCGTAGCGCAGGTAGTCATCTTCGGCGAGCTTCTTCATTCTGTCCGGCGGACCGCCTTCGGGCTGGAGCGAGATCGACTTCATGCGTGCCACCACGTCGGGCATGCGGATGATCTCGTTGAAGTGCTGGTTCAGCAGCGCGACCAGCGCGGGCGGCAGGCCCTTGGGCCCGAGCAGCGCCTGCCAGGCGCCGATCTCGGCATGGGGTATGCCGGCCTCGGCCAGCGTGGGCACCTGCGGCAGGAAGGGCGAGCGCTGGGCATCGGCCACGGCCAGCACGGTGAGCTTGCCGCTGTCGATGTAGGGCGCCACCGGTCCGAGCGACGTGTACATCATCGGCACCTGGCCGGCGACCATGTCCGCGATGGCCGGCATGCTGCCGCGGTAGGGCACCTGGGTGATCTTCACGCCGGCGGACTTGTCCACCAGTTCGGCCAGGATATGCATGGGCGAGCCGTAGCCGGGACTCGCATAGCTGCGGATACGGCCCGCCTTGACGCTGGCGAGCAGATCCTTCATGGTCTTGACGCCCGTGTCCGACGCCACCACCACGAAGAGCGACTGGCTGGCGAGTTGGATGATCGGCGTGAGATCGTTGGCGGGGTCCACCTGCGCCGTCCGCGAGGTCTGCAGCACATGCGGGGTGATGGCGAGGGTGTTGGGGGCCAGCAGCAAGGTGTAGCCGTCTGCTGGCGCCTTCGAGACATAGTTGACGGCAATGGTGCCGGCGGCGCCGGTGCGGTTGTCGATGACCACCGGCTGGCCCAGGCGCGCGGACAGCTTCTCGCCCAGGATGCGGGCAAGCACGTCGGAGTCGCCGCCGGCGGGATAGCCGACGACCAGCGTGATGGGCCGGGCGGGATAGCCGGCCGTGCCCTGCGCAAAGGCGGGCAGCGGTGCGATGGCCGCGAGCGGGGCGGCAGCGCAGGCCAGCAGGCGCTGGCAGAGGGAGCGGCGGTTCATGGCGATGTGCGGGTTCATGGGTGGAGGGGATGAAGGCGGAGGCGGACGGGAAGGCGGCGCTCAGAAGGCATGGCGCACGCCCACGTTGAAGGCGCGGCTGCCCAGTCCCTGCTCGGTGGCGTTGCCCACGCGGTAGAAGCCGGTGGCGGAGCCGGCCGGGGCGTTGTTGTGGATGCGTGCGATGGACACGTACAGGGCGGTGCGCCGCGAGAGGTTGTGCACGTAGCCCACGGCCCACTGGTTGGCATCGTTGTTGGCCAGGGTGCGGTCGTCCTTGCGGATGTACGACGCAAGAAACCGGCCGGGTCCGTAGGGCACGGAGACGCCCAGCAGCACGTCGCGCGAATCGCGGTTGAGCACGCCGAACACCGACGAGCCCTTGTTGATCGCGTAGTTGAAGTGCGCGGTGAGGAGGCCGAAGTCGTACTTGGCCGCCAGCAGGCTCATGCTGCCTGGCTTGCCGTTGGCATCGTTGACGTTGTGGTGGCCCAGCTTGACGTACACCGGACCCGACACGTAGCCGATGGCCGCGCCCCATTCCCGCGAGAGGCTGGCGTCGTTGGCTTTCTCGCCGAAGCCGTAGGCCAGGTCTACGGTGAAACCCTGGCGGGTTTCGAGCGCGTAGCGGACCGTGTTGTCCATGCGGTTGCTGCCGCCGGCGCCACCCGGGCTGATCAGGTTGGCCGAATCGCCGGCGAGGCCGGTGCCGAAGGGGTCGGACTCCACCTGGACGATGGCGACCGGTGTGTACTGCCGGCCCAGCAGCACGCGGCCCCAGTCGCCCTGCAGGCCGACCCAGGACTCCCGGCCGAAGCCGCGGCCGCCCTGGCCCAGCGTGCCGGTGTCGGCATTCAGGCCCATCTCCAGCCGGTAGACGGCAGCGAGCCCACCGCCGAGATCCTCGGCGCCCCGGAAGCCGAGCCGGGAACCGGCGGAGACCCCGCTGGTCAGCTTGCTGGCCTCGGCGCCGTTCGGTCCGCCGCTTTCGCGCACGAAGCCGAGGTCGACCAGCCCATAGACTGTGACGCTGCTTTGCGCAAGGGAGGAGGTCGCCGCGCTCGCAAGCGCCAGGGCAACAAGACAGGGGAGGGGACGTGCAGAGGTCATGGGACGGAAGGACAGGGATGCGAAGCGGCAAATGGGACGGATGAACCGATGCGCTTTTCATGTTTCGCCTCGGATTTCATGAAATCTACAAGTTTCATGAAATATTGTCGTTCGTATAATGGCGTATTTACTTCATGGAGGCATCCGTGTTAAACGAACCTGTGCCCGACGCCTCCGGCTCGCGGACGGAGCGCGCCTACGAGCGGCTGCGCCAGGAGATCCTGCGTGGCGAGCTGGCGCCCAACGAGCGGCTTCGCGCCGCCGACCTGGACAAGCGCTTCCAGCTCGGCCTGACACCCATCCGCGAGGCGCTGGCCCGCCTGGGCAGCGAGGGGCTGGTGGCCATCGAGGCGCATCGGGGTGCGCGTGTGGTGGAGTCGTCGCCGGCCGAACTCATCGACCTGACCCGCACGCGCCGCGAGATCGAGCGGCTGTGCCTGGCCGATGCCATCGCCCATGGCGATGCGCGGTGGGAG
Organism: Pseudacidovorax intermedius; assembly: GCF_003350475.1. Classification (GTDB taxonomy): domain Bacteria; phylum Pseudomonadota; class Gammaproteobacteria; order Burkholderiales; family Burkholderiaceae_C; genus Xenophilus; species Xenophilus intermedius. The sequence goes on from NZ_QQAV01000005.1 coordinate 291,531, forward strand.
GCCGGCATCGTGGCGGCATTGCACGTGCTGCACCGGACGCCGCTGCCCGACTTCAGTCGCAGCGACGCCATGGCCTCGGAATGGGAAGTGCACCACCGCGCCTTCCATGCCGCGCTGGTGGGTGCGTGCACCTCGCAGTGGCTGCTGCGCTTCTGGAACCAGCTGGCGGACCATTCCCAGCGCTATCGCAAGATCCGGCTGGAGAGTGCGCACCTGCAGGCGCGGGACGTGAATGCCGAGCACCAGGCCATCGTCGACGCGGTGCTCGCGCGCGACGCCGCGACCGCCATCGCGCTGATGGACCGCCACCTGCAGGAGACCGAGAACGCGGTCAGACAGGCGGGCTCGTCCGCGCCAGACGCCGCTGGGGCGGCACCGGCGCTCAGTGCCCCGCGCGCACGGGCTGGGGCGAAAGCCGCACGCCCCAGCCCTGTTCCACCAGCGCGGGGCTCAGCGCGCTGAGTGCCTCGAACTCGATCTGGCGTGCGGCGGCGATGCCGTCGTAGGGGGTCGCGCCGATGGCCGGGTGGCACATGAGCACGTCGCCGTCCTGGCACTGGGCGATCCACTCGTCCAGCGATCGCGCATAGGTCTGCACGTCACGGTCGAAGCCATAGACGCCCAGCAGGCGATGGCTCAGGGGAATGCCCCGGCGCCGGGCGAGCCGCCGGGCGCCCGGCCCGCCCAGGCGGTGGATGAGCTGCTGCTTGAAGGCGACGGCGCCCGATGCCGGGCCGGGCCGCGTGCCACGCAGCCAGGGCAGTGCACGGCCGTAGCGCTGGTTCAGCAGTTCGGCCAGCGTCTCGCGCACGCCCGGCAGCTGGTGCACGTGCCGGTGGCCGTCCACATGGCTGGGTGGCCGGCCCATCGCGTCCTCGAAGCGGTCCAGCTGCTGCCGCAGGAGCGGGCGCCAGTGGTCGGCGCCCCGGGGCATCAGCATGCTGCGTGCCGCGAGGCCCGCCAGGCTGGCCTCGCGGGCCGTGCCATCCACGTTGGTCAGGTCCAGGTGCAGGCCCGCGTCGACGCGGTCGGCCGCGCGCTCGCGCAGCCTGGGTGCGTCGGCCGCCCAGGCCTGCCGCAGCACCATGCAGCTCGTCGCCGTGACCACGCCCTGGTCGATCAGCGCCAGGATCGCACGATCGATGCCCTGGCTCAGGCCGAAGTCATCGGCGCACACGCACAGGCGGCGCAGGAAGACCGGGTGCGGTGGGCTCATGAGGCGCCGCTCCAGGCGGGCAGTGCGCCCGGTGCGCCGTGGCCTGTGAGGCAGTCCGGTCCCTCGCCCGCCCGGCCATCGTGGCGCCAGACCGCGATCTCGGTGTTGAAGGTGACCAGCTGCATGCCCAGCACCCAGGGGGCGACGAGCTGCGCGTTGGAGGGCCCGATCACCCAGGTGCGGCCTGGGGCGCAGATCCGCGCCGGCTGGGCGTCGATGCCCTGCAGCCACGCGGCCTGGGTGACGGGCTCGAAGGCGCCGGCGTCGGCCAGTTCCTTGCGCCAGTTGTCGCTGGCCTGGGCCACGGCCGGCCGCCAGTCGGACGCCACGGTGACGGGGCCGGGAAGCTGCCAGTAGAAGGGCAGTTCGTAGAAGTAGTGGTCGAGCATCACCACGCGATCCCCGGGCCGCACGGACTCGCCCGCGGGCAGCTGCAGCCGGGCGTCGGGCGGGGTGCCGTAATGCCCGGCCGCCGCCACGCCTCCCACGCACAGCAGGGCGGCGAGCGTGCCGGTGGCGCCCAGGACCTTGGCGCGCCGCGGCGAGCCTGCCAGGGCGCGCTCCAGGCCCAGCGCGACGAGGGCAGCCAGGGGCGGCAGGGCCGGCAGCACATAACCCACCAGCTTGGAGCGCGGCAGCGAGAAGAACACCACCACCACGCCCATCCACACCAGCATCAGCAGCGGCAGACCCTGGGCGCCGCGCGAGGGCGCCGGCGCGGCCTTGCGCCACCACAGCAGCAGCCACGGCGTCCAGGGAAGGCACAGGCCCAGCACCACGGGTGCATAGAACCAGAAGGGATGCTCATTGTTGAAGCCGCTGGCCGCGAAGCGGCGGAAGTGCTGCGTGATGACGAAGTAGTCGAAGAACTCCGGGTAGCGCAGCTGCATGGCGACGAACCACGGTCCGGCGACGAGCGCCATCAGCAGCCAGCCCGGCCACCACACGGCCATGCGCAGCGCCACGCGGGTGCGGCGTGTGAGCAGGGCCCACAGCACGATCACGCCGCCCGGCAGCACCACGCCGATCAGCCCCTTGGCCAGCAGGCCCAGCCCCGCCGAGGCGAAGGCCAGCGCCAGGGCGATGCGCCAGGGGCGCTCCTCGTCCAGGCACAGCAGTGCATCCGCGGCGCAGGCGATGGTAGCGGTGATGCAGCCGGCCACCAGCATGTCGAGGTTGGCGAACTGGGCGCCGACGAAGAAGAAGGGGCTGGTGCACAGCGCCAGCGTGGCCCAGCGCGCCAGGCGCAGATCGCCATGTCGGCGCAGGAGGGTGTAGAGCGATGCGGCCGCCAGCCAGGCGCCCAGCACCGACGGCAGGCGCGCGGCCCACTCGTGCACGCCGAAGACCTGCATGGCCCCGGCGCCGAGCCAGTAGAACAGCGGCGGCTTGTGGAAGAAGGGCAGGCCGTTGAGCCGTGGCACCAGCCAGTCGCCGGATTCCAGCATGGCGCGCGCCACGCCGGCGTAGCGGCCCTCGTCGGGGGCGGTCAGCGGGCGCAGGCCGGCGGTCCAGGCCAGCCACACGCCGACCATCAGCAGGAAGGCGGCATGCCCCTTCCACCACGACGACGTGCCGCGCGCTTGCGCGGCGGCGCTCACGGCGTGCGCTCCGCGAGGCCGTGGCCGTGTTCTTCGCGCACCAGGAACAGCGGCCGGGCCTTGACCTCCTCGAAGATACGGCCCACGTACTCGCCCACGATGCCGACCGACACCAGCTGGATGCCCATGAAGAACATGAGGCTCACGACGATGGTGGACCAGCCCGGCACATCGCTGCCCGAGATGAAGTGGCTCAACACCAGGAAGACGCCATAGCCCAGCGCCGGCACGGCCAGCAGCAGCCCGATCACGCTGATCAGCCGCAGCGGCCAGGTGGTGAAGGAGGTGATGCCGTCCAGCGCCAGGTTCAGCAGCCGCAGCGCGCCGAAGCGGCTCTGGCCTTCGGCCCGCGGCGCCGGCGTGTAGGGCAGGGCCACGGTCTTGAAGCCCACCCAGGCGTACAGGCCCTTCATGAAACGGTTGCGCTCGGGCAGCGCCAGCAGGGCGTCCACCACCTTGCGGTCCATCAGTCGGAAGTCGCCCGCGTCCTCCGGCAGCGGCGTGCGGCTGGAGATGTTCACCGCCCGGTAGAAGAGCCGCGTGCCCACGCGCTTGAGGGCGCCTTCGTCGGCCCGGTTCTCGCGCACCGCGTAGACCACTTCGGCGCCGCTGCGCCACTGCTCGACCATCTTGCCGATGAGCTGGGGCGAGTGCTGCAGGTCGCCATCGAGCAGCACCACGGCATCGCCGCGCGCGGCCTTGAGCCCCGCACTCAGCGCGGCCTCCTTGCCGAAATTGCGCGACAGCCGCACCAGCCGGAAGCCCGCCAATTGGCACCAGGTGCGCGCCACGTCGGAGGTGTCGTCGCTGCTGCCGTCGTCCACCACGATGACTTCCCATCGCAGGCCGATGCCCTGCAGCAACTGCTCCAGCAGCGGCAGCAGCAGGCGGAGATTGGCTGCCTCGTTGAAGCAGGGGATGACGCACGACAGGGCTGCCGCGGCGAGCTGAACGGGCGGCTGGGCGACGACCTCGTCGGTCTCGACGACCTTCAAGTGCGCGACAGGAGCATGCACGGCGGCATTCATGGCAGCGGTTTCTCTCGATGCGAAGGGGCGATGGCAGATGGAGCAGGCGGCAGCACGACCGGCTCGGCGGCGCTGGCGCCGAGGCGGACTCGAAGTTGCCACTGCACGACCAGAAAGCCGGTCAGGAGCGCGGCCGCCAGCCCCAGTCCCGCTACAACGTCCAGCGGGAAGTGCACGCCGACATGGATGCGGGCCCAACCCGTGGCAAGCGCCAGGGCCATCGCCGCCAGCCCGTACCGGCGCAGTGGCCGACGCACCAGCATGCCGAAGGCCACCAGGCCCATCACGGTGGCATGGGTGCTGGGCAGTCCGTCGCTGCCGCCATGGGCCAGGTGGCTGGGCGTCAGGCCCAGCATGAAGGGGCGGGAATAGCCCAGCGTGCTGGCCAGGGCGTGGGCCGCCAGGGAGCCGATCGCTGCCATGCACAGCAGCGCCAGCAAATAGCCGCGCTCGTCGCGCTGGCGGAGGCCGGCCCACAGCATCACGACTGCGCTGAGCCAGGGACCGAAGCGCGCGAGTGCACTGGCGATGGACAGAAGCCAGGGCGTGGGCGAGCTGCCGGCCGTCATCGCGAGGAAGAGGGCCATGTCGGGGCGCGTCATTGTGCGGCCCCACTGCCGCAGCCGTCGGCGCGGCCCCGGTCACGCCGCGTGCGTGTGAACGCGGGATGAATGGGCGCGCGGAATTGGTCGGTCAGCATGGCGGCGGATGCTAGGAGTCCGCCGTGAATCCTTCCTGACCGTGCGTTTCAGACGCCGTTCAGGCTGGCCGGCGCGGGCCGGCCGCCGCGCTCACTCTTCCTTCATGCCGGTGGCCTTCACCACCGCGCCCAGGCGCGCGCGTTCCTCGTCGACGAACTTGACGAAGCTGGCGCGCGTGCCGCCGATGGGCTCGATGCCCATGCCTTTGAGGCGTTGCACCGTGGCCGGGTCCTTCATGGCCTTGTCCACGGCCTCGGCCATCTTGTCGAGGATGGCCAGCGGCGTGCCGGCCGGCGCATGCACGCCCGCCCAGTGGGCGATGCGGATGTCCTTGAAGCCCAATTCCACGGCCGTGGGCAGCTCGGGGTAGGCCGAGATGCGCTGCGTCCAGGTGGTGGCCAGGGCCTTGAGCTTGCCGGCCTTGATGTAGGGCAGCACCACGATGCTGGCCTCCGACGTGGCGTCGACCTGGCCGCTGAGCACCGCGGTGATCGACTCGGAGCCGCTCTTGTAGGGCACCACGTCGAGCTTGGCACCGTAGTTCTTCTCCAGCAGGCCTTCGACGAAGTGCGGCGTGCTGCCCGTGCCGGCCGTGGCGAAGTGCAGGCCCTGGCCCTGCTTGGACTTGTTCACGAAATCGGTCAGGTCCTTGTAGGGCGAGTTGGCGGGCGCCACGATCACCGAGGGTGCCAGGCCGATCATGGCCACCGGCACCAGGTCGCTGTCCTTGTAGGGCACCTTGCGGATCATGCTGTTGGAGACCACGCCCGCAGCGCTGATGAGGAAGGTATAGCCGTCGGGCGCGCTCTTGGCGACCACGTCGGAACCCAGCACGGCCCCGGCGCCGGGCTTGTTGTCCACCACCACTGGCTGGCCCAGGGCCTTGGAGACGCCATCGGCCGCCGCGCGGCCCATCAGGTCGTTGGCGCCGCCAGCGGAGAAGGGCACCACGAAGTGGATCGGCTTGGTGGGCCACTGCTGCGCCGAGGCGCCGGCGGCCAGCAGGCCGGTGGAGAGGGCGACGAGCAGCGCACGGCGGCGCGAAGGGGCGAGAGTCATGGCGAGGGTCCTGTCTGTCTAGGTGTTGGAATGCTTCAGGAACCGGCCGGAGGCCGGGCCGGGATCATGCCACCCGGCCCAAGCCCTGCCATGAGGGGAGACCGCAGCACAGGGCGCCCTGGCCTGTGCCCGCAGGCGCTCAGCTTTCGGCCCAGGTCAGCACTTCGTCCAGGCCCGCGCGCGTGGTGCGGAAGCCGTTGGCCGGATGCGCCTCGTCCGCAAAGCCGAAGGAGATGCCGCAGACCACGCGCCGGTCGGCCGCCAGGCCCAGCTGCGCGCGCAGCACGTCCGCGCGAGACGCCAGTGCCGCCTGCGGCACGGTGGCCACGCCCAGGCTGGTGGCGGCCAGCATGAAGTTGGAGACGAAGGCGCCGCAGTCCACCGCGCCGTACACACCCAGCGCCTCGTCGCTGGTGACAATGGCCACATGCGGTGCGCCGAAGAAGCGGAAGTTCTCCAGCGCCTGCCGGGCCGAGGCCTCGCGGTCGCCCTTGGGCACGCCGACCGCGTCGTACAGGGCCAGCCCGCATTCGCGGCGGCGCGCCTGGTAGACGCCCTGGTACTCGCGCGGCCAGGGAAAGTCGGACTGCGGCGGCTCGCCCTGGGCCGCCAGTAGCGCCGCACGCAGACGCTCGGTGGCTGCACCCCGGGTGATGACCACCTGCCAGGGCTGCGCGTTGCACCATGAGGCGGTGCGCTGTGCCAGCTGAAGAATGCGTTCGATGGTGGCGCGTGGCACTTCCTGCGGCAGGAAGCCGCGGCAGCTGTAACGCTGGTCGAGCAGGCCCTGGAGCGTGCGGTTCGGATCGGCGTCGGCGGGCAGATGTCCGCCAGTGGCGGAGGCAGAGGGAAGGGACATGGCGATGGAGGGAGGATGAAAGGCCGGAGCCAAGGCTACCCGCCGCAAAGCCGCCAGTGCAGCAGCGAAAACGCGGGTTGTGCGTCGGGATGGTGCGCGAAAACGCCCCGGACGGCTGCGCCGATGGCGACATCCTGCATGGGATCGCCCAGCAGGTTGCCGACCATGCGCACGCCGCCGGCGTGGGGCAGTGCGACCAGCGCCACGCGATAGGGGCCATGGTCGCGCAGGGCCGCATGGGCCGGATGCCAGACCCGCGTCCAGCTGTGGATCACGCCCTGCGGGGGCACCTCGGTCCAGGCCGGGTCGAAGGCATGGCAGTGGTGGCAGATCCACTCAGGTCCGAACTGCCAGGTGCCGCAGTGCGTGCAGCGCTGCACCTGCAGTCGCTCTTCGCGCAGGCCCTGCCAGTACGGCGCCGAGAGGCCGTCCGGCTCCGAGACGGGAATCGGCAGACCGGCGGGCAGCGGCGGGATCGTGGCATCGCTCACAGCGCGGCCTCCGAGCCCAGCAGCAGGTTGCTCACGGGCGAGACCATGGGCGCGCCGATCACCAGCGCGGCATCGCGCCGCGGTGCCTGGCTGGTCGAGGTGCCGCGCACCTGGCGCACCGCCTCCAGCACGAGTTCGAGGCCGTGCATGTAGCACTCCGCCAGGTTGCCGCCGCTGGTATTGAGGGGCAGGCGGCCGTGGGGGCTGAGGAGGTTGTCGACGGTGAGGAAGTCGTTGGCCTCCTCGGGCCGGAAGAAGCCATGCTCCGTCAGCGCCATGACGACGCCGCCGGTGAAGTTCTCGTAGCTCTGCACGGAGCCCACGTCCGGCGGCCCGAGCCCCGCCATGCGCCACAGGTCTTCGGCCACGGCGGCATAGCCGGCGCTGCCGTAGTCGGGGGCGTTGTGGGCCATGGCGGCGGCGCGGTGAGGCGCGCCGGCTGCGGCGCCGAGCAGGTAGACCGGCTCGGCCGCGAAGTCGCGCGCGCGCTCCGCCGCGACCAGTACCAACGCCGCGGCGCCGTCGTTCTCCATGCAGCAGTCGAACAGGTGGAAGGGCTCGGTGATCCAGCGCGACGCGTCGTACCGGTCCGCATCCAGCGGCCGCCCGTGCATCAGCGCGCGCGGATTGGCCTGAGCGTGGTGGTAGCAGGCGAGGGCAATGGCACGCAGGGCCGACTGCTGCACCCCGTGCTCGTGCATGAAGCGCTGCACCCGCATGGCGAAGCGCTGTGGCGGGGCCAGCACGCCGTAGGGCATCAGGTAGGCCTTCTCGCCCGAGATGGTCGAGACACCCGATACCTGGCCGAAGCGTCCATGCTCACCCTGGGCCAGGGCCCGGAAGACCACCACGCAGTCCGCCATGCCGGCTGCGATGGCGGCGGCGGCATTGGCCACCGCGGCGCAGCAGCCACCGCCGCCGCCGCCCCATTGCATCGTGGCCAAGCGCAGGCGGTGGATGCCCAGCGCAGTGGCGAGGCGCGAGGCGTCGTTGCGGTCGTCGCCATAGGAGGCGAAGCCATCGATTTGGCGCGGGTCCAGACCCGCGTCCCGGCAGGCCGCGAGGATGGCCTTGAGGGCCAGCTTGAATTCCGGGTCGGGCGACTGGCCGTGGCGCCAGTAGCCGCCCTCCCCGATGCCGACCACCGCCACCTGCCCGCGCAGCGAGCGCGTGCTGCGGCGGGGCGCCGTGTGCAGGTGCATCGCGGCGTTCACATCTGGATGTTGGCCTTGCGCACCACCGGTCCCCACTGCGCCATCTCCTTGCGGATCAGCTGCTCCAGTTGTTCGGGCGTGCTGCCGCGTGCCTCCACCTTGCGCTCGGCGAACAGGCGGCGCACCTCGGGCCGCTCCACCGCCGCGCGCACGGCCGCGTTGAGCCGGGCGGCCACCTCGTCGGGCGTGTTGCGGGGGGCGAGCACACCGAACCAGGCCACGCTTTCGAAGCCCGGCACGGCCTCGGCGATGGGCGGCAGCTCGGGCACGGCATCGCTGCGCTGCGCGGTGCCGACGGCCAGGTAGCGCACCCGGCCCGAGGCCAGCAGCGCGGCGCCGTCCAGCCCGGTGACGAAGGCCGCCTGGATCTGGCCACCGACGAAGGCGGTGGTCATGGGCGCGCCGCCGTTGTAGGGCACATGCTGCATGCGCGTGCCGGCCAATTCGTTGAAGTAGGCGCCGGTGAGGTGCGACAGCGAGCCATTGCCCACCGAGCCGAAGTTGAGCGCCGAGCCTTCCTTGCGCGCATAGGCGATGAATTCCGGGAGCGTGCGCGCGGGGCTGTCGCTGGGCACTGCCAGGATCATGGGCGTGATCGCCACGGTGGAGATGGGCCGCAGGTCCTTGAGCTCGTCGTAGGGCACCTTGCGCATCAGCGAGACGATGGCGTTCGGCCCGCTGTTGCCGAAGACCAGCGTGTAGCCGTCCGGTGCGGCCTTGGCGACGCTGTCCACGCCGATGGTGCCGCCCGCGCCCGCCTTGTTGTCCACGATCACCGGCTGGCCCAGGAACTCGCTCAGGGGCTGCTGGATGGCGCGTGCCAATTGGTCGGTGCTGCCGCCGGCCGCATAGGGCACGACGATGCGGATGGTCTTGCTGGGATAGGCCTGCGCGAAGGCGCCCCCGGTGGCGAGCAGGCCTGCGGCGAGCAAGGCTTGGCGCCGGGTGAGAGGGATGAAGGTCATGGGGTGTCTCCGGGTTGTGGTTGGCATCAGGGGGCGGGCGCCGCATCGGACAGTCGGTCGCTCCAGTAGCGGCGGGCGCGCTGCATGTGGCGCAGGATCAGGGACTGGGCTTCGCCCGCATTGCGGTCGCGCAGATGGGCCACCATCTGGCGGTGCTCTTCTTCCGAAGCCCGGCCCTGGGCCTCGTCCTCGAACAGAGACTCGCGCCGCAGGGCGGTGAAGCGGTAGAAGGCATTGAGCACGCGAACCAGCACCGAGTTGTGCGTCGCCTCCACCAGGGCCAGATGGAAGTCGCTGTCGGCCTGCGCGATGTTGCCGCCGTGGGCCAGCAGGTCGCGGGTGCGTGCCAGGATGCCGTCGAGCCGCTGCAGGTCGTCGTCCGTGCGCCGTGCGCAGGCCAGGCCGGCGGCCAGCAATTCGAGATGGGCGCGGACTTCCATGGTCTCGTCCACCTCGACGCCCGTCGGGGTGGCGCCCATGTCGGCCAGCATCACCAGGGCCTCGAAGCTGCTGTCGCGGCCCATGTGGCGCAGGTACACGCCCGAGTTGGGTCGGCATTCGACGACGCGCAGGGTGCTGAGGATGGCCAGCGCCTCGCGCACGGCGTTGCGGCCCACGGCCAGACTCTCGGCCAGATCGCGCTCCGAGGGCAGGCGGTCGCCCGGCTGCAGGCGGCGTTCGCGCAGGTAGGCCAGCAGGCCCGCGATCACCGTGCCGATCTGTCCACCGCCGTCGCGGGGGCGGGCGGGCGCCGGAAGCCCGCGCTCGCGCGGGACGCTCTGGTCGGGGCAGGTAGGGGGCAAGGCGAGCGCCTCAGGGCTGGTAGCCGAAGTCCTTGCCCACCTCGGCACGCATGTGCTCGGCGCCCAGTTCCTTCCAGTCTCCGCCGGCCGGAATGGTGATGGACACCGCCCGCTTCATGAAGAGCCCGGGCTGCGCCGCCGACACCGGCGGCGTGCCCGCCTGCAACTGGCGCACAGCCTCCAGCAGCACGCGCCGGGTGCGGGCGATGCCGGCATCGCTGGTGCCCAGGTGCTCCTGGCTGCGGTCGTAGATGGGCTGCACGCCCGATTGGCAAGCCGCGTCCTGGATCCAGAGGCCGGGCATGCCCGAGTTGTACTTGCTGACCTGCTGCGCATAGTCGAAGTGGTAGGCGTTGCCGCGGTTGAAGCGGCTCCAGTAGGTGTGATAGGGCTCGGTCACCGGCCGCTTCTCGTAGGCGCCGTCGGAGTGGTGGCCGGTCTCGCGGCCCGCATGGCCGTTCTTGAAGACCTGGCGCGTCTTCTCGTAGAAAGGCTGTGCCGGCGTGTACGAGAACATCACGCACAGCGTGTGCTCGTCGTCGATCGGGACCCAGGCATGACCGCTCAGGTCCGGGAACTGCGCCTGGGGCGGCACCAGCGTCCAGAAGGGCAGCATGAACTGGTTGACCCGCACATAGTTCTGGCCGTCCGGCGTCTTGCGGCGCGCGCCGATGCTCACGCCCGCGTCGTGCTGCACGCATTCGAAGGTGGGCGTGAGGTCGGCCCCCTGCTTCCACTGGTTGATCGTGCCGCCCACATCCACGCGGCCGTGCAGGATGGCGGCGTGGGCGGAATCGATCTCGCCTTCGAGGGCCTGCAGCCAGTTGCATTCCTGGATGCGCATGGAGATGGCCACCTGCGTCTCGGGCACCAGGTTCCATTCCACGGCGGGCAGCTCGGGCGGGTTCTCCTGCTCGGGTCCCATGTAGGCCCATAGCATGCCGTTGCGCTCGCGCACCGCGTAGGCGGTCACGCGCATGCGCTTGCACATGGGGCTGCCGGCCGGCTCGACCGGAATGTCCAGGCAACGGCCGTCCACGCCGAACTTCCAGCCGTGATAGACGCAGCGCAGCCCGTCGGCCTCGTTGCGGCCGAACACCAGCGGCGCACCGCGGTGCGGACAGGCCTGCGCCACCAGGCCCACGCGGCCGCTGCTGTCGCGGAAGGCGACCAGATCCTCGCCCAGCAGCCGCACCCGGTAGGGCTGACCGTCGGGCGTCACGTCCGAGGCCTTGAGGAAGGGGATCCAGTACAGCCGCATGAACTGCCCCATGGGCGTCTGGGGGCCGATACGGACGAGGGTTTCGTTGTCTTCTCGGGAAAGCATGGATTCGTGATGGTCGGGCGCGCCGGCGCAGATTGGTTGGGCCAAATTGGTAGAACCAATTCTTGTGGAAGTTGGAAGGCGCGTCAAGCACGGCGACAGCCGGCGCCGCACGCCGGGCCACCCACGGGGTGCCCTGGCGCGTCAGCCGCGGATGTCGCTGGGCGCCCGGGCGCGCGCATGCAGGGCGATGCGGTAGGCCTGCGCCATGCCGGGCCCGAGCGTCGCGCCCGGTCCGGGATAGTGGCCCTGGAACACCGAGCCGGCGTCGTTGCCGCAGGCGTAGAGCCCTTCGATGGCGCTGCCCTGCGCATCCAGCACGCGGCCGTCCACGTCGGTCGCCAGGCCGGCGCTCGATGCGGCATCGCCGGGCCACACTTTCATCGCGGCGTAAGGCCCCGGCCCGATGGGGCCGACGCAGGGGTTGGGTGCATGCGCCGGATCGCCGTTGAAGCGGTCGAACACCGAGGCGCCCTTGTGGAAATCCGGGTCCTCGCCCCGCCGGGCGTGATGGTCGTGGTGCTGCACGGTGTCGGCCAGCGCGCGGGCCGGCAGGCCCGACGCCTGGGCCAGCGCCTGCAGCGTGGGGGCCACCACGAGCATGCGGCGTTCGAGCCAAGGGCGCAGGTCGCGCGTGCCGGGCGGGATGGCGCCCAGTCCATGGCGGCGGATGAAGGCGGTGCTGCAGACCAGGTGGGCCGGAACCGCGCCGGCGCGGGCCATGCCCTCGACGAAGTGGTGGTACGAGGCCGCCTCGTCGACGAAGCGCCGGCCCTGGCCGTCCACCGCAATCAGGCCGGGCTTGGCGCGGTCCAGGAACAGGTGGGGAAAGAGCCCGGTCGAGCCGTCCTTGCGATGGACCAGCGATACCGGCTGCCACAGGAACGGCCTGGCAAGGCTCGTCATTGCGGCGCCCACCGCGCGTCCCGTGCCCAGGCCATCCCCGCGCACCGCTTCGGCGGCCAGGGCCAGCATGGTCGGCCCGTGGGGCGCCATGGAATGCCGCAGCGCCGCATCGTGGCCCACGCCGCCCGTGGCCAGCACCACGCCGAGGCGGGTACGCAGCAAGAGGGACCGGCCCTGGGTCTCCAGGCGGGCGCCCACGACGCGGCCATCTTCCCCTTCGAGTGTGCGCAGCCGCCAGCCGAAGCGCAGGTCGACGTGGGCCGACCTCAGACTGTGGAGCAGGCGGCCGACCAGCGCATTGCCCATCACCCAGCGCGCGCCGCGCGGGTGGCGCAGCCGGTCCCCGGCATGGCGCAGCACCAGCCGCGCGCTGTGGGCGAAGGCCCGCCATGAGCGATAACGGCCGACCAGTGCGGCGATGTCGGCCTTGCCGACCATCATGCCGCCGAGCAACATGAATTCGGGCAGGGGCGGGCGCACGCGTCCGAAGTCGGCGCCCAGCAGGCGCCCGTCGAAGGGCAGGGGAGACACCGCACGGCCACTGACGGCGGCGCCTGGCAGGTGCGGCAGGTAGTCGGGATGCATGCCGGCGCTTGCGAACTTCACGGCGGTGCGCGCTTCGAGGTAGCGCAGCATGGCCGGGCCGCTGCAGAGAAAGGCCTCGCGCCGGCCGTCGTGATCGGGCTCGCCGATCAGTGCGTCGAGGTAGATGCGTGCGGCGTCCACCGTGTCTGCATGACCCGCAGCGACGCCATGGGGGTTGCCTGGGATCCACAGCGTTCCGGCCGACGTGGCGCTGGTGCCGCCCACCTGCTGCGTGGCTTCGCACAGCACCACGCGCAAGCCCTCGTGCGCCGCCACGAGGGCCGCCGTCATGCCGGCTGCACCGGCGCCGATCACCAGCAGGTCGGCTTCCGTCGCGGGGTTATCCAGGGTCATTTACCGATTGCCTCGTGGAGCTGTTGTGCAAGAATGGTAGAACCATACACATTTTCAAGGACGACAGTGTTCGATCAAGCAAGAATCAATGCCTTGCCCGAGCAGCCGGTGCCCGCATCGCGCACGCCGCAGGCGCTGGCGGGCATCCGGGTGGTGGACTTCACGCACTTCGTGGCGGGGCCGCTGGCCACCATGACACTGGCCGACTTCGGCGCCGACGTCATCAAGATCGAGGCACCGGTCAAGGGGGAGGACTTCCGCTACTACCCGCCCATGGACCCGGAGCTGCCCGCCCAGGGTGCGCCCTACATCTGGACCAACCGCAACAAGCGCAGCATCGGTGTCGACCTCAAGTCCGAAGCGGGTCGCGAGGTGGTGCGGGCCCTCATCGAGACCGCCGACGTGGTGGTGGAGAACTTCTCCACCGGCGTGATGGCGCGCTTCGGCTTCGACTACGAGCGCTGCGCGAAGCTCAACCCGAAGCTCATCTACTGCTCGGTGTCGGCCTACGGCCGCACGGGTCCGCATGCGGACCGGCTGGGCTTCGATCCCATTGCCCAGGCGGAGAGCGGCTTCATCTCGATGAACGGCTATTCCGACCGCCAGGGCGTGCGCAGCGGTGCCGCCGTGATGGACGTGGCCACCGCCATGTCCGCCACCAATGCGATCCTGCTGGCGCTGATGGCGCGCACCCGCGACGGCCAGGGGCAGTTCGTGGAAGTGGCCCTCTTCGACACCGCAGTGCTGATGACCGGCTTCGGCGCCATGCAGCACCTGACCACCGGCTACGAGCCGCAGCGCAACGGCAACACCAGCCCCGACACCTGCCCCTCGGGCGTCTTCGAGTGCGAGGACATGCCCTTCTACATCAACTGCGGCAACGACGGCATCTTCGTGCGGCTGTTCGAGCAGGTGCTGGAGCGGCCGGACCTCGCGCACGACCCCATCCTCTCCAAGCGCGCCAACCGCCTGCAGCAGCGCGACCACCTGTTCGAGATCATGCAGGCCGAGTTCCGCAAGCACCCCTGGCGCCATTGGCAGCCGCGCCTGCGTGCCGCCGGCGTGCCGTCGGGCGAGGTGCGTACCCTGGCGCAAGCCCTGGCTTCCGAGGAGGCACGCGACCGCCATCTGGTCACGCGCATCCCGCATCCGGTCAAGGGCTGGGTGCCGAACGTGGCGACGCCGCTGCGGCTGTCGCGCACACCCGCGGTGGTGGCGCGTGCGGCCCCGGCCGTGGGTGCCGATACGGAGGCCGTGCTCGCGGACACGCTGGGCATGGACGAAGAGCGCATCGAGGCGCTGCGCGCGGCCGGTGCCTTCGGCGCACCCGCCCTGGAGCCCCAGCCATGAGCGCGCCTCGTCGCACCCAGGAGCGACGCCCGCAGCGCCTTGCGCGGTGGGCCTTCCCATGAGCCGCGCCGTCGCCATCGTCGGCGCCAGCGCCATTCCGGTCGGCCGCCACCAGACCGCGGACGACGTGGCCCTGCAGACGCTCGAGCACGAGATCATGACCCGCCTGGTGGTCGAGGCCGTGCGCGATGCCGGCGTCGACAAGCAGGACATCCAGAGCCTGGTCTTCACCCTGCCGCGCCCCTACACGCGGCAGAAGTACTTCCACACCTTCCTGATGGGCCAGCTGCGGCTGGCCTGCCGCGGCAATGTGATGGAGGTGATGGGCAACGGCATGACCGCGGCGCTGGCCTTCGACCAGGCCTGCAACGACATTCTGCTGGGCCGGGCCAATGTGGCGCTGGCGCTGGGCATCAACATGGAAAGCGCGGTGTCCGCCACCGAGCACATGATGAGCAGCATGCGCACCACCGGCGACGTGGACTTCCACACGTCTGCCGGCTTCACGCCCATCGCCTGGTACGCCATGGACGCCATGCGCTACATGCACGAGCACGGCGCGACGCGCGAGCAGATCGCGGCGGTGGCGGTGAAGAACCGGCACCATGCCTCGCTCAATCCGCTGGCCCAGTTCCGCAAACCCATCACACTCGACGAGGTGGTCGCGCAACGGCCCATCGTCGAGCCGCTGGGGTTGTACGAGGTGCCACCGCGCGGCGATGGCGCGGCCTGCCTGGTGCTGGCCAGCGAGGAAGTCGCCAGGTCGCTCGGCCGGCCCTACGTGCTCGTGCGTGGCCGTGGCTTCTGCCACGACGGCTCGCACCAGATCAGCGACGTGCCCAACGACATGATCGGCTTCACGGCGGCGCGCCAGGCCGCGCAGGACGCGTACCGGCAGGCGGGCATCGGCCCGGAGCAGCTCGACCTGGCCGAGCTCTATGCCCCCTGCACCATCGTCGAGGTGCTGGTGAGCGAGGCCATCGGCCTGCTGCCGCACGGGCAGGGCGCGCGAGCTGCGGCCGAAGGCCAGACGCGGCTGGGTGGGCGGATTCCCATCTCGACCTCGGGCGGCCTCACCTCCCGCGGGCATCCGGCCTATGTGACCTCGCTCTACAACTATGTCGAACTGGCCGAGCAGCTGCGTGGCCGGGCCGGCGAACGGCAGGTGAAGAACGCCCGCTTCGGCCTGGCCACCGGCGAACTGGGCAACTACAACGCCGCCCTCATCCACGTCATGGAGGCCGTGCAATGACGCCGCCGCTGCCCCAACTCCCCGTCGCCGAAGACCGGGCCTATCCGCCGCGCGAATCGGAATTCACCACCACCTTCTGGCAGGCGCTGCGCGAGGGCCGCTGGATGAGCACGCGCTGCAATGCCTGCGAGCGCCAGACCTTTCCGCCCAAGCCGGTGTGCCCGCATTGCTGGTCCACCGATGTGGCATGGACGCCGCTGGGCCGCACCGGCACGCTTTACTCGTGGACGCGCATCCATGCCGCGCCCGCGGTGTTCGCGGCCGAGGCGCCCTATGCCTGCGGCATCGTCGACCTCGACGATGGCCTGCGCCTGGCCTGCCGCCTGGTCGAGGACCCGCAGCGACCGCTGGCCATCGGCCAGGCCGTGGAGATGGTGGTGCTGCAGTACCGGGACGGCCCGCTGTTCGCAGCGCGCCCGCTCGGCTGAGCACGGCCTTGATCGTTAACCCCAATCGATACACAGGAGAAAGAAAGCCATGAGCTTGTTCAACACCACCGGCCTCACCGACGACCAGCGCATGATGCGCGAGGGCGTGCTTGACCTGCTGGGTCGCCATCTGCCCTGGGAGAAGATCCGCAAGATGGACGAGGCGCGCGAGTTCCCGCTCGAAGCCTACGAGGCGCTGGCCGATGCCGGCTACATCGGCCTCTTCTATCCCGAAGAACTGGGCGGCACCGGCGGCTCCTACCGCGACATCGCCATCTTCCTGGAGGCCATGGGCTACCACTACACCGGCATCGCCCAGGCCATCACCACCTCGGCCGTGTATGCGGGCATGCACATCGCCAAGTTCGGCTCGCCCGAGATGAAGAAGGACCTGGTGCCCCGCATCATCGCGGGCAAGGCCAAGCTGGCGCTGTGCATGTCCGAGCCCGGCACCGGCTCCGACGTGGCCGGTGTCAAGACCTTCGCGCAACGCGACGGCGACGACTACATCCTCAACGGCAACAAGGTGTGGATCACCTGTGGCCACGTGGCGGACTACTTTGTCGTCATCACCCGCACCGACCGCGATGGCGCCAATCGCCACCAGGGCATCAGCACCTTGCTGGTCGACGCCAGGACGCCCGGCGTGACGGTGCGGCCGCTGCAGATGCTGGGCCGCCGCACCTCGCATGCCAACGAAGTGTTCTTCGAGAACGTGCGCGTGCCGGCGCAGAACCTCTTCGGCGGCGAAGGCCGTGCCTGGAAGAACATCATGAGCTGCCTGGGCCTGGAGCGCCTGGGCCTGGCCGCCATCTCGGCCGGACACTGCTTCAAGATCACCGAATACGCCCGCGACTATGCCAAGGACCGGGTGCAGTTCGGCCAGCCGATCTCGCAGTTCCAGGTGATCCAGCACAAACTGGCCGACATGCTGATCCTGTCCGAGACGGCCCGCCAGATGGTCTACCGCGCGGCCGACGTGCTGGACTCGGGCACACCGGCGGTGACCGAGGCCTCCATCGCCAAGATCGTCGCCACCGACAACAACTTCAAGTGCGCCGACATCGGCATGCAGATCATGGGCGGCGCGGGCTATTCCATGGAGTACGACATGCAGATGTTCTTCCGCGACTCGCGCGTGGGCCCCATCGGCGGCGGCACCAACGAGATCCAGCGCAACATCCTGGCCAAGCAGATGGACCTGGGCTGAGCAACCGTCTTGGCAGTCAAGCGCAATGCATAGTTGAATCCCATACAGAGCCGTGTTTGGCGATGGCATTGAGCATCGTCAGCAGCTTGCGCATGCAGGCCACCAGGGCGACCTTCTTGCGTTTGCCCGCTGCCAGCAGGCGCGCGTAGCAGGCCTTGAGCGCTGGGTTGTGGCGCACCGCCACAAGGGTGGCCATGTACAGCGTGCGCCGCACATCTGCGCGCCCGCCCCAAATGCAGCGCTGACCACGCATCTGGCCAGAGTCTCGGTTCAGGGGCGCCACGCCTACCAGTGCAGCGATGCGGCGCCGGTCGAGCTTGCCCAGTTCGGGCAGTTCAGCCAACAGCACCGCCACGCTTGCCGCGCCGATGCCTGGCACGCTGGCCAGCGCCTGGGCCAGTTGCGCGTGGTGCCGTTGCACATGCGTGGCCACTTCAGCCTCGCTGTCGCCAATCTCCTGCTTGAGGAACTCGACAACCCGCTCAATGCTCGGCCGGGCGGCGGCATGGGCCAGACGCAGGCGCTGTCGCTCCGAGGTCAGCATCTGCACCAACTGGCGCCGACGCAGCACCAGGGCTTGCAGTTGCTGCAGTTCGGCGTCGGCCAGCGGCTTGACGAAGCGCTCCCGCTCAGGGTGCTGGTGCAGCACGCGGGCGAAGGCCGCCAGCATGCGTGCATCCAGCGCGTCGGTCTTGGCCAGAGCGCCCATCGCGCGGGCAAAGTCGCGCGCCGTGCGTGGGTTCACCACTGCCACCGCCAGGCCCACGGCCTGCAGCGCACAGGCTGCCTCGAACTCGTAGCCACCGGTGGCTTCCAAGACCACCAACGCAGGCGCCAAAGCCGATGCCTGGCTGACCAGTTGTTCAATGCTCCCCGCGTCGTTGGCAAGCCGCCAGGTTTTGGCCTGCTCGCTGCTGGCAACCTCCAGCGTCTGACTGGAGACGTCAATGCCGATAAAAATAGAGTCGGACACGTCCTCTCACTCCCATCCTTGTCTATGCGAACTTCAAGCTCCTACAACCGATCGGGCTGCAGAGAAGGACGGTCCGGCTCAGGCGCCCAATGCTCAGCCACGGGCTTGAAACATCCCAGAGGGCGCTCGGGCTACCTGAGCCAGTCCGAGCGCTAAAGATACAAGGGGCTGAATCACTCGTCGCTCGAAAATCCCAGCCGCCATTGGGCGTCCACGGCGAAGCTGTGGGCCAGGAAGTCCACGAACTCGCGCACCTTGATGGACGGCTGCCGAGGCTGGGGAAACACGGCATAGAGCGTGCGCGACTCCGGGGCCCATCCCGGCAGCACCATGCGCAGCGTGCCCGCCGCGATGTCGTCCGCGACCAGGAAGGTGGGCAGCAGACCGATGCCTGCGCCTTCAAGAAGCGATTCGCGCAGCACCTGGCTGTTGTTGCAGCGGCAATCGCCAGCGACGCGCACCGTTCGTTCTCCGCCGGGCCCATGCAGTCGCCACTCGTCGGGCGACTGCCCGCGGTTGTAGATGAGGCAGTTGTGCCGCTTGAGCTCCGCCACGCTGGCGGGCGCGCCATGGCGGTCCAGGTAGGCGGGGGCGGCCACCACGGCGCGTGCCATGCGGCCGATGGGACGCGCGCCGCGCATGGGCTCCCGGTCGTTGCTGCCGATGGCGATCGCCACGTCCACGCCCTGCTCGGAGGGGTCGATGAAGAAGTCGTTGAGCGTGAGCTCCAGCTTCACCTCCGGAAAGCGCGCCAGGAAGTCCGCAATGCTGCGCCCCAGATGGGCGGATCCCAGGGACACCGGCGCCCGCACCCGTAGCAGGCCGCGCGGGCTGGGATGCAACTGGCCGGTCGACTTCTCGGCTTCTTCGATGTCGTCCAGGATGCGGACGCACTTGGCGTAGTAGCCGGTGCCCGCCTCCGTCAGGCTGATGCGGCGCGTCGTCCGGGCCAGCAGGGGCGTGCCGATGTGGGTCTCCAGCGCCGCCACGTACTTGCTCACCGAGCCGGCCGACATGCCGAGTTCCTCGGCCGCTTCACTGAAGCTGTGGCGCTCCACCACCTTGCGGAACACGCTCATGCAGGTCAGGCGATCCACTATTCGTTCCAATTCAGAAAGAAATTCTTCTCGAATCGAATATTTATAGCCTGAAAGGAAACTGTCACGATCCGTCTCCATCGACCCACCTACGGATTCCTCGATGAAACGCACCTTGATCGAACACGCCCATGTGCTGTCCATGGACCCGGCGGTGGGCGACTTCGACGATGCCAATGTGCTGGTCGAAGGCGAGCGCATCGTGGCGGTCGGACCTGGCCTCGACGCGGGCGACGCGGAGCGCATCGACGGACGCGGGCGCATCGTGACGCCCGGCCTGGTCAATGCGCACATCCACACCTGGGAGTACCAACTGCGTGGCATTGGCGCCGACTGGGTGGGCTTTCGCGACTATGTGGCGAACATGCACGGCAACTTGGCGACGCGCTACGGCGAGCGAGACGTGTACCTGGGCAACCTGCTGGGGGCGCTGAACCAACTGCGCAACGGCACGACGACGATCGTGGACTGGTGCCACATCCTGCGCGATGCGCAGATGACCGACGCGGCGCTGGACGCGCTGGAGGAGTCGGGCATCCGCGCTGTGTTCGCGCGCGGCACGGTCAAGCCGCCCGAGCGCGAGGGGGAAGTGCCGTACCACAAGAAGCCGTTCCCGCGCGAGGAGATCGAGCGGCTGCGCAAGGGTCGTCTGGCCTCGGACGACAGGCTGGTGACGCTGGCCATGGCGATCCTGGGGCCGGACTGGGGCGAGTACGACGTGGCGGTGCACGACATCCGGCTGGCGCGCGAGTTCGGGCTGATCAACTCGGCACACACCTACGGGCGCAAGGGCAAACGTGTGGTGGAAGACGGCTACCCGAGGCTGGCGGCCGAAGGGCTGCTGGGGCCGGACCACAACATCGGGCACGGCAACTGCTTCGACGAGCGGGAACTGAAGATCGTGCTGGATGCGGGCTGCACCATCACGGCCACGAACCTGACGGAGATGCTGAACTACGAGCAGCCGGCGATGCTGGGCAGGCTGGTCAAGCATGGCGCGACACCCTCGCTGGGCACGGACTGCGACCCGTACTTCAACAGCTCGATGCTGGCGGTGACGCGCCACGCGTTCCTGCACCAGAGAGAGCTGGACAACAGAAGTCTGTGGCACGAAGGGGCGTGGCCGGCGAAGACGCAGCACTCGACGCTCACGCGCGATGCGCTGTACTGGGCGACGATGGGCGGGGCGAAGGCGTTCGGGCTGGATGGGAAGACGGGCTCGATCACGCCGGGCAAGCAGGCGGACCTGGTGATGTTCGACTGCCGGGGGATGAACATCTTCCCGGCGCTGGCCGGTGGCAATGCGGCGCACATCGTGGTGATGTACGCGGAGACGTCGGACATCGAGAACGTGATGGTGGCGGGGCGCTGGGCCAAGCGCGGGGGCGCGCTGTGCTTCGACATCGGGCGTCTGGCGCGGCTGCACGAGGAGCTGATGGCTTCGCGCATGCGCATCTTCGAACAGGGGAGCTACAAGTCCGTCCCCGTACAGCGGGGGGCCCAGCCCGCGACCTTCTCCATCTAGACCGCAGCCGACCGCGGTTCACCTCTTCCGACGCGTCGCTCGCACGCCCGGTTCTTCCCCAGTTTGAGCAAGGAGTTCTCCATGAAGCGCAGTCCCGGCCGATTCCTCCGGCATCTGGTGCAGTTCTCGGTCGTCACCGCATGGGTGTGCGTGGCCGGCCTCGCGGCGGCGCAGCCGGCGGGCACGCTGCGGTTCGGCAGCAACCAGGGGCTGGACGACTGGGAGACGCTGACCAAGCCCAACAGCATCTACACCTCGCTCATCTACGAAGGCCTGGCCGAGGTAACACCCGATGGCATTTCCGTTGCGCCCAAGCTGGCCACCGGCTGGAAGGAGTCGCCGCGCAAGCTTGAAATCACGCTGCGGTCGAACGTCACCTTCCATGACGGCACACCTTTCGACGCGGCCGCCGTGGTGAAGAACCTCGAACGCATCCGCGACACGCCGGGCCAGTGGCGCGGTGTCTTCAGTGCCGTCGACAAATTCGTCGTGGTGTCACCCACCCGGGTGGACATCCTCCTGAAGATGCGCGCGCCCAATCTGCTGCCCAACCTGGCGCGCCGGGGCGCCTACATGGTCTCGCCCAAGGCGCTGGACGACGGCTCCTACAAGCTCACGCCGGTGGGCACCGGCCCCTGGAAGTACGAGCCCAAGGACACCGTCAAGGGCCTGCGCACGGTGGTCAGCTCCTACGACAAATACTACGCGCCGCAGTCCGTGGGCCCCGCACGCATCGAGGTCACGCACATCAACGACCCCGACAGCCTCTACAACGCGCTGCGCACCGGCCAACTGGACATCGTGTGGACCAACCCATCGATCGCCAAGCGCGCGGAGCGCGAAGGACTGAAGACGAGCTGGTTTCCCTCCGTCATGTGGCACCTGCAGATGATGGACACCGTCAAGACGTTCAACAGCACCCGCCTTCGTCAGGCGGTCTGCCACGCCATCAACGCGCAGGATTACATCGATGCGGCGCTCGGCGGCAATGGCAAGGTCCACACGCAGCGGCTGCGCGAGGGGATGGCCGGCTTCAACCCCGCGGTGAAGGGCTATCCGCACGACCTCGACAAGGCAAAGCAGCTCATGGCGTCGCTGGGCAACCCGAAGGTGCAGCTCACGCTGGCCACCTTCGACAACCAGCGCATCATCGCCGAGCTCTTCAAGAGCCAGATGGCCCAGATCGGCATCGACGTGAAGCTGGAGACGATGACCTTCGGCCAGTTCTTCAGCACCTTCCGCAGCGGGCGGTATCCGGCGGCCATCCTCACCGACTCGCAGGACACGGGTGCCTACGACTACTACCTGTACCACTATGCGCCGGACGGCGCCGGCAATCCCCTCAAGACCGTCTTCCCCGGCGTGGAGGCTGCCGTGAAGGAGGCGCTGGCCGCCGACGACGTGGCCGGCCAGAACGCTGGCTGGCAGAAGATGGCCAAGGCGGTGGACGACGAGGCGCTGGACTGCGGCTTCTTCGACTACGCGGCCTACTGGGCCTACAACCCCAAGCGGGTGTCCAACATCGTGTCGACCGTGGGCGATGTGGCGGTGTTCCGCTACATCGACGCCAAGGTCAGTCCCTGAGACCCTGGCGTTCGTCCACGGGCCCATCGCCATCCACCAAGGAGCCGAGATGACCGCGCTGCTGATCCACAACGCCATGGTGCTCACCATGGACCCCGCCCTCGGCGACCTCGCGCAGGCCGATGTGCTGATCGAGGGTTCGCGCATCGCGCAGGTTGGGCGCGCGCTCGATGCGCCGCCCGACGCCCGGCGGATCGACGCCCGCGGGATGCTCCTCATCCCGGGCCTGATCGACACCCATACCCACATGTGGCAAGGCCCGCTCAAGGGCCTCGGCGGCGGCCTCTGGGGGACGCCGGACTACCAGAAGCATGTCTTCCCGATGCGCGAGAAATTCTCTGCCCCGGACATGCAGGACGCCTGCTTCGCGGCAGGCACCGAGATGCTCGACGCCGGGATCACGACGGTGCTCGACTTCTGCCACAACACCATGACGCCCGGCCATGCCGAGCAGTCCATCGCCGGCCATCGGCGCACCGGTCAGCGGGTGCTCTTCGCCTACGGCATGCTGGGCGAGTTCAAGAGCCTGGCGGCGGATCATCCCTGGCGCATCGCGCAGGTGCGCGAGCTCGCGGCCGAGCTCGGCCGCGACAGCGCAGGGCGCGTGCGCCTCGGGCTGGCCGTCGGGTCGCTGGAGTACTCGGGCTTGGAGCTGGTGCGGACCGAGATCGAGCTGGGCCGCGCGCTGGGGCTACCCATGAGCTTCCACCAGAATCCCCCGGCCCAGATCCGGCAACTCGGCGAGGCGGGACTTCTGGGCGCCGACCTGCTTCCGGTGCATGCCAACCTGGCGGCTGACGATGAGCTCGAGATGCTGGCGGCCTGCGGCGGGGGCATCTCGTTCACCGTGGAGGGCGAGTTTGGCGGCGGCCGGGCCATGAACATCATCGGGCGCGCCCATCGGGCCGGGGTCACGCCCAGCCTGGGCGTGGACATCCCCTCGAGGGTGGCGCTCGATCTGTTCGCTCAGATGCGACTGACCTACCACGTCATGCGGGCCGAAGAGGCCATGGCCGAACGCCTCACCGGCCGATGGCCTCTGGCCCGCCGTCCTGGCACACCGCATGTGCAGCCACGTCACATGCTGGAGTACGCCACGGTGAATGCGGCCCGAGCCGTTGGCCGGGGCGACGAACTGGGACGCATCGCGCCCGGCTGCCTGGCCGACCTCGTGATGCTCTCGACGGGCCCTTACAGCATGTCGCTGGGCGACCCGGCCGCCCATGTCGTGCTGCAGAGTACGCCGGCCGACGTCGACACGGTGATCGTCGACGGCCAGCTACGCAAGCAGGCCGGCCAACTGGTGGGCCTGGAGCGGGCCGATGCGGCCGAGGCCATCCGGCGCGTGCGAGAGCGCGTGCTGGCCGGTGAGGCCGCCATCGCGGAAACAGCACCATGAGACGGCTGGTCGTCTCTCGCCTGCTGTCGGTGATCCCGATCCTGCTGGCGGTGTCGTTGTTCACCTTCCTGCTGACGCGCATGACGTCGACCGACCCGGTGACGCAGATCCTCGGCCCGGGCGCTTCCGACGCCGATCGCGCGGAGTATGCGCAGAAGCTGGGGCTTGACCTGCCGCTGGCGCAGCAGTTCCTCGCCTGGCTGGGCGCCGCGCTGCGCGGCGACCTGGGCGTCTCGCTCTACACCGCGCTACCGGTGGCGCCCACATTGCTCGACGGCGTCAGCGTGACGCTGTGCCTCGCGCTGGCGGGCATGGTGCTGGCGTTGTGCATGGGCATCCCGCTGGGCATCTGGGCCGCTGTGCGGCACGGCTCGTGGGCCGACCGGCTGCTGTCGACCATCGTCTCGCTGGGGCTCGCCGTGCCGAGCATCTGGCTCGCGCTCCTGCTCTCACTGGCTTTCGCCGTGCATCTCCAATGGTTCCAGGTGGTCGGCTACACGCCGTTCTCGCAGGATCCGGTGAACTGGGCGCGAGGCCTTGTGCTGCCGGCCTTCGCGCTCTCGGTGCACACGGCATCGGTGCTTGCCCGCCAGACGCGCAGCGCCATGATCGATGCGATGCACTCCAGCTATGTCCACGCGCTGCGGGCGCGGGGGCTGCCGCCTCGGCTGATCGTGGTCCGCTATGCCGTGCGCAATGCGATGAGTCCGGTATTGAGCGTGATGGCGATCCAGATGTCCGTGCTGGTCGGCGCGAGCGTGGCGGTCGAGCGCATCTTTGCAGTGCCAGCGCTCGGCACCTTGCTGATCGACAGCGTGGTGCGTGGGGACTTCCCGGTGCTTCAGGGGGCAGTGGTCGTGGTTGCGACGATCGTGCTGCTGGTCAACCTGGCCACGGACGTCGGCTATGGACTGGTCAATCCCAAAGTCCGCGCCCACTGAGGTGCTAACCGCCATGCAAGCGCCCACCGCCTCGCTCCCCGGCATCGCCTCCACCGTCGTCGCTGCGGCACCAGATGCCGATGCAGCCCGTGCGCCGCGCGGCGCACCCTGGCGTGCGCTGGCCCACCCCTTCGTCCTGTTGCCGGCCGCCTTTGTGCTGATCGTGGTGATCTGCGCATTGGGGGCGCCCTGGATCGCGCCCCACGATCCGTTCACGCCCAGCCTGCGACACCGTCTGGAAGCGCCCGGCGCCACGTTCTGGTTCGGCACGGACGACCTGGGGCGCGACATGCTTTCCCGGGCCATCTTCGGGGCGCGTACGGCATTGCAGGCATCGCTGCAGAGCGTGGGTATCGGCGTGCTCTTCGGCGTCAGCCTGGGGCTGCTGGCCGGTTACGCCGGCGGCTGGTGCGACAGACTGGCCATGCGGCTGGCCGACGTCATGCAGTCGATTCCCGCGGTGCTGCTGGCGCTGGCCCTGATCAGCGTCCTGGGCAAGGGTCTCACCAACGCGATGCTGGCCGTCGGCCTGATCTTTGCCGTGAGCTTCATGCGCATCACCCGTGCCGTGGTGCTGGCCGAGCGCGAGCGTCTGTATGTGGATGCGGCCCGCGTGCTTGGCTTGCGCGCGGGCGCCATCATGTTCCGACAGATCCTGCCGAACATTGCCGGGCCGCTGATCGTGCAGGCGTCGATTTCGCTCGGCACCGCGTTGCTGATCGAGGCGATGCTCAGCTTTCTGGGCGTCGGTGCGGACAGCACGCAGATCAGCTGGGGTGCCATGCTCGAGACAGCCCGGCAGTTCCAGAGCGAGCAGCCCCTGCTGCCGCTGGTGCCCGGCCTGGCGATCACGCTGACGGTGCTGTCCTTCAATCTGCTGGGCGACGCGCTGCGAGATGCCCTGCTGCCCCGGGGCACCGCCCGTCGGGCGTCGTCGGTGCAGGTTCCGGCAGTTCGGGCCGTTCACGAGGAGACACCGCTGGATCCGCCGCTGCCGGATGCGCTGCTCGTCGTCCGCGGGCTGAGCGTGCGCGCGGGCCGGCCGGGCGCCGAGTCCGAGCTGTTGAGCCAGGTGTCCCTGCAGCTGCGCCGCGGCGAGGTGCTCGGCCTGGTGGGTGAGTCGGGCTGCGGAAAGTCCATGACGGCCGCCGCCATCTTGGGCCTGCTTCCGGCTGGCGCCCGCATAGCGTCAGGCTCCGTGCGCCTGGGAGGCACGGAGCTGGTCGGCCTGGGCGACGAGGCGCTGCGCCATGTACGCGGCCGGCGCATCGGCATGGTCTTCCAGGATCCGAATGCGGCACTGTCGCCGGTGCACACCATCGGCATGCAGTTGCGTGACGCCATCCGTGCCCACCGCAGGCTCAGCCATGCACAGGCGCAGGCGCGCGCCGTCGAGCTGCTGGAGCTGGTCGGCGTGCCCGATGCGGCTCGGCGCATGCAGGACTATCCCCACCAGTTCTCAGGGGGCATGGCGCAGCGCGTGGTGATCGCCTGTGCCCTCGCCTGCGATCCGGAGCTGCTCATCGCCGACGAACCCACCACGGCCCTGGACGTGACGATTCAGGCGCAGGTGCTGGACCTGCTCGCCCAACTGCGCGAACGGCTGGGCATGTCCATACTGCTCATCACGCACGACCTCGGCGTGGTGGCCGACCTGTGCGATCGCGTGGCCGTGATGTACGCGGGCCAGGTCGTCGAGGAAGGGCCCGTTCAGCAGGTCTTGTCCGCGCCGCGCCACCCCTACACGGCGCTGCTGCTGCATGCGATGCCGCGTGGAGGTGCAGGCGGCGCAGCGCTGTCCACCATCGCAGGGCGCGTTCCCCCCGCCTGGGCCTGGCCGCAGGGTTGTCGCTTCCATCCGCGCTGCCCCCATGCCACGGCCGCCTGCTCTGTACAACCCGTCGCGCTGGCGCAGGGTGTGCGCTGCATCCGCGCCGACGAACGCCTCGAGGTTCTCGCATGAACGCCCATGCCCCCCTTCTGTCGGTGGAGCACCTGTCCGTGGACTTCCGGCTGCGCGACGGCCTCTTCGGCAGCCGAACGCTGTCGGCCGTGCGCGATGTGAGTTTCACCATCGAACGCGGCAGTACTTTCGGCCTCGTGGGCGAGTCGGGTTCGGGCAAGAGCACCATCGGCCGCGCGATCCTGCGCCTCGTCCAGGCGAGTTCCGGTCGCATCGTGTTCGACGGGCAGGACGTGACAGCCTTCGGCGCGCGCACGCCGCTGGCCTTTCGCCGGGACGTGCAGGTGGTGTTCCAGGACCCGATCTCCTCGCTCAATCCGCGTCAGACCATCGGCGCCACGCTCGGCCAGGCCATCGACCGGCACCGGCCCATGCAGGCCCCGGCGCGCGACCGGGAAATCGCGCGGCTGATCGACAACGTCGGACTGGCCGCCTACCAGGCCGGGCGCTACCCGCATGAGCTGTCGGGCGGTCAGCGTCAACGGGTCGCCATCGCCCGTGCGCTGGCCGTGCAGCCGCGCCTGATCGTGTGCGACGAGCCTGTGAGCGCGCTCGACGTCAGTACGCAGGCCCAGGTGATCAACCTGTTGATGGACCTGCAGCGGGAGTTCGGCCTGTCCTACCTCTTCATTGCGCACAACCTCGACGTGGTTCGTCACATGAGCCAGAACATCGGCGTGCTCTATCTGGGCCGGCTGGTGGAAGTGGGCCCTGCGGATGTCGTCCACGAGAGGCCCAGCCACCCCTACACGCAGATGCTCATGGCGTCGACGTTGGTGGCCGATCCCGTGGCGCAGGCGGTGCGCACGCGCGCAAGGCGGCAGACGATCCGGGCGGAGCTGCCCAGCCCGCTCGCCCCGCCGCCGGGATGCGCCTTCAATACGCGCTGTGCCTTCGCGCAGCCGCAGTGCCGGCAACGCATGCCGGAACTCCAGGCCACGGGGCGGGGCGCGCAGGCGGCGTGCCTGCGTCTCGACGCGCTGCCGGCTTCCGCCATCGCGGGTGACCCCGCCCGCGAAGAGGTGACGGCATGATGGCGCCTGCGGCCCTGTTGCTGCGCGGAGCGACGGTGCTCACCATGGATCCCGCGTTGGGCGACATTGCCGACGGAGACGTGCGCATCGAAGGGGGCCGGGTGGTGGCCGTCGGCCGGGGCCTGCCCGTGGAGCTGGGGGATACGGTCGTCAACGCGCGGGGCATGCTCGCCATTCCCGGTCTGATCGACACGCACACCCATATGTGGCAAGGGCCGCTCAAGGGCCTGGGGGCCGCCATGTGGGGCATGGCGGACTACCACGCGCACATCTTCTCGCTGCGTGGGCGGCTCAGCGCTGAGGACATGCACGACGCCGCCTTTGCCACGGGTGTGGAAATGCTCGACAACGGCATCACGACCGTGCTCGACTTCTGCCACAACGTGATGTCGCCCCAGCATGCCGAGCGCTCCATCGATGCGCACCGCAAGACGGGCCAGCGCGTGCTGTTCTGCTATGGCATGCTGGGCGACATCCCGACGCTGGCGACCGATCATTCCTGGAGGATGGCGCAGGTGCGCCATCTTGCCCGGGCGATGGACGGCGGCCCGCAGGCGCTGGTCCGGCTCGGCGTGGGTCTGGCCTCCCTCGAATATGCAGGGCTCGACCTGTTCGAGGAGGAAGTGCGGGCCGCGCGCGGCCTGGGACTGCCCATGAGCTTCCACCAGAACGTCGCGGGTCAGATCCATGCGCTGGAGGACGCGGGCCTGCTCGGCCCGGACCTGCTCCCGGTGCACTGCAATCCCGCGCTGGACGCCGAACTGGCGCTGCTCGCCGCCCATGGCTGCGGCATCTCCTTCACGCCGGAGAGCGAGGTGGGCGATGGCCGCTCGGTGCGGGTGATGGGCCGGGCGCACCGCGCGGGCGTCACGCCCAGCCTGGGTGTGGATGTGCCGTCGCGGGTGGCGCTGGACCTGTTCTCCCAGATGCGGCTGAGCTTCTGGCTGATGCGCAACGAGGAAGCCGAGGCAGAGCGTCTGGCGGGACGCTGGCCGTTGACCCGCTACCCGGGTGTGCCGTTCATCCAGCCTCGCCAGGTCCTGGCGTATGCGACGGTGAACGCCGCGCGCGCGGTGGGGCTGGGCGACGAACTGGGACGCATCGCCCCTGGCTGCATCGCCGACCTCATCCTGCTGCGCTGCGGCGCCTACAGCCCGTCGCTGGGCGATCCGGCGGCGCATGTGGTGCTGCAGAGCACGACCGCCGACGTCGACACCGTGATCGTGGGCGGGAAGTTGCGCAAGCAGGCGGGCCGACTCCTCGATGTCGACCGACGCGAAGCAACGGCCGCGACACAGCGCGTGCGTGCACGACTTTTTTCCGCATGAATCCAAGGAGCCCTATGTCCAGACTGCTGATCAAGAACGCCTGCATCCTTTCCATGGACCCCCAGGTCGGGGATCACGAGGACGCCGACATCCTCGTGGAAGGCGAGCGAATCGTGGCCGTGGGCCCTGGCCTCGATGCGGGCGACGCGGAGCGCATCGATGGACGCGGGCGCATCGTGACCCCCGGCCTGGTCAATGCGCACATCCACACCTGGGAGTACCAGCTGCGGGGCATCGGCGCCGACTGGGTCAGCAGTCGCGACTACCACGCCAACATGCACAAGCGCCTGGCCTTGTACTACGGCGAGCGAGACGTGTACCTGGGCAACCTGCTGGGGGCGCTGAACCAGCTGCGCAACGGCACGACGACGATCGTGGACTGGTGCCACATCCTGCGCGATGCGCAGATGACCGACGCGGCGCTGGACGCGCTGGAGGAGTCGGGCATCCGCGCTGTGTTCGCGCGCGGCACGGTCAAGCCGCCCGAGCGCGAGGGGGAAGTGCCGTACCACAAGAAGCCGTTCCCGCGCGAGGAGATCGAGCGGCTGCGCAAGGGTCGTCTGGCCTCGGACGACAGGCTGGTGACGCTGGCCATGGCGATCCTGGGGCCGGACTGGGGCGAGTACGACGTGGCGGTGCACGACATCCGGCTGGCGCGCGAGTTCGGGCTGATCAACTCGGCACACACCTATGGGCGCAAGGGCAAACGTGTGGTGGAAGACGGCTACCCGAGGCTGGCGGCCGAAGGGCTGCTGGGGCCGGACCACAACATCGGGCACGGCAACTGCTTCGACGAGCGGGAACTGAAGATCGTGCTGGATGCGGGCTGCACCATCACGGCCACGAACCTGACGGAGATGCTGAACTACGAGCAGCCGGCGATGCTGGGCAGGCTGGTCAAGCATGGCGCGACACCCTCGCTGGGCACGGACTGCGACCCGTACTTCAACAGCTCGATGCTGGCCGTGACGCGCCACGCGTTCCTGCACCAGAGGGAGCTGGACAACAGAAGTCTGTGGCACGAAGGGGCGTGGCCGGCGAAGACGCAGCACTCGACGCTCACGCGCGATGCGCTGTACTGGGCGACGATGGGCGGGGCGAAGGCGTTCGGGCTGGATGGGAAGACGGGCTCGATCACGCCGGGCAAGCAGGCGGA
>NZ_QQAV01000005.1:321972-358480 GCF_003350475.1 Pseudacidovorax intermedius
GCTCACGCGCGATGCGCTGTACTGGGCGACGATGGGCGGGGCGAAGGCGTTCGGGCTGGATGGGAAGACGGGCTCGATCACGCCGGGCAAGCAGGCGGATCTGGTGATGTTCGACTGCCGTGGGATGAACATCTTTCCGGCGCTGGCCGGGGGCAATGCGGCGCACATCGTGGTGATGTACGCGGAGACGTCGGACATCGAGAACGTGATGGTGGCGGGGCGCTGGGCCAAGCGTGGGGGCGCGCTGTGCTTCGACGCCGCGCGCCTGGCGCGGCTGCACGAGGAGCTGATGGCCTCGCGCATGCGCATCTTCGAGCAGGGGAGCTACAAGTCCGTCCCCGTACAGCGGGGGCCTCAACCGGAGCATTTCTTCGTATGACTTCCAACACCCGACGCACCCTTCTGGGTGCAGCCCTTCTGATGGGCACCGGCACGGTGCTGGGCCAGCCCGCAGCCTCGGCCAACTGGCCCAACCGGCCGGTGCGCATCGTCCACGGTTTCACCACCGGCGGTCCCGTGGACAACCTCGCACGCCTGCTGGCCGCGCAGTTTCCGGACGCCTTCGGGCAGCAGGCCATCGTCGAGGGCAAGCCGGGGGCGGGCGGCACGATCGGGGCGAATTTTGTCGCCAAGGCCGAGCCGGACGGCTACACGCTGTTCCTGATGGCATCCGGCCACTCGGCGGCACCGGGCCTGTACAAGTCATTGCCGTTCGATGCCGTCAACGACTTCACGATGGTGTCGATGGTGGCGCGCAGTCCCTTCGCCATCATCGCCAACCCCGATGCGCCGTTTCGCACCGTGCAGGAGTTCGTGCAGCAGGCGCGCGCCCAGCCCGGAAAAATCGACTACGGCTCCGGCGGCACGGGTAGCGGCATGCATCTCGCAGCCGTGCTGTTCCAGGCCCGCGCGCAGCTGCAGCTCACCCATGTGCCGTACAAGGGCGGCAACGCGCCGGCGCTGGCGGTGATGGCGGGCGAGGTGCCTGTCATCTTCACTTCGCTCGCGGGCATGTCGTCCCACATCGAGAGCGGAAAGGTACGGGCGCTGGCCGTGACCTCCGGCACGCGCTTTGCCGCCATGCCGGCGATCCCCACCGTGGCCGAGACGGTACTGCCGGACTTCGACGTGAGCGCGTGGTATGCCCTGGCCGGACCGCGCCGGCTGCCACCGACCATCGTGGCGCGGCTCAACGACATGGTGCAGGCAACCCTGCGCCGACCAGAGGTGGTCCAGGGACTGAAGCTGCAGGCGGCGGAGCCCTGGGCGACCAGCGCCGCCGAGGCACAGGCCTTTCTCGCGACCGACGTTGCGCGCTGGACGCGCGTGGTGCGCGAAGAGAACATCGCCCCGCCTTCGCCCTGAGACGTCACCGGGCCGTGGCGCGGGTCCGTGCTGCCGCGGCACAGGGTGACAGCGTCGGTCGCCGACGGCTGGCACTTGTCGATGTTGCCGTTCGCCATGGTGCGTGGGTGGCCTGCGCGATCAGTTGGTTGAAGCGGTTCGCCGACGTGGTGTTGCGCAGGCCGTGGCCCTGCTGGCAGAGGGCCGCGCGTTGGTCGACGGCGGCCCCGATGACGTCGAGTTCCTCGCGTGTGGCCCGTTCGCAGGCCGGACGGGTGACGACCGCCCTCCACGCGATGCGTGCCTCGGTTCCGTTGGGATGGAGACCTGCTTGGGCCACACCATGTCGCGAACCTTCCGGGCCAGTCCATTGCGGATGAAGCCGCCGCCGTCATGCCTGTGAACGTCTCTGCCACGCCAGCCGATCCCCCGGTTGTGAAGCGTTTCATGCACGGCGCCGAAGCGCCGAATTGCTCCGTTAGCTCCTTCTCGGCGGCAAGCCTGTCGCCGGGGCGCAGGTCGCCGCGCGCGAGTTGCTCCCGGGTCTGGCCGGACACCGAGTCAAGCTGCGGCGCGCAGGCACCGGCTGGAGCAGGGGCTGGCGATCGCGGCAGCTTCTCTGGCGTCCGCGGGAGCGCCGGGCCGCTGCAAAGGCTATTGAACTTGCTTCCGCGGGTGTTGGATGAACCTCTTTGCATAGTCGCAAAGCAGGCCCGGGCGTGTCGGCTGCCCCTGCCCTGCCGGTCACGATGAAATTGGATTGCCGTGCATGATTGGTTCAACCATAATATTCATGCCGGCGACTTCCCGAGGCTGGAGACAAAAAGAGGACGAGATGGATCTGGAGTTCACACCGGCGCAGCGCGCCTTCCGTGCCGAGGTACGAGCTTTCATCGATGCGCGTCTGCCAGCGGACATCCGGGCGCGCCTTCGCGCCGGGCACCCGCCGCGCAAGCAGGACACCGTGACCTGGCAGCGCATCCTGAACGAGCGTGGCTGGGCAGCGCCGCACTGGCCCGCGCGCTACGGTGGTGCCGAGCTGGGGCAGATGGAGCGCCTCATCCTGATGGACGAGCTCTACCGTGCGCCCGCACCGCTGCCGCAGGTGTTCAACCTCACCATGCTCGGGCCGGTGTTGATGAAGTTCGGCACGCCGGCACAGTGCGACCATTTCCTGCCGCGGCTTGCCAACCTCGACCTGTGGTTCTGCCAGGGCTTCTCGGAGCCGGGTGCCGGATCGGACCTGGCCTCGCTGCGAACACGGGCCGAACGCCGCGGCGATCACTATGTGGTCAACGGGCAGAAGATCTGGACGACCACCGCCCATCTTGCCGATTGGGTGTTCGCGCTGGTGCGCACCGACCCCGAGGCGCGCAAGCAGGCGGGCATCTCCTTCCTGCTGATCGATCTGAAGTCGCCCGGTGTCACGATCCGGCCCATCCACTCCATCGACGGCGGTCATCACCTCAACGAGGTCTTCTTCGACGACGTTCAGGTGCCCGTGGGCAACCTGGTGGGTGAGGAGAACAAGGGCTGGGAATGCGCCAAGTTCCTGCTTGGCAACGAGCGCACCGGCATCGCCAACGTGGGGCTGTGCCGGGAGCGGCTCGACCTCGCGCGCGAGATGGCCGGCCGCGCGCTGCCGCAAGGCGGGCGGCTGATCGACGACGCCGGGCTGCGCGCCGAGATGGCGGCGCTGGACGCGGAGATCCGCGCGCTCGAGCTGACCAATTACCGCTTCCTGCTCACCCCCGCCGAGCAGCAGGCGCTGCCGGCCTTCGCCTCGGTGCTCAAGCTCAAGGGCGTGGCGTTGCAGCAGGCCGTGAATGCGCTGCTGGCGCGGCTGGCCGGGCCGGCCGGCCTGGAGCGGCGCGACGGCGATGAGGAGCGGGTGCATGGCCCGCTGGTGCCGCGCTACTTCTACTCGCGCGCCGCCAGCATCTATGGCGGCACCAGCGAGGTGCAGAAGGACATTCTGGCCAAGGCCATCCTGGGATGAGACAGGGAATCCGATGAATTTCGAACTCGATGACGAGCAGCGTGCGCTGCAGGACAGCCTGGCGCGGCTGATGGCCGAACGCTATGGCTTCGAGCAGCGGCGCGCCCATGCCGCCAGCGAGGGCGGGCACGATCCGCTGACCTTGCAGCACCTGGCCGAGCTGGGTGTCACGGCGCTGGCGGTGCCGTCGGCGCACGGGGGCTTCGATGGTGGCGCCCGTGCCTTGCTGCCGGTGATGCGGGCCCTGGGCGGTGCCCTGTGCCTGGAGCCGCTGCTGCCGCAGGTTCTGGCCGCGACGGCCCTGCGCCTGGGCGCGGACGAGGCGCTGTGCGCCGAGCAACTGCCCGGTCTGGCCGATGGCACCACGCGCATGGCCTGGGCGCACGACGAGACGGCCGGCCGCCACGCGCCCTGCTGGATCGAGACCCGCGCGACGCACCGCGGCGGGGGCTGGGTGCTCGATGGCGCCAAGGCCCATGTGCTCGGGGCGGACCTGGCCCGCCATGTCGTGGTCAGCGCGCGCACCGGCGGCGCGCCGGACGATTCCGCCGGCCGCGCGCTCTTTCTCGTCGATGCCGATGCGCCGGGCCTGCAGTGGCGGCGCTATCGCCTGGTGGACGACACGCCGGCCGCCGAACTGCGGCTGGCGGGCGTGCCCGCCCGTCCGCTGGTCGATCCGGCCGACGGCGACGCGGGTGGCCGTGCCATCGACGGTGTGGTCGCCATGGGCACGGCCCTGGCCTGCGCCGACATGCTGGGCGCGGCCGAGACAGCCAACCGGCTCGCGGTGGATTACCTTCACACCCGCAAGCAGTTCGGCCGCACCATCGGCGAGAACCAGGCGCTGCGCCATCGCGTGGCCGAGATGCGGGTGGACCTGGAGATGGCCCGCAGCATGGCCATGGCCGCCGCCGTCGCGGTCGACCTGCCCGATGGCGACGACGCGGGCCTCGACCTGCACCGCGCCAAGCTGTGCATCGGCCGCCATGCGCGCGAGGTGGCGCATGGCGCGATTCAGCTGCACGGGGGCATCGGCATGACCGAGGAATACGCCGTCGGCCACTGCCTGCGCCGCATCCATGTCATGGACCAGCTGTTCGGCGACAGCGGTGCCCATGCCGCGCGGCTGGCATCCATGCTCGCCGCATGACGGGCACCGATTGCGCGACCCCCTTAGATAAAACGAGAGACAACGAGCAGGCAAGAATGCCATGAACGAAGCCATGATCTATCTGGATGACCAGGGCGTGCCCCGGTCGCAGGTGCAACTGCAAGCCCGGCGCGCCGCCACCGGCCTGGCGGAACTGGGGGTGATCGAGGGCGACTGCGTGGCGCTGCTGCTGCGCAACGACTTCGCCTTCTTCGAAGTGCAGCAGGCGGCGGCCGCCCTCGGTGCCTATGCGGTGCCGCTGAACTGGCACGGCAAGGCCGAAGAGTTGCTCTACATCCTGGAGGACGCCCATCCCAAGATTCTGGTGGCCCATGCCGACCTGCTGGCGCTGCTGCGCGGCCGCCTGCCGGCGGGGCTGGTGGTGCGCGTGGTGCCCACGCCGCCGCAGGTGCTGGCGCGCTATGGCGTCGACGCCGCGCGAGCCCTGCCCGCGCCGGACGAGGTGCTCTGGCCGCAATGGTGCGAAGGCTTCGCGCCGTGGGACGCGCCGCCGCGGCCCAGCCGCGCCACCATGATCTACACCTCGGGCACCACGGGGCATCCCAAGGGCGTGCGGCGTCATCCCTCCACGCCCGAGCAGGCGCAGGCCTATCGGGAGATCATCGAGCGGGTGTACGGCCTCGTGCCCGGCGTGCGGGCGCTGATCACCGGGCCGCTGTATCACGCCTCGCCCAATGCCTACGGCCGCCAGGCCTTCGGCGCGGCGGAGCTGCTGGTGATGCAGTCCAAGTTCGACGCCGAAGAGACGCTGGCGCTGATCGCCAGGCACCGTATCACCCATGCGGTGATGGTGCCGACCATGTTCGTGCGTCTGCTCAAGCTGCCACCCGAGGTGCGCGCGCGCTACGACGTGGGCTCGCTGCAGTGGGTCACGCACACCGGCGCGCCCTGCCCGCGTGAGGTCAAGCAGGCCCTGATGGACTGGTGGGGTCCGGTGGTCTACGAGACCTACGGTGGTACCGAGGTCGGCACCGCCACCCTCGCCACGCCGCTGGACTGGCTCGCCCATCCGGGCTCGGTGGGCATGCCCACACCCGGCACCCAAATCGCCTTCTACGGCGAGGACGGCCGGCCGGTGCCCGAAGGCGAGATCGGCGAGATCTACATGCGCGTGTCCGCCTATCCCGACTTCACCTACCTGAACAACGACGCCAAGCGCCAGGGCGTCGAGCGCGACGGCCTGATCAGCGTGGGCGACGTCGGCTACCTCAAGGACGGCCGGCTGTACCTGTGCGACCGCCGCTCGGACATGGTGATCTTCGGCGGCACCAATGTGTACCCCGCCGAGATCGAGATGGTGCTGGCCCAGTGCCCGGGCGTGCACGACTGCGCGGTCTTCGGCATCCCGGACGAGGACTTCGGTGAGTCGCTGGCCGCCGCCGTGGAGCGCGAGCCCGGCGCGCAGCTGACGGAGGCGGACATCCGGCACTACCTGGAAGCGCGCCTGGCCCGCTACAAGGTGCCGCGGCGCATCGACTTCCATGCCGCCTTGCCGCGCGAAGACAGCGGCAAGATCTTCAAGCGCCGGTTGCGCGACCCCTTCTGGCAGAACACCGGCCGGCAGATCTGATGGCCGCCCCGCCGAGCGACGAAGTCGCCGCCGCCCTGGGTCCGGTGCTGGCGCGCCGCTTCGGTTCGCCCGGCGAGGTGCGCGGCCTGCAGCGCCTGACCGCCGGCGGCACCAAGGCCACCTGGGCCTTCGACTGGGCCGCGCCGGGCGCTCCGCCGCTGCCGCTGATCCTGCAGCAGACAGCCGCACGCGGCGCCGTTGCGGGCTCAGTCCCCAAGCTCAGTGGTCCCCAGGAGGCCGCACTGATGCAGGCCGCGCGCGCCGCGGGAACGCCTGCGCCCGTGGTGGAGGCGGTGCTCAGGCCCGAAGACGGCCTCGGCGAGGGCTACGTCACCGGCCGCGTGGCGGGCGAGACGCTGGGCCGACGCATCCTGCGCGACGAGGCCTTCGCCGCTGCCCGTGGCCGCATGGCCGCCCAGTGCGGCGAGATCCTCGCCACGATCCACCGCACGCCCACGGCCGGGCTGACCTTCCTGCAGGTCTTGACGCCCGCGCAGGAGCTGGAGGCCTACTGTGCGCTGCTCGATGGCTGCGGCGTGCGCCATGCCGCGCTCGATCATGCCGTGGCCTGGATCGGTCGCCACCTGCCGAAGCCGGTGCCGCCGGCGCTGGTGCATGCCGACTTCCGCACCGGCAATCTCGTCGTCGGGCCGGAGGGCGTGCGCTGCGTGCTGGACTGGGAGATCGCCCGCATCGGCGATCCCATGCAGGACCTGGGCGTGCTGTGCATGCGCACCTGGCGCTTCGGCGGGCCCGGCGAGGTGGGCGGCTTCGGCGCGCGCGAGGCGCTCTATGCCGCCTACGAGTCGGCCTCTGGCCAGCGGGTCGATCCGCTGCGGGTGCGCTTCTGGGAAGCCTTCGCCAACCTCAAGTGGGCCATCGCCTGCGCCCGTCGCGGCAGCCAGAAGCGCTCCGATGGCCGCGCCGCCAGCCTGGAACTGGCCGCCATCGGCCGTCGCATGGAGGAGCCGCTGTGGGACTTCCTGAACCTGGTCGCCCCGCCGGAGGTGATGACGTGAGTGCGCGTATGCGGGACGAGGCCGAAGGACTGCCCGGGCCTGCACGGGTGCCGCCGGCCGAGGTGCTGCTGGACGCCGCCGCCGACTACCTCGACCTGGAACTGCGCCCTTCGCTGGAGGGCTATCACGCCTTCCAGCTGCGGGTGTGCGTCAACGTGCTGCGGCTGGTGGCCCGTGAGCTGCGTCTGGGCCCGGCGGCCGACGCGCGGGCGCGTGCCAGCCTGGCCGCGCTGCTGGGCAGTGTTGCGGACACGGACACTGCAACAGTCGCAGAGGCGCAGGCCCGCGGGGCCGCGCCGGACGACGTGTTGGTAGCGGCGATGGCGTCCGGCGCTTTGCCGCTCGATTCGCCCGCACTGCTCGCGCACCTGCGCGATGGACTTCGGGACGCGCTTGCCATCCACAACCCCCGGTGGGTGCAGCCGGACGGCCGCCGCGACGGCTGAGTGCGGGGCCATCCTGCGGCGGCCAGCCGCGCCAGGCCGCCTCCGCGTTATTCCCAAGCACACGCAGGTGGCAGGCTGATAACGTGTATGGTTCAACCAATAGACGAGGCAACCCATGGAACTCTCCCGGCGACAGGTGCTGGCGGCCGGCCTGGCCACTCTGGGCGGCGCCACCACCCCGGTGGCCCGCGCGCAGGGCTATCCCAACAACGTCATCCGCTTCATCATTCCGACGCCGCCGGGCGGCGGCCACGACATCATGATGCGGCTGGTCGGCCAGAAGCTCACCGAGCGGCTGGGGCAGCCGGTGATCGTGGAGTCCAAACCGGGCGCCACCGGTGCCATCGCGGCCCAGACCGTGGCGCGCGCCGCCCCCGATGGCTACACGCTGCTGCTGGCCTACAGCGCCTTCCTCACCAACCTGCTGCTGCTGCCCAAGCCCGGCTACCGGCAGGAGGATTTCAGCACCGTGGGCATGCTCGCGCTCACGCCCATCGCCCTGGGCATCAGCGAGAACCTGGCGGCCTCCACCCTGCGGCAGTACGTGGCCCTGGCCAAGACCCGGCCGGGGCAGATCGCCTATGGCTCCTATGGCCAGGGCTCGGGCGGGCATTTCGTCGGCGAGCTGTTCAACATGGCCGCCGGCATCGAGACCATCCATGTGCCCTACAAGGGCGAGGCGCCCGCGCTGCAGGACGTGATCGGTGGCCAGGTGCAGGCCGTGTGCGCGTCCATCGGCGGCACCAAGCGCTACCAGGGGCGCATCCGCACGCTGGCCGTGGCCTCGGCGGAGCGCTCGCCCAGCTATCCCGATGTGCCCACCTTCGCCGAGCTCGGCTATCCCGGCGTGGACATGCCGGGCTGGGCCGCCCTGATGGCGCCCGCCGGCACGCCCAAGGCCGTGGTGGACCTGCTCACGAAGGAGGTCAACGAGATCGTGCTGCTGCCCGACGTGAAGGCCAAGATCGCGGAGCTGGGCTTCGACACGGTCGGCTGGGCGCCAGGCCGCACGCAGGCCTTCTTCAAGGAGCAACTGGCGAGCTCGGAGAAGCTGGTGCGCTCGGGGCGCGTCAAGATCTGAGTTCCGGGGGCCGGGCGCCTGCGGGCGCCGCGGCCCTCACCAACTGGGCCGCACCGTGCCGTCGCCGAAGGGTTCGTCCCGTCGGCGCGCAGCGGCCTTGAAGCCCATCGCCGCCACGTCGGCGTCGAATTCCCGCTTGGCCCGGCTCAGGTGCGCGCGGCTGTCCATCTCGGCGGCCAGGCGGGCGATGGTGCCGGCGCCCGCGAGTTCCAGTGCGATGTTGACGATGCGCTTGTTGGTGGCCAGCAGTTCTGCATCGATGGTGGCAAGGCGGCGGGCCAGGGTCATCACCTCCTCTTCCAGCGACGTGGCCGGCGCGCTTGCCACGGCCAGGCCGATCCGCGCCGCATCGGCGCCGCTCACCACATCGCCGCTCAGCAGCAGCCGCTTGGCCCATTGCGGCCCCACGTTGTAGAACCACATTTGGTTGGGCGGCGAGCCCATGGCGCGCGTGGCCGGGAACCCGATGCGGGCGTCGTCCGCGGCGATCACCATGTCGCAGTACAGCGCCAGGTCGGTGCCCCCGGCCACGCAATGGCCATGCACCTTGGCGATCACGGGCTTGTGCAGCGTGAAGGGCGTGCGCAGGAGCTCCTGGAAGCGCTCGAGCTTCCAGGCATCGTCGTCGAAGGAGCCGCTACCGCTGCGGTAGAGGTCCGCGCTGCCCTCGCCGGCGGCTTCGCTGGCATAGCGCGCGTAGGCCGACTGCATGTCGTAGCCGGCGCAGAAGTCGGGCCCCGCTCCTTCGAGCACGATGACGCGGACGGCCCGCAGGTCGTCGGCCTCGAGCAGAGCGGCGCGCAGCTCGACCAGCATGTCCCATGACAGCGCGTTGCGGCGTGCCGGATGGTCGAGGGTGACGCGCGCGACTCCGGCGTCGACCGCCATGCCGACGAAGCGTGCTTCGGTTCGCCACTTGCCCATCAGGCCACCTGCGCCGGTCGGACCACCGGAATGTCGGGCACCGGCCGCCCGCCTTGAATCGGCGCTGCCGCCTGCGTGGGCTGCTGGGCCTGGTCGGCAATGTGGTTGGCCGTGAGATAGGCGAAGGCCATGTTGGGACCGTGCGTGATGCCGGCCGCCGGATAGTTGCCGCCCATCACGCTGGCACGGTCGTTGCCGGCGGCATAGAGGCCGGGAATCGCGCTGCCGTCGGGCCGCAGCACTTCGCCGGTGACGGAGGTACTCAGTCCGTCGAAGGTGCCCAGGTCGCCCATCAGCAGCTTGATGGCATAGAAGGGGCCTTGTGCGAGCGGTGCCACACAGGGGTTGGGCCCATGGTCGGGGTCGGCCAGGTAGCGGTTGAAGCTGTTGCCGCCGCGATGGAAGGCCGGATCCTCGCCGCGGGCGGCGTGCTGGTTGTAGTCGGCCACGGTGCGTGCCAGGCCTTCGGCATCGATGCCCGCGTTGGCAGCCAGTTCCTCCAGCGTGCGGCCACGCAGCAGATAGCCGTTGCGCAGCAGCGCGCCGTGCGGAATCGGTGCCGGCTTGGCGTAGCCCAGGCCGTACTTGCTGAGCGCGGCCTGGTCGCAGACCAGCCACATGGCGGTTTCGGGCATGCCCTCGCAGGCGCGGTGCAGCGCGGCGCCGACGTCGTGGTACGAGTTGGATTCGTTGGTGAAGCGCCGTCCGTTGGCCAGCACCCCGATCACGCCGGGCTTGTAGCGGTCCAGCAGGTGCGGAAAC
The DNA here is from genome assembly GCF_003350475.1 of Pseudacidovorax intermedius. Classification (GTDB taxonomy): domain Bacteria; phylum Pseudomonadota; class Gammaproteobacteria; order Burkholderiales; family Burkholderiaceae_C; genus Xenophilus; species Xenophilus intermedius. The sequence continues at coordinate 332,289 of NZ_QQAV01000005.1, forward strand.
ACGCCGGTCTGGCCGCCGCCGAAGTCCACGTGGGTGACCGGCATCCAGGCAGCGGGCTCCTTGAAGCGGATCTGCACCACCCCGCCGGCGTCTTCGGCCATCGCGCAGCCGTCGCCGGTGTTGCTCGCCGGCGTGGGCGAGAGGTGCTGGTGGCCGCGCCGCAGGTGCGGATAGGCCTGTGCGATGCGGCGGGTGTCGTGCGGAAAGCCGCCGCAGGCGAGGATCACGCCATGCCGAGCGCGCAGCGTGCGCTCGTCCCCTTCCGGTCCGGCCACCACGCCAGTGACGCGGCCGCCTTCCACCAGCAGCCGTCGCGCCGGCGTGTCGGTCAGGATGGGAATGCCCAGGTCCAGCGCCGACTGGGCCAGCCGTGCCGCCAGCGCATTGCCGCTGGTGACCTGCACGGCGCGGCGGTAGAGCAGCAGCTCCTTGAGGTGGTTGGCCAGGCGCCGCGCCACGTAGAGGAAGGAGGTGAGCGACTTCGTGGCACGGAAGAAGTGCTTCAGGTCGGCGTTGGACGAGTTGAACATCATCCCCATGAAGGTGATGCTGCGCAGCGGCGGCTTGAGCCGGGCCATGTCCTTGCCCAGGCCGCGGATGTCGTAGGGCTTGGCCAGGATCGAGCGGCCGACGTCGGCGCCGCCCGGGGCGGTGGGGTGGTAGTCGGGGTAGAGCGTGGGCACGAACTGCATGGCCGTCTCGCGCTCCAGGAAGTCCACCATGCGCGGGCCGTTCTCGATGAAGGCGTCCACGGCGGCCGCATCGTAGAACCGGCCGGTCTCGGCCTGCATGAAGGCGCGCACCTGCTCGGCCGTGTCGGCCGGGTTCTGCTGGCGGCCGTGGTGGGTCAGGGGTATCCACAACACGCCGCCCGACAGCGCCGTGGTGCCGCCGAACACGGGTTCCTTCTCGATCACCACCACGTCCAGCCCGCGCTTGCGGGCGGTGATCGCCGCGGTGAGTCCGGCTGCGCCGGAGCCGACGACCACCAGGTCGTGCGCCCCAGCTTCTTCGGCGAGGGTGTTCATTCCGCCTTGATGTTGAACTGGGTGACGATGTCGCGCAGCTGATCGGACTCGGTCTTCATCATCTGTGCGAACTCGGCCGGGCTGCTGGTGCGGGCCACGGCACCGGTGGCCAGAAGCCGGGTCTTGAGCCCGTCGTCAGCCATGATCTTGCGGAAGGCGGCATTGAGCCGGTCCACCACCGCGTCGGGCGTGCCGGCCGGCGCCATCACGCCGAACCAGGCCTGGGCCTCATAGCCGGGCACGGCGCGATTCAGGGGCGGGGTGCCCGGCACCACGCTGGAAGGTTCCTTTGTGCCGACACCGAGCAGCTTCAGGTTGCCCTGCTGCACCTGGCCCAGCATGGCGGAGGAGGGCGTGGTCACCAGCATCTGCACCTCGCCCGTGCGCGCCGCGAGGGTGGAGGCCGCCTCGCCCTTGTAGGGAATGTGTTCGGCCTTGATGCCCGACAGCTGGATGAGCCGTGCGGTGGAGAGATGGCCGTAGGAGGCCGTGCCGGCCGATGCGTACATGACGCCCTTGGGCTGCTTGCGTGCCCAGTCGAAGAAGGACTTGGCATCGTCCGCGGGCACGGCCTTGTTGACCACCAGCACCATGGGCACCACCGAGGTCAGCGTGACCGGCCGCAGGTCCTTGAAGGCGTCGTAGCCGGCCTTGTCGTTCAGCAGCGGCGTGGTCAGCACGCCGTTGTTGGGATAGAGCAGGGTGTAGCCATCGGGTTTGGCACGGGCGACCAGCTGCGCGGCGATGGCGCCCGAGGCGCCCGGGCGGTTGTCCACCACGATGGGCTGGCCCAGCTCCTTGCCCAGCGCGTCCTGGAACATGCGCACCTGGCCATCGCTGGTGCCGCCGGCCGCATAGGGCACGACGATGGTGATGGGTCGGCTCGGATAGGCCTCCTGGGCGGCTGCAAGGGCCGGCGCCGTGGCAGCGAGGGCGAGGCAAAGGAGTCGGGCGGCGGTGGGGCGGTGCATGGAGGGTCTTCCTTGTGTCGGCGCTTCGGCGAGATTCAATGGTTGGGCCAATGAGATTGTGGCCCGTCGCCGCCTGAAGTCCAAGTTAGGGGTTGACCGGAGGACGCTCCCGACCGCAGCCCGTGCCCGGCCGCGCGTTGGTCAGGCGACCGCAGGCCGGCAGCGGTACATGTTGCCGATCACCATCGTGTGCACCGTCTCGCCGCGCTGGTTCTTGACGATGCGTTCGCAGGTCACGATGCCCTTCGTGCCGCTGCTGGTGAGCTTCTTCTCCACCGGTGTGATCAGCGCATGGATGGTGTCGCCGGCCTTCACCGGCAGGTGCATGCGCCACTGGTCCAGGCCGGTCATGGCGATGATGGTGCCGTCGTTGATGCCGGTGAGGCACTGCAGTCCGCCCACGATGGCCAGCACCAGCGGGCCATGCGCGATGGGCTCGCCATAGGACTGGGTCTTGCAGAACTCGTGGTCGACATGCGGCGCGTTGTGGTCGCCCGACAGACAGGCGAAGTTGACGATGTCGGTCAGCGTGACCGTGCGCCGCGAGGTGACGATGGTCTGGCCAATCTCGAAATCCTCGAAATACATCCCGCGCGGGGTGCGTTCGTAGGTGTAGGACATGGTGGTGGCCGCACGGCTGCAAGCCATGCCGTTGTCAATGGTAGAGCCATTCTATGTCCGGGACGAGCGCGTGCGCAACGCGACCGCGTCGGGCATGCGATCGCGTATCGGCCTTCGCCGAGCGGCGAGGCGCGGGAAGCAGGAGATGGGAAGCGGGCGTGGTGGCCGCGGCGCTCAGCGCTTCTTCGCCGGGGCGCGGCTGCGGGGCGCGGGCGCCGACGCGGCGTCATCGGTCGCCAGGTGCGAGAGGTAGCCCTTCTGCAGGCGCTTGAGGCTGGCCTCCATCTCGGCCACGGCGGCGTCGACGTCGCGCGCCTCCATGTGCTTGAGGAAGCGCTTGCGCGAAGGCAGCACGAAGGCGTTCTCGTACTCGCCCAGGGTTTGGATGAAGCGGCTGAGCACGGCGATCAGGCTGTCCATCATCAGCACCATGAGCGGGTTGCCCGTCATGCGCGCGAGGATGCGGTGGAAGTCCAGATGCATCTCCGCACGGCGCTGGAAGTCCCCATCCTTCGTGGCCTGCGCCGCGGCCTCGACGTTCTTGCGCAGCGCGTCCAGGTCCGCAGGCGTGGCCCGGCTGCAGGCCTCGCGCACGATCACCGACTCCAGCCAGATGCGCGCCTCGGTCAGGTGCGCCGGCGTGATGGTGCCGATGTGGTAGAGGTCCATCAGGCTGGTGGTGATCGCCAGGCCCGAGCCTTCGCTGATGAAGGCGCCACCGCTGGCGCCCTTCTGCAGCCGCACCAGGCCGGCATGCTCCAGCGAACGCAGGGCCTCGCGCAGTGTGTTGCGCGACACACCGAACTGCACCGCCAGCGCCCGCTCCGCCGGCAGGCGGCTGCCCACCTTCAGCCGGCCTTCGGCCAGCTCGGTGCGGATCTGGTCGGCGATCTCCTCGAAGGCGCGGGCCGAGCGCACGGCCTGGAAGCGCACGGCCGGCGCCGCGGGGTCGGGCTGCGGCGTGGCGGAGAGAACGGAGGGAGAAGAGGTCTTGGTTGCCATGGGTCTGGAGTTGCGGCCTCAGGCGGCCCGGCGGGCAGCGGTGCGCTTGGTCGCCGCCTTCTTGCTTTCGCTTTCGAGGTAGTCGTTGATGAGCTTGAGGTGCGCCGTCATGGCCGCCGCCGCCGCCGCCGCATCGCGGGCGCGCAGGTGCTCGAGCACCTTGCGGCGCACCTGCATGAAGTCCTTGCGCGGCCGCGGGTCCACCTGGGCCAGCAGGCCGCGGATGATCTCCGACAGCGCATCTACCATGGCCGCGAACACCTCGTTGTGGGTGGCTTCGGCGATGAGCTGGTAGAAGCGGATCACCGAATGGGTGTTGCGCGAGCCGTGGCCCTGCCGGAACAGATCGGTGTGGTAGTCGATGTCGGCCTCGATGGCATCGATCTCCTCCTCGGTGGCCCGCTCGCAGGCCAGGCGGATGGCCACGGCCATCAGTTCGATGCGTGCCTCGGTGACATGGGCGATGGACGCCTGCTGCAGCGACACCATGTCGCGCACGGACTGCGTCAGGCTGGTGGGCTTGCCGTTGCGGATGAAGAAGCCGCCGTTGAGGCCGGTGACGGCCTCCACCACCCCGGCCGACTCCAGGCTGCGCAGCGCCTCGCGCACCGCGCTGCGGCTGACGTCGAACTGCTCGGCCAGGTCCTTCTCGGCGGGCAGGCGATCGCCGGGGCGCAGCTCGCCGCGCGCCAACTGCTCGCGGATCTGGCTGCTGACTGCTTCGAAGGTGCGGCGCGTGCGCACCGGCTGGAACAGGGGCGTGACGGCCGGCTCGGCGACGGCGGCTGGGGCGCGGGGGCCGGCTTTGGCGCGCGGTACGGAGGGGGAGATGCGCTTCGTCGGCATTGGATGAACCTCTTTGGGCGATCGTAATACAGCGACGACACGCATCCGGCCCGGGGCGCCCGCCCGGCGGACCCGATCAGGGCCCTGTCGGCGGAAAGCCGCGATACGGCGGTGGCCGGCGCGCCAGCATCGCCTCGATGGCCTCGCGTGGCTCGGGCGCGGCGAAGGCGGCGGCCTGGCCGCTCGCCTCCATGCTGAACAGGGTCTGCTGGTCCGCATCGAGCGACGCGTTGAGCGCAGCCTTGGTCAGCGCCAGGGCCGTGGGCGCGGCCTGGGTGAGGCTGCGGGCGATGGCGGCGGCGCGGGCCTCCAGCGCCTCGCTGGCATGCACCTCCATGGCGATGCCCAGTCGCTGCGCCTCGTGTGCATCAATGTCGCGGGTGGAGAAGATCAGCTCCTTGGCCCGCTGCACGCCCACCGCGCGCGGCAGCAGGTACATCGCCCCCAGGTCGGGCACCAGCCCGAGCCGGAGGTAGGCCATGCAGAAGCGCGCGCGCTCGGAGGCCAGCACGATGTCGGCCGTGAGCGCCAGCGCGAAGCCCGCGCCCATGGCCGGGCCGTCCACGGCCGCGATGACCGGCCGCCCCAGGTGGAGCATGTCCTGGATGAAGCGCAGCCCCCCGCGGATGCGTTGCTGCCAGTAGGCGGGCCCGGAATCCAGGTGCTCCTTCAGCACATGCAGGTTGCCGCCGGCACAGAAGGTGCCCGGCGTGGCGGTGAGCACCAGCACGCGGATGCCGGGGTCGTCGCGCACCTGCTCCAGCACGGCCATCAGGTCGTTGCGCAGCTGGGCGTCGAAGGGGTTGTGGATGGCCGGACGGGACAGGCGAACCCAGCCCACCTGTTCGCGGACCTCGAACTGCAGCGTGTCCATGGGGCGGTCGTCCTTCAGGCCGGTGTGAACATGGGCACCAGCGTCCCGTCCTCGGCAGGCTTGAAGCACACCTGCACGCGCTGGCCGATGCGCAGCGAATCGAGGTCGCAGTCCACGATGTTGGTGAGCATGGTGATGCCCTCGTCCAGCGCCACGTAGGCGATGGCGTAGGCCACGGGACCCGCGCGGCGCGTGACGCTGACGCTGTAGATCGTGCCCCGGCCCGACAGGCTGCGCCACTCCGTGTCGCCCTGGCAGAAGGGGCAGACCGGCCGCGGATACCAGTGCGGCTTGTGGCAGCTCGTGCACTGGCGGGTCAGCAGCAGGTGGTCGGCGGTGGCGGCCCAGAAGCGCTCGGTGGCGGCATCGTGCGGCAGCGTGGTGAGGGGGCGTTCGGTGTAGGGCGTCGCCATGATGTCATTCCCTTTCCATGATGAGCGTGGCACTGCCGTGCCGCGAGCCGAGCAACCCGCCGGTGCCCTGGGCCAGCGCCAGCCGGCAGTCGGGCACCTGCACCTTCGGATGCGCCTCGCCGCGCAACTGGCGCACGGCCTCGATCACCTTGGTGATGCCGCCGCGGTTGGCCGGGTGGTTGTTGCACAGGCCGCCGCCGTCGGTGTTGAAGGGCAGCTTGCCCACGCCGGAGATGAGGTTGCCGTCGGCCACGAAGCGGCCGCCCTGTCCCTTGGCACAGAAGCCCAGGTCCTCCAGCTGCATCAGCACGGTGATGGTGAAGCTGTCGTAGATCGAGGCGTACTGGATGTCGGCCGGCTTTACGCCAGCTTCGGTGAAGGCAGCGGGGCCGGACACCGCGGCGCCCGACCAGGTGAGGTCCACCGCGCCGCCGAGCTGGCCCTTGATGGTTTCACCGGCGCCCAGCACCCGCACCACCGGCCGCTTCAGCTGCCGGGCGATCTCGGGCCGCACCACCACCAGTGCGCCGCCGCCGTCGCTCACCACGCAGCAGTCGAGCTTGTGCAGCGGATCGGAGATCAGCGGCGAGGCCAGCACCTCCTCGACGGTGACCACGTCCCGCAGCATCGCGTGCGGGTTGTGTTGGGCATGCTGCGAGGCGGCGACCTTGATCCAGGCCAGCTGCTCGGCGGTGGTGCCGTACTCGTGCATGTGGCGCGCCGCGGCCAGGGCGTACATGTTGACGGTGACCGGCGAATACGGCATCTCCCACGCCGCGTCGGGCGTGGCCGCCGTCACCAGGCGCGCACCGACGCCCACGCCGCTGCCGCCCTCGGTGCGCGGCCGCCCGGCCAGGGTGATCAGGGCCACGTCGCACTTGCCCGCGGCGATGGCCTGGGCGGCATGCGCGACGTGGATGAGGTAGGCCGAGCCGCCGGTGTCCGTGTTATCGATGTGGCGCAGGCGGGTCAGGCCCAGGTAGTCGGCCATGCTGTTGGCGCCCAGCCCGGGCGCGTCGCCGGCGCAGAAGTAGCCGTCCACGTCCTGCAGCGTGAGGCCGGCATCGGCCAGTGCGCCGCGTGCGCATTCGGCATGCAGCTGGGCCACGGTCTTGTCCGGCGCCTTGCGCGTCGGATGCTCGAAGGCCCCTGCGATGCAGGCCTTGCCCTTGATGGTCATCGGCGTTTCTCCTGTGAGCCTTGAAAAGCGGCTGTGATCATAATATTGGTTCAACCAAAAAGGCACGCGACACGGATGCGACAGATGCGATGGCCGTTTGCACCGGCCGACCGTTGACGCCGCAAGCAGCCAGCAAATATTATTGGTTCAACCAAACAATATTGAATGTCTATCCATGAACCCTCTCGTCACTCTGCAGGACCGCACGGTGGTCGTCACTGGCGCCGGCCAGGGCATCGGCAAGGCGCTCGCCGAATTGATCGTCCGGCTCGACGGGCGCGTGGTGGCGGTGGACATGAACGGCGAAACCCTGCGGTCCACCATGGCCGAGCTGCCCGCCGACCGTGTGATGACCGTGGTCGGCAGCGTGACCGACGCCGCGCTGGCCACCCGCGCCGTGGACGAGGCGGTGGAGCGATTCGGCGCCCTGCACGGCCTGGTCAACAACGCCGGCATCACCCGTCCCGCCATGATCGAGAAGATGACCGACCAGCAATGGAAGGACGTAATCGACGTGCACCTCACCGGCAGCTTCTACTGGCTGCAGGCCGTGGGCCGACACATGGTGGCGCGGTCGCGCGGCGGCGACACCCGCGGTGGCTCGATCATCAACATCTCTTCCGACGCCGGCCGCAAGGGCTCCATCGGCCAGATCAACTACGCCGCCGCCAAGGCCGGCCTGCTGGGCATGACGATGACCGCGGCTCGCGAATGGGGCCGCTACAACATCCGCACCAACTCCATCTGCTTCGGCGTGGTGGAAACGCCCATGACCGAGGTGGTGCGCGGCGAGAAGTTCAAGGACGGCATGCTGGCGCAGATTCCGCTGGGCCGCTGGTCCACGGCCGAGGAGGCGGTGCGTATGCTGGCCTTCCTGCTCTCGGATGCCGGCAGCTACATGACCGGCCAGCACATCGGCGTCAACGGCGGCTTCCACATCAGCCTCTGAGCGCCGCGACCCGCCAGGAGCCCCCATGTACATGCCTCCCGACACGCGCCTGCGTCTCGATCCGCGTGACGAGTACACCCACACGCCCGAAGCCGCAGGCAACTACAACGAGAGCATGTACTTCAATGCCTTCGACACGGCCACGGGCGTGGGCGCCTGGTTCCGTCTGGGCAACCGGCCCAACGAAGGCCATGCGGAGATGACCTGCTGCATCTACCTGCCCGGCGGGCGGGTGGCCTTCATGTTCGGGCGGCCGGCCATCGACAACAACGACGCCATGGATGCAGGCGGTATGCGCTTCGAGGTGATCGAGCCCTTCCGCCGTCTGCGCTGCAGCTACGAGGGCGAGCTGCTCATCATGGACGACCCCCTGGCCATGGCCAATCCAAGCCGTGCCTTCAAGACCTGTCCGAAGAAGCCGGGCGCGTTCGTGCTGGACTTCGAGGGCATCTCGCCCATGCATGGCGGCGAGATCGTCACGATGGACGGGCGGCCCATCGACGTGGACCCGGCGCTGTCGGTCTATCGCGGTCACACCGAGCAGAACATGGCCGTCACCGGCCACATCACGGTGGACGGGCAGCGCTTCGACTTCGTGCAGGGCACGGGCTACCGCGACAAGTCCTGGGGCCCCCGGCATTGGCACAGCTTCTTTTGGTACAAGTGGATCCCGGTCACCTTCGACCGCGACTTCGGCGTGCTGCTGTCGATCAAGGGCCGGCCCGAAGGCGGCGCGAACCGCATCAGCGGCAACGTGCTGCGCGGCGGTGTCTACGAGCCGGTGATCGACGGCCGCATCGAGACCGACTACGACAAGGACTGGTATCCGCGTGCGGTGACCGCCACCGTCACCACTGTCCAGGGCGTCTACCTGCTCCAGGGCAGGGTGTTGTGCACCGTGCCGCTGCGCCACAGGCGCCGCGACGGTGGCAGCGACACCCGGATCACAGAAAGCCTGACAGAGTGGCGCTGCGGCGACCGCATCGCGCTGGGCATGACCGAGTTCTGCGATCGGATGGACGGCGGCGTGCCGGTCTCCGAGGCCGGCCGTGCCACCCCCGCTGCTGCCATGCCGGAGGCCGGCCGGTGAGCGGCGCGAGTGACCTGCACGTGGGCCGCGAGGCGGCCGCCCTCGTGCTCACCCTCGACCGTCCGGGCAGCCGCAACGCGCTCAGCCCCGCTTTGGCCGACGCACTCACCGCCGCGCTGCGGGAGGCGCAGCAGGACGATGCGGTGCGTTCGGTCGTGCTGGCCGGCGCGGGCGGCGACTTCTGCGCCGGTGGCGACCTCAAGGCCATGGCCGATTCCGGCCCGCGCACGGCCGAGCAGCGCCTGGCCGGCATGCAGCGCTACCGTGCGCTGGCCGAGACCCTGCTCGGCCTGGACAAACCCCTCATCGCGGCGGTCGACGGTGTGGCCTTCGGCGCCGGGTTGAGCCTGGCCCTCACGGCCGACATCGTGCTCGTCAGTCGCCGCGTGCGGCTGGCCATGGCCTTCCAGCGCGTGGGCATGGTGCCGGACCTGGGCGCCTGGTACACGCTGCCGCGCGTGGTCGGTCTGCAGCGGGCCAAGGAGCTGATCTTCTCGGCCCGCGAGTTCGGTGCCGACGAGGCGCGGCAGATGGGCCTGGCGCTCGAAGTGCTCGCGCCCGCGGCGCTGCTGCCGCGCGCCTTGGCCGTCGCACAGAGCTTTAGCGGCGCCTCCCCGGTGGCCATGCGGCTGAGCAAGCGGGCGCTGCAGGCTTCGTTGCAGAGCGGGCTCTGCGCCATGCTCGACCTGGAGGTGCTGTCCAACCCCGTGGTGGCCGCCAGCGACTACGTGGCCGAGGCCGTCCGCCGCTTTGCCCACAAGGAGCCGGCCCAGTTCCAGTGGCCGACGCCCCCTTCCTCCAACGACGCCTGACGCGGCGCTTCTTCCATGATCGATCCCGACAAGACCCGTGCCTGGCACTCCGGCGACGTGCGCCAGCACTACACCACCAAGGACTGCATCCTCTACGCGCTCGGCCTGGGCGCAGGGGCCGATCCGCTCGATCCGGAGCAACTGCGATTCGTCTACGAGAAGGAGCTGGCGGCGCTGCCCACCATGGCGGCCGTGCTGGCCTCGCCGGGTTCATGGATGCGCGAACGCACCGAGCTCGGCATCGATTACCTGAAGCTGGTGCATGGCGAGCAGGCCGTCACGCTGCATGCACCACTGCCTCCGGCGGCGGCGGTGATCGGCCGCAGCCGCGTCATCCGCCTGGTGGACAAGGGCGAGGGCAAGGGCGCTGTGATGCATGTCGAGAAGGTGCTGACCGACGAAGCCACCGGCGAGCGGCTGGCCACCTGCGAGCAGGTGCTGTTCCTGCGCGGCAACGGGGGCTTTCCGGCGGGCACTGCCGGCGATGCGCCGGCGCCTGCGCCGACCGCCGTGCCTGATACAGCGCCCGACCTCAGCGTCGAGCTGGCGACGCGGCCTGACGCGGCCGTGCTCTACCGCCTCTCCGGCGACCTCAACCCGCTGCACATCGACCCCGGCGTGGCCACGCGCTCGGGCTTTCCGCGGCCCATCCTGCACGGCCTGGCCACCTGGGGCATGGCGGGCCTTGCCGCCGTGCAGCACTTCTGCGGCGGCGATCCTGCCCGGCTCACGGGCCTGCGGGCGCGCCTGTCCGCGCCCGTGTTTCCGGGCGAGACGCTGGTCTTCGACTTCTGGGACCTGGGCGGCGAACTCTCCCTGCGCGCCCGCGTGCCGACGCGCGACACCGTGGTGCTGAGCCACGGGCGTGCCATGGTGCGGTCCTGAGCCCTCTCGCCTGACCGCCGAGCCACGCAGATCGGGCCTCACCCCCTCTCATCAACCCCTTTCCCGCGAGGGAAGCGAGTCTCGGAGCACCGGGCGAGACGCTGTGTCATTTCAGCTATCCATTGCACTGCCACGCCACTCGCACGGCATGAAACCGGCGCCCCGACCCTGATCGAAAGGCCGCGGAGCAGGCCATGCCCGTACAGCCGCGGCACGGGCTTTGCCCGGCCGCCGGGTGCGCCCCTTGAGGGGGATCGGACTTCCACACGCAGTGAGGAAGTCCAAACGGGGTGGTCTCACTTCACGGAATCAGCACCGCCTTCACGCAGCGCCCCGCATGCTGGTCGGCCAGAGCCTGGTCGATGTGCGCCAGCGGATAGGTCTGCACCAGCCGGTCGAAGGGCAGCCGGCCCGCGAGGTGCAGGCGCATCAGCTCGGGCAGGAAGGTGTCGATGTCGCTGTCACCCTCGGTAATGCCGCGGAAGCTGAGGCCCGCGGCGATGGCGGGCACGATCTGCCCCGGCAGGGTGGCGTCCATGCGGGGCGGAATGCCGAGAAAGCCGAAGCGCCCGCGCGGCGCCAGGGCCTGGATGCCGGCCTCCATGGTCTCGGCCCGGCCGGTGGTGTCGAGCACGCAGTCGGCCCCGGTCGGCAGGATGGCGCGCACGGCGGCGGCCAGCGGGCCCGCGGCCGCGGGGTCGATCGTATGGGTGGCGCCCAGCGACAGGGCGAGCGTGCGCCGGCTGGCCTGCGGCTCGACCACGATGATGGTGCGACAGCCCTGGATCACGCCGCCCATGACGGCGCTCAGGCCCACCGAGCCGCCGCCCAGCACCACCAGGGACGAGTCGGCCGGTGCGGCCAGCGAACGCATGATCGCGCCCGCGCCGGTCTGCACGCCGCAGCCCAGCGCGCCGGAGATGGCCAGCGGCATGCCGTCCAGCAGCGGCACGACATTGCGCTCGTGTGCCAGTGCATGGCTGGCGAAAGCCGACTGGCCGAAGAAATGCCCGCCCACCGGCGCGCCCGCCCGGCGCAGCGTGACCGAGCCGTCGGCGCGCGTGCCGCCGAAGTTCAGCGGGCGCATGCGGTGGCAGTAGGCCGGTGCCGCCGCGCTGCACGAGGGGCAGTGGCCACAGGACATGAAGGTCATCAGCACCGCATCGCCCGGCCGCACCTTGGTGACGCGGGCGCCGACGCGCTCGACGATGCCGGCCCCCTCGTGGCCGAATACGGCCGGGAGCTTGAGACTGAGCAGGCCCTGGTGCCCCACCACGTCGGTGTGGCACAGGCCAACGCCTGCAACGCGGACGACGACCTCGTCGTCGCGCGGATCATCGAGGTCCAGCTCGGCCAGCTCGAAGGCCTGGCCGGGAGTGGTGCTGAGGGCAGCGGTGATGCGCATCGGTGTCTCCTGGTGATGCGCTGCAGTGTTGCGGCCACGGCCGCTGCGCTCAATGGCCGTGGCGGCCTGCTGGGCTGGCCGTGGCGGCCACGCGGAACGAGGACGGCGCGGGCTGCAGCGGCGCCGCGCGGCCCTGGCGGCGGCGCCGGAACTCGCCCGGTGGCTCGCCCGTCCAGCGCTTGAAGGCCCGGTGGAACGTGCTGGCGTCGGCAAAGCCCAGCCGCTCGCCGATCTCGCCCAGGCTCAGGTCGGTGCGTGCCACCCAGTCCAGGGCCTGCTCGCGTCGCATGGCGTCTTTCAGGTCGTGCCAGCTGCGGCCCTCCTCCTGCAGCCGCCGGCGCAGCGACCGCGGGCTCAGGCCCAGCGTGCGCGCGACCGATTGCAGCGTGCCTGCAAAGCCGTTGCGGTGCAGCTGCAGCTGGCCGCACACCTGCTCGGCGGCGGCTGGGCGCGGCGCGCCGGCGCGCATCAGGGGGGCGGGCAGCGTGGCCAGAAAGGGCTCGAGGCTCTGCGCCGAACGCGCGAGGGGCCGGTGCAGCCAGCCCGCATCGAAGGTGATGCCGGTGCTGGCGCAGCCGTACTGCGCAGTCACTTCGAAGAAGGGTTGCCGCTCGCGGTAGCACGGGTCCTGCGCGGCCGAGCGCATCCACGCGCTCTGGACCGGGATCGGCCGGTCGACCAGCCAGCGGGCCAGCGCCAGCATCCAGTAGACCGCGGCGGCGTCCAGCGCCACGTCGGCATCGGGCGACTGCGGCTGCATGTCGAGCCGCGCCACGCCCTGCGACACCCGCAGCCGCAGCGGAAAGCCGGGCGCGATCAGGCGATACAGCCGCAGGGCAAGCTGCAGCGCCTCGCCCAGCGTCGCGCAATGCAGCAGCTGGCGCGCCACGCTGGAAAAGCTGCCGAAGGGCACGGGCCGCCGCCACAGGCCGACCAGTTCGTCGTCCATGCGCCGCGCCAGTCGCCGCAGCAGGGCGCCGAAGTCGGCGACCGGAACCGGCCAGTCCGGATCGTCCTGACGGTCCGCCGGCACCCGCATGTGCCGAAGCAGCCCATCGCGCGCGAAGCCGTGCCGCATGGCGCCGCCCAGCAGCCGTTGGGTGCACCACAGAGGCACGGTGTAGGCCGCGCCTGCCTCATGGATCGAGGGGGCAACGGCGATGTCGCGGAAGGAAGGAAGAAACGTGCCTGCAACCGATGGTAGAACCATTACGCTAGGTTAGCGTCACCTTCCGCCCTTGCCGCCAGGGGTTTTCCAGGGCATGGCCCGGCATGCCGCGGGCCGCCCGTTCAGGAGGCGGCCATCGTGTAGCGCAGTGGCAGATGCCTGGGCCCCGACACCTGGTTGCTGGCCACCAGGGTCACCGGCCCGTCGATCTGCACATCCTCGACGCGCGCCAGGAATTCGGCCAGGAAGGCCTTGAGCTCCATGCGCGCCAGATGCTGCCCCAGGCAGGCATGCACGCCGAAGCCGAAGGCCAGGTGCCTGTTGGGCGTGCGGTCGATGCGGAAGAGGTGGCCGTCGGGAAAGACCTCCTCGTCGAAGCTCGCGGAGGGATAGCACATCATCAGGTAGTCGCCCTTGCGGATCTGCCGGCCACGCAGCACGTAGTCCTCCTGCGCGGTGCGCATGAAGTGGCGCACCGGTGAGGCCCAGCGCAGGATCTCTTCCACCGCGCCGCCCAGCAGCGCCGGCTCGCGGCGCAGGCGGGCGAGCTGGTCGGGATGCTGCAGCAGCGCGAGCAGGCCGCTGGCGAGGGAGGACGCGGTGGTGTCGTGGCCGGCCGTGGCGACGATCAGAAAGTAGCCCAGCAGTTCCTGCGGGCCCAGCGGCCGGCCGTCGATCTGGGCCTGTACCAGCAGCGTGGCCAGGTCGTCGCGCGGCTCGGCCCGCCGCTGGGCGATCAGTGCCTGGAAGTGGGTCGCGAATGCGCCGAAGGCTTGCTTCTTGGCGCGCTCCAGGTCGGCGGAGCTGCGCTGCTGCTGGTCCTCGTGCGGAGCGAGCAGCTGCTGGGTCAGGCGCAGCAGGTCGGGGTGGTGCTCTTCGGGCATGCCCAGCAGCGACATGATCACCCGCAGCGGATACCAGGGTGCGATGGACTGGGCGAAGTCGCACTCGCCGGTGCGGGCCATGAGGTCCACCATCTCGGTGGCGCGCGAACGCACCAGCGCGTCCAGCCGCTTGAGGTTGTGCGGCATGAACCAGGCCTGGGTCAGTCCGCGCATCGCGCGGTGTTCGGCGCCGTCCATGTTGACCAGCGTGCGCAGGTACTGGCCGGTGCCGTTGGTGTCCTTCATGCGCTGGGCGTATTCCTCGCAGTCGAGCAGGAACACTAGCGGGGCGTTGAGGAAGCGGTCGTTCTGGCGCTCCACCTCGGCCACGTCCGCAGACTTGGTCACGGCCCAGAAGGGCGGATAGCCCTTGGCCTGCGTGAGGTGTACCGGGTCTTCGGCGCGCAGCCGTGCGAAGACGACGCGGGCGCGCGCCTCGTCGGCGAACAGGCGGTGGCTGACGATCTCCTCGTCGAGTTCGGCAATCGGCATGGGAGTGTCTCCTTCAGTGTGAAAGGGCGCGGCCCGGCCACCCGGCCGCGCGCCGCGCCCGGGATGCGCCTCAGCGGGCGCGCTTCATCGAGATCGTCTGCGGCAGCGTGTATTCGCGCAGGCCCTCCTCGCCGTTCTCCACGCCCAGGCCGGACTGCTTGTGGCCGGCCATGGGCTTGTGGGGCGAGGCGGTCTGGATTTCGTTGATCCACACGGTGCCTGTCTGCAGGCGAGCCGCGATGGCGAGGGCCAGACGCTCGTCGCGGCACCACACCGAGCCGGCCAGGCCGTACTCGCTGGCATTGGCCCGGGCCACGGCCTCGTCCACGTCGCGGAAGCGGATGAGCGCCCGCAGCGGGCCGAAGGCCTCTTGCTGCAGCACCGGCGCGTCGGCCGGTGGGTCGTCCAGCAGCGTGAGGGGAAAGAACAGACCTGGCCCCGCCGGCAGCTCGCCGCCGGCCAGGAAGCGGTGGCCCCGGCGCTTGCAGTCCTCGAGCATGGCGACCAGCCGCTCGTACTGCGGCCGGTTCTGCACCGGGCCGAACTCCACGCCTTCCTGGTCGCCAGGGCCCAGGCGCGCCGTCTTCGCCAGCGCGGCTAAGACGGCGGCGAAGCGGTCGTAGATGGCGTCGTGCACGAACAGCCGCTTGGCCGCGATGCAGATCTGGCCGCTGTTGGCGAAGGCCCCGGCGAAGAGCTCCCGGGCCACGGCCTCGACGTCCACATCCGGCATCACGATGGCGGCGTCGTTGCCGCCCAGCTCCAGCGTGAGGCGCTTGAGGTTGGCCGAGGCGCTCTGCATCACCCGGCGGCCGGTGGCGGTGGAGCCGGTGAAGGACACCTTGTCGATGCCGGGGTGCGCGGTCATCCACGGGCCTAGCGCGTCGTCGCCGCTCACCACGTTGAGCACGCCCGGCGGCAGCAGGGACTGCATCAGGGCGCCCAGGCGCAGCGTGGTGAGCGGCGTGAAGGGCGAGGGCTTGAGCACCAGCGTGTTGCCCGCGAGCAGGGCGGGCGCGATCTTCCAGGCCGCCAGCACGATGGGGAAGTTCCACGGCACGATGGCGCCGACCACGCCCATCGGCACGCGGCGCACTTCGACCAGGGCGGCCGGCGTGTCCTGCAGCACCTCGGGGGCCAGGCTCATGCGGGCGTACTCGCCGTACCACCAGGCGGCCGCGGCGATCTCGGAGCGGGCCTTGGGCAGCGGCCGGCCCTGCTCGCGGGTCAGCAGCTGCGCCAGTGTCTCCTGGTGCGTCATGTGCAGCTGGGCCAGCGTGCCGAGCATGGCCTGGCGTTCGGCCCAGGGCCGCGCGGCCCACGCAGGCTGGGCTGCGCGGGCCGCGGCCACCGCGGCATCGAGCTGGCCGGGGGTCGCCACGGGGGCCTGTGCGAACACGGCCTCGGTGGCCGGATCGACCACGCCGCGCGTGGCGGCAGACGGCACGGCAGCGCCGCCGATGGTCATGGGGAAGGCATCGTCGGCGAAGGCGGAGCGAAGGGTCATGGCAGTGTTCCGGGTGGGTCTAGATCTCGATCACCAGCCGCGGCGTGCGCGAGCGGGAGCAGCAGGGCGTGAAGCAGTCGTTGCGGGCCCGGTCGGCCTCGGTGAGGTACTGGTCGCGGTGATCGGGCTCGCCCTCGATCACGCCGGTCACGCAGGCGCCGCACACGCCCTGCTCGCAGGAGAACATCACGTCGATGCCCGCCCGGGCGAGTGCATGCAGCGCCGTCTCGCCGACCGGCACCTGCACCGTGATGTCGCGGTTGGCGACCACGATCTCGAAGGGCTGGTCGCCGGGCGAGGTCTCGACGCTCGCCTGGAACACCTCCTGGTGCAGCTGCGAGGCCGGCCAGCCCGCTTGCCGGGCGGTCTCCATCGCATGGGCCAGGAAGCCGGCGGGCCCGCAGGCATACACGTGGTCGTGCGGCCCGCGCGCGCCGAGCAGGCGTGCGGCGTCGAAGGCGGCCTCGGCGGGGCCGTCGTCGTGATGCAGGTGCACCGATGCGGCGAAGGGCGCCTGCCGCAGCCGCTCGGCGAACGCCGTGCGCGCCGCCGTTCGCGTGCAGTAGTGCAGGGCAAAGGGGCGGCCCTGCGCATGCAGGCGCTCGGCCATGGCCAGCAGGGGCGTGATGCCGATGCCGCCGCCGAGCAGCAGCACTCGGCCGCTGCTCTCCACCAGCGGAAAGTGATTGCGCGGCGGCGAGACGCGCACCGTCCGGCCCACGACCCAGTCCTCATGCACCGCGGCCGAGCCGCCGCGCGAGGCGGGCTCGCGCAGCACGCCGAGCAGGTAGCGGTGGCGCTCGGCCGGCGCATTGCACAGCGAGTACGCGCGCACCACGCCGGGGGCGCATTCCACCAGCAGATGGCTGCCGGGTGTGAAGGGCGGCAGCGCGGCGCCGCTGGGGTCCACGAGGGTGAGCGAGACGATGCCTTCGGCTTCGTCGTCGCGTGCCGCAAGGCGCAGGGCCAGGGTGAGCGCGGCCGCAGGGCCGTCGCCGGCCGGGCCGGGCAAAGAGGAGTGATCGGACATGGGGACTTGCTCCGGCGGGCCGCAGAGCGCCCGCAGTGGGGCCGGACTCTAGGTTTCACCGGCGCAGGGCACCATGACCGCAGCGGCCACGGGTCTTGGCAATTCGGTCCAGTGCGCGGACGGCGCCGCGGGAGGACGCGCGGCCCGACGACCCGGCCCCGGCGCCCCTCGACAGCAAGTACCGGTGCGGCAATAATGGTTGAACCAAAACAACTATGCTGCGTGCGTTCGGAACGCTCCCATGAAGACACGTGTCACCACCGCCCTCGGTATCCGGCTGCCGATCATCCAGGGCGGCATGCAGTGGGTCGGCACGGCCGAAATGGCCTCGGCCGTCAGCAACGCGGGCGGGTTGGGCACCCTCAGCGCCCTGACCCAGCCCACCCCCGACGACCTGGCCCGTGAGATCGAGCGCTGCCGCGGCATGACGCAACAGCCTTTCGGCGTCAACGTGACCATGCTGCGCACGACCGCGCCACCCCCCTACGACCGCATCTTCGATGTCATCGTCGAGCGCGGCGTTCGGGTCGTGGAGACCGCGGGCAATGTGCCGGCCGAGGTCTTCGACCGGCTCAAGGGGGCGGGCATCACGGTCATCCACAAGTGCACCTCGGTGCGCCACGCGCTGGCGGCCGAGAAGCGCGGCGTCGATCTGGTGAGCATCGACGGCTTCGAGTGCGCCGGCCATCCTGGCGAGGACGACGTGCCCGGCCTGGTGCTCATTCCGGCGGCGGTGCGGGCGCTGCGCATTCCCGTGATCGCCTCCGGCGGCATCGCCACTGGCGCCGGCATGGCAGCGGCCCTGGCGCTGGGGGCCGAGGGCGTCAACATGGGCACCCGCTTCGTCGCCACGCAGGAAGCGCCGGTGCACGCGAACATCAAGCAGGCCCTGCTCGCCGCGCGGGAGACGGACACCCGGCTCATGTTCCGCACGCTGCGCAACACCGCCCGGGTGCTGCGCAATGCCATCAGCGAGGAGGCGGTGGCGCTCGAAAGCCGCCCCGGCGGCTGCAGCTTCGACGACCTGCGCCCGCTGGTGGCCGGCGCCCGCGGGCGCGCCACCCTGCAATCCGGCACCGTCGACGACGGCGTGGTGTGGGCCGGCCAGGTGGTCGGTCTCGTGGACGACATCCCGTCCTGCGCCGACCTGCTGGCGCGCATGGTCCGCGAATGCCGCGAGCGCCTGTCGGCTGCCGCGGCACTGGCGGCCTGAGCAGGCGTGAACACGCCCGTGCGCCTGCAGGCCCAGCCGGATCCACGCGCGGCCGTTCCTTCCGAACGCACCGCGTCGCCCGGCGCCCCATTCCCTTCATCCAGCCCTTGAGAGGATTCCCATGAACGAAGCCATGATCTTCGACGCCATCCGCACGCCGCGCGGGCGCGGCCGCCCCGATGGCAGCCTGCACGAGGTCAACCCGGTCGACCTGCTGGCCGGCCTGATGCAGGCGCTGGCGCAGCGCAACGACCTGGACACCGCCGCCGTCGAGGACGCGCTGATCGGCTGCGTGATGCCCTATGGCGAGCAGAGCGGCTGCATCGCCAAGACCGCCGCCCTGCGCGCCGGCTGGGATCTGCAGGTGCCCGGCGTGCAGCTCGACCGGTATTGCGGCTCGGGCCTGGAAGCCATCAACATCGCCGCCGCCAAGGTCCGCTCGGGCTGGGAATCGCTGATCGTTGCCGGTGGCGTGGAGTCGATGTCGCGCATCTCCATGGGCGGTGCACCCGGTCCGCGCGACACCAAGCCAGACATGGTGTTCCAGCTCAAGCCGGTGCCCACGGGCGTCGCGGCCGACCTGCTGGCCACGCTGGACGGCCGCAGCCGGGAAGACGTGGACCGCTATGCCCTGTCCTCGCACCAGCGTGCGGCCCACGCGCGTGCCGAGGGCCGCTTCGCGCGCTCCCTGGTGCCGGTGAAGGACGCCAACGGCCTGACCATCCTGGCCGAGGACGAGGCCATCCGCCCCGACACCACCCTGGAGCGGCTGGGTGCCCTCAAGCCCTCGTTCCAGGCCATGGGCGAGCAGAGCGGCTTCGACGCGCTGGCGCTCATGAAATATCCGCAGCTGGCCCGCATCGACCATGTGCACACCGGCGGCAACTCATCGGGCATCGTCGACGGCGCCGCGCTGATGCTGGTGGGCAGCGAAGACAAGGGGCGCGCGCTCGGTCTGGTGCCGCGCGCGCGCATCGTGGCGGTGGCCGCGCTCGGCACCGAGCCCACGCTCATGCTGGCCGGCCCCGCGCCCGCCACACGGATGGCCCTGCGCAAGGCCGGCCTGACGATGGACGACATCGACCTGGTCGAGGTCAACGAGGCCTTCTCGTCGGTGGTGCTGCGCTTCCTGGACGAGATGAAGGTGGACCCGGCCCGCGTCAACGTCAACGGCGGCGCCATCGCCATGGGCCATCCGCTGGGTGCCACCGGCTGCATGCTGATGGGCACGCTGCTGGACGAGCTGGAGCGCCGGCAGCTGCGGCGCGGCCTGGTCACCGCCTGCGTCGCGGGCGGCATGGGCATCGCCACCATCATCGAACGCGTCTGAGGAGATCGCCATGAGCCAGGACTACATCCAGGAAGCCATCCGCTGGGACAAGGACGCCAGCGGCATCGTCACCCTCACCTTCGACATGGCCGGGCAGTCGGCCAACACCATGAACACGGTGTTCCGCAGCGCCTATGCGGCGGCCGTGGACCGCATCGCGGCCGAGCTCGACAGCATCACCGGCGTCATCCTCAGCTCGGCCAAGAAGACCTTCTTTGCCGGCGGCGACCTGAACAGCCTGCTGGCCGTGGGGCCGGACGAGAAAGCCGCACTGTACGAGCGCTCGCAAGCCATGAAGGCGGTGCTGCGCCGGCTGGAGACGCTGGGCCGGCCCGTGGTGGCCGCCATCAACGGCACGGCGCTGGGCGGCGGCTTCGAGCTGTGCCTGGCCTGCCATGCGCGCTTCGCGCTCGACGATGCCCGGCTGGCGCTGGGCCTGCCCGAGTCGGGCCTGGGCCTGCTTCCCGGCGGCGGAGGGGTGGTTCGGCTGGTGCGCATGCTGGGCCTCGAAGCCGCGATGCCCCTGCTCATCGATGGCAGCACCTTCGATCCGGCGCGTGCGCAGGCGCTGAAACTGGTCGACGGCGTGGCAGCCGATGCCGACGGGCTGATGGCGCTAGCGCGGCAGTGGATCGCGGCCAACCCCGCTCCGGTGCAGCCCTGGGACGGCAAGGGCTGGCGCCTGCCCGGTGCCACGGCCACCGCGCCGGCCTCGCTGACCTACCTGCGCACGGCACCCGTGCTGCTGATGAAGAAGACGCGCGGCCGCTATCCGGCACCGATGGCCATCATGTCGGCCGCGGTCGAGGGCGCGGTGGTGGACTTCGACACCGCCACGCGCATCGAAAGCCGGCATTTCGTCGGCCTGGCCACCGGCGCGGTGGCCAAGAACCTGATCACCACCTTCTTCTTCCAGATGAACGAGGTGAAGTCGGGCAAGGGCCGGCCCGCGGGTGTTCCTGCCAGCACCTTCGGCCGCGTCGGCATCCTCGGCGCGGGACTGATGGGGTCGGGCATCGCCCAGGTGTGTGCTGCGCGCGGCATTGCGGCCGTGCTCAAGGACGCCACGGCCGAACAGGCGCGCAAGGGCCTGGAACGCGTCGCGGCCAACCTCGACAAGCGCGTCGCCAAGGGCACCCTGGCTGCCGCCAAGCGCGATGCGCAGCTGGCGCGGATCACGCCCACGGGCGACGCGGCGGACCTGGCGGGCTGCGAGCTGATCGTGGAGGCCGTGTTCGAGAACCGGCCGCTCAAGGCCCAGGTGACGCGCGAGGCCGAGCCCCTGCTCGCGCCCGGGGGCATCTTCGCGTCGAACACGTCCACGCTGCCCATCAGCGGCCTGGCCGAGGCCTCCGAAAGGCCGGAGAACTTCGTCGGCCTGCACTTCTTCTCGCCGGTGGACCGCATGCCGCTGGTGGAGGTCATCAAGGGCCGCAAGACCTCGGCCGAGACGCTGGCGCGGGCGCTGGACTTCGTGCAGCAGATCGGCAAGACGCCCATCGTGGTCAACGATGCGCGCGGCTTCTTCACCAGCCGCGTGTTCGGCATGTTCACCAAGGAAGGCGCGGCGATGCTGGCCGAGGGCGTGCCGGCGGAGGTCATCGAGAACGCGGCCCTGGCCGTGGGCATGCCGGTCGGGCCGCTGGCGGTGATGGACGAGACCTCGATGGCGCTGGCCATGTCCATGCGCCGCCAGACCGCGGCCGACCTGGCGGCCGAAGGCCAGCCCCTGCCGCAGCATCCGGCCTGGGCGGTGATCGAGCGCATGGTCGACGGCCTGAAGCGCCCGGGGCGCGCGGGCGGCGGGGGCTTCTACGACTACCCGGCAGATGGCCCCAAGCGGCTGTGGCCGGGCCTGGCGGCCGAATACGGCAAGCCAGGGGTCGATGTGCCCATGGAGGACCTGCAGGACCGCCTGCTGTATGCGCAGGCCGTCGAGTCCATCCGCGCCATGCAGGAGGGCGTGGTCGAGACGGCGCGCGACGCCAACATCGGCTCCATCCTGGGCATCGGCTTTCCGCGCTGGACGGGCGGCACGATGCAGTTCGTCAACATGGTCGGTGCCCGCGCGTTCGCCCAGCGCGCCATGGAACTTGCACAGAAGTACGGCGAGCGCTTCGAGCCCCCGAGGTTGTTGCTCGACAAGGCCGAGCGCAACGAGCGCTTCGTGTGAGCGCCGGGCCTGCGACGCGAATCGCATGAAGCCGTCACCGACGCCCCCGGGCGCGCAGGGCCTTCGTTTCGACGGCAAGCGCGTGCTCGTCGTCGGCGGCACCAGCGGCATCGGCAACGGCATCGCGCAGGCCTTTCGCGCGGCGGGTGCGCAGGTGCATGTGTGGGGCACACGCGCCCGCGCCGAGGACTACCGGGCCGAGGAGGGCAGCGACCTGCAGGGCCTGCACTTCTCGCAGGTGGACGTGGGCGACGCGCAGGCCATCGGCGCCTGGACGCCGCCCTTCGACCGGCTGGACGTGCTGGTGCTCTCCCAGGGCATCGTCGAATACGGCCGGGCCGAGTTCGACGGCGACACCTTCCGCCGCGTGGTCGAGGTCAACCTCCATAGCGTGATGGGCTGCAGCATGCATCTGCGCGCGCCGCTCAAGGCCGCGGGCGGCGCCGTGGTCGTCGTCAGTTCGGTGTCGGGCTACAAGTCCGCCGTCGGCAATCCCGCCTATGCGGCCTCCAAGGCGGCGGCGATGAACCTCACCCGCACGCTGGGCGTGGCCCTGGCGGCCGACGGCATCCGTGTGAACGGCATCGCGCCGGGCCTCGTGGACACCAAGCTCACGCGTGTGACCACCCGAGATCCGCAGCGCCTGCAGGCCACCCTGCAGCGCATTCCCGCCGCACGCATCGGCACGCCGCAGGACATCGCCGCCGTGGCGATGTTCCTGGCGTCGCCGCTGGCGGCCTATGTCGTGGGCCACACCATCGCGGTGGACGGCGGCCTGACGGCCTGACAACGACAACCGGAGACGCCATGGCCTGGGACTTCGAAACCGATGCCGATTTCCAGCAGCATCTGGACTGGGTGGACCGCTTCGTGCGCGAGGAGGTCGAGCCGCTCGAGCATGTGCTCGTCAGCCCCTATGCGGTGCAGGACCCGCTGCGCAATCGCCTCATCCGGCCGCTGCAGGCGCAGGTCAAGGCCCGCGGCCTGTGGGCCTGCCACCTGGGGCCGGCCCTGGGCGGGCCGGGCTACGGCCAGGTCAAGCTGGGCCTGCTCAACGAGATCCTGGGCCGTTCGGCCTATGCGCCCACCGTCTTCGGCTGCCAGGCGCCCGATACCGGCAATGCCGAGATCCTGGCGCATTACGGCACGCCCGGACAGAAGCGGCGCTGGCTCGAACCGCTGCTGGCCAACGAGATCGTCTCCAGCTTCGCCATGACCGAGCCGCACGGCGGTGCCGACCCGACGCTGATCCGCACCACCGCCCGGCGCGAGGGCGGCGAGTGGGTGCTCGACGGGCAGAAGTGGTTCGCCTCCAGTTCCAACTACGCGGCCTTCTTCATCACCGTGGCCGTCACCGATCCGGACGCAAGGCCGCACCGGCGACTGTCGGCCTTCATCGTGCCGGCGGACGCGCCGGGCCTGCGCCATGTGCGCGACGTGCACCTGGCCGGCCGCAAGCCGCAGGGGCATGCCCATGGCTACCTCGCCTTCGAGGCGCTGCGCGTGCCGGTGGACCACATGCTGGGCGGGCAGGGCGATGCCTTCCTGGTGGCGCAGACGCGGCTGGGCGGCGGGCGCATCCACCATGCCATGCGCACCATCGGCGAGGCCCGCAAGGCGCTGGACATGATGTGCGAGCGCGCGGTGTCGCGTCCGAGCCGGCGTGGCACCCTGGCGGACAAACAGCTGGTGCAGGCGATGGTCGCCGATTCGTGGATCCAGCTGGAGCAGTTCCGCCTGCTGGTGCTGCGCACCGCATGGCTGATCGACAAGCACGACGACTACAAGAAGGTGCGCAAGGACATCTCCGCCGTCAAGGCGGCCATGCCCAAGGTGCTGCACGACATCGTGTCGCGGGCCATCCAGGTACACGGCTCGCTGGGCGTGAGCAACGAGATGCCCTTCTTCGACCAGCTGCTCGCTTCCTACGTCATGGGGCTGGCCGACGGTCCGACCGAAGTGCACCAGATCACACTGGCCAAGGAGCTGCTCGCGCAGGTCCGGCCGGGCGACGAGATGTTCCCGAGCCAGCACCTGCCCACGCTGGCGCGGAAGGCGCAGGAGCGCTTCCGCGAAGCGCTCTGAGCGAGCCGGGGGCCGTGCCCGTTCAGCCCACGCCCGCGCCGCGCAGGGCGGCGATGTCCGCGTCGCCGTAGCCGAGTTCGCGCAGGATCGCCTCGGTGTCCGTGCCAGCGGCCACCGGCGCGCGGGGCCGCTCGGGCGCGGAACGGCTGAAGCGGGGCGCCGGCGCCGGCTGCGTCAGGCCATCCTGCGTGTAGAAGGCGTCCCGCGCCTTCTGGTGCGGATGGCCGGGCACCTCGTCCAGGGCCAGCACCGGCGCGAAGCACACGTCCGTGCCTTCGAGCAGGGCACACCATTCGTCGCGTGTCTTCTGGGCGAAGCGGTGGGCCAGCTCTGCCTTCAGCGCCGGCCAGCGGCTGGCATCGTGCTGCGGCCAGGCCGCAGGGTCTTCGATGCCCAGCTTGTCCAGCAGCAGGGCGTAGAACTGCGGCTCGATGCTGCCCAGCGAGATCCAGCCGCCGTCGGCGCAGCGGTAGCTGCCGTAGTAGTGGCTGCCGCCGTCCAGCACGCCGGTGCCGCGCGGCCTCGTGCGGCCGGCAGCCTGCACGCTGTGGAACAGCGTCATCAGCAGCGACACGCCGTCCACCATGGCCGCGTCGACCACCTGGCCCTTGCCGCTTCCCCGTGCCTCGAACAGCGCGCAGGCGATGCCGAAGGCCAGCAGCATGGTGCCGCCGCCGTAGTCGCCCACCAGGTTGAGCGGGGTCACCGGCGCCTCGGGCGTTCCGATCATGCCCAGCGCGCCGGCCAGGGCGATGTAGTTGATGTCGTGCCCTGCGGCCGTGGCCAGGGGGCCTTCCTGGCCCCAGCCGGTCATGCGGCCGTAGACCAGCCGCGGGTTGCGCGCCAGGCAGGCGTCGGGCCCCAGCCCCAGCCGTTCCATGACGCCCGGGCGAAAGCCCTCCACCAGCACGTCGGCGCCCTCGATCAGCCGCAGCAGCACCTCTCGGGCGGCGTCCTGCTTGACGTCGAGGGCGATGGAGCGCCGACCGCGGCGCGAGATGTCCTGGTGCGGCGGCACCATGCCGCCGGCGGCTGGGCCAGGGCGGTCGACGCGGATCACCTCGGCGCCCATGTCGGCCAGCAGCATGGCGGCCAGCGGGCCGGGGCCGATCGAGGCGATCTCGATCACGCGTACGCCGTGGAGCGGGCCGGCCATCAGCGTGGCGCTCCGGCGGAGAGGGTGCGGGTGGGGATGAACATGGGCATGGGGTCTCCTGAAGTCAGTCTGTGGAAATTCATTGGTCGTACCAATGATATCGATCGCGGGCGCTGTGGCCGTGTCGACGGGCTATGCTGGACCGTCCGGTGCGGCAGGGCGCCGTTCCGGTGAGCGGCTGCCGCGGTGCCGCCCGTCAGCGGCCCTGCCAGACCGGCGGGCGCTTCTCGAAGAACGCGCGCAGGCCTTCGGCCAGGTCCTCGGTGCCGCGGATGCGTGCGAGCGCCGCCTCGGTGGCCTGCCAGCCCGCGGCGTCGGCGTCGGCAGCGGCCAGCAGGCCGTTCATGGCCTCCAGGCAGGCCTGGACCGGCAACGGCGCATTGGCGGTGATCTGCACGGCCAGCGCGCGCGCATCGGCCTGGGCCTGGCCGGGCTCGCTCAGCCGGTTCACCAGTCCCACCGCATGGGCGCGGGCCGCGTCGATGGGCTGGCCGGTCAGCACCAGTTCGCGGGCGATGGCGGGTGGCAGCGCCTGCAGCGTGCGGAAGAGCGCGCCGCAGGTGGGCAGCACGCCGCGCTGAACCTCGGGCAGGCCGAGTCGCGCGTCGCGGGCCGCGACCACCATGTCGCAGGCGAGCGCGATTTCCAGCCCGCCGCCGAGCGCCAGTCCCTCGACGGCGGCGATCAGGGGCTTGCGCCGACGGCGGCGAATGAGGCCGTATTCACCGCCGCGGGCCGTCACGTAGTCGCCCTTGGCGGCCAGGTCGCTGCCCGCGCAGAAGACCGACGGGCCGCCGTCGAGCACGCCCGCGCGCAGTGTGGGATCGTCGTCCAGCAGGTTCAGGGCCGCGTCCAGGGCATCGGCCATGGCGCGGTCCACGGCGTTGCGCTTGGCGGGACGGTCGAGCGTGATGCAGAGCACCGCGTCCTCGCGCGTGACGCGGACGCCGCCGCAGGTGTCGGGATGGACCATGACGGCGGGCCTCTCAAGAAACAGAACTGAAGACAGCTGACTTCATGCAGCGGCCTCCACGGGGTGGATCTGGAAGCCCAGCGCAGCGGCGCGGCGCTTGAGGGC
>NZ_QQAV01000006.1 GCF_003350475.1 Pseudacidovorax intermedius
TTGATCCGAATCGCCGTGGTCTCCCAGCCGCGAGAGCGCAAATGCGCCAGCAGCATCGGCACCATTTGGCGCAGCTTCGCCGCCACCGCACTGCCGGCCTGCGCCCATGGCGGCGCCTCGACTCAGCTGTTGCTGGTCGCTCTCACTTCCTCGATCGTGGTCTGTCCCGAAAGCACTTTCTCGATCCCGTCCTGGCGAAGTGTGCGCATGTCCTGCCGCACGGCCGTGGCGAGCAGCGCCTCGACGCGAGCACCACCCTGGATCAGTTCCCGCAGTTCGCGAGAAATCACCATTAATTCATGAAGCCCCACGCGGCCCTTGAAGCCTGTCTTCTCGCAGACCGGACAGCCGGGACTGTGGTGGAACTGGAGTTGGCCCTCGACGCCGTAGCGCGTGCGCCAACGGGCAAGCAAGGCCTCGCGGTCCTCCACATCTTGCGCAGCGCCATAGGCGTGGAGGTAATCGTGAACCAGTTCGTCGATTTCCGCGGGGGAAGCGGGCCTGCTGGTTCGACAGGATGGGCAGAGGCGCCGCACCAGACGCTGCGCCAGCACGGCCAACAGCGAATCGGCAAAGTTGAATGGATCCATGCCCATGTCGAGCAGACGCGTCACCGTCTCCGGGGCGCTGTTGGTGTGCAGGGTGGACAGCACCAAGTGCCCCGTGAGCGAGGCCTCGATCGACACCCGGGCCGTTTCCTCATCGCGGATTTCCCCGACCATGATCACGTCGGGATCTGCACGAAGAAAGGCGCGCAGTGCCCGTGCAAAAGTCCAGTCGATGCGTGCGTTCACCTGCACCTGGCGAAGACCCGTCTGGGTGATTTCGATCGGATCCTCAGCCGTCCAGATCTTGCGCTCGGGCGTGTTGATGTGGCTGAGCGCCGAGTGCAGCGTCGTGGTCTTGCCCGAGCCTGTCGGACCCACGCACAGCACCATGCCGTAAGGGCGTTCGATGGCGGCGCGCAGACGCTGGTAGTTGCTGTCGGTCAGTCCCAGCTTGTCGAGCGGCAGCGGCTTGGCCGAAGCCAGGATCCGCATCACCACGTCTTCGAGGCCGTTGTTGGTCGGAATCGTCGCGACACGCAGTTCGAGCCGGTGCTTGGGCGAAAAGCGCGCGAAGTTGATCTTGCCGTCCTGCGGCTTGCGCCGCTCGCTGATGTCCAGATCGGCCATGATCTTGATGCGGGCGATCACGGCGTTGCGGTAGTTGTGCGGCAGCTCCAGATAGGTCCGCAGAAGACCGTCCTTGCGGAAGCGGATGCGGATCTTCTCCTTGCCGGGATAGCTCTCGACGTGGATGTCGGACACCCCGCCGGTGAAGGCCTCCAGGATCATGCGGTTGATCATCCGCACGAGCGAGTTGTCGGACTGCTCGATCGGGCGGTCATCGTCCGATTCGAGGCCCGTCTGGTTCTCCTTTTCCAGCGATTCCAGCAGGCTGCTGGTATCGGTGGTCTCGAATTCCATCGCCTGTGCCTGGGAGGTCGTTGGCTTCGCCTCCGAGGCCGCGCCGATCTTGTCGTAGGCGGCGAACACGCAGGCCTCGAAGTCCTCGCATTGGCCGAGCACCGGCGCGATCTTCATCTGGGCGATGAACTCCGCCTCGTCCAAGGCGCCGTGGCGGTTGGCGGGGTCGTCCATCGCCACGACCAGCCGGCCATCCGCGACGATCAGTGGGAGCAGTTGCAGGCGCCGCGCCACGGCATGGCTCAGGCGAGTCAGCGCATCGGGCTCGGACTCGAAAGCCTGCAGATCCACGACCGGATACCCCATTTTGCGGGTGAGCGCGACCTTGAGGTCGGCGGCCGACACGGCTCCCATCCGCACCAGGAGTTCGCCCAGCGGCAGGCCGTTGTCCATCTGCCGCTGCGCCGCGAGGGCTTCGTTGAGCTGCTCCTCGTTGATCATGCCCAGCGATATGAGCGCTTCGCCGATACGCACGATCGGGGCGCTGGCCTGGCGCTGCAGCGCCTGAAGCAGTTCGCTGCGACGGGTGGCCACCTGGGACAGCGTGCCGCCCGCAGCGGCGGCGTCGGTCTCGATGCGCTCATAGGCGGCATGGGGCACGAAGAGCCGCCGGACGCGGCCTTCCTCGTCGCCCGGGAAAAGGAACACACCGAACGGCGTCTGCACATGGCCGGCGCTGCGACCGCCCAGTTCGCCGCCATCGCCTTTCCACACGATGCGGTAATCGGCCCACTCGACCGGGGTGTCGTCCAGAGGACGCAGCGGATCCAGCAGCAGCAGGGACCGGAACTGGTCGAAGCGCAGCGGCACAGGCGCACGTGTGCGCAGCAGATGGATGTGGACCAGCTGCGCGGAGGGCGAGAACAGGTTCATCACCCCTTCGCCGTGGCGGCCTGCCAGATTGCTGATCTCGCAGCGGACGGTGCTGGTGTTGGGAACGCGGAAATGGCCTTGGGGCGGCAGAGGCCACGCGAAGGTGTCGGGCGTGACGGCGTTGGCAGTAGGGGAGACGGGGAGGGCGGGATTCGACATGACCGAGTCACTGGACCTTCAAGCCCGCATAGGCCGGGTTGGCAGGCGCAAGGCTGATTTTCATGTCCCGCAGCACCTTGATGAGCAGCCGGGCAATCATCAGATTGCGATGGTTCTTGTGGTTGGCGGGCACGATGTACCAGGGGGCGTGCGCGGTGGAGGTGGCGGCGATCGCGTGTTCGTAGGCCTGCTGGTAGGCGTCCCACTTCTGGCGTGCAGCCAGGTCGCCCATGCTGAATTTCCAGTGCTTGCTCGGATCGTCCAGTCGGGCCTGGAGGCGTTTGCGCTGCTCCTCCTTGTCGATGTGCAGCATGCACTTGACCAGGACGGTGCCGGTCTCGGCCAGCAGTCGCTCGAAGTCATTGATCTGGGCATAGCGGCGGCGCAATTCGGCCTTGCCGATCCAGCCCTCCACCCAGGGGACGAGCACGTCCTCGTAGTGGCTGCGGTTCCACACGGCGATCTCGCCGGCCCGTGGCACGACCGCATGGCAGCGCCACAGGAAGTCGTGCGCGCGTTCCTCATCCGTGGGTGCCTTGAAGGCGGCGACGCGAACGCCCAGCGGAGAGGTGCGCGAGAACACCCAGCGGATGGTGCCGTCCTTGCCGCTCGTGTCCGTGCCCTGCAGCACCAGCAGCAGCTTGCGCCGCCCTTCCGCATGAAGCAGGTTCTGCCAGTGGTCGAGCTCGTCGGCGAGCAGTTCCAGCGACTCGCGCTGGTGATGTTCCTCGGCCGGCAGGAAGGGCGTTTCTCCAGGATCGATGTCGGCCAGACGGAAGGGGGCGTCGGGCTTGACGCGATAGTGCTTGAGCCGGGTCATCCGCCGAGCCTAACGCATGACCTGTCAGCGCCCCGCGCCGTCGTCGTCGACCGAGGCGCTCCAGCGATCCCCCCAGCCCACCTCGCGGGCGGTGTCGAGGTGGCGCCGGTCCCGTTTGGTGGGGCGGCCCTGCACGATCGCATGGGCGGGCTCGCGGGCCAGGCGTCGCTCTTCCCGCGCGGCCGAAAGGGCGGCGATGCTCTCCGCGGTCTCTTCGTAGAGCAGCTGCGCCACCGGCGCCGGCCCGCGTTGCATCGACAGTCCCCGCACCCGCACCGTGCGCGTGTCCGGCCCCTGACGCAGCTGCACGAGGTCGCCCGCCCGGACCTCGCGCGCTGGCTTGACCACATCGCCGTTGACCTGCACGCGGTGGCGGTCGACCTCCTCCGCGGCGAGCGAACGGGTCTTGTAGAAGCGAGCGGCCCACAGCCACTTGTCGATGCGCATGCGCTCCATGAGGATTGGAAGATTGAGATGGGTTTCAAGCAAACAGCGCCCGGTCGTTGCTGTCAATCAGACGTGGCCGGATTCGCGGCCGGCAACCGCACCTGCGCATCCAGTCCGACGACGCGGCCGTCCGCATCCAGGCGATTGTCCAGGTGGATGCTCCCGCCAAGTGTGAGCACGATCTCTCGGCAGATGGCCAGGCCGAGCCCGGAGCCGCGTGTTGTGTCGCCCGCCGCGAACGGGGCGAAGAGCCGCTGCCGGAGCTCGGGCGCAATGCCGGGGCCCGCATCGCGCACGCACAGGTTGACGGCGTCCACGCCATCCGGCGAGACCTGCACGGTGAGCATGCCGCCGCGCGGGCTGTGGCGGATCGCGTTATGGAGCAGGTTGCGGCTGAGTTCGAGCAGCATCCAGGCATGGGCTTCGACCCTGGCTGGGACCACGTCCAATTCGAAATCCAGCGCCTTGTCCGCGATCAGCGGCGAGACGTCCAGCGCCACCTGCCGCACCATCTCGGCCAGGTTCAGTTGCTGCAGTTCCGGCCGTTGGCGCAGCTGCTCGATCTTGGCCAGGGCGAGCATCTGGTTGGCCAGCTGGGTGGCACGGTCGACGGTGGCATCGATTTCGCGCAGCGCCTGCGCCGCGGGCACGTCGCCTCGGCGCGCGGATTGCACCTGGGCCTTGAGCACGGCCAGCGGCGTGCGCAGCTGGTGGGCGGCATCGCGCACGAAGCGCTTCTGGTGATCGAGCAGGCCGCGCAGACGCGCCATCACCGCCGTGGTGGCATCCACCAGCGGACGCAACTCGCGCGGCGCATCAGGTGCGTCGATGGGCGAGAGGTCGTCGGGCGCCCGCTCGGCGATGGCCTCGCCCAGCCGCCGCACGGGCCGGGTGGCCTGCTGGACGACAAAGACGGTCACGCTGGCCACCACCGCGACCAGCAGCAGCTGCCGCCACAGCATGTCGACGAGCAGGCGGCGCGCCAGCGCCTCGCGAAGCTCCAGTGTTTCTGCGACCTGGACGACGGCCATGCCCAGGCCGCGTGCACTGGCCACCGGCTGCAGCAGCACGGCCATGCGCACTGGTTGACCCCGGAATTCAGCGTCGTAGAAGTCCACAAGGGCGGCATAGGGAGGCTTGGCCGGCAGGATGCCGCGCCACAGGGGCAGTTCGGCGAAGCCCGAGATCATCTCGCCATGCGTCGTGGAGACGCGGTAGTACATGCGGCTCTGCGCATCGGCCTCGAAGGCCTCGAGTGCCGAGTAGGGCACGGTGGAGCGCAGCGAGGCCAGTTCGTCGTAGCCCTCGACGTCGAGCTGCTCGCCGATGGTCTTGGCCGAGGCGAGCAGCGTGCGGTCGTAGGCCGTGGTCGCCGCCGCCAGCGCCTGCCGGTAGACGCTCACGCTGTTGATGAGGATGAACAGCACCACCGGCGCCAGCAAGCCCAGCAGCAGCCGGAAACGCAACGAGCGCGGCCTCATGCGGGCGGCGCAGGGCGGTCACGCGCCATCAGCTGGCCTGCTCCTCGCGCAGCAGGTAGCCCAGCCCGCGCAGGGTCATGAGCGCGCAGCCCGTGCCCGCGAGCTTCTTGCGCAGCCGGTACACCACCACTTCGATGGCCTCGTACTGCACCTGGGTCTCGCCGGGAAAGACCAGCTCGAACAGCCGCTCCTTGGTCACCGCATGGCCCGGGCGGGCGGCCAGTGCGCGCAGCAAGGCGGCTTCGCGGGGAGTGAGCTCCAGCGCCTCGCCGCGCAGGTAGAAGGCGCCACTTGCCGGCTCCAGGCGCAATGCGCCGATCTCCACTGGTGCGACGGCGACGGCCGGATCGGCGGGCGAGCGCCGCCGCAAGGCGCGCAGGCGCGCTTCCAGCTCATCGAGATCGAAAGGCTTGGGCAGGTAGTCGTCTGCGCCGGCGTTCAGGCCCAGGATGCGATCGCCCACGGTGCCGCGGGCCGTGAGCATCAGCACGGGGGTGCGCAGGCCGCTGGCCCGTGCACGGGTGAGCACTTCCAGGCCATCCATGCCCGGCAGACTGAGATCCAGGGCGACCACGTCGGGCTCGATCGCCTGCCATTGGGCGAGCGCCTCGGCACCGTCGCCGCACACCCGGACATCGATCTGCCGGCGCCCCAGCGTGCGTTGCAGGGTGGACTGCATGGAGGGATCGTCTTCGACCAGCAGCAGCTTCATGAGGCTCCGGAGGCTCGGTGTTTACCCCGAGTGGCGCGACAGCCAACTGACAGCGGGGCCGCGCATCATAAGCCGCACCAAAACACTCATCGGAAGCAAGAAGGAGACCCCCATGCGCAGAGACGAGTTCCTCAAATCCCTGGCGGCGCTGGCCGCCGTGGGCGCCTTGCCGCTGTCCGCCCACGCGGCCACCAACGTCAAGATGATGATCCCCGCCAACCCGGGCGGCGGCTGGGACACCACCGGCCGCGCGTTAGGCAAGGCCATGATCGACGCCAAGGCCGCCGACACGGTCAGCTACGACAACAAGGGCGGCGCCGCCGGCGCGCTGGGCCTGGCCCAGTTCGTCAACGGCTCCAAGGGCGATGGCAATGCGCTGATGGTGATGGGCGCCGTGATGCTGGGCGGCATCATCACCGGCAAGCCGCCGGTCAACCTGTCGCAGGCCACGCCCATCGCCCGCATCACCAGCGAATACAACGTGTTCGTGCTGCCGGCCAACTCGCCCTTCAAGACCATGGCCGACGTGGTCGCCCAGCTCAAGAAGGACCCGGGCAGCGTCAAATGGGGCGGCGGCTCGCGCGGCTCCACCGAGCACATCGCCGCGGCCATGATCGCGCAGAAGGTGGGCGTCGATCCGTCCAAGATCAACTACGTCGCCTTCCGCGGGGGCGGCGAGGCCACGGCGGCCATTCTGGGCGGCAACGTCACCATCGGCGGCAGCGGCTACAGCGAGTTCGCGCCCTACATCGCCGACGGCAAGATGAAGCCGGTGGCCGTCACCTCGGCGCAGCGCCTGCAGAGCGTCAACGTGCCCACGCTCAAGGAACTGGGCATCGACGTCGAGATCGGCAACTGGCGCGGCGTCTACGGCGCGCCCGGCATCTCCGAAGAGCAGCGCAAGGCGCTGACCGAGCGCGTGCTGAAGGCCGTCAAGAGCGCCTCGTGGGCCGAAGCCCTCAAGAAGAACGACTGGACGCCCGCCGTGCTCACCGGCCCTGCCTTCGACAAGTTCGTGGACGACGAATTCGCCAGCCTGCGCGCCATCATGACGCGCTCCGGCATGGTCTGAACGCACTGCCTCGGCGCCCGCGCCGCCGCGCCGTCCTTCGGTGCCGCGGCGCAGCCGCATGGAGACCCGCATGATCGCTTCTTCCCCTTCCTCGCCGGACGCGCCCGCGCGCGCCAACACGATGCAGACCCTGGTGGGCCTGGGCGTCGTGCTCGTCGGCCTGGCCATGGCCTTCGGTGCCATCGGCATCTCCTCCGAAGCCGGCTACGGCGGCGTCGGCCCCAACTTCCTGCCCTGGCTGGTCTCCGCCGGCCTGACCATCTGCGGCGCCTGGATCACCTGGGAAGCACGCACAGGTGGCTTCCGCGCCATGGAGGGCGGTGACGGTCCGGCCGAGCCGGCGAACTGGCCCGGCTTCGTCTGGCTGTCCGCCGGCCTGCTGCTCAACGCCGCGCTCATCGAGCACCTGGGCTTCATCCTCAGCTGCGGCCTGTGCTACCTGCTCGCGGTGCAGGGCCTGCGCCGCGCCAGCGGCCAGCCAGCGGCGGGCAAGCCGCGCACCTGGGCCATCGACCTGGTCACCGGGCTCGTCATCGCGGCGCCCGTGTACTGGATGTTCACGCAATTCCTGGCGATCAACCTGCCGGGCCTCACCACCACGGGCTGGATCTGACCATGGACATCTTTGGCGCCCTGTTGCAGGGCTTCGCGCAGGCCATCACGGTCAGCAATCTCCTGTGGTGCCTGGTGGGCTGTGCCCTGGGCACGGCCGTGGGCGTGCTGCCGGGCATCGGCCCCGCGGTGGCGGTGGCCATGCTGCTGCCCATCACCGGCAAGGTCGACGTCACGGCGTCGATGATCTTCTTCGCCGGCATCTATTACGGCGCGATGTACGGCGGCTCGACCACCTCGATCCTGCTGAACACGCCGGGCGAAACGGCCAGCATGGTCACGGCCATGGAAGGCAACAAGATGGCCAAGAGCGGTCGCGCCGGTGCGGCCCTGGCGACGTCGGCCATCGGCTCCTTCGTGGCCGGCACCATCGCCACCATCGTGGTCACGCTGTTTGCGCCCTATGTGGCGGAGTTCGCCGTCAAGCTCGGTCCACCCGAGTACTTCATGCTGATGCTGCTGGCCTTCACCACCGTCAGTGCGGTGCTGGGCAAGAGCACGCTGCGCGGCATGACGGCGCTGCTGATCGGCCTGGCCGTGGGCTGCATCGGGCTCGACCAGATCTCGGGCCAGGGCCGCTACACCGGCGGCATTCCCGAACTGCTGGATGGCATCGAGATCGTGCTGGTGGCGGTGGGCCTGTTCGCCGTGGCCGAGGTGATCTACGCCGTGTTGTACGAAGGCCGCGTGGTCGAGACACAGAACACCATGAGCCGGGTGCACATGAGCGCCCGCGACTGGAAGCGCTCGATCCCGGCCTGGCTGCGGGGCACCGCCATCGGCGCGCCCTTCGGCTGCATTCCGGCCGGCGGCACCGAGATCCCGACCTTCCTGAGCTATGCCGCCGAGAAGAAGCTGACCAAGAATCCCGAGGACAAGGCGGAGTTCGGCACCACCGGCGCCATCGAGGGTGTGGCCGGGCCGGAGGCCGCCAACAACGCCACGGTGACGGCGGCGCTGATCCCGCTGCTGACGCTGGGCATCCCCACGTCGAACACCACGGCCATCCTGCTGGGTGCCTTCCAGAACTACGGCATCCAGCCCGGGCCACAGCTGTTCTCGACCTCGGCCGCGCTGGTGTGGGCGCTGATCGCCTCGCTTTACATCGGCAACATCATGCTGCTGGTGCTGAACCTGCCGATGGTGGGCCTGTGGGTGAAGCTGCTGAAAATCCCCAAGCCCCAGCTCTACGCCGGCATCCTGATCTTCGCGACGGTGGGCGCCTATGGCATGCGCCAGAGCTCCTTCGACCTGGTGCTGCTCTACGCCATCGGCGTGATCGGCGTGCTGATGCGGCGCTTCGACTTCCCGACGGCGCCGGTGGTGGTCGGCATGATCCTGGGGCCTCTGGCCGAGGCGCAACTGCGCAATGCCATGTCCATCGGCGAGGGCAGCGCGGTGATCTTCCTGCAGCGGCCCATGTCCGTGGCGCTGATCGTCGTCGTGCTGGCCGTTCTGGTGCTGCCGCGCGTGGCCAAGCGCCTGTCGGCCCGCAAGCTGCGGATGCAGACGGCCTGACACGCCATTGCCGCCGTCCTGGGCCCGTCACCTGCATCGGTGGCGGGCCTTTTTGTTGGGCGACCGGCCGGGGCCGCGGTCACGACAGCGGATCGACCTCCACCCAGCCTTCGATGCCTTCCAGCGTGCACACCTTCTGTGCGTCGAGGCGTACGCCTTCGTAGCGGTGCCAGAACACCGGGCGACCGTGAAGCGTGTGCGTCACGAGCAAGGCGCCGTCGGGGGAGTTCTCGATGCGAAAGCCGTCGAAAGGCAGGCGCTGGTCGGTCACCAGAGCGTCGGCCCAGGGAAGGATGGCGTGTGAGGTCATGGCGGGCTCCAGTGGCGCGTGTCGAGGCTTTTGGGGTGGCTTGCGTCATTCCTGTTCGGCGCCACCGTTGGTTGGGGCGCCGGCCCATTGTTGGGCGGCACGTGGTGGTCTGCCCGGGCCGCGCCGGGAAGCCGGGAGGCGCGCCCCGGCATCACGCTTTCTCCCGGATCGCCTGCTTGGCGGTCCGCAAGCAGGGCTCGGCGGCCCCTTTTTTGCGAGCAGGCCCCCTGCGGCGCGCTTGAATTCCGCCCTCACGCCACGAGTTCCAGTGCTCTATAGAATGAATTTCATGGCCACGAAAAATCCCTCGGCACCCCCTCCGGCGCCGGTTCGCCCCCAGAGGGACGACGGTGGCTCCGTGGTGGCAGAGCGGCGTCCGCAGCGGACGGCGCCCCCCCGGATGTACCAGGTCGTCATGCTCAACGACGACTACACCCCGATGGAATTCGTGGTGGTCGTCCTGCAGGAGTTCTTCAACAAGGACCGCGAGACGGCCACCCAGATCATGCTGAAGATTCATCTCGACGGCCGGGGCGTGTGCGGGGTCTACCCGCGCGATGTCGCGGCCACCAAGGTCAATCAAGTGATGGAAGCCGCCGTCCAGGCGGGCCACCCGCTCCAGTGCGTCAGTGAACCGGTTGAATAAACCGCGATCCGACCCATCTGAAGTCTTCAGAAGTATTCACAGCAAGGCAAAGGAAATCACATGATTGCCCAGGAACTGGAAGTCAGCCTGCACATGGCCTTCGTCGAGGCCAGGCAGCAACGCCATGAGTTCATCACCGTCGAGCACCTGCTGCTCGCCTTGCTGGACAACCCGAGCGCCGCCGAAGTGCTGCGAGCCTGCTCGGCCAACATCGACGACCTGCGTTCGTCGCTGACCAATTTCATCAAGGACAACACGCCCCAGGTCGCCGGCACCGACGACGTGGACACCCAGCCCACGCTGGGCTTCCAGCGCGTGATCCAGCGCGCCATCATGCACGTGCAGTCCACGGGCAATGGCAAGAAGGAAGTGACCGGCGCCAACGTGCTGGTCGCGATCTTCGGCGAGAAGGACTCGCACGCCGTCTACTACCTGCACCAGCAGGGCGTGACGCGGCTGGACGTGGTCAACTTCATCGCCCACGGCATCAAGAAGAGCGACCCGCCCGAGCAGCCCAAGAGTGGCGGCGAAGCGCCTTCCAGCGAAGGCGAGGAGGGCGGCACCGAGAAGAACGAGAAGGCCTCGCCGCTCGAGCAGTTCACCGTCAACCTCAACGCCCAGGCCAAGGATGGCAAGATCGATCCGCTGATCGGCCGCGAGTACGAGGTCGAGCGTGTCATCCAGATCCTGTGCCGTCGGCGCAAGAACAACCCGCTGCTGGTGGGTGAGGCCGGTGTGGGCAAGACGGCCATCGCCGAGGGCCTGGCCTGGCGCATCACGCAGGGCGACGTGCCCGAGATCCTGGCCGACTCGCAGGTCTATTCGCTCGACATGGGCGCGCTGCTGGCCGGCACCAAGTACCGCGGCGATTTCGAGCAGCGCCTGAAGGGCGTGCTCAAGTCGCTGAAGGAAAAGCCCAACGCGGTGCTGTTCATCGACGAGATCCACACGCTGATCGGCGCGGGCGCCGCCTCGGGTGGCACGCTGGATGCGTCCAACCTGCTCAAGCCGGCGCTGTCCAGCGGGCAGCTCAAGTGCATCGGCGCGACCACCTTCACCGAGTACCGCGGCATCTTCGAGAAGGACGCGGCCCTGTCGCGGCGCTTCCAGAAGGTGGACGTGGTCGAGCCGACCGTGGCCGAGACGGTGGAGATCCTCAAGGGCCTCAAGAGCCGCTTCGAAGAGCACCACAGCGTCAAGTACGCCACTGCGGCCCTGCAGGCAGCGGCCGAGCTGTCGGCCAAGTACATCAACGACCGCCACCTGCCCGACAAGGCCATCGACGTGATCGACGAGGCCGGCGCGGCCCAGCGCATCCTGGCGGCCAGCAAGCGCAAGAAGACCATCGGCAAGGCCGAGGTCGAGGAGATCGTGGCCAAAATCGCCCGGATTCCCCCGGCGAACGTCAGCAACGACGACCGCAGCAAGCTGCAGACCATCGAGCGCGACCTCAAGAGCGTGGTGTTCGGCCAGGACAAGGCGCTCGAAGTGCTCGCCTCCGCCGTCAAGATGTCCCGCTCGGGCCTGGGCAAGGGCGACAAGCCGATCGGCTCCTTCCTGTTCAGCGGCCCCACCGGCGTCGGCAAGACCGAGGCCGCCAAGCAGCTGGCCTACATCCTGGGCATCGAGCTGATCCGCTTCGACATGTCGGAGTACATGGAGCGCCATGCGGTGTCGCGCCTGATCGGTGCGCCTCCGGGCTACGTGGGCTTCGACCAGGGCGGTCTGCTGACCGAGGCCGTCACCAAGAAGCCGCATGCGGTGCTGCTGCTCGACGAGATCGAGAAGGCGCATCCGGACATCTTCAACGTGCTGCTGCAGGTGATGGACCACGGCACGCTGACGGACAACAACGGACGCAAGGCCGACTTCCGCAACATCATCATCATCATGACGACGAACGCGGGCGCCGAGACCATGAACAAGGCCACCATCGGGTTCACCAACCCGCGGCAGGCCGGCGACGAGATGGCCGACATCAAGCGCCTGTTCACGCCCGAGTTCCGCAACCGCCTGGACGCCATCGTCAACTTCAAGCCGCTGGACGAGCAGATCATCCTGCGCGTGGTCGACAAGTTCCTGCTGCAGCTGGAGACGCAGCTCGCCGAGAAGAAGGTGGAAGTCTCCTTCAGCGACAAGCTGCGCAAGCACCTGGCCAAGAAGGGCTTCGATCCGCTCATGGGTGCTCGCCCGATGCAGCGCCTGATCCAGGACACCATCCGCCGCGCGCTGGCCGACGAACTGCTGTTCGGCCGCCTGACCGACGGTGGCCGCCTGGAGGTTGACCTGGACGACAAGGACGAGGTGCAGTTGGACATCACGCCGCTGCCCAAGAAGGAAGGCAAGTCCAAGCCCGAGGCCGAGGAAGCGGCCGCCGGCTGATCGACCCACGCCACGCTGGCGTCCGCCCCCACGGGCGGTGCCACACAAGGCCGGTAGCATCGCGCTTCCGGCCTTTTTTCTTGGCCGCTTCCGGTCGAATGGCTGGTGGCGTGCCGAGCCTTTGGATGACACTGCCCGAGTTCCACCTCAGTCCCGCCTGGACCACCGGCCTGTCGCTCGCCTGGAGCGCCTACATCGCCGTGCTGTCGGTGTGGATCGTGATGCAGAAGCGCGCGCCGGTCTCCACCATGAGCTGGATCCTCTCGCTGGCGCTGCTGCCCTACCTGGGCTTCTTCGTCTATTACTTCCTGGGGCCGCAGCGGCTGGCCAAGCAGCGGCTCAAGCGCTTGCGTAGCCGGGTGATGGCGCAGGCGCCGGCCGACATGGCGCTGCTGCGCGAAGCGGCCGAGGACGCGCCGCCCGCGCTGCACCAACTGGCCACGTTGGGCCTGGCCGCCTGCGGCTTGCCGGTGTCCAGCGCCCGTTCGGTGCAATTGCTCTCTGGCGGTGCGGCGACGTTCGACGCCATCTTCGAAACCATCCGCGGCGCCCAGGACCACGTCCACCTCGAGTACTACATCTTCGAGCCCGACCGCATCGGCACCGCGCTGCGCGACCTGTTGATCGAGCGGGCTCGCGCCGGCGTGCAGGTGCGCCTGCTGATCGACGCGCTGGGCGCCAAGCGGGTGGGGCGGCGCTTCCTGGCGCCGCTGCGCGAGGCAGGTGGGCAGGTCGTCTTCTTCCACGACACGCGCATCGGCCGCCGCCTGCGGCCGGTGACCAACTACCGCACCCACCGCAAGATCGTGGTCTGCGACGGCGTCGTGGGCTTCACCGGCGGCGTGAACATCACGGACGAGGAAGACCGCCGAACCCGCCCCGACGCCTATCACGACGTCCACCTGCGCATCGAGGGCAGCGCCGTGCGATGGCTGCAGACCACCTTCCTGGAGGACTGGGTCTATGCCACCGGCGAGCCCTTGCACGGCATCGGCAGCCTGATGGCGCGGCTCATGCCGCCCGTGGAGGCCGGCCCGGTCGCGGTGCAGATCGTCACCAGCGGCCCCGACACGCCGCTGGAGGCCATCCACCGCATGCATGTGGAGGCCATCCACGCCGCCACCGAGCGGGCCTGGCTCACGACACCGTACTTCGTGCCCAGCGAGCCGGCGCTGATGGCGCTGACTAATGCCGCCCTGCGTGGCGTGGACGTGCGCGTGCTGGTGCCACGGCGCAGCGACTCGCTGGTGGTGAGCGCGGCCGCGCGCTCGTACTACGACGAGCTGCTGGCCGCCGGCGTGAAGGTGTGGGAATACAAGGCCCGCATGCTGCATTCGAAGACCCTGGTGGTCGACGACCACTGCGCCATGATCGGCACGGCCAACTTCGACAACCGCAGCTTCCTGCTCAACTTCGAGGTCATGGCGGTGGTCTATGGACCCGCGCTCGCCGGGCCGCTCACCGCACAGTTCGAGACCGACCTGCAAAGCGCATCGCCCGTGCGCACGCACCGCCACCGCAGCTTCTGGCTGCGGCTGGGCGAGGCCGTCGCGCGGCTCTTCTCGCCCTTGCTGTGAACCTGCTGGCCGACAATGGCCGGCTGCTTTCCGACCCCGACCCATGGCCGACGCTTCCCACACCTTCCTCTGGCACGACTACGAAACCTTCGGCGCCAACCCGCGCCGCGACCGGCCTTCGCAATTCGCGGCGGTGCGCACCGATGCCGAGCTCAACGAGGTGGGCGAGCCGATCATGCTGTATTGCCAGCCGGCGCCCGACTTCCTGCCCAGCCCCACGGCCTGCCTGCTGACCGGCATCACGCCGCAGCACTGCCTGGCCGAAGGCGTGCCCGAGCACGAGTTCGCCGCCCGCATCGAGGCTGCCTTCTCGCAGCCGCGCACCATCGGCGTGGGCTACAACACCATCCGCTTCGACGACGAGGTCACGCGCTTCATGTTCTGGCGCAACCTCATCGACCCGTATGCCCGCGAGTGGCAGAACGAATGCGGCCGGTGGGATCTGCTGGACGTGGTCCGCCTCACCTACGCGCTGCGTCCCGACGGTATCGAGTGGCCCAAGCATCCGGACGGCAAGCCGAGCTTCAAGCTGGAGGACCTGACCCGCGCCAACGGTCTGGTGCACGAGGCGGCCCACGATGCGCTGTCGGACGTGCGCGCCACCATCGCCATGGCGCGGCTGATCCGACAGAAGCAGCCGCGCCTCTTCGAATTCGCGCTCGCGTTGCGGCGCAAGGAGCGCGTGGCGCAGGAGTTGGGCCTGCCCGCCTCGCCGCAGACCGCGCGGCCCTTCGTCCATGTCTCCGGCATGTTCGGCACCGAGCGTGGCTGCCTGGCCCTGATGTGGCCGCTGGCCAGCCATCCCACCAACCGCAACGAACTGCTGGCCTGGGACCTGTCGCAGGACCCGGCCGAGCTGGCCGACCTCGACCTGGAGACGATGCGGCTTCGCCTGTTCACCCGCAGCGCCGACCTGCCCGAGGGCGTCACCCGGCTGCCTATCAAGTCCATCCACCTCAACAAGTCGCCCATGGTCGTGGGCAATCCCAAGATGGTGGAAATGGCGGCCGGCCGCTGGGGCATCGACCTGGCGCAGGCCGAGCGCCATGCCGTCACGGCCGCTGGGCTGCCCGACCTGAGCGAGCGCTGGCGCGAGCTTTTCGACCGGCCCCGCGGCCCGGCGCTGGATGTGGACGAAGACCTCTATGGCGGCTTCATCGGCCCAGCCGACCGCCGCCGCCTCAACCAACTGCGCGCGCTGCCGCCGCAGGAGCTGGCGTTGGCGCGCTCCGGTTTCGACGATGCGCGACTGGCCGAGCTGGTGCTGCGCTACCGGGCGCGCAACTTTCCGGCCACGCTGAGCCTGGAGGAGGCCGCCCACTGGGAGGCGCTGCGCACCGCGCGCCTGGTCGAAGGCGAGGACGGCTGGCTCAACGTGGACCGCTATTTCGCCGAGATCGACACCCTGGCCGAGACTGCGGACGAACGCGCCGAGGTCCTGCTGGGCGAGCTGTACGACTACGCAGAGGCTGTTGTGCCCCAAGGATGAAACCTGCTGGGGAAGCCGGCTGACACGGCGCGCCCCGCTTCCTGTCTAACTTGCGTCCGGCTCATGCTGGAAACAAAGTTTTGACAATCAATGGTTCACATGCCGAGCGGGAGTCCTCGCCGGCGCACAGCCTGGCCGCTGGCGGCCGGGCCAGTGTGGCGACGCAAAGGGAGCGCCGCCTGGACGATGACGTGGTGCGGCATTTGCGCAAGCCGGCCCGCGTGCTGGCTTGTGCCGCTGCTTTCGCCTGGCTCGTGTCGCTCTGGGTCTCCTGGCCCGTGCTGTCCGTCTTCGCGCTGGCCCTGTTCTGCTGGACCTTCGTGCAGGCGGTGGGGTTGGCGCTGTGCATGAGCGCGCGCGACGCCGCGGCACACGACAGTGGGGTGGGCCTGATGACCGTGGCGATTGCGGCCGGCTGCCGCTTGCAGCTCGACGTCCTGGGCGGCGGCGAGCTCTGGGTGCTTCCGCTGTGCCTGATGCTGTCGCTGGTGCTGGGCCTGGTACAGGTCCGCCTGCGCAGCTATGTGCTGTGCAGCCTGACGGTCTGGCTGGTGCTGCTGCCGGGCGCGGCCTTCGCCCCGTGGCCCGCGGGGCAGGCCCTGCGCGGGGTGCTGGTGGTGGGCGGCTTCACCTTGGCGTTGCTGCTTCACCGGGGCGTGGCGCTGGCGCGACGCCGGCGCGTGGCGGCAGCCGCCTCGCTGGCCGTCCTGGCCTACCAGGACGCCCTGACCGGCGTGGCCAATCGCCGCGGATTCCTGGAAGTGGCCATGGAGAAGCTACGGGCGTCCGGGCCACAAGGCCTCATCGCGCTCGACGTGGACGACTTCAAGCGCATC
The DNA here is from genome assembly GCF_003350475.1 of Pseudacidovorax intermedius. GTDB lineage: Bacteria > Pseudomonadota > Gammaproteobacteria > Burkholderiales > Burkholderiaceae_C > Xenophilus > Xenophilus intermedius. The sequence goes on from NZ_QQAV01000006.1 coordinate 16,404, forward strand.
AACGACCGCCATGGCCACGAGGTGGGCGACCGACTCCTGCATGCCGTGGGCCGGCTGCTGCAACGCCTGCCCGGCGAGGCGTTGGCGGGCCGCACGGGCGGCGAGGAGTTCTGCGTGCTGGTGCCCGCCGCCTCGCCGGCGGCGCTGCTGGCCTTCGCCGGCGGTGTGGTGGAGGCGGCACGGCGCGTGTCGGCCCAGGGGGTGGGCCTCACGCTGAGCGCCGGCGCGGCGCTTGTGCAGCCCGGCGAGGCCCTCGAGCAGGCCATGCGCCGTGCCGACACGGCCCTGGGCGATGCCAAGCGGACGGGCAAGAACCGCGTGGTCTTGGCGCCCGGGGCGGCAGGGTGATGCGGCTGCGGATGCTGCTGTACCGGCGGGCGCGCCGCCTCTGGCGTTGGCTGGTGCCTTCGGTCCCCGTCGCGCAGGCCCAGGCGCTTCGGCGTGCGCTGCGCCAGGAGGTGCGGTCGCTCGCCCTGGCCTGCGAGGCGACGGGTGTGCTGATCTGGCTGATGACGCTGATGGTCTCCCTGCCGGGGGGCGGCGCGCATCTGTCTGCCGAGCTCCTCTGCACCGCCGCGGCGGGTCTGGGCATGCTGCTGTCGCTGCGGCCCCGGCCGCCCTGGCTGCTGAGCCTGGGTGGGCTGATGGTCACGGTGTCGTTGGCCATCGCCTTCCGGCTGAACCTGGAAGGCAGTGCGGCCCAGGCCTTCTGGACGCTGCCGCTGCTGATGCTCTTCGGCATGTGCCTGGCGCTGTGCCATGTGCGGCTGCGCGACTTCCTGGCCGGCATCGGGGCGGTGGGCCTGGTCTTCGTCGATGGGGCACTGATGCGCAGCGTCGCGCCGGCCCAGCGGCCGGTGCTGGCCTTCTTCGCGGCGGGCGCGCTGGCGCTGTGCCTGCTGGCCCACCTGGCGCTGTCCCGCGAGCGGCGCAGCGGTCATCTGCTGCAATTGCGGCTGGCAGCGCTGGCCTACGAGGACGCGCTCACCGGCCTGCCCAATCGGCGCGCCTTCCTCGAGCGGACCCAGGCGGCGCTGGCCGCCATGCCGGCCGGCGCGTTCAACGTCGTGCTGCTGGACGTGGACGACTTCAAGCGCATCAACGAGCGCCTGGGCCACGAGGGTGGCGACCGGGCATTGCGCGCGGTGGCGCAGGCGCTGTGTCGCGCCAGCGCGCCGCACCTGTGCGCCCGCCTGGGCGGCGAAGAGTTCTGCATCTGGATCGAGGACGCCTCGGCATCGCCGGCCGACGTGGCAGCGGCCTGCGTGTCGGCAGTGCATCACTTGCGCGTGGACGGGCTGCGCCTGTCGGTGAGCGCGGGTGTGGCCACCGTCGAGCCGGATGTGCCCTTGCACCGCGCATTGGCCCTGGCCGACGAGGCGCTCTACCAGGCCAAGGCGCGGGGCAAAGACACGCTGGCGGTGGCGCCGCCTTCCGGCCGGATGCCGCTGACCCCCGCCGCGCCAGAACGGCGGACCTGGCGGCCCTGGCGCGCGCTGCGGCGCTCTTGAACGGCGCCGCAGCCACCGGGGTGGGCCAGTACTGCCGGTGCCGCCCCCGGCCCGGCACCTGTCCTGCCGACGCCGCGTTGGCGCCGGTCAACGGTGGCCTCAGCGCACCGGGGCGGCCCACCCGTCGATGAACCGGTCGACCGCCTGCGTGTAGCCGCTCGGCGTTCCGAGCTGCGCATTGATCTCGCCGTGCGACAGCGGCTGGGGCAGCACGGTGGCTTGGCCACCTGCCGCGCGCACCCTGTCGGCGAACCGGGCGCTCTGGCCGCACGAATCGTCGCGACGTTCGCTGGCGCACACCAGCAGCATCGGCAGGCTGCCAGGGGCCAGACGTGCCGTGGGCGACACGGCGCGCCACAGGGCTGGGTCGGCGCCGAAGGCCCGGTCGTAGAAGCGCAGGTGCCGGTGCTGCATCAGTCCTTCGGTGTCCAGGGCCGCACTGTCGAGCACCACCGTGCCGCGCCAGCGGCGGGCGCCCTGGGCGGTCGCGAGTGATGGGTCGGCGCTCAGCAGCGCCACGAGGTGGGCACCGGCCGAGTGGCCCATCAGCACCAGCCGGTCCGCGTCCGCATGCCAGTCCGGCGCCAGCCGCTGCACTTCGGCCAGCGCACGGGCCACGTCCTGGGCCTGTGCGCGTACGTCCACCTGCGGCACCAGCCGGTAGCCCACCGAGACGAAGACGAAGCCGCGCTCGCGCACCCAGTGGGCCACCTTGGCGTCCACCACGTTCGGCGCATCGGGCCGGCCGAACATCCAGGCACCGCCATGCACCATCACCAGGATCGGGGCACCGTGCGGCTGCGCGGGCAGGTAGACGTCCAGCCGCTGGGCGGGGTCGGGGCCGTAGGCCTGCTGCCGGTCGGGGGCGGCATGGGCCAGGGCGGCGGTCAGCAGCAGGGCGATGGCGGGCAGCCAGTGTCGGATCGGGGTCATGGCTGGGCTCCAGGTGGGCCGAAGAGGATGCGCACCCGCTGCTTCAGGCCGCGGGCCCGGTGCAGGTCCTGAGCCAGCCGTACCCATTCGTGGAAGGCGATGCGCAGCGGATTGTGGGTGTGCAGCGGCGTGGTCAGGCCGTAGCGGGGCGGCAGGTCTGCGCGCAGGTCGACGAAGGTGCCGAACAGCCGGTCGAAGACGATCAGCACGCCGCCGTAGTTGCAGTCCAGGTATTCCGGGTTGGAGGCGTGATGCACCTTGTGGTGGGTGGGCGTGTTCAGCACCCATTCCAGCGGCCCCAGGCGCGGCAGCCAGGGCGCGTGCAGCCAGAACTGGTAGAGCAGGTTGGCGGCCAGCGTCCCCATCACCGCCGTGGGCGAAAAGCCCAGCCACACCAGCGGTGTGAAGAACAGCGCCGTGCCGGTGAGCTTGCCCGTCCAGCCCAGGCGCAGCGCCGCGGCCAGCGTCAACTCGTTGGGCGAATGGTGCACCGCATGCGTGGCCCAGAACCAGCGCACGCGATGGGCGGCGCGGTGATAGGCGTAGTAGCACAGCTCCTGCCCGAGGAAGAGCAGCGCGAAGGCGGCGGGCGTGGACAGCGGCAGCGTGGTCAGCCGGTGCGTCCAGGCCAGCGCCAGCAGCGGCGCGGCGATGGACAGGCCCAGCGCGTCCACCGCACGGCGGCCCGCCGTGTCGGCCAGCGACGCGGCATAGGCCCGCCAGTCGTAGGGCTGGCGGCGCACGAAGGTCTGCACCAGCCCTTCGGCCGTGGCGGCGGCCAGCACCAGGCCGAGCAGGGCCAGCAGCCATGGAAGGGCCTCCGGGCCCAGCGCGTGGCGCAGCGTGTCGGTCTGCATGGCAGCCCCGTCTCAGGGTCTGGCGCCGCCGCGCCTGCCCTGCTGGCCGGCCACGTAGGCCTCGATCTGCGCGAGGGTGATGCTGCCGGCATGCGCGCTGTCGATGGCGTCGAAGTTGCGGTAGACGCGCGGCATGCCGGCCTTGGCCTCGTCGCGGCTCAGGCGTCCGTCGGCGTTGGTGTCGGCGGCGGCGAAGCGCTGCTTCAACTCGCTGCGCAGGGTGTCCAGGCGCGAGGCGTCGGGCACGGCAGTCTGGGCGCCTGCGGCGCCCGCGATCAGGCAGGCCAGGGCGGTTGCGAGGCGGCGCAAATTCGGATGGGTCACGGGAGCTCCTTCTTAGACGCCGGCCTCATCGGCAGGCGATGGTGGCACCGCTGGCGTCGTAGCAGGTGGCGCTGTGCGTCATGCCCGTACCGCTGCTGTATTGGGTGGTGCTCTGCACGCTGTTGCCGGTGGCGGCGCTGGTGGCGGTGCTGCTGCGGCTGGCGTCCACCGTGCCGTCGGTGCTGCGCGTCGCACTGCCGCTCGATTGCAGGCTGCCGCGAGCGTTGCTGGCCGTCAGGGCACTTTGGTGGCGCGCCGAGCCGTCGGCACTCACCTGCGTGCTGCCGGCGCGCTGGGCGAGACCGCCGGCCGGCCCTTGCAGGCGGCTGGTGCTGCCGGCCACGGCGTTGCCCTGGCCATCGGTCGCCACGCCGCGTGCGGCGCCGAAGCGGCCGCCCTCCGGCCCTTGGCGACCCACGAGCCGGGTGGCCGTCGTGCCGCCTTCGGCGTTGGGTCGCACGACACGACGGCCCTCGGCACGGGCGGCGGGTATGGCCGCCAGCAGGCTGGGCACGAGCAGCAGGGCCGCGAGCGCGGTGCTGCGCGGCCAATGGGGCGAGACGGTGTTCATGGCAGACATCCTTTCGGTGGGGGGATGCCGCCACTGTCGGGCCGGGTTGTCACGCACTCGTCACGGCAGGGCCTGCGCTCATGACCAGCCGTGACCATCGTGCCGGCTTGTCATCGTTTGTCATGATTTCGGAGGGCCGGCGGGATGGTGGCGCTGTCTACGATGCCGCCATGTCCCTGTTGCCGCGCCCCCCGTTTCCTGCCGTGCCGCCGTCCTGCGCCGCCGCGCGCCCTGCGCCGGTCGCCGTCCCATGACCGAGCCGCTTGCCCGCATCCTGGTGGCCGACGACGAGGCCGACCTGCGTGCGCTGCTGCAGCGCTACCTGGGCGACCAGGGCTACGCCGTGCGCACCGTCGAAGGCGCGGCCGCCCTGGACCGCCTGCTCGCGCGCGAGCGCTTCGACGTGCTGGTGCTCGACGTCATGATGCCGGGCGAGGACGGCCTGTCCGTCTGCCGCCGCCTGCGTGCGCAGGGCGAGACCATCCCCATCCTGATGCTCACGGCGCGGGGCGATCCGGTCGACCGCATCGTCGGCCTTGAGATGGGCGCCGACGACTACCTGCCCAAGCCCTTCAACCCGCGCGAACTGCTGGCCCGCATCCAGGCCATGGTGCGGCGCCAGCGCATGCTGGGCGCGCACACCGGCCCGGCCCCCGACGAGGGCGAGCTGCGCTTCGGCGCCGACTTCGTGCTCGACCTCGGCCGCCGCCGCCTCAGCCGCGCGGGCCAGGATCTGCCGATGACCACGGGCGAGTTCACGCTGCTGGCCGCCTTCTGCCGCCACCCGGGACGCCCCCTCGGCCGCGACCGCCTCATCGAGCTGGCGCGCGGCCGCGAGCACGAGGCCACCGACCGCAGCATCGACGTGCAGGTGATGCGGCTGCGCAAGCTGATCGAAGCCGACCCGGCGCAGCCGCGCTTCATCCAGACCGTATGGGGCGTGGGCTACGTCTTCGTGCCGGATGGGGATACCCGATGAGCGCCCGCGCCGCGGGCGACACCGAGGCAGGCGCGCTTGGTGCCCGGGCCGCCATCGCGCGCTGGCCGCGCAGCCTGCTCGGGCGCCATGCCTTGCTGATCGTGCTGCTGATCCTGATCGGCCAGATCGGCAGCGCGCTGCTTCTGCGCGAGATGGTGCTCAAGCCGCGGCTCGCCCAGGTGGCCGATGGCGTGGCCACCAACCTGCTGGCCGTGCGCGCCGGGCTGGCCAGCCTGCCGCCGGCCCAGCGCGCGGCATTCGTGACGGCCTTCAACCGCCGTCCGGATGGCGCAGACGTAGCCAGCGACGCGGACGCGTCCCCGCGGCTCACCGCCCTGGAACGGCGCTTCATCCGCCGGGTGTCGCAGCGCCTGGGCGAGGCCGGCATGCAGGCCCTGTGGCGCCGCGCAGGCGACGGTGGCCTGGCCCTGCGGGTGGCGCTGGACGGCGATGCCCATTGGCTGGTGCTGCCCGGCGTGCTGCCCGCACGGGAGTTCACCGGGGCCTGGCTGGCCGTGAGCGCGGGCAGTGGCCTCCTGGCGCTGGCGGGTGCGCTGTGGCTGCAGCGCCGGCTCGATCGGCCGCTGTCCCGACTGGTGGAGGCGGCAGGCAGCCTGGGGGCTGGCCGCAAGCCGCCGCCGCTGCCGGAAGACGGGCCCAGCGAAATCGCCACCGTCAGTCGCAGCTTCAACCGCATGGCCGACAGCCTGGCTCGGCAGGAGCGCGAGCGCGCGCTGATGCTGGCCGGCATCTCCCACGACCTGCGCACGCCGCTGACCAAGCTGCGCCTGGCGGTGGAGATCGTCGGCGACGCGGCTGACCCCGCCACCCGTGCCAGCATGGTGCGCAGCGTGGAGGAGATGGACGGCATCGTGGGCCAGTTCCTCGACTACGCGCGCGCCGCCGACGAGCCCGGCCTGCGCGAGCCGGTGGACCTGAATGCCCTGTGCGCCCGCGTGTGCGCCGACTTCGCCGACCACGGGCAGACGGTGCAATGGCAACCGGCCCGTTCCCTGCCGGCCGTCAGCGGCCGGCCGGCTGCCCTGCGGCGCATGCTGGCGAATCTGCTGGAGAACGCCCATCGGCACGGCGCGCCGCCGGTGCAACTGCGCAGCTGCGCGCAAGGTGCCTGGGTGTGGCTGGAAGTGATCGACCATGGGCCCGGCATCGATCCTGCCCAGGCCGACTGGCTGCGCCAGCCCTTCCACCGTGCGGGCGATGCGCGCTCGGGCGGCTCGGGGGCCGGTCTGGGGCTGGCGATCGTTGAGCGCATCGCGGGCGAGCACGGCGGCGAGCTGGCGCTGCTGCCGGCAGAGCGCGGCGGGCTGTGCGCACGCGTGATGCTGCCGCGGGCCGAGCCCTGACGGTTGCCGCCGACGCGCCGATCCGCGCGGCAACCCGCCCTCAGCGCCGCGGCGGCGCCCCCACCACGCCCGCGCCGCGCACCTCGATGCGGATGCTGTCCAGCACCTGCCCGCGCGCATCAGCCAGTTCCAGCCGGTGGCGGCCGGGCCAGGGCAGCCAGTCGGCCGCCGTGCCGCGCGCGAGCGTGCGGCCGTCCAGCCGCCACTGCACATCGCCCGGCGCGCCGTCGGCCGCGAGACGCACGCGCTGGTGGCGCGGCGGGATGTCCGGGTCCAGCGCGAGGATGGTGCCATCGGCCGGCGCCGTGATGCGCGCGGTGCGGCCGGTCGCGCCGTCACCCGCCGTGGCGCGGATCGCCGAGGGCGTGAACAGCGCCTGCTGCGTGCCGGCCAGGAACCATTCGCTGCGGGCGGCTTCCAGTGGCACGCCGCGCTCGCCGCCGTCCGCGGCGGCATAGCGCACCGCCTGCTGCACCACGCCCGGCGGCGGCGCTGGCGCGCGGCTGGGCTCGCTATGGTGCAGCTGGCGCATCAGATCTGCCCACACGGGCGCCGCGCCGCTGGTGCCGCTCACGTCCCACATCGGCGAGCCGTCGGCATTGCCCACCCACACGCCCACGGTGTAGCGCTGCGACCAGCCGATGGCCCAGTTGTCGCGCATGTCCTTGCTGGTGCCGGTCTTCACGGCTGTCCAGAAGCGGGTGGCCAGCAGGCTGTCGGGCCCGAAGGTGCGCACCCGGGCATTCGGGTCCGACAGGATGTCGCCCACGATGAAGGCCGCGCCAGCGTCGAGCACCGGCTTCGGCGGCTCGGCGGCGGCACCGGGCAGCAGGCGCGTGGGCGTGTAGCGCCCGCCGTTGGCCAGCATGCGGTAGGCATTCGTCAGCGCCAGCAGGTTGACCTCGGCACTGCCCAGGGCCAGGCTGTAGCCGTAGTAGTCGCCGCTCTCGCGCAGGGCGAGGCCGGCGGCCTGCAGGCGGCGCGCGAAGGCGTCGGGCGAGACCATCACCAGCGTGCGCACCGCCGGTACGTTGAGCGAGGCGGCCAATGCGGTGCGGGCCGAGACCAGGCCCTTGAAGTGCCGGTCATAGTTCTGCGGGATGTACAGACCACCCGGCGTGGCGATCTGCGCGGGCGAATCCTCCAGCAGCGAGGCGGCCGTGAGGCGGCGCTCGGCAATCGCCTGCGCATAGAGCAGTGGCTTGAGCGTGGAGCCCGGCTGGCGCGGCGCCAGCACGGCATCGACCTCGGCCGCGCGGCTGTGCGCGCCCGAGGAGCCCACCCAGGCGAGCACCGCGCCGCTGGCGTTGTCCAGCACCACGGCGGCGCCGTCCTGCACGTTGCGGCCGCGCAGTTCGCGCATCTGGCGGTCCAGCGCTTCGACGGCGGCGCGCTGCAGCGGCGCGCGCAGCGTGGTGCGCAGCGTCGGCGCATCGCCGCTGCGCTGGCGCAGCGCCTGGCGGGCGAAGTGCGGCGCGATGCCTTCGCTGGCGTCGAAGGCGCGGCGCTGCAGCGCGGCCTGGGTGAAGAAGGCCAGGGATTCGCAGTCCGGCGCCGGTGCCGGTTGCATGGCGCGCAGCACCTCGCAGGCGCGGCGCGCCACCTGCGCGGCCGAGGCATTGGGCGCGCGCACCAGGGCGGCGGCGATGGCGCCCTCGCGCGCATCCAGGCCATGCGGGGCCTTGGCGAAGAGCGTGCGCGAGAGGGCGTCGATGCCCACCAGTTCGCCGCGGAAGGGCACAAGGTTGAGGTAGGCCTCCAGGATCTGGTCCTTGCGCCATTCACGCTCCAGCTGGGCGGCGCCGAAGACCTGCTCCACCTTCTGGCCCAGGCTGCGGCCGCTGGCGCCGCGGCGCAGGTCCTCGTCGAGCAGGCCGGCCAGCTGCATGGTCAGCGTGGAGGCGCCGCGGGTGCGCGTGTTCCAGAGGTTGCCCCAGGCGGCGGCCGAGACGGCACGCCAGTCGACGCCGGAGTGCTCATAGAAGCGCTGGTCCTCGCTGTAGATCAGCGCATGGCGCAGCGCGGGCGACACGTCGGCCAGGCCGATCCACTGGCCGCGGCGCACGCTGGCATCGGTGCGCACCCGCTGCACCAGCGCGCCGCCCTGGTCCAGCACCTGCACGTCGGAGGGCCGGAAGTCGCGGCGGACGTCGTCGAAGCGGGGCAGGGCGAGGGCGGCGGACGAGAGGAAGAGGGCCGCTACCAGCGGCAGAACCTGCGTGCCGAAACGCCTCATGCGTGCGGATCCAGCATGTTGTGCATGGACCCAGTATCTCAGCGCGGCGGGGCGCCATCCCGCGCAACCCCTATGGGATGCAGCCCTCCACCGCTGCCGCAAAGCCCAGCACGCGCGCGTCCTCGTAGCGCGGCGCCACCACCTGCAGGCCGACCGGCAGGCCGCGCACGGTGCCGGCGGGCACGGAGCAGGCGGGCACGCCGCAGTAGTTGAAGAGCGGTGTGAAGGCCGCATGCCCGCGCGGACCGGCGGGCTGGCCGCCGATGACGGGCGGGCCCAGCTGGTCCAGCGGCCAGGCGGTGACCGGGGCGCTGGGGCACAGCAGCAGGTCGTAGTGCTCGAAGAAGCCCGCCAGCGCGTGGGCGATGCGTTCGCGCAGCCGCAATGCGCGCGCGACGTCGGCGGGCGCGATGCGGGCGCCCGTCTCGATCTGCGCGCCCAGCACCGGGTCGATGCGCGTCGGGTCGGCCACCCACTGTTCGCCGTAGAGCGCATGCAGGCCGGCATGCTGCAAGGCGATCAGGGGGTACTCGCGCGCCTCGGGTGGCCAGGGTGGATCGGCATCGGCGATCTGCCAGCCGGCGGTGCGCAGTGCATCCACGCGCGCCTGCAAGGCGGCCAGCACGTCGTCATCGATGGCGAAGTCGCAGCCCAGGCGCGGGCTCCAGGCGATGCGCAGGCCGCGGGGCGGCAGCTCGGGTGTCGGCTGCGTGAGGCCGCTCGGGATCGGCACGCCTGCCGGATCGCCTGCGTCATAGGCCGCGAGCAGGTCGAAGGCCCAGCCGCAGTCGGCCACGCTGCGCGCCAGCACGCCGATGACCGAAAGACCGTAGTTGGGCTCGGCAAAGCCCCAGGGATGCGGGACGAGTCCCGGGCTGGGCTTGAGCCCGACCAGCCCGCAATGCGCAGCCGGCCGGCGGGTGGAGCCGCCGGCATCGGTGGCCAGCGCGAGCAGGCCCAGGCCACGGGCGAGCGCCGACACCGCGCCGCCGGAGGAGCCGCCGGGCGTCAGCGTCGGGTCGAGCGGATGGCGAGTCGCGCCGTAGACGAGGTTGCTCGTCACCCCCTTGCAGGCGAATTCGGAGCAGTTGGTGATGCCCAGCACCACGCCGCCCAGCGCACGCAGCCGGGCCACGGCCCAGGCATCACGGGGCGCGACGAAGTCTTCGAAAAGCAGCGAGCCCTGGGCGATGCGGTAGCCCTCGACCCAGAGGTTGTCCTTGACGGTGAAGGGCACGCCCGCCAGCGGCAGCGACTCGCCCGCGGCCAGGCGCCGGTCCACCGCTTCGGCCTCGGCGAGAACGCGCGCCGGATCGAACTGGACGATGGCGTTCAGGCCGGGGTTGAGCGCCTCGACGCGAGCGATGAAATGGCGGGCCACCTCGGTGGCCGGCAGGTCGCGGCGGGCGACGCGGGCAGCCAGTTCGCGCGCGTCCATGTCGTGCAGCGGCGGGATCGACGCGGGCGCGGCGTCCTGCCCTTCGACGGGCTCGGGGCAAACGGGTGAGGCGGCGAGGCGGTTCATGTCTGTTGGACGACCTTGTGCTTCGACTGAGCCTGAGGCAGGCGCGCCTTGCGCAGTGGCACGGCCGGTGCTCATGCTGCTGCGCCCCGGAAGCGCGCCGCCAGCGCGGGCGTGATGCCCGTCACGTCGCGGCCGCGCAGTGGTGCCAGGCTTCCGGCACGGGCCGCGGGCAGCGCCAGGTCCACGCGGGCCTGGGCCAGGGCGACGGCACAGGCCACGCCGTCGAGCAGCGGAACGCTGGCACGCGGCTGCAGCACCGGCGCCATCGAGGCCATGGCCGCGCCGGCCAGCAGCACGGCCTCGGCGCCGTCGCGCTGCACCAGCCGCTCGATGCCGCACAGCACCGCCTCCTGCACGCGCAGCGGCGTCTCGAAGGTCTGCTGCGGCGTCACCTCCAGCGTCTCGATGCCGGCCAGGCGCGCGGCCAGGCCGTGCTGCTCGACCAACTCGCGGTACAGCGGCGCCATGCGTGCGCCATAGGTCAGCACGCCGATGCGACCGGCCAGCGTGGCGCCCATCAGCAGGCCGGCCTCCGTCATGCCGACCACCGGCACATCGAAGAGCTCGCGGCAGGCCCACAGCGCACTGTCGAGCGAGACGCCGAGCACGATGGCATCCACCTCCGTCGCATGCTGGGCAGCCAGCTCCAGCACCTCCTGCTGGGCCAGCGCGTTCTCGGCGCGCGAGGCAATGATGGCCGGGCCCTGCCGCCCGGTGACGGCCAGCAACTCGGTGCCGGGCCGTGCAGCGCTGCGGGCGGCGGCCAGCACCGCATCGGTCACGGCCTGGGTGCGGTTGGGGTTGATCAACAGCAGCTTCATGCAGCGTCCTTTGCAGCGGGCGGTGGCACCTCGGCCAGCCAGTGGCGGGCGATCTGCTCGCGCGTGGCGAGCCACACGCCCGAGGCGCCGCGGATGTGCTCGACCAGCGCTTTCAGACCGCCGATGCGCCCCGGCCGGCCGATGATGCGGGTGTGCAGGCCGATGGACATCATGCGCGGCGCCTCCTGCGACTCGGCCCGCAGCCATTCGAAGGCGTCGATGGCATAGCGCGCGAAGTCCTCGCCGGCCACGAAGGCATGGCTGTCGAAGAAGCGCATGTCGTTGGTGTCGAAGGCATAGGGCAGCACCAGATGCTGGCGGCCGGCCACCTCGCGGTAGTAGGGCAGGTCGTCGTTGTAGGCATCGCTGTCGTAGAGGAAGCCGCCATGCTCGACCAGCAGCCGGCGTGTGTTCACCGAGGGCGAGGACTTGGTGTGCCAACCCACCGGCGCGCGGCCCGCGAGTCGGGTGACGGTGGCTACCGTGCGGGCGATGCGCTCGCGCTCCTCGTCCTCGGCCAGGTGGGCATGCGACTCCCAGCGCCAGCCGTGGCAGCACAGCTCGTAGCCGCGGCGCACGGCGTCTTCGGCAATCCAGGGCGTGGCCTCCAGCGCGCGGGCGCAGCAGTTGAGGGTGAGCGGCACGCCTGAATCAGCGAGCAGCCGCACGATGCGCCGGTAGCCCACGCGGCTGCCGTATTCGAAGTGGCTTTCCATGCACAGGTCGGGCACGCCGCGGATCTCGTTGCTGACCTCGTGGCAACCCTCGTTGCGCTCGTCGCCAGCCGACAGGGCGAACTCCGCGCCTTCCTCGATGTTGAGCACGAAGGAGACGGCCAGCCCGGCGCCGCCGGGCCAGCGCATGGTGGGCGCGTCGTCACCGTAGCCGGTGAAGTCGCGGGGAGGCAGTGCAGGGCTCATGGCAGGCGTGCGGCGAAGGTATCGGGCGCGATGGGCGTCGCCAGCCCCTCGCGGTGGATGCGTTCCATGGCGGCCAGCACCGGCGCCATGTCGGCCTCGGCGCGGGCGTACTGCGGCATCAGCTCGGCGAATTCGTGCTGGATCTCGGCCAGCAGCGCGGCCTCGTCCACACGGACCAGCCGGCCGTTCTGGATCGCCACCTCGCCATCGACCATCGAGAAGTCCAGGCCCGCGCCGCGTTCGGCATAGACGAGCTGGCGCACCGGATCGCTCATTGGCGTGAAGGTGACGGTGTCGGTGCGATAGGCGACCAAGTCGGCCATGGCGCCCACGTGCAGGCTGCCCAGGCGGTCGCCGAAGCCCAGGGCGCGCGCGCCGGCCACGGTGCCGGCATGCAGCGCTTCCTGCGCGCTGAGCCAGCGGGCGTGGTCGTCGCCGCGGATCTTGGAGAGTGCCGCCGCGCTGCCCAGCACGTTGAGCATGTTCACGGTGACGGTGGAACACGAGCCGTCCGAGCCCAGGCTCACGTTCACGCCCGCGTCGAGCAGTTCGCGCACCGGCTGGATGCCCGAGCCCAGCAGCAGGTTGCTCCAGGGGTTGTGCTGGGCCGTGGCGCCGGTGCGGGCCAGCGCCTCGATCTCGCGCGGGTTCAGCCACACGGCATGGATCAGGCTGGTGGCCGGCTTGAGGAAGCCGATGCGGTCCAGGTACTCGACCATCGGGCAGCCGTAGAACAGCTGGCCGGTGACCACCTGCAGCCGCGTCTCCTGCACATGCGTGATGACCGGCAGTGCCAGCTCGTCGGCCAGCGCGCGCACCTGCATCAGGAAGGGCTCGGTGCAGCGCTGTGGGGCCGACGCGGACACCAGCACGCCCACGCGCCGGCTGTGCGGATGGCGGCTCGCGGCCAAGTCGCGCACCAGCGCCAGGCAGTCCTGCGGATCGGGGCGGCGACCGGCGCGCATCTCCTCGACCATCGCGGGCGGCATGTGCTGCGCCAGGAAGGGAAAGTTGTCGACGATGGGCTTGTCCATCATCGCGAAGCCCACCAGCGCGCGGATGCCGGCATCGTCGTAGGCCTGCAGGCAGGCCTCGATGCGCGGGCGGTCGATGGCGGCGCCCAGCGCCATGTCGTCCACCAGCGTGGTGCAGCCCGTGCGAAGCGATTCGATGGCGCCGATCATGGTGCGCAGGTAGGCCTGCCGCGGCGTGAGCGGCACCGGCATGCGGGTGCGCACCAGGTGCATCCAGAGTTCGAGCGGCAGGTTCTCGGTGCGGCCGCGCTGGAAGTGCTCGTGCGAATGCTGGTGGCCGTTGACCAGGCCGGGCACCAGCAGGTGCCGCGACAGGTCCACCACGCGGTCGGCGCCGCCCAGCGTGCCGGCCGGCTCGATGGCGGCGATGCGGCCATCTTCGACCAGCACATCCAGCGGGCGCGGTTCATGCTGGTGCTGTTCGCCCAGCAAGGCCTGGGCGCCGCGCAGCAGGGTTCGCTTCTTGCTCATGCGTGCGTGTCTCCATCAAGAGAAAAGGGAAGAACGAGATGACCGCTGTCACCATGCCGATACCGCCGACGTCGCCCATGACCCAGGAGGCGGCCGACATCCACTGGATGCGTGCCGCGCTGGCGGAGGCGCTGGATGCGCATGCCCGGGGCGACTGGCCCACCGGTGCCGTGCTGATCAAGCAGGGCCGCGTGCTGGCCTATGGGCAGAACCGCCAGAACACCCGAGTCGACCCGACCGCGCATGCCGAGACCGATGCGCTCCAGGCCGCCTTCCGCGCGCACGGTCCGCACGCCGCCGAGGGCGCCACGCTGTACTGCACGATGGAACCCTGCCCCATGTGCGCGGGCGCGCTGCGCATCGCCGGCGTGCAGACGCTTGTGCTGGCGCTGCGCCATGCACGGCTGCGGCGCGTGGACCTGGGCGACTACAGCATCGAGCGCTTCTGCCATCTCACCGACTACCCGCTGGAGCTGCGCGACGGCGTACTGGAAGACGACTACCTGGCGCTGCGCCTGCGCTGGGGCGGCGACCGGGTGGCACCGGCACCCTGACGCCCGGGGCCGTGGCGCGCCGTGCAGGGCGCGGGCCGTGGCCCAGGCCTGCACACCGGGGCCGCTCATCGCATGTGCCGCGAGATGCCGGCCACGCGCTCCATCACCACCATCAGCACGATGGTCGCGGCGATCAGCACGCCCGACACCGCGGCGGCCCGTACGTCCAGGCTGGACTCGATGATGTGCCACATGCGGATGGGCAGCACCTCGCTGCGGGCGTCCGACAGGAAGAGCGACACCGCCACGTTGTCGAAGGAATACATGAAGCCGATGAAGGCGCCCGCCGCCACGCCGGGCGCGATCAGCGGCAGCGTCACGGTGCGGAAGGCGAACACGCCAGAGGCGCCGAGCGAATGCGCGCTCTCCATCAGTGCGCCGTCCATCTGGGCCAGGCTCGCCGTGGTGGTGCGCAGGATGTAGGGCGCCGTGATGGCCACATGGCCCAGCACCAGCGTCGTGAACGACAGCCCCGTGCCCGCCAGGTTGAACAGCATCAGCAGCGACAGGCCGATGGCCAGTGCCGGCAGCATCAGCGGCGACAGGAACAGCGCCTCGGCCGCGCGCGCCCAGGCCTCGCGCCGGCGGGCGAGCGCCAGCGCCGCTGCCACCGCCAGCACGATGGAGATGGCCGTCGCCGTGGCCGCCAGCTCCAGCGACAGCACGAAGGCCTCGATCAGCTCGGGCGACTGGTCCCACAGCGCCTCGTACCAGCGCGTGGAATAGCCCGGCGGCGGGAACTTGAGCGAATAGCCGCTGGTGAAGGAGGTAATGACCACGATCACCGTGGGCGCCAGCAGCAGCACCGCCGCCATCAGGCCCAGCAGCCCGAAGACCAGCGTGAAGGACAGGCGCTCGGCCCGGCCGCGCGGGTCGGCCTTGGCCGTGGGCGCCGTCGGAGTGACGGGCACCGGCGTGCCGGAAACAAAAGCCTCAGCCATGGACGAACCCCTTGCTGCGCCGGCCCAGCGCGTTGATGGCGGCCACCACCCCCAGCACGCACACCAGCAGCAGCATGGCGACCGCGGCGGCGAACGGGTAGTTGTTGGCCTGGATGGCCTGCTGGTACATGTAGAAGGGCATGAACATCTGCTGCCCGCCGCCCACCAGCGTCTGCGTGACGAAGGCGCTCACGCTGCTGGCGAAGACCAGCAGGCTGCCCGCCAGCAGGCCCGGCATGGCCAGCGGCAGCGTCACCAGCCAGAAGGTGCGCCAGTGGCCCGCGCCCAGGGCCAGCGAGGCCTGGCGCAGGTTGCCGTCGATGTTGGCCAGCGCGGTGATCAGCGGCAGCACCATCAGCGGCAGCTCGATCTGTGCCAGCGCCACGGTGACGGCACCGGGCGTGTAGAGCAGCTTGAGCGGATCGGCGATCAGCCCCAGGTCGAGCAGCACCGTGTTGACGATGCCCTGGCGCCCCAGGATCACCACCCAGGCGAAGGTGCGCACGACCGAGCTGGTGAGCAGCGGCAGCAGCACCAGCAGCAGGAGCACGCCCTGCCAGCGCGGCGGCGCCTGGGTGTAGAGGTAGGCCAGCGGAAAGCCCACCACCGCCGCCAGCAGCGTGACCTTGAGGCCCAGCCACAGCGTGCTGCCCAGGATGCCCAGGTTGAAGCCGTCGCCCAGGAACTTGACGTACTGGCCGACGCCGAACTGCGTCATGGCCGTGTCGTTGTGCAGACTCACCCAGGCCAGCAGCAGCATGGGCGCGAAGACGAAGACGGCGAAGAACAGGCCCAGTGGCAGGCCCAGGGCCAGCGGCGGCGTGAGGCGGGGATTGGCAGCGGCAGCCATGGCGCTCACCCGGCGAAGACGCTGGCGGGCGAACCCTGGCGCAGCCGCAGGCCCACGGCCTGGCCGGCCTCGAAGCGCGGCTGCTCGGCCGTGCGCGGCTGTGTCACCTTGGCGGTGGTGCCGCCGGGCAGGCGCAGCTCGTAGACCAGCGAGGGCCCGAGCGGCAGCACCATCTCGACCGTGGCCGGCAGCGCATCGGCGGCCGGTGCGCCCAGGGCCAGGTGCTCGGGCCGCGCCGCGAGCACCACGGCACCGACGCGGGAGCAGGGCTGGGCCTCGGCCAGCGGCAGGCGGCCACCGCCGTCGCAGTCGACCGCGAAGCCGGCCTCGCCCTCACGGGCCAGCCGGCCGGGCAGCAGGTTGGCGGTGCCGATGAAGGTGGCGACGAACAGCGAGGCGGGCCGGTCGTAGATCGCCTCGGGCGTGTCGAACTGCTCGACGCGACCGGCATGCATCACGGCGATGCGGTCGGCCATGGACATGGCTTCTTCCTGGTCGTGCGTGACCAGGATGGTGGTGATGCCCAGCTCGCGTTGGATGCGGCGGATCTCGATCTGCATGTCCAGCCGCAGGTTCTTGTCCAGCGCGGCGAAGGGCTCGTCCAGTAGCAGCACGCGCGGCTGCACGGCCAGGGTGCGGGCCAGGGCCACCCGCTGCTGCTGGCCGCCCGAGAGCTCGCGCGGATGGCGTTGGGCGAAGCGCGACATCTGCACCATCTCCAGCATGCGCTCGGCGGTGGCGCGCGCCTCGGCCGCCGCCACGCCGCGGGCGCGCAGGCCGTAGGCCACGTTGGCCAGCACCGTCATGTGGGGGAAGAGGGCGTAGTTCTGGAACACGATGCCCGCGCCGCGTTCGTTGGTCGGCAGCGCGTCGACCACCTCGCCGCCGATGCGCACCTGGCCGCCGCTCTGGCGCATCAGGCCGGCCACGATGCGCAGCAGCGTGGTCTTGCCGCAGCCGCTGGGGCCCAGCAGCGCCACCAGTTCGCCGGGTCGGATCTGCAGCGAGACCGATTCGACCGCCACCGACCCCGCATAGGTGTGATGGATCTGGTCCAGCTCGACGGCGGTGGCTGCGGTGGCGGGAGAAGAAGGCATGCGCAAGGGTCCTTGTTGGGCTGCGATGGGTCGCGCCTGTCTTGTTCAAGATCCATGCCAATGGTTGAAGCACAAAGTGCCGGTAAATTGGATACAAAAGCCAGTCTGACTGTGCACGAAATGGTGCGCGCATGACCAAGTTGGCGCAGGCCACCACCCGAAATGGGGAGGCGGACATTGGATACGGCGGACTTGCAGGGGCGAACCGCCGTGGCACGGAGCTTGCGCTGGCCAGCCGTATCCGGCCGAGGTGGCCGGCTCCGTCTGAAAGGAATAGATCCATGAGCCTGCTTCTGTCCCGCCGCCGTCTTCTGCAGGGTGCCGCCGGCGCCGGTGCCGTCCAACTCGCCGGCCATGCCGGCCTGGCCCTGGCGCAGGGCAAGTCGATCTCGGCCACCACCTATCCGGGTGCCTGGGAATCGGCGCACCGCAGCATCCTGCTGCCGGCTTTCACCAAGGCCACGGGCGCCTCGGTCAGCCTGGTGCCCTCGCTGGCGGTGGACACGGTGTCGAAGGTCGCCGCCTCCAAGGCCAACCCGCCCTACGACGTCATCATCCTGGACGAGGGCCCCTACCTCGCCGCGCTGTCGCAGGACATCTTCGAGAAGATCCCCGCCGACAAGATGCCCTACCTCAAGGACGTGCCGGCCAAGCTGGTCGATCCGCGCGGCCTGGGCGTGTTCGTGTCGGGCCAGATCATCGGCATCGCCTACAACACCGAGAAGATCAAGACGCCCCCGAAGTCCTGGAACGACCTGCTCAAGCCCGAGTTCAAGGGGCGCGTCGGCTTGGCCGGCATGGGCTCGACGCTGATGTCGGCCTGGATGGTCGAGATGGCGCGCCTGAACGGCGGCAGCGAGGAGAACATGGAGCCCGCCTTCCAGTTCGTGAAGAAGCTGCTGCCCAACGTGAGCGCCGTGGCCAGCAACCCGGGCTCGCTGGCCACGCTGTTCCAGCAGGGCCAGATCGACATCTCGGTGCACTACAACAACAACGTGGGCGACCTCCAGGCCAAGGGCGTGCCGGTGGCGCTGGCCAAGCCGGACACGGGCTGGATCCACATCAAGAGCGTGATGCACATCGTCAAGAACTCCAAGAACCCCGACCTGGCCGCCGCGTACATCAATGCCGCGCTCAGCCCCGAGGTGCAGACCAAGATGGCCGCCGAGCCCTATTTCGTGGCGCCGGTCAGCACCAAGGCCCAGTTCAGCCCGGGCCTGCAGGCTTATGCCAAGAACATGGCCGAGATCGAGCAGATGAACGGCGTCGACTGGGCCAAGCTCAACCCGCGCCGCGGCGAGTACATCGACCGCTTCAACCGCGAGATCAAGGTCTGAGCGCGGTGAGCGACATCGCTTCGTCGTCGACCCCGCAAGTGTCCGAGGCCGCGCCTCGGCGCGTGCTGCTGGGCATGCTCACGCCCTCGTCCAACACGGCGCTGGAACCGATCACCTCGGCGATGGTGGCGGGCCTGCCCGAGGTGTCGGCGCATTTCGCGCGCTTCCGCGTCACCGAGATCTCGCTCTCCGACCAGGCGCTGGGCCAGTTCGACGAGGCGCCGATCCTGGAGGCCGCGCGCCTGCTGGCCGATGCGCGGGTGGACGTGATCGCCTGGAACGGCACCTCGTCCGGCTGGCTGGGCTTCGAGCGCGACGAGGCGCTGTGCGCGCGCATCACGGCCGAGACGGGCATTCCCGCCTGCACCTCGGTGCTGGCGCTGAACGAGGCCATGCGGCTGGCCGGTCGCACGCGCTTCGGCCTGCTCTCGCCCTACCTGGCGGAGGTGCAGCAGCGCATCGTGGCCAACTACGGCGCGAGCGGCTTCGACTGCGTGGCCGAGCAGCACCTGGGGCTGTCGGTCAACTTTGCCTTCTCCGAGGTCACGCCTGCGCAGATCGAGACCATGGCCCGCACCGCCGTGACCAGCGGCGACCCGCAATGCCTGACTACCTTCTGCACCAACCTGCGCGCCGCGCACCTGGTGCCGCAGCTGGAGGCGACGCTGGGCGTGCCGGTCTATGACTCGGTGGCGACGGCCGTTTGGAAGTCGCTGCGCATTGCCGGCGTGGACACGCGCCGCGTGACGGGCTGGGGCAGCCTGTTCACGCTGTGAAGTGCGCCTGTGCCGGTGTGCGCCTTGGTGCGCGCCCTTGCATACACTCGCCGAACGCCCGATCCGACGCCATGCCCATCCCCACGCCTCGCCAGGTCCTGAAGGCCACCGGCAAGTCGGCCTCCAAGGCCGACATCTACCAGCGCATCTACGACGCCATCGTGGAGCACCGGCTCATGCCGGGCACCAAGCTGTCGGAGGAGCGGGTGGCCGAGCTGTTCTCGGTCAGTCGCACGCAGGTGCGCGGCGTGCTGCAGCGTCTGGCGGTGGAGCAGCTGGTCACGCTCATCCCCAACCGCGGTGCCTTCGTCACCACGCCCAGCGTGGACGAGGCGCACGACGTGCTGGAGGTGCGCCGAACGCTGGAGCCGGCCATCGTGCGCCGGGTGATGGACCGCATCGTCGCCGGCAAGGCGCCGCAGGCCATCAAGCAACTGCGGGCGCTGGTCAAGCGCGAGCAGCAGGCCCATGACAACGGCGACCGGCGATCGGCGGTGCGGCTGTCGGGCGAGTTCCACGTGCTGCTGGCCGAGCTGTCGGGCAGCAGCCTGCTGACGCGGATGATGCGCGAGCTGACGCCGCTGACCTGCCTGGCCATCCTGACCTTCGAGGCGCCCACCGGCGCCGCCTGCCCCAACGACGAGCACACGCTGCTGATCGACGCCATCGAGGCGGGCAGAAGCGACGAGGCCCTGGCGCTGATGGCCGAGCACCTGCATCACATCGAGAAGTCGCTCAATCTCCATCAGGAGGAGGAGCCGGAGATCGATCTGGCGGAGGCGCTGCTGGGTTGAGTTGGTCGGGCAGGCGCTACATTGCCCTTCTCGACGCGGGCGCGTGCGGCGCGCATGTTCTGGCCGGCACGAGTGGTCCGGCCGCTAACCCGGCAGAGGACGCCGGCATGCGCGCTCCCGGTGCACGCTCGCGCTGACCGGCTTGCTGCGCAGGGCGGGTGCTCGCTCTCCACCGACGCGCCTGCCGCACTGCACGGCGCCGCGAATGGCACCTCCGCACGCATACCGGCATCCTCCGCCTCGACGCTGCGCTCGAACGCCTCGTCTTTGCCCTTATGGGCAAGGACGACGCCCTATCTCACAACTCGTAAAAGCGCTTGATCTCGGTCCACGCGTCTTCCGGCGTGTCAACATACCGGAACAGGTCGATGTCCTCCGGCGAGATCACGCCTTCGTCCACCAGGAACTCGAAGTCGATCAGCCGCCGCCAGTACTCCGAACCGAACAGCACGATGGGAACCGGCTTGGCCTTGCGGGTCTGCACCAGCGTGACCACTTCGAAGAGCTCGTCCAGCGTGCCGAAGCCACCCGGAAAGGCCACCAGTGCCTTCGCCCGCATCATGAAGTGCATCTTGCGGATGGCGAAGTAGTGGAACTTGAAGCTCAGAGCCGGCGTGACGTAGACGTTGGCCGCCTCTTCCATCGGCAGGGCGATGGCCAGGCCGACCGACAGGCCGCCGCCCTCGTAGGCGCCGCGGTTGGCGGCCTGCATGATGCCGGGGCCGCCGCCGGTGCAGACGAAGAGCTTGTCCTCGGGCTCCTTGTCGTTGCTGTAGTGCGCGACCAGCTTGCCGAAGGCGCGGGCCTGCTCGTAGTAGTGGCTGCCCCGCGCCAGGCGCTTCCAGCGCGCGGCGGCCTTCTCGTCGCCAGCGGCCTCGGCCTGAGCGATGAGGGCCGTCATCTCCTCCTCGCTGCGGAAGCGCGCGCTGCCGAAGACGACCACTGTGTTCTCGATGCCGTGGGCACGCATCTCGATGTCGGGCTTCATCAGCTCGAGCTGCATGCGCAGGCCGCGGGTTTCGCGGCGCAGCAGGAATTCGGGGTCGGCGAAGGCGAGGCGGGAGGGATCCGGGTCCAGCGGCAGGCCGCGGTCGGAATGGGCCTGGAGCGTGGCCCAGGCGTCGGCCAGGCGCTTGTTGTGAAGGTCGTGCGTGCTGTCTTTGGGGCTCATTCGGCGCTCTGGAAAGTGGCCAGGGGATTCTGCTCGCAGCAATCCTCGGGCCAGCGGCCAAAGAAAAAGGCCCCGGTGGGGCCTCGTGCTGCAGGAGCGATGCGGGAGTCTGCCGCCGGCAGGCTCAGACGCGCTTGCGGTATTCGCCCGTGCGGGTGTCGATTTCGATCTTGTCGCCCTGGTTCACGAACAGGGGCACGGCCACTTCGAAGCCGGTCGACAGCTTGGCGGGCTTGAGCACCTTGCCGGAGGTGTCGCCCTTGACGGCGGGTTCGGTCCAGGTGATTTCGCGCTCGACGCTGGTGGGCAGTTCGACCGAGATGGCCTTGCCTTCGTAGAACACCACTTCGACGGGCATGCCGTCTTCGAGGTAGTTCAGGGCGTCGCCCATGTTCTCGGCTTCGACTTCGTACTGGTTGTATTCGCTGTCCATGCAGACGTACATGGGATCGGCGAAGTAGGAGTAGGTGCACTCCTTCTTGTCCAGGACGATCTGGTCGATCTTGTCGTCGGCCTTGAAGACCACTTCGGTGTTGAAGTTGGCGATCAGGCTCTTCATCTTCATGCGCACGGTGGCGCTGTTGCGGCCGCCGCGGCTGTATTCGGTCTTCAGGACGACCATCGGGTCCTTGCCGTGCATGATGACGTTGCCGGCGCGGATTTCTTGAGCGATTTTCATAGGTGCTGGAGTTGAGGCCGCTCGGCGTGCCCCGGACCGTCACTGCCGCCCCAGAGGGTGGTCGTGGCGGCGGCAAAAGCAGGTTCCCGCGGCGGGTTGGCGGCTCCGTGGGGGCGCACCGGCTGGTGCACGCGCCGCGGCGGAGATTTCCGCAAAGCCCGCGATTTTAGCTTTTTTGGGCAATGAAACGGACAAGCCGGGTCAGCAAATCGTCCTGAGCGAGCAGCCGCGTGCGCGCCGCCTGCACCATGCGGGTGGCGTCGGCCAGCAGCGCGTCGTCCAGGGCCGGCAATGCCGGCGCGCCCGGTCGGCCGTTCCAGGCGGCGTGGAAGGCACGGACCGAGGCGGGTGCGTCCAGCGCATCCAGCCAGGCGTCCAGCTTGTCGTAGTGCACGCCATCGTCCTGCGGATAGATGTGCCAGACCATCGGCTTGCCGGCCCACAGGGCGCGCACCAGCGAGTCCTCGCCGCGCACGGCGTTGAAGTCGCCCGCCCACAGCAGGTGGTCGAAGTCGGGCTGCGCGAGGTGCGGCAGCCAGTCGATGTGCAGGGCGCCCCGGTCGGCGGGTAACTGCGGCAGCACCGCGCGGACGGCCTCGGCCGTTCGGCCGGCCGCCACCAGCACCCGCGTCGGACGGGCGCCCCCGCACAGGCCCGCCAGCCAGTCGGCCAGCGCTGGCGGCTCGTAGCAGAACAGGGTGGCGATGCGCTCGCCCTGCCAGCCGATGCCTTGCGCGGCCAGCCAGGCGCCGCGGTCGAAAGCGGTCTGGCGCTGCACCAGACCGGCTTCGCGCAGCAGCCCGCCCGTGCGTTCCGTGAAGCCGGGATAGAAGAAATGCTTGGTGCAGCCGCGGCCCGGGCCGCTCATCACCGGCGAGGGCAGGCCGTGCAGGCCTTCGACGAAGTCCTCGGCCGACAGGTATTCGAGGTTGAGCCAGATGCCGCCGGGTCGCGCGGCGAAGCGGGCGACGAGTTCGGGCGCGGGGTCGCAGCCGAAGGCCTCGATCAACACATGCGGATCCGGGCCGGTGGCCGCAGCGGCGTGCACGGCGGCGGGGTCGGACCAGTCGATCACCTGCACGCCCGGCTGGCCCCGCGGCGCCATCCAGGCGAGCGCGCTCGCGTCGTCCACCCACAGGCGCACCGGCTCGCGGCGCTCGACGGCGATCTGCCGGGCGAGGCGCCAGGTCACGCCCAGGTCGCCGTGGTTGTCGATCACGCGGCAGAAGATGTCCCAGTTCATGCCTGGGCCTCCGCACGCAGGTGGTCGACCAGCAGTTGCGCCACGCTGGACAGACCTTCGTCCGACCGCACGCACAGCGCCAGCCGGCGTCGCGCCCAGGGCTCGGTGAGGCCCACGATGCGCAGCGGCAACGCGCCGCGGAAGAGGGAGGCACTGCCGCGCGGCAGCACGCCCACGCCCAGGCCGGCCGCCACCATCTGGCACAGCGCGTCGTAGCTGCTGACCTGCATGCGCAGCCGCAGCGCCCGTCCGCGCTCGGCGGCGGCCCGGGTGAGCTGCTGGTTGATCGCGCTGCCCGGATGCATGCCGACGACGTCGTGGTCCAGCACGGCACCGATGTCCACCTGGCGGCGCCGAGACAGCGCATGGCCCTGGGGCACGACCAGCACCAGCTCGTCCTCGCGGTAGGGCAGCAGGCGGACCGCATCGCCGTAGTCGCCGTCGTTCAGGATGCCCAGGTCGGCCGCATTCTCGGCCACGCTGCGCGCGACGGCGCTGCTGATCTGCTCCTGCAGCCGCACGTCCACCTGCGGATGCCGAGCCAGGAAGGTCTGCAGCTCGCGCGGCAGGAACTGCGTGATGGCCGAGATGTTGGCCACCACCCGCACCTGGCCGCGAGTGCCGCGGCCGTAGTCGCGCATCTGCTGGGCGATGCCTTCCATCTCGTTGATCAGCCCGCGCGCCAGGTCGCGCAGCGCGAAGGCGGCCGGCGTGGGCGCCATGCCCTTGTTGCTGCGCGCGAAGAGCGGCACGCGCAGCGCGTCTTCCAGCTCGGCCAGGCGCCGGCTCACGGCCGAAGGCGCGATGTGGTGCTGCGCGCCGGCGGCGGCGATGGTGCCGTGCTCCATCACGGCCACGAACACGCGCAGGGAGACGGGGTCGAGGTTCATGGGAGGGGCGATGCTACCTGCCATGCCGGATTGCGATGGTGGCCTCGCGCACCGGCGCTTTGCGGGCGGATGCCCAGCCGCCATGATCCGCACCCGATCGGCCCGCCGGGCCTTGCCAGGAGACATCACGTGGACAGCGGCCCTCCATCCCCCTCCCTCATTGGCGGCGACGCGCTGCAGGGCGTGCGCATCGTCGAGATGGGCCAGCTCATCGCCGGGCCCTTCTGCGGCAAGACGTTGGGCGAGTTCGGCGCCGAGGTCATCAAAATCGAGCCGCCGGTCACCGGCGACCCGCTGCGCAACTGGCGGCTGCTGCAGAAGGGCACCTCGGTGTGGTGGCAGGTGCAGTCGCGCAACAAGCGCTCGGTGGCGCTGGACCTGCGCGCGCCCGAAGGTCAGGAGGTGGCGCGGCGCCTGGTCGCCGAGGCCGACGTGCTGATCGAGAACTTCCGCCCCGGCATGCTGGAGGAATGGGGCCTCGACCCCGAGTCGCTGCAGGCCGCCAACCCGGGGCTGATCGTGCTGCGCATCTCCGGCTTCGGGCAGACCGGGCCTTACCGCGACCAGCCGGGCTTCGGCGTCATCGGCGAGGCCATGGGCGGCCTGCGCCACCTGACGGGCGAGCTGGGCCGCGTGCCCGTGCGAGTCGGCGTGTCGCTGGGCGACACCCTGGCGGCCCTGCATGGCGCCATCGGCGTGCTGGCGGCGCTCTATCACCGGCAGGCCCATGGCGGGCGCGGCCAAGTGATCGACGTCGCGCTGCACGAGGCGGTCTACAACGTGATGGAGAGCCTGATCCCCGAATACAGCGCCTTCGGCGTGGTGCGCGAGGCCGCGGGCAGCGCGCTGCCGGGCATCGCGCCCAGCAATGCCTATCCGTGCACCGACGGCTGGGTGCTGGTGGCGGGCAATGGCGACAGCATCTTCAAGCGGCTGATGCAGGCCATCGGCCGCCCGGATCTGGCCGCCGCGCCCGACTTGGCCAACAACGCCGGCCGCGTGGCCCGCGTGCAGGAGATCGACGCGGCCATCGCTCACTGGACCACGGGCCGCACGGTGCACGAGGTGCAGCAAAGCCTGGCCGCCGCCCGCGTGCCGGCCGGCAAGGTCTACACCGCCCGCGACATTGCCGAAGACCCGCACTACCGCGCCCGTGACATGCTGCTGACCCAGCAGACGCGCGATGGCGACACGCTCACCGTGCCGGGCATCGTGCCCAAGCTCTCGGCCACGCCGGGCCGCGTGCGCAGCAGCGCGCCGCGCCTGGGCGACGACACCGACGCCGTGCTGGCCGAGGTGGGGCTGAGTGCCAGCCAGATCGCGCACCTGCGCGATAAGGGAATCATCCAATGACCGCCGTGCACAGTGCCTGGCAGGGCGCCGGCCGCCGCATCCACATGCAGGAGGTCGGCACCCGCGACGGCCTCCAGATGGAAGCGGCCTTCGTGCCCACCGCCGACAAGATCGCGCTGGTGAACCAGCTCTCGGCCGCGGGGCTGGACAAGATCGAAGTCAGCGCCTTCGTCTCGCCCGCCGCGGTGCCGGCGCTGCGCGATGCCGAGGTCGTGCTGCGCGAGATCGAGCGTCACCCTGGCGTCGTCTATGCCGCGCTGGTGCCCAATGTGCGTGGTGCCGAGCGCGCCATCGAGTCGAAGGTGGACGAACTGAACCTGGTGATGTCCGCCAGCGAAACCCACAACCTGGCCAACCTTCGCATGACGCGGGCGCAGTCCTTCCGCGCGCTGGCCGAGGTGGTGGCGCTGGGCCGCTCCGCGGGCGTGGCGGTGAACGTGTCGCTGTCCTGCGTGTTCGGCTGCCCCATGGAGGGCGAGGTGGCGGTCGACGAGGTGTTCGACCTCATCGAGCGCTTCGACCAACTGGGCGTGCACGGCCTCACGCTGTGCGACACCACGGGGATGGCCCATCCGGCGCAGGTGGCGCGCGTGGTGGCGATGGCGCGGGTCCGCTGGCCGCGCCAGACCTTCACGCTGCACTTCCACAACACACGCGGCATGGGCCTGGCCAATGTGCTGGCCGCCATCGACGCCGGCGCGGACTGCTTCGATGCCTCCATCGGCGGTCTCGGCGGTTGCCCCTACGCTCCGGGCGCTACCGGCAATGTCTGTACCGAGGAGATCGTGCACGCGCTGCAGTGCATGGACTTCCATGTGCCGGTGGATCTTGCGAGGGTGATGCACGCCGCTGCCCGCCTGCCCGCCCTGATCGGCCACGAGGTGCCCAGCCAACTGCTGAAGGCCGGCCCGCGGCTGCAACTGCATCCGTCGCCGGCCGACTTCGCGGCCGTGCGCGAGCGCGCCCTGGCGCGCACCTGACGACCTGCCCGACCCTCACGACAACGGAGACAAGACCATGACGACGACCCCCTTCCCCGCCATCGCCCGCCGCCGCATCGCGGCCGGCATCGGCACCGCGCTGCTCTGCGGCGCTGCCGTCCCGGCCGCCTGGGCCGAGGACGCCTACCCCAGCAAGCCCATCACGGTGGTC
Organism: Pseudacidovorax intermedius; assembly: GCF_003350475.1. GTDB lineage: Bacteria > Pseudomonadota > Gammaproteobacteria > Burkholderiales > Burkholderiaceae_C > Xenophilus > Xenophilus intermedius. The sequence goes on from NZ_QQAV01000006.1 coordinate 42,787, forward strand.
GTGCCCCAGGCCGCGGGTGGCGCCAACGACGTCATTGCCCGGGTGGTGGCGCAGCGCCTGTCCCAGCAGCTGGGCCAGACCGTGCTGGTGGACAACAGGCCCGGCGCAGGTGGCACCGTGGCCACGGCAGCGACGGCCCGTGCCAAGCGCGACGGCTACACGCTGCTGCTCACGGCCGACAGCGCGCAGGTGACGAGCCCGGCGCTCTACCGCAATCCAGGTTTCGATCCGGTCAAGGACTTCGAGCCCATCGCGCCCATCGCCACCGCCGGCTATGTGCTGGTGGCCACCCCGTCCTTTCCGGGCCAGAACATGGCCGACCTGATCCGGCTGGCCAAGGCGCAGCCGGGCGCGTATTCGTACGCGTCGGCCGGCAACGGCACGCTCAACCACCTGATCGGCGAGATGGTGCAGAAGGCCGCAGGCATCAAGCTGCAGCATGTGCCCTACAAGGGCTCGGCGGCAGCCGCGACCGATGTGGTCGGCGGGCAGGTGCCGCTGTCGGTGCAGAGCCTGCCCTCGGTCATCGCTTTCATCAAGTCGGGCAAGCTCAAGGTGCTGGGCGTGGTCAACCCGCAGCGCATCAAGGCGCTGCCCGATTCGTCCACGATCGGCGAGACGCTGCCGGGCTTCGGCCAGGCGCCGTGGTATGCGCTCTTCGCACCGGCCGGCACACCCGCGCCCATCGTCGCCCGGCTGCAGGCCGAGGTGAACAAGGCGCTGGAAAGCCCCGATGTGCTGGAGAAGCTGGCCAGCGTGGGCTGCGAGCCCTTCAAGGGCAGCTCGGCCCAACTGGCCGCGCTCGTGCAGTCGGACCTGCGCAAGTGGGCGCAGATCGTGAAGGACACGGGCGCGACGGTGGACTGACGCCCCGGCCGGGCGTTCCGGCCTTTGAGTAGCCAATGAAGAACATGGAGACACGCATGACCCTCACCCGTCAACGCTTTCTGGCTGCCGCTGCAGCCGCCTGCCTGCTGCCCTTGCCGCTCGCCAGTGTGGCGCAGGGCGCCTATCCGTCGCGGCCGATCTCGCTCGTGGTGCCCACCGCCACCGGCGGCACCACCGACCTGTCCGCACGCATGCTGGCGCAGCCGCTGGGCGTGGCGCTGGGCCAGTCGCTGGTGGTGGAGAACAAGGGCGGCGGCAACGGCGCCATTGCCGCGGCCTTCGTCAAGCGTGCGGAGCCGGACGGCTACACGCTGCTGATGCAGTACTCCGGCTACCACGTCATCACGCCGGCGGTGAGCAAGACACCCCTGCCCTGGGCGCAGAAGGACCTGCGGCCGGTGGCCAACGTGCTGTCCGCGCCGCAGATCATCGTGGTGCGGGCCGACCTGCCGCTGAAGACGCTGGCCGATCTGGTGGCCTACGCCAAGGCCCATCCGGGCAAGCTGAACTACGCCTCGTCGGGCAACGGCTCGCTGCAGCACGTGACCGGCGCCATGCTGGAGCAGCAGGCCGGCGTGCAGATGGTGCACGTGCCCTACAAGGGCACCGGCCCGGCCCTGCAGGACCTGCTGGGCGGGCAGGTGGACCTGACCTTCGGCACCGCGCCTCCCTTCATGCCGCACATCCAGGCCGGCAAGCTGCGTGTGCTGGCCGTGACCGGCACCAGCCGCCTGCCCAGCCTGCCGGATGTGCCCAGCACCGCGGAAGCGGGCTTTCCGAAGCTGGATGCCAGTTCCTGGTTCGCGGTCTTCGCGCCAGCGGCAACGCCGGATGCGGTGGTGCAGAAGCTCGCGGGCGAGATCGGGCGGGTGGTGAACACGCCCGCCTTCAGAAAGCTGGCGCAGGACCAGGGCGCGACGGCCGACTTCCAGGACCCGACGCAACTGGCCGCGCGGGTGACGGCCGACCTCGCGCGCTGGTCGCAACTGGCGAAGTCGGCGCGCATCGAGGTGGATTGAAGCTGGGGCAGGCGAGCAATCGCCGCTGAACGAACAAAGGGCGGTGCCATCGGCACCGCCCTTTGTTCTGGGGCGAGGCCCGGCTAGCGCCGGCGCCTCGTGCGCATGCCGCGCATCACGGCGTGAAGGTGTCGCCGAGCACGATGCCTTCGCGGCGTGGGTCTGCACCGCCGCTGAGCACCGCCTTGCCGTTCACCTGCGTGCGAACCACCGTGCTGATGCCGCTGGACTGTGCGCTGACCGAGACCGTGTGGCCCAGGGTGCGCAGGCCGGTCACCAGCGGATCGTTGGCACCGTTGCTGGTGGCATCGATGTTGGGATGCTCGCCGCCCACGTTGGTGGTGGTCGAATTGGAGGCGCCGAAGTCCACCATCGACGTGGCCTGCTGTGCGTCCAGCTTCCAGTCCAGGGCGCCGACCAGCGTCTTGACCACGTACTGGATGATCGTGCCGCCGCCGGGCGAGCCGGTGGCCATCACGAAGTCGCCGGGCGCACTGCCGTTGAACACCATGGTCGGCGCCATCGTGCTGCGGGGGCGCTTGCCCGGTGCGACGCGGTTGGCCACGGGCAGGCCGTTGCTGTCGGTGGGCGAGGCCGAGAAGTCGGTCAACTGGTTGTTGAGCAGGATGCCGCGCGCCATGTGGTAGGAGCCCATGGACGACTCCACCGTGGTGGTCATCGTGACGACGTTGCCCTCCTTGTCGACGATGGTCAGGTGCGTCGTGCCGTTTTCGGGCGTCTTGTCGATACCCAGCGGCACGGGGCCCAGGTCGCCGGCCTGCGCGGTGCCCATGCTCTTGGTGAAGTCGATCAGGTTGGCGCGGGTGCGCATGTAGGTCTTGTTGAGCAGCGTATCCGGGCTGTTGCCGGGCAGCGGCACGAAGTCGGTGTCGGCCACGTACTTGTCGCGATCGGCATAGGCCAGGCGCTCGGCTTCGGAAACCAGGTGCACGCCCATCACGGTCGGCTTGCCGCCTTCCAGGTCGACGGCGGTGGGCGCATGCAGCGCCATGTTGAAGTTCTCCAGAATGCCCAGCGTCGAGAGCACGCCGATGCCGCCGGAGGAGGGCGGCGACATGCTGCAGATGTAGTAGCTGCGGTAGGTCGTGCACACCGGGTCGCGGCGCTTGGGGCGGTAGTTCTTCAGGTCGTCCAGCGTGGTCAGGCCTGGGGTGATCACGGAGCCGTCGATGCCGGCGGTGATGCCGATCTTGGCGACGATGTCCTGGGCGATCGGGCCGGTGTACATGGCATCGGCACCCTGCGAGGCCATGGCCTTGAGCACGCCGGCATAGGCCGGATTGGTCAGCGTGGCGCCCAGTGGCTTCGGATTGCCCGAGGCGTCGAGGAAGTAGGCGGCCGCCTCGTCGTCGCGCTTGAGGTTGGAGGCCGAACCCGCGATGGCAGCGGCCATGCGGCCACCGATCTTGAAGCCGTTGGTGGCGAGGTTGGTGCCCTCGCCGAACAGGTCCTTCCAGGCGAGCTTGCCGTGGTCGGCCTGGGCCATCTCGAGCATGCGCATCACGCCGGGCGTGCCGATGGAGCGGCCGCTGGCGCGGGCGCTGGGCTTGGGCGTGGTCTTGTCGGTGTCGCTGATGTAGCGCAGGTAGTCGGCCGTGGCGGCCGCCGGGGCCGTCTCGCGGCCGTCGTAGGCCTCGACCTTCTTGGTCTTGGCATCGAAGTGCAGCAGGAAGGCGCCGCCCGCGAGGCTGCTCGACTGGGGCTCCACCAGGCCGAGCACGGCCTGCACGGCCACGGCCGCGTCGACCGCGCTGCCGCCTGCCTTGAGGATGTCGCAGCCGGCCTTGGTGGCCAGCGGATGGTTGGCGACCACCATGTAGGTCTTCGCATAGATGACCTTCTTGCCCGGCACATAGCCGGATGCCGGCTCCGGCGCGGCCGGGTCGCCCTGCAGGCCTGAGCCGACCACCACCGGCGAACCGCTGGTGGTCGTCTGACAGCTGTAGTCAGGGGCAGCGGGTGCGGGCGCGGGTGATGGTGCCGGCGTGTTGGCGCTCGCGGCGATCAGTGCTGCGGCCAGGGCCTGCTGGTCGTTGTTGTCCGAGCCGCCGCCGCAGGCGGCGACCGAGACGGCCATGGCAAGGGGAGCGAGGACCCACAGTCGTCGCTTGTCTTCAGAAGTTTTCACGGGGATTCCGACTCTTGTTGTTGAACGGGGAACGCAAATCATCCTAGATATTGCAGAGTTGTGTAGCAGGATTCGTTCCGGGAGCGCGGGCCACAATGGTGCCCATGTCCGAGGTGCATTCCGAACAATTGCTGGCCGAGGTGGCCGCCCTTCCTTCTCTGCCGGGGGTCTACCGTTACTTCGACGTCGCGGGCGCCGTGCTGTATGTGGGCAAGGCACGCAACCTCAAGCGCCGCGTCTCCAGCTACTTCCAGAAGAACCATGGCGGCACGCGTATCGGCCACATGATCGGCAAGATCGCCCGGATGGAGACCACGGTGGTGCGCTCCGAGGCCGAGGCGCTGCTGCTCGAGAACAACCTCATCAAGACCCTCAAGCCGCGCTACAACATCCTGTTCCGCGACGACAAGAGCTATCCCTATCTCAAGATCACCGGCGTTCGCGATCGCGATGGCAGCGACGGTCTCGCGCCTGGCAGCATTCCGCGCCTGGCCTACTACCGCGGCGCGACGGACCGACGCCATCGCTACTACGGCCCTTACCCAAGCGCCTGGGCGGTGAAGGAATCCATCCAGCTGCTGCAGAAGGTCTTCAAGCTGCGCACCTGCGAGGACACGGTCTACGGCAACCGTACCCGGCCCTGTCTGCTCTATCAGATCAAGCGCTGCAGCGGTCCGTGCGTGGGGCATGTGGCGCCGGCCGACTACGCACACGACGTGGCCAACGCCGAAGCCTTTCTGCGCGGCGAGACGCAGCAGGTGCTGGCCGAACTGGAGGGCCGCATGATGCAGCACGCCGAGCGGCTGGAGTTCGAGCAGGCCGCCGAACTGCGCAACCGCATGTCGGCCCTGTCGCGTGTGCTGCACCAGCAGTCGGTGGAGATCGTGGACGACAAGGACGTCGACATCCTGGCCGTGAAGGTGCAAGGCGGCAAGGCCTGCGTCAACCTGGCCATGGTGCGCGGCGGCCGGCATCTGGGCGACCGGGCCTACTTCCCGGCGCATGTGGAGGATGCCTCGCTGCTGCAGCAGGACGTCGCCGACGACGACGGCGGACCGGCCGAAGGCGCGGAGGAGGGCGCTTTGTTGCCCTCGGTCGAGCGCCAGGTGCTCGAGGCCTTCATCGCCCAGCATTACATCGAGGCGCCGGCGCCCGCCACGCTGGTGCTGGGCGAGGTGGTCGGGCGCGAGCTGATCGAGGCCATCGCGCAGCAGTCCAGTCAGCGTGTCACGGCCGTCTTCCAGCCCCGGTCGCAGCGGCGCCTGTGGCTGGAGATGGCGCAGAAGAATGCCGACATCCAGCTCGCCCGCCTGCTCGCCGAAGAGGGCTCGCAGCAGGCCCGCACACGCGCATTGGTTGACGCGCTGGAGCTGGCGCCGGACGACCTCGCCCAGTTCCGCATCGAGTGCTTCGACATCTCGCACACGGCGGGCGAGGCGACGCAGGCCTCGTGCGTGGTCTTCGAGGACCATGCGATGCAGAACCGCGAATACCGCCGCTACAACATCGAGGGCATCACACCCGGCGACGACTATGCCGCCATGCGTCAGGTACTGATGCGGCGCTACGGCAAGATCGCCGAGGCCATGGCCGCCGAGGCGCAGGCGCCCGCGCCGGGCGATGGCGGCGGTGCGGATGCACCGCCTGGCACGGCCGGCGCGCGCATGCCCGACCTGGTGCTGGTCGATGGCGGCAAGGGCCAGGTGTCGATGGCCCGCGAGGTCTTCGTCGAGCTGGGCCTGCCGCTGTCGCTGATCGTCGGCGTGGAGAAGGGCGAAGGCCGCAAGGTGGGCCTCGAGGAACTGGTCTTTGCCGACGGCCGCGAGAAGGTCTACCTGGGACGGGACTCCGCGGCCCTGATGCTCGTCGCCCAGATCCGCGACGAGGCCCACCGCTTTGCCATCACGGGCATGCGCGCCAAGCGTGCCAAGGTGCGTGTGGGGGGCAGCCAGTTGGAGGACATCCCGGGCGTAGGCCCCAAGCGGCGGGCCCGGTTGCTGCAGCGCTTCGGCGGCATCCGCGGCGTGGCGGCGGCCAGCGTGGAGGACCTTGCATCCGTCGACGGCATTGCGCGCGACCTGGCTGAAGAGATCTACCGCGCGCTTCACTGATGCCGGCCCGGACGCGGCTTTGCACAGCATCGGCAGCGTCAAGGGGGCAGTGGCCTCATGCCACAATCTCCCGATGTTCTGGACCCTGCCCACCATCATGACCTGGACGCGCATCGTCGCGATTCCCCTGATCGTGGGCGTCTTCTACCTGCCGTTGCCCGAGGGCATGCGCAACCTCATCGCCACGGTGATGTTCATCGTCTTCGCCGCCACCGACTGGCTCGACGGCTTCCTCGCACGGCGCCTCAACCAGACCTCGGCCTTCGGTGCCTTCCTCGATCCGGTCGCCGACAAGTTCCTGGTGTGCGCCTCGCTGCTGGTGCTGGTGCACCTCAACCGCGCCGATGTGTTCGTGGCCCTGATCATCATCGGGCGGGAGATCGCCATCTCTGCATTGCGTGAATGGATGGCCCAGCTGGGCGCGGGCAAGAGCGTGGCCGTGCACATGATCGGCAAGGTCAAGACCACCGTGCAGATGGTCGCCATTCCGTTCCTGCTCTACCAGGGCATGCTGTTCGGAACCATCGACACGGGCCTGTGGGGACGTTGGCTGATCTGGGCCGCCGCGGTGCTCACCGTGTGGTCGATGGTGTACTACCTGCGCAAGGCGATCCCCGAGATCCGCGCACGCACCGAGGCCCGCGGCTGAACTACTTTGTGAAGTTGTTGTGCAATCTGTTTGCAGATGATGGCGGCGCGGCCACGGCTTATTGACACTCCTTGACCGCATGGTTGTAATCTGCCGCTCGGCCGCCAGGGCCGATGTCCTCGGAACCGTCTCCCTCCCCGTTTGATGACCACGGCGCACGCCCCCGGAGGGTCCGCTCGCGCTTCCGATCGCTGATCAACCTTCCGCCAAGAGGCCCTTGTGAACAAGACCGAACTGATCGAACACATCGCCAAGAACGCCGACATCTCCAAGGCTGCGGCCACGCGGGCGCTGGAGTCCACGCTGGGTGCGATCCGCACCACGCTGAAGAAGGGCGGCTCGGTGTCGCTGGTCGGCTTCGGCACGTTCGCGGTGGGCAAGCGGGCGGCGCGTACGGGGCGCAATCCGCGGACCGGAACTGCGATTAAGATCAAGGCTGCGAAGGTTCCCAAGTTCCGTCCCGGCAAGGCGCTCAAGGACGCACTGAACTGAATCGAACCGTCGGGGGTGCTTAGCTCAGTTGGTAGAGCGGCGCCCTTACAAGGCGTAGGTCGGGGGTTCGAGCCCCTCAGCACCCACCACCCCGATTGATGTGAAGGCCCGGAGAGATCCGGGCCTTTTGCATTGTTAACGCGAAACCGCACTCCCACTTGGATTCGCGTGGTGCCTCGCGTTCACGCAGCCCCGTCGCATCGGCGTTTGTGGGCAGCAATGAGCGCATGCGCCGCAGCTAGAATCCGCCCGCCGGTTCGACCAGCCGGCGTCAGGGCAGGTGCTGCAAGCAGTCGTACAACAACATCTCTTGCCAGCCAAGGTCAGGGATCGTCCCCGAGCATTCACCCCCTCCGTGACCGGTGGCGGACGTCATGTTCGCCTTTGTTTCTCGTCGTCTCCGCGGGCGCTGTGGCGTCCGATCCTAGAGGTGTGCAGGCATGTTTGATTTCTTCCGCAAGTACAACAAGATCGTGATGATCGTCCTGTTCTTGCTGATCATTCCCTCGTTCGTGTTGTTCGGCGTGCAGAACTACACCAATAACGGTGACCGTGGCGACGTGGTCGCCTCCGTCGATGGGCAGTCGATCACTCGTACCGAATGGGAGCAGCAGCATCGCAACGAGACCGACCGGTTGCGCCAGCAGATGCCCAGCCTCGATGCGTCGGTCTTCGATTCCGACGCTGCGCGCTACGCCACGCTGGAACGCATGGTCCGCAATCGTGTGCTCACGGCGGCGGCCCTCAAGACCAACATGACCGTGTCCGACGGCCGCCTCACCCGTGTCTTCACCGAGGATCCTGGGCTTGCCAGCTTCCGCGACGACAAGGGCAACTTCGACCGCCAGCGTTTCATCATGGCCACGGGTCGCACGCCCGAACAATTCGAGGCTGCGGTGCGCGCCGATCTCGCCACGCAGCAACTGCTCGGTGGCGTGACCGGCTCGGCCGCGCCGAACCCTGCGCTGCTCGATGTGCTGAGCAATGCGCTGCGCGAGCGCCGCGAGGTGCAGGTGGCCCGCTTTGCGCCGGCGGACTTCGCCGGCAAGGTGTCCGTCTCCGATGCCGACCTGGAGTCTTACTACAAGAGCCACACGAGCCGCTATCAGCTTCCCGAGCAGGCGGACGTCGAGTACATCGTGCTGAACATGGAGGCGGTCAAGAAGACCATCGCCGTCCCCGACGCCGACCTCAAGGCCTACTACGAACAGAACAAGGACCGCTTCGGCACCAAGGAAGAGCGCAAGGCCTCGCACATCCTGATCGCCGCAGGCAAGGACGCACCCGGCGCCGACCGGGCCAAGGCCAAGGCCCGCGCCGAGGAGCTGCTGGCCGAGGTCCGCAAGACGCCGGCCAGCTTCGGCGACCTGGCCAAGAAGAATTCGCAGGACCCCGTCTCCGCGGCGCAAGGCGGGGCACTCGACTTCGTGACCCGAGGTGCGATGGTCAAGCCTTTCGAAGATGCGATGTTCGCGCTCAAGAAGGACGAGATCAGCAATGTGGTCGAGACCGAATACGGCTATCACATCATCCGCCTCGACGACATCAAGCCGGCCGTGGTGCCGCCCTTCGAGCAGGTGCGTGCCCGTATCGAGGACGAGATCCGCGGCCAGCAGGCCTCGCAGGCCTTTGCCAAGCAGGCCGAGGTCCTGTCCGACCTGGTCTACCAGCAGGCCGACAGTCTGCAGCCCGCGGCGGATGCGCTCAAGCTGCAGATCCAGAAGGCACAGGGTGTGGGTCGCACGCCCGTGCCTGGCGCGCAGGGTCCCCTGGGCAACCGCAACTTCATCAATGCACTGTTCGCGGCGGACACCCTGGAGCGCAAGCACAACACCGAGGCCATCGACCTGGGCGGCAACCAGCTCGCCGTCGGTCGCGTGACGCGCCACGTTCCAGCGCGCACGCAGACCTTCGACGAAGTGAAGGCGCGTGTACGCCAGGAACTGGTCGCCGAGCGCGCGGCAGCGGCCGCCAAGACCGAGGGTGAGGCCAAGCTCAAGGCCTGGGAGGGTGCTGCGGCCGGTGCCGTGCCTGCCGGTCTGGGCCAGCCCATCGCCGTGTCACGCAACGACAACGCCAGCTCGCAGCCGTCGGCTGTGGTCGAGGCGGCCCTGCGTGCCGATCCCGCCAAGCTGCCCGCGTGGGTCGGCGTGGATCTCGGTGCCGAAGGGTATGCCGTGGTGCGCGTCAACAAGACGCTGCCGCCGGCCGAGGTGCCCGCGGACCAGCGCCAGCAAGAGCGGACGCAGCTTTCGCAAGCCATGGCGGGCGCGGAGGCCGAGGCTTACTACGCGATGCTCAAGGACCGCTTCAAGGCGACGATCAAGGTGCCGCACCCCTCCGGCGCTCCTTCAGTGGTCGTGAACTGATTTTCGGGAGAGGCGGAATTTTTCCGCTATACTCCGAAGTTCTCTCGGTGGCTGTAGCTCAGTTGGTAGAGTCCCAGATTGTGATTCTGGTCGTCGTGGGTTCGAGTCCCATCAGCCACCCCATCGGATACGCATAGAAACGGGCACTTAGGTGCCCGTTTCTCTTTCCGGGCCAGCATTCCCTGCGCACGGAGGCCTTGCACTGGATTGCAGTGCAAGGCGCTTTCCCCCCTCATCTCCCGCACCACACGCCGTTTATGCCGTGGCATGGGGTGCTCAACTCTCAGATCGGTGAGTTGGGCTGACGGCTTCGCCTTGCGCGCAATGCGCATTCTTGACGAGATCTTTGAAGCTCTGGCATGGCTCGAACCAAAGACGTCTTGTCGCCCAGCGGTCCAGCGCAATCATTAACTGATTTGATTTAAATCAAGTACAAAGCACGGGCCGTCGGTTACTGACTCCGTATTACGCTCGACGGAAATTGCCAGTGCTCAAAGAATGCTCCGTCCACCGGGTTGGGCACATTTGCAACTGCAAGAGCGTCGGCAGTTCCGATGACTTTCGAGCGCACTGCGGTGGCATGCGCCGTGGCTGGCCGCGCAGACTCGGCGCGGTCCAACGTCCGTCACTTGCGGTATTTGGCCGGTTCGTACGCGAATCACACCTGTATCGTCGACGGACCTTCCGGAGCGCGTGGACGCCGATCCTTCGCGAAGCTCCAAGGCCGCAGACCATTGTTCTGCTGTCAAGGCGCACCCCTTCGCCGCATGTGACCGGCGCTGGTGGGTTCGCGGCGGATGCTTGGCCTTTACCCAGTCCCCGGGGCGCGCGTCAGCAGTCCGGGTAGTCGAGGGGAGGGGGTGGCGGGGTGAGCAACGGCAGTTCCCCCTTCTTGGCGGCCCCAAGGTCGTCGAAGGATTCCAGGGAGCGCATATAGCGCCGCAGCGTGCGGATGTGAACGCCGAACCTTCCTGCGAGGGCACCCAAGGGTTCCCGTCCCAGGTAGAGCGTCAACTCGTCAAGCTGCTCGGCTGTCAGAGCTCGGGGACGCCCGACGTGCCGGCCCAGCCCGCGCGCGGCTTCCATGCCGGCCTTGGTGCGCTCGCTGATGAGCGAGCGCTCGAACTCCGCCAGGGCGCCCATCAGATGAAAGATGAGCACGCCACCCGCAGTGCCTGTGTCGATGCTCTCGGACAAAGAGGCGAACTGAATCTTTCGTCGCCCGAGGGAGGCGACCACCTGGACCAGCCCGTTGACCGAGCGTCCCAGTCGATCCAGCTTCCAGACGACCAGGGTGTCGCCGGGTTTCAAGCGCCGTAGCGCTCTCGCAAGTCCAGGGCGGTCGAACACTGCGCCGGACACGCCTTGGTCCGTGTAGAGAACATCACAGCCAGCGCGCTCCAGCGCCCGAAGCTGAAGCTCAACACTTTGTTCATCGGTTGAAACGCGTGCGTAGCCAACTTTCATGATCCGGGTGAGGGGTGCGCACCCACCTTTGGGGCATGGCGCGTCACTTACCTGAAAAGTAGTTAACGAGTTGGGAGTCTAGGCATTGACAAAAGGGTACTCTTTGTTTTGTTCATTTACATTTATGATGAAAAAAGGACAAAGAGTAAGAGACGTCACTGGGATGGTTCTTAAGTATTAGGGCGTAACGGTGCCCATTTGTCCATCACAAAGATTACCTACGTGTAGACGAGGTGTCTGCCATGCGCGGCGCTCGGGCGCTGGCATGAAGCCCGGCATCGAACTCCCCCAGCGGTTGGAGCCTGGCCGCGTCGACCGTTTCGGCTTTGAACGGCTGGAGCGCGAACGCCGCGAGATGCTCAACGCCATCTGCGCCTACCGCGACGCCATCGGCGATTACGGCCTGATCGGCGGCCGCACCGACACATCGGCAAACGATGCGTCGCATCCCCTTCAAAGCCACGACAACATCCTTGTCCCCGCGCGCGACGTCCCGTCGCTCGCCGCATTGCCCGAGCACGCCAATGAGGGGCCGCTGGGCGATACGGGCTGGGTGTTGCTGGGAGACGGCTGGCTGCTCCGTGCGCCCGACGGCCACCGGCTTCGCCTTAACCTCTGCGAGCGAGCGCTCCTGCTGGCCCCCGCGGACCCAAAGACCACGCCCTCTCCTTCGACGCGTTCTTCCAGCTCATGCGCACCACCCGTGCGGTCTATCGGCAAAAGCCGCTTGCCGTCACAAGCAAGAGAACGATCCTCATGCGGCTCATGAAGAAGCTCGCACCTTGGAGTACCGCGCCGTCTACAAGAACGTGAACGCCCAGCCCGTCAAACAACTGGCCGCCACGATCCCGCTGCCGGAGGGGCTGGAATGCCTGCCCAACTCGGCCCAGCCCCGCAAGGGGCGTGCAGTTCGCCCCCGGCTCCGGCGTCTACGACGCCGATCCGCTGACGCGCAAGCTGCCGAACGGTCGCACCGAAAACCGGGTCTACAGCGAGTGCCGGAACGCGCGCTGGTCCGTCGACCAATTGGCCCCGGGGGCGGAGGTCACCGTCGTGGCGCGCTTCAAGGTCGAGACGGTGCCGCCTCCTGGCGCCGGTGCCATGGCCGGCGGCACGGTCAGCACGGTCAGCACCACCTCCACCAGCGCGGTGCTCAAGCCCGCCACGCCCACCAAACCCTGACGCATGCGGCGGGCGGGTGCCGCCGCGGTGTCCCAAGGGCGTTGTCCACGAACCCGCGGGCCTTCGGGCGCCCGGCGGCGTGGGGGCAGCGCGCTGGCGCTGGCGGCCGCTTTCCTGATGGGAAGTTCGTCCGCCTTCGCCGCCGCTCCCGCCGCGAATGCGGCCATTTCCAATCAGGCCTCGGCGTCGTACCTCGACACCAACGGCAACCCGCAATTGGCGGCTTCCAACGTCGTCGTCACCGCGGTGCAGCAGGTTGGCTCGTTCACCCTGGGCGCCCAGGCGACCACGAGCGGTCCGCTGTACGGGGCGAACACCAAGGCCGGTGCAGCTGGGGCGGTCATCTATGCCCCGCACGTGCTGAGCAACACCGGCAACGGCTCCGACAGCTTCAACATCTCCGTGGCGGGCTCGGCCAACCACAACATCGCGATCTGGTCACCGAGGCCGCCCGGCAGCCACCGAAAGTGGCCAACGTGCTCGCGACCTGTGCCAATGCGGCCAGCCTGACGGCAGATGTGGTGACCGCCATGACCGCGGTGCCCCAGTACGGCGCGCAGCCCGAGGCCATTGCGGCCTGCGGTTCGTCGGGTCTCGACGTGGCGGTGCACATCGGCCATCTGTTCGAAAAGATCGATGCCCTGAAAGGCCTCGCGCTGAACCTGGCCAGTGCGGCAGAACAGGCCCAGCAGGCCCACGACGACGAGGCGTCCCAGGCCCAGGCACTTTCCGACGCGGTTGCGGCGCGGGATCGTGCGGCCATTGCAGGCGGGATGAACCTCGACTGAACCCGGAAGGAATGCCAAGCATGCGAAAGACACGACGGACGGCCGCCTCCCGACAGAGGCTCGCCGGCTTCAACCTGGTCGAGTTGCCACTGGTGCTGGTGGCGATCTTGATCCTGATCGGCGCCGTCATGGGGGCATGAACGTCTACCGGCAGGCCATGACCCAGCGCATGTACAGCGACTTCGTGCTGGGCTGGCGCGCGGCGTACCTGTCCTTCGTCTCCACCAGTTGCGGCATCCAGCCTGGCGACTCGACCACCAGCCCCTCCTATGCCCTCGGTGGTGCCCTGAACACGCTGCTGTGCGGCGACGCGCTGATCAACGCCATGCTGGCGCGGGGGCCTGCTTGACCGACTGGATGGTCCTGGCTTCGAGGGTGGCGATCTGCCCGACAAGGGTGCCGACGTAGCCGTCGAAGGCGTCGAAGGCGTCGAAGGCGCCCGGCCTGATCACGCCCTCGAACACGCCTCTCGTGCCCGGTTCTTCGGTGGAAATGGCGTTGCCCGAGAGGAAGGCGCGCCTTGCGCCGTCGATGCCCAGATGGCGGCTGACCCGCGCATAAAAGGACTTGCTGTTGAGCGGGCTCATCTCCATGGGCAGATGGATGGTCGTGCCGCTCACGGCGGCGCGGATGTCGCAGGCCACCACCAGGTCGAGGGCCGGTCTGTACACGCTGCCGCGCAGGGCGCGCAGGGTGACCGGGCGCAGCTGCGCCAGGGCGGTCGTCGTGGTGGTGAAGAGCGCGTTGCGGGCCTCGGGATTGGCCTCGGTGATCTCGTAGCCGCCGCAGAAGACCGGCCGTGCCTGTCCACCCGTGTCGGCCGTGAGCACCGCCACCTTGACGGCGGGATCGGCATCGAGCGCGAGCAGCGTACTGAGGATCCAGCGCAGGTCCTCGTCGCGCACCCAGTTGCTGAACAGGGGGGCGGTTCAGGCGGATGGTGGCGATGCCTCCGGCATAGGTGAGGAGAGGAAGGTCGGGCGAGGCGATGTCCACGGCCATGGTGTGAGAGTCACAGAGTTCGATTGCATGTCCGCTGCCGCCTGCACGGAGGCCGTCACAGCCACTTGGTGGCAAGCAGAAAGCCTGCCCATGTACGAGTGGTGTTGCCAAGCCCTGCCGGGTGCGGGGAAGGCCCTGGGGTGTCAATCGGTGAGAAGAATTCAACGGCGATCGTGCGATGGAATGGTGCGTCGCCGGGCGCGTGAATGGCGCATGGTGGCCCGCCAGCGTGCGGAGCCATCGCGTTGCAAGGCCGATGGAGAGTGCTCTTCCGCGCGAACTCGGCCGTCTGTGAATGGATCGTCGTGAACTTGTTCGCGGTCTTGGCGATTCAATGTCCACCACCTCGTCCGACGGTATGTCCCTTGCATGCTCGAATGCGACGTTGGAGACCGTTGGCGTCACGGGAACGCACGAACAAGAGCGATCAGGGAGCGTGCATGTCATCGGCAACGGACTCCGCGGCGCGCTGCGCGCGCCTCAGCGCTTCTTTCGTTTCCCTCCACAAGCTCCAAGAGCAAGACCATGCAAACTGCTGTCACACCCCCATCCGCGGCGCCGCGCCGGGTCCATCCCGTCGATGAAGTGCTGCCCATTCCCCAGCTCGCGGCCTATGGCTTCCAGCATGTGCTGGCCTTCTATGCGGGCGCGGTGCTGGTGCCGATCATCCTGGCCGGTGCGCTGGGCTTGAGCAGCGAGCAGCTGATCCACCTCATCAACGCGGACCTCTTCACCTGCGGCATCGCCTCCATCCTCCAGGCCTGGGGGCTCGGCAAGGTGGGCGTGCGGCTCCCGCTGCTGCAGGGCGTGACCTTCACGGCCGTGAGCCCCATGATCGCCATCGGTCTGGCGGCGGGCGGTGGCGTCACCGGTTTGCTGCAGATCTATGGCTCCGTGCTGGTGGCGGGGCTGTTCACCTTCTTCGCGGCGCCTTACTTCGCGCGGCTGATCCGCTTCTTTCCGCCCATCGTCACGGGCTCGGTGATCCTGATCATCGGCATCGCCCTGCTGCCGGTGGCTGCCAACGACATCGTGGTGGGCAAGGGTCCCAACGCCATCCAGAACCCGGTGTTGCTCAAGAACTGTCTCTATGCCTTCGGCACGCTGGCGCTGATCGTGCTGATCCAGCGCGTGTTCCGCGGCTTCATGGCCACGGTCGCGGTGCTGCTGGGCCTGGTGGTGGGCACGCTGGTGGCCTGGGCCCTGGGCGACGCGCACTTCGACAAGGTGGCCGGCTCGGCCTGGTTCGGCTACACCTCGCCGTTCTACTTCGGCATGCCCACCTTCAGCATCACGGCCATCCTGTCGATGCTGATCGTGATGTGCATCACCATGGTCGAGACGACGGGCGACGTCTACGCCACCGGCGAGATCGTGCGCAAGCGCATCGGCAGCGAGGACATCGCGCGGGCCATCCGCGCCGACGGCGCGGCCACCTTCCTGGGCGGCGTGTTCAATTCCTTTCCCTACACCTGCTTCGCCGAGAACGTCGGCCTGGTGCGGCTCACCCAGGTCAAGAGCCGCTGGGTGGTGGTGGCGGCGGGCTTCATCATGATCGTGCTGGGCTCCCTGCCCAAGGCCGCAGCCATCGTCGAAGGCATTCCGCACCCGGTGCTGGGCGGCGCGGCGCTGGCCATGTTCGCGGCCGTGGCCGTGGTGGGCGTGCAGACGCTCTCGAAGGTGGATTTCAACGACCACCGCAACATCGTGATCCTGGGCACCAGCCTGGGCCTGGGCATGCTGGTGACCGCGCAGCCCTTCGTCACCACGGCATTCCCGAGCTGGGCCGAGATCGTGTTCGGCAGCGGCATCACGCTGGGTGCGCTCACGGCCATCCTGCTGAACATCGTGTTCAACCACCTGGGCGGCAGCGCCCACACCGCCGTGGCCGGCCGGCCCGGGAGCCTGGTGAGCCTCGACCAGGTCAACAGCATGAGCCGCAAGGAGTTCGACGCCACCTTCGGTCCCCTGGTGCAGAACATGGACTGGGTGCTGGCGCGTGCATTCGACCTGCGGCCTTTCGAGAACACGCATGCGCTGCGCACCGCCTTCCAGAACACCCTGCTGACAGGCACCGTCGACGAGCAGGCGGCGCTGATGAAGGCCTTTCCCGACCTGGGCAGCGATGGCGATGGCGCCAATGGGTACCTGCTCGACCATGAGAAGGCGGGCATGACCGCCACCTCGCAGGAAGACGTGGCGGCCATGGCCCGCGCCTACCGCGCGCAGTTCGGCTTCCCGCTCATCATCAGCGCCCGCGACGCGCATTACGAGCGCATGGTGAGCCAGGGATGGCAGCGGCTGGGCAATGCGCCCGCGGTCGAGCGCGCGGCGGCGCTGGTCGAGATGGCCCGCATCGCCAACTACCGCTTCGACGATCTGGTGGCCGATGCGAATCCCATCGTGACCGCGCGGATGCGGGCCTTCGACGCCGGCCCGGCCACGGCCCACTGACGCACGCCTGGGGGCGCTGCCCCATTGGCGATCGATGACATCGCCTCGCGCGAAGGCAGGAAAGATGTGCCATGGTCCGTCGACCGACTGGCGCATCCTATTGCGGACGCCGGGGCCCCTCCATGTGCTGCGCGGTGGTCGTGCCAGTCTCTCCATCCTCCCCACATGCAGAACGCCGCGTCCGCGGCGATGCCGTCTTTCTAGTCCTCGCCGCGGCTGCCATGGTCTGCATGGTGGTGGCGGCGCAGCGAACCTGGTCAAGCGCCGTGCGCACCGAGCAGAGCCGGGCGCAGGCACACGCCCTTCACCAATGGATGGTGCAGGCCGGGCACCGTTCTGACGACCCGGTGGCGCAGGCCTGAGCGCTGGCACCGTCCGGGCCTCGCGAAGTGCCGCACGGGGGCAACTGTGCCCGGGTGTTGGTGGCCGAGGGCGGGCCGCTGGCGGGCGTGCGCAACGCCTTCAGCGGTGCCCCGTTGCAGGTGATCGAGCGATGCCAGCACGGAGCGCACACCACCTTCGGCCAGATCGTGGTCGGCCGGCGTGTGCCGCCCGCATCCGACGCCGCAGCCGGCCACGGCACTGCGGCCGGTCTGGCGCCGGGCGATACCCTGACCCATCCCCTGGCGCTGCGGCTGCAGGTCTGCGACAGCGCCGGCTACGCCCTCGACGTGGCGGATCTGGCGCTCTGAGCGGCACTCACTGCGCGACGCCCTGCACGCTCTCCATCCATGTCCGCCATTCCCTCCATGACCGACGAGCCCAAGACGCCCGAGCCGCGTTCCTACCGCCATGCGGGCCGCGGCCCGGTGCCCGCCGTCGTGGGCGACCGGGCGCGGCAGGAGGCCTCTGCCCTGAACCCGCGCCAGCGGCTGCGCCGGCTCCTGTGGGCCTGGCTGCTGGACCCGGGCAATGTCAGCAACCATCAGCGCCGGTTCGACCGCGCCATCGCATGGCTCATCGGCGCCAACCTGCTGGTGACCGTGTTCGAAGCGACGGCGGGCGTGCCGGATGCGGCCCGGCGCTGGCTGCACCTGTTCGACGCGGTCTCGGTGGTGGTGTTCGCGATCGAGTACGCCCTGCGCCTCTACACGGCGCCGGAGGATCCCGCCTTCGCCGGGGCGGCGCGTCCGCGGCCGGCCTTCATGCGCAACCCCTATGCGGTCCTGGACCTCGTCGCCATCCTGCCCAGCGTGCTGCATGCCGTGGTGCCCATCGACCTGCGCGTCCAGCGGGTCTTCCGGCTCTTGCGCATCCTCAAGCTCTTCCGCTTCCTGGTGCCGGCCGTCCAGGAGTTCCGGCAGTTGAACGCGGGGCGCAGCTTGCGGCAGAAGGCCCATGCCCTGGTGTTTGCCAGCCCTTATGGCGGCCGGCTGCACAGCGCCTTCGATTTTCGTCATCGCCGGCTGCGTGCTCGTCTCGGTGGTGGCGATCTTCACGCTCGAGTTCTGCCTGCGGCTGTATGCCTGCGTCGAGGAGGAAGGCCACGAAGGGCCGCTGCTCGGCCGGCTGCGGCAGGCACGCAGCCCGGGCATGCTGGTCGACCTGCTGGCGGTCCTGCCCTTCTTTGCGCAAGCCTTTCTCAACTACGTGCTGGACCTGCGCTTCCTGCGCATCTTCCGGCTGCTGCGCCTGCTCAAGCTCACGTGCTACACCGACGCCACGCGCACGCTGGCCAAGGTGATCGGGCGGGAATGGCCGGTGATGGCGGCCGCGGCCTTCATCATGGTGCTGCTCGTCGTGCTGACGGCGAGCCTGGGCTATGTGTTCGAGCACGACGCGCAGCCCGACAAGTTCGAGAACATCCCGCAGTCCATCTACTGGGCGGTCATCACGCTGGCGTCGGTGGGCTACGGCGACATCACGCCGGTCACGCCCGCGGGCCGTGCCGTGACCATCGTGCTGGCCCTGATCGGCATCGGCATCTTCGCGATCCCGGCGGCGCTGCTGTCGTCGGCTTTCTCCGACCAGCTGCACAAGGAGCGCGATGCGCTGCGCCAGGAACTCTTCGAGATGCTGGGCGATGGCGTGTTGTCGGAGGAGGAGGCGGAGATCCTCAACCGCGAGGTCAAGCGGCTGCACCTGTCGGCTGAAGACGTGGAGGTGCTCATGCAGGAGGCCCGGCGGCCCGGGAGATGGCCGCCGACCTGTCCAAGCTGCCGCTGCACATCATCGCTGCCGAGCCAGCGCATGCGATCGAGCATTTCAAGTCGCTCGTGTGCGACATCCGCAAGCTCGGCCTCATGGCCGACCACGCGCGGTTCGCCACGCTGGCACGGGCCGATGGCCGGCTCACCGAGGCCGAATGGCGGGCCTGGACGTGCATCTGCGGCACGCCCGCCGACGACGGCGGCCCGGCCGCGTAGCCGGCCGGACCACCGCCTGCTCGCTCCTTCGATGCCCAGCTCGCTGCGCGTTGCGCCCTCCACGACGGCTGCGATGGCCGCGACGCCCCAGACGCCGAACAGGTGCGGGCGCCTGTCGTCGTTCAGCGGACCTTCACGCCCGGCAGCAGGTCCAGATTGAGCCACTGCTGGAAGGCGGCATAGCTCAGCGGCTTGTTGACCTTGGCATCGGGCCGGTTCTGCTGCCAATGTGCCCAGGCCCGGCCGGTGGCCGGGTCGTAGACCAGCTTGAACAGGTGCGAGGGCACGCGCACGCCATTGCGGCCGATGGTCCGCTGGTCCGCGAACACGGGGCCCGTGATCACATGCACGTCCCCCTGCGCACGCATGACGTACTTGCGCGTGTCTTCTTCCACGCGGGCCCAGGGGCCGCTGTTCTGGCGCGGGTCCTGCGGGACCATGTTGGCCAGGCTGAAGGATTGCGCCATCGCCTGGTCCGTGGGCATGTCCGCGGCGGGTGCCATGTGGCCGCGTGCGAAGCCGGAGCCCCGGTAGTCGTCCAGGTCGGCGCGCTCGCCCGAGGGCAGGCGGGCGTCGGCGAAGAAGCGGTCGTGGCGCTGCACCGTCTTCGCCTTGAGCAGGATCTCCCGGTTCAGCCGCTCGGCCACGTAGACCGGCGTGCGCGTCTCGCCGGAATGAAGGACGGCGAAGTTGTCGAAGCACAGGGCCCGAAGGCGTCCGCCGATGGCCACGGCAGGCGCCCGGCCACCGGCGAAGAACTGGGGGCAGCGGCCGAAATCCGGGTTGAGCGCCGCGGTAGAGGGGGCCGGCCGCGCAGCGGCGGCCGAGTCGCGGGCGCCGCGCGCATGGGGCTCCAAGGGCCCGCAGCCGAGGAGCAGCACGGCCGCGGCCAGGGCGACGACAGTTTGTGAAAAGGTTTGGATGACTTGGAAACGTTTGTTCAGATTCGCCATGAAGTCGGCGAGTCTACTGAGCAGCCCCCCGCCGGCCGCAGTGCCCTGATGTCAGCGCCGGGCGCGTGCGTGTCGATGGGGAAGGGCGAGTCGACTCGGCTGCGCTTGGCTGGCACCCACTCAAGTCTTCAGGGCGCCAAGTAGTACCCCTATCGCATCAAACCGCCGCGGCTCCAAGCCCGCCACTGCAGGCTTGGACGTGCCCGGAGCGCAGCCGCCTCTGGCGGCCGCCCGGAGCCGTGAAGCGACAGGGGGGTGTTTCCGTTTCACTGCATCAGCATGGCCGCGACGGCCAACGTGGCCGCCACGAGCCAGAGAGCCAGAACGGTGGCCCGCAGCGAGGCTTTGTGGGCGAAGTCTTCCTTGCGTGCCATGGCCACCACGTTAATGGTTGTCACTGACTGTGTACTGAGTGGCACCGCCCTCGTCGCGCTGGTTGCCACCGCGGCGGGTTTCGCTGCGCATCTGTGCAATAGCGCACGCCTCAGCGTTTTTCCTATGCCGTTCATCGGGCGTTTTCAAGAGGGTCGGGTCAACGTCAGTTGCGGACCGTACGTTTCGAGGTGTAACGTTTCGACGTAATTTTTCAGGTGCTGCCATGTGGGTTTTCATCGTTGTCTCGCTCATCGCCGTGGAAGTGGCGTGCGGCCTCTTCTTCTTCAGCCTGATCTGGGCCAGCCATCAGGCGGCGGAGTGGGAGGAGCGCGATCTGAACGGCGCGATGCCGGGCGCCGCTGCCTTCGCGTCCTCTGTCTTCGGCATGCTTGCGCCTGGCTCCGCGGATCGCGCCCGGCACGGCTGATCGGCCGTGAGACCGGGGCACCCGGCGGGCGGCCTTGCCGCCTGAGAGTGGCTGCCGCTTCCACAGGCCGGCTGGCGCTGGCACCGACTCCCGGCGCCGCCCGTCCCACTTCAATCAATAGACAGGCTCAACCACCTCGCCCCAGCCCCGGGGCTTTTTTTCGCCCGGCGTCGGCTGGACAGGAGCCCGCCCCGGCTTCATCCGGGAAAGCCCGCGCCCACGCCGGGCTGCCAGCGGACCATCCCGGCCGCCGCGCCGCCCCCCGAATAAGCTTTTTCGATAAAAGTATTTGAAGCTTGCATGCTTCATGCTTGATCATTCGCAAATCGGATGATCAAGAACCTCGATATTCGTCAGCTCGAAGCCTTCGCCGCCGTGATGTCCTCCGGGAGCATCACGGGCGCGGCGCGCCTGCTCGACCGCTCTCAGCCGGCCGTCACCCGGCTGATCCACGAGCTGGAGGCGGCGGCCGGCTATGCGCTCTTCACCCGCCATGGCCCCCGCGTGGCGCCGACGGCCGAGGGCTTCCAACTGTTCGAGGAGGTGCAGCAGCTGCTGGGCGACTGGCGCCGGCTGCAGCAGCGGGTGGACGAGATCGGCCGCGGCGGTGCCCAGCCGCTGGTGCTGGCGGCCACGTCGGCTGCGGCGCTCGGGCTGGTGCCGGCCGCCTTGCAGGCCCTGGAAGCGGGCGAGGGCACCGGCGCGGTGCGCCTGGTCAGCGGCTCGCCCGAGCGGGTGATGGAGTCGGTGCTGGCCGGCGCCGTGCAGTTGGGCGTCTCCAGCCTGCCGCTGGAGCACCGCGGCCTGCAGGTGCTGTGGATCGGCGAGGCGCCCTGCGTGGCCGTGCTGCCCGATGGCGACCCGCTGGCCGCGCACGAGGTCGTGCCCGCCGCCGCGCTCGCCGGGCGCCGGCTGGTCACCCTGAGCAACCCCTTCCGGCTGCGCCATCGCATCGACGCGCTGCTGGGTCGTGCCGCCACCGACGCCGACGCAGCCGGCGAAAGCGCATCGGCAGGCGAGGGCGGCGCGCGCGGTGCGGACGTCATCGACACCAATTCCTCCGTCAACGCCCAGGCCCTGGTGCGCGCCGGGCTGGGCATCGCGCTGCTGGACCCGCTCACGGTGCATGGCGTGCCGCTGGCCGGCGTGCAGGTGCGGCCGCTGGACGTGCACATTCCCTTCTTCTTCGGCGCCGTGGTGCCGCAGGGCCGGCCCATCACCCGCCGGGTGCAAGCCTTGGCCGATGCGCTGCAGCAGGCTGCGAAGCGCCTGCCCGGATTCGTCGCCCATCCGCCCGAGGCCCACGCACGGCTGCTGCAGGCCGCCCAGGGTGCCGGGCCGTCCTCCTCCTCCTCCTCTTCTTCCCGCCCTTGACCGAAAGCGCCCCATGAGTTCGCCCGCCCCCGATGCCTTCACGCCCCCAGCCGGTCTGCCCCACCTGGAGCAGCGGCTGCGCCAGGACCTGCTCTGGCTCGGCCTGCCGCCGAAGCATTGGGTGCCGCCCAGCGCGCGCGACGGCCAGCCGGTGATCGACGTGGCCGTCATTGGTGGCGGCATGGCGGGGCTCACGCTGTCGGCTTCGCTCAAGCACCTGGGCGTGCAAACAGTGGTGTTCGACCAGGCGCCGGCCGGCTTCGAGGGGCCCTGGGCGACCACGGCGCGCATGGAGACGCTGCGCTCGCCCAAGGAGCTGACCGGTCCCGCCCTGGGCCTGCCGGCGCTGACCTTCCGTGCCTGGTTCGAGTCGCAGTTCGGGCTGGACGCCTGGCGGGCACTCGACAAGATCCCACGGCTGCAATGGATGGACTACCTGCGCTGGTACCGCCAGGTGCTGCGGCTGGATGTGCGCAACCGGCAGCGCGTGGCGGCGGTGCGTCCGCGGGCCGATGGCGTGGTGCAGCTGGACCTGGTCGACGAAGGCGAGGGCGACCGCGCCCACACCGTGCTGGCGCGCCACGTGGTCATCGCCACTGGCCGCGACGGCCTGGGCGGCCCGTGGGTGCCGGACTGGGCCCATGCCCTGCCACGCGAACGCTGGGTGCATTCCTCGCATGCCTGGGATGGCGCCATGCTGCGCGGCAAGCGCGTGGCCGTGATCGGCGGCGGCGCTTCGGCCATGGACGCCGCAGCCACCGCGCTGGAGAACGGTGCCGCCCGCGTCGACCTCCTGATCCGCCGGCGCGAGCTGCCACGCATCAACAAGGGCAAGGGCTCGGGCAGCCCCGGCATGTCGCACGGCTACTGGATGCTGCCGGACGAATGGAAGTGGCGCTTCCGCCATTACCTCAACGTGCAGCAGGTGCCGCCGCCCCAGGGCAGCACGCTGCGCGTGTCGCGCCATGCCCAGGCGCATTTCCACCTGGGCGCGGGCGCGACGGGCGCCACGGTGCGGCCCGACGGCGTGATCCGCGTCGAGACGGCCAAGGGCCCGCTGGCGGCCGACTTCGTCATCTTCTGCACCGGCTTTCGCATCGACTGGGCGCAGCGCCCCGAGTTCGCCGGCCTGCAGCCGCATGTGCGGCTGTGGCGCGACCGCTTTGCCACGCCCGAGGGCCAGGACGACGAGGAACTGGCCGAGTCGCCCGACCTGGGACCGCTGTTCGAGTTCCAGGAACGGGTGCCTGGCAGCTGCCCGGGGCTGGACCGGGTGCATTGCTACAACTACGCCGCCGCGCTGTCGCAGGGGGCAGGCGCGGGCGACATCCCGCAGATCACCGACGGCTCGCAGCGCCTGGCCCGTGGCCTGGCCGGCCAGCTGATGGTGGAGGACGCCGACGCGCACTTCGCCGCCATGCAGCGCTATGCGGAGCCCGAACTCGAGGGCCACGAATGGACCGAGGCGTCGTTTCCCGCCTATGAGGAAGCGGCCCTGGCGCGCGAAGGGGCCGCTCCATGATCGGCTGGCTGCTGCGCCGGCTCGGCCAGGCGTTGCTGGTCGTCTGGGCGATGACGCTGATCGTCTTCGTCGGGCTGCATGCCATCGGCAACCCGGTGGACATCCTGATCGGCGACGACATGAACCAGGCCGAGCGGGCCGCGGCCATCGCCCGCCTGGGCCTGGACCAGCCGCTGTGGCGCCAGTACCTGTCCTTCCTCGAAGGCGCGGTGCAGGGCCAGCTGGGCAAGAGCTTCGTCTACCACGACGAGGCCATCCGCATCATCCTGGACCGCCTGCCGGCCACCATGGAGCTCGCCGTGGCCGCACTGCTGATGGCCGTGCTCATCGGCGTGCCGCTGGGCCTGTTCGCGGGCATGAAGCCGGAGCATCCGGCCTCGCGCGCCATCATGGCCACCAGCATCGTGGGCTTCTCGCTGCCGGCCTTCTGGGTGGCGCTGATGCTGATCATGGTGTTCAGCGTGCAGCTGGGCTGGCTGCCGGCCGGCGGCCGCGGCGAGACGCGCAGCCTGTTCGGCATCGAATGGTCCTGGCTCACGCTCGACGGGCTGCAGCACCTGCTGCTGCCGGCCTTCAACCTGGCGCTGTTCAAGATCTCGCTGGTGCTGCGGCTCACGCGCGCCGGCGTGCGCGAGGTGCTGCCGCAGGACTTCGTGAAGTTCGCGCGGGCCAAGGGCCTGTCGCCGGTGCGGGTGGTGGGCGTGCACGTGCTGCGCAACACGCTGATCCCGCTGGTCACGGTGCTGGGGCTGGAGCTGGGCTCGACCATCGCCTATGCGGTGGTCACGGAAACCATCTTCGCCTGGCCAGGCGCCGGCAAGCTGATCCTGGACAGCATCAACTCGCTGGACCGACCGGTGGTGGTCGCCTACCTGATGGTGGTGGTCGTGATCTTCGTGACGCTGAACCTGGTGGTGGACGTGCTCTACCGCCTGCTCGATCCGCGCGTGCGGCTGGAGGGCGCCAAGTGAGCGCGTTGCCGACCTCTTCTTCGTCCACCGCCGCACCGAAACCCGAGCGCGGCTTCTGGTGGCGCGTGGGCAGCGACTTCCTGCAGTCGCGCGTCGCCGTCGCCGGGCTGCTGATGCTGGCCGTGGTCGTCGTCGTGGCCCTGGCCGCGCCGTGGATCACGCCGCAGAACCCCTACGACCTGTTGCAGCTGGACGTGCTCGACGCCCGCCTGCCGCCGGGCTCGCCGCGTGGCGAGGGCGGCTACACCTACTGGCTGGGCACCGATGGCCAGGGCCGCGACCTGTACTCGGCCATCGTCTACGGCCTGCGCATCAGCCTGGGCGTGGGCGTGGGCTCGGCCCTCATCGCCGCGGTGCTGGGCACGCTGGTCGGCCTGCTGGCCGCGTATGCCGGCGGCCGGGTCGATGCGCTGCTGATGCGGCTGGTGGACCTGCTGCTGTCCTTCCCGACCATCCTGATGGCGCTGATGATCCTGGCCTACCTGGGCAAGGGCATCACCAACGTCGTGCTCACGCTGGTGCTGCTCGAATGGGCCTACTACGCGCGCACCGCCCGCGGGCAGGCGCTGGTGGAGACGCGGCGCGAATACGTCGATGCCGCACGCGGCCAGGGCATTCCGCCGTGGCGCATCCTGGTCGGCCATGTGCTGCCCAACTGCCTGCCGCCGCTCCTGGTGATCGGCGCGCTGCAGGTGGCGCGCGCCATCACGCTGGAGGCGACGCTGTCCTTCCTGGGGCTGGGCGTGCCGATCACCGAGCCCTCGCTGGGGCTCTTGATCTCCAACGGCTACCAGTACCTGCTGTCCAACGAATACTGGATCAGCCTGTTTCCCGGCCTGGCGCTGCTGGCCACCATCGTTGCGATCAACCTGGTGGGCGACCAGTTGCGCGACGTGTTGAACCCGAGGTTGCAGAAGTGAGCGGCGATACCACTCCCGTGCTGGATCTGCGCGACCTGCGCACCCGCTTCCACACCCGCGACGGCGTGCTGCCGGTGGTCGATGGCGTCTCCTTCACGCTGGGCCGGGGCCAGGTGCTGGGCCTGGTGGGCGAATCGGGCTCCGGCAAGTCGGTGACCGGCTTCTCGGTCATGGGCCTGGTCGATCCGCCCGGGCGCATCGAAGGCGGCGAGGTGCTGTTCCAGGGGCAGGACCTTCGCACGCTGCCGCCCAAAGCCTTGCGGCAGTTGCGTGGCGACCGCATCGCCATGATCTTCCAGGACCCGATGGCCACCCTGAACCCGGTGTTGCGCATCGACGTGCAGATGGTCGAGGCGGTGCGCGCCCACCGCGACGTGGACACCGCCACCGCCCGCCGCCATGCGGCCGAGACGCTGGCGCTGATGGGCATTCCCAGCCCCGAGGAGCGGCTGCGCGCCTATCCGCACCAGCTCTCGGGCGGCATGCGCCAGCGGGTGGCCATCGCCATCGCGCTGCTGCACAAGCCGGCACTCATCATTGCGGACGAGCCCACCACGGCGCTGGACGTGACCATCCAGGCGCAGATCCTGTCGGAGATGCAGAAGCTGGTGAAGGACAGCGGCACGGCCATGATCTGGATCAGCCACGACCTGTCGGTGGTGGCCGGCCTGGCCGACGCCATCGCCGTGATGTATGCCGGCCGCATCGTCGAGATCGGCGCCGTGGACGACGTGCTCGACCGGCCGCAGCATCCCTACACCCAGGGCCTGATCGGCAGCCTGCCCAGCGCCAACCGGCGTGGAGCCCGGCTGAAGCAGATCCCGGGCATGGCGCCGCACCTGGCGCGGCTGCCCGCCGGCTGCGCCTTCGCGCCGCGCTGCCCGCGGGCCACGCCAGAGTGCCAGGTGGCCGTGCCGGCCCTCGTCGCGCCGCGGGCCGAGGTGCCGGCACACCAGGCGCGGTGCATCCATCCGGGAGCTGCTGAATGAGTGCCGTGCTTTCTTCTTCCGTCGGCCGGGAGCCCTCGGCCACCGGCACACCGCTGGTCGACCTGCGTGCCATCTCCAAGCGCTTCGGCGAGCGCCAGGAAGGCTGGCTGGACCGCCGCCTGCGCGCCCTCGGCCTGGGGGAAGCGCCCGCCATCACCCATGCCGTCGATCATGTGGACTTGCAAGTGCAGCCCGGCGAGGTGGTCGGCCTGGTCGGCGAATCGGGCTGTGGCAAGTCCACCCTGGGCCGCATCGCCGCCGGCCTGCTGGCGCCCAGCGAGGGCGAGGTCCGGGTCGATGGCCAGGACCTCGCGCAGATGGACGACCGCGCCCGCCTGGCCGCGCGGCTGAAGGTACAGATGGTCTTCCAGGATCCCTTCGGCAGCCTCAACCCGCGCCTGCGCGTGGCCCGCATCGTGGGCGAAGCGGCGCGGCTGCATGGCCTGACCGATGCGGCTGGCGAGGACGACTACGTCTGCGCCCAGCTCGAACGCGCCGGCCTCGACCCGTCGCTGCGCCACCGCTATCCGCACCAGTTCAGCGGCGGCCAGCGCCAGCGCATCGGCATCGCCCGGGCGCTGGCGGTGCAGCCGCGCATGCTGGTCTGCGACGAGGCCGTGGCCGCGCTGGACGTGTCGATCCAGGCGCAGATCCTCAACCTGTTCATGGACCTGCGCGAGCAACTGGGCCTGGCCTACCTGTTCATCAGCCACGACCTGGGCGTGATCGAGCACCTGTGCGACCGCGTGGTCGTGATGTACCTCGGCCGCGTGGTCGAGTCGGCGCCGGTGGAGGAGCTCTTCGCCAATCCGCGCCATCCCTACACCCGCGCGCTGCTGCAGGAGATTCCGCGCATCGATGCCCGGCGCGCCCAGTTCGCACCCATCCGCGGCGAGATTCCCAGCCCGCTGTCACCGCCCAGCGGCTGCCACTTCCATCCGCGCTGTCCGCAGGTAATGGACCGCTGTCGCACCGAGGTGCCGCAATTGCGCGGCATCGCCATCCGCCACCAGAGCGCATGCCATCTGGACGCGCTCTGACCCACCGCATTCCCGCTGTTCCCTGACGAAAGGATCGCCATGACTTCCCATTCCCTGCGCACCGCGGCCATCGCGGCCGCCGCCCTGATCGCCGCCGCCGGCGCCGCGGCGCAGAACCTCGCCATCGGCTTCGCCGACCCCGTCTCGTCGGTGGACCCGCAGCTCAACAACCACGCGGGTGACCGCTCGCTGGCGCTGCATTTCTGGGATTCGCTGGTCACCTCGCGCGACGGCGGCAAGCTGGACCCGGGCCTGGCCTCCAGCTGGAAGTCGCTGGACGACAAGACCTGGGAATTCAAGATCAACACCGCCATCAAGTGGCAGGACGGCACGCCCGTGTCGGCCGATGACATCGTGTTCTCCTTCCAGCGCGCGCGCAGCGTGCCGGGCTCGGTGGCCTCGTACTCGGGCGCGCTGCGCTCGGTGGAATCGGCCACCGCCAAGGACCCGGGCACGCTGATCGTCAAGACCAGCACGCCCAACCCCATGCTGCCGCTGGAGATCGCCTCGATCTACGTGGTGAGCAAGCATGTGGGCGAGAAGGCCCGCACCGAGGACTACAACAGCGGCAAGGCCGTCGTGGGCACCGGCCCCTACAAGTTCATCTCGTACACGCCGGGCGACCGCACGGTGTTCGAGCGCAATCCCACGTACTGGGGCCCCAAGCCGCAGTGGGAGAAGGTGACCTACCGCTTCATCAACAACGGTGCCGCCCGCACCGCGGCGCTGCTGGCCGGCGACGTGGACGTGATCGACAAGGTGGCCGTCACCGATGTCGAGAAGTTGCGCAAGGACCCGAAGGTCAGCGTCTACACCTACCCGGGCCTGCGCGTGCTGCTGCTGCAGCCGACGCTGCGCGAAGGCCCCAACGAATTCATCACCGACAACGCCGGCAAGGTGCTGGACAAGAACCCGTTGACCGACCTGCGCGTGCGCCAGGCGCTGTCGCTGGGCATCAACCGCAAGGCCATCGTGGACCGCGTGCTGCAGGGCACCGTGACCGAGGCCAACCAGTGGATGCCCAAGAACAGCTTCGGCTACAACCCCGAGGTCAAGGACATTCCCTACAACGCCGAGCAGGCCAAGAAGCTGCTGGCCGAGGCCGGCTATCCGCAGGGCTTCCAGATCAGCATCCACGTGCCGGGCGACCGCTATCCGCAGGCGCCCGAGACGGTGCAGGCCGTGGCGCAATTCTGGTCGCGCATCGGCGTCAAGACCAAGGTGGAGGTGGTGCCCTGGTCGGTGTACTCGGGCCGCGCGTCCAAGAACGAGTACGCCGTCAGCGTGATCGCCTGGGGCAACGGCACCGGCGAGGCCGGATACGGCCTGCTGCAGACCCTGGCCAGCTACGACCCCAAGCGGGGCCGCGGCATCAACAACTGGGGCCGCTACAGCAACGAGAACGTGGACAAGGCGCTGGATGCCGCCACCGTCGAGTTCGACGCCCGTCGGCGCGAGGCCATCTTCCGCCACGCGGCCAAGCTGGTGACGGACGACGTCGGTCACATCCCGCTCTTCCACTACCAGAACATCTGGGCCGCGAAGAAGGGCCTGAAGGTGGTGCCGCTGCTGAGCGACCGCACGACGGCCATGCAGGTCACCAGGACCAACTGAGGCCGCGCGCATGCTGCAAGTCACGCCCGCCGATGCGCTGATCGATGTGCCGCGGCGCATCGCGGCCGAGGGACTGGCGCCCGGCGAGCGGGTGCGCATCGAGAGCCGCACCGTGCGCGGCCCGGGCATTGCCTGGACGGCGCAGGTCGAACTGACCGCCGATGCGGACGGCACCGTGGACCTGGGCCGCGATGCGCCGCTGGCCGGCGGCAGCTACGAGGGCGTCTCGCCCATGGGCCTGGTCTGGGCCCAGGTGCCCGAGCAGCCCGGCGCGCCGCGCGAGGTCTTTGCCGCCGAGCCTGCCGCGCCGCTCACGACCGAGCTGGTGCTCACGCGCGCGGACGGTTCCCGTTGGCAGGCCGCCTTCGTGCAGCGGCTGACGGGCGAGGGCGTGACGCGCCGCGAGGTGCGCGACAACGGCCTGTCGGCCACGCTCTTCCTGCCGCCGGGGCCGGGCCCGCATCCGGCGGTGATGGTGCTCAATGGCAGCGGCGGCGGCATCAACGAGCCGCGGGCGGCGCTCTATGCCTCGCACGGCTATGCGGCTTTGGCCGTGGGCTATTTCAAGTCGCCCGGCCGGCCCGACCACATCTCCGACACGCACCTGGAGTACTTCGAGACGGCCCTGCAGTGGATCCATGCGCAGCTCAGGCCCGCGGGCGGCTTCGTCGCCCTGTCGGGCCAGTCGCGCGGCGGCGAGCTGGTGCTGTTGCTCGCCACGCTGATGCCCGAGATGGTCTCGGCCGTCATCGGCTACGTGCCCGGCGCCGTGGTGCACAGCGCGCAGAACGCCTGCAACCCCGCGAACGGCCCCGACAGCCGCAACGGCCCCGCTTGGTGGTGGCGCGGACAGCCGCTGCCACACCTGTGGGAGCACAACCGCACGGCGACATGGGCGCCCTGGGACGAAGGCCCCGAGCCGCGCCGCCATGCCAACGCGCTGCTCACCGCGCTGCAGGACGCCGAGGCCGTGGAGCGCGCCCGCATCCGTGTCGAGCGCATCCGCGGGCCGGTGATGCTGCTGTCGGCCACCGACGACGGCTCCTGGCCCTCCAGCCTGTACGGCCGCATGGTGGTCGAGCGCCTGGCTGCGCATGGTCATCCGTGGCCGGTGGAGCACCTCGACTTCGAGGGTGCCGGCCATTCCATCGTCTTCCCCTTCGTGCCGACCACGCAGCTGGCCTATGCCCATCCGGTCTCGGGCCGGCTCAGCACCAGCGGCGGCACGCCCGCCGCCAATGCGCATGCCGACGAGGCCTCCTGGGCCGGCGTGCGCGACTTTCTCCAACAGGCCGCCTCGGCGGCCAAGGCCAAGCCATGACTTCTGCTGCCTCCACCCCCACCGTCCCCGACCTGATCGACGCGCTGGTGCCGCTGGCCGACGGTGCGCCGCTGCATGCCGTGCGCCACCAGCGCGACAAGGTGGTCGCGGCCACGCAGGGCAGCCATGCGCGGCTCTTCGACCCGGCGCTGCCCGGCCTGAGCCTGGCCGAGCGGCTGCTGGCCGCGCACGAGATCGCGCGCCGTGCCGGCGTAACGGTATTGGCCGACCACTACCGCACGCAGCTGCTGGCGCTGGGCACGCCCACCGCCGCCCAGCAAGCCGCGCTGGATGGCGAGCCCGTCCCCACCGAAGACGCCCGCCTGGCCGAGATCCTGCGCTTCACCATCGCCCTGGCCGACAAGCCCGTGGAGGGCGACCAGGCCGCGCTGCTGCGGCTGCCCGCCGCCGGCATCGACACGCCGGCCGTGGTGGCCCTGGCCCAGCTCATCGCCTACGTGGCCTACCAATTGCGCGTGCTGGCCGGCCTGCAGGCGCTGGCCGCCGCAGGCGATGCGCAGTCTGCGGCGCCCGCGGCCAAGGAAGAGGCGGCGCCCTTCGTGCATCCCGCCAACCTGCCCAAGCCCGGCGAGCCCATCCGCATCAACGGCTTCACCAGCGAGACGCTGGGCTGGAAGGCCTGGCTGCCCGTGCTTGACCTGGCCCAGGCCACGCCGGAGCAGACGGCCGTGCTGGAAAGCAGCCATCCCAAGGCCAAGACCAGCGACTACTACCTGCTGCTGGTGCAGCAGCCGGCCATCCTGCAGGAGCGTTCCACGGTCTTCAACGCCATCATGTACGCGCCCGGCGGCCTGTCGCGCGCCGAGCGCGAACTGGCCAGCGCCGTGGTCTCGCGCATCAACGGCTGCGTGTACTGCGCCTCGGTGCATGCCCAGCGCTTCGAGCAACTGACCAAGCGCAACGACGCGATCGCCCAGGTCTTCCACGAACCGCAGGGCGCCGGCACCAACGCCCGCGAGCGGGCCATCGTGCAGGCCTCGATCACGCTGACCGCCACGCCGGCCGGCTTTGGTGCCGACGACATCGCGCCGCTGCGCGCCGCGGGTCTGTCAGACCTGGAGATCCTGGACCTGGTCCACGCCATCGCCATCTTCGCCTGGGCCAACCGGCTGATGCTCAACCTGGGCGAGCCGGTGTACGGCGGCGAGGGCTGATCCGCCCGGCTCAGTCCGGCGCGTGGGCCGGCTCGCGCCCGGCCTGGGCATGGTGGCGGATCCAGGCGATCAGATCCTGCGCTGCCGGTGTGAGCGGCAGGTCGTGCCGACGCAACACATGCACCGTGGGCCGCGGTAGCTCGTCCTCGATCGGCACCTCGCACAGCGCGGCGCGGAAGGCGTTCAGCTCAAACACCATGCGTGGCAGCGTGGCCATGAAGTCCGACTGGGCCACGATGGCCGGCAGGGCCAGGAAGGACTCGCAGGTCATGCCGCGCCGCGGTGGCGCAAGGCCGCTGCGCGCGAATGCCTCTTCCACGATGGCGCCCGGCCCGCGCGGCGCGCTGGAGTAGACCCACGCGCAATCCGCCAGCTCGGCCAGTCGCGTCGCCTGCCGCAGCGGATGCCAGCGATGGCAGGCGATCACGATCTCGGTCACCAGCAGCGGCTCCGCCACCAGGTCGGGCTCGATCTCCTGCCGGTGCACGGGGGTCAGGCCGAAGTCCAGCGTGCCATCGCGCAAGGCCGGCGTGATGCCGGGATAGAGGCCGTCGCGGCATTCCACCTGCACGTCGGGATGGCGGCGGCGGAAGTCCTGCAGCGCCGGGGGCAAAAGCGACAGTGCCACGGCGGGTGAGGTCGAGAAGCGCACGCTGCCCGCCCAGCGGCCCCGCAGCTGCTCGATCTCCTCGCGGGCGCGCCGGCTCTCTTCGACCATCAGTCGGGCCCGCACCAGGAAGGCGCGGCCGAACTCCGTGAAGCTGGCGCCCTGCTTCGTGCGCACCAGCAGCGGCGCATTCAGCTCTTCCTCCAGTTGCTGGATGGCGGCCGTCAAGGCCGGCTGCGAAAGGTTCACCCGCTGTGCCGCGGCGCGGATGCTGCCCAGGGCCTCGATGTGCAGCAGCGCCTGCAGGGTCTGGAACTTCATGGTGATCGGGATTCTGGATCAATCACCGCAAAAAGCGATTTCCTGCTTTCACCTGGCCCTTCCTAGCATGGCGCCATCCAATCAGGAGACAAGAAGATGTTCGTTCGCAACTGCTGGTACGTGGCGGGATGGGACCAGGAAATTCCCGCCGATGGTTTGCTGTCCCGCGTGCTGCTCGGCGAGCCGGTGCTGCTCTACCGCGACACCCAGGGCCGCGCCGTGGCGCTGGAAGACCGCTGCTGCCATCGCGCCGCCCCGCTGCACCTGGGCCGCAAGGAAGGCGACTGCGTGCGGTGCATGTACCACGGCCTCAAGTTCGACCCCACCGGCGCGTGTGTCGAGATTCCCGGCCAGGCCAGCGTGCCGCCGCGCACCTGCGTGCGCAGCTATCCCGTGGTCGAGAAGGACCGGCTGGTGTGGATCTGGATGGGCGATGCGGCGCTGGCCGACGCCAGCCAGATCGCCGACTTCTTCTGGCACGACTCGCCCGACTGGCGCATGAAGCCCGGCTACCTGCACTACCAGGCGCACTACCAGCTGATCGTCGACAACCTGCTCGACTTCACCCACCTGGCCTGGGTCCACCCGACCACGCTGGGCACCGGCAGCGCTGCCTCGCTCAAGCCGCAGATCGAGCGCGACACGAGCGGCAACGGCACGCTGACCATCCGCCGCTGGTACCTGGACGACGAGATGCCCAACCTGCACAAGCGCGTCGCCCGCTTCGAGGGCAAGGTGGACCGCTGGCAGATCTACCAGTGGTCGCCGCCCGCGCTGCTGCGCATGGACGCCGGCTCGGCGCCGGCGGGTACCGGTGCGCCCGACGGCCACCGGGTGCCCGAGGCGCTGCAGTTCCGCCACACCTCCATCCAGACCCCCGAGACCGCCACCACCAGCCACTACTGGTTCTGCCAGGCGCGCAACTTCGCCCTCGACGACGAGGCCATGACCGAGCAGATCTACCAGGACGTGCTGGTCGCCTTCGAGGAAGACCGTCGCATGATCGAGGGCCAGCAGAAGGTGATGGCACTGGTGCCCGAACGGCCCATGGTGGCCATCGGCGCCGACGCCGGCCTGAACCAGGCCCGCTGGCTGATCGACCGCATGGCGCGCGCCGAGACGGCCGCGACCGCGGCATGAGCAGCGCGCTGCCCCTGGTGGTCGAGTCGGTGCGGGCGGTGGCGCGCGATGTGCTGCAGCTGGTGCTGCGCCACGCCGAACACCGGCCCCTGCCCGGTGCCGCGCCCGGCGCCCACATCGACCTGCTGCTGCCGGCCGGCCCGACGCGGCAGTACTCGCTGGTGAATGCCGCGGGCGCGGCCAACCAGGACCGCTACGAGATTGCCGTGGGCTGGGACATGCGCAGCCGTGGCGGCTCGCGCTGGATCCACGAGCAGCTCAAGGTCGGCCAGGCCGTGGACGCCAGCGCGCCGCGCAACCTGTTCGCCATGCGGCCGCAGGACCGGCGGGTGCTGCTGGTGGCCGGCGGCATCGGCATCACGCCCATCGTGGCGATGGCACGGCACTGTGCCCGCCAGGGGCTGGACTGGGAGCTGCTGGCTTGCGCCCGCTCCGCCGCGCGCCTGGCCTACCTGGAAGAGCTGCGCGAACTCGCCGGCGCCCGGCTGCGGCTGCATCTGGACGATGAGCAGGACGGGCCGCCCCGGCTCGACGCGCTGCTGCGCGAGCCGCGCTGGGACGGCGTCTATGCCTGCGGCCCAGCGCCCATGCTGGACGCGCTGCAGGCGGCCACGCGCCACTGGCCCGCGGGGCGGCTTCACATGGAGCGCTTTGCCGCCACCGCCACGCCTGCGGGCGACGGCACGCGCCGCGATTTCGAGCTGGTGCTGGCGCGCAGCGGCTGCAGCACCCGTGTCGGCGCGGACGAAAGCGTGCTCGCCGCGCTCGGGCGCCTGGGCATCGAGCATCCCAGCGCCTGTCGCGAAGGCCTCTGCGGCACC
This sequence comes from Pseudacidovorax intermedius, assembly GCF_003350475.1. Lineage (GTDB taxonomy): Bacteria > Pseudomonadota > Gammaproteobacteria > Burkholderiales > Burkholderiaceae_C > Xenophilus > Xenophilus intermedius. The sequence continues at coordinate 77,293 of NZ_QQAV01000006.1, forward strand.
TGCGAAGTCGCGGTGCTGGACGGCGAGGTGCGGCATCTCGACGCGGTGCTCGATGCGGCCGACCCCGCATCCCGCCAGCGAATGATGGCCTGCGTCTCCCGCTGCGCGGGGGAGCGGCTGGTGCTGGACCTCTGACCTCGGCTGGCCGGCGCGTGGGCCTTGTGAGGCCGGCCGGCGGCTCTCTTCATCGCTACTCAGGAGACAACATGGAACTCAAGGACAAGGTGGCCATCGTCACCGGCGGCGCATCGGGCTTCGGTGCCGAGATTGCGCGGCAGTTCGCACGGCGCGGCGCCTCGGTGATGGTCGCCGACCTCAACGGCGACGGCGCGGCCCGCGTGGCGGCAAGCATCCGCGAGGCCGGGGGCCGCGCCGCCGCCTTCGCCTGCGACGTGGCGCGCGAGCAGCCCTTCCGTGCGCTGGTCGAGCGCACGCTCGCCGAGCTCGGCGGCCTGCACATCATGGTCAACAACGCCGGCACCACGCACCGCAACAAGCCTGCGCTGGAAGTGACCGAGGCCGAGTTCGACCGGGTGCTGCAGGTCAACCTCAAGAGCGTGTTCTGGTCGGCCCAGGTGGTGGTGCCGCACTTCGTGCAGCAGGGCGGCGGCTGCATGGTCAACGTCGCCTCGACCACTGGTGTGCGGCCCGGGCCGGGCCTGACCTGGTACAGCGCCAGCAAGGCGGCCATGATCAACCTGACCAAGGGCCTGGCGCTGGAGCTGGCGCGTCATGGCGTGCGGGTCAACGCCGTCAATCCCATGATCGGCGAGACGGCCATGCTGGCCGACTTCATGGGCGTGGAGGACACGCCTGCCAACCGGGAGCGCTTCCTGTCGCGCATTCCGCTCGGGCGCTTCACCCGGCCGGCCGACGTGGCCTCCGCCGCGGCTTTCCTGGCCTCCGACGAAGCCAGCTATCTCACCGGCGTCTGCCTGGACGTGGACGGCGGGCGCAACATATGAGTGGCCCTTTCTACCGCTGCCCCGAGCTGCTGATCGCGGGCCGCTGGCGCACCGGCCGCGGCGACCGCAGCCACACGGTGGTGGACCCAGCCACCGCCGAGCCCCTCGGCGAGCTGCGGCTGGCCAGTGCCGCCGACCTGCAGGAAGCGCTGAGCGCGGCTGGCCTGGCCTTTGAGGCCTGGCGACAGGTGCCGGCGCACGAGCGCTGCGCCCGGCTGGAGCGCGGCGTGGCGCGCCTGCGTGCGCAGGCCGACGAGATCGCCGCGCTGCTCACCGCTGAGCAGGGCAAGACGCTGGCCGAGGCCCGCGCCGAATGCCTGATGGCCGCCGACCTGATCAAGTGGTACGCCGAGGAGGCGCGCAGGGTGCATGGCCGCGTGCTGCCGGCACGTGCCTCGCAGTCGCGCATGGACGTGCTCAGGCTGCCGGTCGGGCCGGTGGCGGCCTTCTCGCCCTGGAACTTTCCGCTGGTGCTGTCGGCCCGCAAGCTCGGCGGTGCGCTGGCTGCGGGCTGCTCGATCATCCTCAAGGCCGCGGAGGAGACGCCGGCCAGCGTGGCCGCCATGGTCGCCTGCCTAGCCGAGGAGCTGCCCGAGGGCGTGCTGCAACTGGTGTACGGCGTGCCGGCGGAGGTGTCGAAGGCGCTGATCGAATCGCCCGTGATCCGCAAGGTGAGCTTCACCGGCTCGGTGCCGGTGGGCCGGCATCTGGCGCAGATGGCGGCCGGCCAGCTCAAGCGCATCACGCTCGAACTGGGCGGGCATGCACCGGTGATCGTGTGCGAGGACGCCGATGTGGCGAGCACCGTCGCCATGATGGTGGCCCACAAGTTTCGCAACGCCGGCCAGGCCTGTCTCGCGCCGACGCGCTTCTACGTAGCGCGTCCGCTTTACCGCGACTTCCTGGAGGCCTTCAAGGCGGCCGCCGATGACCTGCGCGTCGGCCCCGGCCACGATCCACGCAGCCAGATGGGACCGCTGGCCAATGCGCGGCGCCTGCAGGCAGTGCAGGACCTCATGGCGCGGTCGGCGGCCTGCGGCGCGCAGGTCCTGACGCGTACCGGCAACCTGCCGTCGGGTGGCTTCTTCGCGGCGCCCACGCTGCTGGCTGACATCGCGCCCGACGCGCCTGCCATGGTCGAGGAGCCCTTTGGCCCCATCGCCTGCGCGATGCCCTTCGACACGCTGGACGAGGCCATCGGCCTGGCCAACCGCAGCGACTATGGGCTGGCGGGTTACCTCTTCACCGACTCGGCCCGTGCCATCCTCGCCGTCTCGCAGCGGCTGGAGGTGGGCAGTCTCGCCATCAACGGCATCGGCGTGTCGGTGCCCGAAGCGCCCTTCGGCGGCCTGAAGGCCAGCGGCTGGGGCAGCGAGTCCGGCATCGAAGGCATGGAAGCGTTTCTGGAGCCAAGATTCACCCACTACAGCGTCCCGCAGGACCACGACAGGAGACATAAGACATGATCAAGCGACGCCAACTCATCGCCAGCGCCGGCGCGCTGGCCGCCTCCAGCCTGGCCGGTCCGGCCCTGGCCCAGCCCGACCGGCTGCTGAAGGTGCTGGTCGGATTTCCGGCCGGCGTCTCCATCGACGTGGTCTCGCGCATCGTGGCCGACAAGCTCGGGGAGGAGCTCAAGCGCACGGTGATCATCGACAACCGCGCCGGCGCTGGCGGCCGGCTGGCGGCGGATGTGCTCAAGTCCGCCGCGCCCGACGGCAACACCGTGATGGTCACGCCCATCGTGGTGCCGGTGCTGGCCCCCATGGTGTTCTCCAAGCTCAACTACGACCCGAAGAAAGATTTCGCGCCCGTGGTGCGGCTGTGCGACTTCGGCTTCGCCCTGGCGGTGTCGCCGCAGACGCCCGCGCGCACGCTCAAGGAATACGTGGCGTGGATCAAGGCCAATCCGCAGAACGCCAGCTTCGGCTCGCCGGCCGCCGGCAGCCTGCCGCATTTCTTCGGCGAGATGATCGGCAGCGCCCTGGGCGTGGACATGATCCACGTGCCCTTCAATGGCGGCTCGGCGCTGCAGGCGGCGGTGCTCGGCAACCATGTGCCGGCCGGCATCGACGTGGTCATGGAGTGGGAGCAGAACGCCAAGGCCGGCAAGGTCAAGGTGCTGGCCACCTCGGGCGAGACGCGCAGCGCGATGCTGCCGGACGTGCCCAGCTTCAAGGAGCAGGGCTATGCCGACATCGTCGGCAAGGGCTGGTTCGCCATGTATGCGCCGGCGCGCACGCCGGCGGCCGAGATCGATCAGATCAACCGCGCCGTCAACAAGGTGCTGGCCCGGCCCGATGTGCGCGAGCGCTTTGCCTCGCTGGGCCTGGATGTGGGCGGCGGCAGCGCTGCCGAACTGCAGCGCACCATGGACGCGGACACACAGCGCTGGGGCCCGGTGGTGAAGAAGTCGGGCTTTAGGGCTTCCTGAGCCCCCGGGCCGCACGCAGGCTCAGGCGGCCAGCCGCTCCGGTGTGGCCGCCTCGGCAGTTGCGGCCGACGCCAGGCGCTGGCCGATCACCCCCACCAGGTGTCGCGCATCGTCCGCCACGCCCAGGAAGCGACCCGAGCCCCAGGTGTTGAGCCAGGGCAGGCCGACGAAGTAGAGACCCGGCTCGGCCGTCACGCCGCGGCGGAAGCGCGGATGGCCGCGGCCGTCGAAGACGGGGAGGTCGATCCACCGGTAGTCGGCGCGGAAGCCGATGGCCCACACGATGGTGGTGATGCCGGCCGCCTGCAGGTCCAGCAGCGTCGGATCGGCGTCGGGCTGCCAGACCTTCTGGAAGGGCGGTTCCACCGGCGCGTCGATGCCGGCGCGCGCGATGTAGGCGTCGATGTCGCGGCGGATGTTGCAGTACACCTCGTCGGCCTCGTCGAGGTTGCGCGTGAGGTCGGGGCGGAAGCTCACCTGCGTGCCGTGGATGTCGGCCAGCGTGCCGTACAACCGCACCCCTTCCAGCGCGAAGCGGCGCAGGTCGATCTCGTGGCCGCCGTCGCGGCCGGTCATGTAGTGGTTGGTCTTGTGGCGGGCCTCGTCGCCGAGCGGATGACGGTCCACGGTGAGCTTGTAGAAGCCCAGCTCGTGCAGCCATTCGGTGGATTCGCGGCCGCGGTACACGCGCGGCGAGCGCGGGGCCGAGCCCACGGCCAGGTGCACCTTGCGGCCGGCCAGGTGCAGGTCTTCCATGATCTGCACGCCCGACTGGCCGGAGCCCACCACCAGCACCTCGCCGGGCGGCAACTGGGCCGGGTTGCGGTAGTCCACCGAATGCAGCTGGGTGATGGCCGGCGGCAGGCTGTGGGCGCAGGCGGGCACGATGGGGATGTCGTAGCCGCCGGTGGCCACCACCACATGGTCGGCCAGGCAGGTGCCCAGCGAGGTGCTCACTTCGAGCGCTCCATCGGCATGACGCCGCACGCCCTGCACCGACACGCCTTCGATGACCGGCGGGCGGGTCTTGCGGGCGAAGGCCTCCAGGTAGGCCACGATCTCGTCGCGCAGCATGTAGCCCTTCGGGTCCGGGCCGTCGTAGGGAAAGTCGGGCAGTCGGCACTGCCAGTTGGGCGTGACCAGGCAGAAGCTGTCCCAGCGCTGGTCGCGCCAGGCATGGCCGATGCGGTGCTTTTCGAGCACGACGTGCGCGATGCCGGCCTGCTGCAGGTAGTGGCTGGTCGACAGCCCGGCCTGGCCGCCGCCGATGACGACGACGGGGTAGTGCGGGGCGAGTGAGGTGGAAGCGGTCATGGGTTTCTCCGTGGATGAGGAAGCGCGGCCGTGGCTCAGTCCGCCGGCCCGAAGGCCAGCACCTGCACCTGGGCGCCGGGTTGGCCGGCGTGGCGGGCCACGCGGGCCTCGATGTCGGCCAGCTGGTCGCTGGCCCGCGAGCAGGCGAAGCCGAACTTGGCGCGCACCCGGTCGTTGGCGATGCCGGTGGCCTCGCGCAGCTTCTGCAGGAAGTCGTCGAGCGCATAGGCCTGGCCAGGCGCGAAGTAGTCCTGGATCACCAGCGAGGGCGAGTAGGCGGTGGTCTCGCTGGCGTCGGGCCAGCGCAGGGTGTAGGTCATGGCAGGCATGGGGCGGGGTCCTGGGAAGCAAGGGAAGAGAGGGTCGATGCCAGGCATTGGCGATAGACCTGCAGATGGGCGCGGGCACTGCGGGCCCAGCTGTGGGTGTGGCAGACGGCGGGCGGCTGCGGCAGGCGCGGCTGGGTCCAGGCGCGGGCGAGGCCGAGCGCCACGCTGGCCTCGTCCTCCGGCTCGCACCAGCTCACGCCGGGACTGCCGGTCAGGTGTTCGGTGAAGGGCGCCCGGCGCGAGACCAGCACCGGCGTGCCGCAGGCCAGCGCCTCCAGCGCCACCAGTCCGAAGCCTTCGTAGAGCGAGGGCATGGCCAGGAGTCGGGCACGGCGCATGAGGGCGGCGATGGCCGCATCAGGCAGGGGGCCGGTGCGCCAGACCGGCCGGCCGGCGCCTTCGTCCAGGCCGCAGTCGGCCAGGGCGGCCTGCCAGCGCTGCTGTTCGGCACCGTGCTGCAGCAGGCTGGCGCCGCCGGCCACCAGCAGGCGGGCGCGGGCCGCCTGCGGCACTTCGCGGCGCAGCCGGGCGAAGGCGCGCAGCAGACGCGCGCTGTTCTTGCGCGCCTCCACGCCGCCCAGGGCCAGCAACATCGGCGCATCGTCAAGGCCGGCGGCCGTCAGTGCCGACAGGGCGGCGGCATCCTCCGCCACGGGGCGGGGGCGAAAGCGCTGCAGGTCCACGCCATTGAAGACGCGGTGCACGGGCGGTGCTTCGGGCCGGGCTCGCAACTGGTCGAACCAGGTGTCGCTGACGCAGCAGACGGCCCGGGCGCGCTGCCAGGCCATGGCCTGCCAGGCATCCAGGCGTGCATCGGTGAAGTCGTCGAGGTGATGCACGGTGCGCAGCCAGGGCATGGCCGGTGGGCGCTGCGCCAGCGCGGCGCCGTTGAGGCTGTCCTGCACGTGCAGCACATCGACGCCGGCCCGCGCCGCGGCGGCCGGCAGTGCGGCGCGCAGGGCCGCGATGCGCTCGCCCACCTGGTCGGCCAGCAGCGTGCCGTTGGGGCGCGGCATGGGCAGGGCCTGCAGTCGCAGCGCCAGGCCGTCGGGCAGCGGGCGGAACAGGATCTGGCCTGGCTCCACCGGCGCGAAGACGGTCACGGCGACGCCTTGTTGGGCGAGGGCGGTCGCCAGCTCCAGCGTGTGGATCACGCCGCCGCGGGGCAGCACGCTGTGCATGGCGAGGCCGACGTGCAGGCCCGCGCGTGCCTGATCGACGTGTTGGCGCTCAGGCATGGTGGCCCGCCTTCGCGGACTCGACCAACGCCGGGGCGCGAGCCGAAGCTGAAGCTGACGTTGGAACCGTCGCCGATGTCGCCGGCCCGCCGAGGATGAAGGCCGACGCGGCCAAGTCCCACAGGCAGGCCTGCTCTGCGCCCAGGGCCACGTCCAGCCGTGTGCCGGCCTGCACCTCGCCGATGTCAGCGCAGGCGATGCCGTGCTCAGAAAAGCGGGCCTGCACGTCGGCAGCCAGCGCGGGCCGGACGGCGAGGACGAAGCCGAAGCTGGGGAAGGTACTCAACCAGCGCAGTCGCCTGGCCTGTGCTTCATCGCCCTGCTCATGCCAGTCGGGGCCGCCCTGGGCGCGCGTGGGGCAGGGCAGGCGGTCCAGTTCGACGCGCGCACCGCAGCCCGAGCACTCCAGCAGCATCAGCAGCGTGCCCAGCACGCCGGCCATGCTGATGTCCTTTCCGGCATCGACCAGCCCGGTCTCGGCCAGTTGCGGCAGCAACGCCAGGTCGGCCTGCAGGCGTGCCGCGGGTGCGGCGGTGCTGGCGTTCCAGAAGGGCGCATCGCCCTGCCAGGCGCCGCGCAGGTCGGTGGCGACCAGCAGGCGGTCGCCGGGCCGGGCCGCGAAGCTGGAGATGAGCCGCTCGGCCCGCCCCAGCACCGCCACGGCCAGTTGCGCGCTGGCGCTGCGCAGGTTGGTGTGGCCGCCGACCAGCGGCACGCCGTACTGCGCGCAGGCGGCACGCATGCCGCGCAGCATCTCGGCCGTGGTGGCCTCGTCGGCACTCCAGAGCGCGTCGACGACGGCGGTGGGCCGACCGCCCATCGCGGCCACGTCGCTCAGGTTGACCATCACGGCGCTGTAGCCGGCGAACCACGGCTGCTGCTGCACGAAGTCGGGCATCAGCCCTTCGATGGCCAGCAGCTGGTGGCCGCCGCCCGGCAACGGCAGCACGGCGCAGTCGTCGCCGTTGGGGACGTTGGTCGATGCGTAGGTGGGCATGACCGTCGGTTCACCCATGGCGGCTGGCGCGTCGCCGTCCAGCGCCTGCATCACGCGGGCGATGTCCCGCTTGTGCGCGAAGCCGCGGCCGGCGCGCAGGGCGGCGAGCAGCGGGGGCAGAAGCCGGGCGGGCTGATCGCTCCCTACCCGTTCGGGCTGAGCTTGTCGAAGCCCCGGCCACGCGCCGTCCCGCCCTTCGACAGGCTCAGGGCGAACGGATCTGGAGTCAGTGCGAACGGATTCGGGGCCTTGGGTGCTCATGTCCGGCTCCCCACCAGCACGAAGCCGGCCTCGGGCGTGTGGCAGGGCGGGTACCGGCGCAGGTCGGCGCGCATCAGGGCATGGGGCAGGCCGTGGAGGTCGGCCACGCCGTCCTGCCGCCAGTGCAGGCGCTCGAACAGCGGCACGTTCTGCATCTGCACATGGGCCAGAAACTCGCGGCAGCCGCGGGCATGGGCGCTGCTCACCGCCAGGCGGATGAGGCCGCTGCCCAGCAGCGCGTGCCGCCGCCAGGGCGCCGCGACGGCCAGGCGCGAGCCCCACCAGGTGCCCGGCGATTCCTCGTGGATGCGTACCGTGCCGACCACCTCGTCCGGCAGTCCGGCCAGCGTGGAACAGGCGACCAGCGTGCGTGTGCCGGGCAGCGCGTCGATGGCGTCGCGGTCGTCTCGGTCGAACACGCGCTGCTCCTCGCAGAACACCTGCCGGCGCAGCGCCAGGGCGTCGCGCTGCATCCACGGAAGGCTGGCCCACTGGATGCGGAAGGCGTGGTCGGCCCGCGGCGCAGGGGGCGCCGGCATGAGCCAGGGTTGGGCGTCGACGAGGATCATGAGAGGGGCTCCAGCGGAGGGGCGGGCGGGACGGGCTTCGGTGGCGTCGTCGTGCGTGCGTGCGCTCGTGCGCTCGTGCGCTCGTGAGGCCAGAAGGGCAGGAGGTCAGAAGGTCAGGAGACCTGCCGTTCAGGCGGCCTCGGCCAGGGGCGCCGCCGCGTCCTCGAACACCGACAGCGTCGAGCACGCGGCGCACTTGCCGCAGCCGGCCTTGATGTCCGCCGCGCGCAGGCCGGCCTGGCGCACCATCGCGCCCAGCGGCTCCAGCACCGCGCGCATGAAGTCGGCGTCGGGCGGCGCATGGTCTTCCAGCGGCGTGCCGCTGATGGGCACGAACGGCACGACGAAGGGATACACACCCAGCGCCAGCAGCCGCTCGCTGGTGGCCAGCAGGGTCTGCGCGCTGTCGCCCAGGCCGGCCAGCAGGTAGGTGCTGACCTGACCGCGGCCGAACACGGCCACCGCCGCCTCGAAGGCCTCCCAGTAGCGGGCCATGGGCACCTCGGCCTTGCCGGGCAGGATCTGCCGGCGCAGGTCCTCGCCCACCACCTCGATGTGCATGCCCAGCGTGTCGACGCCCGCGTCCTTCAGGCGCTGGAACCAGGCGTCGGTGTCGGGCGGCTCGCACTGGGCCTGGATGGGCAGGTTCACAGCCGCCTTCACGGCCGCGGCGCTGTCGCACAGCACCTGCGCGCCGCGGTCGCGGGTGGGCGGCGTGCCCGTGGTCATCACCATGTGGCGCACGCCGTCGAGCTCGACCGCGGCCTTTGCCACTTCGGCCAGTTGCGCGGGCGTCTTGTGGGCGATGGTGCGGCCGGCCGCCAGCGACTGGCCGATGGCGCAGAAGCGGCAGGCCTTGCGCCGGCTCTCGTAGCGGATGCAGGTCTGCAGCACCGTGGTGGCCAGCACGTCGGTGCCGTGCAGCGTGGCGATCTGCTGATAGGGAATGCCGTCGGCCGTCTGGCGGCCGTAGAAGCGCGGCGCCTTCGGAAAGCTCAGCTGCGCGATCGGGATGGTGCCGTGGCGCAGCGTGGCGCGGCCCTGCGCATCGGGCGTGCCGGCGACGAAGGGCGAGTCGAAGGCGCCGTGCGTGTGCACCGGCACCATCAGCGTCACGCCGTCCACCGTCACGGCCTTGTGGTCCGAGGGGCCGGCCCCACCGCGGCGGCTGGCGGCGCCCGCCTGCGGCGCTTCGAGCCGCAGGCCGCGGGTCTGCAGTTCGGTCATGAGCTGTCTTGTCTGCGGATTCATGCGGCCTCCGGGGGCAGGGGAATGTCGTCGGACAAAAGAGCCGGCTCGCCCGCGGCCAATGGCCGGGTCGTGGCGGCGGCATCGCGGCGGATGGCCAGCGACAGCAGTTCGGGGCGCGCGTAGTGGCCCACCGAATCCATCATGCGTTTGCGCTTGTCGATCAGCGCCAGGTCCAGGTCGGCCACCACCAGGCCTTCGCCCTCGGTCAGCGGCTCAGCCAGGTACTTGCCTTCGGGCGAGACGATGGCGCTGTGGCAGCCGCCGCGCAGTGCGCCCTGCAGGGCCTCGTCGGGCATCAGCCGGCGCACCTGCTCGTCGTGCAGCCAGCCGGTGGCGTTGATCACGAAGCAGCCCGACTCCAGTGCGTGGTGGCGGATGGTCACGCCCATCTGCTCGGCAAAGATCGGCCCGACCAGCGAGCCCGGGAACTGGGCGCAGTGGATCTGCTCGTGGTCCGCCATCAGCGCATAGCGGGCCAGCGGGTTGTAGTGCTCCCAGCAGGCGAGGGCACCGACGCGGCCCACGGCCGTGTCCACGGCCTTGAGGCCGCTGCCGTCTCCCTGGCCCCAGACCATGCGCTCGTGGTAGGTGGGCGTGATCTTGCGGCGCTTGAGCACGAGCCGGCCGTCGGCATCGAAGACCAGCTGCGTGTTGTAGAGGCTGCCGTGGTCGCGCTCGTTCACCCCCAGCACCACCACCATGCCGGCTTGCCGCGCGGCGGCAGCCACGGCCTCGGTCATGGGGCCGGGCACGGTGGGCGCGCGCTGCATCAACAGCAGGTGGTCCGCGCCCTGGCGCGCCGGCGGCTGCACGAAGGAGAAGTAGGGGTAGTAGGGCACGAAGGTCTCGGGAAAGACGATCAGCTCCACGCCCCGGCGGGCCGCCTCGTGCACCGTCTCCAGCACGCGGGCCAGGGTGCCGCCTTCGCTGTCCAGGTCGGGCGCGATCTGCGCGGCGGCGGCGCGCACGGTCTTCTTCTTCCGCAGGGCCATCGGCTGCTCCGGGGCGACGCTCAGAGCGTCCAGGTGTCGAGGATGAAGGCGCCCTGCTTGCGGTGCAGCAGCACGACGTCGAGCACGTCCAGCGGGTTGATGGGGCGGATGCCTTCGATCAGCGCGCCCTCGCCGTGGCCGTACAGGGCCTGCAGCGCGAAGCGGCAGGCGTAGACCTTGCCGCCTTCGGCGATGAACTTGGTGATCTGCTCGTTGAAGTTCTGGTGGCCCGGAAAGGCCGAGTCGCCCAGCTTGGGAAAGCCGCGCTTGACGCCCAGCGTCACGCCGGGGCCGTAGAGCAGGATCGAGGTCTCGAAGCCCTTGCGTTGCAGCCGCGTGGCCTGCAGCAGGTTCACGAAGCCGATGGAGCCTTCGAAGGCCACGGTGTGGAAGGTCACCAGGGCCTTCTCGCCGGGCTCGGCCTTGACGTCTTCGAAGACCTTCTCTTCGTAGTCGACCAGGAAGTCGCCCTTCTGGGCGGCGGGATGGGTCACTTGGGGCATGGGCACCTCGGTTGCGGTTGGCGGTGGATCGGGTGGGGCCGCGGCGCGGGGCCTTTCGAGAAAGCGGCGCATCGCACTGCGGTGCCAGCCTCTTTGCGAGGAACGGGCCGCTGGCCGGGCGGCCTGGCCGATCAATGGCCGATCAAGCCAATGGGCATGCGCGCATGCGCCCGACGGCGGCCTGGCATGGCGCTGCGAGCCCGCCAGGCCCGATGCACCAGTGCGCCGCAGGCCGATGCAATCAATGCATCCGATCAATGGCATGGCGCACCAAAACAAGCACGCGCCGGGGCCGCACGTCGGCGGCGTATTGCGCTCTACTCGGAGCTTTCCGAGCGCCTGAAAGCCATTCCTTCATGCCCTTCTCGCACTGGGCCGCGCGGCTGAGACACAGCGAACTTCCGGCCTATCAGCTCATTCCCGACCTGCTCGCGGAAGACCTCCAGCGCGGTCGCCTCGCACCGCGTGACCGCCTGCCGCCGCTGCGCGATCTGGCCCAGCAGCTGGGGCTGAACTACACGACGGTGGTGCGTGGCTTCGCGCAGGCGCGCGAGCGTGGGCTCATCGCGTCGCGGCCGGGGTTGGGCTCCTATGTGCGCGGCTCCTTCATCGGCCTGCCGCTGCGCGGCGGCACCGGCGCCGAGATGACGATGAACATGCCGCCGGAGCTGAACGACCATCCCGTGGGCCAGCAGCTGCAGGACGAGGCCGCCGCCTTCGTCGCCGCCACGCCGGTGGCCGAGCTGATGCGCTACCAGGACTTCGGCGGCAGCCCGCGCGACCGCGAGGCCGCGGCGCAGTGGCTGCGCCAATGGGTGGGCCATGCGCGTGCCGAGCACACGCTGGTGGCGCCGGGCATCCACAGCGTGCTGCTGGCGCTGCTCAGCCTGCTGGTGCGGCCCGGTCAGAGCCTGGCGGTGGAGTCGCTGCTGTACCCGGGGCTCAAGGCCATCGCCGCGCAGCTGGGCACGCAGCTGCAGCCGCTGCAGTGCGACGAGGAAGGCATCGTGCCGCAGTCCTTCGAGACGCTGTGCAAGAGCGCGTCCATCGGCGCGCTGTACCTGTGCCCCAACCTGCACAACCCGACCACCGCCACGCTGTCGCTGGGCCGTCGCGAGGCCCTGGCGGACATCGCCGCCCACCACAGCGTGCCCATCATCGAGGACGACGCCTACGGCATGCTGGCCCCGGCCGTGCCGCCGCCGCTGGCGGACTTCGCGCCGGCGCTCACCTACTACGTGAGCGGCACTTCCAAGTGGCTGGGCGCGGGTCTGCGCAATGCCTTCGTGCTGGCGCCCACCGATGCCGCCACGCAGCGCCTAGCCGGCGCGCTGCGGGCCACCACCGTGATGGCCTCGCCCTTGACCACGGGGCTGGTCACGCACTGGCTGGGCTCGGGCCTGGCGGCGCAGGCGCTCGATGCCATGCGCGCCGAATGCAGCTGGCGCAGCGCCCTGGCGCGTGAGCTGCTGGGCGACCTGGGCCTGCGCACGCATCCGCAGGGCTTCCATGCCTGGCTGCCGCTGGAGGGCGATGAGGGTGACGGGGGAGGCCGCTGCGTGAGCGCCGAGCTGGCGCAGCAGCTGCAGCAGATGGGCGTGGCGGCCGTGGCCAGCCAGGCCTTCTCGACCGACCGCATGCCGCCCGAGGCCCTGCGCCTGTGCCTGGGCGGCCCGCTCACACGCGACGACTGCGGCCGGGCGCTGCGGGCGGTGCGCGACGCCGTGCTCGGCTGCCGCGCGGGCTGATCGATCAGGGGCTCAGCTCAACGCCGGCGCAGCCAGCGCGACCACCAGGGCGCGGGGCGGTTGCGCTCGTCGAAGGGGCGGGTGTCGAGCTTGCCGAACATCGACGCGGCCTCGCCGAAACGCTGGCGCAGCGAGGCGGGACTGTCGGATTCGACGGCCGGGTCCGGCGCGTTGCCGGCGGGTGGCATGCGTGACCCGTCGGTCTCGTCGGTGGGGCGAGCACCCATCGGCGCGGCCGGGCGGTCGCTCATGCCGGAAGCTGGGGGAAGGGAGTCGGGCGTATCGGTCAATGCAGCGCAGTACGAGGGGAGGCGGGCTCCCTGGAAAGCCGTGCCGGCATGCGCCCTCGGACGAGGACCAGCCCGCAGGCTGCGGATGCCGGAAGGCGGGAACGCGCAACGCTGGTTGGAACGACGGGCGCGGGCCGTTGAAGGCCCTGCTGCGCAGTCGTTGGTGCCGGAGGCCGGAATCGAACCGGCACGCCTTGCGGCGGGGGATTTTGAGTCCCCTGCGTCTACCAATTTCACCACTCCGGCACGAAGCGTCGAGACAGCCCAAAATTATGGCACAGTGCCTCAGCACACCGCTTCGGTGCCGCGGGCTTTTACGCAAGAACCATGACCCATTCCTATCCGACGATCGAAGACGCGGTCGGCAAGACGCCGCTGGTGGCCCTGCAACGCATCGAGGCCGCTGCCAATGCCGCCCGCGGCAACGTGGTGCTGGGCAAGCTCGAAGGCAACAACCCGGCCGGCTCGGTCAAGGACCGGCCGGCCCTGTCGATGATCCGGCGCGCCGAGGAGCGCGGCGAGATCAAGCCCGGCGACACGCTGATCGAGGCCACCTCGGGCAACACGGGCATCGCGCTGGCCATGGCCGCCGCCATCAAGGGCTACCGCATGGTGCTGATCATGCCGGAGGACCTTTCCATCGAGCGCGCCCAGACCATGAAGGCCTATGGCGCCGAACTGGTGCTCACGCCCAAGAGCGGCGGCATGGAATACGCCCGCGACCTTGCCGAGCAGATGGTGGCGCAGGGCAAGGGCCGCGTGCTGGACCAGTTCGCCAATGCCGACAACCCGCGCATCCACTACGAGACCACCGGCCCCGAGCTGTGGGAGCAGACGGGCGGGCGCATCACCCACTTCGTGAGCGCCATGGGCACCACCGGCACCATCACCGGCGTGTCGCGCTTCCTCAAGGAGAAGAACCCGGCGATCCAGATCGTCGGCGCCCAGCCGGCGGAGGGTTCCCGCATCCCGGGCATCCGCAAGTGGCCGCAGGAATACCTGCCCAAGATCTTCGACCCCACGCGCGTGGACCAGGTGGTCAACGTCAGCCAGGAAAGCGCGGAGGAGATGGCCCGCCGGCTGGCGCGCGAAGAAGGCATCTTCGGTGGCATCTCGGCCGCCGGAGCGCTGTGGGTGGCGCTGGAGATCGCCCGCACGGTGGAGAACGCGACCATCGTCTTCATCGTCTGCGACCGCGGCGACCGCTATCTTTCCACCGGCGTGTTTCCGGCCTGAGTGCCGCCTCTGCGTCGAACCCACAACCACCACAACGACGACATCGGAGACCCCGTCCTTGAACAACCTGCCCAAGTTCTGCCAGGCCTGTGCCACGCCGCTCGAATGGATCGAGATGATGGAAGACGGCGGCCCCAAGGCCCGCCTGCGCTGCCCGGCCTGTGGCCACACGCACTGGAACAACCCGACGCCGGTGCTGGCCGCCATCGTCGAATACAACGGGCAGGTGCTGCTGGCGCGCAATGCGGCCTGGCCACCGAAGATGTTTGCGCTGATCACCGGCTTCATGGAGGCCGGCGAAACGCCCACCGAAGGCATCGCCCGCGAGGTCAAGGAAGAGACCAACCTCGACGTGATCAGCTGCGGCATCGTGGGCGCCTACGACTTCCAGCGCATGAACCAGGTCATCATTGCCTACCACGTGGTGGCCGAGGGCGAGGTGAAGCTCTCGCCCGAGCTGGTGGACTGGCGCCTGTACGACCTGGCCGACCTCAAGTGCTGGCCCGCCGGCACCGGCTATGCGCTGGCCGACTGGCTGCGCACGCGGGGGCACGAGCCGGTGTTCTTCACCGCCGAAGAGAACGAAGAGCGCCGCCGCGGGCTGTCCACCTGAACCGCGCCGCGCAACAAAGACCCATGACCGACATCGCCATCGACAAGGAAATCGACACCCGCGGGCTGAACTGCCCGCTGCCCATCCTCAAGGCCAAGAAGGCCTTGAACGACATGGCCAGCGGCCAGTTGCTCAAGGTCGTGGCCACCGATCCGGGCTCCATCCGCGACTTCCAGGCCTTCGCGCGCCAGACCGGCCACGGGCTGGTGTCGCAGGAGACCGTCGGCGCGGAGTTCATCCACGTGCTGCGGCGCCGCTGAGCCGGCGCAGGCCGCCAGAAGCAGAAAGGGGCCGCGAGGCCCCTTTCGTTCTTCACCAGCGGATGAGACCGCTCAGAGCGGCAGGCTCTTGAGGTAGTCCTTGAAGAAGCCGCCCACCTCAGGGTGCGCCAGCGCCAGTTCGACGGTGGCCTGCAGGAAGCCTTCCTTGCTGCCGCAGTCGTAGCGCACGCCCTTGTACGAATAGGCGTAGACGCTTTCCTTCTTCATCAGCGAGGCGATGCCGTCGGTCAGCTGGATCTCGCCGCCGGCGCCCTTGGGCTGGCGACGGATCTCCTCGAACACGCCCGGGGTTAGCACATAGCGGCCGGCCACGCCCAGGCGCGACGGTGCGTTCTCGGGCGAGGGCTTCTCGACCATGGCGCGCACCTGCGTGAGGCCGTCGCCCATCGCGTCGCCGGCCACGATGCCGTAGCGCTTCACCTGATCGAGCGGCACTTCCTGCACGGCCAGCACCGAGCCGCCGAGGTTGTTGTACGTGCGCACCATCTGCGACAGCACGCCCTCGCCACCGTCGGGGCCGACCATCAGGTCGTCCGCCAGCAGCACGGCGAAGGGCTCGTCGCCCACCAGATGCTCGGCGCACAGCACCGCATGGCCCAGGCCCAGCATGCGCGGCTGGCGCACGTAGGAGCAGGTCATGTCCTCGGGCGCCACCGAGCGGGCGATGCGCAGCAGGGCGTTCTTGCCGCTGGCTTCGAGCTGGCTTTCCAGCTCGTAGGCCGTGTCGTAGTGGTCCTCGATGGCCCGCTTGTTGCGGCCGGTCACGAAGATCATGTCGCGGATGCCCGCGGCATAAGCCTCTTCCACGGCGTACTGGATCAGGGGCTTGTCCACCACGGGCAGCATTTCCTTGGGCTGCGCCTTGGTGGCAGGCAGGAACCGGGTGCCGAAGCCGGCCACTGGGAAAACGGCCTTGCGGATGCGTCTGGAAGTGGGCATGCGTGTGTGCAGGAGAGTTGAAATTCGTGAATCGGTCAATGCTACTGCACGCATTTGACTGCGCTGTCAGCCAAGTCGCACGAGTTGTTCCTGCAAACGTGTCAGCGCGGCGCCAAAGTCGGCCAATCTCTGCTTTTCCTGGGCGATGACCGCCGGCGGCGCCTTGGCCACGAAGGCCTCGTTGCCCAGCTTGCCCTGGGCCTTGGCCATCTCGCCCTGGATGCGGGCGACTTCCTTGCCCAGGCGCACGCGCTCGGCGGCCACGTCGATCTCGACGTGCAGCGCCAGCCGCGCCTCGCCGACGACGGCCACCGGCGCGGCCTGCGCCGCGGCGGTCCAGGCGGCTTCATCGTCAAAAACCTTGACCTCGCTCAACTTGGCCAGGGCCTGGAGCACCGGCGCGGCCTTGCGCACGAAGTCGGCATCGCCCACCACGTACAGCGGCAGGCGCTGGGCGGGCGAGACGTTCATCTCGCCACGCAGCGTGCGGCAGGAGGCGACCAGCGCCTTGAGCTTGGCCACGTGGGCCTCGGCGGCCTCGTCGATCTTCTCGGGTTGGGCGACGGGGTAGGCGGCGACCATGATCGACGCGCCTTCGCGGCCGGCGACGGGCGCCACCTTCTGCCACAGCTCCTCGGTGATGAAGGGAATGATCGGATGCGCCAGGCGCAGCAGCGTCTCCAGCGTGCGGATCAGCGTGCGGCGGGTGGCGCGCTGCTCGGCCTCGTTGCCGGTCTGGATCTGCACCTTGGCGATCTCCAGGTACCAGTCGCAGAACTCGTCCCAGGCGAACTGGTAGATGGCGTTGGCCACGTTGTCCAGGCGGTACTCGGCGAAGCCCTGGGCCACTTCCTGCTCCACGCGCTGCAGGCGCGAGGCGATCCAGCGGTCGGCCTGGCTGAAGCGCATGTAGCCATGGGCCTTGCCACCCGGGGCGCAGTCGGCCTTGGTGTGGTCCATCAGCCCGCAGTCCTGGCCCTCGCAGTTCATCAGCACGAAGCGGGTGGCGTTCCACAGCTTGTTGCAGAAGTTGCGGTAACCCTCGCAGCGCTTGCTGTCGAAGTTGATGCTGCGGCCCAGCGAGGCCAGCGCCGCGAAGGTGAAGCGCAGCGCGTCGGCACCGTAGGCCGGGATGCCCTCGGGGAACTCCTTTTGCGTGTTCTTGCGCACCTGCGGCGCGGTCTCGGGCTTGCGCAGGCCCTGGGTGCGCTTGTCCAGCAGCGGTTCCAGCGCGATGCCGTCGATCAGGTCCACCGGGTCGAGCACGTTGCCTTCGGACTTGCTCATCTTCTTGCCCTGCGCGTCGCGCACCAGGCCGTGGATGTAGACATGCTTGAAGGGCACGCGGCCGGTGAAGTGCGTGGTCATCATGATCATCCGGGCGACCCAGAAGAAGATGATGTCGTAGCCGGTCACCAGCACGGTGGAGGGCAGGTAGAGGTCGTAGTCCTTGAGGGCGTTGCCGTCTTCAAGTGCTTCGGGCCAGCCGAGCGACGAGAACGGCACCAGCGCTGACGAATACCAGGTGTCCAGAACGTCCGGGTCGCGCATGAGGGCCTTGCCGGGCGCCTGCTTCTG
This sequence comes from Pseudacidovorax intermedius, assembly GCF_003350475.1. Lineage (GTDB taxonomy): Bacteria > Pseudomonadota > Gammaproteobacteria > Burkholderiales > Burkholderiaceae_C > Xenophilus > Xenophilus intermedius. The sequence goes on from NZ_QQAV01000006.1 coordinate 94,831, forward strand.
CGCCTCCTCCTCGTTGCGGGCTACGTAGACGCGGCCATCCTCGTCGTACCAGGCGGGGATCTGGTGGCCCCACCAGAGCTGGCGGCTGATGCACCAGTCCTGGATGTTGTTCATCCACTGGTTGTAGGTGTTGACCCAGTTCTCGGGCACGAAGCGCACCTGGCCCGACTGCACGGCGTCGATGGCCTTCTGCGCAATGCTCTTGCCGGTGGGATCCTGCTCACTGACCTTGGTCATCGCCACGAACCATTGGTCGGTCAGCATGGGTTCGACCACCTGGCCGGTGCGGGCGCAGCGCGGCACCATCAGCCTGTGCTTCTTGGTCTCGACCAGCGCTCCGGCGGCCTCCAGGTCGGCCACGATCTTCTTGCGGGCAGCGAAGCGGTCCAGGCCGCGGTAGGCCTCGGGTGCGTTGTCGTTGATCTTCGCGTCCAGCGTCAGCACGCCGATGATGGCCAGGCCATGGCGCTGGCCAACCGCATAGTCGTTGTGGTCGTGCGCGGGCGTGACCTTGACCACGCCGGTGCCGAACTCGCGGTCCACGTAGTCGTCGACAATGATGGGGATCAGCCGGTCCACCAGCGGCAGGCGCACCTGCTTGCCGATCAGGGCGGTGTAGCGCTCGTCCTCCGGGTGGACCATCACGGCCACGTCGCCCAGCATGGTCTCGGGCCGGGTGGTGGCCACCGTCAGGCTGCCGCTGCCGTCTTCGAGCGGGTAGGCGATGTGCCACAGCGCGCCTTCTTCCTCCTCGCTCTCCACCTCCAGGTCGGAGACGGCGGACATCAGCACCGGGTCCCAGTTCACGAGCCGCTTGCCGCGGTAGATCAGGCCCTGCTCGTACAGGCGCACGAAGGTGTCGGTCACCACCGTGGAGAGCTTGTCGTCCATGGTGAAGTACTCGCGGCTCCAGTCCACCGTGTCGCCCATGCGGCGCATCTGCTGGGTGATGGTGTTGCCGGACTGTTCCTTCCACTCCCACACGCGGGCGACGAAGTTCTTGCGGCCCAGGTCGTGGCGGCTGGTGCCCTGGCCCTGCAGCTGGCGCTCCACCACGATCTGCGTGGCGATGCCGGCATGGTCGGTGCCCGGCACCCACAGCGTGTTCGCGCCCGCCATGCGGTGGTAGCGCGTCAGGCTGTCCATGATCGTCTGGTTGAAGGCATGGCCCATGTGCAGCGTGCCGGTCACGTTGGGCGGCGGCAGCTGGATGGCGAAGGAGGGCGCGCCGGCCTGGGGCGCCTGCGTGCCGCGGAAGCCCGCCTTCGCATAGCCGCGGCGCTCCCACTCGGGGCCCCAGTGGGCCTCGATGGCGGCAGGTTCGAAGGACTTGGCGAGGCTCTGGAGGCCGGGTTGCAGGGGGGTGTCGCTCATGGGCGGATGGAGTCAGGGCACGCTGGCGGGCGCTGGCATGCCGTGGAGGTTCGAAGACGGGAAGCGGGCAATTTTACGGGGCGCTCCCCCAGTCTCCGGGTCTTCCATAATTCCCCGATGCTCTTCCTGCTCTCGCCCGCCAAGTCGCTCGATTACGAAGCGCCCGTCCCCGAAGACCTGCCCGCCACCCAGCCCGTGTTCGAGGGCGCCCGCGGCCCCGCCGCCGAGCTGATCGGCCTGCTGCGCCAGAAGTCGCCGCTGCAGGTGGCCGAGCTGATGCACCTGTCGGACAAGCTGGCCGCCCTCAACGCCGCCCGCTACGAGGCCTGGGCGCCCAAGGGAACGGCGAAGAATGCCCGCCAGGCCGCGCTGGCCTTCGACGGCGACGTCTACGGTGGGCTGGACGCGCGCAGCCTGAGCGCCTCGCAGCTGGGCTGGGCGCAGGACCATGTGGTGATCCTCAGCGGCCTCTACGGCGTGCTGCGTCCGCTGGACCGGCTGCAGCCCTATCGCCTGGAGATGGGCACAGCCCTGGCTAACCCGAAGGGCAAGGACCTGTATGCCTTCTGGGGCGATCGCATCTCGCTGTGGCTCAACGAGCGCCTGGCCGCGGACCGTACGCCGGTGGTGGTCAACCTGGCCTCGCAGGAATACTTCAAGGCCGTGGACCGGAAGGCGCTCAAGGCCCGCGTGGTCGAATGCGTGTTCCAGGAGCGCAAAGGCGACGACTACAAGATCGTGAGCTTCTATGCCAAGCGCGCCCGCGGCCTGATGGCGCGCTGGGCCGTGCTGCACAAGGCGGCCACGCCGCGCCGGCTGGAGGCCTTCGACCTCGAAGGCTATGCCTTCGCGCCCGAGGTCTCGCAGCCGGACCGGCTGGTGTTCCGTCGCGGCTGAAAGGTATCCTGACGCATTCGGCCCAAGCCCAGGGAGTCCCAGCGCATGCAAGCCCTCACCCCCGAACTCCGGCAGTGGATCCAGTCCCAACTCGCTGCCGGCCATTCCGTCGCCACGCTGCGCGCGTCGATGCATGCCGCCGGCTGGCGCGACGATGCGACCGACATGGCGCTGGCCGAACTGGAGCGCGGCGCACCCGCCGAGCCGCCGCCCAGGCGCACCGAGATGCCCGAGCCCCGGCTCGACGGTGACCCGCTCTACCTCGACGCCGGTGACCGCCGGGTGCAGGTGATGCAGACGCTGGCCCAGCCGCGCGTGGTCGTCTTCGGCCAGTTGCTCAGCGACGAGGAATGCGAGGGGCTGATCGAGGCGGCCCGCGCCCGGCTGGCCCGCTCGCTCACCGTCGAGACCAAGACCGGCGGCGAGGCCGTCAACGCCGACCGCACCAGCGACGGGATGTTCTTCCAGCGCGGCGAGAGCGAGCTGGTGACCCGCATCGAGGCCCGCATCGCCCGGTTGCTGAACTGGCCGGTGGAGCGGGGGGAGGGGCTGCAGATCCTGCGCTACTCGCCCGGCGCGCAGTACCGGCCGCACTACGACTACTTCGACCCCGGCGAGCCCGGCACGCCCACCATCCTGCGCCGTGGCGGCCAGCGCGTGGGCACGCTGGTGATGTACCTGCAGGAGCCCGAGCGCGGCGGTGCCACCACCTTCCCGGACGTGGGCCTGGCCGTGGCGCCGGTGCGGGGCACGGGCGTCTTCTTCTCCTACGACCGGCCGCATCCCACCACCAAGACGCTGCACGGCGGCGCGCCGGTGGAGGCGGGCGAGAAATGGGTGGCCACCAAGTGGCTGCGAGAGGGCGAATTCAAGTGAGCGGGATCGCGTCGCGATGACATCCGGCACCGCCCGCGCCAACGGCATCGACATCGCCTTCCAGGACAGCGGCGGCTCCGGCCCCCCGGTGCTCCTCGTCATGGGCCTGGGCATGCAGCTCATCGCCTGGCCGGCCGCGCTGGTCGATGCACTCACCGGCGCCGGCTACCGCGTGCTGCGCCACGACAACCGGGATGCGGGCCTCTCCACCCACCTGCACGATGCCGCGCGCAGCAACCTGATGTGGCAGGCGCTTCGCATGCGCATGGGTCTGGCGCTGGACGTGCCCTACGGCCTGCAGGACATGGCGGGCGATGCGCTGGGCCTGCTCGACGCACTGGGCATCGCCCAGGCGCATGTGCTGGGCGTCTCCATGGGCGGGATGATCGTCCAGCGCATGGCGGCCACGGCGCCGGATCGCGTGCTCAGCCTGACCAGCGTCATGAGCAGCAGCGGGGCCCGCCACCTGCCCGGCCCCCGGGCCGAGGTGGCTGCCGCGATGCTGCGCCGGCCGCCGCGCCGCAGTGCCGGCGAGGACGCCCTGGTGGACCACAGCGTCGGCCTGCTGCGCCTGATCCAGAGCCCCGCCTGGCCGCTGGACGACGCCGTGCTGCGCGAGCAGGTGCGCACCGCCCTGCGCCGCAACTACGACCCGGCGGGCACGCAGCGCCAGCTGCTGGCCATCTGGGCCGACAGCGAACGGCCCGCGCTTCTTTCGCGGATCGTCTGCCCGGCGCTGGTGCTGCACGGCGAGGCCGACCCGCTGCTGCCCATCGAATGCGGCCGCGACACCGCGCGCCGCATTCCGGGCGCACGCTTCGTCGGCATCCCCGGCATGGGTCATGACTGGCCGCCGGCCGTCGCGGCCCAGCTGGCGGGGCATGTCCTTCCCTTTCTTCAGGACGCCGACGCCCGCCGACAATCGGCGGCATGAGTCTGGACAACACCCCCGAGCAGTCGCAGCTGGGCCGGGCCTCGGCCTACGTCGACCGCTACGACCCCTCGCTGCTCTTTCCCCTGCCGCGCGCCCTGCAGCGCGAGGAGATGGGCATCGACACGCAGCGGCTGCCCTTCTTCGGCGCCGACCTGTGGACCGCCTTCGAGCTGTCGTGGCTCAACCCACGCGGCAAGCCCCAGCTGGCCATCGCGCACTTCACGGTGCCCTGCGAGACGCCCAACATCATCGAGAGCAAGTCCTTCAAGCTCTACCTCAACAGCTTCAACAGCAGCACCTTCACCGATGCCGAGGCGGTGCGCGAGCGCCTGCGCACCGATTTGGGCGAGGCCGTGTGGCGCGGCAGCGAGCGCAGCGGCAGCGTGGGGGTCAGGCTGCTGCCGCCGGCCCAGTTCGAGGCGGAGCGGGTGGAGGAGCTGCAAGGGCTGGACCTCGACCGGCTGGACGTGGACTGCTCCGACTACGCGCCGAATCCCGCGCTGCTGCGCACCGTGCCGGGCGAGCCCTCGGTCAACGAGACGCTCACCAGCCGCCTGCTCAAGAGCAACTGCCGCGTCACCGGCCAGCCCGACTGGGGCAGCGTGCAGATCAGCTACAGCGGCCCGCCCATCGACCAGGAAGGGCTGCTGCGCTACATCGTGAGCTTTCGCAACCACAACGAATTCCACGAGCCCTGCGCCGAGCGCATCTTCACGGACATCTGGCGCCGCTGCGCCCCCACGCGGCTGGCCGTGTACTGCCGCTACACCCGCCGCGGCGGGCTGGACATCAATCCCTTCCGGACCAGCTGGCCGCAGGCGCTGCCGCCGAACATCCGCACGGCCCGGCAGTGACCCGGGGCGCCGGCCGGCATCAAGCCCCGGGACGCGCCGTCGGCATGCTCCTACAGCCTGGACGGACGGCGGCGCGCATACTGCCCCACCGGCAGCCGACCCCGGCGCGGCCTTCCATTCAGACACAACGCGCGAGGACATTCCGCTTGAACGTGCTCATCGTCGACGACAACGTCTCCGCGGCCGAGCTGCTGCAGGAGCTGATCGTCCTGCAGGACCACCAGGCCCGCTGTGCGCATACCGCGCAGGAGGCCATCGATGCCTTCTCGCAGGACAGCTACGACGTCGCGCTGGTCGATCTCACGCTGCCCGACCGTCCCGGCACCGAGGTGGCGCAACACCTGCGCAGCAATGCCGGCGACCGGCCGCTGCTGCTGGTGGCCATTTCGGGCTACGGCGCCGGGGACGCTGCAGGCGCCCAGGCCGTGCCGTATTTCGACCACTACCTGCAAAAGCCGATCGACTTCGATGCGCTCGACCGGCTGCTGGCGCGACCGGCGTCCGCATGAAGGCCTCCCCCAGCGCCCGCAGCTGGATCGCCGCCGGCGTCCGGCACGAACTGCTGATGCGTGCGCTGCCCGCCCTCCGCCACGAGATGGCCGGGCCGGTGTCGCTGCTGCGCATGACGCTGCTGATGCTCAAGCGCCAGGCCGGGGCCGATCCGGTGGACGGCAGCGCATGCGTGCAGCGGGTGGACCAGGCGAGCGACCAGCTGGCGATGCTGGTCGATTCGGTGCGCGCCTTGCGCGACTGGGAGCTGGCCACCGCCGATGAAGGGCTGGCACGTGGCGAGCTGGTGCGCCAGTGCGCCGGCCTCATGCGTGCAGCCTTCGACCTCAATGGGCTCTCGCTGGAGATCGACGAGCGCCTTGATGCCGCTGCACAGAACGAAGAGCGCTGGCCCGACGGTGCAGCCTTGCGCTACCTGCTGTTGGGCGCGCTGGGCCACCTGCATGACCAGACCGAGGAGCCGGTGCTGGTGCGCATCGAACCCGGCGACGAGCCCCACTTGGTGCGGGTGCGCGTCGCGCCCAAGCCGGATGGCCGCGAGGACGCGGAGTTGATGCAGCACCGCGCCCCACGCAGCCTGGCCATCGACGCCGTCTGCCTGCAGAGCCTGGCCGACGACCTGGGCCGCACCATCACGATCGGGCGCGACGAGGTCGTGCTGTCGCTGAAAGCCGATTGAGTTGACGCGCCTCGCGCGCCAGCGTCAGTCGGTGGCGGCGCAGGAAGTCCATCAGCCGTCCCTCCGCCGCCAGCAGGCCACGCCGGGTGCGCGCCGTGCCGAGGCCGTCCCACACCTTCGACATCGCCTCGGCGTCCGCCGAGAGTTTGCCGCCCAGCTCCAGCACCGCGGGGTGGATGTAGGCCTTGCGGCAGACCGCCGGCGTGTTCCCGAGCTGCTTGGCCACGGCGGCCAGGATCTCCTTGGCGCGGATGCGCAGGCCGGTTGGTTCCTCCGTCTGCCGGTCGCAGGCCAGCCGCGTGAGCTCCAGCGCCTGCACCGAGCCGTGCCAGGTGCGGAAGTCCTTGGCCGTGAACTCGCCGCCGGTCGCCTCGCGCAGGTAGTCGTTGACGTCCCCCGAGCTCACATGGCGCTGCTCGCCGTCCTCGTCCAGGTACTGGAACAGGGCCTGGCCCGGCAGCTGCTGGCACTGGCGCACCACGCGCGCGACGCGCTTGTCGCCCACCTCGGCCTCGTGCATCACGCCGCTCTTGCCGCGAAAGCGCAGCGTGAGCCGGCCGCGGGTCGACTGCAGGTGCCGGTTGCGCAGCGTCGTCAGGCCGAAGGACTTGTTGGTCCGCGCATATTCCTCGTTGCCAACGCGCAGGTAGGTGGTGTCGAGCAGCCGCACGATGGCGGCCAGCACCGCCGACCGCGAGGGCTTGCCGTGCGCCTTGTCCAGGTCGCGCTGGACACGGGCGCGGATGCGGGGCAGGGCCTGACCGAATTGCTCCAGCCGCTCGAACTTGGCTTCGTCCTTCAGCAGCCGCCAGTCCGCGTGGTAGCGGTACTGCCGCCGCCCGCGTGCATCCAGGCCCGTCGCCTGCAGGTGGCCGTTGGCCAGCGGGCAGATCCAGACCTGCTCATAGGCTGGCGGGATCGCCAGCTTGCGGATGCGGGCGATCTCGTCCTCGTCGCGGATCCAGTGGCCCTCGGCGTCGCGGTAGCGGAAGCCCTCGCCGTCGCGCACGCGCTCGATGCCGGGCATCTCGCTGGAGACATAGACGAGGCCGTTGCCGATGGGCGTGGGCGCCGGCACGGCAGCCGGTTCATGGTGGGCGGGGGTGGTGGCGTCGAGCATGGTGCGGGCTGTTTGCCCGCAAGCTGCCATGGCCTGAAGCGTCCGGCTGTAGGACGCCGGTCGTGCACCGGGTACGCCCGCGAGCCGGGGCGTGAAGCCGCTGCTGCTCGGTCGCGTCAGAACAGCGAGGCGGTCATCGGGCCTGCGGGCGCAGGCGGCTTGCCGGCGCCGCGGCGCACGGGCGCCTGCGCCTCGGCGCTGCCCGCCTTCACCAGTGCGCCCACGCGCACGCCCAGCAGGCGCAGCGGCCGATCCAGCGGCACGCGCTTGAGGGCCAGGCCGGCGGTGCGGCGGATCAGCTTCGCATCGGCGGTGTAGAGCTCCAGCGACTGGTCGCGCGTGGCGGTCTTGAAGTCGGCATAACGCAGCTTCACGCCGATGGTGCGGCCCACGTAGCCCTTGCGCTGCAGGTCCTCCGCCACCTTCTCGCACAGGCGGGTGAAGATGGCGCCGAGCTCGGCCCGGTCGCGCACGGCATGCAGGTCGCGCTCGAAGGTGGTCTCGCGGCTCATGGACACGGGCTCGCTCTCGGTCTCCACCGGACGGTCGTCGCGGCCCCAGGCCACCTCGTGAAGCCAGGCGCCGTAGGCTTTGCCGAAGTGCTGCACCAGCCAGGCGCGCTCGCATTTGACCAGGTCGCCGATGGTGTGCAGGCCCATCCGCGTCATCTTGGCCTCGGCCTTGGGCCCGATGCCGTTGACCTTGCGCACGGGCAGGGGCCAGATGCGGTCGGCCAGTTCGTGTTCGTAGAGCACGGTGATGCCGTTGGGCTTGTCGAACTCGCTGGCCATCTTGGCCAGCAGCTTGTTGGGCGCCACGCCGATGGAGCAGGTCAGGCCCGTGGTGTCGAAGATGGACTTCTGGATCAGCCGCGCCAGCACCCGCCCGCCTTCGCGCTGCCCGCCGGGCACGTCGGTGAAGTCGATGTAGACCTCGTCCACGCCGCGGTCCTGCATCACGGGGGCGATGTCGGTCACGATCTTCTTGAAGGCGCGCGAATAGCGGCGGTATTCGTCGAAGTCGGTGGGCAGCATCAGCGCCTGCGGGCACAGCTTGGCGGCCTTCATCATGCCCATGGCCGAGCCGATGCCGAACTGGCGCGCCGGATAGGTGGCGGTGGTGATCACGCCGCGACCCGCGTAGTCGGCCAGACGCGGGAAGGCAGAGACGGGGATGCGGTCCAGCGGCGTGTCGGGCGGCAGGCCGCCGATGACCTCCTCCAGCCGGCGCCGGCCGCCGCCCACCACCACCGGCAGGCCCTTGAGCTGCGGATAGCGCAGCAGCTCGACGGAGGCGAAGAAGGCGTCCATGTCGAGGTGGGCGATGCGGCGGATGGGGGTGGAACTCACCCTCGGATTGTCCGCAAGGCGGGGCGCCTTCGCCGATCGTCCGCCGCTCAACCCCGCGGTCCGAAGGCGGCGTGGCGCCGGGACCGGGCCCCCCCGGCTGCCGTCTTCACCTGCCTGTGGCCCGTCGGCCGCAGATGACGGCGGCTTCAGCGCGGCGCCTGGGCCACCACCGGCTCGGAGCGCTCCGACCATCCGCCGCCGAGGGTGCGGTAGAAGGTCACCAGGTTGGTCATGTGCGACAGCTCCGTGCCGATGAGGTTCTGCTGGGCGGCGTAGAGCGACAGCTGCGAGCTCAGCACGGTCAGGTGGCTGTCCACGCCGGCCTTGAAGCGGGCCTGCGATAGGCGGTAGCTCTCGGCGTTGGCGTCGACCAACGCTTTCTGGGCATCGATCTGGCGCGACAGCGCGCTGCGCTGCGCGAGCGCATCCGAGACCTCTCGGAAGGCGGTCTGGATGGCCTTCTCGTACTGCGCCTGGGCGATGTCGCGGCTCACCTGGGCGGCCGCCAGGTTGGCGCGGTTGGTGCCGGCATCGAAGATGGGCAGGCTCAGCTGCGGCACGAAGCTCCAGCTGCCCGAACCCGCCTTGAACAGCTGCGACAGCTCGGTGCTGGCCGTGCCGGCCGAGGCCGTCAGGCTGATGCGCGGGTAGAAAGCGGCACGGGCGGCGCCGATGGAGGCATTGGCCGCCTTCAGGTCGTGCTCGGCCTCCACGATGTCGGGCCGGCGCTGCAGCAACTGCGAGGGCAGGCCCGGCGGAATGGTCGCCAGCGGGCCTTCGCTCAGGTCGGCCGCGGCCGCCAGCGAGTCGGGCAGCAGCTGCGCCGGCACCGGGGCGCCGACCAGCAGCACCAGGGCGTTGCGGTCCTGCGCCACCTGTCCGGTGTAGTTCTCGACGTCGACGCGGGCGGTCTCGACGCTGGTGCGCGCCTGGCTGACCGTCAGTGCCGAGGCCTGGCCCAGGTCCTGCAGGCGCTGTTGCAGCGCGAGCGTCTCGCTCTGGTCCGCCAGGGTCTGGCGTGCCAGCGTCAGCCGGTCCTGGTCGGCGGCCAGCGTCAGGTAGGCGCTGGCCACTTCGGAGACGAGCGTCACCTGCGTGGCGCGTCGTGCCTCGCTGGTCGAGAGGAACTGCTGCAGTGCCTGCGCGCTCAGGCTGCGCACGCGGCCGAACAGGTCCAGCTCGTAGGCGCTGATGCCCACCGACACGCTGGACTGGTGGGCGATCAGCACATCGCCCGTTGCGGACAGGTCGGCCGGCGTGCGGCTGCTGCTGCCGCTGGCGTTGGCGCTCACCGTGGGCCAGCGGGCCGCGTCCTGCACCCGGTACTGGGCCCGCGCCTTCTCGATGTTGAGCACCGCGACGCGCAGGTCGCGGTTGTTGGCCAGGCTCATGTCGATGAGCTGCTGCAGCTGCGGCGAGCGGAACACGTCGCGCCAGCCCAGGTCGGCGACCGGCTGCTCGGTGGCCTTGCCGGCGTCGCCGGCGTAGGCGTCCTGCACGGGCAGGGCGGGCCGCTCGTAGGCTGGCATCAGGCTGCAGCCGGCCAGGGCCGCGGCCAACGCCACGGGGGCGAGGGTGAAGGCGATGCGGCGCATCTCAGGCTCCTTCGGCCGGCAGGGTGCCGGCAACGGGTTCAGAGGAGGGATGGCGCGGGCCACGGCGTTCGACCGCGCGCAGCACCACCACGAAGAACAGCGGCACGAAGAGGATCGCAAGCACGGTGCCCGAGACCATGCCGCCCACCACCGCCGTGCCCAGCGCGTTCTGCGCGCCGGCACCGGCACCGTGGCCGAACACCAGCGGCAACACCCCCAGGATGAAGGCCAGCGAGGTCATCAGGATGGGCCGCAGCCGCAGCCGTGCGGCTTCCAGGGCCGACTCCATGAGGCTGGCGCCGCGGGCATGCAGGTCCTTGGCGAACTCCACGATCAGGATGGCGTTCTTCGATGCCAGGCCGATGGTGGTCAGCAGGCCCACCTGGAAGTAGACGTCGTTCATCTTCCAGGTGAGCAGCGCCGCCACCAGCGTGCCCAGCAGGCCCAGCGGCACCACCATGACCACGGACAGCGGGATCGCCCAGCTTTCGTACAGCGCCGCCAGGCACAGGAAGACGAAGAGGATCGACAGCCCGTACAGCAGACTGGTCTGGCCGCTCGACGCCTTCTCCTGGCGCGAGATGCCCGTCCATTCGTAGCCGAAGCCAGGCGGCAGCTTGGCCACGGCCTGCTCGACGATGGCCAGCGCCTCGCCGCTGGACGCGGTGCCCGGCAGGGCCATGCCCAGAATCTCCACGGAGGGAAAGCCGTTGTAGCGCTCCAGCCTTGGAGAGCCGCTGGCCCAGCTGGCCGTGGCGAAGGCGGTGAAGGGCACCATGGCGCCGCTCGCGTTGCGCACGTACCAGCGGTCGATGTCGCTGGGCTGCATGCGGTAGGGCGCATCGGCCTGCAGCATCACCTTCTTCACCCGGCCGCGGTCGAGGAAGTCGTTGACGTAGCTGCTGCCCCAGGCGGTGGACAGCGTGGCGTTGATGTCGGCGATGGACAGGCCCAGCGCCTCGGCCCGCTGCGGGTCGATGCTGAGCTTCATCTCGGGCGCGTCCTCCTGGCCGTTGGGCCGCACGGCCACCAGGCGCTTGTCGGCGGACAGCTCGGCCAGCAGCTGGTTTCGGGCCTTCATCAGCGCGTCATGGCCCAGGTTGGCTCGGTCCTGCAGCATCAGGTCGAAGCCTGTCGCATTGCCCAGCTCCGCCACCGCGGGCGGCGCGAAGGCGAACACGCGGGCGCCGCGCAGCGTGTTGAAGAAGGCGCTGGCCTTGGCCGTCACGCCCGCCACGCTCAGCGCATCGCCGCGCCGCTCGTCCCAGGGCCTGAACTTGACGAAGGCCATGCCGGTGTTCTGGCCGCTGCCCGCAAAGCTGAAGCCGTTGACGGAGAAGATGCCGTCCACCGCGTCCTTCTGGTCCACCAGGAAATGGTGTTCGACCTTGCGCAGCACCTCGTCCGTGCGCGCGCTCGTGGCGCCCGGCGGAAGTTGCACGAGCACGAAGGCGGAGCCCTGGTCCTCGTCGGGCAGGAAGCCCACCGGCACCTTCAGGAACACGGCGATGACGGCGGCGGTCAGCACCGCATACAGGACCATGTAGCGCCAGCCCTTGTTCAGCACATGGCGCACCACGCCCTGGTAGCGGCGCTGGCCGCGGTCGAACGTGCGGTTGAACCAGCCGAAGAAGCCCTTGGTGGCCAGCCCATGGTCACCGGCCACGGGCTTGAGCAGCGTGGCGCACAGCGCGGGCGTAAGCACCATGGCCACCAGCACCGACAGCGTCATGGCCGACACGATGGTGATGGAGAACTGGCGATAGATCACGCCCACCGAGCCGCCGAAGAAGGCCATGGGCACGAACACCGCCGCCAGCACCAGCGCGACGCCCACCAGCGCCCCGGTGATCTGCCCCATGGACTTGCGCGCGGCCTCCTTGGGCGGCAGGTGCTCCTCGCTCATGACCCGTTCGACGTTCTCGACCACCACGATGGCGTCGTCCACCAGCAGGCCGATGGCCAGCACCATCGCGAACATGGTCAGCGTGTTGATGGTGAAGCCGAAGGCCGCCAGCACGCCGAAGGTGCCCAGCAGCACCACCGGCACCGCGATCGTCGGGATCAGCGTGGCCCGGAAGTTCTGCAGGAAGAGGTACATCACCAGGAACACCAGCACCACGGCCTCGACCAGCGTCTTGACGACCTCCTCGATGGAGATGCGCACGAAGGGCGTGGTGTCGTAGGGCTTCTGCACCTTCATGCCGGGCGGGAAGAACTTCTCCAGCTCGGCCATGCGCGCGTCGACCGCCTTGATGGTGTCGAGGGCGTTGGCATTGGTGGCCAGCTTGATCGCCAGGCCCGCGGCCGGCTTGCCGTTGTAGCGCCCGCTGGACGCGTAGGACTCGCTGCCCAACTCGATGCGGGCGACGTCGCGCAGGCGCACCTGCGCCCCGTTGGTCAGGGTGCGCAGCAGCACGTCCTCGAACTCGGCGGCCGTCTTCAGGCGCGTCTGCGAGGTGATGGTGGCATTGATCTGCTGGTTGCCCGCGGCCGGCAGCCCACCGATCTGGCCGGAGGACACCTGGGCGTTCTGCGCCTGGATGGCGGTCTGAACGTCCAGCGGCGTGAGGCCGAAGCTCGCGAGCTTGTCGGGGTTGAGCCATACGCGCATGGCGTATTGCGAGCCGAAGAGCGTGATGTCGCCCACGCCTTCCACGCGGCTGATGGCGTCCTGCACGTTGGCGGCGACATAGTCCGACAGGTCGGAGCCGGTCATGCTGCCGTCCTCGGAGGTGAAGGCCAGCACCGTGAGGAAGTTGGTGACGGCCTTGGACACCGTCACGCCCTGCTGCTGCACCTCCTGCGGCAACAGCGGCGTGGCCAGCGAGAGCTTGTTCTGAACCTGCACCTGGGCCGTGTCCGGATCGGTGCCGTTCTCGAAGGTCAGGGTGATGGTGACGGCGCCGGTGGAGTCGCTGGTGGAGCTCATGTAGCTCAACCGGTCCAGGCCCTTCATCTTCTGCTCGATGACCTGGGTGACGGTGTCCTCCACCGTCTTGGCGGAGGCGCCGGGATAGTTGGCGGCAATGGCGATCGCGGGCGGCGCGATGCTGGGGTACTGCGCGATGGGCAGCGTAAAGACGGACAGCAGCCCGCCCAGCATGACCAGGATCGCCAGCACCCACGCGAAGATGGGGCGGTCGATGAAGAAGCGTGACATGGCGGTTCCCGGGGATCAGCGGGCCGAAGCCGTCGTCGCGGTGGGCGGGGGCGGAGCCGTCCACGGCGTGGTCTTGACCTCGACGCCGGGCGCCGCGCGCTGCAGCCCGTCGACCACCAGCACGTCGCCGGCCTGCAGGCCCGAGCGGACGATCCACTGGTCCCCGGCCTCGCGGTCGGTCTGGATCATGCGGCGCTGGAGCTTGTGCTGCGCATCGACCACATAGACCATCGGCCGGCCACCGCCGTCGCGCACCACCGCCTGCTGCGGCACCGTCAGTGCATCGCTCTTCACGCCCTGCTGGAGCACGGCGCGCACGTACATGCCGGGCAGCAGCACGCCTTGCGGGTTCGGGAAGAGGGCGCGCAGCGTGATGGCGCCGGTCGAGGTGTCGACCGTGACGTCGGAGAACTCCAGCTTGCCTTCCAGCGGATAGCTGCTGCCGTCCTCCAGCAGCAGCCGCACGCGTGCGGCGCCGGCCGTGCCGGTCTGCAGGTCGCCGCGCGCCATGGCCTGGCGCAGCTGGAGCAAGGCGGCGCTGGACTGCGTCACATCGACATAGATCGGGTCGAGCTGCTGGATCGTCGCCAGTGCCGTCGACTGGTTGGCGGTGACCAGGGCGCCTGCCGTCACGGACGACTTGCCGATGCGGCCGGAGATCGGCGCCTCGATGCGGGCATAGGCCAGGTTGATGCGACTGGTCTCGACATTGGCCTTGGCCGAGGCCACGTCGGCCTCGCCCTGTTCCAGTGCGGCAGCCGCGTCGTCGTAGTCCTGCTGGCTCACGGCCTTGATGGCCACGAGCTCCTTGTAGCGCTGCGCCTTGAGCCGGGTGGTGGTCAGGCTGGCGCGTGCCTTGGCCAGCGCCGCCACGTTGGCGTCGTACTGGGCCTGGTAAGTGGCGGGGTCGATCTGGTAGAGCGTCTCGCCGGCCTTGACGTCGCCGCCCTCGCGGAACTTGCGCGCCTTGACGATGCCCGCCACCTGCGGGCGCACGTCCGCCACCAGCGAGGCGGAGGTGCGGCCCGGCAGTTCGGTGGTGATGGCCAGGCGCTGCGGCTGCAGCGTGATGACGCCCACCTCCGGCGTGCCGGCGGCTGGCGGCGCGCCGCCCGGCGGCTTGCCGCAGGCGACCAGGATGCAGGCGGACGCCAGCGCGACCGAAATGGTCGAGACGAATGTGAGAGAGGGACGCATCGTTTTTTCCTCCATGGAAGCGCGGCACCCGCCGTAAGTTCAGTTTTCAATACCGTACCGTACGGTACTGTTAAGACTGGAATGTAGTTTGACGGTCCTCGCTCGTCAACCAATAATGAACGGGTGAGTTCGGAAAAGGAATCGAATTGAGGGTCAAGACCAAAGCCAAACGAGACATGCTGCTGCTGGCTGCATCGCAGGTTTTCCGCGAGAAGGGGTTCGAGGGCGCCTCGATGGGGGACATCGCCGCCCGGGCCGCGAGTTCGAAGGCCACGCTGTACGGCTACTTCAGCTCCAAGGACGAGCTCTTCGTGGCCGTGACCATCGCCGCAGCGGAGTCGCACTTCGAGCCGATCTTCGACGCGCTCGGCAAGGAAGACGACGAGTTCGAGCCGGCGCTGCGCCGCTATGGAGAGAAGTTCCTCATCGCCGCCTGCTCGCCCGAGGCCGTCCAGGCGCAACGCGCCGTGATTGCCGAGGCGGGCCGCAGCGATGTGGGCCGCCAGTTCTATGAGCAAGGGCCGCGAAAGGGGATGCAGGAGCTGGCGACCTTCCTGGAGCTGCACATGCAGCGCGGCAGCATGCGGCAGACCGATCCGCTCATCGCCGCCCGGCACCTGAGCGCGCTGCTCGATGCGGAGACGATGCTGCCCCGGATGCTGGGCTTCGAGCAGGCGTGGACGCGGGCGCAGTTGCGGGCCTATGCACGGCGGGCCATCGATGCGTTTCTCAACGGCTATGGAAATCCCGCGCCGGGGACTGCCTCAACGCCGGCACCAGCGGCACCGGCCCCACAGGCAACGCCGGCCGAACCGCTCCCTCCACCGCGCGCCACCGTCCCGGCCCGGCGTCGCTGACCGGCGTCGCGCGCGGGTCGCTCACCTTCTCAGTCGAAGGCGGCAGGCCGGGCGGCCACCAGCGCCCGGTTGCGGCGCCGGTCGGCGGCGATCTCGCGCAAGAAGTCCTCGGCGCTGCCGCCGGCCGGCAGGTTGTGGGCCTCGCGCAGGCGGCGGCGCAGGGTGTCGTCCTGCCGCAGCAGGCGCTCGACCTCCTGGTTGATGCGCTGCACCACGGGCGCGGGCGTGCCCGCAGGCGCGAACAACCCGAAGAGCGAGTCGCGGTTGGCTTCCGGGTAGCCCAGCTCGGCCAGCGTGGGCACACCGGGCAGGGCGTCGATGCGCCTCGGCGCGCCCACGGCCAGCGCCTGCAGCCGGCCGTCCGCGATGTACTGCAGCTGCTGCGCCGCCACGTTGGTCGACAGCACCTCGAACTGGCCGCCCAGGGCATCGGTGAGCTGCGGTCCGCCGCCGTGGTAGGGCACGTGCACGATGGCCGTGCCGCTGACGGCGCGCACCTGGGCCAGCACCAGGTGCCCGATGGTGGCGACGCCCGAGGTGGCCCAGCGTAGCCGGCCCGGGGACTGCCGGGCCTGCGCGATCAGGGCCTCGAAGCCCTGGCCCGCGAAGGCCGGTGTGCCCACCACCAGCACGGGCGTGTGCATCACGCCGATCACCGGTGCGAAGGCACGCAGCGGCTCGTAGGGCACGGCGCCGATCAGGGGCTGCAGTGTCAGCGGGCTGATGGCGGAGAAGGCCAGCGTGTGGCCGTCGGCCGGCGCGCGGGACAGCAGGGCCAGGCCCACGCTGCCGCCGGCACCGGCCCGGTTGTCGACCACCACCGGCACGCCCAGCGCCTGCGACAGCGGTTCAGCCAGGGCACGCGCCATGCCGTCGCTGACGCCGCCGGGCGGGTAGACCACGATGAGGCGCAACGGACGACGGGGCCAGTCAGGCATGTTGTCCGCCAGGGCGGAATGGGGCGCACCGATGAGGCCGAGCGCGCCGGCGACGAAGCCCGCAGCGAAGGCGCGGCGGGGCAGGCCACGGCCGGCATCGGCCGGGTCGCGCTCGTCATCGACGGCGGCGCGGGCATCCTGTGGAGTGGCCGGGCGGACGCTCATGGTGCCGCCTTCTTCGTCCGCCGCGATGCCGCACGCGCGGGCGCTGGGGTCATGGACGGTGTTGCCTCCTGCGCCGCCAGTTCCCGAACCAGCGCCGTGAAGCGCTGCGCGGGCAGGTTGTCCTCGTCCTCCCGCGACACCAGGGTCAGCGGGGCATCGAGCGCCGCGGCGTCCGTCAGCGGCAGGTAGGCGATGGCATGGGCATGCACGCCCTCCATCGAAGCAGGCACCACCGACAGCCCGACGCCCGCGGCGACCAGGTTCAGGTTGCTCATCATGCGGTCGACCTCGGCCACCACCCGCGGCCGCAGGCCGCGCGCAAGGGCCAGCGAGAGCAGGTCGGCATAGAGGCCGGGCGCACCGGCCCGGCGCACCAGGATCAGCGGCTCGCCGCACAGCGCGGCCAGCGACAGGGCGCGGCCGGGTGGCCGTCCCGCCGCCAGCGGATGCTCGATGGGCAGGGCGGCCAGGACCGGCTCGCGCAGCAGGGTCTCGAAGACCAGGCCCGGCGGGGCGGCCACCGGCACCCGCAGCAGGCCGCCATGCAGCCGGCCGGCGGCCAGCGCCTCGGTGAGGTCGGCGGCGTTGTTCTCGCTGATCTTCAGTTCCACGCCGGGGTACTGGCGGCGGAAGGCGCGCAGCGCCTGCGGCACGAACCGATGCGCCGCCGCGGAGCTGGTGAAGCCCACCGACAGCACCCCCGCCTCGCCGCGGGCCAGCCGGGCCATCCTTGCCTCCATGGCGGCCATGTCCTGCATCAGGCGCTCGGCCTCGGCCTGGAAGGCGCGGCCGGCGTCGGTGAGCGCAACGCCCCGCGGATGGCGGCGGAACAGGGCCATGCCCAGCCGCCGTTCCAGCGCCTTGATCTGCACCGAGAGCGGCGGCTGCTGGATGCCCAACTGCTCGGCCGCCCGCGTCATGTGGCCCGTCTGGGCGACGGCCAGGAAGTAGCGCAGCGCGCGTGTCTCCATATCTTTTTCGTATCGAAAGTGCAGGATTATTTTATTTGACCCCCATTCAGGCCCTGCCTATCGTGCGCCCGCATTTCTTTCAACCAGAGCGGCCCCGCGTCCGAGCCGCCATCCAGGAGACCGATCACCATGCAGCCCCAGGGCCCCCGCACCGCTTTCGCGCTTCCGCCGCGCCCCCGCACCTGGGGCGCGGCCATCGGCCTCGGCCTGATGCTGGCCGCCTGCGGGGACGGTGGTGGCGGTGGGGGCGGGTCCGCCTTCCTGCCGTCCTCGCCGCCGGCCGCGGCACCGGCGCCGGACGACACGCCCGCGCCGGCCAGCCCGCCGCCCGCCGCGCCCACGGTCGACTGCGCGGCGCTGGCCGGTCGCAGCCTGCCCGCCAGTGCGATCGCGCTGCCCACCGGCGGCGCCACGGTCGCCACGGCCGTGGCCGTGTCGGCCAGCGATCCGGCCAACACCCTGGGCGACTACTGCCAGGTGCGCGGCAGCATCCAGCCGGTCGACGCCTCGGCCCAGGCCATCCAGTTCGCCGTCAACCTGCCGCTGGCCTGGAACGGCAAGACCATCCAGTTCGGCGGCGGCGGCTTCAACGGCCGGCTGATCGACGGCACCGAGCCCGTGCGCTTCGGCCCGCCCGACCAGGCCGCGCCGCTGGCCATGGGTTACGCCACCTATGGCGACGACTCCGGCCACCAGTCCAGCAGCATCACCGACGGCCGCTTTGCGACCAACGACGAGCAGCTTGCCAACTACGGCGGCCTCACGCTCAAGAAGACGCGCGACGTGGCCCAGGCGCTGGTGCTGGCCTATTACGGCCGCAAGCCGACGAAGGCCTACTTCCTCGGCACCTCCACCGGCGGGCGCGATGCGCTGGCCTACATCCAGCGCTGGCCGGCCGACTACGACGGCGTGATCGCCAACGAGCCGGCGCTCAACTACAGCGGCACGCGGCTGTCGAACGTGGCCGTGGGCCGGGCGCTCTACGCCAACGGTGGCGCGGGCTGGATGAACGTGGCCAAGACGCTGCTGGTGCAGCGCACGGTGCTGCAGGCCTGCGACCGGCTCGACGGCGCAGCCGACAGCATCGTGAGCAACGTGGAAAGCTGCCGCCAGCTCAACAGCGCCATCCTGGCCTCGCTGCGCTGCCCGGGCGGCACGGACGCGGGCGACAGCTGCCTGTCGGACGCGCAACTGGCCACCGTCCGCACCATCGAATCGCCGCTGGACTTCAGCAGCTACACGCTGGCCAATGGCGTGACGCGGGCCGGCGGCTACAACCTGCTCGAAGGCGCGCTGGTGGCGGGCCCGTACACCACGCGCGACCTGGGCACGCGGGCCGTGCCGGGCAATCCGGCCACTTCGGCGGATGCCAACATGTACGTCACGGGTGACCAGTGGGTGAAGTTCTTCGTCACCCGCGATGCGGCCTTCGACACGCTCACCTTCGACCCGCTGGCGCCCGGCGCCTTCACCTCGCGCGTGACCACCGTCTCGGCCCTGACCGACGCCACCGATGCCAACCTGGCGCCCTTCTTCGCGCACGGCGGCAAGCTGATCATGCTGCACGGCCTGGCCGACGAGGTGATCAGCCCCAACTCCACCATCGACTACTACAACCGCGTGGTGGCCACGGTGGGCGCCGCGTCGGCGGTGCAAAGCCTGCGCTTCTACACCGTGCCCGGCATGGGCCATGGCACGGGCGTCTTCATTCCGGGCTGGGATTCGCTCAGCGCGCTGGAGGCCTGGGTGGAGAAGGGCTTGGCCCCCGCCACGCCCGTGGCCATGGACACCGTTGCAGGCACTTACGGGCGCACCCGGCCGCTGTGCCAGTTCCCCGCCTGGCCCAAGTACCGCGGCAGCGGCAGCCTGGATGCGGCCGTCAACTACAGCTGCGTGACCGAGGTGGGCGACCCGCTGGCCTGCCAGTACCTGCCTGCATCGGCCACCACCTACAAGGGCGGCAACATGGCGGGCGAGGAACTGCGGGTGCAGATCGACCCGGCCACGCTGGGCTACACCGTCACCATCGACGCCAGCAGCCAGCGCGCCGTTGGCACGCAGCGCAGCGGCACGCTGGTGCCGCAGGGCCAGTGCAGCTACACGAGCGGGGAGGGCGGGGCGCTGTTCACCTTCGCGCCGGGCGGCGTGCTGTCGGGTGGCGTGACGCGGGCAGCGGGCGGCGGCTTCGCGTCGCTGGTGGCCTTCCAGACCACCTTCGACAACCGCGCCACGCCCACCGTGTTCAACCCGGTGGCGGCCATCTCCAACGCGGCGGGCGTGCAGCAGGCCGGCAGCGGCGCGGCGACGGGCTATGCGGGTGCGGTGCGCCTGCGCAATGCGGGCACCTTCCAGTATTGCCGCGACGCCACCACCGGCGGCTTCATGGTCTACGACGCCAACTGCACGCAGACCGAGAAGGGCTACCTCGCCTTCAACACCACGCGCGGCGCCTTCGACGTCTACACCACCTCGCCGACCGGCGGTGCCACCACCACGGGCGGCACGCTCTCGGGCTCGATGGTGATCGGCCTGGTGGGCGGCGCCGCGGTGCCGCTGCACCTGGTGCGCGATGCCTCGGGCAACGTGGGCATGCGCGTGCATGCCACGCAGCAGAGCCTG
Organism: Pseudacidovorax intermedius; assembly: GCF_003350475.1. Classification (GTDB taxonomy): domain Bacteria; phylum Pseudomonadota; class Gammaproteobacteria; order Burkholderiales; family Burkholderiaceae_C; genus Xenophilus; species Xenophilus intermedius. The sequence continues at coordinate 114,929 of NZ_QQAV01000006.1, forward strand.
ATCGCCGGCACCGCCGACGGCAGCTACATCGCCGCCAGCAGCAATGGCGACAACCGCGATGCCGCCATCGCCGGCACCAGCCTGCAGCTGGGCAGCGCGAGCGCCACGATGGTCTTCGACACACCCGTGCCCGGCGTGGCCACGGCCGGCACCGGCCGGCCGGGCAAGCTGATCTACAACAGCGGCGTCTTCGCCTTCGTCGCCGACCCCGGCGCGAATGCGGCGCTCGAACTTGGAGTCCGTCACTGATGTCCCATTTCTCGCTCATCCGCCCGGCCCTGGTGCTGGCGGCGCTCGGCGGCGCGAGCCTGGTCGCCGTGGCCGCCCCCGCCGCGGCACGTCCTGCCGAGGAAGCCGCGATGCGCCCGGGCGCTGCCAGCGGCCCGTCGCCCGCCACCTGCCCCAAGGCCGTGCCGCAGGACGCGCGTTGCTACACCGGCGCCGACGGCGCTGGCGCCTTCTACTGGATCGCCATCCCCAAGGACTGGAACCGCGTGCTCGTGATGCATGCGCACGGCGGGCCCGAGACCGGCCCGCCCCAGCTCTCGCGCAGCGAGGAGGACCTGACCCGCTGGGCCATCACGGTGAAGGCCGGCTATGCCTGGGCCGGTTCCACCTACCGCCGCGGCGGCTACGGCGTGACCCTGGCCGCCGAGGACACCGAGCGCCTGCGCCACATCTTCGTGACGCGCTTCGGCCAGCCGCGGCGCACGCTGCTGCACGGCCAGAGCTACGGCGGCGGCGTGGCCTCGAAGGCGGCCGAACTCTATGCACCGACCGTCGGCCTCAAGAGCCCCTATGACGGCCTGGTGCTGACCAGCGGCGTGCTGGGCGGCGGCAACACGGCCTACGACTTCCGCCTGGACCTGCGGGTCGTCTACCAGTACGTCTGCCGCAACCATCCGCTGCCTTCGGAGCCGCAGTACCCGCTGTGGCAGGGCCTGCCGCTGGATTCCACACTCACGCGCCAGGACCTCGCGCAGCGCGTGCGCGACTGCACGGGCGTTGGCCTGCCCGCGGCGCAGCGCTCGCCCGCGCAGGCGGCCCATCTCAAGACCATCCTGACGGCCGTGAAGATCCCCGAGCGGACGCTGGTCGCCCACCTCAACTGGGCCACCTGGCTGTTCCAGGACCTGACGCAGAAGCGGCTGGGCGGGCGCAATCCTTTCGGCAATATCGGCGTGCGCTACGACGCGCCGCCCGGCGAGGCCGAGGCCCTCAACGCTGGTGTGCTGCGCTACGCGGCCGACCCGCAGGCCCAGGGCGCCCTGGCGGCGGACAGCCTGCCCAACGGCCGCACCTCGCTGCCCACGGTGACGATGCATGCCATCCACGACCCGACAGCCTTCGTCGAGCTGGAGGATGCCTACCGCCGCATCCGCACCGCCGCAGGCACCGAAGGGAACCTGGTGCAGACCTTCGCCGACGAGCGCGAGCACAGCTACCTGAGCGACCCGGAATACCCGGCCCTGTTCGATGCGCTGCTCGCCTGGATCGACCGCGGCGACAAGCCCACGCCCGCAGGGCTGGCCGAGGCCTGCCGCCGGCTGGAGCCGCGCTACGGCACGGCCGGCAAGCCGGGCTGCCACCTGCTGCCCGACTGGCGGCCCCAGGCCATCGAGGCGCGCGTGCCGCCGCGCTGAGGTGCGCATGGCCTGCCGCCATTCACAGCATCCGCATTGACATCAGGAGACTCGACCATGACCCCCATCTTCCGCCTTGCCGCCGCGGCAGCGGCCGCCTCATTCGCCCTCGGCACACAGGCCGCCGACTTCCCCGATGGCAAGACCATCACCTTCGTCGTGCCCTTCGCGGCCGGCGGCCCGACCGACAAGGTGGCCCGCGACCTGGCCGAGGCCATGCAGAAGGCCCTGGGCGCCACCATCGTGGTGGACAACACCGCCGGCGCCGGCAGCACCATCGGCAACGCCAAGGTGGCCCGCGCCAAGAACGACGGCTTGACCCTGCTGGTCACCCACGTCGGCATGGCCACCACGCCGGTGCTCTATCGCAAGCTCAGCTACAACTGGGAAACCGACTTCGAATACCTGGGCATGATCAACGACGTGCCCATGACGCTGATCGGCAAGCCGCAACTCGAAGCCAACAACTTCAAGGAGCTGCAGGCCTGGATCGCCAGCAACAAGGGCAAGGTCAACCTGGGCAACGCCGGCATCGGCTCGGCCTCGCACCTGTGCGGCCTGCTGTTCCAGAGCGCGCTGAAGGCCGAGATGACCACCGTGCCCTACAAGGGCACCGCGCCGGCCATCGCCGACCTGATGGGCGGCCAGATCGACCTGCTGTGCGACCAGACCACCAACACCACGGGCCAGATCGAGGCCAAGAAGGTCAAAGCCTATGGCGTGACCACGCTCAAACGGGTGAACACCCCGGCGCTCAAGGACATCCCGACCCTGGACGAGCAGGGCCTGAAGAACTTCCAGGTGACGATCTGGCACGGCCTGTACGCGCCCAAGGGCACGCCGGCGCCGGTGCTCAAGAAGCTCAACGACGCGCTCAAGACCGCGCTGAAGGACCCGGACTTCATCCGTCGCGAGGAAGCCCTGGGGGCGGTGGTGGTGAGCGACAAGCGCAGCGACCCGGCCGAGCACAAGAAGTTCGTGCAGGCTGAAGTGGCCCGCTTCGGCCCCGTGATCAAGGAAGCCGGCGTGTACGCCGACTGATCGCAAACCGCCCGCAACAACGACAAGGCCCGCCAGCGATGGCGGGCCTTTTTCGTCATGGCGCGGGGCGCCGTCCTGCTCAATGGTCGTGGTGCAGGTAGCTCGCCTGTCGCGGCAGCCGCAGGCTGACCAGGAAGGCGATGACCATCATCACGGTCACGTACCAGAAGAAGCTCGACTCGATGCCGGCCGACTTGGCCCACAGCGCGGCGTACTCGGCCGTTCCGCCGAACAGGGCATTGCCCACTGCGTACGCCAGACCCACGCCCAGGGCGCGCACTTCCGGGGGGAACATCTCGGCCTTCACGATGCCGCTGATGGCGGTGTAGAAGCTCACGATGGCCAGCGCCGCCACGATCAGCACGAAAGCCACGTAGGGGCTGCTCGTGTGCTGCAGCGCGGTGAGGATGGGCACCGTGAACAGCGTGCCCAGCGCACCGAACAGCAGCATGTTGTTGCGTCGGCCGATGCGGTCCGACAGCATGCCGAACAACGGCTGCATGCACATGTACAGGAAGAGGGCGCCCGTCATCACGTAGCTGGTCGTCTTGATGGGCAGGCCCACCGTGTTGACCAGGTACTTCTGCATGTAGGTGGTGAAGGTGTAGAAGATCAGCGAGCCGCCGGCCGTGTAGCCCAGCACGGTGAAGAAGGCGGCCTTGTGGTGGCGGAACAGTCCGGCCAGCGTGCCGGCCTCCTGATTGGTGCGGGTCTGCGCGCCCTGGGTCTCTGTGAGCGAGCGACGCAGCAGCATGGCCACCACGGCGGCGATGGCCCCCACCACGAAGGGGATGCGCCAGGCCCAGGCGCGCAGCTCGGCCTCGGTGAAGATCGTCTCCAGGATCACGATGGTGAGCACCGCCAGCAGCTGGCCGCCGATCAGCGTGACGTACTGGAAGGACGAGAAGAAGCCGCGCTGGCCGCGAAGCGCCACCTCGCTCATGTAGGTGGCGGTGGTGCCGTATTCACCGCCCACCGACAGCCCCTGGAAGAGCCGAGCCGCCAGCAGCAGCGCCGGTGCCCAGGCACCGATCTGCGCATAGGTGGGCAGGAAGGCGATGACCAGCGAGCCCGCGCACATCATGGTGACCGAGATCAGCATCGAGGTCTTGCGCCCGCGCCGGTCGGCGATGCGGCCGAACAGCCAGCCGCCGATGGGCCGCATCAGGAAGCCGGCGGCGAACACGCCCGCCGTGTTGAGCAGCTGGACGGTCGGGTCGGACTTGGGGAAGAAGGCGCCCGCGAAGTACAGCGCCGAGAAGGCATAGACGTAGAAGTCGAACCACTCCACCAGGTTGCCCGAGGAGGCGCCGACGATGGCGAAGACGCGGCGGCGCTTTTCCTCGGCGGTGTAGACGGGTAGGGGTGGGGTGGCGGAGGCGGGCGCGTTGCGGCCGGCCGGGTCGATGGAAGCGTTCATGGCAGGCGGTCCGGGTGTTCTGGGGTGTTGTTATGACCAGCGGCGAGCATGTCGCCTCCGCGGGCGCCGGGCTGTCAGCCAGCGGCGCGGCAGGGCGCAGGTCCGGTGCGAAGGTCCGGGCCTTGTCCCTGCGGCCCGCTCGTCATGTTCCAGTCAAGGTCGGCGCCTAGACTGCTGGCCGCGCCCGCCGCCCTTGCCAGCCGCGGTCGCCCGGCAGCCTTCGGCTGCCAACGCCGACCCGGCCTCGTGCGTTGTCGGCATGGAGGCGCACGGCGCCTTCGCCCCCCCCACTGCCTTGGCCCATCGCGTGGCCGCAGGCGCCGTCCGTCCAACCTGCCGCCTGCCCACGCACCGATCCGCCATGCGCCGCCGACTCCTGCCGCTCGAAGTCTCCAGCGCCGTGGGCAACCGCTGGGACTGGGCCCTGCTTCCGCTGATCCTGGCCGTGCTTTTCGGCCTGGCCTTCGCCGCCTCGCAGATGGCGCGACCCTACGCCGTGGGCGAGCCGCTGCCGCTGAGCCTCGATCCCACGATCCTGCCGTACTACCTTCTTCGCACCACGCTGCGCATGTTCATTGCGCTGGGGGCCTCGCTGGTCTTCGCCTGCACCTTCGCCGTGCTCGCGGCCAAGTACCGGCTGGCCGAGCGGCTGCTGGTGCCGCTGCTGGACGTGCTGCAGTCCATCCCCATCCTCGGCTTCCTGTCGATCACGGTCACCGGCTTCATCGCGCTCTTCCCGGGCAACCTGCTGGGTGTGGAGTTCGCGGCCATCTTCGCCATCTTCACCTCGCAGGCCTGGAACATGGCCTTCAGCCTCTACCAGTCGCTGCGCACCGTGCCGGCCGAGCTGGGCGAGGCGGCGGCGGTGTTCCAGCTCTCGGGCTGGCAGCGCTTCTGGCGGCTGGAGCTGCCCTTCGCCATGCCCGGCCTGCTGTGGAACATGATGATGTCCATGTCCGGCGGCTGGTTCTTCGTGGTCGCCTCCGAGGCCATCTCGGTGTCGGGCCAGAACATCAAGCTGCCCGGCGTGGGTTCGTACATCGCCATGGCCATCGAGGCACGCGACCTGGCGGCCATCGGCTGGGCCATCCTGTGCATGCTGATCGGCATCCTGCTGTACGACCAGCTCTTCTTCCGGCCGCTGGTGGCCTGGGCCGACAAGTTCCGCTTCGACGAAAGCGGCAGCGGCGAGGCCAGCCGCTCGTGGCTGCTGGACTGGCTGCGCCGTACCCGGCTGACCCGCGCCACCGGCGAATGGCTGGCACACCGCGCGGTGCGCACGCTGGCCTGGTTCCCGCGGCGCTTCGACGGCACCTCGGTGCGCGCCCGGCCGCGGCCGGCCAATCCGCTGGCCCAGCGCGCGGGCGACGCGCTGCTGTCGGGCGCGGTGCTGCTGGCCATCGTCTGGCTGCTGCGATTCATCCACAGCGAGGTGGGCTGGGGCGAGGTGGGCCATGTCTTCCTGCTGGGCCTGTACACGCTGGTTCGCGTGCTGGTGCTGATCGCCATCGCCGCGGTGGTGTGGGTGCCGATTGGCGTGTGGATCGGCATGAACCCGCGCTGGTCCGACCGGCTGCAGGCCGTGGCGCAGTTCCTCGCGGCCTTTCCGGCCAACCTGATGTTCCCGGTGGCGGTGCTGCTGATCGTGCACTGGAAGCTCAACCCCGACGTGTGGCTGTCGCCGCTGATGGTGCTGGGCACGCAGTGGTACCTGCTCTTCAACGTGATCGCGGGGGCGTCCAGCGTGCCCACCGAGCTGCGCCATGCCTCGCGCAACCTGGGCCTGACCGGCTGGCTGCGCTGGAAGCGCTATTTGCTGCCGGCCGTGTTCCCGAGCTTCGTGACCGGTGCCATCACCGCCAGCGGCGGCTCTTGGAACGCCAGCATCGTGGCCGAGTACGTGAGCTGGGGCGACACCACGCTGCAGGCCCATGGCCTGGGCAGCTACATCGCGCAGATGACGGCGACGGGCGACTTCCCGCGCATCGCGCTGGGCATCGGCGTGATGTGCGTGTTCGTCATGGGGCTCAACCACTTCGTGTGGCGGCGGCTGTACCAGCTCGCCGAACAGCGCATGCATTTCTGAGATCTCAGGCTCCACCCCCGTTGCTTGCTCACTTCGTGTAGCCGCCTCCCCCCTCCGGGGGCGACACCAGCGGCCCGGCGAAGCCGGTTCCGCGGTGTCTCCCGCCAACGTCGTCCAATCTGCCAGCGAAGGACCTCACCAGATGATTCAGGAACGCGACACCATCATCGACCTCCACGCCGTCGGCAAGGGCTTCCGGGCGGCGGACGGCACGGCGCGGCCCGTGCTGCAGGACGTGGACCTGCGCCTGGCCGCGGGCGAGATCGTGGCCCTGCTGGGCCCCTCGGGCTCGGGCAAGTCCACGCTGCTGCGCATCCTGGCCGGCCTGGTGCCGGCCGACCGGGGCGAGGTGCGCTACCGCGGCCAGCCGCTGCACGGGCCGGCGCGCGGCATCGCGATGGTGTTCCAGTCCTTCGCGCTCTTTCCGTGGCTGACGGTGCAGCAGAACGTGGAACTGGGGCTGGAAGCGCGAGGCGTGCCGCAGACCGAGCGGGCCCGGCGCGCGGCGGCGGCCATCGCGCTGATCGGCCTGGGCGGCTTCGAAGGCGCGCTGCCGCGCGAGCTCTCGGGCGGCATGCGCCAGCGCGTGGGCATCGCCCGCGCCCTGGTGGTCGAGCCCGACGTGCTGCTGATGGACGAGGCCTTCTCGGCCCTGGACGTGCTCACCGGCGAGCGCCTGCGCGACGACATCCTGGCGCTGTGGGAGGGCGGTCAGATGCCCACGCAGGCCATGCTGGTCGTCTCGCACAACATCGAGGAAGCAGTGCTGATGGCCGACCGCGTGCTGGTCTTCGCCGCCGACCCGGGCCGGGTGCGCGCCGAGCTGCGCATTGCGTTGCCGCGCCCGCGGGACCGTGACTCGGTGGAGGTGCGCATGCTGATCGACCAGGTCTATGCGCTGATGACGGCCGGCGCCTCCGGCACCGCCCACGGCCCCAAGCATGCGGTGTTGGCCGAGCGCCTGCCTTCGGCCGACGTGGCGCGCATGGAAGGCCTGCTGGAGCTGCTGGTGGAGGACGACTTCCAGGGCCGTGCCGACCTGCCGCGCCTGGCAGACGAGGCCGAGCTGACCGACCACGACCTGCTGCCGCTCACCCAGGGCCTCTCACTGCTGGGCCTGGCGCGGCTGGCCGAAGGCGACCTGCTGGTCACGCCGCTGGGGCGCCACTACGCCGGCAGCGCGCGCGCCGGGCGCCAGCGCATGTTCGGCCAGCAGCTGCTGGAGCGCGTGCCACTGGCGGCGCACATCCGCCACAGCCTGGAGCAGGACCCGCAGGGCCACATCGCGGAAGAGCACTTCCTCGACCTGCTGCGCGAGAGCCTGGAAGACTCCGAGGCCCTGCGCGTGCTGCGCCAGGCCATTGAATGGGGCCGCTACGGCGAGGTGTTCGAGTACGACTTCCGCACCGGGATGATCCATCTGCCGGCGCCGGATCCGGTGGTGGCCGCCGACGGTTGAGCGCGGCTTGCCCCAGTCGGGCGTCGATGCTTCCACCCAACGAGGTGAGGCGCGCGCGCCGTCCGTTCAGGGGAGTAAACAACATCAAATTCGATAGCGCGCTTCATTAACATTCCTTGGACTCCGGGCCATTCGGCCCGAGAGCAATCCAATCAATGAGGGGAATGTGGATGAGGGTATTGGGTTACGCGATTTCCTTGGCGCTGGCTGGCGTCGTGACGGGCTGTGGAGGGGGCGGCGGCGGCGGCGGAGGAGGGGGCTTCTTTCCGGTCGTGTCTTCCGCACCCGCGCCCGCGCCTGCACCATCGCCCTCGGCGCCGCCTGTCGCCGACACGACGCGGCCGACCGTCCTGGCCTTTGTGCCCGCGGCCGGCAATGACGTACCTCGCACCACGGAGATCTCGGCGACTTTCAGCGAAGGCTTGCGCGCGTCGACGGTGACGGACAGCAATGTTCAGATTTCTCGCTCGGGCGCCGCCGTGGACGGGGTCCTGAGCTACGACGCCACGCTTCACAAAGTCTCTTTTGCGCCAGCGCAGACGCTCGACCTCTTGGCCACCTACACGGTGACGGCGCGAACCGGCCTGCAGGATCTGGCCGGCAACGGCCTGGCCGCGGAGCGATCCTGGTCGTTCCGCACGGCCGATGGGGTGTGGGAAACGCCTCGCCAACTGGATGCCGAGAGGACGGCCGTTTCTGGCAACCCGGTCACGGCGCAGGACAGCCAAGGCAACATCGTGGTCGTCTGGTCCAGCCAGGCATCCAGCGGCTGGTATGAGATTCGCAGCGCGACGCGGACGGAGAGCGGCGCGTGGGGCGGGTTCCGAACGCTCAGCGTGCCGGGGAACCGCAATGCCTTGCTTCCGCAGGTGGGTTTCGACCGCCAAGGCGGTGGTTTGGCGATCTGGTCCCAATTTGACGGGTCCGGGGTCGAAATATGGTCGTCGCGCTTCCTGAAGGACGGTGGATGGCAAACGCCCGTGCGCCTCGACAGCGGCCTGGATGTCGGGGACGCCTCGCTGGCGGTTGGTGCCGACGGCAATGGTTTTGCTGTGTGGGCCAAGCAGGTCGCACCCTATGGCAATCCGGATGCCTGGGCGGCGCGATTCACGGTCGAGGGTGGCTGGCAGGCTCCGGTGCGGCTGGGCAGTTCGGCCAACAGCAGCTTTTACGACAAGGTCGAACAGCCGCAGGTGGCGATCGATGCGGCAGGCAACGCGTATGCGCTGTGGGTGCAGCGGACCAGCGACGCGCCGGTGTGGGCTGCACGCTACGAGCTGGGCACTGGCTGGCAGCCCGCTGTTTCGCTGGGCGCCACCCGGCTGGGCGATCCGTTCGCGCCCCGACTGGCGATTTCCGGCTCCGGCCAGGTCATGGCGTTGTGGAACTCCTTCGTCTATGCAGGAGGGCCCTACCGCTTCGATCTGTGGTGGAGCACGCTGGGTGGGACTGGCGGTACATGGACCACGCCTGCGCTGCTCGAAACGGACGATTCCGGCAATGCGTTGAGGCAGGTCCTGGTGGCGGACAGCACAGGCAGCTTCCATGCCGTCTGGCAGCAGTACCTTTCCGACTATCGCAGCGATCTCCTGTATCGACGGTATACGCCAGGCTCAGGCTGGAGCACGGCCACCACGGTCAGCACGACGAACGGGACGTATTGGCAGAACCGCATGCCCAGCCTCGTGGCGGACCGCAATGGCCACCTGATGCTGATGTGGGGAGCCTACCAGTCGGGCTATGGTGGAGATCAGGAGGGCACCTTCGCCAGACGCTATGTATCTGGCGAAGGTTGGCAAGCCACCCGCCGCGTCGGGGCAGCCGGTGCCTCTGCAGCGATGTTCACCTCCCTGGCGATCCGGCCGAATGGCACCATCGCGGCGAGCTGGATGGAGCCATCGGAGCTCCGAAGCGACGGACCGGTCTCGGCCTCCGTTTTCAGGTAGCGCGGCCTCAGGGGCGGCGTTGATCCTCCTGTTCCGCTGCCGAGCAGGTTCGAAGCAGAAGGGGAAGCGCCTGTGCCGCCGTTGCCCGCCAATGCACATCGCCCGGTGCCATGCCCGCCATGGCATCGGGATTGATCACTACCACGGGGCGGCCTCGATCCCGCGCCAGATCGGCCAGGCCGGCGGCCGGCTGCACCACGCCGGAGGTGCCGACCACGAGCAGCAGGTCGGCTTCGGTCACGGCGGCCATCGCGCGGCGCCATGGGCCTTGCGGCAGCGCCTCGCCAAACCAGACGACGCCAGGACGGATGCGTCCGCCGCAACGGACGCAGCGGGGCGGCTCCAGCCGCTCCACGGGTTCAGCCGACCACGGGGCGGACTCCGCGTCCTCCATGCGATGCGGCAAGCCACAGTCGAAGCAGCGCGGCGTGAACAGGCTGCCGTGCAGGTGGACCACGTCCTCGCTGCCGGCCCGCTCGTGCAGGTCGTCCACGTTCTGCGTCACGACGCTGACCCGCTCCACGCCTGGCCGGCGCACGAGTTGGGCCAGGGCCCGATGTCCGGCGTTGGGCTGTGCCCGTGTCACCACCTGCGTGCGCCAGGCATACCAGGCCCAGACCAGCGGCGGGTCGCGCAGGAAGGCCCCGGGCGTGGCCAGCTCGGTCGGATCGAAGCGGGCCCAAAGGCCGTTGCGCGTGCCGCGGAAGGTGGGAATGCCGCTCTCGGCCGACATGCCCGCCCCGGTGAGGACGGCGATGCGGCGAGCGTTCTTGAGAAGGGTGGGCAGGCCAGGCGGCATGGACGGCATCGGGGCGGCGGTGTTCATGGCTACAGTCTGCGCCATGACCCCTGCGCTCTGCACACTGATGGCGGACTACAACCGCTGGATGAACGAACGGCTCTACGACGCGGCCGCCACGCTGCCGGAGGCGGCGCTGTTCGAGGACCGCGGGGCCTTCTTCGGCTCGCTGTTCGCCACACTGGGTCATATCGTGGCGGCCGACCTGATCTGGCTGAACCGCTTCGTCCAGCTGCCGGCGCTGGCCGAACTGCGCGGGCCGCTCTCCGCGCTGCCGGCCCCGACGGGCCTGCGTGACCGCGTGGCCGACAGCCTTCCGATGCTCCGGGAGCGCCGGGTGCAGACCGATGTCGTGATCTGCGACATGGTCCGGCGGCTGGAGCCGGTTCATTTCGATGAGGTGGTCCGCTACGGCAACACCGCCGGAGCCAGCCAGGCCAAGCGCTTCGGTCCGCTGCTGCAGCACTTCTTCAACCACCAGACGCATCACCGCGGCCAGGCCAGCACGCTGCTGTTCCAGGCGGGCGTGGATGTGGGCGTGACCGACCTGAATGCGCTCATTCCTCACGAGGCCTGATGCAGACCGGAACGGGTCAGTCGTTGGGGCTGACCTGCGCGCAGCAGCGCCGCGAGGTTGCCGGCGCCGCGCAGCCGCTGAAAAGCCGGGCGCCCCCGAAGCGCTTGGTCAATGTCCTACGCATGTCGGCCCCCGGTATTGGCACAACGGCGACCCATGTCGGCAGACCTCGGCCCTTCGCTCCCCGCCCTGCACGCGCCTTGCCGTGGACGCGCCATGGGTCGCCTGGCCTGGCTGCTGCCCGCCGCCGCCGTCTGGCTCGTGGGCTGCCAGGGCACGGACGATCTCAGCCGCTCGGGCTGCCTGCCGCTGCGCGTGCCGGCCGCGGTGATGCTGCAGCGGGAGACCGGCCTCTACCGCGTGGGCGACGCCGAACCTCTTGTGCTGTCGGACCATCCGCGCGACACGCGCCAGGACGCCTTCCATCGCCGAAGCCTTCTGCGCACCGTGCCGCCGGGCACCCGCGTGACCATCGATCGCCTAACGCAACGCTGGGGTTTCGACTCCGGCAAGGGCCGCATCAGTGCCTTCGGTACGCTCGCGAGCGGCGAGCCCTTCGAATATGGCTGGGGTGTCGGCACCGTCATCGGCCCGGCGCCATGGGAAGGGCCGGGAATGCCCAACCAGCGGACGGTCCGATGCGGAGATTGATGCGTCGACCGCCAGGCACTGCACACGAGGAAGTTCCATGACCCTTCGACGCTTCGCCCTCGCTATTGCTTTCGGACTGACCATGGCCGCCAGCGCGCAGGTGATGGCCCAGTCGGTCCTCTACGTCGCGCGCCCGGCGATCGCGCTGAGCGTCAGCGACCGAACCGCAAGTCGCCAGCCGCCTGTGGAGTTCACCGTCACCATGCCGGGCGGCAAGACCACCACCGCCACGGCCGCGCCCCAGGTGGGCGGCGAACGCGCAGGCACCGTGCACTACCCCAGCGACTTCGGCAATGCCGGCATGCACGTGGGCGACTACAGCTGGACCGCCCGCATCGCCGGCAAGGTCGTGATGCGCGGCAATTTCAGCTACCGGCCATCGAAGGACGGGCAGTTGCTGTTCGTGCCAAGCTGAAAGCGCGACAGGTCGTCCAAGCATGGACCGCGGCAGGCATGGCGTGCCGCGCCGACGCCTGCAAGAGCGGCATCCGCAACCCCGCCTCGGCGAGAACTCTGCTACGGTCCGCAATGTGTTTCGACATTCGCGGAGAAGCCATGTGGAGTGAGCGACGAATGCGGCATTCGCCCCGGCGGGCGCGATGGGCCGGGGCAGGGTGGCTCGCAGCGGCCGCCCTGGTGGCGGGTTGCGGCGGCGGGGGTGGTGGTGGCGCAGGAGGCGTGCTCCCACTGGCGTTCGGAACGGCACCCGCCGCTGGCGGCGCGGCCCAGCCGGCGCCGGTCTCTTGCGATGCCTTGCCGAGCAATGCTCAATTGCCCGCGACCGCAGCCCTCAACGCACGCGCCCGCTGCCTGGAACTGGACACACCGTATGTGCCCCCGCCCGGCGATGTGCTGGAGCACTACACCTCCGGCTATGCCAAGACGATGTGCTCGGCCATCTTCATCACCGGGCTCGATGCTGCAACTGCGCAGGAGAGCCTGGGCTACTTCGTCGCTCCCTACGACCAGCGGCGCCGGGTGAATGCGCCCGTGGTCGATCGCGACCGCAAGGAAGTTCGCATCAGTATCCCGGGCGGGGCCACGCTCACGGCGCGGTATTTCGGCTCCCAGGGCTGCATCACGCTGCCGCCCGGCCGGGACGATGTTTTCTTCAAGCCTGTCGCGGTCAAGAGTGCATTGGGCGATGCCGCCACCACTGACTGGCCCATGGGCGATGTGCTGCCGACGACAGCGCTGCCGGCTGACGTGGATCAGCGCAAGCTCGCCCAGGCGGTCGATGCGGCCTTCGGCAACAGCGAGGCCTACACCTCCGCCTTCGTCGTCACCCACCGGGGCCGTGTCGTTGCCGAACGCTACCAGCCCGGCGTGGGCACCGGCACGCCGCTGGAGTCCTGGTCCATGGGCAAGAGCGTGACTGCGGCACTGATGGGCGTGCTGATCCAGCAGAAGGCCTACACCCTCGACCAGCCCGCCCCGATCCCGCAATGGCAGGCCGAGGGCGACGGCCGCAGGGCGATCCGCATCAGTGACCTGCTGCGCATGTCCAGCGGCCTGCGCATCAAGGCGCCCGACGATCCGGACTTCGACCCCAACGGGACCTATCCCGACCATCTGTACTTCTACACGGGCCGCATCGACGCCTTCAACTACGCGGCCACGCGGCCCCAGCAATGGCCGCCCAACACGGTGGGCCGATATCGCAATACCGACCCCGTGCTCGTCAACTATCTGGTCCGGCTGGCTGTGGAAAAGCGGGGGGAGGACTACCTTTCCTTTCCTCAGCGCGCCCTGTTCGACCGCATCGGCATCCGGACGATGACGATCGAAACCGATCCCTACGGCAACATGCTCACCCAGGGCTACGACTTCATGTCCGCCCGTGACTGGGCACGGCTGGGCAACCTCTACCTGCAGGACGGCATGTGGAATGGCGAGCGCATCCTGCCCGAAGGCTTTGTGCAGTTCGTTCGGGGGGCTGCGCCCGCCTGGGTCGCCGACAAGCGCCCCATCTACGGCGGCTTCTTCTGGCTGAACAACACCGGCACGCTGGCCGCGCCGACCTCGGCGTACTACATGCTGGGCGCGGCCGGGCAGTTCGTGGTGATCGTGCCTTCGCACGATCTGGTGGTGGTGCGTATCGGCTACTCCAAAGGGGAGCGCTACGCGGCCTCGACCCTGAACCAGGCGCTGGCATTGCTGGTGAGCGCCGTGCCGGGCCGTTGAGCCCGTCTCGAAGCGGCGGCGACATTCGAGGCGGAGGGCCACCTGGAGCTTGCGACGCCACCGCTCGACGGCGCCTTCCATTGGTCCGTCGCAGGCGCCGGCGGATAACGAGGGGCCGGCCGTCGAACCTCAGACCTGGGCCACGGTGGCCGGCGCGCCGTTGCCCACGCCGCTCGGCCAGTACAGCAGCGTGTCCGGCGCCATACCCCGCTGCCATTTGCTGAACCATTCCTCCCAGATCTTTTTCAGGTCCTGCGGAACCAAGTTGTGCCCACGGCCATAGCACTGGCCCCAGACAAACAAGGGAGCTCCCGCGCGGGTCCATGTGTAGGTCCGGTAGCGATTGACGGTGGAGGTCGGCTTCAGCAGCAGATTGATCGAGGTGTTCTGAGGCACAAGACTGGCCGTGATGCCGTCGACCAATGCGTAGGTGGGCGAGGCCACCTCCTGCGTCAGGCTCCGGTTGATCAGCCGGTTGAGCCAATAGTCCTGGACGTTGGTGCTCCAGGCATATTGGGAGCCCTGGGAGCCGCGCCACTCTCCGGCGACCAGCGGGCCGAACTTCATTGGCCAGTAGTCGTACTCGCCGTAGATGGCGTACACCGGCACGAGTTTGGTGGATGAACCCGCGGGCGGGCTCACCCAGGTGCCGGAGGTGATGCCGAAGGCAGCGAAGGTGGCCACCAAGCTGTCGTCTCGCGCGAATCCGCTGGTGGCGCCGCCGCCGGCCGACTGGCCGTAGACGTAGAGGCGCCTGTCATCTGCAGCAACGCCCAGGTTCAGGCATTCCTGCTTGACGAGCGGCACGAGGTCCTTGAGATACGCGGTGGTCGTCGTGTCGTAGGTCACGGCGATGAATCCGTATTTGGCGGCCGCCTCCTTGATATCCGTCGCCTCGAAAAATACGAACGCCGTCTGGCCCGCACCATGCGTGGCAAACACCACGGGTGCCGGGTTGGACGGGCCATAGTTCTTTTTCACACTGTCCGGCACGTACACCATGTACGTCTGCTTCGTCGTGCTGCCGCTCCAATCGTGATCCTTGACGATGAGATTCCGGCTGGCAATGGCCTGCTTGTAATCCAGTCGGCGGGTGATGTAGTGGCCGTACGCGGAATTGTTGTCGTAGCCGCTGTATTGGGAGAGAAAGCGGTAGATGTTGGCGGTGATTGCCGGGTTGTCCGACTTGATGCTGGCGGCGTTGATCGCCACCTGGGTTCGGATGTCCGAGCCCGCCGTCGCGATGGCGTTGGAAATGCTTTTGTCCTGCCAGAAGATCTGCCCGAAATCGGCGTCCGCGATGGAAAGAATCTCGCAGTCGTTGACGCCCGCCCAGTAGGACAGCAGGGACGAGGATGTCTTGCCCACGAACCAGGTGGGGATGGCAATGTCCCGGAAGTACTGCGCGGCAAAGGTGCGCTGTTGCGTGACCGGATTTCCGTTGATGTCGACATAGCCGGTGAAATCCATGTGGTTGGGCTGCAAGGTCGCGCCCACCTGTGTACTTCCAGCGGCCGAGAGCAGGGCGTTGTAGTTGGCGTCCGCGCTCGCCTCCACATAGACCTGGCTGATCATGGACAAGGGCGTGCTGGCGGCATAGAGCTGAAGCGGCGCAGCGCCGGCCCCATAGCCGACCACGTAGTGATACGTGAAGGCCGAGTAGTGCGTCCCGCTGCTCACTAGGGTGGCCATGGCGGCCGTCACGTAGGTCTGCTCGGACTGCACCGGCCCCCAGGCGCCGCCGGCCCCGGGCTTCATGATCAGCAGACACGCGAGGTTTTGATCCGCAATGTCGAACCAGCCGGCGTCGCCCAGAAAGCGGTTGCTTTGAACACCGTCTGGCAGCGTGATGCCGATCCAGAATTCCCGTTGGCGAGCCCCCTTGGGGATGTAGACCTCGATTTCCCGGTCCACGCCGCCTGCATTGACCGACCAAGTGAAATAGCCGGTCTTGCGCTGGTAGCTTCCGATGGTGGCGGGTTGAGCGACCGCATCGGCGATAGGGCTGGCCGTGGGGTAAGTCCGGGGCTCACGAGGCGGAGTCGGATCGCTGGGCGTAACCGGCGTTCCGGGATCTGTGGGCGAAGTCGGGCCCGGCAACGCCACCGCGGAGCGCCCGCCACCTCCGCCACATGCGGCAAGCGCCAAACTCGACAGCAGAACCGTGTTGGCGCCCAGGAGCCTGCCGAAACCACGTCGGTCGAGCGGCGTGCCTGCGAGGGAGTCGTTCATTTTTTCCACACCTATGTCTCCTTTAAAAATCATCGTCGTTGGACTGCTCGGCATTCTTTGTTGCCGCAAGTTAACTATCCAGTACGTTAGTCGAATGCGATCTTAGGGCTCGTTAAAGGCATCTCCTGCCCGGGAAAACAGCAGGTCGTTTTCTTGCGATGCGGAATTGAATTGGGAAGGGATGCGCCGGATTTCTGACAGGAGCTGCGGTAGCCGCTGACGATGTTTTCGGGGGCGTGGCCATCAATTGCGGCCGAGATGTCCCATCCGCCGTCTATCTGCTCAGCGCATCACGCCGGCAGCGTCGCTCCATCGATGTGGCGATACCGGAAGGCGATGGCGCGCATCAGCGGCTTGGCGCGCTCGGAGTCGATGCACGGCTTTCCCAGCAACCCTCGGCGGTGTGCAAGTTGCTGAATCGAACTTGCTCCGACGCGCCCGAAGGCACCGCCGGAACAGGGGCGGTTCAGGCCGTTGCGTCGGACGCCCCCTGCGCCTCGCGCCGCTTGCGCCCGATGGAGCGCACCAGCAGATAGAACAGCGGCACGTAGAAGATCGCCAGCACCGTGCCGGTGATCATGCCGCCGATCACGCCGGTGCCGATGGCGTTCTGGCTGCCGGAGCCCGCGCCGGTGGCGATGGCCAGGGGAACCACGCCGGCCACGAAGGCCAGCGAGGTCATCAGGATGGGCCGCAGCCGCAGCTTGGCGCCCTGGATCACCGCGTCCCAGGTCGACAGGCCGCGCCGTTCGCCCTCGGCCGCGAACTCCACGATCAGGATCGCGTTCTTGGCCGCCAGGCCCATGGTGGTGAGCAGGCCCACCTGGAAGAAGATGTCGTTGTCCATGCCCCGCAGGTTGGCCGCCACCAGCGCACCTACGATCCCCAATGGCACCACCAGCAGCACCGACACCGGGATGGTCCAGCTCTCGTACAGCGCGGCCAGGGCCAGAAAGACCACCAGCAGCGAGATCAGGTACAGCGACAGCGCCTGGCCCGAGGCCAGCTTCTCCTGGTACGAGAGGCCCGTCCACGCATAGCTGACGCCTTGCGGCAGCTCGGCCACCAGCTGCTCCATGCGCGTCAGCGCCGCGCCCGAGCTTTCGCCGCGCACGGCCTGGCCCTGGATGTTGAAGGAGGGCAGGCCGTTATAGCGGGTGAGCGCCATGGGGCCGTAGCTCCAGCGCGGCGTGGCCACGCTGGAGAAGGGCGCCATGGCGCCGGTGCTGGTGCGCAGGCTCCAGATGCCGATGTCCTCGGGCGTCATGCGAAAGGGCGCATCGGCCTGCAGGTACACGCGCTTGACGCGGTTGCGGTCGATGAAGTCGTTGACATAGGCGCCGCCGAAGGTGATCGACAGCAGCGAGTTCACATCGGTCTGCGTGATGCCCAGCGAGCCGGCCTTGGCGCGGTCGATGTCCACCTGAAGTGTCGTCTGGTCCTCCTGGCCCTGGAAGCGAACCTGCGTGAGCAGCGGGTCCTGCCGGGCCTTCGCCAGCAGCTGGTCGCGGATGCCGCGGAAGCGCTCGTAGTCCATGGCGCTGGTGTTCTGCAGCTGCAGGTCGAAGCCGGCCGAGTTGCCCAGGCCCGACACGGCCGGCGGCGCGCTCATGAAGATGCGTGCCTGCCGGTCGCCGGCGAAGGCCTTGCCGGCACGCTCCAGCACGGCGAAGGCGGTGTTCTCGCGGCCCGGGCGCTGCTCCCAGTCCTTGAGCGCGATGAAGCCCTGGCCCTGGTTCTGGCCGGCGCCGGCGCTGGTGAAGCCGGGCGACACGAACACACCGTCGACCGTGTCCTTCTCGTTCTCGGTGAAGTAGCGGCTCACGCGCTCGGCCACCTCGCGCGTCTGGTCCAGCGTGGCGCCGCCGGGCAGGTTGTACTGCACGAACAGGCGGCCCTGGTCCTCGTCCGGCAGGAAGCCGGTGGGCGTGCGCATGAACATCACGGCCATGCCGGCGCAGATGACGGCGTAGATCGCCATGAACAGCCAGCGCCGCGGCAGCCGCTTGCGCAGGCTGCCTTCATAGGTGTCCATGCTGCGGTCGAAGAAGCGGTTGAAGGCGCCGAAGAAGCCTGTGGTGCGCTTGGGCTTGGGCGCGTCGCCGGCATGCCGCTTGAGCAGCGTGGCGCACAGCGCGGGCGTGAGCACCAGTGCCACCAGCACCGACAGCACCATGGCCGAGACGATGGTGATCGAGAACTGCCGGTAGATGATGCCGGTGGCGCCGCCGAAGAAGGCCATGGGCAGGAACACCGCCGACAGCACCACGCCGATGCCGATCAGCGCGCCGGTGATCTCGCCCATGGACTTGCGCGTGGCCTCCCTGGGCGAGAGGTGCTCCTCTTCCATGATGCGCTCGACGTTCTCCACCACCACGATGGCGTCGTCCACCAGCAGGCCGATGGCCAGCACCATGCCGAACATGGTGAGCATGTTGATGGTGAAGCCCGCCACCGCGAGCACGCCGAAGGTGCCCAGCAGGACCACCGGCACGGCGATGGCCGGGATCAGCGTGGCGCGCCAGTTCTGCAGGAACAGGAACATCACCAGCACCACCAGCACGATGCCTTCGACCAGCGTCTTGACCACGTCCTTGATGGCGCGCTCGACGAAGGGTGTGGTGTCCAGCGGATAGGACACGTCCACGCCGGGCGGGAACTGGTCGCGCATCTTTTCGACGGCGGTCTTCACGCCGGCGATGGCCTCCAGCGCGTTGGCCGTCGGTGCCAGGCGCACCACCACGCCCGAGGCGGGGTAGCCGTTGTAGCGGCCGGTGAAGTTGTAGTTCTCGGAGCCGATCTCCACCCGCGCCACGTCCGACAGGCGCACCAGCGAGCCGTCGCGGTTGGTGCGCAGCAGGATGTTGCGGAACTCGTCGGGCGTGCGAAAGCGCGACTGGGCCGTGAGCACGGCGCTGAAATTCTGGCCCTCCACCGCGGGCGCCGCGCCCACCGAGCCGGCCGCCAGCTGCACGTTCTGCTGGGTGATGGCCGTCTGCACGTCGCCCGGCGTCATCGAGAAGCCGCGCAGCTTGTGCGGGTCCAGCCAGATCCGCATGGCGTACTGGCCGCCGATCACCGACACCTCGCCAATGCCGTCGATGCGGCTGATCGGGTCCTGCAGGTCGCTCACCAGAAAGTCGGCGATGTCGCCGGGCGAGAGCTGGCCGGTCTTGTCGTAGAGCGTGACGATCAGGTCGGGCGCCACGCCCGCCTTGCGCACCGTCACGCCCTGGTCCTGCACCTGCTGCGGCAGGCGGGGCAGGGCCTGCTGCACGCGGTTCTGCACCTGCACCTGGGCGGTGTCGGGGTTGGTGCCGGGTTCGAAGCTCACGAAGATCGACACGCGGCCCGTCGAGTCGCTGCGCGCCGACATGTACAGGTAGCCGTCCAGGCCGGTGAGCTGCTGCTCGATGACCTGGGTGACGCTGTTCTCCACCGTCTGCGCGCTGGCGCCGGGGTAGAAGGCGTTGATGCTCACGGCCGGGGGCGCCACCACCGGGTAACGCGTGACGGGCAGCAGGTGGATCGCCAGCGCGCCCGCCAGCATGATCGTGATGGCGATGACCCAGGCGAAGATGGGCCGGTCGATGAAGAAGCGCGAGATCATGGATTGCTGCGCGGTGCGGCGTTGGCGGCATTCGCCGTGTTCGCGGCAGCGGCAGCACTCGCCGCGTCCGGGCGGCCGCCTGCAGCGGCGGCAGCGTCGCGGGCCGGAGCCTGACCTGCGGGGGCGGCGCCCGTGGCCGCCGATGCAGCACCGCCGGCCGGCGCCATCTTGACGCGCACGGCCGCGCCGGCCTGCGCGTTCTGCGCGCCCTCCAGCACCAGCCGGTCGCCAGCCTTCAGGCCCTCGGCCACCAGCCAGCCGGTGCCCACGGCGCGGCTGGTGACAACAGGACGCACTTCGAGCTTGTCGCCGTCTCCCACCACGCGCACTGTCGGGTTGCCGCGGCGGTCGCGCTGGATGGCCGAGGCCGGCACCACGATGCCCTGGGGCGTGGTGCCCTCATCGACCACCGCGCGTACGTACATGCCGGGCAGCAGCAGGCCGTCCGGGTTGGGGAACTCGGCGCGCAGCGTGACCGAGGCACTGCTCGGGTCCACCGTCACCTCGGCGAGCTTGATGAGGCCTTCCTGGGCATAGCGGCTGCCGTCCTCCAGCATCAGCGCCACCTTGCGGCTGTCGCCCTCGCGGCTGATGCGGCCGGCGGCCAGGGCCTGGCGCAGCCGCAGGATCTCGGCGCTGGACTGCGCGATGTCCACAAAGATGGGGTTGAGCTGCGAGATGGTCAGCAGCGGCGTGGCCTGCGCGGCCGAGACCAGCGCGCCGGGCGTGACCGCGCTGCGGCTGGTGCGTCCGCCGATGGGCGCGGTCACCCGGGTGAACTGCAGGTTGATGCGCGCGGTGTTGAGGGCGGCCGACTGCACCTTCACGTTGGCCTGCGCCTGTTCGTAGGCCGCGATGGCGTTGTCGTGCTCCTGCCGGCTCACGGCGTTCTGCGGCAGCAACTGGCGGTAGCGCTCGGCCAGCGCCCGGGTCGAGGCGACCGTGGCCTGCGCATTGGCCAGCGCGCCTTCGGCCCGCTGCACCTCGGCCTCGAAGGGACGGGCGTCGATCTCGTAGAGCACTTGGCCGGCCTTGACCGTGCTGCCCTCGACGAAGGGGCGCGCGCGGATGATGCCGCCGACCTGCGGCCGCACCTCCGCCACCATGGAAGCCGCCGTGCGCCCGGGCAGTTCGGTGCGCAGGGGCACGATGGTCGGCTGAACTGTCTGCACCAGCACTTCGGGTGGCGGCGGCGGCGCGGCCGCCTTCTTCTGGGCATCGCCATTGCGGCAGCCGACCAACAGCACGAGCGAGACGACACAAAAGCAGGTCAGGGCGCGGCGTGCGCCCGGCGAGGGAATGCGGCTCAAGATGGGGTCCTGGCGGAAGGAGGCGGGGCGCCACCGGCGCTCGCGAAGCGCGCAAGCGTAAGCGGCTTCTGTGTAGGGGATGCAAAGTTCACGGATGTCCCACGGCGGTCGAGGGAAAACCCCAGCAGGACCTGACTTTCAAAATAACTGTATAAAAAAACAGTATTGGCGCAGAATGAGCTGACCCTGCCGTTACCAGCCCTGCCGCATGCCCGACGTACTCATCCCCGTTCACGCCATCAAGGGCCGTGGCGCCGCCACGCGCCTGGCGCATCGCTTCTCCCGCGACGAGCGCAGCGCCTTCGACGACGGATGGGCGGACGAGTCCCCGCCCGCCGCGGAGGGCGAGGCGGGTGCCGAAGGCGAGCGCCGCGCACCGGCCACCGAGGTCCGCTTCGAGGACGCCCGCTCCGCCCTCAGCGAGAACGACTCGCCCGACATCTCCTTCGACCGCTCGCTCAACCCCTACCGCGGCTGCGAGCACGGCTGCATCTACTGCTTCGCCCGGCCCACGCACAGCTACCTCGACCTCTCGCCCGGGCTGGACTTCGAGACCAAGCTGATCGCCAAGCGCAACATCGCCCAGGTGCTGCGAGGCGAACTCGGCCGCCGTGGCTACCGGCCCTCGCACGTCGCCATCGGCACCGCCACCGACTGCTACCAGCCCATCGAGCGCGAGCTGCGCCTGACCCGCTCGGTCATCGAGGTGCTGCAGGAGGCGCGGCATCCCTTCGCGCTGGTCACCAAGTCCAGCGGGGTGGAGCGCGACCTGGACCTGATCGCGCCCATGGCCGCGCAGCGGCTGGCCGCGGTGTACGTCACCGTCACCACGCTCGATGCCGATCTGGCGCGGCGGCTGGAGCCGCGCGCCGCCTCGCCCGCGCGGCGCCTGCGCACCATCCGCACCCTGGCCGAAGCGGGCGTTCCGGTGGGGGTGAGCGTGGCGCCGCAGATTCCCTTCCTCAACGAAGACCTGGAGCAGGTGCTGGAGGCCGCCTGGGACGCCGGCGCCCGCAGCGCCTTCTACACCGTCATCCGCCTGCCGTGGGAGGTGGCGCCGCTCTTCAAGGAATGGCTGGCGCTGCACTATCCGCAGCGCGCGGCGCGGGTGATGGCGCGCATCCAGGACATGCGCGGCGGCAAGGACTACGACGCCGATTTCGCCAGTCGCATGAAGGGCAGCGGCCTGTGGGCCGAACTGGTGGCGCAACGCTTTGCCAAGGCGACGGCGCGGCTGGGCTTCAACCGCGAGCGGATCGGCATGGACACGTCGCTGTTCCGACCGCTGGGGGCCGAGGGGCAGGGCAGTCTGTTCTGAGCGGCCCACGGGCGTCGGCGCCGCGTCAGCGCCGGGTCTTGCGGGGTGGAGGCGGCGAGGCGGGGGCCGCCACCGTCCGGCGCGCGCGGGCCGGCTTGGTCTGGTGGGCGCGTAGCGCCGCCTCGTAGGCGAGCCGGCCCCAGTGCAGGGCCTGTTCCGGGTCATCGAAGATCGCTTCCGGTGCCTGCCGGAAGGAGGTGAGGGTGGCGGGCCGCCCCTCGCGCTGGTAGCTGAAGGCGGGCAGGCCCAGCGCGTCGAACTGGGCCTGGCTGATCGCGTCGGCCTTGAGGTAGAGCGTGT
The DNA here is from genome assembly GCF_003350475.1 of Pseudacidovorax intermedius. Taxonomy (GTDB): domain Bacteria; phylum Pseudomonadota; class Gammaproteobacteria; order Burkholderiales; family Burkholderiaceae_C; genus Xenophilus; species Xenophilus intermedius. The sequence continues at coordinate 137,505 of NZ_QQAV01000006.1, forward strand.
CCCGCAGCACCAGCGCCAGCATCACGCCCTCGTGGTAGAGGCCGTGGCCGCCGAACATCCGGCGGGCCTCGATGCGACCCAGCGGCGCCAGCACCTCGTGCAGGCTCTGCACGAACAGGCTGGGCGCGCGGCCCGGCGCGCCCGGCTGGCGGGGGCGGGCCGGGCGGTCGCTCATGGGGTCTGCCGGGCCGCTGGCGCGGCCGTGGCACCCGTGGCCGCAGCGGGGACAGCGGGGGCAGCGTCCGGGTCACGGTAGCGGGCCGCGCCGATGAACTTGCCGAAGGCCTCGCACCAGATCACCACCGTCGTGTGGCTGCCGATGTCCACGGTGGCCGGCAGCGTGACGATGAAGTTGTCGAAGGTGCGCACTTGGCCGACCTGCACCATCTCGCTGCGGTGCTGCTCGAATTCCTCCGCGCTCTGCACGAAGGTCGGCGACAGGTAGAGCCGGTAGTCCGGGCCCGGCGCCACCGAGCCGCGAAGGGCGATGGCCCAGGGGCCCACCATCAGTTCGCCGTGGGCCCAGTGCAGCAGGTCGTTGCCCTTGAGGTCGCCGCGCATCTCCACCTTGTAGGCGGCCTGGGCGGCCACCATGCCGACTTGCGCATCGCTGGGCGCGGGCGGTGCGATCAGGATAGGCAGCCAGTAGATGCCCAGGCCCGTGCCGAGCACCAGGCCCACAAGCAGGGCAAGGCCATGGGTCAGGAGGCGAACGGACAGGCGGCGCGCGCCGGTACGCGGCGGCGGGACGGGAGGAATCATGCAGGGAAGGCGAAGCGCGGGCGGGACGCGGCGTGGCGCCGCGCGCGGATGGCGGGCGATTCTATGCAACGCCTACTGCGGGGCCCTGACCATCCGGCTGCGCACCCGCTCCGGCCCGCCAGGCAAGCGGGCGACATGCGCGGCTGCAGGCGGCGGCTATGCTGCGCCGCGCGCCGTTGCACTCCCTGCGATCCATGACCGACATCGAAATCCACACCCAGCCTCTGCTCCGTGCCATCGGCTTCGAGCGCCTGCTGACCAGCGACCCGCAAGGCCGCGCGCGGGTGCGCTTCGCGCCGCGCGCCGAGTTCGCCCACACGGAGGGCACCGTGGTGCAGGGCGGCTTCGTCACCGCATGGCTGGACAACGCCATGGCCTTCGCCGTTTTCTCGCGCGAGCGGGGCGTAGGCCTGGCCTCGCTGGAGATCAAGACCAGTTTTCTTGAAGCCGTGCGCGTGGCGCCGGTGGAGGCCGAAGCGCGGGTGATCCGCTGGGGCGGCAGCGTGGTCTTCCTGGAGGCCGAGTTGTTCGACGAGGCCGGGCGCCTGCTGGCACGCGCGTCATCCACCGGCAAGCTGCTGCGGCCCCGCGGCTGAGCAGTGAGGCCGGGCAGGCGCACCGGGGCGCGCTCCGGTCGCGGTCATCTTATTTAATATGCCGCACCCCTTTCCCGCGGCGCAACGCCCCAGAGACCTCGCATGAAGAAGATCCTCGTCCTCAACGGCCCCAACCTCAACCTGCTGGGCACGCGCGAGCCTGCGCAGTACGGCCATGAAACCCTGGCCGACGTCGAGCGGATGTGCGCCGAGGCCGGCGCCGCGCTGGGCGTGGAGGTCGAATGCCGCCAGTCCAACCACGAGGGCGTGCTGCTGGACTGGATCCACGAGGCCGGCCGCGAGGTGGCCGCGGGCCGCATGCTCGGCGTGGTGATGAACCCGGGCGCCTACACCCATACCTCCATCGCGCTGCACGACGCCATCAAGGGCGCCAGCGTGCCGCTGATCGAACTGCACATCTCCAACGTGCATGCGCGCGAATCCTTCCGCCACCACTCGTACATCTCGCCGGCGGCGCGCGGCATCATCGTCGGGCTGGGCGTGAAGGGCTATCCGCTGGCCATCGAGGCCCTGGTGCGCGTCAGCAGCTGATCGACGGGTCGATGCCAGGGCGCGGCCGCTGCGGCTGCGCCTTCAGGACTCCAGCTTCGTCGTCGCTTCCACGGGCAGGGGCGCTGCTGCGGCGGTGCTGTCGCGGCCGATCTCGGGCCAGCGTCGGTGCAACCAGGTCCAGGCGACCAGCCCGACGCCCATCATCAGCAACGACGACAGCGCCATCGCCATCGGCGAATCCATGACCAGCGGCGCGACCAGGCCGGCCACGATGCCGTTGGCGGTGGAGCCGATCACGGCCTGCAGCGACGAGGCCATGCCGCGGCGCGTGGGATGCAGGTCCAGCACCAGCAGCGTCACCACCGGCACCATCAGCGCCCAGCCGAAACCGAACACCGCCAGCGGCCACAGCGCCCACCAGGCCTGCGGCACCAGCAGCGCATTGGCCACCACATTGACCACCGAGGTCAGCAGCATCACCACGAAGCCGTCGCGGATCTGCCGCTTGGGCTTGGCCTTGCCCGCCATGCGCCCGCTGGCCCAGGCGCCGAGCATGATGCCGCCGATGTTGAGCACGAAGAACCAGAAGAACTGCGTGGGCGCCAGACCCAGGTGGTCGCCCAGGAAGGCCGGCGCCGCCAGCACGTAGAGGAAGAGCCCGTTGAAGGGCACGCCGCTGGCCAGCGCCAGCAGCAGGAAGCGCGGGTCGGAGCACAGCTGCCAGTAGCCGCGCATCAGGTCGCGCACGGCGAAGGGCTGGCGCTGGCTGGTGTGCAGTGTCTCCGGCAGGAGCTTCCAGTTGGCCACCAGTAGCACGATGCCCACCGCCACCAGGAACCAGAAGATGCTGTGCCAGCCCGCATGCACCAGCAGGAAGCCGCCGATGATGGGCGCGATGGCCGGCGCCAGGCCGAAGTAGATGGTGATCTGCGCCATCACCTTCTGCGCGTCGGCGGGCGGGAACATGTCGCGCACCACGGCGCGCGACACCACGATGCCCGCGCCCGTCGACAGGCCCTGCAGCGCGCGGAAGAACACCAGCTGCCCGATGGTCTGCGACAGCGCACAGCCCAGCGAGGCGAGCGTGAACACCAGGAGGCCCCACAGCACCACCGGCCGCCGGCCGAAGCTGTCCGACAGCGCACCGTGGAACAGGTTCATGAAGGCAAAGCCGAACAGGTAGGCCGACAGCGTCTGCTGCATCTCGGTGGGCGTCGCGCCGATGGAGCGCGCGATGCCCGAGAAGGCCGGGATGTAGGTGTCGATGGAGAAGGGCCCCAGCATGCCCAGCACCGCCAGCAGGATGGCCAGGGCCCAGCGCGGCGCGCGCCAGAGTTGGTTGGCATCGGGATTCATGCGTGTCTCTTTCCTTCTGTCTGCCTGGTCTTGCCCGGCGGGCTGCCTCTCGCACTTTGCATGGGCGGCCAACGAAAACGGCGCCCCGGCCTTCGAAGGCCGCGGGCGCCGCGTCAGCGGGGCGCGTCGGGCGCGCTTACAGCGTGTCGATGAACGAACGCAGCTTGTCCGAGCGGCTCGGGTGCTTGAGCTTGCGCAGCGCCTTGGCCTCGATCTGGCGGATGCGCTCGCGCGTCACATCGAACTGCTTGCCCACTTCCTCCAGCGTGTGGTCGGTGGACATCTCGATGCCGAAGCGCATGCGCAGCACCTTGGCCTCGCGCGGGGTGAGCGAGTCGAGGATGTCCTTGACCACGTCGCGCAGGCCGGCCTGCATGGCGGCTTCGATCGGCGCGGTGTTGTTGGTGTCCTCGATGAAATCGCCCAGGTGCGAATCGTCGTCGTCGCCGATCGGCGTCTCCATGGAGATCGGCTCCTTGGCGATCTTCATGATCTTGCGGATCTTGTCCTCGGGGATCTCCATGCGCTCGGCCAGGATGGACGCATCGGGCTCGAAGCCGAACTCCTGCAAGTGCTGGCGCGAGATGCGGTTCATCTTGTTGATCGTCTCGATCATGTGCACCGGGATGCGGATAGTCCGTGCCTGGTCGGCGATCGAGCGGGTGATGGCCTGGCGGATCCACCACGTCGCATAGGTCGAGAACTTGTAGCCGCGGCGGTATTCGAACTTGTCGACCGCCTTCATCAGGCCGATGTTGCCTTCCTGGATCAGGTCCAGGAACTGCAGACCACGGTTGGTGTACTTCTTGGCGATGGAGATCACCAGGCGCAGGTTGGCCTCGATCATCTCCTTCTTGGCGTCGCGCGAGGACTTCTCGCCGGCGTTCATGCGGCGGTTGATTTCCTTGAGCTCGGTCAGCGGCACCACCACGCGCGACTGGATGTCGGTCAGCTGCTGCTGCAGTTCCTGCACCGGCGGGATGTTGCGCTGCATGACGGCGCTCCAGGGCTTGCCGGCCGCCGACTGCTTCTCGATCCACTGCAGGTTCAGCAGGTTGGACTGGACGCGGTTGCCGTTCTTGTCGATGCCGCCGAAGTCGCGGATGAAGTCTTCCTGCGGATAGCCGCACTTCTCCACGATGATGCGGCGCAGCTCGCGCTCCTTCTTGCGCACGTCTTCCACCGTGCCCCGCAGCATGTCGCACAGCTTCTCGATGGTCTTGGCCGTGAAGCGGATGGTCATCAGCTCTTCCGACAGGGACTGCTGCGCCTTCTGGTACGCCGGCGTGCCGTAGCCTTCCTTGTCGTAGATCTTGTGGATCTTCTCGAACAGCGAGGCGATGCTGTCGAAGCGCGACAGCGCCTCGTTCTTCATCTCCTCGAGCTTCTTGGTCAGCGCCTTGGAGCCGCCGTTGCCGTCGTCGTCGTCCTCGGCGTCGAACTCGTCGAAGTCTTCCTCGGCCACGTAGTCGTCGGCCTCGTTCGGGTTGGAGAAGCCGTCCACCACGGTGGAGATGACGACCTTGCCCTCGCGGATGTCCGCGGCCATGCGCAGGATCTCGGCGATGGTGGCCGGCGAGGCGCTGATGGCGGCCATCATGTCCTGCAGGCCGCCTTCGATGCGCTTGGCGATCTCGATCTCGCCTTCGCGCGTCAGCAGCTCCACGGTGCCCATCTCGCGCATGTACATGCGCACCGGGTCGGTGGTGCGGCCGAATTCGCTGTCCACGGTGGACAGGGCGGCTTCGGCTTCTTCCTCGGCCTCTTCGACGGTGGCGGCCGTGGGCGTGACGTTGTTCTGGAACAGCGTCTCGGCGTCGGGCGTCGTCTCGTACACCGCCACGCCCAGGTCGTTGAGCATGGTGACCACGACTTCCATGGTCTCGGCGTCGACCAGCTTGTCGGGCAGGTGGTCGGAGATCTCGCCCTGCGTCAGGTAGCCGCGGGTCTTGCCCAGCGTGATCAGCGTCTTCAGGCGCTGGCGGCGCTTGGCCATGTCCTCTTCGGACAGGACGGTCTCGTCCAGGCCGAATTCCTTCATCAAGGCGCGTTCCTTCGCCTTGCTGATCTTCATGCGCAGCGGCTTGGCCTTCTCGACCGTGGCCGTGGTGGCGGCCTCGGGCTCGGGCGTCTCTTCCTCGGCGAACTCGGCTTCGACGTCGGAGAAGTCCTCCTCGACGTCCTTGGCCTCGGCCGCGGCGGCCTTGGGCTTGCGGCCGCGCTTGGCGCCGGTGGTGGCGCCTTCCTTGTCGGCGGCGGCCTTGGGCGGGCGGCCCGGCTTCTTCTTGGCGGGCACGGCGATCTCGTCGGCCGTGGCGGCAGCGGCGGCCTTGGCGGTCGTTTTCTTCAGTTCTTCGGTGGCCTTCTCGGCTTTGGCAGGGGACTTCGTGGCGGGCACTGACTGGGCTTTCGTGGCGGACTTGCTGGCCGGGGTGGTGGTGGTCGCCTTCACAGGCGCGACCACGGCGGCCGAGGTTTTGGTCTTGGCGGCGGGCTTGGCGGCGGCGGTTGTCGTCGTCTTTCCGGACTTTTGAGCAGGCATAGGACCCCAGGGCCCGTGAGGACCCACAGAAAGAAATTGAATCAACAGGCGCCGTCAGGCCGGCGCGGCGAGAGAGTGCCGGTGAGGACGCGGGGACCGCGCGACCGACACGCCAGGCAAGATGGGGGGGCGAACATTTGGAATGCAAGCCCTTGCGGAAGAAAGGAGGCCGGTCGTGCACGGGGGCATCGGTAGGCCAGGGTCCGGAGGTGCTGCTGTCGCTCTTGCCGAGACGAGCCGTGGATTATACCTTTGTCAATCAATTCCTACGCGGTTTGCGGGGGATTGACTGCAGGAGCGGCGTGGCTTCCGGGACCGCTGCCGGAAATCGGACCGGTGGGCGGCTCAACTGCCGGCGCGCTGCTTCTTCTCGAGCGCCAGGCGCCGCGTCAGCAACTCGCGGTAGCGCGCCAGCGCCTGCGGATCGCGGCCGGCGGCGGCGATGGCCTCGGTTTCCTGCGTCTTGAGCTGCTCGATCAACATGCGGTCGAGCAGGTCGCGCAGTTCGGCGTCCCATTCGGCATCGGAGGCGGTGCCGGCCGGCCCGGCCATCAGGCGCACCGCGAGGTCCTCGAAAGCCTGGCCGGCCATGTCGGCGCGCAATTGCGGCCATTCCAGGGGGCCGTATTCGTGGAGGCAGCTTTCCAGCCAGGCGAACAGCGGGCCGTGCGGCGGCGGCAGGCTGCACAGCAGGGCATGTTCCTCGCCGGAAAGATGCTCCCAGGCCGCCAACCGCTCCAGTATCAGGCGCGCGGCATGGTCCGCGCGGCTGGCCGGCTTGGGACGCGGGCCCGCGGGGCGGGGCGGGGCGGAGGGAAAGGGCCGCTTGCCGCGGCGCTGCGACGACCAGCGCGGCTGCGCTGGCGGCGTGCCGTCGTCCCAGGCCGGTGGCATCGGCTCGCCATGGAAGTCGTGCGGCTCATGCTCGTCGCGGGTGGCGGCTGGCGAAGGCGGCGGTGTCTGCCCGGCCCACAGGGCCTGAAGCCCTGCCGGCTCCAGATGCGCCGCCTGGGCGATCTCCGCCAGCAACTGCTGGCGCAGCGCGCCTTCGGGCAGCGCCTGCCACAGGGGCCGCGCCTGGCTCGCCATGCGGGCGCGGCCTTCGGCGCTGCCCAGTTCGCAGCCTTCGCGCGCCGCTTCGAGCAGGAAGCGGCTGAGCGGCACGGCCTGCGCCACCGCCCGGGCGAAGCCTTCCTCGCCGTTCTCGCGGATGAAGCTGTCGGGGTCGTGCTCCTCGGGCAGGAACAGGAACTTGACGCTGCGGACATCGGTGGCGTGGGGCAGGGCCGCCTCCAGCGCCTTGCGGGCTGCGCGGCGGCCGGCGGCGTCGCCGTCGAAGCTGAACACCACCGAATCGGTGAAGCGAAACAGCTTGTGCACATGGTCGTCCGTACAGGCCGTGCCCAGCGTCGCCACCGCGTTCGGAAAGCCCAGCTGGGCCAGGGCCACCACGTCCATGTAGCCCTCGGTGACGAGCGCGTAGCCATGGTCGCGCAGGGCGGTGCGGGCTTCGAACAGCCCGTAGAGCTCGCGGCCCTTGCTGAAGACCGGTGTCTCGGGCGAATTGAGGTACTTGGGCTTCTCGTCGCCCAGCACCCGGCCGCCGAAGCCGATGCATTCGCCCTTGACGTTGCGGATCGGGAACATCACCCGGTCGCGGAAGCGGTCGTAGCGCTTGCCATCCTCGCCTTCGTCGCTGGCGATCACCAGGCCGCTCTCGACCAGCAGCGCGTCGGCGTAGTCCGGAAAGACGCTGGCCAGCGTGCGCCAGCCTTCGGGCGCATAGCCCAGTCCGAAGCGCTTGGCGATGGCGCCCGAGACGCCGCGGCGCTTGAGGTAGTCCACGGCGCGCGGCGAGTCGCGCAGCAGCCGGCGGTAGGCGTCGCCGGCTTTTTCCAGCACGTCGGTGAGCGTGGCCTGGCGCTCGCGCCGCGCGGCCACCTGGGCCTTCTGCTCGGGCGAGAGGGGGTCGTCGTCGGGCACCTGCAGGCCGTACTGGCCGGCCAGGTCCTGCACCGCGTCGCGGAATCCGACGCCCGTGTGCTCCATCAGGAAGCGGATCGCGTCACCATGGGCCCCGCAGCCGAAGCAGTGATAGAACTGCTTGGTCGGGCTGACTGAGAAGGACGGCGACTTCTCCCCGTGGAAAGGGCACAGCCCCATGAAGTTGGCGCCGCCCTTCTTGAGCTGCACATGCCGCCCGACGATCTCGACGATGTCGGTGCGGGTGAGCAGTTCCTGGATGAAGGATTCGGGGATGGCCATGGGACGAGAACCAACGAAAAAGGGGCGCCTCCCTGCGGATGGCGCCCCCTCGGGCGAGGTTGAAGTATCGGCGAAAAGTCGTCAACCTAGCCCGGGCAGGGTCAGCGCGGCGCCAGGCGGATGGCGCCGTCCAGGCGGATCACCTCGCCGTTGAGCATGTCGTTCTCGATGATGTGTCTGGCCAGCTTGGCGTAATCGGCCGGCGTGCCCAGGCGCGAGGGGAAGGGCACGCTGGCGGCCAGCGCGTCCTGCACGTCCTGCGGCATGCCGAAGAGCATGGGTGTGCCGAAGATGCCGGGGGCGATGGTCATGTTGCGGATGCCGCTGCGCGCCAGGTCGCGGGCGATGGGCAGCGTCATGCCGACGACGCCGCCCTTGCTGGCGCTGTACGCGGCCTGGCCGATCTGGCCGTCGTAGGCGGCCACGCTGGCGGTGGAAATCAGCACGCCGCGCTCGCCGGTGGCCTCGGGCTCGTTCTTCGCCATGGCGTCGGCCGCCAGGCGGATCATGTTGAAGCTGCCCAGCAGATTGACGCGCAGCGTCTTCTCGAAGACGGCCAGGGCGTGCGGGCCTTTCTTGCCCACGGTCTTCTCGGCCGGTGCGATGCCGGCGCAGTTGACCAGGCCGACGAGCTTGCCGAGTTCCAGCGCCGCGGCCACCACGGCCTGGCCGTCGGCCTCCTGGCTCACATCGCAGCGCACAAAGCGCCCGCCGATCTCGGCGGCGACGGCCTCACCCTTGTCCGCCTGCATGTCGGCGATGACGACCTTCGCGCCGTGCTCGGCCAGCATGCGCGCCGTGCCTTCGCCGAGGCCCGACGCGCCGCCGGTGACGATGAAAACCCTGTCCTTGATCTGCATGGATGCTGTCTCCTTGTTGCGGGCAAAACCGCCATGATAGGAGCGGGCCGGCAGCGACGGCGGACGAAAAAAAGCCCCGCCGAGGCGGGGCCGAATGGATCCCGTGAGGACCCAAGGAGACAACCAGCAAGAAATCAGCGCTTGGCGGTGGCCGTCTTCGTGGCGGTCTTGGCGGCGTTCATGGCCTGCGTCGAGACGGCGTTGAAGTTGGCTTCGGCCACGTCGGAGGCCTGCTTGACGGCCTTCTGCACGGATTCGAAGGCGTTGTTGGCGGCGGCCACGGCGCTCTTCATCATGGCGACGGCTGTTTCGGAACCGGCCGGGGCATTTTTGGCGGCGCTGTCGATCAGGCCGACCATGGCTTGCTGCGCTTCCACGGCCTTGCTCTCGAAGGCCTTGGTGAATTCGGCGCTGGTGCCCTGGGCGATGTCGTACAGGTGGCGGCTGTAGGCGGCGGTCTTCTCGGCCATCGGCTGCATCATGCTGGCTTGCAGGGCCAGCAGTTCCTGCGCGTCCTTGGCGCCCAGCACGGCGTGGGCGGTGCCAGCGGCTTCGCTCAGGGCGGCCTTGGAGGCGGTCACGTTCAGCTCGATGAGCTTTTCCATGCCTTCGAAGGCCTTGGTCGTCAGACCGAACAGCGTGTCGATGTTGGCCTTTTGGGCGGCGATGATCTGGTCGGCGGTGAGTGCCATGGTGAGCTCCTGGAGGTGGTGGAAGTGGGGTTGCGGCGTTTGCTGCGCTGCAACATGGGATGAAGTATGGCAGCGGCCGGGGGCGATCTCAAGGGGTTTTGCTGCAATGCAGCATTTTTAGGTGACAGCCCCTATTTGGGGCTCCCGGCAGAATCGCCGCCCATGAGCAGCGCCCGCCCCACGCCCCAGCCGCGCGACCACTACCGCGCCTTCCGTCCGATTACCACCCGCTGGATGGACAACGACATCTACGGGCATGTCAACAACGTCGTCTACTACAGCTGGTTCGACACGGCGGTGAACGCGCTGCTGATCGAGCGGGGCGCCCTCGACATCCACCAGGGCGGCACCATCGGCTTCGTGGTCGAGACGCAGTGCAACTACTTCGCGCCGCTGGCCTTCCCCCAGACCATCGAGGCCGGCGTGCGCGTGGCGCACGTGGGCAGCAGCAGCGTGCGCTACGAGGTCGGACTGTTCGCCGAGGGGGCGCCAACCGCTGCGGCCCAGGGCCACTTCGTGCATGTCTATGTCGATCGGGCCACGCAGCGGCCGGTGGCTTTGTCCGCGGCCTTGCTCGCGGTGCTCGACACCCTGCGCTGACGGGCGGTCGTCCTCAGGACGGAAAAAGGCAGCCCCGCCGGGGACCGCCCATAAAAAAGCGGCACCCGAAGGTGCCGCCAAAGCGCTTCCGTCAAACGCGAGGAGACAAATTACTTCTTGGCGGTCATGGCCTTCATGTCGGCCTTGGCCTTCTCATGGTCGGCCTTGGCCTGCGACTGGCAGGCGTTCTTGGCATCGCCGCTCATGTCGTCGCACTTTTCCTTGGCCACGTCGTAGGCAGCATCGGCCTTGGCTTCGGCAACCTTCTTGGCGTGGCTGTTGCTGGGCTTGTAGGACTGCTCCAGTTCGGCCTTGGCGATGTTTTCCTTGCCCTTGGCTTCCTTCTCGCACACGTCCTTGGCGTTGTCCTTCAGCGTGTCGCACTGGGCCTTGTCGGCCTTGTACTGGGCGGAGATCTTGTCCTTCTCAGCCTTGTACTCGTCCTTGGTCATGGCGCTGGCCTGGACGGCGCCGAACAGGCAGCCGGTGGCGAGAGCGAGGGTGAGTGCGGTCTTCTTCATGGTGTGGTGCTCCTTGGGCAACGATTGAAATGGGGGAGGGGATTCGGTAAGGACTGGCCGGCGGCTCAGTACTTTTCCATCCAGAGGGCGGCGGGGGTGCGGCCTTCGGCGCTTTCCCAGGCCTTGACCTGTGCTTCGGCCTCGTCACGGCTCACGCCATGACGCTCCTGGATCTTGCCCAGCAGCTGGTCGCGCTTGCCGGCCACAACGTCGAAGTCGTCGTCGGTCAGCTTGCCCCACTGCTCCTTGACCTTGCCCTTCAACTGCTTCCAGTTGCCTTCGATGATGTCCTTGTTCATGGGATCTCCTTTGGTTGCTTGCGGGGCACTGCTGGTGCCGCCGTGCTATGCACTCTGGTGGGAGCCCTGCGGCTGCCCGGTAGGACGCCCAAAGGAGGGTTCGTAGGCGCAGGCGCACCATGCCCGTGATAATCAGTCCCACCCGTCCCGGGCCGGGGAACGCATGCTCCCTGGGGAGACAACCGCGCCGCCGCGCGCCGAGCCGTTTCATGATCATCCAGAGCCTTCTCGACACCGACCTGTACAAGTTCACGATGATGCAGGTGGTGCTGCACCACTTTCCAGGCGCCAAGGTCGAGTACCGCTTCAAGTGCCGCAACCCGGGCGTCAACCTGGCGCGCTTCGCGGGCGAGATCCGCGAAGAGGTGAGGGCGCTGTGCAGCCTGCACTTCAAGGACGCGGAACTGGCCTACCTGCGCTCCATGCGCTTCATCAAGAGCGACTTCGTCGACTTCCTGGGCCTGTTCAAGCTCAACGAGAAGTACATCGAGATCGTGCCCGATGCCGCCACAGGCGAGATCGACATCCACATCAAGGGCCCCTGGCTGCACACGATCCTGTTCGAGATCCCGGTGCTGGCCATCGTCAACGAGGTGTACTTCCGCAATACGCACCGGCAGCCCGACCTGGAGGAAGGCCGCCAGCGTCTGCAGGCCAAGATCGGGCAGCTGAAGGAAGACGGCCTGGAAGACCTCAAGATCGCCGACTACGGCACCCGCCGGCGCTTCTCCAAGACCTGGCACGAGGAGGTGCTGCGGACGCTGACGGCCGAACTGGGCGCCGTGAGCCCGCAGCCGCGCGCTGCGGAGCGGCTGCCGCAGTTCGCCGGCACCAGCAACGTGCTGTTCGCCATGAAGCTGGGCCTGCTTCCGCTGGGCACCATGGCCCACGAGTACCTGCAGGCCTGTCAGGCCCTGGGCCCGCGGCTGCGCGACAGCCAGATCTACGGCTTCGAGATGTGGGCGCGCGAATACCGCGGCGACCTGGGCATCGCGCTGTCCGACGTCTACGGCATGAGCGCCTTCCTGCGCGACTTCGACCTGTACTTCTGCAAGCTCTTCGACGGTGCCCGGCACGACAGCGGCGACCCCTTCGAATGGGGCGAGCGCATGATTGCCCACTACGTGGCCAACCGGGTCGATCCGCACACCAAGACGCTGATCTTCAGCGACGGCCTGACGGTGCCGCGCACCATCGAGCTGTACCGCCAGTTCCGGGGCCGCTGCCAGCTGGCTTTCGGCATCGGCACCAACCTCACCAACGACCTGGGCTATGAGCCGCTGCAGATCGTCATCAAGATGATCCGCTGCAACGGCCAGCCGGTCGCCAAGCTCTCGGACACTCCCGGCAAGGGCATGTGCGACGACGAGAAGTACCTCGCCTACCTGCGCCAGGTGTTCGAGATTCCCCAACCCGCCACGCCTTGACCAACGCCAACGTGACATCGCTTCTTCGCCGGATCCGCCCCTCGCGGGCTTTCATGGGGGCTGCACTGGCAGCCCCCGCGCTTTCCCAGGCTGCCACCTTCGACGGCGCCGCGCTGTCGCCGCTGTGGGGCCTGCCCTTCGCCGGCATCCTGCTGTCGATCGCACTGATGCCGCTGCTGGTGCCCACCTTCTGGCACCACCATTTCGGCAAGGTGGCGGCGGCCTGGGCGCTGGCCTTCCTCCTGCCCTTCGCGGCCGTCTTCGGGCCGGCGCTCGCGGGCGCGCAGGTGGTGCATGCGCTGCTGGCCGAATACATCCCCTTCATCGTGCTGCTGACGGCCTTGTTCACGGTGGCGGGCGGCATCCACATCCGCGGCAACCTGCATGGTTCGCCGGCGCTCAACACCGGGCTGCTGGCCATCGGCGGCGTGCTGGCCAGCATCATGGGCACCACGGGTGCGTCGATGCTGCTGATCCGCCCGCTCATCCGCGCCAACGACAACCGCAGGCACAAGGCGCATGTGGTGGTGTTCTTCATCTTCATCGTCTCCAACGTGGGCGGTTCGCTCACACCGCTGGGCGACCCGCCGCTGTTCCTGGGCTTCCTCAAGGGCGTGGACTTCTTCTGGACCACCTGGCATCTGCTGCCCGACACGGGCTTCGTCCTGCTGTGCCTGCTGGGCATCTTCTTCGTGCTCGACCGCTTCTATTACCGCAACGAAGGCGTGATGCCCGTCGACCCCACGCCCGACACGCGCGGCGTGCGCTTCGAGGGCCAGGTCAACTTCGTGCTGCTGGCGGTGGTGCTGGGCCTGGTGCTGATGAGCGGCCTGTGGCGCAGCGACGTGGCCTTCGACGTGATGGGCACGCCCGTCGGCCTGCCCGGCCTGATCCGCGATGCCGGCCTCATCGGCGTGACGCTGCTGTCGCTGGCGCTGACCAAGCGCGAGGTGCATGCGGCCAACCAGTTCGGCTGGGGGCCGATGCTCGAGGTGGCCAAGCTTTTCGCTGGCATCTTCCTGACCATCGTGCCGGTGATCGCCATGCTGCGTGCCGGCACGGCCGGCCCCTTTGGCGCCGTGGTGTCGGCCGTGACCCGGCCCGACGGCCAGCCCGAGCCCGCCATGTACTTCTGGGCCACGGGGCTGCTGAGCTCCTTCCTGGACAACGCGCCGACCTACCTGGTGTTCTTCAACACCGCGGGTGGCGACCCCGCCACCCTCATGACCACCCATGCCGCGACCCTGGCCGCCATCTCGGCCGGCGCCGTGTTCATGGGCGCCAACAGCTACATCGGCAACGCGCCCAACCTGATGGTCAAGGCCATCGCCGAGGACCGCGGCGTGCGCATGCCCAGCTTCTTCGGCTACATGGCGTGGTCGGGCGCGGTGCTGCTGCCGCTGTTCGTGCTCGTCACCTTCATCTTCTTCCGCTGAGCGGGGCGCGGCCGTTGGCGGCCGACCCGCATCGGCGGCTCTTTCGAAAAACGGAAACATCCATGAGCAAGCCCGCCGTCCTCGTCGCCCGCGCCGTCTTTCCCGAAGCCGTGGCGCGGCTCGCCGAGCATTTCGAGGTCGAGGCCAATCCCGCCGACGATCTCTGGTCCAAGGCCGAACTGATCCGCCGCCTGCAGGGCAAGGTGGGCGTGTTCACCACCGGCAGCGAGCGCATCGACGCCGAGGTGCTCGACGCCTGCCCGCAGCTGCGCATCTGCGCCAACATGGCGGTGGGCTTCAACAACTTCGACGTGGACGCCATGACGGCCCGCGGCGTGCTGGGCACCAATGCGCCCGACGTGCTAACCGAGACCACGGCCGACTTCGGCTTCGCGCTGCTGATGGCCACGGCCCGCCGCATCACCGAGAGCGAGCATTTCCTGCGCGCCGGCCAGTGGACCAAGTGGTCCTTCGACATGTTCGCCGGCGCCGAGGTGCATGGCAGCACGCTGGGCATCCTGGGCATGGGCCGCATCGGCCAGGGCATCGCCCGCCGCGGCGCGCACGGCTTCGGCATGAAGGTGATCTACCACAACCGCTCGCGCCTCTCGCCCGAGCTGGAGGCCGAATGCAAGGCGACGTATGTCGCCAAGGACGAGCTGCTGCGCACCGCCGACCACCTGGTGCTGGTGCTGCCCTACACGCCGGCCAATCACCACAGCATCGGCGCGGCCGAGCTGGCGCTGATGAAGCCCACGGCCACGCTGGTCAACATCGCCCGCGGCGGCATCGTGGACGACGCGGCCCTCGCCCAGGCGCTGAAGGACCGGCGCATCGCCGCCGCCGGCCTCGACGTGTTCGAGGGCGAGCCCAAGGTGCATCCGGACCTGCTCGCCGTGCCCAACGTGGTGCTCACGCCTCACATCGCCAGTTCCACGATCACCACCCGTCGGGCCATGGCCGACCTGGCCGTGGACAACCTGATCGCCTTCCTCACCACCGGCCAGCCGCGCACGCCCGTCAATCCGCAGGTGCTAGGCCGGGTGCGCGGCCAATGATGGAGGCGATGACGCTGCAGGACTGGCTGCTGCTGGGCCTCGGGCTGCTGAACCTCCTTCTGCTGGCCGTGCTGCTGCTGCGTCGGCCTGCCGAGCCTGACGTGGGGCAACTGGCGGCCCCGATCCAGGCGCTGCTGGAGCGCAACGAGCGCGCACTGCGCCGCGAGATTGCCGACAACGCCCGCGCCGGCCGCCAGGAAAGCGCCGCCGCGTTGGCCACCTTCCAGCAGACCTTGCTGGCTCAGGGCGCCGAGGCCACGCGGACGCAGAACGCGCAGCTCGACGCCTTCGCGCAGCAGATCGGCACGCTGCGCCAGGCGCTGGCCGAGACGCTCACCAGCCAGTTGCAGGGCCTGAGTGAAGCCAACGCCCGACGCATCGCCGAGGTGCGCGCGACCATGGAGACGCAGCTCGCCCAGCTGCAGGCCAGCAACAGCGCCAAGCTGGAGGAGATGCGCCAGACGGTCGACGAGAAGCTGCAGAGCACGCTCGAAGCCCGCCTGGGCGAGAGCTTCCGCCAGGTGGCCGAGCGGCTGGAGCAGGTCTACAAGGGCCTGGGCGAGATGCAGACGCTGGCGCAGGGCGTGGGCGACCTCAAGCACCTGCTGACCAACGTCAAGACCCGCGGCATGTTCGGCGAGGCCCAACTGGCCGCGCTGCTGGAGCAGGTGCTCGCGCCCGAGCAGTACGCGGCCCAGGTCGCCACCCATCCGGAGTCGCGCCAGGTGGTGGACTTCGCCATCCGCCTGCCGGGCCGCAGCAGCGACGGCACGCCGGTCTGGCTGCCCATCGACGCGAAGTTTCCCAACGAGGACTACGAGCGCCTGCTCGATGCCCAGCAGCGCGCCGACGCGCTGGCGGTGGAGGTCGCGGCCAAGGCGCTGGAGACGCGCATCCGGCTCGAAGCCCGCGGCATCCACGAGAAGTACGTGTGCCCGCCGCACACCACCGACTTCGCCATCCTCTTCCTGCCCACCGAAGGCCTGTATGCCGAAGTGCTGCGGCGCCCGGGCCTGATGGAGGCGCTGCAGCGCGACCACCGCGTGACGCTGGCCGGCCCGACCACGCTGCTGGCCATGCTCAATTCGCTGCAGATGGGCTTTCGCACCCTGGCGCTCGAAAAGCGCAGCAGCGAGGTCTGGCAGGTGCTGGGCGCCGTCAAGACCGAGTTTATGAAATTCGGCGAGGTGCTCGACAAGGTCAAGCGCCAGACGCAGACCGTGCTCAACACGCTGGACCAGACCCAGACCCGCACCAATGTGCTGACCCGCAAGCTGCGCAGCGTCGAGGCCCTGCCCGATGCCCAGGCGCAGCAGCTGCTGCCGACGGTGGCGGAGGCGGCGGCCGACGAGGCCGAGCCCGAGGAGGGCGGCGCCCCGTGAGCGGCGCCGAACTCGGGCGACTGATCGCGGCGCAGGTCTGCCTGCATGCCACCATGGCCGGCATCCGGCTGGCCGCGCCGCTGCTGGCGCTGCAGCAAGGGCACGGTGCCGCCTCGGTGGGCGTGCTGATCGCGCTGTTCGCGCTGACGCAGGTCTTCCTGGCCCTGCCGGCCGGCCGCTACGTGGACCGGCACGGCCTCAAGCGGCCGATGGCGATGGCGGTGACCGCCGCCTTCGTCGGCGCGCTGCTGCCGCTGCTGTGGCCCGCCTTTCCGGCCATGTGCGTGTCGGCCCTGCTCACCGGCGGCGCCACCGGCGCCACGGTCATCGCGCTGCAACGGCATGTGGGCCGGGCGGCGCAGGGCACGGCGCAGCTGCGGCAGGTGTTCAGCTGGCTGGCCATCGCGCCGGCCGGCGCCAACTTCTTCGGGCCTTTTGCCGCCGGCCTGCTGATCGACCATGCCGGCAGCACGGCCGGCGACGCGCGGGCCTATGCGATCTGCTTCGCCTTCCTGGCGACGCTGCCGCTGGCGTGCTGGATGCTGGTGCGGCCCACGCGGGAAGCGCCCTCGGCCGCGCCCGCCGTCCATGCGCCCGGCACGCGCGCCTGGGACCTGCTGCGCGAGCCCATGTTCCGGCGCCTGCTGTTCGTCAACTGGATGCAGTCCTGCAGCTGGGACGTGCATGCCTTCGTGCTGCCGCTGCTGGGTCACGAGCGGGGGCTGGGCGCCTCGGTCATCGGCACCCTGCTGGGTGGCTTCGCGATCGCGGCGGCGCTGGTGCGCATGCTGCTGCCGGTGCTGGCGGCGCGGGCCACCGAGCGGCAGGTGATCCTGACGTCCAACCTGGTGGTGCTGGCCGTGTTCGCGCTCTATCCGCTGCTGCGCGATCCGTGGGCGATGGGGGCCTGCTCCGTGCTGCTGGGCTTTGCGCTCGGCGCCGTGCAGCCCATGGTGATGAGCATGCTGCACCAGATCACGCCGCACCACCGGCAGGGCGAGGCGCTGGGCCTGCGGCTCATGACCATCAATGCGTCGAGCGTGGTGATGCCGCTGCTCTTCGGCTCGCTCGGTGCGCTGATCGGCGTGGCGGGCGTGTTCTGGGTGGTGGGCGCGGTGATGGCGGTCGGCACGCCGGCTGTGCGCGGATTGCAGGCGCCCGACGAACAACGCGGCTGAGTGCCGCAGCGCGGCCGGATGCGGGGCCGGCCGCTGCGCCGACGCACGAGTGTCCACAAATCGGGCGAAGATTGGATACAAAAATGGCACGTCGATTGCTTGCGCTTCGGCATTCCTCCCGCCGGTGCACCAAACCGGCCCGAAAGTGCCCATGACCGAACCCCTCCACTTCGACCTGCTGCTGCTTGATGCCATCGCGCTGACGGCCGATCCTGCCCGCCCCGAGATCCGCGGCGCCGTCCTCGGCGTGCGGGATGGCCGCATCGCCTGGCTGGACGCGCAACCGCCCGCGCAGTACACCGCCGACCGCACGCTGCACCTGGCCGACCATTTCGTCACGCCCGGCTTCGTCAACGTCCACACCCACAGCATCCTCAGCATGGTGCGCGGCGTGGCGGCCGACCTGGGCTTCGCGCCCTCGTACACGCCGGGCATCCCCAAGGGCACGCAGGTCGACGAGGCGCAGGCCCGCGCCCTGGCCCGCCTGGGCGCGCTGGAGGCGCTGCTGGCTGGCTCCACCCTGGTAGGCGACAACTTCGTGCATGCCGACATCTGCACCGAGGCCATGGTCGAGCTCGGTCTGCGCCTCGCGCCCAGCTGGCGCATCCACGACGTGGACTTCGCGCGCGTCGCGCATGGCGACTGGCAGCACAGCGCCGCCATCGGCCAGGCCACGCTGGGGGCCGGGCTGGCGCTGCATGCGCGCTGGCAGAACCATCCGCGGGTGCATGTGAATCTGGCGGCGCATGCGGTGGACACCTGCTCCGACGCCTTCCTGCGCGAGGTGGGCGAGGCCGCCGCCGCACGCGGCCTGCGCGTCAGCACCCATCTGGGCCAGAGCAAGGTGGAGGTCGAGCGCGTGCGCGAGCGCACCGGCCGCAGTTCCACCGAAGTGCTGGCCGACACCGGCCTGCTCAACGAGCGGCTGATGGGCGGGCACTGCATCTACGTGAGCGAAGCCGATGCCCACCGCATGGCGGCGGCCGGCGCGCATGCGGTGCATATTCCCAAGTGCAATGCCGCCTCGGGCCGGCTGGCGCCCACGCCCATGCTCCAGCGCGCGGGCGTCAACATGGCGCTGGCCACCGACACGCAGCATGGCGACATGGTCGAGCTGATGCGCTGGGCGCTGGCCACGGCCCGGGTGCAGGAAGGCGGCGTCAACGACGGCTGGCAGCCGCACCATGTCTTCGACATGGCGACCATGGGCGGTGCCCGGGCGCTGGGCCTGGAGGCCGAGATCGGCAGCCTGGCCGTGGGCAAGTCGGCCGACTTCGTGGTCGTCGACGGCCGCCGCCCGCACCTGCGGCCGCATGTGAATCCGCTGGGCGCGCTGGTGCACTGCGGCCAGGGCCGGGACGTACGCCATGTGGCGGTGCAGGGCGAACTGCTGGTGGTGGACGGCCTGCCCACGAAGGTGGACATGGATACCGTCTGCGCCGAGGCCGAGGGGGCTTCGCGTGAACTCTGGGGCGCGCAGGGGCGCGACTACTGGCGCTGAGGCGCCTGCGGCGCAGGGCCGCCGTCCAGGAAGTCCGCCACCTTCGACAGCAGCCGCACCTGGCTGCGGTCGATCATGGCGTTCATGGAGGCATTGCTGGCAAAGCGCACGCCGTTGGGTGCCCACAGCGTGGAGGCGAGGTGGTCGTCATGCCCCACCAGGGGCGGGAAGAGCGTGCAGCAGCGCAGGCCCAGCGCTTCGAGGTAGCGGTCGATGGTGTTCTTCATCACGTCCTCGCCCTCGAAGCGGTAGTCGGCCAGGGCCCGCAGCGCCCGCGGTCCGTAGAGGCCGAAGACCATGCCGATCACCGAGTCGAGCCGGATGAGCAGCTCGCTGCCGTAGGGCTGCACGTCCAGCACCCGGGCCTTGGGCGAGAGGTCGGTGAGCAGGCCCGAGAACAGGTCCCAGCGCTCGGGGTGCGCATCCAGCTGCGCCAGCAGCGCGGGCAGGCGGGTGTCGAAGTCGGTCGGCAGCCGGGCGTCGTCCTCCCACACCAGCAGCCTGTCGCGCCCGGCCCGCAGCGCTCGGCGCGCCAGGTCGCGGTAGCTGAGCGCCGTGCCCTTCCAGCCGTCCACATGGCGCAGTCCCGGAAAGAGCACGGCGCCGTGGCGCAGGCTTTCGCGCGCATGGGCAAAGCGGTCGGGCGCTTCGGGCAGGCAGAGCACCACGGCCTCGCCGTCCAGGCGGGTGCTGGCCGTGGCGGTCTCGAAGGCGGCATCGTCCAGGAGGCCACAGCCATGCAGTGCCCGGGCCAGCAGGTGCGGCAGGCCGAAGGGCGTGCGGTCTTCCAGGGCGGCCGCCAGGGCCGCGTTGGTCGGCGGCAGTGGCACATGGAAGATCTGGTGCTGCACGAGACCGTGGGCGAGCAGGTCGGCGATGCGCGGCAGCACGGCCTCGAACACGGCCAGCGATTCCTGCAATCGGGTCCACGACGGATCGGTGTCGCCCGCTCCTTCTTGCTCGTCCGGCACCCGCCACAGGATGCGCCGCTCGGCCGGAGGCAGCACCACGAAGTCGCGCGGGCTCAGCACGAGGTACAGGTCGTCGGTGAAATCGGCAGGCATGGCCGCGTGCACCGTGCATTGCAGTGAGAGTGCCTGCAGCAGGCCTGCCACGGCCGAGGCGGTGCCACCCCAATCGGCGGGGGCCACGACCGCCACCGTGCGCACGGCGGCCAGTTGCCCCGAGGCGCGCAACGCCCGCATGCGGGTGCGGTAGTCCTGCACGGGTGCTGGCGCGGCCTGCTGGGAAGGGGGCGGAGGCGGCTCCGTTGGCATGGCGGCCGGCGCAGGGGCGGGAGTGACCGCAGCCGGGGCTGGGGCCACGTGGCGCAGCAACCGGCGCAGATCGCGCGCCAGCCGGCGCAGCACGCGGCGGGCGAAGGGCTGCCGGGCGGCCGCCAGCGCGGCGGCATGGCGCAGCCCGGCGATCTCTGCCTCCCGCTGGGCCAGTTCCTCGTTCAGGCGGGCTACTTCGGCCTGCCGGTCTGCCAGCGCGGTCTGGCGCCCGGCCAGCTCGGCCGCCTGCGTGTCGAGTTCGCGGCGGTGCAGGTCGAGTTGCGCTTCCTGTGCCTGCAGGCGGCCTTGCAGATGCCGCAGGGCCGCACGCAGGGCCTGGGCGGCGAGCGGGCTGAACGAACCGGCTTCGGCTTCGCCTTCGGCGCCAGCACTCTTTGGAGCGGCCGGGCGTGTGCGCACGGAGCAACCTTCGGCTTCGCCTTCGGTGCGAGCACCCTTCGGAGCGGCCGGGCGTGTGCTCATGGCTGAAGCCCCATCTCCTGCGGCCGCCGCGCCGGCTCCGCGGGCGCGGCGGCGCGGCGCGGCAGCAGGCCGGTGGCGTCGAGCAGGGCGCGCGGCAGGTCGTCCGCCGGCGGGGCGCGGTAGGCACGGGCCCGGTCGCGCAGTTGCGCCAGGTAGGCATCGTCCGTGCACAGGCGCTCGATCTCGCGGCGCCACGCGGGCCCGTCGTCCGGGTCGAGGGCGGGCATCAGGCCTGCCGAGGCTTCGACGATGGCTGGATGGTCCGACAGCAGCACCGGCGTGCCGGCCGCCAGGCTTTCGGCCACGGGCAGGCCGAAGCCCTCGTTGAAGGACGGGAAGACGGCGAAGCGGGCATGCCGGTACAGCCACTGCAGATGCTCGTCGCGCGGCGATTCCACCACCCGCACATCGGGCGCCAGCCGCCAGTTGCGCTCCACCGCCAGCCGGGCGGCGTCCACGCCCCAGCCCCAGCGGCCGGCGAGCACCAGCATCGGCAGGCGCCCGGCCGGCAGCCGCTGCCGCAGTTGTTCCCACACATGCAGCAGCAGGATGTGGTTCTTGCGGATCTCGAGGGTCGAGCAGTACAGGACGAAGGGCCGGTCCAGGTCCAGCCCCGGCGGCGGCGCGCCTGGCCGGGCGGGGCCGGTGTCCAGGCCGGCGGGGGCTGCCACGCGCAGGGGCGGCGCGGCACGGCCCGCCTCCGCCATCGCGCGCTGCACCTGGCCTGCCGTGTAGCGCGAGACGGCCACCAGCTGGTCCGCCTCGGCGATGACGGCGAGCATGTCGCCTGTGTACTGGCGCGGATCGCGGCCGGCGGTCCACTGCGGCGTCTCCCACACCATCAGGTCGTGCACGGCCAGCACCACGCGCACGCCGCGCGCGCGCAGCGCCTGGAAGACGGGTGTGCCCACATAGTCCCAGGGGTTGGAGACGCTCAGCAGCATGTCGCCCGCGCCAGGCGCGAAGGGCCCCGTGCCGATTGGGGCGATGCGCACATTGGCGCTGGCGCGGCCATGCAGCCAGCGTCCGAGGCGGCTGTCCGCCAGCCGGCGAAGGCGCCCCTTGCCGCGCTGGAAAGCGCCCAGCGCACGCAGGCTGCGGCCCACCGACTGCGGCACGCGCGGCGGCGGCAGCGGCGTGGCGGCCAGCTCGGCGGCGGCCAGCCGCCCGATGCCGTCGGGCATGTTGGCCAGGAACTCCAGCTCCTGCCCGGTGAGCCGCCGGTAGCCGCCATCGTCGGCACCGCGACGCACCAGCTGAACGGGCACGGGCTGCGCGGCCAGCAGATCGCCGGTGTGGTGCTCGACGCGCGAGATGCCCACGGGCGAGTGCCAGCCCTTTTCGAGGCTGACGGAGACGTCGAACAACAGCCCCGGACCGGGCAGGCCGGCACCGGCCGGGGGCGCCTGGGGGCGGGGACACCAGGCGCCGTCCAGCACGGCAGTGAGCTGCGCCAGCACCCGCGGCGTGGCGAATTCGCGCTGTGTCCGTTCGCGCCCGGCCCGGCCCAGCCGGTCGGCCAGGGCCGGATCGCGGTGCAGCCGCTCGATGGCGGCGGCCAGGCCCGCCACGTCGCCTTCGTCGACGAGCAGGCCGTCGACGTCGTGCCGGATCAGCTGCGCCGGCGCACCGCAGGCGAAGGCGATGACGGGCCGGCCATGGGCCCAGGCCTCGATGATCGAGCGGCCGAAGGTCTCCGGTCCGCCATGCGCCGAGACCGAGGTGACGAGCACGGCCCGGGCCCCGCGCAGCAGCGTCGACGGATCGTCCACATGGTCGTGCAGCGACAGGGTGGAGGCCGTGCCGGCCGCGGCCATCTGCGCCTGCAGCTCGCCGTACAGCTCGGGGATGGGCCGGTGGCCGACCGATGCGATGCGCAGGCCCGGGCAGCGCGGCCCCAGCAGCGCGGCGGCCCGCACCAGCAGGGCATGGCCCTTGAAGCGGTTGACGGTGGCCAGGTGCAGGAAGGGCGCATCGGCCGCCAGCATGGACGCGGGCGTCTCCGGAATGTCCACCGGGTTGGGCATGACCAGTGCCCGCATCGGGCCGTGCGGCCAGACATGGCGGGCGAGGTAGTCGGGCTTTTCGAGCACCGCCCGGTCGGGCACCAGCAGCGTGGCCCGGGGCACCTGGGGCAGCAACTGCGCATGGTCGAACCACAGGAAGTCGTGCACGCCGACGCAGGCGATGGCGTCCAGCCCGGGCAGCCAACCGGCGGCGCGCGCCAGGATGCGCAGCGAGTCCATCGTGTTGCTCAGGATGGCCGAGGGCCGCAGCGCCAGGAAGCGCTGCACCAGCAGGCGCGCGGCGCCGTCGGCGAAGTCCTCGCGGCTCGCGTCCACCTCGTGGATCTCCAGCGCGGGATGCGCCAGGAGGCGCAGCCGCTGCAGGTGCAGCGGGTTGCACGCAAAGACCGTCACCGGCCGTTCGGCCAGCAGCAGCGGCAGCAGGGTTTCGATGTTGCGTTCGGCACCGCCATAGCCGGTGGCGACCGAGAGGATGAGCAGGGGTGGTCGGGCCACGGTCGGGGTGGCGGTCGGGCGGGCGTGGTGCAAGGTGGCTTCCTGCTTCATTCGGGCGCAGGGCGGGAGGAGGAAAAGGCCGGCGCGAGGCAGTACTCGGCACGCAGCAGGCGTCCGGCCTCGCGCGCCAGGCGCTCGGCCAGCACCGGGTCGGTCAGCAGGGCGGCGCAGTGCCGCGCAAAGCGCTCGGCGTGGTCGGCCACGAGCAGGTGGCGGCCGGGCTCGACCGCCAGCCCGCGGGCGGCATGGGAGGTGGCCACCACGGGCCGCCCGTACTGCCATGCCTCCAGCACCTTCAGCTTGGTGCCGCCGCCGCCGCGCACCGGGGCGATGACGGCCGTGGCCTGGGCGTAGAGCGGTCGCAGGTCGGCGGGCTCGTGCGCATAGGCGATGCCGTGCGCCGCCAGCTGCTGGCACAGCGACGCCTCGGCCCGGCCGGCGGCGACGACCTGCACATCGGGCACCATTCGGCGCAGGCGGGGCAGCACGGCGCGGGCGAACCACAGCAGCGCATCCTCGTTCGGCGGATAGAACAGCGCGCCCACGAAGAGCAGCGTGCGCCCGTCCTTCGGCGGCGGTGGCAGGTCGGGCCCGGGATCGGGCACCAGCCGGTTGGGGCTGGCGCGCACCTCGCGCATGCCCGGCAGGCGCGCCACGCGGGCGGCGTCCTCGAAGGCGGAGAGATGGACGGTGCGGTAGGCGGGCAGCAGTTGCCGCTCCAGCCGGGCGTAGCGCCGCGCCTGCAGCAGACCCTGCGCTGCGGCACGCCAGCGGCCGTGGCGCAGGGCCAGGCCCGCAAGGCTGCAGCGCGTGGCCGACTCCCAGTCGTCGCAGTCCATCTCGGCGACGGCGCGCCAGGCGGCAGGCAGATGCGCCGCCAGGTCGTGCATGTAGAAGCGGAAGACGAGCACGCGCACCGGCGCCGGGCCGGGCAGGGCGGCCAGCGCCGCGGCGGCGCCCGCGTCCGGGTCGAACCAGTCCGCCAGCGCGCGCGGGGCCAGGGCGGGGCCGGTGCAGTGCACCACATGCAGCCGGCCGGGCAGCGGCGTGCGCGGCACGGGCGCCTCGGCATGGCGGGTCGCCAGCACGATGTCGAGTGCATGCGTGGCCGCCAGCTCGCAGGCCCAGCGCCATCCCCGGCGCATCAGGCCCACGCCCTGCGGGTCGGGCAGCACATGGGTCAGCAGGATGGCCCGGCTGCGCGGGACCTGCGCGTCGCTCACGAGGCCCTCGGCCCCCGCAGCCGGCGCAGCCACCGGCCCAGGGCCGACGGCGCGAGGCCGGGCGGCAGGTGCGGCCGTGCCAGGCGGGCGTAGGTGGTGCGTGCCCGCGCCACGTACTCGGGCGTGAGCTGCGTGTGGTCGAAGTCGGACATGTCGCGCCGGTCCACGTCCCACCAGAGGTGCGCCCACAGGTGCAGGCTGGTGGCGTCCGGCGGCAGCGTGCGGTCCTGCTCGAACAGGCCGGCGATGCCCTCGCGCGTCCAGTCGAGCGAGAAGAAGCGGCTTTCCGGCTCGACGCGGATCCATTCGGGGAACTCGCGGCTGAGCCGGTACGGCAGGAAGGTGGAGTGGTTGCTCCAGCTGCCGTCGAAGGCGCCCGGCATGCGCTCGAGCCAGGTCCGCACGAAGGGCGAGCCGGGCTCGGCCATGATCAGCGCATTGCACAGCGAGCCCTCGGGCGAGGAGGGCGCGCCGACGTCGACGCGCTCATGGCCCATCACGCAGGATTCCTCGAACAGCGCGGCTGGCGGCGGCGCCACGAACAGGGTGTCCATGTCCGCATAGATGCCGCCCTGCTCATGCAGCACGCGCAGCCGGATGAAGTCGGACACATGCGCGTAGGCGAATTGGCGGATGTAGTCGTCCTGGTAGTTCAGGTCGATGCGCAGCTCGTGCTCGGGAATCTGCTGCACTTCGATGCGCGGGCGGATGCGCTCCCACAGCGGCCCGTGCGGCTGGTTGTGCAGGTGCACCACCACGCGGTCCGGCCGGTTGACCTGCAGGCACGAGGCCAGGCACAGGTAGTGCAGCAGGTGGAAGGGCTCGGTCTGCGGCCGCAGGCCGAAGACGAAGTGGTAGGTGTTGGGGATGCGCGCGGGGCGCGCCGGCGCGGGAGGCGTAGTGGCGGTCAAGGTGGCTGCGGTGCGCGAAAGGGCGGCAGGCGGCCATGCACTCGGGGCGCACCACCCAGCTGCCGCTTGGGGAGCCCCTGAGTCGATTTGTTATGTTCCGTGAAATATACACGACGGATTTTTGCAATGAGCCTCAGTCCTCCCGCGCCCCGCCGGGCGCTGCGCTACATCGGCCTTGGCGATACCAGCGGCTATGCCGTCGCGGCCGCGGCGCTGGTGCGCGCGCTGCGGGACGCGGGCACCGCCATCGCGTGGGAACCCATGCTGCCTGGTGGCGCGCTGGGCCTGGGCTATGCGCCGGCCGCCTCGCCGGAGGCCGGCCCGGAGGACCTCTGGCCCCTGCGCGACGACGCGCGCGACTGCGACATGGCCATCGTGCACTTCGTGCCCGAGTACTACCCGCACTTCATCGACCGCGAGCGCGCCCGCGGCACCCGCTGCGTGGTCGGCCACACGGTGTGGGAGACCGACCGGCTGCCGCGCCACTGGCCCGCGCTCATCAACCGGCTCGACGCCGTGATCGTGCCGACCGAGTGGAACCGCCAGGTGTTCCGCGACAGCGGCGTGACGATCCCGATCTGGGTGGTGCCGCACCTGCCCCGGCCCGCGCGCGCCGCGACGGCGGCGGATCGGGCGCGGCTTCTGCAGCGCCTGCCGCCGCTGCAGGGCCGGCGCATCTTCTACACGGTGTCGACCTGGCTGGAGCGCAAGTCCATCGGTCCGCTGGTGGACGCCTTCGCCGAGGCCTTCCGCCACGACGATCCGGTCGCGCTGGTCATCAAGACCACCGCGCACGACCTGGAGCGGGTGCGCCGCGATCCGGGCCACGAGGGCGAGAGCGTGCCGGTGCTGCCCCAGTTCGAGGCCATGGTGGGCCGCGCCGTGCTGCGCCATGGCCGCCTGCCGCCGCCCATCTGCCTGATCACGGACGAACTGCCCGATGCCGAGCTGCATGCCCTGCACGAACTGGGCGACTGCTTCGTCTCGCTGTGCCGGGCCGAAGGCTGGGGCCTGGGCGCCTTCGAGGCGGCGCAGGCCGGGCGGCCGGTGATCATCACCGGCTGGGGTGGGCCCACGGCCTTCCTGCGGCCGGATGCGGCCTATTTCGTCGAGAGCCGGCTGGTGCCCGTGCAGCCCGGCGAGGCCAATGGCAGCTACACGCCCGACCAGCACTGGGCCGAACCGGACATCGCCGCGGCCGTCGCCGCGCTGCGGGCCGTGGCGGCCGACCCCGCCGAGGCGGCGCGGCGCGGTGCCATGGCGGCCCGGCACATCCGGCACGCCATCGAACCGGCGGCGGTGGCCGGCGCGCTGTTGGAAGCGCTGGCCCGCTGCGAAGCGCGGGTCGAACCCGCGCCGGCCCCGGCTCCGGCCGATGCGCCGGCCTCCGTGGAAGCGGCGCAGCCGGCCATGGTGCCTCCGCCGCCAGCAAGCCTGCCCCGGCGTGCGCTGCGCCGGGCGCGGCGTGTTCTGCGGCGGCTGGTGGCGGGGCGGTGAAACCATCGGCCCGCCGCCTTCCGCGCAGCACGATCAGGGCGCTGGCGCTCAGGGCCGCCGCTGCCGGATCAGCGTCAGCAGCGCCTGCGCCGCCGGCGACAGCGACCGGTCCCGCCGCCGTACCAGGTAGACCTGCCGGCTGAGCCCGGGCAAGGGCAGCGGCCGGGTGTGCAGCCCGGCCTGCTGGAAGTGGAACAGCGTCAGCGTCGGCACCACGCTGATGCCCAGACCCGCGCGCACCATGCCCATCACGGTGGCCAATTGCTCCACCTCCATCAGCGTGCGCAGCGGTTGCGGATGCAGAGCCGCCTCCAGGTACTGCCGCACGCTGCTCGTGCGCGCCAGGTGGATGAAGGGCCAGTCGCCCAGGTCGGCGGCGGTGAGCTTGCGGCGCCGCACCAGCGGATGATCGTCGCGGCAGACCAGGTGGAATTCATCGCTGCAGAAGGGCTCGGCCTGCAGCTGGGGCGTGTCGGCGCGGATGGCGGCCAGCGCGAAGTCGGCGCTGCCGCCGGCCACCCGCTCGATGCAGGGCTCGGAAAGCACGTCCGCGATCTCCAGCACGATGCCGGGATGGGCCTCGCGGAATTCGGCCAGCACCTGCGGCAGCCAGCCGGCGGCCAGCGAGGGCAGCAGCGCCAGCGAGACGCGCCCGCGCCGCAGCTGGGCGCTGTCGCGTGCGGCGTCGAGCGCTGCGTCGATCTCGGCGCGGATGCGCTCGGCCGCCGCCATGAAATTGCGGCCCTCGTCAGTCAGCGCCACATGCCGCGTGCTGCGGTCGAACAGGCGCAGCCCCAGGCCATCCTCCAGCGTGCGGATCAGCGCGCTGAAGGCCGGCTGCGACAGGTGGCACTGCTCCGCCGCGCGGGTGAAGTGGCGCTCGGTGGCCAGGGCCAGGAAGGCATCGAGCTGGCGGCTGCTCAGATTCATTGGTAATGCGGATGAATTGATCCTGACAATCTATTTCACAGAATAACGCGTCGACCCTAGAGTGCCGGCGCAGGAGACACGCATGGCACTGAAGGAACGACTGCTGATCGGCTGCGCCGCCGGCTTCTCGGGCGACCGGGTGGACGCCGCCGCGCCCGTGGTGCGCGAGCTGATCGCCCGCGGCCAGCCCGCCGTGCTGATCTTCGAGACCCTGGCGGAGCGCACCCTGGCGCTGGCCCAGCTGGCCCGCCGCGACAACCCCGATGCCGGCTTCGAGCCGCTGCTGGACGAGCTGCTGCGGCCCGTGCTGGCCGACTGCCTGGCCCATGGCATCCGCATCGTCAGCAACTTCGGCGCCGCCAATCCGCATGGCGCCGCACGGCGCATCCAGCAGCTGGCGCGCGGGCTCGGCCTGCGCGCGCCCCGCATCGCCGTCGTGCATGGTGACGACCTGTCCGGGCCCGAGCACCACGACCTGCTGGCCCAGTGCCTGGGCGCCGCCATGCCTGCCGAGCCACCGGTCAGCGCCAACGCCTACATCGGTGCCGAGGCCATCGCCAACGCGCTGCGTGCGGGCGCGGACATCGTCGTCGCCGGTCGCGTGGCCGACCCGGCGCTGGCCCTGGGCCCGGCGTTGGCGCATTACGGCTGGGCCCTGGACGACTGGGACCGCCTGGCGGGCGCGACCATGGCCGGGCACCTGCTGGAGTGCGGCGCACAGGTGACCGGCGGCTACTTCGCCGACCCCGGCTACAAGGACGTGCCGGGCCTGGCCGAGCTGGGCTACCCCATCGCCGAGATCGAGGCCGACGGCAGCTGCACCCTGTTCAAGCCCGAAGGCACCGGCGGCCGGCTGGATCTGCACACCGTCAAGGAACAGCTGCTCTACGAGCTGCACGACCCCGGCGCCTACCTGACGCCCGACGTGGTGGCCGACATCCGCGAGGCGGAGGTGCTGCAGACGGCCGATGGCGTGCGGCTGCAGGGTGTGCGCGGCCATGCGCGGCCGGCCACGCTCAAGGTCAATGTGTGCCATGCCACCGGCTGGTTCGCCGAGGGCGAGATCAGCTATGCCGGCGCCCGGGCCCTGGGCCGCGCGCGGCTGGCCGGTGACGTGCTGCGCGAGCGCCTGCGCGATGCCGGCCCGCTGCGTGTGGACCTGATCGGCGCCTGCAGCATCTTCGGCGACGACGAGGGCCGGGCACTGGCCGCCGTGCTCGACCAGGCCACCACCTCAACGCAGGACGCGCTGCGCGACATCCGCCTGAGGGTCGCCATCCAGCACACCGATGCGGACGTCGCCCGCCGCCTGGTGCGGGAGGTGACGGCCCTGTACTGCTGCGGCCCGGCCGGCGGCGGTGGCGTGCGCACGGGCATGCGACCGCGCCTGGGCACGGTCTCCTGCCTGGTGCCGCGCGAGGCGGTGAACACCGGCTACTTCATGGTCGACTGACCGGAGCTGCGACATGACTGCCACCCCGCTTCTCGACGTCGGCCCGGACCCGATCATCGTCCCCCTGCACCGGCTGGCCCACGGCCGCACCGGCGACAAGGGCAACCGCTCCAACATCAGCGTGATCGCCTGGCATGCGGACCTGTGGCCGCTGCTGGTCGACCAGGTGACGGAAGAAGCCGTTGGCGCGCTGTTCGCCCATCGCCGGCCCAGCCGCGTCACGCGCCACCTGCTGCCGAAGCTCCAGGCCATGAACTTCGTGCTCGACGACGTGCTCGACGGCGGCGTCAACGACGCCCTCAACCTCGACAGCCATGGCAAGGCGCTGTCGTACCTGCTGCTCGACCTGCCGGTGCGGGTGCCTGCCGCGCTGCGCGGGCACCTGGCCGGCCCACCCATCGACTGACGACCATCCTTCATCCACCCCCGACCCGAGGAGACAACAGACATGAACCGATTCCCGCCCCTGCACCGACGCACCTGGCTGGCCGCCGCCCTGGCCGCCGCCGCCACGCTGCCCGGCCTGGCGCAGGCCCAGACCTATCCGGCCAAGCCGGTCACCTTCGTCGTGCCCTTCGCGGCCGGCAGTGCCACCGACCAACTGGCGCGGGCGCTCGGCCAGTCCTTCACCGAGCAGACCGGCCAGTCGGTGGTGGTGGACAACCGCGCCGGCGCCAGCGGCATGATCGCGGCGCAGTACGTGGCCAAGGCGGCGGCCGACGGCTACATGGTGCTGATCACCACCAACACCACGCACGCGGCCAACGAGCACCTCTACCGCAAGCTCCCCTATGACCCGGTGAAGGACTTCGCGCCCATCACCGGCCTGGGCAAGGGCGGACAGGTGCTGGTGGTCAACGCCAGTGCGCCCTACAAGAACGTCGGCGAGCTGCTGGCCGCCGCGAAGAAGAACCCCGGCAAGCTCAGCTTCGGCAGCGGCAGCTCGTCCAGCCGCGTGGCGGGCGAGATGCTCAAGCAGATGGCGCAGGTGGACATCCTGCATGTGCCCTACAAGAGCA
Source organism: Pseudacidovorax intermedius (assembly GCF_003350475.1). Taxonomy (GTDB): domain Bacteria; phylum Pseudomonadota; class Gammaproteobacteria; order Burkholderiales; family Burkholderiaceae_C; genus Xenophilus; species Xenophilus intermedius. Next base: position 167,808 of record NZ_QQAV01000006.1, read on the forward strand.
ACCCGCTGGCCATCACCGACCTGCTGGGCGGGCAGATCGACATGATGATCACCGACACCTCCACCGGCGTGCCGCAGATCAAGGCCGGCAAGCTGCGGGCGCTGGGCTATTCCACGCAGAAGCGCAGCACCCAACTGCCCGACGTGCCCACGCTGGACGAGGCGGGCGTCAAGGGCTACGACATGGGCTACTGGTTCGCGGCCTACGCGCCGGCCGGCACGCCCGCACCGGTGGTCGCGAAGCTGAACGAGGTGCTGGGCAAGGCCACGAAGAGCGCCGCCGCCAAGAGCTTCTTCGATGGCGCCGGCTCCGAGGCCTGGACCACGACGCCCGATGAGCTGGCCAAGTTCCAGGCCGGCGAGACGCGCAAATGGGGCCAGGTGATCAAGGCGGCAGGCATCGAGGCCGAATAGCCGCCCGCACCGGTGGTGGGCCGCGCGCGCCGCGTGCCCCCGTTCCGGTCCATTCCCTCCACCCTGCGGGCACGGCCCGCGCCTTCCATTCATCCGTCGACGACCGGAGGAGGGCGTTCGTCCGCGTGGCCCCAGGCCCCTGTTCCTGCACCACAACGATGGAGACAACCATGAGAGAGCTTTGCATCACCCGGCGCCCCGTGCGCCATGCCATGGGTGCCTGCAGCCTGGGCGCGACCCTGCTGCTGGCAGCGTGCGGCGGTTCCGGCGGCAGCGGCTTCGTGCCCGTCGCGGCGGCACCGGCCCCCGCGCCGGCGCCCAGCCCGGCGCCGGCACCCGCCCCGGCTCAGCCGCAGATGCGCCTGACCATCACCGCCACCGAGGATTTCCCCGGCAGCTACGGCAGCGTCGGCGCCTACGAGAAGCTCACGGGCACGCTGCAGGGCGAGCTGGACCCGAAGGATCCGCACAACGCCGTCATTCAGGACCTGGCCCTCGCCCCGGTCAACGCACGGGGGTTGGTCGACTACAGCGCGGACTTCGTCTTGCTCAAGCCCAAGGACATGACCAAGGCCAACGGCCTGCTGCGCTATGACGCGCCCAACCGCGGCAACATGCTCACGCTGCTCAATCCGACGGCCACGCCCGGCGATGCCGTCTACCTGCAGCGCGGCTATACGGTGCTGTACTCGGCCTGGCAGGGCGACGTGCCCAAGAGCAGCCCGGCCCGCCTCACGGCCACCGTGCCCGTGGCCCGCAACCCGGACGGCAGCAGCATCACCGGCCCCTACCGCACCGAGCTCGTGCCCAGCGCCGCCACGCCGTCCATGACGCTGCCGGGCGGTGTCTTCAACGGCACCATGATCCCCTACGAGCCGGCCAGCCTGGACAACACGCAGCCGGGCTATTCGCTTACCCGCCGGCGCAACGAGACCGACCCGCGCGAGCCCATCTCGCCGTCCCAGTGGAAGTTCGCCACCTGCGACATGGCCACGCCCTTCCCGGGCACGGCCAGCCCCACCAGCGTGTGCCTTGCCGGCGGCTTCGACCCGCAGTACCTGTACGAGCTGGTCTACGTCGCCAAGGACCCGAAGGTCATGGGCGTGGGCCTGGCGGCATTGCGCGACACGGTCAGCTTCTTTCGCAAGCGCAGCACGGACGATTTCGGCCGTGCCAATCCGGTCGCTGGCCGGTTGACGCATGCCATCGGCCAGGGCACCTCGCAGTCGGGCAATGCCATGAAGACCTTCCTGCACCTGGGCTTCAACCAGGCACTGGACGGCAGCAAGGTGTTCGACGGCATCTATGCCCACGTGGCGGCGCGGCAGACGAACATCAACACCCGCTTTGCGGTGCCGGGCGGCGGCGGCGGCCTGCGCACCGACCACACGGCCTTCGGCCAGACCGCCCCCCGCGGTCTGGCGGCCGACTACAGCGACGAGCTGGCCGGCCGCAGCGGCGGCGTCATGCGTCGCTGCAACGCCACGGGTACCTGCCCCAAGTTCTTCCTGGGCCTGTCAGGCACCGAGTTCTGGCAGTTGCAGGGATCGCCGGTGCTCACCGACACCTATGGTCTTCGCGACCTGGCCCAGCCCGACAACGCCCGCATCTACTACTACGCCAGCACACAGCACGGCGGCGCGGGCGGCACGGCCAGCATCAGCTATGCGCCCACGCGCAACGTGTACCCGGCGGGCACGGTGGTGCACTTCAACGACACCTTCCGCGCGCTCTTCGTGGCGCTGGAAGACTGGGTGATGCGCGGTACCACGCCGCCCGCGAGCCGCGTGCCCCGCATCGACGACGGCACGCTGGTGCGGCCGGCGCAGCTGGCCTTCCCGACGATGCGCGGCCTGAGCTGGAACGTCGGCGCCACGCCGACGGCAATCCCCGACTTCAACTACCTGGCACGCTACAACGACTTCCCGCTGCTGGACTTCGGCCCGCAGTACGTGCCGCAGGACGAGAGCGGCATCGCCACGCTGCAGCCGCCGCGCTATCAGGGCCGCAGCTACGCCATCCTGGTGCCGCAAGTGGATGCGTCCACTGGCCTCACGCGGGCCGGCATCCGCGCGGTGGAGGCGCAGGTACCGCTGGGCACCAGCCTGGAGTTCAACTACGTCGCCACGCCGGGCATCGTCGACCTGTCCAACCTCACGGGCAGCTACATCCCCTTCCACAAGACGCGTGCGGCGCGGCTGGCGGCCGGCGACGGGCGTCCTTCGCTGGAGGAGCTTTATGGCGACCAGGCTGGCTATGTGGCGGCCGTGCGTGCCGCTGCCCAGTCGCTGGTGGGCGAGCGACTGCTGCTGCAAGCCGACGCCGACGCGCTGATCGCCCGCGCCCAGGCGAGCGCCGTGCTGCCCTGACGCCTCGCGTGACTGGCGCGCCGCCTTGCGGGCGCGCCGGCCCCGGGGGCCGTCAGCGCTCCCCAGTCGCCTGAGCCATGCGTCGCAGCCGCGGCGTGACCATGGGCACGGTCAGCATGGTGCTGGCCACGGCCATCAGCAGCAGGGCGGTGAAGGTGGCATTGGTGATGATGGCCTTGTCCAGCAACACGTTGGCAAAGATGATCATGATCAGCGCCTTGGTCTGCAGCAGCCAGCCGATCAGCATGCCTTCGCCGCGGGCCCAGCCCAGGATGCGGCCAGCGAGGCCAAGGCCGGCCAGCTTGCCGGCCACCGATGCTGCGAGCAGCAGGGCGGCGGCACCGAAAACGGCGAAGCCGCCCACCTGCCAGCTGGTGCGCAGCCCCGTGCTCAGGAAGAACACCGGCATGATCACGAGCAGCACATGGTGGCGAAGCAGGTCCATGTGGTCCTGGTCGAACCAGTCGCCGTCCATCACCACGCCAGCGATGAAGGCGCCCACCATGTAGTGCAGGCCCGACCAGTCGGCGCCCAGACCGCAGGCTGCCAGCCAGATCAGGCCCAGGTACCAGCGGTCGCGCTCGGGCACGCGACGCATCAGCCGCCGGAACAGCACCGAGGCGACGGCAAACACCAGCAGAAAGCCCACCTGCCGGCCGACGCGCTCCCAGTCGGTCAGGATCACGGCCAGCACACCCCAGATGGCGATGTCGTCCAGGCTGGCGTAGCGCAGGATGCGCTGGCCCAGCGGCTGGCGCAGGATCGCGAGCTTCTCCATCAGCAGTATCAGGATCGGCAGGGCCGTCACCGCACAGGCCATGCCGATGCCCAGCACGAACTGCCAGTGGTGCGCCTTCGCGCCCATCCAGCCGGGCTGTGTCAGCAGCACCAGCGCCGCGGCGCTGCCCAGCAGCAGCGGCACGCCCAGCGCCAGGCCGGCGGTCACGCTGCTTTCGCCGCGGTGCGTCCAGGCCTTGCGCAGGTCCAGCTCGATGCCGGCGATCCACACGAAGAGCATCACGGCCCACTGCGCCACGCCGTTGAGCGACTGGATGACCGGCGCGCTGAACACGAACTGGTAATAGTCGGGAAAGGCCGCGCCTAGCACGCCCGGGCCCAGCAGGATGCCCATGATGATCTGCACCACGACCAGCGGCGCGAAGTAGTCGGTGCGTCCCAGCCGCCACAGCAGGTAGGGCAGGGAGAAGACGATCAGCATCGCGATCAGGAAGACTTCGGAGACGGTCATCGGCATTCGGGGTGTGGGAAGGCCGCGGCAGTGTGACATGGCCCCGGATCGGCCGAAGGGCGTAGGACGTCCCCAACACCGCACCCGCGGCCAGGGTTGCCGGCTTGGGGTTAGCCTTGGTGCATGTCCGCCCTTCCCCTGATGAATGCCGCGCGGGCGGCGCCCCTGCCTTCCAACCCGCCTCCGCCCGCGCCGGGACAGCCGCCGGCCTCGCCGCCGATCATCATTCCGCCGCCGGCCGGTGACCCGCCGCCGGACGAGCTGCCCGTCACCGATCCGCCTGCAGCGCCGCCTGTGGGCGACCCACCCCGCCCCGTGGCGGCGCTGAGCCGCGTGCACATGCGCCGCCTGCGCGAGGTCTACCGCTCGGCCGGCTGGCCCTGCTGCGATGCCATCGAAGTGGACCTGCTGGCGGCCGGGCTGCTGGAGCGCGTGCGCTCCGCCCTTGGCCACGAGACCGTGCGCCTGAGCGATAGCGGCCTGGCGCAGCTGGCCGGCGCCCTGGCCGGCAACCGCGGCGCCATGTCGGCCCATGAGGCGCTCGTCGAGCAGGTGGCGCGCGAGATGACCCGTGGCGGCCGCATCGCCTGGCGCGGCCTGAGCCTGCGGGCCCGCCTGGCGCCGCTGGAGCCCGACGGCCCCGCCCGCTGGTGCATCGCCCGGCCCGATGTCTTCTCGATCCGCAACACCACCGTCGAGGCCTACGCCCATCCCGTCGTGCACGAGGTCAAGGTCAGCCGCGCCGACCTGCTGGGCGATCTGCGCCGCCCCGACAAGCGCGCCGCCTACCTCGACCTGGGCGGCGAGTGCTGGTACGTGCTTGGCAACGATGCCCGCGGCCGACCCATCGGCGGACCGGAGGACGTGCCTGCCGAATGCGGCGTGATGCTGCTGGAGGGGACGCGCCTCACGGTCGCCCGAGCCGCCGTGCACCGTCCGGTGGAGCGTCTGCCCTTCGGCGTGTGGATGGCGCTGGCCAAGGCACAGCCGGTCGCCGGCTTCGATGACGAGGCGCAGCAGTGGCTGATGGGCGCCGAAACCGAAGCGGATCGGGCTATGACACGATAGACTGCAAATAATTGTTAATAGAGCGTCGGGGCGCTCGGGTCGGGACCGCGACGGGGACCGGTCCGCCAGACCCCCGATGTTCGTCGTCCGGGGATCGCCGCGGCGTGATCGCGTGCGAATGTCCTGACGCTGTGCCTCCATGATTTCAAGTCTTGAATCTGCGCGGCCCCACCATTGGGAGGCCCTGCGCCGCGACCTTCGGGCGGGCGAGTGGACCTTGCCCGAGGCCGGCACGCCGTCTGTGCAGCCGGGGGGCGAACTGCCCTTCGTCTTTCGCCGCGGCAACGAGATCGCCGTGACTGCAGGCCGCTGGGGCCTGGTCACGCGCGAGACGCTGCGTGCCGGCTTGCCGTCCGCGCTGCGCGCACGCACGGCTTTGATCCGCGACGACGAACTGGGCAAGCTGCCGGTGCGCAGCGCCTGGCAGGGTGCCCAGCAGTGCCTGGTGCCCGTGGCGGCCCTGCATGTGCCCGACCACCGCAACCCCGAGGGCGAGCCGTGGCTCACCCGCATCGCGCGCCGGGATGACGGCCCGCTGTACCTGGCCGGCCTGTGGAACAGCTGGGCCGACGAAAACGGCGTGCGCCGCCTGAGCGTGGGCCTGCTCACGGTCGACGCCGCGGGCCATCCGCTGATGGGCAACTACGGCCCGCCGGGCAAGCCGCGCCGCATGCCCGTTGTCCTTCCCCGCGGCCTGGGCCGGGCCTGGCTCCTGGCGCAGGGCGAGGAGCGCGCGGCCTTCCTGCGGCCGTTGCCAGCCGCACAGCTGAGCGCCATCTGTGTGGAGAAGAGTGCCGACGCCCAGGCCGAGCCGGTCGTGCCTGCCACCTTGCCGCCGACGCCCGACGTGCGCCGCCAGAGCCTGCTGCTGGTGGACGACGAACCCAGCAACCTGCAGCTGCTGCGCCTGTCGCTGCAGGCCGACTACCACCTCATCTTCGCGACCGAGGGCGGGCGTGCCATCGAGCTGGCGCGCGAACGCCGGCCCGACCTGATCCTGCTGGACCTGATGATGCCGGGCGTGGATGGCTACGCCGTGTGCGAGGCGCTGAAGGCCGACCCGGGCACCGCGCACATCCCCATCGTCTTCTGCACCGCCGTGCACGACGGCGACGCCGAGGCCAAGGCGCTGCGTCTGGGCGCGGCCGACTACATCACCAAGCCCTTCTATCCGCATGTGGTGGCGGCGCGCGTGCGCACGCACCTGGCGGCGCTGGGCATGCTGGCCGCGCAGCAGTCCAGCCTGCGCCAGTTGCAGCGCCTGTGCGATGCGGCCGCCATGCGGGCCAACGTGAGCACGTCGCACATTCAGCGCATGAGCCAGACCGCGCACGAGATCGCGCTGGAGGCGGGCGCCCGCGCCGACTGGTGCGCCATGCTGCAGAGCTCGGCCCCGCTGCACGACCTGGGCATCGTGGCCGTGCCCGATGCGGTGCTGCGCAAGCCCGGTCCGCTGGATGCGGACGAATGGACCGTGATGCGTGCCCATCCGCTGCTGGGCGCCCAGCTCATCGGCGACGACCCGTCGGACGTGCTGGGCATGGCCCGCGACATCGCGCTGTGCCACCACGAGCGCTGGGACGGCACCGGCTATCCGTCGGGCCTGGCGGGCGAGCAGATTCCGCTGGCGGCGCGCATCGTCGCCATTGCCGACAGCTTCGACGCCATGACCTCGCCGCGCCCCTATCGCGAGGCCTTGAGCGAAGAGGCGGCCGTGGCCCAGATCCGCGCCGGTGCCGGCGCGGCCTTCGAGCCTCGGCTGGTCGACGCCTTCCTGCGCGCGCTGCCGCGCATCCTGCGCATGCGCCAGCGCTGGGTGCGCGAGGTGGAAGGCCTGGCCGGCGCGGCGCAGCCGGCGGTCGAGAACGAGGCCGTGGACGAGCGCCGCTGAGGGCGCGAGGGGTGCGGCGCCGGGGGGAAGGGCGCAACCCCGGTGCTACACTCCCGCGCTGTCTTTGCCGGAGCAGGCGAGACAGCCTCCAGGCCCTCCGCGGGCCGCCAGGCGGGTGTAGTTCAATGGCAGAACGGCAGCTTCCCAAGCTTCATACGAGGGTTCGATTCCCTTCACCCGCTCCACTCCCCTCAGGTCTTCTCTATCCCGCCGCCACGATGCGGCAGCCAAGCCGCCGCTTGCATCACGCCGCGGCTTCCGCGAGGTCCAGCTTCCGCTTTTCCGCGATGGACTTGCGGACGGTGCTCCAGATGGTCCAGACGAGCATGAGCGCGGTCACCGCCAGCAGGCTGGCGCTGATGGGCCGTTCGATGAACACCATGGGATCGCCGCGGGACAGCAGCATCGTGCGCCGCAGGTTTTCTTCCAGCATCGGGCCCAGGATGTAGCCCAGCAGGAGAGGTGCGGGCTCGAACTTCAGAACCATCAGCGCGTAGCCCATCACCCCCAGCACGGCCACCATGTAGATGTCGAATTCGTTGCTGTTGACGCTGTAGACGCCCAACGCCACGAACACGAGGATCGCCGGATACATCCACGCGAAGGGAATTCGCAGCAACGCGACCCAGATGCCGATGGTGGGCAGGTTGAGGATCACCAGCATGATGTTGCCGATCGCGAAACTCACCACCAGGCCCCAGAAGAGCGCGGGCTGCTCGCTGATCAGCAAGGGCCCCGGCTGGATGCCGTGAATGATCAGGGCGCCCAGCATCACCGCCATGACGGCGTCGCCGGGAATGCCCAGTGAAAGCGACGGCACGAACGCGGTCTGCGCCGCGGCGTTGTTCGCCGATTCGGGGGCGCTGACGCCGGCGATGGCGCCCTTGCCGAATTTGCGAGCGTCGCGTGCCACCCGCTTTTCGATGGCATAGGACATGAATGCCGCGATCGAAGGGCCGACCCCGGGAAGCGCACCCAGGGCGGAACCGAGGGCGGAGCCGCGCAGCATGGGCGCGACGCTTTCACGGAACTCGGCGCGCGAGGGAACCATGGACCGCATCGTGACGGGCTCGGGCTTGCGTTCCATGTCGGGGGAATTGATGCATCGCACCACCTCGGCGACGCCGAACAGTCCCATGGCCAACGCTACAAGGTTGATGCCGTCGGTGAGTTCGATGATGCCGAAGTCGAAGCGCGAGACGCCCGAATTCACATCCGTCCCCACCATGCCGAGCAGGAGGCCCAGCACCACCATCGCCAGGCCCTTGGCCGCCGATCCGATGCTCATGGAAGAAGCCGCCACCAGCCCGAGCACCATCATGGAAAAGAATTCGGCGGGGCCGAATTTCAATCCGATTTCGGCAATGGCCGGCGAAAAAAGCACCAGCAATACCAACCCGGTCATCGCGCCCACCAGCGAGGCGATGGTCGTGATGAACAAGGCCAGGCCGGCGCGCCCTTTCTGCGCCATGGGATAACCGTCCAGGCAGGTCACCGCCGAAGAGGGCGTACCGGGAAGATTGAGCAGAATGGCCGCTGTCGAGCCCCCGTATTGCGCGCCGTAATAGACGCCCGCCAGCATGATGATCGCGGCGGTCGGTTCAATATGGTAGGTAATGGGCAGCAGGAGCGAAATGGCCGCCAGTGCGCCGATGCCTGGCAGCACGCCGACGACGGTGCCCAGCAATACGCCGAAAAAGCAATACGCCAGCGTCATCGGCTCCATGGCAACCTGGAGCCCGAGAAGAAGATTGTTTGCGAGATCCATGACGCTGCTTCACCAGGGGAACGTGCGAACGTTCATCTGCAGACCGAACACGAAGATCCCCACAGTCAATGCAGACACCGCGGCGGAGATCACCAATTTCTGTCGCACCGAGGTGCGCGCCGGCACCAGGGCCACCATCGAGGCCGCAAACGCGGCGACCAGCACGCCTGCGGCCTGCAGGAGTGCGGCGAACAGGACCAGGCAGGCGGTGGCCGTGGCCAGGTTCCGCCATTGCACCCTGATGGGGTTGCCTTGCCGCCACCAGGCCGGCAGCGCCACCAGCAGGCCGAGCACGGCCAGCAGCCAGCCCAGCACGATGGGGAAATACCCAGGGCCCATGCGGGCGGCCGTTCCCATGGTGTAGCGGCTGGCGTACAGGCCAAAAAATACGCCGACGACCGTCAGTGCAATACCGCCGATCAGGTCGTGCGTGTCTCTGTGTTTCATGAATTTCCTTGTCTCCGCCATTGCAACCGCACAATGCCGGCCCCCGCGGGGTGGTCGGGAAATGGTAGGGGGGAAACTCACGCCTTTCCATGAACAGAGCATTGCGATTCGGTAATTTTCGGATCAAGATAAAAATGTTCGAGTATTACGGGAGCGTCGAATTTATTCCCAAATTCCTCGGGTGAACTGGGCCCTTGCTTTTTCAAAGGCAGAGCACGCTGCGGTCGCGGCGAGTTGCCCATCAGAAGAAGTCGCCGGTCGAATCGAAAGAGGTGGCAGTCGCAGACTCGTGTCGACGCGGGGCATCTGCCGCCCGCCATCGCCATTCGTCGCGGTTGCCGTTGAAGATGACGCGCACGCAGCAACGTCCCGCGGCCCCGTCGTCTCCAGTTCCCCACGCCAGCGCCTTGCTGTAAGCTCGACAGATGGCTGGAAATTACTTTTCCGGCATTTCAGGAGTCGCACCATGCGCCAAGTCGGTCTGATCCTCGAAGACGGTTTCCAACTCATGGGCTTGGCGGCACTGGCCGCCTTCGAACTGGCCAATGCCGAGCTCGGCGCGGCGGGCTATCGGCTCACGGTGTTGTCCGAGCACGGCGGCACCGTGCGCTCGTCGATGAACGCGGGCATCGAGACCGTCCCCTTCGGCGTGATGCCCGACACGCTCATGGCGGCGGGTGAACTGGTGCCTTCCGACATCTCGCCGGGACTGCGCGAATTCGTGGCGCGTGCCGGTCAGGAGGCGCGGCGCGTGGCCGGCGTTTGCACCGGTGCCTTCGTGCTGGCGCAGGCGGGCCTGCTCGACGGCCGCGCGGCCACCACGCACTGGGCGCATGCCCGCGACCTGCAGCAGCGCTTTCCCAAGGTGCGCGTGGACGAGGACCGCATCTTCATCCGCGACGGACCGATCTGGACCTCGGCCGGCATGTCGTCGGCCATCGACCTCACGCTGGCGCTGATCGAGGACGACCACGGCCCCGCGCTGTCGCGTTCGGTGGCGCGCAAGATGGTCGTCTACCACCGCCGGCCGGGCGGCCAGTCCCAGTTCTCGGCCATGCTCGAACTGGAGCCGCGCTCCGACCGCGTCCGGCGTGCCCTGACGCATGCGCGCGAGCACCTGCGCAATCCGCTGTCGGTCGAGGAACTGGCCGATGCCGCCAGCCTGTCGCCCCGCCAGTTCAGCCGGCTGTTCCGTGAAGAGACGGGCCAGTCGCCGGCCAAGGCGGTCGAGATGCTGCGGCTGGAGGCCGCGCGCGTCATGCTCGAAGAAGGACGCCATCCGCTGGACGTGGTTGCGCGCGACACCGGATTCGCCGACCGCGATCGCATGCGTCGCGCCTTCCTGCGCCATTACGGACAGCCGCCCACGGGCCTGAAGCGCAGCCTGCGCCTGATGGAGGAAGAGGCGGCGTGATGTCCTGAATTGCCGTTTCTGCGTCATTCGAGTCGTCCGACCAAGGCCTAAGCTCAAGGCCTTCATCGCACAAGGGCGAACGACATGACCTCCGCAACGCGCAATCACTGGCTGCCGACGAGCCGCGGACGCCTGGCCATCCGTGAAGACGGGCCGCAGGGCGGCATCCCGCTGGTGCTGCTGCAGCGCTTCCGCGGCACCCTGGACGACTGGGACCCGGCCTTCATCCAGGCCATCGCGGCGGAGCGCCGCGTGATCCGCTTCGACAGCGCCGGCATCGGCCGCTCCGAGGGCCGGGTGCCCGACAGCATCGCCGGCATGGCCGCGGTGGCGGCCGAGGTGATCGTGGCACTGGGGCTGCCGCAGGCCGACGTGCTCGGCTGGTCGCTGGGCGGCGTGGTGGCGCAGCAACTGGCGCTCGATGCGCCGCACCTGGTGCGTCGGCTGGTGGTGGCGGGGTCGAGCCCCGGTGGCATCACCGACGGGCCGCAGCCCCATCGCCGCGTGCCGCAGGTGATGACGCGCGGCGTCAACGACGCGCCCGACTTCCTCTTCCTGTTCTATCCCGAGACCGAGACGGCCGTGGCCGCCGGCAAGGCCTCGCTCGCGCGCATCGCCGCCCAGGCCGACATCGGCCCGGCCGTCACGGCCGAGGCCTTCATGGCGCAGGTCAAGGCCATCTCGGCCTGGCCCGGCGTACTGCACCGCGCGCGGGAGCTGCGCCTGCCGATGCTCGTGGCCAATGGCGCCCATGACGTGATGCTGCCGGCCTACCGCTCGTACGTGCTGTCGCAGCAGGCGCCCGACGCCAGGCTGGTGCTCTACCCGGATGCGGGCCATGCCTTCCTGTTCCAGGAGATCGAGGACTTCGCGGCCCAGCTCGACCTGTTCCTCGCCTGATCCCCCCTCATTCATCGAAAGGACTTCACCATGCAAATGACCGGCAACACGATCTTCATCACCGGCGGCACCTCCGGCATCGGCCGTGCACTGGCCGAGCAGTTCCACCGCCTGGGCAACAAGGTGATCATCGCGGGCCGCCGCCAGGCGCTGCTCGACGAAGTGGCCCGGGCCAACCCCGGCATCGAGGGCGTGGCGCTCGACATCGAGAACCCGGCCGACATCGACCGCGTGGCCGCGCAGCTGATCCGCGACTACCCGACGCTGAACGTGCTGATCAACAACGCGGGCATCATGCCCTTCGACGATCCCTCGGGCCGGATCGACGATGTCGTCTCGCGCCGCATCCTGGACACCAACCTGCTCGGGCCGATCCGCCTGACCTCGGCGCTGATCGAGCACCTCAAGGCCCAGCCGCGCGCCACCATCATCCACAACACCTCGGTGCTGGCCTATGTGCCCATCGCCACCAACGCGGTCTATTCGGCCTCGAAGGCGGCGCTGCATTCCTACGCGCTGTCGCAGCGCTTCATGCTCAAGGGCAGCACCGTCACCGTGCAGGAGATCGCCCCGCCCTGGGTGGACACCGACCTCATCAAGAAGAGCGGCGACCCCCGCGCCATGCCGCTGGACGCGTTCATCGCCGAGACGATGAAGGGCCTGGCGACCGAGGCGCCCGAGGTCTTCGTCGAGGCGATCCGCGCCCTGCGCGACAACCCCGGCGTGGCCGAGCATGCGCTGGTGGATGGCTTCAACGCCGAGATCGCCGCCAACCCGATTCCGGTGTAGCCATGCGTGCCCTCGTTCCGGCCAGCTTCCTGGCCCTCGGCACCTTCGCCATCGGCACCGAGGGCTTCATGATCGCGCCCTTGCTGCCGGTCATGGCGCAGGACTTCGGCCTGCCGATCACGCGCGTGGCGCTGCTGGTGGTGGTGTTCACGCTGGTGCTGGCCCTGTCCTCGCCCGTGAGCACGGTGGCCACCGGCCGACTGCGGCGCAAGCCGGTGCTGCTGCTGGCCATGTCGCTGTTCGCAGTAGGCAATGTGCTGGCCGCGTTGTCCTCGTCCTTCGCGCTGCTGCTCGTCGCACGGGTGCTGATGGCGGTGGCGGCCGGGCTCTACGTGCCCGCGGCCAATGGCCTGGCCGGCGTGATCGTGCCGCCCGAGAAGCGCGGGCGGGCGCTGGCCATCGTCAGTGCCGGACAGACGCTCGCCATCGCGCTGGGCCTGCCGCTGGGCGGGCTCATCGGCCACGCCTTCGGCTGGCGGGCCACCTTCCTGCTGGTGGGCGGCATGAGCACGGTCGCCATCGTGGGCATCCTGCTCGGCATCGGCGCGCAGGCCGGGCAGGGCCTGGCGGTGGCAAGCCTGCGTGAGCGGCTCGCGGTGGTGCGCCAGGCGCCGGTGCTGCGGCTGCTGGGCGTCAGCCTGGCCTGGGCCTTCGGCGCCTTCGCCGCCTATCCCTACGTGGCCGAATACCTGGCCGCCGTGCTCGGCTTCGGCCCGGTGGCGATCACGGCCACGGTGTCGCTGTGGGGCCTGTGCGCGGCGGCCGGTGTGATGACCGGCGGCATCCTCAACGACCGCTTCGGGGCGGACCGGGTGGTGCGGGGCTCGCTCGCGCTGCTGGCGCTGGCCTTCGCGGTGCTGGCCGTGGCCACGCTGCTGCCGCGACCGATGGCCCTGCTGCCGGTGCTGGCGGCGATCAGCCTGTGGGGCTTCACCGTCTGGTCCTTCTTCCCGGCGCAGATGTCGCGGCTCATCGGTGCCGGTGGCCCGGCGCAGGCGCCGGTGGCGCTGGCCCTCAACACCTCGACCATGTACTTCGGCTTCTCGGCCGGCAGCGCCATCGGCGCCGCCGTGCTGGGCGCCGGCGCGGTCTGGGGCATCGGGGCGGTGGCGGCGACGGCCGAAGTCCTTGCCCTGGGCTTGAACACCGCGCTTCGGCGTCCATCCCGATTCGTCAACCCCCCTGGAAAGGAATGCTCCCCATGACTGCCCGTATCGAAACCCCCGCCGCCGCCGCGGCCACAGGCGACACCGCCGAACTGTTTGCCGGCATCCGCAAGGCGGTGGGCCGCGTGCCCAATGCCTATGCGGCCATCGGTGCGCTCAACACACCGGCCCTGCAGGCGATCCTTTCGGCCGACGCGGTGCTCGCCCGCGGCACCCTGTCGGCGCCGGACCGCGAGACGGTCAAGCTCGTGGTGAGCGCGCTGGCGGGCTGCGACTATTGCGTCGCGGCCCACAGCCTGGCGGCCAAGGCGGCCGGACTGCCGGTGGACACGGTGCGTGCGATCCGCGCCCTCGCGCCCACCGGCGACGCCCGCCGCGATGCGCTGGTGCGTTTCGTCCGCGCGCTGCACGAACAGCCGGGCACGCTGCCGGCCGAGGCGTTCGAGGCCTTCCGCGCCGCCGGCTTTGCCGACGCCGCCGTGGTGGACGTCGCGCTGGCCGTGGCGGTCATCACCTTCACCAACGTCTTCAACCGCGTCAACGACACGGTGGTCGACTTCCCGGAGCTGAAGTGAGTCGCCCGCGCGCCACCTGCTCGTAGGTGTTGTCAGCAACCCGACGTCGTCGGTCGCACACCGACATCGTGCTGCGCGAGCAACTGGGCGACGACGCTGGCGCCCATGTGGTCGGCAGGGTCCAGCAGGCGCAGGTGCTCCAGCCGTTCGGCGACCTGCGCCGGCTCGCCGCGCCGCAGGAGGATGAAGGCCTGGGCCTTCAGTGTGAACAGCCAGAAGCGCGCGGCGCCCGGTTGCAGGAAGTCCGCCATGCCGGGCCGCACCTGCCGCCAGTCCGAAGGCAGGCCGGCGACCGCGGCCGCGGCGCTGAGCCCGCGCTCCGCGGCGCGCTGCGCCTGCGCCAGTTCGCCCTGGCCGGCATGCAGCTTGTAGAGCAGGTAGTACACGGGCAGCGCCTGCGGCGAGGCCAGCACGGCGGTCCAGAGCGCCACGGCCGCTTCCTCGCGCGGCTTGCTGCGCGCTTCGTCCACCAGGTGCCGCACGGCCGGCGGCACCTCGCCGCCGAAGAAGGCGTCGGCCTCCTCGCCGGTGAAGAGGTTCACCAGACCGCCTCGGCCGCGCGCAGCCGTTCGACCGGCTCGCCCTTTTCGAGGTGGCTGTCGAAGATCTCCTGCACGTCCTCCGGTGTCACGCGGCTGTAGAGCACGGCCTCGGGGTACACCAGCACGTTCACGCCCTGGTCGCAGGGGCCCATGCAGCCGGAATAGGTGATGGCCACCTTCTCATAGGCCTGGCGCTTCTGCAGCTCGGCCCAGAAGGCCTGCAGCACGGCGGTCGAGCCCTTGGCGCCGCAGGAGCCGCGCGGATGCTGCGGCGGGCGGTTCTGAGTGCAGACGAAGACATGTCGTTCGGGGCGGGCCATGCGGGCCTCCTGTTGGTCGTGGGATGGAAGGAAAGGCCGCCGCGGCGCCAGCGCTGCGCGTGGCAGCACTTGCCGTTGCAAGGCAGCGTGGGAGCGACGTGTCCGTCAGGCGGTCGCGATGTGCGCGATCCAGCGCTGCAGCTCGCAGACGTGGCCGGCCTCTTCGCTGGCGAACTCGCGCGCCATGCGCACGACCTCGGAGTCGTTGGCGGCGTCGGCCACGCCCTCGTAGAAGGCGGTGCCGGCGCGTTCGCCCTCGAGCGCGATCTCCAGCGCGGCCGGCACGTCGATCAGGCCGTCGATGCCGTGCCAGCTGGCAGCCTCGGGGCTGTCGCCGCCGGGCCACTGGAAGTCGGCCGGCGCCAGCACGGGCAGCTCGCGGAAGCCGCCGCGCTCCATGGCCTCGTTCAGGTGCAGGCGCGAGAAGTGCGCCATGCGCTCGAAGAGCTTGCGCACCTCGTCGTTGCCGGCGGTGCGCATCACCTGGGCCAGGTCCTCGTAGCGGCGCGCGGCGTCGCGCTCCAGCGTGATGGCGTGGACCAGGAAGGTCTCGATGTCGTCGATCATCAGCCGAACTTGAAGAGGATGCCGTGGCCGCCGCGGGGGTATTCCCACTCCACGTTGGCGTGCTCGCTGCAGATGATCCGGCAGCTGCCGCATTCGAGGCAGCCGTCGGTGATCAGCGTCACCCGCCCATTGCCCTCGGCCTTGTAGCAGGAGGCCGGGCACACGAAGGTGCAGCTCTGCGAGCGGCATTCGTTGGTGCAGACCTCGCTGTCCTTGATGCGGATGTGCGGACGGCCCGCGTCCACGCGGTAGCGGTTCTGGAAGAGCTTCTCTTCCACGTTGACGGCAATGGCGTTCATCGGAAGGCTCTCCAGAGTTTGTAGGCGTCGCCCATCAGGCCGCTCCAGCGGCGGGTCTTGCGGAAGCTGGCGAAGATCTCGCGCTCCTTGGTCTTCTTGTCCACACCGTCCACGGTGATCATGGTGCGGGCCGCCTGCGCGACGAGGTCGGGGTAGGTGGTGAAGAACTGCGGGTTCCTGTGCAGCACGCCGGGCATGTCGCGGTACTTGTGCAGGTCCTTCATCACGAAGGAGTCGTCCAGCGCGGTCTTGTAGGCCTTCAGGCGCTCGGCCCGGTAGCCCTGGCCCGCGGCCTTGGCGGCGATCACGGTCTCGGCGGCCAGCCGGCCCGTGGTCATGGCCAGGTTGGAGCCCTCGCGGTGCGCCGCGTTGACGAAGCCGCCCGAGTCGCCCACGATCATCCAGCCGTTGCCGTAGACCTGCGGGATGGCGTGGAAGCCGCCTTCGGGGATCAGGTGCGCGCAGTACTCCTTCATCTCGCCGCCCTCGATCAGCGGCGCGATGGCGGGATGGCGCTTCATCTGCTCCAGCAGCACGTAGGGGCTGGTGCGGCTGGGGTTGGCCTTGAAGTCGCCCAGCATGCAGCCCACGCCGATGGTCAGCGACTCCTTGTTGGTGTAGAGGAAGCCGGTGCCCATCATCCCATCGGTGATGCGGCCCACCATCTCGATGACCGCGCCCGACTCCTCGCCGATGTTGAAGCGTTGGCGGATGGTCTCTTCGGGCATGAAGAGGATCTCCTTGACCGCCAGGGCCACGTTGCCGGCCTGGATCTCGCCATGGAAGCCCGCCTTGCGCGCCAGCGTGGAGTTGACGCCGTCGGCCAGGATCACCACGTCGGCATACACGTCGCCGGCCTCGCGGTCGCACTGCACGCCCACCACCTGGTCGCCGTCCATGATGAGCTGCTGGACGGTGGTCTCGCAGATCAGCAGCGCGCCGGCCTCGCGCACCTTCGCGCTGAACCACTTGTCGAACTGCGCGCGGATGATGGTGTAGCGGTTGTAGGGCGGCTTGTCGTAGTCGCTGCTGCGCACATGCGTACCGACGAAGCTGGTGTCGTCCAGCACCCACAGGCGCTGTTCGATGATGTGGCGCTCCAGCGGCGCGTCCTCGCGGAAGTCGGGAATGATCTGTTCCAGCGCATTGGCGTACAGGATGGCACCCTGCACGTTCTTGCTGCCGGGGTATTCCCCGCGCTCGATCTGCAGCACCTTCAGGCCGGCCTTGGCCAGCGTGTAGGCGGCTGCGTTGCCGGACGGGCCGGCACCGACGACGATGGCGTCGAACTGGGATGGCTTTCTCATGGGGCGTGCTCCTCGGGGGTGTCAGGCGACCAGGCGCCGGCGCTTGCCCAGGTGCTCGGCGAAGGCGGCCGTGAGCGCGGGCAGCACCTGCAGCGCGTTGCCCACGATGCCGTAGTGCGCAAAGTCGAAGATGGGCGCGTTGGGGTCGGTGTTGATGGCGACGATCACGTCCGAGCTCTCCATGCCCACCCGGTGCTGGATGGCGCCGGAGATGCCCGCCGCGATGTAGAGCTTGGGCCGCACCGTCTTGCCGGTCTGGCCCACCTGGCGGTCGGCCTCGACCCAGCCGGCCTGCACGCAGGGGCGGGTGGCGCCCACCTCGCCGCCAAGCACGCGGGCCAGCTCGAACACGAGCTTGAAGTTCTCGGGGTTCTTCAGGCCCTTGCCGCCGCTGACGATGACGTCGGCGTAGGGCAGGTTGATCTGGTTGCTGGTTGCATCGGGCAGGAAGTCCAGCAGCTTGGTGACGATGCTGCTTTCCACCATGCCCAGCGTTTCCTGCACCACCTCGCCGCTGCGGCCTTCCTCGGCACGCGGCATGGCCATCACGCGCGGGCGCACGGTGGCCATCTGCGGCCGGTAGGCCAGCGTCATGATCGTGCACAGCAGCGAGCCGCCGAAAGTGGGCCGCGTGGCCGCCAGGGCGCGTGAGGTCGGGTCGATGTTCAGCTCGGTGCAGTCCGCCGTCAGGCCGGTCAGCAGCGTGGTGGCCACCGAGCCCGCCAGGTCGCGGCCCATGGAAGTGGCACCCAGCAGCAGGATCTCGGGCTGGTACTTGTTGACCAGGTCCGTCAGGCCCTTGGTGAAGGGCTCGTTGCGGTAGCCCAGCAGCACCGGGTCGTGGACGATGTAGGCCTTGTCGGCGCCGTAGCCGAAGGCCTCGGCGGCGAAGGCTTCCAGCTTCTCGTCGGGACCGCCCAGGATGGCGACGCCCACGCTGCTGCCCAGCTTGTCGGCGAGCTTGCGGGCCTCGCCCAGCAGCTCCCACGAGACGCTGTGCACATGGCCGCGGTCGTGCTCGATGAACACCCAGACGCCCTTGTAGGCCTTCAGGTGCTCGGGCAGCTCCAGGTTGCGCCCGCGCCCGGCGGGGCGCTTGGCGGCAGGCGTGGCGGGGGTGGCGGCGGCGTTCATGCGTCTTCCTTCATCGCGAGGTCGGCTTCCAGTGTGGGATGCCGGGTGAAGATCTTCTGCAGCAGGTTCAGCGAGACGTCGCGCAGGCTGGAGTCCTCCAGCGCCAGCATCTCGGCCTTCTCGCTGCGCGGCGTCGGACCGAAGACCTTGCTGACCACGGTGGGCGAGCCCTTGAGGCCGATCTTGTCGAGGTCCTCGATGCCGGCCTGTTCCTTGTTCCACTTGCGCACCGGATAGCCGGCGGCGTGGATCATGGCCGGCAGCGAGGCGAAGCGCAGCTCGTTGGTGTTCTCCAGCATGGTGATCAGGCAGGGCAGGGCGGTGCGCAGCTGCTGCACGCCGCCTTCGGCCCGGCGCTCGACGGTGATGGTGCGGCCGTCCAGGTCGGTCTCGACGATGCGCGAGACGTAGGTCAGCAGCTGCAGGCCCATCCGCTTGGCGATGCCGGGGCCCACCTGGGCCGTGTCGCCGTCGATGGTCTGCTTGCCGGTGAAGACAATGTCCACCGCCTGTTCGCGGCCGATCTGCCGGATGCCGGCCGCCAGCGCGTACGAGGTGGCCAGCGTGTCGGCCCCGGCGAAGGCGCGGTCGGTCACCAGCACCGCGTCGTCGGCACCGTAGCTGATGCACTTGCGCAGCGCCTCCTCGGCCTGCGGCGGGCCCATGCACAGCACGGTGACCTTGCCGCCGAACCGGTCCTTGAGCCGCAGCGCCTCTTCGAGCGAGAACAGGTCGTAGGGGTTGACGATGGCCGGCACCCCCTGGCGCATGATGGTGTTGGTCACCGGATGGACGCGGATCTGCGCCGAGTCCGGCACCTGCTTGATGCAGACGACGATGTGCATGTCGGACCTCCGCGTCTCAGGCCGCCGCCCGCATGGGCAGCGTGCGCTTGAGGCTCTCCAGCGTGACGTGCTGCTTGCCGTCGACGTCCTGGAAGACCTTGAACACCTTCTCTTGCGCCGGCGTGGAGCTGACGAAGTCGCCATACGCGCGCTGCAGCAGGCCGCGGTAGGCGGTGAACATCTGCAGCTCGTCGGATGGGTCCAGCGACTGCTCCTGCCGGATGTACTGGAAGAAGCGCTTGAGGATGTGCAGCCGGCTCACGTTGACGACCTTCTGTTCGAAGGGCACGCCGAAGAACTGCAGGAAGTCCTCGGCCGACGAGAGGGCCTTGAGTTGCTGGAGGAAGTTTTCCATGGCTGCTTATGCCTCGCAGGCGGGTTGGGATGGGGGGGCGGCACACACGGCGTCGCAGTCGTGGCAGGCGGCGTCGTCGGTGCCGAGGCCGCGCTCGCGCTCGAGCTGGGCCACGCGGTCGAGCAGGCAGGCGATGGCCTTGCCCACCGGGTCGGGAATGAGGTGATGGTCCAGGTCGAAGCCGTGGCGTGGCCGGCGTCCGCGCGCCACCACGCGGCCGGGGATGCCCACCACCGTGGCGTCCGCGGGCACCGGCTCGATGACCACCGAGTTGGCCGCGATGCGCGCCCGGTCGCCGATGACGATGGGGCCGAGCACCTTGGCGCCCGCGCCCACGATCACGCCGCTGCCCACCGTGGGATGCCGCTTGCCGGGTGATCCGCTGGTGCCGCCGAGCGTGACGCCATGAAAGAGCGTGACGTCGTCGCCGATCTCGGCCGTCTCGCCGATCACGACGCCGCAGCCATGGTCGATGAAGAAGCGCTGGCCGATGCGCGCGCCGGGGTGGATGTCCACCTGCGTGAACCAGCGCGCCGCGAAGGAGATCCAGCGCGGCAGGTAGCGCCAGCCGCGGTGCCAGAGGGCATGGGCGATGCGGTGCAGGGCGATGGCCTGCACGCCGGGATAGATGGTCCACACTTCCATCAGGCTTCGTGCCGCCGGATCGCGCTGCAGCACGCAGCGCACGTCGCCACGCAGCAGCGTGAACCACGAGGCCGGGGCGGCCACGGCCGGCGAGGCAGTCAGGGCGTCGGCACTGGGTGGCATGGCGGGCTCCTCGTGTCGGTCGTTCGTCATGCGGCAAGCACGCCGGCACCGCCCTGCTGGGAGGCGCGCAGGAAGGCATGCAGCTCGTCCTGCGTGGGCGCGCGCTTGGCCTGTACCGCGTGGTGGCGGATGCGCGCGAGCAGTCGGCGGGTGAGCCCGTCGTCGTCCAGGGCGATGCCCAGCGCGCGGTAGGCGTGGCGCACGGCCTGCGAACCCGAATGCTTGCCCAGCACCGTGCGGCGCTCGCGGCCCACCTCGGCGGGGTCGAAGGCTTCGTAGGTGGCGGCGTTCTTGAGCAGACCGTCCACATGGATGCCGGACTCGTGGGTGAACACGGCCTCGCCCACGATGCTCTTGTTGAAGGCCACGCGCCGGCCCGAAGCCTGCTCGACCAGCTGCGAGATACCGACCAGCTGGCGCGTGTCGACGCCCGTCTCGCCCTGCTGCAAGTGGCGGGTGGCCATCACCACCTCTTCCAGCGCCGCATTGCCGGCCCGCTCGCCCAGGCCGTTGACGGTGGTGCTGGCGTGGGTGGCGCCGGCCCGCAGCGCGGCCAGGGTGTTGGCGGTGGCCAGGCCCAGGTCGTTGTGGGCATGGACCTCGATCTCCATCGCGTTGCCCACGGCTGTGCGCAGCCCGGCAATGGCCGCGTACGTGGAGAAGGGGTCGAGCACGCCCAGCGTGTCCGCATAGCGCACGCGGCGCGCGCCGTGGTCGCGGGCCTGGCACGCGGCGGCGGCCAGGAAAGCGGGGTCGGCGCGCGAGGCGTCCTCGGCACCGAAGGAAATGCTGCGGCCGGTGCGCGCGGCGGCGCCGATGATGCGGCCGATCTCCTGAAGCACCCAGTCGCGCGAGCGGCCCAGCTTGTGCTGCAGCTGGATGTCCGAGACCGAGATCGACAGGTGCACGATGTCGGCATCGCAGCGCAGCGCGGCGGCCAGGTCGGCCTCGGTCAGGCGGCCCCACACCATCAGTGTGGCGGGCCGGGCCTGCGCCGCGATGGCGTTGATGCAGGCGATCTCCTCCTCGCCCATGATGGGGATGCCGATCTCCATCTCCGGCACGCCGGCCGCGGCCAGGGCGTGGGCGATGGCGCACTTCTCCTGCACCGTGAAGGCGACGCCGGCGGTCTGCTCGCCGTCGCGCAGGGTGGTGTCGTTGATGACGGGGGGATGTGGCATGTCGTGGGTCCTTGCGAATGTCATCGCAAAGCGCGTGCCACGCGGAGATGAGCTTCAGAGTGGCGTTTTGTCGCGACCGATGTGACGAGCAGGACCCTGTGCCTGTAGCGAATGTGCTGTTTCGGACAGGACGCGGGTCCGTTCACGCCTTGCCGGTTTTCCAGGGCGCCGCGCGCCATCCGCATCGCATGAAGCCGGTGCGGCGCCAGGTTCGAATGGCCGCGGAGCAGGCCATGCCAGGGCACCCGAGGAACTGGCTTTGCCAGGCCTCGGGGTGCGCCCCCCTCCAAGCCGAAGGCGCAAGAGAGGGGGGAGCCGCGAAGCGGCATGGGGGGCTTTTCACTTCAGCGCCGCGCGCGCATCGCATGAAACCGGTGCGGCGCCAGGATCGAATGGCCGCGGAGCAGGCCATACCAGGGCACCCGAGGAACTGGCTTTGCCAGGCCTCGGGGTGCGCCCCCCTCCAAGCCGAAGGCGCCAGAGAGGGGGGAGCCGCGAAGCGGCATGGGGGGTGCCTTCTCTATTTCTCCCGCGCGTGGTTGCGCGTATGCCGGGGCAGCTCGATGGTCACGTCTGCGTCGCGCAGCTTCACGCAGCAGGCCAAGCGCGACTGGGCTTCCAGGCCCCAGGCGTTGTCCAGCTGGTCGTTCTCTTCGTCGTCCGGCGGCGCGAGCGAGGCGGCGCCCTCGCGCACATAGACGTGGCAGGTGGCGCAGGCGGCCACCATCTCGCAGGCATGCTCGATGGCGACGCCGGCCGCCAGCAGGCCTTCGCACAGCGAGGCACCGCGCTTGAGTTCGAGGACCCGGCCCTCGGGGCACAGATCGGGATGGGGCAGGACGCGGACCTGGGGCATGGCAGAAGGCTTTTGTGGGATCAGGCCAGCGTGTCCAGCGCACGGCCCGCCAGCGCGCGCTGGATCGAGGCGTTCATACGCTGGGCCGCAAAGGATTCGGTCGCGGCCGACAGGGCCGTGGATGCGGCCTTGAGCTCGGCCACGGCGGCCTGCGTCTCCAGCGCATCGGCCACGGTGAACATGGCTTGCCGGATCGCCGCCAGTTCGGCCGGCGACAGCAGCGCCGCATCCTGCGCCAGGGCCGATTCCGTGGCGTCCAGCAGGCGCCGTGCATCCACCTGCGCCTCGCGCAGCATGCGCAGTTGCATGTCGGCCTGCGAGGACCCGATGGCCTCCTGCAGCATGCCGGCGATCTGCGCGTCGGCCAGGCCGTAGGTGGGCTTGACCTCCACATGCGCCTCGACACCCGTGGTCAGTTCGCGCGCGCTCACCGACAGCAGGCCGTCGGCATCGATCTGGAAGGTGACGCGGATGCGTGCCGCGCCCGCGGCCGCCGGCGGAATGCCGTGCAGCGTGAAGCGCGCCAGCGACCGGCAGTCGGCCACCGATTCGCGCTCGCCCTGCACCACGTGCACGGCCATCGCGGTCTGGCCGTCCTTGAAGGTGGTGAACTCCTGCGCCCGCGCGGCCGGCAGCGTGGTGTTGCGGGGGATGACCTTCTCCACCAGCCCGCCCATGGTCTCCAGGCCCAGCGACAGCGGGCACACGTCCAGCAGCAGCCATTCGTCGCCGCGGCCGTTGCCTGCCAGCGCGTCGGCCTGCAGGGCGGCGCCCAGGGCCACGACCTGGTCGGGGTCGATGCTGCACAGCGGTTCATGGCCGAAGTGCTGTCGCACGGCCTCGCGCACCAGCGGCATGCGGGTGGAGCCGCCCACCAGCACCACGCCGCTGAGCTCATGCGCGCCGAGCCGCGCATCGCGCATCGCGCGCCGGCAGGCCGCCAGCGTGCGGGCGATGAGCGGCTGGCCCAGCTCGGCCAGTTGGGCATGCGTGAGGCGAGCCTGCCAGTGCCGCCCGTCCTGCACGGTCAGCGTCAGGGTGGCCTCGGGCGCGTCGCTCAGGGCCTCCTTGGCGCGGCGCGACTCGGCCAGCAGCGCACGCTGGGCCGCGGGCGGCAGGGCCGAGAGGCCGCCGAGCCCGTGCTCGCCGCAGAACCACTCGGCAATGGCGCGGTCGAAGTCGTCCCCGCCCAGGGCGGAGTCGCCACCCGTGGCGAGCACCTCGAACACGCCATGCGACAGGTGCAGCACCGAGATGTCGAAGGTGCCGCCGCCCAGGTCGTAGATGGCGAAGGTGCCTTCGCTGCCCTGGTCCAGCCCGTAGGCGATGGCGGCGGCCGTGGGCTCGTTCAGCAGACGCAGCACATTGAGGCCGGCCAGCCGGGCGGCGTCCTTGGTGGCCTGGCGCTGGGCGTCGTCGAAGTACGCGGGCACGGTGATCACCACGCCGGCCAGCGGGCCGCCCAGCGTGAACTCGGCCCGCTCGCGCAAGGCCGTGAGGATCTCGGCCGACACCTGCACCGGCGAGCGTTCGCCGGCCACGGTCGCCAGGCCCACCATGCCGGGGCCGTCGACGAAGTCGTAGGGCAGCCCGGCGGCCTCGGGCAGGTCGGCCAGCCGCCGCCCCATGAAGCGCTTGGCCGACACGATGGTGTTGCGCGGATCCTCGGCCTGCCGATCCCGCGCCTCGTGCCCCAGCGCCAGTCCACCCCCGGGCAGGTAGCGCACCACCGAAGGCAGCAGCAGCCGCCCCTCCTCGTCGGGCAGGCAGCGCGCCTGCGCGCTCTGCACCGTGGCGATCAGCGAATGGGTGGTGCCCAGGTCGATGCCCGCCGCCAACCGATGCTGGTGCGGCGCGGCGCTCTGGCCGGGTTCGGAAATCTGAAGGAGGGCCATGTCAATGTCTTCGGATGCTGCGCGCCACCAACGGCGCATGAAACTGCCTCACGGCCGCAGATCGAAAGGCCGCGGAGCAGGCCACGCGGGAGCACCCGCGGAACTGGCTTTGCCAGGCCGCTGGGTGCGCCCCCCCTCCAAGCCGAAGGCGCCAGAGAGGGGGGGGAGCCGCGAAGCGGCATGGGGGGGTGCCCTCTATACGGCGAAGCTCTCGCCACAACCGCAGTTGGCCTTGGCGTTCGGGTTGTTGAACTTGAAGCCCTCGTTCAGCCCCTCGCGCACGAAGTCCAGCTCGGTGCCGTCCAGCATGGCCAGGCTGCGCGCGTCCACGACCACGTTCACGCCCTCGCTCTCGAAGCACTGGTCGTCGTCGTTGAGCCGGTCGACGAACTCCAGGGCGTAGGCATAGCCCGAGCAGCCGCTGGTCTTGACGGCGAGGCGCAGGCCGATGCCGCCGCCGCGCTTGACCAGCGAGCGGGCCACATGCCGTGCGGCGGAGGGAGTCAGGGAGACGGTCATCGCCAGGGCTCCCGCTCAGACGGAGAAGGACGAGCCGCAGCCGCAGGTGCTCTGGGCGTTGGGGTTGTGGATCACGAAGCGCGAGCCTTCCAGCCCCTCCTCGTAGTCCACCTGGGCGCCCAGCAGGTATTGCTGGCTCATCGCGTCCACCACCAGGGCCACGCCCTCGGTGACCACGGTGGTGTCGTCCTCGGCAATCTGGTCGTCGAAAGCGAAGCCGTACTGGAAGCCCGAGCAGCCGCCGCCGGTGACATACAGGCGCAGCTTCAGGGCGGGGTTGCCTTCCTCCTCGATCAGCGAGGCCACCTTGGCGGCGGCGCGGGACGTGAATTCGAGCAGGGCGGGCATGGCGATCGGATCGACCGTGGGGTTGAGGGCGATGGCGTCCATCGGGTTCTCCTTGGAAAGGGGCGGGAAAAAAGGGGATTCAGTGGCGGCCGGTGCTGGCGCAGGCCGGCTGCTCGGCCAGCACCTGGGCCTCGGCCGCAGCGGCCTGCCGCGTGGCCTGGCGGGCGCGGAAGTCGGCCACGGCGGCCTTGATGGCGTCCTCGGCCAGGATGGAGCAGTGGATCTTGACGGGCGGCAGGGCCAGCTCTTCGGCGATCTGCGCGTTCTTGATGGCCAGCGCCTCGTCCAGCGTGCGGCCGCGCACCCACTCGGTCACCAGCGAGCTCGACGCGATGGCCGATCCGCAGCCGTAGGTCTTGAACCTGGCGTCCTCGATCACGCCGTCGGCGTTGACGCGGATCTGCAGGCGCATCACGTCGCCGCAGGCCGGCGCGCCCACCATGCCGGTGCCGACGTTCTCGTCGCCGGCCTCGAAGGCGCCGACGTTGCGGGGGTTCTCGTAGTGGTCGATGACCTTGTCGCTGTATGCCATGAAGCCTTGCTCCGTGTCGAAGGTTGGAAGAGGAGGGTCGTCAGGAGGCGGTCGCTCAGTGCTCGGCCCACTGGATGGAATCGAGATCCACGCCGGCCTGCACCAGGTCCCACAGCGGGCTCATGGCGCGCAGGCGCTGCACCACCTCGCGCACCTGGGCGACGGTGGCGTCGATCTCGGCCTCGGTGGTGAAGCGGCCGATGGAGAAGCGCACCGAGCTGTGGGCCAGCTCGTCGCTGCGGCCCATGGCGCGCAGCACGTAGCTGGGCTCCAGGCTGGCGGAGGTGCAGGCCGAGCCCGAGGACACGGCCACGCCCTTGATGCCCATCAGCAGCGATTCGCCCTCGACATAGTTGAAGCTCACGTTGAGGTAGCCGGGCGCGCGCCGCTCGGCATGGCCGTTGAGGGCCACCGCCTCCAGCGTGCGCAGGCCGTTCCACAGCCGCTCGCGCAGGGCCAGGATGCGGGCGTTGTCGGCGGCCATCTGTTCGCGCGCCAGCCAGAAGGCCTCGCCCATGCCCACGATCTGGTGCACCGGCAGAGTGCCCGAGCGCATGCCGCGCTCGTGGCCGCCGCCGTGCATCTGGGCGTCGAGCCGCACGCGCGGCTTGCGGCGCACGTACAGCGCGCCGATGCCCTTGGGGCCATAGAGCTTGTGGGCCGACAGCGACATCAGGTCCACCGGCCATTGCGCCAGGTCGATGGCGATCTTCCCGGCGGCCTGTGCGGCATCGACGTGGAAGAACACGCCGCGCTCGCGGCACAGCGTGCCCAGCGTGGTGATGTCCTGCACCACACCGGTCTCGTTGTTCACGGCCATCACCGAGGCGAGCACCGTGTCGGGCCGCAGGGCGGCGGCGAAGCGCTCCAGGTCCACCAGGCCGTCGGCGTCGACCGGTAGCACCGTCACTTCATAACCCTCGCGCTCCAGCTCGCGCATGCTGTCGAGCACGGCCTTGTGCTCGGTGGCCACGGTCACCAGGTGGCGACCCTTGCCGGCGTAGAAGCGGGCCGCGCCCTTGATGGCGAGGTTGTTGGACTCGGTGGCGCCCGAGGTCCACACGATCTCGCGCGGGTCGGCATTGACCAGTGCGCAAACTTGTTCGCGAGCCAGTTCCACCGCCTCCTCGGCGGCCCAGCCGTAGGCGTGCGAGCGGCTGGCGGGGTTGCCATAGATCTCGCTGAGGTAGGGCAGCATGCGCGTGGCCACGCGGCGGTCCACCGGCGTGGTGGCGGCGTAGTCCAGGTAGATGGGACGCGCGGGGCGGGCGTTGGCTGTGTCGCGGGGAAGGTCGGACATGGCGGGCTCCTGGTGGGCTAGACGCCAGTGCTTTTGCAACATCGGTGCCACGCCCGAATCGCACGAAAGCCCACTCCCGATGGGGTCCGCGGGCGATTTTTTTGTTGGATTTGTGCGCTGGATCAAGGTAAGGCGCGGCGGGCCATGTCCCGTTTGTCGTGAATGTCCGGCACGCGTCGCGACGGTGCATCCGGGGCTGTCACAGCGTTGACGAATAGGTATGTTTCTTGCGAAGAAGCCGACAAAGCCGACGTGCCCGCGCCGATCGGTAACGGGCCGGCCGGTGGGTGGTACGGACGGCGGAAAGCGAGGTTCCCCATGATGGTGATTGCACGTTCCAAGGAAGCCCAGACTCGCCGCGAGCTGGACGCGGTCTACGAGGTCAGCAAGACGCTGTCCGCTTCGCTCGACGTGGGCAAGACCTTCCGCGAGGCGCTCAACTACCTGCTGCATGCCTTCGACTGGCGCCGCGCTTTCGTGGTGCTGGGCGAGTCGGGCGGTCCGTTGCGGGGCCTGTGCTCGGCCGGGCTGTCGCAGGAGGAGCGGCAGCGCCTGGTGTTCCGCGTGGGCGAGGGCATCGTGGGCCGCGTGTTTGCCAGCGGGGTGCCGGCCATCGTGCCCGACGTGCATGCGGAGCCGCTGTTCCTCAACCGCACGGGCGGCGGCGATGGCCTCGACAGCATCGCCATGCTGGCCATGCCGATCCGCGCCGACCGCCGCACGCTGGGCGTGGTGGCCATGCAGTGCGTCAACAACGGGGGCACGCGCGTGTTCGCCGAAGACCTGCAGCTGCTGCGCATGGTGGCCACGCTGATGGGCCAGGCGCTGCTGCTGCAGCGCAGTGTGGCCGCCGGCCACGACAGCATGCAGGACGAGGTGCGTCGCATCCAGAAGGCGCTCAAGCCGCAGCACCGCATCGACCATGTGGTGGGTGTGTCGGCGCCGATCCAGTCGGTGTTCGAGCAGGTGCACCAGGTGGCGCCCGCGCGCACCACGGTGCTGCTGCGCGGCGAGAGCGGCACGGGCAAGGAGGTGATCGCGCGTGCCATCCACAGCCTGTCGCCGCGGAGCGAGGCGCCCTTCGTCTGCGTCAACTGTGCGGCGCTGACCGAGTCGCTGCTGGAGAGCGAGCTCTTCGGCCACGAAAAGGGCTCCTTCACCGGCGCGCAGGGCCAGCGCAAGGGCCGCTTCGAGATGGCGCACGGTGGCACGCTGTTCCTCGACGAGATCGGCGACATCTCGGCTTCGTTCCAGGCCAAGCTGCTGCGGGTGCTGCAGGAGCGGCAGTTCGAGCGGGTGGGCGGCGGCACGCCGGTGAAGGTGGACGTGCGGCTGATCCTGGCGACCAACCGCAACCTCGAGCGGATGGTGCAGGCCGGCGAGTTCCGCGCCGACCTGTACTACCGCATCAACGTGGTGAGCATCCAGCTGCCGCCGCTGCGCGAGCGGCGCGAGGACATCCCGGCGATGGCGCAGCACTTCCTGGACCGCTTCAACCGCGAGAACGGCCGGCGCATGCGCTTCGATCCAGGTGCCATGCGGGTGCTGAGCAGCTGCTACTGGCCGGGCAATGTGCGCGAGCTGGAGAACTGCGTGGAGCGCACGGCGACGATGACCCATGCCGAGGTGATCAGCGACCTGGCCTTTCCGTGCCAGGGCAACCGTTGCCTGACGCAGGTGCTGCACCACATCGAGCGCGAGGACGCGGTACGGCCAGGGCGGCCGGTGGACATCCCGATCACCGAGGTGCCGGCCCTGCCGACGCAGCCCGCCATGCCACCGCAGCCGGTGCTGCCGGCCGAGCCGCTGGCGGCGGCTGCTGCGCCCTCGGCACCGATGCCGGCCGAGGCCGTGGCGGCGGGCGGTCCGTCGGGTCTCAGCGACAAGCCCGAGGGTGAGCATGCGCGCCTGATCTGGGCCATGGAGCATTGCGGATGGGTCCAGGCCAAGGCGGCGCGGCTGCTCAAGATCACGCCGCGCCAGATGGGCTATGCGCTGCGCAAGCATGGGATCGAGGTGAGGAAGTTCTGAGCGGACTGGGGCGGTAGCGGCTTGGGCGAAGGTGCTGTCCGTGGGCCCTGGACGAAGCGCCCGGCCTGGGGCGTGCGGCCTGGGCGCCCAGCGGCCGCGTCCCTCGTTGGGAAGGTGCGAACGAACCCGTCATGCCCGCTCGTGCTGCGAAAACACGCCCACTCCGCGTCGCAAATGCTCGCCATAGCCCAAGCTATGGCTGCGCTTTGCTCCTTGATTGGCCGCGTTTTCGCAGCCCGCTCGGCCACGCCGGATTCATTCACACCTTCCTGACGCTCGGGCAACCTGCGGTGCTCGCCGGATGAGCGCGCGGCGTAACTCGCTGCGCTGCCTGACGGCAGCTCCGCTCAAACAAACGCCGCGAGTCAGTCACAACCGGCCCGCGGGGGCCGCGGGCCTCGCTCATCCGGCTGCGCTCCTCGGCGCGTCCACAGGGCGCCCAGGCCGCACACCCCAGGCCGGGCTTGTGGGGAGGTGATCTTCACGCCCGCTCTTGGCAGTCACCCGCGTTCGTCGCTGGCTCCTCAGCTCAAGGCCGCAGAAGCCAGAACAGCGGCATCAGCAATGGCATAGCGAGCGCATGGGCCCGGCCGCGCCACAGGCAGACGCACACGCACAGATTCGTATGCAGGTGCAGGTGCGGGGGCGGGCGGGGCGGGGGCGGCAGCGCAGTGCGCGACTGCGGTCGCTGATCCGCGAGCAGTGTTGTGTGGCGGCCATGTCTTGAGCGGGCGGTAATGGGCGAAGGTCACGCTACACCCCGAGCCTGGCTGGCCCCGGCGCCCAGGGCGGCCCCTCAGGCTGCGCCGAGGAGCGCAGCCGGATGAGCGAGGCCCGCGGCCCCCGCGGGCCGGTTGTGACTGACTCATGGCGTTTGTTCGAGCGGAGCGCGTCAGCGCGCAGCGAGTTACGCCATGCGCTCATCCGGCGAGCACCGCAGGTTTCCCGAGCGTTCAGCGAGGGACGCAGCATGTGGGGCCGCCCTGGGCGCCGGGGCCAGCCAGGCGCCCGCCCAGCGTCAACGGTAAACGCTGCGACCCAAGCCAGCCAGGCGCCCGCCCAGCGGCAACGGTAGAGGCCGCCTCCGAAGCCAGCCAAGCGCCCCAACAGCGCCAGCGTTAGAAGCACGACCCAACACCCCTTTGTCGCAACGCCAACACACCCAACGCGACACACATCAAACCCTGTCGCAACCCCGCCAGACAAACGCTCCAAAACCAACGCGAAACCGTGCAAAACCCAACGCTGGAGCGCCACAACCGCGTGGCATGTTTTTGGCAGTAGGGACCCCGTACGCGGCCAAGTCGGGCCGCCATCCCGCGAGGTCCATCCATGCAGCAAGCCAGCCCAGCCAGCACCATGCCCGCCACCACCTACGTCGGCATCGGGCAGATCAAGCCACTCGGCGCCAAGTTCGAACTGCCCGATGCGGGCGGCGGCTGCGGCACCCACGGGGGTGAAGGAAAGGCCAGCTGCGGCTCTTCGGGCGGGCCCGACGACATGCCCGCCGAGATCTGGGAGAAGGTCAAGAACCATCCCTGCTACTCGGAAGAGGCGCATCACCACTACGCCCGCATGCACGTGGCCGTGGCGCCCGCATGCAACATCCAGTGCAACTACTGCAATCGCAAGTACGACTGCAGCAACGAAAGCCGCCCCGGCGTCGTCAGCCAGAAGCTCACGCCCGACCAGGCCGTCAAGAAGGTGCTGGCCGTCGCCAGCGAGATCCCGCAGATGACCGTGCTGGGCATCGCCGGCCCCGGCGACAGCCTGGCCAACCCGGCCAAGACCTTCGACACCATGCGCATGCTCCACGAGCAGGCGCCCGACATCAAGCTGTGCCTGTCCACCAACGGCCTGGCCCTGCCCGAGCAGGTGGACGAGATCGTCAAGTACAACATCGACCACGTCACCATCACCATCAACATGGTGGACCCGGCCGTGGGCGAGAAGATCTACCCCTGGATCTTCTGGAAGCACAAGCGCGTCACCGGCTACGAGGCCGCGAAGATCCTGCACGAGCAGCAGATGAAGGGCCTGGAGATGCTCACCGCCCGCGGCGTGCTCACCAAGATCAACTCGGTGCTCATCCCCGGCATCAACGACGAGCACCTGATCGAGGTCAACCGCGAGGTCAAGAAGCGCGGCGCCTTCCTGCACAACATCATGCCGCTGATCTCCGAGCCCGAGCACGGCACCGTGTTCGGCCTCACCGGCCAGCGTGGCCCCACGGCCCAGGAACTCAAGGCCGTGCAGGACGCCTGCGCCGGCGGCGCCAACCTCATGCGCCACTGCCGCCAGTGCCGCGCCGACGCCGTGGGCCTGCTGGGCGAGGACCGCAGCGAGGAGTTCACCCTCGACAAGATCGAGGAGATGGAGGTCGTGTACGACCTCGATCGTCGCCGCGCCTACCAGGAGAAGGTGGAAACCGAGCGCCAGGCCCAGCACGATGCCAAGCAGGAAGCCCTGGCCGAAGCGGCCAACCTGGGCGTGGCCGACGACCTGAAGGTGCTGGTCGCCGTGGCCACCAAGGGTGGCGGTCGCGTCAACGAGCACTTCGGCCATGTGACCGAGTTCCAGATCTTCGAGGTCAGCCGCAGCGAGGCCCTGTTCGTCGGCCATCGCCGGGTGGATCTGTACTGCCAGGGCGGCTTCGGCGACGACGAGCAGCTGCCGTCGGTGGTGCGCGCCATCAACGATTGCCATGCCGTGCTGGTCGCCAAGATCGGCGCCTGCCCCAAGGACGAGCTGTCGTCCGCCGGCATCGAGCCGGTGGACCAGTACGTCGGCGAGTTCATCGAGAAGGCGGCGCTGGCCTGGTTCAACGACTACCGCGCCCGCATTGCCAGCGGCGCGCTGGTGCACCAGGACCGCGGCGATGCCGCCATCCGCCAGGGTGCCTACACCGCGGCGCAGGCCGCCTGAGCGAGGCGCCGCACGCCGCTTCATCCACTCCCCCACTAGCTAGCAATCCACGAGGAAAGCCATGTCGCTGAAGATCATCGCCTCCACCTGCACCGGCTGCTCCGCCTGCGAGCCCGAATGCCCCAACGTCGCCATCCGCGAGAAGGGCGGCATCTTCGTCATCGATCCCAAGAAGTGCACCGAGTGCGAGGGCCACTACGACGAGCCGCAGTGCATCGCCGTGTGCCCTGTGGACGGCTGCATAGTCAAGGCGTAACCCGCCAGGCTGCGCGCTTCGCGCTCCGCCACCCCCCCAAGGGGGGCACCGCCTGCGGCCCGGCAAAGCCGGTTCCGCGGCGGTCGCTGGCGTGGCCTGCTCCGCGGCCTTTCGATGCGGGTCGTGCGCGTGGTGCCGGCGATGCGGGTGCTGCAGGTAGTGCGCGTAGTGCGGGCGATGCGGGTGGTGCGGGTGGTGCGGGTAACGCGCTTGCCGCGGTCTTGCCGGCGCATCGGCGCGGCCTATGCGTTGCGCGCCCGCCCACTTGGCCTGATCTTTTTTCTTCATCCACCACAGAGACCTTTGACCATGGTTCCCAGCCTCACCCTCACGCCCGCCGCCGAGAAGTTCGTGCGGCGCATCCTGCGCTTTTCGGGCCTGCCGGCCACGGCGGGCTTCCGGCTGGTCGTCAGTGCCGGCGGCTGCTCGGGCTTCAACTCGGAGTTCAGCGCCGAGGCCGCGCCCCAGCCGGGCGAGTCGGTGCTGGAGGTGGGGGAGGGCCTGCGCCTGTTCCTGCCCGCCGAAAGCCGGCTGCTGCTCGACGGCGTGACCATGGATTTCGTGGACACGCCCACCAAGTCGGGTCTGGCCTTCATCGACCCCAAGCAGGCGCCCTGCGCCTGCAGCAGCAGCGGCGATGTCGCCGCCACGCCGCCCGGCGTGGCCCGCATCGACGTGGGTTCCATCGGCCGCGGCCGGCCGGCCACGCTGACGCACTGAGCCCAGGCAGCGGAGCAGCGGCGATGAACGCGATGGGCCTGGGCTTCGACGATGGCGGGATGGCGGCCTTTGCCGATTCGGCACTGGGCCATGGCCTGCCGTCCGAGCCCGCCGCGCTCATCGCCAGCGCCGGCCTGCTGCGCCATCGGCCCGAGCAGGCACTGCCGCTGCTGGAGCGCGCCCGCGCGCTGGCACCGCGCCACCCGGTGCCGCTGATTGCGCTCTACCGCTTCCATTTCTACGGCCACGACCTGGAGCGCGCCAAGGCGGCCGGCGAAGACGCGCTCGCCGTCGCCCGCACCGCCCTCGGCCCCGACTTCGGCGACCGGCCACCCACCGACGACGAGGCGCGCCACGACGCCGCGGTGCGCTTCTACCTCTTCACCCTCAAGGGCCTGGCCTATCTCAACCTGAGGCTGGGCGAGTTGGAGGAGGCCCGGCTGATGCTGGGCGAGCTGCGCCGGCTCGACCCGGGCGACCGCGTCGGTGGGGCCCTGCTGGCGCATGTGCTGCAGCGGCACGAGGCGCTGGCCGCCGGCCTGATCGACCCTGCCGAAGGGCCTGGCGCCTATCCCGCCTACGGCTGGGGGCCGGAGGTCCGTTCATGACGGCCGACACCACCAGCCCGGCCGCGCGGGCCCCCGCCGGTGACATCGCGCCGCTGTACTGGCGCGGTGGCCCGGTCGACTGCGGCCGCTGCCCCCACCGTGCGCTGCGCGGCCGGCCCGAGCCGCACGGCTGCGAGCCCGGCCATGCCTGCATGCAGGACGCCTACGCCCGCCGCATCGACCGCTTCTTCCGCTGGCATCCGCGGCTGGCCGACGGGGAACTGGCCCATCCCTACTTCGAAGTGCGTGCCATCGCCGCGCGCCATGCCAGCCTGTTCCGGCTGCCTGCGCTGATCGAGGACCCGGACGAGACCGTGCGCCTGCAGGTCGCCCTGCGCCTGCCCCAGGGCCAGCTGGTGCGGCTGATGCACGACCCGCACCGCGAAGTGCGCATCCGCGTCGCCCAGCGCCTCGAGGGCGGCGCCCTGGCGGCGATGCGCCACGACCCCGACTACGGCGTGCGCGAGCTGGTCGCGCGCCGCCTGCCCCTGGCGCTGCTGGCCACCCTGGCGCGCGACGCCGACCGCAGCGTGCGCATGCGGGTGGCCCAGCGCCTGGAGATGCCGGCCCTGCTGGGCCTGGCCGCCGATGCCGAGCCCGAAGTGCGCCGCATCGTGGCCGAGCGCCTGCCCGCGCCGCTGCTGGCGCGGCTGGTGGACGACGAGGACTGGCGCGTGCGCTGGGAGGTGGCCCTGCGCGCCGCACCCGAGGCGGTGCGCCGCCTGCTGGACGACGCGGACCCCGAGGTGCGCCGCGCCGCTGCCGAGCGAATGGCGGGACCGCCCGCCCAGGGAGTTGCCCATGGCTGACATCAACCGCGACGACGAGCTCATCGAGGTCGCCTTTCCGCCCCGCTTCAACTACGGCGAGCGCGTCATCGCCCGCAGCGTGATCCGCAACGACGGCACCTACAACGGCAAGGACATCGGTGAAGTGCTGGTCAACAAGGGCGACATCGGCTACGTGACCAGCATCAACACCTTCCTGCAGCAGTTCTACATCTACGCGGTGGACTTCGTGGACACGGGCCACCGCGTCGGCATGCGGGCCAAGGAGCTGTGCACGCTGGACCACCTGCCCGAGGACGTGCTGGCCCGCCTGGGCGTGGATGCCCAGACCCTGCACGCGCTCGGCCGTCCGCAGCAGCCCGCAGGCCACACCGACCCCTCGTCCCTTCCGGAGAACGCCCCATGAACACGCTGCCCGCCGACGTCGCCGCCTTCGCCGAACCCCGCGCGCCCGAATACGGCTGGGGCCTGCGCGTGGTGGCGCTGGACGACCTGCTCAACGACGGCAGCCATCCCGAGCTGGACGAGGGCGCCGTGCTGGCGCCGCAGGGCGCGGTGGGCGAGATCGTCAACATCGGCCACTCCACCGAGACCAACGAGCCCATCTACCTGGTCGAGTTCGGCCGTCGCGTGGTGGGCTGCTTCGAGGAAGAGATCGCGCCCGCGCCGGCCGGCCTGCTGCCGGAGGACGACGAGCCCTCCGAAGCCGCTGCCGCCGCGACTTCACCTCAGCCATGAGCCCATCCATGGCCTGCAGCCTGCCCATGCCCGAGAGCCCGACACCGCCCCGTGGCGGGGTGGCCGACTTCCTCCTGCACCGCCTGGAGCGGGCGCTGCGCGAGCGGGCGCGCTACCGCTACGTGCGCCCGAGCGTGTTGCCCGACGGCCCGGGCTACCGCATCGAAAGCCCCTGCTGCTCGCGCAATGTGGATGCAAACGGCGGCGTGATCGACATCGCGCGGCTGCAGCCCGCAGCGGATGCGGCCGCCCTGGCCCTCGCACACAAGGGCCAGGCCCTGTGGCAGCTGCAGGCCCGCGACCATGCCGCCGGCTGCTGGGCCGAGCCCGGCCCGGCCGCGCCGCTGCCCGATTTGCTGGCGCAACTGTGCGCCGACACCGAACGGGTGTACTGGCCATGACGATTTACCTGGACCACAACGCCACCACCGCGCCCGCACCCGAGGTGTTGTCCGCCATGTGGCCCGTGTACGAGCGGCTCTGGGCCAATGCCTCGTCGCAGCATGCGCCGGGGCAGGACGCGCGGCGCGCGCTGGCCGCCGCCCGGGCCACGGTGGCGCGGGTGTTGCGCTGCAAGCCCGCCGAGGTGATCTTCACCAGCGGCGCCACGGAGGCCAACCACCTGGCCGTGCGCGGGCTGCTGGCGGCGGCGCCCGCCGGTCGCACGCGGGTGCTGTTCAGCGCCGTCGAACATGCCGGCCATCTGCGGCTGGCCCGGGCCCTGGCCGAGGCCGGCGTGCCGGTCGAACTGCTGCCCGTTCTGCCCGACGGCCGCCTCGACCTGCAGGCCGCCGCCGAACGCATCGGGCCCGACGTGGCGCTGGTGTCCCTGATGGCGGCCAACAACGAGACCGGTCTGCTCATGCCCGTGGCCGAGGTGGCCGCGCTGGCCGGCGCGGCCGGCGCGCGGCTGCATGTGGATGCCACCCAGTATGTCGGCAAGCTGCCCTTCGGCTTTGATGCCTGCGGTGCCGACGCCGTCTCCTTCTCGGCCCACAAGTTCCACGGCCCCAAGGGCGTGGGCGCGCTGCTGCTGCGCCAGGGTGTGCCGTTCTCGCCGCAGACCCTCGGCAGCCAGGAGCGCGGCCGACGTGGCGGCACCGAGAACCTGCCCGGCATCGTGGGCCTGGCCGCCGCCCTGGAGCGGCTGGGCGACGACGCGGCGATGCAGGCCGAGGCCGCGCGCCAGGCCGAACTGCGCGACACGCTGGAGACCGGCCTGATGGCCGCGCTGCCGGGCGCGGTGCACGTGTGGGGCCGCGGCCTGCCGCGCCTGCCGGGCACCAGCTACCTGCGCGTGGGTTGCCTGTCCGCCGAGGTGCTGCTGCAGCGCCTGGAGCGTCTGGGCATCGCCGCCTCGGCCGGCGCGGCCTGCTCCTCCGGCGGCAGCGAACCCTCGCATGTGCTGCGCGCCATGGGCGTGCCGGCCGACGAGGCCCTGGCCGCCGTGCGCCTGTCGCTGGGCCAGGGCAGCCAGGCGCCTGACATCCATGCATTGCTTGCCGGCCTGCCGCGCCTGCTGCGGCCGCTGCTGCAGGAAGCGCAGGCCGCCGCGGCCTGACCCCGAATCCCGTCCCTCACCGAACCTGGAAGCTCACCGATGAAAGTCATGATCCGCAAAGACAGCAAGGGCCTGCTCTCGGCCTATGTCCCCAAGAAGGATCTGGAAGAACCCATCGTGTCGATGGCTCAGCCCGGCATGTGGGGCGGCCTGGTCACGCTGGGCAACGGCTGGCAGCTGGATCTGCCCGCCATGCCCGAGGGCACCACGCTGCCGGTGACGGTGGAAGCCCGCCGCATCGCCGCGGACGAGTGAGGCGGCCATGGCCCTCACCAGCGAACAACTGCGCACAGCCTGCGAGGTGGTGGGCGCAGCGCCGACGGTGCGCGACGCCGCGGCGCTCTGGCGCGCCCGCCATCCGGAGGTGCGCGCCATCGTGGTCGATGCGCTGGACATGCGGGGCGAGACGCCGGCCCTGCAGCTGGGCGCGCGCAACGTCTACCTGGCCGCCAGCCAGGGCCATTGCTGGCACGTCACCGCCCGGCCCGAGGAGGCCACGGTGCTGATCCTCACCCAGAACTGACCGTCGCAGGAGCACCTCCATGGACATGGAAGCCATCGGCCTGGCCGAACCCGACTGCGGCCCGCGCGAGATCGAGCTGGTCAACGCCGTGCTCGAGGCCGCCCGCTGGGGCGACGGTCCCATGCTCGCCTCCTTCGAGCAGGCCTTTGCCGGCTGGGCCGGCCGCGACCACGCGGTGGGCGTGGCCAGCGGCACGCTGGGGCTGTGGATGGTGCTGCGGGCGCAGGGCATCGGCCCCGGCGACGAGGTGGTGTGCGCCGCCCACACCTGGCATCAGATCGCCCAGGCCATCACGCTCGCCGGGGCCACGCCCGTCTTCGCCGACATCGACTACTGGAGCGGCTGCCTCAGCCCCGAGAAGGCGGCGGCGCGCATCGGCCCGAAGACCCGCGCGCTGCTGGCCGGCAACACCAACGGCCATCCCGCCGCCTGGGGGCCGCTGCGCGAGCTGGCGACGGCGCACGGCATCGCCCTGATCGAGGACAGCACCGAGGCCCTGGGCTCGCGCTACCGCGGCCAGGCGGTGGGCAGCTTCGGCGATGTGGCGGTGTTCGACTTCTCCGCACCCTCGGCGCTGTGCACGGGCGAGGGCGCCATGCTGGTCACCGACGACGAGCACCTGGCGCACGAGCTGCGCTACCTGCGCCAGCGCCGGCTGTCCGACCGGGGCTCGGTGTCGGTGGGCGCGCGCGTGCCGCTGCAGGCCGGCATGAGCGAACTCACGGCCGCGCTGGGCCTGGCGCAGCTGGCGGGCCTGGACGACCGGCTGGCCGTGCGCAAGCAGGTGGAAGCCTGGTACCACGAGCAGATGCAGAGCTTCGAAGGCATCAAGCCGCCCTACCTGGGCGAGGACGTGGACGAGGTGCACTGGATGCTCTACGTCGTGCACCTGGGCAAGCGCTTCACCGCCAGCGCCCGCACCCAGATGATCGAGGACCTCGCGGCCTGCGGCATCGAAACCGCGGCCTACAGCCATCCGCTGCACCAGCAGTTCTTCTACATGAACGCGGGCGACGCCATCGGCCGCAAGCGCGGTGTGCTTCCCGACACCGACCGCATCGGCGACCGCGCCCTGGCGCTGCCCCTGCACACGCAGCTGGACGCGGACCAGGTCAAGTACATCGTCAAGACGCTCAAGGACACCGCCACCAACGTGGGTGCCGGAGCGGCGATCTATCTCTGAAGAGGACACCCATGACCGACCTGATCCAAGACCTCGCCGGCCGGCTCGATGCCGGCGCACTGATCCCCTACATGGGCCCCGGCATGCTCGCCCTGTGCAACGACGCGAAAGTGCCCGGCACCTCGCTCGCCCTGGCCGAGATCATGACCGCCAAGGTCAGCGTGCCGCACAAGATCCGCAAGCGGCTCACGCAGGCGGCGCAGTTCATCGAGAACTTCAAGCACCGCAAGTCGCTGGTGTCGATCATGGACGAGGCCTTCGCCGCGACACCCCAGCCCTCGGCCCTGCATGCGGCGCTGGCCGCCAGCGGTGCGCCCCTGTGGATCGACACCTGGTACGACGACACCTTCGGCCGCGCGCTCGCCATGGCCCGGCCCGAGGGCGGCTGGGTGCGTATCCAGGGGCTCTCGCAGTCCGAACATTTCGGCCAGTGGACGGGCGTCTATGCGGACGATGGCGAGCACCTGGCCGAGCTGCCCGCCGAACCAGTCCGCGTGCTCTACCAGCCCATCGGCAGCCGTCGGCCGGTCAGCAACTACCTGGTCTCGGACAGCGACTACGTCGAGGTGCTGACCGAGATCGACATCCAGACACCCATCCCCGCCATCGTGCAGCAGCAGCGCGCGGGGCGCGGCTTCCTGTTCGTGGGCTGCCGCTTCGACGACCAGCTCACGCGCAGCTTCGCGCGGCAGATCATGAAGCGCTCCGGCGACCGGCACTGGGCCGTGCTGCCCGAGCCGCCCACCCGCATGGAGGCGCGCTTCCTGGAAGAGCAGGGCATCGAGCGCATCGCCATGCCGTTGCCGGACTTCGCCGATGCGCTGGTGCAGGCGCTGGCGCCGGCCGCGCTGGCGGCCTGAGCCACCTGCACCCTGCATCGAGCGCCGGCTGGTCCGCGACGGTATCCGCCTGCGCAACCGGCCATCCCATTCCCTTTCCACCACCACCACCACGAGACCCCGCCATGAGCGACACCGTCACCACCACCATTCCCCTCACCGTCATGCCCAGCGGCAAGACCTTCGACGCCGAGACTGGCATCACGCTGCTGGAGGCCCTGCGCCGCGCCGGCGTGCTCGCGCACGAATGCGACGGTGGCGCCAAGTGCAGCGACGCCTGCCATCTCTTCGTGCTCGAAGGCCGCAAGAGCCTGTCGAAGACCACGCGCGAGGAGAACGAGCGCCTGGACGCCATCGTCGGCGTCGGCGCCAAGTCGCGGCTGGCCTGCCGCGCCGTGCTGGGCGACCAGCCGGTGACGGTCGAAGTGCTGAGCTTCGTCTGACACCTGGGCATTCGGGCGCAACGGCCATGGCCGCCAATTCCGACGCGCGGCACCCGCCTTCTGGCGGGACCCCCGGGCCCGCGGCCGATGAGCCCGCGTCCCTTGTCTGCGACGTGGCCATCGTCGGTGCCGGCCTGGCCGGGCTGGCGCTGGCGCGTCGACTGCACCTGGCCGGCCGCCAGGTCCGCGTGCTGGAGGCACGCGAGCGCATCGGCGGCCGGCTGCTCACGCGCGCCAGCGCCGCCACCGGCCAGCCGCTGGACCTGGGCGCCGCCTGGTTCTGGCCCGCCACCGAGCCGGGCATCGCGGCGCTGCTGGCCGAGCTGGGCCTGGCCAGTGCGCCCCAGCACGACCCCGGCGATGCGCTGTGGCTGGACGACCCCGAGCGCGCCCCTGAACGACACGACGCCGCCCCGGGCCAGGTCCACCAGGGCGCACGCCGCATCGAGGGCGGCAGCGCGCGGCTGGCGCAGACGCTGGCCGACGCCCTGCCGCCGCAGGCGCTGTGCCTGACGGCCGCGGTGTGCGAAGTGCACCGCGCGGAAGGCGGCGGCGTGCTGCTGCAACTGGCCGATGGCCAGCGCCTGCATGTCGCGCAGCTGGTGCTGGCCCTGCCGCCCAGGCTGGCCGCCGAGCGCATCCGCTTCGTGCCGGCCCTGCCACCGACGCTGGCGAATGCCCTGGCGGCCGTGCCCACCTGGATGGCCACGCAGGCCAAGGCGGCCAGCGCCTTCGGCCGGCCCTTCTGGCGCGAGGCCGGCCATTCCGGCAATGCCTTCGTGCGCCATCCGCAGGCCGTGCTGGGCGAGGTGTTCGACGCCGGCACCGGGCCGCACGGCGCGCTGGCCGGCTTCGTGGCGCTGGACGCGCAGCAGCGCCAGGACTTCCGCCGCGGCCTGCCGCTGCTGGTGCACAGCCAGCTCGGCCAGCTCTACGGCGCCGAGGCGCAGGACGGCGAGCTGCACCTGCAGGACTGGGCCGAGGAGCCCTGGACCTGTGCGCAGGCCGACCGCGCCGGCCCTGCCGAGCCGCCGCGGGCCGACGCTCGGCTGCGCCAGCCCTGGTGGGGCGGGCGCCTGTTCTTCGCCGGCACCGAGACCGCCCTGCACGGCGCCGGCCACATGGAAGGCGCGCTGGACAGTGCCGAGCGCGTCGCGTCGCAGCTGCTGCTGGGGCCGACAGGCACCCGCCCTGCAACGCCCGCGGATGCGACGGCTGCCGTGGCTACCTTCCAACAACTCGTGCAGGGCCTGCGTGCCCAGGGGCCGGAGCGCTACCAGCATCACCTGGTGCGCATGCTCTCGGGCACGGCGGCGGGCGCGGACGCGCAGGGCGGGCTGAGCGCCCGCGCGCTGCGCGCCAGTGCCGAGCAGTGCTACGGCGATGCGCTGGCGGGCCTGGACGCACTGTTGCCGGTGTTGACGGCCGAGGCCGGCGCGCCGGAGCAGGGCCGCCATCCGGTCACGCCGGCGCTGCTGTCGGCCTTCTCGGGCTGGAGCCAGTCGCTGGTCGACGAGGCGCTGGGGTTCAACGCGCGCTCCTGCGCGCTGTCCAACCTGCCGCACGAGCACCAGCCCGGCGCCGAGGACCGGCGTGCCATCGCCCGTGCGCTGGCCGCGGCCTGGCAGGCCTTCGCGCTGGAGCTCAATGCGCGCCTGTGTGCCGCGGCCGAGGCGGCAGCGGAGTGCGTGGCATGAGCGGCCAACCGGCCGCTCCCAAGGGCACGCGCAGCGCAGCCGCAGCCGCAGCCGATGGTCCTCTTGAAAGTCCCCCGACGGGCCCGGCCCCTCCTGCGCCCGGCATCGGGGTGCAGGCCCCTGTCGGCGGCATCGAGACCGGCGCGCTGCTGGGCATCGTGGAGCAGGCGGGCGCCGGCATCGCGACGCTCATCGAAGGCCTGAGCCGCGAGGAGCTGCTGCGCTCGCGCCTGACCCGGCAGGAGGTGCTGCGCCTGCTGGCGCGCATGGCCGCGGCCCTGGGCACGCTGGCGCCTGGCGTGCGCGCCCGCATGCCCGAGCTGGACTGGGAGGGCTGGCAGTCGCTGGCGCAGCGTCTGGCGCTGCCACCCGGCCCCGCACTGGACGACACGCTGGCCTTCGGCTGCGAAGCGGTGCTGCCGGCCACGCTGCTGTGGCTGCG
Organism: Pseudacidovorax intermedius; assembly: GCF_003350475.1. Lineage (GTDB taxonomy): Bacteria > Pseudomonadota > Gammaproteobacteria > Burkholderiales > Burkholderiaceae_C > Xenophilus > Xenophilus intermedius. Next base: position 209,379 of record NZ_QQAV01000006.1, read on the forward strand.
CGTGTACCGGCAAGGGCAGCCCGAGCTGTTCCAGATGGTGCCTTGAACGGTCAGCGCCGCTGTGCCGCTTCGGGGCCTCGGACGGCCGCCGGGGCGGCAGCGCTTCGGGGCCGCGGCGCGCGCAGGCACCTTGTTCCTTCGTCAGCCGTTCACCACAGCCGGTGCAGGTCCACCGACGCCAGCTGGCGCACGAAGCGCGGACCGGTGTGGGTGTCATGCAGGCTCAGCAGCGCGAAGGGCGCGGTGCGCGCGTCCAGCGGCGCGCGGACGCAGTCGAAGGCCAGGTACACGCCTTCGCCGACCTGCGTGTGGAACAGCTCGCCCCACGAGAACAGCGCCCGGTAGCCGTCCGCGCCTTCGGCGACCACGGCCGTGCGCTTGAAGTCCGTGCGCTCGCCGAAGGCGGGCTCGGCGCGCTCGATCAGCCGCCGCAGCGGCACGCCACGCATGGGCCGCGGGCCCCCATGCGCGCCGTCGAGCGTGCAGCGGACGACGAAGCCCGGCACGTCCTCGGCGCCCAGTGCGTCCAGGGCTTCGGCATCCAGGGCCAGGGGCTGGCGGACCCAGCCGCCGATGCGGACCTGCGGCGGCCGCGGCAGCGCATGGCGCCGCAGCCCGTGGCCGCACATCGGGCCGGGACCCGGCCAGGCCGGGGATGAAGACGAGGCGGTCATGACGCACTCCTGGTGGGATGAGAGGGAAGCCCGGGCCCGCCCGGAAGCAGGCAGGCCGACGCAGTCCCATGTGTTCTCGACTACATAGCGTGTGCAACCCATGTGCCATCCCATCGGCACGGAGAAAGCGGCTTCGGCGGTCGTGACGTGCGCCGAAGCGGACAGAACGGACAGTGCCGGTCGGCTTTGCGACAGGGCCGGGCACGGTCCCCGTGATCGGCTGGTGCTCGTGCGGTCGGGGGCCACGCAGGGGTGCGGCATGCGCCTTGCAGTCCGCAGCGGTATCGCCCGTCCGCGCCTGCCCGACCATGAACGTGCTCCAGCTCATCGAAGCCCTGCACCGCCTGCCACCGCAGGCGACGGTGCTGCTGGAGGGCGATGCCGGCTATTCGCCGCTGGGCGCGGTGGAACTGTTCAGTCCGGGCGGCGGCCAGCCGGACGAGGTGCTGCTGCAGCCGGACATGACGCCGGATTGAGGGATGCCATGAACGAGTCCGCCCAGGCCGGCTTGCGCTACTTCAGCAGCTACAGCGGCCGGGGCCTGCCGCTGCGGCTGGTGGGCGAACTGCCGCCCGAGGTGATCGCCCACCGCAACACCTTCTCATGCCGCCACGGGCGTGTCCAGCACGGCCTTCACGTTCAGCGTCATGTTGTTCTTGACCGCGTCCGCATAGGGACAGATGCCCCGTGCGCGTTCGACCAGGTTGTCGGCCGTGGCCTGATCCAGCGTGCCGGCCATGAACAGCGTCAGGCTCAGCGCCATGCGGTAGGCGCCCTCGAAGGTGACGTACATCGACAGCGTGGCCTCTGCATAGCAGCCGCGCAGCGGCAGCTTGTCGGCACGGGCGATGTGGCGCACGGAATGCTCGAAGCAGGCGGCGAAGGCCCCGGCGAAGAGCTGCTCGGGGTTGGGTGCGCCGCCCGGACCGCCCATCTCGGTGGGCACGGCCAGCTTGAGCTTGAAGCGGCCGTCCTCGCTCTGCACCTGGCCGCTGCGGCCGCCCTGGGTGAGCATGGTGGTCTTGTAGACGATGTCCATGGCCTTGTTCCTTATCGTCGATGGGAGGCAAGCGCGGGGCGGGGGGCGTTCAGCGCTCCTTCAGCAGCTTCTTGCGCTCGGCCGGGCTGAAGTGGCTCAGGTGGCCGGCCGCCGCGGCCGCGCGGCGGTTGGACATGCGGATGGCCTCGATCTTGCCGGCGGGCGCGATGCGCGAGAGGGCCTTGTCCACGGCGGCGCTTCCGCAGGCAGGGCAGGCGGGCGGCGTGGCACCGGCGCGCACCAGCGCCTCGAAGCCGTGGCCGCATGCGCTGCAGTGGTAGTCGTAGAGGGGCATGGGGCGCTCCAGATGGCAGAAGGAATGGATCTCAGGGCGACGGGGCAGGGCAGCCCCCGGAGGCATGGGGCGCGGCGGCACAGCCTTCCAGGGCCGCGGGCGCCGGGGCGTTGGGTCCCAGACCCACCCAGTCGTGCACCTGCTGCGTGTCGAAGCCCACCAGGCGGCTGTCGCCCGACTGCATCAGCGGGCGGCGGATGAGCAGCGGCTCGGCCAGTAGCAGAGCCAGGGCGGCCTCGGCGTCCAGCTGCTCCGGCACCACCTCGCCGGACTTGACGCTCGGCGCCGCACGGTTGAACCACTGGGCCACCGGCAGCGGCGCCAGGAAGTCCAGCAATGCCTGCGCCGTCCAGGGCCAGGCGAGCAGGTCGCGGGTCTCCAGCGTGTGGCGGGCGCCGCGCAGCAGGGCCTTCTGCCGCGCATTGCCGCCGCAGCCGGGCTTCTCGTAGAAGACGATGTGGGCCATGGCGTGCTCGTTCACACCTTCTCAGGCCGCCAGCGCGGGCCGCGCGCGTCGTTCGACCTCGCGCAGCAACTGCAGGCATTCGAGGTTGGCCGCCATGTCCAGGGCGGTGAAGTCGTCCTGCGTGCGGGGTCGCCAGTCGGCGCCGAGGGCGAGCAGGGTGCGCAGCACCAGGGTCTTGCCGGCGGAGGAGGCGTACATGAGGCAGGTGGCGCCGACCTTGTTGGCATGGTCCAGCGGGACGCCCGCGCGCACCAGGCACTCGATCAGCGCCGGCTCGCCATGCACGCAGGCCAGCCACAGCGCGTTGTTGCCGTCGGCATTGGTGGCGTCCAGCGCCACGCCATGGGCCAGCAGGGCCTGCACCGCATCCGCCTGACCGCGCCAGGCGGCGAGCATCAGCGGCGTGTTGCCGTGGGCGGCGCGGGCCTCGGGGCCGGACAGGCCCTGCTGCGCGAGCCAGGCGGCCAGTGCCGGGGCCACGGGACGGGCGGATGCGGCCGGGGGCACGACGCGCAGATCGACCGGGCGCGCGGCGGCCTGCGCGTGGACGAGCCAGGCCGCGTGGCCGCCGATCAGGTCCACCACTTCGGTGAAGCCGAAGTCCGCGAACATCTGCGCCCAGGTCTGGCTGGCGCGGCCGTGGTAGCAGTAGATGAACACGGGCCGCCGTCGGTCGGTGCGCAGCAGCAGGGCGTCCTGGTTGTCGCGGCTGAGGCACAGGGCGCCGGGCAGGGCGTCCTGGGCATGGTGGGCGGCGTCGCGCGCGTCCAGCATCAGCGCCTGGGGATGGCGCTCGCGCCAGGCGGGCAGTTCGGCGGCGGTGATGCGGCGGTAGGTGCGTTGTCCGGTCATGGCGGCGGGGAGGCAGGGCTTCGGTGGGGATAGGGCGGTTCGGTGCGGATGCGCTCGTCGCGCAGGGCCTGCCCGACGCTGAAGTGGTAGAGCACCTGCCACTGCGCTCCGGCGACGGGCTCGGCTGGCAGGCCGACGAGGGCATGCACCTCGTCGTCGAAATAGCAGCCGATGCCGGTGCCGGCCAGGCCGGCGGCTTCGGCTTCCAGGTACAGCACCTGGCCGGCCAGGCCGGCCTCGCGCAGCAGGGCACGGTAGCGGGCGGGCTCGGTGCGCACGGGCGCCAGGTCGGCCAGCAGGGCGATGACGAAGACGGCGTGCGCCCCCAGCGCCTGGTGGCAGCTGAGGGTGCGCAGGGCGGCCGGCAGCCGCTCGTGCAGGGCCAGGCGCCACAGGGGCCCCGGGGCTTCAGCCACGCGCTGCCAGTCGAGGTGCGGCAGCACGGCCTGCAGCGAAGCCAGGGCGCCATCGCCAGCGCCGTCGGCGCCGCGGGGGAGCAGGTAGGCGCCGGGCGCGAGCCCGTCGACGCGGTGGGCGAAGAGCACGGCCTGCACGGCGGGCGGCTGGGGCAGGGCGTCCCATGGGAGCACGGCCGCATCGCCCCGGCGGGGCTGCAGGGCAGCCAGCAACGGCCAGAGCCGCTGCGCCGGCATCCGGGCCGTCGGGTCGAAGCGCTGGGCGCTGCGGCGACGACGGATCAGCGATTCGGCATCCGCATGAGCGGATGGCGCCGCGGCAGGCGCAGTTGCCGCCGCAGCCGCAGACGTAGACGTAGACGTAGACGTAGACGTAGACGTAGACGGGGCGGCGCTACCGGCCGTGGCAGGCGCCTCTGCCTGCGCGCGCGAGGCGCGGGCGGCTTCGCCAATCACCGGCCAGCGGTACATGGGGTGTGCATCGAGCCGGTTGGCACGACCCTGCCAGTCGTGCAGGCCCTGCCAGTGCACTTCCACCGGTGCGCCGAAGTCCACCGCCAGCAGCAGGTCCGGCTCTTCGGGCTCGGCATCGGCAAAGTCTTCGGGCCGGTCCAGGCCAAGGCAGCGGGCGATGGCCTCGTGGCCGGGGCGCAGGTCGTGCAGGCGCCAGCCCAGCAGGGCAGCGGCGTAGCGCAGGGCGCCCAGCGCATGGCCGGCATCGAGCTGGCAGTAGCGGAAGGCGCGCTCACCGTACTTCCAGGCTTCGCGCCAGTGGATGGAGGACAGGCCCACCGCAAGGGCGGGCGCCGTGCCGGGCGCAGCGGCCAGGCTGGCGCGCCGCTCCAGCGCATGCAGCTCGGGGGTGTAGTGGTGCAGGCCATCGGGCAGGCCCGCCACGCCGCGCGCCAGCAGGTAGCCCTCGGTGGGATGCAGGTCGCCGCTGGAGGGCGTGCAGCGCACGGCCCAGCGGTCGGGGCCGGCCTGCTTCCAGGCCGACAGCGCCAGGCTCAGCTCGAAGAGCAGGCCCAGGCTTTCCAGCGTGGGGGCGGCGGGCGGAATGGCGCCGGGCGCGAAGAGCGCGGCCCAGGGCGTGCGCCGCTGGGCCGCGGGCAGCGGCAGCGCCACCTGCTGCGCGCCGGCATAGCGGCGGAAGGGGTCGGGCTGCGCGTCCCAGTCCAGCGTCTCGGGGCCGGCCGCGTAGCGCTGCGGCCGGTGCTTGGTGCGCGCGTGGTAGGTCAGCAGGGACATGGGGGTCTCGCGCGCAGGGCTCTCGGGCGCTCAGGCGCTCAGGCGCTCAGGCGCCGCGCATGACGCAGCAGTTCGCGCGCGCGGTCGGCCGCCATGTCCGCCGCGGCGCGGCCATCGGGCGCGCAGGGTACGGCGCTGGCGCCCAGCTGGCGCAGCAGGGCCATCAGCTCGGCACGTCCGCTGGCGGCGGCCTGCATCAGGCAGGTGAGGCCGCCGTCGTCCGCATGGTCGATGTCGGCCCCGGCCTGCAGCAGCTGCACGATGGTGGCCGGCCAGCCCTGCAGGCAGGCATACCAGAGGGCCGTGCGGCCCTGGTCGTCCTCGGCATCCACCGGCACGCCGCGGCCCAGCAATGCGGCGGTGGCCGACGCGTCGCCCTGCCAGGCGGCGCGCATGAGGGCGGTCTCGCCCTCTTCGGCGCGCGCCAAGGGGCCTGGAAAGCCCTGCTGCGCGAGCCAGTTGGACAGCGCAGCGGCAGACCCGGCAAGCTGCGGATGCAGGCGGGCGATGGGCGCCTCGTCCGCGAGGACACAGGGCCCGTGGGCGGGAAGCGGGGCAGGCATGGCGGCGCCGTGCAGGCTCAGACCGGCCGGTTCTCGTTGGGGTTGCGCACCGGCCCCATCAACTCCAGTCCCTCGGCGTAGGTGATGGTGTCGAAGGTGACGTCGAACTTCAGCGCGGCATCGGCCACGGCATCGAGCTTGCCGGCGGTGTCTTTCTTCTTGAGGTCGCCCTTCTCCAGGTACAGCAGCTCCAGCATCTCGTTGTAGACCGTGTTCTCGAGGATGGGCAGCACGTAGAACATGGCGCCCTTGTAGGGCACCTGGTATTTCTTCGACAGGTCGATGTTGTCGCAGAAGAGGAAGTACTTGCCGCCGGCGCTGAGCGTGTCGCCCAGCGTCTCGGCCACGTCCTTGAGCGACTCGAAGGACAGCAGCCAGCCGCAGAAGAAGGGCAGGTGCTTGTCGCCGGCGGTGGCCACGGCCATCACCTGGTCGCAGGTGAGCTCGGGCGGGCGGGCCTCGTCGGCCAGCTTGGCCGAGAAGCGCAGTGCCAGTTCGCCGCGGAAGCCGAAGCGGCCCGGCTTGTGGGTGGGCGCCTTGAGCACCGGGTTCAGCAGGCGGCCTTCGGCTTCGAGGCGCGCGAAGGCGGTGTCCTGGATCTCGGTCTGGGTGGCCGTGGCGGTCATGGAGCTTCCTTGAGGGTGGTGAGAGAAAGGGGGTGCTGGGGCGCGGTCCGGGTGTCGGTGTTGCGCATCCAGTCGGCGGTCTTGAAGAAGGCGGCCATCAGCTCGGCCTGCAGCGCGGCGTCGGCATCCACGGCCTGCAGGGCGGCCTGCATGCAGGCGAGCCAGGCGTCGCGCTCGGCCGCGCCGATGGCGAAGCCGGCGTGCCGCATGCGCAGCCGCGGATGGCCGCGCCGGGCGGAATAGTCCTTGGGTCCGCCCAGCCATTCGCGCAGGTAGAGCACCAGCACGGCCTTCGTCGCGCTCAGGTCGGGCTCGTGCATGGCGCGGATGCGCTGCGCGCCGGGCCAGGTGTCCATGTGGCGGTAGAAGGCCTCCACCAGCCGCACGACGGCCGCATCGCCGCCCAGGCGCTCGTAGTGCGTGTTCAGCGGCGATGGGGTCGTGGCAACGGACGCGGTCATGCCCTGCGTTCTGCAATCGGCGTACCAGCGCCATTGCGCCCGACAGGGCGGTCCAAAACACGACAGGTGCGACATGTGCGACAGGTCGGCGGGCGTTGTGCGGTCGAACGCCGCCGTTCGCGACGCGCGATGCAGGGTTTGTCGCGAACCGTACAAGCCCCGCGTCTGCCGCCGACGCAGGGGGCAAATAGGCATTTCTCCCTCTGGAGAGTGGACTTTCGGAGGGATTCCATGCAGGTCGAAGGGGCATGGCATGGAAGCTGCGAAGAGGGGGTGCGCGGACACAAGTCCGGCCGATGCGTGACCCCGACAAGAAGAGCTACAGCAGGACCACGACAGGCTGACATGGGCGCGGCTTTCTGCAACGCAACCTTTCAACCCTTCACTCTCACTGGAGTAATCGCAATGTCCAAACTTCGGCAAATCGCCTTCTACGGCAAGGGCGGCATCGGCAAGTCCACCACCTCCCAGAACACGCTGGCCGCGCTCACCGAGCTGGGCCAGAAGATCCTGATCGTCGGCTGCGACCCCAAGGCCGACTCCACCCGCCTGATCCTGCACGCAAAGGCCCAGGACACCATCCTCTCGCTGGCGGCGGAAGCCGGTTCGGTGGAGGACCTGGAGCTCGAGGACGTGATGAAGATCGGCTACAAGGACATCCGCTGCGTGGAGTCCGGTGGCCCGGAGCCGGGCGTCGGCTGCGCCGGCCGCGGCGTGATCACCTCGATCAACTTCCTCGAAGAGAACGGCGCCTATGACGGCGTGGACTACGTCTCCTACGACGTGCTCGGCGACGTGGTGTGCGGCGGCTTCGCCATGCCCATCCGCGAGAACAAGGCGCAGGAGATCTACATCGTCATGTCCGGCGAGATGATGGCCATGTACGCGGCCAACAACATCTCCAAGGGCATTCTGAAGTACGCCAACAGCGGCGGCGTGCGCCTGGGCGGCCTGGTCTGCAACGAGCGCCAGACCGACAAGGAACTGGAACTGGCCGAGTCGCTGGCCAAGATGCTGGGCAGCAAGCTCATCCACTTCGTGCCGCGCGACAACATCGTGCAGCACGCCGAGCTGCGCCGCATGACGGTGATCGAGTACGCCCCGGATTCGAAGCAGGCCGCCGAGTACCGCCAGCTCGCCACCAAGATCCACAACAACGCCGGCAACGGCACCATCCCCACGCCCATCACCATGGACCAGCTGGAAGACCTGCTGATGGAGCACGGGATCATGAAGCAGATCGACGAGTCGCAGGTCGGCAAGGCCGCCGCCGAACTGGCTGCCTGATTCCAAGCGTGCAAGCCCGGGCCCCGCACGGCGGGGCCCGGCGCCGCCCCCTTTCCATCCTTACGGAGCATCCCCCATGACCGCCACCGTTGAAGAGCGCAAGGCCGCGAACAAGGCCCTGATCGATGAAGTGCTGAAGGCCTATCCCGAGAAGATGGCCAAGCGGCGCGCCAAGCACCTGGGCACCTTCGAAGAAGGCAAGCCCGACTGCGGCGTGAAGTCCAACATCAAATCCCTGCCGGGCGTGATGACCATCCGCGGCTGCGCCTACGCCGGCTCCAAGGGCGTGGTCTGGGGCCCTATCAAGGACATGATCCACATCAGCCACGGCCCGGTGGGCTGCGGCCAGTACAGCTGGGCCGCGCGCCGCAACTACTACATCGGCATCACCGGCGTGGACACCTTCGTGACGATGCAGTTCACCTCCGACTTCCAGGAGAAGGACATCGTCTTCGGCGGCGACAAGAAGCTCGACAAGATCATCGACGAGATCCAGGCGCTGTTCCCGCTGAACAAGGGCATCTCGATCCAGTCCGAATGCCCCATCGGCCTGATCGGCGACGACATCGAGGCCGTCAGCAAGAAGAAGAGCAAGGAGTACGAAGGCCACACCATCGTGCCCGTGCGCTGCGAAGGCTTCCGCGGCGTGAGCCAGTCGCTGGGTCACCACCTGGCCAACGACGCCATCCGCGACTGGGTGTTCGACAAGGTCGACCCCGACAAGCGCCCCGACTTCGTCTCCACGCCCTACGACGTGGCCATCATCGGCGACTACAACATCGGCGGCGATGCCTGGTCCAGCCGCATCCTGCTGGAAGAGATCGGCCTGCGCGTGATCGCCCAGTGGTCGGGCGACGGCACCATCGCCGAGCTGGAGAACACGCCGCGCGCCAAGCTCAACGTGCTGCACTGCTACCGCTCGATGAACTACATCAGCCGGCACATGGAAGAGAAGTACGGCATCCCATGGGTGGAGTACAACTTCTTCGGCCCCACGATGATCGAGAAGAGCCTGCGCGAGATCGCCAGCCACTTCGACGACACCATCAAGGCCAATGCCGAGAAGGTCATCGCCAAGTACAAGCCGCTGATGCAGGCCGTCATCGACAAGTACAAGCCGCGCCTGCAGGGCAAGAAGGTCATGCTGTACGTGGGCGGCCTGCGTCCACGCCACGTGATCGGCGCCTACGAGGACCTGGGCATGGACGTGGTGGGCACGGGCTACGAGTTCGGCCACAACGACGACTACCAGCGCACCACGCACTACATCAAGGACAGCACGCTGATCTACGACGACGTGACCGGCTACGAGTTCGAGCACTTCGTCGACAAGATCAAGCCCGACCTGATCGGCTCCGGCATCAAGGAGAAGTACGTCTTCCAGAAGATGGGCGTGCCCTTCCGTCAGATGCACAGCTGGGACTACTCGGGCCCCTACCACGGCTATGACGGCTTCGCCATCTTCGCCCGCGACATGGACATGGCGATCAGCTCGCCGATCTGGGGCCTGACCAAGGCGCCCTGGAAGTCCTGATCCCCGCCTGCGCAACGCCGTGGCCCGCGCGCACCCCGTGCGCGGGTCGCCCGAGCCGCCCCACGACCTCTTTTCCATCGGAGCCCGCCATGCCCCAATCCGCCGACAAGATCCTCGATCACGAACTGCTGTTCCGCGAGCCGGAATACCAGGACATCTTCAAACGCAAGAAGGAAGAGTTCGAGTTCAACCACCCCGATGACAAGATCAAGCAGGTCATCGAGTGGACCAAGACCGAGGACTACAAAGAGAAGAATTTCGCCCGCGATTCGCTGACCGTGAATCCGGCCAAGGCCTGCCAGCCGCTGGGTGCGGTGTACGTGGCCAACGGCTTCCACAAGACGCTGTCGTTCGTGCACGGCTCGCAGGGCTGCGTGGCCTACTACCGCAGCCACTTCAGCCGCCACTTCAAGGAGCCCACCTCCTGCGTCAGCTCCTCGATGACGGAGGACGCGGCGGTGTTCGGCGGCCTGAACAACATGATCGACGGCCTGGCCAACGCCTACAACCTGTACAAGCCCGAGATGATCGCCGTCAGCACCACCTGCATGGCGGAAGTGATCGGCGACGACCTGGACGCCTTCATCAAGAACAGCAAGCAGAAGGGCAGCGTGCCCGAGGCCTACGACGTGCCCTTCGCGCACACGCCGGCCTTCGTCGGCAGCCACATCACCGGCTACGACAACGCGCTGCTGGGCATCCTCAAGCACTTCTGGGACGGCAAGGCCGGCACGGCGCCCAAGCTGGAGCGCGTTCCCAACGACAGCATCAACTTCATCGGCGGCTTCGACGGCTTCGTCGTGGGCAACATGAAGGAGATCCGCCGCATCTTCAGCCTGTTCGGCGTGAAGGCGAACATCATTTGCGACCCCTCCGAGACCTGGAACACGCCCACCGACGGCGAGTTCCGCATGTACGAGGGCGGCACCACCAAGGAAGAGGTCGAGGCCGCGCTGCATGCCAAGGCCACCATCGTCTTCCAGGAGTACTGCTGCGAGAAGACCACCAAGTTCATCGCCGAGCACGGCCAGGAAGTCGTGGTGCTCAACGCGCCCATCGGCGTGGCCGGCACCGACGAATTCCTGATGGCCATCTCGCGCCTGACCGGCAAGCCGATCCCGGCCGAGCTGGAGAAGGAGCGCGGCCAGCTGGTGGACGCCATGGCCGACAGCCAGGCCCACCTGCACGGCAAGCGCTTCGCCCTGTACGGCGATCCGGACCAGATGCTGGGCACCACGCGCTTCCTGCTGGAGCTGGGCGCCGAGCCGGCCCATGTGCTGGCCACCAACGGCAACGACGACTGGGCGGCCAAGGTGCAGGCCCTGTTCGACGCCTCGCCCTATGGTGCCAACTGCAAGGTCTATCCCAAGCGCGACCTGTGGCACATGCGCTCGCTGCTGTTCACCGAGCCGGTGGACTTCCTGATCGGCAACACCTACGGCAAGTACCTGGAGCGCGACACCAAGACGCCGCTGGTGCGCATGACCTTTCCGATCTTCGACCGCCACCACTACCACCGCTATCCCACCTGGGGCTACGACGGTGCGCTGCGCACGCTGGTGATGCTGCTGGACGAGTTCTTCGAAACCCTGGACGCGAACACCATCGTGCCGGGCAAGACGGACTACAGCTACGACATCATCCGCTGAGGACGCAGGCCGGCCTTCGCGGCCGGCCTGGCGCCTGGCTTCACTTCTTCACCGAATCGAGGATCGCCCATGTCCGAACCCGAACGCGTGTGGGTCAAGACCACGGAAGACGGCCGCAAGGTCGAAGTGATCGATGGCTGGGTCTGCCTGGCCGGGGTGCGCGAGGCCGAGCACCTGGTCGAGATCCTCGAACACCCCAACCGGCAGGCCATCCTGCGTGCGGTGCCTGGTGCCACGCATGTGGCGGGCCGGCTGCCCCTGACGCACGAGCAGGCGGCCATCGCCCAGGGCGCGCTGCTGGCCGCACAGCGGGTGTTCGATTCCAGCCCGGCCGGCATCACCCAGCGCATCAGCAAGGCCGTGTGGGCCAAGGCGCACGCCGAAGGCGTGGAGTGAGCCGTCCGCCCGGCACTGCCTGAGGCCCATCATGATCTACGTCGTCGAACAGCCCGAAGCCGGCGAACCGCATGCCTGGTTCGCCTATGACGACGAGGACCTGGCCCGCAAGGTCGCCGCGACCGACACGCTGCAGCCGTGGGAGATCCACGACGTGCTCACGGCGCGCGAGCTGCTGCAGGCCCACGGCCACGACGGGCCTGGCGACGCGGCCCGCGCGGCGCTGCCCGCCATCTGCGGTCTGGGCGACGCGCACGGCTGGGACACCCCCCTGTACCGCGCCGATCACCTGCTGGGCCGCGGCGTGCTGCAGTCCGCCCCGGTGACCGAGCGCGACGCCCTGGCGGCTGCCATCGCGGCGCGCGGCGGGCAGCCCTGCATCTATTGGAGCGACACCGAAGCGGTGGCCGCCTTCGAGGGCCACGACCCGCGGCTGGCCGGCGATGCGCGCTGGTGTGCCCGGCGTGCGCTCTACCGTCAACTGGTCGAGCTGGAAGTACTCGCCGACGACAACTGAAGTGAAAAAGGCACCCCCCAAGCCGCTTCGCGGCTCCCCCCTCTCTTGCGCCTTCGGCTTGGAGGGGGGCGCACCCCGAGGCCTGGCAAAGCCAGTTCCTCGGGTGCCCTGGCCTGGCCTGCTCCGCGGCCGTTCGATCCTTGTCGCCGTGCCAGTTTCGCGCGGCGCAGGTGGCGCGCAGCAACATGGAAAACCGACGGGATACCTGCCATGAAGCTGCGCATCGAGCGTCCGCACGCCCAGCAACTCGCCAGCGAATTCCCCGAACTGGCGATGCTGGCCGACCAGCTGCGCTTCGGCGCGCATGCCGAGATCGGGCTGGCCCAGCTGCACCCCGTGGCACTCGACCGTCTGGGCGAGCTGTGGCAGACCGGCGGCGAGCACCAGCGCCGACGCGCTGTGCAGCTGCGCTGCCTGCGCGATGCGCTGGAGGAGCCCGATGCGGAGCGCTTCACCGCCGACCGGCTGGAGCAGGTGGTGCCGGCACTGGTGCGGCACATCGCGGCCGGCGCCCGGCGCGGCTGGCTCTTCAGTGCCGACACCGACAGCCGGCCCCTGGCCTGGTGCCCGACCCGCATCGACTTCGTGCCGGCCAGCAACGACGAGACCGGCAAGGTCTTCGTTGAGATGAAGGCCAACGCGCGCGGCGGCCTCATCACCCAGACCCTGCGGCTGGCGGGCGCCGACGTCGAGGGCCGGACCATCGCCCGGATGCTCCTGTCGCGCGGTCTGATGCGCGAGACCCCGGCGCTGATGGATGCCTACGACGCCACGGCCGAACGCTATTTCGAGTGGCGTGGCGAGTACGGCAGCCAGTTCCTGGGCAGCGGCACCGGCTTCCACGCCGAGGACCCCACCGCCACCCATCGCGACAGCGACTGGCTGCGCAAGGACGTGATCGTGCTCAGCGCCCAGGGCCAGCCGGCCCGGCTGGTGAACGACGAAGGCGTGCTGCAGCAGCGCAACCCCACGCTGGAGGCGCCCGGCACGCTGCTGGCCGGCTACCTGGGCAAGGCCGCCAAGAGCAGCCAGTACGACGCCGAGGACGAGGTCAAGGCCCTGGCCGACGAGCTGCGCCGCGACCGGCCCGGGCTGTTCACCCAGCTGCCGGTGCATCCGCTGATGCTGATGTTCCACCTGGATCTGCACCACCACCTCTGGGTGCATGTGGATGAACTGCAGCCCTATGCCTATCAGCCCGCCCTGAAGCACAAACTGGTGCTGCCGCCCGAACAGACCGACCTGATCGACATCCTCACCGCCGAGATGGACGTGCTGATGGACGACATCGTGGCCGGCAAGTCGGGCGGCACTACGGTGCTGTGCGCGGGCCCGCCCGGCGTGGGCAAGACCCTCACCGCCGAGGTCTATGCCGAGATCGTGCGTCGGCCGCTGTACCGGGTGCACTCGGGCCAGCTGGGCCTGAACGTCTCGACCATGGAGAGCGCCCTCAAGGAGGTGCTGCTGCGCGCCCAGCGCTGGGGCGCCGTGCTGCTGATCGACGAGGCCGACGTCTACATCAAGCGCCGCGACGACGACCTGGCCATGAACGCGGTGGTGGGCGTGTTCCTGCGCGTGCTGGAGTACTTCAGCGGCCTGCTGTTCCTGACCACCAACCGCATCGACGACATCGACGAGGCCATCGTCTCGCGCTGCATCGCGCTGATCCGCTACCACGCGCCGGACGAGGCGGCGCGGCTGCGCATCTGGCAGGTGATGGGCGAGCAGTTCGGCCTGGTGCTGGATGCCGCGCTGCTGCAGCGGCTGCCCACGCTCTTTCCCGCGGCCACCGGCCGTGACATCAAGGGTCTGGCCAAGCTGGTCGCCAAGTACTGCGGCCACAAGGGCGTGCCGGCGACGGAGGAGGCCTTCCTGCGCTGCGCGATGTTCCGCGCGCTCACGCCGGCCGGCGCTTGATCGCCCGCACCTTCTTCGAGGAACACCATGCTGCCCCACCTGCAATGCGACATCGTGCGCCAGTGCGCCGATGCCGTCGCCCAGCTCACCTGCGAGATGCAGGACGAGGCGGAGCTCTTCGCCAGCCCCAACACCCTGCAGCATGTGGAGACCCATCTGCTGACGGTGGCCCAGACCCTGGCACACCTGTCGCCGGTGCTGCAGGCGCGCCTGGCCTGGGTGGACTGGCGCGGCTGGCAGGCGCTGGGCGCGCTGCTCGAAGCGGATGCGCAGCCACGCAGCGAGGCCGTCTGGTACGCCGTGCGGTCGCTGCTGCCGACCACCGTGCATCTGATCGAGCAGCTGCGGCGCATCGAGCCTGTCTGGTTCGAAAACGCGTATTGACATGCACCCCCCATGCCGCTTCGCGGCTCCCCCCTCCCTGGCGCCTTCGGCTTGGAGGGGGGCGCACCCCCCGGCCTGGCAGAGCCAGTTCCGCGGGTGCACTGGCGTGGCCTGCTCCGCGGCCTTTCGAAACAGTGGCGTGCATCTGCCTCTGGCGGTGGACGGCGCGCGCCCCTGGCATAACTGAAAAGCTTTGGAACCTGCCATGAAACTGCGTCTCGGTGCCTTGTGCCTGTTCGAGAACCCTACCGCCGAGGACGGGCGGGCGCTGATCCGGCAGTTCGTGCTGGTGCGGGAGGCCGACCGGATGGGCTTCGACGAAATCTGGCTGGCGGAGTGCGCGGACGACCCGGCGCATCCGAGCACGGCGGTGGAGGCGCTGCTGGGCCATCTGGCGGGCGTGACGTCCAAGGCGCGCATCGGCGCCGTGGTGCAGCCCTCGCGGCACGAGGCCGAGGCGCTGGCGCAGAGCCTGGCGACGGCCTCGCTGCTCAGCCGGGGACGGTTGGCGCTGGCGGCCGATGCGCGCGGCACACGCAGGGAAGCGCTGGCGTCGCTGGCGGCGCTGCAGTCCAGGCTGTCAGGGCAGGGCGGCCCGCTGATTCCGGCGGCGCCGGGCGGGTCGGTGCCGGCCTGGGCCCTGGTCGACGGCATCGAGGCCGCCCGGCAGGCCGCCGCCCTCGGGCTGGGCCTGTGGCTGCCCGCCGAACTGGACGAGGAGGCGGTGCACGCACTGATCGCCGCCTTCCGCGAGGCGGGCGGCTTGGCCGACGCCGGCGTGCTGCTGGCGCGCTTTGCCTGCCCGGGTGCCACGCGCGAGGCAGCGCTGGCGCTGGCCCAGCCCTTTGCCCAATGGCGTGCCGGTGCCGACGGGGCCCCCGCGATGCTGGCGCGCAGCCTGATCGGCAGCCATGCCGAGGTGGCGCAGGCGCTGCGCCACCTCGGCGAGCGCTTCGGCCTGCTGGGCGTCATCGTGGTGCCGATGAGCGCCGGCTTCGACGATGCCAAGCACATCCTGGCCGACCTGGTCGACGAGGTCCGGCCGCTGCTGGACGATTGAGGGTTCGCTGACCATGACCCGGTCGCGCGCGTCCCCCGCGGTGGGGCAGCAGCTGATCCGCCTCGCGCTGGGTGCCGCCCAGAGCGCGGGGGCTGCGCCCGATGCCGCGGACCTCGCACTGATGGTGAGCGCCGTGCAGCGCGACGCCATCGAGCGGCTGACGCCGGAGCAGGCCGGCGCGGCATTGCAGCGCGCGCTGCTGTCGCCCTATCCGGCGGGCTTCTTCCTGGCACTGCGGGCCTGCGCCGGCCTCCGGCGTTTCCTGCCGGAGCTGGACGCGCTCTTCGGCGTGCCCCACCTGTCGGACGAGCCTCTGCCGGTGGACGTGGGCGAGCATCAGTTGCGCGCCCTGGCCATGGCCGCGCGGCGCCATGCGCCGCTGGCGGTGCGCTTTGCGGTGTTGGCGCACAAGTTCGGCATGGCGGGTACGCCACCCCATTGTTGGCCTAGCCACGTGGGCCACGAACTGCGCGGCCAGGCCCGGTTGCGGGACTTGGCCGGCCGCATGGCGCTGGCTGCCGAGGCACTGGACCTGGCGGAACTGGCCATTGCCGAGGCCGACCGGGTGCACCGCGCCAGCGACATGCGTGCCGGCCCCATCGCCGAGCTGCTGGCGCGGGTGGAGGCCGTGGAGCGGCCCGAGCGCTTCGAGCAGCTGCTGCAGGTGTGCATCTGCGATTTCGCCGCCTATGCCGGCCACGGCGAAGACGACTACGCCAAGGCACCGCGCATGCGGCGGGCGCTGGCGGCCTTCGCGCGGGCGGGCGCCGATCCGCAGGCGCGCGCCATGGCCGTGGCGCGCGCGCTGGGGGGATCGTCGGATTCGCGCTGAGCGGCGCCCGGCGGGCGGAAGGCCGCCTGCCTAGAACTTGATCTGCCCCGACAGTGCCACCGTGCGCGCGCTGCCCAGGTAGTTGGCATTGAGCCAGTAGCGCTTGTCCGCCACGTTGGCCACGTTCAGCCGCAGCGTCAGCGGCAGCCCGGCAGCGCGCAGGGCGTGGCGAAGTCCGAGGTCAAAGGTGGCGAAGCCCGGCAGGCGCTGCGTGTTGGCCGCATCCGCGTACTGCGGGCCGGTGTAGTAGGCCCCGCCCGTGAGCGTCAGGCCGGGAACGTCGTCGAGTTCATATTCGAGATAGAGCTTGGCGCTGCGCTCGGCCACGTTCATGGGCGTCTTGCCTTCCAGGGCGGGCGATTGACGGTTCTCCTTGACCTTCGCATCCAGCAGCGTCAGGCCGCCCACCACGGTGAGGCCGCGCATCGGCTTGCCCGTGGCGGTGAACTCCAGGCCCTGGTGCACCTGCCGGCCGTCCTGCACATAGATCACCGGGCCGCTGCCGCTCACGTCGTAGTACTGCAGGCCCTTGTCGATCTTGAAGAGCGCCGCCGTCCACAGCACGTCGTGCGCATCGGCCTTCAGGCCCAGCTCGACCTGCTTGCTCTGCAGGGGCGCCATCACTTCGCCGGCATTGCTCACCAGGCGACCGTTGTAGGTAGCCGCGGCCACGCCGCCCTGTTCCAGGCTGCGCATGGTGCTGCCGTAGAGCGAGAGCCAGGGCACGGGCTTGTAGATGAGCGCGGCCGTCGGCGTGACGCGGCTGTCGTCGTAGCGGCTGGTGCTCGCGCCGGTGGCGCCGTAGCCCGTGTCCAGGATGCCCGCCTGGTTCACGCCGACGAGGGCGGACCATTGGTCGCCCAAGCGGATGTCGTCGCCCAGCAGCACATTGCGGCGCAGCGTGCGCTGGGCCAGGTACTTGCTGCCGGTGGGCACGAGGCCCGGGTCGGGCAGGTAGACGGGTTGGCCGAAGCTGACCGGCATGCTCGTGAGGGTGGTCCAGCCGCCCGCGGACGAGCGGTAGTTGGTGGCGGTGGTGCGGTCGGCCGACCAGCCGGCGGTCAGGGTGTGCTGCACCGGCCCGGTGGCGAAGAGCCAGTCCGCATAGGCATAGGCGCCCTGGTTGAGGTAGTCGGGGTACTCCCAGGCGCTGGTCTGCATCAGGTAGCGGCCGTCGCCGCCGGCGATGAAGGTGTTGTTGGCCACCACCAGGTCGGAGCGGCTGGTGCGGCGGGCTACGCCCGCGCGCAGCACCACCCTGTCGCCCAGCTGCCAGCGCAGGCGGCTGGCGACATGGTCCTGCGCGGTATCGGTCAGCGTGAAGGGCTGGCCGTAGAAGTTGCTGCGGGCGCGGTCGGCGGATGGATAGCCGGCGCCCGTGGCGGCGCTCCAGTAGGCCTCGCTGCCGCGCATGCGGTAGACGCTGCGCGAGGCGTCGAACTGCAGCTGCAGCCGGTCGCTCAGGTTCCAGTCGAGGGCGCCGCTGACCAGGCCGCGCCGGATCGACTGGTGGTCGGTGGCGGTGTCGCCGTCCTGACCGACGACGTTGAGCCGGTAGGCCAGCTTGCCGCCGTCGTCGATGCGGCCGCCGAAGTCGCCATGCAGGTAGGCGTTGCTGCCCTCGGTCACGCCCGCCGTCACGCTGCGCAGGGGTTCGTAGGTTGGCCGCTTGAGCACGTAGTTGAGCGTGCCGCCCACATTGCCCGCGCCCCAGAGGAAGCCGGAGAGGCCGGTGAGCACCTCCAGCCGCTCCTTGTCCTCCATGTCGACGCTGACCATGTTGGTGTTGGGCATGCCGTCGATGCGCTTGGTGGCGCCCAGGCTGAAGCCGCGCACCGTCACGCCGGTGAAGAAGCGCGACTGCGGCGTGGTGAGTTGCGTCACGGGATTGATGCGCAGCACGTCGTCGGGCTTGGTGGCCTGCAGGTTTTCCATCAATGCCTGGGGCACCACATTGACGGAGTAGGGCGTGTCCAGCAGGGGCCGTGAATCCAGCGGGCCGATCTGCGCGGCGGTGCGGGCCCGGTAGCCGCTGGCGGCCGAGCCCTCCTGCTGCAGGTCGGGCACCCGGTCGTCCTCGACCTGCACGGCGGGCAGCTGAGGGCCGGACGGGGCCTCGGCTTGCGCCCAGGCCGCCAGGGGGCCGGCGAGCGCCAGGGCCAGGGGCCAGGTGGCACGAGGTCTGGAAGGGGGGATGGCGCGAGCGCGCCGCGTGGGCAGATGGCGAGGGGGCAGCGAGGGCACAGCCGGACTCCGGGAGTAAGGAGGTGCGCGGCTGGCAGCGGCTGGCTGGCGCGGGATGCGGCCCCGGACGGGGCGCGCGGACGGCGCGGATTATAGGAACGGGTCGCGGTGGCCCAGCCGGTTGGCGCGAATGTCGCGATTGCTTCAAAACTGCCACGGCCTGCGGCTGCGACCCGCCGCCAAGCCGCTTCTGCGTGGGGTTTCGCACGCATCGGCGCTGGCACCGAATCTGCAATGAAGGTGTCACCCCGCCCAGTGCAAGGAGCCTTCCGATGTCCCCCTCGCTCAAAGCCAAGATCGCCCAGGTGTTCGACGAACCCGGTTGCGACAAGAACCAGGCCAAGGGCGCCAAGGAAAAGAAGAAAGGCTGCACCAAGCAGCTGTCGCCCGGTGCCGCCGCGGGCGGCTGCGCCTTCGACGGCGCCAAGATCGCGCTGCAGCCCATCGTGGACGTGGCGCATCTCGTGCACGGTCCCATCGCCTGCGAAGGCAACTCCTGGGACAACCGGCACAGCGCCAGCAGCGGCTCGCAGCTCTACCGCACCGGCTTCACCACCGACATCAACGAGCTGGACGTGATCTACGGCGGCGAGAAGCGCCTGTTCAAGAGCGTGCGCGAGATCATCGAGAAATACGACCCGCCTGCCGTCTTCGTCTACCAGACCTGCGTGACTGCTCTGATCGGCGACGACATCGAGGCCGTGTGCAAGCGCGCCAGCGAGAAGTTCGGCAAGCCGGTCATTCCGGTCAACTCGCCTGGCTTCGCCGGCCCCAAGAACCTGGGCAACAAGCTGGGCGGCGAATCGGTGCTCGACTACGTGATCGGCACGCGCGAGCCCGAGTACACGACGCCCTACGACATCAACATCATCGGCGAGTACAACCTGGTGGGCGAGCTGTGGCAGACCAAGCCGCTGCTCGATGCGTTGGGCGTGCGCGTGCTCTCGTGCATCTCGGGCGACGGCCGCTACAACGAGATCGCCAGCAGCCACCGCGCGAAGGTGAACATGATGGTGTGCTCCAAGTCGATGATCAACATCGCCACCCGCATGGAGCAGCGCTGGGGCATCCCGTACTTCGAAGGCTCGTTCTACGGCATCTCGGACATGAGCGAGACGCTGCGCAACATCGCGCGGCTGCTGGTGCGCCAGGGCGCGCCCGAGGACCTGATCGAGCGCACCGAGCGGCTGATCGAGGTCGAGGAAGCCCGCGCCTGGAAGCGCATCGCCGCCTACCGTGAGCGCCTGGCGGGCAAGCGGGCACTGCTGATCACCGGCGGCGTGAAGTCGTGGTCGGTGGTGTCGGCCCTGCAGGAGGCGGGGATCGAGGTGGTGGGCACCAGCATCAAGAAGTCGACCAAGGAAGACAAGGAGAAGATCAAGGAGATCATGGGCGACGACGCCCACATGATCGACGACATGACGCCGCGGCAGATGTACACCATGCTGCGCGATGCCAAGGCCGACATCATGCTGTCGGGCGGTCGTTCGCAGTTCGTGGCGCTCAAGGCCCGCATGCCCTGGCTGGACATCAACCAGGAGCGCTACTACCCCTATGGCGGCTACGAGGGCATGGTGGAGCTGGTGCACCAAGTGGACCGCGCGCTGTCCAACCCCGTGTGGCAGCAGGTGCGCATTCCGGCGCCCTGGGGCGACGACGGCGAGAGCCTGGGCGCCGTGACCGCGGGCACGCCGGTGCCGGCGCCTGCGCCCATCCCGCCGCAGGCGCCGCAGCCCGCCGCCCTGGCCGACTGCACGCCTCTGCCGGGCCTGGCCTTCCTGGCCGACGTGGCGCGCAGCGCCATGGGCCTGACCCTCGACGAAATGCCCGCCTGAGGAGCCGCGCCATGGCAGAAGTCGTCGAGTCGAAGAAAGCCTGCGCGGTCAATCCGCTCAAGATGAGCCAGCCGCTGGGGGCGAGCTTCGCCTTCATGGGACTGGATGCCTGCATGCCCGTGATGCACGGCTCGCAGGGCTGCACCTCCTTCGGGCTGGTGCTGCTGGTGCGGCACTTCAAGGAAGCCATCCCGCTGCAGACCACGGCGATGAACGAGGTGACCACCATCCTCGGCGGCTACGAGAACATCGAGGCCGCGCTGATGAACATCCACCAGCGCGCGGCGCCGCGCATCATCGCCATCTGCTCCACCGGCCTGACCGAGACCAAGGGCGACGACGTGGAGGGCTTCCTGGCCATCGTGCGCCAGCGCAAGCCCGAGTTGGCGGACACCGAGATCGTCTACGTCTCCACGCCCGACTACGTCGGCGCCTTCGAGGACGGCTACCGTCATGCCGTCACCGGTATCGTCCGGGCCATGGTCAAGCCGCTGCCGACGGTGGCCACGCAGATCACGCTGCTGCCGGGCAGCCATCTCTCGCCGGCGGACATCGACGAGCTGCGCGAAATCATCGAGGCCTTCGGCCTCACGGCCGTGGTGCTGCCCGACCTCTCTGGTTCGCTCGACGGCCACATCGCGCCCGACTGGCGCGGCACCACGCTGGGCGGCACGACGGTGGAAGAGATCCGCGCCGCGGGCGCCTCGGCCTTCACGCTGGCGGTGGGCGAGCAGACGCGCGATGCCGCCAAGGCGCTGCAGGACATCGCCGGCACGCCCTTCGAGGTCTACGAGCGACTCACGGGTCTGGCCTGCAACGACCGCCTGATGCAGCGGCTGTCGCAGATCAGCGGACGTCCCGTGCCGGCCAAGTACCGCCGCCAGCGCAGCCAGCTGCTGGACGCGATGCTCGACGGCCACTTCTATACCGGCGGCACCAAGGTGGCGATCGGCGCCGAGCCCGACCTGCTGCTCGCCGTGGGCAGTCTGCTGCACGAGATGGGCGCCGAGCTGAAGGTGTGCGTCAGCACCACGGCCTCGCCCGCCCATGCGCTGCTGCCGGCCGCGAAGGTGGTGATCGGCGACCTGGAGGACATGGAGCGTGCCGCGGCCGAGGCCGGCTGCGACCTGCTGGTCACGCATTCGCATGGCCGGCAGATGGCCGAGCGGCTGGGCAAGCCCTTCTTCCGGGTGGGCTTTCCGGTGTTCGACCGCATCGGCAACTCGCACCGCCGCTATGTGGGCTACCGCGGCACGATGAACCTGATCTTCGAGATCGCCAACCTGATGATCGAGCAGATCCCGCACCACCACGAAGGCGACTGGCCGCTCACGCCTGAGGCGCTGCGCGCAGCGCAGCCCGTGCCGCAGGCAGAGGCCGGCTGCGGCACGGGCTGCGGCTGCGGCGACCACGCGGCCGTGGCGGCCGCCAGCGCCTGAGCGACCTCTTTTCCACGGCACGGAGTTCCCATGAAGATCGCATTCGCCACCCAGGACAAGGTCCATGTCGACGCCCACTTCGGCTGGGCCAAGGCCATCGTCGTGTACGAGGTCACGCCCCAGGGCCACCGCTTCGTCGAAAGCTTCGACTTCGGCGGCAAGCTGGAGGAAGACGGCGACGAGGACAAGCTCGCCCCCAAGCTGGACGCCATCCGCGACTGCGCCATCCTGTATGTGGCGGCGATCGGCGGCTCGGGCGCGGCGCGGGTGGTGGCGCTGAAGATCCATCCGATCAAGGTGCCGCAGCCCGAACCCATCGCGCAGATCCTGGACAAGCTGCAGGACGTGCTCAAGGGCACGCCCCCACCCTGGCTGCGCAAGGCGCTGGCCAAGGACGGCGGTGGCCGTGCCTTCGATTTCGAGGACGAAGAGGAAGCCCACTCCCATGGCTGAAGAAGCAACCCTGGCCGCCGCCCCGGCGGCCGACGACGACGCGGCGCACCTGGCGTCGCCCTTCGTGCAGCAGCTCATCAAGCAACTGCGCGCCCAGGACACCCACGGCACCTGGGAGGGCAAGAGCGATCTGCAACTGCTCAAGCCCTACATCCTCACGCCCGAGGAGCGGCGTGCCATTCCGATCATGGGCGACCCCGACCCCGAGACGCTGTGGCACCTGGAGCTGTTCTACAACGCCATCGCGGTGGCCATCGAGCGCGAGACGAAGCAGATGGTTTCGCCCATGATGAAGATGAGCCACGAGGGCTTCGGCCGCATGGTGCTCATCGCCGGGCGGCTGGTGGTGGTCAACAAGCAGCTGCGCGACGTGCACCGCTTCGGCTTTCCGTCGCTGGCCAAGCTGTCGGAAGCCGGCGGCAAGTTCCTGGACGAGGCGGTGCAGATGATCCGCACCTACCCGGACGTCGCCAACTATGGAGCATGAAATAGACCCACCCCCGTTTCTTGCTCACTTCGTGTAGCCGAATCCCCCCTCAAGGGGGCGCGCCCGGTGGCCCTGCAAAGCCGGTTCCACGGGCGCCCGAGCACAGCGTTGGCTGTGCTTGACGTTTGCCACCGAGTACCCAGGAGCCGCCGAATGTCTGAAACAGCAGAAGAACTGAAAGCCCGCCTCAAGAAGCTCAACGCCCAGGCCGTGCAGGCCAAGATGGACCTGCATGACCTCTCGGAAGAGCTGCCCACCAACTGGGAGCGCATCCTGGAGGTGGCCCAGCGCTGCCACGAGGCCCATGCCGCGCTGATGGCGGCCCGGAAGGCCTCTGCCGCCGCAGCGGCCTGAAGACGCACGCCCCGCCAGCCCCGAGCCAGCCATGACCACTTTCAACGTCACCCTGCCCAGCGGCGCCACCTGGACGCCCACCTTCGTCGCCGAACTGGACGAAGGCAAGTGCATCGGCTGCGGCCGCTGCTTCAAGGTCTGCCCGCGCGGCGTGCTCGAGCTCGTCGGCCTGGACGACGAGGGCGAGCACATCGCCCTCTCCGGCGACGACGACGAGGACGACGAGTACGAGCGCAAGGTGATGACCATCGCCCACCAGGAGCTGTGCATCGGCTGCACGGCCTGCGCCAAGATCTGCCCCAAGAAGTGCTACACGCACGCCGCGGCGCAGGTGTGAGGGCCGCCCGGCAATGAATGCCCAGGCCCTGCATCCCCGCGCCCTGCTGCTGGCATGTGCCCCGCAGCGGGACGATCCGGCCAGCCTGGCGCTGGCCGGCGTCATCGGCGCGGCCTTCGCCGACCACGGCACGCAGTGGCTGCCCCTCACGGGTCTGGCGGCCGCGCCCACGCGCGCGCTGATGGAGCGCCGCTTTCCCGGCGCCGACGAGGCGTTGGGCCTGGACTGGCTGGCGCTCGACGGCGCCGAGCGCGCCGAGCCGCGGCAGGACGAGGTGGACGACATCGTGGCGCTGCTGCTCGACCACCTGTCGCCGACAGCGGGCCCGGCCGGGGACGGACGGGCCGTCGCCCATGCGCTGGCCTGTGCCAGCCTGGGCGACAACCACCTGTGGCAGGACCTGTTCCTGCCCTCGCGTCGCGAACTCTCGGCGCTGATCGGCGGCTGGTTCCCCGCGCTCGCGGCCCGCAACACGGGCGACATGAAGTGGAAGAAGTTCTTCTACAAGCAGTTGTGCGAGCGTGAAGAGATCTTCGTCTGCAAGTCGCCCAGCTGCGGGGTCTGCAGCGACCATGGCCTGTGCTTCGGGCCGGAGGACGGCCGGGCGCGGATCTGACGCGCCGGGCACGCGGCTTGCACAAGGACGGCTAACGCGATGTAGTTCGCTACATAACAAGTCGCCTGTCCTGACAAAACCGACGAAGCCGCCATGTCCGCCTTCCAATCCGCCCCACCCGTGTCCCGCGGCGCCCGCTGGGTGCCCTGCGACCGGGCCTGTTATCTCACGCTCCACTGGCCGGCCGGCGATTCGCCGGGGGCCGGGTCGGCCCTTGCCGAGGCACCGTGCCTGCCGTTGCTGCCCCAGCCCGCGCACCGGCTGCTGGCCCAGTGCAGCGAGGAGGGCCTGCGCCGGCTGGTGCATCTGCACATGCAGCGGCTGTGTCGCACGCCGCTCTTCGCCCGCGCGGGCCGGTGCGCCGGCTGCGTGGAGCAGCGCGTGGCCGACTTCGTGGTCGAGTCCTGCGGCGGGCCGCTCTTCTACAGCGGCCGGCACGCGCGGCTGCGCGCCGGCTCGGGCCTGCCGCTGCTGCTGGACGAGGAGGGCCGCGAGCTGTGGCTGGTGCAGCTCTGGCATGCCTTCGACGATGCCGGCTGGACGCCCGGGCTGCGGGCCGACTTCTGGCGCTGGGCCGAGCCCCTGTCGGTGCACCTGATGGCACCGCGCAGCCGCCATGCGGGCCTGACGCGCTATCCCTACGACACCGTGCGCAGCTGGTTCCTGGAGGCGGCGCCCGCCGCGGGAGGCGGGCGATGAGCGCGCTGTCGCCAAGCACGAACCCGGCTCCCGGCACAGGCATCGCCGCCGCGCCTGTGGGCTCGCGCTACGGCGTCTTCCTCAACGTGGAAGACCCCGACAGCGACCCGCGCGATGCACTGGCGCAGACCCTGCTCACGGGCGAGCTGGCCGAGGCACTGGGCTTTCATTCCGTCTGGGTGGCCGAGCATCACCACAGCCGCTTCGCCATCGGCAGCGCGCTCATGGTGCTGATGGCCCAGCTGGCGGCACGCACCCGTCGTATCCGCCTGGGCACGGGCGCCGCGCTGCTGCCGCTGAACGACCCGGTACGTGTGGCCGAGGATGTGGCCGCCCTCGACCTGCTCAGCGGCGGACGCATGGAATTCGGCGTGGCGCGCGGCGGGCCTTTCCCGGCGCAGTACCGGCATGCGGGCGTGGCCTCCGAGGCCGAGGCGCGCGAGCGCCTGCTGGAGGCCCTGGCCTTCATCCGCCGCCTGTGGCGCGAGGATGCGGTCGATTTCGATGGACGCCACTACCGCAGCCACGGCCTGTCGGTGCATCCGCGT
Source organism: Pseudacidovorax intermedius (assembly GCF_003350475.1). Classification (GTDB taxonomy): domain Bacteria; phylum Pseudomonadota; class Gammaproteobacteria; order Burkholderiales; family Burkholderiaceae_C; genus Xenophilus; species Xenophilus intermedius. The sequence goes on from NZ_QQAV01000006.1 coordinate 234,607, forward strand.
CCGCTGCAGCAGCCCGTGCCCGTGTGGCTGGCCAGCCTGAGCCCCGAGGCGCTGCGCCTGGCGGCGCAGGAGGGCCATGGCCTGATGGCCACGCCCTCGGCCGACCTGGCCAAGGTGGCGGCGGCCATCGCGTCCGAGCGCAGCGCCCGACCGCGGAACTGGCGCTTCGCCATCGCCCGCTTCTTCCACTGCGAGCCGGACCATGGCCGGGCCGTCGCCCACGGGCTGGCCGCCGTTCGCGCCTACCCGCAACTCATGGGCGTGGAATTCGGGGCGCAGGGCAGGCCGCCGATGTTCCGGCCCGATGCCGACGACGACACCATCCTGGCCAATGCGGTGATCGGCGATCCGGCCCATTGCGCGGCCCGGCTGCGGCTGTTGCAAGCGCAACTGGGCCCGCACCTGCTGCTGCTCAAGCCGGCCGTGCACGCGCCGGCCGCGGCCCGCGAGGCCCTGTCGCTGTTCATGCAGTCCGTGGCGCCCGCGGTGTGACGGGCTTCACAACGCTGGCGCGTATATTGCACCCCGGTCGTTATGTACTGAACTACGTAGCAAATGTCGCAAAACCTCCCGCCCGCTCTGTCGGATCTGTCCCAAAGCCTCCAGGCCACCGACTGGCATCCCCTGCTGCTCTCGCTCAAGGTGGCGGGCGTGGCGACCGTGCTGGCGCTGGTCGTGGGCACGGCGCTGGGCTGGCTGTTCGCCCGTCGGCGCTTCGCCGGCAGCAGCCTGCTGGAGGCGGTCTGCATCCTGCCCCTGGTGCTGCCGCCCACGGTGATCGGCTACGCCATCCTCGTTCTGGCCGGACGGCGCAGCGTGGTCGGCGGCTGGCTGTACGAGTACTTCGGCTACACGATCGTCTTCAACTGGCACGGGGCCGTCGTCGCCTCGGCCGTGGTGGCCCTGCCGCTGGTGCTCAAGTCGGCCAGCGCCGCCTTCGGTGGCGTGGACCGCAGCCTGGAAGCCGCGGCCCGCACGCTGCGGCAGTCGGCCTGGAGCAGCTTCGTGCGGGTGACGCTGCCGCTGGCCTGGCCCGGCATCCTGGCCGGCACGCTGCTGGCCTTCGCCCGCGCGATGGGCGAATTCGGCGCCTCGCTGATGGTGGCGGGCTCCATTCCGGGCAAGACGCAGACCCTGTCGATGGCCATCTACGACGCCGTGCAGGCCGGCGAGGACCGCACGGCGCTGCTGCTGGTGCTGGTCACCTCGGTGCTGTCGGTGGCGCTGCTGGTGGTGTCCAACCGCTTCCTGTCGCTGCGTTGAGCTGAGCTGCCCATCGGCCACGTCCCCCCATCGCATCGTCTTTGTCGCATCTGTCGCATCTGTCGCATCTGTCGAGAAGGAGTCCCACCATGTCCCGTCCCCCGTCCCTGGCCCGCTTCACCCGTCGCGATCTGGCTGTGCTGGCCCTTGCCGCGTTGCCGGCGCTGGCCGCGGCCCAGCAGCTCACCGTATCGGCTGCGGCGAGCCTGACCAATGCGTTCAAGGAGCTGGCGCCCAGGTTCGAGGCCACGCATCCGGGCGTCAAACTGGTCTTCAACTTCGCCGCCTCCGGCACGCTGATCCAGCAGGTTGCCCAGGGCGCGCCGGTGGATGTGTTCGCCAGCGCCGACCAGGCGACGGTGACGCAGGGCATCGAAAAGAAGCTCTTCGACGCCGACAGCAAGCGCGACTTCGCCCTCAACACCGTGGTGGCCGTGGTGCCCGCGCAGGGCGGCCCGGCGCTGGCCTCGGTCAAGGACCTGGCCGGCGCCGCCGTCAAGCGCATCGCCATCGGCAAGACCGCCACTGTGCCGGTGGGCCGCTACACCAAGGAATCGCTCGACGCGGCCGGCCTGTGGAGCACGCTGGAGCCCAGGTTCGTCTACGCCGACAGCGTGCGCCAGGTGCTCGACTATGTGGCGCGCGGCGAGGTCGATGCCGGCTTCGTCTACCGCACCGATGCCGCGATCGGCGGCGACAAGGTGAAGATCGCCTTCACCGCCACCGGCCACACGCCGGTGAGCTATCCGGTCGTCGTGGTCAGCGAGAGCCGCCAGAAGCCGCTGGCGAAGGAGTTCATCCAGTTCCTCGCCACGCCGCCGGCGATGGAGGTGCTGAACAAGTACGGCTTCGGCCAGCCGTCCTGATGGCGCTGATCGACGTCGACCTGCAGCTGGCCGTGAGCGATGGCCAGCGCCGCTTCGCGCTGCACACGCGCTTTCGCAGCCAGGCGCGCATGGTCGCGCTCTACGGCCCCTCGGGCGCGGGCAAGTCGCTCACGCTGCAGGCGGTGGCCGGCCTGCTGCGGCCCGAGCGTGGCCATGTGCGCATCGGCGGGCGCACGCTCTTCGATGCCGAGGCGGGCATCGACCTGCCGACGCAGCAGCGCCGCGTGGGCTACCTGTTCCAGCACTACGCGCTGTTTCCGCATCTGAGCGTGCGCCAGAACATCGCCTTCGGCCTGACCACCTGGCGCCGCCGCCGTCTGGACGCGCGGGCGGCGCAGCGCGTGGACGAGCTGCTGGTCAGCTTCGGCCTGGAGGCCATGGCCGATGCACGCCCATCGGCGTTGTCCGGCGGCCAGCAGCAGCGCGTCGCCCTGGCGCGTGCCCTGGCCTGCGAGCCGCAGGTGCTGCTGCTCGACGAGCCTTTCGCCGCCCTCAACCCCATGCTGCGCCACGACCTCCGGCAGGAACTGGCCGCCGTCTGCGCCCGCTGGCAACTGCCCGTGCTGATGATCACGCACGACGTCGACGACGTGCTGGCGCTGGCGGAGGAAGCGGTGCTCATCGAGCAGGGCCGCGCCGTGCGGCAGGTGGACGTGGCGCGGGGCACCGGCGTCGAGCTGGAATTGCTCGGCGCCCCTGCGCGCGCCGCCGAGCCGCCGCAGGCCGCGGCGGTGCGCCGCCTGCTGGGAGCCGCCCATGGCTGACGCCACGCTGCTGCATGGCGAGCTGCGCCTGGCCGGGCGGCTGGACGCGCGCTTCTTCGCCCTGCTCGAAGCCATCGACAGCACCGGCTCCATCAACCGCGCGGCGCGCACCGCGGGCTACAGCTACAAGGGCGCGTGGCTGTTGCTGGAGACGGCCTCCAACCTTGCCAACGAGCCGCTGATGTCGCGTGCCACCGGCGGCAAGGGCGGCGGCGGCACGCAGCTCACGCCGGCAGCCCATGCGCTGCTGGCCGCCTGGCGCGGGTTGCAGGGTGCCCACGCCGACTTCCTGCGCGCGCAGGAAGCCCTTCTTGTCCAACAGCCGGCCCTGGCCGGCCTTCTCCGGAGAATTGCCATGAAGACCACCGCCCGCAACCAGTTCGCCGGCACCGTCAGCGCCGTCGAGTCCGGCCCGGTGACCACGCAGCTCACCATTGCCCTGGCGGGCGGCCAAGAGATTGTCGCCACCATGACCAGCGCCGCCGCCACGCGGCTGCAGGCCGCCGTGGGCAAGGAGGCCATCGCCCTCGTCAAGTCGTCGGCCGTGGTGCTGGTGACCGACTTCGCCGGCTACCAGCTCTCGGCACGCAACCAGTTCGCCGGCACCGTCTCGCGCGTGGAGCGCGGCGCCGTCTCCTCGCTCGTGGGCTTGACGCTGCCCGGCGGCGCGGTGATCACGGCCAGCGTCACCAACGACGCCATCGATGCCCTCGGCATTGGGGTGGGCCACGCCGCCACGGCCGTGGTCAAGGCGTATTCGGTGATGGTGGCGATGCGTGCGTAGGCAGCCCGGACCAGAGAGAGCGCCAGCGTTGCGCTAGTCGTTGAACGGAATCGCCGGATTCGCAACCCCTGGCGTTCCCGGCAGGGTCAGGGCGGCACAGTTGCCTGCAGGCGTCTGCCCGGCCATGACCTGCCGCACGAAACGCAGCTCGTCGTCGAAGGCCGCGTTGACGATGCCGTTGTGCGAGACGCCGGCATAGGTCTGCCAGGTCAGCGGATTGCCAGCGGCACACAGCGCCGCCGCAGCGGCGTACTGGCGCCTCGGCGGCACCGTGCGGTCGGCCAGACCCGTGCCCAGGAACACGGGCGCCGGCATGCGCGTCATGCTCATCTCGGTGCTCTTGAGCAGCAGAGCCTCCAGCGCGGCGGGATCGCGGGCGAACGAATTGCCGGCGTTCAGGCCGTTGCGCTGCTCGTAACCCCGCATATCGTCCACGCAGGTCTCGCGCGCCATCTTGAGCATGGGCAGCGCGCCTTCCGTCACCAACGATTCGGCACTGGGCCCTCCATCGGGAATCGCGCCGCCGACCAGCCGCAGCATGGCAAAGCGCACCGGCCCCTTGGGATTCGGTGCCGACTCCGGCGCCTGGTAGGGGCCCTGTGGGAACACCGGGACCACGCCGGTGGCGATGGTGGCGCGCAGCTTCAGTTCCGGCGCGTACTCGGGGGCGATACGGCTGGCGCCGATGGACGAGGCCGAACCCTGGGACTGGCCCGTGATGACCACCTCGTTGGCGATGCGGCCGGGATAGGCCGACAGCGCGGCGCGTGCGCTGTCCAGGATCGACCGGCCTTCGGCCTCCCAGAACAGGTAGGGATGCGGGCCGGGGCCGCCCAGGCCCTGGTAGTCGGTGGCGACGACGGCGAAGCCCTGTTGCAGCCAGCGGTTGAGGTAGGTGGCGTCGCGCGGCCGGTGGCCCGTCCACGACGGCGCGCAGCTGTCCGCCACGCCCAGCGTGCCGTGTCCCCAGGCCACCAGCGGCCAGCCACCGGCGGGCGGCGTGCCCTGTGGCAGGTAGAGCGTGCCCGAGACGGGGATCACGCCCGAACGCCAGCGTGCATCGGTCGAGCTGTAGAGGATGCGCTGCTGCAGGCCGGCCGCGGTGAGTTCGGGCTGGGTGGGCTGCGGCTCCATGCGCAGCATGACGCCCGGCCTGGCCGGCAGGTCGCCGGTCCAGGCATAGAAGGGCGAGAGGGTCTGGTCGCCCGCGACGGGGCCGGTCGGCAGGCGGCTGCCGGTCGAAGAAGGCACGGCACAGCCGGCCAGCATGGCCGCGCAGGCCAGGGCAAGAAAACGCATGGGATGTCTCCGGAACTGCCGGCGTCATGGCCGGCTGGGTTGGAAGCATCGATCTTCGCGGCAGCCTCCGATGGCGACCCATTAAAAATCGCCGCCACCCATCAGCGTTCGCGATGGCTCGGGCCCGGGCCTGCGCCGCACGGGACGGCAGGCGCGGGGCGCGTGGGCCCGGCCGGGCCGGTGCTCAGTCCGGCTTGGTGGCCTCGGCCGCCTTGGCGTGTGCGGCCTTGGCCTGCAGCCGGTACTGCGCGATCTCCGACAGCCGCAGCCCCTCGGGCAGCGCCGGCCGGTACTTGCCATTGCCCACGCGCTGGGCGTGGTAGATGCCGGTGTGGCCGGAACTGAGGTAGCTGGCCAAGCAGCCGATGGCCGCCAGCGGGCCGATGGCCGGCCCGAAGAGTTCCACCGCCATCACGATCGTCGCCACCGGCGTGTTGGCCGCGCCCGCGAACACCGCCACGAAGCCGATGCCCGCCAGCATCGACACCGGCATGTGAAGGAGCGGCGCCAGCGCATTGCCCAGCGTGGCGCCGATGTAGAACAGCGGCGTCACCTCGCCGCCCTTGAAGCCGGTGCCCAGCGAGACGATGGTGAAGGCCATCTTGCCCAGGAAGTCCCACGGTGGCAGCGGTCCCTCGAAGGCCGCCACGATGGTCGGAATGCCCAGTCCGATGTAGCGGTGGGCGTCCAGCGCCCAGACCGCCACCGCGACCACCACCCCACCCGCGAAGGGACGCAGTGGGGGATAGGCGATCCAGCGCCGCACCCAGCCGCCCAGGCGGTGCGTGGCCACGGCGAACACCCGGCCGGTGAGCCCGAAGGCGATGCCCGCCAGCGTGACCGCCAGCACGCTCCACAGCGTCACGGGGGCCACGCTGCTCACCACGTAGTGCGTGTGGTGCACGCCCCAGGCCAGCCCCACCTGGTCGGCCACGATGGCCGCCACGGTGCACGGAAAGAGCGCGTCGTAGCGCATGCTGCCGATGGCCAGCACCTCCAGGCCGAAGAGGGCGCCCGCCAGCGGCGTGCCGAACACCGACGAGAAGCCGGCCGCGATGCCCGCCATCAGCAGGATGCGCCGGTCCTCGTTGTCCAGCCGGAACAGGCGCGTCAGCTGGTCGGCCAGCGCACCGCCCATCTGCACCGCGGTGCCTTCGCGCCCCACCGAGGCGCCGAACAGGTGCGACACCACCGTGCCGCCCAGCACCAGCGGCGCCATGCGCAGTGGCACGGTCTTCTGAGGATCGTGGATCTCGTCGATGATGAGGTTGTTGCCGGCCTCCACCTGCTTGCCCAGGCGCCAGTAGATCCAGCCCACGGCCGCGCCGGCCAAGGGCAACAGCCAGATGATGGCCGGATGCGTCTCTCGCCATCGCGTGGCGGCGTCCAGTGCGAAGAGGAAGAAGGCGGAGGCCGAGCCGGCCAGCGCGGCCACCAGGCTGGCCAGGGGCAGCCACTTGGCCACCGAGCGCAGCACGGCAAGCTGCTCGAAGCGGGAATGTCGGGTCATGTCGTCGATGCGAAGGGAAGGGACCTGACCCAGCCGTGCGGTGCGGACGCGAGCGCCTACAGCTTCCCGACGAGGTCAGGGGCATGTAGGCATCATCAGCCGCGGCAGGCGCCACGGCGGTTCATGGAGGAATGCCATCTCCAGGGCCGTCGATCATAGCGTTGGGTCGCGCCCGTTGCGCCAATTGAAACAAAGCGTTAATAATTCCTTTGACTTCATTTGCTGGTGCGCCGCCCACCCCGGGTGCGCCGTGCGCCTCACGACCCTCCGCCACCATGTGCCTGTGTCCGTCCGCCCCCCACTGCGCCATCGCCAGCGGACCGGTGCGTCCGGCCGGGTGGCAGGCTCATGGGGGCGGCCGCACCGCATGACGAGCCGCTGGCAGCACTGGTGGCGCTCGTTGACCGGCCGCGCCGACACGCCCGGCGTGCCCGCGCCCGCGCCTCGCCGCCACATGGCGACCGCGCCTGCGCCTGCGCCGCTAGCACCCGAGTTCGAATGGCGCGAGGTGGAGGCCGGCCCCGACGCCGCACCCCAGGCCTACGCGCCGCCGCCCACAGGCGGCCTGCCCGAGCAGTTGGCCAGCTTCCAGCTCACCGCCGCCGACGCCCTGCTGGAGGAGCAGGCCCGCCGCGTGCGCACGGTGCTGCGCGAGATCCCGCCGCCTCCACGCGCGTTGCAGCAGCTGGTGTCGCCCGACTTCGTGTCGCGCGCTGGCGCCTCGGAGCTGGCGGCGCTGGTGATGGGCGAGCCGCTGGTGGCGGCCAAGGTCATGGCGGCCGTCAATTCGCCGCTCTACGGCGTGCGCCAGCCGGTGGGCAGCGTCAGCCAGGCCATCACCTTCCTGGGCCTGACCACGGTGCGCAACATCTGCCTGCGGCACATGCTGGGCATCTCCTTCAACAGCGGCTCGCCCTTTGGCCGCCGGGTGCTGGACACGCTGGACGCCTCGGGCGGGTTGGCGGGCGCGCTGTGCCTGCGCCTTGCGCCGCGCCTGCAGCTGGAGGACCCCGGTGCGCTGGCCACCGGCGTGGTGATCTCCTTCGTGGGCCACCTGGCCGCCACCACCTTCCAGCATGCGAGCCGCGCGCCCGACGATGCCGTGGCGCCCGGCGCGCTGCTGCCGCGGCTGCGCCTGCAGCAGGCCCATTGGGGTGTGTCGGCCAGTGCGCTCGGGCAACTGCTGATGCGCGAATGGAAGCTGCCCGCCCATCTGGCGGCGGACGCCTGGGCGCTCGAATCCGTGCTGGTCACGCCGCTGGAGGCGGTGCCGCCGGCGCGCGCACCCGCCCTGGCCCTCGGCTACCTCTGCGCCCGCATCGGCGAGCGACTGGCCTGTGGGCAGTTCCTCGGACCGCAGGAACTGGATGCCGTGTTCGACAGCGACCCGGACTTCCACCATGTGCGCAGTTACCTGGGCCTGCCGGCCCTGGCGCCGCTGCCGGCATTGCTGCGGGAGGAGCGGACCCTGGAGGGCCTGCGCGTCTGACGCGCCGACGCCCGCTGCTCAGCCGAAGACGCGCAAGGCGTGCAGCCCGAGGCCGCGGGCCACGCTCGATTCCCGGTCGCCGTGCACCACGCGTGCCCCGGGCACCACCTGGGCGATCCGCTCGGTGAGGGCGCGCAGGCCGGTGGAGCCGCCGGTGAAGTAGAGCGTGCGTACGTCCTGCGCCGTCACGCCGGCCCGGGCCAGTGTCTCGACGGCGGCATCGGCGATGCGCTGCAGGTCGGCGTCCAGCGCGTCGAGGGCGGTGGTGGCGTCCAGCGGGGTGGCCAGGCCGGGCTCGATCAGGTCCAGCCCCAGCGTGGTGGCGCCGCCTTCGGCCACGGCGATCTTGGCGGCTTCGGCGCGCGCCAGCAGCGCGTGGCCCAGGCGGGCCTGCACCACATGCATCAGGCGGGCATGCAGCCGCGCGTCGGCGTAGAAGCTGCGCATGCGCTGCAGCTCCAGCACGCGGTTGGTGGCGTACACACCGTTGATCAGGTGCCAGGTCGCGAGGTCGAAGTACACCGCGTTGGGCACCTCGCGCGGGCGCTCGCCCGGCCGGGCCGGGCCCAGGGAACGGTAGCCGCACAGGGGCAGGATGGCGGCCAGGTCCAGCCGGCGGTCGAAGTCGGTGCCGGCGACGTGCACGCCGTGGTTGGCCAGGATGTCGTCCTTGCGGTCCAGGCGTTCGCGCCGCTGCGGCCCGACCCGCACCAGCGAGAAGTCGGAGGTGCCGCCGCCGATGTCGGCCACCAGCACCAGCTCTTCCTGCGTGACGGACTGTTCATGGTCCAGGGCGGCGGCGATGGGCTCGAACTGGAAGTGCACCTCGGCAAAGCCCACCTCGCGCGCCGCGGCTTCGAGCGAGGCCTGGGCCTTGGCGTCGCGCGCATCGTCCTCGTCGACGAAGTGCACCGGCCGGCCGAGCACCACACGCGCGAGCGGCCCGCCGGCGGCCTGTTCGCCCAGACGGCGAAGGTGCCGCAGGTAGTCGCCGATCACGTCGAGGTAGCGCACCGAGCGGCCTTCGCCCACTTCGGTGGACTGCTCGGCCAGGCCCGAGCCAAGGATGCTCTTCATCGAGCGCATCAGCCGGCCCTCGCGGCCTTCCACATAGGCGGCCAGGGCGGCCCGGCCATGCAGTTGGCGCGGCGGCTCGTGGCCTTCCAGGTCTTCCACGTCGTAGAAGACGGTGGTCGGCATGGTGGGTCGCCCGTCCTCCACCATCACCAGCCGCGCGCTGCCGTCCGCCTGGGGCAGGGTGATGGCGGAGTTGGAGGTGCCGAAGTCGATGGCGCAGCAGGACGGGGCGGTCATGGCAGGGGCGGGCAAAGGGCGCGGATTCTAGGGGGTGCGCCTTTTGCTGCAGCGGGTCGATGGGCGGAGCAAGTGCTGGGCCTGGTGATCGGCCGCGGGGGCGATCAGCGGCTCGGTCAGGTGATCGGCCGCTGGTTCGGGTGATCGACTGGCGCGCCGCTAACCCGGCAGAGGACGCCGGCATGCGCGCTCCCGGTGCACGCTCGCGCTGACCGGCTTGCCTCACCAGATGGGTGCTCGCTCTCCACCGACGCGCCTTCTGCACTGCACGGCGCCGCGAATGGCACCTCCGCACGCACACCGGCGCCCTCCGCCTCGACGCTGCGCGCGAGCCCTCCCGGTTTGAAGCCTTGGTGCTTTCGGTCGCTTGGGTTGTTGGGGGCGCGGAGCCAATGCCGGCCAATCAACCCCAAGCCGTTCGGGCTGAGCTTGTCGAGGCCTCGTCCCTATGGGCAGCAGGCTGGCGGGTCGAGCATCGCCAGGCACATGCGCGGCGCGCCGCTCTGCCCTTCGACAAGCTCAGGGCGAACGGAGTGATGACCCGGGCGGCCGAACCCGGCCGTTCGGGCGCAGCGTCGAGGCGGAGGGTGCCGGTGTGCGTGCGGAGGTGCCATTCGCGGCGCCGTGCAGTGCAGAAGGCGCGTCGGTGGAGAGCGAGCACCCATCTGGTGAGGCAAGCCGGTCGGCGCGAGCGTGCACCGGGAGCGCGCATGCCGGTGCCCTCTGCCGGGTCACCGCCCCCATCACTTGCGCATGGAGCGCGCACGCGACCGACGCAGCCGGACTCAAAGGTCCTGCAGCCCCATCGCCGGATCGCTCACCGACGGCGCGCCGGTCTCCACGCGGCCCGCGAAGCGGCGGTAGAAGCTCGCGTCGGCGCTGCTGGTGACCGCGAAGTCGTACCAGCGGCCGCTGCCGGCCAGGTCCCAGTGCTGCTCGGCGCTGGCACCCGCGGCCACCGTCGCCGTCCACGGCCCGTCGTTGCGGTAGGCCTTGGCGCGGATGGTGAAGCTGCACGCACCGCTGCCGCCGTTGAGCATCTTCAGATAGACGTTGCCGTTGGCCACGTCGTAGCACACGCGCAGCTCCGGGTTGGCCGAGCCGCCCGCCCGCAACGCGTTCAGGTCGCCCCGGAAGTGGCGGTGGTACCCGTTGGGGCCCAGAACCCACAGGTCGTACAGGCCGGCGTTGTCGGTGGCGGCGGCCCAGCTGTCCTCCAGCTGCTTGCCCGGCTCCACCATGTAGCGGCGCGGCAGGCGGTCGAGGTTGAGCTTGTCGTAGACATGGAACACAGCCGCCTGCTTGCCCGTGTTGCTGAAGATCAGCCGCACGGTGCCGGCCGATGCATCCACGCGCGCGCTGGTGTGCAGCTCGTAGGGCAGGGCGCGCGAGGGGCGCGTGCCGGTGGCCTGGCGCGGCAGCTGCTGCGTGGCGGGCGGCACGATCTGGGCCAGCGCCTGCTGCTGGGCGCGAAGCTGGTCCGCCTCGGCCTGGGTCTTGCGGCCGGCCAGCGTGGGCAGGGCCTCGTTGTTGGGATTCGCGAAGTTGAAGGCGCTGGTCAGGTCACCGCACACCGCACGGCGGTAGGCGCTGATGTTGGGCTCCGTCACGCCGAAGCGCTGCTCCAGGAAGCGCAGCACCGAGGTGTGGTCGAAGACCTGCGAGTTGACCCAGCCCCCACGGCTCCAGGGCGAGATCACGTACATGGGCACGCGGATGCCGGGGCCGTAGACCTTGCCATCGGGCACCGGCTGGCCGGGCGAGGCCACCGGATGGGTGAAGCGCTCGAAGGCGACGTCGGCCTCGGGCAGCGTGGTCTTGCCGGCAAAGGTTCCGTCGCCGTTCGGCGAGGGCGCCGAAGGCGACGGCATATGGTCGAAGTACCCGTCGTTCTCGTCGAAGTTCACGAAGAGCACGGTCTTGCTCCACACCTCGGGCACGGCGGTGAGCGCGTCCAGCACCTCCTGGATGTACCAGGCACCCTGCACCGGGCTCGACGGGCCGGGATGCTCGGAGTACGTGGCCGGCGCCACGATCCACGACACCTGCGGCAGCTTGCCGTTCTTGATGTCCTGCTTGAAGGTGCCCAGCAGGCCGCCGTCGGGCATGGTGTTGGCGATGCCCTTGTAGAGCGGGTTGCCGGCGTTGTCGCTGGCCGGGTCGTAGGCGGGCGAGGCGGCGTCATTGCTCACGGGCTTGCCCGAAGCCTCGTTGGCCTTGCGGTACTGCACGAAGCCGGCCAGCGGGTTGTCGGTGAAGTTGTCGGGCATGAACTGGTAGACCATCCAGCTCACCTTGGCCGCTTCCAGCCGCTCGGGGTAGGTCTTCCAGGTGTAGCCCTGGGTCGAGGGGCCGATGTCGTCCCACACGTTCACCACCGAGGCCACGTTGGCGCCGGTGGGGCCGTTGGTGCCGGTCCACAGGAACATGCGGTTGGAGTTGGTGCCCGTGTGCATCGCGCAGTGGTAGGCGTCGCAGATCGTGAAGGCATTGGCCAGCGCGAACTGGAAGGGCAGCTCCGCCTCCTTGTAGTAGCTCATGGAGGCCGTGTTCTTGTAGCGTGGCCACTGGTACATGCGCCCGCCGTCCCAGGCGTTCTGGCCGTCGGTCCAGGAGTGGGGCGTGCCGCTCACGCGCTGGGCGTTGCCCTTGCTGCCGTCCAGGTAGTAGGGCAGCACGGGCTTGCCGTTGGCATCGGACTGCTGCCACACGTTCAGGCCCTTGGGCAGCGGAATGGTGAAGCGGTCGCCGAAGCCGCGCACGCCCATCAGCGTGCCGAAGTAGTTGTCGAAGGAGCGGTTCTCCTGCATCAGGATGACCACGTGCTCGACGTCTCTGATGGTGCCGGTGACGTTGTTGGCCGGAATGGCGAGCGCCTTGCGGATGCTGGGCGGAAAGGCCGCCAGCGTGGCGGCGGCGATGCCCGAGGTGGCCGAGGCCTGGAGGAATTTGCGACGGGAGTTCATGGTGTGCGTGTCGTCGTGGTTCTGCGTGGGGCGGCGGGCTCAGGGTGCGCAGCGCATGTCGGGTGCCTTGCTGCCGTCGCCGGTGGCGGGCGGCGTGGTGCCGCTGTTGCCGGTGCCGGCACCCGGCGTGCTGCCGCCGACGGCGGGCACGAAGCCGCTGCCGCCACCGCTGCCGCCGCAGGCGGACAGGGCGGCGCAGGTGGCCAGCACGACGAGGCCGGTGCGCAGGGAGAGGAGGGTGTGGGACATGGTGGGTTGCTCGTGGTCGGGGATGGAAGGGAAGAGGTGGGGCGGACGGCTCAACGTTCGGCCAGGCCCATGGCCGGGTCGCTCACCGACGGCGCGCCGGTCTCGACGCGGCCGGCGAAGCGGCGATGGAAGCTGGGGTCGGTGCTGCTGCCGACCTCGAAGTCGTACCAGCGGCCGCTGCCGGCCAGGTCCCAGTGCTGCTCGGCGGTGGCGCCGGGTGCCAGGGTGGCGGTCCAGGGGCCGTCGTCGCGGTAGGCCCTGGCGCGGATCGTCAGCGTGCAGGCGGCGGTGCCGTCGTTGCGCATGCGCAGGTAGACGTTGCCGTTGGCCACGTCGTAGCAGACGCGCAGTTCCGGGCTGGCCGTACCCGCGGCGCGGCTGGCGTTCAGGTCGCCGCGGAAGTGGCGGTGATAACCGTTGGGGCCGAGCACCCACAGGTCGTACAGGCCCGCGTTGTCGGTGGCGGCGGCCCAGCTGTCGTCCAGCTGCCTGCCGGGCTCGACCATGTAGCGGCGCGGCACGCGGCCCAGGTTGAGCCGGTCGTAGACGTGGAACACCGCGCCCTGCTTGCCCGTGTTGCTGAAGATGAGGCGCACGGTGCCGGCAGCGGCATCCACGCGTGCGCTGGTGTGCAGCTCGTAGGGCAGGGCGCGCGAGGGTCGCGTGCCGGCGGCCTGGCGCGGCAGCTGCGGGTTGGCCGGCGGCACGATCTGCGCCAGCGCCTGCTGCTGCGTGCGCAACTGGTCGGCCTGGTCGCGCGACTTGCGGCCCGACAGCGTGGGCAGCGGCTCGCCATTGGGATTGACGAAGTTGAAGGCGCTGGTCAGGTCGCCGCAGACGGCGCGGCGGAAGGGGCCGATGTTGGGTTCCGCGACGCCGAAGCGCTGTTCCAGGAAGCGCAGCACCGAGGTGTGGTCGAAGACCTGCGAGTTGACCCAGCCGCCGCGGCTCCAGGGCGAGATCACGTACATGGGCACGCGCGGGCCGGGGCCGTACACGCGGCCGTCGGGCTTGGGCTGGCCGGTGCTGCCGTCGGGCGCGGCATGGGTGAAGTACTCGGCGGCGAGCGCCGAGTCGGGCAGCGTGGTCTTGCCGGCGTAGCTGCCGTCGCCATTGGGCGAGGGCGCCGACGGCGAGGGCACATGGTCGAAGTAGCCGTCGTTCTCGTCGAAGTTCACCAGCAGCACCGTCTTGCTCCAGACCTCGGGCACGGCGGTGAGCGCGTCCAGGATCTCCTGGATGAACCAGGCGCCCTGCACCGGGCTCGACGGGCCGGGGTGCTCGCAGTAGATGGAGGGCGCGTTGATCCACGAGACCTGCGGCAGCCGGCCCTCGCGCACGTCGCGGCGGAAGGCGTCGAGGTAGTCCTCGGGCTTGCTGCCCGGCAGCGTGTTGGCGATGCCCTTGTAGAGCGGGTTGCCGGCGTTGTCGGTGGCCGGGTCGTAGGCGCGGTAGGGCGTGGCCTGGCCGCTGTTGGAGTAGGGCTGGTTGGGCGCGCCGCCGCTGCTCACGGGGTAGGGCGAGGCCAGGTTGGCCCGGCGGAACTGGCGGAAGGCGCCCAGCATGTTGTCGCCCCATTCGTCGGGCATGTTCTGGTACGAGATCCAGCTGACCTTGGCATCCTCCAGCCGCTCGGCATAGGTCTTCCAGGTGTAGCCGGTGGTGACGGCCGAAGCCCGGCCGTCGAGCCAGTCCCACTCGTTGCGCACGAAGGCCACGTTCTGGGCCGTCGGGCCGTTGGTGCCGGTGAGGTGGAAGGAGCGGTTGGCGTCCGTGCCCGTGTGCATCGCGCAGTGGTAGGCGTCGCACAGCGTGAAGGCGTTGGCCAGCGCGAACTGGAAGGGCACCTCGGCTTCCTGGTGGTAGCCCATGGCCTTGGTGGTCTTGTAGCGCGGCCATTGCGCCAGGCGGCCGTTGTCCCAGGCCTTCTGGCTGTCGTCCCAGTCGTGGGGCGTGCCGCCGTCGCGCTGGGCGTTGCCCTTGCTGCTGTCCAGGTGGAAGGGCAGGATGACCTTGCCGTTGCCGTCGCTCTGCTGCCAGACGTTGAGGCCGCCGGGCAGCGGCACGGTGAAGCGGTCGCCAAAGCCGCGCACGCCCGGCAGCGTGCCGAAGTAGTGGTCGAAGGAGCGGTTCTCCTGCATCAGGATGACCACGTGCTCGACGTCCTTGATGGTGCCGGTGACGTTGTTGGCCGGAATGGCCAGCGCACGGCGGATGCTGGGCGGAAAGGCGGCCAGGGCGGCGGCAGCACCGGCCGTGGTGGCCGAGGCGCGCAGGAAGTTGCGGCGGGTGTTCATGAGGGCGGCTCCTTCAGCGCGGCAGGGTGGACAGCGGCTGCGCCGCCTTGAACATGCTGGCGATCTCGTCGGCCGTGAGGGCCCGGCGCCAGATGGCGAAGTCGTCGAAGTCCATGGCGCCGCGGGGCGAGCTGGTCTCGCGCTGGTAGTACAGGCCGGTGCCGTCCTCGTTGAGGCCGATGCCGTTCTTGAGGCCGCCGAGCTGGGCGACCAGGGTGCTGGTGAGCGTGGCGCTGCCGGTCTGCGTGCCCAGGGCCGGGTCGAGCACGTAGCCGGTCATCCTGAGGTTGGCCTTGTCGATGACCACCGCCACGTAGGCCCATTGGCCGGCGCTGAGCTTGTAGCCATTGCTGTCGGCGCGGCTGCCGCCGGCACCGACGTTGAAGCGGATCTCGCAGCCGCCGAACAGACCGATGGCCAGGCCCGCGTTGGCGCCGGTGGTGTAGTTCTTGTTGCCGATCACCGTGCCGCCGTTGCTCACGCCCTGGCTGCAGCTGGCGTCGGTGCGCAGCCAGAAGCCGAGGGTGTAGGCCGTCACGCTGTTGTCGGTGGCCACGTCGGTGCCCTGCAGCAGGCGGTAGCCCGACATGCCGCTGGCGTTCTTGATGGTGCTGTCCACGCGCAGGGCCTTGCCCTTGTACGGCGCGACGAAGGGGTCGTCGCTCACCAGCGTGCCGGCAGCGGCGTCCGAGGCCCAGGGCGCCATCGTCGAGGCGCCGATCGCATCGGTGGGGGGCAGCGCATTGAGCGGGTAGTACGCGGCCAGGCCCTGCACCAGCGTGGTCGCGAGAAGCGCGGGCTTGACGTAGGCGATCTGCGCCTGCACGCCGGTGGCCGAGTCGCCGGCCACCACGGTGTAGCGGTAGGCATAGAGGCCGTCCGCGGCGGCCTGGATGTTGTCCGTGTAGCGGGTGCTGGCGGCGGGCAGGGTGGCGATCAGCGTGCCGTCGCGGTACACCTTCACCGGCACCTGCGTGTTGCCGGCCATCGTCCAGCCGAGCACCAGGCTGGCCTTGTCGGCCCCGGCCACGGCGCGCAGCTGGCGCACGGCGGTGCCGGCCTGCAGCGCGATGCCGTCGTAGCCGCGCTGCTCCAGTGCGGGCAGCATGCCCAGGTGCTGCAGCACGGTGGGCGCGAGGTCGGTGGCCGCCGCGGCCTGCAGCAGGGTGGCGATGTCGGCCGGCGGCGCATCGTTCACGGCCGGCAGCGAGGGCAGGGCCTTGTTGCTGGCGACGAAGCTGATCTTGTCGTCCAGCGACTGGCTGCCGGTGGTGCTGCCGAAGGCATCCAGGCCATGGTCGGCGGTCAGCAGCACGAGCCAGTCTTCCTTCGGGTCGTTGGCCTGGCGGCGGGCGATGGTGTCCAGCAGCTGCTGCACGGCGGCCGCCGTGGCGGTGACGCTGGCGCGGTAGCCGGCGCTGCCCAGGCCGTCGGTGGCGGCGCGGGCGGGCGCGCCGTACTCGGCCACCGTGAGGTCGATGCCGGCCTCGATGAGCTGGCGCGTGCGGGTGGTGACGCAGCCGTCATCGCCGTTGCAGTCCACGCGCCGGTCGATGGCGGCCGCCACGGCGGGGTCGGCGCTCAGGCTGGCGGCGACCGTGCTGCTGGTGACCACGCCGCTCTGCAGGGCGAAGGGCTGCGTGCGCTGGCGCAGCTGGGCCAGCAGCGTGGGCGTACGCGCGGTGTCGATGCGCTGGTCGGCGCTGTCGAAAGCGACGCCGTGACGCGCCCAGGTGCCGGTCAGCAGCGTGGCGAAGGCCGGGCCGGTGGTGGTGGGCTGGGCGCTGGGTGTGCCAGCGATGCCGCCCGTCCATGCGGGCGCGGCGCGCAGGCTGGTCAGCGCACCGGCCGCCTGCGCCTGGCGCAGTGCGGCGTAGGTCATGCCGTCGATCTGCACCAGCAGCACCTTCGGGCCGCTGCGGCCGGCATTGGTGCCGGGCGTGGCGGGCGGCGTGCTGCTGCCCGTGGTGGGCGGTGGGGTGGTGGTGCTGCTGCTGCCGGCAGCGGCGGCGATCAGGCCGATGTTGCTGCTGCCGCCACCCCCGCCGCAGGCGGCGAGCGAGAGGGCGGTGGCCAGGCCCAGGAGGCTCGCCTTCCAGGCGGGCGCGGGTCGACAGGACAGGTGCGTGCGTGGCATGCCGGTTCTTTCTTCGAACGGTCGAATGGACGCGCGGCCGTCCAAGGCCGGCGCGTGTGTTTTCCCCCATCTGCCGTGGCCTGCCTCATGCCTGCGGAAGCAGGAGGTAATTCACAACAAATGACTCAAATGCACAATTTGCCAACAGTCCGTGTCAGTGCCGTGAATTGAGGCCCAGTCTCCGTTGCGATCTCCGCAGCCCGTTCGGGCTGAGCCCGTCGAAGCCGGGGCACGGCGCTTCGACAGGCTCAGCGCGAACGGAGGAAGGAAGCGCAGCGCCGACGGTGGGAAGGAAGCTCAGCGCGAACGGCTTCAACTGGCACCGTCGCAGGCCATGCCCGCCGGCTCGCACAGGGCCGGTTCAGGTGCACGCCGCTACGATGCCGGCGCGGCCTCCCGCCGTGCCGGCCGCGACGGCGCTGGCGCCGTGCGGCACCCGCTTCCCCGATCCTTCTGCTGCGACCTTCATGCTTCAACAAGCGCGCATCCACCGAATCCGCACCCTGCTCGGCACCCAGGGCGCCGTGAGCACCGACCGCCTGGTGCAGGAGCTGGGCGTGTCGCGCGAGACGGTGCGGCGCGACCTGCAGACGCTGGAGGCCGAAGGCGCGCTGCGCCGTGTGCATGGCGGCGGCGTGGGGGTGGAAGAGGCCGGCCGCGAGGCGCCGCTGGCCGTGCGCCAGGCCACGCGGGCACGGGAGAAGAAGGCCATCGCCCGGGCCGCCGTCCGCCTGCTGCGGCCGGGTCAGACGCTGCTGGTCGATGCCGGCACCACCACCGCGCTGCTGGCGCAGGAGCTGGCCGGCCTGAGCGGCCTGACCATCGTGACCAATGGGCTGGAAGTGGCGCGGCACCTCACGCGCGACGAAAAGAGCCGCCGCGCCAACGAGGTGATCCTGCTGGGCGGCCAGCTGTTGACCGAGGTGCCCGCCACCTGCGGCGCACAGACGGTGGCGGAGATCCAGCGTTACCGTGCCGATGTGACGCTGCTATCGCCCGTCGGCATCTGCGCCGAGCATGGCGCCAGCAGCTTCGAGCGGCCCGAGGCCGAGGTGGCGCGTGCCATGGTGGCGGCCGCGCGCCGCTGCATCGTGCTGGCCGACCACAGCAAGATCGGCCAGCGCAGCCGCATCGCCTATGCGCCGATCGGCAGCGTGCACACGCTGGTCACCGATGCACGTGCGCGACAGCGCGCGGGCATGGCCGCGCTGATGGCGTCGAGCTGCGAGGTGGTGTTCGCCTGAACCCGGCAAGAGCTACTGGCGCCAAGGTCCGTCTTCCACGGCGCTTCAGGCGAGACGTCCGGATTCAGACCGGCCGCGGCTGACGGCGCCAGCCGCCTTCCAGCAAAGAGAACAAGGCCATGCCCGCCACCATCGCCGCCACGAAGAGCCAGGCTTCGCGGTAGCCCGCGGCGGCGCTCACCAGCGCTGGCCCGGGACAGAAGCCCGCCAGGCCCCAGCCAGCGCCGAAGACGAGACTGCCCAGCACCAGCCGGCGGTCGATGTGCGTGGCCTTGGGCAGTTGCATGGCCGCGCCCAGCAGGCCATGGCTGCGTCGGCGCGCCAGTGCGAAGGCGGGCGCCGCCACGGCGATGGCGCCCCCCATCACGAAGGCGAGCGACGGGTCCCAGGTGCCGGCCAGGTCCAGGAAGCCCAGCACCTTGGCCGGGTCGGCCATGCCGGAGAGCAGCAGGCCGAGGCCGAAGACGAGGCCGGAGAGAAAGGCGGTCAATGCAGGCATGGCGGGTTCATCCGATCAGGTGGCGAAGAAGGAAGACCGTGGCGAAGCCAGCGGCCATGAAGGCGAGCGTGGCGGCCAGCGAGCGCACCGAGCCGCGCGAGAGCCCGCACACGCCATGGCCGCTGGTGCAGCCGCTCGCGTAGCGCGTGCCGATGCCCACCAGCAGGCCTGCCACGATCAGCAGGCCGGAGCTGGCCGCGATGTGCGCGGCCGGCAGGGCGCCGCCGATCTGCCACACCATCGGCGCGGCCAGCAGCCCGACGAGGAAGGCCAGCCGCCAGGGCCGCTCGCCCGCGGGGCTGCGGCCGACCAGCGTGCCCAGGATGCCGCTGATGCCGGCGATGCGGCCGTTGGCCAGCACCAGCAGTGCAGCGGAGAGGCCGATGAGGGCGCCGCCGGCGAGCGAGCGCCAGGGCGTGAAGTGGAGCCAGTCGAGGGTCATGGGAAGGTTCCTGGATCAGAAGGGAAAAGGGCTTCACTGCGGCGCACAGAAGCTGGCATGCAGGGCCTGCATCAGCCGCAGCACCTCGGTGCTGGCCAGTGCGTAGTAGATGAACTTGCCCTCGCGCCGCGTCTGCACCAGGCCTTCCTCTCGCAGCACGCCCAGCTGCTGCGAAAGGCTGGGCTGCACGATGCCGGTGGCGGCCTGCAGCTCGCCGACGTTGCGCTCGCCTTCGGCCAGCATGCACAGCAGCAGCAGCCGGTCTTCGTTGGCCATGGCCTTGAGCAGGGCACAGGCGCGCCCGGCAGAGGCGCGCAACTGGGCCAGTGCCTCGGGGCCGGGCATGGCGTCGTGATGCAGATCGGTGGAGGAGGACGTGGTGGCGGCGGGCATGTCCAACAGTTTATTGAAAAACAAACTATCTTTCAATAAACTGTTGTCCAGTCCTTTCCGCATCCCGTGCTTTCCAGGAGCCACCGATGACCGACCAGCCTGTCTCCGCCCGCGTCCAGCCCTTCTTCGACCCGGCCACCTTCACCATCAGCTACGTGCTCTTCGAGCGCGAGGGTGGGGCCTGTGCCATCGTCGATTCGGTGCTGGACTACGACCCCAAGTCCGGCCGCACGGCCACGTATTCGGCCGACCGCCTGATCGACTTCGTGCGTGCGCACGACCTCTCGGTGCAGTGGCTGCTGGAGACGCATGCGCATGCCGATCACCTCTCGGCCGCGCCCTATCTGCAGAGGGCGCTGGGCGGCACCATCGCCATCGGCTCGGCCATTCGTACGGTGCAGGGCGTGTTCAAGAAGGTGTTCAACCTGGAGCCGGGTTTCGCGCTCGACGGCTCGCAGTTCGGCCACCTGTTCGAGCCCGACGAGCTCTTCCACGTCGGTGCGTTGCGGCTGCGCGCCATGCATGTGCCCGGTCACACGCCGGCCGACATGGCCTATGTGCTGGAGGACGAAGCCGGCACCGCGCAGCTCGCCTTCGTGGGCGACACGCTCTTCATGCCCGACGTGGGCAGCGCGCGCTGCGACTTCCCCGGCGGCGATGCGCACCAGCTCTACCGCTCGGTGGAACGCCTGCTGGCGCTGCCGCCGGCCACGCGCCTCTTCATGTGCCACGACTACCCGCCCGAGGGCCGCGCGCCGGCCTGGGAGACCACGGTGGCCGAGCAGCGCCGCGCCAACATCCACCTGCACGCGGGCGTGGACGAGGCCGGCTTCGTCGCCATGCGGCAGGCGCGCGACGCCACGCTGGCCATGCCGGTGCTGATCCTGCCGGCCATCCAGGTCAACATCCGTGCCGGGGCGCTGCCGCCGGCCGAGGCCAACGGCGTGCGCTACCTCAAGATTCCGGTGGACGTGCTGTAGCCGCCGGGTGGTCGCGGCCTTCGGCAGTGTCGTCCGCCGAGGCCGGCCGCCCGCGGCGCAGCAGCCGCTTGACCCACTGCTCCAGGTCGTCCACGTAGGTGAAGGTGGCCGGAATCACCAGCAGGCTCAGCACCGTGGACGTGACCAGCCCGCCGATCACCGCCACCGCCATCGGCGAGCGGAAGCTCATGTCCGCCTCGCCCCAGGCCAGCGCGATGGGCATCATGCCGGCGCCCATGGCGAGCGTGGTCATGATGATCGGCCGGGCCCGCTTGTGGCAGGCATCGAGCAGCGCGTCCCAGCGGCTCATCCCATGGTCGCGCCGGGCCACGATGGCGTACTCCACCAGCAGGATCGAGTTCTTCGTCGCGATGCCCATCAGCATCACCAGCCCGATCAGCGAGGGCATCGAGAAGCTCTTGCCCGCCAGCAGCAGCGCCACGAAGGCACCGCCCAGCGACAGCGGCAGCGCCGCCAGGATGGTGGCCGGCTGCAGGAAGTCCTTGAACAGCAGCACCAGCACGATGTAGATGCACAGCACGCCGGTCAGCATGGCCAGGCCGAAGCTGCTGAACAGCTCGCCCATCATCTCGGCGTCGCCGACGTCGATGGTGCGCACGTTGGGCGGCAGGTTCCGGATGGCCGGCAGGGCGCGGATGGCCTCGGCCACCTCGCCCAGGCCGCGCTCGCCCAGCTCGATCTCGAAGTTGACGTTGCGGGCGCGGTCGTAGCGGCTGATGACGGCCGGTCCGCCCGCGGGCTCCAGCGTGGCGACTTCGCCCAGGCGCACCGGGCCGCGGGCGCCGGGCACCGTCAGCCGTTCCAGCGTCGACAGGTTCTCGCGCGCGCTGTCGTCCAGCCGAACCACGATCGGCACCTGCCGCTGCGCCAGGTTGAGCTTGGGCAGGTACTGCTCGTAGTCGCCCACCGTGGCCACGCGCAGCGTCTCGGCAATGTCGCTGCTGGTCACGCCCAGGTCGGCGGCGCCGGCGAAGTCGGGCCGCACCGCGATCTCGGGCCGCACCAGGCTGGCGTTGGAGCTGACGTTGCCCACGCCGGGAATCGTGCGCAGGTCGCGCTCCACATCGCGCGAGGCGGTGGCCAGGGCCTGCGGGTCCTCGCTGGAGAGCGCCAGGATGTATTTGTCGTTGGAGCCGCCCAGGCCCACCTTGACGCGCACGCCCGGCACCTCGGCCATCACCTGCCGCAACTCGCGCTCGATCACCTGCTTCACCGGCCGCTCGCCGCGCGGCGCGAGGCGCAGCGTCAGGGTGGCCTTGCGCGGATCGCTGCCTGCGCCGCCGGACATCGGGTCGGCGCCCGCCGCTCCGCCGCCGATGGCCACGTAGATGCTTTCGATGTGACCGACCTTGCGGATGCGCTCGCTGGCCGCCTCGACCGCGCGGCGCGTGTCCGCCAGCTTGCTGCCGGGCGGCAACTCCAGCGTGACCTGCGTCTGCACGTTGTTGTCCGGCGGGATGAAGCCCGAGGGCAGCAGCGGGATCAGTGCCAGCGAGCCGACGAAGAACACCAGCGCGCCCAGCAGCGTGAGCCCGCGGTGGCGCAGGCACCAGGCCGAGGCGCGCATGTAGCTGCGCATCCAGCCCGGCTCCTTGTCGTGGCCCACCAGCGGCTTGAGGATGTAGGCAGCCATCATGGGCGTGAGCAGCCGCGCCACCACCAGCGAGGCGAACACCGCCAGCGCTGCCGTCCAGCCGAACTGCTTGAAGAAGCGGCCCGGAATGCCGCTCATGAAGGCCGTCGGCAGAAACACCGCGATCAGCGTGAAGGTGGTGGCGATCACCGCCAGGCCGATCTCGTCGGCCGCCTCCATCGCCGCCTGGTACGGGCTCTTGCCCATGCGCAGGTGGCGCACGATGTTCTCGACCTCCACGATGGCGTCGTCCACCAATATGCCCACCACCAGCGACAGCGCCAGCAGCGTGATGATATTGATCGAGAAGCCCAGCAGGTGCATGCCGATGAAGGCCGGGATGACCGACAGCGGCAGCGCCACCGCCGAGACGATGGTCGCCCGCCAGTCGCGCAGGAAGAGCCACACCACCACCACCGCCAGCAGCGCGCCTTCGTAGAGCAGCCGCATGGAGCTGTCGTACTCGCCCTTGGCGATGTCCACGAAGTCGAAGGTGCGCTGCAGCGTGAGGTGCGGATAGTCGGCCTTGAGCTTGTCCAGCGCCTTCTCCACGCCGTCGCCCACTTCCACCTCGCTGGCGCCGCGGCTGCGCGAGATCTCGAAGCCGATCACCGGCTTGCCGTCCAGCAGGGCCAGGGCTCGCGGCTCGGCCACGGTGTCGGTGACCGTGGCCACCTCGTCCACGCGCGCATGGCGTCCGTTGCCCAGCGGGATCTGCATGGCCGCCACCTCGGCGGCGGTCTTGGCGGTGGCCAGGGTGCGCAGCGGCTGCTCGGCGCCGCCCAGCTCGGCCCGGCCGCCGGCGCTTTCCATCTGCACCTGGCGCAGCGTGCGGGAGACCGTCGCGGCCGTGATGCCCAGCGCCTGCATGCGCGCCGGATCGAGCGCGACGCGCACCTCGCGCGTGACGCCGCCCACGCGGGTGATGGCACCCACGCCCGGCACCGCCAGCATGCGGCGCGACAGCGTGTCGTCGACGAACCACGACAGCTGCTCGTCGTCCCAGTTGTCGGAGGCGATGGCGTAGGCCTGCACCGGCTGGGAGGACAGCTCCAGCTTGGCCACGATGGGATCGCGCAGATCGGCCGGCAGGTCGGCGCGCACGCGGCTCACGGCCGAGCGGACGTCGTCCACGGCTTCCTGCACGGGCTTTTCCAGCTCGAATTCGGTGGCGATGGTGGCCTGCCCATCGACCAGGGTGGAGGTGATGTGCTTGACGCCCTGGATGGTGGCGATCGAGTTCTCGATCTTGCGCGCCACATCGCTTTCGAGCTGCCCCGGCGCGGCGCCGGGCAGGGCGGCGGTGACCACCACCACCGGCAGGTCCATGTCCGGGAAGTTCTGCACCTTCATGGACTTGAAGGACAGCAGCCCTGCCAGCGTCAGCAGGACGAAGAGCATCGCCGCCGGAATGGGGTTGCGGATCGACCAGGCGGAAAGGTTCATGCGCTTTGGCTCCTGCGTCACTGCTTGGGCGCCGGCGCGGCCGCTGCCGGCGTGGGCTGCCCCTGCCCCTGCACCTGCACCACGTCGCCGTCGTTGAGGAAGGCGGCGCCGCGCTCGACCAGCTTCATCTCCGGCTTCACGCCCTCGGCGATGGCGATGCGGTCGCCCGCGCGCTGGCCGGTCGTCACGCGGCGCATGGCCACCTTGCCGTCGGCGGCCACCTCGAACACGCTGGCGAAGCCGTCGCGCACCACCACGGCCGACTGCGGCACGGTGAGCTGCTGGATGCGGCCGAGCATGAACTCACCCCGTGCATACATGCCGGCGCGCACGTCGCCGTTGCCCGGCAGGTCGACGTAGACCAGCGCATTGCGCGTCTGCGGATCGACCGTGGGCGCCAGGGCGCGCACCGTGCCTTCGACGGTGACGCCGCTGGCGGCCGTCACGCGGGCCTTCTGGCCCACGCGCACCTTCGGCAGCTCGTTGGAGGCGACCTCGGCCCGCCATTCGAGCCGGCCGAGGCGCACCAGGCGGAACAGCTCGGCGCCCGAGCCCACCACCGCGCCCACGGTGGCCGTGCGCGAGGAGATGACGCCGTCGTCCGGCGCCAGCACCTGCGTGTTGCGTTGGCGCACCTGCTGCGCCTGCAGCGCGGCGCGGGCGGCCTCGACGCGGGCCTTGGCGGTCTGGCCGGTGGTGAGGTACTGATTGATCTGGGCCTGGCTCAGCGCGCCGGTGGCCGACAGCGTGCGGGCACGCTCGGCATTGGCGGCGGCATCGGCCGCGGCGGCCTCGGCCTCGGCCAGGCTGGCGCGGGCCTGGGCCACCTCGGCCTGCACCGTGTCGCCCGAGAAGGTGGCCAGCACCTGGCCCTTCTTCACCACGTCGCCCACGTTCACCCGCACGTCGGCCAGACGCAGTCCGGCGGATTCGGAGCCGATGATGGCTTCCTGCCAGGCGGCGATGTTGCCGTTGGCCGGCAGACCGGCCACCAGCTCGGCGGGCTGCGGCTGCACCACGGTGACGGTGAGGGCAGGGCGGGCGGTGGCGGCGGGCTTGTCGGCCTTCTTCGCCTCGCCTTCCGCGGACTTGCCGCGAAGCAGGAAGAAGGCGGCCACGGCCACGAGGGCCACGACCAGGATCGCGATGAGGAGCGGGCGTCGGGAGCGTTGCATGGTGATCTTTCCGGGCGCGGGGCGGGATTCAGGGGTGCGGCGTGGCGGTGGCGCCGGTCGTGGTCGGGATGGCCGTCGGAGCGGCCTTGGCTTCTGGGGCGGCGACGGCGGCGTTCGACCTGCCGGCAGCGGTGGCCAAAGCGGTGGCTGCGGTGTCGGCATCGGGCCGTTGCCAGCCGCCGCCCACCGCGCGGTACAGCGCGACCCAGGCTTCGTTGCTCTCGCGCTGCAGCGAGACGCGCGCCGTCTGCGCGGCGAACAGGGTGCGGCGCGCATCCTCCAGCTCGAACAGGCTGGCCAGACCCGTCTGGTAGCGCGACTGGGCCGCGTCCAGCGCGGCCTGGTAGCCGCGGACGGCGGTGTCGGCATCGGCGGCGCGCTGGCGGGTGCTGTCGAGGTTGGTCAACGCCTCTTCGACTTCGCGCACGGCCTGCCGCACGCTGGCGCGGTACTGCACCACGGCCTCCTCGTAGCGGGCGCGCGCCGACTCGGCATTGGCGGCCGACACGCCGCCGTCGAACAGCGGCACGGACAGCGCCACGGGGCCCACGCTCCAGGTGTCGACCGAGGCGCGGAAGCCCTGGGTGCGCAGCTGCAGCCGGCCCACGCTGCCGCTGAGCGTCAGGCGCGGATAGCGCTGCGCCTGGGCCGCGCCGGCCTCGGCGCTGGCGGCGGCCACGGCGCGCTCGGCCGCAAAGAGGTCGGGGCGCTGCAACAGGGTCTGGGCCGGCACGGCGTCCACGGCCGGGGGCGTGGGCAGGGCGGTGATGGCGGACTGGGCATCGAGACGCCGGTCGAGATCTTCCGCTGGCAGGCCGGTCAGTGCGACCAGTCCGTGGCGCAGCACGCGGCACTGGGCACGCTGCTGCGTGAGCCGGGCCGAGGCATCGGCCGCGCTGGCGCGGGCCAGGGCCGCATCGGCCGGCGCGGTGAATCCGGCATCGGCGGACAAGCCGGTGAGGCGGGCGGTCTCGCTGCGCGAGCGCGTGTCAGCCTCGGCCACGGCCAGCTGGCGGGCGCAGGCGCGTTCGGCGAAGTAGGCATTGGCCGTCTCGGCCGCCACGGCGATGCGGGCATCGTGCCAGCGGGCCTCGCCGGCATCCAGGCGGGCGATGGCCGCGTCGCGGCTGGCGCGCAGGCCGCCGAAAAGGTCGATCTCCCAACTGGGTTGCAGCGTGGCCTGCAGCACGGTCGCCGGTGGCACGCTGGTGCTGCTGGTGTTCGTCGTGGTGCTGGTACTTGTGCCGCTGAGCGGCGAGGCGCTGCGCGTGGCCGACAGGTTGCCGTCCAGCCGCGGCGCCAGGGCGGCGCCGGCCTGGGTACGGGCGCCGCGGGCCTCGGTCACGCGCGCGGCGGCGCTGGCGACGTTGGGGCTGGCAGCCTGGGCGGCCTCGATCAGGTCGGCCAGCAATGGGTCGCCGGCCTGGCGCCACCACTGCGTGAGGTCCGCCGTGGAGCCGTGGTGAGGCAGGGCGTCGGCGGGCACCGGGCTGCGCCATTGGGCTGGGGCGGGCGCCTGCACGGCGGCGGGCGGGCGGGTCACGCCGCAGGCGGCCAGGGCCAGCGCGAGCGGCAGGGTGGCCAGCAGGCGGCCAGGCACTGGACGACGCGGTGCGGTTGTCGGTGTCATGCGGAAGGTTCCTCGGAAGCGTCGGCCGCGCGGCGGCTGCGTTCGTCCGCCACCATGGCCAGGGCCAGGCCGGTCAGTCGTTCGGCCCACTGGTCCACGGCGCGGGCGGTGCGCAGCAGGCCGGGGCGGATGATGTCGATGAAGTCGCGCGTCACATAGGGTTGCATGGCCAGGCCGGTGATGGCGAAGGCCAGCCTGTGGACGTCGTCGTCCACCCGGGCATCCAGGTGGCGGGCCAGCAGCCGCACCATGGCCTGGTGGGGGGCTTTGATGTCGCGCTCGACCTCGGTGGCCCACTGGCTGCTGGGCTCCAGCATCTCGCGCAGGTGCAGCCGCATGCACTGGCGCACCGGCTCGCCCAGTTTGAGTGGCGCCAGGTATGCGCCCATGAACACGGCCAGCGCCTCGCCGAGCGACAGGCCGGGCGCGGACCACCGGGCCGTGGTCTCTTCGGCCGTGCCGCCCAGGGGTTCGGTGAAGCAGGCGGCATACAGCCCGGCCTTGTCGCCGAAGTAGTAGCTGATGGCGCCGATGTTCATGTCGGCGGCCGCGGCGATGGCGCGCGTGGAGGTCTTGGCGAAGCCCTGGTCGGCGAACAGGGCGAGCGCGGCCAGCAGCAGGCGCTGGCGGGCCTCGGCCCCGTCGCCCCGGGCTGCCTTGGCGGGAACTGGGATGGGCATGGCGCTGTGATTGAAACACAGAATCAATCGATTGATTAAATCTTGGACGCCAGAAGGGTACGCAGGCAGGCAGCGCGTCGAAAGGCCCGCCCTGAAAAGACGCGCCAGTGCACCAGCCCTGAGCCGGCATCCACGCCGATGTGGGCCTTCATGCCGAAGTGCCACGGGTTGCCCTTCTTGCTCTGATGCATCTTGGCATGCGGCCTCCGGCACTGGCGCGATGTGCACAAAGACTGACGCCAGCGGCCCTGGTTAGGACCCCCTCCCGCTGCAAACAATTCACCGCACAACGGAGTCTGCCGGCCACCGAGGCGGGCCATCAACGCGCAGACAGGATGAACGGCGGACCAGCGCAGATCCTGCGTGCCGGGACAACAACATCAACAGGAGACAGAGTGATGAATGAGAGAACTGCGCGGCGCGCCACGCTGCGCTGGCTGACGGCCGCACTGGTAGCAACACTGGCCGCGTGCGGCGGCAGCGGTGGTGGCAATGGTGCGGTGTGGACTCCGGTCCAGAACTCGACGCCCGCAGATCCAGGCCAGATCCCGATGCCGTTGGCGGCCATCCAGATCAGGACCACATCCAACCGGGCCGACCTCGTCAGTGGCGGTGATGTGACCCTCGAAGTCGTGCTGCCGTCCGGTGCACAAGCCTCGACCCTGAAGGTCGCCGTGGGCGGCCGCGATGTCAGCGATGCCTTCGCTACAGCGGCGGACGGTCGGATCACGGGCTACGTGAGCGGCCTGGTCGACGGTGAGAATGTGGTGTCTGCTTCGGCGTCCGGTGCGCGTGCCGCAAGCTTGGCGGTGACCAACCACCCCCGCGGCGGCCCGGTGCTGTCCGGACCACAGATCACGCCCTTCTTCTGCGCCACGCCGCAACCCCAGGCAGCCACCTCGAGCACGCCCGCGACGGCGCCGAGCGGACTTGGAACGGTGGCCGTCGACGCGCAATGCAACATCGCGACGGAGTTCAAGCTCTACTACAAGAGCACCGCCGCCAACTGCGCGCTTGGCTTGCCCGACCCGTTCCCCGCGGTGAACTTCGCAGCGACCACGCCGCCTGCCCTCCCGGCCCCCAACTCGAACAACTGCTTCAAGCCCTACGACCCGGCCGCACCCCGGCCCGGTGATCTTGCCACCACCACCACGGACGCCGGAGCGACCGTGCCTTTCATCGTCCGCGTCGAGCGCGGCACCCTCAACCGCGGCATCTACGACATCGCGACGCTGTTCGATCCGACCCGGGACTGGACCGCCCGGTCGCCGCAGCCGCAATGGAGCGGCAAGGTGTACTACCCCTTCGGTGCCGACACCGGACAGCCGCGCCGTCAGGTCCGGCCGGCGACCAACTGGCCGACGGGCGCCGACGTGATCGGACGCGGCTACCTGTGGGTTGCGAACAGCATGACGGACTCGGGGGCCAACTCGAATCGTCTGGTGATGGCCGAGACGGTGATGATGATGAAGGAGCACATCGCCGAGACCTACGGGCCGATCCGCTACACGATCGCGACGGGTTGCTCCGGCGGCGCGATCAACTCGAACGTGGCGAACTCATTGGCGCCCGGCCTGCTCGACGGCGTCATCGTCACCTGCACCTTCCCCGACCAGGAGACCACCGGCATCGAAGTCAGCGACTGCGCCTGGCTCGTCGAGGCCTATGCCAAGCCCGCCTGGTCCGCCCTCATGGCCGGACTGACGCCAGCGCAGATCGACGCCAGGAAGGGAGCCATCAACGGCCACCCCGACGCGTCCGCCTGCAACGCCTGGTTCAATGCGTTCGGCGGCGTGTCCAAGCCCGGCATCTATACGACGCGTTTCGTCGACGCCTCGGGCAACATCGCGACAGGCGCATCGACCAACAACTGCCAGTTGCCGGCATCCCTGGTGTACTCGCCGACGTCGAACCCGACGGGTGCGCGCTGCAGCGGCTGGGACTGGTCGGCATCCATCTTCGGCAAGACAGCGGATGGTTCGCGTGCTCTGATCACGCGGGACAACGAAGGCGTCCAGTACGGCCTGTCGGCTCTGTTGTCTGGGGCGATCAGCGCCGAGGAGTTCGTGACGATCAACGAGATCGTCGGCGGCAGCAACGGGGACTACGAAGCGCAGCCGGCCCGGTCGGTGGCCGACAGCGGTGCGCTCGGCATCGCCTATCGGTCCGGCCTCGTTGCGAGCGGACGCCAAATGGCGGGCACCGCGATGATCGACCTTCGGGGCTACGACGATTCGTCGATGCCCACGCCGGGCGGCGCATCCTCGGCGTATCCGGTGCACCACATCTGGCGAAGTTTCAGCATGCGCGAGCGGCTGGACAAGAGCCAGGGTGACCATGGCAACCACGTGATGTGGCGCTTCGGCCGCAACGGCCTGTCGCCTTCACCGGCTCTGCAGCGCGAGGCGCTGGACACCCTCGACGCCTGGCTCGCCGCCGTGGGCGCGGACACGGGCAGCGCGCCGCTGGCTGCGAAGGTGCGCTCGCATAAGCCTGCCGGCGCGAGTGATTTCTGCCTGCTCTCGTCCGACGCGACGCAGAGCACCCGCATCACCGATATGGCGGTGTGCGAGCAGGATCCGTTCCTGAAGCCGTCGCGGTCACCGCGGCAGGTGGCCGGCGGCCCGCTCGCCGAGGACATTCTGAAATGCGCACTCAAGCCGATGGACATCACCCGATACCACGGCCTGCTGACCGCGTCGCAGCAGGCGCGCCTCGCGGCAGTATTTCCCAACGGCGTGTGCGACTGGACCCGCCCCGGCATCGGGCAGCAGGACGCGATCAGCCCGGCATTCGTGTCGCGCGAGGGCTTGCGCGCATTGCCTCCCGCACCGGCTTCGAGGACGAACTGATGACCACGACCCTGCGCTACAGCAAATTCACCGACCCGGCGGGCGCGACGCTGGTCGATGCGCTCGCGGAACAGGCACGATTCCGCCCGGACGCTACCTGGCTGACCTTCATCGGCGGGGAGACGCTGAGCTTCGGCGCCGCCCATCGTGACGCGTTGCGCGTGGCGTCATTCCTGGCGGGGCATGGCGTGCGCCGTGGCGATTTCGTTGCGCTCGTCGCCGGAGGCCACGCCGACTTTGTTCGCGCCTGGCTCGGTCTCCAGTGCCTTGGCGCCGTGGCCGTGATTCTCAACACCGAACTGCGCGGTGCGTTCCTGCGTCACCCGCTTGAGGACAGTGGCGCTCGCCTCGCGATCGTCGACGGAGCCCTGGTCGGTGCGATCGAGGAAGCGATCGGACCGAGCCCGACGCTCGAACGTGTGCTGCACATCGGCGAGGCGGCGCCAGTCCCGGCCAGCTTGTCGCGGATCGACTGGGCCGGCTGGCGCGAGGCCGCCGTGGGCGATCATCCACCGCCCCGACCGAAGGACATTGCGTGCGTGATGTACACGTCGGGCACCACTGGCCCGAGCAAGGGCGTGCTGATGCCCCACGCGCACTGCGCGCTGTATGCCATCGGAGCTGTCGGCGCGCTGGAGATCGGCGACGACGACCGTTACTACGTCGTGCTCCCGCTGCACCATGCGAACGGCCTGCTGATGCAACTGGGCGCTGCGCTCGTCGCAGGCATCCCGGCGTTCGTGCGGGCACGGTTCTCCGCGGCCGCATGGCTGTCCGATATTCGGGAACACGCGGCCACCCTCACGAACTGCCTGGGTACGGTGGCCGCGTTCATCTGCGCGCAGCCGCCGACCTCTCAGGATCGGTCACACCGGCTGCGTGCCGTCGGCAACGCGCCAGCGATCCCGTCGCTCCATGCGGCGCTGCGGGAGCGCTTCGGCATCGCCGACGTCATCTCCGGCTACGGGATGACGGAGGCGAACATGCCAGTGTGGGGTCGGCTGGGGCAGGACGGCGGGGACGCGGCTGGCTGGACAACCCCGTATTTCGACTTGGTCATCGCCGACCCGGACACCGACCAGGAGCTGCCCGCGGGCCAGGTCGGCGAGATCCTGGTGCGACCCAAGGTCCCGTTCGGATTCATGACGGGGTATCACCGTCGGCATGATCAGACGGTCGATACGTGGCGCAACCTGTGGTTTCACTCCGGCGATGCCGGTGTCATCGACGAACACGGGCGGGTGCGATTCGTCGACCGGATCAAGGACTGCATCCGGCGGCGCGGCGAGAACATCGCGCCCAGCGAGATCGAGGCGGTGATGGCCGCCTTGCCCGGTGTGGCGGGCGTGGCTGCCTACGCGGTCGCGAGCCCGATCAGCGGTGGCGAGGACGAGGTAATGCTTGCGATCGTGCGCCAGCCCGGCCAAGTGCCAGACCTGAAGGCCCTGGGCGACGCCGCTGAGTCGCTGCTGCCGCGCTTCGCGCGGCCACGCTACCTGCGGCACGTTGACGCGCTTCCCGTCACCGCCACGGGCAAGGTGCAGCGCGCCGAACTGCGCCGACTCGGCACGGCGGGCGCGTTCGATCGCGGCGAGCCGGCCCGCAGGGAGAGAGCCGCGTGACGGCGGGTGGCAGCACATCGGGCGCCGCTGCGCCGCTGGCGGGCCGCGTCGCGCTCGTGACGGGTGCCGGACGGGGCATCGGTGCCGCTGTCGCCGAACGGCTGGCGGCCGCCGGGGCGCACGTCGTCGTCAACGACCTCGACGACGGTCCGCTCGGCGAGGTGCTGTCGCGCATCGGGGCCGCCTCCGGCTCTGCGCTCGGTTTCAATGGCAGCGTCACGGCGGCGAACTTCGCAGAGCAGGCGGTCGCGGCCTGCGTCGATGCGTTCGGCGGCCTCGACATCATCGTCAACAACGCCGGCTACACCTGGGACGGCCCGCTGCACAAGATGACGGACGAGCAGTGGTTGGCCATGTTGGACGTGCACCTCACGGCCCCGTTCCGGATACTGCGCGCTGCCTATCCGGTGCTGAAAGATCAGGCCCGGCGCGACAGTCAGATGGGGGTCGAGCGACGCCGCAAGGTGGTCAACGTGTCGTCGATCGTCGGCCTGGTCGGCAACGCTGGGCAGGCGAACTACGCCGCGGCCAAGGCCGGCGTGCAGTCGCTGACGCGAACGCTGGCCAAGGAATGGGGCCGGATCGGCGTGAACGTGAACTGCGTAGCCTTCGGCCACATCGAGACCCGATTGACCCAGCCGCTGACCGATGCGTCCGCCACGCTGCGGATCGATGGCCGCCACATCGCGGTGGGCGTCGGTCATGCGGTATTGGAGCAACTGCGCACCCAGATTCCACTCGGGCGGGCCGGCACCGCTGAAGAGGCGGCGGGTGCGGTCTGCATGTTCTGCGGGCCCGACAGCGACTACGTGTCCGGGCAGGTGATGGTGTGTGGCGGTGGCCTGGCAGCATTCTGAGCGGGTGGCGCGGCGTCGCTGAAGTGCGGCGGCCTCAGACGCCCTTGACGCCCGCGACACGCCGCCATTCGCCCGGGGACCTGCCGGTCCACCGGGTGAAGGCGCGGCCGAACGTGGGCGGGTCGGCGAATCCGAGCGTGAGTGCGATTTCCTTGATCGGCATTGTGGTCCGCGTCAGTTGCTCGATCGCCCAGTCGCGTCGGACCTGGTCCTTCAGGCCCTGGAACGACTCGCCTTCGCCATGCAGCTTGCGGTGCAGCGTCCTGACCGACATGGCCAGCCGGCCGGCGACTTCTGCAGCGTCCGGCAGGTGGGGAAAGGTCTGCAGCATGAGGCCGCGCGCGCGAATCGACACCGGGCTCTGCCCGAGGACCGCCAGCAGCAGGTTGCCTGGTGTGCGCTTCAGGAACGGCAACACGTCGCCGCTCTTGCGCTGGACCGGCAGGCTCGCCTGGCTGTGCAGAAAGTGGATCGCCGCGCGCGGCTGGCGGTCGCGCACGAGGCCCGGGAGCAGACGCCGCACCCCGAGCAGGTCGTCCGGGGCGTCGAAGGGCAGGTCGGCACTGACCACATCGGGGCGCCGGCCCACACACCAGGCCAGAAGCGAATAGGAGATCAGGAAGATCACCACCTCGTACAGCAGCTGCCGGTTGCGCGTGACCGGCGCCTTCTCGACGAACACCCACGACAGCGTCTGCGGCCCTTCCTCGACCAGCACTGAAAAGTCGGGCATGGTCACCGTCAACCCGACGGCCAGGGCGCGCATGCACTCCTCGAAGGAGGAGGTCGAGACCGCGACCCGACACAGCATCTCGAGCGTGCCGTCGGTCATCGGTCGCGACATCAGGCCGCACGCCTCGTCGCGCATCGGGATCGAGATGGCGTTCGAGAGCCGCGAGAACTCGGCCACCGTCAAGGTGCCCGACGCATCCCAGGACGACGGGTCCAGTTGTGCCTGGGCCAGCACGGCGCCGGGGTCGAGGCCGGCGCGAACGGCGCACGCGAGCGTCTCGACGGCGCACTGCACCAAAACGGTCTGGGGCAGGGGGAGCGATGAGTCAGGGCGGATCGGCACGCGGGTGATTCCGGATTCAGGGGCGGCGTCGGGCCGCTCGACATATTTCATCGACAAAGGAAAGAGGAAACATGACAGACGACATTGCATCCCCGCGGCCGGGTATCGACGCGGTCGAGGGATTCTCGCGCCATGTGCACGTGGCAGGGGTCGGCATGACCCGCTTCTGCAGGCCGCATGCAGACTGGTCCTATGCGCGGGAAGCTGCGCAGGCCGCGCGGCAGGCACTGAGGGACGCAGGCCTCGCATACGACGACCTGGACCAAGCCTTCGTCGGCTATGTTTACGCGGACTCGACGGCGGGACAACGCGTGCTGTACGACATCGGCATGTCGGGTCTGCCCATTGTCAACGTCAACAACAACTGTGCCACCGGCTCATCGGCCCTGTATCTCGCGCGGCAGGCGGTTGCCAGCGGCGCGGCGGACTGTGTGCTGGCCCTCGGCTTCGAGCAGATGCGTCCCGGCTCCCTGGCGGCGGTCTTCCCCGACATGGCGTCGCCGCTCGAACGATTCGATTTGGTCGCGAACCAGGCCGTCGGCCATGACGAGCTGCCATTGGCCCTGCGCTACTTCGGAGGGGCAGGCCTTGAGCACATGCGGCGCTTCGGAACGGCGCTGTCGACCTTCGCCGCCATCCGAGCCAAAGCCAGCCGGCATGCAGCGCACAACCCCCATGCCATCTTCCGTCAGCCGCTGTCGGTCCAGGATGTTCTTGACTCTGCGGTGTTGTGGCCCGACGTGATGACCCGCCTGATGGCGTGTCCTCCAACCTGCGGAGCAGCCGCGGCCGTCGTATGCAGCGAGCGTTTCGCGCGTACGCGTGGGCTGGACGGGCGGGTGCGCATTGCAGCACAGGTGTTGGCAACGGATCGGACCGACACGTTCGCGACGCACGATATGCGGGATCTGGTCGGCTTCGGCATGGCCCGGCGGACCGCCCGCGCCGTCTACGAACAGGCGGGTGTGGACCCCGCAGATGTGGACGTGGTCGAACTGCACGACTGCTTCGCGCAGAACGAACTCCTGTCGTACGAGGCGCTTGGGCTTTGCGAAGAGGGCGAGGGCGAGCGCTTCGTGCTCAATGGCGACAACACCTACGGGGGGAAGGTTGTGACCAACCCCTCCGGCGGACTGTTGTCGAAGGGCCACCCGCTGGGTGCGACCGGACTTGCGCAATGCTGCGAGCTGGTCTGGCAGCTCCGAGGTCAGGCCGGCGAACGCCAGGTCGAAGACGCCCGCCTGGCGGTGCAGCACAACCTCGGATTGGGGGGAGCCTGCGTGGTGACGCTCTATGAGCGCGGTTGTTGGTGAAGGTCCGATTGCGAGCGGCGGCGTCATCGGCCCCGCTACGATCGCGCGCCATGTCTGCCGCTCCCTCCGACCCCACGCTGCCGCAGGACGCCCAGGGCATCCTCGCGCTGGCGGCGCGCTCGATGTTCCAGCTGTTCTCCAGCATCAGCCAGGGCATGTTCCTGATCGACCGCAGCGGCCGCATCGTGTGGGTCAACGAAGGCTACCGCCGCTTCCTGCCGGCGCTGGGCTTCGACTCGGTGGACCAGTTCGTCGGCCACATGGTGGAGGAGGTGATCCCCAACACCCAGATGCGCCGCGTGCTGGAGACCGGCGAGCCGGTGCTGGTGGACCTGCTGACCAACAAGGCCGGCACCTTCGTCGTCAGCCGCCTGCCGCTGCGCGAGGAGCACGACGACGGCACCGGGCCGGTGATCGGCGCCATCGGCATCGTGCTCTTCGACCATCCGCAGACCACGCTGCAGCCGCTGGTGGCCAAGTTCGCCCTGCTGCAGCGCGACCTGGACGAGGCCCGGCGCGAGCTGGCCAGCCAGGCCAGCCGCGCAGCGCGCAACGGCCTCGAAGGCGGGCTGCCTCGCCAGGCCAAGTACAGCTTCGCCAGCTTCATCGGCAGCAGCCCGGCGGCGGTGGAGGTCAAGCGCCATGCGCGGCGCGCAGCCCAGTCCACCAGCCCGGTGCTGCTGCTCGGCGAGACGGGCACCGGCAAGGAATTGCTGGCCCATGCCATCCACGGCGCCTCGGCGCGCGCGGCCGGGCCCTTCGTCAGCGTCAACATCGCGGCCGTGCCCGACACGCTGCTGGAGGCCGAGTTCTTCGGCTTCGCGCCCGGCGCCTTCACCGGTGCGGACCGGCGCGGTCGAGAGGGCAAGTTCAAGTTCGCCGACGGCGGCACGCTGTTCCTGGACGAGATCGGCGACATGCCGCTCTCGCTGCAGGCCAAGCTGCTGCGCGCGCTGCAGGAGGGCGAGATCGAGCCGCTGGGCTCCAACAGGCTGGTGGCCTTCGATGCGCGGGTGATCGCCGCGACCTCGCGCGACCTGCCGGCGCTGGTGGCGCAGGGCCGCTTTCGCGAAGACCTGTACTACCGCCTCAACGTGCTGCCCATCCGCGTGCCGCCGCTGCGCGCGCGGCGCGGCGACATCCCGGCGCTGGTGGAGGCCCTGGGCGACGAGGTGGCCCAGCGCACCGGCGATGCGCCGCCCGAGCTGCTGCCCGATGCGCTGGCCCTGCTGGCGGGCCAGTACTGGCGCGGCAACATCCGCGAGCTGCGCAACGTGCTGGAGCAGGTGGCCATGCGCAGCGACGCACAGCGGGTGGATGCCGCGCAGCTCACGCGCATCCTGCGCGAGGCTGGTGTGGGCGAGGTGGCACCGGCCGCGGCGCCGGAGCCTTCGCCGGCGCAGGCCGCGGCCGAAGCGCCTGGCAGTGGGCTGCTGCGCCCGCTGGCCGAGCAGGTGGCCCAACTGGAGCGTCGCGCCATCGACGCGGCCATGGCCCACACGGCGGGCAACAAGCTCAAGGCGGCGCGGCTGCTGGGAATCTCGCGGGCGACGCTCTATGGACGCCTGGAAAACCCTGAGCATTGAACAAACAACTGTCTGATTAATAGACAGTTCTGCCTGTATTGATTTCAGGCATTCGCTCTCGATTCACGTAGCAAGTCTTTGATCGATAAGGGCTTGATGCGTTGGCACGGCGTGTGCAATATCCAGGCATCCGTCACAAGGAGACAACCGCATGCAACGTCGCCACCTCATCGCCTGCGCCGCCCTGGCCGGCGCCATCGCCGCCCCCGCCTGGGCCCAGTCCAACGAAATCCGCATCGCCCACGTCTACAGCAAGACCGGCCCGCTGGAGGCCTACGGCAAGCAGACCCAGACCGGCCTGATGATGGGCCTGGACTACGCCACCGGCGGCACGATGATGGTCAATGGCAAGAAGATCGTCGTGATCGAGAAGGACGACCAGGGCAAGCCCGACCTGGGCAAGTCGCAGCTGGCCGCCGCCTATTCCGACGACAAGGCCGCGCTGGCCGTCGGCCCCACGTCGTCGGGCGTGGCACTGGCGATGCTGCCGGTGGCCGAGGAATACAAGAAGCTGCTGATCGTCGAGCCCGCCGTGGCCGACTCGATCACCGGCGACAAGTGGAACAAGTACATCTTCCGCACTGGCCGCAATTCGAGCCAGGACGCCATCTCCAACGCCGTGGCGCTCGACAAGCCGGGAACCACCATCGCCACCCTGGCCCAGGACTACGCCTTCGGCCGCGACGGCGTGAAGGCCTTCAAGGACGCGGTGAAGAAGGCCAAGATCGTCCACGAGGAATACCTGCCGCAGAACACCACCGACTTCACCGCCGGTGCGCAGCGCCTGATCGACAAGCTCAAGGACCAGCCCGGCCGCAAGGTGATCTGGATCGTCTGGGCCGGCGCGGGCAACCCCTTCAAGATCGCCGATCTGGACTTGAAGCGCTACGGCATCGAGATCGCCACCGGCGGCAACATCCTGCCGGCCATGGCCAGCTACAAGAACTTCCCGGGCATGGAAGGCGCGACCTACTACTACTTCGGCATCCCGAAGAACCCGGTGAACGAGGCGCTGGTGTCCATGCACTACAAGGAATTCAAGAGCCCGCCGGACTTCTTCACCGCCGGCGGCTTCTCGGCCGCCATGGCCGTCGTCACCGCACTCAAGAAGACGGGCGGCGACACCGGCACCAACAAGCTCATCTCCACCATGGAAGGCATGAGCTTCGACACGCCCAAGGGCACCATGACCTTCCGCAAGGAAGACCACCAGGCGCTGCAGAGCATGTACCACTTCAAGATCAAGGTGGACCCGGCCTTCGCCTGGGGCGTGCCGGAGCTGGTGCATGAGATCAAGCCGTCCGAGATGGACATTCCGATCCGCAACAAGAGATAACAAGGCGACATCCCCCATGCCGCTTCGCGGCTCCCCCTTCTCCTCGAAGGGGGCACACCCGACGGCCCGGCAAAGCCGGTTCCGTGGGTGTCCCCGCACAGCCCAACACCTGCTCTTCGCTTTCTCGGGAGACGGACCATGCAAAAGTTCACCGCGCCCCTCAGGCGCGCCGCCGGTGTGCTCGTGTCGGCCTGGCTGATGGCTGGCGCGGCGGCGGCGGTGCCGCTGCCGGAGCTGAACATCGACCCGGCGCAGGTCAGCGTGTCGGGCGTGTCCTCGGGCGGCTACATGGCCGTGCAGCTGCATGTGGCGTACTCGGCCACGTTCAAGAAGGGCGCCGGCGTGGTGGCGGGCGGGCCGTACTACTGTGCGGAAGGCTCGGTGGTCTATGCCACCGGCCGCTGCA
Organism: Pseudacidovorax intermedius; assembly: GCF_003350475.1. GTDB lineage: Bacteria > Pseudomonadota > Gammaproteobacteria > Burkholderiales > Burkholderiaceae_C > Xenophilus > Xenophilus intermedius. The sequence goes on from NZ_QQAV01000006.1 coordinate 272,756, forward strand.
TGGCGCATGACACCAGCATCCCGGTCAGCAGCCTGGTGACCACCACCAACAACTGGGCGGCGAGCGGCGTCATCGACCCGGTGTCCAACCTCGCGGCCAGCCGGCTTTACCTGTTCTCGGGCACGCTCGACAGCGTGGTCAAGACCGCCGTGATGGACGACCTGCGCAGCTACTACGGCGCCTTCGTGCCCGCGGCCAACATCGCCTACAAAAAGGACCTGGCGGCCGAGCATTCCTTCGTCACCGACGACTATGGCAGCGCCTGCTCGGTCAAGGGCGACCCCTACATCGACGACTGCAACTTCGACCTGGCCGGCGCGCTGCTGCAGCAGATCTACGGCACGCTCAACCCACGCAACGTGGGCACGCTGGATGGCAGCTTCGTCGAGTTCGACCAGCGCGGCTTCGTCGGCGGCCACGCGATGGCGCAGACAGGCTGGGCCTATGTGCCGGCGCCCTGCGCCAGCGGTGGCGCCACCTGCCGGCTGCACGTGGCGCTGCATGGCTGCAAGCAGAACACGGCGCAGATCGGCCAGCAGTACGTGCGCAACACGGGCTACAACCGCTGGGCCGACACCAACAACATCGTGGTGCTTTATCCGCAGACCGGCGTGACGGCCACCAACGGCTGCTGGGACTGGTGGGGCTACGACAGCGCGGACTATGCGAAGAAGGCCGGCCCGCAGATGGCCGCGATCCAGGCCATGGTCAGGCACCTGTCCGGCGGCGCCGCCACGGCTGCGCTTGCCGCGCCAAGCGGCCTGACGGCATCGGCCGCCACGGCCAGCAGCATGAAGCTCGCCTGGTCCGCCGTGCCGGGTGCGGCGGGCTACGTGGTCTACCGCAACGGCGGCCGGCGCAATGCCACGCCGCTCACCGCCACCAGCTACACCGACACCGACCTCGTCGCCGGCAGCAGCTATGACTGGACGGTGCGCGCGGTGAACGGGGCCGGCGCCCGCGGCGCCGCGTCGGTCGTCGCCACGGCCAGCACCACCGGGATGACGCCCGTGTGCACCACCACCGACAACTACAGCCACACCCTGGCCGCGCGGGCCTATGCGCTCTACGGCTTCACCTATGCCTATGGCTCCAACCAGGGCATGGGTCTGTGGAACATCTACATCGAGACGACCCTGAAGAAGACCGCCGCCGGCTACTACGAAGTCGGCACCTGCTACTGAACGCGCCAGGACTTCCGCAATTGCTTGAAACCCAGAACCTCACCATCCGCTTCGGCGGGCATGTGGCGGTGAATGCCGTCAGCTGCCGCTTTGCGCCGGGCACGCTGACGGCCATCGTCGGCCCCAATGGGGCGGGCAAGACCACCTACTTCAACCTGGTCTCGGGCCAGCTCAAGGCCACCGAGGGCAAGGTGCTGCTCAATGGCCGCGACCTCTCGGCGCTGCCGGCCTCGGCCCGCACCCGCGCCGGGTTGGGCCGCGCCTTCCAGCTGACCAACCTGTTCCCCAACCTCACGGTGCTGGAGAACGTGCGCCTGGCCGTGCAGGCCGCGCACGAAGGGCCGCACCGGCGCGGCCTCAACCTCTGGAGCATCTGGAGCGACCACCGTGCGCTCACCGAACGCGCCGATGCGCTGCTGGCCGAGACCAACCTCAAGGCCCGCGAGCACGATGTGGTGGCGAGCCTGCCGCACGGCGACCAGCGCAAGCTGGAAGTGGCGCTGCTGATGGCGCTGGAACCGCAAGTGTTCATGTTCGACGAGCCCACGGCGGGGATGAACGCGGCCGAGGCGCCGGTCATCCTCGACCTGATCCGCCGCCTCAAGCAGGACAAGAGCAAGACCATCCTGCTGGTCGAGCACAAGATGGACGTGGTGCGCGAGCTGGCCGACCGCATCATCGTGCTGCACAACGGCACGTTGGTGGCCGACGGCGAACCGGCCGAGGTGATCGCCTCGCCGGTCGTGCAGGAAGCCTACCTGGGCGTGGCGAAGGAGGCGGCATGAACGACGCATTGCTCACCCTCGAAGGCGTGCACACCCACATCGGCGCGTACCACATCCTCCATGGCGTGGACCTGGCGGTGCCCAAGGGCCAGCTCACCATGCTGCTGGGCCGCAACGGTGCCGGCAAGACCACCACGCTGCGCACGATCATGGGCCTGTGGAAGGTGGCGCAGGGCCGCGTGCAGTTTGGCGGCAAGAGCATCGCCAACCTGCCCACGCCGCAGATCGCCGACCTTGGCATCGCCTACGTGCCCGAGACCATGGGCATCTTCGCGGACCTCACGGTCAAGGAGAACATGCTGCTGGCCGCCCGCGGTGCCCGCCGTGCGCAGGACATGGACGAGGCGCGGCTGAAGTGGATCTTCCGGCTATTCCCCGCGGTGGAGAAGTTCTGGAACCACCCGGCCGGCAAGCTCTCCGGCGGGCAGAAGCAGATGCTGGCCGTCTCGCGCGCCATCGTCGAGCCGCGCGAGCTGCTCATCATCGACGAGCCCAGCAAGGGCCTGGCGCCAGCCATCATCAACAACATGATCGACGCCTTCGCCGAGCTCAAGGCCAGCGGCGTGACCATCCTGCTGGTGGAGCAGAACATCCACTTCGCCCAGCGCCTGGGCGACACCGTGGCCGTGATGGACAACGGCCGCGTGGTGCACGCCGGCGGCATGGCTGAGTTCTCGGCCGACACGCAACTGCAGCAGCGCCTGCTGGGACTGGCCCTATGACGACCCTCGCCAAAGACATCGACTGGAAGCCGCTGCTGCTGGTGCCCGCGCTCGCGCTGGTGGCCCTGCCGCTGGTCGGCTCGCCCTCCACCTGGCTCACGCTGACCATCGCCGGCCTGGCGATGGGCATGATCGTGTTCATCATCGCCTCGGGCCTCACGCTGGTCTTCGGCTTGATGGACGTGCTGAACTTCGGCCACGGCGTGTTCATCGCGCTGGGTGCCTTCGTCGCCACCAGCGTGCTGGGCGCCATGGGCGACTGGACGCAGTCCAGCTCCATCCTCACCAACCTGGTGGCGGTGCTGCCGGCCATGGTGGTCGCGATGCTGGTGGCCGGCGCCGTGGGCCTGGCCTTCGAGCGCTTCATCGTGCGGCCGGTCTATGGCCAGCACCTGAAGCAGATCCTCATCACCATGGGCGGCATGATCATCGGCGAGGAGCTGATCAAGGTGATCTGGGGCCCGGCGCAGATTCCGCTGCCGCTGCCCGAGGGCCTGCGCGGCTCCTGGCTGTGGGGCGATGCGGCGGTGGAGAAGTACCGCGTGCTGGCCGTGATCGTCGGCGCGCTGGTCTTCGGCCTGCTGGCCTGGACGCTGGCCCGTACCAAGATCGGCCTGCTGATCCGCGCCGGCGTGCAGGACCGCGAGATGGTCGAGTCCCTCGGCTACCGCATCCGCGTGCTCTTCATCGGCATCTTCGTGGCGGGCAGCGCGCTGGCCGGCCTGGGCGGGGTGATGTGGGGCCTGTATCAGCAGAACGTGATCCCGCAGATGGGCGCGCAGGTCAACGTGCTGATCTTCATCGTCATCATCATCGGCGGCCTGGGCTCGACCACGGGGGCGCTGATCGGCGCACTGCTGGTGGGGCTGATGGCCAACTACACCGGCTTCGTCGCACCGAAGGTGGCGCTGTTCTCCAACATCGCGCTGATGGTGGCGATCCTGTTGTGGCGGCCCCAAGGGGTCTACCCCGTGGCGGGCAGCCGCTGAAAGGGAAGGGGACCGATCATGCTTCGACGCCTTCTCTCCAACGACCTGCCGCGCAGCAAGGTGCTGGCGGTGCTGCTGCTGGCGGTGCTGCTGGGCCTGGCCTTCGCACCCTTCCTGTTTCCGGGCGTCAAGGCGCTCAACGTGGCGGCCAAGATCCTGGTCTTCATCGTGCTGGTGGCCAGCTTCGACCTGCTGCTGGGCTACACCGGCATCGTGAGCTTCGCCCACACCATGTTCTTCGGCATCGGCGCGTACGGCGTGGCCATCGCCGCCACGCGCATGGGCGCGGGCTGGGACGCGGTGATCGTCGGCGTGCTTTGCGCGCTGGCCGTCTCGCTGGTGCTGGCGCTGGCGGTGGGCCTGTTCTCGCTGCGGGTGCGGGCCATCTTCTTCGCCATGATCACGCTGGCGGTGGCCTCGGCCTTCCAGACGCTGGCCTCGCAGCTGTCGGACTTCACCGGTGGCGAGGACGGGCTGACCTTCAAGCTGCCCGAACTGATCTCGCCCAGCTTCGAGTTCAGCGAGGAGCCCTTCCTCGGCGTCTCGCTCGACGGCCGGCTGCTGTGCTACTACCTGCTCTTCGTGTTGGCTGTGGTGCTGGTGCTGGCGCTGCTGCGCATCGTCAACTCGCCCTTCGGCCGCGTGCTGCAGGCGATCCGCGAGAACGAGTTCCGCGCCGAGGCCATCGGCTACCGGGTGGTGGTGTTCCGCACGCTGTCGGCCGTGCTGTCGGCGCTCTTCGCCACGCTGGCCGGCGCCATGCTGGCGATCTGGCTGCGCTACAACGGCCCGGACACCTCGCTCAGCTTCGAGATCATGGTCGACGTGCTGCTGATCGTGGTGATCGGCGGCATGGGCACCATCTACGGCGCGGCCATCGGCGCGGTGCTGTTCGTGGTGGCGCAGAGCTACCTGCAGGACCTGCTGCGCCTGGGCAGCGAGGCGGCGAGCGGCCTGCCCTGGCTGTCGGCCGTGCTCTCGCCCGACCGCTGGCTGCTGTGGCTGGGCGTGCTGTTCGTGCTCTCGGTCTACTACTTCCCCACCGGCATCGTCGGCAAGCTGCGCAGCAGGAGCGCGAAATGAGCGTCACCCCCACTTCCCATTACGCGCAGCTGGTCGGCCGCGAGATCCACTGGATGGACTGGGGCGACCCGGCCGCGCCCGCGGTGATCGCGTGGCACGGCCTGGCCCGCACGGGCCGCGACATGGACGAGCTGGCAGTGCACCTGGTGGGCGATGGCTGGCGGGTGATCTGCCCCGACACCCTGGGCCGCGGCCTCAGCCAGTGGAGCCCGGCGCCTGACGAGGAATACCAGCTGGCCTTCTATGCGCGCCTGGCCGATGCGCTGTGCGAGCACCTGGGCCTGGCCCGCGTGCACTGGGTGGGCACCTCCATGGGCGGCGCCATCGGCACGGTGTGCGCATCCGGCCTCGTGGTCCCGGCGATGAAGAAGCGCATCGCCGCGCTGGTGCTCAACGACAACGCGCCGCAACTGGCCGCCGCGGCCATCGAGCGCATCAAGGCCTATGCAGGCAATCCGCCCGCCTTCGACACGGTGAGCGAACTGGAAGCTTTTCTGCGCACCGTCTACAAGCCCTACGGCTGGCTCAGCGATGCGCAGTGGCGGCGCATGACCGAAACCTCGACCCGCCGCCTAGCGGACGGGCGCGTCACGCCGCACTACGACCCGGCCATGGTGCGCCAGTTCACCGTGCACGACGACGACTATCTGATCTGGTCGCACTACGACGCCATCGAAGTGCCAGTGATGATCTTGCGTGGCGCCGAGTCGGACCTGGTGCTGCCGGAGACTGTCGAGGCGATGCGCCATCGCGGGCCGGGTGCGGCGGGGCGGCTGACGGTGCTGGAGGTGGTGGGTTGCGGGCATGCGCCTGCGCTGAACGTGCCTGAACAGTTGGAGCCCGTCGCTGCCTTCCTGCGCGCTGCGCCTTAGTTCGGCTGGGGCCGGGCGCAGGGCGCGGTCGCAAGCGCGTCCTCGCCCACCTTATGGGACGCAACGCTCAGGTTAACCGGCGCCGGAGCCAAAGACGGAGGAAACCAACAGTGGCCATGAAAATGCCTAAGGCATGGCCAGTGTTAGCGTCCGCGCTCAACCGCCAGTTAGACCCTGCGCGCTATATTGCTGCTTCACTTTAAAGTGGCCCCTTCTCAGCAACGCAGAACACATTTGAAACTTCATCATAGACGCCCAAATCAAGGAACTCTAACCGCCAGGAAAGACGGTACTTTTCAGGTGCACCGTCGTTAGGGGGTGCCCTAAAAATTGCCTTCAGATAGCTGGCATCCTCGAGCGTTGGATCAATAGATGCAATAGTTCGCGCATAACGGCTGGCCATAAAGACGTGATGTGTGCAGTGACCAGACGAGGAGATAGACCAAGGCATGTACGCGACGCCTGGTGGAATTGCTCGACTAGATCGAGCTTGAAATATTCGCCAAAGTCGGTCTCTTTCTGCCGACATTTGGTTTGGGGAGCGGGAGGTCGATTCGAAGACCGAGTGATCAAAGAAGCCTATGGCGATAAAGTCATTCCGAGTTACTTGGGCGAAAAGTACATCATTGGTGCGCTTGGCATGGCCCTTCCTTTCAATGTCGTGACTTAGATGAAAATGATGGTAACCCATGACATTCAGAATAAAGTCTTTGTCTGCCCACTTGTCTCGTACCTCAGGGTCAAATGAAGTGGTCGCGAGGGAGAAACCTTCCTTATGTATTTTCAGTGAAAGGTGGGGCATCAAATCGACGCCCGCCCGGGCCTTCTCAAATAGTTGCTTTGCATCAGAGCCTAGCGATCGCCACCTGGGGTCGTGCGTTACGGTTGGCTCGATAAAGACAGATCGAGGCCTTGGTGGAACGAATCTGGCTGCATTGTTGATGTAGACGATCAAAAGCTCCCCTAGCGACCTGGCCTTAAGTGCTGCAAGGGTTTCAGCATTGTTTGGTGACCGAGGAATGTTCCCGATCAATTCTTCGCGAAATTTTCGAATTCGCTTGGACTCTGGCTGAATGCGGTTCATTTTCGGCGAGGTCTAACGGAAGGGTGACCGGCACGTTGCGGCAAGGCGCAGCGAAGTGCAGGATATCCAACGGCGCCTTGCGGCGCCGTGCCGCAACGTGGCCGAGTCGACCGACAAGTTAGGCAGCACCCTCACCCTTTCTCGCGAAACTCACCGACCGGGCAGTCACTAGGCCGCGACTCATTCCAGGCGTCAATGAGAACCTGTCGGTTCTGCTTGTGCCAAGCCTTGATGTTCCGTCGAAACTTTTTGAGGCCATCGTCCAGCGGCGAACAGTCATCAATTTCGAAACGACACGAGCCCTCAGAGCACTTCACGAGGAAGTGCGGTGGCGGGTGCTCGTCTGAGTAGACGATCACCTTCAAAGCGCCGATCTTATCTACCGCGCGTTCGATGAGGAAGCGTCGGCCGGCGTCGTCAATGATGGGGCCGAGGTCGAATGAATTCTGCAGTTCGGCAACTGTGTTTTGCGGAAGCTCCACTTCCCAAATTGGCATGGCCGCTCCTGTACTGACTAACGCCCAAGGTAAGCGGCGCCGGAGCACCGCAGGTGCGGAGGGTTCCAACAAGAGTTATAAGCATGCCGAAGACATGACCCTTGTTGGCGTCCGCTTGACCGATCAGTTAGGCGCTGCGATGGATTCAAGGTGCTTCCGCAACCGATCTTGGACGGCTGACTTGCCGCCAATTGTGTTGTCGTAGAAGAGTGTTCTGAACCCGGAAATGTCGAAGGGCAGCTTTTCACGCTTACGGTCGCTCAACAGAATTGTTGGTTTCCCAATGCCATGCGCAAAGCCAACTTCATAGAAAACATTTGGGTTGTTTGGCGTAACGTCAGCAAGGACAACCGAAGATTCTCTGATTGAGCGTGTAATATCTTCAATGATGAGCCCAGTGCTGTAGTAGTCGTCCGCTCTCACAACTTTGTAGCCATACGCTTCGCACGTCGGGCGTATGACTTCTGAGTACAACTCGTTGAACTCAGCAGAGAACTGCATCACAACGAAGCACACAGGCTCGGCTGAATAAATTTTCAGATTTCGCACCGCCGTCGGACCTGCGCCTTGAAGCCAAATTCCAATTTGGCCTTTTGTTAAGCGATGGGAAGCTCGAGCAACTTCTACGCCGTTAATGTGAAGCGCAAGGTTAGAGCCGTTGACCGAGAGCTTGAGTTTGTGCCACTTGTTTGCTTCGATTTTGGAGCCTTGTCCGGCTCCGCCTAACGGCTCCCATTGATTGTTGCGGAAAGCCGCAAAGCCGTATGGGGCACCAAGGACATTCATGCCAACGAACAGATCTGAATTGCCCGCAGTAAGGACGAACTGACACCGAGAGTCAGATTCTGTCGGGAAGACTTCGCACTCGATTGAACCTTGCTCGAACTCAACGTCACACTTAAGTAGCGCATGTGGCGGCTGTGGCGGCTGTGGCGCCGCATCGGGCGTTAGTTCAGGAGAGGTTCCGGGTTGAAGCGTAATCAAGTCGTGATCGATTTGTGCGTTCCCAAAAATTGAAACCCAGCTTTTTGGTTGTCTTGACTGTGACATATGCATGTTAATTTCTCGGCGCCTAACGTGTTCTCGGGCGACAGCTAATGCCGCCGAGGCAGACGCACTGCGCCCTAAATCGGCAGGCTTGTCTCACTGCAAGCCGTCGATGCGTCATCAGATTTTCCTCATTTGGCTGTGTGCTTACAGCATTAAATTTCCAACACAAGCGGCACACCGACAACCACCTTTGCGAGGTTGGCTGGACGCCTGGAGCGCACCGATGATGCCAGTTGTTCCGGCCGTTGTGGCCGGACCATTTGCTAGATGGTCTGCGGTTGATCCACTACCGCTTGCAGATCGAGAGGACCTGCGCTTACCGGGTGAAGGCAATCACCGGTTTCCATCTGCGGAGACACCCTGTCTAACTGGACGGGACAGAGGTGGACTGACCACCCGCAGCGCCACCAACGCGAGCCTGCAGACCTGCGTTGAAGAGGTGCACGTTGTGCTTGCCGGTTCAAGGGGGTGTGGGCTGCTGGCCCGGTGGCTTTACAGCACTGGGCTTCGAATCAGCGAGATCATTCAACTGCGGGTCAGGAACCTGAACTTCGCGCAGCAGGCGCCGATCATGCGAGAGGGAAGGGGAGCGACGGTCGCGTCGTGATGGTGCCGCAGTTGCCTCTTGTTGAACTGCGCCATGTACTGGGCACTTGATCTGGCGAACGCAATCGTCTGGACGACTTCGACTTCGTCCGTGGGTGCACACGTAACCGTTAGACGTCAGGCGCCGCGCGTCAGCGCCAGAGATGCGGCGATGCAGAATCAGTCGATCCTTGGTAACACGCCGCTTTCCCGCTTTCCCGCTTTCCCGCTTGATCGCCCGAAGCCCGCGCTTTCGCGCGGCCTGGGCGATTCGGGCAATTAGCTGGCAGCGCGCGCCTCGTCGCGCAGGCGCTTGATCTGATCGTGGTTCTTCTGCGCGCCCTGTGCCTGGCGCTCGATCAGTGCGCGCACATCGGCCGGCAGATCCTGCTGCAGTGCCTTGCGGTAGCGCGCCACGGCGGCGTCTTCGCCGCGCTCGCATTCTTCGAGCATGGACTCTTCGCTGTTGGCCCCGACGGCGCCCTTCACATGCACCCAGCCGCGGTGCAGTGCGCCGGACGCGGTGCCGCCGTCGGCGGGCTTGCCGCCCAGGCGGATCACCACCTCCTCCAGTTCGCGAGCGGCCTGGGCGCATTCGGCGGCACGGGTGCTGAAGGTGGTGCGCAGGCTGCTGTTCTCGACTTCTTCGGCGCAGAGTCGGAAGCCGTACTCGCCGTCGCGCGAGTTCTCCAGCAAGTCGTTGAGGGTGTCGATGACGTCGTTGGTGGTCTGGGCCATGGTGGGCTCCTTCTTCAATGGGTGGTTCGGTGACCGAGGGGAGGCCTTCCCTCTCGGCTGCGGAACCGCCATGGTTGAAGGGTGCGATCTTTCGGCCCGTCGTCGGGCCACGCGCCCCGCTGTAGGTGCAGGGGCCTTCGCGCTGCCCGTCAGGCGCAGAGGCGTTGTCGGAGGCGCCGGCTCAGAGCCGGAGTGTTTGGGGTCCGGCTCCAGCGGTGGCGCTTGGCGTGACGAGCGGACGGGGACAAGAGACTTTCCGGCGCTCGGATCAGGAGAGCTGCAGCAGTTCGGTCGGGCTGATCATGTGAAGCCGCATGAGCTCGTCGGCCACCCGCGCGCCGCTCAGCGGTGTCACGCCCTCCCGCTGCGCATAGGCCAGCAGCCCGTTGCGCAAGGTGATGCGTGAAACGAAGAAGCTGCGCTCCCGCAAGTGGGCCAGGATCTCATCCACCACCACCTCGAATAGAGCGGCTTCATCAGGCGGGGTGGGCTGGGTGGTGTCGGTCATGGCGCGGCCGGGAGGAGTGGTGCACGGCGCGAAGCAAGCTTCGTGCGAGCCCAGGCTCAGATGCCGAACGCGCGGCGGCTTTCCGGTGCGATGAGGTCGTGGAACTCGGGATGCTTGCGCAGGAAGGCCGCCACGAAGGGGCAGACCGGAATCACGCGCGTACCCATCGCCCGCACATCCTCCAGCGCGTGGCGCACCAGCGTGGAGCTCAGGCCGCGGCCCTCGAATTCGGGAAGGATCTCGGTGTGGGTGAACACCAGCCCGTTGGCCAGTACGTTGTATTCGCTGAAGCCGGCCAGTGCGTCGCCCAGCAGGATCTCGTAGCGGTGGGCGGCTTCGTTCTTTCGAAGGGTGGGGGTCTGCGTCATGCGGCTCCTTGCGGTCAAAAGGTGGCCGGCCATCATCGCCGAGCGCCGTGGCCGACGCTGAGGGGTGTCAGTGGCGTCCGTCAGCCGCAGCGGCCGCCGCGTCGGCCTGCATCGGTGCCGCAGGTTCGAGCGCCGCCTTCACGGCCGAGACCAGCGCCGCCGAGGTGTAGGGCTTGGCCAGGATCAGGCTGCCGCTGAGTTCGCCGCGCAGCAGGGGCGAGGCATCGCCGCTGGCGAAGATCGTGACCAGTTCGGGCACCTGCGTGCGCAGGGCCGCGGCCAGTTCGGTGCCCGAGGCACCCGGCAGGTTGATGTCGGTCACCATGACCTGCGGACGATGGCGCTGCGCCAGGGCCTCGGCTTCCTCGGCGCTGCCGGCCTCGACCACGGTGAAGCCCGTGTCGGTGAGCATGGCGGCCGAGGTCACGCGGATCAGCGGATCGTCCTCGACGAGCAGCACGACGCCGGCGCTGGGACGGGCCGGGGTGGCGGGGGTGCTTGCCGCTTCCGGCCGCTCTGCCGGCGATGCGGGGGGCTGGGCGGCTGCGTGCTGCGCAGGAACCGCGGGTGCGGCGCTCTGCCGCTGCGCCCGGTTACCGAGCAGGTGGCGCACCTTGCGCGCCAGCGCTTCGCGCGAATAGGGCTTGGACAGCAGCTCCACGCCGGCATCCAGCCGGCCGCCGTGGACGATCGAGTTCTCGGTGTAGCCCGAGGTGAAGAGCACCGCCAGGTCCGGAATGCGCTGACGGGCCTGGCGCGCCATCTCGGGGCTCTTGAGCGGGCCGGGCATCACCACGTCGGTGAAGAGCAGATCGACCGGAATGCCGCTTTCGATCACCGCCAGACCCTTGGAAGCGTCGGAGGCCTGCAGCACCCGGTAGCCCAGGTCGGCCAGCATGGCCACGACCACCTCGCGCACCTCGGCGTCGTCTTCCACCACCAGCACGACCTCGGTGCCGCCCTCGACGGCGCCGGCGTCCAGTCGCACCGCGACGTCCTCCGCCTGCATGGCGCGCGGCAGGAACACCTTCACCGTGGTGCCGTGGCCGACCTCCGAATAGATCTTGATGTGGCCGTTGGACTGTTTGACGAAGCCGTACACCATCGACAGGCCCAGGCCCGACCCCTTGCCTTCCGGCTTGGTGGAGAAGAAGGGCTCGAAGGCGCGGGCGATGACCTCCGGCGGCATGCCGGCGCCTGTGTCCGACACGGCCAGCATCACGTACTGGCCCGGCGCGACCTCGTCGTGCTGGCGCGCATAGGTCTCGTCCAGATGCACGTTGGCCAGCTCGATGGTGAGCCGGCCGGAGCCATTCATCGCGTCGCGGGCATTGATGGCGAGGTTGAGGATTGCGTTCTCGATCTGCGTCGGATCGACGAAGGTGTTCCACAGGCCGCCGCCGAGCACAGTCTCGATCTCGATCGCGCCGCCCAGGGCGCGGCGCAGCATGTCGTCCATGCCCTGCACCATGCGTGTGGCGTTGACGACGCGCGGCTCCAGCGGCTGGCGCCGCCCGAAGGCGAGCAATTGCGCCGCCAGCTTGGCGCCGCGTTGGACACCGGCCATGGCATTGCCCACCAAGCGCTGCGCACGCTCGTTGCCGGCGATGTCCTTGGACAGCAGGTGCAGGCTGCCCGAGATGACCTGCAGCAGGTTGTTGAAGTCGTGGGCCACGCCGCCGGTGAGCTTGCCGATGGACTCCAGCTTCTGCGCCTGCGCGAGCTTGGCTTCGGCCTGCCGGCGCTCGTCGATCTCGGCGATCACGCGTGCTTCGAGGTTCTCGTTGAGCAGCCGCAGTTGCTCTTCGGCGCGTTCGCGGTGGCGCACCTGGGCGGCCAGTGCCGTGGCCTGGGCCACCAGGCTGCGTTCCGCGGCGCGCTGTTCGGTGATGTCGGTGTGCACGCCCACCCATTCGTCGATGCTGCCGTCCTCGCGCAGGATCGGCAGGCCGCGCACGGCGAAGTTGCGCCAGACGCCGTCGCTGCGGCGCACCCGGTGCTCGTGGATGAACATGGTGCGGCCTTCGACGGCCGCGTTCCAGGTGGCGATGGCGCCCTGTGCATCGTCCGGATGGAGGGCGTCGGCCCAGCCGTAGCCCTCGTACTCCTGCTGAGTCTGCCCGGTGAGCGCGGCCCAACCCGGCTGCTCGCCCGTCATGCGACCGTCGGCGCTGTTGGTCCATAGCACGCCATGAACGGCATCCATGGCGGTGCGAAAGCGCCGGTTCCCCACGCGCAGGGCGGCTTCCTGTCGCGCGCGGTCGGTCACGTCGAGGACAGTGCACATCACGCCCGCCACCCGTTTGGCAGCCTCGTAGACCGGCGTGTAGAAAAGATCGAACACATGCTCTTGCGGGCCCTCGTCGCGCATCAGGGTCATCGAATGCTCGCGAAAGCAGACGATCTCGCCGCCCAGGCAGCGCTGGAGCACTTCGCGGTTCCACTCCGCGATTTCGGGCCAGACCTGCAGCGTGGTGCGGCCGAGCGCGTCAGGATGCTGTGCGCCCACCACGGCCCGGTAGGCATCGTTGTAGAGCATGACGTGGTCGGCGCCCCACATCAGCATCTTCGGCACGGGCGAGTTCACGATGTTCGACACCGTCGTTCGCAGGGGCGCAGACCAGGCATGCACCGGGCCCAGCGTCGTGCGCGACCAGTCGGTCGACCTAATCAGCGCCCCGCACTCACCGCCGGCGGGAGGCCAGCTTTCGCCTTCGACGGACGTGGGATTCGAAGCGGCGGAGCGGGCAGGCGAGGTTGGCGATACGTTCGACATGGCGGCTGTCTGTGAGGAAGGACTCGGGCGAACAACCGGCATGGATCAGCACCGATCCACTGGCTTGTTGAAGCGCAACTTGCCGTCGAATTCTCTGTGCGGTCGGGCAGCCGGCATGACAGACAAGGCCGCGAACACACCACCCGGGCGGCCACGCGGCCCGAGGCATGTGGCATGTGGTATGGGGCACGCTGCGGCAGCGCACCGTGGTCCGGTGGCGGCCGGCTCCTGTGTCGCGGCGCTAAAACTGGGGCAGCGAGCCCCAGAGATAAATCACCACCGAGAAACACAGACTGATCAGCATGAAAAGCAGTTGCTGCTTCTTGCTTCTCTCTGCGCTGATAAAGAAAAGCACCGCCGTCAACACAAAGCAGACGGTCAAGATCATGAATTGTTCAGCCGACATTTTCTTAACAGCAGGTCAATCATGGCTTTGCGCCAAAGCGAAAGGCCATCGATCGCCGTCAGCGCGTGGCCCGCGCCAGTATGCGGTTCAGCGAAATGTGCAGGCGGTCAATTAATGCAAAGTTTCGTGGAGAAAACGAAAACGGCAGTGAATTAATTCCCACCGAGGCGGCGAATTCCCGCATGGTCAGGTCGGGGGCGGGGATTCATCGGCCAGTGAATAGAGCAAATTCGAATAGTCCGACGCAAAAGCGGGGCGAGCGTCCTCGCTTTTGCGACGCCCCGGGATCAGGCCGGTTCCATGCCTTGGCGACGGATGGCGTCAGCGGCATCGGGGCTGGCCATGAATTCGAGCACCGCGCGCGCGTCGGCGACCCGCGAACTGGTTGCGACGACCGCGCCGGAAAAAGTGGTGACGATCTGGATCGCGTCGGGCAGCGGCCCGAGGATGTCGATGCCTTCCAGATTCAACATCTCACTCAGCTGCTGAAAGCCCAGCGCCACTTCGCCCTTGGCCACCAGGCTGCCTACGGGAACGCCGGGCGGGGCCGTGACGATGCGCGGCTGGATCTCTGCAGCGATGCCCCATCGTTCGAAGAGCTTGGCCAACTGGACGCCGCTGGGTCCGGTGGAATAGGCGAGGCTCTGGGCGCCGCGTACGGCCTGCTTGACGGCCTCTTCGCTGTCGATGGCGGGCCGCGGTGCGCCGGCCTTCACGGCCACGGCCACGCCCGAGGTCACCAGGTCCTTGCGCGGGCCGGCGGTCTTGCCGGCGGTGGCGAGCTGATCGATGGCGTTGGCGGCCAGCACCACCAGGTCGAAGGCTTCGCCGGCCTGCACCCGCTTGGCGGCATCCACGCCGCCCACCGATTCCACCTTCACCGCCTGGCCGGTGCGGCGTTCGTAGTCGGCCGCCAGGTCGTTCAGGATCTGCCGGGTGGCCATGGAGGAGATGAGCGTCAGGGGAGCGGTCATGCGGGTCGATGAGGGTTGTCGGGGAAGCCGCGGATTCTCTCAGCCGTCGCCGAAGCGCGTGGCGATCAGCTGGCGCAGCCACTGGTTGGCCGGCTCGCGGTGCAGGCGTGCGTGCCACAGCAGGTGGATGCCGATCTCCGGCAGCGGGGCCGGGTGCGCCAGCCAGCGCAGGCCGAAGGGCCCGGCCATGCGCTGGGCGAGCCGCTCGGGCACGGTGGCGATCATGTCGGTGCCGGCCAGGATGTGACCGAGGGCCACGAAGTGCGGCACCGTCAGGCGCACGCGGCGTTCGATGCCCTGGCGGGCCAGCTCGTCCTCCACCACGCCGTGACCGGTGCCTGCGGACACCACGGCCAGGTGCTCGGCGGCGCTGAACTCGCGCAGGCCGATGCGGCGCTTGTCCAGCGGATGGCCCTGGCGCATCAGGCACACGTAGTGTTGGGTGAACAGGCGTCGCTGGAAGAAGCCGGTGCGCAGTTGCGGCAGCAGGCCCAGGGCCAGGTCCACATGGCCGGACTCCATCTCGTCCTTGAGCTGCACCGCGGTGTTGCGCACGGTGCTCACCGTCACGCCCGGCGCCACCTCGGCCAGCGCTTCCATGAGGCCGGGCAGGAAGTAGATCTCGCCGATGTCCGTCATGCCGATGGTGAAGGCGCGGCTGCTGGTGGCCGGGTCGAAGCCCTGGTCCTGGCGCAGCGCGCCCTGCAGCAACTGCAGCGCGGCGGCCACCGGCTCGGCCAGTTGCGTGGCGCGGGGCGTGGGCTCCATGCCGCGCGAAGTGCGCAGGAAGAGCTCGTCGCCCATCGCCTTGCGCAACCGCGCGAGCGCATTGCTCACGGCCGGCTGGCTCAGCCCCAGCGCCCGCGCCGCGCCCGAGACGCTGCGCTCGGCCAGCAGCTGGTTGAACACCAGCAGCAGGTTCAGGTCGAGCTGCTTGAGGTCCATGGCGTGTTATTGATGCTGGTGATGGGGTGTATTCACCGAATTCTATTGGTGGATAGTGGGGCCAGCCGGATGATGCGCCCACCACGACAACGACGGAGACACACACCATGGACAGCGCGCCCCGAGAGGCCCCGCTGCGCTGGGAAGCCGGCGGCACCAGCCGCATTCCCTTTGCCGCCTACACCCGCGACGACCTGCACCGGCAGGAGCTGGAGCGCTTCTTCTACCGCGGCCACTGGTGCTATGTCGGCCTGGAGGCGGAGATTCCCAACCCCGGCGACTTCAAGCGCACCGCCGTGGGCGAGCGCTCGGTGATCCTGGTGCGTGCGCAGGATGGCGGCATCCACGTGGTGGAGAACGTCTGCGCCCACCGCGGCATGGCCTTCTGCCGCGAGCGCCACGGCAACCGCAAGAGCTTCACCTGCCCCTACCACCAGTGGAACTACAACCTCACCGGCAAGCTGATGGGCGTGCCCTTCCGCCGCGGTGTGCGCGACGAGGCCGGCGAGATGCAGGGCGGCATGCCCGAGGACTTCAAGCCCGAGGACCATGGCCTCACCAGGCTCAAGGTGGCCACGCGTGGCGGCGTGGTCTTCGCCAGCTTCGACCATGAGGTCGAGTCGCTGGAGGACTTCATGGGCCCGGTCATCCTGCGCTGGTTCGACCGGCTCTTCAACGGCCGCAAGCTGAAGATCCTGGGTTACAACCGCCAGCGCATTCCCGGCAACTGGAAGCTGATGCAGGAGAACATCAAGGACCCGTACCACCCCGGCCTGCTGCACACCTGGTTCGTGACCTTCGGCCTCTGGCGCGCGGACAACAAGTCGCAGCTGGTGATGGACGAGCGCCACCGCCACGCGGCCATGATCTCCACCCGCGGCCAGCAGGGCGCCGCCTCGCAGGTGACGCAGGTCTCGAGCTTCAAGGAGAAGATGTCGCTGGAGGACGCGCGCTTCCTGGACATCGTGCCGGAGCCGTGGTGGGGCGGGCCAACGGCAGTGATGACGACCTTGTTTCCAAGCGTCATCCTGCAGCAGCAGGTCAACAGTGTCTCCACGCGCCACATCCAGCCCGACGGCCATGGCGCCTTCTTCTTCGAATGGACGCACTTCGGCTTCGAGGACGACACCGAGGAGATGCAGCAGCGCCGCCTGCGCCAGGCCAACCTGTTCGGCCCGGCCGGCTTCGTCTCGGCCGACGATGGCGAGGTGATCGAGCTGTCGCAGATGGCCTTCGAGAGCAAGCCACGCCACCGCGCCCTGGCCGAACTGGGTGGCCGCGAGGTGGGCGATGCCGACCACATGGTCACGGAGACCCTGATCCGCGGCATGTACGAATACTGGCGCGGCGTGATGGAGGCGCCTGAAGAGGGTGGGGCGGCCCAGGCTGGCGGATCACCCGACGCCACTGCAGCCCAGGCTCGCGGGCCTACCACGATGGCGGCGGCGCCCTCGGCCAGCAGCGAAGGGAGGGTTGCGTCATGAGCAGCCCCCTCAACTTCGAGGACTGGTTCGCGCTGAACCAGCTGTACGCCCGCTATGCCAGCGCGCTCGACGCTGCCGACTGGGACGCCTGGCCCGAATTCTTCACCGACGACTGCATCTACCGCCTGCAGCCGCGCGAGAACCATGAACGCGGCTTTCCGCTCGCCACGCTGTCCTTCGAGAGCAAGGCCATGCTGCGCGACCGCGTCTACGGCATCCGCGAGACGCTCTACCACGACCCCTACTACCAGCGCCACGTGGTCGGCACGCCGCTGGTGCGCGAGGTGGCGGGCGGCCGCATCCGCTGCGAGGCCAACTACGCCGTCTTCCGCACCAAGCTGTCTCAGCTGACCACCGTGTTCAACGTGGGCCGCACGATCGACGAGGTGGCGCGAATGCCCGATGGCTCGCTCAGGTTCGCGTCGCGGCTGGTGGTGTACGACAGCGAGATGATCCCAAATTCGATCATCTATCCGATCTAGCGTGCGTCAACGGTGGGCGCAGCACCGGCTGCGTCCCCAGGACGTCGAAGATTCGTTCTGGCGCGTCATCGTGCAGGATGGGCTGCTGCCGGTTGCGTTGACACCGAATTGCGTTCATTGAGCTTTTTAGAACTGGACGGGACTGACTCAGCCTAGCGTTGACTGTCATACGCTCGGGCCGGGAAGTTCGGTGGCGCCCATCCAGTAACACATCAGGGGGGCAGGTACTCGCATGACCTGCGTGCCAGCGGCCAGGCCCTGCATCAAGCCCAAGTCGTCGAGCGACTTGGTGACGACATAGCCGCGCTCGATTCGTTTCGACTGGCAGAGCTCGACGAGGCCCTTGAGCTCCCGCGCGCCGGTGTGCTGAGCTCGATACTTCACCTCGAAGGGTATGAGTTCGCCTCCGACCTCAGCCACCAAGTCGACCTCGTGGTCGCGCTTGCCGCGCCAATAGCTAAAGCGCACGTTCTGCGCGTAGTACCTGGCAAACAGGTGCTTGAAGACCGCGGTCTCGGTGGCGACCCCCAGTGCCGATGCATCTTCAAGAATGGCCTTGCCCTTGAGCATGACGGCCGGAGCGATGGCCGCATCGGCCAGATAGATCTTGAACCTGGCACGCAGCACGTCCTTGCCGTAGCCGAACGGTGCCAGCCGATAGATCAGGTGGGTGGCCTCGAGCAGCTCGATGAAGTTCTGGGCGGTGGGGCGTTTGACCTCCAGGTTGGCGCACAGGTCCACCATGTCCAGCAAGCCGCCGTCGTGCATGCACAGGTACAGGAAGGTGTGCTCCAGGTCCAGCACGCGCCGCACGCCGAACAGGGCTGTCATGTCGCGCTTGAGCACCTTGTCGATGATGTCTTCGCGCAAAAGTCGCTGCGCCTGCGTGATGCTGTCTACCTGGGCGGTCTGCGGAAAGCCGCCGCGCACGAGGTATTCGTGGAAGTGGCCCACGTACGGTGCGGCCCGTTCCGTGACGCGGTAGAAGTCGGTGGCCTTCCAGTCGAAGAGGTCGCGAAGGCTGCGCAGCCGCGGCAGCTCCGGCAGCTCCAACCGCTTGATCTGCAGGTACTCGTAGAACGACAGTGTCGTAAGTCGGATGGTGTGCCAGCGGCCTACACCGGACTCCTGGTCGGCCTCCACCAGAGGCATGGCGGAGCCGGTGAACGCGATGCGCCGGTCCTTGCGGAAGTCGACCTGGTGCTTGACCCAGGTGCCCCAGTCACGGATGAACTGGGCCTCGTCCAGCAGCAGGTACTCGGGGCCGTCGGCGCGCGGCTCTCGTTCACGCCACGCGTCGATGACGGCTTCGATGCCGGCCAACTTCAGGATGGGATGGTCGAAGGTCGCGTACAGGACGTTTGCACCCGGCACACCCCCGCGAAGCAGCGTGTCGGCTGCCTGCAGCAGCAGCGTGGTCTTGCCGATCTGGCGCGCGCCGGAGAGCAGCACGGCCCGGGGCGCCGGTGGCTGCGTCATCCAGGCCTGAAGCTCGCGGAATGCCGCTCGGCGCCAGATCGGTAGGTCGGCAATGGCTTCGCCTCGCCACCAGGGGTTGAACTGGGCAAGGACGGCGACAAGCTCTTCTTTTGACACCCTCATCCGCTGGATGTTAGCAATAGAGGTTGATTAGTTAAAGCACACTTTTACTGTGGGTTGCGAATAGGGAGTTTTGACCGATTCAGAGGCTGTTGCTTGTTGAACTAGCGCGCTTGTTGGCCGCCGGGCAGCACGCCCCGCGCCTTGTCCACCCACAGCTGCAGGCTGTCCAGCAGGTCCTTCTGGCTGAAGGAGCAGCTTTCCTCGCTGAACAGGGCGCTGGACTCCAGCCGGTCCACCACGTCGAGCAGCACGGTCGCATAGCGCGGCGGCAGGGCGGCCTGCATGGCAGCGGCCTGGCGGGCGTGGTCGCACAGGCGGCCGAGCTGCAGCGGGTCGCGACGGGTGGCGGCGAGCAGGTCGGCGAGTCGGGTGAGCTGGTCCTGGGCGGTGGCGGCGTCGGCGGTCGTGTTCATGGGGCCTGCGGGGTGTTCGATGTCGGTACGGTGGGTGGCGTGGCCTGCCAAGGTCAGGCCGAGGCGGCTCGTGCTGGCAGCGCGGGCGGTAGCGGCAGGCCGCGCTCCTGCATAAGTGCACGCAGCCGGTCGGGATAGTCGGTGATCAGGCCGTCCACGCCCATGTCGATCAGTCGCGCCATGTCGGCGGGGTTGTTCACCGTCCAGGGCAGCACTTTCAGATCCAGGTCGTGGGCCTCTCGCACCTGCTGCGGCTGCAGGTCGCCGAAGGCCGGCGACCAGATGGACAGGCCCTTGCTGCGCCGGGATGCGGCATCGACCAGCCGCGGCACGCTGCCGCCATGGTCGGCCAGGCGCAGGCCCGCCGTCCAGCGGCTGTCTTGCACCGTGCGCGGGCTGGTGAGCCAGGCGCGCCAGAGGCGGGGTTCGCGCGTCTCGGCATACACCAGGCTGCGCCAGTCGAAGCTCTGCAGCGTCACATGGGGCAGGCGCCCGGCACGCCGTGCCTCGGCCAGGATGGCGTCGGTGATGGCTTCCGGCGAGGCGGTCTCCGCCGGCTTGGTGGGGTCGACCTTGGTCTCGATGTTGAAGTTGATCTGGCCCGCGCCTCGCCGGTCGGCCAGCGCGAACAACTCTGCCAGGGTGGGAATGCGTTCGCCGTCGTGCGGCACCTGTGCGGTGAACTGCTGGCCGTATTGGGTGTTCGGGTTCAGCCGACCGACGTCGTAGGTCTTGAGCTGCGCCAGCGTCAGTTGATGGATGGCGGGGCCGGTGGCACTCAACCAGCGGCCCTGGGCGTCGCGCGTGTGGTCGGGGTTGAGGGCCGTGTCGTGCGAGATCACGGCCACGCCGTCGGCCGTCAGGCCGATGTCGAGTTCGAGCGTGGTGACGCCGAGGCTGATCGCGTTGTCGAAGGCGGCGAGCGTGTTCTCGGGCGCCAGACCGCGGCCACCGCGATGCGCCTGCAGGTCCAGCAGGCGCTGCGCCGGCGCCTCGGGCACGGCCCGGCAGGCGGCCAGGCTGGCGAATGCGGGAAGCAGGACGAGGGCGCTGCGGCCGAGCAGCGCGCGGCGGGACAGGGGAGGTGACGTAGGCATGCCCTGATTCTGGATGCCGCCGATGACGGTGATGGCGGCGCAGGCGGCGGGGTTTGCCCGCAGGCGAGGCCTCTGGTGCGACCGATGGCGGCATCGCCATCTCGGGCAGCTACTTGAGCTGCACCTTGATGCCGTCCGCCAGCATGGTGATGTCGCCGATCTCGTAGGTCTTGCGGCCGACGGTCAGGTCTTCCTTGCGGAAGGTGTGCAGCGCCTGGCCCTGCAGCAGCTCCTGCGCGACGGCGGCGCCCGCGCGCTGCAGGCGCACGGCGTCCTGGCCACCCACGCCGTCGAACACGACGCGCTCGGCGCGCGGCTGGTCCAGGCGCAGGCTCAGTGTCTCGGGGTCGTAGCGCAGCATGCTGCTCACGGCCAGCTGGCCGCCCACCTGCGACGGATTGAGGAAGGGGCTGGCGATGGTGACGGCGGTGGTCAGCATCGCGCGGTTGGCGCCCGGGTCCAGGTCCAGCCGCGGGTCGCGCAGCGTGACGTCCAACAGGCCGCCGGCGCTCTGGCGCAAGGGGAATTTCTTCGCCACCTGGGCCTGCAGTTCCTCGCGCGAGGCCGTGTATTCGCTGGTGAAGAAGTTGAAGCCGGCCCAGGCGCTGCGCAGCGGCGCGGCTCCCAGCAGGAGCAGGGCGCCGCCGCTGGTGAGAAGGCGGCGGCGGGAGGCGAGGTCGGGGTGCGTCATGCGTGGTTTGGAGGTGGCCGCCGCAGGTGGGTTCCTCGGCGGCCGGCAGGATGGTGACCGGATGTTCAGTCCAGCCGGGCCCCCGACGCCTTCACCGCCGCCGCCCAGCGCGGCGTCTCCGCCTGCAGGAAGCGGCCGAAGTCCGCGCTGCCCAGGAAGGCCGGATCCGCGCCCTGGCTCACCATGCGGCTCTTCAGGTCGGGCTGCGCCAGCACCTGCTGGAAGGCGCCGCTCAACCTGTCGACCACCTCCCTGGGCGTGCCGTCCGGCACGAAGAAGCCGTAGAAGCCCACCACCTCGAAGCCCTTGAGGCCGGCCTCGATGGCGGTCGGGATGTCGGGCAGTGCCGGGTTGCGCTCGCGGCTGGTCACGGCCAGGGCGCGCACCTTGCCCTGCTTGTGGTAGCTCGCGGCCTGGGGGATGGACTCGGCCATGAACTGCACCTGTCCGCCCATCAGGTCGGTGAAGGCCGGCGCACTGCCGCGGTAGGGGATGTGGACCATGAAGACACCGGCGGCGCTCTTGAACATCTCCGGCACCAGGTGGCTGATGCCGCCGTTGCCGGCCGAGCCGTAGTTGATCTGGCCCGGCCTCGCCTTGGCGTACTGGATGAACTCGCCCAGCGTCTTCGCGGGCACGTTGTTGTTGACCAGCAGCGCCAGCGGCTGCATGGCCGTGCGGGCCACGGGCGTGAAGTCGCGCAGCGTGTTGTAAGGCAGGTTGCGGTACAGCGCGCCGTTGATCACGGCCACGCCGGTGTTGGCCAGCATGAGCGTGTAGCCGTCGGCCGGGCTCTTGGCGACGAAGTCGGCACCGACCGAGCCGCCCGCGCCGGGCTTGTAGTCCACCAGCACCGGCTGGCCCAGCACGGCCTGCAGGCGGTCGGTGAGCAGGCGCGCGTGCTGGTCCAGCGGGCCGCCGGCGGGAAAGCCGATGACGATCTTCAGCGGCTTGTCGGGAAAGGCGGCCTGCGCGGCCAGGCCCGTGCACAGGGCCAGCGTGCCCACCAGGGCGGCCAGGCCGCGACGGCGCAACAGGTTGCGGTGCTCTTGCTTCATTCGGCGTCTCCGTTCTTGTGAGGGCGCCGATGATAGTGAGCGGCCTCTGCCGCCCGTGACGGTCGCTCAGTCGTGCAGCGACGACAGGAACTGCTTCAGCTCCGCCGTCTGCGGATTGCCGAAGAGCTCGGCCGGCGGACCCATCTCGTGCACGCGGCCCTGGTGCATGAAGATCACGCGGTCGCTCACCTTGCGGGCGAAGTTCATCTCGTGCGTGACCATCAGCAGCGTCATGCCCTCGTCGGCCAGCGACTCCACCACGCGCAGCACTTCGCCCACCAGCTCGGGGTCGAGTGCCGAGGTGATCTCGTCGCACAGCAGCACGGCCGGCTCCATGGCCAGGGCGCGGGCGATGGCCACGCGCTGTTGCTGGCCGCCCGAGAGCTGGTCGGGCATGGCGTCGAACTTCTCGGCCAGGCCCACGCGGGCGAGTAGCTTGCGGGCCTGCGCCTCGGTTTCGGCCTTGTTCTTCTTCTTGACCAGCGTCGGCGCCAGCATCACGTTGCGGCCCACCGACAGGTGCGGGAAGAGGTTGAAGCTCTGGAAGATCATGCCCACGCGCTGGCGCAGTTCGCGCATGGCCATGGCGCTGTCGTGCAGCAGCGGCTTGGCGTCGACGGTGAGCGAACCTTCCTGGAACTCCTCCAGCCCGTTGATGCAGCGCAGCAGCGTGCTCTTGCCCGAGCCGCTCTTGCCGATGATGGCGATCACCTCGCCGCGCGCCACCTCCAGGTCGATGCCTTTGAGTACCTGGTTGCTGCCGTAGGACTTCTTGAGCGCCGTGATGCGCACGATGGGCGCGCCGGGCTCGACATGGGCGTGGGTTTCAGGAACGGCGGCCATGGGTCTTTCTTTCGAGATGCTTGGCGTAGAGGCTGACGGGGAAGCACAGCGCGAAGTACATGAGCGCCACGCAGGCGAACACGGTGAAGGGGCGGAAGGTGGCGTTGGCGATCATGCCGCCGGCTTTGGTGAGTTCGACGAAGCCGATGACCGAGGCCAGCGCCGTGCCCTTGATGACCTGCACCAGGAAGCCGACCGTCGGCGCGATGGCGATCTTGACGGCCTGCGGCAGGATGACGTGCCTCATCTGCTCGCCGAAGTTCAGCGCCAGGCTGGACGAGGCCTCCCACTGGCCGCGCGGAATGGCGGCCACGCAGCCGCGCCAGATCTCGGTGAGGAAGGCGCTGGTGTAGAGCGTGAGGGCAAAGGCGGCCGAGGTCCACGGCGACACGTCGATGCCGAAGAGCGCGATGCCGAAGTAGGCCAGGAAGAGCTGCATCAGCAGCGGCGTGCCCTGGAAGAGCTGCACATAGCCTCCGATGAGGCGCTGGACGGCATTGCCACCGCGCAGGCGCGCCGCCAGCAGCAGGCCGCCGACGATGCCGCCCCCGACGAAGGCGATCAGCGACAGCACCACCGTCCAGCGGGCGGCGAGCAGCAGGTTGCGAAGGATGTCCCAAAGGGTGAATTCGACCATTCGTGGTGCTCCTTCAGCGGCCGAAGAACCGGGGACCGGCCCAGTTGAACAGGCGCCGCGCGCCGACGGCCAGCAGCAGGTAGATGGCCGTGGCGACGATGAAGGCCTCGAAGGCGCGGAAGTTGCGGCTTTGAATGAGGTTGGCGGCGTAGCTCAGCTCCTCGACCGAGATCTGGCCGCACACCGCCGAGCCCAGCATCACGATGATGATCTGGCTGACCATGGCCGGCCACACCTTCTTCATGGCGGGCGGCAGCACCACGCGCAGGAAGGTCTGAGCCCGCGTCAGCGCCAGGCTGGCGGCGGCCTCGATCTGGCCCTTGGGCGTGGCCTCCACGCCGGCGCGGATGATCTCGGTGGCATAGGCGCCCAGGTTGAGCACCATGGCGATGATCGACGCCACCTCGGGCGTGAGCTTCACCCCGGCCGCCGGCAGGCCGAAGAAGATGAAGAACAGCTGCACGATGAAGGGCGTGTTGCGGATCAGCTCCACGTAGGTGCCCACCACCCAGCGCAGCCAGCCAGGCCCCCAGGCCCGCGCCCATGCGCAGCCGATGCCCAGCGCCATGCCGATCACGGTCGCGATGGCCGTGAGCCCGAGGGTCCACGCCACCCCCTTGAGGAGCAGCGGCCATTCCGAAAGGATGGCCCAGAAGTCGAAGGTCATGGGAGGTCTCGGGCGAGTCGGCTACAGGGCGCGGTCAAGCAGACGGGGGGTGCTTCAAACAGGAAGATCGCCAGCGGCTTTTCCGAGCCATTGCTTGGACATCTTGTCCAGCGTCCCGTCCTTCTTGGCGGCCGCGATGATCTCGTTGACCTTGGCCTTGAGGGCGTCCTCGCCCTTGGCGATGCCCACGAAGCAGGGGCTGTCCTTGAGCAGCAGCTTGAACTCGGTGTTGATCTGCGGGTTCTTGCGGATCATCTCGGCGGCCACGGCGCCGCTCATGGCGATCACCTGCGTCTGGCCGGCCACGTAGGCGGCGACGGTGGCGTTGTTGTCCTCGAAGCGGCGGTAGTCCACGCCGCTCGGTGCCACCTTGTTCAGCTCCTGGTCTTCCATGGCGCCGCGGGTCACGGCCACGGTCTTGCCGGTGAGGTCGTTGAAGTCCTTGACGGCCATCGTCTTCTTGGCGAACACGCCCTGGAAGAAGGGCGCATAGGCCGAGCTGAAGTCGATGACCTTCTCGCGCTCGGCGTTCTTGCCCAGCGTGCTGATGACCAGGTCGGCCTTCTTGGTCTGCAGGTAGGGAATGCGGTTGGCGCTGGTCACGGGCACCAGTTCCAGCTTGACGCCCATCTTGGCGGCGATCAGCTTGGCCATGTCGATGTCCAGGCCCTGGGGCGCCATGTCGGTGCCGACGAAGCCGTAGGGCGGGTAGTCGGTGGGAATGGCCACCTTCAGCGTCTTGGACTTGAGCACGTTGTCCAGCGCGCTCTGCGCATGCGCGGCACCGGCGAACAGGGCGGCGGCCGCCAGGCCGAGGGTGAAGAGGCGTTTCGAGGGCGTCATAGGAGCTTTCCCAGGTAGGTGGAGGAGTCGTCGGAGGAATCGGGGCCGCCGGCGGCGCCGCGCTTGCGCGCAGCGGCCTTGGACGGGGTGGTTCGCAAAAGCTGTGCCGAGGTGGCGGCGCCCGCGCCGGCCGCCTGCACGGGCGCCAGGGCTTCGCGCAGGCGCGCCAGCGGGTCGGGCGCCGTGGAGACGCTCAGGGCGGCCTGCACGGTACCGATGTGTTCGGCCATCAGCGCTTCGGCCTGGGCGATGTCGCCGCGCTCCAGGGCCTCGACGATGCGCACATGGTCCTCGCAGGACTGCTCGGCATCGTGGGTGGACTGGTAGCGCATCGCGATCAGCGTGGTGCGGGCGGTGTAGTCGCGCAGGGTGTCCGCCAGCAGCGAGTTGCCCAGGCAGTCGGCCAGGCAGACGTGGAAGTCGCCCAGCAGGTAGCTGCGCTTGCCCACATCGTCCTGCCGCAGGGCGGTCTTCTCCTGCTGCAGGTGCTGCTTGAGGCGCTTCAGGGCCTCCTTGCGCACGCCGCCGACGCTCTGCCGGATCAGGCCGGTCTCGATCACGCGGCGGGCCTCGAAGGCCTCGCGCGCCTCGTCCTGCGAGGGTTCGATGAGGTACCAGCCGCGGCGGGCGCTCACCGTGACGATGCCGCGCGCCGCCAGCCGGGTGAGCGCCTCTCGCACGATGGTGCGGCTGCAGTCGAAAAGCAGGGCCAGCTCCTGCTCGCCCAGGCGGGAGCCGGGCGCCAATTTCTGGGCCAGGACCGCCTCGACGATGCGGTTGCTGATGTCGGTAGACGAGATCGCCATGCCCGGATGGCGAGCACGAAGCATGCCAATCTGGTATGCAAGTTAGGCGCACGAGTCTGGTTCATTTTTCGGATGAACCGTCCTGGCGTGCACCACAGGAATGCGAGTGCCGCACGCTCGGGGTGCGAAGAATGGCTACGCCCAGGCGGCGGCCTGCGCCCGCCAGTTGCGTTGTTCCTCGCCCTCCATCTCGACGGCGCCGGTCAACTCGGCCACGCGGGCCACGCCCTGCGCCGCGCAGTAGTCGTGCAGCCCGTCCACGATGCGCCGCATCGCGCCCGGATCGAGGAAGGAGGCCGTGCCCACCTGCACGGCGGTGGCGCCGGCCAGCAGGTATTCGACCGCGTCCTCGGCGCTGGCGATGCCGCCGCAGCCGATGACCGGGATGCGCACCGCCCGCGCGCACTGGTAGGTCATGCGCAGCGTGACCGGCTTGAGCGCCGGGCCCGACAGCCCGCCCATGCCATTGCCCAGCCGCGGGCGGCGGGTGTGCACGTCGATGGCCATGCCCAGCGCGGTGTTGCCCATCACCACCGCGTCGGCGCCGGCCGCTTCGGCGGCGCGGGCGATGGCGGCCACGTCGCCCGCGTTGGGCGTCAGCTTGGCCCACAGCGGCAGGGGGGTGGCGCGGCGCATGGCGGCGATGGCGTCGTGCGTGCTGCGGGCCTGCATCGCGAAGGCCAGGCCATCGGCTTCCAGGTTGGGGCAGGAGATGTTGGCCTCGATCGCAGCCACGCCGGGCCGCGACAACACCTGCACGGCCGCCGCGAACTCGGCCACCGTATCGGCCGACAGCGAGACCACCACCGGCGTGCCGAAGCCCGGGTAGGCCGGCAGCACGTCGCGCACGAAGGCATCCAGCCCCTTGCTGGGGATGCCGATGGAATTGAGCAGGCCGCCCTGCACCTCGGCCACGCGGGGCGTCGGGTTGCCCACGCGCGTCTTGGGCGTGACGCTCTTGATCACCAGGGCACCGAGGGCGCCCAGGTCCAGCGCCTCCTGGTATTCGACGGCGAAGCAGCCGGAGGCCGGCATCACCGGATTGCGCAGCGCCAGGCTGCCGATGCGCACCGACAGATCAGCCATGCCAGCCTCCCACCATCTCGCGCAACGGGAACACCGGGCCCTCCCGGCAGACGCGCTGCAGGGCGACGCGGCCTTCCTGCTCGAAGGGACGCACGCAGGACAGGCACACGCCCATGCCGCAGGCCATGCGCTGCTCCAGCGCCACCTCGGCCCGGATCTGCGGATGCGGCTGCAGCAGCCGGCGCAGCAGCAGCGCCAGACGCTCGGAGCCGCAGGTGTAGACGGCATCGCAGCCCGCGGCCAGCAGTTCTGCCAGCAGCGGCTCGACGCGGTCCACGGCGGAACTGCCGTCGCTGTCGAAGACGGCATGTACCGTGGCCGGGGCGGCCCGCAGCAGTTCGTCGGCCATCGCATCGGCCGGGCTGCGGGCGGAGAGCAGCACGTCGAGGGCTACGCCGGCCTGCGCCGCCTGGCGCACCAGCGGCGCCATGGTGGCCAGGCCCACGCCGCGGGCCACCAGCAGCACACGCCGGGCGGCCGCGTCGAGCGTGAAGCCCTGGCCCAGGGGGCCGACGATCTCCATCGACTGGCCCTCGGCCAGCGTGGCCAGCGCCTGCGTGCCGGTGCCGGCCACGGCATAGAGGAACTCGACCGTGCCGGCTTCGGGCCCCGTGCCGTACACGCTCATGGGCCGCAGCAGGAAGGGCTGCAGGGCGCTCGTCTGCGGGCAGCGCAGTTGGTAGAACTGACCCGGCCGTGTGGCGCTGGCCAGGTCAGCCTCGGCCTGCAGACGAAGGTAGCGGTAGCGCGCGTTGACCGCCTGGTGGGCAGTGACGCGGCAGCGGTGGCTGGCCACTCGCAGCGGGGCGGCAGCGCGGGCGGCGTGCGGATCGTCGATGTCGGTGCAGTTCATGGGGCGGCCTCTGCGGTAAGGGAGGCGGGGGCGATCGCGCCGACCGGCGGGTCGGCCCGCAGTGAGGCGACGGCATCGCGCAGCACGGCGATGCCGGCATCCAGGTCCTCGCGCGCCAGGGCCTCGTGCGGGTTGTGGGAGCCGTGCGCGTTGCGCACGAAGAGCATGGCCGAAGGAATGCCGGCCGCGGCGAACACGGCGGCGTCGTGGCCGGCGCCGCTGGGCAGGCGCTCCAGCGGCTGGCCCAGGCCGGCGCCGGCCGATTCGAAGCGGCGGATCCAGCCCTCGTCCATCGTGGCGGGCGCGCTGGCCACGGGCTCGTCGAACTCGAAGCGCACGCCGCGTTCGGCGGCCACCGTCTCGCATTCCTGCTTCAACAGCGCATGGAAGCGGCGCAGCGTCTCGGCGTCCTGGCTGCGCACCTCGAAGCTGAACTGCACTTCGCCCGGGATCACCGACACCGCATGCGAGGCCGCGGGGGTGGTGAAGATGCCGGCGGTCATCACCAGGTCCATGCCCATCTGCAGCAGCACGCGCCAGTGCTCGTCCATGCGGGCCAGCAACTGGGCCACGGCCAGCACGGCATCGTGGCGCAGCCAGCGCGGCACGGCGCCGGAGTGGCCGGTCTCACCCAGGCAGCGCACGCGGTTGTGGCGCAGGTTGCCGCGGATGCCGGTGACGGCCGCCACCGGCCAGCCGCGGGCCACCATCACCGGGCCTTGCTCGATGTGCAGCTCCAGGTAGGCGGCGACGCGCACCGGCAGCATCGGCTCGCCCCGGCCGATGGCTGCCACGTCGGCACCGCAGCGGGCCAGGGCTTCGCCCAGCGTGCCGGTGCCCGTGCGATGACGCAGTGCCAGCGCCGCGGCGGGCAGTTTGCCCAGCAGTGCCAGCGAACCGACATAGGCGCGGCCGTACCAGGCGCTTTCCTCGCCGCGCAGCGCCAGCACGCGCAGCGGCGGAAGGCTTTGCCAGTCGGCCGCCAGCGCCTGCAGCACCGCGATGCCGGCCACCACGCCGGCCAGGCCGTCGTAGTTGCCGCCCTGCGGCACCGAGTCGACGTGCGAGCCGATGACCACGGCCGGCGCGTCCCGACGGTCGGCCGCGATGCGCAGCCACAGGTTGCCGGCGCGGTCGGTCTCGGCGGCCAAGCCCATTGCTTCGGCCTCCTGCGTCAGCAGCGTCAGCGCGGCGCTTTCGCCTTCGCCGTAGCTTTCGCGGGTGATGCCGAGGCCGTCATGGGTGGCTTGGCCGATCCGGTCCAGAAGATCGAAGGGCGTCATGCCGCCACCCCCGTGCCGCCGTGGGCCACCGACCAATCGATGGGCGAGGCGCTGAATTCGGCCAGCATCTTCAGCGCGGCGTCGTCGAGGCGGCCGGCCTCCTTCAGGGCGGCATGCAGATGGCGCCAGGAGGCGAGGGCATGCAGCGTCACAGGCGCCGCGACCGGCGGCACCTGCGGATAGATGGCGTAGTCGAACAGCACCAGCACGTCGTCCACCTGCGCGCCGGTCTGGCGCAGAGCGGCGGCCGCGGCGTTCTTGGATCGGCCGTCGGTGCTCACGTCGTCCACCAGCAGCGTGCGGCAGCCCGGGGCCAACCGGCCCTGCAACTGGGCCTGCACGCCCCAGCCGATGGGCCGCTTGCGCAGCGTGAGCAGGGGCAGCGACAGGCGCTCGGCCAGCCAGGCGGCCAGGGCGATGCCCGAGCTTTCGGTGCCCACCACGGCCCCGATGCCCTGTTCGCGCACCCGCGGCGCCACCGCCTCGGCCATGCGGTCCAGCAACTGGCGGCGGCGCACCGGTTCGGCCAGCAGCGCATGCACGTCGACGTAGACCGGGCTGGCCCAGCCCGAGGTGTAGAAGAAGGGGGTGCCTTCGGCCAGGCGCACGGCGTCGGCTTCGACCAGGGCGCGGGCCACGGGGGCGGCGTCGGATTCGGAAAAGATCATGGGCTTGCAGAAAGGAGCAAGCGGCGCATCCTAGGCAGCCGCCCCGGCGCGACGAAGTGCAAAAATCTCCGCGAGCCGTTCCGATCCGCGATGGCTCGGTCCCGGGCGGCCTGCGCCCGACGCCCGAACGCCCGCATGCCCCGTCCTCCTTCTCCCCGCAGCTTTGCCCGACAGCTCGATGTCGGCACGCTCGACCTCTTTGTGCTGGTGTGCGAGACGGGCAGCATCGCCCGTGCGGCCGAGCGCGCGCAACTGGTCGCCTCGGCGGCCAGCAAGCGCATCTCCGAGCTGGAGTCGCTGGCCCAGGCGCCGCTGCTGGTGCGCCATGCCCGGGGCGTGCGGCCCACGCCGCTGGGCCTTGTGCTGTTGTCGCATGCGCAGGCCATCCTGCTGGCGGTCGAGCATCTGCGCGAGGATCTTGCCGAAGCCGCCCAGGGCATCCGCGGCCGCGTGCGCGTGTGCGCCAGTGCCTCGGCGGTGGAGCAGTTCCTGCCGGCGGACCTGGCCGACTTCATGCGCCGCCATCCCGACATCCGCATCGACCTGCGCCAGGCCGCCAGCCGCGCGGTGGCGCAGGCGGTGCGCGAGGGGACGGCCGACGTGGGCGTGTGCGGGCCCAGCGACGACGTGCTGGGCCTGGAAAGCCGGCCCTACCGGCAGGAGCAACTGGTGCTGGTCGTTCCGCGCGGCCATCCGCTGGCGCGGCTCAAGCGGGTGGGCTACGCGCGCACCCTCGATTGGCCGCAGGTGGGCCTGCGCGACAGCAGCACGGTGCAGGAGGCGCTGTCGCAGGAAGCCAGCAGCACCCGCCGTGTGTTGCGCCGCCACATCGAGGTGGACAGCCTGAGCGCCCTGTGCCGCATGGTGGAGGCGGGACTGGGGGTCGGCGTGATGCCCGAAGGCGCCTTCCGCGCGCTGGCCGAAGGCACGCCCCTGCGCGCCGTGCCGCTCACCGATGGCTGGGCGCGCCGGGAGCTGCGCCTGTATGCGCAGCGTTTCGAGGACCTGCCCGCCGTGGCCCAGCGCTTCGCCGATCACGTCGCTCCCGTCTGAGGCGGCCGCAGCGAGTGACGGACACGCTGTCGCGGGTTCCGGACCTGGGCTGCCACGGTGCCACAGTCATTCAAATACCGCAAACGTCTGTTTTACATTGTCAGGAACGAGGCAAAATGTATTCAGGACGGCGCGGAAATGCCGATAAGAGAAGAAAACTCCGGATGACCGTCTGCCGGCCGCAGGCATGTCCCCCTGAAAGCCCCTGCCCTGACCGCCAGCGCCACGCCTCTTTCGATGGATCTCGACGACCCGCTGAAGCCTGACCTGGTCCATGACCTGACCGGGCCCGTGCGCGTGATGGCCGATGCGCTGGACGGATTGGCGGTGGGCTTGTGCCTGTTCGACGACCACGACCGCTGCCTGCTCTGGAACCGCACCTTCCTGCGCTTCTTTCCGGAACACGAGGGCCATGTGCATGTCGGCGAGTCGTACCGCGACAACCTGCGCCGCTTCTACGGCGTGAGGCTGGCGTCCGACGAGCGCGGCCAGCTCGACCGCTTCGTTGCCGAGGGCCTTCAGCGCCACCGTGCGCAGCACCGGCCCTTCGCCTTCGAGCACCGGGGGCGTTGCCTGTGGGTGTCGTCCCTGCCCATGCCCGGCATCGGCCGGGTGCGCATGTGGCGCGAGGAGGGCGGCGTGCAGCTGTCGGGCTCCGCCGGCACCTCGGGCATCGCCGGCCTGGACAGCCAGGCGCTGCTGGACCACATGCCGGACGGCGTGATGATCACTTCGCCCGACCAGCGCATCGTCTGGGTCAACGAGCCCTTCCTGGCGATGTACGGCCTGCGCGAGCGCCAGGCGGCCATCGGCAGCACCTTCGAGCAGGTCTTCCGCGCCGCCTGGTCGGCCACGGCGCGCGAGGGGGAGCGGGCGATGTTCGACGAGGGCGTGGCCATCCTGGGCGAGAACCTGCACTTCACCGGCGCGCCCTTCGAGCTGCCGTTGCCCGATGCGCGCTGGAGCCGGGTGATCGGCGAGCGCAGCGCCGGCGGCACCTGCTTCTTCGCCCATGTGGACATCACGCTGCTCAAGCGCCAGCAGCAGCAATTGCTGATGGCCAACTGGCGCACCTGGGAAAGCGACACGCTGCTGCGCCAGAAGTCCACCATGCTGGAAGCGGCGCTGGAGCGCATGGAGCAGGGCATCATCATGGTCAACCCCCAGGGCGTGGTGGAGGTCTGCAACAAGCGGGTGGTCGAACTGCTGGACCTGCCGCCCGAGCTGATGGCGTCGCGGCCGGCCTTTCGCGAGGTGCAGGCCATCCAGCTCGCCCAACGCGTGGCCCGCGGCATGCCGGCCGGTCTGGCGGCGCAGCCACAGGCGATTCCCTTCGACCAGCCCTACCGCTATGAACGCCAGCAGCCCGATGGCCGCGTGATCGAGGTCTACAGCGTGCCCATGGATGGCGGCGGCGCCGTGCTCACCTACACCGACATCACCGACCGCCGCCGCAGCGAGGAGCGCATCCGCTACCTCGCGCGCCACGACGGCCTGACCTCCCTGGTCAACCGCGAGGTCTTCCTGGAGCACATGGCTGGCGCGGCGCTGGCCGCCAGCCATGGCGGCGAGGGCTTCGCCGTGCACTACATCGACATCGACAACTTCAAGCCCATCAACGACCGCTACGGCCATGCGGCCGGCGACAAGGTGCTGGTGACCGCTGCCCGGCGCATGCGCGAGGTGATCGGGCCGGGCGACGTGCTGGCGCGCATCGGCGGCGACGAATTCGCGCTGCTGCAGCACGGCACCAACGCGCCGTCGGCCGCGCGCTCGCTGGCCGAGCGCATGCTGCTCGCGCTGGGGCTGCCGATGGAGGTCGACACGCAGACCCTGTCGGTGAAGGCGTCCGTGGGCATCGCGCTGTCCACCGGCGTGGGCGACGACCCGGACGAGCTGATCCGCCGGGCCGACAGCGCCATGTACCTGGCCAAGGCGCGGGGCGCCGGCGGCGTGTGCCTGTTCGGGGCGGTGGGCGGCTGGGCCGGCGAGGGCACGGACTCGTCGCCTATGTGACGCGGAAGGGGCTTTCCCGGTGTCGTGTGCCGGGGGGCGGGGCGTAGGCTGGCGGTTTTTGTCGCGACACCGCATTCCTTCACCCATGTCTGCCGACCGCCCGCACTACCGCTTCTGGCCCAAACGCCTGCCGCACGCCATCACGCTGCCCGCCACCTCGCTGTGGCACAACCTGGCCACCAGCGCGCAGCGCTATCCCGACAAGGCGGCCCTGGTCTACTTCGACCGCGTGACCTCGTACCGCGAACTGGCGGCGCAGGTCGAGGCACTGGCCGGCGCGCTGCATGCGCTGGGCGTGCGTCGCGGCGACCGCGTGGTGCTGGACATGCAGAACACGCCGCAACTGGTGGTGGCGCATTTCGCCATCCTGCGGGCCAACGCCGTGGTGGTGCCCGTCAACCCGATGAACCGGGCCGAGGAGCTCAAGCACTACATCAGCGACCCGGACGCCAAGGTCGCGATCACCACGGCCGATCTGGCGCCCGAGCTGGCCAAGGCGAGCAATGCGCTGCCCGAGGGTGAACGGCTCGCGCACCTGGTCGTCACCCAGTTCACCGATGCCTTCGATGCGGCAGCAGCAGACGGCCCGTCCATGGCGCCTGCCTGGAAGAACTGGCTGCTCACCCGCCACGAACTTCCGCGGCTCGATGGCGGCGAGGTGCACGCCTGGACCGACCTGATGGCCCGCAACGCGCCCGCGCCGGCGCACGAGGTGGGCGCCGACGACATGGCCCTGCTGCCCTACACCAGCGGGACCACCGGCCTGCCCAAGGGCTGCGTGCACCTGCACCGCAGCCTGATGCACAACGCCGTCTCGGGCCAGATGTGGGGCTGTGCCCATGCCGACACCGTGGTGCTCGCAGTGGTGCCCATGTTCCACATCACTGGCATCGTGAGCATGATGCACACCGCGATCCTGGCTGCTGCTGCGCTGGTCATCATGCCGCGCTGGGACCGCGACGTGGCCGGCCACCTCATCTCCACGCGCAAGGTCACCAGCTGGACCAACATCCCGACGATGGTGATCGACCTGCTGGCCAGCCCGCATTTCAAGAACTACGACCTCTCGAGCCTCATCTACATCGGCGGTGGCGGGGCTGCCATGCCGCAGGCGGTGGCGCAGCGGCTGCTCGACGAGTTCGGCCTGGCCTACCAGGAAGGCTACGGCCTCACCGAGACCGCCGCGCCTTCGCACAGCAACCCGCCCGACCATCCCAAGCAGCAATGCCTGGGCATGCCCTTCATGGGCGTGGACGCACGCGTGGTCGACCCCGATACGCTGCAGGAACTGCCGCCCGGGGAGTCCGGCGAGATCATCATCCATGGCCCGCAGGTCTTCGAGGGCTACTGGAAGCGACCCGATGCGACCGCATCGGCCTTCATCGAGTTCGAAGGCAAGCGTTTCTTCCGCTCGGGCGACATGGGCCGGATGGACGAGGAGGGCTACTTCTTCATCACCGACCGCCTCAAGCGCATGATCAATGCGAGCGGCTTCAAGGTCTGGCCGGCGGAGGTGGAACTGCTGATGTTCCGCCACCCGGCGATCCAGGAGGCCTGCGTCATCGCCACGCGCGACACTTACCGCGGCGAGTCGGTCAAGGCGATGGTGGTGCTGCGGCCTACGCACAAGGGCACCACCGCCGAGGACATCATCGGCTGGTGCCGCGAGAACATGGCCGCCTACAAGGTGCCGCGGCAGGTGCAGTTCCTCGATGCGCTGCCCAAGAGCGGGAGCGGGAAGGTCATGTGGCGCCTGCTGCAGGAGGCGGAGGACGGCGCGAAGTAGACATCCCGCCCCTCGATGCGGACGCCCCGTGGCGGCCGCTGCAGCACAAAAGAAAACGGCCCGCGCGAAGCGGGCCGTTCTCATTCAGGCCATGCACCTGCCGGCGGGATGCGTCAGCAGGGCAAAGGACTGATTTCAGTACGAGTTGCGATAGCCACCGCCGCCGTAGCCGCCGCCGCTGCCACGACGGTCACCGCCGCCGCCATTGCCACCGGTGCGCGGCGTCATCGGACGGGCCACGTTCACGGTCACGGCGCGGCCGTCGATGCTTTGGCCATTCAGGCCGTTGATGGCGGCCTGGGCTTCTTCGGCCGAGCCCATCTCCACGAAGCCGAAGCCCTTGGAGCGGTCGCTGTCGCGGTCGATCATGACCTTGGCCGAGTTGACGTGGCCGAATTCGGAGAAGTGACGCTGGAGGCTTTCGTCACGGGTGCTGTAGGCCAGATTGCCAACGTAGAGTCTGTTTTCCATGGGTTTCTTTCGTTCTGCCGCGTTTGAAGTTCGATGCGGCAAGGTGGGTTGAAGGGGAAGTGATCAGCGCTGCGGCGGACGCTTGCGCGGCGCGGCAGAGGCTCCACCCGAGCGTTGCTCGAGATGGCGGAAGGTGAGGCGACCCTTGTTCAGGTCGTAGGGCGACATCTCGATGGAGACCTTGTCGCCGGCCAGCACGCGGATGCGGTGCTTGCGCATCTTTCCGCCCGTGTAGCAGATGAGGGTGTGCCCGTTGTCGAGCGTGACGCGAAAGCGGGAGTCCGGCAGGACTTCTTCCACCTTGCCTTGCATTTCGATCAGTTCTTCCTTGGCCACGAAGCTCCTTGTCAGTGATGGGGTCGGTCGGCCTGTATCAGGCCAGCTGGTTGTTCAGCACGAAGTGCTGGCCCTGGGCGAGGGCATAGCGCTCGGCGTTGGCGGCGCTGTCGAATCGCGGGATGAACCGGAAGATCCGGTCGTGCATGCCGCGGCGGATGGAGACGGACGCGGCGTACTGGCCGGAGTCGGTCAGCCGCGTCAGCGGTGTGATGAGGTAGCGGCCCAACGATTGGGCGGGAATGTTCTGCATGAAATCGAAGTTCGTGATCCGCGTCCGGCGCGGACCTGCGCTGGGTGGCAAGCCGAAGGCTGCCATGCGCAGAAAAGTGAAACCCTGAGGGGTGGATCCAGCCCGCAAGAAAGGGTGATGCGGACGGGCGATGAACTCGCCGAAGAAGATGGGCGTCCGGCCAGAATTTTGGGACCGAAGCCTGGGCAGCCCGGGAAGCTGCGCGGTGCCAATCAAGGGCGAGGGCGGCGAGTACGCCCCGGCCAATCGACGGAGTATAGCTGATCTCGGCTGACTCTGCTTAAAAATCCCCGCCAGCGGCCACGGCGGGTGTTACGCTGTGTCATCGACGCTTGGAAGGGCACGAATGAACACTGCCTCGCTTTCTAGACCTCGGCAGGATGCACTGCGCATCGAGCTTCCGCGGGTGGCCAACCTTCTGCAACGCCGGCGTGCCGGCGAGATCGATGAAGCGACGATCGACGATCTGGTGGCCTTGTCCTGGCTGGAATGGATGGGTGGATCGCTCCAACTCACGACCACCGGCTCCAACATCTGCAGGCAGCAGAAGCTGAGGGAGGACTGAGCACCCCCCGGCCGTCGCATCCCCCCGCGTCGGTCCCGTCCTTCATGGCTTTGGGCGCCTTCGTGCGGCGCAGAAGGCGAGGCATACCAAAGTGGCGGCATGCAACATGGTGATCCTCATACCTCCAAGAAGGCCACACGGGTGGGCTTTGCCGTCTGGGCCTGGATCGCGGCCTGCCTGGTAGCGGTCTTCCTGGTGTGGATGTTGGTGCTGCGTCCGTGAGGCTCGGCGCGACGGCTCCCTGCGACACAAGGGTGTCAGAAATGACGGTTATGGGGGCTATCCAGTTTTTCTGTGGAAAACGTTGGGGATAAGGTGGTGGCGGCGTCGCCAAACCCCATTGTTGCGGTGTGTTTCCTTGGATTGCTGCTTATCTGAGCAGTCCGACGGGGCGCCTCGGGGCCTCTCAGCCCCGGCCGGCCCGTACCTCGGGCACCACGCGGGCATTGCGGCGGAACGTCCAGTAGGCACTCGCCCAGTCCATCAGCACGATCAGCCGGTTGCGAAAGCCGATCAGGAAATAGACGTGCACGAACAACCAGAACAGCCAGGCCGGATAGCCCGAAAAGCGCAGCGCGCCGAAAGGCGTGGGCACATCGGCCACTGCCGCGTTGCGGCCGATGGTGGCCAGGCTGCCCCAATCCTTGTAGCGGAAGGCCTGTGTGGGACGTCCGGCCCGGCGGGCAAGGATGTTGCGGGCAGCGGTGCGTCCCATCTGCTTGGCGGCCGGTGAGACGCCCGGCACGGGTCGGGGCGCCTGTCCCGGCACATGGCTCATCGCCGCCGCCAGATCGCCCACCACGCTGATTTCCGGATGACCCGGCAGGCTCAGGTCGGCCTGCACGCGGATCCGCCCCGCGCGGTCGCATTCGGCGCCGGTGGCCTCGCCGAGCAGACGCCCCAAGGGCGATGCGGCCACGCCGGCGGCCCAGATCACGCAGCGGCTGTCGATGCGGACGATGTCGCCTTCCGCACCGCCTTCGCGCACCTCCAGCCCGTGGGCATCGATGCGCGTCACCATGGCATTGAGCCGGACCTTCACACCCAGCCTTTCGAGTTGCTGCCGGGCCCGTTCGCTCAGGCGCTCGGGCATGGCCTGGAGAACGCGCCCGCTGCCCTCGACCAGCAAGACCTCGGCCGTCGACGGAACGATGCGGCGGAACTCGCCCGCCAGCGTATGCCGGGCAATCTCGGCCAGAGTGCCCGCCATCTCGACCCCCGTGGGGCCTCCGCCGATCACCACAAAGGTGAGCAGGGCGCGTCGGCGTTCGGGGTCTTCCTCGAGTTCGGCCCGCTCGAAGGCTGTCAGTACCCGGCGCCGGATCTCGAAGGCATCGGCCAAGGTCTTGAGTCCCGGCGCATCGGCCGCCCATTCGTCATGGCCAAAGTAGCTGTGCGTGGCCCCCGCGGCCACAATGAGATGGTCGTAGGAGATGGCATGGCCATTGGTGAGGTGCACGCACCTCGCTGCCGCGTCGATCCCGTCCACCTCGCCGAGCAGGGTGGTCACATTCGGCTGCTTGCGGAACAGCCAGCGTGATGGGGCCGCGATGGAGGGAGCCGCGAGCCCCGCCGTGGCCACCTGGTAGAGCAAGGGTTGGAAGAGATGATGGTTGGTCTTCTCGATCACCACGATGTCCAGCTTCTCTCCGCGCAAGGTGCGCGCGGCCTCGAGGCCGCCGAAACCGCAGCCGACGATCACCACGCGTGGAAGGGCAGGAGCGTTTTGCGTAGAAGGCATCGGGCCATTATGAAAGTGGGGGCCGGGGCGTCGGCGACGCAGGAGGGCTGCGCGCTTTCGTCCTACGTTTCGTGGCCATTCGGCCGGCTACAAACACCGATCCGCGACGGCCGGCCAGGTTGCCGGGGGCCGGAACACCCACGGAGACTCATGACTTCCACCCATCCGAGATCCGCTTTCGAGAGCGTCGATCTGCTGAAGGCGTACCGGCAGGTCCGTGCACACAGCATGGCCCTTGCAGCGCCTCTGTCCGCCGAAGACCATTGCATCCAGTCGATGCCCGATGCGAGCCCGACCAAATGGCATCTGGCGCACACCACCTGGTTCTTCGAGGCCGTGCTGCTCGATCACCATGCCGAAGGCTACCAGGCGATGGATCGGCGCTTCCACTACCTTTTCAACTCGTACTACGAAGCGCTGGGACCGCGGCATCCACGGCCACAACGCGGACTGCTGACCCGGCCTTCGCTGGACGAAGTGCTGGCCTACCGCCGCCACGTGGACGCTGCGGTGGAGACCCTGCTTTCATCGGCCGATTCACAAGCGCTGGGGCGCATCGAGCCGGTGCTCACGCTGGGTCTCAACCATGAGCAGCAGCATCAGGAGTTGCTGCTCACCGACATCCTGCATGCCTTCTCCTGCAACCCGCTGCTGCCCGCCTATCGTGCGCCCTCCGCCCCTGCACTGCGCCTCGCGGGGGCACCGCCTTCGCTGGCCTGGCTGGAGCATCCCGGCGGAATGGCCGCCATCGGGCATGACGGCGAGGGCTTCGCCTTCGACAACGAGGGGCCGCGCCATGCGGTGTTGCTGCAACCCTTTGCCATCTCCGACCGTCTCGTGACCTGTGGCGAGTTCGCGCAGTTCATCGCCGATGGGGGCTACGAGCAGGCACGCTGGTGGCTGTCGGACGGGTGGGCGGCGGTGCAGTCGAACGGCTGGCGTCACCCGTCCTACTGGCTGCCGCCGGATGATCCGCGCCTGGCCCTGTCGGGCCACCATGGCACGGCGGGCTGGCATGTCTTCGGCCTCGAAGGTGTGCGACCGATGCAGGCCGATGCTCCTGTCGCACAACTCAGTTTCTACGAAGCGGCGGCGTACGCCGAATGGGCCGGCGCGCGCCTGCCGACCGAGGCCGAGTGGGAAGTGGCGGCCACCACGCTGCCGGGTTTCTGTCAGGCCGAGGGCGCAGTGTGGCAGTGGACCCGCTCCTCCTACGACCCCTATCCCGGCTTCCGTCCGCTTCCCGGCGTGGCCGCGGAATACAACGGCAAGTTCATGGTGGGCCAGCTGGTGCTGCGCGGCGGCAGCGTGGCCACGCCGGTCGGCCATGCCCGGCCGACCTACCGCAATTTCTTCCCGCCAGCGGCCCGCTGGCAATTCAGCGGGCTGCGCCTCGCCAAGGATCTGTGATGTCTCCACCCGTTTCCCTCGCCATCCAGCCCCGCGTTGCCGACGAGGGTCGCCGCGCCTTTGCGGACGATCTGGCCACCGCGCTGTCCCAACGGCCGCGACGCATCTCGCCCAAGTGGTTCTACGACGCGGAGGGCTCGCGCCTGTTCGACCGCATCTGCGGCCTGCCCGAGTACTACCCCACCCGTACCGAGCTCTCGATCCTGCAGGGGCGCGCCGCGGAAATCGCGCAGCAGATCGGCCCCGATGCCGAGATCGTCGAATTCGGTGCCGGCTCGCTCGTGAAGATCCGCCTGCTGCTCGACGCCCTGCAATCGCCCCGCCGGTTCCTGCCCATCGACATCTCGGGCGAGCATCTGCAGGGTGCGGCGCGCCAGCTGCGCGCCGACTATCCGGGTCTGGAGGTCACACCCGTGGTAGCCGACTACACCCAGCCCTTCGAACTGCCCGAACGCCTGGCCGGTGCCGGACGCCGGGTCGGCTTCTTCCCAGGCTCCACGCTAGGCAATTTCGAGCCTGAGGAGGCGCTGGCCTTCCTGCGCCAGGCCGCCCGGCTATTGCGCGGCGGTGGCCTGCTGCTGGGCGTCGATCTGGTCAAGGATCCGCAACTGCTGCATGCGGCCTACAACGACGCGCAGGGCGTGACCGCCGCGTTCAACCTCAATCTGCTGGCGCGTGCCAACGCCGAACTGGGCGCCGACTTCGATCTGCAGTCCTTCTCGCACGCGGCCTTCTACAACGCGCCCCTGCGCCGGATCGAGATGCACCTGGTCAGCCGCCGCGAGCAGGTCGTCACCTTGCAGGGCCAGCGCCATGCCTTCGAGGAAGGCGAGACGCTGCACACCGAGTACTCGCACAAGTTCACCATCGACGGCCTGCGTGCGATGGCGGCGCGGGCGGGCTTCGGCATCGGGCCGGTGTGGACCGATCCGCAGCGACTCTTCAGCGTGCACTGGCTGCCTGCCGTTCAATGACCACGGCATAAGCCAAGCGGGCGCCGACCGGGGTTGGCGCCCGTTTCCACGTTCAGGCCGCCGCCGGTGGCCCTGGCTTCGGCAGGAGTCGCCACCGAAGCGCGCCGGCAGCGACAATCGCAGCCCGCGCCCGGCGACGGCGCGACGAACTCCTGCCGACATGAAAGCTACCTGGAACGGCGTGACCATCGCCGAAAGCGACGACACCGTGCTCGTCGAAGGCAACCACTACTTTCCCGCCGATTCGCTGCGGCGCGAGTACGTGACCTTCAGCAACAACCACACCGTGTGTCCCTGGAAGGGCACGGCCAGCTACTACTCGTTGCTGGTCAACGGCGAACTCAACCCCGAGGCGGTGTGGTACTACCCCGACCCCAAGCCCGAAGCCGAGATGGTGAAAGACCGCGTCGCCTTCTGGAAGGGCGTGAAGGTCGAGCCTTGAACAGCGCTTTCTCCCCCCTCTACACCCCGCCCGACGAACTGGCCGCCACGTTGCGGCAGGAGGGCTATGCCGTGCTCAACCCGCGCGGCGTGGCCGAGTGGCTGGATCTGCCGCTGACCGACCTGGAAGCCTTGCAGCCCGACTGGGCGCAACTGCCGCCCGATGAATACCTGAAGGACGGCGGGCGCTACCGCCGTCGTCGCCACGCCTGCTTCACCACCGAAGGCGGGGCGCTGGTGCAGGCGCCGCATCGCGCGCATTGGCAGCCGGTCGAATACAACGCGCTGCACGGCGGCATGCAGCGCTGGTTCGCGCCCATGGAGCCCGACACCGTGGCGCGACCTGCCTGGCGCCGCCTGCTGCTGAAGACGGCCGAGGCTGCGGCGGCCCTGCGCGGCGACCAGCGCTGGTACATCGAGGCGCACCAGTTCCGCATCGACACCGAAGGCGGTATCGGGCGGCCCACCCCGGAGGGCGCGCATCGCGATGGCGTGGACCTGGTGGCGGTGGCACTCGTGGGACGGCAGGGCATCAAGGGCGGCGAGACCCGCGTCTTCGAGGCGGGTGGCCGGCGCGGCGAGCGCTTCACGCTGACGGAGCCCTGGACACTGATGCTGCTGGACGA
Organism: Pseudacidovorax intermedius; assembly: GCF_003350475.1. GTDB lineage: Bacteria > Pseudomonadota > Gammaproteobacteria > Burkholderiales > Burkholderiaceae_C > Xenophilus > Xenophilus intermedius. The sequence goes on from NZ_QQAV01000006.1 coordinate 314,507, forward strand.
TCAGCGCGTGATCCATGAATCCACGCCGATCCAGCCGGTCGCCCCCGGGACGCAGGGCTGGCGCGACACGCTGGTCATCACCTGCCGGGCCGGCGGCTTCCAGGGCGATTGATCCAGCGCAGGCTCATGGCCTGCCACCGGCCGCTGCCCCGGCGTCCTACATGGTCCCGTCAGGGTCGCAGGTTACAGTGCACCAAGGCGCCGGCGGCAAGGCCGACCGGCAGGACCAACCCACAGCGAGAGGACACCTTCATGTTCAACCACATCCTGGTTCCCATCGACGGCTCCGAGACGTCGATGCTGGCGGTGAGCAAGGCGAGCGGCCTGGCCCTGGCCTTCGGCAGCCGCATCACGCTGATCCACGTCATCGACAACTATCCCTTCATCGGCGTGGGCGCGGACTATGCCCTGGGCCAGAACGAATACCTGGCCGCTGCCACGGCCAGCGCCAACACGGCCCTGGCCCGTGGCGTGGCGGCCCTGGCCGCCGAAGGCCTGCACAGCGACCAGCGCGTGATCGACGGCCACGTGGTGCACGAAGGCATCGTGGACACGGCGAAGGCCCTGGGCTGCGACCTGATCGTGATGGGCTCGCACGGCCGCACCGGCATCGAGAAGCTGCTGCTGGGCAGCGTCACCCAGCGCGTGCTGCAGGAGGCACCCATGCCGGTGCTGGTGGTCAAGGAGCTGGAGGTCTGAGGTCTTCTTCTCCTGCGTCCTGAGGGTCCGGCGCGAAGGGTGCCGTACTTTCGATGCGCAAGGCCTCGCCGGTCATCGGATGGCGCAGTTGTAGTACGGTGGCATGCAGCAAGAGGCGTGGCGCCGCCGCGGCCACCCGCGCATTGCCGTAGAGCGCATCGCCCAGGATCGGATGGCCCAATGCTGCCATGTGAACCCGCAACTGGTGCGAGCGGCCAGTCTGCGGCTCCAGCAGCACATGGGTGCCGGCGCGTTCTGGCAACCACTGCAGCGTCCGCCAGCGGGTGAGGCTGGGCTTGCCGGCGGCGTCGACCTTCTGCAAGGGGCGATTGGGCCAGTCTGCCATGAGCGGCAGGTCGATGGTCTGCCAGTGCTTGGATTCGAGCGCGCCGTCGACGATGGCTTCGTAGCGCTTCCACACCTGCCGGCTTGCAAAGGCCTCTCCGAGCATCCGTTGGACGGCGAGGCTGCGCGCCATCAGGATCAGGCCGCTGGTGGCCATGTCCAGCCGATGCACCACCAGGGCGTCGGGCCAGCGCTGTTGGGCGCGGGCCGACAGGCAGTCCTGCTTGTCCTCGCCGCGGCCGGGCACGCTCAGCAGTCCGGCAGGCTTGTCGAGCACCATCAGGTGCTCGTCTTCGTAGAGGGCGTGGAGGGCGGCGGGGTCTTGGCTCACGGTGCGGCAGTCTAGGCGGGGAGGGCGCGGCTGCGCGCTGCCCCCTTGTCAATGCACATCGGCCGTCCGTGGAGGCTGTGCCGGAGGCGATCGCTGCGCGCCCTGGTCAGCGAAGGGCGAGGGTGCTGGGCTATGCTCGACCGAATGCCTCCCGCCCCTGCCGACATCGCCGTCGCGCCCGATCCCGCTTCGGCTCCCGAACAGGCCCGCTTCTCCGACCTCACCCGCGTCCGCCCCTTCATGCAGCTGTGGCTGGCGCGCCTGCTGGGTACCGCCGCCCAGCAGATGCTGATGGTGGCCATCGGCTGGCACATGTACGACCTCACCGGCAGCGCGTGGGACCTGGGCTTGGTGGGCCTCTACCAATTCGCGCCCGCGCTGCTGCTTGCGCTGTACGCCGGCCATGTGGTGGACCGGCTGCACCGCGGCCGCATCCTGGCGGCCTGCCTGGGCGTGCAGGGCTTGGTCGCGCTGTCGCTGCTGATCACGCACCTGGGCGGTGGCGACTCGCGCAGTCTGTTGTTGGGCCTGTCGCTGGTGCTGGGGGCGGTGCGTGCCTTCCAGATGCCGGCGCAGCAGGCGCTCACGCCGCTGCTGGTGCCGCCGCTGATGCTGCCTCGTGCCATGGCCTTCAGCTCGGCGGGGCAGCAGTCGGCCATCATCGGCGGGCCGGCCCTGGGCGGGCTGCTGTTCGTGGCGGGCATGGGCGCGGTGTATGCCACCTGCATCGGCTTCTTCATCGCGGCCGTGCTGCTGGCCGCCACCTTGCGCTACGCCCATGCGGCGCGGCCGCGCGAGCCTGTGACCACCGAAGTGCTGCTGGCCGGCGTGCGCTTCATCTGGCAGCGCAAGCCGGTGCTGGGCGCCGTCTCGCTCGACCTGTTCGCCGTGCTCCTGGGCGGCGCGGTGGCGCTGCTGCCCATCTTCGCCAAGGACATCCTGCATGTGGGCGCGTGGGGCCTGGGCCTGCTGCGCGGCGCGCCGGCGGTAGGGGCGCTGACGGCGTCCATCTGGCTCACCCGGCGGCCGGTGGAGCGCCATGTGGGGCGCACGCTGCTGCTGGCGGTGGGCGTGTTCGGGCTGTGCATGGCGGTGTTCGGGCTGTCGCGCAGCTTCTGGCTGTCGCTGGTCGTCCTGGCGATCTCGGGTGCCGCGGACATGGTCAACGTCGTGATCCGCCAGACCCTGGTGCAACTGGAAACGCCCGATGCCATGCGCGGCCGGGTGAGTGCCGTCAATTCCATCTTCATCGGGGCCAGCAACCAACTGGGCGAGTTCGAGTCCGGCGCCACCGCCGCGCTGCTCGGGCCGGTGGGCTCGGTGGTGGCGGGGGGCGTGGGCACGCTGCTGGTCACGCTGGCCTGGTTCCGGCTCTTTCCGACGCTGGCCGGGCGCGACCGCATGGGCACGGGGCAGGCGCGAGAATGACGGGCTTTCCCGTCTGCGACTGTCTTCGATGCGCACCCGTTTCATCCTGATCCACACCAGCCACGCCGGCAATGTCGGCGCCACGGCGCGCGCCATGCGGACCATGGGCTTCGACGACCTGGTGCTGGTGGCGCCGCGCTGGGACAACGTGCTGCGCCGGGAAGAAACCATCCAGCGTGCCAGCGGCGCCCTCGATGTGCTGGAGAAGGCCCGCATCGTGGCGACCCTGGACGAGGCGCTGGACGGCCTGACCCACCTGTGTGCCACCGCCATGGTCTCGCGCGACTTCGGCCCGCCCACGCGGGCACCGCGCGAGCACTTCGCCGGGCTGGTGCAGGGGGGCGAGCCGCAGCATGTGGGCCTGCTTTTCGGCTCGGAGCGCTTCGGCATGCGCAACGAAGACGTCTACCGCTGCCATGTGGCGCTGTCGATCCCGACGGCGCCGGACTTCGGCTCACTCAACCTGGCGGCCGCCGTCCAGTTGGTGGCCTACGAATGGCGGCAGGCGCTGGGCGGCTTCGAGGTGCGCTCGGCGGCACCGCTGACGCCACCGGCCGACGCCCAGGCCGTGGCCGGCATGCTGGCGCACTGGGAGCGCTCGCTGGTCGAGATCGGTTTCCTGGACCCGGCCGCCCCCAAGAAGCTGATGCCGCGCCTGGCCCAACTGTTCAACCGCGCGCAGCCGACGATGGAGGAAATCCACATCCTGCGGGGCATCGCGAAGGCGATGGCGGAGAAGCATCTGCCTCGGCGGTCGTGAGGCTATTACTTTGCACCGCCGATGGCTGCCTGCGGCAGGCGCCAGGACCTGCGCATGGAGGACGTCGGAGCGGCTGAAAGCGCGTCCAGCGGCGGGGTGTCCGGTGGTGTGAGCGAGGGATCTCGGCTCACTCGATCAAAGCATGACCAATCGCACCATGGGTGCTTCATGTCGATCTGCTCGTCCAGCCGTGGACCGAACAGTTCGGCCGTCTGTGGCTGCGAAGGCGTGGGATCCATCGGACTCCTTTGAGCGATTAGCGAGAAACCCGGCACCGCCGACCCTATTCCTTGCAAATCCCCGCCCTTCAGTTCGAAGAACTTCAAAGCGGCTCAACGGCTTGCGGGTTGTTCAGATGGTATGGGCGCCTCCCTCCTACCGCTACTTGCGCTGCTACCCGGGTGGTGCCAGATTGACGCCGCCGTCGTCAACTCCGAAGCGG
>NZ_QQAV01000007.1 GCF_003350475.1 Pseudacidovorax intermedius
GAGGACATGATTGCCGAGCACCGCAAGGAACTGGGCATCACGCCGCGCAAGATCAGCGACGAGGAGATCGTGCAGCGCCTGGTGTATTCGCTGGTCAACGAGGGCGCGCACATCCTGGAGGACGGCATCGCCAGCAAGGCCAGCGACATCGATATGGTCTACATCACGGGCTACGGCTTCCCGATCTTCCGCGGTGGCCCGATGCACTACGCGAGCCAGCAGGGCCTGTTCAATGTGGTGCAGGCGATGCAGCGCTTCGGGCGCAACCCCAACGACGATGGGACGTTCTGGGAGCCGGCAAAGCTGATCCGCCAGCGCGTGGCCGAGGGCCGGGGATTCGCCTGAATGGGACGGCTGGCCGTGGCGCCGGCTCAGTCGCAGCGCAGCCTCAGGCCGCCGGCCATCCAGTGGCCGGCCGGCAGGCGTCCCAGCGCGCGCTGGTGGCTCCAGCGTGACAGCAGGCCCGCCTCGGCGGGCCGCATGCGCAGGCCGTCGATGCCGGCGTCGGCCTGCTCCTGTGCCGGCAGGAAGCACAGCGTGCCACAGGGGGTGGCCACGGCGGGCAGGCCGTCCTGACGCACGATCGGCAGGCCGAGCAGGCGGCCCCAATGCGCGGCCACCCGTTCCGGCGCCCGCACGCGCAGTTCGATGGCGGCGAGCGAGTGCGGGCCCGGGCCGGGCCGGCCTTCGGACGTGAGGGTCGGCGGGGCGCACCGGCCCTCCATCCGCTCGCTGAACTCCAGCGTGCAGCCCCCCGTCTCCCCCGCGGCCAGTTGCAGGGCGCTGCCGGGGCCGAGCAGCCCGCCGTCCGTGACGCTGAGGCCCTGGCGATGGCAGTGCCGCTGCCAGTCGAGCAGATCGGGCACCTGCCAGCCCAGAAGGTCGGGGGCGCCCGTGGTGGCGGGTGGATCGGTGGGTGTCGACACCTCCACGCTGAGCCCGGGTCCATGGAAGGCCAGCCGATCCGGCGCGTGGGCGGGGGCCCAGCCCAGCAGGTCGGCGAACAGTGCGCGGGCCACGGCGGGATCGGTCATGCGCAGCCGCGCGAATCGAAGCCGGGGCAGGTGGCGGGCGGTGTCCATGCGCGGCGGGCGACTCAGGCGCCCTGGCCGACGCCGTGCCAGCCAAGCTCGGCCAGCTGCCGGGCCTGGCGGCCGGCCTGCAGGGCTTCGCTGCTGGCCGCGTTGCCGGCCAGGGCCCGGCCCATGATGCCCTGGGCGATGGCCGCCGCGCGAAAGAGGTTGAAGGCCTCATAGAAGCGCCAGGTCTGCGCGTCGACGCGGGGCAGGGCGCGGCGCTCGCAGTAGCGCGCCAGGTAGGCCGCCACCGTCGGGATGCCGGCCGCCTGCAGCTGCGCCGCGTCCAGGTCGCCGAGCCCGCGCACCGAGGGCGGCAGCCGCCAGGCCATGCAGTGGTAGGCGAAGTCGACCATGGGGTCGCCCAGCGTCGACAGCTCCCAGTCCAGCACCGCCACGACGCGCGGCGCATCCTGCGCGAAGACCAGGTTGTCCAGTCGGAAGTCGCCATGGACCAGGCGCGTGCCCGTGTCGGCAGGCTGATGGCGCGGCAGCCAGGCGATCAACTGCTCCATCGCCTCGATCGGCTCGGTCTCGCTGGCGCGGTACTGGCGGGTCCAGCGGTCCAACTGCCGGGCGATGTAGCCGCCGGTGCGTCCGTAGTCGGCCAGGCCGACCGCCGCCACATCCACCTCGTGCAGGGCGGCGAGGGTGCGGTTCATGTCGTCGTAGAGCGCGGCGCGCTCCCTGCTGGCCATGCCGGGCAGGTGCGGGTCCCAGAGGATGCGGCCGGGCACGCAGTCCATCACGTAGAACATGGTGCCGATCACCGCCGCGTCGGTGCACAGCGCATGCACCCGCGGCACAGGGACCCCGCTGCCGGCCAGCGCCCGCATGACGCGGAACTCGCGGTCCACCGCATGGGCCGAGGGCAGCAGCGTGCCGGCGGGCTTGCGCCGCAGCACATAGCGGCCGTCGGGTGTCTCGACCAGGAAGGTGGGGTTGGACTGGCCGCCCTTGAACTGCGCCAGGCCGAAGCGCTGGCGGGCGCTGCTGTCGACATGGTCGATCCACCATTCGCGCAGGGCCTGCTCGTCCAGGCGGTGGCCGGGTCGCACCGCGGTGGTGTCTGCAGAGGTGTCGGTCTGGGGCAAGGGGCTGTCTCCGGAGGGCATGCAGGGCGCCCCGCTTGCGGGCATCATCGGGGGCCGCCAAGGCTAAGCGCCCCGGCCCGTGCTGCCCAATGAAAGCGCGGCATGCCCGCCGATACAGTCCATGCATATTTCGAGGGTCGATCTCAACCTGCTGGTCGTGCTGGACACGATCTACACCGAGGGCGGCATCACCAAGGCTGCCGACAAGCTGCACCTGACGCAGCCGGCGATCAGCCATGCGCTGGCGCGGTTGCGCGACCTGTTCAACGACCCGCTGTTCGAACGCCAGGGCCACCGCATGGTGCCCACGGCACTGACCAAGCGCATCATCGATCCGCTGCGCGGCTCGCTGCAGTCGCTGGGCTCGCTGCTGAACGACACCCAGAGCTTCGATGCGGCCACCAGCACCAAGCGCTTCGTGATCGGGCTGCGCGACTTCATGGAATCGACCGTGATGCCGCCGCTGATGCGCACGCTGGCCCGCGAGGCGCCAGGCGTCGAGGTGGCCAGCGTGCGTGCCAGCCGTCGCAGCCTCGAGGGTGAGCTGGCGGCCGGCACGCTGGACCTCGCCGTCGACGTGCTGCTGCCCGTGTCGGACGCCGTCAAGTTCACCCGCATCACGGTCGACGGCGCGGCCGTGGTCGCGCGGCAGGGTCACCCGGCCATCCAGGGCAGCGTGGACATCGACACCTACCTTGCGCAGCGGCATGTGCTGGTCACCACGCGGCGCCAGGGGCCGGGCTTCGAGGACATCGAGCTGCGCCGCCTGGGCATGCAGCGACAGGTGGCGCTGCGCTGCCAGTATTACTTCGCGGCCTGCCGCACCGTGTCGCAGACCGACCTGGTGCTCACCATGCCCGAGAGCTACGCCCACATGGTCAACAAGACCTTCGGCAACCAGGTGCTGCCCATGCCGGCGCCGCTGTCCTCCATGGACGCCTACCTGTACTGGCATGCCAGCGCCGACAACGACGCCGCCAACCGCTGGCTGCGCTCGGTGATGCTGAGCTGCTACGCCCGCTGAGGGCGTCTTCGCCTCCTCGCACTTCCACCGCCGCGGCCAAGCGCCGCGGCTTCGCTTCGCCCGTTGCCGGCGACCCTTAGGGGTTAATGCCGGTGACAGCGCACGCATGCATGCCCACCATCGCAAATCTGTTATAACAAATACGCCGACCCAAGGCGGAACTGGAGACATGCGATGAAGACCGATCGACGTCACTTCCTTCAGGCGACTGCGGCGGCTGCCGTCCTCGGCAGCGTCGGGGTCCGTCCCGTGAGGGCCCAGGGCGGACCGATCCGCATCGGGCTGATGCTGCCCATGAGCGGCATCGGCGCCGAGGCGGGCGCCGCCTGGCTGGCCGGGGCCCGCGTGGCCGTGGCGCAGTGGAACGCCAAGGGCGGGGTGCTCAAGCGCCAGGTGGAGCTGGTGGTGCGCGACGACAAGTTCAGCAGTGCCGGCGCCGTCGCCGCGGCGCGCGAGCTGGCAGGCAGTGGCGTCAACCTGCTCATTGGCGGCTCGCAGTCGCCCATGGCGCTGGCGACCGCGCCGATCCTGCCCGAACTCAAGGCGCTGATGGTGGCGCCTTGTCCCACCGTCATGTCGCTCACGCACGAGGGCTTCCAGCGCAACTTCTTCCGCCTGTCCTGGAACGCCTACATCGCCTTCGCCGGCATCGGCAACATGCTGACCGACCGCTTCAAGGAGGTGCAGACCTGGTCGTGCATCGTGCCCGACAGCGAAAACGGCCGCGACATGGCGCGCTTCTTCAGCGTCGGCGTGCAGCGTGCGGCGCAGAAGGCCGGTCGCACGGTCAAGGTGCTCGACCCCGTCTTCGCCAGCCTCAACAAGGCCGACTACAAGGTGGAGATCAACAGCCTGATGAACGCGCCCTCGCAGGGGCTGTTCGTCGGCCTCACCGCGGCGCCCTGCATCAGCCTGCTGCAGCAGGGCCGCGCGGTGGGCATGGACCGCAAGTTCAAGGTGATCGGCGATGCGGGTACCGAGCTGATGATCGCCAAGGCGATGCAGAAGTCGACGCCGGCCAACCTCTGGAGCATCAGCTACTGGGTGCCCGGCACCGAGGCCGGCCGCCGCCATGCGATGAGCAACGCGCTGTACGAGGACTACGTCAAGCTCACGGGCGACCGCAATCCGCCCAGCATCGTGCAGTCCAGCCACCGCTGCGCGCTGGCGCTGTTCAACGGCATCGAGAAGGCCGGCGGCACCGACACCGACGCCGTCATCGCCGCGCTCGAAGGCCTGGAGTTCGACACCGCGGTGGGCCGCTACCACATCCGCAAGGAAGACCACCAGGGCCTGGGCGAGGCCTACATCGCCCAGGTGGGCGCCCGCGAGGCCGACCCCGGCTACGGCATCGTCGATGCCATCGCCTACCGCGAGGCCGACGTGGCCGAGCCGCCGAGCCCCGGCAAGCCGCTGTCGATGTGAGGAGCAGGACCATGTCGCTGCGACGCAGAACCTTGATCCAGGGCGCCGGTGCAGGCGCCGTGCTGGCCGCGACGGCGGCGCCATGGGTGCGCGCCCAGCCCGGACCGCTGCGCATCGGTGCCATGCTGCCCATGAGCGGCATCGGCGCCGAGGCCGGTGCCAACTGGCTGGCCGGCATCCGTGCCGCCCAGATGCAATGGAACGACCAGGGCGGGCTCCTGGGTCGCCCGATCGAGATCGTGGTGCGCGACGACAAGTTCACCAGCGCGGGCGCGGTGGCGGCCGTGCGCGAGCTGGCGGGCGAAGGCGTCAACCTGTCGGTGGGTGCGGGCCAGTCGCCCATGGCCCTGGCCATCGCGCCGATCCTGGCCGAGCTCAAGGCGGTGGTGGCGGCGCCTGCGCCGACGGTGATGTCGGTCACGCACGAGAACTTCAGCCGCCACTTCTTCCGCGTGGCGTCCAACGCGCTGATGCTCTTCGGCGGCATCGGCAACATGCTGGCGACCAAGTTCCCGCAGGTGGGCAGCTGGGCGCTGATCCTGCCCGACAGCGAGAACGGCCGCGACATGGCGCGCTATTTCCGCCTGGGCGTGGAGCGGGCCGCCAAGGCCGGCGGCACCACGCCGAAGGTGCTGGAGCCGGTGTATGCCTCGCTCAACAAGGCCGACTACAAGGTCGAGATCAACAGCCTGATGAATTCCGGCGCGGAAGGGCTCTTCGTGGGCCTGACGGCCGCGCCCTGCGTGAGCCTGCTGCAGCAGGGCCGCGCCGTCGGCATGGACCGCCGCTTCAAGGTGATCGGCGAAGCCGGCACCGAGCTGATGATCGCCAAGGCCATGGGCCGCTCCACGCCGCAAAACCTGTGGGGCGTGAGCTTCTGGGCGCCCGAGCTGGAGCCCTTCAAGAGCCAGTATCCGCTCAGCCGCCAGTTGTCCGAGTACATCGTCAAGGTCACCGGCACGCCCCATGTGCCGGGCATTGTGCAGGCCTCGCACCGGTCGGCGCTGGCGCTGTTCAATGCGGTGAAGAAGGCGGGCAGCACCGAGACCGAGGCCGTGATCCCGGCGCTGGAGGGGCTGGCTTTCGACACGGCGGCGGGCCCCTACCGCATCCGCAAGGAGGATCACCAGGGCATCGGCTATGCCTACTTCGCGAAGATTGGCGCGCGCGAGGCGGCGCCCGGCTATGGCCTGGAGCAGGTGATCCGCCTGGACGAATCCGAGATCGTCGAGCCGCCGTCGCCCGGCCGCAAGTACGAGGCCTGACGCGATGGCCAACGAGATCCTCTTTGCCTTCTTCAATGCCGCCGCCTTCGGCATGGCCATTTTCCTGGTGGCGGCCGGGCTGACGCTCATCTTTGGGTTGCTGCGGCTGCTCAACATGGCGCAGGGCGGCTTCTTCATGATCGGCGCCTACACGGCCTATTCGGTCATGGGCCGCGACGTGCAGTCGCTGGGCATGTTCCTGCTGGCGGCCCTGGCGGGCGGCGTGGTGGTGGCGGTGCTGGGGCTGGTCACCGACCGGCTCGTGCTGCGGCGGCTGCGCCATGTCGATCCGCACTATGTGCTGATCGCCACCTTCGCGCTCATGATGGTGTGCACCGGCGTCACCAAGCTGGTGTGGGGGGTGGACTTCTTCTCCGTCAACCCGCCGCCGGGGCTGGATCAGCCGCTCAATCCCTTCGGGCTGTTCTTCTCGGCCTACCAGATCTTCGTGATCGCGGCCGGCCTGGTGATCTACGTGCTGCTCGAGATCGCCATCCACCGCATGTGGTTCGGCAAGCTCATGCAGGCGCTGGCGGCCGATCCGTGGATGTCGGGCGTGCTGGGGCTGAACGTGTCCTTCGGGGTGGCGCTCAGCGTGATGGCCAGCTTCATGCTCGCCGGCCTGGCGGGCGGGCTGCTGCTGCCCAACCAGAGCCTGTCGACCGGCCTGGGCGACTCCTACCTCATGTATGCCTTCTTCGCCGTCATCATCGGCGGGCTCGGCAACATCCGCGGTGCCTTCATCGGCTCGCTGGTGCTGGGGCTGGTGCAGAGCCTGAACACGGTGCTGCTCCCGCAGGTGCCGGGTCTGGCGGTGTACGTGGTGCTGGCGATCTTCCTGCTGTGCAGGCCCAGCGGCCTGTTCCCCGCGGTGGGCAGCCAGGACGCCGGCCACCACGAGGCCGGCAGTGGCGGCAGCCTGCACCGTCCGCAGGTGCCGCGCCGGGTCTGGCAGGCGCTGGGCACGGCCCTGGTGCTGCTGCTGGCCACGCTGCCCTGGTGGGTGGGCGCCGGCCCGCTCTATGTGGTGGGCACAGTGCTGATCCAGGTGGTGTTCGCGCTGTCGTGGAACATCCTCTTCGGCTACACCGGCCTGGTCTCCTTCGGCCATGCGGGCTTCTTCGCCATCGGCGCCTACCTGACGGCGCTGGCGCTGCGGCACGTGGCCGGCGTGCCCTTCCTGCTGGTGATGGGCGGCGCTGCGCTGCTGGGTGCGGCGGCGGCCTGGCTGGTCGGCGTGCTGGCACTGCGCCGCATGAGCGGCGTGTTCCTGGCGGTGCTGACCGTGGCGCTGGCCGAGGCCCTGCGGCTGGTCATCGGCTTCAGCGCCTTCCTGGGGCGCGAGGACGGCATCACTGACATTCCGCGGCCGGTGCTCGACCTGCTGCTGCTGCGCGTGGACCTGGGCAGCTCCAACGCCTACTACCTGTTCCTGCTGGCGACCTGCGTGCTGATCACCGGCGCCTTGTGGTGGCTGCTGCACAGCCGCTTCGGGCGCACGCTGCAGACCATCCGCCAGGACCCGGAGCGTGCGGCCTTCATGGGCACGCCCGTGGCCAGCTATCGGCTGGCCGCCTTCGTCATCTCCGGGGCCGTGGCCGCGGTGGCCGGCTGCCTGTACGCGCCCTGGTCGCGCATCGTGACGGTGGAAGAGGTGCACTGGCTGGCCTCGGCCCAGCCGATGCTCAACACGCTGCTGGGCGGCGTCAGCTCCTTCTGGGGACCGGTGGTGGGGGCGGGGCTGTTCGCCGCCATCGCCTATGCCACGCGCACCCTGGTCGGGCTGTCGGAGCTGATCGTGGGCTGCGGCCTGCTGGCCATCATCCTGCTGGCGCCGAACGGGGCGGTGGGCCTGTGGCGCAGCCTGGAGGCGCGGCTGTGGGGCGAGCGCGCCCGCACCCCCGCGCCGCCCGAGCCGCATTCACAGGCCGCGCCTCGGGCCGCCGGCCAGCCGCTGCGCGCGGGAGGCACGCCATGAGCACCGCACTGCTGGAAGTGAGCCAGGTCCGCAAGAACTACGGCCCCATCGAAGTCCTGCGCGGCGTCAGCCTGGCGGTGGAGCCGGGCCAGGTGTTCGCCATCATCGGACCCAACGGCGCGGGCAAGACCACCATGTTCCGGGTGATGACCGGCGAGGTCGCCTGCAACGGCGGCAGCATCCGCTTCAAGGGCGAGGACGTCACCCGCCTGTCGTCGCATGAGCGGGTGCGCCGCGGCTTCGGCCGCACCTTCCAGGTGGCGCGCGTGTTCGCCGACTTCGATGTGCTGGACAACGTCGTCGTCGCCATCGAGGCGCGGCGGCGCCACACCGGCGAGCCGCTCGGCGCGTGGCGGCGCTGCGCACCGTCGCCCGACATCCGGGACGAGGCGATGGCGCTGCTGGCCGATCTGCGCCTCGCCGGGCATGCGCAGCAGGGCGCGCGCTTCCTGTCGCATGGCGACAAGAAGCGGCTGGAGTTCGCCATCGCCCTGGCGGGCCGGCCCGCCATCCTGATGCTGGACGAGCCCACCGCGGGCATGTCCCCGAGCGACCGCGCCGACGTGGCCGCGCTGATCGCCCGCATGCGGCGCGAGCGCGGCATCACGGTGGTGATGACCGAACACGACATGGACGTGGTCTTCGGCCTGGCCGACCGGATCATGGTGATGAACTATGGCGAGGTGGTCTCCACCGGCAGCGTCGAGGCCGTGCGCGCCGATCCGCGCGTGCGCGAGGTCTACCTCGGCAAGGAGATGGTCCATGCTTGACCTGCGCGACCTCGACGCCTTCTATGGCGACAGCCACATCCTCTTCGGCCTGCGGCTGTCGGTGGCGGCGGGCCAGCGCGTGGCGCTGCTGGGGCGCAACGGCGCCGGCAAGTCGACGCTGCTCAAGAGCATCATGAACGCTGGTCCGCGCGTGCGCGGCACGGTGCGCTTCGACGGCCAGGACCTGGCCGCGCTGCCCACGCACCGGCGCACCCGCCTGGGCCTGTCGCTGGTGCCCGAGGACCGCCGCATCTTCACCCACCTCACCGTGGCCGAGAACATCGCCATGGCCCGCTATGGAGCCGGACCGGGCCGCCCTGCGGTGCCCGTGGACGAGATCGTGCAGCGCTTTCCCATGCTGGCCAGCCTGCTGCAGCGTCATGGCGGCCAGCTCAGCGGCGGGCAGCAGCAGCTGCTGGCGGTGGCCCGGGCCATGGCGGCGCATCCGCGGCTGCTGCTGCTGGACGAACCCACCGAGGGCCTGGCGCCCATCATCGTGGAGGAGATGGCCCACGACCTGGTCCGCAGCTGCACCGACAACGGCGTGGCCCTGCTGCTGTGCGAGCAGAACATCTGGTTCGCCCGCCGCTGCACCGACCACGTCTACGTCATCGACACCGGCCGCCTCGTCTTCGAGGGCGACTGGGCCGCCTTCGACCGCCATCCCGAGATCCAGCAGCGCTACCTGGCGCTGTGAATGCCAAGCGACACCGACCATGGACCTGCAATACACCCCCGAACAACTCCAGCTGCGCGAAAGCGTGGAGCGCTTCGTGCGCGAGGCCTACGACTTCAGCCACCGGCGGCGCGTGGCGGCCAGCGACCTCGGCCATGACGCCGCCTGCTGGCGCCGCTATGCCGACTTCGGCTGGCTGGCGATTCCCTTCTCCGAGGCCGAGGGCGGCATCGGCGGCGATGCGGTGGACACCGGCATCGTCATGGAGGGCGTGGGCCGCGGCCTGCTGCTCGAGCCCTACCTGGCAAGCGTCGTGCTGGGCGGCGGCCTGCTCAGCCTGATCGGCAGCGAGGCGCAGAAGGCGGAGTGGCTGCAGCCCATGATGGCGGGCGAGCTGCGCCTGGCCCTGGCCTATGCCGAGCCGGCCTCGCGCTACGACCCCTTCCACATCGCCGCGACGGCACGCCAGGAAGGCGGCGTCTGGCGCCTGGATGGCACCAAGACTCTGGTCTACGGCGGCGACTGCGCCGATGCGATCATGGTCGTTGCCCGCAGCGCCGGCGCGCCCGGGGAGCGCGCGGGGCTGCAGGCCTTCGTGGTCCCTGCGGATGCGCCGGGCCTGTCGCGCACGCCCTATGCCATGCACGACGGCCAGCGCGCGGCCGACCTGCGCCTGGACGGCGTGACGGTGGATGCATCGCGCCGGCTGGTGCCGGCCGATGGCACGGAGGTGGGCGATGCGCTGGAGCGGGTGATCGACCATGGCATCGCGGCGCTGGCCGCCGAGGCGGTCGGCGCGATGGCGGTCCTGGTCGACACGACGCTGGACTACCTCAAGACCCGCCAGCAGTTCGGACGGCCCATCGGCACCAACCAGGCGCTGCAGCACCGCATGGTCGACATGACCATCGCGCTGGACGAGGCCCGCTCCATGGCGCTGTATGCCGCGCTGATGCTGCGCGACGCCGACGCCCCGGCCCGCCGCCGCGCGCTGTCCGCCGCCAAGATGGAGATCGACCGCACGGCCCGGCTGGTCGGCCAGGAGGCGGTGCAGATGCACGGGGCGATGGGCGTGACCGAAGAGCTGGCCGTGGGGCACTACTTCAAGCGCCTGTCGATGATCCGCCTGGGCTTCGGCGACGCCGACTGGCATGCCGAGCGCTACATGGCGCAGTGAGGCCCGCACGATGGACCTCCGCCTGAGCGACCAGGACCGTGCCTTCGAAGCCGAGGTGCGGGCCTTCATTGCCGCCGAACTGCCGGTGGACATCCGCGAGAAAGTGCGGCTGGACCGCACCCTGGCGCGCGACGACTTCATGCGCTGGCAGCAGATCCTCGCCCGGCGCGGCTGGTTCACCGGCGCGTGGCCGCGGGCCCAGGGCGGCCTGGACTGGAGCGCCCTGCACACGTTGATCTTCAACCGCGTGGCCGGCGAGATGCACTGCCCCGAGCTGCAGGTCTTCGGCCCCGCGATGGTCGGGCCGGTGATCTACACCTTCGGCACCGAGGCGCAGAAGGCGAAGCACCTGCCCGCCATCCGCGACTCCTCCGTGTGGTGGTGCCAGGGCTATTCGGAGCCGGGTGCCGGTTCGGACCTGGCCGCGCTCAAGACGCAGGCGCTGGATCGGGGCGATCACTTCCTCGTCAACGGCCAGAAGATCTGGACCTCGTACGCGCACTTCGCCGACTGGATGTTCTGCCTGGTGCGCACCAGCACCGAAGGGCCGAAGCAGGCCGGCATCTCCTTCCTGCTGATCGACATGAAGACACCGGGCGTGCAGGTGCAGCCGATCCGCATGATGGATGGCCGGCACTACCTCAACGCGGTCTTCTTCGACGACGTGCGCGTGCCGCGCGAGAACCTCATCGGCGAGGTCGACCGCGGCTGGACCTACGCCAAGTTCCTGCTCGCCCATGAGCGGGTGGAAAACGCGAACCTGCGCTTCATCACCCAGGAGCTCGCGCGCCTGCGCGAAGTGGCGGCCGAGGTGGGCAGCGGCGGCCGGCGACTGATCGACGAGCCCGCCTTCGCGCGCGAACTGGCGCAGGTGGAGGCGCAGTTCAAGGCGCTGGAGATCGGGCTGCTGCGCCTGCTCTCCGACGCGCAGGCGGGCCAGGCGGCGGCGCCGGGCACCTCGTCCTTCATCAAGATCCGCGGCACCGAGATCGCCCAGCGCATCACCGAGCTGAGGGTCATGGCCAGCGGACCCGATGCGCAGCGCTTCCAGCCCGACTGGCTGTTCGGCGATGGCGAGACGCCGCTGCTGGGGCCCGAGCATGCGCTGGGGCCGGTCGCGAGCTACCAGTTCTGCCGGGCCATGACCATCTACGGCGGCAGCACCGAAGTGCAGAAGAACATCATGGCCAAGCATGTGCTGGGCCTTTGAAATGAAACCACCCCGTTTGGACTTCCTCACTGCGTGTGGAAGTCCAATCTCCCTCAAGGGGCGCACCCGGCGGCCGGGCCAAGCCCGTTCCGCGGGTGCACTGGCATGGCCTGCTCCGCGGCCCTTCGATCAGAAAAGCGGCGCCGGTTTCATGCCTCGCGTGTGGCGCGACAGCGCTATGGAAAGCTGACATCCTCATGAGCCCAACCCCCATCGACTATCCGCTCGGCGAGCAGCCGTTGCATGAATACCTGCGTGCCCACGCGCGCCACCAGCCCGACAAGCCGGCTATCGTCTGGTACGGGCGGGCGCTGAGCTATGCCGAGCTCGACCGCATGAGCGATGCCTTCGCGCAGACGCTGCACGACGTGGGTGTCGGGCCGGGCGACCGGGTGGCGCTCTTCCTGCAGAACTGCCCCCAGTACCTGATCGCCCATTTCGGCATCCAGAAGCTGGGCGCCATCGTCAGCCCCTGCAGCCCCATGTTCAAGGCGCACGAGTTCGCCTACCAGGTGGGCGACCTTGGCGCCAAGGCCCTCGTGGCGGCGGACCATCTGCTGCCCATCGTGATGTCGGTGCGCGAGCGGGTGGCGGTGCCGCATGTGTATGCGGTGCGCTATGCGGACCTGCTGCCGCCGGATCCGCCGGTGCAGGTGCCACCGGAGTTGCTCGCCCGCATGCCGCTGCCCGACGGCGTGGTCGACTTCGGCGAGGCCGTGGCCGACGCCCATCCACAGCCGCCGCGGCCCGTGCTCTCGATGGACGAAGTGGCCCTGATGACCTACACCTCGGGCACCACCGGCATGCCCAAGGGTGCGATGCTGAGCTACCGCAACGCGCTCTACAAGACGGCCGTGGGCGCGCAGATGTTCGGCATCCGTGCCGAGGACACGATGCTGGCGGTCGCGCCGGTCTACCACATCGCCGGCATGATCTGCGGCGTCACACTGCTGGCCTACACCGGCGCCACCATCGTGCTGCTCAACCGCATGGACCCGATCGCGGTGCTGCAGAGCATCGAGCGCTTCCGCGTCACCTGGTGGTACGCGATGGCGCCCATGCTCGAGGCCGCGATGAAGGCGCCCGGCGCGGCCGAGTTCGACCTGTCGAGCCTGAAGACCACCATGGCCACCAGCTTCGGCATCAAGCTGACCCAGGAGCTGGCCGAACGCTGGAGCGCCTTCGCCAACGACTGCCTGGTGTACGAGGCGGGCTATGGCCTGTCGGAGACCCACACCAACGATGTGCTGATGCCGCGCGATGCCGTGCGCTGGGGCACCAACGGCGTGCCGGGCCCGGGCGTGGAGCTGCGCATCCTCGACGAGGCCGGCGAGCCGGTGCCGGTCGGGGAGAGCGGACAGATCGTGGTGCGCAGCCAGGGCGTGTTCCATGGCTACTGGAACCGGCCCGAGGCCACCACCGAGGTGCTCCGGGATGGCTGGGTGCACACGGGCGACATCGGCCGGTTGGACGCGCAGGGCTACCTCAGCTTCATCGGCAGGGTCAAGGAGATGATCAAGGTGTCGGGCTACAGCGTCTTCCCGGAAGAGGTGGAGTCGATCCTGATCCTGCATCCGGATGTGGCCCAGGTGGCCGTGATCGGCGTGCCCGACGCCGACAAGGGCGAGGTGGTCAAGGCCTTCGTGGTGCCGTCGGCTGCTGCCGGCGACCCCTTCGACCGGGACGCGCTGCTGGCCTGGGCGCGCGAGAACATGTCCCACTACAAGGTGCCGCGCCAGCTGGAGCTGCTGGATGCGCTGCCCGCCACGGGCACGGGCAAGCTGCTGCGGCGCCTGCTGCGGGGCTGAGGCTGCCGGCAGAAGGTGCGCTGGTCAGCGCCCCCAAGCGAAGCACCAGCGGATGCCTGTCGCTACGCCGGTCTGCCGAAGTCTGCTGCCATCGAATGGGCCGCGCGCACTTGCCGTTGCAACGCATTTGCAGCACAATTTTCGGATGAAGTCAGCCATCCTTCCGCAGGTGCGCGTCGATCCCGAACTTCGCGCCGACCTGGAATCCATGCTTCGCGAGGGCGAGTCCCTGTCCGGCTTCATCGAAGACAGCGTCCGCAGTGCCGTGGCATACCGGCGCGCCCAGGCGGAGTTCTACGCGCGGGGGGAGGCGGCCTGGCAGGCGTATTCGCGCACGGGTGTGGCGCATCCTGCCGATGAGGTGATCGGCGAGATGCGTCAGCGTCTAGAAAGCAAGCGCAAGGAGTTGGGGGCTGGCCGAGCCAAAGCGCGATGACCTTTGCCGTGGTGTTTGCGCCGCAGGCCCGCGCGGACTTGCTGAGACTCTTCGGATACCTGATCGATCAGGCTGAGACGGCGGCGGACCTCGATCTGGCAGAGCGCGCCATCGCGGCGGTCGAATCGGCTGCGCAACTGCACCTGTCCCGGACGCCCTTCATCTACCGCAAGGCGGCCCAAGGCGGGGGGCTGCGTCGCGAGCTGATCGTTCCCTTTGGGGCCAGTGGCTATGTGCTTCTCTACGAAATCGCTGATGCCACCACGGTCGTGATCCTGGCCGTGCGGCATCAGTTGGAGCAGGACTACCACTAGCCTCGGTGGTCCGGCGCCTTTCACGCCCGAACCTTCACCGCCCCCAGCGCAGCACCAGCGGATCCAGCCGCCGCGCGATGTCGATCAGCTCGCGGCGCGTGGCCGGGTGCATGGGCGGCAGCGGGTGTCGCGGCGCCTCGCAGGCGATCACGCCGCCTTCCTTCATCAGTGCCTTGGCGGCCAGCATGCCGGCCTGGCGGTTCTCGTGGTTGATCAGGGGCAGCCAGCGCTGATAGAGCGCGAAGGCGCCGTCCATGTCCCCGCGGCGATGCGCCTCCAGGATGGGGCGGATGCCGTCCGGAAAGCCGCCACCCGTCATCGCGCCCGTGGCGCCGGCATGCAGGTCGGCCAGCAGGGTGATGGCCTCCTCGCCGTCCCACGGGCCTTCGATGGCATCGCCGCCCAGCTGGATCAGCTCGCGCAGCTTGTTGGCGGCGCCGGCGGTCTCCATCTTGAAGTACGACACATGGTCGATCTCGCGCGCCATGCGGGCCAGGAAGCTTGGGCTCAGCACCGTGCCGCTGGCCGGCGCGTCCTGGACCATGATGGGGATGTCGATGGCGTCGGACACCTGCTGGTAGAAAGCCTGGATCTGCGCCTCGGGCACGCGGAAGGTGGCGCCATGGTAGGGCGGCATCACCATCACCATGGCGGCGCCCATGTCCTGCGCGCGGCGGCTGCGCTCGGCGCAGATGCGCGTGGCGTAGTGCGAGGTGGTGACGATCACCGGCACGCGGCCGGCCACATGCTCCAGCGCCGTGCGGGTGAGCACCTCGCGCTCCTGGTCCGACAGCGAGAACTGCTCCGAGAAGTTGGCCAGGATGGCCAGACCATCCACGCCGGCGTCGATCATGAAGTCGAGCGCGCGCTTCTGGCTGGGCAGGTCCAGCTCGCCGCTCTCGGTGAAGGTGGTGGGCACCACCGGGAAGATGCCGCGGTACGGGGTGGCGGGATGGGCCATGGGCGGGTCGCGTGTGGGCTGGTTTGAAGGGGGAAGACTCAGTGCGAATGGCGCGGCACCGCGGCGCCGCGGCAGCCCACCAGGAAGTCCAGGTCGCAGCCCTCGTCCGCCTGCAGCACATGCTCCACGTACAGCTTGCGGTAGCCGCCGCCGGGGGGGGGCAGGCTCTTCTGCACGTCAGCCATGCGGCTCGCGTATTCCTCGTCGGAGATGTCCAGGTGCAGCCGGCCGGCGTCGCTGTCCAGCTCGATCCAGTCGCCATCGCGCACCATGGCCAGGGGCCCCCCGGCCGCGGCCTCCGGGGCCACGTGCAGCACCACGGTGCCGTAGGCGGTGCCGCTCATGCGGGCATCCGAGATGCGCACCATGTCCTTGATGCCCTGGCGCAGGAGCTTGGGCGGAAGGCCCATGTTGCCCACCTCGGCCATGCCGGGGTAGCCGCGCGGGCCGCAGTTCTTGAGCACCAGCACCGAGTCGGCGTCGACGTCCAGGTCTTCGTCGACGATGCGCTCCTTGTAGTGCTCCAGGTTCTCGAACACCACGGCGCGGCCGCGGTGCTTGAGCAGGGTGGGCGTGGCGGCCGAGGGCTTGAGCACGGCGCCGCGCGGCGACAGGTTGCCGCGCAGCACGCGGATGCTGCCGTCGGCGATGAGGGGCTTGTCCAGCGGGCGGATGACCTCGGGGTCGTGGATGGGCGCCTCCCGCACGTTGTCCCACAGGCTGTGGCCGTTCACC
Organism: Pseudacidovorax intermedius; assembly: GCF_003350475.1. Classification (GTDB taxonomy): domain Bacteria; phylum Pseudomonadota; class Gammaproteobacteria; order Burkholderiales; family Burkholderiaceae_C; genus Xenophilus; species Xenophilus intermedius. Next base: position 15,950 of record NZ_QQAV01000007.1, read on the forward strand.
GTCAGGGCCTCGGGATGCGGCAGCAGCCCGGCCTCGCCCATGCGGCGCAGCACGCCGGGCAGGCCGCCCGCGTAATAGAACTCCTCCATCAGGAAGCGGCCCGAAGGCATCAGGTCCACCAGTGTGGGCATGCCCTGGCCGACCCGCGTCCAGTCCTCCAGTTCCAGGTCCACGCCGATGCGTCCGGCGATGGCCTTGAGGTGGATCACTGCGTTGGTCGAGCCGCCGATGGCCGCGTTGGTGCGGATGGCGTTCTCGAAGGCCTGGCGGGTGAGGATCTTCGACAACGTGAGGTCGTCCTTGGCCATCTGCACGATGCGCTGGCCGGACAGGTGCGCCAGCACGTAGCGCCGCGCGTCCACGGCCGGAATGGCGGCGTTGTGCGGCAGCGTGACGCCCAGCGACTCGGCCATGCAGGCCATGGTCGAGGCCGTGCCCATGGTGTTGCAGGTGCCGGCCGAGCGCGACATGCCGGCTTCGGCCGAGAGGAACTTGTGCAGGTCGATCTCGCCCGCCTTGAGCGACTCGTGCAGCTGCCACACCGAGGTGCCCGAGCCGATGTTCTTGCCGTCGAGCTTGCCATTGAGCATGGGCCCGCCCGACACGACGATGGCCGGCACGTCGCAGCTGGCCGCGCCCATCAGCAGCGCGGGCGTGGTCTTGTCGCAGCCGGCCAGCAGCACCACCGCGTCGATGGGGTTGCCGCGGATGGCCTCTTCCACATCCATGGCCGCGAGGTTGCGGGTGAGCATGGCGGTGGGCCGCAGGTTGGACTCGCCGTTGGAGAACACCGGGAACTCCACCGGAAAGCCGCCTGCCTCGTACACGCCGCGCCGCACATGCTCGGCGATCTTGCGGAAGTGCGCATTGCAGGGCGTCAGCTCCGACCAGGTGTTGCAGATGCCGATCACCGGCCGGCCGTCGAACTCATGGTCGGGGAAGCCCTGGTTCTTCATCCAGCTGCGGTACATGAAGCCGTTCTTGTCGTTGTGGCCGAACCACTCGGTGGAGCGCAGCTTTTTCTTGGGGGTTGTGTCGGACATGGTGGCTTTCAGGAGGACGGAGGCGACGGTCGGAAAGGAATGGGTTCAACGGCGGCCGGCACGCAGCGACACCACGCGCTGCAGCAGGCAGAAGGCGAAGAGCAGCAGGCCGACGACGATGCGCGTCCACCACGAGCTCAGGGTGCCGTCGAAGGCGATGAGGGTCTGGATCACGCCCAGCATCAGCACGCCGAACAGCGTGCCGGCCACATAGCCGACGCCGCCGCTCAGCAGCGTGCCGCCGATCACCACCGCGGCGATGGCGTCCAGCTCCAGCCCCACGGCATGAAGGCCGTAGCCGGAGAGCATGTAGAAGGTGAACAGCACACCGGCCAGCGCCGAGCACAGGCCCGACAGCGCATAGACGCCGACGAGGGTGCGGCGCACCGGCAGTCCCATGAGGTGGGCCGAATGCTCGTTGCCGCCGATGGCGTACACCGTGCGGCCGAAGGGCGTGCAGTGGGCCACGTACATCGCCACCAGCAGCACCGCCACGCCGATCACGGCGCCGAGCGACAGCGACGTCTCCGCGAAGAAGGGCACACGCAGCTGGGCCAGCTCGGTGTAGGCCTCGCTGGTGATGCTGATCGAATCGATGCTGATCAGGTAGCACAGCCCGCGCGCCAGGAACATGCCGGCCAGCGTGACGATGAAGGGCTGAAGCCGGAAGCGCTCGATCAGGAGGCCCATGAAAGCACCGAAGGCCGTGCCCATCACCAGCACCACGGCGATGGCGGGTGCGGGGCTCCAGCCGTGTTGCTCCACCAGCGTGGCTAGCACCATGGTCGAGAAGGCAATCACCGAGCCCACCGACAGGTCGATGCCGCCGGTGAGGATGACGAAGGTCATGCCCACCGCCACCACCAGCAGGAAGCTGTTGTCGATCAGCAGGTTCAAGAAGACCTGCAGCGAGAAGAAGCCGTCGTAGCGCAACGAGCCGGCCAGCACCACCGCCGCGAAGAGCGAGATGGTGGCGGCCAGGGGCAGGTACTTGGGGTCGAGCCGGCGGCGTGGTCGTGCCGGCGTCATGGACCTTGCCTTGTCGGCGGCGCGGGCGGTGGGCAACACGGCGCTCATCGCAGCTGCTCCCGCGGCGCCGGCCGCACCGCCAGGGTGCGCAACATGGCGCGGAATTCGGCGGACTGCAGCAGCATCACGACGAATACCACCGCCGCCTTGACCACCAGGTTGATCTCGGGCGGCACGCCCAGCGAGTAGATGGCATAGGTCAGCGTCTGGATGATCAGCGCACCGATGGCGCTGCCCACCAGGCTGAAGCGCCCGCCGGTGAGCAGCGTGCCGCCCAGCGTCACGGCCAGGATGGCGTCCAGCTCCATCAGCTGGCCGGCGTTGTTGCCGTCCGCGCTCTTGACGTTGGAGCTGATCAGCAGCCCCGCGATGCCGGCGCACACCCCGCACACCGCATAGCAGCCGACGATCAGCCGCCGCGCCTTCACGCCCGCCACCCGCGCCGCCGTCGGGTTGATGCCCACGGCCTGGATGAACAGGCCCAGCGCCGTGCGGGTGCAGGCCAGGCCCAGCAGCGCGAGCACGGCCGCCGCCACGTACACCGAGAAAGGCAGGCCGAGCAGGTAGCCGCCGCCGATGAAGAAGAAGGGCTTGTAGTAGATGGTCAGGATCTGCCCGTCGGTGATCAGCTGCGCCAGGCCGCGGCCGGCCACCATCAGGATCAGCGTCGCAATGATGGGCTGCATGCCGATGGCGCCCACCAGCAGGCCGTTCCACAGCCCGCACAGCAGGGCCACGCCCAGGGCGCCGGCCACCGCCAGCGGCAGGCCGAAGCGGGCGTTCTGGCCATCGACCGCGCCGCCGATCAGCCAGGCAGCCACGGCCGCGCAGATGGCGACCACCGCGCCCACCGAGATGTCGATGCCCCGCGTGGCGATCACCAGCGTCATGCCCAGCGACACCACCACCAGCGGCGCCGCGCGGTTGAGGATGTCGACCAGGCTGCCGTAGAGGTGGCCGTCGCGCCACTCCAGGTGCAGGAAGCCCGGGTTGAAGCCGGCGTTGACGGCCAGCAGCAGCGCCAGCGTGAGCAGCGGCCAGGCCAGGCGGTGCTGCATCAGTCGTGAGAGGAGGGAAGGAGGCATGTCAGTGCGCCGGCTCCGCGGCGATGAGTTCGTACACGTCGTCCTCGCTGCTGCCGGCGGGCAGCTCGCCCACCTTCGCGCGGTCGCGCAGCACGACGATGCGGTGGGCGACGCGCACCACCTCGCTGATCTCGGACGAGATGAACAGCACCGCCATGCCCGCCTTCGCGAGCTGGAGGATCTGTTCCATGATTTCCTGCTTGGCCGCCACATCGATGCCGCGCGTGGGCTCGTCCAGGATCAGCAGCCGCGGCGCCGTGGCCAGCCAGCGCGCGATCACGGCCTTCTGCTGGTTGCCGCCGGAAAGCAGCCCGATCGGCGTGTCGATGCTGGCGGTCTTGATGCCCAGCGCCGCGACGTAATGCTCGGCCATGCGCACCTGCTCGGCATGGGGAATGAAGTGCAGCGCGCCGCGCCGGGCCTGCAGGGCCAGCGCGATGTTCTCGCGCACCGACAGCTCGGCCACGATGCCGTCGGTCTTGCGCTCCTCGGGGCACAGCGCCAGGCCGGCGGCGATGGCCTCGGTGGGGCTGCCGAAGCGCTGCGCCTGGCCGTCGATCCACAGCGTGCCGCTGTCGGCCGCCTCCAGCCCGAAGAGCAGACGGGCCAGCTCGGTGCGGCCCGCGCCCAGCAGGCCGGCCAGGCCCACCACCTCGCCGGCGCGCACCTGCAGGTCGACGGGATGCAGTTGCGCCTTCTGGCCCAGGCCTTCGGCCTTGAGCAGCGGCGTCTCACCGACAGCAGCCGCTGGCAGCGCGGCCGACTGGCCCTGCGCCGCGGCCAGCTCGCGGCCCACCATGGCCGAGATCAGCGCCGGCGCCGGCAGCTCGGCCGTCGGCCATTCGCCCACGAAGCGGCCGTTGCGCAGCACGGTGATGCGGTCCGACACGGCATACACCTGGTTCATGAAATGGGTGACGAAGACGATGGCCAGGCCCTCGTCCCGCAGCCGGCGCATCACCTCGAAGAGCTTGCGCACCTCGTCGTCGTCCAGGCTGGAGGTGGGCTCGTCCAGGATCAGCACCCGCGCATCCACCCCCAGCGCGCGGGCGATGGAGACCAGCTGCTGCACCGCTACCGGGTAGCTGGCCAGCAGCCGCGTCACGTCGATGTCCAGCCCCACCCGCGCCAGCAGCGCGCGGGCGCCTTTGTTGACCGCGGCCCAGTCGATGCGCCGGCCCTGCATCAGGCCGCGGCGCGGGTAGCGGCCGGCGAACACGTTCTCGGCCACCGACAGGTTGGGGCAGAGGTTCACTTCCTGGTAGACGGTGCTGATGCCCAGCGCCTGCGCATGCGCGGGCGAGGTCGGCACGATGGGCGCGCCCGCCAGCACCATGCGGCCGTCGTTGGCCGGGAAGACGCCGGTGAGCACCTTGATCAGCGTGGACTTGCCCGCGCCGTTCTGGCCCATCAGCGCATGGATCTCGCCGGGGTACAGGCGCAGCTGCACGTCCTGCAGCACCGGAACGCTGCCGAAGCGCTTGCCGATGCCGCTCAGTTCAAGCACCGGCGCGGCGGTTGGGAAAGAGGGGACAGCAGCCATGGCTTCAGCGGTTCTTGTGCCAGACGTCGATGAACACGGCGGCCAGCAGCACCAGCCCCTTGATCACCTGCTGGTAGTCGATGCCGATGCCCATGATCGACATGCCGTTGTTCATCACGCCCATGACGAAGGCGCCGATCACCGCGCCGGTGACCTTGCCCACGCCACCCGAGGCCGAGGCGCCGCCGATGAAGCAGGCGGCGATCACGTCCAGCTCGAAACCCAGGCCGGCCTTGGGCGTGGCCGTGTTCAGGCGCGCCGCGAACACCAGGCCGGCCAGCGCCGCCAGCACGCCCATGTTGACGAAGGCATAGAAGCTCAGCCGCCGCGTGTCGATGCCCGACAGCCGTGCCGCCTTCTCGTTGCCGCCGAGGGCGTACACGCGCCGGCCCAGCACCGTGCGGCGCGTGACGAAGTCGAACAGCACGATCAGCACTGCCATCACCACCAGCACATTGGGCAGGCCGCGGTACGAGGCCATCATCCAGGCGAAGCCGATCAGCAGGCCCGCAAAGATCAGCGTCTTGGCGGCGAAGAAGCCGGCCGGCTCGCCGGCGATGCCGTGCGCCTGCTGGCGCTGCCGCGCCCGCCAGCCGGCGATCGCGAAGGCCGCCGCCATGGCCGCGCCCAGTAGCACAGACGTCAGCCGCAGCCCCTGGTTGCCGAAGGCGTCGGGGATGAAGCCCGAACTCAGCCGCTGAAACGTGTCGGGAAAGGGCCCCACCGACTGGCCCTGCAGCAGCGCCAGCGCCAGGCCCTTGAACACCAGCATGCCGGCCAGCGTGACGATGAAGGAGGGAATGCGCGCATAGGCCACGAACCAGCCCTGCGCGGCCCCGATCAGCGCGCCGCCCACCAGGCAGGCCAGCGCGGCGGGGATCACCGGCCAGTCGTGGTTGACCATCAGCACCGCCGCCAGCGCGCCGATGAAGCCGCTGACCGAGCCGACCGACAGGTCGATGTGGCCCGCCACGATCACCAGCAGCATGCCCAGCGCCATGATGACGATGTAGCTGTTCTGCAGCACCAGGTTGGTGAGGTTGAGCGGCTGCATCAGCGTGCCGTCGGTCAGCACCTGGAACAGCACCATGATCGCGACCAGGCACACCAGCATGCCGTACTCGCGGAAGTTGTGGCGCAGGAAGGCGGCGGTGGAAGGTGCCGGCGCGGCCACCGGTGCGGTGGCGCGGGGGAGGGAGGCGGCGTTGTCGGTCATGCAAGGGCTTCCGTCTTGAGCGCCGGCCCGCGTGCGGCGGCATGGCCGCGCACGATGGCGCCCATGATCCGCTCCTGCGTGGCCTCGGCCGTGGGCATCTCGCCGACGAAGCGGCCTTCGTTCATCACGTAGATGCGGTCGGTGATGCCCAGCAGCTCGGGCATCTCGGAGGAAATGACGATCACGCAGCGGCCCTGGGCGGCCAACTCGGCGACGAGCGTGTAGATCTCGTACTTGGCGCCGACGTCGATGCCGCGCGTCGGCTCGTCGAGGATCAGCACCCGGGGCTCGGTGAACAGCCACTTGCCCAGCACCACCTTCTGCTGGTTGCCGCCCGACAGGTTGAGCGTTTTCTGCAGCACGTCGGGCGTGCGGATGCGCATGGCGCGGCGGAAGCGCTCGGCCACGGCCGTGTCCTGAAGCGGGTCGATCACGCCGGCGCGCGACACGCCCTTCAGGTGGGCGAGAGACGTGTTGAAGCGGATGCTCTCGTCCAGCACCAGGCCGGCGCCCTTGCGGTCCTCGGTCACATAGGCCAGACCCTGGGCGATGGCTCTGCCGACGGTGCTGACGTCGACCTCGCGGCCGTCGATGCGCACCGTGCCGGCGATGCGCTGGCCCCAGCTGCGGCCGAACACGCTCATGGCGAACTCGGTGCGGCCGGCGCCCATCAGGCCGGCGATGCCCACCACCTCGCCGCGGCGCACATGCAGATTCAGTTCCTGCAGGAACGGGCGCTCGGGCCGCTGCGGATGGTGCGCATGCCAGTCGCGCACCTCGAAGCCCACGTCGCCGATGGTCGGCGTGCGCGGCGGATAGCGGTCGGCCATGGCGCGGCCGACCATGGCGCGGATCACCTCGTTCTCGTCCACCGGGCCGGCGCTGCAGTCGAGGGTCTGCACGCTGCTGCCGTCGCGCAGCACGGTCACCGCGTCGGCCACGCGGGCGATCTCATTGAGCTTGTGCGAGATCAGGATGCAGGTAATGCCCTGCGCGCGCAGCTCCATCAGCAGGTCCAGCAGGGCCTGGCTGTCGTTTTCGTTGAGGCTGGCGGTGGGTTCGTCCAGGATCAGCAGGCGCACCTGCTTGGCCAGGGCCTTGGCGATCTCCACCAGTTGCTGCTGGCCGATGCCCAGGTCGCCCACCGGCGTCTCCGGCGACATCCGCAGGCCCACCTTGGCCAGCAGCGCGCGGGTGCGGCGGTGCGCCTCGGTCCAGTCGATGATGCCGCCCCGTGCCACCTCGTTGCCCAGGAACAGGTTCTCCGCGATGGAGAGCATGGGCACCAGCGCCAGCTCCTGGTGGATGATGATGATGCCGGCGCGCTCGCTGTCGTGGATGCCGCCGAAGCGCTGCACCTGGCCGTCGTAGACGATGTCGCCCTCGTACTCGCCGTGCGGATAGACGCCGCTGAGCACCTTCATCAGCGTGGACTTGCCGGCGCCGTTCTCGCCGACCAGTGCGTGGATCTTTCCGGCTTCCACACCCAGCTCCACCCGGTCCAGGGCCACGACCCCGGGAAAGGTCTTGCGGATGTGGCGCATCTCAAGCAGGAATGTCATGGCATGCGGCCGGTGCACGTCGCCGCGCACCGGCGCCTGGGTCACTTGAACTGCGAGGCCTTGTAGTAGCCGCTGCCCACCAGCACCGACTCCCAGTTGCTCTTGTCCACGCTCACGGGTTTGAGCAGGTACGACGGCACCACCTTCACGCCGTTGTTGTAGGTCTTGGTGTCGTTGACCTGCGGCTGCTTGCCCGAGACGACGGCGTCCACCATGTCGGCCGTGACCTTGGCCAGCTCGCGCGTGTCCTTGAACACGCTAGAGGACTGCTCGCCGCGCAGGATCGACTTGACCGAGGGCACCTCGGCGTCCTGCCCGCTCACCACGGGGCAGGGCTGCTGCGCGGTGCAGTAGCCCACGCCCTTGAGCGAGGAGAGGATGCCGATGGACAGCCCGTCGTACGGCGAGAGCACGGCGTCGACGCGGGCGTTGCCGTAGAAGGCCGACAGCAGGTTGTCCATGCGGGCCTGCGCCACCGCGCCGTCCCAGCGCAGCGTGCCCACCTTGTCCATGCCCATCTGCTTGCTGCGCACCACCAGCTTGCCGCTGTCGATGTAGGGCTTGAGCACGCTCATCGCCCCGTCGTAGAAGAAGAAGGCGTTGTTGTCGTCGGGCGAGCCGCCGAACAGCTCGATGTTGAAGGGGCCCTTGCCCTGCTTGAGGCCCAGCTTGTCGACGATGGAATTGGCCTGCAGCACGCCGACCTGGAAGTTGTCGAAGGTCGCGTAGTAGTCGACGTTCTTGCTGTTGCGGATCAACCGGTCGTAGGCGATGACCTTGATGCCCCGGTCGGCCGCATTCTGCAGCGCCTTGCCGAGCGTGGTGCCGTCGATGGAGGCGATCACCAGCACCTTGGCGCCGCGGGTGATCATGTTCTCGATCTGCGCCAGCTGGTTGGGGATGTCGTCCTCGGCGTACTGCAGGTCGGTCTTGTAGCCCCGATCCTTCAGCACCTTGACCATGTTGTCGCCGTCGGCAATCCATCGGGCCGAGGACTTGGTCGGCATGGCGATGCCGACCAGGCCCTTGTCCTGGGCATGGGCGAAGGGTGTCAGCAAGGTGGTGGCCAGCGCTGCGCCGGCCATGATCGACTTGAGGAAGGTGCGCTTCATGTTGTTGTGCTCCCTCGGCGATCAGTACTTGCGTTTCGGGAACTCGGCGGCGGCCGTTTCCATGGGGAAGATGCCCTCTTCCGTCACGATGCGCTTGGCCACCGGCTTGCCTGCCACGATGTCCTTGACGGCCGTCATCAGCTGCGGGCCCAACAGCGGCGAGCACTCGACGGACACGTTGAGCTTGCCGGCCATCATGGCCTCGAAGGCGCCCTTGACCGCGTCGACCGAGATGATGGTGATGTCCTTGGCCGGCTTCAGGCCCGCCTCCTCGATGGCCTGGATGGCGCCGATGGCCATGTCGTCGTTGTGCGCGTAGAGCACGTTGATGCCGTTCTTGCCCTCGGCCTTCAGGAAGGCTTCCATCACCTCCTTGCCCTTGGCGCGGGTGAAGTCGCCGGTCTGCGAGCGCACGATCTTGAACTTGGGATCGGCCTTGATGATTTCCTCGAAGCCCTTCTTGCGGTCGATGGCGGGGGCCGAGCCCACGGTGCCCTGCAGCTCGACGATGCGCACCTCGCCCTTCTGGTCCTTCATCTTTTCCACCAGCCAGCGGCCGGCCTTGCGGCCTTCCTCGACGAAGTCGGAGCCCATGAAGGTGACGTAGAGCGAGGTGTCCTTGGTGTTGACGGCGCGGTCCGTCAGCACCACCGGGATCTTGGCGGCCTTGGCTTCGCGCAGCACGTTGTCCCAGCCGGTCTCGACCACGGGCGAGAAGGCGATCACGTCCACCTTCTGCGCGATGAAGGCGCGGATGGCCTTGATCTGGTTTTCCTGCTTCTGCTGCGCGTCGGAGAACTTGAGCTCGATGCCCGCGTCCTTGGCGGCCGACTTGATCGATTCCGTATTGGCGGTGCGCCATTCGCTTTCGGCGCCCACCTGGCTGAAGCCGAGCACGATCTTCTTCTGGGCCCAGGCGGCGCTGGGCAGCGCCATGGCGAGGGGCAGGCCGGCGGCCAGGGCGACGATCTGACGACGGGAGGGGCGCATGGGTTGTCTCCTGATGAAGGAATCGATGGTGTTGTGGGCGCCGTGCGGCGCACCCGCACCGCATCGAACGTGTGGGCAGTGTATGAAGCAAAAAAATATCCATCCAATGGTTTTTTGAAGAGAATGGATATCAATCGGAGCATTCGCACAAACCCTCGCCGCCCGTCGGTGACACCGCCATTCCTTCCTCGATGACCAGCCCCTCGACGTCCAACCCGCACTGGTTCCTGCGCGCCCGCCTCAAGACGCGGCAGCTGCTGCTGCTCACGGCCCTGGCCGACGAGGGCAACATCCACGCCGCCGCCCGCGCGCTCAACATCACACAGCCCGCGGCCAGCAAGCTGCTCAAGGACCTGGAGGACGTGCTGGAGGTGCCGCTGTTCGAGCGCCTGCCCCGGGGCATGCGGCCCACCTGGTACGGCGAGACCATGATCCGCCACGCCCGTCAGGCGCTGGCCAGCCTCAACCAGGCGCATGAAGAGCTGATGTCGCTCAAGGCGGGCCGCTACGGCCAGGTGGGCGTGGGCGCGATCACCTCACCCGGCCTTGCGCTGCTGCCGCAGGCGGTGGCGGCCGTGAAGCGCGAGCAGCCGAGCCTGCGCGTGGTGCTGGAGATCGAGACCAGCCCGGTGCTGGTCGACTACCTGCGCCAGGGCCGGCTGGACATCCTGGTGGCGCGCATCTTTGCCGACGACGACAAGTCCAACCTGCGCTACGAGCCGCTGACGGGCGAGCCCGTATGTGCGGTGGCGCGGCCCGGCCATCCGCTGTCGAGCGCGGCCGGGCTCACGCTGGGCGACGTGGCGACCCGGCCGTGGATCGTGCCGCCCGCGGGCAGCGTGCTGCGGCACCGCTTCGACCTGATGTTCCAGGAGGCCGGCCTTGCCCCGCCCTTCGACGTGGTCGAGACCGCGGCCCTGCTGTTCATCACCCGCATGCTGCAGCAGAGCGACATGCTGTGCGTGATGGCCACGGAAGTGGCGCGCTATTACGCGGGCCACGGCATCCTGAGCATCCTGCCGCTGGACATGCCCTGCCACATGGACGACTTCGGCCTCATCACCCGCACCGACCGCCAGCTGTCGCCGGGCGCCACGCTGCTGATGCAGGCACTGCGCACCGCCTGCCGGCCCGTCTACGGCCTCAGTCCCTGAAAGGGGTCAAACCCACCCCGCATCCACGGTGAACTCCTGCGCCGTGCACATGCGCCCCGCGTCGCTGGCCAGGAAGGCCACCATGTGCGCGATGTCCTGCGGCGCCAGGCGGTCGGGCAGGCACTGGTTGCGGGCGAGCTCCTTTTCGCCTTCGGCATCCAGCCACAGCGCGATCTGCCGCTCGGTCATCACCCAGCCCGGCGAGACGGTGTTGATGCGGATGCGGTCCTGCCCCAGCGTGCGGGCCAGCCCGCGCGTCAGGCCATTCACCGACGACTTGGCGATGGCATAGCAGGGATAGCCGCTGCCCTTGCCCTGCCAGCCGGTGGAGCCCAGGTTGATCACCGATCCGCCGCCCAGCCGGCGCATGCCGGGCACCACCGACTGGATCGCGAAGAAGGCCGGTCGCTCGTTGATGGCCATGCGCTCGTCGTAGTACTGCGGCGTCACCGATTCGAGCGTGTGCCGGTCGTCGCTGGCCACGTTGTTGACGAGCACATGGAAGTCGCCCAGTGCCGTGGCGGCGTCGGCGATGGCGGCCTGCAGCGCGGGCACGTCGCGCACATCGCAGCGCCGCCACCAGGGCGTCGGCAGGCCTTCGGCGGCCAGCGCCTCCGCCACCGCCCGGCTCGGTGCCTCGGCGATGTCGACGAAAGCGACCTGCATGCCCTGGCGGGCCAGCTCGCCCACGATGGCGGCGCCGATGCCGCTGCCCCCGCCGGTAACGAAGGCGCGGCGGCCCTGAAGACCCGGGTAGCGAGCGGAAGCGGTGCCGGAGGTGTTCGATGATGGGATATTCATTGTTGTATCGAAGGAGGTCAATAAATCATGCAACGATCATCAATATGCCCGGCTAGCATCGATGGCGTCAAGACGAGACAAACACGAGACAACCATGGCAAGGCCCTGCGCATGACTTCCTCCTCCCTGTTGCCCGCCGCCCGCGGGCCGGCGCTGCATGCCGGCCCGGCGCGGTGCGTGCTCGATGCCCGCGCCCAATTGGGCGAGGGCGCGCTGTGGTCGCCGCGCCGGCAGGCGCTGTGGTGGGTCGACATCCTGTCGCATCGGCTCTTCAGCTGGCGCCCGTCCGATGGCGAGGCCCTGTGCTGGCAGTTCGACGAAGAGGTCTCGGCCGTGGCCGAGCGGCGCGACGGCACCGGCCTGATGCTGGCGCTGCGCCGGGGCATGGCGCACTTCGATCCCGAGGCGCCGGGCACGCAGCCGGTCTATCTGCATCAGCCCGCGGGCGAGCCGGCCGGCAACCGCTTCAACGACGGCCGCTGCGACCGGCATGGGCGCTTCTGGGCCGGCAGCATGGATTTCGACGCGCGCGAGCCCACTGGCCACCTGTACTGCTACGACGAGGCGGGCCGCTGCGACCGTCTGCTGCTGGGCTTGCGCGTGACCAACGGTCCGGCCTGGTCGCTGGACGGGCGGCGCATGTATGTGAACGACACGGTGGGCCGGCATGTGCTGGCCTGCGAGGTGGACCCCGTCAGCGGCCCGCGTGTGCCGCTTCGCCCCTGGTTGAGCTTCGGCGCTGGCGATGGCCATCCCGACGGCATGACGGTCGATGCGCAGGGGCGCCTGTGGATCGCGCACTGGGGCGGCGGCTGCGTCAGCGCCCACGACCCCGACACGGGCGAGGAACTGGACCGCATCGCCGTGCCCGCCAGCCAGGTCACGCACTGCGCCTTCGGCGGCGAGGACCTGCGCACGCTCTACATCACGACCGCGCGCGTGGGCCTGGACGAGGTGGCACTGCATGCCGAGCCTCTGGCGGGTGGGCTCTTCGCCGTCTCCATGAACGTGGCCGGCCTGCCGGCCCATGCCTTTGGAGCTCCCGCATGAACATCTCCGCGATCGCCGGTTCCTCGGCTGCAACTGCCGATTCGATCCACGGCGCCGGCCCGGGGCAGCTCATGCCCGACGCCGAAGGCCGCCACTGGCTGCAGCATGCCGGCCAGCGACTGGCGGTCGTTCCCACCCGCGGTGGCGCAGTGGCCGCCTGGCAGTGGCTGCCGCCGCAGGGCGCGCCGCTGGACCTCTGGCGGCCGTGGGACGGCAGCGACGACCTCTACCGCCAGGCCTCCTTCGCGATGGTGCCGTGGTCCAACCGCATCGCGCAGGGCGGCTTCGAGGTGGCGGGGCGTTTTCATGCCATGCATCCCAACCGCGAGGGCGAGCCCTATCCGATCCATGGCGACGGCTGGCTGCAGCCCTGGCAGCTGCGGCAGACGGGGCCCGGCGAGATCGAGATGACGCTGCACTCCGGCGGCTTCGGTGGCAGCCCCTATCGCTTCAGCGCGCGCCAGGGGCTGCGCTTGCGCGAGGGCGGGCTCGACCAGTGGGTCGAGGTGCGTCACGAAGGCGCCGAGCCGCTGCCCTACGGCCTGGGTCTGCATCCGTGGTTCATGCGCGCGGCCGACACCCGCATCCACGCCGCGGTAAAGGGGGTATGGCTGAGCGGCGCCGATCCCATTCCCACCGGGCGCAGCGCCGTGCTGCCGCCCGACTGGAACCTGCCGGCCGGCATGCCCGCCCATGGCAGCTTCATCGACAACGCCTTCCACGGCTGGGACGGCGTGGCCACGGTGCGCTGGCCCTCGTGGGGTCTGCAGGTGCAGCTTCGGCAGATCGAGCCGGCAGTGCAGGGTGACGGCCACTGCCTGGTCTACCGGCCGCCGCACGGGGAGGCCTTCTGCCTGGAGCCGATCACACACCCGATCGACGCCTTCCACCTGCCGGGCCAGGAGGGCCTGCGGCTGCTGGAGCGGGGTGGATCGATGCGGCTGTCCGTCGCGTGGAACGTGTTGCCGGACGGCGTCTGACAAACGCGCGACGGCGGGACGCCCCGCCGGCGATGCGTCGTGCTTCTCGGCTGATCGCTCTGATACACGGGGCCTTTTGGTGATCTTGTCCGATGCCGGCCGTTGAACTTGGCCGACCCGGCCGCCGGACGTCGCCTCTATGCTGCCGCCGCAAGAGTCACCATCGCCGCGCACCATGACGACACATCGCCTCCTCGCCTGCCTCGTCGGCAGCCTGCTCATCGCCCCCACGCTCGCGCTGGCCGATCCACCGCACGGCCGCGGCCACGGCAAGGGCCACGGCCCCGGCCACAAAGAGACCTACTGGGACGGCCCCTGCAAGATCGAGCGCAAGTGGAAGAAGAACGGCGACTTCGACGAGAAGCGCAAATGCAAGGACGGCGGGCCGGTCGGGTACGCGCCCGTGCCGGCGCCGGCCTATGTGCCCGTGCCGGTCCCCGTCTACCCGGTGCAGCGCGAGCCGGGCGTGGTCATCCAGGGCACGGTGCGACTGCCCTGATCGCTGTCAGCAGCGCTATGTAGCGCCAGGCTTCAGACGGTGCCCGGCGTGCGGCTGAGCCGGGCCTTGCCGTAGCTGCGGTAGCGGTCGCGCACCGTCGCCATCTCCGCAGCATCCAGCACCACCGGTGTGCCCAGCTGGGCGCTCATCCAATACTGCCGCGCCAGCGTCTCCAGCTTGGCCGCATTGGCAACGGCCTTCTCGAGGGAGAGGGCGTGGCAGATCATGCCGTGGTTGGCCAAGAGGCAGGCCGTGTGCCCGGCCAGTGCCTCGACGGCCGACGCCGCCAGCGCATCCGTGCCGAAAGTCGCATAGGCGGCGCAGGGCACCTCGTCGCCACCGAAGCCCGCCAGCATGTAGTGGAAGGCCGGAATGGGGCGGCGCTGGGCCGACACGGCCACGCAGGCATCCGAGTGGGTGTGGACCACCGCCATCGCTTGCGGAAAGTGCCGGTAGATGGCCGTGTGCATGGACCATTCGCTCGACGGGATCCCCGGCGAGCGGTTCTCGCCGTCCATGGTGATCGACACGATGGCCTGAGCGTCGATGTTGTGGGCGTCGGCGCCTGCGGGGCTGATCAGCGCACCGCCATCGAAGCGGCAGCTGATGTTGCCGGCGCTGCCTGTGTTGAGGCCCAGGTCGGCCAGCCGGCGGTAGCTGTCGGCCAGCGCCTGGCGAAGGGTGTCCTCGGAAATCGGGGCAGGGGTGGAAGTCGTCATCGGTCGGCTTTCTGATGAGAGGTGAGGTTGCAGCAGGGGGCGGAGACTTCCGCTACCCGCCGTGGGCCATGCTCTGGAGCATGGGCAGCAGCATGTCGGCGGGGCCGAGCTTGCCGGACTTGAGGCACAGCGCGAGGCGGGCTTCGCGCGCGTCGTCGGTCACGGCGCGGGCCACGCCCGGGCCTTCATAGGCGCCCACGACCAGGCGGTTCACATCCAGGTGGCGGAGCACCGCGCCGGAGGTCTCTCCGCCGGAAATGACGAATCGCCGCACGCCTGCGTCGCGCAGGCGCAGGGCCAGGCGTCCCAGCACCTCCTCGGCCAGGGCGGCGGCGCCCAGCTTGCCGGCGCGGGCCTGTACGCGCTCGACCTCGGCGGCATCGGCGGACGTGGCGATGGCGACCGGCCCCGCCTCGAGCAGGGGCAGCGCCCAGGCAAGGGCCTCGCCCACCACGTCGGCGCCTTCGAGCGCGCGGACCATGTCGAGCCAGAGCACCGGCCGGTGCAGGGCGAAGGCGCGCAACTGCTCGATGGAGCGGCCGGCGCAGCTGCCGGCCAGCACGACGGCGGGGCCTGCCACGGGTGGCAGCGCCTGGTCGGCCGGCGCTTGCGCCAGCCAGCCGTTGCGCCGCCAGTGCGCCGGGTAGTAGGCGCCGATGGAGGAATTGCCGGTCATGAGCGGCCAATCCCAGGTGAGGGCCGCAAGCGCCGCGAGATCGTCCGGTTCGGCCGCATCGGCAATGGCAAAGCCCACGCCCGCCGCCTGGAGCTGGGCGACGTGCGTGCGCATGGCCTGCACGCCGGCATGCACCACCTGCTGGGGCAGCAGCCCCACTCGGGTCGCCGTCTGGCGCTGCAGCGTGCGCACGAGGTTGGGGTCGAGCATGGGCGTCAGCGGATCGAATCGCTTGGGCGACTCGGAGATCAGCATGTCGTCCGCGAACAGATGCCCCTGGAAGACGCGGCGCCCCGCCTCCGGAAAAGAAGGGCAGAAGGCCGTGAAGCGGGCGCCCGTCATCTCGCGCAGCACGTCGGCGCAGGGGCCGATGTTGCCGGCGTCCGTCGAGTCGAAGGTGGCGCAGTACTTGAAGAAGAGCTGGCGCACGCCCCGCGCCTGCAGCGCCCGGGCGCCCTCGGCAAAGGCCTGCACGGCCTCGTGCGCCGGCACCACGCGGGTCTTGCCGGCGATGACGGCGGCCTCGATGTCGCGGGGCAGGGCGTCCAGCGCCGAGGGATGCGTCACGAAGCCGCAGCGCACCCCCTGGGCCACGAGCATGGCGGCGAGTTCCATGCCGCCGGTCAGGTCATCGGCGAGGGCGCCGAAGAGAAGGGCCATTCAAGTCTCCTTGCGTTGGAAAAAAAGCGCCCGCGGCATCCAAGGGCTATTGCGTTACATAAAACATGATATATCCTACGGCCGAAATCGACGACCACCAAGGCTTCTTCCCATGTCTTCCGAAACTTCCAGCGCCGGTGCCGGCGAGCGGGACCACCTTCTGCGCCAGCGCGCCCTCAAGGTGGTGCCGGGCGGCATGACCGGGCATCTGAACGCGGCCCAGCTGCCCGCGGGCTATCCGCAGTACTTCGCCCGCGGGCAGGGCTGCCGCGTGTGGGACGTCGATGGCCGCGAGTACATCGACTTCATGTGCAGCTGGGGCCCCAACCTGCTGGGCCATGCCCATCCGCAGGTGGACGAGGCGGCCCGCCGCCAGCAGGCGCTGGGCGATTGCCTCAACGGCCCGACCGAGCGCTTCGTCGAGTTGGCCGAGCGCTTCGTGGCCCGCACCGCCCATGCGGACTGGGCGCTGTTCCAGAAGAACGGCACCGATGCCACCACCATCTGCCTGATGGTGGCCCGTGCCGCCACCGGCAAGCGCAAGGTGCTGGTGGCCACCAAGGCCTATCACGGCGCCGACCCGTGGTGCACGCCGGTACCGGTGGGCATCACCGCCGAGGACCGGGCGCATCTCATCTACTACACCTACAACGACACGGCGAGCCTGGACGCCGCCGTGGCCAAGGCCGGCGACGACCTGGCCGCCATCGTGTGCGCGGCCTTCAAGCACGACCTGGGTGTCGACCAGGAGCTGCCCACCGCCGCGTTCGCCCGCCACGCCCGCCAGCTGTGCGACAAGGCCGGGGCAGCCCTGATCGTGGACGAGGTGCGTGCGGGCATGCGCGTGCATGCTGGTGGCAGCTGGGAAACGGTGGGCGTGCGGCCCGACCTGTGCGCCTGGAGCAAGTCCATCGCCAACGGCTACGCCCTGGCGGCCGTCACCGGCGTGGACAGCCTGCGCGATGCCGCCACCCGCATCTATGCGACGGGCTCCTTCTGGTCGGGCGGCGTGGCCATGGCGGCCAGCCTGGCCACGCTGGACGTGGCCGATGCGCAGGACGTGGTCGGCCATGTACAGGCCATGGGCCAGCGTCTGCGCGACGGCATCGCCGCCCAGGCCGCCAGCCACGGCATGCCGGTGCGCCAGACCGGCCCGGCCGCGCTGCCGCTGATCCTGTTCGAGGACGATCCGGCCTTCGAGAAGGGCTCGGCCTTCACCGTCGAGGCCCTGCGCCGCGGGGTCTACCTGCATCCCCGGCACAACATGTTCCTGTCGCTCGCGCACACCGAGGCCGACATCGACCAGGCACTCGAAGCCACCGACGCCGCCTTCGCCGCCGTGTCCCGGCGCTACGGGTCCCGATGACGTTGCCGGACTCCATGATTGAAGGAGAGATGCACATGGCATCCGCCCCCCGTCCCACGCCCGCCGGCGCGGCCGACCCTGTCGGCGGCGCCTCCATCGAGATCACGCGGCTGGCCAAGCGCTTCGGTGCCGTCCGCGCCGTGGACGATGTCTCGCTGCATGTCCGGCCGGGCGAGTTCCTGGCGCTGCTGGGCCCCAGCGGCTCCGGCAAGACCTCCATCCTCATGAGCATCGCCGGCTTCGAGCTGCCCGATGCCGGTCAGATCGCCATCGACGGTCGCGACGTGACCTACCTGCCGGCCAACCATCGCAACCTGGGCATGGTCTTCCAGAAGTACACGCTGTTCCCGCACCTGACGGTGCTGGACAACGTGGCCTTCGGCCTCAAGATGCGCGGCGTGGCCAAAGGCGAGCGCCATCGCCTGGCCGAGCAGGCACTGGCCACCGTGCGACTCGCCGGCCTGGGCGCGCGCATGCCGGCCCAACTGTCGGGCGGGCAGCAGCAGCGCGTGGCCCTGGCCCGGGCCATCGTCTACCGGCCGAAGGTGCTGCTGATGGACGAGCCACTCAGCGCCCTCGACAAGAACCTGCGCGAGGAGATGCAACTGGAGATCAAGCGCCTGCAGTCGCAGCTGGGCATCACCGTCGTCTTCGTGACCCACGATCAGGGGGAGGCGCTGACCATGGCCGACCGCGTCGCCATCCTCAACCAGGGCCGCATCCAGCAGCTGGACGAGCCCAAGGCGCTGTACGAACGGCCGCGCAACCGCTTCGTCGCCGGCTTCATCGGCGAGACCAACTTCATCCCCGTCGGCGTGGGGCCGTTGCGGGGCGATGCGGCCACGGTGCAGCTGCCCGGCGGCGCGCACCACTGCGAGGTGGGTGCGCAGGCGCTGGTGGGCCTGGACGCTGCGGGCGGCCGGGGCGTGGCGGCGCTGCGGCCGGAGCAGATCGCGCTGGTGAATCCCGAAGACCCGTCCGCACTGCGCGCCCGCGTGGCCGGCGTGATCTACAGCGGCTCCACCGTGCTGTGCATCGCCAACCTGGACGACGGCACCGAGCTGCGTGCCCGCCTGTCCGATCCGAGCCGGGTGAACGTGCAGGCCGGTGACCAGGTCGGCCTGCGCTGGTCGCCCGAGGCGCTGCGCGTCTATGGCGAAGAGGCGGCCACGGCATGAGCGCCGTCGCCCCTCCCGTGGCGGCATCGGCCCTGGCGCCACCGTCGCCGCTGCGTCGGCTCTGGCTGGGCGGCCGGCAGCTCAGTGGTGGCTGGACGGCCTTGCTGCTCGCGCCTTTCTTTGCGCTGCTGCTGATCGTGTTCCTGTATCCGCTGCTGAGCCTGCTGTCGCTCAGCGTGCTGGAGCCGCACCCCACGCTGGACAACTACGCCCGCGTGTTCGACAACCCCGTCTATCTGCGGGTGATGGTGCGCACCGGCTGGATCAGCCTGCTCACCACCGTGCTGGCGTTGGTGCTGGGCTTTCCCATCGCCTACATGATGACGCGCGTGAAGGGCGCCGTTGCCCTGCTGCTGACGGCCTGTGTGCTGCTGCCGCTGTGGTCCAGCGTGCTGGTGCGCACCGCGGCGTGGATCGTGCTGCTGCGCCGTGACGGCATCGTCAACAACGCCCTGCAGTGGCTGGGCCTGACGGGCGAGCCCATGAAGCTGCTCTACACCGAGGGCGCCGTCGTGCTGGCCATGGCCCATGTGCTGCTGCCCTTCCTGATCCTGCCGATCTACTCGGCGCTCAAGAACATTCCTGACGACTACATGCGGGCGGCCGCCATGCTGGGCGCCAACCGTCGGCGCGCCTTCTTCGAGGTGCTGCTGCCCATGAGCCGGGCCGGCATCTGGAGCGGCTGCCTGATGGTCTTCCTCTCGGCGCTGGGCTTCTTCGTCACGCCCGCGCTGGTGGGCAGCCCGCAGGAACTGATGATCGCCACGCTGGTGTCGCAGCAGGTGCGCGAGATGCTCGACTGGCCTTTTGCGGCCGCGCTGATCGGCGTGCTGATGGTGGTCGTGGCCACCCTGACGATGGTCTTCAACAAGGCCGTGAGCTTCAACCGTCTGATGGGAGGCGGCGCATGACCGACACCCCGAGCGCCCTGCCGGCCCCCCGCAACAAGGCCCGCTTCGACCTGGGCAGCCTTTCCCTGCGCGTCTATGTGTGGCTGGTGGTGCTGTTCATCATGCTGCCCACGCTGATCATCGTGCCGATGTCCTTCAGCCCGGCGGACTATCTCGAGTTCCCGCCGCGCGGCTTCACGCTGCACTGGTACGAGGAGTTCTTCGCCGATCCGCAATGGCAGCGCGCCACGCTGCTGAGCCTGCGCGTGGCGGCGCTCACCATGGTCTGCTCGGTCGTGATCGGCACCATGGTGGCGTACGCCATCGTGCGCGGCGCCGCCCGCCTGCGTCCGGCCACGCAGCTCATGGTCATCGGTCCGGTGATCGCGCCGCACATCGCGGTGGCGGTGGCCTGCTACCTGTTCTACCAGCGCCTGGGCGTGGTGGGCACGATGACCGGCTTCGTCGCGGCGCACACCGTGCTGGCGCTGCCCTTCGTCGTCTTCACCGTCTCGGCTGCGCTGTCGCGCGTGGACCCCGACCTGGAGTCGGCCGCCATGAGCTGCGGCGCCAGCCGGCTGCGCGCCTTCTTCCTGGTGACGCTGCCGCTGATCGTGCCGGGCCTGCTGAGCGGTGCGCTCTTCGCGTTCATCATTTCCTTCGATGAGCCGGTGGTGTCCTTCTTCGTCTCCAGCGTGCGTCAGCGCACGCTGCCGCGCCGGATGTTCGAGGACATCGAGCAGAACCTCACGCCGGTCATTCCCGCCATCGCGACGCTGCTGACCCTGCTGTCGATCGCGGTGCTCGTCGCCGCCGCGCTGTTGCGCGTCATGGAGGCCCGGCGGCGCAGCCGCTGAGCCCTCTGCCTTCTCTCCCTATCCCTGGTCTTCACTCGCAAGGAGTTCGTGATGATGAATTGGCTCGATCCACGCAAGGGCGCCCGCGCGCTCGTCCTCGGCGGCGCGGCGCTGCTCGGTGCCGCTGGCGCCTCGGCCCAGGCCCTCGAGAAGGAGCTGGTGATCGCCACCACCGGCGGTCTGATCGAGAAGGCGCTGGTGCAGTCCTTCTACACGCCGTTCTCCAAGGCCAAGGGCGTCGAGGTGATCCCCGCCGCCATCGAGGTGCCCGACCAGTGGGCCAAGGTGCAGGCCATGTCGCGCAGCGGCGGCATGGAGTTCGACATCGTCACCGCCACGCCGCCCGACCTGGTGCAGAAGAAGGACCTGCTGCAGCCCATCGACTGCAGCAAGCTGCCCAGCGTGACGGCCAACGGCGTCAAGGGCGCCTGCACGCCCTACGGCGTGATGCGCACCGTGGGCGGCATGCAGATCGGCTACAACACCGACGTCTTCAAGGACGGCAAGGGCCCCAAGACCTGGGCCGACTTCTGGGACACCGCCAAGTTCCCCGGCCCGCGTGGGCTGCCCGACACCGGCGACCGCGAATGGTGGGTGCCCGTGGCCGCCCTGCTGGCCGATGGCGTCGCGCCCGACAAGCTCTTCCCGCTCGACCTGGACCGCGCCTACAAGAAGCTCGACAAGCTGCGCCCCAGCATCGCCGTCTGGTGGAAGAGCGGCGATCAGCTCCAGCAGACCATGCGCAGCAAGGAGGTGGTCATGACCATGGGCTACTCGGGCCGCCTCATCTCGCTGATCAATGCCAAGGTGCCGCTGGCCGTGTCGTGGGACGGCGCCATCCGCGACGTGGGCTACATGGCCATCCCCAAGGGGGCGCCGCACCCCAAGGCCGCCATGGCCTACCTGGACTTCTTCTACAGCCTGCCGCCGGAGCAGCACGTGAAGTTCGTCGATGCCGTCAGCTACGACACCGGCAACGCCAAGACCGCCAGCCTGTTCCCGCCCGAACGGCGGGCCATGCTGGCCACCTCGGCCGAGAACTTCGACAAGCTGATCGTGGCCGACTACGAGTGGATCGGCAACAACCGCCAGATGCTGCGCGACCGCTGGATCGCCTGGCTGGGCCGCTGAGCCGGAAGGCCGGGCAGGCGGTGCGCAGCGGCCCCGATACTCGCTGCGCCGCCGCCCCGGCGGCTTCCTTCGCAGCCCCACAGAGATGAACATGTCCACCCCTGGTCTCAACGTCGTCGGCCGAACCAACCTCGCCAGCCAGATCTACGAAAGCCTGCGCGAGAAGCTCATGTCCGCGGTCTTCCAGCCCGGGCAGCGGCTCAAGATCCGCGAGCTGGCCAAGGAGATCGGCACCAGCGAGACGCCCGTGCGCGAGGCCCTCATCCAGCTGGTGCGCGACCGCGCCCTGGAGATGAAGGAGGGCTACTTCATCCGCGTGCGGCAGCTGAGCCTGGCCGAATACCTGGAGTTGCGCGACATCCGGCTGGCGCTGGAGCCGCTGGCGGCCGAGCGGGCGATCCCGCTGCTCGACGACGCGGCGATCCGGCAGTTGACCGAGTCGCACCGCCTGCTGATGCGGGCGGAGAAGACGCGCGACTACCGCGCCGCGCTTCAGCACAACTTCGACTTCCACTTCGGCATCTATCGCCGCTCGGGCATGCCGCAGCTCACCGAGTTGCTCGACCGCATTTGGGTGCAGGTGGGGCCGATGCTCAACTTCCTGTACCCGCACGGCCATCCCAGCTACGACGCCGAGCACCAGCACATGAACGTCCTCAAGGGCCTGCAGGCGCGCGACGTAGCCGTGGTCACCCAGGCCATCCGCGACGACCTGGTCGAAGGCGGACGCAACTTCGTGAAGGTGCTCACCGAGATCGACCACAACCCCGAGCGCGCGGCAGAGCTGCTGGCGCTTCGCAACCAGCCGGCGCCCCCCGGCAAGACACCGCCCTGACCATGATGGACCACACCAGCGACCCCCAGGCCGCGCGCTATGTGCTGGACCCGAGCCGCACCGAGCTCGCCAGCGAGTTCCGCCGCAACATCCGAGGCCCCCACAGCGAAGAGCTGCGCAAGCTGCTGCACCGCATGCGCTGGGGCGCCTTTCCGGGTCGCTACCTGCTGCTGACGGTCGAGCCCGGCCGCCGCTGGGCGCTGGCGCAGATGCCCGATGAGCGGGGGCAGAAGGTGAAGGTCTTCCACGACGTGGTCTTCGAGTCGCTGGACGAGGCCGAATGGCATGTCTTCAAGCTGCGCTGGCAGGCGCTCGCCGGCACCCCGCTGGACATCGACTGAGCCTCACGCACGCACCGCATTCCTCCACCATGACCTTTCCCATCGAGACCAACGCCTTCGTCGGCTACCCCGACCAACTCAGCGTGCGCGCGGGCGAGCGCATCCGCTTCCACCTCAGCAGCGCGCAGCAGACACAGGCCGACGTGAAGTTCGTGCGCGTGCGCTGCGCCGATGCCGACGCCACCGGCCCGGGCATCAAGTACCAGGAGATGGCGTCGCCGCTCGACGGCCTGCATGCGGTGGCGCACCGCGAGGTGCCCTGCGGCTCCTTCCTGCATGTGCCGGAGGATGCGCGTCTGGCGCCCGCCGGGGCCTTCACCTTCGGCGCCTACATCTGGCCCACCCGCCTGACCGACACGCCGCAGACCGTGATGGCACGCTGGTGCGACGACACGGGCCGGGGCTATGCGCTGCAGGTGAGCCGGGCCGGCGTGGCGCTGCGCGTGGGCAGCGATGCCGGAAACGCCGAGCTGGGGACGGGCGTGGCCTTGGAGCAGCGACGCTGGTACTGGGTGCAGGCCAGCCTGGACCCGGCCACGGGCGAGATGCACGTGCTGCAGTGCCGCCTGGCCGAGGGCGTGCTGCCCGAGCAGCGCCACGAGGCGCGGCGCACGGCGCCGGGCCCGTGGCAGATCGACGCCCGATGCGGGTTGACGGTGGGCGCACATCTGCGCACCCGCACGGAGGTCCGCTGCGCCGGCCACTACGACGGCAAGATCGAAGGTCCGCGGATCGTGCTGGGAATCATGGAGGCCGACGCACTGCGCCGCTGCGACGAGGCGCCGCGGCCCGGCCAGGCCGATCCACAGCTGGTGGCCTGCTGGGACTTCTCGCAGGGCATCGAGACGCTCGACGTGCTCGACCTCTCGGCCAACCGCCTGCACGGCCGCCTGCACCAGTTGCCCTGCCGCGCCATGACCGGCGTGCGCTGGACGGGCGACGTGCACGACTGGCGCGCCGCGCCGCAGCAGTACGGCGCCATCCATTTCCACAGCGACGACATCTACGACTGCGAATGGCCGGCGACGCTGGAGCTGGACGTGCCGCGCACATGGAAGTCCGGCTTCTACGCCCTGCGCCTGCGCCCTCCGGGCGAGGGCGGGGCGCGCGCCGCGGACGATGCCGAGACCTTCATCACCTTCTTCATCACGCCCGCGGCCGATGCGGCACGAGCACCGCTGGCGGTGCTGGCGGCCAGCATGACCTACATGGCCTATGCCAACAGTGCGCTGCGGCTGCATGCCGTGCACTTCGAGGTGCTGACCGAGCGGCTGCTGATGCTGACCGGCGACGACGTCTACCTGCAGGAGCATCCGGAAGTCGGTCAGTCCACCTACGACCACCACATCGACGGCAGTGGTCGCGCCTACAGCTCCTGGCTGCGGCCGGTGCTGAACATGCGGCCCCGCTCCACGCCCGGCAACCTGGCCATCGACAGCCACTTCCTGGACTGGCTGGAGGAGAAGGGCATCGACTACGACGTCATCACCGACGTCGAGCTGGACCGCCAGGGCCCGGGCGCGCTGGCCGGCTACCGCACGCTTGCCACGCTGTCCCATCCCGAGTACTACAGCGAGGCCATGATGAACGGCATCATGGCCTTCCAGAACGCGGGCGGCCGCCACCTGGCCCTGGGCGCCAACGGCTTCTACTGGCGCTGCGCCTTCCATCCGCAGGCCCCTGCGGCGGTGGAAGTGCGCCGCGGCATGGCCGGCACCCGCACCTGGGAATCGCAGCCCGGCGAGGTGCACCTGGCCGGCACTGGCGAGCCGGGGGCGCTGTGGCGCCACAGCGGCTTCGCGCCGCAAAAGCTGATCGGCGTGGGCTTCGCGGCCATGGTCTACGACCATGCCGGCTACTACCTGCTGACGCCCGAGGCGGCCAACCCGCGGGTGGCCTTCGCCGTCGAGGGCATCGCGCCCGGCGAGCGCATCGGCGACTACGGTGTGCGCATCGGCGGTGCCGTAGGCATCGAGATCGACCGCTTCGACGTCGGCCTGGGCTCCCCGCCGCATGCGGTGATGCTGGCCACTTCGCACGGCCTCGGGCCGGGCGCGCTGCCCACGCCGGAGGAATACCGCACCACGGTGCACGGCCTGGATGGCGAGCAGAACGCGCTGGTGCGTGCGGACATGGTGTTCTTCGAGACGGCCAACGGCGGCGCGGTCTTTGCGACGGGCTCGATCTCGTACGTGCTTTCGCTCAGCCACAACGGCTACGACAACAACATCAGCCGCATCACGGGCAATGTGCTGCAGCGCTTCCTGGACCCGACGCCTTTCGAGGTGCCGGCATGAGCGCCGGCTCCGTCTTGGCGGAGGGCGTCCCTGACGCCGGTGACGCCGCACCACGCCCTGTGGCGACCGGTGCCGATCCGCGCTGGCAGGCGGCAGGCCGCCTGGCCCTGCCGACCTCCGAGTTGCGCGAGGTGGCCCGCATGCTGCGCCGCCAGGTGGTGCAGTTGGTGCGCCGCCACGGCCAGGGCTACGTGCAGCAGGGCCTGGGTGCCGCCGAGCTGTTCGCGAGCCTCTACTTCCACGAGGCGACCATCGATCCGGCCGACCCGCGCTGGTCGCGGCGTGACCGCTGCATCCTCTCGACCGCCCACAACTCGGCGCTCTTCCATGCGGCATTGGCGCTGCGCGGGATGATTCCCGAGGCCGATCTGGCCGGCTACGTCGTGGACGGCTCCGCGCTGGAGATCAATGTCTCCGAGCGCCTGGGGCCCGTGGTCGAAGGCACCTTCGGCTCGCTGGGGCAGGGCGTCTCGGCCGCCGCCGGCATGGCCCTGGCCTCGCGGCTGTCGGGTGAGGACTGGCGGGTCAACGTCATCCTCGGCGACGGCGAGCTCGAAGAGGGCCAGGTGTGGGAGGCCGCGATGTTCGCGGGCTCGCAGAAGCTGGGCAACCTCTGCGTGATCCTGGACCTGAACTGGATGCAGGTGGAGGGCCACACCGACCAGGTGCTGAAGCTCGCGCCCATCGCCGACAAGTGGCGGGCCTTCGGCTGGCAGGCCATCGAGGTCGACGGCCATGATCTGGATGCCCTGGTCGCGGCCTTCGGCCTGGCCCGGGCCAACCGGGCGCAGCCCACCATCCTCATCGCCACCACCGTGCCGGGCAAGGGCGTGCGGGCGCTGGAGGGGGTGATCAGCCACAACGCCAAGCTGCCCGCCGATCTGGCCGATGCGGCCCTGGCCGAACTGGAGGCCCCCCATGCGTGATGCCACCCTTTTCCCGTCGGTGCAGGCGGATGCCGTCGTCGTCGACGACTTCACCCAGGGCGGCGCCCATGCCGTCGCGCCGGCCGCGGGCGCATCGGCCGCCAGCCCCGCCGCCGTGCCACGCTATTACGGAGAGACGCTGCTGGCCCTGGCGCGCGAGCGCGGCCACATCGTGGCGCTGTCGGCCGACCTGAGCAGCTCCACCGAGACCGACCTGTTCCGCGATGCGCTGCCCGAGCGCTTCATCAACGCCGGCATTGCCGAGGCCAACATGGTCGGCGTGGCGGGCGGACTGGCGCGCAGCGGCATGCAGGCCTGGGTCCACACCTTCTGCGTCTTCGCCACCCGGCGGCCTTACGACCAGGTGGCCATGCAGGTGGCCTACCCCAAGGCCGACGTGAAGATCGTGGGCTTCCTGCCCGGGCTCGCCACCATCCTCGGCGTGAGCCACCAGGCCATCGACGACGTGGCGCTGATGCGGGCCCTGCCGAACATGACGGTGATCGAGCCCGCGGGCCCGGCGCAGGTGCCCGCCGCCGTGCGAGCGGCGGCCGACCACAAGGGGCCCGTCTACCTGCGCCTGCTGCGCGCCAGCCAGGCCTTGCCCGCGGGCACGCCCTGGATGCCGGTGCGCATCGGAGAGATCCAGCCGCTGGAAGCCGCCGAAGGCGAGGTGCTGCTGATCGCCAGCGGCCTGATGGTCGAGGTGGCGCTGGCCGCCGCGGCCCGCCTGCGGGCCCAGGGGTTGGGCGTGGCCGTGGCCAACGCCCACACGCTCAAGCCTTTCGACGACGACTTCGTGCGTGCACAGGCCCGCCAGCGCCGGCTGATCGTCACGCTGGAGAACCATTCGGTGATCGGCGGACTGGGCTCGGCCGTCGCCGAGGCGATGGCCGAAGCCGGGGGCGGCGCGCGCCTGCTGCGCCTGGGCGTGCGCGACCGGTTCGCGCAGGGCGCCTCGATGCCCTGGCTGTTCGAGCGCCACGGCCTCACGCCGCCGGCCGTGGCCGAGGCGGTCGGCCGCGCGCTGGCTGCCGGAGACGCGCGTTGAGCGCCGAGCAGCGCATCACCGGCCGCACCGGAATCCTGTTCATCCTGGCCGATCCGGTCGCGCATGTGGTCGGCTCGGACCGGCTCAACGCGCGCTTCGCGGCCGAGGGGCTGGACATGGCGGTGTCGCCGCTGCATGTGCAGCCGAAGGACCTGGCGGCCGTCATTGGCACGTTGCGCCTGCTGCAGAACGTGCGGGGCTTCGGCGTGACCATCCCGCACAAGATCGCGGTGATGCCGCTGCTGGATGCGGTCACGCCGCGTGCGCGCCTGATCGGCGCGGTCAACTTCGTCCGCCGCAATCCCGGAGGCCGCCTCACGGGCGACAACCTCGACGGTCAGGGCTTCGTGGACGGACTGGCGGCCAGCGGCATCGGCCTGGCCGGCCGCCGCGTGCTGCAGCTGGGCGCGGGCGGTGCAGGCCGTGCGGTGGCCTTCGCCGTCGCCGAGGCGGGCGCGAGCGCGCTCTTCATCCACAACCGCACGGCGGCGCGCGCGCAGGCGCTGGCCGAGGCGGTGGGCGCGGCCTGGCCGGGCTGTGCGGCCGCGTCGGGGCCGGACGATCCGCGTGGATTCGACGTGGTGATCAACACCACCTCGATGGGCATGCACGAGGGCGATCCGCTGCCCATGGACGTCGGTCGGCTCGCCGCTTCCACCGATGTGGCAGAAATCATCATGACGCCCGCGCTCACGCCGCTGCTGGTGGCGGCGCAGGCCCGCGGCTGCCGGATCTCGCTCGGCACCTCGATGCTCGATGCGCAGTACGGGCTGGTGAAGCAGTTGCTGGGCATTCCGAGCTGAGCCGAATGGGGTAGCGGCTCGATCAATGGGGTAACGACGACGCAACTACCCCGATGCCAGGCCGCGAGCGAGCGGGCCGCCGCTCGCGCCGAGCGCCTGGGCGGCCGTCAGACCCGACCGCTGACCGGGATCGCCGCGCCGTGGATCGCGCGCGCCGCGTCGGAGGCCAGGAAGGCGATCACCTCCGCCAGGGCCTGTGGCGCCACCCAGCGTGCGAAGTCGGCATCGGGCATCGACTGCCGGTTGTCCGGCGTGTCGATGATCGAGGGCAGCACGCAATTGACGCGGATGCCCTGGTCTTTCAGTTCCGCCGACATCGATTCGGTCAGGCGGATCAGCGCGCTCTTGGACGCACTGTAGGCACCCATCTGCGCACCGCCGCGGGCGGCAGCGCCGGCGCCCACCGTCACGATCTGGCCGCCGCCCTGCTCGAGCAGCAGCGGCACGGTGGCCGCGGCCACGTGCAGCAGCGAGCGGGCGTTGAGGTCCATCAGGAGGTCCCAGGTCGCGGCGCTGGTCTCGTGCACCGCCTCGCCCATGCGGAAGCCGCCGGCGATGTGGCAGACCGTGTGCAGGCCGCCCATCTGCGCGGTGGCCTCGCCGATGCGCTGCACGACCTGCGCGCGGTCGGCAAGGTCCGCCGTCACATGGCGCAGGTCCTTGCCATCGGGCAGCTCGCCGCGGTGACGGTCCAGCAGGATGAGCCGCGCGCCCTGGTCGAGGAAGGCCTGCGCGACGGCGCGGCCCAACTGGCCGGAAGCACCAGTGATCAGCACGATCTTCCGGGTGGGGAATGGCGTCGTCATGGATTAGCGTTCCTTCAGGCCGTGCCCGCGTTGCGGCGCGCCGCGTGGTAGTGGCCGCTGCCGCGGGTGAGCACCGCGTCGCCGGGCAGCACGTCGCCCGGCTCATGCTCGGGCGCACCGGCCAGGCGCTGGTAGAGCGGTGCGAAGTCGATGCGGGCCAGCTCCAGCAGTTCGTCCAGGTGACCCAGCACGAAGTAGGTCTCCTGGAAGTCGTCGATGCGGTAGTGCGTCTGCATCACCCGCGCAAGCTCGAAGCGGACGCGGTTGGGCGATTCGTCCTCGACCGCGAAGCGCGTCTCGCTGAAGGATGACGCGATGCCCGCGCCATAGATGCGAAGGCCGTCGCTCTGCTGCACCAGGCCGAACTCCACCGTGTACCAGTACACCCGGGCCAGCTTCTCCAGCATGCCCAGGCGGTTGGCCTTGAGGCCGCCTTCGCCGTAGGCCTGTATGTAGTCGGCGATCACCGGGTTCATCAGCATCGGCACGTGGCCGAACACGTCATGGAAGACGTCGGGCTCTTCCAGGTAGTCCAGCTCGTGCGGCTTGCGGATGAACTGGCCGGCCGGAAAGCGGCGGTTGGCCAGGTGCTCGAAGAACACGTCGTCGGGCACCAGGCCGGGCACGGCCACCACCTCCCAGCCGGTGCGCTGGCGCAGCACCTTGGACATCTGTTCGAAGTCGGGAATTTGCTCGGGGCCGATGGGCAGGTCCTGCATGCCGCGAATGAATTCGTCGCAGGCGCGGCCGGGCAGCAGCCGGCTCTGGCGCTCGAAGAGCGTGCGCCACACGCCGTGCTCCTCGGCGGTGTAGCGTCCCCAGTCCTGGTCGATGGTCCAGTCGGGTCGGGCCGGGGCGTGGCCCGTCCCCGCCGCCAGGCCATGCTTGGCCGGCGCGGTGTTGGAGGTCTGCAGCATGGAGGGCTCCTAGGTGGAGGAGGCGGGGGCGCGTGCGCCCAGGGCAGTGGCCAGCCGGTCCATCAGGCCGGCCATCTCGATGTCCTTGGCCGACAGGCCGTTGGCATCGTGGGTGGTCAGGGTGACCTGCACGCGGTTGTAGACGTTGAACCACTCGGGATGGTGGTTCATGCGCTCCGCATGCAGGGCCGCCTGGGCCATGAAGCCGAAGGCGGCCACGAAATCGGCGAAGACGAATTCGCGCACGATCAGGCCGCCGCGATCCGGCGCATGGCGCCAGTGCGGCAGCGCCTGGAGCTGCGCGGTCAATGCCTCGCCGTCGAGCCGAGCGGGCGCTGCGCTCACGCGGCTTCCTTCTCGGCGGCCTTGTCGTCCACCTTCAGCACGCCGCGGTTGATCTGGTCGCGCTCCAGCGACTCGAACAGGGCCTTGAAGTTGCCCTCGCCGAAGCCTTCGCGGTAGTCGCCCTTGCGTTCGATGAATTCGAAGAAGACCGGGCCCAGCGTGGGCTCCGAGAAGATTTGGAGCAGGAGGCGCGGCTGGCCGCCTTCCGTGGTGCCGTCCAGCAGGATGCCGCGGGCCTGCAGTTCGCCGACGGGCTGGCCGTGACCGGGCAGGCGCTTGTCCAGGTTCTGGTAGTAGATGTCGTTGGGCGCCGTGAGCAGCGGCACGCCGGCCATCTGCAGCCGGTCGATGGAGTCGAGCAGGTTGTCCGTCAGCAGGGCGATGTGCTGGATGCCCTCGCCGTTGAACTGCATCAGGAACTCCTCGATCTGGCCGCCGCCCTGGCGCGATTCCTCGTTCAGCGGAATGCGCACCAGGCCGTCGGGCGCGGTCATGGCCTTGGAGGTGAGGCCGGTGTACTCGCCGCTGATGTCGAAGTAGCGGATCTCGCGGAAGTTGAAGAGCTTGCTGTAGAAGTCCGCCCAGTAGGTCATGCGGCCGCGGTAGACGTTGTGCGTCAGGTGGTCCACCACCTGGAAGCCGTGGCCTTGCGGATGGCGCTCGACGCCGGGCAGGAACTCGAAGTCGATGTCGTAGATGGACTTGCCGTCCTCGTAGCGGTCGATCAGGTACAGCGGCGCGCCGCCGATGCCCTTGATGGCCGGCAGGCGCAGCTCCATGGGACCGGTGGCGATCTCGACGGGCTGGGCGCCCAGCTCCAGGGCGCGCTTGTAGGCCTGGTGCGAGTCCTTCACGCGGAAGGCGAGGCCGCAGGCCGAGGGGCCGTGCTCGGCGGCGAAGTAGGCGGCCGGGCTGCGCGGCTCGCGATTGACGATGAAGTTGATGCCGCCCTGGCGGTAGAGCAGCACGTCCTTGGAGCGGTGCCTGGCCACCAGCGTGAAGCCCATCTTCTCGAACAGCGGCTCCAGGACGTTCGGCGTGGGCGAGGCGAATTCGACGAATTCGAAGCCGCACAGGCCCATGGGGTTGTCGAAGAGGTCGGACATCGTTGGCTCCAGAGTCGTAGGGATGGTCGTAAAGGCTCTACTGTAGGCAGAGGGCCGCGCACATATCCTGCAACTTCTGGATCGATTTCGACCAGAATCAACGATTTCCTGCGGATGTTGAGGTAGGGATGCGTGTATGGAGCGTGATTGGCCTTTGTTGTGCAGGGAAAACGCTCAGGCGGCCAGGCCGCCTGCACGCGCCCGCGCCCGTCAGCCGCCGCGCGCGCGCCGCCCCGTGTCCGCCGCGTCCAGCCACTGGCGGGCCCGGATCAGCACGGGCTGGTCGACCATCCTGCCGTCCACGCGCACGGCGCTGCCGCCGCTGGCGGCCATGGCCTCGACCACGCGCCGGGCCCACGCCTGTTCGGCCGGTGTGGGCGCCCAGGCGGCATGCACGGTGCCCACCTGCTTCGGATGGATGCACAGCCGGCCCCCGAAGCCCAGGGCGCGCGAGCGGCGACTGTCGGCGTCCAGCACGGTGGCGTCGTCCAGCGCCGTGCAGACGCCGTCCACGGGCGGCGGCAGGCCTGCCAGCCGCGAAGCCAGCACCAGCATGCTGCGAAACGGCAGCAGGCCTTCCTCGCTCTCGATGCCGAGGTCGGCCTGGAAGTCGATGCTGCCGAAGGCCAGCCGTGCCACGCCCGGCGCGCGGGCGATCTCCTGGGCCAGGGCGATGCCACGGGCCGTCTCCACCAGGGCGAGCAGCGGGCAGTCGGCCGCCGTGGCCGCGGCGAGCAGGGCGGGCGGAAGCACCTCGGCCTTGGGCACCATCAGCCCCGCCAGACCCGGCCGGCCGATGAGCTGCAGGTCGCCCGCGAAGGCCGCCGTGTCGCAGGCATTGATGCGCACCCACACCGGTCGCTCGGCCGACAGCCAGCCGGCCACCGCCGCCCGGGCGGCGTCCTTGTCGTGCGGCGCGACGGCGTCCTCCAGGTCGAGGATGACGGCGTCGGCGTCGCTGTCCCAGGCCTTGGCGAAGCGCTCGGGCCGGTCGCCCGGCACGAAGAGGTAGCTGCGCGGCGGACGGTGCGGGGCGGCCATCAGACGGTGCGCCCGCCGTCCACTGGCGACGGCACGGATGGCAGGGGAGCGTGCGTCGCGCCCGTTCGCGGGCAGCCAATGAATCTCTGTCGCATGTCGGGCCTCCTCTGGTGCATGGAACGTCGTGCAATGTAGGCAGCACGGCCGCAGCCGTGAATTGGAAAGCGATCAACGCCGCCTTGCACGAACGGCAAGACAAGCCGGTAGGGCGGCAGAATCGGCCGCCATGCTCCCGGACATCGATTCCCTGGCCCTCTTCGTGCGCGCGGCCGAGCTGCGCAACCTCACCCGCGCGGCCGAGGCCAGCCACATCACCGTGCCGGCGGCCAGTCGCCGGCTCACGCAGCTGGAGCACCAGTTCAATGCCACGCTCTTCGCGCGCCATTCGCGCGGCCTGGAGCTCACGCCGGCCGGCGAGCACCTGCTGCGCCTGGCGCGCAACGTGATCGCCGACGTCCAGCACATGCGCGCCGAGATGGTCAACTACGCGGCCGGCAACTTCGCGGTGCTGCGGGTGCACGGCAACACCTCGGCCATGTCGCAGTTCCTGCCCGGCGACGTGGCGCGCTTCCAGGGCGACCATGCCGGGGCGCGCATCGTGCTGGAGGAATGCTGGAGCGACGAGGCCGCCCGCCGCGTGCGCGCCGGCGAGGCCGACGTGGGCGTGGTGGTGGAAGGCTGCGACGTGTCGGGCCTGTGGGTGCGGCCCTACCGCAGCGACCGGCTGGCCGCCGTCACCCGCGAAGCCGATGCGCCGGTGGGCGAGACGGTGGCCTTCGCCGACCTGCTGGACCGCGACCTTGTGGGCCTGGAGGGCAGCAGCACGCTCACGCGCCTCATCACCGCCCAGGCCTCGGCGCAGAGCCGGCCGATGGCGCTGCGGGTGCAGGTGCGCAGCTTCGAGGCCGTGTGCCGCGCAGTGCAGGCCGGCCTGGGCGTCGGCATCCTGCCCCTGGCGGCGGCGGGCAGCTTCGCGCATGCGCTGCAGCTCAAGGTGCTGCCGCTCGCCGACGACTGGGCGGTGCGCCGCATGCAGCTGTGCACGCGCGCCCAGCCGGCCGCGCAGACGCCGCTGGACACGCTGCTGGCGCACCTGGAGGCCTGCGCGGCGACGCCCCAGGAGCGGGGCGGCTGAGGGGTGCCCGCAGGCGCAGGGGCACTTCAGCGGTCAACTGCGCGGGCTCACCCCGTTCTCGCTCTGCAGGGCCGGCACCCGCTCGAACGCCGACACCTTGTCGGTGCCCATGCAGCCGGCCAGATACCGGCTCGTCCCGCTTTGGGGAAGGGCTGCCTTGCCTGCCCCGCAAGGCTGGATTTGCACGAAAGCAATTCCGGCGCAGGGCGGCGCGCTTCCAGAATCCAGCCCATGACGACCCATGACCAAGCCCCGGACCCGACTTCCTCCCGCGCCGCCGACCGCCGGCCCGCCGGCCCGCTGGAGGGCGTCCTCGTGGTGGCCCTGGAACAGGCCGTGGCCGCGCCCTACTGCAGCAGCCGCCTGGCCGATGCCGGCGCCCGGGTCATCAAGATCGAACGCAGCGAGGGCGACTTCGCCCGCGGCTACGACCGCACCGTGGGCGGCGAATCGTCGTACTGGGTGTGGATCAACCGGGGCAAGGAATCCATCGCGCTCGACGTCAAGAAGGCCGACGACCTGGCCCTGCTGAAGCGCCTGCTCGCCCGCGCCGACGTGTTCATCCAGAACCTGGCGCCCGGCGCCACGGAGCGCCTGGGCATCGGCTCGGCCACGCTGCGCGAGCGCCACCCGCGCCTCATCACCTGCGACATCACCGGCTACGGCGACGAGGGCGCGCTGCGCGAGCTCAAGGCCTACGACCTGCTGGTGCAGGCCGAGAGCGGCCTGGTGTCGGTGAGCGGTGCGCCGGGCGAATGGGGCCGCATCGGCGTGTCGCTGTGCGACATCGCGGCGGGCATGAATGCGCTGATCGGCATTCATCAGGCGCTGATGCAGCGCGAGCGCACCGGGGAGGGCGCGGCGGTGAAGGTGTCGCTGTTCGGCTCGGCCGCCGAGCTGATGAGCGTGCCCTACCTGCAGACCCGCTACGGCGGCAGCGCGCCCCAGCGGGTGGGCCTCAGGCATCCGACCATTGCGCCCTATGGTGCCTTCCGCTGTGCCGATGGCCGCGACATCGTGCTGTCGATCCAGAACGAGCGCGAGTGGGCCGACTTCTGCCGCACCGTGCTGCAGCGGCCCGAGCTGCTGCAGGACCCGCGCTGCGCCGGCAACGCGGTGCGCGTGGCCAACCGGGCCTATGTGGACGGCGCGGTGGCCGAGGTGTTCGCCGCCCAGACCAGCGAGGAGATGCGCCGGCGCCTGAGGCAGGCCCAGACCGCCTACGGCAGCATCAATTCGGTGGACGACCTGATCGCCCACCCCCAGCTGAAGACGCGGCCCATGGCCGTCAACGGCATGACGGCCCAGGTGCCCGCATCGCCCTGGTCGGTGCCGTGGGAGTCCGCCGAGTTCGCGCCTGCACCCGCGCTGGATGCGCAGGGCAGTGCGATCCGCCGCGAGTTCGGGAACGCCGCTGCGACTGTGGACGCCTCGCCCGTCTCAGCCGGCGGCCGGGGCGCCATCGTCTGAACGGCGCGAAGGGCGCAGCCCCGGCGCGTCCTTGCCGGCGTCGAGCAACGCCTCGTAGTTGCGACGGAGGATGAGGCCGGCGTAGTAGACGTGCTCGCGCATCAGCAGCTCGGCACGCGCGGCGTCGCCGCCGATCACTGCCTCGACGATGCGGTGATGGTCGCCGTGCGAGCGCAGGATGATCGGATGGTCGTCCCACAGGATGATGCGGTCCGACGCGAAAGGGATGTTCTGCGCCTGCTCGGCGAAGCGGCAGACCCAGTCGTTGCCCGAGGCCTCGAGCAGCGTGTCGTGGATCTCGACATTCATCCGCTGGTAGGGCTCGTGGTCCGCCGGCTCCAACCGGCCCTTGGCCAGGATCGCGTCGCCGATGGCCAGGTTCTCGCGCAGGCGCCCGACCTGTGCGGCGTCCAGACCGCGCTGGGCCGCATTGCGGCAGGCCAGCCCCTCCAGCACCGACCGCACCTCGTAGGCCGCCGCGATCGCCTCCAGGTCGAAGCCGCGCACCACATAGCCGCGCTTGGGCTGGTGGTCGATGAGGCCTTCGCTGGCGAGCGTGGCCAGTGCCGCGCGCACGGGCGTGCGCGACACCTGCAGCTGCTGTGCAAGCGGCAGTTCCTCCAGCCGGGTCAGGGGCTTGAACTGGCCATGGAGGATCCAGTCGCGGAGCGTGTCCGTGACGTTCTGAGCCAGCGTCTTCATCGGAATACCCTCTGTTCCTAGTCGGCATTGAGTATACATGTAAGGCCTAAAACGCCGATTCAACGGGTTAACCCGGACGTTTTATTCGTATCAGGTATACATAATCCGCCGCCTGTGACGAACCGACGGAGACAACGTTGAACGATTCCCCGGCCGCTGGCCCGAATTGGCTTGGCCTGACCGACCGCGTCTGCGTGGTGACCGGCGCCGCTGGCGGCATCGGCACCGAGGTGGCGCGGCAGCTGCTGGGCGCCGGCGCGCGCGTGGCCCTGCTCGACCTCGACGGTGCCCAGGCGGCCCGCGCGCTGGACACGCTGGGCGCCCCCGCCGGCCGCGCCATCGCGCTGGCCTGCGACGTGAGCCGGGAAGCCAGCGTGCAGGCCGCGGCCGAGGCCGTGCACCGCCAGCTCGGGCCCGCGCAGGTGCTGGTCAACAACGCCGGTGCGCTGTACGCGGGCGCGTTGCTGGACCTGCCCATCGATCGGTGGAACCAGCTGCTGGCCGTCAACCTGGGCGGCTATCTGCTGTGCGCCCAGCAGTTCGGCCGCCAGATGCGCGAGCAGGGCGGCGGGGCGATGGTGCATGTGGGCTCCATATCCGGCAGCGTGCCCCAGCCCTTCAGCGGTGCCTACAGCGTCAGCAAGGCCGGTGTGGCCATGCTGTCGCGCCTGCTGGCGGTGGAGCTGGCCGAAAGCCGCATCCGCAGCAACCTCGTCAGCCCCGCCATGATCCGCACCCCCATGAGCGAGGGCATCTATGCCCAGGACGCCGTGCGCACGCTGCGCGAGCGCATCGTGCCGGCCGGCCGCATCGGCACGCCCGCAGACATCGCCCAGGCGGTGCTGTTCCTGGCGAGCGACCAGGCCGCCTATGTCAACGGCCAGGAGATCCTGGTCGACGGCGGCCTCACCCAGACCTGGCTGGGGCTGATCCCCCGGCCCGGATTCCAGAAAGAGGACGCCGCAGCGCCTGCCGCCGTGCAGGCCTGACGCCGCGTTCCGCCCCCATCCATCCCAAGGAGACACGCATGACCCCCCTGTTCAAGAGACTGCTTGCCGCCGCGCTCACGGCCGCGGCCTTCGGCGCCCAGGCGCAGGCCGAGCCCGGCCTGACCGACAAGACCATCCGCATCGGCATGTTCGGCCCGCTCTCGGGCAACTCGATGGCCTACGGCTTCGACGTGATCAACGCCGCCAAGATGTACTACGACAAGGTCAACAAGGAAGGCGGCATCCACGGCCGGCAGATCGAGCTGGTGGTCGAGGACGACCGCTGCAATGCCAACGACCTGCTGGCCGCGGTCAAGAAGCTGACCGAACAGGACAAGGTCTTCCTGCTCAATGGCGGCTCGTGCTCGGGCCCGGTGGTGGGCGCGCGCGAGTACGTGGAGCGCTCGCAGATCCCGATGGTGATGCTCAACGCCTCGGGCGACGGCGCGCTGTATCCGCCGTCCAAGTACATCTACGGCGCCTTCTCGATCTCCCAGCGTGCGGTGGGCGGCTCCATGGTGCAGTTCGCGGCCGAGCACCTCAAGGCCAAGAAGATCGGCTACCTCAACCATGACGACGCCTACGGCGGCTGGAACCTGGAGGCCGCCGAATTCCAGGCCAAGAAGGTGGGCGCCACGCTGCAGGTGCAGTCCATCAATCCCAACATCACCGACGTAACGGCGCCGATGCTCAAGATCCGCGCCGCCAACCCCGACGTGCTGCTGGTCACCACCTACGCCCGTCCCGTGAGCCTGCTGGTCAAGAAGGCGCAGGAGCTGGGCTGGAACAAGCCCATCGTGATCGCCGTCAACGGCACGGCCGACCTCAAGCAGCTGGTCGAGAACGTGGGCAGCAAGGACGCCTTCAAGAACGTCTACCTGCAGGAGGTGATGCTGGACGTGGCCGGGGGCGACAAGCTCAAGTGGGTGTACGACATGTACAAGCAGTACTACCCCGAGCTGGCCGCCAAGCCCGGCTATCCGCAGACCTACATGCCCTACGGCATCCCCTCGGCGATGGCGGTGGTCAATGCGCTGAAGGCCGCCGGCCCGCAGCCCACGCGCGAGAAGTTCCTGGACGCCATGTCGAAGACCAACTTCGACTCCAAGGTGATGGCCGGCCCCATCGTCTTCACGCCGTCGGACCATGCGGCGCAGAAGTCCGCCATCTACCTGAAGTTCGACGGCGAGAACAAGACGGTCGTGCCCGGCAGCTATGCCAGCGCCTGGACCTACCAGCCCAAGTGAGCGCCCCGCATCGCCACCACCGGCCGCCCCGCGGGGCGGTCCCCTTGCCACCGACGAACAGGGTCCGTGCATGAGCCTCGATGAAGTCTGGCTGTTCCTCCAGCAGGGTCTGCTGTCGGGCCTGGTGACCGGCAGCGTGTACGCGCTGCTGGCGCTGGCCATCGTCGCCATCTTCAAGACCACCGACGTGCCCAACTTCGCCCAGGGCGAGATGTTGATGATGGCGGGCTACGTCGCCCTCAGCCTGCTGCTGCTGGTCAAGCTGCCCTATGCCGCGGTGATCCCCATCACGCTGGTCGCCATGGCCGTGGGCGGGGCGCTGTTCCAGCGCGTGGTGATGGAACGCGTCACCCGCTCGCGCGGCGTCGGCGTGCAACTGGTCATCGCGACGCTGGGCCTGGCCTACCTGCTCAAGGGCCTGGTGCGGCAGACCGGCCTGGGCGACACGCCCCGGTCGCTGCCGTCCCTGGTCTCCAACGACACGGTGATGATCGGCGACGCTGCGCTCACGCACCTGGACATCGCCATCTTCGGCGTGGCCGTGGCGGTGATGCTGCTGATCTACTTCATGTTCACGCACACCCGCATCGGCAAGGCCATGCGCGCGGTGGGCATGAACCCCAAGGCGGCGCAGATCGTGGGCATCCGGCTGTCGAGCATCCGCATGATGGTGTGGGCGCTCGCGGGCCTGATCGCCGGCATTGCCGCGCTGCTGATCACGCCGAAAGTGCTGGTCACGCCCGACATCGCGCACATCGCCATCCTGGCTTATGCGGCGGCCATCGTGGGCGGCTTCACCAGCCTGCCGGGCGCCGTGCTGGGTGGCCTGCTGATCGGCGTGGTCGAGAACATGGTGGGCCTGTTCATCTCGACGAACGCCATCGTGGTCGCGCCCTTCCTGGCGATCCTCGTGACGCTGATCGTGCGGCCCCAGGGCCTGCTCGGCGGCAAGGTGCAGGTGAAGAAAGTATGACGACCCCCACCCGACGTTTCCCCCTGGACGCCTGGGCCCTGGCCGTGCTGGCCGCGGTGCTCTGTGCGATTCCCTTCTTCGCCAGCGGCTACGTGCTGTACGTGGTGAACCTGCTGATGGTCTTCGTGATCCTGGCGCTGGGCATGCACGTGGTGATCGGCGAGGCCGGACAGTTCGCCCTTTCGCACACGGCCTTCTACGGCATCGGCATCTATGTCGCCGGGCTCATCAACACGCACTGGCATCCGCCCTTCGTGCTGTCGATCCTGGCGGGCGGTCTGGTCTCGGCGGCCCTGGGCTACGTGATCGGTCTGCTGGCGCTGCGCATGCGCGACATCTACCTCGCGCTGGCCACCTTCGCCTTCGGCGAGGCCATGCAGTGGGTATTCCTCAACTGGGAGTCGGTGACGGGCGGCTCCAACGGCATGCGCATGCAGCCGGCGCAGATGCTGGGCCTCACGCTCACCAACGACCTGCAGGCCTACCCCTTCGTGGTGGGCATCGCGGCCTTGATGCTGGGCGTGACGGTGTGGCTGTCGCGCTCGCAGTTCGGCTCGGCCCTGCGCGCGGTGCGCGAAAGCGACGTTGCTGCGATGGCCATGGGCATCGATGCGCGGGCGATGAAGCAGTCGGCCTTCGCGGTGTCGGCCGCCTTCGCCGGCATCGCGGGCGGCACCTACACGCTGTTCATCTCCTTCATCCATCCGGAAAGCCTGGGCTTCCAGACCACGATCCTCATCCTCACGATGGTGGTGGTCGGCGGCATCGGCTCGGTGCGCGGCGCGGTGGCGGGCGCGCTGGCCTTCGGCATCATCTCCGAGATGCTGCGCCAGGCACTGTCGATCCAGGAGATCCTGTACGGCGCCATCCTGCTGGGCTTCATGATGTTCAGGCCGCGCGGGCTCTTCGCCGATGCGAAGAAGCGCATTGCACGTTCGCACGGGCAGGCGGCCGCCGGCGCCGCCGCACTCAAGGGCGGTGCCGCATGAACGCCCTGGTCATGGACGCCGGGCTGCAGGCCCAGGCCCCCACGCGGGCCGCTGGCGCACAGATGGCGACGACGACGCCCTTCCTCGATGTGCGCGGCATCACCGTGCGCTTCGGCGGCCTGACGGCAGTGAACAACCTGTCCTTCCAGGTGGCGCAGGGCACGGTGCATGCACTGATCGGCCCCAACGGCGCCGGCAAGTCGACCACCTTCAACTGCATCTCGCGCTACTACCAGCCCACCGAGGGTGCCATCGTGCTCGATGGCGTGGACGTGAGCCGGGCACGGCCCCATCAGATGGCCGGCATGGGCGTGGCCCGCACCTTCCAGAACCTGGAGCTGTTCGGCGAGCTGAGCGTGTACGAGAACGTGCTGCTGGGCTGCCATTCGCACAGTGCCCGCGGTCCGCGCGCGTTGCTGCGCCGCGCCACGGGCGAGACGCGCGACCTGGTCGACAGCCTGATCGAGCGCGTGGGCCTGAGCCACGACCGCGACACCGTGGCGCGCGAACTCGACTTCGGCCACCAGAAACTGCTGGAGCTGGCCCGGGCGCTGGCGCTCAAGCCGCGCCTGCTGCTGCTGGACGAGCCGGCCGCAGGCCTGCGCAACCGCGACATCGAGAGCCTGGACCACCTGCTGTCCGACCTGGCGCGCCGTGACGGAATCACGGTGCTGCTGGTGGAGCATGTGATGCAGCTGGTGATGTCGATCTCCGACCGCATCACCGTCATGTCCTTCGGCGAGAAGATCGCCGAAGGCACGCCGGCCGAGATCGGCCGCAACGAGCGCGTGATCGAGGCCTACCTCGGCAAGGGAGCGGCGAATGAGTGAATGGATGCTCGAACTCAAGAGCGTCAGCGCCTCCTATGGCGCCATCCAGGCCTTGCAGGGCGTGTCGCTGCGCGTGCGGCAGGGCGCCATCGTGGCGCTGCTGGGCAGCAACGGCGCCGGCAAGAGCACCACGCTCAACGCCATCTCGCACCTCATCGAGCCGTCTGCGGGCGAGATCCTCTTCGACGGCGAGCCCATCCGACGGCTGCGTTCGGACGAAATCGTGCGCCGCGGCCTGGTGCAGGTGCCCGAGGGCCGCGAGGTGTTCAAGGACATGAGCGTGCGCGAGAACCTGGAGCTGGGTGCCTACCTGCGCCGGGCGCGCACCGAGATCGCGCAGGACCTCGACCGCGTGTTCCAGACCTTTCCGCGGCTCAAGGAGCGCAGCGAGCAGAAGGCCTCGACGCTGTCTGGCGGCGAGCAGCAGATGCTGGCCATCGGCCGGGCCCTCATGGCGCGGCCACGCATGATCCTGCTGGACGAGCCGTCGATGGGCCTGTCGCCCCTGCTGGTGGAGCAGATCTTCGAGACCATCCGGCGGCTCAACCGCGAGCAGGGCCTGACCATCCTGCTGGTCGAGCAGGACGTGCGACTGGCGCTGCGGGTGGCCAGCCACGCCTACATCCTGGAGAACGGCGAGCTGAGCCTGGAAGGTCCCTCGGATCGCCTGCTGACCGACCCGGCCGTGCGCCGTGCCTACCTGGGCGTCTGAGGGCCCGGGCGTCTCTTCATCCAACAACGACAACGACATGGACCTTCTCGACGACAAGCTCGCCCTCATCACGGGCGGCGGGGGCGGCCTGGGCCGCGCCATGGCCCTGGGCTTTGCGCGCCACGGTGCCCGCGTGGTGGTGGCCGATCTCGACCTGCCGCGCGCCGAAGCCGTGGCGGCGGAGATCCGCGCGGCCGGCGGCACCGCCTGGGCCGAGGCCCTCGACGTGACCGACCGGGCCGCGACGGCCGCGCTGGCGCAGGCGCTGGAGGCCCGCGTCGGCCCCATCGACGTGCTGGTCAACAACGCCGGCATCTCCGGCCGCGCGCGCATCGACGACCCGCAGGCCGCCGATGTGTGGGACCGGCTCATCGACGTCAACCTGCAGGGCCTGTTCAACGTCACGCATGCCTTCGTGCCGGCGCTCAAGAAGACGCGAGGCTGCATCGTCAACCTGTCGTCCATCGTCGCCTTCGTCAGTGGCATCTCCTCCGCGGGCTACATCGCCTCCAAGGGCGCGGTGCGCTCCTTCACCCAGGCGCTGGCGCGCGACCTGGCGCCGCACGGCGTGCGCGCCAATGCCGTGGCGCCCGGCCTGATGCTGACCGAGATGGTGCGGCCCCAGCTGGAGGTGCCGGGCGGCACCGACTGGTACATGGACCGCGTGCCCATGAAGCGCGGCGGCGAGCCGGAGGAGATCGTGGGCCCGGTGGTCTTCCTGGCCTCCTCCATGGCCAGCTATGTCAATGGTGCCGTACTGCCGGTGGACGGCGGCTTTCTTTCGGCATGAGCAGGAGTGCATCGATGAGCGACGACCGACTTCCCCTGGCCCTGGTCACCGGCGGTGCCAGCGGAATGGGCCTGGCCACCGTGGAGCGGCTGGCCCGTGACGGATTCCGGGTGGTGATGGTGGACCGCGCGGCCGAGCTGGTGGCGCAGGAGGCGGGCCGTCTGGCCGCCGAGGGACTGGCCGTGGAGGGCCGGGTGCTGGACCTGACCGACGAGCCGGCCGTGCGTGCGCTGGTGCAGTCGCTGGGACCGATCACGGCGCTGGTCAACAACGCGGGCGTGTTCGACGAGCGCAAGTTCGCCGAGGTGAGCAGTGACGACTTCCGCCGTGCTTACGAAGTGAACCTGATTGCGGCCGCCACGCTCACGCAGGAGGTGGCACGCACCATGCCGGAGGGCGGCCGCATCGTGAACATCGCCTCGCGCGCCTACCTGGGCGCGCGCAACCATCCGCACTACGTGGCCTCCAAGGCCGCCATCGTGGGCTACACCCGGGCCAGCGCCATGGAGCTGGCGCCGCGCGGCATCCTGGTCAATGCCATCGCACCGGGGCTGATCGACACGCCCATCCTGCGGGCACTCACGCCCGAGCGGCTGGCCGCGCAGCTGGCGCTGCAGCCCACCGGCAAGGCCGGCCGGCCCGAGGACATCGCCCAGGCCGTGTCCTTCCTCGTCTCGCCGCAGACCGGCTTCATCACCGGCCAGGTGCTGTTCGTCGACGGCGGCAAGTCGCTCGGAGGGTCCGGCGCATGAGCGGCGTCACTGCACCCGCGTGGGACGAAGAGGTCGATGTGCTCGTCATCGGCAGCGGCGCCGCGGGCATGAGTGCGGCGCTGGGCGCCAGCGTGGGCGGCTGCCGCGTGCTGCTGGTCGAGAAGACCGACCGCATTGGTGGCTCCACCGCGGTGTCGGGCGGGGCCGTGTGGGCGCCGCTCAACAGCCAGAGCGCGGGTGCGGGCCATCCGGACGACTTCGACAAGGTGTGGACGTACATGCGCCACACGGTGGGCGACGCCGCGCCGGAAGAGATGCAGCAGGCCTTCCTGCGCGCGGCCGGCCCGGTGATGGACGCGCTGGCGCAGCACACGCAGGTGCGGCTGGTGGCGCGCACCCATTCGCCCGACTACTACCCCGACCGGCCTGGCGCGGCGATGGGCGGACGCTCGCTCGACCCGCTGATGTTCGACGGCCGCACCCTCGGCGCCCACTTCAAGGAGCTGCGCGATCCGCTGCCCGAGTTCATGGTGCTGGGCGGCATGATGGTGACGATGACCGACGTGAAGTACCTGCTGGCCGTCACCCGCTCGTTCGCGGCCTGGAAGGAGGGCGTCAAGCTCGTCCTGCGCTACGTCGGTGACCGGCTTCGTGGCTACCACCGCGGCACGCGCTTGGTGCTGGGCAATGCACTGGCCGGGCGCCTCTTCCGCTCGGTGCTGGACCGCGGCATTCCCTACTGGCTGCGTGCGCCGCTGGTCTCGCTGCAGGTGGAGGACGGCCGCGTGACGGGCGCCTGCATCGAGCGCGACGGACGGCCCACCTGGGTGCGGGCGTGCCGGGGTGTGGTGGTGGCGACCGGCGGCTTCCCCTGGAACGCGGCGCTGCGCGAGCGGCTGTATCCCTCGCCCACCGGGCCCTGGTCCATGGCACCGGCGGGCAATGCCGGGGATGGCATCACGCTGGCCCAGGCGGCCGGCGCCGCCATGGGGACGGGGCATTTCAGCCCGGCCTTCTGGGCGCCGGTGTCGATCCTCAACCGGTCGGATGGCACGCAGGTGCGCTATCCCCACCTGGTGTGGGACCGCGCCAAGCCGGGGCTCATGGCGGTGAACAGTGCAGGTCGGCGCTTCGTCAACGAATCGACCTCGTACCACGAGTTCGTGCTGGCCATGTACCGCTCGCATGCCGAGGTGCCGAGCCTGCCGGCCTACCTGGTCTGCGACAGCGACTTCATGGAGCGCTGGGGCCTGGGCCTGGCGCTGCCGGGCGGGCGACCGCGTGACCACCTCGTGCGCGCGGGCTACCTGGCCAAGGCAGACACGCTGGAGGCACTGGCCGTGCAGATCAAGGTCGACCCCGCCGCGTTGCGCGCCTCGGCCGAGGCCTTCGACCAGGCCGGTGTGAATGGGGTGGATCCGGGATTCGGCAAGGGCAGCACCGCCTACAACCGCTACCTGGGTGACGCGGAGCACCAGCCCAACCCGTGTCTGGGCCGGTTGCGCCAGGCACCGTTCTACGCCGTGGCCGTGGTGGCCGGCGACATCGGCACAGCCTGCGGCATCCGCTGCGACGCCAACGCACAGGCCCTGTCGGCCGATGGCACGCCAGTGTCCGGCCTGCACGTGGTCGGCAACGACATGCACTCGGTGATGGGCGGGCAGTATCCTGCGCCCGGCATCACGCTCGGCCCGGCGCTGACCTTCGGCTGGCTGGCCGGCCAGCACCTGGCCCACACCCCAAGCGCGGAGTCCCATCCATGAAGATCCTGTTCTCGCCCTTCTCCCCCTATGTGCGCAAATGCCTGGTCACCGCGCACGAACTCGGCCTGGATGGGAAGATCCAGCTGCTGCCCTCCAATGCGCATCCCGTCCAGCGCGACCAGGCCATCATCGGCCACAACCCGCTCGGCAAGGTGCCGACCTTCTTCACCGACGACGGTCAGGTGCTCTACGACAGCCGCGTGATCTGCGAG
Organism: Pseudacidovorax intermedius; assembly: GCF_003350475.1. Classification (GTDB taxonomy): domain Bacteria; phylum Pseudomonadota; class Gammaproteobacteria; order Burkholderiales; family Burkholderiaceae_C; genus Xenophilus; species Xenophilus intermedius. The sequence goes on from NZ_QQAV01000007.1 coordinate 60,484, forward strand.
TACCTGGATGTGCAGGCAGGCGGTCGCCTGATCCCTGCCTCGGGCGCTTCACGCTGGACCACGCTGACCTTGCAGTCGTTGGGTGACGGCATGCTGGACGCGGCACTGCTCGCGCGCTATGAAGACGTGGCGCGGCCCGAACCGATCCGCTGGCCGGAATGGCGAGCCGCACAGCTCGACAAGATCGAAACCTCACTGGCCCACCTCGATGCCCATCCGGACCTGCTCGCCGGCCGCGTGGACCTGGGTGCGCTGACCATCGGCTGTGCGCTGTGGTACCTCGATTTGCGCTTTCCGGATCTCGGCTGGCGCGAGCGCCATGCGCCAACGGCCAGCTGGTACGAAGGCTTCCGCCAGCGTCCCAGCATGGCAGCGAGCTGGTCGTTGTGACGCAGGAGGCGGGCGGCATCGCTCCGCAGGCGGGCACTCAGTGCCGCATGGGATCGTGTCCCCAGTTCATCAACGACTGGCGCCACGGCGTGTCGCGCACCGACCCGTCGGGGCGCTGCGCCAGGTGCCGCTTCACATAGCCCACCACCTTGCGCATGTGCGCCAGGTCGCCCGCGGTCAGGTCGTCCGTCTTCTTTTGCAGTAGTCGCACGATGCGGCGACCGGAGCGGTGGCCCACGGATTCGCCCCCTGCGGCTCCCTTGAATCCGACGGTCTTCGACGCTTCCGTCTCCAGCCACTTCTCCAGCTGGGCCGGCGCCATGTTCACGGCATGCTTGAACGCACGCACGATTCCCGACACGTCATCGCTCTTCGGCTGCGACATCGGATCAGGCCTTCTTCAGCGCATCGGCATGGTGGATCGCCTTCTTGCCGGTCTTGCTGCTCTTGACCTCGTACTGAGGGTGGGCCGGCGAGGCCTTGGCTTCGTGCCCGGCCACATGGGCGGTGTGCGTGACCTTGCGCACCACCTTGCCGGTGGTCTGCCCCTGGGAGGTGTCCCACTTCACCTTGTCGCCCGTCTTGAGGCTGGATGTCATCGTGCCGCTCCTGAAGTGCTGATTGGCGCTCAAGCTATCAGCGACGCTGCACCCTGGTGTAGGCCGGCGCGCCGAGCGCGCGGCGGGTCAGATGGGCGGCAGGCCGCGGCCGCTAAAGTGGCCGCATGCGACGGCACTTTCGACATGTCAATGGCACGCAGCGTCTGACTTACGGCGCCCTGGCCGGCGTCGCCGTCGCGGGCCTGTGCACCGCGGGCGGCATGGCCGCGCGGCCGGCCGGTCTGCTGGGCTGGTGCGCCGCGGTCGCCGCCTACCTGGGCTGGGCCGTCTGGCAGGCGCGCATCTTCGACGCGGCGCAGGTCAAGGCCCGGTCCCGATCGCTCGATCCACCGGGGCCGATCATCCTGGCCATCGTCTCGGCCGCCATCGTCAGCAGCGTGATCGCCATCGGCCTGCTGCTGCAGCAGGTCAAGCAACTCGGTGGCGTGGAGCGGGGCGCGCACATCGTGCTGGGCATGGTGGCGCTGGCCGGTTCGTGGCTGATGATCCACACCGTCTACGCCTTCCACTACGCGCACCGCTACTACCGCGACGACGGCACGCCCGACGAGGGCGGGCTGGACTTTCCGGGGAAGGCCGAGCCCGACTACGGCGACTTCATGTACTACGCCTTCGTGGTCGGCATGACCTCGCAGGTGTCCGACGTGCAGGTCACCACGCGCGAGATGCGGCGGCTGACGCTGCTGCACAGCGTGCTCTCCTTCGGCTTCAACATGGTGGTGCTGGCGCTGTCGATCAATGTGGCGGCGGGGGTGATCCAGTAGGGCCTGCGCCTGGACAATGGCAACTTCGAGAGGGCAAGCATGAAGTTGTTGTTGGCAGAGGACGAGACGGCGCTGGCCGACTGGATGGTGCGCGCGCTCACGCAGAGCGGCAGTGCGGTGGACTGGGTGGCCGACGGGCGGCTGGTCTCACGCGCGCTGCGCGCCGAGCGCTATGACGCGCTGATCCTCGACCTGGGCCTGCCCGGGCTGGACGGCGAGGATGTGCTGGCCAATCTGCGCGAGGACGACGAGGCACTGCCGGTGCTGGTGCTCACGGCGCGGGACACGCTGGCCCAGCGGGTCTCCACGCTGCGCGGTGGCGCCGACGACTTCATGGCCAAGCCCTTCGAGATCGAGGAGCTGGAAGCGCGCCTGCTGGCGCTGGTGCGCCGGGCGCGCAGCCGCGAGCCGGCGCGGCCGAGCTGCGGCTCGCTCAGCTTCGACCCGGCCGCCAAACGCTTTCAGCTGGGTGCGGAGTCCCTGACCCTGACACCGCGCGAACACGCACTGCTGAGCGTGCTGATCCGTGCGCCGGGTCAGCCGGTGGGCAAGGCCGAGCTGATGCAGCAGGTGTTCCCTGGCGACGCCGAGGTCAATCCGGAAGCCGTGGAGGTGGCCATCCACCGGCTGCGCAAGCGCCTGCTCGGCAGCGATGTGCAGGTGACGACGATGCGCGGACTGGGCTACGTGCTGGAGGCAGTCGGCCATGCGCCTTGATGGGCTGCACCGCACCAGCCTGCGCCGCACGCTGACCGTGGTGCTGCTGGCGGGCGTGCTGGCCGGCAGCGTGCTGCAGGTGCTGGCCACCTGGCGCACGGCCGATGCGGCGGTGAATGCGGCCTTCGACCGCTCGCTGTACGGCGCCATCCGCGCCATCGACGCAAGCATCTCCACCGAGAGCGGCGGCATTGGCGTCGAGCTGCCCTACGTGCTGCTGGAGTTCTTCGAACTGACGGCCAGCGGCCCGGTGCACTACCGGGTGGCCACCGAGGACGGGCTGGTGGAGATCGGCAGCCCCGACATTCCCATGCCGGACGAGCCTACGGCGCTGCGCATGCCGCATTTCCAGACGGTGGACTACGTGGATGGTCCCGCGCGCGTGGGTACCTACGTGCGGCCGCTCGGCGAGCCGGCCAGCGGCAACATCGTCATCCAGGTGGCAGAGTCGCTGGACTCGCGCATCGAGTTCAGCCGGCAGTTCATCCTGCAGGCCGTGGTGCGGGATGCGCTGCTCGCGGTGCTGGCCGCCGCCATGGTGGCCATGGCCGTGAGCTGGTCGCTGCGGCCGCTCAAGCAGCTGCGCGAAGGCGTGCAGGCCCGTCAGGCCGACGACCTTTCGCCCATCGACACCGCCCGGGTGCCGGTGGATGTGCTCCCCCTGGTGCAGGCGACCAACGACCACCTGGGCCGCTACCGCACGCTGCTTGCCACGCAGCGGCGCTTTCTGGACGATGCCTCGCACCAGCTGCGCACGCCATTGACCACCCTGCTGACCCAGGCCGGTTATGCGCTACGGGAGCCGGACGACCGGCGCGTGCGCGAAACCATGGAGGCCATGCGCGCCCAGCTGCGGGCCATGATCCGGCGCGTCAACCAGCTGCTGGTGCTGGCACGCGCAGACACCTCGCCGCTGCAGTCCGAGCGGATCGACCTGGCGTCAGTGGCAGGCGAGGTGGTGCGCCGGCTGTGGCCTGTCGCACGCCGCAAGCCGGTGGACTTGGGGCTGGAGCACGACGGTGCGCCGGTGACGGCGCAGGCGCATGCGGGCCTGGTGCAGGAAGCGCTGTCGAACCTGGTGGACAACGCCCTGCGCCACACGCCGGCTGGCGGCAGCGTCACAGTGGGCGTGCGCGCCGAGGCGGGCGAGTGTTGCATCGACGTGACCGACGACGGCCCCGGCATCCCCGAAGACGAACTGCCACTGGTGACCCAGCGCTTCTTCCGCGCGAGCAATGCACAGGGTGTGGGCACCGGCCTGGGCCTGGCCATCGTGCAGTCCATCGCGACGCGGCTGCACGGTCGCCTGGTACTGGCCCGCGCACCGGGGGGCGGGCTGCGGGCCAGCCTGTGGCTTCCGGCCGCGCAGCCGCGCGTCGATCAGGCAGCGGGTACCTGACCGACCGCGGCGGCACGTCGCCGCGCGCGCTGCTGGCGCAGGCGCAGTAGCGGCGGCACGACCAGCATCAACACGGCGCAGATCCAGAGGCCGAGCGAGATGGGGCTTTCGACCAGGATGGCCGTGTCGCCCTGCGTGATCGACAGCGCGCGGCGCAGGTTCTGCTCCATCAGCGGCCCGAGCACGAAGCCCAGGATCAGCGGTGCCATGGGCACGCCCTGCTTGCGCAGCAGGTACCCGGCCACGCCGAGCACCGCCATCAGCACCAGGTCGAAGGTGGTGGCATGCACCGCGTAGACGCCCACGGTGCTCACCGTCAGGATGGCCGGCACCAGCAGCCAGTTGGGCACCGATAGCAGCTTGGTGAACAGCCCCACCATCGGGATGTTGATGACCAGCAGGATGATGTTGGCCAGGAACAGCGAGGCGATGAAGCCCCACACCAGGTCCGGTTGCATGCTGAACAGGGCCGGGCCCGGTGTGATGTTGTAGAGCGCCAGCGCGCCCATCATCACGGCGGTGGTGCCCGACCCGGGCACGCCCAACGTCAGCATGGGCACGAAGGAGCCGGTGGCCGCCGAGTTGTTGGCTGCTTCAGGTGCTGCCACGCCGCGGATGTCGCCGTGGCCGAAGGTGCCTTCCTTGTCGAGCAGGCGCTTTTCCATGCTGTAGGTCATGGCGCTTGCCACCGTGGCGCCGGCGCCGGGCAGGATGCCCACCACGAAGCCCACCACGCTCGAGCGCAGCGTGCTCACCCAGGTGTACTTGACCTCGAACCAGTTGAAGAGCTTGCGGCCCGTCTCGCGAACGATGCCGCCGGTGCTGTGGTGTGCCTCCAGCATGAGCAGGATCTCGCTGATCGAGAACACGCCGATCACCACCACCACGAACTGCACGCCGTCCGACAGGTGCACGTCGCCGCCGGTGAAGCGGTAGATGCCCGAGTTGGAATCCAGCCCCACGCAGGACAGCGCCAGCCCCAGGATGGCGGCGATCCCGGCCTTGACCGGCGCATCGCCGAGCAGGCCGGTGATGCAGGCGAAAGCGAAGCACATCAGCGCGAAGTACTCTGCCGGGCCGAAGGAGATCGCCCATTGCGCCAGCAGCGGTGCCAGCATCACGATGCCGGCGGTGGCGATCAGCGAGCCCACGAAGGAGCTCCAGGCCGAGATCGACAGCGCCACGCCTCCCAGGCCCTTGCGGGCCATCGGGTAGCCGTCGAGCGCCGTCATGATCGCGCCCGCATCGCCGGGGATGTTCAGCAGGATCGACGAGATGCGCCCGCCGTACTCGCAACCGATGTACACGGCCGCCAGCAGGATCAGCGAGGTCTCCGGCGGCAGCTTCATCGCGAAGGCCAACGGCATCAGGATGGCGACGCCGTTGATCGGCCCCAGCCCGGGCAGCAGCCCCACCACCGTGCCGATGAAGGCCCCCAGGGCCGCCGTGATCAGGTTGACCGGCGTGAAGGCCACGCCGAAGCCACTGAGCAGGAAGTTCAGCGTCTCCATCAGAGGGCTCCCAGCACCGGCGCGAGCCAGCCCATCGGCAGCACCACATCGAGCAGCCGGTCGAACATGTAGAAGGCGCCCACGCCCAGCACTGCGCCCGCGGCCAGGCACTTGAGCGGCTTGCCGCCGAAGGCCATGCCCACGGGCACTGCCACCAGCGTGGTCGCCAGCGCAAAGCCCATCACCTCGAAGCACAGGGCATAGGCAAAGACAGCGCCCAGGACCACCGCCACCTGCTTCAGCGGCAGGCCGCGATAGTCGGTCGCGTCGGCCGAGGGCTTGATGGCCAGCCACAGGCCTGCCACGGCGAGCAGCCCGGCCAGCAGCATCGGAAAGGCCCGCGGGCCCACGGGTTCATAGGAGATGTCGGCCACGTAGTGGCGTGCCGCGAGGGCCATGACGGCCGCCAGCAGCACGCACGCCACGCCAAGGATTCGGTCGGTCATGCGTCGGTTGCTCTTGCGCTGTGCGCGGTGCTCAATTGGCGACCTTCAGGCCGAACTCCTCGACCAGCTTGCGGTACTGCGCGACCTGCTGCTTGACGTAGCCGTCGAGCTCGCTGCCCACGATGGCCAGCGGGAACAGGCCGCGCTCGTCGCGCAGCTTCTCGTAGGCGGGCGTGGCCATCATCTTCGAGAAGGTCTGCGACCAGGTGTCGTAGTCGGCCTGGCTCACCTTCGGGCCCAGGTAGAAGCCACGCACGATGGGCCACTGGATGTCGGCGCCGGCTTCCTTGGCCGTGGGGACCTTGGCGAACTCCCCGGGGAGGCGCTTGTCGGACATGACCGCCAGCACGCGCACCTTGGTGCCGGCCTTGGCCTGCTGCAGTGTCTCGGCCGCATCGCCGGTGAATACATGGATGTGGCCGCCCTGCAGCGCGGTCATGGCCTCGCCGCCGCCTTCGAAGGCCACGAAGCGCATCTGCCGCGGGTTGACGCCCGCGGCGCGTGCCAGCAGCGCGGCCTTCATCCAGTCCTGGCTGCCGATGGTGCCGCCGGCACCGAGCACGACCTTCGCCGGGTCGGCCTTCATCGCGGCCATCACATCCTGCAGGGTCTTGTAGGGCGAGTTCTCGGCCACCACCACGGCGCCGTAGTCGGTGCCGATGGCCGCGAGCCACTTCACGTCGTTCTCGGAATAGCGGCCGAACTTGCCCTGCGCGAGGTTGAGCAGCGAGCCGCCCGAGAAGGCCACGATGGTGTTGGCCGCATCGGGGCGCTGCGCAATGATGGTGTTGTAGGCCACCGCACCGATGCCGCCGGGCATGTAGGTCACGCGCATCGGGTCGGCGATGTACTTGCCCTCGAGCAGGCCGCTCTGGACCAGCTTGCAGGTCAGGTCGAAGCCGCCGCCGGGCTTGGCCGGTGCGATGCACTCGGTCTTGTCGAGCGGGCCGGCCAGGGCCGCGGTGGCTGCGGCCATCAGGACAAAGGACAGGGAAAGAGGACGAAAAGCCATGTGAGGTCTCCAGTGGGATCTAGCGTCCCCTGACCTTATCGGCGCACGCCTTTCGTCCGGCTTTCAGCGGGATGCCGTAGAAACCCTGGTCCGCAGCTGAGCGGGAAAGCGACCCACGGCAACGGCGCCCTGGGCGAAGGTCACGCGCACCACCACATCGTCGGACGGCTGCAGGCGCACGCCGGCGAAGAAGAGCGCGTTGTCACCCTGCGGCTTGCCCGCATGGCTTTTCTCCGCGCCGTTGCGGCGAACGATCAGCGTCGGCGTGCTGCCTGCGGTGCGCACGAGCTCGCCGTGATCCTCGACGTAGAAGTGCAGGCCATCGCGGCGCTGCACCAGCTCGAAGGACGTCTCGCCGTCGTTCATCACGCCGCCGTGCTTGGGCGGCCAGTCGCCATGGGCGAAGGCCGCCCATGGCGATGCGGCCACCAGCAGTGCGCAGGCACACTGCACGAGCGCACGGCGCGACCTCAGTCGTACTTGCATTCCAGCGAGCCCGCGCGCGGGTTGGGGAACTGCTGGCCCGGCCCCGGGCCTGTGGCTGGCAGGCCGTAAGCCGCCTTCATCTTGTCGTTGGCCACCACCTTCACGCCGTCGCGGCCATAGGTCCATGCGTCGAAATAGTTCGTCGGATAGATCTGCGGCACTTCCACCGTCTTCAGGAATTCCTTCAGCTTGGGTTGATCGTCCTCGTTGTAGGCATAGTGCATGCCGTAGGTCAGGCTGAAGGCCTGGCCCCCCGCCGCACGGGAGTTGAGGTGATGCGGCATGAAGGTCTTCACCTCGAACTCCGGAATCACCGTGCGGGCCTGGTAGACCATGCGCGACTCGGGCCCGCCCTGCCACACATCGAAGCTCTTGAGACCTGCGGACTTGAGGGCGTCCTTGAGGTTCTGTAGCGGCGAGCCGTAGGTGGTGGTGACGTTCTGGCCGTTCTCCACCGTGGTGACCACGCGCGGGGCCGTGAGGTCGGGGCCGCCCGCGCCGCTGTCGGAAACGAACCAGCTCAGCGTCTCGCCGGTCTTGATCTTGGTGGTGAAGAGGAAGCCGAAGGTCTCGGGGCCGCCGGTGCCGTTGCTGAACTCGTCGCAATCGACGCTGTGCACCCAGCGGACGGCGCGGATCTGGGTGAAGGCATCGAGGTCGATCACCTCGCCGCCCTTGAGCCCCACGCATTGGTCGGCTGGGATGCCATTGCTGCCCACCAGCGTGGCGCAGGCGGCCGGCGGTGCGTACACGCGCTTGCCCGTCTGCTTGGCCCACTCGGGCAGTTGTACGGAGTGATCGGGGTGCACGTGGCCGAGCAGCACGACGTCGACGGAGTTGCCGGCCACGCCGTCGGTCAACGCGGTGAGAGCCTTGGTGACGGCGGCGGCATTGGCCGTGCGCCCGGAGTTGACCACTTCGCCGTCGAGCATCACACCCTTGCCGCCGATCTGGTAGTGCCAGTTGGTGATGCCGAACCAGGTCATCCGAACGTCGGCGGGCGCGTTGGCCAGCGGGTCGGCAGCCGGCGGCGGGGGCGGCGGCGTGCTGGGCTGTTGGGACGAGGGAGGTGGGGGCGCCACGAGGCCCACGCTGGTCTGCTTGCTTCCGCCGCCGCATGCGGCCAGCAGCACCACGGCTGCGCAAACGCCCGTCAGGGCGAAGGTTCTGTTCATGCATGTCTCCATAGGTGCGGGCGCCATGGTGGCCCGCGCGCAGCGACCATAGAAGGCCGCGCCTTTCAATTGGCTTTCAATTCGGCCTGGGACCTGTACCGATGGGAAAGCGGCTGAACAGTGGGGACAATCACGTTCTGCGCGGGCGCCCCTGCGCTTGTCGAATTCGAATCCATGACCTTCATCCGCGCCGTTGGCCCGCCGTTTGTACGCCTCTCGCGTCGCGTGCGGATCGCCGGTGCGATGCTCCTTGTGGCCGGCGCACAGGCCGCCTGGTCCGATGACGCACCCTCCGTGCAGCTGGGCGGCACGGTGATGCATGCCGATGCGACACGCAGCCTTGCGCTCATGGCCGTGGGTCCGGCAGGTTGGCAGTTATACCGAGCCGGGGGTGCGCTCACGACCGAGTGGAAGATCGACGCCGTCCATGTCGACGAAGTCGTGCTGCGTGCGGCCGATGGCCGGCTGGCCGTCGTGGCCATGAGCGCGGCCCACGAGCCGACCGCTTCGCCGGGTATTCCGGCGTCCGTGCCCGCTACCACGCCGCGCCTTCCGGCAGCAGCCGTTGCCCCCGTCCTGCATGCGCCCGGCCCGCCACGAGCCGCTGCCAAACCCCTGCCCATGTCGCCAGAACGGGCTGCCGCCCTGCGGTCGCGGCCTTCTGCCGCATCGATCCAGGCGGCGCAGCAGGAATTCGAGCTGCCAGCGAACGACTGAGCGGGCTTCGCCATCCAGCCTGAACGTCGGCCACGGCGCGGCAGCCCCTCAGTTGCCCGTGCGGCTCCAGCGGCGCAGGCCCAGTTCCGTGGCCAGCTTCTGGTATTTGCTCAGCTCCGCTTCCACGAAGCGCTCCAGGGCTGGACCGGTGAGCGTGAAGGGATAGAGCGCGTGGCGGGCCAGCAGCTGCGCATAGCCCGGCGCCTTCATCGCTTCCTCGAAGGCGGCGGTCCACGCGCGCAGCGCGGGCTCGGGCACATCGGCGCTGAGGTACACGCCGCGCACGGTGGGCCAGACGATGTCGATGCCCTGCTCGCGCGCCGTGGGCACGCCCTGCAGCGCGCCGCCCAGCCGCCCGGCCGAAAAGACGGCCAGGAAGCGCAGGGCGGCGCCGGCGTCCACGGCCTGGGCGGCCTCGGCCGCGTCGCCGCAGAACACGTCCACATGCCGCCCCTGCAGCGCATTGAGCGCATCCCCGCCGCCTTCGAAGGCCACGAAGCGCATGGTCTTGTGGTCGCCGCCGCTGGCCCGCACCAGCAGGGCGGCCTTCACCCAGTCCTGGCTGCCGACGGTGCCTCCGGCGCCGAAGGCGATGCGGCCGGGCTTGGCGCGCAGCACCTCCACCAGGTCCTGAAGCCGGCGGTAGGGAGAGTCGCGGTGCACGGCGATCACGCCATAGTCGGCGCCGAGCAACGCCAGCCAGCGCACCGCCGAGACCGGATGCGGACCGAAGCGGCCCTGCGCGATGTTCAGCAGCGAGCCACCGGAAAAGGCCACCAGCGTGCCGGGGCCACCGATGCGCCCGGTGGCGATCTGGTCGAAGGCGAGGGCGCCGATGCCGCCGGGCAGGAAGCGCTGCGTCAGTGCAGGCCGCTGGGGCCGCACCGCCTGCAGGGCGTCGCGCGCCAGTGCGCAGGTGAGCGCGAAACCACCGCCGGCCTTCGCCGGGATGACGCATTCGGCGGGCTGGACGCTCGGGTCCGGGGTGGCGGCCGAGGGGGCGGCGGCAGCAGCGGCGAGCGCCGCGCCTGGCGCGCCCGCAGGGAGCACCAGGGCTGCGACGGCCCGAAGCAGCAGCTGGCGGCGATCAGGTGGGCGTGCCGGGGCGCGATGCCTCATGGGTGTCTCCTGTCGTTCTTGCAGTGTCGGCGCGGCGGTCGCGGGGCCACCAGATCTCGGCATGCAGGCCGGACGATGGCGCACGGTCCCGCAGCCGCAGTTCGCCGCCGTGGCGCTGGGCGATGGATCGCGCGATGGCCAGCCCCAGGCCGAAGCCGCCCGGCCGCGCGCCGCTGCCGCGCTGGAAGCGCTGGCCGAGGCGCGCACGGTCCTCGGCATCCAGGCCGGGGCCGTTGTCCTCGACGGCCAGCCACCAGCCCTGCGCATCGCTGCCGGACAGCAGCGTCACCGTGCCGCCGTCGGGTGTGTAGGCCACGGCATTGGCCACCAGGTTGGCGAAGGCCTCGCGCAGCAGATGGCGGTCGCCGACGGCGACGGGGGCGCCCTCTTCGGGCTGGATGCCCAGGTCGATGCGCTTGCGGCGGGCGGTCGGCAGCCATTGCAGTGCGACCTCGCGCAGCAGTTCGCCGCTGTCGAAGAAGGCCGCCTCCACCGGCACCGTGTCGCTGCGGCCGAGGGCCAGCAACTGCTGTGCGCTGCGCGTGGCGCTGGCGATTTCGGCTTCGAGGGCAGCGAGTGCGTCCTGCACCAGGCCCGCGTCCTGCTCGCGCCGCGCATAGTCCACCTGCATCTGCAGCGTGGTGAGATGGGTGCGCAGCTGGTGCGACGCGTCGTCCAGGAACTGGCGCTGCAGCGACACCAGTTCCTGCGTGCGCGCCATCTGTCGGTTGACGGCCTCCACCAGGGGACGGATCTCGGCGGGCAGGTTCTCCTGCGAGATGCGGTTCAGGTCGTCGGGCGCGCGCTCCTCGACCTCCTGCGCCAGCCGCGAGAGCGGCCGCAGCGCTGCCAGCAGTGCGGCCGTGGTGCCGCCCAGCATCAGGAGCAGCACCAGCAGGTCGCGCAAGGCGGCACTGCGCACGAAACGGGCGCTGAAGACCTCGCGCGACTGGGTGCTTTCGCCCACCTGGATCATCACGCGGCGCGCCGTGCTGCCGGCGGGCGTGCGCTCCAACTCGCGCTCGTAGGCGGCCAGTCGCACCGGCTCGCCGAAGTAGACCGCGTCGTAGAACACCGGCACGCCCAGGGGCGGCGGGGTGGTCGGTTGGGGGAAGTCGGCACTGCCCAGTTCGACCAGCCCGTCCGAGGTGGCGACGCGAAAGAACACCTGGCCGCTCGCCGTGAGCTCGAAGAACTCGAACATGGTGTAAGGCATCTCCAGCGAGAGGCCGCCCGAGGCGGTGGAGATGTTGGCGTCGATGGACTTGAGGGCGCCCAGCAGCGAGCGGTCGTAGGCCGAGTTGGCGGATTCGAGCGCATCGTGCCGGGTCATCCACAGCTCCAGCGCCGTCGCCGCGGCAAGCCCCGGCAGAAGCAGCAGTGCCAGCCGCTGCCAGAGACTGCTTCGCTGAAGCCAGCGGGCGACGCGCGGGCGCAGCCCCAGGCCCGCGGCGGCCGGCGGCTCAGTCCGGCTCGAGCACATAGCCCAGCCCGCGCAGGGTGACGATGCGCGCGCCACTGCCGTCCAACCGCCTGCGCAGCCGGTAGACCAGCACTTCGACGGCCTCGGGGTGCACATCGTCCTGGTCCGAGAAAACGCGGTCGACGATCTGCTGCTTGGACAGCGGCTCACCCGTGCGCTGCGCCAGCGCCCGCAGCACGGCGGACTCGCGCGGCGACAGCGCCAGCACCTCGCCATGCAGCGTGAACTGCCGCCGTGTGCCGTCGTACACCAGTGGGCCGCAGGCGAAGCGCGGATGCTCCACGCCGCGGGCGCGGCGCACCAGCGCATGCAGCCGCGCCTCCAGCTCGGCAAGGGCGAAGGGCTTGGCCAGGAAGTCGTCGGCGCCCGCATTCAGCGCTGCCACCTTCTCGTCCACCGAATCGCGCGCGGTGAGGATGAGCGCCGGGATGCGCTGGTCGCGCTCGCGCAGGCGCTGCAGCACGCGGTGGCCGTCCAGTCCCGGCAGGCCCAGGTCGAGCACCAGGGCGTCGTGGTCGCGCTGCTGCAGGGCGCGGTCGGCGAGGCGGCCGTCGTCCACCCACTCGACCTGGATGCCCGAATGCTCCAGCGCCCGGCACAGCCAGGTGCCGAGGGTGTGTTCGTCTTCCGCCAGGAGGATGCGCATGGGGGCCGATGCTAGCTGCGGCCCATGGCCGCGTCGGCAGCCGGCGGCGCCGGTCAGTCGGGCTTGATGTTGGCCCGCGCGATGACCTTCTGCCAGCGGGCCTGCTCGGCCGCGATGAACTGCGCGAACTGCTCCGGCGTGCCACCGACCACCTCGGCCGCATCGGCGCTCATGCGCTCCAGCGCGGGCGGCGACTTGGCCGCCTTCATGGTCTCGGCGGAGAGTTTGGCCAGGTGGGCCGGTGTCATCGAGGCCGGGGCCATCATGCCGTACCACTGCGTCATCTCGAAGCCCGGGAAGCCCTGCTCGGCCACGGTGGGCACATCGGGCAACTGCGGCAGCCGGCGGGTGGAGCCGGTGCCGATGCAACGCAGCTTGCCCGACTTGATGAAGGGAATCACGGCCGCCGCGCCGATGGCCGAGGCCTCCAGCCGGCCGGCCATCAGGTCGGTGAGCATGGGGCCGGTGCCCTTGTAGGGCACGTGCAGCATGAAGATGTCGGCGCTCATCTTCAGGTATTCCATGGCCAGGTGACCGGCACTGCCGTTGCCGGCCGAGCCGTAGCTCAGGCGGCCCGGGCGGCTCTTGGCATAGGCGACGAACTCCTTGAGGTTCTTGGCCGGCACGTCCGGATGGATCACGTACAGGCTGGGCACCTTGGCCAGCAGGCTGACGGGCTTGAAGTCCTTGTTGGGGTCGTAGGGCAGCTTGGCGAAGATGTACGGATTGACCGCCAGCGTGCCGATGTGGCCCAGGATGAGGGTGTGCTGGTCGTCGGCACGGGCCACGTCCTGCATGGCGATGTTGCCCGCGGCACCGGGCTTGTTGTCGACGTAGACGCTCTGGCCCAGGGTCTTGCCCAGTTCGGCCGCGGTGGAGCGCGCCACGATCTCGGACGAGCCGCCCGGTGCGAAGGGCACCACAAAGCGCACCTGGCGCGAGGGCCAGTTGTCCTGGGCGAAGGCCAGGTGGGGCAGGGCGCCGGCGGCGACGGAGGCGGCGGCGCCCTGCAGCAGGCGGCGGCGGGTGGGCAGGGCGGGGTGGGCGAGCGGATCGTGGGTCATGGCGTGTGTCTCCGATGGGGGAAGGCGGGCTCGGCGCCCTGGGCCCACCGACGGGCGCAGCGACGGGGGCCTTGGGCAGTGTGAACGCCTGGGGCGCGATGGTGCGCAAGACAAGCTGTCAAAAGGCTTTCAGTCGGGTGCGGGCGCTGCTTCCTGGATGTCGACAGCCGGGGGACCGGCGGCCGCCTCCCGGGTCGACGATGATCGATGCCGTTGCCGGCGTGTCGTCGCCGGCCGCCGCACGCATTTCTGTGTTTCGAAGGAGTCCTGCATGTCCCTCATCGACCCGGCCATCGTGGCCGCCTTCGCGCCGCGCGGCGTCCTGCGCGCTTCCATCAACCTGGGCAACCCCATCCTCACCAACCGCCACCCGGACACGGGCGAAGTGGGCGGCGTGTCGGTGGACCTGGCGCGGGCCTTCGCGCAGAAGCTGGGCGTGGGCATCGAGCTGGTGGTGTTCGACGCCGCCGGCAAGTCGGTGGCCGCCGTCAAGGCCGAGGAGGCCGACATCGGCTTCTTCGCCATCGACCCGCTGCGCGGCGAGGGCATCCGTTTCACCGCGCCCTATGTGCTGATCGAGGGCGCGTACCTGGTGCGCGATGCCTCGCCCCTGCAGTCCAACGACGAGGTGGACCGCGCCGGCACCCGCGTGATGGTGGGCAAGGGCAGCGCCTACGACCTGTACCTGACGCGCGAACTCAAGGCCGCCACCATCGAACGCGCGCCCACCTCGCCGGCGGTGGTCGACAGCTTCATCGCCGAAGGCGCCGACGTCGCGGCCGGCGTCAAGCAGCAGCTGCAGGCCGATGCCGCGCGCATCGGCGGCCTGCGGCTGCTGCCGGGACGCTTCATGGTGATCCAGCAGGCCATGGGCACGCCCGCCAGCCGGGGCGAGGCCGCGGCCGCCGCGCTGGCCGCCTTCGTGGAAGAGGCCAAGGCCAGCGGCTTCGTGGCCGAGGCGCTGGCGCGGCACGGCATCGAGGGGGCCTCGGTCGCGCCCGCGGCCTGACGGCCTTCGCCTGGGGCCGAGGGCATGGCCCAGGTGGCGGCAGACGCCTACTGCGCCTGCAGCATGCCCGACAGCACGCGGTGCTTGGACTGCTCGATGTGGGCCATCATCCGTGCCAGTGCGCCGGCGCGGTCACTCGCTGCCAGCGCATGCAGGAAGTCCAGGTGCTCGCGCATGGCGGGCACCACCTGCATGGGCCGCAGCGAGTCGGCGTCGTAGCGGATCAGCCGCACGTGCAGGCTGTTGACGCGGTAGATCTCCGACAGGATCTCGTTGCCGATGGCGTCGACCATCGTGTCGTGCAGGCCCCAGTCGACGGCCTGCGCGTCCTTCTCCAGCGTGGCATCGGGCTCGGGCTGCAGGGCCCGTTGCAGGATCGCCTCGTGCTGCTCGATCAACCGTGTCACCGTGGCCGCGCTGGCCGTGGCCGCAAAGTGCTGCACCGCCTCGCGCTCGACCATGGCACGCACCTGCCAGGCGTTGCGGATGAGCTTGAGGTCCACCGGCGCGATCTGCAGTCCGCGCTTGGGCACCGTCTTGATGAGCCCGGCCGCCTCCAGCCGCGGCACCAGTTCCCGCACGGCAGCCAGCGGCATCTTCAGCAACTCCATCAGCTCGCGCTGCGAGACGAACTGCCCCGGCCGGATCCGCGCATCGATGATCTGCTGACGGAAGCCGTGGTAGGCCAGGGTGCGCTGTGCCACCGGCTCTCCGGCCGGTGAAGAGGGCGGGGGCGTGGCCGCGGAGCGGACGGGGCGGGAAGAGGTACGGGCCGGAGCGGTGCTGCGCATGGGGGCATGGTACGTGGACTGGCACGGTCTGCGCCTGGGTGATCGCAGTTCGGGTTATCACTGAAGTTCAGCTAACATGTCAGTGCGCTTATAGTTGCATCACAGTGCGGCAGACAGGCGGCGCAGCGCGGCCGGCCCATCGCCGGCCTCGACCTCGAACCTCTTTCCCTTTCACGGAACCACCATGGCTCTCCAGCTCCAGGGCGTCATCCCGCCCCTCGTCACCCCCTTCACCGCCGACGGCGACATCGACGAGGCCGCCTACCGGCAGGTCATCCGCTTCAACCTGTCCAAGGGCGTGCACGGCGTCTGCCCGGGCGGGAGCAGCGGAGAAGGCCACACGCTCACCGCCGAGGAGTTCCAGCGCCTGCTGGAGATCACGGTGGAAGAGGTGAACGGCGCCGTGCCCATCGTGGCCGGCATCATTGCCAACAGCACCCGAGAGGCGATCCGCCGCGCCAAGTCCATTGCCCACCTGCCCATCGCTGCGCTGCAGGTCACGCCGGTGCACTATCTCTTCAAGCCCGACGAAGAAGCCACCTTCCGCCACTTCAAGGCGCTGACCGAGGCCGTCGACATCCCGGTCATCATCTACAACGTCGTGCCGTGGAACTACCTGAACCCGGCGCAGATGATCCGCCTGATGAAGGAGCTGCCGGGCGTGCAGGGCATCAAGCAGAGCCAGGGCGACCTCAAGCTCATGGCCGACCTCGTGCTGGGCGTGCCCGAAGGCTGCAAGGTCTTCTCGGCCGTCGACGCGCTGCTGTACTCGTCCTTCGCGCTGGGTGCGCACGGCACCATCGCCGCCACGCCGGCCGCGCTGCCGGGCGTGTGCGTGAACCTCTGGAACACCGTGCAGGCCGGCGACCACGTCAAGGCGCTGGACATGCACCGGTCCATGCTCGCCTTCTGGAATGCGGTGGTGGCCGACAACCTGCCGGCCAACCTCAAGACCGCCATCGCGCTGCAGGGCTGCCCGACCGGCCTGCCGCGTGCGCCCATGCCGCCCACCACGCCGGAACAGGAGGCCCGCATCCGCAAGGCCCTGGACGACGTGCTGCGCTTCGACGCCTGAGACGCGGCCATCCTTCCTCGAACAATGGAGACAACGCGCATGAAGATCCAACGCCGTGGCCTGCTCAAGGCCGGAACCCTCGCCGCCCTGGGCGGCCCGCTTATCGCGCCGGCCTGGGCGCAGGGTGGCGCCTTTCCCAACAAGCCGGTGACCATCGTCGTGCCCTTTCCGGCCGGCGGCAACACGGACATCGTGGCCCGCACGGTGGCCGTCGCCCTTGGCAAGGTGCTGGGCCAGTCGGTGGTGGTCGACAACCGCGGCGGCGGGGGCGGCTCCATCGGGGCCAACGTGGTGGCCCGCGCACAGCCGGACGGCTACACGCTGCTGCTGTGCGGTGCCGGCGTGGTCGTGACCGTGCCCGAGATGGTCAAGACGGCCTACAGCCGCAAGGACTTCGCGCCCATCGGGCTGGTCAACAAGAGCTCGATGGTGCTGCTGGCGCGCAAGAACGATCCGCGCTTCAAGACCTTCCAGGAATTCGTCGCCTATGCCCGTTCGGGAGAGGGCAAGGTCAATGCCGCGCATTCCGGCCCGGGCACGCCCAACCACCTGGCCCAGCTGCAGCTGGAGGCACTGCTGAAGGCCAAGTTCACGCCGGTGAGCTACAAGGGCTCCGGCCCTGCGCTGGTCGACCTGATCGGCGGCCAGGTGGATGTGCACTTCGACCAGGTCACCAGTTCGCTGCAGCACATCCGCGCCGGCACGCTCGAGCCGCTGGCCGTGCTCGGCCCCACGGAAGACCCGGCACTGCCCGGCGTCAAGACCGTGGCCGAGCTGGGCTTCGGCCAGATCGACGGCACCACCTATGTCGGCGTGCTGGGCCCGAGCGGCATGCCGCCAGCCTTGCAGGAACAGCTCGCGAAGGCACTCGCGCAGGCCGTGCAGGATCCGCAAACCGTGCGCAGCGCGCGGGAGCTGGGCAGCGTGGCCATCTCCAGCACGCCGCAGGAGTTCGGCCGCATCCTGGATGCCGAGTACACGCTGGCCAGCGCCGCCGCCAAGGATGGCCGCCTGAAGGTCGATTGATCCGTCTGCGCGTCTCTTGGGGCGGCCGCGGGGCCGCCTCGTCTCTTTCGACTGCCTCTCCTCCTCTCATCTGCCGTGAAGAAGATCCTCAACAACCCCCAGCACTACGTCGACGAGATGCTCGACGGCCTGTGCCTGGCCCATCCTCAGCTGCAGCGCCAGGGCGACGACGGCCGCGTGATCGTGCGTACCGGCGGCCCCGTGCCCGGCAAGGTCGGCATCGTCACCGGCGGCGGCTCGGGCCATCTGCCGGTGTTTCTCGGCTATGTGGGTGAAGGCCTGCTCGATGCCTGTGCCGTCGGCAACGTGTTCGCCGGCCCGCGCATGGACGACTGCATGACCGCCATGCGCGCGGCCGACGGCGGCGCGGGCGTGCTGCAGCTCTACGGCAACTACGGCGGCGACCGCATGAACTTCGACATGGCGGCCGAGATGCTGGAGCTCGAAGGCATGGCGGTCGCCTCGGTGCGCGTGGCCGACGACGTGGCCAGCGCGCCGGCCGAACAGCGCGACAAGCGCCGCGGCGTTGCGGGCCTGGTCTTCGTCTACAAGGCGGCCGGTGCCAAGGCAGCGGCCGGCGCGTCGCTGGCCGAGGTCGCCGCGCTGGCACGCAAGGCGGCGGATGCCGTGCGCTCGATCGGCGTGGCCCTGACGCCCTGCGTGGTGCCCGAATCGGGCAAGGCCTCCTTCGAGATCGCCGACTCCGAGGTCGAGTTCGGCATGGGCATCCATGGCGAGCCGGGCATCTGGCGCGGACCGCTCAAGAGCGCCGACGCGCTGGTGGACGAGATGCTGGACCACGTGCTGCCCGAACTGCAGCTTGCGCGTGGCGACCGCGTCACGCTGCTGGTCAACAGCCTGGGGGCGACGCCGCTGGAAGAGCTCTACATCCTCTACCGCCGCGCACGGCAGGTGCTGGATGAGCGCGGCATCGTCATTGCCCATCCGCTGGTGGGCCGCTACGCCACCTCGATGGAGATGGCCGGTGCCTCGCTCAGCGTGATGAAGCTGGACGACGAACTGGCCGGGCTGCTGGCCGCACCGGCGGACTGCCCCTTCTGGAGCGTGCGCTGATGCTCGACGCCGACACCCTGGCTGCCGCGCTGCCGACGTGGTGCGCCGGCGTGCACCGCGCGGCGCCCGAGCTGAACGAACTCGACGGCCGCCTGGGCGATGCCGACCTGGGCGCCACGCTGGACAAGTGCGCCACGCTGGTCGAACAGGCGCTGCCCGACATGGCCGGCGCGCCGCTGGACGCCATGCTGCGGCGCTGCGCGCAGGCCTGCGCCAAGGCATCGGGTTCGAGCTTCGGCACGCTGCTCACCGTGGCGCTGATGACCGCCGCCAAGCGATGCGTCGGCGTCGCCGCCCTCGACCGGCCTGCGCTGGCTGCCCTCCTGGGCGAGATCGGCGAGACCCTCGCCGCCCGCGGCGGTGCGAACCTGGGCGACAAGACCGTGCTCGACAGCCTGCACGCCGTTCGCCAGGCATTGGCCGAAGCGCCCGATGGGACGCCCCTGCGCCCCGTGGCGTGCGCTGCAGCCCGGGCCGCGCTCGACCGCTTCCGCGACCGACCCAACCGGATCGGCCGCGCACGCATGTTCGCCGACAAGACCATCGGCATGGACGACCCCGGCATGGTCGCACTGCTGCGCATGGCCGAGGCGCTGTAGCGCCGACTGCAGGTCGGGCGCCGAGGCCCTGGCTGCACGCGTGCGTGAGATTTCACCTAGGATGCGGCCCCTCCACCCCGGCCGACTTCGGGCCGCAATCCGCGCATGACCTCCACCGACATCCAGCTCCTCGCCACCGCCCTCGTCAGCGTCATCGCGCTCGTCCTGCTGATCGTGACCCGGCCGCGGCTGCATCCGCTGCTGGCGCTGCTCGTGGTCTCCATCGGCGCCGGCCTGACCACCGGCATGCCGCTGGACAAGCTGATGCAGGCCATCGTCGGCGGCGCCGGCAAGACGCTCGGCGCGGTCGGTCTGGTCGTGGCGCTGGGCGCGATGCTGGGCAAACTGCTGGCCGACGCGGGCGTGACCGAGACGCTGGCGAACGCCATCCTGGACCGGGCCTCGCGCCGCATGCTGCCCTGGGCGATGGCAGGCGTGGCCTTCGTCATCGGCATCCCGATGTTCTTCGAGGTAGGTCTGGTGGTGCTGCTGCCGCTGATCTTTGGCGTCGCGCGCAAGCTGGAGGCGCAGCGCGAGGGCAGCGGCTCCGCCTACGTCTATGTGGGCGTGCCCGTCATCGCGGCGCTGGCGGCCATGCACGGCATGGTGCCGCCGCACCCGGGGCCGCTGACGGCCATCGCCACGCTCAGGACCAACGTGGGCGCGACCATGATCTATGGCTTCATCGCCGCGCTGCCGGCCATCGTGCTGGCCGGGCCGGTGTATGGTGCCTTCATCGCACCGCGCATGACGGTGCGGCCCGATGAGGCGCTGGTGGCGCAGTACGCGCCGGCCACCGACGCGGCGCAGGATGCGTCCAGGCGCCACCTGCCCAGCCTGGGACTGGGCGTGCTGACGGCCCTGGCGCCGGCGCTGCTCATGCTTGGCCATGCGGTGGGGGAGATCCTGCTGCCCAAGGGTTCGGCGCTGCTGCACGCGCTGGCCTTCCTCGGCCATCCCGTCACGGCGATGCTGCTGGGCGTGGTGCTGGCCATGGTGGCCCTGCGGCCAGGGGCACCGGAGCAGATGCGTGAAGCCCTGGGCAGCAGCCTCAAGCCGATCGCCAGTGTGCTGCTCATCATTGCCGGCGGCGGTGCCTTCCAGCAGGTGCTGACGGACGCGCGCGTGGGCGACGCCATCGTGCACATGAGCCAGCAACTGGCCCTGTCGCCGCTGGTGCTGGGCTGGCTGATCTCGATGCTGCTGTCGGTGTCCACGGGCTCTGCCACAGTCGGCATCGTGGGTGCGGCCGGCCTGCTGGCGCCGCTCGGCGCAGCCGACCCGACGCTGAACCTGCCGCTGCTGGCCCTGTCGATCGGGTGCGGCTCGCTGTTCTTCAACTATGCCAACCATGCAGGCTTCTGGCTGGTGAAGGAATCCTTCGGCATGAGCATGGGCGAGGCGACCAAGACCATCTCGGTGGTGCAGTCCATCGTGGCCGTGGTGGGCCTCGTGATGGTGCTGCTGCTCAACCTGCTGCCGCCGCTGGGCTGACGACCGGCTCCGCCCGGGTCGACAGCGGGCCGCTGCTTCAGCCCGCGTCGCCCAGCCGGTCCACCATCCGCACCAGCTCGGCCAGCGAGGCCGCCTGCATCTTGCGCATGGCCTGGCCGCGCCGCACCTTCACCGTGACCTCGCTCAGCTGCAGCTGCCAGGCGATCTGTTTGTTGAGCTGGCCCTGCACCACGAGGCGCACCACGGCCTGCTCGCCCGGCGTCAGCAGGGCCCAGCGCGCGTGCAGGTCGGCGCCCGCGGCCTCCTGCGCCAGGCGTTCGCGGTCGCGGGCGATGCCCTGGTGGATGGCATCGAGCAGGTCCTGCTCGCGGAAGGGCTTGGGCAGGAACTCGATGGCGCCGCCCTTCATCGCCTCCACCGCCATGGCCATGTCGCCGTGGCCGGTGATGAAGACGACGGGCAGGCCGATGCCGGTGGCCCGCATCTGCCGCTGGAAGTCCAGGCCGCTCTGGCCCGGCATGCGGACGTCGAGCACCAGGCACGCCGGGGCCGGTTCGCGGGGGTGGGCCAGGAAGTCGCGCGTCGCGCCGAAGCCGATGGCGCGCAGCCCGACCGAGGCGAGCAGGTCTTCCAGCGCGGCGCGCACCGAATGGTCGTCGTCGACCACATAGACGATGGGTTCCGCGTCGGCGGGCGAGGTCGGCGGGGTCAAGGCAGCTTCTCCTGCGGGGCGGCGGGCAGGCTGAACCGGAACACCGCCCCCAGGCCGGCGGCGGGCTCGGCCCAGATGCGGCCGCCGTTGGCTTCGACGATGGTGCGGCTGATGCTCAGGCCGATGCCGATGCCCTGGGGCTTGGTGGTCCAGAAGGCGTCGAACAGGTGGGCCTGCACCTCCGGCGCCAGGCCGATGCCCGAGTCGCGGATGGTGAAGACCACGGTGTCGCCCTCGCGGGCGGTGTCGATGTGCACCTCGCGCCGCGCGCCGGGCGCGGCGGGCATGGCGTCGAGCGCGTTGAGCAGCAGGTTGCCGATGACCTGCTGCACCTGCACCGGATCGGCCCACACCGGCGGCAGTCCGGCGGCCAATGCCTGGTGCAGGTCGATGCCTTCCTCCTGCAGCCGGTCGTGCGACAGCGCCACGATCTCGCGCACGCTGGCGTTGAGGTCGAAGCGGCTGGCCTGGGGCGGTTCGCCCCGCGTGAGGCTGCGCACCCGGGCGATGACGCTGCTGGCCCGCTCGGCATCGGCCTGCATGCGCTGCAGGGCCTGGCGCGCCTTGTCGAGTTGCGGCGGTGCCTGCGCCAGCCAGCGCTGGGCGGCATTGCCGCTGGTCACGATGGCCGCCAGCGGCTGGTTCAACTCGTGCGCAATGGAGGTGGTCAGGCCCGACAGGTTCTGCGCCCGGGCGATGCGTTCCAGCCGGGCCTGCGCGGCCTGCGCCGCGGCCCGGGCGCGTTGCATGCGCAGCACCAGCCAGGTCACCATGGCGATGGCCGACACGCTCAGGCCCATGTTGATCAGGCCGGCGTGGTAGTGGCCGCGCGGCGTGAGCATGAAGCTCAGCACCGTCATCGCGATGCACGCCATGCCCAGGGCGCGCAGCGCCCGCGGCTGGAGCGCCCGCTCGGCCGACAGCACCACCACCGCATAGAGCACCGCCGCCGCCACCTCGTAGTTGGTGAGCGTGTCCGCCACGAAGATGGCCGCCATCGCCACGGCCACGAGGGCGACGCGGAGGACGGAGCGGGTTCGGGCCAGGAGGAGCATGGTGCGGCGCGCAGCGAGGACCGTCATGCACGCCGGGAGAGCGGCATGCGGCCAGGCGGGATTGTGCGCGACGTGGCCAGGTCGGCGGCCGTCGCGCAGCCGCACGGGCGCGCCCCGTTGCGACGATGCCATGCTGCACACGCCGGTTCCGGCGGTGCAGGGGCTCACCGCCTTTGCCCGTGCGACGACGGTCGGTCAGCTGCGGTTGGCGCGCGCTGCCTGCAGCGCGAGTTGCTCGTCGATCAACGACACCCAGGGATGCCGCGTCTTGAAGTCGTCCATGAGGCGCCGGTAGTTCTCGGGCGCCGTGGTCTCCGTCTTGATCATCGAGGCGGCGTGCACGCGGTATTCGGCGAGTGTCTGGGGCTCCCAGAGGCCACGCTGGCCCTGCTCGGCGAGCCGGCACCAGAAGTCGTAGTCCTCCCAGCCGTGCCTCACGTGGTCGTAGCCGCCGACGATGGCCCAGGCCTCCTTGGCCACCAGGGCCATGGCGTCCACGTAGTTGCCCGCCACGAAGCGTTGCGGTTCGTAGCGCGCGTCGCTGATGGTGCGGCGCGAGGCGCCGAAGTGCTGGATGGTGGGATAGACAAAGGCCACGGCGTTCGCCCGCATGACGCCGTGCAGCGTTTCACAGCAGGTCGGCAGCAGCCGGTTGTCGGCGTCCAGCGGCAGCACGTAGGGTGTCCGTGCAAGTCCGAAGCCCACGTTGCGGGTCATGGCCAATCCGCTGTTGACCGCGTTCCTCGCAACCACTGCCCGGTTGAAGCGGTGGGCGTTCTCGCGGACCCAGGCCAGTGCCGTGTCCAGGGAGGCGTCCGTGGAGCAGTCGTCCACCACGATCAGGTCCAGCACCGCCAGGCTCTGGGCCTGCACCGACTCCAGCGCCTCGACGATGAATTGCGTGTAGTTGTACAGCGGGATGATCACCGAGATCTCGGCCACCTCCGGCTCCGCGGCCCAATGCTCGAAGAGCACGGTGGACGGCACGAGTGTGGGGCTGCGCCACGGCGTCGCGCGGATGCGCGCGTCCAGCGCGAACCCCCGCGCGGCCTGGACGTCGCCACGCAGTTGATCGAGCACGCAACCGAAGCGCGCCGCGCGCTGCAGGGGACCGAACTGCGCCAGGGCGCTGAGATGCGCGGCGGCGGCGAGTCCGTCGCGCAACGCCGGCTCGTCGACCAGCCGGGACAGGCAGCGGTACCAGTCGTCGCCGTCGGAGGCCAGCAGGCCGGTCGCTTCGTGCGAGATGGCGCGGCGGAAGGGGCCGGTGGGCGAGGCGATCGTGGGCACATGCAGCAGCGCCGCCTCGAAGAACTTGAGTTCGCTCTTGGCTTCGCAGAAGGGGTTGCCGAACTCCAGCGGTGCGATGTTGATGTCGAAGCGCGCCATCTCCTGCGGCAGGGTCTCCAGCGTCTGGAAGGGCCGCCACTCGATGCGGTCCTCCAGCCCTTCCAGCGCCGGAAATTCCTCCACTTCGACCAGGCGCACGCCCGCCAGCGTCTGGAACAGGACCAGCCGGCAGCGCGCGTTCTCGCGCAGCACGCGCGCAATCGCCTCGATGGCCAGGCCGAGGTCGCGCTGGTGGGTGCGTGAGCCACCGGCGTAGCCGATGCGGATCAGGTCGTCGCTGCGCGTGCTGCGCCACGCTTGCGCGCTGCGAAGCGAAAGCTCCAGCGTGCCGTGGTCGAAGCCATTGGGCACGACGTGGGCGCTCTTGCCGGCCCAGCGCATGTGGTATGCCAGTTCCTGGGTGCTGGCCAGGCAGATGTCGGCGGAGAGCATCGCGCGGCGGATGTTGGCGAAATGCGCGCGGACATGCTCGGGCACATGGCCGTCCGAGCGGATGCCATCGATGAACTTGATCTGGGCGAGGTCCGGCTCGACCATCAGATCGTCGATGTCGAACACGACCATCTTGCCCTGCGCGCGCATGCGGGCGACCGCCTCCTGCAATGCGGGTGTCCAGGGCGTGCGCCACAGCATCATCACGTCGTGCTGAGCGGTCAGCGACAGCTTGTCCTGCAGCTGGTCCAGGCGCACCCACTCCGAGGGCACGCCATTCATCCGCGCCGCCTCCATGTACCGGGCCACGCGGTAGATGTGCCCGGGGGTGTCGGGTTCGCCGGACACGTAGAAGATGGAGAAGCGCTGGGTCGGCAGGGCGGGAAGGGCGGGCTCGCCCTGCGAGAGGCCGTGCACGGCGGCGTAGCGCCCTTCCTCGATGCCGTGCTCCATGTAGTGCAGCAGCGGATTGAGGCCCGCTGCTGCCACGTCGGTGTAGTGGGCCAGGTAGGTGGCGGACGAGAACATGGGGCCCGGGTCGCGGCCCTCGAGCGCACCGTATCTCAGGTAGTGGTCCGCGGGGTCCAGCCCTGCTTCCGCGACATCGGGATAGGTGAGCAGGTACCAGGCGCGGTCGAAGTAGGGGGAGCGGCGGATGGTCTCGGTCTCCCAGGTCTCGCCGATGACGATCTTCCGGTTGCGCAGACGCTTTGCAATGCGGCGAAGCCGTCCGGGCTCCGCAGCCTTGGCCTGCGCAGCGGGATCGGTCTGGGTGTCGCGAAAGCGCTGCAGCAGGGCACGGGAGTGTTCGCCTTGTGCCTGGGCGCGCTCCTTCCAGGCGACGGCGATCTGCTGCTGAAGGCCTGCCTGGCGGTCCGCGGTCACCGCGCGTTCCTGCGCCTGGGCCAGTTCCGTGGTCAGCTGGGCCACCATGCGGCGCAGTTCCGCCACCCGGCGTCCCGCTTGCTGCTGCACCAGCTGCGTCGCGTGCGTGGTGGCCTCGGCGCGCTCGGCCCGCGCCTCGGACTGCGCGGCACGTGCCTCGGCCGCCTGGGCCTGCTGCGCCAGTGTCTCGAGTTCGGCACTGCGCTGCGAGTCGGCCTTGACGGTGCTGCTTTCCGTCGCGGCGGACCGCTCGGCGCGCAGTTGCGCCAGCTCGGCCTCGGCCTGCACCTGCTGGGTTTGCACCGCGTGCAGGCGCTGGTTCAGCTCGGCACTGCCCAGTTGCTCGCGGGTGGTCACGAACCATCGCGTGCCCAGGTGCGAGAAGCGGGTGCGCACGGCGTCCGCCTTGTCGGCCTCGAGCTTGCACAGGGCCTTGATCGCGGCCGGTGCGTTGCGGCCGACCGCCAGGACGCCCAGGCCGTGCCCGTGCAGGAACTCGAAGGACGGGTACTGGCCGATCAGCTCGGCGAAGTAGCGGAACACCCCGAAGTCGCGGCTGCGCACGTTGGTGTCGTGGAACAGGACCACGGCCCGGTCGGACAGCTTGGGCAGCCAGGTCTCGAAGTCGTGGCGCACCGCCTCGTAGGTGTGGAAGCCATCGATGTGGAGCACGTCGACCGAGCCGTCGGCGAAATAGGGCAGGGCGTCGTCGAAGGTGGACTGCAGCAGCTCTGAGAAGGCGCTGAAGTGCTTGTCATGGAAATCGCGCAGCGCGTAGTAGACCTGGGGGTCGAAGTGCCCCGCGTGCTCGTCTCCCGCCCAGGTGTCCACCGCGTAGCAGCGCGTGCCTGTCTCCAGTCGGGCCACGGCCTCGCAGAAGGCGGCGTACGACACGCCGTTGTGCGTTCCCAGCTCCACCAGCGTGCGGGGCCTGCAGGCCGACACCAGCCAGAAGGCGAAGGGGGTGTGGGTCCACCACGCGCTGGGCTTGCCCAGCAGATGGGGTGTCCAGAACAGCGGCGCCAGCGCCGGGTCCGTCAGGACGTCGAGCGAGCGGTCGAGGCTCGTGCACTCGACGGCAGGAAGATGAACGGGGGTGTCTTGCATGTATTGCCGCTCGGCGTGGGCCGAGGCCTCTCTTCAGATCGATGGCATTCACTAGCGGGCGAGCTGCCACCGCGCTTCATAGGCGGCCAGCTGCGTGCCCGCGTACCAGTCCAGCCGCACGTTGGGGTTGTGGAACCGGTCTTCCGCGAAGCGGTCCGGCCACTTGGCGGTGATGTGTCCGAGCTCGCGCGCGGCGCGCTGCTGCTTTTCTTCGTTGGCGTGGTCGTGCCCGCGCGACACGCTTTCGAGGTGCAGCAGGGTCGCGAACGGCGTGCACACGTTGCGGTAGCCGGCGTCGGTGGCCTTGAGGCAGAGGTCGACGTCGTTGAACGCGATGGCCAGGTGCTTCTCGTCGAAGCCACCGAGAAGCTGGAAGACCTCGCGCCGGATGGCCAGGCAGGCGCCGGTGACTGCGAGGTAACCGCGGGCGCCGGCCAGTCTGCCGTCCGCGCCGGGCGCCATCGCATCGTCCGTGCGGGATACGTGCATGGCCAGCCGGTCGGGTTGGAGGATCACCCCGGCGTGCTGGACGGTGCCATCGGCGTACAGCAGCTTGGCGCCGACGCAGCCGATGTCCGGTCGCATGGCCTGCGCCACCATCTCCTTGAGCCAGTCCGCATCCAGGATCTCTGTGTCGTTGTTCAGGAACAGCAGAACCCCGCCGGTCGCCGCACGGGCGCCGAGGTTGTTGATGCGCGAGAAGTTGAAGGCGCCCGGCGTCTTCAGGATGCGCACGCGAGGGTCCTGGCGCAGCTCTGCGAACAGGGCATGGGTCTGGGGCTCGGCGCTGTCGTTGTCGAGCACCACGACTTCCAGATCGGGGTAGTCGGTGTGCCGTAGCAGGCTGTTCAGGCAGTTGGCGAGCAGATCTGCGCGGTCCCGCGTGGGCACCAGGATGCTGACGCGCGGCGCGGGCTGCGGCAACGGGCGGCGCACCCAGTTGACGACCGGGGCCAGGATCGACGGGGCCACCTCGACGGGGGTGCCGCTCTGCGTCGACGCCACCTGCTGGGCGGCCCGACGTGCGGCCGCCGCATAGGCTTCGATCGCGCGGGCCGTCGCGGCACTGTCCGGTGCGAGCGGTATGCGCCGATGGCAAAGGACGGCAGGAATGTGCCGCACCCGCCAGGCCGGCAGCGGCAGGCCGATCCGACAGCCCAGTTCATAGCGCGCGGCAGGCCCAAACTCGGGGCGCAGCCCGCCACTGCGCAGCACTTCGGCGCGGCGGAACAGGCACAGCCCTTCCAGCAGATCGAAGCCCAGCTGGGCCTCCGGATCCCAGCCCGGCTTGAAGCGCGGCCTGCAGCGCGTGCCATCGGCGGCGATCCAGTCCTCGTCGGCGTAGACGATGTCGGTCTCGGGCCAGCGCGCCAGCGTCATCCGAAGAGCGGCCACCGCCGTGGGCGCAAGCTGGTCGCCCGCGCTGAGCAGGCCGACATGTTCGCCGCCGGCATGGGTGAGTGCCAGCTGCTGCAGCGCCGGCACAGTGACGTCGCCCTCGCTGGCGACGATGACACGCACCTTCAGCGACTGCGGCACCAGGGCGAGGACACCCAACATCGCCGCCTGGCGTGTGGGGCTGCAACTGAGCAGGACGTCGAACTGCAGGCACATCTGCGCGGCGAGCGACGACAGCGTCGCCCGCACCGCGCGATCATGCGTGTCGTCGGCGACGACGAAGGTGATGCCAGAGGGGTGGGGGACCGCCGTCAGGGCAGCGCGCAGCGCTTCGCGCTCGGCGTCGGCGGACGATGATTCGCGTGCGATCCAGGCCCGGTACTCGGCGCTCGCGAAGGGTGAAAACGCACAGGCCGCCGACCAGTGCGCGCACCGGGCGGGGTCGAGAGACGAAACAACGGACAACGAAACTCCCCGAAATGGCCATGAACGCGCCACCCGTCGATCGCTGCGACAGCTGGTCCGAAGAACGCAACCTCACCTTTTGGCAGATTGCAATTCTTTAGTGGCGTGAACATTGATGAAATTTCATGACACTGGTCGTCACAAAATCTCCCCATTCGGTGTAGGACAGGGCGGACCAGGGTGACAGGGGCCGGCTCCTCCCCCGGGGCGCGTGGAGCTGGGGCTCCGCGAGGCTGTGCAGCCCCTCAGTCCCGTCAGACTCCGTGTGAAGCCGCACCGAGCCGACATGCACCGGCCCGCGGTCGGCGTTGTAGCCGGGATGGCGGATGTGCTGCCAGTCGAGCGTCACCCAAAACGCCCGCGTCACCTGAATGGCGTAGAAAACCTCGACCACCGTTTCGGTGCCGTAGCGCAATGCCCCGTCGCCCAGGAAGGTGCCCATGCCGCCTGCCGCCAGGTAGTCGCGGCGTGCGTGCGAGAGGCCGTTCGCCGCGGCGGCCACGCCCACCGTGTCCTGACCCCGGCCCCAGGCGCTGCCGCGCAGCAGGGCGCCCGCGGAGAGCGAGCGGTCGATCTCGGTGAAGGCATAGGTCTCGGTGCCGCCGTCGGCCCGGCTCCAGCGGGCGAAGAGGCCCAGGTCTTCGGCCATGGCCTGCTCCAGGCCCAGGCCGATGCCGCGCTTGCTGCGGTCGCCGCCGCGCACGGCGTCGAGGCTTGGGGTGTCGCCCGTGGCCTGCGCCAGCGCCATCGCGTCCTGGAAGCTGGCCATGCGCGCCCGGTTGCGGAAGACCAGCAGCCGCAGCTTGCCGGGCTGGCCGTCCAGCTGGTGGGCATGCTCCAGCTCGACCTGGTCGCCGTAGTGGCGCAGGAAGCGCGGATCCAGCGGCTGGCCGTTGGGCTCGTAGGGCTGGATGAAGCGGCCGGCGCGCAGGGCCCAGTCGTCGTGGTAGCGCTCCAGCAGCGCGCCCCAGGAGTAACCGCGCCCGTCCGCCGCATAGTCGTAGGCGCCGTAGGTCATGAAGGCCCAGTTGAGGAACTGGGTGCGCGGGTCGTGGGCATAGGCGTTGTTGTCGAACGCGTCCAGCACCGACAGGTTGCCGGCGGTCAGCACCCAGCGGCGCCGGTCGGCGGTGCCGGCGAGCTGGGTCAGGCCGGAGGCCTGCACTTCCTCGCCGCCACCCTCGCCCCAGGTCTGGCGCAGGAAGAGGCGGGCGCGGTACAGGCCCAGGTTGGGTGTGGCCGAGCGGGCCATCTCGCCATTGGTGAAGCCGCCCAGGCCCGTGAGGCCCGACAGCGGCACGCCCTGGGCGCCTTCGGCATTGAAATACAGCTCGCCGCCCCGCCAGGGCCGCATGCCGACCATGGCGGTGACGGTGAACGAATAGCTCAGCGCCCGCTCGGTGCCCAGGCTGTTGTGGCCGGAATAGGCGGCCGGGAAAGCGGCCTTGTCTTGCCAGACGTAGGTGGACTGGAAGGCGGTGCCCCATTCCTGCTCGGGTGTCGCGGCGGGCGCCTCGACCGGCTCGGCCTTGGCGGCGCCGGCCAGCAGCAGGGCGAGGGCGGCGGCGATGGCGGACGGGACGCGCGGTGCGCCGCGACCGCGCACCCGAAGAAGAGCGGCACGTCGTGCCGGGGGGATCGATGGCTTCATTTCGTCGGTCGCGTGGGGTCCTCCCGCAGATCGGCCACCAGCCGCGTGCGGCGTGCCCGGGCCTGCAGTACGGCATCGGGCTCGAGCTCCCACCCGTAGTCCATGTGCCAGAGCCCGGCCAGGGTGGCGATGTGCAGGTAATGCACCTCGCCCGCACGCCCATCGAGCGAGATGGTGTGCGGCGGGTGGCCTTCGGCGTGCAGCGCGAACGCATGCGCACCCGGCAGCACGCGCAGGCGCAGTGTGGTCGAGGGCAGCGTGTCCGCCAGCGGCTGGCCGTCCAGGGACACGGCCACGCGGTGCGGGCCGTCGCTCCAGTTCTGACGCACCACGTAGACGGTCAGGGCCTGCGGGTCGGGTGCGAAGTGCCATGCCTGCTGGGCCGTGTCGGCGTCGGGCAGCGGTCCGTCGAGGCAGGGCCCGTGGTGGCCATGTGCCAGCGGGTTGAGGAAGCAGTAGGCGCCGCCGGCCTGCACCTCGCGGCCGGGCAGGGCGGCGCAACCCGCCAGGCCGAACAGGGTGGCGGGCAGGGTGAGCAGGGCGAGGCGATGCCAGTGTGAAGCCTTCATGGTCTTGTCTCCGGATCGTGGGTGCGCGCGCCCATGGCTGATGGAGAGGGCGTTCCAGGCTCGGCTTTGCACCGCGGCGCGCCAGCCTATCGCGCCGAGCTGTCGGCCACCTGCCACCAGCCGCCCAGGGCCTGGTACAGCGCCACGCTGTCGCCGAGCCGGGCGGCGCGCGCCTGGGCAGTGGCCAGCACCGCCTGCTGCAGCGTCTGCTGCGCCAGGACCAGGTCTGCCTGGGCGGCAGCACCCGCCTCGCGCTGCCGCTGCACGGCGGCCAGGCTGCGACGCGCGGCCGCCTCGGCCGCGGCGGTGGCGCTCAGCGTGTCGGCATCGCTCACGATGGCCTGCAGCGTGTCGGCGGTGTTCTGGAAGGCCGTGAGCACGGTGCTGCGGTATTGCGCCTCGGCCTGCGCGTAGGCAGCCTGCGCGGCGCGCTGCTGGTGCAGCAGCGCGCCACCGTGGAAGACCGGCTGCAGCAGCGTGCCGCCCACCGACCAGAAGCCGCCGCCGCTGCGCAGCAGCTGCGACACGCCCAGCGCCGAACTGCCCAGCGTGGCCGTGAGCGTGAGGTCGGGCAGGCGCGCCGCCGTGGCCACGCCCACCTGGGCGGCGGCCGCATGCAGCTGGGCCTCGGCGGCGCGGATGTCGGGGCGCTGTTGCACCAGTTGCGAGGGCAGGCTCACCGGCAGTTCGGCCGGCAGCTGCAGCGCATCGAGCGTGAACTGCTGCGGCAGCGGATCGCCCGGCAGCCGGCCGGTGAGCACCGCCAGCCGGCTGCGCTGCGCGGCCAGCTGCTTCTGCAGCGGCGGCAGCGTGGCCTGGACCTGGGCCAGGGCACTCTCCTGGGCGGCGATGTCGACGCCACCGATCTGGCCGGCCGCATGCTGGCGGCGGGCACCGTCGAGCAGGCGGGTGGCCAGCTCGACCAGCTGCTGCGTGGCGTCGATCTGCGCGCTTAGCGCGGCCTCCTGGATCGCGGTGCTCACCACGTTGGTGACCAGCGTGGTGCCCACCGCTTCGCGCTGCCAACGCTGGACGTCGACCTGCGCGTCCTGCGCCTCCACGGCGCGGCGCGTGCCGCCGAAGACATCGGGCGCGTAGCCGATGCTGAGCTGCGCCGTGTGCAGCGTGTAGCGGGTGATGTCGCCGTCGGCCAGCGGGCTGGAGAGGGCGCCGGAGGTCTTCTGGCGCGTGGGCGTGTAGCTCGCGTCCACCGTGGGCCAGAATGCGCCGCGCTGGGCGAGGGCCGTCTCCTGCGCACTGCGCAACGCGGCCTCGGCGGCCTGCAGGTCGGGGCTGGCGGCCAGCGCAGCATCGACAAGGGCGTCGAGGCCGGGGGAGCCGAAGGCCTTCCACCATTGCGAGGCGACGCCCTGGCCCAGGGCGAAGCGCTGCGCCCCGCCGGCCGGGCCCTCGGCCCCGGCCGTGCGCGCGGGCAGGGGCGCCGCGGCCACCGACGGTGTGGCGGGTGCGGCCGGCGCGTGGAAGTCCGGGCCGACGGCGCAGCCCTGAACCAGGCCGAGCATGGCCAGCAGCGATATGGGAAGAAGTGAGCGGAGTCGGAGGGTTGTCACGGCTGGACCTCCTGCGTCGGGATGTCATGTGAGGCGGGCGCGGCGGGCGAGGCACGCCGCCGCTCCAGCCGCGCTTCGATCAGGTGGTAGAGCGCCGGCAGCAGCGCCAGCGTCAGCACCGTCGCGCTGACCAGCCCGCCCACCACCACGGTGGCGAGCGGCCGCTGCACGTCGCTGCCCAGCCCTGTGGCCAGCATGGCCGGGGTGAGGCCCAGGGCGGCCACGGTGGCGGTGGTGAGCACCGGCCGCATGCGGCTGCGGGCGCCCTCCATCACCGCCTCGCGCAGCGGCCGGCCTTCCTCGGTGCGCAGGCGGTTGATCTGCGACAGCATCAGCACGCCGTTGAGCACCGCCACGCCGAAGAGCGCGATGAAGCCCACCGCACTCGACACGTTGAGCGTCATGCCCCGCAGGTGCAGCGCCGCCAGCCCGCCCAGCATGGCCAGCGGCACCGCGGCCAGCACCAGCAGCGGCTGGCGCAGGTTGCCGAAGGCGCCGAACAGCAGCAGGAACATCAGCCCCAGCGTCATCGGCAGGATCAGCGCCAGGCGGGCCTGGGCCCGCTCCAGGTTCTCGAACTGGCCGCCCCAGCGCAGCTGCACATGCGTGTCGGCCGGCGTCACGTCGCGCGCGACGGCGGCCTGCGCGTCCTTCAGAAAGCCCGCCAGGTCGCGGCCGCGCACATTCAGCCGCACGATGATGTTGCGTTCGGCCATCTCGCGCACGATGACGCTTTCGCCGGCCACGGTGCTCAACTTGGCCACGGCGGAAAGCGGCACCTGCTCGCCCGTGGCCGACTTCAGCGTGAGGTTGCCGATGGCATCGACGCTGGCGCGGGCCTTCTCGGGAAAGCGCACCGTCATGTCGTAGCTCCTCTCGCCCACGTAGAGCCGGCCGATGGGGGTGCCGCCCACGCCGGTGGCGATCAGGTCGGCCACCGCGGCGGCGTTGATGCCGTGGCGCGCGGCGGCGGCGCGGTCCAGCTCGATCTTGAGGTTGGGCAGTGGCGGCTCCACGTCCACCGCCACGTCGGCGGCGCCGGGCACGTGGCGCAGCGTCTGGGCCACCCGGTTGGCCACGTTGCGGATCTGCGCCAGGTCGTCGCCGAAGACCTTGACCGTGAGGTCGCCGTGAGCGCCCGAAAGCTTGTCCTGCACACCGTCGATCATGGGTTGCATGAAACCCACCGTGTAGCCCGGCATCTGCGCGAAGCGCTGCGCCATGCGGTCGATCAGCTCCTGCTTGCTCAGGCCCGACGTCCATTCGCTGTACGGATGCAGCCCCACGCTCGCCTCGATGTGCGAAGGCGTCCAGTAGTCGGTGCCGTCGTCGTTGCGGCCGGTCTGCGTGACCACGTACGACACCTCGGGGAAGGCCAGCGTGGCCTTGCGCAGTTCGTCGGCCATGGCCGAGGCCCTGGCCAGCGTGATGCCCGGCGGCATCTGCACCTGCAGCCACAGCGAGCCTTCGTCCAGGTAGGGCAGGAAGTCGTGGCCCGTGGTGACGAACAGGCCGACCAGCACTACCAGCGCCAGTGCACAGGCCGCGAGCACGCCGCGCGCCCGGCCCACCGTGTGGGCCAGGAAGCGCCCATAGCGCACCGCCAGCCATTCGAGCACCGGGTTGTGCACGATGCGCCGCGGCTTGCGCAGCGCCAGCCAAGCCAGCCCCGGAATCAGCGTGAGGGCCACCAGCAGTGCGCCCGCCAGCGCCGCGCCCACCGCATAGGCCATGGGCGAGAAGAGCTTGTATTCGATGCGCTGGAAGGCGAAGAGCGGCAGGTAGGCGCACACGATCACCACCATGCCGAAGAAGATTGGGCGCGCCACCTGCAGCGTGGCCTCGATGGCGTCGCTGGCCGACAGCGGCCGGCCTTCGGCCTCCTCGCGGCGGCGCAGGATGTTCTCCACCAGCACCACCGCACCGTCCACCAGGATGCCGAAGTCGATGGCGCCCAGCGACAGCAGGTTGGCCGGAATGTGGAACTGGTGCATGAAGATGAAGGCGATCAGGAGCGCCAGCGGAATCGTCAGCGCCACGATGGCCGCCGCGCGCGGGCTGCCCAGGAAGAGCAACAGCACCACCGCCACCAGCACCATGCCCTCCATCAGCGTGGACGAGACCGTGTGCAGCGTGGCGTCGATCAGCGAGGTGCGGTCCAGATAGGGCACCACCTTCACGTCCTTGGGCAGCAGATGCTCGTTGAGCTCCTGCACCGCCTCGTGCACCGAGGCCAGCGCCGTGGAAGGGTTGCGGTCCTTCAGCAGCAGCACGATGCCTTCGATGGTGTCGGGGTTGGCGTCCTTGCCCAGCACGCCGCGGCGCTCGACATTGCCGTAACTCAGCCGGCCCAGGTCCTTGACCAGCACGGGCACGCCGGCCTTGGTCTTGACCACCACGTTGCCCATGTCGTCCAGCGAACGCAGCAGGCCCACGCCGCGCACCACGTAACTCTGCTCGCCGCGGTCCACGATGCTGCCGCCGCCGGTGGCGTTGTTGTTGTTGAGCGCGTCCTTCACGTCTTGCAGCGACAGGTCGTACTGCTGCAGCCGGTCGGGCTCAAGCTCCAGCATGAACTGGGTCGTGAGGCCGCCGAAGTTGGCCACGTCCACCACGTCGGTGGCCTTCTTCAGGCGCGGGATCACGGTCCAGAACTGCAGCTCCGACAGCTCGCGCAGGCTGCGGGTTTTCGATTCGAGCGTGTAGCGGTAGATCTCGCCGGTGGGCGAGGTGTAGGCATCCAGCCCCGGCGTGGCGCCGTAGGGCAGGGTGACCGCGTTGATGCGCTCCTGCAGGCGCTGGCGGGCGAAGTAGCCGTCGGTGCCGTCCTCGAAGACGACGGTGATCAGCGACAGCGCGAACAGGCTGCGCGAGCGCAGCACATGCATGCCGGGCGTGCCGAGCAGCGCGCGCTCCAGCGGCACGGTGATCTGCTGCTCCACCTCCTCGGCGCCCAGGCCGGGCACCTGCGTGACGATCTGGGAGCTGACATCGGCGATGTCCGGATAGGCCTCGATGGGCAGCTGCTTCCAGCTCCAGTACCCGTACAGCGCCACGAAGACGAACAGCAGCCACGCGATGCCGCGCCGCTGGAAGGCGAGGGTGACGAGCTTCTCAATCATTGAGCAGCACTCCGCCCTGCACCACGATGCGCTCGCCGGCCTTCAGCCCCGAGACGACCTCCACCTTGTCGTCGGTCGAGCGGCCCAGCACCACCAGCCGTGATTCGTACTGGAAGGGCGCCTGCTCGACGAACACGCGCGTGGCCAGGCCGCTCTGCAGCACCGCGGTGGCCGGAATCAGCAGCGCCGGCTGCGAGGGCCCTTCCAGCGTCGCGTGCGCATACATGCCCGGCTTGAACAGCCGCTCGCGGTTGTCGATGGCCACGCGCACGTGCACAGTGCGGGTGTCGGTGTCCACCAGGTCGCCGATGTAGCGCGCCTTGCCCTCGAACTGCCGACCTGGATAGGCATCGAGCGCGATGTGCACCGCCTGGCCCACCGACAGGGCGGCGATGTCCTTCTCGTGCACGCTCGCCGCCAGCCAGACGGTGGAGATGTCGGCCACGGTCATCAGCGAGGCCGTGGTGTCGTTCCAGTAGCCGCCCAGGGCCCCGCTCATGTCGACCACGCGGCCCGCGATGGGGGCGCGCAGCACGTACTCGCGGCGCGATGCGGCATCCACCGGCGCGCCCAGCTGCGCCAGGCGCTCGCGCGCGGCGCGGGCATCGCTCTCGGCGGCGGTGAGCGTCTGGCGGGCGGCCTGCAGATCCTTGGCGGCGGCGATGTCGGCCTGGTTCAGCGTCTGCTGGCGCTCGAAGTCCTGCCGCGCCTGCAGCAGCGCGGCCTGGGCCTTGGCGTCGTCCCGGTAGGCCGCGCCCAGGTCGGGCGAATCCAGTGTGACCAGCGGATCGCCCGCCTTCACCGCATCGCCCAGTTGGTGGTGCAGCCGCACGATGCGCCCGGCCAGCGGCGGCACGATCTTCACCAGGCGCTCGGGCGCGGCCTCGATGGTGCCGGGCGCTTCGAGCGTGGGGGCAAAGGGCTGAGGCGCCACCGCCGCCACGATCAGGGCCTGCCGCAGCGGCGAGCCTTCGGGCACGCGGATGAGGGTGTCCTGGTGCTGGCGCGCCCCATCGGAGGGCGTGGCCTGCATTTGGGCGGTGGGTGCGGAGCGGCCGGCATCGCAGCCGGCCAGCGTGGCCAGGCACAGGAGAAGGGCGAGGGCGGGGATCGGCTTCATGGGCGTCTT
Source organism: Pseudacidovorax intermedius (assembly GCF_003350475.1). Taxonomy (GTDB): domain Bacteria; phylum Pseudomonadota; class Gammaproteobacteria; order Burkholderiales; family Burkholderiaceae_C; genus Xenophilus; species Xenophilus intermedius. The sequence continues at coordinate 96,508 of NZ_QQAV01000007.1, forward strand.
CCGGGCGGTGTGAGAGAACGACGGACGTGGCGCGGCCATCGCCCGCTGCGGTGCAGCGGGCGGTCGCCAGGGTCAGGTCAGATGGATGTCAGCCGGACGCGCCCGGCAGGGCGTCGCCGCGTCGGCAGGGCGGGTCGTGCGTCAACGGCGGCGGGTGCGTGCCGCTGTCGTGCTGCCGCCATGGCCGGGCCGATGCGGCAATGGTCGCCGTGACGCGCCGCAGGAGCCAGCGCGCATTCGGTCGGTCAGGGATGCGGGAAGGATGGCGCGGCTATACCTTGGTATAGCGGCTCGACAGGGCAAGCCGCACCGTCGGCGGCGTGTCCAGGCCGCGGCGCGATGCGTGCTTCAGTGCGGCTCGATCTCGTCGATGAAGGTTTCGAGCAGCTTCTTGAGCTGGCTCGTCTTGCGCGGGCCCAGCGCCTCCTCGATCTGGCTGTGGTGCGCATCCACGCTCTTGCGCAGCCGAGCGACCGTCTCCAGGCCGAGGTCGCTGATGTAGACCAGCACGCGCCGGCTGTCGGCCGGATCGGCCGCGCGCTGGACCAGGCCGCGGGCGACCAGCTTGTCGATGTTCTTGGTCAGCGCAGGATGGTTGAGCAGCACCGCCTCGGCAAGGTCGCCCATCGAGCGGCCCCGCTCGTCGGCGAGCACCTGCAGGATGCGCCAGTGCTCCTCGGTCACCTCTTCCGCGGCGATGGACTGCGCCAGGCCGATGCGCATGCGACGGTTGGCGGAGGCCAGCAGGTAGGCCAGGTACTGCGATATGTCTTTCTCAGGCATGGCTCACGTCGGCGCGTGGGGGAAGGGTTTCCGATGGTAGCGCGCAACCCTTGCCTTGGAAAGCATTGGCGCAGTTTTTGCGACGCTGTCCCTCCTGTTGCCAACTTGGTGCACTGTCCCGGAGTTCTCGATGTTTCCATCCTCAGGACCCGCCACGCCGCGCCTGCCCGCCGGTCGGCTGCAGCGCCCGCTGCTCGCGAGCCATGAACTCAACATCGCGCTGTGCGTGCCGCTTGGCGGCTTCGCGGGCATCTGGGCGCCGTCGGCCCTGGCCTGTGCCAAGCTGGCCGTCTCCGAACTCAACCGCGAGGCGGGCCTGGGTGGCCGCGCCTGCCGGCTGCTGACGGTCAACGCCGCGGACGACGCGGCCGACATCGAAGCCACGCTGACGGAGCTGGTGCAGGCCGGCGACATCGACGCCATCGTCGGCATGCACACCAGTGCCGTGCGCCACCGCATCCTGCGCGCCGTGGGCGGGCGCATCCCCATCGTCTACACACCGCTGTACGAGGGCGGCGAGGCCAGCCCTGGCGTCTTCGCCATCGGCGAGACCGCCGAGCGGCAGCTGCGGCCGGCCATCCGCTGGCTGGGCGAGCGCAAGCGCCCGCGGCGCTGGTATGCGGTGGGCAACGACTATGTCTGGCCGCGCATGTCGCACCGCATCGCGCGCACCTGCATCGCCGAGACCGGGGCCGAACTGGTGGGCGAGACCTACGTGCCCTTCGAGACGACCGACTTCTCGGCTGTGCTGGAGGCCGTGCGCAAGGCCCGGGCCGACGCGGTGCTGGTCTCGCTGGTGGGGCAGGACTCCATCGAGTTCAATCGCGCCTTCGGCCGTGCGGGCCTGCACCGCCACATGCTGCGCCTGACCTGCGGCGCCGGCGAGAACGAGCTGCTGGGCTTCGGCGCCGACAACGCCGAGGAGTTCTATGCCGCCTGCGGCTACTTCGCCACGCTGGACACCGACGCCAACCTTGCGTTCAAGGCGCGCTACCGCGCCCACTTCGGCGAGCGCGCGCCCACGCTGAGCACCCATGGCCAGTCCACCTACGAGGGCATGCACTTCCTGGCCGCGCTGCTCGACCGCGGCGAATGCACCGGCCGCAGCCGCGCCACCAGCGTCGGCACCATCGCCTACCGCAGCGCCCGCGACGCCGCCTTCGAGGCCGGCGAACCGAGCGGTGTGCCCATCTATCTCGCGCGGGCCGAGGGCAATGCCTTCCGCGTGCTGACACGGCTCTGACCTGGCTTCGATACCGCTTTTTATTTTCCAAAGCAAAGAAAATACTTGACCAGGAAAATATAAGTTCCCAGAATCGATCCGTGAAACGCAAGGTGTCCGACTGCTTCGGGCGCCTCTTCTTCCCTCGTGACACGGAGTTCCTTCATGGCCATCAAGCGCCCCACCGTCGAACAGCTGCAGGACGTCGCACTCAGCCTCGGCATCCATCTCTCCGATTCCCAGGCTGCCAGCTACAACGCACTGCTGCAGTCCAACTTCGACGCCTACGACGCGGTGGACGCGATGCCCGACTACCAGCCGGCCGTCAGCTATGCCCGTACGCCCGGCTACTTTCCCTCGGCCGAGGAGAACCCGTACGGCGCCTGGTACGTGAAGACCACCATTCAGGGGAAGCCCGGCGGCAAGCTCGCCGGCAAGACCGTGGTGCTGAAGGACAACGTCTGCCTGGCCGGCGTGCCCATGATGAATGGCGCTTCCACGCTGGAGGGCTATGTGCCCAACGTCGACGCCACCGTCGTCACGCGGCTGCTGGATGCCGGCGCCACCATCGTGGGCAAGGCCAAGTGCGAGTACTTCTGCTTCTCGGGCGGCTCGCACACCAGCTCGCCCTCGCCGGTGCACAACCCCTGGCGCATGGGCTATTCGGCCGGCGGTTCGTCCTCGGGCAGCGCGGCGCTGGTTGCAGCCGGCGAGGTGGACATGGCCATTGGTGGCGACCAGGGCGGCTCCATCCGCATGCCGGCCTCCTACTGCGGCATCTACGGCATGAAGGCCACGCATGGCCTGGTGCCCTACACCGGCGTCATGCCCATCGAGCTGACCATCGACCACACCGGCCCGATGACGGCGAACGTCACCGACAACGCGCTGATGCTCGAAGCGCTGGCCGGTCCGGACGGGCTGGACCCGCGCCAACATGCCGGCCAGGGCCCCAAACCCTACAGCGAGCTGATGAAGACGGGCGTGCAGGGCCTGCGCATCGGCATCGTGACCGAGGGCTTCGGCTGGCCTCAGTCGGATGCGGCCGTCAACGAGAAGGTACGCAACGCCGCCGAGGTGTTCACACGTCTGGGGGCCACCGTGAGCGAGGTGTCGGTGCCGATGCACGCACTGGGCCCGGCCATCTGGCTGCCCATCGCCGCCGAGGGCGCGACGCAGCAGATGATGAAGGACAACGGCCACGGCTTCAACTGGAAGGGGCTGTACGTGACCAGCCTGGTGGACTTCCACGCTGGCTGGAAGCAGCGTGCCGACGAGCTGTCCGACACGCTCAAGATCACCATGGTGCTGGGCGAGTACTTCATCCAGCACTACCGCGGCCACTTCTATGCCAAGGCGCAGAACCTCAGCCGCAAGCTCACTGCCGCCTACGACGCCGCGCTGTCGGACTTCGACCTGTTGCTGATGCCCACGCTGCCGATCACGGCCACGCCCATTCCGAAGCCGGGCGCGTCGCTGGAAGAAGTGATCACGCGCGCCTTCGAGGTGCTGCCCAACACCTGCCCGTTCGACGTCACGGGGCACCCTGCCATGAGCATTCCCTGCGGACTGGTCGACGGCCTGCCCGTCGGAATGATGCTCGTCGGCCGCAACTACGAGGAAGAGACCATCTACCGCGCCGCCTATGCCTTCGAGCAGGCCGGCGACTGGAAAGCCCTCTGAGCCATTCGAGCCGGGCGGTGCGCTGCGCCCGCCCCGGACCCCCGCGTTCCCGTCCCTTCATCCCTTCCACACACAACGACGGCCTGCGTCCGTCAGATCAACGAGGAGTGTTCCCATGGATCGTCGATCCTTCCTTCAAGGCTCCGCCACCGCCCTGGCCGGCACGGCGCTGCCGCTGCTGCCCATGGCTGCGATGGCGGCCGACGAGATCGTCGTCGGCAGCATCATCGACATGTCGGGCGGCCTCGACATCTACGGCAAGCCCATGGCGGACTGCATGACGCTGGCGGTGGAAGAGCAGAACGCAGCCGGCGGCCTGCTCGGCAAGAAGATCAAGCTGGTCACTTACGACCCGCAGTCCAACATGCAGCTGTATGCGCAGTTCGCGCAGCAGTCGGCCCTGCGCGACAAGTCCACGGTGGTGATGGGCGGCATCACCTCCGCCTCGCGCGAGGTGATCCGGCCGGTGCTCACCCGCAACAAGACGCTCTACTTCTACAACACCCAGTACGAAGGCGGCGTGTGCGACCGCAACACCTTCTGCACCGGCGTGACGCCGGGCCAGACGGTGGCCAAGCTCATCCCCTACGCCATGAAGAAGTGGGGCAAGAAGGTCTATGTGGTGGCCGCCGACTACAACTACGGCCAGATCACTTCGCAGTGGGTCAAGAAGTTCGTGCAGGACAACGGCGGCTCGGTCGCCTCCATCGACTTCTTCCCGCTGGACGTGACCAACTTCGGACCGACCATCTCCAAGATCGAGGCCGCCAAGCCTGACATGATCGTCTCGGCCCTGGTGGGCGGCGCGCACATCTCCTTCTATCGCCAGTGGGCGGCGGCCGGTCTGACCAAGAAGATCCCGCTGGCCTCGACCACCTTCGCCGGCGGCAACGAGCACATCGTGCTCTCGCCCGCGGAGACCGACGGCTTCCTGGTGTCGTACAACTACTTCCAGAACCTCGACACGCCGCAGAACAAGGCCTTCAAGGAGCGCTTCTACAAGCGCTTCGGCAGCGACTATCCCAACATCACCGAGCTGGCCATGGGCACCTACCAGGGCTTCAAGCTCTGGGCCGAGGCGGTGAAGAAGGCCGGCTCCATCGACCGCGAGAAGATGATCACCGCGCTGGAGAGCGGCATCAGCATCGACGCGCCGAGCGGCAAGGTCACGGTCGACGCCCAGACCCACCACTGCGTGCTGAACGTGAGCATTGCCGAGGTGCGCAACAAGCAGCTCAACATCGTCGAGACCTTCCAGCAGCAGCCCCCCGTGGACACCAGCGCGGTGTGCAACCTCCAGAAGAATCCGAAAGACAACCAGCAGTACGTGATCAAAGCCTGATGGAACGACCCGTACCGAGGAGTCAATCGACATGGATCTTGCGCTGATCGTGGTCATCCAGGTGCTGTATGCCGTGGCAGGCCTGGTGATCGTCTCGGCCGGGCTGGCCGTCATCTTCGGCATGATGAAGGTGATCAACCTGGCGCATGGCGAGTTCATGATGCTGGGGGCCTATACCGTCATCCTGGCGCTCAAGCTGGGCATCAACCTCTGGGTCGCCATGCTGGTGGTGGCGCCCGTGGCGGTCGGTGCCATCGGCGTGGTGCTGGAGCGGCTGGTCATCCGGCGGCTCTACGGCCGCATGGTCGACACCATGCTGGCCACCTGGGGGCTGTCGCTGCTGCTGGTGGGCATCGTGACCTCCATCGCGGGCAACACCACGGCCGGCGTGTCGGCGCCGCTGGGCAGCTTCTCGGTGGGCGCCTACTCGGTCAGCGGCTACACGCTGGTCATCATCGCCGTGGCGGCGGTGGTGGCCTTGGCCATCCGCTGGGTGCTCACCCGTACCCAGTGGGGGCTGATCGCGCGCGGCACCATGCAGAAGCCCGACATGGCCAATGCGCTGGGCATCAGTCCGAGCCGGGTGTATTCGGTCACCTTCGCCGTCGGCGCCGCGCTGTCGGGGCTGGCGGGCGGGCTGCTGGCGCCGCTCACGGGCGTCGTGCCGACCATGGGCGCGGCCTTCGTGGCCAAGGCCTTCATCACGGTGATCGGCGGCGGGCCGGCCATCCTCGCCGGGCTGCTGGGCGCCTCGTCGCTGTTCGGTGCCATCAACCAGCTCGCCACCTTCGCCACCACGCCCGTGCTGGGTGAGGTGGCGCTGCTCGTGGCCGCCATTGTCCTGCTGCGTGTGCTGCCGCAGGGCATCACCGGCCGTTTCTTCAAGGGGTCCCTGTGAACCGTTTCGCCAATTCGTGGGCGAGCGCCATCGTCTGCCTGGCCCTCGGCCTGCTGCTGATGCTGGGGCTGCCCGCCGTGATCGACGACTACACGCTGATCGAAGTCACCATCTACGTGGTCATGGCCATCCTCTCGGTGAGCCTGGCCTTCATCTGGGGCTATGGCGGCATCCTGTGCTTCGGGCAGGCGGCCCTCTTCGGCCTGGGCGCCTACACCTATGCCATCGCGGTGATGAACCTGGGCGACAGCACCTTGCCCTTCCTGCTGGCCATCGTGGTACCAGCGCTCTTTGCGGCACTGCTGGGCTACGTGATCTTCTACGGCCGGCTGTCGGACGTGTACATGGGCGTGATCACGCTCACCGTGACGCTGATCCTGTTCAACCTGGTCAATTCGACGGCGGGGCCCGAATGGCGTATCGGCGATGCGCCGCTGGGCGGCTTCAACGGCATCCCGGCCATTCCCACGCTCAACTGGCCCGGGCTGAAGGACGAGGTGCTCACGCCCAAGGACCTGTTCTACCTGGCCTTCGCCTGCCTGCTGGTCGTCTATGTCGGCCTGCGTGCCCTGCTCGCCTCTAAGGTCGGCCGGGTGATCGTGGCGGCCAAGGAGAACGAGCAGCGCGTGCTGCTGCTGGGCTACGACGCGCGGGCCTACAAGCTCTTCAGCTTTACGCTCGGGGGCGCCATCGCGGGGCTGGCGGGTTGCCTGTTCGCCAACTGGGGCGCCTTCACCAGCCCGACGATCTTCGGTCTGGCCCAGTCGGCGCAGATCATCATCTGGGTCATCGTCGGCGGGCTCGGGACGCTGGTCGGCCCGGTGGTGGGCGCGGTCGCCATCCAGTGGCTGACCACGCAGATCGGCACCCAGCAGACCCTCAACGCCAACCTCGTCCTCGGTGCCATCCTGGTGGTCTTCGTGCTGCTGGTGCCCAAGGGCATCGTGCCCACGGCCGGGCAGTTGATCGAGGCGGCATGGCGCAGGCTGCGGCACCCGCGGCCTGCCGTGCCTGCTGCGACGCGGCCTTCGGCGGCCTCTGCCGCCGATGGTGCCGGTGCTTCCCCCCTGGCCCCCATGGAGCCCACGCGATGACGCCGTTGATCGAGACCCGCGACCTCAACGTGCGCTTCGGCGGCGTGCATGCGACGCGCGACGTGAACTTCACCCTGGCCGAGAACGAGCTGCGCTGCGTCATCGGTCCCAACGGCGCCGGCAAGAGCACCTTCTTCAAGCTGCTGACCGGGCAGGTCAAGCCCACCTCGGGCCAGATCCTCTTCCGCGGCCAGGACATCTCGCGCATGCAGCCGCATGAGCCGGGGCGCCTGGGCATCGGCATCAAGACGCAGGTGCCGAGCCTCTTCAATGGACTGACCGTGTGGGAGAACGTGTGGCTGTCGGCGCGGCGCCTCAACAGCAGCATGCAGGCCGAGCGCATCACCCGCGAGACGCTGGAGCGCGTGGGCATGTCGGCCTATCGCGACGTGCAGGCCGGCCTTCTGGCGCACGGCCTGCGCCAGTGGGTGGAGATCGGTGTGGTGATCGCGGCCGATCCGCCGCTGATCCTGCTGGACGAGCCGGCGGCCGGCATGAGCGATGCCGAGGTGGCCCGCACGGCCGAATTGATCCTGGAGATCAACCGCCAGCATGCGCTGGTGGTGGTGGAACACGACATGAACTTCATCCGCATGATCGCGCGCAAGGTCACGGTGCTGCACCAGGGCGCGGTGATCCGCGAGGACGCGCCCGACCGCATCATGAGCGACCCGCTGATCCAGCAGATCTACCTGGGCAAGAAGCCCCACTGAGTGCGGAGACGGACCGATGCTCGAAGTCTCGAATCTGCATGCGGGGTACGGCGCCATCCCCGTGCTCAACGACGTTGCGCTGCACATCGCCGCCGGCGAGTCGGTGGGCATCCTGGGCCACAACGGCATGGGCAAGACCACGCTGCTCAAGACGCTGATGGGCGTGATCCGGCCCACTGCGGGCACGGTGCGCTTCGATGGCACAGACATCACGCGCCTGGCCCCCTTTGCCCGCGCGCGGCTGGGCATGGCCTATGTGCCGCAGGGGCGGGAGATCTTCCCGACGCTCAGCGCCCTGGACAACCTGCGCATGGGCCTGGTCAAGACCGGCGAGCGCAGCATGGACACGGTCGAGGCACTGCTGGAGCACTTCCCGCGCCTCAAGCGGCTGCTCGACCGGCCGGGCGGCTCGCTCTCCGGCGGCGAGCAGCAACTGCTGGCCCTCGCGCGCGCACTGGCGGGCAAGCCCACGCTGCTGCTGCTCGACGAGCCGACCGAGGGCATCCAGCCTTCCATCATCGAGGAGATCGCCGAGACCCTGGCCGCGCTGCGCGACTGCACGGGCCTGACCATCGTGCTGGTCGAGCAGAACCTCGAATTCATCGCCGCGGTTTCGCAGCGGGTGCTGGTGATCAAGCGCGGCCACATCGGCGGCGAAGTGCCGCGCGAGCACCTGGGCGATTTCGAAATCATGAGTCAGTACACAGGAGTCCACGGATGAGCAATCAAGAGCTGCATTACCTCGGGCTGGTCGAAGTCGGCCAGCAGATCCAGCGCAAGGCGCTGTCGCCGGTCGAAGTGACCCAGGCCCAGCTGGAGCGCATCGCCGCACATGACGGCGCGCTCAAGAGCTACGTGCGGGTGATGGCCGATCAGGCCCTGGCCGATGCACGGCAGGCCGAGGCCGAGATCGGCCGCGGCGAGATCCGCGGCCCGCTGCATGGCGTGCCGGTCGCCGTCAAGGACCTGTGCTGGACCGCCGGCGTGCCCACGGCCGCGGGCATGACGCTGTACCAGGACTTCGTGCCCAACGAGGACGGCACGGCGGTGCGCAAGCTGCGTGAGGCCGGTGCCGTGATCCTCGGCAAGCTGCAGCTCACGGAGAGTGCCTACGCCGACCACCATCCGACGGTGGTGCCGCCCGTCAATCCGTGGAACGCCGCGCATTGGTCGGGCGCCTCGTCCAGCGGTTCGGGCGTGGCCACGGCCGCGGGCCTGTGCTACGGCTCGCTGGGTACCGACACGGGTGGATCGATCCGCTTTCCTTCGGCGGCCAATGGCCTCACGGGGCTCAAGCCCACCTGGGGCCGCGTCAGCCGCTACGGCGCTTTCGAACTCGCCGCCACGCTGGACCACATCGGACCGATGACGCGCAGCGCGGCCGACGCCGGTGCCATGCTGGGTGCCATCGCCGGGGCTGATCCGAAAGATCCCACCGCCAGCCTCGCGGCGGTGCCCGACTACCTGGCCGGCATGGAGCGCGGCCTGCAGGGTCTGCGCATCGGTGTCGACGCCCGCTGGAACAGCGAGGGCGTTGACGACGCCACCCGTCAGGTCATGGCCGGCGTGCTGGCGGCCGTGCGCGATCTGGGTGGCGAGCTGCGCGAGGTGGTTTTCCCCGATCCCACGCAGGCCATCGCCGACTGGTTTCCGCTGTGCGCCGTCGAGGCGGCCGTCGTGCACGAGTCCACCTATCCGGCGCGCAAGGACATGTACGGTCCCGCGCTCTCGGGCCTGCTGGACCTGGGCCATGCGCAGACGGGCACCGACTACCAGAAGATCGTGCTGCACCGGCACGACTTCAGCGGCAAGGTCCGCGCCCTGTTCCAGGACATCGACCTGCTGCTGGTGCCCGCCCAGGGCGTGGCCTCGCCCACGCTGGAGCGCATGCTGACCTTCGGCACCGATGCCGATCTGATGTCGGCCATGCTGCGCTACACCTGCCCCTTCGACATGACCGGCAGCCCCACGATCACGCTGCCCGGCGGCTTCACCGACGCGGTCACGCCCATCGCCTTCCAGTTCGTGGCGCGCCACTTCGACGAGGCGCTGCTGGTGCGGGCGGGCTGGGCCTATCAGCAGGTGACGGATTGGCATCGGAGGCATCCGGCGCTTTGAGCCGCTGACGCACGCGCGGCCGCCTGTGCCTCAGTCCGCCGTCGCCCCCGTCTCCCGCACGATGCGGCCCAGCCGCGCGGTCTCGCTGCGGATCAGCTGGCCGAAGGCCTCGGGCGTGCCGGCCACCACGGGCGTGCCCAGTGCCTCCCAGGACTTGCGGAAGGCCGGATCCGCAAAGATGTCCAGGAAGGTGGCATTGAGCCGCTGCACGGTGGCCGCGGGTGTGCCGCTGCGCACGGCGATGCCGTGCCAGGCCGTCACCTCGAAGCCGGGCAGTCCGGCCTCGGCCATGGTCGGCACCTGCGGCAGCGCAGGACTGCGCGTGGCCGAGGTGACGGCGATGGGCACCAGCTTGCTCGCCTGCAGGTGCTGCAGCGAGCTGGCCAGGATGTCGAACATCAGCGGCACCTGTCCGCCCAGGACATCGTTGAGGGCCGGACCGGCGCCGCGGTACGGCACATGGGTGAGCGGCACCTTGGCCTCGCGGGCGAACAGCTCGCCCGCCAGGTGCTGCGGCGTGCCGCTTCCGGCCGAGGCGAAGTTGAGCGGCGCCTTCTGGCTGCCCGCATAGGCGATGAATTCCTTCAGGGTGCGGGCCTTGACCGAGGGATGTACCTCCAGCACCAGCGGAAAGGCCGACAGCTGCACCACCGGCAGCAGGTCCTCCTGCGCGTTGAAGGGCATGGACTTGTACAGCGCCGCATTGACGGCCATCGGCCCGCTGGCGGCCAGCAGCAGCGTCAGACCATCGGCCGGCGCCTGCCGCGCGACGTACGCGCTGCCCAGGTTGCCGCCCGCGCCGCCGCGGTTGTCGACGATCACGGTGGTGCCCAGCCTGCGCTGCAGCTGTGGTTGCAGCAGCCGCGCCATCAGGTCGGTGGGCCCGCCCGGCGGGTAGGGCACCACGATCCGCACGGGACCTTTGGCAGCATCGGATTGGGCGAAGGCGACAGAAGGGGCGAGCAGGCCGGCGGCCGCGCCCGCCAGCCATTGGCGGCGATCGATCATGGGGTTTGTCTCCGGTTGTCGTGGTTGAGGGTGGGCGGGGTCAGCGTGGCCGGAAGCGCTCGCGGATCTGCGCGGCCGTGGCCAGCGGCCGGCCCAGCGTGGCGGCCGCCTCGGCGGCCTGCGCCACCAGGGCGGTGTTGTCCGGCGCGAGTCGTCCGTCGCGCAGCCGCAGGTTGTTCTCGAAGCCCACGCGCGCGTGGCCGCCGAAGGCCGCCGCGGCGGTGACGCAGGCCTGCTCGGTGGGGCCGAAGGCGCACACGGCCCAGGGCTCGGGGCCGTCGCCATGGGCGGCCAGGAAGGGCAGCAGGTCGCGCGGGTCGGAGGTCTGCCCGGCGCTGTAGCGGCCCAGCACGAAGAGCAGGAACCAGGGCGCATCGGGAATCGTGCCCGCCGCGCGCAGCGCCTGCCAGCGCGCCACGTCGGCCGCGTCGTAGAGGATCACCTGCACCATGGTGCCGCGTGCGGCCAGCTCGCCGAAGAAGGCAGCCAGCCCCGCCTCGCCGACGACGGGCACATCTACCTCGCGCAGGCCGATGGAGACGGCCTCCGGCTGCAACTCGCGCACCATGGCGATCTGCTGCGGCGCCTGGTAGACGCGCGCCGCCTCGCTGGTGACCTGCAGCACCATCATGTCGCCCACCGCCTGGCGCACCACGCGCAGGGCTTCGCGGTAGCCCTCGACGTCCAGGCTGTGGCGGCCTTGCGCATCGCGGATGTGCAGGTGGAGCATGGCGGCGCCGGCGTCCAGGCAGCGGCGGGCGGTGTCGGCCAGCGCCTGGGGCGTGAGCGGCACGGCGGGATGGTCGCTGTGCTGCTTGTAGGCGCCGTTGGGCGCCACGGTGAGGATGAGGGGATCGGCGGTCACGTCGGGTTCCGGTCGGAGGAAGGGGCATCGCCGGTCGCACCCGGCAGCGGCGGCAGTTCGTCGGCCAGCAGGTGGAGGCCGGCGCGCAGCAGGCGGTCGTAGCGGGCCCGTTCGGCCGCGCGCTCGGCTTCGGGCCAGTCGCTGAAGCCGGCGCCGGCCTTCATGCCCACCCGGCCCGCCTGCACCTGCTGCTGAAGCACCTTCGCCGGTTCGGCGTCGTTGCACAGGCTGGGGTAGATGGTGGCGGCGGCGGCGCAGTGCACGTCCAGCCCCGCATGGTCGCGCTGCAGGATCGGCCCGGCCGCCAGGAAGCGGAAGCCGAAGCCGAAGCGCACCGCGGCGTCGATGTCCTCGGCGCTGGCGACGCCGTCGTCCAGCAGCGCGAAGGCCTCGCGTGCCAGCGCATGCTGCAGGCGGTTGGCCAGGAAGCCCGGCCGGTCCTTGCGCACGAGCACCGGCACGCTGGCGCAGCGACGCATGGTCTGCATCAGGGCCTGAGCGGCGTCGGCGTCGCTGTCCGGGCCCATCACCACCTCCACCAGCGGCACCAGATGCGCAGGCATGAAGAAGTGCAGGCCGAACATGCGTTCGCGCGTGGGCAGGCCGTCGGCGATGCGGCTGATGGGCAGGCCCGAGCTGTTGCTGGTGAGCAGGGCCGAGGGCAGGGCCAGCTCGACCAGGCGGGCAAAGAGCTGCTGCTTGGGCGCCAGCTGCTCGACGATGCACTCGACCACCAGGCCGACGTCGGCCCAGGCCACGGCCTCCAGCTGCTGCACGACGGTGATCGGCCCGGCATGCGCGGCGCAGCCGGCGGCTTCGAGCTGGGCGCCGACGTAGCCCGGCAGGCGGGCGGCCTTGGCCGCATCGCGCTCCACCAGGGTGACGGGCAGGCCGCCGCGGCTGAGCACCACGGCGACGTCGGCGCCCATGGTGCCGCCGCCGATCACGGCGGTGCCGACGGGGCGGGAGAGGGAAGGGGTCGTCATGGCGGCGCAGTCTAGGAAGCCGGCACTGATCGGTCCAACGCTATTGCCCGATAGACTGATCGCCAAACATGATCAATCTTTCTCTGCGCGAACTGCAGGTCTTCATCGAGCTGGCCGAGACGCTGAACTTCCGGCGCGCGGCGGCGCGGGTGCACCTGTCGCAGTCGGCCGTCTCGGGCGTGATCGGTCGACTCGAGGAGACGCTGCGCGCGCGCCTGTTCGCCCGCAATACGCGCAGCGTGCAGCTCACCGACGCCGGGCAGGCGTTGCTGGCGCATGCGCGCATCCTGCGGGCCCAGGCCGAGGCCGCCGCCAGCGCGGTGCGCGACGTGGTCGAGCTGCGCGAGGGCCGGGTTCGCATCGCGGCGTTGCCCTCGCTCGCAGCCACGGTGGTGCCGCCGGTGTTCGCGCGCTTCATGGCGGCGCATCCGGGTGTGCAGCTGGGGGTGGTCGATTCGCTGTCGGGCGCCTCCTTCGACCTGGTGCGCGCCGGCCAGGTCGACTTCGCCCTCACGGCCGAGAACCCGGCCTATGCCGACCTGGCCTACGAGACGCTGGCGAGCGATCCGCTGGTGCTGCTGCTGCCCGCGGACCATGCGCTGGCCGCGCGGCGCGGCCCATTGCGTTGGGCCGAGGTGGCAGCCCTGCCCCACATCTCGATGCCGGCGCCCACCAGCGTGCGGCAGTACGCCGAGGCGGCGCTGCTCTCATTGGGGCAGCGCTTCGCACCGCGCTTCGAGGTGGAGCACCTGGCCACCATCAATGCCATGGTGGCGGCGGGGCTGGGGGTGTCGGTGCTGCCGGCGCTGGCGGCGCAGGTGGCGCTGGGCGGGCCGGTGGTGCAGCGGCGGCTGACGGCGCCGGATGTGCAGCGGCCCATCGGCCAGGTGATGCGGCAGGAGCGGAGCCTGTCGACGGCGGCTTCTGCAGTGGCCGAGGCGTTGCGCGCCGAGCTGCTGCGCCAGCTGGGCCAGGCTGCTGCCGGCCCGCGCGCCCCGAAGCCGAAACGCGCGCCTCAGGCGCCGCGTGCGTAGGCGGGCAGCAGGGCCCGCACCTTTGCCTCGTCAAGCGGCCCGTCAGGGTGCCGCGCGCGAGTTGGGCGTCAGCGGCCTCGGTCGTGCGCAGCATCTCTGCCCGTGGCGGCTCTCCGGCGGCATGGCCCAGCGCTCGGCCTCTACTGGTTTGCGTCACTCATTCGACCGACGCCAAAAGTCGCTCAGTCCAGCCTGACGCCGGCACGCCGAATGACCGCGCCCCACTTGTCCCGCTCGGCAGCGGAGAAGCGTGCCATCTGGTCGGGCGTGCCAGGCATCGGCTCGACGCCCAGCGCCTGCAGGCGGGCGCGAACCTGCGTAGAGCCCAGCGCGTTCTGCAAGGCATCGGCGAAGGTGGCCGTGGCCTCGGCCGGGGTACCGGTCGGCACGACCAGACCCTGCCACGCGTAGCCCTCGAAATCCTTGAGGCCCTGCTCGGCGAAGGTGGGCACCTCCGGCAACAGATCCAGGCGCCTGGCCGATGCCACGCCGATGATCTTTACCTTTTTGCCGGCAAGGAAGGGCAGCACGGTGGCGCTGTCGATCCACATGGCAGGGATCTGTCCTGCCAGCACGTCCTGCATGGCGGGCGCGGCGCCGCGGTAAGGCACGTGCTGCATCGCCAGGCTGGTTTGCTCGCGGAAGAGTTCGCCGACCAAGTGGTGCGGACTGCCAGGGCCGGCAGAGCCCCAGCTCACTGGATCCTTCTGCGCCTTGGCCCAGGCCGTGAACTGCTGCAGGTTGTTCGCCGGCACCTCACTGCCCACCACCAGGAACATTGGAAAGCGCACCAGCAGCCCGACCGGTTGGAACGCCTTCTGCGCGTCGTAGCTCAGCTTGCTGAAGAGAAAGGGGTTGGCGGCCAGCGTGGCGAAGTCGGCCGTGAAGAGGATGTTGCCGAAGTCCTTCGACCGGGCCACGTAGTCGGCGGCGATGTTGGTGCCGGCGCCGGGCTTGTTGTTGATGACGATGGGACGGTTGAGGGTGCGGCCCATGGCTTCGGCAATGGTGCGGGCCACCACGTCGGAGCCGCCTCCGGCGGCATAGCCCACCACCCATTCGACCGGCTTGCCCGTGCTCTGCGACCAGGCCGGTGCACCAAGGACCGCCGCGGCGAGGCCGAGGAACTGCTTGCGATTGATCATGGTTTTGTCTCCGTTGTGTTGTCGTGAAAAAGGTGGCGGCACCACGGCATGGCCCGTCCGTGGCAGGCCATGGCCCCATGTGCCTGTCCGGCGCCCTTGAGGTCAGCGCGTGGATGCAGATTCGCGGGCCCGCGCGAGCGCATCGCGCAGCACGTCGAGATCGCCAATGTGGTTGGCCAGCAGCAGCACCAGACGGGCGTTCAGCGCGTGGCTCTGGTCGAGCGGCAGGTCCTGGTGTGCGGCCAACAGTGCTTCGTAGAAGTCGTCGAAGCGGGCGATGTTCGGTTGCGTGTTGAGCATGGTGGGTCTCCGGCCTTAGTCGCGCAGGCCATTGGCGAGGCGCAGTGCGGCGCGCACCGCCTCCAGCGATGGCCGACGCCACCGCGCGCACACGTGCTGGTCGGGCCGCACGAGGTAGGCGGTGCCCGGCTGCGCATCGAGGCGGCGGGCGAGCACGCCCTGCGCGTCGATCAGGTCCTGCCCCAGGCAGCGCACCGCCACCCCCGGCAGTTCGCGAACCCAATGCGGCGCCTCGCCGAAGACGAGCAGCGTGAAGTCCGGCCCCAGGCTGCGCAGCAGCCAGGCCGGGTCGCCTTGGGGTGTCTGCAGGGGCGCATCGCACAGCGGCGCGCCGGGCACCATCGCACTGTCGAAGGCCTCGGCGTCGGGCGTGTTCAGCGGCGACGCCCGCAGCACGCAGGGCACGGACAGCCTTCCGCTGTTGACCAGCCGGCGGGCGAACTCGTGCGAGCGGGCGAGGGCCAGCACCTGGTCGCGGAAGAGCCGGCTGATCTCGCTCTTGGGCGTGATGAAGTCGGTGGCTCGGCTGGAGTGGAGGATGTTCTCGTCCGCCGCCGTCTCGCGCTCGCTGCCATAGGTGTCGATGAGCGCGGCGCTCGCCTGGCCGCGCATCACGCGGTCGAGCTTCCAGCCGAGGTTGTCCGCATCCTGCACGCCGCTGTTGGCGCCCCGCGCACCGAAGGGCGAGACGCCGTGGGCACTGTCTCCGGCGAAGACGACCCGCCCATGCACGAAGCGCTCCATCCGCTGGCAGGCGAAGGTATAGACGCTGGCCCATTCGAGGCTGAACTCGGCGTCGGGACCGAGCAGTGCACGCACGCGCGCGATGACCTTCTCGGGCTGGCGCTCCGCCTGCGGATCGGCATCCCAGCCGAGCTGGAAGTCGATGCGCCAGACGTTGTCGGGCTCGCGATGCAGAAGCACGCTCTGGTTGGGATGGAAGGGCGGGTCGAACCAGAACCAGCGCTCGGTCGGAAAGTCGGCCGTCATGCGCACATCGGCGATCAGGAAGCGATCGCGGAAAACGCGGCCCTGGCTCTCCAGGCCCATCAGCTGCCGCGTCGGCGAGCGCGAGCCGTCGCAGGCGACGACCCAGTCGGCCTCGATGCGGTAGGGGCCGTCGGGCGTGTCCAGGGTCAAGGTGGCGCCGTCCGGGCGGGGTGCGATGTCAGCGAGCGTGTTCTTCCAGCGGATCTCCAGCCCGGGCAACTGCAGCGCGCGTTCCACCAGGTAGGCCTCGCAGTAGTACTGCTGCAGGTTGATGAAGGCGGGGCGCTCGTGGCCGTCCTCTGGGAGGAGGTTGAACTGGTAGAGCTGTTGGTCGCGCAGGAACACCTTGCCCAGGTTCCAGGACACGCCCTTGGCCACCATGGCGTCGCCGACGCCCAGCCGGTCCCAGATCTCCAGCGTGCGCTTGGCAAAGCACAGCGCACGCGAGCCCGTGGACAGCCGGTCGTCGTTGTCCACCACCAGCACGGGCTGGCCACGCTGGGCCAGGTCGATGGCCAGCGTCAGGCCCACGGGGCCGGCGCCCACGATGACGACCGGGTGGCGCACGGGCGAGGGCGCCTCCTGGTCCGGCGAGCGCCGGTAGGCGAACTGGATGGCCTGCACCTGCTCGCCGGTGCCGCGAAAGAGGTGGGGCGGGATGTGGGATGGCTTCATGGCCGATGTCTCCTGTCGTTCTTGTCTTCGCGGCGGGGCGATCGAGCGTGCCCGTCGCCAGCCGGGGTGGGCGCAATGCACGCCCGTCGCGCTCTGTTCAGCCTTCGAGCGCCTCCCACATCTGACGGTCACGTTCTGCGGTCCAGATGCGCGGATCGGCATGCTGCGTGGCTTCGTCGTAGGCCCGCGTCACGTCGAAGGGCATGCAATGGTTGAAGATGACCCAATGCCCGTACTTGGGCTGCAGCGTGGCAAAGCTGTGCTCGTAGGTGGCGCGCAGGTCCTTGCCGGCGGCAACGCCTTCCTGCACGCTGGCCCACAGGTCGCGGATGAAGTCGCGCGTGGACGCGAGGCCGGCCTGGACCCGGGCCTGTCCCAGCAAGGCGGGGCCGCGGCCCGGCACCAGCGCCTGCGGTTGAAGGGCGGCGATGTTGTCCAGCGTGGCCGGCCAGTCGCGGAAGTAGGCGTCGCCGGCATAGGGGGTGGCGTCGAACTCCACCAGGTCGCCAGAAAGAAGCGTCTTCTCGCCGGGCAGCCAGACCACGGTGTCCCCTTTGGTGTGGCCGCGGCCCAGCTGCAGCAGCTGCACCTCGAGCTTGCCGAGCCACAGGCTCATGCGGCCGGTGAAGGTGATCGTGGGCCAGGTCATGCCCGCGGGCACCGATTCGACGTCGCGGAACAGGCGCGGGAAGCGGCCGATCTCGCTGGCCTTGTCGGCCTCGCCGCGTTCGACGATCAGGTCGCGCGTGTCCTGGCTGGCGATCACCTGCTGCGCGCCGTAGGCCGAGGCGCCAAGGACGCGCACCGCGTGGTAGTGGGTGAGCACCACGTAGCGGATGGGCTTCTCGGTGACTTCGCGGATGCGGCGGATCACGTCCTGCGCCATGGCGGGCGTGGCCTGGGTGTCGGCCACCAGCACGGCGTCGTCGCCAATGATCACGCCTGTGTTGGGGTCGCCCTCGGCGGTGTAGGCCCAGGCGTGCTCCGAGAGCTGGGTGAAGCTGACCTTCTTTTCTTCGAGGTCGGCGGCGGATGCGAAGGTCTTGCTCATGGCTATCTCCTTGAAAGGACTTTGAATTCGCAAAGGGCGAACGCATTTGTTGGAAAAGAATGTACGGTTGTCGTGTGCGTATGTCAAACTCGTTTGTTCCATGAGAACGAAGAAGCCGGCGGCTCCCGCCTCTGAAGAACAGCCCGACGCCAAACTCCAGCGCGCGGTTCAATCCGTCGAAGTTGGCGGGCGGCTGCTGCTGACACTTGCCGAGGGCGAAGGCGCCATGAACCTCAAAGACCTGGCCGCCTTGGCCGGACTCACGCCGTCGCGTGCGCATCCGTACCTGGTCAGCTACGGGCGACTGGGCCTCGTCGAGCAGGATGCAAGCGGGCGGTACGACCTGGGGCCGGCGGCCCTGAAGATCGGGCTGGCATGCCTTCAGCGGCTGGATCCGCTCAAGGCCGCGGAGCCGGCGGTCCTGCAGCTCGCGGCGCAGACCGGCCATGCTGTTGCGCTTTCGGTGTGGGGCAATTTCGGCCCGACCGTCGTTCGGCTCATCGAGGCCCGGCAGCCCCTGCATGTGGCGCTGCGGGTGGGCAGCGTGCTGTCCCTGTTCGACACCGCGACCGGGCGTGCATTCGCCTCAGCCATGCCGGACGACACGCTGCGGCAGGCCATTGCGGGCCCGTTGGGCAGGATGGATGCCACGGGGTTCGACGGACGGGAAGCGGCACTGGCGCGCATCCGCGAAGAGATGCGGCAACGTGGGGTGGTGCGCGCGGTGGGCAGCCCCATCCCTGGGGTGAATGCCTTTTCGGCCCCTGTGTTCGACATGCACGGCCGGCCGGTGCTCGCGATCACCGTGACGGATCACCAGGACCGTCTCTCCAGCGCTTGGGAAAACAGCGCGGCGCGCGCGGTGGCAGAGGTGGCGAGACAGCTGACGCGGCGGCTGTCGGGTCAACTTTCCACTTGAAGCCGCGGCGGTGCCGGATGCCGTGCGCGCCGAGCTTCTGCGCCAGCTGGGCCAGGCTGCTGCTGGCCCGGGTGCCCGGAAGCCGAAACGCGTGCCTCAGGCGCCGCGTGCGTAGGCGGCCAGCAGGGCCAGCACCTTTTCCTCGCCGCGCGGCGTGGCGGCCATCTGTGTCGGTGTCATGCCGCCCAGCAGCGGATGCGCCCGCTGGAGCCAGTCGATGGCGTCGCTGCCCAGCACGCTTTGGGCGCGAAGGTGCACGGCGTCCATCGGCGGGCGCGGCTGCGACTTGGGTGCCGTCACGAAGGGGGCCGGCTTGATGACCGAGTGCCGCGCGGGCTGTTCGACGGGCGGGGGTGCCGGCCGGGCGCGCGCCTGCAGGGCGTCGATGCCATCCTGCAGGCCGAAACCGGCGGCGCCCAATTGCTGGGCGAAGTGGTCGACCAGGGCCTTGAGTTCGTCGACCCGCAATTGCCGCTGCTGGCGTTCGAGGTCGCGGCGCTCCTGGGTGAGGCGCGCGATTTCGGCTTCCAGTGCTTCGACGCTCGAGGCACGTGCTGTCATGGAGGAGTACGGGCGCCTCGGGGGCGCCTTGTTGTGAGGGGAAGCTGGCGAGTCTAAATGCCTGGCGACCGGCGTCGGCCCTGGCACTTGGCGACAGGGTGTGTCTCCCGGCGGCCTACAGGGTACCACTGGGGCTGCCGACATCGGCGTGGCTGTACGCGCTCGACATTGCCTGCACGGCTGCAAAAGGGCCCGTCCCGATTTCCGCAGCCATGCCCCAGGAGGTCGCCATGCACTTCGGCATTCCCACTCATTGCACTGCATTGCTGCGCGAGCGGGCGTCGGCCGTCCGATGGCGCAACGGTGTGCTGGCCGTTCTGGCCCTGGGCGTGAGCGCGGTGGCCTTGGCGCAGGCGCCAACGGTGCAATCGCCTGACGCCTCCGCTGGCGACGCGGTTCGCATCCCCTTGTTCACGGCCGACCCGCGGCCCTCGCCCATGGGGACGCCGACGTCGGATCGGCCCCTTCGCCCGTCCTCCAAGGCACCGTTGGCCATGGGTGCTTCTGCGCAGGCGGGCGGGACTGCACCGCTGGCCCCTTCCCCGATGCGCCGCCCGGGCGTGGAAATGGCGGCGGTCCGTTGAGCGGCGCTGGCCGGCTCATTCCCAGCCACCGCCCAGCGCCATGAAGACGGCGACCTGCTCCTGCGCCACACGGGTCTGCGCGGCGGCCAGGCTGGCCTCGGCGCTGGCCAGGGAGCGTTGGGCGTCCAGCGTGTCCAGATAGGCGCTGCGCCCGCCCACGTACAGGCGCTGTGCCTGGCTGGCGACCTGCGCGCTGTCGTCGCGCGCCCGCTGGAGCGCCTCCACACCGACCAGCTCCTGCCGGTAGGCCGACAGGGCGGTCTCGGTTTCGCGCAGCGCCTGCAGCACCGTGCCGTCGAAGCTCGCCAGCGCCATGCGGGCCGAGGCCTCGGCCCCGGCGATACGGGCACGCGCGGCGCCGGTGTTGGGCAGGCTCCAGCGGATCAGCGGGCCGATGTTCCACGCGAAGGTGTCCCGGCCCAGGAAGTCGTTGGCCGGCCCGGACGAGCTGGCCGACAGGCCCAGCGACACCTTGGGATAGAGCTGGGCCGTGGCCACGCCGATGCGGGCCGTGGCGGCGGCCAGTTGCCGTTCGCTGCGCCGGATGTCGGGCCGGCGGCGCAGCAAGGCCGCGCCATCACCCACCGGCAGCGCGCCGGCCACCTGGGGCACGGTGGCGCATTGCTGCACCTCGGCCGGCAGCGCACCGGGCGTGCGGCCCAGCCAGGCGGCCAGCTGGTAGAGCGCGGCCTGGCGCTGCGCGCGCAGCGCCGGGGGCGCGGCCTGCAGTTGGGCCAGCAGCGCGCGCGAGCGCGCGAGGTCGGTGGCGCCCGCACGACCGGCGTCGTGCAGCCGCTGCACCACGGCCAGCTGTTCCTTCTGCAGGGCGACGGAGTGTTCGGCCACCTTCAGTTGCTGGCCGGTGGCGCAGGCGGTCGCATAGGCGCGCGCCGTACCGGCCGCGGCATTGACGCGGGTCAGGTCCACCGCGGCGGCGGCGGCCGCGGTGTCTGCGTGCGCCGCCTCGGCCGCGCGGCGCAGCTCGCCGACCACGTCGACCTGGTACGACAGGCCCGCGCCCAGGCTGTAGGCGAACTGGTCGGGCGGGCTGACGCCGGGTGCCAGTTCCGACAGGCCCGAGACATGGCCGAAGGCCGGCCCGCCGGACACCGACAGCTGCGGCTGTTCCTCGGCGCGCACCTGGGCCAGGGTGGCCTCCTGGCGTTCCAGGTTGGCGGCGGCCACGCGCAGGTCGGTGTTGTGCGCGAGCGCTTCCTGCACCAGCGTGTCGAGCGTCGGGTCGCGGAACAGGTGCCACCAGCGTGCCGGCAACGGCTCGGCCGCGACTGCGGCCTGGGCGCCGGGGGCCTGTGCTTCGTGGAAAGGCTGGGTCGCAGCCGGGTTTTGCACCGCGGCCTTTGGCGGCACCTGGTAGTCGGGGCCCACGGCCAGGCTGCCGCAGCCGGCCAGCAGCAGCGCACCCAGCAGGGCGGGCGCGCATCGGCCGAAGGCGGCGGCCGTACGGTCGGGGCGCCGGGTCATGCCCGGCCCCCTTGAGCGCGATCACCGTGGCCCGGCGTGGCCGGCCCGGCATGGCCCTGGTCCTGCGGGACGGCCAGGGCGGCCCCGGGGTTGGCCGCAGGGGCGTGGCCGCGCGCGGGGGACGTCGTGCCGTGCGCCGCCGCGGCATCGCCTTGCGCCACCACCTCGACCAGCACGGTCTGGCCCGCCACCAGGCCCGTTGCGTCCGGCTGCGCGTCCAGCTGCACCCGTACCGGCACACGCTGCGCCAGCCGCACCCAGTTGAAGGTGGGGTTGACGCTGGGCAGCAGGTTGGCGCCGGTGGAGCGGTCGCGGTCGGCGATGCCGGCGGCAATGCTCTGCACCCGGCCGGCCAGCGGCACGCGGCTGCCCATGGGCGTCACGCGCACGGCGTCGCCGGGGTGGATGCGGGCCAGCTTGGTCTCCTCGAAATAGCCTTCGACGTAGAAGGAGCCGCGGTCCACCACGGCCATGGCGCCGCGGCCGGCGGCGGCGTAGGCGCCGGTGCGCAACTCCAGGTTGGTGACCCAGCCATCGACCGGCGCCCGCACCGTGGCGCGCTGCAGGTTGAGCTCGGCCGTGTGCAGCTCGACTTCGGCGCGTGCCAGGGTGGCGGCCGCCGCATCGACCCGGGTGCGGGACTGCTCGCGCAGCTCGCGCGGCACCAAGTCCGACAGGCTGGCATTGCGGGCGTCCTCGCGGCGGGCCTGCGCCAGGCTCACCTGCGCCGACTGCACGCCCACGCGCGCCTGCTGCACGGCGAGGGCGAAGCGCGCCGGGTCGATCTCGAACAGCACCTCGCCGGCCTTGACGGCCTGGTTGTCCTGCACGCGCACGGCACTCACCAGGCCCGACACGTCGGGCGCCACCTGCACGACGTTGGCGCGCACGCGGCCGTCGCGCGTCCAGGGCGCGAGTTCGTAGTGGTCCCACAGGCGCAGGCCGGCCCAGACGGCCAGGGCCACCATGCCGAGTGTCAGCAGCACCCGGGCGGATTGGGCCGCCAGGGCGCGGCTGCGTGTCGTCGTTGTCGTTGAAGTCGTTGTCATGAGAGGAATCCTTGGGCGGCCGTCAGTCGGCTCAGCAGAAAGAGGATCAGCACATAGAGCGCGGTGTCGAACAGGGCGGCATGCCAGACCCAGCGGTAGACGCCCAGGGCGCCGAGCAGGCGGCGTGCGCCCCAGCACAGGCCCCAGGCCACCACGGCCAGCACCAGCAGCCAGGGGACGTAGACGCCATAGAACGTGGCTTCGCCGGTCATGCGGGGACTTCCTGGAGGGTTGAAGGCGCGGCCGGCCAGGGCCGCGTGGGATAGAGGTTGCGGCGCAGGCCGACGAGGGCGGCCAGCAACTCGCGGCGCCCGTCGGCGGCATCGGCTGCCAGGTCGGGCCCAGGGGGCGACGTGCCGGAAGGCAGCAGCGCCTGCAGGCCTTCGTCGATGCGCCGGGCCAGGGCCGGGCGGTCCTGCGCGGCCTGGCCGGTGGTCAGGCCGGCGGGATGCTCGCGGAACAGCCGCGCCACCTGCGCCAGGATGTCCGGCCCCAGCCGACCCGGCAGCAGCGCGGCATGGCGGCGCAGCGCATGCAGGTCGGTGCCGATGCGCAGGTCCACCAGCGCGTCGTCGGCATTCACGCCATCCACCGTGCCGCCGGCCTGCGCGATGCGCGGCGCCAGCAGGCCGATGCGGTCGAGCACGCGTGCTGCATGCAGGCGGGCCTGCGCGTCGTCGGCCTGCCGCGGCAGGCGGCCCAGTTCGCGCCAGGTCATGCGCTGGATGCGGCGTGCGCCCCAGTCGGCGCTCACCGAACGCACCAGCGCCGTCACCACGGCCGCCGCGGCCACGCCCAGCACCTGGCCGATCATGGCGTTGACGAAACTGGCGAAGTCGGCCTGGCCGGTGTCGTGCAGCGAGAGCGTGCCGATCACGCCCGACAGCAGCAGCGCCATCGCCTTCATGAAGGTGGCCGGCCGGCCCAGGTAGACGCCCAGCACCAGGAAGGCCGGGGCGCACACCAGGGCCAGCGTGGGCAGGTCCACCACCAGGGGCATCAGCACCAGCACGTACAGGGCCGCCAGCGGCAGCGACAGCAGCAGCACCTTCAGGAAGGCGTAGATCGACGGCGCCGGGTCGTCCATGCCCGCGAAGAAGGAGCAGAAGACAGCCGCCATCATGGCCATGGCGGAGCCGCCGGGCCAGCCGGTGAAGATCCAGAAGGCGGAGCACAGGCAGATGGCCAGCGCCGCCGCCAGCGCGGACCAGGCGGCCATGCCCACGTCGCGGTGCAGCACGTCGCGGGCGGCCGGTGCGGCGCGGCCGTTGGTCGCAGGCAGCGGCGCCGGGCGGCCGGCCAGGCCGGCGTCGATCTGCTGGCGCAACTGCACGCAGGCGGCCCAGGCGTCGATCAGGGCCTCCAGCCGCACGGCCAGGCCGGTGCGCAGGGCCAGCGTCCAGGCATCGGCCGGGGGCGCGGTTTCGCCCAGGCTCCGGGCGGCGGTGTGGAGTTGGGCCAAGGCGGTGTCGGGCAGGGGCGTGGGCACGCTGCCAGGCGCCGTGCGTCCGCTGTCGGGCAGGCGGGCCAGCACCTCGCCCACGGTCCGTTCCACATCGGCAGGCAGCCGGCCGTCGGCGTCGCGCAGGGCCTGCAGCCGGTCGTCCACGGCCGAGGCGAAGGGCGTGAGCGCCGCCACCTCGTGCTGCAGGGCCCGCACGGCGGACGCCGTCCACTTGAGGTGGCTGGTGTCGAAGGGCACATGCGTGGCCATCACGCGCAGCTGAGAGATGTCGCCGGCCAGCTTGCGGCGCGCGGCCTGCCGGCCGGCGGCGGCATTCGGCGCGGCCTGCACCATGCCGCGCAGCCAGGCGCCCGCATCGGCCAACGTGCGGTCCATCAGCCCGATCAGCGTGGGCGCCATGCTCACCGGCCACACCAGGCTGTGCACCAGCGTGCCGCAGACGATGCCGATGGCGATCTCCTGCACGCGGGCCGAGGCCGTGTCGAACACGCCCAGCGGCGCGCCCACCGACGGAAAGCCGATCAGCGCCGCCGAATAGCCGGCCAGCATGAAGAGGTAGGAGCGGGGCGTGCGGTCGAGCAGCGAGACGAAGAGGCACAGGGCCACCCACAGGGCCAGCGCCAGCGTGAGCAACTCGGGCGCATCGACCAGGGCCGGCACCAGCAGCAGCGTGGCTGCGCAGCCCAGCAGCGTGCCGAGCAGGCGGAACACCGCCTTGGAGCGCACCGCGCCGGCCAGCGGATTGGCCACGATGTAGGTGGTCATCAGCGCCCAGAAGGGCCGGGGCAGGCCTGCCCAGCTGGCCACCGTCATGGCCAGCATGGCCGCGGCGAAGCATTTCGCGGAAAAAAGCATCTCGGCCGCGCTGAAGCGCGGCAGCTGACGGGGCAGGCGCATGTCAGTTCTCCGAGGCGGCACCGCCGCGGTCGGCCTTGCCCAGGCGCGTCCAGAGCGTGCCGAAGACGCGCAGGCAGGCGCGCACGTCCTCGGCCGGGATGTCCTGGAACAGCTCGGTGCGCAGGGCGTTGAGCGCTTCCTCGATGCGGGCCTGGATCGCGGCACCCGCCTCGGTCAGGTGCAGCGTGCGGGCGCGGCGGTCGGTCGGGTCCTCGCGGCGCTCCACCAGGCCGGCGCCCACCAGTTGGTCCAGCGTGCGGATCAGCGTCGGGCCTTCGATGCCCAGCAGGTCGGCGATCACGCCCTGGCGGGTGCCGTCGCCCTGCCGCCCGATGGTCACCAGCGCCCAGCCGGCCGCTTGCGAGATGCCCAGGTGCGCCACCGCCCGGTCGGCTGCCGCGCGATAGGCGCGCTGCAGCAGGCTGAGTGTGAAGGTGAGGTTGCGCAGCTCGGCGGGATCGGCGGCGAAAGCGGAGAGGGCGGCATCGGACATGCCCTCTAATATAGTTAGCTAGCTATCTATTTGCCGGTGAACAAGGGTTAACCCTTGTTCGTGAGGCGGTCTTCGCAGCGGGCTGGGTCCGCGGCACTCGGGCCGACAACGCGCTCGTCCCGCCCGGTTGCCGACGCTTCGGCGCGTGCGCCCGTCTTCAGCGCTGCTGTCCCCACTTGCGCACCGTCAGCCGCTCCAGCGTCGCGAAGCCCAGCCCTTCCACCAGCAGCCCGATGATCACCACCAGCGCCAGGCCCGCGAACACGCGGTCGGTATAGAGCTCGTTGCGGTTCTGGAAGATGTACCAGCCAAGCCCGCCCTTGCCCGAGCTGGCGCCGAACACCAGCTCGGCCGCGATCAGCGTGCGCCAGGCAAAGGCCCAGCCGATCTTCAGGCCCGAGAGGATGGCCGGCAGCGCCGCCGGCACCAGGATCTGCAGCACATAGCGCAGGCCCCGCAGGCCGTAGTTGCGGCCCGCCATGCGCAGCGTCTCGGGCACGGCCTGGAAGCCCGCATAGGTGTTGAGTGCCAGCGGCCACAGCACCGAATGCACCAGCACGAAGATCAGGCTGCCCTGGCCCAGGCCGAACCACAGCAGCGCCAGCGGCAGCAGGGCGATGGCCGGCAACGGGTTGAACATCGAGGTGAGCGTGCCCAGCAGGTCGCGGCCCAGCTGGGTGGACACAGCCAACGAGGTCAGCAGGAAGGCCAGCCCGACGCCCAGTGCATAGCCCTGCACGAGCACGCCCAGGGAGATGGCGGTCTTGGCCACCAGCTCGCCGCTGGCCAGCCCGGCGACCAGCGCACGTGCCGTCGCGCTCGCCGTGGGCAGCAGCAGGTCGTTGTCCTGCCAGCGGGCGACCAGCTCCCAGATCAGGGCCAGCGCCAGCAGGATCAGGCCCTTGCGCAGCCAGGCCTGACGCCACAGCCGCGTGGTCCACGGGAGGGGCCGCTCGACGGCGCTGGCGGTGAAGGGTTCGAGTGCGAGTTCGTACTCGGGCCGCACGGGCGGCAGCGGTGGGAGGAGGGCACTCATTGCGGATGGTCTCCGTCGGCGCCGTGCGGCGGTGCGTCGAACAGCAGGTGGTGGATGCGCTGGGCCGTGGCCTGGAACTCGGGGCTGCCCTGGCTGGCCAGGTCGAAGCCGTGGCTGTTGATCTCGGCCCGCATGCGGCCGGGGTGCGGCGACAGCAGCGCGATGCGGCTGCCCACCACCAGCGCCTCCTCGATGGAGTGCGTGACGAAGAGCAGCGTGAAGCGCAGCTCTTCCCACAGGGCCAGCAGCTCTTCCTGCATGCGGCGGCGCGTGAGCGCATCCAGCGCGGCGAAGGGCTCGTCCATCAGCAGCACGCGCGGCTGCATGGCCAGGGCGCGGGCGATGGCCACGCGCTGCTTCATGCCGCCCGAGAGCTGGTGCGGATGCACGTCGGCAAAGCGGGACAGCCCCACGCGGTCCAGCCAGTGAAGGGCGCGGTCCTCGGCGTCGCGCCGGCCCAGCGTGCGTGAGGCCAGCAGCGGGAACATGACGTTCTGCTTGACCGTCTTCCACGGCGGCAGCTGGTCGAACTCCTGAAAGACCACGATGCGGTCCGGGCCCGGCCCCTGCACCCGGCGGCCGTCCAGATGGATCTGCCCCTCGGCGGGCGGGATGAAGCCGGCGATGGCCTTGAGCAGCGTGCTCTTGCCGCAGCCCGAAGGGCCCAGCAGCACGAAGCGCTCGGCCTGGTGCACGTCGAAGCTCACCTGGTGGGTGGCGCGCACCACATGCTCGGGCGTGCGGTACTCCAGGCTCACGCCTTGCACCTGGAGCAGGGCGGTGGCGGCGACGTCCGCGTGGACCGCAGGCGGTTCGGGCCGGCGTCGGGGCACGGGTGGGGCGGCAGCGGCCGGCGAGGGCGCGGCACGCAGGGTGGCTGTGGCAGCGGCGGTCATGGCAGAGGGGATCAGGCAGGGAGGGGGAACGAGGCGGTCGGGCGGACGGGCGGCATCAGCTGCCCGGCCGGCTCCAGGCTTCCTCAAAGAAGAAGTCCTTCCACGAGGCCGCCTGGTTGCGCAGCACGCCCAGCTTGAACAGCTCGTCGGCATAGACCTGGCTGCGCTGAGGCGAGACGGTGAAGTCGTTCTCCGGGTCCTGCACGATGCGGCGCACCAGGGCCGGGTCGAGCCGCGATTTCTGCACGCGGATGAAGATGTCGGCGGCGGCAGCCTTGTCGGCCTTGACGAATTGCTCGGCCTCCACCAGCGCGTTGTAGAAGGCCTTATAGACGGCGCGGTTCTCGTCGCGGTACTTCTGCGTGGTGTAGAGCACGTTGAAGGTGGCCGGCCCGCCCAGGATGTCGTAGCTGCTGATCACCTTGTGCACCGCCGGGTTGGCGGCCAGGGCCTGGTAGTAGAAGGGAGCGCTGGAGAAATGGGTGTTGACCTCCGAGCCGCCCTTGATCAGCGCCGCCGTCGCATCCGGATGCGGCAGGCTCACGGAGATGTCGTCCAGGCGCTTGAAGTTCTCGCGGCCGAACACCCGCGCCGCCTCGATCTGCAGCACGCGCGACTGGAAGCCCACGCCGGCGGCCGGCACCGCGATGCGGTCCTTGGGCCCAAGGTCCTTCAGGGTGCGCACCTGCGGGTTGTTGCTCAGCAGGTAGTTGGGCAACGCGCCCAGCGCGGCCACGGCCTTCACGTTCTGGCGGCCGCGGGTGCGGTCCCACATCGTGAGCATGGGCGGTACGCCGGCCGAGACGATGTCCAGCGAGCCGGCCAGCAACGCCTCGTTCATGGCGGTGGCGCCGGAGATGGAGGACCACTCCACCTCGACCACCGGCACACCCAGGGCCTTGGCGTGTTTCTCGATCAGCTTGCGGTCGCGCACCACGTCCAGCAGCAGATAGCCGATGCCGAACTGCTGCGCGATGCGGATGCGGCCTTCGGCGCGGGCAGCCACTGCGCCGAGGCCCAGGGCGGCAGCGGCGCCGGCCTTGAGAAGGCCCCTTCGATGAAGCGAGATCATGTCAGTTGGATTGGGCATTGAGCACGTCGTCGAAGAAATAGTCCTTCACCGACTGCGGCTGGTTCTTGATGGCGCCCACGCGGTGCATGAACTGGCCCAGCGCCAGCGTGTTCTGCGGCTCGGTCTTGAACTGCACCTCGGGGTTCCTGATGATCTTCAGCAGCAGCGCGCGGTCGGTCTTGGCGCCGCTGGCCTTGAGGTAGATGTCGGCCGCCTGCTCGGGCTGGCTTCGGATGAACTGGGCCGCCTCGTCAAGTGCGGCGACGAAGGCCTTGTAGGTCTTGGGGTTCTCGGCCCGGAATTTCTCGGTGGCGTACAGCACCGTGGCCGACGAAGGGCCGCCGAGCACGTCGTAGGAATTGAGCACGATGCGGGCGTTGGGGTTGCCGGCCAGTTCCTGCTCCTGGAAGGGCGGGTTGCCGAAGTGGCCCGTGATCTCGGTGCCGCCCTTGATGATGGCTGCAGCGGCGTCCGGGTGCGGCAGCGCCACGCTGATCTTGTCCAGGCGCGCGAAGTCCTTGTCGCCCCACAGCTTGGCCGAGGCCAGCTGCAGCACGCGCGACTGCACCGACACGCCGACGGCCGGCAGCGCGATGCGGTCCTTGTCGGTGAAATCGGCAATGGACTTCACGTTCGGGTTGTTGGTTACCAGGTAATAGGGGAAGTTGCCCAGCGAGGCCACACCCTTGACGTTCTGGCGCCCCTTGGTGCGGTCCCACAGCGTGAACAGCGGGCCGACCCCGGCACCCGCGATGTCGATGCTGCCCGACAGCAGCGCGTCGTTGACCGCCGAGCCGCCCGACAGCTGCAGGAACTCGACCTTGGCGTCGATGCCTGCGGCCTTCGCGTGCTTCTCGATCAGCTTCTGTTCCTGCGCCACGTTCAGCAAAAGGTAGACGATGCCGAACTGCTGCGCGATGCGGATCTGGCCTTCGGCATGGGCGGCCAGCGAGGCGGTGGCCAGGCCGGCGGCAATGAGCAGGGCGGCCAGACGGCGGGTGATGGGTTTCATGGGCTTCCTCTCCAGGATGTGGCGGGCGCGGGACTTCTGCGGAAGCCCGACCCGTGGTCGTCTTCCCGTCCCTGTCGCTCGGGTGAGGCGGCTGCTGGGCCGCCGGGGATGATCAGAAAGGCTGGTCGCCCTCGATGGTGGTGCGGTAGAGCTTGCGCGGCAGGTGGTCGGGCGTCCCCGCGGCCAGGTGGGTGACCGAGCGGTTGTCCCAGAACACCAGGTCGTGCGGCTGCCACTGGTGGCGGTACTGCAGCGCGGGCTGCGTGCTGTGTGCGAACAGCTCTGCCAGCAGTGCCTGGCTCTCCGCCTCGGGCAGGTCCACGATGCGCGTGGTGAAGTGCTCGCTGACGAACAGTGCCTTGCGGCCGGTCTCCGGATGCGTGCGCACCACGGGATGGACCACGGGCTTGACCTCTTCGAGTTGCGCCGCCGTGAGGGCCGGACGCCACGGGCTGCGGGCGCGCAGTTCCTCGTACTTGGCCAGGTAGCTGTGCTCAGCCCGCAGCGGGGCCACGCGGGCCTTGAGCGCCTCGGGCAGCGTGTCCCAGGCGGCATGCTGGTCGGCGAAGAGCGTGTCGCCGCCTTCGGCCGGCAGCACCTGCGCGTGCAGCAGCGAGCCGAGGCTGGGCTTTTCCTTGTACGACAGGTCCGAGTGCCAGAAGTGACCGGCATCGCCCAGGCCGATGGGCGCGCCGTTCTCCTTGATGTTGGAGACGATCAGCACTTCGGGATGGCCGGCGAGCTGGAACTTCTTCTGCACATGGATCTGCAGCGGCCCGAAGCGGCGGCTGAACGCCACATGCTGGGCTGGCGTGATGCGCTGGTCGCGGAAGACGAGCACCGGATGCGCCAGATGGGCGCGCCGCAGGCGGGCGAAGTCCTCGTCCAGGATTGGCCGGCCGAGATCGAGTCCGACCACCTCGGCGGCAAAACTGCCGGGCAGGGGCCGGATGTCGAAATCCTGGAGAAGCGAGTGGGCGTCGTCGAGAAGGGCGTGGGCGGTCATGGCCAGGGCGTCGGGTCGGGGCCACCGGGCGGTGGCGATGGGCATGACTCTAGGGACGCGCCTTCGAAGCGGGAACGACAGAGTTCTCGCTTGCTAACAAGGGAATCGTCTAAGGTGGAAAACGACTTTGCTTATGCGGCCGGCGAGCAAGGCCGTCGATGGGCGGAGCCGGCTCTTCGGCGCCACGCCGCCTTGCTCGCTTTGCGAATAAGGACCTGCGAACTGCGCGTTTCCCATGCAAGGCAGGCGGCCCAAGAATCCGCATCCCTTCCTTGCTGCGAGCGCCTGTTCCGACATGACTTCCCTGCTTCCAATTTCCCGCCGTCGCCTTCTGCAGGCAGGCACCGCTGCTGCCGGCAGCGTGGCCCTCGCGGGCGCACCCGCCTTCGCCCAGTCCGCTTCACGCGCGCTGCGCATCGGCAACCAGAAGGGCATCCTGAGCCTGCTCAAGGCCCGCGGCACGCTGGAGCAGCGGCTGGCGCCGCTGGGCGTCAAGGTGAGCTGGACCGAGTTCACGGCCGGCCCGGTGCAACTGGAAGCGCTCAACGTGGGCTCCATCGACTTCGGCGATGTGGGCGAGGCGCCACCCATCTTTGCCCAGGCCGCCGGCGCACCGTTGGCCTATGTGGCGGCCACGGTGCCACGGCCCGCGTCCGAGGCCGTGCTGGTGCCCAAGGATTCGCCCATCCGCAGCGTGGCCGACCTCAAGGGCAAGCGCGTGGCCTACAACAAGGGCAGCAATGTCCATTACTTCCTGGTCAAGCTGCTCGAAAAGAACGGCCTGGCCTATGGCGACGTGCAATCGGTCTTCCTGCCGCCTGCGGATGCGCGGGCCGCCTTCGAGAAGGGCTCCATCGACGCCTGGGTGATATGGGACCCCTTCCTCGCTTCCGCCGAGAAGACGCTGGGCGGCCGCATCCTGGCCGACGCCACGGGCGTCGTCGGCAACCGGGCCTACTACTTCTCGTCGCTGCCCTATGCCGAGAAGAACCGCGACATCACCAAGGTGCTGATCGAGGAGATCTCCCGCATCGACAGCTGGGGCGCGGCCAACCGCGATGCCTTCTCGGGTGAGCTGGCGGCCATCTGGGGCCTGCCCAAGCCGGTGGTGGACACCACCTTCGCGCGGGTGCAGTTCGGCACCGGGCCCATCACCCGTGCCATCCTGGCCGAGCAGCAGCAGATCGCCGACACCTTCCACGCGCTCATGCTCATCCCGAAGCCGATCAGGGTGCAGGAGGCGGCGGTCTCCGGGCTTGCCTGATCTGCGGACGGGGCACCGCGCGCGGCCAACGGCGGCTGGACGCCGGGGCCGGCCTTCGATGCCGCGAGCGCGAAGAAGCCGCGCCTACATGTGCCCCTCGCGCAGGTAGCGCGTGTGCCAGGAGAAGGCCTCGCCCAGCAGGTGCGGCGTGTGCTGGCCCGGCGCGTGCAGCGCGGCGCGGGCCACGTAGTCGCGCAGCGCCGGCCGGTAGTCCGGATGGGCGCAGCGCTCGATGATGCACTGCGCCCGCTGGCGCGGTGACAGGCCGCGCAGGTCGGCCAGGCCCTGCTCGGTCACGATGATCTGCACGTCGTGCTCGGTGTTGTCCACATGCGAGGCGAAGGGCACGATGCACGAGATGGCCCCGTCCTTGGCCACCGAGGGCGTGACGAAGATCGACAGGTAGGCGTTGCGCGCGAAGTCGCCCGAGCCGCCGATGCCGTTCATGATCGACGAGCCCATCACATGGGTGGAGTTGACGTTGCCGTAGATGTCGGCCTCGATCATCGCGTTCATGGCGATGGTGCCCAGGCGGCGGATCAGCTCGGGGTGGTTGCTGATCTCCTGCGGGCGCAGCACGATGCGGTCGCGATAGGCCGCCGCATCGGCGTTGAAGCGCTCGGCCACGGGCTGGCTCAGCGACAGCGCGGTGGCCGAGGCCTGGGCCAGCGTGCCCTTGTCGAGCATGGCCAGCATGCCGTCCTGCAGCACCTCGGTGTAGGCCGACATGCCTTCGAAGGGGCCTTCGTTCAGGCCGGCCAGCACGGCGTTGGCCACGTTGCCCACGCCCGACTGGATCGGCAGCAGCGTGCGCGCCGGCAGGCGGCCGTGGACCACCTCGTGCTGCAGGAAGTCGATGATGTGCCCGGCGATGGCGCGCGACACCGCGTCGGGCGCCGCGAAGGCGGTGTTGCGGTCGGGCTGGTGGGTCTCGACCACGGCGACCACCTTCGACAGATCGCAGTGCAGGTAGGGCTCGCCGATGCGGTCGCCGGCGCCCACCAGCGGGATCGGCACGCGGTGCGGCGGCAGCCGGGTGCCGTAGTACACGTCGTGCATGCCCTCGAAGCCGTCGCTGAACCAGCTGTTGACTTCCAGGATGATGCGGTCGGCCTGGTCCAGCCAGGTCTTGTTGTTGCCGATGGAGGAGGACGGAATGAGGCGGCCGTCGGGCAGCACGCCCGCGACCTCGACCACGGCCGTGTCGATGCGGCCCAGGAAGCCGAACCAGGCCTGCTACGCCACGTGGCTCAGGTGCATGTCGGTGAAGTGCATGCGCCCGCTGTTGATGAGCTTGCGCAGCGTGGGGTCGGACTGGAAGGGCAGCCGCATCTCGATGCCGTCGACCGCGGCCAGCGCGCCGTCCAGTTCGGGGCCGGTCGATGCGCCGGTCCACAGGCCGATGCGGAAGCCCTCGCCGCGCGCCTGGGCCTCGCCGATGCGCCGCGCCAGGGCCTGCGGCACCGCCTTGGGGTAGCCGGCCCCGGTGAAGCCGCTCATGCCGATGTTGGCACCCGGCGGCACCAGGGCGGCGGCCTCGTCGGCCGAGACCACGCGCGAGGCGAGCAGGAGGTTGAGGATGCGGCCGGACGCGGGCATGGGACGGGACTCCAGGAAGGCTGAAAGACGAGCGCCGCATGGCGGCGAGGCCCTGCGGCGGCGAAGGGACAGGAGTCTAGCCCGCGGCCCCGGCGCGTGCGTCGGCCAGGACGTTCAGGCGCGCACGGGGAAGCGTCAGAACGCCGGGATCAGCGCGCCCTTGAAGGTCGTCTCGATGAACCGCCGGACCTCGGCCGACTGGTAGGCCGCCACCAGCTTCTTGGCCCAGGGCTTGTCCTTGTCGGCGCGGCGCACCGCGATCAGGTTGGCATAGGGGTTCTGGGGCGATTCCTTGATGACCGCGTCGCGCACGAAGGACAGGCCCGCCTTCTCGGCGTAGTCGTTGTTGATCGAGGCGATGGTCAGGTCGTCCAGCGAGCGCGGCAGCTGCGCCGCGTCCAGCGGCACCAGCTTGAGCTTCCTGGGGTTGGCCGTCACGTCCAGCGGGGTGGCGGTGTTGTTCTTCACGGCCTCGGGCTTGAGCGTGATGAGGCCGGCCGACTGCAGCAGCAGCAGCGCGCGGTTGCCGTTGGAGGGGTCGTTCTGGATGCCCACCGAGGCGCCCTCGGGCAGCTCCTGCGCCGACTTGATCTTGCGCGAGTAGAAGCCCAGCGGCGCCGTCACCGTCAGGCCGACGGGCACGATGTCGTAGCCGCGGGCCTTGATCTGGTTGTCCAGAAAGGGCTGGTGCTGGAAGGCGTTGGCGTCCAGGTCGCCGGCGGCCAGCGCCGCGTTGGGCAGCTGGTAGTCGTTGAAGACCACAACCTGGACGTCCAGACCGTCGCGGGCCGCGACCTTCTTGACCACCTCGAAGATCTTCTCGGCGTTGCCGACCGAGATGCCGACCTTGATGGCCGCCTTGTCCTGGGCATGGGCGGCAGGCACGAGGGCGCCGAGGGAGAGGAGCGAGAGCGCGGCGATGGCGGCACGGCGGCGGAGGAAGAGAGGCATGAAGCAGTGGAAAGCAGAGTGTCCGAACACGGGGTCGCCACTGTGCCGGGCCGGCCGCTGCACCACAACGAAGCATGGTGCATGTCGATATCCGGTGCGCGCATGTCCGGGCCGTGGCGATGACGCGCGGCTCAGGCGGCAGTGCCGACGGCCCAGTAGAAGGTGGGCCGGCTGGCGTTGAGGGTGTGGTCGCCCAGCACGCGGGCCTTGTAGATCACCGGGTTGTGCGAGGCGAGCGTGCGCGCATTGCGCCAGTGGCGGTCCAGGCGGCGGTCTTCCTGCAGCGCGGTGGCGCCGCCGACGTCGAAGAGCCGCGTGGCGGCCTGCAGCACGGCATCGGTCGTCACCACCTGCGCCTTGGTGGCTCGCACTTCGACGTCCACCAGTGCGGCCTCGGGCACGGGCTGGCCGGCCTGGCGCAGGCGGTCGATGTCACCCAGCGCACGCGCCACGTCCTGCACGACCAGCCGCGCGAGGTAGGCGGTGGCTTCGAGCTGGCCGATCACCTGCTGCACCAGCGGGTCTTCGCGCGGCGCGGTGCCGCTGCCGTGGCTGAAGACGCGCTTGCGGCCCTGCACGAAGGCGGTCGCGTCGCGCACGATGGCCCGGGCGATGCCGGCCAGCGTGGCCACGTGGAAGAGCTGGAACACGGCAGGCAGCGAGGTCGCCTCGCGCGCGGGGAATTCGAGGATGTTCTCTTCCGGCACTTCGACGCGGTGCAGCCGCGTGGTGCCCGAGGCCGTCAGCCGCTGGCCGAAGCCGCGCCAGTCGTCGAGGCGCTCCACGCCCGCCGAGTCGGTGCGCACCACGGCCAGCGTGCGGTAGGCGCCGGGTTCGTTGCCCTCGCGTTGCGCCGTCACGCTGACCCAGTCGGCGTAAAGCGTGCCGGTGCTGTAGAACTTCTCGCCTTCGAGCAGCCAGCGTCCGTTCTCGCGGAACAGCCGGGTCTGCAGCCGGCCCAGCGTGCCGTCGCCGGCCTCGGTGGTGGCGTTGCCGAAGAGGGCGCCGTCGGCCACGCGTCGCAGCCAGGGCACGCGCCGCTCGGCATCGATCTCGGCCTGCAGCCGTTCGACGAAGCCGAAGTGCGCGCGCAGTGCCTGCGGCAGGTTCGAGTCGGCCTCGGCCAGTTCGATCAGCAGGTCGAACAGCTGCTCCGGCGTGCCGCCCAGCCCGCCGTGGGCGCGGGGCACGCGCAGCGCGCCGAAGCCGGCCTGCCTGAGCGCGTCGATGGCGTCGTGCGCCAGCCTGCGCTCATGCTCGCGCTGCGGCGCGGCCTCGGCGATCTGCTGGAAGAGGGGGCGAAAGCGCTGCGCCAGGGCGTCGGCGTCGGGAGGGTTTGAAGACATGGGAAAGGCAGGAGGGCCGGCGTGGCCGCGGACGCCAGGCCCGTGGGCGGCGTGCGGCGCATCCGTGCATTGCGGAAAGCGTCGAAGCCTAGGTGGGGCAGCTCACGCTGCCAACGACGTTTTTCGCGCTTGCTTGCTATGGGCGCGCATGAGCGCAGCAGCCCGTGTCCGAGCGTGCGTGTGCACTGCTCGGCGGCGCTGCGCTGCAGAGTGCGTCCGCAGGTACTTCCGTGAGCACTGCCATCCGCCAGCGCCACCATGGCACCTTCCGCGCCATCTCCTATAGCAGGAGCCGGCATGTTCCGTCCCTGCCACGGCGGGCTGCATGCACAGTGCGCCCATGCAAAGATCCGCAAGCCGCAAATCCACCGCCACACCAGCGCCGGCCGCGGCCGCAGG
Organism: Pseudacidovorax intermedius; assembly: GCF_003350475.1. GTDB lineage: Bacteria > Pseudomonadota > Gammaproteobacteria > Burkholderiales > Burkholderiaceae_C > Xenophilus > Xenophilus intermedius. The sequence goes on from NZ_QQAV01000007.1 coordinate 132,446, forward strand.
CGCGTCGAACACCTCGGCACGTGGCGGCACGCCAGAGCACGCAGACATCGAGCGCTTCGTGCGCGTGCGCGGCGCGCGCGAGCACAACCTGCGGGACGTCGACGTGGACATTCCGCGCGACGCCCTCGTGGTGTTCACGGGCATTTCCGGCTCGGGCAAGTCGTCGCTGGCGTTCGGCACGATCTTCGCCGAGTCGCAGCGGCGTTACCTCGACTCGGTGGCGCCCTATGCCCGTCGCCTGATCGACCAGGTGGGCGTGCCCGAGGTCGACCGGATCGACGGCCTGCCGCCAGCGGTGGCGCTGCAGCAGTCGCGCGGCACGCCGGGCTCGCGCTCCACGGTCGGGAGCCTGACCACGCTGTCGAGTCTGCTGCGCCTGCTCTTCTCCCGTGCAGGGCATTACCCGGCCGACCAGCCGATGCTCTATGCGGAGGACTTCTCGCCCAACACACCCCAGGGTGCCTGCCCGACCTGCCACGGCCTCGGCCGCGTGTTCGACGTCACCGAGGCGTCGATGGTGCCGGACCCGTCCCTGACGATCCGGGAGCGCGCCGTGGCCGCCTGGCCCACGGCCTGGCAGGGCCAGAACCTGCGTGACATCCTGGTCACGCTCGGCCATGACGTCGACACGCCCTGGCACCAGCTGCCGAAGAAGGTGCGCGACTGGATCCTGTTCACGGACGAGCAGCCCACGGTGCCGGTCTATGCCGGCTTCACCCCGGCCGAGACGCGGCAGGCGCTGCGCCGCAAGCTGGCACCGAGTTACCAGGGCACCTTCACCAGCGCGCGCCGCTACGTGCTCCACACCTACGCCACCAGCCAGAGCGAGCTCATGAAGCGGCGCGTCTCGCGCTTCATGGTGGGTGGGCTCTGCCCGGCCTGCCAGGGCAAGCGTCTGAAGGCCGAGGCGCTGTCGGTGACCTTCGAAGGGCACGACATCGGCGAGGTCGCCGCCTTGCCGCTGGCGGCCGTGCACGACCTGTTGGCCGCGGCGGCGCAAGGGCGGGCTGCGGCGACGACGCGCCCCTCGCAGACGCTCGGCGCGGCGCAGTCCCGCGCGGCGCGCGCCGTGCGGTCTGCACGGGGCAAGGCGTCCCACGCCGCGGCACCCGACGTGCGCCGCACACCCGAAGGCTCGCAGGAGAAGCGCCTGGCCGCGCAACGGCTCGCCACGGAGATCCGCGAGCGCATCCAGACCCTGCTCGGGCTCGGCCTGGGCTACCTGACGCTGGACCGCGCGACGCCGACGCTGTCGCCGGGCGAACTGCAGCGCCTGCGGCTGGGGGCGCAGATCCGCTCGAGCCTGTTCGGCGTGGTCTACGTGCTCGACGAGCCATCCGCCGGCCTGCACCCGGCCGACGGCGAAGCCCTGCTGGATGCGCTGATGCAGCTGCGGCGCAACGGCAATTCGGTGTTCGTGGTGGAGCACGACGTGGAGACCATGCGGCGCGCCGACTGGATCGTCGACGTCGGGCCCGGCGCCGGCAGCCGCGGCGGCGAGGTGCTCTACAGCGGACCGCCCGAGGGGCTCGCGGCCGTCGAGCGCTCGGTCACCGCGCGCTTCCTTCGCGCCGACCGGCTTGCCCCGGCCGGCCGTGGCCGCGCGCCCAGCCAGTGGCTGGCGCTGGAAGGCATCCGCCGCAACAACCTGAGCGGGCTCGACGTCCGCATTCCGCTCGGCGTGCTGTGTGCCGTCACCGGCCGGTCCGGCTCCGGCAAATCCACGCTCGTCACCCAGGTGCTCGCCGAACTGCTGCAGCAGCGGCTCGGCCGAGGCGCCGCGCCTGACGACGACCCGCCAGAGGCCGGCGACGACGCCTGGGCAACGCCCATGGCCGGCAAGCTGGGCGCCGGCGCCGAGGCGGTGCGCCGGCTCGTGCAGGTCGACCAGAAGCCCATCGGCCGCACGCCCCGCTCCAACCTCGCGACCTACACCGGGCTGTTCGACGCCGTCCGGCAGCTCTTCGCCTCGACGCCGTCGGCGCGCCGACGGCGCTACGACGCGGGGCGCTTTTCCTTCAACGTCGCCAAGGGGCGTTGCGAGACCTGCGAGGGCGAAGGCTCGGTGAGCGTGGAGCTGCTGTTCATGCCGAGCGTGTATGCGCCATGCCCCACCTGCCACGGCGCGCGCTACAACGCCGACACCCTGGCCGTCACCTGGAACGGCAAGAACATCGCGCAGGTGCTGGACCTGACGGTCGAGGAGGCCCGGGCGCACTTCGACGCGCAGCCGCGCATCGCGGCGACGCTCAAGCTGCTCGGCGAACTCGGGCTGGACTACCTGCGCCTGGGCCAGCCGGCCACCGAACTGTCCGGCGGCGAGGCCCAGCGCATCAAGCTCGCCACCGAGCTGCAGCGCGTGCCGCGCGGGGGCACCCTGTACATCCTGGACGAACCCACGACCGGCCTGCACCCCGCGGACGTCGAGCGGCTGATGGCGCCGCTGCAGACGCTCGTGGACGCCGGCAACACGGTGCTGGTGGTCGAGCACGACATGCGCGTCGTGGCGGCGGCCGACTGGGTGATCGACATGGGGCCTGGCGCGGGTGCGGAAGGCGGCCGCATCGTGGCGCAGGGGACGCCCGCGCAGGTCGCCGCAACCCGGTCGGAGAGCGCGACGGCCGCCTACCTCCGGCAGGCGCTCGCCGGGTAGGGCGGCGGTCGACACACGCCCCGCACGCATTCACCGATGCCGGCCCGCTGCGTGCCATCGACGCGCCGCGCATAAGCAAGCGCGAAGAGCGCATTCGACAGCGCAGCGCCGCGCCCCTAGCCTCGCAGGCCCATCGTTTTCGCGCCTTGCTGGAGCCTGCATGCCTTCTTCCTTCGATCTTCCGCTGCGTCGCCGCGACGCGTTGCTCGCGCTGTCGGCCGCGGCCTGGGGCCTTGTGCCGTCGGCACGCGCGCAGTCCGCCCCGCCCCGCGAGGTTCGCATCGGTTTCCAGAAAGGCTCGGCGCTCCTACTTCTCGTGCGCAAGCAGCAGGTGATCGAGAAGCGGCTGAAGGCGTTGGGCGTGTCGAGCGTGAAGTGGGTGGAGTTCCAGTTCGGGCCACCGATGCTGGAGGCCCTCGGCGCCGGCGTGATCGACCTCGGCTCGGTCGGCGACACACCGCCGGTGTTCGCACAGGCCGGCGGATCGCAGCTCGTCTATGCGGCTGCCACGCCTTCGGCGCAGCATGCGGTGCTGGTGCCCAAGGATTCGCCGGTGCGCTCGGTCGCCGACCTCCGGGGCCGCAAGGTGGCCTTCGGCAAAGGCTCCAGCGCGCACAACGTGACGGTGAAGGCCCTTGCAACGGCCGGCCTGAAGCTCGACGACATCACCCCGGTCTACCTGTCGCCGGCCGATGCCACGGCCGCCTTCAACGGCGGCAACATCGACGCATGGGTGGTCTGGGACCCGTACTACGCGATCGCGCAGGAACGCTATGGCGCACGCGTCATCGCCGATACCTCCGACAAGCGCCTTGCCAGCGCCTCCTACTACATGGCGGGCAAGGAATTCGCCGCGCGCCAACCCGCGTTGCTGAGTGCCACGCTGGACGAGATCGGCAAGCTGACGGTCTGGTCCGGCCAGCACCGGGACGAGCTTGCCGCGCTGGCGGCCGAGGCCACCGGCATCGACGTGCGGTCCTGGTCGGCGGCCTTCGGGCGCGCCGAGTTCTCCTTCGGGCCGGTGACGGATGCGCACGTCGCGCAGCAGCAGCAATTGGCCGACACCTTCCAGGCGCTGGGGATCATTCCGCGCAAGATCGCCGTCGCCGACATCGTGTGGCGCGCGCCGGCGGGGCAGTGACGGGCGCGTTCGACCCCTTCCGCCGGCGCTTCGCGCCGACGCCGACGGCCGAGATGGGGCTTCTGCCCTGCGCGAGGATGCTTCTGCGAAAGCCTTCGTTGGCCACTCGGCCCGCGCTTTCAACAATCGCGGGCTTTGCGGCAGCCCCTGCCTGGCTGCACGCGCTTCTTCCTTCAGCGGTGGCTTCCATGTCCTCTCCTTTTTCCTCCCCGACCCGGCGCCGCGGCGCATCCGTCTGGCGCGCGCTGGCCGGCGCCATGCTGCTGTCCGGCACGGCTGCTGCCCAGGCCCAGGCGCCGCGCAGCGGCGGCGAGATCGCCTTCGGCGTGACCACCGATCCCATCTGCTTCAACCCGCACCGCTCGTCGCAGCAGAACTCCTACATCCTGATCCGCAACTACATCGACTCGCTGGTGGCCAAGGGGCAGGGCGGCAAGTTCCTGCCCTGGCTGGCGCGCGAATGGTCGGTCTCGGCCGATGGGCGCACCTACCGTTTCAAGCTCAAGCCGGGCATCGTGTTCCACGACGGCACGCCGCTCGATGCCGAGGCCGTGAAGTTCAACCTGGACTTCGTGCGCGACACGCGCAACACCAACGGCTCGGGCGAGCTGTTGCGTGCGGTGGACGAGGTGCAGGTGATTTCGCCCACCGAGGTGCAGCTCAAGCTGTCCCGGCCCGATTCGAGCCTGCTGGAGTCCATCGCGAGCGTGAGGTTGGGCCTGATCTCGCCCAAGTCGCTGCGCTCGGGCGACGGGCTGTGCGGCGGCGGCCCGGCCCTGGCCGGCAGCGGGCCCTTCGTGTTCGAGAACTACACGCGTGGCCAGTCGGCCACCTTCGTGCGCAACCCCCGCTACGACTGGGCGCCGGGCTATGCGGCCCACCAGGGGCCCGCCTACCTCGACAAGGTGACGGTGCGCTTCCTGCCCGAGTACGCGGTGCGCGCAGGCGCCCTCAAGTCGGGCCAGGTGGACGTGATCGAGGGCGTTCAGCCCACCGACATCGGCCTGTTCAAGGACCAGCCGGGCTTCCAGTTCCTGGTGGGACCGGCGGGTGCGCAGACGGCCTTCACGCTCAACATCAACTACACCATCGCGCCGGCCACCGACGTGCGGGTGCGCCGTGCGCTGCGCGACGGCGCCGACATCGACGCGCTGGTCAAGAGCGTCTACCGCGGCACCTACCGCCGCGCCTGGTCCAACATCGGGCCGGACAACTACTTCTACAACAAGACGCTGGAGGGCCGCTGGCGCTTCGATGCCAAGGCTGCCAACCGCGCCCTGGACGAGGCCGGCTGGACGGGCCACGACGCCGAGGGTTTCCGCACCAACAAGGACGGGCAGCGCCTGGCCATCGAGGTCGGCTATCCGCAGCCTTTCGTGCGCGACAACCGCGAAGTGCTGATCCAGGGCCTACAGGCGCAGCTGCGCAAGAACGTGGGGCTGGACCTGCGCCTGCGCTTCATCACCGCCGGCGAATGGGCCCAGCAGCTGCAGAAGGGCACCTGGACCATCTATCCCAACACCTACCTGCCGGCCGATGCGGCGCAGGAGCTGCAGGGCAATATCGGCGACGGTGGTTTCATCCGCGCCGTGGCCGACAAGGGCGACAAGGTGCTGTTCGGCTACATCAACGATGCGCTGGCCTCCACCGACCTGGCGCAGAAGAAGAAGCTGGTGGACGAGGCCCAGCGCCACGCGGTGGACGAAGCCATCATCGTGCCGCTGTTCGCCGCCAACTACCAGCTGGCCGCCAAGAGCACGGTGCGCGGCCTGTCGTTCGAGACGCAGCTCGACTCGCCGTCGAACTTCCACGACGTGTGGCTGGCCACGGCGCCCTGAGCGGCTGACCGTCCATGTGGCGCATCGTCTTCTCGCGGCTGGCTGCCGGCTTGCTGGTGGCCTGGGGCAGCACCACCGCGGCCTTCATCGCGCTGCATGCCCTGCCGGGCGAGGTGCAGGACATCCTGGCGGGTGACATGGACTACCCGGGCCTGCGCGAGGCCATCGCCGCCGAATGGGGCCTGGACCGCAGCATGGGCGCGCAGTACCTGGCCTTCGTGGGTCGCATCGTGCAGGGCGACTTCGGCACCTCCTATGCGCTGCGCCAGCCGGTGGCCGGGCTGGTGGCCTCGCAGGTCGGGCCGACCGTCGAGCTGGCGCTGGCGGCCGGGCTGATCGCGCTGGTGCTGGCCGTGCTGGTGGGCAGCCTCACGGCCGGGCCGGGGCGCCTGGGCCGCCGCATTGCGGGGGCGCTGGAACTGACCTTCGCCTCCACGCCGGTGTTCTGGCTGGGCATCCTGCTGCTGATCGGCTTCTCGTTCACGCTGCCGTGGTTCCCGGTGTCGGGCGCGGAGGGCTGGCGCTCGCTGGTGCTGCCGGCGCTGGCGTTGGCGCTGCCCACGGCCGGCCTGCTGGCCCAGGTGCTGCGCGAGGCCATGGACAAGGCGCTGGAGCAGCCCTTCGTCGTCACAGTGCGGGCCCGCGGCCTGGGCGAGGGGGCGGTGCGCCTGCGCCATGTCCTGCGGCATGCGGCGCTGCCCCTGCTCACGCTGGGCGGCTGGATCATCGGCGGGCTGCTGGGCGGCGCCGTGATCACCGAGAAGGTGTTCGGCCGGCCCGGCCTGGGCACCGTCACCCTCAACGCAGTGCTCAGCCACGACGTGCCGGTGGTGCTGGCCGTGGTGCTGCTGGCAGCCTTCGTCCATGTGGTGGCCTCCACGCTGCTGGACCTGCTGGCCCTGCTCATCGATCCCCGTCTGGCGTCTTCCCCATGAGTGCGATTCCCGATCTTCTTCTGCCTGGCACCCGTGTGGACGCGCCGCGGCGTCTCGGCGGACGGCTGCGCCGGCCTTCCGCCACGGTGGTGGCCGTGCTGCTGTCGGCCGCCTTCCTGGTGCTGCTGGCGGTGGCGGCTCTGGCGCCGCGCTGGCTCACGCCGCACGATCCGCTGGAGGGCGACTTCCTGGCCGTGCTGCAGCCGCCTTCGGTCGAGCATCCCTTTGGCACCGACCGGCTCGGGCGCGACGTGCTGGCGCGCACCGTCCATGGCGCCCGCTTCTCGCTGGCCATCGGCCTGGGCAGTACCGCGCTGGCCGTGGGCATCGGCGTGCTGCTGGGTCTGCTGGCGGGCCAGCGCCATCGCCTGGCCAACGAGGGGCTGTCCCGCGTGTTCGACGTGATCTCCTCCTTTCCCGGCGTGCTGCTGGCGATGCTGGTGGTGGTCTTCCTGGGGCCGGGCCTGGCCAACATTGCCATTGCCGTGGGCATTGCCGGCATTCCCAAGTTCGGTCGCGTGGTGCGGGCGCAGACGCAGCTGGTGCGCCGCGCCGACTACGTGACGCAGGCCGTCATCTACGGCCGCAGCCGCTGGCAAGTGTTCGTGGGCCACCTGCTGCCCAACGTGCTGGTGGCGGTGCCCGTCACCGCCACGGTGCACGTGGGCTCGGCCATCCTGGCCGCCTCAGGCCTGAGCTTCCTGGGCCTGGGACCGCAGCCGCCCACGCCCGAATGGGGCGTGATGCTGGCCGAAAGCCGCGACGTGCTGCGCGTGGCCTGGTGGCCCGGGGTGTTCCCCGGCGTGGCGATCACGCTCACCGTGGTGGCCTTCACCGTGCTGGGGCAGGCGCTGCAGCGGCGCTTCGAGGGGCAGTCGTCATGAGCGTTGAAGTACAGGCGGCGACGCCGCTGGTGGACGTGCGCGGCCTGCAGGTGCGCTTTCCTGCCGCGGGCGGGCTGCGCACCGTGGTCGAGGGGCTGGACCTGCGCATCGAGGCGGGCGAATGCGTGGCGCTGGTCGGCGAATCGGGTTCGGGCAAGAGCGTCACTGCCCGCTCCCTGATCCATCTGGCCGGCCCGGGCGCGCAGGTTCAGGCCGAGCGCTTCCTGATCGACGGTGCCGACGCGCGCGCTTTCGGCGAAGCCGACTGGCGCCGCCTGCGCGGCACCTTCGCGGGGCTGGTGATGCAGGACGCGCTGGTCTCGCTCGATCCGCTGCGGCCCATCGGCGCCGAGGTGGGCGAGGTGCTGACGCAGCACCGCCTGCTGCGCGGCCGCACGGCCGTGCGCCGCCGCGTGATCGACACGCTGTCGCAGGTGGGCATGCCCGAGCCAGAGCAGCGCCTGCACCAGAATGCCCACGAGCTGTCCGGCGGGCTGCGCCAGCGCGCGCTGATAGCGGCCGCCATCGCCGCCGGGCCGCGCCTGATCATTGCCGACGAGCCCACCACCGCGCTGGACGCCGCGCTGCAGCAGCAGGTGATCGGCCTGCTGGCCGAACGGGTGCGTGCGAGCGGGGCGGGGTTGCTGCTGATCAGCCATGACCTGTCGGCGGTCGCCGGCATCGCCGACCGGGTGATCGTGATGCGGGCCGGTCGCGTGGTGGAGTCGGGCCCCACCCGCGAGGTGCTGGCCTGGCCGCGCGAGGCCTACACGCGACAGTTGATCGCGGCCGTGCCCTCCGCCTCGTCGCGTGGCAGCCGGCTGGCCTCGGCCCGCTTCGTTCGGGACGAAACCCAGGCCCAGGCGCGCGTGCGCATCGAGCGCGAGCCACTGCCGCCCCGGCAGCCGCCGACGGGCGAGCCCGTGCTGCGCGTGCAGGGCATTGGCAAGCGCTACCGGCGGCGCGGCCTGCGTGCGCAGCCGGCCTTCGTCGCGCTGTCGGATGTGTCCTTCGAAGTGCGGGCGGGCGAGGTGCTGGGCCTGGTCGGCGCCTCGGGCTCCGGCAAGACCACCTGCGCGCGCATCGTGCTCGGGCTGGACGAGCCCGACGCTGGCGAGGTGCAACTGCTGGGCCAGCCCTGGTCGGGCTGGCCCGAGACGTCGCGGCGCGCCCTGCGGCCCCGGCTGCAGTACATCCCGCAGGATCCGCTCAGCAGCTTCGATCCACGCTACCGCGTTCGCGATGTGGTGGCGCAGAACCTGCCCGGTCTGCGCGGCGAGGCGCGGGACGCCCGCGTGCGCGCCCTGCTGGCCCAGGTGGGTCTGGCGACCGACCTGCTCGACCGCCTTCCGCGCACGCTTTCCGGCGGTCAGCGCCAGCGCCTCGCCATTGCCCGCGCGCTCGCAGCGGAGCCGCAGCTCATCGTGTGCGACGAGCCGGTCTCCGCACTCGACGTCAGCATCCAGGCCCAGGTGATCGACCTCATCGGAGAGCTGCAGTCGCGCCTGGGCACGGCGCTGCTGTTCATCTCGCACGACATCAACCTGGTGCGGCACGTGGCCGACCGCGTGGTGGTGCTGGATCAGGGCCGCGTGGTGGAGCGGGGGCCGGTGGACGAGGTGCTGGCGCAGCCGTCGCATGCGTACACGCGCAGCCTGCTGGCCGCGGTGCCGGCGCCGCTGGTGGGCTGAAGCGCCGTTCGACCGTCCACAAAGGCGCAGCACGCACGCCGGTGCGCAAGAATCGGCGCCATGCAGCGCTTCACCATCTCCCTCGACGACGATCTCGCCAAAGAGTTCGACGCCTTCATTGCCGCCAAGGCTTATGCCAACCGTTCCGAGGCGGTGCGCGACCTGATCCGCGCCCGCCTGGGCGATGCGGTGCTGGCCGAGGCCGGAGCGCAGCGCAGCACCGCGCGTGCCCGTGTCGCCGCCTGCGTGGCCAACGTGAGCTATGTGTACGACCACCATGAGCAGGCCGTCACCAGCCGCGTGCTCGACCTGCAGCATGATCACCATGATCTGGTCGTCACCAGCCTTCACACTCATCTGGACCATCACCATTGCATGGAGACCGCCGTGCTTAGGGGGCCGGCAGCGGCCGTACAGGCGTTGGCCGAACAACTGGTGGCCCAGCGTGGCGTGCGGCACGGCAATATCCACCTGGTGCCGCTGGTGGCAGGTCAGGCGCACGGTCACGGCAAGGGCGATCAGGCGTCGCACCAGCACTTCAGCCCGTTGACCTGAGCCGGCGTCACCTACGCCCGATGGCGTATGGGGTGGCCGGAACGTATGAGGAATTGGCAATTCTTCATACATTTGCGCATGCTCAAGATTTCTCCGATTTCTGCTGCGCGTCTGTCGCCCTGGATGGCCGCTGCCTGTAGCCTGCTCCATCCACCGGCCCTGCATGCCCAGACTGCCGAACAGGGCCATCTTCCCGAGATCGCGGTCAAGGGACCGCGCGATGCCAGCATCGGCACGGCCGACAGCGCCAGCGAGGGTGCCGCCGAGAAGGCCTCCTTCCAGAGTCGGCCCAAGCTGCGGCCGGGCGACATCGTCGAGGCGGTGCCCGGCGTGGTGGCCACGCAGCATTCGGGCGATGGCAAGGCCAACCAGTACTTCCTGCGAGGCTTCAACCTGGACCACGGCACCGACTTCGCCATGCGCGTGGCGGGCATGCCGGTCAACATGCCCACGCACGGCCACGGCCAGGGCTTTGCAGACCTCAACTTCCTGATTCCCGAACTGGTCTCGGGCGTGCGCTACCGCAAGGGCCCGTACTTTGCCGACAGTGGCGACTTCTCCCTGGCCGGCAGCGCCAGCCTGGACTATGTGAGCGTGCTCGACAGTCCCTTCGCGGAATTCACCCTGGGGCAGAACGGCCTGCGGCGCCTGCTGGCAGCGGGCTCGCGCACGGTGGATGACCAGACCTGGCTGGGCGCCGTGGAGCTGGAAGGCAACGACGGTCCGTGGCAGGTGCCCGAACATCTGCGCAAGACGAATGCGGTGCTGCGCTATTCGCAGGGCTCGGCCAGCCGCGGCTTGAGCGTCACCGCCATGGCTTACCAGAGCCGGTGGACCTCGACCGACCAGATTCCGCAGCGGCTGGTGGACAGTGGCGAGCTCTCCCGCTTCGGCAGCCTCAACCCCACGGACGGGGGGCGGACGCGTCGGCTGTCGCTGTCGGCCAGCTGGTTCGACAAGGGCCCCGAGGGCGACACCGAGCTGAGTGCCTATGCCATCGACTACCGCTTCGGCCTGTTCTCCGACTTCACCTACTTCCTGGCCAATCCGGCCCAGGGCGACCAGTTCGAGCAGACGGATCGCCGTCGCATCTACGGCGCACAGGCCACGCACCGGCGGCCCAACCGCATCGGTGGGCTGGACGGGATCCTGAGCGTCGGTGCCGAGTGGCGCGGCGACCGCATCGGCGAGGTGGGGCTGTATCCGAGCCAGTTCCGCCAGCGCCTGGGCACCGTGCGCAACGACAAGGTGTCCGAGGACCAGATCGCCCTGCATGCCCAGCAGCTGGTCGAGCTGGGCGCGAACGTGCGCAGCTATGTCGGCCTGCGCGGCACCTGGCTGGGCTACGACGTGCAGGGCCGCGAGCCCGTGTACGGCGCCCTCAACAGTGGCCGCGGCCATCAGTCGCTGCTGTCACCGAAGGCTGGCTTGGCCTGGACCGTCGCGCCGGCCCACGAGCTCTACCTGAACGCCGGGCAGGGCTTCCACAGCAACGACGTGCGCGGTGCCACCATCCGGCTCGATCCGCAGACCGGCCTGCCGGCCGAGCGGGTGCCGGCGCTGGTCAAGGGCACCGGCTCGGAGTTGGGCTGGCGCTTCCAGCCCGACGAGCGCCTGAGCCTGACCGTCGCCGTGTGGCAGCTGCAACTGGGGTCGGAGCTGGTCTATGTCGGCGATGCGGGCACCACGGAGCCCGGGCGCGCGAGCAAGCGCCATGGCGTGGAATCGACGCTGCGCTGGCAGATCGACGGGCGTTGGCGCGTGGAGGCCGACCTGGCCTGGTCCCGCGCCCGGTTCCGCGGCGCCTCGCCGGACGGCGAGGGCAACTTCGTGGACAACGCCGTCGAGCGCGTGGCGGCGGCTGGTGTGGTGTGGCAGCAAGGCCCGTGGATGGCCACGCTGCGCCTTCGGTACATGGGCCCGCGGGCACTGGACACCTTGGACAGCGTGCGATCGCGACCCGTCACGCTGCTCAACTTCGGCGGCACCTACGCCGTCAACCGGCAGCTCACGCTGGGACTGCAGGTGTTCAACCTCGCGGGCAGGAAGGGCAACGACATCGAGTACTTCTACGCCTCGTGCACGGCGAGCGAGGTACTGTCCGACCGCTGCGGCGGCGGCATCGCCGACCGCCATGTCCATCCGATGGAGCCGCGCAGCGTGCGGCTATCGGCCCGCTGGACTTTCTGAGCGCATGTGCGCGCGCTGGACCCAGGCCAGGGGAATGATCGCCAGGGCCGTCAGCGCCGTGGCGAAGGTCGCCGCAACGAGGCCCACTTGGTCGCCGAGCAGGCCGTACGCGATGGGCGACACGGCGCCCGAGGCGATGGTGCCCGTGTAGAACACGGCGAAGGCGCGCTCGGTCCGATCCGGTGCGACCATGTCCGGCACGCTGCCGTAGAGCACCGACGAGGTGCCGTTGAGCATCAGCCCCAGCAAGGGCAGCAGGACCAGGGCTGGCCACAAGGGGCACAGCATCACGGCCACGATGCACGCCGCGGTGCCGCCTTCGGTGACGAGCACGGTGCCGGTGAGGCCGAGACGCTCGCCCAGCCAGCCGCAGAGGAACTTGCCCGCTGCGCCGCCGATGAACACCAGTGCCAGGGCGGTGCCCAGCATGGCTGGCGAGATGCCCTTCCTCTGCAGCAGGAAGGGCAGGAAGGTCAGCATGCCCATGCGCACGGCCGTGTCGAGCACGCCGATGGCCAGCAGAAGCCGGAAGCCGGTGTTCGATGCCGGGAGGCCGCGGCCGTGCTCCTGCGCATGCCTGGCCGGCGCAGGCCGTGCCTGGGACGGGAGAAGAAGTGCAATGGCGACGGCCGCCACGAGGCCTGCCCCAGCGACCGTCCACAGCGCATGTCGCCAGGGCATCCAGACCAGCAGGAAGGACATGGCTGCGGGCAGGGCAGCCTTGCCCAGATCGCCGGCGAAGTTGTAGATGCCCAGGGGGCCGCGGGCGCGCGCACCGTACGCCTGGGAGACGGCGGCGGAGGCCAGCGGGTGCTGCGTGCTCGAACCGACGCCCGAGATCGCCAGCGCCACGCACAGGCTGAGCAGGCTGCCCGACAGGCCGGCGACCGCGTAGCCCAGGGCGGCCAGCAGCGTCCCCAACGCGAGCGTGGCGCGCCGTCCGATCCACTGCGACAGCCGCCCTGCCGAAAGCTGCAGACTGGCCATGGTGCCGCCATAGACCGCACGCAGAACAGCCAGGGCGCCGTAGCTCAGACCGAACTCGGTCTGCCAGAGCGGCAGCAGCACATAAATCAGGTCGGTGTAGCCGTCGTGCAGCGCATGGGCGACGCACGACACCCAGAGCACGCGCTTGGGCTCCGACCGGCCTTGCCGTCCTTCGGCCGCGTCGGCGGGGAGGAGGCGATGGGTGGTCATGGGCTCGATGCTAAGCCGGCGCTGCCTGCCTCACCACAGACATAATCTCGCGCCTATGGGGAGAAAAAGTCCCTCTTCTGTTGAGCCTGCCGAGACCGAACCGGGCCGTGGGCAGGTGCCGCCGCTCAATGCGCTGCGCAGCTTCGAGGCCGTGGCCACGCACGGAAGCTTTGCGGCCGCGGCGGTGGCGCTGAACGTGACCCATTGGGCGGTCGGCAAGCAGATCCGCCTGCTGGAGCAATGGTTCGGCAAGCCCTTGTTCGAGCGCCGGGCCCGCGGTGTGCAATTGACCGCCGAGGGCGCGACCCTGTTCGCCGATGTCGGCGCCGCTTTCGACCGGCTGGCCGCGGGCTCGGCCCGGCTGCGCGAGCGCAGGCCCGCTGCGCGCGTGTCGGGAACGGTCAAGGTCAATGCGCTGGTCAGCTTCGCGTTGAGCTGGCTGCTGCCCCGATTGCCCGAGTTCCAGCGGCGCTTTCCGGACGTCGATGTGGTGGTGTCCACCACCTCACGCAGGCTGCGCTATGTGGGCGATGCCTTCGACATCGGCGTGCGGTCCGGGCCTGAGCAGGGCGCCGGCCTCGTCTCGCTCAGACTCATGGCGGACGAGCGGCTGCCGGCCTGCAGTCCGGCGCTGCTGAGCGACCGTCCCATCGGCAGCGTGGAGGATCTTCGCCACCACACCCTGCTGCACTCCGCCAGCACCCGGGGCGCCTGGAGCCAGTGGCTGCGCCAGGCTGGTGTCCCCCGGCTTCTGCCCGCGCGGCAGATGGAGTTCGAGCATGTGTTCCTGCAGCAGGCTGCCGCGGTCGAAGGCCTGGGCGTGGCGCTGCTGTCGCTGCCGCTGATTCAGCGCGATGTTGCGGCCGGGCGGCTGGTGTGTCCTCTGCGGACGACCAGCTGGCGTGCGCCCGACTACACCCTGGTGCTCAACACCGAACGTGAAGGCGACGCCGCTGTGCGTGCGGTGCGTGACTGGATGCTGCAGGCGGCGGCGCAGGAACAGGGCCAGCCGGGCTCAGGGTGAAGGGGGCCAGCGCGTCCGGACGGCCCGCGCCAAGCAGGGTGCATGGCGCAGCGCTCAGGCCGCCCGACGCGTCGCCTCGCGCCCGGCCGGCCGCGCCAGCCCCAGGTGCTCGCGCAGCGTCCGGCCCTCGTAGGCCGTGCGGAAGATGCCGCGCCGCTGCAGGATCGGCACCACGCCGTCCACGAAGTCCTGCAGCCCGCCCGGCAACTGGTCGGGCATCAGGTTGAAGCCATCGGCGGCGCCGGCCTTGAACCAGTGCTCGATGTCGTCGGCGATCTGTTCGGGCGTGCCGACGATCACGCGGTGGCCGCCGCCGCCGGCGAGCTCGCGGATCAGCTGACGCACGGTGAACTGGCCGCGCCGCGCATGCGCCAGGGTGGCATGGAAGAAGGTGTGGTTGCCGTTGCCGCCGCCCGGCAGGGCCAGGTCCTCGGGCAGGCGCTCGTCCAGCTTCAGCCGGTCCACGGGCACGCCCAGCGTCCCGGCCAGGCGGGTCAGGCTGTAGTTCCACGGGATCAGGTCCACCAGCTGGTCGCGCCGGCGGCGGGCCTCGGCCTCGGTGCTGCCGACGATGGTGGTCAGGCCCGCCAGCACCTTCACCGCGTCGGGCCCGCGGCCCAGGGCCTCGGCACGCTGCTTGAGGCCGCGGGCGTAGTCCAGCGATTCCTCGAAGGACTGCGAGGCGCTGAAGACGGCCTCGGCATGGCGTGCGGCCAGCTCGCGGCCGTCGGCCGAGGCACCGGCCTGCACCAGCACCGGCCGGCCCTGGGGTGAACGCGGCAGGTTCAGCGGCCCCTGCACCGAGAAGAACTCGCCGCGGTGGCGCACCGGATGCACCTTGGCCAGGTCCACGAAGCGGCCTGTGGCCTTGTCGCCGATGAAGGCGTCGTCTTCCCAGCTGTCCCACAGGTCCTTCACCAGCTGGGTGAACTCGTCGGCGCGGCGGTAGCGCTGGGCATGGTCGGGCACGGCCTCCAGGCCGAAATTGCGGGCCGAGGGCAGGTCGGCGGTGGTCACCACGTTCCAGCCCGCGCGGCCGCCGCTCACCAGATCCAGCGAGGCGAAGCGCCGCGCGATGTTGTAGGGCTCGTTGTAGCTGGTGGAGGCGGTGCCGATCACGCCCAGGTGCGTGGTGGCGGCGGCCACGGCGGTGAGCAGCACCGTGGGCTCCAGCGCGGTGATGGGGCGGAAGTCGATCTGGTCGACAATGGCGGCGTTGTCGGCCAGGAAGATCGCGTCGAGCTTGCCGGCCTCGGCGATGCGCGCGAGGCGCACGTAGTGGTGTACGTCGATGAAGGCGTCGGGCGCGCTTTCGGGCAGGCGCCAGGCGGAGGGCACGAAGCCCGAATGCAGGGCGTTGATGTTGAGGTGCAGCTGGCGGGGGCGTGTGGCGGTCATTGGAAGGTTCCAGGGGCGGGCGGCTGGCCCGAAAGAAAGTGGCGGCCGACGTTGCGGACCTTGTATTCGGCCGGGTTGTGCAGGGTGTGGATGCGCACGTTGCGCCAGAAGCGGTCGAGCCCGGCGCCGCGGTCGGCGGCCAGCGGTCCGAGCGCTTCGATCAGGCCCGTGGCGGCCTGCAGCGCGACCTCGCCGGCCAGCCCATTGGCCGCGGCGATGGCGACGGCGGCGTCGCCGCGCTCCTCGGCCGTGAGATGCACGCCGCGTGCGGTGGCGGCGTCCAGCGCGCGCAGGGCGCGGTCGGCCAGCGCGGTGGCGGCGCGGGTGCGGCTCCACAGCTCGCCCAGCACGCGCTGCACGGCGGGGTCGTGCTGCAGCCGGCGCGCGGTGGGCGCGTCCAGCAGCGTGTCGCGCGCGGTACGCACGGCGCCCTGTGCGCTGCCCACGAAGACGTTCAGCAGCACGCTCTGCTGCAGCAGCGGCACGACGGTGCGCCAGGGCTCGGCAGGGGCGCGGGTCGGGTCGAGCGGGGCGGGCGGCCCCAGCACCTCGTCGGCATGCACGCGCACGCCATGGAAGCTGACCCGACCGCTGCCGGTCTGCCGCTGGCCGATGCCGTCCCAGTCGTCCTCGATCACCACGCCCGGGCGGTGGGCCTCGATGGCGGCGGCGCGGCGCTCGCCGGTGGCCGCATCCTCCCAGGCGATGGAGAGCCAGTCGGCCACATGCGAGCCCGAGGTGAAGGGTCGGAAGCCGTCGAGCACGAAGTGATCGCCCTCGCGGCGCCCGAACAGGCTCTTGGAGAAGCTGTTGGCCGTGTTGCCCCAGAACCATTGGGCCTGCGCGGAGCGGCGCCACAGCGGCTCGACCTGGGCCGGCACCTGGCGCAGCCCCAGGCCGAGCATGCTGACGTAGTGGTAGCCGTAGAGGTGGCCCACAGCGCTGTCCACCTGCGACAGCAGCCGCGTGATACGCAGGGCCGTCGACCAGGGCTGGGCCTCGCCGCCCACGGCCGTGGGCAGCAGCAGTGCGAGCAGGCCTTCCTGCCGCAGCAGGGCGATCTGCGCCGAGGGTCGGCCGCCGGCGCGGTCGCGCTGCGCGGCGTCACGGGCGAACAGCGCCCGCAGCGCCGCGGCGCGGGTGATGTAGGGATTGGCGCTTTCGGGCTCGAACAGCGGCGGCGGTGGCTGTTCCTGCAACGTGGGGTGGGGAAGGATGACGGCGCTCAAGGAAAGGACTCCTGCGTGGGCTGTGCGGCGGGCCCTCATGGCGAGGGGGCGGCGAAGGCGGCGGCGGGCATGACCGGCGGGGGCAGCGGCACGGCGCCGCCCAGCAGCCAGCGGCCCAGCGTGCGCTGGCGGGCGTCGGTGCGCTGCGCCAGGCGCAGCGTGCGCGTGTCGCGCCAGAAGCGGTCGTAGCCGTTGGCGACCGTGGCCGAGCGTGCGCCCATCAGCTCGAAGATGCCGCTGCCCGCGGCGTCGGCGGCCTCGGCGGCTTCCAGATGGGCGGTAGCGATCTGCACGGCCAGCGCATCGCGGGCGGCGTCCTTCAGGTCGTCCCCGGCCGCCCGGGCCAGGTCGAAGTCCCGACCGGCGCGGTCGGCCAGTTCGGTGGCCGCCTGCACCCGCAGCGCGAGTTCGCCATAGCGGCGCTGGATCCAAGGATCGTCCTCGTGGCGCTCGACGCCCGAATGGATCCACGGCCGCGAGGCGGTGAGGGTGTAGGCGCGGCCTTCCTCCAGCGCACCCCATGCGCTGCCGATGAAGACCTCCAGCTGCGCAGCCTGCTGCAGCAGGACGGGGAGGTCGGCGCGCGGTGAGGTGGGCCGGGCCGCAGCGCCGAGAAGTTCGGCCTCGGCCAGCTGGACGGCCGACAGGAGCAGGGTGCCGCCGCCCGCCTGGCGCAGGCCGAAGCCGTCGTCCAGCACGGGCTGGCCGACGCCGGGATGGTCCAGCCGCAGACTGGCCGTCACACGCGGTCCGCGCACGTCGGGCCAGCTCAGCAGCAGGCGGTCGGCCGCATGCAGGCCGGCGGCGGCATGCAGCGTGCCGTCGAGCAGCCAGCCCGCGCCGATGCGCCGGGCGCCCAGCGTGGGCAGGTCGGTGTCCAGCGGATGCGTCCACAGCCAGCGCTGTCGGGCTGTGGCGTCCAGCAGGGCCTGGGCCTGTGCACTGCCGTGCACCGCCAGGCCCAGCACGGCCGCGATGTGATGGCCCAGCAGCAAGGCGACCGAGGCATCGGTGCGGGCCAGCTCGCGCACGGCGCGCAACAGGCTGGACACCGAAGCGCCTCCGCCGCCCTGATGCACGGGCACCAGCGCTGGCAGCAGCCCGCTGCCCTTGAGCAGCGCCAGCGCCGCCACGGGCCGGCCGCCCGCCTGGTCGCGCACGGGCGCGTCCGCCTGCAGCGCCTGTCGCAACCCATGGGCGCGGGCCTGCCAGGTGTCGGCGGCGGGGCGGTCGAAGAAGGGCGCTGCGCTCATTGCGACGCCGTGAAGTAGTCGGGCAGCCGGTAGCCGGCCCACACCGGGTTGGCGCGGAAGACGCGCTGGAACTCGGCCGAGCGGTAGGCCTCGGCGATGTCGCGGGCGAAGGCCGCGTTCTCGTTGCCGCGCTTGACGGCCACCACGTTCACGTAGGGCAGCGTCATGTCTTCGAGCTTGAGTGCGTCGGTGAGCTTCAACCCCGAGGCGACGGCGAAGTTGCCCTGCACGGCCGCCAGGTCGGCATCGGCCAGCGAGCGCGGCGCCTGGGCCGCGTCCAGCGGCACCAGCTTGAGCCGCTTGGGGTTGGCGACGACGTCGCGCTCGGAGACGCTGATCGGGTCCACGCCCGGCTTGAGCTGCACCCAGCCCAGCCCCGCCAGGATGTTGAGCGCGCGCGCCGCGTTGACCGGGTCGGCCGGCAGGGTGACCGTGGCGCCGTCGGGCACATCGGCCAGCTTGCTGTGCTTCTGCGAATACAGGCCCATCGGCGGGGTCGGCACATGCACCACCGGCACCAGGTCGAAGCCCTGGCTTTTGTTGGTGGCCTGCAGGTAGAGCGTGTGCTGGAAGATGTTGGCGTCGATGTTGCCGCGCTGCACCGCGTCGTTGGGTTGCACGCCCTGGCTGAACTCGACATAGCGGATCTGGTAGCCCTTTTTTTCGAGCTGCGGCGCGATGCCCTTGGCGAAGGCGTCGCGGTAGGGACCGGGCATGAAGCCCACGGCCAGTTCGGCCGCGTGCGCGGCGAAAGCCGCCAGGCCGAGAAGCGAGAGCGCCGCAAGGCGCTGGGGACGGAAGGGGGAGGACATGGCGCGGATCGTCGGGAATGAGGCCTGGAGCAGCCCGGGAGGCGCACTGTGCGTCGCCGGCCGTCCGGCACGAACGAAGCATTCCGCCATTGCTTAGCCGGGCGGCGCATAACGGCGCAGCGCGGGAGGACGTGGCGCGCCAAAGATGTTTTCCTCATGAGCAACGCCGGATTCATTCGTTTGTTTTCGAAGCAGGTCGGCCCACAGTCGGGCCTTCGCCATGCCGGGCCGCGCGGTGCCTTGCCCTGCCGGCCCTTCCTGCCAGACCCATGAGCCTTGTCCCCCACAACGTCGCCACCGACGAGCCCCTGATCCGGCTCGACGGCGTGCACAAGCAATTCGCGCTGCCCGACGGCCGGCGCTTCACCGCCGTGCAGCCGCTGCAGCTGGCCATCGGCCGCGGCGAGGTCTTCGGCCTCATCGGCAAGAGCGGCGCCGGCAAGTCCACGCTGCTGCGCCTCATCAACCTGCTGGAGCGGCCCGACGGCGGCCGGGTGCAGGTCAACGGCCGCGACCTCACCCGCCTGTCGCGCCGCGAGCTGCGCGAGACGCGCCAGTCCATCGGTATGATCTTCCAGCAGTTCAACCTGCTGCAGAACGCGACCGTGGCCGAGAACGTGGCCTTCCCGCTGCGCATCCACGGCCGCCATTCGCGCGCCGACATCGAGGCGCGGGTGAAGGAATGCCTGGCCCTGGTCGGCCTGGCGGACAAGGCCAGCGCCTACCCGGCGCAGCTCTCGGGCGGCCAGAAGCAGCGCGTGGCCATCGCCCGTGCGCTGGCGCCGCGGCCCGACGTGCTGCTGTGCGACGAACCCACCTCGGCGCTCGATGCCGAGACCACGCGCGCCCTGCTGCATACCCTGCGCGAGATCAACGAGCGCCTGGGGGTGACCATCGTCATCGTCACGCACGAGCTGCCCGTGGTGCAGCAGCTGTGCCGCCGCGTCGCCGTGCTGGAGCAGGGCGCGCTGGTGGAGCAGTTCGACGTCGACCAGGTGGCGGCCCAGCCGCGCCACAGCAGCCTGGGCCGCGAGCTGGCCGAGCAGATCGCGCAGCGGCCCTGGTCTCCGCCCGCGCCCGCCGCACCGGCCGCCTCCTCGGCCGGCCGCACGACGCCGGGGGCCGACGCCGGCCCGTCCTCCCTCTCCACCGCCCGTTTCGCCCATGTCTGAGAACATCCTCGCCATCCTTCCCGAGCTCTGGACGGCCACCCAGCAGACGCTGCTGATGCTGGCCATCGGCCTCGGTGCGGCCATCGTGCTCGGCGGCCCCCTGGGCGTGCTGCTCTTCCTGCTCGGGCCCGGGCAGTCGCTGGGCCACCGGCCGTCCTACCTGGTGCTGAGCTGGGTGGTAAACACCGTGCGTTCCTTCCCCTTCATCATCCTGCTGGTGGCGCTGGTGCCCTTCACGCGGGTGATCGCCGGCACTTCCATCGGGCCGCTGGCGGCGGCCGTGCCGCTGTCGGTGGCGGCCATTCCGTACTTCGCGCGGCTGGTGGAGCAGAGCATCCGCGAGGTGCCGCGTGGCGTCATCGAGGCGGCCCATGCCATGGGCGCCTCCGAACTGCAGATCGTCTGGCGGGTGCTGGTGCGCGAGGCCCGCTCGGGCCTGGTGCTGGCCCTCACCGTGCTGGCCGTGAGCTTCCTGTCGTACTCGGCCGTGGCCGGCGTGGTGGGCGGCGGCGGCATCGGCGATCTCGCCATCCGCTACGGCTACTACCGCTTCCAGACCGACGTGATGCTGCTGACCGTGGCCCTGCTCGTGGTGCTGGTGCAGATCATCCAGTTCGGTGGCAATGCCATCGCGCACCGGCTGGACAAGCGCTGACCGCTTCTCTCCTTTCCTTCCTCTCCCCTCGGCTCCTTTCCATGTCCCTGTTCCGTCGTCACGTCGTCCTGGCCAGCCTGGCCGCTTTCCTGGCCCTGCCCGCGCTGGCGCAGCAGCCTGCCGCCGCCAAGAAGGAGCTGGTCATCGGCACCACTGCCGGCTCCAACATCGAGGTGCTGCGACGCGGCATCCAGCCGCAGCTCGAACAGAAGGGCTACAAGGTCAAGCTCGTCGAGTTCAGCGACTACGTGCAGCCCAACCATGCCCTGGCGCAGGGCTCGCTGGACGCCAACTACTTCCAGCACATCATCTACCTCAGGAACTTCGCCGAGAAGAACAAGCTGGACCTCGCGGAGGTGGTGCAGGGCCCCATCGCGCCACTGGGCCTGTACTCGCGCAAGTTCAAGACCGTGGCCGAGGTGAAGGAGGGCGCGCGCATCGCCGTGCCCAACGACCCCACCAACTTGGCGCGCACCTTCGTCTTCCTGGAGCAGTACGGCCTGGTCAAGACCAAGGCCGGCGTCGACCCGCTCAAGGTCACCGAGAAGGACATCGCCGACAACCCGAAGAAGCTGCGCTTCGTGCCGCTCGAAGCCGCCCAGCTGCCGCGTGCGCTGGACGACACCGACTTCTCGGTCATCAACGGCAACTTCGCCATCTCGTCCGGCCTCAAGCTCACCGATGCGGTGGCGCTGGAGAAGACGCCCGACTACTACCTCCTGGTGGCGGCCGTGCGCACGCCCGACAAGGGCGCGCCCTGGGTGGCCGACCTGCAGACGGCCTTCAGGTCGCCCTTCTTCAAGCAGGTGCTGGACCGCGACTTCGCCGGCTACGCGCGCCCGGCGGCGCTGCATTAGGGCCGTTACGGGAAGCGACGCGCCACACAAGGACTCGTGCGCTCCCAGACAAGTGCCTTCGGGAGGCCGTTCCTAAACTGGTTTGACGCGGTGCAGCAAAGCCGGACATGGGGTCCGGCGGGCCGCCTCACCAGGAGTTTCCGTCCCATGAACAGCCCCCTCGTCGTCCCGGGCCAGCGCCCGTCCCGCCCTGCCTGGCCGGTGCGTCTGCGCCGGCTGCTGGCCACTGCCCTGGGCACCGTCGCCCTGGCGCTGGGGGCCGCCGGCGCGGTCCATGCCGAGGTCTTTCCCACGCCCAGCGAATGTGCGGCGCTGCAGGCCAAGTACCCGCAGTTCAAGGGCAAGACGCTGGTCAATGCCATCAATCCGCACACGCCGGGCTACGAGACCATCGACCCCAAGAACCCCGAGCGCTACATCGGCTTCGACATCGACCTGGGCGAGACGATCGGCGCCTGCCTGGGCTTCAAGCTCAGCTACAAGCCCGTGACCTTCGCGGCGCTGCTCACCACGCTGCAGTCGGGCCAGGCCGACATCGTCATCTCCGACATCTACGCCACCGAGGAGCGCGCCAAGGCGGCCGACTTCATCACCTATTCCAAGGTGTTCGACGGCGTGCTGGTGGCCAAGGGCAACCCGAAGAAGATCACCGGCATCGACACCTCGCTGTGCGGCACCGTCGCGGCCGAGAACACGGGTTATGTGGAAGTGCCGCTGATCCAGGCCCTGGCCGCGCAGTGCAAGGCCGCGGGCAAGCCCGAGCCGCAGATCCAGCTCTACGACAACAACCAGAGCTGCATCCAGGCCATCCTGGCCGGCCGTGCCGACACCTACATCAACGACGTCAACACGGTCGACAGCGCCGTCAAGGCCTACCCGGACAAGCTGGAGAAGGCCCTGGCCGTGACCATTCCGTACTCGGTGGGCATCGCCGTGCCCAAGGGCAAGACCGACTTCCGCGATGCCGTGATGGCCGCGCTGGTGGCGCTGCAGAAGTCCGGCGCCCACACCGAGATGCTCAAGAAGAACGGCCTGCCGGTCGAGAACCTCGAAGCCCCGCGCCTGGTCCTGGCCAAGTGAGTTGACCTGGTCCCGGGCGGCCCCGGCCGCCCGGGAGTGGCCCGATGGACCTGTTTCTTCATTACCTGACGATGCCCTACCTGCTGTGGGGCATCGGATTCACACTCGCGGCGACCGGCATCGGCCTGGCAGGCGGGGCGGTGATCGGGCTGCTGCTGGCGGCGATGCAGCTCAGCCGGTTCCGCCCGCTGGCCGCCTTCGCCCGCGCCTATGCGGTGATCTTCCGCGGCACGCCGCTGATCCTGCAGATGGTGTTCTTCTACGACGCGCTGCCGCATGTGGGCATCCGCATGCCGGGCCTGGTGGCCGCCGGGCTGGCGCTGGCCTTCAACGAGGCCACCTTCATCGCCGAGATGGTGCGCTCGGGCGTGCTGGGCGTGGAGCGCGGCCAGGTGCTGGCCGGCCAGGCCCTGGGCCTGACGCCGCGCATGCTCATGCGCCGCATCATCGCGCCGCAGGCCCTGCGCGCCATGCTGCCGGCCATGGGCAACGAGGCGGTGAGCACGCTCAAGAACTCGTCGCTCGCCTCGGTCATCGCGGTGCAGGAGCTGACGCTGCGCAGCACGCAGCTGGCGTCGTCCACCTTCGACTTCTTCTCCGTCTTCTTCGCCTCGGGCCTGCTGTACCTGGTGCTGACCGGTGGCATCAGCCTGGTGCAGCTGTGCCTGGAGGCACGCTTCGACCTCGACCGGCAGGCCACGCTGCAGGGCCTGGCGCGCTGGCTGCCCTGGCGGCGCGCGCCGGTGCTGGCGGCCACGCCGGCCCCGGAGCTGTCAGTCGTGCATGACGATGAAAGTCCGCGTGCGACCACCGGCGCCGCGGCCGCCTCGGACGCCGCCCGTGCCGAACGCGCAGCCGTCCTGGCCGAGGCGCCGACCGTGGTCCGCGTGAGCGGGCTCAGCAAGACCTACGGCGGCCAGACGGTGCTGGCGGACCTGGCGCTCGACGTGGCCGTCGGCGAGGTGGTGGCCCTGCTGGGCCCCAGCGGCTCGGGCAAGAGCACGCTGCTGCGCTGCATCAGCCACCTGGAGGACTGGGACGCCGGCCACATCGTGGTCGACGGCCAGCGCCTGGGCTACCAGGCCGGCGGCGAGCGCATGAGCCCGGCCGACCTGGCGCGCGAGCGGGCCCGGGTGGGCGTGGGCATGGTGTTCCAGCAGTTCAACCTGTTCGCGCATCTGTCGGCGCTCGAGAACATCGCCGGGCCGCTGCGCTGGGTGCATGGCTGGACGGCCGAGCGGGCCGAGCAGCGGGCGCGCGAGCTGCTGGCGCGCGTGGGCCTGTCGCACCGCGCCGATGCGCTGCCGCGGCACCTGTCGGGCGGCCAGCAGCAGCGCGTCGCCATCGCACGGGCCATCGCGCCCGGGCCGCGCGTGCTGCTGATGGACGAGCCCACCTCCGCGCTCGACCCAGCCCTGGTCAACGAGGTGCTGGAGGTGATCCGCTCCCTGGCGCAGGACGGCGGGCTGGCGCTGGTCATCTCCACCCACCAGCTGCATTTCGCGGCCGACGTGGCCGACCGCGTGGTCTTCCTGGCGGGCGGCCGCATCGTCGAGAGCGGGCCCGCGCGCGAGGTCCTCACCCGGCCACAGCAT
The DNA here is from genome assembly GCF_003350475.1 of Pseudacidovorax intermedius. Taxonomy (GTDB): domain Bacteria; phylum Pseudomonadota; class Gammaproteobacteria; order Burkholderiales; family Burkholderiaceae_C; genus Xenophilus; species Xenophilus intermedius. The sequence continues at coordinate 156,605 of NZ_QQAV01000007.1, forward strand.
CCGCAGACGGCCCGCTTCCTCAACGTGATGGCGGCCGAGCGCTGACCATCGATCCTCCTTCTTTCCTGCAGAACCGACGATGCATCACCTTCTCCGTGTCTCTCCCCAAACGGTGCACTGGGGTTACTTCAGCAAGGCCGTGGCGCCCGCGCTCACCGTGCGCTCGGGCGACCGCGTCACCATCGAGACGTTGACCCACCATGCCAACGACGACCACGAGCGCATGGTGGCCGGCGACCCGGGCGCCGAATCGGTGTTCGCCTGGACCTGCGAGCACAAGGCCGTTCCGCGCCGCGGCGCCGGGCCCACCACCGGCCCCTTCACCTATGGCGAAGGCGAGGGCGTGGGCGTGCACCTGCTGACCGGGCCGGTGGTGGTGGAAGGCGCCGAGCCGGGCGACGTGCTGGAGGTGCGCATCCTCGACGTGATGCCGCGCCCCAGCTGCAACCATGCCTTCCTGGGCCGCAGCTTCGGCTCCAACGCCGCAGCGTCCTGGGGCTTCCAGTACCGCGACCTGATCGAGGAGCCCAAGCCGCGCGAGGTGATCACCATCTTCGAGCTGGACACCACCGCCGAGCCCACGGCACGCGCCGTCTACAACTATGTGTGGACGCCGCAGACCGACCCCGACGGCGTGGTGCATCCCACCATCGACTATCCCGGCGTGAAGGTGGACCCGGCCACGGTGCGCCGGCGCGAGGACATCCTGCGCAACGTACAGGTGCCGGCCCGGCTGCACTTCGGCACCATGGGGCTGGCGCCCGCCGAGGCCGACTTCGTCAGCTCCATTCCGCCCAGCTACAGCGGCGGCAACATCGACGACTGGCGCGTGGGCAAGGGCGCGCGCATGTACTACCCGGTGGCGGTGGCCGGCGCCTACTTCTCGGTGGGCGATCCGCATGCGGCACAGGGTGACAGCGAGCTGGGCGGCACCGCCATCGAATGCTCGCTGACCGGCGAGTTCGAGCTGGTGCTGCACAAGAAGGCCGACCTGCCCGGCACCTTGCTCGAAGGGCTGGACCATCCGCTCCTGGAGACCGAAGAACTGTGGTCGGTGTATGGCTTCACCTATGCCAACTACCTGGCGACGCTGGGCCCCGAGGGCCAGACCACGGTGGCGGAAACCGCCTCGCTGGACCCGGCCATGCGCGACGCCTTCCGCAAGCTGCGGCGCTTCCTGATGACGGTGCACAAGCTCAGCGAGGACGAGGCCATCGCCCTCATGTCCGTGGCGGCCGACTTCGGCGTGACCCAGGTGGTGGATGGCAACTGGGGCGTGCACGGGTCCATCCGCAAGTGCGTCTTCGGGCCGCGCTGAGCCCCCGCCCGGCGGCGGGGCAGTCGGGTCAACTGCCGGGAGCGGTCCTGGCCCGGGCCTTCGCCAGCCTCTCCTCGAACAGGGCCTTGCGGATCACGGCATGCACCCCCCAGTTGCCGTCCACCACCTGCGTGACGCCGAAGTCCACGGCGACCGACATCAGCGAGATGGCCTCGTCCTCCGTCAGCCCCATGGCCGTCATGAGAAAGCGCCGTGTCTTGCGGAAGGCGTCGCGCATGGCCGGGTCCAGCGAGGACTTCTCGTACACCAGGCTGCGCGCCCGGTCGCCGAACTCCTGCAGGTAGTTGGGATGCGAGAAGCCGTGCAGCACCCATTCGTCGGCCGTCTCGACCAGCGGGTAGTCGATGTCGGCATAGGGTTCATCGCGCAGGTCCTTGGCCTTGTGCAGGACCAGCTGGAACACGCCGGTCAGCGAGCATTCGATGGCCGTGCCGCACAGCTCGCTGTCGCCCTGCGACGCATGCGGATCGCCCACCGACAGCAGGCCGCCGTCGACCGCCACCCGCAGGTACACCGTGGCGCCCTTGGCGATGCGCCAGTTGTCGAGGTTGCCGCCGAAGGAGGAGGGCGGGATCGAATCCACCAGCCCCGTCTCGGCCGGTGCCAGCGCGATGACGCCGAAGTGCGGGCGCACCGGGATCTTCACGCCCTCCAGCACGCCGTGGTTCTCGACGATGGCACTGCGGTCGATCGGCACGCCGGGGTAGTCGATGGTGGTGTGCAGCACGCCGTGCGGATCGCGCTGCGGCGTCCAGCGGAAGTTGTAGACGGCATGGGCACACATGCGCCCGGGGTGGCAGTCCACCTCGTAGATGGTGATGACCTCGCGCGGCTTGGGCTCCTCGATCAGGTCGTCGTAATGGAAGCCCCACCACGCGGCCGCATTGCTGCCGAAGGCGCGGCCCTCGTAGCGCGCGTTGGCGGCCAGGCGGGGCGCGAGGTCGAGGATGCGCACCTCCAGCACGTCGCCGGGCTCCGCGCCCTGCACCGCCACGGGGCCGGTGCAGATGTGCACGCCGAAACCCTCGCCGTTGCCGCGGCCGTAGATGGAGGCGTCGGTGGGGCCGGCGCCGCGCCGGTCCACCGCCTTGTGCTCGCGCGTCCAGTGGAAGACGCGCTCGGCGCCCGAGTCGCCCTTGATCATGCGCTCGTGGTCGTCGTACGCATGCTGGGTCAGCGTCTCGATGGTCACGATGTCGCCCGAGGCCACGGTGAGCACCGGCGGGATGGTGCGGCTGAAGTAGCCCCAGTGGATGGTTTCGGGCGTAGCCGGCAGATGGTGGTGGCGGCCGGTCTGGCCGGCGGCGGCCGAGGGGGCCGGTGCCTGTGCCGTGGCGTGGCCGGCGGTGGTGCCGCGTGGCGCATCGGCCTGCGGCTCGGGCCGGCTGCCGGATTCGAAATAGCCCGAGGGCCAGCCGCGCTGGATGCGCTTGCGCAGGCGCTGCTGGCTGGCCTCGTTGGCCTGCTGCCGGTACTGCCGCGGCGACATGCGATAGCGGTCGCGGAAGGCATGGCTGAAATGGGCCGCGTCGTTGAAGCCCCAGCGGAAGCAGATGTCCGAGATCGACAGGTGGCCGTACTGGCGGTTGGCCAGGTCGGCGCGGCAGCGCTCCAGCCGGCGCTGGCGCAGGTAGGTGGTGAAGGTCAGGCCCTGGCCTTCGAAGAGCTTCTGCACCAGGCGCTCGGACACGCGCTCCTGCGCCGCCACCGCCGCCAGCGAGAGCGCAGGGTCGCTCAGCGCCCCTTCGATGAACTGGCACACGCGCCGGAAGGTTGCGGCCTGCGTGTTGCTGATGCCGGCGGGAGCGTCGCCCGGCCGCGCGGCCATGCGTGCGGCGATGAGCTCGGACAGCGAATGCTCCAGCGGCGCGATGTCGTCGTCGCCCAGGCTGTCGAGGGCGTCCTCCAGCGCGCCGAGGGTGCCGGCCAGCAGGCGGCCCATGCCGCTGCGCCCGGGCAGGTGGCCCAGGGCCGTGCCCTGCGCGCCGCGCAGGCCGGCGGGGAAGGCACGCGCGGGCAGCGAGACGTGGAACTGGCGGAAGTCCGTCTGGAACACCAGCTGCGCCGCGCTGCGCGTGGCGCCCCACACCACATCGCCCGCAGCGAGGGCAAGGGCCGGCTGGCCGTCGCCGGGCTGCAGATGCGCCTGGCCGGCCTGCAGCAGTGCGATCCACACATGGCCCGCGTCGCCGTGCAGCGGCTCCAGCGTCTGCGGCGAGGAGGCCACGCGCGCCAGGCCCACGCCGCGCGCCGTCCGACCCGCCGCCAGCCGGCCGTGCAGCGGCGCGGCCGAGGGCGTCTCGCAGGCGCGAAGCTGGTGCGGCTCGAGTGCGGCACGCCACGCCTGCGGACGCTGGTGCACCGGGTAGGACTCGGTCGTGAACTGTTCGAGCTGCAACGTCGGGATCCCTGCAAGGCAACACGACCGCGTCGCAAGACACATGCCACGCATGCCGGTGCCCACCTGCCACCGCGCGGGCATGCCATCCCTTCTCTTCCCCCCATCGACTCACTTTCAGGAGCCTGACCCATGAATCCCATCTTCCACATGATCAGCGGCGCACCGGACCCGGTCGCGCCCTTCAGCCATGCCGTCGAATGCGAAGGCTGGGTCTTCGTCACGGGCCAGATGCCGTTCAGCGGCACGGCGCTGGACAGCGGCTATCCCGAGGGCATCGAGGCCCAGACCCATGCCGTGATGGCCAACCTGAAGACGGTGCTCGAAGGCTGCGGCCTGGACCTGGCGAACGTGCTGTCGGCCCGCATCTTCCTGACCCATTTCGATGAGGATTACGCGCGCATGAATGAGGTCTACCGCAGCCACTTCCCGCCCGGCCGTCTGCCGGCGCGCACCTGCGTGGGCGTGACCGGCCTGGCCCAGGGCGCGCGGGTGGAGATCGACTTCGTGGCGCGGCGCTGAGGGGGCCGGCGGCCACGGCCGCTGTGGGCGACCCTTGATCTGGCGCAGTGCGCCAGCCCGGTGCCGGCGCATGCTGGCCCCGGTATCCGCCGCATAACCAAGCGCGTTTTCCTTCGTAGGTCCTGACCGCCCGCACGGGTAGATTGCTCTCCAGGGTGCTCTGCGCATCCGCCGGGGATCTTCGGGGTACTCGCTGGGGAGCGGGCCGCGAATTCGCGGGGCCGACGAAAGTCGGCTGTCTCCTTGGACCCGCCTCGTGCGGGTCTTTTTTTTGGCCGTGTCCGATTGCGCCGCCTGCCGCCCAGTGGCAGCGTATTCGGCAATGACCATTCTTCTGACGGCGACGCCCTGCATCGGGAAATGCGAACTGAGCCCCGACAAGGCGCGATGCCTGGGATGCGGCCGCCTTCGCTCCGAAATCAAATCCTGGAAGTCCATGGCGCCGGAACAGCGCCACGACGTGAACGTTCGGCTGCTGGTCACCCAGGGCAAGAAGGTGCGCAAGCGCATCCTGCGGGAGGTGGCCAGGTCCTTCGACAAGAAGTCCTGATCACCTGAGGGCGCCGCTCAGATCGCGTCGGCGACGAGTTCCTGCGCGGCCATGGGCTCGGGCGCGCTGCCGGCCCCGTCCGCGCGCACCGCGGCCTCCACCACCTCGCGCGTCAGCGTCGGCGAGAACGATTCGATGAAGGCGTACACATAGCGCCGCAGGTAGCTTCCGCGGCGAACCGCCAGCCGTGTGTGGTTGATGCCGAACAGGGCGCCGGCATCCACCGCGCGCAGGCCGGTGTCGCGTTCGGCCTCGAAGGCCACGCCGGCCACGATGCCCACGCCCATGCCCAGCTGCACATAGGTCTTGATGACGTCGGCGTCCATCGCGGCCAGGGCGATGTCGGCCTGCACGCCCGCCTGGGTGAAGGCGTCGTCGATGCGCTGGCGGCCGGTGAAGCCGTTGTCGTAGGTGATGAGCGGATGCTTCGCCAGCGACTGCAGGGTGAGCGGCTCGGCCAATACCGGATGGCCCGGCGGCGCGATCACCGCATGGGTCCAGCGGTAGCTGGCCAGGGCCGCGAGCTGTGGATAGTCGGCCAGCGCCTCGGTGGCGATGCCGACATCGGCCTCGCCTTCCAGCAGCATCTGCGCGATCTGCCGCGGCGAGCCCTGGTGGATGTGCAGGCGCACCGAGGGGAACTGGCGGCGGAAGTCCTGCACCGCTTCAGGCAGTGCATAGCGGGCCTGCGAATGCGTGGCCGCGATGGACAGCAGGCCTTCGTTCTGGGTGGCGAACTCCTCGCCCGCCTTGCGCAGGTTGCCGCTCTCGACCAGCAGCCGCTCGATGATGGGCAGCACATGGCTGCCGGGCTCGGTCAGGCCCGTCAGCCGCTTGCCGACGCGGATGAACAGCTCGATGCCCAGTTCCTGCTCCAGCTCGCGGATCTGCCGGCTCACGCCCGGCTGCGAGGTGTGCAGCACCTGGGCCACCTCGGTGAGATTGAAGTTGCGTCGCACGGCCTCGCGGACCGAACGCAGTTGCTGGAAATTCATGGCGGCGGGGCCCTGTGGATGTGTTCTTCGCGGTCCTGATGCGGGTCAAGGCGCTGGGCCATTCATTGTGGGAAGGAAGGGGCTCGGCACGAACGACCGAATCGTTGGTTCTTCATGAGCCAAACATCTGTGGCCGATGTCACGGCCGTAGGACGTTTGGGCGCCGGCGCAGCAGCCATGCCTCCTAAACTGCCGGCCGCCCGAGGCGAGGGAGCCCGAGGCACGAGGAGCCGGCGCGCCGTCAGGCGTGTCCGGAAGAGTCAAGACAACACACCCCGAGAACCATGAAGAAAGCAGCCCGTCTGCTGGCGCTGGCGGCCACCGTGCCCCTGGCCGCCTGCACCGCGATGACCCACATCACGACCGTCCAGCACGATGCCCAGGTGAGCATCGCGACCTCCAAGGAGACCACCACCCCGCGCTCCGAGCGCTTCTCCACCACCAGCTTCGGCAACTACGAATTCAAGGCCGAGGCGCCCGGCAAGGAGCCCTTCTACGGCATCCTGCCGCTCAAGTTCAACGGCGGCTACCTGGCCCTGGACATCCTGTTCTTCGCGCCCGCCACCTTCTTCAACCTGCGCGAGGTCTACCCGTACTACGAGTTCGACCTCGACAAGAAGCATGTGCGCTACAAGAAGAATCCCGAGGAGGAATGGAGCATCTTCGTGCCGCTGAAGGCGGACGAGGAGCAGGGTCGCCAGGCCCTGGGCAAGCGCTGATCGCCCGGGCCACGCCAGTGGTCCAGGCCTCGACGGCGGGCTGTCCGGTTTATGGACAGCCCGCCGTCTGCCTTTCATGCATCGCCGGCCGCCCTGCGCGGGCAAGTGCTTGATTCGACGGGCACCGGCCTTTGGCATGCTTCTTGGAGCGGGTAGGGCCTTGTGCTGTCACACACCGCCTTCCGCCTTCCTGCCATGCGACGCCCCCGGGCGTTTCCGATCCCTCCACCGGCTGCTGCCATGTCCCCGACACCGGTCGGTGGCCGCCGGCCGGTGGACAGGGTGCCGTCGGTGCCGGGCGGGTCGGGTCTTGCGATGATCGCCCGCTCCCCCGTTCCGAGCGCTGTCCGGCCGGCCCTGCCGGCCACCTGCGCCCCCTGACCCTTCCATGCTGTCTTCCCACCTCACCATCTGGGCCATCGCCGCTGCCACCACGGCCGGCGTGCTGATCCGGCCCTTCAAGCTGCCCGAGGCCATCTGGGCCGTTGCCGGCGCGGCCCTCGTCGTCGTGCTCGGGTTGTTGCCGGCGCACGAGGCGCTGGGCGCCGTCGCCAAGGGCAACGACGTCTACCTCTTCCTGATCGGCATGATGCTGTTGTCCGAGACGGCGCGGCGCGAGGGGCTGTTCGACTGGGTGGCCGGCCATGCCGTGAATATGGCCGGTGGCTCGCAGATGCGGCTGTTCACGCTGGTCTATGCGATCGGTGCGGTGATCACCACCTTCCTGTCCAACGACGCCACGGCCGTGGTGCTGACGCCCGCGGTATATGCGGCCGCGCGCAAGGCCCGCACGCCGGCGCTGCCTTACCTCTTCATCTGCGCCTTCATCGCCAATGCGGCGAGCTTCGTGCTGCCGATCTCCAACCCGGCCAACCTCGTGCTCTACGGTGCGCATGTGCCTTCGCTGTGGCCGTGGATCAAGAGCTTCGGACTGCCCTCGCTGCTGGCCATCGGCGCGACCTATGTCTGCCTGCGCCTGGTCATGCGCAAAGAGCTGGCCGGCGGCTGCGAGCCGCGCGTGGAGGTCGAGCCCCTGCACGCGGGCGGCTGGACGGCGCTGGGCGCGCTGGTGGTCACGGCCGTCGTGCTGATGACGGTGTCCTTCAAGGGCATCGACCTGGGCCTGCCCACCGCCATCATGGGCGCGCTGACGGCGGCCGTGGTGCTGGTGCGCGACCGGGCCAACCCCTGGCCGCTGGTCAAGGACATCTCGTGGAGCGTGCTGCCGCTGGTGGCGGGCCTCTTCGTGCTGGTGGAGGCGCTGCGCCAGACGGGCGTGATCGCCACGCTGGCCCACTGGCTCATGGCCGGCGTGCAGGGCAGCGTCTACGGCGCCGCGGCCGTGGCCGGCTCGGTGCTGGCCGTGGGCTCCAACGTCGTCAACAACCTGCCGGCGGGCCTGCTGGCCAGCACGGTGCTGCAGCAGGCGAAGCCGCCGCAGGTGGTGATCGATGCCACGCTGATCGGCGTGGATCTGGGCCCCAATCTGTCGATCACCGGCTCGCTCGCCACCATCCTGTGGCTGGCCGCCATCCGCCGCGAGGGCGACGACGTGGGCTTCTTCCGCTTCCTGAAGGTGGGCGTGCTGGTCATGCCGCCCGCCCTCGTCCTGGCCATCGGGGCGCGGCTCCTGATCGGCTGACCCACGCAACCGGAGACCTCCCCGATGAGCAGCTCGCCCACCCTCGCGGCTTCCGCGAATGCAGCCGTCGGGGATGCGTCGGGCGGGGACAAGCGCCGCGCCACGCGCGCGCTGTGCGCGCTCAACTTCTTCATGGCCGACATGCAGGCCGGCATCGGGCCCTTCCTCGGCGTCTTCCTGCAGCAACGCGGCTGGCAGCCGGGCGCCATCGGCTCGGTGATGACGGCCGGCGGCGTGGCCGGCATGCTCATGACGGTGCCGGCGGGCGCCTTCATCGACCACACGGCGCGCAAGCGCTGGGTGGTGGTGATCACCGGCATCTGCACGGTGCTGGCCTCTTTCCTGATCCTGTGGTCCCAGGCCGGCCTGGTGGTCACCGTGAGCCAGGTGGCGACGGCCATCGCCGGTGCGGCCATCGGCCCGGCGGTGGCCGGCATCACGCTGGGGGTGGTGCGCCAGCGCGGCTTCAACGCGCAGAACGGGCGCAATCAGGCCTGGAACCATGCCGGCAACATGGTGGGCGCGGCCCTGTCGGGGTGGCTGGGCTTTCGATACGGCATGCCGGCGATCTTCTTTCTGGCGGCGCTGTTCGGCGTCTTCGCCATCGCCTCGGTGCTGGCCATTCCCGAGCGCACCATCGACCACCGGGCCGCGCGCGGGCTCGAAGGGCCGCACGACGGCAAGGCCGCCGCGGCCGACGACAGCCAGGCGCAGGGTTTGCGAACGCTGCTGCAAAACCGGCCGTTGCTGATCCTGGCCGCGGCGCTGGCCTGCTTCCATTTGGGCAATGGCGCCATGCTGCCGCTGTATGGCCTGGCGGTGGTCGGCGCGGGCAAGGGCAACCCGGCCATGTTCACGGCCCTCACGGTGGTGGTGGCGCAGGCCGTGATGATCGCCACCGCCCTGGCGGCCATGCGGCTGTCGGCCACGCGGGGCTATTGGCTGGTGATGCTGGTCTCCTTCGCCTCGCTGCCGCTGCGCGGCCTCATCGCCGGCAGCGTGATCGACAGCTGGGGCGTTTGGCCCGTGCAGGCGCTCGATGGAATCGGCGCCGGCCTGCAGAGCGTGGCGGTGCCGGGTCTGGTGGCCTGCCTGCTCGATGGCACCGGCCGCGTCAACGTGGGTCAGGGCGCCGTGATGACCGTGCAGGGGCTCGGCGCCAGCCTGTCGCCCGCCATCGGCGGCTGGCTGGCCCAGCTGTTCGGCTACCAGGTCGCCTTCTATGTGCTGGGTGGCTTCGCCCTGGCCTCGTTGGCGCTGTGGGTCGGGTTTGCTTCGATGTTGCGTCCGGCCTGCGCCGGCGTGTGTGAACCGCGGGCCGGAGAGCCTGCATTGGGAGCTGCTTCGTCATGAAGGATTCGACTGCGTTTCCGCCTTCCATCGCCTGGATCCACATCGGCGACCTGCACATGGACGAGGCCGACGGCTGGGCCGCCCGGCCGCGGCTGCAGGCCATCGTGGAGGAGCTCAACGCCCATGCGCGCGAGGCCGACTTCGTCTATCTGCCCGGCGACAACGCCAACCATGCGACGCCCGCACAGTACGCCGCCATCACCGAGGCGCTGGCCCCGCTGGCGCTGTCCTGGCGCGTGATCCCGGGCGACCATGACTTCGAGGGCGGCAGCCTGGCCGCCTACGAGGCCGCCTTCGCGCCGGCGCAGCGGCCGGAGCACGAGGTGATCGCCGGCCACCGCTGCATCTTCGTGGACGTGGTCGGCAGCGGCGCGGGGGGGCCGGACTTCCGGCTCAATTCGCACCACCGCCACCGCATCGCGCGCCAGCTGGCATTGGCCGAGGCGGCGGGCGAGCTGCCGCTGGTGTTCATGCACTGCTATCCCGGCGACCTGGCCGCCGATGGCGAGGCGCTGGCGCAGCTCTTCGCCGATGCACGTGTGCCCTTCGTCGACACGGGCCACACCCATTACAACGAGCTGCTCAACGATGGCGCGGTGGTCTATGGGGCCACGCGCTCGACGGCCCAGATCGAGGAGGGCGGCGGCATGCCCGGGTTTTCGGTGGTGTGTGTGCACGACGGCGTGCCGAGCTGGCGCTTCCGGCCACTGGGCGCATGCTGGCCGCATGTGCAGATCGTCGCGCCCTGCGATCTGCGGCTGGTCACACGGGCCTCGCAGCCCCGTCAGGTGCCGCGTCCGGGCGTGGTGCGCGTGGTGGCGCGGCGCTTCGGCGCTGCCGACGCGCCCATGATGGCCACGCTGGACGATGCCACCCCGCAGCCCATGCGCGCGAGCGCACCGGGCTTCTGGGAGATCGACCTGCCGGTGGACGCGCCGGGCCTGCATCGCATCGATGTGAGCTGTGGCCGCGCGGCGGATTCCGTCGAGGTGCTGGTGCGCGCGGCCGACGGCGTGCCCCGGCGCGGACCGTTGGTCGCGCCGGGCCATGCCTGCCACGCGATCGGCGCCTGGCCGGTGGCCGGCATCGACGGGCTGCAGCTGGGCCCCAACCGCAACGGCGGCGACTGGTAATCGCGGAAAGGCCCACACCCCGCTCTTCATGACGTGGAGTGCCAAGCGCATCGCGTGAAGCCGGTGGCGCGCAGGGCATCAGACGGCCGCGGAGCAGGCCATGCCAGGGCACCCGAGGAACTGGCTTCGCCAGGCCTCTGGGTGCGCCCCCCTCCAAGCCGAAGGCGCCAGAGAGGGGGGGAGCCGCGAAGCGGCATGGGGGGTGTTGACTCAGATACTGTCGATGCGCACCAGCACGGCCGTGGCCGTGTAGCTCACGCTGACCTTGCCGAAGCCCTGCACCGTCACGTTGCCGAAGCGGCCCTGGCGGCCGGCGGCCTGGATCACGGTGAGGGTGTCGCCCACCTTCGGCGTGTAGCCGCTGGCGAAGCGCACTGCCAGATCGCCACCGGCGATCACGGCATTGCCGCCCACCTTCAGCAGGCCGGCACCGTTGGCGCCCGCCACCACGCTCAGCGTGCCGGCGGTCTGCGTGTAGCGGCCCGCCAGCGTCAGCGGCGCAGCGGCGACGGTGCTCTCCAGCGTGCCGCCCTTGACGAACACATCGCCGCCGCCCAGCGCGGTGGCCGAGTCGGCGCCCAGCACGCCCGCGGCCAGCACGGTGCCGCCGGTGTAGCCGTTGTTGCCCGACAGGCGCAGCTGGCCCGTGCCCAGCTTGGTCAGCTTGCCCGCGCCGGCGATGTCGTTGCGCCAGCGGTCGATGGCGTTGAAGCCGCCCAGGCTGGCGTCCAGCGTGACGGCCACGTCGCCGTCGAAGCGGCCGTAGCCGTCTGCGGCGGCGAAGAGGTTCAGGCGGCCCCAGCCTTCGCCGTCGTTGCCCAGCGGATAGCCCGAGTCGATGGCGGTGCTCTTGAGCACCACGCGGCGCTGGTCGGCGCTCAGGTAGGGCAGGCGCGTTTCCAGCAGCACCTCGGCGCCCTTGGGCACGGTGGCGGTCTGGCCGGCGGCGCCGGTGCGGTCCAGGCCGTAGGTCAGGCGCTGCAGGTAGGTCTTGCGCCAGGCTGCGCTGTCGCTGAAGCGATCGAAGTCGGGCTGCGTGCTGTCCTGGGTGCGCGGCGTGTGCGCGTAGGTGTTCAGCGCATTGAAGTCGGCGCTGCCACTTTGCGTGCGCAGCCAGGCCTGGGCCTGGTCGTAGGCGGCCTTCTTCACGGCGGGCGTGTAGCTGGCCACGCTGGAGAGGTTGTAGGCCACCACGGCCGTGGCGTGCACGCGGCCGCCCATCACGTCAAGCGGCGAATGCATGCCGGCCAGGATGCGGTTCTCGCCCATTTCCATCGCCCGGGCCACCAGCTCCTGGTAGCGCTGCGGCACCAGGTACGCCATGGCCAGCGTGTCGCGCCAGGCCTCGGCCGTGTGGCCGCTGGGGAAGCCGCCGTCGGTGGCCGGTGTGGTGCTCTTGGCCGACTCGAGCGCGGGCACCACCTTCACGTCGCTGCTCCAGCGCCAGGGGCGGGCGTACTTGTAGAAGCGCTTGGGCGGTTCGGTGGAGCCGGCGGCCAGGCCGTTGATGAAGTCCACCGCCAGGCCCAGGTTGGCATTGCCGCCCGCGCTGCCCACGCCGACGTTGTTGCCGCCGTCGCTCACTGCGGGGCTCAGCGCCGTGTTGGGGTCGACGGCCGTGATGGTGGTGGTCTGCTGCGTGCCGGCGCGCCAGGCGCTGGTGAGCGGGCCCATGCCGTCGCTCACGCTGTAGCCCTTGCCGCGGCGGTCGTCCATGTAGGCGGCCAGGCCCTGGGCCGTGGTGCGGGCCTGCGTGGCGGTCTTGACGTAGTTGATGTTGGCGGCGTGGACGGCGGCGTTCTTCACCGTGCCGTCGGTGCTGTCGCCGGGGATGCCGCTCCAGGTCGATGGCGTCACGGCCGGACAGCCGTTGGCCGCGGCCAGGGTGACGCCCGCGTCGACCATGAGCGAACTGGGCGTCCAGATGTCCAGGAAGCCCTGCAGCACGCGAGCGCCTGCATTGGTGGCCAGGGTGACGTTGCAGGGGTTGTCGCGCTGATTGGTGGCGCCGGTGTCCACATAGGCGACGGCGCTGGGCACCGGGGCCGTGTCGGCCTGGCCCAGGCCGGCAGGCTCGGCCGGGACGGTGACCGTCTCGGTGGCGGTGCTGCTGCCCGACGGGGCGGCGCTCGTGACGGGCGTGAAGCTGATATTGCTGCCGTTGCCCCCGCCGCAGGCCATGAGGGCGGCGGCACTGGCGACGGCAAGGACGAGGGTGCGGAGACGGAGGTTCGGTGCGGGGACCATGGGAATCTCGGGCGAGGACAAAGCCCGGGATTCTGGAAAGAGTTTGTGACAGTTCTGAGGCCCTCAGAGCATCGCACTCAACTGCCCGTCGCTGCTGCCTTGGTCGCAGCCCGCGGGCGCACCAGCATCACCGGCATCGCCGCGATGCGGGCGACCTGCTCGGCGTCGCTGCCCAGCAGCAGGCGGTTCACGCCGCGGCGGCCATGGGTGCCCAGCACGATGAGGTCGCAGCCGGACTGGCTGGCCTGGTCTGCGATCAGCTGCGACACACGTTCGCCCCGGCTTTCGACCAGCACGGTCTCCGCCGCGATGCCCTGGGCTTCGAGTGTTTGCCGCGCAGCGTCCAGCAACGCCTGGCCGTTGCGCAGGAAGGTGGGCCGCACCTCCTGGATGTGCACCAGCGGGGGCTCGAAGCCCGTGATGTGGTCCATGGCGTCGACCACATGCAGCAGCACGACGGTGGCGCCAGCCAGGCGCGCGAGCTGCGCGGCCTCGTCCAGCGCCAGCGCGGCGGTGGCGCTGCCATCGAGGGGAACCAGGAGACGGTGGTACATGGAGAAGGTCCTCTTCCTTGGTGTTCAGGGGGTCATGAGCGCCGCCGCATGGCGCGCCGCGATCCATTCCTCGTTGGTGGGCTCCACGCCCACGTCGACCCGGCTGGCGGTGGTGGAGATTCGGGACCGGTCGGCCTGGTTGGCCGGCTCGTCCAGTTCCAGCCCCAGCCAGCCCAGCGCCGCGCACACCCGCGCGCGCAGCACGGCGTTGTGCTCGCCGATGCCGGCGGTGAAGACCAGCCGGTCCAGCCCGCCCAGCACGGCCACCAGCGCCCCGATCTCGCGCACGATGCGGCGCACGTAGAGGGCCAGCGCAGCGCGGGCGCGTTCGCCCTCGGGGCTGTCCTCGGCCTCGCGGGCGAGCAGCACGCGCGGATCGCCCGACAGGCCCGAGATGCCCAGCAGCCCCGACTGGTGGTAGAGCGCGTGGCCCACCTGCTGCAGGCTCAGCCGCTCGATCTCCATCAGGTAGAGCACGGCGCCGGGGTCGAGCGCGCCGGTGCGCGTGCCCATCATCAGCCCGTCCAGGGCCGAGAAGCCCATGGTGGTGGCGACGCTGCGCAGGCCCTGCATGGCGCACAGGCTGGCGCCGCTGCCCAGGTGGGCGACGATGGTGCGGGCGGCCTCGGCCGGCGCACGGCCGTGCCGCTCGGCCAGGGCGATGGCGATGTATTCGTACGAGAGGCCATGGAAGCCGTAGCGCCGCAGCCCGCGCTCCCAGGCCTCCCACGACAGCGGCAGCATCCGCTCCACCTGCGGCAGCGTGTGGTGGAAGGCGGTGTCGAAGCAGGCGATCTGCGGCAGCGTCGGCCGCTCGGCCAGCAGGATCTCCATGGCCTCCAGTGCGAAGGGCTGGTGCAGTGGCGCGAGCGGGATGTAGCTGCGCAGCTCGGCCAGCACCTGCGCATCGACGCGCACCGGCGCGAAGTGGCGGCTGCCGCCATGCACCACGCGGTGGGCCACGGCGGCCAGCGGCCGGCCGGCCAGCCAGCGCAGCACCTCGTCGCGGATGCGGGCCAGGGCGTCGTGGTAGGGCTGCTCGGCCGACAGCGCCAGCGGGGTCACGGGCAGGTCGCTGGCGCCGATGTCGGGCGCCGGGCCGCCGATGTCCTGCACCTTGCCGTTCCAGGCCGGGCGCCGCGGCGGCTCGCCGTCACCGGCGGCGAAAAGGGCGAACTTGATGCTGGACGAGCCGCAGTTCAGCACCAGGATGAAGGCGGTGGCGGTCCCGTTCACGGGGCCATCTCCGGCTTGGTCTGCGGCGCATGGGCTCTGCGGGGCGGATGAGTGTTCATGTCGGGCTCGCTCCGAGGTTCACGGCGGCGTGGTGCGCCAGCGGTGGGCCAGCAACACCGCGATGGCGCAGGAGGCGATGCGCGCGGCCCGGGTGTCCGCCCGGCTGGTCAGCACGATGGGCACGCGCGCGCCCATCACGATGCCGGCGCTGGCCGCGTCGCCCATGTATTCGAGCTGCTTGGCCAGCATGTTGCCGCTTTCCAGGTCGGGCACCACGAGCACATCGGCCTGGCCCGCGACGGGCGATTCGATGCCCTTGATGCGCGCCGCCGCGGCCGAGACCGCGTTGTCGAAGGCCAGCGGACCGTCCAGCACGCCGCCGGTGATCTGGCCGCGCTCGGCCATCTTGCAGAGGGCGGCGGCGTCCAGCGTCGCGGCCATGCGCGGGTTGACCGTCTCCACCGCCGCCAGCAGCGCCACCCGCGGCGTGGCCACGCCCACGGCCTGGGCCAGGGCGATGGCGTTGCGCACGATGTCGGCCTTCTCTTCCAGGCCGGGCGCGATGTTGATGGCCGCATCGGTCACGATGAAGGGCCGCGGATAGGCTGGCGTCTGCATCAGGAAGCAGTGCGACAGGCGCCGGCCGGTGCGCAGGCCAGCGGCGGCGTCGAGCACCGCGGCCATCAGTTCGTCGGTGTGCAGGCTGCCCTTCATGAGCGCCTCGACCTCGTGCGCACCGGCCAGGGCAGCGGCGCGCGCGGCGGCGGCATGGCTGTGCGGCACGTCCTCGATGGCGATGCCGGTGAGGTCGAGCCCGGCGGCCAGGGCCGCGGCCTCGATCTTCGCGCGCGGTCCCACCAGTACCGGCTCGATCAGGCCGGCCGCGCGGGCATCCAGCGCGCCGCCCAGGCTCAGCCCGTCGCAGGGGTGCACCACCGCCACGCGGATGGCGCCCAGCGGCTTCACATGGGCCAGCAGACGCGGCAGGCCGTCGCCGGCCGCATGCAGCCGCACTTCGGGCAGGGTGGCGGCGGGGCGCTCGATCTTCTCGGTGGGCGCGAGCACGGTGGCCTCGCCCTCGATCACGTCCTCGCCGGCCTGGTTGGTGCAGCGGCAGTCGAGGGTGAGGCGCTTCTTCGTGGCGTCGCGGGTGGCGACGGTGACGCGGATGGTCAGCGTGTCGCCCACCCGCACCGGCCGCAGGAAGCGCAGTGTCTGGCCCAGGTACACGGTGCCCGGCCCGGGCAGCCGCGTGCCGAGCACGGCGGAGATCAGGGCGCCGCCCCACATGCCGTGGGCGATCACGCCATGGAAGCGGGTGGAGGCCGCGAACTCCGCGTCCAGGTGCTGCGGGTTGACGTCGCCAGAGAGCACGGCGAAGAGCTGGATGTCCTGCGCCGTCAGCGTGCGCTGCAGGCTGGCGCTGTCGCCCACGGCGATCTCGTCGAAGGTGCGGTTGCGCACCAGCGCCAGAGGTGCCTCGGCCGGCTCGGCGCTCATGGGCTCTCCTTGGGCTTGCCCTGCGGGGCCAGGGCCTCGGCCGTGCTCTTCTGCCACTGCGCCCAGGCTTCGCGCAGGCCCTGGGCCAGCTCGGTCTGGCTGGCCAGGCCGCCCTGCACCAGCGTGCGCCACGCCTCCAGGTTGCGCTGCGTGCCGCGCCAGAGCAGGTCGGCGGGCCAGGTGCCGAGCGCCGGCCAGTCGCCCGTGTTGGCCGCATGGCCCACCTGGGAGACCGCGTCTTCCTCGGTGTCGGAGAACAGCCGCAGTCGGCGCTCCCAGGCCTCGCGCCCGGCCTGCTGCAGCAGGGCGAAGGTGCGCAGGGCCAGCGCGGTGTTGGCCGTGGCCAGTGCCACGGGCAGGGGGGTGACAGGGGCGTCATGCATGGGAATCTCCTTGCGATGAAAAACAGGGACGTTCAGGCCATCTGACTGAT
Organism: Pseudacidovorax intermedius; assembly: GCF_003350475.1. GTDB lineage: Bacteria > Pseudomonadota > Gammaproteobacteria > Burkholderiales > Burkholderiaceae_C > Xenophilus > Xenophilus intermedius. Next base: position 173,226 of record NZ_QQAV01000007.1, read on the forward strand.
GGTGCGCCGAAAACGCGAGAGCGCCATGACGAAGAGCACGAGTCCGATGACGAACAGGGCCGCGAAGGAAGGCCACACCACGTCGATGCCGGCGCCGCGGTACAGGATGGCCTGGCTCAGCTCGACATAGTGCGTGTTCGGCGCGGCGAGCATCAGGTCCTGAACCAGCGCGGGCATGCTCTCGCGCGGGGTGACCGTGCCCGAGAGCATCTGCAGCGGCAGCAGCGTGAGCATCAGCAGCAGCCCGAACTGCGGCATCGAGCGCGCCACGGTGGCCATGAAGATGCCCATGGCGGTGGTCGAGAACAGGTGCAGCGCCGTGCCGGCCAGGAACAGCGGCACCGAGCCCTCCACCGGCACGCCGAGCAGGCCCTGCACCACGAACTGCAGCGAGGCCGCCGCGGCCACCAGCACCACCACGCCCATGGACCACACCTTGGCCAGCATGATCTCGGTGGGTGTGACCGGCATCACCAGCAGGTGCTCGATGGTGCCGTGCTCGCGCTCACGGATCAGCGCCGCGCCGGTGAGCACGATGGCCAGCATGGTCACGTTGTTGATGATCTGCATCAGCCCGCCGAACCACGCCTTTTCCAGCGCCGGGTTGAAGCGGGCGCGCAGCGCCAGGTCCACCGGCAGCGTGGTGGTGGCGCGGTAGCGGCGCAAAAAGTCGTTGACCTGCTCGGTCACGATCTGCTGCACGGCGCCGTTGCCCGAGAAGGCCTGGCTCATGCGGGTGGCGTCCACGTTGAGCTGCACCTCGGCCCGCCGGCCCGCCAGCACGTCGCGCTGGAAGCCGGTGGGGATGACCAGCGCGAAGGTGTAGCGGCCCGCGTCCATGCCCGCGTCCATCTGCGCCTGGCCGATGGCCACCGGCGCCGAGAAGTAGGGCGGCTGGAAGGCCGAGACGATGCGCTGCGACAGCGGCGACTGGTCCTCGTCCACGATGGCGATGGGCGCGTTGTGCAGCGTCTCGGGGATGGCCGTGGCGCCCGTGTAGACCGCCACCGAGAAGGTGTAGACGATCAGCACCAGCATGGTCGGGTCGCGCCACAGGCTCCACAGCTCCTTGACGCCCAGGCGCAGGATGTTGGCCAGGCGGCGCGCGATGGCGGTGCGGCGCCTGGTCGGCGCGGCGGTGGCTTGGGGGATGGGAGCGGTGGCGACCATGGCGTCTCAAGCCTCCTGCTTGCGCAGCAGCGCGACCGACGCCATCACGATCAACGGCGCCGCTATCAGCAGCGGCACGAAGGCCTGCTGCAGGTCGCCGAAGCCCAGCGCCTTGCTGAACACGCCGCGGCTGATGGTGAACATGTGCGTGGCCGGGTAGATCTGCCCCACCCAGCGGCCCACGCCCTGCAGCGACGAGACCGGATCCGTCAGCCCCGAGAACTGCGTCGCCGGGATCAGCGTGCCGATCATGGCGAAGAACATGGCCGCGATCTGGCTGCGGGTGACAGCCGAGGCCAGCAGGCCCATGCCGGTGGCGATGACGCTGAACAGCAGCGCCGCCACGGCCAGCGTGGCAAAGCTGCCGGTGAAGGGCACGCCGAACAGCGTGACGGCGAGCAGGCACATGAGCAGGAAGTTCAGCATGGCCAGCAGCACGTAGGGCAGCTGCTTGCCCAGCAGGAACTCGATGCGCGTGACCGGCGTGACGTAGAGGTTGACGATGGAACCCAGTTCCTTCTCGCGCACCACCGCCAGCGCCGTCAGCATGGCTGGCAGCATCAGCAGCAGCATGGGGATGATGGCCGGCACCATGGCCGGCAGGCTGCGCACGTCGGGGTTGTAGCGGTAGCGCGACTGCACCTGCACGGCGGCCACCGGCGCCGTGCCGGTGCGCGCGCGCAGCTGCTCGACGAGCCAGTACTGGTGGATGCCCTGCACATAACCTTGCAGCGTGTCCGCCCGCGTGGGCATGGCGCCGTCGATCCACGCGCCCACCTGCACGTCGCGGCCGCCCAGCACGTCGCGGCCGAAGCCTGAGGGGATCTCGATGGCCAGCGAGATGTCGCCGCTGCGCAGCCGCCGGTCCATGTCGGCGTCGTCGCGCAGCGGCGGCTGCTCGGTGAAGTAGCGCGAGCCCGCCAGGTCCAGCACATAGCTCTGGCTGAGCGTGCTCTGGTCGCGGTCGAGCACGGCATAGCGCAGGTTGTCCACGTCCATGTTGATGCCGTAGCCCATCACGACCATCAGCACCAGCGAGCCCAGCAGCGCCATGGTGGCGCGTACCGGGTCGCGCTGCAGCTCCAGCGCCTCGCGCCACAGGTAGCTCCACAGGCGCTGCAGGCTGAAGGCGGCGGGGCGCGGGGGCGGCGCAGAAGCCGAGGTGGCCGGGGCGGCGGGCGCCTCGTCCGCCGCCTGGTCGGGCGTGCCGCCGCCTGCGTCCACCAGGTAGCCGATGAAGGCCTCCTCCAGGCTGGCGGCGCCGCGGCGCGCCACCAGGGCCGCGGGGGCGTCGCTGTCCAGCACGCGGCCGGCATGCATCATCGACATGCGGTCGCAGCGCTCGGCCTCGTTCATGAAGTGGGTGGAGATGAAGATGGTCACCTTGTCGCGGCGCGACAGGGTCACCAGCAGGCGCCAGAAGTTGTCGCGCGCGATCGGGTCCACGCCCGAGGTGGGCTCATCCAGGATCAGCAGTTCGGGCCGGTGCACCATGGCCACGGCCAGCGACAGGCGCTGGCGCATGCCCAGCGGCAGGCTTTCGGGCAGGCTGTCCTGCACCTGCTGCAGGCCGAAGCGATCCAGCATCTCCTGCACGCGCGCATCCTGTTCGGCCGCGGGCACGTGGAACAGCCGCGCATGCAGCACCAGGTTCTGCCGCACGGTCAGTTCGCCGTACAGCGAGAAGGCCTGCGACATGTAGCCCACGCGCTGCCGGGTGTCGATGTCGCGCGGGTCCACCTCGTTGCCGAACAGCCAGGCCCGGCCTTCGCTGGCGGGCAGCAGGCCGGTGAGCATCTTCATGGTGGTGGATTTGCCGCAGCCGTTGCTGCCCAGGAAGCCGAAGATCTCGCCGCGGCGGATGCGCAGGCTCACGTGGTCCACCGCCGTGAAGTCGCCGAAGCGCATGGTCAGGCCCTCGGCCTCGATGGCGATGTCGTCGTCGCCCGCTTCGAGTGGCGGGATCTGCACCGGCGCCCAGTCGCGCTTCTTCTCCTCGGGCAGCAGTTGGATGAAGGCCTGCTCCAGCGTGGCCGCGCCGGTACGTGCCAGCAGCGCCTGCGGCGTGCCGGTGGCCAGCACGCGGCCGTCGTCCATGGCCACCAGCCAGTCGAAGCGCTGGGCCTCGTCCATGTAGGCGGTGGCCACCATCACGCTCATCTGCGGACGGCCCTGGCGGATGCGCGCGATCAGGGCCCAGAACTGCGCGCGCGCCAGCGGATCGACGCCGGTGGTGGGCTCGTCCAGGATCAGCAGGTCGGGGTCGTGGATGAGCGCGCAGCACAGGCCCAGCTTCTGCTTCATGCCGCCCGAGAGCTTGCCCGCCGGCCGCGCCAGGAAGGGCTGCAGCCCGGTGCTGCGCGTGAGTTCGTCGATGCGCCGGCGGCGCTCTGGGCCCGCATGGCCAAACAGGCGGGCGAAGAACTGCAGGTTCTCTTCCACCGACAGCGTGGGGTACAGGTTGCGGCCCAGCCCCTGCGGCATGTAGGCGATGCGTGGGCACACGGCCTCGCGGTGGCGCCGGTCGGCCATGTCGCCGCCCAGCACCTCCAGCCGACCCTGCTGCAGCGCACGGGCGCCGGCCACCAGCGACAGCAGGCTGGACTTGCCCACGCCATCGGGCCCGATCAGGCCGACCATGCAGCCGGCCGGCACCTCCAGGTCCACGTCCTGCAGTGCATGGGTCGGGCCATAGTCCAGGCGCAGCTTCTGCAGGCGGACGACGGGCGGGCGCGAGTCGGTCATGGGCGGCTCAGCGCGAGGTCTTCACGGCCAACTGGGCGGGCCATTCGGCCTGCGGATCCAGCCGCACCCAGGCCACGCCGGGCAGGCCGGTCTTGACCTGCTCCATGTGCTGCAGCAGCAGCGCCTTGTCGATGCTGGCCTTGACGCGGAACATGAGCTTCTGCCGCTCGCTCGCCGTCTCCACCGTCTTGGGCGTGAACTGGGCCGTGGCGTCGACGAAGCGGATGCGCGCCGGGATCACGAAGCCCGGTGCGGCGTCGAGCAGGATGCGCGCCTCGCTGCCCAGGGCCACGCGGCCGGCGGCGGTCTCGGGCAGGAAGAAGGTCATGTAGACGTCCGACAGGTCCACCAGGTTGAGCACCTTGCCGCCCGCGCCCAGCACCTCGCCCGGCTGCGCCACGCGGAACTGCACGCGGCCGTCGCGCGGCGCGGTGAGCTGGCTGTCGGCGATGTCGGCCTCGATGCGCGCCAGCGTGGCACGCGCGGCGCCCACGGCCGCGCGGGCGCCGGTGACCTGCGCGGCGGCAGCCTGCACCGCGGCCTGGCTGGCCTGGGCCTGCGCGCGCGCGGCGCCGAGGGCGGCCTGGGCGTTGCGGGTGCGGGCGCGGTCGTCGTCGGTCTCCTGCATCGAGGCGGCACCCTCGGCGGACAGCACCTCGGAGCGGCGGGCACGGCGCTGGGCGGCGTCCAGTTCGCTCTCGCGCTGGACCACCAGCGCCAGCGCGGACTGCCGGTCGCTCTCGCGCATGGCCACCTGCGATTCGGCGGCCGCCACGCCCGTCTCGGCCTGCTGCAGCCGGGCCTGGGCCTCGGCGCGCTGGGCGTCGAGCGATTCGACGTCCATGGTGGCCAGCGGCTGACCGGCCTTCACGAAGGCGCCTTCGTCGACCAGGATGTCGCGCACCCGGCCGGCCTGCTTGGTGGCCACGTCCACGTCGGTGGCCTCGATGCGGCCGTTGCCACTGGCGAAGCCCGGCCCGAAGCCCTTGTCGCGGCCGGCCTGCCAGTACCAGGCGCCGCCTGCGGCCAGCGCCACGGCCAGGACGATGAGAAGGCGCTTTGTGCTCGTGGGCTTCATGGCTGGGAAGAGGAGGGGGAGGAAGAGGTCGCGATGGGCGTGGCGGCCACGGTGCGGGCGCCGCCGCCCAGGGCGGCATAGAGCGAGACGCGGGCGGCGAGCAGCGCACGCTGTGTCTGCACCCGCTGCTGCTGGGCCGAGAGCAGGTCGCGCTGCGCGTCCAGCACTTCGAGGAAGGCGGCCGAGCCGGCGTCGTAGCGCAGCCGGGCCAGGCGGGCACGTTCGGCCTGCGCGGCCAGCGCCTCCTTCTGGATGCCCAGCTGGTCGGCCAGCCACTGGCGGGCGGCCAGCGCATCGGCCACCTCGCGGAAGGCGCCCTGGATGGTCTTCTCGTAGTCGGCCACGGCGATGTCGCGCCGCACCTCGGACAACTGCAGGTTGGCGCGCAGCCGGCCGGCGGTGAACAGCGGCAGCGACAGGCTGGGCGCGAAGGTCCAGGCGCGGCTGCCGGGCTCGAACAGCCCGTCGAGCGCGGCGCTGGCGGTGCCCAGGCTGGTGGTCAGCGTCAACTGCGGAAAGAAGGCGGCCCGGGCCGCGCCGATGTTGGCGTTGGCCTGGCGCAGGCGGTGTTCGGCGGCGGCGATGTCGGGCCGCGCGGCCAGCATGCCCGAGGGCAGGCCCGGGGCCACGTCGGCCACCATGGCATCGGCCAGCGGCTGGTTGCGCGGCGGCAGGTCCACGGGCACACCGGTCAGCAGGGCGAGGGCATTGACCTGCTGCGCGCGCTGCTGTTCGAGCTGCGCGCCCAGCGCCCGTGCCTGGGTGGCGAGGACGCGCACCTGCTCCAGCTCCAGCCGCGAGGAGGCGCCGACGTCGAAGCGGCGGCTGAAGATGCGCAGCGATTCGTTGCGGCTGGCGATGGCCTCGCGGGCCAGCGCCAGGCGCTCGTCGGTCTCGCGCAGGGCCAGCCAGCCCTGGGCGACCTGCGTCACCAGCGACAGCGTCAGGCCGCGGCGCGCCTCGTCGCTGGCCAGCCAGGCCTGCAGCGCGGCCTCGTCCAGGCTGCGCAGGCGGCCCCACAGGTCCAGCTCCCAGGCCGAGAGGCCGAGGCCCACCTGGTACTGGCTGGAGATGATGGACCTGCCGGTGACGTTGAGGTCGGCCGGCACGCGGCTGCGGCTGGCGTCGGAGGCCAGTCCCACGCTGGGCAGCAGCGCGGCCTGCTGGATGCCCCAGGCCGCGCGGGCCTCCTGCACGCGCAGGGCGGCGGTGCGCAGATCGCGGTTGTGCGCGAGGGCTTGGGCGGTCAGCGTCTGCAGTTCGGCATCGGGAAAGGCCTGCGACCAGTCCAGGTCCGCCGCGGCCGCGGGCACGGCCGCCACGGGCGCGGCGTCCTGGAATCGGGCAGGCACCGGCGACGCTGGCAGGGCCAGGGGCGGGATCATGGGCGCGCAGCCGGCCGCAATGAGCGCGACGAGCAGCAGCGGGGCGATTGGGCGGGGCATGGTCATCCGAGCACGTGGTAGCCGCCATCCACGTACAGCGTGCTGCCGGTGATGGCGCGTGCCGCATCGCTGACCAGGAAGGCGGCGGTGGCGCCGACCTCGGCGATGTCCACCAGCCGGCGCAGCGGGGCGCGCCGGCGGGCGTCGTCGAGCAGGGCCTCGAAGTTGGGAATGCCCGACGCCGCCCGCGTGGCCAGCGGCCCCGGCGAGATGGCGTTGACGCGGATGCCCTTGGGCCCGAGCTCGGTGGCCAGGTAGCGGGTGCTGCTCTCCAGCGCGGCCTTGACCGGGCCCATCACGCCGTAGTCGGGAATCACCTCCTCGGCGCCCACATAGCTCATCGTCAGCAGGCTGCCGCCGCGGTGCATCAGCGGCTCGGCCAGGCGCGCCATGCGCACGAAGGAATGGCAGGAGATGTCCATGGCCCGCGCGAAGCCCTCGCGCGAGCAGTCGGCCATGCGGCCGTGCAGGTCGCTCTTGGGCGCGAAGGCGATGGAGTGCAGCACGAAGTCCAGCCGTCCCCACTGGCGGCCGATGGCGGCGAACACGGCTTCGAGCTGGCCGGGCTGCTCCACATCCAGCGGCAGCCCGATGGAGGCATGCACCTGCTGCGCGAGCGGCTCGACGAAGGGCTGGGCCTTGTCGTTGAACCAGGTCACGGCCAGTTCGGCGCCGGCGTCATGGAAGGCCTGCGCACATCCCCAGGCGATGCTGTGCGCGTTGGCAATGCCCACCACCAGGCCCTTGCGGCCGTGAAGGGAGAAGAGATCGGCGTTCATGTCATCGCTCCAGGACGTAGGTGCCGGGCGCATCGGCCAGGGCTGTCCCCATGCGCGGCGGCTTGATGGGTGCGCCAGAGTGGGCGGCCAGCCATTGCTGCCAAGCCGGCCACCACGAGCCCGCATGCGTCGGCGCCGCGGCCAGCCAGTCGTCGGGCGCCAGGTAGGGGCCATCGGCCGGCCGGGTGAGCAACCGGTGGCTGCGCCGGCTGTCGGGCGCGGGCGGGTTCACGATGCCGGCGTTGTGACCGCCGGTGGTGAGGGCGAAGGTGATCTCCGCCGGGCAGAGGAAGTGCAGCTTGTGCACCGAGCGCCAGGGCGCCACATGGTCGGTGACGGTGCCCACCATGAAGGTGGGCAGGCGCAGGCTGCCCAGGCTGACCGGCCGGCCGTCGACCGGAAAGCGGCCTTCGCTCAGGTCGTCGTCCAGGAAGAGCCGGCGCAGGTACTCGGAATGCATGCGTGCGGGCATGCGGGTGGCGTCGGCATTCCAGGCCATCAGCGCATTCATCGGCGCGCGGTGGCCCAGCAGGTAGTCGCCCACCATGCGCGACCACAGCAGGTCGTAGCTGCGCAGCATGCTGAAGGCGCCGGCCATCTGCTGGGCGGTGAGGTAGCCCTTCTGCTGCATCTGCGCTTCGAGCAGGCTGAGCTGGCTCTCGTCGATGAACAGGCCCAGCTCGCCCGGCTCGGAGAAGTCGGTCTGCGCGGCGAAGTAGGTGGTGCTGGCCAGCCGGTCGTCGCCGTCGCGGGCCATGGCCGCGGCGCCGATGGCCAGCAGCGTGCCGCCCAGGCAGTAGCCGGCGGCATGCACCTTGCGGCGCGGGCACAGGGCCTGCACGGCGTCGAGCGCGGCATGCAGGCCGAGCTGCAGGTAGTCGTCCATGCCCCGGTCGCGCTCGGCCTCGCCGGGGTTCTTCCAGGAGATGCAGAACACCGTGTGGCCCTGCGCCACCAGGTAGCGCACCAGCGATTCCTCGGGCGTGAGGTCGAGGATGTAGTACTTCATGATCCACGCCGGCACCAGCAGCACCGGCTCCGGGTGCACGGTGGGCGTGGCGGGTGCGTACTGGATCAGCTCGATCAGCCCATTGCGCAGCACCACCTTGCCGGGGGTGATCGCCACTTCGTGGCCGACGCGGAACTGGTCGGTTCCGGCAGGCGGTGCGCCGGTGGCCTGGCGGCCGGCGTCCTCCATCCAGTTGTGCAGCCCGCGCATCAGGTTGGCGCCGCCTTCGCGCAGCGTGGCCTCGATCACCTCGGGATTGGTCCACGGAATGTTGCCGGGCGAGAGCAGGTCCAGCCACTGGCGGGCGCTGAAGGCGACCAGGTCCTCGTGGTGCCGCTCCACGCCGAGCACGCCGTGCGTGGCCGCGTCCCACCACTGCTGGCCGGCCAGGAAGGCCTGCTGCCAGGCCTTGAAGGGCGCGTGCTGCCAGGCCGGCGCGCGAAAGCGCCGGTCGGGCGCGGCGAAGGCGTCGGGGGTGGCGGGCGCCCATTCCCGGGTCAGGGCCTGGGCCTGCCGCACCGCCAACTGGCCCAGCGCCAGCTGCTTGCCCGGCGAGGCCGCCAGGTGCGCGGCCCAGTCGAAGGCGGCCAGCAGCCCGGCCATGGGCGACAGCGCACCGGTCAGGCGGGCCACGGTGGCGCGCGCCTGCATGTCGAGGGCGGCGGCCTGGGCATCGGCGGCCGGCACGGGGATCGGAGAAGGGACGGGCATGGCGGCAGGGCGTGAAGGCACCCGACGGGACGGGCGGGAAGCGGTGCGGCGCCGGGGGGCGTCGCCTGGAAAAAACTGTAGGAGCCGGCCGGCCCGCGCCCATTGATCCATGTCAACGGACCGATGTCTAACGACTCATGGGTCGTTAGCGGCGCGAGCCATCCATAATCGCCGCCCGCGCTGCCGCCACGCCTCTGTCACTTGCCACACCCATGACCGCATCGACCGCCAACCTTCCGCCTCCGACCTTCGCCGAGGGCCTGCCCGGCGGCCGGCCTTCTCGCCAGCGCCTGTCGCCGCCGCTGCGCATGGCGCAGATCCTGGATGCGGCGCTGGCGGTGTTCCACGAGAAGGGCTTCGCGGCCTCGCGCATCGACGATATCGCGCTGCGGGCGGGCCTGTCCAAGGGCGGCGTCTACGCGCACTTCGACAGCAAGGAAGAGATCTTCGAAGCACTGATCGACCGCTCGCTCACCATGCCGGCCGGCCTGGACGAGGCGGCACTCGCGCCGGGGCAGATGGTCACCGTCGACCTGCTGGTGGAGCGCGTGATCGACCCGGTGTACCGCCTCTTGGCGCGGCCCGAGACGGCCATGACGCTGCGCCTGGTGGTGGCCGATGGCCGCCAGGTGCAGGCGCTGGTGGAGCGCTGGCAGCGCGCGGTGCTCGATCCCTTCGCGTCGGCCGTGGAGCGCCTGGTGCGCCGCGCGGTGCGTCAGGGCAGCCTGGGCAAGGGCGCGCTCACGGCCTCGCCCTGGTTGTTGATGGCGCCCATCGCCCAGGTCGTGCTGTGGCAGTTGATGCACGGCCAGGGCGAGGGTGCGCCGGTCACGCTGGAGCAGCAGCGGCGCAGCCACATCGCGCTGCTGCGCGAGGCACTGGCGCCATGAGGCGGCTGCTGGTCGGTACGGGCCGGGGCCTGCTCGTGCTGGTGCTGCTGTTGACGGGCCTGTGGTCGGCGCTGGCGCTGTACTACCGGCTGCCGCTGCCCGAGGGCGGGCGCATCGCTGCAGCGGTCGTCTGGGGTGCGGCCGTGCTCGCAGTCATCGGCCGCCCATGGCGGCCCTTCCACGGCCGTGCGCTGGCCGCCTACGTCCTCGCCTTCGCGCTGCTGCTGGTGTGGTGGGGCCGCATCGCACCTTCGGACACGCGCGACTGGGCCGACGATGTGGCCCGGCACATCGAGCCTTCGGTGGCCGGCTCCATCGTCACCTTGCGCAATGTGCGCAACTTCGACTGGCGCAGCGACGACGACTACACCGTGCGTTGGGAGACGCGCCAGTACGACCTCGACCGCCTGCGCAGCGTGGACATGGCCCTGTCGTACTGGATGGGCCCGGCCATCGCGCACACGCTGGTCTCCTTCGGCCTCGACGACGGACAGGGCGGCACGCGCTACCTTGTGTTCTCGGTCGAGATCCGCAAGGAGCGTGGCGAATCCTTCTCGGCCGTGGCCGGTTTCTTCAAGCAGTTCGAGCTGGCCCTGGTGGCCGCCGACGAGCGCGACGTGCTGCGCGTGCGCACCAATGTGCGTGGCGAGGACGTCTACCTCTACCGCGTCGCCATGCCGCCGGCGGCCATGCGTTCGCTCTTCCTGGCGTACCTGGACCAATCGACCACGCTGGCGGCGCACCCGCGCTTCTATTCCACGCTCACGGCCAACTGCACCACCATCGTGTTCGACATGGCGCGGCGCATCGTGGGCGGCCTGCCGCTGGACTGGCGGCTGCTGGCCTCGGGCTATCTGCCGGAGTACCTGAAGTCCATCGACGGCCTGGCGGCCAAGGCGGACCTGGAGACGCTGCGCGCCGCCGGCCGCATCACCGAGCGGGCGAAGGCGGCCGATGCCGACCCGCGGTTCTCGCAGGCCATCCGGCACGGCATCCCGGGCATGGAGGCTGCGCGATGAACGCGGCCGCGCCCTTGCGCCAGTCGGGCCGCAGCCCGTGGGCGGCGCTGCTCCTGCTCGCCGCGGCCCTGCTGATGTCCGGTTGCGCGGCGGTGTCGGTGTCGTCCGTCTCGCCGGCGCGCTACCTGGCGGAGCGGCGCGGCGACGTGCTGACCACCGGGCGCCTGAGCGGCGCCGCGCAGGAGGTCGCGCGCGTGGCCGGCATCGACGACTGCGGCGAGGCCCCCGACACCTGCCGGCAGGCGCTGTCGCAGGCCGAGGGCATCACCGACGAGCAGCGGCTGTCGGCGCTGGCCGAGCTGTGGCTGCAGGCCGCGCTGGCGTCCGACCGGCAACCGGCCATCGCGCCGGACGCACAGGCGGCCGGCCAGGGCGGCGACGCCGATGACACCGCGGTCGATGCCTGGCTGGAGACGGCACGCCACGCCTGGGCCTACCTCTTCCTCACGCGCCGCAGTCCGGGCGACCGCGCCTTCGAGGACCGGCAGACCCAGGTGCGCGACTACTACAACTTCGCGGTGCAGCGGACCGTGACGCGGCTGTTCCACCGCCATGCGCGCGACGCCCGCGCACCCGGTGCCGGTGCCACGACCGGCGAGGTGGCCGAACTCGCCGTGGGCCGCTGGCAGCTGTCGGCGCGGCTCGACAGTCCCGGCTTCGCCAGCGACATGCCACTGCCTCAGGAACTGCTGGCGGCCTCGTCGTTGCGCTTCACCGGCCTGCGCAACACCTACCGGCGCGATGGCTTCGGCGCCCCGCTGGTGGCCGTGCTGCCGCCGCCGGAAGGCGGCCCGGCCCACGCGCCCTTCGTCCCCATGCGCTACCCGGCCCTCACGGCCCTGCTGACCTTCGAGGGCCGCACGCCGGCCGAGGTGCTGCGTACGCACCGCGTGCAGGTGCGCCTGTACGACCCTTACCGCAGCGAGCGGGTCGACCTGGCGGGCGTGCCCGCGCCGCTGGCCGCCAACTTCACGGCCGGCTACGGGCTGTGGCTGGCCCGCTCGGGCTTCGCGACACAGGCGCTGCGCACGCTGCTGGGCCTGTCGGACGGCATCGTGCAGCCGCAGGTGCAGCTCATGCAGCCCTACGACCCCGAGCGCGGCATCGTCGTCATGCTGCATGGCCTGGCCAGCAGCCCGGAGGCCTGGGTCAACGTGGCCAACGAGGTGCTGGGCGACGAGACGCTGCGCCAGCACTACCAGATCTGGCAGGTGTACTACCCCACCAATGCGCCACTGGTGCTCAACCGCCGCAACATCGCACAGGCGCTGCAGCAGACGCTGGCGCACTTCGACCCGCAGGGCACGGCGCCGGCCTCGCGCCACATGGTGCTGGTGGGCCACAGCATGGGCGGCGTGCTGTCGCGGCTGCTGGTTTCGGACTCGGGCCGCGCCCTATGGTCGATGCTGCCCCAGGGACCGGCCATGGACGCCGCCCTGGTGGACGATCCGACGCTGCAGCGTGAACTGGCCGACTATCTCGACTTCCGGCCGTTGCCGCAGGTGGACCGGGCCATCTTCATCGCCGCGCCGCACCGCGGCACGCCCTTTGCCGAGACCGGCCTGGCCCGGCGCGTGGCCAACCTCGTCACCCTGCCGCTGGCCATGCTCGAACAGGTGAACGACCTGAGCCGGCGGCTGACGCGGCTGGCGCCGATGCAGGAAGGCGGCCTGCCGCCGCGCATCCCCAACAGCATCGACAACCTGAGTGACCGCGACCCCTTCGTGCGGGCCGTGGCCGATCTGCCGATCAGTGCCCAGGTGCGCTACCACTCCATCATCGGCCGCGAGGACCCGCGGCTGCCGCTGGCGCAGTCCAGCGACGGCGTGGTCCCCTATGCCAGCGCCCACCTGGCCGGCGCCGAGTCCGAGCGGGTCATCACCTCCTGGCACAGCGTGCAGGAGACGCCGCAGGCCATGCTGGAGGTCCGTCGCATCCTGCGCGAGCAGCTGCGTCAACAATAGGCACAGCGATGCATCGCGCGCCCGCGCGCGTGGCGGCATCGAGGCAGGGGAGCGGATGGTCGAGCCGACGAGGCGGGAGTCGCACCATGGCAGAGAACGACGAAGCGCGCGAGGCGTCCTACCGGGCCATGCTCACCCAGGTCACGGTGGACAAGCTGGCCGACATGATCATCTGGCTGGACGAGCACGGCCGCTACGTGTTCGTGAATCCGGCCACCACGCGCCTGCTGGGCTATTCCGCCGAAGAGCTGGAGGGCCTGCATGTCTGGGACATCGATCCCCACTTCGACGAGGCGCGGTGGCGCGAGCATTGGGCCGAGGTGGTGGCGCGCAAGAGCTTCCGGCTGGAGACCGTCAATCGGTCGCGGGACGGCGTGGACATCCCCATCGAGGTCACGGTCAACCTCGTCGAATACGGGGGCCAGCGCTTCAACTGCTCCATCGTGCGCGACATCACCGAGCGAAAGCGCTTCGAGGCCGAGCTGCGCGCGCTCAACGACCGCATCTATCGGCTGAGCGTGACCGACGCGCTCACCGGGCTGGCCAACCGGCGCCATTTCGACATCCAGCTGGACGCCGAAAGCCGCCGCCATCTGCAATGGGACCGACCGCTGTCGCTGGTCCTGGCCGATGTGGATGCCTTCAAGGCCTTCAACGATGCGCACGGCCACGTGGATGGCGATCGGGCGCTGCAGCGTGTGGCCGCGGCCCTCCAGGACGCGGTCGCGGTGCCGGGCGCGACGGTCGCCCGTTATGGCGGCGAGGAGTTCGCCTGCATCCTGCCCGGCACGTCGCACACGCAGGCCCTGGCCGTGGCGGAGCAGGCGCGCCTGGCCGTCGCGGCGCTGGACATCGCCCATGCGCACTCCGACGTCGCGCCCCATGTCACGGCCAGCCTCGGCGTGCTCACCGTGGAGGGCACGCAGCCTCACACGCCGGATGCGCTGCTGCGCCTGGCCGACGGTGCGCTGTACCGCGCCAAGCGCGAGGGCCGCGATCGCGTGGTGGGCGTGAGTGTCAGCAGCCCCACATCGGGTGTACCGGCCGCGGGGGCCGGGTAGCCGCCTCACCCTGCCAGCGCGAACCCCCGGTCGAAGGTGCCCGCCACCTGCAGCGGCGCCTTGATCAGGCCCACCTTGGCATAGAAGTCGGCCGTGGCCTGCTGGTCGGCGATGACGCGTTCGTCGATGGGCACCCAGGCCTGTTGGCGGCGCTCGAACTGCAGGCGCGCGGCCTCGGGCGAGATGCCGATGATGCGCGCCAGTGTGGCCGAGTAGCCGGCCACGTTGCGGTTGGCCCATTGCTGCGCGCGTGACACGCGCTGCAGGAAGTCCTGCAGCACCGGCCGCTTGGCGGCGATGGCCGCATCGGTGGCGGCCAGGTAGCTCAGGCCCGGCAGCAGGCCGCGGCCGCTGACCAGCACGCGGGCGTGGCCGGCCGTCTCGGCCATGGCGGTGTAGGGCTCCCAGGTGGCCCAGGCATCGACCGAGCCCTGCGTCAGGGCCAGCTTGGCATCGGCAGGCGGCAGGAAGCGCAGGTTCACGTCGCCCGGCTGCAGGCCCGCGGCGGTGATGGCCTTGAGGGTGACGAAATGGCCGATGGAGCCGCGGTTGGTGGCCACGCTGCGACCCTTGAGATCGGCCGCGCTGCGCAGCGGCGAATCGGGCCGCACCAGCACCGCCGTGCCGTAGGCATCGCTGCGGTTGGCGCCGATGGCCTTGACGCGCGTGCCGGCGGCCAGGGCGAAGATCAGCGGCGCATCGCCGATGGGGCCGGAATCGACCGCACCGGCATTGAGCGCCTCGGCCAGCGGCGCGGCGGCCGGGAACTCGGACCACTGGATGTCGTAGCCCAGGCCGTCGAGCGCGCCGGCCGCTTCGAGCAGGGCGCGCAGGCCGCCCTTCTGGTCACCGGCCTTGAGCACGGGGCGGGACGACTGGGCATGGGCGCCCAGGGCGGGCAGCGCCAGGCCCGCCGCGAGGACGGAGCCGCCGGCCAGGAAGCGGCGGCGGCTGGGGGTGGGGCGAAGGGCATGGGACATGGATGGATCTCCTGGATGGATGAAGGAAGGGGCGCGGAGGGCGGCCCGTCGCGGTGGGCCGTCCCTCGCGGTGGGCCGCGGCGGCTCAGTGTTCAGTGCACAAGGCCACCCTTGACGTAGCGCACGGGCTCTGCGTCCATGCGCGCGATGAGGCTGCCCAGCCCGTCCAGCGCGGTCAGGCGCGTCGCGGATGCGGGTGCAGATGGGGATGGGGAAGCGTCCGATGGCGCACGGCACACCAGGTCGTCTTCCTGCCAATCGGCGGCGTCGGGCGCCGCCCGGGCGCGTAGCCAGCCTTCGCGGTCCACGATGAACTGCGTGCCGGCGAGTGCCCCGGGGTCGTCTGCATTGCCAGCGACGAGGGCCAGGGCGCGCCAGGCGTCGGCTTGGGGCGCCTCGCAATCCGCGGCATCCACGTGCGGCAAGTCCGTGTTGCCGGATGCCGGGGCGAGCGCCACGGTGACCACGCGCGGGTCGGGTGTCGGGACTTGGCCGGCGCCCGGTGCGATCACCCGCAGACGTTGGCCTAGCAGTGCGGCGCCAGACTGGCGCCCCGGCGCGCCCGCGCATCGGACGGCAAAGGCCGGCAGCCGCACCGGCTGCAGCCATTGTCCGGTCTGCCGCAGCATCTGGCCGGCGGCCAGCGCCTTCATGGCGTCGATCAGGGCCCAGGCGTCGTCCGCCGAAAGCCTGTCTGCGAAGCCCGGCATCGAAGGCTGGCCGCTGCGCGCATCCCGCATGCCGTGCAGCACGTGCCAGAACAGGTCGCCATCGGCCCGCCGCCACAGCAGCGGGCCGGCCAGGTTGGGCGGCCACACCGCCTGCTGCGCTGCCAGCGGCCCGTGCCCGCGACCGTCGGCGCCGTGGCAGTCCACGCACAGCTGGCGGTAGAGCTGATGGCCGCGCACGATGGCGCCGGCCTCGAAGCCGGTGGGCGAGACGTGGAAGCTGGCGGGCGTGGCGGCCACGCGTATGGCCTCCCACTGCGGCCAGGGCGCCAGCAAAGGCAGCAAGCCGGCCACCACCACCAGCCACACGCGCCGCCGGCGCCACAGCAGGCCCAGTGCGGCAACGACCAGGGCCAGCACCAGCAGACCCAGGGTGAGCGCCAGCCGGCGCGCTTGGCCCAGGTCGAAGAGCAGGGTGTCGCCCGCCAGCCGCGAGGCCCAGGGCCATGCGGGCTGGCCGTACAGCGCGGGCACCAGGCCCACGGCGTGCAGCGCCTGCAGCAGCGCCGCCTGGCCGGACTGCAGGACGCCCAGCAGCCACTGCAGCCAGAGGGCGTCGGGCGGCGTGGTCATCGCAACGATCCCCTTCCAGGACGCAGACACGGACGCGGGCGGTCCGCGCTCACATCACCTGGACGGCGGGGACTACCAGCTCGCATCCAGGCCCAGGTGGCGCAGGGCCTCGTGCCGCAGCTCGGCCAGCCGCGGATGGCCACGGTGACGCGGATAGGGCAGGTCGACCTGCAATTGCGCCACGATGCGCGCCGGCCGGTCGCTCAGCACCACGACGCGCTGGGCGAGGAAGAGCGCCTCTTCCACGTCGTGCGTGACCAGCAGGGCCGAGAAGCCGCTGCGCTGCCACAGCTGCAGCAGCTCGCCCTGCATCTGCAGGCGCGTGAGCGAGTCGAGCTTGCCCAGCGGCTCGTCCAGGATCAGCAGGCGCGGATCGTTGACCAGCGCGCGGGCCAGTGCCACGCGCTGGGCCATGCCGCCCGACAGCTGGTGCGGGAAGGCATCGGCGAACTCGGCCAGGCCCACGCGGGCCAGCGCGTCGTCCACGCGGTGGGCCTGCTGGCGCAGCACGCCGCGCGCCTGCGGGCCCAGCGCCACGTTGGCGCGCACGCGCCGCCAGGGATAGAGCGTGGGGTCCTGGAAGACGACGATCCGCGACGGATCGGGCCGGGTGATGGCCGCACCGTCCTGCGCCAGCCGGCCCGTGGTGGCGGGCTCCAGGCCGGCGACCAGGCGCAGCAGTGTGGACTTGCCGCAGCCGCTGGGCCCGAGCAGGGCCACGAATTCGCCGGGCGCCACATGCAGGTCGATGCCGTCCAGCGCCTGCAGCTTGTTGCCGCCGGGCACGTCGAACCAGTGGCTGACGTTCTCGATGTCGATGCGCGCGCCGCCCGGGGCCGTGGCCGCGGTGGCCGGCGGCGATGCCTCTTCGGTGGCGTCGTCGTATTCGCGCAGCAGCGGGATCACCATTTGACGGTCCCTTTCTGCCACGACAGCACGCGGTCGCGCACCGTGAACAGCAGCGTGATCAGGCCCGAGCAGAGCACGGCCATCACGATCAGCGCGGCATACATGTTGGCGTAGGCGGCCCAGCCCTGGGCCCACTGCAGGTACCAGCCCAGGCCGGCCTTCACGCCCATCATCTCGGCCGTGACCAGCACCGAGAACGAGGCGCCCAGGCCCATGAACAGCCCGACGAAGACCTGCGGCAGCGCGGCCGGCACGGCCACGCGCAGCACCAGGAACCATTCCCCTGCGCCCAGCGTGCGCGCCACGTCGTAGTACTGGCGGTTGACCGCCGCCACGCCCGACCACGACAGCACCGCCACCGGGAAGAAGGTGGCCAGCCCGATCAGGAACACCGCGGCGGCATAGCTCGACGGCGCGAAGAAGAAGGCCAGCGGCAGCAGCGCCGAAGCCGGCACCGGCCCCAGGAAGCGCAGCACCGGGTGCACCCAGTAGCCGGCCACGCGCGACCAGCCGATCCATACGCCGGTGATGAAGCCCACCAGCGCACCCAGCACGAAGCCGTGCGCCAGCAGACGCACCGAATGCGCGGTGGACAGGCCCAGGCGCGGCCAGTCCTCCACCGCCACGTCGATCAGGCTCTGCGGCGGTGCGAAGAAGGGCGGCGGCAGCAGGCCCAGCTTGGCCGTGAAGACTTCCCACAGCGCCAGCAGCCCCGGCAGCGCCACGAGCCAGGCGCCCGCGTGCACCAGCCGTGCGCCAGCGCGACCGCCACGGGCGCGGCGCACCAGCGCGGGCACCAGCAGCAACGCACCGACCACCAGGGCCGCCAGGCCGAATTCGGTGGTGAAGGTCCAGTCGCTGAATCCGGCCGGCTTGTCGGGCCAGGCCAGTGTCAGCACGCCCAGGCCGAGCCAAGCCAGGGCGGC
Source organism: Pseudacidovorax intermedius (assembly GCF_003350475.1). GTDB lineage: Bacteria > Pseudomonadota > Gammaproteobacteria > Burkholderiales > Burkholderiaceae_C > Xenophilus > Xenophilus intermedius. The sequence continues at coordinate 191,213 of NZ_QQAV01000007.1, forward strand.
CAGCAGGCCGCGTGGCCAGAGTCTCGCGGCGCGTGCGATTGGGATCGCGCTCGGCGGCATCGCGATGGCCGCTGCAGGGGGCGGGGGCGCCGCTGCCGGCGGTGCGTCGAGCGCGGGCCCGTCGGCGGGCGTCCAGCGCGAAAGTGCGGAATCAAAAGTCGTCATTTCAGTGTTCCATGGCGCCGCGCGCCACCCATATGGCACGAGGCCGGCACCCCGACAAGGATCAAGTGCCGCGGAGCAGGCCATGCCAGGGCACCCGAGGAACTGGCTTCGCCAGGCCTCGGGGTGCGCCCCCCTCCAAGCCGAAGGCGAACGAGAGGGGCTGAGGGCCGAGGCTCCAAGCCTGCCTGCGCAGGCTTGGACGTGCCCGAAGAGCAGCTGCCTCTGGCGGCCGCCCGGAGCCGCGAAGCGGCATGGGGGGTGTTTTCTATTACGCCAGCACGTCGTAGGACACGTGGTCCGCCAGCCGCTTCGGATCGGTGCTGCTCTTGAGCACGCCCACCGAGCGGAAGTCGCGCGCATAGAACTCCACCTCGTCGCGCAGGCTGCGGCCGGTGGGATGGTGGCGGTGCGTCAGCGTGCCGAGCAGGGCCTGCAGGTCCTCCACCGGCACCTTGGGCGAGTACTTGGCAAAGAGCTTCGCCGACTCGTTGGGGTTGTCGGCCACGTAGTCGGAGGCCTGCACGATGGAGCGCACCAGCGCCGCCGCGGTCGGCTTGTCATTGCGCACCAGCTCGCCGCGCGCGCCGACGATGCAGCAGACCTTGTCCTTGTATTCGCCCGACAGGTTGGTGGCCAGCTCGGTGTACTTGCCGGCGTTGCGCTTCTCGATCAGGTAGAGCGTCGGATCGCCGTCGGCGATGGCCTGGATCTCGCCCTTGTTGACGGCCACGTCCAGCAGGTCGGCCGGGTACTGGCGCCACTGCACGTCGCGGTCGGCGTCGATGCCGTTCTTTTTGAGCAGGATGGAGAAGAAGTTCTTGCCCGGACTGGCGATGTCCGACACACCGATGGTCTTGCCCTTGAGGCTGGAGAGCTGCGTGACGCCCGCCTCCTTGCTGCCCAGCAGCCGCACGCAGCCGCCGTGCGAGCTGCCGACGATCTTGACGTCGAAGCCCGACTCCAGCGGCTTGAGCCAGCGGTGGATCATGCCCACAGCAGCATCGGCCTTGGCCGTGGCCAGCGATTCGAGCAGCTGGTCGGTGGAGCCGGTGTAGTTGATGAGATCGACCTGCAGGCCGTTCTTCTCGAAGATGCCGCGTTCCTGGGCCACAACGACAGGCGATAAGCAGAAGGCACTGGCATTCCAGGCAAAGGTGAGCTTGCGCGGTTGCGACCAGGCGCGGGAGGCCAGCAGACCGCCCGCAGCGACGATGGCGGCGGCACCGCCTGCGCGCAGCAGCTGGCGGCGCGAGGCGGCAAGGGGCAGGGATGTCGAGGTCATGGCGTGGAGAAGGGTGAAGAGGAGGAAAGGGACCTTCAGTCCAGCAGGTCGGGCTCGGCGGCCACCAGCGGCTGGTACAGGCTCTCGAAGGCATGGATGCCGCCTTCGGGCCCGCCGATCTGCGCGTGCGTGTGGCGGGCCGTGGCCTCGTCGATGGGGCGCGGCGTGCCCGCGGCCTCGGCCAGCAGTTGCGTGTGGCAGGCGTTATCCAGCGCGATGTACCACCAGGCGGCCGCCTCGACCGACCGGCCGGCCGTGAGGATGCCGTGGTTGCGCAGGATGGCGCCCTTACCGAAGCCGCCGTCTGGCTTGGCCAGCGCCTCGGCGATGCGGGCGCCTTCCGACAGGTCGACCACCATGCCGGTGAAGTCGTCGAACAGCGCCACGTCGCCGTGGAACACGCAGGCGTCCTGCGTGAGCGGCAGCAGCGGCCGACCCAGGGTGGAGAAGGCCTTGCCGTAGGTCGAATGGGTGTGGGCGGCGGCCACCAGGTCAGGATGCCGCTCGTGGATGGCGGCATGGATGGCGAAGGCCGCCTTGTTGAGCGGCCGGTCGCCGATCACCGTCTCGCCCCGGCTGTTGACCAGCAGCAGGTCCGACACGCGGATGCGCGAGAAGTGCACGCCCAGCGGGTTGACCCAGAAGTGGTCCGGCAGCTCCGGGTCGCGCGCCGTGATGTGGCCGGCCAGGCCCAGGTCGAAGCCATGCTTCGCGAAGAGGCGGAAGGCGCCGGCCAGCCGCTCCTGCCGATGGCGGCGCTCGGCCTCCACCGTGGTGCGCGGCGGCGCCGGGTCGAACCAGTAGCGCGCCTGCGGCTGCGCATGGAAGCGGGCCCGCAGCGCGCTGGCGGCGGGTTGCAGATGGGCGGCGTGGACGGGGGCGTTCATGGCTTCAGGCCACCCGGCGTTGGGCTTCGGTGCGGCGGGCCGCGGCACGCTCGGCGACGAGGGCGCGCGTGCGCGGGATCAGCTCACGGCCGTAATCCAGCGCATCTTCGAGCGGATCGAAGCCGCGGATCAGGAAAGTGGTCACGCCCAGTTCCCAGTAGTCGAGCAGCGCTTCGGCCACCTGCTCGGGCGTGCCGACCAGGCCGGTGCTGTTGGAGCGGCCACCTGTCTCCTGCGCGATGGCTGTCCACAGGCGCTTGTCCACGCGCGGCCCCTGGTCGGCCGCGGCCAGCAGGCGGCGCGCGCCTTCGCTCTGCTGCGGGCCGCCGCGCGAATAGCCGGCCACCACGCGCAGGCGGCGCGTCTCTTCGAGGATGCGGTCGGCGCGGGCCCAGGCCGCGGCTTCGGTCTCGGCGAGCACGGGCCGGAAGGAGACCGAGAAGTTGACCTGCCGGCCATGGCGTGCAGCCTCGGCGCGCACGCGCGTGGTCAGGTCGCGCGCCTGGTCCAGCGTCTCGCCCCACAGCGCGTACACGTCGGCATGCTTGCCGGCGACCTTGAGCGCAGCCTCGGACGCGCCGCCGAAGTACACCGGCACGTGCGGCAGGCCGTCCTGCGTCTGCACCGGCTTGACCTCGGAGAAGGCGTTCTCGGCCTGGTAGTGGTCGCCGTGGTGGTGGAAGGGGCGCTCGCTGGTCCACACCTTGCGCAGCACCTCCAGGTACTCGTCGGTGCGGGCATAGCGCTGGTCGTGGTTGAGCCAGTCGCCGTCGCGGCGCTGCTCTTCGTCGGAGCCACCGGAGATGTAGTGCACCGCGAGGCGCCCGCCCGTGTACTGGTCCAGCGTCGCGAACTGCCGGGCCGCCAGCGTGGGCGCGACGAAACCGGGTCGGTGCGCCAGCATGAAGTGGATGCGCTCGGTCACGGTGGCCGCATAGGCCACGGTGAGCGTGGCATCGGGGCTGGTGGAATGGTGCGGCACCAGGATGCGGTCGAAGCCGGCCTGCTCGTGCGCCTGGGCGAAGGCCCGCACGTAATCGCGGTCGATGGCGGGACCGCGCGGCGCATGCGTCTCCGAGACCTTCTGGGTCTGGATCATGCCGATGAACTGGACCTGGTCGTCGGTGGGGGTGTGGCTCATGGATGGCTTTCTGGACGAGGGAAGAGAGGGGATGCGGCCTCAGGCCGCGGAAGGCGCGCCGGCACGCAGCGCGGCGTCGAAGCGCCGGTCCCACAGCGGACGGACGTCGGCCGGGCCGTCCAGCACGCCCAGGCGCAGGAAGGTGTCCGCCACGTCCTGGTGGCTGCGCACGGCGGCATCGCTCACGCCCACCAGGGCGTAGTCGTCGCTGCGGCGGTTGAAGAGCTCCACGATGTCGCCGACGGGGATGCGGGTCTCGGCCGACTGCGTGCGCGCATAGGCCAGGAAGTTGCCGTTGACCCAGGCATAGGCCCGCTGCAGCCGCTGCAGGAAGTCGCCGATGGCGGCGCGGCGGCGCGCGTCCTCCAGCGAGCGCGGATTGGCATAGACGGGAAAGTTGCCCGACAGGTAGCCGACGCCCGTCTTGAGCACCCGCGCGCCATGCTGCAGCCGGGCGATCTGGCCGTTGTAGCCATAGATGGCCCAGGCATCGAGATCGCCCCGCGCGAAGGCCGAGAGGCCATCGGCCGGGCTCAGGTTGACGGCCTGGATGTCGTTGAAGGACAGGCCGGCCTCGGCCAGCTGCTTGGCCAGGAAGTAGTGCGCCGTGGTGGCGCGCACATAGCCCACGCGTTTTCCCTTGAGCTCCGCGATGGACTGGATGGGTGCGTCCTTGCGGGCGACGGTGACCTGGTTGTTCAGGTCTTCATGGATGGCGGCCACCAGCTTGAGATTGGCCTTCTGCCGCGCCGCGAACACGGGCGGGATTTCGCTTCCGGAGCCCAGGTCCAGCGCATCGCCGTTGATGGCCTCGATGTGCAGCACGCCGTTGTTGAGCTCGCGCCAGTCGATGCGGTAGGGCGCCTGCTGCAGGCCTGCGGCATCGAGCAGCGCGCGCCAGTTGCCCTTGTAGGTGCCGACGCGCAGCGTGACGCCGGCGAGGTCGTCGTGGGGGGCGGCCAGTGCGGCCATGGGAGCCAGGGCCGCGGCCTGCAGCAGGCGGCGGCGTGTGGCACGGAAATTGGAAGGCGAAGAGCGCGGCATGGGGCGAACCGTATCGGCCCATGGCCTTCGCGTGAACGTCGGATTCCGAGTTTGGATATGCGCAAACGATGGTTCCCGCGCGCGCGGATGGGCTCCACAGTGCGCTCTCATGAGTGCACTGCCCCAGACCCTGTTCGCACCGGCCCTCGACGGCGTCGGTGATTCCCCTGCGCCGCTGCGGACCGCGCCGCGTGTCAACGACGCCACGCTGGCGGCCTTGACCCGCCGCTTCGCCGCCACCGCCTCCGACCATGACCAGGCCGGCCGCTTTCCGCACGACAACTTCGACGAGCTGCAGCGGCTGGGCCTGATCGGCCTGGTCGCGCCCGAAGCCTGGGGCGGTGGCGGCGCCACGCTGGCCGAGGCGCGCCGCGTGATCGCGGCCGTGGCGGCGGGCGAGCCGGCCACGGCGCTGGTCCTGACCATGACCTACCTGCAGCACCAGGCGCTGCGCCATCCGGCCAACCGCTGGCCGGCGCACCTGCGCGAGGCCGTGGCCCGCAGCGGCGTGCGCGAAGGGGCGCTGGCCAACGCGCTGCGCGTCGAGCCGGCGCTGGGCTCGCCGGCCCGGGGAGGCTTGCCCGGCACGGTGGCGCGGCGCGAAGGCAAGGAGTGGGTGATCGATGGCCACAAGCTCTACACCACCGGCATCGAGCGGCTGTCCTGGCTGCTGGTGTGGGGCCGCACCGACGAGCCACAGCCGCGCACGGGCTTTTTCCTGGTGCCGGGCAAGGCGCCGGGCATCCGCACCATCGCCAGCTGGGACCACCTGGGCCTGCGCGCCTCGGGCAGCCACGAGGCGGTGCTGGAGGGCGTGCGCATTCCGCTGGACCATGCGGTGGACATCCGCCCTGCAGCGCAATGGGCGCCCTCGGCGGCGACGGCGGCCGATGCCGACGCCTACGCCAGGCAGCAGGCCTGGATGGTGACGTTGCTGGGCAGCCTGTACGACGCCGTGGCGGGCGCCGGGCGCGACTGGCTGCTGGGCTTCCTGCAGTCGCGGGCGCCGGGCAGCCTGGGCGCGCCGCTGTCGACCCTGCCGCGCGTGCAGGAGAAGGTGGGCGAGATCCAGGCCCTGCTGCGCACCAACCGCGTGCTGCTGGACGACCTGGCTGCATGTACCGATGCCGGCCAGGTGCCGACGCCGGCCGAGAGCGGCCTGGTCAAGCACACCGTGGGCACGCAGGCCATCGCCGCGGTGGAACTGGCCTTGCAGCTCAGCGGCAACCATGGCCTGGCGCGCCAGAACCCATTGGAGCGCCATCATCGCGACGTGCTGTGCGCGCGCATTCACACGCCCCAGAGCGATGCCGCGCTGGTGGCGGCCGGCCAGCAGGCGCTGACCGCGGCAGGCCGGACGGCGCCCAATCGACCCACTGCCGGCCAAGCAGCCACAATCGCCGCATGACCGGCATCACCCGCCTGCGCGACTTCGTGGTCGGCTTCCACCGCCTGCTCGATGACCGCCCCGACGAGCCCCGCATCCTGCGCGAGGGTGGGGCGCTGCTGGCCCAACTGGTCGCGCAGGACGACTGGCTGCCCGAGCCCTTCGCCCGCCCCGACCCCACCTACTACCAGCAGCACCTGCTGTATGCCGACGCGAGCGAGCGCTTCTCGGTCGTGAGCTTCGTCTGGGGCCCGGGCCAGGCCACGCCGGTGCACGACCACACCGTATGGGGCCTGATCGGCATGCTGCGCGGCGCGGAGATCAGCCAGGGCTACGGCCCCGATGCCGACGGGTGCTGGCAGCCGCAGGGCGCGCCCGTGCACCTGCGGCCGGGCCAGGTCGAGGCGGTGTCGCCGCGTGTCGGCGACGTGCACCGGGTGCGCAATGCGCTGGCCGACCAGGTCTCCATCAGCATCCATGTCTACGGCGCCAACATCGGTGCGGTGGCACGCCACACCTACCCGGCCGAAGGCGGGCGCAAGCGCTTCGTCTCCGGCTATTCCAACGCCGTCCTGCCCAACCTGTGGGACCGCAGCGCCGAGGTGCGGGCGGCGACGTCCTGAGCTTGCCGCGCGCCGCATGGCTTCTTTCCGTTCTTCATGACCCAGACTGCTTCTCTGTCCCCCTTGCCCGCGCTGAGCGTTGCCCAGGTGCGCCAGCACCTGCTGGACCGCCGCGAGATCGCCCTGCTCGACCTGCGCGAGGAAGACCCCTATGCCCAGGCCCATCCGCTGTGGGCCGCCAACCTGCCGCTGTCGCGCGTCGAGCTGGAGGCCTGGCGCCGCATCCCGCGGCGCGACACGCTCATCGTGCTCTACGGCGAGCATGAAGGCGAGGACCTGGTGCCGCGCGGCGCCGCTGTGCTTGCCCGGCTCGGCTACACGAACCTGCATGCACTCGAAGGCGGGCTGGAAGGCTGGCGGCGCGCCGGTGGCGAGCTGTTCCGCGACGTCAACGTCCCCAGCAAGTCCTTCGGAGAGCTGGTGGAGCATGAGCGGCACACGCCCTCGCTCGCGGCCGAGGAGGTCAAGGCCCTGCTCGACGCCCAGGCCGACGTGGTCGTGCTCGACGCGCGCCGCTTCGACGAGTACCAGACCATGAGCATCCCCGGCGCCACCAGCGTGCCCGGCGCCGAACTGGTGCTGCGCGCACGGGCGCTGGCGCCCGATGCGGCCACGCGGGTCATCGTCAACTGCGCCGGGCGCACGCGCAGCATCATCGGCACGCAGTCGCTGGTGAATGCCGGCCTGCCCAACCCGGTGGCGGCCCTGCGCAACGGCACCATCGGCTGGCTGCTGGCCGGCCAGCAACTGGAACATGGCGCGCAGCGACGTGCGCCGCCGGACGTGGATCCGGCCGTCCGCGAACAGGCCCGTGCCGACGCCCAGGCCGTGGCGGCCCGCGCGGGCGTGCGGACGCTGGCATTGGCCGACCTGCCCGCGTTGCTGGGCGAAGCCGGCCGCACCACCTACCGGCTCGACGTGCGCACACCCGAGGAATACGAGGCCGGCCACCTGCCCGGCTTTGCCAGCGCTCCCGGCGGCCAGTTGGTGCAGGAGACCGACCACCACGCCCCCGTGCGTGGCGCCCGCTTCGTGCTGGCCGACGACGACGGCGTGCGCGCCGCCATGACCGGCTCCTGGCTGGCGCAGATGGGCTGGGAGGTGTGGCGCATCGAAGGCGCCGCCCCCACCGACTTCAGCGAGACGGGCACGCCCGCGCCAGAGCGGCCCGCGCCGCACCGCGACGTCGAGCCCATTGCGCCCGCGGCCCTGGCGGCGCTGCTCGAGGCGGGCGATGCCGTGCTCATCGACGTCGGTGCCAGCGCCAACTATGTCAGGCGCCACATCCCCGGTGCCTGGTTCGCCGTCCGCGCCCAATTGGCGACGGCCCTGGCGCGGTCACTGCCCGCCGCCAGCCAGTATGTGCTGACCTGCGGCACCAGCCTGCTGGCGGCCCATGCCGCGGCCGACCTGCGCGCCCTGCTCGACGCGCAGGGGCGCACCGACCTGCCGGTCCGCCTGCTGACCGGCGGCAATGCCGCCTGGTTCGCCGCCGGTCTGCCCGAAGAAGCCGGCGAGGCCCGTCTGGCCACGCCGCGCACCGACCGCTACCGCCGTCCCTACGAGGGCACGGACGCTCCGCGCGAAGCGATGCAGGGCTACCTGGACTGGGAGTTCGGCCTCGTCGCCCAGCTCAGCCGCGACGGCACACACCATTTCCGCGTGATCTGATCCCGCAGCAGCAGCCACCGTAGCCGCAGCCGCAGCCGCAGCCGCGCTGACGCTGGCGTTGGAGGGTGGTGAGTCATCGCTCCCGGGGTGTCGGCTGCGTCGCGTTCCTACGCCTGATATATCCGGAATCTGACGCGGTGCCCGGTTTCTTCTGACTACCCTCACCAATGCGGGACGGCATGAAAGTTCGCTCGCGTTTTTTCGGAGGGACGGCCCGGCGCCCCGGGCCTTGAACAGAGAGAGCGGCGGGCACTCCCATGCAGATACAAAAGCGTTCATCGCGCCGAGGCGAGCAGGCGGAGGCTCGTCCCGCCGCGGGTGCGATCGCGTCAGGGTCTTAAACCGCTGCGTGCACCATGACTGCGACGATGGCGTCCACCTACGACCCGCTGATCGTCGCGGCGTCGGTGGCGCTCTCCATCTTTGTGGCGTTCGTCGCGCTCGATCTGGGCGAGCGCGTCCATACCCGCGACCGACTGACGGCGCTCATCTGGTGTGCCGGTGGGGCGCTGGTCATGGGCACGGGCATCTGGGCCGTGCATTTCGTCGGCATGATGGCCCACAGCCTGCCCGTATCCATGGGCTACAGCTATGGCTTCACGGGGCTGTCCTGGCTGCTGGCGGTACTGACCGCGGCGGTGACGCTTCTCCTCGCGCGCGCGCGGCGCCTTGCGTGGCCGCAGCTCGCGGGCGGCTCTGCTCTCATGGCCATCGGCTTCCTGAGCATGCACCAGATCGGCATGCTGTCGCTCGACATGTCGCCCGGGGTCTCGTGGAATCTGCCGTTGATCGGCTTGGCGACCCTGCTTGTCTGGCTGGCCTCCGCCACCACGCTGCGGCTGTTCTTCAGGCGGCGGGAAGGCTCCCACGCCCGCGCGCAGCAGCTGTGGATGGCCGTCGGGCTGGGTGCCGCGATGATCGGCACGCACTACATGGGCATGGCTTCGGCAAGCTACGCCGAGGGCAGTGTCTGCCTCAGTGCCGAGCAGCTCGGCGGCGATGGGCTCGTCCTGATGGTGATCGCTGCCACCGTGCTGATGCAGGTGCTGACGCTGGTCACGGCCATGCTCGACGCGCGGCTTCGGGGCCAGACCCGAACCCTGCATCACTCGCTCGAGCGGGCCAATCATCAGCTGCAGGAGGCCAACGACGAGCTGGACCGTCGTGCCGTGCTGGATCCGCTCACCGGTCTGCCCACGCGTGCATTCTTCGATGAGCGGTTGGCCTCGGCGCGGACGGGGGGCGTGCGCAAGCTGGCGGTGCTCTTCGTCGACCTCGATGGCTTCAAGCCGGTCAACGACTCCTTCGGCCATGCATGCGGCGACAAGGTGCTGCGCGAGGTGGCCGACCGCTTGCGCCGCGTGCTGCGCAGCGGCGACACCGTCGCGCGCGTCGGCGGGGACGAGTTCGTGGCGCTGATGGAGGACGTGGCCCATCCGGCCGACTGCAGCATGGTGGCCGGCCGCATCCTCGACGAGCTGGCACGCCCCTTCACGGTGGGCGAGCCGCCGGTCCAGATTTCCGCGTCGATCGGCATGGCCATGTACCCCGACCACGCGCGCAAGGGTGCCCTGGTGGCCCATGCCGATGCGGCCATGCGGGCCGCCAAGCGGGCAGGAGGGCGACAGTACGCCTTCTTCGAGCCACACATGAGCACCAATGCCCATGAGCAGCTCAGCCTGCAGACGGAGCTGCGCCAGGCCCTGGAACGCGGCGAGCTGGTGTTGCACTATCAGCCCAAGATCGACTGCCGCCGGCGCGAGTTGGCGGGGGTGGAGGCGCTGGTCCGCTGGAACCACCCGGTGCGCGGCACCCTGGGGCCCTCGACCTTCATCCCGGTGGCCGAGCGCTTCGGCCTCATCGGCCAGTTGGGCCAGTGGGTGATCGAGGAGGCTTGCCGCCAGATGAAGGACTGGGCCCGCGTCGGCATGCCGATGCGTGTGGCCATCAATCTGTCGGCCCAGCAGCTGCACGAGGCCGACCTGGTCGAGCGCATCGATGCGGCCCTGCGCCGTCACGGGGTGGCGGCCTCGCAGTTGCTGTGCGAGATCACCGAGACCGTGACCATGGAGGACGTCAACACCACGCAGGAGGTGTTCGGCCGCCTCGCGCGCATCGGCGTCTTCATCGCCATCGACGACTTCGGCACCGGGTACTCGAGCCTGAGTTACCTGCGGCGCCTGCCCGCGCGGCAGCTCAAGATCGACCGCAGCTTCATCAGCGACCTGGAGACCAGCGCCGACGCCCGCGCCGTGGTCGATGCCGTCGTGCGGCTGGCCCATGCGTTGGGCCTGCGGGTGGTGGCAGAGGGTGTCGAGACGGCGGGCCAGCGCGACATCCTCGTCGGCATGAACTGCGACGAGCTGCAGGGCTACTTCTTTGCGAGGCCGATGCCGGCAGATCAGTTGGTGGCCTGGAGCCGGCGGCGGCCATCGTTGGCGCGCGTGTGACGCGGCGGCCTGCCGGGTTGCTTCAGCCGCGTGCAGGCTGCGCGGGTGTCAGGCCGCAGCCCGCACGCGCTGCCCCGGCGCGATGGTCGGCGGCGCGGCGTTGAGCGTCTCGATGGCGAAGCCCGCTGCAGCCTTGTAGCGCGCCATGAAGGCCTCGCGCTCCTCGCGCGGCAGCACCTCGTCGATGTGGTCGAACACGCCGCCGCAGCGCTCGTCCACCAGACCCAGCAGGCCGAACGGGCCGGCGCCGCGGTTGCGCAGCACCAGCGCCGAGATGTCCTTGCACAGCCTGTCGTCGTAGGCGCGCAGCGCCTGCGGCCCGACGCCATGGGCGATGAACTGGGCGCCCAGCACCCGCGCATCCACGATGGCCTGGCTGGCCCCGTTGGAGCCCACGGGGTACATCACGTGCGCCGCATCGCCCAGCAGCGCAACGCGGCCGTCGACCCAGGTGGGCACCGGGTCGCGGTCGATCATGGGATATTCGAAGACGTCCTTGGCCCCGCGCAGCATGGCCGGCACGTCGATCCAGCTGTAGTTCCAGCCTTCGAAGTGGTGAATGAAGTCATCGAGCTGCACGCGCCGGTTCCAGTCGCCCTGCGGCCAGCCGCCCTGGTTGTCGACCGTGATCTCGGCGATCCAGTTGATGGTGGCCAGACCCGTGGCCGGATCGGGCGGCGAGATGGGATAGAGCACCACCCGGTGCTTGAGCGAGCCCACGCCCACGAATGACGCGCCGGTGCGCACCGGCACGCCCGGCGTGGTGCCGCGCCACATGATGGCGCCGCCCCACTGGATGGGCGGCTGCGTGGGATGCATCTGCGCCCGCACGGCCGAGTGCAGCCCGTCGGCCGCGATCAGCAGCGAGCCTGCCACTTCCTCCCGCCTGCCGTCGCGTGTCTCGATGAGGGCCGTGACGCCATCGGCGTCCTGCCGATAACCGGTCACGCGCTGGCCCAGGCGCACGGCATCGTCGCCCAGCCGGGCGCGCACGGCATCGAACAGCAGCATCTGCAGCTGTCCGCGATGCACCGAGTACTGCGGCCAGCGGTAGCCGGCGGCCAGACCGCGCGGCTCGGCATAGACCTCGTTGCCGTTGCGACCCACCAGCGCCCATTCGCGCGCCTGCAGGCCGATGGTGTCGAGCACATCGTTGCCGAAGCCCAGGTCGTGCAGCTCGCGCACGGCGTTGGGCTGCAGGTTGATGCCGACGCCCAGGGGCTGCAGCTCGGGCACGGTCTCGAAGACGATGCACGGCACGCCGATCTGATGGAGGGTGAGGGCGGTGGCCATGCCACCGACGCCGCCACCGGCAATGAGCACGGGACGGGGTAGGGAAGGGATGGGGTTGTCTCCTGGCATGGCGGGGGATTGTCCATGGGCAGCCGCCGGCCTTCTCGTTCTTGCCAGCCCGGCGCTGACGTCGCGATGTCACCTCATCTCTTCACGCCAGGGGTGGTTGCATGCGGAGGCGGCGGCCCTTTCGCGCCCGCTTCGAGCCACTCGATCTTTCGGTCGAGGAAGGAGAGCATCGCCTGCAGTTCCAAAGCCCTGCTGCGCAACTTGTCGCGCTGCGAGGTCAGGGCCTTGAGCATCCGGGCCTGTCCGCTGCCCGAACGCCGCTCTCCGATGAGCACCCTGATCTCCTGGAGCGAGAGGCCCAGCGCCTGGCCCGCCTGGATGGCCGAGACCAGGCGTAGATCGGATTCGGTGAACTCCAGGTAGGGCCGCGACCCGCCAGCGAGCCCTGTGCGCGGCGACAGCAGGCCTTCGCGCAGGTAGTGCCTGATGGTGGTCTGCTTCACGCCTGCGCGGCGCGCGAACTCGGCGATCCACATCCGTGGTGTGCTCCATCTTGACTATGCATCCAGCTGCATAGTTATAACCCTGGCCATGAACCACGCGACGCCCCTTCTTCTGCTTCCCGGGCTGATGAACGATGCCCGGATCTGGGAACCTCTGACGACCGCCATTGAAGGAGGGCGCACGGTGCAGGTTGCGCCCACGCACCTGCACGACAGCATCGCCGAGTCTGCTCGTGCTGCGATCGCTGCCATGCCCGCCGGCACATTCGCGGTCGCAGGGTTCTCGCTGGGTGGTTATGTCGCGCAGGAGGTCTGCCGCCAGGCGGGCGATCGCATTGCAGGGCTGGGCCTGTTGGACACGAGCGCCCGGGCCGACACCGAGGAGGCGAAGCAGGCGCGCAACAGGATGATCCAGGCCGTGGACGGTGCCGAAGGCGCCGGCACCACCGCCACCTTCGGCCAGGTCGCGCAGGGCTTTGCCGCGCGGATCGTTCACGCGTCCCGGCTGCAGGACGGCGAACTGCTGCGCCTGCTGTTCGACATGGCCGCGGCGGTCGGGAGCCAGGGTTTCGTCCGGCAGCAACGGGCCGCCATGAACCGGGCAGACACCCGCGACCTGCTGCCGCGCATGAACGTCCCCGCCGTCGTGGTGTGTGGGCGGGAAGACCAGGTCACTCCCTTGGGCCTGAGCCAGGAAATGGCGTCGCTTCTGCCCGACGCCGAACTCGTGGCGGTGGCCGAGTCGGGCCACATGTCGATCCTGGAGCAGCCTGCGCCGGTCGTCGCGGCTTTGCTGCGTTGGCTGCAGCGGGTCGATGCGGCTGCAAACGCGCGGCAATGCGGCGAACAATCGAGACCCTCTGTTGAATAGGCCCGCGGCGTGAGACATCCCCCGAAGCAATCCCTCGCCAACTGGCTCGTGCCTGCGGCACTCGCCGGCCTCGTGCTGGTTTTGCAGGCGGGCGGTGAACCGGTCTACGCGGCCTTGCGCTACGAGCGCGCGGCGGTGCTCGACGGACAGTACTGGCGTCTTTTGTCGGCGCATGCGGTGCATCTCGGGTGGGCGCACTGCGTGATGAATGTGGGCGGCCTGGCGCTGTGCGCCGCGCTGGCGGGGGGTGAGCGCAGCGCGCGCGCCTGGTCGACCGCGTTGGTGGCGCTGGCCGTCGGCGTCGGGCTTTTGCTGGTGGCCGCGACGCCCAGCGCGGCCAACTATGCGGGCCTGTCAGGCGTGCTCTATGGCCTGTTCATCTGGGTGCTGGCACCGCGGGCCTGGCGGGGCGAGCGTTGGGCGTGGGTCGCTCTGGCCGCGGTCGTCGCCCGCATCGGCTGGCAGTTGGTGCAGCCGCCGTCCGATGCGCAGCGTGCGCTGATCGGCGGCGAGGTGATGGTCGAGGCACATCTTTACGGCGCGCTCTGCGCCCTGGCGCTGTGCCTCGGGCAGGCGGCATTGCACCGCCTGCGAGATGCCTGACTCGACGGCTTCAGCTGCCGCGTCGACGGCGGACCATGGCCAGCCCGAAGAGGCCAGCGAGTGCGAGCACGAGGTCACCCGCGCCCAGTGAACCGCCCTTGCGGGTGAACGGGGTCGCGATGGGCATCACCGGCGTATTGGGGTCCGTCGTCCCGGGCGTCGTCGGGGTCGTCGGTTCATCCGCCACGGCATAGGCTTCGATGTCGTAGGCGTACAGCTTGACGCTGGTCCCCTCCTTGGCGCTTTGCGCCTGCGCGGCGACGAAGCCACCGACGGCGCCTTGCCGTTGGCTGATGGCATTGCCGGCGTCCCGGTTGGCCGTCTCGCCATCGCTGACGTCCTTCAGCACATAGTGCTGTTTGACGCCGTCCTTCTCGGTGTACAGGAACATCTTCATATCGCCGCTCTCCGGATCGATGGGCGTGTTGAACCACACCGCCTGGTCCAGCGACCGCTCGGCGATCTGCGAACCTTCCTGGCCGTTCGTCTGGCGCGAGATCAGCGAGTTCTGACCCGCCACGACGGTACCGGTGGCGCCGTTGCCCCTGAAGACGATCTGCGGGTAGACGTTGGTGCCATGGATGAAGCTCTGCATGGTGTGGCCCTCCTGGTTCGCATAGGGGCCGGCGGCAGGGCTCTTCGCCTCCTCGAAGACGAACTTGAGGTTGTCCTGAGCCAGGGCGGGCTCGGTCTCCGGCGCATTCGAGTTTCGCGCCGGCACGAGCACGGCACCGTTGAGGGTGACGGCGGTGCGCGACAGCGATTCCGGCGATGCGGTGGTGGCGGGCTTGGTTCTGTTCGTCAATGCCGCCGGCTTCGGCTTTCCGTCGAAGAGGGAGTCACCCGACACCACCATGTAGGTCTTGCCAGGCTCCAGTCGCGTCATGAGCCGCCAGGCCTTCTCCGTCGACGCGGTTCTCTCCAGCTTCAGGCCTCTCGGGCCGGCAATGGCGTCTTGCGGCGACAGGACCAGTGTGGTGCGCCCATGCTTGGGGACCGGCTTCAGTTCCACGACGCCGGACGCCCTCGCCATGCCATCGCTGCCATACGTGGTCCGGTATTGCTTGAAGGGCGTCACGCCATCACTGAAGCGGACTTCCGCATAGGACAGCGGCGCCTCCAGCGCGTTCGATGCGGCCATCCATCCGACGGTCATCTTGCCGAAGGACAGGACGAAGGTCGCCGTGTTCTCGACTGCCGTCGTCTTCGGCGCAGGCCCGCGCGCGGTCACCGTCACATGGCAGGGCTTGCCGGGGCTCACGGCGCAATCGGGCGGATTGAACTTCATGCTCTCGACGGCAAAGCCCGCGGGCAGCGCGACGTTGGCGGCGGTGAAGACGACGTTCTTCGTGTCGGCCGGCACGCTGATGTCCAGCGCCACCTGCGCGTTCTTGCCGCCCCAGGTCCGGGCCTTGAAGCTTTCACCGCCATAGGTGAAGGTGGCAGTGACGCCATTCGGCGGCAGGCCGGCGTCGATGAGGTACTGCTCGGGATTGGTCGTGGCCCAGTACGCCTCCTTGGGCTGCCCGACGGCGGACCACGGATAGCCGTTGGTGTGATAGCCCGGGTCCGTCATGCCCCACCAAGTCACGCGGTGCACGCCGCCCTTGTACTCGGGGTGGCGGCCGCCCGGGCCGGCGGCGTATTCCTTGAGCAGGCTGAAGAGCTTCGCGTACTGGATGCCCTGTTCCTGGAACAGCGCATCCATCTCGGGGCCGTTCTGGATGCGCTGGCCCTTGTCCAGGCCCAGCGTGGGCGCGAGGTCCAGCTCGGTCAGGTCGACATTCACGCCTGCTTCGAGATAGGTCTTGATGGTCCGCTCGAAGGCGTCCATGTTGAGCCGCATGTCCCAGTGCCCTTGCGTGCCGATCACGTCGACCAGCGGTCGCGGATTGCCCTTGGCATCCAGAAGGATGCGCCCCTTGCCCGCAGCCGACTCGGCCGCGTAGCGCTGGTTGAACTCCTTGACCATCGATGCGATGGCCGTGGCCTTGGAGGCGCGCTCGTTGTCGTTGAAGTCGTTGTAGTTCAGCAGCGAGGTCGTGTTCTGCCGCGCGTAGAAGAACGCGTCGTACATGTACTCCCAGCTCTTGCCGCCCTTGGCATAGGCCTGGGCCCAGCGGGACGGCCGCTCCTCGGGGCTGTAGCCGGTGCGCAGGGCGTTGCGCCAGTCGGCCGGGTTGTCGGGGCTGTCCTTGAACGCTTCGTTGACCACGTCCCAGGCATAGGTTTTGTACGGATCCTGGTCGAAATGGCCGGCCACGGTCCGGATGTAGTACTCCAGGTTGGTCTTCGCCGTGGTGTAGTCCCAGGGGGTTTCCCATCCGCCCGTCGAAGTCAGGACGTTGGCGGCCGGCCACAGGGCCGACTGGTTGTGCCAGAGCAGTGTGTGCGCGTTGACCTTCACGCCGCGCGCGTTGGCCGCGCTGATGTCGGCGTTGATGCCCGAAGTCAGATTGGTGAGGAAGGTCGGGGTCGGATTGGTGCTCCCGCCATTCCAGAACTCGGGCTTCATCGCGTTGCCCGGCGTCACGACGTTGAAGTGCTTCAAGGTCATGGCGGCGGTGGAGTTCTCACCCGGCACCACGTTGGCCGCGAAGTAGCTGGCGGCGAGGTTGGTGCTGCCGATCAGGAAGTAGTTCTGGTAGACGTCCTTGAGCGCCGGCCAATTGGCGGGGTCGGTGGGACGATCGACCGCCAGAGCGCTGTTGGTGACCACGGCACTGGCCGCCAGGGCAATCAGGATGCGCTTGACGTCGAGTCGTCCCGACATGACCCCGGACCTTCCGATGGATCGGCCCTGACCGGTATTCGCGCTGTCGGCTGCTGCCGGGCCTCGCCGCCCTGATGCAGGGCGGCGTTCGATGTTCAGATGCATGCTTGTCTCCTTGTTTGTCGTCAGAAATCTTTTGGCGTCACTCATGCGCGCCTCCCGTCAATAGAACCAGCGCAGTGGTGCCAGGACCAGTTGCGGAAAGAGCACCAGCAGGAACATCACCGCGAACTGGGCCGTCATGAAGGGCATCACGCCGCGGGTCACCTCGTCCATCTTCATCCGGCCGACGCCGGCGACGACGTTGAGGATCGTGCCCACCGGGGGCGTCACGAGACCGATGGCGTTGTTGATGATGAACAGCACGCCGAAGTAGATGGGGTCGATGCCGGCCGCCTTGATCAGCGGCATCAGGACCGGCGTCATGATGAGGATGGTCGGCGTCATGTCCATCGCCGTGCCCACCAGCATGACCAGCAGCATGATCGCGATCAGCAGCAGCGTCGGGCTGCCGAGCAGCGGCTGCAGCAGTTCCACCACCTGTTGCGGCAGGTTGGCCACCGTGATCAGCCAGGCCGACACCATGGCGGCGGCCACGAGGAACATCACCACCGCCGTGGTGCGCGCTGCCGTGACGAAGATGTGCACGAGGGCGCGCAGCGGCAGCTCGCGATACACCACATTGCCGACGAAGAGCGCATAGACCGCGGCGACCACCGCCGCCTCGGTGGGCGTGAACACGCCCATGCGCAGGCCGACGAGGATGAACACCGGCAGCATCAGCGCCCACACCGATTCGCGCGCGGCGGCCCAGATCTCGGCGCGCGACTTTCGCGGCGGCACGGCCAGCACTTCCTTGCGGCCCACCCACCACCAGGTCAGCGCAAGACTCACGCCCATCAGGATGCCCGGCACGATGCCGGCGATGAACAGCTTGCTGATCGACACGTTCGCAGCGACGCCGAAGATGACGAAGCCGATGCTCGGCGGAATGATGGGGCCGATGACCCCCGCCGAGGCGATCAGGCCGCCCGACACCTCCTTCTTGTGCCCCGCCTTGATCATCATGGGCAGCAGCAGGGCGGTGAGCGCCGCGGCATCGGCCACCGCCGAGCCGGACAGGGCCGACAGCAGGCAGCCGGCGAGCACGACCACGTAGCCGAGCCCGCCCTTGACGTGGCCGACGAGGGCGAGCGCGAAGTTGACGATGCGCTGCGACAGGCCGCCCACATTCATGATCTCGCCGGCGAGCATGAAGAAGGGCACGGCCAGCAGCGGAAAGCTGTCCGCCCCGTCGATGAAGTTCTGCGCCAGGATCTGCGCGTCGAACAGGTTCAGGTGCCACATCAGCGCAGCGCCGCTGGCGAGCAGGGCGTAGGCGATGGGAATGCCCAGCGCCATCGCGCCGACGAGGCTGGCGAGGAAGATGAAGACGGTCATGGATGCTTTCCTTGGGGCTTGCCGCCCGCTGCGTGGGGTTGTGCGGGGCCGGTGGCTGCGTCGTCGCGCGCCAGCTCGGCCTGCAACGCCTCGAGTTCGGCCTGCTCTTCCGATTCCCTGACCATCACGAGCTCGCTCTCGCTGATGCGGCCGGTCAGCACGCGCACGAGCTGCAGGACGAGCAGCAGTCCCGCGAGGACCGAGAAGACCACGCCTGACGCGTAGAACACCGCCACCGGGGTACCGGTCACGGGCGCCTCCATGTCCAGGTTCAGGCGCATCTGCTGCCAGCTGCCGTCGAGGAACAGCCAGGTCAGGTAAAGCATCAGCAGCTGCCCGATCACCAGGCAGACCTTCTTGCCCGTCGCGCTCAGGCGCGAGACCAGCATGTCGGTACCCAGGTGCGCGCCGTCCCTGAGCGCGGCCACGGCACCCAGGAAACACAGCCAGACGAACAGCCAGCGCGAGAGTTCTTCGCTGACCGCGATGCCGGAGTTGAGGGCATAGCGCAGGACCACGTTGCCGAACACCAGCACCACCATGACGGCGAGGGCGGCGGCGATCAGCAGGTCGATCGCGCGGCAGAACCGCGCGATGGTTGTATCAATCATCGATAGCTCCCTTGTAGAAGTTGAGTGGCCGTTACAGCCGCGCCCCTTGCAGCAGGCCGCGTTCGGCCAGGTTGGCGATCAGCGCACGCAGGCCGAACTGCCAGGGCGGCGCGGCCTCGCAATGCGTCACGCGGTTCTGCAGGCGGCCCAGCCAGTGGCTGTGAATGGTCACCACGTCGCCGAGCTTGTGGGTGAAGCCGCCACCGGGTTCATCGCGGTCGTCGATGGGGGCGAACAGCGTGCCCAGGAACAGCATGAAGCCGTCCGGGTACTGGTGGCAGGCCGTCGTCTGGCGCACCAGTTCCTCGGGATCGCGGCTGATGCTGGCCATGGTGTTGATGCCGCGCAGCGTGTAGCCGTCCTCGCCGGCCACCTCCAGATGCACCGTCTCGGCGCGGACCTGGTCCAGGCCGAAGCTGTCGTCGAAGAGCCGGATGAAGGGGCCGATGGCGCAGGAGGCGTTGTTGTCCTTGGCCTTGCCCAGCAGCAGCGCGCTGCGGCCTTCGATGTCGCGCAGGTTGACGTCGTTGCCCAGCGCGGCGCCGACGATGGCGCCGCGGCTGTTGACGGCCAGCACCACCTCGGGCTCGGGGTTGTTCCAGCTCGACTCGGCGCGGATGCCGATGGCCTGGCCATGGCCCACGGCCGCCAGCACGGGCGCCTTGGTGAAGACCTCCGCATCGGGCCCGATGCCGACCTCCAGGTACTGCGACCAGAGGTTCTTCTGCTGCAGCAGGCGCTTCAGCGCCTGCGCCTGGGCCGAGCCGGGGCAGATGTCGGACAAGTCGGTGCCGATCAACGCCGTGACCTGGCTGCGCAGCGCCAGCGCACGGCCGGCGTCGCCACCGGCCTGCTCCTCGATCACGCGCTCGATCATGCTGGCGGCGAAGGTCACGCCGGCGGCCTTGACCACCTGCAGGTCGCAGGGCGCCAGCAGCCAGGGCAGGGTGGCATCGCGGCCATCCATCCTGCTGTTCTCCAGAAGCGCCTCGACGCTGCACAGGTACTCGCCGACGGCCGAACGCGCCGCTTGCGCCGGCTGCTCGGTCTCGAGCAGCGTGCTCATGGTGGGGAACTGCCGGCTCAGGTCGAACACGCCGTCCGGGCGCAGCGCCACCACGGCGGGGCCGGCCGGCGTACCGGCACGCCAGGCACGGGCCACGAGCGTGCCGGCCAGGCCGTCCATCGGCAGCGCGGGGTGCAGGGCAGGGGGATGCGCCGGCATGGCCGTCGTTGTCACAGTCATTCAGATTTCCTCGGGACGTCAGTCAGTGGTTGTGGCGCGGCGTGCGCTCGGCGATGCGGCGGTACTTCAGGGCCATGTCCAGGGTGGCGCCTTCCACCAGTTGCCCGGTGTGGCGGCGGTACATCTCCTCCCAGGGGGAATGGCTCGGGGGCAACTGCGGGGCGGGCAGCGCGCGCTGGCGCTGGGCTATCTCCTCGTCGGAGAGCAGGGCGTCGCAGCGGCCGGCGTTGAGGTCGACCCGGATCACGTCGCCGGTCTGGAGCCAACGCAGGCCGCCCCCGACGGCGCTTTCGGGCGACACGTTGAGGATCGAGGGGCTGTCGGCCGTGCCCGACTGGCGGCCGTCCCCGAGCGTGGGCAGCGCCTGGATGCCCCGTTGGATGAGTGCGTCCGGCGGCTGCATGTTGACCACCTCCGCCGAGCCCGGCCAACCAATGGGGCCGGCGCCGCGCATCACGAGGATGCAGCCTTCGTCGATCTCGAGGGCAGGGTCGTTGATGCGGGCGTGGTAGTCGTCGGCGCCGTCGAAGACCACGGCGCGCGCCTCGAACACACCTTCGTGTCCGGGCCGGCTCAGGTAACGCTCGCGGAAGCGCGGCGAGATGACCGAGGTCTTCATGATGCCGAAGTCGAAGAGGTTGCCACTGAGCACCAGGAAGCCTGCATCGGTCATCAGCGGCGCGTCGAACGGGCGGATGACTTCGCGGTCGCTGCTCTCGCAGCCCTGGACGTTCTCGGCCACGGTCTTGCCCGTCACGCTGGCGCAGTCGCCATGCAGTCGGCCGGCCTGCTGCAGTTCCCACATCAGCGCCGGTACGCCGCCCGCGCGGAAGAAGCGCTCGCCCAGGTACTTGCCGGCAGGCTGCATGTTCAGCAGCAGCGGCAGGTGGTAGGCGTGTTCCGTCCAGTCCTGCGGCCGCAGGTCCACGCCGGCATGGCGGGCCATGGCCATGATGTGCACCTGCGCGTTGCTGGAGCCGCCCGCGCAGCTGACCACCGACAAGGCATTGAGGAAGCTCTCGCGGCTGAGGATGCGCGACGGCCGCAGGTCCTCGAAGGCCATGCCGACGATGCGGCGGCCCGTCTCGTAGGCCATCTGGCCGCGCTCGCGGTAGGGCGCGGGAATGGCGGCGCAGCCCGGCAGCGACAGGCCCAGCGCCTCGGCGACGGCATTCATCGTCGAGGCCGTGCCCATGGTGTTGCAGTGCCCGGCCGAGGGCGCACTGCTGCAGGCGCGCTGCAGGAACTCCTCTTCGTCGATCTCGCCGGCCGCCAGTTGCCGGCGGCTGCGCCAGATCACCGTGCCGGAGCCCACCAGCTCGCCGCCATGCCAGCCGTCGAGCATGGGGCCGCCCGATAGAACGATGGCCGGGATGTCCACGGTGGACGCGGCCATGATGCCGGCCGGCGTGGTCTTGTCGCAGCCGGTGGTCAGCACGACGGCGTCGATGGGATAGCCGTACAGGATCTCGACCAGGCCCAGGTAGGCCAGGTTGCGGTCCAGCGCGGCGGTGGGACGGCGGCAGTTCTCGAAGATGGGGTGCACCGGGAACTCCATCGGAATGCCGCCGGCATCGCGGATGCCGTCGCGCACACGGCGCGCCAGGTCCAGGTGGATGCGGTTGCAGGGCGACAGGTCGCTGCCAGTCTGCGTAATGCCGATGATGGGGCGGCCCGAACGCAGTTCCTCGGGCGTCAATCCGTAGTTCATGAAGCGCTCCAGGTAGAGCGCCGTCATGTCGGAACGTTGGGGATCGGCAAACCATTCGCGCGAGCGAAAGCCGCGACCAGCTCTTTTTTCCATCGCTGTCGATCTGAGAAGAAGGGGGAGGGGATGGAAGCGGCGATGCGGCCACCTCCATCGGGGGGCGCGATTACTTGCTGTCGGCGGTCGTGCTGCCGCGCACCTTGGCCAGTTCGGCGTTCATTTCGGCCGTTGTGTCCTCGCCGTATTCCTTGCTGAACTTGGCGAGCACCGGCTGCAGCTTGCTGCGCATCTTGGCCTGCTCGGCCGGTGGCAGTTCGGTGATCTGCATGCCGGCCTTCTTCAGGTCGGCGAGGGCCGTGTCGGAGAACGCGCGGATGGTCTTGCGTTCATACAGCGTGGCTTCGCGCGCGGCGTCCTGCACGATCTTTTGCTCTTCCGGCGAGAGGCCGTCCCAGGTCTTCTTGGACATCAGCAGCACCCAGGCGCTGTACATGTGCCGCGACAGCACCAGGTGCTTCTGCACCTCGTAGAACTTGCTGGCCAGGATGGTGGCCGGGGGGTTCTCCTGCCCGTCCACGGCGGCCTGCTCCATGGCCGTGTACAGCTCGGTGAAGGGCATCGGCGTGGCGTTGGCGCCCAGGGCGTTGAAGGTGTCCAGGAAGAGCGGGCTCTGGATGACGCGCAGCTTCAGGCCGCTCAGGTCTTCGGCGCGCTGCACCGGCCGGCGCGAGTTGGTGACATGGCGGAAGCCGTTCTCCCAGAACCCCAGGCCGATCAGGCCCTTCTCCGGCAGCTTGGCCAGCAGCTTCTGGCCGAAGGGGCCGTCCAGCACGGCGTCGGCTTCCTTCTCGTTGTTGAAGCTCAGGGGCAGGTTCAGCACACCGAAGGGCTTGACCAGCGACACCAGCGTGGAGCTGTCGGGGATCGTCATCTCCAGCGTGCCACCGCGCAGCGCCGAGGTCATGCTCAGGTCGTTGCCCAGCGAGCCGCCGGTGTAGACCCGCGCCGTCAGCTTGCCGCCGCTGGCGGCCGCCAGGCGCTCGCCGAAGTACTTCAGCGCCTGAGCCTGCGGATGGTCGTCGGTGAGGCCTGTGCCGATCTTGAATGCGTGTTCCTTGACCTGTGCAAAAGCGGAGCCGGCCAGCGCCGCCAGCAGCAGCGTCGCCAGGCCCATTGATCTGATCTTCATGATGTCTCCAGAATGGAATATGCAGGGGTGCGGCAACCTTGCCGCGATGCGCTGGCCCTCTGTGGAGCCGTACTCGACGCATGCGAAGGCTAGGTGACGGCCACCTGCCGGTCCACTGACTTTTTCGCTAGCATCCATTCCAAATGCTGATGGGTCCAGACTCGACTTCCGGTAAATCCACGCTGCTGGCGCAAGTCTCCCGGCTGCGTTTCCGGCACCTTCAGTTCCTGGACATCCTCGGCAAGACGCGCAATCTGCGACTGACGGCCGAGCAGATGTACATCACGCAGCCGGCCGCCACCAAGGTGCTGATGGACATCGAGGAGATGCTGGAGGCGCGCCTGTTCGACCGCCTGCCGCGCGGTATGCAGCCGAACGAACTGGGCCTGTTCACGCTGCGCTACGCGCACGCCGCGCTGGACGGCCACCGCCGGTTCGTGGACGAGTTCAGCACCCTGAAGCAGGGCGGGCATGGCCATCTGACGATCGGCGCCATCTCGGGCTCGGCGGCGCACCTGCTGATCGCCGCAGTGGCCGAGCTGCAGCGGCTGCGGCCGCTGCTGGTGGTGAAGGTGCTGGAACAGAGCAGCGACCAGCTGATCGTGTGGCTGGCCGAGCGCAAGATCGACGTGATGATCGGCCGCTTCACCGACGAGGCCCAGCGCGACCAGTTCCGCTACGAGAACCTGAGCGGCGAAATGCTGCAGATCACCGCAGGGGTGCACCACCCGCTGCGCGGCCCGAACGCGCCCTCGCTGCGGGAGCTGTCGAACTGGCCGTGGATTCTTTATCCCCCCTCGACGGCGCTGCGCCGGGTGTCGGACGACATCTTCAGCAGCACGGGCCTCTCGCTCACCTCGGGCATCGTCGAGACGCCGTCCTTCCTCTTCGCGCTGGAGCTGATGCAGAGCACCACGATGCTGTCGCTGCAGCCCGCCGCCCTGGCCGACAAGTACGTGCGGCGGGGGCTGCTGACGCGCATCGCGGCCGATCTGCCGAACCGCATGCCCGATTTCGGCCTGATCACGCTGCAGGGCGAGCCGCCCGGCACGGCGGTGCTGGCCTTCATGGACGTGATCCGCAACCTAGCCAATCCGCCGGCCGAAGCGGCGTCGGCGGCCTAGCAGGACGGCGTCTCGGCTCGGGCCGAGCCGCGAGTTCTGGCAGTTCGTTGGCGGCTTCGGAGACCATGGCGGTGGCCCGAACGCGACGAGCGTCACCCGTCGAATGCGCTGGCGTCCGAAGAATTGCAGGCGTGCTCCCGCGTGGGGAGACGCAGCCGCAGCTTCACGCTCGCTCTGTCCGCGCGTAGTGGCTGGGCGGCTGTCCGACATGCCTGGCGAATGCCACGCTGAATGCGCTGGTGGAGCCGTAGCCGATGTGTTCGGCAATCGCCGAAACGGACAGTTCACCACGACGCAGGAGTTCCTTCGCGAGTTCCATCCGCCATGAGAGCAGGTACTCCATCGGTGCGACCCCCACCGTCCGCGTGAATCGTTCGAAGAAGCCCGACCGCGACAGGGCTGCGATTCTGGCGAGCTGGGCGACCGACCAGCGTCGCTCCACATGCGCATGCATCTGCTTGAGCGCGGCGGCCAATCGCACATCGCCCAGTCCACGCAACAGGCCTGGCGGGGCGCTTCCCGACGTGGTCGAACGCATGGCCTCGACCAGCAGCATCTCCGCCAGCCGGGAGCGCATGAAGACCTTGCCCGGCTTATCGTCCGCGGTCTCCTCGCCGACCATCTGCACGAGTTGGGACAGTCGCACCGAGGCGCGCACGTGCACCACTGTCGGAAGCAGTGACACGAGAAGGCCCGGATCCGCGCAGTCGAAGATGAACGATCCCCCTACCGAGCGCATGTCGGGTGGGCCTGTTCGCTCCCCATAGCGCAACTCCGGCCCTTCCGGCACCTGGGTGGGGTCCAGGTGGACCGGTGGCACGGGGACGGCGCTCGACAAGGTGAAGGGGGGCGTCGTGGGAAGAAGCACGAAGTCGCCGGCGCTGAGCATCGTGGGCTCGTGTCCATCCACGGCCAGCCGGCAGCTGCCTTCCAGCATGACGCAGAAGCTGGGCTGGCCGAAATCGGCGTAGCGCACCGCCCAGTCGCCCTTGCCGCTGATCAGGTTGGCGAACACGGCCTCGGGCCGAAGCAGCCGGACGATGTCGGAGAGCGGGTCACTCACGATGGATGATCGCTAAAAAGATGTGGACTTCCTGGTATCGGGAATCCGGCCAGCTTTCCCTATCGTTGCATCCGAGTCAACCACCGCACCTCGGAGCACGAAATGAAGACTGTATTGATCACCGGCTGTTCGTCCGGCTATGGCCTGGAGGCCGCCCGTCACTTCTTGTCCAAAGGCTGGAAGGTCATCGCCACCATGCGGACCCCGCAGCCAGACCTGCTTCCTGCCTCGGACAAGCTGCGCATCCTGCCGCTGGATGTCACGCGGACCGAGAGCATCGACCAAGCGCTGCGGGCGGCTGGTCCCATCGATGCGCTGGTCAACAACGCCGGCATCGGCCTGTTCGGCGCCTTCGAAGCCACGCCCATGTCCACGGTGCGCGAGGTCTTCGAGACCAACACCTTCGGCGTCATGGCAATGTGCCAGGCCGTGATCCCGCAGTTCCGTGAACGCGGTGCCGGCATGATCGTCAACGTCACGTCCAGCGCGACTTTGGCCCCGTTTCCGCTGGTGGCGGCCTACACAGCAAGCAAGACCGCCATCGAAGGCTTCACGGCGTCGCTGGCGCATGAACTCAAGGCGGTGGGTGTGCGAGTGAAGCTGGTCGAGCCCGGCTACGGGCCTTCCACCCGCTTCACCGCCAACGGCCAGCAGCGCATGCAAGGCCTCATCACGAAGCCGTACGAGCCCTTTGCGCATGAAGTGTTTGCAGGGTTCGGCGGACTCTCCGCAGTCACAACCGCCACGGATGTCGCCGAAGGCATCTGGGACGCCACCAACGACACCTCCGAGCGGCTGCACTTCCCAGCGGGGGCCGACGCCGTGGCGCTGGCGCGGGCCAGCTGACAGAGCGAGGGACAAGGCGTGGGCCGCTGCAACGCGCTTCGCGCCCTCCCTTACTCGTTTTCCGCATGTCGACCTGAGAACACAGTCGTTCGCAGCAGCGGGGCCACTGCCCAGAATCGGCGCCATCGACAGCCACCCACAACGACCGATCCCTGGCGCCGCGCCCGCGGCGGGTGCCACGGTCCCGACGCCCATGCCCCCCGTCCTCCTCATCGCCGGCAGCCCTTCGGCGCCTTCCCGCTCCACCGCCTTGCTGCACGCCGTGGCCGACCGGCTGGCGCAACGTGACGTGGAGGCGCAACTGCTGCAGCTGCGCGATCTGCCGGCCGCGCCCTTGCTCGCCGCCGATGCGTCGGCGCCTGCCATCGCACAGGCGGTCGACGCGCTGGCCGCGGCACCGGCCATCGTGGTGGCCACGCCGGTCTACAAGGCGGCCTACAGCGGGCTGCTCAAGGTCTTCCTCGATCTGCTGCCGCAGACGGCCTTGAAGGGCAAGACGGTGCTGCCGCTGGCCACCGGAGGCAGCCCGCATCACATGCTGGCGCTCGACTACGCGCTGCGGCCCGTGCTGCAGTCGCTCGGCGCGCGGCACATCCTGCCGGGCGTGTACGCCAGCGACGCGCAGGTGACGCTGGTGCCGGAGGGTGCCTGGCAATTGCAGGAAGAGCTGGATGTCCGCCTGGCCGAAGCCGTGAATACGCTGGCCGCCGAGGGCTTGCACCTGCCCCCCGTGCACGGCTTTGCGCCGGTGGCGTTTTCCAGCGTGCGATGTAGCGTGTGACGCTGCCTGTCGGCGTCGACCTCGTCCTTCCTTTGCCCTTCGTTTCCCTCGAATTCCTTGCGATGGCGCTGCCCTGGCTGTGCCGTCGCATACCTGGACCCGGAGATCGCCATGAGCCTTCCCGCCCTGCGGCGCACCGACGCCGATCCGAGCTTCCCTCCCTCCGAAAGCGGCCGCGTTCTCTCGCAGACGGCCCTGCGCATCATCGGCGTCACAGCCGTGGCCTGGGACGTGCGCCTGGGCAATGTGCGACCAAGTCGCCTGCCCGTTGCGCGGTCGGCCGGGCCGCTGCGCGCGCTCCAGCGCCTGCGCGCTGGCGGCGCCAGCCTGCCAAGGCCGCCGGCCGTGCCCGCCTCGGCGCTTGCCCATTCCTGGTGATGCGCTGACTGCCTGTCCGCGAGACCCCCGTATTCCAGGAAAGAGAAAGAAAGCCCCCCATGAGCCTCAAGCTGTTCTGGTTCCTCCCCACCCACGGCGACAGCCGCTACCTTGGCAGCACCGAGGGTGCGCGACCGGTCGACCTGGCCTACCTGCAGCAGATCGCCGGTGCCGCCGACGCCCTGGGCTACGAGGGCGTGTTGATTCCCACCGGCCGCTCCTGCGAAGACCCGTGGGTGGTCGCGTCCAGCCTGATCGGTGCCACGCGCCGGCTCAAGTTCCTGGTGGCGGTGCGTCCGGGGTTGCACCAGCCCTCGCTCGCCGCGCGCATGGCCGCCACCTTCGACCGCCTGAGCGGCGGCCGGCTGCTGATCAACCTGGTCACGGGCGGCGACCGTGCCGAGTTGGAGGCGGATGGCGTCTTCCTTCCACATGCGGAGCGCTACGCCCAGTCGGCCGAGTTCATCCGCGTGTGGCGCGAGATCGTGGCGCGCAGCCATGGCGGTGAGGCGTTCGACTTCGATGGCCGCCATGTGCAGGTCAAGGGCGCGCGGCTGGTGTTTCCGCCTCTGCAGCGGCCGCATCCGCCGGTATGGTTCGGCGGCTCGTCCGAGGCGGCGCATGAACTCGCCGCCGCGCAGGTCGAGCGCTATCTCACCTGGGGCGAACCACCCGCGGAGGTGGGGCGCAAGCTGGCCGATGTTCGGGCGCGGGCTGAACGTCTGGGCCGCCAGGTCGAATTCGGCATCCGCCTGCACGTGATCGTGCGCGAGACCGAGGACGAAGCCTGGCGCGCCGCCGATGCGCTGATCAGCCGCGTGGACGACGCCACCATCGCGAAGGCGCAGGAAGCGCTGGCCCGCATGGACTCCGAAGGCCAGCGCCGCATGGCCGCGCTGCATGGCCGCGGCACTAGCCGCAGCCGCGAAGCGCTGGAGATCAGCCCCAACCTGTGGGCCGGCGTGGGCCTGGTGCGCAGCGGTGCCGGCACGGCGCTGGTGGGCAATCCGCAGCAGGTGGCCGCGCGCATCCGCGAGTACGCCGACCTGGGCATCGATGCCTTCATCTTCTCGGGCTATCCGCACCTGGAGGAGGCCTACCGCTTCGCCGAACTCGTGTTCCCCCTGCTGCCCCGCGATCTGCAGGCGCGCCTGAGCGGGGAGGGCGCCCGCACTGGCGGCCCGTTGGGCGAAGTGGTCGCCAATGTCGATGCGCCCTCGCGGCTGCGTGCCCAGGGCTGAGAGAGGAGAGACCCGATGACCCAACAAGCACAAGCATTGCCGGCCCCTGCCGCACTGACCCGTTCCGCCGACGCAGGCGGCCTACGAAGTTTCCTGGCCGGCCTCGGCCAGCGCCTGCTGCCCTGGGTCGTGCCCGTGCTGCTGGTCGTGCTGTGGCAGGCCGCTTCCTCACTGGGCTGGCTCTCTTCGCGGGTGCTGCCGGCGCCGGTGGACGTGCTGCGCGCCGCCTGGCAGCTCACCGCCTCGGGCGAGCTGTGGACCCATGTGAAGGTCAGCGCCGGTCGCGCGCTGGCGGGACTGGCCGTCGGGGGCGGGCTGGGGCTGGCGCTGGGCCTGCTCACGGGCTCGGTGCGCTTCTTCGAGACGCTGCTCGACTCCACGATCCAGATGGTGCGCAACATTCCGGCACTGGCGCTCATCCCGCTGGTGATCCTGTGGTTCGGCATCGACGAATCGGCCAAGCTCTTCCTGATCAGCGTGGCAGTGTTCTTTCCCATCTACCTGAACACCTTCCACGGCATCCGCAACGTCGACCCGCAGCTGATCGAGATGGGGCGCACCTACGGCCTCTCGCGCTGGCAGCTGTACCGGCAGGTGATCCTGCCGGGGGCGCTGTCGTCCATCCTGGTGGGGCTGCGCTTCTCGCTGGGGCTGATGTGGGTGATCCTGATCGTGGCCGAGACCATCTCGGCCCAGGCCGGCATCGGCTACCTCACCATGAACGCGCGGGAGTTCCTGCAGACGGACGTGGTGCTGGTGGGCATCCTGCTCTATGCGCTGCTGGGCAAGCTCGCCGATCTGTTAGCCCGGGGATTGGAACGGTGGTGGCTGAGATGGCACCCGGGGTATCAGTGACTTCCCCCCAGGCTGCGCGCTTCGCGCTTCGCCCACCCCCTGCGGGGGCGCGCCTGGTGGCCTGGCGGGGCCAGTTCCGCGGGCGCTCCTGCTTGGCCTGCTCCGCGGCCTTCGGGCTCCCTTGATCGGACGCCGGGCCGGCGATAGATCTTTTGCTGTTGCATCCTCTTCATGAACGCTGATCACTTCATTCAACGCCGTACCGCCCTGGGCATGCTCGGTGCCCTGACTGCCGGCTCTGCACTCGCGCAGGGCAGCGCCGCGCCGCAGCCCGTGCGCATCGGCTACCAGAAGTCCTCCACCCTCATCGCCGTGCTGCGGCTGCAGGGCACGCTGGAGCGGGCCTTCGCGCCGCTGGGGCTCAAGCCGACGTGGCATGAGTTCACCAGCGGACTGCCGCTGCTGGAGGCGCTGAACCTCGACAACGTGGATGTCAGCGCCGATGTGGCCGACACGGTGCCGGTGTTCGCACAGGCGGTGGGCGCGCAGCTGACCTTCCTGGCGCAGGAGGCGCCGTCGCCCGCCGCACAGGCCATCGTGGTGCGCAGCGATTCGCCCTTGCGCACGGTGGCCGACCTGCGCGGCAAGCGGGTCGGCTTTGCCAAGGCGGCTGGCGTGCACTACCTGCTGCTGGCGGCGCTGGCCAAGGCCGGCCTGGGTTTCAAGGACATCGAGCCCGCCTACCTCACGCCGGCCGATGGCCGCGCGGCCTTCGAGCGAGGCGCCATCGATGCCTGGGTGGTGTGGGACCCGTTCCTCTCTGCCGCGCAGATCCAGTCGGGCGCGCGCGTGCTGGCCGACGGCACCGGCCTGGCCTCCTACCAGCGTTACTACCTCGCCAGCACGCGATTCGCACGGGCGCGGCCCGAGGCGCTGTCCGTGCTCTATGCCGAGCTCGAAAAGACCGGCCGCTGGGTCAAGGCCCAACCCAAGGAGGCCGCGGCGCTGCTCGCGCCCTTCTGGGGCCTGGATGCTGCGGTGGTCGAGCAGGCCAACGGCCGCCGCAGCTATGCGGTGCGGGCCGTCACCCGCGAGCGGCTGGGCGAGCAGCAGCGCATCGCCGATGCCTTCCTGGCCGAGAAGCTGCTGCCGCGGCGCGTCGATGCGCTGGACGTCGATCTGTTCAAGCCGGGAGCCGCCTCATGAACGCCGTACTGAATCGGGAAGAAGAAGCCGTGATCGCGCCCGCGGGCGTCGCGCTGGACGCGCAGGGCCTGGGCAAGCGCTACGGCGAGCGCGAGGTGCTGCACCAGCTGCAGCTGCATGTGGCGCCGGGCGAGTTCGTGGCCATCGTGGGCCGCAGCGGTTGCGGCAAGAGCACGCTGCTGCGCCTGGTGGCCGGGCTGGAGCCCGCCAGTTCCGGCCAGCTGACCACCGACCGCAAGCCGATCCGCGGCCTGCATGACGACACCCGCATCATGTTCCAGGAGGCGCGCCTGCTGCCCTGGAAGCGCGTGCTCGACAACGTGACGCTGGGCCTGCCTGCCGGTTCGCGCGAGCGTGGCCGCGAGGTGCTGGCCCAGGTCGGGCTCGCCGAGCGGGCCGACGAATGGCCGGCGCGCCTGTCGGGCGGCCAGCGCCAGCGCGTGGCCCTGGCCCGCGCGCTGGTGCACCACCCGAGGCTGCTGCTGCTCGACGAGCCGCTGGGCGCGTTGGACGCGCTGACCCGCATCGAGATGCACCGGCTGATCGAGCGCCTGTGGCAGCGCCACCGCTTCACCGCGCTGCTGGTCACGCACGACGTGCAGGAGGCCGTGGCCCTGGCCGACCGCGTGATCCTGATCGAGGAAGGCCGAATCGCGCTGGACGTCCGCATCGATCTGCCGCGGCCCCGTGCCCAGGGAGATGCCGCCTTCGCCGCGCTGGAGAAGCGCATCCTCGACCGCGTGCTGCAGAAGCCCGCGGACGAGGCACCACTGCCGGCCGCCAACGACCCGCTGGCGCAGACGCCAGCCCACGCACTGCGCTGGGCTGTTTGATCACCTTGCACGGAGACCTGCCATGACCCAAGCCAGAGACTGGAAATTCGAGACCCTGTCGGTCCACGCCGGCTACCAGCCCGACCCCACGACGCATGCCGTGGCGCCGCCCATCTACCAGACGGTGGCCTATGCCTTCGACTCGGCCCAGCACGGCGCCGACCTGTTCGACCTGAAGGTGCCGGGCAACATCTACACCCGCATCAACAACCCGACGCAGGACGTGCTGGAGCAGCGCGTGGCCGCGCTCGAAGGTGGCATCGCGGCCCTGGCCCTGGCCTCGGGCCAGGCGGCCGTCACCTATGCCATCCAGACCATCGCCGAGGCGGGCGACAACATCGTCAGCAGCACGGCGCTCTATGGCGGCACCTACAACCTGTTCGCCCACACGCTGCCGCAGTTCGGCATCACGACGCGCTTCGCGGACCACCGCGACCCGGGCAGCTTCGAGGCGCTGATCGACGCCCGCACCAAGGCCGTCTTCGTGGAATCGCTGGGCAACCCGGCCGGCAACGTCACGGACATCGCGGCGGTGGCGGCCATCGCCCATCGCCACGGCGTGCCGCTGATCGTGGATAACACGGTGCCGTCGCCCTACCTGAGCCGGCCCATCGAACACGGCGCCGACATCGTGGTGCATTCGCTCACCAAGTACCTGGGCGGCCATGGCACCAGCATCGGCGGGGCCATCGTCGATTCGGGCAAGTTTCCGTGGGCCGAGCACAAGCAGCGCTTCCGCCGGCTGAACGAGCCCGACCCGAGCTACCACGGCGTGGTCTACACCGAGGCGCTGGGCGCGGCGGCCTACATCGGCCGCGCGCGCGTGGTGCCGCTGCGCAACACGGGCGCGGCCATCTCGCCCTTCAACGCCTTCCAGATCCTGCAGGGCATCGAGACGCTGGCCCTGCGGCTGGACCGCATCAGCAGCAATGCGCTGGCCGTGGCGCAGTACTTGAAGGCGCATCCGGCCGTGCAGTGGGTCAACTACGCGGCGCTGGAAGACCATCCCGACCATGCGCTGGCGCAGAAGTACCTGGGCGGCCGTGCGAGCGGCGTGCTCACCTTCGGCATCCAGGGCGGCCGCGCGGGGGGCGAGCGCTTCCTCGATGCGCTGCAGCTCTTCACCCGGCTTGTCAACATCGGCGACGTGCGCTCGCTGGCCACGCATCCGGCCTCGACCACGCACCGCCAGCTCTCGCCGGCGGAGCTGGCCCGCGCCGGCGTCACCGAGGACACGGTGCGCCTGTCCATCGGCATCGAGCACATCGACGACCTGCGCGTCGACCTCGACCAGGCCCTGGCGGCAGCGGGTCGCTGAGCCCTTTTCTTTTCCTTCTTTCCCGTCACCCATCCATCAAGGAGCTTTCCATGTCCATCCAGGCCATCAACGTGCGCAACCAGTTCAAGGGCAAGGTCCGCGAGATCATCCGCGGCGACGTCGTCTCCGAAGTCGACGTCGAGACGCCCTGGGGCATCGTCACCTCCGTCATCACCACCCGCTCGGTGGACGAGCTGCAGTTGCGTGTCGGCTCGGACGTGGTGGCGCTGGTGAAGTCGACCGAGGTGTCGATCGCCAAGCTGTGAGCAGGCGCGCAGCGCGGCACTCAGCCGCGCTGCGCAGCCTCGAAGGCGGCGCCCAGGTGCCGGCTCAGTGCCGCCGCATGGACCATGGCGCTGCTGTGCGGCGAGCACAGCAGGTCCAGCCCCAGCGCCGGTGAATCGGCAATGGGCGGCGCGCCCAGGCCCAGACGACGCGCATGCAGCGCACCCAGCGTGTCGAGCACCGCCACGCCCCAGCCCTGCTCGACGAAGGCGCAGGCGCTGGAGTAGTGCATCACCTCCACGGCCGGCGCATAGCGATGGCCGCCGTCCTCCAGCATGCGCGCCACCATGGCGCCGATGGTGAACTGTCGCGACAGGCTCACGTACGGCCGGCTGGCAAGCAGTGACGTGGACACGGTCCTGCGGCGGGCGAGTGCGCTGCCTTCGGGCACGATGCAATGCAGGTGCAGCGGTGCCACCCGCACGCCGTCGGCCGCCACCTCTTCCCCTGCCCGCACCACCAGGCCGAAGTCCACGCTGCCCTCGGCCACCATGCGCTCGATCTCCAGCGACATGGCGGTGCGCACCGTCACCGTGGTGTCGCGCAGCGCCGCGCGCATGCGGCCCAGGGCGCGTGGCAGCACGGTGCCGGCGGCGGAGGCCACGGTGCCGATGAGCAGCCGGCGCGGCGCCTCGGTGCGCAGCGCCTGCGCGGCGCGGCTCAGGCCGTCGAGCGCGGCCAGGGCCGTGGCCAGATCCGGCAGCAGACCCCGGCCCTTGGCCGACAGGCTCAGCCGGCGCCGGTCGCGGTCGAAGACCTGAAAGCCCAGGCGCGCGTCCAGCTGCCGCAGCATGAGGCTGGCCGCGGGCTGGGTCATGGCCAGCACGTCCGCAGCGGCCGTGACCGAGCCTGTGCGGTGCACTTCCCAGATCAGACGCATCTCGCGCAATTTCATATCTATTCGCATATGGAAACGGCCAAAAACCCAATTTGACCGCGTTCGGCATGCGCTCCCACACTCCGGGCACCGGCCGGTCATGGATTTTCGGCCGGCGTTGCATACCCAGAGGCTCTGCACGGGCCCATTCCGGAGACATCCCGCGTCATGAACGCTGCCCGTATCGCGGCCATCCGCTGCTTCGCTGTCCGCCTGCCTTTCGACCACGGTGCGCCGGCGCCCCGCTTTGCCGGCACGCCACGCACGACCCTGGACAGCGTGTGGATGCGCGTCGAGCTCGACGATGGCCTGGCGGGGTGGGGCGAGGCCTATGCACCCGATCCCGAGGCCCTGGCCTCGCTGGTGCGCAGCCGTGTCGCGCCGCTGGCGTTGGGCCAGGATCCGTTGGACGAACAGCTGTGCGAACGGCTGGAGCGCGTGTTGCACAACGCGGGGCGCTCCGGTCCGGTGCTGCATGCGCTGAGCGGCCTGGACATCGCGCTGTGGGATCTGCGCGGCAAGCGCGCCGGGCTGCCGGTCAGTGAGCTGCTGGGCGGCCGACGCCGCGAGCAGGTGAGCGCCTATGCCTCGCTGCTGCAGTACTACGGCGATGTGGGCCCGCTGGAGCGCCAGCTGCATGCCGCGCTCGAAGCCGGCTTCACCCAGGTCAAGCTGCATGAGCGCGACGCGGCCTCGGTCGAGGCCACGCGCCGGGCCATCGGCGTTGGCGTGCCGATGATGGTCGACACCAACTGTGCCTGGCTGCCCGCCGAGGCCGAGGCGCCCGTGCGCGCGATGAAGGCCTTCAGTCCTCTTTGGATCGAAGAGCCGCTGTGGCCGCCCGAGGACCTCGCGTCGCTCGGCGCGCTCGGCCGGGCGACGGGTGTGCCCATGGCGGCGGGAGAGAACGCCGCCAGCCTGCACGAGCTGCTTCAGATGGCCCATGGCGGCAGCGCGGACTGGCTGCAGCCCAGCGCCATCAAGTGCGGCGGCCTCAGCGCCTTGCGTCGCGTGGCTGCCGAATGTGCGGCACACGGCCGGGTGCGACTGAGCCCGCAGACCGCCTTCTTCGGCCCGGGATTCCTGGCCACCTTGCACCTGATGGCCACGCTGCCGGAGCCGACCGCCATCGAGCGGCTGTTCTGCGGGCTGGCCACCGTGCCCTATGCGCAAGCCGTGCCGCTGGAGCAGGGCACCTTCACGCTGCCCCGTGGCTCCGGCCTGGGCGCCGAGCCCGACGCGTCGCTGCTGAACGCGCCGCTGTAGTTCCCGCTGCACACCCTCATCTCCGGAGACATCGCCTTGACCCACCTGACCCGACGCGCTGCCCTGTTCGGTGCCGCCGCTGTGCTGACGCCCTGGCACGCCACCGCGCAGGACGCACGCGGTACCGTGCGCCTGATCGTGCCGTATCCGCCCGGCGCCGCCACCGATGCGCTGGCACGGCTGCTCGCGCAGGCGCTGCAATCGGAGCTGGGCGGCAGCATGATCGTCGAGAACAAGGGCGGCGCGGCCACTCAGATCGGCACCAAGGCCATCGCCGTGGCCAAGTCCGATGGGCAGACCCTGGGCTTCGTCGACACCTCCTTCGTCATCAACCCCGGGCTCTTCGGCGCGGCGCTGCCCTACCGGACGCCGCAGGACTTCACGGCCATTTCGCTGCTTGCCACCGCGCCCCTGGTGCTGGTGGCGCACAAGTCGGTTGCGGCCACGGACATGAAGGGCTTCCTGGCGCTGGCGCGGGCCCAGCCGGGTGCTTTCGGCTTCGGCTCGGCAGGCGTGGGCAGCGCACCGCATCTGGCGGGCGAGCAGTTCAAGCGCGTGGCCCAGGTCGACGTGCGGCATATCCCGTATCGAGGTGGCTCCACCGTCATCACCGACCTCATCGCGGGCCATGTGCAGTTCGGCTTCACCACGGTGCCGACCATGCTGGACCACATCCGCGCCGGCACCGTGCACGCGCTGGCGGTGACCGGTACCCAGCGCGCCGCCCAACTGCCCGAGGTGCCCACGATGGCCGAGCTGGGGATGGCCGGCGTGGACACCAAGCCGCTCTTCGGGCTCATCGGCCCAGCGGGCTTGCCCGACGACCTGGTGCGGCGTCTGGGCGATGCGACGACTCGGGCCGTGCAGCGCGGCGACCTTGGCAAACGGCTGGAGGGCCTGGGCTTCGAGCCCGTCGGCAGCAGCCCCGCCGTGTTCGCCGAGCGCATTCGCGCCGAGATCGCCAAATGGACCGAGGTCATCCAACGTGCCGACATCAAGCCCGCCTCCTGAGCGCTACCCGCTGCCGCAGGCCACCGATGGCGCGTCCTTTGCGGCGCTGCAGGCCATCACCGGTGCGCGTGGCAAGCTGCCGCGTCCGTACGGCGCGGCGCTTGGCGCGCCCGACGGTGCGCTGGCCCTCGATGCGTTGTCGCGGTCGCTGTGGCGATCGAAGACGCTGCCGACCGACCTGCGCGAGGCGATCTATCTGCTGGTCGCGCGGCAGTCTGCCTGTGCGCATCAGTGGCGCAACCACCTCGGCCCGGCACGCACCGCGGGCGTGTCCGAGGCCGATCTGCAGGCCATTGCACGGGGCCGGCCCCTGCCTGCCTCGTCCCGGCTGGCAGACGGCCTGGAGTTCGTGCGGCAGCTCTGCGAAGAAGGCCGCGTGAGCGACGGCATCTGGGCCGCGGTGCGCCAGCGCCACGGTGCTGCCGGCGTGGCGGAACTGCCGCTCTTCGTGAGCCTGGCGCAGGCCATCGCGTGGCTCATCAATGTGCAGCACACGGATGCGCAGCCCGACGAGGCGCCCTGGACGGCCTGAGGGCTATCGCACGCAACCGGAGACCTCTCTCATGATTCCGAGAACCATGTTCGATCGCCGCCGCGTCCTGGCCGGCCTGCTGGCCCTGATGGCCGCCGGCGCAGGCCCGGCGCATGCCCAGGACAACGCCTATCCCAGCCGCCCGGTCAAGCTGGTGGTGGGTGCCCCGCCCGGTGGCGCGCCGGACACGGTGGCACGGCTGGTGGCCCAGCGCATGCAGCTGGGCCAGCCGGTGGTGGTGGAAAACCGCAACGGCGCCGCCTCGCTCATTGCCACCGAATACGTGGCCAAGGCGCCGGCCGATGGCTACACGCTGTTGCTGACAAGCCAGACCGGGTTGGCCGTCTCGCCCATCATCAACCGCAGCAAGGCCTTCGACGGACGCCGCGACTTCACCGGCGTCGGCTACATCGGCAGTGCGCCGCTGGTGCTGGTGGCCGGGCCGGCGCTGCAGGCCAACACGGTGGCCGAGGTGATCGCGCTGGCCAAGGCCCGGCCGGGCGCCCTGGACTATGGCAACGGCGGCGTGGGCACGTCACCCTACATGGCGGGTGCGCTGTTCTCCGTCATGACCGGCACGAAGATCACGAGCATCCCCTTTCCGGGCGAGCAGGCCGCCATGGTCGAGATCATGGCCGGCCGGCTGCCGATGATGTTCGCCAACGCGGCCTCGGCCATGCCCCACATCAAGGCCGGCAAGCTGCGCGG
This sequence comes from Pseudacidovorax intermedius, assembly GCF_003350475.1. Taxonomy (GTDB): domain Bacteria; phylum Pseudomonadota; class Gammaproteobacteria; order Burkholderiales; family Burkholderiaceae_C; genus Xenophilus; species Xenophilus intermedius. The sequence continues at coordinate 228,373 of NZ_QQAV01000007.1, forward strand.
CCTGGCCGTGACCAGCGCCGAGCGCGTGGATGTGGCGCAGGGCCTGCCCACGGTGGCCGAGTCGGGCGTGCCCGGCTTCGAGATCGGCACCTGGCTCGGCGTGGTGGCGCCGGCCGGCACGCCGGGACCGGTCGTGACGAAGGTGCATGAGGAGTTGCGTCGCGTGGTGCAGCTGCCCGAGGTCCGCGAGGCGCTGGACCGCCTGGGCTTCGTGCACGAGGACAAGGACCTGGCTGCCTTCAACGCCTTTCTGCGCGCCGACCACGACAAGTGGGCGCGGCTGATCCGGGAAGCCGGCATCAAGGCCGAGTGAGCCTGCGCGGCATCCCTTCACGTTCCTCATGAAGCACTACACCTACGCCGCTTGCCCGGTGCCGCCGGGCCGGGCCGGCATCCTTGGTGCCTGGCATTCGACACCCGCCTTCGAGGTTCCGCCCGATGCCTGCGATTGCCATGTGCATGTGTTCGGCCCGCGCGAGCAGTACCCGCTGGCCGAGGACCGCACCTTTGCGCCGGGCGTGGCTTCGGTCGACGACCTGTTGCGCATGCATGCGCGCATCGGCGTCTCGCGCGTCGTCATCGTCCAGGCCAGCCCTCAGGGCCTGGACAACCGCGGCGTGCTCGATGCGATGACCGAGCTGAGCCGGCGCGGCCATGCCGCGCGTGCCGTTGTTGTCCTGCCGCCCGACACGGACCTGGGGACGCGGCAGGCCCTGCATGCGCAGGGCGTGCGTGGCCTGCGTGTCAACCTGCAGTCCTATGGGCAGACCGACCCGCAGCTCGCGCGTCGGCGCCTGGAGGCGGCTGCAGCGATGGCCGCCGAAACGGACTGGCATGTGCAGACCTACACCACGCTGGCGGTCATCGAGGCCCTGCAGGCCGACATCGCGCGGTTGCCGGTGCCGCTGGTGGTCGACCATTTCGGCCTGGCCGACCCGCGCCTGGGCGAGGCCCAGCCCGGTTGGTCGGCGCTGCTTTCACTGGTGCGGCAGGGGCAGGTCTACGTCAAGCTGTCGGCGCCGTACCGGCTGGTCGAGACGGTGGGCGGAGAGGACGGCGCCACCATGGCGCGGGCGCTGATCGAAGCCAACCTGGATCGAATGCTCTGGGGCACCGACTGGCCGCACACCGGCCCCTTTCCGGGTCGGCCGCGCGAGCGCGACGGCGTGGACCCCTTTCATCCGGTGGACAACGGAGCACAGCTCTCGATGCTGGGCCGCTGGACCACGCCGGCGGAGCGGCAGCGCATCCTGGTGGACAACCCGACCGCGCTCTACGGCTTCTGAGCGGTTCCCGACTCAACGCGCCACCGCAGCCTGCAGCGGCGCCGTCGCCTCCATGAGCACGGCGATCAGTCGCTCCTGCTCCTGCACCACCTCCGCCATGGGCCCGCCCACGCTCAGAGTCATGGGGCGCTCGCCACGCGGCACCGGCAGCAGCACCGCCAGGGCGGCCGCGCCGGGCACGGAAGTCCCCAGCGACAAGGCATAGCCATTGCGGCGCGTCTGCTGGCGCTCGCGCAGCACCGCGTCGAGCGCCAGCACCTGCCGCGCGTCGGCCTCGGTGGCGTTGACACGGCGCAACAGCAGGGCGATCTCGCGCTCGGGCTTGAGCGTGAGCAGCATCTTGCCCGTGGCACTTCGAAACAGCGGCCGCAGCGAGCCGGTCTTGGCCGTGAACCGCCCCTCCCGCGTGGCCTGGAGCACGTGCAGGTAGCGCACATGCATGCCGTGCTGCGTGCCGATCATCACGGTATGGCCGGTCTGTTCATGGACCCGTTCCATCAGGCCGAGCAGGCTCATCTCGCTGAACAGGTGTTCGCCGACCCAGCCCGTGGACAGCAGGATGCGGACGCTGGGCGCGAACATCCCGGTGCGTGCGTCGTGGTCGTAATAGCCGGCCGCCACCAGGGCGCGCAGCAGCACGGAAGTGCTCGATTGCGGCCAGCCCAGCGATTGCGACACCTCCTTCACGCTGGCCGGCTTGCGCCACTCGGCGAAGAACTCGAGCAACTCCATGGCCCGTCGTGCCGACTTCACCGAAGGTTCGGACATTCATATTCCTGATGTTGAATCACGTATGTGATTCTGCGCGCTGTGGCGGCGTGCGCTTCGTATTCTGGGGCCATGACCTCAAGCCCGCCCGCCTCGAGCCCGCCCCATCTGGAAGTGGCCGAGGGCATCGCCTGGCTGACGCTGCGCCGTCCGGCGCACCGCAACCGGCTGCACAACGAAGACCTGGTCTTCCTCATGGAAAGCTTTCGGCGCGTCGACGCCGATCTCAGTGTCCGGCTGCTGGTCCTGCAGGCCGAGACGCTGGCCGAGCGGCCGGTGTTCAGTGCGGGCTACCACACCGGCGAGTTCGATGCCGGTGCGCCGCCGGTGCGCTTCGAGGAAGTGGCCGATGCGCTGGAGCGCCTGCGGCCCGTGACGCTGTGCGTGCTCGAAGGCAGTGTCTATGGCGGTGCGACCGACCTGGTGCTGGCCTGCGATCTGGCGCTCGGGGCCGAGGGCATCGAGATGCGCATGCCTGCCGCAGCGCTGGGGCTGCATTACTACCCCTCGGGCCTGCGCCGCTATGTCTCGCGCATCGGGGTTGCGGCGTCGCGGCGCGCCTTCCTCACGGCAGAGGCACTGGACGCCGCCACGTTGCTGCGTGTCGGCTATGTGCAGGAACTGCTGCCACGCGCCCAGCTGAGGCCCAGGGTGCATGCGCTGGCGACGCAGATCGCCTCGCTGGCACCGATGGCGCTGGAGATGCTCAAGCAGTCGCTCGCCGAGCTGGCGCGCGGCGAGTGGGCCCTGCACCGGTTGCGCGGACGCGAGGAGGCCACCATGGCCAGCGAGGACTTCGCCGAAGGGCGTCGTGCCTTCCAGGAAAAGCGGGCACCGCAATGGAAGGGGCGATGAGATGACCCGGATTCAGGCTGGCCAGGCACTGGCTTCGCTTCGTGTGCTGGATCTGTCGCGCGTGCGCGCCGGCCCGACCTGCGTGCGCATGCTGGCGGACTTCGGGGCGGACGTGGTGCGCATCGAGCCGCCGCCAGGCATCGATGCCAACGACAACATGTTCGTGGACGACCGCGAGGGTGGCGACTTCCAGAACCTCAACCGCAACAAGCGCTCGCTCACGCTCAACCTCAAGAAGCCCGAGGGCATGGCCGTGCTGCGCCGCCTGGTGGCCACGGCCGATGTGGTGGTGGAGAACTGGCGGCCCGACGTGAAGCAGCGGCTGGGGCTGGACTATGCGTCACTGCGGGCAATCAATCCCCGCATCGTGCTGGCCAGCATCTCGGGCTTCGGGCAGGACGGACCCTATGCCTGGCGCCCGGGCTTCGACCAGGTGATCCAGGGCATGGGCGGACTCACGTCCGTGACCGGCTTTCCGAGCCAGCCGGTGCGCGCCGGCATCGCCGTGGCCGATTCGAGTGCGGGACTCTATCTGGCGCTGGGCATCTTCGCGGCGCTGCTGGAGCGCGAACGCTCGGGCGAGGGGCAGTGGGTCCATACCTCGCTGCTCCATTCGATGATCGCCATGATGGACTTCCAGGTGGCGCGCTTCCTCAACGAGGGCGCGGTGCCGCAGCCCTGCGGCAACGATCACCCGACGGCCAGCCCCATGGGCCTGTTCCGGGCACAGGATGGCCTGCTCAACCTGGGGGTGGCGGGCAGCGGCAACTGGCGTCGCTTCTGCGCGGCACTGCAGCGGGCTGACTGGCTGGATGACGAGCGATTTGCCACCGAGCGCGATCGCATCGTCCATCGGGCCGCGCTGACCGAGGCCATCGAGGCGGTGTTCGCGCAGCAGCCGGTGGCCCATTGGGTCGAATTGCTCAACCGGGCCGGCGTGCCGGCCGGCCCGCTCTACACGGTGCCCCAGGTGTTCGACGATCCTCAGGTGCGCCACATGGGCGCCACCGCCCAGGCCCGCACGCGCAGCGGCAAGACCTGCACCTTCGTCACCCAGCCGGTTCATCTGGCCCGTACCCCTGCCTCGGTGCAGGCCGCGGCGCCCGATTGCGGCGAGCACAGCGACGAAGTGCTGCACGAGGCCGGCCTCACGCCAGACGAGATCAGACGGCTGCGTGCGCAGGGCGTCGTCTAGCGCGGTCCGGCATCCACAAAAACACGACGAAGGAGACATGTCCATGCAATCCCACTGCGCCCTCCGCGGGCTCGGCCGCCGCCACTGGCTGGCCCTGGCGGCCCTGACCCTCGTCGGCGGCCATGCGCCGCTGCGCGCCCAGGCCTGGCCTGAGCGGCCCATCAAGATGATCGTGCCTTTCCCGCCCGGCGGCGGCGCGGACAACGCCGCCCGCTTCTTCGGCGAGAAGCTCGGCACGGCCCTGGGCCAGCCCGTGGTGATCGACAACCGGCCGGGCGCCTCGGGCAACATCGGTGCCGAGCTGGTGGCGCGCGCGCCGGCCGACGGCTACACGCTGCTCTTCGCCAACGAGTTCCTGGCCACCAATCCGGCGGTGTTCAAGGCGTTGCGCTACGACAGCCTGCGCGACTTCGTGCCGGTCGCGCGCGTGGCCAGCTCGGCCTCGGCCATCGCGGTGCATCCCTCGCTGCCTGTGAAGACGCTGCAGGAACTGGTGGCCCTCGGCAAGACCCGGACATTGAACTACGGCTCGCCGGGCGTCGGCACCGGGCCCCACCTCTATGGTCAGCTGATCGCCTTGAACACCGGGGCCAAGTTGAACCATGTGCCGTACAAGGGCACGGCGCCCGCCATCACGGATGCGGTGGGCGGCCAGCTGGACTTCGTCATCTCCACCGCGGCGCCCATGGTGCCGCACGTGCAGTCGGGCAAGCTGCGGGCATTGGCCGTGACCGGGGCCCAGCGCTCGGACCAGTTGCCCGAGGTGCCCACCGTGCTGGAGACGCGGGTGGTCAGCGATCCCTATGACGTGTGGTATGGCCTGCTGTCGCCAGCCGCGGTGCCTGCGCCGGTGCTCGAGCGCCTGCAGCAGGCCTCGGCCCAGGTGATGCAGGACGCGGACCTCAGGGCGCGCCTGCAGAAGGCGGGCTACGAGCTGCGGACCGTTTCCGCCGCCGAGTTCGGCACCGAGATCCGCCGCGACCTGGATCGCTGGACCCGCGTGGTGCAGCAGGCCGGGATCGAACGCGAATGAGCGGACCGACCATGCGGGCCTGGTGGATCCGCACCGGTGCGGACACCATGGTGCTGGAACTGAGGGAAGTGCCGCGGCCCGCGCCCGGCCCAGGGCAACTGGCGCTGCGCATCGAGGCGGCGGCGCTCAACCGCGGTGAATTCATCGCCGGCCATGGCCTGCATGCCACCGGTGCGGCGGCGCGGCCTGCGGGCTTCGAGGCCGCAGGCACGGTCACTGCCGTCGGGCCGGACGTGCAGGGCTGGCAACCCGGGGACCGCGTGATGGGGCGCTGCGATGGTGCTTTCGCCGAGCATGGCCTCATGGAAGTGGGCGAGGCCTTTGCCATGCCGGAGGCCCTGAGCTGGGAGCAGGCGGCCTGCGCCACCGTCACCTACCTCACGGCGCACGACATGCTGATGGCCCAGGGCAGGTTGCGCGCCGGCGAATGGCTGCTGGTGACGGGCATCGCGTCGGGCGTGGGCGTGGCCGCCCTCCAGGTGGCGCGGGCATTGGGCGCACGGGTGATGGGTACCTCGGGTTCGTCGGCCAAGCTGGAGCGCCTTCGGGCACTCGGGCTGGACGTTGCACTGCACACCCGCGGTCCAGACTTCGTGCCCGCCGCGCGTGAGGCGAGCGGCGGCCGTGGGGTGGACCTGGTGGTCAACACCGTGGGCGGCTCGGTGTTCGGCGCCTGTGTCGAGGCGCTGGCTTTTCAAGGCCGACTGGCCACTGTCGGCTATGTGGATGGCGTGGTCGCCGCGCCCCTGGACCTGATGGCATTGCACAAGAAGCGGCTCATGCTCTTCGGCGTCAGCAACAAGCTGCGCACGGTGCCGCAGCGCGTGGCCGCTGCCCAGGCCTTCGGTCGCGAACTGCTTCCGCTGATGGCCGAGGGCCGGCTGCTGCCGTTGGTGGATTCCGTCTTTCCTTTCGATGGCCTGGAGCATGCCCGCCAGGCCATGTTGTCCGGCCGGCACATCGGAAAGATCGTGCTGCGCATGGGCTGACCGCCACCGCTTTCATCGGAGATATCACCCATGGTCCAGATCCTCAACCTGCGCGATCTGCAGATGATCGAGCGCGTGCATGCCCGTGGCGGCCGCTTTCGCTACTACCCGCTCCTGGCTGGTCAGGAAGGCGCGCCCGGCAACTTCTTCCTGCAGTTGTCGAACACCTTCGACGACTTCGCGTCGCCGCGCCATCGCCACAACTTCGATCAGGTGCGCATCCAGCTGCAGGGCGACGCCGACTTTGCCCGCGACGGCGTGATGCGCCCGGGGACCATCGGCTACTTTCCCGAAGGCGTTTTCTATGGTCCTCAGACCATCGCCGGCGAGTCGCTCACGCTGGTGTTGCAGTTCGGCGGCGCCAGCGGCAGCGGCTACCTGTCGGAAGCCGCCTTTCAGCGGGGCATTGCCGAACTCAAGCAGAAAGGCCGCTTCGAAGGTGGCATCTACAAGGTCGACAAGCCGGAGGGCGGCACGCGCAACCAGGACGCCTACGAAGCCGTGTGGGAGCATGTGAACGGGCGCCGCCTGCGATATCCGGAAGGTGAAGGAGCACAGGCCCCGGCCTTCCTCCAGCCGGAGGACTTTCCCTGGCAGCCCAGCCCCGGCGAGCCGGGCGTGGAGCGTCGATTGCTGGGACGCTTCTCCAGCGCGCAGACGGCGTTGTCGGTACTGCGGCTGGCGGCAGGCGCCAGCGCGAGCCTGTCGCCCAACGCCGTGCTCTTCGTGATGAAGGGCAGCGGCGATGTGACGACTGGCGAAGACAAGCCGCCCCAGGGCGACTGGGAACGGTATTCGTCGATCTACACAGGCGACAGCGCCGTGCGCCTCGTTGCATGGACGGAGAGCGAAGTCGTGCAGGTGCGCCTGCCTCAGCTCTGACACCACCACGGGGGTCGACGCCTCCGACGCGCGACCTGTGGCGCAGCGGTCGCAGCAGTCAGCCCACGTCCCCCGGCCGCGGCGGCGCCTTGCGACCGGTGAGCATGGCCTTCACCAGGTTCTCGCGATGCGCGATGCTGGTGAACACCACGCCGCCCACATGCAGCGCGACGAGCGCCAGCAGCGTCCAGCCCAGGGCGGCATGGAGCCACGCCAGCCAGCCGTAGCCCCAGAACAGGTCGGTGGTGTAGAGCCAGCCGCTCGCACCCAGCAGCCCGATGCAGCCCAGCAGGGCGAGCACCATCCAGCCACCCAGCGGGTTGTGGCCGATGTAGCGGGGCGCGTTGCCGCGCAGCACCTGCCGCGCATAGCCGAGCGTGTCCGCGCGCGATCGCACGAACTGTCCGAAGCGGGCATAGCCCCCGCCCGCCAGACCGATGGCGCTGCGCACCACCGCTGCGGCCAGCGCGACGTAGCCGGCCACTTCATGGACGGGGCCCAGGTCCTCTCTAAAGGCCCAGGCCACGATGACCGACGCGATCAGCCCGAGGTGCAGCAGCCGCACGCTGCGGCTCCAAACGCGGAACTGCTGCCCGGCCTCACTTCTCTTCGACACGTTCCAGCGTCTTCGGGTCGAAGAAGGCTTCGACGCGCTTGCCCTGCGGGTCCTTGCCGTAGACCTCGTAGCAGGTGGGCGTCATCTCCATGCGGCGCACGGTCCAGCCCTCCTTGACGAGCTTGGCCTGCAGGTCGGTGTGAGGCTTCCATTCGGCCTTGGGCGAGGCGGGGCACTGCACATTGCCGTGGGCAAAGGCGGCACCGGCGGCGCAGAGCAGGACGGGAGCGAGAACGTGGCGGATCATGGTGGGAAGGCCTTGCTTGTGGGGTTTGAAGGAGATCGCGGCGCGCAATCGCTTGCGCGACGGCTCGGACGCTGTGAATGACGGCGACACGGCCGGGCGGGCATGGCGGGGGTGCACCTCTGCTCAGGTCAGCGCCCAGCGGCGCAGGAGGTTGTGGTAGACGCCGCTCAGCTGCACGAGGCGCCGGTCCGCGGCCGGCAGGTCGGCGCCGAGCCGCTGGATGGCCTGGTCCAGGTCGAACAGCAGCGCGCGGTCGGTGGGGTCGGGCACCAGGCTCTCGATCCAGAAGAAGGCGGCCAGCCGCGCACCGCGGGTCACGGGTGTGACCCGGTGCAGGCTGGTGGAGGGGTAGAGCACCAGGTCGCCGGCATCGAGCTTGACGGCCTGCACGCCCGAGGGGCCCTCGATCTCCAGTTCGCCGCCGTCGTAGTCCTGCGCGTCGGCCAGGAAGAGGGTGGCCGACAGGTCGGTGCGCAGGGCGTCGCTCGTGCCGGGCAGCTGCATCACCGCGCTGTCCACATGGGCGCCGTAGGTGCCGCCGTCGGCATAGCGGTTGAAGCGCGGCGGAAAGATGCGCCGGGGCAGGGCCGCCGAAACGAACAGCGGATGCCCAGCGACGGCCTGCAGCACCTCCAGTCCCAGTGTCTGAGCCAGCGGCGATCGCTCGTCGAGCTGCTCGTTGTGCTTGACCTCGCGCGCCAGGCTGCCGGCCGTGTCGGCCCCGGCGCGCCAGGGCTGCGCCTGCAGCTGCCGCGCCATGTCGCGCGCGGTGTCGCGGGGAAGGATCTGGTCGATGGTGAGCAGCATGGGCAGCGGGGCCTCAGGGGATCGCGTTGAAGTCCGGCACGGCAAGCAGCCGGTCGGGGCCGATGTCGGCGACGCTGGCGCAGCCCGCCACCGCCATGCAGGCCTGGAGCTCTTCGCCCAACAGTTGCAGCAGGTGGGCCACGCCCAGCGCACCGGCCGCGGCCAATGCATAGAGCTGCAGGCGCCCGACCAGCACCGCGTTGGCGCCCAGGGCCAGCGCCTTGAACACATCGGCGCCGCTGCGGATGCCACCATCGAAGAGCAGCGGGACGTGGGAGCCGATGGCCTCACGCACGGCGGGCAGCAGCGACAGGCTGGGCGCCACGCCATCCACGGTGCGACCGCCATGGTTGGAAACGACGATGCCGGCGCAGCCGGCGTCCGCCAATGCGCGCGCGTCGGCGGGATCGAGCACGCCCTTGACCCAGACCGGCAGCGTGGTCGCGCCGCGCAGCCAGGCCAGGTCCTCATGGCGCGCCGACTGGGCCATGGCCCCCTGGAAGATCCGGCTTGCCCCTGCGGGCAATGCCGAAGCAGGGACCCCGATGCTTCCATGCGCGGGCACGCAGTCGGCCGGCATGCGGAAGCCCGCGCGCAGGGCGCGATGACTGGCCAGCTGAATGCTCGCGTCGAGCGTCAGCACGATGGCGCCGTAGCCGGCCGCTTCGGCACGGCGCAGCAGGGCCAGCGTGTCCTCACGGCGTGGCTGCAGGTAGAGCTGGAGCCAGGGCCGAGGTTGGCCGGCTTCGGGCGACAGCAGCCCGGCCACTTCTTCCAGCGGCGTGGTGGCCAGCGTGCTCAGCAGCAGGGGGGAGTGGGTCGCCGCGGCGGCGCGGGCGGTCTCTCGCTCGCCGCGCGGATGCACCAGCTTCTGGAAAGCCACGGGTGCGAGACCGATGGGTTGCGCCCACACTTCGCCCGCGATGCGCACCCGCGTATGGCCGGTGCGCAGGTCGCGCAGCACGCGCGGCACGATGGACCAGCGGCCGAAGGCCGCGCTGTTGGCGCGCGCCGTCCAGTCCTCGCCGCTGCCACCGGCAATGTAGGCGAGCCGATCGGCCGGAATGCATTGCTCGGCCAGCCGCTCGTAGTCGCGCGCCGCCAACACGCCGGGCGGGATGCGCTCGGGCGGTGCCGGGATGGTGGACGGGGGCGACGCGGACATCATCATGAAGAAAGCCAGGCAGGGCCTGGCATTGGATCAGAAGCCGCAACAACACAGGGGCCCGCGGGCCCCGTGCCGCGGCAGCGCGTCAGAACTCGTAGTCGAAGGTCACCCGCACGGCCCGGCCATCGCCCTTGTAGAGGAAGGCGCCCGAGCGGTAGACCGCCGTGTAGTAGTCCTTGTCGGTGGCATTCAGCACGTTCAGGCGGATGTCGGCGTGCTTGTTCAGCCGGTACGAGGCGAACAGGTCATACACCGTGAAGCCGGGCACGGGCTGCGCGCACACGCCGTTGGTGAAACCGGCACCGGTGTCGGGCTGGCCGCCGCAGCGCTTGCTCTCGTGGCGGGCCACGCCGCCGATGGACAGATCCGGCGTCAGCTGGTACTTGGCCTGCAGCGTGGCGGCGCGGTCGGCAAAGTTGGACAGCGGCAGGCCCACGTTGGTGGCCGTGGCCGAGGCCAGCACCTTCGACTTCATGAAGGTGGCGCCGGCCTGCACCGTGAGCTTGTCGGTCACGTTGCCCACCAGGCCGAACTCCACGCCCTGCACCCGGTTCTTGCCGGTGTTGAAGGTGCCGACGGCGTCGTAGTTGGCGCCTTCCATCACGTCCTTCTTGGTGGTGCGGAAGGCGGCGGCCGTGAACAGCAGCTTGTTGTTCAGCAGGTTCCACTTGGTGCCGATCTCCAGGTTCTCGGAGGTCTCGGGCTTGGCGCCTGCGGCGCTGCCCTGATAGATCACCAGGCCGCCGTAGCCGGCGCTGGTGCCGGTGTCGGACTCGCCGCCGTTGATGTCCTGCGCCGTGCCGTAGCTGGCGTAGACCATGCCCGCCTCGCTCAGCTTGTACGACAGGCCCAGGTGGCCATTCCACAGCGTGTCGGTGTATCCGTAATTGCCGGTGGCCAGGCCGGTGGAGGCGCTGGTGGTGAGCAGGCGGAAGTCGGTGTAGTCGGCGCGCAGGCCGCCGAAGGCCGTCAGGCGATCGGTCAGGTCCACCGTGTCCATCACGCTCAGGCCGGTGGACTTGACGTGCCAGTCGCGGGTGCGCGGCGTGCGGGTGTAGCTGCGGTTGGCCAGGTACCCGACGCCGGGCACCGCATTGCCCAGGGCATCGTTGATGCACCAGGCGTTGTTCACGCGGCTGGTGGCGCTGTTGCGGCAGTTGTAGGCGCCGGCGTTGGTGACGTTGTAGCCGCCCGAGATCACCTGGTGGTCGGTGTACTCGACGCTGAAGATGAACTCGTTCTTGCGGCCGGCGATCTCGGTGTCCCAGCGCAGGTTGCTCTGGTGGGCGAAGTAGGTGACGTCCTGCCAGCCGGTGTGCCCGTTGTCGATGGTGCCGGCCAGGTAGCCCTGGTTGCTGCCCAGCGGATAGACCGTGCGGCTGGAGGCGCCGGTGGTGGCATAGGCGTTCTCGCTGCGGCCGTAGCGCGTCAGGCTGTTGAGCTTGAGGTTGTCGGCGAAGCGGTACTGCACGCGGGCGGTGACGGTGTCCACGTCCGACTGCAGGAAGTCGTTGGCCTGGGCGTAGAGCGGCACGTTCTTCGCGGGGTAGCGGAAGGGCGCGGTGCCCACCAGGTAGCTGCCCAGGTCGGGGCGCTTGTCCTTGGCGCGCAGGCCGTAGTAGTCCAGCGTGACCGACAGGTCCTTGTTGACTTCCCACAGACCCGACAGGGCCAGGCCGTCGCGGCGGCGGCTGGAGCCGTCGCGGTCTGGCACGCCCTCGTTGCCGGTCAGCACATTGGCGCGCAGCGCGAAGCTGTCGGTGAAGCCCTTGTTGAGGTCGGCGGTGACGCGGTGGTACTTGTCGGTGCCTGCACCGGCCGAGATCCGGTAGAAGTCGTAGTCCAGCGTGGCCTGCTTGGTGATCGCGTTGATCGCGCCACCGGCCGAGCCGCGGCCGGCGAAGCTGGAGTTGGGGCCCTTGGTGATCTCGACCTGCTCGATGGCGAAGCTCTCGCGCGTGGTCATGCCGGGGTCGCGCAGGCCGTCGACGAAGACGTCGCTGCGGGCTTCCTGGCCGCGGATGATGTAGCGGTCGCCGAAGGCGTTGCCGTTCTCGCCGGTACCCAGCGTGATGCCGGGCTGGGCCGCCAGGATCTGCTTGAGGTCGGTGGCGCCGGAGTCGTCGATGGCCGTCTTGGTCACCACCGAGATGGTCTGCGGCGTCTCTGCGAGTGGCCGGGTGTGGCGCGTGTCGCCCGAGGTGCGGGCCTTGTAGGGCACGCCGCCTTCGGCATTGGGATTGGGGTCGATGGCCTGTTCCTGCACCGTCACCGCCGGCAGGGCGGCGGCGGGCGGCTGGGCCGCGGTCTGGGCGAGGGCGCCCAGGGGCAGCAGGGCTGCGGTGGACAGGCTGGCGGCCAAGCCGTCGGCCATCCGCAGGCTCCGAGGCCGGCGCGTCGCGTTGTTTTTCATGGTTCTCCGCTCCGTGGGTTTGTAAGCGGACGCGATTCTCATTGGCAATCGTTCGCATTTCGATCCTCGGGACGGGCTTCGCGTGTTTGGGGCGATCTGCTTTACAGAGCGTTTACATAATGTGCGTATTTCTGTCGCGCATCAGCAACAGGCACGGCTTTTCTGGCCTTCCGGACCACGTGCGGTCAGGCCGCTTTCGGCTGTGGAGCACCAAGAAAAAGAGCCGCCAGGTGCTTTGACACCTGGCGGCCCTGAAAAAGCGCACCTGCTCCTCTGTGCGTGGAACAGGCGGCAGCAATGTGATGCGGCGAGGAAGTCTGCTTTCTCTGCCTCGCCGCCACTCACGCTTGCAGCCCTTCTGTGGGTGGTCGGTCCCTCCTGCGCTTTCCTCCCTGCCCGTCTACGCGGAACCTGGGAAATCTAAGCGCCAGCTGAGGCCGACCGTAAGTCAAACGGATGAGCCGGCGATCTCACCGTCCCTGGCTGTCCGCGGCCCAGTCCTGGGCCACGCGGGTGGCGAGTGTGCGCAGCGCGTCGCCCAGTTCCTCGGCCACCACGGCCACCGGAAGGGGCGTGGACAGGCTCACGTTGAGCACATAGGCCGCCCCATCGGCCGATGGCAGTGGGGCGGCCAGCGCCACGACCTCCGGCTGCCAGGAGGCGGCGCAGAAGCCGCGGCTGCGGACCTGTCGCGCTGCATCCTCGATCTCGGCCGACAGCGCGGGCCACTGGCTGCCGCGGCGTTGGGCGATCGCGCGCAGGACGGCCTTGCGGCGGGCGGCGGGCGCCACGGCCAGATAGGCGCGGCCCAGTGAGGTCAGCTCCATCGGCACGCGCTGGCCCGACACCACGTGCCGCAGCGCCACGCGTCGCGCATAGCGGATGGATTCGAGGTAGACCATCTCGTCGCCGTCCGGCGCGGCCAGGCCCACGTTGATGCGCCGTGATTCGGCCAGCGCGCGCATGTGGGGGGCGGCCACGGCCAGCACGCGCGAGCCAGCCCGCATGGCATGGGCCAGGCTCAGCACCGGCGGTGCAAGCCGGTAGGCGCGCGAGGCGGCCTCCCACTGCAACAGGCCGCAGCCGACCAGCGTCTGCGTCAGCCGGCTGACCGTGGCCTTGGGCAGGCCGGTGCGTTCAGCCAGCTCGCTGTTGCCCAGAAGTTCGGAGCCGGGCCGGAAGGCGCGCAGCAGCGCAATGCCCCGCTCCAGGGAGCGATTGGCCGGCGAGAGGCCGGGTTTGTCGGTCGGGGTTTCGGCGGTTCCAGGCATGGCGGCGGGCTCGCAGGCGAAGGGGCCAGGAGCTTAGAGCAATTCCACGCAATGGAACATGGGCCGCTCGCCGCCACCCGAACGGTCCTAGAGTCGCCCCACGGCCTGACGCTGCCTGCCACTGCATCCGGCCACCAAGACCACCACGGAGACAGACCATGATCGAACGCCTTCTGCGTGCAGGGCGAGCCTGCCTTTTCGCCCTCGGCGCCCTCGGCCTGGCGGGTGCCGCATCGGCCGCCTACCCCGACCATCCGATCCGACTCGTCGTGCCCTTCTCGCCCGGCGGCGGCACCGACCTGATCGCACGTACGCTGGGCCAGGAGATGTCCAAGTACCTGGGCCAGCCGGTGATCGTCGACAACAAGCCCGGCGCCGGCACCCTGATCGGCACGGACAACGTCGCCAAGAGCCCGGCCGATGGCTATTCGGTGGTAGTCGCGTCCTTCGCGCATGCGGTCAACCCTTCGCTCCAGCCCAAGCTGCCCTACGGCAGCAATGCCGCGTTTGCGCCCGTGATGCTCATCGGGCGCGGCCCCAATGTGCTGGTGGTGCGGCCCGACAGTCCCTACAAATCGGTGGCCGACCTGGTCGCAGCGGCCAAGGCCCGCCCCGACAAGCTCAGCTATGCCTCGCAAGGCACCGGCACCTCGGCCCATCTCGCTGGCGAGATGCTGGCCAATCTGGCCAGGTTGAAGCTGGTGCATGTGCCCTACAAGGGCGCCGGCCCGGCCCTCACCGACCTGCTGGGCGGTCAGGTGGACATGATGTTCGCCACGGCCGCCGCGGCGTCCGGCTTCGTCGACAGCGGCAAGCTGCGCGCGCTGGGCGTGACCACGCCCGAGCCCTCGCCAGCCTTCAAGGGGGTGCCCGCCATCGCCGCCACCGTGCCGGGCTACCAGATGGAAAGCTGGTATGGCCTCTATGTGCCCGCCGGCACGCCGCCCGCCGTCATCGAGCGCCTCGGCGCCGCCGCCCGCAAGGCGGTGCGCACGCCCGACTTCGCCCGCAAGATCGAACACGAAGGCCTGGTGGTCAGCGGCGGCACGCCCGCCGAACTGGCCGCCTACGTGCAGGCCGAAGAGGCCCGCTGGACTCGCATCGTCAAAGAGAACGGCATCAAGCCGGATTGAACAGAAACCGGCCCACGCCACCCCGCACTGGAACCCCGCCATGACCTACGACTTCATCACCCTCTCGGTCGAGAACGCCATCGCCACCCTCACGCTCAACCGGCCCGACAAGCGCAACGCCATGAGCGACGACATGCGCCGCGAGTTCGCGCATGCGCTCGAACACGTGGGTGCCGACAAGTCCATCCGCGCCCTGGTGCTGACCGGCGCCGGCAAGGGCTTCTGCGCCGGCGGCGACATCGCCGGCATGCAGCGGCGCATGAATGCGCCCACTGGCGAGGTCGGCTTCAACGGCTGGCACCGCCAGCAGCGTGTGCACCAGGTGCAGGCCCTGCTGCATACCTGCCCCAAGCCGGTGATCGCCGCCGTCAATGGTGCCGCCTCGGGCCTGGGCGCGGACACTGCGCTGGCCTGCGACTTCATCATCGCCAGCGAATGGGCCAGCTTCACCTGGTCGTACATCCACCGCGGGATCATCCCGGACGGCGGCGGCATGTACTTCCTGCCGCGCCGCGTGGGTCTGCCCAAGGCCAAGGAGCTGATCTTCACCGGCCGCCAGGTGAAGGTGGACGAGGCCCTGGCGCTGGGCATCGTGGACCGCAAGACCTCGGCCGAGACGCTGCTGGCCGATGCCCAGGCCTGGGCCGCCGAGTTGTCCTCCGCCTCGTCCACCGCGCTGGCGCTGACCAAGTCCATCCTCGACCAGAGCTTCGAGCTGTCGTCGCACGATGTGTTCGCGCAGGGCAGCCAGGCGCAGGGCATCTGCTACACCAGCAGCGAGCACCGCGCCTCGGTCGAGGCCTTCCTGGCCAAGACGACCGCCAAGGAGTGAGGCCATGAGCGACGCCATCGCCAGACTCCTGTCGCCGCGCAGCGTGGCGGTGATCGGCGCATCGGCCGACCCGAAGAAGACCTCGGGCCGGCCCGTGGCCTACCTGCGCAAGCATGGCTATGCCGGGCGCATCCTGCCGGTCAACCCGAAGGTGGCGCAGATCGACGACCTGGTCTGCTACCCCGACATCGCCTCGCTGCCCGAGGTGCCCGAGGTGGCCGTGGTGCTGCTGGGTGCCGAGCGCGCGCATCTGGCCGTGAAGGAGCTTGCTGAGCGCGGCTGCGCCGCGGCCATCGTGCTGGCCAGCGGCTACACCGAGACGGGCGAGGAGGGCGCACGGCGCCAGCAGCAGCTGGTGCAGGCCGCGGGGTCCATGCGCATCCTGGGACCCAACACCATTGGCCTGGTCAACCTCACCGACGGCATCGTGCTCTCGCCGTCCGGCGCGCTGGAGATGGACCACTTTCCGGTGGGCGGCATCGGCGTCGTGTCGCAAAGCGGCGGCATCCTGGGCTCGCTGCTGTCGCGGGCGGCCGCGCGGGGCATCGGCCTGTCCAAGCTCATCGCCACCAGCAACGAGGTCGACCTGGAACTGGCCGACTTCATCGAACACCTGGCCGACGACCCGGCCACGCGGGTCATCGCGCTCTATGTGGAGGCGGTGCGCAACCCGGCGCGCTTCCGGGCGGCCTGCCTGAAGGCGGCGCGCGCCGGCAAGCCGGTGGTGGCCTTCAAGATCGGCCGCTCCGAGGCCGGCGCGCAGGCCGCCGTCTCGCACACCGGCGCCATGGCCGGGGCCGAGCGCATGTACGACGCGCTGTTCCGCCAGGTGGGCGTGATCCGCGCGCAGAGCTTCTCGGATCTGCTGGACATCCCGGCGGCGCTAGCCACCGGCCGGCGGTTGCGCGGCCGGCGCGTGGCCGTCCTCACCTCCACCGGCGGCGCGGGCACCCTGGTGTCGGACGACCTGGGCGTGGCCGGCTTCGAGACGCCCGCGCCCGATGCCGCCACGGCCCAGGCGTTGCGCGCCCTGCAGACCGGCAGCGAGGCCGTGCTGGACCGCAACCCGATTGACGTGACCCTGGCTGGCCTGCGGCCCGACCTGCTGCGCGGCGCCATCCGCGCCCTGCTGGCGAGCCCGAGCTACGACGCGCTGGTGATCATCGTGGGCAGCTCCAGCCTGGCCATGCCCGAGCTGCTGGCCGGCGCCATCCAGGACTGCCTGCCCGATTCCGACAAGCCGGTGATGGCCTATGTGAGCCCGCATGCGCCGGAGATCGGCGCGCTGCTGACGCGGCGGGGCGTGCCCGCCTTCGCGGCGGCCGAGAGCTGCACCGCGGCGCTGGCCGGCATGCTGCATGCCGCAGGCTTCGAAGCGCCCGCCGACGTGGCCGCCGCGGGGGTGCCCGTCGATGCCGGCGATCTGCCCAACGGCTCGCTGGACGAGGCCGCGGCCAAGGCCGTCTTCGCCCGCTTCGGCGTTCCCTGCGCCACCGAGCGCGTCGTGCACGATGCGCGCGAGGCCGAGGCGGCGGCGCGCGAGCTGGGTGGGCGCGTGGTGCTCAAGATCCTTTCCTCGCAGATCACGCACAAGAGCGACGTCGGCGGCGTGGCGGTTGGCCTGGACGCGGCCACCATCGGACCACGACTGCCGCAGATGGCCTCGGAGGTCGAGGCCCGTGCCGGCGTGCTGCCGCAGCGCTTCCTGGTGCAGCAGATGGTCTCGGGCGGCACCGAGCTGATCCTGGGCCTGCACCGCGATGCGCTGGGCACGGCCGTGCTGCTGGGCATGGGCGGCGTCACGGCCGAGCTGTTCCAGGACACGACCCTGCGTCTGTTGCCCCAGCAGGACGGACGGCTCCTGCCGCTCGGCCGCGCCGATGCGCTGGCCATGGCGCAGTCGCTCAAGACCTGGCCGCTGCTGGACGGCTTCCGCCGCCGGCCCAAGGCCGACGTGGCGGCGCTGGTCGATGCCATCGTGGCCTTCTCCGCCATGGCCGCGCAGCTGGGCGAACGCATCGTCGAGGCCGAGATCAACCCGGTGTTCGTGCTGCCTGAAGGGCAGGGCGTGCGCGCGGCGGACGGTGTGCTCGTGCTGGCCTGAAGGCAGACTGCGCGCATGACACCTGAACTTGCATCGCTCTCCATCGATTTCGCCACCCGCGCACCGCGCGCCGCCCGGCTCGACGCGCTGGCCCGTCAGCTGGACCTCGGTCCCATCGGAGGCCGTGTGCGCTGGCGGGGATGGGGCCTCGACGGCAGGCGCCGCCCTCCGCTGGTGCTGCTGCATGGCGGCCACGGCAACTGGATGCACTGGGTGCGCAACATCGAAGCGCTGGCCGAGGAGCGCGCCGTGTGGGTGCCCGACATGCCGGGCTATGGCGACTCCGATGCCGTCGACGAAGGCGGGCTCGACACCCTGCTCGGGCGGCTGATGGCCGGCATCGCGCAGCTGCCCGACGTCCCGGAGCGGGGCGTCGACCTGGCCGGCTTTTCCTTCGGCGGGCTGGTGGCGGCCCATCTGGCGGCGCGGGCGGCCGAGGCGCCCGCTTCGAACGAAACGGCCGTGCACGTGCACCACCTGCTGTTGCTCGGCCCCGCCGGCCATGGCGGCGCGCGGCGTCCTCGCGGTGCCCTGCAGGACTGGCATGCCGCCGCGCAGGCGCAAGACACCGCAGCGCTCACGGCCATCATGCGCCACAACCTGCTCATGCACATGCTGCACGACGACGCAGCCATCGACGACGAGGCGCTGGCGCTGCACACGCGGGCCTGCCAGGCCACCCGCTTTCGCAGCAAACGGCTGTCGCGGGCCGGCGGCCTGCAGGCGCTCATCGCTGCGCATGCCGGCCCGGCGGCGGCCGTCTGGGGGGCGCACGACGTGACGGCCGATCCGGCCGAAGCCGCCGCGCTCGTCGGCTGCCCGGCGCAGGTCATTCCCGCCGCCGGGCACTGGGTTCAGTATGAAGCGGCGACGCAGGTCAACGCCTGGCTGTGCGAGGCGCTCGGCGGCTGAGGCAGCGCTCCACCCGTTCCCCGTCTTCTTCCCTGGTCGCCATGCATGCCATCGACGTCTTCGCCCGCCATGCCACCGAGTTCCGCGACCTGCGGCTGAACGACGAGGTGCTGCACCATGCCAAGCGTGCCGTCATCGACTGGCATGCGGCGCTGTTTCCCGGCCTGGATTCGCCCCCCATGCCCCAACTGCGCCGTGCACTGGCCGAGGACCTGGGTCGGGGCGGCGCCCGGCTGCCGGACGGTTGTGCCGCCACCTGGCGCACCGCGGCCCTGCTCAACGGCACGGCGGCGCATGCGGCCGAGGTGGACGACAGCTTCCGCGACGCCATGTACCACCCGGGTGCCGCCACCATCGCGGCGGCGCTGGCCACGGCGCAGCAGGTCGATGCCAGCGGCCTGGACTTCCTGCGCGGCGTGGTGCTGGGCTACGAGGTCTCGACCCGGATCGGCGTGGTGCTGGGACGCGCGCACTACCGGCACTGGCACAACACCGGTACTGTCGGCACCTTCGGCGCGGCGGCGGCCACGGCCGGATTGCTGGGGCTGCACGGCGCGCCCTTCGGCCATGCGCTGGCCACGGCCGCCACCTTCGCGGCGGGGCTCCAGCAGGCCTTCCGGATGGACTCCATGTCCAAGCCCTTGCATGCCGGCCGCGCCGCCGAGGCCGGCGTGCTGGCTGCGCAACTGGCCGCCGAGGGCGTCACCGGCTCGCGCGATGTGCTCGACGGCGAGGCGGGCCTTGGCCGGGCGATGAGCGATGGCCCCGACTGGGCCGCGGTGGGTGAGACGCTGGGCCGCGACTTCCACATCACGCGCCTGACCTTCAAGAACCACATCGGCTGCGGCCACACCTTCGCCGCCATCGACGCCGCGCTCGAACTGCGCCGCCGACATGGCCTGGTGCCGGCGCAGATCCGCCGCGTGCGCGTGGCCACCTACCGCCCGGCGCTGGACATCGCCTGCTATGCAGATCCGAAGACCGAGAACGAGGCGCGCTTCAGCCTGCCCTTCGTCGTCGCCACGGCGCTGGTGCACGGCAGCGTACGGCTGGATGCCTACACGCCCGAGCGGCTGACCGATGACCGCACCCGGGCGCTGATGGCCCGCATCGAGGCCCGGGTCGACGCGGAACTGGACGCCGCCTTCCCCGGCCGCCGCGCGGCCCGTGTGGAGATCGAGACCCAGGACGGCCAGCGCCACACGTGGCTGCAGCCCGACCGCAAGGGCGACCCCGAGCTGCCCCTGTCCGATGCCGAGCTGGAGGACAAGCTGATGGAGCTGGCGGCGCCGGTGATCGGCCGGGGCCGTGCAAAGGCGCTGCTGGCGGGCGTCTGGGGGTTGGAGCGAGCCCCCAGCCTCGCCGCGCTGCAGGCGGTCTGACTGCACAAGGCCGGGCGTCCGGGTGCCCACACCTGGGGTCCGTCGATGGCCTGGTCGCCATTTCCCCTCGGACGGCTCGAATCGCCCGCACCGCGCCCGCTGCCTGTGCCGACGCGTGCACCGGGATTCTTATCAGGCCGACGTCTGCTGCTGGCTTGTAGGCCGGTCCAGATCCACGGACAACACGTCAGCCGCCAGATGCTCCAGCTGCTTCATCGTCCAGTCCATCACCTGCCGCTCGGTGATCGTGCGCTCGGACAGCCATGCCAGAACCAGCTGGTCGTGAAAGCCGACCCAGGCGCGCAGACAGACCCGCACCGCGGGCGTCGGCGCCTGCACGCCCAGCGCATCGCACACCCGATCGATTGCTTCCTGGCGGGAGGCCTCCCAGATCGCGGCCACCTTGGCGTGCGTGGCCACGTTGTGCGAGCGAGCCCGGAAGAGTGCGTCCCCCTCGCGCTGCTTGACCGAGCGCAGGTGCGCGCGAAGGAAGGATGCCACCTGTTCACGCGCGGTCCTGCCACGGAATGAGGCCAGCTGGACCTCGTTCATGCGCTGCGCGGCCACCCGGCTGACTTCGGCGTAGAGCTCCTCCATCGCACCGAAGTGATGGAACAGCAGGCCGTGCGCCACGCCGGCCTCGCGCACGATTTCTGCGGCCGACACGTCCATGAAGCCCCGGCTCGCGAAGAGCCGTTCGGCCGCCTCCAGGATGCGTTGCTTGCCCGTGGGCGCCTTCGCATCGGCAGCCTCCTTCTTGCGGCGTTGCGGGCGGCTGGCGGTGTCACTCATGGATTCAATGATAGGTGGGGCGCACCGGGGGCGCGCCCGTTGCTTCAGGGAAAACCAGCAACGCAGTCCGTGCGTTCGACATTAAGCTGACTGACAGTCAATCAGCAGATCAACATTCTGTCCATGTCGAGCATCAAACTTTCCGCAGATGGCGAGGCCCTGCGCCCTGACGTCCTGATCGTGGGCGGCGGGCCCTGCGGGCTGGCCGCGGCCATCGCCCTGGGGCGCTGTGGCGTGCGCACGCTGCTGGTCGAGCGGCATGCCTCGACCAGCTTCCATCCCCGTGGCCATGTGGTGAGCGCCCGGACGATGGAGATCCTCAGGACCTGGGGGCTGGACGACGCCGTGCGCGCACGCGGCATTCCGCAGGACCGCAACCAGGGCGTGGTCTTCGTGCGTTCCGTGGCAGGCGAGGTCATCGGCGAGATCAACACCTATGTGGATCCCCAGCGCAATCGCCTCGCGGAATCGCATGGCCCCAGCGCCAAGACCTCCTGCCCGCAGGACGTGCTCGAGCCGGTGCTGCGCCGCGCTGCGGAGTCGCAGACCTGCGTCGATGTGCGCTTCGGCACGCAGCTTCAGGACCTGGTGCAGGACGAAGAGGGCGTGCGCGCATGCATCCTGGGCGCCGACGGCGTCGCGCACACCGTGCATGCGCGCTATGCCATCGCGGCCGACGGCGCGCGGGGCGCCCTGCGCGAGAAGCTCGGCATCCCGCTCGATGGGGATGAGGCGCTGGGCCAGCAGATCGGCGTCTATTTCGAGGCCGACCTGTGGCCCTGGGTGCAGAAGCGCCCCCACCTGCTCTGGTGGATCTACAACCCCCAGACCGTGGGGGTGCTGATCGCGCTGGACGGTCGCCACCGCTGGACCTACAACTTCGGCTACGACGCCTCCCGCGACTCGCCGGAGCGGTTCACGCCCGAGCGCTGCGCTGCCATCGTGCGCGCGGCCATCGGCGTGCAGGACCTGCCGCTGCAGGTGCGCGATGTGCGCGCCTGGCGCATGCAGGCACGCATCGCGCGGCACCTGCGCAGCGGACGCGTGTTCCTGGCCGGCGATGCGGCGCATCCGCTGCCGCCCACCGGTGGCCAGGGCATGAACACCGCCGTCGGCGATGTCCACAACCTGTGCTGGAAGCTGGCGCTGGTGCTGCGCGGCCAGGCCGACGCTTCGATCCTGGACTCGTACGAGGACGAGCGCCTGCCGGTGATCCGCTTCAACGTCGAGCAGAGCGTGCGCAATGCCCGGCGCATGGAGCGCGCCGGCCTGGGCGGCATCATGAAGACGCACGAGGACTTCCGCGAGGAAGACATCGCCCGCATGCGCGACGCGATCCCCGGCCAGCGTGCGCACTTCGACTACCACGGCCAGACCTTCGGCTATGGCTACCGCTCCAGGCTCGTCCTGGGCGCCGACGCCACCGTCGCCGCACCGGAGGTCGACACCTATGTGGCATCGGCCGCGCCGGGTCGGCGCGCGCCGCATTGCTGGCTGCGCCGCGCCGAAGGCGGCGTCACCGTCTCCACCGTCGAGCTGTTCAAGGACCGTTGCTTCACCCTGCTGGCAGGCCGCGAGGCACAGGCCTGGCAGGCGGCGTTCCTGAAGGCCGCTGTGTCGGCCGGCCTGGTGGCCCAGGCCTTCGCCGTCGGACCGCAGGGGGAGCTGATCGACCACGGCGGCGCATTCCACGACCTCTACGGCATCGGTGCCGACGGCGCGGTCCTGGTGCGCCCAGACGGCCACGTCGCGTGGCGCAGCCAGGGCGCGAGCGACGACGCAGAGCAAACCATGCGCCAGGTGATCGGCGCGCTCACCGGCCGGCCGGCCGCCTCGCAGGCCGCGCCGGTCCAACCGTTTCAGAAAGGCCAGGCATGAACACCTCTCCCGCCACCACCGCCGCTGCCACCGACATGCCCGTCGTGCGGCCCCGCCGGCTCGCCCACATCGCCTTGCGCACGAACCGGCTCGACGACCTCGTGGCCTGGTACTGCACGGTGCTCGGTGCCCATGTGGCCCATGCCTCGTCCAAGGTGGCCTTCCTGACCTACGACGACGAGCACCACCGGCTCGCGCTGATCGCGCTGGAGGAGTACCAGCCGCGGGACGACGCCTTCCGCGTAGGGCACTACCACACCGCCTTCGCCTACGACTCGCTGGCCGAGCTGCTGGGCACCTACGAGCGCCTGCGCGCGCTGGAGATCCTGCCCTACCGCGCCATCAACCACGGGCCCACCGTGTCCTTCTACTACGCCGATCCGGAAGGCAACCAGATCGAGCTGCAGGTCGACAGCTTTCCCGATGCCGCGGCCACCAACGCCTGGATGCGCAGCGAGGCCTTCCGCCGCAATCCGATCGGCATCGACTTCGACCCCGACGACATGGTGCGCAGGCTGCGCGCCGGCGAGCCGGAAGCCCGGCTGCTGCGTCGCCCCGATTCGCTCGACTGAACCCACCCCAGAAGAAGGAGACACGCATGCCCCACACCCTCATCCGCCGCCTCGCGATCGGCACCGTCCTGGCCGTGGCCTCGCTGGCCGCCTCGGCCCAGGCCACCAAGGCCCGGCTGGTGCTGCCGGCGCTCTCCGTGCTGTTCGCCCCGGTGTACATCGCCGAGGACGCGGGCTACTTCAAGGAAGCCGGCCTCGATGTGGACGTGAGCCAGCTGGCCGGGCCGGCCGCGCTCAACGCCCTGATCGGCGGCAGCGCCGACTTCACCACCATCGCCGGTCTGCTGCAGCTGCGTGCGGCCCAGCGGGGCCAGAAGACGCTGGCCATCGCCGGCCTTCAGGAGAACGCGACGACCGAGATCGTGCTGTCTGCCGAGGCAGCAGGCCGGCTGTCGGCAGCCCGCTCGCCGGTGGAGCGGGCCCGCGCGCTCAGGGGGCTGACGCTGGCGGTGGATGCGGCCAACGGCCTGCCTCATGCCTTCCTGCGCTACGTGGCGCGCCAGGCCGGCATCGATGCGGACCGCGACATCCGCCTGGTCTTCATCGCGCCGCCGGGCATGGACGCCGCGCTGCAGAAGAAGGACGTGGACGGCTTCGCCTTCTCGAGCCCCTTCACGCTCGAAGCCGTGCGCCGCGGTGCGCAACTGTGGATCAGTGGCCCGCGCGGCGACTTTCCGGACCTGAACCCGACGACCTACAACGTGCTGGTCGCGCGCGACGGCTACTGCACCAGCGCCGCGGCCAACTGCAGGAAGATGGTCGCCGCGCTGGACCGCAGCCTGGCCCTGATCGGCACCGAGCCGCAGAAGGCCCTGGCCCTGCTGGCCAGGCGTTTCGACAAGATGGATCCCGAGCTGCTGAAGCAGGCCTTCGACAGCTTCCAGCGCAACACGCCCGCGCGCGCCATGCCCATGGGCAAGGCCTTCGCGCACACGGTCGAGACCATGTTCGGGCCGCAGGACGACAAGGCGGCGCTGTCTGCGCTCGCCGGCACGATCTACACCGATGACTTCGTGGGCGGTGCCCGTTGAGCCAGCACATGAGGGCCCCGGTGCATCGTCCGTGGATCGATCGGCTGGTGCTGGGCGTGGCGCTGCTGGCGGCCTGGGAGGCCACGTCCCGCCTGCTCGGCGCCTACTGGATCAGTTCGCCGATGCTGGTCGTGAGCCGGCTCGGGGCCATGGTCGCGAACGGCGACCTCTGGTTCCATGGCCGCTTCACCCTGGGCGAGGCCCTGGGCGGCTTCCTGCTGGGCGCCGTGCCCGGTTGCGCACTGGCCATGGCGCTGCGTCGCCATCCATGGGCCCGAGAGGCGGTGCTGGCCGTCGCGGGCATCGGCTACGCCATCCCGAAGACGGCGATGGTGCCGCTGTTCATCCTGTGGCTGGGCGTGGGGCCCGGCGCCAAGGTGGCGCTGGTGGCCACGGCCATCTTCTTCATCGTGTTCTACAGCACCCTGGACGGCGTGCGGGCGGTCGATGTCCGGCTGCTCGGCACGGTGCGCGTCCTGGGCGCCAGCGAATGGCAGCTGCTGCGGCATGTGGTGTGGCCGGCGGTGGTGCCCTACCTGTTCGGCGGCCTGCGCGTGGCGGTGCCTTACGCCATCGCGGGGGCCATCGTCGGCGAGATCATCTCGTCGAACCGGGGCATCGGCTACCTGGTGCAGTACGGGGCCTCGGACTTCGACACCACGCTGGTGTTCGTCGCGCTGGTCACCGTGATGGCCATCGTGCTCGGCCTGGGCGCCGTGCTGTCGATGCTCAACCGGCACTGGCTGCGCTGGCAGGCCCCGCAGGCGCAAGCCGCGCGTGCTGTCGGAGTCTGAAGCATGAGACCCGACACACCTGCCGTGGCCCAGTCCACCGCACTGCTTCAGCTGTCGCAGCTCGGCGTCTGCTACGAGGGCGGCGGCGCGCAGGCGCCACGCTGGATCCTGCGCGACGTGGACCTGACGGTGCACGAAGGGGAGTTCGTCACGGTCATGGGGTCCTCCGGCGCCGGCAAGTCGACCTTGCTGAATGTGGTGGCCCAGACGCTGGCGCCCTCGGCCGGCCGCATCCTGTTCCGGGGCCGGCCCGTCGGCGGTGAGGGAATGCCCGCCCAGCCCGGCAGCGGCCGGCAGATCGGCTATGTCACCCAGGACGACAACCTGCTGCCCTGGCGGTCGGTGTGGGACAACGTGATGTTCCCGCTCGAACTGGCCGGCAAGCCCTCCGCCGCGGACGTGGCGCGGGTGCGCCGGCTGGTGGAGCAGGTCGGGCTGGGCCAGCGGACCGGGCACTACCCGCACCAGCTCTCCGGCGGCATGCGCAAGCGGGCCTCGCTGGCGCGCACCCTGGCCTACAACCCGCCCGTCGTGCTCATGGACGAGCCGTTCGGCGCCCTCGATGCCGAGACGCGCGCGCAACTGCAGGCGGACCTGCTGGCGCTGTGGGCGTCGGAGCGCAAGACCATCCTCTTCGTCACGCACGACATCAACGAGGCCATCGCGCTCGGCGACCGCGTGGTGCTGCTGTCCGGCTCGCCAGGGCGCGTGGTGCTCGAGCGGCACATCGACATCCCGCGTCCGCGCGATCCGGAGTCCATCTTCAAGGCGCCGACCTTTGCCGGGCACTACGACGCCATCCGGGCCTGCCTGCGCCACGGAGTCGGAGCATGAGCGGGCGCGGCCGGCTGACGGCCCGTCTGCTGGGGCTCGCCGCTTTCGTGCTGGTGTGGGAATGCGCCAGCCGCGCGCTGGGCGCCTACTGGGTGCCTGGCGTCGGCCAGGTGGCGGCGCGCATCCAGGGCGACTGGGTGGCCGGCCGGCTGCTGGCTGATGTGGCGTCCACCTCGGCGCTGCTGGCCGCGGGCACGGCGATGGGGGCGCTGGCGGGCGGCGGGCTGGCGGTGCTGCTGCGCCTGTCGGCGCGGGCCGATGCGGCTGCGCAGCCCTTCGTGACCGCCGTGATGAGCATTCCCAAGCTCGGGCTGGTGCCACTGCTCGTGCTGTGGTTCGGCACCGGCTGGATGCCCAAGCTGCTGCTGGTGGCGCTGACGGTGCTGTTCATCGTCTTCTCGCTCACTTATGCGGGGCTGGCGACCGTCGATGCGCGATTGCTGATGACGGCGCGCGTATTCGGCGCGACACAGGGCCAGCTCACGCGCCACGTCGTCGTGCCGAGCGTGCTGCCTTTTATCTTCACCGGGCTGCAGGTGGCGCTGCCCTGGGCAGTGAGCGCCGCGCTCGTCGGCGAGTACCTGGCCGCCAAGCGCGGCATCGGACATGGCATCGAGGCCGCCCGCCAGCTCGGCGACACCGTCGGCGTGTACCAGGGCATCGTGCTGGCGACCGCGCTGGTGCTGCTGTGCAGCGGACTGCTGCGCGGATTGCGCCGGCTTCTTCCCGACATTCATCCCTAGCGCAAGGCAGGAAACCATGAAGATCTACCACTTCCTCCACGAGGGCCGCGCACGCTTCGGCGTGCTGGAAGAGCAGGGCGTCGTGCGCGCGATGCGCGGCTCTCCGTTCGACGGCGACATGACCCTGGACGAGGAGCGCTGGCCGCTGGCCGGCCTCCAGCTGCTGGCGCCGACCGTGGCGCGGCCGCGCATCTTCGGCGTCGGCTTCAACTACCGGTCGCA
Source organism: Pseudacidovorax intermedius (assembly GCF_003350475.1). Lineage (GTDB taxonomy): Bacteria > Pseudomonadota > Gammaproteobacteria > Burkholderiales > Burkholderiaceae_C > Xenophilus > Xenophilus intermedius. The sequence goes on from NZ_QQAV01000007.1 coordinate 255,132, forward strand.
CATCCTGGAGACGGGCCGGCCGCTGCCCGACATCCCCCCGCTGTTCATGAAGCCGGACACGAGCCTGCTCGCGCCGGGCGGTGCCATCGTCTATCCGCGCGGGAGCACGGTGGTGCACTACGAGGCGGAACTCGTCGCGGTGATCGGCCGGCGCGCCCGGCATGTGCGGCAGGAGGACGCCCTGGCCCATGTGCTGGGCTACACCTGCGGCAACGACGTGAGCGAGCGCACCATCCAGCGGCAGGAGATGGCCATGGGCCTCATGACGCTGGGCAAGGCCTTCGACACCTTCGCGCCCATCGGCCCCTGCATCGAGACGGCGGTCGATCCGGCCGCGCTGCGCTTGCGGGCCCGGCTCAACGGCAAGGTGGTGCAGGAGGGCAACACCGCGGATCTGCTCTTCGGCGTCGACGCCCTCGTGGCCTACCTGAGCCGCGCCGTCACGCTGCTGCCCGGCGACCTCATCATGACCGGCACGCCAGGCGGTGTCGGTCCCCTGCGGCCCGGGGACGCGGTCGAGATCGAGATCGACGGCATCGGTACCCTCGCCAATACCGTGGTCGAGGAGGACGCATGACCATGGCCCACGAGATCTCAGCCCTGCGGGACCGGGTGCTCGCCGCGGACGAGGCCCGCTACCAGGCCCTGTACGTGCAGGACGTCGAGGCACTGGGCCGGCTGCTCGCGCCGGACTACCTGCACACGCATGCGAACGGCAAGACCGAGGACCGGGCCGCCTTCCTGGCGACCATCGCGTCGGGTCGCTTCCGTTTCGTGGATGCGGTCCGCACGGACCAGCAGGTACGTGCCGCGGGTGCGGCGGTCGTGCTGAGTGGCATCACCACCACGACCCTCGACGTCGGCGGTGCCACCAAGGTGATGCGCAATGCCTTCGTCACCGTGTGGATCGACGCGGCCGACGGGCTGCGGATGCTGCATTGGCAGGCCACTGCCTTGCCCGAGGCATGAGCCATTGGAGGCCGGCCGCCATCGATGAACCCATGACAAAGGAGACGCCCTTGAACCCGACGATCTGCGGCCGAGCCGCCGGCCGCCTGGCCGCTTCGCTGTGCGGCCTGCTCCTGTGCGCCTGCGCGATGGCGCAGCCGGCATTTCCCTCGCGGCAGATCACGCTCGTGCTGCCGGCCGCCGCCGGCACCGGCGTCGACATCATCGGCCGCATCGGCGCCCAGCGCCTGGCGGAGGTGCTGGGCCAGCCCGTGGTGGTGGAGAACGTGGTGGGCGCCAGCGGTGTCATCGGCGTGCAGCGGGCGGTGCGGGCCAGGCCGGACGGGCACACGCTGCTGTTCACCTTCAACCAGACCATGACGATGAATCCGCATGTCGTCGCCAACCTGCCCTACGACCCGCGGAAGGACCTGGTGCCGGTGTCGCGCTTCGCCGCGTCGCCCTTCGTCTGGATGGTCAATACGCAGGTGCCTGTCCATTCCTTCGCCGAGCTGGTCGCCTACGCCAAGGCGCGCCCGGGCAAGCTCGCCATCGGTGTCATGGGCTATGCGTCGGCCGCCTACCTGGGCGCGCAACTGCTCGCCGTGCAGACCGGCGCCGAACTGCTGGCGGTCAACTACGCGGGCAATTTCAGTGCGGACCTGCTGTCGAACGTGGTGCAGGTGTCCATGAGCCCGGCCGCCCAGGTGCCGTCGCTGCTGGCAAGCGGCAAGGTGCGGGCCCTGGCGCAGACGGGCGCCCAGCGGGCCGCATCCATGCCAGACGTGCCGACGGTCGGCGAGACTGTGCCCGGCTTCGTGATCGACGCGTGGTATGGCGTCTGGGTGCCCGCCGGCACGCCAGTGGAGACGGTGGCCACGCTCAGCGACGCATGGCAGAAGGTGGCCGCAATGCCGGAGGTGCGCCGGCAGCTTGCCGCCGTGTCTGCCGTGCCTGTGGGCAGCACCTCGGACGCCCTGCGGACGGTCGTGGACGATGAGCTCACGCTTTGGGGTCAGGTCGTCAAGGCGCGGCGCATCGCGCCTTCCCAGTAGCGCAGGGACCGCACGTCGCACCTGAGGCGCGAGGAATGTCGAGCCGGCCGTGCGGGCGACCGTGCCCGCCTTCGTGGCACGGCCCTTGCAAACGCTCCGTTCCCCTGGAGTTTTCGAATGAGCAACCCCCGTCAACCCGCCCATCCCATCGATCCGCTGTTCACCGAGCGCTGGTCGCCCCGCGCCTTCACCGAAGAGGCCATCGCCGAGCCCGCATTGCTGAGCCTGCTCGAAGCCGCGCGCTGGGCGCCCTCGGCCTACAACGTGCAGCCCTGGCGCTTCATCTACGCGCGCCGCGATACGGCCGCCTGGCAACCCATCTTCGACAGCCTGGTCGAGTTCAATCAGATGTGGACGAAGCGCGCCGCCGCGCTGGTGGTGATCGCGTCCGCCCGCGAGGCCGTGTTCCCCGGCAAGACCGAGCCGGTGCCCAATGCCTCGCATGCCTTCGATGCTGGCGCTGCCTGGGCCAGCCTGGCCTTCCAGGCGCAGCTGTCGGGCTGGTCGGCCCATGCCATGGCCGGCTTCGACGCCGACAAGTTGCGCGCCGCGATCGGCCTGCCCGATGGTTTCGCCATCGACACTGTTGTGGCCGTGGGCCGCAAGGGCGATCCATCCGTGCTGCCCGAGGGCGTCCGCGCGCGCGAAGTGCCGAGCGACCGCCGGCCGCTGGCCGAGTCGGCCTTCGAGGGCCGGTTCGGCGCGCAGGGCTGATCCGCCACCGCGGCGCGGCTCAGGCCGCGCCAGCAGACGGGCTGCGGATCTCTACGCCCATCTGCGTCTCCACCCAGCGCACCAGTTCGGAGACGCTCGCGCCAGGACCCCGCGCCTCGTCCGCGGCCTGCCACAGCGACAGGCCGGCGGCGCTGAGCGGCGCGGGCATGTCCTGCGACCTGGCGAGGTCCAAAGCGATGCCCATGTCCTTGAGCATCAGTTCGAGCTTGAACGGGTCGTCGAAGCGCCGGCTGAGCACCCGCTGGTCGATATGGGTACGGGTGATCCACGAACCGCCGGTCGATTCGTTCAGCACCTGCGTCATCACGGCCGGGTCCAGCCCCGCCCGTGTGCCGAGCGCCAGACCCTCGGCGGTGGCGGTGAGCGTCAGCGCCGTCACCAGGTTGTTCAGGCACTTCATCGTGTGGCCGGCGCCCAGCCCTCCGAGGTGGAAGACCGCACGGCCCATCGCGTCCAGCAATGGCCGCACGCGCGCCACATCCGCCGCCGCGCCGCCCACCATGAAGACCAGTTCTGCCGCCTGGGCGCCCCAGGCGGCACCCGAGACGGGCGCGTCCACCATGGCGATGCCGCGGGCCGCCAGGCCTTCGGCCGTCTCGCGCGTGAGCCAGGGCTCGGCCGAGGATGTGTCCAGCAGCAGGCCGCCCGCCTTCCAGCCGGCCAGCAGGCCCGTCTCCGGGGCGAATACCACCTCGCGCACGACGCGGCCGTTGGGCAGCATGGTGACGACGATGTCGCTGTGGCGGGCGACCTCGCAGGCCGTCGTGCAGGGGCGGATGCCCGGCTGAGCCTCCACCAGGGCGGCCGTGGCACCGGCCTGCGCATCGTGCACCGCCACGCGGTGGCCGACACGGGCCAGATGGCCGGCCATGGGGCCGCCCATCACGCCCAGACCGATGAAGCCGACGCGCAGGGCGGCAGACGTGGAAGCAGCGTCGTGCATGCCAGCCGCCCGCTCAGTCCAGCTGCACGCCGGATGTGCGGATGACCTGGCCCCAGTACGCGCTCTGGGCCCGGGCCATGTCGTAGAACTCCTTGGGCGTGCCCGGCAGGGCCTCGAAGCCGAACTCGCCGAACACCTGCTGCACGCGCGGCGCCTGCAGCGCCTTGCGCAGCTCGGCGTTGAGCTTCTCGACGGCGGGCGCCGGCATGCCCGCCGGCCCGATGAGGCCATGGAAGGCGAAGGCGTTCACCTCGGGGTAGCCCAGCTCGTTGAAGGTGGGCACGTCGGGCAGGGCCTTGGCGCGCTGGGGCAGCGCGATGGCCAGGGCGCGCAGCTTGCCGCTCTTGAGGTAGGGCAGGGCGGTGCCCAGGTCCAGCATCATCATCGGCACCTGGCCGCCCAGCATGTCCTGCAGCGCGGGGGCGGCGCCCTTGTAGGCCACGTGCGTGATGGTGAGGCCGGCCTTCTGCTTGAGCAGCTCCATGGCCATGTGGTGCGGCGTGCCGATGCCTGGCGATGCATAGCTGGCCTTGTCGCCGCTGGCCTTCACATAGCCGACGAACTGCTGCAGGTTCTGCGCCTGGAAGTCGCTGCGCACCACCAGCGCGATTGGAATGCGCCCGATGGCGCCGATGTAGGTGAAGTCGGAGGCCGGCTTGTAGGGCAGCTTGGCGAACATGTGCTCGTTGAAGAGCAGGGCCGCGTTCTCCGCCTGCATCACGGTGTAGCCGTCGGGCTTGGCCTGCATCAGCAGGCCCACGGCGATGTTGGTGGAGGCGCCAGGACGGTTGTCGATCAGCACCGGCTGGCCGATGGAGGGCTGCATGGCGTCGGCCAGCTGCCGCGCGATGCTGTCGGTGCCGCCGCCTGCGGCATAGGGCACCAGCCACTTGATGGGCTGGCTGGGATAGGCGCCCTGGGCCAGCGCGGCACCGGCGGTGGCGGCGGCCAGGGCCAGGGCGGCGCCCAGGCGGTGGAAGAAGCGGGTCATGGGGTTGTCTCCTGTGTTGTGATCGATGCGAAGGAACGCGCGCTCAGCCGTGCAGGACCTGCCACAGCGCGCGGTCGCGCTCGGCAGTCCAGACGGCCGGATGCTCGGTGCCGGTGAGCTCGTCATAGGCGCGCGAGACGTCGAAGGGCAGCACATGCCGGAACACCGGCCAGTCGCCGAAGCGCGGCACCATGGCCGCCTCGGCGCGCGCAAAGCAGCCCTTGAGCGATTCGCCGGCGTCGATGCCGGCCTGCACGGCGCCCAGCAGCGTGGCCAGGAAGTCCTGTGTCAGGCGGATCGCCTCGGCGCACGCAGCCTCGCCCTGCAACACGGCACCGCGGCCGGGCACCAGGGTGCGCGGGCGCAGCGCGGCCACGGCATCGAGCGTGGCGGCCCAGTCGCGGATGTACGCATCGCCGGCATAGACGCCGCAGCGGTTCTCCACGACATCGCCCGAGAAGCACACGCCGGCCTCCGGCAGCCAGGCCACGGTGTCGCCGCTGGAATGGCCGCGGCCCAGCGCCAGCAGCTGCAGCTCGCGGCCGCCGCCCAGCCACAGGCTCATGCGGCTGTCGAAGCTGACGGTCGGCCGGGTCAGGCCCGGGATCTCTTCCACGCCTTCGAACAGGCGCGGAAAGCGGCCCACCTCGGAATCGAAGTCGGCCTGGCCGCGGGTGCGGATCCAGTCCAGCGTGCCCTGGCTGGCGATGATGGCCTGCACCTCGTCGAAGGCGCTGGCACCCATCACGCGCACGGCGTGGTAATGCGTGAGCACGATGGTGCGCACCGGCTTGTCGGTGACGCTGCGGATGGCCGCCAGGAAGTCGCGCGCCATGCGTGGTGTGGGCCGGGTGTCGATGAGCACGACCTGGTCCTCGGCGACGACGAAGCCGCAGTTGGGATCGAAGTCGCTGATGTAGCCGTACACATCGGGCGCCAGCAGGGTGAGGCGCGGCTTCTGCTCGCGGGTGTCGGAGGCCGAGGCGAAGGAGATGGGGGCAGGCGCGGTGGTGGCGGTCATGGGGCAGGTGTGTCGATGTCGAGGGTGGCGGCGCGGATGCAGTCCAGCAGCACCTGCTGGTCGCCGCACTGGTTGGCCAGCAGCAGAACGAGGCGGGCGTTGAGGTCGGCGCTCTGTGCCTCGCTCAGGCCCTCGTGTGCCTGCAGCAGCGCGGCATAGAAGCCGTCGGGATCGGGGATGTGGGGCTCGGTGATCATGGGGCGGGCGTGGAAGGGACAGCGGGCGTCAGGGCGGTGTCGAGCGCCTGGCGCAGGCCGTCGGCCGTGGCGGCGGGCAGCAAGGCGGCGCGGTAGGCGTCGGGGCGCACCAGCAGCAGGCTGCCGGGCTGTTGCAGGCCCAGGTGTGCGAGCTCGGCCGCACCCGCCGCATGGCCGGGGAGGCCGCAGGCGGCATCGGCACGCGGGCCCACCGCCACCAGCCGGATCGGTCGCCCGGCGACGGCGCCCAGGGCGGCATCCACCTGCGCAGGATCGGGCGCATGCCACAGGCCCAGCCAGTGCGTGCCGGGCCGAAGCAGCGCCGCGAGCGAAGTGGACCGGCCTTGCGCATCGGTCAGGGGCACGTTCTGCACGGTCCGGCTGCCGGCCGGCTGCCAGGGCGAGGGCGGGTAGTCGTTGGCGACCGACATGCGGCCGGTGTTGACCAGGCCGCGCGCGAAGGGATGGCGCTCGGCGAGTGCCACCACCGCCCGGCGCAGCACATGCTCGGCGGGTGAACGCGGTGCCAAGAAGCGCGCCGAGCGGCTGGTCACTTCCAGGTTCTGCACGGCCGCGGGCCGGCGCTCGGCGTCGTAGCTGTCCAGCAGGGTGGCGGGCGCCTCGTCGCGCAGCACCAGGGCCAGCTTCCAGGCCAGGTTGGCCGCGTCCTGGATGCCGGTGTTGCCGCCGCGCGCGCCGAAGGGGCTCACCACATGGGCTGCGTCGCCGATGAAGAAGATGCGGCCGTGACGAAAGCGCTCCAGCAGATGGTCCCGGTAGCCGTAGGGGCCGATCCAGACGAACTCGAAGTCCACGTCGGGCCCCAGCTGCTCGCGCAGGCGGGCGGCGGCCACCTCGGGCAGGCTGACCTCGGCGGGGTCGGCGTCCTCGGGCATCTGGTAGTCCATGCGCCAGACGCCGTCGGCCATCAGGTGCTGCCACACGCCGCGGCCTTCGTTGAAGGGCGCGTCCACCCAGGTCCAGCGCTCGACGGGCAGCGGCTTTTTGAAGCGCACGTCGCTGATGCACCAGCGGTCGGTGCTGCGCGAGGCATGGGCCGGCAGGGCGAGTTGCGTGCGGATCGGGCTGTTGGCGCCGGTGGCGTCGATCAGGTGATCCGCGTCCAGCGCGTAGCGGCCCGCGGGCGTCTCGACATGCAGGCGCACGCCGTCGTCTTGCGTTTCCACCTCCAGAACGCGGTTCTTCCAGCGCAGGTCGGTCAGGCCCAGTTCGAGGATGCGGTCCACCAGGAACCACTCCACGTAGAACTGCTGCAGGTTGATGAAGGGCGGCTGCACCGAGACGCTGTCGGTGCGCAGGTTGAAGCTGTAGACCTCGGTGTCGCCCGAGAAGGTGCGGCCGAAGGACCAGGTGGCGCCCTTGGCCGCGATGCGCTCGTAGATGCCCAGGCGCGCGAAGATCTCCAGGCTCTTCTGCGCGTAGCAGATGCCGCGCGACGAAGCGCCGCGCACGCCGACGGTGTCGTCCTCGTCCAGCAGCACGCTGCGGATGCCGCGGCTGGCCAGGTCGCAGGCCAGCGTGAGGCCCGACAGGCCGCCGCCGACGATCACGACCGGATGGCGGCCGGCCTCGCCCGCCGAAAGTTCGGGCGGCGGCACGAAGGGCCACTGCGGCAGTTCGTAGGGTGGGGCAAAGGTGATGGAGTCCATGGTCGAGGGCGCTCCGTGGGTCAGAGGGCGTGGCAGAAGGCGGCGATGGCATCCGCCGCTTCGCGCACCAGTTGCGGCTGGCCGGCCAGGTAATGGTTGCCGCCGACGATGTCGACGTTGCGGATGGCCGAGCCGCCCGCCGCCATCCAGGCGTCGCGCGTGCTGGGAAAGGTGGATTGGTCGGCGGTGTAGGTCAGCAGCAGCTTGGGGCAGGTGGTGTGCGCCAGATTGGTGGGCCCGTCCGCCTGCGAGCGCGAGGACCACTGCGACAGGAAGGCCGTGAGCGAGGTGGTGCGGCCCATGGCGTTGGCCGAGTAGTTGACCTGCCGCGCATCGCCCCACACGCTGCCGGGCGCACGGTCGTTGGCATCCAGCGACAGGTCCACGCAGCGCGGATCGGCATGGGTGCGGTAGACGACGAAGGCCTGGTCCCGCGGCGCGCCGGGCGTGGCGCGCAGCTGTTCGAGCCGGGCCAGCACCCACTGTTCGATGCGCTGCAGCCGGGCCTGCTGGGCGCCCTTGAAGCGGGCCAGGAAGGCCGGGCTGTAGGGCCGCGCGTGGCGGGGGTCGTACATGTCGAGCGCCGGGTCCACGGAGAGCGGGTCGTGCTCGTCCGTGACCGAGGGATCGATCCAGTCGGCCAGCAGCCGGCTGCGGCCCAGGTGCGCCGCGCACAGGGCAATGCCGGCCACCGGCGGCAGGTCAGCCGCATGCAGGCCGCTCGGATCGCCGTCGGGCAGGTGCGTGGCCGTCAGGCGCTCGGCCTGGGCCTGGTAGAAGCTGGCCAGCGCGGCGCCGCCCGAGTTGCCGATCAGCACCACGCGGTCGTAGCCCTGCGACTGCAGGAACTTGACGCCTGCGCCCAGGTCCTGGATGGCCCGCTCCATCAGCAACACTGTGTCGTTGCCCATGTAGCGGGAGTTGAGGCCCAGGCAGCACACGCCGCGCTCGGCCAGCGGGCCTATCAGGTAGTGGCCCATGAAATTGCTGGTCGGGTGCATGACGATGGCCGCCACCCGCGCGCCGTCGGGCGGCGCCATCCACGCGCCGTAGATGCGCGGGCGCAGCATCTGCAGGCCCGACTGGCTTTCCAGTGCGGCGCCGGGCCGCACGTCGATGACGGCGAGTTGCGGCTCAGCCATGCTGCGCTCGCTCTTCGCGCTGGCCGGCCTTGCGCTCGGTCCACTCGTCGAGCGACGCATGGGCCTCGCGGGCATGCGCATCCATCTCGGCCTGCGGCACGGTGGGCGTGGTCAGCTCCACCCGGATGCCATTGGGATCGAAGAAGTAGATCGAGCCGATGATGTGGTGGTCGGTGATGCCCAGCACCGGCACGCCAGCGGCCTCGATGCGGGCCTTGGCCGCGCGCAGCTCCTCCACCGTGTCCACCCGCAGCGCGATGTGGTTGACCCAGGCCGGCGTGTTGGGCGAGGGCGCCGCCACGGTGTCGTCGCCCAGGTCGAAGAAGGCGATGTACGAGCCGTCGCGCATCTGGAAGAAGATGTGCACGTAGGGGCAGTACTCGCCGGTGCTGGGCACGTGCTCGTTCTTGATCACGTGCACGAGCGGCAGGCCGAGCAGGTCCTCCCAGAAGCGGCGGGTTTCCTCGCCGTCGCGGCAGCGCCAGGCGAAGTGGTGCAGGCCGCGGATGGGCACGGGGCCGCGCGGCGGGGTCGTGGGCTCTGGCATGGTGTCTCCGTCTCGCGAGGCCGGTGTGGGCCCCGCGTTGCCGCGATTGGGCACGAGGCACTTCTATGATGCAATCGAAATAAATTCATCGATTGATGAAGGAAGGCCATGAATCTCACCCTGCGCCAATTGCGGGCCTTTGCGGCCGTGGCCGAGGCCGGCAGCTTCACCGCGGCGGCGCGGCAGCTGCACCTGACCCAGTCGGCGTTGAGCGTGCTGGTGCGCGAGCTAGAGCGCGAGATGGGTGTGCAGCTGCTCGACCGCCACACGCGCGCGGTCGAGCTGTCCGAGGCGGGCCGAGAGTTCCTGCCCTCGGTGCACCGCCTGCTGGCCGAGCTGAGCACTGCGGTGGCGAGCGTCACCGACCTGCGCGACAAGAAGAAGGGCCTGCTTCGCCTGGCCGCGCCCCAGCTGATGGCCTGCACCTTCATCCCGCGGGCGGTGTCGGCCTACCGGCAGCGCCATCCGGAGGTGGAGGTGCGCGTCACCGACACGCTGCCCGAGCAGCTGCTGGCCGGCATGCGCGCCGGCGATGTGGAGGTGGCCGTGGGCCAGGACATGGCGGTGGACGACGCGGTGCTGCGGCGCCCGCTGCTGCGCGACCGCCACTGGCTGATCTGCCCGGCCGACCATCCGCTGGCCCGGCGTCGCACCGTGCGTTGGCGCGAGCTGGGCCCGTGGACCTTCATTGCGCCGACACGCGACTTTCGCCAGCGCATCGCGCCCGAGGTGGACGCCGATGTGCGCGCCCTGCTCAACGGCCCACAGACTCAGGAGGTGTCATACATGACCACGGCGCTGGGCATGGTGGCCAACGGCCTGGGGCTCACGGTCTGCCCGACCTATTCGGCGCCGCTGGTACGGGCCTGGGGCCTGGCGATGGTGCGGCTGGCCGAGCCGGACTTCCACCGCGAGGTCTGCGTCTACACGCCCGCCCGGCGCTCGCTGTCGCCGGCCGCGGCCAGTTTCGTGGACATGCTGCTGGCCAACCCCACGCTCGCTTGAGAAGGACCACCGATGCTGCTGAACCTGCGCGAACTCCAGGCCTTCAAGGCCATCGCCGAACTCGGCTCGCTGGGCAAGGCAGCCGAGGCGCTGTCGCTGACGCAGCCCGCCTTGACGCGGACGCTCAAGCGTCTGGAGCGGCAATTGGGTGTGCCTCTGTTCGAACGCCATCCGCATGGCATGGCGCTGACGAGCTACGGACATGCGCTGGCGCCGCATGCGGGGCTGCTGCTCAGCGGCTCGGACGAGGCGCTGCGCGCGGTGAACGAGTTGCTGGGCCTGTCGCGCGGCACGGTGCGCATCGGCGCGGTCTCCAGCGCCGTGGAGCACCTGCTGCCGCCAGCCATCGGGCGTCTGCTTGCAGCCCGTCCCCAGCTGCAGGTGCAGATCGTGGAGGCGCTCTCGGACGAGTTGCTGCTGGCACTGGGCAAGGGCGAGATCGACCTGGCCCTCGGCTTTTCGGCGGCCGAGGACGAGGATGTGGTGCTGGTCTCGGAAAGCGGCTGGCAAGAGGGCTGTCATGTGGTCTGCGGGGCGGGGCATCCTCTGCTGGCGCGGCCGACCGTGTGCCTGGCCGACCTGGCCGGCGAGCGCTGGGTGCTGCCGCCGCGGCGCATGGGTCCGCGCGAGGAATGGCAGCAGCTGTTCTGGGATCACGGCCTGCCCGCGCCGTCGGTGGCTGTGGAGGCGCGCTCGATCAACGCTATCCGCGCTCTGGTGGCCGGCAGCGGCTTCCTCAGCTGGATGCCGCGGTTGCTGCTTAGCGGCTCGCAGCCGCTGCCGCGGTCCATCGAGGTGCTGCCCGTGCGGGAGGTTCAGGCGGTGCGCAGCTTCGCGCTGTACCAACGCCGCCGCGGACTGCTGCCGCCGGCCGCGGCCGCACTGCGCGACGAGCTGCTGAAGCAGGTGGCGGCCCTGCCCGCATCGGCGCCACTGCGCCGCCCGCAGCGGGCGGCTCGGGGTTAACACCGCATACCGATCCGCTATGGCATTGCACGCCGATGTCATGGGTACCCCGGCGCGACGTTTCCTAGACTGCCGGTCACCCCACCTCAAGGAGACCGGCAAGATGGACGATCAGGATTGGCAACGGGTGCTGCAGGCGCGCCGCGAGCGGGTGCGCCACCAGGTCAGTGCAGAAGAATGGGTCGCGCGCGAGGACCTCGCCGCCTGCTACCGGCTGTGCGTGCACTACCGCATGACGGACATGATCTACAACCACATTTCGCTGCGGGTGCCCGGCCGGCACGATCAGTTCCTCATCAATGCCTTCGGCCTGCTCTACAGCGAGGTCAGTGCCTCGAACCTCATCAAGGTGGATCTGGACGGCCAGCCGGTGGACGAGACCGAACTCGAAGCGAACCCGGCCGGCTTCGTCATCCACGCGGCGGTGCACAAGGCCCGGCCCGATGTGGACTGCGTCTTCCACACCCACACGCGTGCGGGCGTCGCTGTCTCCGCCCAGCAGGAAGGGCTGCTGCCGTTGTCGCAGCATGCGATGCGCTTCTACCAGCGCATCGGCTACCACGACTACGAGGGCATCGCGCTCGACCTGGACGAGCAGCAGCGCCTGGTGCGCGATTTGGGACCGCACAAGGCGCTGATCCTGCGCAACCACGGCCTGCTCACGGCCGGCGCCACGGTGCGCGATGCCTTCGAGGAGATGTACTACCTGGAGTTGGCCTGCCAGATCCAGCTGGACGCCACCGCCAGCGGCCGTCCCGTGATGCTGCCGCCGCCCGCGGTGTGCGCCCATGCGGCCGAGCAATTCGCCGGCTCCAACAGCTACATCCGCAACCGCGACTGGCAGGCGCTGCGACGGATGCTGGACCAGACGGATCCGGGTTATCGGCAGTGAGGGGCTGAGGAGGGCCAGGCCATGCGCGCCTGATGTGGCTTGTGGCCTGTGGCGTACTGGCCTGTTGAGGCAATGGGCTGCCAGCCCAGAAAAAAAGCCCGACCAGGTCGGGCTTCAACGCATTTCTGCGGATTGGCAGGGAGGCGCCAACCACCTCGTTGCGGAGGCGAGCGAAGTTTAAGGGCGGAGGTGTTGTATTGAGATAGGAAGTTCTTCACTGTTTGTCCATTCCCCTTTCGGTTGATGGGGCCACGAAAAACGAAAGAACGTAAACAAATGGCAATTAAGTCAATCAGCTGATATTTGCTCGCCGGACTCAATAAGCGCGCGTCTATGCGCTGTGGAAGCAGGCGGCACCGGCCTCTGCGCTGCAGAACTCGGCGTGCGTGGGCAGGCGGCAGTGCGCGGCCGCAATGCTGACCATCCCCTGATATCGGCGGCAGGGCCTGCAGGTGCGACCGGCCTGTGCGGCGCAGAACGCACCTGCTGCTCCGCCCCGCACCCCGCGTCAGCTCATCGACTGTGAAGGGGGCGACATCTGCGTGGCCGCACGGCAGGCACATTCCGTGCTTTTTCACGTTCAATCGGTCCTCCGGACCATTCCGCTCAACCCCTTCATCCCATGCACTTCCCCTTTTCACGCACCGTGACGGCCACGCTCGTCGTGACGGCCGGCTGGCTCACCGGCTGCGGCGGCGGCTCGGGCTCGACCGTGTCCTTGGCCTCGCCACTCCCGCAGCCGCCTTCGGCGGGCACGCCATCGCCCGCGCCGGCTCCCGCCCCCACCGAGCCCACGGCGCCTGTGCGCACCGTCAGCTTCGACCCCGCCCTGTGCACGCTCCAGGCGGGCGCGCCCTATGGACAGACCGTGGGCATCACGGGCACCAACATGATGGTCACCTCGGCCGATGTGCAGGCCTCGATGGCGGGCTGTCGCATCCTGGCCTCGGGCGGCTCCGCCATCGATGCGGCCATCACGGTGCAGGCCATGCTCAACGTGACCGAGCCCTTCGCGTCGGGGCTCGGGGGTGGCACGGTCATCACCTATTACGACGCCGCCACGAAGAAGGTGCGCACCTTCGACGGCTTCTCGGCCGCGCCAGCCACCACCGGCGGCGTGGCGGACATCTACCGCGCCGTGGCGCAGGACGTGAGCACCACGGGCGGTTTCAATGTCTGCAAGACCGGCCTCACGGCGGGCGCCAGCATCTCCTCGCAGCAGGGCAACACCAACATCTCCGCTCGCGCGGCCGGCGTGCCCGGCACGCTGGCGGTGCTGGACCTGGTGCACAAGTCCTATGGTCGGCTCGCCTGGAACAAGCTTTGGGACGAGAGCATCGCCACGGCCACCGACGGCTTTCCGATGACGAAGTACATGTACCAGACGCTGTACGCCGACTCGGGCGAGTACGACGACGACGGCAACCCGGTGTCCGCCGGCAGCGGCGTGCCGGCCTGGGTCAACTCGGCCGGCACGGTGCGCGGCGCGGCCCGTTGCAAATACCCCGACATCAACGCCCGCTACTGCCTGCCGAGCGACACCACCAAGCAGCAGCCGCTGCCCGTCGGCACGCTGATCCGCAATGCGGAGCTGGCCGACACGCTCACCAAGGTGCGCGACGGTGGCGCCGCTGCCTTCTACGATCCGGCCGGCGCCATCGCGCCGGCCATCGTTGCAAAACTGACCACCGGCCAGTTGCCCTGTGCGTCGGTCCTGCCCTCGGCCGGCACCAGCAGCAACCCCAGCACGGCCAGCACCATCGCCCGCATCCCCAGCCTGATGACCGCGGCGGACTTTGCCAGCTACAAGGCGGTGGAGCGCAAGCCGCTGGTGGGCACACGTTTCGGCATGACCATCTACACGCAGCCGGCGCCGTCCTTCGGCGGCGTGGTCACGCTCTACAACCTGGCGCTGATGGAGCGCAAGGCGATTGCGGACACGGCCTTCAACAGCACCGCGTGGCTGCACCTGGTGACCGAAGGAAGCCGGCTGGCCAATGCCGACCGCCGCAACGTGGTGGGCGATCCGGCGTACTCCAACATCAACGAGCGCGTGGCGGCCCTGCTGTCGCCGGCCTACCTGGCCAGTCGGGCTGCGCTCATCGGCGACACGGCGCTGGGGACGGTTCCGGCCGGCGGCACGGGCGACGGCATTCCCGCCTTCAGCAGCACCGATCCGACGGTCTACGACCCGATGGCCAGTGCGCGAACCTCGCCCATCGTGCTCGCACGCCACACCCCGGCCAGGCCGACGCGCCTGGCCAAGGCCGCCGCCGAAGCCGGCCATGAGGACTGGAACACCACGAGCAACGTCGCCATCATCGACGGCTGGGGCAATGCGCTGTCGATGACCACCACCATCAACACGCACTGGGGCGCCCACATCGAGGCCGCGGGCATGATGATCAACAACGTCATGTCCAACTTCTCGGCCAGCACGCCGGGCCTGGACGTCAACGGCTACGCCGCATTCAAGCGCCCGCGCAGCTCCATCGCGCCGGCCATCGCCTTCGATGCGGAGGGGCGCCTGCGGCTGGTGTGGGGTTCGGCCGGCGGCGGCCCGATCCCCGACTACATCGTCAAGACCTTCCTGGGCCATGTGGTCTACGGCATGGACCTGCAGGCCGCAATCAACGCCGACAACTTCACCGGTCAGAACGGCATCGCCCAGCTCGAAGCCGGCAAGCCCATCGCGGACGAAGTGGCGCGCCTGATCAGCGGCTATGGCAACACCAGCAGCAACGCGCAGGTGACGGGGCTGACCAGCGGCCTGTCGGGCATCGCCGTGGGCTACGACGCCAACGGCTTTCCCATCTACCGCGGCGCGGCGGACAACCGGCGCAACGGGGGCGCGAGCGGGTACTGAAGACGGTGCCCGAGGTGGCCTCGGGCGCCAGTGGCAGGCCTTGGCACCCTAGCGCTGGCGCACCCGCGCCACCGCCGCGTCGGTGATCGCCAGGGCCTGGCCAAGGTGACTGGTGGCGTCGAACAACCCTGGCGTCTCGGCCAGCAGCGGCGCGAGCGCGGGGTCCGCCAGGGCCGCCTGCTGCAGCGAGCAGCCCTGCGCCTGGGCGGTGCGGGCGAGCTGCTTCATCTTCTCGTGCGCGCTGTGCTTGCCCAGGCGGCCGGCCAGGGCGAAGGTGATGGCTTCGGACAGCACCAGCCCCTGGCTGCGCGCCAGGTTGGCCGCCATGTTCTGTGGCATGACCACCAGCACGTCGAGCAGTCGCTGCAGCATCGCCAGCAGGTCGGCCATGCCCGCGCACATCTCGCGCAGCACCTCGCCGTGCTGGGCCGAATCGCGTTCGTACACGATGCCGATCCAGGCCAGCAGCGGCTGCAGACGCGCGCTCACCTCGCGGGCACGCGACACCACCTCGATGCTGAGCGACGGATTGCTCTTGTGCGGCATGGTCGAAGAGCCGACGGCGCCGGTGGCCTCGCGCAGCTCGTCCAGGTCGTCGCCGCACAGCAGGAAGATCTCCTGCCCGATGTGGCCCGCCGTCCCGGCCGCCAAGGCGACGGCGCAGCCGAATTCGGCGAAGCGGTCGCGGCTGCCCTTCCAGTCCACGGCCTCCGGTGCGTCCAGGCCCAGCTCGGCCATCACCTCGCGCTCGATGGTGGGCCCGGCGTCGCCGAAGGAGGCATAGGTGCCCACGGCCCCGCTCAGGATGCCGGTGCGGTAGCGCGCCAGCCAGCCCTGCAGCCGCTCGATGCTGCGGCCGTGTTCGGCCAGCCAGGTCGCCACCTTCATTCCGAAGGTGAAGGGCAATGCATGGCGACCCAGCGTGCGGGCCACCATGGGCGTGGCGCGGTGTTCGGCGGCAATGTCGGCCATGCGCTGTTCGATGCCGCGCATCTGCGCCACCAGCCGCGCGCCGGCGGCCTGCAACTGCTGCACCAGCACCGTGTTGAACAGGTCGGCGGTGGTGGCGCCGTAGTGCAGCCATTCGCGGCTCCCGGGCGCCAGCTGCGCGCGCCAGGTGTCGAGGATCGCCACCAGCGGATGGCCTACCTTCGCGCGATGCCGGGCCCATTCGTCCTCGGGAAAGAAGGACAGCTGCGCCTTGGCGGCCATGTCCTCGGCTGCGGCCTGCGGGATCAGCCCGCGCCGCGCCTGCACGCGGGCCAGTGCGGCCTCGAAGGCCAGGATGCCGGCCACGCTGGCGCGCGCCGAGAATATCTCGTGCACCGCGGCGCCTTCGGGCGTGGCACTGGGGTCGTCGGACAGGCAGAGCAAGGCGGTCGTCCTCGGCGTCGTCTTCAGCGGTCGAGCTTCACCGTGGCGGCGAGCTTGCGGTAGCGGGCGTCTTCGCGCGCCATCAGTTCGCCGAACTGTGCCGGTGTGCCCGGCTCGACGCGATAGCCGAGCTTGGCGAGGCCTTCGCGCACCTCGGGCTTGGCCAGGGTCTGCGTCAGGGCTGCGTTCATGGTCGTGATCACGGCGGCTGGCGTCTTCGCCGGCGCGAGCAGGCCCATCCACGCGTCGGTGGTGAAGCCCTTGATCTCGCGGCCTTCGTTGATGGTGGCGATGTCCTTGGCGCGCTCGTCGCGGTGCAGGCTCATCAGGCCCAGCGACTTCATCTTGCCGTCCTGGATGTAGCCGATGGCCGAAGGCAGCGTGACCACCGCCAGGTCGACCTGGCCGCCCAGCAGGTCGGCATTGAGCGGCGCAGCGCCCTTGTAGGGCACGGTGAGCCAGTTGACCTTGGCCTGGCTGGCCAGCATGGCGGTGGCCACATGCTGCAGTGTGCCCAGGCCGGGCACGCCGACGTTCAGGGTGCCGGGCTTCTGGCGCGCCAGCGCGAGCAACTCGTCGATGGTGTTGGCGGGCAACTTCGGGTTGGCCACCAGCACGAAGGGCGTGACGCCGATCTCGCCGATGGGCGCCAGGTCCTGATGCTTGTAGGGCGTGCCGGCCGTGACGATGGGCGCGAGCACCACCTCGTTGACGGTGCCGGCCAGCAGCGTATAGCCATCGGGCGCGGCGCGCACCACCTTCTGCGCTGCGATGGCGCCCGACGCGCCGGCCACGTTGTCCACCACCACGGTCTGGCCCAGCACCTGGCCCAGGTGCTGCGCGACCAGCCGCGTGACGGTGTCGGTGGCCCCGCCGGCCGGGAAGGGCACCACCAGGCTGATCGGTTTGGCCGGGTAGTTCTGGGCAGCGACCAGGCTGCCGGAGAGCGCCAGCGCGGCGCCGAAGGCGGCGCGGGCGAGGAGCGTGCGGCGGTCGAGGCCGGCGTGGGCATGGCGGCGGAAGGTCTGCATGAGGTCGTCTCCAGCGATGTGGGGTGCGGCAGATTTTTGGCGCCGCCTGTCCAGGCAGCAACGCACGACTGGGCCTAAGCTATAGGGTCAACCTATAGCCAATTCGTCCCGACCCATGTCTGCCGCCGATGCCGCCGCCTCCCTCGCCCGCCGCCTGCTGCACTACGCCCGTCCGCGGCAACTTCAGCTGGTCGTGCGCATGGCCGAGCTGGGGGCGATGCAGAAGGCCGCGGCCGACCTGGGCATGAGCCAGCCCTCGGCCACCGAGGCGCTCAACCGGGTCGAGGCGCTGCTGGACCTCACGCTCTTCGACCGCCACGCGCGTGGCGTGCGCCTCACGCGCGAGGGCGCGCTGCTGCTGCCGGCGTTGCGGCGCGCCCTGGACGCGTTCGACCTGTTGGCCGGCGATGCGGCTCGCCTCGCGCAGGGGGCCGGCGGACTGGTGCGCATCGCCGGCATTGCGGCGGCCAGCACGGCCATCGCCGCGCCGGCGCTTCCGGCCCTGTGCGCGGCCCAGCCGGCGCTGTGGCTCGACTACCGCGAGATCGAGGCCGCCGACATTGCCGCCGTCTGCCAGGACCGCACGGCCGATCTGGTGCTGTGCCGGGCCTCGGTGCAGGTGCCGGCGGGCCATGAGTTCACGCCGCTGCGCGCGGACCGCATCGGCGTCTACTGCGCGAGCGACCATCCGCTGGCGCGGCGCCGCAGCGTGGACCTGCAACGCTGCGCCAAGGAGACCTGGTTGCTGCCGCCCGAGGGCTCGCCGCCGCACGCGGCCTTCGCGGCGCTGTGCGACACGCTCGGTGCCCCACCGCCGGTGGCACGGGTGAGCACGCGCACCCTGGCGCTCGGCGTTGCGCTGGTGTGCGAACTGCGGCTGCTGTACGTGGGGCTGGACAGCCACATGGACCGCTTCGTCGCATCGGGCCGGCTGCACCGGCTGCCCATCGACGTGCCGGGCGCGCCGGTGCCCATCGGTTGCCTGCATCCGCAGCAGCTGGCGTCGGAGGCGGCGGCCACCGTGCTGACCCACCTGGTGCGGTGGGCCTCAGGCGGTGGAGACAGCGCCAGGCCTGATGCTCAGTAGGGACCGGCCTGCGGGGCGGCGGCCACGCCCGCGCCGCGGCCGAAGTCGGCCGCCAGCTTGCGCGAGGCCTGCACCAGCAGCGTGATGTCCAGGCCCACCGCCACGAAGGTGGCGCCCAGGTCCAGGTAACGGCGCGCCAGCGTGGCATCGCTGGTCAGCGTGCCGGCGGCCTTGCCGCTGGCGACGATGGTGCGGATGGCGTCGTCGATGGCCGCCAGCACTTCGGGATGGCCGGCCTTGCCGCGGTGGCCCATCGAGGCCGCCAGATCGGCCGGGCCGATGAAGACGCCGTCCACGCCGTCCACGGCACAGATCGCCTCCAGGTTCTGCAGCGCCGTGCGGGTCTCGGCCTGCACCAGCAGGCAGACCTCGTCGTTGGCTTCGTCCAGGTAGTCGCGCCGCCCGCCCCAGCGCGAGGCCCGGGCCACGGCGGCACCGACGCCGCGGATGCCTTCGGGCGGATAGCGCGTGGCCGACACCAGCGCGGCGGCCTGTTCGGCCGTGTCCACCATGGGCACCAGCAGCGTCTGCGCGCCGATGTCCAGCAGTTGCTTGATGAGGGCGGTGTCGCCGTTGACGGCCCGCACCACCGGATGGCTGCGGTAGGCTGCCACCGATTGCAGCTGCGGCAGGATGCTGAGCACGTTGTTGGGCGCATGCTCGCCGTCGATCAGCAGCCAGTCGAAGCCGGCCGTGGCGCAGGCCTCGGCCGAGTAGGAGTCGGCCATCGACAGCCACAGGCCGACCTGGGCCTGGCGCGCGGCCAGGGCGTTCTTGAAGGGATTGCTCATGGCGAAGTCTTTCTCTCGTCTCGTTCAGTCCAGCTGTCCCTGGCAGACGTACTTGATGTGCAGGTAGTCGTCGAGCCCGTGCACCGAGCCCTCGCGGCCATAGCCCGACTCCTTGACACCCCCGAAAGGCGCGGCCTCGGCCGCCAGGGCGCCTTCGTTGATGCCGACGATACCCGTCTCGAGCGCATCCGCCACACGCCAGATGCGCCTTACATCCTGGCTGTAGAAGTACGCGGCCAGGCCGAAGGGCGTGTCGTTGGCGGCGGCGAGCACCTCGGCCTCGTCGTCGAAGCGGGTCAGCGGCACCACCGGGCCAAAGGTCTCCTCGCCGCTGCAGGCCATCTGCGCGGTGGCGCCCGTGAGCACGGTGGGCGCGAAGTAGTGCGGGCCCAGCACGTCCAGCCGCTGGCCGCCGACGAGCACGGTCGCGCCCTGGGCGACCGCATCCTGCACATGGCGAGCGATCTTCTCGACCGCGCGGACATTGATCATGGGGCCGATCTGCGAGGCGGGATCGCTGGCCGGGCCGACCTTCAGCGCGCCGACCCGCGCGGCCAGCTTGCGCGCGAAGGCATCGTGCACGGCGCCGTGCACGAACACACGGTTGGGGCAGACGCAGGTCTGGCCGCCGTTGCGGAACTTGGCCGCCATCAGGCCCTCGACGGCCGCATCCAGGTCGGCGTCCTCGAAGACGATGAAGGGCGCATTGCCGCCCAGCTCCAGCGACAGCTTCTTGAGCGTGTCGGCACTGCGCCGTGCCAGGTGCTTGCCCACCGGCGTGGAGCCGGTGAAGGTGATCTTGCGCACGCGCGCATCGTCCAGCCAGGCATCGACCACGGCGGGCGTGCGCTCGCGCGAGGCGGTGACGATGTTGAGCACGCCGGGCGGCACGCCGGCCTCGTGGGCCAGCAGCACCAGGGCCAGCGAGGTGAGCGGCGTGTCCTCGGCGGGTTTGCACACCACGGTGCAGCCAGCGGCCAGGGCGGGGGCGATCTTGCGGGCGATCATGGCGGCCGGGAAGTTCCAGGGCGTGATGGCAGCCACCACGCCCACCGGTTCGCGCAGCGCGAACATGCGCCGGCCCGGCATCGGCGCCGGTATCACCTCGCCGTTCATGCGCGTGGCCTGCTCGGCGAACCATTCGATGTAGCTGGCCGCGTAGGCCACCTCGCCCTTGCCTTCGGCCAGGGGCTTGCCCTGCTCGCGGCTGATGAGGCGGCCCAGGTCGTCCTGGTGGGCCATCACCCGGTCATTCCAGCGCTTGAGGATGGCGGCGCGCTGACGCGCCGGCACCCTGCGCCAGGCGCCGAAGGCCGCCTGGGCCGCATCGACCGCGGCACAGGCCTGCGCCGGCCCGGAATCCGGCACCTGTGCGATGCGCTCGCCGGTCGCGGGGTCGGTCACGGCCAACCAGCCCTCGGCGTCGTCGCGCCATTGGCCGTCGATGAAATTGGCGGTGCGCACCAGTTCGGCACGCGAAAGGGTCAGGGACATGGGTCGAGGCTCAAATGTGGCGAGTGGAAGGCGTCAGGGTTGCGCAGAGCGTCCGAAGGCCGCGAAGCGGCATGGGGGGTGTCAACTCACGATCCCCAGGTGCCAAGGCACGAACTCATGGTCGCCCAGGCCCAGCGCCTCGCTCTTGGTCTTCTCGCCGCTGGCGTGGCGAAGGATCTGCCCGAAGATGCGCTCGCCCATCTGGGGCACGTCCAGCTCGCCGTCGAGCACCAGGCCGCAGTTGATGTCCATGTCCTCTTCCAGCCGGCTGTACATGGCCGTGTTGCTGGCGAGCTTGATGGTGGGCGCGGGCTTGCTGCCGAACATGGAGCCGCGGCCGGTGGTGAAGCAGATCAGGTTGGCACCGCTGGCGATCTGACCTGTGGTGGCCACCGGGTCGTAGCCGGGCGAGTCCATGAAGACGAAGCCGTGTTCTGTGATCGGCTCGGCGTACTCGTACACCGCCCGCAGCGGCGTGGTGCCGCCCTTCATGGCCGAGCCGAGCGACTTCTCGAAGATGTTGGCCAGACCGCCGGCCTGGTTGCCCGGGCCCACCACGCCGTTGAACTGGCCGTTGTGGCCGCGGGTGTAGCGCTCCCACCAGGCCAGGCGGTCCAGCAGCTTCTGGCCCACGGCCGGGCTGATGGCGCGGCGGGTGAGCATGTATTCGACGCCGTGGATCTCCGGCGTCTCCGACAGGATGGCCGTGCCGCCGTGGCGCACCAGGATGTCCATCGCCGCGCCCAGGGCCGGGTTGGCGGTGATGCCCGAGAAGCCGTCCGAGCCGCCGCATTCGAGGCCCACCTTGAGATGGCTGGCGGGCACCGGCACGCGCTGCACGTCGTTGGCCGCGGGCAGCATGGCCTCCACCGCGCGGATGCCGGCCTCGATGGTGGCGCGGGTGCCGCCCACCTCCTGCATCACGAAGGTCTTCAGGCGCTCGCCGGCCGCCAGGCCCTGCGAGGCGACCAGGTCGGCCACCTGGTTGCGTTCGCAGCCCAGCCCGACGATCAGCACCGCCGCCAGGTTCGGATGGTTGGCATAGCCGGCAATCGTGCGTCGCAGCACATCGAAGTGCTCGCTGGGCGAGGACATGCCGCAGCCGCTGCTCTGCGCAAAGGCCACCACGCCGTCGACGTTCGGATAGGCCGCCAGCCGCTCCGGCGTGAAATGCGCCGCCACACGCTGGATCACGGTGGCCGAGCAGTTGACCGACGAGATCAGGCCCACGAAGTTGCGGGTGGCCACCCGCCCATCGGGCCGCACGATGCCCATGAAGCGGGCGCGTTCGGGCTCGGGCAGGTAGTCCACCGGCCGCACGTCCTGGCCAAAGCCTGGATCGCGGTCGAAGTCGATCAGCACGATGTTGTGCGAATGCACATGCTCGCCGGCCTCGATGTCGCGCGCGGCGGCGCCGATGACCGTGTCGTACTTGCGCACCGGCTCGCCGGCGGCGATGCGGCGTGCCGCGATCTTGTGGCCTGCCGGCACCTGGGCGCGCAGGCGCAGGCCCAGCTCCGGCAGCGGCTGGCCCAGCGCCAGGGGCGCGCGGGCGATGAGCACGTTGTCGTGGGCGTGCAGGCGGATCAGGGTGGCGGCGTCGGGCATCGTGGTGGGGCAGGGCGGTTGTGTCGGTCACCCCGGCGGGGCGACCTGCAGGGGTTCAGCTCTTGAGGAGCTCCTTGAGGTTCAGGCGCTCGATGAGCACCTTCTCCTTGTCCATGGTGGCAGAGACGTACTTCTGGTAGTCGGGCGCATCCTGGTACATGAGCGGCGCATCGATGCGGGCGCAGGCCGCGGTGAACTCGGGGCTGGCGGCTGCAGCCTTGAAGGCGGTGCGCAGCCGCGCCAGCACGGGCGCCGGCACGCCGGCGGGGGCGCCGATGCCATTGGGCGCGTCGACCACCACGTCGTAGCCGGCGTCGCGCAGCGTGGGCGTGTCCTTGAACTCGGCCGAGCGTTGTTCGCCCCAGGTGGCCAGCAGCCGCAGTTGCCCGGCGCGCACCTGCGGCGCCCAGGAGCTGGAATCGGCCAGCACGTCCACATGGCCGCCCATGAGCGCGGCCAGCGCATCGGCACCGCCCTTGAAGGGAATGGCGTTGAACTTCACGCCGGCCGCCATCGCGAACTCTTCCATGCCCACGTGGGTGGCACCGCCGAAGCCGGCCGTGCCGTAGGTGACCAGGCCCGGCCGGGCCTTGGCGTCGGCCACCAGGTCCTTGAGCGTCTTCCAGGGCGCGTTGCTGCGCACCGCGATGCCGAAGGTCTGGCCCGACACGCGGGCGATGTAGCTCAGGTCCTTCAGCGGGTCCACCTGCACCATGCCGAGCTGCGAGAAGCGCGTGACCGAGATCGGGATCTGGCCGATGGTGTAGCCGTCGGGCTTGGCCGAAGCCAGGGCCTTGAGGCCGATCATGCCGGAGGCGCCGGTCTTGTTCTCCACCGCGATGGCCTGGCCCAGTTCGCGCGACGCGGCGGTGCACAGCGCGCGCATGGTCACGTCGGCGGTGCCGCCGGCCGGCCAGGGGCACAGGAACATGATGGCGCGCTCGGGGTAACCGGCGGCTTGGGCACTCAGGGCGGGTAGCGCGGCGGCGGCGGCCGTGCCCAGGCTGCCCAGCACGAAATGGCGGCGGGTGGTGTTCATCGCGGTGTCTCCGTTCTTGGGATGCGGCGCATTCTGGGCGGCCGTGCCATGAGATGCCAATGAAGAAGCAGACTGGCTTCATGCCGTTCTGGTTATGCTCGTTGACCATGGCCGACATCGACCGCGTCCTGCGCTCCAACCTCAAGCTCCGGCATCTGCAGCTGCTGGTGGCGCTCGATGAATTCCGGCACCTGGGTCGCGCGGCGGAGTTCCTGTCGGTCACGCAGCCCGCGGTCTCCAAGGTGCTCGCCGAGATCGAGCGCATGTTCGCGCTGCAGCTGTTCACCCGCTCCACGCGTGGCACCGAGCCCACGGCCTACGGTGCCACCGTGGTGCGCTTCGCCCGCTCGGTGCTGGCCGACTACCAGCGCACCCGCGAGGAGATCGCCGCCGTGGCCAGCGGCGGTGCCGGCCGCGTGAGCGTGGGCGCCATGGTGGTGGCCATGCCGGGCCTGCTGGTCGATGGCGTGCGGCTGCTCAAGCAGCGCAGCGCGCTCACGGCCGTGCTGGTGGAGGAGGGCGATCTCACCCGCCTGCTGCCGCGCCTGCGCGTGGGCGAACTGGACCTGATCGTCGGCCGGCTGGAGCCCGGCTATGCCTCGCCCGACCTGGAGACCGAGGCGCTCTACACCGAGCGCATGTGCATCGTGGTGCACCGCGACCATCCCCTCGCCACGCGTCGGCGCAAGCCGGGCTGGGCGGAGCTGGCGGGCCAGCCCTGGGTCATGCCGCCACCCTGGGCCTCGTCGCGCATCAAGCTCAACCAGCAGTTCTACCGCCACCAGCTGGTGCCGCCGGCCGATGTGGTCGAGACGGCCTCCTTCCTCGCCACCTTCGCCTTCGTGCGCGACCTGCAGGCGGTCGGCTTCGTGGCCGAGACGGTGGCCCAGCGCTTCGAGGCCGAGGGTTTCCATGCCATCGCGTTGCCGGTGCCCATCGAGCTGCCGCCCGTGGGCGTCATCACCCTGCGCGGACGGCGCCGGCCGCCGGCCGCGGTGCAACTGCTCGAGTGCCTGCGCGAGGCGACAGTGCGCCACGGCCTACCCCGCGCGCGGCGTGCCGTGGCTAGCATCGGCCGGCCGAAGACCTGAGGAGGCGCCCTTGCCCAGCACCCACCACGACACCGACCCCGGCATGACCGAAGCCGGCCGCCTGCGCGCGCTGGCCGAGCTGCAGATCATGGACACGCCACCCGAGTCGGCCTTCGACGACGTTGCCTGGCTGGCGGCCTCGATCTGCCAGGTGCCGATCGCGCTGGTCACGCTGGTCGACGCCGAGCGCCAGTGGTTCAAGGCCCGGTGCGGGCTGGACTTCGACAGCACACCCCGCAACGAGGCGTTCTGCACCCATGCCATCGCGCAGTCCGACCTTCTGGAGGTGCCGGACATGCGTGCGGACGCCCGCTTCGCCGGCTATCCCTCGGTGCTCGGCGCGCCGCACCTGCGCTTCTATGCGGGCATGCCGCTGATCGGCGAAGCCGGCTGGCGCTACGGCACCTTGTGCGTCATGGACCGCACGACGCGCAGACTGTCCGACGTGCAGCGGGAGTCGCTGCGGCGCCTTGCCGCCCGTGCCGCTGACCTGCTCGAAAGCCGCCGCCAGCGCATTCTGGGCGAGAGCCGCGCTGCCGCCATCGCCGAACTGCTGGAGGCGCTGCCCGATGGCGTGGTGACCTGCGACGGCAGCGGCACGCTGCAGGAGTTCAACAAGACGGCACGCGATTGGCACGGCGTCGATCCCCGCGCGTTGCCGCCAGCGCAGTGGCCGGCCTACTTCGGCCTGTGCGAGGCCGACGGCCGCACCCTGCTGGCACCCGAGCGGGTGCCGCTCGCCCGGGCCTATGCGGGCGAGAAGGTGCGGGGCCAGGCCATCGTGATCCGTACACCGGGCATGGAGCCGCGCACCGTGAGCTGCAATGCGAGCCCGCTGCGCGCCCCCGACGGCCACAGCCTGGGGGCGGTGTGCACCATGCACGACATCACCACCCAGGCGCATGAATCCCGCCAGATGGAGGTGTTGGCCATGACCGATGCGCTCACCGGCCTGCCCAACCGAACGGCCTGGTTCGCCGAGCTGGAGCGGGCCCTGGCGCGCGCGCGTCGTGCCGACCTGCCGGTGGTGGTGGCCTTCATCGACCTGGACGGCTTCAAGGACATCAACGATGCCCATGGCCACGCGGTGGGCGACGAGGTTCTGCGGGAGTGCGCCCACCGCCTGCAGGCCAGCTGCCGCCAGGGCGACTACATCGCGCGGCTGGCGGGCGATGAGTTCGTGCTCTTCCTGGACCACGCCAACCCGGCAGCGGCGGACCTGGCCGCGGTGGCGCAGCGTATCCAGGCAGCCCTGGGTGCGCCCTTGCAAATTGCCGGGCGTGCGCTGGCCGTCGGCTGCAGCATCGGCTTCGCCACCGCCACTGCCGACCAGGCGAGGGCGGAACACCTGCTGCACCAGGCCGACGCCGCCATGTACCGGGCCAAGCGCGACAAGTCAGTGCCTTTCGTGGTGGTCGACGCCGCGCAGCCCTGAGCCAGCCGGGCGACTACGCCGGCGCTGCAGCCAGCCGTCGGCCGACCAGCGGCCGCCGCCATGCACCAGCAGGTACAGCAGCAGCCCCGCCCACGACAGGTGCGTGGGCCAGGCCGACGGGTAGACGAAGAGCTGGATCACCAGCGTCATGCCCAGCAGCCCCAGCGCCGGCAGGCGGGTGAACAGGCCCAGCACCAGCAGCAGGGGCAGCACATGCTCGGCTGTGGCGGCCATCTGCGCAGCCAGCTCGGGCGGCAGCAGCGGCAGCCGGTATTCCGTGCGGAACAGCTCGTAGGCGCTGTCGTTGATGTGGAACCAGCCGTCGACCTTGGTGCGGCCGGACTGCCAGAAGATCGCCGCGATGGCTACGCGGTCGATCAGAGCGAGGGCGTCGTGCCAGGCGGCGCGTCGGCCGAAGGCGGCAAGACGGTCTCCCAACGGGGCGTTCGAAGGGGGAAGCGAAGTGGCATTCATGGTTCGTGGGTGCAGGTGGGGTCGAGGCACAGCGCCTGCCAGCCGAGCAGCTGGCCGATGAGCGTGGCGATGGCGCAGCCGGTGTCGGCCGCGACGGCCCGGGCGCTGGCGTCGAGCAGCGTCTGGCCATCGGCACAGGCGTCCAGGAAGGCGCAGCCGGCGCGGTCCAGCGCATGCCACTCGACCGCCTCGCCGGGCCGCACGAGCAGGGCGCCATCGGGCTGCCAGGAGAGTCCGGCCAGATCCGCCGACTCTGCGCCGGCCCGCGCGGCCTGCCAGATCGCGAAGGCCGGCGCATCGGCATGCCAGGCCCAGCGGGCCGAGGGCAGGGGGCGCAACCGCAGTTGCCCCAGGGCGTCGTGCGGCAGGGTGGAAAGGAGGCCAGCGTGCACCGGCTGGGCATCCGCCGCCTGGTGGGCGTCCAGCCACAGACGGTCGAGCCGGCACACCGCTCGCAACCAGGGCATCTCGGCGGTCGAAGGCAGCCCCCCCAGAAAGTCCGGCAGACCCTCGCCGTAGCGCAGCAGACTGGCGTCGGTCGGCAGGTCATGCCGCAGGTACTCGGCGGCGGCGCTGCGCAGCCAGTCTTCGCCAACCAGCCGGCTCGTGGCCGGATGGTTGGCGATGAGCGCGTCGATGCAGGCACGGCGGAAGCCGTTGCGGTAGACGGCCAGGCCGGGTTGGGCTGCCAGCGGGCCTTCGGCGTGGGGCGCGAGCAGGGCGGCGTGCAGCAGGTGTTCGAAGTCCTCGGCGGCGTCGCCGGCGCAGCCCGTCCTGGCACGAGACGCTTCGTCGTCGCCAGCCTTGCGGACCCGCGCAACGACGGCAGGCCGGGCGCTCACGCCAGGGCCTCCTGCCTGGACACTTCATCCAGGCACTGCTGCGCCTGGGTGCGCTCGGCCATCAGGTCGGCGAAGGCGGGCACGTCGCCGTCGCGCTCCAGCAGCACGGGCCGTGGTCCATGCCGACCCAGAAAGTGCCGGAGCAGGCCCCACACTTCGGGCGCCACGGCGCGGTCGTGGGTGTCCACGAGCAGGGCTTCGCCATGCACCGGGTCGGGCGAATGGCCGGCGATGTGCAGCTCCATCACCGCCTCGGCGGGAAAGTCGTCGAGGTAGGCCTGCGCGTACTGGCCCAGGTTGCGGCAGGACACGTGCACGTTGTTCACGTCCAGCAGCAGGCCACACCCGGTGCGCGCCACCAGTTCGGCGAGGAAGTCGGTCTCGGCCCAGGTGTGGCCGTCCAGGTGCAGATAGTGCGAAGGGTTCTCGATGGCCAGGCGCCGGCCCAGTGCCTGCTGCGCCCGGTCCACGCGCTCGGCGATGCGTGCGAGCGAGGCATCGGTGCGCAGCACGGGCAGCAGGTCGGGCAGGTAGCGGCCGCCCGCGCGCGACCAGGCCAGGTGCTCGGAGACCCGCACCGGCCGCAACCGATCCACCAGCGCGCGCAGGCGCCGCAGGTGCGCAGCGTCGAGCGGGTCGCTTCCGCCCAGCGACATCGCCACGCCATGCAGCGACAGCGGATGCCGCGCGGCGATGCGCTCGAGCCAAGCCAGGCGCGGGCCGCCATCGACCATGTAGTTCTCGGGATGCACCTCGAACCACAGGCCTTCGGCATCGGCGGTGAGCGCCTCGTCGAAATGCTGTGGTTTGAGGCCCAGGCCCGCGCCGGGCTGCGATGGCGGTTGCGGCATGGCGATGCGGTCCGGCGATCAGGACTTCATCGGCGTCAGCGAGCCCATGCCCTTGGGCGTCTTCATGCTGGTGCAGGTGCCGGCCGGCACGTTCTTCCAGGCGTTGGCCTGGTAGTCGACCTTGGAGGTGCCGGCGCAGGTGGTGCCAGGGCCGGCGGCGCAGTCGTTCTTGCCGGCGAGGGCGACGCCGTAGCACTTCTCCATCTTGGCCATGTTGTCGGCGGGCTTGCTGTCCTGCGCATGGGCGATGCCACCGGCCAGGGCGGCGAGCAGGAAGGCGGTGGAGGCGAGGGGGCGGGTCGAGGTCATGGTGAAGGCTCCTGATGAAAGGGTGGAAGGTCGGAATCGGCACCGCCATCGCGGCGACCGTCTGCTAGTTCCGCCCCGGCGCGGCGGCCGTTACGCGGCGGCACAATCGCCGACAAAAAAATAAAAGCGCCGCGCCTGTAACCCGCAGGCCCGCCGAGGCGAATGGAAAGAGGCCTGTCCGAATGAGTACCGCCGAAGCCCATCTGCGCACGCTGTTCCTTCGGGGACTCGATGGCGATGCAGCCGCCTACCGCCAGTTCCTGTCCGAGCTGGCGGCTCACCTGCGCGCCTTTCTGCGTCGGCGCCTGTTCGGCTGGCCCGACGACGTCGAGGACCTGGTCCAGGAGTGCCTTCTTGCCATGCACAACCAGCGACACACCTACCTGCGCGACCATCCGGTGACGGCCTGGGCGCATGCCATCGCGCGCCACAAGCTGATCGACCACCTGCGCCAGAAATCCTCGCGCGAGGCGCTGCACGAGCCGCTGGACGACGCGCTCGAACTGGTGGCCGACTCGGACACCGACGCGCAGGAGGCGCGCCGCGACCTGCTGGTGCTGCTGGAGACGCTGCCCGACCGCCATCGCCTCCCCATCGTGCACACCAAGCTGCAGGGCCTGTCGGTGGCCGAGACGGCGCAACTGACCGGCATGTCCGAATCGGCCGTGAAGGTGGGCGTGCACCGCGGCCTCAAGGCCCTGGCCGCCCGGCTCGGCATCGACAAGGAGGCCGCCGCATGAAGACCGATGACCTAGTGACCCTGCTGGCGCAGGACGCGGCGCCGGTGCCCGCGGCGGCCGCCTCGCGCCGCCTGTGGCTGGCGCTGGTCTGCAGCCTGCCGCTGTCGCTGCTGATCATGCAGGCAGGCTACGGCATGCGCGGCGACCTGTGGCGCGTGATGGCGCTGCCCATGCTGTGGGTCAAGCTGGCCGTGTCGCTGTGCGTGGCGGCGGCCGGGCTGCTGATGGTGCGGCGCCTGGCCAGTCCGGGCGTGGGGCCCGGCCGCGCCGGCTGGCTGGCCGTGGTGGCGGTCGGGCTGCTGTGGGCGCTGGCCGTGTGGCGCTGGATCGACATGCCGCAGACCGTGCGCATGCCGGCCCTGATGGGCCAGACCTGGCGCACCTGCGTGGTCAATATCGGCCTGATCGGGCTGCCGGTGTTCGTGGCCGCCTTCTGGATGCTGCGCGGTATGGCCGCCACGCGGCCGCGCCGCGCGGGGGCCGCGGCCGGCCTGCTGGCGGGCGGCGCGGGCGCCACGGTGTACGCGCTGCACTGCCCGGAGCTGACGGCGCCTTTTCTGGCCACCTGGTACGTGCTCGGGATGCTGCTGCCGGTGGCCGCCGGGGCCGTGCTGGGGCCGCGGCTGCTGCGCTGGTGAGCGTCAGACGAGCGTGACGCCCGCCCAGCGGCCGTCCTCGACCAGCGCGCGCACGCTGTCGCGTACCACGCCGCGCGCCGCCAGCACGGCGGGCGGCAGCTCCTCGTCGGACCGGCTGCACAGCAGGTTGACGCGGCGCGCAACCGGCGCGTCCAGCCGGGCATGGCGGAAGCGTCGGTCGGCATCCGGATAGCGGCCCAGCGCGGCCCAGGGTTGCAGCGTGGCGCCCAGGCCGGCATCCACGGCGGCCATGACCATGGCCAGCGAATCGACCTCCAGCACCACCCGCGGCGCGATGCCGGCGCGGTCGAAGGCAGCGTCGATGGCGCTGCGCAGCCCGTGGGGGCCGGTGGGCAGGATCAGTGGCTCGGTGCGCAGCGCCTCGATGTCCACCTGCGACGGCAGCGCGGGTTGGCCGATGGAGCGGATCAGGAACAGTGCTTCCTCCATCAGCGGCAGCACCTGCCAGCCGCGGCCCGCGCCGCCGGCCGGCTCGTGCAGCGCCAGCGCGTCGGGTCGGTGGCCGAAGAGGATGGCGATGTCCAGCTCGCGGGCACGCAGCATCGCGGCCAGGTGGCCCGACATGCCCTCGACCATGTGCAGCCGAACCTCGGGGTAGCGCTCGCGCATGGCCTGCATCAGCGGCAGGCCCAGCAGCGCCGACGTGGTGGGTGCCAGGCCGATGCTCACGCTGCCCGACAGCCGGGCCTGCTGTGCCGAACGCACGGCCTGCTCCGCATGCCGCAGGGTGAGCTTGGCCTCGTGGAAGAAGGCGAGCCCCGCCTCGGTGGGCGTGACGCCCTGCGGCGTGCGCTGCAGCAGCCGCGTGGCCAGCTCGCCTTCAAGGCGCGAGACCTGCTGACTGAGCGCCGACTGCACCACGTCCAGCTCCAGGGCGGCGCGGCTCATCGAGCCGGCCTCGACGATGCGGACGAAGTAACGCAGCTGGCGCAGTTCCATGGCCCGCGATTGTCCTCAGCGCCCGGGCCGCCGTCGCCCGGTCATGCCAGGGGCCGCGCAGGCGCTCATTCCGCCGTCAGCTTGCGCGCCCGCGCGATGGCGCCCCACTGGTCGTATTCCTTGCGCATGAAGGCCGCGAACTCGGCCCGCGTGGTGGGCTGGGGCGTGAGCCCGTGCTTGGTGAGGGCCTCGCTCACCGCCGGGTCGTTCAGCACCTTGACGATCTCGCGGTTCCAGCCGTCGAGGATGGGCGCGGGCGTCTTGCCCGGCGCGACGAAGGCATACCAGTTGAGCGCCTCGAAGCCCGGGTAGCCCGATTCCGCCATGGTCGGGATGTTGGGCAGGTAGGCCGGCCGCTTGAGGCTGGTGGTGGCCAGCGGGATCAGCGTGCCCGCCTCCACATGCGGCATGGCCGTGGGCGGCGCCGCGAAGTACGAGGCGATGCGCTCGCCCAGCAGGTCCTGCAGCGCGGGCGCGCCGCCCTTGTAGGGCACGTGCACCATGTTCACGCCGGCCCGCTGGTTGAACAGCTCGCCCGCCAGGTGCGAGGCCGAGCCCGCGCCGGTCGACGCGAAGTCGATGCTCTTGCGCTTGGCGAGCGCGACGAATTCCTGCAGGTTGTGCACGCCCAGGCCCTTGTGCACCACCAGCACGTTGGGAAAGTACACGCCGCCCGAGACGGGCGCCAGGTCCTTGAAGGGGTCGTAGCTCAGCTTCATCAGGTGCGGCGCGATGGTCAGCGGCCCGACCGAGCCGAACAGCAGCACCGTGCCGTCGGT
This sequence comes from Pseudacidovorax intermedius, assembly GCF_003350475.1. Taxonomy (GTDB): domain Bacteria; phylum Pseudomonadota; class Gammaproteobacteria; order Burkholderiales; family Burkholderiaceae_C; genus Xenophilus; species Xenophilus intermedius. Next base: position 286,653 of record NZ_QQAV01000007.1, read on the forward strand.
GCGCTGGCCGGCCACGTACTGGTGGGCGATGTTGCCGCCGGCACCGGCCTTGTTGTCCACGATGACGGGCTGCCCGATGTTCTCGGACAGCTTCTTGGCGATCAGCCGCGCGGCGGCGTCGGCCGCGCCGCCGGGGGCGAAGCCCACCACCAGCGTGACCGGCTTGCGGGGCGGGAAGTCCTGTGCCTGGGCGTCCCGTGCAAGGGCAGGCATCAGCGCGGCGGCGCCCAGCGCGGTGCAGGCCAAGCGCGCCAGAGCGTGGCGGCGTGTGGAAGCGGTCATCGTGTCTCCGTACAAGGATCTGGAAGGAACATTGAATTCACTCGCCGCCGGCACCGACGGGGTTGGGCAGCCGCTTTTCGACGGCGTAGCGCAGCAGCGCGGCGCTGCGGAAGATGCCGTGGGCGAACTTGCCGTAGGGCAGGGTGGCGAACAGCGCCATCACCGCACCCAGGTGCAGGCACAAGGTCAGCGGCATGGCGGCGCTGCCGCGGGCCAGCCACAGCGCGAGGCCGCTGGCGCTGGTGAGGAACAGCAGCGCGATGAAGCCGCGGTCCATCGGCCGCTGGGCCGCATCGCCGTGGAGGGAATGGCGCCGCAGGTGCAGCCAGCCCAGTCCGGCGCTGCCGACCATCAGCATCACGCCGCCGACGGCACCCAGCAGCTTCGGCAGGCTGGGCAGGTCGTAGGGCGCGGGCAGGCCCAGCGCATAGTGGTACAGCGTGGCCACGGCCGTGGCCGCGAAGCACAGCAGGAAGCCGTAGAAGGTGAGGTGGTGGAAGCGCCGCCGCGCCAGGGTCGGGCCATCGTCGGCTTCGTGACAGCCCTGGCCGTGGCCACCGTCCAGGTAGCGCAATTGCGCGATGTCCGCCGCGGCCTCGGCACCGGCCGGGCCGCTCACGGCCACTGCGCCGGTCACCGGCGTCACGGCCTGCCAGAAGCGGCGCACGCCCAGCGCCAGCGCCAGCACCGCGAACAGGAACACGGGCGCGAACAGGCCCACTATCAGGTTGTGCGGAAACAGATCGTAGAAATGGCCGCCGGCCGGCACGGCCTGCCACAGCCCGCCCTTGAGCGCCACGGCCAGCGCCAGGAACAGCCCCAGTCCCCCTGCCAGCGCCACCGACAGCGTGAGGCCGTTGCGCTCGTACAGCCGGCCCAGCACGGGCGGCCAGGCGTAGTCCTGGTAGGTGCGGGCGCGCACCCGCGCCATGGCCTGCGGCACGTTGACCGCGAAGGCATGCGGTGGTGCGTACTGGCAGGCATGCAGGCAGGCGCCGCAGTTGTGGCAGAGGTTGGCCAGGTAGTGCACGTCGGCCGTCGGGAAGGCCAGCCGCCGCGTCATGGCCGGGAAGACGGCGCAGAAGCCTTCGCAGTAGCGGCAGGCATTGCAGATCTGCAGCTGCCGGGCCACCTCGTCCTCGGCGGCGGTGGAGGCCGGCACCGGCACCACCTCGCCCAGCGCCAGCTGCCGGGCCTCCTTGACCATGGCATCAAGCGCTTGCATGGGTGTCTCTTTCCTTGTCGTCGGCGATCACGTTCGCCAGGGTGCGTGGCGGCTGCTGCCGGGCGGCGCGGGCGGCGTTCTGGCCGGCGATGCGGCCGAAGGCCGTGCCGATGCTCATGCCCACGCCCGCGGTGTAGCCCTTGCCCAACACGTTGCCGGCCATCATTTCACCGGCCACGAAGAGGTTGGCGCTCGGCACGCCGCCGAAGCGCACCGCCGCGGTGTCGTCGGTGCGCAGGCCCAGGTAGGTGAAGGTCACGCCCGGCCGCACGGCATAGCCGTAGAACGGCGCCTGCACGATGGGCCGGGCCCAGTGCGTCTTGGCGGGTGTCAGGCCCTCGGTACGGCAGTCGTCCAGCACGGTGTGGTCGAAGCGGCCCCCGCGGCAGGCGGCGTTGTAGGCCTGCAGCGTGCGCATGAAGGCCTCGACCGGCAGGCCCAGCTGGGCGGCCAGCTCGGGCAGGCTGTCGGCCTTCATGCCCGGGAACACCGGCGGCATGAAGCGGCCGATGGCCTGGCTGTCGATGATCGAGTAGCCGATCTGCCCCGGCTGCATGGCCACCAGCCGGCCCCAGATGGCATAGCGCTTGGGCCAGAAGTCCTCGCCCTCGTCGTAGAAGCGCTCGCCCTGGCGGTTGACCACCACGCCCAGCGACACGCAGTCGATGCGGGTGCAGATGCCGCCGTCGTACAGCGGTGCACGGGCGTCGATGGCCACCATGTGGGCCTGGGTCGGGTCGCCGATGCGGTCGGCGCCCTGCGCGTCCAGCAGGTGACGCAGCAGCACGCCCTGGTTGTAGGCCGTGCCGCGGATCAGGAAGTTGTCTGAGGGGAATTCACCGCGCGCATTGCGGCCCCAGGCCTCGCGCAGCCAGTCGCGGTTCGATTCGAAGCCGCCCGCCGCGAGCACGCAGCTGCGGGCGGCGATGCGTTCGCCCGCTGCCGTGTGGGCGGCCACGAATCGGCCGTCCTCGATCTCCAGCTGCGCAACCGGTGCTTCGTAGCGCACCTGCACGCCCAGGGCCTCGGCGCTGCGGTAGTAGGCATTGACCAGCGCCTTGCCGCCGCCCATGAAGAAGGCGTTGGTGCGCGCCACATGCAACGCGCCCGACAGCGGCGGCTGGAAGTGCACGCCGTGCCGGCGCATCCAGGGCCGGCAGTGGCCCGAATGGCGGATGGTCAGCCGCGCCAGCGGCTCCTGCGTCTGCCCGCCGGTGACCTTGAGCAGGTCTTGCCAGAACTCCTCTTCCGGGTAGGCGTCGACCAGCACGTCCTGCGGCGCATCGTGCATGCAGCGCAGGTTGCGGGTGTGGGCTGAGTTGCCGCCGCGCCAGGCACGGGGCGCGGCCTCCAGCAGCAGCACGCTGGCGCCGGCCTCGCGCGCCATCAGCGCGGCGCACAGCGCGGCATTGCCGCCGCCGATGACGAGCACGTCGGGTTGCATCGTGGGACTGTCTCTTCCTTGGGGTGGTCTCGCCGGCCGCGAGGGCGGGCCGGACGAGGCGCACTTTAGGAAGCCGGAAGTCCGCGGTGCAGGGGGGCGCAGTCATGGGGGTATCACGCGGCGAGATGACCGCTTGCCCCGTCGCATGACGGCGTTCTCAGCGCTGGGCGCCCACCAGCGCCAGCACCCGCAGCGGGCTGCCCGAGCCACCCTCGATCTTCAGGGGCGCGGCCAGCACGATGGCGCCCTGGGGCGGCAACTGGTCGAGGTTCTTCAGGCACTGCAGGCCGTACTTGTTGGCGCCATGCATGAGCGTGTGGCAAGGGTAGGCCACCGGCCAGGCATAGGACTGACCGGCGTCGGTGTTGATGGTCTCGACGCCGAAGCCGCGCACGTTGCGCTCGCCGATCAGCCATTCGACGGCCTCCTGCGTGGGGCCGGGCGTGTGGGCGCCGTCCTCGCGCATGTTGACGAAGGCGGCGGGGTCGTCGATGCGCTTCGACCAGTCGGTGCGCAGCAGCACCCAGGCGCCGGTCGGGATGCGGCCGTGGGTCTCTTCCCAGGCGCGCAGGAAGTCCACGGTGAGCAGCCAGTCGGGGTTGTTGGCCACCGGGGCGCTGGCGTCGATCACGCAGGCCGGGCCGATGAACACGCTGGGGTCGATGGTGTCCACCGTGTTGGCCGGATGGTCCTTGCCGGTGATCCAGTGGGCGGGCGCGTCGAAGTGCGTGCCGGTGTGCTCGCCGCAGGAGAAGTTGTTCCAGTACCAGCCGGGGCCGGCCTCGTCGTACTGCGAGATGCGCTCCATCTTGAAGGCCCACACCTGGCCGAACTGGGGCGGCAGCTGCAGGGCCGGGAAGCGGGGCGACAGGGTCTGCGTCAGGTCGACGATGCGCAGGGCGCCGGTGGCGATGTCCTGGGCGAACTGGGCGAGGGAGGCGGTCATGGTCGTGGGCTCCGTGGGAAGAGTGCGAGCAGGGAAGCGATGAAGAGGGAAGGGGCTGCGGATGCAGTCGTCACAGCGCCCCGAGGGCCCGGGCCACATGCACACCCGACGCGCCGCCGAGTCCCGGCCCGGGATGGGTGGAGGCGCCGATGTGCCAGAGATGGGCGACGGGCGTCTCGTGGTTGCGCAGCCCGCGCAGGGGCCGCCAGAGGAAGTACTGGTCCAGCGCGCAGTCGCCGCCATAGGGATCGCCGCCGACCAGGTTCATGTTGAGGCGCGGCAGGTCCGCCGGCGAGAGCACGGCGCGGCCGAGGATGCTGCCGGGCAGGTTGGGCGCATGGCGGGCGATCTGCGCGATCACGCGGTCGGCATAGGCCTCGCGCAGTGCCTCCGTCCATTGGCCGCCGGGTGGCACCTCCAGTTCGCCGGCCGCATCGCCGACGGGCTCGCGCGGGCATTCGGGCAGCTGGATCCACAGGATGTGCCGGCCGTCGGGCGCGCGGCTCGGGTCCAGCGCCGTGGGCTGTGCCACGCAGATCGTGGGCGCGGCAGGCAGCAGGCCGCGCTCGGCCTCGTTGACGGCGCGGGAGATGGCGTCCGGCCCTCCGCTCAGGTGCAGGTAGCCGACCTTGTCGAGCGCGCGATCCGGCCACTGCGGCGGCTCCGAGAGGGCCAGGTGGATCTGCATGTTGCCCTTGCCGTAGCGCCACTGGCGCGCCTGGCCGGCGATCTCGGGCGGGATGTGCTCGGGCGCCAGCAGGCGGCCGTAGAGCTGCGTGGGCGTGGCGCTGACCACCACCTCGCTGGCCCGAAGTTCGCGGCCACCGGCCAGCCGCACGCCGACGGCACGGCCGCGTTCGACCAGGATGCGTTCGACGTCGCAGCCGGCCTCCAGCGTGCCGCCGGCCTCGCGGATCAGCCGCTCGAAGGCGCGCACGGTGTTGGCGTTGCCGCCCTGCACCAGCGGCATGCCGACGGCCTCCAGCGTGAGGGCGACGACCTGGGCCATGAGGGCCGACAGGGGCGCGTCCGGCCCTAGGCCGCAGTGCAGCACCCAGGGCGCGAGCAGCGCACCGACCAGGCCCGACCCGAAGCGCTGCTGCAGCCAGGGCCGGGCGGGCGTCAGGGCTTCGCCGAAGAAGCCGGCCAGGGCATGCGGGCCGTCCTTCCAGGCTGCACCGGCAAGGGTGCGGGCGGTGTTCAGCTTCCACAGCTCGTTGCCCAGCAGCGAGAAGACAAGCGGTGCGCGCTCGGCCATGCCTTCCAGCGTCTGCACGAAGGCCGCGCCGTCGCCGGCATGCAGGGCTTCCATGCGCTGGCGGTTGAGCTGGCGCGAGGTGGACAGCACCAGGTGCCGGCCATCGGGCATCAGCACGCCGGTGGGACTGTCGGTGTTGCAGTAGGCGAGGCCCGCTTCGTGCAGGGCCTTGCCGAGGGCCGCGTAGGCGGGGCCGACGAGGAAGAGCGGATGCGCGGTGGACAGCGTGTCGTGCCGGAAGCCGGGCAACGTCAGCTCATCGGTGCGGATGCAGCCGCCGAGCGTGGACTCGCGCTCCAGTACGCGCACCTTGCGGCCCTTGCGGGCGAGCAGGGCGGCACACACGAGGCCGTTGATGCCGCTGCCGATGAGCAGCACGTCGTCTGGGGCTGGGTTTGCGGGGCTTGCCATGGTTGGCATCTTTGCCTTGGCTTGCGTGCGGGGCTATCCGGTTCGGGCGGGTGGCTATCCGAATCGCGACGGAAGTTTGTGGCTCGGTCGTTGGCTCGCGTGTCGGGTCTCTCGCAGTTGCCATGAACGAGGTGTTCAGAGGGTGGCGGGCTCCATCTGTTCGGTGGCAGGTCCGGGGTGCGCGCCGGCGCCGGGCCCAGGGCGCGCGGGCTCATACGGGGTCGGTCGGCCCTGCGGGCCGACTCCGCTGCGGTGCTCGGATGGACGGGCACGCGGCATAACTCGCTACGCGCTCCGCGCTGCGCTCAGACAAACGCCGCGAGTCAGATCACGAAGCAGGCCTGTCCTTCGGCAGGCCTGCAGCCCGTCCATCCTGCGCGCCTCGCCGACCCCGAAATCGCCCGCGCGCCCTGGGCCCAGCGCCGACGCGTGGAGACGCGCGGTGGGCATCAAAAAGGCAGGGGTTGTCTGCACAACAACCGTAACGGCGCACTGGCCCCCATCCCTGCCTTCCCCCAGTGGGGGAGGAGTCCAGCGCTGACGACAAGTGAGCCTGCTTCGGCGCAGAGTGCAGGCACAGGCACAGGCACAGGGTGCGGAGTGCGGTGTGCGGTGTGCGGTGTGCGGGGTGCAGGACGTAGTGCCGGCCGATCACCCCAACGCAGGTCCTGGTGCCGGTGAGGGCGTGGCGGCGCGCCTGTGGGGTGCCGAGGAGCGCAGGGCGGACGGGCTGCGGGCCTGCCGAAGGACAGGCCCGCTTCGTGAACTGACTCGCGGCAGTTGTTTGAGCGCAGCGCGCAGCGCGTAGCGAGTTCTGCCGCGGCCCGTTTGCCCGAGCACCGCAGGGAAGTCGGCGCGCAGCGCCGACCGCCCCACTTGAAGCGCCGCCACGCCCTCACCGGCACCAGGGCCGGACCATCGCCAACGGACCACCGACCGACGAACCGACGAACCGACGACCGACGAACCGACGAGCGGCACCCGCTCAAGCTGGGACAGCAGCCCCCGCCTGCTCCGCGATGAACCGCTCGCAGGCCTGCGCATCGGTCCACCACGGAAAGAACCCCGGCGGATGGTTGAAGTTGTTGGCGATGGCATGCGCCACGCCCGGGATCTGGCCCGCCGCGCCCAGCAGGTTCAGCACATGGGGCGGCGGCGGCTCCAGCAGCGTGTTGGTCCAGCGCACCACATGCTGGGCATAGTCCCAGAAGCGCTCGAAGGTCGCGTTCATCCAGGCCGCGTCGAAAGGCGCATCGCCGCGCGCCACGATGGCGTCGTGCACCACCTTGAAGGCCTTGGTCGCATTGTTGGAGCCCTGGCCCGTGATCGGGTCGTTCACGCACACTGCGTCGCCCATGCCGAAGACCTGGCGGCCCGAGGGCAGCGTGCCCACCGGCCGGCGCACCGTCGGCACGAAGCGGCCGGCCAGCACGCCGCCGTCGTCGGTCAGGCGCACGTCGCGGCATCGCTCGGCTTCCCAGGGAAGGTAGGTGTCGAGAATCTTCAGGCTCTGCCACAGATGGTCCTCGGGCGTGCGGATGTCGCCCCAGCAGTCCATCGGGCCGCCGGGCACGCCCTCGAACACCATGATCTCGCAGGGCCCGCTGAGCGTCAGCGCCGGGAAGACGAAGTACTCGCCGACGCCCGGAATCAGGTTGAAGCACACCCGCGAGTAGGGCGTGCGCGGCGCCATGCCATGCACATAGGTCAGGGCCAGCGCGCGCATCGGCTGGGTGAACACGCTGCGCACCGGGTCGCGTTCGAACAGGCGCGTGATCTCGCCCTTGCCGGCCGACACGACCACCAGGTCGTGCGTGGCAGCCAACTCTTCCAGCTCGGCGATGCCGGCGTCCTGCAGCACGAGGTTGCCGCCGCGCTCGCGGAACAGCTCCATCCACATTGGCATCTTCAGCCGCTGGTCCACGGCCTGCGCCGGGCGGTCCAGCCGGGCGGACCAGTCGATCAGGCGCTCGCCGGGCTGCTCGGGGTGCGGCACCGTCAGGCCGATGCCTTCCACGGGCGGGCAGTCGTCCGCCCAACGATCCAGGCCGAAGTCGCGCTCGATCTGCAGCGCGTTGTCGAACATGCACTGGCTGGACATCACCTTGCCCCGGCGCAGGTCGTCCGGGCTGCGGTTGGTGAGCAGGGTGACCTGGTCGCCCCGGCCCTGCAGGGCGAGGGCCAGGGGCAGGCCGGACTGGCCCGCTCCGACGATGGCGATCTTGCGGCTCATGGATGGTTCTCCTGGCGGATGCAGACGAAGAGGAAGGAAGAGGGACGAAGAAGGGTTGGCGGTGCACCGGCGGGGCTGTCCCGACCGTGGCAGGGCCATGCTAGGAAGCGCCCCGCACCGCCGCTATCCGCTGGCCGCAGCGCCTGTCCACCCGCTGCAGGAGTTGCGGACGCGACCTGGGTGTCGTCCAATTTGCTTGACAACTAAACTAATTGAGGAGGAGACTCCATCCCAAGCCATCGCAAAGGAGCCTCTCCATGAACATCGTCTGCATCGGCGGCGGGCCGGCCGGCCTGTACTTCGCACTGCTGATGAAGAAGCACAACCCCGGTCACCAGGTGACCGTGGTCGAGCGCAACAAGCCCTACGACACCTTCGGCTGGGGCGTGGTCTTCTCGGACGCCACCATGGAGAACATGCGCGCCTGCGACCGCGAGACGGCCGACGAGATCGAGCAGGCCTTCAACCACTGGGACGACATCGAGCTGCTGTTCAAGGGCCGGCGCATCCGCTCGGGCGGCCACGGCTTCGTGGGCATCGGCCGCAAGAAGCTGCTGAACATTCTGCAGGCGCGCTGCGAGGCGCTGGGCGTCAACCTGGTGTTCGAGACCGAGGCCGACAGCGACGCCGACTATCCCGACGCCGACCTCATCATCGCTAGCGACGGCGTCAACTCGCGCATCCGCGGCAAGTACGCCGACGTCTTCAAGCCCGACATCGTGGCGCGGCCCAACCGCTTCATCTGGTTGGGCACCAACAAGGTCTACGAGGCCTTCACCTTCGACTTCCAGCGCACCGAGCACGGCTGGTTCCAGGCCCACATCTACAAGTTCGACGACACCACCTCGACCTTCATCGTCGAGACCACCGAGGACACCTGGAAGGCCCACGGCCTGGACCAGGCGGACCAGCAGCAGTCCATCGAGTTCTGCGAAGAGATCTTTGCGGGCGACCTTCAGGGCGCCAAACTGATGACCAACGCGCGGCACCTGCGCGGCTCGGCCTGGATCAACTTCCAGCGCGTGGTCTGCGAGCAGTGGTCGCTGCAGAACGAGCACGGCAGCCATGTGGTGCTGATGGGCGACGCGGTGCACACGGCGCACTTCGCCATCGGCTCCGGCACCAAGCTGGCCATCGAGGATGCCATCGAGCTGGCCCGCCTGTTCGCCGCCCAGGGCGACACCCGCGAGCACATCCCCGAGGTGCTCAAGGCCTACCAGGAGGCCCGCCGCGTGGAGACGCTGCGCATCCAGAACGCCGCCTGGAACGCCATGGAATGGTTCGAGGTCTGTGGCAAGCGCTACTGCGACCAGCTGGAGCCCGAGCAGTTCATGTACTCGATGCTCACGCGCAGCCAGCGCATCAGCCACGAGAACCTGCGCCTGCGCGACCGCGGCTGGCTCGAAGGCTACGAGCGCTGGTTCGCGCAACGCGCCGACGTGCCGGTGCCCGAGGGCAAGACCCCGCCGCCGCCCATGTTCACGCCCTACACGGTGCGCGGCGTCACCCTCAAGAACCGCATCGTGGTCTCGCCGATGGCGCAGTACTCGGCGGTGGACGGCGTGGCCGGCGACTACCACCTGGTGCACCTGGGCGCCCGCGCCATGGGCGGGGCCGGACTGGTCTTTGCCGAAATGACCTGCGTGAGCCCCGAGGGCCGCATCACCCCCGGCTGCCCCGGCCTCTACAAGCCCGAGCACACCGTCGCCTTCAAGCGCATCGCGGACTGGATCCACGCCAACACCGATGCGAAGTTCGCCATCCAGATCGGCCATGCCGGCGCCAAGGCCTCCACCCGCCTGGCCTGGGATGGCATCGACCAGCCGCTGGAGTCGGGCAACTGGCCGCTGCTGTCGGCCTCGCCGCAGCAGTACCTGGAGGGCGTGAGCCAGCTCTCGCGCGGCATGACGCACGAGGACATGGCGGAGGTGAAGGCGCAGTTCGTCGCATCCACCCGCGCCGCCGCCGAGGCCGGCGCGGACTGGCTGGAACTGCACTGCGCCCACGGCTACCTGCTGTCGAGCTTCATCTCGCCGCTGACCAACCAGCGCACCGACGAATACGGCGGCTCGCTGGAGAACCGCCTGCGCTATCCGCTGGAGGTGTTCGCCGCCGTGCGTGCGGCCTGGCCGTCGGACAAGCCGATCTCGGTCCGCATCTCGGCCCACGACTGGGTCGAGGGCGGCATCACGCCGGAAGACGCCGTCGCCATCGCCAAGGCCTTCAAGGCCGCTGGCGCGGACATGATCGACTGCTCGTCGGGCCAGGTGAGCAAGAAGGAAAAGCCGGTCTACGGCCGGATGTTCCAGACGCCCTTCGCGGACCGCATCCGCCAGGAGGCGGGCATTCCCACCATCGCCGTGGGCGCGATCAGCGAGGCCGACCATGCCAACAGCATCCTGGCCGCCGGCCGCGCCGACCTGTGCGCGGTGGCGCGTCCGCACCTGGCCAACCCGGCGTGGACGCTGACCGAGGCCGCGAAGATCGGCTACACGGCCATCGCGTGGCCCAAGCAGTACCGGTCGGCCAAGCCGCAGATGGAAGCCAATTTCGCCCGCGAGAAGGCCATGGCCGAGGCGGCGGGGGCCGCCAAGTGAGCGGCACCACGGGCCCGCGCCATGCGCTGGTGACCGGCGGCGGACGCGGCATCGGCGCCGCGATCGCGCGGCGGTTGGTGGCCGAGGGTTGGAACGTGACCGTGCTGGGCCGCAGCGCCGAGGCCGTGCAGGCGGTGGCCGCGGAAGACCCTGAGCACCTGTTCGCCGTCAGCGCCGACGTGGCCGATGCCGGGGCGGTCTCGGCCGCGCTTGCTGCAGCAGAAGGCCGCTTCGGCCCCGTCGCCGCACTCATCAACAACGCCGGCCAGGCCGAGAGCGCGCCCTTCCACAAGATGGACATGGCGCTCTGGCAGCGAATGCTGGCCGTCAACTTGACCGGCACCATGGTCTGCAGCCAGGCCGTGCTGCCGGGCATGCTGGCGGCGGGCTGGGGCCGCATCGTCAACGTGGCGAGCACGGCGGGGCAGGTGGGCTATGCCTACGTGTCGGCCTACTGCGCGGCCAAGCACGGCGTGGTGGGGCTCACCCGCTCGCTGGCGCTGGAGCTGTCCACCAAGGGCATCACCGTGAATGCCGTGTGCCCCGGCTACACCGAGACCGACATCGTGCGCCAGAGCATCGAGCGCGTGGTCGCCAAGACGGGCCGCAGCCCCGAGGCCGCACGGGCCGAGTTCGTCAAGAGCAACCCGCAGGGCCGCCTGGTGCAGCCCGACGAGGTGGCCGATGCCGTCGCCTGGCTGTGCGGCGAGGGTGCCGGCGCCGTGACCGGCCAATCCATTTCCGTGGCGGGCGGCGAGGTCATGTGACCGCGCCGTCGCCTTCCACCCCCCAACGCAGACAGCAAAGAACGGAGACCGCATGAGCGAGAGCATTCCCCGCGTGGACCTGGCCCTGGTGGCCGGCAACCAGCGCCCCCTGGCCGGCTACGAGGCCAAGCACTTCCAGTGGTCCGTCGCCGACGGCGTGGCCACCATCGTGCTGAACCGGCCCGAGCGCAAGAACCCGCTCACCTTCGACAGCTACGCCGAGCTGCGCGACCTCTTCCACCAGCTCAAGTGGGCCGACGACGTGAAAGCCGTGGTGCTCACCGGCTCCGGCGGCAACTTCTGCTCCGGCGGCGACGTGCACGAGATCATCGGCCCGCTGGTGCGGCTGAAGGCGCCCGAGCTGCTGATGTTCACCCGCATGACCGGCGAGCTGGTCAAGACCATGCGCACCTGTCCGCAACCCATCGTGGCCGCCATCGACGGCGTGTGCGCGGGTGCCGGCGCCATCCTGGCCATGGCCTCGGACCTGCGCCTGGGCACGGCCCGCAGCAAGACCGCCTTCCTGTTCAACCGCGTGGGCCTGGCCGGCTGCGACATGGGTGCCTGCGCCATGCTGCCGCGCATCGTGGGCCAGGGCCGGGCGAGCGAGCTGCTCTACACCGGCCGTGCGCTGGGCGGCGAGGAGGGCGAACGCTGGGGCTTCTTCAACCGCCTGTGCGCGCCCGAAGAGGTGCTGGCCGAAGCGCAGAAGCTGGCCGCCCAGCTGACCGAAGGCCCCAGTTTTGCCAACGGCATCACCAAGACCATGCTGCACCAGGAATGGGCCATGACCATCGAACAGGCCATCGAGGCCGAGGCCCAGGCCCAGGCGCTGTGCATGCTGACGCAGGACTTCACGCGGGCCTACGAGGCCTTCGTGGCGAAGCAGAAGCCCGTCTTCAAAGGGGACTGAGATGGCGGACCAGAGTTACCTCGACTGGCCCTTCTTCGAGCCGCGCCATCGCGCACTGGCGCAGGCCGTGGACGCCTGGGCCGCGCAGAACATCTCGCAGGACCATGGCCACGACGTGGACGCCGAATGCCGCGCGCTGGTCAAGGCCCTCGGCGCGGGCGGCTGGCTGCAGCACGCCGTCGGCGAATCGGCGCAGACGATGGACGCGCGCGCCATCTGCCTGATCCGCGAGACACTGGCCCGCCACAGCGGCCTGGCCGACTTCGCCTTCGCCATGCAGGGCCTGGGCAGTGGCGCCATCAGCCTGCACGGCACGCCCGAGCAGCGCGAGCGCTACCTGACGCGTGTGGCCCGCGGCGAGGCCATCTCGGCCTTCGCTCTGTCCGAGCCCGACGCCGGCTCCGACGTGGCCGCCATGCAGTGCAGCGCGCGGCAGGACGGCGACCATTACGTGCTCGACGGCGAGAAGACCTGGATCTCCAACGGCGGCATCGCCGACTTCTACGTGGTGTTCGCGCGCACCGGCGAGGCGCCCGGCGCCCGCGGCATCAGTGCCTTCATCGTCGAGGCCGGCAGGCCCGGCTTCGAGATCGCCGAGCGCATCGAAGTGATCGCGCCGCATCCGCTGGCCCGCCTGCGCTTCACCAACTGCCGCGTGCCCGCCCCGCAACGCGTGGGTGCGGCCGGCGAGGGCTTCAAGGTGGCGATGCGCACGCTCGACGTGTTCCGTACCTCGGTGGCCGCTGCCGCGCTGGGCTTTGCGCGCCGCGCCTTCGACGAGGCCCTGTCCCGCGCCACCACGCGCCGCATGTTCAACGGCGTGCTGGCCGACTTCCAGCTCACGCAGGCCAGGCTGGCGCAGATGGCCACGGCCATCGACAGCGCCGCGCTGCTGACCTACCGCGCCGCCTGGCGCCGCGACCGCGGCGAGCCGGTGACCAAGGACGCGGCCATGGCCAAGCTCACCGCCACCGAGAACGCGCAGCAGGTCATCGACGCGGCCGTGCAGATGTTCGGCGGCCTGGGCGTGGTCAGCGAGCAGCCGGTGGAGCGGCTCTACCGCGAGATCCGCGCCTTGCGCATCTACGAAGGCGCGACCGAGGTGCAGCAGCTCATCATCGGCCGCGAGCTGCTGCGCGAGGCCGGCGCCGCCAAGGCGGCCTGAGCGGACACGGCCGGAGACCGCCATGACCGCCAGCGCCCACGTCGACACCTTCGCTCGCGAGCACCTGCCGCCGCCCGAGCAGCAGCCGCAGTTCATCTTCGAACTGCCCGAGTTGCAGATGCCCGCGCGGCTGAACTGCGCCACCGAACTGCTGGACCGCCACGTCGCCGAAGGCCGTGGCGACCGGCCCTGCCTCCTGGCCCCCGGCCTGCGCTGGACCTATGCCGAGCTGCGGGACAAGGCCAACCGCATCGCCAACGTGCTGGTGAAGCAGATGGGCCTGGTGCCGGGCAACCGCGTGCTGCTGCGCGCGCCCAACAACCCGATGCTCGCGGCCTGCTGGTTCGCGGTGATGAAGGCCGGCGGCATCGCCGTCGCCACCATGCCGCTGCTGCGCGCCAAGGAGCTGGTGCCCATCCTGGAGATCGGCCAGGTCACGCACGCGCTGTGCGACGCCGCCCTCGCCGACGAGCTGGCGCAGGCCGCGCAGAAGGCGCCGGTGCTGCAGCACGTCCGCCACTTCCATGCGGAAGGCCCGGACAGCCTGGAGGCGCTGATGGCCGAGGCCTCGCCTGTCTTCGACAACGTGGACACGGCCGCCGACGACACCTGCCTGTTCGGCTTCACCTCGGGCACCACCGGGGTGCCCAAGGCGACCATGCACTTCCACCGCGACGTGATGGCGGTGTGCCACTGCTGGCCGCCGCACCTGCTGCGCGCCATGGCCGACGACGTGTTCATCGGCAGCCCGCCGCTGGCCTTCACCTTCGGGCTGGGCGGGCTGGTGCTCTTTCCCATGCATGTGGGCGCCTCGACCGTGCTGCTGGAGAAGGCCGGCCCGGCGCAACTGCTGCAGGGCATCCAGGACTTCGGCGCCACGGTGCTGTTCACCGCGCCCACGTCGTACCGGCTGCTCGCCGAGCAGGGCGCCGTGCTGCGCGCCACGCCGCTGCGCAAATGCGTGTCGGCCGGCGAGGCGCTGCCCGCCACCACCCGCGCACTGTGGAAGAAGGCGACCGGCATCGAGCTGATCGACGGCATCGGCTCGACCGAGATGCTGCACATCTTCATCTCGCACGACGAGGCCGGCGCACGGCCCGGCGCCACCGGCAAGCCGGTGCCCGGCTACCGCGCCCGCATCGTGGATGAGGTCGGGAACGAGCTGCCGCCAGGCACCGTCGGCCGCCTGGCCGTGCAGGGTCCCACGGGCTGCCGCTATCTGTCGGACCCGCGCCAGGCCCAGTACGTCCAGGGCGGCTGGAACCTCACCGGCGATGCGTACGTGATGGACGCCGACGGCTACTTCTTCTACCAGGCGCGCACCGACGACATGATCATCTCGGCCGGCTACAACATCGCCGCGCCCGAGGTGGAAGAGGCGCTGATGCAGCACCCGGCCGTGGCCGAATGCGCCGTCATCGGTGCGCCCGACGCTGACCGCGGCCAGATCGTGCAGGCCTTCGTGGTGCTGCGTGCCGGCCAGGGCGAAGCGGGTGAGGCCATGGTGCGCACGCTGCAGGACTTCGTGAAGGCGACCGTGGCGCCGTACAAGTACCCGCGCTCGGTGGTCTTCGTGGCGCAGCTGCCGCGCACGCAGACGGGCAAGCTGCAGCGCTTCGTGCTCAAGCAGGCGGCGCAGGCGAGCTCGATGGCGCCGACGACCGAAGCGAGCCCAGCGGCGCCTGCGCAACGGACGGGAGCCGCCTCGTGATCCGCGTCGCCACCTCTGTCGACCAGGCTGAGACCGCCGACTCACCGCCGGGCCGCTTCGCGCGCACGCAGCTCATCCGCTTCTCGCACTGCGACCCGGCCGGCATCGTGTTCTTTCCCCAGTACCTGGTGATGTTCAACCAGCTGGTGGAGGACTGGTTCAACGACGGCCTGGGCGTCAACTACGCCGGCATGATCGCCGGCCGCCACATCGGCCTGCCCATCGTGCGGCTGGAGTGCGACTTCCGCGCCATCAGCCGGCTGGGCGACACCGTCGAGCTGGGCCTGGCGGTGGAGCGCGCTGGCGGACGCTCGCTCACGCTGGCGCTCCAGTGCACCGGCACCGACGGCGAACTGCGCGTGGCCTCGCGGCAAGTGCTGGTGTTCACCAGCCTGCAGACCCACCGCGCCATCGACCTCCCGCCGGACGTGCGCGAGGCGCTGACCCGCTTCGCGCCCGATCCGGCCCACCACTGAATCCACGTTTTTCCCCGCAGGAGTCCCGCATGCAAGTTCTTCTTCCTCCCGGCTGGCCGCGCCCCAAGGGCTATGCCAACGGCGTCACCGCCCGTGGCCGCATGGTCTTCGTGGCCGGCATGATCGGCTGGGATGCGCAGGGCGTGTTCCACACCGACGACCTGGGCGAGCAGGTGCGCCAGGCGTTGCAGAACATCGTCGAGGTGCTGCGCGAAGCCGGCGCCAGCCCCGAGCACATCGTGCGCATGACCTGGTACGTGACCGACAAGCGCGAGTACGTGGCGGCCTATCCCGCCATCGGCAAGCACTTCCGCGAGCTGATCAACTGCTACAACGCCGCCATGACGGCGGTGGAAGTCTCGGCGCTGGTCGAGGACCGGGCGAAGGTGGAGATCGAGGTCACGGCGGTCGTGCCGGATTGAGCGGCAGGCTGCTCGTTCATCACTGCCGAGGCGGCCCCAGCGGGCCGCCTTGTCTTTGTGCGCCCAGCATGGGCGCCCTCTTGCGGTTGCAAGTCCTGCCGTAAGCTGATCACGACGAACGAAGTGAAGCGCAACTGCACGAGGGCGACCGAGTGTGGGGAGGAAGCGTGGAGCGAAGCTGCGAGCCGATGAACAAGAACCGGATAGAAGGCAGTGCCGAGCAGGGCGAGTGGGCAAAGAGCCA
>NZ_QQAV01000008.1:0-96408 GCF_003350475.1 Pseudacidovorax intermedius
CGTACACGAGCTTCGTGAGTGCGCAGGCGGGCACGACGCCCGTGCAGCTGGGCACGTGCACGAAGGTGACGCCGGCGAATGCGGCACCGGCTGCGGCCGTGGGCTGCGCCACGGTGCAGGCCATCGGCGGTACGGGGGCGGTGAGCTGGAGCTTCACCGGCTCGCTGCCCGGTGGGGCTTCGGGGGAGGTGCTGATGCGGGTCTCCGTGGATTGATTGCGGCTGGCGCGATGCCGTTGAGGGATCTCTGCCACCCCTCCAACCGTCGTTCGAGGCACCCCTGTAATAAAACAATTTCGATATTGTGAATTTCAGTCAACAAAAGCTTTGACTGGCTCTCCTGAAAAAGGGATTAAGGATTCACAATTTCTTCTTGCAAGTACCGATAAAAAATTAAAAAAATAACTAAATGAAAATTTTTGCCAGAGTTAGGGCTTTCGTAGTACGATTTGCGTGACTTTTTCCGCAGCATTAAAACCTTCGTTCGCCTAAACTACGCCCACTCCATTCGATGCCGCGGGATCGGCAGAATGAAGCCAGAGGGTCGCTCGTATGTGCGGCTCAAGTCTTCCAAATTCAGGGAACATCGATGAAATCCAGAAATTCCTATCCCGCTTCGAAGCGGGGCCAACAGGGCTTTACCCTCGTGGAAATGGCAGTGGTGCTGATCGTCATTGGCATGATCATCTCGGCAGTGATGATCGGTCGCGACGTGCAGCGCAATGCGGAATATGTGCGCGTGAGACAGGTATTTCTCAATCAATGGGCTGAGGCGTATAACGCCTACTATCAGCGATTTGGAGTTTCTGTGGGCGACGACCCCGCAATGCCCCGAAAAATGATCAACGGCCGAAACTTCACCGGCAGCAATGGCGTTATCTCCGGCGGCAACATGAGCAATGTGACGCCACCGCCGGCCGTCTGCAGCAATGGTGCAGGCGCAAACATGGCCCGCGCTGCTCAGGCCGGCATGGATCTGATTACGCTGATGCGTGAGGCGGGCATCGAACTTCCGCCTGGTCGTGGCGCGGGTCGTGAAGACCGCTATGCATATCAGGACAGCAATGGCAACCCGCAGGAAATCCAAGTTTGCTTCCAGTGGAATACGCCTGGCACCCCTTCGGGCTCGGGTAACGTGATGGTGATCACCGGCCTTACGCCAGATCTGGCTCGTTCTCTGTCGTCCGGCCTGAAGGGGACGGCGGACGCCAATACCGGCGTGTTCCGGCAAGAGGGTGTTGCGCACGGCAATATGTCCGGTGGTGTCACTGCTGGCACCCTCGATTGGTCGGTCAATAACACGGCGGCAATCACTGGAACTACGGCTCAAACGGGTGAAGATCAGGTTGCAACAGTCGTTGCTCACTACAAGATGAATCAATAATCCGGCCGCCTCGTCTTCGACTTTCATCATGACTATTGATGTTTCTGAATTGCCGAGGGCGAGGCGCGTTGGGAGTGGCTCGTCTGTACCCTTGCGGCTTGCAGGATCTGCATGTCTGGCGTTGTTCATCTCCACGGCCATTCTCTGGTACTCCATTGACGTGTGGAGCAAGGCGCGGTCCAGCGTGGAATTCCAGCAAACTCGTCTCAAGCAGGCGTCCGCGCGCGATCAACTGTCGATCCAGCAAGTCGAAATGGCTCAGTTCGCTGCCCAATTTGTAGAGGCTGCAAAGGAAAAAGGGCTGATGGCGGGGCAGTGGGTAGGTCGTGGCGTCGATATCCGGGAGCCTAAGGCCAAACGAAGGGCAGCTGTGGACATCTTGTCTCAGGCACAGTCGTTTCGAGGCCAGGTTTTCAGTGCCGAGGAGTTCGATATTGCAGCGACCGACGCAACTGCTGGATTGTTTGGCGACGTAACGCAAGACTTCCAGGTCGTTCTCAAAGGCCGCTCCATGTTCAGGGTTGCAAAATGAGAAGCCCTTCCCGCCTTGCCTGTCTCAGAGGCGCGACTTGCGAGGTCTATCAGCAAGAAGGCGTCAAACAGATGCCCAGCGAATTCGACGTTCAAGAGGATCTGCTTCTGATCGTCGATATTGAAGAATCGATCACGCAAACAGTCCGACTGGGCGGTGATCCAAAGCATGCAGCGGCCCTTGCTGGGCGCCATGTTCGGCAACAGGGGCTGACCGATGGCGAGCCCAGCGTCGTTGTGCATACTTCGTTTCGACGTGGAGGAGAGTACGAACTTCTCTTCTCTGCTTACCCAGCGACGCGGTGGCGTGCCGTTCAGGTTTGGGCTTCGGCTCAATCCCATTCGGTGGCTGTCGTGCCGATCATGTCGCTCTTGTGGCGTTTCTTGGGGCAGGGCAAGGCTCTTATCTATCGAAGCGGAAGCCGCTTCACTTTTCTCGCCAATCTCGGTGGATCGCCGGTTCAATTCAGCACGCAGGCATTCAGTGAAGATGCTTCGGATCTTTCTGCAATGGCCGGCGTTCTTGCAGAGGGAATTCGCGCGCAACTGGCTCAGTCTCCAGCAGGGGCCGACGCGATCAGTACGCTTGGCACCATTTCGTGGGTCTGCAGACTTGTCGAGGCGCCTGATCGAGAGGCAATAGATAAGGAGATAATTGCCAAGATAGCCGCGTCTCTGAAAACTGGCATTGTGCCGATCGTGCACGAACCGCTTGCGGGTGGTTCAGCGGGCTGGATGTCGGGCCTAGCTGCGCTGAGACGCGTCTATCGTCCTTCTCTAGCCGTTTGTGCGCCGGCTGATCGAGCGGCATTGACAGCGCTCAGTCAATTGAGGTCTGCGGCTTGGGTTTCGCTGGCGATTGCCGCCCTCTCCGCCGCGGGTGCTGCAGGATTCGCGTTATCGACTTCCTCCCTACGTACGGCAGCTCAACAAACCGAAAAAGAAGCTGATCGTATAGAAGAGAACATACGGCAGCGCGCAAGCGCAGCGACATTGCCGCCCGCATTTGAGGAGACGCGAGCACTGGTAGAACGGCTATCCACATTCACCAGTTCACCGGACCTGACCCAAATATTAGGGGCACTGGCTGCTGCAGGTGGATCGGGTGTGCGTGTACTGCGGGTATATACGGTCCAGGCAGAAAAGACGCCTGCACGCACTGTCGGCGCCGCGAGTACCGGGTCGGGCACGCAGAACTCCACCTCTGGCCAAGGGCCACGCATTCAGATCGATGCGACTGTGGATGTTTCTGCCAATCGTGCAGAAGCTGATGCCTTGTCCGATTTTGTCGCATTGTTGAGAAAGCAGGGATTCTCTGTTGCTGAAGTAGAGGGCCAGGCACGAGGAAGTCTCGCAAATGGTAGGACGGTTTTCTCCTATCAGATCAGGTCGACCAGAAGCAATCCGCAGGGTCAGGTGCAGCGATGAAGGCTAAATGGATACCGCTGTGCTACACGGCAATCATGGCCGCTGGCGCAATGGCTGCAATCGGCGCAGCTCTGTCTGCTGTGACCCATATTCACTTCTCGTCTTCCTCCGGGAAAGCCATTTCAGGAAAAAATACGCAACGGACTGATTCGGGGGGGGGAACTCAGCCTGGTTCAATGCTTACGCCACAGGTGCGACAGGAACTATTCCGGACACTCAACGATGTCTCAGCGCTCGACGGCATTGAGCCACTCAGTGTGAGTAGCTATCCGATCAATCAGATGTCATCGGCCGAGCGCGCAAATGAAAACCCCCAGCCTCAAGAGCCCGCTGCTCACAAGATCAGTGTTGTATTGATCTCCGAAGGCGGGGGCGCGGCCGCTGTAATTGACGAGCGAATTCAGCACGAGGGCGATGTCCTGTCTGACGGGAGTCGTGTGCACCTCATTCGGAACGGAACGGTGGTCATCCAAGAGGCCAGCGGCCGTATGACCAACTATTCGGTTCCTCAAAGCCTCGCTCCATCCAAGCCCGCTCAAGCCGAAAAGGAAAAGCCATGAAGTGCCATATGTTCGACGGTGCGCCTAGCCTGATCTCTGTTTGTCTTGCCGTTTCCTTGCTATGTGCGTGCTCTCCCCAAGAAGGTGCTGGCGCCTCCGCAACAACGGAGAGCAATGCCTCGCCCGCGGCCGTTGAGCCGGCGCCGCGGCCAGCCTCGGCTGCCGACCCTGTGAAATCCCCCGCCGAGGGTCGAACACTCGCCGCGCCGTGGGAGAGGAGCGACGCGGCGGGCGCAACAAAGAATGCTGCTTCGCAGGGGCCCGGTAACGTTCCGCCGGCGGCGAGTGCCGCGGACTCAGAACGCATGCGGCGGCTGGAGCAAATTTCCGCGAAGTTGCAAACGATGCGAGCAAATAACAAACCAGATCCGGTCGAAGTCGAAAAGGCGATTGCGGAGTTGGAGAGTGTCTATGGCTCCAGTGTTGTGGGGGGGATTGACCTCAAGGCCGTCCGATCGAACTTGCGCGGTGTATCCAGAATGCAAGAGCTGCAGAAGGAAATCGAGCAACTGCGCGCTGCGCCAGCGGAAACGAAAGAGGCAAAAGAAGCAAATAAGGCAAAACTGGCAGAAAAATACAAGGAGATTCAATCCGTGGTGGGCAGGATGCAGACTCCCACCGCTAGTACGGGTGAGCGAACGAAGTCTGCGGGGGCGCAATGACCGAAAAATTGTCGAGTGCCCGAAAATTTAGCAGGAGCCCATCTGCGGCTAACGCAAATCGGCAGATCGGAATATCGCTTCTCGAACTGGCAATAGTTCTGGTGATCGGCGCTATTTTGACGGCGGGCGGCATGGATTGGGCGCTCTCTGTGCACAGCAGCGGATCATCCGTTGGTGCTCAGTCCACGTCGGATGCTGCGCGCGCTGCCCTGGTTTCATTTGCCCGAACGAACCATAGGCTTCCGTGCCCCGACGTGATTGGTGATGGACATGAAGGCGATTGCACCGACGTCAACATGCGTGTCGGCTGGCTGCCGGTGGTTGCGCTGGGAATGAGCGATCGAAATGCAGCAGCCGACACGCTGCGCCGCCCCCGCTACGCGGTCTATAGAACCGCAGGGAGCGACTTGGTGAGGCCTGCAAATGCGCAGGCCGATACACCGTCACAAGCACTCTACTTTTCGTTGACCGCGGCCGCATCGGCATCGGCAGACCCTTCACAACCGGTCATTGCACGTAGCGAAGCGGAGTGTTCTTCCGAGGGCGCCAACGTTGCCTTTGCGGTGCAGGTGCCGTTTGAGTCGACTGATTGGCGGCCCGCCGAGGCAAACACGCTTTGCTTTGTTTCTTCCAGACCTACGGCCAGTGAAACGGCAGCAAGGTTGCTTGCAGAGGTAACACGTTCATGATTGATCTTAAATATCGATTGCCGCAGGTTGCAGCCGGATGTGCGATTTCGGTGCTCCTCGCCGGATGCGTGTCTCCACGGGCTGCTTTCAAAGGCGATGAAGAGGCGCCAGGTACCGATCGCAGCATGATGGCCTCAGCGGCGGTTCAGGCTGCCCAAGCGGCCGGTGATGTGGTGTCTCCCTCCGAAGCAATGCGTGCGGGTCTGGAACGCAGTCAAGTCGCGCGCCCACAGCTGCCTTTGGCAATTATTGCCGAACGTGATCCCTTGGAAGAAAAAATTCTGAGCTTCGACATGTACGAAGCGAAGGCCGATCAATTCCTGTGGGCCATCGCCAAGGACCTGGGCTTCAATTTGATTGTCGAGCCCAAGGTTTTGAAGTCGGAGAGCAGGGCGAGCCTTTTCTTGAGCAAGGTTTCTGCTCGAGAAGCAATAGGTGCAGTGACACAGCTGTTCGACTTGAGTGCCACCCGTTCAGGCAACACGATCAGTGTCGCGTCACTGGAGCAGAAGGTCTTTCCCGTGGACTTGCTGTCCAGCAGTGTGAAATTGAATGTGGACTCTGGCGGCGACGTTCTTGGAGGCACCGGCGGCGACAAGGGACTGCAAGGTTCGGTCAAATTCGGCGGTGAAGTCGGGCAGAAGAGCGATCCGTTCGATTCCATCCTGAAATCGGTGGAGACCATCGTCAAGGATCCTGAGGGAACAAAAGTTGAGGATGAGTCGTTGAAGCCGGTGGTTGCGCTGGACCGGCGAAGCCAGACGCTTTTTGTACGAGCCAAGCCTTCTCGGGTGCGACAGGTGTCGGATTTTCTTGCACAGGCGCGCGCCGTGCGAGGGCGCCAACTGCAGCTCGATATGCAGATCATCGATGTCGCGCTCAGCGAATCGCACAAGTTGGGCATCGATTGGCAGCTGCTTGGTAATCGTGCAAGTGCGGTGGGCGGCAGCACGATCGGGACGCTGTCGCAGGCAACTTGGGCAATACCGGGGAACGGCCTTTCAGTTAACCCGCGCTCGTTGGTGATTTCCGAGCAGACGGTAGGGGGCACGACGGGGGGCGCTGGTATTGCCCTGTCTTCGAACAGGGTGTCGGCCGTGGTCAACGCGCTTCGTACCTTTGGCAATGTGAAGTTGATCTCCAATCCGACTTTGCGAGCCCGCAGTGGTGAGCCCGCATTTGTGAGCGTGGGCACCACATATCGCTATATCTCCAAGGTGACCGCCACGACCACGGTCGTCCAGGGCGTCAGCCAAACTTCCTACAACTCCGAGACGAACTCGCTCTTTTCCGGATTGATGGTCGGTCTGACACCCGCAATTCGCGAGGACGGCTCCATCGAACTGTTCGTCCATCCCAATCAGTCCATCGTTCGCGCCGGTACGCTCAACTTGGTCCAACTTGGAAGTGGTAATGCGGTGACTCTTCCTGTTGTGGACTCGAAAGCGGTTGCGACGACGCTGTCCCTGCGGAGTGGCGACTTGGTGGTACTGGGAGGTCTTGCCGATCAGTCTTCGAATGTCAACAACGCAGGCGTACCGGGACTGAGCGACGTTCCGGCGATCGGTCCTGCTTTGGACACAAATTCCAATGCGCAGACGAGCCGCGAATTGGTGATTCTCCTGAAAGCGACATTGCTATGAAAAACAAAGTTCGCCCCTGGTGCTCGGTGTCGCGACTCAGCGTTGCTGCGCCGGTGGCTGCTCTGCTCACACTGTCTGCGTGCATTGCGTCTGCCGCCGATTTGGCCCCGGCGGCGGCGGCTTCGCCGGACGAGGTGATGCCTGCACCCGTTCGAAAGACAGTTAGCCCAGCGAAGTCAGCGCCTGATCGTGCGGTCTTAGAGCGGCAGGAGATGGTTGCACGAGAAGCCGAAATATCGCGTCTCATGGACTTTTTTTCACAAGCTCAACGGCGCGGTGATGTGGCAGAGGCGTCGTCGGCCGTGAGTCTTCTTAGTTCGCTTCTTCCGCCAGATAGCGTCGCTTTATCCAGGAGAGCCGCTTGGGTGGAACAGATGCGTGGTAACGCCGATGGATCGCGTAGGTTGTTAGGTCGCATTCTTAACAAACTGCCTGACGATTTAAACGCCACCATGAATCTTGCGCTTCTGGATGCGCGAGAGGGTAAGGTTCAAGACGCAGTGGCGCGGCTGAGGAAGCTGAAGCTTATTCATCCAGAAGCAACCGAAGTCGACACGTTGCTCTCAGAGATCGAGGGGCGGTCGATTTTTGTAGCTCGGCCACCACTCAATAACTGATTTCCGGATTGCTCTGGTATGGAATACTCGGTAGACCGGCTCAGTGGGCTTATGGCCCTCAAGCTGCAGGAAAGGGAAATACTTTCGCGCGCTGAGGCAAGCTATGCGCAGCAGAAGCAGCGCGTGGAAGTCAAACCGTTGTGGCGCGTCCTTATCGACAATGGATTGGTGCGCGAGCGAATCGTCTGTGCGCTGCTTGGCGAACTGCTTGAAATCGAGTTCGCTGATCTTGACCAGGTCAGCCGCCCAGGAGCAGATATTCTTTCTTTGTTCAACCGTGAACTGTGCCAGAAATCCGAGTTCCTGCCTTTGCGACGAGACAGCGAGCATCTACTGGTTCTGTTGGGAGACGCCAATCCTACAGAGGTCCAGCAGCTGGTATTGCGTCGATGCGGCTTGCGCAGTCGCTTTGTGCTGGGCGAGTTTTCTCGTGTGCGCACGCTGATAAGGCACAGTTTCTTCTTTGCCCAGAATCCTATCGTCGACCTGATTGAGGCAGAAATCCGGAATCTGGCCGGCGACAAGGATGGAAATCGTAGTCCGGCCGCATTTCTTCAGCATCTTCTGCATCTCGCAGTGCAGGAGCGTGCTACCGACATTCATATCGCACCCGCCGCGTCAAGCATTCACGTGCTACTGCGTGTGGATGGCGTTCTTCGCCCCGCATTTGCGCTGCCGCTGGAGCTCACCCGAATCGGCAGCTACATCAAGTTGATCGCTGAGATTGATATCTCAGAAAAGCGAAAGCCGCAGGACGGAAGTTTTCATACACGGATTCTTGACGTTCCTCACACGGTAAGACTTTCCACCATCGTTACCGATATTGGTGAGCGAATGGTGATGCGACTGCTCCCGGAAAGCCACGATCTGAAGGGACTGCGCGAGATCGGCTATTACGAAGAAGATACCTTGTTGCTGGAGCAGGGCCTGCGACGGCCCTCTGGCCTTGTTGTCATAACAGGTCCGACCGGCTCGGGCAAAAGTAGTACGCTGCACGCCGCGTTGCGTATGCAGAATCTGATCGAACGCAACGTGTTAACGGTCGAGGATCCTGTGGAATACAGGGTTCCTGGTGCCGGTCAGACGGAAGTCAATCGAAAGACCGGCTACGATTTTCAGTCGGCGTTGCGGCATTTCCTCAGGCACGACCCCGACGTCATTCTGGTCGGCGAAATGCGTGATTCGGAGACGGCGGTCGCAGCGCTGGATGCTGCGACAACTGGGCACTTGGTGCTCTCGACTCTGCACGTCAATTCTGTGTTTGGCGCGGTGCCTCGTCTTCAACTATTGGGTGGGCAGGCATCGATCGTGGCTGAGAATCTTCTGCTAGTCGTCCACCAACGGCTGGCGCGCAAGAACTGTTCAGAATGCGCGGAATCGGTCGAGCTGACGGAACGAGAGTGCCGCTGGCTCGGCCGACCCCTCGGCTCCAAGGGGATGCGGGGTAAGGGATGTCCCAACTGCCGGGGCACTGGCTATTACGGTCGTGTACCCGTCTATGAGGTATTGGCCATCAACGACGAACTTGCCGATCTCATCGCGGGCGATGCCCGCCGTGCCGAACTGAGAAGGGCCGCTGAGCGCAGCGGCTTTCGGGACATAGAGAGTTGCGCTAAACGGCGCGTCGTCGACGGGGCGACCACGTGCGACGAGATCGTGCGCTGCCTCGGGGTTGGGCCGTGACTTGGTATTTCTACCGCGTTGTCGATGCCGTGGGCGCTGTGCATTCAGGCCTGCGGGATTTCGACGTGGGTGATCCCCACACTGCACGAGAACTGCTCGAGCACGAGCATGAGGGGGGCGCTGTACTCTCTGTGCGCCAGATTCCTTTGCCGCTCGTCCAGGCGGCCCGTTCGGCACGTGGTCTTTCTGGGCGCAAGCTCAGAGATGCCGACATGGTGGTGCTATTGCGGGATCTCGCCGTGCTGGCCAAAGCCGGCGTGCCGATCATCGATGCGGTACGGACACTTGCTGATGACGCTGAGTCTGTGGGGCCTGCGGTCGCCAGCGTGGCGCGGCGAATTCTTGACGATCTTCGCGCAGGTGTAACCTTGGGTGAGGCATTTGATCGGCAACCCAGTGTGTTTCCCGAGGCCGTGCGCAATCTGACCCGCTTGGGCGATGAAACCGGAACAATGGATCGCATGCTTCACGAGGCCGCCGATCACATCGAGCGGGTCATGACATTGAAAGCCGATTCGAAACAGGCGCTCATCTACCCGACGTTCGTATTCACCGCAATTTTCGGCGCGGCCGCGCTCTGGCTTTATTATGTCGTCCCCAATCTGGGATCGCTGTTCAAACAATTCAATATCAAGCTCCCACCGCTGACCATAGCGGTGGTCGCCACGTCGGACTGGGTAAGGCAAAACGGCTTTCTCGTGTTGGCGTTGATGATCGGGGCACTTCTTTCGGCTGTCTTTGGTTGGTACGGGAGCTACAAATTCAGACTCGGGGTTTATCGCGTCTTGCACGCCATGCCCGTTGCTAAGCGTCTGATGCTCGCCAGTGCGATGGCCTTTTTTTCCGAATATTTTTCGCTGTTGCTCAGAGCGGGCGTGGATGTCGTTCGAAGTCTTACGGTTCTCGAGGGAATCACGAGGGATTTGCATTACAAAGATAAGCTAGCAACAGTGCGGATGTATGTGGAGCGGGGCGACCGAATTTCGTCCGCAATGCGCCGAGTCGGCGGATTTCCCCCGATGATGCTGCGCATCATCGGGGTGGGCGAAGAATCGGGGACGCTCAGTGAACAGTTGATCTACATCGCCGGTGAGTACAGAAAACGGCTCAGTCGTGTCGTGGCAACTCTGTCGGAAATTCTGAAGCCGCTGGTGATTTTTGTTGCAGGTGCCTTGCTGGCGGTATTCGTTGCTGCTTTGGTGCTGCCCGTCTATGACCTGATTGGTCAGACAATGTCTGTGCGTCGGTGATCTGTATGCCTCATATCTCCCTGAAGGGACGTCAACGGCCGCGCGCAGTCGCTTGGGGACGCCACAAGCAGTCCGGCTTTTCTCTAGTGGTCGCCGCGGCACTTGCTGCGTTGATGGCGATCGTGACCTTGGCCGTATATCAACGTGTGCAGGTCAATCAGCTGGCGGCGGATCGTCTTTCCCAGGACCTCTTGCTTGACAAGGCTGATGCAGCTGTCCGTGCGTTTGTCGCCATCAGAGGGCGACTTCCCTGTCCTGCCCAGGTCTTCGGTGGGACCGAGCAATGTGACGGCACACTGTCCAAAGGATGGTTTCCTGCCGAAGTGGCGGCCGCACTGGCGCCAACAGGCACCGCAGAACGTCTCAGGGGCCTGCGATATTTTGCGGATCAACGGCTGTCGGTGATCAGCGACAACTTTCCCAAAGAACCCCATGACCCTCAAATCGTCAACGGTCATGACTTTTGTAGGGAGCTGGCGCTACTGAGCCCTTTGGGAGGTGATCCTGATGGCGGGCTGCCAGGTCTCGTGCGTTCCAGGCAGCCGGTCGCCTACAGTTTTTCGTCGGCTGGCCCTTCTGGTTTTACGGGCCGTAATTCAAGCGCGACCGGATCGTTCGAGAGTGAAGACAGGGAGCAGAATGCGATCTACAGGGAGCGCGTTCGAGAGGTGACCGTTCGCGCACTTGCGCGGGAGGCCAATTGCGCATCGATCATCGGATCTTTGAACATGTTGACGGTCGCTGCGAGCTGGCATGCCGCGATGCCTGGAATACGTTCGAAGCTCGCATTTGACTATAAGACGTACATTATCTGGCCGATGGCCAATGCGTTGGTGACCTGGACGTTTATGGCCATTGATGAGGCCGCCGTCTATGCCGGCGACATTGCTTTCCTTATTACAGGCATGCATGAGCTCGAGTCGGAGTGCGAGGCAGAATGCACCGGCGGATATTTGGCAGCTTGCATCGCGGCAGGGGTCCATGCGGCCCAAGCCATCATTGTTGGCACGCAGGGCCTCGCGGTGGCTGTGGATGCCGCTGCGCTTATGACTAGGTCCATTACAGCAGCCATTGAGCTTTCGAGAGCAAGAGATTTCTACGCCGGTTACGACCTTGTTCCGATTTGGGATGGGCAGGATGGAGTGCTCAAGAGCGTCGATGCACTCGGGCCGCTGGTGTGGAGGGAGGGTCCTTGAAGAATTTTCGTCTGAATTTCGCTGGTCGGCGGTGCCGGCGCCCCTCACGCGAGAGCGGTATCGGTCTGATCGAGATGATCATCGTCGTCACGATGGCGGGTATGGCATTGCTCATCGCAGTGCAGCTCGTGCGGATCATTTCTGGAACCACGTCAAAACGGGATGACATCGGACTGCAGGATGCTTACGAAGCCCTGGTCGGCTATGCCGGTGCGCATGCAATGCTGCCGGCGTCAGACAGCGGGTGGCTGCCGCGCTCGTTGACCGGCAATGCCCGGGGCAACCGGCTTCGATATCACGTCGCGTCGGCGGTGACGCAGGTGCCGTCTGTGGTCTTCAGTCCATCCTCTAATCTTGCCATCAACTCCCCCGGACTCAATTTCTGCCTTTCCTTGGCACAGATCGGCCCCGGTGCACAGATACAAGTTGGCAGCAATGGAACCGGTGTGCCGGCCCTTGCTGTATTGGAGTACTCCTCTTCTGGCGCAACCGCTGACAGCGCATCGGGTGTGGCTTTGCCTGGCTCAGCCGACGCTGCAATGCAGAGCGTTCAGGGGCGCGTCGCTCGCGCGATTTCGTCGCCCGAACTCTTCTCGGCGCTGGATTGCGGCGAGCGCCTCTCGCGTGCGGCTGCTGCAGCGCGGTATGTTGACATTTCAACAGATTTGCTGGCATTGGCGAAGTTGAATACTCAACATTGGAAGAACGCGATACAGAATGGATACGCCGGGCAAGCCAACGCGGCGGTCAGTGTCTCGAGACTGAATTCTTGGGAGGCGCTGATCATTGCAGATATGGTAATTCTGCAAATTATGCATGTGGGCAGGATGCCGTGGACTATTCCCGCAGAGTTCGCTTATATGGGGGTCGTGGCTGGCTATACATCGACTTTGATCCAAATTCGCGCTCAGCGTGACGTCGTAAATAGCACCATTGACGATTGGATCAACAGAGATCTCCCCGCGCTCGAAATAGAGGCGGCGCGTGCCGCGGCGACCGAGAATTCTTATGCTGCCGCGCTGGACGATTCAAGGAACGAGCTGCTTCGCTTCGCAAGTCTGGGACTTAGCCAATGACTCCACAACGCTCCAGGTACAGCCAGTTTGGCATCTCCATGCTGGAGATGGTTCTGGCCCTGATGATTCTGGGTGTTCTCACCGTCGCCGCTTTCACGCTAGAGCGCGGTACTGTGACGGAAAATCGTAGGAGCGCCGAGTGGGAGATGTCTGGCCGTGCAGACCGCGCCATACGTGCCTTTTTGGCGCGCAATTCACGACTGCCTTGCCCGGCGGTGGACAGCCTGGGGCGAGAGTCCTGTGGCGAAGGGATGAGCCAGCGCGTAGGCTTCGTGCCGTGGATCACGATCGGGCTGCCAGATGCCGGGGCGGGCAATTTGCGATACGTCGTCGGCCGAGATGATTTGGCAAGCCGGGCGCCGGGCCTGGGCGTGATCAGTCTCGATTTCAAGGATGGGATCAGTGTGGTCGGATTCGACATCGATTCTACAGACCGTGCCGTGCATTGGTGCCATGTGTTGGGCAGGGCCATGAGAGCGTCCCTTGCCGGTGAAACCTCAAGCGCATATCAGGTGTTCAGCCCTACTGTCGAAGCGACTGTTGATCAAAAAGCCACCGCCCTTGATGCGATGGGTATTGGCGTGATTCGCCTGCAATCGGAACTATGGCGCGAGCTGAACTGCGGTGGACTTGTTGCCGGTTCTGGGCGTGCGTATATGAACACTGCGCTCGCGGCCCGGATGATGAAACTTGCTGCCGAGGAGCTGTATCAACTCGACGGCATGACCTTGGAGTCCGCCAAATTCTTGATTGACTATGCCAAGGTCGATTTGTACACCGAGTACGTGCGGCTAGGCGCAAGATCGGCCAATGCCGCTGCCACCTGTGCCAATGCGGTCAGTCTTGTGGCCCAGGCGGGTTTGGCTTTGGGTGCATCCCTCGCCACCGTCTGGGCACCCGGAGCCTCTTTGGCTTGTGTAGCCGGCGGGGCAGACATCGCGGTTCATACGCTGATGCTGGAAAATAAGATGAAAGAGTTGGACGGCCTAACGGCAGCGTTTGAATCCGCGGCATCCGCGGGCTATGAGGCTCAAAAAGAGGAGGTGAGGCAGCTCACCGAATTGGCTACGGCGATCGAAGACCGTGCCTTCTCATCGATTGCGGCAGGAATGAATATTGGCTCTATGGGAAATTGATAATGACTGAAAAAAAATTGCTGAGTGCTTCTGCCGTCCGTCGCCATGAGTCGGGGTTCACTTTGGTGGAACTGTCCGTCGTTCTTATTGTGATTGCCGTGCTCATGGGTGCGACCATGGCGGGAATGAATGTCTACCGGCAAGCGGCGGTCCAGCGCATGTATAGCGATTTTGTGCTGGGTTGGCGTTCGAGTTATCTCGCGTTCGTGTCGAGCAGCTTCGGCGTTCAGCCGGGTGACTCCACCACTGCGCCGACGTACGCCGTAGGTGGAGGCCTGAACAGACCCCTTTGCGGAGACGCGTTGATTGGCGCGATGTTGAGTCGTGGCATTGAATTGCCCGTTGGGCGCAGTCGGGAGACGCCCGACCGTTACGTTTATACCGACAAGAGCGGGGCTCCTCACGAAATTCAGATTTGTTTCGAGACAGTTTCCTGGACTTTACCCGGTACAACGGCCGCGGTACCTCAGAATGTTCCGCGGCATGTATTACGTATCACCGGTCTGACCCCTTCGGTGGCGAATACCTTCGACTCAATGACCGATGGGCGTGTGCACGCTTCTGATGGAGACTTCCGGCAGCAGGGCTTTGAGGCGTCGATGTTCTCGGCGATCAACTGGTCTGCCGACGAACGAGCCTCGATGAACAATGCCGAAGAAGGTGAAGCGGTGGAATTGGCGGCATATCTTCTTGTCGGCCGCTGAATCGCAGCTAGCTCACGTTTTAGCACGGCTGATGTAATTGCTGTCCGAGTGCGGTTTCGGACACGGATTGGGGGCGTCTGGGAGCTGATGTGAGCAGTTGAGTAATCGGTCGCGGGGGGGCGGTAGCCGTGTGCTTAATCTTGACTGTCTCCATGACCTGAATTTGCAATTTTGGCCGCCGCGGTGGTGTAACAGTTTTCGTTGCGCAGGACGACGTCGTAATGTGGCAGGCAGGATCGATATGTGTGTCTTGCCTAGATTTGCAGAAATGATTTTCCTGTAGAGGCTGATTGCTTGGGCTCAGAACTGCGGCGGTCCATATTCGTCCGCTTGAAAGGTCGGAGCAAAAGGTCACTGGCCGCCGAGATTGTGCAGTTGGCGTCAAAATGAGAATTGGCAGGTATTGCCAAATAGAGCACATAAGGGGCGGGGGTACGGGTAAACATCTATCCGATTTGGCGATATAGCCCGCTACGCTGTCAGCATCGGTTGTGGTTGGCGGTTTGGATCGATATTTTAAGGATGCGGTTCGTTCTACGTTGCCGTTGTCGCTTGCTCGAAAGACCTTGGTTGAAGGCAAGGTCAATTGTTTCGATCTCGGAATCTGCTGCATGCACCTGTTTTTGCTCTTCGTACAAGCTGACCGACTCTGATTGCCTGTCGTCCAGCGAATGATACTGGTTTGACCGGCCACGCGAGTTTTTTCGTGCGATGGGATCGATCGACCAAGCGTCATCCCAGGTTCTCTGTCCGGGGTCGGTGATGACCATCCCCTGATGGGTTGGTGATTTTTGATCGCGAGTTGCAATGCCCGCAAGCATCTGCGTGGCCGAGCACTGTTGCTGCTGAAGCTTCATTGGAGGCCGGGCGGCCATCGAAGAGGAGACATTCCAATGGAGAGCTCGGGGGTGGGGATGGCGTTATACGAGTCGACATCGAGTTCCAAGCTTTGGCGCTCGGCATATCGTCTTTTTTTGACGAGGGTCGTGGAGCTGTCGAAGGAGGTCACTGATGCCGCGGCGGGTCGTACTTGGTGATGCCTGGCGCGCAAAGCGTGCCTTCGGCAGCCTTTTTCCCGCGACGCGGATGCGCAGCCGCAGCGGTGGCTTCACGTTGGTGGAACTTGCGGTCGTGCTGGTGATAAGCGCGACCCTCATGCTCGCCGGTCTCCGGCTTCTGCAGTTGACGAGTGCGTCGGGCCAGGTGGAGGCCGCTCAGGCGGAGGCCAAGGCTGGGCACGACGCTGTCGTGGCGTTTGCTCTTGCAAACCGGCGCCTGCCTTGTCCCGATCTGACGGGTAATGGGTTAGAGGGCGATTGCGGCAATGGCGCGCGGGAGGGATGGTTGCCAGTTGTCTCATTGGAGATGTCGGACCGCTCGGGTACCGCGATGCTGGAGATGCGTCCCCGCTACGCGGTGTTCCGATCGGCCGCGGCTGACTTGGTCAGACCGGATGCAGCAGCGGCTGCGGACGCCGAGCAGGCCTTCGTGCGCGCGCTTAAGGTTGTGGCTTTGCAGCCCTTCGATGCTTCGCAGCCGTACACGGCACTCACCCCGGACGCTTGCGCGCGGGGACAGGCGAATGCCGCCTTTGCGCTAAGAGTACCTCTGGATTCCGAAAACCGTGACCTCACTCACGGGACGATGTGCTTTCCGCTAACGGATTCGATTTCCAGCGAACCCGCGGCTGGTCTTTTGGCTATTTTTTCAAAGAAGGGATGAGATGCGAATG
Organism: Pseudacidovorax intermedius; assembly: GCF_003350475.1. Taxonomy (GTDB): domain Bacteria; phylum Pseudomonadota; class Gammaproteobacteria; order Burkholderiales; family Burkholderiaceae_C; genus Xenophilus; species Xenophilus intermedius. The sequence goes on from NZ_QQAV01000008.1 coordinate 16,291, forward strand.
CAGTTCCGGCCTCCTGACGTCGTAGCGCAACTGCGCCCACCGTATTCGCTTCGAGCCTTGCTTTGCCGAGGTGCGCCTACTCGAGCCCAGTGAGGCCAAAAAAGGGTAAATTAAAAATCTCTTACCATGAAGATAATTCGTCCCAAATTTTCAACCCGTTCGCGGGCGCGGCAGAGCGGCATGAGCCTGTTGGCCGTGTCGGCGATGGCAACGGTGCTCAGCTTTGCTGGTTTCGCGGCGTATCGCGTTGCGGCTACGCAGAGTCAGGCGGCGGGCAGCGCCGGACAAAACCGGCTGCTAATCCAGGCCGATTCCATTGTGGAGGCGTTCGCCGCCGCCAATTCGCGTTTGCCCTGTCCCGCCGCCAATCGGGGTGAGGCTCAGGACTGCGATAGTGGACGGGTCAAGGGGTATTTTCCGTCGGACGTTGCTGCCGCCTATGCACCGGGTGAACTTGCTGGAGATCTCCAGGGGCTGCGATACACCGTTGATCAGCGTCTGCTTCGCCCTACCGATATTTTTCCGAATTCGCCGAATATTGCGCGAACTGTCAACGGGTATGACCTGTGCCGCGAACTCGCAGTGGTGCAGAGTGGCCGTGGTGGTGCGGACGGTGGTCTGCCGGCAGATGAGATAACGGGCGGCATGGATGTCTATGGGCTTGCCGCAGCTGGAGTCGCCGGCTTCACTGGCGCCAATGAGGACTCTGCAGGCCATCTGGAAAGTCCGGGGCGCGAACGGTCGGCGGACTATACCGAGAGCGTCAGGATGCGAAAGGTCCGTGACCTGGCCCGAAATGGATCCTGTGCCACCCAAATCAATGCTCTTAACGTTTTGGCCATGGCCCACGGTTGGAACACAGATCTGCCCGCTGATCGTGATTCTGAGATTGAGCGTTTCACTGAGCTGACGCTGTTGCCTCATCTCAATACCATTCTGATATGGGGGGCTGCTGCAGTGCAAACGTTCTACGGACAGGTTAACGAACGGTCGACCCTCATCACTGCGATACAGGCGGCAAGTGCCAAAGATGCCAGTATTTGCACATCGTCAGCGGGCATCGATGCCGCCGCGTGCGTAGCGGCTGGGACGCAACAAGCTATCAGCGGCAAGGCGCTTATCCAGTCGGGATTTGCATTGTACGAATTGGCTGTCTTTACTGAACGGATCATACAGAATTCGGCATCCCTGATACAGGCAGAGGTCCGTCTGAATCGCTACAAGTCGATGGATATATGGCAGGGGCAGGACCGGGTTCTGGAGACAATCGATCGTCGGGGCGCCGAAATTCTGGCAGGAGCAAATCCATGATATTTTCGGTGAAAGGGAGCAGGACTATGAAGAGTCGCTCTGGTGGTTTTACGCTGGCCGAGACAGTCATTGCTGTATTGGTGGGTGGGGCGGTCTTGGTGGGTGCCGGCCAACTCATGAAGCCGGCTGGCACCTCGGGCAGTGGCGGGCAGCAAAGACAGGTGCTCGACAGCGCGACCTCCGGGCTGGCAGGTTTGGTCAGTGCCACTGCCCATCTGCCCGAGGCAGAAGATGGGTGGTTGCCTTCTTCGCTGGGCGGAAATGGGCGCGTTCGCTATTTTGTGGCGCCGGCATTTACGAGGAGTGCGGAGGTGCGCTACAACCCTCATGGCTTGGTACCTGCGGAACCCGAAACTCAGGGACTGGATTTTTGTCTGCATCTGGCACAGGCGAGGCCTGATGAATTATTGGAGATGGGATCGGGGTCCGACATGGTCAGGGTTGTGGCGATGCTCGAATATTCGTCATCATCCCCTTTGGCGAATTCTCCGAGCGAGGTCGCCTTGCCGGGAAGTGCCCTGGCTCGCGCCCGCGAGGCCGAGGGGCGTTATTCCCGCGGCATTGCCCCGGCAGAGATCTTCACTGCTCTTTCGTGTCCTGACCGGCTTGCGCGGATGGCGGCCGCGACCAACTATTTGTGGGCAGCAGAAGACATTCTGGAATTGGCCAAGGCGAATGCAGAGCATATGCGCGTGGGAAAGAAGGTGTTCGATGCGCAGATGGATGAAGCTTGGCTTGGCTACGTGCAGATGTACGCTGGGGCCGCCTTGTTGGCGATGGATTTTGCGAACATGGCCCTGAGTCACGGTGGGCTGAAGCCTTATGTCGATGAGGTTTTTTATCTTGTTAACGTAGGGTTGTATGGTGCAGCCATTGGACTGACCGCTGTGGAGATAATTGCATACGAGGAGCGCAAGAGCAAATGGCCTGCCGCGCAACAGGCGGTCCAGGCTGCCGTTGTTGATGGGGAAGCAAAACAGGTCACGGCCGAGAAGACGGTCGAGGATGCAAGGGCAGAAGTCGCCTATTACGCAAAACTGGGATTGACACCATGAGATCTTTATTCTTTGGTTATAGACGTGCGGCCCAGGCGGGCGTAAGCATCTTGGAGGTGACGGTTGGATTGGCGCTCCTAGGGGTGCTGACTGTGGCCGCTGTTCGCCTGCAAGAGCGCGCAGCGCAAACAAATACCGCGCAGCTGGAGAGCGACCTCGTCGAGCGCGCGGATGGGTCGATACTTGCTTACCTGGTTCGGAATGCACGCCTGCCTTGTCCCTCCCCGAGCAATAGTGGCTTGGAAGACTGTGGCTCGGGCAGCGGATATGTCCCATGGAAAACCATTGGTCTTCCCGATGCCAGTGCGGCGGCCCTTACCTATAAGGTGGGCGGAGGGGGTCGCCATATGCGCGAACCTGAGCCCGTTGACGTGTTTGAACTCGAAGGGCGGTCTTTTTCGAGCGTTCAGTTCAGCGGAGGAGACAAGATCATTCAGCGCTGCGCCGCGTTGGGACGCTCTAATGCGTCGGATGCATCCATTGCGTACGAAATTCATAGCCCGTTGAAATCCGATCAAGACCCCGCTTCTGCGGAGCCGGCATCGAATTCTGCGATCGGGGCCGTGCGGACCGCGTCGAATCTGTGGCAGACCCTTCACTGTGGTGCGTTGGTAGGCAGTGCGGCCAGGGCGCACAAGACCACCGCCGTGGCCGCCCAGATGATGCATATCGCCGCAACTCAGCAACGGGAGATGGCGGAAATCCGCAACGAGGCCGCGATTTCTGCAACCGTGTATGCAGGATTGAATTTGGCTACCCAGACTCTTCGTATGCCGGCCAAGTTCATCGCGGCAGACATGCCTTGTGTAAATCTGCAAAGCGCGGTCACTGACGCCGCCGCGGGTACTGCCGACGAACTCCAGGTGACCGCTTTGGCCAACGCAGCGATCTTTTGCGGTGCCGGTGTCGTGGACCTGTTAGTCCATGTCGGATACCTCGTGAATCGAGCGTTGCTGCTTGATATGGCCGTTGAAAAGCTGACAGGGTCAAACGCAGTGGCTCTGCAAGGGCGCAGGGATGAGGATGACCGTCTGTCGGCACTGGCACCGCGTGTCCGCGATCGTGCCAACGAGTCGCTGGTTCAGGGGCTCTTTCTGTCTCCTGTGAGCAATCCATGAAGACGCGCCATCACCTGACTTGCGGGCGATCTGCGGAGCAGCGAGGCTTCAGTCTTGTCGAGCTTTCCGTCGTGCTGGTCGTGATCGCCGCCATCATGGGCGCCGTAATGTCAGGCATGAATGTCTATCGGCAGGCGGCCCTCCAGCGGATGTTCAGCGAATTCGTGATGGGCTGGCGCTCTACCTATCAGTCCTACGTGGCGGTGTCCCACAACATCCAGCCAGGCGATGATCCGGGCAACCCGCGGTACGCCATCAATGGTGCAGCGGGCTCGGCGATGTGCGGTACGCAGCTAATGAATGCAATGCTGGCCAATGGCATAGCCCTTCCCGAGGGACGCGGGCCTGAACTGCATGACCGCTACGTCTACACCGATCAGAGCGGCGCCCCCCATGAATTGAGGGTGTGTCTGGTGACTGTACCCTGGTCCATTCCTGGCGCAAGCGTGGGCACTTACCGGACTGCGCCCCGGCATGTGCTCCGCATGGAGGGGCTGACGCCGTCCGCTGCCATATCGCTCGACGCGCTGGTCGATGGCCGCGTCGACGCTCGTTTCGGCGACCTGCGCGAGGATGCGCAGGCCGCGTCGACTTCGGCGGCAACAGCGCAATGGAGCCGGGACGCGAACGCGCGGTTCAACAACCTTTCGGAAGGCCAGGAGGTGGAACTGGTGGGCTTTCTCCTCCTCGGACGCTGAAGACGAAGCGGTCATCGGCGCGTGCTGCGGCGCCGGGCCTGTGGCTTGTGAGCACGGCGAGGGGGCTGGTCTTCCGTACCCCGCAGGCAGCGTTGGATGAAAATCGCGGCCCGCCATGCCGCCCAACTCCGCTCCATTCGCATTCGACTTGTGCGCACGCGGCGCCGTCAGGCGTTTTCGTCGGCCCGCGGCCTGGGCAATCGTGCTCGGCCTGGCGGTCCTCGTCATCGCCCTGACCGGCGAATGGGCCGCCAGCCGTGCGGCACGCAACCAAGCCGATGAGATCCGACGCGCGGCCGAGGTGCAACTCTCCGGCCTGCGTGATGCCACCGGCCGCTATCGGCATCTGCCGTTTGCCGCGGCGCTCCATCCGGTGGTGCTGGCACTGCTGAGATCTCCCAAAGACGTTGCGCTCGGCCGGAGCACCAACCTCTATCTCGAGGAACTCAACCGCCTCGCCGGCTCCGATGTGCTCTACCTCATCGACCGGCAAGGGGTCACGCTGGCCGCCAGCAATTGGGTGGCACCACACAGCTTTGTTGGTCATTCGTATGCCAATCGCCCTTACTTCACCGAAGCACTGGCGGGTCGTAGTGGTCGCTTCTATGGCGTGGGCCAGACGACCGGCGAGCCGGGCCTTTTCATCTCGGCGCCGGTGCGCGGCGGTGATGGCGGGGTACTGGGCGTCGTCACCGTCAAGGTCAGCCTGCGCCAACTTCAGGAGTCGTGGCGCATTGCCAAAGACCCGATCCTGCTCACGGACGCGCGCGGCATCGTCTTTCTCAGCTCGGTGCCGCAATGGCTCTACCACGCGACGCGACCAGTCGACCCGCCGGCATTGGCGCAGGTGCGGCGCGACCAGCAGTATGGGCCGCTCGCGCGCTTTCCACAGCTGCCCTGGAAGGTGACGCCGGATGGCGATCGACCGGGCGCGCTGATCCGCACGCAGATCGATGGTCAGGCGCGCTACTTCCTGGCTGTGAGCGAGCCGGTGGAAGACCTGCCGTGGACGCTCACGGTCATGGCCGATCATGACCAGGTGCTGCGCACGCGCGAGAGCGCCTGGATGGTGGCACTGCTCTGCCTGAGCTTGCTGCTGCTGGCCGGCCTTTATTGGCGCCTGCGCGAGCGACGCTTTGCCGAGCAGCGCGACGCCCGCCGCGAGCTGGAGTTGCGTGTCGAGGAGCGCACCCACGCACTGGGCGAGGCGCATGCCTTCCGCAAGGCGATGGAAGACGCGCTGCCCGTGGGCATGCGTGCGCGCGACATGGAGGGGCGCATCACCTACGTCAACCCCGCCTTCTGCCAGATGACCGGCTTTGAAGCGGGCGAGCTGCTTGGCCGGCTGCCGCCCTATCCCTACTGGCATCCCGACGAGGTCACACGCCACTGGCACCACTACGAGGCCATGATGAGCGGCCAGCCCTCGCAGTCCGGCCACGAGTCGCGGCTGCGGCACAAGGACGGGCACGAGGTCATCACCATGGTCTACACGGCGCCGCTGATCGATGCCGAAGGCCGGCACGCGGGCTGGATGAGTTCGGTGGTCGACGTGACCGAGCAGAGGCGTGCCGAGCTGCAGCAGCGCCAGAATGAAGCCCAGCTGCAACATGCCCAGCGCATGGCCAGCCTCGGCGAGATGGCTTCCACGCTGGCCCATGAGCTGAACCAGCCGCTGATGGCGCTGAGCAGCTTTGCGAGTGCTGCGAAGGCCTTCGCGCAGCGCGGCGAGGGTGCGCTGCTGGCCCAGAGCCTGGACGACACCATCGCCCAGGCCCAGCGCAGCGCCGAGATCGTGCGGCGCATCCGCGGCTTCGTCCGCCAGCGCACGGCCGGCGCCGAGGACTGCGCCGTCGCCACGCTGGTCGCCCAGGCGCTGGCCCTGCTGCGCGGCGAGCTGCGCGAAGGCCAGGTGGTGCCCGAGGTGCGCATCCCCGGCGACCTGCCGCTGCTGCGCGGCGACCGCGTGCTGCTGGAGCAGGTGCTGCTCAACCTCGTCTCCAACAGCCTGCATGCCATGCGCGGGGTGCCGCCTGCCGAACGCCGGCTCGAGATCGACGCCGAGCGGCGCGAAGGCGGCATCCAGTTGCGCGTGGCCGACCGTGGCACCGGCATCGACCCGGCCATCGCCGACCAGGTGTTCGCACCCTTCTTCACCACGCGGGCAGGCGGGCTCGGCCTGGGCCTGAACATCTGCCGCACCATCGTCGAGGCCCACCGCGGCCGCCTCACCTTTGCCGGGCGCGAGGGCGGCGGCACCGTCTTCACGCTCGAACTGCCCATCGCCCCACCATGACCCTGCCCGCCAACAACCTGTGCGTCGTCGACGACGACGAAGCCGTGCGCCGCTCGCTGGGCTTGCTGCTGCTGTCGCGCGGCTATGCCGTGCGCACCTTCGAGAGCGGCGAGGACTTCCTGGCCGGGGCCGATCTGCAGCATCCGGGCTGCGTGATCCTCGACCTGCGGCTGGGTGGCATGAGCGGGCTGCAGGTCTTCGACGCGCTGCGCGAGCGGGACAGCGCGCTGGAGGTGCTCTTCCTCTCCGGCCACGGCGACATCCCCATGGCCGTGGAGGCGGTGCAGAACGGCGCCCTGGGCTGGCTCGAAAAGCCCTGCAACGACGAGCGGCTGCTGGCCGCCGTCGCCAAGGCGCTGGAGAAGGCCCAGGCCGGGGCCGAGCGCCGTCAGGCGCTGCAAGCCGCCCAGGCGCTGTGGCAGAAGCTCACGCCGCGCGAGATGCAGGTGGCGCGGCTGGTGGCCGAGGGCAAGCCCAACAAGGAGATCGCGCAGGAGCTGGCCCCGGTGGAGCTGCGCACCATCGAGACCCACCGCGCCCATGTCTTCGCCAAGCTGGGCGTGGCCAACAGCCACGGGCTGTACCGCTTCCTGCGCGAGCACGGCCTGTAGAACGGCGCTTCCCGGGATTGGGGATAACCCCTGCGTAGCCCCACGGAGGCCGCGGGCCCGCGGCTACGGACGACGCCGCGCCGCCGCCGCGCCACACTGCCGGCCGGCCCGCAACGAGGCCGCTCCCGATCACGACAAAGGAAACAACCATGCAACGCAGTCCCTGGAAGGCATTGGCGAGTGGCGCCGTGCTCGCCGCCCTCGTTGCGGCGCCCGCCGCATTCGCGCAAGGCTATCCCGAGCGGCCGATCGAGCTGCAGGTGCCCTTCGCCCCCGGCGGCACCACCGACATCGTGGGCCGCGTCATCGCCGATCCGCTGGGCAAGATCCTCGGCCACCCGGTGGTGGTCACCAACAAGGCGGGTGGCGGCGGCGCCGTGGGCGCGCTGGAAACCGCGCGTGCCACGCCCGACGGCTACAAGCTGGGCGTGGCCACCGTGTCCAGCACGGCCGCCAATCCGGCGATCAACCCCAAGACGCCGTACAACCCGCTGACGGACTTCACGCCCATCATCAACATCGCGGCCACGCCCAACGTGATCGCCGTGAACCCCAGCTTCCCGGCCAAGGACTATGCGGGCTTCATCGCCGAGCTGAAGAAGAACCCCGGCAAGTATTCGTACGGCACCTCCGGCACGGGCGGCATCGGCCACCTGCTGATGGAGCTGTACAAGAGCGTGACCGGCACCTTCATCACGCACATTCCCTACCGCGGCGCCGGTCCGGCCCTCAACGACGTGGTGGCGGGCCAGGTGCCCATGATCTTCGACAACCTGCCTTCGGCGCTGCCCTTCATCAAGGCCGGCAAGCTGGTGCCCATCGTGGTGGCCGCACCGCAGCGCCTGAAGGAACTGCCCAATGTGCCCACCTTCAAGGAAGTGGGCCTGGAGCCGGTGAACCGCATGGCCTACTACGGCATCCTCGGGCCCAAGGGCCTGCCCAAGGACGTGGTCGACAAGATCAGCGCCGGCACCAAGAAGGCGCTGGAAGACCAGGCCGTGCGCAAGCGCATCGAGGACACCGGCTCGATCATCGTGGCCAACACGCCCGAGCAGTTCGCCGAACAGATCAAGGCCGAGTACGCCGTCTACAAGGACGTGGTGCAGAAGCAGAAGCTGACGCTCGACAACTGAGACAGTCTGGCGACCCTGCACTGCCCCGAGGAACTGACTGCACAAGCGTGAAGCACTCGCGCTGCGGCTTGGCCTGAGCGGCGGGTCGGGTCCGGCAGGGCGCCGGGACGGGCGTCTCAGACGTCCAGCACCAGCCGCTTGCCCGTGCAGCGCGAGACGCAGATCATCATCGTCTTGCCCGACTGGCGCTCGATCTTGGTAAGGATGCCGTCCTGGTGGTCCAGTTCGCCGTCGAAGTCGAGCACGGGCGTCTCGCAGGCGCCGCAGACGCCTTCCTTGCAGCTGTGGTCGGGGTTGAGGCCGGCGTCGATCAGCGCGTCCAGGATGGACTTGCCGCCCGGCACCGGCACCGTCGTCCCGCTCTTCTCGCAGACCGCCTCGAAGCCATGCGTCTCCACCGGCGACTCGACCACCACGGTGGCGAAGCGCTCGATGTGGGCGTTGGCGTAGCCCAGCTGCTCGCCGGCCTTTTCGAACGCATCGAGCATGGGCGTCGGGCCACAGCAGTAGAGGTGGCTGTCGGTACCGCGGCCTTCCAGCAGCTGGGCCAGCTTGGGCGGGCCGCCCTGCTCGTCGTCGAAGTGCCAGGTCACGGGCACCTTGGCCTCGGCGGCCAGCGCGGTGATGGGCTCGACGAAGGCGGCTTCCTTGCGGGTGCGGGCGCAATACACCAGCTCCACCGGCCGGCCCAGGGCCACCAGGCGCTGCAGCATGCAGAAGATCGGCGTCACGCCGATGCCGCCGGCCACCAGCACGCTCTTCGGTGCATCCTCGTGCAGTTCGAAGTTGTTGCGCGGGGCGGAGATGTCGATCACCTGGCCCACGCGCAGTTGCTGGTGCACGAAGCGCGAGCCGCCTCGGCTGTTGCGGTCGTTGAGCACGCCCACCACGTAGCGACCGCTGTCGCTGCAGGGGTTGCACAGCGAGTAGCTGCGCACCAGGCCGTTGGACAGATGCAGGTCGATGTGCGAGCCGGCAGCAAAGGCCGGGAAGCTCACGCCGGCCGTGGCCGGGCGGAATTCGACGCTGACGATGCCATCGGCCTCGTGGCGCATCGTGTGGACCCGTGCGCGAAGCAAAGACATGCAGGGGCCTCACATGATGTGCAGGCCGCCGTCCACCATCAGCGTGGTGCCGGTGATGAAGGACGCCTCGTCCGAGGCCAGCCACAGGATCGGGTGCGCGATCTCCATCGGATCGGCCCATCGCCCGATCAACGAGCTGGTGCTGCGTTCGGTGCGCAGTTGTTCCACCGACTTGCCCGACGTGGTGGCTCGTTGCACGTGGAAGTCCGTGAGCGTCGAGCCGGGGCAGATAGCATTGGCGCGCACGCCGTTCGGTGCCTCCTCGAAGGCCAGCGTGCGGGTGAAGGCCAGCTGCGCCGCCTTGGTCGCGTCATACAGCGCCATGCCCTTGCGGCCCGTCACGGCGTAGCACGACGACACGTTCACCACGGCACCGCAACCGCTTGTGCGCAATGCTGGAAGGGCCGCCTTGCAGTACTGGCTCATGCCGACCAGATTGACCGCGACCATGGCCTGCCACTGCTCGGCCGTGAGTGCGTCGACCGCGCTGTAGTTGCGCATCGCGGCGTTGTTGACCAGGACATGCAGGCCGCCCCAGTCGCGCATGCATCGCGCCACCAGCTCGGTGGCGGCGGCCTCGTCGCGGACGTCGGCCGCCAGGGTCAGCGTGAGCGAGTCGGGAAATTCCTCGCGAAGCATCGACTGCGTCCGGGCCAGCGCTTCGGCGTCGGCGTCTACCAGCGCCACGCGAGCGCCCTCGCGGCAGAACAACCGGCTCGTCGCCGCCCCGATGCCGGCGCCCGCGCCGGTGATGATGGCAACCTTGCCGGCCAGGCGTGCGGAATTCGTCAGGGCCATCGTCAGTCCACCTTCGCGCCGGTGTCCTTGATCACCTTGCCCCAGCGGCCGATCTCGGTGTCGATCCAGCGGCCGAAGTCCTGCGGCGTTCCTGCGACCACCTCGAACTCCATCTCTTCCAGCCGGGCCTTGATGTCGGGCATGGCGAGGATGCGCACGAACTCCTCGTTGTAGCGCTTGATGATGTTCGGCGGCGTGCCTCCGGGCGCCAGGAAGCCTATCCACGACGTGGCCTCGAAATCCTTCAGGCCCGACTCGGCCAGGGTGGGCACGTCGGGTGTGCTGGGAAAGCGCTTGGCGCCGCTCGTGGCCAGCAGCTTCAGGCGCCCGTCCTTCACGAAGCCCTGCACATTGCCCGGCACGAAGAAACCGGCCTGCACATTGCCGGCCAGCAGGTCGGCCACGGCCGGGCCCGCGCCGCGGTAGGGCACATGGGTCATCCGGAAGTCGGCGGCCGACTTCATCATCTCCATCGTCAGGTGCGAGGCGCTGCCCATCGACACCGAGCCATAGGAATACTTGGCCGGATTGGCCTTGGCCTTGGCGATGAAGTCACGCACATCGCGAATGCCCGTGGAAGGATTGACCACCAGGTATTGCGGCGACTTCACGGCGAGCACGATGGGCGCCAGGTCCTTGCGCGGGTCGAAGGGCATCTTGTCGAACAGCGTGACGTTGATGGCCAGCGGCCCGTTGTAGCCCACCAGCAGCGTCTGGCCGTCCGGGGCGGCGCGGGCGACCTCGGCGGCCCCGATGTTGCCGCCGGCGCCGCCCTTGTTCTCGACCACGAAGGGTTGGCCGAAGGCTTCCTGCAGCTTGGGCGCGACCAGTCGGGCCAGCACGTCGTTCGTGCTGCCGACGATGGGCACGATGATGCGCACCGGCCGACTGGGCTTCCAGTCGGGGGCAGCGTCGGCGGCCCAGGCCGAGGTGGCGCAGGCCGCGGCCAGCACGGCCAGGGCGAGTGTCTTGGGAATTCGCATGGTGTCTCCTGTCGTTCGTGGGGCGAAGGCCGGCTTCAGAGGCTGAAGACCGGTTTGCGCGTGCTGTCGGCCAGTTCCGTGCGGGCCCACGCCAGCGGGCTCTGCTCGCGGGGAAGCAGCACACCGGCCGGGCGCACGCGCTGCGCCTGCGAATCGAGGGCCGGCGGTGCCTCGCCCTGTTCAAGGCCCAGCGCCGCTTCATTGAGCATGCGGCGCGCCATCACGATGGCCTTGTCGGTGGGCAGCAGGCGCTCGGCTTCGTGATCCTGGATCGGGCCCATGCTCTCCTGCAGCGAATAGTCCTGCGCCGAGAAGCCGAATACGCCGCTGTACGAGCGCTGCTCGCGCTGGGCGACGCGGTCGATCATGTAGTCGTTGTCGCGGTTGGCTGCGGGCACGAAGCTGCCCGGGGCCTCGTATTCCACATGGATGCCCTTGCCGGCGCGCATGGCCTCGAGTTCCTCTTCGCTCAGCGCGCGGTCGGGCCGCCAGTTGATGCTCCAGGCCCAGCAATGGTGGTCGTCGATGGGCACCCAGACATGACCCGCCAGCGCGTGTTCGCCGAAGGGGGCGATCAGCGTGAACCACGGGAACAGCCACTGCGTGATGCGCCAGTAGTAGGAGTCCGGCTCGCCGTTGCGCCGGCCGAACAGGCTCAGGCCGAACGGCGTCCTCTCGATCTCGAAGATCACGTTGCCATCGGCCTTGATGTAGTCGAGCGCCTTGACGCCCTGGTGCATGGGGTCGGAGTCGACCTCGTAGCGATGGACGTACGACACATGCGCCGTGTCGATGCCGCCTTCCATGGCCTGCAGCCAGTTGCTGTACTGCAGCCGCTTGGAGACGAACACCTGCTCAGGGGGCAGCGTGCACCACTCGACCTCCGGCAGTTCCGGCTGCTGGCCTTCGGGCCCCATGTAGGCCCACACCACGCCGCCGCGCTCGATGCATGGATAGCCCTTGATGTGCATGCGTGCGCAGGACTGGGGCGAGGAGGGCACGTCCACGCAGTGGCCATCGCCGTCGAACTTGACGCCGTGATAGGCACAGCGGATGCCGTTCTCCTCGTTGCGGCCGAAGTAGAGCGACACGCCCCGATGCGAGCAGAACTCCCCGATCAAGCAGGCGCGGCCGTCGGTGTTGCGGAAGGCCAGCAGCTTCTCGCCCAGGAGCTGGACACGCACCTGCGGGCCGTCGGGCTCGGCGATCTCGCTGGACATCAGGGCCGGCACCCAGTACCGGCGCAGCAGCTCGCCCATGCGGGTACCCGGGCCGACGCGGGTAAGGGTCTCGGACATTTCCTTGTTCATCGTGTGTTCTCCATCGTCATAGGAAGTCCGTTTGGCGGACATGTATCCATTGTGCGGACTCTTTTGATCATGGTCAACAGATGGTCTTGTTGTCCATCTGATGGACAATCGGATGGTGACAATCCCCGACCCAACACTGGAGTGCTCGCTTGGACGCAGAAGAAAAATCGGGTGAGGGCGTACGCGCCGTGGAACGTGCCCTGGACATCCTGCTGGCCTTCGGGCCGGGCGACCAGGCGCTGACGGCGGGCGAATTGCTCAAGCGGGTGGACCTGAGCCGGCCCACGCTCTACCGGCTGCTGCGCACGCTGGAGAACAGGGGCTTCATCGTGTCCAGCGGCGAGCCCCAGCGATTTGGATTGGGGGCGTCGGTGGCCCAGTTGGCGCATGTGTGGAGCACCGGCCTCGATGTGGCGGCGCTGGCCCAGCCCATGCTGCAGGCCTTGTGGGCGCAGACGGGCGAAACCGTCGCGCTGCTGCTGCACCAGGGCGATCACCGTGTCTGCGTCGCCGAACTGCCCAGCGCCCAGCCGCTGAGTTTCAAGCGCGGTGTCGGCCACCGCGACGTCGTGGCCCGCGGTGCCAGCGGGCGCGTGATCCTGGCGCATCTGCAGGCACCCGAGGCGCACCTGCCTGCCGGCACTGAGGGCGACGCCCTGCGCCAGCGTCTGCAGCAGGTCCGCGAGCAGGGCTACGAAGTCAGCCGCGACGAGCTCATCAAGGGTGCGGTGGCGGTGGCCGTGCCGGTCTTCCTGGGCGATGGGCGGGTGATCGGCTCATTGGCCGTCTTCGGGCCCAGCGTTCGGGTCGATGCGGCCTGTGTGCGCCGCTTCGTGGAACTGCTCAAGGCACAGTCGGCCCGGCTGTCACAGGCGCTCGGGCGGCGCGGCTGAGGGGCCGACCCGGTCGACCGGCGTCCCAGGAACATCGTGCCGGGAGCGTGGGAGGGACGGTTGGTACGCGCCGTCTCTAGCGCTGCATCACCTCGCGCAGCGTCACCTCCGCCCCCGTGTTGCCCCAGCTGTTGCGCACATAACTCAGCACCGCGGCAATGTCCTCATCGCTCAGCACATGGCCGAAGGGCGGCATGCCGTAGGGACGCGGATTGCCCTCGGTGGCCGGCGGATAGCCGCCGCGCCGCACCACCTGCACCAGGTTCACCGGGTTGGAAAGGTTGATGGCCCGGTTGCCCGCGAGCGGCGGGAAGGCGCCGGGCTCGCCCTGGCCCTGGTCGCCGTGGCACCAGGCGCATTGCTGGGCATAGATCTTCTCGCCGCGGGCCAGCAGCGATTCGTTGCGGCGCGGTGGTTGGGCGGGGGCGGGCTGGACGGGCTGCTGCGGCAGCTCCTTCAGGTACAGCGCCATCGCCTGCAGATCCGCGTCGCTCATGTGCTGCGTGCTGCGGTACACCACCTCGGCCATGGGGCCCAGCACCGAGCCATGCGCGGTGCGGCCGGTCTTGAGCAGCGCCACGATGTCCTGCAGCGGCCAGCCGGCCACGCCCGCCTCATGCGGCGCGTCGAGCGCAGGCGCATACCAGTTCTCGCCCGGCAGCACGCCGCCGGCCAGCCCACGGCTCACATCGGTCGCGCCCAGCGTGTTGCGGGCGCCGTGGCAGGCGATGCAATGGCCCAGGCCCTGCACCAGGTAGGCGCCGCGGTTGTGTTCGGCCGAGCGGCCGGGCTCGGGTACGAACTCGGCCGGCCGGAAAAACAGCGCCCGCCACACGGCCAGCGCGGCCTGCGTGTCGTAGGGAAAGCGCAGCGTGTGCGGCCGGTTGGCCTGCGTCACCGGCGGCAGGCTTTGCAGCCAGGCGAAGAGCGCATCCGAATCCTCGCGCGTGACCTGCGTGAAGCTGGTGTACGGAAAGGCCGGATACAGCAGCCGCCCGTCGCGCGAGCGGCCATGGTGCAGCGCGCGCCAGAAATGGTCGGCGTTCCACTGGCCGAGGCCGGTGAGCGGGTCGGGCGTGAGGTTGCCGGCGTACAGCGTGCCGAAGGGCGTCTCGATGCCGCGGCCGCCCGCATATGCGGCGCCGCCGCGGGCGGTGTGGCAGCCGGCGCAGTTGCCGACGATGGCCAGGTAGCGGCCGCGCTCGAGCTGCGCGGCCGAGGCCGCGGGCGGCGGCAGGTCTTCGCGGATCGGGGCTTCGCCGCGCAGGTTGAGCAGCACCACGGTGGTCGCCAGCGCGGCGAGCACGGCAACCAGGGCCAGTGCGGTCCACACGGCAACGCGTCGAAAGCCGAAGGGGCGGGCTCCGGTCCCGCCAGCAAGGGGCGCGCTCATCGGTGCGCCTCCATGGCGCTGCAGGCCACCGGCAGGCCCGCGGGCAGGGCGTAGGCGGGTACGGCCTTGTAGTTCACCGGCACCGGCTGCGCCGCCAGCCAACCGGCGACCGCGCGGATGTCCTCGCTTTTGAGGCGCCGGCCCACCTCGGCCATGCAGTCGGGCGCCAGGGCGCGCCGGTCGCCCGTGACCCAGGCGCCAAGCTGCGAGGCGATGTACAGCCGCGGCAGCCCCAGCAGTCCCGGGATGCCCGGCTGCACGCCGGTGAGCGCCGGCCCATGGCAGCGCACGCAGGCCGGAATGCCGCGGGCCGCATCGCCATCGACCACCAGCGCCCGGCCGCGTGCCAGCTCGGCGGCCGGCAGGTCGGAGGGAGTAGGTGACGGGTAGGGCAGGTCCAGCCCGGCGAAGTACTCGGCCATCTCGCGCAGGTAGGCGTCGGAGAGCTGGGCCAGCAGGTGGTTCATGTCGGCCTGCTGCCGCCGGCCGTCGCGGAAGCTGCGCAGCTGGTCGTACAGATAGCCCGCCGGCTTGCCTGCCAGCCGCGGGAAGTAGCCGGAATTGGTCGCCAGGCCCTCGCGGCCATGGCAGGTGGTGCAGGCGGCCATGCGGCGCTGCATCTCGTCGGCGGCCTGGGCGCTGGTCGCCGTGCCGGCCAGAAGGGCCAGGACCAGCACGGTCAGGCGGGCACGGCGCGGGCGCATGCCCGATTTCCGCGGCGGGGGCGCCGCCTTCGTTCCGTGGTGTCGTCTCGTCATCGTTGTTGGCTTCATGGTCGACTCCGTGGCTGCGTCGCGCCCTCAACCCGCCGGCCGGGTGGCGCGGTGCAGGGCCCGCACCACGTCCGACTGGGTGATGATGCCCACCAGCCGCTTGTCGGCATCGATCACCGGCAGGTGGTGGTGGCCGGCCTCAGCGAACAGCGGCACCAGCTCGGCGATGCGGCGGTGGCCGCTCACCACGCGCACCTCGCGGGTCATGATCTGGCCGACGGTCTCGGGCTTGTCGGAATGGGTGAGGCCGTCGCGCCGCAGCAGTGTGCGCAGGCGCTCGCCCACGCCTTCGCGCTGCTCCCAGCCGGCATGGCGCAGGAAGTCGGCCCGCGTCAGGATGCCCACCACGCGCTGCGAACGATCCACCACCGGCAGGGCCTTCACGCCCCGTGCGCGCATCAGCGTCCAGGCCTCGTCCAGCGGCGTGCCGAACTGCACCGACGCCGGTTCGGGCGACATCACCTCGGCGCATTGCAGGTGGCCGAAGTTGCGCTCGTAGGCGGCCGATTCGGCGTACTGCAGGATGTTCTGCAGGTCGTCGCTGCTCACGTCCAGCACCTGGTTGTAGTGGGCCAGTGCCGCGTCCAGGTCGGCGGCGGAAAAGCGGCTGCCCGGGGGCGCGGCGGCCGGGGCCTGCGGCGCATGCGGATAGCGCCGCCCCGTGAGGCCGTTGTAGAGCATGCCGGCCAGCACCAGCAGCAGCGAATCGACCAGCATCGGAAAGAGCGCGAAGCCGAAGCCCACGCCGCCCAGCGCCGCCAGCAGCGCCGAGGCGCCGCCCGGCGGATGCAGGCAGCGCAGCGCGAACATCACGGCGATGGCCGCCAGCACCGCCACGGCGCCGGCCCAGGCCGGGTCGGGAATCAGCAACGCGCAGGCGCTGCCCACCAGCGCCGAGATCGTGTTGCCGCCGACCACGGCCCAGGGCTGGGCCAGGGGGCTCGCCGGCACCGCAAACACCAGCACCGCGCTGGCGCCCAGCGGGGCCACCAGCCAGGGGGCGCTCATGCCGGTGCGCAGCGCCCACCAGCGGGCGATCAGGGCCGTGAGCAGGATGCCCAGGCCGGCACCGGCGAAGGCGCGCAGCCGTTCGCGGGCGTCCACCCGGGCGGAGGCGGGACGGAAGCGGGCCGCCAGATCGGCCCAGGAGAGAGATGGCATGGTCACGCAGGCAATGCCGGCGCGCGCGGGTGCCGGCAGGATGAGGCTGGCCGACTCGGAGCGGCCGGTACGGGGCGGTCGTGGCCGCCGCCCGCATCCTACGTGGCGCACGGCTTTGGTGCATCTGCCCGGGCGCTCGCGGGCGACATCGGCCGGCCCTCGGCATGCGATCAGCTGCAACCATAGGGAATGAATTCGGTGCGCTGTTCGTCCACCTTGAGCGGCTGGCCGACGAAGGGAAAGGCGCGCTGCGCGCAGTCGCGCCGCTCGCAGACCTTGCAGCCCATGCCGATGGGCGTGGCGCGCGCCGGGTCCTGCAGGTCCAGTCCATCGGCATAGACCAGGCGAGGCGCATGCCGGATGTCGCAGCCCAGGCCGATGGCGAAGGTCTGGCGCGGGGCGCCCCAGCCGCGGCTGCCGCCAGCCACCGTGCGCGCCACCCACAGGCTGGTGCGGCCGTCGGGCATGCGGGCCAGTTGCGGCAGGATGCGCCCCGGCTGGCTGAAGGCTTCGTACACCGCCCACAGCGGGCAGGTGCCGCCCGTGCGGCTGAAGTGGAAGTGCGTGGCCGACTGCCGCTTGGAGATGTTGCCCGCCCGGTCCACCCGCACGAAGAAGAAGGGCACGCCCGGCGCACCCGGCCGTTGCAGCGTGCTCAGGCGGTGGCAGGCCGTCTCGAAGCCCACGCCGAAGCGCAGCGCCAGCAGGTCGATGTCGTGCCGCAGCCGCTCGGCCGCCTCCAGGTACTCGCCATAGGGCAGCAGCAGCGCGCCGGCGAAGTAGTTGGCCAGGCCGATGCGCGCCAGCCGGCGGGCCGGCGCGTCGGCGTCGAAGGGGGCGTCGGCCGTCAGTGCCGACAGCGTCTCGTCCATCTCCAGGAAGGCCAGCTGCGTCGCCATCTGGAAGGCCTGCTGCGCCGGTGCCAGCAGCGGCGAGAGGGTCAGCGTGCGGCTGGCCGCGTCGTACTGCCGCTTGCCGCCGATGCCGGTTGCATCGGCCTGCGTGACCCGCACGTCGTGCCGCTCGCGCAGGCGCTGCGCCAGCCACGGCGCCATGGCGCCGCCGCGTGCGCGGGTCTGCGCCGCCAGCGACTCGGCCGCGCGGTCCAGCGGATCGAAGTGGTTCTTGTGGGAGAAGAAGAAGTCGCGCACCGCCTCGAAGGGCGTGGCCCGCGGCAATCCGAGTTCGGACGACCGGTCGTCGCCCAGCCGCAGGGCCATGGTCTCCAGCTGGGCCTGCAGGTCGAGTTGACGGCGGTGCAGCGCGACCAGCGCGCGGCCGAGTGCGGGCATCTGGGCGGCCACCTCCTGCATCTCGGGCAGGCTGACCGGCTCGGCCGCATCGGCCAGGGCCTCGCGCAGGCCGGCCACGAGGCGCGCCTCGTCGTCTTCGGAGAAGGCCTGGATGTCGACGCCCAACGTGCGGTTCAGCCGCAGCAGCACTGCCACGGTGAGGGGGCGCTGGTTCTGCTCCAGCTGGTTGAGGTAGCTGGGCGACAGGCCAAGCGCCTGTGCCATCGCGATCTGCGAGAGGCCGCGCTCGGCCCGCAGCTTGCGCAGGCGCACGCCCATGAAGCTCTTCTTCATGCGCGCGGCCTTAAGAAAGCGATTCGCAGGATTCGCAGATTTGCCGATTTCGTTCGCACCGATTCGCCTTTTCAGTCCTGGTGGGAGGGCGTCATTCTGCGTAGATTGCGAAGCCTTGCAAGCTGGCGTTTCGCCGCTGCGCACCGTCAGGAGACCCGCCCCATGAGCCTTGCCACCGCCCTTGCCCCCACGCCGGAAGCCGCGCCCGCCTTCAAGCCCAAGAAGTCCGTCGCGCTTTCCGGCGTGGCCGCTGGCACCACGGCCTTGTGCACGGTGGGCCGCAGCGGCAACGATCTGCACTACCGCGGCTACGACATCCTGGACATCGCCGAGGTCTGCGACTTCGAGGAGATCGCGCACCTGCTGGTGCACGGCACGTTGCCCAACCGCGCAGAACTGGCGGCCTACAAGACGCGGCTGAGGGCCCTGCGCGGCCTGCCCGCCAGCGTGAAGGCCGCCCTGGAGCGCCTGCCCGCCGCCGCCCATCCCATGGACGTGATGCGCACCGGCGTCTCGGCCCTGGGCTGCGTGTTGCCCGAGAAGGACGGCCACGGCGCCGCCGGCGCCCGCGACATCGCCGACCGCCTGCTGGCCTGCCTGGGCTCGATGCTGCTGTACTGGCACCACTGGAGCACCAACGGCCGGCGCATCGAGGTCGAGACCGACGACGACGCCATCGCCGGCCACTTCCTGCACCTGCTGCACGGCCAACGCCCGGGAGAGGCGTGGGTGCGCGCCATGCACACCTCGCTCAACCTCTATGCCGAGCATGAGTTCAACGCCAGCACCTTTGCCGCGCGGGTCATCGCGGGCACGGGCAGCGACATGTACTCCTGCATCGCCGGTGCCATCGGCGCGCTGCGCGGCCCCAGGCATGGCGGGGCGAACGAAGTCGCCTTCGAGGTGCAGCAGCGCTATGCCACGCCGGACGAGGCCGAGGCCGACATCCGCCGGCGGGTGGACGCGAAGGAGGTCGTGATCGGCTTTGGCCACCCGGTCTACACCGTGGCCGATCCGCGCAACGCCGTCATCAAGGGCGTGGCGCGGCGGCTGTCGCAGCAGGCCGGCGATCTGCGGCTGTTCGACATCGCCGAACGGCTGGAGTCGGTCATGTGGCAGGCCAAGCGCATGTTCCCCAACCTCGACTGGTTCAGCGCCGTGAGTTACCACCGCATGGGCGTGCCCACAGCCATGTTCACGCCGCTGTTCGTCATCGCCCGCACCAGCGGCTGGGCGGCCCATGTGATCGAGCAGCGGCAGGACAACAAGATCATCCGGCCCAGCGCGGTCTACACCGGCCCCGAGGACCGGACCTTCGTGCCGCTGGATCAGCGGGGCTGAGCGATGGCCCTCATGCGCGCGATCCGCGCAGGTTCCCGTCAGGTTGAGACGCCGACCATCCCGCGCCCGGCTGGCTGCATGGTGCGGCCCGCCAACCTGGAGACATCTTCGTGACCCTCAATCGCCGCCTCTTCAACACCGGACTCGCCAGCCTGGCCCTGCCGCTCGGCTTCGACGCCGCCGCGCAGGACGGCTATCCCAACAAGCCGATCCGCATCGTGTGCCCCTTCGCCCCGGGCGGCGGCTCGGACTTCATCGCCCGTGTGGGCTCCAACCTGCTGGCCAAGGGCGTGGGCCAGTCGGTGATCGTCGACAACCGGCCCGGCGCCGGCGGCACGCTGGGGACGGACTACGCGCTGCACCAGCCCGCGGACGGCTACACGTTGCTGCTGGTGGCGGGCAGCTACACGGTCAACCCGGCGCTGTACAAGCTCAAGTTCGACCCGGTGGCCGACATCACGCCGGTGATCCAGCTGTCCAAAGGCGCCTACGTGCTGTGCATCAACCCCAACAAGGTGCCGGCCAAGAACATGGCGGAGCTGCTGGATTACATGCGCAAGAACCCCGGCAAGCTGAGCTTCGCCTCGGCCGGCAACGGCAGCCACCTGCACATCACGACCGAATACCTGTTCGGCATGGCCAAGGTCAAGGGCACGCACATTCCCTACAAGGGCACCGGCCCGGCCGTGACCGACCTGGTGGCCGGCAACGTGGACCTGCTGGTCGCCGGCACCGAGGCGCTGATGCCGCATGTGAAGGCCGGCAAGCTGCGCGCCCTGGGCGTGACCACGGCACAGCGTCTGGCGGCCTACCCGGACCTGCCCGCCATCGCCGAAGCCGGCTTGCCCGATTACGACGTGGTGGCCTGGCACGGTCTGATCGCGCCCAAGAACCTGCCGCCCGCGGTGCTGGCCAAGATCAACGGCGCCATCAACACCGGCCTGAAGGCGCCCGAGCTGGTCGCGCAGCTGGAGCCCACGGGCGTCTCGCCCGCGGGTGGCACGCCAGAGCAGTTCGGCGCGCTGATCAAGGCCGAGATCCCGCGCTACGCCAAGGTGGCGCGCGACAACAACATCCAGGCCCAGTAAAAACCGGTCGGCCGGCGCCGGCCCCCGGCCTTCTTTTGCAACGCGGCGGCGCACCTAGGCGCCGCCCGCTCCACGCTCCCATGAACCGTCTTCACCGCCAGCCGCTTGCCGGTACCGATCTGCATTTCTACGACGCCCGCGCCGCCATCGAGGCGCTGCAGCCCGGCGCCTGGGCCCGGCTGCCCTACACCGCGCGGGTGCATGCCGAGAACCTGGTGCGGCGTGCCGACCCGGCGCGCCTCGACGACTACCTGCGCCAGCTGATCGAACGCCGCCGCGACCTGGACTTTCCCTGGTACCCCGCGCGTGTGGTGTGCCACGACATCCTGGGCCAGACCGCGCTGGTGGACCTGGCCGGCCTGCGCGATGCCATCGCGGCCGAAGGCGGCGATCCGGCGGCGGTGAACCCGGTGGTGCCGGTGCAGCTGATCGTGGACCATTCGCTGGCCGTGGAGTGCGGCGGTTTCGACCCCGAGGCTTTCGCCAGGAACCGCGCCATCGAGGACCGCCGCAACGAGGACCGCTTCCACTTCATCGAGTGGACCAAGCGGGCCTTCGACAACGTGCAGGTGATCCCGGCGGGCAACGGGATCATGCACCAGATCAACCTGGAGAAGATGTCCCCGGTGGTGGCCGTGCAGGACGGCGTGGCCTATGCCGACACCTGCGTGGGCACCGACAGCCATACGCCGCACGTCGATGCGCTGGGTGTGATCGCCGTAGGCGTGGGCGGCCTGGAGGCGGAGAACGTGATGCTGGGCCGCGCCTCGTGGATGCGCCTGCCCGACATCGTCGGCGTGGAACTGGTCGGCGAGCGCCAGCCGGGCATCACCGCCACCGACATCGTGCTGGCGCTCACCGAGTTCCTGCGCCAGCAGAAGGTGGTGGGCGCGTATGTGGAGTTCTTCGGCGAGGGCGCGGCGCGCCTGTCCATCGGCGACCGCGCCACCATCTCCAACATGTGCCCCGAGTACGGCGCCACCGCCGCGCTCTTCGCCATCGACGAGCAGACGCTGGACTACCTTCGCCTGACCGGCCGCGAGCCGGCGCAGGTGCAACTGGTGGAGGCCTATGCCAGGGTCGCCGGCTTGTGGGCCGACACGCTGGCAGAGGTCGAGTACGAGCGCGTGCTGCGCTTTGACATCGCAACGGTGGAGCGCAACCTGGCCGGCCCCTCCAACCCGCACCGCCGCCTGCCGGCGCGTGCCCTGGCCGAGCGCGGCATCGCCGATGCAGCCAAGCTGGCGGCCGGCCGGGCCGACGAGGCCGCGGGCCGCCTGCCCGATGGCGCCGTGGTCATCGCCGCCATCACCAGCTGCACCAACACCAGCAATCCGCGCAACGTCATCGCCGCCGCGCTGCTGGCGCGCAATGCCAATGCCCATGGCCTGCTGCGCAAGCCTTGGGTCAAGACCTCGCTGGCGCCCGGCTCCAGGGCCGTGGAGCTCTACCTGCAGGACGCCGGCCTGCTCGGCGAACTGGAGCGGCTGGGTTTCGGCATCGTGGCCTTCGCCTGCACCACCTGCAACGGCATGAGCGGTGCGCTCGACCCCGCCATCCAGCAGGAGATCGTCGACCGCGACCTCTACGCCACCGCCGTGCTGTCGGGCAACCGCAATTTCGACGGCCGCATCCATCCGTATGCCAAGCAGGCCTTCCTGGCCTCGCCGCCGCTGGTGGTGGCCTATGCCATTGCCGGCACCATCCGCTTCGACATCGAGCGCGACGTGCTCGGCACCGATGGGCAGGGGCGCGAACTGCGCCTGGCCGACCTTTGGCCCAGCGACGAGGAGATCGACGCCGTGGTCGCGGCGAGCGTCAAGCCCGAGCAGTTCCGCCGCGTGTATGAGCCCATGTTCGCCATCCGCGCCGAGGGCGAGGCGCGCACGAGCCCGCAGTACGACTGGCGCCCGCATTCCACCTACATCCGCCGCCCGCCCTACTGGGACACCGAGGGCATGGGCGCCCTCGCGGCCCAGCCGCGCACGCTGCGCGGCATGCGGCCGCTGGCCCTGCTGCCGGACAACATCACCACCGATCACCTGTCGCCCTCGAACGCCATCCTGGCCGACAGCGCGGCCGGCGAATACCTGGCCCGCATGGGCCTGCCGGAGGAGGACTTCAACTCCTACGCCACGCACCGCGGCGACCACCTCACGGCCATGCGTGCCACCTTCGCCAATCCGCAGCTGGTCAACGAGATGGCCGTGGTCGATGGCGAGGTCAAGAAGGGATCGCTCGCCCGCATCGAGCCCGAGGGCCGCGTGGTGCGCATGTGGGAGGCCATCGAGACCTACCTGCAGCGCCGCCAGCCGCTGGTGGTCATCGCTGGCGCCGACTACGGCCAGGGCTCCAGCCGCGACTGGGCGGCCAAGGGCGTGCGCCTGGCTGGCGTGGAGACGGTGGTGGCCGAGGGTTTCGAGCGCATCCACCGCACCAACCTGATCGGCATGGGCGTGCTGCCGCTGGAGTTCCTGCCCGGCACCACGCGGCTGACGCTGGGGTTGAATGGCACGGAGACCTACGACGTGGAGGGCGAGCGCGTGCCCGGTGCGCAGTGGGATCTCATCGTTCATCGCCGCAACGGCGAGCTGCTGCGCGTGCCGGTGCGCTGCCGGCTGGACACGGCCGAGGAAGTGTCGGTCTACGAAGCCGGCGGCGTGCTGCAGCGCTTTGCGCAGGACTTCCTGGCGGGGCAGACTGCACGCCTTCAACCGACCGCCCGCTGAACCATGCCCGCCCATCAGATCAAGATCCCCGCCACCTACATGCGCGGTGGCACCAGCAAGGGCGTGTTCTTCCGCCTGCAGGACCTGCCCGAACGCGCCCGCACGCCCGGCCCCGCGCGCGACGCGCTGCTGATGCGCGTGATCGGCAGCCCCGACCCCTACGGCAAGCAGACCGACGGCATGGGCGGCGCCACCTCCAGCACCAGCAAGGTCGTCATCCTGTCGAAGAGCGCGCGCCCCGGCCATGACGTGGACTACCTCTTCGGCCAGGTCGCCATCGACAGCGCCTTCGTCGACTGGTCGGGCAACTGCGGCAACCTGTCGGCGGCAGTCGGGCCCTTCGCCATCGCGGCGGGCCTGGTCGATGCGTCGCGCGTGCCAGCGGAAGGCGCCTGCACCGTGCGCATCTGGCAGGCCAACATCGGCAAGACCATCGTGGCCCATGTGCCCATGGCGGACGGCCAGGTGCAGGAGACGGGCGACTTCGAGCTCGACGGCGTGACCTTCCCGGCCGCCGAGGTGCCGCTCGAATTCCTGGACCCGGCGGAGGAAGGCGAGGGCGGCGCGATGTTCCCGACCGGCCGGGTGGTCGACCAGCTCGACGTGCCCGGTGTCGGCACCCTCGCGGCCACGCTGATCAACGCCGGCATCCCCACCATCTTCCTCAGCGCCGCCGAGCTGGGCTATACCGGCACCGAGTTGCAGCCCGCCATCAATGGCGACGCCGCCGCGCTGGCGCGCTTCGAGACGATCCGCGCCTGGGGCGCCGTGCGCATGGGCCTGATCCGCGATGTGGCCGAGGCCGCTACGCGGCAGCACACGCCCAAGGTCGCCTTCGTGGCGCCGCCGCAGGACTACGTGGCCTCCAGCGGCAAGGCGGTGCGCGCGGCCGACATCGACCTGCTGGTGCGTGCGCTCTCCATGGGCAAGCTGCACCACGCCATGATGGGTACGGCGGCCGTGGCCATCGGCACTGCGGCGGCCATTCCGGGCACGCTCGTCAACCTTGCGGCCGGGGGCGGCGAACGCAGCGCCGTGCGCTTCGGCCATCCCTCTGGTCTACTGCGGGTCGGCGCCGAGGCGCGGCAGGTCGATGGGCCGGCCGGGCCGCAATGGCAGGTCACCAAGGCCCTCATGAGCCGAAGCGCCCGTGTGCTCATGGAAGGCTGGGTGCGCGTGCCCGGCGACTGTTTCTGAACCGGACGGCCAGGGTGGGCCCGGCATTGCCGGGCGGCCCCCGACCGTCGAACCCCTTGCTTGCATGTCCACTCGCAAACAACTCAAGACCCTGGTCGAGGCCCGCCGCGGCGTGCTCGTGCCGGGGGCCTTCAATGCCCTCTCGGCCCGCGTGATCGAAGACCTCGGCTTCGAGGCGATCTACGTCACCGGCGCCGGCGTCACCAACATGTGGTTCGGCATGCCCGACCAGGGCTTCATGGGCCTGGCCGAGATCGCCGACCACACGGCGCGCATCCGCGATGCGGTGTCGCTGCCGCTGATCGTCGATGCCGACACCGGCTTCGGCAATGCGCTCAACGTCTACCACACGGTGCGCACCCTGGAGCGTGCCGGCGCCGACTGCATCCAGCTGGAGGACCAGGTCGCGCCCAAGCGCTGTGGCCACTTCTCGGGCAAGGAGGTCATCAGCACCGAAGAGGCCGTTAGCAAGATCAAGGCGGCCGTCGATGCGCGCCGCGATGCCGACCTGATGATCCTGGCCCGCACCGACGCGGCCGCCACGCACGGCTTCGAGGCCGCGGTGGAGCGGGCGCAGCAGTTTGCCGAGGCCGGGGCCGACATCCTCTTCGTCGAGGCCGTGACGAAGGCCGACGAGGTGCGCGCCCTGCCGCAGCGCCTGGCCAAGCCCCAGCTGATGAACATGGTGATCGGCGGCAAGACGCCCATCTTCAATGCCGACCAGCTCGGCGAGCTGGGTTACGGCATCGTGCTGTACGCCAATGCCGCGCTGCAAGGTGCGGTGATGGGCATGCAGAAGACCCTGACCGTGCTGCGCGACCAAAAGGAAGTGCAGGAGTCCAGCGGGCTGGTCGCGCCCTTCGCGGAGCGCCAGCGCCTGGTGGGCAAGCCCGGCTGGGACGCGCTCGAAAAGCGCTACACCTGAGCGGGCGACACGATGCCCACCCGACGTTCCTGGCTCGGCGCCGCGGGCGCCGCGGCAGCCCTGCTGGCAGCCGGCTGCGCGCCCGCGCCGATGCGCCTGGACGGCACCTTCCTGCAGCCCTGGCGCAGCCACGAGGCGCTGTCGCTCGAGGAGTGGCAGCGCCGCCTGCGCGTGACGCGCGAGCTGGGCTGCCGCGAGGTGGTCGTCCAGTGGATGGGCCTGTACGGTGGCGCCAACGACTGGATGCTGCCGCCCGCGCTGCTGCAGATGCTGTTCGACGAAGCGGCGCGCCAGGGCATGGGCGTGCGCCTGGGCCTGCCTTACGACGAGCGCTGGTGGACCACGCTGGGTGCGAAGCAGCCGGAGGCGCTGCCGGCCTTCCTGGATCAGACGCGCGAGCGCAGCCTGGCGGCCATGCGCACCGAGCCGTGGCCCGGGCATGCCGCCTTCCGCGGTTGGTACCTGCCCTACGAGATCGACCAGTACAACTGGGCCACGCCCGAGCGCCGGCGCCTGCTCACGGCCTGGCTGCGCGAGCTGGCGGCCGAGCCGCCCCGGCGCGGGCAGCCGCGCCTGGCCGTCTCCACCTTCTACAGCCGCCTGCCCACGCCAGGCTCGCTGGATGGCCTGTGGGCCGAGATCCTGGACGCGGCGCCGCTGCGGCCCATGCTGCAGGATGGCGTGGGCGTGGCCGGCATGGGCAACTATGCGGGGCTGGAGCCGCTGCGCCGCCTGCTGCGCCAGCGTGGCGTCGCCTTCGACCTGATCGTGGAGCTGTTCGAGCAGTTGCCCAACCCGCCCGGACAGCCCGACGGCTTTCGCGCCCGGGCCGCCACGCTGGAACGCGTGCGCGCCCAGCTGGAGGTGGCGCGCACCTACGGCGCCGAGCATGTGCTCGCCTTCGCCATCGACCCCTGGCTGCTCGGCGACACGCCCGAGGCCAAGAAGCTGCTGCGCGACTGGCGCGGCGGCGACGCCTGAAAAAAGCGTCCGCGCGTGGCCGATGTCACACCGGGCGCGCCCGCGTCAGGTGGTGGTCACGCCGGCTCCGCAAAGCTTGCGAAAAGTGAACATATACTAAAAATGTATCAACATTCGCAAGTTGTGGACGGGCATGAAGGCCGCTGAATCGTTGTCTGCAGCGGCCTCCGTGGAGGACGCCACATCCCGTGCGGCCCAGCTGGCCGCCGCCCATGCCGATGCCGTCGACCGCGAGGGCCGGCTGCCCACCGAGGTGCTCGACGCCCTGCGGGCGGAAGGGCTCCTGGGCCTGCTGGTGCCCACCCGTCACGGCGGCCCCGGGCTGCCGCTGCGCACCGTGGTCAACGTCTGCCGGCGCCTGTCCGAGGCCTGCGCTTCGACCGGCCTGATCTACGCCATGCACCAGTCGCAGTCGGCCGTGGCCATCCAGCATGCGCAGAACAGCGACTGGCTGCAGGGCCTGCTGGCGCGCATGGCGTCCGGGCAGTGGCTGGTGGCCTCGGCCACCACCGAAGGCGCCACCGGCGGTGCCATCCGCTCCAGCGCCTGCTTCCTCGACCCGCAGACGGATGGCCATCTGCGGCTGCGCAAGAACGGCGCCGTCATCTCCTATGCGCCTGCGGCCGACGTCTTCCTGGTGAGCGCCCGCCGCGCCGAGGACGCCGCGCCCACCGACCAGCGGCTGGTGGCCGTGCTCAGGGACCAGATCCAGCTGCACGCCCACGCGCCGTGGAACCCCATGGGCATGCGCGGCGCCCGCACCGACCGCTACGACCTGGTGGCCGACTGCGGGCCGGAGCAGGTCTATGCCGAGCCGTTCTCGGTGCACATGTCGCAGACCATGCTGCCCACCTCGCACCTGCTGCTGGGCGCCGTGTGGCTGGGCATCGCCGTGTCGGCGCTGGGCCGGGCCCGTGCCTTTCTGCGTCATCGCAACCGTGGCGGCGCGCCGCTCAACCCCATCGCCAACCTGCGCCTGGCCGAGGGCGAGACGCTGGTGCAGCAGTTCCGCGGCACGCTCGCCGCCTGCATGGCGCTCTACGAGGACGCCGACGGCCCGCAGACCGCCACCGAGCGCATGGTCAGCTACAACGCGCTGAAGGTCGGCGCCTCGGAGCTGGTGGTGCGCGTGACCGACATTGCGCTGCGCATCTGCGGCATCCAGGGCTACATGGAGCCGGGCGAGTTCTACCTGAGCCGCCACATCCGCGACGCGCATGCTGCGGCGGTGATGGTCAACGACGACCGCATCCTGGGCAGCCTTTCCACCGTGGTGCTGGGCGTGCCGCTCAACCGCGACCTTTGAACATCGAGGCCCCGCGCCTCCGCCTTTTCCATCCATGACCACGCCTGCCGAGATCGAACAACAACTCATCGCCCTGATCCAGTCCGCCATCCTCAAGAAGGTGGACCCGGAGGTGCCCCTGCTCGAATCCGGCCTGCTCGATTCTGTGGCCGCCGTCGAGTTGATGCTGGCCATCGAGAGCCGCTTCGGCTGCACGGTGCCCATCACCGAGGCGCAGGAGCATCTTTACTCGGTGCGCACGCTGACCGACTTCGTGGTCGCCAACGCAGCCTGAGGCCTGCCCCGCCCGCCATGCATTTCGACTACGACAGCGGCCGCTTCGTCCAGACCGAGTCCGGCGGTGAGCGGCCCGCCATCGTGGCCCGCGACCGCCACCTGGACTGGGCCCAACTGCAGCGCGAGGCCGAAGCCTGGTGCGACCAGGCCCGCCGCCTGGGCCTGGGCGCGGACATGCCCATCGTCATCCGCGGCCACAAGGAAGCGGCCTTCATGGTGGCGCTGACGGGCGCGCTGATGCTGCGCGCGCCCTTCGTGCCGGTCGATGCCGTGTACCCGGCCGAGCGCCTGGCCAGCATCTGCCAGATCCTCGATGCCCATCTGCTCTACGACGCGGCCCAGGGCCGCTTCGAGGTGCTGCGCGATGGCCCTGGCATGCCGCTGGCCGAGAAGCAACTCTGCTACGTGATGTTCACCTCGGGCACCACCGGCCAGCCCAAGGGCGTGCAGATCGGCCGTGAGAGCGTGCAGGGCCTGATCGACTGGATGCGGCTGGATTTCGCCCTGGGCGAGCGCCCGGTCTTCCTCGACCAGACGGTGTTCAGCTTCGACGTGTCGCTCTACGACGTGTTCGGCACGCTGGCACTGGGCGGCACCATCCTCATGCTCGACCGGCAGGACGCCGCCTCGCCGTTGAAGGTGGCGACGCTGATGGCCGAGCACGGCGTGACGACCTGGGTGTCCACGCCGTCCTTCGCGCAGCAGCAGCTGGTCAACCCGGGCTTCACGCAGGCCGCGCTGCCGCAGTTGCGCACCTTCGTCTTCTGCGGCGAGCCGCTGCCCGTGCCGCTGTGCCGACAGCTGCGAAAGCGCTTTCCCGACGTGCCGCTGCTCAACACCTATGGCCCGACCGAGGCCACGGTGGCCACCACGCTCCTGGTGGTGGAAGACGCCATGCTCGCCACCGACGCGCCGCTGCCCATCGGGCGTGCCAAGCGCGACAGCGCCGTGTACTGCGACGAGGGCGAGCTGTGCATCGCCGGCCCGCACGTCATGCGCGGCTACCTCAACCGGCCCGACCTCAACACCACGCGCATGTTCCTGCGCGACGGCCAGCGCGGCTTTCGCACCGGCGACCTGGGCACCGAGACCGACGACGGCCTGCTCTTCTGCCATGGCCGCATCGACGACCAGATCAAGCTCAACGGCTACCGGCTGGAGCTGATGGAGGTGGATGCGGCGCTGGCCACGCTGCCGGGCAGCCGCGGCGCCTCGGCGGTGGCGCTTCGTCGGCCCAACGGCACCGTGGCGCGGCTGGTGGCCTTCGTCGAGACGGGCAGCGACGACCCGGCGCTGCCGGCCGAACTGGCCGACTGGAAGGCGCTGCTGGCCGCGCGCCTGCCGCACTACATGATCCCGTCGGAGCTGCTGGCCTGCGCGCAGCTGCCGGTGTCGGTCAACTACAAGACCGACCGCGCCAGGCTGGCACGGCTGTACGAGACGCTCAACGCTTGAAGGTGTCGGTGCGGGCCGGCTGCATCGTCAGCACCGGCTTGTCGGCCGTGCCGGTCATGAACAGGCTCAGATGGTCGCCGGCCTGCAGCGCAGGCAGGGGCTGCGCCGCGCTCGTGGCACCGCCGCAGGCCGCGGCCAGCTGGGCCGTCACCGGGTTCACCGAGCGCGCACCGGCCGCCATCGGCGCCACGTCGCGCACGACGGGCGTGCCGGCGGGTGCGATCTGCAACTGGGCCTTGGCGCAGCCGGGCACCAGGTTGTAGAAGCGCAGCTCGGCCTTCAGCGCATCGGGCACATCGCCCGTGTCGTCGATGGCGGTGAAGGCATGGCCCGTGCCCTCGCGCCGCAGCACCCAGGTGCCGAAGCGGTCGGGCTGCACCTCCAGCGTCGCGGCCTTCTTGCCGCCCACCTGCACGGTGAAGGGCCTGCCACCGGCCACGATGGCGTAGCTGGTGGCAGGCGTCTGCGGCCCGATGCGCTGCGCAGGGCCGCCGGCCACCTGCACCAGCAGCGTCTCGGTCGTGGGGTTGACCACGCGCACGAAGGACGAGCCGGCTGGTGGCCGCGCGGCATACAGCTGCGACAGCGTGCCGTCCTGGGCATGGGCGGGCAGTGCCATGAAGGCGTAGGCGGCGGGCAGCACCAGCGCGTGAAGGAGGAAGGCGAGAGGCTTCATCAGAATTGAAAGTAGAGGAACCGCGCTTCGCGATGCAGGTTCATGACGCTGACCAGCAGCAGGAGCAGCACGACGCCCAGCCAGCCCACGCTGGGCTGCCAGCGCAGCCACGTGGGCCGGCCTTCCTGCACGCGCCCCAGGGCAGGGGAGAAGCGTCCGAGGATCTGGTACGCATTGGGCGTGCCCCAGGCGATGGCCAGCAGCGCCACGATCAGCAGCGCCTGCACGTGGCGGCCGACGAAGGCCTGCCAGCCGGCCCAGCCTTGCGCCAGCAGGCCGGCCGCCTGGGCGCCGCCCAGCGACTCCACGCCACGCAGCCCGGCCATGCCTTCGAGCAGCGCCAGAGCGCCCTGCACGTCATGGGCGCGGAAGAACACGTGCGCCACGGTCACCGAGGCGAAGGTCAGGCCCACGCAGCCGAAGAGCCACAGGCGCTTGCCCCGTTCCCCCTGGGGTGCGATGCGCGGCGCCAGGCCGATGCGCCAGGCGTGGTTGATGCACAGGTAGCTGCCGTGCAGCAGCCCGTAGATGAAGAACTGCAACCCCGCGCCATGCCACACGCCCGCCAGTCCCATGGTGTAGAGCGTGGGCCAGCCGATCATCAGCGCGAAGCCCAGCGGCGTGCGGCTGCCGGCGGCGCCCACCGGCAGGCCGCGGCGGCTGCGCCAGCGCGAGACCTTCATCGCCATCGGGTAGTACAGGTAGGTGGTGAGGTAGCGCGTCAGCGTCATGTGCCACCGCGCCCAGTAGTCGATGATGCTGGCCGCCTTGAAGGGCGAGTTGAAGTTCAGCGGAAAGCGCACGCCGAACATCTTGGCCAGGCCCAGCGCCATGTCCGAATAGCCCGAGAAGTCGAAGTACAGCTGCAGCGTGTAGGCCAGCGCGGCGCCCCAGGCGCCCCAGAACTGCGGGTCGCCGGGTGCCGCGAAGCCGGCATCGGCATAGGGCGCGATGCTGTCGGCCAGCAGCACCTTCTTGGCCAGGCCGATGACGAACAGCGTGCCGCCCACCGACAGGTTCTCGGCGCGGAAGCGATAGGTTTCGGCCTGGTCGAACTGCGGCATCATTTCCTTGTGATGCAGCACCGGGCCCGCGATCAGGTGCGGGAAGAAGGTGACGAACAGCGTGTGGTTGAGCAGGCTCGCCTTCTTCACCGCGCCGGCCTGGCAGTCCAGCAGGTAGCCGATCTGCGTGAAGGTGAAGAAGGAGATGCCCAGCGGCAGCAGGATGTCCTGCACCGGCCCCGCGCGCAGCCCCAGGTCGGCCAGCGCCCCCAGCAGCGTGGTGAAGTACTTGTAGTGGAACAGCAGCGCCAGATTGCAGCCCACGCCCACCGCGGTGATCCACCACTGCCGGCGCTTGTCGGCGGCACTGCCGATGATGAGCCGGCTGAACACATGGTTGACCAGGATCGAGCCGGCCAGCAGCGCGACGAAGCGTGGGTTCCACCAGCCATAGAAGACGAAGGACGTCAGGCACAGCCACAGCGCCGCCCAGCGCCGGCCGGTCGCGGCCAGGGCGTAGTAGCCGCCCAGCGCCACCGGCAGGAAGAGGAACAGGAAGAGGTACGAGTTGAACAGCATGCGCGTCAGGGCAGGGCGGCGGCGGCGCGCGCCTCGTCGGCGCTCAGGGGCAGCGAGAGCGAGAGCTCGGAGAAGGTCCACACGACGAGCTTGAGGCTGGCGGGCCAGCGCTCCTGCTGGGCCAGGGCGGCCAGCATGGCGCCGGAGAAGTAGCCGCCGTCATGGCTGAGCGTCCAGACCTCGCGGCCGAGCTGGCGGCCCAGGCGGCCGGGGAATTCGCTGCGCAGGCCGTTGGAGTCGCCCACCAGCAGCACCTCGGCGGCGGGGCCGGCATCCAGCAGGCCGCCGCTGGCCACCGGCACGATGCGCTCGGGCGTAAAGCGCTCCAGCGCCGGGCGCCAGCCCTCAGGCAGCCGATCGAGGCCGGCCAGCACGATCAGGTCGCCCATGCGCGGCTCGGGCGCGGCGCCGCGCTGGTCGTCGAAGCGCTGGGTGCCGGGACCGCCCAGCATCGGCAGCGCGGCGCGCCCGATGGCATCGGCCGCCGCCTCGGCGCCTGCCGGGGCCATGTGCACGTCGGTGCGGTAGTAGGCCTGGGGCAGGGCCGCCAGCGCAGGGCGCAGGTCCACCTGCGGCACGCCGGCCTCGGCCAGGCGCTGCTGCCAGTCGTCCAGCCGGGCCTGCATGGCGGTCGACACCGACAGGCCGCACAGGTGCGCGGCCTCGATGCGCGACTTGTCCGGCACCGTGGCCACCACCAGCTGCACGCCGCGTGCGCGCAGCAACTGCGCCCAATGCCGCATGAGCGCCACGCGCCGCGCATAGGCCGCTGCAGCGGCCGCCTCACCCGCCTGGGGGCGCAGCCCGTCGCGGTAGAAGAGCCATCCCGGGCAGCCCGGGGCCACCTGTGGGCCCAGGTCGCCCAGCAGGCGCCAGCGCAGGCCGGCACCCCAGCGCGTCCAGTCGCCCTGGCCAGGCAAGGCGCCCAGCGTGCGGTTCATGGCGGCCTCGGCGCCGGTCTGCTGCCAGGCGGTGCGATCCGTCGTTGCCAAGCGCCACGCGCCCCAGGCGAGGCCGGCGACCAGCAGCAGGCCGATGACGATGGCGAAGGGGACGTGCCGGCGGTCGGGGGGGGCGGAGGCGGAGGGCGGGGGCGCAGGCGGTGCGGCCATGCTCACGCGAGCGCGGCCTGGATGCGGCGCTGCCACTCCTCGGCCGACACCACCGACGCGCTGTCCCACAGCCCGCGCGCGTCCGGTCCCAGGTGGAAGTTGGGCTCGAACAGCTGCCACACCAGCGCCTGCGGCTTCTGCTGGCGGAAGGCGTTCGATTCCACGTATTCGAGCAGCACGCGCCAGAAGCCCACGTCGCCCGGCTTCCAGTTGACCGACACGGGCCGGTCGAGCAGGTTCGACAGCTTCTGCGGAAAGCCGAAGTAGGGCTGCACCATGCTGTTGCCGGTGACGTGCACCGGCGAGGGTGCATCGGCCAGCAGGCTTTCGCCATCGCCGGCGCGGCGCACGGAATAGATTTCGCGGCCCACCGCCCGGCGCTGCTCGGGCGACAGGAAGCGGTCGGCCAGGTCGCCGTAGCGGCGCTCGTTGATCAGCGGCCCCAGCGCCATGCCGGTGCCGGGCTGCCCGGCCAGGTTCGGCACCTTCTGGCGGATCAGGTCGGCCGTGGCCTGGGCCGTGGCGTCGGCCGCGGGCTGCGCCCAGTGCTGGTCGGTGCGGTAGTAGACCGGCTGGCCGGCAGCCTTCAGGGCGATCAGCAGTTTCTCGTCGTCGAAGGTCGCCACGCCTGCCGCCTGCAGGCGCGAGAGGATGCCGGCGTAGCGCTGCCGCATCTCGGGCGACATGGGCTTGTCCGCGGGCAGCTTCTCCTCGTAGATGCGCATCTTGTCGGGCAGCACCGGCACCACCAGGGCCACGCCCTTGGCCGCCAGCAGCTGGCCCACCTGCGCCACGCGCGCCACGGTGGCATTGATGCCCTTCCAGTCGGGCGTGGTCAGGCTGTCCCAGGCCGCGAAGATGTAGTTGTCCTGGCCCACGAAGGCCAGGTTGTCGGCGGGCTGGGCCCGTGCCAGGCCGGCCAGGGCCAGGCCCATGGGCAGGCCCAGCAGGTGGCGGCGTCGCAGGCCGCGGGCGGTGCGGTCGTCGGTCATGGATGCAAACCCCTCGTCGTGTCGTCTCGGTGCGCGCGGTTGGGCCGCGCGTCGGCAGGAATCAGTAGGAATAGGACAGCGTCATGAACAGGCCCTTGGCCCGGTCGGCGTCGCCACCCAGGCGGGCGCGGTACTGCAGGCTCAGGTCGGCATGCGAGCGCTGGGCGTTGTAGCGGTCCTCGTTGAGCCAGTAGCGCAGGTTGACGCCGATGCCGGCGCCGGCGGACCAGCTGCTGCCGTTGCCCGCCAGCGCGAAGCTGCTGGCGCCGGCCAGCGGCACGCCGCTGACGCGCGCCTGCGTCGAGTACCAGTCGGCCGCCAGCGTGACGTGCGGGAACACCACCAGACGGTCGCTGTACGAGGTCAGGAAGCTGCGGCCCACGCGCACTTCGCCGGCCGCGAAGCCCTGGCCGCGGCGCAGGCGTCCGTTGCCGGTGGCGAGCGTGTTGCCCGAGGCATCGCGCTCGGTGTAGTCCACGCCATGGTCCAGCAGCGTGTAGCCGGCCTGTACATAGCCTTCCATCGTGTACCAGCTGGGCTTGTCCAGCCGCAGTGCGGTGCCCTCGTAGAAGCCGTAGAGCATGTAGGCCTGCCAGCCACCCGAGGCCTTGCCACCCTGGTAGTCGATGGTGGCGGCCTGGCTGTTGAGCGCGCAGCGCACCGAGGCCGGCCCGGCGTTGATGGCACCCGAGCGCGTGGCCGTGCCCAGCAGGAACTGACGCTCGATGCCGAAGGTGAGGTTGGTGCCGGCATCGGGCGTGAAGCGCGCACCGATGGCGCCCACGGTCGACGGCCAGCCCGAGGCGCTGTTGAAGGTGCCCTGGCTCACGGTTGTCGTGCCGCCGCAGGGGTTGTCCACCACCTGCGCGCCGGTCACCGTATTGCCGCTGTGCAGCGTGTTCGACAGCCGGCCATACACCTCGAAGGTGCGGTTGCTGCTGTTGAGGAATTCCGGCGGGCGCCAGTAGGCCTCGACCGTGCTGAAGGTGGCATTGCCCGGCACCGAGATCGGCTGGCCCGCCAGGGCGTTGGACGGCGAGCGCGCGCCGCGGTAGCCCACCGAGGCGTTGACGCCCCATTCGCGCGAGAAGTTGGCGATGGCGCTGCGGGTGTCGAAGCGCTGCTGCTTGTCGAGCGTGAGCTTGCCGGCATCGGCATCGTCGATGGCCTGGCGCAGCATGGCCGCGGCGGCCGGCCGGTTGCCGACGGCCGCCGTGGCATAGGCCTCGTCCAGCACGTTGGTCTCGGGGGCCTCGCCGGTGCTGCGCGCGGCCACGAAGTCCTGCAGCGACAGGTCGTACTGCTTGCGCGCGCCATAGAGGTAGGCGCGTTGGCGCAGCAGCCCGGCGTCCTGCGGCTTGGCGGCCAGGGCGGTGTTGAGGCGGTCCATGGCCTCCTGCTGCTCCTGTGCGTTGCCGGAGGCCAGCGTGGTGGTCAGCAGGTTCTGGTTGGCTTCGCTGTCCGGCTGCTCGGCCACGGCACGGCGGGCCAGGGCGATGGCCTTGGGGTATTCCTGCCGGCCATAGGCGGCATAGGCGCGGCTGGCGGGGCTGTCGGTGCCCGGGTCGTCCCAGGGCGCCAGTTCGCAGACGGTGCCGTAGGGCGTGTCGCGGCACAGCTGCAGCGGCGCATGCGTCTCCAGGCTGTTGTCCGCATCGCTCCCCCAGCCGGCGAAGCGGCTGGCGCGCTTGAGCCGTGCCTGCGCCTGGGCGTCGTCCGCGGGCAGCGGTGCGACGAGGGCGCGGGCGCGATCGGGCTGGTCGGCCGCCAGCGCCAGGTCGGCGCCGATCAGCCGGGCATTGCGACGCTGGTCGTCGGTGATCCAGTCCAGCGCCAGCACCTCGTCGATGTCCTGCTGCGCGGCGGCGGTCTCGCCCAGCGACTGGCGCAGGTAGGCGCGCAGCAGCTGCACGCCGGTGTTCTCGTCGTCGGCCGACAGCGCCTCGGTGGCGGCCTTCTCGGCCGCGGCGTCGTCGCGCATGGCCTGCAGCACACCGATGAGCAGCATGCGGTGGCTGGCCACGTCGGGCGCGATGCGCACCGCATCGCGCGCCTCGGCCAGCGCCTCGCGGTTGCGGCCTTTGTTGAGGGCGGCGTAGGCGGCCTGGGCGTGCAGGTTGGCGATCTGCTGCCGGGCCAGGCGCATGCGGGCCATGATCGCGTCCTTGTTGGGCGCGCCCAGGGCCATGGCCACGTTGCCGTACTGCACCACGTCGTCGTAGCGCTGCTGGTTCTCCAGCGCGTTGAGCCACAGCAGCGTCCATGGACCCTGGCTGGGATCGATGCGCACCGCCTGCTCGGCCAGCTTGGCGGCCTCGGCGTACTTGCCGTCGTTGTAGAGGGTGTAGGCCTCGGTGGCGATGGGAAAGCCGCGGCGATAGGCCTCGGTGGGGGCGGCGCCGGTGCCGGCGGGCGCCGGGCGCAGGTTGACCAGCGCGGCCTGCAGCTCGGGGCTGCCGTGGCCCTGCGCGATGGCCTGCGCGGCGCTGCGCTCGGCCTCGTCCAGGCGGCCGAGCTTCTGCAACGTGTAGACGCGCAGCAGCTGCAGGCGCGGCACGTCCGGCCGCAGCTTGAGGGCCGCGTCGGCGCGCTCCAGGGCCAGGGCATACCGGCCCTGGTTGTAGGCGCGGTAGCCCTGCGCGGCCAGGCGCCAGGCGGTGCCGCGCAGGCGGTTGCCGCCGCGGCTCGCGCGGCCGGTGCGGGGGCCGGACGCACGCGCGGCCGGCGCCGCGCGGCGCTCGCCGGGCCGCACGAACTGCGCGGGCGCGTCGGGCGAGGGCGGCTCCTGCAGTTGCGCCAGGTCCAGCCGCGTGGGGATCGTCGGCAGACGTCGGGCGCCGGCACCCAGCACCACGTCGGGGCCACCGGGCGGGAACGGCCCCTGCGGCGGCGCCGGCGGCGGCGCGCCGCCGATCTGCATCAGCGGATCGGCGTCGGCGGAGGAGGGCAGGCCGCGCGGCTCGATGCGCGCCATGCGCACCATGGCCAGGCTGTCGCCCGACAGGCGCCGGCGCCAGCCGGGCAGCTCGGCCATCTGCAGGGCGTCCTGCGGGGTTTCGGGCGAGGGCGTGGGCGTAGGGGCGGGCTGCCCGCCGGCCGTGGCCGTCTCGGGCAGCGCGAGCCGCCACGCGACGCGCAACTGGACGCCGGTGTCCTGCCCGGCAGGTACCTCGGCGGCGAGGGGCGCGACCGAGGCCAGGGCCGGCATCACCGGCCAGGCCGCGGCCAGGGCCATCGCCAGCGTGGCTTTGCGGTGCAGCGGTTTCATGCGGGTGCCTGTTGTTGGGTGTGGGTTTCGAGGCCGACGAACTGCGAGTCGTTCTCCTGGAAGGCGATGGCCTCGTCGAGGGTGGCGTCGTCCAGCCAGCCGTTGTCCACCAGGATGGCGCCCAGCGGTCGGCGCGACTGCGCCTGCAGGCGCAGCGCGGCTTCCAGGTGCTCGGGGTCGATGGCGCGCCAGGACAGCAGCAGCTCGCCCAGCCGCTGGCGCGTCTGCACCAGGTGGTCGTCGGAGGGAAAGTCGTGCATGGTCTTGTCCCAGACCAGCCGCGTGCCGAAGAGCTTGTGCGACAGGAACAGGCGCCAGGCCCGGGCCGCGGCGGCGGCATTGATGAAGTTGCCCACCACCATGCGCGGCACCGACAGCAGGCCGTGCTCCCAGCCGTACATGTGGGTCACGAACCAGGCCCGCTGCAGCACGCGCCACAGCAGCAGGACGCCGTTGATGGCCATCACCGTCACCACCCAGCTGCCCGGATGCAGCAGCGGCGGGTAGTGCACCGTGAACCAGCCGAACTCGTAGGCCAGGAAGAACAGCATGAAGTTCAGCACCAGCAGATAGCCCAGCATGGCGACGAAGGACGTCACCAACCCCTTGCGGTCACGGTAGAGCAGGTACTTGGCGGCGAGCGAGCCGCGCCAGCCCACCTGCTCCCAGCCCTGAAAGCCGATGCCCAGCGTCCAGCGGGCCTTCTGCCGGTAGGCGGTGCGGAAGGTGTCGGGAAAGAACTCGCGCACGCCCAGCGGCATGCGCAGCGCATGCACCTTCTCGCCGCCCAGCCCGAACCATTTGGTGCGGCGCGTCACGTAGTCCACCTCGAAGCGGCCGAAGATCTGCTTCATGCCCAGCTGGCCCAGGCGGTTGCCGATGTCGTAGTCCTCGGTCAGGCTGTCGACGTTGAAGGGCTGGTTCTGCGTGGCCTCGGCCAGGGTGTGCAGGGCCCGGAGCGAGAAGCAGGTGCCCACGCCAGCCGACGGCACGGTGCCGGCGAGGCTCTCGCGCACCACCAGGTCCTTGCTGTGCCATTCGGCGAACTCGTCCATGTAGGTGCCGGCCACCAGCTCGAACCAGTGGCGCTCCAGCGAGGTCACGGGCAGCTGGATGAAGTCCATCCTCGGCAGCAGGTAGTTGTAGTACTTGAGCTCCAGCGGGTGGAGCACGTCCTCGCTGTCGTGCAGCACCACGCCCGCAAAGCGCTGGCCGGTGGACTTCTCGTACTTGAAGACGGCCTGCACCACCCAGTTGAGACAGTCGGCCTTGCAGGTGGGGCCGTCGTGCGGCACTTCCACGCGCACCAGGTGGCGGTAGCGCCGGCGCATGCGCTCCACCTCCTCGATGGTGCGCGCGTCGTTGCGGTAGGTTCCCACGAAGATGGCGTAGTCGCGGTACTCCAGCGTCGAGACCATGTTGGCCAGCATGGGCGCGATCACGTCGTACTCGTGCCACGCCGGGATCATGATGGCCATGGGCTGCTCTGCGCGTTCGCGCAGCTGCGCCACCGACAGCGGCGCATAGCGCCGCCGCACGGTCAGCGCGCGCCAGGCTTCGCGCACCCAGTACCAGAGGTCGATGAACAGGTCATCCAGGCCGGAGATCAGCACCAGCACCGCGACGGTCGCCGTCAGCACCTCCAGCAGGTGGTAGTAGTCGGCCGCCAGGTACGGCCAGTAGAGCGAGTCCATGCTTGGAAAGTGCCTCAGCGCAACACGCTGGCCGAGCGCAGCACCACCCCCTGCCAGCATCCGCAGAGCCGGGCGCCGGCGCGCAAGAAGCGGCCGCGGAGCAGGCCACGCGCAGGCACCCGCGGAACTGGCTTTGCCAGGCCGCCGGGTGCGCCCCCTTCAGGGGGGGGGCGGAGCGCGCAGCGCGCAGCCTGGGGGTCACTTGTTCCGGTCATGGCGACGCTTCAGGCGATGGGCGATCACGAAGAGCAGCAGCAGTGCCAGCAGCGCGAAGGCGATCACCGGCACGCCCCACGACAGATGGCGGCGCCATTCGGCCAGGAAGCCGGAGTCTTCGGGCGCGGCATCGCTGTTGGCGGCCGTGCTGCCGTCGGACCAGGCCACCGGACCCTCATCGCCCAGCACGGCCAGGTCGCCGCGGTTGAGCACGAAGGGCTTGCCCAGCGCCGGCTGCGTGCCCAGCACCTGGTAGACCAGGCCGTACTGGCCGTGGCTGCTGGCCACCTCGATGGCGCTGGCCTGGCTCAGGCCGCCGACATCCAGCCAGGGCGACTGCTTGCCGTTGATGCGCAGGTGGCCGTCCTTGACGGACACGCGGGCGTTGGCCCCGTCGACCGGAACCTGCAGCGCCAGGAAGGGGCGGGCGGGGTTGAAGGCACCCTGGCCCTGCACCACCAGCTCGGCGCGCACGGGGCTCACGCCGGCAGCGGCGGCGATGCGCACGACGCGCGGCAGCGTGGCGATGGCATCGGCCAGGTAGGACTCGGGCACCGCCACCTGCGGGTGGTAGGCCATCAGCGGCAGCAGGCCGACGAAGGTGCCGTCGGGCTTGGCGTCGCCGGTGCGCAGGGCGGTGGTGCGCAGCACCTGGACCGGGTAGGGCTGGGGCGCCTCGTTGCAACCGTCGTAGTAGGGCTGGCGCTGGATGGCCACGCGCAGCACGTTGTTCAGGCCCAGCACATAGCTGGGCACGCGGGCGTCGATGCGCTCGGGATGGCCGTCGGCATTGAGCCGGCGCGCGCCCAGCAGCGTGTCGTTCCAGTAGATCGTGGCCACCGGCGCGGAGCGGCCCGCGCTGGGCGACACGGCCAGGTCCACGGCGATGTCGGTGGGCAGGCGGCCGTCGGCCGACAGCGCGGCCAGCGGCATGGTGACGGTCCAGTCGCCCTTGGCGAGCACGTCGAAGTTGGGATTGGTTCCGCCCCATTGCGTCGGGTGGATCACCGTGCGGCTGGTGGCCTCGGCCTGGTCGGCCTTGTCGATCACCGCATTGCGGCCGATCAGCACGTTGCGCCACGCATCGGCGAAGGCACCGGCGGCCTGCGCACCGGCGTCCTCGGCCAGCACGATCACGGGGCGGGCGCCCAGCGTGGCCAGGCGCACCATGTGCGAGGGCATGCCGTCGGCGGCCAGCGCCGTCTGGCGGCCGCGCCAGTCGGACAGGGCACGCGCGGCGTCGGCATCGCCATTGAGCTGCGCGGCCAGCGCATCGAGCGCGGCATTCATCTGCTGGCGCAACGGGGCGTCCATCACGAGCAGGTCGCCCGTGGCGGCGCCGGAGCCCAGCACCATCAGCGCGCCCACCTCGGCCGCGTCGCGGATCTGGTGGCGGGCCTCGCCGGCGGCCAGGCCCGAGAAGGCGGGCAGGCCGGCCAGCGCGGGCGGAATCTGCCAGCCCTGGGTGTCGACGCTGTCGCCCACCGCGGGGAAGCTGCGCACGTTGATCTGGCGGCCGGCCTGTTCCATGGCCAGGCCGATGCGCCAGGCGCTGTCGTAGGCGCCCTTGGACAGGCGCTTGCCGGCCACGATCATCGTGGGCCTGGCGGGCAGGGCCACCCAGGCGTCGGCCAGGTCGGTCAGGGCGCCGCTGGTGAAGCGGTAGGTGAAGCGGGTGTCGGGCTCGACCGCCAGCACGTTGCCCGACGGCCGCTCGTAGGCGCAGATGCGCTCGGGCGAGTTGTTGATCCAGCTGACGCCCAGGCGCAGGAAGCCGTCGACGATGGTGCGGGTGTCCACCTTCAGCGTCTGGCTGGCGTCGCCTTCGGCTGTGTCCACGCGGGTGGCGTAGCCGGGCCGGCCGTTGACGGCCAGCGTCATGGAGGTGCGGGCCTCCTCGGGCTTGTAGTAGCGGCCGCGGAAGTCGATGCCGGCATCGGCGATGGCCACCCTGCGCGGCACCGGCAGGTAGAACTCCTGCTTGGCGTCGAAGCCGGTGAGCAGCACCGTGCGGGTGATGCCAAGGTCGGCCAGCGTGAAGCTGCGCGTGACCCAGGTCTCGCCCTGCAGTCGCTGCAGGGCGTCGCCCGCAGGACTGGCCAGGGCGGCCACGGGGGCCAGCAGGCCGACCCCGAGGACCAGCGGAAGAGGGCGAAGGAGGCGATGGGGCAGTCTCATGCGAAGTCCAGGCTCGGAACGGAAGCGGGTTGGAGGGGCGGGGGTGCGAACTCGGCCACGGGGCGGCCGCACAGCGCATCGACGATGCGGCGGCAGGCGTGGCCGTCGCCGTAGGGGTTGCCGCGGCGGCCGATTTCGGCATACGCGTCCGCGTCGTCCAGCAGGCGGCGGGCGGCGCGCAGGATGCGCTCGGGCGCGGTGCCCACCAGGTGCGCGGTGCCGGCGGCCACGGCCTCGGGGCGCTCGGTCACATCGCGCATCACCAGCACGGGCTTGCCGAGGTGGGGCGCCTCTTCCTGCACGCCGCCGGAGTCGGTCAGGATCAGGTGGGCGCGCCGCATCAGCCAGATGAAGTCCAGGTAGCCCACCGGCTCGATCAGGTGGACGTTGGGCAGGCCGTGCAGCAGCTGCATGACGACGCCGCGCACGTTGGGATTCATGTGCACCGGGTAGACGACCTCCACGTCATCGCGCAGCGCCAGCTCGCGCAGGGCGGCGCAGATGTTGCGGAAGCCCTCGCCGAAGTTCTCGCGCCGGTGGCCGGTGACCAGCACCAGCCGGCGCCCGGGCGTGAGCCACGCATAGCGGCCAGAGACGGTGGCCGACAGTGCCGGGTCGGCATCCAGCCGTGCCAGCGTCGCGGCCAGCGCGTCGATGACGGTGTTGCCTGTCACCCAGGCCCGCCCGCCCAGGTGTTCGCGCCGCAGGGCGTCGCGGGCGGCGGGCGTGGGGGCGAACATCCATTCGCTCATCACATCGACGACGCGGCGGTTCATCTCCTCGGGGAAGGGCGCCTTCATGTCGCCGCTGCGCAGACCCGCCTCCACATGGCCGACCGGAATGCGCAGGTGGAAGGCCGCCAGGGCGCAGGCGGCGGCCGTGGTGGTGTCGCCGTGCACCAGCACGCAGTCGGGACGCAGCTCGCGCAGCACCTCGTCCATGCGCGTCGTGAGCCGCGCGCTGAGCTGGTTGAGCGTCTGGTCGGGCTGCATCACGTCCAGGTCGCGGTCGGCCTTCAGGCCGAAAAGCCCCATGGCCTGCGCCAGCATTTCGCGGTGCTGTCCGGTGATGCACAGGGTGCTGCGCAGCTGGGGCTCCGCGGCCAGCGCGGACACCAGGGGCGCCATCTTGATGGCTTCGGGGCGGGTTCCAAAAATCGAGAGGACGTGCATCGGAAGGCGGAAAGCGCGCCCTGGCCACCGGCGCCTGGACGCGCGGGGGAGGCTGCGTCGCGGGGCGCCGTGACATCAACGGCACGGACTGTTAACTTTAGTTAACGATGGTATCGGCCGTGACAGACAAGACGCCGACCTGAGCACCGAAAAGTCGCTGAAATGTGAACTATTGTTAACTGTGGCCGAGCGTCGCTGCGCTTTCCCAGCGGAGCCTGACTCGCCGCGCACCCTGGCCATGCGGC
Source organism: Pseudacidovorax intermedius (assembly GCF_003350475.1). Lineage (GTDB taxonomy): Bacteria > Pseudomonadota > Gammaproteobacteria > Burkholderiales > Burkholderiaceae_C > Xenophilus > Xenophilus intermedius. The sequence goes on from NZ_QQAV01000008.1 coordinate 58,929, forward strand.
CGAGGGCACGCGGCAAAGCAAAAGGTCTCCGCGTCGAAGAGGACGCGGAGACCTTGTGTGAGACGGACGGTGGAGCCAGCCTTCGGAGACCGGGTCGGGCCCAGTCCGTCGACGGCCTGCATGGACGGGCGCCGCCGATGCGGCGCCAGGCCTGTGGCGGGGCAGGCTCAGTGGCGCAGCTTGTCGGCCGCGTCCTTGGCGGCTTCCTTGGTGTCGCCGTAGGCTTCCTGGGCCTTGCCGGCGGCCTTGTCGGCCATGCCTTCGGCCTGCATCTTCTCGCTGCCGAAAGCCTTGCCCACGGTCTCCTTGACCGAGCCCTTGGCCTGCTTCAGGTTGCCTTGCACGGAATCCTTGTTCATGAATACCTCCTGGTCGAAGCGCCTGCGGCGGGATTGCCCCAGGCATTCGCGATGCGGCGAATGCATTCCATGCTAGGAAGCTGAAACGCCCCGAACAGGGTTGCCCACGCCATGCCGGCGTAGTGCGGCAGGCCTGCGCGATGTAGGCGCCGGATGGCGCGGCTCGCCACGGCCTCAGCTGCCTGGGCGAAAAAGTGCCTGCCCGGCGGGCGTCGGGCCGTCCATCCTCCATACGGCTGGCGTTGTGGCCGAGCCACTAGCACAACGGCTGCAACTGCAGCAAGCAGCCGTTCGATTGACGTCTTGGTTACCGCATTTAACAATTCAGTAACGTTTAGGTAAGAATCTCCTTTTTTTCTCTCTCTTCCGCAAAGGTCCCGATGAGGTTCAGCACGCGGCGCACTCGGGGCTTCACGCTCATCGAAGTCATGATCGTGGTCGCCATCGTGGCGATCCTGACAGCCATTGCCCTGCCCAGTTACCGCGACTACGTGCTGCGCGGCCAGATGGTGGACGGCACCAACGGCCTGGCGACGATGCAGGCCAACATGGAGCGGTACTTCCAGGACAACCGGCAGTACTCCGACGTGAGCAGCAGCGTGCAGTCGCCCTGCCGCACCGGCTCGGACATCTCGCGCACGGTCGGCAAGTTCCTCATCTCCTGCGACAGCACGACGGCCAGCGCCTATTCGATCCAGGCGGTCTCCAGCGCGCTGGGCGGGCTGACCTTCAAGCTCGACCAGGCCGGCAAGCGCTCGACGTACAACCTGCCCTCCGGCTGGGGCGCCGACTGCGCCAACGCGTGGATCCTCAAGCGAGGCCAGACGTGTCCCTCCTGAGGCGCGGCGCGCGCGGGGGGCGGAGCCGCGTGGCCGGCTTCACCCTCGTCGAACTGATGATCACCGTCTCGCTGCTGGCGATCCTGCTGGCGGTGGGCGTGCCCTCGCTGGCCGACTGGGTGCGCAACAGCCGCATCCGGACCGCGGCCAACAACATCCAGGACGGCCTGCGCACCGCCCAGGCCGAGGCATTGAGCCGCAGCCGTCCCATGGTGCTGGTGTTCACCGACAGTACGCCGGCCACGGCCCCCGCGTCGGTGGCCGTGCGCAGCGGCGGCAAGTTCTGGGCGGTCTACCAGCTGCCGATGGACGGCTCGGCCGAAACGGCCCAGTTGGTCAGCACCGGCAACTTCAGCGGCGCGGCCGACGGCGTGGCCGTGACGGGGCCGGCGGCGCTGTGCTTCAGCAGCCTGGGGCGCGTCGTGTCCACCGGCGCGAGTTCGGGCCTGACCGCCGCCTGCCAGGTGCCCACCGGCACGCCGCCGCAGCAGGCCTACAACATCACGCTCACAGGTGCCGACCGACCCCTGCGCGTGACCGTGGGCCTGAGCGGCCAGGTGCGCATGTGCGACCCGGCCCGCAACATCACCAGCAGCCCCGACGGCTGCCCAAGCTGAGCGCCGAATGCCCCGCCACACCGATCGCGCCGCCCCGTCGCGCGGCCCCCGCCAGGCGGGTGTCGCGCTGATCGAGGTGCTGGTGTCCATCCTGCTCTTCTCCATCGCCCTGCTGGGGCTGATCGGCCTGCAGGCCCAGGCGACCTCGCTGTCGCTGGAGGCCGACTACCGCAGCCGCGCGGCCCTGCTGGCCGACGAGATCGCCGCCCAGGTCTGGATGAAGAAGACGGTCGCGCTGGACAGCGACGCCATCACGAGCTGGAAGAACAAGGTGGCCTCGTCCGCCAGCCTGCTGCCCAGCGGCACCGGCGGCTTCGACCGCGTCGGCAGCACCAACGCGGTGGACATCACCATCACCTGGAAGCCGCCCTCGCGCAGCAGCACCGACGCCGCCAGCAGCTTCCGCACGCGGGTCACCGTGCCTTCGCTGTGAACCGGATGGCTGCACGCACGATGCTCCTTCGCGCTGCCGCGGGCCGGCGGTCCGCGCGCGGTGTTTCGCTGATCGAACTGCTGGTCGCCATGGCCCTGGGCCTGATCGTGGTGCTGGCCGTGATGAGCATGCTGGTGGTGGGCGAGGCCAACCGCCGCACCACCACCGGCACCAACGACATGACCCAGACCGGCGGCTTCACGGCCGCCACGCTCGACCGGGCGCTGCGCTCCGCCGGCGCCGGCTTCGCCCAGGGCTTCGACTGGGGCGTGATGGGCTGCAAGCTCCATGCGGCGCGCAACGGCACCAACGTGCTGCCGGTGAGCGCCGCCTTCCCGGCCCCCTTCGCAGGCCTGCTGGGCGGCGCGACGGACAGCGCCGACCTGCGCCTGGCGCCGGTGCTGATCGGCCAGGGGCAGAGCCAGACCGGCTCCGACATCCTCGTCACCATGGGCGGCAGCGCCGCGCTCGGCGACCTGCCGCGCCTGGTGCGCGGCAATGCCGGCACCCAGAAGATCCTGCTGGACAACACCCTCGGCCTGCAGGCCAACGACGTGCTGCTCATCAGCGCCAAGAGCGCGGGCGACTGCGTGGTCACGCAGGTCGATGGCAGCTTCACCCAGCCCGCGGCCGGCACCGACACGCTGCCGCTGGCCGGCCTGTACTTCCGCGCCAACACCACCAGCAGTTCGCTGGCCGGCATCGCCGGCAGTTCCGATGCCTACATGACCGCCCTCGGCAACCAGGATGCCGACAACCTGCAGATGCAGATGTTCGGCGTGGGCACCGGCGGCATCCTGTACCGCTACGACCTGCTGCGCTCGACCGGCAGCAGCGCCGCCGAGCCGCTGGCCGAGGGCGTCTATGCGCTGCGGGCGCTCTATGCCGTGGACAGCAGCGCGACGCCGGACGGCGTGTGGGACGGCGGCTATGTGGCGCCCACCGGCGACTACACCATCAAGACCCTGATGAAGACACCGGACACCCAGCGCCGCATCGTCGGTGTGCGCGTGGCCATGCTGGTGCGCAGCCCCGTGTACGAGAAGACGATGGTGTCGCCGGCCACGTACGTGCTGTTCAGCGACCAGACGGCGCTCAAGTACACGATCAACCTTTCCGACGACGACCGGCACTACCGCTACCGCGTCGTGGACACCGTCGTTCCCCTGCGCAACCTGCTGATGAAGCAGCCCGCCTCATGAGCCTTCGTCCCGTCTCACGGCCGCGCTGCGCGGCCGGCCTGCGGCGCCAGCGTGGCGTCGTGCTCGTCTTCTGCCTGATCGTTCTGGTGGTGCTGCTGGCCGGAGGCGTCGCCGTCTCACGCTCGATGAATGCCTCGCTGTCCAACACCGGCAGCCTGGCGCTGCGCCGCGACCTGGTCAACCAGGCCGAGTCGGCCATCAAGCGCGCCATGGACCAGACCTATCCGGTGGGCGGCACGGCCGCCGCCAACAAGGCGCTCAACTACAGCCCGACGCCGCTGGCCGTCAACGACATGGGCATTCCCAATGCGCTGCTCACCGACACGGCCTTCGCTGCCGTCGGCAGCACGGCCAACGACATGGACGGCGCCATCGGCGACCTGACCGGGGGCGTGCGCATTCGCTACCTGGTGGACCGCATGTGCGACATCGCCGCCCAGAGCGCCACCGACCAGGGCCGCGGCCACTGCGTGCCGATCACGCGCGAGGCCGTGGGCGGCAGCGCCCAGCTCGCCACCCGGGCGCCGCCGCCGGTGCAGCCCATCTACCGCGTCACCGTGCGCGTGAGCGGGCCGCGCAACACGCAGGTCTTCGTCCAGAGCTCGTTCACCAAGCCCGAAAGCTGATGCGGGCGCGCCCCGAGCCGCCTCGCTGAACCGTCGTGAAGCACGAACCCGTCATGCCCAAGCCCCTCCTTCGATGCGCGCAGCGCCTGTGCTGCCTGCTGTTGATGCTGGTGCTGCCCTTCCATGGGGTGGCGCTGGCGGCGTCGCTGGCCGACCAGCCGGTGTTCTCCAGTTCCAGCGTGCCCGGCAACCTGGCGCTGGCGCTGTCGGTGGAATGGCCGACGGCCTCCCGGACGGCGCACACCGACAACTACGCCAACACCAGCCGCTTCCTCGGCTACTTCGACACCGAGAAGTGCTACCGCTACGTGCAGAACACGGCGGCCAACGTGACGGACGGCGGCATCACGATCGAGACCGGCAAGGGCGACCAGAGCTACTTCACGCCCATCGGCGCCGCCACCAACCGCACCTGCAGCGGGGCCTGGAGCGGCAACTTCCTCAACTGGGCCACCACCGCAGCCATCGATCCCTTCCGCTGGGCCATGACGGGCGGGCGCCGCGTGGTCGACACGGTCGACACCACCATCATCGAGAAGGGCTGGCATTCGGGTCAGGGCTTGTTCAACGACCGCAACCTGCCGCAGCAGTACATTGCCGGCGCCACGCCGTTCACCAGCGCCAGCTCGCTGGGCATCTCCATCAACGGCCGCGGCTTCGCGATGCGGCTGACGCCCACTACCGGCATCCGCGGCGACTACTACGCCAACACCGTCAATCAGAACCCCGCCGGCAACCCCACCTATACCAACTACGCCGATTCGCTCAACACCAACTGGGGCACGGGCGGGCCGGGCAATGGGGTGGGCACGGACAACTTCACGGCGATCTACAACGTCACCTTCGCCGCGCCGAGCAGCGGCACCTACCGCTTCCGCACCACGTCGGACGACGGCGTGCTGCTCTACATCAACGACGTGCTGCAGATCAACCAGTGGAACGACCACGGCACGCAGCAGGACGTGACCGGCGACCTCGTCTTCACGGCCGGGCAGTCGGTGCGGGTGCAGGTCAAGTACTACGAGCGCGGCGGTGGCGCCGTCATGCAGCTGGAGATGCAGCCGCCGGGCGGCAGCTATGCGGCGCTGTCCTCCCAGCTCACGCCCACGCTGGACTACACGGTGCGCGTGAAGGTCTGCGACCCCTCGGCCGGTGCCGGCGGCGTGGAGGCCAACTGCACGCAGTACGGCAACAACTGGAAGCCCGAGGGCCTGGTGCAGCAGTACGCGGGCGACATCCGATTCAGCGCCTTCGGCTACCTCAATGACAGCTCGGCCACCCGCGATGGTGGCGTGCTGCGGGCACGCCAGAAGTTCGTGGGGCCGACGATGCCGGTGCCCGGGCAGCCCGACACCGCCAACACGGCGGGCCGCGAGTGGGACCCGGCCACGGGACAGTTCGTGCGCAACCCCGACAGGGACGACGCGCTGGCGACCACCACCACGGCCGTGCCCATCGCCGACAGCGGCGTCATCAACTACCTGAACAAGTTCGGCCAGATCTACCCGGGCAACTACAAGGACTACGACCCGGTCAACGAGCTGTACTACGCCACGCTGCGCTACTACCGCAACCTGGGCAACGTGGCCGAGTGGTCGAACCTGCCGGGTACCGGCAATGCCACCGACGTGGCGGCGCGTCGCAAGCAGCTCGACGGCTTTCCGGTGATCGCCACCTGGGACGATCCCATCCAGTACTCCTGCCAGCGCAACTTCGTGCTGGGCATCGGCGACATCTACACCTGGAACGACAAGAACGTACCGGGCAACAACACCGGCACCGACTCCGAGCCGCGCAAGCCCGATCCGGTCGCCAACGACGCCTCGGTCGACGCGGTCGTGGCCACCAACCGCGTCGGCGTGCTGCAGAACAAGGACGACTCGACGGTGAGCGTGAACCTGGCCTCGGTCAACACCGGCGCCGGCGCCTCGCGCTACTACATGGCGGGCCTGGCCTTCGATGCCAACACCAAGGACATCCGGCCCGACAACGCCGCCGTGGCCAAGACCATCGGCAAGCAGACGGTGCAGACCTACTGGGTGGACGTGCTGGAGCAGCCCTTCCAGAGAAACAACAAGTTCTACCTGGCGGCCAAGTTCGGCGGCATGAAGGTGCCGGCCGACTTCGATCCGTATGCCTTCGCCGGCACCATTCCGACGGAGTGGTGGTCCACCAACGGCGACATGCTGACCGACGCCCGCGACAACCCGTTGAAGCCTCAGGCGCGTCCCGACAACTACTTCACCGCGGGCCGGCCCGACACCATGGTCTCGGGCCTGACGCGGGCCTTCGAGAGCATCGTGGGCAACATCAAGGCCTACACCAGCACCTTCTCGCTGGCGGGCCGGCAGGTGACCACCCAGGCCGACGTGTCGTATGCGGCGCAGTACGACTCCAGCAACTGGTCGGGCGAAGTCACCGGCACCGCCATCCGCTTCGACACCGACGGCACGCCCACCCCCGCCGCCACGGCCAGCTGGACCACCAACACCGCCTTCGAAGGCCAGCTGGGCAGCGGCGACGGCTGGAGCACCGCGCGCCGGGTGGTGACCTGGTCGGGCACCGCGGGCGTGGCCTTCCGCTACGACAGCCTCAGCAGCACGCAGAAGAGCGCGCTGGACACCAGCTACGTCAGCGGCAACGACGGCGCCAACTACCTGCAGTGGTTGCGCGGCGACCGCACGCTGGAAGGCCAGGGCTACCGTACGCGCGTGGTCACCTCCACCGACAGCAGCGGCACCACGCAGCGGCTGCCGCGCCGGCTGGGCGACATCGTCAACTCCCGCATCGCGGTGGTCGGGCCGCCGGCAGGTCCCTATTCCGACGCCGCCAACCCGGGCTACAGCGCCTTCAAGACCGACGCCAACAATGCCGCGCGTCCCACCGTGCTCTACGTGGGCGCCAACGACGGCATGCTGCACGCCTTCCGGGGCGGCACCGGCACCACGGCCGGGCAGGAGCTGTTCGCCTATGTGCCCTCGGTGCTGTTCGCCCGCGATCCGGGCGATGCCACCAATCCGGCCGACGGACTGCTGGCGCAACTGGGCAAGCCCACCTACGCACACCGCAACTATGTGGATGCGACCCCGCAGGTCATCGACATCGACTTCGCCCGCGCCGGCCAGGCCTTCGCCGACACGGCGGCCGGCCAGAGCCCGACGCCGGCCTGGCGCAGCCTGCTGATCGGCGGGCTGGGCAAGGGCGGGCGCAGCTACTACGCCATCGACGTCACCCGGCCCGACCTCATGACCACCGAGGCCACGGTGGCCAGCAAGGTGCTGTGGGAGTTTCCGAGCGCGGCCCAGCTGCCCACCGCGGCGGGCGGCACCTGCAACCTCAGCAGCGGCAACTGCGTCGACATCGGCTACAGCTTCGGCGACCCGGTGGTGGTCAAGACCGCCAAGTGGGGCTGGGTGGCGCTGTTCACCTCGGGCTACAACAACCAGGACGGCAAGGGCTGGCTGTTCGTCGTCGATCCGCGCAACGGCCAGTTGCTGGAGAAGGTGTCCACCGGCACCACTGCCGCCGACGGCATGGCCCGGCCGACGGCCTATGTGCGCGACTACAACGACTTCACCGCCGATGCCGTCTATGTGGGCGATCTCGGCGGCCAGCTCTGGCGCTTCGACCTGACGGCGCCCAAGGGCGGCGGCGCCTACCCCGCACCCACGCGCCTGGCGATCTTTAAGGACGGCAGTGGCGCCGTGCAGCCCATCACCACCGCGCCGCTGGTGGAGGTGCATCCCGTCACCCGTCAGCGCTTCGTGCTGGTGGGCACGGGCCGGCTGCTCGACCGCTCCGACATCCTCAGCAGCCAGAACCAGAGCTTCTATGCGCTGATCGATGGGGGCATCGGCAGCTTCGCCACCGCGGCGGCCGACGCCAGCGGCACCAATGCCGGAAGCTATCCGGTGGACGGCCGCACCCGCCTGGCGGCGGTGACGCCCGCTGGCGCCACGGGCAACGCCAACGGCGGCACGCTGACTTCGGCCGTGAACCTGGCCGGCAAGGCCGGCTGGTACATCGACCTGGGCCAGAGCGGCTCGGTGGGCTGGCGTGCCATCTCGCCCGCCACGGCCTTCAGCGGCCTGATCGCCTTCAGCGCCACGCTGCCCACCGGCGACGCCTGCAGCCCGGGCGGCCAGAGCCGCATCTATGCGCTGAACTACGCCAGGGCCACCTCGGTGCTCGACAGCAGCGTGGCCTACGTGCCCCAGAGCTCGGTGCTCACCGACCTGAGCTTCTACAACGCCCGTGGCAAGCCGCGCCTGATCGCCGGCAACACCAAGGGCGAGGTGGCCGCGCCCACGGGCAGCTTCTGGGCCTTCGATCCGCGCCAGCTGGGCTGGCGCGAGGTCGGCACGCTCAGGTAGGGGCGGCGGCGCCGGGCCGCAGCCGCGGGCGGCGCGGGCGGCTTACAGCGGCGCGAACACCGAGGGCGAGAAGTCGCCGTGCGAACCGGCCGGCCGCCGGCCCAGGCTCCACGCGAGCAGCTGGTCCGCCGGCATCGGCCGCGCGAAGAAGAAGCCCTGCAGCTCGTCGCAGCCCATGCCCAGCAGGATGTCGCGCTGGCCGGCCGTCTCCACGCCCTCGGCCACCACGCGCAGGCCCAGCGCGTGCGACAGGCGCACCACCGCGTCGACCACGGCCCGCGCATCGGCGCTGGTCTCCAGGTCGCTCACGAAGCTGCGGTCGATCTTGAGCTGGCGCGCCGGCAGCTGGCGCAGGTAGCTCAGGCTGGAGTAGCCGGTGCCGAAGTCGTCGATGGCCAGGAAGACGCCGATGCGCGAGAGGCCGTCGAACACCCGCTGCGTGGCGGCCACGTCCTCCATGGCCACGCTCTCGGTGATCTCGCACAGCAGTCGTTCGGCCGAGATGCGGTGGCGGCCCAGGGCGTCGGCGATGCGCTCGACGAGGTCGGGCTCGCGCAGCTGGTGCGCCGACAGATTGATGGCCACGCGCATGAGGAGGCCCTCGTCCTCCCACTGCGCGACCTGGCGGCAGGCTTCCTCGATCACCCAGTGGCCCAGCGCGTTGATCAGGCCGAAGCGCTCGGCCAGCGGAATGAACACCAGCGGGCTGATGGGCCCCAGCGTCGGATGCGTCCAGCGCAGCAGGGCCTCCACGCCGCGGATCTGGTTGCGGCGGCCGTCGATCTTGGGCTGGTAGTGCAGCGCCAGCTGGCCGCCCTGGATGGCCAGGCGCAGGTCGGACTGCAGGCTCAGCTGCTCCTCGGCGTTCGTGCCCATGCGCGACTCGAACATGGCGTAGTTGCCGCCGCCGGCGCGCTTGGCCGCGTACATGGCGGCGTCGGCGCAGGCCACCAGCTTGTGCTTCTCGCCATGGTCGGGGTAGACGACGATGCCGACCGAGGCCGAGATCTGCACCGGCCGCTGGCCCACGAGGAAGGGCGCGCGGATCGCCTCAACGATGCGGCGGGCCACCGCCGTGCAGTCGGCGGCATAGACCACGTTCTCCATCAGCACCACGAACTCGTCGCCGCCGATGCGGGCCACGGTGTCGGTGCCGCGGGCCACCGCGCGCAGGCGGTCGGCGGCGTCGCGCAGCACGGCGTCGCCCAGCGAATGGCCGAAGGAGTCGTTGACCGGCTTGAAGCCGTCCAGGTCCACGAACAGCACCGCCAGCTTCTCCTTGCCGCCATCGGTGCGGGCCAGGGCATGGCCCAGCCGGTCGTCGAAGAGCACGCGGTTGGGCAGGTCGGTGAGCGGGTCGAGGAAGGCGCGGCGGTGCAGCTCCTCGTTGGCCTCCTGCAGCTGGTGGTTGGCCTCCTTGAGCGAGCGCGCCAGCTGCATGGTGCGCCCGCGCAGCCGGGCATCGAGCACCGAGGTGAAGAGGGTGAGCATCAGCATCAGCAGCGTCGCCGCCATGACCATCAGGCCCAGGCTTTTGCCGCCGAGCTCGCCGGCACTCAGGCAGACGCTGCCTTCCACGAAGCCGGCCGCGGCCATGCCGGCATAGTGCATGCCGCTGATCGCCAGCCCCATGACCACCGCGGCGCCCAGCTGCAGCAGCCGGGCCTGGCCGCCTTCGCTCTCGCGCAGCAGGAAGAACAGCAGCAGCGCCGCCGCCGAGGCGCCCCACGCGATCAGGGCCGAGGCCCCCACCATGGGCCAGTGCCACTGGATGCCCGGTGCCACGTCGATGGCCGCCATGCCCAGGTAGTGCATGGCGCAGATGCCCGCAGCCATCGCCGCCGAACCGTACAGCAGCGGCTTCGCGCCCAGCCGGTGTCGGGCGGCCAGCCGCAAGGCCAGCGCCGAGACCGCCACCGCCGCCAGCCACGACAGAGCCGTCAGAGCATAGGTGTAGCCCAGCTCGATGGGCAGCGAGTAGGCCAGCATGCCCACGAAGTGCATCGACCAGATGCCGGTGCCCAGCACGAGCGAGCCGGCGGCGGACCAGGTGCGCGAGACGATGCGGTCGCGGGTGTGGACACGCCGGGCCAGATCGAGCGCCACGTAGGAGGCGAAGGCCGCGATCAGGACGGAGGCGGCCACGACCCACGGGTCATAGCGGGGAATGAGGAAGTTCACGGCGGCAGGTGGCCCGCCGGATTGGAGGCCGAGCGCAGCCCAGGAGGAATGGGACGACCAAGACTTCGGCTATACGCAGCAAGACTTGAGTCGGATCAAGGCGCGCATTGGACGGCTTTCGCCCGACCCGGGTTTGTGTAGGGGGATTGGGCTCAAGTCCGCGCCGGAATTGCCGAAGATCAAAAGATGACCTTGTCCATTTTTTCTCGGCGTGGGTGCCTTGGCGGGCTGGGTCCCGCAGCCATCGCCGCCGGCCTGCTGGTGCAGGGGCTGGCGCATCCGGCACTCGCGCAGCCCGCGCCCGCGGCACGGCCCCACACACTGTGGACGCTGACCGCCGACCGCGTGCTCCACCGCTACTCGGCTGCCGAGCCCGCCGTCGAGCAGGCCAGCCGCCCGGTGGCCGGTCTGCCTGCCGGCGATCCGGTGGTGGGCATCGACTACCGCGTCGCCTACGGCCAGCTCTACGCCCTGACGCGCAGCGGCCGCCTTTACGTGCTCGACACCGACACCGGCGAGGCCAGGGCCGTGAGTGCCGCCGCCACCGCCGTGCCCATGGACCGGGGCGAGGTGTACGGGATGAACTTCAACCCCAGCGCCGACCGGCTGCGGGTGGTCGATTGCGCCGGCCAGAACTTCCGCCTCCACCCGCTGACCAACGAGGTGGTCGACGCCGATCCGGCGACGCCGGGCGTGCAGCTCGACGGCCGCCTGGCCTATGCGGCCACGGATTCGGGCGCCGGCAAGGGCGTGTGCATCAAGGCCGTGGCCTACACCTACAACAAGCGCGACCCGAAGATCACCACCAACTACGCCATCGAGGCCTCGCAGGGCTGGCTGCTCATGCAGGGCAGCCTGGAAGGCGCGACCCCGGTCGTGTCTCCCAACACCGGGCAGCTCACCACCGTGGGCGCGCTGGCCCTGGGCCGGATCGAATCGGTGCAGTTCGACATCGCCGACCGCGACAACGACGCGCTGGCCGCCATCCGGCTCACGCCGCAGTCGCCCACGCAGCTCTACCGCATCCGGCTCGCTTCGGGCGCCAGCACGCTGCTGGGCACGCTGGGCCAGGGCGCGCCGGTGCTGGGCTTCGCCATCGAGCCCTGATCCCCCGCGCGGCCAAGTCCCATGCCGGCCCTCGCAGGACTGCGGCGCGCCGCCCGCCTGTTGCCCCTCGCCCTGCTGCCGCTGGCGGGTGAGGCGGCCACGGTCGAGGTGGGCGTGGTCGACGCTGCCGGCCGGCCGCTGGCCCAGGCGGTGGTGTTCCTCGAATCGCCCGCTGCGGCCGCCCAGGTGCGGCCGCTGAAGGACGTGGAACTGGCCCAGGCGCAGCGCCGCTTCATGCCCGACGTGCTGCTGGTCACGCGCGGCACCTCGGTGGACTTTCCCAACCGGGACGAGGTGCGGCACCACGTCTATTCCTTCTCGCCGGCCAAGCGCTTCGAGCTCAAGCTCTACATCGGCCGCCCCGCCAACCCGGTGCTGTTCGACATGCCAGGCGTGGTGGTGCTGGGCTGCAACATCCACGACGACATGGTGGGCTGGGTGCTGGTGCTCGACACGCCCCACTATGGCCGCACCGACGCCGCCGGCCGGCTGGTGCTCAAGGACGTGCCCCCCGGCAGCTACCAGCTGCGCACCTGGCATGCCATGCTGCCGGTGGGCGAACCGCCCGCCGGCACGGTGCTGAACGTGGGTCGCGAGGGGGTGCAGGCGCGCGCGCAGCTGCCGGTGCGGATGTCCCCGCCATGATCCGCGCGTTCCACCGGGCATCGCTGGTCAACCGGATCGCGCTGCTGATGCTGGCGCTGCTCCTGTTCATCCAGGCGGGCACCTTCTGGGCCGCGAGGCAGTCGCTGTGGCGCCAGGCGCGCACCGACGTGCAGCAGCGACTGGGCGTGGGCGAGGGCATCTGGCGCAACCTGCTGGGCCAGCGGCAGCAGCGCCTGCACGAGGCGGCCTCGGTGCTGGCCTCGGACTACGGCTTTCGCGCCGCGCTCGCGGCCGGCGACGCGGTCACGCTGGCCTCGGCGCTGGGCAACGGTGTCGCGCGCATCGGCGCCAGCACGGCGGCCTCGCTCGATGCGCAGTTGCGCTGGCTGGCCGACAGCCCCGGCGACCTGCCCCTGCGCCTGAGCACGGCCCAGCTGCGCCACCTGGCCGGGCTCCAGGCGGGCAGCGGCGCCCAGCTCTATGCGGCGGGCGGCAAGGTCTACCAGCTCGTGCTGGTGCCCATCCGCGCGCCGCTGATCGTCGGCTGGGTGCTGATGAGCTTCGAGCTCACGGCCGAGATCACGCGCGACTTCAGCGCGCTGGCGCAGATCCAGCTGGTGCTGATGGCCGGCGACGACGGGCAGGGTCCGCTCGTGCCGGTGCTCGACACCCTGCCGGCGGGCGCGCAGCCGCCGACGTCACGCCTGCAGGACGATGCGGCCTTGGAGTGGACGCATGGCGGACAGGCCTGGCTGCTGCGCCGTGCCCCCCAGCCCATGCTCGACGGCCGGATGGAGGTGGTGCTGATGGCCTCGCTCGCGCCCGCCGCCGGGGCCACGCGCGACATGACGCTGCAGCTGGGCCTGATCACCGTGCTGGGCCTGGTGCTCTTCGCCGTCAGTGGCCGCATGGCCGTGCGGCAGGCGGTGCAGCCGCTGGCCGAACTGTCGGCCAGCACCCGGGCCATCGGTGCCGGCAACTTCGATGTGGCCATCCACCAGCGCAACCGCGCCGACGAGGTCGGCATGCTGGCGCGCGACTTCGACGACATGCGGCTGAACCTGCGCGACCACCGGGGCGAGATCACCCGGCTGGCCTTCCGCGACACCCTGACCGGCCTGCCCAACCGTGAGGCCTTCCAGCGCATGCTGGCCAAGGAGCTCGCGAAGGCGGGCGTGGCCGCCGAAAGTGCGCCCGCGCCGGACAGCCCGTGCGCCCAGGGCGTGGTGCTGCTGCTGGACATCCACCGCTTCAAGCTGGTGAACGACGTGCTGGGCTTTCCCTTCGGCGACGGCGTGCTGCAGGCCGTGGCCGCCCGGCTGCAGGCGCGCATGCCGCTGCCGGGCGATGGCGTGGCCCGCATCGGCGGCGACACCTTCGCCGCGGTGCGCAGCGGCCTCGACCAGGCCGAGGCGGAGGACTGGGCGCAGTCGCTGGTGCGACTGTTCGACGATCCGCTGCTGGTCGCCGGCCAGCGCATCGATGTGCAGATGAGCGCGGGCTATGCACGGTGGCCGGGCGATGCTGCCACCGGCGACGAGCTGGTGGGCCGGGCCGAGCTGGCGCTGCGGGCGGCCAAGCGGCAGGGCCGCGAATGGCTGGCCTACGAGCCGGTGCAGTCGGTGAGCACGGCGGTGGCCGTGTCGCTGCTGTCCGAGCTGCGCAGCGCCGTCACGCGCAGCGAGTTGCGGCTCTTCCTGCAGCCCAAGCTGAGCCTGGACAGCGGCCAGGTGTGCACCGCCGAGGCGCTGCTGCGCTGGCAGCATCCCGAACGGGGCTTGCTGCCGCCAGCGCACTTCATCCCCTTCGCCGAGCAGACCGGCTTCGTGCGGCGGCTCACGCAATGGGTGTTCGACGAGGCCTGCCGCTGCTGGCTCACGCTGTCGGCGCAGGGCCTGCGCATGGTGTCGATCAACCTTTCCACGCGCGATCTGGTCGATGTGCACCTCATCGGCCGCCTGCAGGCCAGCCTGGATCGCCATCGCGTGCCGGCTGGGGCCTTCTGCCTGGAGATCACCGAGAGCGCGATCATGGACGACCCGCAGCGCGCCCGGGCCACGCTGGTGCGCCTGGGCGAGATGGGCTTCCGGCTGTCCATCGACGACTTCGGCACCGGCTATTCGTCGCTGGCCTACCTCAAGCACCTGCCGGTGCACCAGCTCAAGGTCGACAAGTCCTTCGTGCTGAAGATGGCCGACGACGAAAGCGACGCCAAGATCGTGCGGGCCATCGTCGACCTGGCGCACAACCTGGGGCTGGAGGTGGTGGCCGAAGGCGTGGAGGGGCCCGAGGCCCTTGCGCAGCTAGCGCGGATGGGCTGCGAGAAGGCGCAGGGCTTCCACATCGCGCGGCCCATGGCCTGGGAGGCCTTCGGCGGCTGGATCGCGGCGTGGACCGCGGAGCAGGCCGTGGCGCGCGCGAGTGCGCTGGACAGGGCCGCGGCCGCGGGCTGAGCGCACGCACCGCCTGCCGCGCATCGCCGTCGAAACGCAGCAACCGGGGGCCGGTCTCGGCCGGGCTGTGGCAGTGCCCCTGTGGGACAAAGCTGACTGCGTTGCGGGTGCCAGGTGCTTGCGCGCGCCACGGCCTGCCCGCCAAGATCAGGCGGATGAATACGTTGCGCGCATCCCCGCATTTCGACTGGATCACGCCGCAGCTGGCGGTGGGCGGACATGTTCCCGTGGGCTTCTATCCCGAACTGGCCGGCATGCATGGCGTGCGTGCCGTGATCGACTTGCGCGAGGAAGACCGCGATGACGAGGAAGCGCTCACGCGCCACGGCGTGCGGCTGCTGCACCTGCCCACGCCCGACATGTGCAGCGTGGGCGATGCGCACCTGGACCACGGCATCCGCTTTGCGCAGGCCAGCCTCGATTCGGGCGAGCGCCTGTTGATCCACTGCCAGTGGGGGATCGGCCGTTCGGCCACGCTGGCGCTGTGCGTGCTGGTGGCGCGTGGCATGCCGCCGCTGCAGGCGCTGGCGGACATGAAGTCGCGGCGCGCGGTGGTCTCGCCATCGCCCGCGCAACTGGGCTGCTGGATCGCGTGGATGGAACGCCATCGCGATGTCGCGCCCGAGCCCTTCGCGGTGCCCACCATGGCGCAGTGCCAGCGCATCGCCTATGCGCACCTGATGGGCGGCACGGGCACCGGCACGGCCGACGCCGCGACGCGCGGCGCCCCCGACCGGTAAGGCGCCCGGCCCGGCCATGATCGTCTACGGCGACGGGCGGCGGAAGGAACGTTCCGGGGCCAAGCTGGCGCGCGTGTGCATCGGCCTGCGCCGTGCACGCGCAATACCGCCCGGCATCGTGCGGCATGCGCGGCTGGTGGAGGCGCTGATCGAGGCCGGTGAGCTGCTGCAGGGCGTGGCCGACGCGGTGGGCGACGAGGCGCTCTCCCATGGCGTGCCGCCGGGCGTGGCCAGCGCCACCCAGCTCACACTGGCCCTGGCGCGTTGCTGCCTGCACAGCTGGTGCTACGGCTTTGCGCTGGCCCATGAGGACGCGGTGGAGGACGCCGTGCGCGACTGTGCCCGCCAGCCGCTGCCGGCCTGGATCACCGTGCACCGTTGCGAGGGCTATGCCTTCTATGGGCTCTACCCCGAGGGCCACGGCATGGCGGCGCTGCAGGTGCGCGAATCCGGCGCGCTCTCGGGCGAGCGCACGCGCGTGGTGGGGCTGCGCAGCATCGGCACCAGCCTCGCGGCCATGGTGGCCGCCGGCATGCGTGCACCGGGCTTCGAGACGCTGCGGCCGCAGGGCCATCCGTTCGACCGCCAGGCCGGTGCCTTGCCGCCGGCCGGCTGGGCGCCCGATGCCGCCCTGGTCGACGAGGGGCCGGGCCTGTCGGGCAGCAGCTTCCTGGCCGGTGTGGAGGCGCTGCGGCGCGCGGGCGTGCCGCCGCCACGGGTGCATCTCTTTCCTTCGCACGGCCATGGCCCGGGCCCGGCGGCAAGCCCGCCGGCACGCCAGCTCTGGCGCGAGCAGCCGGTGCACTACCTGGGCTTCGACGACGTGGCCGGTGCCGCCGCCATGCCGCCGCACCGTGTGCTGGACTGGGTGCGCGACCCGCTGCCTGGCGTGAGGGGCGACATGATCGCCCTGTCGGGCGGCGCCTGGCGGGCCTGGCACGGCGAGGGGGCCGAGACGCTGCCCGCGCAGGTGCACATGGAGCGGCTCAAGTTCTTGCTGCCGGCCGATGGTGGCGATTGGCTGCTGCGCTTTGCGGGCCTGGGCCGTGGCAGCCGCCTGGCCTGCGCGCGGCGGCACCTGCTGGCCCGGCATGGCTTCTGCCCGCCGGTGGAGGGCCTGTGGCATGGCTTCACGGCCGAGCGCTGGCTGGCCCATGCCCGGCCGCTGCCGCTGTGGCCGTCGGCGCAGCAGCCCACCCGCGGCCTGCTGCTGGAGCGGCTGGCCGAGTACCTGGCCTTCCGCGGCACGCGGCTGCCGGCACCTGCCACGGCGGGCGCCATGCGCGAGGTGCTGCTCGACATGGCGGGCCACAACGTCGCCAAGGGCCTGGGCGACGAGGGCGCGCGCGCCTGGCAGGCCTGGCGCGGCGCACTGCCGGCCGCCGCCCTGACGATGCCGCTGCGCCGCGTGCTCACCGACAACCGGCTGCATGCCTGGGAATGGCTGTGGGACGGCCGTACGCTGCGCAAGACCGATGCGGTGGACCATGCCGTGGCCCATGACCTGGTGGGCTGCCAGCCGCTGGAGTGGGACGTGGCCGGCGCCACGGTGGAGTTCGGGCTCGATGCCGGCGAGCGGCACTGGTTCATGGGCCGCCTTCGCGCCGCGGGCGTGCCCGTGCAATCGACACTGCTGGCGCTGTACCTGCCGCTGTATGCGGCCTTCCAGCTGGGTGCGTTCACCATGGCCCTGCAGGCCGCGCCCGAGGCGGAGAAGGCCACGCTCGCGCGCGAGGTGCGCCGCTACGGGCAGTGGGTGCGGCGCGTGCTGGGCTGATGCCGATGCCGATGCCGATGCCGATGCGTCCGCGCCGGCTCAGCCTGCGGCCAGCATGCCGCGCTCTTCGATGAAGCGCACCACCTGGGCCAAGCCGTCCTGCGTCTTGAGGTTGGTCATCACGAAGGGCTTGCCCTTGCGCATGCGCACCGTGTCGGCTTCCATCACGCCCAGGTCGGCGCCCACATGCGGCGCCAGGTCGGTCTTGTTGATCACGAACAGGTCGCTCTTCGTGATGCCGGGGCCGCCCTTGCGCGGGATCTTCTCGCCCGCGGCCACGTCGATCACGTAGATGGTCAGGTCCGACAGTTCGGGGCTGAAGGTGGCGGCCAGGTTGTCGCCGCCGCTTTCCACGAACACCACGTCCGCCTCGGGAAAGTCGCCCAGCATGCGGTCGATGGCCTCGAGGTTGATGGAGGCGTCTTCGCGGATGGCGGTGTGCGGACAGCCGCCGGTCTCGACGCCCAGGATGCGCTCGGCCGGCAGCGCGCCGGCCACGGTGAGCAGCCGCTGGTCTTCCTTGGTGTAGATGTCGTTGGTGATGGCGATCAGGTCGTACTGGTCGCGCATCGCCTTGCAGAGCATCTCCAGCAGGGTGGTCTTGCCCGAACCCACCGGGCCGCCGATGCCCACGCGCAGGGGCGGCAGTTTCTTGGTGCGATTCGGAACGTGGTGCAGGGCGGTCATGGTCGTATGCGATGGAAGGTGGAACGGGGCTGGTCGGGGCCTAGCTGCGGAACAGCCGCGAGTACTGTGTCTCGTGCCGTGCCGACAGGATGGCCAGCATGGGCGAGAAGGACTGGCGCCGGTCGTCCGGCAGCGCCATGGCGGCCTCGACCGCGGCGGGGATCTCCTTGGCCAGTCGGGCCAGGATGCGCTGGCCGGCGCTCTGGCCCAGGGGCACGGCCTTGATGGCGGCCGCGCTCATGTTCTCGGCCCAGCCGAAGGCGAAGGCCAGGCAGCCGTCCTGCGCGCTGGCGCCCGCGCGCGCGGCGGCAAAGGCGAAGGCCACGGGATAGGTGGGCGGCAGCTCGGCGAAGCAGGCGGCTGCATCGGCATGGTGCAGTTTGAGCCACTCGACGAAGGAGCGGCCCATCTGCTCGGTCTGCAGCAGGAACTCGGCCGACTCGCGCGTCTGTCGCACCCAGTCGTTGAGCGCCTGCACACGGCCCAGGTCGCCGGCCGACCAGGCCGAGATGGCCTGGGCCACCACCGACAGGTCGCCGCGTGCCAGGCTCAGGCGCAACTGCCCGGCCAGCCAGTCGGCGGCCGAGGCTTCGTCCTTGACGCCGGCCCATTCGATGGCGGCCTCCAGCCCCTCGGAGTACGAGAAGCCGCCCACGGGCAGCGCGGGCGAGGCGAGCCAGATGAGTTGCAGAAGGCTGTGGGGGGCGAGCATCTGCCTTCGGCGTTCAGTGGGAATGGCCGTGATCGTGGTCATGGCCGCAACCCGGTCCATGCACATGGCCGCCCTGCGCCTTGCCGTGGTCATGGTCATGTGCGTGATCGTGGTCATGACCGCCGTGCGCATGCCCATGGTGATGGTGCGAATGCCCATCGTTGGTCACATGCCCGCCATAGGCGCCGCCCTCGGGCTCGAAGCTTTCCTGCACCTCGTTCACGATCAGGTGCATGGCGCGCAGCATGTCCGCCAGCACATGGTCGGGCTCGATCTTGAGGTGGTCGGGCTGCAGCTCGATCGGCACATGGCGGTTGCCGAGGTGGTAGGCCGCACGCACCAGGTCGAAGGGCGTGCCGTGGGCCGTGCAGTGGGTGATGCGCAGCACCGTCTGCGGCGCGGCGATCACGCGCACCAGCGAGCCGTCTTCCACCACCAGGATGTCGCCGCCGCGCACGGCCGTGCCGCGCGGCAGGAAGACCCCGATGCGCCGCCCCTCCGAGTCGGTGGTGTCGAAGCGGCTCTTCTGGCGCACGTCCCAGTCGAGTTCGATGGTGGCGGCGCGCTTGACGAGCACGGGCGCGAGGCCGCGGCCCTGGGGCATGAGTTTGTTGGCGGTGAGCATGGTGGTGTGGAAAATGCCGTCCGTTCAACGGACACAGGGAGTGAACGTGTACGAAACGCGCATTGTCGAAGTGAACGGCGAAATGATCGTGCCGCTGCCGCAGGAGATGATTGAACGCTGGAATTTGGAGCCAGGCATGGCTCTGGAGTACACCTGGGAGGGGCGCTCGGTTCTGCTCAAGCCGCCTTGCACCGAGGCGCCCGAAGATCCAGCGTCATGAAGCAACTGGCCGGATCCGGCCCGTAGTTGCCGAAGGGCGGGCAGGGCGCGAAGCCGTGCCGCGCATAGAGCGCCCGTGCCGGGGCGAAGAAGGGCTGGCTGCCGGTCTCCAGGCTCATGCGCTTGTGGCCGGCGTTGCGGGCCTCGGCCAGGGCATGGGCCAGCAGCTGCGTGGCAACACCGCGGCCGCGCAGGTAGGCCGCGGTGCGCATGGATTTCAGTTCGGCGTGGCCGTCGTCCAGCCGCTTGAGCGCCACCGTGCCGGCCAGCATCTCTTCGGTGCCGTCCTGCGTCCAGGCACTCCAGAAGCGGATCTCCGACCGGCGCAGGCCTGCCAGGTCCAGCGCATGCACGCTCTCCGGCGGCGAGACGCGGCGCATGTCGGCCAGGTGCTCTTCGAGGAAGGCGGCGATGCGTGGGTCGCGCAGGTCGTCCAGGCGTATGCGCAACGCCGGTCCGCCGCCATTGGGCGCGGCCGCAGGCGATGCGGTGGATGCGTTCACCAGAGAAGTGCTCGCCACCGCCATCAGAACAGGAAGTAGCGCTGCGCCATCGGCAGCACCTTGGCCGGCTCGCAGGTCAGCAGCACGCCGTCGGCGCGCACGGCGTAGGTCTGGTGGTCGATCTCCATCACCGGGGTCAGGCCGTTGTGGATCAGGTCCTTCTTGCGCACGTTGCGGATGTTCTTGACCACGCCCAGCGTCTTGGCCAGTCCGTAGCGGCGGCCCACATCGGCGGCATGGGCGGCCTGCGACACGAAGGTCAGGCTGCTCTTGGCGATGTTGCCGCCGAAGGCGCCGAACATCGGGCGGTAGTGCACCGGCTGCGGCGTCGGGATGCTGGCGTTGGGGTCGCCCATGGCTGCCATGGCGATGCTGCCGCCCTTGATGATGCAGAAGGGCTTGACGCCGAAGAAGGCCGGCTTCCAGATCACGATGTCGGCCCACTTGCCCACCTCGAGGCTGCCCACCTCGTGGCCGATGCCGTGCGAGATGGCGGGGTTGATCGTGTACTTGGCGACGTAGCGCTTGGCGCGGAAGTTGTCGTTGCGTGTGCTGTCCTCGGGCAGGCTGCCCCGCTGCGCCTTCATCTTGTGCGCCGTCTGCCAGGTGCGGATGATGACCTCGCCCACGCGGCCCATGGCCTGCGAGTCGCTGCTCATCATGCTGATGGCGCCCATGTCGTGCAGGATGTCCTCGGCCGCGATGGTCTCCTTGCGGATGCGCGACTCGGCGAAGGCCAGGTCCTCGGCGATGGCGGCGTCCAGGTGGTGGCACACCATCAGCATGTCCACATGCTCGTCCAGCGTGTTCTGCGTGTACGGCATGGTGGGGTTGGTGGACGAGGGCAGGAAGTTGGCCTCGCCCACCACGCGCAGGATGTCCGGTGCATGGCCGCCGCCCGCACCCTCGGTGTGGAAGGCGCACAGCGCGCGGCCCTTGGTGGCGGCGATGGTGTCCTCGACGAAGCCCGATTCGTTGAGCGTGTCGGAGTGGATGGCCACCTGCGTGTCGGTGGCCTCGGCCACGTCCAGGCAATGGTCGATGGCCGATGGCGTGGTGCCCCAGTCCTCGTGCAGCTTCAGGCCGATGACGCCGGCCTCGATCTGCTCGTGCAGCGCATCCGTGCGGCTGGCGTTGCCCTTGCCCAGGAAGCCCAGGTTCATCGGAAAGGCATCGGCCGACTGGAGCATGCGCTCGATGTGCCAGGGGCCGGGCGTGCAGGTGGTGGCGAAGGTGCCGGTGGCCGGGCCGGTGCCGCCGCCGAGCATGGTGGTCACGCCGCTGGCCAGGGCCTCTTCGATCTGCTGCGGGCAGATGAAGTGGATGTGGCTGTCGATGCCGCCGGCGGTGACGATGTTGCCCTCGCAGCTGATGACTTCGGTGCCCGGGCCGATGACGATGTCCACGCCCGGCTGGGTGTCGGGGTTGCCGGCCTTGCCGATGGCGGCGATGCGCCCGTCCTTGAGGCCGATGTCGGCCTTGACGATGCCCCAGTGGTCCAGGATGAGCGCGTTGGTCAGCACCGTGTCGACGGCCCCCTGCGCGCGCGTGCGCTGGCTCTGGGCCATGCCGTCGCGGATGGTCTTGCCACCGCCGAACTTCACCTCTTCGCCGTAGCCGCCGGCACGCAGGGTGTAGTCCTGCTCGACCTCGATCACGAGGCCCGTGTCGGCCAGGCGCACGCGGTCGCCGACGGTGGGGCCGAAGATTTCCGCATAGGCGCGGCGCGAAATGGAGGCCATCAGAGTTTTCCTTGCACCAGGCCGCGGAAGCCGTAGACGATGCGGTCGCCCGCGAAGTCGACCAGCTCGACGGTGCGCTGCTGGCCGGGCTCGAAGCGCACGGCGGTGCCCGAGGCGATGTTCAGCCGCATGCCGCGCGCGGCCTCGCGGTCGAAGTCGAGGGCGCCGTTGGTTTCGGCGAAGTGGTAGTGGGAGCCGACCTGGATCGGCCGGTCCGAGCCGTTCTTGACGACGACGGTGAGCGTGCGGCGACCGGGGTTGAGGTCGTGGTCGCCCGCGTCGATGAGCAGTTCGCCCGGGATCATGGCGGTGGCCTCCGGGTCAGGCGATGCCGCCCAGCAGAGCCAGGCCGAACAGGCCGACGGCGGCTCCGGCGATGCGCGGCAGCCAGCGGTTGGCATGGCGCAGCGCCAGGCCCAGGCCGATGCCCGCGGCATGCAGGCCGACGGTGGCGACCAGCATGCCGGCCAGGGTGGCGATCGCGCCGCCATGCTCGGCCAGTTCGCGACCATGGGCGATGCCGTGGAAGACGGCGAACACGCCCACCAGCGCGGCAGCGGCGGCGGCAGGCAGGCGCCGCTGCGTGGCCACCAGCAGGCCCAGCACCAGCAGCGAGGCGGCAATCATCGGCTCCACCGCCGGCAGCGACAGGCCGGCCAGACCCGCCAGTGCGCCGGCGAGCAACATGCCGGCGAAGCCCACCGGCGCGGCCAGCAGCTCGCGGCGGCTCGTCGCGGCAAGGGCGCTCCACAGGCCCACGGCCACCATCGCGGCCAAGTGGTCCAGGCCGGTCAGCGGATGCACGAAGCCGGCGACGAAGCCGTGGTGCGCGCCGGCATCGGCGCCGGTGTGGGCCAGGGCGGGCAGGGCGGCCGTGGCGGCCAGGGTGGTGGCGATGCAAAGCAGCAGGGGGCGGGAAGTGCGCATGGGCGTCTTTCGGAGGAATCGGGGAAGAAGAGCGGCTCGGGCCGGGCAGTGCAAGGCGGGCCGGCGGCTCATTCGATGGGCTGGTGCACCGTCACGAGCTTGGTGCCGTCGGGAAAGGTGGCCTCGACCTGGATGTCCGGGATCATCTCGGGCACACCCTCCATCACGTCGGCGCGGGTCAGCACCTCGCGGCCCTCGCTCATGAGCTGGGCGACGGTCTTGCCGTCGCGGGCGCCTTCCATCACGGCGGCGGAGATCAGCGCGACGGCTTCGGGGTAGTTGAGCTTCAGGCCGCGGCCCTTGCGCCGCTCCGCCAGCAGGGCGGCGGTGAAGATCAGCAGCTTGTCTTTTTCTCTGGGCGTGAGTTCCATGGTTCGCTTTGCTCAGGGTGTCCGGGCGGCCCGGGACGGCCGCGGGCCCACGCAGGGGCCGGCGCGCCGCATGATAGGCAGCCCCGCCCCGTTGCAACAGTCGTGCCTCGCTCGGCATGAAAGCTGCACTCTGCCGCCTGTGAACGCCGACACCTTTGCCACGCCCACCGAGCCCGCCGCCGACGACGCGCCCCAGCGCATCGTCAAGGTCCGGCGCGACTACAACAGCTGGGTCGGCAGCGAGACGCTGGAGGACTACGCCCTGCGCTTCACGCCGCAGCGCTTTCGCAAGTGGTCCGAATGGCGGGTGGCCAACACGGCCTTCGGCGCCGCCTCCTTCCTGATCCTGGAGGCCGTGGGCGCCACGCTGCTGGTGCAGTTCGGCTTTGCCAATGCCTTCTGGGCCATCGTGGCGACGGGGCTGATCATCTTCCTGGCCGGCCTGCCGATCAGCGCCTATGCGGCCCGCTACGGCGTGGACATGGACCTGCTCACCCGCGGCGCCGGCTTCGGCTACATCGGCTCGACCATCACCTCGCTGATCTACGCCAGCTTCACCTTCATCTTCTTCGCCCTCGAAGCCGCGGTGATGGCCTATGCGCTGGAGCTGGCGCTGGGCATTCCGCCGGCCTGGGGCTACCTGGTGTGCGCGCTGGTGGTGATTCCGCTGGTGACGCACGGCGTCTCGGCCATCAGCCGGCTGCAGATGTGGACGCAGGCCATCTGGCTGCTGATGCTGGTGGTGCCCTTCGCCTTCGTGCTGGCGCGCGATCCTGGTGCATTTGCCGGCATCACGCACTATGGTGGTGATCGTGGTGGTGCTTCGGGCTTCGGTTTGCACGGATTTGGTGCCGCGCTGACGGTGGGGATCGCCCTGATCACCCAGATGGGGGAGCAGGCCGACTACCTGCGCTTCATGCCGGCGCGCACCGCGGCCAACCGGGGCCGCTGGTGGGCGGCCGTGGTGGCGGGCGGGCCAGGCTGGGTGCTGCTGGGCGTGGCCAAGATGCTGGGCGGCGCGCTGCTGGCCTACCTGGCCATCACCCACATGGTGCCCACCGAGCGGGCGGTCGACCCGAACCAGATGTACCTGGCGGCCTACGAGTACGTCTTTCCGCAGTACGGCTGGGCGGTGGCGGCGACTGCGTTGTTCGTGGTCATCTCGCAGCTCAAGATCAACGTCACCAATGCCTATGCCGGCTCGCTGGCCTGGAGCAACTTCTTCTCGCGCGTGACGCACAGCCATCCGGGCCGGGTGGTGTGGGTGGTGTTCAACGCCCTGATCGCCTTCATGCTGATGGAGATGAACGTCTTCGAGGCCCTGGGCGACGTGCTGGGCCTGTACGCCAACATCGCCATCGCCTGGATGATGGCCGTGGTGGCCGACCTGGTCGTCAACAAGCCGCTGGGCCTGTCGCCGCCGGGCATCGAGTTCAAGCGGGCCTACCTGTGGGACATCAACCCGGTGGGCGTGGGCGCGATGGTGCTGGCCTCGGGCGTGTCGATCACGGCGCACCTGGGCGTGTTCGGCCCCATGGCACAGGCCTTCTCGGCCGTGATCGCGCTGGGCACGGCGCTGGTCGCCTCGCCGCTGATCGCGTGGGCCACCGGTGGGCGCTTCTATCTGGCGCGGCAGCCGGAGTCCGCACCGGCCGTTGCGGGGCAGCCCATGTTCTTTGCCCCGCGCGGGCAGGCCAGGCCTGAGGACGCCGGCAGCTACCAGCGCCTGGCCCCCCGCCGCTGCGTCATCTGCGAGCGCGAGTACGAAGGCCCCGACATGGCCCACTGCCCCGCCTACCAGGGCGACATCTGCTCCCTCTGCTGCACCCTCGACGCCCGCTGCGGCGACCTCTGCAAACCGCATGCGGGCCTGTCGGCGCAGTGGTCGGCCGTGCTGCGCTGGCTGCTGCCGCGGCGCGTGTGGCCCTACCTGGACACGGGCCTGGGCCACTTCCTGATGCTGATGCTGATCGTGGTGCCGCTGCTGGCCGCCGTCTTCGGCGTGCTCTACCAGCAGGAGCTGCGCGGCATCGGCGACTGGATCGACAGCGGCGGCGCGCCCTCGGTGGCGGCCGGCCGGGCCGCCGGCAGCGAGGCGGCGCAGGCCCTGGGCTCCGGCTTTCTCAAGGCCTACATGGCACTGCTGCTGATCGCCGGCATCGTGGCCTGGTGGCTGGTGCTGGCCCACCAGAGCCGCAAGGTGGCGCAGGAAGAATCGAACCGCCAGACCCGCCTGCTGATGCGCGAGATCGAGCTGCACCGCCAGACCGACCGCGCCCTGCAGGCCTCGCGCCAGGCCGCCGACGAGGCCCGCCAGACCGCCGAGGCCGCCAACCAGGCCAAGAGCCGCTACATCAGCGCCATCAGCCACGAGCTGCGCACGCCGCTCAACAGCATCCTGGGTTATGCGCAGCTGATGGGACAGGACCCGTCGGTGCCGCCGCACCGCCAGCAGGCCGTGGCCGTCATCAAGCGCGGCGGCGAGCACCTGCTCTCGCTCATCGAAGGCACGCTCGATCTCGCCCACATCGAGGCCGGCAAGCTCACGCTGCAGGCCAAGCCCATGGCCTTCGGCGACATGCTGCAGTCGCTGGCCGACATGTTCGAGCTGCAGGCCGCGGACAAGGGCCTGCGCTTCGTCTTCGAGCCCGCGGCGCAGCTGCCGGCCGTGGTGCGCGCGGACGAGCGCCGCGTGCGGCAGATCCTCATCAACCTGCTGGGCAATGCCATCAAGTTCACGGCCCGGGGCCAGGTCACGTTTCGCGCCGCCTATGCGCGCGAGTTCGCCACGCTGGAGGTGGAGGACACCGGCCCCGGCCTGCACGAAGACGAGCTGGCCCGCATCTTCGAGCCCTTCGCGCGCGGCGATTCGCGCGGCAGTGCCCCCGGCGCCGGCCTGGGCCTGACCATGGCCAAGATGCTCACCGACCTGATGGGCGGCGAGATGAAGGTCAGCAGCACGCCGGGGCAGGGCGCGCTGTTTCGCGTGCGGCTCTTCCTGCCGCGGGTGCACGAGGCGATGGCCGGCACGCTGGGCCACGGCGCCTCCATCGGCAGCACCAGCCTGGCGGCGGGGCCGGCGGCCGAATCGCCGGTGCCGCGCCGCGGCTACGAAGGCCCGCGCCGCCAGCTGCTGGTGATCGACAACGAGGAAGCCGACCGCGACCTGCTGGTGCACCTGCTGCAGCCGCTGGGCTTCGAACTGCGCACCGCCGCCAGTGGCCATGACGGGCTGGACCTGCTGGCCGCCGGCTACCGGCCGCATGCCGTCTTCGTGGACCTGGCCATGCCCGGCATCGACGGCTGGGAGACCATCCGACGCGCCCGCGCCCTGTTGGGCGCGAGCCGGGGCGCCGCCCACGAGACCGTGTTCGCCGTCGTCTCCGCCAACGCCTTCGACAAGCGGCTGGAGAACGACGTGGGCATCACGCCCGAGGATTTCTTCGTCAAGCCCGTGCGCCACAGCGAGCTGCTCGACTGGATCGGCCGCCGCCTCGACCTGCGCTGGACGGCCGACCCGGCCGCCGCCGCTGCGCCCGCCGGGCCGGCCGAGCCTGCCGCCATCGTCGCCCCCGGCGCCCAGCGGCTGCGCGCGCTGGAAGAGGCGGTCCAGCTCGGCTACCTTCGCGGGATCATGACCAAGCTCGACGACATCGACGCCGCCCAGCCCGAATGCGCCGCCTGGACGGCGCAGCAGCGCGCGCTGGCGCGGCAGTTCCGCTTCGAGGACATGGGCCGCGCCCTCACCGAAGCGCTGGAAGCTTCCTGACCATGAACGGCATCGACGAACTCTCCGAAGACGACGACGGCGGCGCTGCCGCCGCCGTGCCCGCCATCTCGCCCCTGGCCGCCAGCCTGCGCGAGAACACCGCCCGCGGCGACCTCGTGCTGGTGGTCGACGACGTGCCCGACAACCTGGCCGTGCTGCACGACGCGCTAGACGAGTCGGGCTACACCGTGCTCGTGGCCACCGACGGCCCCACCGCGCTGGCCCGCGCCGCGCAGGCCCATCCGGACATCGTGCTGCTCGACGCCATGATGCCGGGCATGGACGGCTTCGAGGTGGCGCGCCGCCTCAAGGCCGACGCCGCCACGGCGGAGATTCCCATCGTCTTCATGACCGGCCTCACCGAGACCGAGCACCTGGTCGCGGCGCTGGAATCGGGCGGCGTGGACTACGTCACCAAGCCCATCAAGCCCAAGGAAGTGCTGGCCCGCATGAACGTGCACCTGCAGGGCGCCCGCCGCGCGCGCCAGCAGGCCCAGCAGGCCGGCCAGGCGCGCAACGCCCTGGACGCCTTCGGCTACGCCAGCATCACCGTGCGCATGCCCGAGGGGCGGCTGATCTGGCAGACCTCGCTGGCGCGCGAACTTCTGATGCGCTACTGCGGCACCGAGGCGCCCGCCACGCCCGCCGCCATCGTGGCCTGGCTGGAGCGCCACCTGCCCCAGGCCCAGCAGGCCGGCGCCGAGCCCCCGCCCCTGGAGATCGGCCAGCAGGCCGCCAGCCGCCTGCAACTGCGCGTGCACCGCCAGACCGGCGATGCCGACGGCACCCCCAGCGCGGCGGTGCCCGGCGCGGGCGACTGGCTCATCATCATCCGGGAGCTGTCGGACACGGCGGTGATCGAGGCCATGAGCCTGGCCCTGAAACTCACCGCCCGCGAGGCCGAGGTGTTGTACTGGGTGGTCAAGGGCAAGACCAACAAGGACATCGGCGAAATCCTGGGCGCCAGCCCGGCCACCGCCAAGAAGCACCTGGAGCGGGTGTATGTGAAGTTAGGCGTGGAGACGCGCACCGCGGCGGCGGGGGTGGCGATCAAGCGGATTCGGGAGATTCAGCCGCACTTCGAAGTGTGAGGCGGCCAGGACGGCGCCGAAGACTTCAACCCGCCGCCAGACCAGACGGGGGCCTTCCGAGGAGGCCCTGTTGGGCGTTGCCTGGCTCAGTTCGGCAGTACGGGTCGCGAAGCCAGCGCCGTTTGGAGCCGCTGGACTTCCCGGTCTCGAACGCCCAAACCTTCCAGCGCATCCACCGTGTGCTGAAAGTAGTCCCGGCAGTTCCCCAGCACGCCCCGCCCATCTGCGATATACCGCGCCACCTCATCCGGCTCCATCCGCCCCGCATACCGCGGATGCTCACGGTTCGCCACGAAGGTCAGCATCCGCCGCCGCTCCCCCTGGCATTCGGCCGTCACCCACCGCGCGGCATAGGCGCCCGACAGCATCTCCCGCCGCCAGACCAGCTGCAGTTCGCTGCGCACTTGCTCGGCAGCGATGCGCAGGGCGATGCCGCGGCAGGCGCCGCCGCGGTCCAGGGCCAGCATCAGGCCGGGGTGTTCGACGGAGCCGCGGGCCATGTACAGCCACAGGCAGAAGCGGCGGCCCCAGCCGCGCACCAGCGCGGGCGCGGCGTCGATGTGGTGGATGGCGGGATTCCACATCAGCGAGCCGTAGCCGAAGAGGTAGAGGTCTTCGGCCGGGTCGTGGCTCGCCAGGGTGGCGTCCAGGCAGGCGTCCAGCTCTTCCTGGGTGCGCAGCCGCACGTCGGGCGGGGCGCAGGCCTTCATGGCGGCCATCACGGAGCCGTCGAACAGGCTCTCGCGGGTGAAGGGTTGACCGGCAGGCGCCGGAGGCAGCGGGCTGAGGCTGGCGGGCATGGCGTTGGATTGTGCGACGGGCTGGCTGACCGCCAGCACTTTTCGTGCGCGCCCACCCGTCCGCTCACTCCAGCTTGACGCCGGCGTCGTTCACCACCTTCGTCCACTTGGGAATCTCCTTGGCCAGCAGCTCGCCGAAGGCCTCGGGCGTGCTGGCGACCACCTCGACGCCCTGGTCGCGGAACAGCTTGACCACCTCCGGGTCCTTCAGCACGGCCACGATGTCGCGGTTGGCTCGCTCGACGATGGGCTTGGGCACGCCCGCCGGCATCTGCATGCCGAACCACACGATCACCTCGTAGCCCGGCACGCCGGCCTCCTGCACCGTGGGCACCTCGGGCAGCAGCGCCGCACGGCTGGCGCCGGTCACGCCGATGGGCTTGAGCTTGCCGGCCTTGATCTGCTGCATCAGGTTGGGCACGTTGTCGAACAGCACGTCGATCTCGCCGCCCAGCATGGCCATCACCGCCGGGGCGCTGCCCTTGTAGGGCACGTGGGTCATCTTCGTGCCCGTCATGCTCATGAAGAGCTCCATCGACAGATGGTTGGACGAGCCCGAGCCGGTGGAGCCGTAGTTGAGCTTGCCGGGGTTCTTCTTGGCGTAGGCGATGAGTTCGCGCACGTTGGTCACACCCTGCAGGTCGGGCCGCACGACCAGCGCGTTCTGCGTGTAGCCGGCCCACACCAGCGGCTGGAAGTCGGCCGTGGCGTTGTAGGGCAGCTTGTTGCCGTACAGCGCGGGCAGGGCCGAGAAGGGCAGGGGCGTGATGAGGATGGTGTAGCCGTCGGCCGGCGACTTGGCGGCCAGGTTGTTGCCCAGCACCGTGTTGCCGCCCGGGCGGTTGTCCACCACCACCGATTGCTTCCAGGTGCGGTTGAGGCGGTCGCTCACGGTCCGCGCGAGCGTGTCGTTGAAGCCGCCCGGCGTGTACGGAACGATGATCCGCGTGGGCTTGCTCGGGTAGTCGTCGTTGGCCCAGGCGCGGCCCACGGCCAGGGTCAGGGGGGCTGCGGCCATGGCCCGCAGCAGTTGGCGCTTGTCGAATTGCATGGCTTGTCTCCGTTGTTCGTCGTCGTCGTTGTCGTGGTGCCGGTTGCGCACCGGCGGGCGAGGTGGCGGCTGCGGCGTGGGTCAGAACTTCACGACGTAGCCCGGGCCGTCCACCATGGGGTACTTGTCGAAGATCGACTCGTCCACCTCGATGCCGATGCCATGACCGCGCGGCGGCTCGACACAGCCGTCGTCGCCGATCTGGAAGGTGCTGCCGAACATGTCGCGGAAGGGGTTGAAGTGCGACACGCAGGCCTCGAAGTAGCCCGCGTTCTCGGTGGCCGCCAGGAAGTGCAGCGTGGCCGCATGGTTGAGCCCGGTGGCCGAGCTGTGGGCATGCAGCGGAATGCGGTAGGCCGAGGCCATGGCCGCGATGCGCACGCCCTCGGTGATGCCGCCGCTCTTCGAGAGGTCGGGTTGCCAGACCTGCACCGCGCGCGCGTCCAGCATCTGGCCGAACTCGAAGCGGGTGAAGTGGTTCTCGCCGGCCGCAATGGGCACCAGCGGCGAGATCTTGGCGGCCTCGCGGTACGAGGCGAAGTCGTTGCAGGCGAAGGGCTCCTCCAGCCAGCCGGCCTGGATCTCGGCCAGCACGGGCATCACGCGACGCACATCGGCGATGGTGTAGGCGGTGTTGGCGTCGGTGAGGATGTCGATGTCGTCGCCGAGCACCGCGCGCACCTTGCGCAGGCGCGCGACGTCGTTCTTGACGGTGTCGCCGATGCGCAGCTTGACGGCCTTGTAGCCCTGCGCCACATAGGACTGGGCTTCTTCGGCCAGCGACTCGGGGCTCTGGTAGCCCAGCGCGATGCCGCCCGCGTAGGCGGGGATGCGGCGGTGCGATCCACCGAGCAGCTCGTACAGCGGCATCTTGGCGGCCTTGCCGCGGATGTCCCACAGCGCCATGTCGATGCCCGACAGCGCCAGGCAGGTGCCGGCGCCCAGCCCGTGGCTGGACAGCTGCATGCGGTGCACGCGCTGCCAGGCGCCCACCACGTCGGTGGCGTTCATGCCCACCAGCAGCGGCTGCAGCGTGTTGTGGATCAGGCTCACGATGGCACCGGGGCTGCGGCCCGGATGCGCCTCGCCGTAGCCGGTGATGCCTTCGGAGGTCTCGACGCGCACGATGATGCAGTCGCGCTTGAGCGTGCTGCCGATGCCCATGGTGACGGTCTTGCCCTCGGGCAGCCGGTACGACAGCGGGATGGCGGTGATGCGGGTGATCTTCATGGCGTGTCTCCTGTTCTTGAGGGTGGGGTGAAGGTCTTCAGCGGCCGGGCGGAGGTGAGGCGCCGAAGACTTCGGGGTTGACGATGTTGGGTGGTCGCTCGCCGCGCAGCAGCACTGCCGCCAGCGTGTCCACGGCCATCAGGCCCATGGCCCGCTCGGCCTCCTGCGTGATGCCGGCCAGGTGCGGAGTGAGCAGCACGCGCGGGTGCTGGCGCAGGCCGCTGTCGGTGGGCAGCGGCTGGGTCTCGAAGACGTCGAGCACGGCGCCGCCGAGCGGACCGTGCGCGAGCGCGTGCACCAGGTCTTGTTCACGCACGACGGGGCCGCGCCCCACGTTGATCAGCACGGCGCCGGGCTTGGCGTGCGACAGCACTTCGGCATCGACCATGCCGCGGGTCTGCGGCGTGAGCGGGCAGGCGACGACCACGAAGTCGCTGGCGGCGAAGAGCGCCGACAGTTGCAAGGCGGTCATGCCCGCAGGCACCTTGGCGGGCGTGCCGGTGCACACCGCCACGCCCATGCCGAAGCCCTGCTGTGCGATGGCGGCGATGCGCTGGCCGATGGCGCCGAAGCCGATCAGGCCCAGCGTGCGGCCCCGCAGTTCGAAGGTACGGGCGCCGGCCTGCGCCCGCACGGCCCAGTCGCCCGCGCGCACGCTGGCGTCGAAGTCGGCCAACTGCCGGGCGTGCGCGAGCAGGGCGGCAAACACGTATTCGGCCACGGCATTGGCATTGACGGCCGGCGTGTTGCCCACGGGAATGCCGCGCGCGGTGGCGCGCTCGACAGGAATGAAGTCCAGCCCCACGCCCTGGCGCATCACGCATCGCAGGCGCTGAGGGCGGTCGAACAGGTCGGCCGGCAGCAGCCGCCGCACGACGATGCCGTCGAAGCGGCCGATGGCATCGCGCAGCCAGGCGTCGCTGGCCTCACGCACCACGCCTTCGGGAATCTGCTCGGCCTCGGCCCACTGCGTGAGCTGTGCAAAGGCGTCGGGATGCAGCGGGTCGGTCAGCAGGACGCGAGGTGGGCTCATGGCGCGGGGCATTGGCTGGTGCAGGGCCTGCAGCAGCGCCGAGAAGCTGCTTGCAGGATGGGCGGCGGCGGTGTCGGTCTGCCGCTGTTCAACAGACTTCCGCAGAAGTTGTGTGATGAATCTATCAGACAACTTTGCACATGAACCCCGTGTTTACCTTGGGGCGGCGGCTTTGCTTCCCTTGGTTTGCGCGGGCGATGTCGCCCCCAGCTTGGCGCGGGCCACGCGGCGCGCGGCAGCCCGGCTGTCGCCGGTCCAGAAGTCCTGGCCCGCCTGCTCGATGCGCCCTGCGGTGTTGTGCATGTGCATGAAGGCGGCCGTGCGGGCGGCGGCGGCGTCGCGCGCCTTGATGGCGGCGCAGATGGCCTCGTGCTCGGCCTGCACCTGCGCAGCCAGGTCGGTGCGCCGCGCCTCGTTGGAGCGTGTCAGGCGGATCGCGTCGTGCAGTGCACGCGTGAGCATGCCCAGCAGTTCGGTGTAGTGGGCGTTGTGGGCGGCATGCGAGATGGCGATGTGGAAGGCCAGGTCTTCCTCCACACCGTCGCGGCCTTCCTTCTCGGCGCGGGCGATGGCGCGCAGCGCCTGCTGGATCTGCGTCATCTCGGCGCCGGTGCGCCGCTCGGCGGCCAGCGCGGCCATTTCCGCCTCGATGCCGCGGCGCAGTTCCAGGATGCGCAGCACGCCGTGCGCGGGCGACTCGGCGTCGTTGGCGCTGCCCTGGCCCAGGCGGAAGGCGTCCGCGGCCTTCGGGTCGCGCACCACCGTGCCGCTGCCCTGGCGCGTTTCCACCAGCCCTTCGGACTTGAGGCGCGAGATGGCTTCGCGGATCACGGTGCGGCTCACACCGTACTGCTGGGTCATGGCCAGTTCGGTGGGCAGGCGGGTGTTGACGGGATAGACACGGGCGCGGATGTCCGCCGCGATCAGGCCGGTCACCCGGTCGGCCAGCGTGCCTTCGGCAGCGCGGGAGGTCGCATCGTCTTGGATCGAGAAGGCCATGATGAGGGCAGGCAGGTCGGGCCCCGAAGAATAGCACCGGCATGTCGCGCTTGACAGAAGTGATGTGACGTATTTGTAATACAACTTGAGCGCGACACGGCGATGGCCAGCGCATCGCAGAACCAAGAGAGACAGCCATGAACCTTCCCGACCGGCCGCGGGCCTTCCTCTGCCGACGCTTCACCCCCGCCGTCGAGGCCGCCCTGGCCGAACGCTTCGAGCTGGTCGTCAACGAGGACGATTCGATTCTTTCTGCCGCACAGATCTCGGCGCGTGCGCAGGGCTGCCACCTGCTCTTCGTGACGGCCACCGAGCCGGTGACGGCCGACGTCATGGCCGCGTTGTCCCCCACGCTCGCCGTGGTGGCCACGCTGTCGGTCGGCCACGACCACATCGACCTGGCCGCTGCCCGCGAGCGCGGCGTGCAGGTGCTGCACACGCCCGACGTGCTCAGCGATGCCTGCGCCGAGATCGCGCTGATGCTGCTGCTCAACGCCTGCCGCCGCGGCTTCGAGGCCGACCGGCTGGTGCGCAGCGGCGCCTGGCAGGGCTGGGCACCCACCCAGCTGCTGGGCATGGGGCTGGTGGGACGGCGCCTGGGCATCTTCGGCATGGGCCGCATCGGCCGGGCCATTGCTGAGCGTGCGCGGGCCTTCGGGCTGGCCATCCACTATCACAACCGCTCGCGTCTCGTGCCCGACCTGGAGGCGGGGGCCACCTACCACCCGACGCTGGAAGCCATGCTTCCGGACATCGACATCCTCATGATCGCGGCGCCGGGTTCGCCGGCGCTCAAGGGTGTCCTCGATGCCGAGCGACTGGCACGCCTGCCCTCGGGCTCGGTGGTGGTCAACATCTCCCGCGGCGATCTGGTCGATGACGAAGCGCTGATCGATGCGCTGCGCCGCGGCCACATCCGCGGTGCAGGTCTGGACGTCTTTGCCAACGAGCCCCAGGTGCACCCCGGCTATCGCGGGCTCGACAACGTCTTCCTCTCGCCGCACATCGGCAGCGCCACGCACGAGACGCGCGATGCCATGGGCTGGCTGCTCATCGACGGCATCGAGGCACTGCGCGCCGGCCGCACGCCCGACAACCTTCTGCGCTGATCCCTTTCATTCCAAGCACGCACCATGAAGCTCCAACACACCGAACTCTTCCGCCAGCAATGCCTCGTCGGCGGCCACTGGGTCGATGCCACCGACGGCGCCACGCTGCCGGTCACCAATCCGGCGGACGACAGCACGCTTGGCACGGTGCCGCGCCTGGCCGCCGCCGACGTTCGCGCGGCCATCGATGCCGCCAACCAAGCGTTGCCGGCCTGGCGCGAGACCAGCGCCAAGGAGCGCTCGCGCCTGATGCGGCGCTGGTTCGACCTGTGCATGGCGCACCAGGACGACCTGGCCATGATCCTCACGCTGGAGCAGGGCAAGCCGCTGGCCGAGGCCAAGGGCGAGATCGCCTACGGCGCCAGCTTCATCGAATGGTTTGCCGAAGAGGCCAAGCGCGTCTATGGCGACGTGATCCCGGCCGCCAGCATGGACCGGCGCATCGTGGTGCTCAAGCAGCCGGTGGGCGTGGTGGCGGCGATCACGCCGTGGAACTTTCCCAACGCGATGATCACGCGCAAGGCGGGTGCTGCGCTGGCAGCGGGCTGCACCATCGTCATCAAGCCCGCGTCGGCCACGCCCTATTCGGCGCTGGCCCTGGCGCAACTGGCCATGGAGGCAGGCATTCCGGCCGGTGTGCTCAACGTGGTGACCGGCTCGGCCTCGACCGTGGGCGGCGAGCTGACGGCCAACCCGGTGGTGCGCAAGCTCTCCTTCACCGGCTCCACCGAAGTCGGCAAGACCCTGATGGCGCAGTGCGCGGGCACGGTCAAGAAGGTGTCGATGGAACTGGGCGGCAACGCGCCCTTCATCGTCTTCGACGACGCGGACCTGGACGCCGCGGTCGCCGGCGTCATGGCCTCCAAGTTCCGCAACGCGGGGCAGACCTGCGTGTGCGCCAACCGCATCTTCGTGCAGTCGGGCATCTACGAGCGCTTCACCGCCCTGCTGCGAAAGGCGGTGGAAGCGCAGGTGGTGGGCAACGGCCTGACGCCCGGCGTTCAGCTGGGGCCGCTGATCGACGACGCTGCCGTGGCCAAGGTGCGCGAGCACATCGACGATGCCGTTGCTTTGGGCGCGAGCATCGTGACCGGCGGCACGGCGCACCCGCTCGGTGGGCGCTTCTTCACGCCCACCATCCTGGCCGAGGTGTCGCCGAAATCCCGGCTCATGCAGGAAGAAACCTTCGGCCCAGTGGCGCCGCTGATCCGCTTCGAGACCGATGACGAGGCCGTGGCCATGGCCAACGACACGCCCTTCGGCCTCGCGGCCTACTTCTACACGCAGGACTACGCCCGCGCCTGGCGCGTGGCCGAGGCGCTGGAGGTGGGCATCGTCGGCCTCAACGAAGGCCTGATCTCCACCGAGCTGGCGCCCTTCGGCGGCATCAAGGAATCGGGCGTGGGCCGCGAAGGCTCCAAGTACGGCGTGGACGACTACGTCGAGATCAAGTACGTGTGCGCCGGCGGCCTGGGCCGGCCGCTGCCGCGCTGAGCGTGGCGCCACATCGCATCGACAACCAAGGAGACATCCAATGAGCGACAGAAAGATCGGCCTGATCGGCGTGGGCCTGATGGGCCACGGCATCGCCACCAACATCGTGCGTCATGGTCATTCGCTGGCCGTGCTGGAGCACGCGGGCAACCAGCCGCTGGACGCCCTCAAGGCGGCGGGTGTGCGCACCTTCGGCAGCGCACGGGAACTCGCGGCCGAGGTCGACGTGCTGCTGCTGTGCGTGACCGGTTCACCGCAGGTGGAGGCCGTGCTGCTCGGCGATGGCGGCGTGTTGCAGGGGCTGCGGCGCAGTGCGATCGTCATCGACTGCTCCACGGCCATCCCTTCTTCCACCGAGCGGCTGGCCGGTGTGGTGGCCGAAGCGGGCGGGCGCTTCATGGACGCCGCCATGACCCGCACGCCCAAGGAAGCGGCGGAAGGCCGGCTCAACCTGCTGGTGGGCGCGGAGACCGCACTGTTCGACGAATGCCGCCCGCTGCTGGCCTGCTTCGCCGAGAACATCACGCACTGCGGGCCCGTCGGGTCCGGCCACCGCATGAAGCTGCTGCACAACTACGTCTCGCTGGGCTCGGTGGCGCTGATCGCCGAGGCAGCGGCCTGCGCGCAACGCGCGGGTGTGGCGGCCGAGGTGTTCATCGACGTGCTGGCCAAAGGCGGCGGTGGCGGCACGGCACTGGAGCGGCTGCGGCCCTTCCTGTTGTCGCAAGACCCGAGCGGCCTGCGCTTCAGCATGGCCAACGCTTTCAAGGACCTGGGCTACTACACCACCATGGCCCGCGACAGCGGCGGCGCCCACACGATTGCCGAAGGCGTGCGGCAGACGCTGGAGACGGCGGTCGAACAGGGCGATCCCCAGGCCGTTCTGCCGCAGTTGGTGAGCTGGCTCGCCCAGCATCACAAGGCAGTCTGATGGGCGCGTCCGTTGTCTGATGAACCCGTCGCTCGACAGTGCCTTGCCCATTCATTTCTTCAGGCATCGATCAAAACGCCGCGACGCGCCTCGGCGGCTGCGAACCGGAGTTTTGCAGACCTTCCCTACCAGAGCTTCAGATGAGGAGAGCAGAAGCCACGAACAACATCCAACAATTCAAGGACACGATCTTCATCGGGTTCGTTGGTTATTGAGTTTCGTAGCTGCTCCAGTTCAGACTCCATTTGCTTTCCCGTCAAGCCTCGTCGCCTGTATTGAGCAAGTGCCTCGTGGAGCTGCATGAAATCAGCGCCTTCAGAAATCTGTCTTGCAAGCTCTCGCTGTATTTGAGGACTAGAGGACGAGCAGTTTGTCATGGCTTTCTCCATTTGCTATTGGTTCGCTTCAAAGCTTCTTGATATTCACTGGCCGGCATCGTGCGGCTCGGCTGGATTGTTCCGTGCGTTGGGCAATCCTGAACGTATCGCAGATCAGAGCCAAGATTTCCTGAGTCGATGCTCCATACCTCGTCTTTTCCCGTGCCGCCGAGGCTTGGCGGCCGGCGATGGCTCGGCAGATTCCATGGCGTGTTTGGAGCAACCGAAACCCCTCAAGTATTGGGGTGCACATTACCTTGAGCATCAGCGTTGATGTCGCCCGGAATGCGAGCACCCAAACCTCGAGCAGTGGGCTCGGGCAGCGGCTGCCCATCTGCACCGGTCTTCATTGTTCTGAAAAGAGGGCAACTCGTGAGACCCCAAGGATCAATCCACCGAATCGGATTCGGCGCATAAGCATGGGTATTGACCCCACCGAGCAACCCAATCGGATCACGTGATACGAACCGCCCCGAATGCGGGTCATAGTACCGATA
>NZ_QQAV01000008.1:96506-291661 GCF_003350475.1 Pseudacidovorax intermedius
TCGGATTCGGCGCATAAGCATGGGTATTGACCCCACCGAGCAACCCAATCGGATCACGTGATACGAACCGCCCCGAATGCGGGTCATAGTACCGATACCGGTTGTAGTGCAGCCCCGACTCCTCGTCAAAGTACTGCCCCTGGAACCGTATGTGGTTGCATAACCCCGCCTTGCGCGCCGCCTCCTGAATCACGATGCTCGCCTGTCCCCACGCCCGGTAGTTCGCTTCCCAGGCGATCTCGCCTTGCTCGTCGGTCAGCGCCTGGGGCGTGCCCAGGTGGTCGCACTGGTAGTAGTACAGCCGCGTGAACGGCGCCTTCAGCTCGCCGTGCTCGTCCAGCCCCGGGTGCCAGCTGCCGTTGTGCAGCGGATCGCGCTCCATGTCGTAGCCGTCGGCGCCCTGGTATTCACCTGCCACGTCGTGCGGGCGCTGCAGCATGGCGCCCACCATGTCCACCATGGTGGTGG
Source organism: Pseudacidovorax intermedius (assembly GCF_003350475.1). Taxonomy (GTDB): domain Bacteria; phylum Pseudomonadota; class Gammaproteobacteria; order Burkholderiales; family Burkholderiaceae_C; genus Xenophilus; species Xenophilus intermedius. Next base: position 96,975 of record NZ_QQAV01000008.1, read on the forward strand.
CCTGCAGCAGCGGCACGAAGCTGTGGGGCTCGTGCACGTAGTGCAGGGTCTGCAGGCGCACATAGTCGGTCTCCCAGGCCAGTTGGTCGCCGTCCCAGCCGTAGAGCACGCCGCCCAGACCTTCCTCCTTGGCGCGGCGGGCGTACTCGCTGGCGCCGTAGCGGCTGCCGGCCATGGGAGGCACATGAACGATGGGTTCACTGAACTTGCCCAGGCGCCGCCCGAGTGGGTCGTACCAGTAGCGCGTGCGTACGGTGCCGTTGCGCACGACCTCTTCGAGTTCATTGGCGGCGTTCCAGCCGAAGCGGGTGACTTCGCCGTTGTGCGCATGCGAATCAAGTTAGCGTAGGGGCGCATCTCGCTTGGCCGCCAGGCCACTCAATTTTTTCTGCGGGCTTATGGATTGTTTAAGTAAGCCGACAATTTCTCGATTCTAATGTGCGACCCATGAATATCTGCAATGGAATCTCCCGTCACATTAATTTCAAATAAATTGTCGCGAACTTTATCTATTGCAATATTACAAATATTTCCTTCACCAAATTTTTCGACTCTTATTAAAGATAAAGGAAAAATCGATAGGTCGACTTGGATTGTATTAAACGCTCCCCATTTTGCTGGTGGCTTAGACGGAAATTCATGCAAATCAAATTTAAGTTGAACAATGGGTCCATTCCAATTGATGGTCAATTGATGCAAGCATATTTGATTAAAGCTTGGACTATATCCGTACAAATCACTTAAGATATTTATTTTCTCTATATGAAATGACATTGGGCCTCCATTACTCAAATGGGTAGTGCTTCTTTGTCCCAGGAACAGAGCCCGTTCGGGTGTTTTCGATCGGCCGGACATTGAAGTGCGCGCCCTGATCGCCAATACCGTTTTCACCGAACTTGTGTCCAGCGCCATGGTCCTGAATTACAACTTTACTATTATCTGAACGGGTAAATACGTATTCAGTAGTGTTAACCCTTTGCATCTCGCAGGTGCAATTTCTATCACTCAGCGGGACTTTTTGGGAGAAATCAGGATGTTGGCGCATCGGGATGCCGGCATCCCGTTTTGCTTGCCTAAATGCACCCCTCCTCCCTATCAGTCCCCAAGGATCAACCCACAACGTCGGATTCGGCGCATAAGCATGGGTATTGACCCCACCGAGCAACCCAATCGGATCACGTGATACGAACCGCCCCGAATGCGGGTCATAGTACCGATACCGGTTGTAGTGCAGCCCCGACTCCTCGTCAAAGTACTGCCCCTGGAACCGTATGTGGTTGCATAACCCCGCCTTGCGCGCCGCCTCCTGAATCACGATGCTCGCCTGTCCCCACGCCCGGTAGTTCGCTTCCCAGGCGATCTCGCCTTGCTCGTCGGTCAGCGCCTGGGGCGTGCCCAGGTGGTCGCACTGGTAGTAGTACAGCCGCGTGAACGGCGCCTTCAGCTCGCCGTGCTCGTCCAGCCCCGGGTGCCAGCTGCCGTTGTGCAGCGGATCGCGCTCCATGTCGTAGCCGTCAGCGCCCTGGTATTCACCCGCCACGTCGTGCGGGCGCTGCAGCATGGCGCCCACCATGTCCACCATGGTGGTGGCCTGCAGCAGCGGCACGAAGCTGTGGGGCTCGTGCACGTAGTGCAGGGTCTGCAGGCGCACATAGTCGGTCTCCCAGGCCAGTTGGTCGCCGTCCCAGCCGTAGAGCACGCCGCCCAGACCTTCCTCCTTGGCGCGGCGGGCGTACTCGCTGGCGCCGTAGCGGCTGCCGGCCATGGGAGGCACATGAACGATGGGTTCACTGAACTTGCCCAGGCGCCGCCCGAGTGGGTCGTACCAGTAGCGCGTGCGTACGGTGCCGTTGCGCACGACCTCTTCGAGTTCATTGGCGGCGTTCCAGCCGAAGCGGATGACCTCGCCGTTGTGGCGCCGCCGAATGAGGTTGCCACGGGCATCCCAGTCGTAGTGGGTGCCGGCGTAGTCCTTCAGGAGGTTGTCCAGGATGGGCGGCAGGCGCCGTGCGGCGGTCGCGGGGTCGAGGCGGGGGCTGGGCGCGGTGCTGAGGGCCAGGCCCTCGTCCTCGGGCTGAGGGGGAAGGTCCAGCATGTTGCTGGCGGGGTCGAAGGCAAAGACTTCCTCGCCCAGACGGCTGTGGGCCCGCAGCAGGCGGCCCACGGGGTCGTAGCGGTAGCTCAGGTTGCCGCGCAGGCTGTCGGCGATGCCGGTGAGCTGGCCGGCGGCGTCGTAGGTGTAGCGCCGCTGCAGGTTGAAGGCGCTCGCCGGGCCGTCCTGCCCGGGTGTGAGAGAGATCGGCAGGCGCTGCAGGCTGTCCGGGCGCTGGCCCAGGCGCTCGGCGCGGCTGAGCAGTTGGGCCTGCAGGCGCCCCGCGGGGTCGTACTGGCGCTGCTCGGCGATGCGGTTGGCCTGGGTGCGCCGGACCTCGCGGTGCAGGTCGTCGCGCTCGATCTGCAGCACTTCCAGCTCGTCGAGCATGAGCCCGTGCACGTGGCCGCTGCCGTAGGTCAGCCAGTCCAGCCGGTGGCCGTCCGGGCGCGTGGTGTGGATGCGGTGGCCCAGCGCGTCGTAGCGGTGGCGCCAGACGGCCGTGCGCGGCTGCGACAGGGGCTGGGCGTCGCGGCTCGTGCGGTGGTGCTGGTGCTCGGCCACCATGTTGCCCGCCGCGTCGTAGAACCACTGCAGGTGGATGTGGCTGTTGCGCGCGTCCACCAGGCGGCCGTTGCCGTCGTAGGCATAGGTGGCTTCGCGCACGCTGTCGGGGGTCTGCTGCAGGGGGCGGCCCTCGATGGGCTGGCCAACTTGGTTCTTGGGAAGGGCCCACAGGCTGGCGCGGCGCAAGGTGAGCCGGCCCACGGGATCGAAGCCCAGTTCTGTCAGCGCATCGGCCTCGCGCACCCAGGCCAGGGTGGTGCTGGCGCTGTCGTAGCCGTATTCGGTCACTGAGACATCGAAGTGCTCCTCCGCGCGCAGCCGCCCCAGGCGGTCGTAGCCGAAGCGATGCACGCGGCCGTTCTCGTTGCGCAGCGCCACCAGGCGGCCCAACCGGTCCCAGCTGTAGCCCAGCGTCTGGCCGGCCGCGTCGATGCGCTGGCCGATCAGCCCGGCCTCGTTCCATTCGTAGCGCGTCTCGCGCTGCAGCGCATCGCGGTGCAGCAGCAGCCGGCCCTCGGCGTCGTGCTCGTAGTGCTCGCGCGTGCCGTCGGGCAGCACGGTCTGCACGAGCTGGCCGCGCTCGTAGAGGTAGCGCGTGGTCTCGCCCGCGGCGTTGCGCGCCTCGATCAAGCGCCCGCGTGGGTCGTAGGCCCAGCGGCTGGTCTTGCCGGAGCAGTCGGTGTAGGCCACCAGCTGGCCGGCACTGTCGTAGGCCAGGGTCTTCTTGCCGCCCTTGGCATCGGTGATGGACACCGGCAGGCCGTGCGCGTTGTTCTCGTAGCGGGTGGTGTGGCCCAGCGGGTCGACTTCCTCCACGAGGTGCATGCCGTCGTAGGCACGACGCCAGGCGTGGCCTTCGCCGTCACGGATGCCGGTGAGGTTGTCCTGCGCGTCGTAGGCGAAGTGCACCACGCTGCCGTCGGGGCGGCTGTGGCGCACGAGGTTGCCGCGCGTGTCGTAGGCATAGTCATCGCAGCTGCCGTCGGCATGCAGGTGGCGGGTGATGTTGGCCTGCGCGTCGCGGAAGAACCATTCCTGGTGGCGGTAGAACAGGCCGTCAGCGCCTTGGATCTCGGGATGCACGACCCGGTAGACGTGGCCGCGGATGTCGAAGTAGTACTCGCGCTCGTAGCCCAGGGCGTCGATGACGGTGGTCAGACGGATATGGCGGTTGAAGACGACGGTGGTGTCGAAGCTGCCGTCGTCCGCATGCTCGCGCCAGGCTTTGGCGCGGGCGCTGTTGCCCGGCGTGATGGCGTGAGCGAATCCTTCTTCGTGCATCCAGTGCAGGTGGATGCCGCGGCCGGTGCGGTCGCTGTAGTGGCGCAGCAGGTGGGTGCTGGGCGATCGGTCCGCTCCGGGCTTTGCGGAGGTGGCCAGATAGTCGTAGGTCCAGCGCTGGCCGTCCTCGTCTTCGGCGGCCACCAAGTCGCTGCTGCCGTCGGGCTGCTCGGCGTAGGTGTAGGCGGCCAGCTGGCGCACTGCCTGGCCTTCCTGGACCAGCCAAACGCTGTGGATGCGGCCCTGTTCGTCGATGGCGGTGCACACGTGGCTGTCGCCGCTGGTGATGTCCGAGAGTTGGCCGCCTTCGTGGCGGTAGGCAAGTTCGGTGAGATGGCCGGCGCGGGTGCGCTGGCTCGTGAGGCGGTAGTGAACGGCACGCCCACGGGTGTGGGGCTGGCCATGGCGCAGGAACTGAGGCACAAGCTCGAAGGTCTCGACGAGGTCGCGGCCGTGGCTGAGGATGAGCAGGCCGTCGTTGCCACGGCTGAGGGTGAGGTCTTCGACGGCGTCATGGTGGCTCTGGCCGACGGTGCTGCCTGGGACTTCGCCAGGGCCGGCCAGGGCTGGGAAGGTGTGCGCGCGCCCATCGGCGGCCAGGTAGTGCAGGCGTCCGTCGGCGGACTGATCGATGCGCGTGGTGTAGGGCGTGGTCCAGCGCGCGCCCAGGTATGCGGGGGCAGCGGTCTTGCTGGCCGGCTCCCGCGGGTGGTCGAACGCGCCCAGGCGCGAGTAGTAGGTGCGCGCCCACACGATGGGCATGTGGCCGGGTAGTGCAAAGTCGGTGTGCACAACGGTTTCGCTGCCGGTCGCGAAGCTCAGCGAGTGGCCTGTGCCGCCTTGCGCGGCAGGGGCGCGGCCGCCGCCGGTGGCTTTGCAGCAGTTGGGGTCACCCTTGACAGGCGCCTGATGCCTGGTCGCTTCCAGCAAGCCATCGCCGCGCTTCTTTTCGCTCTTGGCGACGGTCCTGTGATTGATGGTGGGTGCACTGCCGATCTTGTGCTTGGTGAGGTAGCGCACCACCGCCTGCTTCAGTCGCGCCAGCAGCCAGGCAATGGACTTCTGCGTCTGGGCATTGGCCTGGGCCTTCAGCCGGGCCTTGAACTGGCTGCCCACGGCTGCGAGCTGGTCGGCGCTGTGGTTGAGCACTTGAGCCACATGCGTGTTACGCAAAGCCGCGCCGGCGACCTTGTTGACGGTCGTCCGTGCCGCGGCTTTGAGCGCGCCCCACGCGGCCGAAAAGACGTTGGCGTACTTGGACTGAGGGTCGTGCAAGGGCCTTTCGGCGGGCGGACCGACCTTGAAGACTTCGCCTGCCGCAATACGGCGCAGCCCATGACTCCAGCCATGGACCAGCGCTTCGCCCTTGTCGGCGCCTTGCTCCAGCATGCCCGAGAGCTTGGCGATGGCCCCGTCGATGTAGGTGTCGATCTCCCCAGCGATGCGCGCATTGAGATGGCCGATCAGCAGGCTGACGATGGCGTCGCCCAGGCCGCTGGCCGCGTGTTTGAGTTCCTGACGAACCAGATGCAGCGTAGGCCGCAGCCCCATGCGCGCCGCCGCCATCGACGGCGGCAGCGGGATGATGCCAATGAGGTTGATGCCCAGGCTCACCCAGTTGAAAAAGGTCTCGATCTCGTCGGCCGCCTTGTCGCGCACGAGGTGCACGATGTCGCACAGCACGTCCACCACCGCCATGATGTTGCCCACGATGGGCATCGAACCGGCCACGTTCTTGAGCACGTCGAGCGTGACGTAGCCGCCGCTGACATCCTGCAGCCACTTGTCGACCACCTGCGCGCCGCGGCTGACATCCTCCATGGCAACTTGGGTGAGTGGTACCACGGCGCTGACGCGCTCGGCTGCCTTGCGCTCGATTTCTTGGGGGGTCATGACTTGGAAACTCCCTGCGGGCGTCGTGGCCCGCTGTCTTGTTTTGCGTGGAATGAACAGCGGCAATGCCGCCGAGGCGCGCCGCGAAAGCTGGGGCTCAGAGGGCGGCGCGTGCCAGCGACACGCCCGGCGGCAGTTGGGCCATGCCGGCGGCTCGGCTGCCTACTGCTGCCAGCGCGCCCATCGCCGGTGCCGTGGCTTCACTGCCGAACACGGCCGTCGCCAGGGCACCGGCCTGCGCGACCGCGGTGTTGGACGGGGCGCTGCCAATGAACTTGCCGGCGGCACTTGTCGGTGCGGCGGCAGGTGATGACGATGCAGTCAAGCGGGCGCCTGCGGAACTTTGCGCCCCGGCCCCTGTGGCCGCGCGTTGCAGCAGGCCAGCCACCAGATCGTTGGTCACCGTTGCTTCTGCCATGGGCGACGCGCCCGTGTGCGCCTGCGCGGGCCATTCGGGTTTGCCGAAGTAGCTGCCCAGTGACCAGGGATCACTCGGATCCTTGCCGAAGCTCACCCGTGTGCCGCCGGGCGCCAGTCCGGCCACGGCGGCGAAGCCGCTGCCGTCGAGCGTGCCGCTTCTGACCTGGCCCAGCACATCGACCACCGCGTAGGTGGCGCTCTCGAGCCCACGACCGCTGGCGTACTGGTGGGTCAGTTCCAGCTGGCCCTTGCCAGGCTTGTTGCCCTCGGGCAGCGAGGAGCTGCCCTGCTGGCTGGGCCCCACCATCGAGTGGCTGGCCGCATGGCGCACGTCCGCGCCGCTGGTGCCGCTGTCGATGAGGCCGCTCTTGAATTGGGTGTAGCTGCCGCCGCCGAGGATGTTGAGCTGGGTCTTGGCCTCGATGTTGATCTTGTCGGCCTTGAGGGTGATCTCGTCCTTGGCGGCCATGTGGATGCATGCCATCAGCGCCTGGATCTCGATGTCGGCCTGCGCAGCCACCACCTGGATACCCTTCTGCGCCGCAAGGAGCTTGATGGCCTGCAGCGCCACGGCAAGCAGGCTGTCGCCGCTGACCACGCTGGTGTGCTTGCCGCTCGTGATGGCGGTGTGTTCGGCACTCGCCAAGTGCGTGCCGTGTTGACTGGTGGCGTGGATACCGGCGGGCGACGCCAGCAGCAGGTGCGGCGCTTCCAGCTCGGGAAATTCGCCCGCCGCGGGCTTGCCTTGTCCGCTGCCGCGTATGGCGTCGTTGTGTGCGCGCAGGGCGTTGGCGACCTCTTCTTGATCGCCCGCCTGCTGGCCCTTGTTCTTCTGCGCAATGTCGGCTGCGCTCTGATGCAGGTCGCGCGCCTGCGACAGCCGTTCCGTGGTCTCCCCCATGTCCTTGATGTGCCCCTGGGCCTTGGTCCGCGCCTCGGTGGTGATGAGCATGCCGCCGCCTGCACGCACAGCCGCCGGGCCGTCGGTGCGCAGCTCCAGGCCCTCGCCGCGCGGGTCCTTGCGGCCCTGGTTGTCCTCGATGCGGGTGATGCGGCCCAGGCTCAGGCTGGAGTGCTGGTGATCGCTCTTGAGCTGGGCCTGGATGCTGCCGGCCGTGTCATCCATCACCAGGTGGTTGCTGCGGCCTGCGGCGCTGTTGCCCCCGGCCTGGGTGAGCTCGCGGCTGCGAAAGCCGCTCAGGGCACTCTGCCCGGGCAGGCTCCAGGGCGGCAGGTTCAGCTGGTTGTGCACGCGCGCGGTGCAGATCGGCAGGTCAGGATCGCCGCCGAGGAATTCGACGATGACTTCCTGCCCGATGCGCGGGATGTGCACACCGCCCAGCTGATTGCCCGCCCATGGGCTGGACACGCGCACCCAGCAGCTGCTGTGCTGGTTCTCCCGGCCCTGCCGGTCCCAGGGAAACTGCACCTTGATGCGGCCGAGCTCGTCGGTCCACAGCTCCTGGCCCTCGGGGCCGACCACGCGGGCGGTCTGCGGGCCGTGCGTGTGGGGCTTGAGGCGGGTGAGGTCCGGCCGCAGTTGCTCGGTGACGGGGTGGGCGGTCAGGTCGACGTTCACGCGCCAACGTCGTTGGCGATCCGCCGCAGCGTTGGCCCGCTGGCTGTCCTGCCCCAGGTCCTCGATCAGCAGTTCGGTCTGCAGGATCAGGTACTCCGTGTTGGCGGCCTTCCTGGGATGGCGGCTCAGCGCGAAGGTGAAGCCGGGGACCATGCCGCGCAGGTTGCCGCTGGCGCGTGCACGGGCGCCGGCGGTGCGCAGTTGCTGCATGCGCAGGCGCGCAATGAGTTCGCCCTCGGCGCGCGGGTCGTTGGGTCCGACACCGGCACTGGGCTGGGCATAGTGGCTGCCACCCAGGGAAGCGTGCCAAGCATAGACCTCCGCGTCGGCCTGGCCGGTGGGGCGCGGGTCGCGCCGGCTGACGTCGAGCTTGGCCTTGGGCCGCGTGTAGTCGTAGTCGCGGCTGGTGTAGCGCCCGCTGGTGACGCGGCTGGCCGGCACGAAGGCGTGGAGGTATTCGGCATCCACCTTCCAGCCGGGCGGGTGGTACTCGACGCTACGGTAGGCCGCGCTGGGCGTGGGCCCGAAGGCGCCCAGGTGGTCCGAGAGCACCAGGCGGTGCGCGCCCTGCTCATGCTCGAAGTGGTAGTTGATGCCCCATTCCTGGCACAGCCGCTCGAAGAAGGCGAAGTCGCTCTCGTTGAACTGGGTCTGGTAGTCGCGCTTCGGCAGGGGCTCGATCAGGCGCTTGACGACGGGGAAGGGATAGTCGGCCAGCACGGCATCGAGGATGTCGACGGCGGTGGCGTTCTGGAAGATGCGGCAGTCGCTGTTGAGGGTGGCCAGGTGCAGCCAGGGCTGCAGGCGCAGGCGGTACTGCAGGTGGCGGCCTTCTTCGCCGAGCAGTTCGGCTTCGGTGATGAGGGCGTTGATCTGGCGGGTGCCTGCGCCGATGTGGTCCACGGCCGGGCCGACGGCACCAGGCGCAAAGTAGCCCGCGCCGTCGAGTTCGATCTCGCAATGGATCTCGCGGCCGACGAAGCTGTCCAGGTCGAGGTTGGCGCCGACCTCCGCCGTGACGGCAGACGACAGGCCTTCGGGCGTCTGCAGGATCAACTCGTAGTCGAAGAGCACGTTGACGCCTTCGCGCCCGGCCAGGCGCACGGGGTGCAGCAGCGGCTTGCCGGCATAGACGGGCAGCACGGGCGAACTCACCCGCAGCGTGTGTGACAGCGTGGACATGAAACCTCTCCCTGACATGCCGCGCCTCGGCTTGAGCGGGGCGGCGCGCCGAGGGTAAGGGCGAGGCTTTGCAGTCCACGAAGCTCAACGCGCGGAAAAGAAACTTTCAGCGGAAAACCGTGCACTATTGCCGGCTTGCTCTGGAGGCTCAGGACGCAGCTTCCAAAAAAAAACGGCCTCGCAAGGAGGCCGAAAAATCTGGGACAGGGAGATCACGATGCGTGAACGTCGGGTCACAACCGACGAAGCCCGGAGCGGAGTCAATGTAGTCGCACTGTCCTGAATGCGCCTGCGACATCTTTCACCAGATTCGCTTCTGTGCGTCGTCTTTCTGACTCGTGCCGGGGCCGCAAGGCCTGCGGCAGTCGAACTGACTCACTCTTCGACGAAGGCCTCTTCCCGTTTGGCCTTCACCGCCGGCAGCAGCACGATCACCAGCAGCAGGGCGGAGGCCGCCAGCAGTCCCGCCGAGATGGGCCGCGTGACCAGCACGCCCCAGTCGCCGCGCGACAGCAGCAGGGCGCGGCGCAGGTTCTCTTCCATCATCGGCCCCAGGATGAAGCCGAGCAGCAGCGGCGCGGGCTCGCACTTGAGCTTGAGGAAGGCATAGCCCACCACGCCGAACACGGCCACCATCCAGACGTCGAAGGTGTTGTTGTTCTCCGAGTACACGCCCACCGCGCAGAACAGCACGATGGCGGGGAAGAGCCACTTGTACGGGATGGTCAGCAGCTTGATCCACACGCCGATCAGCGGCAGGTTCAGGATGATGAGCATCAGGTTGCCGATCCACATCGAGGCGATCAGACCCCAGAACAGTTCGGGGTTGCTGGTCATGACCTGCGGGCCCGGCTGGATGTTGTGGATGGTCATGGCACCGACCATCAGGGCCATCACCGGGTTGGGCGGGATGCCCAGCGTCAGCAGCGGAATGAACGAGGTCTGCGCACCGGCGTTGTTGGCCGACTCGGGGCCGGCCACGCCGCGGATGTTGCCCTTGCCGAAGGGCACCTCGCCCGGGGCGCGGCGCATCTTCTTCTCCAGCGTGTACGACGCGAAGGACGACAGCAGCGCGCCGCCGCCTGGCAGGATGCCCAGGGCCGAGCCCAGGGCCGTGCCGCGCAGCACCGCGGGCGTCATGCGCTTGAAGTCGGCGGCCGTGGGCCACAGGCCCTTGACCTTGGCCGTGAACACCTCGCGCTGCTCGGCCGGCTGCGACAGGTTGCCGATGATCTCGCCGTAGCCGAACACGCCCATGGCGATGGCGATGAAGCCGATGCCGTCGGTCAGTTCCGGAATGTCGAAGCTGTAGCGCGCCACGCCCGAGTTCACGTCCGTGCCCACCAGGCCCAGGGCCAGGCCCAGCAGGATCATGGTGATGGCCTTGAGCAGCGAGCCGGAGGCCAGCACCACGGCGCCGATCAGGCCGAGGATCATCAGGCTGAAGTACTCGGCCGGGCCGAACTTGAAGGCCAGCTCGGTCAGCGGCGGCGCGAAGGCGGCCAGGATGATGGTGCCCACGCAGCCCGCGAAGAAGGAGCCCAGGCCCGCGGCGGCCAGCGCCGGTCCGGCCCGTCCCTGCCGGGCCATCTGGTAGCCGTCGATCACCGTGACGACCGAGGATGACTCGCCCGGCAGGTTGACCAGGATGGCCGTGGTCGAGCCACCGTACTGCGCCCCGTAGTAGATGCCCGCCAGCATGATCAGCGCCGACACCGGCGGCAGCGCATAGGTGGCCGGCAGCAGCATGGCGATGGTGGCCACGGGGCCGATGCCCGGCAGCACCCCGATCAGCGTGCCCAGCAGGCAGCCGACGAAGGCGTAGACGAGGTTCTGAAAAGTGAAGGCGACGCCGAAGCCGATCGCCAGGTTGTTGAAGAGGTCCATGAGGCCCGTGTTCTTGTATGTCTCAGGGGAAAGGGGATCAGGCGATGAACGTGGGCCAGACCGGGAACTGCAGCTTGAGCGCGACGACGAAGGCCAGGTAGCTGCCCACCGCCAGGATGGTGGCCAGCACCAGCGAGGACTTCACGCTGAAGTGGTCGCCCGCCAGGTTGGCGATGAAGGTGAGCGCATAGATGGCCACGATCAGCCCCATGGGCGGAAGCCCGATGCTGGGCAGGCCGCCCAGCAGCACGCCGAAGGCCAGGTTGGCGCCGATGATGAAGATGAGCGGCCGCCAGGCGATGCGGCCGATGGGCTCGCCGTCCTCGGTGTCCACCGTCATCGCCTTGAGCGTGATCAGCGTGCCCATGATGGCGATGAGCACGCCGACGATGAGCGGAAAGTAGCCCGGGCCCATGCGGGCGCCGTCGCCCACCGTGTACGAGGTGGCGCCCCAGGCGAACGCCACGCCGAAGGCGCAGAACAGCGCGCCCGAAAAGAAATCTCTCTGACTCTTGATCTTCACCCTGCAGGTCTCCTTGATCGTTGATGGCATCCGCGGACGGCGGAGGGTCCGCCGCAGCCGGGCGGGAAGCGGGCGCGATCGTAGGAAAGGGGGCGTGCGCCGTGGGTTACCGGAACATTGCCATTCGGCAATGTGGGGCGCGGCGTCAGGTGGGCGGCAGCGGTAGCACGAGGCGCATGCGCAGCCCCGGCGCCGCATCCTCGGCCTGCAGGCTGCCGCCATGCAGGGCGGCGACGGCGCGCACGTTGGCCAGGCCCAGGCCGTGGCCCGGCAGCTCGGGCTGCAGGCGGGTGAAGCGCTCGCCGATGCGGGCCAGGTCGGCCTCGGGCACGCCGGGGCCGTCGTCCTGCACCTCGACCGCCGCCTGACAGGCGGCCATCGACGTGCCGAGGCGCACGGTGCAGCCGGGGCCGCCGTACTTCAGCGCGTTGTCGACCAGGTTGACGATGGCGCCGGCCAGCAGGTCGCGGTCGCCGTCCACCCAGGCTTCTTCTGCGGGTTCGCGCAGCAGCTGGGCGCCCTGGTTGTCCGCCACCGCCTCGTACAGCTCCGCCACGTCGTCGGCGATGGTGTGCAGGGCCACGGGCGCGAAGGCGCGGCGGCGGGCGCCGGCCTCGGCCTCGGCGATTTGCAGCAGCTTCTGGAAGACGGTGCCCAGCTCCTGCAGTTCGTGCACGGCGCGGTCGATGGCATCGCGGCGCGCGGCGTCGCCGGTGCCCGGCGCCTGCGCCGCCTGCAGACCCAGCAGTGCGCGCGTGAGCGGCGTGCGCAGCTCGTGCGCGATGGTGTTGGAGACATGGCGCACGCCTTCCATCAGCGACTCGATGCGGTCCAGCATGGCGTTGATGTCCTGGCCCAGGTGCGCGAACTCGTCATCGCCGGAAGCCAGGTCCACCCGCTCGGCCAGCCGGCCTTCCTCCGCGATGCGGCCGGCCGTGCGGCGCACCCGGCCCACGGCCTGCTCCAGTTCCTGCCGGAAGACGAAGACGCCACCCACCAGCAGCAGCAGGGCGATCAGGCCCGCGGCGGCGCTGGCGCTGACGACCAGCGATTCGAGCGCCTCCTGGTCGCCCAGGTCGTGGCCGACGACCAGCAGCGCGTCACCCGGCAGCCGCCGCACCGCCAGATAGCCCGTGATGGCGCTGCCGCCGCGCAGGGCGCGCTGCTGGCCGTCGCGGTTGCTGGCGGCATCGGCGGGCGGCGCATCCAGGTTGCCGGCCAGGCGCGTGCCGTCGGGCTGCCACAGCCCGTAGAGCTCGGTGTCGGACTGCCGACCATCGGCCAGTGCGCGGCCGATGGCGGCGACGACGGCGTTCAGGCCCTCCTGCTCGGCGCGTGCCTGCATCTGCGTGGTGGTGGTGCCCACCTGTCGTGCGATGCGCTGGTGCAGCACGCCCACCGTCTGCAGGTAGACGATGGCCAGCGCGGCCATCATGGTGATGGTCACGAGCACGGCGTACTGGAAGGCGAGCCGGAAGCCCACCGAAGCCCACAGGCGGCGCCAGGCGCCCATCAGGCGGGAGACTCCCCGGGCTCTGGCGCCGCCAGGCGGTAGCCCACGCCGCGCTCGGTGTGGATCAGCGGCGGGCCGCCGGTGCCGTCGAGCTTGGTGCGCAGGCGGCTGATCTGCACGTCGATCACATTGGTCTGCGGGTCGAACTGGTAGTCCCACACGGCTTCGAGCAGCATGGTGCGGGTCATGACCTGGCCGGCGTTGAGCATCAGGCAGGCGAGCAGCCGGAACTCGCGCGGCTGCAGTGCCACCGGCTTGCCGCCGCGCTCGGCCTTGCGCGTGCCCAGGTCCAGCCGCAGGTCGGCCACCTGCAGCACGCGCTGCTCGGGGCCGGGCCGGGCGCGGCGCACCAGCGCCTCGGCGCGCGCCGCCAGTTCTGAGAAGGCGAAGGGCTTGGCCAGGTAGTCGTCGCCGCCGGCTTTGAGGCCGCGCACCCGCTCGTCGAGCGCGCTCAGGGCGCTGAGCACCAGCACCGGCGTGCGCAGGCCCAGGTTGCGCAGCGTGCCCAGGATGGCCAGCCCGTCGATGTTGTTGGGCAGCATGCGGTCGAGGATGACCAGGTCCCAGGCCTCGCCGGTGGCGCGGGCCAGCGCATCGGCACCGTCGCGGCTGATGGCGACCGTGTGGCCCATGCGGCGCAGGCCATCGGCGATGTAGCGGGCGTTGGCCTCGTCGTCCTCGACGAGCAGGCAGCGCCAGGGCAGGGTCTCGCTCATCGGGGCAGCTCGGCGCCTTCGACCATCAACCGCAGCCGGCGCACGCCCTGCCATTCGTCGGCGTCGAGCCGGAAGGCCAGGCGCACGCGGGGCGGCAGCGGCTCGGTCTGGCCGAACCAGATGCCGTCCACGGGTTGGCCGGCTAGGCGCAGCTTGAGCGACAGGTGCTTCTCGCCCACCAGCCGCTGCGAGACGACCTCGACCTCGTCGCTGAAGGTGGGCGGCGCGAAGCCCTGGCCCCAGACCTCGCGGTGCAGGGTGTCGACCAGTTCCACGCGCAGGTATTCGCGGTCGATGGGGCCGTCGGTCTCCAGCCGGCGCGTGAGCGTCGCGGCATCCAGCCATTCGGCCGCGACCTGGGCCAGGGCGCGTTCGAACACCGGGAACTGATCGCGCGCGATGGTGCAGCCGGCGGCCATCGCATGGCCGCCGAAGCGCAGCAGCACGCCGGGGTGGCGCTTGGCCACCAGATCGAGCGCATCGCGCAGGTGAAAGCCGGGGATCGAGCGGCCCGAGCCCTTGAGCTCGTGCGACTTGCCCTCTGCCCCGCTGGCCGCGAAGACGAACACCGGCCGGTGGTGCCGGTCCTTCAGGCGCGAGGCCACGATGCCCACCACGCCTTCATGGAACTCGGGGTCGAACACGCTGATGGCGGCGGGCATGCCGGCCTGTGCCTTGTCCTGCCCCTCCACCGCCTGCTGCATGCCGAACAGCGACTCGGCCAGCCGGATGGCCTGCTCGCGCATGCCGCCCTCGATGTCGCGCCGCTCCCGGTTGATGCCGTCGAGCAGCCTGGCCAGCTCGTCGGCGCGACCGGGGTCGTCGGTCAGCAGGCATTCGATGCCGAGCGTCATGTCGGCCAGCCGGCCGGCGGCGTTGATGCGCGGGCCGAGAGCAAAGCCGAAGTCGAAGGTGGTGGCCACCTCGGGCCGGCGGCCGGCGGCGCGGAAGAGGGCGGCCACGCCCGGCGGCATGGCACCGGCGCGGATGCGGCGCAGGCCCTGGGCCACCAGGCGGCGGTTGTTGGCGTCGAGGCGTACCACGTCGGCGACGGTGCCCAGGGCCACCAGCGGCAGCAGCGCGTCCAGCTTCGGCTGCTGGGCGCCAGCAGCGTTCCAGGCGCCGCGTGCGCGCAGCTCCGCGCGCAAAGCCAGCAACACATAGAACATCACGCCCACGCCGGCGATGCTCTTGCTCGCGAAGTCGCAGCCCGGCTGGTTGGGATTGACCAGCACGTCCGCCGCCGGCAACTCGGCGCCGGGCAGATGGTGGTCGGTCACCAGCACCGCGAGGCCGAGCGCGCGCGCGCGGGCCACGCCCTCCACGCTGGCGATGCCGTTGTCCACGGTCACCAGCAGGTCGGCACCGGTGGCGGCCACGCGCTCGGCGATGGGCGGCGTCAGGCCGTAGCCGTCGGTCACGCGGTCGGGCACCAGGTACTGCACCTGGCGCGCACCCAGCAGGCGCAGACCGCGGATGGCCACCGCACAGGCCGTGGCGCCGTCGCAGTCGTAGTCGGCCACCACGCAGATGCGGCGGTCGGCGGCGATGGCGTCGGCCAACAGGCGCGCCGCGGCATCGGCGCCGCGCAGGCCGGCGGGCGGCAGCAGGCGGGCCAGGCCGTCGTCCAGCTCGTCGGCCGAGGCCACGCCGCGCGCGGCATACAGGCGCGCCAGCAGCGGATGCAGGCCGGCCTGCTCCAGCGCCCAGGCCGTGCGGGGCGGCACGTCGCGGGGAATGATCTTCACAGCGACTCCAGCACGGTGGCGACGTCGGGCGTGCGCTGCAGCCAGCGCTGCAGCAGGCCGCGCTGGCCCTGGTAGCGACGGGCGGCGCGGTCGCCGCAGAGGGTGAGGGCGACGGCTTCGCCGGCTCGGCTGCGGGCCAGCCATTGCGCGATGGGACCGGCGTCGAGCGCGGCCCAGGCGGCGGCCCAGGCCTCGCCATGGTCGTCCAGTGCGGCCGGGCGCAGTCGCTCGTCCACGGCGGGCTCGGCGGCCGGCGGATGCACGACCGCCGCGCGTCCGGTGCCGCTGAACCACAGCGAGTTGATCAGCAACTGGCGGCGATCGCCGCGTGCGTCATTCACCGGGTGGTTGTAGAGCAGCATCTGCATCTCGTTCTGCAGCCGCCGCAGCGTGCGGGCGCCGTCGGCCATGGGCAGCCAGGCCTCCAGCGGCTGGCCGATGGCGCGGTCCAGCGAGGCGGTGGGCAGCCCATCGAACACCGGGCCGCTGGCCAGCCAGGTGCCGGGCGCGTCGGTGGCGAAGAGATGGATCTCGTCCTCTTCGAAGAAAGGGCGCACGGCCGCCAGCAGGGCCTGCGATTCGGCCAGCTGCACGCCCAGGTGGGCCGGGTCGGTCAGCACCACCTCGCTCATGCCCGCTTGCCAGTGGCACAGCGTGACCCAGGCCCAGGCCTGGTCGGTGGCGCCGGGCAGGCCGGCGCGGCGGGCCGCCAGCGCGGCCCAGGCCAAGGTGCCGTCGGCGGCGGGCGGCAGGCCGAGCGCGGCGGCGCGGGCGCGCTCGTGCGGCGGGGTGAGGCTGTGCTCTTCCTGCACGTCGGCCGCGGCCTCGGGCAGGCGGGCGAGCAGGGCGGCCAGGTTGGGCAGCTTGAGGCCGGGCAGGGCCGCCTGGCACGCGGGCGTGCTCCGGCCCGCGAAGGGAATGATCAGATGCAAGGAGGAGGAAGGGGAATGCGCGTCGGCGGAAGGCGACATGCGCCGTATTGTCGCGTCCGACGCGGGGCCTCGCGGCGCAATGCCACAATGCCCGGCCCGGCTTCCCGGGGGCTTCCGGTGCCATGCGGCGCCGTCTTCGCATCCATGGCTCTTCCCTACGAACTGCAGCTCGGCTGGCGCTACACGCGTGCCGGCCGGGCCACCCGCCGCAACGGCTTCATCTCCTTCATCTCGGGCGTTTCGATGGCGGGCATCGCGCTGGGCGTGGCCGCGCTGATCATCGTGCTGTCGGTGATGAACGGCTTCCAGAAGGAAGTGCGCGACCGCATGCTGGGCGTGGTCTCGCACATCGAAATCTTCTCGCGCGACGGCCAGGCGCTGCAGGATCTGCAGCCCATCATGGACGCCGCCCGCAAGAACCCCGAGGTCATCGGTGCCGCCCCCTTCATCGCCAGCCAGGCGCTCATCGCCCGCGGCGAGGACATGAAGGGCGCACTCGTGCGCGGCATCGAGCCCAAGCTGGAGCCCGAGGTCACCGACTTCTCCAGCACCGCGCAGAAGGGCGCGCTCGACCGTCTGGTGCCAGGGCAGTTCGGCATCGTGCTGGGCGCCGAGCTGGCGCGCCAGCTCTATGTGCGCGACGGTGATCAGGTGACGCTGATCGCGCCCGGCGGCCAGGTCACGCCGGCCGGCGTGGTGCCGCGCCTCAAGCAGTTCACCGTGGTGGGCACCTTCGATTCGGGCCACTACGAGTACGACTCGGCGCTGGCCATGATCCACGAGCAGGACGCGGCCAAGGTCTTCCGCCTCGAAGGGCCCACGGGCATCCGCCTGAAGCTCAAGGACCTGAACCAGGCCCGCGAGGTCGCCGACGAACTGGCCAAGACGCTGCCGGGCCAGTTCCTCATCCGCGACTGGACGCGCCAGAACAAGACCTGGTTCTCGGCCGTGCAGGTCGAGAAACGCATGATGTTCATCATCCTCACGCTGATCGTGGCCGTGGCCGCCTTCAACCTGGTGAGCACGCTGGTGATGACAGTGACCGACAAGCGCGCCGACATCGCCATCCTGCGCACGCTGGGCGCGAGCCCCAAGAGCATCATGGGCATCTTCGTGGTCCAGGGCGCCATGGTGGGCGTGATCGGCACCTTTGCGGGCCTGGGGCTGGGCCTGCTGGTGGCCTACAACATCGACGTCATCGTGCCGGCCATCGAGCGGCTGCTGCACACGCACTTTTTGCCGCAGGACATCTACCTCATCAGCCGCATGCCCAGCGACCCGCAGCGCAGCGACATCATGCCCATCGCCATCATCTCCCTGGTGCTGGCCTTCGTGGCCACGCTCTACCCCAGCTGGCGCGCCAGCCGTGTGAACCCGGCGGAGGCCCTGCGCTATGAGTAAGGCCCCCACGCTTCCTGCTTCGCATGGTGCGCTGCCCCCCGAGGGGGCGCTGCCCGCCTTGGGGCGGCCCGGCGACGGGCACCCCGCCGTCGTGCTCAAGGCCCGCGGCCTGACCAAGCGCTTCCACGAAGGCCGCATCGACCTCACCGTGCTGCATGGCGTGGACCTGGACGTGCGCGCTGGCGAGACCATGGCCATCGTCGGCGCCTCCGGCTCGGGCAAGAGCACGCTGCTGCACCTGCTGGGCGGCCTCGATTCGCCCAGCAGCGGCACGGTGGAGCTCAAGAGCCAGCCCATGGGTCGGCTGGACGCGGCGGCCCAGGGCCGGCTGCGCAACCAGTACCTGGGCTTCGTCTACCAGTTCCACCATCTGCTGCCCGAGTTCAGCGCGCTGGACAACGTGGCCATGCCGCTGAAGATCCGCCGCGAAGCGCCCGAGAAGGCCGCCGAGGCCGCCCGCGCCACGCTGACGGCCGTGGGCCTGGGCCAGCGCCTGTCGCACCGGCCAGCGGAACTGTCCGGCGGCGAGCGCCAGCGCGTGGCCATCGCCCGCGCCCTGGTCACCCAGCCCGCCTGCGTGCTGGCCGACGAGCCCACCGGCAACCTGGACCGCAGCACGGCCGACACCGTGTTCGCGCTGATGCTGCAGCTGGCCCGCGAGCGCGGCACGGCGTTCGTGATGGTGACGCACGATGAAACGCTGGCGGCGCGGTGTGATCGTGTGCTGCGGTTGGTGCAGGGGCGGTTGGCGGACTGAGCGGCAACGGCGCCGGTCGCGCGCGCTGCAACGGGGACCTCGACGCCTGCTGATGCGCAGGTCGCACGCGCGGCTCAGCGGACCTTCGATCCGACGGGGTCGGCGGCGACGTGATCCCATCAATGAACGCCCGGAGAGGCGCCCGCTGCGTGCGTACCGAATGCGAGGAGTAGACGCTCTTACGCTCCCAGTCGCGCACGATGCAGGCGCGCCAGCTTAGGTGCTGCGTCCATCGGGGAGTGCCGTTCGATGTGGGGCCAACTGCGCCGGGTGCCACGGGGTAACGCGCGGCCGAGCTCACCGGCATTGCTCAGGGATTTTTTTGGGGAATTTTTAACGATCGCCTTCATTGCGGTGACCGACTCCGCTTCCGAAACGGCGCGGCATCGGAGAATCCATCGAGGGAGGACGACGTGCCAATAAATTGCAAATTCAAGCTTAACAGGCAGGACCTCTCGATGCTCGAATGTCCAGGCGTCGGAAACTTCCTGGCGTTCTCGGGAAGTGGAAAAGCGAAGAACGATCCTGATGCTGCTGATCAGCCCGGTGCTGGACCCTTGCCGCCCGGCCGTTACTACGTCACGGATCGAGGTGGCGGTGGAATATTCACGCACATTTTGGATGGGGCAAAGGATATCTGGGCAGATACGAATCGCTCAGCTTGGTTTGCGTTATACAGGGACGACGGCAAGATTGACGACGAGACTTTCGTGAACGGGGTACGCCGAAGTAATTTTCGTCTCCACCCGCATGGACGCTTTAATATCAGCGAAGGCTGTATTACCTTGGCAAGTCTAGGTGAGTTCAATAGGTTGAGGTCAGCTCTTCTGGAAACGGTTCCACTGATAATTCCGAGCGGCACGGGACGCGCTTACGGAATTATCGACGTCACCCAATAATGTCGAAGAATAAACCCGTTAGAAGGTGGGCCACCGTCTTTCTTGTCTTCCTGCCCGTATTTCTTGTAGGCTTGCTCGGTATAGCTTACTTTATCTACTCGAACGAATTTCGGATGGATGCTTGGCTTCGGTTCATTCATCACGTTGACGTGCTGGGCATATTCAGTCATTCAAGCGATGAAGACTTGGATGATGCCGTGTTTCTGTCCATCGGCTTTTTCTACGCGCCTGTCGCTGCTCTGCTGACGAAGGTCGTGCTCATGAGATGAAGATGAGCCTGTCCGCCGAAAATTACACGAACCGTCGATCTCTTGTACCAACTTCTGAGGTAACCCATGGCATCTGACATTTTTCTGAAGATCGACGGGATCACCGGAGAATCCCAGGACTCCAAGCATTTGGGGGAAATAGATATCACCGCCTGGAGTTGGTCGGTCCTTCAAGAAGGACGCATGATGGCTGGCTCGGGTGGAGGAGCGCCAAAGGCGACGGCCAACGATATGGAGCTTATCCACCAAATCGACAGGGCGTCACCGGGCTTGATGACGGCCTGCTTCATTGGGCGACGATTTCCTCAAGCGATATTGACTCTGAGGAAGGCTGGCGGCTTGCCTCTGGATTTCATGAAGATAACGCTGTCGGACGTTCTGATCACCAAGGTAAATCCGAGCGGCGGGGCAGGCGGTCATTTTGAGCAAATTCATCTGTCCTTTGCGAAGATCAAGCAGGAATATTTGATGCAAAACGCCAATGGTGGGAGCGCCGGCACCGTCGTCGGCAGCTTCGACATCAAAAACAATTTGGTAGCGTAGGCTTGCGCAGCGATTCGCACTTCAATTAGTTCGTGCGATCCATACCGGCGCCCAATAGAAGATTCAGAGGAGGCGACCGTGCTTTACCCTGTCTACGTCCACAAGGACAAGGACAGCGCTTTTGGCTTGACCTTTCCTGATCTGCCCGGCTGCTTCGCGGCCGCAGACGAGCCCGCCGGTATTCCCAGCGCAGCGCAGGAAGCCGTTGAGGTCCACTACGGCAACGACGCGGAGCCCATTACCGCGCCCACCGGCGCCGATCAGTGGGCGGGCAGCAAGGACTTCAAGGGCGGCTCCTGGATGCTGGTGGACATCGACCTCGCCAAGGTGCGCGACAAGGCCGTGCGTGTGAACGTGAGCATGTCTGAGGCCTTGTTGCAGCGCATCGATCAATACGCGAGTAAGCGCCGCATCTCGCGATCGGCATTCCTGGCTGCGGCCGCAGAGCATGAGATGGCCGAGCGCGCGAACCGACGGTGGACTCGGACGCGGTAAGCCACTCAGTCCCCCGCCTTGGCCCGTTCCAGCAACAACCCCCGCAGCGTCTCCATCAACGGCGACCACGCCGACCCCGGCCGCGACAGCAGCACCACCGCCCGCGGGATGCGCAGGGCCGCCACCGGCAACTGCGTGAAGCGCTCGGCCGGCGCCAGCTGCATCAGCGAGCGCGGCAAGAGCGTCACCAGGTCGGTGGCAGCCAGCACCGTCAGGTTCATCTCCGACGAGAAGGGCACCTCGACCACCACCTGCGGCGCGGGCAGCCCCTGCCGCGCGTAGACGGCCTCCACGGTGCGGTAGGCGAAGGAATGCTCGGGCCCGAGCATCCAGCCGTAGGCGGCGACGTCTTTCAGCATCGGCCGGGCGAGCCGTGTGAGCGGGTGACCGACCCGCACCAGCGGCAGCAGCGGATCGCTGTCGACCTTGGTGCGTTCGGCCGGCAGCGGCAGGCCTTCGTACGCGGGCACCAGGGCCAGGTCCAGCGTGCCGTCCTGCACCTGGGCGGCGAGGGCGTCGGAGCGGTCCACGCGCATCTTCACGCGCAGGCCGGGGCGCATGGCGAGCATGGGACCCAGCACGGCGGCCATGCGGTTGCCGCCGGTGGTGTCGGTCACGCCCAGGCGCAGCAGGCCGGCCTGGCGGGCGCGCATCTCGTCGGCCAGCAGTACCGTGTCGGCGTACTCGGCCTGCAGGCGGCGCATCTGCTCGGCCACCCGCAGGCCGGCCGAGGTCAGCCGCACGCCGCGCACGCTGCGCTCGAAGAGCTGCAGCCCGAACTCGCGCTCCACCCGCTGCATCGCCTTGGTGAGCGCCGACTGGGTCACGCCCTGCTCGTCCGCAGCGGCCGAGAGCTGGCCTTCACGGGCCACGGCGAGGAAGTAGCGGATGTCCTGGATCGAGAGATTCATTCCTGGCATTCATGGCAAGGCGGTGGAACGGGAATGCTAGAAGACGCCGCGCTGTCATAGATTGCGGGCCATCCAATCCCTTTTGCTTTCGATGGCCTCCCACGCTTCTCCCCACATCGTCCTCATCGTGGCCGACAACCTCGGCTGGGGCGAACTCGGCTGCTATGGCGGCGGCGCCCTGCGCGGCGCACCCACGCCGCGCATCGACGCGCTGGCCCGCCAGGGCCTGCTGCTGCAGAACTTCAACGTCGAGAGCGACTGCGTGCCGACGCGCTCGGCCCTCATGTCGGGCCGGCATCCGATCCGCACCGGCTGCCTGCAGTCGGTGCCGCCGGGCCTGCCGCAGGGCCTCACGCGCTGGGAGGTGACGCTGCCGCAGCTGCTGTCGCAGGTCGGCTATGCCACGGCCCACTTCGGCAAGTGGCACCTGGGCGATGTAGCCGGGCGCTTTCCGTCGGATCGCGGCTTCGACGAGTGGTACGGCATTCCGCGCACCACGGACGAAAGCCAGTTCACGTCCTCCGTCGGCTTCGACCCCAGCGTGGTCGACCTGCCCTACATCATGGAAGGCCGTGCCGGCGAGCCCTCGCGCGAGGTCAAGCTTTACGACCTGGAGGCGCGCCGCGGCATCGACGCCGACCTGGTGGACCGCTCCTGCGCCTTCATGCAGCGCCATGTGGCGGCGAACCGGCCCTTCTTTTTGTACCTGCCGCTGGTGCACCTGCACTTTCCGACGCTGCCGCATCCGGACTTTGCTGGCAGCACCGGCAATGGCGACTTTGCCGACTCCATGGCCGAGATGGACCACCGCGTGGGCCAGATCGTCGACGAGGTGGAGCGCCTGGGCATTGCCGACAACACCCTGTTCATCTTCTGCAGCGACAACGGCCCGGAGTTCCGCGCGCCCTACCGCGGCACGGCCGGCCCCTGGCGCGGGACATATCACACGGCCATGGAAGGCAGCCTGCGCGTGCCCTTCATCGCGCGCTGGCCGGGCCGCATCGAGCCGGGCCGCGTGAGCAATGAGATCGTGCACGTGACCGACCTCTTCACCACCCTGGCGGCCGTGGCCGGTGCCTCACTGCCGCAGGACCGGCCCATCGACGGCGTGGACCAGCGGGCCTTCTTCTTCGGCGAGCAGCCGAAGTCGGCGCGCGAGGGCTTTCTCTTCTACATCAAGCAGGAGTTGCGCGCGGCCAAGTGGCGCGACTGGAAGCTGCACTTCTACTGGGAGCCCGAGGTCAACCAGGGCCAGGGCAAGCTGGAGTCGCCCTACCTGTTCAACGTGACCCGAGACCCGAAGGAAGAGACCGATGTGCTGGTCTTCAACACCTGGGTCATGGGCCCGGTGCTGCGCATGATCCGCGACTTCAACGCCAGTGCGGCCGCGCATCCGCACACGCCACCCGGCCAGCTCGACCGCTGAGCACCACTCTTCGAACAACTCCCGGAAGCAAGCCCATGACCACCTCCACCACCCGCCGCCATCTGCTGCGCCTGTCGGCGCTCGCACTCTCCGCCATGGCCCTCGGCGCCCATGCCGAAGCGCCCTGGCCCGAAGCCAAGCCCATCACCTGGATCGTGGGCTTCGTGCCCGGCGGTTCGGTGGACGTGCTCACGCGCGCCTTCGCCAAGGCCGTGTCCGACCAGATCGGCCAGTCCATCGTGGTCGACAACGTGCCCGGTGCCTCGGGCGCACTGGCGCTGAAGCAGGCGGCGCGCGCCAAGGGCGACGGCTACACGCTGGTGACCGTGCCGGGGCCCGTGCTCTTCGGCCAGAAGCAGCCCGAGGTGGGCCGCGAGCTGCAGGCGGTGGGCCTGCTGTCGCAGGGCCCCATCGTGCTGGTGGGTGGCGCCTCGCTGCCTCAGGCCGACCTGAGCTCGCTGATCGCCGCGATGAAGAAGAACCCGCAGCAGTGGGACTACGCCAGCTCTGGCATCGGCACCGGCCAGCACCTGGCCGGCGAGCTGTTCAACCAGATGGCCGGCACGCAGATGCTGCATGTGCCGTACAAGGGCGGCGGCCAGGCGGTGGTGGACATCGTCGGCGGCCAGGTCAAGCTGGGCATGCTGGGCGTCACGCCCGTGCTGGCCCAGATCAAGGCCGGCCAGCTGCGCGCCTATGCGGTGACCACGCCCTACCGCATCCCCAGCCTGCCCAATGTGCCGACCATGAGCGAGGCCGGGCTCAAGGGCTACGAGGCCACGCAGTACTTCGCCGTCGCTGCGGCCAAGGGTGTGCCCGAGCCGGTGGTGGCGCGGCTCAATGCCGCCATCGCCAAGGCGGCCGAGAACCCGCAGGTGAAGGCGGCCCTGGAAGCCGGCGGCCAGCTGCCGGGGCACATGTCGCCCGCCGAGGCAGAGAAGTTCGTGCAGGACAGCCTGCGCAAGTTCGGCGACGTGGCGACCAAGGCCAAGATCGTCCTGAACTGAGTGGAGCGCGGTCGGGCTTCATCGGGCCCGGGTCGCCGCTCGTTCGATCAGGCGGCCGACGAGCCCCGCACCACCAGCGTGCCCGGCAGCAGCAGCTCGCGCGCCGGGCCTTCCAGGCCCTGCATGCGCTCGATCAGGCAGGTGGCGGCGGCGCGGCCGAGTTCGTCGGTGGGCTGCGCCAGGGTGCTGAGGCCCGGGCCGACCAGCGAGGCCCATTCGGGCTCGTCGAAGCCGATGAAGCCCAGCTCCTCTCCGAACTCCCAGCCCAGTTGGCGCACGGCCTGCGCCACGCGCAGCGTGACCACCGAGTTGCCGGCCACCACCGCGGCACGGCGCGGTGCGCGGGCGCGCTTGCGCAGGCCGCGCAGTGCATCGCGCAGACCTTCGTCGTCGCCCTCGGCCATCTCGAACACCTCGCCCCGCACGCGCGGCGAGGCCTGGGCATGCGCCTCCATGCAATCACGGAAGGCGGCGGCCCGCTCGCGCCGGGTGCTCACGCCCTGCTGCGGCTCGGTCACGTAGAGCAGTTCGCGCCAGCCGCCATCGATGAGGTGGCTGCAGGCCTCAGCCATGGCGCCGCGGTTGTCGATGGAGACGAAGTCCGCCTCCAGTCCGTCATGCCGCCGGTCCACCAGCACGGCCGGCTTGCCGTGGGCGGCGATGGCCTCGACCACGCCGGTCCCGCGGCCCAGGGTGTTGAGGATGAAGCCGTCCACCTGGTAGCCGGCCAGGGCGTCGATGGCTTCGCGCTCGCGGCCGGCCTCGTTGCCGATGTTGAACAGCATCACCAGGTAGCCCGCGTCCTTGCAGGCCTTCTCGGCACCGCGCAGCACGGCCACCGAGAAGGGGTTGGTGATGTCCGCCACGATCAGCCCGATGAGCCGCGAGCGGCCGTGGCTGAGCGCCTGCGCCATCGGGCTGGGCACGTAGCCCAGCTCGGCGATGGCGGCTTCGACACGGGCCGCGATGTCGGGGCTGAGCAGGCGCTCGCGGTGGTTGAAGAAGCGCGACACCGTGGCCTTGGACACGCCCGCCACGCGCGCGACGTCCGAGATGGTGGGGCGGCCCGGCCGCACGGCCGGCGGCTGTGTGTTCATGAAGCCGCAGTGTCGTACACCGCAGCAGGGC
Source organism: Pseudacidovorax intermedius (assembly GCF_003350475.1). Taxonomy (GTDB): domain Bacteria; phylum Pseudomonadota; class Gammaproteobacteria; order Burkholderiales; family Burkholderiaceae_C; genus Xenophilus; species Xenophilus intermedius. The sequence continues at coordinate 122,144 of NZ_QQAV01000008.1, forward strand.
GCCGGCCGGCCAATGCGTCCAGGAGGTTGCTCACGGCCAGCGCCGCCATGGCATGCCGCGTCTCGTGCGTGGCCGAGCCGATGTGCGGCAGCGGCGTCACCTTGGGGTGCGTGCGCAGGCGCGAGTCCAGCGGCAGCGGCTCGCGCGCGAACACGTCCAGGCCGGCGGCGCGCAGATGGCCGCTGTCCAGTGCGGCCAGCAAGGCCACCTCGTCCACGGTGGCACCGCGGCCGCCATTGATGAAGATGGCACCGGGCTTCATCTGCGCGAGCAGGGCGGCATCGACCATGCCCCGGGTCTGCGGCGTGAGCGGCAGCATCGCGACGACGAAGTCGGCGCGGTCCAGCAACTCAGGCAGCGGCGTGTGATGGGCGCGGCCCTGCAGTTCGGGCGCCTGCGCGGCCAGGTCCACCGGCCTGCGGGCGTGATACAGCACCGGCATGCCGAAGCCCAGCGCCGCGCGCCGCGCGATGGCCTGGCCGATGCGGCCGAAGCCCAGCAGGCCCAGCGTCTTGCCGTGCACGTCGAAGCCGAAGAGGTCTTCGCCGATGTTCCGGTCCCACCGACCTTCGCGCACCAGCGTGGCCAGCTCGACCACACGGCGGCTGGTGGCCATCAGCAGGGCGAAGACGGTGTCGGCCACGGTCTCGTCCAGCACGCCGGGCGTGTGGGCCAGCACGATGTTGCGGGCATGAAGCGCGGCCAGGTCGTAGTTGTCCACGCCCACCGACACGCTGGAGACCACCTCCAACTTGGGCGCGGAAGCGATCACACCAGCGTCGATGGGAAAGCTGGAGCCGATCAGGCCCTGTGCCTCGGGCAGGGCGGCGTTGAAGGCGGCGCGGTCCTTCTTGGGGTCGGCGAAGCTGACGTCGTGCGCGGCCTGCAGCCGCGCCATCTGGTCGGGCGGGAGCGCCCGGAACACCAGGACCTTCTTGCGTGCGTCGCTCACAGCCCTGCCTCCTGCAGCTGGGCCCGCGTGGGCAGGCCCTCGGTGTCGCCCAGCACCTGCACGGCGCGGGCACCGATCCAGGCGCCGCGGCGCACGGCCTCGGGCACGCTGCGGCCTTCGAGCAGGGCACTGACCACACCGGCCGCGAAGCCGTCGCCGGCGCCCACGGTGTCGATCACCTTCTCGACCGGGAAGCCGGGCACCCGGCCGCAGCCGGCGGTGGCGCTGTCGTAGTAGGCGCCTTCCGGCCCCAGCTTGACGACGACCAGCGAGGCACCGGCCTCACGGTAGAAGCGCGCGATGCCCTCGGGCGTGGCTTCACCCGTGAGCAGGCGGCCTTCCTCCAGGCCGGGCAGCACCCAGTCGGCCTTGGCGGCCAGCGCATTGATGCAGGTGCGCATGCGCTCGGTGCTGCCCCACAGGGTGGGCCGCAGGTTGGGGTCGAAGGAGATGCTGCGGCCCGCCGCGCGCATCAGGTCCAGCGTGCGGTGGGCGGTGGGCAGCGTGGTCTCGGAGACGGCCGCGAAGACGCCCGTGGCATGCAGGTGCCGGGCCGCGCACAGCCAGGCCTCGTCGATGTCCTCGGGCCGCATCTGGCTGGCGGCCGAGCCCTTGCGGTGATATTCGATGGGTGGATCGCTGCCGTCGGTGACGCGGCCCTTGAACTGGAAGCCGGTGCGTTGCGTGGCGTCGCACACCACATGCGAACAGTCGATGCCCTCGGCCTGCATCGTGGCCAGCAGCGAGCGGCCCATGGAGTCGGTGCCCAGCCGGCTGGCCCAGCCCACCTTCAGGCCCAGGCGTGCGAGGCCGATGGCGACGTTGGTCTCGGCGCCGGCGCTGCGCTTGTGGAAGAGCGTGGCCTGTTCGATGGGGCCGGGCTCGTCGGCCACCAGCAGCAGCATGGCTTCGCCGAAGGTGGCGACGTCGAAGGTGGGGGCGGTGGTCATGCGGGACGGTTCAGCGAAGGCTCGGGCGGGAGGTTCAAGCGGCGGTGCGCAGCTGGCGCAGGGCCGCGATCTCGGCGCGGGTGACGGCTGTCAGGTCGTCGCCGATCAGCGGGTATTCGATGGCATGGGGCACGTCGGCCGGCAGGGCGCGCAGCACGGCGCGCCAGGGTGCGGCCGATTCGGCCAGCGGCACCGCGACCCACTTGTCGGGCCGGCGCTGCACGCCCTTGGCATGCACGTAGCGCACACGGGGGGCCAGGGCCCGGGCGGCCTCCAGCGGGCATTCGCCCAGCCAGTGCCAGTTGCCCATGTCGAAGGTCATGCCCAGGTCCAGGCCGGCGGCCTGCTGGGCGTCGAAGAAGGCGAGCAGCGCGTCGAGTGTGCCGGCGGTGGGCGTCTGGTCGTTCTCGATCACCAGTTCCACCGGCGTGCGGGCCAGGGCCTCTCGCAGGGCTTCGAGCGATTCGCCGCTTCGCGTGGCGTGGAAGCCGCCGATGGCCATCTTGAGGCGGGGCGCATCGAGGGCGACTGCGCGGGCGAGGCCGGTCTGGAGCGCGGTCGTGTCGAGCTGCCCGTCGGTAGTCCACAGGCCTTCGGGGCTGGAGTAGACCGCGGCATGCCCCTTGAGCGCCGCCAGTTCGGACACGGGATTGCGCAGCAGCTCGCCACGCACCTCGACGCTGTCCACGCCGGCTTCATAGGCCAGGCCCGTGGCCCAGGCCTGGCCATGACGGCCCACCTCGGCCGCGCCGAAGGAGGAAAGAGAGATCAGGACGGAGAACATCGTGTCAGTGACCGGACGTCAGGATCTGGCCCAGGAATTGCCGTGTCTTCTCGTGCTGCGGATGGCCGAAGAAGGCCTCCGGCGTGCCCTGTTCGAGAATCTGGCCGCCGGCCATGAAGATCACGCGGTCGGCCACGCTGCGGGCAAAGCCCATCTCGTGCGTGACGCACAGCATGGTCATGCCGTCGTCGGCCAGGCCGATCATGGTGTCCAGCACTTCCTTGACCATCTCGGGGTCGAGTGCCGAGGTGGGCTCGTCGAACAGCATGATCTTGGGCGCCATGCACAGGGCGCGGGCGATGGCCACGCGCTGCTGCTGGCCGCCCGACAGCTGGCTGGGGTACTTGTTGGCCTGCTCGGGAATGCGAACCCGCGTTAGGTACTTCATGGCCACGGCCTCGGCCTCCTCGCGCGACATGCCACGCGAGCGCATCGGCGCCAGCGTGCAGTTCTGCAGGATGGTCAGGTGCGGGAACAGGTTGAACTGCTGGAAGACCATGCCCACTTCGGCGCGCACGGCATCCACGTTCTTGCCGCCGGCCGTCAGCTCGATGCCGTCGACCGTGATGCGGCCCTTTTGCACCGTCTCCAGCCGGTTGATGCAGCGGATCAGCGTGGACTTGCCCGAGCCCGAGGGCCCGCAGATGACGATGCGCTCGCCGGTGCGAACCGACAGGTCCACGTCGGTGAGCACCTGGAACTCGCCATACCACTTGCTCACCCCTTCCATGCGGATGATGGGGTCGCCCAGTTCATGGGGCGCGGCCACGCTGCTGTTCATCGTTCGGCTGCCTTGTGCGGTCGGATAGGGAAAGAAGCCAATCAGGAGTTGGGCAGGGCCGGGAAGTCCGTGCCCAGCCACTTCTGGTAGAGCTTGTTCAGCTCGCCGTTCTTCTTGTTGCGCTCGACGAACTCGTCCAGCGTCTTCTTCAGCTCGGGCTGGCCCGGGCGCATGGCGATGCCCATGACCTGCTGGCGCAGGTTGAACTTGTTCTCGAAGTTGCTGCCGGCGCGCTTGGCGATCTGCGCCGCCACGGTGGTGGAGCAGCCGATGGCGTCGACCTGGCCCGACATCAGCGCCTGCATGGCCGAGGCGTCGTCGTCGAAGCGGCGGATCTCCGTGCCCTCGGGCGCCACGGCGGTCAGCGACACGTCCTGCGTGCTCGCGCGGGCCACGCCCACGCGCTTGCCCTTGAGGTCGGCGGGCGACTTCATCTCGACCTTGCTGCTGCCGTACAGCACGATGGTGGCGGCGGCATAGGGCACCGAGAAGTCCACCTGCTTGGCGCGCTCGGGCGTGACGGCCAGCGAGGCGATCAGCAGGTCGACCTTGTTGGTCAGCAGGAAGGGAATGCGGTTGGGGCCGGTGACGGGCACGATGTTGGCCTTCACGCCCAGGTCCTTGGCGAGCAGCTTGGCGACGTCGGCGTCGTAGCCGTCGGGCTGGTTCTTGGCGTCGGTGGTGCCGTAGGGCGGAAAGTCCACCAGCATGCCGATGGTGATCTCGCCCTTCTTCTTGATGTCGGCCACGGACTGGGCCGAGGCCAGGGGCGCGAAGGCGGTCGCACAGGCGGCCAGGCCCAGGGCCAGGGCGGTGCGGCGGTGCAGGCGGATGTTCATGGAGGTCTCCTTGGGGTTGGACGGGACGGGGATGAAGAGAGGAGGCGCAGTCAGCGGGCGAGCGCCCGCGCGCGGCGGCGCTCCATGTGCGCAGCCAGCAGCGACAGCGGCCAGCAGATCACAAAGTACAGCGCGGCCACGGTGCTGAACACTTCCAGCGGCTGGAAGGTGGCGTTGTTGATGATCTGGCCGGCGCGGGTGATCTCGGTGAAGCCGATGATGGCCGCCAGGGACGTGCCCTTGATGATCTGCACCACATAGCCCACGGTGGGCGGCAGCGCGATCTTGAAGGCCTGGGGCAGCACCACGTCGCGCAGGCGGGCGGTGTACGACAGGTTGAGTGCCATGGCCGCTTCCCACTGGCCGCGCGGAATGGCCTGGATGCAGCCGCGCCAGATCTCGCCCAGGAAGGCGGCGCTGTTGAGGATCAGGGCCGCGCCCGCGGCGACCCAGGGGTTGATGTCCATCCCCAGCACGGGTGCGCCGAAGAAGATCAGGAAGAGCTGCAGCAGCAGCGGCGTGCCCTGGAACACCTGGATGAACACGCCCGAGGCGAAGAGCGCCGCGCGGTTCTCGCTGGTGCGCGCCAGCGCGACGATCAGGCCCAGGATGGCGCCGCCCACGAAGGCGATGGCCGACAGGGCCAGCGTCCATTGGGCCGCTTCGAGGATGAACAGGAATTCGGGAAAGCCGAAGGTACGCATGGTGGTCGTGTCCTTGTGCTGCCTTCAGCGGCGGTCGGGGTAGTGCAGCACGCGCTGGTAGATCAGCTTGAACAGCAGCGAGAAGAGCAGGGCGAGGCCCAGGTAGATGGCGGCCACGACGATGTAGATCTCGAAGCTGCGGAAGGTCTGCGACTGCAGCGTGGCTGCCACCGAGGTGAGGTCGTCGGCCGAGATCACCGACACCACGGCCGAACTCAGCATCAGCAGGATGAACTGGCTGGTCAGGGCCGGATAGATGGCCTTGAGCGCCGGCTTGATGATGATGAAGCGGAAGATCTCCCAGCCCTTGAGGTTGAGCGCGCGGCCCGCCTCGATCTGGCCCTTGGGAATGGACTCGATGCCGGCGCGGATGATCTCGGTGGCATAGGCGCCCAGGTTGACCACCATGGCCGTGAGCGCGGCCATGTAGGGCGACCAGCGCACGCCGATGACCGGCAGCGCGAAGAAAAAGAAGAACAGCTGCACCAGGAAGGGCGTGTTCCGGATCACCTCGATGTAGGCGTTGATCAGGAAGCGCAGCGGCGCTGGGCCGCTGGTCTTCCCCCAGGCGCACACCACGGCCACGGCAAGACCCAGCAGGGTGGCAGTGAGGGAGAGCTGCACCGTGATCCATGTGCCCTTGAGCAGCAGGGGCCAGGCGGCGAGCACGGCATCGAACTGGAACTGGTAATTCACGGGCGTTGGGCGCGTGGGCGCGCCGGTGTGTCTCCGATGACGGAAATTATGAAACCGGTTTCAGGGATTGTGTTCAGGGTTTGCCCTGAGGTGAAAGTGCCTCGCCACCCATGGAGACTCGCTGGAGCGAATCGCACGCCGGGAGGGCTCGACGGTCGAACATCTGAAGCGACTGAACGCTGGCGCGCTTGTGCTCAGACCCGATCAGGTCCGGAAATGCCAAAAGGCCACGACGCGCCGCGTCATCGTCGGCTGGATCGCGATGCGTGCGTCGACCGTCGCGACTTACTACAACGCAGGCGGCGACAGCCACTACGCAAGTAAGTTGGACTATGCGTGGGCCACCGTGCGTCGACGCAGGGCAGCACTGTGTCGTTGAAGCACTGGATCGGGGCAGTCCTCTTTTTCGTCGCCGGCGCAGCGGCGATGGCGGGGGGCACGGACAAGCCTTGGCAAGGGCGATTCGAGGGTACAGGTCGCGCCTGTTCCGGTGTGCTATCGCTCGACGCCGGCGTGTTGTCCTGGCGCTGGCGCTACGGCGCTTGCGCGGGCCGGCGGTACACGACGCTTCAGGGCATGCGTGAGGGCAATGCGGCTGGGCTGGTGGCACGGCTCTCGGGGTCGACCAGTGCTCGCTGCCCCTACCGAGTGATCGAAGTCGAGCAGGCAGACACCTACGCGTGGAACGTCAGCGGCTTCCCGTCTCTGGAGGCCTACGAGAACAGGGATCTGCCAGGCTGGCGGGATTCGCCCAGGCCTGACCGATACGTCTTCTCCTGCCTGATGACCAAGGTGCGGTGAGTGCCATACGCCCGCGCTCCCTTGGGATCCGCCGCGCCGGGCGTTAGCATGGCCGCGTGCTGTACCGCCTGATATATGTGAGCCGCGCACGGGCCTTCCGGTCCGACGATGTGGCGTCCATCCTCAAACAGTCGCGGGAGAACAATGCGCCCGCGGGCGTGACCGGTGCGTTGTGCCTGCTGGATGGCGTGTACATGCAGTACCTGGAGGGCCCGCAGGCCGCAGTGGAGCGCCTCTACGCCCGCATCCTGGACGACGACCGGCACCAGCAGGTCAAGTTGCTGGACCGCGGTCCGGCGCCGGCGCGGGTGTTCGCCGACTGGTCGATGGCACTGCTGGATTGGGACGAGCGCATCCGCGCGGTGTTTCTGCTGCACGGCATGCCGCATCCGCTGGACCTCTACGCCACGCCTTCCGATCAGGCGGCTGCGCTGTTTGGCGCACTCGCGCGCACGCCGGGCTGGGTGCCGCTGTAGGCGGATGCGACACCGCGGCCCCGGCGTCGCGCAGGGCGTCCCGGCGATCAGCGTGGGGCGTGGCCGGCGCCGGCCTCGGATGGGTGATGCCCGCGGCCCGTCGGGTCGGTGATCTGCAGCGGCGGTCCGCGCTGCCAGGCATCCGCACCCTCGGCGATCGGTGGCAGGGGCAATGATTCTCGCGACGCCCGCTTGCGGGTGCTGTCGATGCCCAATCGTTCGTCGCGTTCCTTCAGCAGTTCGGGCCGCAGCTGGCCGTCGGCGGTGAAGCCCATCATGAGCTGCGGCACGCCCACGGGGAGTTCCTTGTCCTGGTCGGTGTGCCAGGTATGAAAGGTCTTCCCGTAGGTATCGACCAGATCCTTCATCAACGCGGTCTCGGCCACGTCCGGAACACCGGGCGCCACCAGCTGGCCGGACTTGACCTCGTGCACATGGCTGTGCCACAGCGCCTTCTCGGCATCGGGGAGTCCCTCGAACAGGCGGCGGCTGACGATGTACTCCACGCCCATGATCTTCGCGTCGGCGCGGTTGCCGTCATAGATCACGCACTGGCTGACCTCGTCGTTCAGCCGACTGCAGTAGTGGTGCGCCTCCATCTGGCCGTCCATGCGGCCGCTGTAGAAGTGGAAGCCATCGAGGTACAGGTTCAGCGCCTGCAGCGGGGCCTTGCCCTGCAGGGCCGAGGCGCCGGTCTCCAGCATCAGGTCGGTGCTGCTGCGCGATTCGCCCGGCGCTTGAACGGGCGAGGGCGCTTCATGGTCGCCGCAGGCGCCCAACAGCAGCGCGGCGGCGAGAGCGGGAAGGCGGCGCGCCATCGCTAGATCAACGGCACGCCGCCGGTGACCGCGACCGTGGCGCCCGAGATGTAGCTCGCTTCGTCGGAGGCCAGCATCACGTAGGCCGCCTGCAGTTCCTTGGGCTGGGCGGGACGCTTCATGGGCGTCTGCTGGCCGAACGTGGCCACCTGCTCGGGCGGCATCGTCGAGGGAATCAGCGGCGTCCATACGGGGCCGGGCGCCACGCAGTTCACGCGGATGCCCCTCTCGGCCAGCAACTGGGCCAGCCCGCCGGTGAGGTTCTGGATCGCGCCCTTGGTCGCGGCATAGGCCACCAGCGTGGCATTGGGCTTGTCGGCGTTGATCGACGCGGTGTTGATGATCGAGGCGCCGGGCTTCATGTGCGGCACTGCGGCCTTGGCCAGGAAGAACATGGCGAAGACGTTGGTGCGGAAGGTGCGGTCGATCTCCTCTTCGGTCAACTCGTCCAGCGACTTGTGGCTCATCTGGAAGGCGGCGTTGTTGACCAGTACGTCGAGGCGGCCGAACTGCTGCACGGCCGCATCCACCAGCGAGCGGCAATGCGCCTCGCTGCGGATGTCGCCCGCGATGGCCAGGCACTGGCGGCCCTCTTTCTGTACCCACTCGCGGGTGACGCGGGCATCGCTTTCCTCTTCCTCCAGGAAGGAGATCAGCACATCTGCGCCCTCGCGCGCGAAGGCCAGGGCGACGGCGCGGCCGATACCGCTGTCGCCGCCGGTGATCAGTGCTACCTTGCCCTGCAGCTTGCCGCTGCCGCGGTAGCTGTCGGCGCCGAAGTCGGGCTCCGGGTTCATGCGCGATTCCAGTCCGGGGGGCTGCTGGGGCGGCGTGGAGGCCTGGGGCGTGGGTTCAGTCATTGGAGGGCTCCTGGCGGGTGGGTGGGGAAGGGGTGGGAGAAGGCGGCGTGTCTTCGAAGAGCACGCGCCAGGTGGGCGGTGCCTCGACCTTCCAGGTCTCGCGCAACTGCTGCAGAAGTACCTGATGCCGCGCGTCGCCCTGAGAGGCGGAGCAATCCGCCGGCACGATCGGGTCCAGCTCGCGCATGCGCGCGTCCGACACGGACATGAGTACGCACTGGTCACTGGAGACGCCCGCCAGCACCAGCCGCTGCACCTGCAGATGCTGCAACAGGAAGGGCATGGGCGTGCCGTGAAAGATCGAGTGCTTGGGCTTGAGCACGAAATAGTCGTCGTCGTGCGGGCGCATCAGGCGCGTGATCTCCGCGCCCGGCCCGTCCTGGGCCAGCGCCGCGTCGACCAGCGCATGGAAGTCCGAGCGCCAGCGTCCGCGGTTGTCGTTGGCATAGATGACCGGCACGCCGCGTTCGCGGCAGGCCTGGGCCAGCGCCGCAATGTCGGTGGCCACACGGCGGGCGTGCGGCAGCAGGTGCTCGGCATCCGGAAAGTCCCAGCCGCTGATCATGTCGATGATGACCAGCGCCAGGCCCCCCGGCGCTGCCGCGTCCGCGTCGTGCCTGTCGCTCACTTTTTGGTGGCCGCCGGCGGCGGGGTCACGCCGGCGCCCAGCTCGGCACCCGTGGTGGGGTCGATGTCGGTCCGGGACTGCGTGCGCGTCGCCATGGCGCGCAGGACTTCGGCATCGCCCTCGGGCAGCTCCACCGAAGCCCAGCCGGTGCGGCCGTCGACCGGTCCCGAGTCCTGCGTCATCGGCACGAAGTCCCAGTCCGGACCTTCGTTCCACGGACCCTTGAGATCGGCCTCGCCCTTGGACATGCGGAAGTACACACTGGTGAAGCGCGGGTCGCCAGGCAGCTTGCCTGGCGGGAAGTTGGGCTCGATGCTGTAGAGCGCCTTCTCGAAGGACTTCTGGTGCGCCACTTCGCGCGTCATCAGGAAGGTGAGGGCGTCCTTCACGCCCGGGTCTTCGGTCAGGTTGATGAGCCGCTCGTAGACGATCTTGGCGCGGGCCTCGGCCGCGATGTTCGAGCGAAGGTCGGCCGTGGGCTCGCCGATGGTGTCCACATAGGCGGCCGTCCACGGCACGCCCGCGGAGTTGACCAGCGGTGCGCCGCCGCCATAGAGCACCTGCGTCAGGTGGCTGTCGTTGCCCGCGCCGGTGATGGAGCGATACATCTCGCCCTGCTCGTCCACGCCTTCGGCCAGACGGCCCTTGGCGCCCTTGTTGAGCATGCACACCAGGTTGCCGATCACTTCGAGGTGACTCAGCTCTTCGGTGGCGATGTCGAACAGCATGTCCTTGCGACCCGGGTCGTCCTCGGCAATGGCCTGGGTGAAGTAGCGGCAGGCGGCGGCCAGTTCGCCCTGCGGCCCGCCGAACTGCTCCAGCATGAGGTTGGCAAGGCCCGGGTTGGGCATGCTGACATGCACGGTGTACTGCAGTCGCTTGTTGTGCGAGAACATGAAGAAGACTCCTGTGGGGTGATGGGATTGGAAGGGCCCTGCCATTGCAGGGGTGCCAGCGCACAGCGTTCGCAGGGCGGGGGCCGAGGCGTGTAGGTGAAGGCCCAGGTGCGAGTGGGAGCGGGCAGCCGGGCGTCGGCAGGCCTCTCCGTCGGCCAGGTTCGGGGCGCACACCTCGCGTCTGGCCGGCCGGGCGGAGGGACTCTTCCTACAGGGTGCGCGCCGATGCGCCCCAGGGTGGCGACTTCGACATCCAACGAGGACGCACCCATGAATCCCCACTCTGGCAAGGCTTTCGGCGTGGACCTGGCGCAAGAGTCGGCCGCGGGCGAGGAAGACCCGGGCGCGTCGCTCGACGGACTTGCCATGGGTGGCACCCCTGCCGACCCGCTTTCTCCCACCCCTACACGGAGCTTTTCGATGACCCATCCCGCCGAACACCTGATGGACTGGCTGCGCGACGCCCACGCCATGGAAGAGCAGGCCGAGACCATGCTGCAGACCGCCAGCGATCGCCTGCAGAACTACCCCGAACTCAAGGCCAAGATGCAGGCGCATCTGCAGGAGACGCGCGAGCAGGCGCGCATGCTGCGCGAGTGCATCCAGCGCCGGGGCGGCGACACCTCGGGCATGAAGGACATGGCCGGCAAGATGAGCGCCATGGTGCAGGGCCTGACGGCCAAGATGGCCGACGACGAGGTGATGAAGGTGGCCATGAGCTGCTATGCCTTCGAGCATTTCGAAGTGGCCTCGTACCGCATCCTGGTGGCGGCCGCCGAGATGGCGCAGGACACGCAGACCCGCCAGGTGTGCGAGGACATCCTGCGGCAGGAAGAGGCGACCGCCGCCTGGATGGGCGAGCGGCTGGGCGTGCTGACGCAGGAGTTCCTGGTGCTGTCGCAGGGCGCTGGTGCCGAGGCCAAGCGCTGACCCGCGCGAGGCCCGAGTGGAGGCTCACTGCGCGGGCCGTCGCCCTTCGTCGACCAGCGCCTCGCGACTGAGATCGAAGTTGAGTTCGACCTTCACGCCCAGCGGGTCTTCCACGAACACCTGATGCAGGTGGGTTCCGGCGAGGGGCGACTCGCTGAATGGTACCCGCGCCGCGTTCAGGGCCCGTCGCATGCGATGCAGGCCCTCGGCCTTGAGTGCGACATGGTCGAGCGCGCCGCCCGTGCGGGACGGCGTGCTGGAATGCAGCGCGTTGAGGTGGATGATGGCCTGGTCGCCGACATAGAGCCAATGGCCCGGATGCCGCAGCGCGGGCCGGAAGCCCTCCTTCAAGCCCAGTACGCGTGTGTAGAAGTCGAGCAGCACCGGCAGGTCGCCGGGCGCGCATCCCACCGTGAAGTGATGGAGGGCGGAAATCGCCGCACTCACGCCTGGCTCCCTTGGCCCTCACGGCACAGGGCCATGTCCAGGGCCCGTGTGAGTGCGGCCGACGGATCGTGTGCCCCACCCGTCGAGCGCCACGCTACGTAGCCATCGGGCCGTACCAGCACCGCGCCGTCCGGTGCCAGGCCGTAGCTGCGCAGAAAGCGCCCCTCCTCGTCCCGCAAGTGATGGCCGATGACGAAGCCGGCGATCGACGGATGCAAGCGCCCCGCCGCCTCTTGCCACGGCACGCCGTTCGGTCCGGTCAGCAGCACGAACTCGCGGCCGAACAGGTCGAGGGTCGACAGCGTTTGGCCGTCGCGTGTCAGGGGCACATGCGGGGCCCGGCAACCCGGCGCGGCGCTGGGCACGTACTGGAGCACGGGGTCGTCCACCTGCAGCCGGCTGCCGTCGTCGACTACCGCGGCGGACTGGTAGCGGGCACCGAAAATCAGGCCCACCTCGTTGAGGAACTCCTTGCGCGGGAGCACCGCCTCCTGCTGCCGGGCCGTGCGGCCCATGGACAGGGCATTGAGCAGGCTGGAATGGGTCACCGCCTGGCCCACGGGCCGGCGCTCAGCGTCGTAGGTGTCGAGCAGCGCCTCCCCCGCCTCGCCCTTGAGCACGGACGCCAGCTTCCAGGCGAGGTTCTGCGCATCCTGCACGCCGGTGTTGAGGCCGAAGCCGCCGGTCGGCGGCATCTCGTGCGCCGCATCGCCCGCCAGGAAGACGGCCCCCTGCCGGTAGTGCCGCGCCACGAGGGCCGAGGCCTTCCAGGCGCCAACGCCGAGCACTTCGACCGCCAAGTCGTCGCAACCCACAGCGCGACGGATGACCTCGGTGCAGAACGCGGGAGTGAACTGCTCGGGCGTGTAGCCGTAGTGCGACAGCGAGGTCACCAGAAAGCCCCAGCGGTCCGTGCCGTTGATGGTCATGAACGTGCCGCGCAGCTCGGGCTGCTCGATCAGGTACAGGCTGGCCGGCCGGTCGTCCACCCATCGCGTAAGGTCGACCCGGCAGTGGATGTTGACGCTGTCGTAGACATCGCGCTCGCCGTCGCGCTCGATGCCCAGCTGCCGGCGGATCGGGCTCTGCGCGCCGTCTGCGGCAATGAGGTAGCGCGCCGACACATCCTGCTCCTGTCCGGCCGAGTCGCGGATGCGCGCCACCACGCCCGCGTCGTGGCACTGCAGATCGACGAGGCCGGTGCCGAAGCGCACGCGCCCCGCACCGGCTGCCTCGGCCCGCTCGCGCAGCACCGGCTCCAGCATGTCCTGCGAGCAACCGCAGTTGCCGGTGACGGACAGCGCCTGGCTCGCGGCGCCGCGTGCGGGCTCCAGGCGCTTGATCTCCGCCCCGGCGAGGCTTTCGGCCCACATCACCATGTGGCCGAAACGCGGCGGCATGCCGGCACCGCGGATGGCGCGTTCCAGGCCGATCTGGCGGTACATCTCCATCGTGCGGGCATTGAGGGCGCGGGCCTTGGGCAGCACGGCCGTGCCCGGATGGCGCTCGACCAGCAGCGACGGCACGCCGAAGTGCGAGAGGTAGATGGATGCGGTCAGCCCCACGGGGCCGCCACCGACGATGAGAACGGGAACATCGATCATTGGGAAGAACTCCGGGCGCCGCATGGCGCGAAGCGGGTGGTTGGATTCATGTCTGCGCACCGCGGGTGAAGTCGATCACCAGCCGTGCGACTGCATCGGGGGCCTGGGCGACGCCCAGGTGTCCCACCTCGGGCAGGAGGGCCACGCGCGCGCCGGGGATGGACTGCGCCAGCGCCAGGCTCAGGCGCGATGGCACGAGTGCGTCCAAGGCGCCTGCGATCACCAGCGTGGGGGCGGCGATGTGGGACGGATCGAGCGCCGGCATGTCGCGAGCGGTCAGGAAGCGGCGCTCCGAGCGCGCCGAGCGCGGTGGCGCCGCGGCGAAGTGCATCCGTGCCTGCGGGTGCGCGGCCAGGTAGGCCGCGGGATAGAAATAGGCGGCAAGCTGCTCAGCCGTGGCGGGCAGGCCGGCGCGCAACTGCGCGGTGGCAGTGACCGCCTCCGGGTTCTCTGTCGACAGATCCACGGGCAAGGGCCATGTGCTGGACAGGACCAGGTGGTCGATCGCTGCCGGATGCCGCAACGCCAGCGTCTGTGCCACGCGGCCGCCCAGGGATGTGCCGAACACATGCGCTCTGGGGATGCCCAGCGCGGCCATCAGCGCCTGCGCGTCGTCGGCCAGGTCGGCCAGGGTCGCGGGGGCTTCGGGACTGTCGGTATCGCCGCAGTCGCGCTGGTCGTAGGTCAATACCGTGAAGTGCGGCTGCAGGTGCGCGCGGATGGTGGCGAACTGCCTCCGGCTGCCTTCCGCGCCATGCAGCATCAGCAGCACCGGACCGGTGCCGGCCAGCTCGAAGGCGGTGCGGGTGCCCCGCAGGGCCATGAACTCGGGCATCGTGATTCAGCCCATCTCGATGCCCAGCGGCGGCAGCAGGCGCCGGTAGCGGGCGATCTCGCCATCGCTGTAGGCCTTGAAGGCGTCTGGCCGCTGGCCATCGGGCTCGCCGCCGTTCTCGCGCAGGAAGGCAGCGAAGGCAGGCACTGCCAGCGCCTGGACGAAGGTGCGGTGCAGCCCCTCCAGCACGGGTGGCGGCAGGTGCGCTGGCGCCCAGACGCCGCTCCAGGCGGGAATGTCCTGCACTGTCATGCCCGCCTCCTCGAAGGTGCGCACGTCGGGCAGGGTGGTCGCGCGGGCTGAGCCCGAGATGCCCAGCGCCCGCAGCTGGCCGGCCTTGAGCTGCGGCCCCGCCACCGTGGGCGACAGGAAGGCGCAGTCCACGGTGCCGGCGATGAGGTCGGTGGTCGGCGTGCCCTTGAAGGGCACATGCAGCAGGTCCACGCCCACGCCGCGGCAGAACAGCACGCCGATGACATGGGTGGTATTGCCGACCCCCGACGAGCCGAAGCTGATCTGCCCTGGCCGGGCGCGCGCCGCCGCGACGAAGTCCTCCAGTCGCCGGTAGGGCGAGTTGCTGGGCACGATCAGCGCAAAGCCGGAAGAACGCAGCAGCCGGGTGACGGGCGTGAAGTCGGCGATGGGGTCGAAGGGCAGCTTCTTGACCAGCACCGCATTGGTGGTGAAGCCGCCTGTGGTGTAGAGCACCGTATTGCCGTCCGGCTTGGCCCGCGCCACTTCCAGCGCGCCCAGCACGCCGCCCGCGCCGCCCTTGTTGTCCACGATGACAGTGCGGCCGCTGCTGCGGTTGATGGTGTCGGCCAGGCTGCGGGCCGTGATGTCGGTGCCGCTGCCGGCGCTGAAGGGCACGACGATGCGCAAGGGGGCGGAAGTCTGTGCCCGCGCCAGGGGCGGGGCGAGCGAGGCGGCGGCGAGCACGCGCAGCAGCGCGCGACGGTCGATCGGCATGGTGTGTCTCCTGTCGGTTGGGGGGCCGGCGCATGCGAGGCGCCGACACGAGCGAAGACTAGGCGTGCCGCCACCGCGCGTCCAAACGCATCTTTTGATCGGAGCCATAAGGCGCCGGCATCGCGGCGCAGGAAGTCAGCCGGCGAGTTCGGCGTTCGGCCAGTGGCCCGCGCGTACGTGCGATTCGATGACGTTGCGCACCACCTGCATCACGCACTCCGTGGCGCGCGACGTGGGGCGGTCCATGGCACGGGCAATCACGCGGTGCAGGTAGAGCCCCTCGATGGGGACGGCACGAAGCCGCCCGGCGGCGATGTCCTCCTTCACCGCCGCCGCAAAGTGCGCCGTCAGGCCGACACCCGCCAGCACCAGACGGCGTGCGACCTCCGCGGTCTCGACTTCCACCCGGTGCGCGAGTTCGATCCGTGCCCGGGCAGCCGCAGCTTCGAGTTCGAGCCGGACGCCCGACTTCACGAGGCCCGTGAGCACGAGCGGCACGCCGGCCAGATCGCGCACGCGCAGGCGCGACCGCTGCAGCCGCGGGTCGTCGGCCGTGCCGATCAGGCAGATCTGTTCCTTGAGCAGCGGCGCCATGCTGACGTTACGACGCTCGACGGGCTCGATGAGCAGCGCGATGTCCACGTCGCCCTCCGCCAGCATGGCCTGCAGCGAAGGTGCAAAACCTTCGACGATGCGCAGTTGCACGTCGGGGTAGGGCGCCAGCACTGCAGTCGCGAGAAGCACGCCGAGTTGCTGTGCCAGACCAGGCGACAGCCCGATGGCCACGGGACCTCGGGGCTCGCGCTGGCGCGCCAGGAGATCGACCTTCATCTGCTCGGCATAGCGCAGCAGAAAGAGCGAGCGCTCCAGCAGAAGGTCGGCCTCTTCGGTGGGGGTGGCCCCGCGGGCATGGCGCTCGAAGAGCCGCACTCCCAGTTCCTCCTCGAGCAACTGGATCTGCCGGCTCAGCGCAGGCTGGGTGACATGCAGCATGCCGGCGGCCTTGCCATAGTTCTTCTGAGTTGCCAGGGCGACGAAGTAGCGCAGTTGCCGAAGGTCCATCCATCCATGCTAGTGGGCGCACCGCGACAGGTGCACGGGAGCAACCCGGCTGGCGACCCCGCATGTTCAGCGTCCCGGCGGCGCCTGACGGCCCTTGCGCGTCTTGCCGGGCCACGGCGGCGGCTCGGTGTTGGGGTTGGGGCGCATGGACTCGTGCAGGTTCCAGGGCGCCGAGTCGTCGTGCTCGGCGGCCTCTGCGTTCTGCCGCTTGTCCATCATGCGTTCGTGCGGCCCCGGCTTGACGGTGTCGCCGTCTGGATAGCTCTTCGCTGGCCCCAGGTTGCTGGCGGCGCCGTCGGTGGTGGGGCGGGTGCCTTCGCCGCTGTCGGTGATACGGGTGGTGCTCATCGGATGCTCCTGAAATGCCTGCGCGCGGGCGGCACCCAGGATGGGCACCGGCCTCGCAGCGCAGCAAGACTTCAGTCTTGCGCCACGCCGGCACCACGCCTGTAGGCGTGGGCGGAGGCGGCCGTGCGCCTGCCCGCCACAGCGGCAGGGCGCACAGGGCTCTGCGGCAATTCCTACCGCGCCGCCCTGGCGAGCACCGGAGCCTGATCCGCTTGTGTCGCCGCCTGAATCGCCTCGTTGTACAGAAGGGGTGAGGGCGGCAGGACCTTCAAGGACAACACCATGACCTCCAACGAAGACCGCCGCCGCGCTCCGCCGCAAGGTGTGGGCGAGGACCCCGTCCGGACGCTGGCCGACGGACGCCGGCCCGATGCCGCCACGCCGCCCCAGCAGATTCCCATGCCGACGCCGCCGGTCGTCGGCGATGCGCGGCATCCGCCCACCACCCAGCTCGACCAGGACACGTCCCCTGCCGGTGATCGCGGCGATGGCGGGCACCGGCATGCCGAAGACCTGCGCCAGGTGAGCGGCGTACCCGACTTCGAGGGGCCGACGCCGAGCGAAGAGCGCAACGAGCCTGCCACCGAGCCGGTGGTCGAGCCGCCCTCGCGCCACAGTGCGCGGGGCCGCTGATTCAGGGCTTCGCGCCAGGCCGAGGCGCCTGATTTGTCTCCGTCGTCCGGTTGCGGGAGCCGGCCGCACGCTGGCCGCCCAGCCCGCCGGGCTGTCCCACGCCGATCTCCCGGCCATGGCCACTGCTGGCTTCGGGGTGGTAGGGGTTGGTCCGCCGGCCTTCGTCGCCCCGCGTGGGCGCGGCCGACTGAGGCGCGCGGCTCGCGGGCGGGGGCACGGCCCGTCCCGTGGTGCCCGGCGTCTCGCTGCCCTGGGGATTGCCCCGCGGGTTGCCGGAACTCTGCGCTGCGGCCGGCAGGCCGAGCGCCATCGCGCTGGTGACGACCGCTGCCGCGGCCCATCGTTCAATGGATGCCACGGCCTTGACGCTGCTGCTTCTGCTTGCTGCTGCCGGCATGGTCTTCACGGTCATGGCGGCTTTCGGGCGTGCGGCGGCCTTCGTTGCGGGGTGTCGCCGGCTGCTTGCCTGGCGCGTTGTGCTCGGTGTGGCCGGGTCGGCTGTTCTGTGAGTTCGACATGGAATGCTCCTGGGTTGAGACCGTTCCCTTGCGATGCACACCGGCGCGGCATGCGGCTGCGAGGACCGGCCAAGCCAGACTAGGGGGCGCGAGGCGGCGTCCTGTCGGACGAGGAGGGGGACGGTGTCGGAGGGCACGGCCACGGCGGTCGCCGCGTCTGGAAACGCTTGCGGCAACAGTTGCCGCAAGCGTCGCGGGGCGTCGGTGACAGCGCCGCGTCCGCGTGGCTAATGCCGCCAACTTCGCGCTTCGTCGCCCAACGACCCAGGCGCCGACGGGCACGGGAGTTGCCAGTACTTCCCGCATGCAGAGCACCCTTCATGCGGCCTCCGCGCCCACCCTCGGTTTTTCTCCGTCCTCCCGTTCCATGCGCGGCCCGCTGCCGATCCGCCTTGGCGTCGTGGATGACCACCCGGTCGTGCGCAATGGCCTCAAGGCGCTGTTCGGTGCGGAGCGCGATCTGGAGATGGTGTGGGAATGCGATCGGGCTCGCGGCCTGGCGCGCGAGCTGATCGCGCAGCAGCTCGATGTGCTGGTGCTGGATCTGGTGATCCCGGGCTCCAACGTGCTCGACGAGGTCGTGCGGCTGCGCATGCAGGCGCCCGATGTGGGCCTGGTGGTCTACACGGGCTTTGCCGCCGAGCAGTACGCCTGCACCCTGGTGCGCGAGGGCGTGCGCGCCCTGGTGGACAAGGAAAGCGATCCCACCGAACTGCTGCACGCCGTGCGCGCGGTGGCGCGGGGCGAGCGCTATATGTCGCCCACCATGGCCAACCTGCTGCTGGAGCATTGCGTGCCAGCGGACGGCCGCCGTGCCGAGCCGCTCACGCGGCGCGAACTGCAGGTGCTGCTCAAGCTGGCCCAGGGCTGCGATCTGCAGCAGGCCGCGTCCTCGCTGTGCCTGTCGGTCAAGACGGTGGGCGGCTACCGCACGCGCATCCTGGAGAAGCTGGGGCTGCGCTCCAATGGTGAGATGACGCTGTATGCGATCCGGCACCAGCTGATGGAGTGAGGCGGCACTCGGATGCGGCTCGACCCGCCCGGTAAGCCGCGTGCCGATCAGGCCGGTGGCTCGCCGCCCCCGTGGGCCAGCGCGGCGAGCCGCGCGCGGAAGGCCGCGAACAACTCGTTGAGCTTGCGCACCTGCCGGCCAATCACGCCGCGGGCCTCTTCCTGCAATGCCGGATCGTCGGTGGCGCCCAGCAACTCGGTCGCGGCCGCCATGGCGCTCAGCGGCGAGCGCGCATCATGGTCGAACTCGCGCAGCAGCGCCTGCTCCGGCGACTCCGGCGGCGCAGGCGCGGTGGATGGCGTGGGGCGGGTGGTCATGTCAATCTTCCATGGCGCTGTGTGCCACCCGCCTCGCATGAAGCTGGCGCGGCGACACTGATCGGATGGCCGCGGAGCAGGCCAAGCCAGGGCACCCACGGAACTGGCTTCGCCAGGCCGTGGGGTGCGCCCCCCTCCAAGCCGAAGGCGCAAGAGAGGGGGGAGCCGCGAAGCGGCATGGGGGGTGTTTTCACCTCAACAGCCGACGCTTGGTCGCGTAGTAGGTCAACTCGCTGTTCGAGTGGAGGTCCATCTTGGCCATGATGCGGGCCTTGTGCGTGCTGATCGTCTTGGCCGACACGCACAGGGCGTCGGCGATATGGGCCGGGCTGTCGCCCTGCGCCAGCTTCAGGAAGATCTGGAACTCGCGCGGCGTGAGCGCCTGGTGGGGCGCCGCCTCGCTGATCTGGGTGCTGGAGCGCTGGGCCAGCACGCCCGCCATGTCCGAGGTGATGTAGCGCCGGCCGGCGTGTAGCGCGCGGATGGCGGCCAGCACCTCGGAAGGGTCGCAGTCCTTGCCCAGGTAGGCCCGGGCGCCGTCGCGCAGCAGCGCGGGGCCATAGTGCTCGGCAGGGTAGCCGGTATAGACCATCACGGCCACTCCGGAGGCGCGTTCGCGCAGGGTGGTCATGAGGTCCAGCGCGCTGTAGCCCGGCATCATCAGGTCCATGATCAGCACGTGGGGGCGCACGTCCAGCGCAAGCGCGCGCGTCTCGCGGCCGTCGCTCGCCTCGCCCACCACGGTCATGTCGTCGCAGGAGGACAGGAGGGCCCGCAAACCAGAGCGCACCACCGGATGGTCGTCGGCAATGCCGACCCGGATCACGCGGGTGCTCCCACGCGGCGCGGCCACCGCGCAGGTGCGCAGGGGGTGCCGGGCGAAAAGGCAGAGGGTGGAAAGGGGGGGCCGAAATCGGTGGTTCTAAAAAGTCTCACCCCCGGACAGCGCAACGGATGTGCCACGCTGGAATGGCGTTTATTTGATAAAAAAGTATTAGTTTCTGCGGGATTCGTGGGATGAGCCGGCAGTCCTTGCCGCAATTTCTGCATCCGTCCGACAGCGCGGCGCCGCGGGCTGCGGTAGCGTCCAACCCTGCGCGCAGGAGTCCGCGTCGCATCGCCCGCGCGGGGCCGCCGGGCCGCCGCCAGAAAAGCACATCCGAGGAGTGGAATGGGACGAGCACTGATCGTCGAGGACGATGAGGACGTGGCACGCATGCTGGCGGCCCTGGTGGCGCGCGAAGGTCATCGTGTCTCCACCTGCGGCACGCTGGCCGATGCGCGGCGTGCGCTGGCGGTCTCGCCACCTGACCTCATGCTGCTGGACGTGCACCTGCCCGACGGCAGCGGCTTCGAGTTGCTCGAAGCGGCCCAGGCCAGCACCCATGACATCGAGGTGGTGCTGATCACCGGGCAGGCGAGCCTGGAGACCTCGATCCGGGCACTGCGCCTGGGTGCGGCCGATTACCTCGTCAAGCCCGTGCAGGCGCAGCAGCTGCGGCACCTGTTGTCGCGGCTGATGCGGCCCTCGCGGCTGCGGGCCGAGGTGGCAGAGCTGACCGAGACCTGGCGCGAGACCGGCCGCTTCGGCGCGCTGATCGGACGTTCCGAGCCCATGCAGAGCGTCTACCTGCAGATCGCGCGTGTCGCGGGCTCGGCGGCGACGGTGTTCATCCAGGGCGAGAGCGGCACCGGCAAGGAGCTGGTGGCGCGCGCCGTGCACGACCTGAGCCGCCGCCGCGAGCAGTCCTTCCTGGCCGTCAACTGCGGCGCGCTGTCGCCGCACCTGATCGAGAGCGAGATCTTCGGCCACGAGCGCGGCGCCTTCACCGGGGCCGAGCGCCAGCACCGCGGCTTCTTCGAGCGGGCGCACGGGGGCACGCTGTTCCTCGATGAGGTCACCGAGATGCCGGCCGAGCTGCAGGTCAAGCTGCTGCGGGTGCTGGAGTCGGGCACCTTCATGCGGGTGGGCTCCACCGAGCTGCAGCAGACCGACGTGCGCATCATCGCGGCCACCAACCGTGATCCGCATGCGGCCGTGCGCGCCGGCGTGCTGCGCGAGGACCTGCTCTACCGCCTCAACGTCTTTCCCATCATCCTGCCGCCGCTACGCGCCCGCGGCGACGACGTGGAACTGCTGGCCCTGCACTTCGCGCAGCAGCTGCGGGTGCAGGAGGGCCTGGGCCGCCGCTTCACCCCCGAGGCCCTGCGCAAGCTGCGCGCCTACCACTGGCCCGGCAACGTGCGCCAGCTGCGCAATGCCGTGCAGCGCGCCTGGGTGATGAGCGTGGACGGCTGGATGTCCGACGAATGGATGCCGCCCGGCGCAGCCGACTCCTCCGCCGAGCTGGCGGCGGCCTCGGCACCCATGCCGCTGGAGCCCCTGGCGCCTGCGCCGGGGCAGACGCCAGCGGCGCCAGGCTGGATCTCTGTGCCGGTGGGCACCTCGCTGGCCGAGATCGAGCGCCAGGCCATCGTGGCCACGTACCTGCACTGCGACCGCCACAAGGAGCGCGCCGCGGCGGTCCTGGGGATCAGCCTGAAGACGCTCTACAACCGCCTCAAGGCTTACAGCCTCTGAGCCGGCATGGCGGCAGGCTTGGCGGGCCCGCCCCACCATCCACCGAGAGGAACCGCATGGACGACCCTGCCCGCTCCCACGCCCCTCCGCCCGGCCCTCCTGGCCCGGCCGCTGCCACCGGCTCGGCCGATGCGGCCGCCGCCGGCCAGCGCGTGCGCGAGCTGGAGCACGAGATCGAGGCCCTGCAGCAGAGCCATGGCCAACTGCTCAACCTGCTCGACGCCACCGCCATCGCCACCGTCTTCCTCGACCGCGAGCTGCGCGTCGTGCGCTATACGCCGGCGGCCTGCGCCCTGTTCCGCTTCATTCCCGGCGACCTGGGCCGGCCGCTGTCCGACCTGGCGACGCCGCTGCGCTATGCCGGCCTGATGGACGACGCCGGCCGTGTGCTTCGGCACTTGACGGCCGTGGAACGCGAGGTAGAGGCCGGCCCCGGCACCTGGTACCTGGCCCGCGTGCTGCCGCACCGCACCGGCGATGGCCAGGTGGCCGGCGTGGTGCTGACCTTCGTCGACATCAGCGAGCTGCGGCTGGCGCAGCGGGCCCTGCGCGAATCCGAGGCGCGCTTCGGCGCCATCGTCAACCAGGCCTCGGTGGGCGTGTTGCAGACCGACGAGGCGGGCCGCATCTTCTTCGTCAACCGCCACTACGCCCGCATGCTGGGCTACGAGGAAGGCGAGCTCGTCGGCAGCCTGCTGATGGACCTGATCCACCCCGACGACCGCGCCGCCAGCATGGAGCGCACCGAGCGGCTGCTGCGCGACCGCCAGCCCTTCCAGATCGAGAAGCGCTGCCTGCGCAAGGACGGCTCGGTGCTGTGGATGCACAACAGCGTGGGCCTGCTCGAAGCCCTGGGCGACGCCGCGCCTTCGCTGGTGGTCGTCAGCACCGACATCGGCGAGCGCCGCCGTGCCGAGGACGCCTTGCGCGCCAGCGAGGAGCGGCTGCGCCTGATCGTGGAGAACGCGGTGGAGTACGCGATCTTCTCCACCGACCTGCAGGGCCGCATCACCGGCTGGAACACCGGCGCCGAACGTCTGCTGGGCTATTCGGAACCCGAGGTCGCCGGTCGCTTCGCCGACCTGGTCTTCACCGAGGAGGACCGCGCCTCGGGCGCGCCGCGGCTGGAACTGCAGGCCGCGCTGCGCGAAGGCCATGCCATGGACGACCGGTGGCATGTGCGCAAGGACGGCTCGCGCTTCTGGGCCAGCGGCGCACTCATGCCCATGCGCGGACCCGATGGCCTGGTGGGCTTCGTCAAGATCCTGCGCGATCAGAGCCAGCAGCGCGCGGCCCAGCAGGCGTTGGAGGCGGCCAATCGAAGCAAGGACCGCTTCCTCGCGGTGCTGTCGCACGAGCTGCGCAACCCGCTCGCGTCCATCCATGCCGCCGGCACGGCGTTGGCCGAAGCGGATCTGCCGACGCAGGAGCGCAGCCGCGCCATCGACATCGTGCGGCGCCAGACGCAGACCATGAAGGTGCTGCTCGACGACCTGCTGGATGTCTCCAGCCTGCGCCTGGGCCGCATGAACCTGCGCAAGCGCTGGGTGCCGGTGCGCGTGCTGGTGGAGGCCGCGCTGGAGGCGACGCGCCATGGCCTGGACGAGGCGGCCCATGCGCTGGCGGTGTCGGTGCCCGAGCCCGATCTGCAGCTCTTCGTCGACCCCGTGCGCATGAGCCAGGTGCTGTCGAACCTGCTGACCAACGCGGTCAAGTACACGCCCGACGGCGGCCGCATCGCGCTCGATGTCGCGCAGCAGGGCTCGGACATCGTCTTCGGCGTCAGCGACAACGGCATCGGCATGGAGGCCGGCGTGGTCGAGTCGATGTTCGAGATGTTCGCGCGGCGGCCTTCGGAGTTGCGCCCCGGCGCCGGCGGTCTCGGCATCGGCCTGGCGCTGGTGCGCAGCATCGTGGAGCTGCACGGCGGGCGCGTCAGCGGCGAAAGCACGGGCCCAGGCAAGGGCTCGCGCTTCATCGTGGCCGTGCCCATCGACGGGCTGCCCGGCGAGGTGCGGCCCGATCCGCAGCCGCCTGCCTCACCCGCGGACGACGCCGCCGCGGCGCGCCTGCCGCGGGTCCTGCTGGTGGACGACAACGCCGACGCGGTCTGGCCCATCGCGCGGCTGCTGGGGCTGCGGGGCTTCGAAGCGCAGGTGGCGCTGTCGGGCCGCGAGGCGCTGACCCAGGTGGTCCATGCGCCGCCCGACGTGCTGGTGCTGGACATCGGCATGCCCTCGCCCGACGGCTACGAGGTAGCGCGGGCGGTCAAGGCCATGCCCGACGCGCAGGACGTGCGGCTGATCGCCGCCACCGGCTGGGGGCAGCCGGACGATGTGGAACGCACGCGCCGAGCGGGCTTCGATGCCCACCTGGTCAAGCCGCTGGACCTCGACGAACTCGTGACGGCGCTGCGGCGGCTGTGCGCCGGCACCTGAGCCGCCCGGCACCTGCGGCGCGCGGCCGACAAGGGCGGCTGTTGCGCGCCGACGCGGTGCGCGGGTCTGCGCACGCAGGATGGGTGTCCTGGCCGCCTATGCTGCGGACCGCAAGGAAACACTCGGATGGATTGGATCGGCCTGCTTCAATGGCCCGCGTTCGCGGCCTCGGTGATCTCGGCCTGGCTCGTGGCCTCGAACGACAAGCGTCGGCGCAACACCGGCTTCTGGATCTTCCTGGCCAGCAACCTGATGTGGGGAGCCTGGGGCCTGCACACGCAGGCCTGGGCCCTCATCGCGCTCCAGCTGTGCCTGGCCGTGATGAACGTGCGCGGCCTGCGCAAGACCGAGACGGGCGACAAGGGAGATTGAGCGGCCGGGGGGCGAGGGCGGTGGTGGCCTGGCCCGTCCGGCCCGTTCAGCGCGAAGGCGCGGCGGAGGCCTCGATGAACTGCAGTTCGACAGCCGGTTCGCCGGGCCGCACGCCCAGCGACTGGTTGGCGGCCTCCTGGGCGCAGAGCAGGACGTCGATGGCCAGGTCCTCGGCCTCGCTGAGCGGGCAGTCGCCGGTGGCGCCCGATTGCTCCCAGTCGGCCAGCTTTTCCATGGCCTGCCAAGCGAACTGCGGCGCCACCCGTGTCACACGAAAGATGTCATGTGCTGCCTCCAGCGCCGTGCTGTGCTGTGCCAGCGTGCCGTCGGGCACGAGGACCTGCATCATCACGGCGGGGCGGGTGGCGGCGGCAGTGCTTCGGGCGTCCATCCCCGTATTGAAGCACGAGCGGCTGAACGTCAGGCGACTTCCTGCAGCGCCTCGCCCACGGCGTTGATCAGGCGGTCGATCTCGGCACGCTCGGTGATGAAGGGCGGGGCCAGCTGGATGGTGTCGGCGCCGTAGCGCACGTAGAAGCCCTTCTTCCAGCAGGCCATGGCGATTTCATAGGGCCGCTTGGCCGGCTCGCCGGGCACCGGTGCGATGGTGATGCCCGCGGCCAGACCGAAGTTGCGGATGTCGGCCACATGCTTCGCGCCCTTGAGGCTATGGACGGCGGTCTCGAAGTAGGGGGCCAGCGCCTTCACGCGGCCCGGGCCGTCCTCGGCGATCAGCAGGTCCAGCGCGGCGATGCCGGCGGCGCAGGCCACCGGATGGGCCGAGTAGGTGTAGCCATGCGGGAACTCGACCAGGTAGTCGGGGCCGCCGGCCGCCATGAAGGTGTCGTAGATCTCCTTGGTGGCCACCACGCCGCCCAGCGGCTGCACGCCGTTGGTGACCTGCTTGGCGAAGTTCAGGATGTCGGGCGTCACGCCGAAGGCCTCGGCACCCGTCATGGCGCCGGCGCGGCCGAAGCCGGTGATGACCTCGTCGAAGATCAGCAGGATGTTGTTCTGGGTGCAGATCTCGCGCAGGCGCTGCAGGTAGCCCACCGGCGGGATCACCACGCCGGCCGAGCCGGAGAAGGGCTCGACGATCACGGCGGCGATGTTCGACGCGTCGTGCAGGGCGATCACGTCCAGCAGGCGGTTGGCCAGCTCCACGCCGCCCACTTCGGGCATGCCCTTGGCGAAAGTGCCCATGGCGGGCTGCGTGTGGGGCAGGTGGTCGGCCTCGACGCCCTGGCCGAAGGTCTTGCGGTTGCCGCCGATGCCGCCGACGGAGATGCCGCCGAAGTTGACGCCGTGGTAGCCCTTCTCGCGGCCGATCAGGCGCGTCTTGGTGCCCTGGCCCTTGGCGCGCCAGTAGGCGCGGGCCAGCTTGAGCGAGGTGTCGGCCGACTCGGAGCCCGAGTCGGTGAAGAAGACATAGTCCAGGCCCTGGGGCATCAGGTCCTTGACCTTGTTGGCCAGTTCGAAGGAGAGCGGATGCGCGAACTGGAAGGCCGGCGAATAGTCCAGCGTGGCCACCTGGCGGGCCACGGCCTCGCTGATCTCGTTGCGGCAGTGGCCGAGGCCCGTGCACCACAGGCCCGACAGGCCGTCGAAGATCTTGCGGCCATCGGCGTCGGTGAAGTAGGCGCCCTTGCCGCTCACGATGATGCGCGGGTCGGCCTTGAACTGGCGGTTGCCGGTGAAGGGCATCCAGTGGGCTTCGAGCCAGGCGGCGTCGGTGCGCACGGTGGGGGCCGGGGCGGGGGAGGCGAGGGTGGAGCTCATGGCTGCGGTTGGAAAAGTCCGGGGATGGGCGTGATTGTGGCGATGCCGATACTGGCGAAAATGGACATTCATCACTGTTCACTTGACGATCCATGCAAGCAAGAAAGTCGCGTGCCGCCGCTCCCGCTGCATCGCCGCCGACCGTGAGCAAGGTCAAGCCGAGGCCGGCAGCCGCGCCCGCTGCCGACGAGGCAAGGCCGCGCGGGCGGGCCGTCCTCGGCCAGGTCAGCGACATGGACCTGCGCCTGCTTCGCGTGTTCAAGGCAGTGGTCGACTGCGGCGGCATGACGGCGGCCGAGCTGGAGCTGAACATCGGCACCTCCACCGTCAGCCGCCATGTGAAGGACCTGGAAACGCGCCTGGGCCTGACGCTGTGCCGGCGCGGGCGCACCGGCTTCGCCCTCACGCCCGAAGGGCAGAAGGTCTACGAGCAGACGCTGGGCCTGCTGGCCGCGGTGGACACCTTCCGCGGCGGCATCGACGAGATCCACGGCCGCATGGGCGGCGAGCTGGAGGTGGCGCTGTTCGACAAGACGGCCAGCAACCCGCAGGCCCGCATCGGCGAGGCGATGGCACTCTTTGCGGAACGTGCGCCCAGCGTCTCTCTGAATGTCCATGTGAGCTCGCTCAACGCCATCGAGCGCGGCGTGATCGATGGCCGCTTCCATGTGGGGGTGGTGCCTGCGCACCGGGCCTCGCAGAGCCTGGCCTATGCCGACCTGTTCGGCGAGACCATGCAGCTCTATGCCGGTCGCGGCCATCCTCTGTTCGAGGCCGACACCGACGCGCTGGACTGGGCCGACCTGCGCCGCCATGCCTTCGCCGGGCTGGGCTACCACTCGCCCAACATGGAGCTGAGCCACCGCGCGCGCCTGACGCGCCGGGCCACGGGCTACGACCAGGAGGCGATCGCGCTGCTGCTGCTGTCCGGGCGCTACCTGGGCTTCCTGCCCGACCACTATGCGGCCAGCTTCGAGCGCGAGGGCCGGCTGCGGCCGCTGGCGCCGCAGCGCCTGGTCTACGACTGCCGCTTCGTCGGCGTGTGGCGCCGCTCGCCGCAGCCGGCGCGGGCCACCGCGCTGTTCGCGCAATGCCTGCAGGAGGCGCACGCGACAGCGGCGTCGCCCCAATGAAAAAGCCGGCCAGGGCCGGCTTGCGCAGGAGTGCGGGACGTGCCCGCCAATCCTTATTCGGGCTTGACGCCCGCGCTGCGCAGGCTGTCGCCCCAGCGCTGGGTCTCGCGCTGCACGAAGCTGCGCACTTCGGCCGGCGTCATGTTGCCGGCCGTCACGCCCTGCTCGGCGAAGCGCGTCTTGACCTCGGGGTTGGCCAGCGCGGTGCGCAGTTCCTTCTGCATGCGCTCCTGCACGGCGGCGGGCGTGTTGTGCGGGGCCATGAGCGCGAACCAGGTCGTCATCTCGTAGCCCGGCACGCCGGCTTCGGCCAGGGGCGGCAGGTTGGGGAAGATGGGCGAACGGGTGGCCGAGGTCACGGCCAGGGCGCGCACCTTGTTCGCCTTGATGTGGGGGGAGGCCGAGGGGCTGGTCTCCAGCGCCATCTGGATGTTGCCGGCCAGCAGGTCGGCCATCATGGGTGCGCCGCCCTTGTAGGGCACGTGCGTGATGTCGGTCTTGGTGATGGCGCGGAACAGCTCGCCGGCCAGGTGCTCGGTGCTGCCGGGGCCGGCCGAGCCGTAGTTGAGCTTGCCCGGGTTGGCCTTGGCATAGGCGATCAGCTCGGGCACGGTCTTGGCCGGCACCGACGGGTTGACGATCAGCACGTTGGGCGTGGTGCCGATCAGGCCGATGGGGTCGAAGTCGCGGCCGAAGTCGTAGGGCAGGCTCTTGTACAGCGCCGGTGCCACCGCATGGGCGATGGCGGCCATCAGGAAGGTGTTGCCGTCCGGCGTGGCGCGGGCAGCGATGCCGGCGCCCAGGGTGCCGCCGGCACCGCCGCGGTTGTCCACCACCACCGGCACGCCCAGCTGGGTCGACAGCTTCTGGCCCACGATGCGCGCCAGGATGTCGTTGGTGCCGCCGGCCGCGAAAGGCACGATGAGGGTGATCGGCTTGGAAGGCCAGTCGGCCGCCGCGGCGATGCCGGCAGCGCCGGTGAGGGTGGAAAAGGCCAGGGCGCTCAGCACGGCGCGGCGGGAGATCGATCGCATGGTCGGCGGGTCCGGAAAAGGAGGGAGAGAGGAAAGAAAAAAGCGCCGGCGCGGGCATGCGCGGCGCGGGTCCGACCACCGGAAGCGGCGGCCGGCCACCGGGGGCGCCCGCTCAGCGCGTGCCGCCCTTGGTCATCGGCACCAGGCCGGTCGAGCGGATGACCTCCGCGTTCTCGGGCGTGGCCAGGAAGCGCAGGAAGCGCGTGGCTTCGTCGCGGCGCGGGCTGCTGGCGACGACGGCAGCGGAGAACTCGGTCACGTACTGCACGTCGGCGGGCAGGTCGCCCACGATGTCGATGCCATGCACCGGCAGCAATTCGCTGCGCTGCTGGCAGCCGAAGTCGGCCTCCTTGGACGCGATGATCTCGCCCACCGGCGTGGCGGGGATCTTGCGGCCCTTGCCGCGCATCTGCTCGGCGATGCCCAGCTTGGACAGCATCTCGCGCTCGATGTATTCGCCGCTGGCGCTGTCCGACCAGGCCACCGAACGGGCATTCAGCAGCGTCTGGCGCAGCTTGTCGACGGTGCCGATGTCGGGGCGCGGCGCACCTTGCGGCACGGCGCAGGCGATAGTGGAGTCGGCCAGCACGACCTTGGAGCCCGGCACCAGCTGGCCGGTGGCCATCAGCTTGTCGAGCGCATCGCCGACCATGATGACCACATCGATGGGCTCCTTGCGGTCCAGGCGCTGGGGAATGGCGTTCTTGGTGGCGCCCATCGACGGGCCCCACTGCGAGTTGACCTCATGGTCGGGCTGCTTCTGCCACTCGGCCACCAGCTTCTTGTAGGCCGCCGCGAAGCCGCCGGAGGAGACGACGGTCAGGGGTTCGGCCAGGGCGGTGCCGGTGAAGGCGAGGAAGAGGGCGGCGCAGGCGAAGCTTCGCTTCAGGCTTGTCTCGGTCATGTTCTTGGAGGATGGGTTGAAACCGGCCCGCATCGTCGGCGTCCCGCGTTGTTGCGACAAGTGCAACGTTCAATACACTTGTTGCGTGCCACGCATCAATTTCGATCTCCAGCAGCTGCAGGCCTTCGTGGCGGTCGCGGACCGCAGCGGCTTCCGGGCGGCGGCGGAAGACCTTCACCTCTCGCCGGCCGCGCTCAGCCGCCGCGTGGACCGGCTGGAACAGCTGCTCGGCGCACGCCTCTTCGAGCGCACCACGCGTGACGTGCGATTGACGCGGGTGGGCGAGTCCTTCCTGTCGCGGGCGCGCCTGGCGCTCGACGACCTGGAGGCCGCGGTGCTCGGCGTGCACGAGATCGCCGCGCGTCATGCGGGACGCATCTCCATCGCCTGCGTGCCCACCGTGGCGACGGCGCGCATGCCGCAGCTGATCGAGGGCTTCAGCCGCCGGCTGCCGCAGGTGCGGGTGCGGCTGATGGATGGCGGCATGGACGAGGTGGCGGCCGCCGTGCGCACGGGCGAGGCCGACCTGGGCCTGGGTTTCAGTGGTGTGACCGACCCGGCGCTGAACTTCGAGCCCCTGCTGGAAGAGCGCTATGTGCTCGCCGTGCGCCGCGACCATCCGCTGGCGCGCAAGCGCTCGCCGAGCCTGGCGATGTTCGCCGGCGAGCGCTGGGTGGCGGTGGCGCGCACCAGCGGCAACCGACGCCTGATCGATGCGGGCCTGGGATCGGACCAGCGTCCGCCGCCGGCCTGGCTGGAGGTCGGCCATGTGAGTGCGCTGCTTGCGATGGTGGAGGCGGGCCTGGGCATCGGACTGGTGCCCGAGCTGGCACTGCACCCGCGCCACACGACGCTCAAAGGCCTGCGCCTGACGGATGTGCCGCTGACGCGGCGCATGGGCGCACTGACGCTGGCCGGTGCCACGCCGTCGCCGCTGGCGCAGCGCTTCCTGGCGCATCTGCGCAGCGCCTGGCGCGAGATTCCACAGGCCGCCAAGGCCGCCGACGCGGCATCCGGTTGATCCAACTCAAACAGGCGGCGAAAGCCGCGAGCGCCGCATCGACATGCGGTGGACTCAGGTCAAGAATCCGCCGTTCTTCGTCTTCCCGCCCCGGCGCCGGCCCCGTGCCCATCGAGCTCTACCGCGACGCGCAGCATGCCTGCCTGATGTTCACCGACCTGGTCCGCGACGGCGGCGAGGCGGTGCAGTGCAACCAGTTCCTGCTGATCGACCAGGGCGTGGGCGCCATCATCGATCCGGGCGGCAACATCGCCTTCAACGAGCTCTTCCTGGGCATGACGCGGCACTTCCCGCCGAACCGGCTGAGCTATCTGATCGCCTCGCATGCCGACCCCGACATCATTGCCTCGCTGGACCGCTGGCTGACCACCACCTCGGCGCAGCTGGTGATCTCGCGCATCTGGGCCCGCTTTGCGCCGCACTTCGCCAAGAGCGGCAAGACGACGGAGCGTGTGCTGTCGGTGCCCGATGCGGGCGGGCGGCTGCGGCTGGGCGGCAGCGAGTTGTGGTTGCTGCCCGCGCACTTCCTGCATTCGGAAGGCAACTTCCAGTTCTACGACCCTGTGAGCCGCATCCTGTTCTCGGGGGATCTGGGGGCCTCGATGGTGGGCGGTGCCGAGGCGCAGACGCCGGTGACGGACTTCGCCCGCATCTGCCCGCACATGGAAGCCTTCCACCGCCGCTACATGGTGTCCAACAAGGTCATGCGGCTGTGGGTGCGCATGGCACGGCAGCTGGACATCGCACTGCTGGTGCCGCAGCACGGCGCGCCGCTCGCGGGGCCGGCCATCGGCGCTTTTCTGGACTGGGCCGAATCCCTGCAGTGCGGGATCGACCTGCTGGGGCAGGACGCCTACCTCGTGCCGTCGGGCGTGTTGGGATAGGCGTCCTGCATCGCCTAGGCGGCGGCTTGGTCGCCTCTTTCGGGGCGGATCTTTCCAGCCTCCACGTACTGGTCGTACTGCAGCCGCGGCATGGCCGTGGTGCCGACGGTGCCGGGCTCGGCTTCCCACGACAGGGTGACGCTGTCGTCGGCTTCCAGGATCTCGACCCGGCCCTCCGGGATCTCGATGGGCGCGCCGTCGCCGGGCGTGAAGGTGACGTGGCCATGGATGGTGGCAAATCGGGGCATTCGTTTCTCCTCGGACGATGGTTCGGGCGGGCCTTCCACTGCGACCCGCCTCGCTGCGGATTGCATCAGGGCCGGGGCCGGATGCCGTGTCGGACGGCGGCGCATGCTGCAGCGCGGCAGGGTCGCTTTCCTGGTTGAGGCCGGCCGAAGCCTTCAGGCCTCGATGAAGAGCGCCGGGTCCACCATCGTCCGGTTGAGCATCACGCCCCAGTGCAGGTGCGGCCCCGTCACGCGGCCGGTGGCGCCGACGGCGCAGAAGGCGTCGCCCGTGGCCAGGCGGTCGCCCACCTTCGCATCGATGCGGCTGAGGTGGCAGTACATGCTCAGCAGTCCGCCGCCATGGTCCAGCCAGACGGTGCCGCCGTTGAAGAAGTAGTCGCCCGTGTCGATCACCCGTCCGGGCAGCGGCGCGCGCACGGGCGCGCCGGTGGCGGCGGCGATGTCCATGCCGCTGTGCGGATTGCGGGCCTGGCCGTTGAAGACGCGGCGCAGGCCGAAGGAGCTGGAGCGTCGCCCGGGCACCGGCACCGCCATCGCCAGTTCGGCGGGCAGCGGGTCGCTGAAGGTGGCCATCACGCCGGCCTGGTGGTCGCGCTCGCGCTCGTAGCGGGCCTGGTCCGCGGCGGAGAGGTCGACGGTCTTCGGCGCCACGGTGAGGCGCTGCTCGGCATAGCGCTTGGGCGCGATGGCATAGGGGATGCGGCGGCTGCCGCCCGCCTCGCCGACCCGCACGTGGGCCTCGCCGGGCTGCGCGGCAAGCGGAATGCCGACGATGGCGGTCCAGGCGATGGCGTCGCCCACCACCAGCACCGGCAGGCCCGCTTCCGTCGTCACGCGCGGGTGATGGTTGGCGGGGCCCAGCGGCAGTCGTGCCACGCCGCCCGGCACCTGGAGGGCGTGCGGCCACACGCCCGGCTCGGCCTCGGTCGATGGATCGCCGGTGCGGGCCCTGGCCGCGGCGTCCAGGGCCAGGACGGGGAGCGCGGCGCAGGCCGCCGCGATCGAGAGGAAGGCGCGTCGGCGGGTGCCGGCATGCGTCGAAGCGGAAGTAGAGAAGCGGGGCAGGTCGGTCATTCGTTCGGTTCAGGTCTTTGGCGAAGATGGCGCGTCGTCCGGGCGGCCGCCTGTCGGCGCGCGACAGGCGTCCCCCTTTGCGGCCAGGCGCTCAGCCCGCGCCCAGCCCGCCATCGGCCATGCGCCGGGCATAGACCGCCAGCACGATGCGCTCCGAATGCACGAGGTAGTCGCTCAGCGCGGTGCTCGCCTTGGCGAAGTCGCCGGCCTCGGTCAGTTCCAGGATGCGCTGGTTCATGTCCACGTAGGGCGCGTGCAGGAACTCGGGGTCGCGCAGCATGCCGAAGGCCAGCCGCAGCTCGGCCAGCACCTGGCCGAAGAGCTGGTTGAGCCGCTCGCTGTCCGCCAGTTCCACGATGCCCATGTGGAAGGCCATGTTGGCCGTTCCCACGCCCAGCCAGTCGCCGGCATCGCGGGCGCGCACGGCTGCCTCCACCGCCTCGCGCATGCGCTTCTTGGCCGGATGCCGCGGGTAGGCCTGGGCCAGGGCCTGGCATTCGATCAGCCGGCGCACGCGGTAGATGTCGATGATGGCCGCGATGCTCGGGATGGCCACGAACACGCCCCGGTTGGGCTCGTGACGCAGCAGGCCGTCCTTGGTGAGCAGGCGGAACACCTCGCGCAGGGTATTGCGCGAGATGGCGAGGCTGTCGCTCAGCGTCTGCTCCGACAGCCGCTGGCCGGGCGCGAACTCGCCGTGGGTGATCTTCTGGCGGATCTGCTCGGCCACGCGCTCCGTGAGCGTGCGGGCGGAGGCGGCGTCGTCGGCAGCCGGGCCGGCCGTGGCGGAGGAGGGGGTCTTGGTCATGCGTAGCGAACAGGAGCGACGATCCGGCGTCTTGGGGGGGTGCCGGGCGGCTGTCGATTATTCTGCTTTCGCCATGCCCCGCATCCTGCTCTCCGGCTTCGAGCCCTTCGATCGCGACACCGTCAATCCGTCCTGGGAGGTGGCGCGGGCATTGGACGGCTGGCAGGTCGATGGCGCGACCGTGCAGGCGGTGCGCTTGCCCTGCGTGTTCGGCGAAGCGCTGGAGCGGCTCGATGCCGCCCTGGCTGTGGGGGAGCGGCCCGTGCTGGTGATCGGCCTGGGCCTGGCAGGCGGGCGTACCGAGGTGACGCCGGAGCGCGCGGCCCTCAACGTGGACGATGCGCGCATCCCCGACAACGCGGGGCGGCAGCCCGTGGATCGGCCCGTGGTCGCGCAGGGGCCGGCCGCCTACTTCTCCACCCTGCCCGTCAAGGCCATCGTGCAGGCGCTTCGCCGCGAGGGGCTCCCGGCCTCGGTGTCGAACAGTGCCGGGACCTTCGTCTGCAACCATGTCTTCTATGGGCTGATGCACCGGCTGGCCACGCAGGCCGGACTGCAGGGCGTGCGCGGTGGCTTCGTCCATGTGCCGGCCTTGCCCGAGCAGGCCGCGCGGATGCCGGGCATGCCGAGCCTCGGCCTGGAGATGCAGGTGCAGGCGCTGCGCGTCCTGCTGCAGACGGCGCTGACCGTGCAGACGGACCTGCGGGAGCAGGGCGGCAGCCTGCGCTGACACGGCGGCGCCGGCCGCGCTAGTCGGTGTAGGCCTGGCCGATCAGTTGCAACAGATCGAGCAGGGCCGGGGCGGGGCTGCTGCGGGTGCGGGTCACCAGCCCGATCTCGCGGAAGAAGGTGTGCTCGCCCAGCGACACGGCGCGCACGCCATCGGGCCACGGCGCCTTGCCGAAGGATTGCGGCACCAGGGAGACGCCCATGCCGCATGCCACCATCTGCGCGATCGCGTCGAGCTCGTCGATCTCGACGCAGTCCTGCACGCTCAGGCAGGCATCGCGCAGGAAGCGCTCGACCAGCCGGCCGCCGAAGGAGGTGCGGTCGTAGCGGATGAAGGGTTGCGTGGCCAGGACGCCGCGCCAGTCCTCGGACTCCGGCAGCGCGGTGGGAACCAGCAGCCAGAAGGGCTCCTGCGTCAGCGGCGTCCAGGCCAGGTCGGCCTGCAGGCCGAACACCGGGCGGATCATGATCGCGGCGTCCAGTTCGCCGGCGTCCACCTGGTTGAGCAACTGGAAGGACACGCCCGGCACCACGCGCACATGGACGCCCGGATGCTGTGCGCGAAAGTGCATCAGCACCCGCGGCAACACGCGCGACTGCGCCGAGGCGATGGCGCCCAGCGACAGGCGGCCGCTCAACGGCCGGCTCCGCGACTGGGCCGCCATGTCGTCGAACAGGCGCACCACCTCGCGCGCCTGCGCCAGCGCATTCAGGCCCTGTGGGTTGAGCCGGGCGGTGCGTCCCTCGCGGATGAAGAGCGCGTGGCCCAGCTGTTCCTCCAGCCGTTGCATCTGGGCGCTGACGGCGGCCTGGGTGAGGCCGATCCGCTGTCCTGCGCGGACGAAGGTGCCTTCCTCGGCGATGGCAATGAATGTCTTGAGCTCGCGGATCATGATCGATCAATTTTATTGATTGAATTCAGAAAAATATATTGATTTTATTTTTCTTCAAGCCTTCCTAGACTGGCGCCCAGCTTCCCCACCCTCTCACTGCCATGCTCGACGTGACCACCAATCCCACCCTGATGTCGCCCTTCCACCTCGCCTTCCCGGTCGACGACCTTGCCAAGGCGCGCACCTTCTACGGCGAACTGCTGGGCTGCCCCGAGGGCCGGAGTTCGGAGGACTGGATCGACTTCAACTTCTACGGCCACCAGATCGTGGCGCACCTGGCCCCCGGCGAATGCGGGCTGGCCCAGCGCAACGCGGTGGACGGCCACGGCGTGCCGGTGCGCCACTTCGGCATCGTTCTGCCCATGGCGCAGTGGGAGGACATGGCCCAGCGGCTGCGTGCTGCGGGCGTCGAATTCGTGATCGAGCCCTATGTCCGTTTCAAGGGCGAGGTGGGTGAACAGGCCACGATGTTCTTTTTGGATCCGGCCGGCAATGCCATGGAAATCAAGGCGTTCAAGGACATCACGCGGCTTTTCGCCAAGTAAATAGTTTCCGCTCCGTGCCGTGCCCAGCAGGGCCGGCGGGAAAAGCGCCCGGTTTTAAACCGGGCGCTTTTTTTATTGGAGATCAATGGCGAGCGAGGTGCAAGAAAGGGCCTCGTTCCTCGCGCCAGATTGGTTTTGGTTTGGTGTTCGTGGCTCTGCAAGTTGTTGTCATAAAAGGACAAATTTTCCGACCAAGGATGCCCGCCGGGCGAGTCGACATTAACTTTAGGCTCGAATCCCGAATCTGGTGCCTCATGCCCTTTCCTGGGCGTGCCCAATTGAGGTGGCGCACGGGCTGGTGCATTTGTTCGAATCGACAATGCATTTTGTTTGGCATGGATCATGCGTATTCCACTGCATTCTTGATTTCCATCAAATTCGGTTTCTTTTGAGCGCGGGATTTTTTCCAGGCGCCGTCCGCATGCACAGAACACTTACGGCACGCCGCCCCTGGCGGTTCGACATGGAGAGAGCAAACGCCCGCCGAGGCACCGCCCTCGGCGGGCAGGTTCGCGAGTCCTCGATCATCCGGATCAGCACTCCTCCGGTCCGCTGACGTGCACCACGAGGACCGCTGCCTGCACCGTGGCAGGGCAAACCCGGGCTTTTCGCGCCCCAATATTGTTCAACAATCAATATTGTGTTGTTGGATTTGATGGATCGCGTTGTTGGAGTATGGCATGGGTTTTGCGTCACAAGCACGACAAGCCTGTAGCCGCCGGCGCTGTGCCGGCACTGATGTCGATCAACCTTTTTGAGGAGTTGCTGATGAACCGCAGAGAAATCCTGATGCAGATGGCTGGCCTTGGCGCCCTGGCGATGAGCGCGTCGCCCAGTTGGGCTGCCGACGACGACATCGTGGTCGGCGCCATCTATCCCATGAGCGGCCCCAACGCCCAGGTGGGCGTGGACGCGCGCCACGCCATCGACACGGCCCTGCAGATCATCAACACGCCCACGCAGGTCGATCTGCCCGGTGCCGCCGGCTCGGGGATCGCCAGCCTGGGTGGCCGCAAGTTGCGGGTGGTCTACGCCGATCACCAGGCCGACCCGCAGAAGGGCCGCGCCGAAGCCGAGCGCCTGATCACGCAGGAGAAGGCCGTGGCCATCATCGGCTGCTTCCACTCCTCGGTGGCCGCCACCGTCAGCACCACCTGCGAGCGCTATGGCGTGCCCTTCGTGTGCGCGGACTCCTCCTCGCCCAGCCTGCATCGCCGCAATCTCAAGACCTTCTTCCGGCCGGCCGCGCACGACGAGATGTTCTCCGAGGCCATGTTCGACTTCATGGATCTGCAGAAGAAGCAGGGCAAGAAGGTCGAGACCGTGGCCCTGTTCTTCGAGGACACCATCTTCGGCACCGACTCGTCCACCGTGCAGCGCAAGCTGGCCGCCGAGCGCGGCTACAAGGTGGCGGCGGACGTGAAGTTCCGCGCCAACTCGCCCTCGCTGTCGGCCGAGGTGCAGCAGCTCAAGTCTGCCAACGCGGACGTGCTGCTGCCCTCCTGCTACACCACCGACGTCATCCTGCTGATGAACACCTGCACGCAGCTGGGCTACAAGCCGCGCAACATCGTGGCGCAGGCTGCCGGCTTCGTGGAGAAGGCCGCGCTCGACGTGGTGGGCGACAAGCTGCAGGGCATGATCACCCGCGCCAGCTTCGCACTGGACACCGCCGGCAAGCGGCCGTCCATCGGCTTCGTCAACACCGCCTTCAAGGCCCGCGCGGGCCGCGACCTCAACGACGCCAGCTCGCGGCAATTCATGGCGGCCATCGTGCTGGGCGACGCGCTGCAGCGCGCCGGCTCCACCGACAGCGAGAAGCTGCGCGCGGCCCTGGCCGCCACCGACATTCCGGGCGACAAGACCATCATGCCGTGGTCGCGCGTCAAGTTCGACGCCAGCGGCCAGAACACCTTCGCCAGCCCGGTGCTGCAGCAGTTCAAGGGCACGGGCTTCGTCACCGTCTTCCCGACGGCGGTGGCGATGGGCCAGCCCGTGTGGCCGATGAACGGCTGAGCCGGGAAGCACGAATGAACGCGCAAGCAATCGCGCAGGTGCTCGCCAGCGGCGTGCTGATGGGGCTCATGTATGCGCTCATCGCCGTCGGCCTGTCGCTCATCTTCGGGCTGATGGACGTCGTGAACTTCGCCCACGGCGAGTTCCTGATGATGGGCATGTACCTCACCTTCGGCCTGGCCGTGGGCCTGCACCTGGACCCGCTGATCGGCATGCCGATCGTCGGCGCGGTGCTGTTCATGGCGGGCGTGCTGGTGTATCTGCTGATCGTGCGCCATGCCATGCGGGCCAAGGCCAACGTGGGCATGGTGCAGATCTTCTCCACCTTCGGCCTGGGCACGCTGATGCAGGGCCTGGCCCAGTACTTCTTCACGCCCGACTACCGGCAGATCAGCAACAGCTGGCTGGCCAACAAGACGGTGGAGATCGGCGGCGTCTTCCTGCCGCAGCCGCAGATCGCCGGTGCGGTGGTCTCGCTGCTGGCCTTCGGCGGGCTGTACCTGCTGATGTCGCGCACCGACTTCGGCCGCGCGCTGGAAGCCACGCGCGAGGACCAGGGCGCCGTGGCGCTGGTGGGCATCGACCGCAACCGCGTCTTCGCGCTGGGCTGGGGCCTGGGCCTGGCCATGGTGGGCGTGGCCGGTGCCATGCTGGCCAATTTCTATTACATCCATCCGCAGGTGGGCGGCGCCTTCAGCGGCATCGCCTATGTCGTGGTCGCCCTCGGCGGCTTCGGCAGCGTGTTCGGTGCGCTGGTGGGCGGCGTGGTGGTCGGGCTGGTCGAGGCCATGACCACGCTGGTGCTGCCCGCCTCGCTCAAGACCGTGGGCGTGTATGCCCTGTACCTGCTGGTGGTCCTGCTGCGTCCCAGCGGCCTTTTCGGGAGACTCTGATGACCGACGCAGCGATTGCTGTTCCCGCCGGCCGTGCGCCGGCCTCGGGTGCGCTGCAGGCCCATGCCGCGCAGCGGCGCCGCCAGTTGCTGACCGGCGCCGTCGTGCTGGTGCTGCTGGCCGCCGTGCCGCTGCTGGTGGGCGATGCCTACCTGCGTAACATCCTGATCCTCACCCTGATGTACGCCGCGCTGGCACAGGCCTGGAACATCCTGGGCGGCTACTGCGGCCAGATCTCTCTGGGCCATGCGCTGTACTTCGGTGCCGGCGCCTACACCACCAGCGTGCTGTTCGTGAACTTCGGCGTGCTGCCCTGGTTCGGCATGGTGGCCGGCGCGCTGCTCGCGGCCGTGATGGCGCTGCTGCTGGGCTGGCTGTGCTTTCGCCTCAAGGGCCACTACTTCGCCATCGCCACGCTGGTGATCGCCGAGATCGGCCTGCTGCTGGTGCACAACTGGGACTACGTGGGCGCCGCCATGGGCATCCAGTGGCCGCTGGGCCCCGACAGCTGGGCCACGCTGCAGTTCGCACGCGACAAGGGGCCGTACTTCTACTTCGTGCTGGGCCTGTTCGCGCTGACCTGGCTGATCACTTTCTGGGTCGAGGGCTCGCGCTGGGGTTACTGGTGGCGCGCCGTCAAGGACAACCCCGAGGCCAGCGAGAGCCTGGGCGTGACGGTGTTCCGCTCCAAGATGGCGGCGGCCGCCCTGTCGGCCAGCCTCACGGCCATCGGCGGCGGCTTCTATGCGGCCTTCGTGGCCTACATCGACCCGGACAGCGTCATGCACTTCCGCTTCTCGCTGCTCATGGTGCTGCCGGTGGTGCTCGGCGGCATCGGCACCCTGTGGGGGCCGCTGCTGGGCGCGGTGATCCTGATCCCGCTGACCGAGGCCATCCGCAGCTACATGGGCGGCTCGGGCACCGGCACCGACCTCATCGTCTACGGCGCGCTCGTGATGGGCGTGGCCGTACTCAAGCCCGAAGGCCTGATCGGCCTGTTCAGCGGCCTGCGCCGCAAGGCAGGTGCCGCATGAATGCCGCCAACGACGCCCGCCCGGCGACGACGCCGGCAGCCGACCGGCCCATCCTGCAGCTGACCGATATCTGGCAGCGCTTCGGCGGCCTGGTGGCCAATGCCGAAGTCACCTTCGACGTGCCCCGCGGCCAGATCCTCGGACTCATCGGCCCCAACGGCGCGGGCAAGTCCACGCTGTTCGGCATCATCGCCGGTGCCCGCGCGCCGGTGCAGGGCCAGGTGGTGTTCGAAGGCCGCGACGTCACCCGGCTGGATGCGCCCGCACGCTGCGCGCTGGGCATCGCCCGCACCTACCAGGTGCCGCGCTCCTTCGACAGCATGAGCGTGCTGGACAACGTGATGGTGGGCAGCTTCTCGCGCCACACCCGCGCCGCCGCCGCCCGCGAGGCCGCGCTGGAGGTGCTGGACTTCACGGGCCTCATCGGCCGCGCCGGCGCCTCGGCCGGCGACCTCACGCCGCCCGAGAAGCGCCGCCTGGAAGTGGCCCGCGCCCTCGCCACTGAACCGCGCCTGCTGCTGCTGGACGAGGTGATGACCGGCCTGACGCCCAGCGAGGCGCGCAAGGGCGTGGAGCTCATCCGCCGCATCCGCGACCGCGGCATCACCGTCATCATGGTCGAGCACGTGATGGAGATCGTCATGCCCCTGGTGGACCGGGCCATCGTGCTCAACCTCGGCCGCGTGCTCAGCCAGGGCGCGCCGCAGGAGGTGGTGCGCGATCCGGCCGTCGTGGCCGCCTACCTTGGAGACCGCCATCGTGCTGCTTGAAGTGTCCAACCTCACCACGGCCTACAACGGGCTGATCGCCATCTCGGACATCTCGATGAACGTGGCAGAGGGCGAGATCGTGGTGGTGGCCGGCGCCAACGGCGCGGGCAAGTCCACCTTGCTGAAGTCCATCGCCGGGATGGAGCGGCCCCAGGGCGGCAGCGTGCGCTTCGACGGTACGCCCATCGACGCCATGCCCGCCCACCAGATCCCGCAGCGCGGCTTGGCCTACGTGCCCGAGAACCGCCGTCTCTTCCCGCGGCTGTCGGTGGCCGACAACCTGCGCCTGGGCAGCTACCTCTACCGCAAGCAGGCCGACCGCGAGGCGCCGCTGGAGCAGGTCTTCACGCTGTTCCCGCGGCTGAAGGAGCGCCTGCCGCAGCGGGCCGAGACGCTCTCGGGCGGCGAGCAGCAGATGCTGGCCATCGGCCGCGCGCTCATGACGCGCCCGCGCCTGCTGATGCTCGACGAGCCCTCGCAGGGCATCATGCCCAAGCTGGTCGACGAGATCTTCGAGGCCGTCAAGACCATCCGTGCCGGCGGCGTGACCGTGCTGCTGGTCGAGCAGCGGCTGGTCGAGAGCCTGGAGATCGCCGACCGCGCCTACGTGTTGCAGACCGGTCGCGTGATGCTCAGCGGCACCGCCGCGCAGATCAGCGCCGACCCGGACGTGCGCCGGGCCTACCTGGGCATGTGAGCGATGCAGGCGCGTCCGCCTGCATCACCCCCGCCCCGAATCCAGACCATTGCCCCCGAGGACTCTCTCATGTCGCTCCCCCAGATCTGGCAGCAGCCCGCAGAGTTGCGCCAAGCCATCCGCCGCAAGGAATTCCGCGGCCACACCGCCGGCCAGGCGCCCGGCTACGCCCAGGGCAACCTGGCCATCCTGCCGCGTGCCTATGCCGACGAGTTCCTGCGCTTCTGCCGCCTCAATCCCAAGCCTTGCCCGGTGATCGGCATGACCGAGCCGGGCGATCCGCGCGTGCCCGAACTGGGCGCCGACATCGACCTGCGCTTCGACGTGCCCGGCTACTGTGTCTTCCGCGATGGCGAGAAGGTCGGCGAGGTGGCCGACCTGGGCGAACTCTGGCAGGACGACATGGTCGGCTTCGTGCTGGGCTGCTCGCTGTCCTTCGAGGCGGCGCTGCTCGACGCCCTTGTGCCGGTGCGCCACATCGACGATGACCACACGGTGCCCATGTACAACACCAACCTGCCCAATGGGCAGGCCGGCCGCTTCGGCGGCAACATGGTGGTGAGCATGCGGCCGATGACGCCGGCGCAGGCCATCCGGGCCATCCAGGTCACGTCCCGCTTTCCGGCGGTGCACGGCGCGCCGGTGCACTTCGGCGACCCGGCTGCCATCGGCATCGCCGACCTCGCGCGCCCCGACTACGGTGTGCCTTCCGAGATCCGCGAGGGCGAGGTGCCCGTCTTCTGGGCCTGCGGCGTGACGCCCCAGCAGGCCATCCGCGTGGCGCGCCCGCCCCTGGCCTTCACGCACAAGCCCGGCCACATGCTGGTGGCCGATGTGCGCAACAGCGAGCTGGCCGCCTTCTGAGCGCGGTGACCTCCATGAACATCGACCTCAACAGCGACCTGGGCGAAAGCTTCGGCGCCTGGCGCATGGGCGACGACGCCGCCATGCTCGACGTCGTTAGCAGCGCCAACGTGGCCTGCGGCTTCCATGCGGGCGACCCGGCCGGCATCCTCGCCACGCTGCGGGCGGCTGCCGCGCGCGGCGTCACGGTGGGCGCGCATGTGTCCTATCCGGACCTGGCCGGCTTCGGCCGCCGCAACATGGACATGGCCAGCAGCGACCTGCGCGCTGCCGTCATCTACCAGATCGGCGCACTGCAGGGCCTGGCCGCCGCGGCCGGCACGCGGGTGCGCTACGTCAAGCCGCATGGCGCGCTCTACAACTTCATCGCCCACGACGAGCGGCAGGCGCAGGACGTGATCGCCGCCGTCCGCGCCATCGATGCTTCGCTCGCGCTGGTGGTGCTGGCCGGCTCGCCGCTGACGGGCTGGGCCCGCGCCGCGGGCCTGCGTACCGTGGCCGAGGCCTTTGCCGACCGCGGCTACCGGCCCGACGGCAGCCTGGTGCCGCGCAGCCAGCCCGGCGCCGTGCTGCACGACCCCGCAGCCGTGGCCCAGCGCATGGCCCGCCTGGTGCGCGACGGCACTGTCACCGCCGACGATGGCAGCACGGTGTGCATCGAGGCCCAGTCCATCTGCCTGCATGGCGACAGCCCCGGCGCGGTCGCCATGGCGCGCGCGCTGCGCGAGCGCCTGCTGGCCGAAGGCGTGACCATCCGCAGCTTCGTGGAAGCCGAAGAAGGAGTGCCCGCGTGAGTCTGCGCGTGT
Source organism: Pseudacidovorax intermedius (assembly GCF_003350475.1). GTDB lineage: Bacteria > Pseudomonadota > Gammaproteobacteria > Burkholderiales > Burkholderiaceae_C > Xenophilus > Xenophilus intermedius. The sequence goes on from NZ_QQAV01000008.1 coordinate 164,527, forward strand.
TGCCTGCCTCCGCCCGCTTGGTGCTGGTGGAACTGGACGATCTGGCCCAGACCCTGGGCCTGCTGGCCTCGCTGCAGGCCAGCCCCATCGACGGCGTGGGCGAGATCGTGCCCGGCGCGCGCACGCTGCTGGTCGAGTTCGATCCGCTGCGCATCGGCCGCGAACGCCTGGCCGCGGCCCTGGCCGCCCGTCCGCGCGAAGCCGTGGAGGCCCGGGGCGGCGCCGTGGTCGAGTTGCCCGTGCACTACGACGGCGAGGACCTCGCCGACGTGGCGGCGCTACTCGGCACCACGCCCGAGGACGTGGTGCGCCGCCACACCGGCACCGACTGGTTCGTGGCCTTCACCGGCTTCGCGCCGGGCTTCGCCTACCTGAGCGGTGGCGACGAGCTGCTGCGGCGCGTGCCGCGGCGGAACTCGCCGCGCACGCGCATCCCGCCGGGTGCCGTGGCGGTCGCGGGCGGCTTCAGCGGCGTCTATCCGAAGGCCAGCCCCGGCGGCTGGCAACTGCTGGGCCAGACGCCGGTGCCCATGTGGGACCTGGACCGTGACCCGCCCGCGCTGTTGCAGCCCGGGCAGCGCGTGCGCTTCGTGGATGCGGGCGCACGACCGGTGGCCGTGCCCGTTTCCGCCGCACCGGTGCTTGCCGATGCGTCGCACTCGCCGCCGGTGGACGGCGTTCAGGCGGCCGGCCTGCGCATCGTCCAGCCCGGCCTCCAGGCCCTGCTGCAGGACGCCGGCCGGCCGGGCCAGGCCGGGCAGGGCGTGTCGGCCTCCGGCGCCATGGACCGCGGCGCGCTGCGCGCCGCCAACCGGCTGGTTGGCAACGTCATCGACACCGCCTGCATCGAAGTGGCACAGGGCGGCTTCGTGCTGCAGAGCCGTGGAGACACGGTGGTGGCGGTCACTGGCGCCATCGGCCCGCTCACCCTGCGCGCGCCCGACGGTCGCCAGTGGCCGGTGCCCCGCCATGCGCCGCTGGCGCTGGGCGACGGCGACCGCCTGCTGCTGGGCGAGCCCGAGGCCGGCGTGCGCAGCTACATCGCGCTGCGCGGCGGCATCGCCCGCGCGTCGGTGATGGGCAGCCTCGCCTTCGACACGCTGGCCCAGGTCGGCCCCGCGCCGCTCGTCGCCGACGACTGGCTGCCCGCGCACGCCGACACGGCCCGCGGCCTGCGCGCCGTCGGCGATGCCGAGGCGCCCCGCGACGACCTGCCCCGTGCCGGCGCGCTCGTCACCCTCGACATCCAGCTGGGCCCGCGCACCGACTGGTTCACGCCCGAGGCCGTGGCGCTGCTGGCCGCGCAGGAATGGACCGTCACGCCCCAGTCCAACCGCGTCGGCCTGCGCATCCAGGGCGCCGAGCCGCTCACCCGCGCCGTCACCGCCGAGCTGCCCAGCGAGGGCACGGCGCTGGGCGCCATCCAGGTGCCGGCCAGCGGCCAGCCGGTGCTCTTCCTGGCCGACCATCCGCTCACCGGCGGCTATCCCGTCATCGGCTGCATCGCGCCCTGGCACCTGGACCTGGCGGGCCAGATCCCCGTCGGTGCGCGCATCCGCTTCCATGTCGTCGCCGGCTTCACGCCCATCGAATTCCGAGACTGATCCCATGAAGAAAGTCCTCATCGCCAACCGCGGCGAGATCGCGGTGCGCATCGCCCGCGCCTGTGCCGACTACGGCGTGCAGTCGGTCGCCGTGTATGCCGATGCCGATATCGACGCGCTGCATGTGCGCGTGGCCGACGAGGCCTACGGCCTCGATGGCCAGCGTCCCGCCGACACCTACCTGCACATCGACAAGCTGCTGGCCATCGCGCGCCGCAGCGGCGCCGATGCGGTGCATCCCGGCTACGGCTTCCTGTCCGAGAACGCGGCCTTCGCCCAGGCCGTCATCGACGCAGGCCTGACGTGGATCGGCCCGCCGCCATCGGCCATCGCCCGGCTGGGCGACAAGGTCGAGGCGCGCAAGATCGCGCTGAAGGTGGGCGCGCCGCTGGTGGAAGGCACGGCCGACCCGGTGAAGAACGCCGCCGAGGTCGAGGCCTTCGCCCGCGCCCATGGCCTGCCGATCATCATCAAGGCGGCCTTCGGCGGCGGTGGCCGCGGCATGAAGATCGCCTGGCGCGTGGACGAGGTGGCCGAGCTGTACGAATCGGCGGTGCGCGAGGCCGTGACCGCCTTCGGCCGCGGCGAATGCTTCGTCGAGCAGTTCCTGGACCGGCCGCGCCACATCGAGGCCCAGGTCATCGCCGACACGCACGGCCATGTGCTGGTGCTCGGCACCCGCGACTGCTCGCTGCAGCGGCGCAACCAGAAGCTGGTGGAAGAGGCGCCCGCGCCCTTCATCAGCGAAGCGCAACGCGAACGCATCCATCAGGCGGCGCGCGACATCTGCGCCGAGGCCGGCTACGTGGGCGCGGGCACGGTCGAGTTCCTGCTGAGCAACACGGGCGCCATCTCCTTCCTGGAGGTGAACACGCGGCTGCAGGTGGAGCACCCGGTGACCGAGGAAACCTGCGGCCTCGACCTGGTGGTCGAGCAACTGCGCGTGGCCGATGGCCTGCCCCTCACGCTGCGCGAGACGCCTGTGCCGCGCGGCCATGCCATCGAATTCCGCATCAACGCCGAGGATGTGGGCCGCGGCTTTCTGCCCGCGCCCGGGCCCGTGACGCTGTTCGAGCCGCCGGCCGGGCCGGGCGTGCGGGTCGACGCGGGCGTCTACAGCGGCGCCGTGGTGCCCGGCAGCTTCGACTCGCTGATGGCCAAGCTGATCGTCATGGGCGCCACGCGCGAGCAGGCGCTGGCCCGCGCACGGCGCGCGCTGGCCGAGTTCCGCATCGAGGGCGTGGCCACGGTGCTGCCCTTCCACCGCGCAGTGCTGCAGCAGCCGGACTTCATCGGCCGCGACGGCTTCAAGGTGCACACGCGCTGGATCGAGACCGACTTCGCCGAGCCCCTGGCCGCGGCTGTGCGGGCCGAGCCCGCGCCGGCCGAGGCGCTGCAGCGCACCGCCATCGAGATCGACGGCCGGCGCGTGAGCCTGGGCCTGCCCGCGCTGCTGCTGCGCGGCCTGGCGGCGGGCGCCGGCGGCGGCGCCCCGGCCGATGCGCAGGTCGCTTCCGCCGCCGACCCGGCCGCCGTGTCCGCGCCCATCGCCGGCACCGTGCAGGCCTGGAAGGTGCAGGAGGGCGAGGAGGTCGCCGAAGGCCAGCTCATCGCGGTGATGGAGGCCATGAAGATGGAGATGCAGGTCTGTGCCCACCGGGCCGGACGCGTGTCGCTGAAGGCGGCCGCCGGGGCCTACGTGGCGGCCGGCACGGCGCTGGCGCACGTCGGCTGACCCACCGCCGCGCCACGCGATGTGGCGCGCGGCTTCAGTCTGCCGCGGACCGCGCCATGGCCATGGCCCAGAAGCGCGACAGCGCCCGCGTCGGCTGCTTGTGCCGGTGCAGCACCAGATGACATTGCCGCCGCAGCGGCGGCAGCGCCGTCTGCAGCGCCACCAGCCGGCCGGCGGCCAGCGCCTCCTGCACCACCCAGCGCGACAGGCAGGCCACGCCCAGTCCTTCCACCGCCGCCTGCTGGATCGCCTCGGAGCTGCCCAGCTCCAGGCTGCGGGCATGTGCGCCCAGGTGCGGCAGCAGCAGCTGGTCGGTCACCTCGCGGGTGCCGGAGCCGGGCTCGCGCAGCAGCCACAGCGCCTCGCGCAGCCGGCGCATGGGCACGCGCGCCGCGTCGTCGGCAGCGCCGAAGGTGCCGGGCGCGGCGACCAGCACCATCTCGTCCTGCAGCCAGGGCGTGCTGGCCAGGGTGGGCAGCCGGTTGGGGCCCTCGATCAGGCCCACGTCCAGCTCGAAGGCGGCCACCGCTTCGCAGATGGCCTCGGTGTTGCCGATGCGCACGCGCGCCTGCCAGCCGGACGGCGCGGCCTGCAACTGGGCGCCGAGGAAGTCGCGCAGCAGCGCGGGCAGCACATGGTTGCCCAGCGTGGTGCTGGCGCCGATGCGCAGTGCGAGCGCGTCGGCACCGCCGCCCTCGTGGGCCAGGCGCTCGATGTCGGCCGCGGCGTCGAGCAGTGCGAGGGCGCGCGGCAGCACGCTGCGGCCGTCGTCGTTGAGCACCAGGCGCTTGCCGGTGCGGTCGAACAGGCGCAGCCCCAGCAGGCGCTCCAGCTCGTTCAGTGCCGAGCTGGTGGCCGACTGCGACAGCGCGATGGCCTGCGCGGCGGCGGCGGTGCTGCCCGCCTGGGCAATGGCGGCGAAGACGCGCATCTGGCGCAGGGTGAGGCGGGGCATGTCCATGGCGGAGTGTTTTCCATCGAGCGATCCAGTCGCTCGATCCTAGCCAGATTACCCGTTGGACGGGTCGAAAGCCGGTGCCTAGAGTCGAAGCCATTCCCATTGAAGGAGCGGCTTGCCATGAACACCGAGGTCCATTCCCATCCTGCCCATGCCCTGCCGGCCACGGCACCGGCGTCCCGGGGCGCGCATCTGCTGCCCGGGCTGGCCCTGGCCGGGCTGCTGGCCGCCGGGGGCATGGCGCTGGGCCAGGTCCCGGCGCTGGCCCACAGCGGGTTGAGCGCGCTCACCCCGGCCATCGTGCTGGGCATGCTGGTCGGCAACGGGGTGCCGGCGCACTGGCATGCCCGGCCCGGGCCGGGCATCGGCTTCGCCAAGCAGCAGCTGCTGCGGATGGGCGTGGTGCTCTACGGCCTGCGCCTGACGGTGCAGGACATCGGCCACGTGGGCCTGGCGGGCGTGCTGGTCGACGCGCTGATGCTGGCGTCCACCTTCGGCATTGCCTGCTGGGTCGGCCTGCGCTGGCTGCGCATGGAGCGCGAGACGGTGATGCTGATCGGTGCCGGCAGCGCGATCTGCGGCGCTGCCGCGGTGATGGCGACCGAGCCGGTGGTCCGGGGACGGCCCGCGCAGGTGACGGTGGCCGTGGCCACGGTGGTGGTCTTCGGCACGCTGGCCATCTTCACGTACCCGGCGCTGTATGCGCTCAACCAGCACTGGGCGCTGGTGCCGGGTGGCCAGCACGGCTTCGGGCTCTATGCCGGCGCCACCATCCACGAGGTCGCGCAGGTGGTGGCCGCTGCGCGGGGCATCGGACCCGAGGCCGCAGACGTCGCGGTCATCGCGAAGATGGTGCGCGTGATGATGCTGGCGCCCTTCCTGTTGATGCTGGCGGCCTGGCTGGGCCGGCGACGCGAAGCCCGCCATGCGGCGCACGGCGTGAACCCCGGAGACGGCACCGCGCCCGCCGCACGGCTGGCCGTGCCCTGGTTCGCCTTCGGCTTCGTGGCGGTGGTGCTGTTCAATTCGCTGCACTGGCTGCCGGCCGAGGCCGTGCAGGCGGCCAACGCGCTGGACAACCTGCTGCTTGCCATGGCGATGGGCGCCCTGGGCTTCAGCACGCGGCTGGGCGCCATCCGGCAGGCCGGTCCCCGACCGCTGCTGCTCGCCGCCGTGCTGGCCCTGTGGCTGGTGGTGGGCGGGGCAGTGGTCAGCCGCCTCGTCCTCGGTGCCTGATCCGGTTCGCGGGCGGCGCACCCGTCCGCGCCGCGTAGCGCAGGTGACGATGGCTCGTCCGCCGGACGGGCACACTGGGTGCGGGCTTCATCAGCAAAGCCCGCTGCCGGCCGGGACGCGTCTTCCGACGGCGGAATGCCAACAACCAGGAGCCAAGCGTGATCCGTCCATCCCCCCTTCGCATGTCCACCCTCTGCCTTGCGGCACTGGGCTGTGCCGCCCAGGCGCAGAACGCCGGCAGCTTCCGCGATTCCGCCCAGTCGGCGTCGCGCTATGCCGAAGCCAGCCTTGCCGCCACCGGCGATTGCGCGCGGCTCGGCCAGCAGGTGACCTCGGTCGAGGGCACGCGGCTGACGGTCCTCAGCGCCACCGCCACGCCCGCTGCGCAGGGCGTGCCGGACTTCTGCCGCATCGTCGCCGTGCTCGACCCCGAGGTGCTCGTTGAAGTGGCGCTGCCCATGCGCTGGAACGGCCGGCTCTACATGCGCGGCAACGGCGGCTATGCCGGCGAGCGCATCGACGCGCCCAGCCGCGTGGCCCTGCGCGACGAGGCGCTCAAGCGCGGCTTCGTCGCCGCGCAGACCAACACCGGCCACGATGCCATCGCGCAACCGCTGGGCAGCTTTGCGCAGAACGACCTCGCAAAGCTGGTCGACTACAGCTTCCGTGCCGTGCACCTGACGGCGCAGGCGTCGAAGGACCTGGCCGCGGCCTTCTATGGCCGCAAGCCGGCCAAGTCCTACTTCGACGGCTGCTCCACCGGCGGGCGGCAGGGCCTGATGTCGGCCCAGCGCTACCCGGCCGACTTCGACGGCATCGCCGCCGGTGCGCCGGTGCTCAACTTCACCGGCACGATGTACGACTACGTGTCGTACGCGCCGCTGATCGCCAAGGCCGGCTTCACCGGCGCGCAGCTGTCGCAGATCGGCCGGGCCATCGTGGCCAAGTGCGACGCGGTGGACGGGCTGAAGGATGGCGTGATCACCGACCCGCGCCGTTGCGTCATCGATCCGAGGGCGGACTTTCCGGGCCTGAGCGAGGCGCAGGTCACTGCGCTGGAGGCCGTGCACCGCGACATGCAGCACAAGGGCCAGGCCGTGTTCCCGGCCTGGCCCTGGGGCTCGGAGGCGCCCGACGCCAGCGGCACCAGCGGCTGGGCGGAATGGTTCGTCTCGATGCCGCGGGCCCCGGCCGCCACTTCTGGCGCGCAGGCCCTGCCGTCTGGCGAGACCCGCCAGAGCGCCTATGCCCAGACCTTCCTGCGCTACTTCGCCGACCAGCCCGCCAGCCGGCCCGATGCCGACTGGCGTAGCTTCGACCTGGACCAGGGCTTCCGCGCCACCGGCTTCATCAGCACGCTGGTGGATGCACGCAACCCCGACCTGAGCGCCTTCGCGGCCCGCGGCGGCAAGATGATCACCTACCACGGCTGGGCCGACCCGGCCCTCAACCCGATGATGAGCATGGGCTACCACGAGGAAGCGGCGCGCGCCACGCCCAAGCTGGACGACAGCTACCGCGTGTTCATGGTGCCCGGCATGCAGCACTGCAACGGCGGCGACGCGCCGAATGTGCTCGATGCGGTCACGGCCGTGATCGACTGGACCGAGACAGGCCGCGCGCCCGCCGCGCTGCTGGCCACCCAGCGCCGCGCCGACGGCAGCGAACGCAGCCGGCCGGTGTGCGCCTATCCGAAGGCGGCGCAGTACCTGGGCGGCGATGCCGACAAGGCGGCCAGCTTCGGCTGTCGGTAAGCCCTCGTTGGTCTTCGACAAGCGGCGACGGCGCCGGCACGTCCAACAGCCTCTGTTGGACGTGCCCCGTTCGTCTGGAGGCTTCCAGGGATACCTGCCGCGCTCTGTTGGGGGCGAACGTGCAGTAAGTCACGCCGTGCGGCGCAGGTAGGCCAGGGCAGCGATTAAATTGCTCCCCCAACAAAGGGAGCGACAAATGGGGAAAAAGAGCCTCAAGCAACAGATACACGAATGTCTATCGCAGGGCATGAGCAAGGCCGAAGCCTTTGCCAAGTTTCAGGGGGCTGGGGCCAAGGATTCCCGGCTGGCGCAAATCATTGCGGCCTATCCGGATCCACTGCTTTGCCAGGCACACAGGGTCAAGCGGCGATTGGTCATCGCCCTTGCCTCTCTGCAGTTGATCCTTGCCTTGGGCTCGGGCCTTGTCCTCGGCGCGCGACATGGCGCCGTGCTGCAGCTTTGCATCGCTGGCGGAATTGCCCTCATTCCTGCGTTGCTGTTATGGGCCTTCATGCGGAATCTGGTGGGAGCCTACAACGCGTACATCTATCTTTCGCTGATGCAGCTGCCGAGTTTGTTGGGGGGATGGGGAGCCCATCCGGGTCAGACCGTCGCCGCCGTCGTTCTCAATCTCGGCTTCGTCCTCTTCGTTCGCAACGTGCGCGAGGGCCTCTTTCCCTACGCAACCCTTTTTGGCACCCGGAAACGCGATGGGCGGTATGCGTTTCTCACTGAGGTGGATCCCTCCCTACGGAACGCCTCTTCGTGATGGCATGACCGAGCGCTGAAGCGAAGGCCGGCGGCAGCGCTCCATCCCTTATCAGCAGCAGCGCCCCTTGCCCGCGCCGTAGCGCGCCTCCAGCCGCTCGCGGAAGAATTCCTCGTAGCTCATCGGCGCGCGGTCCGGATGGGTCTGCGCCATGTGCGACAGGTAGGTGTCGTAGTCGGGCAGGCCCACCATCAGCCGCAGCGACTGGCGCACCGAGCGGGCGATGTAGCGCCCGGTCTCGGGCAGCGTGGCGAGGCTCACCATGGCGCGCACATGCCGGTCAATGGGCCCCGGCCGCACGCGCGCCCGCGGCCATCGGCTCGTAGGGCGTCTCGTGCACCGTCGGCCGGTTGGCGGCCCGGGCCGACAGGCAGGCGCGGACGGTGTAGACCAGCACGCTCAGCACCACGAACATGAAGAGGGCGCACAGCCCGGCGTCGAGCCGGTCGTTGAACACGATGCGGGCCATGGCCTCGGGCGTCTTGGCCGGCGCCACCAGCACGCCGTTGGCGATGCCCTCGGTGTACTTCGCAGCATGGGCCAGGAAGCCGACCTTGGGGTCGGACGAGAAGATCTTCTGCCAGCCCGCCGTCAGCGTGCAGGCCAGCAGCCACACGGCCGGCGCGGCCGCCACCCAGGCATAGCGCTCGCGCTTCATGCGGAACAGCACCACCACACCCAGCAGGAGCGCCACGGCGGCCAGCATCTGGTTGGAGATGCCGAACAGCGGCCACAGCGTGTTGATGCCGCCCAGCGGATCGACCACGCCCTGGTACAGGAAGTAGCCCCAGGCCGCCACCGTCAGTGCCGTGGCCAGCAGGTTGGCCGGCAGCGAGTCGGTGCGCTTGAGCACGGGCACGAAGCTGCCCAGCAGGTCCTGCAGCATGAAGCGGCCGGCGCGCGTGCCGGCGTCCACCGCCGTCAGGATGAACAGCGCCTCGAACAGGATCGCGAAGTGGTACCAGAAGGCCATCATGGCCTGGCCGCCGATCACCTGGTGCAGGATGTGCGCCATGCCCACGGCCAGCGTGGGCGCGCCGCCGGCACGGCCCAGGATGGTGTGCTCGCCCACGTCCTTCGCGGTCTGCGCCAGCATCTCGGGCGTGACCATGAAGCCCCAGCCGGAGATGGTGGCCGCGGCCTGCTGGGCGGTGCTGCCCACCAGCGCGGCCGGGCTGTTCATGGCGAAGTAGATGCCGGGCTCGATGCATGAGGCCGCCACCAGCGCCATCACCGCGACGAAGGACTCGGCCAGCATGCCGCCGTAGCCGATGAAGCGGGCATGGCGCTCGTTGTCGAGCATCTTGGGCGTGGTGCCCGAGGAGATCAGCGCATGGAAGCCCGACACCGCGCCACAGGCGATGGTGATGAACAGGAAGGGGAACATCGAGCCCGACCACACCGGGCCGTTGCCATCGGCGAACTGCGTGAGCGCGGGCATCTGCAGCTGCGGCATCACGATCACGATGCCGATGGCCAGCGCCACGATGGTGCCGATCTTGAGGAAGGTCGACAGGTAGTCGCGCGGTGCCAGCAGCAGCCACACCGGCAGGCTGGCGGCCACGAAGCCGTAGCCGATCAGCATCCACGTCAGCGCCTTGCCGTCGAAGGTGAACATCGCGGCCCAGGCCGCGTTCTCGCTCACCGCCTGGCCGCCGAAGATGGCGGCCATCAGCAGCACGAAGCCGATGATCGACACCTCGCCAATGCGGCCCGGGCGGAGGTAGCGCAGGTACAGGCCCATGAACACGGCCACCGGCACCGTGGCCGCGACCGTGAAGGTGCCCCAGGGCGATTCGGCCAGCGCCTTCACCACGATCAGGGCCAGCACCGCCAGGATGATGATCATGATCATGAAGGTGCCGAAGAGGGCGATCATGCCGGGCACGGTGCCCATCTCCTGCTTGACCAGGTCGCCCAGCGATCGGCCGTCGCGGCGGGTGGAGATGAACAGCACGATGAAGTCCTGCACCGCGCCGGCGAACACCACGCCGGCCAGCACCCACAGCAGCCCGGGCAGGTAGCCCATCTGCGCCGCCAGCACCGGGCCCACCAGCGGCCCCGCGCCCGCGATGGCCGCGAAGTGGTGGCCGAACAGCACGTTCTTGTCGGTGGGCACGTAGTCCAGGCCGTCGTTGTGCCGGTGCGCGGGGGTCTTGCGCGAGCCGTCCAGCCCCAGCACCTTGTCGGCGATGAAGAGGCTGTAGTAGCGGTAGGCGATGAGGTAGGTGCAGACGGCGGCGGTCACGACCCACAGGGCGTTGACGCTTTCGCCGCGCGTGAGGGCGACAGTGGCCAGCGCGAAGGCGCCGACGACCGCCACCACGAGCCACACCAGGTGGCGGCGGAGGCTTTGCATGTGCGTTGTCTCTCGAGGGTTGGGATAACCCATCGAGTGTCGGAAGCGGCGCCGCGCGGCGCATCCGTTGCAGTGCGTGGGCGGTCCGCGAGGTATTGCCTAAGGGACAACCCTGGTGCGCTGTGCGAGGCCTTCAGCGGCCGTCCGGGCCGAACTGCCGCGTGTGCTCCACCGCATAGCGGATCAGCTCCGCCTGCCCCTCGATCCCAAGCCGGCGCTTGATGCTCTGCCGGTGCGCGTCCACCGTGCGCACCGACAGGCCCAGGTCGCGGGCGATCTGCTTGCTGGATTCGCCGCGGCCGATGGCCGACAGGATCTCGCTTTCGCGCGGGGTGAGCAGCGGCCGCGGCGCCTGGTTGCGGAACAGCTTTTTCGACACCGCCGGGCTCAGGAAGGTGCCGCCGGCCGCCACGGCCTCGATGGCGGCGACGATCTCGGAGGCCGGCGCGTCCTTGAGCACATAGCCCTGGGCGCCGGCCTGCAGGGCGCGCTGCACGTACTCGGGGTTGTCGTACATGCTGAGCATGACGACGTGCGGCGGCGCCGGCCGGGCCAGCAGCAGGGCGGCCAGCTCGATGCCGTTCATGTCCTTCATACCGACGTCGACCAGCATCAGATCGGGCCGCGCGGCATCGACCTGGGCCAGGGCCTCGGCGGCGCTGCCGGCCTCGCCGACGATGCGCAGGCCGGGCAGCGCCTCCAGTCGGGCGCGCAGGCCATCGCGCACCAGCGGATGGTCGTCGACCAGGAACAGGCGCACGGGCGTGGCGGAGGTCATGCGGAGTCTTCCTTGAAAGCGCGCGGCAGTTCGGCCGTCACGCGGGTGTGGCCGGGCGTGGACTGCAGGCGCAGGCGCCCGCCGGCCGCTTCCATGCGCTCGCGCATGTGGCGCAGGCCCAGGCCGCGGTGCGGATCGGCCTGCGCCGCCTCCACATCGAAGCCGAGCCCGTCGTCCGCCACCGTGAGGCGCACGAGCCCGGGGTCGAAATGCAGCTGCAGGTCGACATGGACCGCGCCGGCATGCTTCTGGACATTGGTCAGCGCCTCCTGCGCGACGCGGAAGAGGGCGGTCTTGGCCTCGGCCGACAGCTCGCCGGCCTCGCCCGTGACCTGCAGCGCGACCGTGGGGCCGGCGCCACCGGCCTCGTCCACCAGCCGTTCCAGCGCGGCGGGCAGGCCCAGGGTGTCGAGCAGCGCGGGCCGCAGTCGGTGCGAGATGTGGCGCACTTCCAGCAGCGCCTCGCCCAGGCGCTGCAGCGCCCGCGCGAGCAGCGGCGGCACCGGGCGGCCCTCGCGCTGCAGGCCGTCCACGGCCGACTCGACCAGCAGCTTGGCCGACACCAACGTCTGGCTGGTGCCGTCGTGCAGCTCGCGGGCCAGGTGGGCGCGCTCTTCTTCCTGCGACTGCACCACGCGCCGCGCCAACTGGCGCAGCTTGGCCTCGGCCACGCGGTGCTCGCTGAGGTTGAGCAGCAGGCCGCCCGCGCTCACGGCCGCGAGCGAGAGCGTGGCGATGGCCGCGATCCACAGCAGCGTGCCGCTGACGTTGCCGCTCGTCTGCTGGTCCAGCGCGTCGAGCGTGGCCTGGATGTCGTCCAGGTACAGGCCGGTGCCGACCATCCATTGCCAGCGGTCCAGCGCCTGCACATAGCCCAGCTTGGGCGCCAGACCGCCCGCCGAGGGCTTGCGCCATTCGTATTCGACGTAGCCGCCGCCCGCGCGGGCCCGGCCGATCAGGTCGCGGATGGTGTAGCGGCCCTGCGAATCGCGCAGATCCCACAGCGACTGGCCGACCAGCTCGGGCTGGCGCGAATGCATCAGCACATGGCCCTGCAGGTCGTAGACGAAGAAGTAGCCGTCGTTGCCATAGTCCAGCGTGCCGAGCAGGCGCAGCGCCTCCTGCCGCGTGACCGCGTCGTCGCCGCGCTGGTAGAGCGGGCGGATCACGCTCAGAGCCAGGTCCACGTAGCTGCGGAGCTCGCCGCGGCGCTGGGCCATGTGACTCTGCTCGATCAGGAGCCGCTCGCGCTGGTGCAGGTCGCGCGACTGGTGCTGCAGGCCGAAGGCGACCAGGCCCAGAGCCGCCAGCAGCGGCAGCACGGCCAGGGCGATGATCTTGGTGCGCAGGGTCATGGGCGGCGGCGGGGTGGGCTGCGGCGCGGGGGCGCGGCAGTTCGGGGCACCGGCGCATCGAGCACCGGCGGCACCTCCAGCGCCGCCCAGGTGCCGGCCGCCAGCCCGTCGAGCACGAAGGGGCCGATGGCGACGCGGATCAGCCGCAGCGTCGGCAGTCCTACCGCCGCCGTCATCCGCCGCACCTGCCGGTTGCGGCCCTCTCGGATGGCCAGCTCGACCCAGTCGGTGGGAATGTTCTTGCGCTCGCGGATCGGCGGCTCGCGCGGCGGCAGTTGCGGTGGCGGATCGAGCCGGCGCGCGCGCGCCGGCAGCGTCGGCCCGTCGTTGAGCACGACACCGTGGCGCAGCTGCGCCAGCGCCTCGTCGGTGCACAGGCCCTCCACCTGCACCCAGTAGGTCTTTTCCATCTTGTGCCGCGGATCGGCGATCCGCGCCTGCAGCGGGCCGTCGCTGGTCAGCAGCAGCAGGCCTTCGCTGTCGGCGTCGAGCCGGCCGGCCGCATGCACGCCGGGCAGGTCGATGAACTCCTTGAGCCCGCGCCAGCGCCCCTCGGGCGTGAACTGGCTGAGCACGCCGTAGGGTTTGTTGAAGCGGATGAGGCGGGGGGGCGGCGCAGTCATGGACGGCGGCGAGCATAGCCCCGCCCTGAAGTCCGGTCGCCGCCATGGCGCAATCGTCCGCGGCCTCTTCGCGGCAAAGCGCATTGAGGCGCCGGGGCGTCAGCTCAAGTGCCGCAGGCGTGCATCCATCAGCGCCGAGAAGCGCGAGAACCACACCGCATTGGCCGGCGACGGATGCGGCAGCGGCGCGAGCGTGACGGGGTGCGTGACGCCGCCGTGCGCGTAGCCGACTTCCAGCGTGCGGCCATAGCGCTCGTCGCCCAGCGCCCAGAAGTCGTCGAGGGCCGCATTCACCTCGGCTGGTTGCCCGATGCCGAACCAGAAGAAGGCCTCGCGGCCCAGCGCGATCACGGTGCGCCGGCCACCGCGGCCGTGCCACAGGTCGATGAGCAGTTCCGCCATCAGCGGCTGGAAGCGCCGCTTGACCGCCATCGACCAGGCCTTGTTGCCCACCGGCTTGTAGGGCGCGGTGTTGAGCCAGAACACGCCCGATCCGGCCTCGATGGATTCCGCGAAGTCCGGCGCCGGCGCGTCTGGCCCATGCCGCTGCCTGTGCAGCGCCGCCCGCACCAGTTGCCCGCCCTTGCCCAGAAAGGGCTGCCCCTGCTGCGCCTCGGTGCGCCCCGGGTCGCGGCCGAAGATGCACAGCGCCGCGTCCCGCGGCCCCAGCCCGATGACCGGATCGCGCCAGTCGCGGCCGGCGGATTCGTAGGCCTCGCGGTCGATGCCGGGCAGGTCCTGCGCCAGGCGGCGGAAGGCGGCGTGCTGGGCGGCTGAAAGGCGGGTGCAGGTCATCGTTCGCTGACGGGAGAGGCATCGAGGCGAGGCGGCAGGGACGCTGGTCAGACCGCCTGCCAGGGGTTGAAGACCTGCACCGGCATGCCGGCGAAGTCCCGCGTGTTGCGCGTGACCAGCACCAGGTCATGGACGAGCGCCGTGGCGGCGAGCAGGCTGTCGATGGCCGGCAGGGGGCGGCCAGCCTCTGCGACCAGCCGTCCCCAGCGGTCGGCAACCGCGGCGTCGATGCCCAGGACGCGGCCCGTGAAGAAGAGCGGCAGGTCGACCTCCAGCCAGTCTGCCAGCACCTGGCGCCTGGCGGGCTCCGGCACGCCGGCGATGCCCTTTCGGATCTCGCCCAGCGTCAGCACGCTGAGGTACAGCGTCGTGGGTGGCCGCCTGGCGAACCAGGCGGCCACGTTCGCATCGGGCACGCGCCGCCGCAACTCGGACAGCGCGTTGGTGTCGACCAGGTAGCTCACGACTCAGAATGCCGCGTCGCGCGTGGGGCTGGGGTCGCGCTCGAACACCAGGTCGTCCTGGCCCGCCAGCGGCGAGCGCTGCATGAAGTCCAGCAGCGAGCCCTGCGCCTGAGACAGACGGTCAAAGGTCTGGCGGGAGACGACCACCGCCACCGACTTGCCGTGCACCGTGATGTCCTGCGGCTGTTCCTGGGCGGACTTCACCAGCTCGGACATGCGCGCCTTGGCGTCCTGCATCTGCCATTTCTGCATCGTTTTCTCCCGTTCTGACCAGAAAGGTCAGATTTTAGGCGGCGTTGCAGGCCCTCCATGCAAAAGGGCCGGTCTGCGGACCGGCCCTTGCCTGCTGCGTATCGGCCGAGACCGAACACGAAGCGCTCATTTCCCCCAGCTGTCCTTCAACCCGCTCGTGCGGTTGAACACCAGCCGCCCCACGGCCGAGCCCTTCGCGTCGACCACGAAGTAGCCCAGGCGCTCGAACTGGTAGTTCGTTTCGGCCGCGGAGCCGGCCAGGCCGGCTTCGACGTAGCCCTGCACGGTGCTCAGGCTGGCGTCGTTCAGCTCGTCGGCGATGGTGTCGGCGCTGCCGGGCTGCTCTGTCTTGAACAGGCGCTCGTAGAGGCGGATCTCGGCGGGCACGGCGTCATGCGCGCCCACCCAGCCGATCACGCCCTTGACCTTCACGCTGTCGGCGCCCGGCGTGCCGCTCTTGGTGTCGGGCAGCACCTCGGCCAGCACCTTGGTGACCTTGCCGTCGGCGTCCTGCTCGAAGCCCGTGCATTGCACGACGTAGCCGTACTTCAAGCGCACCTTGTTGCCGTCGATGGCCTGCTTGCTGGCGTTGGTATGCGGCGGGTAGAGGCGGCGGTAGCCCTTCTCGGGCACGGCCTGGAAGTCCTCGCGTTCGATCCACAGCCTCTTGCCGAAGGTGAAGTGGCGCTGTCCGGCGGATTCGTCGTGCGGATTCACCGGGGCGTGGCAGGGCTCCAGGTGGCCGGCGCCCAGGGTGGCGTCCCAGTTCGTGATCTCCAGGGCCAGCGGGTCCAGCACCGCCATGGCCCGCGGCGCGACCGGATCCAGCGCATCGCGCAGCGCGGCTTCGAGGGCGGCGTACTCGGTCCAGGCGCCGCCGGACTTGGTGGTGCCGCTGCGCTCGCAGAAGAGCTTGAGTGCCTCGGGCGTGTAGCCGCGCCGGCGCAGGCCGGCCAGGGTGGGCATGCGCGGGTCGTCCCAGCCGTCCACATGGCCTTCCTCGACCAGCTGGCGCAGCTTGCGCTTGCTGGTGATGACGTGGGTGACGTTGAGGCGGGCGAATTCGTACTGGCGCGGCGGCGGGGCGGTGAGCAGCCCACCTTCGATCAGGCGCGCCATCAGCCAGTCGTAGAAGGGGCGCTGGTCCTCGAACTCCAGCGTGCAGATGCTGTGGGTGATCTGCTCCAGCGCGTCCTCGATGGGGTGCGCGAAGGTGTACATCGGGTAGATGCACCACTGGTCGCCGGTGTTGTGGTGCGTGGCGCGGCGGATGCGGTAGAGCGTGGGGTCGCGCAGGTTGATGTTGGGGCTCGCCATGTCGATCTTGGCGCGCAGCACCGCGGCGCCGTCGGGCAGTTCGCCGTTCTTCATCTGGCGCAGGCGGACGAGGTTCTCTTCCGGCGTGCGGCTGCGGAAGGGACTGTCGGTGCCGGGCGTGCCGAAGTCGCCGCGGTTGGCGCGCATCTGCTCGGGCGTCTGCTCGTCCACGTAGGCATGGCCGGCCGTTACCAGGTGCTCGGCCGCGCGGTACATGAAGTCGAAGTAGTTGCTGGCGTAGTAGATGTGATCCTGCGCGGCGCCGGGCTGCGTTGGCACGTCCGCCAGCGCGGTGGAATAGCCCATCCACCGGATCGCCTCGCGGATGGAGTCGACGTATTCCTGCTCTTCCTTCTCGGGGTTGGTGTCGTCGAAGCGCAGGTGGCACACGCCGCCGTATTCCCTGGCGAGCTCGAAGTTCAGCCAGATGCTCTTGGCATGGCCGATGTGCAGGTAGCCGTTGGGCTCGGGGGGAAAGCGGGTGCGAATCTTCGCCGGATCGGGCATGCCGGCCTGGTGGAAGGGCCCGTCGCCCGGGCCACCGCCCCAGCGGCGCGAGTCATAGGTGCCCTGTTCCAGGTCGGTTTCGATGACGTGGCGCAGGAAGTTGCTCGGGGCGGCCGGGGCCGCGGACGCGGCAGCCTGCTTGCCGCCGTTGTTCTTGTTGTCGCCGTGCGGGGCAGTGGGAGAAGTCATCGGGGAATTTTATGGGTGGGCCGGCGTCGATGGTTTCGCCGCGCTGCAGCGCAAGTGGCGCCCACGATGCCGGAGGGGTTACGTCTGGCAACCAACGTCACGTTCACGGGTGAACCTTTCCGGGGCTTTGGCCGTTCTATGGGTCAGGTGGACGGCAGTTTTGCGAATGGCGTCCTTCCCCAGTTTTTCCAGGAGATCGAGATGAATGTCTCTCGCACGGGCTTCTTCAAGTTGGCGGCGGCTGCCGCCGTTGCGGCGGGTGCCCTGTTTGCCGCATCGTCGGCCAGCGCGCAGGTGAGCTGGTCGCTGGGCGTGTCGGTGCCGGGCGTGGCCGTGGGCGTGGCGGCCCCTCCGCCTGCTTACTACGGCCCCCCGCCAGCCTATTACGTGGCGCCCCCGGCCCCGGTGTATTACCGGCCGCCGCCGCCGGTGTACTACCGCCCGCCGCCGCAGGTGGTGTATGAGCCGGCACCGGTCTACTACGGCCCCGGACCGTACTACTACCGCCACCATCACCACTGGCGCTGATGGCAGCGGATCGGCCCAAGGGCCGATCCGTGCAGCGCCCAAGCCGCCTCGCCGCTTGCCGGCAGGCGGCTTTTTCGTGGGCGCTCGCATGCGCCTGCACCACGCGCTACATCGCCCGGAACAGCGGCGCGTAGAGTCGGCTCACGGGCAACGGCTCATCCGGGCGGCCCCGCAGCGTCAGCTGCATGCGGCCGGCTTCGTCGCGGTGGACGGCGTCGACGGCATCGGCCCGCACCACCACCGCGCGGTGGATCTGCCAGAAGCGCTGCGGATCGAGCTGCGGCAGCAACTGCTTGAGCGGCGTGCGGATCAGGTGTTCGGCGTCGGCCGTCAGCACCCGTACGTACTTGTCGGCGGCCTCGAAGTACAGCACCTCGTCCACCGGCACCATGCGCACGGTCGTGCCGCCCGCATTGCTGGCCGCGATGAACTTGAGTGGCGCCGATTCCCCGCGCGGCGGCGAGGCGGCGCCCAGCAGGTCGCGCCACTGCGCCAGTGCCTGCTGCGGCAGGGCCGCGGGCGCGGCCAGGCGTTCCTGCAGGCGGGCGACGGTGCGCGCGAGCCGCTGCGGCTGAACCGGCTTCATCAGGTAGTCCAGCGCCTGCGCCTCGAAGGCGCGGGCGGCGTATTCGTCGTAGGCGGTGACGAAGACCAGTTGCGGCATGGGCGCTTCGTCGGCAGGCCAGCGCTCCGCGATTTCTTCGGCGGCGGCCAGGCCGTCCTGACCGGGCATGCGGATGTCCATGAACAGCACGTCGGGGCGCAGCCGTAGCGCCTCGCGGGCGGCGCTCAGGCCATCGCCGACGACGGCCGTCACCTGCAGGGCGGGCCAGGCGCGGGCCAGCTCGACCTGCAGGGACTGGGCGAGCAGCGGTTCGTCTTCGGCGATCAGGGCGGTCGGCATCGGCAGGGCGTGGTCAGGCGGAAGCGGGCAGGGGCAGGGTGACGGTGGCGCGGGTGCCGCCGCCGGGCGGCGAACTCAGCGTGAGCGTGCCGCGCTCGCCATGCAGGGTGCGCAGGCGCTCGCGCACCTGCGTGAGGCCGAAGCCGCCCGCGGACGCCGCGCCGTCGTCCGAAGGCGGCGGGCCTGCGCCTTCGCCAGGCCGGCCATCCGGTGCCGTGGCCAGGCCCGCGCCCGTGTCGATGACGTCGATGACGAGGTCGCCGTCCTCGCGCCGGGCCAGCACGCGGATCTCGCCGCCTTCGACCTGGGGCTCCAGCCCGTGGCGAATGGCGTTCTCGACCAGCGGCTGCAGCAGCAGCGGGGGCACCGGCACCTCGCGCAGCCCGGGCGGCAACTCGAGCGTGCAGCGCAGGCGCGGCCCCATGCGCACGGCCATCAGCGCCAGGTAGTCGGCAAGGCGGTCGAATTCCTGCGACAGCGGATGCAGCGTGCTGCGCGAGCCGCCCAGCGTGGCGCGCAGGTAGTCGTTGAGCCGGTCCAGCATGGCCACGGCCCGTTCGGGATCGGTGCCGATCAGCACGCGCAGGTTGGCCAGGGTGTTGAACAGCATGTGCGGTTCCAGCTGCGTCTCCAGCAGCTTCAGCCGCGCCTCGGAGGCGTCGCGGGCGGCAGCGGCGATCTCTGCGGCCATCGCGGCCGACTTGCCCTTGGCGTGGAAGTAGAAGGAGCCGATGGCGCCGGCCGCCACCGTGATGTACAGCCCGATGATGTTCTTGTTGGCGGGGCCGGCGTCGCTGTCGCCGGGGCCGATCAGCCAGTAGGCCACCTCGTCGCCCACGTAGAAGCCCACCAGGATGCCGGTGACGGTGAGGACCAGTCCGCGCCAGCCCTTGGGCCAGCCACGGCCGCCCTCGGGGTTGCCATGGCAGTGGCGCGGGTCGACCAGGTAACGGCCGGCTTCCATCGTGGCCCAGCAGATCGTGCCGATGCACACCGAATAGACGAGCTGGATCAGGTAGCTGCGCGTGGGCCACATCAGCGTGGTGAACACCGTCACCACGCAGCACAAGGCCAGCACATGCAGGTAGTGGCGCAGGAGGCTGCGCAGCAGGACGGTCATCGCCGATGCGCCGGTCGCCGGCGGCCGGCCTCCAGGCGCTGCATCCGAGGGCTGGGTCATGGGGCCGGCAGCGGTGGCGCGATCACCGCGTCCGTCGTCGGGCCGCGCGGCACGGGTGCCGGCGTCAGAGCCGGTGACGCCCGCATTGCATGGCGACGCAGTTCTTCCGTCGTCTCGCCGCCGCCGGGCCGCCATCCCGGCGGGCGCCACAGGTAGCCCAGCGCCTCGTCCACCGACTTCGCGCCGCGAAGGTCGCGCCACAGCGCGCGCCAGCCGTCGAACTCGATGGCCAGCAGGTTGTACGAGGTCTGTGGCTTGACCAGGCCGTAGCGCGGCTTCACGTCCTCGCGCTCGGCGATGTAGGTGCCGAACAGGCGGTCGAAAATGATCAGCACGCCGCCGTAGTTGCCGTCCAGGTATTCGAGGTTCGACGCATGGTGCACGCGGTGCGCCGAGGGCGTGTTGAGCACCCATTCCAGCGGGCCCAGGCGCGGGATCCAGGTGGCATGGATCCAGAACTGGTAGAGCAGGTTGAGCGTGAACATCAGCAGGATCAGCCGCGGCGGCGCGCCCAGCAGCGGAGCGAGCAGGAAGAAGGCCAGGACGCCGGTGAGCTTGCCCGTCCAGCCGAAGCGGTAGGCCGCCGACAGGTTGAGGTCGTTGGGCGAATGGTGGATGGAATGCGTGCACCAGAACCAGCGCACGCGGTGTGCCGCGCGGTGGTACCAGTAATAGCAGAACTCCTGCAGCAGGAAGGCCGCCACCCAGCCCGTCCAGTGGTCCAGCGGCAGGGTGAACAGCCGGTGCGCATAGAGCCAGTCCATCCAGCCCACCCAGAAGGCCAGCGGCAGCAGCCAGCGCAGCGGGTATTCGCGCACCAGGAAGTCGATCACCGACAGCCCGGCGGACTTCCAGTCGTAGGCCGGCCCCAGCCCGCGGGTGTGGCGCCACGACAGTACCGCGGCCTCCAGCAGCGAGGCGACCAGCACCGTCACGACGGCGAACTTGAGGATGAGCAGAAGAACGGGCATAGCGGCGCGCTCCGGACGAGGTGTTGGGGAAAGGACGCCGGCGCTGCGCTCAATCCATCAGGGCGTAGGGGCCGCCACGCTGCAGCGCGCGCTGGTAGGCCGGCCGTGCGTGGATGCGTTCGAGCCACGCCATCAGCTTCGGCCGGCTGCCGTCCAAGCCGGCCCGGGCGCGGGCCGCCTCGACCGGGAAGCTCATCTGGATGTCGGCCACGCTGAAGTACGGGCCGGCGAACCAGTCGCGCTGGGCCAGCTCGGACTCCATGAAGTCCAGGTGCTGGCGCAGCTGTGGCTGCACGAAGCTGGCCATGGCCTTGTCGGCGATGCCGCGGGCGATGGGCTTGACGAAGAAGGGCATCTTCGCGCCCTTGATGCGGTTGAACACCAGCGTGAGCAGCAGCGGCGGCATGGCCGAACCCTCGCCGTAGTGCAGCCAGTAGCGGCAGCGCAGGGCCTCGGGGCTACCGGCCTCGGGCAGCAGGGCGGCCGCGGGGTAGCGCTCGGCCAGCGTCTCCAGGATGGCGCCGGATTCGGCGAGCACGCTGCCGTCGTCGAGTGTGACGACCGGCGCCTTGCCCAGGGGATGCACCCGCTTGAGCTCGGGCGGCGCCAGCATGGTGGCCGGGTCGCGCTTGTACTGCACGATCTCGTAGGGAAGCTGGAGTTCTTCCAGCAGCCAGAGTACGCGCTGGGAACGGGAGTTTTCGAGGTGATGGACGGTGATCATGGGGCGCGATGTTGCCTCAGAAAGCAAGGAGGGACGGGACGTCAGCGGCCGGTCCGGGCCAGTCGCTCCCGCTCGCGTTGCACCATGTGTGCCATCACCGGGTTGCCGGGCGCGAAGACCCACACGCCCAGGCCATGGAAGAACAGGCCCAGGCCCCAGCCCAGCAGCGGGAAGACTGCCCAGTGCCGGCCCTGCGCGAGCGACAGCACGATCAGTCCGAGGTTCACGAGCGCATAGATGGCGGCGTGGCAGAACCAGCCCAGCTTGGCCCGGGCACGGCGTTGTGCCAGGACATCGAGGGCGGCGGAAGACAGTTCGGGGCGCATGATGGATTCGCGGCAATGGGTGGAGAAGGATCAGGCCAGCGACGCGGCACGGTCGGCGCTGATCGCAAGGCGCCACAGCCGCAGGGCGCCGCCCGCGAAGATGCCGCTGAACAGGCCGTACAGGGCGCTGATGCCCAGGGCGAAGCCGCTGTCCTGCGCCAGGCCGGGATGGAAGACCAGCGTCACGCCGACGACGTACTTGGTGAGGAAGATGCCCATCATCCGCACCAGCGGCCAGGGGCTGCCGGGCAGCAGGAACTCGCGCAGCTCGGGGTCGTACTGGGTGCGCGGCGACAGCGGCCGCGCCTGCATCCAGAAGCCGCTGGCGGCGGCAGCGACCACCCAGGCCACCAGGGCCAGCAGGCCAGCCTGCGAATGGCCGAAGGCCGAGGCCACGCCATAGAGCGCGAAGCCGACCAGCGCCAGCGGCAGCACGGTGACGCCGGCCAGGCTGACCTCGCGCGTCACCAACTGCCGCGCGCCGCGCCAGGCCAGCACCGCGAAGACGGCGAACACCCAGGTGGGGGTGTGCGCGACGATCTGGAAGAGCATGGAATCGGTGAGCATGGAAACTCCTTGAGTGAGGTCAGGTGGATGAGGGCCGCCGGCAGGCAGGCTGCGATGGGAGGGGACTGTGCCGGCGGCCCGGGCCCGCCGCCACCGGCCTGCGATGAATGGCGCCAGCTTGGCGCGAACGGCAGGATGGCGGCGCGAACGGCAGCGGGCTGAGGCTGCGCGGCGGCCGCCCGCGAGTCGCCCGACGGGGCGGCGGCCGACAGGGGCGAGGCTTTACCGCCGCTTTACGGTCGCTCCCACATCGCAGCTACGATTTCCCGCTCTACTCGCGGCACGCCCAGCCGCACGCCTGCCACGCATCCATGGACCCTCGCCACACTCCCCCTTCCGAGACTTCGAACGCCGCAGAGCCGGTGGTGCCGCCCGCGCGGCCTCCGGGGCGGCGCAGCCGCTGGCTGGGGGGCGCGGCGGTGCTCGTGCTGGTGGCCGGCCTGGTGGGGCTCGGCTGGTACCTGGTGCACCGCCCGGCTGCCGAAGGCAGCGCCGCCTTCGGCGGGCCGCCGGGCCGCGGTGGACCCGGAGGCCCCGGAGGCCCGGGCGGTCCCGGTGGGCCTGGTGGGCCTGGTGGGGCGGCAGGTGCCTTCGGCAGCGTCACCGTCGGCCATGCCGTGGTGCGCAGCATGCAGTTGCCGATCACGCTTGACGCACTCGGCACGGTCACGCCCCTGGCGACCGTCACGCTCAAGCCGCAGGTCGGCGGCGTGCTGACCGAGGTGTTGTTCACCGAAGGCCAGATGGTGCGAAAGGGCCAATTGCTGGCCCGTATCGACCCGCGCCCCTACCAGCAGGCACTGGACCAGGCGCGTGGGACGCGTCTTCGCGATGAGGCCCAACTGGCTGCTGCCCGCGTCACGCTGGAGCGCTACCGCACGCTGCTCTCGCAGGACTCCATCGCCCGTCAGGACGTGGATACCCAGGCCGCGCTGGTGCGCCAGCTCGAAGGCACGGTGGTCAGCGACAAGGCCGCCGAGGCCAGTGCGCAGCTCAACCTCGACTTCACCCGCATCACCGCCCCGGTGACGGGCCGCATCGGCCTGCGTGCCGTGGACCCGGGCAACTACGTGGCGGCCAATGCGACCACCGGCGTCGCCGTCATCACGCAGATGAACCCGATCGACGTGCAGTTCTCGGTGCCGCAGGACCGCGTGCCCGACATCCAGGCGCAGCAGGCCACCGGGTCCAGGCTGCAGGCCACGGCGCTGGATCGCACCCGCAGCGACGTGCTCGATCAAGGCGTGTTCTCCACGCTCGACAACGTGGTCGACGTGGGCACCGGCACCGTCAAGGCCAAGGCCCGCTTCGACAACACGCAGGCCAAGCTCTTTCCCAGCCAGTTCGTGAACCTGCGGCTCACGCTGCGCACGGTTGACGCGCTGGTGGTGCCGGTGACCGCGGTGCGCACCGGGCCCACCGGCCCCTATGTCTATGTGATCCGCGACGACCGCACGGTGGAGGTGCGGCCCGTCAAGCGCGGCGAGTCCACGCCGGAGGTGATCGCCATCACCTCGGGCCTGCAAGCCGGCGATAAGGTGGTGACCGAAGGCGGCGACCGGCTCAACGACGGCTCACGCGTTCAACTGCAGGGTGAGCGCCCGGCCACCGGCCCACGCCAGGGCGGGCAACGCCGCCGCGGGGCCGAGGGTACGGGCGCGCCCGCCGCCGGTGCGTCGGCGCCGCAAGCAGGGGCCTCGGCGCCCGCTGCCGGCGCGCCTGCGTCCGCTGCCGCCTCGCCTGCGCCCGCACTGCCCACGCCCGAGCAGCGCCAGCGCATGCTCGACAGTGCCCGCGACAACCCCGAACGGCTGGCCCGCATCCAGGCGATGCTCGACGGCCTGGACAAGGGCGATCCCGAAGCCATCGAGCGCTGGCAGCGCCTGCAACAGCGTCGGCGCGAAGGCGGCGGTGGTGGCGGCAGCGGTGAAGGCCGATGAATCCCTCGCGTCCCTTCATCGAGCGGCCGGTCGCCACCGGGCTGCTGATGCTGGCCATCGTGCTGGCCGGCCTGGTGGGCCTGCGCTTCCTGCCGCTGGCGGCGCTGCCGCAGGTGGACTATCCGACCATCCAGGTGCAGACGCTCTACCCGGGCGCCAGCCCCGAGGTCATGAGCCGCACGGTCAGCGCGCCGCTGGAGCGCCAGTTCGGCCAGATGGCCGGCCTCAACCGCATGAGCTCGACCAGCGCGGCGGGCGTGTCCATCGTCACGCTGCAGTTCGACCTGGACCAGACGCTGGACGTCGCCGAGCAGCAGGTGCAGGCCGCCATCAACGCGGGCGGTTCCTTCCTGCCCACCGACCTTCCCGCGCCGCCGGTCTATGCCAAGGTCAACCCGGCCGACGCGCCCATCATGACGCTGGCGGTCACGGCCGACACCCTGCCGCTGACCGAGGTGCAGAACATCGTCAACACCCGGCTGGCGCAGAAGATCAGCCAGGTCAGCGGCGTGGGCCTGGTCACGCTGGCAGGCGGCCAGCGGCCGGCCGTGCGCATCCAGGCCAACACCCAGGCGCTGGCCTCGGCCGGCATCGGGCTGGACACGCTGCGCAACGCCATCGCCGCGGCCAATGCCAACGGCGCCAAGGGCAGCTTCGACGGGCCGCAGCGCGCCTACACCATCAACGCCAATGACGCGCTGCTCACCGCGGCCGACTACAAGAAGCTGATCGTCGCCTGGAAGAACAACGCGCCGGTGCGGCTGTCGGACGTGGCACGCGTGGTCGACGGCGCCGAGAACGCGCAGTTGGGCGCCTGGGCCGGCCTCAAGGACGACCAGCCCCAGGCCAACGGGGCCGGCGACGGCTCGCTGCGCCAGTCGATCATCGTCAACGTGCAGCGCCAGCCGGGCGCCAACGTGATCTCGACCGTGGATGCGATCCGCGCCCGCCTGCCCGAGCTGCAGGCGGCCATGCCGGCCAACGTGCGGGTGGAGGTGCTGTCGGACCGCACCTCCGGCATCCGCGCCTCGGTCGAGCATGTGCAGATGGAACTCGTGCTGGCCGTGGTGCTGGTGGTGCTGGTCATCTTCCTGTTCCTGCACAGCCTGCGCGCCACCATCATCGCCAGCATCGCGGTGCCCATCTCGCTCATCGGCACGGCCGGCGTGATGTACCTGCTGGGCTATTCGCTCAACAACCTGAGCCTGATGGCCATGACCATCGCCACTGGCTTCGTGGTGGACGATGCCATCGTGATGATCGAGAACATCGCCCGCAAGCTGGAGGAGGGCGAGCCGCCGTTCAAGGCCGCGCTCGACGGCGCCTCGCAGATCGGCTTCACCATCATCTCGCTCACGGTGTCGCTGATCGCGGTGCTGATCCCGCTGCTGTTCATGCAGGACGTCGTCGGCCGGCTGTTCCGCGAGTTCGCGGTCACGCTGGCCATCACCATCCTGATCTCGGCCGTGGTCTCCCTCACGCTGGTGCCGATGATGGCCGCCCGCTGGCTCGAACCCGAATCGAAGAGCGGCGGCCGGCTCGGGCGTACGGTGCAGCGCTTCTTCGACCGCGTGATCGCCCGCTACGACGTGGGCCTGGGCTGGGTGCTGCGCCACCAGGGCCTGACGCTGGTGGTGGCGGTGGCCACGCTGGCACTCACGGCGCTGCTGTACGTGGTCATCCCCAAGGGCCTGTTCCCCACGCAGGACACCGGCCAGCTCAAGGCCCGAATCGAGGCCTCGCAGGACGTGTCGTACGAGCGCATGGCCCAGTTGCAGGAGCGCGCGGCCGCCGTCGTGCTGGCCGATGCCGATGTGCAGAGCGTGAGCTCGGTGGTGGGCGTGGACGGCGCCAGCAACATGGCCCTGAACACCGGCAGCATGCTCATCAACCTGCGCCGCAGCCGCGACGCGCAGGACGTGGTGATGAACCGGCTGACGCAGGCGGTGCGGGCGCAGGTGGCGGGCGTCAAGCTCTACCTGCAACCCACGCAGGACCTGACCATCGATGCCGAATCCGGCCCCACCGAATTCCGTGTGGCGCTGGAGGGCTCGGACACGGCCACTGTCAACGACTGGGCGAAGAAGCTCGTGGCGCGCCTGGGCAACGAGCCGCTGGTGCGCAATGCCACCACCGACGCCGGCGCGCAGGGCCTGGCCGCCTATGTGGACGTCGACCGCAACACGGCCTCGCGCCTGTCGGTCACGGCCAGCTCGGTGGACGATGCGCTCTACAGCGCCTTCGGCCAGCGCATCGTCTCCACCATCTTCACCGAGACCAACCAGTACCGCGTGATCCTGGAGGCGCAGCGCGAGGGGCTCGATTCGCCCCAGGGCCTGGGCAGCCTGCAGCTGCGCACCGGCGGCGGTACGGCCACGCCGCTGTCGGCCTTCGCCACTGTGCGCGAGCAGCCCGCGCCGCTGCAGATCACGCGGGTGGCGCAGTACCCCGCGGCCACCGTCGGCTTCGACACCGCGCCGGGCGTGGCGCTGGGCAAGTCGGTGTCCGCCATCCGCGCGGCGGCGAAGGAGATCGGCGTGCCCGCCAGCATCAACCTGCGCTTCCTGGGCGCGGCCGGGGCCTACGAGAACTCGCTCACCAGCCAGCTGTGGCTGATCCTGGCGGCGGTGGTGTGCGTGTACATCGTGCTCGGCGTGCTGTACGAGAGCTATGTGCACCCGATGACCATCCTCTCGACGCTGCCCTCGGCGGGCGTGGGCGCGCTGCTGGCGCTGATGCTCACCGGCAACGACCTGGGCGTGATCGGCATCATCGGCATCATCCTGCTGATTGGCATCGTCAAGAAGAACGCGATCATGATGATCGACTTCGCCATCGACGCCGAACGCAACGAGGGCAAGCCGCCGGAAGAAGCCATCCGCCAGGCCGCGTTGCTGCGCTTCCGGCCCATCCTGATGACGACACTGGCGGCGCTGTTCGCGGCGGTGCCGCTGATGCTGGGCCTGGGTGAGGGCGCCGAGCTGCGCCGGCCGCTGGGCCTGTCGATCTTCGGCGGGCTGGTGCTGTCGCAGCTGCTCACGCTGTTCACCACGCCTGTGATCTACCTGGCCTTCGACCGGCTGGGCCGGCGCTTCTCGCGCAAGCGCGGTCCCGAGGATGACGACGACGGCGGTCCTGCGGTTCATGCGCCGGAGGCACGCGCGTGAACCTGTCGCGCCCCTTCGTGTTGCGGCCGGTGGCCACGGTGCTGCTGACACTCGGCATCGCGCTGGCGGGCATCCTGGCCTTCTTCAAGCTGCCGGTGTCGCCGCTTCCCAAGGTGGACTTCCCGGTCATCAGCGTCAGTGCCAGCATCGCCGGCGCCAGTCCCGACACCATGGCCAGCAGCGTGGCCACGCCGCTGGAGCGGCGGCTGGGCGTGATTCCCGGCGTGAATG
This sequence comes from Pseudacidovorax intermedius, assembly GCF_003350475.1. Taxonomy (GTDB): domain Bacteria; phylum Pseudomonadota; class Gammaproteobacteria; order Burkholderiales; family Burkholderiaceae_C; genus Xenophilus; species Xenophilus intermedius. The sequence continues at coordinate 191,760 of NZ_QQAV01000008.1, forward strand.
AGCTGACCTCCACCAGCTCGGTGGGCTCCACGCGCATCACGCTGCAGTTCGACCTGGACCGCGACATCGATTCGGCCGCGCGCGAGGTGCAGGCCGCCATCAATGCGGCCCGCGTCGACCTGCCCGCCACGCTGCGCAGCAACCCGACCTACCGCAAGGCCAACCCGGCTGCGGCGCCGGTCATGATCATCGCGCTCACCTCCAAGACGCGAACGCCCGGGCAGATCTACGACACGGTCTCCAACATCGTGAGCCAGCGCCTCTCGCAGGTCGAGGGCGTGGGCGACGTGGAGATCGGCGGCGGCTCGCTGCCCGCCGTGCGGGTGGAGCTGGAGCCCTTCAGCCTCAACCGACTGGGCATCAGCACCGAGGACGTGCGTGCCGCCATCCAGGCCAACAACGCCAACCGTCCCAAGGGCGTGATCGAGAGCGAGGACCGGCGGCTGCAGATCTACACGCCATCCCCCGGCCTGCGCGCGGCCGACTACCGCGACCTGGTGATCGCCTGGCGCAACAACGCGGCGGTGCGCCTGAAGGACGTGGCCGAGGTGATCGACAGCGTGGAGAACACGCGCACGCTGGGCCTGTTCAACGGCCAACCAGCCATCGTGGTGCTGCTGCGGGCGCAGGCCGATGCCAACGTGATCGAGACGGTGGACGCGGTGCGCGCGCTCATCCCCTCGCTCAAGGCCCAGCTGCCGCAGGACATCGAGGTGCAGGTGGCCTCGGACCGCACCGCCTCCATCCGCGCGGCGCTGCACGAGGTCGAGTTCACGCTGATGATCTCGGTCGCGCTGGTGGTGCTGGTGGTGGGGCTCTTCCTGCGCCGGGCGCGGGCCACCATCATCCCGACCGTGGCCACGGTGGTGTCGCTGCTGGGCACCTTCGGCGTGATGTACCTGCTGGGCTTCTCGCTCAACAACCTGAGCCTGATGGCGCTCACGGTGGCCACCGGCTTCGTGGTGGACGACGCCATCGTGGTGCTGGAGAACACGCAGCGCCACATCGAGAACGGCATGGGCCGGCTGCAGGCGGCGCTGCAGGGCGCGCGCGAGGTGGGCTTCACCGTGCTGTCCATCAGCCTGTCACTGGTGGCGGTGTTCATCCCGCTGCTGTTCATGGGCGGGCAGGTGGGGCGGCTGTTCCACGAATTCGCCGTGACGCTGTCGGTGGCGGTGCTGATCTCGCTGGTGATCTCGCTCACCACCACGCCCATGATGTGCGCGGCCCTGCTGCGGGCCGAGAGCTGGTACCAGCGCCGCCCGCCCGGGCCGCTGGGCCGCCGCTGGGCCCCGGTCAGCGCCTGGCTGGGCCGCCAGGGCGACCGTCTGTGGGGCGGCATCCTTCGTGGCTATGCCCGCAGCCTGGACTGGGCGCTGGCCAGCAAGACCATCGTGGTGATCTCGCTGCTGGCGGTGATCGGCCTGAACGTCTACCTGTTCGTCCACGTGCCCAAGGGCTACTTCCCGCAGCAGGACAACGGGCAGATCAACGCCGGCCTGCGGGCCGACCAGAGCATCTCGTCCGTCGCGCTGTCGGCCAAGCTCAAGCAGGCGGTGGACATCATCAAGGCCGACCCGGCCGTGGACACGGTGGTGGGCTTCACCGGCGGCACGCGTGCAGGGGGCGGCTTCATGTTCGTCAACCTCAAGCCGCTGGCCGAGCGCGGCGTGAAGACCCAGGTGGTGATCGACCGGCTGCGGCCGCAGCTCAACCAGCTCACGGGCCTGCGGGTCTCCCTGGGGCCGGTGCAGGAGCTGCGCATGGGCGGACGCTCCAGCAATTCCACCTACCAGTACACCCTGCGCGCCGACAACATCACCGATCTGCGCGCCGCCTCGGCCAAGCTGGCGGCGCGCATGGCCGAGCTGCCGCAGCTGGCCGATGTGGACGGCGAGAGCTCCAACGACAACGGCGTCGAGACCTTTCTGTCGGTGGACCGCGACGCGGCCGCGCGGCTGGGTGTCAACACGACGGCCCTCAACAGTGCGCTCTACAACGCCTACGGTCAGCGCTCGGTGGCGACCATCTACAACGACCTCAACCAGTACTCGGTGATCATGGAATGGGCGCCGCGCTTCCAGACCTCGCCGCTGGCGCTGAAGGACCTGTACGTGCCTTCGACGCTCAGCAGCACGACCAACGCGGACGGCAGCACGGGCAGCACCTCGCTGCAGGCGAATACCGACACCAGCACCGGCACCTCGACCACCACCTCGGCCAACCCGGGGCAGCGCGGCGCCTCCACCGGCCAGGCGCTGGCCACCAGCACGACGACCCTGGTCCCGCTGTCGGCCTTCGCCACGCTAAAGGAAAGGGCGGTGCCCAGCTCCATCAGCCATGAAGACACCGAGCTGTCGAGCACCATCTCCTTCAACCTGCCCGAGGGCGTGACGCTGCAGGAGGCGCAGGCGGCCATCAAGCAGGCCGAGAACGACGTGGCCCTGCCCATCAACGTGCGTGGCAGCTTCGGCGGCACGGCGCGCGCGGCGCAGCAGAGCGGCAACCAGCAGGCGCTGCTGATCGTCGGGGCCATCGTGGTCATCTACATCGTGCTGGGCATCCTGTACGAGAGCCTGATCCATCCGGTGACGGTACTCACCACGCTGCCCTCGGCCGGCGTGGGTGCAGTGCTGGCGCTGCTGATGCTGCGCATGGACCTGTCGATCATGGCGCTCATCGGTCTCTTCCTGCTGATCGGCATCGTCAAGAAGAACGCCATCATGATCATCGACTTCGCGCTGGAGGCGCAGCGCCAGCGCGGTCTCACGGCCACCGAGGCAGTGCGCGAGGCCAGCCTGCTGCGGCTGCGGCCCATCCTCATGACCACCCTGGCCGCCATGCTGGGCGCGCTGCCGCTGGCCATCGGCTTCGGCGTGGGCTCGGAACTGCGCCAGCCGCTGGGCGTGACCATCATCGGCGGCCTCGTCGCCAGCCAGCTGCTCACGCTGCTCACCGTGCCCGTCATCTATGTGCTGATGGACCGCCTGCGTCCCGGCGGCGGCCGCGTGCCGCCCATCGGCATCCACGAACACGCTCCCACCCGATGATGACCCGCCTCGCTCCTTCCGCCTTCCTCGCGCGCCGGCAGCTGCTGCTGGCGGCGCCGGCAGCCGTCCTGCTGGCCGGCTGCGCCGTGGGGCCGCGCTATATGCAGCCGGCCGATGCCGCCCCCATGGCCTTCAAGGAGGCACCGGCCGTGGCCGGCTGGTTGCCCGCCACGCCGGGCGACACGCTGGACAAGGGGCCGTGGTGGAAGCGCTTCGACGATGCCCAGCTCGATACGCTGGCCGAGCGCGTGCAGGTGAACAACCAGAACATCGCCGTTGCCGTGGCCGCCTACAGCCAGGCCCAGGCGCTGGTGCGCGAGCAGCGCGCCTCGCTGCTGCCGTCGCTCACGGCCAGCGGCAGCGGCCGCCGCAGCGGGCCTGTCCGGAGCAACAGCGGCACGTCGCCGTCCAACAGCTTCTCGGCCGGGCTCACGGCGAGCTGGGACGCCGACCTCTGGGGCCGCCTGCGCCTGTCGGTGGAAAGCGCCAGTGCCAGCGCGCAGGCCAGCCAGGCCGACCTGGCGGCGGCCCGGCTGTCGGCCACGGGCGCGCTGGCCACCAACTACCTGCAGCTGCGCGCGACGGATGCCGAGATCGCGCTGCTGGATCGCACGCTCGAAGGCTACGAGCGCTCGCTGACCATCACGCGCAACCGCTACCAGGCGGGCATCGCGGCGCAGACCGACGTGCTGCAGGCTCAGACCCAACTGGTCAGCGCGCGTTCGGACCGTGCGGGCCTGGTGCGCGACCGGGCCGTGCTGGAGCATGCGATCGCCGTGCTGGTGGGCGTGGCGCCGGCCGACTTCCGCATCGCACCGCAGGCAGACTGGCTGCCGGTGGTGCCCGCGGTGCCGCTCAGCCTGCCGGCCGAACTGCTGCAGCGCCGGCCCGACATCGCGGCGGCCGAACGCGCGATGGCGCGGGCCAATGCGCAGATCGGCATCGCCCGCAGCGCCTACTTTCCCAGCCTCAATCTCACGGCCTCGGTCACCGGCAGCGCGAGCCGGGTGGGCGACCTGTTCAATGCCTCCAACCTGCTGTGGGCGCTGGGCCTCTCGGCCGCGCAGACGGTGTTCGATGGCGGCGCTATCGCGGCCCAGGTGGATGCGGCCGGCGCCACCTACCAGGGCGCGGTGGCCAGCTACCGGCAGACCGTACTGACTGCCTTCCAGGCGGTGGAGGACCAGTTGAGCAATGCCGCTGCGCAGGCCGAGCAGGCCGTGCTGCTGCGCCAGGCCTCGGAAGCCGCGGACCTGACGGAGCAGCAGATTCTCAACCGCTACCGCGCTGGCCAGGTGAACTACACCGACGTGGTGACGGCCCAGGCCTCGGCCCTGAGCGCGCGGCGCAGCCTGCTCAATGCCCAGCTGTCGCGGCAGGCCTCGGCGGTGGCGCTCATCCAGGCGCTCGGGGGCGGATGGGAGGCCGACTGGCTGCGCACGCCGGCAGCCGCCGCGTCCGACCTCCCCAGGTCGACGCGTTGAGCCCGGGCTGAGGCTCGCCATGAGCGGACGGTTGCGCGCTGCACCGCTGCGTGGCCTGGCTTCTCCCAGTTCACCTCAAGGTTGCTTTCCAGAATCGCCCTAACATTCCTGCCGCCCGGCATTTGACCGGGCCCGCCGCTGCAGCCCCGCCGCGGCGAGATTCTTCAGGGAGTAGGGCAATGAATGAAAGAACTGCCGGCGCGGTGGCGCGGGCGTTGCCGTGGCTGGTGCTGGCAGCCGCGCTCGCGGGCTGTGCACCCAGCCGCGTTGCGTGGCGCAACTTGTCGCCGCAGGACGAGGAGCAATGGAGCCGCCAGCAGAAGCTGCAGCAGCAGCCCGACTGCAGCGTCGCGCTGTGGGGCGATTCCATCCTGCATGGCGCCCACAACGGCGCCCATCGGCTGGCCGAGCCGCCGGCCGCCATCCTCAAGCGCCTGCGACCGCTCTATGGAGTGGAGGACAACTCGGTGCCCGGCGACAGCGCCTATGCGCGCCAGCCGCAGTTCGAACGGCTCACACTGCGGGCCCGCATCGTGGTGCTGCAGTACGGCATCAACGATGCCGGCCACCACTATCCCTACGAGCCCTCATTCCGGGCGATGGTGGCGCATGTGAAGGCCCAGGGGCGCACGCCGCTCATCACCGGGCTGTCGCGGGTGATCGGCGGAATGGCAGGCCGCGACGAGAACGACGCCATCGCCCGCCGCATCGCTGCCGAGACCGGGAGCGTGTTCGCCGACTGGGGCGCGGTGCACTTCGATCCGGCCGACATGGCCGACGGCGTGCACCCGGGGCCGCGCTATGCCGAGCGGCTGACGGCGCAACTGGCGAAGGCGATGGACCGCGTGGCGCCCGAGTGCGCCGCGCCCGGCGTCTGAGGAAGCCCTCGCGACCCAACCGCGCCAGGCGATCAGGCCGCTACGAGCTCCGCCGGCCGCTGGCTGCGCAGCCAGCGCTCCAGTTCGGCGGGCGGCATCGGCCGGCCGAAGTGGAAGCCCTGCAGTTCGTCGCAGCGCGCGGCATGCAGCATCTGCGCATGCTCGGGCCGCTCCACGCCTTCGGCCACCACCCGCAGGCCCAGCGTGTGGCCCAGGCCGATGATGGCCCGCGCGATGGCCAGCTGCGCCGGGTCCTCCAGCATCTGCTGGACGAAGGAGCGGTCGATCTTGAGCTTGTCGATGGGGAAGCGGTTGAGGTAGTTGAGGTTCGAGTAGCCCGTGCCGAAGTCGTCGATGGACAGCGTCAGCCCCAGGGCCTTGAGCGCGTGCAGCTGGGCCATGGTCTCCTCGGCCGTCTCCATCAGCGTGGACTCGGTCAGTTCCACCTCCAGGTGGGCCGGATTGACCTGGTGGCGAGCCAGTGCCGCGCGCAGCACTTCGGGCACGCCGCTGGTGCGCAGCTGCACGGCCGACATGTTGAGCGAGACGGTGAGCTCGCCCAGGCCGGAGCGTCGCCAGGCATCGTGCTGGGCGCAGGCCTGCTGGATCACCCAGTCGCCGAGCGCCACGATCTGTCCGCTTTCCTCCGCGATGGGAATGAACTCGGCCGGCGGAACGGCGCCCAGCTCGGGGCTGTGCCAGCGCAGCAGCGCCTCCACACCGATGGTGCGGCCCGAGCCTGCCTCGATGCGCGGTTGGTAGGCCAGCCACAGCTCGCCGCGCTCGATGGCGTGGCGCAGGCAGGACTCGACCTGCTGGCGCTGTTGCGCACGGGCGTTCATGGCCGGCGTGAAGAAGCGGGCGGTGTCGCGGCCGCTGGACTTGCTGTCGTACATCGCCATGTCGGCATGCCGCATCAGCGTGTCGATGTCGGCGCCGTCTTCCGGGTACATGGCCATGCCCACGCTGCACGAGACGTAAAGGCGCGAGCCGTGCACCTCGTGCGGCTCGCGCACGGCGGGCAGGATGCGCTGCTCTACCACCGCGGCCAGGTCGTCGCTGCCGCGCACACCGTCGAGGATGACCATGAACTCGTCGCCGCCCAGGCGGCTGACCGTGTCCACGGGCCGCACCGAGTCGGCAAAGCGCTGCGCCACCGAGCGCAACAGTGCATCGCCCACATGGTGGCCCAGCGAATCGTTGATGTTCTTGAAGCGGTCCAGGTCGATGAAGAGCACGCCCACGCCGCGGCCGGCGGACTGCGCCCGGTCGATGGCCTCGCGCAGCCGCTCGGCACACAGGGAGCGGTTGGGCAGGCCGGTGAGCACGTCGTGCAGCGCCAGGTAGCGGATGCGCTCCTCGCTGCGCTTGCGGTCGCTGATGTCGATGGAGGTGAAGATGTAGTGCGAGATGCGGTCCGGCCCGTCGCGCACCACGCTGGCCACGATCCAGGCCGGGTAGGCATGGCCGTCGCGGCGGCGCATCAGCACCTCGCCCTGCCAGGCGCCGCGCTTGTCCAGCGCCGGCCACAGCGTGCGCAGGTGGGCGCCGTCGTCGGCCAGCAGCAGGGCCGGGCTCTGGCCGACCAGGTCGGCCAGGTCGTGCCCGGTGCCGCGGCACAGCGCGTTGTTCACGGTGATGATGTCGTGCTCGGCATTGATGATCAGGATGCCTTCGGACGAGGCCTCGAACACCTTGGCCCACAGCTTGAGACGCTGCTCCATGTGCTTGAGCTGGTTGATCGGCGTGAAGGCGGTGAGCATCGCCTCCTGGCCCTGGTAGTGGATCAACCGGGCCGACAGCACCGCCCAGCCCGGGGCGCCGCCGCCCTGCCAGCGCACCTCGAATTCGTCGACGGCGCGGCGGTCGGCCAGCTGCTGGAAGAAGCGGGCGCGCACGCCCGGCTCCAGCCCCTGGGCCCACGGATCCTGCGAGCGGCCGCCCAGCCAGGCCTGCGCCGGCGCATTGGCGTTGAGCACCTCGTGGCCCGGGATGGCCGTGACCATCAGCGGGATCGGGATCGATTCGACCAGCTCGCGCTGGGCATCCGCCGCCCGCGCCGAGGCCGCCAGCTCCTGCTGGATGCGGCGCTCGCGGTCGAGCTGGGCCAGCATGTCGTTGAAGCCCACCACCAGGCGGCCGATCTCGTCGTTGCTGTGCCAGCTGGCGCGCAGCGTGTGGTCGCCGGTGCGGCGCACCGTGTCCACCACGTCCGACAGGCGGCGCAGCGGCTTGGAGATCTGCCGTGCCACATAGAACACTGCGCTCAGGATCAAGAGCAGCAGGAACAGCGCCGTGCCCAGGTGCAGCCACATGCGGGTGAAGAAGCCGTGTTCGCGCACGGCGAGCAGCGTACTCATCTCGCGGCTGGTGGCGCTCCAGGCCTCGTCCAGCCGGGCGAACAGCGCCTGCTGGGCGGGGTCGAAGGCGGCCAGCGGTGCGCTGTCCTGCTCCTGGGCCGCGCGGGCAGCGCGGCGGAAGTCCTCGATGGCGGACAGCAGCCGGCCGCGGGAAGCATCCAGCGCGCCGGCCAGCGGACCCCGCGCGGCGGCGAAGGCCTCGCCGTAGTCGCTGCGGATGGCGGCGGCCACGGTGTCGAGCCGGCCCTCCAGGATGAAGAAGCGCGTGTTCGATTCCGTCCGCTCCAGGGGCGTGCGGGTCTGGCGATGGGCGACGAGCTGGCTGCGCATGGCCGCGCCCAGCTCCATCAGCTCCGGAAAGCGCAGCAGCAGCAGCGACATGGTGTAGTAGCTGTCCAGGTCCGGATCGAGGATCAGGTTGGACTGGTTGCCCACGCGCGTGACCAGCGCCCGGCCGCTCTCCAGTGCCGCCCGGGCCGCGGCGTCGCGCTCGGGCTGCGGCGCCCGCCGCCAGGCCTGGGCGTCATGGCGGAAGTGGCGACTGGCCTCGGCGCTCTGCATGCCTTCGCCCCAGTGCCGCTCGACGCGCGCCAGCGTGGCGTCGTCCGCCGCCCGCGCGCCCTGCCAGCCGGCCAGCGCCATCAGGGTGGGCCGCACGCCGTCGATGTAGGCCGTGCCTGCGGCTTCCTTGCGGCCGAAATCGATGGCGATGAACTTCTCGTTGATCAGGATGCCGCTGATGAAGATCACCGCCGTGAGGTCCAGCAGATAGATCACCAGGAGCTTGCGGCCGACGCTGAGCCGTCCGAGGCGGCGCGAAAGAAAGTTCAACATGAGGGATGCTTTTGGACACAATTTCTTGCAAATTGCGTGCCGCGACCTTGCCCCATGCTGGTGCATCGCCGACGCCCGGTTGCATCACCGGGCACCCGAGGGACGTGTCAGCGCGACATGTACAGCTGCGGATCGACCGCCACACCCTGGCGTCGGATCTCGAAGTGCAGGCGGCTTTCTTCGCCCGCATCGCCGTCGTCGATCTCGGCGATCACCTCGCCCTGGCGGACCATCTGCTGCTCACGCACGCGGATGTTGCGCACATGGGCATAGGCGCTGATCACTTGGCCGCCGTGTTCCACGATCACCGTGCGGCCGTAGCCCGCCAGCTCGGTGCCCACGAACGCCACCTTGCCGTCGGCGGCCACGGCCACCGGATCGCCGGCATGGCCGGCGATGTCGACGCCCTTGTTCTGCTCGCCATCGAAGGCCTGGAGCACGGCGCCGGGTGCTGGCGCGGCGAAACGCGGCATCTCGCCGGGCGCGGCGCTCAGGGCGGCAGCGCCGGCCGCGGCCGGGGCGGCGCGGCGGGCGACCGAACGGCCTTTCTTGCCGGGGGCTGGACGGCCCCGCGCGCTCGTCCCGCGGGTGGCCTGCGCGGGTTTGGCCCGCCCGGCGCTGCGTGCCGGCGCGGCCTGTCTGGACTTGGAGGCGGCCGGCTTGGAAGCGGCGGGTTTCGCCGATTTGGCCGGCGTGTGGCTGGCCGGGGCGGCCATGGCGAGGCTGGCCGCGAGCATCAGGCTGCCGCCCAGCAGGGCGGCCCAGCCCGCCGATGGCGGGCGCGTTGGCCGCGGGCGGCGCCGCAGCAGCAGGGAAATGGGATTGAACATGGGGCGCTTGGAGCGATTGGCGGGCCGAGGGTTCAGCGCCGCAGGGTGCGGAGGTGTGCGCGAAGCATGCCGGAGGGGAGTTCAGGCGCTCAGGCGGAGGCGCCAGCGACCTGCGCCGCCAGCGCCGGGTGCCGCGCCAGCACGGCATCGCGCGGGCCTGCATCGGCCACACGCCCCGCCTCCATGAGAACGACCGTGTCGAAGCGGCCGAGCAGGGCCAGCCGGTGGATGGAGGCGACCACGCAGGCCTGGGGGAAGGCGGCCGAGAGCCGCTCGAGCACCTGGGCCTCGGTCGCGGCGTCGAGGGCGCTGGTCGGTTCGTCCAGCAACAGCAGCGAACTGCCGGCAGCGGCCAGGGCGCCGCGCGCCAGGGCCAGGCGCTGCCGCTGGCCTCCGGAAAGATTGAAGCCGCGCTCGGTGAGCGGACTGTCCAGGCCCTGCGGCAGGCGCGCCAGCACTTCGTCGAAGGCGCTGGCGGTGGCTGCCGCCTGCAGGTCGGCATCGGGCCGGTCTTCGCCAAAGTCCAGGTTCTCGCGCACGCTGGCCTCGAAGACCTCGGCCTCCTGCGGGATCAGGGTGGCCATCTGGCGCAGGCTGGCCCAATCGGCCGGGCGGCCGTCCAGCAGCAGCGATCCCGCCTGGGGCGCGTACAGCCCGGCCAGCACGCGCAGCAGCGTGCTCTTGCCGCCCCCGCTGGGGCCGACGAGCGCGACCCGGCTGCCGCGCCGCAACTGCAGGTCGATGCCCTGCAGGCCATGGCCGCGGCTGCCATCGGCATAGCGCCATTGCATCGCCTCCAGCGAAAGCGTCGCCCAGGCGGCTTGCCTGTCCACCGGCGGCACGGGTTGCGATGGATCGCCCGGCGCAGCCCAGATGGGGGCCGCACTGCCCCAGTCGGTGTGCATGCGCGCGAAGCTCTGGAAGTTGGCCGCCATGGAGCCCACGACGGACGCGGCCTGCTGCGCGTACTGGTAGATCATGAACACGGTGCCCAGCATCACCGGCTGGCCGGGGACGCGGTTCTGCCACACGTATTCCATGACCAGCGCCCAGGTCAGGCCCAGGCCCAGCAGGTCGACGGTGAACCACTTGCCTTCGTTCACGACCACGGCCCGCTTCAGCGGCGCCGACACCGCGCCCATGCGCCGCCCGAGCAGCCGGCGCGAGGCGGCCTGCAGCCGCAGCCCGATCACCGTGCCGGCATTGCCGATGAAATCGAACAGGGCGGCGGCATAGCGCCGGTCGGCGTCGTTCTCGGCGCGGGCGAGCTGCATCAGCGTGCGGTCGAAACGCACGATGACGACCGCGATGGCGACGAAGCCCACCAGCGCGATCAGCCCGCTGGCCGGCGCCAGCAGCGCCAGGGCCACCAGCGGGCCGATGAAGCTGAAGGCGTTCTGCACGTAGACGAACTGGTTCTGGGTGAAGTCCGACAGCGCGCGGCTGGCCTGGTGCACGCGGTGCTGCAGTTCGCCGGAATGGTGGCCGTCGCGCCACACCAGCGGCGCGGCGGCGATGCGGGCATAGAGCTGGTCGGCCACCCGCTCGCGCACGCGCAGGCCCACGTTGCGCTCCAGCACGCGGCCGGGGCCGTGCAGCATCCACGAGACGAGGTAGATGGCCAGCAGCAGCAGGATCCAGCGGCCCGAGCCGGCGATGTCGCCGCGCTGCAGCGTGTCGATGGCGCGACCGGCCAGCCAGGGCAGGGTCAGGCGGATGAGCTGCGAGGCCGAGATGAGCGTCGTCGCGCCCACCAGGTGCGTGCGCACGCCCGAGGCATGGCACCACAGCGCCTGGTAGAGCTCGCGGACCGCATGGGCGGGAGACGACGTCGCCATCGCCGCGCGGCCTTACTTGAGCGGGATGGGCGTGCCGCGGTCGACCGGCACGGCGGTGACCGCATTGGTGGGCGAGCCGTCGATCAGCTTGTCGGAATAGGTGAGGTAGACCAGCGTGTTGCGCTTGGCATCGACCATGCGCACCACGCGCAGCCGCTTGAACAGGATCGACTGCCGCTCGCTGTAGACCTCTTCCTGCTGCGGCAGGGGATTGGCGATGGCGATGGGCCCGACCTGGCGGCAGGCGATGGAGGCCTCGGCCTTGTCCTCGGCCAGGCCCACGGCGCCCGACAGGCCGCCGGTCTTCGCCCGCGAGACATAGCAGGTCACGCCCGTGACCTTCGGATCGTCATAGGCCTCCACCACCACCTTGTGGTCGGGGCCGATGAGCTTGAAGGCGGTGCTGACCTCGCCGACCTTGCTGTTCTGGGCCTGGGCCACGCCGGCGGCGGCAGCCAGCAGCAGCGGCAGGAGCAGCGGTGCGCGCATCATTGGATGTCCAGCGTGTGGAACTGGAAGCGGCCGGCGCGCCGGTCCTCGAAGAAGCAGCGCAGCGCCTCGCGCACGGTGCGGAAGGCGATCTCGTCCCAGGGGATCTCGTCTTCCTCGAACAGCCTGGCTTCGATGGTCTCGTGGCCAGGGTCGAAGCGATCACTCTGCAGCTCGGCCAGGTAGAACAGGTGGACCTGGCCGACGCGCATCACGTTCATGAGGGCGAAGAGCTCGCCCATCCTGAACTGGGCCCCGGCCTCCTCGACCGTCTCGCGCGCGGCGCCGTCGGCGGTGGTCTCGCCCAGCTCCATGAAGCCGGCCGGCAGTGTCCACTTGCCCCAGCGCGGCTCGATGTTGCGCTTGCACAGCAGTACGCGCGTGCCCAGCACCGGCACCGTGCCCACCACGTTCAGCGGGTTCTCGTAGTGGATAGTGCCGCAGGCCGGACAGACGGCGCGCTCGCGCGTGTCGCCGTCGTCGGGCACGCGGTAGACCACCGCGGTGCCGCAGGCCTTGCAGTGCTTGATGCGGGGTCGCTCGAACATGGGGCGCCGGCTCCTCGGTGGCCGATCAGGCGATGCGGACCGACAGGCGCGGCAGGCCGGCCACCTCGCCCTCCAGCAGGTCGCCCTTCACGACCGCGGCCACGCCCTCGGGCGTGCCGGTATAGATCAGGTCGCCGGGCTGCAGCTCCCAGGCGGCCGACAGGTGCTCGATGGTCTCGGCGATGTTCCAGATCAGCTGGCTCACGTTGCTGCGCTGGCGGTCGGTGCCGTTGACCTGCAGCGAGATCGCGGCCTTCTCGATGTCGCCGGCCTCGGCCTTGGGCACGATCGGGCCGATGGGCGCGCTCTGCTCGAAGCTCTTGCCGATGTCCCAGGGGCGGCCCTGCTTCTTCATGTCGTTCTGCAGGTCGCGGCGGGTCATGTCCAGGCCCACGGCGTAGCCGAAGATGTGCTTGTGGGCGTCGGCGGCGGCGATGTTCTTGCCGCCGGTGCCGATGGCCACCACCAGCTCGATCTCGTGGTGCAGGTTCTTGGTCAGCGTGGGGTAAGCCGCGGTGCCGGTGGTGCCGGCATCGACCACCACGGCCGCATCGGCCGGCTTCATGAAGAAGAAGGGCGGCTCGCGGCCGGTGAAGCCCATCTCCTTGGCGTGCTCCTCGTAGTTGCGACCGACGCAGTAGATGCGATGGATCGGGAAGCGCGCGGCGCCGCCCGCCACGGGAACCGACACCACCGGTGCCGGCGCAAAGACGAAATCCTGGGAAGCCATGGAGACTGCTCTTGGGAGGGTTGGAGGAAGGGAAGGGCGAGTGTGCCAGAGGCGGCGCCGTCGTATGCTCGGCGACCATGATCAAGCTGCACAACTACTTTCGCTCCTCGGCCTCCTTCCGCGTGCGCATCGCCCTGCAGCTCAAGGGCCTGGCCTACGACTACGTGCCGGTGCACATCGCCCGCGGCGACCACAAGACCGCGCCGTATTCGCAACTGTCGGCCGACCAGCTGGTGCCGCTGCTGGAGACGGACGACGGCCAGCGCTTTTCGCAGTCCATGGCGATCATCGAGTACCTGGACGAGCTGCATCCCGAGCCGGCCCTGCTGCCGCGCGACGCGGCCGCCCGCGCCCACGTGCGCGCGCTGGCGCAGTCCATCGCCTGCGAGATCCATCCGCTGAACAACCTGCGCGTGCTCAAGTACCTGGTGCGCGAGCTCAAGCTGAGCGAAGAGGCCAAGAACGACTGGTACCGCCACTGGGTGCGCGACGGGCTGTTGGCTTTCGAACGCCAGCTGGCCGCCTCACCCGAGGGCCGCTTCTGCTGGGGCGACACGCCCACGCTGGCCGACTGCTGCCTGGTGCCGCAGATCTTCAACGCCCGCCGGTTCGACAGCGACCTGTCGGGCCTGCCGCGCACCATGGCCGCGTACGACGCCTGCATGGAACTGCCGGCCTTCCAGGCGGCGCAGCCTTCGCAATGTCCCGACGCGGAATGAGCCTCGGATCGATGGCCGGAGCGCGGGCATGCAAATGATCTGCCCCGACTGGCCGGCGCCGCCTGGCGTGCATGCCCTGTGCACCACGCGCGACGGCGGCGTCTCCGGCAGCGCGCAGGGTGGCGGCTGGGCGGGCCTGAACCTGGGCACGCATGTGGGTGACGACCCGGCGGCCGTGGCCGAGAACCGCGCCCGGCTGGCCGAGGCCGCTGGTGTGCGTCCCGTCTACCTGCAGCAGGTGCATGGCACGGCCTGCGCGCCGCTCGACGCACGCAGCCCGGATGGCCTCGAGGCAGACGCCTGCACGACCGCCAAGCCCGGCATCGCCTGCACGATCATGGTGGCCGACTGCCTGCCTGTGTTGTTGTGCGACGCGATGGGCCGGCGGGTGGCCGCCGCCCATTGCGGCTGGCGCGGCCTGGCGGCGGGCGTGCTCGACAGCGCCTGCGCCGCCTTCGAGCCCGGCAGCGAATTGATGGCCTGGCTCGGGCCCTGCATCGGCCCGACGGCCTTCGAGGTGGGGCCCGAGGTGCGCGCCGCCTTCCTGGCGCGTGACGAAGGCGCGCAGGCCTGCTTCGTGCCGGGCGTCGCCGAGGGCAAATGGCTGGCCGACCTGCCGGCCTTGGCGCGACGCCGCCTGGCCGCGCTGGGCGTGCAAAGCGTGCACGGCAACGACGGCAGCGCCGCCTGGTGCACCGTCGGCAATCCCTCAGTCTTCTTTTCGTACCGGCGCGACGGGCGCGTCAGCGGGCGCTTCGCGGCGCTGGTCTGGCGGGACTGAGGCGGAAGGTTCCGTCGGCGTCTCCTGCGCCGCCTCCCGCGCACGCCGGGCCCGGCGCCTCGCCGGCGTGGCCAGGATGTAGGCAACGATGCCCATGGGCAGCAGCCCGTACAGCACGAAGGTGACGATGGCGCCGAGCAGGCTACCGTTGGTGTTCGTGGCCTCGGCCACGGCCATCATCACGGCCACGTAGAGCCAGGCGATCACGACGAGATGGAGGAACACGGGGCGGCTTTAGAGGTAGGCTTTCCGGGGGAAGAAGGGTCTCGAAAATGCAGGATACTCCGCCGGACCATCCGTCAGGTGAGGCACCGGAGACTCCATGAACCAGCAAGACGCGAAGGCCCAGATGAACGCCATGTTCGGGCCGTTTCAGCAGGCATTGACCGATGGTTGGGGCAAGGCGATGAGCGCCTTCGGCCAGCTCGGCAACGGCGGCAGCTTCGGCGGCGCAGCGCAGCCCGAGTTGCCGCGTTTCTCCTTCGATCCGGGGCGCCTGCAGGCCATCCAGCAGCAGTATGTGGAAGAGGCCGGCGCCCTGTGGCGCCAGGGCCTCTCGGTGCCGCCGCCGGGCGACAAGCGCTTCGCGGGCGAAGGCTGGGCGGCCAACCCCATGGCCGCCTTCTCGGCCGCGGCCTATCTGCTCAATGCCCGCACGCTGCTGGCCATGACCGAGGCGGTCGAGGCCGACGCCAAGACCCAGGCCCGGCTGCGCTTCGCGGTCGAGCAGTGGATGGCCGCTTCGGCGCCCAGCAACTTCCTGGCCTTCAATGCCGAGGCGCAGCAGAAGGCCCTCAAGACGCAGGGCGAGAGCATCGCCCGCGGCATGCAGAACCTGATGCACGACATGCGCCAGGGCCATGTCAGCATGACGGACGAGAGCGCGTTCGAGGTCGGCCGCAACGTGGCCACCACCGAAGGTGCCGTCGTGTTCGAGAATGAACTGTTCCAGCTCATCGAATACAAGCCGCTGGGCGACAAGGTGCACGAACGCCCGCTGCTGCTGGTGCCGCCCTGCATCAACAAGTTCTACATCCTCGACCTGCAGCCCGACAACTCCCTGGTGCGCCATGCCGTCGAGCAGGGCCACCGCACCTTCGTCGTCAGCTGGCGCAATCCCGACGAGTCGCTGGCCCACACCACCTGGGACGACTACATCGAGAAAGGCGCCATCACCGCAATCCGCGCGGTGCAGGCCATCAGCGGCCAGGACAAGCGCGGCGGCAAGATCAACGTGCTGGGCTTCTGCGTGGGCGGCACCATCCTGGGCACGGCGCTGGCCGTGCTCGCGGCGCGCGGCCAGAAGCCGGCGGCCTCGGTCACCTTCCTGACCACGCTGCTGCGCTTCGAGGACACCGGCATCCTCGACGTCTTCATCGACGAGGCTTTCGTGCGCTTCCGCGAGATGCAGATGGGCCAGGGTGGCCTGATGCCCGGCGCCGACCTGGCGGCCACCTTCAGCTTCCTGCGGCCCAACGACCTGGTCTGGAACTACGTGGTGGGCAACTACCTCAAGGGCGAGTCGCCGCCGCCCTTCGACCTGCTGTACTGGAACAGCGACGCCACCAACCTGCCCGGGCCGATGTACGCCTGGTACCTGCGCAACACCTACCTCGAAGACAAGCTGGCCGACAAGGACGCGGTCACGGTCTGCGGCGAGAAGGTGGACCTGGGCCGCATCGACATCCCGGCCTACATCTACGGCTCGCGCGAGGACCACATCGTGCCCATCGGCGGCGCTTACGCCACCACGCAGCTGCTGTCGGGGCCGATGCGCTTCGTGATGGGCGCCTCGGGCCACATCGCCGGCGTGATCAACCCGCCTGCCAAGAAGAAGCGCAGCCACTGGTTGCGCGAGGACGACAGCTTTCCGACCACGCATGCCCAATGGCTGGAGGGCGCCACCGAGCACCCGGGCAGTTGGTGGACCGACTGGGACGCTTGGCTCAAGCGCCATGCCGGCAAGCAGATCGCCGCGCCCAAGGCCTATGGCAACGGCACCGCCTACAAGGCCATCGAGCCCGCGCCAGGCCGCTACGTCAAGGCCAAGGCCTGATCCTCCCACCCATCCCATTCGATTTCACTGAAGAGAGAGCACCATGGAAGACATCGTCATCGTCTCGGCCACCCGCACCGCCATCGGCAAGTTCGGCGGTTCGCTGGCCGGCATCCCGGCCACCGAGCT
This sequence comes from Pseudacidovorax intermedius, assembly GCF_003350475.1. Taxonomy (GTDB): domain Bacteria; phylum Pseudomonadota; class Gammaproteobacteria; order Burkholderiales; family Burkholderiaceae_C; genus Xenophilus; species Xenophilus intermedius. The sequence goes on from NZ_QQAV01000008.1 coordinate 208,486, forward strand.
GGGCGCCATCGTCATCAAGGAAGCCCTGGCCCGTGCCAAGGTCGAGGCCGGCCAGGTGGGCGAGGCGATCATGGGCCAGGTGCTGGCCGCGGGTGCCGGCCAGAACCCGGCCCGCCAGGCCTGGCTCAAGAGCGGCGGCGTCAAGGAGACGCCGGCCCTGACCATCAATGCCGTCTGCGGCTCGGGCCTGAAGGCCGTGATGCTGGCCGCCCAGGCCATCAACGCCGGCGACAGCGAGATCGTGGTGGCCGGCGGCCAGGAAAGCATGAGCATGGCGCCGCACGTGCTGCCCAATTCGCGCAACGGTCAGCGCATGGGTGACTGGAAACTGGTCGACACCATGATCACCGACGGCCTGTGGGACGTGTACAACCAGTACCACATGGGCATCACGGCCGAGAACGTGGCCAAGCAGTACGACATCAGCCGCGCTGCCCAGGACGAGCTGGCGCTGGCCAGCCAGCAGAAGGCGGCGGCCGCTCAGGACGCCGGCAAGTTCAAGGACGAAATCACGGCCGTGAACATCCCCCAGAAGAAGGGCGACCCGATCGTCTTCAATGCCGACGAATTCATCAACCGCAAGACCAATGCCGAAGGCCTGGCCGGCCTGCGTCCCGCCTTCGACAAGGCTGGCGGCGTGACGGCAGGCAATGCCTCCGGCCTGAACGACGGCGCCGCCGCCGTTGTGGTGATGAGCGCGAAGAAGGCGGCCGCTCTGGGCCTCAAGCCCCTGGGCCGCATCGCCAGCTTCGCCACCACCGGTCTGGATCCGGCCATCATGGGCATGGGCCCGGTGTCGGCCTCGAAGAAGGCGCTGGAGCGCGCCGGCTGGAAGACCGCCGACCTGGACCTGCTGGAGATCAATGAAGCCTTCGCCGCCCAGGCCTGCGCCGTGCACAAGGAAATGGGCTGGGACATGAGCAAGGTCAACGTCAACGGCGGCGCCATCGCGCTGGGCCACCCGATCGGCGCCTCCGGCTGCCGCATCCTGGTCACACTGCTGCATGAAATGGCCCGCCGGGATGCCAAGAAGGGCATCGCCTCGCTGTGCATCGGCGGCGGCATGGGCGTGGCGCTGACCATCGAGCGCTGATCCCTGCTGTTGCGGTCGGCCCTGCGGCCGGCTGTGTCGCGATCCACCAGGCCCGGCATGTCCGGGCCTGTTGCTTTCAGGGGGTGGCCATGTCGCCCGCGAAGCTGAATCCGGGCGCGTGCGACTGCTGCTTGCTGTGGTACATCGCCCGGTCGGCGGCGCGCAGCAGCGCGTCGAGGCTGTCGCCTTCCTGCGGACGGCATGCGATGCCGATGCTCATGCCGACGCGCAGGCCCTGGCCTTCCCAGTCGACCGGCAGTGCGGCTTGGGCGAGCAGGCGTTGCGCCAGGGCGGCCAGCGCCTCGCGGTGGGGGTCGCCCGCCACGAGCAAGGCGAATTCATCGCCACCGAGGCGCGCCACCAGGTCCGAATCGCGCACCGACTCGCGCAGGCGCCCCGCCAGCGCCGCAAGCACGGCGTCGCCGGCTGCATGGCCGTGGCGGTCGTTCACGGCCTTGAAGCCATCCAGGTCCAGCAGCAGCACGGCGAAGGGGCGGCCCTCGCGCAGCCATCGGTCGGCCTGAACTTCCAGGCCGGCGCGGCTGGCCACGCCGGTGAGCGAGTCGGTGCGCAGGGCGTCGACCAGTTCAAGGTTGTGGACCGCCAGCGCCTGCTCGGAGCGCAGCACCAGCCGCAGGCGCGACGCGGTCGCCACGGCGAACACGACCAGTTCAAGCACCAGTGCCCCCTGGGTCAGGTTCATCTGACCGGGCCGCCAGCTCAGCCAGCCCCAGCTGGCGAAGACGATGGCGCCCACGGCGAGCAGGAGCAGTGCAACGCCCACGCAGTACAGCACCGCCGGCCAGTAGCGCCGCCGACCTGCCACGATGGCGCCAGCCAGCAGCACGGCGGAGGCCAGGACGACCGACGCCTGCACCAGGTTGAAGGTCAGCAGCGGATGCGGCCCGAAGAGACCGTAGATGGCTGCCACGCCCAGCGCGGCCAGCAGGCCAACCACCAGCCGGTCGAGCCAGGGCGCGAACTGCCGCAGGTTGAGCAGTCGACGCCCGAACTGCAGCTTGCAGATCGCCCACAGCGCGGGCATGAGCGTGTACGAGACGCCCGCGGCCCACGGCCAGTTGGCGAAGGGATAGCGCAGAACATGTCCGTTGAAGCCCGCGATGGCCCCCAGCGCGCACAGGCAGGAGAGCAGGTAATACACGTAGATCGCCTCGCCGAAGACCAGCAGCAGCACCAGGCCGTACACCAGCAGGCCGATCAGGATGCCGTAGCTGATGCCGTCGAACATGCGCTTGTCCTGGGTGGATTCCAGGTAGTCGGCGGTGCGCCAGACGCGCATGTCGTAGACGCGGGAGAAGGTGGACTCCGCGCGCACGTAGACCGTGTAGGGCTGCGCGTCGGGCAGGTGGAAGCGCCAGGCCATCTGCTCGGACGAGGCCGGGCGCGTGCGCCACGGATGGCGCATGCCCGTTACCACGGGCTCGGCCAGCGCATGGCCGTCGGGCGCGAAGGGGCCGTAGAAGCGCATTTCGTGCGTGGACACCGAGGGCACCAGCAGCAGCCATTCCTGCGGCGCGTCGGCCGGGTCCGCCAGACGCAGCTGGAACTTGAACCACAGCACCCGGTCGGCCTCGCGTCCCAGCAGCGGATCGTCAGGCAGGGCGAAGCGCGACTGCCATTCGGGTTGGCGCACGTCGTCGAGCGTGAGGCGGCGGCTGGTGTCGTCCAGCACCTGCAGGTGCCAGGCCAGCGGCAGGCCTCCAGCCTGGCGGCTGATGGCGACGGGCGCCTGCCGCTCGGACGGCGAGGGGGCGATGGCCTGCGCCACGGCCAAGGCCGTCAGCCCCAGCCAGAGCAGCGCGCCGAGGCACAGCCTGCGCCAGTGGCGTGCACCTGCCGCAGCGTTGGGCCTCATGGGGCGCCGGCCCCCAGCAGACGGGCGAGCAGCCGGATCGCGCTGGCGGCGTCCTCGGCCAATGGCGTGGAGCCCGTGAGCATCAGGTTCAGCCGCTGTCCACGGCCTTCGACCTCGGTGCCGTCCGCCTGATCGCGCAGCACGCCGTTGGCATCGGTGTGGCAGGGCCGTGCGGCCCGGACCCGGTCCGCATAGCTGCCGACCGGCACCCCGTAGGCCACCACCGGCTTGCCCAGCGCGATGGCGAAGCCGACCTCGAAGACCGTGCCCGAATCGGGCTCCAGCCCACGGAAGCACTGCAGGTTGGCGATCACGCCGCCGCAACCGCGGATCAGGTCGACGTTGCCCTGGTAGATGCGGCGGGCCTCCTCGTCGTCGCCCACGGCACCGGCCAGGTCGAGCTCGGCATCGGAAGGCGCCACGCCTTCCAGGCCGCAGGCACTGCACAGCCGCTTGAGTTCGCGGAACACGGCCGGATGGTCGGGCCGGAATATGTCCGGGCCCGCCAGGTAGACGCGCGGGCGCAGGGGGTCTGCATTCATCGCGCGCATTTTCGCGGCCAGACCCGTGTTTGGTGATGACGAAGACCATAAGCCGTGCTGATGGCTGCCGCCGCAGACGCGATGGCCGCGGCGCCGCTCGGCCGCCTAGCATCGGGCCCATGCGCGCTGCCCTGCCTTTCTCGACCCTGGATTCGCCCGGCGCAGAGGCGCAGCCTGGTCTGGCGCCCATCGGCATCCTGGGGGGCATGGGCCCGCTGGCCACCGTGGACTTCATGCGCAAGATCCTGGCGGCGACGCCCGCTCGCTGCGACCAGGAACACCTGCCGCTGCTGGTCAGTTCCATTCCCCAGATTCCTGATCGGACGGCCGCCTTTCTCGGCGAGGGCACGTCGCCGCTGCCAGCCCTGGTGTCCAGCGCCAGGCGGCTGGCGGATGCGGGCGCCCGGCTGCTGGTCATGCCCTGCAACACGGCGCACCTCTGGTTCGAGCCGCTGCAGGCCACGCTGGGCCTGCCCATGCTCCACTTGGTGGATGCGGCGTTGGGTGAGGCGGTGAGCCAGACGCCGGCAGGGGCCGCGATCGGGCTGCTGGCCACGCGCGCCACGCAGGCGTCGGGCCTGTACGTGCAGCGCGCCGACGCCTCCGTACGCTGGCTGATGCCGACGCCGGACGAATTGGCGCGGTGGGTGATGCCGGGCATCCAGGCCATCAAGGCCGGCGATCTGGCGCAGGGCGCGACCTGCCTGCGGCAGGCGGCCCAGGCCCTGGCCGACCGCGGCGCAGGCTCGCTGGTGCTGGGCTGCACGGAGATCCCGCTGGCGCTCGATGCCGAGCGGGCCGGGCTGCCGGTGATCGATGCCACGGCCGCCCTGGCGCGGGCCACGGTGGCCTGGGCCCTGGCGCAACGCGCAGCAGCGCCGGTGCGGGCGAACGTTCCGGCCTGACCCCCGGCTCCTTCTGGGCGCCCTGCTGCCTGGGCGTGCCGGCCCGTGGACCCGGCGAGGCTGCCGCCGGCCGATCAGCGGGGCTCGGCGGTGACCGACCGCAGCGCCTTCAGGAAGTCGGCGACCGCCCGCGGCGAGCGCACCCCCTGCGGCAGCAACGCGCGCACCTCGACCGTGATCTCGGGCAGCAGCGTGCGCACATGCAGCGTTTCGTCGCGCCGTGCCTGCGCGGTGAAGGAATCGACGATGGCCGGGCCGAAGCCCTGCTCGGCCAGCACCAGCGCGATGTGGTGCGTCTGCACCGTGATGCCGCCGGTGGGCGCCACGCCCAGGCGGGACCACTGCTCGGCCAGCATGGTGCCGATGGGGTCGCGCTCGTCGATGCGGATGATGGGGCTGCGCAGCACCTCGTCCAGGGCCACGGTGGGGCGGGCATCGGCGCCGGCATGGTCCACGCGCGAGACGCACACCAGCCGGCCGCTCGCGATGGCTTCCTCGTGCAGGGCCGGATGCGGCGCGCTGCCATAGACCACACCCACGTCGCCCTCGTGCAGCGCCATTGCCTGCGCAATCTCGCGCGAATGCAGGGTGCGGATGGTGACCGGCATGTCGGGATGGCGGCGCTTGAAGACGGCCAACGCATCGGGCAGCGCCCGCACCGCCAGCGACGGCACGATCAGCACGCGCAGCGGTGTGCCCTCGTCGCGGCCGAGCGCCAGCGCCACACGGCGCACCCGCTCCAGTTGCGCCATCAGCGGCTGCACCTCGGCATACAGCGCCTGCGCCTCGGCCGTCGGCACCAGCCGGTTGCGCTGCCGCGTGAACAGGGCATAGCCCAACTGGAGTTCAGCGTGCTGCAGGGTCTGGGTCGCGGCTGGCTGCGTCACATGCAGAAGCCGGGCGGCGGCGCTCACGCTGCCCGTCAGCATGACGGCGTGGAAGACCTCGAGGTGCTTGAGCTTCATCGGCGGACGCGGTGGACGCCGGACGGCGCTCAGCCCCGCTCGTAGGTCACGAAAGCAAAGGGCAAGGCCTCGGGCGCGGCGCTGACGTGTGCTTCCCGCACCGTTTCACGCCAGCCGGGATCGAGCACCGGTGCGAAGGCATCGCCCTCGTAGTCGCGGTCGATCTCGGTGACGACGGCCCGTTGCGCCAGCGGCGCCGCCTCGGCATAGAGCTGGGCGCCGCCGATCACCCACAGTTCGGGTACGGCGCCCGCGGCGGCGATGGCTTCGGCCAGGCTGCCGGCGCGCACGGCGCCCTCCGCCTGCCAGGCCGCCTGACGTGTGACGACGATGTTGGTGCGTCCGGGCAGCGGCCGGAAGCGCGGCGGCAGCGAATCCCAGGTGCGGCGGCCCATGATGACCGGGCAGCCGCGGGTCTGGGCGCGGAAGTGCGCCATGTCCTCGGGCAGGTGCCAGGGCAGGGCGTTGTCCTTGCCGATGACGCCGTTGGCGGCACGGGCGAAGATCAGGTTCAAGCGGCCCATCGGCGAAGCGCCTGCTTCAGACGGCCACCGGCGCCTTGATGGCCGGGTGCGGGTCGTAGCCTTCGAACTCGAAGTCCTCGAACTGGTAGTCGAAGATGCTCGCGGGCCGGCGCTTGATGTGCAGCGTCGGGTAGGGGCGCGGCTCGCGCGAGAGCTGCAGCGCCACCTGCTCGGCATGGTTGCTGTAGATGTGGCAGTCGCCGCCGGTCCAGATGAAGTCGCCCACCTCCAGGTCGCACTGCTGCGCCAGCATGTGGGTCAGCAGCGCATAGCTGGCGATGTTGAAGGGCACGCCCAGGAAGATGTCGGCGCTGCGCTGGTAGAGCTGGCATGACAGCCGGCCTTCGGCCACGTAGAACTGGAAGAAGGCATGGCAGGGCATCAGCGCCATCTTCGAGAGTTCGGCCACGTTCCAGGCGCTCACGATGATGCGGCGCGAGTCGGGGTTGGTCTTGAGCTGTTCGACCACCTGGGCGATCTGGTCGATGTGACCGCCATCGGGCGTGGGCCAGCTGCGCCACTGCACGCCGTACACGGGGCCGAGGTCGCCGTCCTCGCGCGCCCATTCGTCCCAGATCGTCACGCCGCGCTCACGCAGCCAGTTGTTGTCGGACGAGCCCGCCAGGAACCACAGCAGCTCGTGGATGATGGACTTGAGGTGGACCTTTTTCGTCGTGACCAGCGGAAAGCCCTCGCGCAGGTCGAAGCGCATCTGGTGGCCGAACACGCTCCTGGTGCCCGTGCCGGTGCGGTCCGCCTTGAACACGCCGTGCGTGTCCACATGGCGCATGAAGTCTTCGTACTGGGAGCGGATGGGGCGGGTGTCGGCGCGGGTCATGGGCGGTCGGAAAAGCAGGCGGGATTCTAGAAGGCGCCCTCTGGCAGCGCAGGGCCGGTGCCGACTTCAGCAAGCGGCGCCGAGAGCGCCCGCAGGCGCTGCCGGGCCTCGCTTGCCGGGTCGACCGGCTGCTGGTTCTTCGCCTGCAGATAGTGGTGGGTGAAGACGTCCAGGTAGGCGTCGAGCGTGCGGGCCGCCTGCGGCTCGCCGGCGAGTTCGAGGCACAGCGCGGCGACCTCGCTGGTGCACAGATGGTGTTCGTGACAGGTCTGACGCAGGCGGTACTGCGACAGCCGCGTGGGCGACAGGCTCAGCACGGGAAAGTCGTCGAGGTAGGGGCTGCGCCTGAACATCTTGCGCGCCTCGGTCCAGGTGGCATCGAGCAGCACGAATAGCGGCCGTCGTGCCTCTGCGCCTCCCGCCGCTGGAGGCAGGACTTCGACCACGCGTTCGGGCGCGGCGTACTGTCCGGGAAACACCACGAACGGCTGCCATTGCGGGTCGCGCAGCAGCGCCAGCAGGGCGGGGTCGGGCTGCGTGCGGGTCCAGCCGAAGGCGAAGGTGTCGGGCACCACATCGGCGACCAGCCAGCCGGTGTTGGTGGGCTTGAGCGGCTCGATGTCGGCCATGAGCAGGCACACGCCCGCGCGCACGGTCAACGCCGGCCGCAGGGCGCACAGGCAGTGGCTGGGCACCAGGCGGCAGGCCGGGCAACGCTCGCGCTTGAAGCCGCCGCGCGCCATGAATGGTTTGGTGCTGCGCGCGAGACGGTCCGCACGCAGGCGGGCGACGGAATGGGGCATGCAGGGGTGTCCCGGGTTCCGGGGCGCGCAGGCGTTCAGGCGGCCAGTACCCGGCCTGGATTGAGCAGGCCCTGGGGGTCCAGCGCCGACTTGATGGCCCGCATCATGCCCAGCGCCACGGGCGACTTGTGCTGTTCGAGGGTCTGGACCTTCAGGCTGCCGATGCCGTGCTCGGCCGAGAAGGAGCCGCCGAACTTCTGCACCTGCGCATAGACCAGTTCGTTGACCCGCTTCTCCTGGTCGCGCAGGAAGGCCTTGGCATCGCCCTCGGCCGGTGCCTGGACGTTGTAGTGCAGGTTGCCATCGCCCAGGTGGCCGAAGTTGACCAGCCGCACGCCCGCAATCTCGCGCGCCAGCAGGGCGTCGGTTTCGGCGCAGAAGGCCGGGATGCGCGACACCGGCAAGGAGATGTCGTGCTTGATGTTGAGGCCTTCCTCGGCCTGGGCCAGCGGAATGCTCTCGCGGATGTGCCAGAGCTCGTGCGCCTGCGACAGGTTCTCGGCCACCACGGCATCGGCCACGCAGCCGGATTCGAAGGCCGCTTCGAGCAGCGATTCGAAGCGGGCCCGGGCGTGTTCCTCGGATTCGCTGTCGGAGTTCTCCAGCAGCACGAAGTAGGGATGGCCGTCGCCCACCTCGTCGGCGAAGGGCACGCGAAGTTGCGGCATGTGCCGGCGAACCAGGCTGAGGGCGAATTGACCCATCACCTCGAAGCCGGTGAGGCCCGCGCCCAGGTGGCGCTGCGCCTGGCCCAGCAACTGCACGGCGTCATCGAAAGAGCCCACCGCCGCCCAGGCCGTGAGCCGCGCCGCCGGCTGCGGAAAGAGCTTGAGCGTGGCCGCCGTGATGATGCCCAGCGTGCCTTCGCTGCCGACCATCAGGTCGCGCAGGTCGTAGCCGGTGTTGTCCTTGCGCAGGCCGCTGGTGCCGTCCCACACCTCGCCCTGCGCGGTCACCACCTCCAGGCCCAGGCACAGTTCGCGCGCATTGCCGTAACGCAGCACCTGGGTGCCGCCGGCGTTGGTGGCCAGGTTGCCGCCGATGGTGCAGCTGCCCTCGGCCGCCAGGCTGAGCGGGAACAGGAAGCCGGCCTTGGCGGCGGTCTCCTGCAGCACCTGCAGCACGCAGCCGGCCTCGACCGTGACGGTGAGGTTGGCGGCGTCGATCTCGCGCACGGCGGCCATGCGCGCCAGGCTCATCACCACCTGTGAGCCGCTGGCGTCGGGGATGGAGCCCACCGCCAGGCCGGTGTTGCCGCCCTGCGGCACGATGGCCGTGCCGGCCGCAGCGCAGGCCTTGACCACCGACGCCACCTCGGCCGTGCTGCCGGGGCGGACCACGGCCAGGGCCTTGCCCCGGGCGCGCTTGCGCCAGTCCTGTTCGTAGGCGGTGAGGTCGCCGTCGGTCAGCACATGGGCGGCGCCGACGAGGGCGCGCAGCGAGTCGATCAGTGCAGGGGTGGTCATGGTCTCAGGAGGTCGATGGATCGGCGGCGCGCATCTGCCGGCCAGCCCGCAGCCGCAGGCGCACATGCCAGGCACAGGCCACGAAGAGCAGCAGGCACAGCGCGATCTCGATGCCCGCGAGCGCGCGGCTGAGCGGCAGCGTGTCGCTCCAGGCGCGCACCACGCCTTCGGTGAAATAGAGCCAGATCATCAGGCTCAGCCAGCGGTAGGTGTACAGCCGCCACTTGAGCAGCCCGGCGAGCGGCACCACCAGCGGCAGCACCTTCAGCGCCAACCAGCTGCCGCCGGGACGCAGCGGCGCCAGCCACAGCTCCCAGGCCAGGCCCAGCCCGATCAGCCCCAGCAGGCAGCCGACCGCCAGCGTGCGGGTGGCGGCGACGGACGCCGAGGGACGGGCGGAGGATGTGTTCAAACCAGGGGAGGAAAAGGGCCGCGGCACGCGAGGGCGACGGCGGTGTCGGAGGGCGGTGGCATGATACCCAGCATGATTCGCCATCGGCTCTGGAGGGATCTGACGCGCTTTCCGTGGCGCAGCACCGCGGCGGTGCTGGGCGAGCGATTCCGCGACGATCGGCTGGCCCTCACGGCCGGCAGCCTCACCTTCACCACCACCATCGCCCTGGTGCCCTTCTTTACGGTGGCGCTGGCGCTGTTCACCGTCTTTCCTATCTTCGCCACGCTGCAGGACCGGCTGCAGCGCTGGCTGGTGCAGAGCCTGATCCCCGAGAACATCGCGCGGCAGGTGCTGGGCTACCTCACGCAGTTCGCGGGCGCGGCCAGCGGCCTGGGCATCGTGGGCCTGGGCGTGCTGCTGATCACGGCCATTGCGCTGATCCTGACCATCGACAAGACGCTCAACGGCATCTGGCGCGTGCCGCGGCCGCGACCGCTGGCGCAGCGGGTGCTCATCTACTGGGCGTCGATCACGCTCGGGCCGTTGCTACTCGCGGTCAGCCTGTCGACCACCGCCTACGTGTTCAGCGCCTCGCGAGGACTGATCGGCGAGGCGGGGCTCAACCTGCGCTGGCTGTTCGACGGCGCCGAGTTCCTGCTGCTGGCGCTGGGCATGGCCTCGCTCTACCACTATGTGCCCAACACGCAGGTGCGCTGGGCCCATGCCTGGGCGGGTGGCCTGTTCGTCGCGGCGGCGATCGAGGTGGCCAAGCGGGTGCTCGCGTTGTACCTGAGCTTCGTGCCCACCTATTCGGTGCTCTACGGCGCCTTCGCCACGGCGCCCATCCTGCTGATCTGGATCTACACCGCCTGGGTGATCGTGCTGCTGGGTGCGGTGATCGCGGCCTACCTGCCGATGCTGCTCGCCGGCGTGGCCCGGCGCGGGGGGCGGCCGGGCTGGCCGATGCAGCTCGGCATCGAGGCGCTGCGCCTGCTGGCGCAGGCCCGAAAGGGGCCGGCGCGGGGGCTGGGGGTCCAGGAGATGGCCAGGCGGCTGCGGGCCGACGTGCTGCAGCTGACCCCGGTCGTCGACGCCCTGGTCCTGCTCGACTGGGTGGCGCCGCTGGCCGAGGAGCCGGCGAGCGGCGATCCGCGCTACGTGCTGTTGGTCGACCCGTCGGTCACGGCGCTGGCACCGATGGTCGAGGCGCTGCTTCTGCCTCGCAAGCCGGTGCTGGAACCGATCTGGGAGCGCGGCCCGCTGGCCCGCTTGACCCTGGCCGACGCCCTGGCGTCGGAGCGGTCTGCGGTGCCCGCCGAAGGCATCCCGCTGGCGGACGGCATCAGCGCTTGAGCGTCCGGACGGCCTTCGAGCGGCCAGCCGGCGCGAAGGACCCCGATCAGAGCTTGACGCGCCCCGCCCAGATGTCCCGGTACATCACCCAGTCGCCCATGAAGCTGTAGAGCGGGCGCTTGAAGGAGGCCGGCTTGTTCTTCTCGAAGACGAAGTGGCCGACCCAGGCGAAGCCATAGCCCGCGAAGAGCGCGCCCAGCAGCCACCACGGGTTGGCCGTGACCACCAGCACCGCCAGGCTGGCCAGCGCCAGCGTGGAACCGATGAAATGCAGGCGCCGGCAGGTGCGGTCGGCATGCTCGCTCAGGTAGAAGGGATAGAACTCGGCAAAGCTCGAGAACTGGCGCGGATCGACGGCGGCACCGGCCGGCGCGCGCGTGGCGGCGTGGGAGGGATTCATCGCTGTCTCCTGTCGCCTCTGAGGGCGTTGCCCATAATAGCGACGGCCCTTGCCTGGGCCAAAATCCTCCCCCAAGACCCTGACGACTGCACCGTGACCGACGCCGCTGCCGCTACCACCTGGGCCGTGTGCCTGTGCGCCGAATGGTGCGGCACCTGCCGCGACTACCGTCCCCTGTTCGCCGAGGCCCAGCGCATGCATCCGCAGTTGCGCTTCGCCTGGGTCGACGTCGAGGACCATGCCGACCTGGCCGACGAGTTCGACGTCGAGACCTTCCCCACGCTGCTGCTGGCGGGGCCCCAGGGCGTGCACTTCCTGGGGCCGATGCTGCCGCATGCCGGCACCCTGGCGCGCATGCTGGAGTCGCCGCCGGCCGCCCGGCCCGCCGATGCCGCCGTCACGGCCCTGTTGCAGGCGCTGGCGGCGCGCCCGGACGATGCCTTTGCGGTGGACGGGGCGTAACCGCCCTCAGATTCGCTTCATCTGCCGGCCCTAGCCTGCGCCCATGCGGATCCTTTTGGTCGAAGACGATGCCTCGCTGGGCGCCACCGTGCAGTCATGGCTGCAGATGGACGGTCATGCCGTGGACTGGCTGCAGCGCGGCGATCAGGCCGTGACGGCGCTGGCCACGCACGACTACCAGTGCGTGCTGCTCGACCGCGGCCTGCCGGGCCTGGACGGCGACGGTGTGCTGCAGGCCTTGCGCGCCCGCGGCGCCACGCTGCCGGTATTGCTGATCACCGCCCGCGACACGCTGGCCGACCGCGTCGAAGGCCTGGACCTGGGCGCCGACGACTACCTGGTCAAGCCCTTCGACCTCGAAGAACTCTCCGCCCGCGTGCGCGCGGCGCTGCGGCGCGAAGCCCGGCAGCCTTCGCCGGTGCTGCAGCATGGCGGCGTCACGCTCGACCCGGTCGCCAAGCGCGCGACGCGGGACGGCGCCCCCGTGTCGCTGACGGCGCGCGAGTTCGCCGTGCTCGAAGCGCTGATGCGCCGGCCCACCCACATCCTCAGCCGCGCGCAGATCGAGGAGGCGCTCTACGGCTGGGGCGAAGAGGTGGAAAGCAACGCCATCGAGGTCCACATCTACAACCTGCGGCGCAAGCTTGGCAGCGGCTTCATCACGACGGTGCGCAACCAGGGCTACGGCCTGGCACCTGCATGAGGGCGGACCGCCCCTGGTCGCTGCGCCGCCGCCTGCTGGCCACCGTCGTGGCCGCCAGCGTGGTGGTCTGGCTGGTCAGCCTGGCCATCGTCATCCAGGTGGCCTGGCACGGCGTGAGCGAAACCTTCGACGAAGCGCTGGAGGAAAGCGCCCAGCTCGTGCTGCGCCTGGGTCGCGAGCCCGCCACGGCGGCGACGGCCGGCGCGCGCAGCGATGGATTGCGCCTGCGCATCTACTACCAACTGGTGTCGCCCGACGGCCGCGTGCTGCAGCGGGGCAGGGAGGCGCCGGCCACGCCCTTCGTCACGCAGCTCACGGGCGACGACGAGCACTACAACGTGCGGGTCGACGGCCACTACTGGCGTGTGCATGTGCGGCGCGACCCCGCCACCGGCCTGCAGGCCCAGGTCGGCCAGCCCTGGGAGGAGCGGCTGGACCTGCTGGAGGACATCGCCGAGCGCCTGGCGTGGCCGGCGCTGGGCCTGCTGCTGCTGCTGGTGGCCGTGTGCTGGTTCGCCATCCGCCGGCTGCTGCGGCCGCTGGAGACCGCCGCGGCCGGCATCGCCGCCAAGTCGCCGCAGGATCTGACGCCCGTCGACGCGCAAGGCATGCCGCAGGAGCTGCGTCCCATCCTCGGCGCGCTGGACGGCCTGCTGGCCCGGCTGGGCATGGCGATGGAAAACGAGCGCCGCTTCACCAGCGACGCCGCGCACGAGCTGCGCACGCCCCTGGCCGCCCTGCGCAACCGCGTGCAGCTGCTCGCACGCCAGGGCCACCTTCCGGCGGAGGAAGCGCGCCAGCTGCGCGCCGACGTGGACCGCAGCACGCAGCTGGTCGAAAGCCTGCTGGCGCTGGCGCGGCTGGACCCGGTGAAGACGCTGGAGGCGGTCGAGCCGGTGTCGCTGGCACCGCTGGTGGATGACGCGCTGGCGGGTGTCGGGCCGGGGCGGGGCGACCCAGGCGCGAAAGCGGTCGACACCGCGCGCGTGGAAGCGGCACTGTCGGTTCCGGTCATCGTCGGCCATCCCGCGCTGCTGGCCACGCTGGTGCGCAACCTGGTCGACAACGCCCGCCGCTACGGCGGCCCCGACGTGCGCATCCGCGTGGAAAGCACCGCATTGCCCGGCGGCGGCACGCGCCTGGCCGTGCGCGACGACGGGCCCGGCGTGCCGCCCGCGCAGCGCCAGCGGTTGGGCGAGCGCTTCTTCCGCGTGCTGGGCAGCGGCCAGCCGGGCAATGGGCTGGGCCTGTCCATCGTGGCGCGCATCGCGGCGCTGCACGGGGCGCGGCTGCACTTCGAAGAAGGGTTGGACGGGCGCGGGCTCTCGGCCATCGTGGACTTTCCGCCGCGCTGACACGCACCGAGGGCCATCAGTTGGCCTTCATCTTCGGGCCGCCTAATGACTTCACTGGCCCGGGATTCCGGGCACAGCCTTCGTCCCGTCGATTCGTCCCGCCGAACCGGCCTCGTCCCAACCCTCTTCAGGAGCCTCGCCCCATGCGTTCTTCCATCCTCGCCTCGACCCTCGCCCTCTCGCTGCTGGCCGCCGGCACGGCCGGTGCCGCAGGCAGTGCTGCCTCCGCGCCGGGCGCCGCGCCGGCCCAGGCGGCGGCCGCACCCGGCGGCTACAGCGGCCCCAGCACCGTGCCCGTCAGCACCGTGCGCCAGTTGCTCGACAGCGGCCGCGACGACCAGCAGGTGCGGCTGCAGGGCCGCATCGTGTCGCACGATGGTGGCGAGAACTACACCTTCGCCGACGACACCGGCCGCATCCGCGTGGAGATCGAGCCGCAGCACTTCCCGGCCGGCCGCACGCTCGGCGCCGAGCAGCGCGTCGAACTGCACGGCGAATTCGAGAAGAGCCTGCGCACCACCGAGGTGGAGGTCGAGCGCCTGATCGTCCTCAACTGAGGAAGTCGCGCAGCGCGAACAGCACCGCGTCGGGCGCCTCGCTCATCAGCGCATGCCCGGCCTTCACCGTCACCACGCGGGCGCCCGGCGCCTTGTCGCGCAGCGCCTTGGTGGCGCGGGGCGGCGTCATCTGGTCGGCGCCGCCGAGCAGGAAGAGCACCGGGCAGCGCACCTTCTCCATCGCCGCCTCGCCGCCCGCATAGTCGTTGCAGGCCTTGAAGCCGGTGTGGAAGACGTTGACGGCCGGGTTGCTCGCCAGCACCCGCCGCATCAGCGCCCGCGAGCCGCCCATCAGCCAGGTGCCCGGCCCGAGCGAGGAGGGCGGCGGCGCGAGCATGGAATGCGAGAACACGTTGACCATGTCGATGGCCTTCTGCGGCGCGTTCAGCGAACTGTCGAGCAGGGCCGGCGACACCGCCATCGGATAGGCCGTGCCCACCAGCGCCAGATGCGTGATGCGGTCCGGCGCCCGCGCCGCCGCCTCCAGCGCGATCAGCGAGCCGAAGCTGTGGCCCACCAGCGCGGCGCGCGCCACGCCCGCGGCATCGAGCAACGCGAGCACGAAATCGGCCGCCGTCTCGACCGAAGTGGGCGGCGCGCCCGCGCTGCGGCAGTGGCCCGGCAGGTCGACCGCCAGCACGTTCCAGCCATGGTGCGCGAACCAGCGGCTCTGCAGGATCCACACGCTGTGGTCGTTGAGCACGCCGTGGATGAAGACCACGGTGGGCTTGGCGGCGTCGAAGGGCTTGCCGCCGGTGTAGGCATAGGCGCGATGGCCGTTGACCTGCAATTCCATCTCAGGCCCCCGCTTTCTCGGCGGCCTTGAGGGCACGCTTGAGGTCGTCGATCAGGTCGTCCGCGTCCTCCAGGCCGATGGACAGGCGGATCGTCCCCTGGCCGATGCCGGCGCCAGCCAGCGCCTCGTCGCTCATGCGGAAGTGCGTGGTGCTGGCCGGATGGATCACCAGCGAACGGCAGTCGCCCACGTTGGCCAGGTGGCTGAATAGCCGCAGCGCCTCGATGAAGGCCTTGCCCTGCGCCCGGCTGCCCTTGATGTCGAAGCTGAACACCGCGCCCGCGCCGCGTGCGCCGCCGCGCAGCAGCCGGCCGGCCAGCACGTGGCTGGGGTGCGACTCCAGCAGCGGATGCCCCACGCGTGAGACAAAGGGATGGCTGGCCAGAAACTGCACCACGCGCTCGGTGTTGGCCACGTGGCGCTCCATGCGCAGCGGCAGCGTCTCGATGCCCTGCAGGATCAGCCAGGCCGTGTGCGGGCTCATGGCCGCGCCGAAGTCGCGCAGGCCCTCGCGGCGGGCGCGCAGCAGGAAGGCGCCCACGGTGCTCTCCTCGCTGAACACCATGCCGTGGAAGCCGTCGTAGCCCTGCGTCAGCTCCGGGAAGCGGCCGGAGGCCTCCCAGTCGAAGCTGCCGCCGTCGACCAGCACGCCGCCGATCACCGTGCCGTGGCCCGACAGGAATTTGGTGGCGGAGTGGTAGACCAGGTCCGCGCCCCAGTCGAAGGGCTTGATGAGGTAGGGCGAGGTGAGCGTCGAATCGACCAGCAGCGGCACCCTGGCCTCGCGCGCGATCTGGGCGATGGTGGGGATGTCCAGCACGTCCAGGCCGGGATTGCCGACGGTCTCGCCGAAGAGCAGCTTGGTCTCGGGGCGGATGGCGGCGCGCCAGGCGTCGATGTCGCCAGGCTTGACGAAGGTGGTCTCGATGCCGAAGCGCCGCATCGTGTAGTGCAGAAGGTTCTGCGAACCGCCGTAGAGCGCCGTGCTGGCCACGATGTGCGAGCCGGCGCCCATCAGCGTGGCCACGGCCAGGTGCAGCGCGGCCTGGCCGCTGGCGGTCGCGATGGCACCGATGCCGCCTTCGAGGGCGGCCACCCGCTGCTCCAGCACCGCGTTGGTGGGGTTGCTGATGCGGCTGTAGACGTGGCCGGCGCGTTCCAGGTTGAACAGCGCCGCCGCATGGTCGCTGGATTCGAAGACGAAGGAGGTCGTCAGGTGGATGGGCACCGCGCGGGCACCCGTGGTCGGATCCGGCGCTGCGCCGGCATGCAGCGCCAGGGTGTCGAAGCCGGGGTCGGAATAGCCGCTCATGGCTTGGCTCCGAACAGGGGGCGTGCGGAAAGGCGAGGTATCAAGCGTGTCTCCTTGTCAGTGCCTGCGGGCTGGCCCTGAGAAAAGTGTCGAGGCCGGGCGCCAGTCGCAAGGGATTGTGGGCTATATTTTCAGGACGGTTTCTTGAGGAGCACCCGATGAAAGTCAGCGACATCCTGCGCGTGAAGGGCAACACGCTCTACACGATCGGCCCCGACGATCCGCTGGCCGAGGCGGTGGGCATCATGGCGGACAAGGACATCGGCTCCCTGGTGGTCATGTCCCATGGTGACCTGGTAGGCATGCTCACCTTCCGCGAGGTGATCCTGCAGATCCAGCGCAACGGCGGCGCCATCGGCGACACCCGTGTGCGCACGGCCATGGACGACGCGCCCCTGACCTGCACCAACGGCACCGACCTCGACGAGGTCCGCCGCATGATGCTGGAGCGTCATGCCCGCTATATGCCGGTCATGGACAAGCGCATGCTCATGGGCGTGATCAGCTTCTACGACGTGGCCAAAGCCGTGGTGGACAGCCAGAACTTCGAGAACAAGATGCTCAAGGCCTACATCCGCGACTGGCCGGCCGAGGAGGAAGGCGCGCAGAACCAACCCTCGCTCTGAGGCAGAGTACCGTCACGACGAGCCGCGTGGCCCGCCCGGGCACGCGGCTTTTTTGCGTCAGCCCAATTCGGTGGCCTGGTGGATCGTCTCGCGCACCCGCGGATAGATCTGCGCATTCCACTTGCTGCCGCTGAACACGCCGTAGTGGCCCACGCCCGCCTGCAGGTGGTGCGCCTTGAGATAGGGCCGGATGCTGCTGCACAGGTCCTGCGCGGCCACCGTCTGGCCGACGGCGCAGATGTCGTCGCGCTCGCCTTCCACGGTGAGTAGGGCCGTGCGGCGGACGGCCCGCGGATCGACCCGCCGGCCGGCCACGGTCAGCTCGCCGCGTGGCAGGTCGTAGGTCTGGAAGACCCGCTCGACCGTCTCCAGGTAGAACTCGGCCGGCAGGTCGTTGACCGCGAAATACTCTTCATAGAAGGTGCGGATCGCCTGGGCCTTGTCCATTTCGCCCTCGACAAGATGAGCATAGAGGCGGCGGAACTGCTCCTTGTGCCGCTCCATGTTCATGCTCATGAACGCCGACAGCTGCACGAAGCCCGGGTACACCCGGCGCATGAAGCCGGCATGCGGCAGCGGCACATGGCTGATCAGGTTGCGCTCGAACCAGTCGATGGGCCGCTCGGTGGCGAGGCGGTTGACCTGCGTCGGGTTGATGCGGCAGTCCACCGGCCCGGCCATCAACGTCAGGCTGCGAGGGGTGGCGGGGTCGTCGTCCTCGGCCATCAGCGCGGTGGCGGCCAGGGCGGCCACGCAAGGCTGGCAGACCGCCACCAGGTGCACGCCCGGCCCGACCGCGCGCAGAAAGTCCATCAGCTGCAGCGTGTACTCGTCCAGGCCGAAGCGGCCATGGGCCAGCGACACATCGCGCGCGTTGTGCCAGTCGGTGATGTAGACATCGTGGTCGCGCAGCAGGGTGCGCACCGTTTCGCGCAGCAGCGTGGCGAAATGGCCCGACAACGGTGCGGCCAACAGCACGGGGGGCTCCGCTGGAGCATCGGCCGGCCGCAGCTTGCGAAAGCGCAGCAACGTGCCGAAAGGGGCCTGGAGGGCCTTTTCCTCGACCACGGGCACGGCCTCGCCGTTGATCGTCACCTCGCGGATGCCGTAGTCGGGGCGCTGGTGGGTGAGCTTGAGCCGGTCGAAGACGTCCATCGCCGCCGACAGGCGCCGGGGAATGGTGCGCTCGTTGCCCGCGGCAAAGAGGGCATGTCCGAAGAAGTGCGACAGCTGCCGCAGCGGCGACAGCAGGTCGGCCTGCATTTGATAGGCCTGGTACAGCATGCCCCGGTCAAGGCAAGTTGCGGGCCAAGCCGGTGCATGGGCGGGCGGCGGCTGATGCACTGTTCTGGCACAGGCTTTGCACTGCTGCCGGTGGAGTCACCGATTGGAGCAATGCGACATGGCCAAGGCCGTTCTCACCATCAGCAGCAAGAACTACGGCGCATGGGCCCTCCGCGGGTGGCTGATGTGCAGGCTGGCGGGTCTGGATTTTGTCGAGAAGGTCATCCCGCCCGACGATCCGGCCATGAAGGCGGAGATGCTGCTGCTGTCCTCGTCCATGCTCGTGCCCTCGCTGGAGCATCGGGGCATCCGGGTGTGGGACACGATGGCCATCGGCGAGTACCTGCACGAGAACTTCCCCAAGGCCGGCCTGCTGCCTACCGACGCGGCCGCCCGCGCGCACTGCCGGGCGATCTGCGGCGAGATGCATTCGGGCTTCTCTGCCCTGCGCGGTGCGCTGCCCATGAACATCAAGGCCCGCTTCAAGGACTTCAAGGTGTGGTCGCGCGCCCAAGCCGACATCGACCGCATCGTGGCGATCTGGCGCGAATGCCTGTCGACCTATGGCGGCCCTTTCCTCTTCGGCGACCGGCCGGGCCTGGCCGATGCGATGTATGCGCCGGTGGTGACGCGCTTTCGCAGCTACGGTGTGGAGCTGGACGATCTGTGCGCTTCCTACAGCCAGCAGGTGCTGGAACTGCCGGCGATGCGCGAATGGATGGCCGCGGCCCTGCAGGAGCCCGAAGAGATCGACGAACTCGACGCGGAGTTCTGACCGCGTCCCTGCGCCTGGCGTGCCCAGGCGAGCAGGAACGAAAGACGCTCAGTCCCGGGCCGGCCGAATCGCCGACTTGGGCCGGAAGGCCTTGCAGACGTCGTCGTGCGTCTCCAGGTAGGGCCCGCCGATCAGGTCGATGCAGTAGGGCACGGCCGCGAAGATGCCGGGCACGATCTGGCTGCCGTCGGCCGCCTTGAGGCCTTCCAGCGTCTCGGCGATGGACTTGGGCTGGCCGGGCAGGTTAATGATCAGGCTGCGCTCGCGGACCACCGCCACCTGGCGCGACAGGATCGCCGTGGGCACGAAGCGCAGGCCGATCTGCCGCATCTGCTCGCCGAAGCCGGGCATCTCCTTGTGGGCGACGGCCAGCGTGGCCTCGGGTGTGACGTCGCGCGGTGCGGGGCCGGTGCCGCCGGTGGTCAGCACCAGGCTGCAGCCGGCATCCACCAGCTCGATCAGCGCGGCGCTGATGCGCGCGGCCTCGTCGGGGATCAGGCGGGGTTCGAAGGCGATGGGGTTCTTCAGCGCCCGCGTCAGCCAGTCCTGCAGGGCGGGCAGGCCCTTGTCCTCGTAGACGCCGCTGCTGGCGCGGTCGCTGACCGAGACGATGCCGATCCTGACCGGCTCGAAATCGGCGGCGACCATCAGGCGTCTTCCTCGCGCGACTGGGCCGAGGCCTGGTCGGCATGGTCGTCGTCGCCATGCACCGACAGCTGCTCGCGGATGCGCTGGAACAGCTCGCGGAAGGCCTTGCCCTGGCGGGGCGCCTCGCCGGGCTTGCCGGCCTGGTGGTCCTTGCGGGCTTGGCGCACCAGGGCGCGCATCTGCTGGGCGTCGGTGCCGGGGTGGGTCTCGATCCAGGCGCCCAGGGCGTCGTCGTCGGCCAGCAGGCGCTCGCGCCACTGCTCGGCCTCGTGCAGCATGGCGGTGGCCTGGGCGGGGCCGCGGGCCTGCTCGTCGAGGGCGGTGCGTACGGCCTCCAGCGTCTCGGGGTCCAGCTTGCGCATCAGCTTGCCGACGAACTGCGACTGGCGGCGGCGGCCCTCGAAGTTGGTGATGCGGCCGAGTTCCTTGAGGGCTTCGATGAGCTGATCGGGCAATTGCAGGCGCTCGCGGGCCTCGCCGCGCAGCGTGAGCAGGGCCTCGCCCAGCGCCTGCAGCTCCGCGCTTTCGCGCTTGAGGTCAGTCTTGCTGGTCTCGATGCCGCCTTTGAGCTCGCGCTTGTATTCGATGTCGAGTTCGCTGCCTTCGGCAACGAACTGGCCACGGACGAAGTAGCCTTTTTTGGGTTTGCGGGGCATGGCGGGGGAATTGGGTGCGCCGCCCGGCCATCGGGGGCGCGTCGCTATCATTGTCCCTCACATGAGCACCACCACTTCGCGCGCGGAAAGCGGCTTCGCCTACAGCCGAGATTACTTCGAGAACCTGGTCGACACCGCCCTGGCGCATGCCAAGAAGCTGGGTGCCACCGATGCCGGCGCGGAGGCGTCCGAAGGCTGCGGACTGAGCGTCTCGGTGCGCAAGGGCCAGCTCGAGAACGTGGAGCGCAACCGCGACAAGTCGCTGGGCGTCACCGTCTACGTGGGCAACCGGCGCGGCAACGCCAGCACCTCCGACTTCTCGGAAGCGGCCATCCGCCAGACGGTGCAGGCGGCCTACGACATCGCCCGCTTCACGGCCGAGGACCCGGTCGGCGGCCTGCCCGACGAGGCGGACATCGCCAAGGACCATCCGGAGCTGGACCTCTTCCATCCCTGGGCCATCGACAGCGAAGGTGCTGCCAAGCTGGCCCTGGAGTGCGAGGCGGCGGCCCTGTCGACCGACCGCCGCATCACCAACAGCGAGGGCGCGGGCGTGTCGGCGCAGCAGAGCCATTTCTTCAGTGCGCACACGCATGGCTTCCGCGGCGGTTATGCCAGCTCGCGCCATTCGATCTCGGTGGCGCCCATCGCCGGGCGCGGTGACGACATGCAGCGCGACGCGTGGTACAGCTCCATGCGCTCGGCGGACGAACTGGCCTCGCCGCAGGCCGTGGGTCGCTATGCGGCCGAGCGGGCGCTGAGCCGGCTGAAGTCGCGCAAGATCAAGACCACCGAATGCCCGGTTCTGTTCGAGTCGCCCCTGGCCGCCGGCCTGCTCGGCGGGCTGGTGCAGGCCGTGAGCGGCGGCGCGCTGTACCGGCGCAGCACCTTCCTGCTCGACTCGCTGGGCAAGGACGTGTTGCCGTCGCACATCGACGTGACGGAAGACCCGCACATCCGCCGCGGCAAGGGCAGCGCGCCCTTCGATGACGAGGGCGTGATCACCCGGGCGCGCACCGTGGTCGACGCCGGCCGGCTGGAGGGCTACTTCCTGTCGACCTATTCGGCCCGCAAGCTGGGCATGAAGACCACCGGCAATGCCGGCGGCTCGCACAACATGACGCTGCGCTCGCGGCTGACCGATCCGGCCGACGACCTGGATGCAATGCTGCGCAAGCTGGGCACCGGCCTGTTCGTCATCGAGCTGATGGGCCAGGGCGTCAACTACGTCACCGGCGACTATTCGCGTGGCGCGAGCGGCTTCTGGGTCGAGAACGGCCAGATCGCCTTCCCGGTGCAGGAGATCACCATCGCCGGCAACCTCAAGTCGATGCTGATGGGCATCCAGGCCGTGGGGGCCGATGCCTACAACTACGGCGCCAAGACCGTCGGCTCGATGCTGATCGACCGGATGAAGGTGGCCGGGGCCTGAGGCTTCAGGCGCAGCGCGCCGCCTGCGGCAGTGCCGTGAGGTGCGCGAGCAGCGCCCGCGCCTGGGGCGACAGCGCCGCCTCGTCGCGCACGCAGGCCCGCAATTCGCGGCCAGCCCATTCCTCCGCCAGGGGCACCCGGGCCAGCGCCATGGTGCGCGCGCACCGCGATGCCGCCGTGTGCGGCACCACCCCGGCGCCGATGCCCTGCGCTGCCATGCGGCACACCGCGTCGAAACTGCGCACCCGCGCCCGGTAGTGCGACGGCAGCCCGGCTGCGCGGATCTGGCGGCTGATGTGTTCCTGCAGCGGATTGCCGGCGGCCAACCCCACCCATTCCGCGTCGCCCAGTTCGGCGAGCGTTGCGCGGCGTCGACGGGCCAGCGCATGGCCGCGCGGCAGCACCAGCACCAGGTCGTCGCGGCGGAAGGCGTGGTGTACCAGGCCGCCGAAGTCGGCGAGCTGCGAGGCGATGCCGATATCCGCCAGGCCGGCACGCACCGCATTCGCCACGTCGGCGCTTGCCCGCTCGTCCAGATCCACCGAGACCTGCGGATGCGCCGCCAGGAAGTCTGCCAGGGGACCGGGCAGGTGCTCCATCAGCGCGGCCGTGTTGGCGAGCAGGCGCACGCGGCTGCGCAGGCCCTGGCCGTGCTCGGCCATCTCGCCGTACAGGCATTGCATCTGCGCCAGCACCGTGCGCGCATGGTGCAGCAGCGTGCGGCCGGCCTCGGTGGGCGTCACGCCGGCCGCATGCCGCTGCAGCAGTGGGCCGCCCAGCGCCTGCTCCATGCCGCGCACCCGCTGGCTGGCGGAGGCGAGCGTCATGTGGGCCCGGTCGGCGCCGCGGGTGAGGCTGCCGGCTTCCACCACGTGGACGAAGAGGCGCAGATCGGTCAGGTCGAATCGCATGGGGGCAAGGTAGCACGCGGGGCGGTGCGCAGCGCGGGTTCGCGGGCGCCTGGGCTGGATCCGCGCAGGTCCATTCCGCTCTGGCTCTGGCATGCATCGGCCGATGCTTCTCTTCGGTTGCCAGGGGCTCAGTTTCGGCCATAGGCGCCTGCGCCTCTTCCGCATTGGCGCCGTGCAGCGCCGCCGCCAGACTCGCGGTCTTCCGCAGTGCCGCTGCGCCTTCCCCAACACCCCATGCCCGTCCCCGTATCCAACAACGCTCCGCGGCCGGGAGCACGCCATGGCCGTTGACGCCGCCGCGCTTGCGACCTGGGCGCTGACCGCCGGCGTCTTCGTGCTGGCCGGTGCGGTCAAGGGGCTGCTTGGCCTGGGTCTGCCCACCGTGTCGATGGCGCTGCTTGCGTTGTGGATGCCCCAGGCCGAGGCGGCAGCCTTTCTGGTGCTGCCGTCGCTGGTGACCAACCTGTGGCAGGCGGGCCCCTGGCGCGAGGCCCTGGCGCTGCTGCGTCGCACGGCCGGCCTGCAGCTCGGCATGGCGGCCGGCACGCTGGGCGGGCTGCTCGTCTGGGGAGCGCCTGCCGGCCGCACCGGCGTCCTGCTGCTCGGCTTGGCGCTGATCGCCTACGCGGGATGGGGCCTGGCAGGTCGGGCGCATGCCCTGACGGCGGAGCAGGCCCGCTGGGCCGGGCCCGTCGTGGGCGTGCTGACCGGCCTGCTCACGGCCCTCACCGGCGTGTTCGTGATGCCGGTGGTGCCCTACCTGCAGAGCCTCGGGCTGGATCGCGCGGCGCTGATGCGGGCCATGGGTCTTTCGTTCAGCACCTGCACGCTGGCACTGGGCGTGGGGCTGGGCGGGTCGTCCGGGATGATGGCCGCGGGGGGCGGCTGGACGTCGGCGGCGATGCTCGTGCCAGCCTGGCTGGGCATGGCGTTGGGCCAGCGACTGCAGGCACGCATGCCCGTGCTCCTGTTTCGCCGCTGCTTCTTCGCAGCGCTGGCGGTGCTCGGCGGCTGGATGGTGCTGCGCGCCTGAGGCAGCCGTCGTTCATGCCAGTGATCCAGGGCGCTGAGCGCTACCCGCAGGGCATGAAACCGGCGCCGCTTTTCTGATCGAAGGGCCGCGGAGCAGGCCATGCCAGTGCACCCGCGGAACGGGCTTGGCCCGGCCGCCGGGTGCGCCCCTCGAGGGGGATGGGACTTCCACGCGCAGCGAGGAAGTCCAAACGGGGTGGGCTATTTCCTGCCGAGCGCCTGCCAGACCCGCTCGATGGTCTGCCGGTACGGCAGCGTGAAGCCGTCCAGCGGCTCCTGTGGCGTCAGCCAGCGGAACGCGAACACCAGCCCGTCCTCTTCCGGGCTGCCGTGGGCCGTGTGCTCGAAGCGCTCGGGCAACGGCGCGTCGATGCGCATCAGGAACAGGTGCCACAGCTGCTCGTGCGTATGGTCGTTACCCTCGTGGCCCGCATCGCAGTGGCGCAACAGCGTGCCCAGGGGCTGCAGCGGACCGTCGAAGCGCAGGCCGGATTCCTCCAGCAGCTCGCGGCGCACGGCTTCTTCGGGTGACTCGCCGGGCTCGATGGTGCCCTTGACCAGTTGCATGCCGCGGTCCCCCGGATGGTGGAAGACCAGCAGCCGGCCGCGCGCGTCCACCACGCAGGCGCAGGCCTTGCCGATGGGCGCGACGGCGGGCACGTCCATGCGATCAGCCGGCGAGGGCAGCCTTGACCGCTGCGCTGACCTGGCCCATCTCGGCCTTGCCGGCCAGGCGCTGCTTGGCGGCGCCCATCACCTTGCCCATGTCGCCAGGGCCGCTGGCGCCCAGTTCGGCCACGATCGCCTTCACCTCGGCGGCGATCTCGTCGGCGCCCAGGCGCTGGGGCAGGTAGGCCTCGAGCACGGCGATTTCAGCGGCTTCCTTGTCGGCCAGCTCGGTGCGGCCGGCCTGGTTGAAGGCGGTGATGGAGTCCTTGCGCTGCTTGATCATCTTGTCGATGACACCGACCACGGCGGCGTCGTCCAGCTCGATGCGTTCGTCCACTTCCTTCTGCTTCATCGCGGCCAGCAGCAGGCGGATGGTGGCCAGGCGCTCGGCTTCCTTGGCGCGCATGGCGGTCTTCATGTCTTCGGTGATGCGGGCCTTGAGGCTCATGGTGCGTCCTTGCTGCAGGGGGAAGAGAGGAAAGAGCGGCGCGCTCCCCGTGGCGTGCGGCCCCGGCCCGTGGATCGGGCGATGTCGTGCCGGCGAGCGGCTGGCGACAAAAACAAAAGCCGCGGCAGGTTTCCCCGGCGCGGCTTGCGTGTTGCGCGACCGGCGGCGTCGAGGACGTGCCGGTGTTGCCCGCGGATCGATCAGTACAGCTTCTTGGGCAGCTGCATGCTACGCACGCGCTTGTAGTGGCGCTTGACGGCAGCGGCCTTCTTGCGCTTGCGCTCGGCGGTCGGCTTTTCGTAGAACTCGCGGGCGCGCAGGTCGGTCAGCAGGCCGATCTTTTCGATGGTGCGCTTGAAGCGACGCAGTGCGACGTCGAAGGGCTCGTTTTCTTTAACGCGGATGGTGGTCATTGATTCAAAGAGGTGTTGAATGTGACCAGGGAAGATCGAGGCCCCCGGCCGGTGGTCCTCAACTCGAAAGATTTGCGGCCCGCTGAGGGGTAGGCCAAAGTTAGCCGGCTAATGTAGCAGGTTTGGGGCTGCCGCTCAAGCTGTGTCGGGAGTCTGGCGACCGGGCCCAGCACGATGCGGGAGACGCCGGGGCCGAAGCGCTGCATTAAGGCAGGCCCGCGGCGCCGCGCTGCGCCGGCAGGGGCCTCGCGCATTCAGCCAGCCTGCAGCGCCTGCGCGCAGGCATGGGCGCTGGCCCAGGCCCACTGGAAGTTGTAGCCGCCCAGCCAGCCGGTCACGTCCACCGTCTCGCCGATGAAGAAGAGGCCGGGCTGGCGCGCGGCTTCCAGGGTTTGCGAGGAGAGCTCGCGCGTGTCCACGCCGCCGGCGGTGACCTCGGCCTTCTTGTAGCCCTCGGTGCCCTCGGGCACCAGCGACCAGCGGCTGATGCGCTCGGCCAGCTGGGCCAGCGACTTGTCGGCCGCCTCGTTGATGGGCCGCTGCAGGCCCGGGTCCTCGCCGGTCCAGGCGTCGGCCAGCCGCGAGGGCACCAGCGTCGCGAGTTCATTGGCCACCCGCTTGCGCGAATCGCGCTTTGCCTCGGTCAGGCGGGCCTGCACGTCGGTGCCGGGTGCAAAGTCCAGGGTCAGCGCCGTGCCGGGCTGCCAGTAGGTGGAGATCTGCAGGATGGCCGGGCCCGAGAGCCCTCGGTGGGTGAACAGCAGATCCTCGTCGAAGCGCATGCGCGCCTTGCCGGTGCCGGTGCTGATGGCCACGGGCAGCGCCAGTCCGGCCAGTTGCGCATAGGGCGCCCAGGCCTGGCCGCCGAAAGTCAGCGGCACCAGCGCGGGCCGCGGAGCGATGGTCTTCAGGCCGAACTGCGCCGCGATGCGCCAGCCGAAGTCGGTGGCGCCGATCTGCGGAATGGCCAGGCCGCCGGTGGCGATGACCAGCTGCGGCGCCTCGACCTGCCCGCGTGCGGTCTGCAGGCGGTAGCGGCCGGCGTCGGCGTCGAAGGCGACCGACTGCACGGCGCAGGGCTGCCAGCGCTCGACGTGGCCGTCGGCGCATTCGGCCAGCAGCAGGTCGATGATCTGCTGCGAGGGCCCGTCGCAGAAGAGCTGGCCCTTGTGCTTCTCGTGCCAAGCGATGCCGTGTAGATCTACCAGGGCGATGAAGTCGGCCGGCGTGTAGCGGGCCAGGGCCGAGCGGCAGAAATGCGGGTTCTCGCCCAGGTAATGGCGCTGCGGCGCGCGTGGGTCGAGTTCGCGGTTGGTGAAGTTGCACCGGCCGCCGCCGGAGATACGGATCTTTTCGGCCACGCGCTCGGCATGGTCGATGAGCAGCACGCGCAGGCCGCGCTGGCCGGCCTGCGCCGCGCAGAAGAGGCCGGCGGCGCCGGCGCCGATGACGATGGCGTCGAAGGAAGAGGACATGGGCCGCGCAGTATCGGCCCCACGGCGTCGCGTCGTGAGCCGCTCAGGTGCCGAAGCGCGAGGCAGCCGGCGCGCCGGCCGCCTCCATGCCGCGCAGCACGTCGCCGACCACGATGATGGACGGGCTGCCCAGCCCGCTCGCCGCCAGGTCGGTGACCAGCGTGCCCAGGGTGGCGACGATCTGTCGTTGCCGCGGCAGGCTGGCATGCTGCACCACCGCGACCGGCGTGGCGGCCGGCAGGCCGCCGGCCAGCAGCTGCTGCTGGATGTGGGCCGCGCCGGCCACGCCCATGTAGATGATCAGCGTCAACCGCGCGTCGCGCGCCGTGGCGGCCAGGGCGGCCCAGTCCGTGCTGTCGTGGCGGGCGGCGTCGGCCGCGCCGGTCTTGGCATGGCCGGTGACGAACACCACGCCCGCCGCATGGTCGCGGTGGGTCAGGGGCACGCCCAGGGCGGTGACGGCGGCGAGGCCGGCGGTGATGCCGTTGACCACCTCGCAGGCGATGCCGGCCTCGCGCAGATGCTCGACCTCCTCGCCGCCGCGGCCGAAGACGAAGGGGTCGCCACCCTTGAGGCGCACCACGGTCTCGCCCTCCTGCACCGCGGTGATCATCAGCTTCTCGATGAAGGCCTGCGGCGTGCTCTTGCAGCCGCCGCGCTTGCCGACGTGCACGATGCGCGCGTCGGCCCGGGCCCATTGCAGGATCTCGTCGTTGACCAGGTCGTCCACCAGCAGCACGGTGGCGGCCTGGATGGCCTTCACGGCCTTGAGGGTGAGCAGTTCCGGATCGCCGGGCCCCGCACCGACGAGGGTGCAGCGGCCGAGAGGGCGGGAGGCGTTCGTGGGCGTGTTCATGCGTGGGCAGCCAGATGGCGGATGTGCGCGACCTGGGCGGCGATCGCGTCGGGAAGGGGCAGTTCGCCCACCAGCACGCGGCGGGTGTAGGCGGCGGTGGCGGCGGCGTCCAGTCCGGCGGGAAGGCCCGGGATCTCGGCCAACGTGCCGGGCTGCTGCGTCTGCAGCGGCTGGCGCTGGCCGCGCACGAAGCCTTCGATGTGCAGCGTGCGGCGCGGGTCCACCACCACCTCGCCTTCGAGGCCGCGCGAGAGCATGGCCGTCATGCCCAGCAGCTCGAACAGCTCGGTCATCACCGTGCCGAAGGCGGGATGGGTGTAGCTGCCGACCACCACGGCCGGGCCGGCCGCCGGCTGCATCAGCTTGACCACGCTGTGGCCCGCGTTGCGCAGGCCGACCACGCGGCGCACCTCCAGCAGGCGCTTGAGGCCGGGATGCAACAGGCCGGTGTCGACCACGGCGATCTGGCCGGCGTCCAGCGGCGTCAGCGTCGTCGCTTCGGCATGGCCCAGTTCGGCCAGCACCTCGGCGGCCGTCACGCGGCTGTTTTCGGTGCGGCTGCCGTGCACCAGCACCGGCAGGCCTTCGCGGGCCAGCAGCAGCGCCAGCAGGGGCGTGAGCACCGGCAGCCGGCGCGCGCCGTTGTAGCTGGGCAGCACGACCACCGGGCCGGCCAGGCTCTGCACGCAGGCCAGCCGCGCATGGGTGGCGTCGAGGAAGCCGGCCATCTCCTGCGTGGTCTCGCCCTTGACGCGCATGGCCAGGCAGAAGGCACCGATCTCCAAATCGGTGACGCTGCCGTCCAGCACCTGGCCGAAGAGGTCCGCCGCCTGTTCGCGGGCGAGGGGCTTCGCGCCGCGGGCGCCGCGGCCGATGTCCTTGATGTAGTGCGCAATGCTTCCCATGGGTGCCTGGATTGTCCCGCAGCGCTTATTCCGGAATGCGCGGGCGCTTATGCCGCCTGGCGGTGCAGGCGCACTGGCGTCTCGCGCACCATGCGACGCAGTTCGGGCACGCAGGAGCCGCAGTTGGTGCCGCAGCGCAGTGCCTGCTGCAGGCCGGCCAGCCGCGCGGCCTCGCTGCCGTCGCAGGCGGCCAGGTGGCCGGCGATGTCCTGTTCAGCCACGCCGAAGCAATTGCACACGGTCTTGCCGCGCGACACCACGGCCACCGGCGGCGTGGCTTGGTAGGAGAGCAGGCGCCGGCCGAAGTCCTGCGCCGGCAGGCGGTCCTGGATCAGGGTCTTGAGCCAGCCCTCGGCCCGCGTGTCGCCGGCCAGCAGCACGGCGCGCACGTGCGCCAGCTCGCCGTCGCGCTGCAGCCGCACGGCGCGGCGGTGGCCCCGGGCCGGGTCGGCGTAGCGCAGGGCCTGGCCGTCGCCCAGACCGAGCAGGGCTTCGATGCGGTCCACCAGCGCGGCCGGTGGCGGCGCATCGGCCGCGGCGCGCAGCAGCACGCCGCCTTCGCCGCCGCCTGCACCTTCGTCGCCGAAGGGCACGCAGCTGACGAAACGCAGGTCGCGCGCCGCCTCGCGCAATGCCTGCCGCACGGCCAGCGCCCGGTCGGCCGGCAGCCAGGCGATGCCCAGCAGCGTCCAGGGCAGGGCCGCGCGGCGGATGCGCACGGCCGCGTGCTTGAGTTCGGGCTGCTTGGAAGTGGGGCAGAAGGTGGGCGTCGTCAGGCCGTTGACGCCGGTCATCTCGCGGCCCTGCGCATCCCGGCCGCCGAGGAACTCCTCGCCCCAGTGCATGGCGAGGAAGGTCTGCGCCGGCGCCAGCGTGGCATCGGGCTGCACCGGCAGCACCGCACTGCCGCGGCGGGAGGCGACCTCGACCAGGTCGCCGGCCGCAAGGCCTTCCCGGGCCATGTCCTGCGGCGCCATCTGCAGTGCCGGTTCGGCCACATGGCCGAAGAGCCGGCCCAGCGTGCCGGTGCGGCTCATGCCGTGCCACTGGTCGCGCAGGCGGCCGGTGTTGAGGGAATAGGGCCAGTCGGCATCGCGCGCCTCGGCCAGCGGGCGCCAGGGCTCGGGGCTGAAGCGGGCGCGGCCGTCGGGCGTGGCGAAGACGCCGTCCTGGTACAGGCGCGCCGTGCCGGCCGCCTGCCCTTCGGGCATCGGCCACTGCTGCGGGCCGAGTTCGTCAAGCAGCACATAGGACAGGCCTGTGATGTCGAGGTCGCGGCCACGCGTGGTGGCGCGGTGCTCGTTCCAGACCTGCTCGGGCGTGTCATAGGCGGTGAGGGCGGGCACGGCGGGCGCCAGTGCCTGCAGGGCCAGCCGCGATTGCAGCCGCTGGCCGAAGTCGGCCGCGATGGCCCAGTCATGGCGCGCCTCGCCGGGTGCCGCCACGGCGGGCCGCACGCGCGAGATGCGTCGTTCGCTGTTGGTGACGGTGCCGTCCTTTTCGCCCCAGGTGGTGGCGGGCAGCAGCAGGTCGGCGAAGGCGGCGGTGGCGGTCGTGGCGAAGGCCTCCTGCAGCACGACGAATTCGCAGCGTTCCAGGGCCCGGCGCACCAGGGCCTGGTCGGGCATGGACTGGGCCGGGTTGGTGCAGGCGATCCACAGCGCGCGCACCTGGCCTTCGGCGGCGGCGCGGAACATCTCGATGGCGCTCAGGCCCGGCGTGGCCGGGATGGCGGGAACGCCCCAGAAGGCGGCCACCTCGGCCCGGTGATCGGCGTTGGCCATGTCGCGGTGGGCCGGCAGCAGGTTCGACAGGCCGCCCACCTCGCGCCCGCCCATGGCATTGGGCTGGCCGGTGAGCGAGAAGGGCCCGGCACCCGGTTGGCCGATCTGGCCCGTGGCCAGGTGCAGGTTGATGAGCGCGGCGTTCTTGTCCGTGCCGTGCGAAGACTGGTTCAGGCCCATGCAGTAGAGGCTGAGCGTGGGCGCGCGCTGCGCCGCGTCGCCGCTGCCGCCGGTGGCGAAGAGTCGTGCGGCCTGCACGATGTCGTCCACGGCCAGGCCGCAGACCTCGGCGACGCGCTCGGGCGCGCAGTCACGCACCGTCTCGCGCAGCGCCTCGAAGCCCTGGGTGTGGGCGTCGATGAAGGCGGTGTCGGTCCAGCCCTCGTGCAGCATCACGTGCAGCAGGCCGTGGAAGAGCATCACGTCGCTGCCCGGCTGCAGGGCCAGGTGCAGGTCGGCGATCTCGCAGGTGTCGGTGCGGCGCGGGTCGACCACCACGATCTTCATGGCCGGGTTGGCGCGCTTCGCCTCCTCGATGCGGCGGAAGAAGATGGGATGGGCCCAGGCCGTGTTGCTGCCGGCGATGAACAGGCAGCCGGCGTCCTTCACGTCGTCGTAGCAGGCGGGCGGGGCGTCGGCGCCCAGCGTCTTCTTGTAGCCGGCCACGGCGCTGCTCATGCACAGACGCGAATTGGTGTCCAGGTTGTTGGTGCCGACGAGGCCCTTGGCCAGCTTGTTGAAGACGTAGTAGTCCTCGGTGAGCAGCTGGCCCGACAGGTAGAAGCCCACGGCATCCGGGCCGTCCTCGGCGATCACGCGGGCGAAGCGATCGGCGGCCAGGTCCAGCGCCTCGTTCCAGCCGATGGGCCGGGGCGTCTCGCCGCGCGCGGGTCGCAGCGCCGGTGCCAGCAGCCGCGCCTGCTGCGCGATGGCGGGCGATGCCGTCAGGTGCAGCGTGCTGCCCTTGGTGCACAGGCGGCCGAAGTTGGCGGGATGGGAGGGGTCGCCGCGCACGCCGGTGATGCGGTCGCCCTCGGTCTGAATGAGCACACCACAGCCGACGCCGCAGTAGGGGCAGGTGGATTTCGTTTCAGACATGGCTCGACAGGGACAGGCTGCGGTGTTCACATGCGCCGCGAAGCGGACCGCCGCAGGCGTGTCCGCAGCCGACGCCGCAGTACGGGCAGGTGGAGCGCGTTTTCTCAGCCATGGACGGGCTCCCCGAAGATCAGCTGCTCGCGCAACTCCGCCACGCTGCGGCCTTCGCGCAGCAGGTCCAGGTACCAGCCGCCGCCCTCGGCGTCGCCGTAGAGGCAGGCGCCGATCAGCCGCTCGTCCTTGAGCACCAGCTTGCGGTAGACGCCGCTGTCGGGGTCGCGCAGCAGCAGCTGCTCGGTGCCTTCGCCGCCCATGAAGTCGCCGGCCGACAGCAGCTCCACGCCCGTGACCTTGAGCTTGGCCGACACGGTGCTGCCCTCGTAGCGGCCGATGCCCATCTGCGCCAGGTGGTTGGCGGCCACGCGGCCCTGCTCGAAGAGGGGCGCCACCAAGCCGTAGGCCACGCCGCGGTGCTGGGCGCATTCGCCCACGGCGTAGATGCGGCCGTCGGTCACGGTTTGCAGCGTGTCGCTGACCACAATGCCTCGCTCGCAATGCAGCCGCATCTGCTGGGCCAGCGCGATGTGCGGCCGGATGCCGATGGCCATCACCACCAGGTCGGCCGGCAGCTCGCTGCCGTCCGTCAGGCGCACCGCGCGCACCCAGCCCTGGCCGTCGTCCAGCAGCGCCTCGGTCTGTGCACCCAGGCGGAAGTTCAGGCCTTGTTGTGTTTCCAGCGTCTCGCGCAGCAGCGTGGCGGCCTCGGCGTCGAGCTGGCGCTCCATCAGCCAGTCGTTGCGGTGCACCACCGTCACGGCCATGCCGCGCCGGGCCAGGCCGCTGGCGGCCTCCAGCCCCAGCACGCCGCCGCCGATCACCACGGCATGGCGGTGCGTGCGGGCGGCCTCGATCATGGCCTCGGTGTCGGCGATGTCGCGGTGGGCCAGCACGCCGCGCAGGCCCGCGCCCGGCACCGGCAGCAGCACGGGTTGGGAGCCGGTGGCCAGCAGCAGCCGGTCGTAGGCGGCCTCGGTGCCGTCGTCGGCGCGCACGATGCGGCGGGCGCGGTCCACCTGCGTGACGGTGCGGCCAGCATGCAGGGTGATGCCCTGCTCGCGGTACCAGTTCCAGTCGCTCAGCACGATGTCCTGCAGGCTGCGCTCGCCGGCCAGCACCGGCGACAGCAGGATGCGGTTGTAGTGCGGATGCGGCTCGGCGCCGAACACGGTGATGTCGTAGAGCCCCGACGCGATGGCCAGCAGCTCCTGCACCGTGCGCATGCCGGCCATGCCGTTGCCGATCACCACCAGTTTCTGCCGCATTCTTGTCTCCTGCGTGCCGTGTTCCCGCGTGGCGGCCCTCAGGCGGCCTGCTTCTCCACGTGGCCCTGGCGGGTGTAGAGGAAGTCGATCACCGCCTTGCGGTAGTGCACGTAGTCGCGGTCCTCGGCGAGCTCGACGCGGTTGCGCGGGCGCGGCAGGTCCACCGCCAGCACCTCGCCGATGGTGGCGGCCGGGCCATTGGTCATCATCACGATCTTGTCGGACAGCAGCACCGCCTCGTCCACGTCGTGCGTGACCATGACCACGGTGCTCTGCGTCTTCTGCACGATGGCCAGCAGCTCGTCCTGAAGCTTGGCGCGGGTCAGGGCGTCGAGCGCGCCGAAGGGCTCATCCATCAGCAGCACCTTGGGCTCCATGGCCAGGGCGCGGGCGATGCCCACGCGTTGCTTCATGCCGCCGGAGATCTCGCCGGGGCGCTTGTGCGCGGCGTGGTCCAGACCGACCAGGGCCAGCGCGTCGGTGGTGCGCTGGCGCAACTGCGCCTTCGACTCGCTGCCGCCGAAAACCCGCTCCACGCCCAGGTAGATGTTCTCGAAGCAGGTCAGCCAGGGCAGCAGCGAATGGTTCTGGAAAACCACCGCACGCTCGGGGCCGGGGCCGGCGATCTCCTTGTTGGCGCACAGCAGCGCGCCCTGCGTGGGCTGCGTCAGGCCGGCGATCAGGTTCAGCAGCGTGCTCTTGCCGCAGCCGGAGTGGCCGATCAGGGCCACGAACTCGCCCTTGGCGACGGTCAGGTCGATGCCCTGCAGCGCGACGAAGCGGCCCTTGGGCGTCTTGAAGGCCTGCTCGACGCCCTGGATCTGGATGAACCGGGCGTCTGCAGCGGAGGTGGTGGTGGAAGCGGCGGTGTTCACGACTTGACCTCCTCGAAGGTGAATGCGGTGGCGAGCTTGACCAGGGCCATCTCCAGCAGCAGGCCCACGATGCCGATCACGAAGATGGCGATGATGATGTTCTTGACGTTGAGGTTGTTCCACTCGTCCCAGACCCAGAAGCCGATGCCCACGCCGCCGGTCAGCATCTCGGCGGCCACGATCACCAGCCAGGCGGTGCCCACGGCCAGGCGCACGCCGGTGAGCATGTAGGGCAGCACGGCGGGGAACAGGATGCGCGTCAGGATCTTCCATTCCGACAGGTCCAGCACGCGGGCCACGTTCATGTAGTCCTGCGGCACGCGCTGCACGCCCACGGCGGTGTTGATGACCATCGGCCAGATCGAGCAGATGAAGATGGTCCAGATGGCGGCCGGGTTGGCGCCCTTGAACACCAGCAGGCCGATGGGCAGCCACGCCAGCGGCGACACCGGGCGCAGCAGGCTGATCAGCGGGTTGAACATGCGCGCCAGGAACACCGAGCGGCCGACCGCGAAGCCGGCGGGAATGCCCACGAGCGCGGCCAGGCCGAAGCCCACGGCCACGCGCTGCAGCGAGGCCAGCACGTTCCAGCCCACGCCCTGGTCGTTGGGGCCGTTGCTGTAGAAGGGATCGGAGAAGACCGTCACGGCCTGGGCCCAGGTCTCGCGCGGGCCCGGAAAACTGCCGCTGCTGCGCGCGGCCACCAGCTCCCACACCAGCAGCAGCAGGCCGAAACCCAGAAGCGGCGGGACTATGCGCAGCCACAGGCCGCTGAAGTCGCGCGGCGCCCGCGGTGCCTTGACCGGCTGGGCAGCGGCCGCCGGCGCTTCGGACGAGGGCGCCACGGCGAGGGGCTTGGCCTGCGCATGCACGGCCGGGATCGGGGCCGCGATGTCGGCCTCGCGCGGAAGATGGAAGACGGCGGCAACCATGATGAAGGGCTCCTGCTGGGTGGAGTCCGGCCTCAGGCGCGGACCTTGAACGAATCGGCGTACTTGGCCGGCTCCTTGCCGTCCCACACCACACCGTCGATGAGCTTGCTGCTGCGCATCGGGCTGGCGGGCACCGGCGTCTTGGTGGCGGCGGCGGCCTGCTTGTAGATGTCGATGCGGTTGATCTCGGTGGCCACCTTCAGGTAGTCCGGATGCTCCTTGAGCAGGCCCCAGCGCTTGTGCTGGGTGAGGAACCACATGCCGTCCGACAGATAGGGGAAGTTCACTGCGCCGTCGTTGTAGAACTTCATGTAGTTCGGGTCGTCCCAGGTCTTGCCCAGGCCGTTCTGGTAGCGGCCCAGGATGCGCTGGTTGATGGCGTCCACGCTGGTGTTGACGTAGCTCTTCTCGGCGATGGTCTCGGCCATCTTGTTCTTGTTCGAGAGGCCGCCGTCGATCCACTTGCCGGCTTCGAGGATGGCGGCCGTCACGGCGCGGGCCGTGTTGGGGTACTTCTTGACGAAGTCGGCCGAGGTGCCCAGCACCTTCTCGGGATGGTCCTTCCAAATGTCCTGCGTGGTCACGGCGGTGATGCCGATGCCGTCCATGATGGCGCGGTGACCCCAGGGCTCGCCGACGCAGAAGCCGTCCATGTTGCCCACGCGCATGTTGGCCACCATCTGCGGCGGCGGCACCACGATGGCCTTGGCGTCCTTCATCGGGTTGACGCCGTTGGCGGCCAGCCAGTAATACAGCCACATGGCATGGGTGCCGGTGGGGAAGGTCTGGGCGAAGGTGTATTCGCGCTTGTCGGTGGCCATCAGCTTGGCGAGCGAGGCGCCGTCCACCGCGCCCTTGTCGGCCAGCTTCTTCGACAGCGTGATGGCCTGGCCGTTGTTGTTGAGGGTCATGAGCACGGCCATGTCCTTCTTGGGGCCGCCGACGCCCAGGTGCACGCCGTAGACCAGGCCATACAGAACGTGGGCGAAGTCCAGCTCGCCGTTGACCAGCTTGTCGCGCACGCCGGCCCAACTGGCTTCCTTGCTGGGGACGATCTTCACGCCGTACTTCTTGTCGATGCCCAGCACCGAGGCCATGACGACGCTCGCGCAATCGGTCAGCGGGATGAAGCCGATCTTCACCTCCTCCTTTTCGGGCTTGTCCGAGCCCTGCGCCCAGACGGCGGCGCGCAGGGCGGGGTCGATGGTCAGGGCGCTGGCGGCGGCGGCCTGCAGCACGCGGCGGCGGCTCAGCGGGGCGGGGCGGTGGGCGTCGGTCATGGGCAGACTCCGGGGCAAGAAGGGCAGCGAAGGGGAAAAACAAAAAGGCGTCCTCGCCGCGCCGGGCCCATCGCATGCGGTGCATGCCATGGGACCAGCGGGTGAGGACGCCTTTGTCCTGGATCCGGCCTGCCGCGCCCGCCATTGGGCACCACCTGCCGGACGACCGTTTCCGGTCTGTGGTCAGGACTACGCAAGCGGTGTGCCAGGATGGGCTGATGGGCGGTCCAAGGTGGCTTCGTCAGAGGGAGAACGGCCGGACAGGGCTTGCCGAGCCCACTGTCGCATGCGTCCCCGGGCGACCGTTATGCGCCACGGACGTGCACCGCGCATTGCTGCTGTGCACCAAAAGCAGCTGCGGTGCGGGCGTCGGCGCCGGGTCTGTGTCAACCTGGGGCGCGGCTCGGCAGAGGCCGAAGTTAGCGCGGCGCGCTGGCGCCCAGCGGCAGGAAGTCGGCCATGGCCAGCACCGACTCGGCCACGTCCACCAGCCGGCGGTTCTGGTTCATGGCGGTCTGGCGCAGCATCTTGTGGGCCTCTTCCTCGCTGAGCTTGCGGTGGGCCATCAGCAGGCCCTTGGCGCGTTCCACCACCTTGCGCTCGTTGAGCGAGGCGCGCACGGTCTGCAGCTCGTCGTTCATGGCCTGCAGGCGACGCGACTGCTCCTGCACCATCTGCAGTACCGAGCGCTCCAGATTGCGGCCGTAGCCGGCCGCGGGGGCTTCGGCGGTCTCGCTGGCGGCGTCGGCGAAGAAGTCGCCGGGCTTCACCGCCTCGGCCTGCAACGCCTCGTAGCGCTGCAGCTCGGCGCGGGCCTGTTCGATCTTCCGGCCGCACAGGGCGCGCAGCTCGCGCGCCAGGCCATCCTCGATGGCCTGCATGGCGTCGATGCGGCGGGTGCAGCCCTCGAACCACAGCGGGCTCAGGTTGGCGTCCAGCACCGTGCCGGCCGGCGAGGTGCAGCCGATGCGGCGCAGGCGCTCCAGTTCGGCGAGTTGTGCCGGTGCCTGGCTCGCCTGCCACTGGGTGCGCAGCGTCTCGTCGCTGAACTCGCAGAACAGGCCGAAGCAGCGCTCTTGCGATTCGATCAGGTGCAGCCACTGCTGGCGCTGGGCGTCGTCGTTGCCGCCGCGCAGGAAGGCGGCGGCGCCGAAGGCACGCTCCTGGCCGGCGAATTCCTTGCCCTGCATGAAATTGAACATGGCGACCAGCCAGCGTGAGATGTCCGGGTCGGTGGCACCGTCGGCCGCCTCGAACAC
This sequence comes from Pseudacidovorax intermedius, assembly GCF_003350475.1. Taxonomy (GTDB): domain Bacteria; phylum Pseudomonadota; class Gammaproteobacteria; order Burkholderiales; family Burkholderiaceae_C; genus Xenophilus; species Xenophilus intermedius. The sequence goes on from NZ_QQAV01000008.1 coordinate 245,509, forward strand.
CACCGCCAGCAAGCCGGCGATCAGCTTCACGAAGGCGGCGGTGGAGACGTCCGGCCCGATCGACAGCGCCTCGATGCGCGCGCGCAGGGCAGGCAGGGCGTCCAGCCCCTGGAGCACATAGGCGACGCGGGGAAAGAGCCGCGCGCCGCCGGCCAGCCGCCGCGGGTCGTCCACCAGCGGATCGAGGGCGACGCGGACCTGCTGCTCCCGGGCCAGGCAGTCGGCCACCTGCGCGGCGCGCTCAGCGGCGAAGCGCTGGCCGCCCGAGCCCAGGAAGACGTTGGTGATGCCGCGCTCGCGCTGCAGCGCATGCACCAGCCGGCCCAGCGTGCCCACCAGCTCGCTGGTGCGGGCGAGCTGGTCGAGCTCGTCGATCTCGCAACGGCGGGCGGCGATCAGGAAGCCAAGGCTGGTCGTCATGGGTGAGGCGGCAATGAAGCAGGAAAACGCGGGGGCGTGAGCATGCCGCAAATTCCATGCCCCTCGACGTGCAACCGGGCCGTCCGGCCGGCTTTGCGCACCGCGTCGGCGCAGGGGCATGGCGCGCGCGGGCGGCTCCGCGACGGAGCGCCGCCTACACTGCCGCGATGCGCATCCTGGGCATCGAATCCTCCTGCGACGAAACGGGCGTGGCCCTCGTCGAGACCCTGGCCGACGGCGGCGTGCCGCGTCTGGCCGCCCACGCCCTGCACAGTCAGATCTCCATGCACCAGGCCTACGGCGGCGTGGTGCCCGAGCTGGCCAGCCGCGACCACATCCGCCGCGTGCTGCCCCTGACCGAGGCGGTGCTGGCCGAGGCCGGGTGGACGCGGGCCGACATCGACGTCGTCGCCTTCACCCGCGGCCCCGGCCTGGCCGGCGCGCTGCTGGTGGGCGCGGGCGTGGCCTGCGCCCTGGGCGCGGCGCTGGGCCGGCCCGTGCTGGGCGTGCACCACCTGGAAGGGCACCTGCTCTCGCCCTTCCTCAGCGCCGACCCGCCGCAGTTCCCCTTCGTGGCGCTGCTGGTGTCGGGCGGCCACACGCAGCTGATGCGGGTGGAAGGCGTCGGGCGCTACGAGCTGCTGGGCGAGACCATCGACGACGCCGCCGGCGAGGCCTTCGACAAGAGCGCCAAGCTGATGGGCCTGCCCTATCCCGGCGGGCCGTGGCTGTCGAAGCTGGCCGAGGGCGGCGATGCGCAGGCCTTCAAGCTGCCGCGTCCGCTGCTCCACAGCGGCGACCTGGATTTCTCCTTCGCTGGCCTCAAGACGGCCGTGCTGACGCAGACCAAGAAGCTGGGCGCGGACCTGGAGGCGCGCAAGGCCGACCTGGCCGCATCGACCCAGGCGGCCATCGTCGAGGTGCTGGTGCGCAAGTCGCTTGCGGCGCTGGAGCGTACCGGCCTCAAGCGCCTGGTGGTGGCCGGTGGGGTGGGCGCCAACAAGTTGCTGCGCGAGCAGCTGAATGCAGCCTGCGCCAGGCGCAAGGTGCGCGTGCACTACCCGGAACTGGCGCTGTGCACCGACAACGGCGCCATGATCGCGCTGGCCGCGGCCATGCGCATCCAGTCCGGCCTGTCGCGGCCGGAGGCGCGTTATGCCTTCGACGTCAAGCCGCGCTGGCCGCTGGATGCGCTGGCCGAGACGCCGCAGCCGTCGCCGACGGCCTGAACGCGCTCGAGCCGCGCACCAGCAGTTCGCCTTCGAGCACGATGCGCCGCGGTGGCCGGCCGGGTTCGGCCATGCGCTGCAGCAGCAGTTCGGCGGCGGTGCGGCCGATGTCGGCGGTGGGCTGGGCCATCACGGTGACGGCGGGCTCGGGCAGGGTGGTCCAGTCGTTGTTGTCGAAGCCGGCGATGGCGATGTCTTGCGGCATGGCAAGGCCCGCCTCGCGCGCGGCCTTCCACGCCCCCAACAAGAGAAGACCGTTGGTGGCCAGCAATGCGTCGGGACGCTCGGCCTGGGCCAGCAGCGTGGCGGCCGCCGCCTGACCTTCGGCCGCCAACGGGCGCAGTGCCACCACCTGTGGCGTGAGGCCTGCCTCGCGCATGGCGGCCTCGTAGCCGGCCTGGCGCTCGCGGCCGGTGCTGCTGCGCGAGCCCGCCAGCAGCGCGATGCGGCGGCAGCCCTGGGCGATCAGGTGCTCGGTCAGGCGGCGGGCGGCGGGGGCGTTGTCCAGCAGCACCAGGTCGGCGGGCGTGCTGCCCTCGGGCGCCCGGTCGACCATCACCACCGGAAACGGATGCTGGCCGGCACGGAAGCGCCGCGTCAGCTCCAGTGTGGGCGAGAGGATCACGCCGCTGGCCTGCTCATCCGCCATCAGCTCCAGGTAGGACTGCTCCTTGGCCGGGTCCTCGTCGCTGTTGCACAGGATCAGGCGCAGGCCGTGCCGGTAGGCGATGTCTTCCACCGCCCGGCTGATCTCGGTGAAGAAGGGGTTGCGGATGTCCGAGACGATCAGTCCGATCAGCGACGCCCGCTGCTGCCGCAGCCGCCGCGCGGCCAGGTTGGGCCGGTAGCCCAGCTCGTCGATGGCCTGCTGCACCCGCTGGCGCAGGTCGGGCCGCACAGCCTCCGGGTGGCTGAGCACCCGCGAGACAGTGGTGGTGGAGGCGCCGGCGCGTTCGGCGACGTCCTTGATGCTGGCGCTCTGGCGATGCGGCAGGGGCTGCGTCATGAGTGAAAGCTGAAATCGATACCAGGATTTTGCATTCCGAGGGCGGCGAGGCGATGAAGTTCTATCGCCTGAATCTCGGTGTTTACCCTGATTTTTGAGACATATCAGCGGGTTTTGGTGGACAGCCGGGCGCCCGTTTCGATAATTCCATCATTGGTATCGATTCCAAAACTTCCAGGAGACGGTATGGATCTTCCCGTGCAAGTCCAACTCGCCACCGCGGTCGCCGACCGTGAGGCCGCCATCCGCGCCGCCGGCGCCCTGCTGGTCCAGGCCGGCTTCTGCGACCCCGCCTATGCCGACAGCCTGCTGCGCCGTGAGCAGGTCGCCACCACTTACATGGGCCGCGGCCTGGCGGTGCCGCACGGCATGGTGGAAGACAAGGGCCTGGTGCGCCGCACCGGGCTGGCGGTAGTGCAGGTGCCCGGCGGCGTCGTCTGGGACGCGCCGGACCACCGCGTGCAGCTCGTGGTGGCGGTGGCCGCCGCTTCCGACCAGCACATCGCCGTGCTGCGCCGCCTCACGCGCCTGATGGCCGACGGCCAGCGCCTCGAAGCCCTGGCCGCCACCGCCGACGCCGACGACATCGTGGCCGCACTCACCCGCGACGGCGCCTCGCCGGTCGCCACCGCTGTGCCCGAGGACCTGCCGATGGTGCAGGACGTGGTGCTCGACTATCCCAACGGCCTGCATGCCCGCCCGGCGACGCAATGGGCCCAGGTGGCCTCGCGCTTCCTGGCCGAGCTGCGGGTGCGCCACGGCGACACCGTGGCCGACGCGCGCAGCATGCCCGCGCTGCTGGGCCTGGGCGCCGGACGCGGCGCCCGCCTGCGCATCTCGGCCGCCGGGCCGGATGCCGCGCAGGCGTTGGCCGCCCTCAGGGACGTGATCGTGCGCCTGGCGCAGGACGAAAAACGCCAGGCCGAGCAGGCCGCCGCCCGCGAGAAGCAGGCCCACGGCCTGGGCCGCGAACTGGCCGGCTGGCAGCCCGAGGCGCGCCAGCACATCGGCGGCATCGCCGCCAGCCCGGGGCTGGTGATCGGCACGCTGGTGATGGCCGACGCGCCCGCGCTGGAGGTGGCGGATCAGCCCGGCCAGGGCGTGGCCGCCGCTGCCGCCGCGCTCGATGCGGCGCTGGCTTCGGCCGAGGGCGAGCTGATCGAGCTGGCCGAAGGCGCCCGCCGCAAGAACGCCGCCGAGCAGGCCGGCATCTTCGAGGCGCACCGTCAGATCCTGGCCCACCCGGAACTGCTGCGCGACGCCACACGGCTGGTGGTGCAGGGCCACGGCGCCGCCTGGTCCTGGCGCCATGCGCTGGCCGGCCATGTGGCGGCCCAGCGCGCCGTCGCCGACCCGGTGCTCGCCGCCCGCGCCGCCGACCTGCAGGACGTGGGCGACCGCGTGCTGCGCGCCCTGGTGGGCGAGGCCGGCGCCGCTGCGCAGGATCCGTCGCGCTGGCCCGCCGACAGCCTGCTGCTGGCCGACGACCTGTCGCCCTCGGTCACGGCGCAGATCGACGTGCAGCGCGTCAAGGGCTTCTGCACCGCCCGCGGTGGCCCGACCGCCCACACCGCCATCCTGGCGCGCGCCCTGGGCCTGCCGGCCGTGGTGGCCGCCGGTCCCGCCGTGCTTTCGGCCCGCAGCGGCGAACGCGCCATCCTCGACGGCTACCGTGGCCAGCTGCACATCGGCCCCAGCGACGAGGCGCTGGCCGAGGCCCAGGCCATGATCGACCGCCTGGCCCGCCGCCAGGCGGAAGAGGCCCGCAGCCGCCTGCAGCCCGTGACCACGCTGGACGGCCACGGCCTGGAGATCGCCGCCAACATCAACAAGCCCGAGCAGGTGGCCAAGGCGCTGGACCATGGCGCCGAAAGCGTCGGCCTGATGCGCACCGAATTCCTCTTCCTGGAGCGCGACCACGTGCCCGACGAGGAAGAGCAGTACGCCGTCTACCGCGACATGGTGCGCGCCCTGGGCGGCCGACCGCTGATCGTGCGCACGCTGGACATCGGCGGCGACAAGCAGGTGCCGCACCTGGACCTGCCGGTGGAGGAGAACCCCTTCCTGGGCCTGCGCGGCGCCCGCCTGTGCCTGGCCCGCGACGACCTGATGCTGCCCCAGTTGCGCGCGCTGGTGCGCGCCGCACAGGAAGGGCCGCTGTCGCTGATGTTCCCGATGATCAGCACCCTCGACGAGGTGCGCCGCCTGCGCGAGCGCCTGGCCGAGGTGCAGCAATCGCTGGGCCTGGCGCCCGAGCAGGGCGGCCGGCGCATTCCGGTGGGCATCATGATCGAAGTGCCCTCCGCGGCCATGATGGCCGACCGGTTGGCGGCGCACGTGGACTTCTTCTCCATCGGCACCAACGACCTGACCCAGTACGCGCTGGCCGTGGACCGCCAGCATCCGCAGCTGGCCACCATGGCCGACAGCCTGCATCCGGCCGTGCTGCGCCTCGTCGCGCAAACCGTGGAAGGCGCCCGGCGCCATGGTCGCTGGGTGGGCGTGTGCGGCGGCCTGGCCGGCGAGCCGCTGGGCGCGGCCCTGCTGGCCGGCCTGGGCGTGCAGGAATTGAGCATGAGCGTGGGCGACATCGCCGGCGTCAAGGCCCTGCTGCGCCGCCACAGCCTGGCCGAGCTGCAGGCGCTGGCGAAGGCCGCCCTGGACATGGACGACGGCGACGCCGTGCGCGCGCTGGCGGCCCAGTTGCGCGACACCGCATCGGCCGGCGACGAGGTGGCTGCATGACGGCCACCGCGATGCAGCTGATCACGGTCACGCCCAACCCGGCGATCGACCACACCGTCTCGCTCGACCGGCTGGAGCCCGGCGCCGTGCACCGCGCCCGCGCCGAGCAGTTCGAGGCCGGCGGCAAGGGCATCGGCGTGGCGGCCGTGGCTGCGGCGCTGGGCCTGCGCACCGCGGCCTCGGGCTGGCTGGGCGACCAGAACCCGCAGCTCTTCGAGCGCGCCTTCGCCGAGCGCGGCATCGCCGACGCCATGGTGCGCGTGCCGGGCCACACCCGCACCAACATCAAGCTGGCCGATGCCGAGCGTGGCGACAGCACCGACATCAACCTGGCCGGCATCGCCTTCGATGCCGAATCGACCGCGCAGGCCGAGGCCGCGCTGCTGGCGCGCTTGGCGCCTTTGGTGGGCGAGGGCACCTGGTGCACCCTGGCCGGCAGCCTGCCGCCCGGCGTGGGCGTCGAGAGCCTGCTGCGCCTGGCCGAGGCGCTGCGCGCCCGCGGCGCCCGCCTGATGGTGGACACCGGCGGCAAGGTGCTGGGTGAGCTGCTTGACCGCCTGCCCGCCGCGCCCGACTTCCTCAAGCCCAACCGCGCCGAACTGGAAGAGCTGGTCGGCCAGCCGCTGCCCGCTGCGGCCGACGTGGCGCGCGCCGCGCTGGCGCTGCGTGCGCGTGGCGTGGGGCTGGTGGTCGTCTCGCTGGGCGGCGACGGCGCCGTCATCGCGGGCGAGGGCGGCTGCTGGCTGGCCCTGCCGCCGCGCGTGCCGGTGGCCACCACCGTCGGCGCCGGCGATGCGCTGGTGGCCGGCACGCTGGCGGCGCTGGTCGAAGGCCAGGCCTTTCCCGAGGCCGCCGTCTTCGGCATGGCCTGCGCCGCCGCCCGCATCCAGCGGATCGCGCCCGGGCTGCCGCCGCGGGCCGAGATCGAGACCCTGGTCGCGCGCATCGTGCTGCAGCCGGTCTGACCGGCATCGAAGCCCGCCGGCGACGCATTCCAGCTTCCGTTTTCCCTTCTGTCACTCACCCCACCAAGACCTCGCCAGGAGACACCATGGCCTCACTCATCGCCATTGCCGCCAGCCAGGCCGGCCCCGCCCACAGCTTCATGCTGGGCGAGGTGCTGGCCGACGCCGCCCGCCAGCTCGGGCACGACCTGAAGCTGCAGGTGCAGAGCTCGCTCGGCACCCAGGGCAAGCTCTCGCCCGCCGAACTCGCCCAGGCCTCGGCCGTCATCGTGGCGGCCGATGCCGGTGCCGCGGTGGACCGCCGCGCGTTGCCCGCCGGCCGCGTGCTGGACGTGGCGCCCGACGCCGTGTTCCGCGATGCCGGGGCCGTGCTGCGCCAGGCGCTGGCCCTGGCCGGCGCGCCGGCTTCGGCGCCTGTGGCTGCGGCGCCCGTGGCAGCCGCTGCAGCAAAGCCGCTGAAGATCGTCGCCATCACCTCCTGCCCCACCGGCGTGGCCCACACCTTCATGGCCGCCGAGGCGCTGGAGCAGGGTGCCAAGGCCCTGGGCCACCAGATCCAGGTGGAGACGCAGGGCTCGGTCGGCGCGCAGAACACGCTGGGCGCCCAGGCCATCGACGAGGCCGACCTGGTGCTGATCGCCGCCGACACCCAGGTGGACCGCAGCCGCTTCGCCGGCAAGCGGCTGCATTCCTCCGGCACCAAGGCCGCCATCCACGATGCGCAGGGCCTGATCGCCAAGGCGCAGGCCGAGGCCGCCGTCTGGGGCGGGGAGGGCGCGGCTGCTTCGGCTGCTGCCGGTGCCGCGGCCGGTGCCAAGCCCGCGGGCAAGGTGGCGGCCACCGGGCCGTACAAGCACCTGATGACCGGCGTCTCCTTCATGCTGCCCTTCGTGGTGGCGGGCGGCCTGCTGATCGCGCTGGCCTTCGCGCTGGGCGGCATCTATGTCTACGACGACGCGCACAAGGGCACGCTGGGCTGGACGTTGTTCCAGATCGGCGCCAAGGGCGGCTTCGCGCTGATGGTGCCGGCGCTGGCGGGCTACATCGCTTTCTCCATCGCCGACCGGCCGGGCATCGCGCCCGGCATGATCGGCGGCCTGCTGGCGGGCACCGTGGGCGCGGGCTTCCTGGGCGGCATCGCGGCGGGCTTCATCGCCGGCTATTCGGTGAACGCGCTCAACCGCTGGATCCGCCTGCCGCGCGGGCTGGAGGGGCTGAAGCCGGTGCTGATCCTGCCGCTGCTGGGTGCGGCCATCACGGGCGTGGCCATGATGCTGGTCATCGGCCAGCCGGTGGCGGCCATCATGGCGGCGCTGACCGACTGGCTGAAGGGCATGCAGACCAGCAGCGCCGTGCTGCTGGGCATCACGCTGGGCGCCATGATGGCGGCCGACATGGGCGGGCCGATCAACAAGGCGGCCTACGTGTTCTCCACCACGCTGATCGCCTCGGGCGTGGCCACGCCGATGGCCGCCGCCATGGCCGCCGGCATGGTGCCGCCGCTGGGCATCGCGCTGGCCTGCCGCTTGTTCGCCAGCCGGTTCACGCCCGATGAGCGCGAGGCCAGCAAGGCCGCCGCGGTGCTGGGCCTGGCCTTCATCACCGAGGGCGCGATTCCCTATGTGGCGCGCGATCCGCTGCGCGTGATCCCGGCCTGCGTGCTGGGCTCGGCCACTGCCGGTGCGTTGTCGATGATGTGGGGCATCGCCCTGCAGGCGCCGCATGGCGGGGTGTTCGTGCTGGCCATTCCCAATGCGGTCAACCATGTCGTCCTGTATGCGCTGGCCATCCTGATCGGCAGTGTGGTGACGGCGCTGGCGCTGGGTGCCTTCAAGAAGAAGGTGGTGGTGGCGACCTGATTCAGCGCACACCGCCTTCCGCCGCCGGCGGGCCTGTGCATGCGCGGGCCCGCCGCTTTTTTTTGCGCGCTAAGCTGCGCCGCCTGATTTCCAAGGAGAGCCATCCATGAGTGCTGCGAAGGACATGCGCCTGACCCTCAGCCGCGACACCAGACTGTGCATGTCGCTGTCGGGCCGGCCGAGCAACTTCGGCACCCGGCTGCACAACCACCTGTACCAGGCGCTGGGCCTGGACTATGTCTACAAGGCCTTCGCCACCACCGACCTGCCGGCCGCCATCGGCGGCGTGCGCGCTCTGGGCGTGCGGGGCTGCGCGGTGTCCATGCCCTTCAAGGAGGCCTGCATCCCGCTGCTGGACGAGTTGACGCCCTCGGCCGAGCGGCTGCAGTCGGTCAACACCATCGTCAACACCGACGGGCGACTGGTGGCCTACAACACCGACTACATCGCCGTGGCGGCCCTGCTGAAGTCGCATGGTGTGTCGCCTGGCACGCCCTTCGTGCTGCGCGGCAGCGGCGGCATGGGGCGGGCAGTGGCGGCGGCGCTGGTCGACCATGGCCTGGGCCCCGGCACGCTGGTGGCGCGCAACACCGATAGCGGCCGGGCCGTGGCCGATCTGCATGGCCTGAAGTGGCAGCCCGAGTTGCCTGCAGAGGCACCGGGCGCGGTGCTGGTCAACGTCACGCCGCTGGGCATGGCGGGCGCACCGGAGTCGGAGGCGCAGGCCTTTCCCGATGCGCTGATCGCCGCGGCGGCCTGGGTGTTCGACGTGGTGGCGCTGCCGTCGGAGACCCCGCTGGTGCGTGCCGCGCGCCGCCTGGACCGGCCGGTGATCACCGGTGAGGAAGTCATGGTGCTGCAGGCGGTGGAGCAGTTCGCGCTCTACACCGGCGTGCGACCGGATGCGGCACGGGTGGCCGAGGCGGCGGCCTTCGCACGCGCGGGCTGAGCGGCGCTGCGTTGTGCCGCACACGAAGAAACGGCCTCCGCGGAGGCCGTTTCTTCATGGGGCGCCTCAAGCGCCCGTGTGCACCTCGAGGCTCAGGCGATGCTCAGCTGCGTGACCTTGCTCACCGGCGCCAGGCGGGCCAGCTTCAGGGTCAGCACGCCGTTCTCCAGCTTGGCTTCGCTGGCGCCCGCGTCGATCTCCTGCGGCAGCTCGTAGGCGGCCTTGTACTGGCGCTTGGCCTCGGGGCGGGTCTCGATGCGCACCACCTGGCCTTCGATGCCCACGCCCAGGTCTTCGCGGGCGATGCCGGGCACGTCCAGGCTCAGGGTCCAGCCCTGCTCGGTGCTTTCGACCTGAACGCCGCGGGCGGCCGGGAAGAAGGCGTCGTTGACGAAGCGCTCGAAGCCGCGGTCGAAGCTGCGGGGCGAAGCGAGGGCGGCGGAACGGATGGCGGGTGCGAACAACATGTGCTTTCTCCTGTCTGAAAGAAGGTCGATTCAGGGGCGCACCATGCGCCCCTTACACTGCGCGGCCTTTCAGTCGTGAGTGCCGCTTGAGGCCTATCTAGGCGCCTCCAGACGGCTTTCAAGAGCATGTCCCAGACCTTTATTTCTCGCCGTCGCGTCTTGAAAAGCGGCGCTGCGGCGCTATGTGCATCGACCCTCGGCGGCCTGGTGCGCGCGCAGGGTGGCCAGCCCATCCGGCTGGCCCTGGTCGAGAGCCTCAGCGGCCCCTTCGCCAACACCGGCGAGGCCGTCTTCCGCAATCTTCTGTGGGCCGTGGAGCGCGTCAACGCGCGCGGCGGCATCGCGCTGCCGGGCGGTGCCCGCCCGCTGCAGCTGGACCGCTACGACAGCAAGGGCCAGACCGAAGAGGCCCTGTCGGCGCTGCGTTCCGCCATCGACAACGGCGCGCAGGCGGTGCTGCAGGGCAATTCCTCCGCCACCGCGGCGGCCATCCTCGATGCGGTGGACAAGCACAACGAACGCGATCCGCGCCGGCGGCTGCTCTTCCTCAACTATTCGGCGGTGGACCCGATCCTCACCAACGAGCGCTGCAGCTACTGGCACTTCCGCTTCGACGCGCATGCCGACATGCGCATCGCCGCGCTGATGGCCGTCTTCAAGGATGACCGCGCCGTGGGCAGCGCCTACCTGATCGGCCAGGACTACAGCTTCGGCCAGGCTGTGCTGCGCGAGAGCCGCCGGCGCATCGCCGAGTTGCGGCCCGACGTGCGCATCGTGGGCGAAGAGCTGCACCCCATGGGCAAGGTCAAGGACTTTGCGCCCTATGCCGTGAAGATCAAGGCCAGCGGCGCGCAGGCCGTGTTCACCGGCAACTGGGGCAACGACCTGACGCTCCTGGTCAAGGCGGCGCGCGAGGTGGGCTTCGAGGGCAAGTTCTACACCTTCTATGGCAACGCCCTGGGCGCGCCGGCTGCGCTGGGCGAGGCTGGCGTGGGCAAGGTGATCGCGGTGGCGGACTGGCTGCCCAACGTGCCGACGCCGGAGTCGGCGGCCTTCTACCGCAGCTTCCGGTCGCGCTTTCCGAACCCGGCGGACGACTATGTGCACATGCGCATGCAGCTGATGATCGAGGCGCTGGCGCAATCCATCGTCCAGGCCGGCAGCACCGAGGCGGCGGCCGTCGCTGCAAAGCTGGAGAACGCCAGGGTGTCGCTCGCCGGCCGCAGCGGCCGCATGCGCGCCGCGGACCACCAGTTCCAGCAGCCGCTGGTCGTGGGCCTGATGGACCGCCAGGGCACGCCGGGCGTGGCCTTCGACGTCGAGGGCTCGGGCTACGGCTTCCGCGTCATCAAGGACATCGCGCCCGAACAGGCCGAGCTTCCGACAACCTGCCGCATGCAGCGGCCCTGATCCCGAGGACACCCATGCGCCAAGCCATCGACAACCTCGAAGCCTCCAAGATCCGTGAAGTCGCCAATGCCGGCATGGGCCGCAGCGACGTGCTGGCCTTCTGGTTCGGCGAGAGCGACGAGGTCACGCCGGAGCCGGTGCGCCGCGCCGCCATCGACTCCATCGAGCGCGGCGAGACCTTCTACGCCCACAACCTGGGCCTGCCCGAACTGCGCGAGGCCATCGCGCGCTACAGCTCGCGGCTGCACCCGGCCGTGGGCATGGAGCGCATCGCCGTCACCTCCGGCGGCGTCAGCGCGCTCATGATCGCCGTGCAGGCGCTGGTGGATGCCGGCGACGAGGTGGTGGCCGTGACGCCCGTCTGGCCCAACCTGACGGCGCAGCCCGCCATCCTGGGCGCCACGGTGCGCTGCCTGCCGCTGCAGCCCGTCGACGGCGACTGGACGCTGGACCTGGACGCGCTGCGCGCCGCGGTGACGCCGGCCACGCGCCTGCTGATCCTGAACGCGCCCAACAACCCCACCGGGTGGACGCTGACCCGCGACGAGCAGCAGGCCATCCTGGACCACTGCCGCGCCACCGGCACCTGGATCCTGGCCGACGAGGTCTACGAGCGCCTCTACTACGCGGGCGACACCGCCAACGGCTGCGCGCCCAGCTTCCTGGACATCGCCACCGCCGACGACCGGCTCGTGGTGGCGCACAGCTTCTCCAAGAGCTTCCTCATGACCGGCTGGCGCCTGGGCTGGCTGGTGGTGCCGCCGATGCTGCTGGATGCCGTGGGCAAGCTGATCGAGTTCAACACCTCCTGCGCCAGCGTGTTCAGCCAGCGCGCCGGCATCGCCGCCCTGGCGCACGAGGCGGAGATCACGCCACGGGTGGTGGCCCACCTGCAGTCCTGCCGCGACACGCTGGTGCCGCTGCTGCAGCGCCTGCCGGGCCTAAAGGTGTCGGCCGCCAAGGGCGGCATGTACGCCTTCTTCCAGGTCGAGGGCGCGGCCGATTCGCTGGCGCTGGCCAAGCGCCTGGTGACCGAAGCCGGCCTGGGCCTGGCGCCCGGCAATGCCTTCGCGCCCGAGGCGCAGGGCTGGCTGCGCTGGTGTTTCGCCTCGCGGGACACCGGCCGGCTGGTGCAGGGCGTGGAGCGGCTTTCGGGCTGGCTGACCAGAAACTGCTAGAATTTCAAGGCTTTGCGCGTTGCAAAGCTCCACGGCACCCCCGGTTCCAGGGAGTGCCGCAAGTCAACAACCCCGCGCCACGGCCACGCGTCTCAACCCCGCAGGCCGCCTCAGGTCGGGAATCACAGGACACATCATCATGATTTCTTTCGAAAAGAAGGCCGAGGTCGTCAAGGCCAATGCCCGCGCTGCTAACGACACCGGCAGTCCCGAAGTGCAGGTCGCCCTGCTGACGGCTCGCATCAACGAGCTGACCCCCCACTTCAAGCAGCATGCCAAGGACCACCACGGTCGCCGCGGCCTGCTGCGCATGGTGAGCCGCCGCCGCAAGCTGCTGGACTACCTGAAGTCCAAGGACGCCGAGCGCTACACCGCCCTGATCGCCAAGCTGGGCCTGCGCAAGTAAGCCGCTTCGCATCGCACGAACGCCTGAGTTAGCCCGCTAGCTCAGGCGTTTTTAACTTCGGAGACCGCAGAACGGATCGAAGCTGTGTCATTCCAACAGGCCCCTTGCGCAAGGGCCCCGCTGGAATGGCATCGTGTTCCGCACCTGCACTCCGCCACCCGCGGGCCGGCCTCGACGCCGGCACCGCACCACCCAAGGAGCAGAGCATGAGCCTCTTCAACAAAGTCACCAAGTCCTTCCAGTGGGGCGACAAGACCGTCGTCATGGAAACCGGCGAGATCGCCCGCCAGGCCACCGGCGCCGTGCTGGTGGACATCGACGGCACCGTGGTGCTGGCCACCGTCGTCGCCTCCAAGTCGGCCAAGCCCGGCCAGGACTTCTTCCCGCTGACCGTCGACTACATCGAGAAGACCTACGCCGCCGGCAAGATCCCCGGCAGCTTCTTCAAGCGCGAAGCCAAGCCCAGCGAACTCGAGACGCTGACCAGCCGCCTGATCGACCGCCCGATCCGGCCGCTGTTCCCCGAAGGCTTCCTGAACGAAGTGCACGTGGTCATCCACACGCTGTCGCTCAACCCTGAAGTCGACGCCGACATCGCCGCCATGATCGCCGTGAGCGCCGCCCTGTCGGTCTCGGGCATTCCGTTCAGCGGCCCCATCGGCGCCGCGCGCGTGGGCTACATCAACGGCCAGTATGTGCTGAACCCGGGCAAGACCGCCCGTGCCGACTCGCAGATGGATCTGGTGGTCGCCGGTACCGAAGCCGCCGTGCTGATGGTCGAATCCGAAGCGCTGCAACTGTCCGAAGAGATCATGCTGGGCGCCGTGGTCTTCGGCCACGAGCAGGGCAAGATCGCCATCGAGGCCATCCACCAGCTGACCCGCGAAGCCGGCAAGCCGCTGTGGACCGAGAACGGCACCTGGGCGCCCGAAGCCAAGGACGAGGCCTTCGAATCCAAGATCAAGGGCCTGGCCGAAGAGAAGCTGCGTGCCGTCTACCAGATCCGCAGCAAGCAGGCCCGCACGCAGGCCCTGCGTGAAGCCAATGCCAGCGTCTTCGAGGCACTGAAGGCCGAAGGCGCCGAGTTCGACGCCGGCAAGGTCAGCGACCTGCTGTTCGCCATCGAGGCCAACATCGTGCGCAGCCAGATCCTGCAGGGCGAGCCCCGCATCGACGGCCGCGACACGCGGACCGTGCGCCCCATCGAGATCCGCAACAGCGTGCTGCCGCGCACCCACGGCTCGGCCCTGTTCACCCGCGGCGAGACGCAGGCGCTGGTCGTGACCACCCTGGGCACCGAGCGCGACGCGCAGCGCATCGACGCGCTGGCCGGCGAGTTCGAGGACCGCTTCCTGTTCCACTACAACATGCCTCCCTTCGCCACCGGCGAAGTGGGCCGCATGGGCTCCACCAAGCGCCGCGAAGTGGGCCATGGCCGTCTGGCCAAGCGCGCCCTGGTGGCCGTGCTGCCGCAGAAGGACGAGTTCCCCTACACCATCCGCGTGGTCAGCGAGATCACCGAATCCAACGGCTCCTCGTCGATGGCCTCGGTGTGCGGCGGCTGCCTGTCGATGATGGACGCCGGCGTGCCGCTGAAGGCGCACGTGGCCGGCATCGCCATGGGCCTGATCAAGGACGGCAACAAGTTCGCCGTGCTGACCGACATCCTGGGCGATGAAGATCATCTGGGCGACATGGACTTCAAGGTGGCCGGCACGACCAACGGCATCACCGCCCTGCAGATGGACATCAAGATCCAGGGCATCACCAAGGAAATCATGCAGGTCGCCCTGGCCCAGGCCAAGGAAGCGCGCATGCACATCCTGGGCAAGATGCAGGACGCCATGGGCGAGGCCAAGGCCGAGATCTCGTCCTTCGCGCCCAAGCTCTACACGATGAAGATCAACCCCGAGAAGATCCGCGACGTGATCGGCAAGGGCGGCGCCACCATCCGCGCGCTGACCGAAGAGACCGGCTGCCAGATCAACATCGAGGAAGACGGCACCATCACCATCGCGGCGACCGACGCCGCCAAGGCCGACGTGGCCAAGCAGCGCATCGAGCAGATCACGGCGGAAGTCGAGATCGGCAAGATCTACGAAGGCCCGGTCACCAAGATCCTGGACTTCGGCGCGCTGATCAACCTGCTGCCCGGCAAGGACGGCTTGCTGCACATCAGCCAGATCGCCCATGAGCGTGTCGAGAAGGTCACCGACTACCTGAGCGAAGGCCAGATCGTGAAGGTCAAGGTGCTCGAGACCGACGACAAGGGCCGCGTGAAGCTGTCGATGAAGGCCCTGGCCGAGCGTCCGGCCGGCATGCCCGAGTTCGGCGATCGCCCGCCGCGCGAAGACCGTGGCGATCGTCGCGAGCGTGGTGATCGCGGCGACCGTGGTGATCGCCGTGACCGTCCGCCGCGCGAAGAGCGCCAACCGCGCGCGGAGCCCGGCAACAGCCAGGAGCCCACGGCTGACGCGGCGGCCGCAGCGGCGGCACAACAGCAGCAGGCCGCACCGCAGGGTGCCCAAGGCGGCGCCCAGGGGCCCGAGCAGCAAGGCTGATCGGCCTTGACCCGAGGCCGGCAGACCACCTCGCGTGGCCTGCCGGCTTTCGTCCATCACTGCCCTGAACAGGAGATCGCATGAAAGCCGTCGAGATCAGCAGCCATGGCGCCCCCGAGGTGCTGCGCCTGTGCACGCGCGACGATCCGCAGCCGGGCGCCGGCGAACTGCTGATCCGCGTCGCGGCCAGCGGTGTGAACCGGCCCGATGTGCTGCAGCGCATGGGCCAATACCCGGTGCCGCCGGGTGCGTCGGACCTGCCGGGCCTGGAAGTCGCCGGCGAGATCGTCGGCGGCAATGCGGCCGAACTGGCGCAGGCCGGCTTCAAGCTGGGCGACCGCGTATGTGCGCTGGTCGCTGGCGGCGGCTATGCGCAGCTGTGCGTCGCGCCCATCGGCCAGTGCCTGTCCGTGCCTGACGGCTGGTCGGACGTCGAGGCGGCAGCGCTGCCGGAGACCTTCTTCACCGTCTGGAGCAACGTCTTCGACCGCGGCCGACTGCAGCAGGGCGAGACCTTCCTGGTGCAGGGTGGCACGAGCGGCATCGGCGTGACGGCCATTCAGCTGGCCAAGGCATTCGGCGCGACCGTGATCGCCACGGCGGGCAGTGCCGACAAGTGCAAGGCCTGCCTGTCCCTGGGTGCCGATCATGCGATCAACTACCGCGAGCAGGACTTCGCCGAAGAGGTCAAACGCATCACCGGCGGCCGTGGCGTGGACGTGATCCTCGATATGGTCGCTGGCGACTACGTGGCGCGCGAAGTGGGCTGCCTGGCTGAGGACGGCCGGCTGGTGATCATCGCCGTGCAGGGCGGCATCGAGAGCGGCTTCAACGCCGGGCTGGTGCTGCGCCGTCGGCTGACGATCACGGGATCCACGCTGCGCCCGCGTCCGGTCGCCTTCAAGGCGGCCATCGCGCGCAGCCTGCGCGAGAAGGTGTGGCCGCTGCTGGCCACGCGCAAAGGCGTGCAGCCGGTGATCCATTCCACATTCGAGGCCGCGGATGCGGCCAAGGCCCATGCGCTCATGCAGTCCAATCAGCATATCGGCAAGATCGTGCTGACCTGGTGAGGGCTGGGCGGCTTATCCATCGAGAACCATGAGCAAGAAAAAACAACTCATCGCTGGCAATTGGAAGATGAATGGCGGCCTGGCCGCCAACGAGGCGCTGATTGGTGCGCTTCGTCAGGGAGTGGGCCAGCCGGTCTGTGATGTCGCGGTGTGCGTGCCCGCGCCCTATCTGGCGCAGGTGCAGGTGCTGACGCAGGGCTCGCCCATCGCGCTCGGCGCGCAGGACGTGTCGGCACATGCGCAGGGCGCCTTCACGGGCGAGCAGTCCGTGTCCATGCTGAAGGACTTCGGCGTGGGCTATGCCATCGTCGGCCATTCCGAGCGCCGCCAGTACCACGGCGAGACCGACGAGGTGGTGGCCGCCAAGGCGGGTGCCGCCCTGGCCGGCGGCATCACACCCATCGTCTGCGTCGGCGAGACGCTGGCCGAGCGCGAAGCCGGCAAGACGGAAGAGGTGGTGCGCCGCCAATTGGCCGCCGTGATCCACACCAACGGACACTGCATCAGCGAGATCGTCGTCGCGTACGAGCCCGTGTGGGCCATCGGTACG
Organism: Pseudacidovorax intermedius; assembly: GCF_003350475.1. GTDB lineage: Bacteria > Pseudomonadota > Gammaproteobacteria > Burkholderiales > Burkholderiaceae_C > Xenophilus > Xenophilus intermedius. The sequence continues at coordinate 262,324 of NZ_QQAV01000008.1, forward strand.
GGCAAGACCGCGACGCCGGAGGAGGCGCAGGCTGTGCACGCCGTGCTGCGCGCGCAACTGCAGCATGCGGCCGGCGATGCTGCCGCACGGGTCCGCATCCTCTACGGCGGCAGCATGAACGCCGCCAATGCCGCATCGCTGCTGGCGCAGCCGGACATCGACGGCGGCCTCATCGGCGGTGCCTCGCTCAAGGCGCCCGACTTCCTCCAGATCATCGCGGCCGCGCGCTGACGCGATCGCCCCCTTCAAGGAGTTCTCCACACATGACCATCGTCCACAACATCCTCATCGCCGTGCAGATCCTGGCCGCCATCGCCATGGTGGGCCTGATCCTCCTGCAGCACGGCAAAGGCGCCGACATGGGCGCCGCGTTCGGCAGCGGCAGTGCCGGCAGCCTGTTCGGTGCCAGCGGCAGTGCCAACTTCCTGTCGCGCACCACTGCCGTGCTGGCCGCCCTGTTCTTTGCCTGCACGCTGCTGCTGGCCTATTTCGGTACGCCGCGGGCGGCCGGCGGCGACAGCTTGCTCGAGCGGGCGCCCATCACGGCGCCGGCTTCCCAGATCCCGGCCGGCAATGCCGTGCCCGCACCTGCTGCGCCCGCTTCGGACGCGGCCCAGATCCCGGCCAAGTGACACAGGCATGCCCCGGGCATCACTTTGTGATGCAGTCCTGTCCAAACCGGGGCATTTCAGGGTAAACTCCAAGGCTGCCCCGGAAAGCCAATAACCTTCTTGGTTCCTCATGCCATCCGGGGCAAGCGTAAACCGCCGTCGTGGTGAAATTGGTAGACACGCTATCTTGAGGGGGTAGTGGCGAAAGCTGTGCGAGTTCGAGTCTCGCCGACGGCACCAATCTGCACCGGCTGATGCGCCAACCTGCAACGGGTCTGGCCATCGGTCGGTGGCAAGCGGTGATAGAGCCCCCCGATGAACCTCGCGACCTACCTTCCCGTTCTGTTGTTCATTCTGGTGGGGGTGGCGGTAGGCATACTCCCGCAAGTTCTGGGTTTCGTTCTGGGCCCGAACCGGCCCGACGCGGCCAAGAATTCCCCTTACGAGTGCGGCTTCGAGGCGTTCGAGAACGCCCGCATGCAGTTCGACGTCCGCTACTACCTCGTCGCCATTCTCTTCATCCTCTTCGACCTGGAAATCGCCTTCCTCTTCCCGTGGGCCGTCGCCTTCAAGGAGGTGGGTCCGCTGGGCTTCTGGGCGGCGGTGGTGTTCCTGGCCATCCTCGTCGTGGGCTTCGCCTACGAGTGGAAAAAAGGCGCCCTGGACTGGGAATGAGGCGAAGCAACCCGAGAGGAAAAGCTGGCCATGGCCATTGAAGGTGTGTTCAAGGAAGGCTTCATCACCACGTCCTACGACGCGGTGGTGAACTGGGCAAAGACGGGCTCGCTGTGGCCCATGACCTTCGGCCTCGCCTGCTGCGCGGTCGAGATGATGCACGCGGCCGCGGCCCGCTACGACATCGGCCGCTTCGGCGCCGAAGTGTTCCGGGCCAGTCCGCGCCAGTCCGATCTGATGATCGTGGCCGGCACGCTGTGCAACAAGATGGCGCCGGCCCTGCGCAAGGTGTACGACCAGATGGCCGAGCCCCGCTGGGTGCTGTCCATGGGTTCCTGCGCCAACGGCGGCGGCTACTACCACTACAGCTATTCGGTGGTGCGCGGCTGCGACCGCATCGTGCCGGTCGACGTCTACGTGCCCGGCTGCCCGCCGACGGCCGAGGCGCTGATCTACGGGATCATCCAGCTGCAGCAGAAGGTGCGCCGCACCAACACCATCGCGCGTGCCTGAGCGCGCCCCTCCCATGACATCGATTGCCATTGATCCGCAGGTCCTGAAGGACCAGCTTGCACTCGCCCTGGGCGACAAGGTGCGCGAGGTCAGCCTCGCGTTGGGCGAGGTGACGATCATCGTCAGCGCCGCCAATTACCTGGACGTGATGAAGACGCTGCGCGACACCGCCGGCATGCAGTTCGAGCAGCTCATCGACCTGTGCGGGATGGACTATTCCGCCTGGCGCGACGAGGTGTGGGAAGGCCCGCGCTTCGCCGTGGTGGCGCATCTGCTGTCGGTGAGCCTCAACCAGCGTGTGCGCGTGCGCGTCTTCTGCCCCGACGACGACCTGCCGGTGATCGCCTCTGTCAACGAGCTGTGGGCCGCGGCCAACTGGTTCGAGCGCGAGGCCTTCGACCTGTACGGCATCGTCTTCGACGGCCACCCGGACCTGCGCCGCATCCTGACCGACTACGGCTTCATCGGCCACCCGTTCCGCAAGGACTTCCCACTGTCGGGCCATGTCGAGATGCGCTACGACGAGCAGATGCAGCGCGTGGTCTACCAGCCGGTGACCATCGAGCCGCGCGAGATCACGCCCCGCGTGATCCGCGAAGAGCACTACGGCGGCCTGCACTGAACCCCCGACCGACCCATGGCTGAAATCAAGAACTACACGCTCAACTTCGGGCCGCAGCACCCGGCCGCGCACGGTGTGCTGCGCCTGGTGCTGGAGCTCGACGGCGAAGTGGTGCAACGCGCCGACCCGCACATCGGCCTGCTGCACCGCGCCACCGAGAAGCTGGCCGAGCACAAGACCTTCATCCAGTCGCTGCCCTACATGGACCGTCTCGACTACGTGTCCATGATGTGCAACGAGCACGCCTACTGCCTGGCCATCGAGAAGCTGCTCGGCCTGGAAGTGCCGATCCGTGCCCAGTACATCCGCGTGATGTTCTCGGAGATCACCCGCATGCTCAACCACCTGATGTGGCTGGGCTCGCACGGCAACGACTGCGGCAGTTCCACGATCCTGATCTACGCTTTCCGCGAGCGCGAAGACCTGTTCGACGCCTACGAGGCCGTCTCTGGCGCGCGCATGCATGCCGCGTACTTCCGTCCGGGCGGCGTGTACCGCGACCTGCCCGACAGCATGCCGCAGTACAAGCACAGCAAGATCAAGAACGCCAAGGCCCTCGCTCGCATGAACGAGAACCGCCAGGGTTCGCTGCTGGACTTCCTCGAAGACTTCACGAAGCGCTTCGACACTTACCTGGCCGAGTACCACACGCTGCTGACCGACAACCGCATCTGGAAGCAGCGGACCGTGGGCATCGGCGTCATGGACGCCGACCGCGCGCTCAACCTGGGCCTCACCGGCCCGATGCTGCGCGGCTCGGGCATCGCCTGGGACCTGCGCAAGACGCAGCCCTACGACGTCTACGACCAGCTCGACTTCGACATCCCGGTGGGCAAGACCGGCGATTGCTACGACCGCTACCTCGTGCGCATGGAGGAGCTCAACCAGTCGAACCGCATCATTGCCCAGTGCGTGAAGTGGCTCAAGGCCAACCCCGGCCCGGTCATCACGGACAACCACAAGGTGGCGGCTCCCAAGCGCGAGGCCATGAAGGCCAGCATGGAAGAGCTGATCCATCACTTCAAGCTCTTCACCGAGGGCTTCCGCGTGCCCGAGGGCGAGGCCTATGCCGCCGTCGAGCATCCCAAGGGCGAGTTCGGCATCTACCTCGTCAGCGACGGTGCCAACAAGCCTTACCGCCTGAAGATCCGGCCGCCGGGCTTCGTGCACCTGGCCGCGCTCGACGAGATGGCGCGCGGCCACATGCTGGCCGACACCGTGGCCATCATCGGCACGCTGGACATCGTCTTCGGAGAGATCGATCGATGAGCGACTCCCTCAACAATCCTCCCATCGCACCCGCGGCCCTGCCGCAGGATGTGCTCGACCGCTTCGCCCGCGAAGTCGCCAAGTACCCCGACAGCGACGCCGGCCGCCAGTCGGCCGTGATGGCCTGCCTGTCCATCGTGCAGCAGGTTTACGGCTGGGTGAGCGACGAGAACGAGGCTGCCGTGGCCGCCTACCTGGGCATGCCCCAGATCGCGGCGCGCGAAGTGACCACGTTCTACAACATGTACAACCAGCAGCCGGTGGGCAGGTTCAAGCTGAACGTCTGCACCAACCTGCCGTGCCAGCTGCGCGACGGCTACAAGGCCCTGCACCACCTCGAAGCCAAGCTGGGCATCAAGATGGGCGAGACCACCGCCGACGGCATGTTCACGCTGCAGCAGAGCGAGTGCCTGGGCGCCTGTGCCGATTCCCCGGTGATGCTGGTGAACGACCGCACCATGTGCAGCTTCATGAGCAACGAGAAGCTCGACCAACTGGTCGACGGCCTGCGCGCCGCCGAGCCGCAAGGGGAGAAGCGCTGATGACCCCCGATCAAGTCCTCTCGCAGTTCCGCGCCACCGGCGTGCAGACCTGCTTCCATGGCCGCCACATCGAGCCGCAGATCTATGCCGGCCTGGACGGCACCAACTGGAGCCTTGCCGACTATGAAGCACGCGGCGGCTACCAGGCGCTGCGCAAGATCCTCACCGAGGGCCTGACGCAGGACCAGGTGATCGCCGAGGTCAAGACCTCCGGCCTGCGCGGCCGCGGCGGCGCGGGCTTTCCGACGGGCCTGAAGTGGAGCTTCATGCCCCGCCAGTTCCCGGGCCAGAAGTACCTGGTCTGCAACTCGGACGAAGGCGAGCCCGGCACCTGCAAGGACCGCGACATCCTCATGTTCAACCCGCACATCGTCATCGAAGGCATGGCGATCGCGGCGTATGCCATGGGCATCAGCGTGGGCTACAACTACATCCACGGCGAGATCTTCGAGGTGTACGAACGCTTCGAGGCCGCCCTGGAAGAGGCGCGTGCCGCCGGCTACCTGGGCGGCAACATCATGGGCAGTAACTTCAGCTTCCAGCTGCATGCGCACCATGGCTTCGGCGCCTACATCTGCGGCGAAGAAACCGCGCTGCTCGAATCGCTGGAAGGCAAGAAGGGCCAGCCGCGCTTCAAGCCGCCGTTTCCGGCCAGCTTCGGCCTGTACGGCAAGCCGACCACGATCAACAACACCGAGACCTTCGCGGCGGTGCCCTGGATCATCCGCAACGGCGGCCAGGCCTACCTCGAGTGCGGCAAGCCCAACAACGGCGGCACCAAGATCTACTCGGTCTCGGGCGACGTCGAGCTGCCCGGCAACTACGAAGTGCCGATGGGCACGCCCTTCTCCAAGCTGCTGGAGCTGGCGGGCGGCGTGCGCAAGGGCCGCAAGCTCAAGGCCGTGATCCCCGGCGGCTCGTCCGCGCCGGTGCTGCCGGCCGACATCATGATGTCCTGCACGATGGACTATGACTCCATCGCCAAGGCCGGCTCCATGCTCGGCTCGGGTGCCGTCATCGTGATGGACGACAGCCGCTGCATGGTCGAGTCGCTCAAGCGCCTGTCTTACTTCTACATGCACGAGTCCTGCGGCCAGTGCACGCCCTGCCGCGAAGGCACGGGCTGGCTGTGGCGCGTGGTCGACCGCATCCACCATGGCGAAGGCCGCGCCTCCGACATGGACCTGCTGAATTCCGTGGCCGACAACATCCAGGGGCGCACGATCTGCGCGCTGGGCGATGCCGCGGCCATGCCCGTGCGTGCCATGCTGAAGCACTTCCGTCACGAGTTCGAGGCCATGGTGCCCGGCTACGTGCCGAAGACGCCGGCCCAGGCCTGAGCGGGAGCGAGAACCTCACATGATCGAAATCGAACTCGACGGCAAGAAGGTCGAAGTGGCCGAAGGCAGCATGGTCATGCATGCGGCCGACAAGGCCGGGACCTACATCCCGCATTTCTGCTACCACAAGAAGCTCTCCATCGCCGCCAACTGCCGCATGTGCCTGGTGGACGTGGAGAAGGCGCCCAAGCCGATGCCGGCCTGCGCCACGCCCGTCACGCAGGGCATGATCGTGCGCACCCAGTCCGACAAGGCCGTCAAGGCCCAGAAGTCGGTCATGGAGTTCCTGCTGATCAACCATCCGCTGGACTGCCCCATCTGCGACCAGGGCGGCGAATGCCAGCTGCAGGATCTGGCGGTCGGCTACGGCGGCGGCGCCTCGCGCTACCAGGAAGAAAAGCGCGTGGTGTTCCACAAGGATGTGGGCCCGCTGATCTCCATGGAGGAGATGAGCCGCTGCATCCACTGCACCCGCTGCGTGCGCTTCGGCCAGGAAGTGGCCGGCATCATGGAACTGGGCATGGTGAACCGGGGCGAGCACTCCGAGATCACCACCGTGGTCGGCGACACCGTCGACTCCGAGCTGTCGGGCAACATGATCGACATCTGCCCGGTCGGCGCGCTCACGAGCAAGCCCTTCCGCTACAGCGCCCGTACCTGGGAACTGTCGCGCCGCAAGTCGGTGAGCCCGCACGATTCCACCGGCGCCAACCTGATCGTCCAGGTCAAGAACAACCGCGTGATGCGCGTTCTGCCGCTGGAGAACGAGGACGTCAACGAGTGCTGGATCGCCGACCGCGACCGCTTCTCCTATGAAGCACTCGGCAGCGAAGAGCGCCTGACGCAGCCCATGCTCAAGCAGGGCGGTCAATGGCAGGCCGTGGACTGGCAGACGGCCCTCGAGTACGTCGCCAACGGCCTCAAGCAGATCAAGGCCGACCACGGCGCCGCCGCCATCGGCGCGCTGGTGAGCCCGCACAGCACCGTGGAAGAGCTGGCCCTGGCCGGCGCCCTGGTGCGCGGCCTCGGCAGCGAGAACATCGACCACCGCCTGCGCCATGCCGACTTCGGTAATGTCGCTGGTGGCATTCGCTGGCTGGGCACCTCCATCGCCTCGCTGTCCAACCTGCAGCGCGTGCTGGTGGTGGGCAGCAACCTGCGCAAGGACCATCCGCTGTTCGCGCAGCGCATCCGCCAGTCGGTGCGCAAGGGCGGCAAGCTGTTCGCCATCGCATCGGCCGAGCAACTGGCGGCCGACGCCTCGTGGGCTATGCCGCTGGCCGGCTTCCATCAGGTCGACGCGGCCGGCTGGTACGGCGCGCTGGCCCAGATCGCCGCTGCCGTGGCGGCCGAGAAGGGCATCGCCGCGCCCGCACAGGCGGATGTGACCGATGCCGCGCGCGGTGTGGCGCAGGCTCTGGTGGGCGGCGAGCGCAAGGCCATCCTGCTGGGCAACGGCGCCGCGCACCATGCCGAGGCTTCGCGCCTGTTGGCGCTGGCCCAGTGGATCGGCACCCAGACCGGCGCCAGCGTCGGCTACCTGACGGAAGCAGCCAACACCGTCGGCGCCCAGTGGGTCAATGCCCAGCCCGGCGCCAACGGCTTGAACGCCGGCCAGATGCTGTCAGGCGGCCTCAAGGCGGCGCTGCTGCTCAACACCGAGCCGGTGTCCGATTCGGCCGCCGGTGCGCGTGCCGCGGACGCACTGGGTCAGGCGCAGATGGTGGTCACGCTGAGCCCCTTCAAGGCCAACCTGGAATTCAGCGACGTGCTGCTGCCCATCGCGCCCTTCAGCGAGACGCCGGGTACCTTCGTCAATGCCGAAGGCCGCATCCAGAGCTTCCATGCCGTGGTGCGCCCCCTGGGCGAGGCACGTCCCGCGTGGAAGGTGCTGCGCGTGCTGGGCAACCTGCTGGGCCTGTCGGGCTTCGACTTCGAGTCGACGCAGGACGTGATGGCCAAGGTGCGTGGTTCGTCCGCTGCCGACTTCGTCGCCGCGGAGCGTCTGGGCAATGACGCCCCGGTCGTCGACCTGGCTTCTGCCTCGGCCGCCGGCCAGGCCGCGCCGGTCGCCGCCGCCATCTACCAACTGGACTCGCTGGTGCGTCGTGCACCGTCGCTGCAACTGACGACCGACGGCCGCCGCGCCGCGACGGCACAGGAGGTGTCGGCATGATCGACGCGCTGTACAACGCCGGCTACGGACTCATCGGCGCCCACTGGTGGACGGCCGGCGGCTGGCCTGTCATCTGGGCGCTGCTCAAGATCATCGCCGTGCTGCTGCCGGTGCTGGGCGCCGTGGCCTACGCCACGCTGTGGGAGCGCAAGTTCCTCGGCTGGATCCAGGTGCGCCACGGACCCAACCGGGTCGGTCCCTTCGGCCTGCTGCAGCCGATCGCCGATGCGGTCAAGCTGCTGACCAAGGAGCTGATCAACCCGACGGCGGCGAGCTCCGGCCTGTTCCGCCTCGGCCCGGTCATGGCCATCATGCCGGCCCTCGCGGCCTGGGTGGCCATTCCCTTCGGCCCCGACGCGGTCATCGCCAATGTCAACGCCGGCCTGCTGCTGATCATGGCCATCACCTCCATCGAGGTGTACGGCGTGATCATCGCCGGCTGGGCCTCGAACTCGAAGTACGCCTTCCTGGGCGCACTGCGCGCCTCGGCCCAGATGGTGAGCTATGAAATCGCGATGGGCTTCTGCTTCGTCGTGGTGATCATGGTCTCGGGCAGCCTGAGCCTGGGCGACATCGTCGCCGTGCAGGGCAAGGGCACCTTCGCCGACATGGGCCTGTCCTTCCTGTCCTGGAACTGGCTGCCGCTGCTGCCTATCTTCATCGTCTACCTGATCTCGGGCGTGGCCGAAACCAACCGCCACCCCTTCGACGTGGTGGAAGGCGAGGCCGAGATCGTGGCCGGCCACATGGTCGAGTACTCGGGCATGGGCTTCGCGATCTTCTTCCTGGCCGAATACGCCAGCATGTGGCTCGTGTCGATCCTGGCCGTGCTCATGTTCCTGGGCGGCTGGCTGCCCCCGGTGGGCATCCTGGCCTTCATCCCCGGCTGGATCTGGCTGGGCCTGAAGACCTTCTTCGTGCTGTCGCTGTTCATCTGGATCCGCGGCACCTTCCCGCGCTTCCGCTACGACCAGATCATGCGCCTGGGCTGGAAGATTTTCATCCCCGTCACGCTGGTCTGGCTGCTGATCGTCGGCGGCTGGATGCAGACGCCCTGGAACATCTGGAAATAAGGTGGACCACGAATGACTGCCGTCGCTGCTTCTCCTTTTTCGATCAAGGACTTCTTCAAGAGCTTCATGCTCGTGGAACTGTTCAAGGGCATGGCCCTGACGGGGCGCTATGCGCTGCGCCGCAAGGTGACCGTCCAGTTCCCGGAAGAAAAGACCCCGCTGTCGCCGCGCTTCCGCGGCCTGCATGCGCTGCGCCGTTATGAGAACGGCGAAGAGCGCTGCATCGCCTGCAAGCTCTGCGAGGCCGTGTGCCCTGCCGTGGCCATCACCATCGAGTCCGCCGTGCGCGACGATGGCACGCGCCGGACCACCCGCTACGACATCGACCTGACCAAGTGCATCTTCTGCGGCTTCTGCGAAGAGAGTTGCCCGGTCGACTCAATCGTCGAGACGCACATCCTGGAGTACCACGGCGAGAAGCGCGGTGACCTGTACTTCACCAAGGACATGCTCCTGGCAGTGGGCGACCGCTACGAGCAAGAGATCGCGGCCAACAAGGCGGCTGACGCCAAGTACCGCTGAACCGGCGAAGCGAAAAGAAAAACCATGGACGCCAAGACCGGCTTCTTCTACCTGTTCTCGGTCGTGCTGCTCTTTGCAGCCTTCCGGGTCGTGACCGCCCGCAATCCCGTGCATGCGGTGCTGTACCTGATGCTCGCCTTCTCGCAGGCCTCGGCCGTGTGGCTTCTGCTCAAGGCCGAGTTCCTGGCCATCGTGCTCGTGCTGGTGTACCTCGGCGCGGTGATGGTGCTCTTCCTCTTCGTGGTGATGATGCTCGACCTCAACGTCGATCACCTGCGCCAGAACTTCTGGAAGCACTTTCCGCTGGCCGCGCTGGTGGGTGTGGTGATCGCCCTCGAGATGGCCTATGTGCTGATGGGCGGCTTCCGCCTTCAGACCTCCGCGGCCGACGCCGTGGCGGCGACGAGCCAGGTGTCCAACACCAAGGCCCTGGGCCTGCTGCTCTACAGCGAATACGTCTATCCGGTGCAGGTCGCCGCCGTGATCCTGGTCGTGGCCATGATCGCCGCCATTGCGCTGACGCTGCGCCGTCGCAAGGACACGCGCTACGTCGACGTCAAGGACCAGATCCATGTGAAGGCCAGCGACCGCCTGCAGGTGGTCAAGGTGGCGCCCACCCAGGCCCCGCAACCCGCCGCGCCGGTCGCGGAAGGGGAGAGCAAGTGATGACATTGACCCTCGGCCACTACCTGTCGCTTGGCGCCATCCTGTTCGCGATGGCCGTCATCGGCATCTTCCTGAACCGCAAGAACCTCATCGTGCTGCTGATGTGCATCGAGCTGATGCTGCTGGCGGTCAACATGAACTTCGTCGCCTTCTCCTCCTACCTGGGCGACATGCACGGACAGATCTTCGTGTTCTTCATCCTCACCGTGGCAGCGGCCGAATCGGCCATCGGCCTGGCACTGCTCGTGCTGCTGTTCCGCAACAAGTCGACCATCAACGTCGATGAACTCGACGCGCTGAAGGGATAACGATGGCCACGACCTTGTCTGCATCCACCCTGCTGGCGGTCCCGCTGGCGCCGCTGGTCGGTTGCGTGCTCGCCGGCATCCTCGGCACGCAGTTCGGCGGCAACCGCATCGGCCGCGCCGCCTCGCATTCGCTGACCATCCTCGGCGTGTTGATCGCCTTCGTGCTGTCGGCCATGACGCTCTACAGCGTGGCCGTCGACGGCGCCCGCTTCAACGCCACCATCTACGAATGGATGGTCGTCGGCGGCCTGAAGATGGAAGTCGGTTTCATGATCGACAGCCTGACGGCCATGATGATGTGCGTCGTCACCTTCGTGTCGCTGATGGTGCACGTCTACACCATCGGCTACATGGAAGAGGACGAAGGCTACAACCGCTTCTTCGCCTACATCTCGCTCTTCACCTTTTCCATGCTGATGCTGGTGATGAGCAACAACCTGCTGCAGCTGTTCTTCGGCTGGGAGGCGGTGGGTCTGGTGTCGTACCTGCTGATCGGCTTCTGGTACAACAAGCCGACGGCGATCTTCGCCAACATGAAGGCCTTCCTGGTCAACCGCGTGGGCGACTTCGGCTTCATCCTCGGCATCGGCCTGATCGCGGCCTACACGGGCACGCTCAACTACACCGAGATCTTTGCCAAGTCGGGTGAGCTGGGCAAGTTGGGCTTTCCGGGCACCGACTGGATGCTGATCACCGTGATCTGCATCTGCCTGTTCATCGGTGCGATGGGCAAGAGCGCGCAGTTCCCGCTGCACGTGTGGCTGCCGGACTCGATGGAAGGCCCGACGCCCATCTCCGCGCTGATCCACGCCGCCACGATGGTGACCGCCGGCATCTTCATGGTGTCGCGCATGTCGCCGCTGTTCGAGCTGTCGGACACGGCCCTGAACTTCATCCTGGTGATCGGTTCGATCACGGCGCTGTTCATGGGCTTCCTGGGCATCATCCAGAACGACATCAAGCGCGTGGTGGCCTATTCGACGCTGTCGCAGCTGGGCTACATGACCGTGGCGCTGGGCGTGTCGGCCTACCCGGTCGCCGTGTTCCACCTGATGACGCACGCCTTCTTCAAGGCGCTGCTGTTCCTCGGTGCCGGCTCGGTCATCATGGGCATGCACCACAACCAGGACATCCGCTGGATGGGCGGCGTGCGCAAGTACATGCCCATCACCTGGATCACCTTCCTGCTGGCCTCCCTGGCCCTGATCGGCACGCCCTTCTTCTCGGGCTTCTATTCCAAGGACGCCATCATCGAGGCGGTGCACGCCAGCCATCTGCCGGCGGCGGGCTTCGCCTACTTCTCGGTGGTCGCCGGCGTGTTCGTCACGGCCTTCTATTCGTTCCGCCTCTACTTCCTGGTCTTCCACGGCAAGGAGCGCTACGACCAGAACCCGGACGCGCACCATGACGACGCGCATGGCCACGGCCACGACGACCATCACGGCCATGGCCACCACGAGCCGCACGAGTCGCCCAAGGTGGTGACGGTGCCGCTGCTGCTGCTGATGATCCCGTCGGTGGTGATCGGCTTCTTCACGCTGATGCCGATGCTGAACAGCTTCTTTGAGGGCGTGATCTTCGTCGACGTGGCGCGCCACCCCGCGATGGCCGAACTGCGCGAGGACATCCACGGCCCGGTCGCCATGGCCCTGCATTCGCTGACCAGCCTGCCGCTGTGGCTGGCCATCGCCGGCGTGGCCCTGTCGTACTACATGTACATGGTCAACCCGGCGCTGCCGGCGGCCATCAAGCGCGCTTGCATGCCGATCTACAACCTGCTCGAGAACAAGTACTACCTCGACTGGATCAACGAGAACATCCTGGCCCGTGGTGCCCGTGCGCTGGGCACCGGCCTCTGGAAGGGTGGCGACCAGGCCGTCATCGATGGCGCGCTGGTCAACGGCTCGTGGAAGCTGGTGGGCCGCATCTCGGCGGCCATCCGCTGGATCCAGTCCGGCTACATCTATCACTACGCCTTCGCGATGCTGCTGGGGGTGTTCCTTCTCATGACGTACTTCGTCTGGTTCAAGCGCTGACGCGGGCTGGAGAACAAGAAAAATGGGTTTGCTGAGCCTTGCCATCTGGCTGCCGATCGTGATCGGTGCCTTGCTGCTGGCGTTCGGGCGGGACGACCAGGCGCGCTTCGTGCGCTGGGCGGCACTCGTCGGGTCGGTGGCGAGCTTCCTCGTCACCATTCCGGTGTACACGCGCTTCCAGACCGGCACCGCCGCGATGCAGTTCGTCGAGCGCGCGCCGTGGATTGAGCGCTTCAACATCAACTACCACCTGGGCGTCGATGGCCTGTCGATGTGGTTCGTGCTGCTCACGGCCTTCATCACCGTGATCGTCGTGATCTCGGCCTGGGAGGTGATCACCGAGCGCGTCAACCAGTACATGGGCGCGTTCCTGATCCTGTCGGGCCTGATGATCGGCGTCTTCGCCGCGCTCGACGGCATGCTGTTCTACGTGTTCTTCGAGGCCACGCTGATCCCGATGTATCTGATCATCGGCATCTGGGGCGGCCCGAACCGGATCTACGCGGCCTTCAAGTTCTTCCTGTACACGCTGCTCGGCTCGCTGCTGATGCTGGTGGCGCTGGTGTACCTGTACCGTGCTTCGGGCGGCAGCTTCGACATCGCCACCTGGCATCGGACACCCCTGGGCTCGACGGCGCAGACGCTGATCTTTTTTGCTTTCTTCGCGGCCTTCGCCGTGAAGGTGCCGATGTGGCCCGTGCACACCTGGCTGCCTGATGTGCACGTGGAAGCGCCCACCGGCGGCTCCGCCGTGCTGGCCGCCATCATGCTGAAGCTGGGTGCCTACGGCTTCCTGCGCTTCTCGATGCCGATTGCCCCCGACGCGGCCCGCGAGTGGGCCTGGCTGATGATCGCGTTGTCGATCGTGGCCGTGATCTATGTGGGCCTGGTGGCCATGGTCCAGCGCGACATGAAGAAGCTGGTGGCCTATTCGTCGGTCGCCCACATGGGCTTCGTGACGCTGGGCTTCTTCATCTTCAATCCGCTCGGCGTGGCTGGCGGCATCGTGCAGATGATCGCCCACGGCTTCGTGTCGGGCGCCATGTTCCTGTCCATCGGCGTGCTGTACGACCGCATGCACTCGCGCCAGATCGCCGACTACGGTGGGGTGGTCAACGTCATGCCCAAGTTCTCGGCCTTCGCGCTGCTGTTCGCCATGGCCAACTGCGGCCTGCCTGCCACCGCCGGCTTCGTGGGCGAATGGATGGTGATCCTGGGCGCCGTGAAGGCCAACTTCTGGATCGGCCTGATGGCTGCCACCGCGCTGATCTTCGGCGCCGCCTACACCCTGTGGATGTACAAGCGCGTGTACCTGGGCCCCATCGGCAACGACCACGTGAAGGAACTGACGGACATCAACGGCCGCGAGTTCTTCATGCTCGCCGTGCTGGCGGTGGCCGTGCTGTGGATGGGCCTCGATCCCAAGCCCTTCACCGATGTGATGGATGCTTCGGTTGCCGAGTTGCTGCGTCACGTGGCTGCCTCCAAGCTGCCCTGATCCGAGTCCACGCAGATAAGAGAACGAGATGATTGACAAACTCAGCTGGGCGGCTGTCTACCCCGAGATCCTGCTTCTGGTGATGGCATGCGTCATCACTTTGTTCGACCTGCGCGTGAAGAGCGCGCACCGCACAGCCACACATTTGCTGACGCTTCTGACGCTGGCGGCCACGGCGCTGCTGACCGGGATGAGTGCGGTGGCTGGTCACACCTTCCATGGCTTCGGCGGCATGGTGGTGAGCGATCCCATGAGCAACTGGCTCAAGTGCTTTTCGGCGATCGCGTTGATGGTGACCCTGGTCTATGGCCGACCCTACGCCGCTGATCGCCAGATGCTGCGCGGCGGCGAGATGTTCACGCTCAGCCTGTTCTCGCTGCTGGGCATGTTCGTGATGATCTCGGGCAGCAACTTCCTGATGATCTACCTGGGCCTGGAACTGCTGACGCTGTCCAGCTACGCCCTGGTGGCCCTGCGCCGCGACCACGCCACCGCCAGCGAAGCCGCGATGAAGTACTTCGTGCTCGGCGCTATGGCGAGCGGTTTCCTGCTGTATGGCATGTCGATGATGTACGGCGCCACCGGCTCGCTGGACGTCAACGAGGTCTTCAAGAGCATCGCCAGCAGCAAGGTGAACCACCAGGTGCTGGTGTTCGGCCTGGTGTTCATCGTCGCCGGCCTGGCCTTCAAGCTGGGTGCCGCGCCCTTCCACATGTGGCTGCCGGACGTCTACCACGGCGCGCCCACTGCCGTGACGTTGCTGATCGGCGCCGCGCCCGAGTTGGCCGCCTTCGCCATCGTCATCCGCCTGCTGGTGGAAGGCATGCTGCCGCTCGCCTTCGACTGGCAGCAGATGCTGGCCGTGCTTGCCGTCGCCTCGCTGCTGGTGGGCAATCTGGCCGCCGTGGCGCAGACCAACCTCAAGCGCATGCTGGCGTACTCGACCATCGCGCAGATGGGCTTCGTGCTGCTCGGTCTGGTGGCTGGCGTGATCGATGGCAACACGCTCAACGCCCAGTACGCCTACAGCGCCTCGATGTTCTACATCGTCACCTACGTGCTGACCACGCTGGCCAGCTTCGGCATCATCCTGCTGCTGGCCCGCGAAGGCTTCGAGAGCGAGGAGATCTCCGACCTGGCCGGCCTCAACCAGCGCAGCCCGCTGTATGCCGGCGTGATGGCCATCGCCATGTTCTCGCTGGCCGGCATTCCGCCGCTGGTCGGCTTCTATGCCAAGCTGGCGGTGCTGCAGGCGCTGCTGGCTTCGGGGCAGGGCGTGTACATCGGTCTGGCGGTGTTCGCCGTGATCATGTCGCTGATCGGCGCCTTCTACTACCTGCGCGTGGTGAAGGTGATGTACTTCGACGCGCCGCTGACGGCCACCACGGTGGCGGCACCGCGCGACGTTCGGGCCGTGCTGTCGGTCAACGGCGCCCTGATCCTGATCCTGGGCATCCTGCCCGGCGGCTTGATGACCCTGTGTGCCCGGGCCATCGTGGCCACGCTGGGCAACTGATCGCGCTGTGGGCAGCAACGCATCGGCCTGGGTCGTCCTCGGCGTTGCGCTGGTCCTGGCCAACCTGCCTTTCCTGAACGAGCGGCTGTTCGCCGTGCTGCCCTGGCGCACGGAGGTCAAGCCGCTCGCGGTGCGTCTGGGCGAACTGGTGCTGTGCTATCTGCTGGCCGGCATGGTCGGCAGGCTCTTCGAGGGCAAGCAGGGCATGGTGGCGGCGCAGGGCTGGGAGTTCTATGCGGTGACGGCCGCCTTCTTCCTGGTGCTCGCCTTTCCGGGCTTCATCTGGCGCTACCTCCTCAAACGCAAAGGACACTGAACCGTGACCGCTGACATCGCCCACCTGGAAGAAAAGAAGGTCGCGTCGGAGCCGCTGTTCGAGGGGCGGTTCCTGCGCGCATACCGTGACACGGTCGCGCTGCCCGACGGCGGGACCGCGACGCGCGAGTACGTCATCCACCCGGGCGCGGTGGTGGTCATTCCGCTGCTGGATGACGGACGTGTCGTGCTCGAGCGCCAGTTCCGATACCCCGTGGGCCAGGTCATGGTCGAGTTCCCGGCCGGTAAGCTCGACGCCGGCGAGGATCCTCTGGTGTGCGGGCAGCGCGAACTGCTGGAAGAAACCGGCTACCGCGCCCGCGAGTGGGCCAAGGCCGGGGTGATGCACCTGGCCGTGGCCTACTCGACGGAGGTCATCCACATCTACTTCGCGCGCGGCCTGAGTGCCGGCGATCGCAAACTCGACCAGGGCGAGTTCCTCGACGTGTTCACAGCAGCGCCCGCGGATCTGCTGGGCTGGTGCCGTGATGGCACGGTGACGGATGCCAAGACGCTGGCCTGTTCGGTCTGGATGCAGAACGTGCTTTCCTGCAACTGGGCACTGGAATGGCGGGCTGCGGATAATTCCGCGCCATGAAGGTCCTGAATCTGCGTTGTGCCCATGGCCACGGTTTCGAGGGCTGGTTCGGCTCCGACTCGGAGTTCGAGACCCAGCGCGACGGTGGCCAGGTCGAATGCCCGCTTTGTGGTGACAAGGCCATTGTCAAAGGCCTGAGCGCACCGCGTCTCAACCTCGGCGCCGGCCGCGAGGCGCTGCCGGCCGAAGTGCAGCCCCAACTACCGCCGGAGCAGACCCCGGAAGCCCGCTGGATGCGCGCCGTCCGGGAGGTGCTGGCCAGGACCGAAGACGTGGGCGACCGGTTTGCGCGGGAAGCGCGGCGCATGCATCACGGCGAGGTGGAAGAGCGCGGAATCCGCGGCCAAGCCACGCCCGAGGAGACCGCCGCTTTGCTGGAGGAAGGCATTGCGGTGTTGCCGCTGCCGCTGCCGCCTGCACTTAAGGAAACCTTGCAGTAGGCTTGTGGATCGATGCGCGGTCGCCCAACCAGGCTGTTGCACCGCGCTCGCCACCGATGACTCAGTCCGCCGTGTGCGGGCTTTGTTGTGTCTGGGCGACGCCGCATTGGCGCGAAGTGCGGGATTCCCGAAACGGGGTGCGGCAGCAGGCTCAGGCCGTGAACTGCAGCGCCGCCAGCTTGGCGTAGCTGCCGCCGCGGGCGATCAATTCGGCATGGGTGCCTTGTTCGACGATGGCGCCGTGGTCCAGCACCACGATGCGGTCGGCCCTTTGCACCGTCGCAAGGCGGTGGGCAATGACCAGCGTGGTACGACCCTCCATTGCCGATTCGAGGGCGGCCTGAACGACCCGTTCGCTTTCCGCATCGAGCGCCGAGGTGGCCTCGTCCAGCAGCAGCAGCGGTGGTGCCTTCAGGATGGCGCGTGCAATCGAGAGACGCTGCTTCTGCCCCCCCGACAGGCGCACGCCGCGTTCCCCCAGGAAGGTGTGGAAGCCGTCGGGCAGGGCGTCGATGAAGCCCTCGGCGTGCGCAAGGCGGGCCGCATGCCGGACTTCGGCCTCCGTCGCGTCGGGCCGGCCATAGCGAATGTTCTCGAGCGCCGTGGTCGAGAAGATCACGGCGTCCTGCGGCACCAGGCCGATGCGTCCCCGAAGGTCATCCAGCGCAAATCGACGCAGCGACTGACCGTCCAGCCGGATGTCGCCGGTCTGCGGATCGAAGAAGCGCAGCAGCAGTTGGAACACGGTGCTCTTGCCCGCGCCGCTCTCGCCCACCAGGGCCACGGTTTCGCCAGGCGCCACGTCGAGCGAGAAGTGGCGCAGGGCCGCCGTGCCCGGACGTGAGGGGTAATAGAAGCCGACATCCTCCAGCACCACCTGGGCGCCTGCGGAGGCGGGTGGCGCGGCCTGCGCGGCCTCCGGCGACGAAATGGCGATGGGCGCGTGCAGCAGTTCCATCAGCCGTTCGGTGGCGCCGGCCGCGCGCAGCAGGTCGCCGTAGACCTCGCCCAACACGGCCAGCGCGCTCGCCAGGATGACCACGTAGACCACCGTCTGGCCCATGTGGCCGGGACTGATCTCGCCCCGCAGCACGGCCTGCGTGCCGGCGTAAAGGCCCCAGAGCAAGGCGGCCGAGGTGGCAATGATGATGAAGGCGACCAGCACGGCCCGCGCCTTGGTGCGCCGCACGGCCGTCTCGAAGGCCGCCTGGGTGGAGCCGGCAAAGCGCTCGGCCTCGCGGGTCTCGGCCGTGTAGCTTTGCACGACCGGAATGGCATTGAGCACCTCGGCCGCGATGGCGCTGGCGTCGGCCACGCGGTCCTGGCTGGCTCGGGAGAGCCGCCGGACCCGGCGACCGAAGGCCATGGCCGGCAGCACGACGAGCACGAGCACCAGCGCCACCTGGGCCATCAGCCAGGGATTGGTCCAGATCAGCATGGCCAGCGCGCCGACGCCCATGACCGCATTGCGCAAGCCCATGCTGAGAGAAGAGCCCACCACGGTCTGGACCAGCGTCGTGTCGCCCGTGAGGCGCGACAGCACCTCGCCGGTCTGGGTGGTCTCGAAGAACTGCGGGCTCTGTTGCAGCACGCGACCGTAGACGGCGGTGCGTACGTCGGCCGTGATGCGCTCGCCCAGCCAACTCACCGTGTAGAAGCGCGCGGCAGAGAAGAGCCCCAGCGCGATCGCCACGCCGAACAGGGCCAGGAAGTGCTCGCGCAGTGCCATCACCTGATCGCCGGGTGCCTTGGGTGCGAGACCGGCGTCGATCAGGCCGCGAAGCGCGATGGGAAACACCAGGGTCGTGACCGCCGCCATGACCAGGAACAGAGCCGCCATCGCAATCTGGAGGCGGTAGGGGCGAAGAAAGGGCGCCAGGCCGGCGAGCGAGCGGGGGGAGCTTTTGGCGTTCTTCACAGGAGTGCGGGCAATCGCGGCGCAGTGGCCGGGCGGCGCGGATTCTAACGAGACCTTGCCGCCCCAGAATCAGCCTTGACAATATTTGACGAGGCAAATAATATCCGCCCATGTCCAAATCAGAGACGACTCCGCCCGGCGGCACCGCCGGGCCGCCGCCCGTGGATTTCTATCGGGCCGAGAGCTACACCGCCGAGGAAAGCCTGGGCTACGCAATGAAGCGCATCCTGACCTGCGTGTCGCAGGCGGTCGAAAGCGAACTGGTCGAGCCTGGCGGCCCGACCTATCCGCAGTGGGTGCCCCTGCACAAGCTGCACATGGGCAGCGCTGGCACGGTGGCCGAACTGGCCCGTGAGTGCCAACTGGACACCGGTGCCATGACGCGTCTGCTGGATCGGCTCGAAGCCAAGGGGCTGGTGCGCCGGGTGCGCTCGCAGGAGGACCGGCGGGTCGTCAACCTCGAATTGACGCCCGAAGGCCTGAGTGCCGCCCAGAAGGTGCCGGCCGTGCTCAGCCGGGTCCACAACGAGATGCTCGCCGGCTTCACGCAGGTGGAGTGGGAGCAGCTCAAGGATTACCTGAACCGCATCCTGGGGAACGCCCAGAGAAAGCAGGCCGCATGCCATCGGGCATCGGGCCAAGGAGTTTCGCGATGACTTTTTCTTCGACCCAGGGCCGCGAGGGCCGTCCGGCGCTGATGGCGGTGGGCCTGGCGGTTGCGTTGCTGGCCGCGGGCTGTGCCGACACCGCAGGCATCGCCTCCCATGCCCGCATGCGGAATGCGGCGCAGGCGGGCGTGCCGGCGACCGCGCAGCCGGCCAACGATTTCGTGCAGGTCGACGCGCAGTGGTGGCATGCCTTCGGCGATGCCCAACTCGACACGCTCGAGCAGCAGGCCCTGACGGCCAGCCCCAGCCTGCAGGTGGCCCAGGCTCGGGTCGCCAAGGCGCTCGCGGCGACCGGCGTGGCCGAAGCAGCCGGGCGGCCGCAACTCAGCGGCGACGCCCAACTGCTGCGACAGCGCTATAGCGAGAACTACATCTATGGCGCGCTCGGCGGCACGGTACAGGAAAACGGCACGCTGCAGCTCAATGGCAGTTGGGAGCTGGACTTCTTCGGCCGCAACCGCGCGGCCATCCAGGCTGCGGTCGGCAGTGCACGCGCCGCGCAGGCCGATGCCCAGGCGGCCCGCATCCTGCTGACCACCAATGTGGCGCGCAGCTACATCCAGTGGGCGCGGCTGGAGGCGCAGCGCGATGTCGCCCGCCGCACACTGGCCCAGCGCGAGGAGACGCTGCGCCTGGTGCGGGATCGCGTGTCGGCCGGCCTGGACACCCAGCTGGAGCAGCGGCAGAGCGAAGGCGGGCTGCCCGAGGCACGCCAGCAGATCGAGGTGCTGAACGAGCAGATCGAGAACGCCCGGCATGCACTCGATGCGCTGGTGGCCGTGCCCGACGCCACCCGTGGTCTTGCGCCACCCGTACTGGCGTCGTTGCGAGCGGTGCCGCTCGCCACGCAGATTCCCGCCGACCTGCTCGCCCGCCGCCCTGACGTGGCGGCTGCCCGGTGGCGCGTCGAGGCGGCGGCGAGCGACGAGGAGAGCGCCCGCGCCCAGTTCTATCCCAACATCAATCTGACCGCCTTCGTCGGCACGCAGTCCATCGGATTCGACAAGCTGCTCAAGTCGGGCAGCCTGCAATGGGGCGTGGGGCCCGCGCTGCATCTGCCCATCTTCGAGGGCGGGCGCCTGCGAGCCAACCTGGGTGGCAAGGCGGCCGACCACGACGCGGCCATTGAAAGCTACAACGGGGCCGTGATCGATGCCGTGCACGAGGTGGCCGACCAGGTCGCCAGCGCGCGGTCGATCGGCCGGCAGCAGGTCGAGCAAGGCAATGCGCAACGCGCCGCCGAGGACGCCTACCACATCGCCCTGCAGCGCTATCAGGCAGGACTGGGCACGTACCTGAATGTGCTCACCGCCGAGACGGCGGTGCTCACCCAGCGCCGCCAAGCGGTGGACCTCGCGGCCCGGGCGCTCGATACCCAGGCCTCGCTTGCTCGCGCCCTGGGTGGCGGCTGGGCCGGCGACGCCCCCGCGGCCGCGCAGACGGCCGCCCTCAACGAATCCGCCGCGGCGCGCTGAGACGCAGCGCCCGCCCGTCCGCAAGGAGCCAGACCATGAACGACAACATTGCTTCTTCTTCCCAGGCCGCCGACGAGAAGGCGCCCAACACCCGTCGCCGCAAGGCGCTGACGACCCTGGCCGCGGTGGTGGTGGTGGCTGGCGCCGGCTGGGCCGCCTACGAGTGGCTGGTCGCGAGCCATTACGAATCCACCGACAACGCCTATGTCCAGGGCAACATCATCCAGATCACGCCGCAGGTGGCTGGCACGGTGATGAGCATCGCAGCCGACGAGACCGACTACGTCAAGCAGGGCCAGCCGCTGGTGCAACTGGACCCGGCCGACGCCCAGGTGGCGCTCTCCCAGGCGGAGGCTGCACTGGGGCAGGCCGTGCGGCAGGCGCGCACGCTGTACGTCAACAACGGTTCGCTGGCCGCGCAGGTCAACCTGCGCCAAGCCGATGTGGTGAAGGCCCAGGCCGACGTCGCCCGTGCACAGGACGACCTGCAGCGCCGGCGCTCGCTCACCGGCAATGGCGCGGTCTCGAAGGAAGAGCTGAGCCATGCCGAGACGGCAGTCGCCAACGCCCGCAGCGCGCTGGCGGCTGCACAAGCGGGCGTTGCGGCGGCCCGCGAGCAACTGGCCAGCAACCGTTCGCTGACCGAAGGCACCACGGTCGAGGAACACCCCAGCGTCCAGGCCGCCGCTGCAAAGGTGCGCGAAGCCTGGCTGGCGACGCAGCGCGTCGCGCTGCCTGCGCCGGTCGATGGTTACGTGGCCAAGCGCACGGTCCAACTGGGCCAGCGCGTGGCGCCGGGCGCCCCGCTCATGTCCATCGTGCCATTGGGCCAGTTGTGGGTCGACGCGAACTTCAAGGAAAGCCAGTTGCGCAACATCCGCATCGACCAGCCCGTGACGCTGACGGCCGACGTGTACGGCAAGAAGGTGGTCTACCACGGCAAGGTCGCCGGCCTTGGCGTCGGCACGGGTGCTGCGTTTGCGCTGCTGCCGGCGCAGAACGCCACCGGCAACTGGATCAAGGTGGTGCAACGCGTACCGGTGCGCGTCAGCCTGGACGTCAACGAGCTGAAGGCCAATCCGCTGCGCGTCGGCCTGTCGATGGACGCAGAAGTCGACGTGGCCAACAGCACCGGCAAGATGCTCGCCGATGCGCCGCGCGCCGCCGACTTCGCATCGACCCAGGTCTACAACGGACAGGACGATGGTGCCGAGAAGGCCGTGCAGCGGATCATCGCGGCCAACCTTGGACGGCCGGTGCCGGCTTCGGCCAGCTCGGCCCCGGCCGGTGCCAAGCCGGCCGCAGCCTCGCCGTCGAGCCAGGCTGCCGAGGGCGGCGCCCGCCACGCGCTGCAGGCTTCGGCCGCCCAGCGCCCGCTCTGATCGCCGCCAGGAATTTCATCCATGGCTGCTTCTGAGCCGAAGGCGGCCCCGGTCGCCATTGCGCCACTGGAGGGCTCGGCGCGCGTGCTGGGCACCATTGCCCTATCAGCCGCCACCTTCATGAATGTGCTGGACACGTCCATCGCGAACGTGTCGCTGCCCGCCATCTCGGGTGACCTGGGCGTCAGCCCGACGCAGGGCACCTGGGTCATCACCAGCTTCGGCGTGGCCAATGCCATCGCCGTGCCGCTCACCGGCTTCCTGACGCAGCGCTTCGGTCAGGTGCGGCTGTTCATGGCCAGCGTGCTGCTGTTCGTGCTGAGCTCGTGGCTGTGCGGCATGGCCCCCAACATGACGATGCTGATCGCCTTCCGGGCGCTGCAGGGCTTCGTTGCGGGGCCGATGATCCCGCTTTCGCAGACGCTGTTGCTGTCGAGCTATCCACGGGCCAAGGCGGGCCTGGCCATGGCGATGTGGTCCATCACCACGCTCGTGGCGCCGGTGATGGGGCCGCTGCTGGGCGGCTGGATCACCGACAACATCTCGTGGCCCTGGATCTTCTTCATCAACGTGCCGGTCGGCCTGTTGGCGGCGTCGGTCACCTGGAGCATCTACCGCAAGCGCGAGACGCCCACGCGGCACGTGCCCATCGACGCCATCGGCCTTGGTCTGCTGGTGGCCTGGGTGGGTGCGCTGCAGCTGATGCTGGACAAGGGCAAGGAGCTCGACTGGTTCCATTCCGGCGAGATCATTGCGCTGGCGGTCGTGGCCGTCGTGGGCTTTGCGTTCTTCCTGGCATGGGAGTTGACTGAGAAGCATCCGGTGGTCGACCTGTCGCTCTTCAAGCGCCGCAACTTCTGGTCGGGGGCGCTCGCCACGTCGGTGGGTTACGGCCTGTTCTTCGGGAACGTGGTGATCCTGCCGCTGTGGCTGCAGCAGTACATGGGCTACACGGCGACGAGCGCGGGCATGGTGCTGGCGCCGGTCGGCCTGTTCGCCATCGTGCTGTCGCCCATGGTCGGCCTCACGGTGGGCAAGGTCGATCCGCGTTACTACGCGACCATGTCCTTCATCGTGTTCGCGCTGGTGGTGTGGATGCGCTCGCACTTCACCACGCAGACGGACTTCGAGACGATCATGATCCCGACGCTCATCCAGGGTATCGCGATGGCCTTCTTCTTCATCCCGTTGGTGACCATCACGCTGTCCGGGCTGCCTCCGGAGCGCATTCCCGCGGCGTCGGGGTTGTCGAATTTTGCGCGCATCACGGCAGGCGCGATGGGCACCTCGATCTCGACCACGCTGTGGGAGAACCGCGCGGCGCTGCACCATGCGCAACTGGCCGAAGCCGTCAACCCGAGCAGCCCCGCCGCGAGTGCAACCCTGTCGATGTTCGGCAATGCCGGTTTCAGCGCCGAGCAGGCGCTGGCGCAGATCAATCGGCTGGCGGACCAACAGTCCTTCATGCTGGCCACGGCGGATCTGTTCTATGCGTCGGCGGTGCTCTTCATCCTGCTGATCCCGATCATCTGGATCGCGCGGCCCGCCAGGGGCGCAGCAGGAAGCGACGCGGCGGCAGGCGCCCACTGAAGACGAGGCGGGGCCCCGTCGGCCGCGCCGCGTTACGCGAAACGGACAAGACAACGCCCGCCGGCAGCCACGCCGGCGGGCGTTGTCGCATGCGCGGCATGGAGCTGCTCACCCGTGGGCGTGGCCGTGGCTCCCAAGGAATGGTCTGGGCCCGCGCTGCGGCGCTTTTCGCGCATTGCACTGCAGCATCCGCATTTGCCCCAGTAGCAGCCGAGGGAGCCGCTGCCAACAATGCGCCAACGTTCGAGGCTTGCGATGCAGGCTCCCCTGGCACGACAACGACGGAGACGCATGACCCCAAGATTCGATGCGCAGCGGCAGGAGGCCCGCCGATGAGCGACATCATTCTCGAGACGCGGCAGCTCACCAAGGAGTTCAAGGGCTTCACTGCGGTCAGCAAGGTCGACCTCCGGGTCCAGCGGGGCGCGATCCATGCACTGATCGGCCCCAACGGTGCCGGCAAGACCACCTGCTTCAACCTGCTCACCAAGTTCCTGGAGCCGACGTCGGGCACGATCCTGTTCAACGCGCTCGACATCACCCGAGAGCGGCCGGCACAGATCGCACGCCGGGGCATCATCCGCTCCTTCCAGATCTCGGCGGTCTTCCCGCACCTGACCGTGCTGGAGAACGTGCGGCTCGCCCTGCAACGGGCGCTTGGGACCTCCTTCCACTTCTGGAAGAGCGACCGCACGCTCGTCCCACTGAATGCCCGGGCACGTGAGCTCCTGGCCGAGGTCGGCCTGGAGGCCATGGCCGACGACCTGGCGGTGAACCTTCCCTATGGGCGCAAGCGTGCCCTCGAGATCGCAACCACGCTGGCCATGGAGCCTGAGTTGATGCTGCTGGACGAACCCACGCAGGGCATGGGCCATGAGGACGTGCATCGCGTCGCCGAGTTGATCAAGCGCGTGTCCGCCGGGCGCACCATCCTGATGGTCGAGCACAACATGAGCGTGGTCTCGACCATCGCCGACACCATCACCGTGCTTCAGCGCGGTGCCGTTCTGGCCGAAGGACCTTATTCCGCCGTGTCGCGCAATCCCCAGGTCATGGAAGCCTACATGGGCACCACCGACGGCCAGCTGCAAGGAGCCCACTGAATGCGCGAGTCCTCGTTGCCTCACGCGGGTTGGGTACGTGATCCGGCTGCAGCATGCGCAGCCACGAAGGAGCGTTCATGACCACGCCCGCATTGGCCATCGAAGGCCTGCATGCCTGGTATGGCGAGTCGCATGTGCTGCATGGCGTGGACCTTCATGTGAACCCTGGCGAGGTCGTCACCTTGCTGGGCCGCAATGGTGCCGGCCGCACGTCCACGCTGCGTGCCATCATGGGCCTGACCGGCGCCCGCAAGGGCAGCATCCGGGTCGGCGGACAGGAGACGATCGGGCTGCCCACGCACCGAATCGCCCATCATGGCATCGGCTACTGCCCCGAGGAGCGGGGCATCTTTGCCAGTCTGTCGGCGGAGGAAAACCTCCTGCTGCCGCCCCCACTCAAAGGGGTGGGCGCCGGCATGTCGGTGGACGAGATCTACGCCATGTTCCCCAACCTGGCGGAGCGTCGCCATAGCCAGGGGACACGCCTCTCCGGCGGCGAGCAGCAGATGCTGGCTGTCGCGCGCATCCTGCGCACGGGGGCCCGGCTGTTACTGCTTGACGAGATCTCGGAAGGCCTCGCCCCCGTCATCGTGCAGGCCCTCGCCCGCATGATCACTACGCTGCGCGCCAAGGGCTACACGGTGCTCATGGTCGAACAGAACTTCCGCTTCGCGGCGCCGCTGGCCGACCGCTTCTATGTCATGGAGCATGGCCGCGTCGTCGAGTCCTTCGATGCAGCCCAGCTCGACGCCAAGATGCCGCTGCTCAACGAGTTGCTCGGCGTGTGATGCACCCCACACGCGTTCCGATTTCACCCCTAGGAGACACACCATGAAGATCACCCTTACCCGTGTTGCGACGGCTGTCCTGGCGCTGGGCCTTGCCGCACCGGTGCTCGCGCAGGAAAAGGTCAAGATCGGCCTCGTCACCGACATGTCGAGCCTTTACTCGGATGTGGAAGGCAAGGGCGGAGCGACGGCGATCCAGATGGCCATCGACGATTTCGGCGGCAAGGCACTTGGCCAGCCGATCGAGCTGCTGACTGCGGATCACCAGAACAAGGCGGACATCGCCGCATCCAAGGCGCGCGAGTGGATCGACACCGCGGGTGTGACGATGGTCTTCGGTGGCACCAACTCCGGCACGGCGCTCGCCACGGCCAAGGTGGCGGCCGAGAAGAAGCGGGTGTACTTCAACAACGGCGCGGCGACGTCCGCCCTCACCAACGAGCAGTGCACGCCCTACACGGTGCACTATGCCTACGACACGGTCGCGCTGGCCAAGGGCACCGGCGCAGCGGTGGTCGACCAGGGCGGCAAGAGCTGGTTCTTCCTGACGGCCGACTATGCATTCGGGCACGCGCTCGAGGCGGACACCACCAAGGTCATCAAGGAGAAGGGCGGTACCGTGGTCGGCTCCGTGCGCACGCCGCTCAACGCCAGCGACTTCTCGTCCTTCCTGCTGCAGGCGCAGAACTCCAAGGCGCAGATCCTGGGCCTGGCCAACGCGGGAGGCGACACCATCAACTCCATCAAAGCCGCCAAGGAGTTCGGCATCGACAAGACGATGAAGACGGCGGGGCTGCTGGTCTTCCTGTCCGACATCCACAGCCTGGGCCTCAAGAACACCGAGGGCCTGCTGCACACCACCAGCTGGTACTGGGATATGAACGACGACTCTCGCAAGTGGGCGCAGCGCTTCTTCGACAAGACCAAGCGCATGCCCACGGACATCCAGGCGGCCGACTATTCGGCGACGATGACGTACCTCAAGGCTGTCGAGGCTGCCAAGACCACCGACTCCGACAAGGTGATGGAGCAACTCAAGAAGATGACCATCAGCGACTTCTACGCCAAGGGCCAGATCCGCGCCGATGGCCGCTTCGTGCATGACATGTACCTGGTCGAGGCCAAGAAGCCCTCGGAATCGAAGCGGCCCTGGGACTACCTCAAGGTCGTCAAGACGCTGCCGGGCGATCAGGTCTTCACCACCAAGGCCGAGAGCAAGTGCGCTCTCTGGAAGTGATGGACGCGCGCGGCTGAATCATCAGCTCGTCCCGCCGGTTTCTTGTGCCGGGTCTCCCGTGCGGGCCCGGTCGGCAGTCTCTTCCAGCGCCATGACATGACCGTTTCCCTTCCTGCCTTGCTGAGCCAGCTGTTGCTGGGGCTTGTCAACGGATCGTTCTATGCGATCCTGAGCCTCGGCCTTGCCGTGATCTTTGGGTTGCTCAACGTCATCAACTTCGCCCATGGCGCGCTGTTCATGCTCGGCGCCGTCCTGAGTTGGGCGGCGATGAACTACTTCGGCATCGGCTACTGGTGGATGCTGATCCTGGCGCCGTTGATCGTCGGGCTGCTGGGCGTCGTCATCGAGCGGCTGCTGCTTCGCTGGATCTACAAGCTCGACCATCTCTATGGATTGCTGCTGACTTTGGGACTCACGCTGCTGGTGGAAGGTGTCGTTCGGTCCTTCTATGGCGTCTCCGGTCTGCAGTACGACGCGCCGGATCAGCTGTCCGGTGCCACCAACCTGGGCTTCATGATCCTGCCCAACTATCGGGCCTGGGTCGTTGTGGCTTCGCTCGTGGTGTGCCTGGCCACCTGGTTCGTGATCGAGAAGACCCGTCTGGGCGCCTACCTACGGGCGGGTACAGAGAACCCGCGGTTGGTCGAGGCCTTTGGCGTCAACGTGCCGTTGATGATCACGCTCACCTACGGCTTTGGTGTCGCGCTGGCCGCGTTCGCGGGTGTCCTGGCGGCACCCGTCATACAGGTGTCTCCGCTGATGGGGCAGAACCTGATCATCGTGGTGTTTGCCGTGGTCGTCATTGGCGGGATGGGCTCGATCATGGGCGCAATCCTCACCGGACTCGGCTTGGGCGTCATCGAAGGCTTGACGAAGGTCTTCTATCCCGAGGCCTCTTCCACTGTGGTGTTCGTGATCATGGTCGTGGTGCTGCTGCTGCGTCCCGCAGGCCTGTTCGGCAAGGAAAAGTAGCAAAGGTGTCGCTCGCAATGAACTCCAGATCCACCTTGGGCTATGGCCTGTTGCTGGCGGCGTTGGTGGCCGCACCGTGGCTGGGCGCCTACCCGGTCTTCGTGATGAAGCTCATGTGCTTCGCGCTGTTTGCCGCGGCTTTCAATCTCTTGCTGGGGTATACGGGCCTGCTGTCGTTCGGGCACGCTGCCTTTCTTGGCGGTTCTGCCTACGTGGCCGGTCATGCGATCAAGGTCTGGGGGCTGACCCCCGAACTGGGGTTGCTGCTCGGGACAGCGGTGGGCGCGGCGCTCGGCTGGGTCTTCGGCATGCTGGCGATTCGTCGACAGGGGATCTACTTCGCAATGATCACGCTGGCGCTGGCCCAGATGGTCTACTTCTTTGCGCTGCAGGCACCGTTCACGGGCGGCGAGGACGGCCTGCAGGGCGTGCCACGTGGAAAGCTGTTCGGCGTGCTCAGTCTGCAGAGCGACCTGACGATGTATTACGTGGCACTTGTTGTCGTGGCCCTGGCGTTCGCGCTGATTGTGCGCACGGTGCACTCGCCGTTCGGCCAACTGCTCAAGGGGATCAAGGAGAACGAGGCGAGGGCGCTTTCCCTTGGTTATGACGTTGGCCGTGTGAAACTGTTGGCCTTCGTGATCTCCGCCGCGCTTTCGGGTCTGGCCGGCGCACTCAAGACGGTCGTCCTTGGATTTGCCACGCTGACCGATGTGCACTGGTCCTCGTCGGGCTCCGTCATTCTGATGACGCTGCTCGGCGGCCTGGGCACGTTGTCGGGCCCGCTGGTCGGCGCCACGGTGGTGGTGGCGCTGGAGAACAAGATCGGTGAGTTGGGCAATCTTCTTGCGTCGGTGACAAAGGTTGACTGGTTCAGCACCCTCGGAGAGTCCGTGACGATCGTGACCGGGCTGATCTTCATGGTCTGCGTTCTCGCATTCCGACGCGGCATCATGGGCGAGGTGATCGCCTTCCGGAGCCGCAAGCGGCGATAGCTACTCCGTGCTTCGGGAAGAGCCGCGCGGACGAATGGTGGGGGGGCGCTTTGGCAGCATCCTTCATATCTCACATGAGAACCCGCGTGCGAGCCGCAGTTGCCTAGCAACGTGACTCCACGCATGAATCTCTTCAGCGAGTTGGCGACACTGGGGCGCCACTCAGCTTGGCGCCCTGACAGGCGTGACAAAGAATTTTGTCGGCGGCTTGCTTCCCAGTCGAAAACCCTCGTATACTGGCTGGCTCGCTGACTGACACGCAGTTTTGTAGCTGAGTTTGGCTGGTGAGGGGTTTGAGGTAGTGACGGCGGCTTCTGAGAAAAAAAGAAGTTGCGCTTTTAGAAAAAAGCGTGTCATAATCGAGGGCTCGACACAAGGCGGCGAAGTTAGTAGCTAATGAGTGTTGCGGGTGGTTGGTCGAGTAGGTTGCTTCGGTGGCTTGCGAGACGAAAGACCCGAAAGTTTGACAGGTCTTTATAAAAACTGTCAT
>NZ_QQAV01000009.1 GCF_003350475.1 Pseudacidovorax intermedius
TCAGCCTGCAAAACAGGCCGAATATAAGACTGCAGCCCTGCCTCCTGATTCGTCACACACACGAGTTCTTGCAATCCGGGAGGCGCCCATATAAGGGCGGACTAAGTAGGTCTCTTTCGGCGACACATTCGCATGGCGATGTGCCGCACCTCAGGTAGTCCGGAGTTGGGCATGATTGGTCAAAAAGTCCTGGTACGCCAGCTTGAGGCCATCGCGCAGCGACACCTGCGCACGCCAGCCCAGCTTGCCCAGGCGAGACACGTCCATCAGCTTGCGCGGCGTGCCGTCGGGCTTGGTCGGGTCGGTCACGATCTCGCCCGTGTAGCCCACCGTCTCGGCCACCAGCTTGGCCACGTCCAGGATCGAGATGTCGTCGCCGCAGCCCACGTTGATGTGGCTCTGCATGGGCTGGGTGTGCGCGCGGTAGATCTCGGGCGCCAGGTCCATCACGTGCACGGTGGCGGCGGCCATGTCGTCCACATACAGAAACTCGCGCTTGGGCGTGCCCGTGCCCCAGATGGTGACCGTGGGCGTGCCGGCCAGCTTGGCCTCGTGAAAGCGGCGGATCAGCGCGGGCAGCACATGGCTGTTTTCCGGGTGGTAGTTGTCGCCCGGGCCGTACAGGTTGGTGGGCATCACGCTGCGGTAGTCGATGCCGTGGCTTGCGCCGTACTGGCGGTTGTAGCTTTCGGTCAGCTTGATGCCGGCGATCTTGGCGATGGCATAGGGCTCGTTGGTGGGCTCCAGCGTGCCGGTGAGCAGCGCGTCTTCCGTCATGGGCTGGGGCGCCATGCGGGGGTAGATGCAGCTGCTGCCCAGAAAGACGAGCTTCTTCACGCCGGCGCTGAAGGCCTGATGGATGACGTTGGCCTCCATCATCAGGTTGTCGTAGATGAACTCTGCGGGGTAGGTGTTGTTGGCATGGATGCCGCCCACCTTGGCCGCCGCCAGGTACACGTCGGTGATGCCCTGGGTCTGGAAGAACTCGCGCACGGCCGCCTGGTTGGTCAGGTCCAGCTCGGCGTGGGTGCGGGTGACGATGTCGGTCTCACCGGCCGCCTGCAGGTGGCGAACGATGGCGCTCCCGACCATGCCGCGGTGGCCGGCGACGTAGATGCGCTTGGAGGAAGAGGTCATGGTGCTTGCGGATGCGGCGGAGGAGGGGGAAGGAAGAGGGCCAGGCGCACAGGGGTGCGCGCCAGCCTAGAAAGGTTCGTGCCTGCCGAAGGCCCGGCCTTCGGCGTCGGCTCCGATTCTGCCGGGTTCTCGACACATTCTTGCGAGCCTCGCGCGGTGTCTGAAGCCTTCGTAACAGTTTGGGGTGGCGATTTCAATGGCGGCCGGCGTGCCATGGGTGTGGCCTTTCGTCTCGCTCTGTGCACGCTCCTTGCATCGCATGCCGGATCGCGCACAGGAGTCGGCATGAGTCACGCATCAGAACAGGTCCCCGTTCCCCAACCCGATCTGGCCGCACGGCTGGATGCGATTCACGCATTCCTGCGTTTGACTTCTTTTTTCGTATCCCGCGTGACGCTGGGCAATGCCATCGAGGGTTATGCGCGCGTGCACAAGCTCACACCGCTCCAGGCGGCGTGCGAGGTGGAAGAGCGGCTGTCCGAATCCAGTCTGGCGCCCGCCCAACTGGTCGGCTATGCAGGGCAGGAGTGATGACGCGGCGGTGCGCGGAGCCCCGTCGCGGTGCGGCTAACGGTGCCTGCGGCGGGCGCGCCAGGCCAGCGTTGCGTAGTCCTTGAACAGCAGGTCGCGGTACAGCATGTACAGGCCGCGCAGCAGGAACACCACGCAGAGCAATGCAGCGGACACGGTGACGACGATGTAGGCGCCGCTGGCGGCGCTGGCCGGTGCCGCCACAAAAATGGCAAAAGATACGACCAGAAAAAGCAGGATGGAATAAAGCAAAAGAACAAGCCCGCGCCATTTCCCAAGCCGACGGGCCGCATATTCGGGACTGAAAATAAACTTAAGCATTCGTCTTGCGCACCGGACCGGCAAAGCAATTGCAGATCACGCCCATTTGGGCTTCTTGTAATTGGCCGCGGCGCCAGGGTCCTTGCCCGCCTGCTGTTGTTGCTGCTGGTACAGTTTTCTCAGCGATTCCTGCGTTTCTCCAAAAAGGGTGTCGTATTCGTCGGATTCTTCCAATTGAATCGAATCGCCGCTTCTGCGCAATTGGCCGCGCTGCTCCAGGTCGTTGATGACCTTGTTGACGACGCCGCGCGACAGGCCGGTGTACGACGCGATGAGCGCCTGTGAGATGCGCTTGCTGAAGGCCCGGGTGCCCTGCGGTGCGAGTTGCGTCAGTTCGTGCAAGACGCGTGCCACCATCTTCTCGGCCGACAGGGTGCTGCGGCGGCGCAGCTGGCGCCGGAGCATGTTGGCGCGTTCCAGGCTGATGTCCACCAAAGCCATCGAGATCGAGGGGTACTGTGTACAAAGCCCGCGTACGATGTCCATCGGCAGCACGTACACCGCCGAGGGCAGGGCAGCCACCAGGGTGAGTTCGGAGATGTTGGGACGGTCGGCCTGGGCAAGGGGGCCGCTCAGATAGATGTCGTTGACGCGCAGGAAGTTGGTGGTGATCAGTTCCGCGCGGGCTGTGGCGTCGGTCGGCAGGCCCACCCGCAGCAGTCCCGAGGCAACGCAATACATCGAAAACGCAGGCTGGCCCGTAAGTAGAACTACGTCATTTTTGCGGAAGTGGCGCAGTTCCACGAACCGCATCAGTTGCTGGCGCACCCCTTGGGGCACTTCGGAAAGCAAAGGATGAATCAACATGCGCGTTCAAGCCGGCCGCAGCCGAAATAATGAGCAGCGCCAAATGTGACGATTCGCTGCATGCGTTGCAAGGAGGCTGAAAGTAGTAACGCATGCTAGAAGCTGGGATGTGGGCTTGTGCGCACGAAATCATCGGAATTGAAGACTTGCTGACACTTTAGGCTTAATAAAAGTGAAGGAAACGAGAAAAAATCTCTATCTCCGCAAGATTTCTACTGAATTCAGCAACGATTAGCGGTTTGGTTGTAAAGGGGGGGGCCGCCAGCCCCCACGAGGACGCCCATGGCTCCGGGAAGGGCCGATGGGCGTTGAGCTCTGTGAAGGGGGGCTCGGGCGAGCTGGGCGGTACGTCGAGGTCGCGCGGGTAGCCCGCGGGCGCAAGGCGCCGCCAGCAGGCACTCAGCCCTCGAGTCCCTGGCGTGAAGGACTGGCGCAGCGGCAGGCTGCCGGCGCCGATGCACCATGCGCGCGGTCATCGGCGATTTCCTCTGCGCCTTGGCGTCGGCGGCCAACGTAACGACGTAGCGTTCGCGGCCGAACAAGGCTCGTGAGTGAGCGGCGCCGATGCGCCATACCTGATGGATACGAGCGTGTCCCATGCGCTGGGCGGGCGTGTACGGCGCCAGCGCCAATGGGCCTTGTCGTGCGGGATCGTCGATCACCCCGGCAGCGTATTCGTCGAAAGCATCAGCGGGCTGGTGCAACAGTCCGAATGTGCGGCGCCCCGTAGCGCCGGTGGTGGCCCTTCGCGCGGTGAATGAATTCCGATTTGTGTGAGTTGCGCGCTGCAGCGAATTCGAGCAACTAAATCCTGAGTAATTTTCCACGGATTTGCATGATTCGGATGAAAGTTCCGGCCTGTGCGCTGGTTCAAGGGTAAAAATCGCGTGTCGATCAGCGACAAATCAAGAATTTTCACTCTGAAGAATCATGAAGGGAGAAATATGTATTACCGTGCATTGATTAGAGAGGGCGACACCTTGAAGCCGGGCGGCGGATTGGTTCAACCGAAACCGCAGCAATACAAGGTGGAGTATTTCGGAAAGCTAGCGTGCTTCGAGGGCGATCCCGTGTTTTGTAATGCGTGCAAAACTTGGGGTGTCACCAAATGCGTTCCTCCCTATCGCCCCCAGACAGATGCCATTGGTCGGCAAGCGAATCTGGATGGTGATTTGTGCATGTGCAAATGCGCTGTGCCTCCGCGACTCAAAGCAACGCTGGATACAATCCGAATGTGCTTCGAGCCCCATGAGATTGTGGGCGATGCTGTCTCATGGTTTATTGGCGAAGGGCATGATCCTGCAGTCATAGGAATGAATGCAGACCAGCGATTCGTTTTGGTTGATTCCATTACTGGTCAGGCACTGG
Organism: Pseudacidovorax intermedius; assembly: GCF_003350475.1. Classification (GTDB taxonomy): domain Bacteria; phylum Pseudomonadota; class Gammaproteobacteria; order Burkholderiales; family Burkholderiaceae_C; genus Xenophilus; species Xenophilus intermedius. The sequence goes on from NZ_QQAV01000009.1 coordinate 4,165, forward strand.
CCGGCAGCGCGTACGTACTCGAATGCGATGGCATGACCGTGCAAGGGGTGACAGACTTGCATGGAATGACTCAGCCCATTTACACAAGGGCCGGCGCTCGCCTCGTCACGGTATTTCTGCAGGTGGAATAAATCATGACCAATAAGTCACCCGTCAAGGTCGGTACGGGGTACACCACACCATTGCACGACAAGACGCCCCAAACCGTCAAGGTGGACAGCCGACTTATCCGCTTGGCGGAGAACAGGGCGTATCTCAAGAACCCCAATGTACGAGCGTTTCTGGACATGATCGCTTGGGCAGAGGGCGGCGACTATCATGCCAAATTCGGCTATGGGTGGGCCCGTGGCGATTGGTCTTTCAAAGACGAGAGCACGCACCCAGGGCCGGGTTCAGATGGCAAGACCACAGCTGCAGGTCGCTACCAGATCACCAAAGCAAACTGGCAGGAAAACGGCGTGAAAAAGATGGGGCTCACCGACTTCAGCCCGGAAACACAAGACCTGATTGCTGTGGAAGGGCTGCGTAGCTCAAAGAGTCTGGATGCGGTGATTGATGGCGACATGGTTGTTGCACTCGGCAGCGCAGCGAGAACATGGAATTCCTTGCCTCAAGGGCCCGGCCTTCCGAATCGAGTAAAGGGTCAGCCGTATAAAAGATATGAAGACTTGGTTGCCCAGTTCAGAAAATTTGGGGGAAAGGTGACCAAAGAATGAATCTGGCGAAGATATTGCTTATCGCGGCTTTTTTGAAAGGCGCTCCGCTTTACGCTGAAATATTATTTGAAAATTCCACTGAGGATTCCACCGCCAAATGGGCTGCCGCGTCTGGCCCAATAACCGATGTCTTGATTGCCACCCTGGAAGATAGGGACGTCCTGGAAAATGAAATGAGGGAAAAAGGTTATCGGATAGGCCGAACCAAAATATTGGCAGAGAAGAAGATAGCTTTGAGTGATTCCCCCGGTGTTTATCGGTTCGTCCGTCCCGCCACGTCTCCATACGTTTCCTATTTCTACGGCGCCCACAACTTTCAGTATTGGTTCATGGCGGATTCAAAGGTGTTGTTCTCGTCTAGATCCGACAAGGTGACGGTTCTATCTTCTGGACGCCACGGTATGAAAGACATCGTCGTCTCCAATTTCAGCGCAGCTGGACGTTATTGGCAGGAAATCAAATATGCCTACGGTAAAGACGGGTACACAGCGGTGAGCTGCCGCGCCTATGAGGCTGCCAAACCAGAGAAGAGGTTTGCGTGCACCCATGAGTTCAGATGACGCCGTACATGCGCGACTTTCGCGCATGTAGGGCGCTGGGACGCTCAGGCGCGAATGCTCGTTCGGCGTTGGAAGCCTCAGCCTCCAACTGGTGTCCAGCCAGATGAGTCATGCGTGAATGTTTGCTTCAACTGCAGACTCCCATCCCCCTGCACCACGCGTGCCACCATCGGAAACACGCGTTGCGCATCGGCGTCGGCGGCCCAGGGTGCGGGCTGCACGTGGTAGGTGTAGGTGACGACCACCGGGCCGCCGTCGGCCGCGGGGTGCCCGGGCTCGGGCGCCCAGCCGACGATGCGGTCGAGCGTGAGGTGGGCGGCGCAGAAGTCGGCCGGCGCTGCGGCGCCGGTGGCGGTCTTGCGGGCGATGAAGTACTTCTGGCCTTCGGGCGTCAGGGTGTAGCGGATGGCGGCAGCGGCCGGCGCATCGGCCGTGGCGGGCAGGGCGATGTCTTCGGCCTGCACCAGGCCCAGGTGCTGCAGCACGGGCATCTGCACGGCGTCGCGCGCATGGGCCCGGGCTTCGGCCGGGGTCACGTCGATGGGCCAGCGGGGCTTGCCCAGGCACAGGTCGCCATGGCGGGCCAGGTACAGCTCGGTGGCGGCATGCAGGGCGCCAGGATCCACGGTGGCTTCGTGCTGGCAGCCGGCCAGCAGGGCGGCGGCGCAGAGCAGCGCGGCGGCAGCGGGCACGGCCAGGCGGCTACGCGGGGCGACGGGGTCAGTGGCGGGAAGGGGCAGGGTGGTCGGAGTCATGGGGCGCGTCATTGGGCGCAGTCTTCGGGCTTGAGCGGTTGGGCGGCCGTGGTGTCGGCGTCGTCCAGGGTGTGGAGGAAGCAGATCAGGTCATGGATGTCCTGCTCCGACATGGGCGGGGCGGAGCCGGGCTTGCGGCCGTCCATGGGCATCTGCGGGTCGATGTTGGGCAGGTAGGCGCTGGGCAGGTCGTCGAACTTCCTGACGGTGCCGCCCGTGTACTGGGTGGTGATGAGGCCGTAGGTCGGGAAGGCCGGGTCGTTCTTGGCCTTGGGCTGGCCGCCCACGGTGGGGTACCACAGCTCTGGGTTGGTGTCGCGCGTGTTGTAGAAGCGGATGACCTGCTCCAGCGTGTGCATCACTCCGTTGTGGAAGAAGGCGCTGCGCGTGGCCACGTTGCGCAGGGTGGGTGCCTTGAACATGCCGCAGAAGCTGTCGGCGGCGCCGGGGCTGGCGGGCAGGTGGTCGGTGCGCAGGGGGCCGCACACGCCCATGTCGTAGTAGCTGGGGTCGGCATTGGCGGCGATGGCCGCGTTGCGCGGCACGCCGATGGCCTCGTACGAGAAGTCGGTGAACAGGGCCGAGCTGCCGTTGAGCCCCGCGCCCTGGTAGTGGCACGAGGCGCAGTTGCCGGTGTTGGGATCGGTGAACACCTTCAGACCCCGTACTTCGGCCGGCGAAAGGTTGCCGCCCAGCTTGTTGCTGGCATAGCGGTCGAACTTGCTGCTGTAGGGGTGAAAGCTGGTGTCTTCCAGCTGGTAGGCCTGCAACGCCTGCACGGCGCTGGCAAAGGCCGTGTCGGGGTTGTCGAACACATGCGCGCCGAAGGCCTGCGTGATGAGCGGCGCATAGCTGGCCGCCTGCAGCTTGCGCACGACGTCGGCCGGGCTGGCATTGGCCATTTCGGCGGCGTTGAGCAGCGGCACGCGGGCCTGATCGGCCAGGGTGTTGGCGCGGCCGTCCCAGGTGAAGCCACCGCCGGGGCCGGGGGCACTGATGCCGTCGGGGTTGTCCAGCAGGTCGGCGTAGGCGGGGGTGAATTCCTTGTAGCGCAGCGAGGGCACGGCGCGGGTGCCGGGCTGATCGAGCTTGGGGCCGCCCAGCTGCACGGCCAGGTCGTTGGCGGGAGCGTAGGCATGGGCTGGGTCGTGGCATGAGGCGCAGCTCATCTGGCCCGAACCCGAGAGGGCCTTGTCGAAGAACATCTTCTGGCCCACCTGCGCGGCCAGGCTGAGCGGGCCCGTGGCCGCAGGCGCGGCGCCGGCTGCAGATGCCTGCGCCGCGGCGGGCGTGGAGGCAGGCGCGGGCGCCGCCGCGCTGCCACCGGCGCCCAGGCCGAGGGGCAGGGCGCTGCCGCCCCCGCCGCCTCCGCCGCCGCAGCTGGCCAGGCCCACCGCCACGGCAGCCGCCGCCGCCACCGCGATGAGCGTGGCGCCGGCCGCCGGAGCGATGGTCCGCCTCATGGCTTGACGGCCCAGACGTTGGTCTGGTTGGCGTCGGGGCCGGTCTGCGCGGTCACGGTCACGTCGGCGGACTGCTTCTGCGTGTAGCCGGTGGGGGCCACGAAGGCGTGGTTGATCGGCCGCACGCTGTCGAAGTGCGTGTCGGCGCTGCCGGCGTATTCGGGCAGGTTCAGGATGTTCGCGGCGATGAAGGCCTCGGTGTACTTGGAGCGGTTCATGTACGAAGCGTCGTTGGCCGGGTCGGCCAGGCCGAACATGTCCTGCAGCGTGCGCACGAAGGCGAAGTGGCTGTAGGCGTCGCTGTCGACCACGCCCTTCGGTGCGTTGGGCTGGTTGGTCAGGATGCCGAAGATGCTCTCGCCGTGGCCGCGGTTGCCCATCTGGTAGTTGTTGATGGTGGTGTCCTGCGACCAACTGCCGTCCGCGTTCTGCTGCAGCGGGTTGGGCATGTTGGTGGTCTGCTTGACCTTGAGCGGGTTCCAGCCGCAGCAGGAGTTGAAGCCGGCGGTGGCATTGCCTTCGTCGAACATCAGCACGATGGCGACGCGCTTGTTGGGGTTCTGCCAGAGCGGCGAGGCCTGGATCTTCTTGACGACGTAGTCGACGTAGTTGTCGCCGCGCGTGATGATGGGCGACACGGCGCTGGTGGCCACGTTGTTGGCCACGCTGCTGCAGTCGCTGGCCGATGCGGTGGTGCCGCCGCCGTTGGTGCCCTTGACCGTGATGCCGTGCATGTCGTCGCACTGGTCGGGCATCAGGAAGTTGAGGTTGCCCACGTTGCCGCTGGCCAGGTCGGTGCCCAGCTGGTCGATGTCGTAGCCGGTGGGCACGGTGTAGGCGCTGGCCTTGCCAAGCGCGGCGTCCCACTGGCCGCCGCCCATGGTGCGGTTGCTGTACTTCCACTCGGGGGCGCTGCGCACGTTCTGGTAGGCCATGCCGGGGTGGTGCTTGGTCTTGTACAGGCCGGCGGGCATGGGCAGCGTGAGCGTGGCGTCGCCGATGGGGCTGGTGTTGGGGCCCAGGGTGCCGGGCGGGTAGACATGGTCCTGCGCGGTGACGGCGGCGTCGGCCACGCTGTCGGTGCGGAAGTCCTGGCCCGGGTTCATCGACTCGCTGTAGGTGCGCCAGGTCATGCCGGCGGCGGTGATGGCGTTGAACAGGTTGGGCCGGCCCACGATGTTGTGGCTGACGGCGGCGGCCTGCGTGCAGGTGGTCTTGAAGGGCGAGCTGGCCAGGCCGGGCTGGGTGTTGTCGGGCACGGGCAGGTCCTGCACGGCGGTGGGGCCGGTGGCGTCGCAGTTCCACTGGCTGTCGTCGGTGATGCCGAAGTCGTCGGCGCCACCCAGCGCGGTGTAGTTGGGCTCGCTGGGGTTGCCGGTGGCGTAGTAGCTCACCAGCTGGTTGCCGGCCTGCAGGTAGGCGTTGATCTTGGGCGCGTAAGGCGAGTTGACGATCGACGAGGTCGCCTTGTTCTCCAGCATGACGATGAAGATGTTGTCGTAGCGCGGAATGCCTTCGACGTTGAAGGCGGCCTGCTGCGCCTGCGCGAAGGTGATGGGCTTGCGCGTGTCGGCCGTGTTGGCGGTGAGGGCCGTGACGCCGTTCTTGCCCGTCAGGCGCGGGTCGCCGCCGGGCACGGCCAGCGCGTCGGGGTACAGGTCGCCGCGGTCGAGCTTGGTGGTGGCGTAGACGTAGCGGTTGTTCAGCGCATTGGCCTCGGCCAGCAGGGCGGCCTGGGCCTTGCCGCTGGCCTGGTTGAAGTCGCCCAGCACGGCGGTCTCGGCCACGCCCAGGCGGCTGGCGACGTTCTTGCGCTCGGTGGCATAGCTGCTGCCGTTGGCGTCGAGCAGGCGGGCCACCTCGGCCGACAGCGGGCTGATGACGACCTGCGCGGCCTGCTGGTCGCTGACCTGGCCGGCGCTGATGCGCAGGGCCTCGCGGCTGGCCACGGCCTGGCCGCTGGCGGTGTTCTTGGCGCTGGTGCCGATGTCGGCCAGCAGGGCCGAGCCGGCGGGCACCGTCAGGCTGAACTTGCCGCTGGCGTCGGTGGTCGTGGCGGTTTCGCCATCGTCGCAACGGCCGTTGTTGTTGCTGTCCACGCAGACCTTGGCGCCTGCGAAGTAGCCGGCCGAGAAGACCGGGTCGGTGGCGCTGCCGGACTTGAAGGCCGTGGCCGCGACCACGCCGTTGACGGCCACGGTGTTGGCCGTGCTGCCGGTCTGGCCGCCGTTGTTGCTGTTGCTGCCGCTGCTGGTCGAGGCCGGCAGGAAGGCGATGCCGTCGTTGCCACCGCCGCCGCAGGCGGTCAGGGCCGCAGCGGCCAGCACGGTGAGGGCCGGGAGAAGAAGACGTGAAGTGGAAGGGGCGGTGGGTTTCAAGATGACCTCTTGATCGTGGGCTGGAAATGCAAAACCGCTGAATGTTGGTCAATGGCGGTGTCACGCCCGTGAAGGAAAGCTGAAACGATGCTGACTTCTGTCGCGTGCGGTGGCGGCATTTCGTGGCCGCGCGCGAATCCTTGTTTTTGCTTAAACCAAGCTGACCAGGTCTGGGAAATATTCAGGTGGATTTGTCACTTGAATGTAAAGACGCGTCCCCATCATTTCGCCTTTTTCCGGCGCACTGCAATGCGCCGTTCCATCGAGGGTTCGAAATGAGTGAATACCAAAATACGCGCATTCCCGCGACGTTGAATATCGACGAGCTCGCGCGCGTCAACGAGATCCAGCGCCGGCGCCTGCTCCAGCTGATGCTGGCGGGCTCGGCCGTGGGCGTGTCGGGCGTGCTGGCGGGCTGCGGCGGCGATGGCAGCACGCTGTTGCCGGCGTCTTCTTCCTCGGGCGGTGGCAGTGCCGCAGCATCTGCGCCGGCCGCCGCACCGGCGCCCGCTGCCGCGCCGCAGACGCAACCCACGCAGGATGTGCCGACGTCGTCGTTTTCGGTGATGGTGCTGCCCGACACGCAGTTCTATTCGCGCTATGCGTCGCAAAAAATGGGCATGCTCTACCAGAAGCTCTATGCCGATATCGATCCGCGCTACAACAATCCCTTCAAGGCGCAGACGCAATGGATCGCCAGCAATGCGCAGCAATTGAAAACTGCATTCACCATGCATCTGGGCGACGTGGTCGACCAATCCTGGTATTACTCGTCAGAAAAATCCGCGCCCTGGACTCCCTCCACCGATCTGGTGGGCAATGGGCAAATTGCCGCCAATACGGTGCAAAAGGAATGGGAATTGGCCAGCCAGGCCATGCAGGTGCTGGAGCAGGCCAAATGCCCCTATTCCATTTGCGCCGGCAACCATGACGTGGGCGCCATCGGCTCCGACATGCAATGGGGCCCCGACTGGGGCGTGGGCGTGACCGGCTTCGACAACACCGACGGCTACCAGGACGGCGGCAGCCACCGCGTGAACCTGTTCGAGCCCTACCTGCAGGTGTTTCCCACCGCGCGGGCCCAGCAGCAGTCCACCTTCGGCGGGCGGCATTCCTCCGGCTTTCACGAGTACCACGTGTTCCAGGCCGAGGGAAACCGCTTTCTGGTGCTCTCGATGTCGTGGCGCGCGTCCGACGACGCCATCGCCTGGGCCAACCAGGTGATCCAGAAGAACCCGACGCTGCCGGTCATCCTGATCAACCACCAGCTGATGGGCATCGGCCAGGACGGCGTGACCGCCGCCGACACGGCCTATTCCAACTACATGTGGGACAGGCTCATCAAGAACAACGACCAGATCTTCATGGCCGTGAACGGCCATTACCACGGCTCTTGCACCGTGACGAAGAAGAACGCCTTCGGCCATGACGTGTTCCTGATGGTGGTCGACTACCAGATGGCCTACATGGGCGGCAACGGCCTGATGCGCATGTACGAGTTCGACCTGACCCACAAGAAGATCGTGGCCAGTTCCTTCTCGCCGTGGGTGCCGGTCAAGCCGCAGGCCGAGCTGAACAACTTCGACTCGGCCTGGCTCACGGAGGCCAACCAGGGCTTCACCCTCGACATCGACTTCGCGGCGCGCTTCGGCGGCTTCAACCCCGGCTTTGCGGTGCCGGCCGGCACGCGCACCAAGGCCATCACGCAGCAGGCCAAGGAGACGATCCTCACCAACTTCAAGAGCCCCACGGTGGCCGCGAGCCGGCCGGCGTCGGGCCCGGACGACTATCCCAAGGTGGCCAACACGCTGGCGCACTGGCGCTTCTACAGCAGCACCGCGGCCGAGGGCGACAAGTTTCCGTACCAGAACGGCCAGCAGATCGCCGACGTGTCCCCCGCGGGCGCCAACCCCATCTCGGTCAACACCTGGATGGGCAAGGACGGCGACCTGGTCTGGTCCAAAAGCCACCACCCGCTGTCGGCCGCGCCGGGCAGCCTGCGCTTTCTGAATGCCACCGGCAGCCGGGCCTCGTACTTCACCACCGACAAGACCTCGAAGCTCAACACCGAGCAGTTCCTGAGCGGCTACACGGTCGAGGCCTTCGTCTACATCGACCCGGCCTTCGACGCCAACGTCAACGGCTGGATGGGCATCCTGTACCGGCTGGGCGCGCGTTCGCACCTGCAGGGCTTCGGCAGCGGCGAGGGCGACACCCCCATGATGTTCGCGCTGTCGAACCTGATGGAGTTCCAGTGGGAGATCGTGCCCACCGACCAGGCGACCAACCTGACCTGCTGGTCGGGCAGCATCTCGGCGGGCCAGTGGCTGCACGTGGCCATCGTCAACGACCCGGCGGACGGCTACGCGACCACGATGTACGTGGAGGGTGCACCGGTGCTGCGCAACAACAGCAACATGCACGGCATCCAGTACGTGGCCGCCCAGCAGCAGATGGCCATCGGCTGCGGCCAGTGGGCCGACGGCATGTCCACCGGCTTCCTGGGCAGCCTGGGCGAGATCCGCATCGTCGGCGCGCCCCTGCCGCCGAGCCAGTGGCTGACGGCGCGGGCGAGCTGAGGCGCGGAGGGGGGGCGCCGCCGGCCCGCAGCCGTCCTCTCCCCGTCAGGCGCGGCCCAGCACGCGCGAGCGGAAGCTGTTCATCGGAAAGGCCGGGCCCGGGTCGACCTTGCGACCGGGGCTCACATCCTCGTGCCCGAGGATGTCCGTGAAGCCGTACTGCACGTGCAGCGCCAGGCCCGCTGCGATGGCGGCTTCGAGTTGTGCCTCGGGGTATTCCTGCCAACCGGCGCTGCTCGATTCCTGGGGATGGGTGGCGACGATCACCTCGGACGGATCGATGCGCTTGCCCGACCAGTTGACCCACTCGCCAGCGCCGTTCTGCCTGAGCTTGCCGGCGTTGACCAGCTCGATGCCGATGGCGTACTGGTTCATCGACTCCAGCTCGCCCCAACTGCTCTTGCCGGCGTGCCAGGCGCGCTTGTTGAAGGCCACCATCTGCACGATGCTGCCGTCGCGGTCGATGACCAGGTGGGCCGAGGCCTGTGCCGCCGGATTCCTGAACCAGGACACCGCGCCGTCCAGCGACGTGCCGGCGGTGTAGTGAATGATCAGGTACAGCGGCTTGATCGGTGCCGACTGGTTGGGCGTGTCGATGAACGTCACGTCGTTGTCGCCGTCCTCGGCAATCAGCCTGTGATTCGCGATGCGCATGATGACTCCTTGCTTCGTGGGGAAAAGGCGAAGAGGGAAGGGCGTCAGTCGGTGAGGCTGACGTCGACGTACACGGGGCGGGGCGTGGGGGCGCTGTCGGTGATGCGCAGGCGCGTCTGGAGCGCCGTAGCCTCGGGTTTGACGGGCGTGGCCGTGACTTCGACGCGTGTGTCGTAGCGGATGGGCGGCTTGATGCTCAAAGCGGTGGAGGTCGGACCGTCCCATTCCGCGAAGTAGGGCGGCGTGCCGCCTTGGATGTCGACGATCGAGCGGGAAGGGGTCTTGATCTTGAAGGAGAGCGTCGCTGGGGCGGCTGTCAGCTTAGGCACCGCTGCGGCCACACCGCAGCCGCTGAACGCATCGTTCTTGATGGATGCTGCGGTCCGCATGGTCAACGTCTGCACCACCTTGGCCTGAGCGATCAGGGCGTTGGTGGAGTCTTCGATCTTCTTGGCGGCCTGAGCAGCCTTTTTTGCCGATGTGTCCTCATCCTCTTCTGCATCGGCCAATGCCGCGAGAAGTTGCCGGAGCAACGCGTTGTCCGACCCACCTTGATTTTGAATAAGGCCCTGGAGGCGCGCCATCTCGCGTCTGCTTGTCGCGGCAGGTGCGGGAGACGGCGCCTCGGGCACCATGATCTTCAGGTCGATGCCGGGCGCAAAAGCTGCCGTCATATCGCGCAGGCCGCTGATGGCGCTCGGGACTGTGGAAAGCTTCGGTGTGTCTTCGACGACAGCACGCGTCACGGCTTCGTCCACCTCGTTAACCGCCGCCACCATCAGGTGGCCAGCCTTGGCCGACGCGCCGAGCTGCTCATGCGCTGCCGCTGTCACTTTGACTCCGGCGGCTTTGGCCTCGTCGGCGCTGCGCTGCAACTGGCTGAGGCGTGCTGCCTCCTCTGTCGGTACCGGAGGCTGAAGCTTCTGGGCACTGGTCAGAGCGTCGTCGACTTGGGACTGACGCACGGCAAGTGTTCCCAGTTCGCGACTGAGCTCGTCGGTGGGTATTGACCCGAGGGGTGCGAGTGGCGCTGCTGCTTGCTCGACGCAGCCCAAGGCCTTTATTCCCTCCAGGTAAATCATGACGCGGTTGCGCGGAAGGTTGCGATTTCCGAGGGCATAGCCTGTGCCCGCGAGCAACGACGCCCCGAGGATCGCGTCGGCGTGCACCTTGGCCGTTGCCAGTGCGAGGACCACGGCGCCTGTACCGATAAGCCCGTTCGACAGATTGCGCTCGTGCGCCATCTGCTCCGCTACCGTGGTCTCGTAGTGCGTTCGCGCCTTGCCGAGGTATTCGGTCGCACTTGAAAAGCTGGAGCCTGCCTGGGCCAACGAGCCCCGTTCCCATCTGGCGACAGGAGCGCTGGTGCAGCCACCGAGTACCAGACCGCTGGCCAGCGCGAGCATGACCATGGCGCCGTTTGCGCGCCGGTGGTTGCTTGTCATGAACTTCCCCTCCTGCCCCTCGGGCATGCCGTGTGTGCCGCGATTCTGGGAAGTGCCGTGTTTTCTCGAATCCTCTAAATTGGTGAAAAGTTCACAGTTGCTGGCGATCTAGGATGGCGGGTTGTGAAGCATGCGCACCGCCGGCACAAAGAAAAGCCCGCCTGGCTTTCGCTGAGGCGGGCTTGGGGGAGCGGAGGGCTGTTGCTACGACGCTCAGTGCCCGCCGTTCTTCTTCCCATGCGACGCCGTGCTGCTCATCAGCTTGTCGGTATAGGCAATCGCCATGGCCGAGAACAGGAAGGCGACGTGGATCACCGTCTGCGCGATCAGCACCTTCTCGGTGTAGTTGTCGGCGTTGATGAAGGTCTTGAGCAGGTGGATCGAGCTGATGCCGATGATCGACATGGCCAGCTTGACCTTGAGCACCGAGGCATTGACGTGGCTGAGCCACTCGGGCTGGTCGCGGTGGCCTTCCAGGTTCATGCGGCTGACGAAGGTCTCGTAGCCGCCCACGATCACCATGATGAGCAGGTTGCTGATCATCACCACGTCGATCAGCGCCAGCACCACCAGCATGATCACCGTCTCGTTCAAGGTGGTGATGGGCGCGGTGGTCTTGTAGCCGATGCTGTTGATCAGGGCCTGCAGCGCGTTCTGGTTGCCGAAGGCGGCCTCGACCAGGTGCAGCAGCTCGACCAGGAAGTGCACCACGTACACCGCCTGCGCAACGATCAGGCCCAGGTACAGGGGCAGCTGCAGCCAGCGGCTGGCGAAGATCAGGTTGGGCAGGGGGCGCAGGGGAGAGGTGCGCTTGACGGGCGCGGGCGGAGTCGGGTCGTTCAGGTCGGCCATGGAGATCGGACGGAGGGGAAAAGGAAAGGGGTAAGGGGTGCGGGTGCAAGCCGCGGGACGGAGCTAGTGCGAGCCGGGGCGCAGACAGCGAATCTGCACGTTCAATGTGTCAGCCAGCGCAAGCCAGGGCCGGTCCGCCGTGAGCACGGGCGCCTGCAGTCTGGCGGCCACGGCCAGGCACAGGCGGTCTCCGAGGCTGAGGCCGTGCGCGCGGGTCAGGCTGCGCCAGTGACCGGCGCGCGCGCCATCTTCGGCGGTGACGTCCACCACCTGATAGCCCAGGTCGGCCACCACGGCATCGATGGCCTCCGTCGGCATCTGGCGGTCGAGCAGCTTGGCCACGACTTCGCACTGGTTGGCGGCGGTGACCAGGCAGGGGCGGTCGTGCAGGGCCTCTTCCACTTCGAGATGGCCCGGCTCTTCCTGCAGAAAGGCCAGGATCGCCGAGGCGTCCAGCACGATGGGCGATGGCGTGCTCATTCGGTGTCGGCGGCGCGACGGCGGTCGGCCGCGAGTTCTTCGGACAGCGACGGGGAATCCTTGGCCACGGTTTGCTGAAAGCGTTGCTGCGCGCGATGCAACTGGGCGCGGCGGGTGGTGGCGACCAGTTCGCCATCGCGCACCTGCCAGATCAACTGGTCGCCGTCGTGCAGGCCGAGTTGCTCGCGCAAGGCGGCGGGAATGACGGCTCTGCCATGGTGAATGTTAGAGGTGGCTTGCATGGCAAATGGGGCAATCTGCGGCGGGGCCTGGCATTTTCACTGGATTGCGGTGGCTTTGCCATGCACCATGGGTTGGTGGGGCGCATGGCAGGTTGATTAGCATGCGCGGGCTCGTCCGGCCGCCCGACCCTGCGTCAGAGCCTCGTAAGACGCCCGCGGGACAGTACACCGCGTTCACCTTTCCGCCATCAAGATCGGGCCCATTCAGCCCCCAGGAGACAAGACCATGAGCAGCAGCTCGGCTTCCACCATCCAGTCCGTGCTCGTCGAAAACCGCGTCTTCGAGCCGAGCGCCCAGGCGCAGCAGGGCGCCCGCGTGTCGGGCATGGCGGCCTACCAGGCGCTGTGCGACGAGGCGGCCAAGGACTTCGACGGCTTCTGGGCCCGCCACGCCCGCGAGCACCTGAACTGGACCAAGCCCTTCAGCCGCACGCTCGACGAGTCGAATGCCCCTTTTTACAAGTGGTTCGACGACGGCGAGCTCAACGCCAGCGCCAACTGCCTCGACCGCCACATCGGCACACCGGTCGAGAACAAGACGGCCATCGTCTTCGAGGCCGACGACGGCACGGTCACCCACGTCACCTACAAGGAGCTGCTTTCGCGCGTGAGCCGCTTCGCCAACGCGCTCAAGGCGCAGGGCATCGGCAAGGGCGACCGCGTGATCGTCTACATGCCCATGGGCGTGGAAGGCGTGGTCGCCATGCAGGCGTGCGCCCGCATCGGCGCGACGCACAGCGTGGTGTTCGGCGGCTTCTCGGCCAAGGCGCTCAACGAGCGGATCATCGACGCTGGTGCCGTGGCGGTGATCACGGCCAACTACCAGCTGCGCGGCGGCAAGGAGCTGCCGCTCAAGGCCATCGTGGACGACGGCATCGCCCTGGGCGGCTGCACCACGCTCAAGACGGTGCTGGTGTACGAGCGTACGCCCTCGGCCTGGAACAAGGTCGAAGGCCGCGACAAGACCTTTGCCGAGGCGCTGCAAGGGCAGGGCGACGACTGCCCGCCGGTGGCGGTGGGCGCGGAGCATCCGCTCTTCATCCTCTACACCTCCGGCTCCACCGGCAAGCCCAAGGGCGTGCAGCACGCCACCGGCGGCTATCTGCTGTGGGCCAAGATGACGATGGAATGGACCTTCGACATCCGGCCCGAAGACGTGTTCTGGTGCACGGCCGACATCGGCTGGATCACCGGCCACACCTACGTGGCCTACGGCCCGCTGGCGGCGGGCGCGACGCAGGTGGTGTTCGAAGGCATTCCCACGTACCCGAACGCTGGCCGCTTCTGGCAGATGATCGAGAAGCACAAGGTCAGCATCTTCTACACGGCGCCCACGGCCATCCGATCGCTAATCAAGGCGGCCGAGTCGGACGAGAAGGTGCATCCCAAGAATTGGGATCTGTCGTCGCTGCGCATCCTGGGTTCGGTGGGCGAGCCCATCAACCCCGAGGCCTGGATGTGGTACCACCGGAACATCGGCCACGAGCGCTGCCCCATCGTCGACACCTTCTGGCAGACCGAGACCGGCGGCCACGTGATCACGCCGCTGCCGGGCGCCACGCCGCTGGTGCCGGGCTCCTGCACGCTGCCGCTGCCGGGCATCATGGCCGCCATCGTGGACGAGACGGGAAAGGACCTGCCCAATGGCGCCGGCGGCATGCTGGTCATCAAGCGGCCCTGGCCCTCGATGATCCGCACCATCTGGAACGACCCCGAGCGCTTCAAGAAGAGCTACTTCCCCGAGGAGATGGGCGGCACCATCTACCTGGCCGGCGACGGCGCGGTGCGCAGCGAGGACCGCGGCTACTTCCGCATCACGGGCCGCATCGACGACGTGCTGAATGTGTCGGGCCACCGTCTGGGCACCATGGAGATCGAATCGGCCCTGGTCGCCAAGACCGACCTGGTGGCCGAGGCCGCCGTGGTGGGCCGCCCTGACGATGTGACGGGCGAGGCAGTCTGCGCCTTCGTCGTGCTCAAACGCGGCCGCCCTACCGGCGAAGAGGCCAAGCAGATCGCCAACGAGCTGCGCAACTGGGTCGCGAAGGAAATCGGCCCCATCGCCAAGCCCAAGGACATCCGCTTCGGCGACAACCTGCCCAAGACCCGCAGCGGCAAGATCATGCGCCGCCTGCTGCGCAGCATCGCCAAGGGCGAGGCGATCACGCAGGACACCTCGACGCTGGAGAACCCGGCGATCCTGGAGCAGCTCGCGCAGACCAACTGAGCGCGGCCGGCGCGGGCGGGCGCCGCGCCCCCGCCGCTGCAACACGGCGGCTGCAAAGATTTGTCACCGTGCTTACAACCAAAGTGCGGGTAGATGCGTATTGCGCGTCCGCTGGTCAGGAGCTGTTTAAGATCGGGCGCCATCGCGTTGCCTTTCGGTAGCGATTTTTCACAAAGCCCCGACCCATGATCCTCGTCACCGGAGGCGCCGGCTTCATCGGCTCCCACACCTGCGTCGCGCTGGCGGCGGCGAACCGTGCCTTCGTCGTCCTCGACAACTTCGACAACAGCCGGCCTGATGTGCTCACGCGCGTGGGCCAGATCATCGGCCGCGAGGTGCCCTTCGTGGAGGGCGACGTGCGCGACGAGGCGCTGGTGCGGCGGGTGCTGGCGGAGCACGGCATCACGGCCGTCATCCATTTCGCGGCGCTCAAGGCGGTGGGCGAGTCCATGGCGCAGCCGTTGCGCTACTACGACAACAACGTCGCGGGCACCGTGACGCTGCTGCGGGCCATGCAGGCCTCCGGCGTGCGGCAGATGGTGTTCTCGTCCTCGGCCACCGTGTACGGCGACCCCGACACCGTGCCCGTGCGCGAGGACTTTCCCTTCCGTCCGGCCAACGTCTATGGCCACACCAAGGCCATGATGGAGCAGATGCTGGCCGACCTGTGCGCGGCCGAGCCCGACTGGCGGGTGGCGCGCCTGCGCTACTTCAACCCGGTGGGCGCCCACGAGAGCGGCCTCATTGGCGAAGACCCGCAGGGCATTCCCAACAACCTGATGCCCTATGTGGCCCAGGTGGCCGTGGGCCAGCGCGCCGAGCTGAGCGTGTTCGGCAACGACTACCCCACGCCCGATGGCACCGGCGTGCGCGACTACATCCACGTGATGGACCTGGCCGAAGGCCATGTCGCCGCGCTCGACCACCTTGACCGCCAGGCTGGCCTGCTGACCGTGAATCTGGGCACCGGCCGGCCGGCTTCCGTGCTGGACCTGGTCAAGGCCTTCGAGCGGGCCTGTGGCAAGCCCATTCCGTACAAGGTGGCGCCGCGCCGCGCGGGCGACGTGGCCGAATACTGGGCCGACCCGGCGCTCGCACGAGAATTGCTCGGTTGGCAGACCCGCCGCGACCTCGACAGCATGTGCGCCGACGCCTGGCGCTGGCAGAGTGGCCGCGCGGCCGCCGCTTGATCCTTTTTGATTGCCTACTCCTCTGCCACCATGATTCCAGTCATCCTCTCCGGCGGCTCCGGCACGCGACTCTGGCCGCTGTCGCGCGCGGGCTACCCCAAGCAGTTCCTGGGTCTCACCGAAGAGCAGACGCTGTTCCAGCTCACCGCGGCGCGCCTGGCGGGCCTGAACGGCAACGCGCCGGTGCGGCCGCTGGTGGTGTGCAATGAAGGCCACCGCTTCATCGTGGCCGAGCAGCTGCGCGAGAAGGGCCTGAGCGCCCATGCCATCGTGCTGGAGCCGGTGGCGCGCAATACGGCGCCGGCCATTGCTGCCGCCGCCGTGACCGCGATGGCCGATGGCCAGGACCCGGTGCTGCTGGTGCTGGCCGCCGACCATGCCATTCCCGACACCGCCGCCTTCCACGAGACCGTGCGCGCCGGCCTGTCCGCGGCCGAAGCGGGCAAGCTGGTCACCTTCGGCATCGTGCCGACGGCGCCCGAGACGGGCTACGGCTACATCAGCGTTGCCAACCGCATCGATGCCGCGGCGCCGGTGGCGCCCATGGCCGTGCAGGCCTTCGTCGAGAAGCCCGACCTGCAGACCGCCCAGGGCTACCTGGAGGGTGGCCGGCACCTGTGGAACAGCGGCATGTTCCTGTTCAAGGCTTCGGCCTACCTGCAGGAGCTGGAGCGCTTTGCGCCCGCCATCGCCCGCGCCGCGCGCGAGGCGGTCGAGAAGGGCAAGAAGGACCTGGACTTCGTGCGCCTGGACGCCGAGGCCTTCGCCACCTCGCCCGAGGACTCCATCGACTACGCCGTGATGGAGCGGACCGACAAGGCCGTGGTCGTGCCGCTGCGCGCTGGCTGGAGCGACGTGGGTGCCTGGAACGCCGTGTGGGAAGTCAGCGCCAAGGACGCCCAGGGCAACGCCTTCCGCGGCGACGTGGTGGCCCACGAGGTGCGCAACAGCCATGTGCATGCCGAGCACCGCCTGGTGTCTGTACTGGGCATCCAGGACGTGGTGGTCGTCGAGACGGCCGACGCCGTGCTGGTGGCCAGCAAGTCCAGAGTGCAGGACGTCAAGAAGATCGTCGAGAAGCTCAAGGCCGACGGCCGCTCCGAGGCCTCGGCCCACCGCAAGGTCTACCGGCCCTGGGGCGCCTACGACTCCATCGACCATGGCGACCGCTACCAGGTCAAGTGCATCACGGTGAAGCCCGGCGAGAAGCTGTCGGTGCAGATGCACCACCACCGCGCCGAGCACTGGATCGTGGTGTCGGGCACGGCCAAGGTGCAGATCGGCGACAAGGAGATCCTGCTCTCCGAAAACCAGTCCACCTACATCCCGCTGGGCGTGATCCACGCGCTGGAGAACCCCGGCAAGATCCCGCTGGAGCTGATCGAAGTGCAGTCGGGGGCCTACCTGGGCGAGGACGACATCGTCCGCTTCTCCGACCGCTACGGCCGCGTGGGCTGAGCGTCGCGCCTTCGCCGGCCGCGGCTGTCTGGTGCGCGGCCGGCCCACACCGGGCGGCGCCCGTGGCCGACACGGCCGCGCGGCCCGGCCGATGTACAACCCGGGGCTTTCCACATCGAAAAAGAGAGGAAGCCCCATGGGTGTGCGCTCCATCGTCCTGTTCGTCATCGCCATCGTCATCGCGGCCCTTGCCGCGCTGAACTGGGGCACGCTGTCGGCGCCCACCGCCATGTCGCTGGGTGTCACTACGGTCACGGCGCCGCTGGGTCTGGTCATGCTGGGCCTGACCGTGCTGCTGGCCGCCTTCTTCCTGGCCTATGTGCTGTGGCTACAGGGCACGGTGCTGCTGGACGCCCGTCGGCACACCAAGGAACTGCAGGCCCAGCGCGAGCTGGCCGACAAGGCCGAGGCCAGCCGCTTCACCGAGCTGCGCACCTTCCTCGAAACGCAGGAAAACGCCCACATGGCCCGCAATGGCGAGCGCCATGCTGCCCTGCTGGCCCGCATCGAACAGCTCGAAACCGCCCTGCGCCAACGTGCGGAGCAGGCGGACAACACGCTGGCTGCGCACATCGGCCAGCTGGAAGACCGGCTGGATCGGCGGGCCGCTGCCGCGACCGCATCGACGCCCGTGGCCGTGACGCCGCTCAGCGCCGCGCCGGCGCCGGTGGCCTTCGACCCGCGTCCCTGAGCGCGCACAGGGTGGCTGCGGACCGCGGCCACCGCCTCGGAGACAGGGGCGGACCGGAGGGGCCGGTACAGTGCTCGTTTCGCATATCCGACGAGACAGCCCCGAAAGGACGCCCGCAATGACCACCCCCTCCCTCGACTTCAACGGCCGCGTGGCCATCGTGACCGGCGCCGGCGGCGGCCTGGGCCGCCAGCATGCGCTGGCCCTGGCGCGTCGCGGCGCCAAGGTGCTGATCAACGACCTGGGCGGCGCGGTGGACGGGCAGGGCGGCTCGGCCACGGCCGCGGAGCGCGTTGCGCAGGAGATCCGCGACATGGGCGGCGAGGCGCTGGCCAATGGCGCTTCGGTGACCGACTTCGCCGCCGTGCAGGCGATGGTGCAGCAGGCGGTGGACGCCTGGGGCCGTGTCGACGTGCTGGTCAACAACGCCGGCATCCTGCGCGACAAGAGCTTCAGCAAGATGGAGTTGGACGACTTCCGCCTGGTGGTGGACGTGCACCTGATGGGCGCCGTGCACTGCACCAAGGCCGTGTGGCAGATCATGAATGCGCAGAAGTACGGCCGCATCGTCATGACCAGCTCCTCCTCGGGCCTGTACGGCAACTTCGGCCAGAGCAACTACGGCGCCGCCAAGATGGCGCTGGTGGGCCTGATGCAGACGCTGAGCCTGGAAGGCGCGAAGAACAACATCCACGTCAACTGCCTGGCGCCCACGGCCGCCACGCGCATGACCGAGGGCCTGATGCCGCAGGAGGTGCTGGACGCCCTCAAGCCCGAGGCCGTGGTGCCGGCCATGCTGGTGCTGGCGCACGAGTCGGCGCCCACGCGCACGGTGCTGTGCGCCGGCGCCGGCACCTTCGAGGCCGCGCACATCACGCTGACGCAGGGCGTGCACCTGGGCCTGGGCGACACGGTGCCCGAGCAACTGGCGGCGCGCCTGGCCGAGGTGACCGACCGCAACGGCGAGCAGGTGCCGCAGAGCGGCTCCGCCCAGGGCACCAACGAGGTCAGCCAGGCGATGGCCGCACGCCGCTGAGTGCGGGCGCGCCCACCGGGGCGCG
This sequence comes from Pseudacidovorax intermedius, assembly GCF_003350475.1. GTDB lineage: Bacteria > Pseudomonadota > Gammaproteobacteria > Burkholderiales > Burkholderiaceae_C > Xenophilus > Xenophilus intermedius. The sequence goes on from NZ_QQAV01000009.1 coordinate 22,916, forward strand.
GAGCCCCGGCGCCGCCGCCGGTACGGTGCCGGTGGGCCTCATCGTCTCGGGCAGGTGGCGGTCGAACCAGCCCGTGCGCCAGCCCCACACCAAGAGAGCGGCGGCAACCACCAGCACACCCAGTCCCACCAGCCAGCCGCTGCTGCGGTCGGCATAGGGATCCTGCAGCACGCGCTTGGCCCCATGGGGCAGTTTGGCCATCCGCGACAACGAGCCGCCGAGCCGCACGCTCACCTTCATGCGGCCGTTGATGGCCCAGCCGCTCGCATCCAGGATCGGGCCCAGGCTGCGCTGGCGCAGCTTGATCCAGGCGATCAGCATGCTCGGCCCCGAGATGGCCACCACCACGCCGACCAGCGCGATGGGAATCCACGGCCCCAGGTCGACGAACTTGGTGAACATCGCCACCAGCACCGCGCTGATGCTGCCCATGGCCACGCCCAGCGCGGCCACGGTGCCCACGTCGATGCGGCCGGGCAGCTTGGGCAGCGCCGCAGGCTGGCCGGCGGTGGCCGGCGGCACGGCCTTGTCGGCCGTGGCCACGGTGGTCGCCACGCTGCTCAGGCTGGCCTGAGCCGTGGCCTCGCTGGCAGCGGCGCGCTTTGCCACCTGCTCCTCGACCAGTCGGATGAACTTCTTGTAGGGCGCCACGAAGGCCTGCGCCACGCTCGTCGGGTTGTCGATCAGCTGGGTGATGGTGGCGTCCCAGTCCTTGCCTTCGCGGTCGTAGAACACGCCGTTGCGTCCGACGAAGAGGAAGTCGGTGTCGCCCGCGGTGAAGGCGGCCACGATGGTCTGCTTGTCCTTGCCGCGGGTGCATTCGCAGTAGGCCAGGCAGGTCTTGGCCAGGCCGGCCAGCATGGCGTGCTTCTTGGCGTCGGCGACCCGCACCACCAGGTCGCAGCTACGGCCGTCCAGGTACAGGCGACCGGCCTGGAAGATGGCACCCCGCCGCGCGTAGAAGTCCTCGAACGAGACGAAGTTGCGCAGCAGCCGGTACAGGTCGCGCTTGAAGCGCAGCAGCCGTTCCAGATCGACGAGGCGCTTGTTGTGGGCCTCTTCGGCCTCGTCCTGGGTGAGCAGGGCCAGCACGGCTTCTTCGGCCGCAAGCCAGGTTTCCAGTTTCTCGGGCGGGGTGTCGGCGGCGCTGCCCAGCTGGGTGGACGGGCGGCTCGCCAGCCAGCGGCGGCAGGGCGCCAGCCGTTCGCGCAGCAACGCCCACTGACCCTCGTCGATGGCTTCGAGGGCCTCGCCCAGCAGCGGCGCGACGGCGCGCTCGCGCAACTTGGTCAGGGCCTCGGCCCAGGCCGGGTTGACGCGCCCGGCCATGGGCAGGGTGCGGCCGGGCGCCACCGGCGCCAGGGGCAGGGCAATGAGCGCAGGGGAATGGGTGTCGATGGCGCTGCCCGCCAGCGCGTCGTAGGCCGCGGCCGCCGGGTTGAGGGCGGGCACGGCCTGCGGGTCGAAGGCCGCCACGCTGCACCGGGCGAAGAAGTCGTCGACCTTGGCCTCGACCGCATCGAAGGCGGCCGCCGCTGCCAGCGTGGCCTCGCCGAGCGGCATGGTGGCATCGTCACTCACCGCCTTGGCCTGCCAGTCTGCCAGGGCGTGCGCCTGCTTGAAGAAGGCTTCGGCCTGGGTGCGCTGGATGCCCATGGCGCCGCTGCGGTCGGCAACGCTGCCTTGCGTCCTGATGATCTGTTCGATGACGGCGCGGATCGCGTCGTCCTCGGCCGTCGCCGGCGTGATGACGCCGTCGCCGTTGAAGCGCAGTGAGGCCAGCAGTTCGCTGCGGCCGGTCACGTCTTCGAGCGTGAGCGCAGCAGCTTCGTCCTTCCCGACGATGCGCAGGATCCTCTTCGCTTCGGCCTGCAGCGCGCTGCTGTCGGCAATGTCGTGGGGGGAAAGGGTGTCGCCGCCAGCGATGAGCAACTGGGCATCGCGCAACTCGCGGCAGGCCCACTCGCACGCGGCGATCAGCTCGGGCGGCCGGATGCGGCCGTCGTCGTTGGTGTCGATGAGGGCGAGCGTGCGGCTGTCGAATTCCAGGCCCTGCACCGGGCAGGCCAGGGCGACCCACAGTTTGCGGTCCAGCTCGCCGATGTGGGCGATGTCCTCGCCCCGGCGGATCAGGACCTGGTCGACGCCGCCGGTGCGGGCGAATTCCCAGACATGGCGCCCGGGGGCCGCCACGTCCGGCGCATCAGCGCTCAATCGCCCAGGCCGGCGTCGATGCCGGCCGTGCGGATGGTGGTGCGGTCGCGGTGGTCGGTGCGCTTGCCGATGGCGGTGTCCAGCGCGCGCTTGAGCTTGTCCAGGGCGCCGCGGAAGGCCTCGTCCTGCGTGGGCGCGTCCTGCGAGGTGGCGATGGGGGCATGGCCTGCGAGCCGGGCTTCCATGGTGCAGCGCTTGTCGGCCTGGCCGCCGCGGGCGGCGTTCTCGTCGCTCAGGTGCACCTCGACGCGGGTGACTTCCTCGGCAAAGCGGTGCAGTTGCTGACGCAGTTCGGCGTCGGCCCAGCGCTCCAGCGACTCCTTGTTCTCGATGCCGTTGCCGGTGTTGACCTGGATCTGCATGAAATGGGCTCCTTTGTCGGTGAGGGCCGGTCGGCAGGGATGCCATACCGGCCATGGGGACGAGCTTGCACTGTGCCCCAGCCCCGGGCGGGCCGGCGTAGGCCAAGGCCAATGCGTGCTTGCAGGCGAGGCCGGCGGCGAGCGGCGACAATCCGGCCCCTTCGCCGCCGTGGTGCGCTGCCGCGCCATGCCACACGGCCCCGCCCCGCGGCGGGCCGACGCGCCCTTGCCGCGCGCTTTCCTTCCCCTGTCTCCCTCGCCCCGACTGCTGCCATGACGATCCAATGGTTTCCCGGCCACATGCATGCCACCCGCAAGGCCATCACCGAGCGGATGAAGACCACCGACGTCGTGATCGAGCTGCTGGACGCGCGCCTGCCCGGCTCCAGCGCCAACCCGGCGCTGGCGGCCATCACGGCCAAGAAGCCGCGCCTGAAGATCCTCAACAAGCAGGACCTGGCCGACCCGGCCCGCACCGCCGAATGGCTGGCCCACTACCAGGCGCAGGAGGCCACCGGCGCCATCGCGCTGGACGCGAGCCAGACGCCGCCGGCCCAGCGCGCGGCCATCATCGAGGCCTGCCATCGCCTGTCGCCCAAGCGCGGCGGGCTGGCCAAGCCGATGCGGGTGCTGATCTGCGGCGTGCCCAACGTGGGCAAGTCCACGCTGATCAACACCCTGAGCCTCAAGCGCCAGGCCAAGGCCGCGGACGAGGCCGGCGTGACCAAGCAGGAGCAGCGCATCCTGCTGGCCGACGATTTCTACCTGTACGACACGCCCGGCATGCTGTGGCCCAAGATCATCGTGCCCGAGAGCGGCGTGCGCCTGGCCGCCACCGGCGCCGTGGGCCGCAATGCCTACGACGACGAATCGGTGGCGCTGGACGTGCTGGCCTACCTCAAGGCCCAGTACACCGAGCCGCTGCGGGCCCGCTACAAGCTGCCGGCCGACAACGCCCAGCTGGCGCTGTGCACCCAGCCCGACGAGGACATCCTGGGCGCCATCGGCCGCAAGCGTGGTGCGCTGCTGGGCGGCGGCCGCATCGACATGCAGAAGGCGGCCGAGGCGGTGCTCACCGACCTGCGCGGTGGCGTGATCGGCCGCATCACGCTGGAGACGGTCAACCAGTTCCTGGGCTGGCTGGCGGCGGGGCGCAAGGCCGAGGCCGAACTCAAGCGCCAGCGCGCCGCGGCCCTGCGCGCCCGGGGCCGAGGCCGTGATGCGGACGCCATCGAGCAGGACGAGAACTGGGGCGGTCCCGTGGACGAAGAGGGCTGAGCGCCTTCTGCCTTTCATCTCCGCCCGCCTCGTCCGCTCGGCGCGATGGGCTTTCCGCTTTTCTCTGCTCCGATTCCCATGTCCCGCCACCCCCATCCCTTCCGCGCCGAATGGGCGCCCAGCATTCCGCGCGAGCTCATGGCCGGCGCAGTGGCCACCTTCGCGCTGATCCCGGAGGTCATCGCCTTCTCCTTCGTGGCGGGCGTGGACCCGGCCGTGGGCCTGTTCGCCTCCTTCGTCATCAGCATCGTGATTGCCTTCGCGGGCGGGCGGCCGGCCATGGTGTCGGCGGCGGCCGGCTCGGTGGCGCTGGTGGCGGCGCCGCTGGTGCATTCGCACGGCGTGCAGTACCTGTTCGCGGCCGGCGTGCTGGCGGGGCTGGTGCAGATGCTCTTCGGCTGGCTGCGGCTGGGCACGCTGATGCGCTACGTGTCGGGCTCGGTGCGCACCGGCTTCGTCAATGCGCTGGCGATCCTGATCTTCTCGGCGCAGATGCCGCACCTCGTGGGCGCCAACCTGGCGACCTGGGCCGCGGTGGGCGCGGGCCTGGTCATCATCTATGGCCTGCCGCGGCTCACGACGGTGGTGCCCTCGCCGCTGGTGAGCATCGTGGTGCTCACGCTGGCGGCGCAGTGGCTGAACCTGCCGCTCAAGACGGTGGCCGACCTGGGCCTGCTGCCCGACGGCCTGCCCAGCTTCGGCGTGCCCCAGGTACCGCTGACCTGGCAGACGCTGCAGCTGATCGCGCTGCCGGCCCTTGCCATCGCCATGGTGGGCCTGCTGGAGTCGCTGATGACCGCCAGCGTGGTGGACGAACTGACCGACACGCCAAGCGCCAAGAACCGCGAGGCCACCGGCCTGGGCCTGGCGAACGTCGCGGCCAGCTTCTTCGGCGGCATCGCCGGCTGCGGAATGATCGGCCAGACCGTCAGCAACGTGCGCTATGGCGGGCGCGGCCGGCTGTCCACGCTGTTCGCGGGCGCCTTCCTGCTCGTGCTGATGGTGCTGCTCAAACCCTGGGTGTCGAAGGTGCCGGTGGCGGCGCTGGTGGCCGTGATGGTCATGGTGTCGGCCTCGACCTTCGACTGGGGCTCGGCGCGGGCGCTGTGGCGGCATCCCAAGCTTTCCAGCGTGGTGATGCTGGCGACGGTGGTGGTCACGGTGCTCACCGACAACCTGGCGGCAGGCGTGGCGGTGGGTGTGCTGCTGAGCGGCGTGTTCTTCACCTTCAAGGTGGCGCGGCTGATCGCCGTCCAGCCGGCGGAGGAGGGAGGGGCGCTGGTCTACCGCGTCTCGGGCCAGGTCTTCTTCGCCTCGGCCGACATGCTGGTGGAGGCCTTCGACATCCGCGACATCGAGGGCCGGCCGGTGCGCATCGACCTCACCGGCACGCATTTCTGGGACATCACCGCCGTCAATGCGCTGGACAAGGTCTGCCAGCGCCTGCGCAAGCATGGCAGCGCCGTGGAGGTGGTGGGCATGAACGCGCAGACCCGTGCGCTGGTCTCGCGGCTGGACCTGGCCATCGAGTGAGCGGCCGCGGGCCCCGCGGCGCCGAGCAGGCTTCGGCCGGCTCGCCCACAATGGTCCGATGACCGCCCCACTTCCCACCTTCGAGGTCCTGCCCCGCGACCTGTCCGCTTACCGCCGTGGCAACACCGGCATCGACTATGTGCACCGCTTCGACTCGGGCCAGCCCGGGCCGCACGTGCTGGTCAATGCGCTGACCCACGGCAACGAGATCTGCGGCATGGTGGCGGCCACGCATCTGCTCGACAGCGGCGTGCGGCCCGTCAAGGGCACGCTGACCATCAGCTTTTCCAACGTCGCGGCCTACGAGAGCTTCGACATCGAGCGGCCCTTCGACAGCCGCCAGCTGGTGCACAACATGAACCGCATCTGGTCGGCCGAGATGCTCGACGGCAGCGAGGACAGCCCCGAGCTGCGCCGCGCCCGCGAGCTGCGCGCCGTGGTGGACGCGGCCGACCATGTGCTGGACATCCACTCCACCAGCCAGGACGTGCAGCCCTTCTGGGTCTACCCGGCCTATGCGCGCAATGCGGCCGTGGCCGTGGCGCTGGGCCTGCCGCCCGTGCACCTGGTGATGCCGCAGGGGCTGGGCTCGGGCACGCCGCTGATCCAGTACGGCCGGCATGGCGTGGACGGCGACGGTCCGCAGACGGCGCTGGTGGTGGAGTGCGGCCAGCACTTCGCGCAGTCCGCGGCGGACCTGGCCACGAAGGTGGCGCACGACTTCATCGCCCATTTCGGCCTGATCTCGCCGCGCGAGGGGCGCCAGCCGCCGGCGCCGCAGCGCCGCTTCGAGCTGCTGCAGACGCACATGGTGCACACCAAGGAATTCCGCTTCGAGCGGCCGCTGGTCGGCTTCGAGACCTTCGCCAAGGACGAGCCGATCGCCACCGACGGCGAGCGGCGCATCGTCTCGCCGTGCGACGGCTGCACCGTCTTCATGCCGACGCGCGACGCCATCGTCGGCCGCGAGGCCGTCTACCTGACGCGGCCGCTGGGCTGAGCACGTTCAACCTTGCCCGTTCGGGCTGAGCCTGTCGAAGCCAGGGCACATCGGCCGGCGCTTCGACGAGCTCAGCGCGAACGGTTGGAGAGGCTTCGGGCAGCCGTCACTTCAGCGTCAGCACCCAGGCCGCCAGCTTCTTCGCATCGGCCTCGCTGACCTGGGTGTTGGCCGGCATGGGCACCGGCCCCCAGGCGCCCGCGCCGCCCTTGAGAATCTTGGTGGCAAGCATGTCCGCGGCGCCCTTCTGGTCCTTGTAGCGGGCGGCCACGTCCTTGAAGGCGGGGCCGATCACCTTGCGGTCCACCGTGTGGCAGGCCATGCAGGCCTTGCTGGTGGCCAGGGCCAGGTCGGCCTTGGCCGCAGGCAGCAGGCCGGCCAGCGCCAGGGCGGCGATCGCGCCGGCGCGCAACGCGAACGCGGAGCCGACCACTGGCCCGCCGGCGGCGTTACAGTCGTTTGCAATGTGGCTCGTGCGTCGCGCGGCGGGCTGTTGGAACGAGGAGCGGAACATGTGGCTGTTGATCGTGGGGTTGGTGGCAATCGGCTTGAAGTACTTCGAGGTCGGCTTCTTCGCCGGCCTCTCCTGGTGGATCGTACTGTCGCCCTTTCCGGCCGCGATGGTCTGGTGGGCTTTCGCGGACTGGTCGGGCTACACCGCCCGGCGCGCGATGGAGCGGGACGACGCCCGCAAGCAGGCGCGCATCGACCGCCAGCGCGATGCGCTGGGCCTCACGACGCGCGCCCGCGGCGCCGCGCGCCGCAAGCCCTAGGTCTCAGAACCGATCGAGCACCGCGCCCAGGCTGGCGCTGGACGCGTTGAAGGCGAACTTGGCCTGCACGCCGCGGGTGTAGCGCGGGGCGGGCGCCTTCCAGGCCGCGCGGCGGCGGGCGATCTCTTCTTCCGGCACGTTCAGTTCCAGGCTCAGCGTCTTGGCGTCGATGGTGATCGAGTCGCCCTCGTGCACCAGCGCGATGGTGCCGCCGGCCGCGGCCTCCGGCGCCACGTGGCCCACCACCATGCCCCAGGTGCCGCCGGAGAAGCGGCCGTCGGTGATCAGGCCCACGCTCTCGCCCAGGCCGGCGCCGATCAGCGCGCCGGTGGGCGCCAGCATCTCGGGCATGCCGGGGCCGCCCTTGGGGCCCAGGTAGCGCAGCACCATCACGTCGCCCGCCTGGATCTTGCCGGCCAGGATGGCCTGCAGCGCCGACTGCTCGTCGTCGAACACGCGGGCCGGGCCGGTGATGGCGGGGTTCTTCAGGCCGGTGATCTTGGCCACGGCGCCCTCGGGGCTCAGGTTGCCCTTCAGGATGGCCAGGTGGCCCTGGGCATACAGCGGGTTGTCGATGGGCCGGATCACCTCGGGGTTGGGCGGCACATCGGGCACGTCCTTGAGCGTCTCGGCGATGGTCTTGCCGGTGATGGTGATGCAGTCGCCATGCAGCAGGCCGGCGTTGAGCAGCAGCTTCATGACCTGCGGAATGCCGCCCGCCCGGTGCAGGTCGACGGCCAGCCAGCGGCCGCTGGGCTTGAGGTCGCAGATGACCGGCACGCGCTGGCGGATGCGCTCGAAGTCGTCGATGGTCCATTCCACGCCCGCTGCATGCGCGATGGCCAGGAAATGCAGCACGGCGTTGGTCGAGCCGCCCGTGGCCATGATCACCGACACGGCGTTCTCGATGGCCTTGCGGGTGACGATGTCGCGCGGTTTCAGGTCGCGCTTGATGGCCTCGATCAGCACCTTGGCCGATTCCTTGGCCGAGTTCTGCGTCTCGTCGTGCGGGTTGGCCATGGTCGACGAATAGGGCAGGCTCATGCCCAGCGCCTCGAAGGACGAGCTCATGGTGTTGGCGGTGTACATGCCGCCGCAGGAGCCGGTGCCGGGAATGGCGCGGCGCTCGATCTGCAGCAGGTCCTCGTCGCTCAGGTTGCCGGCGGCGTTCTGGCCCACGGCCTCGAAGACGCTGACGATGTTCAGGTCCTGGCCCTTGTAGTGGCCCGGCAGGATGGTGCCGCCATAGACGTAGATGGCCGGCACGTTGGCGCGCAGCATGCCCATCATGCCGCCGGGCATGTTCTTGTCGCAGCCGCCGACCACCAGCACGCCGTCCATCCACTGGCCCTGCACGCAGGTCTCGATGCAGTCGCTGATGACCTCGCGGCTGACCAGCGAGTACTTCATGCCCTCCGTGCCCATGGCCATGCCGTCGGAGATGGTGGGCGTGCCGAAGATCTGGGCGTTGCCGCCGGCTTCCTCGATGCCGGCCACGGCCGCGTCGGCCAGCTTCTGCAGGCCGGCATTGCAGGGCGTGATGGTGCTGTGGCCGTTGGCCACGCCGACCATGGGCTTGGCGAAGTCGTCGGCCTCGTAGCCGATGGCGTAGTACATCGAGCGGTTGGGCGCGCGGCTCTTGCCTTCGGTGATGTTGGCGCTGCGGCGGTTGATCTTGATCGGCTTACTTTCCATGGGGCGTGTCTCCGCGGTTCGTGGGTGGCGGGGATTCTCGACCCGGCCTCTGATTGCTTCCAATCCTATTTGGCGGGCGGATTGATATGCTGGCCGAATGAAGGAAGAGGCCCCGATCGAGTTGCGCGCCTGGCGGCAGTTCCTGGCCGTGGCCGAGGAACTGCACTTCGGCCGCGCGGCGCAGCGGCTGCACATGACCCAGCCCCCCGTCACCCAGGCCATCGCCCAGTTGGAGCGCACGCTGGGCGTGCAGCTCTTCGACCGCACGCGCCGACGCGTGGCGCTCACGGCCGCGGGCGAGGCACTGGTGCCCGAGGTGCGGGCCCTGCTGGCCCAGGCGCGGTCGTTGCCCGCCCGGGCGCGCGCGGCCGACTCGGGCGAGGCCGGCCGGGTGCGTCTGGCTTTCGTCTCCACCATCGGCTTCGACCGGCTGCCAGGCTGGGTGCGCGACTTCCGCGAGCACAGCCCGCAGGTGGCGCTGGAACTGGTGGAGGCGACGGGCGACGTGCAGCTGGAATCCCTGGCGCGCGGCGACATCGATGCCGGCCTGCTGCTGCATCCGCCCGGCGTCGCGCCGGCCGGCCTGGCCCGGCTGGCGGTGGCGCGGGAGCCGCTGGTGCTGGCGCTGCCGGCCGCGCATGCGCTGGCGCATCAGGTGCGACCGGCGCTGGCCGAGGTGATGGACGAACCGCTGGTGCTGTACCCGCGCCGCATCCTGCCCGGCGTGCACGACGCGGTGATGCAGCTCTACGCCGCCCATGGCCGCCGTCCGCGCGTGGCGCAGGAGGCGATCCAGATGCAGACCATCGTCAACCTGGTCTCCGGTGGTCTGGGCGTGGCCTGGGTACCAGCCAGCGTGACAGCCTTCAGCCGCGCCGGCGTGGTGTACCGGCGGGCGGAGGAATTGAAGGAGCGGGGAGGAAAGAAGGCAGTGCTGCCGTCCTGCGAAACCAGCCTGGTGTGGCTGGCGGAGCGGCAGCCACCGGCCCTGGCGCGCTTCGTCCGCTTCCTGCGGACGCGGGCCGGGGCCGGCGAGGCGGGCTGATCAGCCGGCCGAGGTGGACGAGTCGCCTTCGCCCATCTGCGACTGCAGGTAGTTGGGCAGGCCGATCTTGGCGATCAGGCCCAGCTGCTTCTCCAGCCAGTAGGCATGGTCTTCCTCGGTGTCGTGCAGTTGCGAGACCAGGATGTCGCGGCTCACGTAGTCGCCCACGCTCTCGCACAGGGCGGCGCCCTTGCGCAGTGCGTCGCGCACCTCGTACTCGGTGTCGAGGTCCTTGCGCAGCATTTCCTCGACGGTCAGGCCGGGGGTGAAGGCCTTGGGGCTCATGTCGGGCTTGCCGCCGAGCATCAGGATGCGGCGCATCAGTGCGTCGGCATGCTCGGTCTCTTCCTGCATCTCGTGGTCGATGCGCTCGTACAGGCGCCCGAACCCCTGGTCTTCGTAGTTGCGGGAATGGATGAAGTACTGGTCGCGGGCGGCGAGCTCGCCGCGCAGCAAGTCCTTCAGGTAGTCGATGACTTGGGGGTTGCCCTGCATGGTGTGTGATTCTTCGAAGACAAAAACGCCGCGAGTATCCGCCCGGCCCTGGCTTTGGCGAAACGCTCGCGGCCAATGCCCCCCACGCGGCGTTCTGCATGCGGATGCGGCAGCCGATCAGACGCATTCGCAACGGCGCGTCACCGCCTCGCCATGGGGTGCCGGGCACAATGCGCGCCATGCTGATGTACCCCCATATCGACCCGGTCGCCCTGCAGATCGGCCCCCTTGCCGTGCACTGGTACGGCCTGACCTACCTTGCGGCATTCGGCCTGTTCTTCTTCCTGGGCACGCGGCGGCTGCGGCACGAGCCCTTCGCCTCGATGACGGGCAGCGCGGCCTGGACGCGCAAGGACGTGGAGGACATCCTCTTCTTCGGCGTGCTGGGCGTGATCGTGGGTGGCCGGCTGGGCTACTGCCTGTTCTATAAGCCGGGCTACTACCTGTCGAATCCGCTGGAGATCTTCATGGTCTGGCGCGGCGGCATGAGCTTCCACGGCGGGCTGATCGGTGTGATCGCCGCCATGGCCTGGTTCGCGCGGGCGCGAGGGCGGCGCTTCTGGCAGCTGATGGACTTCGTGGCACCCTGCGTGCCGACGGGCCTGGCCGCCGGCCGCGTGGGCAACTTCATCAACGGCGAGCTGTGGGGCCGCTTCGCGTCGCCGGACCTGCCCTGGGGCATGGTGTTTCCGCAGAGCGGCTCGATGCTGTCGCGGCACCCGTCGCAGGTCTACCAGTTCCTGCTCGAAGGGCTGCTGCTGTTCGTGATCCTGTGGCTGTATGCCCGCAAGCCGCGGCTGGAGCGACGCGTCTCGGCCGTCTTCCTCATGGGCTATGGCGTGATGCGCTTCGTGGCGGAGTACTTCCGCGAGCCGGACGACTTCCTGGGCCTGCTGGCGCTGAACATGAGCATGGGCCAGTGGCTGTGCGTGCCCATGATCCTGGCCGGCATCGTGCTGTACGCCACGGCGCCCAAGCAGCCGCGCGTGACCCGCGCCTGAGCCGATTCAGGCCGAGCGAAGCAGCGCCGGCCGGGTCGACCACAGCAGCCAGGCGGCCCCGGCCAGCATCGGCAGCATCGCGGCATTGATCGCCGTCCAGCCGATGCCCGACTGCAGCGCACCCGAGGCAAAGGACATCGCCGCCGCCGTGCCGCCATTGGCGAATTCCATCAGCGATTGGGCGCCGGCCCGCTCGGTCGGCGCATGCGCCTCGGTCAGCAGCGTGGTGCCGGCCACGATCATCAGGCTCCAGCCGATGCCCAGCAGCAGCGAGCTGGCCACGAACTGCGCCAGCGCCACGCCCGACAGGGCCAGCGCCGCACTGGCCACCAGCACGGCGATGCCTGCGGCGGCCACGCGTCGGCTGCCATGCCGGTCCACCAGGCCCCCGGCAAAGAAGGCGGGCAGGAACATGCCCAGCACATGCCACTGGATCACCCGCGCCGACGATTCGACGGCGAAGCCGCAGTCGGCCATGGCCAGCGGCGTGGCGTTCATCACCAGGATCATCAGCCCGTGGCCCACGCCGGTCATGACGATGGCGGCGCGCAGTGCGGGGCGGGCCAGCAGCGTGCGCCAGCGGGTGGCGGACGCCTGGCCGGCCGCGGGGGTGGCCGCTGCGCCTTCCGGCAAGCGGGTCAGCAGCAGGGCGGCGACGGCGGCCAGGCCGGCGATGGCCAGGTAGGCGCCGGCAAAGGGCGTGATCAGCCACTGCCGCGCCGCGAGCGCCAGCGACGGTGCGAACAGGGCCGCGCACACGCCACCGGCCAGCACACAGGCGGCGGCCCGGCCGCGCCATTGGGCCTCGACGGCCTCCAGCGCCACATAGCGGTAATAGGCCGACGAAGCCTGGTACACGCCCACGCCCGCAATGCCCAGGCCGAAGAGCGCGAAGCTGTCCGCCATGATGGCGAGGCAGGCCGTGAGGCCGCCCGCCACGCCGACCAGCGCACCGGCCACCAGCACCCGCCGCCGGCCGTGGCGCTGCATGGCCGCCGCCAGGGGCCGCACGGCGACCAGGTTGCCGGCCACCAGCAGCGCCAGCGGCAGCGTCGCCAGCCAGGGCAGCGGCGCCAGCCGGGCGCCGACCAGCGCGGTCAGGGCGATGCCGATGATGGAGCAGGACCAGTAGAGCGCCTGGCCGAGGAAGAGCAGGCGCAGGCTGGCGTGGGTGCGAAGCAGGGCGAACATGGGGGGCGGTGGGCGGTGGGCGGTGGGCGGTGGGTTGGGAAGGCGGGATGGCGCGGGTCTTGGCAACAGCCGGCAGACGCGCATGCTGGTCAGGTGCTGGACTGCACCGTGTCGACGGCGACGCCGCCAAAGCGCTCCGCCCAGGCCTGCGGCCCCACGCCGTAGTGCTTGTGGAAGCTGCGTCGCAGGTTCTCCGGATGGCCGAAGCCGCACAGCCGGGCGACGGTGGCCACTGAGGCCTGGCCCTGGGCCATCAGGGCGCTGGCCGTTTCCACCCGCAGGCGCTCGATGTAGCGGGCGGGCGAGGTGCCCAGCTCCTTCTGGAAGGCGCGGGTGAGCGTGCGCGGCGGCAGGCAGGCCTGGGCGGCCAGACGCTCCAGCGACAGGTCGGCGCCGAGCTGGCCCGGCAGCCAGTCGAGCAGCGCAGCCAGCCGGGGCGTGCGGCGCGGCTCGGGCGCGAGCAGGGCGCTGAACTGCGCCTGCCCGCCCGGCCGGCGCAGGAACATCACCAGTTGCCGCGCCACGGCCAACGCCATCGGCCGGCCCAGGTCGGCCTCCACCAGGGCCAGCGCAAGGTCGATGCCCGCCGTGACGCCGGCCGAGGTGAAGACATGGCCGTCCTGGGCGCTGCCGGGGTCGAAGGTGTGCAGGCAGTCGGGCTCCACCTGCACGTCTGGATGCCGCTCTCGCAGCTGGTCCAGCCGCGACCAGTGCGAGGTGGCGCGCCGGCCGTCGAGCAGGCCCGCCTCGGCCAGCAGCAGGGCGCCGGAGCACACGGAGCCCAGGCGCCGCACCAGCGGCTCTGCGCGGCGCAGCAGGTCCAGCAGCGCCATGTTGTCGCGTTGGGCGATCACGCCGTCGCCGCCGGGGACGAGCAGGGTGTCGACGGTGTCGAGCGCCGATGCGGACCAGGCCTCATCCGGCATCAGGCGAATGCCGGCCGAGGTCGCGACCGGCGCGGGCGTCTCAGCGAGCAGCTGCAGCCGGTAGGGCGCCCGCCGGCGGTGGCCGTGCTGCGCCACGTCGTTGGCCGTGGCGAAGACCTGCATCGGGCCGGTGACGTCCAGGCTCATGCAGTCGGCGTAAAGCAGGCAGGCGATGGTGCGGGGTGGGGCGGCGGCGGGCATGGCGGGGAGTCTGGGCCCCCGCGCGCGTGGCCGCAAGGACAATGAGCCCACAAATCTAGCCACTTTCTGGCGTGTCCGCGCGTGCAGCCACGGAGGCCGCCAACGTGCTGGGGCGGACATTGTCGTGAGCCCCTCGCAGGAGAGGGAGCCGACCCGCGGGGGCCGAGCAGCAGGCCGTCCTAGAGCGGGCCGCCTGCCGAACGGCCGTCCGGCCACGCCAGCGACAACGTACTTCGGAACACCCGTGCCTCCCGCGTCACTGGATCATCGAAGGCGATACCGCGCGCCAGCAGCCGCAGCGGGTTCTGCCAGTCGTCCGCCCCTTCCGGCCGCAGCACCGGATAGATGCCGTCGCCCACGATCGGCATGCCCAGCGCCTCGCAGTGCGCGCGCAGCTGGTGCTTGCGGCCGGTGTGCGGCGCCAGGTCGAGCAGGGCGACGTCGCCGCGCAGCTCGCGCAGGGCGATGGCGGTCTCGGCGTTGGGCTCGCCGGCCACCGTCTCGCTGCGCATGAAGACGTCGGCCAGCCGGCTGCGGTAGACCGCCGGCAGCGGCGCCGGGGGCGGCCAGTGAACGATGGCCTCGTACTGCTTGCGCACCGCCCGTTCGGCGAACAGCCGCTGATAGGCGCCCCGCGTGGCCGGCTGCACGCTGAAGACCACCAGCCCGGCGGTCTCGCGGTCGATGCGGTGGATGGGCACCAGCGTGTCCAGGCCCAGGCGCTGCTTCAGGCGCACCAGCAGCGTCTCGCGCACATGGCGGCCGCTGGGCATCACGGGCAGGAAGTGCGGCTTGTCGGCCACCACCAGTTGCTCGTCCTGGAAGAGCACCGTCTCCTGGAAGGGCACGGGCGCCTCCTCGGCCCATTCGCGGTAGTACCAGACACGCAGGTCCTTGCGGTAGGCCGTGTGTGCAGCAAGCGGGCTGCCGTCGCCCGCCACCACGCGGCCGGCGGCCATGCGGGCCTGCCAGTCGGCACGCGTCACCATCGGAAAGCGTTCGGCCAGGAAGTCCAGCACCGTCGCCCAGCCGCCGGGCGGCAGCGCCACGCAGCTCGGGCCCAGGCCGCCGTCCACCGGCAGCGGGCGGGGCTGGGCGGCTCGGCGGGCGCTGCCGGATTTGCGGGCGGGGCGGTCGGACATGGGCGGAGATTGTCGTGATGGGGCAGGCCAGCCCAAGGAAACGGCCCCGCGCGGCTGAAACGCGTTCGCGGCGCCTGCGCCTGGAAATATCGAGGTGTCGGCTGCCGGCGCACACGACGTGTGGCGCGCGGTCGCCTCGCCGCAGGTCGGCCGCCCGCCCTCAGCGCGCCGGCGGCGCGGCCTGCAGCACCTTGGCCGCAAGATCCTCGTAGTTCTCGCCCAGGTGATGGCCGCCTGGCATGGGCAGCACCTTCGCCTGAGTCGCGTCCAGTCGAGGGCAGAGCGAGTCGGCCTTCTCCTCGGTGCCGTACACGCACAGCGTGAGGCCTGCCGGCAGGCGCTTCGCCTCGGGCGCGATGGGCTGGTCGCCGGACTTGCCGATCCAGTTGCTCACATGGAATTCGAAGGCCGCCTTCTCGCCAGGGCCCAGCAGGCCCAGCAGCTTGACGCTGGCGCGGGTGCGCTCGGGCAGGCGGTTGTAGGCGAAGGGCAGCACGTCGGCGCCCTGCGAGTAGCCCAGCAGCAGCACCTCGCTGCGGCCCCAGCGGGCGGCGTAGTAGCGGATCAGCCGGTCCAGGTCGGCGGCCACACCCTCGGGCGTACGGCGGGTCCAGAAGTAGCGCAGCGAATCCAGGCCGGCGACGGGAATGCCGTCCTTCGCCAGGGCGGCGGCCAGGCGCTTGTCGATGCTGGCCCAGCCGCCGTCGCCCGACACCAGCACGGCGAAGCGCTTGCCGGCGCCCTGCACCGGCACCTCGGTCACGGGCAGGTCCGACAGCTGGCTGGGCGGCAGGGCGAGGCCGGCGCGCTTCGCGGCCAACTGCGCGAAGGCGGCGTCGAAGCCGGGCGGTGGCGCGTCGGCCGAATTGGCTGCGGCGGGCGCGACCCAGCGGGCGTTGGGCACCTGGGCGGTGAACGCGGCGGGCGCCTGCGGGCCCGCAGCGCAGGCTGCCGCATGCGGGGCGGCGCCCATGGCCGTCCAGGCGCCGGCCAGGCGCTTGGCGGGTTGCAGGTCGAAGGCGGGCTCCAGCGGCCGCAGCGTCTGCACAGGCCGGCCGAGCTGCGCGGATTCGCCAGCGACGGGCCGGCTCCGGAAGTTCTCGTCGCCGCACATCGGCAGCGGCAGGGCCACTCGCGGGCAGAAGTCCAGCGACAGCGCGCCGGTGTAGGTGTCGGCGGGCGACTGCGCGAGCAGGCCGTAGGCCAGCGCACCGGCCTGGCCGGTGCCGACCAGGATCGGCTCGATGTACGTGGGCAGCTTCTCGCCGGCCTGCACGAAGCGCGCGAAGTTCTCCAGCGCGCCGGGGCCGTGCACGCACTGCTGGCTGACCGCCGCGAGGCTGCGGTAGAAGCCCAGGCCGGGCACGGCGATGACCATGGCGCCCTGGGCGGTCATGGCCTGTACCAGGCGCAGGTCGCGCGCAGTGGGCGCGTCGCTGCCGGTCAGCAGCACCACGAACTGCTGCACGGCACCGGCGGGGCGGTACAGAGGCACGTCCTTGAAGATCTCGCGCGTGATGCGCTTGGCCGGCTGGGGCAGGGCGGCCGCGCCGGCCACGGGGGCGGCGGGCTGGGCGATGGCGGCGCAGGCCAGCAACAGGCCCGAGGCGCCGGCCACCAGGGTGCGGCGCAAAAAGGAGGTCGGCAATGTCATGCGAGGGAAGTCGAAAGCGGGCAGCGCGGCGTCACTTGCCGATCACGCCCTTGGTGCCGCCGCCGATCAGCGCGGCCAAGTCCAGCAGCACCCACAGCGGTGCCACGCCGCCGGGCGCGGCCAGGTAGCGGGGCTCCCAGACGGGCTCGAACTTGTCCTTGAAGCTGCGCAGCCCGCGGAAGTTGTAGAAGCGCTCGCCATGCTCGTAGAGCAGACGGCCCAGCCGCTGCCAGCGCGGCGCATGGCGGCGCTCGGCCATGCCGGCCATGGGCGCCATGCCCAGCGCAAAGCGCTGGAAGCCGCGGTCCTTCAGGTGCAGCAGCACCTTGGCGAACAGGAAGTCCATGGTGCCGGGCGGCGCATCGGGCAGGTGGCGCATCAGGTCGACGGCGGCCTCTTCGGCCGGCGCGGTGACCAGCAGGTTGGCGAAGGCCAGGATGCGGCCCTCGCGCCGGGCCACGGCCACCGGCAGGCGGCGTAGGTAGTCCTCGTCGAAGCGGCCGACCGAGAAGCCCTTCTCGCGCGTCTTCTGGCGCGAAAGCCAGGCGTCCGACACGGCGCGCAACTCGGGCAGGGCCGCTTCCAGCGCCTCGCCCTCGATCACCTCGAACACCAGGCCCTCGCGCTCGCCGCGGTTCATGCCCGAGCGAAGGTTGGCGCGCTTGGCGCCCTTGAGGTCGAACCCGGGCAGCTCGATGTGCGCATGCTCGCCCAGCTTGAAGGCCTGCAGGCCGCAGTCCAGGTACAGCGGCAGGCTGGCCGGGCGCACCTGGTAGAAGGCCGGCCGCCCGCCGTGGGTGCGGGCCATCTCGACGAAGCGCCAGGCCAGCTCGGCCCATTCGGCCTTGTCGCCGGCCGGGCCGTACAGCGCGATCCAGGAGCGGTTCTGCTTGCCGTACATCAGGAAGCTGCGACCCGAGGGCGAGAACAGCAGATGCTTGTCGCCGGTGAGCGCGAAGCAGGCGTCGGCGCGCGGATTGGCGGCCACGATGGCGGCGGCGCGGTCCAGGTCCTCCGTGGTGGGTGCCGCCGCCTGGCCCACGGGCGGGCGCAGCAGCTGCCACAGGCCATAGGCCATGCCGGCCAGCGCCACGCCCAGCAGCGCGCGCAGCGAGCGCGGCGCCTGCGCGTCCAGCTCGAACTGCCACCACAGGCGGTGGGTGTAGGCCACTTCCTGGTAGGCGAAAAAGAGCAGCCACAGCGAGCCCGCCAGCACCGCGCCCAGACCGATCAGCCAGCCGGGCTCCAGCCGCATCGACAGCAGGGAGGAGCGGCGGTCGAACTGCTTGCGCGAGACGACCAGCAGCACCGCCAGCGTGGCCAGCAGGCCGGCCTCGTGCAGCGCGATGCCCTTGGGCAGGGCCAGCACCGCCGAAACGACGGCGAGCACCAGCGCGGCCCACCACGCGGCATCGAGCCGGTGGAACAGTCCCCGCGCCACCAGCAGCAGGCCCAGCCCGGCCACGCTGCCCAGGAAGTGCGAGGCCTCCACCAGCGGCAGCGGCACATTGAGCGTGGCCAGCATCTCGCGCGCGTCCTCGGTGAAGGGCGTCACGCCCGAAGCGATGAGCCACAGCCCCGCCACCAGCGTCAGCGCCGCGAGCAGCCGCGGGCTCAGCCGCGTGGCCGCCCGCGCGATGGGCGTGCCCACGCCGCTCTTGAGTTCCCAGCCCAGCACCAGGGCGGTGGCCGCCACCAGCGGCACGATGTAGTAGATGCCGCGGTAGAGCACCAGCGCGGCTAGCATCGAGTCGGCCGGCACGTCGTTGCGGGTGGCCATCAGCATCACCGCCTCGAACACGCCCACGCCGCCGGGCACGTGGCTGATGATGCCGGCCACGATGGCGATGGCATAGAAGGCGGTGAAGGCCGGCAGGTCGATGCGCTCGCCCGGCAGGAGGAACCAGAGGGCCGCCGCCGAGGCCGTCAGCTCGAAGGCCGAGATGACCAGCTGCCGCACCGCCAGGCCCGCCGGCGGCAGCCGCAGCCGCCAGCGCCCGGCGATCTGCAGGTTGCGCTGGCGCCGGCACAGCGCCAGGAACACGCCCACGCCCACCAGCAGCAGGCCCGAGCCCAACTGGAGCAGTTCTGGCGGCAGGCCGACCAGCCCCGCCACCTCGGGCGCGCCCCACAGCAGCGCCACCGCGCCGAAGGCGGTGATGCCCAGGCCGAAGGCCGCGGCGTTGAACACCACCACCTGCGCCACCTGGTGCGCCTTGAGCCCGGCCGCCGTGTACAGCCGGGTGCGTACCGCCCCGCCCGTCAGCGGGCCCAGGCCGATGGTGTTGGACAGCGCATAGGCCGTGAAAGAGGTCAGCAGCACCGTGCCCCGGTTCACCCGGGCATGGGCATAGGCCAGGGCCGAGAAGTCGTAGCCCGACAGGATGAGGTAGCTGGCGGCGGTGGCCATCAGCGCCAGCACGATGTCCAGCTCGTGCGTGCCCGCGATGGCCTTCATCACGTCGTCGTAGCGCACCTCGCCGGCCAGGCCGTGCAGCGCGGCGGCGAGCAGCAGGCACAGGAGCAGGGCGGCTGCGGCGATCAGCCAGGGTTTGAGTCGCTGCCAGCCGAGGGCGACGGCCTCTGTAGGAACAGGGCTCGTCGCGGGTGGCGCATGGTCGGGGGAGGAATGGGAAAGCTCGGTCACGGTGTACAAACAGGGTGCCAGGCGGCATGCGCCGTCGGCCTCAAGCCACAACGCAGGCCCTGGCCCATGCGTTGGCCCGGCCCCGAAATTTTGTCGATTCCATGACCAAAACTCCCCCAGACTGGCTGTCCAAGGGTGTCTCGCTGCTGCGCCCCGGCGCGTCGGCGGGGGGCTCGACCGCCGCCAAGCCGGCAGTGACCCCGACCCCGGCCGGCGATAACCGCCCGCCCCGCACCCTGACGGAGCGCATGGCCGCCACGCTGCGCCGCCATGGCGAGGCGCTGCCGCCCCGCGCGCTGCGTCGCATGCTCGAAGACCTCCAGGGCGTGACCGACAGCCGCACCAGCGAGGTCGAGGCCGGCCGCCGCGCCCACGCGGTCTTGACGGCCTACGAGGCACTGACGGCCGACGAGCGCCGCGATGTCTGGCTGCTGATGGCCGAATGCTTCGCCCCCGATGCCGCCAAACTGCGCACCGCGCGCGAGCAGTACGAGGCCACCGAGCCCGGCTCGCCCGAGCAGGCGCAGGCCGAGGCCAGGCTGCGTCGCGCCTCGGCCTCGCCCCGCGCCCGCCTGCTGCAGCGCTTCGCGATTCCGGAAGAGGGGCTGCGCTTCCTGGTCGGGCTGCGGGCCGAGCTGCTGCCGGTGGTGCGCAAGGACCGGCGCCTGGCCGCGCTGGACGCCGAGCTGGAGCAGCTGTTCTCGACCTGGTTCGACGTCGCCTTCCTCGACCTCAAGCGCATCAGCTGGGATTCGCCGGCCTCGCTGATCGAGAAGCTGATCGAGTACGAGGCGGTGCACGACATCAAGAGCTGGTCGGACGTCAAGAACCGGCTGGACGACACCGACCGTCGCTGCTACGGCTTCTTCCACCCTCGGCTGCCGGGCGTGCCGCTGATCTTCGTGGAGGTGGCGCTGACCGACGCCATCAGCGATGCCATTGCACCCTTGCTGGACGAGGCGGCCACCGCCACCCCGGCGCACAAGGCCTCGACCGCGATCTTCTATTCGATCAGCAACACCCAGACCGGGCTGCGGGGCGTGAGCTTCGGTGATTCGCTGATCAAGCGGGTGGTGGAGACGCTGCGCGAGGAATTCCCCAAGCTCAAGAACTTCGCGACGCTTTCGCCCATTCCCGGGCTGCGCCAGTGGCTGGGCGGCCAGGCCGCGGCCCTGCTGCCGCGACTGCCCGACAAGCAGGCCCAGGCGCTGGGCCGGCATCTGGGCAGCCTGCCGCCCACGGCCGACCGGCTGCTGGCGGCGCTGGACGATGCGCCTTCGCTGGGCGAGCGCTCCCCGCTGCGGCAGACGCTGCTGCACCTGGCGGCCGAGTACCTGGGGCGGGTCGGCCAGGATGGCAAGCCGGCGGACCCGGTGGCACGCTTCCACCTTGGCAACGGCGCGCGCGTCGAGCGGCTCAACTGGGCGGCCGACCTGTCGCCCAAGGGCGTCAAGCAGTCCTGGGGGCTGATGGTCAACTACCTGTACGACCTCAAGCGCCTGGACAAGCACCGCGCCCTGCTCGCAGACGGCAAGGTGCCGGTGTCGGGCGACATCGAGGGGCTGCTGCTCTGAGCCCCTGCTGAATCCCCGGGCCGATTCCATCCCACAAGCGCCGCCGGCCCCGGCGCATCCAAGACGAGAGACGGAGACAAGCCATGACCCCCCAACCGATCCATCGGCGCAGCGTGCTGCGCCTGGCCGCGGCCGGTGCCGCCGCGGCCTGCGCCGGTGTGCGCGCCCAGACTTCCTGGCCCAGCCGGCCCGTGACGCTGGTCGTGCCCTTTCCGGCCGGCGGCGGCACCGACGCCTTCGCCCGGCCGCTGGCGGCGCAGTTCACCAAGACGACCGGCCACACGCTGGTGATCGACAACCGCGGCGGCGCGGGCGGCACCGTGGGCGCCAGCATCGCGGCCAAGGGCGCGCCCGATGGGCACACGCTGTTCATGGGCGCGGTGCACCATGCCATCGCGCCGGCCATCTACCCGAAGCTGGACTACGACATCGAGCGTGATTTCGTGCCGCTGATGTTGCTGGCCAATGTGCCGCAGGTGGTCGTCGTCAACCCGCGGCGCGTCACCCAGCCAGGCATCAAGGAATTCATCGCCTATGCCAAGCAGAACCCCGGCAAGCTCAACTACGCCTCGGCCGGGGCGGGCACCTCGCACCACCTGGCGGGCGAGCTCTTCAAGCTGCAGACGGGCACCTTCATCACGCACATCCCCTACCGCGGCGCCGGCCCCATGCTGCAGGACCTGATCGCCGGCAACGTGGACTGCGGCTTCGACGGCCTGGGCTCGTCGGCCCAGCACATCAAGGCCGGGCGCATCAAGGCGCTGATGGTCTCGGGCGCGCAGCGCAACGCCGCCTTTCCCGACGTGCCGAGCGCCAGCGAGTCGGGCCTGCCCGACTACACCGTCACCACCTGGTACGGCCTGTGGGCGCCCAAGGGCACGCCGCCCGAGCTGGCGGCGCGCATCACGGAGGACATGCGCCGCACGCTGGCCGCCGACGAGCTCAAGACCATCTGGGCCAACAACGGCTCGGAGATTCCCAGCCTGACCGGCCCGGCCTATGGCCAGTTCGTCTCGGCCGAGGTCAAGCGCTGGGCGGCGGTGGTCAAGGCCTCGGGGGCCAAACTCGAATAGATTTGGCCTCCATGAGCGACAAGAACGATGCCATCGACCTGGCGCGCGAAGGCGCCATCGCCACCCTGACGCTGCGCAATCCCGGCCGGCTCAACGCCATGACGCGCGGCATGTGGCACGGCCTGCGGGCCGCTGCCGAGGGGCTGGCGACCGACGCCAGCCTTCGCTGCGTGGTTGTGCGCGGGGAGGGCGGTGCCTTCTGCGCCGGCGGCGACATCTCCGAATACCCGGCCTTCCGCTACGACGTGGCGAGCCTGCGGCACTTCCACGAGGAGGAGGTCTGGGGCGCCCTGGCGGCGCTGCTGGCTTGCCCGGTGCCGCTGGTCGCGCAGATCGAGGGCGCCTGCATGGGGGCCGGGCTGGAGATCGCCAGCTGCTGCGACATCCGCCTGGCGGGCGCCTCGGCCCGCTTCGGCGCGCCCATCGCGAAGCTGGGCTTTCCGATGGCGCCGCGCGAGGCCGCGCTGGTGCGCAGCCAGATCGGCGATGCGCTGGCGCGCGACATGCTGCTGGCCGCCGGCCTGCATCCGGCGCAACGGCTGCTGACGGCGGGCTTTCTGCTCGACGTGCTGCCCGATGCCGAGGTGCCCGACGCCGCCTGGCGCCATGCGCAGCGCATCGCTGCCCTGGCGCCGCAGGCCGCTCGGCTGCACAAGGCCACCTTCCGCGCCCTGGCCGCGGGCGAGATGAAGCAGCTGCTGGCCGGCGCCTACGACTATGCCGACTCGGCCGAGCACCGCGAAGGCATCGATGCCTTTCTCGCCAAAAGGCCGCCCCGCTTCGGCTGAATCCGTGAATACTCGGCCCCTGTCCAAGAACCCCTCCCCATCCAACCGCTCCTTCGCCTTCCCCTCTTCATGAGCTCCACGCCCAACGCCAACCTCTTTGCCGCGCTGCGCGCCGCCTTCCCGCACGACCTGGACGAGATCGCCGTCGAGACCGATGACGGCCTGGCCTATTCCTGGCGCGACCTGGAGCGGGCCAGCGCCATGATTGCCAACCTGCTGGGCAGCCTGGGCCTGAAGCCGGGGGCGCGGGTGGCGGTGCAGGTCGAGAAGTCGGTGGAGGCCATGCTGCTGTACCTGGCCACGCTGCGCGCGGGCTACGTCTTCCTGCCACTGAACACCGCCTACCAGCGTGCCGAGATGGAGTACTTCATCGGCAATGCCGAGCCCGAGGTGGTGGTGTGCACCAGCGCCAACCTCGACTGGGTGGAGCGCATCGCCAAGGCGGCCGGCACGCGCTGGGTGTTCACGCTGGACGAGAACCGCACAGGCACCCTGCTGGGCCACGCCGCCACCTGCAGCGCCGAGCACGAGATCGTGCGCAAGGCCGACGACGACCTGGCGGCCATCCTCTATACCAGCGGCACCACCGGCCGCAGCAAGGGCGCGATGCTGTCGCACCGCAACCTCCGCAGCAATGCCGAGGTGCTCAAGACCTACTGGGGCTGGACGCACGGCGACGTGCTGCTGCATGCGCTGCCCATCTTCCACGTCCATGGGCTGTTCGTGGCTATCCATGGCGCGCTGCTCAACGGCAGCAAGATGCTCTGGTTCGGCAAGTTCGACCCGAAGCGCGTCATTGCCAAGCTGCCCGAGGCGACCGTCTTCATGGGTGTGCCCACGCTCTATGTGCGCATGCTGGCCGAGCCCACGCTGAGCCTGGCGGCCTGCGACAACATGCGCCTGTTCATCAGCGGCTCGGCGCCGCTGCTCATCGAGACCTTCAACGACTGGCAGACGCGCACCGGCCACACCATCCTGGAGCGCTACGGCATGAGCGAAACCATCATGCTGACCTCCAACCCCTACACCTCGGTGCAGGGCGCGCGGCGCGGCGGCACGGTGGGCTTTCCGCTGCCGGGCGTCAAGCTGCGGGTGCGGGCCTATGAAGACGGAAAGCCGCCGCGCGACTGCGAGCGCGACGAGATCGGCAACATCGAGGTGGCCGGCCCCAACGTGTTCGCCGGCTACTGGCGCATGCCCGAGAAGACCAAGGAGGAGTTCACGCCCGACGGCTTCTTCAAGACCGGCGACGTGGGCAAGGTCGACACGCTGGGCTACGTGACCATCGTCGGCCGCAGCAAGGACCTGATCATCAGCGGCGGCTACAACGTGTACCCGGCCGAGATCGAGGGCTACATCAACGAGATGCCGGGCGTGGCCGAGAGCGCCGTGGTGGGCGTGCCCCATCCCGACTTCGGCGAGGTGGGCGTGGCGGTCGTGGTGGGCAAGCCGGGCGCCTCGCCCGACGCCGATGCCATCGTGGCCGAGCTCAAGGCCAAGCTGGCCAACTTCAAGATCCCCAAGCGCTGCTTCGTCGTCGACGAACTGCCGCGCAACCAGATGGGCAAGGTGCAGAAGGCGCTTCTGCGCGACCAGCACAAGGCGCTGTTCATTTAAGAGCACCCTCCAAGCCGCTTCGCGGCTCCCCCCTCTCTGTCGCCTTCGGCTCGGAGGGGGGCGCACCCAGAGGCCTGGCGAAGCCAGTTCCTCGGGTGCCCTTGCGTGGCCCGCTCCGCGGCCCTTCCGCGGTTTGCCACCGATGGAAAGAAAGAAGGCCGGCGGCGGTTGCCCGCGCCGGCCTTCGTCGTGGGTGCCTGTAGAGAGGCTGCGGGGCGCGCTACTGCACAAGCAGCACGGGCAGACTGCTCTCGGCGATCACCTTGGTGGCCACCGAGCCCATCAGCGCGCGGCCCAGGGTGCCATGCCCGTGCGTGCCCATGACCACCAGGCCCGCGCCGCATTCCTCTGCGGCGCGCACGATCTCTTCGGCAGCCTGCCCATGGCGGGTCTGCACCGAAGCGTTGGCGATGCCGAGGCCTTGCAGCTGCTGCTTCACCGGATCGATCACCTTGGCGCCTTCTTCCTTGTAGTACTCGGCCAGGGTGTCCTTCGCGATGTGGCGGCTGGCATGCGGCGGGATGGCCGGGCACACATGCACCAGCACCAGCTCATGGCCATCGACAAACATGCTTCGCTGGGCGGCGATGTAGTCCAACGCCTTGCGGGTGAACTCACTGCCATCCACGGCGACGACGATCTTCATTGCTCTTGCTCCTTTTCTGGGGTGAGGACATGCGCCGCGAGGGCGCAGCCCAGTGTGGCTGCTGGGGACCGCGCTCAGCGCAATACCAGCACGGGCAATGTGGAATGGGTGAGCACGTGCTGCGTCTCGCTGCCCAGCAGCAGCCGCTTGATGCCCTTGCGGCCGTGCGAGGCCATCACGATCAGGTCGGCCTTGTGCTTGCGCGCGGCGCTGATGATGGACTCGGCCACCAGGTCCGACTTGACCACCGCGGCCCGGGCCTTGACGCCCTTGGCCTGTACCTGCGCCACCACCTTGTCCACCAGCTCGCGGGCCTGTTCTGACCATTGCTTCTCGATGCGCGCCACATCCTGCGTCTCGAACACCACGGCGCCTTCGAGATAGCTCACCGGGTAGCGGGGCACGACGTTCAGCACCACGATCTCGGCGCCGCAGGTCTGGGCGAGCGCGGTGGCATGCTGGACGGCTTTCTTCGACAGGCTGGAGCTGTCGGTCGGGACGAGGATGCGCTGGTACATGATGGAAGGCTCCGTGTTGATGTGGCTCCAGCATAGGCAGCACGGCGCGGCCGAAACTTGACCGAGGTCAAGGCCGACGAGGGTGCGTACGCGCAGCATCGGTGCATGCAAGCTGCCCTTCCTCTAGGCTCCGCCAGCGCACCGACGGAAGCCGACGTCCAGGCCCGCACGGCCCTCGACGATCCGGCCGAATGGCCGGCCTTCGGCCATGAACTGCGCGCGGGCGGCGACTGGGAATCTCAGGTCTGCGTCGACGGCATCCACTGCGCGGCCTGCGCCTTCACCATCGAGGACGCATTGCTGCGCCTGCCCGGTGTGCGCAAGGTGACGGTCAATGCCGCGAGCCGGCGCGCGCGCGTGGTGTGGTCGCCCTCGCAGGTGCAGCCCTCGCGCTGGTTCGCCGCGGTGGCCGAGGCCGGCTACCGCTTCGCGCCGGCCGCCGATGCTTCGCTGCGCATCGCCCGCCAGAAGGAGGCGCGGCGCGCGCTCTTCCGCTGGCTGGTGGCGGGCCTGTGCATGATGCAGGTGATGATGTATGCGCTGCCCGCCTACGTCGCCGGGCCGGGCGAGATGACGCCCGACATCGAGCGCCTGTTGCGCTGGGCCTCGTGGGTACTCACGCTGCCCGTCATGGCCTTCGCCTGCGGCCCCTTCTTCGGCAGCGCCTGGCGCGATCTGCGCCATGGCCGCATCGGCATGGACGTGCCGGTGGCGCTGGGCATGGCCATCGCCTTCGTGGTGAGCACGGCCGGCACCTTCGACCCGCAAGGGCCGCTGGGCCATGAGGTGTACTTCGACTCGCTCACCATGTTCGTGTTCTTCCTGCTCACCGGCCGCTGGCTGGAGTCGCGCCTGCGCGACCGCACGGCCGGCGCGCTGGATGCGCTGGCCGGCCGGCTGCCGGAGACGGCCGAGCGGCGGCAGATCCACGGCGGCTTCGAGCGCGTGCCGCTGCGCCGCGTGCAGGTGGGCGATGTGCTGCGCGTGCGGCCGGGCGAGTCCTTTCCGGCGGACGGCATCGTGGTCGACGGCGACACGCTGGCCGACGAGGCGCTGCTGACCGGCGAGTCGCGCCCCGTGGCCAAGCCCTATGGCGAGGCGGTGCATGCCGGCAGCCACAACCTGTCGGCGCCCGTGCTGGTGCTCGTGCGTCAGGTAGGCAGTGGCACGCGCTTCGCGCAGATCGTGGCACTCATGGAAAGCGCAGCCATGCAGCGCCCGCGGCTGGCCGCGATGGCCGACCGCATCGCGCGGCCCTTCCTGCTTGCGGTGGTGCTCGCGGCGGGCGGTGCGGCGCTGTGGTGGTGGCCGGTGGACCGGGGCCATGCGCTGATGGTCGCGGTTTCGGTGCTGATCGTGACCTGCCCCTGCGCGCTGTCGCTGGCCACGCCCGCGGCCATGCTGGCCAGCGCCGGGGCGCTGGCGCGGCGCGGCGTGCTGGTGGCCCACATGCAGGCGCTGGAATCGCTGGCCACGGCGCAGGCCGTGGTCTTCGACAAGACCGGCACGCTCACGCGCGGCACGCCGCGGTTGGACCGCGTCTACAGCCGCCGCGGGACGCTGCCGGGCGACGCGCTCGAACTCGCCGTGGCGCTGGCCGAAGGCTCGCTGCACCCGGCCGCGCGGGCGCTGCGTCAGGCCTGGGATGCACAGCATCGCCTGCCGCCTGCATGGCGGGCCGAGGCCGTGCAGGAGCAGCACGGGCAGGGCATGCAAGGCACGCTCTCGCCGCAGCAGGGCGATGCGCCGGGGCGCCATGTCCGTCTGGGCAGCGCCGCCTTCTGCGAGGCCCGCGCGCTGGAGACCGATGCCATGCAGGTGCACCTCAGCGACGATGAGGGCTGGGTGGCCAGCTTCGCGCTCGCCGAGGACCTGCGGCCCGAAGCGCCGGAGGCGATCGCGCGGCTCAAGGCCCAGGGCCTGGTGCCACGCCTGCTTTCCGGCGACCGCGAGGCAGCGGCGCAGCGGCTGGCGGCCAGCGCCGACATCGACACGGCACGCGGCGGCTGCAGCCCCGAGGACAAGCTGCACGAGGTGCGCCGCCTGCAGGCGCAGGGCAGGGCGGTCGCCATGGTGGGCGACGGTCTCAACGACGGGCCGGTGATCGCGCAGGCCGACGCCTCCTTCGCCTTCGGCAATGCCGTGCCGCTCACCCAGGCGCGGGCCGACTTCGTGGTGCTGGCCGACTCCTTGCAGGCGGTGCCCGACACCGTGGCACAGGCGCGGCGCACGCTGCGCATCGTGCGGCAGAACCTCGCCTGGTCGGCGGCCTACAACGCGCTGTGCGTGCCGCTGGCGCTGGCGGGCTGGTTGCCGGCCTGGCTGGCGGGTCTGGGCATGGCGCTCAGCTCACTGGTGGTGGTGCTGAACAGTGCACGCCTGTCTCGCATGGATGCCGGAGAAAGCCAAGCGGCAGTGGCTTCCGCGGAGCACATGCCTGCGCATGCAACGCTGGTGCCGCAAGGCTGAAGGGGAGCGGCCATGGACATCCTCTTCGTGCTCGTGCCGCTGTCGGTGCTGCTGGTGCTGCTGATCATTGCGGGCCTGTGGTGGGCCGTGGAGCGCGGCCAGTTCGATGACGTGGAACAGGAAGGCGCGCGCATTCTGCAAAGCGATTGATCTCCGTCAATCGACCGACGGGAACCGAGTCGGACACTGCCTACAAGTTCCTCAACCTGGTTCCCAAGATGCAGTCCTCCCACTCACCTGCGGCGCTCTACAACGACACGGTCGTGCGCCAGTTCTCGCTGATGGCCGTGGTCTGGGGCGTGGTCGGCATGCTCGTCGGCGTGATCATCGCCGCCCAGCTGACCTGGCCCGATCTCAACCTCGGCATCCCCTGGCTGAGCTACGGGCGCCTGCGTCCGCTGCACACCAACGCCGTCATCTTCGCCTTCGGCGGCTGCGCACTCTTTGCCACCAGCTACCACGTGGTGCAGCGCACCTGCCAGACGCGCCTGTTCGCGCCGGGGCTGGCGGCCTTCACCTTCTGGGGCTGGCAGGCCGTCATCGTGGCCGCGGCCATCAGCCTGCCGCTGGGCTACACCACCGGCAAGGAATACGCTGAGCTCGAATGGCCCATCGACATCCTGATCACGCTGGTCTGGGTGTCGTATGCCATCGTGTTCTTCGGCACGGTGGGCACGCGCAAGGTCAAGCACATCTACGTGGCCAACTGGTTCTACGGCGCCTTCATCATCGCGGTGGCCCTGCTGCACGTGGTCAACAGCGCCGAGGTACCCGCAGGCTGGATGAAGAGCTACTCGGCCTATGCCGGTGTACAGGACGCCATGGTGCAGTGGTGGTACGGCCATAACGCGGTGGGCTTCTTCCTCACCGCCGGCTTCCTGGGGATGATGTATTACTACATCCCCAAGCAGGCCGAGCGCCCGGTCTACAGCTACCGCCTGTCGATCGTGCACTTCTGGGCGCTGATCTTCACCTACATGTGGGCGGGTCCGCACCACCTGCACTACACCGCGCTGCCGGACTGGACGCAGTCGCTGGGCATGCTGTTCTCGCTGATCCTGCTGGCGCCCAGCTGGGGCGGCATGATCAACGGCGTGATGACCCTGTCGGGTGCCTGGCACAAGCTGCGCACCGACCCGATCCTGCGCTTCCTGATCGTGGCCCTGTCCTTCTACGGCATGTCCACCTTCGAGGGCCCGATGATGTCCATCAAGACGGTCAACGCCCTCAGCCACTACACCGACTGGACCATCGGCCACGTGCACTCCGGCGCTCTCGGCTGGGTGGGCCTGATCTCGATGGGCTCGCTGTACTACCTGATCCCGCGCATGTGGGGCCGCACCACGATGCACAGCATCAAGGCCATCGAGCTGCACTTCTGGATGGCCACCATCGGCATCGTGCTCTACATCGCCGCCATGTGGATCGCCGGCGTGATGCAGGGCCTGATGTGGCGCGCCATCAACCCCGACGGCACGCTCACCTACACCTTTGCCGAAGGCGTGAAGGCCACCTTCCCCTTCTACGTGGTGCGCCTGCTGGGCGGCCTGCTGTACCTCGGCGGCATGCTGGTCATGGCCTGGAACGTGTGGATGACCGTGATCTCGGGCCGTGCCGTGCGCGCCACCATCCCGGCCCCGCAAGCGGCCCATGCCTGAACGAACGGAGCACAAGAACATGAGCCAGACGACGCCCTCCACGTCCACCGGCTTCTCGCATGAGAAGGTCGAGACCAACAACTTTTTGATGATCGTGCTGATCCTGCTGGTCGTCGCCGTCGGCGGCCTGGTGGAGATCGTGCCGCTGTTCTTCCAGAAGTCCACCACCGAGCCCATCGCCGGCCTCAAGCCCTACACGGCGCTGCAGCTGGCCGGCCGCGACATCTACCTGCGCGAGGGTTGCTACAACTGCCACTCGCAGATGATCCGCCCCTTCCGCGCCGAGACGCTGCGCTATGGCCACTACTCGGTGGCCGGCGAGTTTGTGTACGACCACCCCTTCCAGTGGGGCAGCAAGCGCACCGGCCCCGACCTGCAGCGCGTGGGCGGCAAGTACAGCGACGAGTGGCACCGCATCCACCTGAACAACCCGCGCGACGTGGTGCCCGAGTCCAACATGCCCGCCTACAGCTGGCTGGAGAAGAGCACCGTCGACGCCGCGGCTTTGCCGTCCCACATGCGGGCCCTGCGCAAGGTGGGCGTGCCCTACACCGACGAGGACATCGCCGGCGCCCAGGCCGCCGTGGAGGGCAAGACCGAGATGGAAGCCACCATCGCCTACCTGCAGTCGCTGGGCCGTGCCCTGAAGTGAGCGAACGAGGAGTACCCACATCATGGACCTGACCACCCTGCGTTCCATCGCCACCGTCGTGTGCTTCGTGCTCTTCCTGGGCATCGTGGCCTGGGCCTACGCGCGGCGCAACCGTGCCGGCTTCGAGGAGGCAGCACGGCTGCCCTTCGAGCAGGATTGAGCGCCCCGCGCCAACGCATCGAACGAGAGAGATCACGATGAGCGACTTCATCAACAACTTCTGGTCGAACTACGTCATCGCCGCCACGGTGCTGAGCATCCTGGGCTGCGCGATCCTGCTGTGGATGACGGCGCGCAAGCGCGTCGTCGGCGACAAGGACAACACCACGGGGCATGTCTGGGACGAGGACCTGCGCGAGGCCAACAACCCGCTGCCGCTGTGGTGGGTGGGCCTGTTCATCATCACCATCGTCTTCGCGGTGGGCTACCTGGCTTTCTTCCCGGGCCTGGGCAGCGTGCAGGGCAAGCTGGGCTGGAGCTCGGCCGGCGAGTACAAGGCCGAGGTCGAGAAGGCCAATGCCGAGTTGGCGCCGGTCTATGCGCGCTTTGCCAGCGCACCGGTGGAGCAGGTGGCGGCCGACCCGGCTGCGCGTGCCATCGGCGAGCGGCTCTTCATGAACAACTGCGCCCAGTGCCAC
The DNA here is from genome assembly GCF_003350475.1 of Pseudacidovorax intermedius. Lineage (GTDB taxonomy): Bacteria > Pseudomonadota > Gammaproteobacteria > Burkholderiales > Burkholderiaceae_C > Xenophilus > Xenophilus intermedius. Next base: position 53,706 of record NZ_QQAV01000009.1, read on the forward strand.
GGCTCCGACGCACGCGGCAGCAAGGGCTTTCCCAACCTCACGGACAACGACTGGCTGCACGGCGGCACGCCCGACAAGATCATCGAGACCATCACGATGGGCCGCGTCGGCGTCATGCCTCCCATGGCCGCGGCCGTGGGCAGCGCGGACGACGTGAAGAACGTGGCCAACTACGTGCTCAGCCTGTCGGGCAGCCCGCACGACTCGGTGCGCGCCGGCCTGGGCAAGGCCAAGTTCGCAGTGTGCGCGGCCTGTCATGGCGCCGATGGTGGCGGCAACCAGGCGCTCGGTGCACCGCGGCTCAACGACAACATCTGGCTGCACGGCTACGGCGAGGCCGCCATCATCGCCATGGTCAACAACGGCAAGCAGAACGTGATGCCGGCGCAGAACGAGCGGCTGACCGAGGCGCAGATCCGCGTGCTCGCGAGCTACGTCTGGGGCCTGTCCCACAACGCCACCACGGCGTCGGCCAAGCCTTGAGTGGCTTCATGACCCTCCGAGCCTGATCCCCACGAAAAAAGGCGCCTGCGGGCGCCCCAACGCCATGTCCGCATCCTCCAACGCGCCCACGCCCAACCCTCGGCGCGTCATCCCCATCGCCGCGGAGCCGCCTGCCGAAGAGGCCGTGTCGCTGTATGCCGCCAGCAAGAAGATCTACCCGCGTGCGGTGCAGGGCATGTTCGCGCGCTGGCGCTGGGCCATGGTGTTTGCGACGCAACTGGTGTTCTACGGCCTGCCGTGGCTCAGCTGGGGCGAGCGGCAGGCGGTGCTCTTCGACCTGGCATCGCGGCGCTTCTACCTGTTCGGGCTGGTGCTCTATCCGCAGGACCTGATCTACCTGTCGGGGCTGCTGGTCATCTCGGCCCTTTCGCTCTTCCTGTTCACGGCGGTGGCCGGCCGGCTGTGGTGCGGCTATGCCTGCCCGCAGACCGTCTATTCCGAGATCTTCATGTGGGTGGAGCAGAAGATCGAAGGCAGCCGCACGGCGCGCATGCGGCTGGACGGCGAGCCGCTCTCCATGGAAAAGCTGGTCAAGAAGGCCTACAAGCACATCGTGTGGATCGCCATCGCGATGTGGACGGGCTTCACCTTCGTGGGCTACTTCACGCCGGTGCGCGAGCTGGGCCTGGCCTTCCTGCAGACGCAGATGGGCTCCTGGGAGGTGTTCTGGGTCTTCTTCTATGCCTTCGCCACCTATGGCAATGCCGGCTTCATGCGCGAGCAGGTGTGCAAGTACATGTGCCCCTATGCGCGCTTCCAGAGCGCCATGTTCGACCGCGACACGCTGATCGTCACCTACGACCCGGGCCGCGGTGAGCCGCGGGCACCGCGGGGCCGCAGCGTGGATTACAAGGCCCGCGGCCTGGGCGAATGCATCGACTGCGACCTGTGCGTGCAGGTCTGCCCCACGGGCATCGACATCCGCCAGGGCCTGCAGTACGAATGCATCGGTTGCGGCCAGTGCGTGGATGCCTGCAACACCGTGATGGAGAAGATGAACTATCCGCGCGGCCTGATCCGCTACGACACGGTCAACGGCATGGCGGGCCACTGGAGCCGCGCGCAGCTGTGGCGCCGCGTGCTGCGGCCGCGGGTGCTCATCTATGCCTCGGTGCTCATGCTGCTGGTGGTGGGCATGCTGGTGAGCCTGGTGGCCCGCACGCCGCTGAAGGTGGACGTGGTGCGCGACCGGGCGTCGTTGGCCCGTATCGCCGAAGGCGGCCGGCTGGAGAACGTCTACCGCCTGCAGATCATGAATGCCACCGAGCGGCCGCAGAAGTACCGGCTCGCGGCGCAGGGGCTGGAGGGCATTGCCGTCTCGCCCGACACGCCGGTGGAGGTCGGTCCGGCCGAGGCCCGCTGGGTGGCCGTGCGGCTGAGCATTCCCTACGGCAGCGCCACCCCCGGTTCGCACAGCGTGCGCATCGAGGTGGGCGAGGAGGGCGGCGGCGCCCATGTGGCCGAGAAGGCTGCCTTCCTGGTGCCGCGCTGACTGCCCGACGCATCGACTTCGCATCCATCACGACGAGGATCCCCATGACGAACCCGACGACGCTTGCTTCCGTACCCCTGGTCGAGCCTTCCAGCGGTCCCTGGTGGCGCCATCCGCTGATGTGGATGGTGGTGGGCGGTCCGGCGGTGGTGGTGGTGGCCGGCTTTGCCACGCTGTGGCTGGCGGTGCACAGCCCCGATCCGGTGATCGAGGCGGACTATTACCGCCGCGGCATCGAGATCAACCGCACGCTGGAGGCCCAGCGCGCCCTGACGCCGGCGCAGCAGGCTCGCAACCACGTGACAACGCCGACGCGGAACCTGCCTCCAGCGCAGCCTTGACATGGCGCGTCGATCACCGGCACGACCGTCCGCGGCCAAGCATGCCCCGCTGCGGCGCCGCCCGCGGGGCCGCAGCCGCCCCGCAACCCAGAAGACGGAGACATCCCGCATGCTGCGCCAGCCTCACTGCCTGATGGCCATCGCCTGGCCGGCGTTTCTGGCCGCCTGCCTGATGGAGTTCCTGGTCTTCGGCTTCGTCGATCCGGCCGAGTTGCGCTGGTTCGGCCATGTGCTCGAGATGCCGCGGCAGGCCATCTACGCGCTGGGCTTCTTCGGCTTCTGGGTCGTGACCATGGTGTGCAGCGCGACGACGGCGCTGCTGATGCGCACGCCGGCCCAGGTCAATGCGCAGCCCGGGCCCGCCGGCCAGGCCTGAGCCCCCGAAACGAAGAAGGACGCCGAGGCGTCCTTCCTGTTTATGACGTGCCAGGTGGCCCTGGCGGGCCACCGGCCCCGGGGCTCAGGCGCAGACCGTGGGGTTGACCATCCGTCGCAGTGCTTCCGCGTCGAGGATGCGCACATGCCGCTGGTTGACCTCGACCACGCCGTCGTCGACGAACTTGGAGAGGGTGCGGCTCACCGTCTCGAGCTTGAGGCCCAGGTAGCTGCCGATCTCCTCGCGAGTCATGCGCAGCACCAGCTCGGAGGCCGAGAAGCCGCGCGCATGCAGGCGCTGCACCAGGTTCAGCAGGAAGGCAGCCAGGCGCTCCTCGGCGCGCATGCTGCCCAGCAGCAGCATCACGCCATGCTCGCGCACGATCTCGCGGCTCATGATCTGGTGCACATGGCGCTGCAGCGCCGACACCTCGCGCGACAGCTCCTCGATGCGGTCGAAGGGCATCACGCAGACCTCGGAATCTTCCAGCGCCACGGCGTCGCAGGTATGGCGGTCGTTGACGATGCCGTCCAGGCCGATGATCTCGCCGGCCATCTGGAAGCCGGTGACCTGGTCGCGGCCGTCCTCGGAGGTGATGCGGGTCTTGAACACGCCGGTGCGGATGGCGTAGAGCGAGACGAACTGCTCGCCGTTATGGAACAGCAGTTCCTTGCGGCGCACCTTGCGGCGCGTGGCGACCAGCGAATCCAGTCGCTGCAGTTCCTCCGGCGACAGGCCCACGGGCATGCACAACTCGCGCAGGTTGCAGTTGGAACAAGCGACTTTGATGGATTCTGGGGTCATGGTGTGTCCGACTCTGTAGGGTGGGGGGACGGCCCGACGCCTCGCTCGTGGGGTCTGTGGCGTCCGAAGGCTCCCTTGTCAGTCATTCTCCGACAGCGATCAACTTTCTGTTTGACGTGGATCAAGCGCCGATCATGGCTTCGAACGCACATTAGAGGCAACAACCCTGGCGCTGCTGTGCCCTCCTGCTGCGATGAGTTCTCTGCCCATCCCGTCCCCCTTTGCGACCGAGCCCGCGGTGCTTTCGACGTCGCTGCTGCGCCGTTTCGACGTGCCGGGCCCGCGCTACACCTCCTATCCGACCGCCGACCGCTTCGTGGAGGCCTTCGGTCCCGCGGAGTATGCCCAGGCCCTGGTCCAGCGCCGCGAGGCGGCCGGCGCGCGCGCGCTGCCGCTGTCGCTGTACGTGCACATCCCTTTCTGCGAATCGCTGTGCTACTACTGCGCCTGCAACAAGATCATCACGCGCCACCACGAGCGGGCGGCCGAATACCTGCAGGACCTGCTGGGCGAGCTGCGGTTGCAGGTGGCCGAACTGGGCCGGGGTGAGCCGGTGAGCCAGTTGCACCTGGGGGGCGGCACGCCCACCTTCTTCAGCGACGAGGAGCTCTCGACCCTGATGACGGCGCTGCGCGAGTCCTTCGACTTCCTGCCCGGCGCCGAATGCTCCATCGAGGTCGACCCGCGCACGGTCGATGAGGCCCGCCTCGCGCACCTGGCGGCGCTGGGCTTCAACCGCCTCAGCTTCGGCATCCAGGATTTCGATGCGCAGGTGCAGAAGGCGGTGCACCGCATCCAGCCCGCGGCCGAGGTCTTCGCGCTGATGGCGGCGGCAAGGCGGCTGGGTTTCGCCTCGATCAATGCCGACCTGATCTACGGTCTGCCGCGGCAGAACAGCACGTCCTTCGAGCGCACGCTGGCGCAGGTGGTGGAGCTGCGGCCCGACCGCATCGCCCTGTACGCCTACGCCCATCTGCCCGAGCGCTTCAAGCCGCAGCGTCGCATCCTGTCGCAGGAGTTGCCCGACGGCCCCACCAAGATCGACATGCTCTCGCGCGCCATCGGCGTGTTTGGCGAGGCGGGCTACGTCTACATCGGCATGGATCACTTCGCGGTGCCGGAGGACGCCCTGGCCGTGGCCAAGCGCCAGGGCCGGCTGCACCGCAACTTCCAGGGCTACAGCACCCAGCCCGACTGCGACATCATCGGCCTGGGCGTCTCGGCCATCGGCCGTGTGGGCGCCAGCTACAGCCAGAACGCCAAGACGCTGGAGGACTACCGCGACCGGCTGCAGCAGGGCCAACTGCCCGTGGTGCGCGGCCTGGCCCTGGGCCGCGACGACGTGGTGCGACGCGCGGTCATCATGGCCATCATGTGCCAGGGCCGCATCGACTTCGAGGCCATGGGCGCCGCCAATCTGGTGGACTTCCGCCAGTACTTCGCGGCCGAGCTGCAGGCGTTGCAGCCCCTGGCGGAGCAGGGGCTGGTACGCCTGGATGCGCGCGAACTCGAGGTCACGCCGGCCGGCTGGTACGTGGTGCGCGCCATCGCCATGGTGTTCGACCGCTACCTGCAGGCCGACCGGGCGCGCACCCGCTTCTCACGCATCATCTGAGCTGCGCCCAGGCCTTTGCCCATGCGTCCCCAAGCCTGCCGACCCGTGCCGAGGGCGCCGTCCATTGCGGGCAGGGCACTCACGTCCCCGGACCGACGGCAGCGGCCAGACGTCCGGCTGACCTAGAGATTTCATGGCCTGGATCGAAGGACTCGCGCTGTCGGCGACGCTGCTTGGCGTGGCCTCTGCGCCGCACTGCGCCATGATGTGCGGCCCGGCCTGCACCTCATTGATGAGCGCTTGCACACGGCGGCCCATGGCGCAAGCCGGCGATAAGTCCCAGGTGCAGATCTTCCCGCGCGGCAGTGGCGAGCCTGCCTCAATCACCCCGTCGATGCAGCTTGCCTTTCATGGGGGCCGCCTGTTGAGCTATGCGGCAACCGGTGCATTGGTGGCGTCGGCCACCGGCATGCTTGCGACGCTCAGTGCCACCTTGACGGCACTCAAGCCCCTGTGGTTGCTCATGCATGCAGTCGTGCTGAGTTGGGGAATCGTCCTGGCCGCCGTGGGTCGGCAGCCTCTCTGGGCGGCGCAGCTGGGAAGGGGCGCCATGCAACGTGCGGCCACTTGTGCGGCGTCCCCGCGGGGGCTGCTGGCGGTGGGCTCGGTGTGGGCGTTGATGCCTTGCGGCATGTTGTATTCGGCGTTGATGTTGGCGGCGCTGGCCGGCAGTCCCTTCGAAGGGGCAACGTTGATGGTTCTGTTCGGCGCCGGGGGCGCTGCAGGCCTTTGGCTGGCACCGAGGTTCTGGTCGTACCTGCGCGGCGGACAGGGGACCTGGCGGGCAGCAGCGGGCACGCGGGTGGCTGGGCTGCTGCTTGCCACGGCCGCAGGCTACGCCCTTTGGATGGATCTGCGAGAGCAGGTGGCGCGCTGGTGCGCTTGACTGCGGAAGGCGTCGTCCGCGATCTCTTGCCTGTGGACTTCCAGAGCTTCGAGCCCAAGACGTTGGCAGGCCCTCTTTGAATCCGGTGCCGAGTCCGGCCGCCGGCGCGTGAAGCGCAGCACCGTCTGAGTTGTTGCCGCGTCTGCGACGACGTCGATTTCGATTTGCAGATCGCAAGCCCGGGCCACGGGGGCGCATTCGACAGCGGAATGGCCGTCAATGCTGGACCTTTCTGATGCTGCGGTGGCCCGCTCGTGAACGCGTGTTGAGCTTTTGAAAAACTTTTCTTTTAAATTATTCACCTAATTTTTAATTAGGTGGTGAATCTCGATCAAGGCAGGGCTGGCGTCCTAAAAAATACCTGGTAAGTGTGTGAATGTCCTCATAAAGTTCTAATTCATGCTGTCATCGTCAATCTTTCGCGAGCATGCCCGTCATGATTTAACTCACGCTTCTGGTCATTGATTCATGGCTAGGCGAATCCAAGGAGGGGCCTTGAAAAGGTCGGAGCGCTTGCCGGCAAATCGAACTGATTCATTGCACGTGGTTCCAAGCCGCAAAGATGGGCTTGGCTCTGCGCCGCGATCGCTGTCCGCCCTTGTGGCGGGCCGGCACAGGTGAGGTGCAGCGGTGCGGCCCGGATTGCAATTGGCCGTCGTTGGATGTTGGCCGTCCTTGGTGGCCTTTGTGCTTGGCCGTGCGGCGCGCAGGACGCTGGCGGATCGGTACGAGTGGAGCCAATGAGTCGCTTCGAGGCAGAACAGGCGCGTTTGCGAGCGCAGTTGGAGCGGGCGCCGCAGGCCTATGTGGACCGCGTCATGGACGAATCCGTCCTGGATTCAGCAGACACCGCGACAGCACCCGTCGGAGGCGAGCTCGCAGGCGTGCGGTCCTGGGTGGTGGAGTCGCGCGCGGGTTGGGCAAATTCAGACGACAGCGGCGCATCGCTGCATGCCTTCGAAGCCGGTATCCATGCCGAGTACCGGCGCGAGATGCTCAATTTCGGAGACTTGAGCTTTCAGTTCGACGGTCGCGGCGCCAACGGTGATTCGCAGTCCGGACTCTTCGGGCTGGGATCGCTTGGACAGTCCACCCATGCCAGTGGCGACCGTTTGACCCTGCGCATGACCGGTGTGCCGCTGACCTCCCGACGTTTCGCCGACATCGCGCTCGGCGATTTCTATGCCGAGCGCACGGACGGTCTTCAGCGGTATGAACGGCTGGCCTTTGGAAGCAGCCCGTTGCGTGGCGCATCGGTGCGCCTGTTCGACGCAGACGGCGAACTGCGGCTCGGGGGCGGCTTGCGCGGTTGGCTGGTGGGAAGCCCCTATCCGGGCTTCGAGCGTAGCCAGGGCAGCAAGAGCTGGATCGCGATGACCAGGCGAGTGGACGGCGATGGTTTTGCGGCTTTTCAGATCGAGCAGGCGAACAACGTACCGGCCTTCTACTACGACGGGTGGAGAGGGCAGGGCAGCGGATCGAAAGACGTACGCAGCTTCGCGGCCTCGGTCGGGCGCAACAACTGGCCCCTGCGCGATGGCGAACCCCGTGGCCGGCTCACGCTGATTGCAAGCAGAGTGCAATCGAGCACTCCCGATGTCGCCCAGGGAAGCTCCGTCGGTCTGTTCGCCGAAGGGGCTGTGCGTCTGGGCTCCTACAGGCACACCGCGAGCCTGTTCGTTGCGCGCCCCAATCTTCATTTTGGTGACACTTCGCTGGCGACCGGGACCAGCGGAGGCCACTGGCGCGTCGATTACACGAGCGCGCGGCTCAGCTGGGGCGGCGGGGTCGACCTGGACCGCGGTCCGCAGGAGGCATACCAGAGCGGTACAGAACGCTCGCGGCGAGCGTTTTCCCTCAACGGGCAATATCTTCTGGACCGCGACAGCGCCATCGGGGGCAGCTTCTCGGCTGCCGTCCTGCATCAGCAGGGTGGTACGAACTTCGGCAGCAACTGGAACGCCGAAGCCTCGACTCCGAGCAGCACGCAGAAGAGTTTTCTCGCGTCCTGGTACGGCCAAAGCCGATTTTTCGGACTGCCGCGCAGCCGTCTCACGCTCACCGTGCAACGCAATCGTTCGGTTGCGGCCGACAGTGACACCGCAACCGGTCAGGAGCTGGTCTGGGAGCAGGACTGGTTCGATGCCCGCGCGTCCAACGGAGGCAGAGAGTTCACGACCCTCATCGGCTATGCGCGAGACGAAAGCGGCGGCGTCGTCCGCCATTACCCCACGGCCGGCGCACAGTTTCGCGGCAGGCTGGCCGGCACGGTCGAAGTGCAGGGCAATCTTCGCTACACGTCGCGAACCGGTGGGCTCTACACCAGCAGGGGCCTGTCTGGGAGCCTCTCGCTGGAGCAGAGCCTTGCTGCGGGCTGGCGAGTAGGCGCGACCCTGAGCCTCAATCAGGCGCGAACTGCTCTGGTTCGAACCCTGGCGGATACGGCCCAGGTCTATCGAAGCAACGAAAAGACGCTCCAGCTCTACCTTCGATGGCAAGGGCAGAGTGGCCAGCCATTTGCACCGATCGGCGACCGGGCGGCGGGTGCAGGCAGTGGCGACATCGAAGGGCAGGTGTTCCTGGATGCGAACCGTGACGGCATACAGCAGCCGGGTGAGGCCCTCGCAGCAGGTGTCGAAGTCGTGCTCGACGGGCGGTTCCGAACCGTCACTGATCGCAACGGTCGCTTCGAATTCCGCTTGGTCGCAGTGGGTCGGCACCGGTTGAGCGTGACGCCCGAGAGCATCCCGCTTCCCTGGGTGGATTCTGGGTACGGCGCAGGGGTCGAAGTCCCCCTGCGCGGTACGGGCTCGGTCACGCTTGCGCTTGTGCGAGGGACGCCATGAGTCCTCCGGCTGCGGCAGAGATGACAGCGAGCGCTATACGACGCGGTGAGGACGCGACTCGCGAATTCCGCCGCACTTCCAAAAAAGAGTTTTTCAGCAGCCCGTACTTCAGAGAGGAACCACGATGAGAAAACAGCACTTCTTCCAAAACCGTGTCGCAGCCGTTGCTTTGGCAGTTGGCGCACTCGCCAGCACCCCGGCGCTGGCCGAGTCCACCTATGGTTATGCGTCGTCCGGCACCGGTACCGTCACTGCAAACGCACGGGTCAACCTGTCTGTCACCGTGCCCAAACTGCTGCTGCTGCGCGTGGGTAGCGCGAACACGGTAGTGGACACGCTGTCCTGGACGTCGGGCTACAGCATTCCTGCGGCATCCACCGTGCCCACGACGGGCAACAACACGGCTGTGAACTGGGATGCCAATGCCCCGACCGCGACGGCCGGCACGCAGCCAGGCGCACTCGCCGTGACCGCATGGACGAACGCAGGCAGTGGAACCATCAATTGCGCGGTTGCCGCCTGGAGCCCGGCCAGCGGTGGACCCCTCAACAGCAACTTCACGGTGAACTCCTCTGGTACCTTGCCTCACCCGGGTGCCAACCTGGGTGCCTGCCAGTCGACGACCTTCCCGAGCAATGCATTGGCCGCGAGCACTTGGACCTATGTGCTTGGCGGCACTCCGGCCAGCTGGTCCGCAGGCTCCTACACGGCCACCGTCACCTACACAGCCACGGGAGTGTGATGACGCGGATCGACATTCAACTCCGCGCGCGTTCCAGCCAACTCTGGGCTAGAGGAGCGCTGGCGCTCGCGGTGGGGCTTCTGTCCGTCGTGTGTTTTGGCACACCGGCCCGGGCCGAGTCCACCTATGGCTACGCGTCCTCGGGCTCTGGCACCCTGACCGCCACCGGAAGGGTCAACCTGTCGGTGACGGTCCCCAAGCTCATCCTTTTGCGGGTGGGGGCGGCCAACGCCACGCAGTCCAGCCTGACATGGGCGCCCACGTTTTCCATTCAGAACGGGCCGACCAGTCCGAACAATGGCAACAACACGGCGATCAACTGGAACGCTGCTGCACCGACCCTGGCGGTCGGTTCGCAGCCTTCCGCGCTGACAGTGGCTGCCTGGACCAACGCCGGCGTGGGCACACTCAGCTGCGCGGTCGGTGCATGGTCGGCAGCGGGAGGGCCGCCCAACTCCAGCTTCGCCGTATCCGGCTCGGGAACGCTCGCGCATCCCGGCGGCGATCTTGGTGCGTGTTCGTCATCCACCATCGCCAGCAACGTGCTCGCCAGCGGCAGCTGGACCTATACCCTCAACGGTACGCCGACGAGCTGGACGGCAGGTGCGTACAGCGCGACGGTGACATACACGGCCTCCGGGGTATGACCGCATTCGGGCGGTGCAGATCGTCTGACCGATGGCGTATGCACGTTTGAGAGGGCTGCGATGGCTGCTGGCCGGCGCCATTGCCGCCTCGTTCATCGACCCGGCGCAGGCCGTGATCCTGACGACCTACATCTCCGTCACCCAAGGCATCAGCCTGAGGGTTGGAGCGGCGGGCGCATCGATCGATCAGGTCGTCTTCGATGTGAGCGGCGCCGATGTCGCACCCAATCCTGGCGCCATTTCTGGCACCGGGGCTTCATCCGTCCTGATCACGGTGTCGGCCGACAAAACGGGCTACTTCTCGCCCAGTGCGGTCACGCTCACGGCGTCGTCCTCAGTGGGACTGCAGTGCCTCACCGCGATCAGCTGTGGCAGTACGGTGATCCCTTTTTCGAGCATCAGCTGGGTGTCCTCCAACCTTGATACCGGCGCCAATGCCGGGAACGACATCCAGACCGGAAGTTTCAACGGTTCCACAAGCCAGCAACTGGCGCAGTTCAGCTTGCCGGGATTCCTCCAGACGCTGTTTTCGGGACCAAGCAGAACACAACTGAGCAACACCCTCAGCTTCACCTATGCAAACAGCACGCTGTATCCGGCAGGCAGCTACCAGGGGCGCGTGACGTTCACCGCCACCATGAACTGATCACGTGGGTGCCTCGCGCCATCGCTTGTCATGATCGATTTGCCGCCCGCAGCCCGATACGGGCAGCGCTTCCGGAGCTTGCTGAGCCTCAGGCTCACGCGTGCAATCGTCCTGCTCCTCACGCTGCACGCTGCGGGTGTCGCGCATGCACAGCGGCTGGACGACTCGGCGTCGCCCCGCGCGCGAATTCCGGCGAGCGTGGACACGGCATCGATCCAAGCGGGATCGCCGTATGTCTCGGCGATGTTCCGGGGCGTCGAATACCGCCTGGCGACCGCCCCCTACGCTGGGAAGCGAGCACGCATCTATCTCGTGGTGCCGTCCCTGGTGCCAGGCTTGAGGTCGCCTGCGGGGCTCAGGGTGGAATGGTCGGGCAGCGATGCACTTGCGCCTGGATCGGCAATGGCAGGTGAGCAGCGGTTGGTCTGGACCGGTGTCGTGCCGGGGCCGTGGATCACCGAACGGCTTGATCTCCGGCTTCAACTGGATCTTCGCGAGTGGCGTCCTGCCTCAACGCGTGGACTGGATCTTGAAACCTACTTTTTTATCGAGGTGTTGCCGTGAAGAGCGACCAGAGTCGAGGACGCATGAACAAGGTTATCCAACGTTTGAAGGGATGCGTCACCCGCGTGTGTTTCGTCATGGCCGCGGCGCTCGTTCCCTGCGCGGTCCTGGCGGCCCCCTTCGAAGTGGGCGTGGCCCCGTCCCGTTATGAACTGAGCGCTGCTGCCGGTAGTCGCGTGGGCCAGGTCCTTGACGTGCAGAACATGGGCAGCTCCGCGGTCGAGCTTTCCGTGCGTACCCTTGACTGGACCTACTCCCCGGAGGGACAGATCGGCTATCACGATGAGCTGCTGCCTGGCAGTTGCCGGCCCTGGGTCACGCTGGAGCGGCGATCCCTCAAGCTCGGGCCGCAGGAAAGGCGGGCCATGCGCTTTCAAGTGGAGGTTCCCTCCGGCGCTGAGAGACAAGAGTGCCGCTTCATGGTCGTCATCGAAGGTGTGGAGCCTGCCTATCAGGCGTTGGTGCGCGAGCGCGGCATGGCATTGCAATTGCCGGTGAGCGGCCGGATTGCAGTCGCGGTCTACGTCGCCGTGGGCGGCGCAGCGCCCAAGCTCGTGCTCCAGGACGCGGTGGTGCGGGAGCATCAAGGCCGGCGACAGCCGGTGATTGTGGTGCGCAACGAGGGTGACGCCCATGGTCGTCTGAGCGGAGCGTTGGACGTGCGTGCGACGGATGGGCGCCAACAGGAATGGACGCCAGAAAGTACGCCCATCATGCCGGGCCAGACCCGCCAGTTGCCGCTGTCGCCGCGGGCCGACGAAGGCGTGATGCCGGAGACATTGAGCTTGCCGGTCAAGGCGTCGGGCCTCCTGGATTGGGAAGATGGCAGCTTCCGGGTGGAGGCAGAGTTCCGGTGACGCAGGGCGCGCGTCGCGCCGCCGCGCTATGGGGCCTTGCGGTTCTGACACTTCCGACCCCGTCTTTCGCGGAGCAGGTCAGTGACACCAATAGCCCCTACACGGTATCCGCCCGTCTGGACTTCCGCATCAACATCGGGAAATACATGTACCTGCGCGTCGGCCCACCTGGTGCTGGTTTAGCGACCGTGGGCTTCAATGTGGGTGCCGTGCTACCCGGTGCGCCCACGGTCGCCACAAACGGAAATTCACAGGCCGTTCCTTGGACCGCCGCCGCACCCACTTTCACCGTCAGCCCCAGCAACAACGTGCTCGCAGTCGAAGTCGGGAGCAACGCGGGCACGGTGAGTCTTCAGGCCACGGTTCTTTCGCCACTTGCAGCCGGCAGCGCGGTGATTCCCATGGGAAGCGTCACGGTGAGTTCCGACAACGGCGGACTGCCGGCGCCAGCAATACCGGCCGCTGGCACCGGTGCCGCCGTCACCGTTTCCGGGACAGCCTTCGGCAACCTGGTGACTCAGCGTTCTGCCAACTGGACGTTCGGCCTCAATGCGGGCCCCTCGATTCGCGCCGGCTCATACAGCGGGCAGGTTGGCTTCACGGCAGTGGCGCCTTGAGCGACCGATGCAGCGCGCGCGATCCGCGCCTCACGCGGACAGTCCCTTCCAGAGCATGTACACCGCCAGCACGTACAGCACACTGGCGAAGACACGCTTGAGCTTCTTGACCGGCAGTGCGTGGGCCGCCCGTGCGCCCAACGGTGCCATGAGCACGCTGCACAGTGCCACGACCACCAGCGCCGGCAGCCAGATGTAGCCGAAGGCGCCCTGCGGCAGTCCCTGCACCGACCAGCCGCTGGCGATGTAGCCCGCCACATTGGCCACCGCGATCGGAAAACCCAGCGCCGCGCTGGTGGCCACGGCCGCGTGGATCGGCACGTTGCACCAGGTCATGAAAGGCACGCTGATGAAGCCGCCGCCCGCGCCGACCAGGCCGGAGATGAAGCCGATGACGCCGCCCGCGGCGAACTGGCCGCCCGTGCCCGGCATCTGCCGGCTCGGCGCGGGCTTCTTGTCGAGAAACATCTGCGTGGCCGAGAAGCCCACGAAGAGCGCGAAGAAGATGGCCAGCACCGAGCCCTTGAGCAGCGCGAACACACCGAGGCTGCCCACCAGGCTGCCGATGACGATGCCGGGCGCCAGGTGCCGCACGATGTCCCATCGCACGGCGCCGCGCTTGTGGTGCGCGCGCACGCTGCTGATGGAGGTGAACATGATGGTCGCCATCGAGGTGGCGATGGCCATCTTGACCGCCAGGTCGGCCGAGGCGCCGCGCGTGCTCATGATGTAGGTGAGGAAGGGCACCATCAGCATGCCGCCGCCGATGCCCAGCAGGCCGGCCAGGAAGCCGGCGCCCAGCCCGAGCAGGCCGAGCTCGACGATCAGCAGGGGTTCGATGCCCATGAGGGAGTCTCCGTCGTATTTTTATCCGCGCGGTGCGGCGCCCGCGTATGTGCGGGGCGTGGCACACATGACAACGGCCCCGTGAAGGGGCCGTTGAAGGAAGAGGTGTCTGCGAATGCCACCGGACCGTCATCCTGAACGCAGGGTTCAGGTGGGCGAGGGCAGCAAGGCATTGGGTTCATCTGACGCGAGATGATCACGCTTGCCAGGCGATGTACCAAGCCCGGGCTCCATAGAGCATTGGTTCAAGGAAATATAAAGCCCGGCGGCATCGCAGACGAGTTCATTCTATGCCTCGGCCGCGGCGTGTCTGCAGTGTCCCGTGTGCCGTGTTGGCCTTGTCGCGCGCGGCTTGCAAGGCGGCGCAAGACGTGCGTAAAAGGCGTAGTGCTACAGCAGTAACCCATCACCGGCCAGGGCCTGGTCGAGGCGGCGGATGAGATGGGCCGCGCGCTCCGGATCGCCATCCGCCATCGCAGTCGGTGCGGGTGTAGGCGCAGGTGCCGATTCGCGCTGGATCAGGTCGTACGCCAGATTGAGCGCGGCCAGGACGGCGATGCGCTCGCGCGCTTTCACCTTGCCTGCGTCGCGGATGCTGCACATGGCCGCGTCCACCCGTGCCACGGCCTCGCGCAGGGCGTCCTCGCCATCGTCGGGGCTGGCCAGCAGGTAGCTCTGGCCCATGATCCGGACTTCGATCTGATTCATGGCGCGGCGGAGGTGGATGTGGATGCGTCGGCGTCGGAGGTCGGCTCGGCCGGCAGCCGTTCCAGCATGGCGTCGATGCGGGTGCGGGCCGTCGTCAGCCGGGCCCGCAGCGCGTCGCGCTCGCGGGTGAGTGCATCGACCTGCTGCACAAGCAGCGCGTTGGTGCGCCGCATTTCCTCGTGGCGGACGAGCAGCCGTTCCACGCGCTCGGCGATCTGATCGATGGGGCTCGGTGCAGACATGGTCGGCGATTGTAGGGGCCGGCCTGTCGGCGTCTGCCTACAATGCGCGCCGTTGTTGGTGCTCGCGGCGCGGTTCGCGCGTCGCAGTTCAACGGGAAGCAGGAGCCCGCGCGCATGCCAGCGCGCAAGGCCGGCACCGGGATCGAACCCTTCCGCCCCAGGGCAGGAAGCAGGCTCGGACCCGGCGCCGGCCACCGGCAAGCCTGCGCTGCCCCCGCAACGGTGAAGCAGCCGGCGCATGTGTTCACGCACGCGCCACGTCGTCCAAGCAAGCCACTGGAGATCGTCGACACGCGATCCCTGGGAAGGCGGCCGGCGCGCGCTGCCAGCCCGGATACCGGCCAACACAGGCGGCTGCCGCGCGACCTCCACGAGAGCGCGGCAGCCATGACGTCCCATCGCCGGCGGGGAGGCCGGCCAGGGACATGCTTCACGGAGCTTCGGCTTCCACACCATGATCACCCGCGTTGGTTCTTCCGCGCGCGCCTTGTCGCGCACCTGCCCCCTGTCGTCCGTGGCCGCGGCCATGACCCTTCTTGCGCCGCTGGGCGCGCTGGCCCAGACGGCCACCCTCCAGGAAACCGTGGTCACCGCCACACGTGTCGAGCAACCGCTGTCCGAGCTGGTCTCCGACGTGTCGGTGATCGACCGCCAGGCCATCGAGAACAGCGGCGCCACCGGCGTGGCCGACCTCCTGGCGCGCCTGCCCGGCGTCCAGATCTCGCGCAACGGCGGCATCGGCAACACCACCAGCGTGTTCCTGCGCGGCGCCGAGACGCGCTTCACCGCCGTCTACCTCGACGGCGTGCGCATCGACTCGCAGTCCACCGGCGGCGCCGCCTGGGAATCGCTGCCGCTCGGGCAGATCGATCGCATCGAGGTGCTGCGCGGCCCGGCCGCCGCGGTCTATGGCTCGGACGCCATCGGCGGCGTGGTGCAGCTGTTCACGCGCCGCGGCGAGGACGGCATCTCGCCCACGGTGAGCGTGGGCGCGGGCAGTCGCGGCCTGCGCGATGCGCAGGTGGGGCTGTCTGGCAAGTCGGGGGCCTTCGACTACTCGCTGGGCGCCGGCTACACAACCACGCGCGGCTTCGACGTGCGCACGCCCAACATCAACCACAACCCCGACGACGACCTCTACCGTGCGAGCTCGGCCAATGTGCGCCTGGGCTGGCAGATCAATGCGCAGCACCGCATCGAGGCCACCGTGCTGGAGAGTGAGACCACGTCGGGCTACGACGCGACCTCGGGCACCGGCTACCGCCTCGCCAACGCGACCGACGACCGCAATCTCTACCACCTGCGCACGGCCGGCCTCAGCTGGACGGCCCAATGGACCGAGCACTGGAAGACGCTGCTGCAGGTGACCGACAGCAACAGCCGGTACGAGACCACCTCGGCCCGCATCGCTGCGGGCTATGCGGGCTACCCCAGCACCACATACATCACGGACACCCAACTGCGCGGCTACCTGCTGCAGGCCGAAGGCAAGTACGGCCCGCACCGCTTCACGGCCGCGCTCGAGCGCCGCGAGGACGAACTGCTCAACCCCTCGCTGACCGACTGGCGCAAGACCCTGAACCGCGACCGCGCGCAGGATGCCCTGGCCCTCGGCTACGGCTTCCATCAGGGCGCCCACACGGTGCAGCTCAACGTGCGCCACGACGACGACAGCGAGTTCGGCGGCAAGACCACCGGCAGCGCCTCCTACGGCTACGAGTTCGTGAAGAACTGGCGCGTCACGGCGGCCGCCGGCACGGCCTTCCGCGCGCCCACGCTGTACCAGCGCTTCAGCGAGTACGGTGATGCCAGCCTCAAGCCCGAGACCGGACGCAATGCGGAGGTCGGTGTGCGCTATGGCGACGGCCGCACCAATGCCAGCCTGGTGGTCTACGAGAACCGCGTGCGCAACCTGATCGTGTTCAGCAGCACCAGCACGAGCTGCGCCTCGCTCTTCGGCTGCTACGCCAGCGTGGGACGCGCGGTGTACCAGGGCGCCACGCTGGCCGCCGACCACCGCTTCGGCGATCACTTCACGCTGCGCGGCTCCATCGACGTGCAGGACCCGAAGGATTCCGAGACCGGCCGACAACTGCCTCGCCGTGCCAAGCGCTACGCCACCTTCGGCGGCGACTGGACGCAGGGCATCTGGACCGTGGGAGCAGAGGTGCAGCTGGCCTCGCGCCGCTTCGACGACACGGCCAACAAGATCGTGCTGGCCGGCTACGGCCTGCTCAACCTGTATGGCAGCGTGCAGCTGCGCCCCGACCTGCGCCTGGTCGCGCGGCTGGACAACGCCACCGACAAGAACTACGTGCTGGCCAACAACTACGCGACGGCCGGCCGCACGGCCTACGTGGGCCTGAAGTGGACGCCGCGCTGACCGACGGCGCCCGCGGGCCCGCCACCTGCGCCGCAGTGCTGGTGGCGGCCCCGGCCTCGGGCCAGGGCAAGACCACCGTGGCCTCGGCCCTGGCGCGGCTTCACGCGCGGCAGGGCCGTCGCGTGCGGGCCTTCAAGTGCGGGCCCGATTTCCTCGATCCGCAATGGCTGGCCATGGCCAGCGGGGCGCCCGTGCACTCGCTGGACTTGTGGATCACGGACGAGGCCGATGCCCGCGCCCGCCTGCACGCGGCCGCCTGCGAGGCGGACCTCATCGTGGTCGAGGGCGTGATGGGCCTGTTCGATGGCGAACCCAGCGCGGCCGACCTGGCCCAGCGCCTGGGCCTGCCGGTTCTGGCCGTGATCGACGCCGGCGCCATGGCTGGCACCTTCGGCGCGCTGGCGCATGGGCTGCAGAGCTACCGCCCGGGCCTGCCCTGGGCCGGCGTGCTGGCCAACCGAGTGGCCGGCGAGCGCCACGGCGAGATGCTGCGTGGCTCATTGCGCGATCCGGCGCACTGGCTGGGCGGGCTGCCGCGCAGCGCCGACTTCGGCCTGCCCGAGCGGCACCTGGGCCTGGTGGCCAGCGCCGAGCTGGACGACGGCCTGGCCCGGCTGGACGCCGCCGCGGACGCACTCGCCGCCACGCCACTGGGGCAGGGCGGACTCGCGGCCTTGCCGCAGGTCGACTTCGCGGCGCCGCCTGCAGCCGCGCCCGTGCCGGCGTTGCTGGCGGGCCGCACCATCGCCATCGCGCGCGACGCGGCCTTCTGCTTCCTCTATGCCGCCAACCTCGACCTGCTGGTGCAGCTCGGCGCGCGGTTGGCCTTCTTCTCGCCGCTGGCGGGCGATGCCCTGCCGGAATGCGACGCGCTGTGGCTACCGGGCGGCTATCCCGAGCTGCATGCCGAGCGCCTGGCCGCGCGTACCGACCTGCGCGCGGCCCTGCATGGGCATGTGGCGCAGGGCCGCGCGGTCTGGGCCGAATGCGGCGGCATGATGAGCCTGTTCGACGAACTGGTGGACAAGGAAGGCCGCAGCCATCGCCTGTGGGGCCTGCTGCCCGGCCGCACCGTGATGCAGCCGCGCCTGGCGGGCCTGGGCTCGCAATGGCTGGCCATCGACGGCGGGCTGCTGCGCGGCCACACCTTCCATTACTCGCGCTGCGAGACGGTGCTGGCGCCCCTGGCGCGCAGCGCGCGGCCCGGTGCCAAGCCCAAGGCCGATGCTGGCGAGGCGCTGTATGCGCAGGGGCCGGTGCGGGCCAGCTACTTCCACGCCTGGTTTCCCTCCGACCCCGCGGTTACGGCCCGCCTGTTCGACGGGCGGCCCCTGCTGCGAACATCGGCCTCCTGATGACGGACAACGCCCACGAATTCATCCTCGGCGGCCAGAAGAGCGGCAAGTCGCGCCGCGCCGAATCGGCGGCTGGCGACTGGCTGGCCGGCGCGCCCGGGCGGCGGGCCGTGCTCATCGCCACCGCCCAGGCCTGGGACGCCGAGATGACGCAGCGCATCGCCCGCCATCGCCAGGAGCGGGCCGAGCGCGTGCCCGGCCTGGAGACCGTGGAAGAGCCGCTGCGCCTGCCCGAGCTGATCGGCGCGCTGAGCCGTCCGGACACGCTGCTGGTGGTCGACTGCCTGACGCTGTGGCTGACCAATCTGCTGATGCCGCCCGGGCTGGATCCGCAGCGCGCCGCGCTGCCCGACTGGCGCACCGAGGCCCTGCTGCTGGTGGAGGCGCTGTCGCGGGCGCCCGGGCCCGTGGTGCTGGTCGGCAACGAGATCGGCCTGGGCGTGATCCCGTTGGGCGAAGAAACCCGGGCTTTCGTCGACGCGCTGGGCCAGCTCAACCAGCATGTGGCCGCCGCCTGCCGCCGCGTCACCCTGATGGTGGCCGGCCTGCCCCTGACCGTGAAGGACAACGGATGACGACCTGGCCCCTCCTGCGCACCGGCCGCGCCCTGCGCGCGGCCTTTGCCGCGTTGCTGCTCGCCGCCGCCGCGCCCGCCCTGCTCGCCGCCCCGGTGGAGGTGGTGGACGAACGCGGCGCCATCGTGCGCCTCGCCCAGCCGCCGCAGCGCATCGTGACGTTGCTGCCCTCGCTCACCGAAACCGTCTGCGTGCTTGGCGCCTGCGAGCGCCTGGTGGGCGTGGACCGCTATTCCAACTGGCCGGCGCCGGTGCACAACCTGCCGCAGGTGGGCGGCGGCATCGATCCCAATGTCGAGGCGGTCGTGGCCCTGAAGCCCGACCTCGTGCTGCTGGCCAAGTCCTCGCGCGTGGTCGACCGGCTGCAGGCCCTGGGCCTGAAGGTTGCGGTGCTGGAGCCCAAGACCCAGGCCGATGTCGAGCGCGTGATGGCCAAGGTCGGCACGCTGCTGGGCCAGCCGGGCGCGCCCGCGCTGTGGCAGCGGCTGCAGGGCGAGCTGGACGCCGCCGCGCAGTCCGTGCCGCCCGCGCGCCGCGGCCAGCGCGTGTACTTCGAGGTCAACAACGGCCCCTACGCGGCGGGCGAGAGCTCCTTCATGGGCGAGACGCTGGCCCGACTGGGCGCCCGCAACATCGTGCCGGCGGCGATGGGGCCCTTTCCCAAGCTCAACCCGGAGTTCGTCGTTCGGGCCGATCCCGACCTGATCATGGTCAGTGTGCGCAGCGCTGCGGGCATGGAGCAGCGGCCGGGCTGGGCCGGCATCCGCGCCGTGCGCGACGGCCGCATCTGCCGCTTCAGCGCCGCGCAGGCCGACGTGCTGGTGCGCCCCGGCCCGCGCATGGGCGAGGCCGCGCGCCTGATGGCCGACTGCCTGTCCGGCCGGCCCCTGGCCGAGTGATGGCCCTCCACCTGCAGCAGGGCCGCCGCGCCCGGGTGCTCACGCTGGCCTTGCTGCTGGCGGCGGTGCTGCTGGGCGCGCTCGGCGCGGCCGTGGGCAGCACCGGCGTCGAACGCCTGTGGCAGCTGGTCGACGACCCCATCGCCTGGCAGATCGTGCGCGACATCCGCCTGCCGCGCACCACCGGGGCCTGGCTGGCCGGCGCACTGCTGGGGCTGGCGGGTGCCGTGGCGCAAGGCCTGTTCCGCAACCCGCTGGCCGACCCTTGGCTGCTGGGCAGCGCCTCGGGCGCCGGCCTGGGCGTGGCCCTGGCGCTGGGCGCCATCGGCGGCTCGCCCGCCGCGGCGGCCTGGGGCGTGCGGCTGGGCCTCACGGGCGCGGCTTTCGCGGGCGCCGTGGCGGCCGTGTTGCTGACGTTGACCCTGGCCCGCGGCGCCCAGCACACGCTGCGCCTGCTGCTGGCCGGCGTGATCGTGGGCATGGTGCTGGGCGCCATCAAGGACCTGTTCACCCTGTCCTCGGCCGACATCCTGCAGGCGCTGGTCGTGTTCATGCTGGGCAACACGGCGCTGGTGGGCTGGAATGCCTGCGCCATCATGGCCGTCGCCCTGGCGGGATGCCTGATCGCGGCGCGGCTGCTGGCGCCGGTGCTCGATGGCCTGGCGCTGGGCGAGGCCACCGCCGCCAGCCTGGGCCTGCCGCTGCCGGCCATGCGCGCGGCGCTGGTGGCGGTGCTGTCGCTGGCCACCGGCGCGGCCGTGGCGCAGACGGGGCTGATCGCCTTCGTCGGCCTGGCGGCGCCGCACCTGGTGCGCTCGATCGTCAAGACCACGCATGCGGGACTGCTGATGCTGTCGGCCTTCATGGGCGGCGCGCTGCTGATGGCGGCCGATCTGCTGGCGCGGTGGCTGATCGCGCCGCAGGAGCTGCCGGTGGGTGTGCTCACGGCCGTGCTGGGCGGCGGATACCTGCTCTTTCTGATGCACAAGCGTTCGCGCGGAGGTGGGCGATGAACGCCGATCTCGCCGCCGCCATGCACGCCCGCGCGGAAGGCGCATCGACCGGAGCCGCGGCCGGCCAGGCAGACCGCGGCGCAGCGGTCGACGCACCCGTGCTGGAGGCGCGGAGCCTGGGTGTCCGGCTCGGCGATGCGCCGGTCGTTCACGGTGTGACGCTGCGCCTGCAGGCGGGCCGCTGGACCAGCATCGTCGGCCCCAACGGCGCGGGCAAGTCCACGCTGCTCAAGGCTATGGCCGGCCTGCT
Source organism: Pseudacidovorax intermedius (assembly GCF_003350475.1). GTDB lineage: Bacteria > Pseudomonadota > Gammaproteobacteria > Burkholderiales > Burkholderiaceae_C > Xenophilus > Xenophilus intermedius. The sequence goes on from NZ_QQAV01000009.1 coordinate 74,914, forward strand.
GGCGCCCGCGGACGGCGAGGTGCGGCTGGATGGCCGGCTGCTCTCTGAATGGCCGCACCGGACCCGCGCCCGACGCCTGGCCTGGCTGGCGCAGGGCGGCGCGGCCGACCCGGCCGCCGACGACCTCACGGCCTACGACGTCGCCATGCTCGGCCGCCTGCCGCACCAGCGCTGGCTGGCTGCACCGTCCGAGGCCGACCATGCGGCCGTCGAACGCGCGCTGCGCCAGACCCAGGCCTGGGACTGGCGTGCCCGTGCGCTGTCGCAGCTTTCCGGCGGCGAGCGTCAGCGCGTGCTGCTCGCCCGCGCGCTGGCCGTGGAGGCGGGCGTGCTGATGATGGACGAGCCCCTGGCCAACCTCGACCCGCCGCACCAGGCCGACTGCCTGGCGCTGGCCCGCACCCTGGCCGATGCCGGCCGCACCGTGGTCACCGTGCTGCACGAGCTGCATGCCGCACTGCTGGCCGACGACCTGATGGTGATGGCCGGCGGCCGCCTTCTGCACCACGGCCCCTGCGGCGATGCCGCCACCCATGCCGCCATCGAGGCCGTCTTCGACCATCGCATCCGCATCCACCGTGTCGACGACCAGTGGGTGGCGCTGCACCGCTGAACCCTTTTCCGAGAACCCTCATGCAGACCGAAACCCCGCCCCAGACCAAGCCCTACGAGAAGCCCGAAGGCGAGCGCCGCGGGCTGCTGATCGTCAACACCGGCGACGGCAAGGGCAAGAGCACCGCCGCCTTCGGCCTGGCCATCCGCGCCCATGGCCGCGGCAAGCCGGTGCGCATCTTCCAGTTCATGAAGGTGCCCAGTGCGCGCTTCGGCGAGCACCGCGTGTTCGAGCAACTGGGGATGCCCATCGAAGGCCTGGGCGACGGCTTCAGCTGGAAGAGCCAGGACCTGGAGCGCTCCGCGCAACTGGCGCGCGATGGCTGGACCCGGGCGGCGGCGGCCATCAGTTCCGGCGAGCACTTCCTGGTGGTGCTGGACGAGATCACCTATCCGCTGATCTACGGCTGGCTGCCGCTGGAGCCGGTGATCGAGGTGCTCGCACAGCGGCCCTCGTCGGTGAGCGTGGTGCTCACCGGCCGGCGCTGCCCGCAGGAGCTGATCGACATCGCCGACACGGTGACCGAGATGCGCAAGGTCAAGCATGCCTTCGACGCGGGCATTCCGGCCCAGCGCGGCATCGAGGACTAGGCCACGGTGATCGACAGCCCGGTCGTGTTGGCCGCCGCGCTCTGGCTGGCGCTCGCCGTCGACCGCTGGCTGGGCGAGCCGCCGGTGCGGCTGCACCCGGTGGTCGGCATGGGCCGCTGGCTGGGTTGGGCCGGTCGCCATGTGGCGCCGCTGCCTGGCGATGCGCGGCGTGCCGAGCCCTTCGTGCGCGGTGCGCTGGCATGGCTCGTCGGCGCCTTCGTGGCGACGGCGCTGGGCTGGACCCTGCAATGGGCCGTTGGCGCCTTGCCCGCGCTGCTGGCCACGGTGGTGCTCGCGCTGTGCCTCAAGCCGCTGCTGGCCTGGCGCATGCTGCGTGACGAGGTGGCGGCGGTGGAGGCGGCGCTGGGGCGCTCGCTCCCCGAAGGCCGTGAACGCCTCGCCCGTCTGGTGAGCCGAGACGTGCAGCGCCTGGATGCCGGCGAGGTGCGCGAGAGCGCCATCGAGTCGCTGGCCGAGAACCTCAACGACTCGGTGGTGGCGCCGCTGTTCTGGTTCGCCATCGCCGGACTGCCTGGCGCCGTGCTCTATCGCTTCGCCAACACCGCCGACGCCATGTGGGGCTACCGCGGCGATCGTGGCGGCCGGGACTGGACCTGGGCCGGCAAATGGGCGGCGCGGGCGGACGACGCCCTGTCCTGGCTGCCGGCCCGGCTCACGGCCCTGCTGCTGATGCTGGCCGCCGGGCGCTGGCCCGCCGGGCTGCGGCGGGAAGCGGCACGAACGCCGTCGCCCAACGGCGGCTGGCCCATGGGCGCCATGGCGCTGCTGCTGGGCGTGCATCTGCGCAAGCCCGGCGTCTATGCGCTCCACGCGGACGGCCGCGAGCCGCAGGCACAGGACACGCAGCGGGCACTCGTCCTGGCGGGGCGTGCCGTGCCGATGGCAGCCGCGCTGGCCACGCTCGCGCTCGTCTGGCTGGGGCAGGCGTGATGAGGTCCGTGGTCCACGGTGGGCCGGACGCGCAGGGCGTGCCGGTGCACGACTTCTCCACCAACGCCAACGCCTGCGGACCCTGCGAGGCAGTGATGCAGGCGCTGCGGCAGGCTGATCCCACGCGCTACCCGGACCCGGCGGCCACGGCATTGCGCGCCCGGCTGGCCGCATGGCATGGGGTCTCTCCCGAACGGGTGCTGGTGGCCGCCAGCGCGAGCGAGTTCATCGTGCGCATCACGGCGGCCGTGGCCCTGAGCCGTCGGGGCGAAGGGCCGGTGCAGGTGCCCGCGGCCGCCTATGGCGACTACCGTCTGGCGGCCGAAGCCCATGGACTGCCGGTACAGGTCGTCGGCGAGCCGCTGGCGCTCGGTGGCGATCGGCCCCCGGTCCTGGCCTGGGCCTGCGAGCCGTCCTCCCCGCGCGGCGACGCCGTGGCGGATCTGCCCGCCCGGCTCGACGCCCTGCCACGGGACACGGCGTTGGTCCTGGACTGCGCTTACGCCCCCCTGCGGCTGGAGGGCGCCTCGGCGTTGACCGCGGCGCAGCGCGACCGGTGCTGGCAGCTGTGGACGCCCAACAAGGCCCTGGGCCTGACGGGCGTGCGTGGCGCCTATGCCATCGCACCGGCCGCAGCGCCCGGGCGGCTGGTCCAGGATCTGCACGCCCTGGCACCGTCATGGCCCCTGGGCGCCCATGCCGAGGCCATGCTCCGGGCCTGGACCGAGCCGGCCGTCCAGGACTGGCTTTCGACGCAATGCCTGCCGCGCCTTCGGGAATGGAAGCAGCGCCAGATCTCGCACTGCGAAGCGATGGGCTGGCAGGTGGCGCCCGGCGTCGCCAACTTCTTCTGTGCCAGGCCAGGCGCCCCGTCCCTCGACGAGGCGTTGCGCGACCTGCGCGCCCACGGCATCAAGCTGCGCGACTGCCGCAGCTTCGGCATGCCGGGCTGGGTGCGACTGGGTGTGCTGCCCCCGGCCAGCCAGGATGCACTGGCTCGTGCATGGAGTCCGTTCGCATAGACGGATGGCGCGCCCCGTGATCGCCCGATGGCCTGCGAACGCGCACTGCCGCTTCGGTCACGACGATGGCGCGATGGCCGACAGCCCGGCCTGGCTCGCGGCAGGCACGCTTGGCGCATCGCTCACAGATTCGGAGAACACCATGCGCCAAACCTTTTTCGGTATCGCCACCGCCCTGTCCCTGATCGCCTTTGCCGGCGCCAGCCATGCCCAATTGGGCAAGGCCGCATCGGAGGCGTCGGACGCCGCCGAGCACAAGATCGACCAGAAGCGCGCCGAGAGCGACGCCAAGAAGAGCGGCCCGGTGGGCAAGGCCGTCAACAACGTCAAGTCGGAGTACCACAAGAACCGCTCCAAGAACTCGGCCGAGAAGGCCAAGGACGCGCTCAAGGGCAAGGACTGAGTTCCCACACAGGGTCCGCGCGTGGTGACACGCGGCGGCATCCGGCCAACCAAGCAAAAGGGCTGCAGCGATGCAGCCCTTTTGCTTGTGACCGGTGGCCTCGCCTATTCGCCGTCGGCGTCCTTGCGCCCCCGGCCGCCGCCGGTCAGCCGACCGGTGAGGTCGAGCACCCGCGTCACCGCGGCGCCCATTCCCATGAGCCGCATCGCGGTGTCGGGCGAGAGGCGCTGGACGTCGTCGAACCAGCGCACCAGCCGGTCGATCAGATCGTGCATCTCGCGCATGCGCTGCTGGGCATGACGCTCCTCCTCGGTGGCCGGCTCCTGCAGCAGGGCGTTGCGCAGCATCGAGAGCGTGGGTTCGATCTCGCGCCGGCGGCGTTCCTCGGCCAGCACGCGGAAGATGTCCCACACCTCGCCCGGCGTCTCGAAGTATTCGCGCCGGTCGCCCGCCAGATGGCGCAGCTGCACCAGCCGCCAGGCCTGAAGTTCCTTGAGCCCCATGCTCACGTTGGAGCGCGAGAAGGACAGCGTCTCGCTGATCTCCTCGGCATTGAGGGGGCGCCGCGAGAGGAAGAGCAGGGCATAGATCTGCCCCACGGTGCGGTTGATGCCCCAGCGGCTGCCCATCTCGCCGAAGTGGTCGACGAACTGGCGGTGGAGTTCGGGCAGGGCAGGGCGCGGGTCGGCAGGACGGCTGTTGGGCATCCGCCGATTGTGCGTGCTGGGATTTCAGAAAAAGCCGAAATCCCAGGAATGCCTTGAATCCGGTGGGGCGATGGCGCTCAGCCCGCCTGGCTGATCTGCATCGTCGGCCGGATGTCGGTGTAGTTCTTCACGTCGCCGTTGATTTCCTTCGCGTGAGGTCCGAAGGCGGCCTGGAAGGCTTCGACCGATGCGCAGTCGATGTGGCACATGGCCTCGAAGGCCGGCTTGGAGCCGGGTGCCGGTCCCGACAGGCCGCGGTCGATGCGGTAGCCCAGGCAGGCCGAACCCATGCGGGTCTGGATCATGGGCATGTGCTTGTCGCGGTAGTAGTCGTGGTCGAAGCGGGCACCTTCGGTGAAGGGGTAGAGGACGCTGACACGGATCATGGCGGGTCTCCTGGAGTGGTTGCGAATGGGTGGATGGACGCTGCGGTTCAGCCGCGGCGGGTGGCAATGAGTGGCTGCACGTCCGGGGCCTTCAGGCGCGGCCGGCCGGCCTCGGCCCGGGCCAGCGGCGCGACCTCTTCCATCGTGGCCAGGCAGCGGCGGGTGAGGTCCTGGTAGGTGAGGGTGCCGTCGTGCTTCCAGGCGATCTCCTGCTCGGTCAGCGGTCGCTTGACGCGTGCGGGCACGCCGGCCACCAGGCTGGCATCGGGGATCTGCATGCCCGCGGGCACGAATGCGCAGGCGGCCACGATGGTGCGCTCGCCGACCACGGCCTCGTCCATCACCACGGCATTCATGCCCACCAGCGCATCGCGGCCGATCACGCAGCTGTGAAGCACGGCGCCGTGGCCGATGTGGCCGTTCTCGCGCACCACCGTGTCCCGCTCCGGAAAGCCGTGGATCACGCAGGTGTCCTGCACGTTGGAGCCGGCCTCCAGCACCACACGGCCGAAGTCGCCGCGCAGGCAGGCCGCCGGTCCGACATAGCAGCCCGGGCCGACGTGGACGTCGCCGATCAGCACGGCGGTGGGATGCACATAGGCGCTCGGGTCCACGACGGGCACCACGCCTTCGATGGCATAGCAGGGCATTGCGCAAGGTCTCCTTCGGGCGCAGCACCGAACGGCACGGCGCTGACACGGGTTTTCTCGGGGTGTGCTGACTTGCGTCAAACAGCGCGGCAATCTTAAGATAAGCCGACCGGTCGGTCGAAAGTAATTCGGCGAAACGACCCCCGAACAATCCCGGAGACGCCCCATGTCCGACGCCCTGGTGATCGAGAGCACGGCCGATGCCGTGCGCACCCTGACGCTCAACCGCCCCTCTGCGCTCAACAGCTTCACCCAGGCCATGCACCACGCGCTCATGGACGCGCTGGAGCGCGCTGCGGCGGATGCCGGCGTTCGCGCGCTGGTGCTCACCGGCGCCGGCCGCGGCTTCTGCGCCGGCCAGGACCTGGCCGATCCCGCCGTGGCCCCCGAGCCGGGCGGTGCGGCCAAGGACTTGGGCGACGTCATCCACCGCTTCTACCGCCCGCTGGTGCTGCGCCTGCGCAGCATGCCGGTGCCGGTGGTGGCTGCGGTCAACGGCGTGGCCGCGGGCGCCGGCGCCAACCTCGCGCTGTGTGCGGACCTTGTCCTGGCGGCGCGCTCGGCCAGCTTCATCCAGGCCTTTGCCAAGATCGGCCTGGTGCCCGACACGGGTGGCACCTGGCTGCTGCCGAGGCTGGTGGGCCGTGCGCGCGCGCTGGGCCTGGGCCTGCTGGGCGACAAGCTGCCGGCCGAGGAAGCCGAGCGCCTCGGCCTGATCTGGCGCGTGGTCGACGATGCCGCCCTGGCCGAAGAGGCGCAGCAACTGGCCCGCCGGCTGGCCGCCATGCCGGTGAAGGCCCTGGTCGCCACGCGCACGGCCTTCGATGCGGCGCAGGCGCTGGATCTGGAGGCCGCCCTGGCGCAGGAGGCCCGCATGCAGGGCGATCTCGGTCGTGCCCACGACTACCAGGAAGGCGTGGCCGCCTTCGGCGCGCGCCGTGCCCCGCAGTTCACCGACCGCTGAAGCCGCCATGGTCGCGTCCTCTACACCCCAGCAGATCGCCGACGCCGTGCGCAACGGCATGGCCGCCAACGATCGGGCCCTGCATGCGCTGGGCATTGCCATCGCCGCCATTGCGCCCGGCGCAGCCACGGCCGCCATGAGCGTGCGCGAGGACATGCTCAACGGCCACGACATCTGCCACGGCGGCCTGATCGCCACGCTGGCCGACACCGCCTTCGCCTACGCCTGCAATGCCTATGACGAACTCACCGTGGCCTCGGGCTTCGGCGTGGACTTCGTCGCGCCCGCGCGCCTGGGCGACCGGCTGGAGGCGAGGTGCACCGAGGTCTCGAAGACCGGTCGCACCGGCGTGTACGACGTGGTCGTGACCAACCAGCGCGGCGAGCGCGTGGCGGTGTTCCGCGGCCGCTCCTACACCGCCCGCGGCCGGCCCGCGGTGCCGCGCTGACCGATTTGCCCGCAAGGAGACGACCCATGCCCGTCAAGCAGCCGGCCCCCGGCGACCTGGAACCCATCGAGACCGCCAGCCGCGACGAGATCGCCGCGCTGCAGCTGCAGCGCCTGCGCGCCACGCTGGAGAACGCCTACGAGAACGTGCCGCACTATCGGCGCGCCTTCGACGAACGGGGCGTGCATCCCTCGGACCTGCGGCAGCTGTCCGACCTGTCGAAGTTCCCTTTCACCGTCAAGAGCGACCTGCGCGACAACTATCCCTTCGGCATGCTGGCCGTGCCGCGCGAGCGGCTGGCGCGCATCCATGCCTCGTCGGGCACCACGGGCAAGCCCACGGTGGTGGGCTACACCGCCGGCGACATCGACCGCTGGGCCGACCTGGTGGCACGCTCCATCCGCGCCGCGGGCGGCCGGGCCGGCGACCTGATCCACGTGGCCTACGGCTACGGCCTGTTCACCGGCGGCCTGGGGGCGCACTACGGGGTGGAGCGGCTGGGCTGCACCGCCATTCCCATGTCGGGCGGGCAGACCGAGAAGCAGGTGCAGATGATCCGCGACCTGAAGCCGTCGATCATCATGGTCACGCCCAGCTACATGCAGGTGATCGTCGAGGAGTTCGCGCGCCAGGGCCTGGACGCGCGCGACTGCTCGCTCAGGGTCGGCATCTTCGGCGCCGAGCCGTGGACCGAGGCCATGCGCCGCGAGATCGAGGGCCGTGCCGGCATCGACGCGGTGGACATCTACGGCCTGTCCGAGGTCATGGGCCCGGGCGTGGCCAGCGAATGCATCGAGTCGAAGGACGGCCCGGTGATCTGGGAAGACCACTTCTATCCCGAGATCATCGACCCCGAGACCGGCGAGGTGCTGCCCGACGGCGAGGAGGGCGAGCTGGTCTTCACCACGCTCACCAAGGAGGCCCTGCCCATCGTGCGCTACCGCACGCGCGACCTCACCCGGCTGCTGCCGCCCACCGCCCGCGCCTTCCGGCGCATGGGCAAGATCGTCGGCCGCAGCGACGACATGCTGATCATCCGTGGCGTCAATGTCTTTCCCACGCAGGTGGAGGAGATCGTGCTGCAGCACCCGCAGCTCTCCGGCCAGTACCAGCTGGTGGTGCGCCGGGATGGCCACCTGGACACGGTGGAGGTGCGCTGCGAGCTGCAGCCCGAGGCCGCGGCCGCCGCGAGTGCGGCGGAGGTGGCCGGCTGGGTGCAGCACCGCATCAAGACGCTGATCGGCATCAGCACCACCGTCGCCGTGCTGCCGCCCGACGGCATCGAGCGCACGCTCACCGGCAAGGCGCGCCGCGTCTTCGACGAACGCGCCAAGGCGCGCTGACCCGCCGTCGCCCCGCCCCCACCTCACCCACAGGAAGGACCGCCCCATGTACACCCAGGCCATGGACACCGCCGGCAAGGACGCCGACGCCCGCAAGCCCGTGCGCTCGGCCCAGGAAGCCCTGCTGGAGGCCCGCTTCGATGCCCGCATCGACGACGGCGCCTTCATCGAGGCCAAGGACTGGATGCCCGAACACTACCGCCGGACGCTGGTGCGCCAGATCAGCCAGCATGCGCATTCCGAGATCGTCGGCATGCTGCCCGAGGGCAACTGGATCACCCGCGCACCCACGCTCAAGCGCAAGGCCATCCTGCTGGCCAAGGTGCAGGACGAGGGGGGCCACGGCCTGTACCTGTATGCCGCGGCCGAGACGCTGGGCACCTCGCGCGACCAGATGCTGGAGGCGCTGCACAGTGGCAAGGCCAAGTACAGCTCGATCTTCAACTACCCCACGCTCACCTGGGCCGACGTCGGCGCCATCGGCTGGCTGGTGGACGGCGCGGCCATCATGAACCAGGTGCCCATCTGCCGCTGCTCCTATGCGCCCTATGCCCGCGCCATGGTGCGCATCTGCCGGGAGGAGAGCTTCCACCAGCGCCAGGGCTTCGAAAGCCTGCTGACCATGATGCAGCAGGGCACCGAGTCGCAGAAGGCCATGGTGCAGGACGCCGTCGATCGCTGGTGGTGGCCCTCGGTGATGATGTTCGGCCCGCCTGACGACCAGAGCCCCAACACGGCGCAGTCCATGCGCTGGGGCATCAAGCGGGTCTCCAACGACGAGCTGCGGCAGAAGTTCGTCGACGCCGCCGTCGAGCAGGCCCGCGTCCTGGGCGTGACCCTGCCCGACCCCGCGCTGAAGTGGAACGAGGCGCGCCAGCACCACGACTTCGGTGCCATCGACTGGGCCGAGTTCTGGCGCGTCATCGCCGGGGACGGCCCCTGCAACCGCGAGCGCCTGGCCGCCCGCGTGAAGGCCTGGGAGGAGGGCGCCTGGGTGCGCGAAGCCGCACTGGCCCATGCCCGCAAGCAGGAAGAGCGATTCAAGGAGGCCGCATGAGCGAGCACACCCCCGACGCGAAGGGCGACCGCATCGCAGGCGAAACCGAAGCCAGACCCGTGGGCAACGCAAGCCGGGCGCAACCGCCCCGCGCCGAGTGGCCGCTGTGGGAGGTCTTCGTGCGCACCAAGGCCGGCCTGGACCACAAGCACTGCGGCAGCCTGCATGCCGCCGATGCGCGCATGGCCATCCAGCTGGCGCGCGACGTGTACACGCGCCGGCAGGAGGGCACCAGCGTGTGGGTGGTCCGGGCCGACCAGATCGTGGCCAGCGACCCGGGCGACAAGGACATGTACTTCGACCCGATGGAGGACAAGGTCTACCGCCATCCCACCTTCTACACGCTGCCCGGCGCGGTGGACCACATGTGAGCACCGACGGGAGACACCACATGCAAGCCTCCATCGAGATCGCCCAGGACGCGCCGCTGCAGTACCTGCTGCGCATCGGCGACACCGCCCTCGTCCTCGGCCAGCGGCTGGGCGAATGGGCCGGCCACGCGCCGGTGCTGGAAGAGGACATCGCCCTGGCCAACATGGCGCTGGACCTGATCGGCCAGGCCCGCGCTGTTCTGAGCCACGCCGGTGCCGTCGAGGGCTGCGGCCATGACGAGGACCAGCTCGCCTTCCTGCGCGAGGAGCGCGACTACCGCAACGTGACGCTGGTGGAACTGCCCAACGGCCCGGGCCGGCCCGGCGACTTCGCGCTCACCGTGTTGCGCAACACCATGGCCGCCACCTTCTTCCACCTGCTGTGGACGCGGCTGCAGGACTCCACCGACACCGAGCTGGCCGCCATCGCCGGCAAGGCCGTGAAGGAGGCCCGCTACCACCAGCAGCATGCCGCCGACTGGGTGGTGCGGCTGGGCGACGGCACGGCAGAGTCGCGCCGGCGCATGGTGGCCGCGCTGGAGCGGCTGTGGCCCTATGCCGCCGAACTCTTCGCCGACGACGCGGTGGACGAGGCCGCCGCCGCCAGCGGCCTGGGCCCGCGCTGGAGCGCGCTGCGCCCCGACTGGGAGGCCGCGATGGCCGAGGTGCTGGCCGAGGCCTCGCTGCCCATGCCCGCGCACACGGCCTTCGTCAGCACCGGCAAGCGCGGCGTGCACAGCGAGCACATGGGCTACATCCTGGCCGAGATGCAGCAACTGCAGCGGGCCTATCCCGGAGGCGTGTGGTGAGCGCGATGGCGGCCGTGCCCACGCCGGCTTCGGTGTCGCAACAGGCCGCGCGCATGGCGCGTGCCTGGGCTGTGCTGGCCGACGTGCCCGACCCGGAGGTGCCGGCGCTGTCGGTGTGCGACCTGGGCCTGGTGCGCGAGATTCGCGTCGACGCCGACGGCCTGACCGTGGTGCTGACGCCGACCTATTCCGGCTGTCCTGCCACGGAGGTGATCGCGCAGAGCGTGCGAGATGCGATCGAGGCCGCCGGCCTGGGGCCGGTGCAGACCGTGTTGCGCCGCGCGCCGGCCTGGACCACGGACTGGATCAGCGAGGACGGCCGCCGAAAGCTGCGCGAATACGGCATCGCGCCGCCGGGCCCGGTGGCAGCGGGGCAGGGCGTGCCGGTGCGGCTGGTGGGGCGCCGTGGCGCGCCGCCCATGGTCGCCTGTCCGCGCTGCGGCAGCCCCGAGACCGAGCGGCTGTCCGCCTTCGGCGCCACCGCGTGCAAGGCGCTCTACCGCTGCATCGCCTGTCGCGAACCCTTCGAGCATTTCAAGCCGCTATGACGCCCCTGTTCCATTCCCTGCGCGTGCGGACCGTGGAGCCCGATACCGCCGAGGCGGTGATCGTCAGCTTCGATGTGCCGCCCGAGCTGCGCCAGACCTTCGGCTTCACCCAGGGCCAGTACCTCACCCTGCGCAAGCAGATCGACGGGCAGGACCTGCGGCGTTCGTACTCGATCTGTGCCGGCGTGGACGATGGCGTGCTCCGCGTGGGCGTGCGCAAGGTGCGCGGCGGTGTGTTCTCCAACTGGATCAACGCCCAGCTGCGGCCCGGCGACGAGATTGCCGTCATGGCGCCGCAGGGCCGCTTCTTCGTTCCGCTGGCGCCCGAGGAGCGCCGGCACCACCTGGGCGTCGCTGGCGGCAGCGGCATCACGCCCATCCTGTCGATCATGAAGACCGTGCTGGCGCGCGAGCCCGGCAGCCGCTTCACGCTGATCTACGGCAACCGGCAGTTGCGCTCCACCATGTTCAAGGAAGAGCTGGAGGACCTCAAGAACCGGCACCTGAGCCGGCTGGTGCTGCACCACGTGTTCTCGGACGAGCACACCGACGCGCCCATCAACAGCGGCGTGCTCGACCGCGAGAAGGTGGGCGACTTCCTGCGTGCGCTGGTGCCGGCCTGGTCCATCGACCATGCCTACATCTGCGGGCCCTACCAGATGAACGACGAGGCCGAGGCGGCATTGCGCGCGGCCGGCGTGCCGGAGTCGGCGATCCATGTGGAGCGCTTCGGCATCGCCCAGCCGGCCGCCGTCCCCGGAGCCGTCGGCGCCGTGATGCACGAGGCGCTGCCGGGCGATGCCGAGCAGGCAAGGGTGGTCATCGTGCGCGATGGGCTCTCGCGCGAGATCGAGTTCCGCCGTGACCAGCCCAGCATCCTCGACTGCGCGGCAGCGGCCGGTGTGGAGGTGCCGTATTCGTGCACCTCGGGCGTGTGCGGCACCTGCCGCGCCAAGGTGCTCGAAGGCGCGGTGCGCATGGAACGCAACTTCGCGCTCGACAAGGCCGAGGTGCAGGCGGGCTTCGTGCTCACCTGCCAGGCCCATCCCACCACCGACCGGGTGGTACTCTCGTTCGACGAACGTTGACGGGAAACGCAGGGATGGCACGAGGACGCGCAGCAGGCTACGACGAACAACGCGAGACCATCCTGGCGCAGGCCGGGCTGCTGTTCGCGCGGCGGGGCTATCCCGCCACCTCGATGAACCAGGTGGCCGAGGCCTGCGGCCTGTCCAAGCCCACGCTCTACCACTACTACAAGGACAAGTACACGCTGCTGGTGAGCATCGCCGAGGCCCATGTGAGCCGGCTCGATGCCATCGTCTCGGAGGTGTGGGCCGGCGAGATGCCGCCCGAGGCCCGCATGCGCGAGCTGATCCTGCGGCTGGTGCGCGAGTACGCCACCGCGCAGAGCGCCCACCGCGTGCTCACCGAGGACGTGCGCTTCCTGGAGCCCGAAGACCGCCAGCGCGTGCTCGACAAGGAGCGCGCCGTGGTGCGCGGTTTTGCGCGTGCCGTGGCGGCCTTGCGGCCCGACCTGCAGGACACGCTGATGGGCATGCCGCTGACCATGCTGCTGTTCGGAATGATCAACTGGATGTTCACCTGGATGAAGCCCGATGGGCCGCTGGACTACGAGGACATGGCGCCCGTGGTGGCCGACCTGTTCCTGGGCGGGCTGTCGGCGGTGCGCCTGCCCGACGCGGCGCGTCGGCCGGTGGACGTTCCCATTGCCGATTCCGATTCCGACACCGATCCGGCGCCGACCGGCTGACCGGCGGCACCTTTCGCACGCCGCGGGGCGACGCGCCCCGGCGTTTTCTGCCAGACCGAGAAAGTACAGAAGGAGACAAGCCATGAAGTTCAAGATCCAGGCGCTCGCCGCCGCCGCGCTGGCCTGCGCGGCCAGCCTGTCGTGGGCCGACCTGACGGTGGGCGTCACGCTGTCGACCACGGGCCCCGCGGCCTCGTTGGGCATTCCGCAGAAGAACACCATCGCCCTCATGCCCAAGACCATCGGCGGGCAGAAGGTCAACTACGTGGTGCTCGACGATGCCAGCGACACCACCACCGCGGTCAACAACACCCGTAAGCTGATCGCCGACAACAAGGCCGACGTGATCGTCGGCTCCAGCGTCACGCCCAACTCGCTGGCCATGATCGACGTGGCCGCCGAGGCGCGCGTGCCGATGATCAGCCTGGCGGCGTCGGCCCGGATCATCTCGCCCATGGACGACAAGAAGAAGTGGGTCTTCAAGACCCCGCAGAACGACGACATGATGGCGCAGGCCATCGCCGAGCACATGGCGGCCCGGGGCGTGAAGTCGGTCGGCTTCATCGGCTTCTCCGACGCCTATGGCGAGGGCTGGTACGAGGTCTTCTCCAAGGCCGCTGCCGCCAAGGGCATCAAGCTGGCGGCCAACGAGCGCTATGCGCGCACCGACACCTCCGTGACGGGCCAGGCGCTCAAGCTCATGTCCGCCAATCCGGAGGCCGTGCTGATCGCCGGCTCGGGCACGCCGGCCGCGCTGCCGCAGAAGACGCTGGCCGAGCGCGGCTACAAGGGCAAGGTCTACCAGACGCATGGCGTGGCCAATGCCGACTTCCTGCGCGTGGGCGGCAAGGACGTGGAAGGCACCATCCTGCCCGCGGGGCCCATGCTGGTGGCCGAGCAACTGCCCGACAGCAACCCGGTCAAGAAGTCGGCCATGGCCTATGTGTCCGCCTACGAGGCGGCCCACGGCAAGGGCACTACAGCGGCCTTCGGCGGCCATGCGTGGGATGCCGGCCTGATGCTGCAGGCCGCCGTGCCCGAGGCGCTCAAGAAAGCGCAGCCGGGCACGCCCGAGTTCCGTGCCGCGCTGCGCGACGCGCTGGAGCAGATCAAGGAAGTGCCCGGCGCGCATGGCGTCTTCAGCATGACGCCCACCGACCACCTCGGCCTCGACAACCGCGCCCGGGTGATGGTGACCATTCAGAACGGCACCTGGAAGTACCTGCCCTGAACGGCATGGACCTCCAGATCGCCCTGCTGCTGGGCCAGGACGGCATCGTCAACGGCGCCATCTATGCGCTGATGGCGCTTGCGCTGGTGCTGGTGTTCTCGGTCACGCGCGTCATCTTCATTCCGCAGGGCGAGCTGGTGGCCTTCGGCGCGCTGTCGATGGCGGCGCTCGGCACCGGCAAGGTGCCGGGCACCCTGTGGCTGCTGCTGGTGCTGGCCGTGGCGGTGCTGCTGCTGGAGCTCTGGCGTGCCCGGCGCGGCGCGGTCGTGGAATGGCGGGCGACGCTGGCCTGGACGGTGGTGCTGCCGCTGCTGGCCTGCGCCGTGGTGCTGCTGTGGCGACCGGCTTCGCTGTGGGGCCAGTCGCTGGCGACGCTGCTGGTGGTCGCGCCGCTCGGCCCGCTGCTCTACCGCCTGGCGTACCGGCCGTTGGCGCGGGCGAGCGTGCTGATCCTGCTGATCGTGTCCGTGGCGTTGCATGGTGTGCTGGTGGGCCTGGGCCTGCTGTTCTTCGGCGCCGAGGGATCGCGCACGCCGGCCTTCTCGGAGACCCGCTTCGACTGGGGCGGCGTGACGGTGGCCGGGCAGTCACTCGTGGTGGTGGGGGTGGCGGTGCTGCTGGTGGTGCTGATGTTCGTGTTCTTCGAACGCTCCATCGTGGGCAAGGCGCTGCGCGCCGTGGCCATGAACCGTGTGGGTGCGCGGCTCATGGGCATTCCCGCCGATCTGTCGGGCGACCTGAGCTTTGCGATGGCGGCGCTGATCGGCGCCGTGGGCGGCCTGCTGGTGGCACCGCTGACCACCGTCTACTACGACACCGGCTTCCTGATCGGCCTCAAGGGCTTCGTGGCCGCCATCGTCGGCGGGCTCGCGAGCTACCCGCTGGCGCTGGCGGGGGCGCTGATCGTGGGCCAGCTGGAGGCCTTCTCCTCCTTCTGGGCCAGCGCCTTCAAGGAGGTGCTGGTGTTCACGCTGATCATTCCGGTGCTGTGGTGGCGTTCGCTGCGCAGCCGCCATGTGGAGGACGAGGAATGACCCGCCGGCAACTCATGCTGCTCTTCGTCGCGGCGCTGGCCGTGGCCTGGCCGCTGCTGCCCGAGTTCACCGCCACGGTGTTCAGCTACATCGGGCTGTACGCGCTGGTGGCGGCCGGGCTGGTCATGCTCACCGGCGTGGGCGGCATGACCTCCTTTGGGCAGGCGGCCTTCGTGGCCATCGGCGCTTATGCCACGGCCTGGGTCTGCACGTCGCCCACGGCCGCCGCGGCGCTCTCGGCGCTGCCGCCGCCGCTGTGGCCCTGGGTGGGGCTGGCGCTCGGGCTCGCGCTCACCTTCGTGCTGGCCTGGGCGCTGGGCGGCATCACCGTCAAGCTCTCGGGCCATTACCTCCCGCTGTGCACCATCGCCTGGGGGCTGGGGCTGTACTACCTGTTCGGCAACCTGCAGGCGCTGGGCGGGCAGACGGGCATCACCGGTCTGCCGGCGCTCAGCGTCTTCGGTATCTCGCTGGCCTCGCCGCGGGTGCTGGGGCCGGTGATCTGGACGGTGCTGCTGCTGACCCTGTGGGCGCTGCACAACCTGCTCGACTCGCGGGAGGGGCGCGCCATCCGCGCGCTCAAGTCGGGCCGGTTGATGGCGGAATCGATGGGCGTGGACACGGCGCGGCAGCGTGCCCGGGTCTTCGTGCTGGCGGCGCTGCTCGCGGCGCTGTCGGGCTGGCTCTATGCGCACATGCAGCGCTTCGTCAATCCGACGCCTTTCGGCCTGAACGTGGGCATCGAATACCTGTTCATGGCCGTGGTCGGCGGCGCAGGTCATCTGTGGGGCGCTGTGCTGGGCGCCATGCTCATCACGCTGCTCAAGGAGCAGTTGCAGGACTGGCTGCCCCGGCTGCTGGGCGCCAGCGGCAACTTCGAGCAGATCGTCTTCGGCCTGCTGATGGTGCTGGTGCTGCAGCGCTTCGCCGAAGGCCTGTGGCCCACGGTGGCGCGGTGGAGCGGACGCTGGCTCCGGCCCGAGCGCGAAGGGCGCCGCGGGGTGCCGCCTTGCGCATTGCCGGCGCGGGCCATGCAGCCGGCGGGCGCGCTGCTGTTGGAGGCGCGTGCCGTCACCAAGCGCTTCGGCGGCCTGGTCGCCAACAGTGCCGTCGACCTGACGCTGCGGGCCGGCGAGGTTCATGCGCTGATCGGCCCCAATGGCGCGGGCAAGAGCACCTTCTTCAACATGGTGTCGGGCGTGGACGACCCGACCGAGGGCGAGGTGCGCCTGCTGGATACGCCCATGCAGGGCCGGCCCTCGCGCGAGTTCGCGGCCCGCGGGCTGGGCCGCACCTTCCAGCATGTGCGCCTGCTGGGGGAGCGCAGCGTGCTCGAGAACGTGGCGCTGGGTGCGCACCTGCGCGGCCGGCGCGGCTGGTGGGCCGCGATGCTGCGGCTGGACCGTGCCGAAGAGGCGGCCCTGCTGGTCGAGGCCCGCCGGCAGATCGAGCGCTGCGGCCTGGGTGCCTTCGCCGACCGGCCGGCGGCCTCGCTGGCGCTGGGCCAGCAGCGGGTGGTCGAGATCGCACGCGCCCTGGCGGGCAACCCGGTGGCGCTGCTGCTGGACGAGCCCGCCGCCGGCCTGCGCCACCTGGAGAAGCAGGCCCTGGCCGGCCTGCTGGCGCAGCTGCGCGGCGAGGGGCTGGGCATCCTGGTGGTGGAACATGACATGGAGTTCGTGATGAACCTGGCCGACCGCGTGACGGTGCTGGAGTTCGGCACCGTGATCGCCGAGGGAACGCCGGACGCGGTGCAGCGCAATCCGCGCGTGCTGGATGCCTACCTGGGCGGGGCGGAACCGGCCGCGCCACCGACCTCGGCCACCGCGGCCGCCGCGGTGCTGGAGCCGGCCGCATGAGCGCCCGTCTGGCTGCCGCCAGCGACGCCGCCCCGGTCGAGGCGCGGCCCGGCGCCGCCCGGCCCGTGCTGGCGCTGGAGGACTTCCACGTCGCCTACGGTGCCGTCGAGGCCGTGCACGGCGTGGCCCTGCACATCGACGAGGGCGAGATCGTCACCGTCATCGGCCCCAACGGGGCGGGCAAGACCACGCTGCTGGCGGCGGCCATGGGGCTGCTGCCGTCGCGCGGCCGGCTGCGGCTGGGCGGCGAGGTGATCGCCCGGCCCAGCGTCGAGGCCATGGTGGCGCGCGGCGTGGCGCTGGTGCCCGAGCGGCGTGAGCTCTTCGGCGAGATGTCGGTCGAGGACAACCTGCTGCTCGGCGGCTTCTACCGCTGGCGCACGGGCCGCCGGGACCAGCGCGCCCGCATGGCCGAGGTGTTCGCCATCTTTCCGCGGCTGCAGGAGCGGCGGACCCAATGGGCCAGCACGCTTTCCGGCGGCGAGCGCCAGATGCTCGCCATCGGCCGCGCCCTGATGGCACGTCCCCGGCTACTGATGCTGGACGAGCCTTCGCTGGGCCTGGCGCCCCTGATCGTGCGCGAGGTGCTACAGGTGGTGGGCGCGCTGCGAACGCAGGGCGTGTCGGTGCTGCTGGTGGAGCAGAACGCGCGCGCCGCCCTGCAGGTGGCCGACCGCGGCTATGTGCTGGAGACCGGCCGCGTGGCGCTGCAAGGCCCGGCTGCCGAATTGCTGCACGACCGCCGCATCATCGACACCTACCTCGGGCTGGGGCAACGGGTGGCATGAGCTGGCCGGCCCTGAGGCCTCTGCTTATTGCTCGCCGACCACGTGTCGGCAGCCGCGGCTACTTCCAGGGGGTGGGCGCCGGTACTTCGCAGACGGGCTCGACGTCCACGCTCTTGAAGTCGGCCGGCGAGACGATCTCCAGGTATTCCATGTCTGGCGAGTAGTCGAACAGGTAGTGGCGGATGCCCGGGCGCTGGTGCACCACGTCGCCGGCCTCCACCAGCGTCTCCTTGTCCTCGTACATGAAGCGGGCCCAGCCCTTGACCATGATGACGATCTGGAAGTCCGCCTCGTGCCGGTGCCAGCCGGTGCCCGTCTCGGGCGCCATGTTGGCCTTGACCAGGTGCGCGATCACCTTGCCATGGGTGGCCGCGGCGATGCCGAGGTCCCGGTAGAGGAAAAAGTCCCGCAACCCGCCCGACTTGTAGTCGGTGTCGCCGGGCTTGACGTGCGAGAACTCCGTGGTGGTTCGATCCAACATGGGGCGCGCTCCTTCCTGGGGGGGTGCTGCGCTGCAACATGCATAAAGCGTTCCCGCAGCAGGACGCCCCGGTATCGGCACGCACCGATAATCGCCCGCCTATGAGCGGCAACACCTTCGGCACCCTGTTCGCGGTGACCAACTTCGGCGAATCCCACGGCCCCGCGATCGGCTGCGTCATCGACGGCTGCCCGCCCGGCATGGCCCTTTCGGAGGCGGACATCCAGCCCGACCTGGACCGCCGGCGCCCCGGCACCAGCCGGCACGTCACCCAGCGCAACGAGCCCGATGCGGTGCAGATCCTCTCCGGCGTGTACGAAGGCAGGACCACCGGCACGCCCATCGCGCTGCTGATCCAGAACACCGACCAGCGCAGCAAGGACTACGGCGAGATCGCCCGCCAGTTCCGCCCGGGCCATGCCGACTTCAGCTACTTCAAGAAATACGGCATCCGTGACCCGCGCGGGGGCGGCCGTTCGTCGGCCCGCCTCACGGCGCCGATGGTGGCGGCCGGCGCGGTGGCCAAGAAGTGGCTGCGCGAGCAGTACGGCACCGAGTTCCGCGGCTGCATGACGCAGATCGGCGAGCAGGTGATCGGCTTCGAGAGCTGGGACCACGTGCCCAACAACCCCTTCTTCGCGCCCGTGGCCGACGTGTCGGCCCTGGAGGCCTACATGGACGCGCTGCGCAAGGCGCAGGACTCCTGCGGCGCCCGCCTGCGCGTGGTGGCCACCGGCATGCCTGCCGGCCTGGGCCAGCCGCTGTTCGACAAGCTCGATGCCGACATCGCCTACGCCATGATGGGCATCAACGCCGTCAAGGGCGTGGAGATCGGCGCCGGCTTCGCCAGCGTGACGCAGCGCGGCAGCATGCACGGCGACGCCATGCGGCCCGACGGCTTCGACAGCAACAACGCGGGCGGCGTGCTGGGCGGCATCAGCACCGGGCAGGACCTGGAGGTGGCCATCGCCATCAAGCCGACCAGCTCGATCACCACGCCCCGCACTTCCGTGGACGTGGACGGCCGGCCGGTCGAGGTGGTGACCAAGGGCCGCCACGATCCGTGCGTGGGCATCCGCGCCACGCCCATCGCCGAGGCCATGCTGGCGCTGGTGGTGATGGAACACGCCTTGCGCCAGCGCGCCCAGTGCGGCGAGCCGGGCGCGGCCTTTCCTGTGGTGCGCGGCGACAAGGCCCGGGCCGACCGACCGGAGGGCCTGCAGGCCTCCTTCCTGTAGTGGCCGACCCGGCCACCACGCCCTCTGCCGCCGCCAGCCGGCGTCCGCTGCTCGCCTTCGCGGGGCTGTCGGCCAGCTATTTTGCCCACATCGGCTTCTTCAACCCCTACCTGCCCCTGTGGCTGCAGAGCCTGGGGTTGCCGATCTTCACCATCAGCCTGCTGACCTCGGTGCAGTCCTTCACCCGGGTGTTCGCGCCCTATGCCTGGGGCACGCTGTCGGACCGCACGGGCGAGCGGGTCAAGTTGCTGCGCATCAGCGCCGCCGTGGCGCTGGTGGGCTCGCTGGGCCTGTGGTGGAACGGCGGGCACTGGTGGATCGCGCTGGTGCTGCTGGTCATGTTCACCCACACCAGCTCGATGATGTCGCTCACCGAGGCGGCGCTGGCGCACCTGGTGGCGGGCGACTGGGGCCGCTATGGACGCATCCGGCTGTGCGGCTCGGCGGGCTTCCTGGTCACCGTCTTCCTGGCCGGGGCCTGGTTCGACCGCTTCGGCATGGGGCACTTCCCGGGTTGGGCGTTGGTCACGCTGGGGCTGGTGCTCTTCGCCACGCTCAGGCTGCCCGATCACCGCGAGCCCGTGGCTGTCCGCGGCGGAGTGCACGAGCCGGTCGGGCCGGTGCTTCAGCGGCCGGTGGTGCGCTGGTTCTTCGCCTCGCTGTTCTTCCATGTCACGGCGCACTTCGCCATCTACGGCTTCTTCTCGCTCTACCTCGATTCGATCGGCTATGACAAGGCGGCCATCGGCGCGCTCTGGGCGCTGTCGGTGGCTGCCGAAGTGGCTTGGTTTGGGCTGCAGGGCCGGGTGGTGCGGCGGCTGCGCATGCCGCAGTGGCTGTTGCTGTGCGGCGTGGCCGCGGTGCTGCGCATGGGGCTGACCGCCGGGCTGGGCCAATGGGTCTGGGCGCTGGTGCTGGGGCAGATGCTGCATGCCCTGAGCTTTGCGGCGCACCACACCACCTGCATCGCGATGGTGACGGAGCACTTCCCGGGGCGCCTTCGCGGACGCGGCCAGGCGCTGTTCACCGTCATCGGCTACGGCCTGGGCGGCGTGCTGGGCATGCTGGCCGGCGGGGCGGTGGCGCAGCAACTGGGCTACGTGGTCATGTTCTGGGCGGCGACGGCCCTGGCGGTCATCGGCAGCCTGTGCGCGTGGCGCGCGAAGGTCGAGGAGGGCCGGGCATGAGTGACGCTGCCCCGGATCGCCCGCGCCGCGGCATCGCCTTCGCCATGCTGCTGCCGCTGCTGCTGGCCGCGCAGCCGGTGGCCACCGACAGCTACCTGCCCGCGCTGCCCGAGATCGCGCGCGACCTGGGCTCGGCCAGCAGCAGCCTGACGGTCTTCATCCTGGCCTTCGGCGTGGCGCAATTGCTGTGCGGCCCGCTGGCCGACCGCTTCGGCCGGCGGCCGGTGCTGCTGGCGGGCCTGGGCGCCTATGCCGTCGCGGCCCTGGGCTGCGCGCTGGCGGGCAGCGTGCTGCTGCTGGCGGCCGGCCGGGCGGTGCAGGGCTTCGCCATGGCCGCCATCCTCGTGTGCTCGCGGGCGGCAGTGCGCGACCTGTACCCCGCCCATCAAGGGCCGCAGGTGATGGCCCGCGGGCTGACGGGCCTCGGCGTGGTGGCGCTGATGTCGCCGCTGCTGGGCGCCTGGGGCGTGCAGGCGCTTGGCTGGCGCTGGGTGCTGGTGGGCATGGCGGTCTATGCGCTGGTGCTGCTCGGGCTGTGCTGGCATTCCTTCGCCGAGACGCACCGGCCGATGCTGGCCGGCGCCCTGGACGCACCCGATGCCTCCGCGCCCCGCGGCAGCGCGCGGGAGGTCTGGCGCAACCGGCCTTTCCGCGCGTGGGCCTCGCTGGCGGCCTGCACCTATGGCGGGCTGTTCTGCTTCCTGCTGCTGTCGCCCATGGTCTACATCGGCTACCTTGGCATGTCGCCGGTCATGTACGGCTGGGTGCCGGCGGGCGGCTCCGTCGTCTACATCAGCAGCACGCTGCTGTGCCGGCGGCTGCTGGCCCGGGTCGGGCCGGTGCGCACGGTGCAGATCGGCTCGGTGCTCAGCCTGACGGGCGCGAGCATCCAGGCGCTGGGCTGCCTGCTGCTGCCGCATTCGCCCCTGCCGCTGCTGGCCGGGCATGCGGTGTATGTGATGGGCCACGGCATCCATCAGCCCTGCGGCCAGGCCGGCGCGGTGGGCGACCTGCCGCACCTGGCGGGACGGGCCGTGTCGTGGTCGGGCTTCCTGATGATGCTGGTGGCCTTCTGCGCGGGGCAGACGGCGGCGCTCTTCGTGGATGCGCGCTACTCGGCCGGCGCCTGGCCGATGGTGCTGCCGCTGCTGCTGGCGGGGCTGGCGTTGGTGGGCATCGCCTACGGCTGGCTGCCGCGGCTGCAGCGCGCCCGGCGCGGCTGACGTCTCGAGCAGCTGGCGTCTACGGGGTTCGCGGTCCAAAGGCCTCGGCGATGCAGGTGTCGCCGGCCGAACGCAGAATGCGCGCATGAACACCCTGCGTATCGATTTCGTCTCCGATGTGTCCTGCCCCTGGTGCGCCGTCGGCCTGGCCTCGCTCCAGACTGCCATGGAACGCGTGGCGCCCGACGTCCAGGTCGACCTGCACTTCCAGCCCTTCGAGCTCAACCCGGACATGGTGCCCGAGGGCGAGGACTCCATCGAACACCTGAAGCGCAAGTACGGCATCGACGAGTCGCAGGTGCGCGCCAACGGCGAGGTGCTGCGCCAGCGCGGCGAGGCGGTGGGCTTTCCCTTCAACCTCGACATGCGCAAGCGGGTGTGGAACACCTTCGATGCCCATCGCCTGCTGCACTGGGCCGAGCTGGAAGGCTCGGACAAGCAGCTGGCCTTGAAGAAGGCGCTGTTCAAGGCCTACTTCCTCGACGGCCTGAGCCCGGCCGATCATGAACTGCTGGTGCGGCTGGCGGCCGAGGCGGGCCTCGACGCCGAGCGTGCCCGGGCCATCCTGGCCAGCGACGAATTCACCGACGAGGTGCGTGCGACCGAACGCATGTTCACCCAGGCGGGCATCCATTCGGTGCCGGCCATCATCCTCAACCGGCAGCACCTGATCTCCGGCGGCCAGCCGCCCGAGGTGTTCGAGCGGGCGCTCAGGCAGATTGCGGGCGCGCAGCCTTCTTCCGTGATGGAGGCTTGACCCGCGCCTCCCACCGGGCCACGCCGACTGCCACCCCATAGAGGACGCCGAAGACCGCGCCCAGCATCAGCGCATCGCCCCACCAGGGCCGGACGTGGAAGTCGCCACCCCACACGACCAGCACCGCGAAGACCGCGACCAGGTGGGCGCAGAACACGGAAAGCGAGGCACTGCCCAGTGTCTCCAGCACGCGCGGTCGGGGAAGATGGCGGAGCCAGGTGGGTCCGAAGCGGAGCACCACGATGCCGATGGCCACCAGGTTCAGCAGGCGCAGCGGCGCGAGTCGCCACTTGTCGAACCACTCGTTGAGCGCATCGTGGCTGCCGAAGGGCGCCTGGCCGGTTGGGCCCAGGTGGCGCCACAGCATCACCACGATGACCGTGCCCACGGCCGCGCGCACGACGCCGGCCGGGAACTCCAGCCTCGGCGGCACCGCATCGTGCCGGCTGCAGCCCAGCCACAGGCCCGCGAACCACAGGAACTGCCAGGCCAGCGAATCGAAGGAGCCCGTCTCGTCGATGGGCACCGGAATGCCGAGCAGTGCCTGCGCCGCGCGGTACAGAAGGTTGGTGAAGCCGAACTGCGCCAGCAGCCAGAGCCCGGCGCTCACCATCAGCGGCCGCTTCCAGCCATGGCGCATGCCGTAGGCCATGACCCAGGGGCTGGCCAGCATGAACAGGATGTACATGGGCAGGATGTCGAGCAGGGCCGGCTCGTGCACCAGCGCCAGTGCCCAGACGAAGGCCTGGTGCGGATAGGCGATGAAGTAGCGCACCCGTTCGTGCACCGCCGGCTGATCGGCGCGCAGGCCCAGCCCCGCGATCACGAAGAAGAGGAACAGCAGCAGCGCCGCCTGGCACAGATAGACCGTCACCGCGCGCCGCCAGAAGGCCTGCCGCATGGCCGCCACGCCCTTCTGGTGGCCGATGCCGCCGTACACCAGACCGCACACGAAGGCCGACAGCAGCACGAAACCCTCGGCCGCCGAGACGAAGCCGAAGGGCTGGCCCAGCGGGTCGGTGAGCCGCGACGGCAGGTGCGTGACGGTCATCAGCACGAGCATCAGCCCGCGCAGCGCGTCGATTTCCCAGAGGCGGCGCATGGTGGATCCGGTTGAAAGGCGGCGAGCATCGCAAGGCCGTGGTCGGGCCGCGGTGCGCCAGGGCCCCCGGCCGGTGTAGGACATGGGGCGCGCGCCACCGCTCGCCGAGACGGGACTGCCTGTGTGTGAGGAGTGCCGGCCAGTCAGGTTCGCCTGTTCCCAGATCTTTACATTTGTTGCGGTGGCCGCGCGTCAACGCCAGCGGCATCGCGCGGGTTGATCCGGCATCGTGCAGGCCACCTCGTCAGGAGATCCCATGCAGCGCTTTCCCCGTCTTCGTGCCTGTGGCGCGGCGCTGTGTGCCGCCGTACTGCTGTGGGGCTGCGCGTCGCCCGGCCGCTCCCTGTCGGTGCCTTCGGCGCCTGTCGCCCAGCTCGCCTGGATCGATCGCCTGAGCTGGGGCGTCAGCAGCGATACCGTGGCCCAGGTCGACCGCCTGGGCTTGGCCCGCTGGGTCGATGACCAGCTGCGTCCGGATGTCGCGGGCGCGCCGCTGCCGCCCGCGGCCCAGCAGAAGATCGACGCCATGAGCATCAGCGTCGAGCCGGGCGGTGCCCTGGCGCTGAGGTTGGAGGCGCAGAGACGTGCTGCGGTCGCGATCACTGACGATGACGCGCGAAAAGCTGCCGGCCAGGCTTGGTTGCAAGCGCTCGGCCAAGCTGGCCGTGAAGCCCAGCAGCGTTTCCTGTTGCGCGCCCTCTATAGCCCTGACCAGTTGCGCGAGGTGATGAGTTGGTTTTGGGCAAACCATTTCTACGTAAGCGTGCGCAAGGCCCCGGCGCTGCTCGCCGACTACGAGGACAGCGCCATCCGGCCGCATGCGCTGGGCCGGTTCCGCGACCTGCTCGGTGCGGTCGAGCTGCACCCGGCCATGCTGGTGTACCTGGACAACCCGCAGAACGCCGCCGGTCGCATCAACGAGAACCTGGCGCGCGAGATGATGGAGCTGCACACGCTCGGCGTGGATGGCGGCTACACCCAGGGCGATGTGCAGGAGATGGCGCGCGTGCTCACCGGCCTGGGCACCAACCTGCAGCCGCTGGATGCGCCGCCGCCCCGCCTGCCGCCGGCGCTGGCCGGGCAGTGGGTGCGCCGCGGCGTCTTCGAGTTCAACCCCGCCCGCCACGACCGCAACCCCAAGACGCTGCTGGGCGCGCCCCTGCATGCCAGCGGCCTGGCGGAGGTCGACGAGGCCCTGGACCGGCTGGCCCGCGCGCCGGCCACGGCCCGGCACATCTCGCGCAAGCTGGCCACCTACTTCGTCGCGGACGATCCGCCGCCCGCCCTGGTCGAGCGCATGACCCGCACCTTCGAGCGCACCGATGGCGACATCGCCGCCGTCGTGCGCACCATGCTGGGCTCGCCCGAATTCACGGCCTCGCTGGGCCGCAAGTTCCGCGATCCGCTGCAGTACGCCATCGGCAGCGTGCGGCTGGCCTACGGTGATCGGGTGGCCAGCGACATCGGGCCGCTGATGGGTTGGGTCAACCGCCTGGGCGAGGCGCCCCACGCGCACGACACGCCCGACGGCTATCCCCTGCGGCAGCAGGAGTGGGCCAGCGCCGGCCAGATGAATGCGCGCTTCGACGTCGCGCGCTCGCTGGGCAGCAACGGCGCGGTGCTGTTCCGCGCCGAGCCGCGCGCGCCGCTGGAGAAGCCTCCCTATCCCGCGATGGCCCAGGCCGAGGCCGTGCGCCGCATCGAACCCACGCTGGGCGCCGCGACCCGGCAGGCGCTGGCGAAGGCGGCGTCCGTGCAGGACTGGAACACCTACCTGCTCGCGTCACCGGAACGGATGTACCGATGAACCGACCCGTACCGCATGCCGTGCCGCGTTTGGCAGCGGCCGGGACGCCCTGCGGGGCGGGATCGTCGCGGCGTATGCCCGCCTGAACAAGGAGTCCTTCGATGCCCATTCCCTCCCCCTCATCGCCGTCCCGCCGCCGCCTGCTGCAGGCGGGGGCCGCGCTGTCCCTGGCGGCACCCGTCGGCCGCCTGCTCGCCGCACCCGCCGCCGAAGGCACGCGCCTGCTGGTGGTGTTCCTGCGCGGGGCCTACGACTGCTGCAACTTCCTCGTGCCCACGGGCAGCGACTTCTACTACCAGAGTCGGCCGTCCATCGCCGTGCCCCGCCCGGGGCAGGCGGGCGGCGCTCTGGCGCTCGACGCCGACTGGGGCCTGCATCCGACGCTGGCGGGCAGCGTGCTGCCGCTGTTCCAGCGCGGGCAGGCCGCCTTCATCCCCTTTGCCGGCACCGACGATCTGACGCGCAGCCATTTCGAGACGCAGGACGGCATCGAGCTGGGCCAGGCGCTGACGGGGCGGCGCGACTACGGCTCGGGCTTCCTCAACCGGCTGGCGCAGGTGCTGGGCGGCGGTCCTCTGCAGGAGGTCACGCCCATCGCGTTCACCGACCAGTTGCCGCTCTCGCTGCGTGGCACGGTGCGTGTGGGCAACATCGGCATGGGCAACCCGGGCGGGCAGGGCCTGGGTGCACGGCAGGTCGAGGACATCGCCGGCATGTATGCGAAAAGCCCGCTGCAGAGTGCGGTCTCCGAGGGCTTCGCGCTGCAGGCCGAGTTGCGCCGCAGCATCCAGGCCGAGATGGACCAGGCCAGCCGCAATGCCATCAGCGCCAAGGGTTTCGAGCTGGTCGCGCGCCGCATGGCGCGTCTGATGCGCGAGCGCTTCGACCTGGGCTTCGTGGATGTGGGCGGCTGGGACACGCACGTCAACCAGGGCGGCAGCACGGGCTACCTGGCCAACCGGCTGGAGGAACTGGGCCGCGGCGTGAGCGGCTTTGCCGAGGAGCTTGGCGAGGACGCCTGGCGCGAGACGGTGGTGGTGGTCATCAGCGAATTCGGCCGGACCTTCCGCGAGAACGGCAACAAGGGCACGGACCATGGCCACGGCACGGTCTATTGGGTGCTGGGCGGCGGGCTGGCGGCTTCGGCGGGCGGGCACATCGTCGGCACGCAGCAGGCGCTGACGGCGCAGACGCTGTTCCAGAACCGCGACTGGCCGGTGCTCAACGAGTACCGTTCGGTGCTCGGCGGACTGTTCCAGCGCATGTACGGGCTGTCGCCCCAGCAGGTGGCGCGGGTCTTTCCGGGCGTGGCGGCGCGCGACTTGAAGCTGGTCTGAGGCACCTTGCGCACAATCGGCGGTTCCGCATCCCCAGGACACCGACGCATGCGCCTCGACCTCGCCGCCCTGCTGGGCACCGCGCTTCCCATCATCCAGGCCCCCATGGCGGGCGTGCAGGGCAGTGCCCTGGCCATCGCGGTGTCGCAGGCCGGTGGACTCGGCTCGCTGCCCTGCGCCATGCTGGCGCCTGAGGCCATCGAGCGCGAGGTGGCCGCCATCCGCGCTGCCACCGACCGGCCCTTCAACCTCAACTTCTTCTGCCACGTGCCGCCCGAGCCGGACGCCGCCCACGAGGCGCGCTGGCGCGAGCGGCTGGCCCCTTACTACGCGGAGTTCGGCATCGACCCGGCCGGCATCGGCGCGGGTGCCGGCCGCCAGCCCTTCAGCGCCGCGCTGTGCGACCTGGTGGAGCCGCTGCGTCCGCCGGTGATGAGCTTCCATTTCGGCCTGCCGGCACCGCAGTTGCTGGCTCGCGTCAAAGGCTGGGGCGCCCGCGTGCTGGCCAGCGCCACGACGGTGGAGGAAGGGCTGTGGCTGCAGGCCCAGGGGGCCGATGCCGTCATCGCGCAGGGGCTGGAGGCCGGTGGCCATCGCGGTCACTTCATGTCGGACGACCTGAGCCGGCAGAGCGGCCTGTTCGCGCTGCTGCCACAGCTGGTGGCCGCACTGGAGGTGCCGGTGATCGCTGCCGGCGGCATCGCCGATGCGGCCGGCGTGGCGGCGGCCATGGCGCTGGGTGCCGCGGGTGTGCAGGTGGGCACGGCCTACCTGCTGAGCCCCGAAGCCACGACCAGCGCCCTGCACCGTGCGGCCCTGCAGTCCGAGGCTGCGCGGCACACGGCGCTCACGCGGCTGTTCACCGGCCGGCCGGCCCGCGGCATCGTCAATCGTGTCATGCGCGAACTTGGGCCGATGAGTCCGGATGCGCCTGCCTTCCCGCTTGCCACGGCGGCCATCGCACCCCTGCGCGCAAAGGCCGAGGCGGCAGGCCGTGGCGACTTCACGCCCCTGTGGTCCGGGCAGAACGCCGCGGGCTGCCGTCCGGTGCCGGCCGGCGAGCTCACGCGCACCCTCGCCGAAGGCCTGGGCGTCCGCTGATCGCGGGGAACCTCGTGCTCCGGAGCGATTCGCACCGCCAGCGCGCCATCAGCGACCTGCCCTGTCACAACGGCTTACCGCGCGGTGTGAGATAGGGGCAGGGCGCCGCCCACAATGAGGCTGTCGCCGAAGTCCAGGAGAGACCCGCATGTCCGAGCCCGATTTCCGTCCCCGCGCCGACCGTCCGGTCGGCCTGATCATCGCCCTCCTGATCGCGCTGGCCGCCGCCGGCTGGTTCGGCTGGCAATGGTGGCAGCAGCGGCAGATGCCACCGCCGCCAACGGCGCCCGTCGCCAGCACCCCCGCGCCGCCCGATGCGCCGCCCCCGCTGGCCGCCACTCCGCCTTCACCGGCGACGCCGCAGAACGAGGTGGCGGCCATCGCCGAACCTGAGAAGAACCTGCCGGCACTGGGCGAATCCGATGCCCGAATGCGGGCGGCACTGGTCGAGTTGCTGGGCAGCAAGGCGGTGGGTCAGTTTCTGCAACTGGACGATTTCGTCCGCCGTGGCGTCGCCACCATCGACAACCTGCCGCGCGAGCATGCGCCGGTGCAGCGCTGGCCCGTGCGGCCCACAGAGGGGCGCTTTCAGCTCCAGGGGCAGGGTGAGGTGCGCACCATCGCCCCCGACAACGCTGCGCGCTACACGCCCTTCGTGCTCCTGGCCGAAAACCTGGATGCCGCAAAAGTGGCGGGCGTGTATGCCCGGCTCTATCCGCTCTTCCAGCAGGCGTATGAGGAGCTGGGCTTTCCCGGCCGCTACTTCAACGACCGGCTGGTTGCGGTGATCGACCATCTGCTGGCCGCGCCCGAGCCGGCCGGGCCCTTGCAGATCCGCGTGGTGGAGGTCAAGGGCGACACGCCCGGCGACCGGCCCTGGGTGCGCTACGAATACGCCGACGAGCGCCTGCAGTCGCTGTCGGCGGGCCAGAAGCTCATGGTGCGGGTGGGGCTGGTCAACGAGCGGCGGCTGAAGGCCAAGCTGCGCGAACTGCGGACGCAGGTGGCGACGGCGGTGCCGGCTTCGGCCGGCGCGAAGAAGCCCTGAGGATGCAGCGCCGCGGCCCTGCGCTGCCTTCCGAGCCATGAGGGCATGGGCATCCTGACCTGTCCCGCAGCGCTGACCTGGCGCCCCAAAGAAGAAGGCCGCCAAGGGCGGCCTTCGATGGAGGGCGATGCAGGCTCAGGTGCCGCTCACCACAGCTTCCACCACGGATCGTCCTTGGTCTTGAAGCCCTGGGCCAGATAGCGGCTCTGCGGGTAGTTGGTGGTGAGCACGCGCTTGGTGTCGTCGCGCAGGTCGTTCATGCCCAGGGCGTCGTACGACAGCACCATGATGTAGAGCGCTTCTTCGAGCGCCGGCACCTCGCGGTAGTCGGCCAGGGCGATCTGGGCGCGGTTGATCGCGGCCAGGTAGGCGCCGCGCTTGTAGTAATAGCGGGCCACGTGAACCTCGTACTGTGCGAGCGAGTTCACGATGTAGTTCATGCGCTGGCGCGCATCGTTGGCATAGCGCGAATCGGGGAAGCGCGTCACGAGTTCGCGGAAGGACTCGAAGGATTCCTTGGCGGCCTTCTGGTCGCGCTCGGACAGATCCTGCCGCGTCAGCCAGGCGAACATGCCCAGGTCGTCGTTGAAATTGATCGTGCCCTTGAGGTAGAGGGCGTAGTCGATGGCGGGGCTGGCCGGATGCAGCTTCATGAACCGGTCCAGCGTGGCGAGGGCCTGGGCCTTGTCGCCGGCGCGGTACTGGGCATAGGCCTTGTCGATCTGGGCCTGCTGGGCCAGCGGCGTGCCTGCGGCCCGGCCTTCCAGCTTCTCGAACAGCGGCACTGCCTTGTCGTAGGCGCCGCCATCGGCTTCGTCCTTCGCCTCGGAGTAGATCTTGTTCGGGCTCCAGTTGGCCGTCGGATCGGTCTTGGTGGAGGAGCAGCCCGCCAGCAGGAACCCGGCGGCGCAGAGGGCGAGCCACGAGGGGACCGCCGATAATCGGGTGCGAAACGTCACAGGCAAGCTTTCGTGAGTCAAACCCCCGGGATTATATCGACCCCCCCCTTGGCCCAGCCCGGGCCCGATGCCGAGGCCGACGAACCCTCGGATCACCTCGACGAGAGCGAGCGACGGGCCTTTTTCATTCCCAAGGCCCTGCATGGCCGGCGCCTGGACCGGGCCCTGGCGCAACTGATCCCGGAGTTCTCCCGCAGCTACCTGCAGCAGCTGGTGGAGGAGGGCGCGGTCCAGCTCCAGGGCCGGGCGATCCGCAAGTCGGCGACGGCGGTCCAGGCCGGCCAGACGGGCGAGATCGAGTTGCGCCCCACGCCGCAAAGCCAGGCCTTCCGGCCCGAGGCCATGCCGCTGCAGGTGGTGCACGAGGACGAGCACCTGGTCGTCATCGACAAGCCCGCGGGCCTGGTGGTCCACCCGGCGCCCGGGCACTGGAGCGGCACCCTGCTCAATGGCCTGCTGGCGCGCGACGCCAGGGCGGCCACCCTGCCGCGGGCCGGCATCGTGCACCGGCTGGACCGCGACACCAGCGGCCTGATGGTGGTGGCCCGCACACGCCAGACCATGGACGCGCTCGTACGCATGATCGCGGCGCGGGAGGTTTCCCGGCAGTACCTGGCCATGGGCCACCGCGCGTGGTCCGGTCCCGCCAGCCGTTCGGTGGAAGGCGCCATCGGCCGCGACCCCCGCAACCGCCTGCGCATGGCCGTGGTCGACCTGGCGCAGCATCCCGGCAAACCGGCCCGCACCCGCTTCGAGCTGCTCGACGGCCACGACCGCGGTTGCCTGGTGCGCTGCACGCTGGACACCGGCCGCACGCACCAGATCCGCGTGCACATGGCCTCCATCGGCCATCCGCTGGTGGGCGACGAGACCTACGGCGGCGCACCGGCGGCCGGCCTGCACCGTCAGGCGCTGCATGCCTTCCGGCTGGCCTTCGCGCACCCGATGACCGGCCAGGCGCTGGACCTGCGCTCGGCCCTGCCGTCCGACATTGCCGACGCCGCCCGGGCCTGGGGGCTCGACTACAATCGCGGCTGAGCGCCTCGCGGCGCGACCTCCGGCGGCCATCTTCTCGACTGGCCGTTCGCGCCTTCAGGACGGCGGCCCGTCCTGGCGCACAGCCGCAGACGTCGGCGCCTTCTTCTCTCTCGGCTCTTCTGTCCCGGCGCGCTCCGCGCGCTCCTTGCCTGGAACCTCGCCACCATGAATACGGCGGATGCCAAGCGCATTCTCGAAACCGCCCTGATGTGTTCGTCGCAGCCGCTGACGCTGCGCGACATGCGTGTGCTCTTCGATGAAGAGGTGGGCACCGACACGCTCAAGTCGCTGCTCGCCCAGATGCAGGACGAGTGGGCGCAGCGGGGCATGGAGCTGGTGGGCGTTGCCAGCGGCTGGCGCTTCCAGAGCCGGCCCGAGATGCGCGACTTCCTCGACCGCCTCCATCCCGAGAAGCCGCCGCGCTACACCCGCGCTGCGCTCGAAACGCTGGCCATCATTGCCTATCGCCAGCCGGTCACCCGCGGCGACATGGAAGACATCCGCGGCGTCACGATCAACTCGCTGATCCTCAAGCAGCTCGAGGACCGCGGCTGGGTCGAGGTGATCGGTCACCGCGAGACCGTGGGCCGTCCGGCCCTCTACGCCACCACGCGGCAGTTCCTGGACGACCTAGGCCTTGCCTCGCTCGACCAGCTGCCGGCCATCGAGGCGCCGCACCAGCCCGGCGACATGGCCCAGGCCCTGGCGGGCCGCGGCTTGCCGCCGGAAGCCGGGCAGCCCGCCTTGCCGATGGAGACGGTGCAGGTGCCCGAGACGCAGGCGCCTTCCGCCGAGGCCGCTGCCGCAGGGTCGGCCATCATGCCCGACGCCGAGCCGACAGCGCCCGCTCCCCCGCCGCCCGCTGCGGCATCCCCCGACACGAACACTTTCCCGGAAACCCCTCATGACTGAATCCGATCCCGAACAGGGCCTGCCCGCCGGCGCTCCCGTTGCTGCCGATGCCGAGTCGGTGGCGGTGCCGCAGCTGGCCGGCGGCGAGGAGGGCGCCAGCACGCCCGCTCGCGCGCGCCGTCCGCGTGGGAAGCGCGAGCTCGCCGCCGAACCCGCCGAGACCCAGACCACGGCCCCGATGACCGCCGAGCGGGAGCCAGGCACGGCGGACGCGGCAGAGCCGGTGCCGGCCACCGCGGCCGGGTCCGCAGATGCGGCCGAGGGCGAAGGCGAGGGCGCGGGGGACGACCCCGCCAATGACGACGAGCAGGACGAGTCCTCCGAGGGTGCCCGCGAGCGTGCGCCGGCGGCGCAGCCGATCCAGTTCGCGGATGTGATCTCCGGCGACTTCGACGCGCAGGAAGAAGAAGAGGCGGCCGGCGCCGTCGCCAAGCGGGTGCTGCTGCCCCAGGCGAACGCTCCCAAGCTTCACAAGGTGCTGGCCCAGGCCGGCCTCGGCTCGAGGCTGGAGATGGAGCGGCTGATACTGGAGGGTCGCATCTCGGTCAACAACGAGCCGGCCCACATCGGCCAGCGCATCCAGTACGGCGACCAGGTCAAGGTCAACGGCAAGCCTATCCGCTACCGGATCGCGCCGCCGCCCGCCCGTGTCATCGCCTACCACAAGCCGGTGGGCGAGGTCGTCACGCACGACGATCCGCAGAACCGGCCGACGGTGTTCCGCAAGCTGCCGCGGCTGCACCAGGGCAAGTGGCAGTCCGTGGGACGGCTGGACCTGAACACCGAAGGCCTGCTGCTGTTCACCAGTTCGGGCGAGCTGGCCAACCGCCTGATGCATCCGCGCTTCGGCCTGGAGCGCGAATATGCGGTCCGCGTGCTGGGCGCGCTGTCGAACGATGAGAAGCAGAAGCTGCTCGACGGTGTTCGCCTGGACGATGGTGTCGCCCAGTTCGGCACCATCGAGGACGGCGGCGGCGAGGGCTCCAACTGCTGGTACCGCGTCACGATCTCCGAGGGCCGCAACCGCGAAGTGCGCCGGCTGTTCGAGGCCGTCGGCCATGCCGTGAGCCGGCTGATCCGCATCCGCTACGGCGCGATGGTGCTGCCGCGCGGCCTCAAGCGCGGCGCCTGGATGGAGCTGGACGAGCAGGACATCCGTGCGCTCACGCGTGCCGCCGGCGCCGAGATGGCGCGGCCGCAGGCCGACGACCGGCGGGGCGGAGGACCGGGACGCAATGGCGGCGGCAAGCGCAATGGCGTCAGCCGCAACGGTGGCCCGCGCGGCCCGGCTCCGTCGTCCTTCGGCAAGGAAGGCAACGGACCCGGCAAGGGCAACAAGGGCGGGCAGGGCGGCGGCCGCAAGGACGGCGGTGGCAAGAATGCCGGTGGCAGCCAGCCCGATCCGATGAAGACCTCGCTCGGCTACATCGGCGCCGACAGCTTCACCCGCCAGCGCAAGGATGCGCGGCGCGGCAATGGCGGGCCGAGCGGTGGTGGCGGCGGCGGCTTTGGCCGCAAGCGGGGCCGCTGACGCATCGCGGGCCGGCGCAGGCGCCTTCCAGGTGCCGCGCCGCCCTCTTTTCACATGGCTGTCGCCCGGCTTTGTTGAAGTAATACCTTCGAACACTGCGTGGCAACCCTGACGCGCGGATAAAATCGAGAGCTTTGCCGAGAGACGCCCATCGTGGCCGGGAGTGTGGTCTCCCGTTCCGCACTGCGCGGGAACCTCTGGCAAACGTGTTTCCTCCATTCAACCTCAGAGAAAAAAGCCCATGGCCATCGAACGCACCCTGTCCATCATCAAGCCCGACGCCGTCGCCAAGAACGTGATCGGCAAGATCGTCTCCCGATTCGAGGCCGCCGGCCTGAAGATCGCCGCCGCCAAGCTGGTGCACCTGTCGCGCGCCGAAGCCGAGCAGTTCTACGGCGTGCACAAGGAGCGTCCCTTCTTCAAGGACCTGGTCGACTTCATGATCTCCGGCCCGGTGTTCGTGCAAGTCCTGGAAGGCGAGGACGCCATCGCCAAGAACCGCGACCTGATGGGCGCCACCGACCCCAAGAAGGCCGCTGCCGGCACCATCCGCGCCGACTTCGCCGAAAGCATCGACGCCAATGCCGTGCACGGCTCCGACGCCCCCGAGACGGCGGCCAACGAAGTCGCCTTCTTCTTCCCCTCGATGAACGTCTACAGTCGCTGAGGCTGAGACAGCCCGGGCCCGCGCCATGACCGCCACCAACCTGCTCGATCTCGATCTGGAAGGGCTGGCCGCGTTCTGCGAGAGCCTGGGCGAAAAGCGTTTTCGCGCCACGCAACTGTTCCGCTGGATCCACCAGCGTGGCGCCAGCGACTTCGAGCAGATGAGCGATCTGGCGAAGTCGCTGCGCGGCAAACTGGCCGGGTGCGCCACGGTCACCGGCCTGCCGGTGCTGGCGCAGAACGAGTCGTCGGACGGCACCATCAAATGGCTGTTCGACGTCGGCAACGGCGATGCCGTCGAGGCGGTGTTCATTCCTGAAGACGACCGCGGCACGCTGTGCGTGTCCTCGCAAGCGGGTTGCGCCGTGGGCTGCCGCTTCTGTTCCACGGGTCATCAGGGTTTCAGCCGCAACCTGAGCACCGGCGAGATCGTCGCCCAGCTCTGGTTTGCCGAACATTTCCTGCGCCGCCATCTGGGGCGCGATGAGCGCGTCATCTCCAACGTGGTGATGATGGGCATGGGCGAGCCGCTGCAGAACTACGGCGCGCTGGTGCCGGCGCTGCGGACCATGCTGGACGACAACGCCTACGGCCTTTCCCGGCGGCGTGTGACGGTGTCCACGTCGGGTGTGGTGCCCATGATGGATCGCCTGGGTGCCGACTGCCCCGTGGCCCTGGCGGTGTCGCTGCATGCGCCCAACGATGCCTTGCGCGACGACCTGGTGCCGCTGAACCGCAAGTACCCGCTGGCCGAGCTCATGAGCGCCTGCAAGCGCTACCTGGAGCCCGCCCCGCGCGACTTCATCACCTTTGAATACTGCATGCTGGATGGCGTCAACGACCAGCCCGAGCATGCCCGTCAGTTGATCGAGCAGGTGCGCACGAGTGGCGTCTCCTGCAAGTTCAACCTGATCCCCTTCAATCCCTTCCCGGCTTCCGGCCTGCTGCGCTCGCCCGCGCCTCGCGTGCAGGCCTTTGCGCGCCTTCTGGCCGACGCGGGCATCGTCACCACGGTGCGCAAGACGCGGGGCGACGACATCGACGCCGCCTGCGGCCAGTTGGCCGGTGACGTCAAGGATCGCACCCGGGCCGCCGAGCGCATGGCCGAGCGGCGCGTTGTGATGATGCGCAAGGCCGAGTCGTCTCCGCCGGACCGGCAGCCCGTTGGAGAAGCCGCACGATGATCCTACGCTGGCCGCGCTTCCATTCCGCCCAGGGGCGTCTTCCGGCGCTCGTGCCGGTGCTCTGCATGGCGGCACTGGTTTCGGCGTGCAAGAGTACGGCGCCGGCGGTGGTGACGCCGCCGCCGCCCGCGGGCAACGCGCCGCTGCAGGTGGAGCCGGTCGATCCGGCCGTGCAGGCCAAGCGCAGGGCGCAATTGCGTCTGCAACTGGCCCTGGGCTACTTCGAGCAGGGCCAGAACCAGGTCGCGCTCGAAGAGATCGGCAATGCTCTTGCGGCCGATCCGTCTCTGGGGGCGGCGTACAACCTGCGCGGTCTGGTCTACATGCGCCTGGACGATCCGGCGCAGGCCGAGGACAGCTTCCGTCGGGCGGTGGCGCTCAACCCGCGTGACGGCGACGCGCTGCACAACTACGGCTGGCTGATGTGCCAGCAGAAGCGCTATGCCGATGCCGTCCAGCGTTTTGGCGCCGCCCTGGCCGTGCCGGGCTACCGCGATGCAGCGCGCACCTGGATGACCCAGGGCGTGTGCCAGATGCAGGCCGGCGACAGCGCAGGGGCGCAGCGCTCGCTGATGCAGGCCTACGAGCTCGACAGTGCCAACCCGGTCGTCGGCTACAACCTGGCGCTGTTGCTTTACCAGC
Organism: Pseudacidovorax intermedius; assembly: GCF_003350475.1. Classification (GTDB taxonomy): domain Bacteria; phylum Pseudomonadota; class Gammaproteobacteria; order Burkholderiales; family Burkholderiaceae_C; genus Xenophilus; species Xenophilus intermedius. The sequence goes on from NZ_QQAV01000009.1 coordinate 110,675, forward strand.
GCCGCGACGATGTGCGCGCCCAGTTCTACATCCGGCGCGTGAACAACGGCCCGTCCGCGAACGCAGAGTCGCTCTGGCTCGGCATGCGCATCGAGCGCCGGCTCGGCAATGCGGAGGCGGTCTCCCAACTGGGAATGCAACTGCGCCGCCGGTTCCCGGAGGCGCGCGAGACGCTGGCCTATGAGCGTGGAAATTTCAATGACTGATCAGGCGAGCGACGCGGCCGTCCAGGGCGGCGCCCCGGCATCCAATCCTGCCCAGCCGACTGCAGGGCAATTGCTGCGGGAGGCGCGCGAGATGCACGGCCTCCATCTCGAGGTTGTCGCCGCGGCGCTGAAGGTGCCCGTCCAGAAGCTCGCCGCGCTGGAGGCCGACGACCTGGCGCTCCTGCCCGATCCCGTGTTCGCGCGCGCGCTGGCGGCCAGCGTCTGCCGCGCCTTGCGCGTCGATCCTGCACCGGTGCTGGCGCGGCTGCCGGGTGCGCCCCGCGCCTCGCTGGCCGAATCCGACCGTGCCGTCGGCGGCGCCATCAAGTCCACCTCGCATCGCAATGCGGGGCTCGGGCGGACGACGCAGGGCCTGTCGCGTCCGCTGATCGCCGTGGTGGCGCTCCTCCTGGGTGCGGCGGCCTTGCTGTTCTGGGTGCCGCAGAGCGCCATCGACAAGGTGACGGCAGCCCTGGCCCCGCAGGGCGGGCGCTCGCCATCCGCGCAGGGCGAATCCACCACCACGACCGACGCACCGGCCGGCGGGACGTCCGAGGTTGCGGCCACTGGGCAAGCCGCGCCGGCGGCGCCTTTGCCGGCGACCGCAGCGTCGCAGCCGGCGGTCGCCGAAGCGCCGGCCGCCACTCCTGCTCCAGCGGCCGCGCCCGCGTCGTCGGAGGCGATCCAGATCACCGCCAAGGGCGAAGCCTGGGTTTCGGTGTCCGAGGCCGGCGGTCGCCTGCTGCAGCAGCGTACGCTGGCCAATGGCGAGACGCTGGCGCTGTCCGGCAAGCTGCCGCTGGCAGTGATCATCGGCCGCGCGTCCGCGGTGGACGTGCTGGTGCACGGCAAGCCTTTCGATCTGACGCCCATCGCCCGGGGCGGTGGCGTCGCCCGCTTCGAAGTCAAGGCGGAGGCGCCGTGAACCGGGGCCTGCGCCGTTCGCGCGCCAGCTTCCGGGCTGCCTTCGCGCAGGAGTCCGCACGATGAGCTTCGACCGCATCCTCGACCCCGCTGCCCTGCCCATCTCGGCGGCGGCGCCGGCTGGACGCCGTTCGCGCCAAGCGCGGGTGGTGTGGGGCCCGCGCGTGGTCACGGTGGGCGGGGACGCACCCGTACGCGTGCAGTCCATGACCAACACCGACACGGTGGACGCCATCGGCACCGCCATCCAGGTCAAGGAGCTGGCGCAGGCCGGCTCCGAGATGGTCCGCATCACCGTCAACACGCCCGAGGCGGCGGCCCAGGTGCCCTACATCCGCGAGCAGCTCGACCGCATGGGCGTGGACGTGCCGCTGGTGGGCGACTTCCACTACAACGGCCACCGGCTGCTGACCGAATTTCCAGCCTGTGCCGAGGCGCTGTCCAAGTACCGCATCAACCCCGGCAACGTCGGCAAGGGCGACAAGAAGGACCGCCAGTTCGGCCAGATGATCGAAGCCGCCATGCGCTGGAACAAGGTGGTGCGCATCGGCGTCAACTGGGGCAGCCTGGACCAGGAACTGCTGGCCGGCCTGATGGACGCCAACAGCCGCCGCGCCCAGCCCTGGGACGCCAAGGCCGTTATGTACGAGGCGCTGGTCAGCTCGGCCATCGACTCGGCGCGGCTGGCCGAATCGATGGGCATGAGCGGCGACCAGATCATCCTCAGCTGCAAGGTGAGTGGCGTACAGGACCTGATCTCCGTCTACCGCGAACTGGCCCGCCGCTGCGATTACGCCCTGCACCTGGGCCTGACCGAGGCCGGCATGGCCACCAAGGGCACGGTGGCCTCGGCCACGGCGCTGTCGATCCTGCTGCAGGAAGGCATCGGCGACACCATCCGCGTGAGCCTGACGCCTCAGCCGGGCGAGGCGCGCACGCAGGAGGTGGTGATTGCCGCCGAGATCCTGCAAGCGTTGGGCCTGCGCGTGTTCGTGCCCAGCGTCACTGCCTGCCCCGGCTGTGGCCGTACCACCAGCACCACCTTCCAGGAACTGGCCAAGCAGATCGACGACTACCTGCGCATGCAGATGCCCGTCTGGCGCAACCGCTATCCAGGCGTCGAGGCGCTGAAGGTGGCCGTCATGGGCTGCATCGTCAACGGCCCGGGCGAAAGCAAGCACGCCGACATCGGCATCAGCCTGCCCGGCACCGGGGAGGCGCCGGCTGCGCCCGTCTTCATCGACGGCGAGAAGGTGCTGACCCTGCGCGGCGACAACATCGCCGCCGAATTCCACCAGATCGTCGAAAACTACATCGAGAAGCGCTTCGGCCAGGCCACCGCCACCGCTAGCGCCTGATCGAACCCGTCACCCATGGCTGAAAAGATCAGTGCCGTCAAAGGCATGAACGACATCCTGCCGCCGGAATCGGCGCGCTGGGAATGGCTCGAAGGCATCGTGCGCGAACAGATGGCGCGCCATGCCTACCGCAACATCCGCACCCCGATCCTGGAGCACACGGCCCTGTTCGTGCGCGGCATCGGCGAGGTGACCGACATCGTCGAGAAGGAGATGTACTCCTTCGAGGACCGCCTCAACGGCGAGCACCTGACCCTGCGCCCGGAGAACACCGCCAGCGTGGTGCGGGCGGTGACCGAGCATTCCTTTCTCTACGACGGGCCCAAGCGGCTCTGGTACACGGGCCCCATGTTCCGCCACGAGCGGCCGCAGCGCGGTCGCTACCGGCAGTTCCACCAGATCGGCGCCGAGGCCCTGGGCTTTGCCGGCCCGGACGTCGATGCCGAACTGATCCTGCTGGCCGCTTCGCTGTGGAAGGCGCTGGGCCTGACCGACGTGCGGCTGGAGATCAACAGCCTGGGCCAGCCGGCCGAGCGCGCCGCGCACCGTGCCGAGCTCATCGCCCACTTCGAGCAGCATGCCGACAAGCTGGACGAGGACGGCAAGCGCCGCCTGCACAGCAACCCGCTGCGCATCCTGGACACCAAGAACCCGGCGATGAAGGAGGTGGTCGAGGCCGCTCCGAAGCTGCTCGACTTCCTGGGCGAGGCCTCGCTGGCGCACTTCGATGGCCTGCGCGCCATCCTCGATGCCAACGGCATCGCCTACACCATCAACCCGCGGCTGGTGCGCGGCCTGGACTACTACAACCTGTCGGTCTTCGAATTCGTGACCGACCGCCTGGGTGCGCAGGGCACGGTGTGTGCCGGTGGCCGCTACGACGACCTGATCGCGCAGATCGGCGGGAAGCCCGCGCCGGCTGTGGGCTGGGCGATGGGCGTGGAGCGCGTGCTGGCGCTGCTGGAAGAGCAGGGCGCCGCTTTTCCAGCACCGGCCGCGGACGTGTTCGCCGTGGTGCCCGACGCCGCGGCCATGCCGGTCGTGTTGCGCACCTTGACCCAGTTGCGGGCGCAGGGCGTGCAGGTGCAGATGCATGCGGCCGGGCCCGATGGTCAGGGCAGCTTCAAGTCCCAGTTCAAGCGGGCCGATGCCAGCGGCGCGCGGTTTGCGCTCATCTTCGGCGCCGATGAACTGGCCCGTGGCGAGGTCACCGTGAAATCCTTGCGCGATGGCACGGGCGCCCAGATCGCGCGTCCGCTCGACGACGTGGCCGCCTGGGCCCCCAGCCTACAATCCGGCGCTTCCCAAGACTGACCCTCCGTATGGCGACCCATCTCGATCTCGAAGAGCAGGAACAGCTCGACCGCCTCAAGCATTTCTGGAACCTCTACGGCAATCTGATCACCGGTGTCGTGATCCTGGCCGCGGTGGCAGTGCTGGGCTGGAACGGCTGGCAGTACTGGCAGCAGCGCCAGTCCACGCAGGCCGCCGCGCTCTATGACGAGCTTGATCGTGCGGTGCAGGCCGGCGACCCGGCCAAGGTCCAGCGGGCTTTCGACGACATGACCAGCCGTTTCGGCGGCACCGTCTATGCCCAGCAGGCGGGCCTGCTGGCCAGCAAGACGCTGGCCGACAAGGGCCAGGCCGATGGCAGCCGCGCGGCGCTGATCTGGGTGGCGGACAAGGGCAGCGATCCCGGCTATCGCGCTGTCGCGCGCCTGCGCCTGGCTGCGGCGTTGATGGAGACCAAGGCCTACGACGAGGCCCTCAAGCAGCTCGACGGCAGCTTCCCCGAGGAATTCGGGGGCCTGGTGGCCGACCGCCGTGGCGATGTGCTGCTGGCGCAGGGCAAGCGCAGCGAGGCGCAGGCCGAATACAAGAAGGCATGGGCCGCCCTGGCCCAGGACGCGGCTTATCGCAGGCTGGTGGAGGTCAAGCTCAACGCCGTAGGCGTCGACCCGGCTTCGCTCTCCGCCAAGGCCACTTCCTGAACGGATCCGATTCATGACCCTGTCGAAGCTTTCCACGTCCACTGTCTCCGCCCTGCGGGCCACCTGTGCCGGCCTCTTCGTGGCAGCGCTGGCCGCCTGCTCTGGCGCGCCCAAGCTGAAGCCGGAGGAACTGCCGGCGAATCCGGCTACGCTCGGCGTGAGCCAGGCCTGGAGCGTCAAGATGCCGGCGGTGAGCTTTCCGCTGCGTGCGGCGGTCAGCGGCGACCGCGTGACCGTGGCAGCGTCGGACGGCACCGTGGTGGCCATCGACGCCCGTCAGGGCCGCGAGCTGTGGCGCACCCAGGTGGGCGCACCACTGTCGGCAGGCGTGGGCAGCGACGGCCAGCTCGCTGCGGTCGTGACCCGCAACAACGAACTCGTCGCGATCGAGGCGGGCAAGGTCATCTGGAAGGAGCGCCTTCCCGCCGAGACCTTCACGCCGCCGCTGGTGGCTGGCCGCCGGATCTTCGTGCAGACGGCCGATCGCACCACGGCAGCCTTCGATGGCCAGAGCGGCCGTCGGCTCTGGCAGCAGAGCCGGGCTGGCGCTGATTCCCTGGTGCTGCGCAAGCCGGGCGTGCTGCTGCCTTTCGGAGACACGCTCGTCACCGGCATCGGGGCACGGCTGGTGGGCATGAACCCGGCCAATGGCAACTCGCGCTGGGAGGTGCCCGTCGCGTCCCCGCGCGGGACCAACGATGTGGAACGGCTGGTCGACCTGACCGGCACCGTCAGCCGTGTCGGCGACAGCATCTGTGCGCGGGCCTACTACGCAGCCGTCGGCTGCGTGGATGCCCAGCGTGGCGCGCTGATGTGGACCCAGCCGGCCGTCGGCTCCGAAGGCGTCTCTGGTGACGACACCCTGGTGTACGGCGTGGAAAGCAACGGCACCGTCCAGGCCTGGCGTCGTGCCGACGGCCAGCGCGCCTGGAGCATGGAGCGCCTGCGCCTGCGCAACCTGACGGCACCGCTGGCCGTGGGTCGCACCCTGGTGATCGGCGAGGACACGGGCACCGTGCACTTTCTCTCGCGCCAGGATGGCGCCGTGCTCAACCGTCTGGTGCCCGACGGTTCTGCCGTGGCTGCCGCACCGACGGTTGCTGCCGACACGGTCGTGATCGTCACCCGCAACGGCGGCGTGTTCGGCTACCGGCCCGACTGATTCCCGCATGGCCGGCGCCTGCCGGCCGTTTTTTCAATGATCCGCTCTGAACGAAGGTTTGCATGAAGCCGGTTCTCGCGCTCGTAGGGCGCCCCAACGTCGGCAAGTCGACCCTGTTCAACCGCCTGACGGGCACGCGCGACGCCATCGTGGCCGACTTTGCCGGCCTGACCCGTGACCGGCACTACGGCAGTGGCCGGGCGGGGCCGCGCGAGTTCATCGTCATCGACACCGGCGGCTTCGAGCCCGATGCCGGCAGCGGCATCTACCAGGAGATGGCCAAGCAGACGCGGCAGGCCGTGGCCGAGGCCGATGTGATCGTCTTCGTCGTGGACGCGCGCGAGGGCCTGTCGGCCCAGGATCACGACATCGCCGGCGAACTGCGCCGGCTCGGCAAGCCCTGCGTCCTCGCTGCCAACAAGGCCGAGGGCATGAAGGACAGCGGACGCCTGGCCGAGTTCTACGAATTGGGGCTCGGAGACGTGCATGCCGTCTCGTCGGCACACGGCCAGGGCGTGCGCACGCTGGTCGATCTGGCCCTCGACATGCTGCCGCCCGTCGAGGAGGACGACGCCGATGCGCAGGACGGGGAGGGCGTGCGTCCCATCCGTCTGGCGGTGGCCGGTCGCCCCAATGTGGGCAAATCGACGCTGATCAACACCTGGCTGGGCGAAGAGCGACTGGTGGCCTTCGACATGCCGGGCACCACGCGCGACGCCATCTCGGTGCCGCTGGAGCGCAATGGGCAGCGCTTCGAGCTGATCGATACCGCCGGTCTGCGCCGCAAGGGGCGCGTGTTCGAGGCCATCGAGAAGTTCTCGGTGGTCAAGACGCTGCAGGCCATCGAGTCGGCCAACGTCGTGCTGCTGCTGATCGATGCCACGCAGGGCGTCACCGACCAGGACGCGCACATCGCCGGCTTCATCCTCGAAGCGGGACGGGCCGTCGTCATCGCCGTCAACAAGTGGGACGCCGTCGACAGCTACCAGCGCGAGCAGCTGCAGCGGCAGATCGAGAACCGGCTGCCGTTTCTCAAGTTCGCGGCACTGCATTTCATCTCGGCGAAGAAGCGGCTGGGCGTGGGGCCGGTGTGGCAGTCGATCATCCAGGCCCACCGTTCCGCCACACGCAAGATGGCGACGCCCGTGCTCACGCGCGTGCTGCTGGAGTCGGTGCAGTTCCAGGCGCCAAAGAAGAGCGGCATGTACCGGCCCAAGCTGCGCTATGCGCACCAGGGCGGCATGAATCCCCCGGTGATCGTCATCCACGGGAATTCGCTGGAACATGTGAGCGACAGCTATCGCCGATTCCTGGAGACGCGCTTCCGCAAGGAGTTCGACCTGATCGGCACGCCGCTGCGCATCGAGTTCAAGACTTCGCATAACCCCTATGCCGACAAGGACGGATCGTGATCCGTCATCATGGCGTCCCCTCCGGGCAGTAGCCGCTCTTTTTACGACGGCTTTCGCACGCGAATGCTGCAGTGCGGAAACCCTGTGTTAAGGTGCCCGGTCCAACAACTCTTCTTCTGAACACGGAGAATATCGTGAGCAACAAAGGGCAACTTCTACAAGACCCGTTCCTGAACACGCTGCGCCGCGAGCATGTTCCTGTCTCGATCTACCTGGTCAACGGCATCAAGCTGCAGGGCCAGATCGAGTCTTTCGACCAGTACGTCGTGCTGCTTCGCAACACGGTGACGCAAATGGTCTACAAGCACGCCATCTCGACCATCGTGCCCGGCCGGGCCGTCAACTTCTCGGTCACCGAGAGCGACGCCAGCGCCTGAGCGGCATGGGACGGGTTGGCAAACCGTCAACCCGTCCACCATGCATCAGACTCCCCTGCATTTGTCTGAATCCATTCCTCGCCAAGAAGGCGCGGCCGTTCTGGTCGGCGTCGACTTTGGCCTTCCCCATTTTGACGGCGAGCTCGAAGAACTCGGCCTTCTTGCCCAGACCGCCGGGCTCGACCCTGTTGCCCGCCTGAGCTGCAAGCGCAAGGCGCCCGATGCCGCACTCTTCGTCGGCAGCGGCAAGGCGGAAGAGATCCGAGAACTCACGCTGATGCACCGTGCGAGCGAGGTGATCTTCGATCAGGCCTTGTCGCCGGCGCAGCAACGCAACCTCGAACGCGAACTGGGCGTCGCCGTCTACGACCGCACCTTCCTCATCCTCGAGATCTTCGCGCAGCGTGCGCGCAGCCATGAAGGCAAGCTGCAGGTCGAGCTGGCCCGCCTGCAATACCTCAGCACGCGCCTCGTGCGGCGCTGGTCCCACCTGGAGCGCCAGACCGGCGGTGCCGGTGTGCGCGGCGGCCCGGGCGAAAAGCAGATCGAACTCGACCGCCGGATGATCGATTCGTCGATCAAGCGAACGCGCGAGCGCCTCGCCAAGGTGCAGAAGCAGCGCGGTACGCAGCGTCGTCAGCGCGAGCGGCGCGACACCTTCAACATTTCGCTGGTCGGCTACACGAACGCCGGCAAGTCCTCGTTGTTCAACGCGCTGGTCAAGGCGCGTGCCTATGCGGCCGACCAGCTCTTTGCCACGCTGGACACCACCACCCGCCACCTCTACCTCGGTGACGTCGGCCGGCGCGTGTCGATCTCCGACACGGTCGGCTTCATTCGCGAACTGCCGCACGGCCTGGTGGATGCTTTCAAGGCCACGCTGCAGGAGGCGGTGGATGCCGACTTGCTGTTGCACGTGGTGGATGCGGCCAATCCTCACCATCCAGAGCAGATCGCAGAAGTGCAGCAGGTGCTCGCCGACATCGGCGCGACCGACGTACCGCAACTGCTGGTCTTCAACAAGCTTGATGCATTGCCCCACGAGCGGCGTCCGCTCAAGCTCGCCGACGAGATGGAACTGGACGGCCAGGCCGTCCCGCGCCTCTTCGTGAGTGCCCGCACGGGCGAAGGCCTGCCCGCGCTGCGCGAGGCGCTGGCCCAGCGTGCCGAAGCGGCCGCGATCACCCCATGGTCGCAGTCCGAATTGCAGAGTGCCGACCACTGATTGGGCACAATAGCCCGCGCCAATCACACCTAATCACCGAATGAAGTCAATGCCTGTGTGGAGACGGGTTCAGGGAATGTTCAACCTGAACGATGGCCGTTGGGGTCGGGGCGACGATGCGTCGTCCTCCTCCGAGGGCGACCGCCCGTCCACGAGCCGGCCCGAGGGCGAGCCGCCCGTGCCGCCTTCCAACCCCCGTCCGAGGAATCCGGGGCCCAATCAGGGGCCGCCGGATCTCGACGAACTCTGGCGCGACTTCAATCGCAAGCTCGGCGGCCTGTTCGGTGGGCGCGGCGGCAATGGCGGGGGTCCGCGTCCGCCCAATTTCGGCGGCGGCAAGCCCGACATGAAGAATGCGGGCTTCGGCATCGGTGCCGTCATCGGCGTCGCGTTGCTGATCTGGCTGGGCACCGGCTTCTTCATCGTCAACGAAGGCCAGCAGGCGGTGATCACCCAGTTCGGCCGCTACAAGCAGACCGTCGGGGCCGGCTTCAACTGGCGCCTTCCGTATCCGATCCAGCGCCACGAGATCGTGGTGGTCACGCAGATCCGTTCGGCCGACGTCGGTCGTGACGCCATCGTGCGTTCGACCGGGTTGCGCGAGTCGGCCATGCTGACCGAGGACGAGAACATCGTCGAGATCAAGTTCGCCGTGCAGTACCGCCTGTCCGACGCACGGGCCTGGCTGTTCGAAAGCAAGAGCCCGTCCGAGACCGTGGTGCAGGTGGCCGAGACCGCCGTGCGCGAGGTCGTGGGCAAGATGAAGATGGACGCTGCCCTCGCCGAGGAGCGCGACCAGATCTCGCCGCGGGTGCGCCAGCTGATGCAGACCATCCTCGACCGCTACAAAGTGGGCGTGGAAGTCGTCGGCATCAACCTGCAGCAGGGCGGCGTGCGTCCGCCCGAGCAGGTGCAGGCAGCGTTCGACGATGTGCTCAAAGCCGGCCAGGAACGCGAGCGCGCGAAGAACGAAGCCCAGGCCTATGCCAATGACGTGGTGCCGCGTGCCGTGGGTACGGCTTCGCGCCTGAAGGAAGAAGCCGAGGCGTACAAAGCCCGTGTGGCAGCGCAGGCCCAGGGTGATGCGCAACGCTTCGGCCAGGTGCTGGCCGAATACCAGAAGGCGCCGCAGGTCACGCGTGACCGCATGTACACCGACACCATGCAGCAGATCTATGCCAACACCAGCAAGGTGCTGGTCGAAAGCCGCCAGGGCTCGAACCTGCTGTATCTGCCGCTGGACAAGTTGATGCAGCAGAGCGGATCGCAGAACACGGCCGCGCCGGCCGACGGCGCACCGCCTGCGGTGGCTGGCACCGCCGCCCCGCAATCCTCGGCCATCCCGGTCGCGCCCTCGGGCGACTCGCGCGCCCGCGACGCTCGTTCGCGCGAACGCGACGTCCGCTGAAACCGGGGAGAACAAGAACATGAACAGAATCGGATTCATCGGCGCTTCGCTGCTCATCCTGCTGGTGCTCGCCAGCTCCATGCTTTTCGTGGTCGACCAGCGCCAGTTCGGCGTCGTCTATCAGTTGGGCCAGATCAAGGAAGTCATCACCGAGCCGGGCCTCAAGTTCAAGCTGCCGCCGCCGGTGCAGAACGTGTCGTACATCGACAAGCGCCTGTTGACGCTCTCCAGCATGGACACCGAGCCCATGCTGACGGCCGAGAAGCAGCGAGTGGTGATCGACTGGTACGTGCGCTGGCGAATCGTCGACCCGTCGGCCTACATCCGCAATGTGGGGCTGGACGAGAGCGCGGGTGCCGTGCAGCTCAACCGCGTGGTGCGCAATGCCTTCCAGGAGAACATCAACAAACGTACCGTGCGCGACCTGATCTCTGCGCGTCGTGAGGACGTGATGAACGACGTCCGTCGCGAGGTGTTGAGCGTGGTGCAGGGCGGCAATGCCTGGGGCATCGACATCGTCGACGTGCGGGTGACGCGCATCGACTACGTCGAGGCGATCACCGAGTCGGTCTATCGCCGCATGGAGGCCGAACGCAAGCGCGTGGCCAACGAGCTGCGTTCGACCGGCCAGGCCGAGGGCGAAAAGATCCGCGCCGACGCTGACCGTCAGCGCGAGGTCACGGTGGCCAACGCCTACCGCGACGCCCAGAAGATCAAGGGCGAGGGCGATGCACAGGCGGCTTCCGCCTATGCCGATGCGTTCGGGCGCGATCCGCAGTTCGCGCAGTTCTACCGCAGCCTCGAAGCCTACAAGCAGAGCTTCAACAAGAAGAGCGACGTGCTGGTGGTGGATCCGGCTTCCACCGACTTCTTCCGCGCGATGCGCAGCAGCGGCAGCACGACGTCGAACCAGCGCTGATGAGCGGCGACAGCCTCTGGCAGGCGCTGGCGCTCGTGCTGGTGATCGAGGGGCTGTTTCCGCTGCTCTCGCCGGGTGGATGGCGCCGTGCGTTCAGCCAGCTGCTCCAGCTGCGCGACGGCCAGTTGCGCTTCTTCGCCCTGTGCAGCGTGGCCGTCGGCCTGCTGTTCTTCTGGCTGGCGAGGTGAACGCCTTCGTCTTGCCGAAGGCCTTCCACGTGCGTCCTTGAGGCGACGGCCCGCCGCGGCCGTCTCCGGGGCGTTGTCGAGGGCCGTTAGAATCCCGTTTTAACCACGGCCTACACGCCATGTCCGCCTGGGTCCTCCCGGATCACATTGCCGATGTGCTGCCTTCCGAGGCGCGCCACATCGAAGAACTCCGACGACAACTCCTCGACACCGCCCGCAGCTACGGCTACGAGCTGGTGATGCCGCCGCTCATCGAGCATCTGGAATCGCTGCTCTCGGGCACCGGCGAGGCGCTGGACCTGCAGACCTTCAAGCTCGTCGACCAGCTCTCCGGCCGCAGCATGGGCCTGCGTGCCGACACCACGCCGCAGGTCGCCCGCATCGATGCGCACCTGCTCAATCGCCAGGGCGTGGCACGCTTGTGCTACTGCGGGCCCGTGCTGCATGCGCGGCCCGATGGTCCCAATGCCACCCGCGAGCCGCTGCAGTTCGGTGCCGAGATCTACGGCCACGCCGGCCGCGAGGCAGACCTCGAAGCACTCGAACTCGCCCTTGCCACGCTGCGTGCGGCGGATGTGCGCGATGCGCTCGTGGATCTGGCGGACGTGCGCGTCGTGCGTGCCTTGCTGGCCGGCGCCCAGGCGCCCCGCGACATCCTGGAGCGCGTGCACGCGGCCCTGGCCGCCAAGGACGCGAGCACGCTGGCCGAACTCACACGCGGATTCCCGGCGCCTGTGCGCGACGCGCTGCGGGTCCTGCCCGAACTGTATGGTGATCGCCAGGTGCTGGACGAAGCCGAGCGCGTCCTGGCCGCCTTCCCTGACGCCCTGTCGGCCGTGTCGGGCCTGCGCTGGCTGTCGGCCCAATTGGCCGAACTGGGGACCACCCGCGTGAGCTTCGACCTGGCCGACCTTCAGGGCTATGCCTACTACAGCGGTGCCCGGTTTGCGATCTACGCTGACGGCGCCAACGACTCGCTGGCGCGGGGCGGCCGTTATGACGAGGTGGGTGCGGTCTTCGGCCGCAACCGGCCAGCCGTGGGCTTCAGCCTGGATGTGCGCAGCCTGGTGGCTGTGGTGCCGCGGCCACCGCTACGCGCGGCCATCCGTGCACCCTGGAGCGACACCGACGCCGGCCTGCGCAGTGCCATCGCGGCGCTGCGCGCCGGTGGCGAGACGGTGGTCTGCGTGTTGCCGGGCCATGAGAGCGAAATCGACGAATTCCACTGCGACCGTACGCTGAACTGCGTCGGTGGCCGGTGGGAAGTGCAAGCCATCTGATCAACGAGAACATTCATGAGCGTGACAACCGGACGTAACGTGGTCGTCGTCGGCACCCAGTGGGGCGACGAGGGCAAGGGCAAGCTGGTCGATTGGCTGACGGAAAGCGCACAAGGCGTGGTGCGCTTCCAGGGCGGCCACAACGCGGGCCACACGCTGGTCATCAACGGCGTCAAGACGGCGCTTCACCTCATCCCAAGCGGCATCATGCGGCCGGGCGTGACCTGCTACATCGGCAACGGCGTGGTGCTGTCGTGCGCCAAGCTGTTCGAAGAGATCGAAGGGCTGGAGAAGGCGGGGGTGGAGGTGCGTTCGCGCCTGCGCGTGTCCGAGGCCTGCCCGCTGATCCTGCCCTTCCACGCCGCGCTGGACGTGGCGCGCGAGGCTTATCGCGAAAAGGGCGGCATCGAGAAGATCGGGACCACCGGCCGCGGCATCGGCCCGGCCTACGAAGACAAGATCGCCCGGCGCGCGCTGCGCGTGCAGGACTTGAAGCACCCCGAGCGCTTCGCGCAGAAGCTGCGCGTGCTGCTCGACCTGCACAACCATGTGCTGACGCAGGTGCTGGGTGCCGAGCCCATCGACTTCGATGCTGTCTACAGCGAGGCGATGAAGCATGCCGAGGTGCTCAAGCCCATGATCGCCGACGTGTCGCGAGAACTGAACGAGGCCCACCGCAACGGCGCCAACCTGCTGTTCGAAGGCGCGCAGGGCACGCTGCTGGACGTGGACCACGGCACCTATCCGTACGTCACCTCGAGCAACTGCGTGGCCGGCAACGCTGCGGCGGGCTCGGGCGTCGGCCCGGGCATGCTGCACTACGTGCTCGGCATCACCAAGGCCTACTGCACCCGCGTGGGCGGCGGCCCGTTCCCCACCGAGTTGGACTGGGAGAAGCCTGGCACCGTGGGCTACCACCTCTCGACCGTGGGCGCCGAGAAGGGCGTGACCACCGGCCGCTCGCGCCGCTGCGGCTGGTTCGACGCCGCGCTGCTCAAGCGCTCGGCCCAGGTCAATGGCCTGTCGGGCCTGTGCATCACCAAGCTGGACGTGCTGGACGGCATTGAGGAACTCAAGCTGTGCACCGGCTATGAACTGGACGGCGAGCACATCGACATCCTGCCGCTGGGTGCCGACGAGATCGAGCGTTGCGTGCCGGTCTACGAGACGATGGAAGGCTGGTCGGACAGCACCGTGGGCGTGACGCAGTACGACAAGCTGCCGGTCAATGCCCGGCTGTACCTGCAGCGCATCGAGCAGGTGACGGGCGTGCCCATCGCCATGATCTCGACCAGCCCGGATCGTGACCACACGATCATGATGCGCCACCCCTACCTCGCCGATTGAACCCGCCCGGAGCCCACGACCCATGTTGACCGAAGACGGAAAGCACCTGTACGTCAGCTACGACGAGTACCACAACCTCATCGAGAAGCTCGCGCTCAAGATCCACCAGTCCGGCTGGGAGTTCGACAACATCCTGTGCCTGGCCCGCGGCGGCATGCGGCCCGGCGATGTGCTGTCGCGCATCTTCGACAAGCCGCTGGCCATCATGTCCACCAGCTCGTACCGCTCCGAGGGCGGCACCATCCAGGGCCACCTGGACATCGCCCACTACATCACCACACCCAAGGGCGAGATCGCCGGCCGCGTGCTGCTGGTGGACGACCTGGCCGATTCCGGCCACACGCTGCAGGCCGTGGTGGAACTGCTGCGCACCAAGTACGCCCCCATCACCGAGCTGCGCAGCGCGGTGCTCTGGACCAAGCAGCTGTCGGTGTTCACGCCCGACTACTCGGTGGAGTACCTGGAGACCAATCCCTGGATCCACCAGCCCTTCGAGGGCTACGACACGATGCGACCGGAGAAGCTGCTCAAGAAGTGGTCCGTCTGAAGAGGGGCTAGCATCGGTGGCATGAGCGCATCTGCCACCGACCTGATCCATCACCCTTACCTTCCTCCGTCGAGTTTCGAGGCCCCACAGCCGGGCATCTTCAAGGCCTCGACGGTCTTCTTCCCCAGCGTCGCTGCCATGCGCGCGCGCGACTGGAAGAGCAAGGCAGGCTACACCTACGGCCTGCACGGCACCCCCACCACCTTCCTGCTCGAAGAACGGCTGGCCGCCCTCGAAGGCGGCAGCCAGTGCCTGCTGGCGCCCAGTGGGCTGGCCGCCATCTCGCTGGTGGCGTTGTCGCTGCTCGGTCGTGGCGATGAGGTGCTGATCCCCGACAACGCCTACGGCCCCAACAAGGCCCTGGCCACGGGCGAACTGGCCAACTACGGCATCACGCACCGCCTTTATGACGCGATGGACCCGGCCGATCTGGCTGCGAAGCTCTCGGAGCGCACGCGGCTGGTGTGGATCGAGGCCCCGGGCTCGGTCACGATGGAGTTTCCCGACCTGCCTTCGCTGGTGGCCGCGTGCCGCGCGCGCGGCGTGGTCAGCGCGCTGGACAACACCTGGGGCGCCGGCCTGGCCTTCAATCCCTTCGACCTCGTGGGCGACGGGCAGGGTGTGGACATCTCCGTCCACGCGCTCACCAAGTACCCGAGCGGCGGCGGCGATGTGCTGATGGGCAGCGTGGTCACGCGTGACGAGGCCCTGCACCTCAAACTCAAACTCACGCACATGCGCTTGGGCATCGGTGTCGGTGCCAACGATGCCGAGACGCTGCTGCGGGCGCTGCCCAGCGTGAACCTGCGCTATGCCGCGCACGACCGCGCAGCACGGACGCTGGCGACTTGGCTGGGCGAACGCGAAGAGATCGCGCAGGTGCTGCATCCTGCGCTGCCTGGCTCGCCCGGCCATGCGCACTGGCAGACGCTGTGCGGCGCCAGCGACCTGGCGGCCGGACTCTTCTCGGTGGTCTTCGACGGCCGTTTTGCCGTCGAGGCCATCGACCGCTTCTGCGACAGCCTGAAGCTGTTCAAGCTGGGCTACTCGTGGGGCGGACCCATCAGCCTTGTCGTGCCCTACGACATCGGCCTGATGCGCGATCCGTCGGTCAGCCGCTGGCCGCACAAGGGCACGCTGGTGCGCTTCTCGGTGGGGCTGGAGCGAGTGGAGGACCTGCAGGCCGACCTGGCGCAGGCGCTCGCCCGGCTCTGAGCGCGGCCTCGGCTTCCGCGCCGGACTCGCCCGCGCCCGGCGCGCCGTAGGCACGTCCTGCGATATCGCTTACATTGGGGCGGAGGCTGCCCCGAGCCCCGGGGCGGCGGCATCGACAAGGAGGCGTGCGCGTGGCCACACCCAATTACGGTTACGAGAAAAGACAGCGGGAACTGGCCAAGAAGCAGAAGAAGGAAGAGAAGCTGCGGGCCAAGGCGGAGCGCAAGATTCCCCCGAGCAGCCCGGGCCTTGCACCCGGCGACCCCGAGACGGACGTCGCGTCGCTGGAGCACGATGCGCCGACGGTGCCCGAGACACCCACCAAGGACGGCTGAGCTCCCCCGTCACCCAGGCCCGCCCCCTTCAGCGCAGTATCTTGCGCATGGCGGGCCAGACGTTCTCGAGAATGCGCGGATGCGCGATGGCCAGCGGATGAATTCGGTCCGCCTGGAACATCGAAGCCGCGTCCGGCCCGTCCGCCACGTTCTTCAGCAGGAAGGGCACCACGTCGGACTGGGTCGCCTTTCCCACGCGGCCGAAGATCTCACCGAAGCGGCGCGTGTAGTCCGTCCCGTAGTTGGGCGGCACCTGTATCCCCACCACCAGCACCTTGGCACCGGCCGCCTGGCTGGCCTTGGCCATCTGCATCAGGTTGTCCTCGGTCGACGCCAGCGGCAGGCCCCGCAGGGCGTCGTTGGCGCCCAGTTCCAGGATGACGTGCGTGGGCTTGTGCTGGGCCAGCAGGGCGGGCAATCTCGCCCGGC
Organism: Pseudacidovorax intermedius; assembly: GCF_003350475.1. GTDB lineage: Bacteria > Pseudomonadota > Gammaproteobacteria > Burkholderiales > Burkholderiaceae_C > Xenophilus > Xenophilus intermedius. Next base: position 126,998 of record NZ_QQAV01000009.1, read on the forward strand.
CGCCGGAGGTCGTGTCGCCGCTGATGCTGGCGTTGATGACCTTGGCGGCGATCTTCTGCTCGGCGAGCCGCTTCTCCATCAGCGCCACCCAGCCTTCGCCGCGCTTGAGGCCGTACTCGGCCGACAGTGAATCGCCGACCACCAGGATCACGGGTGTCTTGGCTGGCGCCGGCTGCGCCAGGGCCGAAAGACCCCACGGGCCCGCCGCCGACAGGGCCAGCGCGGTGCGCAGGATAAAGTGACGTCGAATCAGCACGCGAGTCCTTTCCAATTCATGTCCAACACCGTGGAAGCCATCGTCGCCGTCGAACACGTCTACAAGTCCGTCGCCGATTCCACAGGCACGCTGGACATTCTGCAAGACATCCATTTCACCCTCGGCGCGCGGGAGACCGCCGCCATCGTGGGCGCGTCGGGCTCCGGCAAGAGTACGTTGCTGTCGATCATCGCGGGGCTGGACGTTCCCACCCGCGGCACGGTCAGGCTGGCGGGCGAGGACCTCTTCGTGGTGGACGAGGACGACCGCGCGGCCCTGCGTGCACGCCAGGTCGGCTTCGTGTTCCAGAGCTTCCAGTTGCTGGGCAACCTGACGGCGCTTGAGAACGTGATGCTGCCGCTCGAACTGGCCGGTCGCAGCGATGCCCGCGCCGCCGCCACCGAGATGCTGGGTCGCGTCGGACTGGGGCAGCGCCTGCGCCACTATCCCAAGCTGCTGTCCGGCGGTGAGCAGCAGCGGGTGGCGTTGGCCCGCGCCTTCGTCGTGCAGCCCCGGCTGCTGCTGGCCGACGAGCCCACGGGCAGCCTGGATTTCGCCACCGGCGAGCAGGTGATGCAACTGATGTTCGACCTCAACCGCGAGCTGGGCACGACGCTGCTGCTGGTGACGCACGACCGCGCCATTGCGCAACGCTGCGAGCGGCGCATCACCATCGCCGCCGGCCGGGTCGCGCAGGACGAATCGACGCCCGCGCCGATGGCCGCCTGAGCGCGCCGCCGGCGGGCATTCAGCGCGCTACCGCTCGACGCCACCCCGTCCCGCTCCTATACTCCCAGGGAGTATCGAAGGAGCGCCCTTGCCCCATTCCGCCGAAGAGAAGAAGCGCGTCATCACCCGCCTGCGCCGCATCCGGGGCCAGACCGAGGCGCTGGAGCGCGCGGTGGAGGCCGGCACCGACTGCGGCGCGCTGCTGCAGCAGCTGTCGGCGCTGCGGGGCGCCGCCACGGGCCTGATGGCCGAGGTGCTCGACAGCCACCTTCGCGAAACCTTCGGCGCCGCCGGCGAAAAGCCGGCCGATGCCCAGGCAGAGATCGAGCAGGTGATGCGCATCGTGCGCAGCTACCTGCGCTGACGCCTCCTTCGTTTCCCTACCCATCCATTCATCAGGAGAACCGACCATGAAATCCCGCGCCGCCGTTGCCTTCAAGGCCGGAGAACCCCTGCAGATCGTCGAGCTCGACGTGGCCCCGCCGAAGAAGGGCGAGGTGCTGGTCAAGATCACCCACACGGGCGTCTGCCACACCGACGCGTTCACGCTGAGCGGCGACGATCCGGAAGGCCTGTTCCCGGCCGTGCTGGGCCATGAAGGCGCGGGCATCGTGGTCGAGGTGGGCGAGGGCGTGACCAGCGTCAAGCCGGGCGACCACGTCATTCCGCTCTACACCGCCGAATGCGGCGAGTGCCTGTTCTGCAAGAGCGGCAAGACCAACCTGTGCGTGGCCGTGCGCGCCACCCAGGGTAAGGGCGTGATGCCCGACGGCACTACCCGCTTCAGCTACAACGGCCAGCCGGTCTACCACTACATGGGCTGCTCGACCTTCAGCGAGTACACCGTGGTGGCCGAGGTGTCGCTGGCCAAGATCAGCCCCGATGCCAACCCCGAGCAGGTGTGTCTGCTGGGCTGCGGCGTGACCACGGGCCTGGGCGCCGTCAAGAACACGGCCAAGGTGCAGGAAGGCGATTCGGTCGCCGTCTTCGGCCTGGGCGGCATCGGCCTGGCGGTGATCCAGGGCGCCAAGCTGGCCAAGGCCGGCCGCATCATCGCCATCGACACCAACCCCTCCAAGTTCGAACTGGCCAGGACCTTTGGCGCCACCGACTGCATCAACCCCAAGGACTTCGACAAGCCGATCCAGCAGGTGATCGTCGAGATGACGACCTGGGGCGTGGACCACAGCTTCGAGTGCATCGGCAACGTCAACGTGATGCGTGCTGCGCTGGAATGCGCGCACCGCGGCTGGGGCCAGTCGGTGATCATCGGCGTGGCGGGCGCGGGGCAGGAGATCTCGACCCGGCCCTTCCAGCTGGTCACCGGCCGCAAGTGGCTGGGCACGGCCTTCGGCGGCGTCAAGGGCCGCTCGCAGCTGCCGGGCATGGTGGAGGACGCGATGGCGGGCCGCATCCAGCTGGAGCCCTTCGTCACGCACACCATGCCGCTCACGGACATCAACGAGGCCTTCGATCTGATGCACGAAGGCAAGTCGATCCGCTCCGTCGTGCACTACGCCTGAGCGCGCGACCCCAATGGAACGCGTCGAACAACATGCCAGCTTCGGCGGCCGCCAGGAGGTGTGGAAGCACGCTTCTAAAGTGCTGGGCTGCGAGATGAAGCTGGGCGTCTACCTGCCACCGGCAGCGCTGGCCGGCGAGGCCTGCCCGGTGCTGTACTGGCTGTCGGGCCTGACCTGCAGCGAGCAGAACTTCATCACCAAGGCGGGCGCGCAGCAGCATGCGGCGCAGCACGGGCTGATCCTGGTGGCGCCCGACACCAGCCCGCGCGGCGAGGTGATCGCCAACGACCCGGCCTACGACCTGGGGCAGGGCGCGGGCTTCTACCTCAATGCCACGCAGGCGCCCTGGGCGCCGCATTTCCGCATGGAGGACTATGTGGTGCAGGAGCTGCCTGCGTTGGTGGAGCAGCACTTCGCCACCACCGCGCGGCGCGGCATCTTTGGCCATTCGATGGGCGGCCATGGCGCGCTGACGCTGGCGCTGCGCCATCCGGGCCGCTATGCGAGCGTGTCGGCCTTTTCGCCCATCGTGGCGCCGACACAGGTGCCCTGGGGCCAGAAGGCCTTCGCGGCTTACCTGGGCGAGGACCGTGGCGAATGGGCAGCCCATGACGCGGTCGAGCTGATCGGCACCGCCACCGAGCGCCTGCCTCTGCTGGTGGACCAGGGCGAGGGCGATGAATTCCTGGCCGGGCAACTGAAGCCCGAGCTGCTGCAGAAGGCTTGCGACGCTGCGGGCCATCCGCTCACGCTGCGCCTGCAGCCGGGCTACGACCACAGCTACTACTTCGTCGCCAGCTTCATCGGCGACCACGTGGCACACCACGCCAAGGCGCTCAAGGACGACTGATCGGGCGCCTGCGGGCTGGCGGATGGCGCCGTTCGGCGAGCCTCTGCGTCAGGCGGCTGCGTGAGGCGGCTGCCGTGCCACAGCGCTGCCCGCAGTTCCACCCGCGCCTACTCGGCAGTGATGTTCCCGGTGCGCACCACCTCGGCCCAGCGCGTCGCGTCCTTGGCGATCAGCTTGCCGAACTCGGCGGGCGTCGAATGCGCCGGCACCATGCCCTGCGCCTCGAAGATGGTTGCCACCTCGGGCTGCTTGAGCACGTCGGCGATCTCGCGGTTGAGGCGCTCGATGACCGGCTGCGGCGTGCCCTTAGGCGCTAGCACACCGTACCACATGTCCACGCTGCCCATCTTGAGGCCGGCCTCGGCCAGCGTGGGCGTCTGCGGCAGTTGCGGCACGCGCTTGTCGCTGCCGACGGCCAGGGCCTGCAGCTTGCCGGCCTTGATGTGCGGAAGGGCCACATGCACCGGCAGGAACATGGCGTCGAGCCGGCCGCCCAGCAGGTCGGTCACGGCACCGGCCGTGCCCTTGTAGGGCACATGCAGCATGTCGACGCCCGAGGTCTGCGTCAGCAGCGCCATCGACAGATGGTGCGGCGTGCCCACGCCGGGCGTGCCGTAGGTGAGCTGGCCAGGCTTGGCCTTGGCCTGGGCGACCAGTTCGGCGGCCGTGTGCGCCCTCTGCACCTGCGGGTTGGTCACCAGCAGCAGCGTGCCCCACGATGTGAGGGCCACGGGCGCGAAGTCGTTGACGGGGTCGTAGGGCAGCGACTTGTACAGGCTCTTGTTCATCACCAGGGTGTTGACCTGCACCAGCAGCGTGTAGCCATCGGGCGCGGCGCGGGCCACGCGCTCGCTGCCGATGTTGCCGCTGGCGCCGGGCACGTTGTCCACCACCACCGGCTGGCCCAGGGTCTTGGGCAGGCGGGCCGACAGCTGGCGGGCCACGATGTCGATGCCCGTGCCTGGCGTGTAGGGCACCACCAGCGTGATGGGCCGGTCGGGCCAGGCCCAGGCGGGGGCGGCGGCCGTCATCGCGGCGGCCACCAGGGGCAGCCAGCGCATCCACTTCGTCGTCTTCATGTCTCCACTCCTGCCGCAGCTCGCGGCGTTCGAATCTCAGGTTGCGCCAGCGCAAGGCGGCGGCTGGGCACCCGTGTTATTGGGCCAGCGGTCGGCCATGAAGTGAAATTCAGGAATCACATGCATTGATTAGCTGCCGCAATGAATGCGGCGGCACGCGCGGCGGCTTCAGCGCGACATCGTCGGCAGCAGCTCGACCAGCACTTCGTCGAAGGCCTGCATCGCTGCTGTCTGCGCCGCGCCGCGTCGTGACACGCGGTAGAAGCCCAGCTTGAGCTGCGGGCTGCCCAGCACCTCCATGGCCACGCGGTGGCGCCGGCAGGCGGCGACGGCGAAGGTGGGGATGACGGCGCTGCCGAAGCCGGCCTCCACCATGGAAATCATCGTGGCGATGAAGCTCACCGGCTGCGTCTCTTCGGGCACGATGCCCAGGCGGTGAAGGTGGGTGTCGATGCTGCGCTGGATCGGGTTCTCCGTCGGCAGGGTGATCAGCCGCGTGCCGCGCAGGGAGGTCCAGGTGCTGCGGCCCAGGGCGGCGGGTGCCTCGTCGGCGGGCGAGACCTTCATCAGCGCGAATTCGGCGATCTGCCGCCGCACCAGACCCGCGCTCACCTTGAAGAAGAAGCCCAGGCCGATGTCGGCCGCGCCCGACTCCACCAGCGACTGCACGCCCTGCAGGTCGCTGTCCATGAGCTGGATGCGCACCTCGGGCTGGGCCTGGCTGAAGCGCGCGAGCATCTGCGGCAACAGGTGCGAGGACACCAGTGGTGTCGCTGCGATGCGCAGCTGCTGCCGCGTGCGCTGGCCCAGGGCGCCGACCTCGGTGCCGGCATCGTCCAGCTGCTGCAGCACGTTCTCCGCCACGGCGGCGAAGCGCCGGCCTGCCTCGGTCAGCTGCACGGCGCGCGTGGTGCGGTCGAACAGCCGTGCACCCAGCTGCTTCTCGACCTCGCGCACCAGGATGCTGAGGCCGGCCTGGGTCATGTGCACCCGCTCGGCCGCTCGGGTGAAGCTGCCGGCCTGGGCGACGCTCAGGAAGGCGCGGATCTGCCGCATGGTCAGGTTCATATGCCGATTTTATGAGTGCATGTCATACCTAAACTTGCCTGATGCCTAGGGCTGCGGCCCAATACCGCCATCGCCTACACGACATCGAGACCGCACACCATGACCGCAGACAACGCAAGCACCGGCATTCCGCACGAAAAGACGCAGGTCGTCATCGTCGGCGGCGGCCCGGTGGGCATCGGCCTGGCCATCGAGCTGGGCCAGCGCGGCATCCACTGCACGCTGGTGGAGCGCCACCGCGAGCCGCAGCCCATCCCCAAGGGCCAGAACCTGACGCAGCGCACGATGGAGCATTTCCATTTCTGGGGCGCCGAAGCCGCCCTGCGTGCCGCCCGCACCATTCCGCCCGAATACGGCATCGGCGGTCTGACGGCGCACGGCACGCTGCTGAGCCCCTACCACTACGACTGGCTGCAGCGCGAACTGGTGCGGCCCTACTACTTCACCGCCAACGAACGCCTGCCGCAGTACGCCACCGAGGCGGTGCTGCGCGCCCGCGCCGCCCAACTGCCCGCCGTGCGCGTGCTCTACGGCTGGACGGCCGAGGACGTGCGCGTGGACAACGACACCGTGTACGCCGAGGTGACCGAGACGGGCGGCGAGGGCCGTCGCGTCATCGAAGGCCGCTACCTGGTGGGCTGCGATGGCAGCCGCTCCAGGGTGCGCGCCCAGGCCGGCATCACGCAGACGCTGTCGGACCACGACCGCATGATGGTGCTGCTGGTCTTCCGCTCCGAAGGCCTGCACCAGCTGCTCTCGCGCTACCCCGGCAAGTCCTACTACAACGTGCTGCAGCCCGAGCTGGACGGCTACTGGAAGTTCTTCGGCCGCGTCGACCTGGGCAGCACCTGGTTCTTCCACGCGCCGGTGCCGCCCGGCACCACCCGTGACAACTTCGACTTCAAGCGCTACCTGCACGAGGCGGTCGGCGCCGAGTTCGAGGTGGATTTCCAGCACATCGGCTTCTGGGACCTGCGCTTCGCCATCGCCGACCGCTACCGCGCCGGCCCGGTGTTCATCGCCGGCGACGCGGCCCACAGCCATCCGCCCTATGGCGGCTATGGCGTCAACACCGGCTTCGAGGATGCGCGCAACCTGGGCTGGAAGCTCGCTGCCACGCTGCAGGGCTGGGGCGGCGAGGCGCTGCTCGATTCCTACGATGCGGAGCGGCGGCCGGTGTTCGCCTCCACCTCGCGCGACTTCATCGCCCGCTCCATCGAGATCGACCGCGACTTCCTGCGTGCCCACGATCCGGCCCGCGACCCGGCTGCCTTCGAGCAGGCGTGGAACGCGCGCAGCAGCGGCGCGGTGGGCGAGGTGCAGTCCTTCGAGCCCCATTACGAAGGATCTCCGCTCGTGCTACACGCCCCCAGTGCCCAGGCCGGTCCAAGCAGCGCGGTGGGCAGCCACAGCTTCCTGGCCCGCGCGGGCCATCACCTGGCGCCGGCCGGCCTGGGCGACGGCCGCAATGTGTTCGAGGCGCTGGGCGAGGGCTACACGCTGCTGGCCTTCGGCGCCAGCGATGCAGACGTGGCGGCCCTGGTCGAGGCGGCGGCGGCGGTGAAGGTGCCCCTGAGCGTGGTGCGCGACACCGCGGACGGCGAACGCCAGCGTTATGGCGCCGCGCTCGTGCTGGTTCGGCCGGACCAGTTCGTGGCCTGGGCGGGCGATGGCCTCGCCAGCCCCGCACAGGCGCAGCAGGTGATGGACACGGTCAAGGGCAGCAGCAGGGCCATCGCCGCCTGAGCGACGCGCGCAGCCGCCGTGCGGCGGCGTGGCGTGGCGCGCACTGCGCAAGGCACGGAGGCCGCGCCCTCGGCCGTCAGGGCCATGCGGCGCCGGCCGACAAGGCCCGGGCATGCGGAGGAGGGCGGGCAGCCGGTGCCCGCCGATAATCCCGCGCGATATGTCTTCCTCCCCCAAAGTGATCTTCGGCTTCCACGCCGTGGGCGTGCGGCTGAAGACCTCGCCGGGTTCCGTCCTCGAGGTGCTGTTCGATCCCACGCGGCGCGATGCCCGCATGAAGCAGTTCATCGCCCGCGCCCAGGAAAGCGGCGTACGTCTCATCGAAGCCGACGGCGTGCGGCTGGCCCGCCTGACCGGCGGCCATGGGCACCAGGGCGTTGCCGCCCGCGTCGAGCCTGTCGCCCAGACCCATTCCCTCGACGAGCTGCTTGATCAGCTCGACGCCGCGGGCACCGTGCCGCTGCTGCTGGTGCTGGACGGCGTGACCGATCCGCACAACCTGGGCGCCTGCCTTCGCGTGGCCGACGGTGCCGGTGCCCAGGCCGTGATCGCGCCCAAGGACCATGCCGCCGGCATCAATGCCACGGTGGCCAAGGTGGCCAGCGGTGCCGCCGAGACGGTGCCCTACTTCATGGTGACCAACCTGGCGCGCACGCTCAACGAACTGAAGGAGCGCGACATCTGGGTGGTGGGCACCAGCGACGACGCGCCCGGCACCCTCTACCAATGCGACATGCGCCGCCCGACGGCCCTGGTGCTGGGCGCCGAGGGCGCCGGCATGCGCCAGCTCACCCGCAAGACCTGCGATGAGCTGGTGAGCATTCCCATGTCTGGCGCGGTCGAGAGCCTGAACGTGTCCGTGGCCAGCGGCGTCTGCCTGTACGAGGCCATGCGCCAGCGCCAAGCGGCGGCCGCATCCTGATGAAGAAAGAGCAAGAAGCCATGAACGACAACAACGACAACGACAACCTGCCGGGTGGTGCCGGTTTCGAGCCGTCCGCCAAGCTGGCGTTCGACCTCAACCTGGCGCTGTACCTCGACCTGGTGGCGCTGCTGGAGCGCAACGGTGTCGTCAGCTACCGCCAGATGGCAGCCCGCGTGCTCAACATCAGCATGAATGCGCGTGAAGACGGCAACCAGCCACTGGCTTCGGCGCTCGAGGGCATCGCCCAGGGCTTCGCCGGCCGGGGCGACGGCCTGTCCATCGACACGCTCAAGGTGGCCGGCGACGTGCGCAACGACGAAGCCATGGGCGACATTCCCATGCGGCCCGAAGGGCTCTGATTCGTGGACCTGACGGGCCGGTTCATCGGCGCCGGCCCGTCCCCTTCACGCGTTCGAGCAGGAAGTCGATGAACACCGTCGTCGCCCGGGTGTGGTGGCGGTTGGGCATGTAGAGCATGTACATGTGGTTGCCGAAGATGGACAGGCGCCATTCGTCCAGCGTGGTCAGCACCTCGCCGCGGTCCACGGCGTTGCGCACCACGTAGTCGGGCACGATGCCCACGCCCAGGCCGGCCTCGATGGCCTGGCGCAGGAATTCGAAGTTCTCCGAGATCAGCGTCGGCTCCAGCAGCACCTCGTGCCGCTCGGCGCCCAGGTAGGCTGCCACCCGCAGCTGGCGGCCGATCACCATGGCCGTGATCAGCGGTGACTGGCGCAGCGCTTCCAGCGACTGCGGCAGGCCATGGGCCTGCGCATAGGCGGGCGAGGCGCAGGCCACGTAGCGCACTCGGCCCAGGTCGCGCGCCACCAAGTTCTGCGGCGGCTCGGACATCACGCGCACGGCGATGTCCACCTCGCCCTGCAGCAGGTCTTCCACCCGGTTCTCGAACACCACGTCCAGCACGATGCCGGGGTACTGCCGCTTGAAGTCGATCAGCCAGGCGGCCATCACCTGCTGGCCGTAGCCGCTGGGCACTGACAGCCGGATGCGGCCCTGCAGGCTCTGGCCCAGCATCTGCACCGATTCGCGGGCCGCCAGCAGTTCGTCGCGGATGGCGCGGCCGTGCTCGTAGAGCCGCTGGCCGATCTCGGTGGGCTCGATGCGGCGGGTGGTGCGGCGCAGCAGTTGCTGGCCCAGCGTGCGTTCGAACTGGGCCAGCCGGTAGCTCACGTTGGCGCGGCTCATGCGCAGGCGCCGGGCGGCCTCGCTCAGGTTGCCGGCTTCGATGATCTCCACCAGCAGGGAGAGCATGTTCAGGTCCATCGTCAAATCCCATTTGACAGTCTGTCAAGCAAGCGGCGGATTGTCATCCAGGGCGAGCGGGACAAGAATGCGCAGGTGCCGGCGCAATGCCGGCTTGTGCCTTTCCCGGAGACAGCTGCCTCATGACATCGATCCCCGCCACGCCCGCCGACGCCGTCCGCCACCAGATCCAGGGCGAGATCCTGCAGATCACCGTCGACAACCCGCCCGTCAACGCGCTCTCGGCCGCGGTGCGGCGCGGTCTGTTGGCCGCCATCGAGGCCGCGGACGCCGAGCCGCGCGTGAAGGCGGTGCTGATCGTGGGCCAGGGCGCCAACTTCATCGCCGGGGCCGACATCCGCGAGTTCGGCCAGACGCCGCAGCCACCCTCGCTGCCGGAGGTCTGCAACCGCATCGAGGCCTGCAGCAAGCCGGTGGTCGCCGCCCTGCGCGGCGCAGCCCTGGGCGGCGGCCTGGAAGTCGCCATGGCCGCCCACTACCGTGTGGCCCTGGCCGATGCCAAGCTGGGCCTGCCCGAGGTGCAACTGGGCCTGATGCCCGGTGCCGGCGGCACGGTGCGGGCGCCTCGCCTCATTGGCGCTGAAGCCGCCCTGGAGCTGATGCTCAGCGGCCGCCATGTGAAGGCCAAGGAAGCCCTGTCCCTGGGTCTGGTGGACCGCCTGGCCGACGGTGACGACGCCGTGGCTGCAGGCCTGGCTTACGCGCAGGCCCTGCTGGCCGCCGACGCCTCGGTGCGCCGCACCCGCGATGCGCAGGGCCTGGCAGATCGCATTGCGGCCCAGGCCGCCATCGACGCGGCCCGCGCCGACACGGCCAAGAAGTCGAAGAACCTGTTCTCGCCGCACAAGATCGTCGAGGCCGTTCAGATCGCGCTCGACAAGCCCTTCGACGAAGCCATGACGCTGGAGCGCCAGGCCTTCATGGCCTGCATCGACAGCCCGCAGCGCGCCGGCCTGATCCATGCCTTCTTCGCCGAGCGTGAAGTGGTCAAGGTGCCCGAGGCCCAGGCCGCGCAGCCGCGCAAGCTGGACAAGGTGGGCATTGTCGGCGGCGGCACCATGGGCGCGGGCATCGCCGTGTCGGCGCTGGACGCCGGCCTGCCGGTGGTGATGGTCGAGCGCGACGATGGGTCCATCGCCCGCGGCCAGGCCAACGTCGAGAAGGTCTACGACGGCCTGATCAAGAAGGGCCGCATGACGCCCGAGGCCAAGACGGCCGTCATGGCCCGCTTCAGCGGCAGCACCGACTACGCAGCCTTCGCCGATGTGGACCTGGTCATCGAGGCCGTGTTCGAGGACATCGAGGTCAAGAAGGCCGTCTTCAAGGAACTGGACCGCGTCTGCAAGCCCGGCGCCGTGCTGGCCACCAACACCTCGTACCTGGACATCGACGCCATCGCCGCCAGCGTCTCGCGGCCGCAGGACGTCATCGGCCTGCACTTCTTCAGCCCGGCCAACATCATGAAGCTGCTGGAGATCGTGGTGCCGGCCAAGGTCAGCGCCGACGTGGTCTCCACCGCCTTCGCGCTGGCCAAGAAGATGAAGAAAGTGCCGGTGCGCGCCGGCGTGTGCGACGGCTTCATCGGCAACCGCATCCTGGCCGTCTACAAGCAGGCCGCCGACTACATCATGGAAGACGGCGCCAGCCCCTACGAGATCGACGAGGCGGTGCGCGGCTTCGGCTACCCGATGGGCCCCTTCCAGGTGACCGACCTGGCGGGCGGCGACATCGGCTGGGCCACGCGCAAGCGCCGCGCTGCCACGCGCGACCCCAAGGCCCGCTATGTGGAAGTGGCCGACCGCGTGTGCGAACGCGGCTGGTTCGGCCAGAAGACTGGCCGCGGCTTCTACCTGTACCCCGAGGGTGCCCGCACCGGCCAGCCCGACCCGGAAGTGCTGGCCATCGTCGACGCCGAGCGGCAGAAGAAGGGCATCACGCCGCGGAAGTTCACGCCCGAGGAGATCATGCGCCGCTACATGGCCGCCATGGTCAACGAGGGCGCCAAGGTGGTCGAGGAGGGCATCGCGCTGCGGCCGCTGGACGTGGACGTGACCTTCCTGTACGGCTATGGCTTTCCGCGCTTTCGCGGCGGTCCGATGAAGTACGCCGACATGGTTGGCCTGCCGAAGGTGCTCGACGACATCCGGACCTTTGCCAAGGAAGACCCGCTCTTCTGGAAGCCGGCGCCGCTGCTGGAGAAACTGGTGGCCGAGGGCCGCGACTTTTCGAGTCTGAACCAGGCGCGCTGAGCCGCCTTTCTCCGTTCATCGATCCCCGACACCGCTGATGCGCCGGTAGGCGCAGGGCGGTGCTCACCCCAAGGACCACCCATGGACCTGAATTTCACGGCCGAGGAAGAGGCCTTCCGCAGCGAGGTGCTGCAGTTCCTGTGCGACAAATTGCCCGCGCGTATCGCCGACAAGGTCAAGCGCGGCCTGCGCCTGACGCGCGAGGACATGATCGAGTGGCACGGCGTCCTCAACGAGCGCGGCTGGCTGGCCAACCACTGGCCGAAGCAGTACGGTGGTCCAGGCTGGGGCGCGGTGCAGAAGTTCATCTTCGAGAACGAATGCGCCCTGGCTGGCGCGCCGCGCATCGTGCCCTTCGGCGTCAACATGCTCGGGCCGGTGCTGATCAAGTACGGCAGCGAGGCGCAGAAGCAGCACTGGCTGCCGCGCATCCTCAGCGGCGAGGACTGGTGGTGCCAGGGCTATTCCGAACCCGGCTCCGGCTCGGACCTGGCCTCGGTCAAGACCACGGCCGTGCTGGACGGCGACCATTACGTGGTCAACGGCCAGAAGACCTGGACCACGCTGGGCCACTACGCCAACATGATCTTCTGCCTGGTGCGCACCAACCGCGAGGCCAAGGCCCAGTCGGGCATCAGCTTCCTGCTGGTGGACATGGATTCGCCCGGCGTGGAGGTGCGGCCCATCATCACGCTGGACGGCGAGCACGAGGTCAACGAAGTCTTCTTCACCGATGTGCGTGTGCCGGCCGCCAACCTCGTGGGCGAGCAGGACAAGGGCTGGACCTATGCCAAGTACCTGCTGACCTACGAGCGCACCAACATCGCGGGCGTGGGCTTCTCGGTGGCCGCGCTCGAGAAGCTCAAGCGCATCGCCGCCAAGGTGCAGCGCAACGGCCGGCCGCTGTCGCAGGACCCGCTCTTCTCCGCCCGCTTGGCCAAGGTGGAGATCGACCTGGAGAACATGAAGACCACCAACCTGCGCGTGATCGCCGCCGTGGCCGGCGGTGGCGTGCCGGGAGCGGAAAGCTCCATGCTCAAGATCCGCGGCACCGAGATCCGGCAGGAGATTTCGTCGCTGGCGCGCCGCGCCATGGGCCCCTATGCGCAACCCTTCATCGAGGCCGCGCTGTACGCAGGCTGGGACGAGCCCGCCGTCGGCCCCGAGGAGGCCGCGCCGCTGGCCGCCCAGTACTTCAACAACCGCAAGCTGTCGATCTTCGGCGGCTCCAACGAGATCCAGAAGAACATCATCTCCAAGATGATCCTCGGCCTATGAACTTCGAACACACCGAAGACCGCCGCATGCTGGCGGACTCCCTGGACCGCTTCATCGCCGACCAGTACGGCTTCGAAGCCCGCGATCGCATCGCGAAGAGCGACGAGGGCTTCAGCCGCGCGCACTGGGCGCAGATGGCCGAGATCGGCGCCATCGGCGCGCTGCTGCCCGAGGCTGTGGGCGGCTTCGGAGGCGGCGGTTTCGACGTGGCCGTGGTGTTCGAGAGCCTGGGCAAGGGCCTGGTGGTCGAGCCCTTCCTGGGCGCGCTGGTGGTGGGCCAGGCCCTGGCCGCCGCGGGCAGCGAGGCGCAGCAGGCCCGTGTGGCCGGTCTGGTGGATGGCGGCACCCTCGCCGCACTGGCGCATGACGAACCCGGCTCGCATTACGAAGTCCACCGTGTGGCGACGCGCGCCGTGCGGCAGGGCGAGGGCTGGCGGCTCGACGGTGCCAAGGCCGTGGTGGCGCTCGGCGCGCAGGCCGACCTGCTGCTGGTCTCGGCCCGCACCGGCCGTGCCATCGACGATGCACAAGGCATCTCGCTCTTCCTGGTGTCCGGCGACGCGCCCGGCCTGCTGCGTCGCGACTGCCCGCGCATCGACGGCGGCCGCGTGGCCGAGCTGACGCTCGACGGCGTGCAGTTGCCCGCCGATGCACTGCTGGGTGCGGAAGGCGAGGGCGCGGGCATTTTGGAGCGCGCGGTCGGCTGGGGCGTGCTGGCCCTATGCGCCGAGGCCCTGGGCGCCATGGAAATCGCCAAGCGAGACACGCTGGAGTACCTGCGCACCCGCAAGCAGTTCGGCGTGCCGATCGGCAGCTTCCAGGCGCTGCAGCACCGCATGGCCGACCTGCTGCTGGAGGTGGAGCAGGCGCGCTCCGCCGTCATCAACGCGGCAGCGGCCATCGACGGTGACGACCGCCTGGCGCGCGAGAGGGCGCTCTCGGCCGCCAAGTACAGCATCGGCCGCATCGGCACCAAGGTGGCCGAAGAGAGCATCCAGCTGCATGGCGGCATCGGCATGACCTGGGAGCTGCCGCTGTCGCACTATGCCAAGCGCCTGGTCATGATCGACCATCAGTTCGGCGACGAGGACCACCACCTGGCGCGCTACATGGCGCTGAGCGCGGAGGTGCCGGCATGACGATGCGCCTGCCGCTCGAAGGCGTGCGCGTGCTGGATCTCTCGCGCGTGCTGGCCGGCCCCATGTGCGCCCAGGCCCTGGGCGACCTGGGGGCCGAGGTCATCAAGGTGGAGCATCCCGGCCGCGGCGACGACACGCGCGACTGGGGCCTGCGCGTGGGCGCGCGCAACACCAGCTACTTCAACAGCGCCAACCGCAACAAGCGCTCCATCGGCATCGATCTCGGCACGGCCGAGGGCCAGCAGCTCGCGCGCGAGCTGGCCGCCAAGTGCGACGTGTTGATCCAGAACTTCAAGTTCGGCGGCATCGAGAAGATGGGCCTGGGCTACGAGGCGCTGCGCGCGATCAACCCCGGCCTGGTGTACTGCTCGATCACCGGTTACGAGCGCGGCGGCGCCGAGAAGGCGCGCCCCGGCTACGACCTGGTGGTGCAGGGCGAGGCCGGCTTGATGGCGCTGAACGGCGAGGAAGGGCAGGGCCCGCTCAAGTTCGGCGTGGCGGCGGTGGACATGTTCACCGGCATGTATTCGGCGCAGGCCATCCTGGCCGCGCTGTTCGACCGCCAGCGCACCGGCCAGGGACGCCATGTGGAGATGGCGCTGTACGACTGCGGCCTGATGATCACCGCCTACTACGGCATGGAGGCGCTGCTGCAGGGCGGCGACCCGCCCAAGTACGGCAATGCGCATCCGTCCATCGTGCCCTATGGTGTGTTCGATGCGCAAGACGGCCCGGTGGTGATCACCGTGGGCAACAACACGCAGTTCCAGCGCTTCTGCACCGACGTCATCGAGCGGCCCGAGATGGCGACCGACGAGCGCTATGCCACCAACCTCGCGCGCTCGCGCAACCGCTACACGCTGCTGCCCGAGTTGCGCGCCGAGTTGGCCAAGCGCCCGCGCGCGCTGCTGCTCGAACGCATGCGCGCCGCGGGCATTCCCTGCGGCGAGGTGCTGGGCCTGCTGGAGGCGCTGCAGTCCCAGCGCACCGCCGATGCGGGGCTGCTCACGCAGTACGCCGAGGCTGATGCGCCGGACGTTCCAGTGCCCGTGCTCGCGCCGCCCTACCGCCTCGATGGCGCCCGCGTGCCGGTGCGCCGCGCGCCGCCCGGCCTGGCTCAGCACACCGAGGATGTACTGAGTGAGTTGCTCGGCCTGGACGCGAGCCGCGTTGCGGCGCTGCGGCAGTCCGGCGCGCTCTGAATGCTTTGCTGCGGCAGCCTCCCAAGCGGGCGTCTGTCCGATGCGGGCCAATGAACCCAGGTCCGTTCGGGCTGAGCTTGTCGAAGCCGGGCACGCGCGTGTCAAAGCCCTTCGACCCTTCGGCGGGCTTAGGACAGGCAAGCTCAGAGCGAACGGGTGAACCGATCTGCATCTCGGGCAGTCGGCTTTCTTTTTTTGACGACACGGTCCCACGAGGACCTGGAGACATCACCATGACCCAGCGAGCCCACAACGCCCGCCGCCTTCTTCTCGCCGCCGCGGCCGGCGCCCTCGGCCTGGCCGCACTGCCGGCCGCCGCCCAGGCCTGGCCCGACAAGCCCATCAAGCTGATCGTGCCCTTCCCGCCGGGCGGCCCCACCGACACGGCTTCGCGTCTGGTCGGCCAGAAGCTGGCCGAGCGCCTGAAGCAGCCGGTGGTGGTGGAGAACCGCGCCGGCGCCTCCGGCACCATCGCCGCGCAGTTCGTCGCCAAGAGCGCGCCGGACGGCTACACGCTCATGATGCTGGCCACGCCCACGCTGCTGGCGCCGCACCTGTATAAGAGCGCCGGCTACGACACGGCCAAGGACTTCGCGCCCGTCGCCACGGTGTACGACCTGCCCATCGTGATGGTGGTCAACCCCGCCGTGCTGCCCGACGTGAAGACGCTGCCCGACCTCATCGCCAAGGCCAAGGCCGAGGGCGGCAAGCTCAACTACACCAGCTCGGGCCCGGGCAGCTTCGGCCACCTGACGACCGAGATGCTCAAGGACCTGGGCGGCTTCGACATGCAGCACATCGCCTACAAGGGCGGCACGCCGGCCGTGACCGACCTGCTGGGTGGCCAGGTGCCCGTGATGTATGCCGACCTGGTCGCGGCCCTGCCGCACATCCAGGCGGGAAAACTGCGCGCCATTGCCGTCGGCTCGCCGCAGCGCATCGCGCAACTGCCCGAGGTGAAGACGGTGGCCGAGCAGGGCTTCAAGGGCTTCGACGCCGTGTCCTGGGGTGGCCTGCTGGCGCCGGCCGGCACGCCCCAGCCGGTCATCGACCGCGTGAGCCGCGAGGTCAAGGCGATCCTGGCGGAGCCCGACATCCAGAAGCGCCTGATCCAGGCTGGCGCCATCGCCGCTTGGCAGCCGCCGGCCCAGATGGCCAGCCGCATGCGCACCGACTTCGACAAATGGGGCAAGGTGATCCGTGACAAGCAGGTGGCGGTGAACTGATGGCTGCCGCCGCCGCGTCTTCCGCCCAGGCCTGGCCGCCACGGCATCCGCCGCTGGCCGCGCCGTTTCCCGTGCGCAGCCGGGCCGACATCGAGCGACTGGCGGCCACCCCGCTGGCCGAGTCGCTGCCTGCGCGCAGCACCTACGAGCTGATCCGCAACGCGGCGCTGGCCTTTGGCGACAAGACGGCGCTCACCTTCCTGCGCGACGGCAACCCCGACACGCCGCCGGTGCGCTGGACCTATGCCGAACTGCTGGCCCGCATGCACCAGACGGCCAATGCGCTGTATGCGCTGGGCCTGGGCCCCACGGACACCGTCGCTGTGCTGCTGCCCGGCTGCCTGGAATACCACCTGGCCCACTGGGGTGGTCAGGCGGCCTGCATCGTGCAGCCGCTCAATCCGCTGCTGACCGAGGACAAGCTGGCGGCGCTGCTGCAGGCCACTGGCGCGAAGGCGCTGATCGCCTACGGCGCGCCGGAAGATGCGGACTATTGGGACAAGGCCCTGCGGCTGCAGGCGCGCGTGCCCACCCTGCGGCATGTGCTGCGCGTGGCGCCGCATGATGAGGCGCCCGCGGATGCGCCCGCGCTGCCGCCCGGGGCGCTGCACTTCCAGGAGGTTCTGGCAGCCCAGCCCGACGACCTTCTGGTGAGCGGCCGCGTGATCGCCGCCGAGGACGTGGCGGCCTGCTTCCACACCGGCGGCACCACGGGCGCGCCCAAGCTCGCCCGACACACGCACGGCAACCAGATCTTCACCGCCTGGGCGAGCGTCGTCACGCAGGGCACGAACAGTGCCGACGTCGGCATCGCCGGCTTCCCGCTGTTCCATGTGGCAGGCGTGCTGCCGGGCGCGCTGGCGTCGCTTTCGGCCGGTGCCGAGATCGTCATCCCGACCACGCTGCTGATGCGCAACCGCGAGGTGGTGCGCAACTACTGGAAGCTCGTCGAGCGCTACCGGCCCACCGTGCTTGCGGCCGTGCCCACCATGTTGGCGGCGCTCGCCAATGTGCCGCTGGAAGGCGCCGACATTTCCTCCATCACCTATTGCCGTACCGGCGCGGCGCCGCTGCCGGCTGAGTTGGGCGCGCGCTTCGAGCGGCTGTTCGGCCTGCATGTGCACGAGAGCTTCGGCATGACCGAGATGGCCGGCATCAGCAGCGTCACGCCGCGCGGCGTGTATGCGCCGGCCGGTTGCGTGGGCTTCGTGCCGCCGCATGCGCAGGTGCGCATCGTGGCGCTCGACGCGCAGGGCGGCGCCAGCGCGCGCGAGGTGGCGCCCGGCGAGACGGGCATGGTGCTGTTCAAGTCGCCCAACGTCTTTCCGGGCTACCTGGACCCGCGGGACACGGCCAAGGCCTTCACGCCCGATGGCTGGCTGGCCACGGGCGATCTCGGCCGGCTGGACGAGCAGGGCCTGCTGCACCTGGCCGGCCGCGCCAAGGACCTGATCATCCGCGGCGGCCACAACATCGACCCCGGCATGCTGGAAGACGCCCTGGGCGCGCATCCCGCCGTGCAGACCTGCGCCGCCGTGGGTGCCCCCGATGCCTATGCGGGCGAGCTGCCGGTGCTCTTTGCCACGCTGCGGCCGGGCGCCGAGGCCACGGAGGCCGAGCTGCTGGCCTTCGCCAGCGCCCGCGTGGACGAGCCGCCGGCGCGGCCGAAGTGGGTGGCGGTGCTGCCGGCCCTGCCCACCACCAACGTGGGCAAGATCTACAAGCCCGAACTGCGGCAGATGGCCGCGGTGACGGTGGTGCGGCAGACCGTGGCGGGGCAGGGCGAAGGCGCAGGCGCCGCGCGCATCGAGCCCGAGGGCGCCGCCGACGTGGCCGTGCACCTCGGCGCCGGCTGGACCGACGACGCGCGTGCAGCGTTGCAGGCCGCCCTGGACCCTTTGCCCGTGAAGGTGCACCTGCGGGACGGCTGAGCATCGCCCGACGATTTCAAGTGGAAGCAAGAAAAGGAGACAAGACCATGACCTCGACCCATCCCCTCGGCCTGACCCGCCGCCGCCTGCTGCGCGCCACGGCCGCGGCTGGCGCTGTCGGCCTGCTGCCGCTGGCACACGCCCAGTCCGGCTGGCCCGACAAGCCGATCCGTTTCGTCGTGCCCTTCAACGCCGGCGGCGCCACCGACATCGTGGCGCGCCTGCTGTCGGAGAAGCTCGCGCCGAAGCTGGGCCAGCCCATCGTGGTCGACAACCGCGGCGGGGCCGGCGGCATCCTGGGCACCGACATGGTGGCCAAGGCCGCGCCGGACGGCAGCACCTTCACCGTGGCGCTGAGCACTTCGCTGCTGATTAACCAGTTCCTCTACAGCAAGCTGCCGTACAACCCGCAGAAGGACCTGGCCCTGGTCTCGCAAGTGGCCGTGGCACCCGTGGTGCTGGCCGTGCACCCGAGCGTGCCGGCGAAGAACGCGCAGGAGCTGCTGGCCTACGTGCGGGCCAACCGCAGCAAGGTCTCGTATGGCTCCTGGGGCATCGGCTCGTACGCGCACCTGGGCGGCGCCTTCATGAGCCGCAGCCAGAACGCCGACATGGCGCACGTGGCCTACAAGGGTGAGGCCTTGATGCTGCAGGACCTGATCGGCGGCCAGATCCAGATGGCCTTCGCCAGCGCGCTGGGCGCCAAGCCGCATGCCGACACCGGCCGGCTGCGCCTGATCGGTGTGACGGGCGAGCAGCGCATGGATATCCTGCCGCAGCTGCCCACGCTGGCCGAGCAGGGCATGCGCGAGGACGCCTACCGCATCGTCGGCTTCGTCGGCATGGCGGCTCCGGCGCGCACGCCGCCGGAGATCGTGCAGCGCATGTCGCGCGAGGTGCAGCTGCTGTGCGAACAGCCCGACATCCGGGCGCGCATCGTGGCCATGGGGTTCTCGGTGGCCGCGTCCACGCCGGAGGCTTTTGCCACCGCCTACAAGCGCGACGCGCCGGCCTGGGAGGCGCTGGTGAAGGAGTCGGGCGCCAGCCTGGACTGAGCGGGCGCGAGGGCGCGAGGGCGCGAGGGCGCCAGGGCGCCAGGGCGCCAGGGCGCAGTGCGGCCGGCGGACGGCATGCGCCTTCCATCCACGGGGGCCGATCTGCCCAGGTCGGCTGGCAGTCAAGGGCGTGGTGTCCAATGCGGCCATGGCTTCCCGACGAATCCCGACCCCGTCTTCCGTTCCACCCACCCCGGCCGAAGCGGCCAGCGACAGCCGCACCGTGCGCGCCCTCGTGCTGCAGGGCGGCGGCGCACTCGGCGCCTACCAGGCCGGTGTGTACGAAGGCCTGTCCAGCGAGCACCACGCACTCGACTGGGTGGCGGGCGTTTCCATCGGCGCCATCAATGCGGCGCTGATCGCGGGCAACCCGCCCGAGCGGCGTGTCGAGCGGCTGCGCGAGTTCTGGCAGCTGGTCTCGTCGGCACCGGGCCAGCAACTGCCCATCTGGGCAGGGGAGCGCCGGCTGCTCGCGCAGTTCAGCGCCAACGCGGCCGTCGCGATGGGCATTCCCGGATTCTTCTCGCCGCGCGTCGACCCGACGCTGCTTCTCGGCGGCGCGGCGCCGGTCCTGAGCTACTACGACACGTCCGCGCTCAAGTCCACGCTGGAGCGGCTGGTGGACTTCGACCGCCTCAACGACGACGGCATTCGCGTGTCGGTGGGGGCGGTCAACGTGCGCAACGGCAACTCGGTGTACTTCGACAACCGTCGCGTGCGTATCGGGCCCGAGCACATCATGGCCAGCGGCGCCTTGCCGCCGGGCTTTCCGCCGGTGCACATCGACGGCGAGGACTATTGGGATGGTGGCATCGTCTCCAACACCCCGCTGCAGTACGTGCTGGACGAGCATGAACGCAACCGCCGCCTGCTCGTGCTGCAGGTGGATCTGTTCAGCGCCGTCGGACCCATGCCCACGACACTGGCCGAGGTCACCGCCCGTCAGAAGGACATCCAGTACTCCAGCCGCACCCGGCTCAACACCGACGTGCTGGGCGCCAACGTCAACCTCCAGCAGGCGTTGGCCGGCCTGCTGGAGCGCCTGCCGCCCCAGATGCTGGAAGAGCCGGGACTGCGCGCGCTCTGCCAGCACCTGCGCAGCGAGCCCATCGACGTGGTGCACCTCATCCACCGGCCCGCCGAATGGGAGCAGGACGCCAAGGACTACGAGTTCTCCCGCCTGGCGATAGATGCGCACTGGGCCGATGGCCTTCGCGACATGCGCCACTCGCTCGCGCATCCGGAATGGCTGCAGCGGCAGGTGCAGGGCGGCGGCGTCACCACCTACGACCTGGCCCGGCCCGACCATGCGCGCGTGCGCCGGCCCGGCACCGGGGTGGACACGGCACCTTCCGCTTGAGGCCGCCGACGTACCGCCGTTCCTGGTTGGCCCCGCCGCATCGCAGTGATAAGGTCGCCCGCATGCCTGTTAACTCGCATCTTCCTTCCCGTCGCATCCTGGGCTTGGGCCTGTTGGCCGCCGTGCTGGCTGGCTGCACCTCGGTGCCGCTGGACGTGCCGACGCCGGCGCCCCGGCCCCAGCCGCCGCGCGAGCCGCAACTGGCGGCCTTCAGCACTCGCCTGGACGGCCGCAACCAGGTGCCGCCTGCCGCCAGCATGGGCACCGGCACGCTCGATGCGGTGCTCGACAAGAGCACCGGACTGCTGCGCTGGCGTCTGGCCTACAGCAACCTGAGCGGTCCGGTGACTGCGGCGCATTTCCACGGGCCGGCGCTGATCGGCATGAACGCGCCGCCGGTCATCACCATCGACGCCTCGCCCAATCGCGCGCCCGAAGGCCGGGCCAATCTCACGCCCTCGCAACAGGCCGAACTGCTGGCCGGCCGCTGGTACGTGAACCTGCACACGACGCGCTATCCCGACGGCGAGCTGCGCGGCCAGCTCATCGAGCGCCGCTGAGCCCGGGCCATGCGACTGCTCCTGCTGGAAGACGACCTCATGATCGGCGAGGCCGTGCTCGACCTGCTGCGCGCCGAGCACTATGCCGTCGACTGGGTCAAGGACGGCGAGGCCGCCGAGTCGGCCCTGCGCACGCAGGACTACGACCTGGTGCTGCTGGACCTGGGCGTGCCGCGCCGCGACGGCCTGGAAGTGCTGCGCGGCCTGCGCGCCCGCAAGCAGCGCATGCCGGTGCTCATCACCACCGCGCGCGACGCCGTGCAGCAGCGCGTCGAAGGGCTGGACGCTGGTGCCGACGACTACGTGCTCAAGCCCTACGACCTGGACGAGCTGCTGGCCCGCATCCGTGCGCTGCTGCGCCGCGCCGCCGGCCGGGCCGAGCCGGTGTACGAGCACAAGGGCGTGAGCCTGAACCCCGCCACGCACGAGGCCACGGTCGACGGCAAGCCGATGGTGCTCTCGGCCCGCGAATGGGCAGTGCTGGAGGCGCTGATCGCGCGGCCTGGCCTCATCCTCTCGCGGCCTCAGCTCGAAGAGAAGCTCTACAGCTGGAAGGACGAGATCAGCAGCAATGCGGTCGAGGTCTACATCCACGGCCTGCGCAAGAAGCTGGGCGCGGACCTGATCCGCAACGTACGCGGCGTGGGCTACATGGTCCCGAAGGAATGAATCGCCCGCGGCTGATGCGCTCGCTTCGGGCCCGGCTGCTGGCCTTTCTGCTGGCGGCCATCGTGCTGGCCGGTGGCATCCAGGCCGCCGTGACCTATCGCACCGTGCTGCGCGAGGCCGATGCCATCTTCGACTACCACATGCAGCAGATGGCGCTGTCGCTGCGCTCCGGCCTGCCACCCAGCGCTGCCGTGAGTGGTCTCGGTCCCTCGGAGCAGAACTTCGACTTCGTCGTGCAGGTGTGGACGCAGGACGGCCAGCGCATCTTCGAATCCGCCGACGAGGCGCTGCTGCCGCAACTGGCCGTGCTGGGCTTCGCCGAGGTGAATGCGCGCGGCACCACCTACCGCGTGCTGTCGATGCAGACGCGCGGCCTGGTCATTCAGGTGGCGCAGGACATGGCAGCGCGGCGGCAGATGGCCGGCAGCCTCGCCTTGCGCACCGTCGCCCCCGTGGCGCTGATGGCGCCGCTGCTGATGCTGGTCGTGTGGTGGGTGGTGAGCGGCTCCCTGGCGCCGGTCTCGCGGGTGCGCAGCCAGGTGGCCTCGCGGCAGCCCGACGACCTGTCGCCCGTGGGCGAGGAAGGCCTGCCCGAGGAAGTGCGTCCGCTGGTCGCCGAACTCAACCTGCTCTTCGAGCGCGTGCGGCGGGCCTTCGACGCGCAGAAGCATTTCGTGGCCGATGCCGCGCACGAGCTGCGCTCGCCGCTGGCGGCGCTCAAGCTGCAGGTGCAGTTGTTGCGCCGCGCCAGCGATCCGGCGGCGCATGAGCAGGCTGTGCAGCGCCTGGCCGCCGGCATCGACCGGGCGACGCGGCTGGTGGAGCAGTTGCTGACGCTGGCACGCAACGAGGCCCATGCCGCGGCCGGCGGCGAGGCCGTGCCGGTGGACCTGGCAGCGCTGGCTCGCGAGGCGATCGCAGATGCGTTGCCCGTCGCCGAATCCCGCCGCATCGACCTGGGTCTGGCGCGCGCCGACGCCGTCAGCGTGGCGGGCCATGTGGACGCGCTGCGCATCCTGCTGCGCAACCTGGTGGACAACGCCGTCAAGTACACGCCTGAAGGCGGGCGCGTGGACGTGACCGTGCAACAGAACGAGGACGGCGGCGCGGCGCTGATGGTCGAGGACTCGGGACCCGGCCTGGCCGAGTCGGACCGGGAGCGGGTCTGGGACCGTTTCTATCGTGCCCCGGACGCCGGTGCGTCGGGCAGCGGATTGGGGCTGGCCATCGTTCGCTCGGTCGCGCAACTCCATGGCGCGGAGCTGGCGCTGGACCGCTCGGCCACGCTGGGCGGGCTGCGCGTGCGGGTGCAGTTTCGAGGCTGATCGAGGCCGCCACGCCGCAGGCACGAGTTGCCCGTCTCTGACCTCCGTGAACGAAGAGTTCAGCCCTTTCCGGTCGCATCCGGTCGAGCGGGCTTGGCGGGGCTGAGCCGGTCGAGGCGCAGTCGTTGCCGGTCATCCGAGATCAGTCGGGCTGCCATGAAGACAGCGCCGACGCACGCCAGTCCGCCCGCCCCCGTGAGCAGCAGAAGAAGAACGATCTGGTACTTCGCCGCGTCGATGGGATCCATTCCTGCAAGCAGCTGTCCGGTCATGATGCCGGGCAGGGTGATGATGCCGGCGGCCGACATCTGGTTGATGATCGGAATGATCCCGCGTCGGACGGACGTGCGAACCAGCTCCTGCAATGCCGTCTTCATGGGCAGGCCGAGCGCCAGCTGGGCCTCGACACCGGGCCGGTGCAGGGCGATGCCGTCGAAGAAGGTGTCCAGTCCCAGGCTGGCTGCATTGAGCACGCTTCCCAGCACGATGCCCAGGAGCGGGATCGCATAGCGCGGGTCATGCCAGGGGTTCGGCCGGATCGCGGTGAGCAACGCCAGCACCACGGTGGCCGCGCTGGATATTGCCACCGTGGCGGCGGCGATACCGAAGTTGCCTCCGTTCGACAGCCGCCAGCTTGGCCTGGCCGCCACCTCGCGTGCAGCGGCGGCGACCATGACGAAGGCGACCAGCGCGGTCGCCAGTGGGGATTGCGTCTGGAACACGAGCCTCAACACCCAGCCCACCAGCAGCAGCTGCACCGCCATGCGCATGGCGGCCCAGAGCATCTGCCGGTGCACGCGTAGCTGAAGCAGCAGCGACAGGGCCGCATTGACAAGCGCAAGCAGCGCAGCAAGGGCGATGTCGGTGAAATGGAGGTGGATGACGTTCATGACGCTGACACGCGACCGCCGTCGACCACCAGCGAGCGCGCTGCCACCCGGTGGGCCTGCTCGTCCGAGTGTGTCACCCAGAGGATCGCCAGCCCCTGCGTGCATTGCCCATGCAGCAGGTCCTCATAGGCCTGCGTCGATTCGGAATCCAGTGCGGCCGTGGGCTCGTCCAGCAGCAGCACGGCAGGGTCACGGGCCAGTGAGCGCAGGAGCGCCAATCGCTGCCGTTCGCCGGTGGACAAGCGGAGAACCTCGGCGTCGAGCGATGTCTGCGGCAGGCCCAGTGCCTCGACCATCGTCGCGATACGCAAGCGCTGAGCGGCGTCGAAATGGTCACCCACCGTGGGTGCCCACCAGGCCGGCTCCGCCGACTGGTAGATCACTCGACGGCGCCATTGGGGCCCGCTGAACTGCTCCCGTGGCTGGCCGTCCAGCTCGACGGTGCCGCCGTTCGAGGGATCGAGGTCGGCGATCAGACGCAGCAGGACCGATTTGCCGGAGCCGGAGCGCCCCCTGATCGCGACACATTCGCCGCGCTCGAGCTGGAATGCGTGGGGGCCAGAGCGTGGCGATTGAAGATTTCGGACCACTAGCCGGGGTGGGATTGTCTGCATCCGCTGCGCGCTCGCTTCGAGATGCACGCCATGGTAAGGCGGCTCAGGCCAGGACCCCGGGACCTCGGTGTCGGACTGCTGAGGGCATCGGCGCTGGTAAGGAGTGCTTCTGGCCATGACGCTGCAATGGGATTCCGGCATCTACAATCCGGGCCCTTTGGGCCGTGGCCCCGATGGGCTCGATCCGGGAGTCGCTCGGGCCTTCCGCCAAAGCCAGAGCGCGAGCCGCATCAGCCAGACTCGATGGTGGCCCCAAATACCCCGGCGTGCCCGATCTGAAGTGCCACTGATGGCGGGCCGACAGGGCTTCATCTTGATGCGTCCGCCCTCGGCCCGCTGTGGGCCGTGCGCTGCAACCCAGCGCGCCGAGTAGGCCGCATGGCGCTCTGTGCCCGTTCCCTTGGCTCGGCGCGGGCCCGACAACACGCGTGTAGCCACATACCAGTCCTGACCATGAACACCCCAACGATGACCGACGAGCCGAAGCGCGCACCCAGCGTGGGCTTCATCTCTCTCGGCTGCCCCAAGGCGCTGACCGATTCCGAGCTGATCCTCACCCAGCTCAGCGCCGAGGGCTACCAGACCTCCAAGACCTTCCAGGGCGCCGATCTGGTGATCGTCAATACCTGCGGCTTCATCGACGATGCGGTCAAGGAAAGCCTGGACACCATCGGCGAGGCGCTGGCCGAGAACGGCCGTGTGATCGTCACCGGCTGCCTGGGCGCCAAGAGCGGCGACGGCGGCGGCAACCTGGTGCGCGAGCTGCATCCTGCTGTGCTGGCGGTGACGGGCCCGCATGCCACGCAGGAGGTCATGGATGCGGTCCACGCCAACCTGCCCAAGCCGCACGACCCCTTCATCGATTTGATTCCGCCCGCCGGCATCAAGCTCACGCCCCGCCACTACGCGTACCTGAAGATCAGCGAAGGCTGCAACCACCGCTGCACCTTCTGCATCATCCCGTCAATGCGCGGCGATCTGGTGTCGCGGCCCATCGGCGATGTCCTCAAGGAGGCCAAGGCGCTGTTCGAAGGCGGCGTCAAGGAGTTGCTGGTCATCAGCCAGGACACCTCCGCCTATGGCGTGGACATCAAGTACCGCACCGGCTTCTGGGACGGCAAGCCGGTGCGAACGCGCATGCTCGACCTGGTCGCTGCGCTGGGGGATATCGCCGAGCCGTATGGCGCCTGGGTGCGCCTGCATTACGTCTACCCGTATCCGAGCGTGGACGAGGTCATTCCGCTGATGGCTCAAGGTCGCGTTCTGCCTTACCTGGATGTGCCGCTGCAGCACAGCCATCCCGACGTGCTGCGGCGCATGAAGCGTCCGGCCAGCGGCGAGAAGAATCTGGAGCGCATCGCGCGCTGGCGCGAGATGTGCCCGGAACTGGTCATCCGCAGCACGTTCATCGCCGGTTTCCCGGGTGAGACGGAGGAGGAGTTCGAGCACCTGCTGGACTTCGTGCGCGCCGCCGGGATCGACCGTGCCGGCTGCTTCGCCTACAGCCCCGTGGATGGCGCCGCCGCCAACGAACTGCCTGGCATGCTGCCCGAGGCCGAGCGCGAGGCACGTCGTTCGCGCTTCATGGAGGTGGCCGAGGCCGTGTCGGCCGAACGTCTGCAGCGTCGCGTGGGCGCGACCATGCAGGTGCTGGTCGATTCGGCGCCAGGCCTGGGGCGCAAGGGTGGGGTGGGCCGCAGCTACGCCGACGCGCCCGAGATCGACGGCGTGGTGCGACTGCTGCCGCCCGAGAAGATCAGTAAGACGATGAAGGTGGGCGAGTTCACCAAGGCGCGCATCGTCGCCGCAGAGGGGCACGATCTGGTGGCGCTCCCCATTTGAGCGGGAGTGGAGGGGGCCTCGCCGGTCCCATGCCAACGCATCACGCGCAAAAACAAAAAGGCCATCCGAAGATGGCCTTTTTGCTGTGTCTTGGTGCCCAGGAGAGGACTCGAACCTCCACGATGTTACTCGCTAGTACCTGAAACTAGTGCGTCTACCAATTCCGCCACCTGGGCTCAATATCCATCGCTTTCGCGAGGAACATATCCGTTTCAGGAAAGCCTGCGATCATATCAGCGATCAGGAGAGTTGTGCAACTGACTGCCGAAAAATCTTTGCTGCCTGATTCCGGCAGGCGGTCGGCCGGGAGCCTGGACGCCTGCGGAGCAGCAATGGCTCTCACAAATGAAAAAGCCGCCGGGGTTGCCGGCGGCTTTTTGTTGGTGCCCAGGAGAGGACTCGAACCTCCACGATGTTACTCGCTAGTACCTGAAACTAGTGCGTCTACCAATTCCGCCACCTGGGCCAATTTCTGTCGTACCCTAGAGGGGTTAACGTCAAAATTTGTATGCGTTTCAGGAAAGAAGGAGATCATATCAAAAATCCCGCAGTTGCCAACCCCTTGTTGGAAGAGTTCGAAGGAACGGTGCAAGGTCACCGTGATGGCCATGGTTACGTGCAGCGCGACGACGGGGAAGCCGATGTGTATCTGCCACCGAACGAGATGCGGGCGGTGCTCCACAAGGACCGGGTCAAGGCGCGCATCGTGCGCACCGACCGGCGGGGGCGCCCGGAAGGGCGGGTGGTCGAGATCGTGGAGCGCCCTGCGCAGCCCATCATCGGGCGGCTGCTGAACGAAGGAGGCGTCTGGCTGGTGGCGCCTGAGGACAAGCGCTACGGCCAGGATGTGCTGATTCCCAAGGGCGCCACCGGCACCGCCAAGACGGGCCAGGTGGTCGTGGTGCAGCTCACCGAGCCGCCAGCCCTGTTCGGTCAGCCTGTGGGTCGCGTGGCCGAGGTGCTGGGCGAGATCGACGACCCCGGCATGGAGATCGAGATCGCGGTGCGCAAGTATGGCGTGCCCCATGTGTTCTCCGAGGCGTGCCTGGCCGAGGCCAAGGCGCTGCCCGACAAGGTGCGGCCCACTGACCGCCGGCACCGCATCGACCTGCGCGACATTCCCCTGTGCACCATCGACGGCGAGGACGCGCGCGACTTCGACGACGCGGTGTACTGCGAGCCCATGAAGATGGGCCGTGGCAAGACCGCGAAGACCGGCTGGCGCCTGCTGGTCGCCATTGCCGATGTCAGCGCCTATGTGAAGACCGGCTCGCCCATCGACATCGACGCCTACGACCGCGCCACCAGCGTGTACTTCCCGCGGCGGGTGATCCCGATGCTGCCGGAGAAGCTGTCGAACGGCCTGTGCTCGCTCAACCCGGACGTCGACCGCCTGTGCATGGTGTGCGACATGGTGATCACGGCCGAAGGCGAGATCGAGGCCTACCAGTTCTATCCGGCCGTGATGCACAGCCACGCCCGCTTCACCTACACCGAGGTGGCGGCCATCCTCGCCAACACGCGCGGCCCCGAAGCAGCGCGCCGCAAGGAGCGCGTGCAGGACCTGCTCAACCTGGCGGACGTGTACCGCGCCCTGCTGGCGCAACGCAGCAAGCGCGGCGCCGTGGACTTCGAAACCACCGAGACGCAGATCGTGTGCGACGAATCCGGCCGCATCGAGAAGATCGTGCCGCGCACGCGCAACGAGGCCCACCGGCTGATCGAGGAGGCCATGCTCGCCGCCAACGTCTGCAGTGCCGATTTCATCGCGCAGAGCAAGCACCCGGGCCTGTTCCGCGTGCACGAGGGCCCGACGCCCGAGAAGAAGGAGATCCTGCGCAACTACCTGCGGGCCATGGGCGTGGGCATGTCGATCACCGACGAGCCGCATCCCTCCGAGTTCCAGGCCATCGCCGAAGCGACCAAGGGACGCCCCGATTCGCAGCAGATCCACACCATGCTGCTGCGCTCGATGCAGCAGGCGATCTACACGCCGATCAACAGCGGCCACTTCGGGCTGGCCTATGACGCCTACACGCACTTCACCAGTCCGATCCGGCGCTATCCGGACCTGCTGGTGCACCGCGTGATCAAGGCGATCCTCGGCGGCGCGCGCTACCAGCTGCCGGTGCTGCCCACGCCGGGCGAGGCGCATGCCAAGCTGGCCAAGCGGCTCGCCTCGCGCGTGAAGGCGCCGACGCAGGCGCCGGCCAAGCTGCCTGCGGCGCAGACGAAGGAAACGCAGGCCTGGCAGGCTGCCGGCCTGCACTGCAGCGCCAACGAGCGTCGCGCTGACGAGGCGAGCCGCGACGTCGAAGCCTGGCTCAAGTGCAAGTACATGCGCGAGCATCTGGGCGAAGAGTTCGGTGGCGTCGTCACGGCGGCCACCACCTTCGGCATCTTCGTTACGCTGGACGCGATGTATGTCGAGGGCCTGGTGCACATCACCGAGCTGGGCGGCGAGTACTTCAAGTTCGATGAGGCGCGGCAGGAACTGCGCGGCGAGCGCACCGGCATCCGCTATTCCATCGGCACGCGCGTGCGGGTGCAGGTGAGCCGCGTCGACCTGGATGGCCGCAAGATCGACTTCCGCCTGGTGCGCGAGGGCGAGGACCTCACCGCCCGCGCCATGCGCGACAAGGGCGTGTCAGCGCAGGGCGTGCCGGTCAAGGCGTCGGAAAAGCGGCAGTCGCGCCAGCGTGCGGCGTCCAATTCGTCGCGCCACGAAGGCAACCTGCCGGCTTCGCCGATCCAGGCGCTGAAATCGGCCGTCAACAAGGCGGCTGGCAAGATCAAGAAGAAGCGCCGTCCGCCGCGTCCCTGAGTTTTCCCTTCACCCTGAGACTCCACCCGAAAGGCCATCGGCTTCCTGCATCGTCCCGGCGATGCGGCCGGTGGCCGGGTTCCTTTCCATGACCGACAAGAGTTCCAATCCTGCGGCCCGCGCGCCGCGCATCGCGATCGTCACTGGCGCCGGCTCCGGCATCGGCCGTGCCTCCGCCCTGGCCCTGCTGGCGGACGGCTGGAGCGTGGTGCTGGCGGGTCGCCGCCCCGAGCCGCTGGAGGCCGTGACCGACGAGTCCGGCGCGGGCGAGCGTGTCTTCGCCGTGCCGACCGATGTGACCCAGCCCGACTCGGTGGATGCGCTTTTTGCCGCCACCTTGCAGCGCTATGGCCGGGTCGACCTGCTCTTCAACAATGCCGGCGTGAGCAACCCGCCCGGTCCTTTCGAGGACTGGACGCCCGAGCAATGGAAGGGCGTCGTCGACATCAACCTCAACGGCATGTTCTATTGCCTACAACGCGCC
The DNA here is from genome assembly GCF_003350475.1 of Pseudacidovorax intermedius. GTDB lineage: Bacteria > Pseudomonadota > Gammaproteobacteria > Burkholderiales > Burkholderiaceae_C > Xenophilus > Xenophilus intermedius. The sequence goes on from NZ_QQAV01000009.1 coordinate 157,106, forward strand.
TTCCGCGCCATGCGGGACCAGTCGCCGCGCGGTGGGCGCATCATCAACAACGGGTCCATCTCGGCCCACACGCCGCGGCCCAACTCCATGGCCTACACGGCCACCAAGCATGCAGTGGCCGGCCTCACCAAGACGGGTGCGCTCGATGGCCGCAAGTACGACATCGCGGTGGGCCAGGTCGATGTGGGCAACGCGCTCACCGAGATGGCTGCCAAGTTCCAGCGCGGCGTGCCGCAGGCCAATGGCGAGATCGCGGTCGAGCCGACGATGGACGTCAACGTCGTGGGCCAGTCGGTGCTCTACATGGCCAATCTGCCGCTGGAGGCCAATGTGCTCTTCCACACGGTGATGGCCACCAAGATGCCGTTCGTCGGTCGCGGCTGACGGGCGTGCGCGTCAGGCGGGCGGCGCCAGTCCGAGGCCGGCTTGGCGCGCCAGTTGCGACGCGCTGAACGGACGGTCGGCGGGCCAGCCGTCCGCGGCCGCTCCGTGCCACCACACGGCCTGGGTCGCGGCGCTTTGCGGATCGAGGCCGGATGCCAGGGCCGCGCCCACCATGCCGGCCAACACGTCGCCGGTTCCACCGGTGGCCAGCCGTGCGTTGCCCGTGGGATTGATGCGGGGGCAGTCGTCGGGGCTTGCGATCACCGAGCCGGAGCCCTTGAGCACGACGGTGCAGCCCAAGGCGTGCGCAAGCTGGCTTGCCGCGGCCAGACGATCCGCCTGCACGGCCTGGGTGTCGGTCTCCAGCAGCCTTGCGGCCTCGAGCGGATGCGGCGTGAGCACGGTGGCCCGATGGGCCTGCGCTCGTTTCTGCAGCAGTTCGCGCCAACCCGGGTGGCGCCCGAGTGCGTTGAGGCCATCGGCATCGAGCACCAGCGACTTCGCGCGGGAGAGCACCTCGGGCAGGAGCGCGTCCACGGCCGTGCCGCCCCCGCACCCGCAGACCACCGTCATCCGGTCAAGCGCCAGTGACCGAGGGTTGCGGCGCATGAGCGCATCGTCGGCCGCGGGCGAGGGCGCTTCGTCGTCCAGCAGGCCCACGAACACACGGCCTGCGCCCGCATGCAGCGCAGCGGTGGCCGCGAGCCACGCCGCGCCGGTCATGCCCGGGGCACCACCGATGACCGCGACGTCGCCGAAGCTGCCCTTGTGGCTGTCGTGCGGGCGCGAGGCATGTGCCGGGCGCCCAGGCAGTCGAGCATCCGGCGGGACACTGGCTCGATCGGCCCCCAGGTCGTAGAACCACACCACATCCGCCGCATCGCGGCCCTGCGCCGTGAACAGGCCGGGCTTGAGCGTGAGCAGGCTCAGGCAGTGGCGCAGGCCCGGACCTGCAACGCCCGGATCCACCGAAGACTGCCCTGTGTCCGCGTCCAGGCCGCTGGGCAGGTCGACCGCCAGTACGGGCGCGCCCCTGGTCTGCATGCGGCGCAGGTGATCGCGCATCCGGCCACCGGGCGCTCGCGAGGCGCCCAGGCCAAGCAGCGCGTCGACGGCCAGGTCAAAGTGCACGGGCGCCTCAGGGGCGATGGGGATGCCGGCCGCGCACAGACGGTCGAAGGCGTCGCGCGCGTCGGAGGGCAGCCGCTGCGCGTCCCCGTCGAAGGTGACGGTCACCCGCCGGCCGCGCCGCACCAGTTCGAGGGCCGCCGCGAAGCCGTCGCCGCCGTTGTTGCCGGGGCCGCAGGCGATCCAGATGCAGCGCGCGTGCGGGGCCAGGGCCATGGCCAGGCGCGCCGTCGCCGCGCCGGCACGCCGCATGAGCGTGTGCGCAGGAAGGTGGGCGGCAGCGGCTCGTTCGATACGCCGTGATGCGGCGATGCCGTGCAGCGGATGGGGCAGGGTGAGGTCCAGGCGGTGCATGGTGCGAGCATGCCTGAACCCGCGCGGCTCAGCGCCGCAGCAGGCGCTCCATGCCCAGGCCGTCGATGTCCACCTCGGGCTCGCGGCGGGCCACCAGATCGGCCAGCACGCGTGCGCTGCCGCATGACAGCGCCCAGCCGCTGGAGCCATGGCCCAGGTTCAGCCATACGCCGGGAACGCCGCTCGGGCCGATGATCGGCGGCCCGTCGGGCAGCATGGGGCGCGCGCCCTTCCACTGCTGCATGCCTGCGCTCAGATTGACGCCCCCCGGAAACCAGTCCTGCAGCACTTTGAAGAGCGTCGGCAGCGCCGCTGGATGGATGCGGCCGGGCTCGCCGCCGAGTTCGGCGCCGCCCGCCACGCGCACCCGCTGGCCTTGCCGCGAGATGGCCACCTTGAAGCGCTCGTCCATCACGGCGCTGCGCGGTGCATTCAAGGGCTCGCGTATCGGTGCGCTGATCGAGTGCCCGTACACCGGTGCGAGAGGGATCTGCAGTCCGAGGGGCGCCAGCAGCGGGACGGCGCCCAGGCCGGCGCAGACGACGATGGCATCGAATGCCACCGACTCGGAGCCCGAGGCCAGGCTGAGCGAACGCGGATGCGCAGCCGACAGCGGCGCGATGTCGCAGCCGAAATGGAACGCGGCCCCCAGGGCCTCGGCTTCGCGCTTGAGCAGCAGCGCGAACTGCCGGCAGTTGCCGACCTCGTCCTGGGGCAGGTGGATGGCACCGGCCAGGGCCGTGCCTTCGGCCAGGCCGGGCTCGATGCGGCGGGCGGCATCGGCGTCGACCACTTCGAAGGCGGCGCCGGCTTCGCGCAGGACGTCCAGGCCGGGCTGGATCAGCTTCTGTTCGCGCGCGCCGCGCAGCAGGACGAGGTAGCCATCGCTGCGCTCATAGGCCAGCTCGCGGCCTTCCACGATCCCGTGCAGGCGCTGCCGGCTGTAGAAGGCCAGGCGCTGCATGCGGCCGCGGTTGGCCAGGTAGGTCTCGAGCCGGCAGGCCTTCTGCCAGGCGCGCATGAAGGCGAGGTCGCGGCGGTGCAGTGGCCAGCGCAGCTTGATGGCGCCATGGGCCGACAGCAGCGAGCGCAGCACCTTCATGCGCATGCCCGGCGCGGCCCACGGTGTGACGTAGCCGGGGGCGACAACGCCGGCGTTGGCGAAGCTCGATTCCTCGGCGGCCGCCTGGCGGCGTTCGAAGACGGCGACGTCGTGGCCGTCGCAGGCCAGTTCCCAGGCAGTGGTGACGCCGATGATCCCGGCGCCCACGATGGCGATTTTCATTGGAGAGAAGAGGAGGGCAGGGCACGCCGCGCGCGGTCAGCCGATGCGCGGAGCATAGTTCAGGCAACGTTTGTTGCCGGCTGTTGGCGGACCCGGCCTGACCGGATCTGCGGGGAAGCGATTCCGCTGCCGTCGTCCGTCGATCTGCGAGGCCTGGCCGGGCGGCCGCTTGGCGGGGCGCTGCCGTCGAGGAGGGGCGGGCACGTGATACACTCCCGCGGTTTCGTCGGTCCCGGCTGTCTTTCTGCATGCCGGGTTGGGCCCAGGGCAGCATGTGGCTGTGTGGCTTGCCGGCGGAATTCATCCGCGAACCAGCCCATTCAAGGTGTTCGCCACCAGGCCTTGCTGCCCGGTGCGATATGCGGGCTGGATTCAAGACCCAACCTTTGGAGAACTGCAATGTCCACCACCATGCGTGAGATGCTGGAAGCCGGCGTCCACTTCGGCCACCAGACCCGTTTCTGGAACCCCAAGATGGCTCCGTTCATCTTCGGCCACCGGAACAAGATCCACATCATCAACCTGGAAAAGTCGCTGCCGATGTTCCAGGACGCGCAGAAATACGCCAAGCAGCTGGCTGCCAACCGCGGCACCATCCTGTTTGTCGGCACCAAGCGCCAGGCCCGTGAAATCGTCTCCGACGAAGCCCGCCGTGCTGGCATGCCCTTCGTCGAAACCCGTTGGCTCGGCGGCATGCTGACCAACTTCAAGACGGTCAAGACCTCCATCAAGCGCCTCAAGGACATGAAGGCCCAGCAGGAAGCTGGCCTCGAAGGCATGTCCAAGAAGGAACAGCTGACCTTCACCCGCGAGATCGAGAAGCTCGAGAAGGACATCGGCGGCATCCAGGACATGAACGCCCTGCCGGACGCCATCTTCGTGATCGACGTGGGCTTCCACAAGATCGCCGTGTCCGAAGCCCGCAAGCTGGGCATTCCGCTGATCGGCGTGGTCGACTCCAACCACTCGCCCGAAGGCATCGACTACGTGATCCCCGGCAACGACGACTCCTCCAAGGCCGTCGCGCTGTACGCCCGTGGCATCGCTGATGCTGTCATCGAAGGCCGCAACAATGCAGTCAATGACGTGGTCAAGGCCGTCGCCGAAGGCGAGGGCGACGAATACGTCGAAGTCGAAGACAACGCTTCCGCCTCGGCCTGATTTCCAAGGCGGTCCGGAGAAGGGGCTTCGTGGCCCCTTTTTCGTTCCTCTGGCTACTGAAAACGATCTACGGAGTTAAGACATGGCAGCAATTACCGCAAGCATGGTCGCCGAGCTGCGCGCCAAGACCGATGCCCCCATGATGGAATGCAAGAAGGCCCTGACCGAGGCTGAAGGCAACATGGAAAAGGCCGAAGAGCTGCTGCGCGTCAAGCTGGGCAGCAAGGCCGGCAAGGCCGCCGCCCGCATCACCGCCGAAGGCGTGGTCGCTGCGAGCATCGAAGGCACCGTCGGTGCGCTGGTCGAAGTCAACAGCGAAACCGACTTCGTGAGCAAGAACGACAGCTTCATCGCCATGGCGCAGGCCGCAGCACAGCTGGTCGCGAAGCACAACCCGGCCGATGTGGCCGCGCTGGGCGCCCTGGAATACAGCCAGGACGGCTTCGGCCCCACGCTGGAAGACGTGCGCAAGGGCCTGATCGGCAAGATCGGCGAGAACATGTCGATCCGCCGCTTCAAGCGCTTCGACACCGGCGCCAAGTTGGCTTCCTACCTGCACGGCACGCGCATCGGCGTGGTCGTCGAGTACGAAGGTGACGACACGGCTGCCAAGGATGTGGCCATGCACGTGGCCGCCATGAAGCCCGTGGCGCTGTCCGCCAACGACGTGCCCGCCGAGCTGATCGAGAAGGAACGCGCCGTGGCCGCCGGCAAGGCTGAAGAGGACCGCAAGGCCGCCGAAGCTGCAGGCAAGAAGCCCCAGCCCGACGACATCGTGGCCAAGCGCATCGAAGGCGGCGTGCAGAAGTACCTCAAGGAGGTCTCGCTGTTCAACCAGGCCTTCGTCAAGAACGACAAGCAGACCGTCGAGCAGATGCTCAAGGAGAAGGCCACGACCGTGAAGGGCTTCACCCTGTACGTCGTCGGCGAAGGCATCGAGAAGAAGGTCGACGACTTCGCGGCCGAAGTCGCTGCACAGGTGGCTGCCGCCAAGGCCGGCGCCTGATCGTCCGCGCAGGCGGTGGCGGGCCCTGTAACGGGGCGTGCCACCGCTTTTTTCTTGCGCCTCACCACGTACACTCCCTCCCGCTTCAACATTCTGTTCCATTGCCTATGCAAGACGCCTCTCCCGCCCATAAGCGTATTCTTCTCAAGCTGTCGGGCGAGGCGCTGATGGGCGACGACGCCTTCGGCATCAATCGGGCGACCATCGTGCGCATGGTCGAGGAAGTGGCTGAAGTGGTGCGTCTGGGCGTCGAGGTGGCGGTGGTCATCGGCGGCGGCAACATCTTCCGCGGCGTCGCGGGCGGTGCCGTGGGCATGGACCGCGCGACGGCCGACTATATGGGCATGCTGGCCACGGTGATGAACTCGCTGGCCCTGGCCGACGCCATGAACAAGCAGGGCCTGACCGCGCGCGTCATGTCGGCCATCGCCATCGACCAGGTGGTGGAGCCGTACGTGCGGCCCAAGGCGCTTCAGTACCTCGAAGAGGGCAAGGTGGTCGTGTTCGCCGCCGGCACCGGTAACCCCTTCTTCACGACCGACACCGCCGCCGCATTGCGGGGTGCCGAAGTGGGCGCCGAATTGGTGCTCAAGGCCACCAAAGTCGACGGCGTGTACAGCGCCGATCCCAAGAAGGATCCGTCGGCCCAGCGCTATTCATCGCTGTCCTTCGACGAGGCCATTTCCCAGAACCTCGGCATCATGGACGCGACCGCCTTCGCGCTGTGCCGCGATCAGAAACTGCCCATCAAGGTGTTCTCCATCTTCAAGGCCGGTGCCCTCAAGCGCGTGGTGCTGGGTGAGGACGAAGGCACCTTGGTGCATGTCTGACAACGAGAACAAATCATGACCATTGCCGATATCCGCACCGGGACCGAAGCCAAGATGAAGCAGACGCTGACCGCGCTGCAGGGCCATCTCGCCAAGATCCGTACGGGCCGCGCCAATCCGGCCTTGCTGGACAGCATCCATGTCGAGTATTACGGCTCGCAGGTGCCGCTGTCGCAGGTGGCCAATGTGGCCCTGCTCGACGCGCGCACCATCAGCGTCCAGCCCTGGGAAAAGAACATGGGCGCCAAGATCGAGAAGGCCATCCGCGAAAGCGATCTGGGCCTCAATCCCGCCAGCATGGGTGAGCTGATCCGCGTGCCGATGCCGCCGATGAGCGAGGAGCGCCGCAAGGAGATGACCAAGCTGGCGCGCCACGAGGGCGAGAACGCCAAGGTGGCCACGCGCAACCTGCGCCGCGATGCCAACGAGTCGGTCAAGAAGCTGGTCAAGGACAAGGCGGCGTCGGAAGACGACCAGAAGCGCGCCGAGGCCGAGATCCAGAAAATGACCGACCGCTACATCGCGGAGATCGACAAGCTGGTGGCGGCCAAGGAAGCCGACATCCTGGCCGTCTGAGGCCCGCCCTGTCGCGTCGCCCATTCCCCGTGTCTTTTCCGGAACGCCGGAGCCAGGAGCCGACCCGTCCATGACTGCCCAACGTGTGCCGCGCCATGTCGCCATCGTGATGGACGGCAACGGCCGCTGGGCGACGCGCCGGTTCCTTCCTCGGGTGGCCGGCCACCGTCAAGGCGTCGAATCACTGCGCCGCTGCGTCCGAGCCTGCTCCGACCGCGGCATCGAGGTGCTGACTGTCTTTGCGTTTTCCTCGGAGAACTGGAACCGGCCCAAGGACGAAGTCTCCGGCCTGATGGACCTGCTGCTGCTGGTGTTGCAGCGCGAGGTGCCACGGTTGGCTGCGGACGGGGTGCAACTGCATTTCGTGGGTGATCGCACCGCCTTGTCGGCCCGGCTTGTGTCGGGCTTGTCCAAGGCCGAGGCGGACACTGCGCAGAACACGCGTTTGGTGCTGAACATCTGCTTCAACTATGGCGGCCGTTGGGACATCGCCCAGGCGGCGGCCCAGTTGGCCCGGCATGGTCATCCCATCACCGAGGAAAGCCTCGGCCGGGCCATGGCGCTGGCGCACAGCCCTGATCCGGACCTTGTGATCCGCACCGGGGGCGAGCAGCGCTTCTCCAACTTTCTGCTCTGGCAGAGCGCCTATTCCGAGCTGTACTTCACAGACTGCCTGTGGCCGGAGTTCGACGAGGCCGCGCTCGATCTGGCGATCGAGGCCTTCCGTGGCCGCGAGCGTCGCTTCGGCAAGACCTCTGAGCAGTTGGTGGCGGGCCACCAACCGCAGCCGCTGCAAAGCCAGGTGGCCTGAGCGACGGTCTCCATGCTGAAGCAGCGCATCATCACCGCCCTCGTCCTGCTGGCCGTTCTGCTGCCGGCGCTCTTCTACCCATCGCCCGAGCCTTTCGCCGGCGTCATGCTGGTGCTGGTGGCCGCAGCAGGTTGGGAATGGGGCCGTCTCAACGGTTACCGCCAGGGCATCGCCTTGCTGCTGGGTGGCGAGATGGTGCTGCTGTGCGCGTTGTCGTGGTGGCTGGGGCTGCTGTCGAAGCCGTTGCCTTTGCTGTGGACGGTGGCCGGCGCAGCCTGGGTGCTGGGTGGCGCCGCACTGCTGAAACTGGCGGTGCCGGGCTGGCCGCACATTCCAAAGGCCGTCCGTGTCGTTGGCGGGCTGCTGGCGCTGTGGGCGGCCTGGCTGGCGGCGGTGCAGGCGCGCACCATCGGCATCAATTTCCTGCTGTCGATTCTCGTCCTGGTCTGGGTGGCCGACGTGTTCGCGTACTTCGCGGGCCGCGCCTTCGGCCTTCGCTTCACCCATCGCAAGCTGGCGCCAGCCATCAGCCCTGGCAAGAGCTGGGAAGGCGTGTGGGGCGGCGTGGTTGGCGTGATCGTGCTGGCAGTGTGCTGGGTCTGGGCGGACCGGGCGGCCGCTGCCGTGGTCCCCAGCCTGTACACGCACCTGGCTGCACGCGGCTGGTGGCTGCTGCTGCTGGGCGTTGTGTTCCTTGCCGCGATGAGCGTGGTGGGCGACCTGGTCGAGTCGCTCATCAAGCGCAGCGCCGGCGCCAAGGACAGCAGCGGACTGTTGCCGGGCCACGGTGGCGTGCTCGACCGCATCGATGCGCTGCTTCCGACACTGCCACTGGCGATGATGCTGTCGTCACTGGCCTGATCTTCTTCAAGGGATTCCGGTGAGACAACGCGTGACCATCCTCGGGGCGACGGGCTCCGTGGGCACCAGCACCCTGGACGTGATCGCCCGCCATCCGGACCGCTACGAGGTCTTCGCCCTGACGGCCGCCACCCGCGTCGATGAACTAGCCGCACAGTGCCTGCGTTTCCAGCCCCGGTTCGCCGTCATGGCCGACGAGCGGGCGGCGCGCGGCCTGGCCTCGCGCCTGGAGGCCGCCCAACTGTCCACCCGCGTCCTGAGCGGCCCGCAGGCGCTGGACGAGGTGGCGGCCCATCCCGACGTCGATGCCGTGATGGCAGCCATCGTGGGCGCGGCCGGCCTGGCGTCGTGCCTTGCCGCCGCGGCGGCCGGCAAGCGGCTGCTTCTGGCCAACAAGGAGGCGCTGGTGGTGGGTGGCGCGCTGTTCATGGAGACGGTCCGCCGCGGTGGTGCGACCCTGCTGCCGATCGACAGCGAACATTCCGCCATCTTCCAGTGCCTGCCCGAAGACCCGGCCAGTTGGCCTCAACGGGTCGAGCGGCTGATCCTCACCGCGTCGGGCGGTCCCTTCCGTGGGCGCGACCCGTCCACTCTCTCGGACGTGACGCCGGACCAGGCTTGCGCGCATCCCAACTGGGTGATGGGTCGCAAGATCTCGGTGGATTCCGCCACCATGATGAACAAGGCGCTGGAGGTGATCGAGGCCCGGCATCTGTTCGGGCTGCCCCCGTCGCGCATCGAGGTGACGCTCCATCCGCAGAGCGTCATCCACTCCATGGTGGAGTTCATCGACGGCTCCGTGCTCGCGCAACTGGGGACGCCCGACATGCGCGTGCCGATCGCCTGCGGTCTGGCCTGGCCCGAACGGGTGGAGAGCGGTTCGCAGCGGCTCGACTTCCGTCAGCTGGCTTCGCTGACCTTCGAGGAGGCCGACGAGCGGCGCTTCCCGGGGCTTAAGCTTGCCTGGCAGGTGCTCGAGGCCGCGCCCGGCACGCCGGCGGTGCTCAACGCGGCGAACGAGGTGGCGGTGGCGGCCTTCCTGGACGGGCGGCTGCGCTTCGACAGGATCCACGCCGTCAACGTCGAAACTTTGGATCGTGTGCGGCCCTCGAAGGCGCAGTCCCTGGCCGATCTGCTGGATCTGGATGCGCAGGCCCGGCGTGCCGCCGAGCTTGCCGTCGGCCGGATGGCATCCTGACTGCAACCCCCTGCCTGCCATGCTTACCCTCGTTGCCTTCGTCGTCGCGCTGGGGCTGCTGATCGCCGTCCATGAATACGGCCATTACCGCGTGGCCGTGGCCTGCAATGTGCGGGTCATCCGTTTCTCCATCGGTTTCGGTCCCGCCTTGTTGCGGTGGAAGCCTCGCCGGCAGCGTCCCGGCCAGGACACGGAGTTCGTCGTGGGCGCGTTGCCGCTGGGCGGTTACGTGCGCATGCTCGACGAGCGCGAGGCACCGGTGGCGCCCGAAGAGCGCCATCGCGCTTTCAATACGCAACCCTTGCAGTCCCGGGCCGCCATCGTGGCTGCCGGCCCTGTGGCCAACCTGCTGCTGGCCGTTCTTCTCTACGCGGTGGTGGGATGGATCGGCGTCCAGGAGCCTGCAGCCGTGATCGGCAAGCCCGCCGAATCTTCCTTGGCTGCCCAGGCTGGGCTTCAGGGCGGCGAACGGGTGTTGCGGGTGGGGGATGACGGCGCCGACTCGCTCAGTCCCGTCTCCTCTTTCGAGGATCTTCGGTGGCAGGCGACGCGAGCCGCCCTGGACGGGCGCGACCTCCGGCTCGAGATCGAAGGCGCCGCAGGCCGAGGAACGCGCGAGGTGGTGCTGCCCCTGAGCAGCATGGGCGCACGAGATGCCGATCCGCAGATGTTCGCCAGGATCGGCCTGGCCGCGCCGTTCACCCGCCCGATCATCGGCGAGGTCATGGCCGACGGGGCTGCAAGCCGGTCCGGCCTGAAGGCGGGCGACCAGGTCCTGTCGGTCGGCAGCACGGCGGTGATCGACGGCCAGCACCTGCGCGAACTCATCCGCCGCTCGGTGGACGGGCGGGAAGGCCGCGCGCAACCCTGGCATCTCGAGCGGGACGGGCGGATGCTGACCCTGGAGGTGCGGCCCGACGTCCGCGACGAGTCGGGTACCGCCATCGGACGAATCGGCGCCTATGTCGGTGCCGCGCCCGAGATGGTGACGGTGCGGCAGGGCCCCCTGGATGGCCTCGTCAAGGGCGTACAACGCACCTGGGAGGTGTCGGCGCTGACGCTCAAGATGATGGGCAAGATGGTGATCGGGGAAGCGTCCATCAAGAACATCAGCGGGCCGCTCACCATCGCCGATTACGCGGGCAAGTCCGCCAGCCTGGGGCTGACCCAATACCTCGTCTTCCTGGCCCTCATCAGCGTGAGTCTGGGCGTGCTGAACCTGCTGCCGCTGCCGGTCCTCGATGGAGGGCACCTGATGTATTATCTTTGGGAGGGCCTGACTGGCAGGGGCGTGTCCGACGCCTGGATGGAACGTCTTCAGCGTGGGGGTGTCGCGCTGCTGCTGGTGATGATGTCGATTGCACTCTTCAACGACGTGAATCGTCTCTTTGGTTAACCTTCAGCCGGCCCCTGGCGGCGCCGGCCTTCTTCTTCACACATGAACCAACAGATCAGTCGCTTTCGCCTGCGCAGCGTGGCAGCGGTGCTCACCAGTGCGTTGGCCGCGACGGCCGCCTGGGCCATTGAGCCGTTCACCGTCCGGGACATCCGCATCGAGGGCCTGCAGCGTGTCGAGCCCGGCACGGTGTTCGCTTCCATTCCCCTGCGCGTCGGCGAGACCTACACCGATGATCGCGGCTCCGCGGCCATCCGTGCGCTGTTCGACCTGGGCCTGTTCAAGGACGTGCGCATCGACGTGAATGGCAACGTGGTGGTGGTGATCGTCGAGGAACGTCCCACCATCGCCGATGTCGACTTCGTGGGCGCCAAGGAGTTCGACAAGGAAGCGCTGAAGAAGGCGCTGCGCGAGGTCGGCCTGACCGACGGCCGTCCTTTCGACAAGGCGCTCGCGGATCGTGCAGAGCAGGAGCTCAAGCGCCAGTACATCTCCCGCAGCCTCTACAACGCCGAGGTGGTGACCACGGTGACGCCGATCGAGCGCAACCGGGTCAACCTCACGTTCACGGTCACCGAAGGCGCGCCCGCCCGCATCCGCGACATCCGGATCGTGGGGGCCAATGCCTTCAGCGAGTCCACGCTGCTCGGGCTGTTCGACCAGGACACCGGCGGTTGGCTGTCGTGGTACACGAAGTCGAACCAGTACTCGCGCACCAAGCTCAACGCCGACCTTGAGACGCTCAAGCAGTACTACATCACGCGTGGCTACATGGAGTTCCGTGTCGACTCCACGCAGGTGGCAATCTCGCCCAACCGGCAGGATCTGTCGATCACCGTAAACATCCACGAAGGTCCGAAGTACGTCGTCTCGGGTGTCCGCCTCGATGGCAACTACCTTGGGCGCGACGACGAGTTCAAATCGCTGATCACCATCAAGCCCGGCGAGGCGTACAACGGTGAGCAGGTGACGGAGACCACCAAGGCCTTCAACGACTACTTCGCCAGCTTCGGCTATGCCTTTGCCCGTGTGCAGGCCAAGCCGGAGATCGACCGTGAGAACAACCGTGTCGCGCTGGTGCTCCAGGCCGATCCGTCGCGCCGCGTCTACGTGCGCCGGATCAACGTGTCCGGCAACAACAAGACGCGCGACGAAGTGATCCGCCGCGAGTTTCGTCAATTCGAGGCTTCGTGGTACGACGGGGATCGCATCAAGCTGTCGCGCGAGCGGGTGGACCGTCTCGGCTATTTCACCGAGGTCAATGTCGACACGCAGGAAGTGCCGGGTTCGCCAGACCAGGTCGACCTGACCTACAACGTGGTCGAGAAGCCGACGGGCTCGCTGCAACTGGGCGCGGGTTTCTCGAGTTCGGACAAGATCTCGCTGAACTTCGGCATCACGCAGGAGAACGTCTTCGGATCGGGCAACTACCTCGGTCTGAACGTCAACACCAGCAAGTACTACCGCACCATCTCCCTGACCACCACGGACCCGTACTTCACGCAGGACGGCATCTCCCGGACGATCAGCGTCTTCCATCAGACCACGCGGCCGTACTACAGCACCGACGGCGACTACTCGCTCGTGGCCGAGGGCGGTTCGATCCGTTTCGGCGTGCCGTTCAGCGAAGTGGACACGGTCTTCTTCGGTGCGGGCATCGAACGCTACAAGTTCAAGCCGGGCGATGTGCCCGACTATTCGCTGCTCGCACTCGTCAACCCGGCCTTGGCGACCTACTACCGTGACCTGTACGGCAAGTCGATCCCGCAGGCGTACCTGAACTACTTCCAGTGCGGCTTCCAGTATGGCGCGGGCGGCTACGCCACCTCGCTGGACTGCAATCGCGACTCGGTCTGGGGTGTGCCCCTGACGATCGGCTGGGCCCGCGATGATCGGGACAGCGCCCTGGTTCCGACCAAGGGTCGCGTTCAGCGCGCCAACCTCGAGTTCGGCGTTGGCGGCGATTTCAGCTACGGCAAGACGAGCTACCAGTTCCAGCAGTACATCCCGCTGTCGAAGCAGTACACGTTGGCCCTCAATGCCGAACTGGGCTATGCCAAGGCGTTCGGCGGCAAGGACTACCCGATCTTCAAGAACTTCTATGCCGGTGGGCTGGGCTCCATCCGCGGCTTCGAGCAGAACTCGCTCGGTCCGCGCGACACGGTCACGACCGCGGCACTGGGTGGCACGAAGAAGGCCGTGTTCAACATCGAGCTGAGCACGCCGTTCCCGGGCGCGGGCAATGACCGCACGCTGCGTCTCTATACCTTCCTCGACGCCGGCAACGTGTTTGCCGACCGCCGCGACGGCCAGACCGATGAGCAGTGGAAGGCGCAGCAGCGCATCCGTGCCTCCTTCGGCCTGGGGATCAGCTGGATCTCGCCGCTCGGCCCTCTGCGCATCGCCTATGCAGTGCCGATCCGGCAGCAGAAGGAAGTGCCGGACCCCAACAATCCTCTCGTCCCGCTGGTGCCGGCGGACCGCACGCAGCGCGTCCAATTCCAGATCGGTACGGCATTCTGAGTCAGTCAATGAAGAAGATGTACTCGTGGTCTGCGGCCGCACTGCTGGCAGGCCTGATGATGACGGGCGTGTCGTACGCCCAGGAATCCTTCCGGTTTGGCGTGGTCAATCCTGATCGCGTGATGCGCGAGGCGCCGGCGGCCAAGGCCGCGCAGACTCGCCTGGAACAGGAGTTCCTCAAGCGCGAGAAGGACCTCAAGGACCAGGAAGCGGCCCTCAAGGCGGCCTCGGACAAGTTGGAGCGCGATGCGCCGACCCTGTCCGAGACGCAGCGGACCCAGCGGCAGCGTCAACTGGTCGATCAGGACCGCGATTTCCAGCGCAAGCGCCGTGAGTTCCAGGAAGACCTCAACCTCCGTCGCAGCGAAGAACTGCAGAAGGTGTACGAGAGCGCGCAACGTGCGATCAAGCAGGTCGCCGAGGCCGAGAAGTACGACGTGATCCTTCAGGATGCGGTCTACGTCAATCCCAAGCACGACATCACCGACAAGGTGATCAAGGCCCTGAACGCTGCGGCCGCGCCGAACGGCAGCGGCAGCAAGTGAAGCTGGCGCCGTGAGCCTGCTTCTGGGCGAGATCGTTGCCGCGCTCGGCGGCGAGCTGCTCGGCGATGCGGCGATGGTGGTGGAGCGCTTGGCATCGCTTGTGGCGGCCGGGCCGGCCGCCATCAGCTTCCTGAGCCACCCTCGTTATCGCAAGGAACTGTTGGCCTCCCGTGCGGGCTGCGTTATCGTGGCCCCGTCCATGCGGGACGAGGCAATGGCACGCGGAGCCTGCCTGGTCGTCGACGATCCCTACCTCTACTTTGCCCGGCTGACACAGCTGTGGAAGGCGCGGCACGCGCCGGCGCAACCACCGGGCATCCATCCCTCGGCGGTGGTCGATGTGGGTGCGCATGTCGATGCGACGGCGGTCATCGGTCCGCTGTGCGTGGTCGAACGCGGTGCGCGCATCGGGGCTGGTACCGTCCTCAAGTCGCGCGTCACCGTCAGCGAGGACTGTGTCATCGGTGATCGCTGCCTGCTCCATCCTGGCGTGGTCGTCGGTGCCGATGGCTTCGGACTGGCGCCTCATGAAGGTGCCTGGGTCAAGATCGAGCAGCTGGGCGCGGTGCGCATCGGCAACGACGTGGAGATCGGCGCCAACACCTGCATCGACCGGGGCGCGCTGGAGGACACGGTGCTCGAGGACGGCGTCAAGCTGGACAACCTCATCCAGATCGGCCACAACGTGCGCGTCGGTCGCAACACGGCCATGGCCGGTTGCGTGGGCGTGGCAGGGAGCGCCGACATCGGCGCGCAGTGCACCATCGGCGGCGGCGCGGTGGTGCTGGGTCACCTCAAGCTGGCGGATGGCGTCCATGTCTCCGCCGCCACCGTGGTCACCCGTTCGATCCTCAAGCCGGGGCAGTACACTGGCGTGTTTCCCATTGATGACAACGCGGCCTGGGAGCGCAATGCCGCCACGCTGCGTCATCTGCACCAGTTGCGCGAGCGCCTGCGCGCGCTCGAGAAGCAAGCCGCCTCCGGCCTGACACCATGACGAACACGCTCGACATCCACCAGATCCTCAAGCTCCTGCCCCATCGCTACCCCTTCCTGCTGGTCGACCGGGTGCTGGACATGGAGAAGGGCAAGCGCATCACGGCGCTGAAGAACGTGACGATGAACGAGCCGTTCTTCAACGGCCACTTTCCGCATCGCCCGGTGATGCCCGGCGTGCTGATGCTGGAGGCCATGGCGCAGGCCGCGGCACTGCTGTCCTTCCGCTCGCTGGACATCGTGCCGGACGACAACACCGTCTATTACTTTGCCGCCATCGACGGCGCACGCTTCAAGCGTCCGGTAGAGCCGGGCGACCAGCTGACGCTCGAGGTCGAGATCGACCGCATGAAGGCGGGCATCTCCAAGTTCCGGGGCCGCGCCAAGGTGGGCGAAGAACTCGCGTGCGAGGCCGAGCTGATGTGTGCCATGCGTCGCATCGAGGCCTGAGGCATGCCCCAGATCCACCCGACCGCCATCGTCGACCCGGGCGCCGAGCTGGATGCGTCGGTCAGCGTCGGCCCTTACGCCGTGATCGGGCCCAAGGTCCGCATCGGGGCGGGCACCTCCGTCGGCCCGCACTGTGTGATCGAAGGGCGCACGACCATCGGGCGTGACAACCGGATCTTCCAATTCGCGTCGCTCGGGGCGATTCCCCAGGACAAGAAATACGCCGGCGAGGACACGGCCCTCGAGATTGGCGACCGCAACACGATCCGGGAGTTCTGTACCTTCAACCTGGGCGTGCCAGGCGCCGGTGGTATCACGCGGGTGGGCCACGACAACTGGATCATGGCCTACAGCCACATTGCGCACGACTGCCGGGTCGGCGACCACACCACGCTGTCCAACAACACCACCCTGGCCGGCCATGTCGAACTGGGCGACTGGGTGACGGTGGGCGGCCTGGTGGGCATCCACCAGTTCGTGAAGGTGGGGGCGCATGCGATGGTCGGTTTCGCGACCGCCGTTTCCCAGGACGTCCCGCCCTTCATGCTGGTCGATGGCAATCCCATGGCCGTTCGCGGCTTCAACATCGTGGGCCTGAAGCGCCGGGATTTTTCGGCAGCGCGTCTTGCCGCCATCAAGCAGATGCATCGCTTGTTGTATCGCCAGGGCCGCACGCTCGACGACGCCCGCGCCGCCATCGACGCACTCGCCGTCGACATGCCCGATGCGGCAGTCGACGTTCAGCTGATGAGCGCCTTTCTCGCGGACAGCACGCGCGGCATTGCACGCTGACATGGCGGGGACTTCCGTGTCTTCGCGCCAGTTCGCGATGGTCGCGGGCGAGGCGTCCGGCGATCTCCTGGCCAGCCTGCTAATCGACGGTCTCAAGCCCCGTTGGCCCGACGCCTCGCTGGTGGGCATTGGTGGGCCGCAGATGCTTGCCCGCGGATTCGAGAGCTGGTGGCCCCAGGAAAAGCTCGCCGTGCGTGGCTACATCGAAGTGCTGCGCCACTATGCCGAGATCGCCGGCATCCGCAGGCACTTGCGGGCCCGCTTGCTGCGCGAATGGCCACAGCTGTTCATCGGCGTCGACGCACCCGATTTCAACCTCGATCTCGAGGCCGCACTGCGCGGGCGCGGCATCCGCACCGTCCACTTCGTCTGTCCCTCCATCTGGGCATGGCGGGCAGACCGCATCGAGAAGATCCGCGCCGCCGCCGACCATGTGCTGTGCATCTTCCCCTTCGAGCCCGCGCTGCTGGCGGAGCAGGGCGTCTCGGCCAGCTACGTGGGCCATCCGCTGGCGAATGTGATCCCGATGGAGGTGGATCGGCGTGCCGCCCGCCGCGCCCTGGATCTGGACGAAGACCGGCCCGTGGTCGCCCTCCTGCCCGGCAGCCGGCGTTCTGAACTGCGATATCTGGCGACACGCTTCTTCGCCGCCGCTGCGCGCATGCGGCGCAGCCAGCCGGAGCTCCAGTTCGTGGCGCCCATCATCCCCAGCCTGCGCGCGGAGGCCGAGGCCTTGCTGGCAGCCAGCGAAATGGCCGGCGCGATCAGGCTCGTCGACGGCCGCTCGCACCAGGTGCTGGCCAGCTGCGACGTGACGCTGATCGCCAGCGGCACGGCCACGCTGGAGGCGGCGCTCTTCAAGCGGCCCATGGTGATCGCCTACAACATGAACCGCGTCTCCTGGCACCTCATGCACCGGCAGCAGCTGCAGCCCTGGGTGGGACTGCCGAACATCCTGTGCAGCGATTTCGTCGTGCCGGAATTGCTGCAGGAAGCTGCCACGCCGCAGGCACTCGCTGATGCCACGCTGGCGTGGCTCGACGCGCCGGACCGCGTGGCCGCACTGCGCCAGCGGTTTACGCAACTCCATGGTGAGTTGCTGCGTGACACCCCCACACTCTGTGCCGATGCGATCGAGAAAGTCCTCCAAGCCTGAACAGGTGCCCCTCGCGTGGGATGCCCCGGGCCTGCTGGCCGGCGTGGACGAGGCCGGGCGCGGCCCCCTGGCCGGACCGGTGGTGGCGGCGGCGGTGATCCTGGACGACCTGCACCCCATCAAAGGCCTGGCCGATTCCAAGGTGCTCACGCCGCTGCGGCGCGAGAAACTGCACGACGAGATCCTGGCCAAGGCACTGTGCTGCTCGATCGCCACCGCCACGGTGGAGGAGATCGACACCCACAACATTCTGCAGGCGACGATGCTGGCCATGCGCCGCGCCGTGCAGGGCCTGCGCCTGCGGCCCTCCAAGGTGCTGGTCGACGGCAACCGCCTGCCGCCCCTGGATGTGCTGGCCGAAGCCATCGTCAAGGGCGACGCGCGGGTGAAGGCCATTTCTGCCGCCTCGATCCTCGCCAAGGTCCATCGGGACCGGCTGTGCCTGGCGCTGCACGATGAGTTTCCGCAGTATGGCTTTGCCGCCCACAAGGGCTATGGCACCCCCGAGCACCTGGCGGCGTTGCGCCAGCACGGTGCCTGCGTCCATCACCGGCGTTCGTTCTCGCCTGTAGCGCAGGCGCTGCAGGTGGCCGGCGTGCCGCCCGTGGTGGTGCAGGTGGAGAGCACCGTGCGGGTGCAGCTGGCCGCATCACCGGAGCGTCTGCTGCCATGAGTGCGGGTTCGAGGGCCCCGGACGGTTTCCACTCCCCGGCCACGCCTCACCGTGCGGCCGAGCCCGTGCGCATCAGCTCGCGCGACAACCCGCTTCTGAAGGATTTGCGTCGCCTGGCCCGCGAGGGCACCGCCTACCGGCGCCTGGGACGGCTCTGGCTGGAGGGGGACCACCTTTGCAGTGCGGCGCTGAATCGGGGTCTTCGGCCGGCGGCTGCGGTCTTCGCGGAATCCTTCTGGGCCCACGCGCCGAAGCAGCTCGCCGAGGCGGCGCCCAAGGTCTTCCTGCTGCCGGACGCGCTGCTGGCGGAGGCCAGTGGATTGGAGTCACCCGCGCCGGTCGGCTTCCTGATGGATCTGCCTGAGCAGCATTCCGTCCAGGCGGGACTGGCGTCGGTCGTGCTCGACCGCCTTCAGGATCCCGGCAACGTCGGCTCCATCCTGCGCAGTGCATCTGCCTTTGGATTCGGGCAGATCCTGGCACTCAAGGGAACGGTGGCGCTGTGGTCGCCGAAGGTGATGCGGGCGGGCATGGGGGCGCACTTCGCCTTGCGGCTCGTTGAAGGCCTGGAGTCCGAGGCCGTGGGCGATCTTGGCTTGCCGCTGCTGGCCACGAGCTCCCATCGGGGGCTCTGGCTGCACCAGGCCCCGTTGCCCTGGCCCTGCGCCTGGATGATGGGGCACGAAGGGCAGGGGTTGGGCGCGGGGCTCGATGCCCGGGCGGACCTGCACATCCGCATTGCCCAGCCGGGTGGCGAGGAGTCGCTCAACGTCGCAGCCGCAGCCGCCGTCTGCCTTCACGCCAGCGCCGCCTTGAAGCTGTCCGCGCAGCCCTGACGGGGGAACCGCCCGGGGCGCGCAACGCGCTTCCGGGCGTGCAATTTCTCACACTCGTGCGTAACTTGCTGGGCAAGCGGCGCCCGTTGGGGCAGAATTGTGAACTTTCGTGTCAAAAACATTGACCGAGTTGGCGAAAACGTCAGCCAGGATACTGTTTGCGCTCGTTCATGCAACATCACGGTGGCAACGGTGCGGCGCCCCAGGTGCTGAATCAGCTGGTCAATGCGGTGGTAGCGGCCGTGCTGCTGGTGGCGGCGGTGTTTGCTGCCCTCGTGTTCACCTGGTCGGTCCAGCGCGTGCGTGCGGTGCACGAGATCGAAGACCAGCTGCAGGTGTATCGCCTCGCCCTGAGCGCGGTCGAACAGGTGTCGGCCGAGCGCGGGCCGATGAATGCAGCCCTCGGACGCCCCGGCCAGTTCGCGCCGACGCTGGATGCGGCGCGCCGCAAGACAGACATTTCCCTCGAAGCCCTCCGACGTGCCGCGTCGGCCTGCAGTTCCTGCCAGCTGGGCCCCTACGAATTCGCGGCCATCGAGAGCGAGTTGCAGCAGGCCCGCACGCAGGTGCAGGCCATGCTGACGCAGACGCTCGCGCAGCGTGACCCGGGGCAGATGGCCCTGACCATCGAGCGCATGATCGGCGTCGTTGATCTCGAGTTCCGACTGATCGACCAACTCGGCCAGAACCTCCAGCGGCTCGCGCCGGAGATTGCCGCCCCCGTGACCCGGGCCCGGCTGGCCGCCCGCCTGAGGGAGAACGCAGGGCGCCTGGGCTCCCGGTTGACCGTGGCCCTGGCCACCCAGCGCGAGCTGTCCGCCCCTGAGCGGCAGGGGGTGGCCGAGCTGCTGGGGCGGATCCGCCAGCTCTGCGAACTGCTGCAGGCATCGATACCTGCCGCGCAGGGCCAGGGTGAAGAAGCCCGGGCCTTCGGGCGCGTGGCCGACATCTACTTCGGCCAGGGCATGACCTATTTCGACGCGACCCTCGAGCGCATGGCGCAGCGTCGCGGTCCGACACCTGCCGAGTTCGCGGAGGCCTATGTCCCCACCATGGCGCCGATCGTGGCGCTGCGGGATCTGGAGACCCGGCTGGCGCAGAGCCATCTCTCCGGTCTGCACGATCGCGCCTGGTGGGTGCTGGTGGGCGTGGTGGTCGCCACGCTGTCGCTGACGATGCTGCTGGCCGTAGGCCTCGTGATGCTCAACCGTCGGCTGCTCTCACCCCTGCTCGACACCGTGCACCGGTTGATCGGCCTGACCCAGGAAGACACCACGTTCACGCCGCTGGCGCCGGCGCAGCGGCGCGGCGGGTATGCGCGCGAACTGAGGACCATCTTTGCCGCTCTGCGGCATCTGGAGGACCTTCTGCAGCGCTCGATCCATGTGCGCCGCGAACGCGATGCCCTGATTGCCCGCCTGCATGTGCTGGCCGGCACGGACCACCTGACCGGGCTGCCCAACCGCCGCACCTTCGAGCAGCGGCTGCAGCAGGCCGGTGCCGAGAGCGGTGGCCAGATGCTGGCGCTGATCATGTTCGACATCGACCACTTCAAGCAGATCAATGACCAGCATGGGCATGAGGTGGGAGACCAGTTGCTGCGACAGCTGGCGGACCGGCTGCGGTCGACCCTGCACCGGCCCGACCAGACCGCACGCATCGGGGGTGAGGAGTTCGTGGTGTTCCGGGCCGTGGCCCGTCCGGCCGAGGCCATGGCGTTGGCGGAACAACTGCGCAGCGCCCTGGGGCGACCGTTCTCGATCCCGGACCACGGCACCATGGCTGTGACTGCGAGCTTCGGCGTGGCGCTCACGCGCCAGAACGCCAAGGTCCACACTCACGAACTCCTGCGCCGCGCCGACCAGGCGCTCTATCGCGCCAAGCGGGCCGGGCGCAACCGGTGCGAGATGGCGGACTTCGACGTGTCGGCATACACCAGCCGGCTCGAGGGTGAGACGGCGAGGCTACAATAGGCGGCTTTTCGCAAACAGCGTCGCCCGATTCTTTTCTTCGCCAGAAAATTCCCTAGCACTGTTCGCAGCCAGCGCGGCCACGAACCTTGGGCGACCGTCTTATCCGGAGAACCCAGTGCTTTTGTCCCTCCAAGGGTCTTTTTCGCCCGCCATCCTGGCGCTCGCTGACGGCACGGTCTTTCTCGGCAAGTCGATCGGTGCCCCCGGCACCACAGTCGGCGAGGTGGTGTTCAACACCGCCATCACCGGCTATCAGGAAATCCTCACCGACCCCAGCTACCTGCAGCAGATCGTCACCCTGACGTATCCGCACATCGGCAACTACGGCGTCAACGAGGAAGACATCGAAGCCGACAAGATCCAGGCCGCCGGGCTCATCATCAAGGACCTGCCGCTGCTGGCGTCCAACTTCCGCAAGACCCGCAGCCTGAGCGAGTACCTCGCCGCCAACGGCACCGTTGCCATCGCCGGCATCGACACCCGCCGCCTGACCCGCCACCTGCGCACCCATGGTGCCCAGAACGGCACGATCGTCGGCCTGGCTGCCGGCGAGACGCCCACGCAGGAACGCATCGACGCCGCCATCGCCGCCGCCAAGGCGGCGCCCTCGATGGCGGGACTGGATCTTGCCAAGGTGGTCTCCACCCGCCAGACCTACGAGTGGACGCAGACCGAGTGGAAGCTGGGCGCCGGCTACGGCGTGCAGATCACGCCGCGCTTCCATGTCGTGGCCTTCGACTTCGGCGTCAAGAAGAACATCCTGCGCATGCTGGCGCAGCGCGGCGCCCGCATCACGGTGGTGCCGGCACAGACGCCCGCGGCGGACGTGCTCAAGCTCAAGCCCGACGGCGTCTTCCTGGCCAATGGTCCTGGCGACCCCGAGCCCTGCGACTACGCCATTGCCGCAGCGCGCGAACTGATCGAGACCGGCATTCCCACCTTCGGCATCTGCCTCGGCCACCAGATCATGGCCCTGGCCTCGGGCGCCAAGACCTTCAAGATGAAGTTCGGCCACCACGGTGGCAACCATCCGGTCAAGGACCTGGACACCGGCCGAGTCTCCATCACGAGCCAGAACCACGGCTTCGCCGTGGACGAGAAGACGCTGCCCGCCAACCTGCGGGCGACGCACATCAGCTTGTTCGACAACACGCTGCAGGGCCTGGCGCGTACTGACAAGCCGGCCTTCTGCTTCCAGGGGCACCCCGAGGCATCGCCCGGCCCGCACGACATCGGCTACCTCTTCGACCGCTTCACGGCCCTCATCGAAAAACACAAGGCGGAGGCGGTGAATGCCTAAGCGCACAGACATCAAGAGCATCCTCATCATTGGCGCCGGCCCGATCGTCATCGGCCAGGCCTGCGAGTTCGACTACTCCGGCGTGCAGGCCTGCAAGGCGCTGCGCGAAGAGGGCTACAAGGTCATCCTGATCAACAGCAATCCCGCGACGATCATGACTGACCCGGCCACGGCCGACGTCACCTACATCGAGCCCATCACCTGGCCGACGGTGGAGAAGATCATCGCCAAGGAGCGGCCCGACGCCATCCTGCCGACCATGGGCGGCCAGACGGCGCTCAATTGCGCGCTTGACCTGTGGCGCAATGGCGTGCTCGACAAATACAAGGTCGAGCTGATCGGCGCCACGCCCGAGGCCATCGACAAGGCCGAAGACCGCCTGAAGTTCAAGGACGCGATGACCAAGATCGGCCTGGGCTCGGCCCGCTCCGGCATCGCGCATTCCATGGACGAGGCCTGGGCGGTGCAGAAGAGTGTCGGCTTCCCGACCGTGATCCGCCCCAGCTTCACGCTGGGCGGCACCGGCGGCGGCATCGCCTACAACCCTGAAGAGTTCGAGACCATCTGCAAGCGCGGCCTGGAAGCCTCGCCCACCAACGAGCTGCTGATCGAAGAGTCGCTGCTCGGCTGGAAGGAGTACGAGATGGAAGTGGTCCGCGACAAGGCGGACAACTGCATCATCGTGTGCTCCATCGAGAACCTGGACCCGATGGGCGTGCATACGGGCGACTCGATCACCGTGGCTCCCGCGCAGACGCTGACTGACAAGGAATACCAGATCATGCGCAACGCGTCGCTCGCGGTGCTGCGCGAGATCGGCGTGGACACGGGCGGCTCCAACGTGCAGTTCTCGGTCAATCCGAAGGATGGCCGCATGATCGTCATCGAGATGAACCCGCGCGTGTCGCGTTCGTCGGCGCTGGCCTCCAAGGCGACGGGCTTCCCGATCGCCAAGGTCGCGGCCAAGCTGGCCGTGGGGTACACGCTGGACGAGCTGCGCAACGAGATCACCGGCGGCGCCACGCCGGCTTCCTTCGAGCCCTCGATCGACTACGTGGTCACCAAGATTCCGCGCTTCGCCTTCGAGAAGTTCCCGCAGGCCGATTCGCGCCTGACCACGCAAATGAAGTCCGTGGGCGAGGTGATGGCCATGGGCCGCACCTTCCAGGAGTCCTTCCAGAAGGCGCTGCGCGGCCTGGAAGTGGGCGTGGACGGCATGAACGAGAAGACCCAGGACCGCGAAGTGCTCGAGAAGGAGCTGGGCGAGCCCGGCCCCGAGCGCATCTGGTACGTGGGCGATGCCTTCGCCCAGGGCCTGAGCGTGGACGAGGTGTTCGACCTGACCAAGATCGACCGCTGGTTCCTGGTGCAGATCGAGGAGATCGTGAAGATCGAGCTCGAGCTGGAGACCAAGACCCTCGACGACATCGACGCCGACACGCTGCGCGTGCTCAAGCAGAAGGGCTTCTCGGACCGCCGCCTGGCGCGCCAGCTCAAGACCACCGACAAGGCCATCCGCGACAAGCGGCGCGCCCTGGGCATCCGGCCGGTCTACAAGCGCGTGGACACCTGTGCCGCCGAATTCGCCACCGACACCGCCTACATGTACTCCACCTACGACGAGGAGTGCGAGGCCGAGCCGACGGACAAGAAGAAGATCATGGTGCTCGGCGGCGGTCCCAACCGCATCGGCCAGGGCATCGAGTTCGACTACTGCTGCGTGCATGCGGCGCTGGCGATGCGCGAGGACGGGTACGAGACCATCATGGTCAACTGCAACCCCGAGACCGTCTCGACCGACTACGACACCTCCGACCGCCTGTACTTCGAGCCGCTGACGCTGGAAGACGTGCTGGAGATCGTCGACAAGGAAAAGCCCACCGGTGTGATCGTGCAGTACGGTGGCCAGACGCCACTGAAGCTGGCGCTCGACCTGGAGGCCAACGGCGTGCCGATCATCGGCACCACGCCCGACATGATCGACGCCGCGGAAGACCGCGAGCGCTTCCAGCAGCTGCTGCACGAGCTGGGTCTGCGCCAGCCGCCCAACGCCACGGCCCGCACCGAGGCCGAAGCGCTGGAGAAGGCCGCCGCGCTGGGCTATCCGCTGGTGGTGCGCCCGAGCTACGTGCTGGGCGGCCGCGCGATGGAGATCGTGCACGAGCAGCGCGACCTGGAGCGCTACATGCGCGAGGCTGTCAAGGTGAGCAACGACTCGCCGGTGTTGCTGGACCGCTTCCTGAACGACGCCGTCGAATGCGACGTCGACTGCATCCGCGATGCCGAGGGCGCCACGCTCATCGGCGGCGTGATGGAGCACATCGAGCAGGCCGGTGTGCACTCGGGCGACTCCGCCTGCTCGCTGCCGCCCTACAGCCTCAAGGCCGAGACCATCGCCGAACTCAAGCGCCAGAGCGCCGCCATGGCCAAGGCCCTGAACGTGGTCGGCCTGATGAACGTGCAGTTCGCCATCCAGGAAAAAGACGGCCAGGACGTGATCTACGTGCTGGAAGTGAACCCGCGCGCCTCGCGCACGGTGCCCTATGTGAGCAAGGCCACGGGCGTCCAACTGGCCAAGGTCGCGGCCCGCTGCATGGCCGGCCAGTCGCTGGCCAGCCAGGGCGTCACCAAGGAAGTCACGCCGCCGTACTTCAGCGTCAAGGAAGCGGTGTTCCCCTTCGTCAAGTTCCCGGGCGTGGATCCGATCCTCGGGCCGGAGATGAAGTCCACCGGCGAGGTGATGGGCGTTGGAAAGACCTTCGGCGAAGCCTTCGTCAAGAGCCAGCTGGGCGCCGGCACCATCCTGCCGAAGTCGGGCAAGGTCTTCATCTCGGTGAAGAACAACGACAAGGCCCGCGCGGTGGAATGCGCCCGCGGCCTGGCCAAGCTGGGCTTCGAGCTGATCGCCACCAAGGGCACGGCGGCCGCCATCCAGGCCGCGGGCCTGGCCTGCGCGGTGGTCAACAAGGTGACCGAGGGCCGTCCGCACATCGTGGACATGATCAAGAACAACGAGATCGCCCTGGTCATCAACACGGTGGAAGAGCGCCGCAACGCCATCGCCGATTCCCGCCTGATCCGTACCTCAGCGCTGCTGGCCCGCGTGACCACCATCACGACGATCTTCGGCGCCGAGGCCGCCGTCGAGGGCATGCAGCACCTGCAGGACCTGGGCGTGATCTCCGTGCAGGAGATGCACGCGGAGCTGGCCGGCGCCTGACCGCGGCGGCGGACGAGCCTTGGGGCTCGCCCGCTTGCACGGCGCGGACGGCTCGCTAGAGTGCGCGCATGCCGTCCGCACCGCCTGCCATTGCCGAGCACCGACGCCTCTGGAGCACGGAGGCCGTCGGATGCAGCGAGCGGCTGGACTACTGGGTCGGCGCGATCTGCGAGGCCTTCCTCGAGATGGACTGCAGCTCGCGTGAGGCCGAGGCCTTCGGCGGGCAGCTCGCGAGCCGCGACATCGAGGAGCTTTCGGTCAACCAGGTCATCGCGTCCACGCAGGACGTCTACAGAACGCCGGCCGGCATTGCCCGCAGCCGGCGTTCCCATTTCTACCTGATCGGTCAGGCCAACCGGCCCTGGCATGTGCGCCAGGGTGGCCAGGTGGCGCATCTGCGTCCCGGCGACGCGGCATTGGTCGACGCCGCGGTGCCGTACGAGTTGCACTTTCCGCAGGGCGTGCATTGCGTGTCGGTGCAGCTTCCACGGGCGTGGGTTGCGCAATGGTTGAGCCGGCCGGAGGCGCATGGTCCCCGCGTGGCGTGGCACGACCAGGGCTGGGGCCGCAGCCTGGGGGCGCTGCTGGTGCAACTCGCGCGCGACCCGGACACCGCGGCCGCCATGCCCGCGCCCATGTTCGCGCAGCACCTGGGCGCGCTGATGGGCGCTGCCTTCGAGCCGCCGCGGGCGGAGGAGGGCGCCTGCGTCAGCCTGCACGGCCGGCTGCTGACCCTGATGCGCGCGCAACTCGACCAGCCGGGCCTGCGGGCCGAGATGCTGGCCCACGGGGCCGGCGTTTCGCTGCGGACGCTGCATCGCGCCTTTGCCGCGGCGGGCGGCACCTTCGCGGGCACGCTCCGGTCCCTGCGCATCGAGCGGGCGCAGGCTCTGTTGACGCAGCCCCGGCTTGCCCATCTGGGCGTTGGCGAAATCGGCCGGCGCTGCGGCTTCGCCGATGCGTCGCACTTCGTGCGTGAGTTCCAGCGGAGTGTCGGGGCGACGCCGGCGGCCTGGCGTCGCAGGCGCTGAGTTGCGGGCGTTTCGTCGCGCGCGGTCGCGCGGCTGGATCGGGTCGCGCCGGCTGAGCCGGGTTGCGGCGGTCGTGCTGCACAGCGGTCGTCATGGCACGGGGCGTCCATGCATGTGGCTCTTGCAGGCCATCGCGGGCCCCACCGGCCCTCTAAGGTCAGCCCTGCGCCGGCCACCGTTTTTTTCCTGCGGCCGGCTGCCTTGATCATCGAATGGAGCAACCCCATGGCAGACACCTACGTTCTCGTGCATGGCGCCTGGCACACCGGCGCCGAGATGGAAGCGACCGCGCAATTCCTTCGTGAGCGCGGCCACGTCGTCCACTGTCCCACGTTGGCCGGCAATCGTCCGGGCGACGACCGATCCGTCATCGGCCTGGCCGATGCCGTCGACTCCCTGGCGGCCTTCATCGAGCAGCAGGATCTGAAGGACGTCCGGCTCGTAGGACACAGCTACGGCGGCATGGTCATCAGCCACATGCCGCACCGGCTTCCGGGGCGCATCCGTCGCCTCGTCTACTGGAACGCCTTCGTGCCGCTGGATGGGCAATGCCTCAACGACATGGTGCCGCCACACTACCGAGAACTCTTCGACGGCGTGGCGGCGGCCAATGGTCAGGCGGTGATGCTGCCTTTTCCGATCTGGCGCGAATCCTTCATCAACGACGCTGACGAGGCTCTGGCGCGCAGCACCTATGCGCTGCTCAATCCGCACCCCTACCGCACGTTCACCGAACCGGCCGTCCTGCCGCAGCCGCTGGCTGCACTGGAGGTGGGCAAGAGCTACCTCAATGCCCAGCAGGACACCGCGCTGCCGCACAGCCTGCCGTGGCATCCGCGTCTGTCCGAGCGGCTGGGGCTGTTCCGGCTGGTGGAGTGCGCGGGCAGCCATGAGCTGTGCTTTTCCAATCCGTCCCTGCTCGCCGCGAAGATCGAGGAGGCGGGCCGCGACTGATGTCACCGGATCGCCTGCCTCGTCCGTGCGGGTTTTGACCCGGCCGCAACAGCCGGCATAATCGAATGACCGACACCGCCCGGCTCCGGCCCGGCGGTGTCGTTCTTTTTTGCCGCCGGCCCATGCCGCTGTGCGCGTCGCGCATCGGTGGGGCAGCCCCTCCTTGGGATGGGCCGCCCGGGCTTCTTTGACAGACCAGAACGACGACGGACATGGCCACCATTCCCATCACCAAGCGTGGCGCAGAAAAGCTGCGCGAAGAACTCCATCGCCTGAAGACGGTGGAGCGTCCCTCCGTGATCAACGCCATCGCCGAGGCGCGCGCCCAGGGCGACCTGAGCGAGAACGCCGACTACGACGCTGCCAAGGACCGACAGGGCTTCATCGAAGGCCGCATCCAGGAGATCGAAGGCAAGCTGTCTGCTGCGCAGGTCATCGATCCTTCCGAAATCGACGGCGGTGGCAAGGTCGTCTTCGGCGCGACGGTCGAGCTCGAGGAAGAGTCCACCGGCGATACCGTCAAGTACCAGATCGTCGGCGAGGACGAGGCCGACCTGAAGCAGGGTCTGATCAACATTTCCAGCCCCATCGCCCGTGCCCTGATCGGCAAGGAGGAGGGAGACGTGGCCGAGGTGCAGGCGCCTGGTGGTGTCAAGCGCTACGAGATCGTCGGCGTCAGCTACGCCTGAGCACATGGCCTGGAAACCGCGGGTGGCCTTGATGGCCGCCGGGCTCTGGTGGGGCAGTCTCACGGCAATCGGCTTCGTTGCTGTGCCGCTGCTGTTCATGCACCTGCCCACGCCCGCGCTCGCCGGGGCGACCGCGGCCAAGCTGTTCTCCGCCCAGACCTGGATCACCGTGGGCTGCGTGCTCCTCATGCTGGTGGCGATGGGCCGCCGGGACGAGGGCGAGCCGGAGACGCCCCCGGGCGTGGTGATGCTGATGCTCGGCGGCTTGCTGCTGGCCCTGCTGGTGGAGTACGCCGTCGCGCCGCGGATCGTCGCGCGCGAGAACCTTCGCCTGTGGCACGGCGTGGGAACGGCCATGTACGCGGCGCAATGGCTGTGTGCGGGTGCAACCCTGTGGCGTAGAGCCTAGCGAAGGCGCGTTCCGCCACTTGGTGGCACCATGGCCGGTCATAACAACATCAAGAGTGACCATGGAGTCCCAGATCATCGAGATCACCGCCTCGTCCGTGGGGCAGTTGCAGGAAAACCCGGCGTGGACCGCCGCGCTCGAGTCCGGCAAGGTGCTGTACTTTCCGCACCTGGGCTTTGGCCTCAGCGCTGAGGAGCAGGCGCTGCTGCGGCCCGAGATGCGTGATCCGAAGTCGCGCAACATCAGCCTCGATGCCGACGGCCGACTCAAAGGCTTGGCGGGCGAGGGCGCCGTCCAGGCAGCCGTCACCGACTGGATGGGCCGATTCCGGGCGCAGTCGCAGGAGTTGATCGCGCGGCTGCTGCCTGGCTACCAGCACAAGCTGCGGCTGGCACCCACGAGCCTGCGCCCTTCGGAGGTGGAGAGCCGCGAGCAGTCCTGGCGCGCCGACGACCGCCGGCTGCACGTGGATGCCTTTCCCTCACGGCCCAACCGCGGCGAGCGCATCCTGCGTGTCTTCACCAACATCCATCCCTCGGGTGGCGAGCGCGTCTGGCGCGTGGGCGAGCCGTTCGAGACCGTCGCCCGCACCTTCCTGCCGCGCGCCAAGCCCTATGCGCTCTGGCAGGCCAAGGCGCTGGCGGCGCTGCATGTGACCAAGTCGCTGCGCAGCGAGTACGACCACCTGATGCTCCAGTTGCATGACGGCATGAAGCGCGACCTCGACTATCAGCGCAACTCGCCGCAACAGACCGTCCACTTCCCGGCAGGCTCGACCTGGGTCTGCTTCTCGGACCAGACCTCGCATGCCGCGATGTCGGGCCAGTACATGATGGAGCAGACCCTGTTCCTGCGCGCAGGCGGCGAGTACGACCCCGCAGCGAGCCCGCTCGGCATCCTCACACGCCTGACGGGGCGGGCGCTTGTGGGGGCGGAGGCTGCGGCCTGAACCAAGCTCAGGCCCGCGCAGGCGCGACTATTCGCGCCAGTGCTGGTCAACCCAGCCGGCGGGTTCGATGTGCCGGAATCGCCGGTTGCGTCGGCCCGCGAGCGCATCGGGCGGGTTGCATTCCCCGTGGAAGATGACGATGCGGGCGCCGGGCGGCACCTCGGGTTGCTTCCAGAGGTTGAGGGGCCACGGCGGAATGCTGTGGTATTTGAAGCTGGGGCACCATTCGGCAGGCCAGTAGCTCAGCTTGCCCTGGCGGTGCAGGAAGGCCGACAGATAGGCCTGTTCATTGCGGTACTGCCGCGGCACCTCGTCCATGTGGGTGCGGAAGTACGCCAGCACGTCGGCATGAGCACCCAGTTCGAAGCGATAGACCGAGGAATTGCCCGTCACCCGTTCGCCCAATCGCCAGAAGCGCGGGTAGTCGTGGATGATGAGGAATTCACCGGGTTGCTCGAAGAAGGCATCCAGGCCACCGACGATCACCACGTCTAGGTCGACGAACAGCGCCGTGCCGCGCAGGCCGTGCAGGTCCGCTTCGAAGGTGGTGAGCTTGCGCCAGGCGCGGTCTGGCTGACCCGGCTTGAGCTCCATCGCCAGTTGCGGGATGGGCAGGCAGCGCACCTCGGGGCGGATGCCGCGCTCGTCGTCCGTGAGGCAGACGAAGCTGAAGTCGCCGGTCATTTGCCGGCGGGCCATTGCATAAAGACGGTTGACGTAGTGGGGCCCGTACTTGGTGCCCCACTTCATGCACAGGATGTGTCGTTGCCGCTGCGCAGGCGCGCCGTGATCGGCGCCAGCGACTGAAATCGCGCTCACGCGTCAGTCCTGCCGCTTCTTGATCGATTTCTGCTTGGGCTTGGCACGCTTGACAAGTCCGCCAGGCGTGAGGCGCTGGTTGCCCAGCACGCGCAGCATCTTGACCTCCGGCCGCTGGCCGCCGCGCTTGCTGTACTTGAGAATTTTGACGTCACGCGGGCCGGGCATGCGGTCCTCGTCCTCTTCGCCGCGCGCCTTGGCCGGCTTGGGACGCCACAGCACGAGCAACTTGCCGATGTGCTGGATGGGCGCGGCGTCCAGGGCATCGGCCAGTTCGCCCAGCATGGCGTCGCGGGCGAGGCGGTCGTCGGAGAAGACGCGGATCTTGATGAGGCCGTGTGCCTTGAGGGCCGCGTCGGCTTCCTTCTTGACAGCGTCGGTAAGCCCGTCGCTGCCGATCATGACGATCGGGTCGAGGTGGTGGGCGTCCGCACGATGCGCCTTGCGCTGTGCGGGAGTCAGTTGAATGGCGGGCATCCCCGTATTATCGAGCCCGCATGAAAGTCCGCACCCAGAGCAAGAAGGTCAATAAGGCCTGGCTCAACGATCACGTCAACGATCCTTACGTCAAACTGGCCGCGAAGGAGGGTTACCGCGCCCGCGCGGCCTACAAGCTCAAGGAGATCGACGAAGCCTTCGGCCTGGTGCGACCGGGGCAGGTGGTGGTGGATCTTGGGTCCACACCGGGTGCCTGGAGTCAGTACCTGCGTCGGCGCATGGCACCCGTGGGCGCTGCGCAAGGTGCGCTGGACGGGACGCTGATCGCGCTGGACATGCTGCCGATGGAACCGATCGAAGGCGTCGTCTTCCTGCAGGGCGACTTCCGTGAGCCGGAGGTGCTCGCGCAACTGGAGACCGCCGTCGCCGGGCGGCCGGTGGATCTGGTGGTGTCGGACATGGCCCCCAATCTCTCGGGCATCGAGTCGGCGGACGCGGCGCGTGTCGAGAACCTGGTGGAACTGGCCGTGGATTTCGCGCTCCATCACCTGCGTCCTGAAGGGGCGTTGGTGACGAAGGTTTTTCATGGTGCCGCCTACGATCCGCTGGTGCGCCTTTTCAAGGCGACGTTCAAGGTGGTAAAGCCCCACAAGCCCAAGTCTTCGCGGGACCGCTCGTCGGAAACCTTCCTCGTGGGCATCGGGCTGAAGTCTTGACGTGCCGCAGCTTCAGCGCGATTCGAATTTCGTAACCGTGCTGGTCCTATGGACGTCATAGGCGTGTAGGTCTTTTTCGCAGCTTGAAAAGCCTAAAATGACCGTCAATTAGCATCGTGCAAGGGTTCACGATGGCGCGTGTCTGATCGCGCATTACGACTGGAGCTTCGTTTGAACAACAATCAGTGGTTTTCCAAGATCGCCGTCTGGCTGGTCATCGCCATGGTGCTTTTTACGGTGTTCAAGCAGTTTGACACCCGGGGCGCCATGGGATCCGGCACTGTGAACTACTCCGAGTTCCTGGAGCAGGTCCGCAACAACCAGATCAAGAGCGCGGTCATCCCCGAGGGCTTGGCCGGTGGCGAAATCACCGCCATCACCAACGACGACCGGAAGATCCGCACCAACGCCACGGTCCTCGATCGAGGCTTGGTCGGCGACCTCATCGACCACAACGTCAAGTTCGACGTCAAGCCGCGCGAAGAGGGCTCGTTGCTCATGACGCTGCTGGTGAGCTGGGGCCCCATGCTGCTGCTCATCGGCGTGTGGGTGTACTTCATGCGCCAGATGCAGGGCGGCGGCAAGGGCGGCGCCTTCAGCTTCGGCAAGAGCAAGGCGCGCATGCTGGACGAGAACAACAACACCGTCACTTTTGCGGACGTCGCGGGCTGCGACGAGGCCAAGGAAGAGGTGAAGGAGGTCGTCGACTTCCTGAAGGACCCGCAGAAGTTCCAGAAGCTTGGTGGGCGCATTCCCCGGGGCCTGCTGCTGGTCGGCCCTCCGGGCACCGGCAAGACGCTGCTGGCCAAGTCCATCGCAGGCGAAGCCAAGGTGCCGTTCTTCAGCATCTCGGGCTCCGACTTCGTGGAAATGTTCGTCGGCGTCGGCGCGGCCCGTGTGCGCGACATGTTCGAGAACGCCAAGAAGAACGCACCCTGCATCATCTTCATCGATGAAATCGACGCCGTCGGCCGCCAGCGTGGCGCGGGCCTGGGCGGCGGCAACGACGAGCGCGAGCAGACTCTCAACCAGATGCTGGTCGAGATGGACGGCTTCGAGACCAACCTCGGCGTGATCGTCGTCGCTGCGACGAACCGCCCGGACATCCTGGACGCCGCGCTGCTGCGCCCTGGTCGCTTCGACCGCCAGGTCTATGTGACGCTGCCGGACATCCGAGGTCGCGAGCAGATCCTGAGCGTGCACATGCGCAAGATCCCGGTAGGCCAGGACGTCAACCCGAGCGTCATCGCTCGCGGCACGCCGGGCATGTCAGGTGCCGACCTGGCCAACCTGTGCAACGAAGCTGCGCTAATGGCGGCCCGCCGCAATGCCCGCGTCGTGGAGATGCAGGACTTCGAGAAGGCCAAGGACAAGATCTTCATGGGTCCCGAGCGCAAGAGCATGGTCATGCCCGAGGAAGAGCGCCGCAACACGGCCTACCACGAGTCCGGCCACGCGCTGATCGGCAAGATGCTGCCCAAGTGCGATCCGGTCCATAAGGTCACCATCATTCCGCGCGGCCGCGCGCTCGGCGTAACGATGAGCCTGCCCGAGAACGATCGGTACAGCTACGACCGCGAGTACATGCTCAACCAGATCAGCATGCTGTTCGGTGGCCGGATCGCCGAAGAGGTGTTCATGAACCAGATGACCACCGGCGCTTCGAACGACTTCGAGCGTGCCACCAATCTGGCCCGCGACATGGTCATGAAGTACGGCATGAGCGAAGCCCTGGGCCCGATGGTCTATGCCGAGAATGAGGGCGAGGTGTTCCTGGGCCGTTCGGTGACCAAGACCACCAACATGAGCGAGGCCACCATGCAGAAGGTGGACTCGGAGGTGCGCCGCATCATCGACGAGCAGTACGCCCTGGCGCGTCGCCTGATCGAGGAGAACAGCGACAAGATGCACGCCATGGCCAAGGCCCTGCTCGAGTGGGAGACCATCGACGCCGAACAACTGGACGACATCATGGCGGGCCGTGAGCCGCGTCCGCCCAAGGACTTCACGCCGCGCACGCCGTCCTCCGGTGGCGGCAGCGGTGGCGCGCCGGCCGTCAAGCCCGACCCGGCGCCCACCGCAGCATGATGCCGGCCGCGGACCTCATGCAGACGGGGCCTTCGGGCCCCGTTTTCTTTGGTTGGCAGGCTGGCCGTTTCCAGCTGGATCTGGCCCGGCCGCTGGTGATGGGCATCGTCAACGTGACGCCCGATTCCTTCTCGGACGGCGGGTCGCATGCGGATGTGTCTTCTGCGCTGGCGCACTGCGAACAACTTCTTTCCGAAGGAGCCGACATTCTCGACATCGGCGGCGAATCCACCCGGCCCGGAAGTCCCGCCGTGCCGCTGGAGGAAGAGCTTCGACGGGTCGTGCCGGTGATCCGCGAAGCGGTCCGGCTGGATGTGCCGCTGTCCATCGACACCTACAAGCCCCAGGTGATGAAGGCCGTGCTTGACCTGGGCGCGGACATCGTCAACGACATCTGGAGCCTGCGTCAGCGAGGCGCCCGCGAGGTCGTGGCGGGCCATCCTCGCTGCGGCGTCTGCCTGATGCACATGCACCGCGATCCCCAGACCATGCAGGTGGCGCCCATGGAGGGCGATGCCGTGGCCCAGGCGGTGGACTTTCTGGCGGAACAGGCGCGTCAGCTTCAAGCCTTGGGGGTGGCTGCCGAGCGCATCGTGATCGACCCTGGCGTGGGCTTCGGCAAGACCGTTGAGCAGAATTTCTCACTTCTGGGCCGCCAGCAGGCCTTTGCGCAACTTGGTTTCCCGATTCTTGCGGGATGGTCGCGAAAATCCGCGCTGGGTGCCGTCACCGGCCTGGCGGAGGCGTCGCAACGCGCCCTGCCCAGCGTCGTGGCGGCCGTGCTCGCGGCCGACCGCGGCGCTCGCGTGCTGCGTGTGCACGACGTGCGCGAGACGGTGCAGGGGTTGGCCGTGTGGTCAGCCATGCAGGCCCAGACTCCAGCCCCTCGACCACAACAACAAGAACCCGACACATGACCAGACAGTATTTCGGCACGGACGGTATCCGTGGCACCGTGGGGCAGGCCCCGATCACCCCCGACTTCGTGCTGCGCCTCGCGCATGCGGTGGGGCGGGTGCTCAAGCGCAAGGAGGCGCGGCCCACCGTGCTCATCGGCAAGGACACGCGCATCTCCGGCTACATGCTGGAGTCGGCGATGGAGTCTGGCTTCAACTCCGCGGGCGTCGACGTTCTGCTGCTGGGCCCCTTGCCGACGCCGGGCGTGGCCTACCTGACTCGTGCCCAGCGAGCCAGTCTTGGCGTGGTGATCAGTGCAAGCCACAACGCCTATCCCGACAACGGCATCAAGTTCTTCAGCGCGCAGGGGACCAAGCTCAGCGACGAGTGGGAGGCAGAGGTCGAGGCTGCGCTGGCCGAACCGCCCGTGTGGGTCGACTCCGCCGGGTTGGGCCGTGCCCGTCGGCTGAGCGATGCCGCGGGCCGCTACATCGAGTTCTGCAAGAGCACCTTCCCGACCGACCTCAGCCTGCGCGGAATGCGCCTGGTGGTCGATGCAGCGCACGGCGCGGCCTACCAGGTGGCGCCCAACATCTTCCACGAGTTGGGTGCCGATGTGGCCAGCATCGGCGTGCGGCCCGACGGACTCAACATCAACAAGGGCGTGGGTGCCACCCATCCCGGGGCGTTGATGGCTGAGGTCAGGGCGCAGGGTGCGGATTACGGCATCGCGCTCGACGGCGACGCCGATCGCCTGCAGATGGTCGATGCGTCGGGGCGGCTGTTCAATGGCGACGAGCTCCTGTACTTGATGGCCATGGACCGCGTGGCCCGCGGCATGCCCGTCGAAGGTGTGGTCGGCACATTGATGACCAACAAGGCGGTCGAGGTGGCCTTGCGCAATGCCGGCATTGACTTCGTCCGCGCCAAGGTGGGGGATCGCTATGTGCTGGAAGAGCTGGATCGTAGAGGCTGGCTGCTGGGCGGCGAAGGCTCGGGGCACCTTCTGGCGCTGGACCGTCACACCACCGGGGACGGTCTGGTCAGTGCACTGCAGGTGCTTCAGGCCATCGTGCGGCGGGGACGCAGCATGGCCGAACTGCTGGCCGAGGTGCAGCTCTTCCCGCAGAGCCTGGTCAACGTGCGGCTCGCCCCCGGGCAGGACTGGAAGGCCAATCCAGCCCTGGCCGAGGAAAGCGCCCGCGTGGAGACCGAGTTGGGCGACCAGGGCCGCGTGCTGATCCGTGCCAGCGGCACGGAGCCGCTGCTGCGGGTGATGGTGGAAGCCCCCGAGGAAGCGCGCGCCCAGGCGCTGGCCTCGCGCATTGCGGCCACCGTCGCCGTCGCCTGAGCCGGCGGACATGCAAGCGCGCGTCGCGGCCGTCCACGCCAGCACCGTGCACGGCTTCTCCAAGTTCGAGGAAGACCACATCGTGCTGGTCGAAGGGCTGGGGGTCGAGGGGGATGCCCATGCGGGCACGACCGTGAAGCACCGCTCGCGCGTGGCCCGCAATCCGCAGCAGCCCAACTTGCGCCAGGTGCACCTTCTGCATGCCGAACTGTTCGACGAGTTGATGCCGAGGGGCTTCCCGGTCTTTCCCGGCGAAATGGGCGAGAACATCACGACGCGCGGCTTGGACCTTCTGAGCCTCCCCACCGGCACGCGGCTGCGGCTCGGCGCGAGCGCCGAAGTGATGCTCACGGGCCTGCGCAATCCATGCAAGCAGATCGACCGCTTCCAGCCCGGGTTGATGGCCGCAGTGCTGGACCGCGATGCCGAGGGCCATACCGTGCGCAAGGCAGGTGTGATGGCCGTCGTGACCACGGGTGGTTCGGTGGCCGCCGGTGATGCTATCACCGTCGTCCAGCCTGCCGAGCCCTATCGTCCCTTGGAGCCTGTCTGATGCGCACCCGCCTTGTCGACTACCTTGATCCGCAGCAGGCCGAGGCGCTGGTGCGGCTGCTCGATGCCTATGCCTGCGATCCGGCCGGTGGCGGGCAACCGCTGGATGCCGAAGCCAAACGCCAGTTGCCGGCCGCCCTTGCAGCCCGCCCGCAGGCCTTCAGCGTGCTGGCCTATGACGCGCAGGACGAGCCCGTCGGGCTCATCAACTGCTTCGAAGGTTTTTCCACTTTTGCCTGCCGGCCGCTGGTGAATGTCCACGACGTGGTGGTGCTGGCGCATGCGCGCGGGCAGGGCGTGGCGCAGCGAATGCTGGCTGTCGTGGAGGAAGAGGCCCGTCGGCGCGGCGCCTGCAAGCTGACGCTGGAAGTGCTCTCCGGCAATGCGCCCGCGCTCAATGCCTACCGGCGCGCGGGTTTCGATGGCTACGAGCTCGACCCGGCGTACGGCAAGGCGATCTTCCTTCAGAAGAAGCTCTAGCTCGCCTGCTGTCGTCCGCGCGTGATCGCGCTCGATCGGCAGTGACGCGACCCTGCAAGCAAAAAGCCGCTGCAGCCCGTCGAGGCAGCAGCGGCTCTTGTCTCTGTGCGGCCCTGAACTCAGAAGCGCGTGACGGGCGGCTCGATCGGCGTCTTGTCCGCCGCGTACTTGCCCAGTTCCCACTTCGCAATGGCATTGCGGTGCACTTCGTCCGGGCCGTCGGCGAAGCGCAGCGTGCGGGCATTGGCGTATGCGTAGGCCAGCGGGAAGTCATCGCTCATGCCACCGCCGCCATGCACCTGCATCGCCCAGTCGATCACCTGGCAGGCCATGCTGGGCGCCACCACCTTGATCATGGCGATGTCCGTCTTGGCGACCTTGTTGCCGGCGACGTCCATCAGCCAGGCGGCCTTGAGCGTCAGCAGGCGGGCCATGTCGATGCGGCAGCGTGCTTCGGCAATGCGCTCCTGCGTCACCGTCTGCGCGGCCACGGCCTTGCCGAAGGCAACGCGGGACGACGCGCGGCGGCACATGAGCTCCAGCGCACGTTCGGCCAGGCCGATCAGGCGCATGCAGTGGTGGATGCGGCCTGGGCCCAGGCGGCCCTGGGCGATCTCGAAGCCTCGGCCTTCGCCCAGCAGGATGTTGCTGGCCGGCACGCGCACGTTCTCGAACACCATCTCCATGTGGCCATGGGGCGCGTCGTCGTAGCCCATCACGTTGAGCGGACGCAGGATCTTGATGCCGGGCGTGCCCTCGGGCACGAGCACCATGCTCTGCTGCGAATGCTTGGGCGCTTCAGGGTCGGACTTGCCCATGGTGATGAAGACCTTGCAGCGCGGGTCACCGGCGCCCGAGATCCACCACTTGCGGCCGTTGATGACGTACTCGTCGCCCTGGCGTTCGATGCGGGTCTCGATGTTGGTGGCATCGCTGGACGCCACAGCAGGTTCGGTCATGGCGAAGGCCGAGCGGATCTTGCCGTCGAGCAGCGGTGTCAGCCATTGCTCGCGGTGCGCATCGGAGCCGTAGCGCGCGATGGTCTCCATGTTGCCCGTGTCGGGCGCCGAGCAGTTGAAGACCTCGGATGCCCATGGCACACGGCCCATCAACTCGGCCAGCGGCGCGTACTCCATGTTGGTGAGGCCGCCGCCCTTCTTCTTGGCCAGCTCGGCCGTGTCGTTGGGCAGAAACAGGTTCCACAGGTCCTGGGCGCGGGCCTTGTCTTTCAGGCGTTCGATCACCTGCAGCGGCGTCCAGCGCTTGCCGGCGGCCGTGTTGGCTTCCATCTCCTGCGCATACTCCGCCTCGGCCGGAAAGATGTACTCGTCCATGAAGTCGCTGACGCGCTTCTGCAGGTCCTTGACCTTGGGGGAAAAATCGAACTCCATGCTGTCTCCGGTGGTGGGTGTCGTGTCGTGAAAAGCGGCGCTGTCCTCAGGCGCGCTGGGCGAATTGCCAGGCCAACTGCGCCATGGGACGGGCGCCCTTGGCGGAATTGACCGCCTGCTCGCTGGATGCGGTGCCGGCTTCCACCCGCTTGGCGATGCCTTGCAGGATGGCGGCAATACGGAACAGGTTGTAGGCGAGGTAAAAGTTCCAGTCCTGCGCCAGCGCCTCGGGGGTGGTCAGCCCTGTGCGCTCGCAGTAGCGGCGCACGTAGTCCTTCTCGGACGGAATGCCGAGAGGCGCCAAGTCCACCCCGCCGATGCCGCGGAAGGTGCCCGCGGGGATGTGCCAGGACATGCAGTGGTAGCTGAAATCGGCCAGGGGATGGCCCAGCGTGGACAACTCCCAGTCCAGCACCGCGATGACGCGCGGCTGATCGGCCGCGAACATGATGTTGTCGAGGCGGTAGTCGCCGTGGACGATCGACACCTTCGAGGCATCGAGTGCGCTGGCCGGAATGTTGGCCGGCAGCCACTCGAGCAGGCGCTCCATCTCGTCGATGGGCTGCGACAACTCGCCGGCGCCATCGGTGGAGGCCTTGTACTGCTTGCTCCAGCGGCCGATCTGGCGCTCGAAGTAGTTGCCGGGCTTGCCGTAGTCGCCCAGGCCGCGAGAGGCGAAGTCGACCGTATGCAGCGCCGCCATGACGCGGTTCATCTCGTCGTAGATCGCGGCGCGCTCGGCGTTGGACATGCCGGGCAGCGTCTGGTCCCACAGCACGCGGCCCTGCATGCACTCCATCACGTAGAAGGCGCGGCCGATCACCGATTCGTCCTCGCACAGGGCCAGCATCTTCGGCACGGGCACATCGGAGCCTGCCAGGCCATGCATCACCTTGTATTCGCGCTCCACGGCATGGGCCGAGGGCAGCAGCTTGGCCACCGGGCCTGGCTTGGCGCGCATCACGTACTGACGGCCGGGCGTCAGCAGCTTGTACGTGGGATTGGACTGGCCGCCCTTGAACATCTCGATGCTCAATGGGCCCTTGAAGTCTTCCACGTGCGTGGTGAGCCAGGCTTCGAGAGCCTGCACGTCGACCGCATGCTGGGAGGACACCGCGCGGGTGCCGACGAAGGTGCTGAAGTCCTGGCTCATGTCTCTTGGCTTTTTCTTTGTTCTTGAAAGGGAGCGGGGCGGCCCTGTCGCGCCCCGCACGGCGCGCTCAGCTGTCCGCCTGCGAGATGCGGGTGAGCGCGTCGCGGTCCAGCACCACCAGCCCCGCCGGCTCGATGCGGATCGCGCCCTCGCGCTCCATCGTCTTGAGTTCCTGGTTGACGCGCTGACGCGAGGCACCCAGCAATTGCGCCAACTCTTCCTGTGCCAGCTGCAGGCCGATGCGCGTCTGGCTTCCGTCGGCCAGATTGGGGACGCCGTAGCTGCGCACCAGATGCACCAGCTGCTTGGCCAGCCGCGCCCGAAGGGGCAGGGTGTTCAGGTCTTCCACCAGGCCAAAGAGCGTGCGGATGCGTCGCGCCTGCAGGCGCATCAGCGCCTCGTACAACTCCACGTGGGCGGTGAGGATCTTGTTGAAGTCCGCACGTGCCACGCACAGGATGGTCGTGTCGCCATGCGCATAGGCGTCGTGCGTGCGCCGGTCGCCATCGAACATCGCGACGTCCCCGAACCAGATGCCCGGCTCGACGTACGTCAGCGTCACTTGCTTGCCCGAGACCGCCGTCGAACTCACACGCACCGCGCCCTTCGCACAGGCGATCCACTGGTCTGGCGGATCGCCCCGTGCGGCGATCAGGTCGCCGTCCTTGTAGCGTTTGACGAAGGCACATCGGAGGATGTCGTGACGGAGCGAAGGGGAGAGTGAAGTGAACCAGCGGCCACTGTTGATGGCTTCTCGTTCTTCGATGGTAAGAATGGGGTCATCCATGGCGTGTCGTTTGCGTGACTGGATCTGGCAGGCTTGTCGCAGGGGCGACCAGCATGCTCATTGGTAGTTCGGGGTGGTCTTGCCGAGGAAAGCGCCGATGCCGATGCCGGCGTTGGCATGGTGGAGGTTGCGCACGAAGTGTTCGCGCTCCTGGCCCAGCTGCTCGCCGAGCGTGCGGCCCCGGGCCTCGCCCAGAAGCTCCTTGATGCTGGCCAACGCATTGGGGGCACGGGCCTCCAGCTTCTGGGCAAGGGCCATCGCTTCGTCCAGCGCATTGCCGGTCTCGGTCAGCGTGTTGACCAGGCCGAGTTCGTGCAGGCGCGATGCGGTGATGCGCTCGCCGTTCATCAGCCATTCGGTGGCCAGCTGGCGCGGCAGCCACTGCGCCAGATGCCAGCTGAGGCCGCCATCGGGGGACAGGGCGACGTTGCTGTACGACGCCGCGAACACGGCATCGCGCGCCGAGACCACCAGATCGCACGCCATCGCCAACGAGAACCCCGCGCCGGCGGCGGCGCCTTCGACGGCGGCGATCACCGGCTTCGGAAAGCTGCGGATGGCCTCGATCCAGTTGTGCAGTGCGTCGATGCTTTCGGCCTGCACGCTGGGATCGCGCTCCCGGTTGGACTGCAGCCGCTGCAGAGATCCGCCCGCGCAGAACCAGCGGCCTTCGCCGACCAGCACCACGCAGCGTATTTCGGCATTGCTGCCAGCGCCGTCCAGGGCCTCGACGCCGGCGGCGTACATCTCGGGGCCGAGCGCATTGCGCTGGGCAGGATTGGACAGGGTCAGCACCATCGTGCGGCCCTGCGTGGTGCTCTTCAATTCCGCGCTCATCGGGAAGGCTCCGTGGCGGCGTCAGGCCGGGGCGAAAGAGGCATGGCAGTTGTCTCCAGAAATACAAAAAACCCGGCGATTGTCATCGTCGGGAGGGTGTCGCAATGCGGGTGAAATGGCGTCGAGGCGAGGCCAATTGAGTCGGGATGCTTGGCTGAGGCGGCAGCCCTGTTAGAAATATGCATCTTGTTTGTTCATAAACGTCAGGGTGGTGTGAAAATATTTAAACCTTTTACTTCCCCTCGACGCCCCGCTGTGCCTCCGAAACCTGCATCGACTGCTTCGTTTGTACTCGGACTGGGGCTTGTGCTTCCCGTTGCCGCCTCGGCGTTGACGATCGGCCGGCCGGAAGGGGCGGTGTGGATCGGCAAGCCGCTCGATCTGCGCGTGCCCGTGCAACTGGAGGGCAGCGGCGGTGCGTGTCCCTCGGTCGGTGTGAAGCTGGGCGATGCCACGCTCTCCGACCGCGACTTCGGCACCACCGTGGAGCCGGGGCGTTCGCCGGACGCGCCCTGGCTGCGCATCCGCACCACCCGGCCGATCGACGAGCCGGTCGTCACAGTGAATGTGCGTGTGGGTTGCGGCGCCACGATGGTGCGTGAGTTCGCGCTGCTGGCCGACCCGCCCCCGGTTTCGGCCATCGATGCCGACCGCGCCGAGCGAGCGCTGGGTGCGTCGCTGCCGCCCGTGGGTGCTCAGCCGCCGCGCCAAGGGGCGCGCAGCACCGAGGGGCGCAGTGCCTCCGCCGGCGCGCGCACGCGAGACACTACGCCGGCGCAGCGGGCCAGCGGTGCTGTCCGGACCGCGCCGCGGACCCCCGCAGCCACCACCGGCGGACGGCTGCGTGTGGACGCGCTCGACCCCCGCGCAGCGGCTGCTGCCGGCGTTGCTGCCGCGTCCGGCGCCGCAGACGACTACACATTGCCACCCGCCTGGCTCAAGATCGCAACCCGGCTGAGGAATATCGAGGCCGGTGCCGTTGCGCCACTGCCCCAGGGTGGCGCGAGCGATGCCGCCGCCACGCCGGCCGCTGCGGCGAGCGCACCCCAGGACGCGCAGTCCGCCGACCGTCAGAGTGCGGCGCTGCGCGCACAGATGGCTCAGCGCGACCGCACCATCGAAAGCCTCAGGACCGAGCTGGCGCAGGCCCGTGAGGCCGCCTCGGAAAGGCCGTGGTGGCTCTGGCCGTTGCTGCTGTTGCTGGCCGTGCTGCTCGCCGTGGCCGGCGTGCTGTGGCGCCGTGCCAGGCGCCAGGCGGCGGAGGCATCCTGGTGGCAGCCTAGCGAGGTGGAGCCGGATGCCGATCTGCCAGCGGATCCGCCGATCAAGCCCGCTGGCCTGGCAGCCGTCGCTGCTGCCGGCGATCTCGCCGGTGCGGCTGCCACGCCCGCCCCCGTGGCGGTGGTGGCCGACCCGGGGCCTGACACCATTTCCACGCTGCCCCCGGATGGCCCGGAACCGGTGAGCGCCGACAGGCTGCTCGACGTGCAGCAGCAGGCCGAGTTCTGCCTGTCGCTCGGGCAGTTCGATCAGGCCGTCGGCGTGCTGGCCGATCACCTGGACGAGTACGGCGTCACCAGCCCGCTCATGTACATGGAACTGCTGCGGCTGTTGCATTCCCAGGGGCGCAGGGCCGATTACGACACCACACGGCGCGAATGCCGCAAGGCGCTGGGGCTCGAGTTGCCGGCCTATGACGACTTCCAGGACGAAGGTCGTTCGCTGGCGGCCTATCCCGAGGCGGTCGAGCGCATCGAGAAGGCGTGGCCGCGCCGGGAGGTGCTGGGCGTCATCGAGGGCTTCCTGTTCCAGGCCGTGGACTCGCAGGGCCACGCGCCCTTCGACCTGCCCGCGTATCGTGAGCTGCTGGCCCTGTATGGTGCCGCCCAGGAGCGCATCGCGAACGGCAGCATGATGATGGCCAGCGATGCCGGGACGACCTCGGCGATGGGGTTGCTGGCACCGATGGCCGTCTCGCAGCCGCCGACCGCGCCGCTGCCGCTGGCGGCGGGGACAGCCGGGGGCGCGGCGACTCCTATCGTGGCAGGGCCGCCGCCCGGCACGATCGACTTCGACCTTTCAGACCTGGAAGCGTCGTCCATCGACACCATCCCCAAGGCGCTGAAGGGTCGCACGCCCCCCGCCGAGCCGGCGCCACCCGCCGCACACGATGCCGATGCGGCGCTGACCGTGCCGAACGATTTCGACCCG
Organism: Pseudacidovorax intermedius; assembly: GCF_003350475.1. GTDB lineage: Bacteria > Pseudomonadota > Gammaproteobacteria > Burkholderiales > Burkholderiaceae_C > Xenophilus > Xenophilus intermedius. The sequence goes on from NZ_QQAV01000009.1 coordinate 200,312, forward strand.
GTGCCGCCGGACTTCCAGCTCTTCGATCCGGAACTCGAGGACAGCATCCGGCCGGGCGCGTCCATCAAGAAGCCGCCGACTCCTTGAGTCTGCTGGGCTGGGCCGGCCGTTAGGGCGTGCACCGCCCGCCTGCTGCGCCCTCAGGCGGCAGCGCGGCCGCAGCGGCCCAGATGGAGGCTCAGCAGCATGGCGGCCACCAGGCACGCCAAGCCGCACCAGTTCATCCACGAAGACGTGCCTCGGGCGAGCAGCCAGCCCCCCAACCCTGCGCCTGCCGCCTGCCCCATGTACATCGCGGAACTGTTGAGGGCGATGGACGCAGAGGCCAGCGTGGGCGCCAGCCCCACCAGCCTGGCCTGCTGCGACGAGTTGGCGGCGAAGCAGCCCAGGCCCCAGGGCAGCAGGACCGCTGTCAGCGCCGCCCAGCCCAGGGCCAGGCCCAAAGGCCACAACAGCAGGCTGACGCTGATCAGCGCCATCGCGAGCATCGCCATCCCGGCACTGCCCAACCGGTCCATGTAGCGCGTGGCCAGCAGATTGCCCACCACGCCGCACAGGCCAATCCATAACCAGATCAGGCTGAGTTCGCCCGGACCCGCGTGCAGTCGCTGGACGAGCAGCGGCCCGAAATAGCTGAAGAGCACGAACTGCCCCGCTGCCTGAAGCAGCGTGATGCCCACGACGGGCATCAGGATCGGATGGCGCAGCACCTGCAACCAGCCTTCGCGAGAAAGCGGGGCAGGCTTGACTCCGGCCGGCATGGTGCGCCAGACCCACAGGGCGCCAATCGCCGTCAGGGCGGCGATGACGCCGAAGGCCGCGCGCCAGCCCCAATGCCCGCCGAGGTAGGCGGCCATCGGCAACCCGAGCACCGACGCGAGGGACCATCCCAGGACAATGAAGGCCACGGCCGCTGCGCGCCTGTGCGCAGGCACCAGCATGCCCACGCAAGCGGCAGCCTGGGGAGTGAAGACCGCGGGCGCGACAAGCGTGGCCATGCGGACGGGCATCAGCGCACCGAGCGTCGGCATCAGTGCGGACGCCAGGTGTCCCAAGGCAAACCAAGCCAGTGAGGCGGCGAGGAGCCGTCGCCTGTCCCAGCCCGCCACCAGGCCGGCCAGCAGCGGAGCGCCAACACAGACCACCAGTGCGCCCGCCGTGATCAACTGCCCCGCAGCGGCAATAGAGGTCGAAAACGAAGCAGCCAGTTCGGGCAGCGTGCCCGGCACTACCATCACGCCCGTGCCGATCGCGAAATTGCCGAAGAGCAGGGCCCACAGCGCCCCCGGCCAGGGCGCCTCGCGCCTCACCGGCGCACCTGCAGTGCCCCCGGATTGACGATGTTCGTGGGATTGCCGCGGATGAAACTCACGACGTTGTCGAAGGCCTGTCCGAAGTAGAGCTCGTAGCTTTCCTGCTCGACGTAACCGATGTGCGGCGTGCAGATGCAGTTCTCGAGACGCAGCAGCGCGTGACCTTGCAGGGGCGGCTCGCTTTCGAAGACATCGATGGCCGCCATGCCAGGCCTGCCTCGGTTGAGCGCGGCGAGCAAGGCGTCGGACTCGACGAGCTCGGCGCGGCTTGTGTTGACGAACAGCGAGGTCGGCTTCATGCGGGACAGATCCTCCAGTCTCACCAGCCCGCGCGTGTCGTCGTTCAGCCGAAGGTGCAGGGTGAGCACGTCCGCCATCTCGAAGAGCGCCTCGCGGCTCGGTGCCGTCTGGAAGCCGTCGTTGCGCGCGCGCTCGCAGCTCGCCTCACGACCCCAGATCACCACCTGCATGCCGAAGGCCTGTCCGTACCGTGCCACCAACTGGCCGATGCGGCCATAGCCCCAGATGCCCAGCGTCTTGCCTTTGAGCACGGAGCCCAGGCCGAAGTTGGGCGGCATCGACGCAGACTTCAGTCCCGACTGCTGCCAGGCGCCGTGCTTGAGGTTGCTGATGTACTGCGGCAGCCGGCGTGTGGCCGCCATGATCAGTGCCCATGTGAGTTCGGCCGGAGCCAGTGGAGAGCCGGTGCCTTCGGCCACGGCCACGCCGTACTCGGTACATGCATTCACATCCACATGACTGCCCACGCGGCCCGTCTGCGAGATCAGCTTGAGGCGTGGCAGCTTCTCGACGAGCTGGCGGGAGATCTGGGTGCGCTCGCGGATCAGCACGATCACGTCCGCGTCCCGCAGCCTGACCGACAACTGCCCGATGCCCTTGACCGTGTTGGTGTAGACCTTGGCGGTATAGGCATCCAGCTTGGAGGCGCAGCGCAGCTTGCGTACGGCGTCCTGGTAGTCGTCGAGAATCACGATGTTCATGGCCGCCCATTTTGCCTCCGGCTCCGGCGGTCTTCCGCTCGTCCTCGAAAGGACGAGCGTCTGTCGCGCGACGTCAGTGCAGCGTGCTGCCAGATGGCCGGGCGGCTTCGCGCAATTCCTTCTCGACGAGGCGGTCGAGTTCGGCGCAGACGTCGGCCATGCGGCCGGCAATTACCAGTCTTGAACCGTGGGAGCGCGGCGCTCCCGGCTCCACCACCCGCACGACGCGCAGCGGGGGGCGCTCGGCTGCATCGCGCCGACTGCTTGCGGCATGCCGCATCTCCCGGCCGGGGCGAGGGCGGACATTCACATAATGCAGCTCCGTTGCATTCAGTCCACTGCTGCGGCGGGCATCGGCGTGGCGAGCGACCCAGGACTGGATCGGGGCGAAAAGACTGGACAAGGCGAGCAGAGCGGTTCCCATGTTGAACTCCTGAGGATCGGAAGGGGTTTGGACACAGGCAGGATTGAGAAGCGAAGCCGACGCACCAGGGTGATGGCCATCCGGCCATACGCCCGCCACCTGGTGCGGCAGCAGCAAATGACTGCGGGGGCTACATCAGCATGGTGTTGCGGATCAGGCCGACGGCCAGGCCTTCGATCTCGAACGGCTCGCCGGGCTGGACGATGATGGTGGGGTAGTCGGGGTTCTCGGCATGAAGTTCGACCACGTCCTTGAGCCGCTTGAGCCGCTTGACGGTGACCTCGTCGCCCAGCCGGGCCACCACGATCTGGCCGTTGCGTGCCTCGCGAGTGCTTTGCACTGCAAGCAGGTCGCCGTCCATGATGCCGGCGTCGCGCATCGACATGCCGCGCACCTTGAGCAGGTAATCGGGGCGATGCTGGAACAGCGTGCTTTCGACGTAATAGGTCTGGTCGACATGTTCCTGCGCCAGGATGGGAGCACCAGCGGCGACGCGGCCGATGAGCGGGAGGGACAGCTGCGACAGTCCAGGAATGGGCAGCGAGAACTGCGGCGTGCGGCTCTCCTGCAGGTTGCGCAGCGCCTCGCTCTTGAGCCGGATGCCACGCGAGGTGCCGCTCACCAGCTCGATGACGCCCTTTCGCGCGAGGGCCTGCAGGTGCTCTTCGGCAGCATTGGCGGACTTGAAGCCCAACTCGGCAGCAATCTCGGCGCGTGTCGGTGGCGCGCCCGTGCGAGCCATGGTGGCGCGGATCAACTCGAGAATCTGCTGCTGTCGGGCGGTAAGCTTGACCGACGCGGTGGGAGTGGGCACTTTGAGCATGTGTCTGCGGCTCCAGCGGTTGATGCACATACTGTGTGCATATCCAGTGTCTGTATTTTTAACCAGTTTTCAAACCGTTGACAAGTCCTCATCTCACCCCCGTCCATCCCTCCTGCGTCGTGGTGCTCGGCACCGGAGGCACGATTGCCGGACGTGCGGCGATTGCTGGCGACAACCTCGGCTACGTGGCCGGGCAGGTGGAGGTCGGCGAGCTCCTTGCGGACGTGCCGATTCCTGAAGGCATCACCTGGGCCGCCGAACAGGTGTGCAACCTCGACAGCAAGGACATGTCGCATGCGCACTGGCGGGCGCTGGCCTCCCGGTGCCAGCAACTGCTCGATGACCCAGGCGTGCGCGGCATCGTCATCACCCATGGCACGGACACGCTGGAAGAGACGGCGTTCTTCCTCGGCGAGTTGCTGATGGCGCACAAGCCTGTGGTGCTTACCTGCGCCATGAGGCCGGCGAGTTCCCCCGTCCCGGATGGCCCGCAGAACCTGCGAGACGCCTTGACCGTGGCGGTGGCCGACGGCGCGCGGGGCGTGCTTGCAGTCTGTGCCGGCACCATCCATCGGGCTCGGCAGGTGCGCAAGGTGCACACCTATCGGCTGGATGCCTTTTCCTCGGGTGAAAGCGGACCGGTCGGCTTCGTGGAGGAGGGGCGCATTCGGCGCATTTGTGCGTGGCCCGAGGTGCTGGCCCCGAGGCTTTCCGCACAGCGGCTGCCTGCCGCCGATCTCTGGCCTTCGGTGCAGATCATCACCAGTCATGCAGGGGCCGACACGGCATTGGTCGATGCGCTTGTCCAGGCCGGCGGCGTGGATGGCATCGTGGTGGCGGCGACTGGCAATGGCACAGTCCACGAGAGCCTCCAGGAGGCGCTCGCGAAGGCGCAGGCTGCGGGAATCGCCGTGGTACGTGCCACCCGCTGTGCGGACGGGGCGGTGCTGTCGAGTGGCGAGGATCGTTGTCCCCATGCCTTCGACCTGTCCCCGGTGAAGGCGCGCATCTCGCTCATGCTCCATCTGATGGACAGCCGCCATCGGCCTGCATGAAGCAAAAAGGCCGGGCCTTGCGGCCGGCCTTTGGCGTGGGAATGCCGAGGGCGTAAGCCCCAGGGCGTGAGGGTCAGCCCTCGAGCGCAGCCATCGCGCGGCGTGTGATCTCGTCGACCGTGCCCACGCCGCTGATCGCGCGGTACTTGGGCGCGTTGACGGGGTCCTGCTCGGCCCACTTCGCGTAGTAGTCCACCAGCGGGCGCGTCTGCTGGCTGTAGACGTCGAGGCGCTTGCGCACCGTCTCTTCCTTGTCGTCCTCGCGCTGGATCAGGTCTTCGCCGCTCACGTCGTCCTTGCCTTCGACCTTCGGCGGATTGAAGCGCACGTGATAGGTACGGCCGGAGGCCGGGTGCGAGCGGCGACCGCTCATGCGTTCGATGATGTCGGAGAAGGGAACGTCGATCTCCAGCACGTAGTCCAGCTTGACGCCGGCCGCCTTCATCGCATCGGCCTGGGGAATGGTGCGCGGAAAGCCGTCGAACAGGAAGCCATTGGCGCAGTCGGGCAGCGCGATGCGCTCCTTGACGAGGTTGATGATGAGGTCATCGCTCACCAGCGCCCCGGCGTCCATCACGGCCTTGGCCTGGAGTCCGAGCGGCGTGCCCGCCTTCACGGCGGCGCGCAGCATGTCACCGGTGGAGATCTGGGGAATGCCGAACTTCTGGCAGATGAAGGTGGCCTGCGTGCCTTTGCCGGCGCCCGGCGCGCCCAACAGGATGAGTCTCATGGTGTCCTCGGAAGCTTTTTATGGAAATCGTGTGGGCGAGCAGTGCCGGCTCCTCCGGGCGCGCCATCGCGGTGAGGATAGCATGCGCCCCCCGCACCGAACGGGATGCGCCGCCGGTTCAGAAATGCAGGCGCACGCGGGCCAGATCCTCGGGCGTGTCGACACCCGTGCCCGGCGCGTGCGGGGTCACGTGCACGGCGATGCGATGACCATGCCACAGCACCCGAAGCTGTTCGAGCGATTCGACGCGCTCCAGCGGTGAAGCTGCCAAGCCCGGGAAGCTGCGCAGGAAGCCGGCGCGGTAGGCGTAGATGCCGATGTGGCGAAGCGCCGGGTGGTCCGCGGAAAGCCTGGGCGGCATTCCGCCGTCGCGCCAGAAGGGAAGGGGAGAGCGGCTGAAGTAGAGCGCCTGCCCTGCCGCGTCGAGTACCACCTTCACGACATTGGGGTTGACGAAGTCGGCCTCGTCCTCGATGGCGTGCGCCGCCGTGCCCATGGGCGTGTCCGGGCGGGCGGCCAGCGACTGGGCGACGGCGTCGATCAGGGTCGGCTCGATGAGCGGCTCGTCGCCCTGGACATTGACCACGATGGTGTCGTCGGCCAACCCGAGCAGGGCGCAGGCCTCGGCCAAGCGGTCGCTGCCGCTGGGATGGTCGGCGCGGGTGCGCAGGGCCTGCACGCCGGCCGCCTCGCAGGCCTGCACGATGCGTGGATCGTCGCAGGCCACGCACACCCTGCTGGCGCCCGAACGTGCGGCTTGCTGCGCCACTCGCACCACCATCGGCAGGCCGCCAATATCCGCCAGTGGTTTGTCGGGCAGGCGCGTCGACTTCATGCGCGCCGGAATCAGGACGGTGAAGCTCACAGGCCGAGTTCTTCGTCCGTGAGCGGGCGCGCCTCGTTTTCGAGCATCACAGGAATGCCATCGCGCACCGGGTAGGCGAGACGTGCACTGCGCGACCACAGTTCCTGACGCGCGGCGTCCCATTGCAGCGGTCCCTTGGTGACCGGGCAGACCAGCAGTTCAAGCAGCTTCGGATCCATCGAGGGATGATAGCCGCGCGTCGAGGGCCTCGAAGAAGGCCGGCTCGAGGGAGAACTCCAGCGGCACGGCCAGGGCCGAGGGCGCGCGTGGCCACAGTTTGGCTGCGTCCTTTTCTGTGCAGAGCAGCTGCACGCCCTTGGGCGGTGCCCAGTCCGTGTAGTCATGGTGGTCTGGCAGCGCGATGCAGCGCTGCAGGCGCAGGCTCCGGGCGCGCAGCATGTCGAAGAAACGCTGGGGCTGGGCGATGCCTGCGACTGCCACCAGATCGTCCCGCCCCGCCAGTTCAGTCAGGAGCACGGGCTGCTTCTGCCGGTCAAGCGCATGTGCTGCCAGCGCCCGATGTCCGCGGAAGCCCGCGAAGGCCGGTTGCTCGCCGGTGTGCAGCACCAGATCGCACCGGCGCGGCCAGGGCTCGCGCAGCGGGCCCGCCGGCAGCAGCCAGCCATTGCCGATGCCGCGGTCGTCGAACACGCAGATCTCCACATCGCGTGCCAGCGGCAGGTGCTGCAGACCATCGTCGGCGACGATGAGGCGGGTGTCCGGATGCAGCGCCAGGAGCCGGCGCCCGGCGGCCACCCGGTCGGCATCGACCACCACGGGTGCGCCGGTCGCGCGATGGATCAGCAGAGGTTCGTCCCCCACGTCGCGCGGATCGCTGTCGGCGTGGACGACCTGCCCCTCCCGCGTGCGCCGCCCATGCCCTCGGGAGATGACGCCAACCGGCCAGCCCTGGGCCTGCGCGTGCCGGACCAGCGACACCACCACGGGTGTCTTGCCCGCGCCGCCTGCCACCACGTTGCCGACCACGACAACGGGCACGGGCAGCCGGTGCACCGTGCGCCACCCGCGGGCATACGCCTGCCGCCGAGCGGCTGCAAGCAGGCCGAAGAGCCATGCCAGCGGCCGGAGCAACCAAGCCCGTGCGCCGCGGCGTTCCCAGGCTTCGGCCAGCACGTCAGCGGGCCGCCTTGCCCGAGGTCTGCGTGGCAAAGGTGATCTGCATCAGCCCCGCACGCCGCGCCGCCTCCATCACGGTGATGACCGACTGATGGGCGGCGGCGGCATCGGCGCTGATGATGAGGATCGGCGCCGGAGCGCCGGTGTCGACCTTGGCGAGCGGCGCGAGGGCGCTGGCCAGGGCCTCCACGCTGCGATCCGGCAGTGCTTGCCGGTCGACGGCATACCGGCCGTCCGCCGCCACCGCCACTACGATCTCGCGCGGGCGGGTCGTGGCCGTCTCGGCGTCGGCCGTGGGCAGTCGGACTTCCATCTCGGTGAACCGGTTGTAGGTGGTCGACAGCATCAGGAAGATCAGGATCACCAGCAGCACGTCGATGAAGGGGATCAGGTTGATCTCCGGCTCGTCGCGTGACGCGGCCCGCAGTTGAATCCGTCCGCTGCGGCGACTCCCCGGCGCAGAGGCGGGGCGGGCGCCCCCCGGCAGGGGCGCGCTCATGGGCGGGGGGCCGCCCGCAACCCGGCCAAGTGTTGGGCGAAGCGCTCGCCGGCCAGTTCGAGGTGCAGCAGATAGCCGTCGACGCGGCTGCGGAAGTAGCGCCAGAAGATCAGCGTCGGCACCGCCACAATCAGGCCGAAGGCCGTGTTGTAGAGCGCGATGGAGATGCCGTGCGCCAGTTGCGCCGGATTGCCGGCAGCGCCGGTTCCCGGTGCCTGCGAGCCGAAGATCTCGATCATGCCGATGACGGTGCCCAGCAGGCCGAGCAGTGGCGCGGCCGAGGCGATGGTGGCGAGCGCGGGCAGATAGCGTTCGAGCCGGTGGGCGATCGCCCGGCCCGAGGTCTCCATGGCCGTGCGCACTTCATCCGCCGGATGGCCCGGGCCGGCCTGGGCGGCACGGAAGCCGCTGGCGAGCATCTCGCCCAGCGCCGAATTTCTTTCCAGCTTGGCGATCACGTCGGAGGGAGGAATGCCGTCCTGGGAGACGGCGATGGCCTCGTTGAGCAACTGCGGTGGAAGCACCTTGGCCGCCTTGAGGCTGAGGAAGCGCTCGATGACGAGAGCAGTGGCGATGATCGAGCACAAAAGCAGCGGCACGATGGGCCAGCCTGCGGCGACTAAGATCGAAAACAAGGTTCCTCCTGCGTGGTCGCGAAGCGCTGCCCAACAGCCGAAAATTATGACCGAATGTTTCTCGCGACCCGGTGCGTCTGCGCTGCAGCCGCCCACATTTTCTGTGGATAACTTTGTGGCTAACCCTGCGGGCAACGTTGGCGCGCCCAGCATTGACGGGCCCGGCGTCAGGACGATCAGATTTTGAGCAGTCGTTTTTCTTTCTCCATCAAGCACTTGCACCACAAACCGTGGCTCTCCAGTGTCATGCGCCGCACGCGCGTCAGTGCCCGCGGTACTTGTGGAAGACGCAAGGCGGCGGGCCATGGCTGAAGGCTTCGGCATCCAGCCGCGCGTGTGGGCTGTGGGGGCGCTGTGCCGGGCCGCGGCGGACGCGCTCGATGCGCGCTTTAACCCGGTGGCGGTGCAGGGAGAGGTGAGCGGCTTTTCTCGTGCCACCAGCGGCCATTGCTATTTCTCGCTGAAGGATGGCCAGGGGCAGATGCGCTGCGCGATGTTCCGCCGTGCCGCATCGTTGGTCGACTTCGATGTGCGCAATGGCGATCTGGTCGAGTTGCGCGGACGGCTGACGGTGTACGAAGCCCGCGGCGACCTGCAACTGGTGGTGGAGAGCCTGCGCAGGGCGGGCCAGGGCACGTTGTTCGAGCAGTTCGTGCAGCGCAAGGCGAAGCTGGAGGCCGAGGGGCTGTTCGATCCCTCGCGCAAGCGCCCGTTGCCGATGTTTCCCGCCCGCATCGGGCTGGTCACTTCCCTGGGTGCGGCGGCTTTGCACGATGTGGTGACGGCGCTGCGCCGACGCGCCCCGCATGTGGAGGTGGTGGTCGCGCCAGCGTCCGTGCAGGGCGGCCAGGCGCCGGGTGAACTGGTCGCTGCCCTGTCGGCCTTGCAGGAGATCGAGCCGCGGCCCGATGCCATCCTGCTGGTGCGGGGCGGCGGCTCGCTGGAAGACCTGTGGGCATTCAACGACGAGCAACTCGCGCGCGCCATCGTGGCCAGCCAGGTACCGGTGGTCGTCGGCGTGGGGCATGAGACGGACTTCACCATCGCCGACTTCTGCGCCGACCTGCGCGCACCCACGCCGACCGCCGCCGCCGAACTCGTCGCGCCTTCGCGCGATGGCTGGCTCCAGGGGCTGGATGCGCTCGAAGACGATCTGCGAGATGCTTTGCAAGGCCGGCTGGACCGGCTGTCGCAGCGGCTCGACCAGGCTGCTTCCCGGCTTGGCCGACCCTCCGGGCTCGCGGCGCGGCAGCAGGCGGTGCTGGCGCAGTGGGACCAGCGTCTGCATCGCGCCACCACCGCGTGGCTGCATCAGGCGCAGCGTCGGCTCGATGCCGCTGAAGGGCGATGGCCCGCCGCGGGTCGGACCAGCTTGCGCAACCGTTCTGATCGGCTGGAGCGTGCTGCGTTGCGTCTCCAGATGCTCGACCCTGCGGTGGTGCTCCAGCGGGGCTATGCCTGGCTGGCGGATGCCAAGGGACGCACCGTGACCCGCGTGGCCCAACTGCGTCCGGGCGAATCCGTGAACGCCACACTGGCGGATGGCACGGCCAACCTGCAGGTCATCACCCTCCAGCAAGGGACGTCGTCCGACGCAGGCAGCGGCAATCCTTCCTAGAATCCCACGGTTTCTGTCAACCAACCCACGAACGAGCTTCACATGGAACATGTTCTGCCTCCCCTGCCGTACGCGATGGACGCGCTGGCCCCCGAGTACTCCAAGGAAACGCTGGAGTACCACTACGGCAAGCACCACAACGCCTATGTGGTGAACCTGAACAACCTGCAGAAGGGCACCGAATTCGAGAGCATGACGCTCGAAGAAATCGTGAAGAAGTCCAGCGGCGGCATCTACAACAACGCCGCGCAAATCTGGAACCACACCTTCTTCTGGAACTGCATGAAGCCGCAAGGCGGCGGCGCTCCTTCTGGCGCGCTGGCCAAGGCCATCGAGGCCAAATGGGGCAGCTACGACGCCTTCAAGGAAGCCTTCGTCAAGTCCGCCGTCGGCAATTTCGGCTCGGGCTGGACCTGGCTGGTGAAGAAGGCCGACGGCTCCGTCGACATCGTCAACACGGGCGCCGCCGGTACGCCCCTGACGACCGAAGACAAGGCGCTGCTGACCGTCGACGTCTGGGAGCACGCCTACTACATCGACTACCGCAATCTGCGTCCCAAGTTTGTCGAGACCTTCCTGGCCAAGCTGGTCAACTGGGAATTCGCCGAAAAGAACTTCGCCTGATCGTCGGGTGAGGACGGCCCGCCGGTCCTATGCTGGCGGGCTGCAAAGAAAAAGGCAGCATGGATCCCCGTGCTGCCTTTTTCTTTGGTGCGCGGCCACCTCCGAGAGGAGGCAGCGGCCGCAACGCCTCAGACCACCTTGGCGATGCTCGCGCAGACGTGGTCGATGTTCTTGCTGTTGAGTGCGGCCACGCACATGCGGCCCGTGTCGGTGCCGTAGACGCCGAACTCGTTGCGCAGGCGCACCATCTGGTCCTTGGTCAGGCCCGAGTAGCTGAACATGCCGATCTGACTGGTGATGAAGCTCATGTCCTGCTCCACGCCGGCGGCCTTCAGGCCGTCCACCAGCTTCTGGCGCATGGCCTTGATGCGCACGCGCATCTCGCCCAGCTCCTTCTCCCACAGGGCGCGCAGCTCGGGGTTGCCCAGCACAGCCGCCACGACGGCGCCACCGTGCGTCGGCGGGTTGCTGTAGTTGGTGCGGATCATGATCTTCAGCTGCGACAGCACGCGCGCTGCTTCTTCCTTGTTCTCGCACAGCACCGACAGGGCGCCCACGCGCTCGCCGTACAGGCTGAAGCTCTTGGAGAAGGAGGTGGAGACGAAGAAGGTCAGGCCGGCGGCCACGAACTTGCCGATCACGGCGCCATCTTCGGCGATGCCGTAGCCGAAGCCCTGGTAGGCCATGTCCAGGAAGGGCGTCAGCTGGCGGGCCTTGACCACCTCTACCACCTGGTCCCACTGCGCGGGCGTGAGGTCGTAGCCGGTCGGGTTGTGGCAGCACGCGTGTAGCACGACGATGGTGCCGGCGGCAGCGCCCTGCAGCGCGGCCAGCATGCCGTCGAAGTCGATGCCGCGCTTGGCAGCGTCGTAGTAGGCATAGGTGCCGACCTCGAAGCCAGCCTGCGTGAACAGTGCGCGGTGGTTTTCCCAGCTCGGGTCGCTGATCAGCACCTGGGCCGAGGGCGAGAGCTTCTTGAGGAAGTCGGCGCCGACCTTCAGGCCGCCGGTGCCGCCCAGGGCCTGGATGGTGGCCACACGGCCGGACTTGACCGGCTCGCTGTCGGCGCCGAACACCAGGGCCTTGACGGCGTTGTCGTACGCAGCGATGCCGTCGATGGGCAGGTAGCCGCGGGCCGAGGGGGCCTTCATCATGTCGGCCTCGGCCTTCTTGACGCATTCCAGCAGCGGCAGCTTGCCGTTGTCGTCGTAGTACACGCCCACGCCCAGGTTGACCTTGTTGGGGTTGGTGTCGGCGGCGAATTGTTCGTTCAAACCCAGGATGGGGTCGCGCGGCGCCATCTCGACGGCGGAGAAGAGAGACATGGAGAAAGTCCTTTGGATGCTGGGGCGAGCCTCGCGGCCGGCGAGGCTGGGTGCAGAACCTGGCATCGCCTTTGGGTTAGCCTTGCCGGTTCGCTTGGAATTTTACCGGCCGCCCCACAGTTGGACTGCTGCCCCGGAGCCTCACCACCATGACCGCAGACCTTCAGACCGCCGACGATGCCGCCGCGCCCGCCAAAGGCGAGTTCGTCCGCTACCCCGATTCGCCCTTCGAGCTGTTCCAGCCCTATCCGCCGGCGGGCGATCAGCCCAAGGCCATCGAGCAACTGGTCGAGGGCGTGCAGGACGGCGAGGTCTTCCAGACGCTGCTGGGTGTGACGGGCTCGGGCAAGACCTACACCATGGCCAACGTCATCGCACGCCTGGGCCGGCCGGCCATCGTGTTCGCGCCCAACAAGACGCTCGCGGCGCAGCTGTACAGCGAGTTCCGCGAGTTCTTCCCGAAGAACGCGGTGGAGTACTTCGTCAGCTACTACGACTACTACCAGCCCGAGGCCTATGTGCCTCAGCGCGACCTGTTCATCGAGAAGGACTCGTCGATCAACGAGCATATCGAACAGATGCGGCTGTCGGCCACCAAGAGCGTGCTGGAGCGGCGGGATGTGGTGATCGTTGCGACGGTGAGTGCCATCTACGGCATCGGCGCCCCGGAGGACTACACCGAGATGCGCTTCATCATGCGCGTGGGCGACAAGATCGGCCAACGCGACGTGATCGGCCGGCTCATCCGCATGCAGTACACGCGCAACGAGCAGGACTTCTCGCGCGGCGCCTTTCGGGTGCGGGGCGACACCATCGACGTGTTTCCGGCCGAGCACAGCGAGCTGGCCATCCGCATCGAGCTGTTCGACGACGAGATCGAGAGCCTGTCGCTGTTCGACCCGCTCACGGGCCGCGTCCGGCAGAAGATTCCGCGCTTCACGATCTACCCGTCCAGCCATTACGTCACGCCGCGCGACAAGACGCTGCGCGCCGTCGACACCATCAAACTGGAGCTCGCCGACCGGGTGAAGGAACTCGTCGGTGGCGGCAAGCTGGTGGAGGCCCAGCGCCTGGAGCAACGCACCCGCTTTGACCTGGAGATGCTGGCCGAGATCGGCCACTGCAAGGGCATCGAGAACTACACCCGGCACCTGTCGGGCGCCGCGCCCGGCGACCCGCCGGCCACTCTGACGGACTACCTGCCCAAGGACGCCCTGATGTTCCTGGACGAGAGCCACCAGATGATCGGCCAGCTCGCCGCCATGTACAACGGCGACCGGGCGCGCAAGACCACGCTGGTGGAGTACGGCTTCCGGCTGCCGTCGGCGCTGGACAACCGGCCGCTCAAGTTCGAGGAATTCGAGCGCCGGATGCGGCAGTGCATCTTTGTGTCGGCCACACCGGCGGCCTACGAGCAGGAGCATGCGGGCCAGGTGGTGGAGCAACTGGTGCGGCCCACGGGCCTGATCGACCCCGAGGTCGAGGTGCGGCCCGCCACCCACCAGGTGGACGACGTGCTGGGCGAGATCCGCATCCGCGTCGAGAAGAACGAGCGCGTGCTGATCACCACGTTGACCAAGCGCATGGCCGAGCAGCTCACCGAATACCTGAGCGACAACGGCGTGAAGGTTCGCTATCTGCACAGCGACGTGGACACCGTGGAGCGGGTGGAGATCATCCGCGACCTGCGTCTGGGCAGCTTCGACGTGCTGGTGGGCATCAACCTGCTGCGCGAGGGCCTGGACATTCCCGAGGTGTCGCTCGTTGCCATCCTTGATGCGGACAAGGAAGGCTTTCTGCGCGCCGAGCGCAGCCTGATCCAGACCATCGGCCGCGCGGCGCGCAACCTGCATGGCAAGGCCATCCTGTACGCCGACACCATCACTGCGTCGATGAACAAGGCCATCGGCGAGACGCAGCGCCGCCGCGAGCGGCAGATCGCCTTCAACGAAGCCAACGGCATCGTGCCGCGCAGCATCGTCAAGCAGGTCCGCGAGCTGATCGACGGCGTCTACGGCGAGAAGTCCGTCAAGGAGGCCGGCAAGCGCGAGGTCGAGCGTGCCCGCGTCGAGGACATGAGCGAGCGCGACGTGGCCAAGGAGATCAAGCGACTGGAAAAGCAGATGCTGGAGCACGCCCGCAACCTCGAATTCGAGAAGGCGGCCCGCGTGCGCGACCAACTGGCGCTGCTGCGCGAGCAGGCCTTCGGGGCGGCGGGCGGCGACAACATCGCGGTGCTCCCGGTCGGCGGGCGAAAGTGAGAGGAAAAACCCGCGTTATCCCGAGCACGGCTCGGGGTTTCTGTTATACTTGAGCGAAACACTCAAGAACAAAGAACTTCGCGATGAAGGGCCGGCTCCTACCTTTCGATGGGCGGGATGCCGGGCAGGGCGGAGACGGGCGCCACCGGATCCTGTGGATCCCAGGTGTTGTTTAACGGTAAGCCAACTGAAGGAGCTTGCGATGCGTCTCACTACCAAAGGCCGTTTTGCGGTCACCGCCATGATCGACTTGGCACTGCGCCAGAACTCCGGTCCGGTCACGCTGGCCGCAATCAGCCAGCGGCAGCAGATTTCGCTGTCCTACCTGGAACAGCTTTTCGGCAAGCTCCGTCGCCATGAGCTGGTGGAATCCACGCGTGGCCCGGGCGGCGGTTATTCGCTGGGTCGCAAGGCGGCGGACATCACGGTCGCCGACATCATCGTGTCGGTGGACGAACCGATCGACGCTACCCACTGCGCCGGCAAGGAAAATTGCATGGGCGAAGCCGGCCGCTGCATGACCCATGAGCTGTGGGCCTCGCTCAACCAGAAGATGGTCGAGTTCCTGGATTCCGTCACGCTGCAGAAGCTGGTGGACGACCAGATCGCCAAGGGCGTGCAGGTTGAGAACAAGCCGGCCGTCAAGCGGGCGATCTCAAGCCAGCCGGTGGTCAAGCCGATCCGGGTGAATGCGCCCAACTCGGTGTTCGCCCTCGGCAACGCCTTCGCCAAGTCCTGATGCACGGCGGGCGAGCCGCAGCGGCCTGTCGCTGCCGGCTCCTCCGTTCGTGATTGTTTCCGTATCCACGCCAGCACGAGCGAGCCATGGACGTCACTCCTCATTTCCCGATCTATCTTGATTACGGCGCAACCACGCCGGTCGACCCGCGCGTGGTCGACGCCATGATCCCCTGGCTGCGTGAGCATTTCGGCAATCCCGCTTCGCGCAGCCATGCGTGGGGCTGGGAAGCGGAAGAGGCGGTGGAAAAGGCCCGCGGCGACGTCGCCGCCCTGATCAATGCCGATCCGCGCGAAATCATCTGGACCTCCGGTGCCACCGAGTCCGACAACCTAGCGCTGAAGGGCGCTGCCCACTTCTACAAAGAAAAGGGCAAGCACCTCATCACTGTGAAGACCGAGCACAAGGCCGTGCTGGACACGATGCGTGAGCTGGAGCGCCAGGGCTTCGAGGTGACCTACCTCGACGTCGAGGAAAACGGCCTGCTCGACTTGGACAAGTTCAAGGCCGCCATCCGGCCGGACACCATCCTGGCGAGCGTCATGTTCGTCAACAACGAGATCGGCGTGGTGCAGGACATGGTCGCGCTCGGCAACGCATGCCGCGAGACGGGCGTGATCTTTCACGTCGACGCAGCGCAGGCCACCGGCAAGGTCGAGATCGACGTCACCCAGCTGCCCATCGACTTGATGAGCCTGGCTTCGCACAAGACGTACGGCCCCAAGGGCATCGGCGCCCTGTACGTGCGTCGCAAGCCGCGGGTGCGCCTGGAGGCCCAGATGCACGGCGGTGGTCACGAGCGCGGCATGCGTTCGGGCACGCTGCCCACCCACCAGATCGTGGGCATGGGTGAGGCCTTCCGCATCGCCAAGGAAGAGATGGCGCAGGACCTCGCCAAGGCCCGCGCACTGCAGAAGCGGCTGATCGACGGTCTGTCGGACATCGAGCAGGTGTTCATCAACGGCGACCTGGAGCGCCGGGTGCCGCACAACCTGAACATCAGCTTCAACTTCGTCGAAGGCGAGTCGCTGATCATGGGCATCAAGGGCCTGGCGGTGTCGTCGGGCTCTGCCTGCACCTCGGCCAGCCTGGAGCCGAGCTACGTGTTGCGCGCCCTGGGTCGCAGCGACGAGCTGGCCCACAGCAGCCTGCGTATGACCATCGGTCGCTTCACGACCGAGGAAGAAATCGACGTCGCCATCGCGGCCATCCGCCACAACGTCGCCAAGTTGCGCGAGCTGAGCCCGCTGTGGGAGATGTACAAGGATGGCGTCGACCTGAGCACGATCCAGTGGTCTGCCCACTGAATCCACCAAGAAAGAAGAGGACCCCATGGCTTATTCGGACAAGGTCATCGACCACTACGAAAACCCCCGCAACGTCGGCTCCTTCGACAAGGGCGACGACACCGTCGGCACCGGTATGGTGGGTGCGCCCGCCTGCGGCGATGTGATGAAGCTGCAGATCAAGGTGAATCCGCAGACCGGCGTCATCGAGGACGCGCGCTTCAAGACCTATGGCTGCGGCTCTGCGATCGCATCGTCGTCGCTCGTCACCGAGTGGGTGAAGGGCAAGACGCTCGACGAGGCCGCCTCGCTCAAGAACGCGCAGATCGCCGAAGAGCTGGCATTGCCGCCGGTCAAGATCCACTGCTCGATCCTGGCCGAGGATGCCATCAAGGCCGCCGTGAACGACTATCGCGCCAAGGCTGGCGCGAAGACCGGCGCCGAAGCCCTCGCCTCGTGACCGGAGCTTCGAACGCAATGGCGATCACGCTGACCGAAGCTGCGGCGCGCCATGTGTCCCGCTACCTGAGCAAGCGTGGCAAGGGGATCGGCGTGCGGCTGGGTGTGAAGACCACGGGCTGCTCCGGTCTTGCCTACAAGCTGGAGTACGTGGACGAGTCGGCGCCGGAGGATGTCATCTTCGAGGAGCATGGCGTCAAGGTGCTGGTGGATCCCAAAAGCCTGGCCTACATCGATGGCACGGAGTTGGACTTCGTGCGCGAGGGGCTGAACGAAGGCTTTCGCTTCAACAACCCGAACGAGCGCGACCGCTGTGGTTGCGGTGAGAGCTTCCGCGTCTGATTGCGACTCGGAGGGAGCGGGGCCGCCACCCGAAAGGGCTTGGCGGCTTTTTCTTGGCAGCACGAGGAATGGCCCATGCAATTGACCGACGATGACTTCACGCTGTTCGCGGTGCCGCCCACGTTCGGGCAGGATCGGGGTGCGCTGGATACGCGCTGGAAGGAATTGCAGCGTGAGGCGCATCCTGATCGCTTCGCGGCGCAGGGCCCGGCGGCGCAGCGACTGGCCATGCAATGGTCCGTGCGCATCAATGAGGCCTATCAGCGTCTGAAGGATCCGTTGAGCCGTGCGGCCTACCTGTGCGAGATGAACGGCGCGCCCGTGCAGGCCGAGAACAATACGGCCATGCCGGCGGACTTCCTCATGCAGCAGATGAGTTGGCGTGAGGAGCTGGAAGAAGCCGGCGACGCGTCGGCGCTCGATGCCTTGCAGCAGGGGGTCCAGTCCGCCCGCGCCCGCGCCCTCTCCAGCCTGGACTGGCTGATCGACGAGAAGGGTGACTATCCCGCCGCAGCTCAGCAGGTGAGAGCCCTCATGTTCATCGAACGCTTTTCGACCGAGCTCGATGAGCGACTCGACCGGCTGGGACAATAGTTTTCTCCATGGCACTTCTTCAGATCTCCGAACCCGGCCAGGCGCCGGACCCGCATCAGCGGCGCATCGCAGTCGGCATCGACCTGGGCACCACCCATTCGCTGGTTGCCTCGGTGCGCAATGGCGTCGCCGAATGCCTGCCCGACGAGCAGGGCAGGGTGATCCTTCCATCGGCGGTGCGCTACCTGGATGCGCACCGGCGGCAGATCGGATTTGCGGCCCTGGATGCGCGCGCTGCGGATCCGGCCAATACCGTCACGTCCGCCAAGCGGCTCATGGGCCGCGGGCTGGGCGACATCGCCAACCGGTCTGCCATGCCCTACACGCTGCTCGACGAGGGCGGCATGGTGAAGGTGCAGACCGTCGCCGGCCCCAAGTCGCCCGTGGAGGTGAGCGCGGAGATCCTGGCCACGCTGCGCTACCGCGCAGAAGACACCTTCGATGGCGACCTGTATGGCGCGGTCATCACCGTGCCGGCCTATTTCGACGAAGGCCAGCGTCAGGCCACCAAGGATGCCGCGCAACTGGCGGGGCTCAACGTTCTGCGCCTGATCAGCGAGCCCACCGCCGCTGCCATCGCCTATGGCCTCGACAACGGCAGCGAGGGTGTGTACGCCGTCTACGACCTGGGGGGCGGCACCTTCGACATCTCGGTGCTGCGGCTGACGCAGGGCGTGTTCGAGGTCATTGCCACTGGCGGTGACTCGGCCCTGGGCGGCGACGACTACGACCATGCGCTGGCAAACCTGGTGATCAAGCGCCTGGGACGGGTGCCGGCCAACGACGAGGAGCGGGCACGCATGCTGGTTGCCGCGCGTCACTGCAAGGAGGCCTTGACCGATGCCGACGCGGCGCCGCTCAAGGTCGAGCTGGCAGGTGCGACGCACGAGCTGACCATCACGCGCACCGACTTCGATGCCGCCACGCAGCCCCTGACGCAGCGCACCCTCGCCGCCGTGCGCAAGGCGCTACGCGATGCGCGGCTGACGCCGAACGAATTGCAGGGCATCGTGCTGGTGGGTGGCGCCACGCGCATGCCGCAGATCCGGCAGGCCGTGGGCAATTTCTTTGGGCGTCCGCCGCTCACCAACCTCAATCCTGACGAGGTCGTGGCGCTCGGCGCGGCGATCCAGGCCAATCAACTGGCTGGCAACGATGGTGCAGGCAACCTGCTGTTGCTGGACGTGATCCCGCTGTCGCTCGGACTCGAGACCATGGGCGGACTCGTGGAGCGCATCGTGCCGCGCAACACGACCATCCCCACCGCGATGGCGCAGGACTTCACCACCTACCAGGATGGCCAGACCGCTCTGGCATTGCATGTGGTGCAGGGCGAGCGCGATCTGGTCGCCGACTGCCGCAGCCTGGCGCGCTTCACGCTGCGTGGCATTCCGCCGATGGCGGCTGGCGCGGCGCGCATCCGCGTGACCTTCACCGTGGATGCCGACGGCCTGCTTTCTGTTTCCGCCAAGGAGCAGAGCAGCGGCGTCGAGGCCAGCGTCACCGTCAAGCCTTCCTATGGCCTGTCGGACGACCAGATTGCCACCATGCTGCAGGAGGGCTTCGCGACCGCGCAAGCCGACATGCAGCAGCGCGCGTTGATCGAGGCGCGCGTCGAGGCCGACCGCATGTTGCAGGCCACCCGCACCGCACTGGCAGCCGACGGCGCGCTGCTGAGCGCGCCGGAGCGCCAGGCCATCGATCAGTTGCTGGATGCCTTGGCTGCCGTACGTGATGGCGACGACAAGTCGGCCATCTCCGAGGCCACCGAGGCACTGGCCCATGGCACCGAGGCGTTCGCCGCGCAGCGCATGAACAAGGGCATCGCCCAGGCGCTGGCGGGCCGCAGCATCGAATCCGTTTGAGACCCATGCCCATCATCAAGATTCTTCCCCACGCCGAGTACTGTCCGCAGGGCACCGAGATCCAGGCGCCGGCCGGCACCTCCATCTGCGAAGCGCTGCTCGAAAACGGCATCGAGATCGAGCACGCCTGCGAGATGAGCTGCGCCTGCACGACGTGCCATGTGATCGTGCGGGAAGGCCTCGCCTCCCTGAACGAGGCCGAGGAAGAAGAGGAAGACTTGCTCGACCGCGCCTGGGGCCTGACACCGCAGTCGCGCCTGTCGTGCCAGGCGATCCTGGCGCAGAAGGACTTGGTCGTGGAGATTCCCAAGTACACGATCAACCACGCCAAGGAAAACCACTGACCATGGCCGTGTCCGCCACCCGTTGCGTGCCCGGCAAGGAAAGAGCATGTCGCGCCTGATCGTCCTCGATACCGAAACCACCGGCCTGTCGGCAGAGAACGGCGACCGTGTGATCGAGCTGGGCTGTGTAGAACTCGTCAACCGCAAGCTGACCGGCAACGATCTGCACCTGTACTTCAATCCGGAGCGCGAGAGCCACGAGGACGCCCTCCGGGTCCACGGCCTGACCACCGAGTTCCTGCGCGACAAGCCCAAGTTCGTCACGATGGCGCAGGATGTGATCGAGTACCTGCGTGGCGCCGAGTTGATCATTCACAACGCGGCCTTCGACGTCGGCTTCCTTAACAAGGAGTTGGAACGTGCGGGCCTGAAGCCGTTGCGCGATTACGTGGCCGAGGTGACCGACACGCTGGTCATGGCCAAGCAACTTTTCCCGGGCAAGCGCAACTCGCTCGATGCGTTGTGCGACCGTTTCGGCGTGGACCGGTCGAACCGGACCTTCCACGGCGCCAAGCTCGACGCCCAGCTGCTGGCTGACGTCTACATCAATCTCACGCGCGGCCAAGACGCGCTGCTGATCGACATCGACACGGGCGAAAGCGAAGAGCAGGGCATCATCGTCGATGTGGATCTGCGCCAGTTCAGCCTGCCTGTGCTGGCCGCGACCGTGGACGAACTGGCTTCGCATGAACAGGCGTTGCTCGACCTGGACAAGGCCAGCGGCGGAAAAACCATTTTTCGGTTGCAAGATCAAAAAAGCATGGCATAATCTAAGGCTTCGCGCAGCACTGCACGAAACTGAAGAGAAAGACAAAAAGTCCTTCTCCTCGGGCGGTTAGCTCAGGGGTAGAGCACAGCATTCACACTGCTGGGGTCGGGGGTTCAAAGCCCTCACCGCCCACCACCATTCCAAGAAGGCGCCACCATCCAGTGGCGTTTTTTTTCGTCCGCATCACTGCGGTGGTGTGTCTCCATCGGCGGGGCGCGACACGCTCAAGCCCTCCTTCGGGGCGAATGGCGGGACAATGAGCCTCTAGGTTTCAAGCCCGGCTCCCCATGCCCATGCGCGGATTCGTTTCCGAAAACTTTCTGGACCTGCTGCTCGATGCCGTCTGTGCGGTCACGCCGTCGGGTGACTTCGTTTTCGTGAACGCGGCGTTCGAGCGAATCTTCGGCTACGGCACGCAAGAGGTCGTGGGTCGGAACATGATGGAGTTCGTGCATCCGCATGATCGGGCGCCCACCCTGGAGGCCGCCCGTCGGGTGATGCAGGGGCATCTGCAACTCCACTTCGAGAACCGCTACATCCGCAAGGATGGGGGTGTCGTCCACGTGAGGTGGACGGCGCAGTGGGTGGAGAGCGCCGGCCTGCGCGTGGCCGTCGCGCACGACATCACCGAGCTGCATCAGAGTCGCGCCCTGCAGGCGGCGCTCTACGCCATCTCCGAAGCGGCGCATACGGCGCAGGACCTGTTCTCCTTGTTCGAAAGCGTGCACGGCATCGTCGGCACCTTGCTCGACGCGCGGAACTTCGCGGTACTGCTCTTCGATGACGCAAAGCAGCTGCTGCACCCTGCCTACCAAGTCGACGTGATGGGCAGAGCGCCTGGGCCGGTGAGCCCGGCAGATGCGCCCTGGCTGGCGCGTCTGCTTGGCCAGGCGTCGGCCGAGGAGGCGGGCGACTCGCCGCCGGGGCTACTCGCCGCCGCGCTGCCCACGCAGGACGGGCCGATCGGCGCACTGGTTTTGCGCAGTGAGGATCCCGAGAAGGGCTATGGGGCCGCCGATGCCGAACTGCTGCATTTCATCGCGTCCCAGGTGGCGACCGCAATCGAACGCAAGCGACTCCATGTGGGTCTGCAGACCCTCGCCCAACGCGACCAGTTGACCCAATTGCTCAACCGCCGTTCCTTCGTCGAGCGCCTGTCCGCCGCAGTACGCGCGGCGCAGGAGCGCGATTCGGAGCTGTCGTTGCTTTTCCTCGATCTGGACGAATTCAAGCGGGTGAACGACAGCATGGGCCACGCGATGGGCGACCGCCTGCTGCAGTCCGTGGCTGACCGGCTGGGTGCAACGGTTAGGAGCGCCGATGTGTTAGCGCGGCTTGGCGGCGACGAATTCGTGGTGCTGCTGGAGCAGGACATCGGCGGACGCGGCGCCTACCTATTGAGCAGCCGCATCGAGCAAGCCTTCATCCAGCCCTTCGTGGTGGGCGATGCGACCTTGGTGGTACGGCCAAGCATCGGTGCCGCGCGCTTTCCGGCCGATGGGAGAGATGCGGAGGAACTGCTCGGCCATGCGGACGCGGCGATGTATGGGGTCAAACGCCAAAGGGCGGCAAGTCGTGAGCCTGCCGCCCGGGAGCAGGGAAGGCTTGGCCAGAGCACTCCCGCGAGCGCTGCAGCGGAGCCGTTCTATCGGTCGGCAGACTGAAACGCGTCAGCGGCGGGCGCAGATCATTCCCATCAGGAACGCCGCAGCGGCCACGCCGCCGACGAGTCCCAGGGGGTGCTTCACGGCCATTTCGCGGATTTCGTCCAGCGCCTGGCCATAGCTCTGCTGAACAACGCCTTGTGCCTCGCGCATCTTGCCCTCGGCCTGCATGCCCGAGTCATTGGTCATTTCGCCCAGCGCATCCTGGGCCTTGCCCGCCACGCGTTGGAAAGCGCCTTGTGCTTGTTCGAACATCGAAAGATCCTTTGAGTGTTGCCAGGGGCCCGGCTGCCACATTGCCGCCGGGGTCTGGTCCGAAGGATCGTTGGGCTTAGATGGCATCGATGTAGGTGGTGCTCGACGCCCTCGCGTAGTAGGAAGGCGCGGTAGGCTGTCAGCGTCCAGGCGCGCAAGCCTGGGCGCATGGGCGGCGATCAGCGACCGGCCGCGAACGGCGCACCCGCCAGCTTGGCACCTTTGCGCAGACCCTTCTTGGCGAACCAGCCCTGATTCATCTCGAGCACGTAGCGCACCGGTGCCTCGGAGCAGTGGCTGTCGGTGGTCTGCGGCTGCATGTCGGCCAGGTTCACGATGCGGCCGTCGTCGGCCACGAAGGCGGCCGTCAGCGGCACGAGCGTGTTCTTCATCCAGAAGCACTGCACGGCGGGCTCCTCGAACACGAAGAGCATGCCTTCCTGCTGGGGCAGGTTCTCTCGGAACATCAGGCCCGTCTGCCGCTGCTGAGGCGTGGCGGCCACCTGCGCATCGATCCGGTACATGCCGGCCGTGATGGGCACGCGGGGCAGATCGAGTTGCGGCTGCGCGAAGGCGAGGGTGGCGGTCCCGGCGAGCGTGGTGGCGGCGGCAAGGGAGCGGAGAAGGGGATGGAGCATGGCTGCTTCGATGCGGTGAAGAAGGGTGCGTTCCCGGCCGACCCGGGGCGTGCTGCGCCGGATTGTGGTCCAGCGCGCGGATGGGCGTCGACTAACATCCGCGCCCACCATGCAACTGCAAGAACTGCTTTTCAGCCAGGGGTTCGGAACGCGGCGCGTGTGCGCCGGCCTGATCCAGCATGGCCACGTCACGCTCGACGAACAGGCCGTCACCGACGCTGCCTTCGATGTCGACGCCCAGGAAGGTCTTCGCTACACGGTCCAGGGCAAGCCGTGGGAATACCACGCCAAGGCCTACGTGGTCCTGAACAAGCCGGCGGGGACGGAGTGCTCGCAAAAGCCTTCGACCTGGCCTTCGGTCTACACGCTGCTGCCGGATCCGTTGCGCCAGCGGCCGGTCAAGGGCGGTGTGGACGGGGTTCAGGCCGTTGGAAGGCTCGACCAGGACACGACCGGCTTGCTGCTGTTGTCGGACGACGGCAAGTTCCTGCACCGCATGGCTTCGCCGCGTCACCATGTTCCCAAGGTGTACGAGGCCGCGTTGAAGCACCCGCTGGATGAGGCGCAACTGGCGCGGTTGCGCGAAGGCGTGGTGCTCGATGACGATCCCAGGCCGGTGCGGGCGCTGGCCGCCGAGCGGCTGGAGGAGCGACTGCTGCAGTTGACGCTCGACGAGGGCAAGTACCACCAGGTCAAGCGCATGGTGGCGGCAGCAGGCAATCGCGTCGAGGCGCTGCACCGGGCACGTGTCGGGCAACTGCAATTGCCCCCGGAACTCGCGCCGGGCGAGTGGCGCTGGCTTACCGCCGCAGAGGTCGAATCGCTGTTCCAGGTCAAGAAGCTGACCACGAAGTCATCCTCTGCTGGGGGCTGACCGTTAGTATTTTTCGTCCCGCCTCCACAGGTTGAATCTTGCGCGCTCATTCCCTTCGTGCCGGCCGCCTCGCGGCCGTTTTGCTGTCCCTGGCCTGCAGTTGTCTGCCGGGCCTCGCGGCGGCGGCTCCCCCGCCCATCTTCGTGCTCAATTCGCTGGATGCGACCGTGAGCCTGATCGATCCCACCTCCTGGACCGAGATGCGCAGGGTCTCGGTGGGCAAGGAGCCTCACCACATCTACCTGACGCCGGACCAGCGCTCGGTCATCGTGGCCAACTCGGCTGGCGACTCGCTGACCTTCTTCGACCCGAAGACGGGCGAGATCCAGCGCACCGTCAACGGCATCATCGACCCCTACCAGTTGCGCTTTTCCCCCGACATGAAGTGGTTCGTCACCGCCGCGAACCGGCTGAACCATGTCGACATCTACCGCTGGGATGGCAGTAACCTGCAACTGGCCAAGCGCCTCGTCACCGGCAAGACACCCAGCCACATCTGGATTGATTCCAAGAGCACCACGGCCTATGTCTCGATGCAGGACAGCGACGAGCTGATCGCCGTCGACATCCCCACCCAGACCATCCGCTGGCGCACCGCGACAGGACCGATGCCCGCCGACATCTTCGGCATCCATGACGACAAGACACTGCTGGTCGGCCTGACGGGTGGCGAGGGTGTGCAGGTGTTCGACGTATCGGGCCGCGAGCCGAAGGCCGTGGGCATCCTGTCGACCGGCAAGGGCGCGCATGCCTTCCGGGCGGCGGGCGACGGCAAGACGGTGTTTGTCAGCAACCGCGTGGCCAACACCATCAGCCGGATCGATTTCGCCTCCCTCAAGGTGGTGGCCAACTACGCCGTGCCCGGCGGACCCGACTGCATGGATGTCTCCGCCGACGGCAAGCGCCTGTACGTGACCTCGCGCTGGGCCAAGAAGCTCAGCGTGGTCGACCTGCAGGCCGGCCAGCTCATGAAGCAGGTGCCCGTCGGCAAGTCGCCGCATGGTGTCTGGACTCTCGACCATGCGCGCTGAACGCCTGGGCCGTGCCGCGTGCCGCCTGGCCGTCGCTGTCGTGGCTGCAGCGACCGGCGCATCGGTCTTGGCCGCGACGGCAGCCGAGTGCAGCAAGCCGGTCTATCTGACCTTCGACACGGGTCATATGGGGGTGGCTCCGCTGGTGGCCGACGTGCTCAAGCGCCACGACGTGCATGTGACCTTCTTTGCTGCCGCCGAGCGCACCAAGGACGGTGGCGACAGCCTGGACGACCATTGGGCGCCTTGGTGGCAGGCGAGGGCGGCCGATGGCGACGAGTTCGCGTCGCACACCTACGACCATGCCTACTGGCGCGCCGACCTGCCGGACGAGAACGGGCAGAAACGCTTCACGATCCAGCCCTCAGCGGGCCCTCAGACGGGCCAGCGCCTGACCTGGACGGCGGCGCAGTACTGCCAGAACATCCGCAAGTCCAGTGAGCGCCTGGCGCAGATCACGGGCAAGAAGCCGCTGCCGCTGTACCGGGCGCCGGGCGGCAAGACCTCGCCCAAGCTACTGGAGGCGGCGCGTGCCTGCGGCTACATGTACGTGGGTTGGTCGCCTGCGGGCTTTCTGGGCGACGAACTGCCCAGTGACAAATATCCCAACCAGAAGCTGCTGGCCCAGGCATTGGAGCGCATTCGCCCCGGCGATGTGCTGCTGGCGCACCTGGGCATCTGGTCGCGTCAGGATCCATGGGCGCCGGCAGTGCTCGAGCCGCTTGTCACGGGCCTGCAGCAACGCGGCTTCTGCTTCCGCACGCTGCGCGACCATCCCGACTACCGTGCCTGGATTGCGGCGCATCCCTGAATTTCGAACAAGGACGGAGAGCTTGCGATGGACTGGCATGCCTGGCTGACCGACCCCTTCGGCCTGATGCAGCAGTGGCTGTTCGAGACCGTGGTCCAGCCGGTGATGTTCGCGGCCGGCATGGGCAACCTGCTGGAGGATGGCTTCGATGCCACCGGCTGGCTGCTTGTGGGCCTGCTCGAGATCATCGTCATGCTGGCGATCTTTGCGCCCCTCCAGCGCTGGCGTCCAGTGGAGCCGGTGCAGGACCGCCGGGCCGTGCGGGTGGACGTGATCTACACGCTTGTCCATCGGCTGGGCTTGTTCCGGGTCGGGATTTTCTTCGTGCTGCAGCCGCTGTTCGACATGGTGCTCGGCCATGTGCGCGCCGCAGGCTGGGGCACGATGCAGCTCGACGCGCTATGGCCCGGCGTGACCGATCAGCCATGGATCACTTTCCTGCTGTACCTCGTCGTGCTTGATTTCGTCGAGTACCTGATCCACCGCGGGCAGCACACCATCGACTGGTGGTGGCGGCTGCATGCGCTGCACCATTCGCAGCGGCAGATGACGATGTGGAGCGATGCCCGCAACCACCTGCTGGACGACATCATCCACAGCACCATCGTCGTCGTGGTCGCCCAGCTTATCGGCGTCCCGCCAGGGCAGTTCGTCGTCCTGGTGGCGCTGACCCAGCTCAGCCAGAGCCTGCAGCATGCCAATCTGCGGCTGCACTTCGGGCGCGTGGGCGAGCGGTTGTGGGTCAGTCCGCGCTTTCATCGGCTGCATCATGCGATCGGCGTGGGCCATGAGGAGGTGGGCCGCCCCGGTGTGCTGGGCGGATGCAATTTCGGCGTGCTCCTGCCATGGTGGGACATGCTGCTGCGCACCGCCAACTTCGATCTGCGCTATCTGCCCACGGGCGTGCGCGACCAAGTGGAGCCCGATGCCCATGGCCGCCTGCGCGACTATGGTCGCGGCTTCTGGTCGCAGCAGTGGCTGGGCCTGCGGAGGCTGTTGGGGCGTGCCTGACGCATACGGCGCCGGTGGGTGCTTGCGGGCTGCGGTTATGCTGCGCGCCGATGCGTCTTCTCGCTGATTCCTGCTGGCGCGCGGCCGCCTACTGCCTGCATCCGCGGGTCATCCTGCTGTCGCTCGTGCCGCTGGCTCTGATGGTGGCAGCCTCGGTGGGCCTGTCCTACTTCTACTGGGAGCCTGCGGTCGGCTGGATGCGCGGAGCGCTGGACGCCTGGCCCCTGTTGGCCGGCTTCTGGAACTGGCTCCAACGTCTTTTCGTCGGCGATGTCCGCAACCTGCTGGCGCCTCTGATCGTCCTGCTGGCGGCGACCCCAGTGCTCGCGATGGTGTCGCTGGTCGTGGTCGCGGCCTTCATGGCGCCCGCGCTGACGCGTCTCGTGGCCGAGCGGCGCTTTCCCACCCTGGAGAAGAAGCGCGGTGCAGGCATGGTGGCGAGCGTGGTGCGCTCGGTGGCGCTGACAGTGGCCGCCGTGGTGGCCCTGCTGGTGTCGATGCCGCTGTGGCTGGTGCCGCCGCTGGTGCTCGTGCTGCCGCCGCTGATCTGGGGTTGGCTCACCTGCCGGGTGATGAGTTTCGATGCTTTGGCCGAGCATGCCAGTGCAGACGAGCGGCGCATCATCGTGCGCCGCCATCGACTGCGCCTGCTCACCATCGGCATCCTGTGCGGCTATCTGGGTGCCGCTCCGAGCATCGTGTGGGCCTCTGGGCTGGTGTTCGCGGCGGCCTTCTTCATCCTGATTCCCGTGGCGATGTGGATCTACACGCTAGTCTTCGCCTTCTCAGCCCTGTGGTTCGCCCATTACGCGCTGGAAGCGCTGGCGCAACTGCGTCAGGAGGCGTCTGCCGCCGCGCCACCCACCTTCCTTCCGCCCGCCGACCCGCCGCCCGACGTGGCTCCGCCGGCCCTGCCTTCCTTCCATCCTCCTGCAGCATGAGTTCCACTGAAAGCCCCGCCTTCGGTCTGATCATCGTCGGCGACGAGATCCTCTCGGGCAAGCGCACCGACAAGCACATGGCCCGCGTCATCGAATTGCTCGGCGCGCGGGGACTGTCGCTCGCGTGGGCCGAATACGTCGGCGACGATCCCGCGCGCATCACGGCGGCGTTGCGGCGTGCATTCGAGGGGCCGGACATCGTTTTCTCCACAGGTGGCATCGGTGCCACGCCCGACGACCACACGCGCCAGTGCGCAGCTGCGGCGCTCGGCGTGCCCCTCGCTCTCCATCCAGAGGCCGCCCAGCTGATCCGCGAGCGGATGCAGGACACCGCGCGTGAGCAGGGCGTGCCCTACGAGCCCGACCGCGCCGACAACGTGCATCGCCTGAACATGGGTGTGTTTCCGCAGGGTGCGTCGATCATCCCCAACCCATACAACAAGATCCCGGGTTTCAGCGTCCACGATGTCCATTTCGTGCCGGGCTTTCCAGTGATGGCGTGGCCGATGGTCGAGTGGGTGCTGGATCGGCGCTATGCCCATCTGCGCCGAGAGGTGGCGATTGCCGAGCGCTCGCTGATCGTTTTCGGTGCGATGGAGGCCAGCCTCACGCCCCTCATGGAGGCGCTCGAAAGCGAGTTCACGGGCATCAAGGTATTCAGCCTGCCCAGCGTGGACCACCCGCAGTACGGGCGACATATCGAGCTCGGCGTCAAGGGCGATACGCGCCAACTTGAACCGGCGTATGCACGTCTCAAACGGGGTTTGTCTGATTTTGGTGCATCGATTGGCGCAGAATTGGTGCGTTAGGCTGCTGTGCATCATATCGGTGCATTTGCTGTAACCGGCAGCATTGAGAAGTGCTGCGGTTGCCTCTTGGGCAGACGAATGAAAATGGCATAGAACCTGCGTTCGTCTTACCCGCAAATTTCGTCAACCCTTCCATCCCCAGGAGAACCTGATGGCAAAGACCGTCGCCGACGTCATGAAACTCGTCAAGGAAAACGAGGTCAAGTTCGTCGACTTCCGATTCACCGACACCCGCGGCAAGGAACAGCACGTCACCGTGCCGGTTTCCGCCTTCGACGAAGACAAGTTCACCGCAGGTCATGCCTTCGACGGTTCCTCGATCGCCGGCTGGAAGGGCATCGAAGCCTCCGACATGCAGCTGATGCCCGATCCGAGCACGGCCAACATCGATCCCTTCTACGAAGAGACCACGCTGTTCCTGCAGTGCGACGTGCTCGAGCCCGCCGACGGCAAGCCCTACGACCGTGACCCGCGCTCTGTCGCCAAGAAGGCCGAGGCCTACCTGAAGTCCACCGGCCTGGGTGATACCGCCTACTTCGGTCCCGAGCCCGAGTTCTTCATCTTCGACAACGTGCGCTGGAGCAACGAGCCCGGCCGCGTCTTCAGCGAGATCGACGAGTACGAAGCGCCCTGGAACAGCGGCGCCAAGATGGAAGGCGGCAACCGCGGCCACCGTCCCACCACCAAGGGCGGCTACTTCCCGGTTCCCCCGGTCGACAGCACGCAGGACATGCGCGCCGAGATGGTCCTGGTGCTGGAAAGCCTGGGCATCCCCGTCGAAGTGTTCCACCATGAAGTGGCTGGCGCCGGCCAAAACGAAATCGGCACCAAGTTCTCGACTCTGGTCGAGCGCGCCGACTGGACGCAGGTCCTGAAGTACGTGGTCTGGAACGTGGCCAACACCTACGGCAAGACCGCCACCTTCATGCCCAAGCCCTACGCCGGCGACAACGGCTCGGGCATGCACGTTCACCAGTCCATCTGGAAGGACGGCAAGAACCTGTTCGCCGGCGACGGCTATGCCGGCCTGTCCGACACCGCCCTGTACTACATCGGCGGCATCATCAAGCACGCCCGCGCGCTGAACGCCATCACCAACCCTGGCACCAACAGCTACAAGCGCCTGGTCCCCGGCTTCGAAGCCCCGGTGAAGCTGGCCTACTCGGCCAAGAACCGCTCGGCCTCGATCCGCATTCCCTTCGTCGCCAACCCGAAGGGCCGCCGCATCGAAGCGCGCTTCCCCGATCCCTCGGCCAACCCGTACCTGTGCTTCTCGGCGCTGCTGATGGCCGGCCTGGACGGCATCGAGAACAAGATCCACCCGGGCGAAGCCGCCACCAAGGACCTGTACCACCTGCCGCCGGAAGAGGATGCGCTGGTCCCCACCGTCTGCCACAGCCTGGACCAGGCGCTCGAGTACCTCGACAAGGACCGTGCCTTCCTGACCAAGGGCGGCGTGTTCACCGATTCCATGATCGATGCCTACATCGACCTCAAGATGGGCGAAGTCACGCGCTTCCGCATGGCCCCGCATCCGGTCGAGTTCGACATGTACTACTCGCTGTGATCTTCTCGGGCGCCTCGGTGCCCGGCGATATCGCAAACAAGGACGGCCCCGGCCGTCCTTTTTCTTTGGTGCGGGAACCGGCCTGTCGGCCCGTCTTCCAATTGCAAGACAATGCGGCGCGGCATCTTCCTGCCGCGCCAAGCCCTTTCTCTGCGTCCGTGATGATGAAACCCTACCTGCCTTTTCTTGTCCTGCTCGGTTTGGGCTGCTCTTTCGGCGTGCAGGCGCAGGAGCGCATCTGGCGGTGTGGCAACGAGTACACCAACAACGCTGCCGATGCGCAGCGCCGTGGCTGCAAGGTGGTCGAAGGCGGCAATGTGACCGTCGTGCAAGGGACGCGGCCCGCTGGCGCGTCCACCCCTTCGTCCACCGCCTCTCCGCGGCCCACCGGCAGCGGCCCTCGCGTCGATTCGCCAGAGCAGCGGGCGCGCGACAGCGACGCCCGTCGCGTGCTGGAAGGCGAACTGCGCCGGCTGGAGGCGCGCCAGTCCGAACTGATGAAGGACTACAACAACGGCGAGCCGGAGAAGCAGGGCAGCGAGGCGCGCAACTACCAGAAGTACCTGGACCGCGTGGCCGAAATGAAGGCCGAGATTGCGCGCAACGAGGCCGACCTGGCCAGCCTGCGCCGTGAACTGGACCGCCTGCCGGCGTCGCGCTGATGGCCTTCGGTACGGTCGCGCGCGCCAGCAAGCGCTTCCAGGCCTTCGACCTGCTTGCGACCCTGGTGGTGGTGATCCGCCATGACGGCACCATCGTCTTCGCCAATTCGGCCCTGGAGGACGCGCTGGGTACGTCGCGTCGCACGCTCGAAGGCGCAGCGCTGGGCAACTTCTTCGTCGATGCCGGAACCTTGCGCACGGCCATCGATGGTGCCCGCACCAACGACTTCGCCACCCTGCGCTACGAGGCGCAGTTGCGCCGTGGTACGCAGGAGCCGCTGCCGGTGCAGGTCACGCTGGCCCAGACGGACCGCAAGGCCGAACTGCTGCTGGAGATGTCACCGCAGGAGCAGCAGGTGCGGCAGGACCGTGAGGTGCGGCTGCTCGACCAGGCGCAAGCCAACAAGGAGCTGATCCGCAACCTCGCGCACGAGATCAAGAACCCGCTCGGAGGCATCCGTGGTGCGGCGCAGTTGCTGCAGATGGAGATCGAGTCGCGCGACCTCATCGAATACACGCAGGTCATCATCCACGAGGCCGACCGGCTGCAGTCGCTGGTGGACCGCTTGCTGGCTCCGCACCGGCGGCCGCACGTGGTCGGCGACGTGAACATCCACGAAGTCTGCGAGCGGGTCCGGTCGGTGCTGCTGGCCGAGTTCCCGCACGATCTGGAAGTGGAGCGCGACTTCGACCCGTCCATTCCCGAATTCCGCGGGGACCGCGAGCAATTGATCCAGGCCACGCTCAACATCGCCCACAACGCCGCCCAGGCGCTCGCGGAGCGCCGCGCGGCGGGCGATGCACGCATCAC
Source organism: Pseudacidovorax intermedius (assembly GCF_003350475.1). Classification (GTDB taxonomy): domain Bacteria; phylum Pseudomonadota; class Gammaproteobacteria; order Burkholderiales; family Burkholderiaceae_C; genus Xenophilus; species Xenophilus intermedius. Next base: position 232,094 of record NZ_QQAV01000009.1, read on the forward strand.
CTTCCGCACGCGCATCGCCCGCCAGGTCATCCTCAACAAGCAGTGGTGGCGACTGGCACTGGAATTGCATGTCATCGACAACGGCCCGGGCGTCCCGGACTCGATCAAGGACCGCATCTTCTATCCGCTCGTCTCGGGCCGGGAAGGCGGAACCGGATTGGGCCTGACGCTGGCGCAGACCTTCGTGCAACAGCACCATGGGGTCATCGAATGCGACAGCGTGCCCGGCCGTACCGACTTCACGATATTGATACCGCTGCCGTAGCAGGAAAGGACAACAAGGAGCTGCATGAAGCCGATCTGGATAGTGGACGACGACCAATCGATACGCTTCGTGCTTGAAAAGGCGCTGTTGCGAGAGGACCTGCCGACGCGCAGCTTCACCAATACCCGCGAAGTCCTCGCCGCGCTCGAAGCCGCCAACGACGACGAGATGCAGGGACCGCAGGTGCTGGTCAGCGACATCCGGATGCCGGGTGGTTCGGGCCTGGACCTGCTCGACAAGATCAAGCAGAAGCATCCCGGCCTGCCGGTCATCATCATGACGGCCTTCTCCGACCTGGACAGCGCCGTGTCGGCCTTCCAGGGCGGCGCCTTCGAATACCTGCCCAAGCCCTTCGATCTGCCGCGCGCCGTCGAACTCATCCGCCGCGCGGTGGACGAGAGTCAGCGCGAGGAGGTGGCCGAGGAGCGCATGCAGGCCACACCCGAGATGCTCGGCCAGGCGCCTGCGATGCAGGACGTGTTCCGCGCCATCGGCCGCCTGTCGCAGAGCAATGTGACGGTGCTGATCACCGGCGAATCGGGCTCGGGCAAGGAACTGGTGGCGCGCGCGCTGCACAAGCACTCGCCGCGGTCGAACGGGCCCTTCGTGGCCATCAATACGGCGGCGATCCCCAAGGACCTGCTGGAGAGCGAGCTCTTCGGCCATGAGCGCGGCGCCTTCACGGGCGCACAGACCATGCGCCGCGGCCGTTTCGAGCAGGCCGACGGCGGCACGCTCTTCCTCGACGAAATCGGCGACATGCCCTTCGACCTGCAGACGCGCCTGCTGCGCGTGCTGTCGGACGGGCACTTCTACCGGGTGGGCGGGCACAACGCGGTCAAGGCCAATGTGCGTGTGATCGCGGCCACGCACCAGGACCTGGAGCAACGGGTCAAGCAGGGCGTGTTCCGCGAGGACTTGTTCCACCGCCTCAACGTCATCCGCCTGCGGCTGCCGGCCTTGCGCGAGCGCAAGGAGGACGTGCCTTCGCTCACGCGTCACTTCCTGCAGCAAAGTGCCAAGCAGCTGGGCGTGGAGCCCAAGCGCATCTCCGATGCGGCCCTGTCGCAGCTGTCGGCCTTCAACTTCCCGGGCAACGTGCGGCAGCTGGAGAACATCTGCCATTGGCTCACGGTGATGGCGCCGGCCCAGCTGATCGAGCCTAAGGATCTGCCACCCGAGGTGCTGTCGAACGCGGCGTCGGAGGCGGGCCTCGGCGCGGGCGCACCGCTGCAGGCGGGCGTGCCGTCCGTCACGACGTCGGTGGAGGCGGCCGCCTTCGAGCCTGCCGCTGGCGCTGCCGCGGCAATGCCGGTGTCCATGCCAATGGTCGCAACTGCTCCAGCGGCGACGCCCATGGCGACGGTGGCCACGGCTGCAGCGGCCAGTTGGGAGCAGGGGCTCGACGCCGAAGCGCAGGCCATGCTGGCGTCCGGTCAGCCGGACGTCTGGGATGCGCTCTCGCGGCGCTTCGAATCGCATCTCATCCTGACCGCGCTGTCCTTCACGCGCGGGCGCCGCATCGAGGCGGCGCAGAAGCTCGGCATCGGCCGCAACACCATCACGCGAAAGATCGCCGAACTCGGGCTGGATCAGGACGACGCCTGATCGCGTCCGGCCCTGCCGGCCTTCGGTACAAGCTCAGCCGCCCAGCTCCATCACCACGGGGGCATGGTCGCTGGGCTTTTCCCATTTGCGCGGCACGCGGTCGATGGTGCATGAGCGCACCTCGGGCACCAGCGGCTCGCTGACCAGGATGTGGTCGATGCGCAGGCCGCGGTTCTTCTGGTAGCCGAGCATGCGGTAGTCCCACCACGAGAAGCTTTTCTCGGGCTGCTCGAAGAGGCGGAAGCCGTCGACCAGGCCCAGTTGAAGCAGCGCCTGGAAATGCTGGCGCTCTTCGGTCGTGTGGTGGATTGTCTCCTTGAGTCCTACCGGGTCGTAGCTGTCACGATCCTCCGGCGTGATGTTGAAGTCGCCCAGCAGCACCAGCCGCGGATGTGCGGCCATCTCGGCGCGCAGCCAGTCCCGCAGTGCGTCCAGCCAGCGCATCTTGTAGGCGAACTTGTCGGAGCCCGGCGCCTGGCCGTTGACGAAGTAGCCGTTGACCACGCGCAGCGGGCCGGTGGGCGTGTCGACGGTCGCGCTGATCACGCGCGAATGCTCGTCCTCGAAGCCGCCGATGTTGCGCTGGATCTCGCGCAGCGGAGACAGGCTCAGCAGCGCGACGCCGTTGTAGGTCTTCTGGCCGAAGCTCGCCGCCTCGTAGCCGGCGGACTTGAGCACCTCCAGCGGGAACTTGTCATCGGTCATCTTGAGTTCCTGCAGGCACAGGAGGTCGACGGGGTTGGCGATCAGCCAGTCCAGCACATGCTGCAGGCGGGCCGTGAGAGAGTTGACGTTCCAGGTGGCGATTTTCATGAGGCGACGTTGATCCCAGTCGGTCAACGGGTTGAGGTGGCGGGTGAGCACGGGCCAGCGGCGAGCCGAATGAGGCGTCCTTAGCGTGCCGGCCCGCCATCCTATCGGCAGGCGTGCCGGTCGTGCGGCAGCGAAGGCCTCCAGGTCACGGCGGATCGTTTTCCCACGGGAAGAGCTTGGAGCGCAGGGCCTGGACGGCCTCCGGGGTGTGGGGCGACGCGGCATCCTGGAGGGAGCGCACATAGGCCCGCAGATGTTCCCTGGAGCCATCCGGCAGCGATCGCCCCGTCTCGGACTTTTCCAGGTGGCCGTTCAGGTAGTGGTCGAGCAGGAACTGGCAGTCTTCGTGCCGGGGGTGGGTCGAAATGATGGCCATGAGGGCGAAGAGCAAACCCCGCCGTTCAAGTCGCATCGTCAGTACTTCGTTGCGCAGCGTGTTGAGCTTGGCTGCGAGTTCATCATTGGTCATGCCTTGGCCATTGCCTCGGAGTTACGGGGCGGCCATTCTTTCGGGCAGTTCTTGCCCCACGCACCACGGGCGTTTCAACGGGCGGGGCAGGGCGTCTGCAGGAGTGGCTCAGCCCGTGGTGGCGCCGTGCCTTCAGGTTGCGGCAGTGCGAGGAATCAATAGGCGGGCGCGGATTCACGCGTGAGTGCCGGTGCCTCACCGCGAACGATCCTGGACGGCTGCGCGTGCCGGGTCGTGTCTGGCAGCAGGAGGCCTCGCGGGGCGACTGTCAGGGCAACCTGCGCACTCTGGCGCGAGGTGGATCAGACTTGGCGTTTGCGGGCAGAACGCTCGCGCAGACGTCCGAACGCAGCGTTCCGCAACTTCAGCAGATAGCTGCGCTTGGCACCCTCGGACATCTTGGATTGGAAAAGGTGCCGGAGATCGCCTCCTCCGGATTCCGTGGATCCCCCGCGCGGATCCGAACCCCCATCACCCGCGCCGCTGTTTGACCTGCTGTCCATGCTGTTGCGCTCCTTACGTGCTGTTTCGCGATTGTGAACGCGCCCTCTTTGCGCTGTAAACAAAAGTGTGCGCAAAAATTAAGGCAGTCGACAATTGCGCAAAAGCCGAGCATCTGTAAGGAGCAGATGCCAGCGCTGCAGACATAAAAAAACCCGTTGCGCGTGCAACGGGTTTCGTATTTGGCGGAGCAGGCGGGATTCGAACCCGCGGTGGGCTATTAACCCACACACGCTTTCCAGGCGTGCGACTTAAACCACTCATCCACCGCTCCGTGGAGCCCACGATTCTAACCCGGATTTGAGCCGCTGCGGCCTGCGCGAACCATCTGCATCGCCGAGGCGATCAATCCGGCGGTGTCGGTCATGTTGCTCGGCACGATCAGGGTGGTCTTGGCGTCCGCCGCGACCTTGCTGTAGGCATCGACGGCGCGTTCGGCGACCTTCAACTGCACGGCTTGATCACCGCCTGGCTGCCGGATGGCGGCCGCGATGCGCTCGATCGCGAGCGCAGTGGCCTCGGCCACCGCGGTGATGGAGGCGGCCTCGCCCTGTGCGTTGTTGATGGCCGCCTGCTTCTCGCCCTCGGAGCGAGCGATGTAGGCCTCGCGTTCGCCAGTGGCGATGTTGATCTGCTCCTGGCGACGGCCCTCCGAGGCGGCAATCAGGGCCCGTTTCTCGCGTTCGGCCGTGATCTGCGCTTGCATGGCGCGCAGGATCTCCGCCGGGGGCGTCAGATCCTTGATCTCATAGCGCAGCACCTTCACGCCCCAGTTGAGCGCGGCCTCGTCGATGGCGGCCACGACCTGGGCGTTGATGATGTCGCGCTCCTCGAAGGTCTTGTCCAGTTCCAGCTTGCCGATCACGCTGCGCAGCGAGGTCTGCGCCAGCTGGGTGACGGCAACGATGTAGTTGGAGGAGCCATAGCTCGCCCGCATCGGATCGGTCACCTGGAAGTAGAGGATGCCGTCCACCTGCAGCTGCGTGTTGTCGCGCGTGATGCAGATCTGGCTGGGCACATCGAGGGGAATCTCCTTCAGGCTGTGCTTGTAGGCCACGCGGTCGATGAAGGGGATGAGGAAGTTGGGCCCCGGCGTCATCGTGCTGTGGTACTTGCCCAGCCGTTCACGGACCCAGGCGTTCTGCTGGGGCACGAACTTGATGGACTGCCAGATGAAGATGACGGCGATGACGAGGATGACGACGGCGATTTCCATGGCAGTTCGATGAAGTGAGATTGAAAGGTTCCGCGAGCTCGGGGCAGTCCCGATGATCAGAGCGGCTCCAGCACAAGACGGTTGCCCTGCAACTCGACGACGCGGTGCGCTCCCGGCTGGCCGCGGCCGCCGGCGCGGAGCACGGCCGTCCATTGCGCACCCCGGTGACGCACGAGCGCCGTGCCATCCGCGAGCCAGGCGTCAACCTGCACGCGTTCGCCGATGTCGAGGTTCATGTCGGGGCTGGCCTGCGGCGGCGGTCCAGCGGGGCGCGCGCGCTGCTTGAGATACCAGGCGCCCACCGTGCCCACGCCGACCACGGCGGCCACGACCAGTTGGACGGGCAGTGCGGCACCCAGATGCGCGGCAACGGCTGCAGCTGCGAAGGCCACGGCCGTCAGCAGAAGGTAGATGGTGCCGGAGACCAGTTCCAGCGCGACGGCTGCACCGGCCAGCAGCCACCAGAGCGTCGATTGAGCCATGGACGAGTTCCTACAGCAAAGAGGTGGCGGGAAGCCCCACATTCTGGGGCACGCCGCGTGACGCGGCCGTCATTTGAATTCCTTACACTTCGCGCCTTCTTTGCGCACCCCCCAAAAGCCGGAGCCCGACAGCCCATGAAATTCCGCTTTCCCATCGTCATCATCGACGAGGACTTCCGCTCCGAGAACACCTCCGGCCTGGGCATCCGCGCCCTGGCCCAGGCCATCGAAAGCGAGGGCTTCGAGGTGCTGGGTGTGACCAGCTACGGAGACCTGTCGCAGTTCGCGCAGCAGCAGAGCCGGGCGAGCGCCTTCATCCTGTCGATCGACGACGAGGAATTCACCATCGGCCCGGACCTCGACCCGGCCGTGCTGAACCTTCGCACCTTCATCGGCGAGGTGCGACGCAAGAACACCGATGTGCCGATCTACATCTACGGCGAGACCAAGACCAGCCGGCACCTGCCCAACGACATCCTGCGCGAGCTGCATGGCTTCATCCACATGTTCGAGGACACGCCGGAGTTCGTGGCCAAGCACATCATCCGCGAGGCCAAGAGCTACCTCGAGACGGTGCAGCCGCCTTTCTTCAAGGCGCTGATCGACTACGCGGAAGACGGCTCCTACTCGTGGCACTGCCCGGGCCACTCCGGTGGCGTGGCCTTCCTCAAGAGCCCCATCGGCCAGATGTTCCACCAGTTCTTCGGCGAGAACATGCTGCGCGCCGACGTCTGCAACGCGGTGGAGGAACTGGGCCAGCTGCTGGACCACACCGGTCCGGTGGCCGCCAGCGAGCGCAATGCGGCGCGCATCTTCAATGCCGACCACTGCTTCTTCGTCACCAATGGCACGTCCACGTCGAACAAGATGGTGTGGCACCACACGGTGGCGCCGGACGATGTGGTGGTGGTGGACCGCAACTGCCACAAGTCGATCCTGCACGCGATCATCATGACCGGCGCGATTCCGGTATTCATGAAGCCCACGCGCAACCACTACGGCATCATCGGCCCGATCCCAAAGAGCGAGTTCGAGCCCGAGGCGATCAAGGCCAAGATCCGCGCCAACCCGCTGCTCAAGGACGTCGACGCCGACACGGTCAAGCCGCGCGTGCTCACGCTCACGCAGTCCACCTACGACGGCGTGATCTACAACACCGAGACCATCAAGACGATGCTCGACGGCTACGTCGACACGCTGCACTTCGATGAGGCCTGGTTGCCGCACGCGGCCTTCCATCCCTTCTACGGGCCGTATCACGCCATGGGCAAGCGCCGCGCGCGACCCAAGGAATCGCTGGTCTTTGCGACGCAGTCCACGCACAAGCTGCTGGCCGGCATCAGCCAGGCCAGCCATGTGCTGGTGCAGGATTCGCAAAACCGCCAGTTGGACCGGGACCTCTTCAACGAGGCCTACCTGATGCATTCGTCCACCAGCCCGCAGTACGCCATCATCGCCAGCTGCGACGTGGCCGCCGCCATGATGGAGCCGCCCGGCGGCACCGCGCTGGTGGAAGAGAGCATCCTCGAAGCCCTGGACTTCCGCCGCGCCATGCGCAAGGTGGAAGAAGAATTCGGCAAGGACGAATGGTGGTTCAAGGTCTGGGGTCCGGAACACCTGGTCGACGAAGGCATCGGCCGCGCCGACGACTGGATCATCAAGGGCGAGACCCGCGCCGGCAACGGCGGCAAGAAGAATGGCGCGCGCAACTGGCACGGCTTCGGCAAGCTGGCCGACGGCTTCAACATGCTCGACCCCATCAAGTCGACCATCGTGACGCCCGGCCTGGACCTCGACGGCAAGTTCGCGCCCACCGGCATCCCGGCGAGCATCGTCACCAAGTTCCTGGCCGAGCATGGCGTGATCGTGGAGAAGACGGGCCTCTACAGCTTCTTCATCATGTTCACGATCGGCATCACCAAGGGCCGCTGGAACACGCTGCTGACGGCGCTGCAGCAGTTCAAGGACGACTACGCCCGCAACCAGCCCATGTGGCGCATCCTGCCGGAGTTCTGCCAGCAGCATCCCGTCTACGAGCGCATGGGGCTGCGTGACCTGTGCCAGCGGGTGCACGAGCTGTATGCCAAGTACGGCATCGCGCGCCTGACGACCGAGATGTACCTGTCGGACCTGGAGCCGGCCATGAAGCCCAGCGAGGCCTTTGCCCATATCGCGCACCGCAAGACCGAGCGCGTGGAGATCGACCATCTCGAAGGCCGCATCACCACCAGCCTGATCACGCCGTATCCGCCGGGCATTCCGCTGCTGATCCCGGGCGAGGTCTTCAACAAGAAGATCGTGGACTACCTGAAGTTCGCGCGCCAGTTCAACCTGGAGTGCCCGGGCTTCGAGACCGACATCCACGGCCTGGTGGCCCGCGTGGACGAGAAGGGCAAGAAGCGCTACTACGCGGATTGCGTCAAGCGCTGAGCCTGCGCTCAACGGCGCGCAGCCCTGGTGCGCTGCGCGCCCGCATCACCCGAAGCGCAGTGCCATCACGCCGCCGACCACCACGGCGGTGCCGAGGGCGCGCTGCAGGCCGAAGCGCTCCCGCAGCCACAGCGTGCCAATGAGCGCGGCGAAAAGCACCGAGGTCTCGCGCAGTGCCGCCACCACCGCCACGGGCGCCCGCGTCATGGCCCAGAGCGCGATGCCATAGCTGGCCAGCGAGGCCGCCGTGCCCAGCCACGCCACACCCAGGCGGCCACGCATGTAGGCGATAGCATCACGCCGCCCTTGCGGGCCGCGCCGCCACAGCACCAGCAGCATGAAGGGCAGGCCGTCGAAGACGAAGAGCAGGGCGACGTAGGCGGCGGCGTTGCCGCTGGCCCGCACGCCGAGGCCGTCGATCACGGTGTAGAGCGCGATGATGCAGGCGTTGGCCAGCGCGAAGCCCAGGGCCTTACCGCGGTGCCCGGACGTGTGCAGATGACCGGGTGACAGGCCGAGCGTGAGCACACCCACGCAGATGCCGGCCACACCGAACCATGCGAATACCGAGAGACGCTCGCCCATCACGGCAAGGCTGCTGAGGGCCACCAGCAGTGGCGCACTGCCGCGCATCACCGGATAGGCCAACCCCAGGTCGCCGTGCTTGTACGCGCCGGCCAGGGCCACGTAGTAGCCCACATGGATCACCACCGAGGCGGCCAGATAGGGCCACGAAGCGGCGGCAGGCAGGCCGGTGAAGGCCAGGATGGGCAGCGCGATAAACAGTCCAAGACTGTGGATCAGCGCCGTGTCCAGCGACTTGTCCGACGCCGACTTGATGAGTGCATTCCAGCTGGCATGGAGCACGGCGCCGAACAGCACGGCCAGCGCGACGGGGCCCGTCAGCGTCATGCGCCTGGGGCCAGCATACAGCGACGCGCGCGCGCCAGATAGTGCGGCAGGTCGGGAGTGGCGAGGTCGGCCTGCTTGGCCGTGTCGTCCCACAGCCGCAGGCGGACCGCCTCCTGGGCGTGCGGGCGCTGCATGAAGCGCATGGCTTCTTCGTCGCTGAATACCCCGCCCTGTAGAACCAGGCTGCGCTTGGAGTCGTCCGAGAGCGCGGCCCAGTAGTCCGGACGGGTCGCGCACAGATAACGCTTGGCATCGACATGCCAGGCAATGGCGTCAAGGACGCGGTCCGGAAAGAGCCCGCGCAGGAAGGGCAGGGCATGGAACTGGTGCCGGTCGTCGATGCCGCGCAGCGTCGGCGTCTCGCCCTGGTCATTGAGCAGATGGCCGATGTCGTGCAGCAGCGCGGCCGTGACGAGCGCGTCGTCGGCACCTTCCTGCTCGGCCAGGCAGGCGCTCTGCAACGCATGTTCCAACTGGGTCACGGGTTCGCCGCTGTACTGCTCGGCGCCGCGGCGCGCGAAGAGGTTCTCGATGTCGTGCAGGGTCAGCATGGCGGGCCTCAGGGCGTGGCGAGCGAGGCAGCGCCGCTGCCCGTGGTCGAGCCGCGCTGCTTTTCCCAGTTCAGCCGCGTGCGCTCGCGGCTGTTCATGACGTGCTGGTACATGGCCTGGCCCGCCGCCTCCGGGTCACCGGAGGCGATGGCCTTGAGGATGGCGCGATGCTCGCGCGAGTAGACGGCCATCGATTCGTCGGTGAGGTTCTGCCGGCGGAACAGCGACAGCTCGTTCACCAGCTTGCGGTAGGTGGCGACCAGCTTGGCGTTGCCGGCCAGCTCCAGCAGGCGGTCATGGAAGGCGAGGTTGAAGCGGTGGTAGTCCTTGGCATCGCCCGCTTTCACCGCCTGGTCCATGGCCTCGACCAGCTGCCGCAGTTCGCGCACCTGGGCCGGGGCGGCCGTCTCGGCCAGCTTGCGGCCCACATAGAGGTCCATCACGGCACGCACCTCGAAGATCTCCAGCGCTTCCTCGATGGGGACGTCGCGCACGAAGACGCCGCGGTTCTTCTCGGTGCGCACCAGACCGCCTTCCTCCAGCATGCGGAAGGCCTCGCGCACCGGCCCGCGCGAGACGCCCAACTGGTCGGCCAGCGTGGCCTCGGTGAGCTTGGCGCCGGGGCCGAGCTCACCATCCAGGATCATGCGTTCGATCTCGGCCTGCACCACATTCGCCAGCGAATGGCACTGAAGCTGTGCGATGACGGGATGGGAAGAGACCTTCTTGGCAGGGGCGGCAGGCATGGCGCGATGGTAGGTTCGAGAGCGTAGATTGTCTACGATCTACAAAGAACAATAGACAAAGAGGTGGAGCAGGCCCCGATTTTGCTTGGCGACCGTGTCACGAAGATGTCGTTTCGCGGCGGCACATTCGCCCGGTCATTTCATCGAGGAGCCTGCCCATGCACTTTTCCGTCAAGACCATTGCCATCGCCCTCATCGGCCTGGCCGCCACCGGCGCGGCCTTCGCGCAGAAGACCCAGTTGACGGTCTACACCGCGCTGGAGACCGACCAGCTCAAGGCCTACCAGAGTGCCTTCAACAAGGTCGAGCCCGACATCGAGATCAAGTGGGTGCGCGACTCCACCGGTGTGATCACCGCCAAGCTGCTGGCCGAGAAGGCCAATCCACAGGCCGACGTGGTGTGGGGCGTGGCCGCCTCCAGCATGGCGCTGTTCGACAAGCAGGGCATGCTCGAGCCCTATGCACCGCTGAATCTGGATGCGGTCATGCCGCAGTACCGCGACAAGAAGAACCCGCCCGCCTGGGTCGGCATGGACGTGTTCGGTGCCGTCGTGTGCTTCAACACGGTCGAGGCCAAGAAGAAGAACATCCCCATCCCCACCACCTGGAAGGACCTCACCAAGCCCGAGTACAAGGGCCAAGTGGTGATGCCCAACCCCGCCTCGTCGGGCACCGGCTACTTCGACGTCGCGGCCTGGCTGCAACTGTGGGGCGACGACGCGGGCAAGGGCGGTGGCTGGAAGTACATGGACGCGCTGCACGAGAACATCGCGCAGTACACGCACTCCGGCTCCAAGCCTTGCAACATGGCGGCCTCCGGCGAGTACGTGGCGGGCATCTCCTTCGAATACCGCGGCTACACCAACAAGGCCAAGGGTGCGCCCATCGAGCTGGTGTTCCCCAAGGAGGGCCTGGGCTGGGACCTGGAGGCCGTCGGCATCTACAAAGGCACCAAGAAGCTGGACGCTGCCAAGAAGCTGGCGAACTGGGCGACGTCGAAGGACGCCATGCTGCTCTATGGCAAGAACTTCGCCGTGACCGCCCAGCCGGGCGTGGCCCCCAAGCTGGCGGGCATTCCCGACGACTACGAGGCCCGCCTGATCAAAATGGACTTCGAGAAGTCGGCCACCAACCGCGAGCGCACCCTGGCCGAGTGGACGCGCCGCTACGACGCCAAGAGCGAGGCGAAGAAGTGATGAACGCGCCGGCGCGTGCCCATGCGGCCGAACGCAGCGTGGGTGCTGCGCCGGCGCCGCTGACCCTGGTCGAAAGCGTGCCCCAACCCGACTACCTGCGGCTGCAAGGCGTGCACAAGCGCTTCGGCAGCTTCACGGCGCTGGAGTCCATCGACCTGACCATTCCGCAGGGTGAGCTGGTGTGTTTCCTCGGTCCCTCGGGCTGCGGCAAGACCACTTTGCTGCGCATCATTGCGGGGCTGGAAGTGCAGACGGGTGGCCAGCTTTGGCAGAGCGGCACCGACATCTCGCGCCTGCCGCCTGCACAGCGCGACTACGGCATCGTCTTCCAGTCCTATGCGCTCTTTCCCAACCTGAGCATCGCGGACAACGTGGCCTACGGGCTGGTCAACCAGCGGCGCCCGCGCAAGGACATCGCCGCGCGTGTCGATGAGCTGCTGCAGCTCGTGGGCCTGCCCGGCAGCGGCGGCAAGTATCCGGCGCAGATGTCGGGCGGCCAGCAGCAACGGGTGGCGCTGGCGCGCGCACTGGCCGCCTCGCCGGGCCTGCTGCTGCTGGACGAGCCGCTGTCGGCGCTCGACGCCATCGTGCGGGTGCACCTGCGCAACGAGATCCGTGCGCTGCAGCGGCGGCTGGGCGTCACCACCATCATGGTGACGCACGACCAGGAAGAGGCCCTGTCCATCGCCGACCGCATCGTGGTGATGAACCACGGCGTGATCGAGCAGGTGGGCACGCCGCTGCAGGTGTATCGCGAGCCCGCGACGCCCTTCGTGGCCGAGTTCGTCGGCAAGGTCAACCGGCTGCCCGCCGTGGCTGAGGGCGGGCGCTGGTTCCAATGCGGCGACCGGCGCTGGCAGGTCGAGCCCGGCCATGGGGCGGAGTACCGCGCGGGCCGCGAGGTGATGCTCTACCTGCGTCCGGAAGACCGCGCGATGACCGGCTTCGACGCCGACCACCCGGGCCTGTGCACGGGCACGGTGGCGCACATCGAGTTCCTGGGTGGCAACTGCCTGGCCGAGCTGGTGGTGGAGGGGCTGCCCGAGCCGCTGCAGCTGCAGTTCTCGCTCAACCAGATGGACGAGTTCGGCGTGCAGCAGGGCCGTCGGTTGCGCTTCGCGCTGCGGCTGGACCGGCTGCGCGCCTTCCCCGCGACGGAGGCCTGAGCATGCAGACTGCGATCCGCCTGCCGGCTGTCCGGCTGCATGTGCACTGGAGCGACCGTGTGGCGCACCTGCTGCTGGTGGCCGTGGCGCTGTTGCTGGTCATCGGCCTGCTGTTGCCCTTGGGTGCCATCCTGTCGCAGGCGCTGCAGCAGACCGAGGAGCGCTCGGGCTGGGGCCACTTCCGCGCCTACCTCGCATCGCCCGCCTTGCTGGGCAGCCTCTGGAACAGCCTGTGGGTCTCCGCACTGGTGACGGCCCTCGTGATCCCGCTGGCCTTCGGCTTCGCCTATGCGCTCACGCGCAGCTGCATGCCCGCCAAGGGCCTGCTGCGCAGCATCACGCTGCTGCCGCTGCTTGCGCCTTCGCTGCTGTCGGCCATCTCACTGATCTACTGGTTCGGCAACCAGGGCGCGGCCAAGGCGCTGTGGCAGGCGCTGGGCTTCGACAGCATCTATGGCGCGCCGGGCATCGTGCTCGCGGAATGCTTCGCCACCTTCCCGCATGCGCTGATGATCCTGGTGACGGCGCTGTCGCTGGCCGACGCACGGCTCTATGAAGCCGCCGATGCGATGGGGACGCGCACCCTGCGGCGTTTCTTCACCATCACGCTGCCGGGCGCGAAGTACGGGCTGATCTCCGCCGCCTTGGTGGTGTTCACGCTGGTCATCACCGATTTCGGCATTCCCAAGGTGGTCGGCGGCAACTTCAACGTGCTGGCGACCGACGTGTTCAAGCTGGTGATCGGCCAGCAGGACTTTCAGCGTGGCGCCGTCGTGGCCCTGCTGCTGCTGGCGCCCGCGCTGCTGACCTTCGCGGTCGACCACCTGGTGCAGCGCAAGCAGACGGCCATGCTCACGGCGCGCGCCGTGGCGCTGGCGCCCCGGCCTGCAAAGGGCTTCGATGCGGCCATGACTGCCTATTGCCTGCTCGTGTGCGCACTGATGGTGGCGATGTTCGGCATGGCGGTGTTCGCTTCCTTTGCCAAGCTGTGGCCCTACAACCTCACGCCCAGCCTCGACCATTACGTCGCCGGCATCGTCGATGCCGAACTGGGCGGCGCGGTGCTCAACAGCCTGCTGCTGGCAGCCTGTACGTCCGTGGTCGGCACAGCCGTGGTGTTCTGCGGCGCCTACCTGCTGGAGAAGACGCGCGGCCTGGATGTGCTGCGTCCCCTGATCCGGTTGATGGCCATGCTGCCCATGGCGGTGCCGGGATTGGTCCTCGGCCTGGGCTACATCTTCTTCTTCAACGCGCCGTGGAACCCGCTCAATGGCCTGTACCAGACCATGGGCCTGCTGGTGTTGTGCACGGTGGTGCACTTCTACACGACGGGTCACCTGACCATGGTGACGGCCCTGAAGGCCATCGACGGCGAGTTCGAGGCCGTCGCCGCCTCACTCAAGGTGCCGGTGTTCACCACCGTGCGCCGCGTCACGCTGCCGATCTGCCTGCCCGTGCTGCTGGACGTGTCGCGCTACTTCTTCATCAACGCGATGACCACCATCTCGGCGGTCGTCTTCCTGTACTCGCCCGAGACGCGCCTGGCCTCGGTCGCCATCCTCAACCTCGACGAGGCGGGCGAGATCGGCGCTGCCGCCGCCATGGCGGTATTGATCGCCGGGACCTCGGCGATCGTGAACGTGCTGTACCTGCTGCTCGGCCGTTGGGTGGACCGCCGCACCCAGCGCTGGCGGCTGCGATGAGCCAAAGGGATTCCCACGAATGAGCAACACCCATTTCGACCTGATCGTGGTCGGTGCCGGCATCGTCGGCCTGGCGCATGCATACACCGCCGCGCGGCGCGGCCTCAATGTCTGCGTGATCGAGAAGGACGCCGCCTGCGTCGGTGCGTCCATCCGCAACTTCGGCTTCGTGACCGTGACCGGACAGGGCGCCGGCGACACCTGGCGCCGCGCCCGACGCGCACGCGAGGTGTGGGGCGAGGTGGCGCCGCAGGCGGGCGTCGAGGTGGTTCACCAGGGCCTGTACCTCACGGCCTTCCGCGACAAGGCGCTGGCGGTGCTGGAGCAGTTCATGGACACCGAGATGGCCGAAGGCTGCGAACTGCTGGACGTGGCCGAGGCCGCGCAGCGCGCACCGACGTTGCGGCTGGACGGGCCCGAAGGCCCGGCCCGTGCGGTCCTCTACAGCCCGCATGAGGCGCGTGTGGAGTCGCGCACCGCCATCGGCCTGCTGGCGGCCTGGCTGGCCGAGGCGCATGGCGTGGTCTTCCGCTTCAGCGAACAGGTGCTGGAGGTGGCGACGCCGCGCGTGCGCACCGCCCGCGCCACGCTGCATGCGGAGCGCGTGGTCGCCTGCACCAACATCGAACTGAACGGCCTGTTTGCCGAGCGGCTGGCGCCGCATCGCCTGCAGCTGTGTCAGTTGCACATGCTGCGTGTTCAGCCGCCCAAGGGCTTCAAGCTGCCCGGCTCGGTCATGGCCGACCTGAGCCTGGTGCGCTACCACGGCTACAGCAAGCTGCCGGCGGCGCAGGCGCTGCGGGCCCAACTGGAGGCGGAGGAGGGCGGGTCGCTGGCCCACGGCATCCACCTGATCGTGGTGCAGAGCGCCGACGGCTCGCTGGTGGTGGGGGACTCCCACCACTACGGCCCGGTGCTCGAACCCTTCGCCGACACGCAGGTCGACGCGCTGATGCTGCGTCACATGCAGCAGGCGCTGCACCTGCCCGACTACACCGTCACCCAGCGCTGGGTGGGCACCTATCCCTCGTCGCCCGACACCGACTGCCTGATCGACGCGCCGGACGACGCCACCCGGCTGGTGATCGTCACCAGCGGCACCGGCGCCAGCACGGCCTTCGGCATCGCCGAAGAAGTCTTCGCCGGCTGGTAGGTCGACCCACCGCTTATCCCATGACTGACCAGCAAAAACTCCAGGCCGTCGTCTTCGACTGGGCCGGCACCATCATCGACTTCGGCTCCTGCGCGCCGATGGGCGCCTTCGTGCGTCTGTTCGAGCGCTACGGCATCGACCTCAGCATCTCCGAGGCGCGCGGGCCCATGGGCGTGGCCAAGTGGGACCACATTCATGCGCTCAGCCAGTTGCCACGCGTGGCAGCACAATGGGAGGCGCGCTTCGGCCGCGGCTTCACGCGGGCCGACATCGACGAGCTCTACGAGGTGTTCACGCCGATGAACGCTGCCGTGGTGCCCGACTTCTGCGACTTCATCCCGGGCGCGCTCGACACCGTGGCCGCCGTGCGTGCGCGTGGCCTGCGTATTGGCTCCACCACCGGCTACAACCGGCCGATCATGGAGGTGGTGACGCCCATCGCCGCCAAGGGCGGCTACGTGCCGGACAACCTCGTGTGCGCGGGCGACCTGGCGGCCGGCCGGCCTTCGCCCTTGATGATGTACCGCTGCTTCGCCGACCTCGGCGTGTGGCCGGCCCATACGGTGGTCAAGGTGGACGACACCGGTGTCGGCGTGCAGGAGGGCCTGAATGCCGGCACCTGGGCCGTGGGGCTGGCGATCAGCGGCAATGCGGCGGGCCTGACGCTGGCCGAGTGGCAGGCGCTCGATGCCGCAGGCCAGGCGCAGGTGCGTGCCCGCGCGACGGCGGAACTGAAGAGCGCCGGGGCGCACTACGTGATCGACAGCGTGGCGGACCTGATGCCGGTGCTGGACGACATCGAAGCGCGGCTGGCGCGCGGCGAATGGCCGTCAGCCTGAACGCCTGCCGGCGCGCGACGGGAGCCTGGCGTGATGCCGCTGAGGCCATCCGCGCCGATGCCGCCTGGCCGGAGCCGCGATCCGAGTCTCACGGCTCCGGCCGCCGCCACAGCCAGATCAGCACGCAGGCCATGGCGCCGATTCCTGCTGCGGCCCCCCAGCGGGAGGGCGACAGCCAGATCAGCACGACGGCGCACACGGTCATGGCCGCTGCCGCGCTGCGCTTGGCCCGTCGGCTGACGCGGCCACCCGCACGCCAGTTCAAGATCAACGGCCCAAAGAGCGGGTGCCTTTCGAGCCAGCCCGCGAGCCTCGGCGAACTGCGGGCGGCCGCCCAGGCGGCAAGCAGAACGAAGGGCGTGGTGGGCAGGCCCGGCAGGACGACACCGGCCACGGCCAGCACCAACGCCACCACGGCCAGAGCCATCATCAGCCAGCGCGCCGGGCCGCGCAGGCGGCGGGGTGCCGCGTCCTGCGGCTGAACGGCGGGCGTTGGGGGCGGCGTGGGCTCCACGTGACTCAGCGATCCGTGCGCACGCGCATGAAGCGCGCGAAGCGTGGAACGCCCTGTGCCGTGAGCCCGTTGTAGCGGTAGGTGACCGTGCTGCCCACAGGCGGCGGATCGTCGCGCTGTGCATCGGTGAATCCGCCGCCCAGTTTGAACACCACGCCTTCGGGTGTGCGCACCTGCAGCGCGCCCATCCGGCCGGCATGCCGGCCCTGGCCCGGCAGGTGCGCGAGCACCACCGCCTCGGCATCGTCGTAGGGCTTGACCTTGAGCAGATCCGCGCTGCGGCCCGCGCCATAGAGCGAACTGCCCCGGTGCAGCATCAGTCCTTCGCCGCCAGCCCGCACTGTGGCGTCGAGCTGTCGCCTGAGCGCCTCGGCCGTGGTGGCGCGTTCCTGCCGCACGGGCTCGAGCCAGGGGATGGCCTTGATCGGAAGCAGCCGCTGCAGCACCTGCAGTCGATGGTCGAAGTCACCGGATTCTGCGGGCAGGTCGAAGGCCATGAAGCGCATGGCGCGCCAGGCCGCATCGTCGGGCGCCTGGCTGCGCACCGTGCCCGAGGCATGCTCGAAGCGCCCGCGGCCGGCCCAGAGCTCGCCATCCATGGGTTGCTGCGGCCAGCCTGCCGTGAACCAGGCCGGCGCGGCGATGCGCTCGCCGCCGCGCGTCCACAAGGCCTGCCCGTCCCAGAAGCCGCGCACGCCGTCGTACTTCTCGCTGACCCAGTAGCCGTCCAGCGGCATGCCCGGGCGCCAGACTTCCGCCAGCATGAGGGCAGGCTGCGCGGCCCATGCTGGCGCGCTCAGCGCAAACGAAAACGCCGCCAGCAGAAGACCGCGACGGCGCATGTTCATCACAAGAGAAAGGGATAGTGGCTCAGCCTTCGGACGGCTCGTCGATGCCGCCGACCACGTTGCTGAAGCCGCCGTCCACGTAGGTGATCTCGGCCGTCACGCCACCGGCCAGGTCGGACAGCAGGAAGGCGGCCACATTGCCCACGTCGTCGATGGTCACGTTGCGGCGGATGGGCGAGACGGCCGCCACGGCGGGCAGCAGCTTGCCGAATCCCTTGATGCCGCTGGCCGCCAGCGTCTTGATGGGGCCGGCGCTGATGCCGTTGACGCGTACGCCTTTGGGGCCCAGCGAGCCGGCCAGGTAGCGTACCGAGGCTTCCAGGCTGGCCTTGGCCAGGCCCATCGTGTTGTAGTTGGGCACCACACGCACGGCGCCCAGGTAGGTCAGCGTGAGCAGCGCCGCCTGGTCGTTGAGGTAGGGCAGGGCGGCCTTGGCCATGGCCGGGAAGCTGTAGGCGCTGATGTCGTGCGCGATCTTGAACGCTTCGCGCGACAGCCCTTCCAGGAAGTCGCCGGCGATGGCCTCGCGCGGCGCAAAGCCGATGCTGTGCACGAAGCCGTCGAACTTGGGCCAGGTCTGCGACAGGTCCTCGAACAGCTTGGCAATCTGGGCGTCGTCACCCACATCGCAGTCGAAGACCAGCTTGGAATCGAAGTCGGCAGCGAACTCGGTGATGCGGTCCTTGAAGCGTTCGCCCACGTAGCTGAAGGCGAGTTCTGCGCCTTGCGCATGGCAGGCCTTGGCGATGCCGTAGGCGATGGAACGATTGGAAAGGACGCCGGTGATCAGAAGTTTCTTGCCGCTGAGAAAGCCCATGGGTCTGCCTTGAGAAAAACTTGGGCAGAATTCTCGCATGCGACTCTGGCTGCTCCCGGCCCTCCTGGTTGCGGCGCTGCCCGTGTGGGGTGCGCACGCCTATGCCCAGTTCGGCGACATCAAGTACTCCGCCGGCTTCACCCACTTCGATTACGTCAATCCGGACGCACCCAAGGGCGGGGAGATCCGGCTGGTGCCGCCGATCGCGGTCACGCAGTTCGACAAGTTCAATCCCTTCACACTCAAAGGCACCGCGCCCGCAGGCCTCACGGACCTGGTGTTCGAGTCGCTGCTCGTGGGCAATCTGCAGGAGCCCTCGACGGCCTACGGCCTGCTGGCCGAGGATGTGGAGGTGGCGCCCGACCATCGCTCTGCCGTATTCCGCCTGCGGCCCGAGGCGCGCTTCAGCGACGGCACGCCAGTGCTGGCCGAAGACGTCGTGTATTCGTGGCGTACGCTCATCAGCAAGCAGGCGGCGCCGCAGTACCGCACGCTGCTGGCGGGCATCCGCAGCGTCAAGGCCGTCAGTGAGCGCGTGGTGCGCTTCGACTTCGATTCGGACAACCGCGAGTTGCCGCTGCTGGCCGGCGGCATTCCGGTCTTCAGCCAGCGCTGGGGCCAGGGCAAGCCCTTCGACCAAGTCATCACCGAACTGCCCATCGGCTCTGGTCCGTATCGGCCATCCAGCGCCCGGCTGGGCCGTGACATCACCTACGTGCGCGACAAGAACTACTGGGGGCGTGACCTCGCGGTGCGCCGCGGGCAGTACAACTTCGACCGCATCACCTACAAGCTCTACCTGGACGATACGGCCCGCTTCGAGGGCCTGAAGGCGGGCGAGTACGACCTCAAGCGCGAGTTCATCTCGCGCAACTGGGCGCGCCAGTACACCGGCCGCGCCTTCGACCGCGGCGAGGTGAAGAAGCAGGTCTTTCCCAGCGGCGCGCCGGGCGACTACCAGGGCTACATCTTCAACCTGCGCAACCCCAAGCTGCAGGACGTGCGGGTGCGCCAGGCGCTGGCCCTGACCATGGACTTCGAATGGCTGAACCGCCAGATGTTCTATGGCATCTACACGCGCGTGCAGGGCTGGTTTCCCAACAGCCCCTTCCAGGCCAAGGGCCTGCCAGGCGCCGATGAACTGGCCTTGCTGGAGCCGCTGCGCGCCCAACTGCGGCCCGAGGTCTTCGGGCCGGTGCCGCTGTCGCCCAGCACCGTGCCGCCCTCCAGCCTGCGCGAGAACCTGCGCAAGGCCCGCGATCTGCTCGCCCAAGCGGGCTGGACCTATCGCGACGGCGCGCTGCGCAATGCCAAGGGCGAAGCGTTCACGCTCGAATACCTGAACGCCCAGCCTTCGGGCGTGCGGCTGGTGCTGCCGATGCAGGCCGCCATGGCCAAGCTGGGCATCCAGATGACGGTGCGCAACGTCGACGGTGCGCTGTACCAGCAGCGCATGGACGACTTCGATTTCGAGCTCGGCAGCATCCGCATCCCGGCACGGACCACGCCGGGCAGCGAACTGCTCGAATACTTCGGCTCCGAAGCAGCCGGCACGCATGGGTCGGCCAACTACTGGGGCCTGAAGGATCCGGCGGTGGACGCGCTCATTCGCCGCGTGCTGGCCGCCACCACGCGCGACGAGCTGGGCGCCGCCATGCGCGCGCTCGACCGCGTGCTCACCAACGGCTACTACGGCATCCCGCAGTGGTACAGCAGTGGCTTCCTAGTGGGCTACCGGCCCGCCGGCTTCGTGCTGCCGCCGAGCGTCCCGCCCTACTACGAACCGGACAGCTGGGCCGCGGCAACGTGGTGGGCGTCCCCCAGCAACAAGTAGGCAGCGCGGCATGCCCATCTACATCCTCAAACGTCTGCTGCTGATGGTGCCGACCCTGCTGGGCGTGCTGCTGGTGAGCTTCGCGGTCATCCAGTTCGTGCCGGGCGGTCCGGTCGAGCAGATGGTCTCGCAACTGCAGGGCCGCTCGGCCGGCGGCGAAGGGCCTTCGGCCGGCGGCTCTGCCTACCGCGGCCGCCAGGGACTCAGCACGCAACAGGTGGCCGAGATCAAGGCGCTGTACGGCTTCGACAAGCCGGCGCCCGAGCGCTTCTGGCAGATGCTCACGGCCTTCGCGCGCTTCGATCTCGGCCAGAGCTTCTACCAGCGCAAGGCCGTTTGGGACCTGGTCAAGGAAAAGCTGCCGGTGTCGATCAGCCTGGGTCTGTGGACCTTCTTCATCAGCTACCTCATTGCCGTGCCACTGGGTGTGGCGAAGGCGGTGCGGGCCGGCACGCGCTTCGACTTCATCACCACGCTGCTCGTGCTGGTGGGCTATGCGATTCCGGGCTTCGTGCTGGGCGTCGCGCTGCTGGTGATCTTTGGCGGGCAACTGCAGTGGTTCCCGCTGCGCGGGCTGACCTCGGCCAACTGGGAGCAGCTCTCGTGGGGCGCGCGCATCGTCGACTACCTGTGGCACATCGCGCTGCCCATCACGGCCATGGTGCTGGGCAGCTTCGCCGTCACGTCCATGCTGACGAAGAACGCCTTCCTTGAAGAGATCCGCAAGCAGTACGTGCTGACGGCCCGCGCCAAGGGCCTGCGCGAGAAGCAGATCCTGTGGAAGCACGTCATGCGCAATGCGCTGATCCCGATCATCACAGGCTTCCCCGCCGCGTTCATTGGTGCCTTCTTCACCGGCTCGCTGCTGATCGAGACGCTGTTCTCGCTCGACGGCCTGGGCCTTCTCAGCTATGAGAGCGTGATCCGCCGCGACTATCCGGTCGTGCTGGGCACGCTCTACCTCTTCACGTTGATCGGCCTGGTGACCAAGCTGATCAGCGACCTGTGCTACGTGTGGGTCGACCCGCGCGTGAAGTTCGATTGAGCATGAGCGATCCTTCCGCGTCTCCCGTCCCGCTGTCGCCCGGTCGCCGCGCGTGGCGGCGCTTCCGCCGCAACCGTCTGGGCTTCGTCAGCCTGGTGCTCTTTGTCGTGCTGGTGGTGCTCAGCCTCTTCGCCGAGGTGCTGTCCTCCGACCGGCCGCTGCTGGTGCGCTATGAGGGCCGGCTGTACTTTCCGGTGCTGACCGAATACTCCGAGAAGACCTTCGGCGGCGATTTCGAGACCCCTGCCGACTATCTGGATCCCTTCATCCGAGAGCGCATCACCCAGGGCAGCAACTGGGCCGTCTATGCACCCAATCCCTACGGACCGCGCACGCTCAACTACTTTGCCAGCCGGCCCAATCCGGCCGCGCCTTCGTCCGAGAACCTGCTGGGCACCGATGACCGGGGCCGCGATCTGCTGGCGCAACTCATCTACGGTTTTCGTGTGAGCGTGCTGTTCGCACTGGCACTGACGGTCATCGGCGTGGTGCTCGGCGTGATCACCGGCGCCATCCAGGGCTTCTTCGGCGGCAAGACCGACCTGGCCTTCCAGCGCTTCATCGAGATCTGGGGCTCGATGCCCGAGCTCTACCTGCTCATCATCTTCAGCGCGATCTTCGCGCCCAGCGTGGCGCTGCTGCTGGTGCTGCTGTCGCTCTTCGGCTGGATGGGGCTGTCGGACTATGTGCGGGCCGAGTTCCTGCGCAACCGGCAGATGGACTATGTGCGCGCGGCCCGCGCCCTCGGGGTGGGCAACCTCGCCATCATGTGGCGCCACATCCTGCCCAACAGCCTGGTGCCGGTAGTGACCTTCCTGCCCTTTCGCATGAGTGCGGCCATCCTCGCGCTGACCTCGCTGGACTTCCTCGGCCTCGGGGTGCCACCGGGCACGCCCTCGCTGGGCGAGCTGCTTAACCAGGGCAAGGCCAACATCGATGCCTGGTGGATCTCGCTGTCCACCTTCGGCGTGCTGGTGGTGACGCTGATGTTGCTCACCTTCATGGGCGACGCGCTGCGCGACGCCATGGATCCGCGGAAGGCCTGACCCATGACCCAGCCGCTCCTGCGTGTGAAGGACCTGCGTATCGCCTTCGATGGCAAGCCGGTGGTGCACGGCGTCGACTTCGATCTGGCCGCCGGCGAGAAGCTGGCGCTCGTTGGCGAATCCGGTTCGGGCAAGACCGTCACGGCGCTGAGTCTGCTGCGGCTGGTGCCCGATGCTCAGGTGAGCGGCGAAGTCTGGCTGGACGGCGATCCGCCGCGCAATCTGCTGGCCTTGCCCGAGCGCTCGCTGCGCGGCGTTCGCGGCCGCGAGATCGCCATGATCTTCCAGGAGCCGATGACGGCCCTGAACCCGCTCTACCCGGTGGGCGACCAGATCGCCGAGGTGCTGCGGCTGCACGAAGGCCTCGATGCCCGCAATGCGCACGAGGCAGCGGTGCAGTTGCTCGCCGACACGGGCGTGCCGGAGCCGGCGCGCCGCGCCCGTGCCTTTCCGCATCAGCTGTCGGGCGGGCAGCGCCAGCGCGCCATGATCGCCATGGCGCTGGCCTGCAAGCCGCGGCTGTTGCTGGCCGACGAGCCCACCACGGCCCTGGACGTGACGCTGCGCGTGCAAATCCTCGACCTGGTCGACACGCTCCAGCAGCGCCATGGCATGGCCGTGCTGATGATCACGCACGACCTGAACCTCGTGCGCCGCTTTGCCGACCGCGTCGCGGTCATGGAGCATGGGCGGCTGGTGGAGCAGGGCAGCGTGCGGCAGGTCTTCGATGCGCCGCGCCATCCCTACACCTGCAAACTGATCGACAGCCGTCCCGAGCGGCGGGTGGCCGATGTGCCGGCGGAAGGCCGCGACACGCCGGTGTTGTCGGCCCGCGAGGTCATGGTCAGCTATCCGGTGCCGCGTCCGGGCTTTCGCGGCTGGTTCGGACGCGACCGGTTCGTTGCGGTGCAGGACGCCGAACTCCAGATCCAGCCCGGCGAGACGCTCGGCGTCGTCGGCGAGTCCGGCTCCGGCAAGTCGACATTGGCGTTGGCTGCGCTGGGCTTGCTGCCCTTTGCGGGCGAGATGCGCGTGGCCGGCAAGGCCTGGCGCCGCGGCGCCAAGGCCGACCGCGCCCTGCGACGGCAGGTGCAGGCCGTGTTCCAGGATCCGTTTTCGTCGCTGTCGCCGCGAATGACCGTGGCGCAGATCGTGGGCGAGGGCCTGTCGGTCCATGCGCCGGAGTTGACGGCAGCCGAACGGCATGCGCGTGTCGTGCAGGCGCTGGCGGAAGTCGGGCTCGAGGAAGCGCAGTTCCCGCAGCTGTTGTCCCGCTATCCGCACGAGTTCTCGGGTGGCCAACGCCAGCGCATCGCCATCGCGCGTGCGCTGATCGTGCAGCCGCGCCTATTGGTGCTGGACGAGCCCACCAGTGCGCTCGACGTCACCATCCAGAAGCAGGTGCTGGCCCTGCTGCAGCGGCTGCAGCGCGAGCAGGGTCTGGCTTACCTGCTCATCACGCACGACGTCGAGGTCGTCCAGGCGATGGCGCATCGCGTGGTCGTCATGAAGGATGGGCGCATCGTCGAGCAGGGGCCGGTCGATGCCGTCCTCGGCGCACCCACCCATGCGTATACCCGTCAGTTGGTCTCCGCGGCGCTGGTGGGGCATCCCGCGTGAGCGGCACCGGTCAGGGCGGCCCGCGCTCCGAAGGCGCCCAGGCCTGGCGCGCCGCCCTGGGCTGCATGGTGGCGCTGGCGGTCGCCATGGGTCTGGGCCGTTTCGCCTTCACGCCCATGCTGCCGGTCATGCTCGGCGAGGGACAGATCGACCTGCAGGCGGGCGGCGTGTTGGCCTCGCTCAACTACCTGGGGTATTTCGTCGGCGCCTTGTCCAGCGCCTGGCTGCGTGCGCCTGCGCGCACGCTGGTTCGCGGGGGGCTGGTGGCCACGGCCGCGCTGCTGGTCGGCATGGGGTTGCTGCATGGCTTTGCCTCCTGGGCCACCTTGCGCACGGCGGCCGGGCTCGCGAGCGCCTGGGTCTTCGTCTTTGCCAGCGGATGGGGTGCGCGCCGGCTGGCCGAGGTGCATGCGCCCGGACTGGGGGGCGTCATCTATGCGGGGCCGGGTCTGGGCATTGCGATCACGGGCTTCCTGGGTGGGCCGGCAGGGCGGTGGGGGGCTTCGATCGCCTGGTGCGTGTATGGCGTCCTGGCCCTGGCCTTGATTGCGCTGGTCTGGCGCGTTTTCGACGATGGGTGCGAGGGAGTGCCTGCGTCCGCAGCGGCTCCGTCCACGCCGCCCGCCGCGGCCCGCGGCGGCGCCGAGGCGGCCTGGCTGATCGGGCTCTACGGCCTGGCCGGCTTCGGCTACATCATCACGGCGACCTTCCTTCCGGTCATCGCCCGGCAGGCGTTGCCGGGCTCGACCTGGCCCGACCTGTTCTGGCCGCTGTTCGGGCTGGCCGTGGTGCCGGGGGTGCTGATCGGCGGCCGGGCACCGCAGCATTGGGACAACCGGCTGCTGCTCGCCGGTGGCTATCTGATGCAGGCGATGGGGGTGCTGCTGTCGGTGACGTGGCCGACGATCACGGGCTTTGCGGTCGGCAGCATGCTCCTGGGCCTGCCCTTCACCGCGATCACCCTGTTCGCCGTGCGGGAGGCGCGCCGGTTGCGTGGCAATGCGGCGGCCGGACTGATCGGCTATGCCACGGCCTCCTACGGACTGGGGCAGATCGTGGGGCCGCTCTTCGCCGCGCCGGTGGCGCAGCGCTGGGGCAGCTTTGCGCCGGCGCTGTGGGTGGCCGCGGCAGCGCTGATGCTGGGGGCTTTGCTGTTCGTGATCGTCTGGCATCGCACTGCATCCGAGGGGCGTGGGCGCTGAATCCGGCGCGCTCGGTACGGCGGGGAATGCGAAAGGAAAGAGCGGCCATTCGGGCTCCCATTTGCCTTTCTGCGTGCGTCTTGTCCGCCGCGCTGAGCAGCAGGTGCAATTGCGACACAAATTCCCTATAATCGGAGGCTCACGACCAAACGGGCGGGTACTCACCGCCCTTTTTTTTTGGTTGTCCCCCCTTCTTCGCCGCCTCGGGTACTTGATGTTCAGGCCCGCCGGATGCACTGCCGTCCGGCAGGCCTTCGGTTCTGGTGCGGCAGCAAAGATCGGCCAGGGCTTTCAGTCAGAAGGACGCACGCGAACGGTGGCATTGCAGCAGACGGTAGAAAAAACGGTAGCCCAGACAGTGACTGGGCTGGGTTACGACCTGGTCGAGATCGAGCGCTCGGCCGGTGGATTGCTGCGTGTCACGATCGATCTGCCCTGGGCGGGCCCCGTTGCCGAAGGCGTTGAAGAAGCCTTCGTGACCGTCGAGGACTGCGAGAAGGTCACCCGCCAGTTGCAATACACCCTGGAGGTCGAAGGCGTCGACTACCAGCGGCTCGAGGTCTCCTCGCCCGGCATCGATCGTCCCCTTCGCCACGATCGCGATTTCGAGCGTTTCGCGGGCGAGGTCATCGACATCGTGCTCAAGGCGCCCATGGGCCAGGCAGCCGCCGGCCAGGTCAGCGCCAACCGCAAGAAGTTCCGCGGCACGCTCGAGCGCGTGGAGGCCGCTGACGGCAGCCATGGCTGGCAGATTGTCTGGAGCGACGAGCCGACGCCCGCCAAGCCGGGCCAGAAGATCAGCAAGAAGCGCGCGCCCGCCACGCTGCAGGCGCTCGGCTTCACCTTGGACGAGTTGCGCGAGGCGCGACTCGCCCCCATCGTGGATTTCAAGGGGCGCAAGCCCAAGAGCGGCGCGGCGACGCCGCAGTGACAAGAACGAACAGTAGGGTCATCGAATGAATCGCGAAATGTTGATGCTGGTGGATGCGATCTCGCGCGAGAAGAACGTCGAGCGCGACGTCGTCTTCGCTGCCGTGGAATCCGCCCTGGCACAGGCGACCAAGAAGCTGTATCCGGGCGATGTGGACATCCGTGTGGCCATCGACCGCGACACCGGCGCCTATGAAACCTTCCGCCGCTGGCACGTCGTGCCCGACGAGGCCGGCCTGCAGATGCCCGACCAGGAGATCCTGCTGTTCGAAGCCAAGGAAGAAGTGGCCGACATCCAGGTCGACGAGTACATCGAGGAGCCCGTCGAATCGCTGCCCATCGGCCGCATCGGCGCCATGGCCGCCAAGCAGGTGATCCTGCAGAAGATCCGTGACGCCGAGCGCGAGATGCTGCTCAACGACTTCATGTCGCGCGGCGAGAAGATATTCACCGGCACCGTCAAGCGCATGGACAAGGGCGACATCATTGTCGAGTCCGGTCGCGTCGAAGGCCGCCTGCGCCGCGGCGAGATGATCCCCAAGGAAAACCTGCGCAACGGCGACCGCGTCCGGGCCATGATCATGGAGGTCGACCTGACGCTGCGCGGCGCGCCGATCATCCTGTCGCGCTCGGCGCCGGAGTTCATGATCGAGCTCTTCCGCAACGAAGTGCCCGAGATCGAGCAGGGCCTGCTCGAGATCAAGAGCTGCGCCCGCGACCCCGGCAGCCGCGCCAAGATCGCCGTGCTGAGCCACGACAAGCGCGTCGATCCCATCGGTACCTGCGTCGGCGTGCGCGGCACCCGCGTCAACGCCGTGACCAACGAGCTCGCCGGCGAGCGCGTGGACATCGTGCTGTGGTCGGAGGATCCGGCCCAGTTCGTCATCGGCGCGCTGGCCCCGGCCAACGTGCAGTCCATCGTCGTCGATGAAGAGAAGCACGCCATGGACGTGGTGGTCGACGAGGAGAACCTCGCCATCGCCATCGGCCGCGGCGGCCAGAACGTGCGGCTCGCCTCCGAGCTCACGGGCTGGAAGATCAACATCATGGACGCGAACGAATCGGCCCAGAAACAGGCCGAGGAAACCGCCGTCACGCGCCAGCTCTTCATGGAGAAGCTGGACGTCGATGAAGAAATCGCCGACATCCTGATCCAGGAAGGCTTCTCCAGCCTGGAAGAGGTGGCCTACGTGCCCATCGCCGAGATGCTCGAGATCGAGGCGTTCGACGAAGATACCGTCAACGAACTGCGCGCCCGTGCCAAGGACGTGCTGCTCACGATGGAGATCGCCCGCGAGGAGAAGGTGGAGGCCGTGTCGCAGAACCTGCGCGACCTGGAAGGCCTGACGCCCGAACTGATCGGCAAGCTGGCGGAAGCCGGCATCCACACCCGCGACGACCTGGCCGACCTCGCCGTCGACGAACTCACCGAAATCACCGGCCAGACCGCCGACGAAGCAAAGTCCCTCATCCTCAAGGCACGCGAACATTGGTTCGACGGCGCGCAAGAGTGATGTGATGGGAGGCACCAGATCCTATGTCCAGCACTACCGTTGCAGAGTTCGCACAAGAACTCAAGAAGACGCCCGAAACCTTGCTTGACCAACTCCGCAGCGCCGGCGTGGCCAAGTCTGCCGCTTCGGATGCCCTCACCGAGGGCGACAAGCAGCGCCTGCTCAGCCACCTCAAGGCGAGCCATGGCACTGCCGCGCCGCCTGAGCGCAAGAAGATCACGCTGACCAAGAAATCGACCAGCGAAATCAAGCAGGCCGACGCCCTGGGCCGTGCGCGCACGATCCAGGTGGAGGTGCGCAAGAAGCGCACCTTCATGCAGCGTGACGATGCGCCGGTCGACAACGCCGCCGCGCAGCAGGAGGAAGAGGCCGAACTCGCCCGCCGTGCGGCCGAGTTGGCGCGCCGCGAGGAAGAGGCCCGTCAGGCCGCCGAGGCCCTGCGCCGGCAGGAAGAGGAACTCGCCCGGCAGCGCGCCGAGCGTGAGGCGGCCGAGGCTGCCGAGCGCGAGCGCCAGGCAAGAGAAGACGCTGAAGAAGCGGCTGCCCGTGCCAAGGCCGATGCCGTGGACGCCGTGGACCGTACCCGCCGCGATCGCGAGGCGCAGGTCGAGCGTGCGCGTGCCGAGGCTGCCGCGCTGAACGCCGCTGCGCACCAGGCCCGTGTGGCGTCGTCGCCCACCGCCCGCGCCCAGGCCGAAGCCGATGCCGCCGCCGCCGCCAAGGCCAGCGCCGACAAGGTCGCCGCCGACCGCGCCGCGGCCGAGAAGGCCCGCGAGGATGCCAAGGAAGAAGCCCGCGCCAAGGCCGCCGCCGAATCCAAGGCGGCCGCCGACGCCGAGGCCGCCCGTGCCCGCGACCTGGACGAACGCCGCCGCAAGGCCCTGGCCGAGGCCGAAGCCATCCGCCAGATGATGAACGCGCCCAAGCGCGTGCTCGTGGCCAAGAAGGAAGAGCCGAAGCCCGTCGAGGCCAAGCCGGCCGTCAAGGGCACGTTGCACAAGCCTGCGACGGGCACCGGTACGCGTCCGGCTGGCACGACGGCCGCCCCGGCTGCCGCGCCTGGCGCCGGCAAGGAAGTCAAGTCGGCCAAGCTGTCCTCCAGCTGGGCGAACGACAACGCCAAGAAGAAGGAAATCAAGACCCGCGGCGATGCCAGCGGTGGCGTGGGCCGCAACAACTGGCGCAGCGGGCCCCGCAGCCGCCGTGGCGGCGGTGATCGCGACGACTCGCCGCAGCAGTCGGCACCGGTCGAGCAGCGCATCATCGAAGTGCACGTGCCGGAGACGATCACCGTTTCCGAACTCGCGCACAAGATGGCCATCAAGGCGTCCGAGGTGATCAAGCAGCTCATGAAGCTGGGCCAGATGGCGACCATCAACCAGTCGCTGGACCAGGACACGGCCATGATCCTCGTCGAGGAAATGGGCCACAAGGCCGTCGTGGCCGCGCTGGACGATCCCGAAGCCTTCACCGAGGAAGAAGTGCAGGCCGCAGCGGCCGACGCGCTGCCGCGGGCACCGGTGGTTACCGTCATGGGTCACGTCGACCACGGCAAGACCTCGCTGCTGGACCGCATTCGCACCACCAAGGTGGCGGCGGGCGAGGCCGGCGGCATCACGCAGCACATCGGCGCCTACCACGTCGAGACGCCGCGCGGCATGGTGTCCTTCCTGGACACCCCGGGCCACGAGGCCTTCACGGCCATGCGTGCCCGTGGTGCGCAGGCCACCGACATCGTCATCCTGGTGGTGGCGGCGGACGACGGTGTGATGCCGCAGACCAAGGAAGCCATCAAGCACGCCAAGGCGGCGAAGGTGCCGATCGTGGTCGCGATCAACAAGATCGAC
Source organism: Pseudacidovorax intermedius (assembly GCF_003350475.1). Taxonomy (GTDB): domain Bacteria; phylum Pseudomonadota; class Gammaproteobacteria; order Burkholderiales; family Burkholderiaceae_C; genus Xenophilus; species Xenophilus intermedius. The sequence goes on from NZ_QQAV01000009.1 coordinate 261,361, forward strand.
AAGCCCGACGCCAACTCCGAGCGCGTGCGCAGCGAACTGGTGGCCGAAGAGGTGGTGCCGGAAGAATTCGGCGGCGACTCGCCCTTCGTCGAGGTCTCGGCCAAGACGGGCAAGGGCATCGACGAGCTTCTGGAGCAGGTGCTGCTGCAGGCCGAAGTGCTGGAGCTCAAGGCGCCGGTGGATGCCGCCGCCAAGGGTCTGGTGATCGAAGCCCAACTGGACAAGGGCCGCGGCCCCGTGGCCACGGTGCTGGTGCAGTCGGGCACGCTGAAGGTGGGCGACGTGGTTCTGGCCGGCGCGACCTTCGGCCGCGTCCGTGCTATGACCGACGAGGACGGCAAGAACACCAAGTCGGCCGGTCCCTCCATCCCGGTGGAGATCCAGGGTCTGACCGAGGTGCCGCAGGCCGGCGACGATTTCATGGTCATGGCTGACGAGCGCCGTGCCCGCGAGATCGCGACCTACCGCGCGGGCAAGTTCCGCAACACCAAGCTGGCCCGCCAGCAGGCCGCCAAGCTGGAAAACATGTTCTCCGAGATGACGGCCGGCGAGGTCAAGACGCTGCCGATCATCATCAAGGCAGACGTGCAGGGTTCGCAGGAAGCGCTGTCGCAGTCGCTGCTCAAGCTGAGCAACGAAGAAGTGCGCGTGCAGGTGGTGTACGCCGGCGTCGGCGGCATCAGCGAGTCGGACGTCAACCTGGCCATCGCTTCCAAGGGCATCGTCATCGGCTTCAACGTGCGTGCCGATTCGGGCGCGCGCAAGCTGGCCGAAGGCAATGGCGTGGACATCAAGTACTACAGCATCATCTACGACGCCGTGGACGAGTTGAAGACCGCGATGGCCGGCATGCTGGCGCCTGAGCGCCGCGAAGAGGTCATCGGCCACGCCGAGATCCGCACGGTGTTTGTGGCCACGAAGATCGGTACGGTGGCGGGCTCGTATGTGCTGGACGGCGTGGTCAAGCGCGATGCCCACTTCCGCCTGCTGCGCGACAACGTGGTGATCTACACCGGCGAGCTCGATTCGCTCAAGCGCATGAAGGACGACGTCAAGGAAGTGCGCGAAGGCTTCGAGTGCGGTATCAAGCTCAAGAACTACAACGACATCCGCGAGGGTGATCAGCTGGAGCTCTTCGAGATCAAGGAAATCGCCCGGACGCTGTAAGCGCCGGTCAGAGGTCCCTACGCCATGCCAGCGAAGAAGTCATCCGTCCCCAACCGCGGTTTCAAGGTCGCGGACCAGATCCAGCGCGATCTGTCGGAGCTGATCGCCCGCGAGCTGAAGGATCCGCGCGTGGGCATGGTCACCCTGCAGGCCGTCGAGGTCACGCCCGACTATGCCCACGCAAAGGTCTTCTTCAGCCTGCTGGTGGGTGATCCGCAGGAGACGCAGGAGGCCTTGAACCAGGCCGCCGGCTTCCTGCGCAACGGCCTGTTCAAGCGGCTGCACATCCACACCGTGCCGACGCTGCATTTCGTGTTCGACCGCACCACCGAGCGTGCCGCGGACATGAACGCCTTGATCGCCAAGGCGGTGTCTTCGCGCTCGAAAGAAGAGTAGACCGATGACGTCGCCATCCCGTGTCAGGGTGCAGCGGCGCCCTGTGCATGGGGTGTTGCTGCTCGACAAGCCGCTGGGCCTGTCCAGCAACCAGGCGCTGCAGAAGGCCAAATGGCTGCTGCGCGCCGAAAAGGCCGGCCACACCGGCACGCTGGATCCGCTTGCGACCGGCGTGCTGCCGCTGTGCTTCGGCGCTGCCACCAAGTTCAGCCAGCTGCACCTGGACGCCGACAAGTGCTACGAGACCACGGTCCGCCTGGGCCGCACGACGAGCACCTGCGATGCCGAGGGCGAGGTGACCAGCGAACAGCCGGTCCATTGCACGGCCGAGCAGGTGCAGGCGGTGCTGGTGCGCTTTCGCGGACCCATCTCGCAGGTGCCGCCGATGCACAGTGCCCTGAAGAAGGACGGCAAGGCGCTCTACGAATACGCCCGGGAAGGCATCGTGCTGGAGCGCGAGCCGCGCGCGGTCGTGATCCATGCGCTGAGCTTGCTCGAGGCGCGGCTGGAGGGGCCGGAGCCCTTCCTGCGCCTGGCGGTGCAGTGCTCCAAAGGCACCTACATCCGAACGCTGGGCGCCGACATCGGCGCGGCGCTGGGCTGCGGCGGCCACCTGACGGCCCTGCGCCGCACCCGCACCGGACCCTTCGCGGCCGACCAGTGCGTGTCGCTACAGGCGCTGGAGGCCATGGACGACGCGCAGCGCCTCGAGGCGCTGATGCCGACCGAGGCGCTCGTGGCCGGCCATGTGCCCGTCACGCTGGGCACGGACGATGCTGGTCGCTTCCTGTCCGGCATGCGTCGGCGCGGCCACTGGGCCGACGCCGAGGCGGTGGCCGTCTTTAGCGCACAGCCCAAAGCCTTCCTGGGCAGTGCCCATGTGAAGGCCGGCGAGTTGATTCCCGGGCGACTGCTGAGCCCGCTCGAAATCCAGCAGACCCTATTGCAAACCCATTCAAAGTCACTTGAGCCCTCGCAGGAGGTAACGACACCATGACCCGACAGATCCGCAACATCGCCATCATCGCCCACGTCGACCACGGCAAGACCACCATGGTGGACCAGCTGCTGCGCCAGTCCGGCACCTTCGCCGACCACGAGAAGGTGGTCGACACGGTGATGGACAACAACGCCATCGAAAAGGAACGGGGCATCACCATCCTGGCGAAGAACTGCGCCGTGAGCTGGAAGGGCACCCACATCAACATCGTCGACACCCCCGGCCACGCGGACTTCGGCGGCGAGGTGGAGCGGGCGCTGTCCATGGTGGACGGCGTGCTGCTGCTGATCGACGCGCAGGAAGGCCCGATGCCGCAGACGCGCTTCGTGACCAAGAAGGCGCTGGCCCTGGGCCTCAAGCCCATCGTCGTGGTCAACAAGGTGGACAAGCCCGGCGCCAACCCCGACAAGGTGGTGAACGCCGCCTTCGACCTGTTCGACAAGCTGGGCGCGACGGACGAGCAGCTCGACTTCCCCGTGGTGTACGCCTCGGGCATCAATGGCTGGTCCTCGCTGGAAGAGGGCGCGCCGGGCGAGCAGTGGGGCCCCGACATGTCGGCCCTGTTCGACACCGTGCTCAAGCATGTGCCTTCGCAGAAGGGCGATCCGTCGGCGCCGCTGCAGCTGCAGATCTCGGCGCTGGACTTCTCCACCTTCGTGGGCCGCATCGGCGTGGGCCGCATCAGCCAGGGCACGCTCAAGCCCATGCAGGACGTGCTGGTCTGCGAAGGTCCGGACGGCAAGAGCTACAAGGGCCGCGTCAACCAGGTGCTGACCTTCCAGGGCCTGGACCGCGTGCAGGCCACCGAGGCAGGCCCGGGCGACATCGTGCTGATCAACGGCATTGCCGACATCGGCATCGGCGTGACCGTGACCGACCCGGCCAACCCGATGCCGTTGCCGATGCTCAAGGTGGACGAGCCCACCCTGACCATGAACTTCTGCGTCAACACCAGCCCGCTGGCCGGCCGTGAAGGCAAGTTCGTGACCAGCCGCCAGATCTGGGACCGCCTGCAGAAGGAACTCCAGCACAACGTCGCGCTGCGCGTGAACGAAACGGACGAGGAAGGCGTGTTCGAGGTCATGGGCCGCGGCGAACTGCACCTGACCATCCTGCTGGAGAACATGCGCCGCGAGGGCTACGAAATGGCCGTCTCCAAGCCGCGCGTGGTCTTCAAGACGATTGATGGCGAGCGTCACGAGCCCATCGAGCTGGTGACGGCCGACATCGAGGAAGGCCATCAGGGCGGCGTGATGCAGGCCCTGGGCGAGCGCAAGGGCGAGCTGGTCAACATGGAATCGGACGGTCGCGGCCGCGTGCGCCTGGAGTACCGCATTCCGGCGCGTGGCCTGATCGGCTTCACCAACGAGTTCCTGAACCTGACGCGGGGCTCTGGCCTCATCAGCAACATCTTCGACAGCTACGAGCCGCACAAGGGCGACATCGGCGGCCGCAAGAACGGTGTGCTGATCTCGATGGACGACGGTGAAATCTTCACCTACGCCCTGGGCAAGCTGGACGACCGTGGCCGCATGTTCGTGAAGGCGAACGATCCGGTGTACGAAGGCATGATCGTCGGCATCCACAGCCGCGACAACGACCTCGTGGTCAACGCCACGCGCACCAAGCAGCTGACCAACTTCCGCGTCAGCGGCAAGGAAGACGCGATCAAGATCACGCCGCCCATCGACCTGACGCTCGAATACGGCGTCGAGTTCATCGAGGACGACGAACTGGTCGAGATCACGCCCAAGAGCATCCGCCTGCGCAAGCGCTTCCTGAAGGAACATGAGCGCAAGCGCGCCAGCCGCGAAGCCTGATCCTGCGCGCTCGGCGCGGCGCGGCCTGACGCATAGCCGCGCCGTGGGCCTGATGGTGCTGGTCACGCTCATGTGGGCGACGGCCGGCGTCGTCACCCGCCAGCTGGAGCGGGCGGCCAGCTTCGAGGTCACCTTCTGGCGCAGCTTCTTCACGCTGCTGGCCATGGTGCTGATCCTCGGTGCGTGGCGCGGGCGTGGCCTCTGGCGCAGCCTGCGCGAGGGCGGACGTCACCTGTGGATCTCCGGCGCCTGCTGGAGCGTGATGTTCACCGCCTTCATGGTGGCGCTCACGCTGACCACGACGGCCAACGTGCTGGTCACGTTGGCCACCGGGCCGCTGCTCGCGGCCCTGGCAGCGCGCCTCTTCATCGGCCACCGCCTGCCGGCGCGCACCTGGGCGGCCATTGCCGTGGCCGGTGCGGGCATCGCCTGGATGTATGGCGCGCAGATCGGCGACGACGGCGCGCTGGCGGGCACGCTGGTGGCCCTGTGCGTGCCCATCGCCGGGGCTTGCCACTGGACCAACGTGCAGCAGGCCCATGCGAGCGGGGCTGACGTCGATCTCCTGCCCGCCGTGCTCATCGGGGCCGCCGTGTCGGCCGCCTGCACGCTGCCGCTGGCCTGGCCCTTCACGGCCAGCGGACGCGACCTAGCGCTGCTGGGCTTCCTGGGCGTGTTCCAGCTCGCCATTCCCTGCATGTTGTCGATGATGGCCGCGGGCGTGCTCAAGGCGCCCGAGGTGGCGCTGCTGGCCCTGCTGGAAGTGCTCTTCGGCATCGCGCTCGCCTGGGTCGGGGCGGGCGAGGCGCCGGCGCCGACGGTGTTCAGCGGCGGCTTGCTGGTGATCGGTGCGCTGGTGGCCAACGAATGGCTGGGATGGCGCGCAGCGCGTGGGCAGCGTTGATCCTCACTGGCGCGGTGTGAGCGAGCAGCAATCGGGATAGGGGTCCGTCATTGTCGACGGAGCCCCTCCCACACCACCCGGCATGCGGGTCCGCACCGGGCGGTTCGAGCGCTTGAGGTCATGA
>NZ_QQAV01000010.1 GCF_003350475.1 Pseudacidovorax intermedius
TCGGTCATATCGGCGCTGCCGTTCACCTTGTAGCGCAGCAGCACCATCGTTTCTTCGCGAACGCCGGGCGCGGTCATGGGCCTGGGATGCTCAGATGTTCTGGGTGAGGAGCGGCGCGCGGCGGTCTGGAGGGGCCTGCTGCCGCAGTTTCTCAAGAAGGACATCCAGCTCGCTGCCCGATTCGATCAGGCCCATCTGCCAGTCATTCATCAGCCCTGCACGGATGCTCTGGTCCACGAAAGCGAGCAGTCCGTCGTAGTAGCCCGCGACGTTGAGCAGGCCGATGGGCTTGTCGTGGTAGCCCAACTGGCGCCACGTCCACATCTCGAAGAGTTCTTCGAAGGTGCCGATGCCGCCCGGCAGCGCAAGGAAGGCGTGTGCACGCGCGGCCATCATGGCCTTGCGCTCGTGCATGGTGTCGACCACGTGCAGTTCGTCGCACAAGGTGTTGGCCAGTTCCTTGTCGACCAGCGCCTTGGGAATGATGCCGACCACGCGGCCGCCCGCGACTCGCGTGGCCTCGGCGACGGCGCCCATCAGGCCTGTGCGTCCGCCGCCATAGACCAGTTGCCCACCGTTTGCGCCGATCCAGCGGCCCGTGGCCTCGGCCGATTCCAGGTACTCGGGTCGCGTGCCGGGCCGGGAGCCGCAGTACACGCAGACGGAAAAGGAAGCGGGGTGATTCATGCGTGCGCGCCTTCCTGGTCAGGCGAAGAAACGTTGCCAGAGCGCGGCAAGCCAGATGCCTCCTGCCAGGAGGCTTGTGAGGAAGACGGCGGCGCTGCCCATGTCCTTGGCACGCTTGGACAGGTCGTGCCATTCAGGACCGATGCGGTCGATAGCGGCCTCGACCGCGGTGTTGAGCAGTTCCACGATCATCACCAGAAGCACGCCGGCGACCAGAAGCGCCGTCTCGATCCAACTCTGCCCGACGATGAAGGCCAGCGGCAGGAGGACGATCGCGAGGCAGGCCTCCATCCTGAAGGCAGGCTCGCCCCAGCCTGCCTTCAGCCCATTGAGGGAGTAGAGGGTGGCATGCCAAAGACGGTCTAGACCCTTGCGCGCTTTCTGGGGATTGACATGCAGGGTGGGGTCAGGAGTGCTCATCGGGGAATCGGCGAGGCATCGACGATGCGGGTGCCTGCCCATGCGTCGTGCCAGAACTGTTGTTGAGGGTGAAAACGTGCCAGCAGGGCCCAGATGGCGACCCAGCCTGTCATCAGAACGAGCACTTCGCCGCCGCTCACCTTGAACGGGAGGGCATGGATGGCCGCCAACGGCGGCAGGAACCAGATCCAGCCGAGCAGGTAGCGGACCAGCGCGCGACCCTGGGTCAGGGGGCGTCCGCTCCGGTCCACCATGCGCAGCCTCCAGGTCTTCATCGCGAGTGTCTGGCCGCGGGACCAGAACACCGTGAAATAGATGCCGAACACGACGAAGAGAAAAGCCTGGAGGAGGGGGCGACGTGCATCCATGGCGTCACGCATCTGCCCCAGCGTACTGAAGAGCCAGCCAGCCACGAACACGACGGCAAAAAGCAGCAGTCCCTCGTAGAGCCAGCAGGCCATCCGGCGCCAGATGCCTGGGGTGGCCACTGGCGTCGGTATGTCTTGGCGGGCTGGAGGAATGGAGGAAGCCGGGGTGTGCAACGAAGGCATGCCCTATTGTCGGGCACGCCGGCTAAGGCGCCGTGGCAGTCGGCTCGGCCGACGGCCGTCCCGTCATCAGGACGTTGCCCGCGTCCTGCCCCGTGGCGTCGCCGATCGGCGCGGCATTGGCAGCCTCCGGCCCGGGCGAGGGCGTGATCTGGATCCGCGGGCCGCCATGCGGCTGCTGAAAGGCGGTGGCGGGCACGGGAACCAGCTTGTCTGCCGGCACCGGCCGCGCTGCAGGAGCGGCACCGATGCTGCGCCCACCCGCACTTTCCGCCAGTTTGCGTCGCTCCGCTTCGCTCAGGGCCTGATAGGCCTCCCATTTGGCCTTGAGCTGCTCGGCCGGCGCGAGATTGCGCACTTCGGCGAAATTGAGCCGAGCCAGCGCGCGCTGGCGCGGACTCAGCGCAGCCCAATCCGTCATGCGTTCATGCAACTTGGCCTGTTCTGCTGGCCCGATGTGGTCGAAGTTGCGGGACAGCGCGATCCATTTGCGGCGCTGGGCATCGCTCAGGGTGTTCCAGTGGGGTGCCAGGGGCGCAAGCGCCTGCTGCTGGGCCTTGGTGAGCGTGGTCCACCGCGGTCCACTGCGCGTTTGCGCTGCCGACTTGATCGATCCTGCGGCCGGGCCACTTTCGCCGGCATGCACTGCAACCGAACCTGCCCCGACCGTCATGGCGGCCAGGATCAGCGCAACAATGTTGCGTTTCGGCAACATTTGACGGCCTTTGGCATGGTCGCCAGGCGAAAAACTCTTGTGGGAAGGCCGGGTCATATCGACCTCCATCACTGGTGCGCAGCGGCGGCGTTCGCCTTCAGGAACTGAGCAAAACCGGGGTCGGTATAGGCGGCGGGCGGGAGGTCGTCGGTCAGCAAGGCTGCATCGACCTCGGCCAGTTCGGCGGTACGGCGCTCTTCCTGGGTCAGACCGATGGTGAGCAGGCCAATGGTCAGCAGCAGCAAGGGCACTACGGCCAGCGCGCGTTGCCACCAGCCCTGAAGGCCGAGCATGGCGCTGCCGCCGGTGTCGACCACGACGGCGTGGCCCATTTCGCGCTTTTTCTGGGAAAGCGCCCGTGTGCGGGACGCTCGGAGGCGCTCGCTGATGTCGCGCGGCAGGTCGTCGGCACCGGCGCTCAGTCGAGCGGCGATGGCGCGGCCGAACAGGTCTTCCGGATTGGAGGAGGAGGTCATGCGTGTCGAAGTCATGGCGGCAGAAACCCCTTCGCCTTGAGGGCGCGGCTGAGTGCCTGGATGGCCCGGGAGCAGTGCGTCTTCACGCTGCCTTCTGAGCAGCCCATGGCGGCGGCTGTCTCGGACACATCCATCTCTTCCCAGTAACGCAACAGGAAAGCTTCTCGTTGACGAGTGGGAAGCGCCGCGATCTCCGCTTCGATCTGGTGGAAGACCTGGGTGCGGCGGGTGACATCCTCGGCGCTTTCGGTCTCGCGGGTGTCGAGGTCGCCGTTGAAACTGCCGAGCAGATCGAAATCGCCCGCGTCGTCGTCGCTCTCGAAGTCGCTGAGGTTCGAGAACAATGCCCGCCGCGTTTTCTGCCGCCGAAACCAGTCGAGGGTGCAGTTGGACAGGATCCGCTGGAACAGCATCGGCAACTCGGCCGGTGGCTTGTCGCCATAGTGTTCGGCCAGCTTCATCATGCTGTCCTGCACGATGTCTAGGGCCGCCTCTTCATCGCGAACGTGGTACAGCGAGCGCTTGAATGCACGCTTTTCGACGCTCTTGAGGAAATCTGAGAGTTCTTGTTCGGTGGCCAAGCGCGAGGTTGCCGTAGGGCGAGGGAGGGGCGACTGCGGGGGCTATGGCGCGAACCTGTGACAAAGGCCCGCAGACAAACTCATGGATTATTGCATTGGCTGACAGGAGGCTGGCTTTTGTCCTGTCCGGTGTCATAATCGTTGGCTCGCAGTCAAAAGGCAAACGGGTCAAAGTCCGGCGGTTCACCTGTCCGCCCATGGTTTTGGCCTCAAGTCCTGGCGCGGCCCCACAAGGGCTGGCAAGGGGCACCCAAGGTTTTTCGTTCCCGAAAACTCGGAAGGTTCATCAAATGGAAATCTCCAAGGCCGAAACCGCCGCCGTCGCGGCTGGCCAACCTCAAGAACTCATGGGTTCTGAAGTGCTGATCAAGGCACTGCAGGCCGAAGGGGTGAAGTACATCTGGGGCTATCCCGGTGGCGCCGTTCTCTACATCTACGACGCGCTCTACAAGCAGGACACCATCCAGCACGTGCTGGTGCGTCACGAGCAGGCCGCCGTGCATGCCGCCGACGGCTATGCTCGCGCCACCGGCGACGTAGGCGTGGCACTGGTCACCTCGGGCCCCGGCCTGACGAATGCCGTCACCGGCATTGCGACGGCGTACATGGATTCGATCCCCATGGTGATCGTCGCTGGCCAGGTGCCGACGGCGGCCATCGGCCTGGACGCCTTCCAGGAGTGCGACACCGTGGGTATCACCCGGCCCATCGTCAAGCACAACTTCCTGGTCAAGGATCCCAAGGATCTGGCGATGACCATTAAGAAGGCCTTCCACATCGCCCGCAGCGGCCGGCCGGGCCCGGTGGTCGTGGACGTGCCCAAGGACGTGTCCTTCAAGAAGGTGGGCTACCACGGCTACCCGGACAAGGTCGAAATGCGCTCGTACAACCCGGTGCGCAAGGGCCATGGCGGTCAGATCCGCAAGGCGCTGCAACTGCTGCTGACAGCCAAGCGTCCCTACATCTATACCGGCGGCGGCGTGCTGCTGGGCAATGCCACCAACGAGCTGCGCACGCTGGTGGACATGCTGGGCTATCCGGTCACCAACACGCTGATGGGCCTCGGCGCCTATCCTGCGAGCGACCGCAAGTTCCTGGGCATGTTGGGCATGCACGGCACCATCGAAGCCAACAACGCGATGCAGAACTGCGACGTGCTGCTGGCTGTGGGCGCGCGCTTCGACGACCGCGTGATTGGCAACCCCAAGCACTTCGCGCAGAACGAACGCAAGATCATCCACATCGACATCGACCCGTCGAGCATCTCCAAGCGGGTCAAGGTGGACGTGCCCATCGTCGGCGACGTGAAGGATGTGCTGACCGAGCTGATCTCCATGGTGCGCGAGAGTGGCACCAAGCGCGACGCCGGGGCCCTGGCCGACTGGTGGAAGACCATCGAAACCTGGCGCAGCCGCGATTGCCTGAAGTACGACCGCGACAACAAGGACGTGATCAAGCCCCAGTACGTCGTGGAGACCCTCTGGAACATGACCAAAGACGTCGAGGCCTATGTGTGCTCCGACGTGGGTCAGCACCAGATGTGGGCCGCGCAGTACTACCGCTTCGACGAGCCGCGGCGCTGGATCAATTCCGGCGGCCTGGGCACGATGGGCGTGGGCATTCCCTACGCCATGGGCATCAAGCTGGCCAAGCCGGAGGCGGAGGTCTTCACCATCACCGGTGAAGGCTCGGTGCAGATGTGCATCCAGGAACTGTCGACCTGCCTGCAGTACAACACGCCGATCAAGATCTGCTCGCTCAACAACCGCTACCTGGGCATGGTGCGCCAGTGGCAGGAGATCGAATACTCCGGCCGCTACAGCCACAGCTACATGGACGCGTTGCCCAACTTCGTGAAGCTCGCTGAGGCCTACGGCCACGTCGGCATGCTGATCGAGCGCCCGCAGGACGTCGAGCCCGCCCTGCGCGAGGCCCGCAAGCTCAAGGACCGCACCGTGTTCATGGACTTCCGCACCGACCCCACCGAGAACGTGTTCCCGATGGTGCAGGCCGGCAAGGGCATCACCGAGATGCTGCTGGGCAGCGAAGACCTCTGACGCACCCGGCGCCGCCGGCGGCGCCGGCTGGCGCCTTCTTCTCCCTTTCTTCCAGACGAATCTATTGCCCGCCAAGCCTGCGCATTACCGTGCGCAGGGGAGGGCGGCGAAAAGAGGAATCGACACCATGAAGCACATCATTGCCGTGCTGCTCGAGAACGAGCCCGGCGCACTCTCCCGCGTGGTGGGCCTGTTCTCGGCCCGCGGCTACAACATCGAGTCGCTGACGGTCGCCCCCACCGAAGACCCGAGTTTGTCGCGCATGACCATCCAGACCCAGGGTTCGGACGACGTGATCGAGCAGATCACCAAGCACCTCAACCGCCTCATTGAGGTGGTCAAGGTGGTCGACCTGACCGAAGGCGCCTACACCGAGCGCGAGCTCATGATGGTGAAGGTGCGCGCCGTGGGCAAGGAACGCGAGGAGATGAAGCGCATGGCCGACATCTTCCGTGGCCGCATCATCGACGTGACCGACAAGAGCTACACCATCGAGCTCACCGGCGACCACGGCAAGAACGACGCCTTCCTCGACGCCATCGACCGCAGCGCCATCCTCGAGACGGTGCGAACGGGCCCGAGCGGCATCGGGCGTGGCGAACGCATCCTGCGCGTGTGACGAGATCGGGGCTCGGTCCTTGCCCGTCCGGTCCGAGCCTGTCGAAGCCCCGCGCGCCAGCCGGCCTGCGGGACTGCAATGAGCCCTTCGACAGGCTCAGCACGGACGGCATCCACGCATCGCAAACGCATCATCCAACCGGAGAGAAGACATGAAAGTTTTTTACGACAAGGACTGTGACCTGAGCCTAATCAAGGGCAAGACCGTCGCCATCATCGGCTACGGCTCGCAAGGCCACGCGCATGCGCAGAACCTGAACGACAGCGGCGTGAAGGTCGTGGTCGGTCTGCGCAAGGGCGGCGCTTCGTGGGACAAGGTCGGCAAGGCCGGCCTGAACGTCCTCGAGGTCAATGACGCCGTGAAGTCCGCCGACGTCGTGATGATCCTGCTGCCCGACGAGCAGATCGCCGAGGTCTACAAGAACAACGTCGAGCCGAACATCAAGGAAGGCGCCTCGCTGGCCTTCGCCCACGGCTTCAACGTGCACTACAACCAGGTCGTGCCCCGCGCCGATCTGGACGTGTGGATGGTGGCGCCCAAGGCTCCGGGCCACACCGTTCGTTCCACCTATGCCCAGGGCGGCGGCGTGCCCCACCTCGTGGCCGTGCACCAGGACAAGTCCGGCAAGGCTCGTGACCTGGCCCTGAGCTACGCCATGGCCAATGGCGGCGGCAAGGCCGGCATCATCGAGACCAACTTCAAGGAAGAGACCGAGACCGACCTGTTCGGCGAGCAGGCCGTGCTGTGCGGCGGCGCGGTCGAACTGATCAAGATGGGCTACGAGACGCTGGTGGAAGCCGGGTACGCGCCCGAGATGGCCTACTTCGAGTGCCTGCACGAGCTCAAGCTGATCGTCGACCTGATCTATGAAGGCGGCATCGCCAACATGAACTACTCGATCTCCAACAATGCGGAGTTCGGCGAGTACGTGACCGGCCCCGAGGTGATCAACGATCAGTCGCGCGCCGCCATGCGCAACGCCCTCAAGCGCATCCAGAACGGCGACTACGCCAAGATGTTCATCCAGGAAGGCCGCCTGAACTACCCGTCGATGACGGCCCGCCGCCGCAACACCGCCGATCACTCGATCGAGCAAGTCGGCGGCCAGCTGCGCGCCATGATGCCCTGGATCGCCAAGAACAAGCTGGTTGACCAGAGCCGCAACTGATCGGCCTTGCGCGGGGCTTCGGCCCCCGCTGCCGATCCAGAGGCCACCGCCTGCGGTGGCCTTTTTCTTGCCTGCGCGGGCGGGGCGGCCGATGTCCCTGCGCGGGCGGGGCCGGGGGCAGTGTGCCCGGCACCTTTGACTACACTGCCGTGTTTCCCGGTAGGCCGGAGGCCGAATTCATGCACGACCACTCCCCCTTGAACGACGCGCCGATCCGCAAGCGCCGCAAGGGCATCTACGTACTACCCAACCTGGTCACGCTGGCGGCGCTGTTCGGTGGCTTCTATGCCATCGTCATGGCGATGAATGGCCGCTTCGACCTGGCGACGGTAGGCGTGTTCTGCGCCATGGTGCTCGACAGCCTTGACGGCCGCGTGGCCCGCATGACGCACACCCAGAGCGCCTTTGGCGAGCAGATGGATTCGCTGGCCGACATGGTGTCCTTCGGCGCGGCGCCCGCGCTCATCGCCTATGAATGGTCGCTCAAAGGCCTCGGCCGCTGGGGCTGGATCGCCGCCTTCGTGTACTGCGCTTGTGCTGCGCTGCGCCTGGCGCGCTTCAACGTCAACACCGGCGTGGTCGACAAGCGATGGTTCCAGGGCCTGCCTTCGCCGGCCGCCGCCGCGCTCGTGGCCGGCTTCATCTGGCTGATGACCGATTGGGGACGTCGGGGTGCCGATGTCTGGTATCTGAGCTGGACGCAGATCACCTGGATCACCTTCTTCTTCACGCTCTATGCTGGCCTGTCGATGGTGACCAATGCGCCGTTTTACAGCTTCAAGGACATGCAGATCCGCAAGAGCGTGCCCTTCGCCACCCTGGTGCTGATCGCGCTTGGCATCGCGGTGATCAACATCCATCCGCCCACCGTGCTGTTCTGCCTCTTCGTGCTCTATGGCCTGAGTGGCTACGCGATCTATGCATGGCGCAAGGCCAAAGGCCAACCGGTGAGCATGATCAGCATTTCCACCGACGAGCCCGACGAGCGTGGGTTGCACGAATGATCGGGCCCTGTGTTAGAGTCGGAGCCCTCATGAACGTTTTTGCCCTGGCCCTACTACTGATCTCCCCCGACGGGCGGAGAAGGTAAAGGCGCACGCGCAAAACACCCTCGACACGGCCCGTTTGCACCAGCAACGGGCCGTTTGTCTATGGGGTTGCTGGTCGGTTCCAACCTCTTGCAGAGAAATCGACATGCTTCAGCAGCCTCACACCAAGTACCGCGCCTTCGCACCGATCGGCCTCAAGGACCGCACCTGGCCCGACGCCGTCATCACCCGTGCGCCGATCTGGCTGTCGACCGACCTGCGCGACGGAAACCAGGCTTTGGTGGAGCCGATGGATCTCAATCGCAAGATGCGCATGTTCGAGACCCTCGTGGCCATCGGCTTCAAGGAGATCGAGGTCGGCTTCCCCTCGGCGTCGCAGACCGAATTCGACTTCGTGCGCAAGCTGATCGAGGAAGACCGCATTCCCGATGACGTGACGATCCAGGTCCTGACCCAGGCCCGCGAACACCTGATCGAACGCACCTTCGAATCTCTGCAAGGCGTACCGCGCGCCATCGTGCACCTCTACAACGCCGTCGCGCCGGTCATGCGCCGCGTGGTGCTCGGCCTGGATGAAGACGGCATCGTCGACCTCGCCGTCACCCATGCGCAGATATTCAAGGACCATGCCGCGCGCCAGCCGGCCACGCAGTGGACCTTCCAGTATTCGCCCGAGATGTTCTCCGGCACCGACCTGGCCTTCTCCAAGCGCGTGGTCGATGCGGTCACCGAGGTCTGGGTGCCGACGCCCGAGCACAAGTGCATCGTCAACCTGCCATCCACGGTCGAGCATTCCACGCCCAACATCTTCGCGGACATGATCGAGTGGATGCACCGCAACCTGGAGCGGCGCGATTCCATCGTGCTCTGCGCGCATCCGCACAACGACCGGGGCACCGGCACGGCCGCCGCCGAGTTCGCTGTCATGGCCGGCGCGGACCGGCTCGAGGGCTGCCTGTTCGGCAATGGGGAGCGCACCGGCAACCTCGACATCGTCAACGTGGCGCTCAACCTCTACACGCAAGGCGTGTCGCCGGGCCTCGACTTCTCGCACATCGACGACATTCGCGCCACGGTCGAGCATTGCAACCAGATTCCGGTACATCCGCGCCATCCCTACGTCGGCGACCTTGTCTACACCTCCTTCTCAGGCTCGCATCAGGATGCGATCAAGAAGGCCTTTTCGGCGCGAAAGGACGGCGATATCTGGGACATCCCCTACCTGCCCATCGACCCGAAGGACGTGGGTCGCAGCTACGAGGCCGTGATCCGTGTGAACAGCCAGTCCGGCAAGGGCGGCATCTCCTACCTGCTCGAGAGCGAGTACGGCCTCGAATTGCCCCGCCGTCTGCAGATCGAGTTCAGCCAGGTGGTGCAGCAGGTGATGGACGTGGAGGGCAAGGAATTGGGTGCGGCCGACCTCTGGAGCATCTTCCGCCGCGAATACCGCATGGACGGCGCCCAAGGTCTGCGCCACCGCGCGCAGTCCGTGGAAGGCGAGGGCGATCAGGCACTCACTGTCCTGCGAGGCGAACTCGTGTGGCGCGGCGAGCCGGTGGCCATCGAAGGCCGCGGCAACGGCCCCATCGATGCATTCAGCCGGGCCGTGGCCGAGGCCATCGGCCAGCCGATCCGCGTGATGGACTACCACCAGCATGCCATCGGCGCTGGCGCCGACGCGCGCTCGGTCGCCTATGTGGAGATGCGCATGGGCGATTCGCGCACGGTGTTCGGCGTTGGCATCGATGCCGACACCACGGCCGCCGCGCTCAAGGCCATCGTCTCGGGCATGCAGCGCGCCGGGGGCGCCGACGCCCAGAAGGCACAATCGTCGGTTGCCGAAATGTCGGCCTGACGCAGAACGTACACGGACAAAGGAGCCCACGATGACCGACCAGTTGATCATTTTCGACACCACCTTGCGCGACGGCGAGCAGTCGCCTGGCGCCTCGATGACGCGTGACGAGAAGCTGCGCATCGCGCGGCAACTGGAGCGACTCAAGGTCGACGTGATCGAGGCGGGCTTCCCGGCCAGTTCCAACGGCGACTTCGAGGCGGTGCAGGCCATTGCCAATGCCATCAAGGACTCCACCGTGTGCGGCCTGTCGCGGGCCAACGACCGCGACATCTCGCGGGCCGCCGACGCGCTCGCTGGCGCGGCCCGCGCCCGCATCCACACCTTCATCGCCACCTCGCCGCTGCACATGGAGAAGAAGCTGCGGATGACGCCGGAGCAGGTGCTGGACCAGGCCAAGCTGGCCGTGCGCTTCGCCCGCAACAAGGTGGCCGACGTGGAGTTCAGCCCCGAGGACGGCTACCGCAGCGACGTGGACTTCCTCTGCCGCGTGCTCGAGGCCGTGATCGCCGAAGGCGCCACGACCATCAACGTGCCCGACACGGTGGGCTACGCGATCCCCGAACTCTACGGCCAGTTCATCAAGACGCTGCGCGAACGCGTTCCCAACAGCGACAAGGCCATCTGGTCGGTGCATTGCCACAACGACCTGGGAATGGCCGTGGCCAACTCGCTGGCCGGCGTAAAGATCGGCGGTGCCCGCCAGGTCGAATGCACCATCAACGGACTGGGCGAGCGTGCCGGCAACTGCTCGCTCGAAGAGATCGTGATGGCCGTGAAGACCCGCAAGGACTACTTCGGGCTCGAGCTCAACATCGACACCCAGCACATCGTGGCGGCGAGCCGCATGGTGAGCCAGACCACTGGCTTTGTCGTGCAGCCCAACAAGGCTGTGGTGGGCGCCAATGCCTTCGCCCATGCGTCCGGCATCCACCAGGACGGCGTGCTCAAGGCCCGCGACACCTACGAGATCATGCGCGCCGAAGACGTGGGCTGGACGGCCAACAAGATCGTGCTGGGCAAGCTCAGCGGCCGCAACGCCTTCAAGCAGCGCCTGCAGGATCTGGGTGTGTCGATGGACAGCGAGGCCGACCTGAACGCCGCCTTCCTGCGCTTCAAGGAACTGGCCGATCGCAAGGCCGAGATTTTCGACGAGGACATCCTCGCCCTTGTCAGCGCCGAGCAGCAGTCGAACGTTGACGAGCAGTTCAGCTTTGTGTCGCTCTCACAGCACAGCGAGACCGGTGAGCAGCCTCATGCGCGTGTGGTCTTCATCGACCAGGGCAAGGAGGTGGTGGGCGAGTCGGGTGGCAATGGCCCGGTCGATGCTTCTCTCAAGGCCATCGAGTCCCATGTGAAGAGTGGCGCCGAGATGGTGCTGTACTCGGTCAATGCCATCAGTGGCTCGACCGAAAGCCAGGGCGAAGTGACGGTGCGGCTGCAGAATGCGGGGCGCGTGGTCAACGGTGTCGGGGCCGATCCCGACATCGTTGTGGCCTCGGCCAAGGCGTACCTCAGCGCCCTGAACAAGCTGCACAGCCAGACTGAGCGCGTGGCGGCGCAGGGTTAGTTTCGAGCGTTCTTCGGCTTGCATGAAGAAGGGGGCGCAAGTCACTGATTTGCGTCTCTTTTTTGTATTCGATAGACTGCGGCACCTTGTCGATTTCCATGCCGCTGGAGTAGTTGATGGCCGAAGCCCCCGCGCAGCCTGTTTTGCCCCAAATTTCTTCACAGCGGTACTTGCCCGCGCTGCGCCTTCTGGCCGTGGCGCTTTGCGCAGTTTCCTTCCTGACGCCCGCCGCCCATGCCAATGGCAAGAAACAGCAGGCCGCGGCCAAGCGGCCAGCTGCCACCAGCAAGGTCGCGGCCAAGCCCGCCACCAAGGCCTCCAAGACCCGCACTGAGGAGCGTGTCGTGCGCGGCGGCCGGAACGTGGTCGCGACGGTGCGAAAGAGTGGCGGCAAGACGGTGGTGGCCGTGCAGCGTCGCTCCGTGGTCCGCGTCGCCGAGCCGCCCCGCCAGTCCTATGGCCAACTCGCTGGCCTTCATCACTCGCAGGACCCGCTCGACCTGAAGTCGAGCGTGGCGCTGGTGATGGATCAGGACACCCGCGAAGTGCTGCTGAGCAAGAACGACCATGCCGTGCTGCCCATCGCCTCGATCACCAAGCTCATGACAGGCCTGCTGATCAGCGAGGCGAAGTTGCCGATGGACGAGCCGATCACCATCACCCAGGACGATGTGGACACCGAGAAGTTCAGCCGTTCCCGCCTGGCCGTGGGCACCACGCTGCCGCGTGGCGAACTGCTGCATCTTGCGCTGATGTCGAGCGAGAACCGGGCCGCCCATGCCTTGGGACGGACGTACCCGGGCGGCCTCGCCACCTTCGTGAGCGTGATGAACGCCAAGGCGCGGATGATCGGCATGAAGGACACCCGCTATGTCGAGCCCACGGGCCTGTCGAGCAGCAATCAGTCCACGGCCCAGGACTTGGCCCTGCTCGTGGCCGTGGCGTCGCAGGACTCGCTGGTGCGCAGCCTGACGACCTCGCCGGAATACCAGGTGGAGGTGGGCAATCGCATGCTGCAGTTCAACACCACCAACCGGCTGGTGCGTAGCCCCGATTGGGATATCGGTCTGCAGAAGACGGGCTACATCTCCGAGGCCGGACAGTGCCTGGTCATGCAGGCGCGCGTCGCCGGTCGCAAGCTCATCATGGTGTTTCTGGACTCTGCCGGCAAGTTCAGCCGGATCGCCGATGCCGAGCGCGTTCGCCGCTGGGTGGAGACCAACCGCTTCGCGCCGATGCATACGGCCAGCAGCCAGATTTCTGGCTGATCTCCGGGGCAGTATGGGCTGCTCCAGATGAACAAAGGGCCCTCTCGAGGGCCCTTTGCGTTTTGCGCCGGCGCACCCCGCGCACGCCGGGAAATGTGAGTGGCGCTGCGGCGTCAGGCCGCCCTGGCCGGCTGTGCCATGTCCGCAGAGGGCGGCGTCGCATCCGAGTAGCCGAGTGCGCCCGAGATCTCGTTCGCCGTGGCCTGCAGCTTGGGGAGCCAGCCGTCATCGAGCCGATCGGCGGGGGCCGAGATGGACAGGCCCGCCACGAGCTTGCCCTGGTCGTCGTAGATGCCTGCCGCCATGCAGCGTACCCCGAGCTCCAGCTCCTCGTTGTCCCGCGCGATGCCGTACTGCCGCGCCCGGGCGAGTTCGCGCTCCAGGACAGGCAACTGCGTGATGCTGTTGCGGGTGTGGCCTGCGAGGCCGGTGCGCGTCGCGTAGCTGCGCACGCGCTGCTGTTCGTCGGCGGCGAGGAACAGCTTGCCGGTGGAGGTGAGGTGCAGCGGCGCGCGGCCGCCGATGGCCCGCACTACCTGCATGCCGGAGCGTTCGCTGTAGGCCCGCTCCACGTAGACGATTTCGTCGCCTTGCCGCACGCTCAGGTTGACCGGCTGCTGCGTGAGCTTGTGCAATTCGCGCATCGGCCCCAGGGCGGCGTCGCGCACATTCAGCCGGCCCTTCACCAGATTGCCCAGTTCGAGCAGCCGCATGCCGAGGCGATAGCTGCCCGGTTCCGGCCGGTCCACGAAACGCCCGACGGCGAGGTCGTTGAGGATACGGTGGGTGGTGGAGGGATGGAGCCCCGTCTTTTCGCTGATCTCCTTGAGAGAGATCGCGTCCTCGCGAGACGCCAGCACGTCGATCAGGGCGAACATGCGCTCGATGACCTGGATGACGGGCGTGGCAGGAACGTCGGTGTTGTTCTTTCTCATGGGACGGCGCTGAACCAAACGGCCGCCATTTTATAGCGTGAAATCAAACTTCGCGCCATTCACCGTCCACCAGGATCTGGTGGGGAGCGAACTTGGCCTTGTAGGCCATCTTGTTGCTGTGCTCGATCCAGTAGCCCAGGTAGACGTGCGGCAAGCCGAGTTCGCGCGCCTGGGCAATCTGCCAGAGCACGCCGTAGGTGCCATAGGCAGCACCTTCCTCCGGCTCGTAGAAGGTGTAGACGGCCGACAGCCCGTCGTTGAGCACGTCCAGGATGGACACCATCTTCAAGGCGCCTGGGCTGCCGTCGTCGGTCGGCTCGCGGAACTCGACCAGTCGTGAGTTGACGCGGCTCTGGAGCAGGAACTGGGTGTACTGGTCGATGCTGTCGTGGTCCATGCCCCCGCCGGCGTGGCGGCCGTTCTGGTAGCGCAGGTAAAGCTGGTAGTGCTCGGGCACGAAGCACAGTCGCAGCACCCGGGCCTGCAGATGCTGGTGGCGTTGCGCTGCGCGGCGCTGGCTGCGGCTGGGCGCGAAACGTTCCGCCAGGATGCGCAGGGGGATGCAGGCGCGGCAACCGTCGCAGTAGGGTCGGTAGGTGAACATGCCGCTGCGGCGGAAGCCGCCCAGCACCAGGTCGGAGTAGGCGTCGCTGTTGATGAGGTGGCTGGGCGTGGCCACCTGGGAGCGCGCCTGACGGTCGGGCAGATAGCTGCAGGGGTAGGGCGCTGTCGCGTAGAACTGCAGCGTCTGGAGCGGCAGATCCTTGAGGAGCGTCATTGCTGTGCCGGCAGAAGTTCGTTCCAGTATATGGGGTCGAATTGCCATGCAGGAATGGGCGGCTGCCTGCATGCATCGCCGATGTGGGCGAGGAACTGCGCCCGTGGCCATTCGCTCGCGCCCAGGCTGGCCAGATGGGCGGTGTTCTGCTGGCAGTCGATGGCCTGCACGCCGTGGTGGCGGCAGAAGGCCACCAGGGCCGCCAATGCGATCTTCGAGGCGTCGGTGCGCCGCGCGAACATCGATTCGCCGAAGACCGCGCGGCCCAGCGCAACGCAATAGAGGCCGCCCGCGAGTTGCCCGTCGATCCAGGTCTCCACGCTGTGCGCGTGGCCGGCGCGGTGCAGTGCCACGTAGGCCTGTTGCATCTCGGGGAGGATCCAGGTGCCCGACTGGCCGGCCCGGGGCGCCTCGGCGCAGGCGGCAATCACGTCGGCGAATGCATGGTCGATGCGGACCTCGCACCGCGGCGCCTGCTGGCGAAACGCCAGCAGGGTCTTGCGAAGCGAGCGGTGCAAGCGGAAGGCGCCCGGCCGGAGCACCATCCGCGGGTCCGGGCTCCACCACAGGATGGGCTGGTCGTCGCCGAACCACGGGAAGATGCCGTGGCCATAGGCGTCGAGCAGCGTCGCCACGTCCAGCGCGCCGCCGGCCGCCACGACGCCCGGAACGGGATCTTCGGGGCCCCACGCGGTGGCCGGTGGTGGGAGCGGCTCACCAGCGGCGAGCCAGGGCAGTTTGCGGGGGAGTCGTGCCACGGCTGGATTCTGGCGCATGCCGGGCGCGATCCCGGCACGCGCCGCTTCCAATGGGCCGCACTCTCCGATTTCCCCCAAAAAGGCGAAGGGTAAGGGCCTGGATTGCGGCACACTCTCGGCCGGCCGCCGCGAGGCAGCCATGAGGGCGCCGGCCCAAGGCTTTGCCGGCGTGGAGAACTATTCGAGGCGATCCGCCTTTCCTGGAGCTTGCGTGTTCCGCCTGCTGATCTGTGATGACCATCCGCCCATCCGGACGGCACTGCGGTTGCTCGCGCGTCAGGTCGATCCCACCAGCGATGTCACCGAGACCGGCAACGCCCGCGACCTCGTCGAGGTTCTGCGTGGGCGCCGCGATTTCGACCTGCTGGTGCTCGACCTTCAGTTGCCGGGCATGTCCGGCCTGAGCGTCCTGTCGGAGGTCAAGCAGCTGCGGCCAGAACTCGCCGTACTCGTCCTTTCTGCGGACGAAAGCCCCCAGAGCGTCGATGCTGCGCTGCAGGCCGGTGCTTCCAGCTATCTGTTCAAGTCGGCGAGCGAGACGGTGCTCTTCCAGGCGCTCAAGGATGTCTGCGGTCGCCGGCTTGCGCTGCCCGAAAGCATCACGGCCAAGGCCGGCGGCCGGGGCCGCGCGGTGCCGGACGATGGGCTGTCGCTGTCGGCCCGGCAGCGCGACGTGCTGAACTGCCTGCTGCACGGCATGTCGGCCAAGCAGGTGGCACGCACGCTTGGCCTGTCCGAAGGCACGGTCAAGAGCCACACGGTGGCGGTGTTCCGGGCCCTCAATGTCAGCTCCCGTGCGCAGGCGGTGGTGGAAGCGCATCGGCGAGGCATCACGCTTGGATGCTGAGGCGCACGACCGCGACCTGATCAGCTTCGCCTTGGCCCAGGCCGCCGCCGCGGCCAGGCTGGCCTTGGTGGGTGTGTTGATCCTCGCCGCGGTCGCATGGCGGGACGTGGGTGCGCCGGGCGTTCTCGCCTGGGGCGTGGCCGCGGCGGGCTCCCTGCTGCTGCGAAACCGCGTCATGGCCGTGGCTGCCCGCTGGCTGTCTCAGGGGCACCCCACGCGCAGCGCGCGACGCATCCTCTGGGCCTCGTCGTTGGTGCTGGCCTTTGCCCTGGTCAGCCTGCCCCTGCTCGGCCTGCCGCACATGCAGACCGAGACCCGGCTGCTGGTAACGTTGTTCTATTGCTGCTGGGGCGCCGCCGGCATGTCGTCCCTGGGCATCGTGCCGAGGCTGTACGCCGGCTACCTGGGGCTGATGGTGGGAGGCGTGGCCGCGGGTTGGGCGCGGGACTTCACGCCCCAGCTCGCCCCGGCGATTTTCGGCGGCCTCTTCATGTACTGGCTGGTGCTGAGCGTCTTCGCCCACGGCTTTTCCCGCCGCGTGGCCGAGGGCATCGCCATCCGCGCCGAGAACGCGCAACTGGTCAAGCAGCTGTCGGCGGCCAACGCCGCCAAGACCCGCTTCATCATGACGGCCAGCCACGACCTGCGCCAGCCGCTGCATGCCATCGGGCTGCTGGGTGGGGTGCTCGCGCGTGCCACCACCGCAGAGGACATCCACCGGGCGCGCGAGGCCCTGGCCATCGCGCTGGAGGGGCTTCAGCAGCTTTTCTCCGCCATCCTGGATCTCTCGCGGATGGACAGCGGGGCGCTGCGGCCCGAGCTGCGCTACGTGCCCATCGCGCCGCTGGTCGCGCGCCTGGACATCGAGTACCGCGCCCTGTGCCTCGAAGGCGGCCGGCGCTGGGAGTGCCGGGCCGAGACGGCGCATGTCCGCACCGACCTGGCGCTGCTCGAGCGGGTGCTGCGCAACCTGCTCGACAACGCGCTCAAGCATGGCGCCGATGGCGGGGTGTGCCTGGCGCTGTCCACGCAGCCCGATGGCGTGATGCTGGAGGTCTCCGACACGGGCCCGGGCATCCCGGTGGAGGAGCAGGACCGGGTGTTCGACGAGTTCTACCGCAGCCGCCACGTGGTCTCGTCCGGCATGGGGCTGGGGCTGTCGATCGTGCAGCGCCTGGCCAGGCTGCTCAACGCCCGCTTGCACATGGAATTCGTCGACCCGGTCCGGCGCACCGGCACGCGGGTCACCCTGATGCTGCCGTTGGCGCAACCCAGCGACGAGCAGGCCGTCGAGTCCGAGGTGGTGCTGCCCGACCTGCAGGGCCTGCGCGTGCTGGTGCTGGACGACGAGGCCACGGTGCTCGACGCCACCCGCGCCCTGCTGGAGCAATGGGGCTGCGTGGTCGCCACCTGCCGCAGCGGCAGCGAGGTGGCCGCTGCCGTGCAGCGCCTGGGACCGCCGCATGTCGCCTTGGCCGACTACCACCTCGGCCCCTCGGAAAACGGCCTGATGGCCCTGGAGGCGTTGCGCCGCGATCAGCCCGAGATGGGCTGCGTCATCGTCACGGGCGAATCCGATGCGGCCATCCGTCAGCGACTGGCCGATGAGGGCCTGCCGGTGCTGGAAAAGCCGGTGGATCCCGAAGAGTTGCGCGCCGTGCTGGGCCTGTTCCGCGCCATGGACGAATGATGAACGAAAGGGTGATCGATGCAGTGGCTCTCCGACAACCTGGAGGCGCTGCTCGAAGCGCCCGATGAGCAGCGACGTTTCGACGCCGTCGTCGTGGGCTCCGGCTACGGCGGCTCGGTGGCGGCACTGCGGCTGGCCGAAGCCGGGTTCAATGTCGGCGTGCTCGAACGCGGGCAGGAGTACGTGGCTGGCGAATTCCCGAGCGACCTGGGCGATGTCGGCAAGTACGTACGTGCCCAGTGGCAGGGCGCGACCGGCGTCCAGGGGGCCGGCTACGAGGATGCGCTCTTCGACTTCCGGGTGGGGCAGGGCGCCGCGGCCCTCGTGGGCAACGGCCTGGGCGGCGGCAGCCTGATCAACGCCGGTGTCGGCCTGCAGCCCGAAGCGGCGGTGTTCCAGTCCGAACACTGGCCTGCCGCCATCCGGCGCACCAACCTGCAGCCGTGGTTCGACCGAGCCCGTGCCATGCTGGAGTTGTCCAGGCCGGACGACGGTCAGCGTTGCTTCGACCCGCAGGGCACGCGCAAGTACCAGGCGCTGCGCGGGCTGCACGACCGGCTGCCCTCCCGGCCGGCCCGGGGCGACTCCGCCGCGGTCCGGCCCGAATTCGAGGAGGTGCCCATCGCCGTCTGCCTGCATCCCTGGCAGGTCATGGCGCACGAGGGCGCGCTGGGCCCGCGGTCGGCCTGCACCGGCTGCGGCAACTGCGTCAGCGGCTGCAACGACGACGCCAAGCTGACGCTCACCAAGACCTACCTGCCCGCTGCCCGGCGGGCGAGGGCGCGGCTGTTTGCGGGCGTGACGGTGCTCAGCGTCCATCGCGAGGAGGATGGCGACTTCCCCTGGGTGCTGCGCGTGGTCCGCACGGCCGAGCGCAGCCTGTACGAGGGCCAGCGCCAGCATGCAGGTGCGGCGGCCCGCGCCGGCTGGGTGCATGAACTGCGCGCCCGGCAGGTGGTCCTGGCGGCCGGCACCTTCGGCAGCACGGAGATCCTGCTGCGCTCCCGTTCCGCGCCAGAGGGCACGCCACGCGCGCCGCTCGGCACCAGCGACCGGCTCGGCGAGCGCGTGTCCGGCAACGGCGACGACGTGGCCTGCATTGCCGAGCTGGATGCGCCGGCCAACGCACTGGGCGACACGGCCGCTGGCCGAAGCCCCGAACCCGCCGGGCCGACCATCTCCGCCATGATCCGCTTCCGGGATGCCGGCGACGAGCGTCGCTCGACCCTGGTTCAGGATGGCGGCGTGCCGGGGCTGCTGGCGCCCGTGTTCCAGGAGCTCATCCAGACGCTCACCACGCTCGCCCGGCTGGACGACCCCCCCGGTCCGGCATCGACGGAGGTGGACGACCTGGCGCCGCAGCCGAAGGTGCTCACCCACTCGCTCACGCTGCTGGGCATGGGTCATGACGACAGCCCCGCCCGCATCGACCTGGATACGCGCAGCGACCGCATCCGCTGGCAGTGGCCGCGTCCCGAGGCGGCGTCCGCGCCGCCGCTGCACCGGGCGCGCGTGGCGCCCGCCACGGGCCAGGATGGGCGCTACCTGCGCAATCCGGGCAGCGGCATCCTGCCGCCCACCATGGACGGGCTGCTGGGCGGGGCCGGCATGGGCCAGTTGCTGGTCACCGTCCATCCGCTCGGCGGTTGCCCCATGGGCGACGATGCGGTGCAAGGGGTGTGCAACCACCTGGGGCAGGTCTTCCGCGGACCGCAGGGCAGCGATGTGCACGAAGGCCTGTATGTGATGGACGGCTCGGTGGTGCCGACATCGCTCGGTGTCAATCCCATGCTCACCATCACCGCCCTGGCCGAGCGCAGCTGCGCCGACCTGGTGCAGCGCCTGAATGCCGGGTCGGCCGCACGGATGCCCCCGCCGGCTGGCGCCGTGCCTCGGCCCTTGTCTGCGCCGGTCGTGCCTGCGCCCAGGCCGACGAGCACCGCCGGCGCCGTCGCCCCGGGTGCGTCGCTGCGCGAGGTGCTTCGCGGCCTCGTGCAGCCATCGCCCTCGCAGCAATGGTGCGGGCCCTTGCCTCGGGACGCGGTGCCCGTGGGCGATGCCGCCTCGCTCTTCGTCCAGATGGAGGTGAGCGACTGGGCGCGCTTCCTGGCCGACCCGCGCCATCGGGCGCTCGTCCAGCCCTCGCGGATGGCGCCCTCCAGTGCCTATGAGGCGTCGCGCCTGCTGGTGCAGCTCGAAGGCCGCGCACCGCGCACGCTGTGGGTGGAAGAGGGCCATGCCGACCTGTATGCCCGCCAGCCGGAGTCCTGGCCGCGGCATGCGAGTCGCTGGCTGCGGCTGGTCCTCACCTACACCCTCAGCCGCTGGCTGCCGGATTCTGGCAAGGAGGGCGGCGGAAGCTTCTCGTTGAAACCCGCCAACCTGTGGCGCGTGGCCCGGATGCTGTGGCAGGCCGCGGAAGTACGGGTCTTCGATTACCGCATGGTCCTGCGCATGGAGGTCGAGGACAAGGACAAGGCCAGGGCCGAGCCGCCGCTTCATCTGCGCGGCACCAAGGTCATCGATGGTGCAGCGTCCTGGAAGGACCTGGGGCAGTGGTGCCGCGCTGCATGGGCCGGTGGCTGGCCCGCCGTGCCGCGCCCCAGCGTCTGGAGCCAACTGGGCGAACTGCCCCTGTCGCTGAGCGACGCGTCCGGCCAGGTCCTGCTGCAGGGTCGGCTGCGCATGGACATGCCCGACATCGCCCGCAACCTGCTGCCCCAGCTGCACAGCGGCCGCGACAGCGTGACGGCGACGATGGCCGCGCTGGGCTATCCGCTGATGCTCGCGCGCGGGCTGCTGCGCACGCGGCTGCTGGACTTCCGTGCGCCGGACTACGCTCGCCGCACCGTGCCGCCCGCGCCGCCGGCAGGTGGCGAGGCCGAGCAGGTCTGGTTGCATTTCCCCGAGGGCTGGACCCATGGCGGCTTTCCTCTGCTGCAGACCCGTCGGCACGGCCGGGTGCCGCCCTGTGCGCCGATCCGGTTGCGCGTGCGCGCGCGGCTGGCCGATCCGGCGGCCTCGCCCGTGGACCTGGCGCTGGTGCGCTACCGGCAGTCCCGGCCCGAAGTGCACGCCCCCGACGGGCAGGGGGCCCGCCGCGTGCGTGCGCTGCTGATGATCAACGGCTTCGCCCAGTCGACGCTGCCCTTCGTCGAGCCATTGATGGGCGCCGATGCGCTGGCGGCGCGGCTGTACGACGAAGGCTGGGACCTGTGGCTGCTGGAGTACCGCGTGAGCCCGCTGCTGGACGCCTCCGCCCGCTTCTCCACCATGGACGACATCGCGGCCTTCGACATTGCGTCGGCCGTGGCCCGCGTGTGCGCAGAACTGGGCCAGGAGCTCGACCTGACGCCCGAGCTGCTGCGCATCCACGCCTTCAGCCATTGCGTGGGCGCTGCTTCGCTGGCGATGTCGCTGGCGGGCGGACACCTGGTCGTGCGCCATCCCCATGGCGACGGCCAGGTGCATCGCCTCGGCGGGGCCGTCTTTTCGCAGTTCCAACCCTATGTGATCGGCTCCAACTCGGCGCAGCAGCGTCTTCAGCTGGGGGCCTTCATGCACAACGTGCTCGGCCGCGAGTTCCTGGAGTTCGCCGCCGGTGTCGGCACGCCCGATCTGCTGCATGGGCTGCTGGACCGGCTCTTCGCCACGATGCCGCATGCAGACCTGCCCTGTGTCCCGCGCGGCGAGGCCTGCCCGCACGACGATCCGGCGTGCCCGCATGCCCAGCACTGTCCGCACAGGCTGCAGGCCTGCCCGCACGAAGCCGACCTGCGCGTCGAGCAGCCCGACACCACCACCTGCAAGCGCATGTCCGGGCTGCTCAGTCCGCTGTTCGATCACGGGCGCCTCGGCGAGACCTTCCACGAGCGGCTGGACATCTACTTCGGCCGCACCAACCTGGGCGTCTTCCTGCATGGCGCCAAATGCGTGCAGCACGAACGGCTGGTCGACGACGATGGCCGCGACTACCTGTCGAACGACAGGGTCCGGCGCTATTTCGACATGCCGATGATGCTCATGCACGGCAGCGACAACCAGCTGTTCGACGTCGCGTCCCTCGCGCGAAGCGCCGATCAACTGCGCCGGGTCTTCGGCGAGGAAGGCCGCTCGACCGCCTCCGATCCGGCTCAGCCCATGCCGCGGGTCACGGCCCACCCGCTGCCGGGCTTCGCGCATTTCGACTGCACCATCGGCCGCGCTGCGGCGCAGCAGGTTTTTCCCCGCATCGAGCAGTTTCTGGCCGATGCGTGGACGCGCCCGCTGGCCCCCCCGCAGGTGCAGCGCCATGCCGAGGCGCAACTGCCGGCGACCGGCCCGCTGATGGGCTGGGTGCGGCCGGGGCAGGGCGGCGCGACGGTGGTGCGGGTGTGGGCCGAGTTCCGGCGCCGCCACGGCGGCCTGCTGGTGGGCGGCATGACGCTGGCGTGCGGCCAGCTCCGGGGGGAGCCATGGCGTCTCTCGCAAGCCTGGCCCCTGAGGACCGTGGTCCTGCAGACACGGCCGCCGGCGCAGGTGTCCGACACTGTGCCGCCGGGCACGGCCTTCCCGGTCAGCGTGCTCGTCGCCGACGTGGTGCTGCCCGCGGAGGTGGAAGACGTGCACATCGACGTCTTCGGGCTCTACACCTTCGACGCCAGCGTCGCGCCGGAGGGGGCGGTGCCGTTGGCGCCCGCCGGCACGCCGGACCAGACCTTCGTGCAGGCATCCACCGGCGCTTTGGAGGCCGCGGAAATGCCGGACGAGGATGCCCAGGCCGCCCATGACCTGGCCGTGCTGACCGGCCGGACGCCGGGCAGGGTGTCGGCTGCCACTGCGGACACCACCACGCCTTTCCGCCTGACCATCGACCCGAGCCTGCTCGTCCGTGCCGCACGGCGCATGCCCTTGCCCGAGGACCGGGTGCCGGCGCCGTTTGCGGTGGCGACGAGCACGGACGAGATCGTGCTGCCCGAAGACGGCTTGATCGGCCCGGTGGTCGAGCAGGGCGCGTCGCTGCCGGACGCGTTTGCCGATGGCCTGGTGGCCGGGCTGCGCGCGGAGCTGGAGCGTCGGGCCGCCGCTGCGCGCCGGGCCGACCCGGCCACGCTGTCGCGGGTGGCCCGTGAACTGGCGACGCCTGAGCAGGCGCGGCTGCATGTGGCCGACGCATTGCGCCGACCCGCGCAGGCGGGTACCTGCTTCTTCGCCGCTGGATGCCGGCACCCGGGCATCACGGGTTTCGAGTCGGCGCGTGCCGATGCCAGCCTGTCGGCACTGGCGGACGCCCATGTCCGCACGGGCGACGCCCGCTTCATGGCCATGCTTGGCGACCAGGTCTACGCCGATGCGCGCGCCGGCCTCTTCGACACCGCCTCGGAGCTGGAACGCATCCTGCCTCGCTACCGCGATGCCATGGGCTCGCCCGGCTTCCGGGCGCTGGCCCGGCGGCTGCCGCTCTTCATGGTGCTGGACGACCACGAGATCGTCGACAACTGGACGCGCGAGCAGCTGTGGCTGGGCGAGGGCGGGCTGTGGCGGGCGCTCACCGCACGCGCGGCCTACCGCGCCTTCCAGCGCGCCCACGGGCCGGATCCCTTTCCGGCCGCCGACGGCGAAACCGACGATGCGCGCCACCACGGTGCCTTCCGCTGCGGCGACATCTCCGCCTTCATGCTGGATGCGCGCACCTCACGGCAGCTCGGCCCGCGTCGCCTGCTGTCGGAAACCGGCTGGACGCTGCTGGAGACCTGGCTGTGCCGCGAGCAGCAGACGCATGGCGATGCGCCGAAGTGGGTGATGTGCGGCTCGGTGATCGCGCCGGGGCTGCGGGAGTTTGCTGGTCGTCCCGCGCCGCGGCAGGCCGACAACTGGCAGATGTCGCCCGCCGACCGGCAACGCTTCTTCGACCTGCTGGTGCGGCACCGCATCCAGAACGTGGTGCTGCTGTCCAGCGACTACCACTGCTCGGCCGTGGCGCGCCTGCGCATCGGCCCCGACCTGCAGGGCCTCGCCATCGTGGCGCCACCCCTGCATGCACCCATGCGCTTCGCCAACTCGTTGGCCGACACCGTGTTGCTCGAAGAGTCGGTTCCGCTCGTCGGCGGCCTCACGCTGCAGGTCGAGGGCGTGGGCGCCTGGGACGGGGAAGGCTGGCTGGCCGTCCGGCAGTCCGAAGGCGCCGACGGGCACTGGACGCTGGCGCTGGAGCTGCACCTGCGCGGGCAGGAAGCCGCGGCCTTCGAGACGATCCATCTCCGCGAGACGCTGCCGAGTCGCCGGCCGCGTCCGCGGAGTGCCGCTCAGAACGATTCCAGCGGCAGGCCGACGTAGTTCTCGGACAGCGAGGTCGAGGCCGCCGGCGAGTGCACAAGGTAGTCCAGCTCGGCCTCCTGGATCTTCTGGCCGAAGTCGCCGGTGTCGGGGAAGCGGTGCATCAGCGAGGTGAACCACCACGAGAAGCGCTCGGCCTTCCAGATGCGGCGCAGGCAGAGGTCGGAATAGCGGTCGAGCGCGCTGGTGCTGCGCTCGCCGTAGTAGCGCTCCAGCGCCTGGTACAGGTAGCCCACGTCCGAGGCCGCAAGGTTCAGGCCCTTGGCGCCGGTGGGCGGCACGATGTGGGCGGCATCGCCGGCCAGGAACAGCCGTCCGAAGCGCATCGGCTCGGCCACGAAGCTGCGCAGCGGCGCGATGCTTTTTTCCAGCGCGGGGCCGGTCACCAGGCGCTCGCGGCCTTCCGGGTCCAGGCGCAGGCGCAACTCGTTCCAGAAAGCGTCGTCGCTCCAGTTCTCGACCTTCTCTTCCACCGGCACCTGCACGTAGTAACGGCTGCGGGTGCGGCTGCGCATGCTGCACAGCGCGAAGCCGCGCGGCGTGTTGCAGTAGATGAGTTCTTCCGACACCGGCGGCACATCCGCCAGCATGCCCAGCCAGCCGAAGGGATAGATCTTCTCGTAGAGCTTGACGGCGCTGGCCGGCACGCTGGCCCGGCTCACGCCGTGGTAGCCGTCGCAGCCGGCGATGAAGTCGCACTCGATCTCATGCGTGGCGCCGTCCTTCTCGTAGCGCACGCGGGGGCGCTCGCCGTCGAAGTCGTGCAGGCTGACATTGGCCGCACCGTAGATCGTGGTCAGGCCGGCGGCGGCGCGGGCGTCCATCAAATCGCGAGTGACCTCGGTCTGGCCGTAGACCATGACCTGCCGGCCGTGCGTGTGCGCATGCATGTCGATGCGGTGGCGCTGGCCCTGGAACAGCAGCTCGATGCCGTGGTGCGGCAGGCCCTCGGCATGCGCGCGGGCATCGACGCCGGCCTTCTTGAGCAGGTCCATCGTGACCTGCTCCAGCACCCCGGCGCGGATGCGGCCGAGCACGTAGTCGCCGGTCTGGCGTTCGACGATCACGTTGTCGATGCCGGCGACGTGAAGCAGCTGGCCCAGCAGCAGGCCGGCCGGGCCGGCGCCGATGATGGCGACTTGGGTACGCATGGGAAGGGTCTCCTGATCCAGGGGCAACAAAGGGAATGGGCCGAAGCGTAGAAAAAAGCTGCCCCGATCCGGTGGTCCGTCAGGCCCCGCCGCGCGATGATTCGTCGGGTTGCGCGATGATCGCGCAACATTGCAGATCCACGGAGCCGATCCATGACCATCGCCAAAGCGGACTTCATCGAGGGCCTGGCCAAGGGCCTGGCGGTGCTCGAAAGCTTCGACACCGAGCGGCAGCGCCTGAACGCGACGCTGGCGGCCCAGCGCGCCGGGCTCACCCGAGCGGCGGCGAGGCGTCACCTGCTCACGCTGGCGCACCTGGGCTACCTGGAGACCGACGGCAGTTACTTCTGGATGGCGCCGCGGGTCCTGCGTTTTTCCGGCAGCTACCTGGCCTCGTCGCGCCTGCCGCGGGCACTTCAGCCCACGCTCAACCGGCTGTCGGCGCAGACGGGGGAGTCCTTCTCCGCCGTGGTGCTCGATGGTGAGGAGGTGGTGATCGTCGCCCGCAGCGGCAGCTATGGCGCGCCTTCTCGCGTGCTTGCCTACGGCCTGCACCTGGGGGCCCGGCTGCCGGCGCATGCCACGTCGACGGGGCAACTGTTGCTGGCGGCCATGGCGCCAGCGGCGCTGTCGGCTTGGCTCAAGGGGCGCAGCCTCGCGCGGCTCACGCCGCACACCCTGACCCGGCCGGCAGAGCTGCGCCGGCGGCTGGCGCAGATCCGTAAGGACGACCATGCGCTGGCCAGCGAGGAGCACGAACTGGGCGTGCAGGCGCTGGCGGTGCCGTTGCGGGACATGCAGGGCCGGACCGTGGCCGCCCTGAACCTCGTCCTGTCGGGCGGACTGCAGCCGCCCGAGGCGCTGGAGCGCAGCATGCTGCCCTTGCTTGCCGAGGCTGCGCGCGAACTGCGGGCGCTGCTCTGATAAAGCAAAATTGACTTTGTGTGAATTTGTTGCGCGACGCCGGTCCCGGCGGGGCCCAACATTTCGCCCATGCCTCTGTCCCTTCTCCACCGCTTGGCCAGCGCGCAGCTTCCTGTTTCCTTCACGGAGGGCGGCGACATCGACGCCATTCGCATGCTGGCGCTCGCCGGCCATGTGCAGGCGGTGATCCCCCGTCCCGTGCGCACCCTGACCGGCCACCACCAGCCGGCGGCCACGGTGTCTGCCATCACGCCGCTGGGTCGGCAGATGATGGACCGCTTTCCCCGCGAAGCCGAGGTGGGCTGAGGCGCGGCGGCGCCAACCCGGGCGGACCCACCGGCATCCGCCCACGCAAGGTCGCCCCGGCCGCTGATCTCGCGCGCCTGGACGCCAGTCAATTCCTACAGCGGCAGTAGACCTTTCGCCGCTTGAGGTGGGTCAACGGACCCATGGCGGCTTATCATGATTGAAATTTCGGTAATTACTGAAATTTCAACATTTGCCGCTTCGCCATGACTGAATCCACGTCCGTTGATCCCGACCGGCTGCCGAGCCCGGTGTCGATGGCGGCCACGGCACAGGCGATGGCCGCTCTGCTGTGGCTGCCGCAGGCGGCACTGCTGGCCTGGGCGGTCCAGAGGCTTGCCGACGGCGGCGGCCTGCATGGCGTGCTTGCACTGGCGGGTGGCGTGGCGGCGGTCGGGCTGCTGCGCGCGGCGTTCGATGCATGGGGTGTGCGCCGCGCCTTCGAAGATGCGCGGCAGGCGCTCGGTACGCTGAGGCGCGCGGCAACGGCGGCGCTGGCTGGCGGATCGCCGGTCGACCGCGACCGGCCGGCCTCCGGCCTGGCGGCCAGCGTGCTGGCGGAGCAGGCTGAGGCCATCGTGCCCTGGCTGGCGCGTTTCCAGCCGGTGCGGCTGAGGCTCATGGTGGTACCCATCGCCATCGCGCTGGCGGTGGGCGCCCTGTCCTGGGTGGCTGCGGCCATCCTGGTGGTGGCCGCGCCGCTGATCCCGCTGTTCATGGCGCTGGTCGGCCGCCGCGCACAGGCTGCGTCGGAAGCGCAACTGGCGCGGCAGGGCGACATGAACGCCTTCCTGCTCGACCGGCTGCGGGGCCTCTCCACCCTGCGCGCGCTGGGCGCGGTCGATCACACGGCGCTGCGGCTGAGGGCCTCGGCGCAGGATCTGCACCGCCGCACGATGGCCGTGCTGCGCATCGCCTTCCTGTCGTCGGCGGTGCTGGAGCTGTTCGCCGCGCTCGGCGTGGCCATGGTGGCGGTCTATGTGGGCTTCCATCTGCTGGGTCACCTTCAGTTCGGCAGCTGGGGCCGCACGCTGAGCCTGGGGCAGGGCCTGTTCATCCTGCTGCTGGCGCCCGCCTTCTTCGAGCCGCTGCGCGAGCTGTCGGCCGTGTGGCATGACCGTGCGGCTGGCGAGGCCGCGCGCAAGGCGCTGGCGTCACTCGATGGCGCGGGGCCGCGGCTTCCCGGGCAGTCTGACGCTGCCCTGCCGGCAGAGCCGGCGCCTGCCGGTGCGCTGGGCGTGCGCGTGCGGGGGCTGCGCTTTGCCCCGGCGGGCGAGCGGCCGGTGCTCGACGCGTTCGACCTCGACGTCCGCCCCGGTGAACGCCTGGCCATCCTCGCGCCCAGTGGTGGGGGCAAGACGACCTTGCTGTCGCTGCTGGCCGGGCTTGTCGCGCCGCAGGCGGGGCAGGTTTTCATCGGCGGCGTTCCCCTGGACGAGGCCCATGCGCCGGGCCTGCGCCGCCGGATGGGCTGGATGGGACAGCGGGCCCATGTGTTCGCCGGCTCCCTCGACGCCAACGTGGACCTGGGCCGGCCGGTCGCGGACGCGCAGGCCGTCGCCCGCGCCATCGACTTCGCAGGCCTCGCCGACGTGGCCGCCGGCCGTCCCGGCCAGAGCCTCGGCGAGGCCGGTGTGGGTCTGTCGGGCGGGGAGGCCGTCCGCCTCGCCCTGGCCCGCCTGGCCGTGAACGACGAAGCCGGCCTGCTGCTGGCGGACGAGCCCACCGCCCACCTCGATGCCGAGACGGCCGACCGCGTCATCGACGCGCTGCTCGCCCTGAGTCGCGGCCGGACGCTGGTGCTGGCCACTCACGACCCGCGCCTCGCTGCGCGCATGGACCGTGTGCTCCGCCTCGAACCGACGCCGCTGCGCGAAGCGGCCTGAAGCCGTGATCCATCAGGAGCCCACGCCATGACCCGTTCCGTCGCCCATGATCTCCAGGTGCTGCGCCGCCATTTCATCGGCCAGCGACGCGGCGCGCTGTGGCTGGGCGCCGGGCTGGCCGTGCTCACCAGCCTGGCCGGCATCGGCCTGCTGGGTCTGTCGGGCTGGTTCATCACGGCGACGGCGCTGGCGGGTCTGCAACTGACGACGGCGCTGGTGTTCGACGTCTTCATGCCCTCGGCGGGCATCCGGCTGCTGGCCCTGGGCCGCACCGGCGCGCGCTATGCCGAGCGCCTCGTCACGCACGACGCCACGCTCGGCGTGCTGGCCGGCCTGCGCGAGCGTCTGCTGCGCGGTTGGGCGCAACCCGAGGCGGCGCAGCGCCTGCTGCTGCGTCCCGCGCGGCTGCTGCAGCGCTTGACGGCCGACATCGATGCGCTCGACGCCCTCTACCTGCGCATGGCCGTGCCGCTGGCCGTCAGCCTGGCTGCGGCGGCGATGGCCGGCGTCGTGGCCGGCTTGCACGACCTGCGGCTGGGTCTGGCCCTGACCGCCTGGCTGCTGGTGGCCGGCTGGGGCAGTGCGTGGGTGGTCGCGCGCCGGGCCCGCCCCGTGGCGGTGCGCCGGGCGCTGGCGCTGGAGCGCCTGCGCGCCCGCGCCGTCGACCTCGTGGCGGGGCAGACCGAACTGGCCATGGCCGGCCGGCTGACGGCCCAGTGCGAGGCGCTGGCCGAGGCCGACGCACGGCTGGCCGCCACCGACCTGCGCATGGCCGGCCTGGAAGCGCGGGCCAGCTTCGCGCACGGACTGATTCACACGGCCACCCTGGTGGGCGTGCTGCTGGCGGCCGCCTGGCTGGTGGAGCAGGGCCGCATCGGCGCGCCGACCGCGGCGCTGCTGATGCTCACGGCCCTGGCCGCGGGCGAGCCGATCGCGGCGCTGCGCCGTGGCGCGCTGGAGTCGGGCCGCACCTGGCTCGCCGCCCGACGACTGGCACCGGCCGTGGCCGCGGCGGAGTCCGCAGCCTTGGGCGAGGCGCCGAAGGGCCACCTGCGCACGGCGACCGACGGTGGCATCCATCTTGATGGCGCCGTGGTGCGCCGTGAAGGCGGGACCCGCCCCGTACTCCAACTGTCGTCTCTGCACATCCGGCCCGGCGAGCGCGTGGCGGTGGTTGGCCCCAGCGGCGCAGGCAAGTCCACGCTGCTCGCGCTGGTGGCCGGCGAACTCGCGCCCGCCGTCGGCGACGTGCGCGCGC
Source organism: Pseudacidovorax intermedius (assembly GCF_003350475.1). Lineage (GTDB taxonomy): Bacteria > Pseudomonadota > Gammaproteobacteria > Burkholderiales > Burkholderiaceae_C > Xenophilus > Xenophilus intermedius. The sequence continues at coordinate 29,862 of NZ_QQAV01000010.1, forward strand.
CGCGCGCCACCTGGATGACGCAGCGGCCCGAACTCTTTCGCGACAGCCTGCGCGACAACCTCAGGCTGGCCGCGCCTCAGGCCACCGACGCGCAGTTGAGCGCGGCACTCGCCGATGCCGGCCTGCAGGCCGATGTCGCGCGCCTTCGCCAAGGGCTGGACACGCCGCTCGGCGAAGGCGGCCTGGGCCTGTCGGGCGGCCAGATGCGTCGCCTGTCGCTGGCCCGCCTGCTGCTGCAGGACGCGCCGCTGTGGCTGCTGGACGAGCCGACCGAAGCCCTCGACGCCATCACCGCCCGCGAAGTCCTGTTGCGCCTCGAAGCGCGGGCGCCGGGCCGCACGCTGCTCATCGCCACCCACCTGCGCCGCGAGGCGCAGCTCGCGGACCGCCTGCTCTGCATCGAGGCCGGTGAGTTGCGTGCCGACCTGCGGCGCGGCACGCCTGCCTTCGACACCGCACTCGCCGCCTTGCGCGACGACTGAACCTGATTCCCCCCGCATTCCGACGCCACGCATTTCAGAAGGAGTCTCACCATGGACCTCGACATCGTCGGCCTATCACGATTGCAGTTCGCAGTCACGGCCCTCTACCACTTTCTTTTCGTGCCCCTGACCATCGGGCTCGCGATCCTGATCGCGATCATGGAGACCGTCTACGTCATGACCGGCCGCGCCATCTGGCGCGACATGACCAAGTTCTGGGGCCTGCTCTTCGGCATCAACTTCGCCATGGGCGTGGCCACCGGCATCGTCATGGAGTTCCAGTTCGGCATGAACTGGAGCTACTACAGCCACTATGTGGGCGACGTGTTCGGCGCGCCGCTGGCCATCGAGGGGCTGATGGCCTTCTTCCTCGAAGCCACCTTCGTTGGGCTGTTCTTCTTCGGCTGGGAGCGACTGTCCAAGCTCAAGCACCTGATCGTGACCTGGTGCGTGGCGCTGGGCTCCAACCTGTCGGCGCTGTGGATCCTGATCGCCAACGGCTGGATGCAGAACCCGGTGGGCGCGCAGTTCAATCCGCAGACCATGCGCATGGAGGTGACCGACTTCTTCGCCGTGCTGACCAACCCGGTGGCGCAGGCCAAGTTCGTGCACACGGTCTCGGCCGCCTACGTGGTGGCGGCGCTCTTCGTGCTGGGAATCTCGGCCTGGTACCTGCTCAAGGGCCGGCATGTGCATCTGGCCAAGCGCTCGATGACCGTTGCGGCCTCCTTCGGTCTGGCTGCCTCGCTGTCGGTGGTGGTGCTGGGCGACGAGAGCGGCTACCTCTCCACCGAGCACCAGAAGATGAAGCTGGCCGCCATCGAGGCCATGTGGAAGACCGAGCCCGCGCCGGCTGCCTTCACCGCCTTCGGCTTTCCCGACCAGGCGGCGCGCGAGACGCACTTCGCCGTGCACATCCCGTGGGTGATGGGCCTGATCGGCACGCGCTCGCTCGACACCGAAATCCCCGGCATCGACGACCTGGTCAAGCGCGCCGAGGTCAACATCCGCGAAGGTGTGGTGGCCTACGACGCGCTGCAGAAGATCCGCGCCGCAGGCGCCAGCGGCGCGGTGCCGCCCGAGGCCAAGGCCGCCTTCGAGGCCAACGGCCGCCAGCTCGGCTATGCGCTGCTGCTCAAGCGCTATGTGGACGATCCGCGCCAGGCCACGCCCGAGCAGATCGCCAAGGCCGCCTGGGACACGGTGCCGCAGGTCGCGCCGCTGTACTGGACCTTCCGCATCATGGTCGCGCTGGGCCTGTTCTTCATCGTGCTCACGGCCGCCTTCTTCTGGCTGTCGGCGCGGCGCCGGCTGGAGGCGCACCCGTGGCTGCTGAAGGTGGCGCTGTGGGCGATTCCGCTGCCGTGGATCGCCGCCGAATGCGGCTGGTTCGTGGCCGAGTTCGGCCGCCAGCCCTGGATCATCGAAGGCGTGCTGCCCACGGGCGTGGCCGTCTCCAACCTGGGCGCCGGCACCGTGCTGGCCACGCTGCTGGGCTTCATCGCCATCTACAGCGTGCTGCTGGTCATCGAGATGAAGCTGATGTTCAAGGCCATCTGCAAGGGGCCGCAGGAACATCCGGTGCCGCCGCCCGCCGCGCTGCGCGCCGAGGCCGCCCCCGAACTGGCGCTGGTGCGCTGATCACCGCAGGAGCTGCATCATGATCCTTCACGAACTGATTTCCTACGACGTCCTGCGCCTCATCTGGTGGGCCCTGCTAGGCGTGCTGCTGGTGGGCTTCGCGCTCACCGACGGCTTCGACCTGGGCAGCGCCATGCTGCTGCCCTTCGTGGGCCGCGACGACACCGAGCGCCGCGTGGTCATCAACAGCATCGGCCCGGTGTGGGAAGGCAACCAGGTCTGGCTGATCCTGGGCGGCGGCGCCATCTTCGCCGCCTGGCCGCACATCTACGCCGTGTCCTTCTCGGGCTTCTACCTGGCCATGTTCGCCATCCTGGTGGCGCTCATCCTGCGGCCGGTGGGCTTCAAGTTCCGCAGCAAGAAGGAAGACCCGGCCTGGCGTTCGCGCTGGGACTGGGCGCTCTTCGTCGGTGGCTTCGTGCCTGCGCTGATCTTCGGCGTGGCCTTGGGCAATGTGCTGCAGGGCGTGCCCTTCCGCTTCAGCGACGACATGCGCATCTTCTACGAGGGCAGCTTCCTCGGCCTGCTCAATCCTTACGCGCTGCTGGCCGGCGTGCTGTCGGTGGCCATGCTGGCCATGCACGGCGCGGCCTGGCTGCAGCTGAAGACGGGCGGCGCCGTGGCTGAGCGGGCACGCCGCATCGGCATCGTGGCCGCGTCGCTGACAGCCCTGTTGTATGCGGTAGCCGGCCTGCTGCTGGCGCGCATCGTGGGCGGCTACGAGATCACGAGCCCCATCAATCCGGTCGGCCCATCCGCGCCTCTGCTCAAGACGGTGGCGGTGGGGCAGGGCGCCTGGTTCGCCAACTACGCGGCGCATCCCGCGCTGTGGCTGGTGCCGGCGCTGGGCGTGGCGGGCGCGCTGCTCGCTGCGCTGTGCTTCATGGCCCGGCGCGAGTTGCCGGCGCTGCTGGCCAGTGGCCTCGCCATTGCGGGCGTGATCGTCAGCGTGGGTGTGTCGATGTTCCCCTTCCTGCTGCCCTCGTCGCTGGACCCGCGCGCCAGCCTGACGGTGTGGGACGCCTCATCCAGCCACCTCACGCTCTTCATCATGCTGGTGTGCACGCTGGTCTTCATGCCGATCATCCTGGCCTACACCAGCTGGGTGTTCTCGGTCATGCGCGGCAAGGTCGATCCCGATGCGATCCGCGAGGAGCGTGGGCACGCCTACTGAGCGTGCCGGCGCCCCCTCTCAACAACACGAAGGAACAACACCATGTGGTATTTCTCCTGGCTCCTCGGCCTGCCGCTCGCGGCGGCCTTCGCCGTGCTCAACGCGATGTGGTTCGAGCTGATGGAAGACGATGCGATCCGCCATGACAAGCTCGATCCGCCGAAGTAGGCACCCCCCATGCCGTTTCGCGGCTCCCCCCTCTCTGGCGCCTTCGGCTTGGAGGGGGGGCGCACCCGCAGGCCTGGCAGAGCCAGTTCCTGGGGTGCTCGGGCGTGGCCTGCTCCGCGGCCCTTCGATCTTTGTCCCAGGGCCAGTTCATACGGCGGGGGTGACGCAAAGGCCGTGAAAAGCGGAAGTCCCTGCTGCCCACCGTGCGGCTCAGCGGGGCTGGGCCGGTTCCGCCATCAGCGCGCAGAAGCGCGCCATGTCCACATTGCCGCCGCTCAGGATCACGCCGACGCGCTGGCCGCGCAGCGAGTCCTTCATGGCCCGTGCTGCCGCGAAGCCCAGGCAGCCGGTGGGCTCGACCACCAGCTTCATGCGCGTGAAGAAGAAGCGCATGGCCTCGACCAGCTGCGCATCGGTGGCGGTGAGGATGTCCTGGACCTCGCGGCGGATGATGGCGAAGGTGTAGGCGCCCAGGTGCTGCGTCTGCGCGCCGTCGGCGATGGTGCGCGGCGTGTCGATGTGCACGATGCGGCCAGCGCGCAGGGACTGCTGGCCGTCGTTGCCGGCCTCGGGCTCCACGCCATAGACCTTGCACAGCGGCGACAGCGCCCGCGCCGCGAGCGCCGAGCCCGACAGCAGCCCGCCGCCGCCCAGGCAGACGAAGAGCGCGTCGAGCGGGCCCGTGTCCTCGATCAGCTCCTTGACGGCCGTGCCCTGGCCGGCCAGCACATCCGGGTGGTCGTAGGGCGGAATCAGCGTCATGCCGCGTTGCTCGGCCAGGCCGCGGGCCAGCTGCTCGCGGTCCTGCGTGTAGCGGTCGTAGGTGATGACCTCGCCGCCGTAGCCGCGGGTGGCGGCGATCTTCGCGGCCGGCGCATCCTCGGGCATCAGGATGGCGGCCGGCATGCCCAGCTCGCGCGCGGCCAGCGCCACGGCCTGCGCGTGGTTGCCCGAAGAGAAGGCCGCGACGCCGGCGCGGCGTTGTGCGGCGTCCAATTTCGACAGCGCGTTGAACGCACCACGGAACTTGAAGGCGCCCATGCGCTGCAGGTTCTCGCACTTGAAGAAGACCTCGGCGCCGAGTTCGGCGTCAGCTGTGCGTGAGCGCATCACAGGCGTGCGGTGGGCATGGCCGTCGATGCGCGCGGCCGCAGCGGCCACATCGTCGTAGGTGGGGAGGGTCAGCTCGGTCATGCACCGGAGCATGCCACGCCGGACCGCGCAGGAGCCGGAACAGATCGAAGGGCACTGCAGCAGAACAGGCCGACCGTCTCGCCGGCCGGATCGCCCATGCCGCGGCGGCTATGATTTTTCGATGCCCTGCGCCTGCTGCCCCCATTTGCCGATCCGTCCCAGCGCATGGCGCCCAGGCCGCTGATGGGCGCGCGCTGCGTCATGGTCCTCGGCACCACCAGCGGTGCCGGCAAGAGCTGGCTGGCGACGGCGCTGTGCCGCTGGTATGCGCGGCAGGGCCTGCGGGTGGCGCCCTTCAAGGCGCAGAACATGAGCAACAACGCCCGCGTGGTGCCGGCCCGCACCGACGCGGACCACGGCGGCGAGATCGGCAGCGCCCAGTACTTCCAGGCCCAGGCCGCACGTGCCGTGCCCGACGTGCGCATGAACCCGCTGCTGCTCAAGCCCGAGCGCGACACCGCCAGCCAGGTGATCCTGATGGGCGAGGTGCACGAGGCGCTGACCCGCACGCCCTGGCGCGAGCGCAGCGCCACCGTGTGGCCGCGCATCGCCGAGGCCTTCGACAGCCTGGCCGCCGACCACGACGTGGTGGTGCTCGAAGGCGCCGGCTCGCCCGCCGAGATCAACCTGATGGCCAGCGACATCGTCAACCTGCGCATGGCCCGCCATGCCGATGCGCGCTGCCTGCTGGTCACCGACATCGACCGTGGCGGCGCCTTCGCCCATCTCTACGGCACCTGGGCGCTGATGCCCGCGGCCGACCGTGCGCGCCTGGCGGGCTTCGTGCTCAACCGCTTCCGCGGCGATGCGGCGCTGCTGGCGCCCGGGCCCGAGCAGTTGCAGGGCCTGACCGGCGTGCCCACCGTGGCCACGTTGCCCATGTGGTGGCAGCACGGCCTGCCGGAGGAAGACGGCGTGTTCGACGACCGCCCCAGCGGTGATCGTGCGGCGGGCGGCCTCACGGTGGCGGTGGTGGCCTATCCCCGGATCAGCAACCTCGACGAATTCCAGCCGCTCAAGAAGGTGCCCGGCTTGCGGCTCGTGTGGGCACGCACGCCGCAGGCGCTGGCAGGCGCTGATTGGATCGTGCTGCCCGGCTCCAAGGCCACCGCCAGCGATCTGGCGTGGCTGCGCGCGCAGGGGCTGGACCGGGCCATTGCCGCGCATGCCTCGGCGGGCGGCCGGGTGCTGGGCATCTGCGGCGGGCTGCAGATGCTGGGCGAGGCGCTGGTCGATCCGCATGGCATCGACGGCAATGCGCCCGGCCTCGGGCTGCTGCCACTGGTCACGGTGTTCGCGCGCGAGAAGACCGTGCGCCTGCGCCGCACCCGCTTCGAGGCCGTGAGCGGTCCTTGGTCCGCGCTGGCGCAGGTGCCGCTGGCAGGCTACGAGATCCACCACGGCCAGACCGGCGTGCATCCGCAACTGGCGGCACAGGGCCGGGCCGTTCTGCCGGACGGGCTCGGCTGGCAGAACACCGCGGGCAATGTGCTGGGCCTCTACCTGCACGGTCTGTTCGAGGATGCCGGCGTGGTGCGCGCGCTGTTCGGCGCGCAGGTGCCCACGCTCGATGCCACCTTCGACGGCCTGGCCGACTACATCGACCGACACTTCGCGCCCGGCGTGCTGGCCGGGCTGATCGATCCGTGACCTTGCGGGGGCGGCCCTTTTGGCCACGCACAGCGCCCTGCCTCACACTGACTGACAGACGCCCAAGCTGGTCGGCGCCATTGAAACTGACATGACCTTCCCATCAGACTCCTCGCTGCAGGACCTCGACCTGCCCCCCGTCGCCGACCTGCACGACGCCGCCCTGGCCGAACGCCTGCAGGCGGCCATCGACAACAAGACCAAGCCCCTGGGCGCCCTCGGCCGGCTGGAGGCCCTGGCACTGCGCCTGGGCTTGATTCTGGGCAGCACCGCGCCCACGCTGCAGCAGCCCCAGGTGCTGGTCTGCGCGGCCGACCATGGCCTGGCGCAGCAGGGCGTGTCGGCCTATCCGGCCGACGTGACCTGGCAGATGGTCCACAACTTCCTGGCCGGCGGTGCGGCCGTGAGCGTGCTGGCACGCCAGCACGGGCTGGCGCTCACCGTCGTGGACTGCGGCGTGCGCCAGCCCTTCGAACCTGCGCCGGGCCTGCTCTCGCGCCGCGTCGGTGCCGGCACGGCCGATGCATCGCAGGGCCCAGGCATGACGCCGGAGCAATGCGCGCAGGCCATCGCCAACGGCCGCGAGGTGGTGCGCGGGCTGCCCGGCAATGCGCTGTTGCTGGGCGAGATGGGCATTGGCAACAGTTCGGCCGCAGCACTGCTGCTGTCTCGCCTGACGGGCACGGACATCGATGCCTGTACAGGCCCCGGCACCGGCCTCGATGCCGCCGGCCTGGCCCGCAAGCGTGCCGTGCTGCGCCAGGTGCTGGCGCGGCATGCCGATGCGCAGGGACCGCTGGCGGCGCTGTGCGCCTTCGGCGGCTTCGAGATCGCCACGCTGGTGGGCGCCGTACTGCAGGCGGCCGAGGAGCGGCGGGTGATCGTGGTCGATGGCTTCATCGCCAGTGCGGCCGTGCTGGTGGCGCAGGGCCTGCGGCCGCAGGTGGTGCAGCGCTGTGTCGCGGCCCATGGCTCGGCCGAACCGGGACATGCGCGCCTGCTGCAGGCACTGGGGCTGCAGCCCTTGCTGGACCTGGGCCTGCGCCTGGGCGAGGGTTCCGGCGCCGCGCTGGCCTGGCCGCTGCTCGAATCGGCATGCCGCATCCTGGGCGAGATGGCCAGCTTCGAATCGGCCGGCGTGTCGCGCCAGTCGGAATGAGGGCCGCATGAACGGCGTGCGGCACTTCCTGCTGGCGCTGCAGTTCTTCACGCGCATCCCGGTCACGGGCCGGCTGGCGGCCTGGGTGGGCTACAGCCCGCAGATGCTGCGGGGGAGCGCGGCGCATTTCCCGGGCGTCGGCTGGGTGGTTGGGCTGATCGCGGCCGTGGTGTTCGCGCTGGGGCTTGCCGGCCTGCGGGGGCCGATGGGCGCGCTGGCCGCCGCCGTGCTGGCCACGGCCGTGACGGTCTGGGCCACGGGCGGCTTCCACGAGGATGGGCTGGCCGATACGGCCGATGGGCTGGGCGGTTCGTCGCAGCGCGAGCGTGCGTTGGAGATCATGAAGGACTCGCGCATCGGCAGCTTCGGCGCGCTCGCGCTGGTGCTGGCGCTGGGACTCAAGGCGGCCCTGCTGGCCACGCTGGCGGAGCAGGGCGCGGCGGCTGCCGTGGCGTCGCTGCTCGCTGCCCACGTGCTGTCGCGGTTGGCACCCCTGTTCATCATCCGCGCGCTGCCGCATGTGGGCGACAGTGCGACCTCCAAGTCCAAGCCTTTGGCCGATGCCTTGCCCGCTGGTGCGCTGACGGTGGGCCTGGCCTGGTCCGTGCCTGCCGCGCTGTTGCTGCTGGCTGCTCAGGGCCTGCTGCACGGGCTCGCCGCGCTGCTGCTGGGCGCAGCTGCGGCGGCGTGGATGTTCCGCCTGCTGGGGCACCGGCTCGGCGGCTTCACGGGCGACGGCCTGGGCGCCACGCAGCAGCTGTGCGAACTGGCGATCTACCTGGCGCTGGCATGGCGGCCGTGGTGAACGATGCAGAGGGCGCGCTGCCCGCGCTGTGGCTGATGCGGCATGCGCGCGTGCGGGTGGCGCCCGGGCTGTGCTACGGCATCGCCGAGGTCGAGGCCGACCCGGTGGCCACGCAGGAGGCCGCGGCGCAGGCAGCGCAGCGGCTGCCGCAGGGTATGGCGTTGCGTTGCTCGCCCGCCCGTCGCTGCCAGGACCTGGCGCTTGCGCTCCATACGCTGCGTCCGGACCTGGTGCCGAGCACCGACCCCCGTCTGGCCGAGATGGACTTCGGCGCCTGGGAGGGCCGCCTGTGGTCAGACATCGGCCGGCAGGCCATGGAGGCATGGACCCGTGATTTCGGTGAGACGCCGCCGGGATTGCATGGCGAGAGCGTGCACCGCTTCCTGGACCGTATCGGCGCCGCCTGGGACGCGTGGCAGCAGGCGGGGCAGCCTGAAGTCTGGATCACCCATGCCGGTGTGATCCGCGCGGTCGAGCTGATCGGCCAGGGCCGGCGGCGCATCGCCACTGCGGCGGACTGGCCGGCCACCCCCGTGGCCTTCGGCCAATGCACCTTGTGGACAGCGCCCTGAGCCCCGGGGTTCAGCGCCCCGCCCAGAACGCCTTCTGCATCGCCACCGTCTCTGCCGCGATCTCCGGGACCGGCCCGATCAGCTCGACCGGCTTCTGGCAGTGGTCGAAGACATAGCGCGACGGCACGCTCATCGTCGGGTTCTCGGCGTGGTCGCCCGTGGCCTCAAGCAGCTGATGCTCGGTCATGCCGAACACCACGCGCCCGATGTTGGCCCAGTAGGCGGTGCCGGCGCACATGCAGCAGGGCTCCACGGCGGTGTAGAGCGTGCAGTTCCACAGGAACTCCGGCGTGAAGTTGGTGGCCGCCACGCGCGCCAGCGTCGACTCGGCGTGGTTGACCGTGTCGATGTTGCATTGCTCCAGCAGCACCGTCTCCTGGTCCGGGCCGACCAGGATCGCGCCGAAGGGATGGTGGCCCAGCGCCATGGCGCGGCGCGCGACCTCGTTGGAGCGGCGCAGGTGGCGCAGGATCTGTTCTTGCGTGGGGGCGAGGCCCTGGGGCGGATAGGTCGTCGGCGTGGTGTCGGTCATGGCAGCAGGGCTTCGAGTTCGGCGGTCAGCAGGTCCGTCAAGGCCTGCGGGGCGGCCAACTGCGGCACATGGCCGCAGGGCAGGGTGAGGCGGTGGGCGCCGGGGCTGAGCTGCTGCATGCGCGCCTGCAAGGGGTGGTAGACGGACTGGTCGTCCAGACATTCCACATAGAAGCGCGGCACGCGGCCGAAGCGTTCGGCGCTCAGCCGGTTGACCATGGCCCGTCCGCTTTCAGGCTGCGGGCGCAGCAGCGCGGCGGCCTGTGCGGCGGCAGCGGGCTCGCAGTCGTGGACGAAGCAGCGCAGCGCGCCTTCGGCGGGCACGTGGCTGGCGCTGCGGTCGGCGCTCCATTGCAGCCAGGGTCCGATGCCCGAGAAATCGCGGCCGGGCTGTTCGGCCTGTACCTGCCGGACCAGTTCGCCGAAGCCCACGCCCGAGGGCAGCATCATCCCGGCCAGGTAGACCAGGGCGGCCACGCGCTCGGGCAGCGCCTCGGCCACCTGCGAGGCGGTGATGCCGCCGCCGCTGTGGCCCAGCACCACGGCCGGCTCGCCCAAAGCGTCGATCACGCCCGCCACATGGGCGGTGTAGCTGTCGAGGCTGGCGGGCGCATCGCCCAGCGGCGGCCAGCCATTGCCCGGCAGGTCCACTGCATGCGGTTGCCAGCCGCGTTCGCGCAGCAGCGGCAGCCAGGCGTCGAAGGCCCAGGCGCCTTGCCAGGCGCCGTGGATGAGGACGATGTGGCGGGTCATGGCGGCGGTCGTCGGGTGAAAGGACGGGTGGCGGTGGCTGTGTGGATCAGTTGGTTGAGAAAGGCGCCCGGGCTACTTCGTGGCGGGCGCCGGCGTCTTCGGCTTGAAGTCGCACCAGGCCGCCACGGCGCATTCCCAGCAGCGCGGCTTGCGTGCCACGCAGACGTAGCGGCCGTGCAGGATCAGCCAGTGGTGGGCATGCAGGCGGTATTCGGCCGGCACGCGCTTGCCCAGCTTGAGCTCCACCGCCAGCGGCGTCTTGCCCGGCGCCAGGCCGGTGCGGTTGCTGACGCGGAAGATGTGCGTGTCGACCGCGATGGTGGGCTCACCGAAGGCCACGTTGAGCACCACGTTGGCCGTCTTGCGGCCCACGCCGGGCAGGGCCTCTAGCGCCTCGCGGCTGCGCGGCACCTCGCCGCCGTGCTGCTCCACCAGCATGCGGCAGGTCTCCATCAGGTGGCGGGCCTTGCTGCGGTACAGGCCGATGGTCTTGATGTAGCCCTCCAGGCCTTCGAGGCCCAGGTCCAGGATGGCCTGCGGCGTGTTGGCCACGGGATAGAGCTTGCGCGTGGCCTTGTTGACACCGACGTCGGTGGCCTGGGCCGACAGCAGCACGGCGGCCAGCAGCTCGAAGGGGGTGGTGTATTCCAGCTCGGTGGCGGGCGCCGGGTTGGCGGCCTGGAGCGTGGCGAAGAAGGGACCGATGTCGGCGGCTTTCATGGGGCGGCGATTATGGGGCGCCGCCCCGCGGCTCGGGCGCAGGGTCAGCGCAGGAAGACCTTCTGCATGAACTGGGCCACCGGCACCTGCATGGCCGCCTGCACGCGCGGCGGCAGCTCCAGCGGACGCATCAGCATCTTGAGGGTGGGGCCGACTTCGAGGTTGGTGCGGATCACGCGGTTCAGGTCCTGGCTGACCTTGCGCAGGTACTGGGGATCATGGCCTTGTGCAGGCGCCCGGGCGGGCGCGATGTGGCGGATGGCGCAGTCGGCATCCTCGCTCTTGAGTTCCAGCGTGCGTTTGGCCACCGTGCCGAAGACGCGCGCGCGGCCCAGCTTCTCCTGGGCGCGGTAGCGCCGGTAGTAGCGGTAGAAGTGCTTGTAGTGGTTGACCTCGTCGGCCGCGATGCGCGTGGCCAGATCGTGGAAGACCGGCTCGCGGGTGAAGCGCGCCAGTGCCTTGTAGTAGGTGGCAGTTCCGGTCTCGACGACGCAGCGGGCCGACATCTCCAGGCCGCGCGTGGGCGCGAGCAGCTCCACCTTGCAGTAGGTGGCGTATTCGGCCAGGAAGGCGTCGTAGGCCGGCTGCCAGTCGAAGTCGGGCCACACATGCTCCACATAGGCGCGCAGCGCACGTCCGTGCTGCAGCTCTTCGGGCTCCCACTGGCTGCACAGCCAGCCGGCCACCTCGTCGTCGCCCTCGAAATAGTCGATCAGGTTGCGGGTGTAGAGGTCGGAGCCGCTCTCGATGAAGGAGGCGGAGCAGGCCAGGTAGAAGAGCGTGTCGTCGCCGCGCGCCTTGTCGATGTCGATGCGCGAGAAGTCGAGGTCATCCAGGGTCCAGTGCGGTTTGGTGGGCACATCCAGCATGGGTTCTCCTTGCGGGCTTCGGCGGATGCCGTGCCGGCAAGCCGACACACTAGGGCTTTTACTGTTTCCATTCAGTAGGAAATCGTCACGAACCGTCCGAGCCGTGCTGGATGATGCCCCAATTCGCATGCCATTCAGCTGACCGCATGATGACCACCGGCGCCCTGAGCCTCCGACCGGCTTTCGCCGGGAGATCTGTTCCGCGGGCAAGGCCCACATTCGTCCGATGACCGACCTCCGTCCGCCCGTCCTCTACGTCTTCCTCATGCCCGGCCCGGCCGTCCAGAAGGCGCTGGACGGCCACCGGGCGCGGTGGTACTGGTCCCAGCCAGCCAAGCGGCCCAAGGCGCACCGGCTGCACCTGACGATGGCGGTACTCGGTCCGCAGCCGGATACGGCGATCGCGGACATCCGGCAGGCGCTGGCCGCCGTGGACGGCCCGGCCCTGCACCTGCGCCTCGGCGGTGCCCGCGTCTGGACGCACAACGGCGTCGCCGTGCTGCTGGCCGAGGGGGATCCGGCGCTGGTGCGGCTGCACGCGGACATCGCACAGGTGCTGGGCCGCTGGGTGCCCCAGCCGCCGCCCTGGACACCCCATGTCACGCTGGCGCACCGCGCCTGGGAGGCGGCTGCGCCGCAGGGCGAGGTCATCGACTGGGCGGTAGACGAATTCCTGCTGGTGCGCTCCTGGCTGCCCCCGCATCCGGTGCACCACGAGGTGCTGGCCCGCTATCCCTTGCGGGGCGAATCGGCCACACCCCCAAACCTATAATCGAATGTTCTGCGAAATCAGGCACTTGGGCCGGCCATCGGGGCCTGCATCAGGCGCCCCCAAGCCGCGGCGCACCGCGGTACAGAGCGACCACACCACATGAGCCAGCCCACCTTCACGGTTGCGGACATCCGCAAGACCTTCCTCGACTTCTTCGAATCCAAGGGCCACACCGTGGTCGCGTCCAGCCCGCTGGTGCCGGGCAACGACCCGACGCTGATGTTCACCAACTCGGGCATGGTGCAGTTCAAGGACGTGTTCCTGGGCGAGGACAAGCGGCCCTACGTCCGCGCCGCGTCGGTGCAGGCCTGCCTGCGTGCCGGCGGCAAGCACAACGACCTGGAGAACGTGGGCTACACCGCCCGCCACCACACCTTCTTCGAGATGCTGGGCAACTGGAGCTTCGGCGACTACTTCAAGCGCGAATCGCTGAAGTGGGGCTGGGAACTGCTGACGCAGGTCTTCAAGCTGCCCGCCGAGAAGCTGCTGGCCACCGTCTACATTGACGACGACGAGGCCTACGACATCTGGACCAAGGAAATCGGCCTGCCGCCCGAGCGCGTGATCCGCATTGGCGACAACAAGGGTGGCAAGTACAAGTCCGACAACTTCTGGATGATGGCTGACACCGGCCCCTGCGGCCCCTGCTCGGAGATCTTCTACGACCACGGCGCGCACATCCCCGGCGGCCCCCCGGGCAGCCCCGAGGAAGACGGCGACCGTTTCATCGAGATCTGGAACCACGTGTTCATGCAGTTCGACATGAAGGAAGACGGCAGCGTGGTCAAGCTGCCCGCGCCCTGCGTGGACACCGGCATGGGCCTGGAGCGCCTGGCGGCCATCCTGCAGCACGTGCACAGCAATTACGAGATCGATATCTTCGACGCGCTGATCAAGGCCGCCGCGCGCGAGACCGGCTGCACCGACCTGGCCAATCCTTCGCTCAAGGTCATCGCCGACCACATCCGCGCCACCTCCTTCCTGGTGAGCGACGGCGTGGTGCCCAGCAATGAAGGCCGCGGCTACGTGCAGCGCCGCATCATCCGCCGCGCCATCCGCCACGGCTACAAGCTGGGCCAGAAGAAGCCCTTCTTCCACAAGCTGGTGGCCGACCTGGTCGCGCTGATGGGCGCTGCCTATCCGCGCCTGCAGGCGCAAGCCCAGCACATCACCGACACCCTCAAGGCCGAGGAAGAGCGCTTCTACGAGACGCTGGCCAACGGCATGGACATCCTGGACACGGCCCTGGCCGGTGGCCAGAAGACGCTGCCGGGCGAGGTCGCCTTCAAGCTGCACGACACCTACGGCTTCCCGCTGGACCTGACGCAGGACGTCTGCCGCGAGCGCGACGTCACGGTCGACGAGGCCGGCTTCGACGCCGCCATGGAGCGCCAGAAGGCCGCCGGCCGCGCCGCCGGCAAATTCAAGATGGAGCGCGCCGTCGAATATGCCGGCGCTGGCAACGTCTTCACCGGCTATGAGCACCTGCAGGAGGCCGCCAAGGTGGTCGCGCTGTACCACGAGGGCGCGGCCGTGCAGCAGCTGTCCACCGGCCAGGCCGGCATCGTGGTGCTGGACACCACGCCCTTCTACGCCGAGAGCGGCGGCCAGGTCGGCGACCAGGGCCTGATCACGGCCGAGGGCGTGGTCTTCGGCGTGCAGGACACGCAGAAGATCAAGGCCGACGTGTTCGGCCACCACGGCATGCAGACCCAGGGCACGCTCAAGGTGGGCGATGCCGTCACGGCCGCCGTCGACGGCGAGCGCCGTGCCTCCACCGCCCGCAACCACAGCGTCACCCACCTGATGCACAAGGCCCTGCGCGAAGTGCTGGGCACGCATGTGCAGCAGAAGGGCTCGCTGGTCGATGCCGACAAGACCCGCTTCGACTTCGCCCACAACGCGCCCGTGACCGCCGTGCAGATCACCGAGATCGAGCAGCGCGTCAATGCCGAGGTGCTGGCCAATGCCGCCACGCAGGCCCGCGTGCTGCCGCTGGAAGAAGCGCAGAAGACCGGCGCCATGATGCTGTTCGGCGAGAAGTACGGCGAGACCGTGCGCGTGCTGGACATCGGCAGCAGCCGCGAGCTGTGCGGCGGCACCCATGTGCAGCGCACCGGCGACATCGGCCTGTTCAAGATCGTCAGCGAATCGGGCGTGGCCGCCGGCGTGCGCCGCGTCGAGGCCGTCACCGGCCTGAACGCGCTGGCCTACCTGCAGGGCCTGGAAGGCACCGTGCAGAGCGTGGCCGCCACGCTCAAGACGCCCGCCACCGAGGTGCAGCCGCGCCTGGCGCAGGTGCTCGACCAGGTTCGCGCGCTGGAGAAGGAGATCGGTTCGCTCAAGGGCAAGCTGGCCTCCAGCCAGGGCGACGAGCTGGCCGGCTCGGCGGTGGACGTCAAGGGCGTGAAGGTGCTGGCGGCCAAGCTGGATGGCGCCGACGCCAAGACGCTGCGCGACACCATGGACCAGCTCAAGAACAAGCTCAAGAGCGCCATCGTCGTGCTGGCCGCCGTCGACGGCGCCAAGGTGCAGATCGCCGCGGGCGTCACCGCCGACCTCACGGCCAAGGCCAAGGCCGGCGAGCTGGTCAACTTCGTCGCCCAGCAGGTGGGCGGCAAGGGCGGCGGCAAGCCGGACATGGCCATGGCCGGCGGCACCGATGCCGCGGCGGTGCCGCAGGCCCTGGCCTCGGTGCAGGGCTGGGTGGCCGAGCGGGTCTGATCCGCAGCCGCATTGCTCGCTCCAGGCAGATGAACGTGCCGCTCGCCTCCCAGCCGCCCGTGCCGGGCGAGGTGCTGGTCATGGGCGCGGGCGCCGTCGGCTGCTACGTCGGTGGCTGCCTGGCTGCCGCAGGCGTACCGGTGACCTTCATCGGCCGTCCGCGCGTGATGGAGGCACTGGCGGCCCACGGGCTCACGCTGACCGATCGCGATGGCGCACGCCGCGTTGTCGCCGCGGCCCGATTGCGCCTGACCGAGGCCGTTCCTGCCGATTCGCGACCGGCGCTGGTGCTGCTCACGGTCAAGGGCGGCGCCACGGCGCAGGCGGCGGCCGAGCTGGCAGCGAGCCTGCCGTCCGGCACACCGGTGCTCTCGCTGCAGAACGGCATCGGCAACGACCGCGTGGTGCAAGAGACCGCGCCCGCGCTGCGCGCCTTGCCGGGCATGGTGCCCTACAACATCGCCGAGCTGGCGCCCGGTGCCTACCACCGCGGCACGCCGGGCCGGTTGGCAGCACAGGAGGATGCGGCGCTGCGTGCCTGGGTGCCGGTGTTCGAGTCCGCCGGCCTGCCGCTGGACCTGCAGGCCGACATGGCCGGCGTGCAGTGGGGCAAGTTGCTGCTCAACCTCAACAACCCTGTCAACGCGCTGTCGGGCCTGCCGCTGCGCGATGAGCTGCTGGACCGCGGCTACCGCCGCTGCTTCGCCGCGCTGATCGACGAAGCGCTGGCGGTGCTGCGTGCCGCTGGCATCGAACCCGCACAGATGACCGCTGTGCCGCCCGGCCGATTGCCCGGACTGCTGCGCCTGCCGGACTGGCTGTTCCGCCGCGTGGCGGCGCCCATGCTCAAGGTCGACGCCAAGGCCCGCTCCAGCATGGCCGACGACGTGGCGCTGGGCCGTCGCACCGAGGTCGATGCGCTGTGCGGCGCCGTGGTCCGATTGGCCCGCGGCCACGGCCTGGATGCGCCGCGCAACGCGCGCATGGTCGCGTTGATGGATGGCGGCTGGCCCGCGCCGCCGCCGCGCCTGGGTTCAGCCGAACTGCGGCAGGCGCTGGGGCTCTGAGGGCGCTCAGCGCCGCGCGACCAGTGCGGACAGCACGGCGCGCAGCGTCGCGACGGCCGCCTGCCGTCCGCCCTCGTCGGTGGCCATCTGTGCCCGCACGATGGCGCCGTCGAAGGCCAGGGCCGCGGCATCGGCCAGCAGGCCCTGCAGCGGCCCTTCCGGCAGCAGTTGCGCGATCACCTGCGTCATCTCCGCCTTGTGAGCCTGCACCACCGCGGCGGCATCGGGCATGGCGGGCGCCAGCTCGACCACGGTGTTGATGAAGGCGCAGCCGCGGAAGTCCGGCTGCGCGCACCATTCGTCCAGGACGTCGGCGAGCAGCAGGATGTGTGCGCTGCCGTGCGCGGCCTCGCCGGCGCCATGGCGGCCCAGCGCGTCGATGAACCAGGCCATCCAGCGCGCATGCCGGAGGTCCAGGAAGGCGCGCACCAGCGCATCCTTGCTCGGAAAGTGCCGGTAGAAGGTGAGCTTGGCCACGCCCGACTCGGCAATCAGCCGGTCCACCCCGGTGGCGCGGATGCCGTCGCGGTAGAACAGGTCGTGGGCGGTCGAGAGGATGCGGTCGCGCGCAGGCAGCTCGGAATCCTGGGGGGCAGGGGAGGGCATGCCGCCATTGTAGACAGGTCTGTCTACATGCAGTATCGTGCGGCCGCCGATATAGACAGGTCTGTCTACATCGGCCGCTTTCCACCCTTGCCACCCCAGGAGCCTGACTCTGATGACCGACACCCGCCCACCCCTGCCGCCCTTTACGCTCGAGACCGCCACCCAGAAGGTGCGCGGCGCCGAGGACGCCTGGAACTCCCGCGACCCGGACCGGGTGGCCCAGGTCTATACCGAGGACACCGTCTGGCGCAACCGCACCGAGTTCCCGGTCGGCCGCGAGGCCGCGCGCGCCTTCCTGCAGCGCAAGTGGGCACGCGAACTGGACTACCGGCTGATCAAGGGCCTGTGGGCGTTCGATGGCAACCGCATCGCGGTGCGCTTCGCCTACGAATGGCACGACGACTCGGGCCACTGGTATCGCAGCTATGGCAACGAGAACTGGGAATTCAACGCCCAGGGCCTGATGCAGCGCCGCTTCGCCAGCATCAACGACCTGCCGATCGTCGAAAGCGACCGGCGCTTCCACTGGCCGCTGGGCCGGCGGCCGGACGACCATCCGGGGCTGGAAGAACTCGGTCTCTGAGCTGCACGCCGTGCATCTCGCGGGCACGGCGGTTGCATGCCTCTGGTGCATGGCTGTGCACGATCCTGGCGCCTTCGCGGGCGCGTTCTCTCCGATGGACCTGGGCGATGGGGTGCCCTGGCACCGTCGCCTGGGCCTGCTGCTGGAGTCCACCGGCGAGGGCATCTTCGGCATCGACCTGGATGGGCACTGCATGTTCATCAACCGGGCCGGTGCTGCGCTGCTGGGCCATGAGGCCGCCGAGGTGCTGGGCTGCAACATGCACGAGCTCACGCACCATTCGCATGCCGACGGCTCGGTCTACGCCGACACCGACTGCCCCATCTTCAACGCCTTCCGACGCGGCCTGCCGTGCCGCATCGACAGCGAGGTGTTCTGGCGCCGCGACGGCAGTTGCTTCGCGGTCGAATACTCCAGCTATCCCATCGTGGACGGCGACACGGTGCGCGGCGCCGTCATCACCTTCGTCGACATCACCGAGCGAAAGCGTGCCGCGCAGGCCATGCGCGAATCGCGCGACGAGCTGGAGCGCCGCGTGGCCGAGCGCACGGCCGAACTCAGCGCCGCGCTGAGCCATGTGCGTGCGCTGTCGGCCTGGATGGACTCGGTGCGCGAGGAGGAGCGCACGCGCATCGCCCGCGAAGTGCACGACGAGCTCGGTAGCCTGCTGGTGGGCATGAAGATGGACGTCGACTGGGTCAACCGCCGCCTGGGCGAGCAGAAGGCGCGCGAACCGGCCGAGGCCGAGGCCATGCGCCTGCAGCTGCAGGCCAAGTGCGACAACATGAGCCGGCTCATCGAGCGGGCCGTGGACAACGTGGGGCGCATCATCACCGACCTGCGGCCCAGCATCCTCGACCACCAGGGCCTGTGGGCCGCGCTGGAGTGGCAGGCCAACGAGTTCGTGCAGTCGGCCGAACTGGCGCTGGGCTGGCGCATGGCCGTGGAGGGCGCGCCCGATCTGCCCGAGCCGGCCGCGATGGCCGTGTTCCGCATCTTCCAGGAAATGCTGAGCAACGTCGTCCGCCATGCCCGCGCGAGCCGGGTCGACATCGACATCCACGTGGCGAACGGCAGCCTGCACCTGATCGTGAGCGACGATGGCGTGGGCGCGCCGACGCAGGCCTTCCATGCGCCGGGCTCGTACGGCATCCGTGGCATGCGGGAGCGCGCGCTGCATTTCGGCGGCGGCGTGGACGTGCACAGCACGGTGGGGCAGGGCACCACGCTTCACCTGCGGATGCCTGTCTCATCGACATGAACACCTCGGTCTCTGTTTCGCGCCCCATCGCCGTGCGCGTGCTGATCGGCGACGACCATCGCATCGTGCGCGAAGGCTTGCGCCAGGTGCTGGGCGACCCGGCCAATGGCGCGCCCGAGATCGTGGTCGCCGCCGAGGCCGTGACCGGGCCCGAGGTGCTGGCGCAGGTGGCCGCCTTGGGCGGACGCGCCGGCCTCGACCTGGTGCTGCTGGACATTGCGCTGCCGGGCCGCGACGGGCTCGACGTGCTGCAGGCGCTGCGCGCCGACTGGCCCTAGCTCCCGGTCGTGATGATCTCCACCTACCCCGAGCGCCAGTACGCCGTGCGCTGCATCCGCCTGGGCGCGGCCGGCTATCTCAACAAGAGCGCCGATGCGGACGAGATGGTGGCCGCCGTGCGCAAGGCGGCCGCGGGCGGCATCTACGTGACGGCGGCCACCGCCGAGGCGCTGGCCGCGGCCGTGGGCCGGGGCGGCGCCGCCACCGAGGCCCTTTCGCACCGGGAGCACCAGGTCTTCCGACTGCTCACGACAGGGCACAGCGTGAGCGAGATTGGTGCGCGCCTGGGCCTGGCGCCCAACACCGTCAGCACCTACCGCGCGCGCATCCTCGAAAAGACGGGCACGAAGAACGACGTGGAACTGGCGCTTTACGCCGAGCGGCTGGCCCAGGGCGGCACCCGGCCCTGAAACGGGTTGCCCGTGTAGTGGCAGCCCTACACGGGCTCGACGGTGCGGGCACGATTTGCCGATGGCGCGGCCGTGTTGGCCTGTTCCGGCCCGCGCGTTGCAAGGGCGAGGACATTCCATCAAAGAGGTGAAGCATGTCCCGTCTGCCTGCCATCGACCGCCGTTCCGACCCCTACGACGCCGACCGTCCGCTGATGCTGCGCTGCGCCTGCGGCCAGGACCACGCCCCGGGCGACCATCCGACCACCGCCACCTCGGTGGAAGAAGCCTCGCGCGACTTCGTCGAGGCCAGCCTGGTGAAGGCGCTGTTCCCGCACGAGCCGCTGCGGCGGCGTTTTCTGCAGGCCGTCGGTGCCAGTACCGCGCGCGCGGCCATCGCCTCGCTGCTGCCGGTGGCCTCGCTGCAGGCCATGGCCCAGGAGCAACGCCCGCCCGAGAAGAAGGACCTCAAGATCGGCTTTATCGCCATCACCTGCGCGACGCCGCTGATCATGGCCGACCCCCTGGGCTTCTACAAGAAGGAAGGCCTCAACGTCCAGCTCAACAAGACCGCGGGCTGGGCGCTCATCCGCGACAAGATGCTCAGCCGCGAGCACGACGCCAGCCACTTCCTGTCGCCCATGCCGCTGGCCATCAGCATGGGGCTGGGCTCCACGCAGGTGCCGATGAAGGTGGCCACCATCCAGAACACCAACGGGCAGGCCATCACGCTGCACGTCAAGCACAAGGACAAGCGCGACCCGAAGCAGTGGAAGGGCATGAAGTTCGCGGTGCCCTTCGAATACAGCATGCACAACTTCCTGCTGCGCTACTACCTGGCGGAGCATGGCGTGAACCCCGACACCGACGTGCAGATTCGTGTCACGCCGCCGCCCGAGATGGTGGCCAACCTGCGCGCCGGCAACATCGACGGCTTCCTGGGGCCGGATCCGTTCAACCAGCGCGCGGTGTACGACGAGGTGGGCTTCATCCACATCCTGTCGAAGGAGATCTGGGACGGCCACCCGTGCTGCGCCTTCGGCGTGAGCGAGGCTTTCATCCAGCAGAACCCGGCCAGCTTCGCGGCGCTGTACCGCGCGGTGATCAATGCCTCGTTCATGGCCAGCCAGCCCAAGGACCGCGAGCTGATCGCCAAGGTGATCGCGCCCACGCAGTACCTCAACCAGCCCGAGACGGTGATCGCGCAGGTGCTCACCGGCAAGTACGCCGACGGCCTGGGCGCCGTGAAGAACGTGCCCGACCGCGCCAACTTCGATCCCGTGCCCTGGCAGAGCATGGCCGTCTGGATGCTCACGCAGATGAAGCGCTGGGGCTACGTCAAGGGCGAGATCGACTACCGCCAGATCGCCGAGAAGGTCTTCCTGCTGACCGACGCCAAGAGGCAGATGGCCGCCGCCGGCTGGAAGGCGCCGGAGGGCGCCTATCCGCGCTTCAAGGTGATGGGCAAGGAGTTCGATCCGGCCCGCCCCGAGGCGTACGTCAAGAGCTTCGCCATCGCGAAGACGGCCTGAGGCGGGCACCGCCATGGCCATGAACAGGACTTCGACCTCGCTCACCGTGCGTGCGGCCATTGTGTCGCTGCTGCTGCTCGTGCTGATGCTGGGCGGCTGGCACCTGGCCACCGCCCCGGTGGCCTCCGCTGGCAGCACGGCGGGCCTGACGCAGGAGCAGATCGACTACCTCAAGCTGATGGGCAAGGACCCGGCAGCCGGGACCCAGAAGAGCAGCGGCTTTCCGACGCCCGCCCAACTGGGACGCACCATCGTGGAGGAGCTGTCCGATCCCTTCTACGACAACGGGCCCAACGACAAGGGCATCGCGATCCAGCTGGGCTGGTCGCTGCTGCGCGTGGGGCTGGGCTTTGCCCTGGCCTGCGTGGTGGCGGTGCCGGCGGGATTCCTGATCGGCATGTCGCCGCTGATGCGCAAGGCCTTCGACCCCTTCATCCAGGTGCTCAAGCCGATCTCGCCGCTGGCGTGGATGCCGCTGGCGCTCTACACCATCAAGGATTCGTCGGTGTCGGGCGTGTTCGTGATCTTCATCTGCTCGGTGTGGCCCATGCTGATCAACACCGCCTTCGGCGTGGCCTCGGTCAAGCGGGAGTGGCTCAACGTGGCCAGCACGCTCGAAGTGCGGCCCCTGCGGCGGGCGCTGCGGGTGATCCTGCCGGCCGCCGCACCCACCATCTTCACCGGCATGCGCATCAGCATGGGCATCGCCTGGCTGGTGATCGTGGCGGCCGAGATGCTGGTGGGCGGCACCGGCATCGGCTACTTCCTGTGGAACGAGTGGAACAACCTGTCGCTGGCCCATGTGATCTTCGCCATCCTGCTGATCGGCGTGGTGGGCATGCTGCTGGACCTGGGCTTCGCGGCGCTGCAGAAGAAGGTGACCTATGTGGAGTGAGCCCGCCATGATGTCCATGTCCCCGGTCCAGGCCGGCCTCACTGCGACGGAGGCTGCCGCACCGCGCTCGCCGACCACCGGCGCCTTCCTGCAGGTGCAGGGCCTGGGCCGCGTGTTCCAGCCCGGGCGCCCGGTGTTCGCCGACGTCGACTTCGGCGTCGCGCGCGGCGAGTTCGTCTGCATCATCGGCCACTCCGGCTGCGGCAAGACCACCATCCTCAACGTGCTTGCCGGGCTGGACGAGGCCAGCGAAGGCCATGTGTTCATGGATGGCCGCGAGGTGCGCGGGCCCAGTCTGGAGCGCGGTGTGGTGTTCCAGAACCATGCGCTCATGCCCTGGCTCACCGTGCGCCGCAACATCGCCTTCGCCGTCGAGTCGCGCTGGCCGCGCTGGAGCCGGGCGCAGGTGGTGGCCCATGTCGAGAAGTACGTGGCCCTGGTCGGCCTGTCGGCAGCGCTGGACAAGAAGCCTTCGCAACTCTCGGGCGGCATGAAGCAGCGCGTGGGCATCGCCCGCGCCTTCGCCATCGAACCCAAGATGCTGCTGCTGGACGAACCCTTCGGCGCCCTTGATGCGCTGACGCGCGGCACGATCCAGGACGAGCTGCTGGCCATCGTCCAGCGCAGCCAGCAGACGGTGTTCATGATCACCCACGACGTGGACGAAGCCATCCTGCTGGCCGACCGCGTCCTGCTGATGCGCAATGGCGTCGAACTGCCGGACGGCCAATGGCGGCCGGGCGGCATTGCCGAATCGGTGCAGGTGGCGCTGCCGCGCGAGCGCACCCGCGCCGGCCTGCACCGGCTGCCCGGCTACTACGAGCTGCGCAACCACATCGTCGATTTCCTGGTCAGCCGCGCGCATGCGGCGTGACCCGTTTCCCTCTTTCAACCCTGCCCCGCACAAGGAGCCATCGCATGAACCGCAACGACGTCACCGAAAAGATCATCGCCACCAAGGTGTCCAAGGGCATCACCTGGACCTCCGTGGCCGAGCAGGTGGGCCTGTCCAAGGAATGGGTCACGGCCGCCTGCCTGGGCCAGATGACGCTGGACGCGGCCCAGGCCGCCACCATCGGCGAGATCTTCGGCCTGAGCGCCGACGAGCAGAAATGGCTGCAGGTGGTGCCCTACAAGGGCTCGCTGCCCACGGCCGTGCCGACCGATCCGCTGATCTACCGCTGGTATGAGATCGTCAATGTCTACGGCACCACCATCAAGGAGCTGATCCACGAGGAGTTCGGCGACGGGATCATGAGCGCCATCGACTTCAAGATGGACATCGTGCGCGAGGCCGACCCCAAGGGAGACCGCGTGAATGTGGTGCTGTCGGGCAAGTTCCTGCCCTACAAGACGTATTGAGGCGCGCGCACCCGTACGGTGCGGCTGCCAGGCCGGACGCACCGACGTCTGCCCAATTTCCCCAAAGACGCCCCGCCGCCACATGCGCCGGGGCGTTTTGCTTGGGCATGCTTCCTGCATAAAATGTTCCTGTAATAGATCGTTGATTCATTGGTGAATCAAACGAACCCTCCAACTTGGGAACAACCCGCATAGCAAAGCCTTTGGCAGCCCTTACTCTCGCTGTCGTATTTCAGAAAAGAATCGTCGTTTCACCTATTAATCAATCATGTCCTTTCCCACGAAACTCCTCCGCTCCCTGATGCTGGGCCTGGGACTGGTCGGTGCCGCCAGCGCCGCACTGGCGCAGGGCAACTGGCCGTCCAAGCCGATCACCATCGTCGTCGCCTATCCGGCGGGCGGCGACACGGACGCCCTGGCCCGTGTCTTCGCCGAGAAGCTGGCCCCGCGCCTGGGCCAGCCGGTGCTGGTGGACAACAAGCCCGGCGCCAGCGGCGTGATCGGCAGCGCCTTCGTGGGCAAGGCCCAGCCCGATGGCTACACCTTGCTGATGGCACCCAATACCTTCGCCATGGCACAGCTGGTACTCAAGACCACGCCCCAGGCCGGCTATGACGTGCTGAACGGCTTCACGCCCATCATCCAGACCGGCGCGCAGCCGCTGTTCATCGCCGCAGGTCCGGGCACCAAGGCCAAGTCGCTCAAGGAGGCCATGGACGAGTCGAAGAAGAGTGAGCTGGCCTATGCCAGCCCCGGCAGCGGCTCGCCCATGCATGTGCTGGGCGAGATGTTCAACAAGAGCACCGGCGCCAACTTCCGCCATGTGCCGTACCGCGGCGTCGCGCCGGCGCTGACCGACATCGCCGGCGGTCATGTGCCGCTGACCTGGATCACCTACGGCCCCATCGCGCCTTACCTTGCCGATGGAAAGATGCGTCTGTTCGCGGTCGCCCAGGCCCAGCGTAGTCCGCTGGCCCCCGATGTGCCGACGCTGGGCGAGCTGGGCTACAAGAATGTCGAGGTCACGGCCTGGAATGGGCTGTACGGTCCCAAGGGCCTGCCGCCCGAGATCGTGAAGACGCTCAACGCGCAGTTCAACGACATCATCAAGATGCCCGACGTGGCCGCGAAGATGAAGACGCTGGGCACCATCCCCGTCGGTGGCGCCCCGGAGGTGCTGGCCAAGACGACGGCCGCCGATCTGGAGCGGTTCATGCGCGTGGTGAAGGAGCTGGGCATCCAGGCGGACTGACGAAGGCCTGCCACTGCGCAAGGCAGTGGCGCTTTCAGCAGAAAAAGGGAAGGGCGGTCCGACGGGTGTCGGGCCACCCTTTTTCGTGGGCGTCTAAGGGCGTTTCGTAATGGCGCCCGCTTCAATGGGCCTCAGACGTCGCCGTCCTCTTCGGCGTCGGCGTCTTCTTCGTCGTCGACCATCTCACCCACGGCGACGCGGACGTCCTCATCGGTCATACCCTCCCCCGGTCCGATCACGCGGTCGGGCAGGATGTCGGCATCGGAGGTGACAGTGCCTTCGACATCGGCACGCTCGCCGGTGCCGGAAGCATCGGTGGCTCCGCCGAGCGGCTCGAGCATGGGGCCGCCCGGACTGTCTTCGGGACGTGCGAGAAAGGCGTCTTCGCCCACCGTGTCGCTGCCGCTGTCCGAGTTGTCGCTCGGGCCCAGGAGAGTGGTGTCGTCGTCGTGGGGCAGGGTGTTGTCCGCGCTGCCCAGGATGCTGCTTCTGGCCATGGTGTGCTCCTTTGTCGGCTGGCAGTGCGCCAGCACATGGGAGCACCTTGCGTGGCATACGTTGGGCGCCATGTGGGAGAGCGCCGATGCGGCCTGTCAGGGCGGTATGTCCTTCCATGTGCAACCGGTGTGTCGTCGCGTGGGCACGAGTGCCATGGCTCGCGGAATGGCCGAGCGCCGCTGTCCGCGGGCGTCGCAGCCGCTGTTCAGCCCGGCACGAGCATGAAGGTGGCATGCAGCCCAGCGATGGCCGAAGGGCCCACCCACAGGTCGAACTCGCCGGTGTCCACCGTGGGCCGCATGTCGGCACCGGTGAAGAGCAGGTCGTCGCGGGTGAGCAGGAAGTGCACCTGCACGGTCTGCCCGGCCTCGATGTGCACGCGGTGGAAGGCCTTGAGTTCGCGCACCGGCCGCGTGAAGCTGGCCGCGCGGGCGCCGATGTAGAGCTGCACCGTCTCGTCGACGGCGCGCGTGCCGGTGTTGGTCACGCTGGCCACCACACGCAGCGGCTGGCTGGGCGCCATGCGGCTGGGGCTTACTTCCAGGGCGCCGTAGTGCACGGCCGAGTAGCCGAGCCCATGGCCGAAGGCGTAGAGCGGCTCGTTGGTCGCGTCCAGATAGCGGGTCCGGAAGCGTCCGGGCCCGCCCTGCGCATCGGGCCGGCCGGTGCGCTTGTGGGCGTAGTAGAAGGGCACCTGGCCTGGCGTCTGCGGAAAGCTCACCGGCAGCCGGCCCGAGGGCGCCACATCGCCGAACAGGACGTCGGCGATGGCCGGGCCGGTCTCGGTGCCCAGGAACCAGGTGACCAGCAGGGCCTGCGCGTTGCGCACCGCGCCGCGAAGGGCCAGCGCGCGGCCGTTGCGCAGCAGCACGACCACCGGCTTGCCGGTGGCGGCCACGGCTTCGGCCAACTGCTGCTGGGCCTGGGGCACCTCGATGTCGGTGCGCGAGCGTGACTCGCCCGACATCTGGTCGCTTTCGCCCAGCGTCATCACGACCACGTCGGCCTGCCGTGCGGCCGCCACGGCCTGGGCGATGCCGCCATCGAGCGGCGATTCGACGTCGCTGCCGCGGACCGTGCTGAGCAGCGAGGGATCGGCCAGCTGCGCCCGGATGGCGTCCTCGATGCCCACCGGCGGCAGCTGGCCCGGAAAGGGCCGCCACGGCCCGAAGAGCGACTGCGCATCGGCAAAGGGCCCGATCAGCGCGATGCGCTTGCCCGACTTGGGCAGCGGCAGCAGGTCGCCGCTGTTCTTCAGCAGCACGATGCAACGCTGCGCTGCCTCGCGGGCCAGCCGGCGGTGGGCGGTGCCGTCGAAGCGCGGCGGCGCGCCGGGCGCATCCTCCTGCAGGCCGCGGAAGGGATGCTCGAACAGGCCGAGCCGCTGCTTGACGCGCAGCACGCGCCGCACGGCCTGGTCCAGCCGCGCCATGGAGACGTCGCCGCTCCTCACCAGTTCCGGCAGGTGGCGCATGTACAGGCCGCTCTGCATGCTCACGTCGGTGCCGGCCAGGAAGGCGCGGCGCGCGGCCTCGCGCTCGTCGGCGGCGAAGCCGTGGGCGATCAGCTCCTCATCGGCGGTGTAGTCCGAGACCACGAAGCCCTCGAAGCCCCATTCGCGCCGCAGCACCTGGGTCAGCAGCCAGGGGTTGGCGTTGGAGGGCACGCCGCCGATCTCGTTGAAGGCGGCCATCACCGACAGCGCGCCGGCGTCGATGGCGGCCTTGAAGGGCGGCAGGTAGACGTCGCGCAGGGTGCGCTCCGACAGGTCCACAGCCGCATAGTCCAGCCCGCCCTCGGCCGCGCCGTAGCCGGCGAAGTGCTTGGGCGTCGCCAGCATGGCGTCGGCGCGCGAGAGGTCCGCGGTCTGGAAGCCCCGCACGCGGGCGGCGGCGAAGCGGCGGGTGAGCAGCACGTCCTCGCCATAGCCCTCTACCACGCGGCCCCAGCGGGCGTCGCGGGCGATGTCGATCATGGGCGCGAAGGTCCAGCGGAAGCCGTCGGCCGTGCCCTCACGGGCGGCGGCTCGGGCCGTGCGTTCGGAAAGCGCCGGATCCCAGCTGGCGGCCTCCGCCAGCGGCACCGGGAACACGGTACGGAAGCCATGGATGATGTCCACGCCGAAGAGCAGCGGGATGCCCAGGCGCGATTCGCGCACGGCCACCTCCTGCGCGCGCCGTTTGCCGGCGATGCCTTCGCCGTTGAACAGGCCCATCACGCGGCCGGCGCGGATATCGTCGAGCTGCTGGCGCAGACTGACCTGCCCCGTCTGGGGATTGCCGAGGATCTCGTCCGCGGCAGGCGCGTACAGGCTGAGCTGGCCGACCTTCTCCTCGATGGTCATGCGCAGGATCAGCGCCTCGATGCGGGCATCGGCCGCCAGGGATTCGGCGAGGGCTTCGGCGGGTTTCTGAATCTCGGCGCAGCCGGCGAGGCTGGTGGCGATGGGAAGCGAGGCGAGGCGGAGCAGGGCTTGGCGGCGATGCATGCCGCCAATTGTCAACAAAGGTCAAAAGTCCCCCGGAGGGGCGCGGGCTCAGTCCCTGTAGCCGGGGCTCTCGCGATCCAGCTTGCGCAGCAATGCCGGCCAGGCGATGTTGGCGCCCTGGCCGGTGGTGACCTTCTTCATCACCTGACTGATGCCGTCCATGATCTGCGGGTTGACGTGAACCAGCTCGCCGCCGGCCTGGGCGTCGATCTGGATGCGGCAGGCGTTCTCGAAGGTGTACATGTGCAGGAAGGCGTCGGCTACCGTCTTGCCCACGGTGAGCAGGCCGTGGTTGCGCAGCAGCATGTAGTTGTTGCGGCCCAGGTCCTGCTGCAGGCGCGGCTTCTCGTCGTCGCGCACGGCCACGCCTTCGTAGTCGTGATACGCCAGCGAGGCCAGCACGAAGGTGCTCTGCTGGCTGATCGGCAGCACGCCGCATTTCTGGGCGCTGACGGCCACGCCGGCACGGCTGTGGGTGTGCAGCACGCATTGCACGTCGTCGCGGGCCTCGTGGATGCAGCTGTGGATCACGAAGCCGGCCGGGTTGACCGGGTAGGGCGAGTCGATCAGCTTGTTGCAGTCCATGTCCACCTTGACCAGGCTGGAGGCCGTGATCTCGTCGAACATCATCCCGTACGGGTTGATCAGGAAGTGATGGTCCGGCCCGGGGATGCGCGCGCTGATGTGGGTGAAGACCAGGTCGCTCCAGCCGTAGAGCGCCACGAGGCGGTAGCAGGCGGCGAGGTCCACGCGCAGCTGCCATTCCTCGTCGGAGACGAGGCGGCGGACTTCGCTGAGTTCGGCTTGGGTGGTGGCGTTCATGGGGGTCTCCTGGTGGGCCGCGGGGGCGGCAAGTTCGGATGGTCGCGGGGATGGGCAGCGGCGGCAGCGCGCGGGCTCAAGCCGCTTCTGTCGTCAGGGCCTTCTTGTAGATGCTCTGGCGCGGCTGGGCCATCAGGCGGCGCAACATGGGTTCGAACTCGGCGATGGGCAGCGTCTCGCCCTTGGGGTCGAAGGCCGGGTTGTCGTACAGCTCGCAGAACTCGGCCGTCCGCTCGAAGTTCGGATGGCTGCGGAACTGCTCGCGCAGGTCGCGGTCCAGCCCGATGTGGTGGAAGAAGTAATGGCCCTGGAAGATGCCGTGGTGCTTGACCATCCAGTGGTTCTCTTCGCTGACGAAGGGCTGCAGGATGGCCGCGGCGATGTCCGGATGGTTGAAGGCGCCCAGCGTGTCGCCGATGTCGTGCAGCAGGGCGCAGACCACGTATTCCTCGTCCCGGCCGTCGCGCAGGGCGCGGGTGGCAGTCTGCAGGCTGTGGGTGTAACGGTCTACCGGAAAGCCGCCGTAGTCGCCCTCCAGCAGCTTCAGGTGCGCCATGACCCGCTCGGGCAGCCCCCCGGCGAAGTGCATGAACTCGCCACTGATGGCCTGCCAGTCCTCGCGCGTGCTGTCCTGCATGCGCACGAAAGTTGCCCTGTGGGCCATGGTCGTCTCCGTCGTTGTCGTGGGGGAGACGGCACTGTAGGCCTGCGCCGTAGGTGCCGTCTGTCCGGCAGACGACAGGACACCGCGGTGCCTCCTATCGGGCGAGGATCGAATGGCCGCGGAGCAGGCCACGCAAGGGCACCCGAGGAACTGGCTTCGCCAGGCCTCCGGGTGCGCCCCCCTCCAAGCGAAGGCGCCAGAGAGGGGCTGAGGGCCGCGGCTCCGAGCCTGCGAGTGCAGGCTTGGACGTGCCCGAAGAGCAGCCGCCTCTGGCGGCCACCCAGAGCCGCGAAGCGGCATGGGAGGTGTCAGATCTTCTTGAACACCACGTCCCACACGCCGTGGCCAAGCTTGATGCCACGGTTCTCGAATTTCGTGAGCGGCCGGTAGTCCGGCTTTGGCGCGAAACCGCCCGCATCGGGGGCGGCCGTGTTGGCCAGCAGCGGCTCGCCGGCCAGCACCTCGACCATCTGCTCGGCATAGGGCTGCCAGTCGGTCGCGCAGTGCAGGTAGCCGCCTGGGGCCAGGTGCTCGGCCAGCTGGCGCACGAAGCCCGGCTGGATCAGCCGGCGCTTGTGGTGGCGCTTCTTGTGCCAGGGGTCGGGAAAGAACACATGCGCGCCGGCCAGGCTGCCGGGCGGGATCATGTGCTGCAGCACCTCCACGGCATCGTGCGCCACGATGCGGATGTTGGCCAGGCCCTGTTCGCCCGCGCGCTTGAGCAGCGCGCCCACGCCGGGCTCGTGCACCTCGCAGCAGAGGAAGTTGTCGTCGGGGCGCACGCGCGCGATGTGCGCCGTGGCCTCGCCCATGCCGAAGCCGATCTCCAGCACGGTGGGCGCCGCGCGGCCGAAGGCCTGGGCGAAATCCAGCGGGGCGGGGCGGTAGGGAATCAGGTACTGCGCGCCGAAGTCCGCATAGGCGCGGGCCTGCGCATCGGTGGTGCGACCGGCGCGCCGCACGAAGCTGCGGATGCGGCGGTGGGGATGTTCGGTGTCGCCGGCTTCAGGCGGGGCAGCGGGGGAGTCGTTCGTTTCGTCGGCGGTCACGGGGCGGGATTGTAAAGATCGGCCCACGGCGCGACCCAGCCCGCCAGGGCCTGTTGGAAGCCGTCTTCCAATCGTGCCGCGGGCAGCCCCAGGGCCTGCGCGGCGGCATCCAGTGCCGAGCGCGCGGCGGCCGGCGTGCCGGTGTCGATGGCGGCGGCCCCGTTCTGCTTGGACAGCTTCTCGCCATTGGCACCCAGCACCAGCGGCGTGTGCAGGTAGCGCGGCGTGGGCAGGCCCATCGCGCGCTGCAGCAGGATCTGGCGTGGCGTGTTGTCGGTCAGGTCGGCGCCGCGGACCACGTCGGTGATGCCCTGCTCGGCATCGTCCACGACGACCGCGAGCTGGTAGGCCCAGGGGCCGTCTGCGCGGCGCAGCACGAAGTCGCCGACCTCGTGCAGCACATCCTGGCGCTGTGCGCCCAGGCGGCGGTCGGTCCAGTCGACGAGGGGCGCGGACGCGCGCCAGGTGGCGAAGCGCCAGGCCCGCGCGGGCTTGCCGTTCAGGCCGTGGCGGCAGGTGCCGGGATAGACGCGCTCGCCATGGCGGTCATGGCGGATGCCCTGGGCGGCCAGCGCCGCGTCGATCTCGCGGCGGGTGCAGCCGCAGGGATAGGCCAGGTCGGCGTCGATCAGACGCGTCAGCGCGGCCTGATAACGATCGACACGCGCCGTCTGCCAGACTGGCGCTTCGTCGGGCACGAGGCCGCAGGCGGCCAGCTGCTGCAGGATGTGTTCGCCCACGCCGGGCAGGCAGCGTTCGGTGTCGGCGTCCTCGATGCGCACCAGCCAGCGGCCGCCGGCCGCGCGCGCGTCCAGCCAACTGGCCAGCGCCGCCACCAGCGAGCCCGCATGCAGCGGCCCGGTGGGCGAGGGCGCGAAGCGGCCGATGTAGCCGGCCACGTGCTCAGATCACGGCCAGCGCCAGCTCCAGCCCCGAGACGAAGGCATCCTCGACCCGATGGCCGATGCACCAGTCGCCGGCGATGCCGATGCCCGAGGCGGCGTTCCAGAGGTGGCTGCGGCCGAGCGGCGTCTCGGTCTTGGCCTCGGTCCACAGGCGGGCCTGGGCGAAGGAGGGCTCGACGCGGATGCCGGTGATCTCGGCAAAGGCGCGTAGCAGCTTGGCCTGCACGCGGGGCGCGTCGTCGCCGATGTGCTCGGCCGACCATTCGGCGCTGGCCTGGACCGTCCAGCGCTCGATGCTGCCGCGGCCGGGCTTGGACGACTCGCGCGCCAGCCAGGCCACGCGGTGATGGGTGGAGCGGGCGCAGTTCCACTGCGGGCCCAGGTGCGGCAGGCCGGGCTGGCTGGCCTGCGCGAAGGCGATGTGCAGCGACCAGCAGGGCGCGATGCGCACCGGCGCCAGGGGTGCGGCCAGGGCCGGTGCCACGGACTGAAGAAGGCTGCGCGCCGCGCCGGCCGGCACGGCCAGCAGCACGGCGTCGAAGCCGGCATGCACGGCATGGTCGTCGCCGTCGCCCTGTGTGCGCAGCTGCCAGCGGCCGGGCTGCAGAGTGTCGGCCTCCAGTTGCGAGACGGTGGTGCCCAGGTGCAGGGCATCCCCCAGCGGCGCGGCCCAGTGGGCGGCCAGGGCATCCATGCGGGGCAGTCCGACCCAATGGGGCTCCAGGCCGGGCAGCGAGGCTTCGACCACGCGGCCCAGGGCATCGAGCACGCGCACGGCGTTGGCGCTCCAGCGGCGGCATGGGGCGGCCGTGGCGTCCAGCGCCCGGCGGAAGCGCTCGTCGCGGACGGTGAAGTACTGGGCGCCGGTGTCGAAGCTGCCGGTGCGGCTGTCCAGGCCGGCCAGCCGCCCACCGGGCGTGGACGCCTGCTCGAACACCGCCACCTCCAGGCCGGCCTGCGCCAGCGTGCGCGCTGCCGCGAGGCCAGCGATGCCGGCGCCCACGATGGCAATGCGGCGGGTTGAGGAATCGGGGCGGTCGGCGGCGGTGAGGGGCATGGCGGCAGGTGGTGCGGACAGCGGGATGGTCGTCCGACTCTAACCGCACCGATGACGCCCCATGCTGCGCCAGCACAGGGCGCCCGGGTTTGTCCCTGTGCGCCGTGTCGCGTCGG
Organism: Pseudacidovorax intermedius; assembly: GCF_003350475.1. Classification (GTDB taxonomy): domain Bacteria; phylum Pseudomonadota; class Gammaproteobacteria; order Burkholderiales; family Burkholderiaceae_C; genus Xenophilus; species Xenophilus intermedius. The sequence continues at coordinate 61,901 of NZ_QQAV01000010.1, forward strand.
CAGGTCTGCCGCTCAGCGGCCCCGATGCCGGGTCAGCAACGCTTCGCGCGTGCCGGGGTGTTCGAACTGCGACAGCCACCACTGCAGCGCCAGCCCGGGCTGTGCGGCACTGCGCACACGCCAGGCTGCATGCATGTGGGTGGTGGGCGACTGGCGCTCGGTGGGCAGGGCGACCAGATGACCGGCCTCCACGTAGGGCCGCGCCATCGGTTCGGGCAGGAAGCCGGCACCCAGCCCATGCAGCTGGGCATGCAGCTTGGCCTGCATGGTGGGCACGGTGAGCACGTCCTGCCCGGCCAGCAGGTTGACGTTCATGCCCTGCGAGAGCCGGGCCGAATCGGCCGCGGCGACGGCACGGTGCTGGCGCATCATGGCCTCGGTGACGGGCATGCTCGTGCGCGCCAGCGGATGGTTCGGCGCCACCGCGTACACGAAGGAGAGCTGGCCAAGCACGCAGCTGCGGATGCCGGTGCCGGTGAAGCCCAGGCCGTCCGCGTCGAGCACCGAGCCGATGGCCAGGTCGGCCTGGCCGCTGGTCAGCGCCTCGATGGTGCCCAGCAGGGTCTCGTCGCGCAGTTTCAGCCGCGTGGGTGGCGACAGGGCGTAGAAGGCGCCCACCAAGTCGTAGAGCGGGTCGCGGGCGATCACGCTGTCGATGGCGATGGTCAGCTGAGGCTCCCAGCCCGTGGCGATGCGGCGCACGCGGTTGGCCACGGCGTCGATCTCGCCCAGCAGCCGCGCGGCGTCGCGCAGCAGTTCGCGGCCGGCTTCGGTCAGTTTGGCCTGGCGGGCGCTGCGGTCGAACAGCAGCACGTCCAGCGCATCCTCGATCTGCCGCACGCGGTAGGTGAGGGCCGAGGGCACCAGCCCCAGGCTGCGGGCGGCGGCGGCGAAGCTGCCGCGGTCGACCACGGTCTGCAGCATGGCCAGGGCGTCGGGCGTGAGGACTTCGCGGGCAGTCGGCATGGCCGGATTGTCATTCAAAAAATTTGAACGGCGTCTTCAATGCACTGCGGTTTCAAGCCGGGTACGCGGGCCTAAAGTTCATTCCATCGCGGCGCAGTTCGGTGCCGCCTACCGGGGAAGGCCGGCGCAGCAGGCGCCACCGCCAGCCCCATTCGAAGGAGTTCAACATCATGCTGCAGATCCGCAAGTCCCAGGAACGTGGCTATGCCGACCATGGCTGGCTCAAGTCCTTTCACAGCTTCTCGTTCGCCGGCTACTACGACCCCGCCTTCATGGGCTGGGGCAACCTGCGGGTGATCAACGAGGACCGCGTGGCCGCCGGCGCCGGCTTCGGCACCCATGGCCACCGCGACATGGAGATCATCAGCTACGTGCTCGACGGCGAGCTGGCCCACAAGGACAGCATGGGCAACATCGAATCGATCCCGCCCGGCGACGTCCAGCGCATGAGCGCCGGGCGGGGCGTGATGCACAGCGAGTTCAACCACAAGGCCGACCAGACCACGCACTTCCTGCAGATCTGGATCGAACCCAATGTGCGCGGCATTCCGCCGGGCTACGAACAGAAGGCGGTCGACGTGGCCGACAAGCGCGGCAAGCTGGCCCTGGTGGCGGCGCCCGAGGGCGAGGCCGCGTCGGTGAGCATGCATGCCGACGCGCGGCTCTATGCCGGCCTGTTCGACGGAGACGAGTCGGCCGAGCTGAAGCTCGACCCGGCCCGCAAGGCCTACGTGCACCTGATCCGCGGCGCGCTGGAAGTCAACGGCCAGCGCCTGCAGGGCGGCGATGCGGCGATGATCGCGGCCGAGTCGCAGCTGAGCCTCAAGGGCGGCCAGGACGCCGAGGTGCTGGTGTTCGATCTGGCGCCTTGATGCCCGGACGAAGCGGCCCGCCCTGTGCGGGCCGTTTCGCAGCCGATACCCTCGGCGGTGCCGTTGGTCAGGCGGCGACACCGTTCATTGTTTCCAATCCGTCCCACCGATTTTTTCAACGCAAGGAGCTACTTCCATGGCCATCACCCAGACCTCCAACACCACCCCGACCCAGGACGCTGCCGCCCTGGTCGGCCGCGTGTTCATCTCGATGCTGTTCCTGCCCGCGGGCTGGGGCAAGCTCACCGGCTTCGCGGGCACCGTCGGCTACTTCGGCAAGATCGGCGTGCCCATGCCCGAGGTGGCCGCGGCCATCGCCGTGGTGGTCGAACTGCTGGTCTGCCTGCTGTTCCTGGTCGGCTTCAAGACGCGCCTGATGGCCATCATCCTGGCCGTGTTCACCGTCGCCACCGCCTTCCTGGGCCATGCCTTCTGGAAGGTGCCGCCCGAAATGGTGATGGCCCAGCAGACCAACTTCTTCAAGAACTTCGCCATCGCCGGCGGCTTCCTGGCCTTCTTCGCCTTCGGTCCGGGCCGCTTCAGCATCGACAAGAAGTAATGCCTCCCGGGCCGCGGCGCTGATGCCCGGCCCGGCTTTTGTCCCTTTGTTTTCTGAACCAGGAAATCCCATGACCGACATCGCCATCGTCTACCACTCCGGCTACGGCCACACCCAGCGCGTCGCCCAGGCCGTCGCCGAAGGCGCCAAAGCCGCCGTGATCGCCATCGACGCCGACGGCAACCTGCCCGAAGGCGGCTGGGAAACGCTCGCCCAGGCCAAGCTGATCGTCTTCGGTGCGCCGACCTACATGGGCGCGCCCAGCTGGCAGTTCAAGAAGTTCGCGGACGCCTCGTCCAAGGTCTGGTTCGTCCAGGGCTGGAAGGACAAGCTCTTCGCCGGCTTCACCAACAGCGCCACCATGAACGGCGACAAGTTCGCCACCATCGCCTACTTCTGGCAGCTGGCCATGCAGCACGGCGGTCTGTGGGTCGGCCTGGGCATCGTGCCGAGCAACAAGAAGGAATCGACGCGCGACTCCCTCAACTACGTCGGCGGCTTCGGTGGCCTGATGACCACCTCACCCTCGGATGCGAGCCCCGCCGAGATCCCGGCCGGCGACCTGCAGACCGCCCGCGCCTTCGGCGAGCGCCTGCAAGGCGCGCTGAAGCTGCTGGCCTGATCCTTCTTTCGTCCTCATCCACGCCAACCGAACCGGAGAGCCGCCATGTCCGACCTTCTCACGCTCCATCCGCATGCCAAGGACCTGGGCGGCGGCTTCCAGGTTCGGCGCGTGCTGCCGGCCGCGCAACGCCGCGCGGTCGGCCCCTTCGTCTTCTTCGACCACTTCGGTCCGGCCACCGAGACGCCGCAGGACCAGCACGATGTGCGGCCCCATCCGCACATCGGCCTGGCGACGGTGACCTACCTGTTCGAGGGCGCGATGATGCACCGCGACAGCCTGGGCACCGAACAGGAGATCCGTCCCGGCGCCATCAACTGGATGACCGCGGGCCGCGGCATCGTGCATTCCGAGCGCAAGCCCGAGGCGCTCAAGACCGAGACCTACGTCAACCACGGCCTGCAGCTGTGGTGCGCGCTGCCGCGCGAGCACGAGGAGGTCGAACCCAGCTTCTCGCACACGGCCGCCGCCGACATTCCGGCGACCGAGGTGGAGGGCGTACCGGTGCGCGTGCTGGTCGGCGAGGCCTTCGGCCTGCGTTCGCCGGTGCCCACCTTGATGCCCACGCTCTACCTGGACATCGCGCTGCCCGCGGGCGGCGCCTTCTCGCTGCCGCCGCTGGCGCCGCAGATGGCCGTCTATGCCGTCGATGGCGACGTCATGCTGGACGGCGAGCCCCTGCCGCTGCACACCATGGGCGTGCTGCCCGACGAGGACGCCGTGGCCGGCGAGCGGCCCCCGGTGCGCATCACCGCCGATGGCGCGCGCCGCCTGGTGGTGGTGGGCGGCGCGCCGCTGGACGGGCCGCGCTTCATGAGCTGGAACTTCGTCTCCAGCCGCCGCGAGCGCATCCTGCAGGCGGGTGCGGACTGGGAGGCCCAGCGCATGGGCCATGTGCCTGGCGAGACGGAATTCATCCCCTTGCCGGACCATCCCTTCAAGACCCAATCGCAGACGAGCGCGGCGGAGCCTGAGGGCAATTCCAAGGCTTGAGCAGGCGGGCAGGTTCGGCGACGGGCAGTGGTGGCACCCGACTTCGGCGCCCTCAACCCTGCTTGATCGGCAGATCCGGGTCCTCGAAGGCCCGGGCGCTTGCATGCGCCGAGCGTGCGCTCAGGTCCGGCGCCAGGGCCTCGCGGCCGTCGAACACGAAGCAGTCGCCCCGGTAGTGGGCGCCGCCCACTTCCTCGAAGTACTTGAGGATGCCGCCTTCGAGCTGCAGCACATTCGTCAGCCCCAGCTCGTGCATGTAGATGGCGGCCTTCTCGCAGCGGATGCCGCCGGTGCAGAAGCTCACCACCGTCTTGCCCTCCAGCTGGTCGCGGTGCGCCTGCACTGCCGCCGGAAACTCGCTGAACTTGCCGATGCGCCAGTCGATGGCGTCCTCGAAGGTCCCGTAGTCCACCTCGAAGGCATTGCGGGTGTCCAGCATCACGACCGGCTTGCCGGCGTCGTCGTGCCCCTGGTCCAGCCAGCGGCGCAGCGTCGGCGCATCCACCGCCGGCGCGCGGCCGGCCGCGGGGCGAATGGCGGGATGGTCCATGCGGATGATCTCGCGCTTGTTCTTGACCAGCATGCGGCGGAAGGGCTGGTGCGCGGACCAGCTTTCCTTGGGCGCCAGCGGCGCGAAGCGCGGGTCGGCACGCAGCTCGGCCACGAAGCCGCGCACTGCGTCGGCTGCGCCGGCCAGGAAGAGGTTGATGCCTTCCTCGGCCAGCAGGATGGTGCCCATCAGGCCGAGTGCCTTGCAGCGCTCCAGCAGGTGCGGCCGCAGCGTGTCGCGGTCGTCGATGGGCACGAAGAGATAGGCGGAGATGTTGAGCACGGATTCGGACACGGCGCGGATTGTAGGAAGGCGTCCGCGCGTGATCGGGCACATCCGGCTTCGGTTGACATGAGTCAAGGCTCCCCGGGCAGCGCGCCTGCACGATGGGCACGTTCCCGACGACCCGGCCATGGCCATGATTTCCAGGATGCTCGACCACTTTCGCCGCGCGGTGCCCTTCCGCATCGTGCCGGCCACCATCGCCACCGCCGTGCTGATCGGCCTTCTGCTCGTGCCTACGCCCGACGGCCTCACGCCCAAGGCCTGGGCGCTGGTAGCCATCTTCCTGACCACCATCGTGGCGATCATCCTCAAGGTCATGCCCATCGGCGTGATGGCGATGATGGCCATCATGGTGGTGGCGCTCTCGCAGGTCACCGCCACCTCGTCCAAGGGTGCGATCACCGATGCGCTGGCCAGCTTCGGCAATCCGCTGATCTGGCTGATCGTGGTCTCGGTGATGATCTCGCGTGGGCTCAAGAAGACCGGGCTGGGCGCGCGCATCGGCTTCTGGTTCATCTCGCTGCTCGGGCGGCGTACCCTGGGCATCGGCTACGGGCTGGCGGCCTGCGAGCTGATCCTGGCCCCGTTCACGCCCAGCAACACCGCCCGGGGCGGCGGCATCGTGCATCCGATCATGAAGTCCATCGCGCATGCCTTCGGCTCCGATCCGGAGCAGAAGACGCAGGGCAAGGTCGGCACCTACCTGGCGCTGGTCAACTACCACGCCAACCCCATCAGTTCGGCCATGTTCGTCACGGCCACGGCGCCCAATCCGCTGGTGGTCGACTACGTGGCGAAGGTGACGAACCAGTCCTTCCACCTGAGCTGGGGCACCTGGGCGCTGGCCATGCTGTTGCCGGGCCTGGTGTGCATGGCGCTGATGCCCCTGGTGATCTACGTGCTGGCCCGGCCCGAGGTGACGCGCACGCCCGATGCCGTGACCTTCGCGCGCGCCGAACTGGCCCGCATGGGCCCGCTGCAGGGCCGCGAGTGGGTCATGCTGGGCACCTTCGCGCTGCTGCTGGTGCTGTGGGCCGACGTGCCGGCCCTGCTGCTGGGCAAGGCCTTCAGCCTGGATGCGACGGTGGTGGCGCTGCTGGGCCTGTTCATGCTGCTGATCACCGGCACGCTGGACTGGGAGGACGTGCTGACCGAGAAGAGCGCCTGGGACACGCTGGTGTGGTTCGGCGCCCTGGTGATGCTGGCGGGCGAGCTCAACAAGGCGGGCGTGATCGGCTGGTTCTCGGCGGGCCTGCGAAGCGGCATCGAGTCCAGCGGCATGGGCTGGCTGCCCGCGGCGGCGGTGCTGGTGCTGGTCTTCCTGTTCTCGCACTATCTCTTTGCCAGCACCACCGCGCACATCAGCGCCATGATGCTGGCCTTTCTGACTGTGGGCGCGCACCTGGTGCCGGGCGCCTACCTCGTGCCCTTCCTGCTCATGATGGCGGCGGCCTCCTGCATCATGATGACGCTGACACACTATGCTACCGGCACCTCGCCCATCGTCTTCGGCAGCGGCTACGTGGGCATGGGTCGATGGTGGTTCGTGGGGCTGGTGATGGCATTGGTGGAACTGTCCGTCTTCGCCACCGTCGGCCTGCTTTGGTGGAAGGTGCTGGGCTACTGGTGAGCGTTCGGCGTCAACTGGCGCCGCCCTTGGCGTGCCGCGAGCCGGTCGCCAGATCGGACAGTGCCGCCTCCAGCGAAGGATGGGCGAAGGCGTAGCCCGCCCGCTGCGCCACGACAGGCACCACGTTCCGGCCGGCCAGCAGCAGGTCGGACATCTCGCCCATGGCCAGGCGCAAGGCCATGCCCGGGACGCGCAGACGTGCCTTGCGTCCGTACGACGCCGCCAGCGCATGGACGAATTCGGATTGGGTGGGCGTGTGCGGCGCCACCACATTGACTGGTCCGGCCAAGGTCTCGTGCGCCAGGGCGAAGCAGGCCAGGCCGACCACGTCGTCCACATGCACCCAGGGCGAAGGTTGGCGTCCATTGCCGAGCACGGCGCCCAGGCCCAGCCGGGCGGCGAGTGCCTGCGGCGGATAGGCGCCGCCGTCGGCGCCCAGCACCACGCCGAATCGCATCCGGACCACACGCACGCCCAGCGCTTCGGCCAGCTGCGCGTCGCGTTCGATGGCGGCGCACAGGTCGGACTGGAACTGCCCCGGCTGCGGCGGCGCACTTTCGTCGCACGGCAGGTCGTCGCCCGTTTCCACCTTGCCGTACCAGCCGATGGCCGACGCCACCAGCAGGGCACGGGGCTGGCGCGCCAGCCGGTGCATCAGCGCCAGCAACTGGGCGGCTGGCGCGGCCCGGCTGCGCATCAGTTCCTCGCGCCGGGCTTGGGTCCAGGGCGGGCCGATGACCCGGGCGCCGGCCAGGTGGACGCAGGCATCGATGGGGGTGTCGCCCGCGATGTCGGACAGCTGGCCGACCACCCGCACCTGCGGCCCCAGCGTCCGGCCGGCGCGCGCGGCGTCGCGGGAGAGCGCGATGACGGCATGGCCGTCCGCCAGCAGCCGGCGGACGAGATGGCGGCCGACGAAGCCTGTGGCGCCGGTGACGAGCAGGGTCTGGGGCATGGCGGGCGGCCTTCGTGGGAGCACGGTGGGCATGGGCGGAGAGGGGGTGTGCATCATGCGCCGACCTCGCCGCGCCGGATGGCGGCCGAACGTTCGGCGATGCGCCGGCGTTCATCCGCGTCCAGGCGCTGCAGGTTGCGCAGTTGCAGGGTCATGCGCGGATTGGACGCCAGCCGTTCTTCGTGGCGGACCAGGAAGTCCCAGTACAGCGTGGTGAAGGGGCAGGCATCGTCGCCCAGCCGCTCGGCGGGCTTGAAGCGGCAGCGGCCGCACAGGCTGCCGGCGCTCATGCGCTCGATGTAGCGGCCCGTGGCCACGTAGGGCTTGCTGCCCATCAGCCCGCCGTCGCCGAACTGGCTCATGCCCAGCGTGTTGGGCAGCTCCACCCATTCCACCGCATCGACATAGACCGCGAGGTACCAGGCGTGGACCTGCTGCGGCTCGACGCCCAGCAGCAGGGCATAGAGCCCGGTGACCATGAGGCGCTGGATGTGGTGCGCATAGCCATGTTCGAGCGTCTGGCCGATGGCGTCGGCCAGGCAGGCCATGGGCGTGTCACCGGTCCAGTAGAAGCCGGGCAACGGTTCCCTGGCGCCGAGCGCGTTGAGTTCCAGGTAGCGCGGCATGCGCGTCCAGTAGATGCCGCGCACGTACTCGCGCCAGCCAAGGATCTGGCGGATTAAGCCCTCGGCGCTGGCGAGCGCCACGTGCCCGGCCCGGTACGCCTTTTCGACGGCCTCGACCACTTCGCGCGGGTGGAGCAGCTTGAGGTTCATCGCGGCCGACAAGCGCGAATGCCAGAGCCAGGGCTCGCCCGGCCACATGGCGTCCTGCCAGTGGCCGAAATCGGCCAGGCGGTGGCTGATGAAGTCGGCCAGAGCGTCCAGGGCCTGGGCTCGCGTGACCGGCCAGGCGAAGTTGGCCAGGTTGCCGGGCCGGTCGGCGAAGCGCTCGGCCACCAGGTCGAGCACGCCCTGGGTGAGCGGGTCGGGTCGGAAGGCCGGCGCCGCCGGCACCAAGCCCGGACCGGCCCTTCCGAAGGCGGCGCGGTTCTCGGCGTCGTAGTTCCACTGGCCGCCGACGGGCTCGTCGCCATCCATCAGCACGCCGTGGCGGCGGCGTTGCTCACGGTAGAAGAACTCCATGCGCAGTTGCCGCCGGCCCCGTGCATACGCGGCGAATTCGCGGACGGTGCAGAAGAAATGCCGGTCTTCGCGGACTTCCAGCGGCACGCCTTCGGCGGCCGCCACCGCCTGGAGCGCCTTGAGCACCCGGTGCTCGCCCGGTGCGGTCATCACCAGCCCTTGCGGCCGGTGCGTGCGGATGGCCAGTTCCAGTTCCGCCGCCAGGCTGCCGCGATTGCCCTTGCCGTCCAGGCGGGTGTAGTGCACCGTGCGACCGGCTTTCACCAGTGCATGGGCGAAATGGCGCATGGCGGCCAGGAAGATGGCAATGCGCGGCTGGATCGACCATACATGGCTGGCCTCGTCGTCCACCTCCGCCATCCAGACGGCGTCCTGCGCGGGGTCGAAGCCGTCGAAGCCGCTCGCCTCCGGGTCGAGCTGGTCGCCCAGCACCAGCACCAGGTGGCGCAGCGTCATTTCGGCGTCTCTGCGCGGCGGCGCCGGCAGGCCTCGGAGCAATATCGCACTTCTTCCCAGTTGCGCGCCCAGGCCTTGCGCCAGCTCATCGGCCGGCTGCAGACGGCGCAGGGCTTGACGGGCAGGGCGGCCTTGTTGCCCTTGAAGCCTCGGGGTTCGGTCATGGGTGGCGCGGCAGGGTGCATGTGGAAGGCGGGTGACCCTTTCCCTACGCAGGGCGAGGCCGCTTCGATCACCGGCAACCTTGCGCGGCCGCGGGGCTTTTTACAATCGGGCCAATGTTCGTTCATCTGCGCCTGCACACCGAGTTCTCCGTCGTCGACGGCACCACCCGCATCGACGAAGTCGTCAAGGCAGCCGCCAAGGATGGCCAGCCCGCCCTGGCCATCACCGACCTCAACAACCTCTTCGGCGGCGTCAAGTTCTACAAGCAGGCGCGGGGCAAGGGCGTCAAGCCGCTGTTGGGCTGCGAAGTGGCCATGGAAGGCCTGGACGCCGACGCGCCGCCCTCGCGCGTCGTTCTGCTGGTGCAAAGCCGCGAGGGCTACCTCAACCTGTGCGAGTTGCTGGCCCGCGGCTGGACCCAGAACGTGGGCCGCGGCGAAGGCCAGGCGAAGGCCAAATGGGCCTGGCTGGAGGAGCTCAACGGCGGGCTGATCCTGCTCTCGGGCGCCCAGGCCGGCCCGCTGGGCGCACCGCTGGCCGCCGGCAACGACGAGCGTGCGCGCGAAGTGGCGCTGCGCCTGGCCGGCCTGTTCCCGCACCGCTTCTACCTGGAGCTGCAGCGCGCCGGCCGGCCCGAGGACGAGCCGCACGTGGTCGCCGCCGTCAAGCTGGCGGCCCGCCTGTCGCTGCCGGTGGTGGCCACGCATCCGGTGCAGTTCCTGGAGCCCGACGAATTCGAAGCCCACGAGGCCCGCGTCTGCATCTCCGAAGGCGAGATCCTGGGCAACCAGCGCCGGGTGCGCCGCTTCACCCGGGAGCAGTACTTCAAGAGCGCCGAGCAGATGTGCGCGCTCTTCGCCGACATCCCCAGCGCCATCGCCAACACGGTGGAGATTGCCCGCCGCTGCAACCTGACACTGGTGCTGGGCAAGCCACGGCTGCCGGACTTTCCCACGCCGGGCGGCGTGCCGATGGAGGAGTTCTTCCGCCTGGCCTCCTTCGAGGGCCTGGAAGAGCGCCTGGTGCACCTGTACCCCGACGTGGCCAAGCGCGACAAGCAGCGCCCGCGCTACGTCGAGCGGCTGGAGTTCGAGATCGGCACCATCCTCAAGATGGGCTTCCCGGGCTACTTCCTGATCGTGGGCGACTTCATCAACTGGGCCAAGAACAACGGCTGCCCGGTGGGCCCGGGCCGGGGCTCCGGCGCCGGCTCGCTGGTGGCCTATGCGCTGAAGATCACCGACCTGGACCCGCTCGAATACAACCTCCTGTTCGAGCGCTTCCTGAACCCGGAGCGGGTGTCCATGCCCGACTTCGACATCGACTTCTGCCAGGGCAACCGCGACCGCGTCATCGAGTACGTGAAGCAGAAGTACGGCCGCAATGCGGTGAGCCAGATCGCCACCTTCGGCACCATGGCCGCCCGCGCCGCCATCCGCGACGTGGGCCGCGTGATGGACATGAGCTACAACTTCTGCGACGGCATCAGCAAGCTCATTCCCAACAAGCCAGGCAAGCCGGTCACGCTGCAGTACCCGCCCAAGGACCTGTCCGAGGCCGACAAGGAGAAGTACGCCATCGCCGCCGAGCCGCAACTGGCCGAGCGCATCGAGAAGGAAGAAGAGGTCAAGACCGTCGTCGAGATGGCGCAGAAGCTCGAAGGCATGACGCGCAACATCGGCATGCACGCGGGTGGCGTGCTGATCGCGCCGGGCAAGCTCACCGACTTCTGCCCGCTCTACCAGCAGCCGGGCAGCGAATCGGCGGTGAGCCAGTACGACAAAGACGACGTGGAGGCCATCGGCCTGGTCAAGTTCGACTTCCTGGGCCTGGCCACGCTCACCATCCTGGAGATCGCGCGCGAGTTCATCGTGCAGCGCCACAAGGGCCAGGAAGGCTTTGCCTACGAGAACATCGCGCTGGACGACAAGCCGACGTATCGGCTGTTCCAGGAAGGCAAGACCGAGGCCGTGTTCCAGTTCGAATCCCGCGGCATGCAGGGCATGCTGCGCGACGCGCGGCCGACGCGGCTGGAAGACCTGATCGCCCTGAACGCGCTGTACCGGCCGGGCCCGATGGACCTGATCCCCAGCTTCGTGGCCCGCAAGCATGGCCGCGAAGAGGTGGAGTACCCGCACCCGGCCGTGGCCGAGATGCTCTCCGAGACCTACGGCATCATGGTCTACCAGGAGCAGGTGATGCAGACGGCGCAGATCCTGGGCGGCTACTCGCTCGGCGGCGCCGACCTGCTGCGCCGCGCGATGGGCAAGAAGAAGGCCGAGGAAATGGCCGAGCACCGCGAGAAGTTCCGCGCCGGTGCGCTCGCGACGCACGGGATTCCGCAGGAGAAGGCCGACGAGATCTTCGACTTGATGGAGAAGTTCGCGGGCTACGGCTTCAACAAGTCGCACGCAGCGGCCTACTCGCTGCTGGCGTACCACACGGGCTGGCTCAAGGTCCACTACACCGCCGAGTTCTACTGCGCCAACATGACCGTGGAAATGGACAACACCGACAAGCTGAAGGTGCTGTTCGAGGACGCGGTCAAGAACTTCGGCATCAGCTTCGAGCCGCCGGACGTCAACCGCGGCCGCTACCGCTTCGAGCCGGTGAGCGACAAGGTGATCCGCTACGGCCTGGGCGCCGTCAAGGGCACCGGCCAGCTGGCCATCGAGGCCATCGTCCGCGCGCGCGAGGAGGGCGGCCCCTTCCAGAGCCTGTTCGACTTCTGCGCCCGGGTGGACCGCCAGCGCATGAACAAGCGCACCGTGGAGGCCCTGATCAAGGCTGGCGCCTTCGACACCCTGCATGCCGACCGTGCGGCGCTGGTCGCCTCGCTGGACCGCGCCTTCGACTACGCCGCCGCGCAGGAGGCCAATGCCAACCAGGGCGGCCTGTTCGACATGATGGACGACGGCCCCGGCTGCAGCACCGAGGCGCCGCCACTGGCCGAGGTCACGCCCTGGGGCGTGAAGGAGCGCCTGACGCACGAGAAGACCGCCATTGGCTTCTACCTGTCGGGGCACCTGTTCGACGAGGTGTCGCGCGAGGTGCGCCAGTTCGCGCGCCGGCAGATCGACGAACTGATCGACAGCCGCGAGCCGCAGATGATCGCGGGCATCGTCAGCGGCCTGCGCGTCATCAGCGGCCAGCGCGGGCGCTTGGCCATCTTCGCGCTCGACGACAAGACCGCCACCATCGAGGCCGTCGCCGACGAGGCGGTGCTGGACGCGGCGCGCAACCTGCTCAAGGAAGACGAGCTGGTCATCGTCAGCGGCCGGTTGCAGCCGGGCCGCGGCGGCTTCGAGCCGCGCTTCAATGTGCAGCAGGTGTGGGACCTGGCGGCGGCGCGCTGCCGCTTCGGCAAGTACCTGCGCGTGGCCGTCAACGGCAAGCTGCCGGACATCGCCCGCATCGTGCGCGACCATCCCGCCAGGGTGGAGGCGACGGAGCAGGGCGATGTGCACCGTGGCCTGCCGGTGCGGCTGGCGCTCAAGCGCGCGGGCGCGCAGGTGGAGCTGCAGCTGGGCGAGTCGGCGCGCTTCTTCCCGGTCGATGCGGCGCTGGCCAGCTGGATGGCGCAGGCCGAGGCGGGGCAGGCGGCCATCGTGTACGAGTCCGCCTGAATTTCCGCGGTGGGGCCGGGCGCTGCGCCTTCGCGCGCGCCGGCCGATCCCCTTCCTTGGCCCGCGCGCGGCGCAGGCCGTCAATTCTGGAGTTCTTCCTGCCATGAGCACTGCGCTGCGCACGCTGTATCCCGCCATCGAACCCTACGCGACGGGCATGCTCGACGTGGGCGATGGCCACCGCATCCACTGGGAGCGCTGCGGCACGCCCGGTGCCACGCCGGTGGTCTTCCTGCACGGCGGTCCGGGCGGCGGCATCTCGCCCGCCCAGCGCCGGCTGTTCGATCCGGCGCGCTATGACGTGCTGCTCTTCGACCAGCGCGGCTGCGGCCAGTCCACGCCGCATGCCAGCCTGGAGGCCAACACCACCTGGCATCTGGTCGCCGACATCGAGCGGCTGCGCGAGGAGATCGCCGGCGCGCCGCGCTGGCAGGTCTTCGGTGGCTCCTGGGGCTCCACGCTGGCGCTGGCCTATGCCCAGACGCATCCGCAGCGGGTGAGCGCCCTGGTACTGCGCGGCGTCTACACCGTCACGCGGGCCGAGCTTCAGTGGTACTACCAGTTCGGCGTCTCCGAGATGTTCCCGGACAAGTGGGAAGGCTTCCAGGCACCCATTCCGGCCGAGGAGCGGCACGACATGATCGCGGCCTATCGCCGCCGGCTGACCGGCGACGACGAGGCCGCCCGGCTCGCCTGCGCGCAGGCCTGGACGATCTGGGAGGGCGAGACCATCACGCTGCTGCCCGACGCGGCCTTCAGCGCGCCCTTCCGCGACCCGCATTTCGCGCTCGCCTTCGCCCGCATCGAGAACCACTTCTTCGTGCACGGTGCCTGGCTGGAGGACGGCCAGCTGCTGCGCGACGCGCACAAGCTCCAGGGCATTCCCGGCGCCATCGTCCACGGCCGCTACGACATGCCTTGCCCGATGCGCTATGCCTGGGCACTGCACCAGGCTTGGCCCGAGGCCAACTTCCACCTGATCGAAGGCGCGGGCCATGCGTACTCGGAGCCGGGCATCCTCGACGCGTTGATCCGCGAGACGGACCGGTTGGCGGCTCTGCGGTGATGCCGGCCGGGGACGTCGCACGTCGCCAGGATCTGGCGACGCCCGAGGCGACGCCGGCCGCTTCGCCTCGCGTGGCCTTCGCGCAGTTGCTGGCCAACATCGAGACCGCCCGCACGCGGCTGGCCGAGTGGCAGGCGCTCGCCGAGCGGCTCGGCGCCCAGTACGCGCGCGATGTCGCGCCATTGCACGAGGCCTACGACGCACTGCGGGCCCAGCTGGTCGAGCGACTCGACGCGCTTGCTTCCGGCGGTGAGCGGCTGTCGCATCCCGAGCGGGTGCGGCTGCATGAGCTCATCGCGCAGCTGGCCGGCGAACTCGAAGAAACCCCGGATGCGGCGCGGCGAGCGGCAATGCGGCGCTTGCGGGCCTACTACTCGCCCGATGCATCCGAGGAGGGCAGTGCAGATGACGCGCCGCCAGGTCGACGCGTGCGGTCGTCTGGCGACGCGCTCGCCGCCCGGGAAGGCGCCGATACCCCGCCGGACGACGATCCGGCCACACTCGCCGACCGCGCCGAAGCCCAGGCGCGTGCTGCCGCCGAGCAGGCCGACGCCGCCCGTGCCGCCCACAGGGCGCGCCGCGCGCGCCAGGCCAGGGAGCGTGCGGCCCAGGCCGAAGCCCGCGACACGGCCGTGCCGCTGCGCGAGGTCTACCGTCGTCTGGCGAGCCAGCTCCATCCCGACCGCGAGCCCGATCCCACGGCGCGCGAACGCAAGACGGCGCTCATGCAACGTGCCAACCGCGCCTACGAGGCCGGCCAGCTTCTTGAACTGCTGGAGATCCAGCAGATGCTGGCCACATCCGAATCGAGCCGGCTCGCGCAGATGAACGACGACGCCATCGCCCGCTACAACCGGCTGCTGCAAAGCCAACTGGCCGACCTGCAGGCGCAATGGCGGGCCGAACAGCTGCGGCTGGCGACGGCCTTCGGACTGCCGTCGCATCCCACGCTCACGGCCGCCCGCTTCGAGGCAGATCTGCGCGCGCGCAAGCAGTCGCTAAGTGCTGCGCAGAAGGGGCTGCAACAACTCCTGCGGGCGCTGGAAGCCCCGGGCGCGCTGCGCGAGTGGCTGCGGCAGGAAAGAGCCTGGGAGCGGGAGGAAGCAGCGACGACGACGAAGCCGTCGCGCCGGGCTCGCCGCTGAACCGGCGAGCCCGCGGACTCAGAAGTCCTTCGGGCGCATGACGATGATGGGGAAGGGCGACGGCACCCGTCCATCCGTGTCTCGCGGCATGACCTCGGCGCGCTGCACGGCGCGCACGGCCGCATCGTCCCAGGACGGGTTGCCGCTGGACTTGGTGACGCGCGGCGTGCCCACGATGGTGCCGTCCGGCGAAGTCTGGATCTGGATCTCGACCGCCGGGTTGCCGGGCACCGAGTTGGGGTCGAAGACCACATTGCGCTTGATCAGCGCGGCCACGCGGCCCAGGTAGCCGGCGGACACACCGCCGCTGCCGTTGCCCTTGCCCGAGCGCGGCCCGCTGGACTGGTCGGCACCGCCGTTGGCCTGACCCAGCATCCGCCGGATGTTGTCCTGACGCTCCTTTTCGAGCGCGGCGGCGCGGGCCGCGGCCGCTTCCTTGGCCTGCTTGTCGGCGGCGGCCTTTGCGGCTGCCGCGGCCTTCTGCGCCGCTGCCTTTTCGGCCGCAGCCTTCTCGGCCTGCTCCTGCTTCTTCTGATCGGCCAAGCGCTGCTGTTCCTTCTGGCGGCGGTCCTCTTCCTGCTCGCGCTTGCGGGCCTCCTGTTCCTTGCGGTCCTGCTCGGCCTTGCGCTGTGCGTCCTGCTGGCGCTTCTTCTCGGCGGCCTGGCGCTGCTCTTCCTCGCGCTGGGCCTGCTGCTCGCGCTGCCTGCGCTCGCGCTCCAGGGCGATGTCGGGGGCCTTGGGCGGCGGTGGCGTGGGGGCCACGGCCGGGGCCGGCGGGGGAGGAGGGGGCGGTGGCGGCGGAGGCGGTGAAGGTGTCGGCGCTGGTGCCGGCGGAGGCGGCGGCGTGGGCGTCACGTTCTGCCGCGCCTGCTGCACGGTGGCCGACCAGATCTCGGCCTCCACCGGCTCGTCGTCGCCTTCGCGCTTCCAGCGCACGCCCCAGGTGAGGGCAGCGATCAGCAGGGCATGCGCGATCAGCGCCAGCACCACGGCACGTACGGTGCCGCGCTGCGGTGGTGGATGGAACTCGGGACGTTCGGAGGCCAGGGACATCGGGGCGGGATCCTCGCGCGGCCGATCAGCGGCCGCTGCCGGTGGCCTGCACCGACAGGCCCACGCGCTCGATGCCGGCGCGCTTGAGCTGGTTCATCGCCTTCACCACGGTCTCGTACTTGACCGACTTGTCGGCGCTGATGACCACCGGGCGCTGGTCGTCCCCGTTCTGCGCGGCCTTCACCGCCTGGCCGATCTGGTTCATGGGCACCTGCAGGCCGGACGAGCCGGAGCTCGGGTCCTTCTTGAACTCGATCACGTCGTCGTTCTTGATCGTGACCTCCAGCGGCTTGTCGGGCTGGCGGTTGGCCTTGTCGACGGTGGGCAGGTTGATCACGCTCGGCGTGATCAGCGGTGCCGTGACCATGAAGATGATCAGCAGCACCAGCATCACGTCGATGAACGGGACCATGTTGATCTCGTTGATCGTGCGGCGTCCTCGGCCGCGAGAGGCGACGGCGGGCATGCTCGGCTCTCCTGGCGGTTCAGTGCCCGGCCGCGGTGGCGGTGGGCGCGGTGGACAGGTTGCGCTGCAGGATGTTGGAGAACTCTTCGGTGAAGGTCTCCAGCGCGATCGCCACCTTGTCGATGTCGCGGGCGAAGCGGTTGTAGCCGACGACCGCCGGGATGGCGGCGAACAGGCCGATGGCGGTGGCCACCAGGGCTTCGGCAATGCCGGGCGCCACCGTCGACAGCGTGACCTGCGTCATGCTCGACAGGCCGGTGAAGGCATGCATGATCCCCCACACCGTGCCGAACAGGCCCACGTAGGGGCTGACGGAGCCAACAGTCGCCAGGAAGGACAGGTTTGACTCTGCAGCGTCCATCTCGCGCTGGAAGCTGGCGCGCATGGCGCGGCGGGTGCCGTCCAGCAGCGTGTTGGCGTCGCCGATGCGGCGTTCGCGCAGCTTCTGGTACTCGCGCATGCCCGAGGCGAAGATCCGCTCCATGGGGCCGGCCAGCTTGGCGTTCTGCGCGGCGGCGGCATAGAGCTCGTTCAGGCTGGAGCCCGACCAGAACTCGCGCTCGAACTCGTCGTTGAGCGCACGCATGCGCCGCAGGGCGAAGAACTTGCGGATGATGGCAGCCCAGCTGGCCACCGAGACGCAGGCCAGCAGCGCCATCACGATCTGCACGACGAAGCTCGCCTGCAGGATGAGGGAAACGATCGACAGATCCTGGTTCATGTTCTTCGGTGTGGTTCTTCGGTGGATGGAGCGCGATGGCGTTCGAGGGTTCCCAGCAATGCGGCCGGCATGCGCACGGGCCGCAGCGTCGCGGCCTCGACCCAGCCGATGCGGATGGTCCCCTCGGCCAGCTTGTACGTGGGGTCGGCGGCCAGCACCACCCGCTGTGAGAGCGTGACGGAAGCCTGGCCCATGTGCTTGAGTTCGGCCGAGACGCACAGCAGGTCGTCGAGTCGTGCCGGGCGCTGATAGCGCACCTGGGTGTCGGTGACGACGAACATGCCGCCCGTCTCGTCGCGCAGCAGTTGCTGCTGAACGCCCATGGCGCGCAGCCATTCGGTGCGGGCGCGCTCCATGAACTTCAGGTAGTTGGCGTAGAAGACGATGCCGCCCGCGTCGGTGTCTTCCCAGTAGACGCGGATGTCGTAGGTGAAGCGGTTCATCGGACGAGTGCGCGCAGGCGGGCGACCGCCTCTTCGAGCTGGGGCAAGGCGTTGGCGGTGGAAAAGCGGATGAAGCGGCCCGTCTGGTCGGTGCCGAAGTCGCGGCCCGGCGCCACGGTGACATGGGCGCGTTTCATCAGTTCGAAGGTGAGATCCCAGCTCGCGTCGGGCCCCGTGATGCCCAACTGGCGCGCGAATTCGCTGCAGTCCGCCCATGCATAGAACGCGCCGTCGGGCACCACCGGCACCGGCAGGCCCAGCGATTCGAGCTGCGGGATGAACCAGTCGCGGCGGGCCTTGAACTCGGCGCGGCGGCGTTCGTACTCGGCGATGCTCTCGGGCTCGAAGCAGGCCAGCGCCGCCTGCTGCGCGATGGCGCTGGCGCAGATGAAAAGGTTCTGCGCCAGGCGCTCGACCACCGGCACCAGCGCCTCGGGCACAACCAGCCAGCCCAGCCGCCAGCCGGTCATGCTGAAGTACTTGCTGAAGCTGTTGATGCTGATGACGTTGTCGTCGATGGCCAGGGCGCTGTGGCCGAAGCGGGCATCGGCCTCGGCGGCATCGCCCAGGGCGGCGCCGTAGCTCAGGCCCAGGTAGATCTCGTCCACCAGCGTGATGCCGCCGTGCGACTTCACCACCTCGTGGATGCGGCGCAGTTCGTCCAGCGGGATCGACGTGCCGGTCGGGTTGGAGGGCGAGGCCAGCAGCACGCCGCGCGTGCGCTCGTTCCAGGCACCCTTCACCTGTTCGGCCGTGAGCTGGAAACGATCTTCGGCGGTGGTCGGCAGCAGCACCGCGCGGCCTTCGGCGGCGCTGACGAAGTGCCGGTTGCAGGGGTAGCTCGGATCCGGCATCAGGATCTCGTCGCCGGCCTCGATCAGCGCCAGGCAGGCCAGCTGCAGCGCGGCCGAGGCGCCGGCCGTGACCACGATGCGACGCGCCGGCACGTCCAGGCCGAAGCGCTGGGCATACCAGCCGCTGATGCGCTCGCGCAGCGCGTCGATGCCCACGGCCGGGGTGTACTGCGTGCGACCGGCAGCGACGGCGCGGGCCGCGGCCTCCTGCACCAGCGGCGGCGCGGTGAAATCGGGCTCGCCGATGTTCAGGTAGAGCATCGGCAGGCTGCCTGCAGCGGCCTCGCGGGCCAGGGCGCTGGCGGCCTTGGCGACTTCCATCACGAAGAAGGGCTCGATGCGCTCGGCCCGGCGGGCGATGCGCAGGGAAGGGGATCCGCTCATCGGGCCTTGCCCGCCGC
Organism: Pseudacidovorax intermedius; assembly: GCF_003350475.1. Classification (GTDB taxonomy): domain Bacteria; phylum Pseudomonadota; class Gammaproteobacteria; order Burkholderiales; family Burkholderiaceae_C; genus Xenophilus; species Xenophilus intermedius. The sequence continues at coordinate 80,874 of NZ_QQAV01000010.1, forward strand.
GCGGTCGGCCTCGACCTCGGGCGCGCGCAGCTGCGGCGCCAGGCCACCCAGCACGCCGTTGACGTACTTGTGGCCATCGGTGCCGCCGAACTCCTTGGCCAACTCGATGCACTCGTTGATGACCACGCGCCATGGCACATCCATGCAGTGGCGGAATTCGTAGGCGCCGATCCACATCACGGCATGCTCGATGGGCGAGATCTCTTCAAGCTTGCGGTCGAGCAGCGGCACGATCAGCGCGTCCAGCTCGGCCGCCTCGTTCACGCAGCCATGCAGCAGGGCGTCGTAATGCACCGAATCCGCCTTGTGGAAGCCCGACAGATCGCGGGTGAAGGCGTCGATGGCCGCGGCATCGTTGCGGCCGACCAGGTGCTGGTAGAGCGCCTGCACGGCAAATTCGCGGGCCCGCGTACGCGCCGACTTGGCCGAAGCCTTGCGTACGCCGTTGGATTTGGTGCCGGGCTTGGCGCCACCGGCGGCGGCGAGCGGACGGACCTCGCCTTCGGCCGGCAGTTCGGAGCCGGTCAGCGGCGCGTCTTCGGGGGGTTGGGTGCTGCTCATGCCCGGCCTCCGATGCGCTGCACCAGCCGGGCCATCTCCACCGCCACGGTGGCCGCGTCGCGGCCCTTGTCGGTCTGGCGGGCGACGGCCTGCGGCAGGTCCTCGGTGGTGAGGATGGCGTTGGCGATGGGCAGACGATGGTCCAGGCCTACGCGCGTGACGCCGGCACCGGATTCGTTGGCCACCAGTTCGAAGTGATAGGTCTCGCCGCGGATGATGCAGCCGAGCGCCACCAGCGCGTCGAAGCCGCCGCGCTGCGCCATGGCCTGCAGGGCCAGCGGGACTTCCAGCGCGCCGGGCACCAGCACATGCTCGATGTCGGCCGGCTGGACATCCAGCCGGGCCAGCTCGGCCAGGCAGGCCTCGGCCAGCGCGTTGGTGATGTCTTCGTTGAAGCGGGCCTGGACGATGCCGATGCGAAGGCCGCGTCCGTCGAGCGGGCCGGCCGCTCCCTTGTTGGCGTTGAGCATGAGGATTCTTTGTTATGGGGTTGGAGCGGCTGTGGCCGCCCCGGGTCATTTGGTCACGTAGCCGGCGATCTCGACGCCGTAGCCGGCCACCAGGCTGGGCATGCGGCGGGGCTTGCCCATCAGCAGCATCTTCTGGATGCCGCATTCACGCAGGATCTGCACGCCCACACCATAGCTGCGCAGATCCATGCGGCCGCGCTCGGGCGCCTGCGCGGGACGCGCCGTGCCCTCGAACTGGGCCAGCAGGTCAGTGGCGCTTTCGCCGCAGTTCAGCAGCACCGCCACACCCTTGCCGGCACCGGCGATGTGGGCCAGCGCCGCATCGAGGCTCCAGGTGTGCATGGGGCGGTGGAGTTCGATCAGGTCGAGCACCGACAGCGGCTCGTGCACGCGCACCGGCACGGCCTCGTCCGCCTGCCATTCGCCGCGCACCAGGGCCAGGTGGAAGCCGCCGCTGGGCTGGTCGCGGAAGGCATGCAGCTGGAAGGGGCCGTGCGCCGTCTGCACCTCGCGGCTGCCCACGCGCTGCACCAGCGATTCGTGACGGCTGCGGTATTCGATCAGCGCGGCGATGGTGCCGATCTTCAGTCCATGTTCGGCGGCAAAGCGCTGCAGGTCGGGCAGGCGGGCCATGGTGCCGTCGTCGTTCATCACCTCGCAGATGACGGACGCGGGCGAGCAGCCGGCCATGCGGGCGAGGTCGGAGCCGGCCTCGGTATGGCCGGCGCGCATCAGCACGCCGCCGTCCACGGCCTGCAGCGGGAAGATGTGGCCCGGCTGCACCAGGTCGCTCGCGCGGGCGTCGGGCGCCACGGCGGCCTGCACGGTGCGCGCCCGGTCGGCGGCGGAGATGCCGGTGGTCACGCCTTCGGCCGCCTCGATCGAGACGGTGAAGGCGGTGGAATGCTTGGCGCCGTTGCGCGCGACCATGGGCGGCAGGTTCAGGCGCTCGCACATCTCGCGCGACAGCGTCAGGCAGATCAGGCCGCGCGCATGGCGGGCCATGAAATTGATGCTCTCGGGCGTGATGTGGTCGGCGGCGATGACGATGTCGCCCTCGTTCTCGCGGTCTTCCTCGTCGACGAGGATGACCATGCGGCCGGCGCGGATCTCCTCGACGATCTCCTCGACCGGCGAGATGGGCGCGGGCGTGATGGCCGCGGTGGGCAGGGAACTGATGGAAGCGCTCATGGTGCTTTGGAGGAGGTGCCGGAGACTGCGGTGCCGGCCTGCAGCATGCGCTCCACGTAACGGGCCACGGTGTCGATCTCCAGGTTGACCTGGCTGCCGGCCTTGAGCAGGCCCAGCGTGGTGTGTTCGACGGTGTGGGGGATGAGGTTGATGCCGATCTCGCAGCCCTCGGCATGGTCCTCGACGGTGTTGACCGTGAGGCTCACGCCGTTGACCGTGACCGAGCCCTTGTAGGCCATGAAGCGGCCGAGGGCGGCGGGGGCCAGGATGCGCAGGTTCCAGCTCTCGCCCTGCGACTCGAAGCGGCTGACGCGGCCGATGCCGTCCACGTGGCCCGAGACGATGTGGCCGCCCAGGCGGTCTTGCGGGCGCACCGCCTTCTCCAGGTTGACGGTGGTGCCGGCCTCGCCGAGTCCCGCCGTCTTGGCCAGCGATTCGGCGGAGATGTCGATGGTGAAGCGCGAGGCGGCGGCGTCGAGCGAGGTGACGGTCATGCAGGCGCCGTTGAGGGCGATGCTGTCGCCGAGGCCGACGTCGTCCAGGTAGCCGGCAGGCGCCTCGATGTCCAGCCGCTTGCCGTGAAGAGAGGAGCTTCCGAGGTCATGGGCGGCGGCGATGCGCCCCATGCCGGTGATGATGCCGGTGAACATAGCCCGCCATTTTCGCAGACTGGCGAGGCGCGAACCGCGCGCTGGGTCAAAACGCGTCGCGTCCGGCCGGGCGGGCGAGGATGCGCAGGTCGTCGCCGATGCGCTGCACGTCGTGGAACACCAGTGCCGGTGCGTCCGCCAGTGCGGCCAGCGGGCTGGTGCGCGTGGGCCGGTGGAACATGTCCAGGCCCTCGCCGATCAGCTTGGGTGCGAGATAGACGAGCAGTTCATCCACCAGTCCGGCCCGCAGCAGCGAGCCGGCGAGCTTGTGGCCGGCTTCCACATGCAGCTCGTTGATCTCGCGCCGGGCCAGGTCGGCCAGCATCGCGGCGAGGTCGACTTTGCCCTGGGCGTCGGCCATGCGCGTCAGGTGGGCGCCGCGGGCCTGCAGCGCGTCGGCTCGCGCGTCCTCCGGCGCTGCCGCGTAGAACCAGACCGGCCGCTCGGCCGCGAACAGCCGGGCGTCCAGCGGGGTCTGCAGGCGGCTGTCCACCACCACCAGCGTGGGCTGGCGGGCGATGGTCAGGCCGCGCACATCCAGCCGGGGGTCGTCGTCCAGCACGGTGCCGGCTCCGGTGAGCAGGGCGGCGGCGCGGGCCCGCCAGCGGTGCCCGTCGGCGCGGGCGGCCTCGCCGGTGATCCATTGGCTGGTGCCGTCGGGCAGGGCGGTCTTGCCGTCCAGCGAGGCAGCCGTCTTCAGGCGGACCCAGGGCCTGGCGCGCACCATGCGGCTGAAGAAGCCGATGTTGAGGGCGCGCGCGCCCTGGGCCGGCTCGCTGGCGGCGTCGAGCAGTCGGGCGTCGATGCCCGATGCACGCAGGCGCGCCATCCCGCGGCCGGCCACCTGGGGGTTCGGGTCCTGCAGCGCCGCCACGACGCGGCCCACGCCGGCCGCCACCAGCGCATCGCAGCAGGGCGGCGTGCGGCCGTGGTGGCTGCAGGGCTCGAGCGTCACATAGGCGGTAGCGCCCTTGACGGCATGACCGCGCGCCTGGGCATCGCGCAGCGCCATCACTTCGGCATGGGGGCCGCCGGCCTGCTGGGTGTGGCCCTGTCCCAGCACCGTGCCGTCCTCGGCCACGATCACGCAGCCGACGCGGGGGTTGGGATCGGACAGGCCGATGGCGCCCCGGGCCAGTTCCAGCGCCCGGGCCATCCAGGCGAGGTCGTGGTCGGGCAGGGGCGGCAGGACGGGAAGGTCGCTCATGAGGCTTTGAAACAGTCGCGGGTGTCCGCGGCATTGTTGCTGATCGTGCGACGGCCGGTCTGGTCGACGGACAGTGTGCCGCAGCGGTCGCCCTGCATGGCACCCGTGGGCGTGGCGGCCAGCGTGAAGCGCTGAGTCTGGCTGGCGTCGAGCGTCAGCGTCAGGCGATAGACGGCAGCGCCGGTGGCGGGCACGCGGGTCAGGGCGTCCGGCAGTGCCGCGCCCGCAAAGCTCAGGCGGGCGGCGTGGTAGCGATGCAGATGATGCTCGGCCTCCATGAGGGCCAACTGGGCCGCCGCGCGATGGGTGCGTCGCACGTGCTCCTGGTAGGCCGGCAGCGCGATGGCGGCCAGCAGCGTGGCGATGGCCAGGGCCGCCAGCAGTTCGATCAGCGAGAAGCCGGTGGGCGGCCGGCGCGGGGAAGAAAGGTTCATCCGGGGTTGGCAGCGGGAGGGGTGATCAACGTGCGCCAGCGGCGCGTCCAGCCTGGGGGCGCGCAGGTCGGGGCGGACGGCGCGCTCGCGCCCAGGCAAGGGTCGGCGGCCTTGCGCAGCATCGCCTGCTGCCAGGCCTCGGCACCATCGAGCAGCATGCCGGTCTGCACCGAGACCTGCGCATCGGCCGAGAGACCCCGTGCCGTGACCACGAAGCGCAGGCCCTGCGCGCCGTCCGTGAGCCGCTGGAACAGGCATTGCCCCATCCCCAGGCTGCGGCCATCGGGTCCGGCGACGGTGGCGGTGCCCAGGCCCAAGGCGCCCGGGCGCCAGGCAGACAGCCGGTTCCAGGTCTGCTCGGCCTGGGCGGCGGTCACGGCGACGGTTCGCGGATCGGCCGCATCGGGGGCGAGTGCCGCCATGACCAGCGCTTCGCATTGGCGCAGGGCGAGGCTGGCGGCCTCCTGGGCCTGCGCACTGGTCTGCTGGGCCTGCAACTGCCGGGCGGCGGTGATGGCGCTCCGCACCGCCAGGGCGGTGGCCGCTGTCAGCGCAGGCAGGAGCAGCATCAGGACCACCAGGGCCTGCCCTCGCTCGGCCAGATGTCGCGCGCGGGGTGCCTGGCGACTGCGGCGCTTCATGGGGAGGTTCCCGCGTTCAGTGCAGGCCGCAGGGCATGGAAAAAGACCGTGGTGCGAAAGCTGCGCCGCAGCCGTCCGTCCGGGGCCTGCTGCGGCTGGCCGTCGCAATCGAGGTAGGACTCGGGCATCTGCTGCGCGCCTGCCACCGGCGAGGCACTGCGCACGACGATGCACAGGCTCATGCCGATCACGCGCCGCCAGCGCTCGGCGGCGGCGCCCAACGCGTCGTCGTCGGCCCGCACATAGGCTGTGACCTGCGCCGGCTGCGGTTCGCTGCCGTCGGGAAGGCGGGTCACGGCGTAGAGCACGCGCATGTCCTCGACCTGGCTGGCGAGGGCCTGCTTGCTGCCCATCACGCCCGCATCGCGCATACCACGGCAGTACAGCGTGGGCACGCCGTCCTCGTCGGGCTCGATGAAGTAGCGCTGGTCGGCCAGCGCGTAGCGCAAGGCGCCGTCCGCGCTGGACGTGGCCCAGGCGGCGATGCCCTCCAGCACGCAGTTGGACGGCTGGTCGGTGCCCACGGGCACCGTGACATGGGCGTCTGCCTGATGCCGGATCGCGAAGGCGTGCGGCCGCGCGTCCCCGGTGGACGCCTTGCAGGCCAGTGCGTCGAAGGCGGCACCCGTCTCGGCAAAGGCGCCTGCGCAGCCTCGCACGGCAAGGCCCTGGAAATGCGGCGTGCCCTGGTCGTCGAGCTCCGACAGCCCGACGAGCCGCACCTGCTGTGCCAGCAGTTGCAGGGTCATCGCACCGTCGCTGTGGAGTTGCACCTGCGCCGCGACGCGGCGTACCGGCTGGCCGGTGCTCACGTAGATCTGGACTGCCAGAAGCACGAGAGCAAGGCCGATGGCCGAGGACAGCAGCAACTCGACGAGGCTGGTGCCAGCCTGCCGGTGTCGCGCGTGTCGATGGTGTTCCGATGGCATCAGAGGGCGAAGCGCTGAAAGAGGCAGGCCTGTTCCGGGGCGGGCTTGCCCAGTTCGGCCGGGCAGTCGGCCTGGTTGGCGGCACCCAGTCCGTCCTCGGCTGCCGCGCCGGCGGTCCACCAGACCAGCCAGACCTGCAGCACCTGGACGCCGTTGTCCTGGGTGACCTTCACCTGCGCACGAGCCTGGGGCAGTTGGGCGGTGGCCGCCGTGAGGAGATTGCGCTGGTCCAGCGCTGCGACCCGCCGCGCGGCTTCCGCGGCGTCGGCCAGGTCGGCCGCGGGTGCGGCGGCTGCAGGCGGTGGCTGATCGAGGCCGAGCGCATAGCGCCCCTCCTGCAGACCCCTGGGATTCATGCGGGCGCGCTCGGCATGGTCCTGCGCGAGGACGAGGGCGGCCGCCCGTTGCTGGGTGGCCTGCAGTTGCTGGTAGGTGCGTGCGGCCAGCCGCGCCCCACCCAGGGCGGCACCGGCCAGGAGCATCAGCGCGACGAGCACCTCGAGCAGCGAAAAGCCCGGAGCGCGGCGGCGAGGCGCGATGGCGGCCACCCTCACGATCCGGTCGTCACCCGCGCGCGGCCGATGCGGTTGAGCACCAGCTTGCGCACCGGCACTTCGGGATGGGCCGAGGTGATCGCGAGGCTGGTCGGCGTGCTGTTCAGCAGGCCGTTGGGCAGGAACACGAGGCGCTGGATGCTGCCGCTGGCCGGCGCGATGCGCAGCAGCCCGGGCAGGCGCGGCTGGACGTGCAGCAGCGGCTCGTCCGTGCCGCGCACGCCATCGCCGTCACGGTCGCCGAAGACGATCCAGCCGGCGCTCCAGTCCGAGGAGGCGAGGCAGCCGTTGCCGTCAGCGCTGACGCAGACCGTGGCACGGCCGGAGGAGCGCAGGGCGTGGATGCGCGCGAGGTCGAGGCTCTCGCGCAGGGCCTGGCTGGCACGGCTGCTCTGCCAGTCGCGCAGCCAGCGCGCCACGTTGGGCATGGCCACCGTGGCAGCCGTCAGCATGACGGCCAGACAGATCAGCCCCTCGACCAGCGAAAAGCCCCGCATCCGCGCCGATCGCGCGTTCCTTCCTCGCATGGTGCGCCCCCTCGTTCCCATTCGAGCGCGGGATGTTAGGGACGCATCCATGCGCCGGGCACCGATGAACGACGGGAGCGCCGCCTGGGGCGATCAGCGGACGGGCAGGGAGGGTCGGGAAAGGAAGGTGAGCCGACGCTGCGGGCATGCGTCGGCATGCTGCCGCCCCGGGGGCAGGCGCCGGTCAGATGTCCCGCAACAGCCGGCGGAACTCCTCGACGTCCTCGAAGCTGCGGTACACCGAGGCGAAGCGCACGTACGCGACTTTGTCCAGCCGCTGCAGCTCGTGCATGACCAGTTCGCCGAGCTTGCTCGACTCGATCTCGCGCAGCCCGCCCGACAGCAGCGTCTGCTCGATGCGCATGAGCGCCTCGTCGATCTGCTGCACGCCCACGGGCCGCTTGCGCAGGGCGAGCATCATCGAGGCGCGCACCTTGGCCGGGTCGTAGTCGGCGCGGCTGCCGTCCTTCTTGACGACCGCCGGGAAGTTGACGTCGGGGCGCTCGTAGGTGGTGAAGCGCTTCTCGCAGCCGCCGCACTGGCGGCGGCGGCGGACAAAGTCACCGTCTTCCGAGATGCGGGTCTCGACGACCTGCGTCTCGGCGTGGCCGCAGAAGGGGCATTTCATGCGGCCTGGCCTGTCTCAGCGGTAGACAGGGAAGCGACTGGTCAGCGCGGCCACCTTGGCGCGCACGGCCTCGATGTTGGCGGCGTCGCGCGGGTTGTCCAGCACGTCGGCGATCAGGTGGGCCGTGGCGCGGGCCTCCTCGTCCTTGAAGCCGCGGGTGGTCATGGCCGGAGTGCCGACACGCACGCCGCTGGTCACGAAGGGCTTCTCGGGGTCGTTGGGGATCGCGTTCTTGTTGATGGTCATGTGGGCGCTGCCCAGCACGGCCTCGGCTTCCTTGCCGGTGATGCCCTTGGCGCGCAGGTCGACCAGCATGACGTGGCTCTCGGTGCGGCCGCTCACGATGCGCAGGCCGCGCGAGGTCAGCGTCTCGGCCACGATCTGCGCGTTCTTCACCACCTGCTGCTGGTAGGCCTTGAACTCCGGCGTCAGCGCTTCCTTGAAGGCCACGGCCTTGGCGGCGATCACGTGCATCAGCGGGCCGCCCTGCAGGCCGGGGAAGATGGCGCTGTTGATCGCCTTTTCGTGCTCGGCCTTCATCAGGATGAAGCCGCCACGCGGGCCGCGCAGGCTCTTGTGAGTGGTGGAGGTCACCACGTCGGCATAGGGCACAGGGTTGGGGTACACGCCCGCGGCGATCAGGCCGGCATAGTGGGCCATGTCGACCATGAAGATGGCGCCGACGTCCTTGGCGACCTTGGCGAAGCGCTCGAAGTCGATGCGCAGGCTGTAGGCCGAGGCACCGGCCACGATCAGCTTCGGCTTGGACTCGTGGGCCTTCCGCTCCATCGCGTCGTAGTCGATCTCTTCTTTGTCGTTCAGGCCGTAGGAGACGACGTTGAACCACTTGCCCGACATGTTCAGCGGCATGCCGTGGGTCAGGTGGCCGCCTTCGGCCAGGCTCATGCCCATGATGGTGTCGCCAGGCTTGAGGAAGGCCAGGAATACGGCCTCGTTGGCGGAGGCGCCGCAGTGCGGCTGTACGTTGGCAGCGTCGGCGCCGAAGAGTTGCTTGATGCGGTCGATGGCCAGCTGCTCGGCCACGTCGACATATTCGCAGCCGCCGTAGTAGCGCTTGCCCGGGTAGCCTTCGGCGTACTTGTTGGTGAGCTGCGAGCCCTGGGCGGCCATCACGGCCGGCGAGGCGTAGTTCTCGCTGGCGATCAGCTCGATGTGGTCTTCCTGGCGCTGCGTCTCGGCGACGATGGCGGCGTACAGCTCGGGATCGGTCTCTTGGACCAGGATATTGCGTTGGTACATGGCAGTCCTTCGAAGAAGAGGGACCTTGCGGCGTCGGATCCGGCAAGGGCTGCCCAGGCGAACGGCTGATCGCCCCGGCTCCAGCCGCGGGCGGTGCGCTTCCCAGTGGTCATCCACGTCAGCCGGCTCGCCTCGCGAGGAGGGGCCGCGCCTATCGCCAGTCGCGCACCGGCGGAGTGTAGCCGAGGCCTTCGTCCCTCCCTCGTCCCAGGGGAACCGCAGCGCGCCGCGCCCAAGAAAGAAAAAGGCGCCTGATCAAAGGCGCCTGGAAGGGTTGCCGGGCGGCAGCGGTCAGGACGCGGGTTGTTCCAGCAGGGCGACCGTGGCAGGCGGCCGCGTTGCGGGCTTGGGCTCTCCCGCCGGGGCCATGACCGGGATCGGCTGGGTCCGTTGCGTGGGCTGCGTCGGCATCGCAGCCGGCGGCGGCGTGGTGGCGGCTGGTGCCGAGGGGGTGAAGATCGGCACGTTGCGGCCGTTGGCCACCTGGCGCAGGCGGTCGTGCTCGGCCATCACCTTCACGGTGTAGCCGCCGTCGTCACCCAGGTTCGCGGCACCGACGTAATAGCGCAGGCCGCCTTCCAGCGAGCCGGCGCGGGCGATGCATTCCTGCAGCACCTTGACGCCGACGCGCAGGTTGGTGATGGGGTCGAAAGCGGCGAGCGTGCCACCGGCCGGCTCGTACTTGTCGCCATGGACGCGGGTCATTACCTGCATCAGGCCCTGTGCGCCGACGGGGCTCTGGGCAAACGGGTTGAAGCTCGATTCGACGGCCATGATGGCCAGAATCAGCGTCGGATCGAGCTTGGTCTGCCGGCCGATGTCGTAGGCCTCGGCCACCAGCACGCTCAGGGGCTCGGCCGCTACCTTGTATTTGCGGCTGAGCCAGTAGGCCACGGCCGCCTGGGGGCGGGGCAGTTCTTCGGGGCGCGCCGCGGTGGCTCGCTCCACGGCGTTGGGTGCCGGATCGGTGGGGGCCGGGGCCGGCTTGCGAGATTCCACCCAGGCAGCCAGACGCTCCTCGCCAACCTGTTGCAGGTCGGGGCGGGCGGCCAGTGCGACGACGACGAACACGAGCGCGAGCCCGATCAGCGCGAAGCCGTTGTGGACGATCTCGAAGAAACCATCGGCTACGTCGCTGGCAAAGGTTCGCAACCCCTGCATGCCAGCCCGCAAGACCTGATTCATTCGCTACTTTCCTTTCTCTGCGAGCTCCAAGGCTGCGAGTCGTGCACCAGGGTGCCGACTGCCTCGAACGATCGCGTGATGCGGCGGAGAACAGGTCCGTGCAGGGATACAAGGTGCACGGGCGTCCTGACTTCGCCAGAGAGGCCGGACCTGGGAAGTCCGGAAGAGAGCCCGGGGAGTAGGACTGCGGGAGCCCGGGCAGCGCGCATTCTAGGAACCGTCAAATACACGGTCAAGAATATCGAATCTGTTCTTTATGCTAAATAGGTGCTGAAAAGTTTGTCTATTGCGGCACGCAGCCTCATCGCTCGACTTCATTTGCCACGCCCGGTCAGCAGGCCTAATCTGCAGCCGTCTGCATCGCAGACGCTCCGCTGGCGCTTCTCCTGAAGGACGCAGTCCTGACGAGTGGCCCGGCCCCTCGGCGGCAATCCCTTGCTGCCAGTGCGTCGGGAACCTTCTTCTTCCCACGCCAAAAGATGGATGCGGCCTGGGGCCCTCCGTCGAGCCCGGTGGCCTGTGCAAGCAGCCACCGGGCTTTTTCGTTGTGGGGTCCGCCGATGCCGACAAGGGGCGGCCCACGCAGCGGGCGCCCCGCCTCTCGTCGCAGGGCGAGTACGCGTTGCGGCACACTCCGCCCATGAATTTCTCCGGAACGAAGTACGGCCTTTGGTTGAGGCGGCTGGGCGTCGCCGTCGCCGGCCTGCTGCTCCTGTGGCTGCTGCTCTGGGCCGCCGTGCCGCCGCTCCTGAAATGGCAGATCCAGAAGCAGGCATCGGCAGCGCTGGGCCGTAGCGTCATCGTGGGGGGCGTGCAGTTCCGGCCCTGGACGCTGGAGTTGTCGCTGTCGGACCTGGCGATCGCTGGCGTGGACGCCGCGCCGCCGCTGTTCACGGCGAAGCGCCTGTATGCCGATGCCGAACTTCAGTCGCTCCTGCGCCTCGCGCCGGTGGTCGATGCGCTGCGCATCGAGCAGCCCGCGCTGCGGTTGACGCGGCGCGCGGACGGCACGCTGGACATCGACGACATCCTGCGCCGGCTGAGCGGCCCCGCCGAGCCCAAGCCTGCGGGCGAGCCCGCCCGCTTCGTGCTCTACAACCTGGCGATCCACGACGGGCGCATTGCGCTGGACGACCAGATGGCGAAGCGCCAGCACGTGGTCGAGGGTCTGGAGGTGCAGGTGCCCTTCCTCAGCAGCCTGGCATCGAAACGCGAGGTGGACGTCGAGCCCCGGCTGGCATTCACGCTCAATGGCAGCCGCTTCGACTCCTCCGCGTCGTCCCAACCCTTCGCCGCCACGCACAAGACGGCCGCGCAGTTGCACATCGTCGGCCTCGATCTGGCGCCCTACCTGGCCTATGTGCCGCCCGGCCTGCCGGTCGCGCTGCAGTCGGGCGTCGTGGACGTGGACCTGCGTGCCGACTTCGAGCGGGCCGACCATGCCTCGCTCAAGCTGTCCGGCACGGTGCAGGTCAAGGACGTGAAGGCCGTGGATGCGCAGGGCGGCGAACTGCTCAGGCTCGATGCGCTGAAGGTCCAACTGGCGGATGTGCGTCCGCTGGAGCGGCAGGTGCATCTGGCGTCCGTGGAGGTCGATGCGCCCACGCTGGCGGCACGCCGCGACGCGCAGGGTCGCATCAACCTGCTGCTCACCGACGGCCGGACGCCGGCGCCGGCCACCGCGCAGGCCGCTCGCACGGCCGCGCCGCCGACCTCGGCGCCATCGAAGGACGCTGCCGCGCCCGGTGCCTGGCAGGTGCGGGTCGACCGCGTGGCGGTGCGGGAAGGCCGAGTGGCCTGGCGCGACGATTCCGTGCGGCCGGCGGCGGCCATCGATGTGACCGGCCTGGGCGTCACGGTGGACGACGCGGCATGGCCCATGGCGCAACCGGCCCGCTTCTCGGGCGAGATGGCCGTGGCGCAAGGTCGGCTGCGCTTCGAAGGGCAGGGCAGCCCGAGCACGGTGAAGGCGCAACTGGAGGCCAGCGACGTCCCGCTGTCCCTGGCCGCACCCTACCTGGCCTCGACGCTCAATCCAGCCGTGGACGGACGTCTGGGCGGCCGACTGGGGTTGCAGTGGTCGCCGCAGACGCTGCTGCTCACGGCCGAGCGCGCCACGCTCGACAGTCTGTCGCTGACCGAAGGCAGGACGGCCCTGGCTGCGGTCGGCCACTTCGAGGTGCGCGATGCGCAGGCCGATCTGAAGGCGCGCACGCTCAGCGTCGGCAGCCTGACGGCCACGGAGCCGCGCGTCCGGGTGGAGCGCGACGAGGAGCGGCGGTGGATGTACCAGCGCTGGCTGCGCACGCCCGACGCGTCGACTGCGCCGGTGGCGCAGCCGCGCCAGGTGCAGGGTGAGCCGCCCCCGTGGAAGGTCCGGATCGCCGCCCTGTCCGTCGACGGCGGTGACGTGGAATTTGCCGACCGCGCCCAGGCCGGCGCGCCGGTGGAGGTGAAGCTCGCCAGCGTGCGTCTGCGTGCCCGCGACCTCGATCCCGCGTCTGCCGCGGCGTCGCCCGTGGAGCTGGCCGGCCGCATCACGGCAGGCGCCCGGTCGGAGCCTGGCCGCTTCGACTTCAAGGGCAGCCTGGCCATGGCCCCGGTGGCGCTGTCCGGCCGGCTGGAGGCCACGGGCCTGCCGGTGCATGCCTTCCAGCCCTACTACGGGCAGTCGCTCAATGTGGACGTGCGGCGTGCCTTCGCCGCCTACCGGGGCACGCTGGCGGTGGCCGTCCAGCCGGCGGGCGTGCAGGCCAAGCTCAGCGGCGACCTGTCGGTCGACGACCTGCGGGTAGACAGCATGGCGCTGACCGCCGCAGACAGTCCTGCGACGGGCGCGGCGCGGGGCGAGCGGCTGCTGCGCTGGAAGACGCTGGCCCTGCGCGGTTTCGAACTCGATCAGCGTCCCCGCGCGGCCCTGCGGCTCGACGTGCGCGAGACCACGCTCACGGACGCGTTCGCACGGATCATCGTGCAGCCTTCGGGGCGCCTGAACCTGCAGGCCATCACCCGCCAGGGCCAGCAGGAAAGCGAGCGGGCCGCGGCCGAGCGGCCGGCACCGCGCACCGCGTCTGCGGGGGGTGGTGCCAGCGCCACCACCAATGCTGACGGAACGGGCCCCGCACCGGCGCCGGCCACTGCGCGGGCAGAGGCCGCGCCAGGCCTTGCGCCCATCATCCATTTCGGCCCGATCAGCGTGGTCAATGCGCGCGTGGACTTCTCCGACCTGTTCGTGCAGCCGAATTACTCGGCCGACCTCACGGAGCTGACCGGCCGGCTCAGCGCCTTCTCCTCCGAGCCGGCCGACGGCGGCCGGCCGGCCCTGGCCGATCTGGAGCTTCGCGGCAAGGCGCAGCAGACCGCTTCGCTCGAGATCCTGGGCAAGCTCAATCCGCTGGCCAAGCCGCTGGAACTGGACATTGCGGCGAAGGTGCGCGACCTGGAGCTGGCGCCGCTGTCTCCCTATTCGATCCGCTATGCCGGCCATGGCATCGAGCGCGGCAAGATGAGCGTGGATGTGCACTACCAGGTAGCGCCGGACGGGCGCCTCACCGCCACCAACAAGCTGGTGCTCAACCAGTTGGCCTTCGGCGACGAGGTCAAGGATGCGCCCAACAGCCTGCCGGTGCGCCTGGCCGTCGCCTTGCTCGCCGACCGCAACGGCGTCATCGACGTCGACCTGCCGCTGTCGGGCTCGCTCAACGATCCGCAATTCAGCATCGGGCCGCTGATCTGGAAGGGCATCCTCAACCTGATCGCCAAGGCGGTGACCTCTCCGTTCAGCCTGCTCACGGGCGGCCTGGGAGGCGGCAGCAGCGAATCGAGTGTCGTGCCCTTCGCCTTGGGCAGCGATGCGCTGTCCGACGCGGCGAAGCAGAGCCTGGACAAGGTCGAGAAGGCGCTGGGCCAGCGTGACGGCCTGCGCCTCACCCTCGTCGGGCAGGCCAGCCTGGCGCGTGAACGCGACGCGCTGCAGCGCGAGCGCCTGCGTCGCATGGCCTTGGCCGAGAAGCGCCGCGCAGCGGTACGCGGCGGCACCGACCCGGCCGAGGTCGGCCCGGTCACCGACGCCGAATACCCGGCGCTGCTGGAGGCCGTCTACAAGCGGGCCGACATTCCCAAGCCCCGCAATCTCATCGGCATGGCCAAGTCGCAGTCGGTCGCCGAGATGGAGAAGCTGCTGCTGCCGACCATCGCCGTCGACGAGCAGTCCATCCGCGAGCTGGCCATCGCCCGGGCTGCGGCCGTGCGCGACTACCTGCTCCAGCGCCAGTTGCCCGGCGACCGGATCTTCCTGGGGGCGGTTCGCACACGTGCGGACGGTGCCGACTGGAGGCCCGGCACGGCCTTGGCGCTGGACATGCCCTGAGAAGGATTCCTCAACCGCTTTCTGCGGTATTCCAGACGCACGCGCTCCTGGGCGACAATGCGGGATGCGCCGGCCTTGCCGGCGCCTTTGCTTGGATGACCGGCTTCGCGCCGGCCCACCCCCTCCGATCTCTTTCAACGACTCTGGCGCAGTGACTCAAGCCACGACCAAACACGATCTCCCCACCCTCGACCAGCTCACCGGGGGCGTCTTCACCGCCGCCACCTCCGGCGAACGGGCGCAGCGCGTGCGCGACTGGCTCGCGGGCAATCCCTCGCCCGAGTTGATGCAGGAAGTCTTCAAGGAACTCAGCGGCCGCGACAAGGGCGCCGCCCGCGCCCTGCGCGAGCGCCTGGACGAGATCAAGCGCGCCAAGGGCCAGGAGGTGATCGCCGCCGAGTGGGCCGAAAAGGCCCGCTCGCTGCTCGACCAGCCCCGGCTGAACATCGCCGACGCCATGGCCTGGCAGCGCGATGCCGCCAAGGCCGGCGCACCGCTGTCGCGTGAACCGCTCGCCGGCCTCAAGGCCAACTTGGCCGAACGCGTGAAGGGCGTGGAAGACCTGCAGCACCGCGCCCAGGTCCATCGCGAAGCCGCCGTGCTGCTGGCGCAGCGCTTCGAGGTGCTTTCCACCAAGGGCTGGCAGGACGCCCAGGCCGCCGAGGAGGGCCTGCGCGGCGACGTCGCCCACTGGACGACCCAGGCTGACGAGATTGCGCAGGACCCGAACTGGGCCAGCCTGGATGCGCGCTTTGCACCGCAGCTCGACGCATCGCGGTCGCAATTGCAGGTCGTGTCCGAGGCCTTCCACAGCGCGCTGGCCCAGGCCGTGGCCGCTGCGGCCGATGCCGAGGCGCCGCTGCCTCCCGTCCCCGTCTGGGCCGACGAACTGCGCGCCGCCCGCGGCTTGCCGCCCGAGAACGCGCCGGCCCCGGCCGCGGCACCGCCTGCCCCCAAGGTGGATCCGGCACAGCGCGCTGCCGCCGAAGCTGCCGTCGAAGCCTCCCTGGCCAAGCTGGAGGAAGCCACGGCCCAGGGTCAGGGCAAGAGCAGCCAGGCCGCAGCCAATGCGCTGCGCGCCGTGCTCAAGGAGCATGGCAAGCTGGTGGGCAATGCCCTGGAAGCACGCGTGCATGCCGCGCTCGTCGCCGCCGGCGAACTCGAAGGCTGGCAGCGCTGGGGCGCCGACAAGGTTCGCGAAGAACTGGTGGCAAAGGCCGAAGGCTTGCTCAATCGTCCCGAGGGTCAGGCGCTGGGCGGTCGCAAGATGCAGGAGCAGCTGCGCACCCTGCGCGAGCAATGGAAGCAGGCCGACCAGGGCGGTGTGCCCAACCACGGCCTGTGGCGTCGCTTCGACGAGGCCTGCAACAAGGCCCACAAGTTGGTCGAGGCCTGGTTGGAGAAGGTCCGTGCCGAAGCCGCCGAACACCGCGCCCAGCGTCTTGCGCTGATCGAAGAGTTGCGCGCCTGGACCGCCGAGCACGCCGGCGATGCCGACCTCAAGGCCCGCAACCGCGCCCTGCACCAGTTCTCCGATCGTTGGCGCGATGGCGGCCATGTCAGCGAGAAGGTGTTCGCCGAGCTGCAGCCGCTGTGGGGTGCGGCCATGACCGAGGCCCGTGGTCCGCTCGAGGCTTCGCAGAAGGCCAGCATCGAGCGCCGTCAACAGATGATTGCCGAGGCCACCGAACTCGGCGCTGCGCCGCAGCTGCGCATCGACGCCGTCAAGTCGCTGCAGCAGCGCTGGCAGGCCGAGGCGCAGGCCGTGCCGCTGGAGCGTCGCCAGGAGCAGAAGCTCTGGGACGCCTTCCGCAAGCCCATCGACGACGCCTTCCAGCGCAAGAGCGCCGAGCGCGAGCGCCAGACCGAAGCCATGGGCGAACACGACCGTGCGGTGCTCGAGGCTTCGAAGGCGCTGGAGGCAGCCAATGCCACCGGCGATGCCCAGAAAATCCGCGCCGCCATGACCGCGCTGGAAGATGCCCTGCGCGGCCGTCGTGAAGCCGCGGCTCCGGGCGGCGCTGCAGCACCTGCGGCCGGCGCTGACGCTGCCGCTGCCGCCCCTGCCGAATCCGCCGCCGCGCTGACGGACGCTGCCGCCCAGGAGGGCGCACCCGCCGCCGAAGGTGGTGAGGGTGCGGCACCCGCACCGGCTGCGGCACCCAAGGCTGCACCTCGCCCGGTCGTGGCCGTCCGCGGCGACGACCGTCCCGGCGCGGCACGCCCGGCCACCGCACCCGCCGGTCGCTTCGGCGACCGCCGTGATTCCCGCGACAGCCGTGGCGGCCCGCGAGGCGCCGACCGCAATGGCGACCGTTTCGGCCGCGACCGCGCTGGACGTCCCGGCGACATGCGCGGTGATCGTCCGCCGCGCGAGGACCGCGGCCCCCGTCTGGGCGATACCGCCTTCCGCGCGCAACGCGACGCCATGGAGCACGCCCAGGCGGCGCTGCGCAAGCTGGCGAGCCAGGCGCACGGCGAGGCCGTGACGCAACTGCTCGACGCCTGGAGCAAGCGCGACGGCGCCGCCGTGCCGCCGGCGCAGGAACTGGGCCGCGTCACGCCTTCGGTGCGCAACCAGTGGGTGCAGTCGCTGTCGGCCGCGCCTTCGGGCGAGCCGGCCGAGGCCCTGCTGCGCCTGGAGATGGCCGCCGAAGTGCCCACGCCGCCGGAGCAGCTGGACGCGCGCCGCGCGCTGCAGCTCAAGCTGCTGACCAAGCGCAACGAGCCTGGCCCGACCGAGACCTGGGCCCAGGACGCCGCGCGCGTGTTGGCCTCGGCGCATGAGCCGACGACCGCGCGTCGCCTGCAAAGCGCGCTCAAGCCGCTGTTGCGCAAGGGCTGATCGCGGGGCGTTGCCTCATCGAAAGCGGCGTGCCGGCGACGGTGCGCCGCTTTTTTCCTGGGGCTGCAGGGCCGGGGCGACGCTGCCCTTCGAAGCGGGCGCGACACCCGCGGCAACCTGCGGGCGGCTCCTGCGGGCCTCTCGCGCTCAGCGTTGACGGTCGTTGGCGAGGAAGAACGCGTCGAAGGCGGACGCCAGGCCGCTGAACTCCTGGATGAAGCGCGCCCGGTCCACGAAGTAGGCTTCACAGGCGACGGCGAAGAACTCCGCCAGGGACGAGGCCGCGTAGTCGTCGAGCCAGGGCGGCTCTCCCCCGAAGCGCTCGGCCACTATGGCCTGCTCGCGGAAGCGGTCGTAGGCAGGTTGCAGCGCGGCCAGCCAGCGTTCGCGGGCCTGCAGCGCCGTCGTGCTGCCCATGAAGCCGATCGGCAGTGGCGGGCAGCCGTCCACCTGCCCGTCGCGCATGTCGATCTTGTGGGCGAACTCGTGGATCACCACGTTCAGGATGGGGCCCGCCTGCGTGCCGGCGGCGCCTTCGGCCACATGCGGCCAGCTCAGCATCACGGGGCCGTGCTCGCGCGCCTCACCGATGATGGCCTCGTCGTACTCGTGCACCACGCCGGCCTCGTCCACCAGGGTGCGCCGCGTGG
Source organism: Pseudacidovorax intermedius (assembly GCF_003350475.1). Lineage (GTDB taxonomy): Bacteria > Pseudomonadota > Gammaproteobacteria > Burkholderiales > Burkholderiaceae_C > Xenophilus > Xenophilus intermedius. The sequence continues at coordinate 98,975 of NZ_QQAV01000010.1, forward strand.
ACACCTCGGAGGGCACGACGACGATGCCGACGAAATCGTCGTACCAATCCAGGTCGCCCGGCAGATGAAGCAGCGGCAGCACGGCCTGCGCGGCGATGAGCAGCGCAACGTCGTCGGTGATGGTGAAGCCCAGCGCGCCGTGGAATTCCTTCTGCTGCAGGAAGCGTGCACTGAGTTCGCGCAGCCGGGCGCGCTCATCCCTGGTGCGGGTGGCGAGGAAGGGCAAGGCATCCAGGACGCTCTGCCACGCCGGTTCGGGAATCTCGGGAGGGGGGCGCAGCCCGCGCAGCCAGCGTCCCAGCATGGGCGGGATCAGCGCAGATCGACGCGTTGCGCGCCGGTCGCGGTCAGGCACAACACCTGGGCGCGAGGAGGTGAGGCGGCCACGTCCCAGTCACTCAGGACCAGCCGCTCCAGGCCGTCGCCCAGGTCGTGTCGGCCCGGCTTGTGGGTATGGCCGTGGATCAAGGTCTGGGCGCGTGCGCTGCGCAGCCAGGCGACGGCCGCATCGGCATCGACGTCCGCCCAGACGGCGCGCGGATCGGCCTTGCGCGATTCGCTCTGCGTGCGCATGTGGCGGGCAAGGGCGCGGCGCTCCTGCAGAGGCCGCGCGAGAAAGTCCTGCTGCCACTCCAGGCTGCGCACCTGCGCGCGGAAGGCCAGGTATTCGTGGTCCTCCAGGCAGAGCAGGTCGCCGTGGCTGAGCAGCCAGCGCCGGCCATGCAGCACCAGCACCAGGGGATCGGGCACGCGCTTGATGCCGGCCTGGGCGGCAAAGCCCTGGCCGAGCAGAAAGTCGCGGTTGCCGGCCATGAAGAAGATCGGCCGGCGCGCCGCCGCTTCCTTGAGCCAGGCGGCGCAGTCGGCCTCGAAACCGGGCTCGGAGGCGGCATCGTCGCCCACCCAGACTTCGAACAGATCGCCCAGGATGAACAGGGCGTCGGCCGGCGAGGTCTGCAGGTACTGCCGCCAGGCCAGGAGGGTCTCCGGCTCGGCAGGATGCAGGTGCAGGTCGGACAGCAGGTCGACCGTGCGCCACTCGGGCGGCGCGAGGAATTCGGTGAAGGCGGCCTGCGCGGTCATCGATCAGGCGCGGGGCGCTCAGCCGCCATGCAGGCGAGCGGGTCCGCGTACGGGCCGGTTGCGTGCATGCCGCCTTGCGATCACTCGGCCAGGACGGTGGCCTTTTCGATCACCACGTCGTCCGCGGGCACGTCGTCGTGGAAGCCGCGGCGGCCCGTCTTGACCTTGCGCAGCTTGTCGACGATCTCCGTGCCCGAGACGACCTTGCCGAACACGGCATAGCCCCAGCCCTGCTGCGACGGCGCGGTGTGGTTGAGGAAGTCGTTCTTGGCGACGTTGATGAAGAACTGCGCGGTGGCCGAATGGGGCGCGCTGGTGCGGGCCATGGCCACGGTGTACATGTCGTTCTTCAGGCCGTTGTTGGCCTCGTTGGTGATCTCGGCGCCGGTGGGCTTCTGCTTCATGCCGGGCTCGAAGCCGCCGCCCTGGATCATGAAGCCGTCGATGATGCGATGGAAGATGGTGTTGTCGTAGTGGCCCTGGGTGACGTAGGCCAGGAAGTTCTCGACCGTCTTGGGCGCCTTCTCGGCGTCCAGCTCGATGACGATGGGACCGTGGTCCTTGATGGAGAGTTCGACTTTGGGATTGCTCATGGGGGCTCCTGGAGAAAGGGGAGGGCGCTCGCGGGGCGGGCTTACTTCAGCACCGTGGCGCTGCGGATGATGACGGGCTCGACCGGCACGTCGCGCATCGGGCCCTGGGCGCCGGTGGGGACAGCGCGGATCTTGTCGACCACGTCCATGCCCGACACCACCTTGCCGAACACGGCGTAGCCATGGCCGTCAGGATTGGGCGCGTTGAGCATGTCGTTGTTCTTCACGTTGATGAAGAACTGGGCCGTGGCCGAGTTCGGGTCGCTGGTGCGGGCCATGGCGATGGTGCCGCGGTCGTTCTTCAGGCCGTTGTCGGCCTCCAGCGCGATCGGTGCACGCGTGGGCTTCTGGCGCAGGTCGGGCGTGAAGCCGCCGCCCTGGATCATGAAGCCATCGATGACGCGGTGGAACACGGTGCCGTCGTAATGCTTCTCCTGCACGTACTGCAGGAAGTTGGCGACCGTCTTGGGTGCCTTGGCCGCATCGAGCTGCAGCACGATGTCGCCGGCGCTGGTGGCCAGCTTGACGCGCGGCGCAGCGGCCTGGCTCCAGGCAGCAGTGGGCACGGTGGCGGCCGCAGCCAGGGCCAGCAGCCAGCGGCGGGTGAAGAGGGTGGAATGGGAAAACATCACGCAAAAACTCCCTGCGAGGTCACGGAAAGGGATAGGAGCGACCGTGGGCCCGGCGGTTCCGGCCGGGCGCCGATGGTGCATCAGCGGGCGATGCGCCGCTGCTCGGGCGTGGCCGCGGGCAGCTTGCCGTTGGCGGCATTGCCGGTGCTGTCCACCAGCTGACGCACCAGCGCCAGCTTGGGCGCGACGCTGGAACTGGTCGATGCGAAGGATTGTGCGCGGTTGTACTGGCGCGCAGCCAGGCGCACATAGACGTCGCCCAGGTTTTCGTGCGCGACGGCGTAGTTGGGGTTGAGGCGCAGGGCGTTGTCGAGCGCGTCGCGCGCCTTGTCGAGCTGGCCCTGGGCGGCATAGATGACGGCCAGGTTGTTGTAGGGCTCGGGCAGTTCGGGATAGTCCTGCGTGAGCTTGACGAAGGTGTCGGCCGCGTCCTGCGGCTTGCCTTGTTCGCTGAGGATCACGCCGCGCAGGAAGCGCATCTGCGGGTCGCGCGGATTGCCGGCGATATAGCGGTCGGCCTTGTCGAGCGCCTCTGCGGCCTTGCCCGCGCGCAGCAGCGCGTTGACGTCGGCGTAGTCGTCGGCCAAGGCCGTGCCGGCCCCTGCGACCAACAGGCAGGCCAGGGCAGCGCGGAGCAGGGAGTGGGCGACGGGGGATGCGGCGTGCGTCATGAAGCGAGTGAGGCCGGACCGCGAGTGCGCCCCGGCGTGGTTGGATGCGGCAGCCCCCTCGGAAAAAGGCGCTGCGCAGGGGCCGTTTATACTTGCCGGATTGTAGCCACGGGTTGTCCGAAGCCCTTGGCAGTGTGCCCGCGGCGGCGCATGATCGACCCCCCAGGCCGGCGCCACCTTTCAACGGCGCCCATTCCGATTTCCATGACCCTGCGTATCTACAACACGCTCACGCGTGCACTGGAGGAGTTTTCGCCGCTGGAGGCGGGCCATGTACGGATGTACGTGTGCGGCATCACGGTCTACGACTTCTGCCATGTGGGTCATGCCCGTTCGATGATCGCCTTCGACGTGGTGCAGCGCTGGTTCAAGGCCCGCGGCTGGCGCGTGACCTACGTGCGCAACATCACCGACATCGACGACAAGATCATCCGCCGCGCGGTGGAGAACGGGGAGACGCTCAAGGCCCTCACTGGCCGGATGATCGACGCGATGTACGAGGACACCGACGCGCTGGGCGTCGAGCGGCCCACGCACGACCCGCGCGCCACCGACTACATCCCCCAGATGCTGTCGATGATCGAGACGCTGGAGCGCAAGGGCCTGGCCTATCGCTCGGCCGAGGGCGATGTGAACTACGCAGTGCGCAAGTTCCCGGGCTACGGCAAGCTGTCGGGCAAGTCGCTCGACGAGCTGCATGCCGGCAATCGCGTGGCCGTGGCCGAGGGCAAAGAAGACCCGCTCGATCCCGTGCTCTGGAAGAGTGCCAAGTCCGCCGAGCCCGCCGAGGCCAAGTGGGAGAGCCCCTTCGGCACTGGCCGTCCCGGCTGGCACATCGAATGCTCGGCCATGGCCTGCGACCTGCTCGGCGAGACCTTCGACATCCATGGCGGCGGTGCCGACCTGCAGTTCCCGCACCACGAAAACGAGATCGCGCAGAGCGAAGGCGCCACGGGCAAGACCTTCGCGATGAAGTGGATGCACAATGGCTTCATCAACATCGACAACGAGAAGATGTCCAAGAGCCTGGGCAACTTCTTCACCATCCGCGACGTGCTGAAGAAGTACGACGCCGAGACGCTGCGTTTCTTCATCGTGCGCGCGCACTACCGCAGCGACCTCAACTACAGCGATGTGCACCTGGACGATGCGCGCAACGCGCTGCGCCGCCTCTATACGGCACTCGACGGAGTTCCGCCGGTGGAGGTGGCAGAGATCGATTGGCAAGATCCCCATGCCGCGCGCTTCAAGGCCGCCATGGACGAGGACTTCGGCACGCCCGAGGCGGTCGCCGTGCTCTTCGAACTGGCTGCCGAGGCCAACCGCGCCCGTTCCTCACAGACGGCGGGGTTGCTCAAGGCGCTGGCCGGCACGCTGGGCCTGCTGCAGACCGAGCCGCGGGCCTACCTGCAGGCCGGTGCGGGGCTCGACGACGCAGCCATCCAGACGCGCATCGCGGAGCGCGCCGCCGCCAAGGCCGCCAAGAACTTTGCCGAGGCCGACCGCATCCGCAACGACCTGCTCGCCCAGGGCGTCGTGCTCAAGGACGGTCCCGCGGGCACCACCTGGGCCGCGGCCCAGTAATCGGTGGACACGACGGCAACGCTGGCCATGGCTGCACCGCGCCCGCAGGATCCGCAATTCATCACGCCCGACTATTGGGAGGAGGCCTGCCGCCACCTGGTCAAGAAGGACCGCGTGATGCGCCGGCTGATCCCGCAATTCGGCGATGCATGCCTTCAGTCGCGCGGCGACGCCTTCACCACGCTGGCGCGCAGCATCGTGGGCCAGCAGATTTCTGTGAAGGCCGCGCAATCGGTGTGGGAGCGCTTCGAGAAGCTGCCGCGCCGCATGACGCCCGCGAACGTGCTCAAGCTGAAGGTGGACGACATGCGTGCGGCGGGCCTTTCGGCGCGCAAGGTGGAGTACCTGGTCGACCTGGCGCTGCACTTCGACGGTGGCACCGTGCACGTCGACGCCTGGAAGGACATGGCCGACGAGATGATCATCGCGGAGCTCGTGGCCATTCGCGGCATCGGCCGGTGGACGGCGGAGATGTTCCTCATCTTCCACCTGCTGCGTCCCAACATCCTGCCGCTGGACGACGCCAGCCTCATCGCCGGCATCAGCCAGCAGTACTTCTCGGGCGACCCCGTCAGCCGCAGCGATGCGCGCGAAGTGGCCGTCGCCTGGGCCCCTTATTGCAGTGTGGCCACTTGGTACATTTGGCGCTCGCTCGAGCCCCTGCCCGTGGCCTATTGACTTCACAGGAGTAGATCTTGGCAAAACGTAGCTTCCTCGACTTCGAGCAACCCATTGCCGAACTCGAAAGCAAGATCGAAGAACTGCGCTATGTGCAGAGCGAATCGGCGGTCGACATCTCGGAAGAGATCGACCAGCTCGGCAAGAAGAGCCAGCAGCTGACCAAGGAGATCTACAGCAGCCTGACGCCGTGGCAAATCACGAAGATCGCGCGCCATCCGGAGCGGCCCTACACACTGGACTACGTGAACGAGATGTTCACCGACTTCGTGGAGTTGCACGGCGACCGGCATTTCGCGGACGATCTGTCGATCGTCGGTGGCCTCGCGCGTTTCAATGGCATGCCCTGCATGGTGCTGGGCCACCAGAAGGGCCGCGACACCAAGGAACGCACGGCGCGCAACTTCGGCATGAGCAAGCCCGAGGGCTACCGAAAAGCGCTGCGCCTGATGAAGACGGCCGAGAAGTTCAAGCTGCCGGTCTTCACCTTCGTCGATACGCCGGGCGCGTATCCCGGCATCGATGCCGAGGAGCGTGGCCAGTCCGAGGCCATCGGCCGCAACATCTTCGAGATGGCGCAACTGGAGGTGCCAATCTTCACCACGATCATCGGCGAGGGCGGCTCCGGCGGTGCCCTGGCCATCTCGGTGGCGGACCAGGTGCTGATGCTGCAGTACTCGGTATATTCGGTGATCAGCCCCGAGGGCTGCGCCTCCATCCTCTGGAAGACCGCCGACCGGGCGCAGGACGCGGCGGACGCGCTGGGCATCACGGCGCACCGTCTCAAGGCGCTGGGCCTGGTCGACAAGATCGTCAATGAACCGGTGGGTGGTGCGCACCGCGACCATCGGCAGATGGCGTCCTTCCTCAAGCGCGCGCTGACCGAGGCGGTGCGCCAAGTGGTGGACCTCAAGCCGCGCGAACTGCTAGATCGTCGCTATGAGCGCATTCAGAGCTACGGGCGCTTCGCCGACACGAAGGTTGACGCCGGGCGCTGAGTTCCGAGTCCACGCGGAGAAGTGTGGCTCCGCTTCGCATGCGCGCGGCTATGCGTGTCACCGTCGACGTGTTGCACCGCGCGCTTTGAGCGCTTCGCTCAGTCCGGGCGGCAGCAGCTTCTGCGACAGCCGCAACAGCAGGAACACCACGATGCCGTCGTCCAGCCAGCCCAGCAACGGCACGGCATCCGTGATCAGGTCCAGGGGGCTGATCAGGTACGCCGCCGCAGCGAGCACGGCCAGCTTGGCACCCCACGGCGAGCGCCCGTCGCGCAGGACGACCCAGGCCAGCAGGAGCTCCTTGCGCATCGCCCACCACAGTCGTCCCAACTTCCACATTCGGCAACTCCTCGGTCCGGGTGCGGCCGGCGCGGGAATGCGGCGGCCATGAACGCGGTTGGAGCGCCAGGGGTGGCAGGGGTTCCCCCGGGTGACGTCGAGGCAGCCGTCGCCGCGCTCACGCCACGCCTGCCGCTGGGCGTCGCCTTGAGCGGCGGTGCCGACTCGACAGCGCTGCTGGTCGCCTGTGCGCGCCGTTGGCCAGGCCAGGTGGTGGCGCTGCACGTCAATCACGGGCTGCAGGCGGCAGCCGATACCTTCGAGCGCCATTGCGCCGCGCTTTGCGAACGCTGGCAGGTGCCGCTGCGGGTGGGGCGGATCGACGCCCGAGCGCAGGCCGGCGAAAGCCCGGAACAGGTGGCGCGGCTGGGGCGCTATCGGGCACTGGCCAAGCTGGCCAGCGCGGAGGGTGACTTCGTCCGGAGCGCGTCGGGCGAGGCCAAGGCCGCGGAACCTGCCACGACCGGCGACCGGCATCGCGCCGTGCAGGACATCGTGCTGGGTCACCATGCCGACGACCAGGTCGAGACGCTGATCCTCGCCCTGTCACGCGGTGCCGGCCTGCCGGGCCTGGCCGCCATGCCTCGGACGGCCGAGCGTGCGGGTCTGCGTTGGCACCGGCCCTTTCTGGACTTGCCGGCCAACACCTTGCGCGCTTGGCTGCGCGCCCGCGGCGAAGCGTGGGTCGACGACCCCACCAACGCCGACTTGCGCTACACGCGCAATCGCATCCGCCAGCAGGTGCTGCCCGCGCTGGCCGCCGCCTTCCCGCAGTTCCGCGAAACCTTTGCCCGCAGTGCGCGCCACGCGGCCCAGGCGCAGGAACTGCTGGCCGACATCGCCCGTGCCGACCTGGACCAGACGGGCACGCCACCCCGCATCCGCGCGCTGCAGGCGCTGCCGCGAAGCCGGCAGGCCAATGCACTGCGGGCCTGGCTGGCGCAGGCCGCCGGCCGCGCGCCGGCGGCCCGGCAGATCGACGAGCTGCTGGACCAGATCGCCGACTGCACCACGCGTGGCCACCGCATCCATCTCAAGGCTGGCAGCGGCCAGGTGGTGCGCGAAGGCGACACCCTGCGTTGGTACAATGGCGCGCCCTTGCCGAAGCACCCGCGCTGAATGGCATCCGGGCCGCCACCGCGCAGGCCATTCCCCAGGCCCGCCGTCCCGGGCGACGCCGACCAGGCGACTCACTTTTCTTCCGACATCTCACCCATGGCATTGATCGTTCACAAGTACGGCGGCACGTCGATGGGCTCGACCGAGCGCATCCGCAATGTCGCCAAGCGCGTCGCCAAATGGGCGCGCGCGGGCCATCGCATGGTGGTGGTCCCCAGCGCCATGAGCGGCGAGACCAACCGCCTGCTGGGCCTGGCCAAGGAGCTGGCCCCAGCCAAGCCCACCACGCCCTACAACCGCGAGCTGGACATGCTGGCCGCGACCGGCGAGCAGGCCTCGTCGGCCTTGCTGGCCATTGCGTTGCAGAGCGAAGGCGTGGAAGCCGTGAGCTACACCGGCTGGCAGATGGGCGTGCAGACCGACAGCAGCTACACCAAGGCCCGCATCGAGCGCATCGACGACGAGCGCGTGCGTGCCGACCTGGACGCGGGCCGCGTGGTCGTCGTCACCGGCTTCCAGGGCGTGGACGAGCTGGGCAACATCACTACGCTGGGCCGTGGCGGCAGCGACACCTCGGCCGTGGCCATCGCCGCCGCCATGAAGGCGGACGAGTGCCTGATCTACACCGACGTCGATGGTGTCTACACCACCGACCCGCGCGTCGAGCCCGATGCGCGCCGCCTGGCCAAGATCAGCTTCGAAGAGATGCTGGAGATGGCCAGCCTGGGCTCCAAGGTGCTGCAGATTCGCTCGGTGGAATTCGCCGGCAAGTACCGCGTGCCGCTGCGCGTGCTCTCCAGCTTCACGCCCTGGGACATCGACATCAATGAAGAGGCCGTGTCCGGCACTCTGATCACCTTCGAGGAAGACGAAACCATGGAACAAGCCGTCGTGTCCGGCATCGCTTTCAGCCGCGACGAAGCCAAGATCTCCGTCCTGGGCGTGCCCGACAAGCCGGGCATCGCGTACCACATCCTGGGCGCCGTGGCCGACGCCAACATCGAGGTGGATGTGATCATCCAGAACCTCTCGAAGGACGGCAAGACCGATTTCAGCTTCACCGTGAACCGCGCGGAGTTCGCCCGCACGGTCGACCTGCTCAAAACCAAGGTGCTGCCCACCCTGGGCGCCGCCGACATCGTGGGCGACACCAAGATCTGCAAGGTGAGCATCGTCGGCATCGGCATGCGCAGCCACGTCGGCGTGGCCAGCAAGATGTTCCGCGTGCTGAGCGAGGAAGGCATCAACATCCAGATGATCTCCACCAGCGAGATCAAGACCTCGGTCGTGATCGACGAGAAGTACATGGAACTGGCCGTGCGCGCGCTGCACAAGGCCTTCGACCTGGACCAGCCTGCAAATTAATGCGCAACGCGCGCCGTTCGGGGTCGAACGGGGCAGATTCGATGGCATAATCATGGTCTGCCTAGCGCACTGGAAACGTGACCGAGTGGCCGAAGGTGCTCCCCTGCTAAGGGAGTATGGGGTGTAGAGCCTCATCGAGGGTTCGAATCCCTCCGTTTCCGCCAAGCCCTTCGCATAGAAAGCCGTTGATCTTCAACGGCTTTTTTCATTTCTGGCTGGCCGGCTGCTGCCGCTAGTCCCAAATTTGTCCTAAATCGATCAATCCGGGGGCTCCGCGCCCTCCGTCGAACGGGCCAGCGTCGCATTCAACGCTGCCAGGTTCGCACCCCGGTCGGCTGACGGAATCCACTTGGCGTAGTCGCGCATCATCACCTGCACAGAGTGCCCATGCTGCATGGCCACCCAGACAGGATTCGCGCCTGCCATCAGTGCGATGGTGACGCTGGTGTCGCGGCATTCCTTCGGCGGGCGGTAGCGCACGCCGGCCTCCGAAACCGCCTGCACCCACGCACGGCGCTGCGATTGCTCGTCGACGTAGGCCGCTTCCGTGCGTGGATTGAAGAACACCTCTGCAGCGTGGGCCGAGGTTCTGGCGTGCTGCCGCAGCAGCACACCCAGCGCGCGATGGTTCAGCTCAACGTGACGCTCCACATGCGTTTTCGTCCTTGCCTTGTCCTCCGTCAGCACGCGCGCGCGGTGCACGCGCATCGTGCCGGCCTTTAGGTTGACGTCCTCCCATCGCAGTGCAATCTGCTCGCTGGGCCGCATGCCGGCGAAGAACGAGAACTCGAAGTAGTCGGCCATCACGTCGCCATGCGGCGCCATGGTCCGTAGCGCTTTGAGAATCGCCTCCACTTCGGCTGGTGCAAACGGGTCGGGCCGTCCCTTCTGCGTCTTCTGGTTCTCGATGCCCTCGGTCGGATCGCGCAGGTTCCTCATGTGCCGGCAGATAAGGCCGAACACTGCGCGCAGAGGGATCATGATGTTGTTTTGTGTCTTGCGGCTCAGCCCCTTGATCGTCTTGCCGGTGTTCTCGTCGAAACGGTCGGCGCTCAATTTCGCCAGATGCTTGAGGATGGCCAAGTGCGTCACCTGCTCCGGCAGCAGGTGGCCGAAGCTGGGCAGCCAGTACGCCTTGAGGTGGCGTACGTAGATGGCCAGCGTCGAATGCTCCAACGAGCGCGACGAGATCTGTTGCCATGTCAGCGCCCAATCGCCGAGAGTCTGGCCCGCGCCTTCCTCGGCGGGCTGCATCTCCTGCGCGTAGCGGTAGTCGGGAAAGTGGTCTTGGATTCGGAACGCGCCGCGCGCGATCAGCGCCATGACTTCGATCCGCACGCGCGCCGCGTGCTTCAAATTGGCTGCAGTGGGCTTGAGCGGAAGCGTGGGAGCGATCTGCTTGCCCTGCCACTTGAAGCGAACCTCTATGCGGCCGCCTTTTGGTCGAACCCCGCCTGATGTCGGCTTTCTACCCATTTTGTGTATTCCTCCATGTCGATATGAATGCAGCCGTCCGGTGCGCGGCGGTAGTGCTTGCCCTCGATCCACACGCCGCGGTGGATCTTGGTTTCCACCGCGCGGGCGGTGTAGCCGGTCTCGGCGACGAACTTGACGATGCGGACGTAGCGCGTGGTCATTGCGGTTCCCTCATGCGGCGTGCGTCATGTCCAGGCCCAGCGCGAAGGCTGTGTCGCGCTCGATCAGCGCGCCGGCGCTGCGGCTCCAGCCGGGCAGCAGGTGGATGCGGCCGCAGGTGGCCAGCTGGCCCAGGGCCAGGACCATGTAGCCCTCCCAGCTGCCGCAGCTCGGCGCCGGGTTCTCGGCGGGGTTCTCCACGTGCAGGCCCTGGGCGCGCAGGCGCGCGGCCTCTTCGTTGAAGGTGCGGTAGTTCAGGCCGGGCAGTCCGCTCATGGGGCCGGCGACGTAGATGCGCGTGGTGGCCGGGCGGCTGTGCTCTTCGCGCGCGGCGATGCGCACGGAGAGGGACTCCAGCAGCTCGGGCGCGCGCGATTCCAGCAGCGCGCGCAGCGTCTTGAGCAGGGACGGGTGCAAGGGCAGGGTCTTCATGGTGTGTGACAGCGTTGAGGGAAAGGGAAAAGGCGAAAGGCAGGACGGCTCATCCCGTCAGCTCTTGTTGAGCGAGCGGAGCGGGGAGTACGGGCGGCGGCAGCAGAGGGCGCTGCGCCTGGGCATGCGCGATGCGCCGGCAGGCGATGTCGAAGTAGTGGTCCGTCAGCTCCATGCCAACGAAGGGGTACCCGTGGCGCGCGGCGGCCACGCCGGTGGATCCGGAGCCCATGAAGGGGTCCACGATCACGCCGCCCGGCGGCACCACACGGACGAGCTCTTCCATCAGCCCGGTGGGCTTGCCGGTCATGTGGTGCTTCTCGCGCGGGTTCACGCGCTCGCGGATCAGGCCGGGCCACGGGCCGCCGTGCGTGGCGATGGGCAGCGGGCCATTGCTGCCCCACACCACGTATTCGCACTGGTGGCGGAAGTAGCCCTTGTGCGGCGCGCGGGAGGACTCGGTCTTGTCCCACGGCACCAGGCCGCGCCACACGAAGCCGCCGGCCTGCAGCGCATCGGTGAGCGCGGGCAACTGCCGCCAGTCGGTGAAGACCATCACGTAGCCGCCGGCGCGCACCTTGGGCTGCAGCATGGCCAGCCACATGCTGACCCAGAAGGCCCAGCTGCGCGCGTCGCGGTTGTCGCCGCTGAATTCGACGTTGTGCGCCGCGTCCTGCGGCGTGCCGTCGTGCACGTACTTGGCGGCCGTGCTCTGCATGCGGTCGCCGCGCACCATGCCGCCGCTGCTGTAGGGCGGGTCGGTGATGACGGCGGCCAGATCGCCCTGCAGATCCTGCAGCACCTGCGTGCACTCGCCGCGGTAGAGGGTCGCGTTGCCGATGACCACTTTTCGAATGCCGCTCATGCCCGCGCACGCTCGAGCGCATGCTCGGCCTCTGCCTGCGCCAGGCGCTCGGCGCTGATGAACGGCGCGAAGGTGGCCAGGTCGGGCCGGTACACGCGCCGGCCGGCGATCACGCTGGGGCAGGCCAGTGCGTCGAAGGCGCCGGGCCGGTATGCGCCGCTCGGCAGCAGCTCGGCACCGGTGTAGGCGCCGCCCGTGCGCGGTGCCGGTGGCGTGCTGCAGAACATCGTCCGCACGATCTGCTCGCGCAGCACCAGCGAGGGCAGGCGGTAGCGGTGGCGCTGGTCGATCTGGCGCGTCATCGGGTGGCCACCTTGGGGACGGGGAACAGGGCCAGCGTGCGCGTGTCGGCCGGCGTGGGCAGCCGCGGGAACATGAGCGGCCCGCGGCGTGGCCGCTCGGCGCTCGTGCCAGGTGCGGCAGCGGTAGCCGGCGCCGAGCCGCCGCGCGCTGCAGGCACAGCGGCCAGCGCGGGCGCCGGCGCCACGTCGGCCGCTGCGGCCTGCTGCGCGCGCTGCTGCTCGCGCTTGAGCCGCGCGAAGGTCTTGCGGATGTCGGTCGCGCTCGATGGCGTGTAGACGCTGTCGACGCGCACCTTGTGCGCCATCGGCGGCGCGAAGGGCCGGCAGGGCTTGGGGGTGGTGGGAGTGGTCATGCTGTGAACTCCAGGGGTGGGGAAAGGGGGCATGCGTCAGGCCTCCAGCGCCTCGGCCATGCGGTGCTCGGCGCGCAGGCGCGCGGCGACGCCGGCCAGGGTGTTGGTGGCGGGAAAGAGGGGTGCCTCGGGCACGGCGCGCACGCTGCACGGCGGCACCCAGGTGGTGCCAGGCAGCGGGGCGGGGCGGTTGGGGGTGGTGGCGGGCCGGATCGGCGGCGGAGGCTCGATCCAATCGCTGTCGTGGGGCGCTTGCCAGGCCTCGCCAGCGTTCAAAAGCTGCCTCAGCGTGTCGCCCGTGAGGCGGGCCGTACAGTTATTGAAACAAGTCCAAGCGGGCGGCAGAGCCGCCCGATCCGGGAGCGGAATCACCGGCCGGCCACGCCGTATCACCGTGCGCTCGTCCTGCTTGCGCGCGGCCTCGGCCGCAGCGTCGGCCGCACCCTGGCCGGCTGCATCGCCATCGACCACGGCCGTGGCTTCGTCTTGCGCGGTGCCCTCGGCGTTCTCCGCATCCTCGGGCCGGGGCTCCATCACCGGCACATGCGCGATCGGCAGCCAGCCCATGCGCCGGCTCACCAGCCAGCGCCCGCACATGCGCCCGCGCTGCGCCACCAGACCCACCAGCCGGCCCACCTTCACCTCGTCGCCGTAGCGGTTGCACTGCCCCGGCTCCACATGCCGGAAAGCGCAGCGCAGGTGCCAGGCCGTGCGCCGCAGCGCGTGGCCGCCCATGGCTTCCATGAACAGGCGCCAGTCCGCCCGCAGCGCCCCGCGCCGGTGGCAGGCCTGATGCGCGCGCACCGTGTCGCGGTCGCCCTCGCGCTGGAACAACTCCAGCTGATCGGCCGTCACCCGCCGCAGCTCGCGCCACACCGTCACGCTCGGCATGCCGAAGGTCTGGAACTGGCGGATGCCCCAGGTGGCCGCCCACGCATCCACGCGCTGGTGCCCCGCCGCGCCGCCGTGCTGCTCGGCCGCGGGCTCGCGCGCGTCCTTGGGCTCCCATGGGCCTAGGTCCATGGTCAGCTGCTGGCCATCGGCCACGTCCAGGTGCTCGGCCAGCGCCACGTGGCCCACGCTCTTGGCGATGTACTTGGCCACGTAGCCGGCCGCGCCGCCGCGCACCATGCGCTTGACGTTGATGCGGTTGGCCTGCGCGCCGCGCTCGTCGCCGTCCTCGCTCAGCCAGTAGTGGCGCACCACCGCCTCGATGGCCTGGGCGCCGGCCTCGTCCTCGGCCCACACCAGCATGTGCCAATGCGGCGTGGCGTCGTGGTGCGGCTCGGCCACGCGCAGGCCGTACATGCGCACGCCCGCGCGCTGCAGGGCCGACCGCGTCTTCTGCCACTTGTCGCGCAGCCACAGTTGCCCCTCGCGCGGCGTGGCCCCGCAGAACTTGGGGTTCGGCCGGCTGCGCCCGCCCACCTGCCGCATCGCATGAAAGCGGCTGGGCAGCGTCAGCGTGACGAACAGGCCCACATGCGCCCGCGCGTCCGCATAGTCCTCGGCGCCGCGGATGCGCGTCATCAGCTCGCCGCCGCGGATCACCGGGTTGGCCGTGCCCAGGGCCACCAGCTCGTCCAGCCGCCACACCTGGCCCGCCTCGTTGCGCAGCAGCGATCCGCGCAGCGCCTCGGCATTGCGCGAGAGCTGCGCGCGTCGGCGCGCCAGGCCGTCCTGGCTCACGTAGCCGCCGCGGCCCACATGCACCAGCCCCAGGCGCACAGCGCCGGCCTCCACCGCGCGGGCCACATGCGTGCGCAGCCGGCGCCGCCACCACTTGGGGCACTCGGCGCGGGCAATGGCCGGCTCGCCGTCGATGGGCTTGTCCTCATACACGCCCACGCGGCGGACGAAGGTGCGCACCTCGTCCAGCCGCTCGGGCAGCGTGGCGCCAAAGTGCCGCATGCGCTCCTGCTTGCGGCGCACGTCCTCGGCCAGGCGCGCGGCCAGATCGCGGATCTCTTCATCGGCCAGGTTCCAGCGGCCCGCGCCGCCGAACTCGTCCTCGAAGTCCGCCACCGCCTGCAACAAGTCCCACGCCTGCGCCCACTCGGGCGGCTGCTGCAGGGCCTGCTCCAGCGGCTCGCCGGCCTGCATGAGCGGCGGCGGGGCATAGGCAAAGCGTCGTTCGATGGCCGCCTTCCAGCCCGCCGGCGCGCAGGCCAGCACCCGGGCCATGTGCTCGTCCACATGGGCCAGCCGCGGCGCGTTGGCGCGCCAATCGCCAATGCCGCCGGTGGGCAGCTCGCGGGCGATGGGCGACTTGGCCTGGGCGCGAAAGCGTTGCACCGTGCGCGCCCCTACACCCGCGCCGCCAGCGCCCGCAGTCGGGCCAGCGTGGGCACGCCCTGGCGCACCACGGCGCGCACCGCCTCGCGCTCGGCGGGCGGAACTTCGGTCCAGGCGCGCACGGCCAGGCCCTGCAGCACAGGCGACACCTGCACCTCGCCCACGCCGGCCAGCATCAGCAGCACCAGCCGCAGCTCCAGCGGCAGCGCGGCCCACTCGCGGCTGGCCGCGTCGTTGAACCGGCCGCGCGTGGCCAGGGCCACGAACTCGTCGCGCAGCTTCATCAGGTGCTTTCGCGTAGGGGCGTCAACGTGCCGCGTCTTGCTCGCGCCCACCCCTCAGGCCTCGGTGCGCATGGCCGCGGCCGTGCCCATGGGCCGGCCCACGTCGTTGGCCGGGTGGTGCCCCTCGGTCGCCGCCGTCACATGGCCCTGCTCGCAGGCCTCGGCCAGCCACTCGGGCGGCACGTAGGCATGCACGTGCGCATGCCCGCGTTTGAAGATCGCCTCGCTGTCATAGCGGCCCACCGCCTCGCCTTGCTTGGCCCACACCACCTTGAAGCCCAGGCGCAGCAGCGTGGCCGCCACCGTGGCGCCGTGGCCGTCGCCAAACAGGCCGGTGCGCAGCGTCACCGTCTCAGGCAGATCCAGCACGCGGCGGTAGGGCCGCAGCTCGGCCAGGTCCACATGCACGCGCTGCGCGGCCAGCGCGTCGAGCAGCTCGTCCAGCACCGGCAGCTTGGTGCTGATGCGGCGGATGTCGGCCAGGCGCGCCGCATGGCGCTCGTGCTCGTGCTTGAGCACCTGGGCCAGCGCCGTGCTGGTGGCGGGGGTGGAACGGGTTCTGGTGGCGGTGCGCATGGTGTTCTCGGCAGAAAAAGAGCGAACGAATCCCCGCGCCCCCGAAGGAGCGCGTTGCGAACAGAAGGAAGGGGAGGAAGGGGAAGGGGGCGAAGCGCCCCGGTCAGCCCGGCGGCGCCTGCGCGCTGGCCTGCAGCAGCGCCTGCAGCTGGCCCAGCCGCACATGCGGGCTCAGCGGCAGCACCACCTCGGCACAGGGCAGGGAAGACAGCGACAGCGTGCGCACCACCTCCAGCTGCGCCACATAGGCGTGGCGGCAGCGGTGGTTGCGGCAGCGGTACGTCACCTCCCGCAGCGTGCGCGACAGTTCGCGCGACGCCACGGCAATGGCCCCCGCCTGGCAGTGCGGGCAGCGGATGGTGATGTAGCGGTAGCGGCTGCGCTCGGCCGCGTCGTCAGCCTCGGCATCGGCCGCCGTGCCCCATAGCGCGCCGCCCATCGACGGCGCGGCCGGCCAATCGGCCAGCGGGCGGGCCAGCTCGGCCAGGTAGTCGGCCTCATCGTCCGCATCGCACTCGCTGGCCAGCAGCGCCGCCTGCACCGGCGCGCGGCGTACATGCGCGCTCACCGGCAGGGCCACCAGGGGCGAGGGCGTGCGCGACGGCTCCAGCGTGCGCACCACCTCCAGCCGGGCCGCGAACACGTGGCCGCAGCGGTAGTTGCGGCAGCGGTAGGCAATCTCTCCCACCGTGCGCGACAGCTCCTCATGGTCTTCCGCCGCCGACTTGCCCAGGCAGTGCGGACAGCGGATCGACAGGCGCATGTAACCGCCTTCGCTCATGCCGCCGCTCCGGCCACTTTCGGGTGACGAAAGTGAGACTTTTGGGGCATTGGAAGGGCGGGCCCCTGCGCACATACTCGACCCGCGCCTGCAAGCCACAACGCCACCGCAGAAGGCGGGCACAGGGAGGCGCGACACAGAAACCGGCCCACATACCGCAACAGGGCCGCCTCGCAACCGGAGAGCAGGCGATGGAGAACGAGCTGATCGATGGGGCAGAACCGCTGCCCGACGACAAGGCCATAGTGGCCGCGCTGGAGCCCAAGGCCAAGCACATGATCGACCTGGGCTGGCCCGCCATGGTGGCCGGCGTGCGCAACCACCGGGGCGTGGTGTACCGGCGCATCACCGTGCACGGCTTTGGCCAGCTCGTGACCGTGGGCAACGTGCTCGGCCAGTTCGGCCTGGTCAACGAGCTGAAAGACATGGGCGAGATGCGCGACGGCTACCGGGCCATCTACTCGCGGCCAGCGTAGCCAGGCCTGCGCCGGGCAGCGGCGGGCGGCTTGGCCGGCGGCGCGGATCAGCTCGATGGCCGTGGCGGCGTCGTCGGCCGCGAGTGGCAGCGGTAGCGGCAGCGGCCGGCGCGTGGGGACGGGTGCAGGCGCGGGGGCGGGGGCAAGGGCGGACGGAGTCACGCGCTGTCCTTCATGACGGGGTCGTTGGCGGCCTGCTGCTGCATGCGATCCGGCTGCACGCTCCACCGCACGCACTCGGCCATGGCCAGGTCGCGCAGCAGCGTAGCGGGCTGAATGCCCAGCTGGTCGCACATGCGGCGCCAACGCTGCTCTTCGTAGTCGTCGAGCCGGGTGGAAATGCGGTGATGGCGCACGCGTTTGGGATCGGGGTACATCGGCAGGCCTCGGGCGGGGCGGTGGGGGCGAATGAGGGGGCGCGTGCGCTCAGGCGCGGGTCTGGGCCAGGGCGGCCTGATCGGCCTTGAAGCCGGCCACACCGCGGCGGTACATGGCGCGCACGAAGGCGGAAACCTTGCGGTCCTCCTGCGCGGCCAAGCGCTTGGCTTCTTCGAGGTCAGCCGTGCTCATGCGGCAGTAGACGAGGCGGTCCAGGCCGCTTTCGGTGGCGGTGGCGATTTCAGCGGCAGGCGCGGAGGTGGTCATTTACGATGCCTTTGTTTGTTGTGACAGCAGGGATGGAAAAAACATGAAGCACAGCACGAACACAGCGGTGAACTGGCCCGTCTTTCAAGCGACCGCCGCCCTCTATGGGGGCTATGTGGCGGCCGGCAAGCAGTCCGTTTCGGGGCTGGGGTTGGCCGAGCGGGTTGATCGCTCGTTCATCCAGCTCTATCGGGTGATGGAGCAACTGGCGGAGCGGATCGAGCGGGAGAACGCAGCGCCCGCCAACTGCAGCGCGCCGAAGCGCTCGGCGCCCCCTGCAGCCTCCGGCACCGCCGGCTGATCCGGTAGCGGCAGCCGCAGGCCCCAGCCGATGCGCGCCCGCGGCGGCGCCGGCCCCAGGACAGATCGCGGGCGCCGGCTTCGGCGATCCACTCCGGCTCCCAGTTGCTCGGCTTCGCGCACCAGGCGGCGAGCGCTTGCCGCCGCAGCGGCGAGTGGCCTGGGGTCCATCCAGCAATAGGACGGTATGCCCCTTGGTGGGTCGGTGGCGCACATATACGATGTGTACGGTTGTCTGATTGATGCGGCATTCTGGTGGTCAAAAACCGGACTGTCAACGTGATTTGGTGGATGAATGCCGGATTTTTCTTCGCGGCTGGTGGAAGTGCGCAAAGACCGAGGGCTTAACCAGGCGGAGTTCGGCGCGCTTGGTGGCGTGACCAAGGACTCCCAGCTCAACTACGAGAAGGGCGTGCGCAAGCCTGACGCCGCCTATCTGGAGGCGTTGGCTTCAACGGGGGTAGACGTGGGCTACCTCATCACTGGCCAGCACAGCGGCGCTGCACTGACGGCCGATCAGGCCGCGCTGCTGCGCGCCTACGCCGGCGCGGACGAGGACGCGCGTGCCGCGCTGCGGCTGCTGGCCGAGCGCGTGGGTGGAACCGTCGCCATCGGACGGAAGGGGGAGGGGTGACTGCGAGTGAGCATGTACGCTTCTTTCTCTTGTCGTGTGATGTGTGACAGGAGTGGATGTTGAGCATTTTCGTGCTCATCGTCAAGTCATGAGCGAGTCTTTTAGTGCTCGAAACGGTGCGATTTTGCGCGCCGAGCGGGAGAGGCTGGGGCATTCCCAAGAGAGTTTTGCGGAACTGCTGGGCGTCAGCCGGGGGATGCTGAGCCGGTACGAGCGCGGCGTGGCCGAGCCTGGCGCGTCGGTGCTGATGCACTTGATGGCCACGGGCGCGGACGTTGCCGCCGTCCTTGGCGGTCGGCCGGCAGCACCCGCTGAGCACGCCAGTGCTCGCACGCTGACGGCCGAGCAGGAGGCGCTGCTGGACAACTACGAGAACGCGGACGAAGAGGGGAGGGCTGCGGCCCGGAGGGTACTTTCTTCGCTCGCGCAATCGAACGCGGCTCGCAAAGCCGCTTAGCGTGGGGTGGTGGCTCTACGGGGTCGCCGTTGGGGGATGGGCGTGGTGGGGACGGAAGAGCACTTTTTCGCGGTCACTATTGGCGGGGGTGAGCCAGTGGTTAGGTGCCTGAGTGCGCGTCCTCCTGGCTCGGGCGAGTCCCAGCAAGTCCACGCAATGGAAATTAATCCTTCTTAGGGCTCTCAAGAGAGGTTGGAATCATGAAATTTATGTGTTTCAGAGAGGGTGAAAATTTTCCGCGAGTGGTTAAGCCATATGTGTTTTTGGTCCACGATAATTGGGACGATTTCGGGTACAAGGTCTCTTTTAAAGTATTTGTAACCGATGGAATCGCAAGAAAAGCTATTGGCACTATAAAGATTCTTCAAAAAATAAGTGAGCGAAAAGAGTCCTTCAAAGTGGCCTCTCAAACTGAGTTGCCTGAGCGATTCGACAAGCTATCGGATGACTACATTTCGCTGGGACAGGAGCGCTCATACTATGAGGAGATGCGCAAATTTTTTGACAGTGAAGCCGACGTAGCTCTAAATTCACTTCGAGACATCGCCTTGCTACCGAGGCGTTCCCAGCCATTCGAGCCGACATCCGCCTATCGGAATGCGTTAATGCGTCACAACAGTGCACAGCGTGCGAAACGTTTTGGCGCAGCTTGGGCGCGGGGGGAAGATCCACAAGAGCAGGTTAGCTTTACATATGCAGGAAAAATAGACGGTGCAGAAATGCAAACTATAGGCCGTTTTGACTTTGATGAAAACGATGAGCTACCTGGCCGAGTAGTCGCAATTATCGGAAGAAATGCGTCCGGGAAAACTAACTACATTGCTTCATTAGCTGCGGATCTTGCCTCCACCCGTCGCACTTCCGGTACGGTATGGCAAGAGCGCGAAAAAAGATTTACTGAAGGCCGCCCTCTCTTCACTCGCGTACTTGCAGTGTCTTATAGTGCTTTTGATAACTTTAAAAGACCCCGAGTGGATGAACGAAGTAGTTACGTATATTGTGGTATAGGGGGAGAAAATTCTCACCAATTCGATCTGACGCGCCGATATATAGAGAATCGGGAAAGAATAAGACAAATCGGTCGCCAAGGAGAGTGGCGCAGGTACATCCAAGACGTCATAGAATCCGACAATCCAGATCATCTAAGCGATGATTTCTTTGTGCTTGAAAACTCAAGTATGGAAACTCAGACGCATTTATTGTCTCTTCTAAGCTCTGGACAGGCGATATTTATTCATTTTATTACCGCTCTTTTGGCGTGGCTTGAGCCTTACTCACTCGTCGTTTTTGACGAGCCCGAGACGCACCTACATCCTAATGCAGTAGCCAATCTATTTTTAGTACTTTCCTCTCTCTTGGACAAATACGATTCTTTTGCGATTATTGCAACGCACTCTCCTCTTGTTGTCCAAGAGGTTCCGGCTAAGCGAGTATTGGTTTTCCGTAGAACGGGCAACATAACGGAAACGGAGACACTTGGCCTTGAGAGCTTCGGGGAAAGCATCTCCGAAATCACCAAACACGTTTTCGAGACTGTTGAGGTGGACAGCGTTTATAGAAGGACGCTGAGGAAACTTGCCCGAAAATATCCATTGGAAGAGGCGCTCGGAAAGTTTGACACGGGATTGAGCATAAATGCAGAAGCATATCTTCTGGCCCAATATGGAGCTCGCCGATGAGATCTTTGGTGAGGCTGGGCGTGGAACCTTTGAGCTACATCGACAGGTATATTGCGATCCGTGATAGCAAGCACCATGCGACGCGCGCTCGCCTGGTTGAGTTACATCCTCTCATTGTCTCGCGATACGATGCCTACGAGCTGGCTTTAGGGCTGGACGCTTTGGATGGCTTCGAGAGCAACGAAGATGCAGTGGCCGACGGCAATATCTTGCGTTCTTGCTATGCGATTGCAACTCAGGCTCTACTCGCTCTTAAAGAGGATATCAAAGCCGCGCAGCCCGAGCGCCTGCTTAGTCTTTGCCCGATGTGTGGAATAACGCTCCCCAATACGTTTGATCACTACCTTCCGGCTATAGATTTTCCTGAATTGTCGGTCCATCCTATTAACTTGGTTCCTTGCTGTAGCACATGCAATACAAAGAAAGATAGATATTGGATTACAGACGAGGGGGAAAGATTATTTATTAATTTTTATTCAGATCTCATCCCTGACACTCAATTCATTTTTGCGCAACTAATTACAAGTCCGCAGATTAAAAGCGTTGGAGTGAATTTTTACCTAAACAGGCCCGACGGTGTGGAGCAAGAGGTCTGGTCGCTCGTTGAACGCCACTTCAACCGACTTCATTTGCTTGACCGCTACTTGGAAAATGGCAACACGGAGATTTCCAACCTACTCGAAGCCTGCAGTTCTCACCTTGCAGCGGGTGGGGTTGATGCAGGACTATTCTTGTCACATATCGGAAGGAGCCAAGAGCGAATATTTGGAAAGAACCACTGGACTGCCGTGCTTGCCCATGCGCTAAGTGTGCGGCAAGAGTTGAACGAGTGGATCGAACGCGTTTCCTAGCACGGTGGGCGTGTCTAATGGCAGGGCTCAAAATTCTCGCATGATTATCGTGGATACACATTGTGTATCCTGGTGGTAGCATGTGCCCATGCAAGTGAAAGACTGCGGAATGCGCATCCGCGTGGAGAAGGAACTGCGTGAGGCTTTCGTTCAAGCATGCCGCGCGCAGGACCGCGCAGCTGCTGACGTCTTGCGTGACTTCATGCGCACGTTCACGGGCAGGCACGCCTCAGGCCAGGCTGAGCTGTTCGTCAGTCCTCAGAGAGAGAAGAGATGATGGTTCGAACCGAGCAAGAGCTTGCGGCTCTTTGCGTCGCGCTCATCGGGGGCACAGCCAGCCTGTCGTCAGCCGAGCGCACCCTCGCGAAGGCGTCGGCAGCCGCGGCCTTAGCCGAAGGACAGCTCGCAGATGCCCAGCAACAAATCAGCAACGGCGGCGACCCGCTGGGCGACGCGTTCACAAGAATTCGGACCCCAGACGCGCGCCGTGTTGCAGGTGCGGTCTACACGCCGCAAGCCATCATTCGCTCCATGATGACTTGGCTGGCTGCCCAAGCAGTGCCGGCGCGGATTGTTGACCCAGGGGCCGGTTCCGGTCGGTTCATTCTCAGTGCCGGCGAGGCGTTTCCCAGTGCCCAGCTTGTGGCTGTCGAGACAGATCCGCTTGCCGCCCTGATGCTGCGCGCCAACTTGGCGGTTCGTGGGTGGTCGGACCGGGCGACGGTGCTGGTCAAGGACTATCGGGCCGTGAAGCTGCCCCGTTGTGCGGGCGTGACTGCCTTCATCGGAAACCCGCCGTATGTCCGTCACCATGGCATCGGCGAAGAGTGGAAGGCCTGGTATGCCTCCACCTTCGCCAAGCTCGGCATCAAGGCGAGCGCATTGGCGGGGCTGCACCTGCATTTCTTCTTACAGACGCGGCAACTGGCCATGCCTGGTGACATCGGCGCGTTCGTCACGTCAGCCGAGTGGATGGACGTCAACTATGGATCGGCCCTAAGGCGACTCCTCATTTCGGAACTGGGCGGGCTGGCGTTGCATGTGCTGGAGCCCAAGGTTGAAGCGTTCCCTGGCACGGCAACAACAGCAGCCATCACGTGTTTTCGGATGGGCGAAACCGAACAGCCTGTTCGCGTTCGTGCGGTCGGGGAGGTTGCCGAACTCAACGGCCTGACGAAGGGCATTGACGTGCCGCGTGGGCAGTTGCTCTCTGCCCCACGCTGGTCGGTCATCGTCCGCCCTTCCGCTCCCTCCGCTGAGGGGGAAGTCGAGCTTGGCGAGTTGTTCCGGGTTCACCGCGGCCAGGTCACAGGCGCGAATGGCATTTGGATCGCCGGAGACCACACTGCTGGATTGCCCGACAGCGTGAAGATGCCGGCGGTGACCAAAGCCAAGGACCTCCTTCAGGCCGGTGCCCACCTCGGATCGGCTGACGCATTGCGTCGTGTCATCGATCTTCCTGCCGATCTGGATGGGTTCAGTGTGGCTGACCGGAAGCGCATCACTGCATTCTTGGAATGGGCCAGGCGGCAAGGCGCGCACAGCGGCTATATCGCGCAGCACCGGAAGGCGTGGTGGTCGGTGGGGCTGAAAGCGCCTGCTCCGATCCTTTGCACCTACATGGCGCGGCGAGCGCCCCAGTTCACCCTCAACGCCTGCGATGCCCGCCACATCAACGTGGTTCATGGCCTCTATCCGCGTGCTCCGCTCCCAGAGGCGGCCATGGGGCGATTGGTGGCTTGGCTCAACAAAAATGTGAGCACGGGGCACGGTAGGACTTACGCGGGTGGACTGACGAAGTTCGAACCCAAAGAGGTTGAGCGCCTTCGCATTCCGAGCTTGGAGACGCTTCTGGCATGAGCGCGCTACCCCCACGGTGGACCACCGCCGAATTGGCCGCAGACGCCGAGGCTGCAGCTGCACAGTTTCGCGTTGAGCGGCTCGCCGTTTCCGACTCATGGGATGTGCACTACAAGGCGGCTCGCCGCAAGTTCGAACAGCTCTTCGAAAAGTTGAGCGACCTGAACCCCGGCGAGATCAACGAAGGGAGTCTTTCCGAGGCCTACGGACTTGGCCTTGGGGAGGCGCTTCGCTACTTGGCGGGTCCGCCGATTTCTGATGATGACCTTCGGGTCATCGCGGATGTGGACTCCATTGCTCCGGGCGTTCTGAGCAGAGATCCTGTTGCCCTGCAAAAGGTGTTCGGCGTCATCGAACGAGTGATTGATCCCCATCGCTTTCCGTGGATGCAGGATGGGGGCGCGCCCTCCGAGCAGCAGCGGGAAGCAGCGCTGCTGGCCTCATCCGTTTTGCTGGCAGCACAGCGGATCGCCACGGAGCGCAGGAACGACGGCAAGGAATCCCAGGAGACCCGGGTCAAGGACTATCTGCGTAGTCTTGGCTTTGAAGAGGTGCCGCCGGGTGCGATCAAGACGATGATGCGCGGTCCCCAGGTCAAGCAGTTCTGTGCTGAATGCATGCTCGGCGAGCGCAAGGCCGACGTGGTGCTGCGGTTGCACGACGAGCGCCTGATGCCGATCGAGTGCAAGGTGTCCAACAGTGCGACGAACAGTATCAAGCGGTTGAACAACGATGCAGCCGTAAAGGCGGTTTACTGGATTCAGCAGTTTGGCGCGTTGCAGGTGGTTCCAGCGGCCGTGCTCGGTGGGGTGTTTAAAGTGTTGAGCCTAGAACAGGCTCAAGCGAGAGGGCTGTCTCTCTTTTGGTCCCATGATCTTGAGAAGTTGGGCGCCTTTATCGAATCGACTGCTTAGGTTGATATCCCACAGAACTACCCTACAAAGGCGTTCGCGAAATTAAGGTTAATCTGTTGAATCTCACCGGATGGAGTGGCTTGCAGCCATATTTATCCTCTAGCCATTTAATTTTTTCGCCGGATTTGGCTTTTATATCTTCTTTGTAAATAAAAATTCGCCCGTCTCTTTCCATTTGGATGGGGTCATATATACCTTCACGCGGGAATCTTTTAACGAATGGAGCTGTACTCAAACTCTCTGCGCGTGTGGAGTAGGGATTGAGCAAGAGCTTTAATATGACATGATCCCCAAATCGGATGGTACATGCCGCGGCATCAAGGGCGGTTCTCCTATAAAACTCGGCGTAGTCGTACCCAATGCAATCATGTAACTTTGTTGTCCCGTATTGCATGAGGTTGACGCTTCCATAGAGCGTAGCAAGAACTTGCGCATATTTAGCGTTTGGGTTGACTCCGTCACAGTTGATCCAGAGAATTTTGAAGTCGTGTTCTGGATTATCGCCATCCCTTAGCTGACGATGACCCTCGCGTACTGCTTCGGCAAGCCTTTCGTTTCTTTCTTCTAACGAGGCTTCAGATTCAAAAATTTTTCCTGACCCTAGTATTTCTTCCTTCTCCCGAAGAACGCTTTCTTCATCCTCTTTTCTTTTCTCTTCTATAAGTAAACGACAACCATCTGCGATTGCAAGAAAGTCTGCACTCTTACGAACACCTGTGGGGATTTTTTGAACTTGGAAACCTAGGCTTTCCAAGATCAACGGCGAAATCTCAGTGACAGACATATTGCCACCACCATACCAGAAGAATTATTCTGGATCAAAGTTGTCCCCCGCCTCATCCCCACCTTCCACCCCCTCCGCCTGCAGCGTCTCCAGCGTCAGGGTGGACGTGTACCCGCCACCCGCCAGCGTATGCCGCACGCCCGTGATGAGCCACGGCGTGGCGTCGATCTGCGGCTTGTACCCACGCACCACCACCGGCCGCTGCGGGCCCAGGTCGGCGCGGCCGTAGGCCAGGGTGATCTCGAAGCTGAAGATGCCGCGTTGAACGCGTGCCCACTCCGCCCGCGCGGCGGCCAGGGCGTCGGACTCGCTGGCGTAGGTGGTGCGCAGGTCTTTGGCCCGGCCGGTGATGCCGGCCACCACGGCGGTGCGCTTGCCCGTCTTGTGGTTGTTGTACCAGCAGCGCACGCCGCTGTAGCTGTCGCGGTCGGCGCGGGCGTAGCGGTGGCTGTCGCCGGTGCTGCGCACCAGCAGCACGGGCGGCAGGGCCTTGCCGCTGGGTGTGCGGGGCAGGCGCTTTTGCGAAAGCAGCAGGGTGCCGGCCTTCACAGTGGCGATGCAGTCGAAGGTGTTGGCCAGGCGGCGCAGAAAGCTCGCATCGCTCTCCTGCGCCTGATCGGCGTGCTTCACCTTGCGGGCGCCCACGGCCTTGTCGATGCTGTGCTTGAGGCCGTTGCGCAGCGCAATGGCGGCCACGATCTGGCCCAGGGTGGTCTGGTGGTAGCTGATCTCGCGCAGCTGCCGTAGCCCGTCCAGCAGGTTGGCGGCGTGCGCGCGCAGGGTGATGGTGTCGGGCGCGCCGCTGTATTCGACGGCCTGGATGGTGTAGCTGCCCTTGTCCACCAGCCCCAGCGGAAAGCCGCCGGCCGCCGCGGCGCCGGCCTGGCCGGGGGCGCCGGTGGTGTCGGCCACCCAGCCCACGGCCACGGTCAGGGTGTCGCCGGTGCTGGGCAGGGCCACGCGGCCGTCGTGGTCGCTGATGACCAGCTCCACCTCGTCGGCGTCCTGGCTGCGGTTGTCGGTGATGGTCAGGCTGACCAGGCGCGGTGCCACGCGGGCGCTGATGTCCTGCCCGTTGACGGTGACGCGCCACACCGGCCGCAGGTGCGGGCCGCCGCGCGCGGGGCTCAGGCCCGTGGTGTTGGTGGCGGGCAGGGTGGCGGCGATGGCGTCCACGTCGCGGCCGGCGGCGGCGGTGCTGGTGCTGTTGGCGGCGGTGCTCATCACTGCAGGGCGGTCTGCTCGGGCGTCACCAGGTCGCCCATGGCGTCGGCGCGGCCATCGTCGTCCATGTCCACGCGGCGCAGGCCGATGGAAAACTCCACCTTGCGCGGCGATCCGTCCTCGAAGAACAGGGACTTGGTCTCTTCGATCTCGGTGATGACGAAGGCGCCGTAGATGGTGCCGGTGCCTTCCACCAACGCATAGGCCCGGCCGGTGTTGGCCATGTAGCGCAGGTCATCGAGGTGCAGGTGGCTCCCCGCAAACTCGGGCACCACGCTGCCGTCGAGGGTGATGGTGTCTTCCCCTGGGCCAAGGTACTGGGACGCGTCTCGCGCGCCCACCAAGGCCTGCGTAGGGTGCTTCCACGCCGTGCGGCGCTTGAGCTGCTGATAGGCCAGGGTGTCGAGCTGAAACACGAACTGGCCGATGCACATCATCATGGCTGGGGGCTCCGGGGTGGGTCAGTTGCCGTAGTCGACATACGCGCCGCGCAGGCGGGCGGCCTTGGCCTGCTCGTGCCTGGCCAGCTCGGCCCGCACGAGCTGGGCGATGGCGGCCGGGTCCACGCCGGCGCCGGCCTGGATGGTGAGGTGCACCGTGTCGCCCTGCACCACCAGGCTGGGGCCGGTGTTGCGCGCGCTGGCCAGCGGGGCGTGGGCGGGGGCCGGGGCGCCCAGACCCGCGGGCTGGCCCACGGCCGGCAGCGCCATGGCGGGCAGGGCCACCAGGCTGGCCGCGGCCATCCCCAGCGCCGCGGCGCGCACCTGCGGCGCGGTGCGGTCGATGCCCAGCGCGGCGCCCTGGGCGATGTTGGCTCCGGCCTCGATGAATACCCGGCTGGGGGAGCGGATGCCGAGCTTGTCTTTGAACCAGCCCACGGCCCCGTCTGCCGCCTGGCCGATGGCGTCGCGCACCAGGCTGATGCGGTTGGTGATGCCGTTGGCCAGGCCCTGGATGATGTTGGCGCCGAACTCGAAGAAGCGTTGGGGCAGGGTGGCCAGGGTGGCCGTGACGTCGCTCCACAGCCCGCCGAGGGTGGTGGTGATGCCCTGCCAGGTCCGCTGCGCCCAGCCCATGAGGCGGTCAAAGGCGGCGCCCACCGCGGCCACGCCTGCGGCGAAGGCAGCCGACAAGTCTTGCCATAGCGCTATGGCGCCGGCGCGCACATCGTCCCAGCGGGTGTACAGGAGGTAAGCGGCCACGGCCAGGGCGGTCAGTGCCAGGCCCATGGGCGTGAATATGAGCCCGCGCATCACCAGGGCCAGCCCGCGCAGTGCGGTGCTGGCGGTGCCGATGTTGAGGCCCAGCAGGCCGAACACGGCGCGCGCCATGGCGAAGGGGCCGAGCACCGCGGCGGCCATGATCTTGAGCACGCCGAACACCATCAGCAGCCCCGCGATGGCGGCCACGGTGCGCACGATGGCGGCGGTCAGGGCGGGGTGTTCCTTCACCCAGTTGCCGATGGCGGCCGAGGTGTCGCCCAGCCACTGGATGAGGCCCTTGGCGTCGCCGGCGATGGTCTCGCCGATGCTCGCCAGCACGTTGGTGGCACTGCCCTGGGCGGCTTCGAGCACGTTCGACAGGGTGGCCAGCTGCACGTCCACACGCTTGCGCAGGTCGGCCTGGGCGGCCATCTTGGCGGCCACCTCTTCATAGCCGGCGCGACCCTTCTCCATGATGGTGTTGATGACCTGCAGGTTCTCGGCGTCGTCGCCGAACACCTCTTTGATGATGGAAATGCGTTGGGTGTCGCTGCCGATGGTCTTGAGCTTTTCGAGCTGCGCGAAGAGGTTGTCCAGCCCCGCGAAGTTGCCCGCCTTGTCGGTGAAGCTGAGCGCGAAGCCGGCATGCGCCTGGGCGAGCATCTTGTTGGCCTTGCCCACCTTCTTCTCGTCCAGCCCGGCCTGGAACATCTTGCGGATGGCGTTGCCGGCGGATTCGCCGCGCATGCCGGTCTGGTCCATCATGACCAGCAGCGGGGCCAGGGTGTTGGCGGCCTGCACGCCCTTCTGCTTGAGGATGCCGAGCACGGGCGACATCTTCGAAAAGCCCTGCAGCATGTTGCCGGAGTCCACGCCCAGGTAGAAGGTGCGTTGGATCATGTCCATCAGCCCCAGCATCTCGGTCTCGGTGCTCTGGGTGGCGTCCTGCATCTTGGCGGCGAACTCGGCCGCCTCGGTCACCGGCATGCGCAGCTGCACGCCCAGCAGGGCCGCGGCCTCGCCGGTGCCGCCCAGGATGGTCTGCGCGCTCAAGCCCTGGCGCTTGAGCATAGTCATCATCTCCAGGAAGTCGGCGGTGGTGCCGGGCAGGCGGTCGCCCAGGCGCGTGGCCAGCTCGGTGATGCGCTGCAGCTCTTCGGGCGCACTGCCATCGGCCACCATCATGCTGGCCTTGAGCTGGGTGGCGGCGTTCTCCTGATCGCTGTAGGCGCCCAGGGTGCGCTGTACCGGCGCCGCGGCGGCACGGCCGGCCACGACGGCCGCCGCGCCCGTGGCGCCGAGCATGGCGGCGCGGCCCAGGGCCTGGCTGCGCTTGTCGCGCACCTCGGCCAGGGCCTGCAGCCGGGCGCGCTGCGCGGCCATGCTGGCATTCGTTGCTTCGATGTCGGCCTTGAGGCGCTGTTGCGCCGCACCCAGATTGCCCAGGCCGGCCTTGCGTGCGGTGGCCTGCAGCTCGTCCAGGCGCTCGCGCTGGCGGTTGTAGGCGATGGTCTGGGTGGTGAGCTGCTGCGACAGCTTGGCGGCCTGCTTGCTGTGCACGCCCTCGGCCGCGATGACGGCGCCGAGCTGCGCGTCCAGTTGCTTGAGGCTGCGGGTCTGGTTGTCGAGCGCGGCCTGCTGCTTCTGGATGCCCTCTACCTGCTGCTGCTGTCGCTCCAGCCCGCGCAGCGCCTCGCGCGACTGCTTGAGGCTGGCGGCCAGGGCCTTGCTTTGCCGGTCCACGCCGCGCAGCGGGGCCATGGCCTTGTCCACCATGGACAGGATGATTTCGAGTTTCAGAGGGCCTGCCATGGCGGGGGTGCGGGGTTGTCGTGGTTGGTGGGGCTACTCGGGCGGCTTGGCCTCGTGGCGGACGCGGGCGCGCTCACGCCAGCGCATCAGCTCGGGCAGCTCCATGCCGTCCATGTGGCAGGGCGCCCAGCCGAACACCAGCGCGATGTCGGCCATGAGGTCCTCTACGTCTGCGGGAAGTCCGCCCGGATGCTCCTGCGCACGAAAAAAGTGGCCACCCGCGCGCCCAGCTCCACCAGGTCGGCGGGGTCGAGCTGCTCCACGTCGTGCGGGGTCAGCGTGGGCGTGGTGATGCGCGGGAGCAACTGCTGCAGGGCGTTGGCGTTGAGCTGCAGCACCTCGGCCAGGTTCAGGCCGCGCAGCTCGCCGGCGCGGGGCTTGCGCAGGGTGATGGTGGCAATGGTGGTGTCGCCGCGCTGCAGGGGCTCGTCGAGGGTGATGGTGTTGGCGTCGGCCGGGGTGGGGGTGGCTTGGGTGGTCATGGTGGTAGATGGGCGAGGGGGTGCGGAAGGGGCGGGCGGGGGCGTGGCGATGCGGCGCGTCATAGGCCGATGGCGCGGCGGATTTCGGTCAGCACGTCGGTGCCGTTGACGCGGAAGATCAGGCCTGGCACGTCGATCTCCATGACTTCGGCACCGTCGACGGTGAGCTTGTAGTAGCTGAGGGCGCAGCTGTATTTGTGCTCTGTCTTCTCGCCGGTCTTGGCGTCGCCCAGCTCGATCTCCTTGAGGCGGCCGCGGGTCAGGATCTCCAGCGCGTGCACGCTGCCGTCCGAGTCGTCTTGGTAGGCGCCGGCAAAGCGCCATTGGCTGGCGTTGTGGGCCACCACGCCAAAGCTGCGCAGCGCATCGACCATGAGGCCGCCGGCGGTGAACTGGAGTTCGAGCTTTTCGTGGCCGAGGTCGATTTCGATGGGGCCGTGCATGCCGCCGGCGCGGTATTCCTCGGTCTTGCGGGTGAGCTTGGGCAGGGTGACGCTGGGCACCAGGCCGACCCAGGATGCACCGTCGCCGAAGAGGTTGAAGTTCTTGAGGCTGGAAGGGATGGACATGGAAAGGGGCTCCTACGTGGGCGGCGGGCTCAGTTGGCCTGAATGGCGGTGGCGAACTGGGCGAGGTAGCTGTCGGTGATCGACTGGTTGAAGATGAGGTTTTCCAGCGGCGGCACGGGCGTGTAGTCGTAGCTGATCTGCAGGCGGCCGTCTGCGAGGTCTTCCTTCTGGTTGAGGTCGGGGTCGAACCAGGCGCTCGCGCCGATGAGGTAGCCGCTGGTCACCAGGTCGCGGAATCGGCTGTTGATGTAGCCCAGCATGTCGCGCACGAGGCTGGGGTGCATGGGCTTGTCGATGAAGACGAAGTGCGCCTCGGCGATGGTGTCGGCCAGCACCTGGGCGGTGCGGGTGTAGTTCTCGAAAGGGAACTTGCCGCCCTTGGCCTCGCAGGTGCGGTTGCCCCAGAAGCGGTAGCCGCTGCGGCGGATGATGGTGGTGACCTCCAGCCCGTTGAGGTAGCCCGCATCGCTGGCCGGGTTCTGCAGGTCGAAGAACACCGGCACGCTGATGCCTTCCACGCCGTTGACGACGTAGTTCGACAGGGTCTTGTGCCAGCCGATGTCCTGATCGATCTTGGCGCGCACGCCCAGGGCGTTGGCCACGGCGCTGAGCGATGTCACGTCGTTGGTCTCGGTGTTCCAGCCCAGGAACTCGGGCCACAGCACCATGAGCTCGCGCGCGCCGAATTCCGCGCGGTAGGTGGTGGCCTGCTCCTTGGTCTTGGCGAGGTTGCCGTTGGGGTCGCGCGCGGCGGCGTAGACGAAGCCGCGCAGGGCCTGCGCGGCCGTCACCAGGGCGTTGGTGACGGCCTTGGTGTCCAGCCCCGGCGCGCCCAGGATGCGCGGCTTGACGCCCAGCGCACTCTCGGCCGAGAGCAGCGCCTGGATGCCGGTGGGGTGGCCATCGGCGCCCACGGTGCCGATGACGTTGGTGGTGGTGGCCGCCGCGTCGGCGCCCGGCGTGACGCGCACCACCACGACGACGGCGCGGCATTGGTTGCCGATGGCGCGCAGCGCAGCCGCCAGCGTGCCGCCGGCGCCGGCCTTGCCGATGCTGCCCGCGGGGTTGGTGAGCAGCACCGGGGTGTTGATGGGGAAGGCGTCGTCGTCGGCGTTGGGCGCCGTGGCCACCAGGCCGATGACGGCGGTGGAGACGACGCGGATGGCGGCGCCGGTGCCCGTGGTCTCGATGACGCGGACGCCGTGGTGGTACTCGGTGGATGCCATGGGGTTCCTTGCTTGGGGTGTGACAGCGGATGGATGGGGTCAGGCCTGGGCGGCGTCTGGTGCGTGCGCCAGGGCGGGGGCGGCGGGCACGATGGCCGGGGCGGCCTGGGCGTGGGCCGTGGCCTCTTGCGTGCGGAGCTGCGCGCTCAGCTCCTCGATGAGCGGGGCCACCTCGCGGTAGGGCCGAGCGGCCAGGCAGTCGAGGATGAAGGCGGCCGATTCGGCCGTGACGGTGAGGGTGCGCAGGGGCGGCATGGCGAAAGGAGGGAGTCGACTGGTGGGGAGTGGGGGGCGGCGCTGTGCCTTAGTAGCCGAAGGCGACGTAACTCACACTGATGCCCCACGCGTAGTTGGTGTCGGCACCGATCAGCACCGCGAACATGAAGCCTTCTGAGCCGAAGCTGTGCGACTCCACGGCGTAGCCCTGATTACTGCTGTTCTGGGTCGAACAGATGACTTGAAAGCACGCTGTGGGGAAGGTGCGAGGAAACCAGGCGCGGGTGTAGCCACCCTGCGAGACGGCGCTTCCCCAAATGACGATGAGCCCACCGGGCAGGCGCTGCCATCCACTGCCTGCTAACTGCCGCTCATCCATGGCGTTGCTGCGCATGGCGTCGGTGATGCCGTAGCCGTCGAGCGTGGTGGGCTTGGCCGTCACGCTGGCCCAGGCGGGCGTGATGGTGACGCTGCCGGCGGCCGTGAGGCGTCCCTGTGCGTCGACAGTGAAGGTGGGCGCGGCGGTTGCACTGCCGTAGTTGCCGGCGGCCACGGCGGTGTTGGCCAGGGCCAGGGTGCGGTCTGCCGTGAAGTCGCCGCCACCCGCCAGGCCGGTGCCGGCGGTGAGCTTGCGCGCGGCTGGGGCCGCATCGGTGATGCCGTAGCCGGCCAGGGTGGTGGGCTTGCCGGTGATGCTGCCCCACGCCGGCGTGATGGTCACGCTGTTGGCGGCGGTGAGGCGCCCCTGCGCATCGACGGTGAAGGTGGGCGCCGTGGTGGCGCTGCCGTAGTTGCCGGCGGCCACGGCGGTGTCGGCCAGGGTCAGCGTGCGGTCTGCGCTGAGGTCGCCGCCGCCGGCCAGGCCGGTGCCGGCGATGAGCTTGCGCGCAGCCAGGGCCGCGTCGGTGATGCCGTAGCCGGCCACGGTGGTGGGCTTGCCGGTGATGCTCCCCCATGCGGGCGTGATGGTGACGGTGCCCGCGGCCGTGAGGCGGCCCTGCGCATCGACGGTGAAGGTGG
Organism: Pseudacidovorax intermedius; assembly: GCF_003350475.1. Classification (GTDB taxonomy): domain Bacteria; phylum Pseudomonadota; class Gammaproteobacteria; order Burkholderiales; family Burkholderiaceae_C; genus Xenophilus; species Xenophilus intermedius. The sequence continues at coordinate 131,911 of NZ_QQAV01000010.1, forward strand.
GCGCCGCGGTCGCGCTGCCGTAGTTGCCGGCCGCCACGGTGGTGTCGGCCAGGGTCAGCGTGCGGTCGGCGGTCAGGTCACCGCCGCCCGTCAGGCCGGTGCCGGCGATGAGCTTGCGCGCGGCCTGCGCCTTGCGGGCCAGGCCCAGGGCCAGCGTGCGCGGGGTGATGGCCCGCACGTCGTCGGTGCCCTCGTCGGCCTCGGCGTCGGTGGCGATCTCGATGACGCCCAGGCGCTCGGTGGTGGCCGGCGGGTTGATGAAGCTGGTCTGCCCGAATTGGAGCGTGCTGATGTCCGCGCTGCCGTCGAGCACGCGCAGATCGGTGGCCAGCATCATGATGCCGGCGGCGGACTTCTCCACGATGGGCTCGGCCTGGCCGTAGGTGCCCAGCAGGGTGCCGTTGTCCAGCCACAGGCCGAAGCCGCGCACGGTGTAGGTGTCGGGGCCGTCGTCGCGGATGGTGACGTGGATGGTGTCGCCCGCCACCACGTCGCCGGCGATGGTGGCCAGGCGCTTGAACTCGCCGGGCAGCGCGGCCAGGTTGGCCGCCGGCGCAAAGGCCTGGGCAGTGAGGCCCACGCTGACCAGCGTGCGCGCATTGGTGCCGGTGTGGCCGGCGTTGACGAGCGCGGCGCGGCCGGCGTCGGTGAGCTTGAAGAGGATGGCCATGACTTACTGGACCTGCAGCGCGAGCCGCGCGTAGATGACGGGCCGGCCCACGGCCACCGCCTTGACGGCAGGGGCGGCGGCCAGGCCCTGGATGGCGGTGAAGTGGCTGCGCAGCGGCTTGACGCGGGCCACCTCGGCGATGACGTCTTCCACGAAGGCGGCACTGACGCCGGCGCCGGTCTGGTCGGTGAGGGTGAAAACGAGTTCGAAGGTGTGGGGCACGCCGCGCGGGGTGGTCTGCCACCACTCGCGAATGGCGATGTTTCCGCCGAAGGCGGCCACGGCATCGGCCACGCTGCGGTAGGTGCCGCGGCGGCGCTGGATGGCGATGGCGTTGCGCACCACGGCGCGCTTGACGGCCTCGGGCCAGTCGGTACGCCAGCCTTCCACGCCCATGCCCCAGGCCAGCCAGGGCAGCAGCGGCAGGGGGCAGGTGTCGGCGTTCCAGAGGCTGCGGTGCGGCTGCGGAATGGCCTGCAGGGCGCGCACGGCCACGGCCTCAACCGCGCGGTCCAGCGCGGTGGCGTTGGGGGGCAGGAGGCTGTCAGTCAATCACGCCCCCGAAAGCCAGGTCGATGGCGGTGCAGTGGCTCGCCTGGGTGTTGCTCACGGCCACGTCGGCGGCGGGGCTGTGCAGCACCACGCGGGCCACGCCGTCGATGTGCAGGGCGGCATAGATGCCCGACAGCGTGGGCAGTCGGCCGATGCGGTGCATGGCGGCGGCGTACTGCTCGGCACGGGTCTGGATCTCGGCCATGACGCTGGACGCATCGGGGCCGGGCAGCATGTAGACGGTGGCGGCGATCTGGTAATGCACGATGCCGGCGGGCTGCACCAGCACCTCGTCGGTGAGGGGGCGCACGTCTTGCGCGGTGAGGGCGGCATAGACCTTGTCGAGCAGGGCCTGGGTGGGCACGCCCTCGCCATCGCGGGCCAGCACGCTCACCACCACCTGCCCGGGTGTGGGGCTGACGGGGTAGGCGTCGAGCACTTGGCCGTCGGCGCTCTTGGCCTGGAAGATGTACGCGCCCACGGGGCCGGCCACGCTGTAGCCGCGCGGCGCGAGCTGGATGCGCGCGCGGAAGTCGTCGTCGCTCTCCATTACCTCTTCGACGGGCGGCACGGCGGCGGGGTCGGCCGGGGTGATGACCAGGCGCTGCACGTCGTAGAAGGCGGCGAGCTGGTCGAGGTCGCTGCCCTGCGCGTAGGCCAGCATGACGGCGTGGGCCGAGTCGTTGCGGGCGCTGCGCTCCACCACGATCTGGTAGGCGGTGCGCTCCAGCCACTTGGTGAGCGGCTCGGACTCCAGCTCGATGACCGGCGCGGCCGGCGGGTAGGCGGCCACGAGGTCGGCCTTGAGGTCGGCGAGCACGGCCTCGAAGTCGGGCACCTGCACCACGGCGGGCGCCGGCAGCTTGCTCATGTCGATGAGCTGGGACGTACTCATGCCGCCAGGCCCCCGATGCTGACCGTCTGCAGCGTGGTGGCGGCCTGGCTGCGGTCCACGCGCTCGATGTTGAGTTGCGTGGTGCCGTCGCTGGCCGTGGCCAGGGTGATGCGGCGCACGGTGGTGCGCGGCTCCCACTTCATGATGGCCTGGGCGCTGGCGGCGATGAGGCGCAGGCGGTTGGCCGGCGTGGTGGGCGCGTCGATCAGCTCGGGGATGAAGCTGCCATAGCTGCGGCGCATGACGCGCGAGCCGATGGGCGTGGTGAGGATGTCGGCGATGGATTGGCCGATGTGGTCGGCATAGGCCAGCGCGCGGCCGGTGCTGGCGGACATCATTGCGGCAGGCCCGAAAGGTCGGTGCCCTGCTGCACCTTGTCGTGGGGGTGGGTGCGCAGGCTGATGGGGCCGCTGCGCACGTCGGTGTCGGCGCTCACGGTGCTGGTGGTCTCGATCTCGCGTGTGGAGAGCAGCGGGATGCTCATGCGGCCCACGCTTTGCGCGCCTGGCACCGCCGAGGCGCCGGAGGCGCTGAAGCCGCCCAGCATGGTGGTCAGGCCCATGACTGTGAGGTGGCCCGTGGTGGTGGTCTGCGGCGCGTCGAGGGTGATCTGCTGGGAGTGGACCGTGGCGCTGTCGCTGGCCGTGACGTCGGCCGTGGTGCAGTGGACGGTGATGCGGTCGGGGACGGTGATGTCGGCCGTGCCGCCGGCGGGCAGCGTGATGGCCAGGGCGTGGGCGGCGTGGTCGTAGCTGACCGTGGCGCCGTCGGGGTAGACGGTGACGGTCTTGTTGGGGTCGGTGCTGGGGGCGGGGTGGTCGTTCTGGTGGATGCCGCCGATCACCAGGGCGCCGGCCAGGTCACCGCCGGGCGACAGCAGCGTGACCTGCTCGCCGACCGTGGGCGGGTTCCAGGTGCGGGTGTTGCCGGCGCGCAGCTCGTGGTACGGGCGCCAGTCGGTGACGTTCTTCCCAATCTGCACGCGCACCAGAGCGCCGGGCAGCTCGTGGCGCACTTCGGCGATGGTGCCGGTGCGCACGAGGTTCTCCAGTTTGCGCAGCACGTCCGGCAGCAACAGGTCGATGTCCATGCGACCAATTTGCCGGGGGAGGTGGGCGCGCGCGAGTGGGGCTGTGTTGGGTGGGGGCGGGTAGGGATCGAGGCCAGGCGCTTCAACGCTGGCGGCGCCCTAAGTCGCCGCAGCTTGCGAAGGCTTGGGGCCAGACGTTTGGGCGCTTTTGCCTTTCGCTTGGCCGGCTTACAGTCGGCGGGCGACGGCCGCTTTCGGCCAAAAGCTGACCTTGTACGTTTGCCAGCTTGAAGGGAACGAATCCATGCTCTGCCGCTTCAACGTGTTCGGTCGAATTATTGCCGTCGAGCGGGTGGGGGAGGCCTGGACTGCGTACTTGGTGGGAAACGAGGGCAAGCGGAGGCCCGCGGGCCTCGCGATTCCGTCCGATTTGGCCCCCGCCGAGCTGTCCCAGTACCTGTACGACATCTACCATGAGTCTGCGACACCCACCAACGGCGATGTCTTCGAGATTCCCTCCGCTCAGAATAGATAGCCCATCGTGGTTCGCTCTCTTTCGACGGGCCTAGACCAGAAGCAGAAGTTCGCGACCAGCACCCCTTTGTCTCCAGAAATTCGGCCTGCTTCCGTCACAGACGTGAGCGCGATGTTCAAAGTCAGGGCATCGGTCGGAGAAAACACCATGACAGCCGACGAACTTTCGGCGATAGGCGTCACGCCGGAAGCCATTGCCCTTGCTGTCAGTAGCGCGCCTTGCTCTTGGGTTGCAACCATCAATGAGGACGTCGTTGGTTTCGCCATGGTCGACTTGGATGACGCGTGCCTGTTTGCCCTGTTTGTGCTGCCCGAACATGAGGGTTGCGGGATAGGCACGCGCTTGACCCAGACCTGTGAACGCGCGTTGTTCGAGCGGCACACTGCCGCGTGGCTCGAAACTGCGAAAGGGAGCCGCGCTGCACGGCTCTATCGTCACCTCGGGTGGGGCAGCGAAGTGGAGATTGGTGACGGGGATATCCGGCTGGCGAAACAGCGGCCATGACTGCTTCAAGCCGAGAAGGCTTTAGGCACGAGCGGCTACAGTCGGCCACTACCGGACCTTCAGCAATGAAAATCGCGCCACGCTACCTCCACAAAAGCCTTTCATTTCCGGAGCCGAGTGCTGAGAAGGCCGCACTTCTCTCCTCGCTAGAAGGTGCACCAGGCTTGGTCTTGGTTGACCACGTCGAACCTCACCACAAGGGGGGTTATCGGGTCTTGCTGGAAGTCGATCAAGTCTTGCTCGATGACTTCATTACCCACATGGATGCGCAGGGGTGGATGGACGGGCTCTGACGTGTTCGCGAATGGCAGCTCTCGGGGGACTTGGCTGGCTGCTAAGGGCCCAAAGCGGACGTCCAAAGTCCACGCCCCAAAACCACTCTCCAGCGCCTATTGCTGATCCGACTCCCTATCCGGGTCCGCCTTGAAGTCGTCGATTGTGGCGTTCGGGTTGCCCCTGAGCTTCTTGCGCATGCTTTCGTGAGTACCTGAAGCATCCCTTAAGTCACCCCCGAGGTTGAGCAACAACTGTTCGGCTTCCTCATCGTGATCGGGGCCTTGGCGCACGAGCGCCTCAGCCTGCTGCAACGTATCGCGGCAGCGCACGTACATGCCAATGGCTTCAAGTCTGGGGCGCACGGCTTCGAGTCCCTCGTAGATGCGCGGGAAGCCATGTGACAAATAGAACTCGTTGATGCCACGACGATAGAGCGTGACGTTACCCGCCATGCCTTGAACATCGCGCTCGAACTGGGGCAGTGTTGTCATGGTCTTCATTGGAAATGCGCGGACTTCTCTTTGGCTGTTGAGACCCAGGATGGCCGCTTCTGGCCGAATTCTGCCCGACGGCCGCAGGGTGCCCGCAGCGTAGTACGTCACCACACGCCGGAAGCGGGCGGAGCAAGCTTCGTTTTCAAAAACGCGAAGTACTTGGGGTCGTCTAGAGCAAATATCTCCTTTCCCTCCAGCATGTACGCTCTTGCCAGATGTTCTGCTGCCACTTCGTTTTGCCCTCGCTCAAGTGCGCATTGGCCGAGGCGCAGATGAAGGAAGGGGTTGCCGAAACCACTTGGACAGCGCATCGCGTACTCCATTGCCTCTGAACCTGAGACGAAGAAGCCGCCGAGGAAGCATGCGTCGCCTATGGCGGCGAGAATCCAGGTACTGGACTCCCAATCGGCCTGCGGTGCTGGCAATAACACCCAAGCCTTGTTGTACGTCGCGATTGCCTCTTTATAGAGCCGCTGCTCAGCAAGCGCGTCCCCGTCAGCGCAGATCTGCTTGATATCTGCGTGGATGGCACTCGGCAAGTCGTTCATGGCGATTGGTGAACTGAAGGGAGGGCGGGAAGGTGAGCTTCTGGCCTGATTGTGTTGGTGATGCGAACGGCTGCTGCTGGCCGGTAGAAGCCAGCGAGAGCCTAGCACCAGCCGCGGGCGCTCCCACTGCCCCGAACGGGCGATTTCAGAACGGCGCCGGCGACCTCACCACCTCCACCGGCCCAATCCCGTTGTAGACCACCGCCCCGCTGGAGCTGGTCACCACCCACCGCCCATTGATGCCCTCGCCGGGCTTGATGTCGTACTCCTCGGGCGGGAGCGGCAGCACGATCTCGTCTTGCACGCGGTCGCTGTACCAGGCCGGCACGCGCAGCAGGGTGGGGTGTCCGAAGAGGCTCATGGGAGGGTCTAGGTGATGTCAACTAGGGTTGCCGAATACTGTGCAAATGTACAGTGTTTGGCTAGACTGGCCGCATGAACACCCAAGACGACGAAACCTGGATCGCGGCCTGCGCGCACCGCCTCCAGCTGCACTGGCGCACGGTCGACCCCATCGAGCTGGAGGCGACGGCGCGCGAGATTGCGCATGACACCCAGCTGCGCGCGCTGGCCCCCAGCCTGGCGGCCTCGCGCTGGCTTGCGCCCATCGAGGCGCCGCATGGCGGTTGAGCAGCTGCTGATTGCCGTGTGTGGGGCCCTGGCGGCTTGGCTGTCGCAGGACGCGCGGCGCGACCGGGCGCGGTGGGCTTGCCTGTTCGGGCTGGCCAGTCAGCCCTTCTTTCTGGCTGCGACGTGGCGGGCCGGGCAGTGGGGCATGTTCGCGCTGGCCCTGCTGTACACGGCGGCCTGGATGCGCGGCGCCTGGGCCTACTGGCTCGCGCCGGCGTGGCGGCGCTGATCGTGCTGATGCCGGTATGTGGGCAGTACACCGACTTAGGAGCCGTGGCGTCCGGATGGACAAGGAATGGGTAGTCGCGGACGTCAACGTGGGCCGGCTTTGCCTGCGGGAGCGCGACTATGACCCTCGGCCGTCGCGCAAACGCATGGCGGCATTTCTGGGCTGGCCAGATTCGCGCGAGGGTTTTGTGATCCCGCCGCTCCAGTCGGCCAGGGTGGTCAAGATCATCGACCGCGGGGTCCTGATCGCTGGCTTCGAGCTGCGCGAATCTGCGGTCGATCCGAAGTCGATCCGGCGGGAGCGCTTCGCACAGACGTGGTGGTGTTTGCCGGTTCTTTTCGATGAGACGCCGGCGGCCGGCCCGGCCGCTTTGCCGGGGGCGAAGGAGGACTGGCGCATGCGATCCTCACGCGAATACATGGAGCGGATAGGCCTGCTGCCGCGCGGCTCTGTGTAGCGCCCAAGGGCATGTTCGCCGCGGCGGTCATGTAGTCGGGTGCTGGAAGCCGCGGGGGTTTGGGCCTACTGCCTCGCGCCGGCGTGGCGGCGCTGAGGGGTAGCCGGCGTCAGGCGCCCAGGGCGCCGACCAGCAGGGCCTCGATGGCCTGCACGTCTGCATCGCTCAGGCCCAGCAGCTCGCGCCGCGCGTAGCGCACGGTCGGGCTGCCGGCCCGGCGCCAGTCCACGCTGTCGCGCAGGCCGTACTGGTGGACGCGGGCGATGCGCGCGGCCCGCGGGTCGATGGCGACCGTGGCGCGGTCTGCGGTGGCGGACTTCTTGAGGAAACGGGCGGTGCGCAGCCGCTCGAACATGCCGCGGCGGATGGCGCCCTTGCGCCGGCGGATGGTGCGGGGCTTGCGTGCCTCGTAGGCGCTGCCGTCCGGGTTGCGCTGGGCGGCGATGCGCGCGGCCTGGCTCTGGCGCAGCGTGGTGCTGATCTCGGCCATGAGCTGGCGGCGCCGCTGCGGCGTCAGGCGGGCCAGCAGGGGGCCGGCCCAGCCGGCCAGGTCGTCGAGCGGGTCGGCGGCCATCAGCGGATTTCCTCGGCCACGTGCCACTCGGCGCCGATCTGCTCGCCCAGGTACAGGGCGTAATCGCCCGTCGCGTAGGGCGCGGGGTGGTAGGGCTCCGGCACGTGGCGCACGTCGAGCCGGCGCCGGCCGCCGGGCTCGGTGGATTCCTTGACGGCCACCGTCTCCGACAGGTCCACCTGGATCTCCACGTCGGCGGTGTCGTGGTTGAGCAGCTCGGCATGGAAGCGCAGGGCCTTCTCGCGCAGCGACGGATTCAGCGCAATGTCGGGCTGGCAGGTGCGCAGCCAGGCGAGCAGGGGCACGGCCAGGGTGTCGAGGTCTCCGGCGTAGTCGAGCACGGTGAGGACGAGCGTGTACTCGTAGCGGAACGAGAGCGAGGGGCCGCCGGCGGCGACCAAGCGGCCGGACTCGATGAAGACGGTCAGCCGGTCGGGGTTGGCCTGGAGGTGGGGCACGGCCTCTTCGAGGTAGCGGCGCAGGCTGGCGGGCTTCTTCATGGCTGGGCGGGCTGGCTGGGCGGGGCGTGGCCGGCGGCGTTCACTCGGGCGCGGGCGGCGTCGTAGGCGTCGAGGCAGGTGTTGAGGTCGTGGGTGGCGTCGTCGCCGTCTCCGGCGATGGCGACAAGGTCTGCAGCAGCCTCTGGCGCAAGTTCGGCGCGCGCCTGGCCAGGTTGAGCGGGGGCAGCACCGGGCAGAGCTGCGCCGGTGCCGGCGGCGGGCTCGCGGGTAGGGACTGACAGGCGGACAGTGCCAGCGCGCACGCCAGCAAGAAGAGACGCGAGGGCTTGGGTGTCATGGGCCTTGGCTTTCTGGTGGTCGGTGATGAGCTGCGCCAGCGTGTCGCCGAGGGCGGCGCTGTGCTGCAGGGCCTGGGCGGCGGCGGTGGCGGTGCCTTGGGCGGTGCGGGCCTTGTCGGCGTTCCAGTCGGCCAGCACGGCGCTGCGGCCGGACTGGACGCCGGCGGCGTGGGTGGCCCAGAGCACGGCGCCGACGAGCGCGGCGAGGGCCAGGCGCAGCAGCAGGGGCAGGGCGGTGGCCATGGCGGTTCAGGCGGGCATGGCGGCGGTGGCGGCGGTGCTGGCCAGCGCTTCGAGGGCGCGCTCGCAGCGCTCGCGCCGGTCCTGCGCGCCGGCCATGGCGCGGCCGTTGATGGCCCGGGTGATGGCGTCGATGGCCCAGGCGTCGGCCTGGGCGTTCAGGCCGTTGTCGACCCAGTAGGCCGCGGCGGCCTGGGTGGCGGCCAGGGGCTGGGTGAGCAGGTCGGGCGAGGCGACGACGGGCAGGCGGGTCTGCTGCTGGACGCGGGCGTAGTTGTCGTGGCCGGTGTTGCCGATGAGGCCGCGGGCACGGTAGCGCCAGCCGTCGCCGCTGGCCTCGTCGCCGTTGCCGTTGACGCCGGCATAGACGCGGTTGGCCAGGGCCTTGGGGTTGCGCAGGTAGGTGCGCGCATCGTCCAGGCCGCGCAGGCGGGTGCGGAAGACCTGCAGGAGCCGCTCGGGCGTGGTGTAGAACAGGTTTTCTTCCAGCCGCGTGAAGCCGGCGGACTCGTGGCTGCACTGGCCGATGAAGGCGGCGAGGCGGCGCGGGGTGTCGATGGCGTAGGCGGCGCACACGTCGGCCAGCGGGGCCATGAAGGTGCGCGCGGCGGTGGGGTTGATGCCGGCGGCGACGAGGGCCGGCAGCGTGAGCAGGGCGCGCGCGCTCATTGGCCGGTGCCCTTGGCCGCGTTGGTGGCGGTGCCGGCGAGGGCGCCGCGGGCGTCGCTCACGGCGTCGCTGGCCAGCTCGGCGATGTCGCGGCCTTTGCGCCGCTCCAGCCAGGTGAAGACGGCGGCCACGATCCACGGGCCGGGGATGGAGCACACCACGAACACGCAGCCGCTGACGAGGAAGAAGCCGGCCACGGGCGGCAGCAGCGCATGGCTGGCCAGGGCCTCGGCGGCGGTGAAGGCCTCGGGGTAGTGGTGCACCAGCGCGACGAGGGCGGCGGTGCCGACCACGAAGCTGCTGACCAGGCAGGCAGTGACGCGGTTGACGAGGTCGTTGTGCGGCGCGTCGGCACGCAGGGGCACGTAGCGCAGGCCCAGCCAGAAGGCGATGAGCGAGGCGACGACGGGCAGGGTGAGCAGGGCGAGCTTGTAGCCGGCGACGCTGCCGGCGGCGGTGGTGGTGGGTTCGGACATGGGGGCGGCTTTCAATCCCAGAGCTGGATGGTGTTGGTGGTGGCGGCGGGGGTTGTGGGCGGATCGGGCAGGGTGACGGCCTGGCCCAGGGGCAGGACGGGGCCGAGGGCGGCAAGGCCGGGATTCAAGGCATAGGCGGCCTCGGTGACGCCGGCGGTGGTGCCCAGGTGCCGCAGGCAAAGCAGGTCGAGGGTGTCGCCCTGGCGTGCGGTGACGGTCTGAGGCATGGCTAGATCAGCTCCACGGCGGTGCGGCTGAGGCCCAGGATGTCGCGGATGGCCCAGCGGGCGTCGCGGCGGTGCTGCTCGGCCTGCAGGTTGCGGGTGGCGTCTTCGTCGTCCTTGCGGGCGCGGCCGGTGCTGTCGTAGTCCGCATACCGCTCCAGCAGGTTGGCGTGCGCGAGGCTGTAGACGGCACGGCGAAAGCGCAGCACCTGCACGCTGGTGCTGTTGATGCTGGGGGCGGGCACGTCGGCCAGGGTGGCGTGGCCTTCCAGCTGCTGGACGGCGGCCCAGGCGATGAGTTCGGCCATGGTGTGGGCCAGGGCCTCGGTGGCGGCGTGCTGCAGGCGGGCGGCGTTGACGGTGCCGTCCAGGCGCTGGGTGTCGCGCAGCTCGGCCAAGTCGATGACGGGCCAGAAGGCATCGCCGGCCTGCAGGGTGCCGAGCGGGGCCGGGTCTTGCGGGGGCGTGGTGCGCACGAGGGGCGGGGCGGCGGCGATCAGGGACATGGCGGTGGGGGGAATAGGTGGGCGGTGGCCGCAGCGCGTTGCCGTGAAGGCTCAGCCTTTGGCGCAGCGCTGCGGGCCGCCCGGCACGTGGGGGTGCTCAGTGGCCGCGCGACTTGGCCGGGCCGCGCTTGGGGGTGCGGGGCCTGGGCGGGTCGGCGGGGTGTTCGGTGGAGGTGCTGCTGGCAGCGGGGGCCGCGGGCTTGGCGGCGCTGTCGGGCTGCAGTTGCGCGCTGGCCTGGCCCTTGGCCTCGGCTTCTGTCTGGGCCTGCAGGGCAGCGGCGCGGCGGGTGACGCGCTCGATGTCCTTCTTGACGCCGCTGTCGCTGGCGAGCTGCAGGGCGCGTTGCAGGTGCTCCTGCGCGACGGCCAGACGCTCGGGGCTGAGCGCGGCAAGGTCGGGGTCTTCGGCGGTCTGCACCTTGCCCAGGGCGGCATAGGCAATGGCCTTGTGCAGCTTGGCGCGGGCCTGGTCGGGCGCGTCGTGGCCGGTGGTCAGCTCCAGGGCGCGCATGAGCAGGCGGGCGGTGGTGGCCAGCTGCTCGGCGGGGCTCGCGCTGCTGTAGGGCGTGCCGACGAGGGCGGGCTTGCCGTCGTCGGTCTGGCCGACTTCGAGCGGGGCCCATTTGCCGGTGAGGTAGGCGGTGGAAAGCTCGTCGATGACGGCCACGGCGGGCGTGCGCTCGAACTGGTCGGGCAGGGTGAGGCCATGCGCGAGCACATAGGCGGCGATGTCGAGCGCGAGGGTGTAGGCGCCGGCGTCGATGGCCCACACCATGCAGGTGCTGAGCACGCGGTCCTGCGCGCCGGTGCCGCTGCGCAGGGCCTCGGCGATCCAGTCGAAGTAGGCGGGCAGCAGCTGGGCCTTGACCTCGCATTTGCGGGTGATGGACTGCAGGCCCTTGAGGTGGCGGCGGTCGGCGGCGAGCTTGGCCAGCATGAGCTGGTAGGCGTCGCCGGTGAGTTCGCCGTGCGGGTCTGCGGCGGCGGCCTGCTGCTGGGCTTTTTCCTGCAGCACGCGGGCGCGGTGGCGTTGGGCGGGGCTGAGCATGGCGGGCCGCGTCAGGCGTTGGCGATCTCGATCTTCTCGATGAGGGCGGCGCGGCCGTTGTCCTCGATCACGTAGGCGTCGTTCGAGCTTTCGAAGTTCTCGATCCGGTCGCGCTTGGGGTTCTCGATGACCATGCGGCGCCGGCCACCGGTCTGGTAGTAGCGCGACAGGTTGTCGAAGGTGGTGATGAGGATGGCGTTGTCGGGGAAGTAGGGCACGCTCGCGGCCTGCAGGCCGCCCACGCGCTTCTGGCTGATGACGACATCGGCGGCCAGCGTCTCGGTGGGCGCGTTGTTGGTGTTGACGAGCGGGAAGTACTTGTCGTGCAGCAGCTTGCGGCCCAGGATGGCCACGAGGCCGGGGTCTTGCTGGAACCACGGATCGAGCAGCGTGATGGCGTCGTAGACGGCGGCGTCGAGGTTCTTGTAGTCGGTGCCGGCGGCGCTGCCGATCTTGACCTTGCCGGGGGTCGAACCGCTGGCCATGACGTTCTCGGGCGCGTCTTCGCGCAGGTGCTGCAGCCAGCCCTTGTTGACGTCCTGCAGCAGGGGGTTCTGTGCCAGGTTGGTGTTGGCGGCAATGCTGGTGCCGTTGAAGCCGATGCACATGATGTCGAGCGCCTGCCGCTGCAGGATGGCGTTGGCCACGCGGGTCTGGAAGTCGGGGAACTTGGCCCAGGCGTCGAGCTTGGCGTAACCGATGTGCGTGTCGCTGTCGGTCTTGGTGCAGATGTAGCCGCGCTGGTCGAGCGTGGTGATGTCGCGGGTCTGGCGGTCGGCCTGGCTGGTGTCGGTGCGGCTGGCGGCGGGGCCGGACAGACCGAGGCCGAGCTTCGCGCCCTGCTGCTCGGTGACGCCCACCATGTTGATGCGGCCGAGGAAGTCGCTGGACTCCTGCATCTTGGTTTCGAGCTTCTGCTGGACCGAGGGGGCGACGGTGAAGGTCTTGGTGACGTCGTCGGCGTGGACGCCGTTGAGCTGGGCCAGGCGGGCCAGATAGGCGGAGAACAGGGGACGGGTGAGCTGGTGCATGTGCGTGCGTGCGGTGAGGGTTGCGGGTGTGCGCCGGGCAGGCTCAGAACTCGGTTTGCACCTGGCCGGCGCCGCCGGTGGCGGTGGGACGGCCGGGGTTGGCGGGGGTCTTGTCGAGCACGGCGAACTTCTCGCGCAGGGTCTTGACCTCGGCCTGCAGGGACTCGATGGCGCTGGTGTTGGCCTTGATGCCGGCGGCGGTGTGGTCGGCGTGCTCGGTGAAGGCGTCGCCGATCTTCTTGAAGCCTTCGGCCACCAGGCCGAAGCGCTCGTCGTCGGTCTTGGCCTTGCCGGTGAATCGCTCGATGGCGGCGGTGATGTTGGCCTTGAACTTGGCCAGGGCGCCGCTGTCGTCGTCGGCGCCTTCCAGCTCCAGGGTGAACTCCAGGGCCTCGCTGATGAGGTTCTCGGGGTGGGCCTTGCGCTGGGTGAAGGGGCTGGCGTTGGGGTGCTGGGCGGCGAAGGCGAGGGCTTCGGTGCCCAGGCTCGCGGGGTTGTCGGTGACGGCCAGGCCGACGAGGTAGGCCTTGCCGGTGTCGGCGAACTTGGGTGCCACCTCGATGCTGGTGTAGATCTTCTGGCGCTTCTTGCTGAGGGCCACCAGCTCGGGCGTAGGGTCGATCTGCGCGAAGAGGGCCAGCTTCTTGGCGCCGCCGATGTCGACCTCTTCGGTCTTGACGGCCAGCACGTCGCCATAGGCGCGGAAGGGGCTGTCGGGGAGGATGCCCTTGTAGTGCTCCAGGTTGACGCGCGCGCCGTAGGTGGCGGGGCTGTAGCTGGCGGCGATCTGCTCCAGCCAGGAGCGTTCGATGGTGCGGCCATCGGAGGTGGCGCCTTCGACGGCGACGCGGAAGAACTTGGATTTGGCGGCCATGTGCGGTGCGGTGTGTGGTGGCGTTTTGGATGGGTGGTCCCATGTTGGACGCCGTGCCGCGCACGTTCAACGCACGGCGTTGCGCCGTGTGCCGGGTAGAGATCGAAGGGCTGGAGATGCGGGGTTGCGGTAGGCACGCTAGGTGCCATGCACACACCACAGGGAGAGAGCACCGCGCGTCGCGCGAAGGGCTCCAGCATTGAGAAAGCCGCAGGGGCTGCGGTCGCGGCCGGGTCGGTGGCCGCCGCGCTGTCCGATCAGATTGCCACGGGCGGCAGCAATCCGCAAGGACGCCGCACGCATGCGCGCTTCCTCTACTTTCAGGGTTGGCGATGCAAGCAGATCGCGGAGTTTCTGCAGCTGCCGCCATCGACCGTTTATGGGTGGAAGGACGCCGAGCGCTGGGACGAGGCTGCGCCGCTGGAGCGCGTGAATGGCGCGCTGGAGATGCGGCTGGTGCAGCTGGTGTTGAAGGACCAGAAGACCGGCGGCGACTTCAAGGAGATCGACCTGCTGGGCCGCCAGTTGGAGCGCACGGCGCGCGTGGAGCGCTATCAGCACACGGGCAAGGAAGGCGACCTGAATCCGGCCATCGCCGAGCGCACCCGCGCGATGAACGCGGCGCCGCGCAAGCGGGGGCGCAACGAGTTCACGGCCGAGCAGTTGGAGCAGCTGGAGGCGCTGCTGCTGGAGCAGAACTATCCGTTCCATCAGACGTGGTACGAGAACCAGCGGCAGCGGCTGCGCATGCTGCTCAAGTCGCGGCAGATTGGGGCGACCTTCTACTTTGCGCACGAGGCGCTGCTGAGTGCGGCGAAGGAGGGGCGCAACAAGCTTTTCTTGAGCGCCTCGAAGGCGCAGGCGCATCAGTTCCGCAGCTACATCGTGGACTTCGCGAAGCAGGTGGGCGTGGAGCTGCGGGGGGAGAACATCAAGCTTTGGAACGGCGCGGAGTTGATCTTCCTGGGCACCAACGCGATGACCGCGCAAAGCTACCACGGGGACTTTTACTTCGATGAGTTCTTCTGGGTGCCGCGCTTCAAGGTCATCAACAAGCTGGCCAGCGCGATGGCGGCGCACAAGCATTGGCGGAAGACCTACTTCTCCACGCCGTCGGCGATGTCGCACGAGGCCTACCCGTTCTGGACGGGCGAGGACCGCAACAAGGGCAAGGCGAAGAAGGACCACGTGCGCATCGACACCAGCCACAAGGCCCTGAGCGGTGGCGTGCTGTGCGCGGATCGGAAGTGGCGGCACATCGTGACGGTGGCCGATGCGGCGGCGGCAGGCTTCGACCTGTTCGACATCGAAGAGCTGCGGCAGGAGTACACGGCCGAGGAGTTCGCCAATCTGTTCATGTGCGAGTTCATCGACGACAGCGCATCGCTGTTCAGCCTGGCGGAGATGCAGGCGTGCATGGTGGATTCGTGGGAGGAGTGGGCGGCGGACTTCAAGCCGCTGGCCCTGCGGCCCTTCGGGCACGAGCCCGTGGTGGTGGGCTATGACCCATCGGACACCGGCGACGCCGCGGCGCTGGTGGTGCTTGCGTTGCCCCGCGCTCCGGGCGATCCCTTCCGCGTGCTGCATCGCGAGCAGTTCAAAGGCGCCGACTTCGAGGCCCAGGCCGAGGCCATCCGGCGCGTGACCCAGCAATACAACGTGGTGCACATCGGCATCGATGCCACGGGCATGGGGGAGGGCGTCCACCAGATCGTGGCGAAGTTCTTCCCCAACGCGCGGGCCTACAAGTACAGCCCCGAGGTCAAGGCGCGCCTGGTGCTCAAGGCCAAGCAGGTCATCAGCAAGGGGCGCCTGCAGTTCGACGTGGGCATGACGGACCTGGCGGCGGCCTTCATGGCCATCCGCAAGACGTTGACGGCCAGCGGTCGCAGCGTGACCTACGACGCCGGCCGCTCGCAGGAGGCCGGCCACGCCGACCTGGCCTGGGCAACGATGCACGCGCTGGACTACGAAACCTTGGCCGGCGATGTCGTCGGCGGCCGTTCCTTCATGGAGATCTTCGAATGAGCAAACGACGTGCACGCCATGGCAGTGCCAGCATCACCAGCAGCAGCGCCGCGCGCGTCCTCTCGGCAGCCGCTGAGAGCGGGGCGCCGGCCGAGCCCGCTTCGCCAGCCGCGCCGGTGGCGTTCACCTTCGGCGACCCTGAACCTGTCTCGCGGCTGCGGCTCATGGACTACGTGGAGGCCATGTTCAATGGCCGGTGGTACGAGCCCCCGCTGCCGCTCGACGGCATGGCCCGGGCGTTTCGCGCGGCGCCGCATCACAGCAGCTCGATCTACCTCAAGCGCAACCTGCTGGTGTCGCTGTTCCAGCCGCATCCGCTGCTGTCGCGCAGCACCTTCGCGGCGTGGGTTCTGGATTTCCTGATCTTCGGCAACGCCTACCTCGAAGCGCCCCGCTCGATGATGGGCAGCGTGCTGGAGCTGCGCCGCAGCCTGGCGCTGTACACGCGGCGCGGGAAGGAAGAAGGGCAGTTCTTCTTCGTGCCCAGCTATCAGCAGGAGCACGAGTTTGCGCGCGGCTCGGTGTTCCAGCTGCAGGAGGATGACTTGGCCCAGGAGGTGTACGGTCTGCCCGAGTACCTGAGCGCGCTGCACGCCACTTGGCTAAACGAGGCGGCCACCGTCTTCCGCCGCCGCTACTACGAGAACGGCAGCCATGCGGGCTTCATCCTTTACCTCACGGACACCCAGCTGAGCAGCACCGACGCCGACGCCCTCAAGGAGGCATTGAAGAAGTCCAAGGGCCCAGGCAACTTTCGGAACCTCTGCCTGTATGCCCCAGGCGGCAAGCCCGAGGGCCTGAAGCTCATCCCGGTCAGCGAGGTTGCCGCCAAGGACGACTTCCTGTCCATCAAGAACGCCAGCCGAGACGACGTGCTGGCCGCCCACCGCGTGCCGCCTGGCCTGCTCGGCATCATCCCCAACAACACCGGCGGCTTCGGCAACGCCGGCGAGGCCGCGCAGATCTTCTTCCAGAACGAGATCGCCCCCCTCCAGCAGCGTCTCATGGCCGTCAACGACTGGCTCGGCCAGGAGGTGGTGCGCTTCGCGCCCTACGAGCTGCCCGCTGCCGCGTAGCCCCGCACCGACCGCGCCACGGCCAGAGCACCACGCGCCCCCAGGGCGCTTTTTTTCGTCCCTACCTCGCTGCCCCCTGCCGTGATGCGGCGCACCCGCCCTGCAGGCCATACGCACGCCGCAGCGCCCTCCGGACGCCACCCCGCCGCCCGCCAATCCCCCGAAGCAGTCGCCCCTGCCCCTCGGCGCGCAGACGAGCCCCCACCGCGCCTGCGCTCTTGTCCTGTGAATTTTTACGACTGTGTGGTGGCACCTCCTGCCGAGCCACACGGCAGCGAACTCAGCGTTTCATACGGTTATGGGAAATCACGAAATCGCAAGGCGCAGCGACTCTGGTCTGGTTCAAGGTGGTCCGAGTTGCCCCTGCGTCGTCGGTAGGTTTGGCCGAGAGCCCCCGGGCTCAATCTAGTTAACATTGATTAACACTCTTGAGGAGACGACTTTGCAAGCGTTGGCGGCTTACTCGTTCGAGGCGAACGGCATTGATTCCAGCAGAAGAGTGGATCAGGTAGCGCTGTTGGTAGACGATTGGTTGGCAGGAAAGGGCGCTGTCAACCCCCAGTTGGCAGAGGGCGAATTCGTATCAAAAACTGGAGATAAAACTGGGCAGTTCGCCAGAGCCGTGATCAGAAGTGGATCGGACGTCCTCCACGAGGTGGAGTTGATCGAGACCGCTCACACCGGCGATATGTTCACGACGAGTCTTCAGTTTGCATCCTCGGGCGATGCTGTATCGGTCTACGCTTCTTTGGGCGCTGCACCAGGCCAATCGCGGGTCGCGCCGATTGCCGTGTATCCGCGCTGTCCACTGATCATTCGGACCCTGATTGCCAACTTTTCCGATTGGAGATTTGCCGGTCAAGAGGTGCCGCTCTCAACAGTATTCGATGCCACGACTGACGATGCGGCGCGACAGCTCTGCGACGCCCTGCGGTCTAAGACCCGCCGACTCCCCATCATCGTTGTCTCGAATGATGAGGATGAGCTAGTGTGGCGAGGGCTTCAGAACAAGCTGGCGGACGAACTGATTGGCCTCGCTGACGTCGCAGTGGTGAGCGCTGAGTCATCTTGGGTACTCACAGATGAGCTAGGTCCTCGCGACTCGTGCTACCTGGGAGCAGTGAGGCTGTACTGGCCTGGAGGACGAGCCGATGGCTCCCTCCTGGGCATCAACTGGCGGGCCGGACGTTTGGGGGCATTTGGTAAGGATGGCAAAGGCCGACATCGCTTCCTAGCGCTGATGCGACGCGAGGTGATGTCAGTAGCTGCGCTGACAATGCCCAGTCCGACAGTCTTTCGACGAATCCGAAGCGAGGCGGAGAAAGAGCGTCTGAGGTCGCTTACGGATGGTGCGCGTGACCGAGAGCTTGACTCGATTGTTGAGGAAAACTCACGGTTGACTGCCCGGCTTGAGGCCGCGGAAGGCACGATTCAAACGCTGCGCTGGAAGATGGCCGCAGGCGCCATGTACGCGGAGCGCAAGGGCGACGCGGCCGACGATGGTGCAGATGTCGAGCAAGCCGAAGACGGGCCGGAGGCTCGGCCGGCGCCAGCGGCCGGAGAGACGCGTTACTACAAAAAAATCGGAAGCGGCGGTGGCGTAGATGCATTGGTGATAACAAAGGCCTGCTCGCACAGAGAAGCTAATTGGCGTCCTGCCTTCAAGGGTGATCAAGCAGAGAAGGGCTTGCTGAAGCTGGAAGGGCGAAATGACTGGAAGAGCATTGCACACTGCAGCTCTTGCACAGGCGGGGGGCGCTGGCGGGTTCATTGGTGAAGGAAGCTGCTCAACAGTTTTCTCATTCTCGGAAGTCTGGGTCACAGTTGCTTACGGGCTATATGCACCTACCGAACTGCCGCACTGGGGTAGGGGGGCTATGACTGTCGAGGCCGGTCACTAGACCGCATCAGTGACCGAATATCCATCCCTAAATCTGGTCCCAAATGCGCGATCTGCAGCGTTCCGGCGCGTAGGCTCTCACTCGGGAGCGCCCCGCTCGGACTCGCCAGATTCCCCCTCGAAGGGGTTCGAATCCCTCCGTTTCCGCCAAGTCCTTCGCATAAAAAGCCGTTGATCTTCAACGGCTTTTTTCATTTCTGAGATGCGCTCACGTCCCGGGTAGCTCCGCATGCGCCTTCATGGCGGCGAGGCCTGCTTCGATCATCGTGGCAATGGCCGGCGCGAGGAAGTGCGGGAGCACGTCGGCGGTCCAGAGGACGCGGCAGCGACCTTCTCCGTCCGGCTGCACCTCTGCGGATGCGTTGTGGTGCTTGAGCCGACCGCCCACGGCGCTCCATGCGATGCGGCGGCGCGTGTCATCGATGTCCACGATGAGTTCGCGCGCTTCCAAGTCATTGCCGAAGCGCAGCTTTCGCACCTGCAGGCCATCCGCGCCGACGGGCTCCATGTCGCAGGCCACGACAAAGCCGGGTACCAGCCGCGTGTGCAGCGCGCCAGGATCGCGCATCGCGTCCCAGAGCTGCTCGGCGGGGGCTTCGATATTGATCTCTCGGTGGATGGTGGCCATCTGGGGCTCTCCAGGGAAGAACCCCATCTTAGGCGCCACCGAATGGCGCATTCGCCGGAACCGGACATTTCCACCCGCTGGGGCGACGCGCTTGCCCATGCGGATTTTCAGGCCCGGGATGGAACAACTTCAGGCACGTCCTGGCTGACCTCGCTTCGCCACTTTTCTCGTCCTGCGCCCACTCGCGACCTGCGTCGTCGGCGGGGGCGGGGGCGGGGGCGGGGCGCGGCGTTGCGGGCGTATGGCGCACACGGCGCTGAGACGATGACGCCTGGCTCGTGCACGAGCCCATGCGCGGCTTGCACAGGCCGGGCGCTCTGGGACGCTCAGTACCGCGGACTTGACCAGGCGATCGGGTTTGCATCGCTGGAGTCTCCGACGCCGCGGACAGGCGGGACCCTCAGCAGTCCAGGTCGGCGAACCTGCGTCTCAACTGCCATAGGCGTACATCGGCACGGCCACGTTCCTCAGCAGTGGCGGCGTCCGTCCGGCTTCTCTGCGCGGCCAGCATCGGGTCCAGTCGATCGCATTCCCGGCGAGCCGTGGGGCTGAGTGCTTGGCGGTGGGTGGCGGTCTTCCATTGGGCATCGTCCATGCCGGTCAACGGGCGCACGGCTCGGCCGATCTGCTCGTTGAATTCGAGTCGCTGGACGTCCCGGCCCTTGCGGCTTTGACCGCTCCAGCGGTCGGCGCCCTGGGTGGGGGTGGCATCGATCTCGATGGCGCCCACGCATGGCGCGTGGCTGTATTCGACTTTGCCCTGAGTGACGCATTTGTAGACCGCCTTTTGGGCGTGCACGGGGGGCGCCGTGAGGACCAGCGCCGTGAGGGGTACGAGAAGCAGCAAGGCGCGATTCATCGTGCCAGTCTCACACGGCCGGAGACTGCCTGGCGCGAAGGCTTCATCCATTCGACGGAGCGTCGCAGCGACGACCGGTAGCAGCAACGCCATAGGTGTCCATGCCGCCGCTGAGGAGTCACCCACCGGCTACCCCAGAGCCTGCCGCCTGCCGCAGTGCGATTCCTGGCCTCTCTACAGCGCCAACACCCCCAGCCCGCGCAGCAGCACCAGCACCGCCACCACGCCGGCCGTCGCACCGAAGGCCTGCTGCAGCCGCGCGCCCGCCAGCCTTGCACCCAGGCGGCGGCCGGCGAGCAAGGCCAGCACGGCGCCGGCGGCAAAGGGCAGGGCCACGTCCCAGGCGACGGCGCCCTGTGACGCGGCGCCGGCCACGCCGCCCACCGACACCAGCGCGATCACGGCCAGCGAGGTGGCGACGATGCCGCGGATGGGCACATTCGAGAAGGCGCCCAGCATCGGCACGATGACGAAGCCGCCACCCACACCCAGCAGCCCGCTGAGCAGGCCCGAGAGCGCGCCCGTGACGCCCAGGGCCAGCACGCAGGGCGACACCAGCCGCAACTGCCCACGCACCGGGTCAAGCCGGCACACCTGCAGCGTCGATGGCGCGGACGGCCCGGCCGGTACCGGAGCCAGCGATTGGCGGATGCTGCGCACCGCCACCCAGGCCAGCACCAGCGAGAAGCCCACCATCAGCGGCGCATTGGGCAGCCGGTGCGCCAGCATCACACCCAGTGGCGCGAAGGCCATGCCCGTCACGCCGATGATGACCGCGGCGCGGTAGCGCACCTTGCCCTCGCGCAGCGCCAGCACCGCGCCCAGGGCCGAGGCCAGCCCCACCGCGATCAGGCCGACCGGCGCCGCCTGCACCATGCTCAGGTGCAGTCCGAAGACCAGCAGCGGCACCGCCAGGATGCCGCCCCCCGCGCCGCTGAGGGCCAGCACCAGGCCCACGGCGGCGCCCATCGACAGGCTGATGAGCAGGGCGGTCATGGCGCCACCCTCACTCGGTCAAGGCCGGCTCGGCCAGCCATTCGCGGCCCTTGAGCATGCCGGACCAGTACATGGGCGGCAGCACCCGGTCCTTCAGGTACCAGGCCAGCGTCGATGGACGCCTACCGTCGATCAGCCACTTGGGAAAGGTCGGCGCCACCTTGCCGCCGTAGACGAATTCGGCCAGCACGATCTTGCCGCGCTCCACGGTAAGCGGACATGAGCCGTAGCCGTCGTAGCGCGCCTCGCCCTTGGCGTGGCCCAGCGCCGCCAGCAGGTTGTGCGCCACCACCGGCGCCTGCTTGCGCGCTGCGGCGGCCGTTTTGGCGTTGGTGGTGTTGGCACAGTCGCCCAGCGCGAAGACATTGGCATGTCGCTTGTGGCGCAGCGTGGCCGGGTCCACGTCCACCCAGCCGGCCGCGTCGGCCAGCGGGCTCACGCGCACGAAGTCGGGGGCAGCCTGCGGCGGCACCACGTGCAGCAGGTCGAAGTCCTTCAGGATGGCTTCCTTCCGACCGTCCGCGTGCGTGTGGATGAAGGTGGCCCGCCGGGCCGGCCCGTCCACCGCCACCAGCTGGTGGCCGAAGTTGAGGTGCACGCCATAGGCCGCGATGTATTCCATGAGCGCGGGCACGTAGTCGGCCACGCCGAAGAGCACGGCGCCCGCGTTGCAGAACTCGATGTCGATCTGGTCCAGCACGCCCTGCCGCCGCCAGTGGTCGGCCGACAGGTACATCGCCTTCTGCGGCGCGCCCGCGCACTTGATGGGCATGGGCGGCTGGGTGAAGACGGCCTTGCCGCCGCGCAGCCGCTGCACCAGCTCCCAGGTGTAGGGTGCCAAGTCGTAGCGGTAGTTGGAGGTCACGCCATGGCGGCCCAGCGTCTCGGGCAGGCCGGGAATGGCCTGCCAGTCCAGTTTGAGCCCCGGGCAGACCACCAACTGGCGGTAGCCTACGACTCGGCAGCCGTCGAGCACGACGGCGTCGCGCTCGGGCTCGAAGGCGGCCACGGCACCCTTGAGCCAGCGCACGCCGCGTGGCAGTACCGAGGCCATGGTGCGCGCAGTCACCTCGGGCTTGAATACGCCAGCGCCCACCATGGTCCAGCCGGGCTGGTAGTAGTGCACCTCGGCCGGGTCGATGATGGCGATGTCCAGATCGCGGCGGCGCGCGAG
Organism: Pseudacidovorax intermedius; assembly: GCF_003350475.1. Lineage (GTDB taxonomy): Bacteria > Pseudomonadota > Gammaproteobacteria > Burkholderiales > Burkholderiaceae_C > Xenophilus > Xenophilus intermedius. The sequence continues at coordinate 153,833 of NZ_QQAV01000010.1, forward strand.
CAGGCTGGCCGCCACGGCCACGCCGGCGGCGCCACCACCCACGATGACGACGTCGTGCGTGGCATCGACTGCATCGCCGGGCATCTGGCCGCCGTTGGCCACGCGGCGGACCACGGCCTGCAGGTCATAGCCGGCCGACCGGGCGCGCTGCAGGATCTCGGGCAGCGGTAGCCTTGTGGCCTGCGACAGCGCCCACAGCGTGGCCGAGCGCGTGCCCGTTCGGCAGTAGGCGAACACCGGCTTGGGCAGGCTGGCCAGCAGCACGCCGAAGGCCTGGGCGTCCTCGTCGCGCACCTTGCCCGATTCGACAGGCAGGTGATGCACCGGCAGGCCGCAGGCCTGCGCGGCCTGGGCGATCTCGGCAAAGCCGGGCTGGTCGACGCCTTCGCCGTCCGGGCGGTTGCAGAGGATCGCGCGGTAGCCCGCGGCGGCCAGCGCGGCGACGTCGGCGGGCGTGATCTGCGGGCCGACGGCGATGTCGGCATTCAGGGTCCTGATGTCCATGGCGTGTCTCCTTGATGTGGCTTCCGGGCGGCGGTGCTCAGAGGGCATCGACCGGGATCTTCAGGTAGCGCCGGCCATCGGCCTCCGGCTCGGGCAGGTGGCCGGCGCGCATGTTGACCTGCACCGAGGGCAGGATCAGCACCGGCATGGCCAGCGTCGCGTCCCGCGCCCGGCGCATGGCGACGAAGTGGTCCTCGTCGATGCCGTCGTGCACATGGACGTTGTGCGCGCGCTGCTCGGCCACCGTGCTCACCCACTGCAGCGGGCGGCCGCCGGGCTGGTAGTCGTGGCACATGTACAGCCGCGTGCGGGGCGGCAGGGCCAGCACGCGGCGGATGGAGCGAAACAGGGTGTGCGCGTCCCCGCCCGGAAAGTCGCAGCGGGCCGTGCCGTAGTCGGGAATGAACAGCGTGTCGCCCACGAAGACCGCGATGTCGGCGTCCTCGTCCGTGCCCGAGCGCACGACGTAGGTCATGCAGGCGGGCGTGTGGCCCGGCGTGTGCATGGCCTCCACCTGCAGCTTGCCCACTTGGAAGGTCTCGCCGTCCTCGAACAGGTGGTCGAACTGCCGCCCGTCGCTGGCGAAGCCTTCGCCCGCGTTGAACAGCGCGCCGAAGACCTGCTGCACGCGCGTGATGCGGTTGCCGATGCCGATGCGCCCACCCAACTGCTGCTGCAGGTAGGGCGCGGCGGTGAGGTGGTCGGCATGCACATGCGTTTCCAGGATCCAGGCCACCGTGGCGCCCAGCTCGCGGACCCGGGCGATGAGGCGGTCGGCGGGCCCGTGGGAGGTGCGGCCCGACTTGGGGTCGTAGCCGAGCACGCTGTCCACCAGGGCACATTGGTGCGTGGCGGGATCGAGCACCAGATAGCTCAGTGTCCAGGTGTCTGGATCGAAGAAATGCTCGATATGCAGGGTGGCAGCGGATGGCATGGCGTCTCCTTGGCAGATGGTTTGCCCTGGATCAATCCAATATCCATGCCGCGGCGGCCGCTTGCCGAGGAGTACGTGCAAGTGGTTGAAATAAAAGGAACTCTTTCACGGGGTGACACGGCGCGATGGTGCGGCTGCGCCTGTCATGGCAGTTGAGCTGCCATCCTGGCACTGCCAGAATGGCAGTCTTGCGCAAGGAGTGCCCCATGCCCCCGTCGTCCCCGATTGCCGCTCCCGCCATCGACAGCCTGGTCAACTACCTGGAGCACGACGCCGTGCCCACCATCGTGATGGACCCGGACTACACCATCCTGGCGGGCAACGCGGCCTATCGCCGGCAGTTCGGCGTCAAGGCGCGCCCCTTCCTCGGGCAGAAGTGCTACCGCGTCTCGCACGGCTACGACGCCCCCTGCGACCAGTCCGGCGAGCACTGCCCGATGAAGCATGCCCGCGACACCCGCGCGCCCGACCGCGTGCTCCATGTGCATCACACGCCGCGCGGCCCGGAGCATGTGGACGTGGAACTGCGGCCCATCCCGGCCGCCGACGGCACCATCGCCGCCTATGTAGAGCGGCTGACCACGCTGCGCCATGCCTCGCCGCAGGCGAGCCGTGCGCGGCTCATCGGCCATTCGGTCGCCTTCAACAAGGCCCTTTCGGCCGTGCAGCGGGTGGCGCCCTCGCGGCTGCCCGTGCTGCTGCAGGGCGAATCGGGCACGGGCAAGGAACTGTTCGCCCGTGCCGTGCACGAGACGAGCGCGCGCGCGCAGGGGCCGTTCGTCATCGTGGACTGCTCGGGCCTGACCGAGACGCTGTTCGAAAGCGAACTCTTCGGCTACGAGAAGGGCGCCTTCACGGGCGCCCATGCGCGCAAGGCCGGACTCGTCGAGACGGCCGAGGGCGGCACGCTCTTCCTCGACGAGATCGGCGACGTGCCGCTGGCGCTGCAGGTCAAGCTGTTGCGCCTCCTGGAGAGCGGCACCTTCCGCCGCGTGGGCTCCGTGCAGATGCAGCGGGCGGACGTGCGCCTGGTGGCCGCGACCCATCTGCCGCTGGAGGCCATGATGCAGGCCGGCCGCTTCCGCAAGGACCTGTACTTCCGTCTGAGCGCCTTTCCCATCCACCTGCCGCCGCTGCGCGAGCGGGTGGAGGACCTGCCGGTGCTGGTGCAGACCCTGTTGCAGCAGGAGTCGGCCCCGAACGCCTGGCGCATCGACGCGGCCGCCATGGCGCGGCTGGCGCGCTACGCCTGGCCCGGCAACGTGCGCGAATTGCGCAACGTGATCGAGCGCGCCAAGCTGCTGGCCGATGGCGGCGAGGTGCGCGAGGGCCACCTGCCGGATGCGCTGCTCGCCGCCACCCAGGCGGGTGCAGCATCGGCGACAGGCGCGGTCCCCGCCGCGCCCCGGGCCTCCGGCCCGAGCGACGCCGAACTGCAGCGCCTGGCCGCCGACCGTGGCCTCAGCCGCAAGGCCCTGGCGCAGCAACTGGGCCTGAGCGAACGCACGCTCTATCGGCGGCTCAAGGCGCTGGGCGGGGCGCTGCCCGCCGACTGAGCGCCTCATCGAACCACGCGCCTGCGGGCGGGACAGGGCGACGCGACGTCGCGGCCGGCGCTCAGCCGCAGCCGTTCAGCCGCGGCCCGTGGGTGGCTGGAAGCGCGCCCGTGCCTGCACCGCCTTCTCGCGGAAGGCGCAGCCCGCCGCATGGTCGTTGACCAGGCCCATCGCCTGCATGAAGGCGTACACCGTGGTCGGGCCGACGAACTTCCAGCCGCGCTTCTTGAGGTCCTTGGACATGGCGATGGAGGCGGGGGAGGTGGCGCGCACCGTCATGCCGTCGCCGCGGTCGGCCGGCACCTCGTGCCGCCACACATAGGCGGCCAGCGAGCCTTCGCGGACGATGAGTTCCTGCGCGCAGCGGGCGTTGTGGATGGCCGCCTCGATCTTGCCGCGGTGGCGCACGATGCCCGCGTCCTGCAGCAGCCGCTCGACATCCGACTCGCCGAAGGCGGCCACGCGCGCGATGTCGAAGCCGAGGAATGCGGCGCGGAAGTTCTCGCGCTTGTTCAGGATCGTCAGCCAGTTCAGGCCGGACTGGAAGCCTTCCAGGCACAGCTTTTCGAAGAGGCGCCGGTCGTCGGCCACGGGATAGCCCCATTCGTCGTCGTGGTAGGCGCCGTACTGCGGCGTGGCGGCGCACCAGCGGCAGCGTTCGTGGCCGTCGGGGCCGGGCAGGGTGGTCATCATGGGCGGTCGTCGGCCAGGGAGGGGTGGGAAAGGTCGTGCGGCACGGCGTCCGTCCGCGCTGCGCGGCGACGATACACCGCGCCCCAGCCCAACCCCAGCACGGCCGCCACCACCGAAGCACCCAGCACGCCCAACTTGGCGGCCGCCAGCAGGTCTGGATCGGCGAAGGCCAGCATGGCGATGAAGATGGACATGGTGAAGCCGATGCCGGCCAGCAGGCCCACCAGCCAGATGCCGCCCCAGTCCACGCCCGGTGGCAGCCGGCACAGCCCGCTGCGCACCATCAGCCAGCTGGCGCCGACGATGCCCAGCGGCTTGCCTGCCACCAGCGCCACCATCACGCCCGCCATCACCCAGGCCGCCGCGCCGGCATCGCCGCCGCCACCGCCCAGGTGCACGCCGGCGTTGGCCAGCGCGAAGATCGGCATCACGCCGAAGGCGACCCAGGGATGCAGCGCCATCTGCACACGCGAGACCGGCGGCACCAGCTCGCGCTGGGCCAACAGCAGTTGGCGCCGCGGATGCAGCAGGGCTGCAGGTGCAGCGCCCACGCGTGCGTCCTGTGCCGCGCTGCGCAGGTGCGTGGCAGCCTCGTCGATCAGCTCCTGGGCCGGCAGGCCCAGGCGGCCGGGGCGCACCGGCGTCATCAGGCCCAGCACCACGCCGGCCAGGGTCGGGTGCGCGCCGGTCATCAGGATGCCGCCCCACAGCACGGCGCCCGGCAGCACATAGGCCCAGGCCGAGCCGGCACCGATGCGCTGCAGGCCCAGCACCATCAGCACGCCGAGGGCCGCCACCGCAAAGCCGGCCGGCGCCAGTCCGCCGGAGTAGAAGAGGGCGATGATCAGCACCGCGATCACGTCGTCGATGATGGCCAGGGCCAGCAGGAAGACGCGCACGTTGCCCGGGATGCCGCGCCCCAGCAGCGCGAGCACGCCGACCGCAAAGGCGATGTCGGTGGCCGTGGGCACGGCCCAGCCGGATTGCTGCACGGGGTCGTGGTTGAGCGCCAGGTACAGCAGCGCCGGAACGGCCACGCCGCCCAGCGCGGCACCGATGGGCAGCAGCGCCTGTCGCAGGTTGGATAGCGCGCCTTCGTGGATCTCGCGGCGGATCTCCATGCCGACGACCAGGAAGAACAGCGTCATCAGGCCGTCGTTGATCCAGAAGTGCAGCGAGGGCGCCGCGGACCAGGCGCCGACGGTCAGGCCCACCGGCAGGTGCCACAGCGCGTCGTAGCTGTCCCGCCATGCCGAGTTGGCCCACAGCAGGGCGAAGGCAGCGGCGGCCAGCAGCACGATGCCACTGACGGCTTCGATGTGGAGGAAGCGTTCGAAGGCCGCGAAGGCGCGTTGGGCGATGCGCTGCGCGCGCGGAAGGGCGTGGGGCGTGGCTGTCCGATGCATGGACGGATCTCCAGGAGCAATCCGCGAGGCGGCCCGACCTTCGCGACTCCTGCGTGGCGCCCATCTGCGCCTCGCACCCAAGCCCACGATCATAGCCCGCGGGCCGGCGCGACCCTGGGCGCACCGGCCGGTGTCGCGTGTGCGGCCTGTCCCACGACCGCGCTGGCTGCGGTGCCGTTCAGCCCGGCTGCAGCACCAGCCGGTAGCCCACGCCAGTCTCCGTCAACAGGTGCCGCGGCTGGGCCGGGTCCAGCTCCAGCTTCTGCCGCAGATGGCCCATGTAGACGCGCAGGTAGTGGCTCTGCTCGGCATGCGAAGGGCCCCACACCTCGCGCAGCAGTTGGCGATGGGTCAGCACCCGGCCCGCATTGGCGATCAGCGTGCACAGGAGCCGGTACTCGGTGGGCGTGAGATGCAGGGGATCGCCGCCGCGCCGCACCTGGCGGTTCATGCGGTCGACTTCGACGGCGCCTTCACCCTCGCCGAAGCGGAACACCGGGTCGGCCTGGACTTCGCCGACCGCGCGAGGCCGCCGTAGGTTGGCCCGCACGCGTGCCAGCAGCTCGCCGGTGCCGAAGGGCTTGGTGAGGTAGTCGTCGGCGCCGGCGTCCAGCGCGGCGATCTTGTCGGCCTCGTCGCTGCGGGCCGAGAGCACGATGATCGGCACGCCCGACCAGCCCCGCACGTCGCGGATCAGCTCGAGACCGTCGCCGTCGGGCAGGCCCAGGTCCAGCACCAGCAGGTCGGGCTGGCGGGTGCCGGCCATGGCCAGGCCCTCACGCAGCTCGCCGGCCTCGTGCACCTGCCAGCCCTCGGCCTCCAGCGCGCCGCGCACGAAGCGGCGGATCTGCGGCTCGTCCTCGATGACGACGGCGGTGGGGCTGGAAGCGGAGGGCGGCGGGGCGGCGACAGGCATGGCGGAAGGTTCAGGCAGGCGCGGCCGGCGGCTCGCGCCGGGGAAGCGTGACGGTGAATTCTGCGCCGCCGCCCGCCGCGTCCGGCACCGCATCGGCCGCATGGATCTGCCCGCCATGGGCCTGCACGATGGCCTTGCAGATGGCCAGGCCCAGGCCCACCCCGGGCGTGGCCGACTCGGCATGGCCGCGGGTGAACTTCTCGAACAATTGGTCCGGCTGGCCCTGCAGCGATGCGGGCAGGCCGGGGCCATGGTCGCGCACCGTCAGCTGCAGCGTCTGCGGCAGCGCCCGGGCCGAGATCACCACCGGCGGCGCGCCGTAGCGGGCGGCGTTCTCCAGCAGGTTGACCAGCACGCGCTCCAGCAGCACGGCGTCGAATTCGACCAGCGGCAGCTCGGCGGGCAGGGCGGTGCGAACGGCGCCCGTGGGCAGCACGGAGCGCGTGGCGCGGATGGCGCTGCCCACCACTTCCTCCACCGATTGCCAGTCGCGCCGCAGGCTCACGGCGCCGCCGGCCGCCCCGCTTTCCAGCCGCGCCATGTCCAGCAGGTTGTTGACCAGCGCGCTCAGTGCCCGCGCCTGCGCCACGATGGCCTGCGTGGCCTCGCCGATGGCGGGCGACGCATCCGCGCCGGGCAGGCGCTGCAGCGATTCGGTCAGCGCGATCAGCGCGGTCAGCGGCGTACGCACGTCGTGCGAAAGGGCGCCCAGCAGCGCGTTGCGCAGGCGTTCGGATTCGATGTCCACCACGGCCTGCTGCGCCACCTCTACGTAGTGCACCCGCTCGACGGCGATGGCGATCTGGCGGGCCAGCGTCTCCAGCTGCTGGGCCTGCTCGGGCACCAGCAGCCAACGCGGTTCGGCGGGGCGCAGGGCCAGCACGCCGCGAACCCGCATCGGGGCCTTCAGGGCCACGTAGTGCCAGGGCTGGGCCGACAGCGTGCCGGTGCCCAGGCCTGCGCTCTGGCCATGCTGCCAGGCCCAGTCGGCCACGCTGAAGTCGAAGCCCGCGGGCGCGGCGGCCGGCGGCTGCAGCCGGTCCTGCGCGTCGGCGGTGAGCACCAACGCCTCGCCGCCGAAATGGCGCTGCACGGCGGCGGCGCCGATGTCCGCCACCTGGGTGCGTTCCAGCGCGGCCGACAGGTCGCGCGTGAGCTCGAACAGCGACTGCGTGCGCAGCGCCCGGCTGGCCGACACGGCGGCCTGGAAGCGCAGCCCCGCCGTGAGCTGGCCCACCAGCAGGCCCACGCCCAGCATCACGGCGAAGGTCAGCACGTACTGCACGTCGCTCACCGCGAAGGAGAAGGTGGGCTGCACGAAGAAGAAGTCGAAGGCCAGCACGTTCAGCAGCGCGCCGAAGGCCGCCGGCGTGCGGCCGAAGCGCCAGGCCACGCCCACCACGCCCAGCAGGTAGAGCATGACGATGTTCGACAGCTCCAGCACGCCCGACAGCGGCGTGGCCAGCAGCGTCACGCCCACGCAGACGGCGGCGGCGCAGGCCAGGCCTTTCCAGGGCGCCGCCGCGCGGGCGGGTTCGTCCTCGGTGTTGCCGGTGCGCAGGCCGGCGGGCGAGCGGGCCAGGCGGCGTGCGCTGTCGGTGCGGCCCACGCAGACCAGGTCCAGGTCGGGCGCGCGGCGGCCCAGGCGCTCGGCCAGCGGCCGGCGGATGCGGGCCAGCCAGCGGTCCCAGGTGGGCGCGTCGTCGCTGCCGGCTGCGGGGCCGAGGATCAGCGTGGCGCAATTGAGGCGCCGCGCCTGCGCCGCCAGCGCGCCGGCCACGTCCTCGTCGGTGAGCACGGCGGTCTCGGCGCCCAGTTCCTCGGCCAGGTGCAGGGCGGCCAGCACCTGGTCGCGCGGGGCGGCGGGCAGGCGGGCGAGCCGCGCCGTCTCCACATAGGCCGCATGCCAGCGCACGTTGAGCTGCCCGGCCATGCGCGCCGCCACGCGCACCGTGTGGGCCGCAGCCTCGCCGGGGCCGATGGCCGCAAGCAGCGCGCCCGAGGTGTTCCAGGCCGGCGGCGTCTGGCCGTCGGCGCGGGCGCCCGACTGCTCCACCCGCCAGCCGCGCACGTCGTCTTCGACATGCTCGGCGGTGCGGCGCAGGGCGATCTCGCGCAGCGCGATCAGGTTGCCCTTGCGGAAGAAGTTCTGCTGCGCCTGCCGCGCCTGCTGCGGCACGTAGACCTTGCCGGCGGCCAGACGGGCCAGCAGTTCGTCGGGCGTGGCATCGACCAGCACCACCTCGTCGGCCTCGTCCAGCACCCCGTCGGGCACGGTCTCGTGCACGCGGATGCCGGTGATGGCGCCCACGGTGCCGTTGAGGCTTTCCAGGTGCTGCACGTTGAGCGCGGTCCAGACCTCGATGCCGGCCTCCAGCAGTTCCTGCACGTCCTGCCAGCGCTTGCCGTGCCGCGAGCCGGGCGCGTTGCTGTGGGCCAGCTCGTCCACCAGCAGCAGCTGCGGGCCGCGGGCCAGGGCGGCGTCGAGGTCGAACTCGCGCAGCACATGGCCACGGTGCGGGGTCTCGCGCAGTGGCAGCTGTTCCAGGCCGTGGACCAGGGCGGCGGTCTCGGCGCGGCCGTGGGTCTCGACCACGCCCACCACCACGTCGCGGCCCGCGGCGCGCTCGCGCTGGGCGGCGCTGAGCATCGACCAGGTCTTGCCCACGCCGGCGTTGGCGCCGAAGTAGATACGCAGCCGGCCCCGGCGGGCTCGCCCCTCCTGCGCCTGCATCTGGGCGAGCAGGGCGTCGGGGTCGGGGCGTTCGCGCTCGGTCATCGGGGCGGCAGGTTAGCAGCGGGCCGCACCGTCGTCAGAAGGTCTTGGTCAGCGTGGCGATGAAGCGGGCCTTGTTGGGCGACTCGCTGTAGGTCAGCGTGCCCGTGGGCAGCACCACCTGGACGGTGGCGGCCTGGTAGGCGTCCTTCTTGTTGGCGCCGACGATGGCGCCGGTCAGGCTCAGGCCGCCGCCGAAGTCGTAGGTGGCGCCCACGTTGTAGTCCACGTAGCTCTTGTAGGGCGTGAAGCGACGGATGTCGCTGGACAGGGCGGTGTAGCCCACCGAGGCCTTCAGCGTCACCTTCGGGAAGATTTCCTTGCTGTACGCGATGTTCAGGTAGCCGGTGCCGCGGCCCTTCCAGCCGGTGGTGCGGTTGCTGGCGAAGCCGAAGTAATCCTTCGAGACGGTGCTGGAGTACTTGACGGTGAAGGCGCCGATGGTCTCGTCGGTCCAGGTGGCGGCGCCGTACAGCTCGGTGGTGTTGCCGTTGCGGTTGCCGGGGTAGATGTAGCTCAGGACACCGAAGTCGAGGTCGAAGACGCCGGCCTTGAACTTGTAGCCGCCGTAGATGTCGCTCTCGATGGAGTTGCCGGCCTGCCAGTTGACGCTGGAGTTCCAGTTGCCGACGTAGAAGCCGCTTTCGTGGGCGTAGTCGAAGCCGCCCTGGATGGCAGGCTTGGCGGCGTTGGTCTTGTAGAAGCCGTTGTTGCCGATGGTGTCCTGGTCCTGGCCGCGGAACTTGTAGTTGCTCGTCAGCGAAACGTTGGCGGTCAGCGGCGAGGGCTGCGGGGCTGCGTCGGCTGCCGTCGGTTCGGATTGGGCATGGGCGTTGAGGGCGATCAGGCCGAGGCCAAGGACGCAGAACAGGGAAGCGCGGAAGGTCATGAAAGAAGGCATCTTCGATGCGGAGGAAGGTTGAGGCGGAGGCGTGGTGCGGTCTCAGCGCGGCCGGCGGCGGCGTGCATGGCGTTCGCAGCCGCGCACGATCAGCCAGGCCACGCCGGTGGGCAGCAGCACGGCCACCAGGGCCGTGGCGGCGGCAAGAAGGTCGGCGAGCATGGGGCGCTTTCAGCGGTGGGCCAGCCCATCCAGCGCCAGGTTGAGGGCCAGCACGTTGACAACCGGCTCACCCAGGAAGGGCAGGGCGGGCCGCTGCACCTGCGCGTCGATCAGCGATTCCACCTTTGCGGCATCGAGGCCTCGCACCCGCGCCACCCGTGCGGCCTGGTAGCGGGCCGCCTCGGGGCTGATGTGCGGATCAAGGCCGCTGGCCGAGGCCGTCACCAGGTCGGCCGGCACCGGCGCGGTGTTGCCAGGGTCGGCGGCGCGCAGGGCCTCGACGCGGGCCTTCACGGCATCGGTCAACGCCGGGTTCAGCGGCCCCAGGTTGGAGCCCGAGGAGCCGCTGCCGTTGTAGGGCTGCGGCGCGGTGGCCGAGGGCCGGCCCCAGAAGTGGCCGGGGTCGCTGAAGTTCTGGCCGATGAGGGTGGAACCCACGGCCTTGCCGTCGCGCTCCACCAGGCTGCCGGCCGCCTGCTTCGGGAACAGCGTGCCGGCCACGCCGGTCACGGCGACGGGATAGACCACGCCGGTGATCAGGCTCAGGGCGGTGAACAGCACCAGGCAGGGACGCAGGAGGTTCTGCTTCGTCATGATGGACATCTCCAGAGGTTCAGACCAGGCCGACCGCGGCCAGCAGCAGGTCGATGAGCTTGATGCCGATGAAAGGCACCAGCAGGCCGCCCAGGCCGTAGAGGGCCAGGTTGCGGCGCAGCAGCGCCGCGGCGCCGATGGGCCGGTAGCGCACGCCCTTGAGCGCCAGCGGGATGAGGAAGACGATGATCAGCGCGTTGAAGATCACCGCACTCAGGATGGCCGAGGAGGGGCTGGCCAGCCGCATCACGTTCAGCGCCGCGAGCTGGGGATAGGTGCTCACGAAGATGGCGGGGATGATGGCGAAGTACTTCGCCACGTCGTTGGCGATGCTGAAGGTGGTGAGCGCGCCGCGCGTCATCAGCAGGGCCTTGCCGGTCTCCACCACCTCCAGCAGCTTGGTGGGGTTGGAGTCCAGGTCGACCATGTTGCCGGCCTCCTTGGCGGCCTGCGTGCCGCTGCCCATGGCCACCGCCACGTCGGCCTGGGCCAGGGCGGGCGCGTCGTTGGTGCCGTCGCCGGTCATGGCCACCAGCCGGCCATCGGACTGGTACTGGCGGATCAGCTTGAGCTTGTCCTCGGGCGTGGCTTCGGCCAGGAAGTCGTCCACGCCGGCCTCGGCGGCGATGGCGGCGGCCGTGAGCTTGTTGTCGCCGGTGATCATCACCGTGCGGATGCCCATGCGCCGCAGCTGCGCGAAGCGCTCGCGGATGCCGGTCTTGACGATGTCCTTGAGCTCGACGATGCCCAGCACGCGGGCGCCCTCCGCCACGGCCAGCGGCGTGCTGCCGCGGCGGGCCACCTCGTCGGCAGCGCGCAGCAGCTCGGCGGGCATCGTGCCGCGCAGCGACTCCACATGGCGGCGCACCGCCTCCACGGCGCCCTTGCGCAGCGGCACGGCGTCGCCGGTGAGGTCCAGCGCGGCGGCGGGCAGATCGGCGCCGCTCATGCGGGTCTGGGCGGTGAAGGGCACGAACACGGCGCCGTCGACCGGCGGAACGTCGACGCCCTCGCGGCGGGCCAGCTCGACGATGCTGCGGCCCTCGGGCGTCTCGTCGGCCAGCGAGGCCAACTGCGCCGCATGGGCCAGGCGCGCCTTGTTCACGCCCGGCGCCGGCAAAAAGGCCGAGGCTTGGCGGTTGCCGTGGGTGATGGTGCCGGTCTTGTCGAGCAGCAGCACGTCCACGTCGCCCGCGGCCTCCACCGCGCGGCCCGAGGTGGCGATCACGTTGGCCTGCATCATGCGGCTCATGCCGGCCACGCCGACGGCAGACAGCAGGCCGCCGATGGTGGTCGGGATCAGGCACACCAGCAGCGCCACCAGCGCGGTGACGGACACCACCGTGCCGGTGCCCGCCGCCTGCGCGCTGAAGAGCGAATAGGGCAGCAGCGTCACCGTCACCATCAAAAAGACCAGCGTCAGCGCCACCAGCAGGATGGTCAGCGCGATCTCGTTGGGCGTGCGGGCCCGCTTGGCGCCTTCGACCATGCCGATCATGCGGTCCAGGAAGGATTCGCCCGGGTTCACGCCGATGCGCACCACCAGCCAGTCCGACAGCACGCGGGTGCCGCCGGTGACGGAGGAGAAGTCGCCGCCGGATTCGCGCACCACGGGCGCCGATTCGCCGGTGATGGCCGACTCGTCCACCGAGGCCACGCCTTCGATGACCTCGCCGTCCAGCGGAATCATGTCGCCGACCTCGACCAGCACCACGTCACCCTTGCGGAGGTTGGTGGCGCGCTCGGGGCGCCAGATGGCGCTGGTGGATTCGGCCGTGGCCGGCTCGGGCGTCGCGCCCTCTGCACGCACGCGGGCCAGTTGCTCGGCCAGCCGCGCCATCTCGCGCGGCGCGCCTTCGAGCTTCTTGGCCCAGCTGTCCTTGCGCAGGCTGCGCAGCGAGGCGGCCTGCGCCTTGCTGCGGCCTTCGGCCAGCGCCTCGGCGAAGTTGGCGAAGAGCACGGTGAACCACAGCCACAGCGACACCGCGAGGATGAAGCCCGGCCGCATGCCGGTGTCGCCGGGGTAGTTGAGGCTGTGTACCCACAGCAGCGTGGTCAGGATGCTGCCGACGTAGACGACGAACATCACTGGGTTGCGCCACTGCACGCGCGGGCTCAGCTTGGTGAAGGACGCGAGGAGGGCGGGGCGCACCAGCGCACCGTCGAACAGGGAAAGCGTGTTGTTGTTCATGGGGCGCGCCTCACTTCCAGAGCATCAGCTGCTCGACGATGGGGCCCAGGGCCAGCGCCGGCACATAGTTGAGCAGGCCGACCAGCAGCACCGTGCCGATCAGCAGCACCACGAACAGCGGTCCGTGGGTGGGCAGGGTGCCGGCCGTCACCGGCAGGCGCTGCTTGGCGGCCAGGGCGCCGGCGATGGCCAGCACCGGCACCATGACGGCGAAGCGGCCCAGCCAGGTGGCCACGCCCAGCATCGTGTTGTAGAAGGGCGTGTTGGCCGACAGGCCGGCGAAGGCGCTGCCGTTGTTGTTGGCGGCCGAGGTGAAGGCGTAAAGGATCTCCGAGAAGCCATGGGCGCCCGGGTTGGCGATGCCGGCGCGGCCGGCCTCCACGCTCACCGCCACGGCCGTGCCCAGCAGCACCAGGATGGGCGTCACCAGGATGGCGATGGCGATCAGCTTCATCTCATACACCTCGATCTTCTTGCCGAGGTACTCCGGCGTGCGGCCGATCATCAGGCCGGCGATGAACACCGCCAGGATGGCGAACACCAGCATGCCGTACAGGCCCGAGCCGACGCCGCCGAACACCACCTCGCCCAGTTGCATCATGACCAGCGTGACCAGCCCGCCCATCGGGGTGAGCGAGTCGTGCATGGCGATCACTGCGCCGCAGGAGGCGGCCGTGGTCACCACCGCGAACAGGGCCGAGGCGGCGATGCCGAAGCGCAGGTCCTTGCCTTCCCAGTTGCCGGCCGATGGGTCCACCCCCAGCGCGGCCAGCAGCGGGTTGCCGGCCTGCTCGGCGCCCGTGGCGACGATCACGCCGACGACGAAGATCGCCGTCATCGCCGCCAGGATCGCCCAGCCCTGGCGCCGGTCGCCCCCCACCTGGCCGAAGGCCAGGCACAGCGCGGCGGGGATGCTGAAGATCGCCAGCATCTGCAGCAGGTTGGTGAGCGCCGTCGGGTTCTCGAAAGGATGGGCCGAGTTGGCGTTGAAGTAACCGCCGCCGTTGGTGCCCAGCATCTTGATGGCCTCCTGCGAGGCGACGGGGCCCATGGGCAAGGTCTGCGTCTGCGTCGTCGCTTCCTTGGTGACGGGGTTGCCGGCGGCATCCTTCAGCGGCTGGCCGTCGGGGCCGTTCTGCGGGTCCTGGTAGACCGTCGACTCGATCGTCGTGACGGTCTTGTAGCCGTCGAAGTTCTGGATCGTGCCCTGGCCGACGAAGACGATGGCCAGCACGAAGGACAGCGGCAGCAGCAGCCACAGCGTGAGGCGCGTGAGGTCGGCCCAGGCATTGCCGATGGCGCCGAAGCGGGCGCTGCGCCGGCCCGCCTCGCCGCGTGCCGCGAAGCCACGGATCAGCGCAAAGGCCACGGCGATGCCGGTGGCGGCCGAGAGGAAGTTCTGCACCGTCAGCGCCAGCATTTGCGTGAGGTAACTCATGGTGCTTTCGCCCGCATAGCCCTGCCAGTTGGTGTTGGTGGCGAAGCTGAGCGCGGTGTTGAAGGCCGAGTCGCCGGAGACGGCCGGCAGGCCTGCGGGGTTGAGCGGCAGAAATGCCTGCAGGCGCTGCAGGCCGTAGACGACCAGCGCGCCCAGGGCATTGAAGGCGAGCAGAGCGAGGGCGTAGCCCATCCAACCCATGGAGGAGTTGGGCTCGACGCCGGCCAGGCGGTAGAGCGGTGCTTCGATGCGGACGATCCAGCGCGGCATACGGCCTTCGCAGAGGGCGGCGAGCCAGCGGCCCAGCGGCCAGGCGAGGATCAGCAGGAGGCCGAGGAAGACGGCCAGGAGGGTCCAGGCGGAGGCGGTCATCAGAAGTCCTCCGCGCGGATCAGGGCGTAGACCAGGTAGGCCAGCAGCAGGGCGGCGAGCGTGCCGGCCAGTCCGTAGAGGGCGGCGAGCGACATCATGGCCGGCCCCCGTTCGGCCGCTCCATGGCGGCCAGCGCATACACCAGCGCCACCATGCCGGCCCACAGGGCGGCGATGGCGGCGAGCCAGACGATGTCCATTTCTCACTCCAGTCATCGGAAAGACGATGGCTGGCAGTGTCTGGAGGGGCGCGTCAAGACGGTGTAGAGACTGGCCGGTGCCGTATCAAAACGGCGTAAAGATCGAGACGCGGGGGTATGCGATCGGGGGCGTTTGCGGGGTCTGCCTCATGGGTCGGCGCTGACGATCGTGCTGACGAAGGTCGTGGCCATGGTGATGCCGAGCCGAGGTCAGAGCTGCTCGGTGCGGCGCGCTATGTCGGGGCGCACCAGCGGTGTACCGCTAACCCGGCGGAGGACGTCGGCATGCGCGCTCCCGGTGCACGCTCGCGCTGACCGGCTTGCCTCACCAGATGCGTGCTCGCTCCCCACCGACGTGCTTTGGGCACTGCACGGCGCCGCGAATGGCACCTCCGCACGCACACCGCCATCCCCCGCCTCGACGATGGTCCCGAACGGCCGGATTTGCCGCCGGCGGCCTCCGAGTCCGTTCGCCCTGAGCTCGTCGAAGGGCATGACGGCGCGCGGCGTCAACGTCCGACCCGCCCTGACCGCCGCAACGCGGCGCTCGCGCGGGGCTTCGACAGGCTCAGCCCGAACGGTCGGGGTTGGCTGACCCAAGTTGCCCAAGAGATCCCGTGAAACTTCGGGCTCCAAGGGAAGGGCTCGCGCGCAGCGTCGAACTGGAGGGATTCGTGCGCAGCGTCGAGGCGGGGGATGGCGGTGTGCGTGCGGAGGTGCCATTCGCGGCGCCGTGCAGTGCCCAAAGCACGTCGATGGACAGCGAGCACATCGCTTGTGCGCCAAGTCGGTCGGCGCGAGCGTGCACCGGGAGCACGCATGCCGACGTCCTCCGCCGGGTTACTGCTCCAGCCACTTGTGCGACCGGAAGACAGCAGCCGCTTGCCCCCCCGCGCTCAGGCCGCATCGAGCGCGTCGATCAGCTCCGTCTCAATCGCCAGCTGCCCCTTCTGGCCATACAGCTCGGGACCGCTGATCAGGAAGCTGTCCTCCACCCGCTCGCCCAGCGTCGTCACCTTCGCCAGTTGCAGGTGCAGGTGGTGGCGCGCCAGCACACGGGCCACGCTGTAGAGCAGGCCGGCCCGGTCGCTGGCCGAGATCGTCAGCAGCCAGCGCTGCGCCTTCTCGTCAGGCGTGAGGTACACCCGCGGCTGGATAGGGAAGCTGCGCACCCGCCGCGACACCCGGCCGCGGCTGGGCGCGGGCAACTCGCCCCAGGCGTCCAGCGTCTGCGCCAGGTTGGTCTCCACCATGCTGATCAGCTCGCGGTAATGCTCCGGCAGGAAGGTCGTCACGACCTGGAAGGTGTCCAGCGCATAGCCGTTGGTGGCCGTGTGCACCCGCGCGTCCAGGATGCTGAACGACGCCTGGTCGAAATAGCCGCAGATGCGCGCGAACAGGTCCGGCTGGTCGGGCGTGTAGACCACCACCTGCAGCCCTTCGCCCACCGGCGACAGGCGCGCCCGCACGATGGCCTTGGCATGCGGATCGGCCGGAATGCCCTTGGGCGCCACGAAGCGCGACAGCTTCTTGGCATGCCAGGCGATCTCGCCCGCGTCATGGCGCATGAAGTAGCTCACGTCCAGCGTGTCCCACAGCGCCTTGTGCGCCTCGAAGGGCTGGGCATGCAGTTGCAGCAGCGTCAGCGCCTCGCGCTTGCGGGCCTCCACCTCGGCGTCGGGGTCGGGCAGGTGGCCGCCCAGCGCGCGCGAGGTGCGGCGGTAGGTGTCTTCGAGCAGCTTGCCCTTCCAGGCATTCCACACGCGCGGCGATGTGCCGCGGATGTCGGCCACCGTCAGCAGGTAGAGCGCCGTCAGGTAGCGCTCGCTGCCGACGCGCTGGGCGAAGGAGCCGATCACCTCGGGGTCGGACAGGTCCTGCTTCTGCGCCACGTTGCTCATCACCAGATGGTTGGCGACAAGGAACTCGATCAGCCGGGTGTCCTCGCGGCCGATACCGTGCTTCTGGCAGAAGCGGCGCACGTCGCGCGCCCCCAGCTCGGAATGGTCGCCGCCGCGGCCCTTGGCGATGTCGTGGAACAGGGCGGCCACGTACAGGATCCAGGGCTTGTCCCAGCCGGCCGCCAACTGCGAGCAGAAGGGGTATTCGTGCGCATGCTCGGCGATGAAGAAGCGGCGCACGTTGCGCAGCACCATCAGGATGTGCTGGTCCACCGTGTAGACGTGGAACAGGTCATGCTGCATCTGCCCCACCGTGCCGCGGAAGACGCGCAGGTAGCGGCCCAGCACCGAGGTCTGGTTCATCAGACGCATGGCATGCGTGATGCCGCGGGGCTCCAGCAGCATGCGCATGAAGGTCGCATGGTTGACCTTGTCGTTGCTGAACCGCGCGTCCATGCGACCCCGGGCGTTGTAGAGCGCACGCAGGGTGCGCGCCGACAGGCCGTTGACGCCGATGGTTTTTTGGTAGAGCAGGAAGGTCTCGAGGATGGCGTGCGGATCCTTCTCGTACAGATCGTCGCTGGCCACCTCGATGGTCCCGCCCTTCTCGAAGAAGCGGTCGTTGATGCGGGTGAGCGTGGCCGACTGCGGGTTGATCCGCTCGGCGATGTTCAGCATCAGGATCTCGGTGAGCTGCGTCACCGCCTTGGCCGCCCAGTAGTAACGGCGCATCAGCGCCTCGCTGGCGCGGCGGCCCGTCTCGTTCTCGTAGCCGAAGGTCTGGGCCACGGCGGTCTGCAGGTCGAAGACCAGCCGGTCCTCGCGGCGCTTGGCCACGGCATGCAGGCGGGCGCGGATCAGCGAGAGCAGTGCCTCGTTGCGCTTGATCTGCTTGACCTCGAAGGGCGTGGCCAGGCCGTTGCGCGCATAGTCTTCCCAGCGCTTGCCCAGGCCGGCAGCCTGGGCCACCCAGCGCACGGTGTGCAGGTCGCGAAGGCCGCCCGGCGATTCCTTGCAGTTGGGCTCCAGCGAATAGGGCGTGCCATCGTGCTTCTGGTGGCGGTGCCGCATCTCCTGCGACTTCGCCAGGAAGAAGGCATGCGGATCCATCGCCTCGTCGAAGGCCTTGCGAAAGGCGGTGAAGAGCCGCTTGCTGCCGCACACATGGCGGGACTCGAGAAGGGCCGTCTGAACGGTGACGTCCTTGGCCGATTCGCTCAGGCACTCGTCGAGCGTGCGGACGCTGGAGCCGATCTCCAGTCCGGCGTCCCAGCAGCGGCCGATGAAGGCCTCCAGCCGCGCCGGCTCGAGCTCGCTGCCGGCCGGCAGCAGGAGCAGCACGTCGACGTCGGAGTACGGAAAAAGCTCACCGCGGCCGTAGCCGCCCACGGCCACCAGGGCGAGCTCGTCGCCAAAGCCGGCGTCCTGCCACAAGGCGCGCAAGGCCGCATCGGCTTGGCCCGCCAGCTCCTTGAGCACGGCGTGGATGTTGCGCACACCCTGCGGCGCGAGCAGGCGCTCGAACACGGCGCTCTTGCCGGCGCGCAGCTGCTCGCGCAGGCTGGCCGGCAGATCGACGGCGACGGAAAAGCCCATGCCTGCGCGGTGCGTCAGGCGGCGACGGGCGCCGGCTGGCCGCTGGCGGCGGGCACGAAGGAGGGCAGCGGCGGGCTGCCGGCCGACAGGGTCAGCACCTCGTAGCCCGTCTCGGTGACCAGCACCGTGTGCTCCCACTGGGCGGAGAGCGAGCGGTCGCGCGTCACGATGGTCCAGCCGTCGTAGCGTCCGCCGCGGTGGTCTTCCTTGATGTCGCGCTTGCCGGCGTTGATCATCGGCTCGATGGTGAAGATCATGCCGGGCTTGAGCTCTTCCATGGTGCCTGGGCGGCCGTAGTGCAGCACCTGGGGCTCGGCATGGAAGGTGCGGCCCACGCCGTGGCCGCAGAACTCGCGCACCACCGAATAGCCGTTGCCCTCGGCGAAGCGCTGGATGGCGTGGCCCACGTCGCCCAGGTGGTTGCCGGGCTTGACCTGCAGGATGCCGTGCCACATCGCTTCGAAGGTGATCTGGCACAGCCGCTTGGCGGCGATGGAGGCGTCGCCGATCACGAACATCCGGCTGTTGTCGCCGTACCAGCCGTCCTTGATGACGGTGACATCGATGTTCATGATGTCGCCCTTCTTCAGGGGCTTGTCGTCCGGGATGCCATGGCACACCACATGGTTGACCGAGGTGCACAGCGATTTGGGGAAAGGCACGTCGCCCGCGCCCTTGTAGCCCACCGTGGCGGAGGTGGTGCCCTGCGTGACCATGTACTCGGCGGCCAGCCGGTCGATCTCGTTGGTGGTGATGCCGGGCTTGATGAAGGGCGTCAGGTAGTCCAGCACCTCGGACGCAAGGCGGCAGGCGACGCGCATCGCGGCAATGCCTTCGGCGTCGTGGTAGGTAATGCTCATCCGGGGATTATCCCACTCGCCCCCTAAAATGCAGGGTTTTCGCGAACGGCCCCAGTCAGCGGCCGGTTGCCGCCTCTCTCCCTTCTGTCCTTTCGGCCCCAGGCCCCGCCCACCGTGACGCAGCCCGCATCCACCGTTCCTCCCGTCGTGACCATCTTCGAAGGAGGGGCGGCGCTCAGCGACTTCCGCGCACGCCAGTTGCTGCCACGCCTGCAGGCGGTGGACGCGCGCATCAATGCCATCACGGCGCGCTTTGTCCACCTGGTTCTGTCGGATGCCGAGATGGATGCCGCCGCGCGCGAACGTTTTGCCGCGCTGCTGACCTACGGCGAGCCCTTCGACGCCGGTGCCGCGCCGCAGGGCGCCACCCTGGTCGTCAGCCCCCGGCTGGGCACCGTCTCGCCCTGGGCCTCCAAGGCCACCGACATCGCCCGCAACTGCGGCCTCGCCCTGCGCCGCGTGGAGCGCGTCACGCAGTACCACATCGGCCTGAAGGCGCCCCTGCTGGGCCGCGCCCCGGTGCTGGATGTCGGGGCCCTGGCCCAGGTGGCCGGCCTGCTGCACGACCGCATGACCGAATCGGTGCTGCCGGGCGTGGACGGCGCCGCCGCTCTGTTCGCCGAGCTTCCGCCGCAGCCCATGGCCCACGTGGACGTGCTGGGCGGCGGCCACGCCGCGCTGGTCGAGGCCAACATCACCTTCGGTCTCGCGCTGGCCGAGGACGAGATCGACTACCTGGTCGATGCCTTCGGCAAGCTCGGCCGCAACCCGACCGACGTCGAGCTGATGATGTTCGCGCAGGCCAACAGCGAGCACTGCCGCCACAAGATCTTCAATGCCGACTTCACCATCGACGGCGAGCGCCAGCCGATGAGCCTGTTCGGCATGATCCGCCACACCCACAAGACGAACCCGCAGCACACGGTCATCGCCTATTCGGACAACGCGTCGGTGATGGAAGGCCATGCCATCGAGCGCTTCGTGGCCCGCAGCGAACTGGGCGCCGAGGCGCCCACCTATGCCAAGGAAGCGGCGCTGCACCACGTGCTGATGAAGGTGGAGACGCACAACCACCCGACGGCCATCTCGCCCTTCCCGGGCGCCTCCACCGGCGCCGGCGGCGAGATCCGCGACGAGGGCGCCACTGGCCGCGGCTCCAAGCCGAAGGCGGGCCTGACGGGCTTCACCGTCAGCAAGCTGTGGCCCGAGGAGGGCAGCTACGGCAAGCCCGCCCATATCGCCAGCCCGCTGCAGATCATGACCGAGGGCCCCCTGGGTGGCGCGGCCTTCAACAACGAGTTCGGCCGGCCCAACCTGCTGGGCTATTTCCGCGAGTACGAGCAGACCGTGGCGAGCGACGTGGACACAGTCCAGCGCGGCTACCACAAGCCCATCATGATCGCAGGCGGCCTGGGCCAGATCGACGCCACGCAGACGAGCAAGATCCAGTTTCCCGCCGGCACGCTGCTGATCCAGCTGGGCGGGCCCGGCATGCGCATCGGCATGGGCGGCGGCGCCGCCAGTTCCATGGCCACCGGCGCCAATGCGGCCGAGCTGGACTTCGACTCGGTGCAGCGCGGCAACCCCGAGATCGAGCGCCGGGCGCAGGAGGTCATCAACCACTGCTGGCAGCAGGGCGCGAAGAACCCCATCCTGGCCATCCACGACGTCGGCGCGGGCGGGCTGTCGAATGCCTTCCCGGAGCTGACCAACGATGCCGGCCGCGGTGCCCGCTTCGACCTGCGCGCCGTGCCGCTGGAAGAGTCCGGCCTGGCACCCAAGGAAATCTGGTGCAACGAGAGCCAGGAGCGCTACGTGCTGGCCATCGCGCCCGAGTCGCTGGACCAGTTCCGCGCCTTCTGCCAGCGAGAGCGTTGCCCCTTCGCCGTGGTGGGCGTGGCGACCGAGCAGCGCGAGCTGGTGGTGGCCGACGCCCAGGCCGATGCTGCCAACCAGCCCGTGGGCATGCCCATGGACGTGCTGTTGGGCAAGCCGCCCAAGATGCACCGCGACGTGGCCCGCATCCACCGCAACTTCAAGCCGCTGGAGCTCACGGGCGTGGACCTGCAGCAGGCCGCCATCCAGGTGCTGGCGCATCCCACCGTGGCCTCCAAGCGCTTCCTGGTCACCATCGGCGACCGCACGGTGGGCGGCCTCACGCACCGCGACCAGATGGTGGGCCCATGGCAGGTGCCGGTGGCCGACTGCGCCGTCACGCTGGCCGACTTCCGCGGCTTCGCCGGCGAGGCGATGAGCATGGGCGAGCGCACGCCGCTCGCCGCCATGGACGCCGCCGCATCGGGCCGCATGGCCGTGGCCGAGGCCATCACCAACCTGCTGGCCGCGCCCATCGAACTGGCCCGCGTCAAGCTGTCCGCCAACTGGATGGCCGCCTGCGGCGAGCCGGGCGAGGACGCCGCGCTGTACGAGACGGTCAAGGCCGTGGGCCTGGAGCTGTGCCCGGCGCTGGGCGTCTCCATTCCCGTCGGCAAGGATTCGCTGTCCATGCGCACGCAGTGGGCCGAGGGCACCGACAAGAAGAAGGTCAGCTCGCCGGTAAGCCTGATCGTCAGCGCCTTCGCCAGCATCGACGACGTGCGCGGCACGCTCACGCCGCAGCTCGATGCGCAGGAAGCCGACACCACGCTGGTGCTCATCGACCTGGGCCGCGGCCAGCACCGCATGGGCGGCAGCATCCTGGCCCAGGTGCTGGGCCAGACCGGCGACCGCGTGCCCGATCTGGACGATCCGCAACTGCTGGTCAAGACGGTGGACGCCGTCAACCAGCTGCGCGCCGAAGGCAAGCTGCTCGCCCTGCATGACCGCAGCGACGGTGGCCTGTTCGCCGCAGCCTGCGAGATGGGCTTTGCTGGCCATGTGGGCGTGTCGCTCAACGTCGACCTGCTCATCACCGAAGGGGACGGCATCAGCGACAGCCGCATGGAGACGGGCGACGCCAAGAACTGGGCGCAGCAGGTCAGCGCGCGCCGCGAGGAGCTCACGCTCAAGGCCCTGTTCAACGAAGAGCTGGGCCTGCTGCTGCAGGTGCGCACGGCCGAGCGCAATGAGGTCATGCAGACGCTGCGCGCGCATGGCCTGTCGGTGTTCAGTCATTTCGTCGGCAAGACCCGCCCGCAAAGCTCGCCCATCGATGCCGGCAAGGGCAAGGTCGAGGTCTGGCGCGACACCAAGGCCGTGTTCAGCGCGACGCTGGCCGACCTGCACCAAGTGTGGGACAGCGTGAGCTGGAAGATCTGCCGCGAGCGCGACAACCCCGATTGCGCCGATGCCGAGCACGCCGCCGCCGGCGACCCGGCCGACACCGGCCTGCATCTGCACCTGCCGGAGGGCTTCGGCACTGCGCCCGCCTTCGTGGGCAGTGCCCGGCCGCGCGTCGCCATCCTGCGCGAGCAGGGCGTCAACTCGCATGTGGAGATGGCCTATGCCTTCCACGAGGCCGGCTTCGAATCGGTCGACGTGCACATGACCGACCTGCAGAGCGGCCGCGCCGACCTGGCCCGCTTCCAGGGCATCGTGGCCTGCGGCGGCTTCAGCTACGGCGACACGCTGGGCGCCGGCATCGGCTGGGCGCGCAGCATCACCTTCAACCCGCGGCTGGCGCAGCAGTTCGGCGACTTCTTCGGCCGAACCGACACCTTCGGCCTGGGCGTGTGCAACGGCTGCCAGATGTTCGCCGAGCTGGCCGACATCATTCCGGGCGCACAGGACTGGCCGCGCTTCACCACCAACCGCAGCGAGCGCTTCGAGGCGCGCCTGTCGCAGGTGGAGGTGCTGGATTCGCCCAGCCTGTTCTTCGCCGGCATGGCCGGCGCGCGCGTGCCGATCGCTGTGGCGCATGGCGAGGGCTATGCGGACTTCCGTCACCGTGGCAATGCCGGCAGCGCCATCGCGGCCATGCGCTTCGTGGACCATGCGGGCCAGCCGACCGAGCGCTATCCGCTCAACCCCAACGGCAGCGCTGGCGGCCTGACGGCGGTGACCACGGCCGACGGCCGCTTCACGGCCATGATGCCGCACCCGGAGCGTGTGTTCCGCAACGTGCAGATGAGCTGGACCTCGGGCGACCGCGCAGCGCACAGCCCCTGGATGGAAATCTGGCGCAACGCTCGCCGCTGGGTGGGCTGACCGGCGGCGCGGGGCGCGCATACTCGCGCCCATGCAACTGCACCAGATCACCGTCGAGTACGTCGCGCCGGAAGACCGGCTGCTGCTGCACCTGGTCGCACAGACGGGCGAACGGACCTCGCTGTGGATCACTCGCCGGCTGCTGTTGGCCCTTCACGGACCGCTGCACCAGGCCGTGTCGCGTGCCCATGTCGCGGCGGAATGGGGGGCCGTGCCCTTGCCGGATGGCGCGGCGGATCTGCTGGCCGAATCGGCGCGTGCCCAGGCGCTGCGCGAGGCTGACTTCGCTACGCCGCCGCAGACGGCCACCGATGCGAAGCCCCTCCTTCCAGGCGCCGTGCCCGTGGTGGGCGAGGTGACCCTCGGCGTGCCGGTGGGTGCGGAGGCGGCTGGCCAACTGGCCATCCGCTGGCGGACGACCGATGGGCGCGACGTGGAACTCAATGTGCCGGCCGCGGCGGCCACGGCCTTGCAGACCCTGCTGGTGCAGGGCGCCGAGCGTGGTGGATGGGGACTTGCCGCGCCAGACGACAAAACGGCCCGGACGCAGGAAGCATCCGGGCCGCGATTCATGAACTGACCAGTTGGGCGCCGGGCGCCCCGAACCGTCGCCACCCGGAGGTGGCCGGCGGATTTACTCGACGCGCGCCTTGCTGCGCAGCTCTTCCTGGTACTTCTGCAGCTTCTGCTGCTGCATCTGCTGCGTCAGCTGGGCCTTCACCTCGTCCAGCTTGGGGAACTGCATCTCGCGCGTGTCGTCCAGGCGGATGATGTGCCAGCCGAATTCGGACTTGACCGGCGCCGCGGTGGTCTCGCCCTTCTTGAGCTTGACCATGGCCTGCGAGAACTCGGGCACCAGGCTGGCCGGGGTGGTCCAGTCCAGGTCGCCACCGTTGGCGCCGGAGCCCGGGTCCTTCGAGTACTTCTTGGCCAGGTCTTCGAACTTGGCGCCCTTCTTGAGCTCGGCCAGGATCTTGTTGGCCTCGTCCTCGGTCGGCACCAGGATGTGGCGGGCGTGGTATTCCTTGCCGCTGTTGGCCGCCGCGATCTTGTCGTACTCGGCCTGGATCTCGGCGTCGGTGACCGGATTGGTCTTGCGGTAGTTGTCGAACAGCTGACGGATCAGGATGGCCTGGCGAGCCAGTTCCATCTGCGCCTTGAACTCGTCGCTGCGGTCCAGGCCCTGCTTCTGCGCTTCCTGCATGAAGACTTCGCGCGTGATCACTTCCTCGCGCAGCTGGTCCTGCATTTCGGGCGTCACCGGCCGGCCGGCGGCGGCCAGTTGCTGGGCCAGTACCTCCATGCGTGCCTTCGGTACGGGCTTGCCGTTGACGATGGCGGCGTTCTGCGCCAGGGCAGGCAGCGAAGCCGCCAGCGCGGCAGCGGCCAGAACGTGGAGCACTTGTTTTTTCATGATCGGAAAACGGCTAGGAGGGTCGGATTGGCGCCGGAATCGGGCCGATGGAGGGGAAGGGGGGAAGAGGCCTGGCGGCAGGTGCCGGTGGGACCGGCGCAGCGCTTGCTCAAAGTGTCTCGATGGCGATCGCGTGCAGGCCGCGTGAAACAAAAGGCTGGACGGCATCATACACAAGGCGATGCCGCGCCACCCGCGTGCGGCCCTCGAAAAGCGGGGAGGCGATGCGCACGCGGAAGTGGGTGCCCCAGCCCGCCGCGGCAGCGCCGGCATGGCCCGCATGGGCGGCACTTTCGTCCAGCACTTCCAGATGGGTGGGCTGCAGCTGCGCGCGCAGGGCGGCCTCGAGTTCGTCGACACGCGGCAGGTCTGCGTCGTTGCTCATGCCGATTCCTTGTCGCTGGGTTGCGCCTGCAGATGAGGTGCGACATACAGCCCCTGCGCCACCAGGAAGGCGATGGGAAAGACGTAGCCCCAGAGCTTGAAGTTGACCCAGGCGTCGGTGCTGAAGTACAGCGCCACATAGGCATTGATGGCCGACATGAAGGCGCAATAGAAGACCCAGGCCACGCCCAGGCGGCGCCAGATGCGGTCGGGCAGCACTAGCTGGCTCCCCAACAACATCTTGAGCACGTTGCGGCCCATGCCCCACAACGCCACCGCCAGTGCAAGGGCCATGGCGCCGTAGAGCACCGTCGGCTTCCACTTGATGAAGCGGTCGTCGTGCAGGGCCAGCGTCAGGCCGCCGAACAGCAGGATCAGCACCAGCGTCGCCTTCTGCATGGGCTGCAGCCGGCGCTCCATGGCGTAGACGATGGCCATCTGCACCACCGTGACGGCCATCAGCACGCCGGTGGCGACGTAGATGCCGTAGAACTTGAAGGCGCCGAAGAACAGGACGATCGGCAGGAAGTCGAGCAGGGCTTTCATGCGGGGAGAGGATGGCGCCTTCTTTATGGCTTACTCGGTGTCTTCGGGCTTGAAGTCCAGCGAGGCCGAGTTCATGCAGTACCGCAGGCCGGTGGGCGCCGGGCCGTCGGGGAAGACGTGGCCCAGGTGCGCGCCGCACTGGCTACAGACGGTTTCGGTGCGCACCATGCCGTGGGAGCGGTCCACATGCTCGGTGATGGCGCCCGGCACGGCCTCGGCCGAGAAGCTGGGCCAGCCGCAGCCGGCGTCGAACTTGGTGTCGGAGTCGAACAGCTTGGCGCCGCAGCAGATGCAGTGGTAGCTGCCGTCGGCCCAGTGCGCTTCGTACTTGCCGGTGAAGGGCCGCTCGGTGGCGGCATGGCGGGTGACGTTGAAGGCGGCGGGCTCGGCGCCCTTTTCGGCCAGCAGCGCCTTCCATTCGGCGTCGGTCTTGCGGATGGTGGGTTCGGTCATGAGGAGCAGCTGATTTCGATGGCAGATGCCCAGTCGGGCGGGAAGTCGGCATAGGCGTCCATGCCGGGATGCTCGTCAAATGGGGCCTCCAGCAGCGCAAGCAAGGTGTGGACGCCGGAGAAGTCGCCCTTCTGGGCGGCTTCGATGGCCTGCTGGCCCAGGTGGTTCCGCAACACGAAGCGCGGATTGGCGCGCAGTGTAGCGACGGCCGCCGCCGCGTCGGCGTCGGTCGGGCGGCGCTCGAAGGCCGACAACCAGTGTCGCCAGCTGGTGCGGTCCACGAACAGGTCGTCCAGCGGATCGGCCGGGCCGCCGGCACGGTAGTGGGCGAAGCGGCGCCAGAAGATGGTCCAGTCGATGCGCTCGGCGGCCATCACGCGCAGCAGCGCCTCCAGCAGCGCGGCGTCGCCGGCCACGGGCTGGGCGAGGCCCAGCTTGGCCAGCATGGCGGCTTCGAAGCGCAGCGGGAAGACCTCGCGGTAGGACTTGAGGGCCGCCAGCGCGAGTTCTTCCTCGCCGATCAGCGGCATCAGGGCCTGCGCCAGGCAGAAGAGGTTCCAGTAGGCGACGTTGGGCTGGGCGTTGTAGGCATAGCGGCCCTGGGAATCACTGTGGTTGCAGACGTGGGCCGGGTTGAAGCCGTCCAGGAACTGGAAGGGGCCGTAGTCGATGGTCAGGCCCAGGATGGACATGTTGTCCGTGTTCATCACGCCATGGCAGAAGCCCACGGCCTGCCACTGCGCCATCAGCGCCGCCGTCCGCTCGCTCACGGCGTTGAGCAGGCTGGCGTAGGCATTGGCGCCAAAGCGCGTGTCGCTGCGGCAGTCCGGGTAGAAGCGGTCGATGACGAAGTCGGCCAGTTGGCGCAGTTCCTCGTGCTGGCCCCGACTGGCGAAATGCTCGAAGTGGCCGAAGCGGATGAAGCTGGGCGCGACGCGGGTCACGACGGCGGCGGTCTCGATGCTTTCGCGCGCGACCGGCGCGGGCGAACCGACAAGCGCCAGGGCGCGCGTGGTGGGAATGCCCAGGGCATGCATCGCCTCGCTGCACAGGAACTCGCGGATGCTGGAGCGCAGCACGGCCCGGCCGTCGCCCATGCGCGAGTAGGGTGTGCGGCCCGCGCCCTTGAGCTGGACCTCGAAGCCGCTGTCGGTCTCCCCGAGCAGGATCGCCCGGCCGTCGCCCAACTGGCCGGCCCAGACGCCGAACTGGTGGCCGCTGTAGACCGTGGCGAGCGGATCGCTGCCTTCCAGCACGGCATTGCCGGCCAGGGCCTGCAGGGCTTCGGGCGATTCGAGCCGGTCGCGCGACCAGCCCAGCAACTGCCGCGTCCGCTCGCTGGTGGCGATCAGCGTCGGCGAGGGCAGGGGCGTGGGGCGCAGGCGGGTGAAGAAGGCCGGGCCGAGGCTCGCGAAGCCTTCGCGCCAGTGCGGCGCGGCATGGCCCTCCACGCTGGGCACGGAGGGGCTGGACGAGGGCAGGGAACTCATCGCCGGATTGTCCGTGAAGCCTTTTCGCCCGCCGGATTTACGGGGATTCCCGATGGGGTGCGCATGCTGCACTGCGCAATACTCAGCCGGCTTTGTCCATGGCCGGCGCGCCCGGCGCCAGCATTCCACGCCCGGGCTGCCGCGCAGCCATGCGACACACGACCCCATCCGCCTTCGCCTTCGCTACCAAGGAGCCTCCCACATGCTGGGCCTGATGCAAGACCGCCCCCTGCTGATTTCCAACCTGCTCGAGTTCGCCGAGCGCCATCACGGCGACGGCCAGATCGTCTCGCGCCGTGTCGAGGGCGACATCCACCGCTACACCTGGGCCGATTGCGCACGCCGCGCGCGCCAGGTGGCCAACGCCGTGGAAGCCGAAGGCCTGCTGTTCTCCGACCGGGTGGCCACGTTGGCCTGGAACGGCTACCGCCACCTGGAGCTGTACTACGGCGTCTCGGGCAGCGGCCGCGTGCTGCACACGATCAACCCGCGCCTGCATCCCGACCAGATCGCCTGGATCGCCAACCATGCCGAAGACCAGGTGCTGTGTTTCGACCTCAGCTTCCTGCCGCTGGTGCAGGCCGTGCACGCGCGCTGCCCGACGGTGAAGAAGTGGGTGGCCCTGTGCGATACCGACAAGCTGCCGGCCGACAGCGGCGTTCCGGGCCTCGTCAGCTACGAAAACTGGATCGGGGGCCAGACCGATACCTACGACTGGCCCAGCTTCGACGAGAACTCGGCCTCCAGCATGTGCTACACGAGCGGCACCACGGGCAATCCGAAGGCCGCGCTCTACAGCCACCGCTCGACCATCCTCCACGCCTACGCCGCCTGCCTGCCCGACGTGATGTGCCTGTCGGCGCGCGACTCGGTGCTGCCGGTGGTGCCCATGTTCCACGTCAATGCCTGGGGCATTCCGTATTCCGCGGCGCTGGTGGGCGCCAAGATGGTGTTCCCCGGCCCGGCGCTGGACGGCAAGTCGGTCTACGAACTGATCGAGGCCGAGGGTGTGACCTTCGCGGCCGGCGTGCCCACGGTCTGGCAGATGCTGCTGGGCCACATGCAGGCGCAGGGCCTCAAGTTCAGCAAGCTCAACCGCACGGTGATCGGCGGCTCTGCCTGCCCGCCGGCCATGATCAACGCCTTCCGCGAGCAGTACGGCGTGGATGTGCTGCATGCCTGGGGCATGACCGAGATGAGCCCGCTGGGCACCCTGTGCACGCTCAAGAACAAGCACCTGTCGCTGCCGGCGGAGGAGCAGCTGGCGCTGCGCATGAAGCAGGGCCGCGCCATCTTCGGAGTGGACATGAAGATCGTCGGCGACGACGGTGAAGAACTGCCCTGGGACGGCAAGACCTACGGCGACCTGCTGGTCAAGGGCCCGTGGATCGTCAAGGAGTACTTCAAGGGCGAGGGCGGCGACCCGCTGCGCGGGGGCGGCTGGTTCCCCACCGGCGACGTGGCCACCATCGACACCGATGGCTTCATGCAGATCACCGACCGCAGCAAGGACGTGATCAAGTCCGGCGGCGAATGGATCAGCTCCATCGACATCGAGAACATCGCCGTGGCCCATCCGTCCGTGGCCATGGCGGCCTGCATCGGCGTGTTCCACCCCAAGTGGGACGAGCGGCCGATCGTGGTCGTGGCGAAGAAGGCCGGGGCCGAGGTCACGCGCGAGGAACTGCTGAAGTTCTACGAGGGCAAGACGGCCAAGTGGCAGATTCCGGACGACGTGGTCTTCGTCGACGCGATCCCGCTGGGCGCAACCGGCAAGATCCTCAAGACGCGCATCCGCGAGCTGCTCAAGGACTACAAGCTGCCGGGGCTCTGAGCCATTCACGGCGGGCTGTCGCCTGCGCGATAGGGAAGGCCGCATCCGCGGCCTTTTTTTCGGGTGTTCCCTGAGCGCTGGCGGCGGCCCCGTGGCTACGCTGCGCGGACCCAACACCCGGAGACAACACCGATGAATGTCCGCTTGAAGCACCTTGCTGCCGCCGCGCTGGCCGTGATGGCCACCAGCGCCTTCGCCCAGAAGGGCGAGACCGTGAAGATCGCCTGGATGGACCCGCTCTCGGGTCTCATGGCCGCCGTCGGCACCAACCAGCTCAAGACCTACCAGCTGCTGGCCGAGCACTTCAACAAGACCAATGCCTCGGGCGTCAAGTTCGAGATCATCGGCATCGACAACAAGCTGAGCCCGCAGGAGACCACGGCCGCACTGCGCTCGGCCATGGACCAGGGCGCGCGCTACGTGACCCAGGGCAACGGCTCCGGACCGGCCCTGGCCATCATCGACGCGCTGGAAAAGCACAACGCGCGCAATCCCGGCAAGGAGGTCGTGTACTTCAATTACGCCGCGGTGGATCCGGACCTCACCAACGGCAAGTGCAGCTACTGGCACTTCCGCCTGGACGCCGACACCTCCATGAAGATGGAGGCGCTGACCACCTACATGAAGGACCAGCCGGAGATCAAGAAGGTCTACCTGATCGGCCAGAACTATTCGCACGGCCAGCAGGTCAGCAAGTTCGCCAAGGAGCACCTGGCGCGCAAGCGGCCCGACATCCAGATCGTGGGCGACGACCTGCATCCGCTGGCACAGGTGCGTGACTTCGCGCCGTACATCGCCAAGATCAAGCAGTCCGGCGCCGACACGGTGATCACCGGCAACTGGGGCTCCGACCTGGCGCTGCTCATCAAGGCCGCCAACGACGCAGGCCTGCTGGACACGGTGAAGTTCTATACCTACTACGCCTTCGGCTCGGGCGCGCCCACGGCCATGGGCGCCTCGGCCGCCGGCAAGGTGTACGTGGTGGGCTACGGCCACTACAACATGGGCCCGCCGATCCAGCCGCTGATGGCCGACTTCAAGAAGCGCATGAACGACGACATGACGCAGAACTCGATCTATCACACCTTCGCCCTGCTCGACGCCGCCTTCGTGAAGACGAAGTCGACCGATCCGGTCAAGGTGGCTGCGGCGCTGGAGGGCATGAAGATCAAGAGCTTCAACGGCGAGGTCGAGATGCGCAAGGCGGACCACCAGCTCCAGCAGGGCCTGTACATCACCCGCTGGGAGAAGGCCGGCGGCAAGTATCCGTATGACGCGGAGAACACCGGCTACACCTTCGCGCCGGTCAAGTACTACGAACCCTACGTGGCCAGCACGCCCACCAGCTGCCAGATGAAGCGGCCCTGACGCGCATGCACCAGTCGTGTGCTACCCGAGGGTAGAAATGGTGCGGCGGCGGCTGTCGCCCGGGTGATAGAAAAGGCTTTCTCCAGAGGGGAATCGCGGGGCTTTCCCCTAGCGAGCGCGCAGTGAAGCACTGTACGCTCGTGCAAGTTCCGGCACCCGGGACACCACACAGGAGACATGCCTTGAAGACCTCTTTCAACCTGACCGCCGCCGCCTGCGTTCTGGCCTTCAGCAGCAGCGCTTTCGCCCAGCAGGGCGAGACCGTCAAGATCGCGTGGCTCGACCCGCTGTCGGGCCTGATGGCCGCGGTGGGCACCAACCAGCTCAAGACCTTCCAGTTCCTGGCCGAGGAGTTCAACAAGAAGAACGCGGCCGGCGTCAAGTTCGAGATCATCGGCATCGACAACAAGCTGAGCCCGCAGGAGACCACGGCGGCGCTGCGCTCGGCCATGGACCAGGGGGCGCGTTACGTCGTGCAGGGCAACGGGTCCGGACCGGCGCTGGCCATCATGGACGCGCTGGAAAAGCACAACGCGCGCAATCCGGGCAAGGAGGTGGTCTACATCAACTATGCCGCGGTGGACCCCGACCTCACCAACAGCAAGTGCAGCTACTGGCACTTCCGGCTGGACGCGGACACCTCCATGAAGATGGAGACGCTGACCACCTACATGAAGGATCAGCCCGAGATCAAGAAGGTCTACCTGATCAACCAGAACTACTCGCACGGCCAGCAGGTCAGCAAGTTCGCCAAGGAGAACTTGGCGCGCAAGCGGCCCGACGTGCAGATCGTGGGCGACGACCTGCATCCGTTGGCGCAGGTGCGCGACTTCGCGCCCTACATCGCCAAGATCAAGCAGTCGGGCGCCGACACGGTGATCACCGGCAACTGGGGCTCGGACCTGGCGCTGCTGATCAAGGCCGGCAACGACGCGGGCCTGAACGTCAAGTACTACACCTATTACGCCGTGACCAGCGGCACGCCCACGGCCATGGGCGCCGCCTCCGACGGCAAGGTTTATCAGGTCGGCTACAGCCACTACAACGCCGACGGCCCCATCAAGCCGCTGACCGAGGCCTACAAGAAGAAGTTCAACGACGACATGTACACGACCGTGATCTACACGGCCTTCTCCATGTTGACCGACGCCTTCGTGAAGACCAAGTCCACCGATCCGGTGAAGGTTGCTGCCGCCATGGAAGGCATGAAGTTCAAGAGCTTCAATGGCGACGTCGAGATGCGCAAGGCCGACCACCAGCTGCAGCAGGGCCTGTGGATCACCCGCTGGGAGAAGGCCAGCGCCAAGTACCCCTACAGCCCTGAGAACACGGGCTACACGCTGGCGCCGGTCAAGTACTACGAGCCCTACGTGGCCAGCACGCCGACCAGCTGCCAGATGAAGCGGCCCTCCTGATACCGTCGGGTAGCACGGGCCGCGCCGGCATGCCGCGCGCCGGCCCGGATGCCACCCCTCCGCTGCCCGCCGGCGCACCGCGCCGGCCATGCTCACCGCGCCTGCCGGAGACCGCCTCCGGTCCCGGGGCCGGATGTTTTCCTGAGGCTCGACGACAGTGGAATTCTTTCTCATCTCTCTTCTGAACGGCGTGAGCTACGGGCTGCTGCTCTTCATGCTCAGCTCCGGCCTGACCCTCATCTTCAGCATGATGGGGGTGCTCAATTTCGCGCACACCAGCTTCTACATGCTGGGTGCCTACTTCGCGTACACGCTCTCTGGCGTGCTCGGCTTCTGGCCGGCGCTGTTCATCGCACCGCTGCTTGTGGGTGCGCTGGGCGCGGCCTTCGAGCGCTACAGCCTGCGCCGGGTGCACAAGTTCGGCCATGTGCCGGAGCTGCTGGTCACCTTCGGGCTGTCCTATCTGATCCTCGAGGTGGTGCAACTGGTGTGGGGCCGGTCCACGGTGCCCTACGGCCTGCCCGAGGCGCTGCAGGGGCCGCTCTTCACGCTGTACGGCACGCAGTTCCCCAAGTCGCGCTCCTTCATCATGCTTGTCGCATTGCTGATGCTCGTGGCTGTCTGGCTGCTGCTCACCCGCACCCGCATCGGGCTGGTGATCCAGGCCGCGCTCAAGCACCCGGAGATGGTCGAGGCGCTGGGCCACAACGTGCCGCGCGTCTTCATGCTGGTGTTCGGCGGTGGCGCCGCGCTGGCGGGCCTGGCCGGCGTGATCGGCGGCAACACCTACGTCACCGAGCCGGCCATGGCCGCGTCGGTGGGGTCGATCATCTTCGTGGTGGTCGTGGTGGGCGGCATGGGGTCGCTGGCGGGCGCCTTCCTGGCCTCGTTGCTGATCGGTATCGTGCAGACCTTTGCCGTGGCGCTGGACCAGTCCATGGCCTCCGGCCTGCGTGCCCTGGGCATGGCGGTGACCGACCAGACCTTCGGCTATCCGCTGCTCAAACTCACCATCTCGCAGGTGGCGCCCATCCTGCCGTACCTCTTCCTGGTACTGATCCTGATCTTCCGGCCCAAGGGCCTGCTGGGAACCCGCGAGGACTGATCGATGAGTGCCCTCCCCATGACATCACCGACCACCTACTACCGCTTCAAGCCGCTGAACCTGGGCCGAATCCTCGTCTGGGGCCTGTTCGCGCTCGCGCTGATCGTGGCGCCGCTGGTGTTCACCAGCAGCCTGGCGCTGACGATGCTTTCGCAGATCGGCTACCTGATCATCATCTGCCTGTCGTACAACATCCTGCTGGGGCAGGGTGGCATGCTGAGTTTCGGCCATGCCGTCTACACCGGCCTGGGCTCCTTCATCGCGGTGCATGCGATGAACATGGCCTCCAAGGGGCAGATCCCGATGCCGCTGGTGCTGATTCCGGTGGTCGCCGGTGTGGCGGGGGCCTTCTTCGCCGCCATCTTCGGCTTCGTGACGACCAAGAAGTCGGGCACCACCTTCGCCATGATCACGCTGGGCATCGGCGAGCTGGTGGCGGCCATGTCGCTGATGTTCCCGGGCTTCTTCGGCGGCGAGGGCGGCATCACCACCGACCGCGTTTACGGCAAATTCCTGATGTGGAACTTCGGCCCGCAGATCCAGGTGTACTACCTGATCGCCGTCTACTGTTTCATCTGCACGGCACTGATGTTCGCCTTCACCGGCACGCCGCTGGGCCGCATGCTCAACGCCGTGCGCGACAACCCGGAGCGCGTGGAGTTCGTGGGCTACAACACGCAGCGCGTGCGCTACCTCTCGTTCATCATCGCGGGCTTCTTCGCCGGCATCGGCGGCGGGCTGGCTGCGATCAACTTCGAGATCGTCAACGCGTCGGACAGCCTGTCCACCATCCGCTCGGGCGGCTACCTGCTGTTCACCTTCCTGGGCGGCGCGACCTTCTTCTTCGGGCCGATCATCGGCGCCGTGCTGCTGGTCTTCGCGTCGATCCTGCTGTCGGAGCTGAGCAAGGCCTGGCTGCTGTATCTGGGCCTGGTGTTCCTGTTCATGGTGATGTTCGCGCCCGGGGGCGTGGCCAGCCTGATCATGATGAACGTGCGGGTGGCACGCTTCGGCAAGCTGGGCCGCTTCACGTGGCTTTACGTGGGCTTGGTGGCGACGGGTGCGCTGATGGCTGCGGGCTTCGCCGGCATCGTCGAGATGCTCTATCACATGCAGCTCAACGCCGCGCTCGGGCCGACGGTGAGCTTCTTCGGCATCGGGCTGGACACCTCCTCGGCCACACACTGGACGCTGGTCGCCGCCGTTGCGCTGGTCGGTCTGGCGCTGTTCGACCAGGTCCGCCGCCGATTCGCCCGCCGCTGGGGGCAGGCGCAGGAAGAGATCGAGGCGCAGATCAAGCGTCAGGAGATGGCCGCATGAACGGCATGAACCTGACGGCCCGACATTCATTGGCACGCCTGGAGCGCGGAGCATGAGCAACAGCGAATACGCGATCGAACTGAAAGACCTGCGCAAGAGCTTCGGCCGCACCGAGATCATCCGCGGCGCCAACCTGGCCGTGCGCGCCGGCGAGCGCATTGCGGTCATCGGCCCCAATGGCGCGGGCAAGTCCACGCTGTTCAACCTGATCAGCGGCCGGCTGCATCCCACCAGCGGCGAGGTGCTGCTGCATGGCGAGCGCATCGACGGCCTGCCGCCGTACGAGATCAACCGCAAGGGGCTGTCACGCAGCTTCCAGATCACCAACATCTTCCCCAAGCTGTCGGTGTTCGAGAACCTGCGCTGCGGCGTGCTGTGGAGCCTGGGCTACCGCTACACCTTCCTGCGCTTCCTGTCGCGGTTGGACGATGCCAACGAGCGCACGGAGGTGCTGCTGCGCCAGGTGGGCCTGGAGCGCAAGCGCGACGTGCTGGCCGTCAACCTCACCTATGCCGAGCAGCGCGCGCTGGAGATCGGCGTGACGATCGCCGGCGGCGCCAGCGTGATCCTGCTGGACGAGCCCACGGCCGGCATGAGCAAGACCGAGACCACGCACTTCATCAACCTGATCAAGGAAGTGACCGTCGGCAAGACGCTGCTCACGGTGGAGCACGACATGGGCGTGGTCTTCGGGCTGGCCGACAAGATTGCGGTGGTGGTGTATGGCGAAGTCATCGCCTTCGACACGCCCGAGGCCGTACGTGCCAATGCGCGGGTGCAAGAGGCCTACCTCGGCTCGCCCGTGGCCGAGGCTCAAGGAGGACACTGACATGACGCTGAAGGTCGAAGACCTGCATGCCTACTACGGCAAGAGCCATGTGCTGCATGGCGTCTCCTTCGCCATCCAGCCCGGCGAGATCGTTGCGCTGCTGGGGCGCAACGGCTCGGGCCGCTCCACCACGGCCAAGGCCATCATGGGCCTGGTGCACGGCGAGGGCGCAGTGCATTGGAAGGGGCAGAACATCCTGCGCCGCAAGGCCTACGAGATTGCGCACCTGGGTATCGGCTACGTGCCGGAGAACCGCGACATCTTCCCCAAGCTCACCGTGCACCAGAACCTGATGCTCGGCCAGAAGGGTTCTGGCAAAGGCAGCCGCTGGGGCTTCGAGGACATGTACCAGATGTTCCCGCGCCTCAAGGAACGCCAGCACACCGAGGCCGGCGTGCTGTCGGGCGGCGAGCAGCAGATGCTGACGCTGTGCCGCACGCTGATGGGCGACCCTGAACTCATCATCATCGACGAGCCAACCGAGGGCCTGGCGCCCAAGATCGTCGAGTTGGTGGGCCAGTACCTGCGCACGCTCAAGGACAAGGGCGTGTCGGTGCTGCTGATCGAGCAGAAGCTGACCATCGCCATGCACATCTCGGACCGGGCGCTGGTCATGGGCCACGGCAGCATCGTGTACGACGGCACCCCCGACGGCCTGCGGGCGGACGCCAACATCCGCAAGGAATGGCTGGAGGTCTGAAGCTTCCATGCAAGGGCCTTGGCCCTGCCGAAAGTGGGGGCGCGAGCCCCTTCTTTTTTGCCTTCGCGCGGTCGCCAGTTCAAGCTCGCGGCTGTTTGTCCCGGGAGCGACTGGCAGCGGTTGTCGAGACATCCGATCTGCCTAGAATGGCCCGAAAAGAACACTCGTGCTTTTTTAGGAGACAACAGCGCACGCCGGGCTCGCCGGCGACCTGCGCAAGGCTCCGAACGCTCCCTCATCGCAACCCAAGGAACGCAGCATGACGGCTGAATACAAAGTCCACGGCGACGTGGCCGTGATCACCATGAGCAACCCGCCGGTCAACGGCCTGGGCTACGCCACGCGGGTCGGCATCACCGACGGCCTGGCCAAGGCCCTGGCCGACTCGGCCGTCAAGGCCGTGGTGATCACCGGCGCGGGCAAGGCCTTCTCCGGCGGCGCGGACATCAAGGAATTCGGCTCGCCCAAGGCGCTGGCCGAGCCCAACCTGCTGTCGGTGATCCTGGCGCTCGAAGCCTCGACCAAGCCGCTCGTGGCCGCCATCCATTCGGTCTGCATGGGCGGTGGGCTGGAACTGGCCCTGGGCTGTCACTACCGTGTGGCTGCACCGGGCACCAATGTGGCGCTGCCCGAGGTCAAGCTCGGCCTGATTCCTGGCGCGGGCGGCACGCAGCGTCTGCCGCGCGTGCTGGGCGTCGAGGCGGCCCTCAACATGATCGTGAGCGGCGAGCCGGTCAAGAGCGAGCGCCTGGCAAGCCTGCCGGGCCAGAAACTGTTCGACAAGATGGCGGGCTCGGCCGAGTCGGTGCTCGAAGAGGCCATCGCCTTCGCCCGCGACGCGGCAGCCAAGGGCGGCGACCTGCCGCTGGTGCGCAACCTGCCCTGCCGCCATCCGCAGGGCGATGCCTACTTCCAGTTCGCCAAGAACATGGTGGGCGGCATGTCGAAGAACTATCCCGCGCCGCTCAAGTGCGTGGAGGCCGTGCAGGCCGCCACCAAGATGAAGTTCGACGACGGCATGGCCTTCGAGCGCCAGAACTTCATCGCCCTGATGTTCACGCCCGAATCGGCGGCCCTGCGCCACCTGTTCATGGCCGAGCGCGCCGCCGGCAAGATCGCCGACGTGCCGGAAGACACGCCGCAGCGCCCCGTCAAGACGGTGGGCGTGATCGGCGCCGGCACCATGGGCGGCGGCATCAGCATGAACTTCCTGAACGCCGGCATCCCGGTGACCAT
>NZ_QQAV01000011.1 GCF_003350475.1 Pseudacidovorax intermedius
GAGGACATGATTGCCGAGCACCGCAAGGAACTGGGCATCACGCCGCGCAAGATCAGCGACGAGGAGATCGTGCAGCGCCTGGTGTATTCGCTGGTGAACGAGGGCGCGCACATCCTCGAAGACGGCATCGCCAGCAAGGCCAGCGACATCGACATGGTCTACATCACGGGCTATGGCTTCCCGATCTTCCGGGGCGGCCCGATGCACTACGCCAGCCAGCAGGGTCTGTTCAACGTGGTGCAGGCGATGCAGCGCTTCGGGCGCAACCCGAACGACGATGCCAAGTTCTGGGAGCCGGCGGGCCTGATCCGCAAGCTGGCAGCCGAAGGCAAGGGCTTCGACCAGGCCTGAGGCCGCAACGCCGCTGAACCGACCGCCGATGATCCGCCGCCTTCTGCTGATCGTTCTCGCCGCGCTGGTGCTTCTTGCCGCGGCGCTGGGCATCAACACCTGGCGCCAGGGCTCGCGGCAGATCGCCGTGGCGCCCGCGCCGAAGGCGGACGTCGACCTCGCTTCGGCGGCGCAGCGGCTGGCCGGCGCAGTCCGCTTTCGCACCATCTCGGCGATGGACGGCTCCGGCGAGTCCAGCGCCGAGTTCGACAAGTTCCAGGCCTACCTGGCCCAGCAGTTCCCGCGCGTGCACGGTGCGCTGCGCAAGGAGGTGGTGGGCCGGCATGCGCTGCTCTTCACCTGGGAAGGGCGGGACCCCAAGGCCATGCCCGCGGCGCTGATGGCGCACCAGGATGTGGTGCCCATCGCGCCTGGCACCGAGCGGGCCTGGAGCGTGGACCCCTTCGCCGGAGAGGTGAAGGACGGCTTCATCTGGGGTCGCGGCACCATGGACGACAAGGGCAACCTGCTCGCCCAGTTGGAGGCCGTCGAGTCGCTGCTTGCTGCCGGCTTCCAGCCGCGCCAGACGATGTATTTCGTGATGGGCGACGACGAGGAAGTCAGCGGTCTGCGCGGCGCCAAGCCCATCGCCGAGCTGCTGCAGTCGCGCGGCGTCGAACTGGAGTGGGTGCTCGACGAGGGTCTGCTGGTGCTCGATGGCGTGCTGCCCGGCCTGTCGAAGCCTGCAGCGCTGGTGGGCCTGGCCGAGAAGGGCTATGGCACTTTCTTCCTCACGCTCGATACCTCGCCCGGCCACTCTTCCATGCCGCCCGCGCACAGTGCCATCGGCCGCATGAGCGCGGCGTTGGCCCGGCTCGAGGCCGCGCCAATGCCCGGCGGCATCCGCGGCGTGGCCGGCCAGATGTTCGGCACGCTGGCACCGGAGATGAGCCCGCTCAACCGCGTGATGCTCTCCAACCTGTGGCTGACCGAACCGCTGGTGCGTGGCCAGCTCGAAAAGAGCCCCAGCAGCAATGCCATGCTGCGCACCACCACGGCGCTCACCATCGTGCGCGCCGGCAACAAGGACAACGTCCTGCCCGGTCGCGCCGAGGCGGCCGTCAACTTCCGCGTGCTGCCCGGCGACACGCTGGACAGCGTGCAGGCCCACCTCAAGAAGGCGCTGGCCGACGACGACATCCAGATCAAGGCCTATCCCGGCAACGCCGAGCCGTCACCGGTGTCGCCCACCGACAGCACGGGCTATGCGCTCATCGAGCGCAGCATCCGCGAACGCTTTCCCGATGCGGTGGTGGCCCCCGGCCTGATGACCGCCGCCACCGACTCGCGCCATTTCACGGGCATCTCGAAGGCGGTCTTCCGCTTCTCGCCCATCCGTGTGAACAACGAGGACCTGCCTCGCTTCCACGGCACCAACGAACGCCTGAGCATCGCCGCCTACGGCGACATGATCGGCTTCTACCAGCAGCTGCTGCGCAACGCGTCGCAGCCCGCTTCCGTTTCCGCCTCCATTCAAAGGAAGACACCATGACCCGCGCCGTGATCGTTTCCACCGCCCGTACGCCGCTCGCCAAGAGCTGGAAGGGTGCCTTCAACATGACCCACGGCGCCACGCTGGGCGGCCATGCCGTGCAGCATGCGGTGCAGCGCGCCGGCATCGACGGCGCCGAGGTCGACGACGTCATCATGGGCTGCGCCACGCCCGAAGGCGCCACCGGCAGCAACATCGCGCGCCAGATCGCGCTGCGCGCCGGCCTGCCCATCACCACCTCGGGCATGACCATCAACCGCTTCTGTTCCTCGGGCCTGCAGACCATCGCCACCGCCGCCCAGCGCATCATCGCGGGCGAAGGCGAGGTGTACGTGGCCGGCGGCGTCGAGAGCATCTCCTGCGTGCAGAACGAGGCCAACAAGCACATGCTGGCCGACCCGTGGCTGGTCAAGAACAAGCCCGAGATCTACTGGAACATGCTGCAGACCGCCGAGCAGGTGGCCAAGCGCTACAACATCGGTCGCGAGGCCATGGACGAGTACGGCGCCCGCAGCCAGCAACGCGCCACCGCCGCGCTGGAAGCCGGCAAGTTCAAGGACGAGATCGCCCCCATCACCGTACTGGCCGGCGTGGCCGACGGCCAGCTGGGTCTGATCACCAAGGAAGTCACCGTCGAGAACGATGAAGGCATCCGCCCCGGCACCACCAAGGAAGGCATCAGCGGCATCCGCCCGGCC
The DNA here is from genome assembly GCF_003350475.1 of Pseudacidovorax intermedius. Lineage (GTDB taxonomy): Bacteria > Pseudomonadota > Gammaproteobacteria > Burkholderiales > Burkholderiaceae_C > Xenophilus > Xenophilus intermedius. The sequence continues at coordinate 2,581 of NZ_QQAV01000011.1, forward strand.
ATTCCTGGCGGCCTGATCTCGGCCGGCAATGCCAGCCAGTTCTCCGATGGCGGCGGCGCCTGCGTGGTGGTGGACGAGGCCTATGCCGAGCGCAAGGGCCTCAAGCCCCTGGGCCGCTTCCTGGGCTTCTCGGTGGCCGGCTGCGAGCCCGACGAGATGGGCATCGGCCCCGTCTTCGCCATTCCCAAGGTGCTCAAGAAGCTGGGCCTGACCGTCGGCGACATCGACCTGTGGGAACTGAACGAAGCCTTCGCCGTGCAGGTGCTGTACTGCCGTGACAAGCTGGGCCTGCCGGACGACCGCCTGAACGTCAACGGCGGCGCCATCGCGGTCGGCCACCCCTACGGCGTGAGCGGCCAGCGTCTCACCGGCCATGCGCTGATCGAAGGCAAGCGCCGCGGCGCCAAGAAGGTGGTGGTGACCATGTGCATCGGCGGCGGCATGGGTGCCGCCGGCGTGTTCGAGGTTCTCTGATCCTCGGTTGACGCACACGCAAGGCACGGCGATGAAGGTCGATCTGCCCACACTGCAGGGCTTCTTCGCCAGCGCCCCCTTCATGGCCGACCTGGGCGTGCAGGCCACGGGCGGCGAGGCCGGTCGGGTGCGCACGGCGCTCACGCTCGCGCCGCGCCACCTGCAGCACACGGGTGTAGTGCATGCGCGGGTGATGGCCGCCATCGCCGACCACACCATGGGCGCGGCCGCGCAGACGATGGCGCCCGAGGGCTTCTGGATCGTCACGGCCGAGTTCAAGACCACGCTGCTGCGCGGTGCCCGCGGCGTGCGCCTGGAGTGCGAGGCCTGGGTGCTGCGCGCGGGGCGTCAGCTGAGCTTTGCCGAGGCTGAGGTCTACGCGGTTGCGGCGGACGGGCAGCGCACACTGGCCGTCAAGGCGGCGGGCACCATGGCGCTGATTGCCGCGCAGGGCTGAGCACACAAGGCCTCCGGGCCGCCGCTGCGCCAAACCCGCGCCCACCTCCGGCGCGGTCTTCTTCACGACGAGACAACCATGAGCTACCGCGACACCCTCGACTTCCTTCTCTACGACTGGCTCCATGCCGAGCGCCTGAATGAGCGCCAGCGCTTTGCCGACCATTCGCGCGAGACCTTCGATGCCGTGCTGGACACCTGCGAGCGCATCGCCCGGGAGAAGTACGCGCCGGCCAATCGCACGGTGGATGTGGAGGAGCCGCATTTCGACGGCGAGAAGGTGATCCTGCCGCGTGCCACACACGAGGCCCACGCCGCCTTCGTGGAGAGCGGCATGATGGCCGCCGCGCAGGACTACGACATCGGCGGCATGCAGCTGCCCTACACGGTGCAGGCGGCGGCCAACTCCTTCTTCGCCATGGCCTCGGTGAGCATCGGCTCCAACATGCTGACCAGCGGCAATGCCAACCTGCTGATGGTGCACGGCACCGAGATGCAGAAGCAGGTCTTCGCACTCAACGAGTTCTCGGGCCGCTGGGCCGGCACCATGTGCCTGTCTGAGCCACAGGCCGGTTCTTCGCTGTCGGATGTGGCGACGCGTGCGGTGCCGGACGGTGAAGATTTCGAGAACGACCCACTCGGCCCGCGCTACCGGCTCAAGGGCAACAAGATGTGGATCTCGGCCGGCGACCATGAGCTGACCGAGAACATTGTCCACATCGTGCTCGCCAAGATTCCCGACGCCGAGGGCAAGCTGATCCCGGGCGTCAAGGGCATCTCGCTGTTCATCGTCCCCAAGAAGATGGTGGACACCGAAGGGAATCTGACCGGCGTGCGCAACGACGTGGCATTGGCCGGCCTCAACCACAAGCTGGGCTGGCGCGGCACCACCAACACGCTGCTCAACTTCGGCGAGGGCAAGTACCCGGTCGACGGCAAGGCCGGCGCTGTGGGCTACCTGGTCGGCAAGCCGGGACAGGGCCTGGCCTGCATGTTCCACATGATGAACGAGGCCCGCATCGGCGTCGGCACCGCCGCCGTCATGCTGGGCATGGCGGGCTACCACGCCTCGCTGGACTATGCGAAGAACCGGCCGCAGGGCCGGCCCGTCGGCCCCGCCGGCAAGGACGCCACCCGCCCGCAGGTGCGCATCATCGAGCACGCCGACGTGCGTCGCATGCTGCTGGCGCAGAAGGCGTACTGCGAAGGGGCGCTGGCGCTGCAGCTGTACTGCGCCCGCCTGGTCGACGAGCAGAAGACCGGCACGCCCGAGGCCGCGGACGATGCGCGTCTGCTGCTGGAGGTGCTGACGCCCATCGCCAAGAGCTGGCCCAGCGAATGGTGCCTGGAGGCCAATTCGCTGGCCATCCAGATCCACGGCGGCTACGGCTACACGCGCGACTTCCCGGTGGAGCAGTATTGGCGCGACAACCGCCTGAACATGATCCACGAGGGCACGCACGGCATCCAGGCCGCCGACCTGCTGGGTCGCAAGGTGCTGATGGAAGGCGGCAAGGGCCTGCAACTGCTGGGCGCCCGCGTGCAGGAGACCATCGGCCGCGCCGCCGCACGGCCCGAGCTCGCCGGCTTTGCCGACGCACTGGGCCGGGCCTTCGGCCGTGTCACGTCGGCCATCCAGGCGGCATGGTCCACCGGCAACCCGGCCGAGGCGCTGGTCAATGCGGTGCCCTACATGCAGGCCTTCGGCCACATGGTCCTGGCGTGGATGTGGCTGGATGTCGCCGACAAGGCCATCGAGAAGGACAATGGCGCGACCTCGGTGTCGACCACCGGCCGCCTCGGCGCCGCCACCTATTTCTATCGCTACGAACTGCCCAAGATCGGCGCCTGGCTCAATGTGGTCGAGAGCCGCGAGCCGGTCTGCGCAGACCTTCCCGAAGACGCCTTCTGATGACCTCCCAAGCACCCGTCCGCCCGCCCAAGCAACGCCACTGGACCGAGAAGCTGAGCTGGATCCTGATCTATGCCGGCCTGTTCACCGTGGTGCTGGGCATCGCCACCGCGCGCCAGGACGAGCCGCTCGGCTGGTCCATCGGCGCGCCGGGTGGCGTAGCCGTGCTGGCCGGCGTGGTGCTGATCTACATCCGTTCCCGCATCAAACCCTGAAGGCCTTCATGGCCCCACATCTGGAGACCTTTCACCCATGAGCGCACGCACCGTCCAGCAACTGTTCGACCTGAAGGGCAAGGTCGCCCTGATCACCGGCGGCTCCCGCGGCCTGGGGCTGCAGATGGCCCATGCCCTGGGCGAAGCGGGCGCCAGGGTCATGCTCAGCTCGCGCAAGGCCGACGATCTGGAGCAGGCCGCGGCCGAGCTGCAGGCCGCGGGCATCGATGCGCGCTGGATCGCTGCCGACTGCAGCAAGGAAGAGGACACCCGCCGCCTGGCCGACGAGACGCTGGAGCGCATGGGCGCCGTGGACATCCTGGTCAACAACGCGGGCGCCAGCTGGGGCGCGGCGGCCGAGGAGCATCCGGTCTCGGCCTGGGACAAGGTGATGAACCTCAACGTGCGGGGCTACTTCATCCTGAGCCAGCAGATCGCCAACGGCTACATGATCCCCAAGAAGAGCGGGCGCATCATCAACATCGCCTCCATCGCCGGCCTCAACGGCAACCCGATCGGCATGAAGACACTGGCCTACAACACCTCCAAGACGGCGGTGATCGGCTTCACCCGCACGCTGGCCGCCGAATGGGGCCGCCATGGCATCACCGTCAACGCCATCTGCCCGGGCTTCTTCCGCACCAAGATGGCCTCGGGCCTCATCGACCAACTGGGCGAGGACAACATGAAGGCCGCCGCGCCGCTCAACCGCCTGGGCGATGATGAAGACCTCAAGGGCATCACGCTGCTGTACGCCAGCGACGCAGGCAAGCACATCACCGGCCAGTGGATGGCGGTGGATGGTGGCACCAGCGTCGTGCTGGGCGCGGCCTGAGTCCGCCCTTTCGTCGAACCTGTGCCGCCTCGCGCGGCTGCCTTCCAGACCATGAACATTTCCTTCGGCGTCGACATTCCCTTTGTCCACCACCTGGGCTTCACGATGCACCGCTTCGAGGGCGGCGAGTCGGAGCTGCACTACACGCCGGCCGATGAGCACCTCAACAGCTTCCAGGTGGCCCATGGCGGCGCCTGCATGACGCTGCTGGACGTGACCATGGCCACTGCTGCACGCAGCGTGCAGCCGGAGATCGGCGTGGTCACCATCGAGATGAAGACCAGCTTCATGCAGCCTGCCCGCGGCCCGCTGGTGGCCTATGGCCGCCTGATGCATCGCACGGCCACGATGGCCTTCACCGAGGCGCGCATCGTCGATGCGGCGGGCCGGTTGTGCACGCACGCCACCGGCACTTTCAAGTACGTCAAGCGCCTGCCGGTCGATGGCCGGGGCGTCCATGACCTCAAACCCCTTTCCACCGACTGACACAAAGAGCCAACCATGCCGCAGAACAAGCAGATCCATCTGGACAACCGCCCGACCGGCGAGGCCGAGCTGTCGAATTTCAAGCTCGTCGTGGGCGAGACGCCGGCCCTGGCCGACGACCAGGTGCTGGTGCGCCACCACTACCTCAGCCTGGACCCGTACATGCGCGGCCGCATGAACGACTCCAAGAGCTATGCCGCCTCGCAGCCTCTGGGCCAGACCTTCCAGGGCGGCACGGTGGGCGAGGTGGTCGAGAGCCGCCATCCCAAATTCGCCGTCGGCGACAAGGTGGTCGGCTTCGGCGGCTGGCAGGAATACGGCGTGGTCGACGCCAACCAGCCCGGCGTGCTGCGCAAGGTCGACACCACGCATGTGCCGCTGTCGCACTACCTGGGCGCGGTGGGCATGCCCGGTGTGACGGCCTGGTACGGCCTGGTCAAGATCATCGCGCCCAAGGCGGGCGAGACGCTGGTCGTCACGGCAGCGAGCGGCGCCGTCGGCAGCGCCTTCGGCGCGCTGGCCAAGGCCCGCGGCTGCCGCGTGGTCGGCATCGCTGGCGGTCCGGACAAGTGCAAGTACGTGACGGACGAGCTGGGCTTCGACGCCTGCATCGACTACCGCCAGCACCCCGACGTCAAGAGCATGAGCGCCGCGCTCAAGGAAGCCTGCCCCGACGGCATTGATGGCTATTTCGAGAACGTGGGCGGCTACATCCTCGACGCGGTGCTGCTGCGCCTGAACGCCTTCGCCCGCATCGCCCTGTGCGGCATGATCGCCGGCTACGACGGCCAGCCGCTGCCCATCCAGAACCCCACGCTGCTGTTGATCAACCGCGTGAAGCTCGAAGGCTTCATCGTCAGTGAGCACATGGAGGTCTGGCCCGAGGCGCTCAAGGAGCTGGGCACGCTGGTCGCCACCGGAAAGCTGCGCCCGCGCGAGTCCATCGCCGAAGGCATCGAAAAGGCCCCGGAGGCCTTCCTGGGCCTGCTCAAGGGCAAGAACTTCGGCAAGCAGCTGGTCAAGCTGGTCTGATGCACTGATCCCGACCCGGCCGGAGCGCCGGGCCCCGCAACCGGCACCGAGGCCAGGAGGCAGGCATGAACCCCTTTGTCACGCACGAAGTCTTCAACCAGCCCGAGCCGCTGGTCGACTACGACCTGTTCGCCACGAATCGCGCGCTGCAGGACGCCCTGCGCTTCAACGCGCCTGGGCTGGAGCTCGCGCCACTGCAGGCGCTGGGCCGCGAAGTGGGCACGGCGGCGATGCAGCGGCATGCGCGCCTGGCCAATGTGCACACGCCGGTGCTGCACACGCACGACCGCTTCGGGCGGCGCATCGACGAGGTGGAGTTCCATCCCAGCTACCACGCGCTGATGACGGCCGCCGTGGGCGCAGGCCTGCACGGCACGCCGTGGGCCGAGGCCGGCGATCCGGTTGCAGCCGGAGCGGGCCGCTCCCCGCATGTTCAGCGGGCCGCGGGCTTCATGCTCTTCACCGAGCTGGAGCCCTCGATGCTGTGCCCCATCTCCATGACCTACGCGGCCACACCCGGCCTGCGCGGCAACGCGGCCATCTACGCCGACTGGGCGGCCAAGCTTCAGAGCCGCTGGTACGACCCGCAGCTGGCCGTCTGGCGCGACAAGCCGGGCGTGACCATGGGCATGGGCATGACCGAGAAGCAGGGCGGCTCGGACGTGCGGGCCAACACCACGCAGGCGGTGCGCGACGGCGCCGATGCCTGGGGCGAGCGCTATGTGCTGACCGGCCACAAGTGGTTCTTCTCGGCGCCCATGTGCGATGCCTTCCTGGTGCTGGCGCAGGCGCCGGCCGGGCTGACCTGCTTCTTCCTGCCGCGGGTGCTGCCGGATGGCACGCGCAACGCACTGCGCATCCAGCGCCTGAAGGACAAGCTGGGCAACAAGGCCAATGCCAGTTCCGAGGTCGAGTTCCACGGCGCCACGGCCTGGCTGGTGGGCGAGGAGGGCCGCGGCGTGCCGCAGATCCTCGAGATGGGCACCATGACCCGGCTCGACTGCTCGCTGGGCACCAGTGGTCTGATGCGCCAGGCACTGGCCCAGGCCCTCAATCACACGGCGCAGCGCAGCGCCTTCGGCAAGCCGCTGATCGAGCAGCCGCTGATGAAGAACGTGCTGGCCGACATGGCGCTCGAAAGCGAGGCAGCGGTGGCCCTGTCGATCCGCCTCGCGCGCGCCTTCGACCGTGCGCAGGACCCGCGCGAGCGCCTGCTGGCCCGCGTGCTCACGCCCATCGCCAAGTTCTGGATCTGCAAGCGCGGCGCCGCGCTGGCGCAGGAGGCCATGGAATGCCTGGGCGGCAATGGCTATGTGGAGGAGGGCGGCGAGGGCGTACTGGCCCGCATCTACCGCGAGATGCCGGTCAACTCCATCTGGGAGGGCGCCAGCAACATCATGGCCATCGACCTGCTGCGCGCCTTGCGCAAGGGCGACATCGCCGCCGCGCTGGCCGAAGAGTTGAAGCCGGCCCGCGGCGCGCATCCCGCGCTCGACCGACTGATGGACGCCCTGCCCACGCGCGTGGAAGCCATGGCCACCGAGACGCAGGCCCGTCGCCTGGCGCAGGACGTGGCGCTGGCCGTGCAGGCGGCCTTGCTGGTGCAGACGGCGCCGGCGGCGGTGCACGAGGCCTTCTGCGCCTCTCGTATCGGTGGCGACTGGGGCCAGACTTTCGGCACACTGGGCGAAGGCGCCGATTTCGACGCCATCCTGGCCCGGGCCATGCCGCGCTGAGCGGACCCTTTGCCGGGCCGCATCGTCGGTCCGGCGCACCGTTCTTCGCATCCGACCCACGCAGCGGCCTGCGCCGCTGAATCCGGCGTCACGCCGCCGTCCTTTTCCGGAGTCCCCATGGCAGACATCATCCTGCACCACTACGCCGCCTCGCCCTTCTCGGAGAAGGTGCGCCTGCTGCTCGGCCACAAGAAGCTGGCCTGGAAGTCGGTCATCATTCCCTCGGTCATGCCAAAGCCCGACCTGGTGGCGCTGACCGGTGGCTACCGCCGCACGCCGGTGCTGCAGGTGGGGGCCGACGTGTATTGCGACACGGCGCTGATCGCCGATGTGCTGGAGCACCTGCAGCCCGAGCCTACGCTCTACCCGGAGCCCGAGAAGGGCCTGGCCCGCATCGTGGCCCAGTGGGCCGACAGCACGCTGTTCTGGGCCGCCATGGCCTGGAACCTGCAGCCCAAAGGCGCGGCCGAACTCTTCGCCAGCCTGCCGGCCGAGGCGGCCAAGGCCTTCGGGGAAGACCGTGGCAAGATGACCGCCGGCAACATGGCGCGCATCAAGCCGGCCGATGCCGCTGCGGCGTACAAGAACTACCTGCGGCGCCTGTCCGACATGCTGGACGACCGCAGCCACCTGCTCGGCGAGGTGCCCTGCATCGCCGACTTCGCGGCTTACCACCCGCTCTGGTACACCAGCCGCGTCAATGCCGTGAAGTCCATCCTGCAGCTCACGCCGGCCGTGGTCGACTGGATGGACCGCATCAAGGCCATCGGCCATGGCAGCTTCGAGAAGATCGCCTCGGCCGATGCGCTGGCGATCGCCAAGGCCGCCGCACCCAAGACCCTGCTGACCGACAGCACCTTCCAGGACGACCACGGCATCCCGCTGGGCAGCGCGGTGACCATCCGTGCCGAAAGCTTCGGCCTCGAAGAGACCGCCGGCACGCTGGTGGCCGCCACGCGTACGCACTTCACGCTGGCCCGCGAGGATGAGCGCGCGGGTTCGCTGCACGTGCACTTTCCGCGCACCGGCTACGTGCTGAAGGCGGCGGACGCGGGCTGACCGCAACCAGGGCGGTTGGCGGCCAGTCCGTCAACGTCGCCTGCAGGACAGCCATGGAGCACCGCGGGCGCTCCAATCGCTCGCACAGCGGCTTTCATCCGCATTCCAGAGACAACGGCAAAAGGACCGACTTCCATGATTCAGGACTTCCACGGCAAGACCGCGGTGCTGACCGGCGCCGCATCCGGCTTCGGCCTCGAGTGCGCGCGCATCGGCGCGGCGCGCGGCATGAACCTCGTGCTGGTCGACGTGCAGCAGGATGCGCTCGACAAGGCCGAGGCCGAGATGAAGGCCGCCGGCGTGCAGGTGATGGCGCGCAAGGTGGATGTCTCCAGCGCCGCCGAAATGGAGGCGCTGGCCGCCGCAGTGAAGGAGCGCTTCGGCGCGCCGCATTTCGTCTTCAACAACGCGGGCGTGGGCGCCGGCGGCCTGGTGTGGGAGAACACCGTGGCCGACTGGGAATGGGTGCTGGGCGTGGACCTGTGGGGCGTGGTGCACGGCGTGCGCCTGTTCGTGCCCATGATGCTGGAGGCCGCCGAGAAGGATCCGGCCTACCGCGGCCACATCACCAACACGGCCAGCATGGCCGGGCTGCTGACGCCGCCCAACATGGGCATCTACAACGCCGCCAAGGCCGCGGTGGTGAGCCTGACCGAGACCATGTACCAGGACCTGCGCCTGGTGACCGACCAGGTGGGCGCCAGCCTGCTGTGCCCCTACTTTGTGCCCACCGGCATCACCCACAGCGAGCGCAACCGTCCCGGTGGTTCGCTCGCGCAGGGCCAGCTGACCAAGAGCCAGCTCATCGGCCAGGCCATGACCGAGAAGGCCGTCACCAGCGGCAAGGTCACGGCGGCCGAGGTGGCACACAAGGTCTTCCAGGCCATCAGCGACAACCAGTTCTACGTCTTCAGCCACACGGGCGCCAAGGCCCTGGGCAACGTGAAGAGCCGCATGGAGAACATCGTGGCCATCCAGAACCCGGCCGATCCCTTCCTGGAGCGGCCGGAGGTGGGGGCGCAGTTGAAAGCGCAACTGCGCGGGGGGTGAGCGGGACAGCCTTCGGAGGAGGGCACGCTTGCAGGCGAGAAAGGCCGAGGTCGCCGCGCGCGCCTGGCCTCAACCCAGCGGCACGGCCGGCGGCGCCAGCTCGGTGAACTGGCCGTTCCAGTACGGGTAGTAGGGATAGGGCGGCGTCACCGCGCTGGCCGCGTCCAGGCGGGCCATCTGCGCGGCGCTCAGCTGCCAGCCGATGGCGCCGAGGTTCTGGCGCAGTTGCGTCGCGTCGCGCGCGCCGATGAGCACGCTGCTTACCGTGGGCCGCTGCAGCAGCCAGTTGATGGCGATCTGGGGCAGGTTGCGACCCGTTTCCTGCGCCACGGTGTCCATGGCCTCGACGACGCGGAACAGGCGCTCGTCCTCCACCGGCGGTGCGAAGCCGGCCGTCTGGTGAAGGCGGCTGCCTTCGGGCAGCGGCTGGCCGCGACGGATGCGGCCCGTCAGCCGGCCCCAGCCCAGCGGGCTCCAGACGATGGCGCCGAGGCCCTGGTCGATGCCCAGTGGCATCAGCTCCCATTCGTAGTCGCGGCCCACGAGCGAGTAGTAGGTCTGGTTGGCGACGAAGCGCTCCGTGCCGAGCCGATCGGCCGCGGCCAGTGCCTTCATCAGCTGCCAGCCCGCGAAGTTGGAGGCGCCGATGCTGCGCACCTTGCCGCTGCGCACCAGGTCGTCCAGCGTGCGCAGCATCAGCTCCACCGGCGTGGCGGCGTCGAAGGCATGCAGTTGCAGCAGGTCGATGTGCTCGGTGCGCAGCCGGCGCAGCGCGGCCTCCACGCCGCCGATCAGGTGGTGGCGCGACCAGCCGCGGTCGTTGGGCGCGGGCCCGGCGGGCAGCGTGAGCTTGGTCGACAGAATGGCCTCGTGCCGCCGGCCTTGCAGCGCCTCGCCCAGCACGCGTTCGGAGGCCCCGTCGGAGTAGACGTCGGCCGTGTCGAAGAGCGAGACGCCGGCCTCCAGGCAGATGGCGATCATTTCGCGAGCCTCGTCCACGTCGGTGCGGCCCCAGGCGCTGAAGAGCGGCCCTTGCCCGCCGAAGGTGCCGGCGCCAAAGCCAAGCACGGGGACGCGGAAGCCGGAGCGGCCAAGCAGTCGGTGTTCCATGGTTGTTTCTCCTGGGGTGTGAAGGTCAGGCGTTGCAGCGGCGCGGCGCGGAAGGCGTGTCGGCGGACAGGCGACGACGCTGCATCGCCCGGCTGACCAGCGCCAGCGCCAGCCCGGCCAGCGTGAGCCCGGCGGCTGCGGGACCGAGGCCCTGCAGCCCGGGCCCGTGGTCGATGACTGCGCCGCCCACCCACGCGCCCAGGGCGTTGCCCAGATTGAAGGCGGCGATGTTCAGGCTGGACGCGAGGTTCTGACCCGCGCCGGCCGCCTGCTCCAGCATGCGGGCCTGCAGCGGCGCGGCGGTGGCGAAGGCAGCCACGCCGAGGGCGGCCAGGAAGACCGCCGCCGTCACCCGATGCGGCATGGTGAGCGGGGCCAGCGCCAGCACCACGGCCAGCGCGAGCAGGGTGCCGATCACGGCCGGCATCGGCGCCCGGTCGGCCAGCCGGCCGCCCAGGATGTTGCCCACCGCCAGCCCACCGCCGAAGACCAGCAACAGCGGCGACACGGCCGCGACGGACAGGCCGGTCACCTGCGTCAGCACCGGCTGCACGTAGGTGTAGAAGGCGAACACGCCGCCGAAGCCCAGGATGGTGATGGCCAGGCTCAGCCACACCTGCGGCCGGGCCAGCACCGACAGTTCCTCGGCCAGCGTGGCGGGCACCTCGGCCTGCACCTGCCGCGGCACGAAGCGCATCAGCACCGCGAGCGCGACCACGCCGACCACGGTCACGGCCCAGAAGGCGGCGCGCCAGCCCCATTGCAGCCCGATCCAGGCGCCGGCCGGCACGCCCAGCAGCGTGGCGGCCGTGAGGCCGGTGAACATCAGCGCGATGGCCGAGGCCCGGCGCTCGGGCGGGACCAGGCCGGCGGCCACCACGGCGCCGACGCCGAAGAAGGTGCCGTGCGCCAGCGAGGTCAGCACCCGGGCGGCCATCAGCGTGGCGTAGTCGGGCGCCAGGGCGCAGGCGATGTTGCCGGCGGTGAACACGCCCATCAGCGCGATCAGCACCGTGCGCCGCGGCAGGCGCCGCGTGGCCAGCGTGAGCACCGGCGCGCCGACGGCGACGCCCAGCGCATAGCCGGAAATGAGCAGGCCGGCCGCCGTGATGGACACGCGCAGGTCGGCCGCGACCTGCTGCAGCAGGCCCATGATGACGAATTCGGTGGTGCCGATGCCAAAGGCGCCGGCGGTGAGGGCAAGAAGTGCGAGAGGCATGATGGCCGAGACTGTGATCTGATCGCGCCACGATGACTAGGACGCTCTCTGGACAAGCAGCTGTGAAGCCAATTCACAAATCGGCCCCCGCGCGGGTCGAGGTCAACCGCGCTGGCGAACTGGAGGCCTTTGTGCAGGTGGTGGACCGGGGCGGCTTCTCGGCCGCAGCCCGGCACCTGGGCCTGACGCCCTCGGCCATCAGCAAGCTGGTGGCGCGGCTGGAAGCGCGCCTCTCGGTGCAACTGGTGCACCGCTCCACCCGCAAGCTGCAGCTCACGGCCGAAGGGCAGCTCTTCTACGAGCGCGGCCTGCGTGTGCTGGCCGACCTGGACGAGGCCGAACGCTGCGTCGGGGCCGGCTCTGCACCGCGCGGACGGGTCAGCATCAACGCCAGCATTCCCTTCGGACATCGGCTGCTTCTGCCGCTGGTGCCGCGGCTCCTGGAGGCCTACCCGGAGCTGCAGGTGGACATGGTGCTGACCGACCGCGTGGTCGACCTGATGGAGGAGCGCTGCGACATCGCGATCCGCTGGGGCAAGCTGCCGCCTTCCGATCTGGTGGGCCGGCTGCTGGGCCACACGGCGCAGGCCATCGTCGGTTCACCCGACTACCTGGCGCGGCACGGAACGCCCACCACGGTGGAGGCGCTCGCGCGCCACAACCGTCTGGGCTCGACCTATCGCCGCAACGTGCCCGACTGGCCTCTGGTCGTCGATGGCCGTGCGGTCGCCATGCCGGTGGTGGGCAGCGCCCGCGCCAGCGATGGTGCGGCCCTTCGCCTGCTGGCGCTGGAAGGCGTGGGGCTGGCGCGCCTGTCCGTCTATCACGTGCTGCCCGACCTGCGCGCGGGGCGTCTGGTGCCGGTGATGGAGGCGTTCAATCCGCACGAGCTTGAGCCGCTGCATGCCGTCTATCTGGGGCGACCGGGGCGGCTGCCGGCGCGGGTGCGGGCGGTGCTGGACTTCCTGGCCGCGCATGCGGATTTCGAGGGTGCGGACCGGGTGCCGGTGGCTGCGGCCTGAACACTGTCTTCGCGCGCGATCCCGGTCACTCGACGCTGTCGCGCTGAGCGGGTCGAAGGGCTTGTGCCCCGGCTTCGAGAGGCTCAGCCCGAACGGTTCTTGAATGATCGGCCGGCATCGGCCGCGGCGCGGCGCAGCACGGGGTTTCAGGTTGCCGGCGCGAGCGGCAGATGGATGCGGGCGCACAGCCCGCGCGGCTGGACCGGCGCCAGCGTCACGCGCCCGCCCTGGCGCTCCACGATCTCCTTCACGATCGGCAGGCCCAGGCCGCAGCCGTTGCCCTGGTCGGTGGCGCGCACGAAGCGCTCGAAGACGCGGGACGAGTCTTCCGGCGCGATGCCGGGGCCATCGTCGGTGACGCTCAGCACCGCCTCGTCGCCATCGCGCTGAACATCCACCGTCACGACCGCGCCACGGCCGGCGTAGCGCAGGGCGTTGTCGATCAGGTTGCTGAGGGCCTCGCGCAGCAGCCAGGCGTGGCCGATGACGACGAGAGGTGACGCCGCGGCGGGCGCGGTGGTTGCGGCGGAGTCCATCGTTTCGTCGGCATTGGCATCGCCATCGCCATCGCCATCGCCATCGCCATCGCCATCGCCATCGCCGGCGGCGTTGGGAGCATCTGCCGCGATCTCGCCCACCGGGCTTCCTTCTTCCTCCACGGGCGCAAAGCCCAGGTCGATGCCCTCGCGCAGCGCCCGCGGCACCAGCGTGGCGGTGAGCTCCTGCGCCAGCGCCCGCAGGTCCACCGGCGAGCCCCGGGCCGCTGCAGTGTCGGGCTCGGCGCGCGCCAGGGTGAGCAGCTGGTTGACCAGGTGCGCGCTGCGATCAGCGCTCTCGTGCACGCGGCGCAGGCGCTCGCGCTGGGCCTCGTCGCCGGCCAGGGCCAGCGCCACTTCGGCCTGCGACTTGAGGCCCGCCAGCGGTGTGCGCATCTGGTGCGCCGCATCGCTGATGAAGCGCTTCTGCTGCGCCAGGTTGTGCTGCACGGCCGCCAGCAGGCCGTTCACGGCCATCACCAGCGCGCGCACCTCGCCCGGGGCGGCGTCGAGGCGGATCGGTGTGAGGTCGGTGGGCGCGCGGCCTTCCACCTCGCGGCGCAGGCGCAGCAGCGGGGCCAGGCCGGCGCGGATGCCCAGCCAGATCACCGTGGTCATCAGCAGGATCAGGCCGGCCAGGGGCAGCAGCGTGTCCCACAGGATGCCGCGCGCCAGTTCCTCGCGGCTGGTACGGCTGCGCGCCACCTGCACCAGCAGCACGGCGTCGGGATCGTCGCGGCCACCCTGGCGCAGGAAGAGGGCGGCCACGCGCAGCGGCTGGCGGGCGCCGACCTCGTCGTTGGCGGGCGGCAGCAGCGCGTCGTAGAAGTAGGGCTGGCCGATGGGTGGCCTGGCCATGACGGCGGCCGGCGGCAGCGGCAGCTGGTGGTTGCCCAGGATGAAGGCGCCCGGCGGCGTGCTGACCATGTAGTGCAGACGGTCGTCGGGGTCGGCCTCCAGCACGTCTTGCGCGGCGCGCGGAAAGTCGATCAGCAGGCCGTTGTCCAGCGGGCGCAGCTGGCGGGCCAGGGCGCGCGAGGCCTGCAGCAGGCTCGCGTCCACAGCCGCATTGGTGTAGCGCTCGGCCAGCTGGTAGGCCGCGAGGCCGCCGGCCAGCCACAGCACGAGCTGCGGTAGCAGCAACCACAGCAGCAGCTGGCGGCGCAGGGTGGGCGCGAAGCGGCCGGGCGCGGGGGAGGGCGACTCAGCCACGCGCACCCGCAGTCGGCCCCGGTGCCGGGCTTTCGAGCAGGTAGCCCAGCCCGCGCACCGTGCGGATCACCAGGCCCGGCTTCTCCAGCTTGCGGCGCAGCTTGTGCACGTAGACCTCCACGGCATTGCCCACGGCGGTGCTGTCGCCCTCGTCGCCCATCCAGGCGCGCACGATCTCGTCCTTGGTCACGACTTCGCCGGCGCGCTCGGCCAGCAGTTCCAGCATGGCCCACTCGCGACCGCTCAGCTCGATGGCCTCGCCGCCCACCGTGGCGCGGCGGTTGTCGCGGTCCAGCAGCATTCCGCCGACCTGCAGGCCGCTGCCGCGCGCGCGGGTGCGGCGCAGCAGGGCATGCAGCCGCGCCTCCAGCTCGGGAAAGTCGAAGGGCTTGGTCACGTAGTCGTCGGCGCCGGCCTGCAGGCCGCTCACGCGGTCCTCCAGGCTGTCGCGCGCGGTGAGCACGACGATGGGCAGCAGGGGCTGCTCGGCGCGCACCTTTCGCAGCAGGCTCAGGCCGTCCAGCAACGGCAGGCCCAGGTCTAGGATGGCGAGATCGAAGGCATGGCGGCCCAGCAGGTACTCGGCCACGGCGCCATTGGGCGCGTGCTCCACCGCGAAGCCGGCGCCCTTCAGCTGGGCGGCCAGTCCGTCGGCCAGCAGGGCGTCGTCTTCGGCAAGCAGGATGTGCATGGCGACTAGATTAACGAAGCAGGGCCGCTTCGGCCTCGGGTTTAACCTTAGATTAATAAATTAAAGAGACTTTAATAATCCGGCCGCGGCGACGACGCCGACCACTCAACGGCCCCGCGGGGCGATTTCCAAGGAGACCTGGCCATGCGCAACCTTCCGACTGCTTCCCTCACCCGCACCGCCATTGCGGCAGCATCGCTGGCCTTGGCGGGTTTGGCCCATGCCGGCGAGGTCGAGGTGCTGCACTACTGGACCAGCGGCGGCGAGGCCAAGGCCGCCGCCGCCCTGAAGGCCACGCTGCAGGCCAAGGGCGACACCTGGAAAGATTTCGCCGTCGCCGGCGGCGGTGGCGATTCGGCCATGACGGTGCTGAAGTCGCGCGTGGTATCGGGCAATGCGCCCTCGGCCGCGCAGATCAAGGGCCCGGCCATCCAGGAATGGGCGCGCGAGGGCGTGCTGACCAGCATCGACAGCGTGGCCAAGGCCAACAAGTGGGACGCCGCGCTGCCGCCCACCGTGGCCGCCATCATGAAATACAAGGGCAACTACGTCGCCGCGCCGGTCAACGTGCACCGCGTGAACTGGCTCTGGATCAACCCCGAGGCGCTCAAGAAGGCGAAGGCCAAGGCGCCCACCACCTGGGACGAGTTCTTCGCCACCGCCGACGCGCTGCAGAAGGCCGGTATCACGCCCGTGGCTCACGGCGGCCAGCCGTGGCAGGACTTCACCACCTTCGAGACGGTGGTGCTGGGCGTGGGCGGCGCCGACTTCTACCGCAAGGCCCTGGTGCAACTGGACCAGGAAGCCCTCAAGAGCCCGACCATGATCAAGGCCGCCGAAACCTTCAAGCGCATCAAGCCGTACACCGACAAGGCCGCCTCGGGCCGCGACTGGAACCTGGCCACCGCCATGGTCATCAAGGGCGAGGCTGGCATGCAGTTCATGGGCGACTGGGCCAAGGGCGAGTTCGTGGCCGCGGGCAAGAGGCCGGGCACCGACTTCCTGTGCATGGCCGCGCCGGGCACGGCGCAGGCCTTCACCTTCAACATCGATTCCTTCGCCATGTTCAAGGTCAAGGGCGACGACCGCATCAAGGCCCAGAACGACCTGGCCGAGGCCATCATGTCGCCGGCCTTCCAGGAGACCTTCAGCCTGGCCAAGGGCTCGATCCCGGTGCGGCTGGACGTGCCCATGGACAAGTTCGACGACTGCGCCAAGCTCTCGGCCAAGGACTTCGCGGCCACCGCCAAGTCGGGCGCCCTGGTGCCCAGCGCGGCCCACAGCATGGCCGTGCCCTCGGCCGTCGAAGGCGCGCTCAAGGACGCCGTGAGCCAGTACTGGAACAGCGACAAGATGAGCGCGCAGGACGCCGTCGCCAAGATCGCCGCCGCGGCCAAGGCGCGCTGATCGGTACCACGCTGTCCACCTGAACGAGCACCGCCCCGGCCGCCACGCGCGCCGGGGCCCGACGCCGCATCGCCCGACGAGGGAGCTCCATGTCCGCGCCTTCCCGCCTGCCCACGCCCTGGCTGCCCAAGCTGGTCATCGCGCCCAGCTTCATCCTGGCCTTCCTGTTCATCTACGGGCTGATCGCCTGGAACGGCTACCTGTCGGTGTCGGAGTCGCGGCTGCTGCCCAACTACGACTTCGCCGGGCTCGACCACTACCTCACGCTGTGGGACAACGAACGCTTCCGCGTCGCGATGACGAACATGCTGATCTTCGGCGTGCTCTTCATCGGCGGCAGCACGCTGCTGGGCCTGTTGCTGGCCATCCTGCTCGACCAGAAGATCCGCGCCGAGGGCGTGCTGCGCACGGTGTATCTGTACCCCATGGCCATCTCGGCCATCGTCACCGGCACGGCCTGGAAGTGGATGCTCAACCCCGGCATGGGGCTGGAGCACCTGATGCAGTCCTGGGGTTTCGCGGGCTTCAGCTTCGACTGGCTGGTGGACCCCGACCGCGCCATCTACTGCGTGGTGATCGCGGGCGTGTGGCAGAGCGCGGGCTTCGTCATGGCGCTGTTCCTGGCGGCGCTGCGCGGCATCGACGACGCCATCATCAAGGCCGCGCAGGTGGACGGCGCCAGCCTGCCGCGCATCTACTGGCGCATCATCATCCCCAGCCTGCGGCCGGTGTTCTTCAGCACCGTGCTGGTGGTGAGCCACCTGGCCATCAAGAGCTTCGACCTGGTGATGGCGCTCACTGCGGGCGGTCCCGGCTTCGCCACCGACCTGCCGGCGACCTTCATGTACGCCATGGCCTTCACCCGGGGCCAGATCGGCCTGGGCGCGGCCAGCGCCACCGTCATGCTGGCCACCGTGGCGGCGGTGGTGGTGCCGTACCTCTACTCCGAACTGCGGACCAAGAAGGGCTGACGCCATGCGCATTGTTCACCGCACCATCCTCTGGGCGCTGCTGCTGCTCTTCGCGGCCTACTTCCTGGCGCCGCTGTACGTCATGCTGGTCACCTCCTTCAAGGACATGGACCAGGTGCGCGCCACCAGCATGGTGGCGCTGCCCACACAGCCCACCTTCGAGGCGTGGACCAAGGCCTGGAGCTCTGCCTGCACAGGCACCGACTGCCGCGGCCTGCAGCCCTTCTTCATGAATTCGGTGCTGATGGTGGTGCCGGCCGTGGCGCTCTCCACACTGCTGGGCGCGCTCAACGGCTACGTGCTGGCGCAGTGGCGCTTCCGTGGCAGCGAGACGATGTTCGCGCTGATGCTCTTCGGCGTCTTCATGCCCATGCAGGTGGTGCTGTTGCCCATGAGCCAGGTGCTGGGCTGGCTGGGCATCGCCAGCTCCATCTGGGGCTTGATCCTCATGCACCTGCTGGCCGGGCTGCCGACCACCACGCTGTTCTTCCGCAACTACTACGTGGGCCTGCCGCCGGAGCTGGTCAAGGCGGCCATGCTCGACGGCGCCAGCTTCTGGCAGATCTTCCGGCGCATCGTGCTGCCGCTGTCGGTGCCGATCCTGGTGGTGACGGTGATCTGGCAGTTCACCGCCATCTGGAACGACTTCCTCTACGGCGTGGTGTTCTCCGGCGCCGACAGCAAGCCCATCACGGTGGGTCTGAACAACCTGGCCAACACCACCAGCTCGGTCAAGGAATACAACGTGGACATGGCCGCGGCGCTGATCGCCGCGCTGCCGACCCTCTTCGTCTACGTGGTGGCGGGCAAGTACTTTGTGCGCGGGCTGACGGCCGGCGCGGTGAAGGGATGAACACCATGGGCGCACTCGGCATCCGCCAGCTCCACAAGACTTATGCGGGCAACACCCACATCCTCAAGGGCATCGACCTGGAGATCGAGGCCGGCGAGTTCCTGATCCTGGTCGGCCCTTCGGGCTGCGGCAAATCCACGCTGCTGTCGATCATCGCGGGGCTGGACGCGCCGACCTCCGGCTCGGTCCACATCGGCGCGCGCGACGTGACGAACCTGCCCAGCAAGGATCGCGACATCGCCATGGTGTTCCAGAGCTATGCGCTCTACCCGAACATGACGGTGGCGCAGAACATCGCCTTCGGGCTGGAGCTGCGCAAGGTGCCGAAGGCCGAGCGTGAGGCCACGGTGCAGCGCGTGGCGCAGATGCTTCAACTGGAGGCGCTGCTGGGCCGCAAGCCCGGCCAGCTCTCGGGCGGCCAGCGCCAGCGGGTGGCCATGGGCCGCGCTCTGGCGCGCGACCCGGCGCTCTTCCTCTTCGACGAGCCGCTGTCCAACCTGGACGCCAAGCTGCGCGTGGAGATGCGCGCCGAGATCAAGCGCCTGCACCAGCGCACGAAGACCACCACCGTCTACGTCACCCACGACCAGGTCGAGGCCATGACGCTGGGCGACCGCATCGCGGTGATGAAGGACGGCATCGTGCAGCAGTTCGGCACGCCCGAGCAGATCTACGGCAGCCCGGCCAATCGTTTCGTGGCGGAGTTCATCGGCTCGCCGGCCATGAACTTCATCGACGCCGCGACGGGCGCTGAGGGCGGCGTGGAGGCGGGCGGGCTGGTGATGCCCTGCGACCCGTCGCGCCATCCGGCGCTGCCGTCGCAGGCTGCCGCCACGAAGCTGCTGTATGGCCTGCGGCCCGAGAACATCGTCTTCGCCGATGCGGGCCTGGAGGGCGTGCTCGAGCTGATCGAGCCGACCGGCCCCGAGACCTATGCCGAGGTGGCCACGCCGCTGGGCCTGCTGACGGTGCGCGTGCCCGGCACGCTGCGCGCCCGCGTGGGCGAGGCGGTGCACCTGCAGTGGGGCGCGGAGAGCGTGCACCTGTTCGACGCCGAGGGCGCGCGGCGGCTCTGAGGCGGCGGCTGCGGCGGGCAGGGAAGGGCGCCGCCGCCAGCCGTGTCCGTCATCTGGCTGGACAGGCTTGCCGCTGGCGCCTGGCCCCGGTCTGGCCCAATGCCCGTGACAGCCCGGGGCCGCAGCCGGGTCGACCGGCAGCCTCCGGCCCAAGCCGGGAGAATGCGCCGCCTATGTCCTCGTCTCCCCGGTTTCTCCGCATTGCCGTCGTTCTCGGCCTGCTCTCGGCCATCGGCCCCTTCGCCATCGACATGTACCTGCCGGCGTTACCGGCCATCGGTCATCAGCTGGGCACCGATTTCGGCACCGCGCAGCTGAGCCTGACGGTGTTCTTCATCTCCATCGGCATCGGCCAGCTGCTCTACGGCCCGGTGTCGGACATGGTGGGTCGACGGCCGCCCATGTTCTTCGGCATGGCGCTGTTCGCGCTCGCCAGCGTGGGCTGCGCGCTGGCCACCGACATCCACACGCTGATCGTGCTGCGTTTCGTGCAGGGCCTGGGCGCTGCGGCGGGCATGGCCATTCCGCGCGCCGTGGTGCGCGACCTGCACACCGGGCCCGATGCGGCGCGGCTGATGTCGCTGCTGATGCTGGTGTTCAGCGTCTCGCCCATCCTGGCGCCGCTGGCCGGCAGCGGCGTCATCGCCGCCGCGGGCTGGCGTGCCGTGTTCTGGGCCATCGCCGTGGCGGCGGTCGCCGGGCTGGCGCTGCTGGCCTTCAGCCTGGAAGAAACGCGGCCGCCCTCGGCCCGTGTGGAAAGCAGCCTGGGCAGCGCGCTGCGTGCCTACGGCCGGCTGCTGTTGGACGCGCACTTCCTCGGCCTGGTCTTCATCGGCGGCTTCGCGATGATGGGCTTCTTCATCTACCTGTCGACGTCCTCTTTCGTGATGATCGGCCACTATGGCCTCACGCCCACGCAGTACAGCATCGCCTTCGGCGTGAACGCGGCGGCCTTCTTCGGCGCGGCGCAGCTCAACGGCCGGCTCTCGGCCCGCTTCGGCCTGGTGCCCCTGGTGCGCGTGGGCGTGCTGGGCGCCAGCGTCGCCATCAGCCTCATGCTGGCGCACTACCTGACGGGCGGCGATTCGCTGGCGGTGCTGATCGGCCTGTACTTCGTGGCCAGCGCCTTCATGGGCCTGGTGATCCCGACCACGGCGGTGCTGGCGCTGGAGAACCACGGCGCCATCGCCGGCACGGCGGCGGCCCTGATGGGCACCTTGCAGATGCTGGGCGGTGCGGTCGGCATGGCGGTGGTCAGCCTGTTCAACGACGGCCGGCCGCTGCCCATGGTGCTGGGCATGGCGGCGGGGCTGTACCTGTCGCTGACGCTGACGTTGGTGACGCTGGGCGTGCGTGGCCGGCGGCTGCCGTCGCCGGCTTGATCGCCTGATCCGGGCCCCGGCATGACCGGCCTCATCGTCTTCGACACCGCCATCGGCCATTGCGGCCTGGCCTGGGGCGATGCCGGTCTGCGCAGCGTGCTGCTGCCCGAGGCCGACGGCAGCGCTTCCGGCCTGCGGGCCCATCTGCTTCGCCGCTGCCCGGACGCGTCCGACGCCCTGCCGCCGCCCGACTGGGTGGTACAGGCCGTGCAAGGCATCCGCGCCCTGCTGGCGGGAGAGTCGCGCGACCTGTGCGAGTTGCCGCTGGATGAGCGCGGCGTGCCGGACTTCCATCGCCGGGTCTATGCGTTGGCCCGGCAGATCCCGCCCGGCCAGACCCGCACCTATGGCGAGCTGGCCGAGGCGCTGGGCGGCAAGGGCAGGGCGCGGGCGGTGGGCCAGGCCCTGGGCCACAACCCCTTCGCGCCGGTGGTGCCCTGCCATCGGGTGCTGGGCGCGGACGGCCGGCCGGGCGGCTTCTCGGCGCCGGGCGGGGCGCTGCTCAAGCTGCGCATGCTGGCCATCGAGGGCGCCCGGCCCTGGGGCAGCGAGCCGCTCTTCGACGAGCGCTGAGGATCCTGCACGGCCAGGCGCGCACCACCCCGGCGCGCACTCGGCCATCGTCGCGCCTGCGCGCACCGGTGCGGCGCGCGGCGCAGAATCGCCGGATGCCGACGCCCTCCCTCTGCCCGCCGCCCGCCTTCGTTTTCACGCATCCCGATCTGGCGGCACGGAGCGCCGCATGACCCCGGCCGCGACCGAGGGCCCGGCCTACGACGGCCTGCCGCAGCCGCAGCGCGGCCGCGCGATGGCCGTGATCATCGTGGCCATGATCGTGTCGGTGCTCGACGGCACCATCCTCAATCTGGCGCTGCCTGGCATCGCCCGGTCGCTCAACGCCAGCCCGGCCCATGCGGTGTGGGTGGTCAATGCCTACCAGATCGCCACGCTGGTGTTGCTGCTGCCGCTGGCGCGGCTGGGCGAGCAGATCGGCTTCCGTCGCGTCTACATGGCCGGCATGGCGCTGTTCACGGTGGCCTCGCTGGGCGCACTGATGTCCAGCAGCCTGGGCTGGCTGATCGCGGCGCGCGCCGTCCAGGGCGTAGGTGCGGCCGGGCTGATGAGCGTGAATGCGGCGCTGGTGCGCCTGACCTATCCGCGCAGCCAGCTCGGCAAGGGCATGGCGATCAATTCGATGGTGGTGGCCGCCTCGTCAGTGGCCGGCCCGTCGGTGGCGGCCGCGGTGCTGGCGGTGGCCGACTGGCCCTGGCTCTTCGCCATCAACATCCCGCTGGGCGTGGCGGTGCTGTGGCTGGGCTGGCGGGCGTTGCCGGCCAACGTCGGCCCGGCGCTGGGCGACCGCATGCGGGTGCTCGACGTGCTGCTCAACATCGGCATGTTCTCGCTCTTCTTCCTGGGTGTGGATCGCCTGGGCGTGCAGGACGGCCAGACGGGCGGGCGCCTCGACGGCTGGCTGTGGCTGGGTGGCGGCCTGCTGCTGGGCGCGGTCTACATCCGGCGCCAGTGGTCGATGCGGGTGCCGCTGTTCCCGGTGGACCTGCTGCGCATTCCGGTGTTCGCGCTTTCGATGGGCACCTCGGTCAGCGCCTTCGCGGCGCAGATGCTGGCCTACATCGCGCTGCCTTTCCTGCTGCTCGACGCCTTCGGCCGCACGCATGTGCAGGCCGGCCTGCTGCTGACGGCATGGCCCCTGGCCATCGTGGCCACCGCGCCCATCGCGGGCCGGCTGATCGGCCGCGTGCCGGACGGGCTGCTGGGTGGCATCGGCCTGGGCCTGTTGGCCGTCGGCCTGTCGCTGCTGGCCTTGCTGCCCGATGCGCCCACCAACGGTGACATCGCCTGGCGCATGGCCCTGTGCGGCGTGGGTTTCGGGCTGTTCCAGTCGCCCAACAACCACACCATCGTGACCGCGCCGCCGCCGCACCGCAGTGGTGCCGCCAGCGGCATGCTGGGCACGGCGCGTCTGACGGGGCAGACCGTGGGCGCGGTGGTGCTCGCCACCATCTTCAGCGTGTGGGACCCGCACCTGCGCACGGGTCCCGAGGTGGCGCTGGGCGTGGCGGCCGCCTTTGCGGCGGTGTCGGGCGTGTGCAGTTCGCTGCGGCTGAAGATGGCCAGCGGGCACGCCGCGGCCTGACAAGGGAGCCGGCGTTCCGCTTCGCCGGGACACATGAGCGGGTGGCCGGAAGACCTGGCCATCCGCGACTGCGTTCTCAGACCATCCGCTGGATCTTCTTGTGCCGCCAGATGGCGCGGTAGTACGCCGTCTGCATCAGCAGCATGGCGCAGAAGCCCATCGGGTACGCCATCCAGATGCCCTTGAGACCGAAGCGGTGGCTCATCCACCAGGCGGCGGGCACCTCCACCAGCAGCACGGCGCCGATGGTGATGGCGGTGGGCACCAGCACCGAGCCGCTGGCGCGCATCACGCCGGCCAGGGCCGAGCCCATGCCGAAGACCACCAGGCTCCACAGCATGATGTGCAGCAGCTGCTGCGCCACCTCGATCACCGCCGGGTCGGTGATGAACAGGCCCATCAAGGGCCGCGAGGCCAGGTAGGCCAGCAGCACCAGCCCGCCGGTCAGCGCCAGGTTCATGCCCAGCGCCGTGGCCGTGATGCGGCCCAACTGGTCGGCCTTGCCGGCGCCGATGGCCTGCGCCCCCAGCACCGAGGCCGTGATGGCGATGGAGATGGCCGGGAACTGCACATAGGCGATGACCTGATTGACCGCGCCATAGGCCGCCGTCGCCGCCGAGCCGAAGCCGTTGACCAGCGACAGCAGCACCACCGCCGCCAGCGAGACCACGATCATCTGCACGCCCGTGGGCACGCCCACCTTGAGCACCGCGCGCAGCAACTGCCAGTCGATGCGCAGGTGCCGCAGCAGGGCCCGGTTGGGCGCCAGCGGGCTGCCGCGCCGGCGCAGGTGCAGGCCCATCCACAGGCTGGCGAGCACGAAGCCCACCACCGTGGCCCAGGCCGCGCTCGCCACGCCCAGCTGCGGCAGGCCCAGCCAGCCGCGGATCAGGGCGGGGGTGAGCAGCAGGCCGGTGGCGGTGGAAATGGCCAGCGTGTAGAGCGGCGTCATGGTGTCGCCCACACCGCGCAGCATGGCCGTGGAGAGCAGGTAGACGAACAGCCCCGGCATCGCGATCAGGATGATGCGGGCATAGGCGGTGGCGTCGGGCAGGATGTCCGGCGGCGTGCCCAGCGCATGCAGCAGCGGCCGCGTGAACAGCCCGCCGAACACCGCCACCAGCAGGCCGAACACCAGCACCACCGACAGCGCCGTGCCCGCCACGGCACGCGCCCGCTCGGGCTCGGCGGCGCCCCAGGCCTGACCGATCAGCACCGAGGCGCCGGCCCCCAGGCCGATGGTGAAGGCGATGAAGAAGAAC
The DNA here is from genome assembly GCF_003350475.1 of Pseudacidovorax intermedius. Taxonomy (GTDB): domain Bacteria; phylum Pseudomonadota; class Gammaproteobacteria; order Burkholderiales; family Burkholderiaceae_C; genus Xenophilus; species Xenophilus intermedius. The sequence continues at coordinate 26,735 of NZ_QQAV01000011.1, forward strand.
ATCACCGGGAAGAAGCCCGAGACCGCGGCCAGCGCATGCACGCCCAGCATCTGCCCGAGGTAGATGTTGTTGACGGTGCCCGAGAGCGACTGCAGCACGTTGGACAGCAGCATGGGCAGCAGGAAGAAGAGGAAGGTCTTCCAGAGCGGACGGTTGGCTGGAGCGCCCTTCGGGGCGGCTGTGCGGGCGAGCACCTGACCACCTTCGGATTCGCCTGCGGTGGAAGCGCCCTTTGGAGCGGCCGGGCGGGCGCTCATGCCGCCTGCTCCGGCGTGGTGGTGGCCCAGCTGTTCGCCGACAGGTGCCGGGCGTAGCGGGCCACGTCCTCCGGCCAGTCGCGGGTCTGCTCGGCGAAGCGCGCGGAGTCACCTGCGAAGAGGGCGCGCGCGGCTTCCTCGAAGCCGGGCAGGGCGCTCGCGACGGTGCTCAGGAAACGGTAGGTCGATTCGCGCGAGGCGCGCACCGCGTCGCGGTCCGCGTAGACGCGGCGGGCGTCGTCCACCAGGCGGCGCAGCGCCACCGAGGCGCCGCCCGGCTGGCGACTGAGCCATTCCCAGTGCCGCGGCAACAGCGTGACTTCGCGTGCCACCACGCCGAGCCGCGGCCGGCCGACGCCACGGGCGTGGCGGGTGCCGCCGGCGGTGTCGGCCTCCGCGGGGCAGGGCGTGCCGTAGCCGGGAGCCGCCTCCAACTCCACCCGCTCGCCGCTGTGGTCGTCGAACACGATGGCAGGCGGGTTGTCCTGCCGGCGGCGCAATTCGGCGAGCACCGATTCGCGCGGACCGTGGGCGATCTGCTGGTAGCCGAGAAAAGCCGTCAGCTGCGGCGCACTGGGAGCATCCATGATGCGCCGAATATTACCCGGCTGAAATCGAGTCTGCAATACGCCCGGGTAAAAATAAACCGGGAAACTGTCCTACAGCGGTAGTGGTCGGCGGATGCCGCGGGCTGGTGCGCCTGCCGCCCCGCTGACTTCACGGCGTGTTGGCAGAATGCCCGCCGATGAATGTGGTGCCCGACGTGACGGTATGCGAAGGATGCGACGCGGTGTTCCGCGCGCCGCGGCTTCGTCCCCGGGAGATCGCGCACTGCCCCCGCTGCGGGACCGAGCTGGCGCGCCACCCTGGTCAGCAGCGCGAGCGCCTGCTGCCGCTGACGCTGGCCAGCCTGATCCTCTTTGCCATCGCCAATCTCTTTCCCATCGTCGAGATCGAACTCCAGGGCCGTACGAGCCAGACCACGCTGGCCGGTGCGGTGGTGGTGCTGGCCGGCGAAGGCATGTCGCCCGTCGCCTTGCTGGTGCTGGCGACGACGCTGATCTTTCCGCTGGCGCAGCTGTGCATCCTGTTCTATCTGCAGGTTGCGCCGCGGGTATGGAAGGCCGGGCAGGCCGATGGCGATGCGGCGGCTGGGCCGTCTCAGCGCCCCCCAGGCTTTGCCGTGCTGGTGAGGGCGCTGCAGTCGCTGCGGCCGTGGGGCATGGTCGAGGTCTTCCTGCTCGGCGTGCTGGTGGCTATCGTCAAGCTCTTCGGCATGGCGACGGTGGTGCTCGGTCCCGCGCTGTGGGCCTTCGTCGGCCTGACGGTGCTGCTGACCACGCTGCTGTCCTTCGATCCGCGCAGCTTCTGGGGCATGGCCTTCGAGCGCGAAGCCGCCGCCGGAGGCACGCCTTGACGGGCCGCGCCCGCGCCACGCGCGAACGCCTCGCGCGGCTGGCGGGCCAGGCGACGCCGCACCTGCCGGTGGAAGAGGGCGGCGGTGCCATCGTCACCGCCCACGACGCCTGCCTGCTCGACTGCCACCGCTGCGGCACCGTGTGGGAAGGCGCCCAGCCCGGCGAGCACTGCGGCCGCTGCGGCACGCGCCTGCGCGCCCGCAAGCCGGACAGCCTGCGGCGCACCTGGGCCTACCTGCTCGCCGCCGTGGTGCTGTACCTGCCGGCCAATCTGCTGCCCGTGATGATCACCAAGAGCCTGCTCGGCACGCAGCAGGACACCATCCTCAGCGGGATCATCTTCTTCTGGATCTCGGGCTCCTACGGGCTCGCGGCGCTGATCTTCACGGCGAGCTTCCTGGTGCCGCTGTTCAAGCTGGCGGCGCTGGCCGTGCTGGTGATCACCACGCAGCGCGGCAGCCGCTGGCGCCAGCGCGAGCGCGCGCGGCTCTACCAGGTGCTGGAGTTCATCGGCCGCTGGTCGATGCTCGACGTGTTCGTGGTCTCGCTGCTGGCGGGGCTGGTGCGCATCCAGGGCTTTGCCGTGGTGCAGGCTGGCGTGGGGATTGCTGCCTTCGGCGCCGTGGTGGTCCTGACCATGCTCGCCTCGCTGAGCTTCGATCCACGCCTGATCTGGGACGCCGGCATGCCCGACGACGAAGAGGCCGCCGATCAGGTCGGCCGAAGTGCGCCCGCGAGGGCATAGGAGAGTGAATGAGTGAACCCGGGCCTCGCGAAGGCCAGACCCCCGCCGATGCCGGCGCGTCCGCCGCGCCGCCTGCGTTGGCGCGCCCCCGCGTGGTACGCCGCCGCGACTGGGTGCCCTCGCTGATCTGGCTGATCCCCGTCGTCGCGGCGATGGTGGGCATCACGCTGGTGGCCAAGGTGCTCTGGAACCGCGGGCCCGAGATCGTCCTCACCTTCAAGACCGCGGAGGGCCTGGAGGCCGGCAAGACGGCCGTGAAGTACAAGGACGTGCAGATCGGCACCGTGCACAACATCCGTCTGGCGCGCGACCGTTCGCATGTGCGCGTGACGGTCGAGCTGGACAAGAACGCCGCCGAGGGCTTCACCGCCAAGGACGCGCGCTACTGGGTGGTGCGGCCGCGCTTCGACACCTCGGGCGTCTCGGGCCTGAACACGCTGCTATCAGGGGCGTACATCGGCGCCGACGCAGGCGCCGAGGAAGAGACCGCCAGCGAGTTCGCCGGGCTGGAGGCGCCCCCCATCGTCACCCGCGACGCCAGCGGCCGGCAGTTCCAGCTGCATTCGCGGGATGCAGGCTCGCTGGACATCGGCTCGCCGGTGTATTTCCGCCGCGTGCGGGTGGGGCAGGTGGCCTCGGTCGAACTCGACGGCGACGGCCGCGGCGTGGCGCTGCGGGTGTTCATCGATTCGCCCTATGACCGCTTCATCGGCGCCAACACCCGCTTCTGGCATGCCAGCGGCCTGCAGGTTCAGGCGGGCGCCAGCGGATTCGAGGTGCGCACCCAGTCGCTGGCGTCCATCGTGCTGGGCGGTATCGCCTTCGCCGCGCCGGATGACGTGATGGGCCCGCCGGCCGACGAGAACTCCGTGTTCGCGCTGGCCGACGACGAGACCACGGCCATGAAGCCACCGGATGGGCCGCCGCAGACGCTGCTGATGTACTTCAACCAGTCGCTGCGCGGATTGGCGCCCGGCGCGCCGGTGGACTTCCGCGGCGTGATCATCGGGGAGGTGAAATCCATCGGCGTGCAGTTCGATCGCAACGAGCGCGAGTTCCTGATGCCGGTGGTGGTCACGGTCTACCCCGACCGCCTGCGGCGCTCCGACACGCGCGACGGCAAGCAGGCGCCCTTGCCGGTGGAGCCCCGCTTCACGCAGCAGGAGCGCACGCGCTTCCTCATCGGCCGCGGCCTGCGTGCGCAGCTGCGTACCGGCAACCTGCTGACGGGCCAGCTCTATGTGGCGCTGGACTTCTTCCCCAAGGAGAAGCCGGTCAAGGTCGACACCAACCAGGACCCGATCCAGATCCCCACGGTGGCTGGCAGCTTCGACGAGCTGCAGGAGCAGCTGCAGGAGATCGCCACCAAGGTCAACAAGATCCCCTTCCAGGAGATCGCCGGCGACCTGCGCAAGACCCTGGCCACGCTCGACAAGACGCTGGGCAGCGCCGAGGCGACGGTCACGCGCATCAACAACGACGTGACGCCCGAGATCGCCGCCGCCGTCAAGGACGCGCGCAAGACCATCGACGCCGCGACCCGCACGCTGTCGGAGGACGCGCCCGTGCAGCAGGACTTGCGCGCGACGCTGCAGGAGCTGACGCGCGCGGCCGGCTCGGTGCGCGTGCTGACGGACTACCTGGAGCGCCATCCCGAATCGCTGCTGCGCGGCAAACCCGAGGACAAGAAGCGATGAGCCGCTTTGCATCACGACGCATCGGCGCGACCGCCGCCCTGGTCCTGGCACTGGGCGCCCTGGCCGGCTGCGCTTCCGAGCCCGACCGCTACTACACGCTGGCAGAGCCGGCCACGCCGCAGCCGCTGGTGGCGCCACCGCCCGCCGGCCTGGCCATCGAGATGGCGCCGCTGGCCGTGCCGGAGCGGCTCGCGCGGCCGCAGATGGTGGTGCGCGGCCCGGCCGGTGCCGAGGTGCAGGTGCTGGAGCAGAGCCGCTGGGCGGCCTCCTTCGAGCAGGAGCTGCGCGACGCGCTCGCTGCCGGCGTGTCGGCGCGCCTCGGCGCCACCGATGCGACCCGTGGACCGGGCGTGGCCGGCGTCTTGCCCTGGCGGATCGCGGTGCAGGTCCAGCGCTTCGATGCCACGCAGGGCGGCCAGGTCGAGGCGGCCCTGGGCTGGACGGTACGCCGGGCCGACAGCAGCCAGCGCAGCACCTGCAGCTGGCGCGGCAGCGAAGCGGCGCCCGGCGGCATCGACGGCGTGGCGCAGGCGGGCCAACGGATCGTGTCGAAGGTGTCCGACGCCATCGCCCGGCACATCGCGGCGTTGCAGGCCGGCCAGCCGGCTGCGTGTCCGGCGGCGCCGGGCTGATCACCCGAACTCCCAGGCGGCCATGCGATCGGGCGGCCAGGGGGTGAGACCGTCAGATGGTCAGGCTGTCTCGCACAGCACGGCGTCCACCAGTGCCTGCACCGACAGCGGCGCGCTGCCCTCGGCCTTGTTGTTGATGGTCACGTAGGCTGCATGGCCTCCGCCCGTGGTGCCGGCGATGACGCGGGCCAGCAAGCCGCGGCTGTGCGGGTCGGGGTCGACCAGGCGGTTGAAGGGCTCGTACAGGCCCTTGGCCTCCTCGTAGCCGTAGGCGCCGTGCAGGCGGTTGAGGTTCCACCGACAGACGAGCGGGCCGGGCCAAAGGGCGCGCAGGAGCGGCAGCTGATCCTCGATGGTAGGCAGCTTTGGATGCAGGCCCAGGCAGTACGTCGCGCCGTGGGCCTTGAGGACGCGTGCGAACTCGGGCGTGAGGAATTCGGGGTTTCGCACTTCCACGGCCACCACGGCATCCGGCGCGGTGGGCCGAAGCGGGGGCAGTGCGGCCAGCATGGCATCGAGCCGTGCCAGCACCTCGGGCATGTGCGCCAGCATCGTGCCCGGCAGCGGGCTGAGCTGGAAGACCAGCGCGCCCAGCTTGGTCCCCAGGCCCTGCAGGGCCGGTTCCACGAAGTCCTGCACCGCCAACTGGGGGTTGAGGAAGGCCGGGTTGGGGCGCTGGCCGCGGCCGTCCTCGGCGCGCACCAGGGCATCGGCGACGGTCGACGGCGCCTTGATCACGAAGCGGAAGTCCTCCGGCACTTGCGCCGCATAGGCGGCGAACTGCGAGGCGGTGAGCGCGCGGTAGAAGTTGCGATCCAGGCTCACGGTGCGCAGCAGCGGATGCTGCGCATAGGCCGCGAGGCCGTGGCGCGACAGGACCGAGCCTTCGTAGTCGCCGTTCCACACCAGGCCGGCCCAACCGGGGAAGTGCCAGGACGAACTGCCCAGGCGAAGCAAGGACGGCAGGCGCGCGGCCTTGTCGCGAAGGCCGTCATCGACTGCCGCGGCTTCCACCTTGGGCATGCTGGCCTTGGCACGGCGCCTGGTCGGTGCGGCATCGTCCGCCTCCGGCGGCGCGGCGGAGGGCTCCGCCCCGGCCGGTGCCGGGCGCGGCGTTGCGGGAAGCGGGAGGTCGTCGCCGAAAAGTGAGTCCTGCATGCGAAGAGAGAGGGCGGGTGCGAGGCTCGGGCATGGCAGGCTGGACAATCGCCCGCTTCGCCTTTCGAGGTCCGCCATGTACCTGCCCGCCCATTTTGACGCCGAGGATCCCGCGCTTGCCGAGCAGTTGATGCGCGAGCATCCCTTCGCCACCCTCGTGACCAACGATGACGAGGGCTTTCCCTTCGTCACCCACCTGCCGCTGGTGCTGACATCGAATGACACGGGCGAGTGGACGCTGCTGGGCCACGTGGCGCGCGCCAATCCGCAGTGGAAGCAACTGCAGGCGCGGCCTGAGGCGCTGGTCGTCTTCCTGGGACCGCATGGCTACGTCTCGCCCACGGTCTACCCGGACCGCCAGCGGGTGCCGACCTGGAACTACGTCGCCGTCCATTGCCGTGTGCGCGCCACCCTGCTGCCGGAGGCCGACACGAAGGACGCCCTGCTCAAGCAGCTCATCGGCCAGCACGAGCCGCCCTATGCACAGCAGTGGCGCGATCTGGGCGAGGACTACCAGCGCCGCATGCTGGCCGGCATCGTCGCCTTCGAGCTGAAGGTCGTCGGCTGGCAATGCAAGCTCAAGCTCAACCAGCATCGGCCCGAAGCCCATGCAGCAATGCGGCGGCTGCATGCCGCGCAGGGCGGCGAGGCCGCGGGGCTGGAGGCCTGGATGGACCGGGCCGGCGTCGGACGCTGATGCCGATGGTCGAGCCGTTGTCCCAGACCTCCGGCGGGCTGTCCGCGGACGGTGCACCGCAGGATGAGGACGCCCGGTGGATGGTACTGGCGCTGGACGAGGCCCGTGCCGCCGCCGCCGCGGGCGAGGTGCCGGTGGGTGCCGTCCTGGTGCGCGACGGCCGCATGGTGGCCACCGGGCGCAATGCGCCGGTCGCCACCCACGACCCCAGCGCCCATGCCGAGATGGCGGCGTTGCGGGCGGGCGGGCAGGCGCTGGGCAACTACCGGCTCGACGGCTGCACCCTCTACGTGACGCTGGAGCCCTGCGCCATGTGCGCCGGCGCCATGCTGCATGCGCGGCTGGACCGCGTGGTCTTCGGCGCCGCCGATGCGCGCACCGGCGCGGCGGGATCGGTGCTCGACCTCTTCGGCGTCGGCCAGCTCAACCACCACACCGCGGTGCAGGGCGGCGTGATGGGCGAGGAATGCGGGGCGCTGCTGCAGGACTTCTTCCGCGGGCGGCGTGCCCAGGCCCGGGCGCAGGCGCAGCCGGTGCGCGACGACGCGCTGCGCACCCCCGAGGCGCGCTTTGTCGGCTTCGACGGGCCGCATGCCTTCTTCAGCAAACCGCCGGCGCTGGGTGGCCTGCGGCTGGCCTATGCCGACCGGGGCGACGTTGCAGGCGATGGCAGGCAGGACCGGCGCCCCGTGGTGCTGTGCCTGCACGGCGCGGCCCAATGGGGGTACCTGTTCCGCCATCTGCCGGACCTGCTGCCGGGCCATCGCCTGTTGGTCCCCGACCTGATCGGTTTCGGCCGCAGCGACAAGCCCAAGAAGGAGGCCCTGCACACGCGCGAATGGCATGCGGAAGTGCTGCGGCAGTGGCTGGCGGCGCTCGGCATCGGCGAGGTCGGACTGATCCTGCATCCCGACATGAGCGGGCTGGCCGACCTGCTGGCCGGGCAGGGCGTGATCGCTGGCCCGCGCCTCGTCATTCCGCCCGCGGCGCTGGTGGTGCGGGGTGCGGCCGCCGAGGATGCGGCGCGGGCCTGGGCGGCGCCTTTCCCCGACAAGGGCCACGAGGCCGCCCTGCGCGCGTGGTCCGCGCGCCGCCGCCCGGTGCAGGACCTGTCCGCCGACGCGGCCCGCGCGCTGGCCGCCCGGTGGCAGGCCCTCGAAGGGCCGATGGGATACTCCCGCGGGTGAACAAGAAGCACATCTACATCTACTCCCCCTCCAGCGCCGTGCGCGAGAAGCCGGCCTTCCGCCGCGGCGTGGCCTGGCTGCGGGCCCAGGGCCATGAGGTGGAGATCGACGAGGCCGCGCTGTCCGCGCACCAGCGATTCGCCGGCGACGACGCCACCCGCATCGCCGCCATCGCACGGGCTGCAGCCAGCGGCGCGGACGTGGCATTGGCCTCGCGCGGCGGCTACGGCCTGACCCGGATCCTCGACGGCATTCCCTACAAGGCCGTGGCCAAGGCCATCGATCGCGGCACGGCCTTCGTCGGCATGAGCGACTTCACGGCCTTCCAGCTTGCCGTGCTGGCCCGTACGGGCGCCGCCACCTGGTCCGGCCCGACCCTGTGCGGCGATTTCGGGGCGGAGGCGGGCATCGACGAGATCACCGCCGCCTGCTTCGACGACCTGGTCGAGGGCTACGGCGAGGGCACCGGCTGGCGCCTGCCGGCACGCGACGAGCTGCCGAGCTTCAAGCCCATCCGCGGCGCCACGCTGTGGGGCGGCAACCTGGCCGTCCTGTGCAGCCTGCTGGGCACGCCGTACTTTCCGCAGGTGGACAAGGGGGTGCTGTTCCTCGAGGACGTGGGCGAGCATCCCTACCGCATCGAGCGCATGCTGGAGCAACTGCGCCTAGCCGGCGTGCTGGCCCGGCAGAAGGCGGTCGTGCTGGGCCAGTTCACCGGCTATCGGGCCGCGCCGCACGACCGCGGCTTCAAGCTGCAGACGGTGGTGGAGCGGCTGCGCAGCCAGATCAAGGCGCCCGTGCTCACGGGCTTGCCCTTCGGGCATGTGCCGACCAAGGTGCTGCTGCCGGTGGGCGGCACCGTCGACCTGGCGGTGGAGGGCAAGGAAGCCTTTGTCGTCTGGGGTCACGATGTGGGTGGCAGCCGCCATGCCGCACCGCATGACCATCACGGCCACGCGCACTGAAGAACCCCGTCGGCGCGCGACCGGCCGTCGATCTCCGGCCGAGGCCGCTCAGGGCATCCGCAGCCCGGCGCGCAAGCGGGGCCTGAAGGCCTCGGAGCGGCCGAAGAGGGCGTTGATCGGCTGCATCTCCTGCCGTGCGCGCACTTCGCCGCAGGCGGCCATCAGCGCCGCCAGGAGATCCTGCCGCAGATACCAGAGCGCTTCGAGCTCGCTCGCGTAGGTAACCCGGTCCGCCAGGCGGCGCCACTGCGCCAAAAGGCCATGCCGTTCGAGGGCGGCAAGCATGGCGGCACGCACCTGCTGGAGGGTGCGCTCGGTGCCTGTCTGCGTGGCCATCTGGGCCGGGGCCCGAAGCCAGCGGGAGATCGCGTTCAAGGACTTCATGGAGTGATGCGAGGTCGCCTGACGAACACCTTACGCAGCGGCGCAGTTCACTGCAATGTAGATAAAAGTTTCCACAAATTTGCCTTTCCATCTGGCTCTGGACAAGGCGCGGGCATTCCACGCGAATCCAGGGGAAACTTCGCGCCGCCCAAGCGGGGATCAAGGTGTCATTGTGGACAAAGCAACATCCAAAGCAGTTGACTTAAGTCAATCCCGGCCCCGCACTCGCGCGATTTCGTACGTCTGGAGATAATTGCTGGAAACAATTCGTTGAACTTTGACGATGGCAACCACGGTCGTTTTCGCGGACCTGACCGGCAGCACGCGGGTTTTCGAGGCGATGGGCAACGCCCGGGCCACCGACACCGTCACCCGGCTGGTGCAGTGGGTGGGGGACGTGTGCGAAGCCCATGGCGGCCGGGTGATCAAGAAGTTGGGCGACGGCATCTTCGCGCTCTTTCCGGCGGGCGCGCCGGCCATCGCCGCCATGCTCGAAGTGCAGCGCAGCCACCACAAGCGCCTGCTCAAATGGCCCGAGGCCTTGCGCATGGACCTGCAGATCGGTATCGCCAGCGGCGAGGTGGTCGAGGTCGATGGCGACTTCTATGGCGACGCGGTCAACGTGGCCTCGCGGCTGAGCGATCTGGCTGGTCCCGGCCAAATCTGGGCAACCGAATCGGTGGTGGACCAGCGCATCGGCCCCGAGGTGCGGCATCGCAGCCTGGGCCCGATCAGCATCCGCGGCCGGCAGGAGACGCCGACCGTCCACCGCATCGACTGGCAGGACGAGGTGGTGGACCTGCTCACGCTGCCGGCGGCGCTGTCGACGCTGGCGCGCCCCGGCATCGACACGGCCTTCGGGCAGATCGAGCTGTCGTGGCTGGACGTGCATGCCGCCTTCGGCGCGCGCGACCTGCCCATCCACCTGGGCCGGGTGAACGAGGCCGATTTCGTGGTCAACGATCCGCGGGTCTCGCGCCTGCATGCGCGCATCGAGGCCCGCAACGGCAGCTGCATCCTGACCGACGTGAGCAGCTACGGCACCTGGGTGCGCTTCCGCGATGCCGACGGCAGCAGCAGCGAGGTCGCGCTGCGCCGGGACGAGTGCATGCTGCATGGCAGCGGCGAGATCAGCCTGGGTGCGCCGCTGTCGGACTTCACCGCGCCGACCATCAGCTTTCACACGGCCGGCGGCCGGGTGCAGCTGGCGATGAAGGCAGAAGCCTCGCAGTGAGCCGCCGCGGGCGGCGTTGCGGCGCTCAACGGTCCACCGGCAGGACCAGCGTCTCCTTGACCTCTTCCATTACCACGTAGCTGTGCGACTCGGCCGGCACGGGCAGCTTCTTGAGGATGTCGCCCAGCAGGTGCCGGTATTCGCCCATGCCGCGCAGCCGGGCCTTGACGAGGTAGTCGAAGCCGCCCGAGACGAGGTGGCATTCCAGCACCTCGGGCATGTGCAGCAGCTCGTTGCGGACCTTGTCGAAGACATCGGCCGACTTGGACGAGAGCTTGATCTCCACGAACACCAGCAGCATCTTGCCCAGCGCCTCGGGCGCCACACGGGCGTGGTAGCCGCTGATGACGCCCGTGCGCTCCAGCCGCTTGACCCGCTCCGAGCAGGGCGAGGTCGACAGGCCCACGCGCTGCGCGAGGTCGGTGATGGCGATGCGGCCCTCACGCTGGAGGATGTCCAGGATCTTGCGGTCGATGCGGTCCAGGGTGGCGAAGTCGGGCATGTCGTCGGGCCGGCGGGCCGATCCACAGGGTTGGTCAGCGGATTTTGCTGCAGATCACCAGAAGAACCATCAAATCTTCGGGCGCGGCCTGAATAAAGTCCTGCAATCGACTCTTGGAGTCTTCTTTCTCAGCGGGATTGGCCATGAAAGTCATTGTTCTCGGCGGCGGTGTGATCGGCACGACCACGGCCTACTACCTGGCCCGTGCGGGCGCCCAGGTGACGGTGCTGGAGCGCCAGCCCGGCGCCGCACTGGAGACCAGCTTCGGCAATGCCGGTCAAGTGTCCCCGGGCTATTCCACGCCCTGGGCCGCGCCCGGCATTCCGTTCAAGGCGCTCAAGTGGATGTTCCAGAAGCATGCGCCGCTGGCCATCCGCGCCGACGGCAGCCTGTTTCAGCTGCGCTGGATGGCCCAGATGCTGCGCAACTGCTCGGCCGAGCGCTACGCCGTCAACAAGGAACGCATGATGCGCGTGGCCGAATACAGCCGCGACTGCCTGCGCAGCCTGCGTGCCGACACCGGCATCGACTACGAGCAGCGCACCGGCGGCACGCTGCAGCTCTTCCGCAAGCAGCAGCAGCTCGACGCCGTGCAGCGCGACATCGCCGTGCTGCAGGAATGCGGCGTTCCGTACGAACTGCTGGACCGCGAAGGCCTGGCCCGTGTGGAACCCGCACTGGCGCGCACCGGCGGCGGCCTGGTCGGCGGCCTGCGCCTGCCCAATGACGAGACCGGCGATTGCCATCTCTTCACCACCCGCCTGGCCGAACTGGCCAAGGGCCTGGGCGTGGAGTTCCGCTACGGCAGCAACGTGCAGGCGCTGGGCACCGACGGCGGCCGCATCAGCGGTGTGCAGGTCGACGGCCAATGGCTGGAAGCCGACCGCTATGTGCTGGCCTTCGGCAGCTACTCCCGCGCGCTCATGGAGCCGCTCGGCCTGGACCTGCCGGTCTACCCGGTCAAGGGCTACTCGCTGACCGTGCCGCTGGTGGACGAATCGCTGGCACCCCAGTCCACCGTGCTGGACGAGACCTACAAGATCGCTGTGACCCGCTTCGCCGACCGCATCCGCGTCGGCGGCATGGCGGAGCTGTCGGGCTTCGACATGAGCCTGAAGCCGGCGCGCCGCGCCACCCTGGAGAAGGTGGTGGGCGAGCTCTTCCCGGGCGGCGACCTGCCGGCCGCGAGCTTCTGGACCGGTCTGCGCCCGATGACGCCGGACAGCACGCCCATCATTGGCGCCACGCGCTGGGGCAATCTGTTCCTCAACACCGGCCACGGCACGCTGGGCTGGACCATGGCCTGCGGTTCCGGCAAGCTCACCGCGGACTTGGTGACCGGCCAGCGGCCGGAGATCAGCACGGACGGCCTGGCGGTGGACCGTTATGCCGGCGGCCGTCAGGTGCTCCAACGGCCGCACTCGGCTGGGGTTCAGCCCGCCTGAGCGCAGCACGCATGAGCGGGGCCGCGCGAAGCCCCAGATGCAGAACGCCGGCCCCGGGGCCGGCGTTCTGCCGTCATGGCGGCGGGCGACGCGGCTGCTCGCGCTGCCTGCCGCGGACGATCACTGCGGGCAGGGGGCGGCGCCTGCCAGCAGGGTCCGGATTCCGGCCACCTGCTGGCTGTCGTCCTGGCCGACGGCGTTGTTGGTGAAGGCACAGCCATAGCTGGTGTTGGCGACCGTGCCGGCCGTCAGCACGTCGTCGCCAGTGGGCTTCACGCCGTCGCGCTCCCACTTGATCATGGCGTCGAAGGCGGCGACCTGTTCCGCGACCGTGAAGTCGCAGTGCGTGATGCCGCGGATGGCCCGCTGCACCAGCCAGTTGCCATTGCCTTTGGCCACCACGCGCTGGCGGTAGATCTGCTCCATGCTGAAGGGCACGAACAGGTCGCCCAGCGTGTGCAGCGTCACCACCGGAATCTTGATGTCGCCGTTGTTGCGTGGGATCCAGCGCAGGCCGTCGCGGCGCAGGCGATTGGCGTCAGTGTCGGCCGTGAGCTTCTGCACCGATGCGTTCAGCGCGGCCGAGGCCGTCGTGTTGCCGTCGATGGTGTACGTGAAGCGGTTGGTGTCCGTCACGTTCTTGTTCAGGATGCCCGCGACCGTCCCGTCGCTGCCAAACAGGCCCAGAGGCGCCTGGAAGGAGCCGCCCTGGGTGAAACCGATGTCGAACAGTGGCCGCTGGCCGCCGGTCAGGTTCTTGATGACCGAGGCGTATTGCAGTCCCAGCGGTGAGGTGGGCGTGAGCGTGGTCGCCGTGACGCTGGAGAACAGCTGGCCGAGCACCAGGTTCTGGATGTCGCTCCAGTTGGTCAGCGGGTACTTGGGTACACCGGCCAGGGCCTGGGCCGTGAGTTGCGCCGCCGAGAAGTAGTCGAACAGCTCGGTGTCGCCCAGCACGCCGCACATGGGCACGGCGCCGGCGTAGCTCACCTTGTTGCGGGCCGTGGCCAGGGTCTCGGCCTCGATGGCCGACGCCGTGATGTGCCCACCCATCGAATGCCCGGTGATGTAGATGCGCGAGGGCGCCGCCAGCGTGCGACCACGGGCCTTGGCGATGTCGTTGAAGGCCAGCGCCAGTGCGTTGGTGTCTTCCACGCCGGCGCGCACGTCGTAGTAATTCTTGGTGTAGCTGGACGCGGCCCAGGCATAGCCGTTCTGGATCAGGTAGCGGCGGATCGACGGGTTGCTGACCGCCAGCGTGTTGCCCGTGCCGGCATAGCCGTGGGCATACATCACCAGCTTGCCGTTCCAGTTGGTCGGCACTTCGACGCGGTAGGCCGCGCCACCCATCACCCCCGCCCAGCGGCTGGTGGTGGTGACGTCGACGGTGTCGCCCGGCGCGGCGGCCAGTGCGGTGAAGGTGGTCGCCGTGGGTTCGGCAGGGACGAAGCTGTTGCGGCTGTCCTGAGGACGCGTCTCTTCGGGCACGGGCGCGGGGGCCGGCGTGGGCGCAGGGGCCGGTGCGGGGCTGGGCGCGGGAATGGGTGTGAAGGCGACGTTCGATCCGCCGCCACCGCCGCACGCGCTCAGGGCAAGGACGGCCGCGGCCGCGATCAGCCGCAGCGGCTGGCTCTGGAATGCATCCATGGGGTGTCTCCGTGTTGTCTTGACTGTGCCGCCCTCGAAGCGGCGCGCCAGCCTATCGCGGCGACTGAACGGGTTCCTAGGGATTTGCCCGCGCGCCTGTCAAGTTGGGGACCGGTCCTACAGGCGCTGCCGTTCCGGAAAGATGGGCCTTGCCTCCGCCCGCCCGTGCGCGCTTTGTCGCCCGGCTCGGGAGCCGCACCTCAATCGCGGCGCTTGGTGACCTTCACGACGACCTCCATGCCGGCATAGGCCTCGGGTTCGCCGAACCAGCTGCCTGCGATGGGCGGTGCCTGGGCCGGGTCGCGTGCCACGCCCACGCGGATCAGTCGCCCGCTGCCCATGATGTTGTTGGTGGGGTCGAAGGCCACCCACCCGGCGCCGGGCAGGTAGGCCTGCAGCCAGGCATGCGTGCTGCCTGCCCCGACGATGCGCTCGGCGGGGCCGTCCTGGTCCTCCTGCGCGTCGCTGCCTCCGTCGAGCATCGGGTCGTAGAGGTAGCCCGAGACGAAGCGGGTCGCGATGCCGAGCCGCCGCGCGGCCTCCATCATGAGCAGGGCGTAGTCGCGGCAGCTGCCGCCGCCGATGGCCAGCGTCTCCAGCGGCGTCTGGGTGCCTTCCTCCTCGCGGGCCTGGTAGCTCAGGCTCTGGTTGATGTGGGCATTCATGCGTGTGAGCGTCTCGCGCGTGCTGTTGGGCGCATCGGTGTGCAGGAACTGGTGCGCCCAGCGGATCAGCGTGCCGTCCGGGTCGTCGTGGTGCGGACGCAGGTAGTGCTCCAGGTCCAGCCGTTCCTGCAGCGAATAAGCGAAGGGCAGGAACTCCGCGCCAGGGTCCAGCTGCAGTTCGTCCTCCGGTGCCGGCACATGCTCGATGGTGAAGGCGCAGGCGATCGTCAGCTCGGCCGCCGGCTCCTTGGGCTGGACCAGCGCGACCGAGTTGGAGTGCGGGTCCTGGATCAGCCGCACATGCGCCTCGGGGCTGACCTGCAGGTCGGTGGCCAGCACGCGCAGGTCGTGGCTGTCGCGGGGGCGGAACATCACGCGGTGCAGGCCGAAGTTCACCGCCTCGTGGTAGCGATAGGTGGTGGTGTGCAGGATGTCGTAGCGGGTGGCCATGGGGCGATGGTAGGCAGGCGCGATGAAACCAGGGCGATGGGCAGGCCGACACAAGGGGCGCATCGGCTGGCGCCGTTCAGCGCCAGAGACGACGTGTGTCGAGCGCGCGGGCCTGGGCCGACGGCACAGGCAGGGGCTCGCCGTGCCAGCGCGCAGCCAGAAGCTCGGCGCAGAGGGCGGCGAAGCTCAGCCCGCGCGAGCCCAGCGCCGTGCAGGCCCAGGGGCCGGACGGTGCGGCAGGGTCGATCGGACCGACCAGCGGCCGGCGGTCGGCAGAGGCGCAGCGCACGCCGGCCCAGTCGTGCAGGCCGGCCTGCGGCTCCTGGGCAAAAGCGGCCAGCGCCGGATGCAGCCGGGCCAGGCGCGCGAGGTTGTGCGCGCGGTCCGCCGGCCGGATGGCGGTGTCGGTGTCGCCCGGCTCGTAGGTGGAGCCGGTCATCCACTGCAGCGGGCGGGCAGCGTCCGCGGACGCGCTCACGCCGGCGATCAGGTGTCCATCCCCGTTGACCGGGATGCGACGGCCGACGGCGGCCATGGCCGGCGGCATCTCGCCCCAGACGATCTGGCCGCGCACAGGCTGCAGCGGCAGGGCCGGTGCCAACCGTCGTGTGGCCGGGCCGGCGGCGATGACCACGCGGTCCGCGTCTGCCAGCACTTTGCCGCCAGCATCCCGGAGTCGCCAGCCGCCGGCCGGCGCGGCTTCGATGTGTTCCACGGGCGCGCCAGCGCTGAACGCGATGGCGGGATGGTCCAGCCAGGCGGCCACGAGCCGGTGCGGCTTCACCCAGCCGGCGCGTGCATGGAACAGTGCCGGCGTGCCGGGCGGTAGCCCGGCGGCGACGAGCGCAGCGGCGGTGACGGGGGTGGTCTCGTTCCAGCCGCCGGCCTCCGCCCATTCGGGCGGCAGACGCAGCGACGCGGCATCCCGCCGTTCGACCGCGCCGGTGGCGGCCCAGTCGACGCCCTCGACCAGGTCGAGCGCGCACAGCTGCGACCAGGTGGCGCGGATGCCGGCGCGGGTCAGGCGCGAGAGCAGCGCATCGTCCGGGGAGACATGCGGCGCCATCAGGCCGAAGGGCAGGGCCGACGCGCCTGCCGCAGGACGGTCCGCGGCATCGAGCACGGTCACCTGCCAGCCGCGCCGGGCCAGGGCATGGGCCACGGCCGCGCCAGCGAGGCCTGCGCCGATCACGGCGCATCGCCCGGGCGACGCCACCCGCTCGGCATCCTCGGCCTGCGGCCGACGCCGCACCGGCCATGCCGGGGCGTAGCGCCCGCGCAGGCAGTCGCGCTTGGGCGGCAGGCCTGGCGCCTTCTCCAGCACGAAACCGAGGGGGACCAGTGCATCGCGCACGGCGCGCGCCACGGTCCAGGTGGCCACGGCCGTGCCGGGCCGGCAGAAGCGGGCCAGGGTTTTGAACACCTCGGGCGACCACATCTCGGCATTCACGCTGGGACTGAAACCGTCGAGGAACAGGCTGTCCGCCTCGAAGGGCTGGTGCGCCCGCAGCATGGCTCGGGCGTCGCCGATGCACAGCGTCAGCAGCACGCGTCCACCTTCGAAGGCCAGGCGGTGGAAGCCTGGCAGCAGGCCATGCCACTGGTCGCCCAGCTGTTCGCCCAGCTCCTGCAGTTCCGGATAAAGAGCCGCGGCGCGGCGGATGTCTGCGGCCGAGACCGGATAGGCCTCGACCGAGACGAAATGCAGGATCTGGGGTCGCTGCGGGTCCTGGCGCCACGCGAGCCAGGTCACCAGGAAGTTCAGGCCCAGGCCGAAGCCCGTCTCCAGCACGCGCCACTGCCTGGCCTGGGCCCAGGCGCCGGGCAGGCCACATCCGCCCAGAAACACATGCCGTGCCTGGGCCAATGCGCCGGTGATGGAGTGGTAGACGTCCTGGAAGCGGGGGCTGAAGGGCTGGCCTTCATCGTTCCAGGTGAGGATGTCGCTCATGTCGCGAGCCGCGCCGCGCATGAGGGCGCGGCCGGAACGGGGCGGGAAAGGACTACCGGCTCAGGCCGCCGGCGGCGGCACGTAGCCCTGGGCGGCGTCGGCGCCCTCGCCAAAGAAATGCTTTTCCATCTGCCGGGCCAGGTACTGGCGGGCGCGGGCATCGGCCAGGTTCAGGCGGTTCTCGTTGACCAGCATGGTCTGGTGCTTGAGCCAGGCGGCCCAGGCCTCCTTGCTGACGTTTTCCCAGATGCGCTTGCCGAGTTCGCCGGGATAGGGCGGGAAGTCGAGGCCCTCGGCTTCCTTGCCGAGCTTGATGCATTGAACCATGCGTGCCATGGGGGGCTTTCTTGTGTAGAGAACTGAGGGAGGGGGGCGGTGCGAGGGACGACGACCGGCTTAGCTGATTTCGCTATTTAGAACTGAGAACTCCGTCGTTCCCCTTTCCTTATGCGGTATCCAGAATTCAATTCATCGACCTTATGCACAACAAGGCATGAACATGAATCTCCGCCGTGACTTTATCAAGCTTTCCCTGGTTGCCAGTGCTGCGGCGGCCTTGTCCCTGCCGGCCTGGGCACAGACCGTGACGCTGCTCAACGTCTCGTACGACCCCACGCGCGAGCTGTACGTGGACTACAACAAGGCCTTCGCCAAGTACTGGAAGGGCAAGACCGGCCAGGATGTGGTGATCAAGCAGTCGCACGGGGGATCGGGCAAGCAGGCCCGCTCGATCATCGACGGCATCGACGCCGACGTGGCCACGTTGGCCCTGGGCGGCGACATCGACGCGCTGGTCGAGCATGGCGGCCTGGTCAAGGCCGACTGGCAGAAGCGGCTGCCGCACAACTCGGCGCCCTACAACTCGACCATCGTCTTCCTGGTGAAGAAGGGCAACCCCAAGGGCCTCAAGGACTGGGACGACCTGGTCAAGCCCGGCGTGCAGGTGATCACGCCCAATCCCAAGACCTCGGGCGGCGCCCGCTGGAACTACCTCGCGGCCTGGGAGTACGCCAAGCGCAAGTACGGCAGCGACGCCAAGGCGAAGGAATACATCGGCAATCTCTTCAAGAACGTGCCGGTGCTCGACACGGGCGCGCGCGGCGCCACGATCACCTTCGTGCAGCGCGGCGTGGGCGACGTGCTGCTGGCCTGGGAGAACGAGGCCTTCCTGGCCGTGAAGGAGTTCGGCCCGGACAAGTTCGACATCGTCGTGCCGTCCATCTCGATCCTGGCCGAGCCCTCGGTGGCCGTGGTCGACAAGGTGGTCGACAAGAAGGGCACCCGCGCGGTGGCCGAGGAATACCTCAAGTTCCTCTACTCGGACGAAGGCCAGGACATCGCGGGCCGCAACTACTACCGCCCCACGGGCGATAAGGCCAAGGCCAAGTACGCCGCGCAATTCCCCAAGCTGGCGCTGTTCACCATCGACGAGGCCTTCGGCGGCTGGGCCAAGGCGGACAAGGCGCACTTTGCCGACGGCGGCTCCTTCGACCAGATCTACACGAACAAGCAGAAGTGAGGCGCCAAGGGGCAGGGCACGCCGCGCGCCCTGCCACGGACTGCGTCGCCGCGGTGCAGGGTGGGCGGATTCACCCACCGCGCGAGGGACAAGGCGGGCCCACGGCCAGTCGCGCAGAATAGGCGCCCCGCCTTTCCGGGCGGGGCCCTGTGTCACTGCCGCGCCCACGCCTATGTCCGCCTTCCCCATCGATGAAATCGTCTCGTCCCTGCGCCAGGTGCGCAACGAATGGCGCAGCGCGCAGCAGCGCGTGGCCGGCGGCGAGCGGCAACTGCCCTCGCGTGCCGCCGTCGACGAGGTGGTCGAAAGCCTGATCGGCGCGCTCTTTCCCATGCGGCTGGGGCCCGCCCACCTGCGGGAGGAGGGCGAAGACTTCTACGTCGCCCACACCATCGACCAGGCCCTGCGCCAGTTGCAGGAGCAGGCGGTGCAGGAACTGCGGCACGTGCGCCGTCTCGACGCCGTGACCCCGGCCGAGCTTCGGGCCGACGCCGAGCAGCGGATCCGCGAATTCGCCCTGCAGTTGCCCGCCATCCGTGCGTTGCTCGACACCGACGTCATGGCCGCCTACCAGGGCGACCCCGCGGCGCAGAGCGTGGACGAGGTGCTGCTGTGCTACCCGGGCGTGACGGCCATGATCCACCACCGCATCGCGCATCCGCTCTACCGGCTGGGGCTGTCGCTGCTGGCGCGCATGGTGGCCGAGCGCGCCCATGCGCAGACGGGCATCGACATCCATCCGGGCGCGACCATCGGCGCCGGATTCTTCATGGACCACGGCACCGGCATCGTGATCGGCGAGACGGCGGTGATCGGCCAGCATGTGCGCCTGTACCAGCAGGTCACGCTCGGCGCCAAGCGCTTTCCCATCGACGAGAACGGCCATCCGCAGAAGGGCCTGCCGCGCCACCCGGTGGTGGAGGACGACGTGGTGATCTACGCCGGGGCCACCATCCTGGGCCGCGTGACCATCGGCAAGGGCGCCACCATTGGCGGCAATGTATGGGTGACCGACGACGTGCTGCCGGGCGCCTCGGTCACGCAGGCCAGCCTGCAGAAGAACCGCGGATCGCGCCCCGGCGATTGCTGAACGCCGGGCATCGCGGGCCCGGCGGGGTGTAACCGCCGGTGCGTGCGCCTGCGACTGACAGACGCGCGGACGAGGGGCCGCCAGCATCGAGGCTTTTCGCATCCACCCCGCAAGAGGAGCGTCTTCGATGAGCCAATACCGCATCGCCGTCCTGGTCGGCAGCATTCGCCAGGATTCCCTCAACCGCAAGCTGGCCCTGGCGCTGGCCGCGCTGGCGCCGGAGGACTTCACCTTCGAGCACCTGCGCATCGACAACCTGCCGCTCTACAACCAGGACCTCGACGGCAAGCAGCCGGCCGAGGTGCAGCAGCTCAAGACCGAGATTGCCCGCGCCCAGGGCCTGCTGATCGTCACGCCCGAGTACAACCGTTCGATTCCCGGCGTGCTGAAGAACGCGCTGGACCACGGCTCGCGGCCCTACGGCCAGAACGCCTGGGGCGGCAAGCCGGCGGGGGTTATCGGCATCTCGCCGGGCGCCATCGGCACCGCGCTGGCGCAACAGCACCTGCGCAACGTGCTGGCCTACCTCGACGTGCCCACGCTGGGCCAGCCCGAGGCCTTCATCCAGAACAAGGACGACCTGTTCGACGAGAAGGGCCACATCGGCATCGAGGCCACGCGCCAGTTCCTGCAGGGCTGGATGGACAAGTACGTCGCCTGGGTCAAGCGACACGCCAGCGTCTGAGGGTTCACACCTTGTCAGAGCAGCTCGATCCCCGGCAGCCGCTTGAAGCAGCTGTCGCGCGTGATCCGCACGAAGTCCGACAGCCAGGCCTGGGCCGATAGCCCTGGCCGGCAGGCCATGTGCAGCTCGCCGCGCAGGCTGGCGGGTCCGATGGGCCGGGCGCTCACATAGCCGCGTTGCAGGTAGCTCTGCACCGCCCACCACGGCAGCGCGGCAATGCCCCGGCCGCTGGCCACCAGCTGCAGCATGGCGACGGTCAACTCGGTCGTCCGACGCTGCCGGGGCTGCAGGCCGGCGGGCTGCATCACCTGGCGCAGAACATCCAGCATCTCGTCCGGCACCGGATAGGTGATCAGTGTCTGATCGGCGAAATCCTCGGCCGTGAGGTACGGCTTTTCGGCCAGCCCGTGCCCGTTGGCCATCAGCGCGACGATTTCGAAGCGGAACAGCGCGTGATGGTCGACCGGCTCCGTGGCGTCCTGTTCCGAGACGATGGCCACCTCGGCCTTGTCCTGCAGCAGCAATGCGACGGGGTCGGGATGAAAGCCGGACACGATGTCCAGCTCGATTTCCGGCCAGGCTTGGCGGAAGGTGTCCATGGCCGGCATCAGCCAGTCGAAGCAAGTGTGGCATTCGACGACGATGCGCAACTGCCCGCCGCCACTGCTCACCAGACGTGCAACGTCCCGGTCGGCGGTTTCCATTTGCGGCAGCACGCTGTCGGCCAGTTGCAGAAGCCGCAGGCCGCTGGCAGTGAACTGAGGCGGCAGCGATTTGCGTTCGAAGAGCGCGCAGCCGTAGTGCGCCTCCAGCGCCTTGATCTGGTGAGACAGGGCGGACTGTGTGAGGTTGAGCAGTTGCGCCGCCCGGACCAGGCTGCCTGTGTCGCGCAGGGCGGACAGGGTACGCAGGTGGCGGATTTCCAGGATCGGCTGGGTCATGAAATTTATTCAAGCAATACCGCAAAAAGTTTCGTTTGAATCATAGTTGGCGCGCCGGGATGATGCCGGCATGACTCGCACACACATCCTGGGATTCCCGCGCATCGGCGCCCACAGAGAACTGAAGTTCGCCCTCGAGGCCCACTGGCGCGGTGAGATCGACGCCGACGCGCTGGAGGCCGTCGGCGCCGGACTGCGCGAACGCCACTGGGCCCTCCAGCGCCAGGCTGGCCTGGACTTCGTCACCGTCGGCGACTTCGCCTTCTACGATCAGGTGCTCAACCACATGCAGTTGCTCGGCTGCGAACCGCAGCGCTTCGGCCTGTCCGCCGACGAGCCGGAGCTGGTCCGGGCCTTCGCCATGGCGCGCGGCGTGGGCGCGGGCGAAGCGGCCGGCATGCATGCGCTGGAGATGACCAAGTGGTTCGACACCAACTACCACTACCTCGTCCCCGAGTTCGGGCCGGCGACCGTGTTCGGCGGCATCGCCAGCGAGCGCTTGTTCGACGAGGTGGCCCAGGCGCAGGGGCTGGGCCATCCGGTCAAGGTGGTGCTGCTGGGGCCGCTGAGCTTCCTGTGGCTGGGCAAGGAGAAGGCCCCGGGCTTCGAGCGGCTGTCCCTGCTCGACGGGCTGCTGCCTGTCTACGAACAGGTGCTGGCGCGGCTGAAGGCGCAAGGTGTGGAGTGGGTGCAGATCGACGAGCCCATCCTGGGCCTGGACCTGCCCGAGCCGTGGCGCCAGAGCTTCGAGCGCAGCTACTGGCAGATGGCGCGCAACGCGCCGCGGCTGCTGCTGGCGACCTATTTCTCGCCGCTGCAGGAGAACCTGCGCCTGGCCTGCCAGCTGCCGGTGGCCGGGCTGCATGTGGACGCCGTGCGGGCGCCCGAGGAGCTCACCGGCGTGGCCGACTGGCTGCCCGCGCACAAGGTGCTGTCGGTCGGCATCGTGGACGGCCGCAACATCTGGCGCACCGACCTGGACGCGGCGCTCGGCCGGCTGAAGCCCGTGGCCGCCAAGCACCGCGGCGAACTGTGGCTGGCGCCCTCGTGCTCGTTGCTGCATGTGCCCTTCGGGCTGCAGGCGGAGCAGGGGCTGGATGCCGAACTGCGCAGCTGGCTGGCCTTCGCCTGCGAGAAGCTGGAAGAGCTGCAACTGCTGCGCCGGGCACTGGCCGGCGATGCGGACATCGAGCCCGCCCTGGCCGAAGCGCGTGCCGCCATCGCCAGCCGTCGCCACAGTCCGCGGGTCCGGCGGGCCGACGTCGCCCTGCGCCTCGCGCGCCGGGTGGACGGCGACGACCGCCGCGCCTCGCCCTTCGCGCAGCGGCAGGCGACGCAGCGGCGTCGCTTTGCGCTGCCGCCACTGCCGACCACAACCATCGGCTCCTTTCCGCAGACCGGTGCCATCCGGGCGCAGCGGGCGGCGCATCGGCGCGGCGCGCTGTCGGCCGAAGCCTATGCCCAGGCCATGCGCGATGAAATCGCCCGCGTGGTGAGGGCCCAGGAATCGTTGGACCTGGACGTGCTGGTGCACGGCGAGCCCGAGCGCAACGATATGGTCGAGTACTTCGGCGAACAGCTCGACGGCTATGCGTTCACGGCCAACGGCTGGGTGCAGTCCTATGGCTCGCGCTGTGTCAAGCCGCCGCTCATCTATGGCGACGTGGCCCGGCCGGCAGCCATGACCGTCGAATGGACCGCCCATGCCCAGAGCCTCACGCGGCGGCCGATGAAGGGCATGCTCACCGGGCCGGTCACGATGCTGCAGTGGGCCTTCGTGCGCGACGACCAGCCGCGCAGCCTCACCTGCGAGCAGATCGCCTGGGCACTGCGCGACGAGGTGTGCGACCTGGAGCGCGCCGGCATCGGGATGATCCAGATCGACGAGCCCGCCTTTCGCGAAGGCCTGCCCCTGCGGCGCGCCGGCTGGAAGGCCTATCTGGACTGGGCCGGCCGCGCTTTTCGCCTGTGCGCCTCGGGCGTGCGCGACGAGACGCAGATCCACACCCACATGTGCTACTCGGAGTTCAACGACATCCTGGCGGAGATTGCCGCACTGGACGCCGACGTCATCACCATCGAGACCAGCCGCTCCGACATGGAACTGCTGCGCGGCTTCGGCGGGGAGGGGGCGATGCGTTATCCCAACGAGATCGGCCCGGGCGTGTACGACATCCACTCGCCGCGCGTGCCGCCGATCGAGGAGATGCTGCGCCTGCTGCGCAAGGCCGCCGACGTGGTGCCGCCGGGCCATCTGTGGATCAACCCCGACTGCGGCCTCAAGACCCGGGGCTGGCCGGAGACCGAGGCCGCCCTGGCCAACATGGTCGCCGCAGCGAAGCGGATGCGCGCGGAGCTGGGTCTGTGTACGCAGGTCGCGGCACCCGGCGGCACTGAACTGGCTGAAGCCTGAGGCGGGCTGGCGCTGTTCGCCCCATGAAAAGAGGGTCCCGCAGGACCCTCTTGTTGCTGGTTGGCGCCGCGCCATGCGCGCGGCGTCGGCCTCAGGCGGCGACCGCAGCCCCGGCCGCGACCGGGATCGAGGCGCGGGCGGCCTCCAGTGCTGCGGCGCGTGCCGCTTCGCCCATGGCCAGGCCTTCGGCGCGTACGAAGCGCACGTCGGTGATGCCGAAGAAGCCGAACACCACCTTCAGGTAGCTTTCCTGATGCTCGGCCGCCTGGCCGGCTTCGGAGGTGGAGTACTGGCCGCCGCGGGTGGAAACGACGATCGCCGTCTTGCCGGTGGCCAGGCCCTGCGGGCCCTTCTCGGTGTACTTGAAGGTGCGGCCGGGCTGGGCCAGACGGTCGATCCAGGCCTTGAGCTGGCTGGGAATCGAGAAGTTGTACAGCGGTGCGCCCACGACGATCACGTCGGCAGCCAGGAACTGGCTGACCAGCGCTTCGGAGACGGCGTTTTCCTGCTTCTGCGCCTCGGTGGTGGCCTCGGCGCCCACCTTCACGCCCAGGGCGTCGGCACCGAAGTGGGCCGGGGCGTTGGCCGCCAAGTCCAGATAGTCCACCTCGGTGCCGGGATGGGCGGCCACCCAGTCGCGGACCACTTCGGCCGTGAGCAGGCGGGAGACGGAATTGGCGCCGAGGACGCTGGAATCGATGTGCAGCAGTTTCATGTTCTTCACTCCTGAGAGAGACGGGCCCGACGGATTCGAGCGATGGAAGAAGTCTAAAACTGGGACAACAGGGCGATAAGCCGCCAAAATCGGGACCATTCGTTCTTTGGATGGAACAATGAGCCCAGTACAGGACCTCAACGACCTGGTTTTCTTTGCCGAAGTGGTGGAGCGCGGCGGCTTCAGCGCCGCCAGCCGTGCGCTGGACGTGCCCAAGTCACGCCTGTCGCGTCGCATTGCACAGTTGGAGGCCTCGCTGGGCGTCCAACTGCTCCAGCGCAGCACGCGCCGGCTGTCGCTCACGCCCGCGGGCGAGGTCTATCTGCGCCACTGCGTCGCCGTGCGCGAGGCCGCCGAGGCGGGCGCTGCCGAAGTGGCGCAGGTGCGCAAGGAGCCGCGCGGCCTGGTGCGACTGAGCTGCCCGGTGACGCTGGCGCAGAGCAACGTGGGCCCCGCGCTGCCGGAATTCTTCAGTCGCCATCCCGGCGTGCAACTGGAGATGCGGGTGGTGAACCGGCCGGTGGACCCGGTGGAAGAGGGTGTGGACGTCGCGCTGCGCGTGCGCAACGAGGTCGAGAACAGCGCCACGCTCGCATCCCGTGTGTTCGGCCGCAGCCAGTTGCTCCTGGTCGGCACGCCAGCCTTGCTGGCGCGGCACGGGCCGCTGACGCATCCCGAATCGCTGGAGCAGGTGGAATGCGTCGCGATGTCGGCCGCGGATGCCCGCGCCGGCACGCTGCTGCAGGGCCCGGGCGGCGCCACCCATCTGCTGATGCAGACGCCGCGCTACCTGGCGAACGACCTGCTGACGCTCAGCTTCGCGGTGGAGCAGGGCGTGGGCATCGGCTTCCTGCCCGACTACCTCTGCCGCGAGGCCCTGCAGGCGGGCCGGCTGCAGTCGGTGTTGCCCGACTGGCAGCCGCCACCCGGTCTCGTGCATGCCATGTTCACGCCGCGCCGCGCGCTGGTCCCCGCGGTCCGGGCGGTGCTGGACTTCCTTGGCGAGGTGCTGGCCGAGCCGCCCGAGCGCAGTCCGCTGGCATGACGCCCGCTGCGCAGGGCCGGCCCGGATCTTCCAGCGCCGGAATGGTGCTTATGGTCGAGATCGCATAACCAAACAAGGAGATATTCGTTTGTGATCGAAGCGCTTGTCCTCAGAATCCAGACTCCCTTGCTTCCACCTGACAAAGGATCACGCCATGGCCACGCTGCGACTCGGTGACACCGCCCCCGACTTCACCCAGGATTCCTCCGAGGGCGCGCTCCATTTCTACGACTGGGCGGGCGATTCGTGGGTGGTGCTGTTCTCGCACCCTGCCGACTTCACCCCGGTGTGCACCACCGAGCTGGGCAAGACCGCGGCGCTGGGCGGCGAATTCGCCAAGCGCGGCGTCAAGCCCATCGCGATCAGCGTCGATCCGGCCGACAAGCACAAGGAATGGATCGGCGACATCAACGAGACGCAGAACACCACCGTGAACTTCCCGATCCTGGCCGACGCCGATCGCAAGGTGGCCGAGCTGTACGACCTGATCCACCCGAACGCCTCGGCCACCGCCACGGTGCGCAGCGTGTTCATCATCGACCCCAAGAAGGTGGTGCGCGCCACCATCACCTACCCGGCGAGCACGGGTCGCAACTTCGACGAGATCCTGCGCGTGATCGATTCGCTGCAGCTCACCGACAGCCACAAGGTGGCGACGCCCGCCAACTGGAAGGACGGCGACGACGTGGTGATCGTGCCCAGCATCCAGGACCCGGAAGAGCTGAAGGCCCGCTTCCCCAAGGGCTGGAACGCGGTGCGGCCCTACCTGCGCGTGACGCCGCAGCCCAACAAGTGAGCCGCCCGCGGCCATGACGCAGCGCATCATCATCGTGCCCGGCTGGCGCGACTCCGGTCCCGGCCACTGGCAGAGCCTGTGGGCCGAGCGCCTGCAGGACGCCGAGCGCGTGGTGCAGGACGACTGGGTCTCGCCCCGGCGCGAGGCCTGGGTCGGCACGCTGGAGCGGCTGATCCTGTCGCGGCCCGAGCCGGTGGTGATCGCGGCGCACAGCCTGGGCTGCATCGCGACCAGCCACCTGGGCGCCGAGGCCGCGGCCCGTGTCGAGGGCGCGCTGCTGGTGGCGCCGGCCGATCCGGAACGCCGCGCCGCGCTGGTCGACTTCGCCCCCGTTCCTTACGCGCCCCTGCCCTACCGCAGCATCGTCGTGGCCAGCACCACCGACCCCTTCTGCCCGGTGCGCCTGGCTGGCGCCTATGCCCGGGCCTGGGGCAGCGAATTCGTCCGCATCCAGAATGCGGGCCACATCAACGTGGATTCGGGCCATGGCGACTGGCCGCTCGGGCTGGCGCTGCTTGAATCCCTGACCGATGCCCCCAGCCGTCTGACGGCCGGGGACCGGTCTTCCGTGCAACACTCCGCGACCTTATGAATTCCAAGATCAAGACCTTCGCCGCGGCCCTGACGGTGGCCGCTTCGGCCTTCGCCGGCAATGCCTTCGCCCAGAACCAGCTGCTGAACGCGTCGTATGACGTGGCCCGCGAGTTCTACAAGGACTACAACGCCGCCTTCGTCGCCCATTACAAGAAGACCACCGGCAAGGACGTCAAGATCGACCAGTCGCACGGCGGCTCCAGCGCCCAGGCCCGCTCGGTGGCCGACGGCCTCGATGCGGACGTGGTGACGATGAACACCAGCACCGACATCGACTTCCTCGCCGACAAGGGGGTGGTGGCCAAGGACTGGACCAAGAAATTCCCCGACAACGCCTCGCCCACCACCTCGACCATGCTGTTCCTGGTGCGCAACGGCAACCCCAAGGGCATCAAGGATTGGGACGACCTGATCAAGCCCGGCGTGCAGGTCGTGGTCGTCAACCCCAAGACGGGCGGCAATGGCCGCTATGCCTATCTGGCCGCCTGGGGCTACGTGAAAAAGAAGGGCGGCACCGACGCCCAGGCCGCCGAATTCGTCGGCAAGCTGTTCAAGAACGTGCCGGTGCTGGCCCGCGGCGGCCGCGATGCCACCACGGCCTTCCTGCAACGCAGCATCGGCGACGTGCTGATCACCTTCGAGTCCGAGGTGGTCTCCATCGACCGCGACTTCGGCACCGGCAAGGTCGATGCCGTCTACCCGAGCATCAGCATCCTGGCCGAGAACCCGGTGGCGGTGGTCGAGCGCACGGTCGCCAAGAAGGGCACCGGCGAACTGGCCAAGGCCTACCTGAACTACCTGTACTCGGACGAGGCGCAGGAGATCGCCGCCAAGCATGCGCTGCGCCCGCGCTCGCCGGCCGTGCTGAAGAAGCATGCCGACACCTTCAAGCCGCTGCAGCTGTTCACGGTGCAGGAGCTCTTCGGCAGCCTGGGTGAAGCGCAGAAGGTGCACTTCAACGACGGTGGCCAGTTCGACAAGCTCTACACCCCCGGCGCGCGCTGACTCCATGGCTGGTGTGACCTCACCGGCGCTGCCGACCCCGGCAGCGCCGGTTTCACGTTCAAGGGCCGGCGGTGCCAAGCGGGTGCTGCCGGGCTTTCACCTGACGCTCGGGTACACGATCTTCTATCTGTGCCTGATCGTGCTGATTCCGCTCAGCACGCTGGTCTTCAAGACCTTCACCATGAGCTGGGATCAGTTCTGGGTGGCCGTCACCGCACCGCGCGTGCTGGCTTCGTACCGGCTCACCTTCGGCGCCTCCTTCCTGGCCGCGCTGGTCAACCTGTTCGCCGGCCTGCTGGTGGCCTGGGTGCTGGTGCGCTACAAGTTCCCGGGCAAGAAGCTCGTCGACGCGCTGGTGGACCTGCCCTTTGCGCTGCCCACCGCCGTGGCCGGCATCTCGCTCACGGCGCTGCTGGCCGGCAACGGCTGGATCGGCCAGTACCTCGAGCCGCTGGGCATCAAGCTCGCGTTCACGCCGGCTGGCGTGGTGATTGCGCTGATCTTCATCGGGCTGCCTTTCGTGGTGCGCACGGTGCAGCCGGTGCTGGAAGACACCGAGAAGGAGCTGGAGGAAGCCGCCACCTCGCTCGGCGCCACGCGCTGGCAGACCTTCCGCCTGGTGATCCTGCCCTCGATCACGCCAGCCCTGCTCACCGGCTTCGCCATGGCCTTCGCCCGCGCCATCGGCGAGTACGGCTCCGTCATCTTCATCGCCGGCAACATGCCCATGATTTCCGAGATCACGCCGCTCATCATCATCGGCAAGCTCGAGCAGTACGACTACCAGGGCGCCACCGCCGTGGCGCTGGTCATGCTGGTCTTCTCCTTCCTGATGCTGCTGGTCATCAACGCGCTGCAGGCCTGGCAGCGCAAGCGGGGGGTGTCGGCATGAGCGCCCGCACGGCCGCTCCGAAGGCCGCTCGCACCGCAGCGCGCAGCGCGGAGGTTTTTCAATGAGCGGTGCGACCGGAATGCGCGCCGGCAGGGGTCGGGTGCGCGCGGGCACTACCGAATCGCCCGCCGTGCGCTGGGCGCTGATCGGCTTGGCGCTGG
Organism: Pseudacidovorax intermedius; assembly: GCF_003350475.1. Classification (GTDB taxonomy): domain Bacteria; phylum Pseudomonadota; class Gammaproteobacteria; order Burkholderiales; family Burkholderiaceae_C; genus Xenophilus; species Xenophilus intermedius. Next base: position 55,625 of record NZ_QQAV01000011.1, read on the forward strand.
TCTTCATGTTCTTCTTCCTGGTGCTGCCGCTGGCCGCCGTCGCCACCGAGGCGCTGCGCAAGGGCTGGGGCGCCTATGTGGAGGCGCTGAAGGAGCCCGACGCCTGGTCCGCCATCGAGCTGACGCTGATCGTGGCGGCCATCTCGGTGCCGCTGAACCTGGTGTTCGGTGTGGCGGCGGCCTGGGCCATCGCCAAGTACGAGTTCAAGGGCAAGGCCTTCCTCACGACGCTGGTGGACCTGCCCTTTGCCGTCTCGCCCGTGGTGGCCGGCCTGATCTACGTGCTGGTGTTCGGCGCCCAGGGCTGGCTGGGGCCGTGGCTGTCGGAGCACAACATCAAGATCATCTTTGCCGTGCCCGGCATCGTGCTGGCGACCGTGTTCGTGACCTTCCCCTTCATCGCGCGGGAGCTGATCCCGCTGATGCAGGCCCAGGGCACCGAGGAGGAGCAGGCCGCCATCGTGCTCGGCGCGAGCGGCTGGCAGACCTTCTGGCACGTGACGCTGCCCAACATCAAGTGGGGCCTGCTGTACGGTGTGATCCTGTGCAATGCGCGGGCCATGGGCGAGTTCGGCGCGGTGTCGGTGGTCTCGGGCCACATCCGCGGCCAGACCAACACCATGCCGCTGCATGTGGAGGTGCTCTACAACGAGTACCAGTCCGTCGCCGCCTTCGCCGTGGCCTCGCTGCTGGCGGTGCTGGCCCTGGTCACGCTGGTGATCAAGACGGTGGCCGAGTGGCGCCACGAGCGGGAGATGAAGGCCCTGGCCGAACTGCCGCCTGAGCGGCCGGCGCCCACCGCCTGAGTCCGCCTTCCAGAGTGGCCCCGCCGCCCGCGTGGCGGGCGCCCGAACAGAACAAGAGTTAGCCAAACCATGAGCATCGAAATCCGCAACGTCAGCAAGCGCTTCGGCGACTTCCATGCGCTGCGCGACGTCAGCCTGAACATCGATTCGGGCGAGCTGTTCGCGCTGCTGGGCCCCTCGGGCTGCGGCAAGACCACGCTGCTGCGCATCATCGCGGGCCTGGAAACCGCCGACACCGGCAGCATCCTGTTCAGCGGCGAGGACACCACCGACGTGCACGTGCGCGAGCGGCAGGTGGGCTTCGTCTTCCAGCACTACGCGCTGTTCCGCCACATGACGGTGTTCGACAACGTCGCCTTCGGCCTGCGCATCCGCCCCCGCCGGGATCGGCCCAGCGAGGCGCAGATCAAGGCCAAGGTGCTGGACCTGCTCAAGCTGGTCCAGCTGGACTGGCTGGCCGACCGCTACCCGGCCCAGCTGTCGGGCGGCCAGCGCCAGCGCATCGCCCTGGCGCGTGCGCTGGCGGTGGAGCCCAAGGTGCTGCTGCTGGACGAGCCCTTCGGCGCGCTGGATGCCAAGGTGCGCAAGGAACTTCGCCGCTGGCTGCGCCGGCTGCACGACGAGCTGCATGTCACCTCCATCTTCGTGACGCACGACCAGGAAGAGGCGCTGGAGGTGGCCGACCGCGTGGTGCTGATGAACAGCGGCCACATCGAGCAGGTCGGCTCGCCGCAGGAGGTCTGGGACCATCCGGCCAGCCCCTTCGTGTACGGCTTCCTGGGCGACGTGAACCTGTTCCACGGCCGGGCCCACGAGGGCGAGGTCGAGCTGCAGCAGGGCATGCGCTTTGCTGCGACGGAGGCAGACCGTGTTCAGGACGCCAAGGCGCTGGCCTATGTGCGTCCGCACGACTTCGACATCGCGCCATATGCGGCCGGCCAGGCGCAGGCACACGGCATCGTCGCGCGCCTCACCCGTGCCATCGTGGTCGGTCCGATCGCGCGGATGGAACTCGAACCGGTGGAAACGAATCCGGATAATCCCGGAGGTGGAACCGTGATCGAGGTGCAGATTCCTGCCCAGCAGTTCCGCGAGTTGGGTCTGCGCGAGGGCGACACGGTGGTCGCGAGCCCGCGCCGGGCCCGCGTCTTCGTTGACCAAGGATCAGGGATTTGAACCAACTCTTCGGCGCGCCCCGGCGCATTCACGGGCTCATCGCCGCGGCCTGCGTGGCCATGCTGGCATTTGGGATGTACCTGCAGCATGTGGTGGGGCTCGAGCCCTGTCCCATGTGCATTGTCCAGCGCTATGCGCTGATCCTGGTGGCGGTATTCAGTGCCTTGGCGGCCGCCACCGGCGGCAGCGGATTGCGCAAGTTCTGGGGCTTCGTCGCCCTGGTCTTCGCGGCGGGTGGCGCCTTCACTGCCGCGCGGCAGAGCTGGCTGCAATGGCATCCGCCGGAGTTCGCGAGCTGCGGTCGCGACATCTACGGAATGATCGAGACCTTCCCGCTGCAGCGCGTCGTGCCCATGATCTTCCGCGGCAGCGGCGACTGCTCGCAGATCGACTGGACCTTCCTGGGCCTGTCGATCGCCAACTGGTCCTTCCTGTGCTTCGTCGCCTTCGGGCTGGTGTTTCTGGCGTTGCTCTTCCAGCGTCAGCGCCGCCGCTGACCGGCGCGCCCAGACATCGTCCTGTCTCTTCCCAAGGCCCCGCCGTGGTGCACGATGCGCCCGGCGGGGCTTTTGCATGCACGGACGGTGTGCACGCCGTTGCTTGCCTGGGTTTGACCTGCGGTTTGTCCTCATCTCTTTAGAGGGGCCATGCCACTGAAACCTCAAGAAATGTCGCTAAAGTGACCGAGCCGGCAAGGAAGCCGGATCAACCCAAGGAAAGCACAGGAATGAGCAAGAAAGTCGCTTACGTCACCGGAGGCATGGGAGGCATCGGAACCGCAATCTGCCGCCGTCTGCATCAGGATGGATTCACGGTGATCGCCGGTTGCGGGCCGACCCGCGATTTCAGCAAGTGGCTTGCAGAGCAGAAGGAAGAAGGCTTCGAGTTCCACGCTTCCGTCGGCAACGTCGGCAACTGGGAGTCGACGGTGGAGGCCTTCTCCAAGGCCAAGGCCGAGCACGGCAGCATCGATGTGCTGGTCAACAACGCCGGCATCACTCGCGACCGCATGTTCGTGAAGATGACGCCCGACGACTGGAACGCCGTCATCGAGACCAACCTCAACAGCATGTTCAACGTCACCAAGCAGGTGGTGGGCGACATGGTCGAAAAGGGCTGGGGCCGCATCATCAACATCAGCTCGGTCAACGGCGCCAAGGGCCAGGCTGGCCAGACCAACTACTCGGCCGCCAAGGCCGGCATGCACGGCTTCACCATGGCGCTGGCGCAGGAGTTGGCCACCAAGGGCGTGACGGTCAACACCGTGAGCCCGGGCTACATCGGCACCGACATGGTCAAGGCCATCCGCCAGGAAGTGCTGGACAAGATCGTCGGCACCATCCCCGTCAAGCGCCTGGGCGAGCCGAGCGAGATCGCCTCGATCATCTCCTGGCTGGCCTCCAGCGAAGGCGGCTATTCGACGGGCGCCGACTTCCCGGTCAACGGCGGCCTGCACATGCATTGAACGGGGGCGCGTCCCCCTTCGCCCCGGCCTCGCCGGGGGATCTCGGAGCCCGCCTTGCGCGGGCTTCGCGCTTCCGGGGCCAGGCAAACCCCGGCGTCGCGGTGCGCCCGGCGGCGTCCTGCAAAATGGGTCGATGCACCATGGCGCCTCCCTCATCAGCACGATCGCCGCCGCCCTGGGGCTGGCACTCGCCCTCGGATTCATCGCCGCCCGTCTGAGGTTGCCGGCGCTGGTGGGCTACCTGCTCGCTGGCGTGATCATCGGCCCCTTCACCCCCGGCTTCGTGGCCGATGCCGACATCGCCTCGCAACTGGCCGAGATCGGCGTGATGCTGCTGATGTTCGGGGTGGGCCTGCATTTCTCGTTGGACGACCTGCTGCAGGTGCGGCGCATCGCGCTGCCGGGTGCGCTGGTGCAGATCGTGGCCGCCACCTGCATGGGTGGGCTGCTGGCGCTGTGGTGGGGCTGGAGCCTCGGGGCGGCGCTGGTCTTCGGGCTGGCGCTGTCGGTGGCCAGCACGGTGGTGCTGCTGCGGGCGCTCGAGAGCCTGGGCATCCTGGACACCCACACCGGCCGCATCGCCGTCGGCTGGCTGGTGGTGGAGGACCTGGCGATGGTGCTGGTGCTGGTGTTGCTGCCACCGCTGGCGCAGGTGCTGGGTGGCCGCGCCGAGGAGGGCAGCGATGGCTCCATGGCGTCGCTGTCCCGCACGCTCGGCATCACGCTGCTGCAGGTCGGCGGCTTCGTCGCACTGATGCTGATCGTGGGGCGCCGTCTCTTCCCTTGGCTGCTGTGGCAGGTCACGCGCACCGGCTCGCGCGAGCTGTTCACGTTGTGCGTGGTGGCGGCGGCGGTGAGCATCGCGTTTGCGTCGGCTTCATTGTTCGGCGTCTCCTTTGCGCTGGGCGCCTTCTTTGCCGGCATGGTGATGCGCGAGTCCGAGTTCAGCCACCGGGCGGCGGAGGAGTCGCTGCCGCTGCGCGACGCCTTCGCCGTGCTGTTCTTCGTGTCGGTGGGCATGCTGTTCGACCCCGGCGTCCTGCTCAGTCGGCCACTGCAGGTGCTGGCGGTCGTGCTGGTGATCGTGGTGGGCAAGTCGGTGGCGGCCTGCCTGCTGGTGCTCGCCTTCCGCTATCCGCTGGCGACCGCGCTGACGGTGAGTGCCAGCCTGGCGCAGATCGGTGAGTTCTCCTTCATCCTCCTGGCGCTGGGCTTGCGCATGGAACTGCTGCCGCCGGAGGCGCAGAGCCTGGTCCTGGCCGGGGCGCTGGTGTCCATCGCGACCAATCCGCTGTGGTTCAGCGCCATCCAGCCGATCCTGAACTGGTTGCGCCTGCATTCCTCGCTGGCCCGACGGCTGGAGGCGCGCGACGACCCGCTGGCGGAACTGCCTGCGACCACGGCTGCACGCTACCTGTCACGGCAGGTGGTGCTGGTGGGCTATGGCCGTGTCGGCCGGCGCATTGCGGCGCAGCTTCGCGCCCACGACATCCCCTTCGTGGTGGCGGACCAGAACCGCGAGCTGATCGAGCGGCTGCGCGAAGAAGGTGGTGCGGCGGTCTGGGGCGATGCGGCGGAGCCGTCCGTGCTCATCCAGGCCCACATCGCCCGGGCGCGCGTGTTGGTGGTGGCCATCGCCGATCCACTGAACGTGCGTCAGATGATCGACACGGCACGCGCGCTCAATCCCGAGGTGGAGGTCGTCCTGCGCAGCCACAACGAGGACGAGGCGCAACTGCTGCGGCAGGAACTCGCGGCGACGGTCTATCTGGGAGAGCACGAACTCGCCCAGGCCATGGCGGGCGATGTACTCCGCCGGGCGCTGCCACCGGTGCCGGCGGCGGCGTCATAGGTCCTCGATGACCAGCGCGCGGTAACGCTGTCCCATCACGAAGGGGTTCTCGCGCAGCAGGCTGCGGATCCGCTCGACGTCCTCGTCGTCCTCGGTGCGCACCAGCAGGCCGGCATGGCCCTCGCGCGCCAAGCGCACGTAGGCGCGAACGGTGGCGCCTTCGGTGCCGGGGGAGGGCAGCGGATCGTCGGCTTCCGATGCCGTGGCGCCGATCGGGCCGGTGATGGCCTCGGCAGGAACGAAGGCGATGTCGTCGCTGGCCACGCCGCCCTGGGCGAGCGCTTCTGCCGCAGCCCGCGCCGCCTCGGCGTCCCGGAACATCAGGAGGGCGTGCCCGGTCGGATAGAAGGTCTTGCCGAGGGTCGACAGCATGTCCGGGGTCAGTGCGAAAGGCTTCATGGGGTCTCCAGAGGTCGTGTGCCGGCCCTGCACGTAAAGGTGCGGCAAGTCGGCTGGACTTGTGAACCTAGGGAGCCCCATCCCGTCGTCCTGTAGGAAGGGGCCCTTGCGGGACGCCCGGATTTGTTAATAACTGCAGTTTGGTTGCGAAACGTGTTTCTAATTGTGAAGTTTTCGCTACCTTTGAAGTGACTTCGGCGCCTAGGATTGGCGGCATGAAAAGCGGTGTAGCGTTTCGTTGGCTTCCTTGCGTCGGGATCGGCGGCCTTCTGGCCGGTGCGACGGCGGCGTTGTGGATCGCGCCGCCGCGAACCTCCGGCGAATGGGCGGCGTGGGTCCAGGCGGCGTCGGTACTGGTGGCGTTGTGTCTGGCGCTGCGCCTGCAGTATGTGGCGGGTCGGCAGGCCGCGCGCCAGGCGGAGCAGGTGGCGACGCTCTTTGCTGCCAACATGCACTGGGTGTTCCGTGAGCTCAGCGACGCCTGCATCAAGCGCGCCTGGGCCGACTTTGCCGTGCATCGCCGTGTTCTGCAGGAGGTGCTGGCGCAGGGCCGCGAAGTGAGCCTGCAGCAGATCGACGGCTCGGGTCTGGCCATGGTGACCAGCCTGCGGGCCATGGCGGTGGAAGGCCTGGAGATGGTGGCCAGCCACACCCCGCAGGGCGACTGGCACCAGTTGCATCGCTACTTCGAGAAGCGCTTGCCCAGCATTGCCGGCTGGTTGGCGCTGTACGGCCATCCGCCGGAAAACAGCGGGCCGACCGACTACCAGGGGCTGCGCACCTCGTTCGGGCAGTTCGGCTGAGCGCTGCGGTCCCGCACGGTCAGTGCGGAATCTCGGCCGGGCCGCCCGCGGCCTTGGGCGGCCTACGGATGAGCAGGAGCAGCGGGATGGTCACCGCGGTCAGCACCATCATGATCCAGAAGTCGTCGAGGTAGGCCACCATGGTCGCCTGGCGCGTGACCTCGGCGTTCAGGACGGCGAGGCCGGTCTGGGTGCCCAGGTCCATGACCGGGGGCAGCGCCAGCAGCCCCTGGTTGCCCGGCGACACCAGCGCGGCCAGATTGGCATGCGCCCGGCCCGAGCCTTCTGTGAGCAGCGTCTGCACGACCGAGATGCCGACGCTGCTGCCGATGTTGCGCAGCAGGCTGAAGATCGGCGTGCCCTGGTTGCGCAGTTGCGCCGGCAGCGTGGCAAAGGTGGCGGTCGACAGCGGCACGAAGGTGAAGCCGATGCCCAGGCCCTGGATGAAGCCCGAGGTGACGATCAGCGTGCTGTCCATGTCCGGCGTGAAGCGCGTCATCTGCCACAGCGAGAAGGCCGTCAGGCCGAAGCCGGCCGCCATGATGGCGCGCACGTCGATCCGGTGGACCAGCCGCCCGACCACGATCATGGCGATCATCGTTCCCACCCCGCGGGGTGCGGTGACCGCGCCGGTATAGACGACCGGATAGCCCATCAGCCCCTGCAGGAAGTTCGGCAGCAGCGAGGTCGTCGCGAACAGGATGATGCCGACGACGAACGCGAAGAACTGGCCGGTGACGAAGTTGCGGTCCTTCAGCAGGTCGCGGTTGAGAAAGCTCACGCCCTGCACGGTCCAGGTGTGGACGGCGAAGAAGGCGAGGGCGACCACGGCGCCGACCGCCTCCAGACGGATCTCCCACGAGTCGAACCAGTCCAGCTGTTCGCCGCGGTCCAGGAAGAGCTGCAGCAGGCCGATGCCCAGGCTGAGCGTCGCGAAGCCGAACACGTCGAGCTTCTCGGCCTTCGGACGGCTCTCGGGCAGGTAGCGTGCGATGCCCCAGAAGGCCACGATGCCCACCGGCAGGTTGATGAAGAACACCCAGCGCCAGTCGAGCTGATCCGTCAGCCATCCGCCCAGCAGCGGACCCAGGATGGGGCCGATCATGATGCCCGCACCCCAGATGGCCATGGCCTGGCCCACCTTCTCGCGCGGGTTGATGTCGAGCAGCACGGCCTGCGACAGCGGCACCAGCGCCGCCCCGAAAACGCCCTGCAGCAGCCGAGCGCCGACGATCTCGACCAGCGAGCCCGCGATGCCGCACAGCGCCGACGCCACCGTGAAGCCCACCACCGACACCAGGAAGACGCGCCGCCGGCCCCACCGGCCGCAGAACCAGCCGGTCAGGGGCAGGGTGATGGCCGCCGCCACGATGTAGGAGGTCAGCACCCAGGTGATCTGGTCCTGCGAGGCCTGCAGGCTGCCCTGCATGTGGGGCAGGGCGACGTTGGCGATGGTGGTGTCCAGCGCCTGCATGATCGTCGCCAGCATGATCGAGACGGTGATCATGCCGCGGTGGGGCACGGGGTTCTGGGGGGTGGGGGTCATGGGGCGGTTTCCTCGGGGCCGCGGGTCGCGCCGCCGTCGTGCAGCGAAGCCGGCGCCGCCTCAGGTTGCCATGCGAGCAGGCCCTCGCGGGCTTTGGCCAGCAATGCCATGAGCTGGGCCTGCTCGTCGGCACTCAGGTTGACGAGGCCGTGGGCCAGCACCTCGTCGCTGAGGGCGAGAGCCTGGTCCATGGCATCGAGGGCGCGGGGCGTGGCGTGAATGAGCTTGACGCGGCGGTCACTGGGCGAGGGCTCGCGCCGGATCCAGCCGCCAGCCTCCATCCGGTCGCAGAGCGTGGCGACGGCCATGGCGCTGATTTCCAGGCGTTGGGCCACGGCGGCCTGCGACAACGGCTCGGGCTGTTCGGGATGTGCCAGCGCCCAGAGCAATCGGCATTGCGCCAGGGACAGGCCCATCCGTTCGCGGGCCAGCCGGTCGAAGTGGGCGCCGTGCAGCTTGGCCACCTGGTTGACCAGAAAGCTGAAGCGCTTGGAGGGATCGATTTTCATAAACATCTATATCGTAATCATGTTTATTAATTGAGCCTGACTGGCTCGCGCGGCACTTGTGCAGCGGTGCTCGGCCGCCGCCAAGGCCGGCTTTGCCGCGCGTATCGCTCGGACCTGGGAAAATGCCGGCCTTCCGCCGCTCCATGCGCACCCTGCGTGGCGCGGCTTCCTGTTTTTCTTTCCCGCGGAACGAGCGTCCACACCGACGCTGTTCGCCGGCCTCTCTCTCGACCGGCGCCCCTGCCCAACTCATGAACGACAAGGACCTTTCCTCATCACTGCAGGCGTCGCTGCCCGTCGGCCGGCTCTCCGTGGCCCCGATGCTCGACTGGACAGAGAGGGGCTGCCGCTACTTCCACCGCCTCCTGAGCCGCCATGCGCTGCTGTACACCGAGATGGTGAACACCGGCGCCATCCTGCACGGTGATGCGGCGCGGCATCTGCGCTTCGACGAGACCGAGCACCCGGTCGCGCTGCAACTGGGTGGCAGCGAGCCCGCCGATCTGGCGGCCAGCGCGCGGCTGGGCGAGCAGTGGGGTTACGACGAGATCAACCTGAACTGCGGCTGTCCCAGCGAGCGGGTGCAGCGCGGTGCATTCGGCGCCTGCCTGATGGCGGAGCCGGTGCTGGTGGCCGATGGCGTGAAGGCGATGCTGGACGTGGTGAGCGTGCCCGTGTCCGTCAAGCACCGCATCGGCATCGACCGGGTGGAAAGCTACGACTTCGTGCGTGACTTCGTGGGCACCGTTGCCGACGCCGGCTGCCGCCACTTCATCGTGCATGCGCGCAATGCGTGGCTCAAGGGCCTGAGCCCCAAGCAGAACCGTGAGATCCCGCCGCTGCGCTACGAGCTGGTGCATCGCCTCAAGCACGACTTTCCTCAGCTGTTCATCGCGATCAACGGCGGCATCCACGCCGACGAGCAGGTGCACGCGCAACTGCGCCTGCTCGACGGCGTGATGGTGGGCCGCGAGGCGTATCACAACCCGTGGTGGCTTTCGCAATGGGACAGCGCCTTCTTCGGCGACGCGCCGCGTGAGATGACGCGCGAGGAGGTGGAGGCCCAGATGTGCGACTACATGCGTCGCGAGAAACAGGCGCACGGCACGTCGTGGCAGTCGATTGCGCGGCACATGCTGGGGCTGCGCAATGGCCTGCCGGGCGCGCGGCGCTGGCGGCAGGTGTGGAGCGACCATCGCCTGCGCGAGCTGGATCCGCACGAGGTCATGGCCCGGGCGCACGCCAGCGCCACTGCCGAGGCCTGAGCGCGCAGGCCGCCGGGCTGATCGTCCCACGGGCGGCGAGCAGCTTAAGCTGACGGCCCGGCAGCAGGCCGCGACCCACCAGGACCGAGCGGCGACTCAGGACGCCGCTTCGAGCCCGTTCGCGAAATGCTCACGCATGCGCGCCTCGGCCGCCTGCGCGTCTCGCGCCTCAATGGCGACCACCAGAGCGCGGTGCTCCGCCAGCGATTCCTCGATGCGCCCCGCCTTCAGCAGCGAGTTGTGGCGGTTGAGCTTCATCACCTTGCGCAGGTCGGCCACCATCTGATCGCGCCAGCGGTTGTCGGCGATGGCCAGCAGCCGCATGTGGAAGCGCTCGTTGACGGCGAAGAAGTGCTCCCGGTCCACCTGGCCGGGGCGGGCGGCGGCCTCCAGCTCCTCGTGCAGGGCGCGCAGTTCGGCGATCTGGGGCTCGGTCGCACGGGTGGCGACCACGCCGGCGGCGTCGCTCTCCAGCAGGGCGAGCAGGTGATACACGTCGGCCAGGTCGCGGTCGGACACCTCGGTCACGTAGGCGCCGCGGCGCAGCTTCATCGTCACCAGCCCCTCGGCGGCCAGCACCTTCAGCGCCTCGCGCAGCGGCGTGCGGCTGATGCCCAGTTCTTCCGCGATGCGCAGCTCGTCGATCCAGCTGCCGGGCTCCAGTTCGCGGCGGAAGATGCGCTGGCGCAGCAGCTCCGCCACCTCTTCATAGAGGGCGCGCGGGGTGAGGGTCAGGGCAGACATGTTGGCGACTGTATCGCAGAAGCAGGCCCTAATTCATAATTGAATTAATAATTACAGACAGCTAGACTTGCGGGATTCCCCGGGGTCGGCCAGCGTGGCCGCACTTCCGGCACCAGAGGTCAAGCGAGAGAGACGAAGCATGGCGGATTCCGAATTCAAGCCCTCCACCCTCGAAGACTGGGCGCGCGCCGCGGCCAAGTCGGCCCCCGGCGGCGACGTCTCGGCGCTGAACTGGGTGACGCCCGACGGCATCACCGTCAAGCCGCTCTACACGGCCGCCGACCTGCAGGGCCTGCGCTACAGCGACACGTTGCCTGGCTTCGAGCCCTACATCCGCGGCCCGCAGGCCACGATGTACGCCGTGCGGCCCTGGACCATCCGCCAGTACGCGGGCTTCTCCACCGCCGAAGAGTCGAACGCGTTCTACCGCAAGGCCCTGGCCGCGGGCGGGCAGGGCGTGTCGGTGGCCTTCGACCTGGCCACCCACCGCGGCTACGACAGCGACCATCCGCGCGTGACCGGCGACGTCGGCAAGGCCGGTGTGGCCATCGATTCGGTGGAGGACATGAAGATCCTGTTCGACGGCATCCCGCTCGACAAGGTCAGCGTGTCGATGACCATGAACGGCGCCGTGCTGCCCGTGCTGGCCGGCTACGTGGTGGCGGCGGAAGAGCAGGGCGTGTCGCAGGACAAGCTCAGCGGGACCATCCAGAACGACATCCTCAAGGAGTTCATGGTCCGCAACACCTACATCTATCCGCCCGAGCCGAGCATGCGGATCATCGGCGACATCATCGAGTACACGGCCAAGAACATGCCGAAGTTCAACTCGATCTCGATCTCTGGCTACCACATGCAGGAAGCCGGCGCCAACCAGGCGCTGGAGCTGGCCTTCACCTTGGCCGACGGCAAGGAGTACGTGAAGACCGCCATTGCCAAGGGCATGGACGTGGACGACTTCGCCGGGCGCCTCAGCTTCTTCTGGGCCATCGGCATGAACTTCTACCTCGAAGTCGCCAAGATGCGCGCCGCGCGCCTGCTGTGGTGCCGGATCATGAAGGGCTTCAACGCCAAGAACCCCAAGAGCCTGATGCTGCGCACGCATTGCCAGACGTCGGGCTGGTCGCTCACCGAGCAGGACCCTTACAACAACGTCGTGCGCACCACCATCGAGGCCATGGCCGCGGTGTTCGGCGGCACGCAGTCGCTGCACACCAATGCGCTCGACGAAGCCATCGCGTTGCCCACCGAATTCAGCGCCCGGATCGCCCGCAACACGCAGCTGATCATTCAGGAAGAGACGCACATCACCAGCGTCATTGACCCCTGGGCCGGCAGCTACATGATGGAGAAGCTCACCCAGGACATGGCCGACGCCGCCTGGGCCATCATCGAGGAGGTCGAGGCCATGGGCGGCATGACGAAGGCCGTGGACAGCGGCTGGGCCAAGCTCAAGATCGAAGCCGCCGCGGCCGAAAAGCAGGCGCGCATCGACTCGGGCCGCGATGTCATCGTGGGCGTCAACAAGTACAAGCTCAAGAACGAGGACCCGGTCGAGATCCTCGCCATCGACAACATGAAGGTGCGCGACCAGCAGGTGGCGCGGCTGCAGAAGATCCGCGCTGCCCGTGACAGCGCCAAGGTGCAGGCGGCGCTCGATGCGCTCACGGCCGCCGCCGAGAAGAACGAGGGCAACCTGCTCGACCTGAGTATCCAGGCCATCCGCCTGCGCGCCACGGTGGGCGAGGTGTCGGACGCGCTGGAGAAGGCCTTTGGCCGCCACCGCGCCGACACGCAGAAGGTGACCGGCGTCTACGCCGCCGCCTACGACTCGGCCGAGGGCTGGGAGGCGCTGAAGAAGGAGATCGACGCCTTCGCCGAGGACCAGGGTCGGCGTCCGCGCGTGATGATCTCCAAGCTGGGCCAGGACGGCCACGACCGCGGCGCCAAGGTGGTGGCCACGGCCTTCGCCGACCTGGGTTTCGATGTGGACATGGGCCCGCTCTTCCAGACCCCCGAGGAATGTGCCCGCCAGGCCATCGAGAACGACGTGCATGCCGTGGGCGTGAGCACGCTGGCGGCGGGCCACAAAACGCTGGTGCCGGCCATCATCGAGGAGCTGAAGAAGCAGGGCGCGGACGACATCATCGTCTTCGTCGGGGGCGTGATTCCGCGGCAGGACTACGAGTTCCTGTACGAGGCGGGCGTGAAGGGCATCTATGGGCCCGGCACGCCGATCCCAGCCAGTGCGAAAGATGTGCTGGAGCAGATCCGGGCGGCTGTCGCTGCCTGATCGCCGCCCGCATGGGAGTGCTTTTCAAGGTCTCGGTCGAGGCCATCCACGGCCAGGCCGGCCCTGCCCAGCGCCGCGCCATGGCCAAGGCGATCACGCTGCTCGAATCGACCCGTGCCGACCACCGCGCGCAGGCCGACGAGCTGCTCACCGCGCTGCTGCCGCACACGGGCAAGAGTTTCCGCCTCGGCATCTCGGGCGTGCCGGGGGTGGGCAAATCCACCTTCATCGAGGCCCTGGGCCTGCACCTGATCGACCACGGCCACCGCGTGGCGGTGCTCACCATCGACCCGTCGTCCACCGTGTCCGGCGGCTCGATCCTGGGCGACAAGACGCGCATGGAGCGCCTCTCGGTGCACGAGCAGGCGTACATCCGCCCCAGCCCCTCGTCGGGCACGCTCGGCGGCGTGGCGGAGAAGACGCGCGAAGCCATGCTGGTCTGTGAAGCCGCGGGCTACGACGTGGTGATTGTCGAGACCGTCGGCGTGGGCCAGAGCGAGACGGCCGTGGCCGGTATGACCGACATGTTCGTGCTGCTGCAACTGCCCAATGCCGGCGACGACCTCCAGGCCATCAAGAAGGGCGTGATGGAAATCGCCGATCTGGTCGTCATCAACAAGGCCGACATCGACGCCGATGCGGCCACGCGGGCCCAGGCGCAGATCACCTCGGCGCTGCGGCTCTTCGGCCATCATGGCAATCCGCAACATGCCCAGGCGGTGCACGACGCGCACACCGGGGCCGAAGTGCGCCATTGGCTGCCGCGCGTGATGCAGCTCAGCGCGCTGACCGGCGCTGGCGTGGACCGCTTCTGGGCCGCCGTGACTGAGTTCCGCCAGTTGCAGACGGCCAACGGCCGACTCGAAGCACGCCGCGAGAAGCAGGCACTGGCCTGGATGTGGGAACGCATCGAGACCGGCCTGCGTCACGCCTTCCGTCAGCATCCCCAGGTGCGCGAGCGGCTGGCCGATGTGTCGGCCAAGGTGGCCGCCGGCCATGTGGCCGCGTCCACCGCCGCGCGCCAGCTGCTGGCTCTGGCCGCGCAGCCACCCATCCCCGAATCCCGGACGGCGACAGATGCGCCGCCCGCCTCATCCCCAACCGACAGGACACCATGAAGGACATCCTCGAAGAACTCGAACGCCGCCGCGCGCAGGCGCACCAGGGCGGCGGCCAGAAGCGCATCGATGCGCAACATGCCAAGGGCAAGCTCACGGCGCGCGAGCGCATCGAACTGCTGCTGGACGACGGCACCTTCGAAGAATGGGACATGTTCGTCGAGCACCGCTGCACCGACTTCGGCATGGCGGACAACAAGATCCCCGGTGACGGCGTGGTCACGGGCTACGGCATGATCAACGGCCGGCTGGTGTTCGTCTTCAGCCAGGACTTCACCGTCTTCGGCGGCGCGCTCTCCGAGGCCCATGCCGAAAAGATCTGCAAGGTGATGGACCAGGCCATGAAGGTGGGCGCGCCGGTCATCGGCCTCAACGACTCCGGCGGCGCGCGCATCCAGGAAGGCGTGGCTTCGCTGGGCGGCTATGCCGATGTGTTCCAGCGCAACGTGATGGCCTCGGGCGTGGTGCCGCAGATCAGCCTGATCATGGGTCCCTGTGCCGGCGGTGCCGTGTACTCGCCGGCCATGACCGACTTCATCTTCATGGTGAAGGACTCCAGCTACATGTTCGTCACCGGCCCCGAGGTCGTGAAGACCGTGACGCACGAGAACGTCACGGCCGAGGAACTGGGCGGCGCCATCACCCACACCACCAAGAGCGGCGTGGCCGACCTGGCCTTCGAGAACGATGTGGAGGCGCTGATGATGCTGCGCCGCCTGTACAACTACCTGCCGCTCTCCAACCGCGAGAAGCCGCCGGTGCGCCCCAGCGGCGACCCGGCCGACCGCGCCGACCTGTCGTTGGACACGCTGGTGCCCGACAACCCCAACAAGCCCTACGACATGAAGGAGCTGATCCTCAAGGTCGTGGACGACGGCGACTTCTTCGAGCTGCAGCCCGACTACGCCAAGAACATCGTGATCGGCTTCGCTCGCATGGAAGGCCAGAGCGTGGGCATCGTCGCCAACCAGCCGCTGGTGCTGGCCGGCTGCCTGGACATCAAGAGCTCCATCAAGGCGGCGCGCTTCGTGCGCTTCTGCGATGCCTTCAACATCCCGGTCGTCACCTTCGTGGACGTGCCCGGCTTCATGCCCGGCACCAGCCAGGAGTACGGCGGCATCATCAAGCACGGCGCCAAGCTGCTGTATGCGTATGCCGAATGCACGGTGCCCAAGATCACCGTTATCACGCGCAAGGCCTATGGTGGCGCGTACGACGTGATGGCGTCGAAGCATTTGCGGGGCGACGTCAACCTGGCCTGGCCGCGTGCCGAGATCGCGGTGATGGGCGCCAAGGGCGCGGTGGAGATCATCTTCCGCGAAGAGAAGAAGGACCCCGAAAAGCTCGCCGCCCGCGAGGCCGAATACAAGGCCCGCTTCGCCAACCCCTTCGTGGCCAGCGCGCGTGGCTACATCGACGACGTCATCCTGCCGCACGAGACGCGCAAGCGCATCTGCCGCAGCCTGGTGATGCTGCGTGAGAAGAAGCTGGAGAACCCGTGGCGCAAGCACGGGAACATCCCACTGTGAGCGCCGTGCAGTCAAGGAGCACACCATGACCCTCAGCCTCTACTACCACCCGTACTCGCGCGCCGCGGGCACGCTCTGGGCGCTGGAAGAAGCCGGCGTCGACTACGACTTGAAGGTCGTCGACATCATGAAGGGCGAGCAGAAGGGCCCCGAGCTGATGTCGAAGAATCCTATGGGCAAGCTGCCCACGCTGGTGGACGGCGATGTCGTCGTCACCGAGTCGGCCGCCATCGCGCTCTACCTGGCCGACCGCTACGCGCCCCACCTGGCGCCAGCGCTGGACGATCCGCAGCGCGGCACCTACCTGCGCTGGGCGCTCTTCGCGCCGAGCGTGATCGAGCCTGCCGTCATGGCCAAGCATTCGGGCTGGACCGTCAAGGAGATGTCGGCCGGCTGGGGCAGCTTCGACAGCATGCTCGGCGCAGCGGAGGCAGCCATCGCGGGCAGCGACTTCCTGTTGGGCGAGCGCTTCTCCATGGCCGACGTGGTGTTCGGCGGCACGCTGCGCTTCATGATCGCCTTCAAGCAGATCGAGTCCACGCCCGTGTTCGCTGACTATGTCGCTCGCCTGGACGCGCGCCCTGCCTTCCAGCGGGCCGAGGCCAGGAATGCCGCCATGCGCCAGTCGCTGGGCCTGCAGTGAGCAGCGTCGCATCGCAACGCCCAAAGAACGGAGCCGCAATGTTCAAGAAGATCCTGATCGCCAACCGCGGCGAAATCGCCTGCCGCGTCATCAAGACCGCCCGCAAGATGGGCATCGAGACCGTGGCCGTGTACTCGGACGCGGACCGCGACGCCCGCCATGTCGAACTGGCCGACGAGGCCGTGCACATCGGCGCGGCGCCGTCGCGCGAGTCCTACCTGATGGCCGACCGCATCATCGAGGCCTGCAAGAAGACCGGGGCCGAAGCGGTGCACCCGGGCTACGGCTTCCTGTCGGAGAACGAGGCCTTCGCCAAACGCGTGGAGGAAGAGGGCATCGTCTTCATCGGGCCCAAGCACCATTCGATCGCGGCCATGGGCGACAAGATCGCCTCCAAGAAGCTGGCGAACGAGGCCAAGGTCAACACCATCCCCGGCTACAACGACGCCATCGACACGCCCGAGCAGGCGGTGGAGATCGCCAAGGGCATCGGCTATCCGGTGATGATCAAGGCCAGTGCAGGTGGCGGCGGCAAGGGGCTGCGCGTCGCCTTCAACGACAAGGAGGCGCTGGAGGGCTTCACCTCCTGCCGCAACGAGGCGCGCAATTCCTTCGGCGACGACCGCATCTTCATCGAGAAGTTCGTCGAGCAGCCGCGCCACATCGAGATCCAGGTGCTGGGTGACAGCCAGGGCCATGTGATCTACCTCAACGAGCGCGAATGCTCCATCCAGCGACGCCATCAGAAGGTGATCGAGGAGGCGCCGTCGCCCTTCATCAGCGATGCCACGCGCAAGGCCATGGGCGAGCAGGCCGTGGCGCTGGCCAAGGCGGTGAACTACCAGTCCGCCGGCACGGTGGAGTTCGTGGTCGGCAAGGACCAGGACTTCTACTTCCTGGAGATGAACACCCGCCTGCAGGTCGAGCACCCGGTCACCGAGTGCATCACCGGGCTGGACCTGGTGGAGCTGATGATCCGCGTCGCGGCCGGCGAGCCGCTGCCGCTGACGCAGGCCGACGTGAAGCGCGACGGCTGGGCCATCGAATGCCGCATCAATGCGGAAGACCCGTTCCGCAACTTCCTGCCGTCGACGGGCCGGCTGGTGAAGTTCCAGCCGCCGGCCGAATCGCTGTCGGCCTCCGAGCCGAATGCGCCTGACGCCTATGGGGTGCGCGTGGACACCGGCGTGTACGAGGGCGGCGAGATCCCGATGTACTACGACTCGATGATCGCCAAGCTCATCGTGCACGGGCGGGACCGGGCGCATGCCATCGCGCTGATGCGCGAGGCGCTCAACGGCTTCGCGATCCGCGGCATCCACAGCAACATTCCTTTCCAGGCGGCGCTGCTGGCGCATCCCAAGTTCGTCAGCGGCGAATTCAACACCGGCTTCATCGCCGAGCACTACGGCCACGGTTTCCGGGCTGAGGACGTGCCGCACGACGACCCGGACTTCCTCGTCGCCCTGGCCGCCTACGCGCATCGCCGCTACCGCGCGCGTGCCTCGGGCATCAGCGGCCAGCTGGCCGGCCATGGCGTGAAGGTGGGTGAGCAGTTCGTCGTCGTCACGCTGGCCGCGGACGGCGAGCATCGTCACACGCCGGTGAGCGTGACCGACTTCCAGGGGGCGACTGGCGCGAGCGCCGTGCAGGTGGGCGGCCGCAGCTACCAGCTCGAAAGCCGGTCGCCGCTGGGCGGTATCCGTCTCGAAGGCCGCGTGAACGGGCAGCCCTTCACGGCGCAGGTGGAACGTGGTGCGGGCAAGAACCCGCTGGCGCTGCGCGTGCAGCACAACGGCACGCAGATCGAGGCCGTGGTGCTGTCGCCGCTGGGCGCGCGGCTGCAGTCGCTGATGCCTTACAAGGCACCGCCGGACATGAGCAAGTTCCTGCTCTCACCCATGCCCGGGCTGCTGGTGGACGTTGCCGTCAAGGAAGGCCAGCAGGTGCAGGCCGGCGAGAAGCTGGCCGTCATCGAAGCCATGAAGATGGAGAACGTGCTCTTTGCGGCGCAGGACGGCGTGGTCGGCAAGATCGCCGCGGCCAGCGGCGAGTCGCTGGCAGTGGACCAGGTGATCCTGGAGTTCAACTGAATGGGCATGGGGACGATCGAGCGCATGGATACGACCCTTGAACATCCCGTGAGGCTGCATCGCGCAATATCCGCGGCCTCCGAAACCGCACGATGGCGCGTCGAGGAGGTGCAGGCTCTGCTGGATCTGCCCTTCAACGAGTTGCTCTTCCGCGCGCAGACCGTGCACCGCGAGCACTGGCCGGCCGGCGACATCGAGCTGGCGACGCTGCTGTCCGTCAAGACGGGCGGTTGCCCGGAGAACTGCGGCTACTGTCCTCAATCTGCCGAGTTCGACACCGGCGTCAAGGCGCAGAAGCTGATGAGCGTCGAAGAGGTCACTGCCGCCGCACAGGCGGCCAGGGATGCGGGCGCCACACGCTTCTGCATGGGCGCCGCCTGGCGTGCGCCCAAGGACCGCGACATCGAGAGGGTGGCCGAGCTGGTGCAGGCCGTGAAGGGCCTGGGCCTGCAGTCCTGTGCCACGTTGGGCATGCTGGAGGCTCATCAGGCCCAGGCGCTGCGCGACGCCGGCCTGGACTACTACAACCACAACCTCGACACCGCGCCCGAGTACTACGGCGACATCGTCGACACCCGCACCTACCAGGACAGGCTGGACACGCTGGCCCATGTGCGCGCGGCTGGCATCAGCGTGTGCTGCGGTGGCATCGTGGGCATGGGCGAAGCGCCGGTGCACCGCGCCGGCCTGCTGGCGCAACTGGCCAACCTCGATCCCTATCCGGAGTCGGTGCCCATCAACAGCCTGGTGCGTGTGCCCGGTACGCCGCTGGCGGACAGCGAGCCTATCGATCCGCTGGACTTCGTGCGCGTGATCGCCGTCGCGCGCATCCTCATGCCCAAGGCGCGGGTGCGCCTGTCGGCCGGCCGCCAGCAACTGGGCGAGGCAGTGCAGGCGCTGTGCTTCCTGGCCGGCGCCAACTCGATCTTCTACGGCGACAAGCTGCTGGTCACCGGCAATCCCGATGTGGAGGCCGACCGGCAGTTGCTGGCCAGGCTGGGTCTGCGCGGCCATGAGGTGGCCGCCAATGAAGGAGCATGCGAATGACTGCTGAACGTCCGTTCAAGGTGCTGGGCGTCCAGCAGATCGCCATCGGTGGCGTCGACAAGCAGCGCCTTGCCACGCTGTGGGTCGACATGCTGGGGCTGGAGGTGACCGGCACCTTCAAGAGCGAGCGGGAGAACGTCGACGAGGACATGTGCGCCATCGGCAGCGGACCCTTCAAGGTGGAGGTCGACCTGATGCAGCCGCTGGACCTCGAGAAGAAGCCGGCCGTACACACGACGCCGCTCAACCACGTCGGTTTGTGGATCGACGACCTGCCGCGCGCCGTGGAATGGCTGACGGCGCAGGGCGTGCGCTTCGCACCGGGCGGCATCCGACACGGGGCGGCCGGGTTCGACATCTGCTTTCTGCATCCCAAGGGCAACGACGAGTTCCCCATATCGGGGGAGGGCGTGCTCATCGAACTGGTGCAGGCGCCAGCCGAGGTGGTGAAGGCCTTCGGCGCGCTCGCGGCCACCTCGGGGGACTGAGCGTGAGCGTGGCCGGAGCAGGCGTTCAGGCGCCTGGCCGTCGTCCCAAGGCCAGTGCACCGGCCAGGAGCCACATGCCCGCGCCACAGCCGCGGTTGAGCCAACGCAGGCTGCGCTGGGACATCCACCGTACGGCCTGCGTGCCGGCGCATGCGTAGGCCAGCATCACCAGCAGGTCGATGGCGATGAAGACGCCGCCCAGCAGCGCGTACTGCGGCGCCTGTGGCTGGCGAGCATCGACAAACTGAGGCAGGAAAGCGGCGAAGAAGAACACCGCCTTGGGGTTGGACAGGGCCACGGCCAAGCTGCGCAGCAGGGCGACGCCGCGCTGCGCTTCGTCCTGGGGCGCCTGGGCAAGCGCAGCGCGCGGATCGGTCGTCGGTGCACGCCATATTTTCAGGCCCAGCCAAGCCAGGTACAGCACACCCGCCGCGCGCAGCGCGTCGAACAGCCAGTGCGAGGCCGCCAGCAGCGAACCCAGGCCCAATGCCACCACGGCGATGACGGCGGCGCTGCCGAAACAGGCGCCTGCGATGCCCCAGGCCGCTCGGCGCATGCCGCCAGCCATGCCGTTGGACAGGGCGAGCAGCATGGTCGGTCCGGGTATCACCGCGATGGCCACGCAGGCCAGGACGTAGAGGAGCAGCGTCTCTGCGGTCATGGAGCGTCTGCCCGGGGCACGCGTCCGGCGCGCGCTCGCGCCAAGGCTGCTTCCACGATCTGGCGTTTGCGAGTCTCGGTCGTTTCGGCGCTGTTGTTCGCCGCAGGCAGGGCGTCGACGGCGGCAGGGCGGGCGACTCCGGCCACGGGCTGCTGTTCGTTCTCAGGGGGCGCGATGCGCCGCTGGCGCGCGGTGTAGCGTCGCCGGGCATCGTCGGCCTGCGTCTGCGACCACGCCGCCCATCCGCTCAGGCCGGGCGTGACCACCTCCAGAGCGATGCAGTCCACCGGGCAGACGGGCACACACAACTCGCAGCCCGTGCAATGCGTCTCGATGACGGTGTGCATCCGCTTGTGGAAGCCCAGGATGGCATCCGTGGGGCACACCTCGAGACAGCGCGTGCAGCCGATGCACCAGGCTTCGTCGATCACGGCCAGGGTGCGCGGACCTTCGCTGCCGCACTCCGGGTTCAGCGGGCGCTCGTCGCGCCCCAGAAGCGCCGCCAGGCGACGCACGCCATCGGCACCGCCCGGCGGGCAGCGGTCGATGGCGGCGCTGCCGTCGGCCAGCGCCGCGGCGTAGCCGGCGCAGTCCGGGTAGCCGCATCGGGTGCACTGCGTCTGGGGCAGGGCATCGAGCAGGCGTTCGGTCAGCGTACCGGACATGAGGGCAGGGCGCGCCGGGCTCAGGCGCTCGTTCGCCGCCGTGCCGGGGCCTTGCGGGCAGGAGCGGGCGAGGGCGCCTCGGCCACGCTGGCCGGCGCGGCGGCAGGCTTGGCCGTCTTGCGGGCCGGCACCTTGCGGGGCGCAGGAGCGGCCGCGGGCACCTCGACGGTCTCGGAGGCCTTCGCCGCAGGCTTGGCCACCACCGCCTTGGCCGCGCGCGGACGTCGAACGTCCTCGGCGGCGAGCGGCGCGTCGTCGCGGGTCTGGGGCTGGTCGTGCGCAGCGATGAAGGCACAGACCTTGGGATAGACCATCTCGCGCCAGCGGCGACCGCTGAAGATGCCGTAGTGGCCTGCGCCGGCGACTTCGTAATGCTCGCGGTGCTCTGCCGGGATCTGGGTGCACAGGTCGTGCGCGGCGCGGGTCTGGCCGGAGCCGGAGATGTCGTCCAGTTCGCCTTCCACGGTCAGCAGTGCCGACTGGCGGATGTCCTGCGGCCGCACGCGCTCGATCTGGCCCGCCTCGTTGCGCACGTCCCAGGTGCCATGCACCAGCTTGAATTCCTGGAAGACCGTGCTGATCGTCTCCAGGTAGTAGTCCGCATCCATGTCGAGCACGGCGTTGTACTCGTCGTAGAACTTGCGGTGGGCCTCGGCGCTGGCGTCGTCGCCCTTCACGAGATCCTTGAAGTAGTCGTAATGGCTGGTCGCGTGCCGGTCGGGGTTCATCGCCACGAAACCGGTGTGCTGCAGGAAGCCGGGGTAGACGCGCCGGCCTTCGCCCGGAAAGCCCTGCGGCACGCGATAGATGACGTTGTTCTCGAACCACTCGAAGCTCTTGTTCATCGCCAGGTTGTTCACGGCGGTGGGCGAGCGGCGGGCGTCGATGGGGCCGCCCATCATCGTCATCGTCAGCGGCGTCGCCTCGCCGCGGCTGGCCATCAGCGAAATCGCGGCCAGCACGGGCACCGTGGGCTGGCAGACGCTCATCACATGGCAGTTGCCGTATTCGGCCTGCACGTGGCGGATGAATTCCTGCACATCGTTGATGTAGTCGTCCAGGTGGAACTCGCCGTCGGACAGCGGAACGGTGCGGGCGTTCTTCCAGTCGGTGATGTAGACCTTGTGGCCCTGCAGCATGGTGCGCACGGTGTCGCGCAGCAGCGTGGCATAGTGGCCCGACAGGGGCGCCACGATCAGCACGACCGGCTGGCTCTTGAGCGTGGCCAGCACCGCCGGGTCGTCCGTGTAGCGCTTGAAGCGGCGCAGCTGGCAGAAGGGCTTGTCGATCTCCACGATCTCGTGGATCACCACGTCGGCGCGGTCCACCTCGACGGACTGGATGCCGAATTCAGGCTTTTCATAGTCCTTGCCCAGCCTGTAGAGCAGGTCGTAGCCCGCGGCCACGCGCTGGGCCATCGGCAACTGGCTGAACATGGAGCCGTTGCCGTAGAGCTTGGAGACGGCCCGTGCGAAGTCCGCGAAGGGCTCCATCAGCGAGCGCTGGGCTTCATAGAGGTGGTACAGCATGGGGTCGTGAGGCGCAAGTTTCGCTGCGCCGCAATATAGCAGCGGGTCCTGACGCGAGGGCGCGCGGCGGCTGGGGCAGCCGCGCCTGCGCGGCAGAAGTGGCGGATCGGATGCGACGATGGACGCGCTCGTCGGTCGTCCCGGGAAAAAACCAGGTCTTCAGCTGCCGACGTAGCGGCCCGGCCGGTGGTTGATCCACAGGAATCCACCCATCACCCCGGCGCCGAGGATCGACCAGCCGACCCGCGAAGGCTCCACCACGAACAGCGCGGCCAGCAGCACGGTGCAGTCGATGGCCAGTTGCACCTTGCCGGCTCGCCAGCCGCGGCGCTCCTGCAGGTAGAGCGAGATGACAGTAGCGCCCCCCAGGCTGGCCCGATGGCGGGCGAGGAACAGGCAGCCCGTGCCCAGCATCAGTCCCCCGAAGATGGCCGCGAAGGCCGGATGCAGCGCCTGGATCGAGACGAATCGCGGGGCCAGCTCCGTCAGTACCGACAACAGCAGTACCGCGGCAAAGGTCTTGACGGTGAATTCGCCGCCCATCTGCTTCCAGGCAAAGCCGTAGAAGGGCAGGTTCAGCAGGAAAAAGCCTTGTCCCAGCCCGATCCCGGTGGCGTAGTGCAGCAGGAAGGCTGCCCCGGCGGTGCCACCCGTGAGCAGGCCCGCCTGGCCAAACAGCACCAGCGCCATGGCGACGAACAACGTGCCGGCACACAAGGCCTGGATGTCCTCGAATCGGGAATGGCGAAGTGAGGGCAAGGAAGGCCGTCCGGAGATCTCCATGGCGAGATGCTACGCAAGAAGCAGGCCGAATGAGCTCTAGGCGGAAGAAATTCGCAGATCGCAATCCGGGGAATCCAGGACTTGGAAGGGTAGCGGCACGGCGTGCCAGAAATGGCCTGCACGCCAGCGGGCTGCGGCGCCTCAGGCGATGGCTTCGCCTGCTGACACACCTTGGCGCGGCTCGCCCGGTCCCGCGCGACATGGGGAGCTCGACAGTGACGCCACCCCGCAAGTAAGGCCCGCCTCGGCCTTCTTGTTCAGAGCAGACCATTGAAGGAGTGCGACCGTGATGCTGCAAGTCTCTGCCCGCCAGTCCATGATGAGCACGCCGCCGGCCGACCCGGCGGAACTGCCGGTCCAGCCCGACCGCGGCACGCCGCTGACGCCCGGGCAGCAACCCCCGTCGCCGGTTCTGCCGGCCATGCGCGGAAGGGTGTCCCTTCGCATGCGGGTGCATCACTCCTTCATGCGTGCCGCCGCTTTTCGCTGGCGTACCCTCTGAATGGCGTCGTCTCCGCCCTAGGCAACTGCCCAACCAGCCGGCCTAACAGGTGGCGGGGGCTGACGCAAGCCGGGCCGCTAATGCCGACCGGGCGCTTGTCCGTCGGCAATGCGGCGAGGTACGGGCATTAATATCCTCCTCATGCCACCCGAGGTGGCTTTCGTTGTCGGCGCGTCGCCGATGTCTTGAATACGAGGGAAGGTATTCCATGTCCGTCACCCAGAATCTCGAAGCCGCCGCCAACGCCGTGGTCGAAGACCTTGCCAGCGATGTCCGCGGCGTGTTGTCCAACAAGGACCTCGAAGGCGTTCCCCAGCTCAAGGCGCTGAAGCAGCGCGTGGACACCAAGCTCGCGATCGCCCGCGAACTGGCCGCCGAAAAGAGCAAGGTGGCTGCGAAGAAGGCCAAGGAGGCCGCACAGACCGCCAATGCCTACGCGCACGATGAGCCCTGGCAGATCGCTGGCGCTGCCCTGGCCGTCGGTGTGCTTGTGGGTCTGCTGATCGGCAGCCGCCGTTGATGGTGCCGACACCGAATCGCCGTCTGCCCCGCACAACGGGGCTGCGCACATGAGTCGGCTGCTCGACGTGGTCGGGCTGGGGCCGCGATTGCGTCGCTGGAAGGCGGCAGGCGCCGAAGCCGCGCTGGGCGTCCATGACCGTGCGCAGCTCGCGGGGCTTGCCTGGCAGGAAGCTCGTGCGCCGCTCGCGCAATCGGCATTGCTGTCTGCACTGCTCGCTCTGGTC
Source organism: Pseudacidovorax intermedius (assembly GCF_003350475.1). GTDB lineage: Bacteria > Pseudomonadota > Gammaproteobacteria > Burkholderiales > Burkholderiaceae_C > Xenophilus > Xenophilus intermedius. Next base: position 80,287 of record NZ_QQAV01000011.1, read on the forward strand.
AGTGTCGTCGTGGGCGTTGTCCTTTCCGCAGCCGTGGTCGTCCATTACTGGGACGGTCCGTTTCGCGTCCGCGCGGCCTGGTGGGTGGCTTTGGCATGGGCCATCGTCTGGGTCGTGTTGGTGGCCCTGCTGCTGGCGCGAGTGCGGAAGACATCGCAGGCGGTCCATCCGCTGACTCAGGAATTGCGGCGCGACCTGTCCGGGGGCGCTGACCCTGATGCCTCACCGGCGCCGCAAGACCCCGCGCAGGTCGCGGCGATGCGCGAAGAGGTTCTGGCACGAATCGCCGACCAGCGTGCACGGCGTGCGTTGCTGCAGGAGCGTCGTGCGGCGGCCGAGGCCGAGGCGGCTGCCCGTGCAGCAGCGCAACCGCCAGCGCAGCCTCTGTCGGCAACCGCCATGCGAATGGCGCGTGAGCACCCCATCGCAACCGGTGCTGCAGCCGCTGCCGTGGTGGCTGTGCTGGGCCCGCGGCGTCTAGTCCGCTGGGCCGGCTGGGCATTGCCTATCCTTTGGAAGCTGCGCTGAAAGCCATCGAGGCCGGCTTGAAAGAAGCCGGTCTCTCTCCCTTTCTCTGTCCCCGGTGTTGTACCGGTCAACGGGCGCGAAGCAGGGCCTTCGCCACCTCCTTCACCAAGCCCGGACCGCGGTAGATCAGGCCTGTGTAGACCTGCACCGCATCGGCCCCCGCGGCGATCTTGGCCTGCGCATCGGCACCGCTCAGGATGCCGCCGACGCCGATGATCGGGAAATCCGCTCCAAGCGCACCCCGCAGCTGCCGGATCACCCGGTTGCTCGCGTCGCGCACCGGTGCCCCGGACAGGCCGCCGGCTTCCTGCCCATGCGGCAGCCCTTGCACCGCATCGCGCGCCAGCGTGGTGTTGGTGGCGATCACGCCGTCCATGCCCTGGCGGCGCAGCGCGCCGGCGATCACCGCCACCTGCGCCTCGTCCAGGTCGGGGGCGATTTTCAGGAAGATGGGTGTGCGCTTGCCGGTGCGCTCATGCAGTTGCGCGCGCCGGTCGGCCAGTGCGCCCAGCAGGGCATCGAGGGCCTCATCGCTCTGCAGGCTGCGCAGATTGGCCGTGTTGGGGCTGGAGATGTTGACGGTCACATAGTCCGCGTAGGCATAGACGCCGTCCAGGCAGGCGAGGTAGTCGTCGGCGGCCCGTTCGATGGGCGTGCTCGCGTTCTTGCCGATGTTGAGGCCCAGCAGCATCGGCAGCCGGTCCCGGCGCTGTCGGAAGCGTGCACGTTGCACATTGGCGAGAAAGCTGTCCAGGCCTTCGTTGTTGAAGCCGAGGCGGTTGATGAGGGCCTCGGCCGCCGGCAGACGGAACATGCGCGGGCGGGCATTGCCGGGCTGAGGGCGCGGCGTGACCGTTCCCACCTCCACGAAGCCAAAGCCCATCGCGGCGAATGCGTCGATGCAGCGGGCGTTCTTGTCCAGGCCTGCGGCCAGCCCCACACGGTTAGGAAAGCGCAAGCCGGCGAGTTCGACCGGGTCTTCCACCCGGCGCACGCTGTAGAGCGCCGCCAGCGGCGTGTTCTGTGTCCGGGCCAACTGCGCCAGCGTCAGCTCGTGGGCATCCTCCGCATCCATGCGGAACAGCAAGGGACGGGCGAGGCCGTAGAGGCCGGTGGCGGGAGCGGGCATCTGATAATTCGCGTTTTTTCGGACAACCCAGGATTCTCCCCGATGCCCAACGCCGCCATGACCCAGGATGAACTCAAGGCCCAGGTGGGCCGCGCCGCCCTCGACCACGTGGTCAGGGGCGAGATCGTGGGCGTCGGCACGGGCTCCACGGTCAACAAGTTCATCGAGGCACTCGCCACGATCCGCGACCAGATCAAGGGCGCCGTGTCCAGTTCGGAAGCCTCGACGCAGCGCCTGAAGGCCCTGGGCATTCCCGTGTTCGACAGCAACGAGGTCGATGAACTGGCGGCCTACATCGACGGTGCGGACGAGATCGACGGCCGCGGCTACATGGTCAAGGGCGGCGGCGCCGCGCTGACCCGCGAGAAGATCGTCGCGGCCCAGTCGCGCCGCTTTGTCTGCATCGCCGACGCCTCCAAGCGTGTCGAGGTGCTGGGCCGCTTTCCGTTGCCGGTGGAGGTGATCCCGATGGCGGCTCGGCGGGTGGCGCGCCAGTTTGCGGCCGAGGGCGGCACGGCCACGCTGCGCATGAAGGACGGCCAGCCGCTGGTGACGGACAACGGCCAGCACATCCTGGACGTGACCGGCCTGTCGATCCGTGAGCCGCTCGCTTTCGAGTCGGAGGTCAACCAGTGGCCGGGCGTGGTCACCGTGGGCGTCTTTGCGCACCAGAAGGCCAGCCTGTGCCTGCTGGCCACGCCGGAAGGCGTGCAGACCCTGCGCTATTGACCGCTGGCCGGGGCACGCTGGCCCCGCGTTCAGAAGCGGATGCCTGCCGGATTGCCGGGCGTCGGCCCGGTTGGTGGCGGAATGATGGGCGCCGGCGCCTCGGAGGCTGGCGGCGCGGCCGGTGCGGGCACGGGCGCAATGAGCGGGCGGGCCTGGGGCGGGGTGTACGCCGGCGGCAGACTGTTGCGGCCCGGATAGCCGGCCGCATCGAGATACTGCGACCACTGTGCATCGGCATAGCCGCGCAGTTGCTGGCTGCCGATGGTCAGCAGCGGCAGGCCGGTCTGGCCGCTGAGGCGCTGCAGCGCCTCGATCTCCGCATTGGTATTGACCGTGCGCTCCTGGAAGGGGATGCCGCGACTGCGAAGCAAGGAGCGCCCTTCATCGCAGGGCGCGCAGTCTCGCTGGGTGTAGAGCGTGACCGGGTAGCGTTGCACAAGCTGCCGCAGCTCGAAGGACAGGGCGGCCGCGCCTGTGTCGATGTCGTTGCCGCTGGGGGCTTCGACCGGGCGGGCGGCCGCCGAGGGAGCACGGTCCGAGAACGTGACCCGGCCCTGCGCGTCGACGGAGCGGTACAGAGGCTGGGCGCGCGCCGCGCCCCACAGCCCGGCGGCAGCCATGCCCACGGCGAGCAGCCACGCAGTCCGGCGCAGGGTGGGGGCGGCGGGCATTGCGCTCACGCCAGCGCTTCTTCTGCGAGCGGCTCGCTCATGCCCTGGTGGCGCAGCAGGGCGTCGATGCTCGGCTCGCGACCGCGGAAGGCCTTGAACGATTCCATCGCGCTGCGGCTGCCGCCCGCTTCCAGGATCGCTTCGCGGTAGCGGCGGCCGGTCTCCACGCTGGGCAGGCCCTGGGCATCGACCGTCTCCTCGAAGGCCGCATAGGCGTCCGCCGACAGCACCTCGGCCCACTTGTAGCTGTAGTACCCGGCCGCATAGCCGCCCGAGAAGATGTGGGTGAAGGTCATGGGCGTGCGGCTGAATGCGGGCGAGGGCAGCACGGCCACCTCGGTGCGCACTTCGTTCAACAGCGCCATCACGGCGCCGGGCTGGGCCGCGCTCGCATCCAACTGGGTGTGCAGCAGCATGTCGAACAGGGCGAACTCGATCTGGCGCAGCGTCTGCATGCCGCTCTGGAAGTTCTTGGCGGCGATCATCTTGTCGTAGAGCGCGCGGGGCAGCGGCGCACCGGTATCGACATGGGCCGTCATGTTCTGCAGCACGTCCCATTCCCAGCAGAAGTTCTCCATGAACTGGCTGGGCAGCTCGACCGCGTCCCACTCCACGCCGCTGATGCCCGACACGTCGTGCTCGTTCACCTGCGTCAGCATGTGGTGCAGGCCGTGGCCGAATTCGTGGAAGAGGGTGATGACGTCGTCGTGCGTGAGCAGCGGCGGCTTGCCGTCCACACCCTCCGCGAAGTTGCACACGAGGTGGGCGACGGGCGTCTGCAGCCGCTGGTCGTCGGGGCGCAGCCAGCGTGCGCGCACGTCGTCCATCCAGGCACCGCCGCGCTTGGCCGCGCGGGCCGAGGGGTCTAGGTAGAACTGGCCCACCTTCTGCACGCCGTCCGGCGTCTGTCGCTCGATGCGGTAGAAGACCACGCTGGGGTGCCACACCGGCGCATCGTCGCGGCGGATCTGCACCTCGAACAGGTTCTGCACGATTTTGAAAAGGCCATCGAGCACCTTGGGCGCCGGGAAGTAGGGCTTGACCTCCTGCTCGCTGAAGGCGTAGCGGGCTTCCTTGAGCTTTTCGCCGATGTAGCTCCAGTCCCAGGGTTGCGGATCGGCGATGCCGAGTTCGCGGCTGGCGAAGTCGCGCAGCTGCACCACGTCACGCTGGCCGTAGGGCTTGGCCTTGGCCGCCAGGTCGCGCAGGAAGCCGATCACCTGCTCGGGCGATTCCGCCATCTTGGGCACCACCGACAGTTGGCCGAAGTTACGGTAGCCCAGCAGTTGCGCCTCTTCCTGGCGCAGCTTCAGGATCTCGAGGATGAGCGGGGTGTTGTCGAAGGCCGGGTCGCCGAACTCGCTGGCACGGGTCACATAGGCACGGTAGAGGCGCTCGCGCAGCGCGCTGCTGCGGGCGAACTGCATCACCGGCAGGTAGCAGGGCATCTTGAGCGTGAGCTTGTAGCCGGCTTTGCCCTCGGCTTCCGCCGCGGCGCGGGCGGCGGCGACCACGTCAGGAGGGACGCCGTCCAGTTCCGACAGATCGGCGTAGTGCGCGAAGGCGTCGGTGGCGTCCAGCGCGTGCTCGCTGAACTTCTGGCTCAGCTCGGCCTGGCGCTCCTGGATCTCGGCATAGCGCTCGCGCGCGGCCCCTTGCAGCTCGGCGCCACCGAGCACGAAGTTGCGCATCGCATTGGCGTGGGCCTTGCGCTGCTCGGCATTGAGCGTGGCCACGTCGATGCCCTTGTACTTGGCATAGAGGCGCTCGTCGGCACCCAGGCGCGTCCAGAAGGCGGTGACGCGCGGCATGGCCTCGTTGTAGGCGGCGCGCAGCGCGGGCGTGTCGGCCACGGCGTTGAGGTGACCGACCGTGCCCCAGGCGCGGCCCAGGCGCTCCGTTGCCACATCGAGCACGCGGGCGATGGCCGTCCATTCGGAGGGAAAGTTGGGCGCCGTGACCTGCTCCAGGGCCGCTTCAGCTTGCTTCAAAAGGGCGTCGATGGCGGGCGCCACATGTTCGGGCTGGATGCGGTCGAACAGGGGCAGATCGGAGAAGTCGAGCAGCGGATTGGAGGTCATGCTGCCGATTTTGAGGCAAAGGCCGCGCCTTCAAGCGCCCGACCTCACCATGGCCGCGATGCAGGCCGGCTATTGAGCGCCGACCTCGGCGTCCTGTCAGGCTGCGGCGACGCGCTCGGCCGATTCGAGCGTGTTGACCAGCAGCATGGTCACCGTCATCGGGCCCACGCCGCCGGGCACCGGCGTGATCCAGCCGGCCACTTCCTTGACGGCGGCGAAGTCCACGTCGCCGCAGAGCTTGCCCTGCTCGTTGCGGTTCATGCCCACGTCGATCACGATGGCGCCGGGCTTGACCATGTCGGCCGTCACCGTGTTACGGCGGCCCACGGCGGCGACCACGATGTCGGCCTGGCGCACATGGTGGGCCAGGTCGGCGGTGGCGCTGTGGCAGATGGTGACGGTGGCGTTCTTGGCCAGCAGCATCAGCGCCATCGGCTTGCCCACGTTGTTGCTGCGGCCGATGACCACGGCATGCTTGCCCTTGATGGGCACGCCGGTGCTCTCCAGCAGCTTGACGCAGCCATAGGGCGTGCAGGACCAGAAGCCCGGCAGGCCGGTCATCAGCGCGCCGGCGCTGGCCACATGGAAGCCGTCCACGTCCTTCTCGGCCGCGATGGTCTCGATGACCTTGTCGGCATCGATGTGCTTCGGCAGCGGCAGTTGCACCAGGATGCCGTGGATCGCCGGATCGGCATTGAGGGCGCGCACCCGCTCCAGCAGGTCCGCCTCGGTCATCGTGGCCTCGTAGCGCTCCAGCACCGAGTGCATGCCGGCCTGCTGGCAGGCCTCGACCTTCTTGCCCACGTACACCTGGCTGGCCGGATCTTCGCCGACCAGGATCACCGCCAGGCCCGGCGTGATGCCGCGGGCCTTGAGGGCGGCGGTGCGTCCGGCCACTTCGGCGCGGATCGTGCGGGCCACGGCATTGCCGTCGATGAGTTGTGCGGTCATGGGAGGTGCTGGAAAGTGGAATGAAAAACGCCCGCGGCCAAGGCCGAACGGGCGTGGTGAGGGAGCGGCGGGGCGTTGCGGCGGCGTCAGGCCTTGGCGGTCTGGCCCAGGGCGATCTTCAGCAGATCGGCCACCGTGTTGGCGTTGAGCTTTTCCATGATGTTGGCGCGGTGCGCCTCCACCGTCTTGATGCTGATGCCCAGGTCGTCGGCGATCTGCTTGTTGAGGCGGCCGGCGACGATGCGCTCGAGCACCTGCGATTCGCGGCCGGTGAGCTTGGACAGCAGGGCGTCGCGGCTGGCCGATTGCTGGTACTGCGCGAAGGCGGTGCGGGCGTGTTCGAGCATGCGCTCGACCAGCGACACCAGCGCCTCTTCGTTGAAGGGCTTCTGGATGAAGTCCATCGCGCCCTTCTTCATCGAATCGACCGCCATTGGCACGTCGCCATGGCCGGTGATGACCACGATGGGCAGCGGCGACTTGCGCTCGATGAGCTTGTCCTGCAGTTCCAGGCCCGACATACCGGCCATGCGGATGTCGACGATCAGGCAGGCCACTTCGCGCGGGTCGTAGCGGGCCAGGAAGGACTCGGCGGATTCGAAGCAGCGGACCCGATAGTCCTTGCCTTCGAGCAGCCACTGGAGCGAGTCGCGGACGGCCTCGTCGTCGTCCACCACATAGACCGTGCCCTTCTTGGGGATCAAACTCATGCGCTTACCTTTGCCTCTCAGGAGATCGAGGAGCCTGCGCCGGCCTTGCCTGCCGCGGCGGGCGGCTGGCCGGTGGCGGTCCAGTCGGGGGAACGGTCGTCGGTCGCTACGGAATCCGGAGCGCCGTCCACTGGAATCCAGAAGGAGAAACGGCAGCCGACGACCTCCGATCCATTGTAGAGGTTCTCCGCCTGCATCCTGCCCTTGTGCGACTCGACGATGCTGCGGCAGAGGTTGAGGCCGATGCCCATGCCTTCTGCCTTGGTGGAGAAGAAGGCCTCGAAGAGCCGCTCCATCACCTCGGGTGCCAGGCCCTTGCCGGTATCCTGCACGGCGAACTCGATGGCCTGGTGGCCCTCGACCCTTCGCGGCACCACGCGCAGTTCGACCGTGCGCCGTGCGGGAGGCCGCCGGGCCATGTCGATGGACTCGGCGGCGTTCTTCATCAGGTTGACCAGCACCTGCTCGATGAGGATGGGGTCGACATGCACCGTCGGCAACCGTGCCGCCACATAGTGGTTGAGCCGCACGTTGCGGCGCTTGAGCTCGATGCCGGCCAGCTCCACCGCCTCGCTCACCATGGTGGCCACCTCGGCGGGCGTGCGGTTGGGCTCGCTGCGTTTCACGAAGGTGCGGATCCGCTGGATGATCTGGCCCGCCCGCTGCGCCTGCTTGACCGTTTTTTCCAGTGCGCCCAACAGGGCCTCGGTGTCGATCTGCTGGCCGCGGATGCGCGACATCATGCCGTTGCAGTAGTTGCTGATGGCGGCGAGCGGCTGGTTCAACTCGTGCGCCACGCTGGAGGCCATCTCGCCCATCGTGATCAGGCGGCTGGCGGACTGGGCCCGGTCGGCCTGCTGGGCGGCTTGTTCCTCGGCGTCGCGGCGGGCGGTGATGTCGGTGGCGATCACCAACTGCGCCAGGCGGCCGTCCACCCAGGTCAGGTAGCGCGAGCGCACCTCCAGCCACTTGTTGAGGTGCGGCACGAAGATCTCGTTGTTGGCCAGTTGGGCGGCCGTGAGCGCGTCGGTGGGCAGGCCGGCCAGCGGGTCGACGTCGTCCAGGTCGTTCCCGTGGCTGGGCGAGGGCGCGGCCCCGGCCTGCGCGACCATGCCCAGGTGGCCCACCGTGTCCGAGCCGAACCAGGCCCGGTACATCTTGTTGGCGAAGAGCAGTTCCTCGCTGCCCAGCGGCGCCACCGACACCGAGGCGTCCAGCGCCTCCAGCACGGTGGTGAAACGCTCGTGGGAGGCTGACAACTGCTCGCGGATACGGGTCGGCTCCGTGATGTCGGTCATCGACGTCATCCAGCCCGTCTGGTGGCCGTGGGCGTCGACCAGTGGTGACACGTACAGCCGGGCCGGGAAGATCGTGCCGTTCTTGCGCCGCACCCGCACCTGGAAGCCGCCCGGCAACGCCCGGCCGTGGATCTCCTCCTCCAGGCGCTCGTTCATGAGTTCGGTGTCGGTCTCCAGCCAGTAGGGGAAGGGCGGCTTGCGGCCGACGAGTTCTTCCTCGCTCCAGCCGGTCATGGTGCAGAAGGCGGCGTTGACATAGCTGATGCTGCCGTCCAGGTCGAGCACGCGCATGCCGGTCAGCATGGAGTTTTCCATGGCGCGGCGGAAGTTGGTCTCGGCCTGCAGCGCCTGCTGAGCGGCCAGGCGCCGGCGGGTGTGCCGCCAGGTGCCCATCAGCAGGCCGCTGGTCAGCACCGACAGCGCCGCCACCAGCCAGAAGAGCCCGTTGCCGATCAGGCCAAGCGAGGTGCGCCAGGCCTGCGCCCGCAGCACCAGGCTGTTGCCGACCGGCGAGACGGGCACCTCGTATTCATTGGTGGGCTCTGCCCAGGGCAGCGGCCGCGATTCGGCCGGGCTGCGGCTGTTGGTCGTCGTGCCGGCCAGCAGCTTGCCGGTGCTGTCCAGCAGCGAGACGGCGTACTTGGCCGAGACCTCGGGCGGGATGCCGTAGCGCAGCAGCCCGTCGACCGAGAACTCGCCCAGCACCGTGCCCGCGAACAGGCCCTGGTCGAACAGGGGAATGTGAAGCTGCAGCGGCGCCGTGCGGTCGCCCGTGGCGTTGGGCTGCGAGTAGACCGGCTGGGCCAACTCGCGCGCGAGCGCGTAGTGGGTCTCGATGTCGCCTGGCCGCAGCAGGTCGCCGGCCATGTGCTGCTGCGCGGGCGGCACGCTGGGCGAGGCATAGGTTGCGCGCCAGACCCGCCGGTCGTCGATCCAGCTGACCGCCTGCAGTTCCGGGAACTGGCTGACCAGCGACTCGGCGCGGCTGGTGAATTCGATGGCGTCGACTTCATGGTTGCTGGCGTCGCGCGCCAGACGCATCAGCTGCTCCTGCCGCTCCAGAAGGCGCAGGCGCAACCGCTGCTGCGCATATTCGACATCGCGGCGCACGGATTCGCGTTCGCGCTCCAGTTCCTCGGCCCGCAGATACCAGAAGGCCGCCACGATGGCGGCCAGGAAGAGCAGCACTGCGGCCATCGGCACCAGCATCGCCACACTGTCTTGCAGCGGCGGGGTCTGGCGTTTCCACCAGCGTTGCCACCACGACACGAGTGGGAGAGGATGGCCGGCGGTGGGCTCGGGGGGGGAACGCATCGCGCGAGTTTAGAAGAGCGCCTGCCCGGCCATTTCTGCTGCAGAGCAGCATTAATTTCATATTAAGAAATGCCATGGCACCATTTGGAATCGCCATTTTTTTATGAGACACTGCGCCGCCCGCGCGATGCGGCCTTTCTTCCTCTCTCAATTAACGTACGCCACGTACACACCGATTCAAGGAGACCCGGATGTCGGCCAACCCCGAGAAACCCACTGGCGCCGCAGCAAACGAAGCTGACGTGCAAGAGATGCAGGAATGGAAGGACGCGCTGTCGGCCGTCATCCAGAACGAAGGTGCCGAACGGGCGCATGCCCTGCTCGAGGAACTGCTCGAGCACGCCCGCCAGAACACGGTTGACATGCCCTTCTCGGCCAACACGGGCTACGTGAACACCATCGAGCCCAGCCAGGAAGCCCGCAGCCCCGGCAACCTCGAGATCGAGCAGCGCCTGCGCGCCTACATGCGCTGGAACGCCATGGCCATGGTGGTCAAGGCCAACCGCCACCACCCGCCCGAAGGCGGCGACCTGGGCGGCCACATCGGCTCCTTTGCCTCGCTGGCGAGCATGTTCGGTGCTGGCTTCAACCACTTCTGGCATGCCGAGACCGAAGGCCACGGCGGCGACCTGCTCTACATCCAGGGCCACGTCTCGCCCGGCATCTACGCCCGCGCCTACCTCGAAGGCCGACTGAGCGAAGAGCAGCTGCTCAACTTCCGCCAGGAAGTCGATGGCAAGGGCCTGTCCAGCTATCCGCACCCCAAGCTGATGCCCGAGTTCTGGCAGTTCCCGACGGTGTCCATGGGCCTGGGCCCGCTGATGGCCATCTACCAGGCGCGCTTCCTCAAGTACCTGCATGCCCGCGGCATCGCCGACACCGCCAACCGCAAGGTCTGGGTCTTCTGCGGCGACGGTGAAATGGACGAGGTCGAATCGCTGGGCGCCATCGGCCTGGCCGCGCGCGAGAACCTCGACAACCTGATCTTCGTCATCAACTGCAACCTGCAGCGCCTGGACGGCCCGGTGCGCGGCAACGGCAAGATCATTCAGGAACTGGAAGGCGAATTCCGTGGCGCCAACTGGAACGTCATCAAGCTGATCTGGGGCAAGGGCTGGGACGCCCTGCTCGCCAAGGACCACGACGGCGCCCTGCGCGAGCTGATGATGAAGACCAACGATGGCGACTACCAGGCCATGAAGGCCAATGACGGCGCCTACGTCCGCAAGCACTTCTTCGGCCGCGATCCGCGCACGGCCAAGATGGTCGAGCACATGACCGACGACGAGATCTGGAACCTGCAGCGCGGCGGCCACGACTCGCAGAAGGTCTATGCCGCCTTCCACGCCGCCCAGAACCACGCCGGTCAGCCCACCGTGCTGCTGGTCAAGACGGTCAAGGGCTTCGGCATGGGCAAGATCGGCGAGGGCAAGAACACGGTCCACCAGACCAAGAAGCTCGGCGACGAGGACATCAAGGCCTTCCGCGACCGCTTCAATATCCCGATCCCCGACAGCCAGATCGCCGATCTGCCCTTCTACAAGCCGGCCGACGACACGCCGGAAATGAAGTACCTGCACGAGCGCCGCAAGGCACTGGGCGGCTACCTGCCGCACCGCCGCACCAAGGCCGACGAGAGCTTCACCGTGCCTTCGCTCGACACCTTCAAGGCCGTGCTCGAGCCCACGGCCGAAGGCCGCGAGATCTCCACGACCCAGGCTTACGTGCGCTTCCTGACGCAGCTGCTGCGCGACAAGGCCCTGGGCCCGCGCGTGGTGCCCATCCTGGTCGACGAGGCCCGCACCTTCGGCATGGAAGGCCTGTTCCGCCAGGTCGGCATCTACAACCCGCACGGTCAGCAGTACACCCCGGTCGACAAGGACCAGGTCATGTACTACAAGGAAGACAAGGCCGGCCAGATCCTGCAGGAAGGCATCAACGAGGCCGGTGGCATGTCCAGCTGGATCGCCGCCGCCACCTCGTACAGCACGAACAACCGCATCATGGTGCCGTTCTACGTGTACTACTCGATGTTCGGCTTCCAGCGCATCGGCGACCTGGCCTGGGCGGCCGGCGACATGCAGGCCCGCGGCTTCCTGCTGGGCGGCACCTCGGGCCGCACCACGCTCAATGGCGAAGGCCTGCAGCACGAGGACGGCCACAGCCACATCCTGGCCAACACCATCCCCAACTGCGTCAGCTACGACCCGACCTTCGCGCATGAAGTGGCGGTGATCCTGCACCACGGCCTCAAGCGCATGGTCGAGAAGCAGGACAACGTCTATTACTACCTGACGCTGCTGAACGAGAACTACGCGATGCCTGGCCTTCAGCCCGGCACCGAAGAGCAGATCATCAAGGGCATGTACCTGGCCAAGCAGGCGCCGGCTCTGGACAAGAAGGCGCCCACGGCCCAGCTGCTGGGCAGCGGCACCATCCTGCGCGAATCCTTCTTCGCCCAGGAGCTGCTGGAAAAGGACTGGGGCGTCGCCGCCTCGGTGTGGAGCTGCCCGAGCTTCAACGAGCTGACCCGCGACGGCCAGGACGCCGACCGCTGGAACCTGCTGCACCCCACCGAGACGGCGCGCGTGCCCTTCGTCGAGGAGCAGCTGGGCAAGACGACCGGTCCGGTGGTCGCCTCCACCGACTACATGAAGGCCTACGCCGAGCAGATCCGTCCCTTCATCCCGAAGGGCCGCAACTACAAGGTGCTGGGCACCGACGGCTTCGGCCGCTCGGATTTCCGCAGCAAGCTGCGCGAGCATTTCGAGGTGAACCGCCACTACATCGTGGTCGCCACGCTCAAGGCCCTGGCCGAGGACGGCGCAGTGCCGGCCGCCAAGGTGGCCGAGGCCATCAAGAAGTACGGCATCAACGCCGACAAGATCAACCCGCTTTACGCGTAATCCATCCACGGAACTGAAACGCCTCGAAGGCGGGAGACACGAACATGGCAGCAGTGGAAGTGAAAGTGCCCGACATCGGCGACTTCGACGAGGTCGCGGTGATCGAAGTGCTGGTCAAGCCGGGCGATACGGTCAAGCCCGAGCAGTCGCTGATCACGGTCGAATCGGACAAGGCCTCGATGGAGATTCCGTCGTCGGCCGCCGGCGTGGTCAAGGAAGTCAAGGTCAAGGTCGGCGACAAGGTCAAGGAAGGTTCGATCGTCCTGATCCTGGAAGGCGAGGGCGCTGGTGCCCCCGCTGCGGCGGCTCCGGCACCTGCCGAGGCTCCGGCGCCGGCCGCCCAGGCCGCCGCACCTGCGCCGGCACCCGCCGCCGCGCCGGCTGCCTCCGGCCCGGTCGAGATTAAGGTGCCCGACATCGGCGACTTCAAGGACGTCGCGGTGATCGAGGTGCTGGTCAAACCTGGCGACACGGTCAAGGCCGAGCAGTCGCTGATCACGGTCGAATCGGACAAGGCCTCGATGGAGATCCCGTCGCCGTCCGCCGGCACGATCAAGGAGCTCAAGGTCAAGGTGGGCGACACGGTCAACATCGGTGACCTGATCGGCCTGCTCGAAGGCGTGGCCGGTGCCGCACCCGCCGCCAGCCCGGCAGCGCCCGCATCGGCGCCGGCCCAGGCTGCGCCGAGCCCGGCGCCCGCTCAGGCCGCCGCAGCGCCTGCACCTGCGGCCACCAGCGTACCGGCCCACGACCCGACCAAGACGCCGGCCACTGGCCTGCCGCATGCCTCGCCCTCGGTGCGCAAATTCGCCCGCGAGCTGGGCGTACCGCTGGAAGAGGTCAAGGGCAGCGGTCCCAAGGGCCGCATCACCCAGGAAGACGTGCAGGGCTTCACCAAGTCGGTGATGGCCGGCGCCACCCAGACCAAGGCGCAGGCGGCCAAGGCCCCGGCCGGCGGTGCTGGCAGCGCCGACGGCGCGGCCCTGGGTCTGCTGCCCTGGCCGAAGGTGGACTTCACGAAGTTCGGCACCGTCGAGCGCAAGGACCTGTCGCGCATCAAGAAGATCAGCGGCGCCAACCTGCACCGCAACTGGGTCATGATTCCGCACGTCACCAACAACGACGAAGCGGACATCACCGAGCTGGAAGCCTTCCGCGTCTCCACCAACAAGGAGAACGAGAAGTCGGGCGTGAAGGTCACGATGCTGGCCTTCGTCATCAAGGCCGTGGTCGCGGCCCTGAAGAAATTCCCCGAGTTCAACACCAGCCTGGACGGCGACACGCTGGTCTACAAGCAGTACTTCAACATCGGCTTCGCGGCGGACACGCCCAACGGGCTGGTGGTGCCGGTGCTCAAGGACGCCGACAAGAAGGGCATCCTGCAGATCAGCCAGGAGATGGGCGAGCTGGCCAAGAAGGCCCGCGACGGCAAGCTGGGTGCGGCCGACATGCAGGGCGGCTGCTTCTCGATCAGCTCGCTGGGCGGCATCGGTGGCACGCACTTCACGCCGATCATCAATGCCCCCGAGGTGGCGATCCTGGGTCTTTCCAAGGGCCAGATGAAGCCGGTGTGGGACGGCAAGCAGTTCGTGCCGCGCCTGACGCTGCCGCTGTCGCTGTCGTACGACCACCGTGTGATCGACGGCGCCTCCGCGGCCCGCTTCAATGCCTACCTGGGCCAGCTGCTGGCGGACTACCGCCGCATCGTGCTGTAAGGAGACCACGGCATGAGCGAACAACAGGTCAAGGTTCCGGACATCGGCGACTTCAGCGAGGTGGCCGTGATCGAGGTGCTGGTCAAGCCCGGCGACACCATCAAGGTCGAGCAGTCGCTGATCACCGTCGAGTCCGACAAGGCGTCGATGGAGATTCCCTCCAGCCACGCGGGCGTGGTCAAGTCGGTGGCCGTGAAGGTGGGCGACAAGGTGAGCGAAGGCTCCGTGGTGCTGACCATCGACGCGGCCGAGGCGACTGCGGCGGCGCCCGCACCGGCCGAATCGCCAGCCCCCGCCGCGGCGGCCCCCAAGGCGGCACCTGCGCCCGCACCAGCCGCGCCGGCCGTGGCGCCAGCGCCCGCTGGCAGCTACAGCGGCCAGGTCGACATCGAGTGCGACACCCTCGTGCTCGGCGCCGGCCCCGGTGGCTACTCCGCCGCCTTCCGCAGTGCGGACCTCGGCATGAAGACGGTGCTGGTCGAGCGTTACGCCACCCTGGGCGGCGTGTGTCTCAACGTGGGCTGCATCCCCTCCAAGGCGCTGCTGCACGTGGCGGCGGTGATGGACGAGGTCAAGCATTTCGCCGATCTGGGTGTGGAGTTCGGTGCCCCCAAGGTGGATCGCGCCAAGCTGCTCGCGCACAAGAACAAGGTGGTGGGCAAGCTCACCGGTGGCCTCACGGCCATGGCCAAGATGCGCAAGGTCACGACCGTGCGCGGCGTCGGCACCTTCCTGGACGCCTACCACCTCGAAGTGGAAGAGACCAGCGGCGACGGCCGGGCCACCACCGGCAAGAAGCAGGTGATCCGCTTCAGCCACTGCATCATCGCGGCCGGCTCGCAGGCGGTGCACCTGCCCTTCATGCCCAAGGACGATCCGCGCGTGGTGGACTCCACCGGCGCGCTGTCGCTGGCGACCGAGCCCAAGCGCATGCTGATCCTGGGCGGCGGCATCATCGGCCTGGAAATGGGCACGGTGTATTCGTCGCTGGGCGCACGCCTGGATGTGGTCGAGATGATGGACGGCCTGATGCAGGGCGCCGACCGCGACCTGGTCAAGGTGTGGCAGAAGATGAACGCGCCGCGCTTCGACAACATCATGCTCAAGACCAAGACCGTGGGCGCCGAGGCGACCAAGGATGGCATCAAGGTGATGTTCGAAGGCGAGGGCGCGCCCAAGGAGCCTCAGGTCTACGACCTGGTGCTGCAGGCGGTGGGCCGCACGCCCAACGGCAAGAAGATCGGCGCCGAGAAGGCGGGCGTCTCGGTCACCGACCGCGGCTTCATCCCGGTCGACATCCAGATGCGCACCAATGTGCCGAACATCTTCGCCATCGGCGACATCGTCGGCCAGCCCATGCTGGCCCACAAGGCGGTGCACGAGGCGCATGTGGCGGCCGAGGTGATCGCCGGTGAGCAGAAGGGCGACAAGGAGCTGGCCAGCGCCGCGTTCAACGCCCGGGTGATCCCGAGCGTGGCCTACACCGACCCCGAGGTCGCGTGGGTAGGCCTGACCGAGGACCAGGCCAAGGCGCAGGGCGTCAAGGTCAAGAAGGGCCTCTTCCCGTGGACGGCTTCCGGCCGCGCCATTGCCAACGGCCGCGACGAGGGCTTCACCAAGCTGCTGTTCGATGCCGAGACGCACCGCATCCTGGGTGGCGGCATCGTCGGCACCCATGCCGGCGACATGATCGGCGAGGTGGCCCTGGCCATCGAGATGGGCGCCGACGAGATCGACATCGGCAAGACCATCCATCCGCACCCCACGTTGGGCGAGAGCATCGGCATGGCGGCGGAAGTGGCGCACGGCACCTGCACCGACCTGCCGCCGCAGAAGCGCTGATCGGTAGCCCATAAGCGCAGCCTCGAGGCTGCGTCCAGCGGCCCGGCCGGGCGACCTTCGGGTTGTCCTGCCGGGCCGCTTTGCCATGGGCGCGCCGCCCGCTGTCGTGGCGTGGGGCCTGAGACAATGCCGGCCCCGACGATTCCTGCCTCACGAGAGCACACAGAGCGACCCATGCCCACCTACCGTTCCAAGACCTCCACCGCCGGCCGCAACATGGCGGGCGCCCGTTCCCTGTGGCGCGCCACCGGCATGAAGGACGACGACTTCTCCAAGCCGATCATCGCCATCGCCAACAGCTTCACGCAGTTCGTGCCCGGTCATGTGCACCTGAAGGATCTGGGCCAGCTGGTCGCCCGCGAGGTCGAGGCCGCCGGCGGCGTCGCCAAGGAATTCAACACCATCGCCGTAGACGACGGCATCGCCATGGGCCACGACGGCATGCTGTATTCGCTGCCCAGCCGGGACGTGATCGCCGACTCGGTGGAGTACATGGTCAATGCCCACTGCGCGGACGCGCTGGTGTGCATCTCCAACTGCGACAAGATCACGCCCGGCATGCTGATGGCGGCCATGCGGCTGAACATCCCGGTGGTCTTCGTCTCCGGCGGCCCGATGGAGGCTGGCAAGGTTCGCCTGGCGGTACCGGGCACGGCCAAGATCGAGATCCGCAAGATGGACCTGATCGACGCCATGGTGATGGCGGCCGACAGCAAGGTGAGCGATGCCGATCTGGCCGAGGTCGAGCGATCGGCCTGCCCGACCTGCGGCAGCTGCTCGGGCATGTTCACCGCCAACTCGATGAACTGCCTGACCGAGGCGCTGGGCCTGTCGCTGCCGGGCAATGGCACGGTGGTGGCCACCCATGCCGACCGCGAGGGCCTGTTCAGGAAGGCCGGCCACCTGATCGTCGAACTGGCCAAGCGCCACTACGAACAGGACGATGCCAGCGTGCTGCCGCGTGCCATCGGCAAGAAGGCCTTCGAGAACGCGATGACGCTGGACATCGCCATGGGCGGCTCGACCAACACCATCCTGCACATCCTGGCCGCCGCGCAGGAGGCCGGCATCGACTTCGACATGGCCGACATCGACCGCCTCTCGCGCGAGGTGCCGCAGCTGTGCAAGGTGGCGCCCAACACCAACAAGTACCACATCGAGGACGTGCATCGCGCGGGTGGCATCATGGCCATCCTGGGTGAACTGGCGCGCGCCGGCCGCCTGCACCTTGACGTGCCGACCATCCACGCGCCCACGCTGGGCGATGCGCTGGAGCAATGGGACATCCTGCGCACCAGCAACGATGCCGTGAAGCGCTTCTACATGGCGGGCCCGGCCGGCATCCCGACGCAGGTCGCGTTCAGCCAGGACACGCGCTGGCCCAGCCTGGACATGGACCGCGCCGAAGGCTGCATCCGAAGCATCGACCATGCCTTCTCGAAGGAGGGCGGCCTGGCCGTGCTGACCGGCAATATCGCCAAGGACGGCTGCGTGGTGAAGACGGCGGGCGTGGACGACAGCCTGCTGGTCTTCGAGGGCCCGGCCCATGTGGTCGAGAGCCAGGACGAGGCGGTGGAGCACATCCTCAACGACCAGGTGAAGGCGGGCGACGTCGTGGTGGTGCGCTACGAGGGCCCGAAGGGCGGCCCCGGCATGCAGGAGATGCTCTATCCGACCAGCTACATCAAGTCCAAGGGCCTGGGCAAGGCCTGCGCACTGCTGACGGATGGCCGGTTCTCGGGCGGTACCTCGGGCCTGTCCATCGGGCATTGCTCGCCGGAGGCGGCGGCCGGCGGCGCCATCGGGCTGGTCCGCACAGGCGACCGCATCCGCATCGACATTCCCAACCGTTCGATCGACGTGCTGCTGAGCGATGAGGAACTGGCCAAGCGCCGCGCGGAGCAGGACGCCAAGGGCTGGAAGCCGGCGAAGCCGCGCCCGCGCAAGGTGTCGGCGGCGCTGAAGGCCTACGCGCTGCTGGCGACGTCTGCAGACAAGGGCGCGGTGCGCGACCTGTCGAAGCTGGAAGACTGAGGCTGGCGATCCGGCGCGGCGGCAACGCCGCGCCACGATTCGCCGCCGCCAGGAATGAAAAAGCCCGCTGCGAGAGCGGGCTTTGTCTTGGGAGGGAAAGAGCCGTGCGGCTTATTCGCCCGCCGATTCGGACAGCACGCGGCGGGCGCCGTTGAAGCGGCTCGTCCAGTAGCTCTGGTTCATGTCTTCCACACGCACTTCCGAGCCGGAGCGGGGGGAGTGGATGAACTTGCCATCGCCCACATAGATGCCCACATGGCTGAAGGCACGGCGCATGGTGTTGAAGAAGACCAGATCGCCGGGCTTGAGTTCGCTGCGGTCGATCTTTTCAGTGGCCGCAGCCTGTTCTTCGGCGCGGCGGGGGAGGACCATGCCGATGGTCTGGTTGTACATGGCGCGGACAAAGCCGCTGCAATCGAAACCAGTTTCGGCGTTGTTGCCGCCACGGCGGTAGGGAACACCCAGGAAGCTCATCGCGCTGACCACCAGGTCGGAGGTCTTGTCAGCCACTGCCTGCCGCGCATGTTCGACGCGGCCGAGAAGGCCTTTGTCGGCAAGGAGCTTGTCCATTTCCGCCGACCGGTCGGTTGCAGGGGCAGCATGCGCTGCGGTGGCAAGGAGCACGGCGAGAGCGGGCAGGACGAAAATTCGCATGGGCCCGTAGGATATGGACGACACCCCGGGGTGTCAACCAGATTTGCAAATCTAAAGTCAGGTTTAAGTCATTGATTTAGAAGCGCTTTCAGCGAATGATGAAAAACGCGGTTGTAACAGCGCCGTTTTTCATTGCTGCAGGTAGATTGAACCTCTCGCCCGCTGCGCCTGTCATCGTGAAATAGTTGTCTGAACGAACGATCATGGTGAAGGAGTCGCAGTGAATTTCTCTCGTCCCTTGTCGGTTGCGTTTGCCTTGGCGACGCTGGCAACCGCTCCAAGCCAAGCGCAGCCAACGCCGCAGCCCAGGCCCGAGACAGTGGCTGCTGGCCTCAGCCACCCCTGGGCGCTGGCTTTCTTGCCGGACGGCCGTTTCCTGGTGACGGAGCGTCCCGGCCACTTGCGGGTGATCGAAGCAGATGGCCGAGCCAGACCGCCAGTCGAAGGTCTGCCGCCGGTTGTCGCCGCAGGGCAGGGCGGGCTGCTGGACGTGGCGCTGGATGCCGGATTTGGCGCCAACAGGACGATCTATTTCTGCTTTTCGGAGGCGGGCCCCAGCGGCACCAACGGCACCGCCCTGGCGCGCGCGGTGTTGTCGACCGACGAGCGCCGGCTGGATCAGGTGAGAGTGATCTTCAGCCAGCAGCCCAAGGTGGCGAGCCGGGCGCACTTCGGCTGCCGCATCGCTCAGGGCCGCGACGGCACGCTGTTCCTGACGATGGGGGACCGCTTCTCGCGCAGCGCCGACGCGCAGCGCCGGGACAACCATCTTGGCAAGGTGATCCGCGTCGACCCGGAGGGCCGGCCACCCGCCGACAATCCTTTCATCGGCCGACCGGGTGCGCTGCCGGCAATCTGGAGCTATGGTCACCGGAATATGCAGGGCGCCACCATCGGTCCGGACGGGCGGCTGTGGACGCACGAGCACGGCGCTCAGGGTGGCGACGAGATCAACATCGTCCAGGCGGGCCGCAACTATGGCTGGCCGGTCATCACGCACGGCGTGAACTACGGCGGCGCCCCCATCGGCGAGGGCCTCAAGGCGAAGGAAGGCATGGAGCAGCCGCTGCACCAGTGGACGCCGTCCATCGCGCCTTCGGGCATGGCCTTTCTGACGAGCGACCGCTATGGCCCGGCGTGGAAGGGCAGCCTGCTGGTCGGGTCGCTCAAGTTCGGCTATCTGGACCGCATCGAGGTGCGGGACGACAAGGTGGTGGCCGAGCAGAAGCTGCTGGCATCGGCGCGCGAACGCATCCGCGACGTGCGGCAGGGGCCAGACGGGCTGATCTACGTGCTGACGGACGAGGAGGATGGCAAGTTGATCCGGCTGCAACCCTGATCGTCGACACACACAGCGCCGTCAAGGCCCGCCGGGAGCGGGTCAGGCGTGGGTGCTCCCTTCTCAGGGACGATGGTCGCTGCAGCGCGGCAGCGGGGCCTGGGCCAGCGACCGCTTCCACAGCGGGCGCCAGGCTGGCCAATCGTGCCCGCCCGGCGCCGTTAGCACACGCTGCGGCGGCAAGGCCGGCGCCAGCACCCGGTGCGTGGGCGCCAGGCGGTCATCCACGCCAAAAGCGAGATAGAGCGGGGTGTGGGCCGCACGGGGCCCGACATAGCGCTGCAGGCAGGTCCAGGCTCGCACACCGATGGCATCGTCGGTCTGTGCCGGCGGGCGCCAGCGTTCAGGGCCGCCCTGGGCCGCCACGTCGGCGGCGGTTTGCGGCTCGCCCAGATAGGGGGCGATCAGCAGCAGGCCATCGATTTCTTCAGGGTGCTCATCGGCGTAGAGCAGTGCGCCCAGGCCGCCGAGCGATATGCCGGCCAGCCAGATGTGGCGGTAGCCCTGCGAACGCGCCGGGCCGATCACGTCGGCCTGCAGGCGGTCGACCACGCTGCGGTCCTTGTAGTAGCCCATGTGGGCGTCCGCGCGGACCAGGTCGGCCCGCAGGCCGGCCGCGCGGAACCTGTCGATGAAGCCTTCGCTCGACAGTTCGTCCAGTAGCATCCCGCGGCCGGGGAGTAGCACGATCAGCGTGTCAGCGGGGCCGCAGGCGCCCGAATCGGTCAGCGCGGGCATTGGCACGACGGGCGTCCGTGGCAGCCAACCGCAGCCCGGCAGGCCGGTCGCCGCGAGGGCGGAGACGGCCCAGGCAAGAATGCCCCGGCGACGCAGCGGCGCCCTCATGGTGCGGCCCCCACCGCCAGGTGTTCTGGCCCTGCGGCGACCGATGGGGGCAGCCAGGGCGCTAAGGATCGGGCAGGGGGAGGGACAATCGCCGACATGCGGCCCATTGTGGCCATCTCCCGTTTCTTCGTCCTGCCTCTTCTCCTTCGCGCCCCATGCTCCTCGACGCCGAACAATCCCAACTCGTGCTCATCGACTACCAGCCCCGGCTGATGCCCGCCATCCACGAGGGCGAGGCCGTGATGGCCAATGCGCGCCGACTCGCACAGATGGCCGGGCTGGCCGATGTCCCGGTGTTCGGCACCGAGCAGAACCCGTCCCGCCTCGGCCAGATGCCGGCAGAGCTGCGCGACCCATGCCGCCGGGTGATGGCAAAGATGCAGTTCAGCGCCGTGGCCGAGGGCCTGGGCGAGTGGCTGCGTCCGCCGGCACGCCCTGCGCAAGGCAATGCGCGGAGCCTGCCGCGCCATCTGCAGAAGCCGCAAGCCGCCGCGCCCGAGCGCGGCAGCATCGTGATCGCCGGCTGCGAAGCCCATGTCTGCGTACTGCAGACGGCGCTGGAGTTGCTGGAGGACGAGTTCGAGGTCTGGGTGGTGACCGACGCCTGCGGCTCGCGCACCGAGCGCAACCGCGATGCGGCCTTCGACCGCCTGGCGGGCGCGGGCGCCGAGCTGGTGACCACCGAGATGGTGGGTTTCGAATGGCTGCGCAGCGCGGAACATCCGGCCTTCAAGGAACTGCAGGCGCTGGTCCGCTGACGGGCTCACCGGCCAAGCTGGCGTTCGCTTCTGTTGAGCGGGTAGGTTCCGCCCCTGTCAGTCTGCCGAAAGGCCGTCTCCAATAATCACGCGTACGGCCGCCGCCCGTTCCGGCCGGCCGGCCCCAAGGCGCACCTTCGACGCCAGCGACCAGGAGACAACCAGGCCATGAGCAGCTATCAGGCGTTCTATCGCCGTTCCATCGACGCGCCCGAGGCCTTCTGGGCCGAGCAGGCCCGGCTGATCGACTGGCACCAGCCGCCGACCACCATCCTCGATCGCAGCCGGCTGCCGTTCACCAACTGGTTCGGTGGCGGCACCACCAACCTCTGCCACAACGCCATCGACCGCCACCTGCCGCAGCGGCAAAATGCGCCGGCGGTGATCGCCGTCTCTACCGAGACCGGCACCGAGCGCACCTACACCTACGGCGAACTGCACCGCGAGGTGCAGCAGATGGCCTCGATGCTGCGCAGCCTGGGCGTGGGGCGCGGCGACCGGGTGCTGATCTACATGCCCATGATCGCGCCCGCCGTGTTCGCCATGCTGGCGTGCGCCCGTCTGGGTGCCATCCATAGCGTGGTCTTCGGCGGCTTCGCCAGTGCGTCGCTCGCGTCGCGCATCGACGATGCGCAGCCGAAGGTGATCGTCAGTGCCGACGCCGGCTCGCGCGGCGGCAAGGTGCTGGCGTACAAGCCGCTGCTGGACGAGGCGATCCGGCTCGCCACGCACAAGCCGTCGGCCGTGCTGTTGGCCGACCGTGGACTGGCGCCCATGGACCTGGTCCCGGGCCGCGACCACCGGATGGATGAGCTGGCGCCAGCCCATGCCCAGGCCGAGGTGCCCTGCGAATGGATGGATGCGGCGGACGTGAGCTACACGCTCTATACCAGCGGCACCACGGGCCGGCCCAAGGGCGTGCAGCGCGACGTGGGCGGCTACGCCGTGGCGCTGGCCGCCAGCATGCGACACATCTTCCAGGCCAGCCCCGGCGAGACGTACTTCTGCACCAGCGACATCGGCTGGGTGGTCGGCCACTGCTACATCGTGTATGGCCCGCTGATCGCGGGCATGGCGACCATCGTCTACGAAGGCCTGCCCACGCAGGGGCTGGACGGCCAGCCGGACGGTGCCATCTGGTGGCGACTGGTGGAAAAGTACAAGGTCAACGTGATGTTCTCGGCGCCGACGGCCGTGCGCGTGCTCAAGAAGCAGGATCCTGCGTTGCTGCGCCAGCATGACGTCTCCAGCCTGCGTGCCCTGTTCCTCGCCGGCGAGCCGCTGGACGAGCCCACCGCCCGCTGGATCAGCGACGGCTTGGGCGTGCCGATCATCGACAACTACTGGCAGACCGAGTCGGGCTGGCCCATCCTGACCGTGGCGCACGGCGTGGAGAAGCAGGCCACCAAGTTCGGCAGCCCCGGCGTGCCCATGTACGGTTTCAAGGTCAAGTTGGTGCACGAAGCCACCGGCGAAGATCTGACGACACCGGGCGAGAAGGGTGTGGTGGTCATCGAGTCGCCGACGCCGCCCGGCTTCATGCAGACCGTGTGGCGCGACGACGAGCGATTCATCAACACCTACTGGCGAAGCATTCCGGGTATCGAGGTCTATTCGACCTTCGACTGGGGCATCCGCGATGCCGATGGCTACTTCTACATCCTGGGACGCACGGACGATGTGATCAACGTGGCCGGCCATCGGCTGGGCACGCGCGAGATCGAAGAGGCCATCTCGGCGCACCCCGCCGTGGCCGAAGTTGCGGTGGTCGGCGTGGCCGATGCGCTCAAAGGCCAGGTCGCGGTGGCGTTCGTGGTGCCGCGTGCCGGCGTCGGCGACGAGGCCGCCGCCCTGAGGCTGGAGGGCGAGGTCATGAAGACCGTCGCCGACAACCTGGGTGCGCTGGCGCGGCCGGCGCGGGTGCACTCGGTGGCGGCACTGCCCAAGACGCGCAGCGGCAAGTTGCTGCGCCGCGCCCTGCAGGCCGTGTGCGAGCGGCGCGATCCGGGCGACCTGACCACCATCGACGACCCTACCAGCCTTCAGGCCATCCAGCGTCTGATCGGCTGAACTTCGCGGCGTATTCTGTTGTCAGATTCGAAGCGCACAATGGTGCGTTCCGAATCACCGCGGCAGTGCGCGCGTGCGGCGTGGCACAATCCCGGGTGTACTCAGGCCCTTCCCCAGCCACAGTCGCATCCGCCATCCGGTTCAGCCGTGTCGCGGAAGGTTTTCTTAACCAGCTAATGCTTCCCCAAGGGAAGCGGAGGTCAGCGGAACATGAGCGATTCCCCCGCGTCCATCTACAACGCCTATCAAGGCAACAGTTACCTCTTCGGCGGCAATGCGCCCTATGTCGAAGAGATGTACGAGAACTATCTCGCCAACCCCGGCAGCGTGCCCGACAACTGGCGCTCGTACTTTGATGCACTCCAGCACGTGCCGGCGTCGGACGGAAGCGATTCCCGCGATGTTCCGCATCAACCTGTCATCAATGCCTTCGCCGAGCGCGCCAAGCAGGGCGGCACCCGCGTCGTCGAGGCCAGCGGCGCCGACTCCGAGCTGGGTCGCAAGCGCACGGCCGTCCAGCAGCTGATCGCCGCCTACCGCAACGTCGGCGCCCGCTGGGCCAACCTGGATCCGCTGCAGCGCGCCGAGCGCCCGGCCATCCCCGAACTGGAGCCGTCGTTCTACGGCTTCGCCGACGCCGACCTCGAGACGGTCTTCAACACCAGCAACACCTTCTTCGGCCGCGACACCATGTCGCTGCGCGATCTGCTGAACGCTCTGCGCGAAACGTACTGCGGCACCATCGGCGTCGAGTACATGTACATGACCGACCAGGCGCAGAAGCGCTGGTGGCAGCAGAAGCTCGAAGCCGCACGCACCAACCCCAAGCTCAGCGCCGAGAAGAAGAAGCATGTGCTCGAGCGCCTGACGGCCGCCGAAGGCCTGGAGCGCTTCCTGCACACCAAGTACGTCGGCCAGAAGCGCTTTTCGCTGGAAGGCGGCGAAAGCTTCATCGTGGCCATGGACGAGCTGGTTAACGGCTCCGGCGCCAAGGGCGTGCAGGAAATCGTGATCGGCATGGCGCACCGCGGCCGTCTGAACGTGCTGGTCAACACCCTGGGCAAGGCGCCCAAGGACCTGTTCGCCGAGTTCGACCACACGGCCCCCGAAGACCTGCCCAGCGGCGACGTGAAGTACCACCAGGGCTTCAGCTCGGACGTGACCACGCCCAGCGGCCCGATGCACCTGAGCCTGGCCTTCAACCCCTCGCACCTGGAAATCGTGAACCCGGTGGTCGAAGGCTCGGTGCGCGCACGCATGGACCGTCGCGGCGACAAGCGCGGCGCCTCGGTGCTGCCCGTGCTCGTGCACGGTGACGCGGCCTTCGCAGGCCAGGGCGTCATCATGGAAACGCTGGCCCTGGCCGAAACCCGCGGCTACTACACCGGCGGCACGATCCACATCGTCATCAACAACCAGATCGGCTTCACCACCTCCGATCCGCGCGACAGCCGCTCCACGCTCTACTGCACCGACGTCGTCAAGATGATCGAGGCGCCCGTGCTGCACGTGAACGGCGACGATCCCGAAGCGGTGGTGCTGTGCATGCAGCTGGCCCTGGAATACCGCCAGGAGTTCAACAAAGATGTCGTTGTCGACATCATCTGCT
Organism: Pseudacidovorax intermedius; assembly: GCF_003350475.1. GTDB lineage: Bacteria > Pseudomonadota > Gammaproteobacteria > Burkholderiales > Burkholderiaceae_C > Xenophilus > Xenophilus intermedius. Next base: position 105,471 of record NZ_QQAV01000011.1, read on the forward strand.
TCCGCAAGCTGGGCCACAACGAGCAGGACACGCCCTCGCTCACCCAGCCGCTGATGTACAAGAAGATCGCTGCCCACCCCGGCACGCGCAAGCTGTACGCCGACAAGCTGGCGGCCCAGGGCCTGGGCGAGACGCTGGGCGACGACATGGTCAAGGCGCAGCGCGCCGCCTTCGACGCCGGCAAGAACACGGTCGATCCGGTCCTGACCGACTTCAAGCGCAAGTACGCGGTGGACTGGAGCGCCTTCTCCAACAAGAAGTGGACGGACGCCGCCGAGACCGCGCTGCCGCTCGCCGAATGGAAGCGTCTGGCCGAGAAGATCACCACGGTGCCCGAGGGCTTCACGGTGCATCCGCTGGTCAAGAAGGTGCTGGACGACCGCGCCGCCATGGGCCGCGGTGACGTCAACGTCGACTGGGGCATGGGCGAGCACATGGCCTTTGCATCCCTGGTGGCCAGCGGCTACCCGGTGCGCCTGTCGGGCGAGGACTGCGGTCGCGGTACCTTCACCCACCGCCACGCCGTGCTGCACGACCAGAACCGCGAGAAGTGGGACACCGGCACCTATGTGCCTCTGCAGAACGTGGCCGAGAACCAGGCCCCGTTCGTGGTCATCGACTCCATCCTGTCCGAAGAGGCAGTGCTGGGCTTCGAATACGGCTACGCGTCCAACGACCCGAACACCCTGGTGATCTGGGAAGCCCAGTTCGGCGACTTCGCCAACGGCGCCCAGGTGGTGATCGACCAGTTCATCGCATCCGGCGAGGTGAAGTGGGGCCGTCTGAACGGTCTGACGCTGATGCTGCCGCACGGCTACGAAGGCCAGGGCCCCGAGCACAGCTCGGCCCGCCTGGAGCGCTTCATGCAGCTGTCGGCCGACACCAATATCCAGGTGGTGCAGCCCACGACGGCCAGCCAGATCTTCCACCTGCTGCGCCGCCAGATGGTGCGCAACCTGCGCAAGCCGCTGGTCATCATGACCCCGAAGTCGCTGCTGCGTAACAAGGACGCGACCTCGCCGGTGTCGGAGTTCATCAAGGGCGGCTTCCAGACGGTCATCCCGGACGTCAAGGAACTGAAGGCCGACAAGGTCAAGCGCATCGTCGCCTGCTCGGGCAAGGTCTACTATGACCTGGCCAAGAAGCGCGAAGAGAAGGGCGCCGACGACGTGGCCATCATCCGCGTCGAGCAGCTGTACCCGTTCCCGCACAAGGCTTTCGCGGCCGAGGTCAAGAAGTACCCCAATGCGGCAGACATCGTGTGGTGCCAGGACGAGCCCCAGAACCAGGGTGCCTGGTTCTTCGTGCAGCACTACATCCACGAGAACATGCTCGACGGCCAGAAGCTGGGCTACTCCGGCCGCGCCGCCTCGGCCTCGCCTGCAGTGGGTTACGCCCACCTGCACCAGGAGCAGCAGAAGGCCCTCGTCGACGGTGCCTTCGGCAAGCTCAAGGGCTTCGTCCTGACCAAGTAAGTCCCCGCCACGGAGGCCGGTGCGTTGCGCCGGCCTCCTGTTCTTGCGCGCCCCATTTTTTTGTCGTTCGCGGGCGTGTTTCCCTCGAATAAGCAGAGTCCATAAAAATGTCCATCGTTGAAGTCAAGGTTCCCCAGTTGTCCGAGTCCGTGGCCGAAGCCACGATGCTGCAGTGGAAGAAGAAGGCCGGCGAAGCCGTCACGGCCGATGAAATCCTGATCGAGATCGAGACCGACAAGGTCGTGCTCGAAGTGCCGGCGCCCGCGTCCGGTGTGCTGGCCGAGATCGTGCAGGCCGACGGTGCCACCGTCGTCGCCGACCAACTGATCGCCAAGATCGACACCGAAGGCAAGGCCGGCGCCGCCGCCCCCGCACCGGCTGCCGCCGCACCGGCGCCCGCTGCTTCGGCCCCCGCCGCTGCTGCACCGGCCGCCACGGGCGGTGCCAAGTCCGACGTGGCCATGCCTGCCGCCGCCAAGCTGCTGGCCGACAACGGCCTGAAGACCAGCGACGTCGCCGGCTCCGGCAAGGACGGCCGCGTGACCAAGGGCGACGTGCTGTCGGCCGTGGCCGGTGGTGCCACCGCCGCCAAGGCACCCGCCGTTCAGATCCCGACCGGCGCGCCCAAGACCGCGCTGCCGCAGGTCGCCGCGCCCACCGCCGCCAACCTGGGCGACCGCCCCGAAGAGCGCGTGCCCATGAGTCGCCTGCGCGCCCGCATCGCCGAGCGCCTGCTGCAGTCGCAGTCCACCAACGCCATCCTGACCACCTTCAACGAGGTGAACATGGCCCCGGTGATGGACCTGCGCAAGAAGTTCCAGGACGCCTTCACCAAGGAGCACGGCACCAAGCTGGGCTTCATGAGCTTCTTCGTCAAGGCGGCCGTGCACGCCCTCAAGAAGTACCCGGTGCTCAACGCTTCGGTCGACGGCAACGACATCATCTACCACGGCTACTTCGACATCGGCATCGCCGTCGGCTCGCCGCGCGGCCTGGTGGTGCCGATCCTGCGCAATGCCGACCAGATGAGCTTCGCCGACATCGAGAAGAAGATCGCCGAGTTCGGCAAGAAGGCCCAGGAAGGCAAGCTGTCCATCGATGAGATGACCGGTGGCACCTTCTCCATCTCCAACGGCGGCACCTTCGGTTCGATGCTCTCGACGCCCATCATCAACCCGCCCCAGTCGGCCATCCTGGGCGTGCACGCCACCAAGGACCGCGCCGTGGTCGAGAACGGCCAGATCGTGGTGCGCCCGATGAACTACCTGGCGATGAGCTACGACCACCGCATCATCGACGGCCGCGAGGCCGTGCTGGGCCTGGTCGCGATGAAGGAAGCGCTGGAAGATCCCTCGCGCCTGCTGTTCGATATTTGACCCACCCCCGTTTCTTGCTCACTGCGTGTAGCCGAATCCCCCCTCAAGGGGGCGCACCCGGCGGCCCGGCAAAGCCGGTTCCGCGGGTGCATGCGAGCGGGCTTCGCTGCGCTTGCCCTGGTGTGGGCGCACGTTGGTGAGTCGATCCGAACGAAAGAACATCATGTCCAAGCAATTCGACGTCATCGTCATTGGCGGTGGCCCCGGCGGCTACATCGCCGCCATCCGCGCGGCCCAGCTGGGCTTCAACACCGCCTGCATCGACGAGTGGAAGAACGGCAAGGGCGGCCCGGCGCCGGGCGGCACCTGCACGAACGTGGGCTGCATCCCCTCCAAGGCCCTGCTGCAGTCCTCCGAGCATTTCGAGCACGCCAACAAGCACTTCGCCGAGCACGGCATCACGGCCTCCGACGTCAAGATGGACGTGGCCAAGATGCTGGCCCGCAAGGACGGCGTGGTGAAGCAGAACAACGACGGCATCCTGTACCTGTTCAAGAAGAACAAGGTCAGCTTCTTCCACGGCCGCGGCTCCTTCGTGAAGGCAGCCGAGGGCGGCTATGAGATCAAGGTCGCCGGCGCCGCCGAAGAGACCCTGGTCGGCAAGCACATCATCGTGGCCACGGGCTCCAACGCCCGCCAGCTGCCCGGCGTGCCCTTCGACGAAGAGACCGTGCTCTCCAACGACGGCGCGCTGCGCGTCGGTGCCGTGCCCAAGAAGCTGGCGCTGATCGGCTCCGGCGTGATCGGCCTGGAGATGGGCTCGGTGTGGCGCCGCCTGGGTGCGGACGTCACCATCCTGGAAGGCTTGCCGACCTTCCTGGGCGCCGTGGACGAGCAGATCGCCAAGGAGGCCAAGAAGGCCTTCGACAAGCAGGGCCTGAAGGTCGAGCTGGGCGTGAAGGTAGGCGAGGTCGCCAAGACCAAGGCCGGCGTGAGCATCGACTACACCGACGCCAAGGGCGAGGCCAAGAAGCTGGAAGCCGACAAGCTGATCGTCTCCATCGGCCGTGTGCCCAACACCATCGGCCTGAATGCCGAGGCCGTGGGCCTCAAGCTGGACGACCGCGGCGCCATCGTGGTGGACGACGAGTGCAAGACCAGCCTGCCCAACGTGTGGGCCGTGGGCGACGTGGTGCGCGGCCCGATGCTGGCGCACAAGGCGGAAGAAGAGGGCGTGGCCGTGGCCGAGCGCATCGCTGGCCAGCATGGGCACGTCAACTTCAACACCATTCCCTGGGTCATCTACACCAGCCCCGAGATCGCGTGGGTCGGCCGCACCGAGCAGCAGCTCAAGGCCGACGGCGTGAAGTACAAGGCCGGCACCTTCCCCTTCCTGGCGAACGGCCGCGCACGCGCGCTGGGCGACACGACGGGCATGGTCAAGTTCCTGGCCGATGCCACCACCGACGAGATCCTGGGCGTGCACATCGTGGGCCCGATGGCCAGCGAGCTGATCTCCGAAGCCGTGGTTGCGATGGAGTTCAAGGCCTCGGCCGAGGACATCGCCCGCATCTGCCATGCGCACCCGTCGCTGTCCGAAGCGACCAAGGAAGCCGCGCTGGCCGTCGACAAGCGTACGCTGAACTTCTGAGTTGGCCCTCCCGTCCGTCAAGGAGGCCTACGAGGCCGAACTCAAGGGCCGCGGCTACAGCGCCGATCCCGCGCAACTGCGCGCGGTCGACGCGCTGGACCGCTGCGCCCGCGAGTGGGCCGAGTACAAGGCCCAGCGTTCTAACGCCTTCAAGAAGCTGATCCACCGCCCGGACGTTCCGCGCGGTGTCTACATGTATGGTGGCGTCGGGCGCGGCAAGAGCTTCCTGATGGACTGCTTCTTCAATGCGGTGCCCATCAACCGCAAGACGCGCCTGCACTTCCATGAGTTCATGCGCGAGGTGCACCGCGAACTGGCGGACCTGCAGGGCATCCAGAACCCGCTCGACGAGCTGGGCAAGCGCATCGCCAAGCGCTTCAAGCTGATCTGCTTCGACGAGTTCCACGTCGCCGACATCACCGACGCGATGATCCTGCATCGCCTGCTGGTGGCCATGTTCGACAACGGGGTGGGCTTCGTGACCACCTCCAATTTCAAGCCTGACGACCTTTATCCGGACGGGCTGCACCGCGACCGCATCCTGCCGGCCATCGACCTGCTCAACGCCCGGCTGGAGGTCATCAACGTGGACAACGGCACCGACTACCGGCGCCGCACGCTGGAGCAGGTGCGCCTCTACATCACGCCCAACGACAGCGGCTCCGAGAAGGAGCTGCGCAAGATCTTCGACAAGCTGGCGGAGAAGGGCGACGACACCCCGGTGCTCAACATCGAGAAGCGCGAGATCCGCGCCCGGCGTCGTGCCGGCGGCGTGGTGTGGTTCGACTTCCGCACGCTGTGCGGCGGCCCGCGCTCGATGAACGACTACCTGGAGATTGCCAGCCAGTTCCACACCGTGCTGCTGTCCGACGTGCCCGAGATGCCGGTGCGCATGGCCTCGGAAGCGCGCCGGTTCACCTGGCTGGTGGACGTGTTCTACGATCGACGGGTGAAGCTCGTGCTCTCGGCCGCGGTGCCGCCTGAGCAGCTCTACACCGAAGGGCCGCTGGCGCACGAGTTTCCACGCACCGTCTCGCGACTGAACGAAATGCAGTCGGCCGAGTTCCTGGCGCTGGAGCGCCGTACCGTGGACACCCGCCTCACATGAGCTTTTCCCTTCGCCTTGCCACGCTGATGCTGGTCGCCGTGTCCGCGGGCGCCGTGTTGGCCCAATCCGCCGTGTCGGTGGCTGCGCCCGGTTCGGGACAGGCGGCGGACGAACGCGAGCGCATCGGCGTCGAGCGCAAGGCCGAAGAGGTGCGCTACTCGGCCCGCCGGGCCCAGTGCTACCAGCGCTTCGCCGTCGATGACTGCCTCAATGCCGAGAGCCGTTTGCACCGCGAGACGCTGGACGGGCTCAAGCGGCGTGAAGCCGTGCTCAATGATGCGGAGCGCCGCCAACGAGGCGAAGACGCCCTGCGTCGCATCCAGGACAAACAGGCCAACCCGCCTGCGCGCGACCTGCCCCAGGAACGCGACCGGAACCGACAGGCTCAGCAGGACCGAGAGCAGCGCAACGCCGACCATGCAGCCAGCCGGGCCGCCACCGCCGCGCAGGCGTCGCAGCGCCGGCAGCAGTTCGAGGACCGGCAGAAGGCACAGGCCGAGAAGGCGGCCGAGCGGGCCCAGCGGCGCACCCAGGATGCCGCGGAGCGCGAACGCTACGAGCGTCGGCAGGTCGACGCCGAGCAGCGCCGCACAGACGCCCAGCGCCGCAACGCCGCGCGCACCAAGCCGCCGGCGGCGCCGCTGCCGGATCCGGCGGCCAAGCCCTGAATCCGCGCTGGCGCCGGCGCGATGTGGCTGCGCCTGCCCAGCAGGCAAAGCCACCAGGTCCCAGGGCGAGCCGCCAGTTTGGCGGCGAGCGGCTGAAGCCGCCGTATCGGCGGCCGTCCTCAGCGCTGCGGGCTGCTGTCCATGAACGCGTCGAGCGCGGCGAAGGAGGGCGCGGCCGGCTTGCCGGGCAGGTCCTCCACCTTCACCAGGATCAGCGACAGGTTGTCGCCCGCCCCGCCAGCGCGGCGGCGCGCCTCGTTCACCAGCATCTCGGCCGCTGCGCGGGCCGGGTATCGCGCGATGACTGCTCCGAACTCCTCGGGCGTGAAGTAGTGCCAGAGCCCGTCAGAGCAGGCCATCAACGCATCGCCGGGCTGGACGCCATCAATGGCCTCGAGGTCCATCGGCGGCAGGGTGGATTGCATGCCGAGGCAGCCCACGAGGATGTTGGCCTTCGGATGGCGCAAGGCCTCGTCCTCGTCCAGCTCGCCGCGCTGCACCAGCACCTCGACATAGGAATGGTCGCGCGTGCGGCGCACCAGGCGGCCGCGGCGGAACAGGTAGATGCGCGAATCGCCGGCGTGGATCCAGGCGCCCCGGCCGTCGGGGTCGAGCAGGAAGGCCGCCACGGTGCTGTGCGGCTCCTGTTCGCTCGACAGGGCGGTCAGCCGGATCACAGTGTGGGCTTCGTCGACCAGCTGGCGCAGCAGCCGGTCCGGATCGTCCGTGCCCGGTGCATAGCGGGCGAACAGCTGCTGCGCGGTCATGATGACCTGCTCCGAGGCCTTGCGGCCGCCGCTGCGGCCGCCCATGCCGTCGGCGACCACCGCGAGAAGGCAGCCCGGGCGCTGGGGATGCCCGATCAGGGCGACCTGATCCTGTTGGTAAGGCCGGTCTCCCTGGTGGAGACCCGTGGCAGCGGACAATCGGAAACCGGTGTGAGGCATTGGCGCGGTCGGCGCCGCGGCGCGCCAACGAGAAGGCTATGTGGCTGTCTGACACCCATTATCGAGCGATCCAGTGACACCGTTAAACACAATTCACAGTTTCTCCTTTGTCGAAAGCTTGTGTCTGCCAGGAGCGACGCCCAGGCACCCGTCGACCGGGAGGAAGGGCTAGATGGCGCTCGCTGACGAGGTGATGGATGTCTTCGCCGACGGCGGGGCCTTGTCGCAGGCGGCGGACCAGTTCCGGGTGCGCGACGGCCAGACGCAGATGGCGCTGGCCATCGCCCACACCGTGGCCGAAGGAGGGCAGCTGGTGGTGGAGGCCGGCACCGGCGTGGGCAAGACCTTCTCGTACCTTGTGCCGGCCTTGCTGAGCGGCGAGCGGGTGCTGCTGTCGACCGCCACCAAGGCCTTGCAGGACCAGCTCTTCGGGCGCGACGTGCCACGCCTGCTGGAGGCCCTCAACCTGCCGCTGCGCACCGCCTTGCTCAAGGGGCGAGGCAGCTACCTCTGCCTGCACCGCATGGCCCAGGCCCGGCATGACGCCGGCGGCGAGCGGGGCATGGCCCATGCGCTGGCCAAGGTCGAGCGCTGGGCGCTCACCACGCGCACCGGCGACCTGGCCGAGCTGCCGGGCCTGGACGAGCGATCGCCGGTCATTCCGCTGGTCACCTCCACCCGCGACAACTGCCTGGGCCAGCAGTGCCCGCAGTTCAAGGCCTGCCACGTCAACCTGGCCCGGCGCGAAGCGCTGGCGGCGGACGTGGTGGTCATCAACCACCACCTGTTCTTTGCCGACCTCGCGGTGCGCGAGTCGGGCATGGCCGAGCTGCTGCCCAGCGTGCGCGTGGTGATCTTCGACGAGGCGCACCAGCTCAACGAGACGGGCGTGCAGTTCCTGGGCCTGCAACTGGGCACCGGGCAGGTGCTGGACTTTGCGCGCGACCTGCTCGCCGCCGGGTTGCAGCAGGCCCGCGGTCTGACCGACTGGCAGGACGTGGCCGGCAAGCTGGAGCATGCCGCGCGCGAGTTGCGCATGGTGGCCGGCAAGGGCTGGCCCGGCGCCAAGCTGCGCTGGAACGGCGCCGCCCCCGAAGGCATCGGCGCCACCCAGTGGCAGGGCGGCCTGGACACCCTGCGCCGCGCCGCGGAAGACGCCGCTGTCGCGCTGGACACGGTCAGCGAGCTTTCCCCCGATTTCGTCCGCCTGGCCGAGCGCGCCGGCCTGCTGGTCGAGCGCGCCGGCCTGCTGACCGAACCGTGCCCGCCCGATGCGGTGCGCTGGGTGGACATCGGCACCCAGCTTCGACTCGTGCAGTCGCCGCTGGACATCGCCGATGCGGTGCGCAAACGCGTGCTCAAGGCCGACCGCCCGGCGCCGTCGCCGCAGGAGCAGGGCGACGAGTCGCGCAGCCGTGCCTGGATCTTCACCTCGGCCACACTGGGGGACGACCCGCAACTGCGCTGGTTCACCGAGCCGTGCGGCCTGGACGAAGCGCAGGTGCTGCGCGTGGCCAGCCCTTTCGATTACGCGCAGCAGGCCGCGCTCTATGTGCCGCGGCAGTTTCCCCGGCCGGCCGATGCGGGCCATCCGGACGCCGTGGCGGCGCTGGCCGCCAAGGGCGTGCTGCGCCTTGGCGGTCGCACGCTGGTGCTGACGACCACGCTGCGTGCCTTGCGCAGCATCGGCGACGGCCTGCGCGACCGCCTGCGCGCGGCCGGCAGCGATGTCGATGTGCTGGTGCAGGGCGAATGGCCCAAGCGCGTGCTGATGGAGCGCTTCCGCGCGGGCGCAGACGCGGGCGCGACCGGTTGCGTGCTGGTCGCCTCCGCCTCGTTCTGGGAAGGCTTCGACGCGCCGGGCGATGTGCTGCAACTGGTGGTGATCGACAAGCTGCCGTTCCCGCCGCCGGGCGATCCGCTGGTGGAGGCGCGCACGCGCCGGCTGGAGTCGCAGGGCCGCAGCGGCTTCGGCGACTACTCCATCCCCGAGGCGGCCGTGGCGCTCAAGCAGGGCGCGGGCCGGCTCATCCGGCGTGAAAGCGACCGTGGCGTGCTGGTCGTGTGCGACACGCGCCTGGTGTCCATGGGCTACGGCCGCCGCCTGCTCGCCGCGCTGCCGCCCATGCGCCGGCTGGCGGCCGAGGCCGACTTCGAGCAGGCACTCGACGATCTGACGCAGCCCCCCGGCTGAACGGACGAAAGGCCGCGCGCCCATGTTCCAGAGGCCGCCTTCGGGCGGCTTTTTTCATGGGTATTTCGGTCGCCGTCGATGACCCGGCGACGCCCGGGAAAACGGGCGCATACGTGTATTTGCGTAGCCGCTTCTTCGTGTTAACCCGGAGGAAAAGTCACCGATGCGACGCCTGCGCGACGCCAGAGCCCTCCGGTACGTAATTCCCCTCTGCGGTCGGTCAGATTCCGATCAGTGTGGCAGCCGGAGCATCCCCTCCGCCCCAGCAGCTGCGGCTGCAAAGGAGACATTGGCACCCCGCCGGATCCCCCGGCGCGAGAGGGACCAACCGATCCACAACATCAACATGACGACGCTTCGCCTCCCCTTATGAACGATCGCAACCTCAACCGAGGCTTGTTCCTCATCGCGCTTGCACTGCTGTTCGGCGTGCCGGCCTTCAACTACCAGATCGGCAGCTTCGCGCACGCCGGCCCGGGCCTGTTCCCGGCCATGGTCAGCGGCATGCTGCTGGCCATCGGGATCATCACCGTGATCCGCTCGCGCTTCGTCAAGCCGATCCCGATGTCGGTCAACTTCAAGAACATCGCGATCATCCTGGCCAGCCTGTGCACCTTCGCGCTCGTGTCCACCTACGTGAACATGACCGTGGGCATCGTCGTCATGGTGTTCATCGCCTCGCTGGCGGCCAGCGGCAAGTATTCCTGGGTACGCAACGTCAAGGTGGCGGTGGTGCTCGTGGGTTTCGCCTTCGGCTTCCAGAAGCTGCTGGGCCTGAACCTTCCCCTGTACTGATCGGAGCCTGCACACCATGGAAGCTCTCCATAACCTGGCGTTCGGCTTCGAGCACGCGCTGACCATCCACAACCTGATGTACTGCGCCATCGGCTGCGTGGTCGGCACCCTGGTCGGCCTGCTGCCCGGCCTGGGCCCGCTGGCCACCATCAGCCTGCTGCTGCCGCTGACGTACTCCATCGACACCACCGGCGCGCTGATCATGCTGGCCGGCATCTACTACGGGGCGCAGTACGGCGACAGCGTGTCGGCGATCACGATGAAGATCCCGCATGCGAGCTCGATCGTGGCCTGTATCGACGGCTACGCGATGACGCTCAAGGGCAAGACGGGCCTGGCGCTGTTCACCGCCGGCTTCTCCAGCTTCATCGGCGGCACCGTGGCCATCGTGGTGCTGACCTTCCTGGCGCCCAAGCTGGGCGAGGTGGCCTTCCTGTTCGGCCCCGCGGACTACTGCGCGCTGATGATGGTGGGCTTCGTCTGCGTGAGCTTCGTGACCACCGGCAGCCTGCTCAACGGCCTGGCCATGTGCCTGATCGGCGTGCTGCTCGGCCAGATCGGCACCGACGTCAACAGCGGCGTTCAGCGCTACACCATGGACCTGCCCTTCCTCGCCGACGGCGTGGGCCTGGTCAGCATCGCGCTGGGCTGCTTCGGCATTGCCGAAATCACCAAGAACCTCGACAGCGGTGAAGAGCGCTCGCCCTTCAACGGCAAGATCCACCTGATGCCCACCTGGGAAGAGTTCAAGCGGATCATCCCCAGCGCCCTGCGCGGCAGCGTGATCGGCTCCTTCCTGGGCATCCTGCCTGGCGGCGGCCCGGCCATTGCCCAGTTCGCGGCCTACGCCATCGACAAGAAGGTCAGCAAGTACAAGCACGAGATCGGCACCGGCTGTATCGAAGGCGTGGCCGGCCAAGCTGCTGCCGACGAAGCCGCCGCCCGCACCAGCTTCATCCCGCTGATGTCCATCGGCATCCCCGAGAACGCCGTGATGGCGCTGATGATGGCCGCCTTCATCATCAAGGGCATCCAGCCCGGCCCGAACATGATCGCCGGCCACCCGGAACTGTTCTGGGGCCTGGTCGCCTCGATGTGGGTCGGCAACTGCTTCCTGATCATCCTGAACGTGCCGCTGGTGCGCTACTGGCTGTCGGTGTTCAAGATCCCGTACGCCGTGCTCTTCCCGGGCATCCTGTTCTTCTGTTGCATTGGCACGTACAGCGTCAACAACAACCTCGAAGACCTGTACATCACCGCCGCCTTCGGCCTGCTGGGCTTCCTGTTCATGAAGTTCGACCTGGATGCCGCGCCGCTGATGCTGGGCTTCATCCTGGGCCCGATGCTGGAAGAGAACTTCCGCCGCACGCTGCTGCTGAGCCGCGGCAGCTTCGGCATCTTCTTCGACCGGCCCATCAGCGGCACGCTGCTGTCGCTGATCGGGGTGTTCATCGCATGGCAGACCATCGGCTTCTTCATCAAGACGAAGAAGCAGAAGAACGGAGCCGCCGCATTGCCGGCGGCGCACGAGACGGCCTGAGCGCGCATGCAATCCACTGCAGAAGGGGCCTTCGGGCCCCTTCTGTTTTTTGGGCGTCGGTGCAAGCCGGATGGCGGCCGACAGGCCTGCGACGGATCGGTTGATGGCCCTGCGACAGTGCCGCCCGCCAGCGGCACCCACAATGGGCCGGTCCGCCGCACAGTACCCGTGCGCGGCGCCTGCCTTCATTCACCGGAGACGCCCATGCCCGAATCCCTTCCCGCCACCGCGCTGCAATTGCGCTCGCTCGTCCAGGCCGATGGCACGCTGCAGATCAGTCTGGAGCCGGTGCCCGTTCCGCAGCCCGCCGCGGACGAAGTGCTGATCCGTGTGCAGGCCACGCCGATCAATCCGTCCGACATCGGCCTGCTGCTCGGTCCTGCCGATCTGTCCACCGTCCAGGTGTCAGGCACTGCCGAGCGGCCGGTGGTGACGGCCCGTATCCCCGAGCGCGCCATGCCCGCCATGGCGGCACGCGTGGGCCAGAGCCTGCCCGTCGGCAACGAGGGGGCAGGCCTCGTCATTGCGGCGGGCGCGTCGCCGACCGCCCAGGCATTGCTGGGCCGCACCGTGGCCGTGATCGGCGGCGCCATGTATGCCCAGTACCGCACCATGGTGGCGGCCCAGTGCCTCGTGCTGCCCGAGGATACGACGGCAGTGGACGGCGCCTCCTGCTTCGTCAACCCGCTGACGTCGCTCAGCATGGTTGAGACCATGAGGCGCGAGGGCCACACGGCGCTCGTGCACACGGCCGCTGCCAGCAACCTTGGCCAGATGCTCAACCGGATCTGCCTGAAGGACGGGATCGGCCTGGTGAACATCGTGCGCAAGCCCGAGCAGGCGGCGCTGCTGCGCGGGCAGGGCGCGATGCATGTGTGCGACAGCAGCGCGCCCGACTTCATGGCCCAGTTGACGGACGCGCTGGTGGTCACCGGTGCCACCATCGGTTTCGACGCCACGGGCGGTGGCACGCTGGCGGGCCAGATCCTGCAGTGCATGGAAGCGTCGATCGCGCGCCGCACGCCGAGCGAATACAGCCGCTACGGCTCGTCGGTGCACAAGCAGGTCTATCTGTACGGTGGCCTGGACACGCGGCCCACCGAGATCCACCGCAGCTTCGGCATGGCCTGGGGCGTGGGTGGCTGGCTGCTCTTTCCCTTCCTGCAGAAGATCGGCGAATCCGCGGCGCAGGCGCTGCGCGCGCGCGTGGCGGCCGAACTCAAGACCACCTTCGCCAGCCACTACGCGCGGACCGTGTCGCTGGCGGGCGCACTGAGCGCCGATGCCATCGCCTTCTACGGCGCGCGCAACACGGGCGCGAAGGTGCTGATCGATCCGTCGCGCTGAACTGAAAAGCACCCCCATGCCGCTTCGCGGCTCCCCCTCTCTCGCGCCTTCGGCTTGGAGGGGGCGCACCCCGCGGCCTGGCGAAGCCAGTTCCGCGGGTGCCCTGGCATGGCCTGCTCCGCGGCCGCATGATTCGAATCGGTGCGCCTGTGGAGCCCCTTGGCAGCTGTCAGAGCGGCTCCAGTCCGACCTTCTTCATCATGGCCTGCGTCGAGCGCATCTCGCGCTTGAAGCCATCGACATAGGCGCTGCCTTCCTGGATGTCCACCTGGCCGCCTTGTTCCTGCAGCGCGGCGATCACGCGGGGCTGCTTGAGTGCCTGCACGAAGGCCGACTGGATCTTTTCGACCACCGCATCGGGCGTGCCTGCGGGGACCGAGATGCCGCCCCACGAGGTCAGCTCCACGCCGGGAACGCCGGCCTCCGCCAGCGTCGGCACCTGCGGCAGCACCGCATTGCGGCGCGGACCGGTCACCGCCAGCGCACGCAGTCGACCCGCCTGGATCTGCGGATAGGCCACGGCCAGGATGGGCGCGCCGAACACCACCTGATTGCCGAGCACCGCGGTGCACAGCTCCGACGCGCCCTTGTAGGGCACGTGCAGCGCGCTGCCCTTGATCGCGTCGAGGAACATCTCCACCCCCAGGTGCGAAGGCGTGCCCACGCCGCCCGACGCGTACTCCACCTTGCCGGGCCGGGCGCGGATCTGCCGCACGAGGTCGTCCACGCTGCGGATGTCCGAGTCGGCATTCACGATCAGCACCACGTCGGCGCTGGTCAGCCGCATGATGTGGCGGAAGTCCTTCAGCGCGTCGAAGCCTGGGCTCTTGTACATGAACATGTTGGCCGCCATGGGCGCGGCCGAATAGATCCAGGTGTAGCCATCGGCCGGTGCGCGGGCCACCAGCTTGGCGCCGATGTTGCCGCCCGCGCCGCCGCGGTTCTCGATGACCACGCTCTGGCCCAGGATCGGGCCGACCGCCTCGGCCAGGATGCGTGCGGTGTTGTCCGGGCCCGTGCCGGCCAGGTAGGGCAGCACCCATTTGATGGGCCGGCTGGGGTAGGGCTCGGCGGCGCGGGCGAGTGGTGCCGCCAGGGGCGCGAGGGCGGCGGCGAGGCCAGCCCCCACCAGACGGCGGCGGTTCATGTCGGTCATCCTGCTTGTCTCCTTTTGTGATTCTTTCGAAAGCCGGCGTCCACGGCGCCGGCCGGGCGTCGGGCGTCAGGCGGCGGTGTCGGGCGCGAGCAACTCCTTGGCGATGGTGTTCTTTTGGATCTCGCTGGTGCCGGTGAGCACCCGGTACATGCGCAGCATGCGGAACAGGAACTCCACGCGACGGCCCTGCACGATGCCCTCGCCACCGTGCACCTGCACCGCCTTGTCGGCGACGCGGAAGGCGGTCTCCGAGCAGAACAGTTTGGCCATCGAGGCCTCGGCCCGTGCATCGCCGCCGGCGTCGAGCTGGCGGGCGGTGGCGATCATCAGCGCGCGTGCCGCGGCGAGTTCGGTGGCGGCCTCGGCCAGCATGTGCTGGATGGCCTGGAACTGCGCGATGGCACGGCCGAACTGCCTGCGCTGCATCGCGTAGTCGCGGGCATCGCGCAGCGCCACCTGGGCCAGGCCCACCATCGCTGGGCAATGCAGCAGCCGGTTGACCGTGATGCGACCCAGCGCCAGGGCCAAGCCGCGACCCGGCTCGCCGATGCGCTGGCCGGCCGGCACGCGGCAGCCCTCGAGCACGATGTCGCCGGTGCTGCTCTGGCCGGCCATGGTCTTGTAGTTGGACTCGACCCGCACGCCCGGCGAGCGCAGGTCGACGAAGAAGGCCGTCACCTCGCGCTGCTCGCTGTCTTCGGGCGCGGTCGAGGCCATCAGCACGGCCGCATCGGCGAAGGGCGAGCCCGAGATGAAGCGCTTGCGGCCGGTGAGGACGTAGTCGTCGCCGTCGCGCACCGCACGCGTCTGCACCGCGCCGGCGTCGGATCCGGCCTCGGCCTCGGTGAGGGCGAAGCAGATCGCCATCTCGGCCTGCGCCACGGGCAGGATGAACTGGGCCATCTGCTGCGGCGTCGCATGGCGCACCAGCGCGCCCACGCGCGGCGGACCGCTCAGCTCGCCCAGCACGTGCGGCGCGAAGGGCGAGCCGGTGGCGTAGATGGCTTCCTTGACCAGCACATGGTCCAGCACCGACAGGCCGAGGCCGCCCAGCTGCTCGGGCAGGGTGAGACCGTAGAAGCCCCGCTCGTGCGAGCGGCGCCAGACCTGGCGCAGCAGCGCGCGGTCGGGGCTGTGCTCGTGGTCGAGCTGGTGTTCGCTCGCCAGGGCGGCCAACTCGCCGTTCAGAAAATCCTGGATACGCGCGATGAGCGCGGCGGCGCGTTCGCTGCCCTCGAAGGGGCCGCGGAACAGCGGGGCGGACAGGGTGGTGTTCGTCATGGCGTCTGCCTTTTCAATTGACCATCCGCGACTGGCCCTGCCAGTACGGCGCCTGCACCGCGCGGCGCATGACCTTGCCATTGGGGTTGCGCGGCAGCGCAGCGACGAACTCGATGTGCCGTGGGCGCTTGAATCCGGCCAGCTGCGCGCTGCAGAAGGCGTCGATCAGCGCCGCGTCCGCCGGACGGCCCGGCTTGAGCACCACATGCGCCGCCACCGCCTCGCCCCACTTGTCGTCGGGGATGGCGAAGACGCAGGCGTCCTGCACCGCCTCGTGCTGGTACAGCACAGCCTCGACTTCGGAGGGATAGACGTTGAAGCCGCCGCTGATGACCATGTCCTTCTTGCGGTCCACGATGTAGACGAAGCCGTCCTCGTCCATGCGGGCCAGGTCGCCGGTGTGATAGCGGCCGTTCTTGAGTACCTCGGCCGTCAGCTCGGGCGCGCGCCAGTAGCCGGCGAACACGTCGTCGCCACCGACCACGATCTCGCCGATCTCGCCCATGGCCACAGGCTGGCCCGCGTCATCCAGGATCTGCACGTCGCACTCCAGGAAGGGCCGGCCGCAGGAGGCCAGGCGCTCCGGCCGCGCGGCGCGGGCATGCAGGTGGTCCTCGGTGCTGAGGGCGCAGACGCCGGAAGTCGTCTCGCCCGCGCCATAGCCTTGCGACAGCACGGGACCGAACACGTCCATGGCGCGAAGGATGCGTGCCGGTGCCATGGGCGCGGCGCCGTACCCGAGCCGCTGCAGGTCGGGAAGCGGCCGGTATTGGCCTTCCAGCTCGGCCAGCAGCATGTTGATCATGGTCGGCACCATGAAGGTGTGGGTGATGCGCTCGGCCTTCATGTCGGCGAGAAAGCGCGCGGGCTCGAAGCCGTTGAAGATGCGGATGGTCACACCGCTGCACAGCGCGGGCACGATCTGCATGCCCGAGGCATGGGTGATCGGTCCCACCAGCCCCAGCGAATGTCCGCTGCGCATGCCTTCGCTGCGGATGAGGAACTTGCGCAGTTGGGCCAGCCTGTTGCCGAAGGTCTGCATGGCGGCCTTGAGCACGCCCGAGCTGCCCGAGGTGTAGTGAAGCACGGCGAGTTCGTCGGCATGCACCGGCACCGCGTCGAAGCGGTCGCTGGCGCGGGCCAGTAGGCCTTCGTAGCCTTCGTCGCCGGGCGCGTCCAGCAGCACCAGCCGCGGCGTGCCGCGCAGGTGCGGGCGGATGGCCTCGGCCCGCTCGGCGGTGGTGACGATCAGCGTGGCCTCGCTGTTGGCCGCGACCTCGCCGACCTCCGCCGGCGACAGGCGCGCATTGAAGGGCGCCTTGACCAGCGCGGCCTTGTAGCAGGCCAGCTCCAGTTCCACGATCTCAGGGCAGTTGGGCAGGTAGATGCCGACGCGGTCGCCGCGCGACAGGCCCAGGCCGAGCAGGGCGTTGGCGAGGCGGCAGGCGCGCTGCTCCAGCTCGGCATAGGTCAGGCTGCGATCGGCGCTGCGGACCGCGACCTGCCGCGCATGGGCGCGGGCGCTGCGGGCGACGAGGGTGGCCACGTTCGTCACCGGACGGACGACGGGCGTGGAAGGGCTGGCGTTGTTGATGGCTGTCTCCTGGAATCTCGACCGGCTGCCGCACGGACTGCGTGTCCTGCGGCGGTGTCGGTCACTGTTCCAGAAGGCCGGTCATCGCGGAAATACCGTTTGCTGATGCCGGGGCATCAATGCAAGTGATGGCCTCCCGCCGCGGGCAGGCGGGCGCGCGTCGCCGTTCAGGGCCGGTCGCGGTGCAGCCACTCGGCTTCCCAGGCGCCTTCGTCGATCAGCCGGCGCGACTGGCCCAGCAGGGCCTCCATCACGGCCTGGGTGGCGGCATCGCGCACCCGTCCAGCAGGCAGGGCGAGGCTGTAGGTCCGCACCAGTTCGGGCTGCACCACGCGGGCGACGACCCAGTCGGCGCGGGCCGGCGGCGCATCGTGCAGCGCGCAGGCCGGCGTGAAGGTGAAGCCCGCGCCATGCAGGTAGAGCGAGCGGATCACGCGTGCGGAGTCGTGCTCGTGGACGATGTGCAGCGTGGTGCCCCGCGCGGCCGCGGCTTCTTCCACGCTGCGGCGGATCGAGAAACGGCGCGACTGCAGCACCAGCGGCAGGCGGGCGGCATGGTCGAAGTCCAGCGTGGGGCGGCCGGGCGGCGTGCCGGCCTTGCGCTGGCCCTTGGAGGCGGAGGGCCGCAGCAGCGCGCCCACTTGGCCGTCAGCGTCCTGGCCGCAGACGAACATGGCCTCGCGTGCCAGCGGCCGGCACTCCAGGCCGTCGACGGCCGGCGTATCGACCAGCACGCCCAGGTCGGCGCGGCGGTCCAGCATGGCCTTCTTGACCATCAGGCTCAGGTCGTCGAGCACGAAGACCCGCACCCGCGGCGCCGTCTCGCGCAGGGCCATCAGCACCGGGCCCATCAGCAGCGAAGCGAGCAGGAAGGGCAGGGCGATGGTCACCGAGCCTTCCGGACCCTGGGGCAGTTGCCGGATGCGGCCGCGCATGGCGTCGGCGTCCGACAGCAGGCGGCGCGCGTCTTCGTAGAGCTGCAGGCCGGCGGAGGTGGGCGTGACGCCGGCATGCGAGCGCTCCAGCAACTGCGTGTCGAGCTCGGCCTCCAGCTTCTTGATCTGCGCCGTCAGCGCCGGCTGCGCGATGTAGAGCGAGGCCGCCGCGCGCGAGAGGCTGCCCGCTTCGAGCACGGCGATGAAGTAGCGGAGGCTGCGCAGGTCCATGGGTGGCGCGCAGCATAGCCGCGCGTGCGGCGGGGTGTCAGTCCCAGGCGGGCGCCAGGTTTTCCGGGTTGGCGAGGCGCTCGTTGCGGTCCAGCGCGGCGATGGCGGCCATGTCCTCCGAGGTGAGCTTCAGGTCCTTCGCCTTCAGGTTGGACGCCAGGTTCTCGCGTCGGGTGGAAGACGGAATGACCGAGAAGCCCTGCGTCAATGCCCAGGCCAGCGCCACCTGGGCGGGCGTTGCGCCGTGCCGCTGGGCGATCTCGGCCAGCGCCGGCTCCTTCAGGACCTTGCCATAGGCCAGCGTCATGTACGAGGTGAGGTGCACGCCCTGCATGCGCGCGTAGTTGACCAGCTTGCGGTTCTGCAGATAGGGGCTGATCTCCACCTGGTTGGTGGCGATGGCGCCCTTGCCGGCCAGCTCGATGGCCTGCTGCAGCAGCGCGATGGTGAAGTTGGAGACGCCGAACTGCGCCGTCAGGCCCTGTCGCTGCGCCTCGGCCAGCGCCTCCAGCGTCTCGCGCAGCGGCACGGCGCGGCCGGGCGAAGGCCAGTGGATCAGCGTCAGGTCGACCTGCTCGGTGCGCAGCCTCTGCAGGCTGTCCTTGAGGCTGGGGATCAGCGCGTCGGCCCCCAGCTTGTCGACCCAGACCTTGGTGGTGAGGAAGAGCTGAGAACGGGGCACGCCCGATTCGGCGACGGCCTGGCCGATCTCGGCCTCGTTGCCGTAGATCTGTGCGGTGTCGATGGCGCGGTAGCCGACGTCCAGCGCGTTGCGCACGGAATCGATGACGGTCTGGCCCTTGAGGCGGAAGGTGCCGAGGCCGAAAGCGGGAATGGGAGAAGGAATGCTCATGATGGATGTTCGGGTGGAACGAAAGGAAGGATCGGTGGATGAACGGTAGCGGCCACCGCAACCTGCGGCTGGCGGCCGACTACCGCGCTGTCCGTCAGCAGGTGACGCGGTCGTCGCGGGTCACTTGGGCTGCGCCGCGGCCTTGCGCATCGCGGCGGTCCAGCCGGCCGGCCCAGGTGGTCAGCGCCCAGGCGCCCAGCACCACCAGCGCGCCGATCCAGGCGGTGTGGATCAGGCCCAGCCGCTCGACGATCAGGCCGCCCAGCCCCGCGCCGCCGGCAATGCCCAGGTTGAAGGCCGCGATGTTCAGGCCCGAGGCCACGTCCGCGCCCTTGGGGCTGAAGCGCTGCGCCTGCTGCACCACATAGACCTGCAGGCCCGGCACATTGCCGAAGGCCACCGCACCCCAGGCCAGCACCGTGGCGACCATCAGCACCGGATGCGGTGCCGTCAGGCTCAGCACGCCCAGCACCGCGGCCAGGCCCAGGAAGATGCGCTGCAGCGCCGGCACCGGCCCCAGCCGGTCGGCCAGCTTGCCGCCCCAGAGGTTGCCCACGGCCACCGAGAGGCCATAGGCCAGCATCACGCCGCTGACCGCGCTGGCCGAGAAGCCGGTCACCTGTTGCAGCAGCGGCGCCAGGAAGGTGAAGGTGATGAAGGAGCCGCCATAGCCCACCGCCGTCATCGCATAGACCAGCAGCAGCCGCGGTTGGGCGAGCACCGCCAACTGGTCGCGCAGGGCCGCCGGTGGGCTGTGCGGCACGTTGCGTGGCACGAAGACCGCGCTGCCCAGCGCCGCGACCACGCCCAGCCCGGCCACGGCCAGGAAGGTGGCGCGCCAGCCCAGGTGCTGGCCGATCAGCGTGCCCAGCGGCACGCCCGTCACCAGCGCCACGGTGAGGCCGGTGAACATGATGGCGATGGCGCTGGCCGCCTTCTCCTTCGGCACCACGCTGGCCGCGATGATCGAGCCGATGGAGAAGAAGACACCGTGCGCCAGGCCAGTCAGCACGCGCGCCACGATCAGCGACTCGTAACCGGGCGCGCGCCAGGCCACCAGGTTGCCGAGCGTGAATAGCACCATCAGCCCCAGCAGCAGCGCCTTGCGCGGCAGTCGGCCGGTCAGCGCGGTGAGCAGCGGCGCGCCGACGGCGACGCCCAGGGCATAAAGGCTCACCAGCAGACCGGCCGAGGGCAACGTGACGCCGAGGTCGGCAGCAATGGTGGGGATGAGGCCGACGATCACGAACTCGGTCGTGCCGATGGCAAAGGCGCTGAGCGTCAGCGCGAACAGGGCAATAGGCATGGAAGGCACCTCGCGGCCGGGGCCGCACAAGCAGTCGAACAGGTCGAACAGGTTGGAAGGCCGCCAGTCTCCGCCCCCGCGCTCTTGC
Organism: Pseudacidovorax intermedius; assembly: GCF_003350475.1. Lineage (GTDB taxonomy): Bacteria > Pseudomonadota > Gammaproteobacteria > Burkholderiales > Burkholderiaceae_C > Xenophilus > Xenophilus intermedius. The sequence goes on from NZ_QQAV01000011.1 coordinate 125,956, forward strand.
GAAAAACCCGTCTATAAACCAAACACTTTTGACCTGGAATCAAGAATGAAGACGACGCTGGACGAGATGCAGACCCTGGCCGCCGTGGTCGACACCGGCGCCCTGTCGCGGGCGGCCGATCAGTTGGGCATGACCGTCTCGGCCATCAGCCGCACGCTGGCGCGGCTGGAGCAGAAGCTCGGCACCACACTGATGCGCCGCACCACCCGCCGGCTGGAACTGACCGAGGAGGGCGCCGCCTTCCTGGCGCGGGCACGCGCCATCCTGGCCAGCGTCGATGCCGCCGAAGAGGACATGGCCGCACGCCGCGAGCGCCCCGCCGGCCGGCTGCGGGTGGATGCGGCCTCGCCCTTCATGCTGCATGTGGTGGTGCCGCTGGTCGCCGGCTACCGGGCCCGCTACCCGGAGGTGACGCTGGAACTGCACAGCCACGACGGCCTCATCGACCTGCTGGAACACCGCGTGGACGTGGCCATCCGCATCGGGCGGCTGCGCGATTCGACCCTGCATGCGCGGCCGCTGGGCAGCAGCGCGCTGCGGCTGCTGGCGTCGCCGGACTATCTGGCCGCGGCCGGCACGCCACGCCGCGTGGCCGAACTCGCGCGACACACGCTGCTGGGCTTCACCTCGCCCAGCAGCCTCAATGAATGGCCGGTGGCCGACGCCGAGGGCGAGCCACTGCACGTCGAGCCCGCCTTGGCCGCTTCAAGCGGCGAGACCCTGCGCCAGCTGGCGCTGGAAGGCGCGGGCATCGCCTGCTTGGCGGACTTCCTGACGGCGCGCGATGTCGCCGAAGGACGGCTTGTGCCGGTACTGCCGCGGCACACGCGCGAGGTGCGCCAGACCATCCAGGCGGTGTACTACCGCAATACGCCGCTGACGGCACGCATCGCGTCCTTCGTGGACTACCTGGTGGCGCAGCAGGCGCGTGTCTGAATGCCGTCAGCCGTCAGCCAGCGCGCCGCACAATGCGCCGCCGCGCCCCGCGGGCGTGGCGTTCCGCGATCCGAGGAGACAACGCCATGCAGGACTACTACGCCGCCCGCGCCGCGGAATACGACCGCATCTACGCCAAGCCCGAACGGCAGGCCGACCTTCGGGCGATGGAAGCCTGGCTGCCGACCGTGCTCGCCGGCCGCCATGTGCTGGAGGTGGCCTGCGGCACAGGCTACTGGACGCAGTTCTACGCAGCGGCGACGGCCGGTGTGGTGGCGCTCGATGGCGCGGCGGAGACGCTGCGCATCGCCGAGCGCCGCCTGCCCGATGCCCCTGTGCGTTGGTTGCAGGGCGACGCCTATGCGTTGCCGGTGGCGGCGCATGCCTTCGATGCTGCCTTCGCCGGCTTCTGGTGGTCGCACATTCCGCTGGACCGCATCGACGCCTTCCTGCAGGGGCTGCACCGCGTGCTGAAGCCCGGCGCGCAGGTGGTGTTCATCGACAACCTCTTCGTGCCCGGCAGCAGCACGCCCATCGCCGAGCAGGACGGCGATGGCAACAGCTGGCAGCTGCGGCGACTGGCGGATGGCTCCGTGCATCGCGTGCTCAAGAACTTTCCCAGCCGCGACGCGTTGCTGTCGGCCGTGGCGCCCTATGCGCGCATCAGCGAATACCGCGTGTGGCAGCACTTCTGGGCGCTGTCCTATTCGCTGCGAGCGTGACGCCCGGCTGGCCCGACCTCCGGTCAGTTTGCTGTCAGACAGGGGTGAAGCGGCGATGAATTCGCAAAAAAGACGTTGAAATCGAGGGTTAATACCATGTAATTTAGGAGACTTTTTGGCGTTGCAGACTCGCGTTCAGCCCAGGCCTTCTGGGCGCTTCCAACCGCTTCCGTCAAGAGAAGCAAAACGCTTCATCTGGAGTTCAACGCATGAAAAAGAGTCTCGCGGCACTGGCCGCCATGGTGGTGTGTGGCGCCGCGTCCGCGCAGTCGACGGTCACCCTGTTCGGTGTGCTCGACGCTGCCGTCAGCCACACCAGCAACAAGGGTGAGCTGGTCCTGACCAATCCCACGCTGGCCACGCTGGTCAACCCGTCGCTCGCGCTGCTGCCGCAGTCGGTCGAGGCCAGCCGCACCGAGTTGCGCAATTCGGGCCTGAGCTCCAGCCGCCTGGGTTTCCGTGGCGTCGAGGACCTGGGCAACGGCCTGAGCGCCAGCTTCTGGCTCGAAGGTGCCCTCAACAACGACGATGGCACCGGTGCCGCCAGTGGCGCTCTCAACTTCCAGCGCCGCTCCACCGTCAGCCTGGCCGGCAGCTTCGGTGAAGTGCGCCTGGGTCGCGACAACTCGCCCGCCAAGGTCAACGACGACACCTTCGATCCCTTCGGCGCCGTGGGCGTCGGCGGTTCGCTCATCGCCTCGGCCTACAGCCACGGCCGGGTCAGCAATGCGCTGCAGTACTACCTGCCCGCCGGCCTGGCCGGCGTCTACGGCAACGTGATGTATGGCATGGCCGAGCGCGCCAGCATCTCGCCCCTGGGCCTGAACCAGCGCGACTCCGACGAGGGCCGCTATGCCGGTGCCCGCGTCGGTTACGCCAACGGCCCGCTGGACGTGGCCCTGGCCTATGGCCAGCTGGACAACGTGGACGGCGCCAACAAGGGCAAGGACACGATCAGCGTGCTGACCGACCGTCGCTTCAAGGACAAGATCTTCAGCCTCGGCGCCACCTGGGACTTCGGCGTCGCCAAGCTCTTCGGCGAGTACTCGCAACGCGAGCTGGACCGCGAACTGCTGGCCCGCGACTACGTGGCTGGCGTGCTGACCGTGCGTCCCACGGTGAAGACGCAGGGCTACCTGCTGGGCGTGAGCGTGCCCGTGGGCGCCGGGATCATCCGCGCGTCGTATGCCAACGTGCGCTACGACAACGACAGCGTGGCGCTGTTCCAGCCCGAGAAGCGCGAAGCCAACAAGTTCGCCCTGGGATACCAGCACAACCTGTCCAAGCGCACCGCCCTGTACGCCACCGTTTCGCGCGTGACGAACAAGAACGGCGCCAACGTCACGGTCGGCGGCCCCGCCTTCGTGGCCCCCGCCATCCCTGCCGGCCTGACCGGCGTGGGCTACCAGGCCAAGAGCTCGACCGGCTACGAGTTCGGCGTGCGTCACTCCTTCTGAGCCTGACGCAAGCCGCCCCGGGTGCCGCGGTCTGCTGGCGCATTCGACCGCGACGCCCGGGGGGCGGGCCGCAAGGCCTGCCACCATCCTTCACGGCGGCCTGCCTGCCGATGAGGGGTGTCTCCCGCCGGGCATGGGCTGTTGTCCACGCCCGCGCCGCAAGACTCCAAGGACCTCCTGCAGGTTCACTTCAGCCCGCCTGCGTGCGGGCCTTTTTCATCGTCGGGGCGCCACGGTGAAGCCCACGGTGATCTCGCCATCGGCCCACTGCGCGAACACCTGCCCGCCATGCATGGCCGCCACCGCGCGCACGATGGACAGGCCGAGCCCGTGGTTCTCGCCGCTGTTGGGGCGTGAGCTGTCGCCGCGGTAGAAGCGGTCGAATAGCCGCGCGAGCGCCTCGGGCGCCAGGGGCGCGCTGGGGTTGCTCACGCTGACGCGCGCGCCACCGGCAAGCGGCTCGATGCGTACGCCGATCACGTCGCCGCCCGAAGAGTGCTGGATGGCGTTGTGCAGCAGGTTGCTCAGCGCGCGGCGGAAGAGGGCGGTCTCGATGGGTGCGATGGCGTCGCCCTGCACGTCCACGCGCAGGCCGGCCTCGTCCAGCAGCACGTCGAAGAACTCCACCGTTTTGGCCACTTCCAGCGCCAGCGGCGCGTCGACCAGGCGCCGGGCGCGCTCGCCCTGTTCGGCGCGGGCCAGGAAGAGCATGTCGGCCACGATGGAGCGCAGCCGCTCCAGCTCCTCCAGGTTGGACTGCAGCACCTCGCGCAGCGCGGCGGCGTCGCGCTCGCGGGCCAGCGTCACCTGGGTCTGGCCGATCAGGTTGGCCAGCGGCGTGCGCAACTCGTGGGCCACGTCGGCGTTGAAGGTCTCCAGCTGGCGGTAGGCGCCGTCCAGCCGGTCCAGCGCGGCGTTGAAGGACTGGCCCATGTCCGTCAGCTCGATGGGCAGGGCGGGCAACTGCAGCCGCTGGCCGCGGTTGTCCGGGCCGATGCCCTGGGCCTCGGCCGACAGGCGCTGCAGCGGGCGCAGGCCGACACGAGCGACCCAATAGCCCATCAGTGCAGCCACGCCCGCGCCGGTCAGCGCCAGCAGGGCCATGGCGGCCTCGAAGGTGTGCAGGGTCTGGCGTGGCGCGGCACCGCTCACGCCGGCGATGAGCTGAACCTCGGGCCGCACGTCGTTGGCCGGCAGCCGTGCCGACATCAGCGCCATGGGCCGGCCGTTGGGGCCGAGGGGCAGCTCGACCACCCCGTCCTCCTCGTGCAGCGCATCCGCCATGGCCTGGGCGCCGTCGGCCCAGCGGAAGCCGGGCGCCTCGCTCCACATCCAGTAGCGCACCTCGCCGTTGCGGCTTTCGAGCGCGGAGATCTTCTCGCGGACACGCAGGCCCAGTTGCGACGAGCGGCCATGCTCCAGCATGTAGCGCACATCCTCCAGGCGGCTCTGCACCTCTTCGCGCTCGTGGCGCCGCAGCTCGTGCCGCAACACCTGCAACAGCGCCACACCCAGCAACGCGAAGATGAACACCGCCACGGCGGTGAACATCAGCGCCAGACGCAGGGCGATGGAGCCGCGGCGCATGCCCTCAGTCGTCGTCGCCGCCGGCAGTGCCCGGCGCGCGCTCTTCCAGCACATAGCCCATGCCGCGCACCGTGTGCAGCAGCGCTTGGGCGAAGGGCAGGTCGATCTTGCCGCGCAGGCGCTTGATGGCCACCTCGACCACATTGGTGTTGCTGTCGAAGTTCATGTCCCACACCTGCTCGGCGATGGCGGTCTTGGACAGGATGTCGCCCTGGCGGCGGGCCAGCAGGGTGAGCAGTGCGAATTCCTTGGCCGTGAGGTCGATGCGCTGACCGGCGCGCAGGGCGCGGCGGCTGATCAGGTCGATCTGCAGATCGCCCACGCGCAGCAGCGTGGGCTCCTGCGCGCGGCCGCGGCGCGTGAGCGCCTGCAGCCGGGCCTGCAGCTCGATGAACGAGAAGGGCTTGACGAGGTAGTCGTCCGCGCCGCCCTGCAGGCCCCGCACCCGGTCTTCCACGCCGTCGCGGGCGGTGAGCATGATGACGGGCGTGCCCTTGACGGCACGCAGCGAGCGCAGCACCTCGAAGCCGTCCAGGCCCGGGAGCATGGCGTCAAGCACGATGACGTCGAAGTCGTGGTGCAGCGCCAGGTGCTGGCCGTCGATGCCGTCGTAGGCGACGTCCACCGTGCAGCCCTGCTCGGTCAGGCCCTGGCTGAGGTAGTCGGCCGTCTTGCGCTCGTCCTCGACGATCAGCACGCGCATCATGACCCGGCGGCCTCCAGCCGCGGCGTCGCGGTACGGGCGGCGCGCGCGGCCTTGCGGCGCACGTACCAGTGGTGGGCGCGGTCGAGGTAGAGGTAGACCACCGGCGTGGTGAAGAGCGTGAGCACCTGCGACAGCAGCAGTCCGCCCACCATCGCATAACCCAGCGGCCGGCGCAGCTCGGAGCCGGCGCCATGGCCCAGCATCAGCGGCAGGCCGGAGAGCAGGGCGCACATGGTGGTCATCATGATGGGGCGGAAGCGCAGCACGCAGGCCTCGAAGATGGCGTCGCGCGGACTCATGCCGCGGTCGCGCTCGGCATGCAGGGCGAAGTCCACCATCATGATGCCGTTCTTCTTGACGATGCCGATGAGCAGGATGATGCCGATGAGTGCGATCACGCTCAGATCGTAGCCGCCCGCCATCAGGATCAGCAGCGCCCCGACGCCGGCCGAGGGCAGGGTGGAAAGGATGGTGAGCGGATGGATATAGCTCTCGTACAGCAGACCCAGCACGATGTACACCGCGATCAGCGCCGCCAGGATCAGGTAGGGCTGGGTGCGCAGCGACGCGCTGAAGGCCTGCGCCGTGCCCTGGAAGCTACCGGTGAGCGTGGGCGGCACGCCCATCTCGGCCTGCGCCTGCTGGATCTGCTGCACCGCCTGGCCCAGCGCGAAGCCGGGCTTGAGGTTGAAGGAGATGGTCGCCGCCGGGAACTGGCCCTGGTGGTTCACGGCCAGGTAGCTGGTGCGCGTCGTGTCCACCTTCACGAAGGTGGACAGCGGAATCTGCTGGCCGTTGATGGGCGAGGTGATGAACAGCCGGTCGAACAGGCTCGGGTCCTGCTGCAACGCGGGCGTCACCTCCAGCACCACGTTGTAGCTGTTGAGCTGGGTGAAGTACTGCGCCACCTGCCGCTGGCCGATGGCGTCGTACAGCGTGGCGTCGATCAGTGCCGGCGTGATGCCGTAGCTGGAGGCGCGCTGCCGGTCGATGGTCAGGCTGGCCATGGGCGCGGCGTTCTGCTGGTCGGAGCTCACGTCGGTCAGGGCCGGCAGCTGCTGCAGCCGCTGGGTGATGCGCTGCGTCCAGGTGTCGAGCTCGCCCAGGTCGGTGTCGGTCAGCGTGTACTGGTACTGCGTGCGTGCCAGCCGTCCGCCCACGTTGATGTCCTGCCCCGCCTGCATGTAGAGCGTGATGCCGGGCACACGGGCCAGCTTGGGCCGCAGGCGGCCGATGATCTCGTCGGCCGTCTCGGTGCGGCCGTCTTCCTTGGGCTTGAGGCCGATGAAGAAGTTGCCCGAGTTGAAGGTGCTGGCGCCGGCCTGCAGGCCGAAGGCGGTGACGTCCGGGTCCTGCCGCACGATGTCGGCCAGGGCCAGCATGCGCCCGTGCATGGCCTCGGACGACGAGTCCTGCCCCGCCACCGCGGTGCCGAAGATGTAGCCCGTGTCCTGCTGCGGGAAGAAGCCCTTGGGGATCACGACGAACAGCGCCACCGTGGCGGCCACCGTCGCGATGAAGCTCATCAGCGTGATGAAGGGATGGCGCAACACCACTTCCAGCGCACGGCGGTAGCCGCCGATCATGGCCTCGAAGCCGCGCTCGAACAGGTCGAAGAGCTTGCCGTGCTTGGGCGCCGCGTGGGCGCCGTCGCCATGCGGGTTCTTCAGGAACCTGGCGCACAGCATGGGCGTGAGCGTGAGCGAGACCACCACCGACACGGCAATGGTCAGCGTCACCGTCACCGCGAACTCGCGGAACAGCCGGCCCACGATGCCGCCCATCAGCAGCAGCGGAATGGACACCGCCACCAGCGAGACCGAGATCGACACGATGGTGAAGCCGATCTCCTGCGCGCCCTGCAGCGCCGCCTGCATCGGCGGCATGCCGTCCTCGATGTGGCGGTAGATGTTCTCCAGCATCACGATGGCGTCGTCCACCACGAAGCCCACCGCGATGGTCAGCGCCATGAGCGAGAGGTTGTCCAGTGAATAGCCCAGCACGTACATGACGGCGGCCGTGCCCAGCAGGGCCAGCGGCACGGTCACGCTGGGGATCAGCGTGACGGTCAGGCTGCGCAGGAAGACGAAGATCACCGCCACCACCAACGCCACCGACAGCACGAGGGTGAACTCCACGTCCTTGACCGAGGCGCGGATGGTCTGCGTGCGGTCGATGATGGTGCTCACCGTCACGCTGGGCGGGATGGAGGCTTTGAGCTTGGGCAGCGCCGCGAAGATGCGGTCCACGGTGTCGATCACGTTGGCGCCCGGCATCTTGGTGATGGCCAGAGAGATCGCCTGGCCCGGCTCGATGTGGCTGCCCTCGGGCTCGGCCTTGCCCGGGAAGGCCCACGCGGCGATCTTGGCGTTCTCGGGCCCGTCCACGGCCACGCCCACGTCGCGCACGCGGATGGGGGCGCCATTGCGGTAGGCCAGCACCATGTCGTTCCACGGCGCGGCCTTGAGCAGCTGGTCGTTGGTGTAGACGTTCATGGCCTGGGAAGCGCCGTCCAGCGTGCCGGTGGGTGCGCTCACCGTGGTGTTGGCGATCACGCCGCGGATGTCCTCCAGGCTCAGGCCCAGGCCGCGGATCTTGGCCGGGTCGACCTGGATGCGCACGGCCGGCTTCTGCTGGCCGAATACGTTGACCAGGCCCACGCCCTCGATGCGCGAGATTTGCTGCGCCAGGATGTTCTCGGCATAGTCGTCCACCTGCGTCATCGGCAGCACCTGCGACTGCACCGCCAGGATCAGCACCGGCGCATCGGCCGGGTTGATCTTGCGGAAGCTCGGCGGGCTGGGCAGGTTCTTGGGCAACTGGCCCGTGGCCGAGTTGATGGCGGTCTGCACGTCCAGCGCGGCGCCGTCGATGTTGCGGTCCAGGTCGAACTGCAGCGTGATCTGCGTCAGGCCCAGCGAGCTGGTCGAGGTCATCTGCGACAGGCCGGGGATCAGCGAGAACTGCCGCTCCAGCGGCTGCGCCACGTTCGAGGCCATGGTCTCGGGGCTGGCGCCCGGCAGTCGGCCGGTGACCTGCAGCGTGGGGAAGTCCACCTGCGGCAGCGGCGCCACCGGCAGCATCGGCCAGGCCACCAGGCCGATCAGCAGCAGCGCCACGGCCAGCAGCGAGGTGCCGATGGGCCGGCGGATGAAGGCGGCGGAGATGCTCACGAGCCGGCTCCCTGGCCGCCCTTGGCGGTCTCGGCGGCCTTGGCACCGGCCGGTTTGTCGGCGCCGGGGGCAGCGCCCTTGGCGTCGCCGCCTTCCTTGGCCTCGCGTACCGCGGTGCCGGGGGCCAGGCGGAACTGGCCGTCCGTCACCACGCGGTCACCGGCATTCAGGCCCTTGGTCACGACGGCCGTGTTGCCTTCGCTGCTGCCCACCTCGATGGCTTGCACGCGTGCCTTGCTGTCGGAATCGACCACGTAGCTGAACAGGCCGTTGGGCCCGCGCTGCACGGCGGCGACCGGCACGGTCAGCGCATTGCGCTGCTGGCCCAGCACCAGCCGGGCGTCCACCGACTGCCCGGGCCACAGCTTGTGGTCGGGGTTGGCGAAGCGGCCCTTCATGGCGATGGTGCCGGTGGTGACGTCGATCTGGTTGTTCAGCAGCGTCAGCTCGCCGGCGGCCAGCACCTCGTGCGTGGTGCGGTCGATGGCCTGCACCTGCAGCGGCGCCGGTCCGTGCAGGGCCGTGTTGATGGCCTGGAAGGCGCTTTCGGGCAGGGTGAACTGCACGGCGATGGGATCGATCTGGTTGATGACCAGCAGGCCGGCCGCGTCGGTGGCGTGGACGATGTTGCCGGGGTCGACCAACCGGGCGCCGATGCGACCCGACAGCGGCGCGGCGAGCGTCGCGTAGCTCAGCTGCACCTGCGCGGCGGAGACGGCGGCGGTGTCGCTCTGCACGGTGGCGGTGAGCTGGCGCACCAGGGCGGCCTGGGTGTCCAGCTGCTGGCGCGTGGCGGCGTCCTGCTGCTGCAGCTCGGTGTAGCGCTGCAGGTCGGCGCGGGCATTGGTCAGCTGCGCGTTGTCGCGCGCCAGCGTGCCCTGGGCCTGGGCCAGGGCCGCCTGCAGCGCGCGGGCGTCCAGACGGGCCAGCACCTGGCCGGCCTTCACGTCCTGGCCTTCCTTGAAGTTGACGGCCTCCAACTGGCCGTCCACCCGGGTGCGGACGGTGACCGAGGCCATGGGCAGCACGCTGCCCATGCCGGTCATGGCCAGGGGCACGTCCTTGCGCTGAACCGTGGCCACGCGCACCGGCACGGCGGGCGGCGCCTTGGCGGGCTCGGCGGCATGCGCGTCGCGGTGCAGTCCGGGATGCCAGGCGGCGATCAGCAGGGCGACGGTGGCGACCGCCGCGCCGGCCGTGCGGCCGCGGCGGGAGACGAGGGGAGTGCGATGGGGCAGGGACATGGCGTTCGACGGAAAGACGGATCAGCGCGTGGCGGGCCTGGCGGAGGCAGCGATTTCGGCGGAGGGGGCGGACGCCGCCGTGGGCGTCGCCGCAGGCGCGGTGGCGGGCGTGGCGTCGGCCGCGTCGCTGGCGTGGGGGATGGCGGGCAACTGGCCCGTACCCCAACCGCCGCCCAGCGCCTTGACCAACGCGACGCTGGCCGCGTACTGCCGGCCTTCCAGCTGCAGCGCGCTGCGCTCGGCTGTCAGCGCCAGTGCCTGGGTGGTGACGACGGTGGTGTAGTTGGCGGTGCCGGCGCGGTACTGGCTCAGCACCACACGCAGGGAGTCGCGGGCGGCCTTCACTGCGCGGTTCTGGGCCTCGCGCTCGTGGGCCAGTTCGCGCAGGGCGGCCAGGTTGTCCTCCACGTCCTGGAAGGCGGCCAGCACCGTCTGGCGGTAGCCGGCGGCCGCACCGTCGAAGGCGGCGCGGGCCTGCGCCACCTTGGCGCTGCGGGCGCCGCCGTCGTAGATCGACGCCGCGAGCGCGAAGCCCAGGGCCCACACCTTGTCCGGCGTGCGGGCCCAGGCCGTGAGGCCGGCGCCCGAGAAGCCCCCGCTCGCGCTGAGCGTGAAGTCGGGGTAGTAGGCGGCCGTCGCCACGCCGATCTGCGCATTGGCGGCCGCCACGCGGCGCTCGGCGCCCGCGATGTCGGGCCGGCGTTCCAGCAGCTGCGAGGGCAGGCCGGGCGGCATCACCGGCAGGGCGAGGGGCGAGGACGCCTCTTCGGTCAGCGGCGGCAGCGAGAACTCGCCGGGTGTCCTGCCCAGCAGCACGGCCAGGGCGTGCTCCAGCTGGCGGCGGGTCAGGTCGATGTCGATGGCCTGGGCCTCGGCCGAGGCCAGGTTGCTTTCGGCCAGCGCCACGTCCGAGCGCAACGCGGTGCCGGCGCGGTACTGCGCCTGCGCCAGCCGCAGCGAATCGCGGTAGCCCGCCACGGTGCGGGCGTAGAGCGCCTTCTGGCGGTCGTCCAGGCGCAGCTGGATGTAGTCGTTGACCACGGCCGCCTGCAGCGTGAGCCGGGCCGCGGCCAGGTCGGCGGCGCTGGCCTGGGCGCTGTCGGCCGCCGCTTCGGCGCCACGGCTCACCTTGCCGAAGAAGTCCGGCTCCCAGGCCGCCTGCAGCGACCAGGCATGGGTGTCGCCCAGCACCGAGGTGCCGTTGCTCTTGCTGCGCCCGCGCCCGCCCGAGGCGCTCGCGCCCACGGTCGGGAAGAAGCCGGCCGAGGCGCCATCGACCAGCGCCTGGGCCTGGCGGTAGGTGGCCGAGGCCTGGGCCAGCGTGGGGCTGGCCGTCATGGCCTGGGCGACCAGTGCGTCCAACTGCGGATCGCCGAACTGGCTCCACCATGGCGAGTCGGCATCGGCCGCCTTCGGCGCCGCGGGGCGCCAGGGGCCGTCTTCCTTGAAGGCGCCGTGGCTGGCGCCACTGGGCACGGGCGGCGGCTGGTAGTCGGGACCGACGGCGCAGCCCGCCATCAGCAGGGCGGCGCACAGGGCGGTCAGCGGGAGCTTGGGCGAGCGCCGCCGTTCAAGGGCAGGGCGCCCGCAGCGCGGGAAGCGGTCTTGGTCGAAGGAAGGCATGGGCAGCATGGCAGACACGGCCGCCACTGTGGGCGCCGGGTGCCGACGCCTCGCTGACGGCAAGATGACAAAGCTGTCAGGTGGCGCGGCCGGAGCCCGCTGACCCCCGGTGTAGACTGCGCGGTTTTTCGACCCGGCAACCCCCATGGCGCTCACCACCGTGCGCACGGGCCTGACCGGTGCGGCGCTTGTGCGATTGCTGGCCGGCCTTGCCGGTCCGCGGGCGCAGGTCCGGGATTCCAGAGACGCCTTCGCCGACCGCCTGAGCCATTGGCTCGGCTGGACGGATGCCATCTCGCTGTCAGCGGCCCTCGAACGGCCGCTGCCGGCCCCGAGCGCTGCCGGCGCCCCTTCCACCACCGACGATCCCTGGCTGCAGGAGCAGGCCGAGGTGGAGCGCGTGCGCGCGGTTTTGGCCCATGGCCATGCCAAGGAGGCCGCCGCCGCCGGCCGGTCCACCTTCGAGCAGGGCATCGGCTTCTCGCCGTACCGGCAGCGCTATCTGGCACGCCAGCAGGCGATGGAGATGGCGATCGGCCTGCTGCGCGAGCGCCTGCGTGCCGTGGTGGCGGCCCGCTCGCCCGAGCTGGCGCGGCTGGCCGCCGTGGATGCTGTGATGGCCCAGACCCTGGGCCCGCACGAGGACCGGCTCATGGCCGGCGTGCCGCCGATGCTCGAGAAGCACTTCCGTCGCCTCGCCGAGGCGCATGGACCCGAGGACGAAAGCTGGCTGGAGCCTTTCCGCCAGGACCTGCACACCGTGCTGCTGGCCGAACTGGAGCTGCGGATGCAGCCCGCGCTGGCCCTGCTCGAAGCCCTCCGGCCACCGGGCGCCGCCGCGCCGACGGTGGCCACACCAGGAAACAAGGACGAATGACGAGACTGATTGCCAAGGCCCTCCAAGGGGCGGTGTTCGCGGCCGGACTGGCCGCCGTGCTGTGGGTCGGCGCCGGCTACCTGGGCCGCCAGCCGCTCGCGCTGGCGGTGATGGTGCTGATCGGTGTGTTCTTTCTGGTGGGCGGCGTGGAGCTGCTGCGCTTCGACCGCGCGACACGCACGCTGGCCCGCGCGCTCGACAGCCTCGGCAGCGCCCCGGCCGATGCCCGCCATGCCTGGCTGGCCCCGGTCGAACCCGCGCTGCAGGGCGCGGTGCGTCAGCGCATCGAAGGCGGCCGCGTCGCCTTGCCCGGCCCGGCGCTCGCGCCCTACATCACCGGCCTGCTGGTGCTGCTGGGCATGCTGGGCACCTTCATGGGCATGGTCGTCACGCTGGACGGCACCGGCGCCGCGCTCACCGGCGCCACCGAGCTGCAGGGCATCCGCGATGCGCTGTCGGCCCCGGTGCGCGGTCTGGGCCTGGCCTTCGGCACCTCGGTGGCCGGCGTGGCCGCCTCGGCGGCGCTGGGCCTGATGTCGGCCCTGGCCCGCCGTGAGCGGGTGCAGGTGGGCCAGCAACTGGACGCGGCCATCGCCGGCCCGCTGCGCGCCTTCTCGGCCACGCACCACCGCGAGGCCTCGCTCAAGCTGATGGAGCAGCAGGCCGGCCTGCTGCCCACCCTGGTCGAGCGGCTGCAGGCCACCATGGAAGCGCTGGAGCGCCAGCAGCAGGCCCTGAACGAGCGGCTCACCGCCGACCAGGCCCGCTTCCACACCCAGGCCGAGTCGGCCTATGCCGCGCTCGCCGCCTCGCTCGAGCGCAGCCTCAAGGAGAGCGTGGCCGAGGGCGCGCGCCTGAGCGGCGCCGCCATCCAGCCCGCCATCGAGGCCACGCTGGCCGGCCTGGCGCAGGAAAGCGGCCGCCTGCAGTCCGCCATGGCCGAACAGGTGCGCCGACAGCTCGACGGCGTGGCCGAGCGCTTCGGCCAGGCCACCACCGAAGTGGCCGGCCTGTGGCGCAGCGCCCTGGCCGAACAGCAGGCGGCGCAGGCCGCCGGCAGCCGCGCCTTCGACGAGGCGCTGGCCCGTTTCACCGGCCATGCCCAGCAGCGCGATGCGGCTCTGGACGAGGCGCTGACCCGCTTTACCCAGCACACGCAGCAGCACAGCCTGGCGCTGGCCGACGATCTGGCGGCCCGGCTGGACCGCCAGTCCGAAACCCTGGGCCAGCGCTGGGCGGAGGCCCTGTCCCAGCAGGCCGCCGGTGCCGAACAGATGGCCATGCGCCACGAGGCCGCGCTGCAGCGCGCCGCCGAAGGCTTCGCCAGCCAGGCTGTCGCCCTGCACGAAGGCGTCGCTGCTGCCCATACCGAACTCCAAAGCCGCATGGCCGCCCACGACGACACCCGCCTGGCTGCCTGGACCGGCGCGCTGCGCAGCCTCGCCGAGGAACTGCGCCAGCAGTGGCAGCAGGCCGGCGCCCAGGCCACCGGCGAATGGCAATCCGTCGGCGAGACCCTGTCGCGCAGCGTGCGCGACATCACCGCCGGTGCCGAGGCCCAGGCCCAGCGCCTGCTGGCCGACCTGGACCGCCGCGCCGCCGCCGACGAAAGCCGCCTGGCCGACTGGCGCGCCGCGCTCGAAACCACCGCCACCGCCCTGCGCGAGGAATGGCGCGCCGCCGGTGCCGAATCCGCCGGCCAGTGGCAGCAACTGGGCGATGCCCTGCGCCACACCGCCGCCGAGGTGGGCGGCCATGCCGAAGAACAGGCCCGCCGTACCCTGGCCGAGATGGAGCGCCGCGCCGCCCTGGACGACGGCCGCCTCCAGCAATGGACGGCCGCCCTGGAGACCATGGCCGCCAACCTGCGCGAGCAATGGCAGCAGACCGGCAGCGCCGCGGCCGACCAGTGGCTGCAGGCCGGCCGGGCCGCCTCCGCCGAGCTGGAGCGCGCCAGCGGTCAGATCGCCGCTCAGCTCGAACGCGCCAGCACCGGCGCCGCCGAGGCCCTGGCCCTGGCCAGCAGCCAGGCCGCGGGTCAGCTGCAGCAGGCGACCGGCCAAGTTGCCGACGGCCTGCAGCGCGCCACCGGCGAGGCCGTGGGGCAGTGGCAGCAGGTGGGCGAGCAGTTGCGCCAGGCTGCCATCGACATCGGCAGCACGGCCCAGGCCCAGGCCGAGCGCACGCTGGCGCAGATCGAGCAGCGCGCCTCGCAGGAGGCCGAGCGCCAGGTCGCCTGGACCGGCGCGCTGGAAGCCACCGTCGCCACCCTGCGCACGCAGTGGGAAGCCGCCGGCGAGCAGGCCACCCGCCAGTTGCGCGAGGCCGGCGCCGCCCTGGCCCGTACCGCCACCGACATGAGCACCCAGATGGAGGCGCAGGCCCAGCGCACCCTGGCCGAGATCGGCCAGCTGGTGCAGGCCGCCGCCGAGGCACCACGCGCCGCGGCCGAGGTGATGGGCGAGCTGCGCGAGCGCATCAGCGACAGCATGGCCCGCGACCAGGCCACGCTGGAGGAACGCGAGCGCCTGATGCAGACCCTGGGCACGCTGCTGGAGGCGCTCAACCGCCAGGCCACCGAGCAGCGCGGCGCCATCGACGCGCTGGTGGACACCACCACCGGCCTGATGGAGCGTGCCAGCGGCCGCTTCGGCGAGACGCTGCAGGCGCAGGTGGAGCGCTTCGGCCAGGCGCTGGACGCCCAGGCCGCCCGACTGGACGAGGCCGGCACGCAGCTGGGCGCCAGCGCGGTCGAAGTGGCCAGCCTGGGCGAAGCCTTCGGCGGTGCGGTGCAGCTCTTCGGCCAGGCCAACGGCGAGCTGCTGACGCAGCTCAAGGGCATCGAGACGGCGCTGACCAAGTCCCTGGCCCGCAGCGACGAGCAGCTGGACTACTACGTGGCCCAGGCCCGCGAGGTGATCGAGCTGAGCATCGGCGCGCAGAAACAGATCATCGACGACCTGCAGCACCTGGCCGCCCAGCGCGGGGTGGATGCGCACGCAGAAGCTTGACATGGCAGCCCTGAACGACGACCTCGTCGACGGCGGCGCCGAGCCGGCGGTGCCGGTCTGGGCCGTCTTCGGCGACCTGATGGCCGGTGTGCTGGGCGCCTTCGCGCTCATCCTCGTGGCGGCGCTGGGCATGCAGATGGAACTGGCCGACCGCCTCAAGGCGGAGGTGCAGCAGCGCGAGCAGGCTGCCCGCCGGCTGCAGACGCTGGAGCAGGCCCTGGCCGGCCCGCTGGCCGCCGGCCGCGTGACGCTGGCGGACGGGCGCATCGGCATCCGCGGCAGCGTGCTCTTCGCCTTCGCCTCCGACGAGCTGCAGCCCGAAGGCCGCCAGCTGCTCAAGACCCTGGCCGGCCCGCTGGGCCGCTATCTGCGCGAACGCGGCGAGATCCTGATGGTCAGCGGCTTCACCGACGACCGGCAGGTGCGTGGCGACAGCCGCCGTTTCGCCGACAACTGGGAGCTGTCGGCCCAGCGCGCGCTCACCGTGACCCGCGCGCTGATCGACGAGGGCATTCCGGCCGATGCCGTGTTCGCCGCCGCCTTCGGTTCCCAGCAGGCCGTGGCCTCCAATGCCGACGCCGACGGCCGCGCCCGCAACCGCCGCGTCGAGATGGCGCCCATGCCGCGGCCCGCCCGCACCGAGGCCGGCAAGGCGGCGGTCAAGCCCTGATGATGACCGCGATGACTGCACTGCAGGCGCGCCTCACCGCCTGGCGCGAAGACGGGTCGGACCGGGCCGATCCCGCCGCCTTCCTCGTGATGGAAGCGCTGGCGCGGCGCACCGTCGGGCAGCCGCAGCGGATCCAGCAACTGCTGGTGCCCCGGTTGGAGGCAGCCCTTGATCGCTATGCCGCCGGCCTGGCTGCGCGGCCGGCTCAGGCCAGCGAAGCGCCGGCGCCGGCACCGCGCGGTGCCCTCGGCCAGTTGGCCGATGCCCTGGCGCAGCGTGGCCGCAGCGCCCCCGAGGACGGGCCGCCGCTGCTGGCGACGGCCGAGGGCCAGTCCCGGCCGCCGGAGCTCAAGGCGCTGCGACGTTTCCGCGGCACCTGGTCGCGCCTGTCGGCGCAACAACGCCTGCGCGACGCGACGGCCCAGGTGCCGGCCCAGGCCGGTCCGTTGAATTCGCACCAGCTGGTCTATCGCGCCCTGGCCCTGATGCAGCAGCTGGCGCCGGGCTATCTGGAGCATTTCGTCGGCCATGTGGACGCGCTGCTGTCCATCGAGCAACTGCAGTCGCCACCCCCGCCGCCGCCCGGCAAGGGCGAGCTGCGCGCCGCGACACCACGTCGCAAGTCGGCGCGGGGCCGTTGAGCGCACCGACGCCAGCGTGCGGCTGTCGGACGCAACGGCCACGCAGGGGCATTCGGCAAGGCTGCATTCACACTTCGCGACAATGCTTCCGGCCATCGCGGCGATGGCCGTCTCCTGGTCGGCGAACCCGCCTGACTGAAGCACAGCGCAGATGAATTCCCCCTTTCCTGTCGACGGCGGCGCCATGGGCGCGGCAGTGCGGGCCCATGACTGGGCCGCGACACCGCTCGGGCCTGCGGAGCAATGGCCGGGCGCGTTGCGCAATGCGCTCGCCCTGATGCTCAACTCGCCCGAGAGCATGTACCTGGTCTGGGGCGATGCGCTGACCTTCTTCTTCAACGACGCCTACCGGCCGATCCTGGGGCCGAGGCTGGATGGCGCGCTGGGCCAGTCGCTGCCCGTGCTGTGGTCCGACGCCTGGGAGGCCGTGCGTGGCCCGCTTGAGCAGGCGCTGGCCGGCCGCGCGAGCCGCTTCGTCGACGTGCCCATCACCATGGCGCGCTATGGGCATGAAGAGCAGACCTGGTGGTCCTACTCGTACTCGCCGATCTACGACGGCGACGTGGTGCGCGGCGTGTTCTGCTTCACCACCGAGACCACCGCGCGCGTGCTGGCGCAGCAGCAGCTCGCGGCCGAGGCCGAGCAGCAGCGGCGCATCCTCGACGAGCTGCCGGGCTTCGTGTGGACGGCCGACCGCGCCGGCATGGTGCGCTACGTCAGCCCGCGCTGGACCGCCTTCAGCGGCCAGCCACGCGAGCGCTTCCTGGACGAGGGCTGGGGCGATTTCGTGCATCCGGACGACCTGCCGGCGCTCGCCGGTGCCTGGCAGCGCGCAGTGAAGGCACGCATGCCCTACGAGGCGGAGTTCCGAATGCGCAGCCCGCGCGACGGCTACCGCTGGTGGCTGTCCCGCGCGCACCCGGTGGCGGGAGAGACCGACAGCGCCATGGCCTGGGTGGGCATCTGCACCGAGATGGACGCCATCATCGACGCGCGCGAGATGCTCAGCCGCTCGCGCGATGCGCTGCAGGACGCCGTGAGCGAGCGCACCCGCAAGCTCGAGGCGGCGGAGGAAGCGCTGCACCAGGCCCGCAAGATGGAAGCCATCGGCCAGCTCACCGGCGGCCTGGCGCACGACTTCAACAACATGCTGGCGGCCGTCTCCGGTGCGCTGGAGCTGATGGACATCCGGCTGCGGCAGAACCAACCCGAGCACCTGGCCCGCTACATCCGCACGGCGCAGGACGCCACGCGGCGCGCCGCCGCGCTCACGCACCGGCTGCTGGCCTTCTCTCGCCGGCAGACGCTCGCGCCGCGGCCCACGCCGGTGGACGAACTGGTGGCCGGCATGGTCGAGCTCATCCAGCGCACGGTGGGGCCGCAGGTGCACATCCTGACGCATGCCCAGGCTGCGCCCTGGCCGGCGCTGGTCGATCCGTCGCAGCTGGAGAACGCGCTGCTCAACCTGTGCATCAATGCCCGCGACGCCATGCCCGACGGCGGCCAGGTGCTGATCGAGACGGTGAACGTGCCCATGGATGGTCCCGCCGCCCGTGCGCATGACCTGCCCGAGGGCGACTACCTGCTGCTGCGCGTGACCGACAACGGCGTGGGCATGCCGGCCGACGTGCTGGACAAGGCCTTCGATCCCTTCTTCACCACCAAGCCGCTGGGGCAGGGCACGGGGCTGGGGTTGTCGATGATCTACGGCTTCGCGCGTCAGTCCGGCGGGCAGGTGCGCATCGCCTCCGAAGTGGGGCGTGGCACGGTGGTGTCGATCCATCTGCCGCGCGCCATGGAGGGTGCGCTGCCCGTGGCACCGACCGACACCCGCGCCATGGCCGACCCGGCCGCGCAGGCCGACTGGCCCGTGCTGGTGGTGGAGGACGAAGAGGCCGTGCGCCAGATCGTGGCCGAGACGCTGCGCGACCTGGGCTGCAGGGTGCTGGAAGCCGCCGATTCGCTGGCCGGCGTGGCGATGTTGCGCGCGTCGCCCGAAGTGCGTCTGCTGATCACCGACGTGGGCCTGCCGGGTGGCATGAACGGGCGGCAACTGGCCGACGCGGCGCGCAGCCTGCGACCGGCGCTGCCGGTGCTCTTCATCACCGGCTATGCGGAAAACGCGCTGCTCCGGGACGGCCAGCTGGAGCCCGGCATGGCGGTGCTGACCAAGCCCTTCTCGGTGCACCAGCTCACCAGCGAGCTGCGGCGGCTGCAGCACGCCTGGCCCGTCACGCGGGCACCGGACCCCGCGGCATGAGGAAGTCCGGCGAAAGCTGAGCCGGCCGCGTGACGCCCAGCATGGCCAGGTTGCGGTCCACCTCGGCCGACAGCAGCTGGATGGCATGCGCCACGCCCGCCTCACCGGCCACCGCTGCCGCGAAGTTGAAGGGCCGGCCCAGCCATACGAAGCGCGCGCCCAGCGCCAGGGCCTTGAGCACGTCGCTGCCGCGGCGGATGCCGCCGTCCATCATCACCGCCATGTCGCCGGCCACGTCCATCACGGCCGGCAGCGTGCGCAGGGCCGAGACGGCGCCGTCGAGCTGCCGCCCGCCGTGGTTGGAGAGCACGATGCCGTCGGCGCCATGCTGACGGGCCAGCGCGGCGTCCTGCGGCGAGACCAGCCCCTTGACCACCAGCGGCCCGCGCCAGCGGCGGCGGATGCGGGCGATGTGCGACCAGTCGAAATGGTCGCGCTTGGAAAAGTCGCGCTCCACGTTGCGCGAGATGACCGGCGCACCGCGCTCGGCGAAGGAGTTCTCGAAGTGCGGCATGCCGTCTGCCAGCGTGCGCAGCAGCGTGCCCAGCGTCCAGCGCGGATGCGTCAGCCCGTCCCAGGCCAGGCGCAGGCTCGGGCGCAACGGGGTCGAGAAGCCGGCGCGGATGTTGTTCTCGCGGTTGCCGGCCACGGGCACGTCGGCGGTGATCACCAGCGTCTCGAAGCCGGCGCGCTCCACGCGGTCAAGCAGGGCGTCGATGCGCTCGGGCTGGCCCGGCAGGTAGGCCTGGAACCAGCTGCCGGGGCCGGCGGCGATGACCTTTTCCATGGGCGTGAGCGAGCTGCCGCTGAGTACGTACGGAATGCCGGCGCGTGCCGCGGCGCGCGCCATCGCCTCGTCGCCGCGGTAGGCCGAGAGCGCGGCAATGCCCATCGGCGCGATGCCGAAGGGCGCGCTGTAGCGACGGCCGAAGAGCTCGGTGCCCAGGTCGCGCTGCGACACATTGGCCAGCACGCGCGGCACGAAGCCCCAGTCGGCGAAGGCGCGGCGGTTGTCGTCCAGGCTGCTGTTGGTCTCGGCGGCGCCGGCCACGTAGCCGTAGATGGCGCGCGGCAGGTGGCGCGCGGCCAGGCGCTGGAAGTCGTCGAGGGCCAGCACTTCGGCCAGCGGGCCGCGCGCGGCGCCGCCGCTGAAGGCGCGCCACGGGTCGTGGGCGGGCGCCGGCGCAGTGGCAGGCGGTTGGGCGAGGCCGGAGTCCGGGGTGGGCGCGGAGGTCGGGGTCATGGGCAGATGGAGGGCTGTCAGGCTGCGCCGGATTGGCGCGCGATGGGACCGGACTGTAGGCAGTCCGCTCCACGAGCGAAAGCGAATAATCCAGCGCAGCCAATTTCACTGAAGTCGAACAAGTGACGCTCAAGCAACTGGAAGCCTTCTACTGGGCCGCGACCTGTGCCAGCTTCGCGCTGGCCTCCGAGCGGCTGCACTTGAGCGTGTCTTCGCTATCGAAGCGTCTGGCCGAGCTGGAGTCCGCGCTGGGCGCGCCCCTGTTCGACCGGGCGGGGCATCGCGCCCGGCTTACCGAGGCCGGCCAGCGTCTGCTGCCGCTGGCGGCCGATCTGCTCCAGCGCGCCGAGCAGGCGCGGATGGCCGTGGGCCCGGGCGCGACGCTGAGCGGCATCGCGCATCTGGGCACGGGCGAACTCGCATCCATGACCTGGCTGGCTCGCGCGGTGGCCTGGCTGCGCGCGCGGCATCCCGCGATGGAGTTGCGCATCGAGGTGGACATCGGCGCGCACCTGGCGCGGCGTGTCGAGCAGGCCGAGCTGGACGCCGCCGTGATCTCGGGCGCCGCCTCGCGGCCGACCTTGAGCGCCTTGCCCCTCGGGCAGGCAGCCTTCGTGTGGTGCGCCTCGGCCGAGCTGGCGGCAGGCATCGAACGGCTGGATGCCGAGTCCTGGTCGCGGCACACGCTGGTCGCGCTGCCGCGCGGCTCGGGCGTCACGCAGTTGCAGGACGGGTGGATGGCCCGCGCCGGTGCCCGGCCGCGCGCGGTGCTGAGTTGCAGCCAGTGGGGCGCGGTGGCGAGCCTGCTGGCGGCGGGGCAGGGCATCGGCATGCTGCCGCTCGGGCTGGCGGACGGGCTGGTGCAGCGCGGCATCCTGTGCCGGCTGGCCGCCACGGAGCCGCTCTCGACGCTGGACTACGGCTTCCACTTTCGTCACAACGACCCGCGCCCCCTGGTGGCGGCGCTGCGGCAAGCCTGCCTGGAGACGGTGGACTTCGACGCGCCCGGGCCCTTCTTCTGAGAAACGGCGGGCCTCAGGGACAGAACAGCTCGGCCAGCAGTTCGATCATGCGGCCCGCCCTGGGATCGTCGATGCGGTAGTACACCATCTGGCCCTCGCGCCGGCTGGCGACCAGGCCGTCTTCGCGCAGGCGGGCAAGGTGCTGCGACAGCGCCGACTGGCCAAGGCCCACCTCCGCCTGCAGCGCGCCCACCGACAGCTCGCCGTGCTTGCCCAGCAGGCACAGCACCAGCAGGCGCGATTCGTTGCCCAGCGCACGCAGGAAGGCGGCGGCCTGCTGGGCGCCTTCCTGGAGCAGGGCGTGCTCGGGGTTGATGTGGGTCATGGATGGTGCGAACGCGCTGGCCGGGGGTGGTTGAATATTAGGGTTTCCTAATATGATGGACTTGCGCTGGGTCGAGTGTCGCGGCTTCGTGGCCGGCCCTGCCGAGCAGCAATCCGCCATGACCGACTACCGACAGATCACCCACGACATCTCCGCGCAACTCGTGCCCTTGCGGCAGACCGTGCCCGGCGTCATGAAGGGCTTCGCCGACATGGGCAAGGCCGCCATGGCCGAGGGCGCGCTCAGTGCCAAGACCAAGGAGCTGATCGCGCTGGCCGCGGGCGTCGCGGCCCATTGCGAGGGCTGCATCGGCTTCCACACCAAGGCGCTGGCCCGGCTGGGCGCGACCGAGGCCGAGGTGCAGGAGGCGCTGGGCGTGGCCATCTACATGGGCGGCGGGCCCTCCGCGATGTACGCCGCCAGTGCCGTGGAGGCCTTCCGCCAGTTTTCCGCGGCGTCCGCCTGAGCGGCGGCGCCCTTGTCCATCTCACTCATCGAGGAGCACTCATGACCCCCAATGTCGGAACCCTGGATCGCGTGCTGCGGATCGTGGCAGGCCTCGTGCTCATCGGCCTGGCGCTGGCCGGTGTGATCGGGGCCTGGGGCTGGATCGGCCTGGTGCCGCTGGCCACGGGGCTGCTGCGCTTCTGCCCGGCCTACACGCTGCTGGGCCTGCGCACCTGTCCGGCCAATTCGTCGCGCTGAGGGCAGCCGGCGCGCGTTCGGCGCGCTGACGCCAGCGCGTCCGGCCCGGCCGGGGCCGCTTCCTAGAATGGTTCGTTGCCCTCATCCAGGAGACGTTCCATGACAGAAGACAGCATCGAGTTCAACTCGCGCGACGGCATCCGCATCCAGGCCTGGCGCTGGTCGCCCGAGGGCGCGCCGCGCGGCATTGTCCAGGTCCAGCATGGGCTGGGCGAGCATGGCGGGCGCTACCGCCGCTTCGGCGAGGCGCTGGCCGCCGCGGGCTACGTGGTCTATGCGCCCGATGGCCGCGGATCGGGCCGCACGGCGCAAGGGCGTTATGGCCATTGGGGCCGCGACGGCTGGCCGGGCTGGGTGGACGACCTGCTGCAACTCAATCACCGCATCCGCCAGGACCATCCGGGCCTGCCGCTCGCGCTGATCGGCCACAGCATGGGCTCCTTCGCCACGCAGCAGTTCCTGCTCGACCATTCGCGGGAGGTGGAGGCGGCGGTGTTGCTGGGCTCGACCGAGGTCTCCGGCATCGTGGCCATGATGACCGCGCCGGGACCGGTGGACCTGAGTTCGCTGAACCAGGGCTTCGAGCACCGCACCGGCTTCGAATGGCTGAGCCGCGATGCGGCCGAGGTAGACCGCTACTGCGCAGATCCGGCCTGCGGCTTCGTCCCTGAGCCCTTCACCGGCATCGAGACCCTGGCCCGCGCGGCGGACCCGGCGGTGCTTCCCGGTATCCGGTCCGATCTGCCGATCCTGATCCTCTCGGGCGATGCCGATCCCATCGCGGGCGGCGGGGCGGCCCTTGAAGTGGTGGCGCAGCGCTACCGCGATGCGGGTGTCAAGGATGTGGAACTGACGCTGTATCCGCAGGCTCGGCACGAGTTGCTGAACGAGACGAACCGCGACGAGGTGACGGCGCGGATCGTGGGCTTCCTGGATCGGACGATCGGGGGCTAGGGTGGATTGAAGGCCCTGGAGACCAGGTTTCTTCAGGTCTTGGGCCTTTTTGGCGTTTGGCGTTTGACGTTTGGGCCCTTGCTTGTCGCTGGGGGCGCGCGCCGGCACCGGGCCCAGGGCGCGCGGGCTCATACGGGGTCGGTCGGCCCTGCGGGCCGACTCCGCTGCGGTGCTCGAATGGACGGGCCGCGGCAGAACTCGCTACGCGCTTCGCGCTGCGCTCAAACAACCGCCGCGAGTCAGTTCACGAAGCAGGCCTGTCCTTCGGCAGGCCTGCAGCCCGTCCATCCTGCGCGCCTCGCCGACCCCGAAATCGCCCGCGCGCCCTGGGCCCGGTGCCGACGCGTGGAGGCGGACGTTGGGCATCCAAGGGGCCGGAGTTGTGCGGAATGCAACCACGGTGGCGCACTGCCCCCATCCCTCCCTGCCTTCCCCCAGCGGGGGAAGGAGTCCAGCCAGGAACGCAAGTGAGCCTGCTTCGGTGCAGGGTGAAGGCACAGGCACAGGGTGCAGGTCCAGGTCGAAGTGCGGGGTGCGGGGTGCAGGGTGCAGGGTGCAGGGTGCAGGGTGCAGGTGCGGGACGTAGTGCCGGCCGATTACCCCCAGTGCAGGCCCTGGTGCCGGTGAGGGCGTGGCGGCGCGCCTGTGGGGCGCCGAGGAGCGCAGGGCGGACGGGCTGCGGGCCTGCCGAAGGACAGGCCCGCTTCGTGAACTGACTCGCGGCAGTTGTTTGAGCGCAGCGCGAAGCGCGTAGCGAGTTCTGCCGCAGCCCGTCTGCCCGAGCACCGCAGGGAAGTCGGCGCGCAGCGCCGACCGCCCCACTTGAAGCGCCGACACGCCCTCACCGGCACCAGGGCCGGACCACCGGGCACACACTTCGAAGCCCAAAGCCCAAAGCCCAAAGCCCAAAGCCCAAAGCCCAAAGCCCAAAGCCCAAAGCCCAAAGCCACGCAACCCCGCGCACAACAGCGCCGGGATCGCCCGTCACGGGTGCCGACAATGGCCGCTCCGGATCAACCCAGCCCTACGCCGATTCGTCCTGCAACTCGCTCACCGGCACGCAGCTGCAGAACAGGTTGCGGTCGCCATAGACGTTGTCCACGCGCCCGACCGGCGGCCAGTACTTGGCCTGCTTGAGCGTGGTCAGCGGAAAAGCCGCCACCTCGCGGGAGTAGGGATGCGCCCAGTCGGTGGCTGCCAGCGTGGCCGCCGTGTGCGGCGCGTTCTTCAGCGGGTTGTCCTCGCGCGGCCACACGCCCTCCTCGATGCGGCGGATCTCGCCGCGGATGGCGATCATGGCGTCGATGAAGCGGTCCAGCTCGGCCAGCGGCTCGCTCTCGGTCGGCTCCACCATCAGCGTGTTGGCCACCGGAAAGCTCAGCGTCGGCGCGTGGAAACCGTAGTCGATCAGGCGCTTGGCGACATCCTCGGCCATCACGCCGCTCGTCTCCTTCAGGCCGCGCAGGTCCAGGATGCATTCGTGCGCCACATGGCCGTTGGCGCTGGCATAGAGCGTGGGGTAGTGGTCGGCCAGACGCGCGCTGATGTAGTTGGCGTTGAGGATGGCCGTCTCGGTGGCCTGCTTCAGGCCCTCGGCGCCCATCATGCGGATGTACATCCAGCTGATCGGCAGCACGGCCGCGTTGCCGAAGGGCGCGGCGGACACCGCCCCCACCGTTGCCGGCTTGCCGCCCGTCGCATGACCGGGCAGGAAGGGCACCAGGTCTTCCACCACGCACACCGGGCCGACGCCCGGGCCGCCGCCGCCGTGGGGGATGCAGAAGGTCTTGTGCAGGTTCAGGTGGCTCACGTCGCCGCCGAACTCGCCGGGCGCCGCCACGCCCACCAGGGCGTTCATGTTGGCGCCGTCCACGTACACGCGGCCGCCGTGCGCATGCACGATCTCGCACAGCTCCTTCACCCGCGTTTCGAACACGCCATGGGTGCTGGGGTAGGTGATCATGATGCAGGCGAGCCTGTCGCCATGCTTCTCGCAGGCGCGCTTGAGGTCGTCGATGTCGACGTTGCCGTTGGCGTCGCAGGCGGTTACCACCACCTGCATGCCCGCCATCTGCGCGCTGGCCGGGTTGGTGCCGTGCGCAGACGAAGGAATCAGGCAGATATTGCGGTGCGACTCGCCCCGGCTCTCGTGCCACGCCTTGATGGCCAGCAGACCGGCGTACTCGCCCTGGCTGCCTGCATTGGGCTGCAGGCTGATGCCGGCATAGCCCGTGGCCTGGCACAGCCAGTTGCGCAATTGCGCATCCAGTTCGGCGTAGCCGGCCAGCTGCTCTGCCGGTGCGAAGGGGTGCACATCGGCGAACTCGGGCCAGGTGATGGGGATCATCTCGCTGGTGGCGTTGAGTTTCATCGTGCAACTGCCCAGCGGGATCATGCTGCGGTCCAGTGCGAGGTCCTTGTCGGACAGGCTGCGGATGTAGCGCAGCATGGCCGTCTCGCTGTGGTGCGTGTTGAAGACCGGGTGCGTCAGGAAGCCGCTGGTGCGCTGCAGTGGTTCGGGGATCAGCGAGGGCAGGTTCGCCTCGAAGTCCTCCACGCGGGGCAGCGCCTGGCCGTCAGCGGCGAAGGCCTGCCAGATCAGCGCCAGGTCGGCGCGGGTGGTGGTCTCGTCCAGCGAGATGCAGAGGTACTCGTCGAAGTAGACGCGCAGGTTGGCGCCCAGCGACAGGGCCTTGGCCAGGACGGCCTGCGTCCTGTCCTTGGTGTGCAGCGACAGCGTGTCGAAGCTCGGCACCTCGCGCAAGGGCGCGCCCAGCTGCTTCAGGCCTGCGGCCAGGATGGCGGTATAGGCGGCCACGCGGCGGGCGATGCGCGTCAGGCCGGCGGGGCCGTGGTAGACGGCATACATGCTGGCCACGACGGCCGGCAGCACCTGCGCCGTGCAGATGTTGGACGTGGCCTTCTCGCGCCGGATGTGCTGCTCGCGCGTCTGCAGCGCGAGGCGGTAGGCGGGCGCGCCGTGGCTGTCCACGCTCACGCCCACCAGGCGGCCGGGCAGCGAGCGCTTGATTTCGTCGCGGCAGGCCATGAAGGCGGCATGCGGGCCGCCGGCGCCCATGGGCATGCCGAAGCGCTGGGTGCTGCCGACCACGATGTCGGCGCCCCATTCGCCGGGCGGGGCGATCAGCGTCAGGGCCAGCAGGTCGGTGGCGACGATCAGCGCGGCCTGCTTGCCATGGATCAGCTCGGCATCGGCGCGCAGGTCGTCGATGCGGCCGCTGGTGGCGGGGTACTGGGCCAGCACGGCGAAGTAGTCGCCGGTCAGCAGCTCGTTCCATTGCGCCAGCGAATTGGCCAGCACCACCTCGATGCCCAGCGGCGCTGCGCGGGTCTGGATCACCTCGATGGTCTGCGGATGCGCGTCGCCCGCCACGACGAAGCGTTGGCTCTTGCTCTTGACGCTGCGCCGGGCCAGGGTCATCGCCTCGGCGGCGGCGGTGGCCTCGTCCAGCATCGAGGCATTGGCGATGGCCATGCCGGTCAGGTCGGTGACCATGGTCTGGAAGTTGACCAGCGCCTCCATGCGGCCCTGGCTGATCTCGGCCTGGTAGGGCGTGTAGGCGGTGTACCAGGCGGGGTTCTCCAGTACGTTGCGCAGGATGACGCCCGGCGTGTGCGTGCCGTGGTAGCCCTGGCCGATGAAGCTCTTCACTCGCTGGTTCTTCGATGCGATGGCCTTCAACTCGGCCAGCGCCTCGGCCTCGCTCACCGCGGGCGGCAGCTGCATCGGCTGACTGCGGCGGATCGAGGGCGGCACGATGCTGTCGATGAGCTGGGCGCGCGAGCTTTCTCCCACGGTGGCCAGCATGCGCGCCTCGGCTTCGGCGTCGGGGCCGATGTGGCGGGCGATGAATTCGGTGGGGTTCTCGAGGTCGCGCAGGGAGAAGGCGGAGGAGCTCATGGCAGCGGGCCGGCAGGGTGAAGGGAAGAAGAAGCGGGGCGCTCTCGCGAAACGGGGAGCTGGGGCCTGAGGGCAATGGAAGCGAGGTGGTGAAGGACAGGCCGTGGCCCTCACCCCAACCCTCTCCCAGCGGGAGAGGGAGGCATGCCAGCGCGTCGGTGCGGACGCGCCGGCGCAGGCCTCAGGCGCCTTCGGTGAACTTGGCGTAGCCCGGCTCGTCCATCAGCTGGTCGAACTCGGCCATGTCCTTGTCCTGCAGCAGCACCTTGAAGAACCAGCCGGCGCCCATCGGGTCGCTGTTGGCCAGGGACGGGTCGGCGCGCAGGGCTTCGTTCACTTCGACGATTTCGCCGGTGACGGGCATGTAGATGTCGGCGGCCGCCTTGACGGACTCGACCACGCCGGCGACTTCGCCCTGCTTGAAGGTCTTGCCGACTTCGGGCAGGTCGACGAAGACCACATCACCGAGCGCTTCCTGCGCATGCATGGTGATGCCGACGGTGGCGGCTTCGTGGTCGGCGATCTCGATCCACTCGTGATCCTTGGAGTAGTGAATGGTCATGCGGGGCTCCTGAAAGAAGAAGAGGGGGATTGAATGAAAAGGTCGAGCGACGAGTATCAGCGCGGGGCGGGGCGGCTGCGTGTACGCCCCGGGCGCAGGCGCGTCGGCATTTGTCTGACGGCGCGGGTGCGGTGCGGCATGTCGGGACGCGGGCGGAGATGGACGCGCGCAGCGCTTCAGCCGCGGTAGTAGCGCGCCGGCACGAAGGGCATGGGAACGACCTCCATGGGCACCGGCTTGCCGCGCACCAGGGCATCGATGCGGGTGCCGACAGCGGCGTGGGTCGCATCGACGTACGCCATGGCGATGGGCCGGTCGACCGTGGGCGCCAGCAGGCCGCTGGTCACTTCGCCGATGGCGGCGCCGCTGGGCAGATGAAGCGGCGTGTGCTCGCGCACCGGTACGCGTTCCAGCGCCACGAGGCCGACACGGCGGCGGGCGACCGGCGCATTGCCATCGAGCTGGGCGAGCACCTTGCCCGCCCCCGGAAAGCCGCCTGCGCGCTCGCCGCCGGTGCGGCGCACCTTCTGGATCGCCCAGGTGAGCGCGGCCTCGACGGGCGTGGTGGTGGTGTCGATGTCGTTGCCGTAGAGACACAGGCCGGCTTCGAGGCGCAGCGAGTTGCGCGCGCCCAGGCCGATGGGCGCCACCTCGGGCTGGGCCAGCAGCAGACGGGCCAGGCGCTCGGCATCGGCGCCGGCGACGGAGATCTCGAAGCCGTCCTCGCCGGTGTAGCCGCTGCGGGTGGCGAAGATGGGGATGCCGCCGATGCTCATCGCGCCGCCGGTCATGAACACATGGCGCTCGCTGCCGGGCGCCAGCCGCGTCATCACGGCCGCCGCCTGCGGGCCCTGCAGCGCCAACAGTGCGTGATCCGGCAGGGGCTGCACCGTGCAGCGCTGGCCGATGCGCGCCTGCATGTGGGCGATGTCGGCCGCCTTGCAGGCGCCGTTGACGATCACGAAGAAGGAGTCGCCCCCCTCGTTGAAGAACATCAGGTCGTCGAGGATGCCGCCTGCGTCGTCCAGCAGCAGGCCGTAGCGCTGCTTGCCGGGTGCCAGGCCGATGACGTCCACCGGCATCAGCGTCTCCAGCGCTGCGGCGGCCTCGGGTCCGGACACGCGCAACTGGCCCATGTGCGAAATGTCGAACAGGCCGGCGGCGGTGCGGGTGTGGCGGTGCTCGGCGATCAGGCCGGCGGGGTACTGCACGGGCATGGAATAGCCCGCGAAGGGCACCATGCGGGCGCCCAGTTCGACATGCAGGCCGTGCAGCGGGGTATGAAGAAGGGGAGCGGCAGGAGAGGAAGCAGCAGCAGCGGACATGGGCATCTCACGGGGTGTACAGCGCCACGACGGCTGTCGTGGTCCACCCCGGCTGTCCGCTTTACCTGAGAGATTCACCCCGCGATGGGGGCTTGCTCCTTCGGTGGACGCGCGGCCTGCGCCACGACGCCTCTCTCCAGCAGGGAAACGCCCCGAACCCGGGGCGTGCCGCCAGTCCTTTTGCCTGAGCGTTCGGAACTCGTCGAGTCCTGCGCCTTCGGCGGCCCCGTCGCGCGGGGCTCTCTCCTGACGAAGCGCGCAGTGTAAGGGACAAGGCGCGCGTCGCGGGCGCTATTTGAAGCCGCTCAGCGCCCGTACACCAGGTCGCGCAGGCCCAGCGAGATGGCCGGCACATAGGTGATGACCATCAGGCAGGCCAGCACCACCAGGATGAAGGGGATCAGCCGCGTCACGATCTTGTCGAGCGAGATGCGCGCCACGGTGCAGGCGGCAAACAGGTTGACGCCGAAGGGCGGGGTGATCATGCCCAGCGCCAGGTTCACCACCATGATCAGCCCGAAGTGCACCGGATCGATGCCGAAGTGCTGGGCCACGGGCGCGAGGATGGGGGCGAGCACGATGATGGCGGCGCTGGTCTCGATGAACATGCCGATCACGAACAGCGCCGCGTTGACGCCCAGCAGGAACATGGTGGGCGACTGCAGCACCGCCTCCAGCCAGTGGCCGATGGCCTCGGGCACGCCGGCGCGGGTGATCAGGAAGGCGAACAGCCCCGCGTTGGCGATGATGAACATGATCACCGCCGACGACAGCACCGACTTGCGCAGGATGGCGTAGAGGTCCGGCAGGCGGATCTCGCGGTAGATCACCATGCCGACAACCAGCGCGTAGAACACCGCCACGGCCGAGGCTTCGGTGGGCGTGAACACGCCGCCATAGATGCCGCCCAGGATGATCACCGGCATCAGCAGTGCCCAGCCGGCCTGCCACAGCGCGCGGCCGAAGGGCATGCGCCCCTCGCCGTCGTTCTTGCCCCAGCCCTTCCATTTGCAGTAGACCCAGACGAAGAGCATCAGCGCCCCACTGATCAGCAGGCCCGGACCGAAGCCGGCGATGAACAGTTCGCCGATGGACACCTCGGCGCTCACGCCGTACAGGATCATGGGGATCGATGGGGGAATGATCACGCCCAGCTCCGCGCTTGTCGCCTGCAGGGCCGCCGCGTAGTTGGTGGGATAGCCGTGTTTGATGAGGGCCGGAATCAGGATGGCGCCGATGGCGAAGGTGGTGGCCACCGACGAGCCGGATACCGCCGCGAAGATCATGCAGGTCAGCACGCAGGTCATGGGCAGGCCGCCCTGGATGCCGCCCACGATGCTCTTGGCGAACTCCACCAGCCGTCGGGAGATGCCGCCGGTCTCCATCAGGTTGCCCGCCAGGATGAAGAAGGGAATGGCGGCCAGTGGAAACTTGTTGATCGAGTTGAAGATCTCCTTGGCGGAGATCAGCATGTTGGCGCCGTTGACCTGGATGCCGACGATCGACGCGAGGCCGATGGAGACCGCCACCGACACCGAGAGCGCGAAGCACAGCACCATCGTGCCGACCATGATGGGGGTCATTGCGCGGTCTCCAGTTCGAGGCGCTTGGGATCGAGGTAGTTGCCCACGATGCCGAAGATCGAGAACGCGGCGCCGACGGGCAGCGCCAGGTAGGCCCACACCATCGACAGGCTTTCGAGCCCAGCCATCGACTGCACCCGGCCGCGCATCGCATAGTCGAAGCCCCACCACAGGATGACCGCGATCAGGGCCAGCGCGGCCAGGCTCACCGCCGCGTCGAGCAGGCGGCGCACGCGCGGCGGGCTCCACCGATAGAGCACATCCACGCTCACCATCGCGCCCTGGCGAAAGGCCATGGGAA
This sequence comes from Pseudacidovorax intermedius, assembly GCF_003350475.1. Taxonomy (GTDB): domain Bacteria; phylum Pseudomonadota; class Gammaproteobacteria; order Burkholderiales; family Burkholderiaceae_C; genus Xenophilus; species Xenophilus intermedius. The sequence goes on from NZ_QQAV01000011.1 coordinate 156,805, forward strand.
TGCCGAGGAACACCATCCAGATCAGGCTGATGCGGATCAGGATCTCGCTCCACTCGGCCGGTTGCTCCAGCACGAAGCGGGTGACGATCTGGAACATGCCGAGCGACGCCGCCACCACCAGCATCAGGCAGGCCAGCGCCATGGACAGCGCAGTGGTCCGGCGTTCGAGGGCCAGGAACTTGTCTTTCATCTCACAGGCGTTTCTTGGGAATGAAAAAGCCCGCCGGCAAGGCGGGCCGAGGGTGTGGGGCCATTGCCCGGCAAGTTCAGGGCTGGTAGTTGCGGATGCGGTCCAGGTTGGCCTTGCCGAAGTCCTTCTCGAACTGGGCCTGGGCCGGCGCCAGCGCCGCCACGAACTTGGTCTTGTCGACGTTGTCGATCACCGTCATGCCTTTGGCCCGCAGGTCGGCCACGCCCTTGGCGTCGTCCTCGTCCACACGGGCGCGGTTGGCCTTGACGGCTTCCTTGGCCGCGTCGAGGAAGGCCTGCTGGTCGGGCGGCGCCAGCTTGTCGAAGACGCCCTTGTTCATCACGAAGATGCAGGGCGAGTACACATGGCCGGTGAGCGACAGGTGCTTCTGCACCTGGTCGAACTTGGCCGAGATGATCACGGGCAGGGGGTTCTCCTGGCCGTCCACGGTGCCCTGCTGCAGGGCGGTGAAGACCTCGGGAAAGGCCATCGGCGTGGTGATGATGCCGAAGGTCTTGTACGCGGCGATGTGCACCGGGTTCTCCATGGTGCGCATCTTCAGGCCCTTGAGGTCCTCCGGCGCCTTCACGTCGCGCTTGCTGTTGGTCATGTGCCGGAAGCCGTTCTCGGCCCAGGCCAGCGCCTTGAAGCCCTTGGCGTCGAACTTCTTGAGCAGGTCCTGCCCGATGGGGCCGTCGAGCACGGCGCGGGCATGGGCCTTGTCGCGGAAGAGGAAGGGCACGTCCAGGATCTTGGTCTCCGGCACGAAGTTGGGCACCGGGCCGGTGGAGGAGAAGGCCAGCTCCTGCGTGCCCAGTTGCACCGCCTCGATGGATTCACGCTCGCCGCCGAGTGCCCCGTTGTAGAAGGTCTGGACCTTGTAGCGGCCGTTGGTGCGCTTCTCGACCTCCTTGGCGAAGGTGTCGATGGCCACGCCCTGGTGCGAGTTCTGCGCGACCGAGATGCTGATCTTCATCGTGGTCTGCGCCAACGCGGCGCAGGCCATGCCGAGGCCCAGTGCAAGGCCGGCGGCCAGGCGGGTGAGTGTCATGGGAGAGTCTCCTGATTCGCTGCAGCAAGGCGGCTGGATTGCCCAGCGCCTGAAGGGATGCTGACTATGCCCCGCAGCCCCCGCCCAGCGCGTCGGGACTTTCACGGACGCAGCATCCGCGCTCACCTCGTCGCCCGGTCTTGCAGGCGACAGGCCGCTCCCTTGTGCTGACCGTGGGCTGACGCCATCCGCGCGCCGGGCGCGCGACATGCCCATACTGTCCGAGGGCCGCAGCAGCAAACGTGCGGCCGCGCATCCCATGACAAGAGGAGACATCCCATGGACGACATCGCACGGCGCACCGTGTCCAAGCTGAGTTGGCGGCTGCTGCCGCTGCTCATGGTCAGCTACTTCATCGCCTACCTGGACCGGGTCAACCTCGGCTTCGCGGGCGCCTCGATGTCCAAGGACCTGGGTTTCACCAGTACCGTGTTCGGCAGTGCTGCCGGCATCTTTTTCGTCGCTTACTTCCTGCTCGAGGTGCCCAGCAACCTGGCGCTGGAGCGCTTCGGCGCGCGGCGCTGGATCGCCCGCATCATGCTCAGCTGGGGCCTGCTGTCGGCCGTCCAGGCCGGCGTGGGCGGCGCCACCAGCTTCAACCTCGTGCGCTTCCTGCTGGGCGCGGCCGAGGCGGGCTTCTTTCCCGGCGTCATCTTCTATCTGACGCTGTGGTTTCCGGGCGCCTACCGGGCGCGCATCGTGGGCTGGTTCATGTTCGCGGTGCCCATTTCCACCGTCATCGGCTCGCCCATCTCCGGCTACATCCTGAACATGGAAGGCGCGATGGGCCTGCACGGCTGGCAGTGGCTGTTCATCCTGGAGGCGCTGCCAGCGCTGGTGCTGGCCGGCGTGGTGCTGGCCTACCTGCCCGACGGCCCGGCGGACGCCAAGTGGCTCACGAGCGAGGAGCGCCAGTGGCTCACGACCAGGCTGGCCGCCGAGCGCCGCAACCGCGAGGCGCTGCATGCCATCTCATGGGCCCAGTCGCTGCGCAACTGGCGCGTGATTGCCATGGGCTTCATCTACATGGGCATCACGGTGCCGCTGTACGGCCTGGGCTTCTTCCTGCCGCAGATCATCAAGGGCTTCGGCGGCCTGGGCAATGTGGAGGTCGGCTTCGTCAACGCCTTCCCCTACCTGGTGGGTGCCATCGCCATGCTGCTGTGGTCGCGCGCCTCGGACGCCCGGCGCGAGCGCAAGGCCTTCCTGCTGATTCCGCTGGCCTGCATCTTCGTGGGCCTGGTGGCGGCCGCCAACATTGCCGCGCCGGTGCCCAAGATGGCGGCGGTGACGCTGGCCGCCTTCGGCATCTTCAGTGCGCTGCCGGTGTTCTGGACCTTTCCCACGGCCATCCTCAGCGGCGTGGCGGCTGCGGCGGGCATCGCCTGGATCAATGCCATCGGCAACCTGGGCGGCTACATCGGCCCGACGATCTTCGGCATGCTGCGCGACCGCATGGGCAACGACGTGTTCGCGGTGATGTTCCTGGCGCTGCTGTCGGTGCTGGCCTTCGTGCTGGTGCTGGCGATCGGCCACGACGCGCGGGCCGAGCAGGCGCAGCAGGTGCCGGTGCGCGCCTGAGGCTCGTGGGTGCAGGCCGTGGCGACCTGCCGCGCTGGCCGTGAACCTGCCAAATCGGGATAGGGGTCCGTCATTGTCGACGGAGCCCCTCCCACACCACCCGGCATGCGGGTCCGCACCGGGCGGTTCGAGCGCTTGAGGTCATGA
>NZ_QQAV01000012.1 GCF_003350475.1 Pseudacidovorax intermedius
GCCCTCAAGCGCCGCGCCGCTGCGCTGGGCTTCCAGATCCACCCCGTGGAGGCCGCTGCATGAAGTCAGCTGTCTTCAGTTCTGTTTCTTGAGAGGGACACGGATCAGCCCTCGTGCAGGCCTGCGGCGGGCGGCCCCGTTCGGGAGCGGCCCGCCCTCAGACGGCGCTCTCGTTCTCCTCGCCGGTCCGGATACGAACAATGCGCTGCACCTCGGTCACGAAGATCTTGCCGTCGCCGATCTTGCCGGTGCGGGCCGCCGTGACGATGGCATCGACGCAGTTCTCCACGTCGGCGTCGGCGACCACCACCTCGATCTTCATCTTGGGCAGGAAGTCGACCACATACTCGGCGCCGCGATAGAGCTCCGTGTGGCCCTTCTGGCGGCCGAACCCCTTTACCTCGGTCACCGTCAGGCCGGAGACGCCGACTTGACCCAGCGCCTCGCGCACGTCGTCGAGCTTGAAAGGTTTGACGATGGCAGTGATCTGCTTCATGGCGGTGTTCCTGTAATGAGAGTGATGCAAGAGACTGGGTGACAGGCCGCGCGCACGCAGACCCCTGGGGCACGAGGTGTCGCAAGCCGCTGAGGCGGCGCGAAGTTGCACCCACGCTCGGAAATTATGTCATTCGCACCATCGCCCAGCGCACAGGGCGGTCGGCTGCTACGCTCGCCGATCCATGCCTTCGACTTCCCCGCCTGCGCTTCACGGGATCGCCGCCGCGTACCGGCGCGCCAGCCACAACGCCACGCTGCTGCTCGTATTCACCACCCTGATGTGGGGATGCAATGCCGTCGCTGCGAGGCTCGCCGTCGGAAACATCTCGCCCATGATGCTGACCACGGCGCGGTGGACGATCTGCTGTGTGGCGCTGTGGTTCACCGCCCGGCACGAGATCGCCCGGCATTGGCGCACCGTGGCGCGATCCTGGCGCCTGATCGCCATCATGGGCACGGCAGGCTTCACTGCCTTCAATGCCCTCTTCTACGCGGCGGCACACCACACCTCGGCCATCAACATCGCCATCATCCAGGGGACGATCCCGGTGCTGGTGCTTCTGGGCAGCTTCGTGTTCGCGGGCCGGCGCTTCCGGCCCATGCAGGCGCTGGGGGTGGCCGTGACCCTGGCGGGCTGCGTCGTCGTGGCTTCGCGCGGCCAGCTTCACGTGCTCGCCACGCTCGACTTCAACGTCGGCGACCTCTGGATGCTGCTGGCCAGCCTCTTCTACGCCGGGTACATGCTCGGGCTGACCCGCCGGCCCCCCGTGCCGCCGATCGTCTTCTTCGCCGCCGCCGCGGGCGTCGCGGCGCTGACCTCCCTGCCCCTGCTGGCTTTCGAGGTAGCCACGGACCGCTTCTTCATGCCCACGGCGACCGGCTGGGCGTTGATGCTCTTCGTGGGCCTGCTGCCCTCCTTCGTGTCGCAGATCACCTTCATCCAGGCCGTCTCGCTGATCGGGCCGGAGCGCGCCGGAGTCTTCGTCAACCTGACGCCGATCTTCGGCCCTCTGCTGGCCGTGCTGGTGCTGGACGAGCCGCTGCGCCCCTTCCACCTCGTCGCACTGGCCCTCGTGCTGGGCGGTATCTGGATTGCGGAGCGGCGCCGACGTCCCGCCGTCATGGAGTGAAGTAACCATGGCTGGAGCGTCCCTCGAATTCAGGATCGTCGACGATCCGCTGCTGATCGATGCCTCGTCGTGGAACACCCTGCTTGCCCGACAGGCTGCGCCGGGTCCCTTCATGCGCCACGAGTATCTTGCGGCGCTCCACACGAGCGGAAGCGCAACGGCGCAGACAGGCTGGGCCCCCGCCTTCGCCACCTTGTGGCGGGCCGATGAGCTGGTCGCCGCCTGCCCGCTCTACCTGAAGTCCCACTCCTACGGCGAATACGTGTTCGATTGGGCCTGGGCCAATGCCTACGAGCAGCATGGGATGCGCTATTACCCCAAGGCGCTGGTGGCGGTCCCGTTCACGCCGGTGCCGGGTGCCCGTCTGCTGGCGGTCGACCCGCCCACACGACAGGCACTCATCCGATCGCTGGTGGCCTGGGCCGCGGACAACGAACTGTCGTCCCTGCACCTGCTGTTCGGCGACGACGAGGACATCGCGGCCTGCGAGGCGGCTGGCCTCATGCTGCGGCACACAGTGCAGTTCCACTGGGAGAACCAGCATCCGGCGGCGAAGGGTCAAGCGGGTCCATACCAGGACTTCGACGACTTCCTCGCGGCCCTCAACCAGGAGAAGCGCAAGAAGATCCGCCAGGAGCGCCGCAAAGTCGCCGAAAGCGGCGTTCGCTTCCGGTGGGCTCGTGGCACAGACATCCGGGACGCGGACTGGGACTTCTTCTATCGCTGCTACGCGCGAACCTACCGTGAGCATGGAAACCCGCCCTATCTGACCCGGGACTTCTTTCACCGAATGGCGACCAGCCTGCCCGACGCCTGGCTCATCTTCGTGGCCGAGCGCGAGGGCCGGGCCATGGCCTGCAGCCTGATCGGCCTGGGTGCCGATGCCGATGGGCGGGGCGTTGCCTATGGGCGGTACTGGGGTGCTTTGGAGCGGGTCGACTGCCTGCACTTCGAGGCCTGCTATTACCAGCCCATCGAATGGTGCATCGCGCACCAGATTCACCGCTTCGAGGGCGGCGCACAGGGCGAGCACAAGATGGCCCGCGCGCTCATGCCCGTCAAGACCACCAGCGCCCACTGGCTCGCTCATCGGGCCTTCGCGGATGCGGTGGAGCGCTTTCTGGCGCGTGAAGGCGAAGGCGTTTCGGCCTACCTGTCGGAACTCGGCGAGCGAAGCCCGTTCCGCGCCTAGCCGCTCCTCTGGCGCTGGCAGGCGACCGGACGTATCCCTGCGCAAGATCATGCGGGCCCGACCTGCCGCCCGCTAAGCTTGATCGATGACCGACGCCGCCGCACCCGCCTCCCCCGCAGCCCCGAGGACCCGCCATGCCTTGTGGGAGGACGCCCTGGCCATCGCCAGCGGCACCTTGCTCATCTCGATGGGCGTGGCGCTTTTCACCACGGCCGGACTGCTGACGGGCGGCACGGCGGGCATCGCCTTTCTGCTGCACTACGGCACGGGCGCCAGCTTCGGCACGCTCTTCTTCCTTCTCAACCTGCCCTTCTACTGGCTGGCCTGGCGCAAGCTGGGCGCGGCCTTCACCGTCAAGACCTTCCTGGCCGTCGCCTCGCTGTCCTTGCTGACGCTGTGGCAGCCGGGGTTGCTGCATTTCGACCGCCTGCAGCCGCTCTACGCCGCCCTGGCAGGCGGGCTGGTGACGGGCACCGGCTTCCTGATTTTGTTCCGCCACCGCTGCAGCTTGGGGGGCATCGGCATCCTTGCGGTCTGGCTGCAGGAGAAGAAGGGCTGGCGCGCCGGGCAGGTGCAGATGGGCTTCGACTGCCTCATCGTCGCCACCGCGTTCGCGTTGGTGGAGCCGCAGCGGGTGATGCTGTCCATCGCAGGCGCCATCGCGCTCAACGCCGTGCTGGCCATCAACCACAAGCCGGGCCGCTACCTGGGCTTCTGACAGGCCCGCCTCGCGAGGGCGCGTGCCGAACGCCCACAAAAAAGCCCGCCGAAGCGGGCTCATGATCGCAATCCGCGGCGGCGGATTACTTCTTGTACGCGGCGATGCCGTCGGTGATTTCCTTGTGGGCGGCCTCGACGCCGTCCCAGCCCAGCACCTTGACCCACTTGCCGGCTTCGAGGTCCTTGTAGTGCTCGAAGAAGTGGCTGATGGCCTTCAGGCGCATCGGGTTCACGTCCTGCACCGTCTTCCAGTGGCTGTAGATCGGCAGGATCTTGTCGGTGGGCACGGCCAGCACCTTGCCATCCACGCCTGCTTCGTCTTCCATCTTCAGGATTCCCAGCGCGCGGCACTTGACCACCACGCCCGGCAGCAGCGGATAGGGCGTGACCACCAGCACATCCACCGGGTCGCCGTCGCCCGACAGGGTCTGCGGCACGTAGCCGTAGTTGGTGGGGTAGTACATCGCCGTGGTCATGAACCGGTCGACGAAGATCGCGCCGGTCTCCTTGTCCACCTCGTACTTGATCGGATCGGCGTTCATCGGGATCTCGATGACGACGTGGAACTCTTCAGGGGCCTTGGCGCCCGGGGGGATTTTGTCGAAGGACATGCTTGTCTTTGGTTGGAGTGGCGTTCGCCCCGTGGGTCGGGACAAACCCCGAGTTTAGCCAGCGGGCCGACGCCAGCCTGACACCGGCGCGGTTTGCCTGTAAATTCGTTGCGTTGGCCAATCAATGCAAGGCGGGTTCTGCCCGGGCATCGAGGAAGCAACGCGGCGGCAGTTGGGCCCGACGCGTTGCGGCAGGGTCCCGGCTGGCGTCTTCACAACCACATGGAGACGGCAATGACTGGCAACTTCCCTTTGTATGCGGTGATCGCCTGCGGGCTGATCGCCGTCATCTACGGTGTCTGGGCGCGAAGCTGGATTCTTTCCCGCGATCCCGGTAACGCCCGCATGCAGGAGATCGCCGCGGCGATCCAGGCCGGTGCCTCGGCCTACCTGGCGAAGCAATACACAACCATCGGGATTGTGGGCTTGGTGCTCGCGGTGCTGATCGCGCTGTTCCTTGATGGACTGACGGCCGCGGGCTTCGTGGTCGGCGCCGTGCTGTCGGGCGCCTGCGGCTTCATCGGCATGAACGTGTCGGTCCGCGCGAATGTGCGCACGGCACAGGCGGCTGCGCAGGGCATCGGACCGGCGTTGCAGGTGGCGTTCCGGGGTGGCGCCATCACCGGGATGCTGGTGGTCGGGCTGGGGCTGCTGGGGGTCGCCGGCTTCTACGCCTTCCTGGGCGCGGGCACGGCCACGCCGCAGGCACTGAATCCGCTGATCGGCTTTGCCTTCGGCTCCTCGCTGATCTCCATCTTCGCCCGGCTCGGCGGCGGCATCTTCACCAAGGGAGCGGACGTCGGCGCCGACCTCGTCGGCAAGGTCGAAGCCGGCATTCCCGAGGACGATCCGCGCAACCCCGCCGTGATCGCCGACAACGTGGGCGACAACGTCGGCGACTGCGCCGGGATGGCGGCCGACCTCTTCGAGACCTACGCCGTCACGCTGATCGCCACCATGGTGCTGGGCGCCTTGATGGTCACGGCAGCGCCGGCGAATGCGGCGATCTATCCGCTGGCGCTGGGCGGCGTCTCGATCATCGCGTCCATCGTCGGCTGCTTCTTCGTCAAGGCGTCACCGGGCATGACCAACGTGATGCCGGCGCTCTACCGCGGCCTGGCGGTCGCCGGCGTGCTGTCGCTCATCGCCTTCTGGTTCGTCACGTCCTGGCTGATGCCCGACAACGCAGTGGTCGCCGCCGGCAGCCAGCTGCGCCTGTTCGGCGCCTGCTTCGTGGGCCTGGCCCTGACGGCCGCGCTGGTATGGATCACGGAGTACTACACGGGCACGCAATACAAGCCGGTACAGCACGTGGCCCAGGCCTCCACCACCGGCCATGGCACCAACATCATTGCCGGCCTGGGGGTGTCCATGCGCTCCACGGCATGGCCCGTGATCTTCGTCTGCGCCGCGATCCTGGCGGCCTACACGCTGGCCGGGCTGTACGGCGTCGCCGTCGCGGCGACCTCGATGCTCTCCATGGCCGGCATCGTGGTCGCGCTGGACGCCTACGGCCCCATTACCGACAACGCGGGTGGCATCGCGGAGATGGCCGAACTGCCGTCATCCGTCCGCGACGTGACGGACCCGCTGGATGCCGTCGGCAACACGACCAAGGCGGTGACCAAGGGCTATGCCATCGGCTCGGCGGGTCTGGCAGCGCTGGTGCTGTTCGCCGACTACACGCACAAGCTCGAAAGCTATGGCCAGGCCATCGACTTCAATCTGTCCGATCCGCTGGTCATCGTGGGGCTGTTCATCGGCGGGCTGATTCCCTACCTCTTCGGCGCCATGGCCATGGAGGCCGTGGGCCGCGCGGCCGGCGCAGTGGTGGAGGAAGTGCGGCGCCAGTTCCGCACCATTCCCGGCATCATGGACGGCACCGGCAAGCCCGAGTACGGCAAGGCGGTCGGCATGCTGACCGGCGCGGCCATCAAGGAGATGATGATCCCGTCGCTGCTGCCGGTACTCGTGCCCATCGTGGTGGGCCTGGCGCTGGGGCCGAAGGCCCTGGGCGGCCTCCTGATGGGCACCATCGTCACCGGCCTGTTCGTCGCGATCTCGATGTGCACTGGCGGCGGCGCCTGGGACAACGCCAAGAAGTACATCGAGGACGGCCATTTCGGCGGCAAGGGCAGCGAGACCCACAAGGCGGCCGTCACGGGCGATACGGTGGGCGACCCCTACAAGGACACGGCCGGGCCGGCGGTCAATCCGCTGATCAAAATCATCAACATCGTGGCGCTGCTCATTGTTCCGCTGGTGGTGCAGTTCCACGCGCCTGCGCCTCCGCGGGCGGCGGGCCTCGGTGCGCCCGTCTTCGGGCAAGTGGCCCAGGCGCAGCCGACCACTTCCAACCCAATGCCGACGCAACGCTGACCGTCAGCGCTGCGCCACGGCACGCACCAAGCGCGTGGCCGGCTCCACCAGCGCGGTGAGGTCGGCCTCCCGCCCCTCCTCCACCGCGAGCAGCACGAGTTCGTGGATGCCGCCCACGACCGTCATGGCCATCTGCCGGTCGAGCGGCTGGCCCTGCGCATCGGGAACGGCCGCGCCGATGAAATCGGCGATGGCCCGATGCGCCCGGCGCCGGACCGCGAGGCCTTCCAGGCCCAGGCCGAGGATCTCGACGAACAGCGTACGAAGAAGAACCGGATCGGAGGCCAGGCACTCCAGATAGGCCCGGACCGCACCGTCCACCTGGACCTGCCAGGGCCTCGACCGGTCGACCGACTCGACCAGCACCTTCAACGCCACGCCGCTGGCCGCTTCATACAGCGCCAGCAGGCACTCGGTCTTGCCGGCGAAGTGCTCGTAGAAGGTACGGCGCGACACCGCGGCCTCCCGCACGATGTCGGCGATGGAGGTCTGGGCGTAGCCACGCGCCGCCAGGGCGCGGGCCATGCCTTGCAGCAGGCGCTCGCGATGGCCGGTCTCTGTGAGGTTCTCTTCGGGTGGGGTGGAGGTGTTCATGCAATGCGTAGGCCGAGGGAACGCGGCCGGCACGGATCGTACAAAGCCCTGATCGAAGCTTGGTCGGTACTTGAGCGTACCGACTCTTTGAAGGATGATCGCGGTACGCCACCGTACCAACCTTTGAAAGCGTTTTGATGAGCCAGCTTGTGATTCGAAGACTGCTGATCGACCTGGACGCCCCGTTCGATCGCCAGTGGTGCGCGGGCAATGCCTTCCAGACGGCGTTCTTCAATGCGCTGTCCATGAGCTTTCCGTTCGGGGAGCAGTTCTTCATCGATGCCGTGCGGGGCGCTCTGCCGCTGCTGGCGTCCGATGCGCAACAGCGCTGCCAGGCCGAAGTGCGCGGCTTCATCGGCCAGGAAGCCACGCACAGGCGCATTCACGCCCTGTTCAACGGCCAACTCGAACGGCAGGGCCTCGAGGATTCCTGGACGCCACGCATGAAGCAACGGATGGCACTGCTCGAGGGCCAGGATCCGCGACACGCCCTGGCGATCACTGCCGCGACCGAGCATTTCACCGCCCTCTTCGCGGACTGGCTGCTGCGCCATCCCCGGACGCTGGAGGCGGTCGAGCCTCGTCTGCGCACGATGTGGATGTGGCATGCGGCCGAGGAGTCGGAGCACAAATGCACCGCCTTCGACCTCTATCGCGCCGTCGGAGGCGCGGAATCATGGCGGCGGCGCTGGATGCGGCGCGTCACCCTGCTCTTCCTGACCGACCTGCTTCGACAGACCGTGGCCAATCTGCGCCATGAAAAACAGCTGTGGAAGCGATCGACCTGGCGGCAGGCTTGGCAGACCCTGTTCAGTCGCGAAGGCCTGCTGACCAGCAATGTGCGCGCGTGGCGCGCCTACTTTCGCCCGACGTTCCATCCCTCCGAACAGGAGGGCACGCTTGCGCAACAGTGGCTGGCCGACCACCGTGACAGCTACACCCCTGTCGGCGCAAACTGAATATCGGCAAACGACGAAGGCGGAATGCCCCGCCTTCAGCCCCCTGGAGCACCGGTCCAGGCTTCAAAGCGCCCCATGCGGGGCGCCCCGTGGGTTCAGCCGCCGCCCTTGAGCGTCGCTTCCAGTTCCTTGCAAGACGGCGCACACACCGGCTGGGCCTTGCCCAGGACGCGCTTGGTCTGCATCAGGGAACGGGGGCGGTGCTTGCCGCACAGAAAGCACGACATCGTGGCGCCGCTGAAGGAGGACGAGGCCTTGAAAGGAGAACCCGGGGTCTTGGACTTGTAGCGCAGCCCAGCCTCGTCCATGGTCGTCTTGACATCAGAGCTGGCCATGAGCGCCTCCCTGTTGAACGAACACGCCGCGGACGGCAGAGAGAAGTGGGGAGTACATGCACGGCATGTCGTTATTTTCGGCGATTTCCGGATACCTGTTTTGACGGGGGACATTATCCCCGCCGACGCAATGGCGACGGCTCCTCCACAATTGGGGGCATGCAACTGAATTTCATCGCCAACGAGCATGCCGCCTCCGCCAGCGGCCGCGTGATTCCGGTCCTCGACCCCTCCGACGGCCAGGCCTTCGACGAACTGCAGCGCAGCGATGCGCGCGACATCGACGCCGCCGTGCAGGCCGCGCGCGCCTGCTACGAGGGCGCCTGGGCCCGCCTGTCGGCCGCCGACCGCGGCCGCCTGCTGTACCGCCTGTCGGTGAAGGTGGCGGAACACGCCGACGAACTCACGGCGCTGGAGCAACGTGACTGCGGCAAGCCGACCAAGCAGGCACGCGCCGATGCGCTGGCCTTGGCGCGCTACTTCGAGTTCTACGCCGGGGCATGCGACAAGTTCCACGGCGAAACCATTCCGTACCTGGACGGCTACAGTGTCATGACGTGGCGCGAGCCGCATGGCGTGACCGGCCATGTGATCCCCTGGAACTACCCCATGCAGATTTTCGGGCGAAGCGTCGGTGGCGCGCTGGCCGCGGGCAACTGCTGCGTGGTCAAGCCGGCCGAAGACGCCTGCCTGTCGCTCATCCGCGTGGCGCAACTGGCCGCCGAAGTGGGTTTTCCCGCGGGCGCCATCAACATCGTGACCGGCTACGGCCATGAGGTGGGCGACGCACTGGCACGCCACCCCGGCATCGACCACATCAGCTTCACCGGCAGTCCGCGCGTGGGGACGCTGATCCAACAGGTGGCCGCCGAGCGCCACTGCCCGGTCACCCTCGAGCTTGGCGGCAAGAGCCCGCAGATCGTCTTTGCCGATGCCGACCTGGATGCCGCCATTCCGGTGCTCATCAATGCCATCGTGCAGAACTCGGGCCAGACCTGCTCGGCCGGCTCGCGCGTGCTCATCGAAGGCAGCATCTACGAACCGCTGCTCGACCGCCTCGGCGCAGCGTTCGAGAAGCTGCGCGTCGGCCCCGCCGCCATGGACCTGGACCTCGGCCCGCTGATCCGTCAGACCCAGCAACAGCGCGTGTGGGACTTCCTCTCCGATGCCCAGACCGCCGGCATCCCTATGGTGGCCCAGGGCCAGGTCGTGGAGGAGGCGCCCGATTCCGGCTTCTACCAGGCGCCCACGCTGCTGCGCGACGTGCCGGTGGACCACCGCATCGCCCAGGAGGAAGTCTTCGGCCCCGTGCTGGCCGCGATGCGTTTCGATGGCGAGGACGACGCGGTCCGCCTGGCCAATGCCACCGAGTTCGGGCTCGTGGCCGGCGTGTGGACGCGCGATGGATCGCGGCAGTTCCGCATGGCGAAGCGGCTGCGCAGCGGCCAGGTGTTCATCAACAACTACGGTGCGGGCGGCGGGGTCGAACTGCCCTTCGGTGGGGTGAAGTCCTCCGGCTACGGTCGCGAAAAGGGCTTCGAGGCGCTCTACGGCTTCACCACGCTGAAGACGGTGGCCATCCGCCACGGCTGAGGCCGTCGGCGGGCACGGCACTCACCCGAGCGCCGTGTCCAGCAGCATCATCAGCACGAAGCCCACCATCAACCCGCCCGTCGCAAAGGCCTCATGGCCCTTGCGGTGGGACTCGGGAATGATTTCATGGCTGATGACGAAGAGCATCGCGCCGGCCGCAAATCCCAATCCCCAGGGCAGCAGCAAGGCGGAATGTTCGACGACCGCGGCGCCCAGCACGGCGCCCAGCGGTTCCACCAGGCCGGACGCCATGCCCAGCGCCACCGCGACGCCGCGCCCATAACCCGCAGCCAGCAGCGCCACCGCGACCACCAACCCCTCGGGCACGTCCTGGATCGCGATGCCCGTCGCCAGCGCGTTGGCACGCAGCCCATCGTTGCCCGCGTAGCCGACGCCGATGGCCAGTCCTTCGGGCAGGTTGTGCAGGGCGATGGCGATCACGAACAGCCAGGTGCGCCGCAACGTGCGCACGGCATCGGTGTCGCGTCCTTCGCGGCCCTTGATGAAATGTTCGTGAGGCAGCAGCTTTTCCATGGTCATCAAGGCCGCTGCGCCCAGCAGGATCGCGGCGCCGATCACGCCGCCCGCGGACCAGCGGCCGCCGCCGAACAGCGCCTGCTCCTTGGCCACCTCCAGCCCAGGCAGGATCAGCGAAAAAGCGCAGGCCGCCAGCATGACCCCGGCACCGAAGCCGAAGAGCGTGTCCTGTACGCGCTCGGAAAGCCGTTGGGAGAACAGCACCGGCAGCGTACCCAGCGCCGTGGCCAGGGCCGCGACCGAGCCACCCACCAGGGCCTGCCCCACCACCTCGCTGCTGGCAACCAGCGACCAGACCTGCCCTGCCAGCACCAACACGCCCAATCCCACGATGGCCAGGCCAAGCCAGCGGCGCGCGGTGCGCGGACGCCGGCGCGTGGCAGGCCAGGCAGCGGTTTCAGAGTCGTTCATGGTCGGTCCTTGCGGTTATGGCGGCGCTCCGGCACCGGGAGGACGCCCGCCCTCCAACGTTGGAGCGCTGCCAGTGAACCACCCGGCCCGCCCCGTCGATGTAGTCCGGGCGCCGGTCCGGCTACCAGCGGACGCAGGGGGTGTCCGCGGCTGGGCGTCGCCTGCCCGCGGGCAGCGCGCGGCCGTCCCCCCAGGGTTCTCCCGCAAGGTCAGACCCCACGCTGCGCCGGAATGCACCCCGTCGATAAACTGCAACGCCCACCGACGTCGCCCTTGCGAGGCGCCACTCCCCACACATCCCATGGCCTTTCGCGTGATTCCCCTCGTCGACCAGCGCCGCGATGCGCCCCTGCCCGCGCCGCGCGACGAAGACGGGGTGCGCGCAGGCCTGCTGCAGGACAGGCTCGGACGTCCCCTCACCGACCTGCGCATCAGCGTGACCGACCGCTGCAATTTCCGCTGCAGCTACTGCATGCCCAAGGAGGTGTTCGACAAGAATCATGTCTACCTTCCGCATTCGGCGCTGCTCAGCTTCGAGGAGATCACGCGTCTGGCGCGCGTGTTCGTCGACCAGGGCGTGCGCAAGATCCGCCTCACGGGGGGCGAACCGCTGCTGCGCAAGAACATCGAGCACCTGATCGAGCAACTCGCCGCGCTGCGCACGCCCGACGGGTCGCCACTGGATCTGACGCTCACCACCAACGGCTCGCTGCTGGCACGCAAGGCGCAGGCACTCAAGGCCGCGGGCCTGCAGCGCGTGACGGTCAGCCTCGATGCGCTTGACGACACCGTCTTCCGCCGCATGAACGACATGGACTTCCCGGTCGCGGACGTGCTGGCCGGCATCGATGCCGCGCGCGAGGCGGGGCTGGGGCCGATCAAGGTCAACATGGTGGTCAAGCGCGGCACCAACGAGCAGGAGATCCTGCCGATGGCGCGGCACTTCCGCGAGCGGCATGGCGGCGACGTGGTGCTGCGCTTCATCGAATACATGGACGTGGGCGCCACCAACGGCTGGCGCATGGACGAGGTGATGCCTTCCGCCGACGTGGTGGCGCACATCGCCGCCGAGTTGCCGCTGCGACCCCTGGAGGCCAGCGCGCCGGGCGAGACCGCGCAGCGCTGGGCCTACGCCGATGGCCGTGGCGAGATCGGCGTCATCAGCAGCGTCACGCAGGCCTTCTGCCGCGATTGCAGCCGGCTTCGCCTTTCCACCGAAGGCCGCGTCTACCTTTGCCTCTTCGCCTCCCAGGGCCATGACCTGCGGCAACTGCTGCGCGGCGGTGCCGACGACGAGGCACTGGCGCGCACCGTGCGCAGCATCTGGACGCAGCGGGGCGACCGCTATTCCGAGTTGCGGGCCCGCCGGCCTGCCGATGGCGTGGCCGAAGGCCCAGCCCCTCGCCGCGTCGAGATGAGCTACATCGGCGGATGACCGCCAGCCCTCTTGCCGCGTGGATGCGCACGCTGCCGGCCCGGCCGGAGGACCACCGTTGAGCGCCGCTGACGAGCCGCTGCATCACCCACCCGCCCCTCGGACGGCCGCCCTCACCGGCGCCGTGCTGGCCGGCGGCCAGGGCCGGCGGATGGGCGGCGCCGACAAGGGCCTCCAGCCCTATCGCGGCCAGCCGCTGGCGTTCAATGCGCTGCAGCGGCTGCAGCCGCAGGTGGACGCCTGCCTCATCAGCGCCAATCGCCATCTGCCCACCTACGAGACTTTCGGCGTACCGGTGGTACAGGACAGCATCGCGGGGTTTGCCGGCCCACTCGCCGGCATGCTGGCCGCCATGGAGCGCTGCACCACGCCATGGCTGCTGACGGTGCCGTGCGACGTGCCGGCATTCCCCCCCGACCTTGCCGCACGCCTGTTGCAGGCCGCCCGGTCCGCGGGAGCCGACATCGCCATCCCCACCGTTCGAAGCGGGCCCGGCGACGACGACGCGCGTCCGCAACCCGTGTTCTGCCTCGTGCACACGCGCCTGCACGCCAGCCTGTGCGACTGGCTGGCCCGCGGCGAGCGCCGCGTCATGGGCTGGGCACGCCAGCAGGGCGCGCAGCTGGTGCCCTTCGACCAGCCCGGCGACCCGGCCGCCTTCGCCAACATCAACACCCTGGAAGCGCTCGCCGCCCTCAACGACCAGCGCTGAGGCGGCCGATACTCGGCGGCCGCGCCCTGCCGGCACGCCTCCCGCCATGACCTCTTCGCCCAACCATCCCTCCCACGCCGACACCACGCCCGACCTGCATGTCGACGAAGTGCACCAGCGCATCGCCCGTCTGGTCGCGCGTGGCCGCAAGGACCTGCCGACCGAGCAGATCGCGCTGGGTGAAGCAGTGGGCCGCATCCTGGCGGCGGACGTCCTGTCGCCGGTTTCCGTTCCGCCGCACGACAACGCCGCCATGGACGGCTATGCCTTCTCCGGCGCGGCGCTGCAGTCCGCCGGCGCGGAGCTGGACCTGCGCGTGGTGGGAAAAGCCCGCGCGGGCGCACCGTGGAACGGCCAGCTGGGCCCGGGCGAAGCCCTGCGCATCATGACGGGCGCCGTGATGCCACGGGGCGCCGACACCGTGGTGCCTCAGGAGCTGTGCCAGCCGCAGGCCGACCGGGTGCGCTTCGACCGCCTCCGCGTCGTCGCCGGCGCGCACTGCCGCAAGGCGGGCGAGGACCTGCGGGCCGGGGGCTTGGCACTGGCTGCGGGGACACGCCTGGCGCCCGCGGCGCTCGGCCTTCTCGCGAGTCTCGGACAGGCAGAGGTGAACGTGCGGCGCAGGCTCCGGGTCGCCGTCCTGTCCACCGGGGACGAACTGCTCCAGCCCGGCGAGCCGCCACGCCCCGGTGCGATCTACGACAGCAACCGCACCACCCTCTCGGCGCTCGTGCGCAGCCTGGGCCTGGCGCCGCTCGACCTGGGCCCGGTGCCCGACCGGGCCGACGCCCTGGCCGCAGCGCTGACCGATGCCGGACGGCAGGCGGACGTGGTGATCAGCTCCGGCGGCGTGAGCGTGGGCGAGGCCGACCACACACGGTCCGCACTCGCAGCATCGGGCGAACTGGCCTTCTGGCACGTCGCGATGCGCCCCGGCCGCCCCTTTGCTGCTGGCGTGCTGACGGGCGATGCCGGCGCCCCGCTTCCCTTCTTCGGCCTTCCGGGCAACCCGGTGGCCGCGATGGTGAGCTTTCTGGTCTTCGTGCGGCCGGCGCTGCTGCAACTGGCCGGGTGCGGCGCAGCCGAGGCGGTCGCGCCGCCCCTGGTGCGTGCACGCACGAGCCGCGCGCTGCGCAAGCGCCCCGGCCGGACCGAGTACCAGCGCGCGGTGCTCCGCCGGGTGCCCGGCGCCCTGCCGGTGGTCGACGTCGCGCTCAACCAGAGTTCGGCGGTGCTCAGCGCGATGGTGGCGGCAGACGCCCTGGTCGTGCTGCCGCACGATCAGGGCCACGTCGACGCCGACGAGGAAGTCGACGTGCTGCTGCTGGACACGCTGTCCTGACGGCGGCGCGCGCCTGGCGCCCGGCGGTCGCCGTGAACAACGACGGAAAGCTCAGGCGCGCCCCTGCGCGTGCAGCACGCCACGGTTGGCGAGTGCGTCCGCGCGTTCATTGCCTGGATCGCCCGAGTGCCCGCGCACCCAGCGCCATTCGATCTGGTGCCCGCCGTCGGCCACCAGCTGATCGAGCCGCTTCCACAGCTCCACATTCTTGACCGGCTGACCGGTCGAGGTGCGCCAGCCCTTGGCCTTCCAGCTGCGGATCCAGGACGTGATGCCCTGGCGCACGTACTGGCTGTCCAGGAAGAGCACCACGCGGCAGGGCCGCTTGAGCGCGGCCAGCGCCTCGATCACCGCCATCAGCTCCATGCGGTTGTTGGTGGTGTCCAGCTCGCCGCCGAAGATTTCTTTTTCAAAGGTGCCGGACTTGAGCCAGGCGCCCCAGCCGCCTGGGCCGGGATTGCCCTTGCAGGCACCGTCGGTGTAGATCGTGACTTCGTTCAAAGGGTGTGTTTCTTTCCAGTTCTGGACGTCCGGCCGGCGATCGGGCGCGGTGCCGCAGCCATCGCCGGTCGCCGCTTCCAGTCGGCCGGCAGCAGACGCATGCCGCGCACGCGCTTGACCGCGACGACGAAATAGACGGCGCCGAAGATGGGCCACCAGCGCTCGCCCAGGTCGTCCATCCAGCGGTAGCGCTGCAGCCAGGCTTCACCGCGCGCGGCCGGCCGGTACAAGCCGAAGCGGCCGGACTCGACCTCGAAGCCCAGCAGACGCAGCCAGTCGCGCAGACGCCAGTAGTTGATGAGTTCGGAGGGGCCCGGCAAATAAAGTTCGCCGCCGCCCAGATGCCGGTACAGTCGGGCCCGGCGCTGCCGCAGGCCCCAGAGACTCGCCGGGTTCAGCCCGCACACGACCACGCGGCCTTCGGGCACCAGCACCCGTTCCACCTCGCGCAGCGTGGTGTGCGGGTCGGCCGCGAGTTCGAGCGTGTGGGGCAGCGTGACGAGGTCCAGGCTGTTGGCGCCGAAGGGCAAGGCCGAGAAGTCCGTCAGCAGGCGGGCCGAAGCGGCCGGCGTCTCCTCGGAACCACCGGCCAGCCAGCGATGCGGCATGCGGTTGGTGCGCAGCGTGTCGATCTCGGCACAGCCCAGCTGCAGTGCGTGATAACCAAAGATGTCGACCACCGCCTCGTCGAACTGCGACGCCTCCCAGGCCTGCAGCAGGCGGCCGGGCGGGGTCTTCAACCAATCGCCCAACTTTATAATTTGATCGGTCATGACCCTTGTTCCGTTGCCTGCTTTCGCCGACAACTACATCTGGATGCTCCAGATCGACGGGCAGGCCGCCGTGGTGGATCCAGGCGACGCCGGACCGGTGTTCGACGCCTTGGCCCGGGAGCCCGGGCTTGAACTGGCGGCGATTCTAGTCACACACCATCACGGCGATCACACGGGCGGCGTGGCTGCGCTGCGCGAGGCGACGGGGGCCCAGGTCTTCGGTCCCGCCACCGAAAACATCCCCCAGCCCTTCGCGCCGATGCGCGGTGGCGACCACGCGCAGGCACTCGGCCTGCGCTTCGATGTCATCGATGTACCCGGCCACACGGCCGGCCATATCGCCTACGTGCTGCGCGAGCCGCCGGCCCCGCTTTCCCACCCGCTGCTCTTCTGCGGCGACACCCTCTTCTCGGGCGGCTGCGGCCGCCTGTTCGAGGGCACACCGGCGCAGATGCTGGCCTCGCTCGATGCGCTGGCCGCCCTGCCCGACGACACCCAGGTGTGCTGCGCGCACGAGTACACCCTGTCCAACCTGCGATTCGCCCTCGCCGTGGAACCCGGCAATGGCGCGCTGATCGACTACGAGCGCCAATGCCAGGCATTGCGCGCCCAGGGGCGCCCCACCCTGCCGGCCCGGCTGGCGATGGAGCGCCGCACCAACCCCTTTCTGCGCTCGCGCGAAGGCACCGTCATCGCCGCCGTCCAGGCGCACGCGCCCGGCGTGCAGTCCGACGACGAGGTTGCCGTCTTCGCTGCCCTGCGCCAATGGAAAAACGACTTCCGATGAAGAGACTTCTCGCCGCCGCCATGGTGGCTGCCTCGCTGTTCCTGGCCGGCTGCGCCAGCACCCCGCCCGACTCCAAGGCGATCCAGGCCGCCGCAACGGCCTCCTCGTCCTCCGCCGCGCCGGTCTATCCCACAGGCCGGCTGACGCCGCTGGTGCCCGGCAGCCAGGAATGGACCGGCCACAGCGTGGTCACCCTCGCGCCGCCGGTGGACATGTGGGACCGCATCCGCCGCGGCTTCAAGATGCCCGACCTGGACAGCGACCTCGTGCGTGACCGCGAGCAGTGGTACGCCACCCGGCCCGACTACATCCAGCGGATGACCGAGCGCTCCAGCAAGTACATCTTCCACATCGTCGAAGAGCTCGAACGGCGCGGCATGCCCACCGAGCTGGCGCTGCTGCCCTACATCGAGAGCGCCTTCAACCCGCAGGCCGTCTCCAGCGCGCGCGCCACCGGCATGTGGCAGTTCATGCCGGCCACCGGCACCGACTACGACCTCAAGCAGAACCTGTTCCGCGACGACCGGCGCGACGTGGTCGCCTCCACCCGCGCCGCCCTCGACTACCTGCAGCGCCTCTACACCATGTTCGGCGACTGGCAGCTGGCGCTGGCGGCCTACAACTGGGGCGAGGGCAACGTGGGCCGCGCCATCGCGCGCAATCAGAAGGCCGGCCTGCCCACGGGCTACGCCGACCTGAAGATGCCCGACGAGACCCGCTACTACGTGCCGAAGCTGCAGGCGGTGAAGAACATCGTCGCCAACCCGCAGCAGTTCGGCGTCGACCTGCCCTTCATCGCCAACCACCCCTACTTCCAGACCGTCGAGCTCACGCGCGACCTGGACGTGGAACTCGCCGCCAAGCTGGCCGACGTGCGCATCGAGGACTTCCGGGCCCTCAACCCCGCCGCGCACAAGCCGGTGCTGCTGGCCGCCAGCGGCACGCCCATCCTGCTGCCCTGGGACAACGCCGCCGTCTTCAAGCGCAACTTCGAGGCCTACAACCAGGGCCAGTACGCGAGCTGGACGGCCTGGACGGTGCCCTCGACCATGACCGTGGCCGACGCCGCCCAGCGCGCCGGCATGAACGAAGCCGACCTGCGGGCGATGAACAACATCCCGCCGCGCATGCTGATCAAGTCGGGCTCCACGCTGATCGTGCCGCGCACCGCCCGCGTGAAGGAAGACGTGGCCGCGGTGGTGGCCGAGACCGGCCACCTGAGCTTCGAGCCCGAGATCGTCACCCGCCGCACCGTGGTCAAGGCGGGCCGCAACGACAGCGTCACCAGCATCGCCAACCGCTACAAGCTCAGCCCCGCACGCGTGGCGCAGTGGAACGACGTGGCAGCGGGCCACCGCTTCAAGCGCGGCTTCCAGGTCGTGGTGTACCTGCCCGTGCGGGCGGCGGCCGCCGAGAACGTGGGCAGCGGCGCCAAGCATGCCGTGGTCACCAGCAAACGCGGCGGCGGCGTGGCGCGGGCCGCGGTCGCACCGGTGTCCACGCGCGCGATCGCGCGCAGCACCACCGCCAGCTCGAAGAAGGCGGTCACGTCGCCCCGCGGCGGCTCGCCGTCCAAGAAGAAGCGCTGACCGCCCCGGTGCCCGTCCGCGGCGAGCCGCAACGGCCGCGCCCGCGGCGGGCCGCCGGTCAGGCCTTGTAGCGCTCCTTGGCGCGCTGGGCGAAGTCGTTGGTGTAGAGCCGGTCCAGCTCGATCCGCTCCGGCCTGAAGCTGGCGTCGAAGGTGGTCATGGCAGCCAGCGCCGTGCGCGGCCCTTCCGGGGGAACCAGCCCGTCCAGCGCGATCGACTCGCGCACCTTGTCGAACGCCGCCAGGTACAACGCGCGGTCGCCGAGCAGGTGGCTTTCGGGAAGTGTCTTGATGAGGTCGCCGGGCCCGGCCGTCTGCAGCCACTTGAGGCTGTGCACGACCGCATTGGCCACCGCCTGCGCCGTGTTGGGCGCGCGCCGCAGGAAGTCCTCGGACGCATAGAGACAAGCGGCCGGCATGGGACCGCCGAACACCTCGGCCGTGCCACGCAAGGTGCGGCAATCGGCGATCAGCTTCACATCGCCCTTCTGCTCGAGCATGGTCATCACCGGCTCGCTGTTGCTCATGGCATCCACCTGGCCCGTGCGCAGCGCGGAGAGCGCGCCCGCGGACGAGCCCACGCCCACATACTGCACGTCCGCCGGGCGCAGGCCGCCGCGGGCCGCCACCAGGCTGGCCATCATGTGCGTGGCCGATCCAACGGCCGACACGCCCACGCGACGCCCGCGCAGATCGGGCACCGCCTGATAGGCCGCGAAGCCCTTGGTCGACGTGCCCATGGCCACCTGGGGCGCGCGGCCCTGCAACACGAAGCAAGGGAAGAACTGGCCGCCGGCCTGCAGGTTCAACGTGTGCTCGAAGGCACCGGAGCAGATGTCGGCCGAGCCGCTCAGCAGGGCCTGCAGGGCCCGCGCGCCCGCCGCATGGTCCACCACCTCCACGTCCAGGCCCTCGGCCCGGAAGTAGCCCAGCTGCTCGGACAGCGTCAGGGGCAGGTAGTAGAACGACGCCTTGCCCGCGACGGCAATGACGACGCGGTTCTTTTCGAGCCGCGGCTGGGTGCGCACGCCAGGCGCGATGGCCAGCGCGGCACCTGCGGCGGCCGCGGCGCAGAAGGCGCGGCGGTGGAGCATGGCAGCGGTGGTTCCTCTCTGGCAAAGCTGTGGTGCTCGCTGACAGGGCCGCCGCCCCGTCGCATCGAGGGGGCCGCACCTGGCAGGAGAGCCCGGGCGTTTGCCACGAGCTTAGGAGGCGCCGACGCGCGGCAGCATCCGGACCATCCCCCACACGGGTTTCCACGGAACGCACCGCGGGCAGCGGCGGCCCCGTGCGGCCGGCGGGGCGGCTCAGCGCCCGACGAAGAGGATCGCGATGTTGACCAGCAGCGCCAGCGCGAACACGGCGCTGCGCATCGTGCTGCGTCCGCGGATGTAGAGCGACACGAACACCACCCGCAGCAGCACGTAGGCGACCGCGAGGGCATCGAGCCGAGCCTGCGCCGCGCCGTACTGGTGGGCGATGACCACCGCGCCGATGAAGAAGGGCAGGCTCTCGAAGCCATTGGCATGGGCCGCCATGGCCCGCGCGCGCCAGCCCTCCAGGCGACCGGCCCAGTCGCGTGGCGCATCGTTGTCGCGGCGGGCGAAGGCGCCCGCCTTGGCGATGTACGCCGTCAGGTAGGGCAGCAAGGCGGCCACCAGCACGCACCAGTAGGCCAGCGTCAGGTGGCTCGCGTTCATGCCTTGCGCCTCAACGGCGGTCGACCAGCGCATGCGCGATGGTGCCCAGGTCGACGTACTCCAGTTCGCTGCCGGCCGGCACGCCACGCGCCAGGCGCGTCACGGTCAGGCCGCGGCTGCGCAACGCCTCGGCGATCACATGCGCCGTCGCTTCGCCCTCGGCCGTGAAGTTGGTGGCGACGATCACCTCGCTCACGTGACCATCGGTGGCCCGCGCCACGAGCTGGTGCAGCCCAATGTCGCGCGGCCCCACGCCATCGAGCGGACTCAGCCGCCCCATCAGCACGAAGTAGTAGCCACGGAAGGCGCCGGTGCGCTCCAGCGCTGCCTGGTCGGCAGGCGTCTCCACCACGGCCAGCTTACTGGCATCGCGCTGCGGGTCGCGGCAGACCTCGCACAGCTCGGCCTCGGTGAAGGTGTTGCAGCGACTGCAGTGGTGCACCTGCAGCACCGCGTCCTGCAGCGCGCGGGACAGCACCTGGGCGCCGTTGCGGTCGTGCTGCAGCAGATGGAAGGCCATGCGCGAGGCCGACTTGGCGCCCACCCCCGGCAGGCGCCGCAGCGCCTCGATCAGCGTGTCGAGCGAGTGGGCGTCGGACATCGTGCGGCGGCGAAGGGCAGGCTCAGAAGGGGAACTTCATGCCACCGGGCAGGCCCGGCATGCCGGCCGTGATCTTGCCCATCTTCTGCTCGCTGGTCTCCTCGGCCTTGCGCACGGCGGCATTGAAGGCGGCAGCCACGAGGTCCTCGAGCATGTCCTTGTCGTCGGCCAGCAGGCTGGGGTCGATGGTCACGCGCTTGACGTCGTGCTTGCAGGTCATGACGACCTTCACCAGGCCGGCACCGGATTCGCCTTCGACCTCGATGTGGGCCAGCTCTTCCTGGGCCTTCTTGAGGTTGTCCTGCATGGCCTGGGCCTGCTTCATCAGGCCGGCGAGTTGTCCTTTGTTGAACATGGGGCGGGTTCCTTCCTAGGTCTGGAGATGAGGTTGTCGGTGAACGGAATCAGGCCGGCTTGAGGGAGCCGGGCACGATGCGGGCGTCCCACTGGCGCATGAGCGCCTGCACATCGGGATCGCCCATGATGGCTTGCTCGGCCGCGAGTTGGCGGGCCTCGGCAGCCGCCTTGTTGCGCAGCGCCGGGCTGTCGACCACGGCGCCGACCTCGATGACCAGCCGCACGGCATGGCCGGCGCCGGCCAGGGCATTCTGCAGCCGCTCGCGACTGGCGCCCTGGTTGAGGGTTTCGCGCTCCACGCGCAGCAGCCACTGGTCGACGTCACGCGCCACGAGTTGCGACTGCAGCGCCAGTTCGCGTGCCAGGGCATTGATCGCCTCGGCGGCCACGAGGCCCATCACGGTCTGGTGCCAGAAGTCGCCCTCTTCGCTGGGGCGGATGCGCCCTGCGGCGGACTCCCGCGGCGCCTCGCGCGCGCCCGGCGGCGGCTGCACGCGCAGCGGCACGGCGACCACCGGCGTGTCGGGCTCGCCGGTCGCAGGCGCCGGCCTGGGCGGCGGCGAAGGACTGCGGCCCGGCATGTCGACGACCGGCAACCTTTGCACGGGGTGCCCGGCTACGGGCGCCAAGGGAGCAGGACGTGCGACGGAGACGGCTTGCGTTTCGGCCTCGGCGCGCACGACCACGGGGGCCGGCGATGCCTGCTGCGCAGGGGGCATCCGCTCCGCCGGTAGCCGCTCGGAAGGCGTCTCCGGCAACTGTGCGGGCTGCGCATGCGCAGCCGGTGGCGCGGATGCAGACGCCTGCGCCACGGACGAGCCCCGCGGCGTCGCAGGCGCCACCGCCACGGCGGCCGTTGCCGGCCGCGCCTCAGCGTTCAGCGGACTTTTTTTTTCAGCCGCGCCCGCAGGCTTGAAGGCCAGCAGACGCAGCAGCACCATGGTGAGCCCGGCGTACTCGTCGGGCGCCAGACCCAGCTCCGCGCGGCCATGCAGGCAGATGCTGTAGAGCAGTTGCGTCTCGTCGGCGGGCATGGCGCCGGCCAGCCGCGCCACCTCGGCCGCATCCGGGTCGGCGGCATCGACGGCCGCGGCGCGGGCGGGCACGGCCTGCAGCACGGCCATGGCCTGGAGTACGGCCGTCATCTCCTCCAGCGTGGACGCGGCGGCCAGGCCGGCCACGCGCATGGCATCGACCGTCTCGACCACCGTGCCACCATCGCCACGAGCCAGGGCGTCGATCAAGGCATGCACATGGCCGCGATCGGCGCTGCCCAGCATCTGCCTCACGCCCGCCTCAGCCAGACTGCCGTTGCCATAGGCGATGGCCTGGTCGGTGAGGGACAGCGCATCGCGCATGGAGCCGCGCGCCGCACGCGACAGCAGGCGCAGCGCACCCGGCTCGGCCTCGATCTGCTCGGCGCCCAGGACACGCGTCAGGTGATCCAGCACCGTCTCGGGCGCCATGGGCCGCAGGTTGAACTGCAGGCAGCGGCTGAGCACCGTGACCGGCACCTTTTGCGGGTCGGTGGTGGCCAGGACGAACTTGAGGTACTCGGGCGGCTCTTCCAGCGTCTTGAGCATCGCGTTGAAGGCGGTGTTCGTCAGCATGTGCACTTCGTCGATCATGAAGACCTTGAAGCGCCCCTGCACCGGCTTGTAGACGGCCTGCTCCAGCAGGCCCTGGACCTCGTCCACGCCACGGTTGGAAGCCGCGTCCAGTTCGGTGTAGTCGACGAAGCGGCCGGCATCGATGTCGGTGCAGGCCTGGCACACGCCGCAGGGCGTGGCGGTGATGCCGCCCTGGCCGTCCGGCCCCTGGCAGTTGAGCGACTTGGCCAGGATGCGCGAGACCGTGGTCTTGCCCACGCCACGCGTGCCGGTGAACAGGTAGGCATGGTGCAGCCGCTGCTGCGTGAGCGCATTGCTCAAGGCCTGCACCACGTGCTCCTGGCCCACCATCTCGCCGAAATTGCGAGGACGGTATTTGCGGGCGAGCACGAGGTAGGACATCCGGTCGATTCTAAGAGGCGGTGCCATCGGCCCCGGGAAGGCCCGCCGCCGCGGGATGGCTTGCAAGCCTGGGTTATGATCGACCTCGACGGGCCTCCCCGCATGGTCAAGCGGCCAACCGGGTCAGGTGGGGAACCAAGCAGCCCTAACTGCGTAGCCAGTGCCGGGGGTAAGGCTCGTCACCTTCTTCTTCGATCGTCGTGTCCGCGCCAGCGGGCCTCGAACCCGCCGGGTTTGCGATCCCTCCCCCATCCTCCGCTGTGTCACCGCCGCGGGTCGGGCGCGTGCATTCGCGCCCTTTCCCCGGGTTTGTGAATGTTGCTTTGCAATTGTTAAGCGCTTGACAGCAGGCCGATCCGGCGCCTGCATCGATTCCTAGACTGCCGCCCAGAACCCCATCCCGGGG
This sequence comes from Pseudacidovorax intermedius, assembly GCF_003350475.1. Taxonomy (GTDB): domain Bacteria; phylum Pseudomonadota; class Gammaproteobacteria; order Burkholderiales; family Burkholderiaceae_C; genus Xenophilus; species Xenophilus intermedius. The sequence goes on from NZ_QQAV01000012.1 coordinate 23,174, forward strand.
CTGTTGGCTCGACTGGAATACACCGTGAAGCGCTCGACTTTCCTGCTGCCCGTGCTCGTCCTCCTCACCCTGCAGGGCTGTGCCTGGATGGCCCGTCCCGGCGACCGCGAGGACGTGATTCCTCCCCGACTCGTCAAGGAAGGCGACACCTGGGTGTGGGACCGCCCCGGCGCATTCGGGCCGGTGCCCCAGAACCTTGCTTCTGCAGGCAACCGCGTTTGCGGCTCGCTCGACAAGAACGGCACGCACTGGAAGCCCACCGGCTACCACGCACGCGCCGAAGACGGCCTTGGCCGTCCCTTCGACGGCGGCGGCTACTTCTGCGTGCCGCAATAGGCTCTGCGCCACAGGGACTCGCGCGGCCACGCCCCGGCCTCAGCGACCGCCCACGAAGCCGCCCAGCATCCGATCGATCAGGCCCAGTAGCGGCGACTCCAGCGTCGGCAGCACCCACGCCATGGCCGCCATGCCGGCCGTGAGCGTGACCGGAAAGCCGATGGCGTAGATGTTCATCTGCGGCGCCACGCGCGAGATGATGCCCAGCACCAGGTTGACGAAGAGCAGCAGACCGACCATCGGCAAGGCGATCCACAGTGCGCTGGCGAAGAGCTCGGCGCCCAGCTCGTGCACACGCACCCGCATCAGCGCATCCATGAGGCCGCCGCCGATGGGGAACACCTCGAAGCTCTTGATGACGGCCATCAGCACCGCGAGGTGGCCATTGACCACCACGAAGAGCAAGGTGGCCAGCGTGCCGAAGAAGCGCGACACGGCGCTGGCCTGCGTGTTGTTGATCGGGTCGAAGAAGCTCGCGTAGTTCAGACCCATCTGCAGCCCCGCCAGTTCGCCCGCCAGTTCCACCGCGGCCAGGATCAACCGCGCCGCGAAACCGATGGCCATGCCGATGCCGGCCTGCTGGACCAGCGCCCCCAGGGCCAACGGGCTGTCCACGCCGATGGCGGGGGCCGGTGGCAGCACGCCCTGAGCGCACAAGGCGATGACAAAGGCCAGACCGATGCGTGCGCGCACGGGCAGCGCACGCGAGGAAAACACGGGGGCCGTGGTGAACAGGCCGAGCACCCGCAGGAAGGGCCAGAGCATCGGCGTGATCCACGCCGTGAGCTGGGCTTCGCTGAAGGTCAGCATGCGCGGCCCTGCACGGCCCGCCGCCCGATGGGTGCCGTGCAGAAAATCAAGCGACGACGCTGGGCAGCGACTCGATGATGCGGCGCAGGTAGTCCACCAGCATCGTCAGCATCCAGGGCCCGGCGATGGCAAGCACGGCCACGGCCGCAACCAGCTTGGGCACGAAGGCGAGCGTGGCCTCGTTGATCTGCGTGACGGCCTGGAAGATGCTCACCACCAGGCCGACTGCCAGCACGGCCAGCAGCACAGGGGCGGAAACCATCAGCAGCAGCAGCAACGCATCCTGGCCGGTCGTCAGCACCATCTGGGCGTTCATGGAAATGATCCTTGGCGAAATCAGGTGATGAAGCTGGCGGCCAGCGAGCCCAGCAGCAGGTTCCAGCCGTCGGCCAGCACGAAGAGCATGAGCTTGAAGGGCAGCGCCACCAGCACCGGCGACAGCATCATCATGCCCAGCGACATCAGCACGCTGGACACCACGATGTCGATCACCAGGAAGGGGATGAAGATCATGAAGCCGATCTGGAAGGCCGATTTCAGCTCGCTGGTGGCGAAGGCCGGGATCAGCACGCGCAGCGGCGCCGTCTCGGCCGTGGTCTCCGAGGGCAGCTTGGCCAGCCGCGCGAACAGCGCGAAGTCCGATTGGCGCGTCTGCTTGAGCATGAACTGGCGCATCGGCTGCTCGGCGCGCGAGAGCGCTTCGTCGAAGGCGATGGCGTTGCGGCTGTAGGGCTCGTAGGCCTCGGCGTAGACCTTGTCCAGCGTCGGCCCCATCACGAAGAGCGTGAGGAAAAGCGAGAGGCCGATGATGACCTGGTTGGGCGGCGCGGCCTGCGTGCCCATCGCCTGACGCAGCAGCGAGAGGACGATCACGATGCGGGTGAAGCCCGTCATCATCAGCACCACGGCTGGCAGGAAGCTCAGCGCGGTGAAGAAGAGCAGCGTCTGGATGGGTACCGAATAGCTGGTGCCACCCGCGCCCTGCCCGATCAGCAGCGGCAACTGGCCAGCCGCGGGCGCCTGCTGCGCGAGCACCGGCGCGATGAGCGCCAGGCCAAGGCCCGCGCCCGCCATCCACTTACGCATCGCCGAGCTCCTGCGCAGGAAGGACGCTGGCCGCAGGCAGGGTCTGCAGGCAGTTCACCGCCTGCGCCGTCACGCCCAGCACGAGCCAGGTCCGCGCGTGGGCCGGCCCGACTTCCACCGTGACCACGCGCTGCTGCGGGCCCACCGCCACGGCCGACACCACGCGCGAGGCGGCGTCGGCAGCGCCGGGCGCCAGCAGCTGGCGCGCGCGGATGCGACGCAGCACAAGGGGCAGCGCCGCGATCAGCGCGATGAACAGGGCGATGGTGAGAAGGCTCTGGGTCACGCGGCAAGCATCCGGGTCGAATCGAACGAAAGATGCTCAGGCGCGATGCACACGACGCAGCCGCTCCGAGGGCGTCACCACATCGGTCAGCCGGATGCCGAAGCGGTTGTTGACCACCACCACCTCGCCTTGCGCCACCAGGTAGCCGTTGACCAGCACGTCCATGGGCTCGCCGGCCAGCGTGTCCAGCTCGACGATGGTGCCCTGCCCCATCTGCAGCACCTGCTTGATCGGCACCTTCTTGCGGCCCAGCTCCACCGAGAGCTGTACCGGGATGTCCAGCACGCGCTGGATGTCCTGTGCCATGGCCGCCGCATCCGGCGCGGCCGCGGCGGCACCGGGCTCGCCGGGCTCCAGCGGCTCGGCCCAGGCGGCGGAAGAGGAAGAGGTGTCATTGCTCATGGAAAGCTCCTTGGCTGCCGAGGTGCTGCTCGATGCGCAGCGCATAGCGGTCGTTGTGCGTGCCGTAGCGGCAGGCGAAGACGGGGGCGCCTTCGACGGTGGCCAGCACCATCGGCTGGCGGTCCAGCTGGATGAAGTCGCCGGGCTTCATGGCCAGCAGGTCGGCCACGCTGAGCTCGGCCTGGGCCAGTTCGGCCACCAGCGTGACCTCGGCGGCCTGGATCTCGCGTGCCAGCTGGCTGACCCAGCGCCGGTCCTCCGCCAGCGCGGTGGCCTGTTGCGGCCCATAGAGCACGTCTCGGATCGGCTCGAGCGCCGCATAGGGCAGGCACAGGCGCAGCTGGCCTTCGTAGGTGCCGAGCGCGACGGACAGCGTGGTCACCACCAGCGCGTCCTGCGGCGTGGCGACGCCGGTGAACTGCGGCAGCCGCTCGTGGCGCACATAGCTGGGCACCAGTGGATAGACATCCTTCCAGGCGCGGGCGTACTCCTGGCCCAGCAGCACCATCAGCCGCTGGATCACGCGCTGCTCGGTGGGCGAGAAATCGCGGTCGATGGGGGTGTGGACCGTGCCGCCGCCACCGTACAGCGCATCCACCAGCGCAGAGACGAAGCCGCTGTCGCAGGCGAACAGCGCCTGGCCGCGCAGCGGCTGCAGGCCATAGACGCCGAAGCAGGCGGGCATGGCCAGCTCGCCGGTGTAGTCGGCCATGACCTCTTCCCAGCGGCGGACCTGCACACTCGCGGCGCCCAGCTGCGCACTGCGGCGCGACAGCTGGAACAGCCCCTGGCCGAGGTGACGCACGAAGCGTTCGTTGACCACGTCCAGCATGGGCAGCGGCTGGCGCACGCGCCGGTCGCTGGGCAGCAGCTCCAGCACGCTCGGCGGCGTGGCGGCCTGCGCCGGGTCGGAAAGGGTGTCCTCGCTCATCGCTTCACCTCCGGGCACGGCACGCGCTCACTGCACGATGAAGCTGGCGAACAGCACGGCGCGGATCGGGCCGGTGTAGCGCTGGGTCAGCGGTCGCTTGTCGCCCTCGCCTTCTGTGCGGATGGGGCGCGGCGTGCGCAGCCCGGCCACGCGGGAGACCTCCATGACGATGTCCTGGGCCAGCTTGTCCTTGCCGTCGCGCCGCAGCAGTTCCTCCGCAGTGCGTTGCGAGACCAGCATCAGGATGCTGCTGCGCACGGCCGGCAGGCGCTGCTTGATCTGTTCGCCCAGCTTCTCGTCGCTGAGTTCGAGTGTCACGCCGATCTGCGCGAAGCGGTCACCGCCGGGGTCGGCCAGGTTGACCACCATGTTCTCCAGGGCCATGTAGATCGGGGCGGGCTTCTTCGCGGACGATGGCGCCTCGTCGTCTTCCTCGTCGCCGGTGGTCGCCTCGGCATGGGTGTCCTTGCCCTTGGCATGGCTGCCACCCTTCATGAAGAACCAGGTGCCGCCCGCCGCGCCGCCCACCAGCACGAGCACGGCCACGACGATCAGCACGATCTTGATGAGGTTGCTCTTGGGCTTGGCGGCCCCTTCGGCGGCGGCATTGGCGGACACGGATCATTCCCCTCGGTTTGCAGGGCCCGGCACCGGACCTTGGGGGAATTATTCGGCGCACCCACCCGGGCCGAGCCGCGGAACAAAGGCAGGAAAACCGGCTTCTTTCCGGATTACACGAAGAGGTCGAGCGCGCCCTGGCCCGGCCTGCGCGTGCCGGCCGATGCCGCCGCGGGGGGCAGGTCGACCGGGTCGGCCGAAGACCGCCCTGCCCCGGACTCCGCCGGCGGCGAGCCGCCGCCCTGCGCCTGCGCGCCGGCGCCCTGCCCCTGGCCCGGTGCGGTCCCCACGCTGGCCGAGCCCAGGCTCAGGCCCTGGCCGGCAAGCATCTGCTCGAGCTGCGGCAGCGACTGGTGGATCAACTGGCGCGCCTGCCGGTCGTCGCTCTGGAAGAGCACCTGCGCCTCCTGCCCCTGCAGCCGCAGTTGCACCGAGACGGGTGCGTCGCCCGGCCCCGCGACCGTGAGCTGGGCGCCCTGCACCTGCTGCGCCGCCCACCAGCTGATCGGGTCGAGCAGTGCATCCGAGGCGTCGCCCAGGGTGGTACCCGCATGCGCGGCGGCCGAGGGCGCGGTGATGGGCAGCGTGCCGCCGAGATCGGCCACCCCGCCACCCGACCAGCCATGCAGCGCGACCGTCGCCGAAGCCGTCTGGGGCGCCTCGGCATCGCGCACGTCGACACGCTTCCAGCCACCGGCCAGGGCCGCCTCTGCCGACACTACGGTGGGCTGCGGCTGGACCGCCGCCTCCGGCGCCGTCCTTGGTGGTGTCGAGGCCCCATGTTGTGCAGCCAGCACCGCATCCGACGGTGGCTGCGGGACTGTGGCGACCGCAGAACCGGCCGGCCCCTGCGCGGACGCGGCGGCGGGATGCACGGACGCGCCCGCCTCGGTCACAGGTGGACGATCGGCAAGGGTCTGGCCCAGCATGCGGGTCTGCCAGCGGGCGGACCCGGCCGCTGCGGCAGCTTCGGCGGGTGTCTGGTCAACAGGGGTTGCGGCGCTTCGCTCGCCGTGCGCCGCCGTTGGACTCTCGAGCGCCGTGCCAGCGCGATCCGGGACGATGCCGCTCGATGCTGCGGTTGAGGTCATGTCGCCGGGCACCGGCATCCCCGCCGCGTGGCCTGCCAGTCTGGCCGTACGCACGTCGCCCACCGCCTCGACGCCAGGCTGCGCCACCGCCGATGCCGTCGCGCCCGCCGCAGCTGCATCGGGCTTCTGCTGCAGCTGAGCGAACATCAGTGCCATGTCCTGCGCAGTGGCGCTGGCAGGCCTGTCGTCCAACATCGGCTCCGTTGCATCCCTGTCGTGCGGGCGCATGTCAGCCGCGGCATCCGGCTCTTCGGCGGGACCGGCCATTGGTGCATCGACCTCCGCAGTGGATGCCGCCTCCCGATGCGGTCCTTCCGAAGACCGCTTCGCACTCTCAGTCCGGGCGCCCGCATCGCCCTCTTCGCCGGACTCATCCTGTGCCTGCGCTTCGGCCCTGGCGGTGCCGGCTTGCCGAAGCAGCGAGGCGAATCCGCCCTCGGCCGTCTGCGTCTGCAATGCCGGCTCACCACCAGCAACCGGCAGCCGTGGCGGTGCCTTGGCAGCGGAGGCCCCGGCCGTCGAGGGAGGCACAGCGGTCACCGACCCTCCCACGGCGCACGACCCTGGCCGCGCCGGTGCACCTGCGCCGCCAGCTCGTCGGCGGCCTTCTGTTCGCGTCGCTGCTCGGCCTGCCGTGCCTTGGCGTCGCGGCTGGCGATCACCTGGCGCAGCGCCTCCAGCTTCTGCTCGGCCTCGCGCACCTTGGCGGAGATCCGCGAGACCGCCTGCGCATGCTGCTCCAGGATGCCGGTCTGCATGCGGATGGTGTGGTGCAGCCGGTCCATGAACTGGTAGTGGTGACGCATGATCTCGGGCGCATGCCGCGCGTCGGAGGCGCCCCAGCGGACGGTGGTTTCCTGCGCATAGCCCTCCAGCTGGTCCAGCTGCAGTTGCGCCGCGACCCAGGCCTGGCGCACCACGGCCAGCTGCTGCGCCACGGCATCGCGCCGGGCCCGGGCCATCTGCTCGGCCATGGCCAGCGCGTCGGTCTTGGGTGCGGACATGGAAATCCTTCGAAGTTGTTCAGGGCGCCGGTCAATTCGCCTGCACGGCGTCGGCGATGTACTGCAGGCCGGCAACGCTCTCGTCCAGGGGCGCGCCTTCGCGCATGTCCTGCTGCAGGAAGGCGCTCATCACCGGCTGCAGGCGGATCGCCTCGTCCAGCACCGCATCGCTGCCCGCCGCGTAGGCGCCCACCCGCACCAGGTCGCGGCTGCTGCGGTAGCGGCCGTAGAGCGTGCGAAAGCGCCGGGCCGCCTCCAGGTGTTCCGGCGTGGCCACGTTGTGCATCACGCGCGACGCCGACTGCTCGATGTCGATGGCGGGGTAGTGCGCCTCTTCGGCCAGCGCGCGAGACAGCACGATGTGCCCGTCCAGGATGGCGCGGGCCGCATCGGCGATCGGGTCCTGCTGGTCATCGCCTTCGGACAGCACGGTGTAGAAGGCGGTGATCGAGCCCACGCCGTTGAGGCCATTGCCGCTGCGCTCCACCAGCTGCGGCAGCCGCGCAAAGCAGGACGGCGGATAGCCCTTGGTGGCCGGCGGCTCGCCGATGGCCAGCGCGATCTCGCGCTGCGCCATGGCATAGCGGGTGAGCGAATCCATGAGCAGCAGCACATGCTGGCCCCGGTCGCGGAAGTGCTCGGCCACGGCCGTGGCATAGGCGGCGCCCTGCATGCGCAGCAGCGGCGGTGCATCGGCCGGCGCGGCCACCACCACCGAGCGGGCGCGGCCCTCCTCGCCCAGGATGTCCTCGATGAATTCCTTGACCTCGCGGCCGCGCTCGCCGATCAGGCCGACCACGATGACGTCGGCCGCGGTGTAGCGGGCCATCATGCCCAGCAGCACGCTCTTGCCCACGCCGGAGCCGGCGAACAGGCCGATGCGCTGACCACGGCCGACAGTGAGCAGCGCATTGATGGCCCGCACGCCCGTGTCCAGCGGCAGGCGCACAGGGTCGCGGTCCATGGCGTTGATGGGGCGGCGGTCCATGGGCTCGGCGACCACGTCCTGCAGGGGCCCCTGCCCGTCCAGCGGAATGCCCTGGGGATCGACCACGCGCCCCAGCAGTCCCTGCCCCTGCGGCAGGCGCAGCATGCCGCTGCGCGCCCGCACATCGCGTTCGGGCTCGCCCAGGCGAGGCACAGGCACGTAGGGAGCGGCGGGCACCACGCTGGCACCGGCCGACAGCCCGTGCACATCGCCGGCGGGCATCAGGTAGGCCAGCTCGCCGGAAAAGCCCACCACCTCGGCCAGCACCGGCGGGCTGCCAGGCATCACCACCTGGCACTGGGCGCCGATGGGCTCGCGCACGCCGCGCGCCTCCAGCACCAGGCCGGCCACGCGCGTGAGCGTGCCCCGCACCTCCAGGCCGGGCGCCTGCTCGACGCGGCGGCGCGCGTCGTCCATGAAGCGTTGCCAGACGGCGCGCTCAGGCGGCATCACGGTCGGGCTCCTGTTGGCCGGCGTCTCGGGCATCGGCCGTGGCGGGTGCCTCCCAGGGCACCGTTAATCCCAGGCTGGCCACGGCGCGGGCCCAGCGCGGAGCGATGCCGCCATCGACCACGGCACCGGCCGACTCCAGTCGGCAGTCGCCCGGCAACATGCCGCGCTCGGCCACCACGCTCAGACCGCGGCTGGCGAATTCCTGTTCCAGCGCGCCCGCCAGCCAGGCATGGTCGTCGGGCGAGAGCACCACGCGCACGCTGCGGCCGTCGGCCACCAGCAGGTCGATGGCCTCGCGCACCACGGGTTCCAGCAGTTCGGGGTGAGTGGCCAGTTCCTGGCGCAGCACCTGGCGGGCCAATGCGCAGGCGATGTCCAGGGTGCCGCGGGCGATGTCCTGCTGCGCCGCGTCCAGCCCTTCGCGTGCCGCATCGAGCATGGCCGCGAAGCGCTGCGCCTGCTCTTGCAACTGGCCCTCGGTCAGCGCACGCAGGGCTGCATCAGCCTCTTCCCGGGCCTCGGCGGTACCGGCCGCATGGCCATCGGCATAGGCCTGGGCACGGGCCTCGGCCAGCAGGGCCTCGATGTCGATCGGCGGCTCGGGCGGCGGACTCTCTTCTTCGGCGATGGCGGGCGGCGGTGCATCCATGCGCTCGAAGGCCCAGGGCGCGGCCGTGCCGCCAGCCAGCACGGCCAGGCGCTCGGCGCTGATCAGTCGGGATCGGCTCATGGACGGAAGCAAGGCCAGCGACATGGCAGGGCAGCCGGTCTCACACCATGCCCGCGCCGCCGCCCAGCACCACCTGGCCTTCTTCGGCCAGGCGGCGCAGCGTCTTGAGGATTTCCTTCTGCTGCGCCTCGACCTCCGAGACGCGCATCGGGCCGCGGGCCTCCAGGTCCTCGCGCAGGGCCTCGGCGGCGCGCGAGGACATGTTCTTGAGGAACTTGTCCCGCAGCGGATCGGCCGCACCCTTGAGCGCGACGATGAGCGTCTCGGTGGCCACTTCCTTGAGCAGCAGCTGCACCGAGCGGTCGTCGAGCTTGAGCACATCGTCGAAGACGAACATCAGGTCCGCGATCTCCTGCGCCAGGTCCGGGTCCTGGATGCGGATGGCGTCCAGGGCGGAGGTGTCGTTGCCGGCGCCCAGCAGGTTGATCATGCCGGCCGCCGTCCTGGTGCCGCCCGGCGAGGGCTTGCGCACCTTGCCGCCGCCGGCCAGCACGCGGAACATGACGTCGTTCAGATCCTCCAGCGCGGCCGGGTGGATGCCCTCCAGCTTGGCCACGCGCAGCAGCACGTCGCCGCGCATGTCCTCGCCGAGCTGCACCAGGATGGCGGCGGCCTGCTCCAGCTCCAGGTGGGCCAGGATGGCGGCCACGATCTGCGGATGCTCGTTGCGCAGCACCTCGGCCACGGCCACGGCGTCCATCCACTTGAGGTTCTCGATGCCGGTGAGGTCGCTGGTCTGCAGGATGCGGTCGGCCAGGATGCCGGCCTTCTCCTCGCCCAGCGCATGCTGCAGCACGGTGCGCACGTACTGGTGCGTGTCGGCGGCGTATAGGCCCTGCCCCGAAGTCGCGGCGATGAAGCGCTCCGCCACCGCACCCAGGCGCTCGCGCGACACCACATGCGTGCGCGCAATGGTCTCGCCGATCTTCTGCACCTCACGCGGCGACAGGTGGCGCAGCACTTCGCCGGCCTCCTGCTCGCCCAGCGACATGAGCAGCACGGCGGCGTCTTCGAGTCCTTGTTCGTCCATGGCGGCTCAGGCCTTCTCGGCTTCGGGGTTGATCCAGCCGCGCACGATGTTGGCGACGGCGGCAGGGTTCTGGCGGGCCATGACACGGGCGCCTTCCAGCTGGGCCTGCTCCAGCAGCAACTCCGGACGCGGCAGGGCGATGGGCTCCGGGCCGTCCTCGGCGCCCGGGGCTTCCAGCGACGGGCGCCCGGGGTCGTCACCCACCACGGCGTCCAGCGCGCCGCCAGGGCCCGGCAGGGCAGCGGCGACGGGGCCGCCCTCCAGGGCGAGGGGCTCCTGCGGCGCCTTGTCCTTGACGGCCTCGGGCTTGGGCGGGGCCAGGGCCTTGAGCGCCGGGCGCACCAGGCCGAAGAGCACGGCCAGGCCCAGCACGGCCAGCGCCGCCGGCCAGGCCAGGCTGCGGGCCAGCTCGTACAGCTCGGGCCGCTTCCACAGCGGCAGATCGGGCGCCACAGCCCCGTCGGCCATGAAGGCGGCGTTCATCAGGTTGACCGAGTCGCCGCGCTCCTTGCTGAAGCCGATGGATTCGCGCACCAGCGCGGTCATCTGCTCCAGCTGGGCCGCGGGCAGCGCGGTGGGCGTGACCTTGCCCTGCGCATCGGGCACGCCCTGGTAGTTGACGACCACGGCGGCCGACAGGCGCTTGACGGTGCCCACCGCGCCGCGCACGGTGCGCACGGTCTTGTCGACCTCGTAGTTGGTGATGGACTCGCGCTTGCCCGGCGGGCGCTGGCCGGCCTGGGCCTGGCCTTGTGCCTGGGCACCGTTGGGGGCCAGCGGGGCGGCCTGGCCGTTGATGGGCGCGGCCGGCGCCCCGGGCGGTTGCGGCTGGTTGGAGGCCGCCCCCGGCACGCCCGAGGGCTGGGCCGGCGTGGCGCCCACCGTCTCGATGGTCTGCTGGCTGCGCACCGCGCTGGCGTCCTGCGACAGGTTGGGCCGGTGCTCCTCGCTGGTGGCCTCGGTCTGGGAGAAGTCCACGTCGGCCGTCACCTGGGCCTTCACGTTCTGCTTGCCGACCACCGGCTCCAGCATGTCCAGGATGCGACGGGTGTAGAGCTGCTCCAGCTGCTGCACATAGGCCAGTTGCTGGGCATCGACGCTGCCGTTGGCATTGGCGTCGCCGGTGCTGGACAGCAGCTTGCCGCTGTCGTCCACCACGCTGACGGCCGCGGAGCTGAGCTCGGGCACGCTGGAGGCGACCAGGTGCACGATGCCGGCGATCTGCGCGCGGTCGAGCGTGCGGCCCGGATGCAGCGTCAGCAGCACCGAAGCCGAGGGCTTCTGCTGCTCGCGGAAGAAGCCGTTCTGGTTGGGCAGCGCCAGGTGCACGCGGGCCGACTGCACGGCCGCCAGGGCCTGGATGGAACGCGTAAGTTCGCCCTCCAGCCCGCGCTGGAAGCTCAGCTTCTCCTGGAACTGCGTCATGCCGAAGCGGTTGGCATCGGTCAGCTCGAAGCCGGCGACCGAGCCTTTGGGCAGGCCCTGCGAGGCCAGGCGCAGCCGCACGTCGTGCACCTTGTCGGCCGGCACCATGATGGCGCCCCCGCCCTCGGTGTACTTGTAGGGCACGTTCATCTGCGCCAGCTGGGCGACGATGGCGCCGCCGTCCTTGTCGCTGAGGTTGGAGAACAGCACGCGCCAGTCGGCCGAGCGCCCCATGACGAGGGCGGCGATGGCCACCGCCGCCAGCAGCACGGCGCCCAGCGCCAGCTTCAGGCGCTGGCTGCGGTCCAGGGCGGCGAAGCGGCTGGCCAGGCCGGCCGGCACCAGGGCATTGCCGGGCAGGGGGCTGGTGGCGGGAAGCTGGGCGGCAGCGGCGGACATGAGGGAGGCGGCGGCATTGGAAGACGGACGCCAGGACAGCCTCCGCATGGCCGCCGATTATTCGAAGCACCGCCGCCGCCAAGCCTTGGATAAGGCCCCGGATTCGGCCTCAATTCCTGCCATGGCGTGCCGATGAGGGACCGTAGCATCCTGGCCACCATGGAACTGCGCCTGAACACCGTCACCCCTTCGGCCGCGGGCCTGCGGCCGGCAGGCACGGCCCGCCCCGCGGCCGGCGTGGACGCCGCGGCCGGCGGCGGCTTCTCATCGGCACTCTCGGGCGCGCTGCGCGAAGTGAGCAACGCCCAGAACGAGTCGTCGCGACTGCAGAAGGAAGTGCAGATGGAGAACCCCCAGGTCAGCCTGGAGCAGACCATGGTCGCCATCCAGAAGGCCCAGGTGGGCTTCCAGGCGACCCTGCACGTGCGCAACCGGCTGGTGCAGGCCTACACGGACATCATGAACATGCAGGTGTGAGGCGCCGCTGGCCTCTGCCCTCAGTGCATGGTCTGCAGGCGGGCGTCGAAGAGCTGGGCCACGTCCGACAGCCAGGGCTCGGCCAGCACGCGGATCTCGGCATCGTTGCGCAGGATGCGCTGCATGATGCGGGCCTTCTCGGCCCGCTCGGTGCGCTCCAGCTTCTCGCTGCGGCCCTTGAAGCGCAGTTGCTCGATCAGCACCGCACAGGCGCCCTCGCAGCGCACCACCTCGTCCCAATCCTCGCGGCGTGCGGCCTCCAGCATGCGTACGCTCGCGTCCTCGATCGCCTTGTAGTAGTCCAGCAGTCGATGGGACATCGCGAGCTCCTGCATAGCGGCTTCAGGCCGGTTGGGGGGCCACTGCATGCGCCTGCGGACCGATTTCTCGCCAGGCCTGCGCCACCGGGCCGATCAGGGCGGCCACCTCGGCCACGATGGCCGCGTCGTTGCGCAGGTTGGCCGTGGTGAGGCGGCCGATGCAGTAGTCGTACAAGGCGCGCAGTCTACCTGCCAGCTCGCCGCCGCGCGACAGGTCCAGGCCTGCCTTGAGCCCTTCTTCGAGCAGGCGGACGGCGCGTCCGATCTGCTCGCCCTTGGCGGCGATGTCGCCGCGCGCCAGGGCGCCCTGCGCGGCCAGCAGCGACTGGCCGACGCCTTCGTAGAGCATCTCGACCAGGCGGTGGGGGCTGGCACCGCCTTCGATGCTGGATTCGACCGCGACGCGCTGATAGGCACGGGCGACGCGGGCGGCGGGAGGTGTGTACATGGCGGCTCCTGATTCGATGCTTTCCTTCTTTATCGGCCGCCGCCGCCCGAAATCAAGTCAGTTACACGTCAACTGCCCGACTTGTTCCACTGCGCGATCTGCTGCTTGACGTAGGTGTCCAGCGTGGTGAGCGTGCTGAGCTTGGCGTCCAGCGCCGAGTACTGGGCGCGCAGGCGCGATTCCGTCAATGTCAGTCGATCGGTCTGCTTGGTCTGATCGTCGGAGTTCGCCTTCAGCTGCTTCTGCAGCGATGCGGTGCGGGTATCGAGCGATCCATCGGTTCCCACAGCGCCCTGGGTGAACGTCGAGAACCGGCTCGCCCAGCCATCGGTGGCGTCGGTCGCTCCGGCGCCACCAGCCCCCATGAAGAACGTCTTGACCGCATCCGGATTGGCCAGCGCCGCATCGAGCTTCGCGCTGTCCACCGTCAGGCTGCCATCGGCCGACTTGCTCACACTGATGCCCAACTGCGACAGCGTCGTGTACGTGCCACTTGCATTTGGCGTTCCGACCAGACGGCGCATCATGGTCTGCAGCCCTGTCACCATGCTGTCGCCCTGCATCAGCCCGGCCTTCTTGCTGGTTGCGTCGTAGGAGGTCAGCGAATTGATCTGCGTGTTGATGTTGTTGAAGGCATTGACGAAGCCTTGGACCGCATTGGTCAAGGTCGTGGTGTCGATGCTGGAGGTGACTGTCACTGGGTCTGTGCTGATCTGCGAGAGGGTCAAGCTCAGCCCTGGGAGTGCGCCGGTCACGGTGTTGGTGGCCGACGTGACGGTCACGCCATCCACCGTCGCCACCGAGTTGGCCGCCCATTGGACGCTGTTGGCAGCCATGCCCGCACCCGTTCCGGGTGCATCGAAGGCCAAACCGCCAAGTGACGTGCCGCTGCCGGAGCCGGCGGCAGACACCTTGAAGCCGGCGGCGTCACCGGTGCCCGAAGAGCGCATGACCAGCCGTTGTCCACTGAGGTCGGTCACCACGCTGGCCGTTACCCCGGCGCCCGCGGCATTGATTTTGGACGCCACTGTCGACAGCGTGTCGCCCTCGCTGATGGCGACATCCACCGCCGATGTACTGCCTGCGGCAAAGCCGGGGCTGGATCCAGTCGTTCCGCTCCATGTGCCCAGCTGTATCGACAGCGTCCCGGCCTGAAAGCCGTCGGTCGAAGCCATGGCAGACGATGACACCGACTGCGAGCGCGCGAGTTGCGACACTGTCACCCGGAAGCTTCCGGTCGAAGCAAGGCTCGAGTCGGACACCTTCACCCCAACGGCCGAGGCCGACGCACTCGCTGTCTTGGTGGCCCACAGAGCCGGCTGGGTCAGCGCCGTCGCTGCGTCCGACAAGGTAGACAGCAGCGATTTAACCGTGCCCACCGCCGACACCTGGCTCTGGATGGCGCTCGCCTGGTTCTGCAGCTTGGTGACCGAGGTCTGCTCGATCGACATCAGCTTGCTGACGATGGAGTCGATGTCGATGTTGGTGCCGCTCGACGTCACGGTGCCGGTGCTGGCCATGTGCGGTGCTCCTCAATGGTTGAAGGCGGCGGGCGAAGAATCGCCAGCCGCCTCGGTGGAGACGCCCTGCCGGGCGGCAGCGCGCCCCTCGTCCGGTGAACGATCAGCCCAGCAGCTTCAGCACGGTCTGGGGCATCTGGTTGGCCTGCGCCACCATCGAGGTGCCGGCCTGCTGCAGGATCTGCGCCCGCGACAGGTTGGCCGTCTCGACGGCGAAGTCGGCGTCGGTGATCCGGCTCTTGGCGGAGCTGGTGTTCTCGGCCGCGGTCTGCAGGTTGGTGATGGTGGCCTCGAAGCGGTTCTGGGCGGCGCCGAAGGTGGAACGCGCCGACGAGATCTTCGAGATTGCGGCGTCGACCGCGTCGATCGCATCCAGTGCCTCGTTGGCGGAGCTACCGAGCGAAGCGGCGCTGCCCGTGGTTGTCAGCTGAGTAGCAGCCGTGCCCTTCGCGCCTGCAGCAGCCGGCGCACCGATGCCACCGCTCGCCGCTGCGGCGCCGATGTTCGTGGTGGTGACCGTGATCTGGTTGTCGGAGCTCGTGTTCGAGCCCACCTGGAAGCTGAAGCTGCCGCTGGTTCCACCAGCGCCGGTCAGGAGTTCCTGGCCGTTGAACTTCGTGTTCTTGATGATCCGGTCGTTTTCCAGGGCGAGCTGCTTGTATTCGTTGTTCAGGGCGGAGCGGTCGCTGCTGGTGTTGGTGTCGTTGGCCGACTGCACCGCCAGTTCGCGCATGCGCTGCAGGTTGTTGCCGATCTGGGCCAGCGCGCCTTCAGCCGTCTGCGACAACGAAATGCCGTCGTTGGCGTTGCGGGCCGCGACGTTCATGCCGCGCACCTGCGCATCCATTCGGGAGGCGATGGCGAGGCCGGCGGCGTCGTCCTTGGCGCTGTTGACGCGCAGGCCGGACGACAGGCGCTGGATCGAGGTCGCCAGCGAGTTCTGGCTCGCGGCCAGGTTGCGCTGGGCGTTGAGCGAGCCGATGTTGGTGTTGATGATCGAGGCCATGGTGACTACTCCTGTTGCAAGCCGGTGGATCCGGCATCCGTTGCCAATGTCTGCCAGTGCCGACACTGGCTGCCAGACGGACCGGTGAGGCCCGTTGCCTGGATTTCGGGTCTGGCGGGGCTCGACTTGAGCACTTTATTTTTCGGTGCGGACCCTAAAGATTCCGGCCCTGGGCAAGACAGTCGGACCTGCCCCCGCCCGCTTTCCAGGTGTCGCGAGACCTGCATACGTGTTGTTACGTATCTCACGCCTTTTGTGCGGCAACTGTTACGACATAGAACTTTTGCAGACTCGACACGAAAACGAGACACCGTCCTTGACAGACATGCAGGCACCGGTGACGCTGTCAGAACGACGGAAAAACTTAAGGCGTAGGCACTAGATGCAACCGGCATCTGCCCGGAAATGTCAGATTGAATACTTTCCGTGTAACCAAAAGTCTCGTCGTCACGGCCGTTGGATGACATGAAGTACCGCCCACTTCGCATTAAGTTTTTTGTTACCAATCTCACAATTACTTCCATCGACTGACACAGTTCTTGGGGGCCCACAATGACCAGCGACCAGATCCTTTCCGAGATCAAGGAAGCCAACCTCACCTACCTGATGCTGGCCCAGAGCCTCATCCGCGAGGACCGCGCGCAGGCGCTCTACCGCCTCGGCATCTCGGGCGAATCGGCCGATCTGATCGCGGCGCTGTCGCCGGCCCAGCTGATGAAGATCGCCTCCGGCAACATGTTGCTGTGCACCTTCCGTGCAGACGACGACATGGTCTGGAGCCTGCTGACCAACCACAACGTCGGCCACCGCACCATCAACGAGGCCACGGCCCGGCTGCATGCCAACATCGTCATGTCCAGCCGCATCGCGGAGCAGGGTCTCTGAACCTGGCGCCTCGTGGAAAGCAAGAAGATGCCTACCCCCAAGAGCGTGCTCGACGAGTCGCGCCAGATCGACCGGGCCGTCAGCCTGATCGAAATGGGCGCCCGGCTGCAGGTGCTCGAGAGCGAAACCGATCTGTCCTACGAGCGGCTGCTGCGCCTGTACAAGGAAGTGGCCGGCCGTTCGCCGTCGAAGGGACAGCTGCCCTTCTCGACGGACTGGTTCCTCACCTGGCAGCCCAACATCCACGCCTCGCTGTTCCAGAACATTCACGCCTACCTCAGCCGCTCCAGCGCGGATCTGGAGAACGTCGACGTGATGATCAAGGCCTACGGCCTGTACTCCGAACAGGTGGGAGCGCAGGGTCTGGAGCCGCTGCTGACCATCACCCGGGCCTGGCGCCTGGTGCGCTTCGTCAAGAACAACATGCTGAAGATGGTGCCCTGCACGCGCTGTGGTGGCCACTTCGTTGCCGACGCCTACGAGAACCCGCGCCACTTCGTGTGCGGTCTGTGCGAGCCGCCGGCTCGGGCAGGCAAGGGGGCGGGCGCGGCCAACGGTGTGCATCTGCAGTGAATTGAACCCCAGGCACGCCGCCTCCGAACTGTCGATATGGGCCCGCGATCGGGCCCTTTTTGCGGGACCGGCTCAGCCCGTCGTCAGGCCCAATAGCACCACCTGATCTTCGCCCTCCACCATGTTCGTCATCCTCGGTTACCTGGTCGCCCTGGGCTGCATCTTCGGCGGCTTCATCGCGCACGGCGGCAACATCGGCGTGGTGTTGCATGCCCTGCCCAACGAGATCCTGGTGATCGGTGGCGGCGCCATCGGCGCCTTCGTGGTCAACAACCAGCCCAAGGTACTCAAGGCCACGCTCAAGGCGCTGCCCGCCTCGCTCAAGGGCTCCAAGTACACCAAGGCACGCTACATGGAGCTGATGGCGCTGCTCTACGACATCCTGCAGAAGGCGCGCAAGGACGGCCTGATGTCCATCGAGAAGGACGTGGAGTCGCCAGCCGAGTCGCCCATCTTCCAGGCCTATCCCAAGGTGGGCAGCGACCACCACGTGGTGGAGTTCACCACCGACTACCTGCGCATGATGGTCTCGGGCAACCTCAACGCGCACGAGATCGAATCGCTGATGGACAGCGAGATCGAGACCCACCACCAGGAGGCCCATGGCCCCGTGGCCGCCCTCACCCGCCTGGCCGGCGGCCTGCCGGCCTTCGGCATCGTGGCCGCCGTGCTGGGCGTGGTCAACACCATGGGCTCGGTCGGCCAGCCGCCCGCCGTGCTCGGCGCCATGATCGGCTCAGCGCTGGTGGGCACCTTCCTCGGCATCCTGCTGGCCTACGGTGTGGTGGAGCCGCTCGCGGGCCTGCTGGAGCAGAAGGCCGAGGACGCGGGCAAGGAGCTGCAGTGCATCAAGACCACGCTGCTGGCCAGCATGCAGGGCTACAACCCGACCACGGCCATCGAGTTCGGCCGCAAGGTGCTGTTCTCGACCGAGCGGCCGACCTTCAGCGAACTGGAAAGCCACGTCAAGAAGAAGCCAGCTTGAGTCCACTGAACGCCGCGCCGCCCCTCACTGAAGCACGAACGCAACCATGGCCACCGGCTCGTCGGGGCGCAAGCTCCAGCCCATCATCGTCAAGCGCGTCAAGAAGACGGTGCATGCGAGCCATGGCGGCGCGTGGAAGATCGCGTACGCCGACTTCGTGACGGCCATGATGGCCTTCTTCCTGCTGATGTGGCTGCTGGGCTCGACCACCAAGGGCGACCTGCAGGGCATCGCCAACTATTTCAACTCGCCACTGAAGGTCGAGATGGCCGGCGGACCGGGTACGGGCAGCAGCTCCAGCATCGTGACTGGCGGCGGCAACGACCTCACCCGCACCACCGGCGAGATGCGCCGCAGCACCGAGGTGGGCAAGGACCCGACCCGCTCGCACACGGCCGAGGCCCGCGCCCAGGCCGCGCGCGAGGATGCACGCAAGCTCGAGGCCCTGCGCGGCCGCATCGAGGTGCTGATCACCAGCGACGTGAAGCTGCGCGAGTTCCGCTCGCAGATCCGCCTGGAGACCACGCCCGACGGCCTGGAGATCCAGATCGTCGATGCCCAGCAGCGACCCATGTTCGACACCGGCAGCGCGCTGGTGAAGCCTTACATGCGCGACATCCTGGGTGCCATCGGCGGCTCGCTCAAGGGCATCGAGAACAAGGTCAGCCTGGCCGGCCACACCGATTCCACGCCCTACGGCAACGGCGAGCGCGGCTACAGCAACTGGGAGCTGTCGGCCGACCGCGCCAACGCCTCGCGCCGCGAACTGGTGGCGGCCGGCATGCCCGAGGACAAGCTGATCCGCGTGGTGGGCCTGGCCGCCAGCGATCCGCTGGACAAGAACGACCGCACCGCCGCCATCAACCGCCGCATCAGCATTACCGTGCTCACCCGCGAGGCCGAGGCCCGCATGGACGGGCGACGGAGCATGGAGGCCGGCGACGCCGTGAAGGCGCTGCAGGAGCAGGCGGCTGCCGCGCCCGCCGCCACCGTCAGCGCGCCGGCTGCGCCCCGCCAGAACGTGGCGGACGCCAAGCCCTGAGCCTGCACACGCACGGGCCAGGCGGCCCGCCGAAGGCGAGAACAGCCGCCCCCCGCCGCCGCATATCGGGCCTTCGACGCACGGGTGCCGCACCTACAGTGGCAATGCCCCGATTGCGTCGAAAGCGACCATGCCTCCTTCCACTCTCCGGCCCGCCGAGTTGCCCGAACTGCCGGCTCTGCTGCCCCCCGGCGTGCGCACGCTGTCGCTGGACTGCTTCGACACGCTGCTGTGGCGCCGCGTGGCGCAGCCCATCGATGTGTTCTATGCCCTGCAGCAGCGCCCCGCCGCCTTGGCGCTGGGCCTGACGGCCGCGTGGCGAGCCGCCAGCGAGACCCAGGCCCGGCGCCGCAAGGAGCTGCGCAGCGGCCTGCCCGAGGTGACGCTCGACGAGATCTACAGGCAGGCCCTGCCCCATGCCACGGCCGAGCAGCGACAGGCGCTGTGCGACGCCGAGTTCGACTGCGAGGCCGAAGCGGGCTTCATCCATCCCTGCACGCTCGCGCTGATCCGCCAGGCCAAGGCCCGCGGCCTGCGCGTCATCGTCGTGAGCGACACCTACTGGAGCGCCGCCGAGCTGCGCCGCCTGCTGTGCCGCGTCATGGACGACCCCGGCTGCGCCGGCATCGACGCCATCCATTGCTCCAGCGAATTGGGGCGTGGCAAGAGCGCCGGGGGCTGGAAGGAAGTGCTGCGGCGTGAAGGCGGCAACCCGGCCCACCTCTTCCATGTGGGTGACCATCCGGTGGCCGACGCCGAGGCCGCACGGCAGGCGGGTATCGGCGCGGCCCAGCTGACACCGCTCGACGAAGCCACCGCGGCACAGGCGGGCGACCGCCTGCAGGCCGCGCTGCAGCTGATGCCGCAGCTGCGGGCGGAACGGCCCGTGCCCAGCCTCTTCCACGGCGTTCTCTCGCTGGGCGACGACCAGGGGGGCACGACGGCCGATCGCATCGGCCATGGCGCGGTCGGCCCGATCCTCGCGGCCTTTGCCGAATTCATCCTTCAGCAGCAACAGGTCCTGGCCGCGCGCGGGCCGCGGGTGCGCACGGCATTCCTGATGCGCGACGGGCATCTGCCGCAGCAGGCCTGCGAGGCCCTGGCGCCGGGCGTGCTGGACGCCAGCGCGCTGCATATCTCACGCTTCGCGGCCATCGCCGCATCGCTGCGCACGCAAGACGACGTGCTGGGCGTGCTGGCCAGTTCGCTCAACGTACATACGCTGGACATCCTGGCGCGCCAGCTGCTGCTGCCGCCCGACATGGCGCGCCAGCTGGTGGCGCAGGCCAGACGGCAGCCGGACCCGGCCCGCGCCTTCGCCAACGCCGTGCAGCAGCCGGCCGTGCTGAGCACCATCGTTGCGCAATCGCAGGCCTACTGCCGCCGGCTCGTCGCGCATGTCCGCAGCCGAACTGGCGTGCAGCCTGGCGAGCTGTTGATGCTGGTGGACCTGGGCTATGCGGGCTCCGTGCAGAACGCACTGGCCCCGCTTCTGCATGAGGCCCTCGACGTGGAGGTCTTCGGTGCCTACCTGCTCGCACGCAACGCCACGCTGCACGGGACGGACCGCCGGGCCCTCATCGATGCGCACTGGGCCGATGAACGGCTGGTGGTCGCACTCACCGCGTTCATCGGCATCTTCGAAAAGATCTGCGCCCTGGCGGCCACCAGCACGGAGGACTACGACGACCACGGCGCGCCGCTGGCGGCGGCTGGTGCGCGCCCGCGGGCGGCCTTGCCGCAGGTCGAGCACATGCAGGCCGCCTGCCTGCGTTTCGTCGCGCAGTGGCGCCACTGGCCCGCCGCCTGCCGCGGCCCGGCGGACCTGGTGGCGCTGGGCATCAATGCCGCCGCCGACCTGGGGCGGCTCGTCTACTTTCCCTCGCCCGAAGAGACGGAATGCCTGGCCGGCCTGCAGTTCGACATGAACCTGGGCACATCGCTCGCCAACCGGGTGATCGACCTGGCCGCGGCAGCGCAGGAGTTCCGCCGAGAGGGCTTCGCCATGCTGACGCACGACTTCCGCGACCTTCGCGTGGGACACCCTGCCGAATTGCGGCACCTGGACGCGGGCCTGTCCAACCTGCTCCTGAACTCCGTGAGGCTCGGCTTTGCGCTGGACACCGCGCACAGCGGCCAGCGTCGGCAGCGGCTGACCGTGCTGCTGGCCGACCGGACGCAGCATGCCGTGCAAGAGGTGGAAGCCACGGCGACCTGCGACGGCTATCAGCAACTGCTGCTGCCGTTCAGCACCAGCTTCGACATGAGCGTGCTCTGGGGCCGCCACCTGCGCTGCATCCAGCTCGATGCGATCCAGCGCCTGACCCTGGGCACGCTGCAGGACGCGCCGGTCGACGTTCGGGTCGGCCTGGACGTGCTGCTGGACCAGGCCGCCTTCGATGACGACGGCCTGCTGCACTTCGAGCCGGGCGGGATGATGTACGTCCCCGCCGCCCGCGCCCCCGTGGCCCCGGGCACCGTGCTGCGGATCGTTTACCGCCCGCTCGTCGAGCGCGCCGCCCTGCCGGTCCCAGGCCCTTACCCCGCCGCCCCGGAGCTCGTCTCGTGAACGCCCCGCTTGCCACCCTGTCGGCCCCCCCGCCCGCCCTGCGCGTTGCGCAGCTCTGCCTGGGCCCGGTCCCGCCGCTGTGTCTCGGCAGCTCGGCCGAACTGCTCGCCGAGCTGCTGGGCCCTGCCGACCCCGGCGCCCCGCGTCTGGTGGGCATCGAGGCCGCGACGGATGTGCAGGCGCTGCGCAGCGCCCTGCGCGAATGGCCGCGCGCACGCGGCGCCGCCACCCCTGGCATCGCCTGGGCCCTGCGCTGGAAAGATGCGGAGGGCCCGGGTCTGCGTGCCAGCCTGGATGCCCTGCGCGCGGCAGGCGCGCAGGATCTGCTGGCCCTCGTGGCCGAACCGCCCGCCGGGCTGCCGGTCGCCGCGGCCCGCGCCCACATCGAGACCCAGGCCTTCGCCGCAGGATTTCGCAAGCACCCGGCCTACCACCTCTGCCTGTCCTACGAGGCGCTGGACGCGGATGCGTGGCCGCTCGTCGTGCCGTTGCAGCGGATTCCCGACGCGGCGTTTGCCGCCTATCCCCAGGAACAACTGCTGGCCGAGCGCGACCTGCACATGGACATGCTGCGCGAGACCGGCGAGCGCGCGGATGCCCACCTGATCCGCTACCAATGGGCGGCCAGCCTGGCCCGCGCTGGCGACCGCGTGCTCGACGCGGCCTGCGGCCTGGGCTACGGCAGCTACATCCTGGCCCGGCACAGCACCTGCGCCAGCGTCAACGGCATCGACGGCAGCGCCTATGCCATCGACTATGCGCAGCAGAACTTCGCCACGCAGGACGAGCGCCTGGCCTTCCACGCCGGCTACCTGCCGCGCGACCTGGCGCAGCTGCCCGATGCGAGCTTCGAACTCATCGTGTCCTTCGAGACCCTGGAGCATGTCGAAGAGCCGCAGCAGACGCTCGCTGCCTTCGAGCGCCTGCTGGCGCCGGGCGGCCGCATCGTGGTCAGCGTGCCCAACGACTGGAGCGACGAGACCGGCGAGGACCCCAACCCGCACCACCTGCATGTCTACACGCTCGACCGGCTCCGACGCGAGTTCTCGACGCATTTCGTGCGCGACGCGCTGGTGCAGCAGATTGCCAGCGGCTGCAAGTCCGGCCTCAGTGGAGGCCAGTGGATGCGCATGCCGCGCACCTGGCGCGAACTGCCAGCCGAGACACGCATGCCGCCTGACAGCGAGTGGTGGATCATGGGTGGCCACAAGCCGGCGCTGCAGCCGGCGGTCGACCTGTCCCACATCAGCTATGCCACGGCGCCGCGCCCCTGGAGGCGCAATGCCGAGACGGTCGATGCACCCATCGCCCGCGGCCTGGTGCTGGCCATGCACTGCGTGCCAGCGAGCGTGGACCCGCGCATCGAGGCCTTCTGGCTGGCGCTTGCGGATGAGTTGGCCAACCAGGGCATGCGCCTCGTCCTGCTCAGCACCACCACCGTCCAGACCCCGGGACTGGACGCCCTGCCCATCCCCTTTGCGCTCACCGACTTCGCCAGATGGCGGGGTCAGCCGTCGGCGGGCATCGCCATCGACGAGCAGGACATCCTCGACACCGTGGCCTGGTACCGCTGCAGCTATGCCGAGGCGCAGGACGCGCAGCGCGTCGCCCATGAATTCCTGGGCGATGTACTGGACCAACTGCGGCCCTGCGCCGTGCTGGGCTGGCAGAGCCTGAACCCGGTGACGCGCCGCCTGCGCCACCTGAGCCGTGCGCGCGACATCCCCTTCTGGTCGGTGGAGCGCGGCTGGCTCAAATACACGCTCATGGTCGACACGGGCGAGAACAACGGCCTGAGCGAGCAGACCACCAGCCTGGCGCTGGGCCATGCCCTCGCCACCTGCGCCGAGGAGCCTGCGCAGGTCGCTGCGCTGGCCGCGCGCATGCGGACCATCGACTCGCCCGACCGCTACGACGCACCCGCCGTCCTTGACCGGGCGGCCGCAAGAAACGCCTGGGGCATCGGCGACGAGGACTGGGTGCTTGCGCTCTTCACCCACGGGGAGCCCAGCCTGCACGGCCGCGACCAGGACTGCCTGGCCGACCTGCACGACTGCAGCCACGCCAGCCTGCAGGCGCGCGTGGACGCGCTGTGCGAGCGGGTGATGGCCGAGGGCCACTGGCTGCTGGTCCAGGAGCATCCCTTCAACCTCGCGGCCGGCCGCGAGCTGGCGTTGCCCGCGCATCCGCGCATCCTGCGTGTGCAGCAGAGCACCGCCACCGTCTTCGGTGCGGCCGATGCCCTGCTCTTCACCCTCAGCACGCTGCAGTTCGACGCCGTCTTCACTGGCAAGCCCTTGGGCCTGCTGGCGCGCAGCCTGCTCGCCCCGGTGCAAGGCATGCCCTGGATGCGCGAGGCTGCGCAGGCCCCGGCCTTCCTCGAACTGCTGCGCGACACCGCGGCCTGGCCGGCCACGCGGCAGCGGCTGCTGCAGCGCCTGGCCCACTGGCACACACAGGCGCTGCTCGATCTGCACGGCGACGCGCTGGCACCGGCAGCCGGTCGCCTGGCCGCGCACCTGGCGCAGTTCGAGCGGCCGCTGGACAGCGGCTTCGACCAGCGCGTGGACCGGCTCCTCCAGCGCTGGGGCGGCTGAATAAGGGGCACGGGCCGCCCCTTATCCGGCTTTTGAAACACCACCCGCTGCCGAGAATGCCCCGAACCGCCCATCGCCGTTCGCGCCCATGTCATCCAGCAGCCAGGACAAGAAGCTCCCCGCCACGCAGCGGCGCCTGGACCAGGCCCGTCGTGACGGGCAGGTGCCCCGCTCGCGGGACCTGACCCACCTGGCCGTGGTGGGCACCGGCGCCGTGGCATTGCTGCTGCTGGCGCCCACCGCCTTCGGTGCGCTGCGCGATGCGCTGGCCGCGGCACTGCACTTCAACGCTGCCGAGGCCATGCGGCCCGCCGCCATGGGCGAGCGGCTGATGCACCTGGGCCTGCTCGGCATCGCGGCCTGCGTGGGCTTTGCAGCCATCGTCATCGCGGCCGCCGTGATCGCCACGCTGGCGACAGGCGGCTGGGTGATGAGCGCCAAGGCCATCACGCCCGATCTCAACCGGCTCAACCCCTTCTCCGGCCTCGGCCGGCTCTTCAGCAAGCAGCAGGCGAGCACCGTGCTCAAGCTGGTGCTGCTGTCGGCCATCCTGGCCGGCGTGGGCTTCGTGTATGTGCGCGGCTCCATGGATGCGCTGGCGCGCATGGTGCTGATGCCGGCCCCCAGCGCCCTGCCCTACTTCGCCGACTGGCTGGTGCAGGGCACCGCGCTGGCCATGCTGGTGCTGGTGGCCGCCGCCATCGCCGACGTGCCACTGCAGGGCTGGCTGCACCGCTCGCGCCTTCGCATGTCGCATGAGGAAGTGAAGCAGGAGCACAAGGAGACGGACGGCAACCCGCACGTCAAGGGCCAGCAGCGCAAGGCCGCCCGCGCGATCCTTCAGCGCGCCAGCATCACGGCCGTGCCGCGTGCCGACTTCGTGGTGATGAACCCGACCCACTTCGCCGTGGCGCTGCGCTACGACGAGGCCGACATGGCCGCGCCGCACGTCATCTCCAAGGGCTCCGACCTGCTGGCCATGAAGATCCGCGACATCGCCAAGTCGCACGACATCCCGGTGATCCAGTCGCCGATGCTGGCCCGCGCGCTGTACGCGCATGCCGAGATCGATCAGCCGATTCCGAGCCAACTCTTCACCGCCGTGGCGCAGATCCTGGCCTACGTCTATCGCCTGAAGGCCGCCATTGCCGGTCGCGGCGCCTGGCCCCAGACCGTGCCCGAGCCGGTGGTTCCGGCCGAACTCGATCCGCTCAACGATCCCCAGGCCATGGCCGCGCTGGAGGATGAGGCATGAACGCGATCCAGCGCACGATGCAGGGGCTGTTCGGCGACGGACCCGACTCCGCCGGCCTGCAACGCCTGGCCGCGCCGCTGCTGGTCATCGCCATCCTGGCGCTGATGGTGCTGCCCATTCCCGCCTGGCTGCTGGACGGCTTCTTCACCCTCAACATCGCCGCCGCGCTGATGGTGATGATGGTGGCGGCCTACATGACGAAGCCGCTGGACTTCGCCGCCTTTCCGACGGTGCTGCTGCTGACCACGCTGATGCGGCTGTCGCTCAACGTGGCCTCCACGCGCGTGGTGCTGCTCGAAGGCCACACCGGCCCCGGCGCGGCCGGCGCGGTGATCGAGGCTTTCGGCCATTTCCTCATCGGTGGCAACTTCGCGGTCGGCCTGATCGTGTTCGCCATCCTGGTGGTCATCAACTTCGTGGTGGTGACCAAGGGCGCGGAGCGGATCGCCGAGGTGTCGGCCCGCTTCACCCTGGACGCCATGCCCGGCAAGCAGATGGCGGTGGATGCCGACCTCAATGCCGGCACCATCAACGAGAAGGAAGCCCGCCGACGCCGCGCCGAAGTGGCGGAGGAAGCCAACTTCTTCGGCGCCATGGATGGCGCCTCCAAGTTCGTGCGCGGCGACGCGATGGCCGGCATCCTGATCCTGGTGATCAGCGTCATCGGCGGCTTCACCGTCGGCGTCCTGCAGCACGGCATGCCTGCCGGCGAAGCGGCCAACAGCTACGTGCTGCTGGCCGTGGGCGATGCGCTGGTGGCGCAGATCCCGGGCCTGCTGATCTCCGTGGCCGCGGCCATGGTGGTCTCGCGCGTGGGCAAGGAAGAGGACGTGGGCCGGCAGATCGTGCAGCAGGTGTTCACCTCGCCGCGTGCGCTGGGCCTGACAGCGGCCATCCTGCTGCTGCTGGGCATCGTGCCCGGCATGCCGCATGTGGTGTTCCTGGGCATGGCCGCGCTGCTGGGCTGGGGCGCATGGACGATGGCGCGCCGCCGCCGCATCGAGGCCGAGACGCCCAAGCCCAGCGAGCCGCCGCCCGAGGCCGATGCCACCTGGGCCGACCTGCAGCCGGTGTCGCTGCTGGGCCTGGAACTGGGCTACCGCCTGATCACGCTGGTCGACAAGAACCGCCAGGGCGACCTGCTCACCCGCATCAAGGGCGTGCGCCGCAAGTTCGCCCAGGAAGTGGGCTTCCTGCCGCCGGCCGTGCATGTGCGCGACAACCTCGAGCTCAAGCCCAGCGCCTACCGCGTGACGCTGCGCGGCGTGGTCGTGGCCGAGGGCGAGGCCTTCCCGGGCATGTTCCTGGCCATCAATCCCGGCGGCATCGGCACGCCGCTGATCGGCACCGCCACCACCGACCCGGCCTTCGGCCTGCCCGCCACCTGGATCGAGGCGCGTTACCGCGACAGCGCACAAATGGCGGGTTTCACGGTCGTTGATCCAGAGACCGTGATGGCCACCCATCTGTCACATTTGATGCAGACCCAGGCAGGCCGCCTGCTCAGCCGATCCGAAACCCAGCAACTCGTGGAACACGTCAGCCAGTACAGCCCCAAGCTGATCGAGGAAGTGGTGCCCAAGCTCATCCCGATCGCCACCTTCCAGAAGGTGCTCCAGCTGCTGCTGGAGGAAGGCGTGCACATCCGCGACATCCGCACCATCGTCGAGACCCTGGCAGAACAGGCGGCCACCGTGACCGACGCCGTCGAACTGGCCCGCCGCGTGCGCGTGGCGCTGGCGCCAGCCATCGTGCAGCAGATCTACGGCCCGGTGAAGGAGCTGGATGTGATCGCCATCGAGCCCGGCTTCGAGCGCCTGCTGATGCAGGCCCTGGGCAATGCACAGGGCCCGGCGCTGGACCCGGGCGTGGCCGACACCTTCACCCGCAGCGCGGCCGACATCGCCAACCGGCAGGAAGAGCGCGGCGTGCCCGCCTGCCTGCTGGTGCCCGATGCCATCCGCGGTGCCATCGCCCGCCTGGTGCGCCGCACGGCGCCTCGGCTGGCGGTGCTCTCGCACAGCGAGATTCCCGAGACCCACACCATCCGCATCGGGCCCATCCTGCGCGGTGGCGGCGCTGCCGCCTGACGCGCGCCATGCCCTTCCGCTGCACGCTCTCGATCCGCCTTCAGCCGTTGCCCGCCTGAATCATGAACATCCAACGCTTTCTGGCCCCGACCGCACGCGAAGCCATGGCCATGGCCCGGGCTGCCTTTGGGGATGACGCGCTCATCCTGTCCAACAAGCAGACCGAACAGGGCGTGGAGGTGATGGCCGCATCCGAGGAATCGCTCGCGGGCCTGCAGCAGGCGGCCACCAACACCGCCGCCACGCCAACGTCCGCTGCCGTCGGCGTCCCGGCCAAGGCGAGCACGGCCGCCGCTGCCCCGTCGGCCGCCCGCCTGCCCGATCTGGCGGAGAGCTCGGTCGAGGAAGACGCCAACCGTCTGGCGATGAGCACGCTCTCCTTCCAGGACTTCGTGCGCGAGCGCATGCTGCGCAAGCAACTGGGCGATGCGGCCGTCTCGGCCGCTGCGAGCCAGCCCGCGGGCCCCGCCCCGATCGTCACGCCCCTCCAGGCAACCAGCGCCCGCGCAGCGGCCCCCGTGGCCGCGATGCCATGGAACCCCGCCGCCGCACAACGCCCCGCGCCCTTCGCCGGCATTCCCTTGCCGACCGAGCGCGCAGCCGCTCCTGCCACCGCCGAGCCCGCACCGGCCGGGGCGATGGTTCCCGCCCAGGCCCTCTCCGAGGTGATGGCCGAACTGCGCGCCCTGCGCCAGATGGTCGAGACCCGCTTCGAGGCCCTTTCCTGGCTGGGCCGCGCGCGCCAGGACCCGGCGCTGGCCGACCTGATGCTGCGCCTGGTGCGCGCGGGCTTCTCGGCGCCACTGGTGCGCGCCGTGCTGCAACCCATCGCCGCCGGCACCGACGCCGCCGCGGCCGAGGCCCATGTGCTGGCCACGTTCACCCGCCTGCTGGCCATCGACGAGCAGGCGGTGCCGCTGGAAGACGAAGGCGGCATCCTGGCCCTGGTCGGCGCCACCGGCGTAGGCAAGACCACCGCCATCGCCAAGCTCGCCACGCTGTGCGCGCGCAACCATGGCGCCGCCAGCGTGGGCCTGATCACGCTCGACACCCAGCGCGCCGGCGCCCACGAGCAATTGCGCGCCTTCGGCCGCAGCATCGACGTGGTGGCGCACCAGGCCCATGACACCGCCGCGCTGCAGGAGCTGCTGGCCCTGCTGGCGCACAAGCGGCTGGTGCTGATCGACACCGCGGGCCATGCCTCGCACGATCCGCGTCGCCAGCAGCAGATGGCGCAACTGGACCTGCCCGGCGTGAAGCCGCTGGTCGTGCTCAATGCCGGCGCCCAGGGCGACGCGCTGGACGAAGTGGCGCAGGCCTTCCGCGAGGACGGCGCCCGCCACGCGCTGCTTACCAAGGTCGACGAGGCCGTCAAGCTCGGCCCCGCGCTGGACGTGCTGATGCGCCATGGCCTGCAGCTGCGCGGGCTGGGCTGCGGCCAGGTGGTGCCGGACGACTGGCGCATGCCGCGCACCGCCGAGCTGCTGCGCGAGACCTTCAATGCCCCGCTGCGCGGCGCCTTCGAGCCCCGCTGCGTGGACGACCTCGACCTTCTGCTTTCCCCGGCACAATGCAGCACTCGGCGCTGAACCACGGGGACCGACCCGCCATGCTCGCTGCCGCTGCTCTCCAGAAGATGTACACCGCCAAGGGCCGCCTCGACCGCGACGCATTGATCCGCCAGTATGTGCCGCTGGTGCAGCGCCTCGCCCACCACATGGTGGCCAAGCTGCCACCCAATGTGGAGGTGGACGACCTGATCCAGGTGGGCATGATCGGCCTGGTCGACGCCCTCTCCCGCTTCGACGCCACGCAGGGCGTGCAGTTCGAGACCTTCGCCACGCAGCGCATCCGTGGCGCCATGCTCGACGAGCTTCGCGACGGGGACTGGATGTCGCGCGGTTCGCGCAAGAGCCAGAAGCAGATCGAGCAGGCCGTGGTGCGGCTGGAACACCGGCTGGGCCGCGCCCCGCACGAATCCGAGATCGCCGCCGAGCTGAACATGCCGCTGGCCGAATACCAGTCGCTGCTGGGCCGTGTGCGCGGCACCCAGCTGCTCTACCTGGAGGACATGGGCGGCGAGGGGCGCGACGACGAGGAGGCCTTCCTCGAACGCCATGTGGCCGACAACGAAGCCGACCCCATGAGCGTGCTCAAGGACCAGCGCCTGCGCAGCGCGCTGGTCGCGGCCATCGAGTCGCTGCCCGAGCGCGAGCGCTACATCATGGGCATGTACTACGAGCACGACATGAACCTCAAGGAGATCGCGGCCGTGCTCAGCATCACCGAATCGCGGGTGTGCCAGCTGCACAGCCAGGCCGTGGCGCGGCTGCGCGCAAAGATGCGCGGGCACTAAAGCTCTTTCACCCCCATGCCGCTGACGCGGCTGCCCTGAAAAGAAAAACGCCCCGGCCGCTCTGCGGACCGGGGCGTTTTTCCAGGAGTGGTGGTTGGGTGGCGTTCGGGCTCAGTGCATGCCGCTGGCGGCGCTGCGCATGGCGGGGGCGCCAAACATGCTGCGCTGGCCGACGGCGCCGTAGGTGGGCGTGTCCTGCGTGCCCAGCAGGGTGGCCAGGCTGCGCTCAACGGCGGCGGCGCGGCGGGCGATGCCGGCACGCAGCACGCGCAACCGCTGGGCGACGCCTTCGATGCGGTCGCGGAAGTCGGCATCGAACACCTCGGCCGACAGGGCCGACTCCAGCACGTTGCTGAAACCGCTGGCAACCTGGCGCATGCCGTTGCAGGCGGCTTCCAGCGCCGGCGCGTCGCCTTCGAGCAGGCGGGCATCCACGGCGTCGAGCTGGCGCTCGACTTCCTGCAGCAGCTCTTCGGTGGACTCGCGGGTGTCGATCATCAGGGGGGCGTGCATGGCGTTCAACCTCTTGTGCGGCTCAGCATTTCCTGAGCGTTGGCGAGCATCTTGTCGGCCACGGCGCCGGCATCGACGGTGAAGGTGCCGTTGGCGATGGCTTCGCGCATCGAGGCGACCTTGGCCTCGTCGATGCCCGAACCCGAACCCGTACGGCCGAGCGACTGCACCGTGGACGACACGTCGACCGACACCCCGGCTTCCGCGCGGGTGGCACCCGACTCCGCCGCGGTGGTGGCGGCACGGTCCGACCGCACCGCACCGGTGGCGATCAGGCCGACTTCATTGCTTGCACCGACTTTCATGACTGGACTCCATGCGCCCTTGGAAGGGCGGCGTCACTGTTTTTCGGCGGCCTCCCGGGGAACTTGAGGACTTTTTTCGACTTTCTTCGTCAGCCGGCTGCGGGCGGTCTACAGCGCCATGCGCACCGTCCCGGCGTCGACCACCTGACCGGTGGCGATGCGTCCGTTGGGCATGCGCACGCGCACCGCTTCGCCCACTCCGCCCGCACTCAGGGCCTGGCCCTCTGTGCTGACCTCGAAACCGCGACCGCCCGCCAGGATCCGGACCGACGCGCCCGCCTGCAGCACCTGCTGGGTGCGCACCATGGCTTGGCGGATCGGCTGGCCGGCCGCCAGTGCCCGGGTGGCGACGCGGCCCACCCACTGGGCCGGATCCGCCACCACCGGCGAGGCATCCGCGGCCCAGTCGGCCTCGGCCTGCACGGCGTCGCCCGCTTGCAGCACCGCCCCCGGCGCCACGCCGTCGCGCAGCACCCAGGCGGGGCCGATGGCCTTGACCGTCACGGGCAGGAAGACGTTCCAGCGCACGGCGCCGTCCACACAGCGCAGGCCGAGCCGGCTGCGACCCCACAGGCGCTGGCCGGGTGGCAGGTAGGGCTCCACGCTGGCGCAGGGCGCCAGGCGCAGCCGGCTGTCCAGCGTGCCGATGCTCACCTCCATGCGCAGCGGCGCCATGTCGGTGCCGGCGGCGCCGCGGCCCTGGGCCACGGCATCGTCCACCCAGTGCTGGGCGGCGGCCACGAAATCGGCGCCCATCTCGCCGCCGATGCCCGGCAGCGTGCCGGTGGCGCCAGGCGTCTGCGCCAGCGCCGGGGCCGTGACAGCCAGGGCCAGCACGACGGCGGTGGCCAGGTTCTTCAGGAAGCAGCGGTGCGAGCGGGGCATGGCATGACGGCGGCAAGAGGTCGGCGGGCGCCAGAGGGCAACAAAGGTGAGGCGCCGACGCGGCGCGTCGGCTCCGGCGGCGTGGCGCCATGGTCGCGGCACGCAGGCCGGCCTTTGGCGGGATGCGATGCACTGTAGACAGGGGCCGGCATGCCAAAGCCGGAAACAGCCCTGAAAAGCCGCCTTTGTTCCCGCCATTCGCGCGAGGGCCTCCCGCCCACAATTTCCGCACGGTGGCGTCCGTCCCCTTCCAGGGCGGCACACCGCACTCCCCCTTCGCCACACCAAGGATCACGCATGCTGGACAAGCTGACACAGTCGATGGACTTCCAGGGCCAGGCACTGATGCTGCGCGCCGAGCGCCAGCGCGTGATCGCCGGGAACATCGCCAATGCCGACACGCCCGGCTACGCCGCGCGCGAGTTGGACTTTGCCGCCGCGCTGTCCGAGGCCACCGCAGGCGACCGACGCGGCACGGACGGCAGCCCGGCGCAGGCGGCCGCGGCCGACGATGGCCGAAGCGACGGCCGGCACTTTCGGCTGGGGCCGCGCACCAGCGATGCAGGCGGCAGCCTGGCCTACACCGCCCAGGTGCAGCCGGCCATGGATGGCAACAGCGTGGACCTGGACCGCGAGCGCGCCGCCTTCGCCGACAACGCCGTGCGTTACGAGGCGACGCTGCGCTTCATGAACGGCCAGGGCAAGACGCTGCTGGCAGCCATCCAGGGCCAGTGATATGGAACACCCCCAGTCTGCGCGCTTCGCGCTCCGCCAACCCCCTCAAGGGGGCGCTCCCAGCGGCCCGGCAAAGCCGGTTCCGCGGGCGCTCTGGCGTGGCCTGCTCCGCGGCCGCTCGATCCACCCGACAGACCACGAAAGATAGGGCGCGACCGCCATGTCCATGTTCTCCATCTTCGGCATCTCCGGCAGCGCGGTGAGCGCGCAGTCGCAGCGCCTGAACGTCGTGGCCAGCAACCTGGCCAACGCGGACGCGACGGCCGGCCCGGACGGCAAGGCCTACAAGGCGCGCCAGGTGGTCTTCCAGACCGTCGACCTGGGCGATGCAGGCGCCGAGGGCGACCCCACGACCGCGGGCAAGCGCTATTCGGCCGGCGTGCGCGTCGACGCCGTCACCGAGCGGCAGGACCCGGGCCGTCGCGTGCACGAGCCCGGCAACCCGCTGGCCGACGCCGACGGCTATGTCACCTATTCCAACGTGAACGCGGTGGAGGAGATGGTCAACATGATCTCGGCCTCGCGCTCGTACCAGAACAACGTCGAAGTGATGAACACGGCCAAGAACCTGCTGCTCAAGACGCTGCAGCTGGGCCAGTGATCCATCCCTGTCGTCCCATCGCCATCGCCGAAGGAACACCCGCATGAGCACCGTCACCGGCACCACCGCCAGCAACAGCACCACCGGCAGTACCGGCGGCGCGTCGTCGCTCGCCTCCACCTCGGCCTCGGACCTGCAGGACCGCTTCCTGAAGCTGCTGGTCGCCCAGCTGAGCAACCAGGACCCGATGAACCCGATGGACAACGCACAGCTGACCTCGCAGATCGCGCAGATCAACACCGTCACCGGCATCGAGAAGCTCAACAGCACCGTCAGCGGCCTGGCCACCCAGGCCTCGACCACCCAGACCCTGCAGGCCGCGGCCGTGGTGGGCAAGAACGTGCTCACCGAAGGCAAGACGCTGGCCTACAGCAGCGACGGCAAGACCGCCATGGGCGCCGTCGTGCTGGACGCGGCCGCCACCGAGGTGACGGTCAAGGTCACCAACGCCGCGGGCCAGGTGATCGACACCAAGTCGCTGGGTGCGCTGCCGGCCGGCGAGCACGACATCACGCTCGACGCCTCCGGCTACCCCAGCGACCAGGAGCTGACTTTCAACGTCACCGCCACCAACAAGGGCGATGCCGTGGGCAGCACCACGCTGATGTACGACAGCGTGACCTCGGTGAGCACCACCAGCGACGGGCTGACGCTCAACCTCAGCCGCAACGGCAGCAAGCCGTATTCCGCCATCTACTCGATTCTCTGACCCAGGAGCCTTCCATGAGCTTTCAGCAGGCCATCGCCGGACTCAACGCCGCCAGCCGCAGCCTCGACGTGATCGGGCACAACATCGCCAATGCCGGCACCACGGGCATGAAGTCGTCCCGGGTCGAATTCGCCGAGGTGTATGCGGCCGCCGCGGCCGGCACCAACAGCGTGACCGGCGGCATGGGCGTGATGGTGGGCAACGTGTCCCAGCAGTTCACGCAGGGCAACATCAACGCCACCAACAACGCGCTCGACCTGGCCATCAACGGCAACGGCTTCTTCCAGGTGACGATGCCGGACGGCAGCGCCGCCTACACCCGCGCGGGCAACTTCAAGAAGGACGCCACCGGCACCATCGTGACGGCCACCGGCGCCAAGCTGATGGGCTATCCGACGGACGCCAAGGGCAACCGCACCAGCTCCACCCTCCAGACGCTGGTCGTGCCCACCGGCACCGTGCCGGCCAAGCGCACCTCGGCCATCAGCGCCGACATCACGCTGGACGCGTCGGCCGCCGTGTCCACCAGCACCGCCGACCTGTCCAAGTACA
Source organism: Pseudacidovorax intermedius (assembly GCF_003350475.1). Lineage (GTDB taxonomy): Bacteria > Pseudomonadota > Gammaproteobacteria > Burkholderiales > Burkholderiaceae_C > Xenophilus > Xenophilus intermedius. Next base: position 57,186 of record NZ_QQAV01000012.1, read on the forward strand.
GCACCTCGATGACCGCCTACGACGCCCAGGGCCTCAAGGTGGAGGTGGGCATGTATTTCCAGAAGACGGCGAACAACACCTGGAACGTCTACACCAGCGTCAACGGCAGCACGCCATCGGCCTCCACACCCTTCCAGATCGGCTTCGACGGCTCGGGCAACCTGGTCAGCGGCGGCACGCAGACGCTCACGCTGTCGTCGCCCAACGATCCCACGCAGACCTTCACCGCCTCGCTGGACCTGAGCAAGCTCAAGCAGGTCAGCTCCACCTTCACGGTCAACGACCTGACGCAGGACGGCTACACCGCCGGCCAGCTCACCAGCCTGACCATCGACGACACCGGCACGCTGATGGCGACCTATTCCAACAACCAGACGCAGGCGGCCGGCCAGGTCGCACTGGCGGACTTCCGCAATCCGCAGGGCCTGGGCATCACCGATTCCGGCTACTGGTTCGAGACCACCGCCTCGGGCCAGCCGCTGCTGGGCGCGCCGGGCGAAGGCGTGTTCGGCTCGATCCAGAGCAAGGCGCTGGAAGACTCGAACGTGGACCTGACCGCCGCGCTGGTCGACATGATGACCACGCAGCGCGCCTACCAGGCCAATGCCCAGACGATCAAGACGCAGGACCAGGTCCTGCAGACGCTGGTCAATCTCCGCTGATCGACGGACAGGCTGAGCACGCATGGACCGCCTGATCTACACCGCGATGACCGGCGCCAGCGCCGCGGCGCAGCGCCAGTCCGTGCTCGCGAACAACCTGGCCAATGCCTCGACGCCGGGCTTTCGCGCCGAGCTGACCAACTTCCGCGCGGTGCCGCTGCGCGGCGACGGCGCCACCACGCGCGTGTTCGCCATGGAGACCACCACCGGCTACGACAGCCGCCCCGGCGCGCTGCAGCGCACCGGCCGCGACCTGGACATGACCGCGCAGGGCAACGCCTGGTTCGCCGTTCAGGGCCTGGATGGCACCGAGGCCTACACCCGCAGCGGCGCCTTCCAGATCTCGCCCGAAGGCGCGCTGACCACGAGCAGCGGGCTGCTGGTGCTCTCCGACGGGGGCTCGCCCATCGACGTGCCGGCCGGCGCCAGCCTCACCGTGGGCGCCGACGGCACGATCAGCGTCCAGCAGACGGGCCAGCCGGCCGCGGTGCTGGGCCGCATCAAGCTGGCCACATCGGAAACGCCGCTCACCCGTGGCACCGACGGCCTGTTCCGCCCGGGCGAAGGCGAGGTGCTGCCCGCCGACGCCAATGCGCGCCTGGAGACCGGCGCGCTCGAGGGCTCGAACGTGAACCCGGTCGAGACCATGGTCGGCATGATCGCCGCCGCCCGCCAGTTCGAGCAGCAGATGCGCCTGCTGCAGACCACCGAAACCGCCGACAAGTCCGCCGCCCAGCTGCTGAGCGTGCAGGGCTGATTCCACCTCTTACCGCAGGCACACTGCCATGATCAATTCGCTCTGGATCTCGAAGACCGGCATGGAGGCCCAGCAGACCCAGCTGGACGTCATCTCCCACAACCTGGCCAACGTCTCGACCACCGGCTACAAACGCGCCAACGCGGTGTTCCAGGACCTGATGTACCAGAACCTGCGCCAGGTGGGCGCCAACGCCAACGAGCAGACGCAGCTGCCCACCGGCCTGCAGCTGGGCCTGGGCGTGCGCACCATCGCCACCAGCCGCTCGTTCACCCAGGGCAGCCTGCAGTCGACCACCAACCAGTTGGACATGGCGATCAAGGGCAACGGCTTCTTCCAGGTGACCCTGCCCGACGGCAGCACCGGCTACACGCGCGACGGCTCCTTCCAGGTCGATGCGCAGGGCCGCATCGTGACCTCCTCGGGCCTGCCGATCGCCAACGGCATCACCGTGCCCACCACCGCCACCAGCGTGAGCGTGGCCACGGACGGCACCGTCACGGCGACGCTGCCCAACAACGCGACGCCACAGAACATCGGCACCATCGCGCTGGTCAACTTCATCAACCCGGCCGGCCTGGAGCCGCGTGGCGACAACCTCTTTGCCGAGACGGCGGCCTCGGGCCAGCCCAACGGCGGCACGGCGGGCACCAATGGCCTGGGCACGGTGGTGCAGGGCATGCTGGAGACCTCGAACGTCAACGTGGTCACCGAGCTGGTGTCGATGATCCAGACGCAGCGGGCCTACGAAATGAATTCGAAGGCGATCCAGACCAGCGACCAGATGCTGCAGAAATTAGGACAGCTCTGATGCACCGCCTGCTTGCCCTGATCGCCGCAGCGCTGGCCGTCGCCACACTGGCGGGCTGCTCGACCCTGGCCAACACGCCGCAGGTGGACATCCCCGACACGCGCCCGCAGATCACTTATCCCACGCAGCTGCAGACGCCGCGCGCGGCCACCGGCAGCCTGTACCACAACGCGAGCTACCGGCCGCTGTTCGAGGACCGGCGCGCACGCATGGCCGGCGACACGGTCACCATCAACATCGTGGAGACGCTGACGGCCAGCCAGAAGTCGACCTCGACGGTGGCCAAGAAGGACAGCCTGAGTGCGGGCGTCACCGCCCTGCCCTTCATCAGCGCCAACTCCTTCACCCGTGCGAGCGCGGCCGGCAATTCGGCCACCGACTTCGCCGGCAAGGGCGGCACCGAGGCGGCCAACACCTTCTACGGGACCATCACCTCGACGGTGGTGGACGTGCTGCCCAACGGCCACCTGGTGGTGGTGGGCGAGAAGCAGATCGGCGTGAATCAGAACGTGGATGTGCTGCGCTTTTCGGGCACGGTGGATCCGCGCGCCATCGGCCCGGGCAGCGTGGTCAATTCCACGCAGGTGGCCAATGTGCGCATCGAGTCGCGCGGCCGCGGCGCGCAGGGCGAGGCCCAGGTCATGCCCTGGCTCAGCCGCTTCTTCATGAACGTGATGCCCTTCTAGCGGCAGGCCGAACGCACGACCGATGACGCACGACAGGATCGAGGGGAAATGAACACCATGACGAAGACCATCCACCGCCTTCTGGCGGGTGCCGCGTTGGGCCTGGCCCTGCTGGCGCCGGCACAGGCGGTGCGCATCAAGGAAGTGGCCGCCGTGCAGGGCGTGCGCAGCAACCAGTTGACGGGCTATGGCCTGGTGGTGGGCCTGGACGGCACCGGCGACCAGACGACGCAGATGCCTTTCACCACGCAGAGCGTGGCCAACTACCTGCAGCAGCTGGGCATCACGCTGCCCGACAACCGGGCCAGCCAGCTGCAGCTCAAGAACGTGGCGGCCGTGATCGTCACGGCGCAGCTGCCTGCCTTCGCACAGCCGGGCCAGGCCGTGGACGTCACGGTCGCGTCGATGGGCAATGCCCGCTCGCTCAAGGGCGGCATGCTGGTGGCGACCCCGCTGCGCGGCGCCGACGGCGAGATCTACGCCATCGCCCAGGGCAACGTGGTGGTGGGCGGCGCGGGTGCCGCGGCCGCCGGCAGCAAGGTGCAGATCAACCACCTGAGCGCCGGCCGCGTGCCCGAGGGCGCGCAGGTGGAGCGCGCCGTGCCCACGCCGCTGCTCGATGGCGACACCATCAACCTGGGCCTGAACGCGGCCGACTTCCAGACCGCGAGCCGCGTGGCCGAGGCCATCAACCGCCGCATGGGCGCCGGCATGGCCCGCGCGATGGATGGCCGCACGGTGCAGGTGCGCGCACCCGGCGACTCGGACGCGCGCGTGAGCTTCATCGCCCAGCTCGAGGAACTGACGCTGGAGCAGGCCGCGCCCGCCGCCAAGGTGGTGATCAACGCGCGTACGGGCTCCATCGTGCTCAACCAGGCCGTGACGCTGAACCCCTGCGCCATCGCCCACGGCAATCTGTCGGTGACGATCAGTTCTCAGCCGGTGGTGAGCCAGCCGGCGCCCCTGTCGGGTGGACAGACGGTGGTGGCCCAGCAGGCCGCCATCCAGATCAAGCAGGAGCCGGGCATCCTCTACCAGGTGCCGGCCTCGCCGCAGCTGGCCGACGTGGTGCGCGCCCTCAATGCCCTGGGTGCGACGCCACAGGACCTGCTGGCGATCCTCCAGGCCATCAAGGCCTCGGGTGCGCTCAATGCCGAGCTGGAAGTAATCTGACGCGGCCCGCATCGCCATGAGCATCGGCACCTCCACCTCCAACAGCCTGGCCGCCGACGCGCGTTCGCTGGACGCGTTGAAGTACGCCACGGGCAACGACCCGAAGGCGGTGCGCGAAGCCGCCAAGCAGTTCGAGTCGCTCTTCATGCGCGAGCTGATCAAGAGCATGCGCGAGGCGACGACCAAATCGGGCCTGCTCGACAGCGATGGCGAGAAGCTGGGCACCGACCTGCTGGACCAGCAGCTGTCGGTGCAGCTGTCGGGCCTGCCCGGCGGGCTGTCGGACGCCATCACGCGGCAGCTGACGCAGCAGATCCAGGGCAGGCAGACGCCGTCGACGCTCTCGTTGGCAGCGATGGGCGGCATCGGCAAGGCGCCCATCGGCACGACCGCCAGCCAGGGCAACTTCGTCGCCCGCCACCAGGATGCGGCCGAACGGGTGGCGCAGGACACGGGCATTCCCGCCGCCTTCATGATCGGCCAGGCCGGGCACGAGACCGGCTGGGGCCGCAGCGAGATCCGCAATGCCGACGGCAGCAGCGCCAACAACCTGTTCGGCATCAAGGCCACGGCAGGATGGACCGGCAAGGTCGCCACCGTCACCACCACCGAGTACATCCACGGCGAGCCGCGCAAGGTGAAGGCGAAGTTCCGGGCCTACGACTCGCCCGAGGAATCCTTCCGCGACTACGCGCGCCTGATCGGCGAGAGCCCGCGCTATGCCCAGGCCCGCGCCAGCACGCATTCCGCCCAGGCTTACGCGGCGCAGCTGCAGAAGGCCGGCTATGCCACCGACCCGGCCTACGCCCGCAAGCTGGGCCGTGCGATCCAGGCCACGCAGGCCCTTCAGCAGCGGCTGCAGACCACATGAGCTCCCTTCTCAACATCGGCCTGTCGGCCCTGCAGGCCAACCAGGCGGCGCTGACCACCACCGGCAACAACGTGGCCAACGCGGGCAGCGTGGGCTACTCACGCCAGTCGGTGGTGCAGCAGCAGGCCATCACCACACCCACGGGCAGCGGCTACCTGGGCAACGGCGTGCGCGTCGTCACGGTGGAGCGTGCCTACAGCAGCTACCTCACGCAGCAGGCCAACCAGACGGCCGCCGTGTCGGCGGCGGATTCGGCCCGCTCGGACCAGCTGGCCTCGCTCGAGTCGGTGTTCCAGACCGGCAGCGCCGGCCTGGGCGCGGCGATGAACTCGCTGCTCAATGCCTTCACCAACGTGGCGAGCGCGCCCACCGACCTGTCGGCGCGCACAGTGGTGCTGACCCAGGCGGGCGCCCTGGCCTCGCGCTTCTCCAGCGCGCAGAGCCAGCTCGACGAGATGGGCAAGTCCACGCTGGAACAGCTGGGCACCGCGGCCGACACCGTCAACCGTCTGGCTGCCTCCATCGCCAAGATCAACGGCCAGATCCAGCGCGCCCGCGGTACCGGGCAGGAGCCCAACGACCTGCTCGACCAGCGCGACACCCTCATCACGCAGCTCAACGCCCAGGTGCAGACCAGCACCGTGCAGGCCGACGACGGCACGCTGTCGATCTTCGTCGGCAACCAGGCGCTGGTGCTGGGCAGCAGCGCTGGGCAGGTGTCGGTGGGCACGGCGGCCGACGGCAGCACCACGCTCGACATCGCGCGCGGCAGCGTGGTGGCGCACCTGGATGCCGACGCGCTCGGCGGCGGCGCCGCAGCGGGCCAACTGCGCTTCCTGAACGAAGACCTTCCGGACACCCGCAACCTGCTGGGCCGGCTGGCCCTGACCATGACCACCACGGTCAATGCCCAGCATTCGCTGGGCGTGGGCCTGAACGGCGAGACCGGCAACAAGCTCTTCGGCGACATCGGCCTGCCCGCCTCGACGCCGGCCGCCACCAACACCGGCAACGCGGTGTTCGCGGCCACGGTGAGCGACGTGTCGGCGCTCGTGCCCTCGTCCTATGCGCTGAGCGTGCAGCCCGACGGCAGTTACCAGGTGCGGCGCCTGTCGGACAACACGGTGAGCAGTTTCGCCAGCTTGCCCGCGCAGATCGATGGGCTGTCGCTCAACCTGCAGTCGGGTGCCGGCGCGCCGGGCGACGTCTACCGCATCGAACCCTTCGCGCAGGCCGCGGGCAAGGTGGCGGTGGCGCTGGGCTCGGCCAGCGCGGTGGCGGCCGGCAGCCCGGTGCAGGCCAGCACCGGCACCGCCAACACGGGCAGCCTGGCCGTGTCGGGCGTGTATGCCAGCGCGCAGAACGCCAACCTCAGCGCCACGGCGACCCTGACCTTCAATGCCGATGGCACCTACAACATCAGCGGCAACGGCACGGGCAACCTGAGCAACCAGCCCTACACCGCGGGCGAGGCGATCTCGGTCAACGGCTGGTCGCTGACGCTCACCGGCGTGCCAAAGGCGGGCGACACCGTGACCGTGCAGGCGGCCACCGCGTCGATGACGGCGCAGAACAGCGGCAACGCCAAGGCCCTGCAGGCGCTGGCCGACCAGAAGGTGATCGACGGCTCCCCGCTGTCGGACGGCTACGCCGGACTGATCGCGCGCGTGGGCGTACGGGCCCAGGGCGCCAAGTACGCGGCGCAGGTCTCCTCGGCCATCGCCACCAGCACCGAGACGGCCCGGGCCAACAGCACCGGCGTGAACCTGGACGAAGAAGCCACCAAGCTGCTGGCCTACCAGCAGGCCTACCAGGCCTCGGCCCGGGTGATCCAGATCGCGCAGAACATCTTCGACTCGCTGCTGTCCAGCGTGCGCTGAGGGCAAGGGGCCACCGCATGACCATCCAACGCATCTCCACCCCCAACCTGCGCGAGACGGCCATCCAGCGCCTGGCCGAGCGTCAGGCGCAGATCGCCGACCTGCAGGAGCAAGTCAACACCGGCAAGAAGATCAACCGGCTCAGCGACGATCCTCTGGCCGCCGCGCAGGCCGAGCGCGCCACCACCCGCGTCGCGCGCGTGGAGACCCAGCAGCGCGCCCTGCAGGCCCAGACGGCCTCGATGACCAGCGTGGAGTCGACGCTGGGCGATTCGGTGACCGCCCTGCAGTCCTTCCGCTCGCTGCTGGTGCAGGCCGGCGGCGGTGCGCTGTCGGCGACCGATCGCCAGTCCATCGCCCAGCAGATGACTGCGCTGCGCGACCAGTTGCTTTCATATGCCAACACCACCAACGCCGACGGCCTGCCGCTCTTCGGCGGCCTGGGCAGCACCGCCCGCCCTTTCACCGATGCGGGCGGCACGGTGAGCTACCAGGGCGTGTCGGGCCAGGCTGCCGCCTCGGACAGTAGCGTGCCCGGCGTGCTCGACGGCTTCGCGACCTGGATGGACGTGCCGACCGGCAACGGCGTGTTCGAGGTGAACCAGGCCGCCGGCACGACCCAGGTGCACACCGACACCGGCCAGGTGCTGGACCCGGGCGCACTCACCGACCATGGCTACCAGGTGAAGTTCTCCGTGGCCACCGACGGAACGGCCACCTACGACGTGGTCGACACCAACAGCCAGCAGGCGGTGGTCTCCGGAGCTGCGTACAAGAGCGGCCAGGCGATCAGCTTCGGCGGCATGTCCTTCACGGCCAGCGGCACGCCTGCCAATGGCGACACGCTGGAGGTCAAGCCCTCGGGCAGCCAGAGCGTCTTTGCGGTCATGGACCAGGCCATCGCCGGCGTGCGCAGCGCGGCCAGCGGCCAGGTCACGCAGGCGGTGTCGCGTGGGCTGGCGCAGGTGGATTCGGGCCTGGCCAAGCTCTCCGCGGCACGCAGCCAGGCCGGCGAGTTGCTCAACCGTGCCGACACCATCGGCGACCGCCTGACCACCCGCAGCGACCAGCTCGAGAAGGTGCGCGCCGACGCCGAGGACTCCGACCCTGTCAAGGTTCTCTCGGATATCAGCAGCCAGCAGACGATGTACTCTGCCGCCCTGGGCACCTATGCCCAGATCCAGAAGCTCTCCCTGTTCAACTACATCAGCTGAGGCCTGTCGTCAGGTCCCATCTCCACCTCTTCATCGTGGCCCAATCCGTTCTCGGCAGTCTGACCCTTTGCTACCAGCTTCTTTGGAATCGCAAGCGCGACATGGCGGGGGTACGACTGCTGGCCTATGAGGATGGGGAGCAGGCAGACGGCGGCCATCTGCTGCGCAGCTTGACCGAGATGTGGATGGCCGAGTCGCCCCGGCTGCTGGTGGCACCGCGCTCGCCCCGGCTGTTGCATGGCGTGCTGGAGCAGGCCGACGGCGATTCGCCGATGGTCGAGGTGCCGGTCGACTGGCTGGCCGACGAGGCCATGGCGCAGGCGGCCACCGAGGCCCGACGCCGCGGCGCCGCATTGATCGCCTCGGCGGGCCCCGGACCGCGGCGCACGGACTTTCCGGGCCGCAGTTCGCCGCGCGTGATGGAGCTGGAGGTCGACCATGCGGCGGCGGCCCTGCAGGCCGTGCTGCGCGCACGCGATGCCGATCCGCGCCACCCCGCACAGCGCGCGGCCGCGCAGGCGCAGCTGGCCGCCAGCCCCATCGAGCCCGAGCAGATCGTGGTGGGTGCCGCCAGCATGGCACTGGTCGAGCATGCCCTGGACCAGCGTGCTGCCTGGGCCGTAGCCGGCTGGCCCATCGAGGACGTGCTCCATCGCAACAAGGGCCAGCCGCTGCCGCCCACGCGCCGCGCGGTGGTCCGCACCATGCAGGCGCTCGAATCCGAGCAGTCGCTCGACCAGCTGGAACTCCAGTTCGGCCAGGAGCCGGCGCTGGCCTATCGCCTGCTGCTGCATCTCAACTCCGCCAGCCTGGGCCTGCGGCGCCGCATCACCTCGCTGCGCCACGGCGTGATGATGCTGGGCTACCGCACGCTCGACGCCTGGCTGGCCGAGCAGTTGCCCCACACCAGCGACGACCGCAACCTGCAGCCTGCCAACGCCAGCATGGTGCTGCGGGCGCACCTGACCTCACAGCTGATGGAGGCGGGGGTGGAAGAGGAACTGCGGCGGGAGGTCTACCTGTGTGGGCTCTTCGCCCAGCTCGACCTGGTGATGGACGAGCCCATGCGCACGGCCGTCGGCCGGGTGGCCCTGCCTGAGCGGGTGGTGGAGGCGGTGCTGCGCGGCACCGGACCCTACGCCAGCGTGCTGCAGGTGGCCCAGGCGTTGGGCCAGGACAATCCGGGGGTGGTACGTGCGACCCGCGCACGCTTCGACATGAGTGCCGAAGAAATCAACCGCTCGCTGCTGCGCACGCTGGCGGTGGCGACAGTCTGAGCGCGGGCGCTGGCGTAGCCCCCCGGACCTGCATTGCGCAGGCGGGCTCGCCAGGCCGCAGGGCCCGGCGAGCAGCGCGCCGGTTTACTTGAGCGCCTTGAAGCGCACCCGCTTGGGCGCCGCGCCTTCCTCACCCAGGCGCTTCTTCTTGTCGGCCTCGTATTCCTGGTAGTTGCCGTCGAAGAACACCCACTGCGAGTCGCCTTCAGCGGCCAGGATGTGGGTGGCGATGCGGTCCAGGAACCAGCGGTCGTGGGAGATGACCAGCACGGTGCCGGCGTACTCCAGCAGCGCGTCTTCCAGGGCGCGCAGGGTTTCCACGTCCAGGTCGTTCGACGGTTCGTCCAGCAGCAGCACGTTGCCGCCCTGGATCAGCGTCTTGGCCAGGTGCAGACGGCCGCGCTCACCGCCGGACAGATTGCCGACCTTCTTCTGCTGGTCCTGTCCGTTGAAGTTGAAGCGGCCGGCATAAGCCCGGCTGGCCATCTGGAACTTGCCGACGTTGATGATGTCCAGGCCGCCCGAGATGTCTTCCCACACGGTCTTCTCGTTGGCCAGCGCGTCGCGCGACTGGTCCACATAGGCCATCTTGACGGTCTGGCCGATCACGACCTCACCGCTGTCGGGCTGCTCGCGGCCGGCGATCAGCTTGAACAGCGTCGATTTACCCGCACCGTTCGGGCCGATGATGCCGACGATGGCACCGGCCGGGATGTTGAAGGACAGGTTGTCGATCAGCACGCGGTCGCCGAAGCTCTTGCTCACGCCCTTGAACTCGATGACCTGGCTGCCCAGGCGGTCGGCCACAGGGATGAAGATTTCCTGTGTCTCGTTGCGGCGCTGGTATTCGTAGTCGCTCAGTTCCTCGAAGCGCTGGATACGGGCCTTGCTCTTGGCTTGGCGGCCCTTGGCGTTCTGGCGCACCCACTCCAGTTCCTTCTTCAGGGCCTTGGCGCGGGCCTCCTCGCCCTTCTGCTCGGCCTCCAGGCGGTTCTGCTTCTGCAGCAGCCATTCGGAATAGTTGCCCTTGTAGGGAATGCCGCGACCGCGGTCCAGCTCGAGAATCCACTCGGCGGCGTTGTCGAGGAAGTAGCGATCGTGGGTGATGGCCACCACGGTGCCGGTGAAGCGCTGCAGGAAGATCTCCAGCCACTCGACGGATTCGGCGTCCAGGTGGTTGGTGGGTTCGTCGAGCAGCAGCATGTCGGGCTTGGACAGCAGCAGCTGGCACAGCGCCACGCGGCGCTTCTCGCCGCCGGAGAGCATGCCCACCTTGGCATCCCAGGGCGGCAGGCGCAGGGCGTCGGCGGCAATCTCGATCTGGTGCTCGCTGTCGGTGCCGGCGGCGGCGATCACCGCCTCCAGCTCGCCCTGCTCGGCGGCCAGGGCGTCGAAGTCGGCATCGGGCTCGGCATAGGCGGCGTAGATCTCTTCGAGGCGCTTCTTGGCGTTGTTGACCTCGCTCATCGCCTCTTCGATGGCCTCGCGCACGGTGTGCTCAGGGTTGAGCTTGGGTTCCTGCTCCAGGTAGCCGATGGACAGGCCGGGCATCGGCAGGGCTTCGCCCTCGATCTCCTTGTCCACGCCGGCCATGATCTTCAGCAGCGAGGACTTGCCCGAGCCGTTGAGGCCGAGCACGCCGATCTTGGCGCCGGGAAAGAACGAGAGGGAGATGTCCTTCAAGATCTGCCGCTTGGGCGGCACGGTCTTGGAGACATGATTCATGGTGTAGACGTACTGGGCCATGGCTTCTTGTCGGTGCGGGGTGGGGAACGCGCTCGGATGAGGGAGGGGCCCGGTGCCGGGCGAGCGCGAAAACCATCGATTATCCCTCCTCGACGCGGCCGACGGGCACGCTGGCCCGGAACTCGTGCCACAATCGGGGCGTTGCCGGGCACAGTCACCCGCAACACGGCTCTTCGCCGGGGACGACGGATTCGCATCCTTCCAGGCTCCCGCCTTACCTCCCTTTCCACCTCGACTGGCCCGGTTCGCGCCCAAGCAGCGCCATCGCGGCGGGTGGACGCAAGAAGAACACCGCGCCGTGCATGGCGCCCGCAAGTAACTACCGAATGAACTTCGACGAACTGAAGCTGGCTCCGGCCATCCTCAAGGCCGTGCGCGAGCAAGGCTACGAATCTCCCACCCCCATCCAGGCCCAGGCCATCCCGGCCGTCCTCGAAGGCCATGACCTTCTCGCCGGTGCGCAGACCGGCACCGGCAAGACCGCCGCCTTCACCCTGCCCATGCTGCACCGCTTGTCCAAGGGCGAGGGCAAGACCAACAAGTTCGGCAAGGACGGCATCGCCGCCCTGGTGCTGACCCCCACGCGCGAACTCGCCGCCCAGGTCGAGGAATCCGTGCGCACCTACGGCAAGTACCTGCCGCTGACCTCCACCGTCATCTTCGGCGGCGTGGGCATGAACCCGCAGATCGAGCGCATCAAGCGCGGCGTGGACATCCTGGTGGCCACGCCCGGCCGCCTGCTCGACCTGCAGCAGCAGGGCCATCTGGACCTGTCCACGGTCGAGATCCTGGTGCTGGACGAAGCCGACCGCATGCTCGACATGGGCTTCATCCACGACGTGAAGAAGGTGCTGGCCCTGGTGCCCAAGGACAAGCAGAGCCTGCTGTTCTCGGCCACCTTCAGCGACGACATCCGCGAGCTGGCCAACAGCCTGCTGCGCAACCCGCAGAGCATCCAGGTCACGCCGCGCAACACCACGGTGCAGCGCATCACGCAGGTGGTCCATCCCGTGGGCCGCGGCAAGAAGAAGCAGCTGCTGGCCCACATCATCCAGCAGCACGACTGGAGCCAGGTGCTGGTGTTCACGCGCACCAAGTTCGGCGCCAACCATGTGGCCGAATTCCTAGAGAAGAACGGCATCACCGCCATGGCGCTGCATGGCAACAAGAGCCAGAGCGCCCGCACGCAGGCGCTGGCCGGCTTCAAGAGCGGCGAGATCCGCGCCCTGGTCGCCACCGACATCGCGGCCCGCGGCATCGACATCGACGACCTGCCGCATGTGGTGAACTACGAGATCCCCAACGTGCCCGAGGACTATGTCCACCGCATCGGCCGCACGGGCCGCGCGGGCAAGGAAGGCCAGGCCGTGAGCCTGGTCTGCCTGGACGAGGAAGGCTTCATGCAGGAGATCGAGCGCTTCACCAAGCAGCAGATCCCCGTCGAGACGCTGGAAGGCTTCGGCCCCGACGAAGGCGAGATTGCCGAGCCCATCGCCATGGGACGCCAGACCCTGTGGGGCGGCGCCGGCAAGCCGCCGAGCCGCGAGGTGATGGCCGCCGCAGCCCGTGCCGCGCGCCAGGAAATGATGACCCGCATCCGCGAGAACAAGGCGGGCCAGGGTGAGCGTGGCGGCCAGAAGAAGGCCGGCGGCCAGGGTCAGGGCCAGGGCAGCCGTGGCCAGCAACCCCAGCAGCAGCGCGCTGGCGGCCAGCCCTCGGGTGGCGGCAATGGCGGCCAGCGCCCGCCGCGGCAGAACAACGGTCCCAAGCGCCACCATGGCGGCGCGGGCGGCCACGGCGGCGGCAATGCCCCGGCGCATGCCCTGTACGAGGACCGTCCGGAGCGCCAGCCCAAGCACTACGGCAACACGACGAGCCCCTCGCATGCCGACGTGGTCGCGCATCGCCGCGCCGAGTCCTACGGCGGGCCGTCGGGCCAGCCCGATCCGCTGCGCACCAGCGTCGAGGCGACCTTCGGCCGTGGCCGTCGCAATGGCGGCGGCGGCGGTGGTGGTGGCAACGGCGGTGGCGGTGGTGGCAATCGCCGCCGTGGCGGCGGTGGCGGTGGCTACTCCGGCGGTGGCGGTGGCGGCTACTCCGGCGGCGGCAAGCGCTACTGATCGAGTCCTGCCTGCACAGGCGAAGAACGAAGCGGCCCATCGGGCCGCTTTTTCTTTGGCTGCTCGATTGACGCGGCCAAGCCGTTTGCATAGCATGATATGGAAATAGCCATGATGGAGACCGCATGATCGAGGACGTCGTCAAGGAGCTGGGCCACCTGACGCTCGGCACCCGCCTGAAGCGAACCGGCGAGTTGCTGCAGGCGCAGACGCAGGCCGTTCTCGCCAGCTACGGTTTCGAACAGCCGGCCGCGCACTTCCCGCTGCTGGCGGCGCTGGACCGGTTGGGCGCCTTGAGCGTCGGCGAGTTGAGCCAGGCCGTGGGCGTGAGCCAGCCCGTGGTCACCCGATCGCTCAAGGGGCTGGAGGACGAAGGCCTCGTGCAGTCGGAGACGGGCGACGAAGACCGCCGCGTGCGCCGCGTGACCTTGAGCCGCAAGGGCAGAAGCCTGGTGCAGCGTGCCCGGCGCGAAGCCTGGCCGGCCATCGAGTCCGCTGTCGCGCAGGCCTGCGCCCGAAGCCGGGGCGATCTGCTCTCGCAGCTCGCCGCACTCGAAGACGCGCTGGCCACCACCCCTCTGTTGCAGCGCATCCAGGAGTCCTGACCATGTCCGCACTCGACCGGCCCGTCTGGGCCAGCCTGCAGCATCAGCCGCATTGGGCACTCGGGGGTGAGCACGCCCGGCGCTTCGTGCCCGATCTCCACGGCTTTGCCGCCACGGTGGATGAAAGTGCGGCCAGCCTCGACGCACTCGCCGGCCTTCTCGGCGCCGCCAGCGACAGCGTGTATCTGCTGCAGGTGCCGGCCATCGCCGTTCCTCCGGGCCTTGAAGTCGTGAAAGCAGCCGCAGGCGTGCAGATGGTGGCCACACGCCGCCTCCACGCCGATGACAACGTGGTGGTGCTGGGCGATGCGGATGTTGACGAGATGCTGGCCCTGGCCCGGCTCACCGAGCCCGGCCCTTTCTTCGCCCGCACGCACACGCTGGGGCGCTTCATTGGCGTGCGCATCGGCGGCCGTCTGGCCGCGATGGCAGGCGAGCGCATGCGCTTTCCCGGGCATGTCGAGATCAGCGGCGTCTGCACGCATCCGGACTTCCGTGGACAGGGTCTGGCGCGCCGACTGTCGGCCGCCGTGGCAGCCGACATCCAGCAGCGCGGCGACCTGCCCTTCCTGCATGCGTGGACGACGAACACCGCCGCGATCTCGCTGTACGAGGACCTCGGCTTCGTCGCGCGCACGCCGGTCCATGTCGCGGTGCTTCGGCGAAAGCCGTCCTGAGACCTTGCACGCGCGGTCGAGACGATCGACCTCCGCACAGAAAGGCATTCCCCGGCGACCCGGGGCGCATCCTTAGGCCAGCCTTAAGAGGCCCACCAGAAGGCCCCGTCCGACTGGCTTCGCCCGCGCCATCGGCCTAGAGTGGCTTCACGCTGCACACCGACACCGGCGGTCGTTCCTCCTCCGTGCCAGGCGCAACGCTTGCACAACCCAAGGAGAACACACCATGACCTGGACCCGCGAGCAGATCCACGTGACCACCGCCAGCTACCTCGGCTGGACCCTGGACGCCTTCGACTTCTTCCTGATGGTCTTCATCCTGAAGGACATCGCCGCCGAGTTCCACGCGCCGCTGCCCTCCGTGGCGCTCGCCATCACGCTCACGCTGGCCATGCGGCCGGTGGGCGCGCTGATCTTCGGGCGCCTGGCCGATCGCTTCGGTCGCCGGCCGACCATGATGGCCAACATCCTCTGCTATGCGGTGCTGGAGCTGCTGTCGGGCTTCTCGCCCAGCCTGGCGACGCTGATCGTGCTGCGCGCGCTGTTCGGCATCGCCATGGGCGGCGAATGGGGCGTGGGCTCGGCGCTGACCATGGAGACGGTGCCGGCGCGCTCGCGCGGCTTCGTCTCGGGGCTGCTGCAGGCGGGCTATCCCACCGGCTTCCTGCTGGCCTCGCTGGTGTTCGGCCTGTTCTATTCGCACATCGGCTGGCGCGGCATGTTCTTCGTCGGCATCCTGCCCGCGCTGCTGGTCATCTACGTGCGTTCGCATGTGCCCGAATCGCCCGCATGGAAGCAGATGGCCAGCCAGCCGCGGCCGAGTCGGTTGGCGGGCCTGCGCCAGCAGTGGAAGCTCGCGCTCTACGCCGTGGTGCTGATGACCGCCTTCAACTTCTTCTCGCACGGCACGCAGGACCTGTACCCCACCTTCCTGCGCGTGCAGCACGGCTTCGACGCGCACACCGTGTCGCTCGTGACCATCGTGCTGAACATCGGCGCCATCGTGGGTGGACTGGCCTGCGGCACGCTGTCGGAGCGCATCGGCCGCCGGTGGACCATCTTCGGCGCCGCCCTCTTCGCGCTCCCCGTGCTGCCGCTGTGGGCCTATTCGCACTCGGCGGCCGCGCTGGCCGCGGGCGCCTTCCTGATGCAGCTGAGCGTACAGGGCGCCTGGGGCGTGATCCCGGTGCACCTCAACGAGATCTCGCCGCCCGCACTGCGCGCCACCTTCCCGGGCCTGGTCTACCAACTGGGCAACCTGCTGGCTTCTGTCAACGCGACGATGCAGGCATCGCTCGCGACCTCACGCGGCAACGACTATGCGTTTGCAATGGCGGTGGTGGCGGGCACGGTCGCGGTGGTCATCGCCGGCCTGATCCTGTTCAGCCGCGAACACCGCGGCGTGGACATGGGCGTGCAGGCGCCCCTCGCTCCGGCCAGCGGCGGTGGCGTGCATCCCGCCCTCGCCCACCGCTGACGACTGCGCGGCGGATGGCGGTCAGCACTCGACCACGTTCACCGCCAGGCCGCCCAGCGAGGTTTCCTTGTAGGTGGACTTCATGTCCTCGCCCGTCTGCTTCATGGTGCGGATGACGGTGTCGAGCGACACGCAGTGCTGCCCATCGCCACACAGGGCCATGCGCGCCGCGTTGATGGCCTTGACCGCCCCCATGGCGTTGCGCTCCACGCAGGGGATCTGCACCCGGCCGCCCACCGGGTCGCAGGTGAGGCCCAGGTTGTGTTCCATGCCGATCTCGGCCGCGTTCTCCACCTGCTGAGGCGTGCCGCCCTGGACCGCGGCCAGTGCGCCGGCGGCCATCGAGCAGGCGACGCCCACTTCGCCCTGGCAGCCGACCTCGGCCCCGGAGATCGAGGCATTGGTCTTGTAGAGCATGCCGATGGCTGCGGCGGTGAGCAGGAAGTCGATGACGCCCTGCTCCGTCGCCCGCGGCACGAAGCGCCAATAGTAGTGCAGGACGGCGGGCACGATGCCGGCCGCTCCGTTGGTGGGCGCCGTCACCACGCGGCCACCCGCGGCGTTCTCTTCGTTGACGGCCATGGCGAAGGCATTGACCCAGTCGATGGCGGCCAGCGGATCCTGGTCGCCCTGCTCCTGCATGAGACGCCGGTAGAGCGCCGGCGCCCGGCGGCGCAGCCGCAGCGGCCCAGGCAGCGGCTGGCCCGCCGCCTCGTGACCGACGCCCAGTCCCCGGGCCACGCAGTCCTGCATCACGCGCCAGATGTGCAGGAGCCCCTGGCGCACCTCGGCCTCCGGCCGCCAGGCACATTCGTTGGCCATGACCAGGGCGGCGATGCTCTGCGGCCTTGCCTGCCCCAGCAGTTGCTCCGCGCTGGCGAAGGGATGCGGCACGGGCGCCAGCACGTCCGCGGCCGGACCATCGGCCCCAGCCTCGACCACGAAGCCGCCGCCGACCGAAAAGTAGTGCGCCTCCCGCAACAGCCCGCCCTGGGCGTCGAAGGCCGCGAGACGCAGGGCATTGGGATGCTCGGGCAGCGACCGCTCGCCCAGGAAGACGATGTCCTGCAAGGCGTCGAAGCGGATCGGCCGCAGCCCAAGCACGGGCAGCAGGCCGTCGCGCCGCACTGCGGCCAGGCGCGGGGCGACCTGTTGGGGCTCCACCGTATCGGGCGCCTCACCCATCAGGCCGAGCATGACGCCGATGTCGGTGTCGTGCCCCCGGCCGGTGGCACCGAGCGAGCCATAGAGATCGACCTGCAGCCGCGCCAGCGTATTCAGCAGCCCGGCGGCCTGCAGCCCGCGCGCGAACAGAAGCGCCGCACGCATGGGCCCGACGGTGTGCGAGCTGGAGGGACCGATCCCGATCTTGAAGATGTCGAAGACGGAAAGCATCGGCCGATCATGCCGCGGGCAATTGCTGCTGCACCAGGGCAACCCAGTAGGCGGCCCCCAAAGGTAGGACTTTGTCGTTGAAATCGTAATAAGGGTTGTGCACGGGCGGGTCGTCGGCGCCCTCGCCCGCGCCGATCCCGATGTAGGCGCCGGGTCGCTTCTGCAGCATGAAGGCGAAGTCCTCCGAGCCCATTGCCGGCGCAATGTCCGTGTGCACCTGCCCCTCACCGACCAGGCTGGCCGCAGCGGCGATGGCCGCCTGCGTCTCGGCCGGCGTGTTGACCACGCCCGGATAGCCGCGCATGTACTTCAGCGACGCCGTCGCGCCGTGCGTGCGGGCGACGCCTTCGCAGATCTGGCGCATGGCGGCCTCTGTGCGGTCCTGCACGGCCGCGTCCAGCGTGCGAACGGTACCGCGCAGCACGACCTCTTCGGGAATCACGTTCCAGGTGTCGCCACCGTGGATCTGCGTGACGCTGACCACGGCCGACTGCGTCGCCGCGGTGCGACGGCTGACGATGGTCTGCAGGGCGTTGATCAGCTGGGCAGCCACGACCACCGAGTCGATGCCGGTTTCGGGCATGGCGCCGTGGCTGCCCTTGCCGGTGACCACGATCTCGAAGGTGTCGAGAAAGGCTGTCATGGTGCCGGTACGGATGGCGAAGTGCCCACGCGGCAGCTGCGGGAAGTTGTGCATGCCGTAGACCGCGTCGGCCGGGAACTGGTCGAACAACCCTTCTTCCACCATCACGCGGCCGCCGCCCTCGTTCTCCTCCCCTGGCTGAAAGACGAAGTGCACCGTGCCCCGGAACGGCTTGTGCCGCGCCAGATGGGCCGCCGCCCCGAGGAGCATGGCAGTGTGGCCATCGTGGCCGCAGGCGTGCATCTTGCCGTTGCAGCGCGAGGCATGCGGCTGGCGGCCCAGCTCCTGCATGTTGAGCGCGTCCAGGTCGGCACGCAGCGCGATGCTGGGGCCCTCGCCATTTCTGAGCGTGGCGACCACGCCGGTCACGGCCAGGCCCCGGTGCACCGGCAGGCCCATCAGCGTCAGCGCCTGCGCCACCACGTTGGCGGTACGGTGCTCCTCGAAGGCGGTCTCGGGATTGGCATGGATGTCGCGGCGCCAGGCAACCATGCTCTGGCGGATGTCGTCGGCGATCTCGGGGTCTCGGTACATGGTGGGGAGGTGGTTCAGTGGAAGAACTCGGCGATCAGCGTCGCGCCGAGGAAGGTGCCGGCCGTCGCCATCAGCGACACCACCACGATGCGCCAGCCCAGTTGGCGGAACAGCGGCAGGTCCTTGGCGACCGAGAAGCCGGCCATGGCCAGCACGGGCGTGGTGAAGGCCAGGAAGTTGAGCTTGCCGGTCAATGCCAGCACGGTGTCGGAAAAGGGAAAGAGGCCCGGCACGCCGATCGCCGTGGCCAGCACCGACAACGCCAGCACCATCGGCAGCCGCGGCATCACGCGCTTGAGCGCCTCGACGACGGCGACGATCAGCACCACCACCAGCATGCCCTCCAGCGACGTCAGCATCGGCACCTTGTACGACAGCAGGTTGCCCACCGTCACGCCGCCGGTCATCACCACCCAGGCCAGGGCAGTGTCGCGCAGGCCAAGGGCGCCGTGGGCGGGCATGGCGGCTTGCGCCGCACCTGCTTGCGCTTCGGCGGCCGGGCGGCGACCGCGCACCGTCACACGGCCGAGCAGCGGCTCGAGCCGCCCATAGAGCCAGGAACAGGCGGGCAGCGACAGGAAGAGCGTGAAGTAGAAGCCCACCACCGAGGTCAGCAGGTTCGAAGCGGCTGCAATGGCGGTGAGCTGGGGCACCAGGTCGGCCGGCTGCTGCGCGGTGATCGCGCCCAGCGCTGCTGCCATCAGGCTGCCCGAACCCACACCCGCGCCCATGGCCAGCGAGCGCGGATCGAAGATGTGCAGGCTGGCGATGAACCCCGCCAGCACTGCGATGAACAGTGCACCGAGCACGGTGCCGGTGATGTATTCGGCCAGAACGCCCCGACCCTCGGGTGAGGCCATGCCGTATTTCTCTCCGATGATGACCAGGTTGCCTTCGCGGCCCACCGAGAAGGTGGCGCCCACGGCTTCGCGCTTGATGCCCAGCAGCAGCGCCAACGGCAATCCCAGTACGAGGGTGCCGAAGGCATGACCGAATTCCTGGAAGAACAAGGCCCAGCCGGCCTGCCGCACCATCGGCAGCGCCGCGCCCACGGTCAGCCCCAGCTTGACGACGAAGAGCAGCAGGCCGGCGTTCAGGAGTCCGCTGGCCAGCCCCTGCAGGCCGCGATCCACACGCAGCATCCGGGGCAGTCGGGCCTGCGCAATGCCCAGCCCCGCGGCGATGAGCAGCGCCCACAGCATGGGCAGCAACACCACCTTGCCCGGCCCCAGCTTGAACTGCGCCGCACCGATCCACTCGGCCGCGGCCACGACGGCCAGGATGACGACCACCAGGCGGAGCTTGCCGCTCGCAGTGGGCATGGAGATGGCGGCCGGTATGGCCGTGGAAGGTGGCATGGCTGGATTCATCGGCTTCGGCTCCCTCGCCAGGGTCGGATATGGGTTGAAGAAAACACCGCTCCCCCAGCGGCGGCCGCCAGTCTCCGCAGTTGCCGCCGTTGCATCAATGACCGGCGAATGGGATATTCGTTGCATGGAATGCAACACTCACAGGAGGCTCCGATGCTGAACGCCATGGACGACCGCCTGGACGCCCGGCGCATGCGCTACTTCATGCAGGTGCTCGACAGCGGCTCGGTGCGCGGTGCGGCCGAAGTGCTGGGCATGGACCCGTCCGCCGTCAGCCGCGCCATCGGCGTGCTGGAGGAGGAATGCGGCACCCGCCTGCTCGAGCGGCGCGGCCGCGGCGTCGTGCCCACCGACGCAGGCGAGCTTCTGGCCACCTACGTGCGCCGTCAGCACACCCAGAAGCAGCAACTGCTGGCCCAGCTCGACGACATCCAGAAGGTCGAGCGCGGCCACATCGACATCGTGGCCGGCGAAGGCTTCGTCGACTGGCTCATGCGCCACAGCCTGCAGCGCTTCCTGGCGGCCCACCCCGGCATCACGGTGGACCTGTCGGTGGGCAGTACCGACGCCGTCGTGCGCGAGATCGTGGAGGAGCGGGCCCACATCGGCATGCTCTTCCAGCCGCCGCGCGACGAGCGGCTGCGCTCGCACCATTCGCACCCGGAGCCGATCCTCACGCTGGTGCTGCAGACCCATCCGCTCGCGCAGCTCGGCCGGCCGCTGCGGCTCGCCGATCTGCTGCCCTACCGCGGCGCCACGCTGCATCGCGACTTCGGTGTGCGCCAGCACATCGAGGCCACCGAGATCAGCGAAGGCGTGCGCCTGCCCACGCAGCTGAGCACCACCTCGTTCCATGCGCTGGGCCAGTTCGTGATGGCGGGACTGGGCTACGCGCTGTCGGCTCGCCTGCCGGTGCCCGCGGCGCCAGATGGCAGCCGCATGGTGGCCCTGCCGATGCGCAATCCACTGCTGTCGCAGGGCCGGGTGCATGTGGTGTCACGCCACGGACGCGTGCTGCCGCCGGCGGCATCGCTCCTGCTGCGGATGATCCTGGAGGACTTTCGCCCGTCCGCCATCAACGCGGTGGGCGTGGCGATCCCTCCGGGCTGAGTCGGGACGGCAGCGCGCAGAGCGCATCCGGCCGCCCCGCCACAATGCGCACGGGCCGCGCGGCCCGTCTTCCCGCCCCAATTCCCCTCTTCAGATGACCCACGACGCCACCACCGACTTCCACAGCCCCACCGTGCGCCAGTTGCGCGCCGACCTCGCCCTGGCCCTGCGTGCCGCGGCGCACCACGGCCTGGGCGAAGGCGTCTGCAACCACTTCAGCGTGATGCTGCCCGGCGAGCCGGCGCGCTATCTCATCAATCCGCGCGGCCTTCACTGGAGCGAAGTGGGGCCGGACGACATCGTGATGATCGACGTGCAAGGGCAGGTGCTGGCGGGTCGCCATCGCGTCGAGCCCACGGCGCTGTTCATCCACGGCGCCATCCATCGGCTGACCGGCCATGCGGTGGTCATGCATGTGCACGCGCCCTACGCCACGGCCCTCACGCTCACGGCCGACCGCGCGCTCGACCCCACGCTGAGCCAGAACGCGATGCGCTACATGGACCGCATTGCCATCGACCCGCACTACAACGGCCTGGCGCTTGACGATGCCGAAGGCGAGCGGATCGCCCGCACCATGGCCGCCGACCAGGGCAAGGACGTCGCCTTCCTGGCCAACCATGGCGTGATCGTGGCGGGTGCCACCGTCGCCCATGCCTACGACGACCTCTACTACCTGGAGCGCGCCTGCCTGCACCAGGTGCTGGCACAGAGCACAGGTCGCCCCCTGGCGCCCGTGCCTGCAGAAATCGCCAGGCGCGTGGCTGCCCAGGTGCAGGGGGAAAGGGAACAGTCGGACCTGTTCTTCGAGGCGCTGCGCCGCATGCTTGCGGCACCCGCGACCGTCACACCCTGAAACGGCTGTCGCATTCGGCGGGCTTTCGTTTCAGGGCCACAGCCAAATGCTCACAACTTCTTTCCTAGCTTCTTGGGCGGCTTACACGGCATTGACAAGCGGCGGCGACCATTGCTTCACCAACAACCGACAGGAAGCAAGGAGTCGTGATGAACAAGTTGACCATGGCCTTCTCGGCAGGTGCGCTGGCGCTGGCCGGACTCGCCGTCCCGGCCCTCGCGCAAGCCAGCGGCCCGAGCATCCAGGCGCAGGTGTACCTGGGTGGCCCGCCGCCGGCACCCGCCTATGTGCCGGTACCTGCGCCTGTGTATTACCCGCCGCCGCCGCGGCAGTACTACGGACCGCCCCCGCGGTACTACGGCCCGCCGCCGCACCACTATCACCGGCCGCCGCATCACCGCCATGGTTGGCGGGATTCCGACCGGGACGGCGTACCCAACCGGTACGATCGCCGGCCGCACAATCCCTACCGCTACTGACGTCAGCTGATCGCCGGCGGCCAACCCCCGCCGTTCACCGGTCCGACGGAAGCGCCACCCCCGCGAGGGTGGCGTTTTCGCGTCCGGGCCAGCGAGGCCAGCCAACCCGGCCGAACCAGGCGCCGCCGGCAATGCTCCAGGCAATGACCAAGCCGTACACCACCAGTGCTGCGGCCTGGGCCGCGAAAACCTGGGCCAGCGTGCCACCCCAGGCGACAACGATGAGACCACCCGCCCCCGCCACCAGCAGGCGCAGCAGGTTGCCCAGCACCGGCCACATCAACCGGCCCGCGCCCTGCGAGGCGAAATACAGCACCAATCCCACGCCGAAGAAGCCATAGAAGGGCCCCACTGCACGCAGGTAGGAAGTCCCCGCCTCCAGCATCGCCGGATCCTGGCCGAACAAGCGCAGCCAGGCCAGCGGCCAGAGCGCAGCCGCCACGCCGATCACCGTCGTCATGCCGAAGGCCAGGGCCGCGCCGATGGCCGCCGCGCGCAGTGCGCGCTCCGGGCGACCGGCGCCCATGCTCGTGCCCACCATCGCCACCAGCGGCGCCCCCAGGCCAAAGACGAGCGGAACCAGCAGGTATTCCAGCCGCGCGCCGGTACCGTAGCCGGCAATGGCACCCGCCCCCCAGTGACCGGCCAAACCGGTGGCGATGCCGATGCTGAGGTTGGTCGCCGCCGTGGAGACCGCACCCAGCAAGCCCACGCGGAGCACGCCGCGCATCAGCGGCCAGTTCAGTTGCGCCTGCGACCACGCGGGTTGCAGCAGGCTGCGCCGGGACCGCAGATAGAGCGCCAGCGCCACCGTGCCGCCCAGGTAGTACAGCAGCAGCGCAATGGCCCCGCCTGCGATACCCAGCGGCGGGATCGGTCCCCAGCCGGAAATCAACATGGGCGACAGCGGCACGGCCACCACCACGCCGGCGATGGTCACCAACGCCGGCAGCGCCATGTTGCCCGTGCCGCGCACCACGGCCGCCAGCGAGTTGAACAACCACACCAGCACGGCACCGCCGAACACCCAGTGCGAATAGGTCAGCGCCGCGGCCAGCACCGGGCCTTCCCCGCCCATGCGGGCGTAAAGCCAGCCGCCCGCCAGCCACATCGCTGCCGTGCAGGCCACGCCGAATCCGAGCGCGATGGCCACCGCCTGCCACACCAGCCGATGCGCGTCTTCCCGCCGGCCCGCCCCCAGTGCACGCGCGATGGCGGAGGCGATGCCGCCTCCCATGGCGCCCGCGGACGTCATCTGCATCAGCATCACCAGCGGGAAGACCAGCGCCATGCCAGCCAGCGCATCGGTGCCGAGCCGGCCGACGAAGTAGGTCTCGACCAGGCCGATGGCCGCCTGCGCGAACATCACCGCGATGTTGGGCACGGCCAGGCGCAGCAGCGTGGGCGTGATGGGGGCGTCGAGCAGCATTCGGGTGCGCGGGTCGAGCCGGGGGGGAGTCGATGTCATGGCAAAGTCCTGAAAGCGGGCATGCGGCGGCGGCACCGCTTGGGGCGGCACCCGTGCCACGAAGGAAAGTGAAGGAAAACGCTGGCTCAGGCCGGCGCCATGGCGCGCGTGGGTGGCGACTCGCGGATCGGCAGGTTGACCAGCGCCGCGCCAGCGGCCAGCGCGATGTCGATCCACCACATGAGGTCATAGCTGCCGGTGCGCTCAAACACCCAGCCGCCCATCCAGGCGCCCAGGAAGCCGCCGATCTGATGCGACAGCATCACGAGGCCGAAGAGCATGGCCATGTTGGCCGGCCCGAACATCTTGGCCACCAGCCCCGCGGTGGGCGGCACGGTGGATAGAAAGCTCACCCCCATCACCGCCGCAAACACGAGCATCACCACCACCGTCTTGGGCGCCAGCAGGAAGGCCAGCACCGCCACAGCCCGCGTCGCATACACCAGCGACAACAGCGACTTCATGCGCCAGCGCCCCACGGCCCAACCCATGGCCAGGCTGCCGACGATGTTGAACAGGCCGATCACCGCCAGTGACCAGCCGCCCACCGCCGGCGGCAGACCGCAGGCCGCCACCACGCTGGGCAGATGCGTGGCCAGGAAGGCGACGTGGAAGCCGCAGACCAGGAAGCCCGCCGCCAGGTAGCGGTAACTGGGCGTGGCCAGGGCCTGGCCGATGGCCTCGCGCACCGTCAGGGCCCGCGGCCCGCCGGCGGCCGCCTGCTGCGCCACCAGCGCGCGCGAATTGCCGCGCAGCACCCAGGCCGCCGGCAAGGCCAGCAGCACCAGCACGCCCAGCCACTGCATCGACGCCGCCCAGCCCACCGCCGCCGTCAGGCCGATGGCCACCGGCGCCAGCGCGAACTGGCCGAAGGAGCCGCCGGCATTCACCACGCCGGTCGCCAATCCGCGCCGAGCCGGCGGGACCAGCCGCATGGTGGCACCCATCATGACGGAAGGCCCGGCCATGCCCGCTCCGCCCGCGGCCAACACGCCCACGGCCAGGATCAGCCCCAGCGTGCTTGTCATGTAGGGCGTGATGAAAGTGCCGATGGCCACCAGCACCACGCCGAGCAAGACGGTGCGCGCGGTGCCGACGCGGTCGGCCAGCGCACCGGCGAAGGGCTGCGTCAGCCCCCACCACAGCTGGCCGAAGGCGAAGGCCAGGCTGATGCTGCCCAGGCCCAGATGCGTCGCCGTGTTGAGCGAGGGCAGGTACAGCCCCATGGTCTGGCGCACGCCCATCGTCAGCGCGAAGGTGCCGGCGGCGGCCAGCAGCACCAGCCAGAGCGCGGGCAGGCGCGCCGCGCCGGTGGCGGATGTCGAATCACTCATGCTCTTCTCCTTCGTCGGCATCGCCGTCCTCGTTGACGCGCAGCAGGTCGATGGCTTCGTCCAGCAGCGCATGCAGCGCCAGTACCCGATCCAGGCCCAGCACTTCATTCAAATGCTCCTGCGCTGCGCGCCAGCGACGCTGCGCTTCGGCCCGCTTCTCGCGGCCCGCGTCCGTGATGTGCAGCAGCCGGCTGCGCGCATCGGGTCCCTCGGCCTGCTCGATCCAGCCCGCGCCCAGCAATGGCTGCAGGTTGCGCGTCAGCGTCGAGGCCGTGAGGCCCATGGCGCGCGCCAGATCGACGGGGCGCAACGGCCCCAGCTTGAGCACATGCGACAGCAGCGAGTACTGCGTGGTCTTGAGGCCAACCTGCGCCAGCTGGGCGTCATACAGGCGCGAAACGCGCCGGCCCAGCTGGCGCAGCTTGAAGTTGGTGCAGCCCTGCGGCTTGACGGTGATGCTCATGGCCTATGATTGTAGCTGCAACTATTGCATATGCAATCAAAGGAGATGCGATGAGCGAGAGCACGAATGAACTGCAGCGCTGGCTGGACGACGAGGCCACGGTGCGCGCCCGCCTGGATGCCGGTGCCGGCCCCGGCGTGGCACGGCCCGAGCAGGTGATGGGCCGCAGCGGCCTTGAGGTGATGCAGGCGATGCTGGCCGGCGAACTGCCCTATGCCGAGATCGCTCGCACGCTGGACTTCGTGCTGATCGAGGCCGAGGCCGGGCGCGCGGTCTTCCAGGGTCAGCCGCAGGTGCAGCACCTCAACCCGCTGGGCACGGTGCACGGCGGCTGGTTCGCCACCCTGCTCGACTCCGCCCTGGGCTGCGCCGTGCACA
The DNA here is from genome assembly GCF_003350475.1 of Pseudacidovorax intermedius. Taxonomy (GTDB): domain Bacteria; phylum Pseudomonadota; class Gammaproteobacteria; order Burkholderiales; family Burkholderiaceae_C; genus Xenophilus; species Xenophilus intermedius. The sequence continues at coordinate 83,172 of NZ_QQAV01000012.1, forward strand.
CCAGCCTTCCCGCCGGCCGCAGCTACACGACCGCGGAGCTGGGCATCAACATGGTCCGCGCGATCACGCCGCAGGTGCCGCGCGTGCGGGCCATCGGGCAGGTGATCCACTGCGGCCGTCAGCTGGCCACCGCCGAGGCACGGCTGGTGGGCCCGGACGGCACGCTCTACGCGCATGCCACGACCACCTGCCTGGTGTTCGACCTGCGCCCGCGCTGAACCCGCGCAAGAGCAACCCGACGTTCCATCCAGGTTTGATGAAGACGCCGCAGGCCGGCGTTGATAATGCTTCTCAGCCCGCAAGCACAACAACGACGAGAAGCGCGGCGCCCGTCGGCTGACCGGTCGACCTGTTCAAAAACCTGGAGTGGGAATCCCAATGAAAGCATCGATCGCGCCCCGTGGCGCCTGGGCGCGCCGCGCCGTGCTCGCCGGCCTCATCGGCACCGCCGCCGTCGCCGCACAGGCCCAGGGCGAAGTCACCCTCTACACCACCCGCGAGCCCGGCCTCATCCAGCCGCTGCTGGCCGCCTTCACGCAGCAGACGCAGATCCAGGTCAAGACCGTTTTCGTCAAGGACGGCCTGGTCGAGCGGGTCAAGGCCGAGGGCCAGCGCTCGCCGGCCGATGTGCTGATGACGGTGGATGTGGGCAACCTTTTGGATCTGGTGGAGGCCGGCACCACGCAGCCCGTGCAGTCGGCCGCGCTGAATGCCGCCATTCCGGCCAACCTGCGCGGCAGCGACGGCCAGTGGTATGCCCTGTCGATGCGGGCCCGAGTGCTGTATGCGGACAAGGGCCTGAAGCTGCCCACCTTCCGCTACGAGGACCTGGCCGATGCCAAGTGGAAGGGCAAGGTCTGCATCCGCGCCGGCCAGCATCCCTACAACACGGCCCTGGTGGCGGCCATGATCGCCCACCACGGCGAGGCGAAGACCGAGCAGTGGCTCAGCGGCGTCAAGGCCAATCTGGCGCGCAAGCCCACGGGCGGCGATCGCGACGTGGCGCGCGACATCCTGGGTGGCATCTGCGACGTGGGCCTGGCCAATTCCTACTACGTGGGCCAGATGAAGGGCTCCAAGGAAGGCAGCGACGCCCGCAAGTGGGGCGACGGCATCCAGGTCGTGCGGCCGGTGTTCGGCGGCACGCAGCCGGGCGGCACGCACGTCAACATCAGCGGAGCCGCGGTGGCCAGGCATGCGCCGCAGAAGGCCAATGCGGTCAAGCTGCTGGAGTTCCTCGTCTCCGAGCCGGCGCAGGCCATGTACGCCCAGGCCAACTACGAGTACCCGGTCCGCAAGGGTGTGGCGCTCGACCCGATCATCGGCCAGACGATCGGCGAGCTGAAGGTCGACCCGCTGCCGCTGACCGAGATCGCCAAGCACCGCAAGCAGGCCAGCCTGCTGGTGGACAAGGTTGGCTTCGACAAGTAAGCCGCTGCGCTTCGTGCCCTTCATGCGCCGCCCCGCGGGCCTGCGTCCCGTCGGGCGGCTTTGGCATGCGGCCACGGTCGCCATCGCCCTGGGCGTGCTGGCGCCGGTGGTCAGCCTCGTCTGGCTGGCCCTGGGCGCCGACCTGACGCACTGGACGCACCTGGCCACGCATGTGCTGCCCGAGGCCGCGCTCAACACCGCGCTGCTGCTGGCGGGCGTGGGCGCCCTTACCCTGCTGGTGGGCACCGGCTGCGCGTGGCTGGTGGCCACCTGCGACTTTCCGGGCCATCGCTGGCTGCAGTGGGCGCTGCTGCTGCCGCTGGCCATGCCGACGTACATCGTGGCCTTCGCCTACCTGGACCTGCTGCATCCGCTCGGGCCGGTGCAGGGCGCCATCCGCTGGGCTCTTGGCTACGACAGCCCGCGGCAGTTCCGCCTGCCCGACCTGCGCTCCATGGGCGGCGCGGTGTTCGTGCTGGGCATGGTGCTGTACCCCTATGTCTACATGACGGCGCGGGCCATGTTCGTGACCCAGCCCGCGCACCTGATGGAGGCCGCGCGCCTGCTGGGCGAAGGGCGCTGGGGCGCCTTCCGGCGCGTGGCGCTGCCGCTGGCCCGCCCGGCCCTGGCGGTAGGCCTGAGCCTGGCGCTGCTGGAGACGCTCAACGACATCGGTGCCTCGGAGTTCCTGGGCGTCAACACGCTCACCGTGGCGGTCTACACCACCTGGATCACGCGCTCCGACCTGGCGGGCGCCGCACAGATCGCCATCGCCATGCTGCTCATGGTGGTCGCGCTGGTGCTGCTGGAGCGCCACGGCCGCCGGCACCAGCGCTTCGGCTCGGCGCAGCGCATGCGCGCGGTGACACCGCGGCGCCTGCAGGGGCCGGCCGCCCTGGGCGCCACGCTGGCCGCGCTGCTGCCGGTGCTGATCGGCTTCGTGGCGCCCGCCGCCTACCTGGTGTGGGAAACCATCAAGCGCCTGCGGCTGGGCGGCGGCGTCTCGCCCGCTCTCATTGGCAGCCTGGGCAACACGCTGGCCGTGGCGCTGGGCGTGACGGTGCTGGCCGTGGCCGCCGGGCTGGTGGTGGCCTGGGCCACGCGGCAGCCGCCCGGTGCGCTGACGCCGCGCCGCTGGCCCGCACGCGCCGCCAGCCTGGGCTATGCGCTGCCCGGCACCGTGCTGGCCATCGGCCTGCTCACACCGGCGCTTGCGGCCGATGCCGGCGTTGCCACGCTCTTCGGCCTGCCTGGACTTCCGCTGATGAGCCTTGGCGTGGTGCTGGTGGTGGCCTGCACGATCCGCTTCCTGGCCATGCCCGTGGGCGGCATCGAAGCCGGGCTGTCGCGCATTCCCGCCTCGCTCGAACAGGCGGCGCGCCTGCTGGGCGAAAGCCCGCTGGGCACGCTGCGCCGCGTACACCTGCCACTGCTGCGCCCTGCCCTGTCGGCCGGCGCGTTGCTGGTCTTCGTGGACGCCATGAAGGAACTGCCCGCCACGCTGCTGCTGCGCCCCGCCGACTTCGACACCCTGGCCACCTGGCTTTATGCCGAGGCCGCCCGCGGCACCTACGAGGAAGGCGCCATCGCCGCCCTGTTGATCGTGCTGGCCGGCCTGCTGCCCGTGGCCCTGCTGGCCCGCACGCCCGTCAGCGGCGCGGCGGTGCAGGCCGACGACATCACGCCCCATCCATGACCGCTGCCGACCTGCACATCGACCACCTCCGCCTCGGCTACGACACGCCGCGCGGCCTCCACACCGTGGTGGACGGCTTCTCGCTGACGCTCGAGGGTGGCCACATCGGCTGTCTGCTGGGCCCCTCGGGCTGCGGCAAGACCACGGTGCTGCGGGCCGTGGCCGGCTTCGAACCGGTGCGCGGCGGGCACATCCGGCTGGGCGACCAGCTGCTGTCGGCACCCGGCGTGCATCTGGCGCCGGAGCGGCGACAGGTGGGCATGGTGTTCCAGGAATACGCGCTCTTTCCGCACCTCACGGCCGCGCAGAACGTCGCCTTCGGCCTGCGCCGGCAGCCGCGGCCCGCGCAGGAGGCGCGCGTGCGCGAGCTGCTGGGCGTGGTCGGCCTGGCCGAGGCTGCCAGCCGCTATCCGCATGAACTGTCCGGCGGCCAGCAGCAGCGCATCGCCCTCGCCCGCGCTCTGGCGCCTGCGCCCGCGCTGCTGCTGATGGACGAGCCCTTCTCCAACCTCGACGGCGCCACGCGCCAGAACCTGACGGTGCAGGTGCGCGACATCCTGCGCGCCGCGGGACAGACCGCCATCCTCGTCACGCACCACGAGGCCGAAGCCCACACCATGGCCGACCGCATCGGCGTGATGCACAACGGCCGGCTGGCGCAATGGCGGGAGATGGCGCGGCCCGTCTGATCGCGGGGGGGCAACAGCGGGCTTTCGCCGCGAGGCGGGACGACGAATCGGCCACACCGGAGAATCCGGGCTTTCGTTCTCTCCCCCACGACACCATGCGACTGCTGCACACCATGCTGCGCGTTGGCAACCTCCAGCGCTCCATCGACTTCTACACCCAGGTGCTCGGCATGAACCTGCTGCGCACCAGCGAGAACCCCGAATACAAGTACAGCCTGGCCTTCCTGGGCTTCGGCAACGGCAACCCGGAGCAGGCCGAGATCGAGCTGACCTACAACTGGGGCACCGACAGCTACGAGATGGGCACCGCCTACGGCCACATCGCCCTGGGCGTGCCAGATGCCTACGCCGCCTGCGACAAGATCAAGGCGGCCGGCGGCAACGTGACGCGCGAACCGGGGCCGGTGAAGGGCGGCACGACGGTCATCGCATTCGTGACGGATCCGGATGGGTACAAGATCGAACTGATCCAACGCAAGGACGACGCCGGCACCGGCCAGGGCCTGCGCTGACCGCTGTGCGGTGCGGCGCACTGTCGCATCGCATTGCCCGCCGACTCACTGGCCGGCTGCTTCGCCCGGCAGGCTCACCAGCCGCCACAGCGACTCCGCCAGCTCCGACATCGCCGCGGGCTGGCGGTACAGCCGGATGTCCACCGGCACCCGCCATTCGCCATCGCCTGCATCTACCAACGCGCCGCTGTGCAGCTCGTCCTGCACCAGGCTGGCCGGCAACCAGGCCACGCCCTTGCCTTCGCGCACCATGGCCTTGAGCAGGATGGCGTGGTGGGCCGTGAAGACGATGGAGGCGCGGGGTTCAACGGCGGCTTGCGCCTCGTCGCCAAACCACTCGCGCAGTTGGGCACGCAGGATGCGCCCCAGGCCCGAAGCCTCGCTGTAGGCCAGCACGGGCAGCGGGCCACCCGCGGCCAGGTCGTGCAGCGGCCGGCCCTGCGCATCCGGGGCCGACAGCGGCAGCAGCACATCGCCATCCAGCCGCAGCCACGGATGCTGCGCCTCGTCCAGCCGGCCCGCCACCTCGGCATGGCCATGGCACAGCACGAACTGCACGCGCCGCTGAAGCGCCAGGTCCTCGCAGGCCAGGGAGCTGTCCGACAGCGTCTGCACCGGGCCGATGCGCAGCCGCCCTTCCAGGCCAGCCAGCCAGGTCGGGAACCAGGTCAGCGACAGCACATGCGTGGCCGCGAAGCGCAGGCTGGCCGCGGCCGATTCATGGGCCGCCCGCGCCTTCTGCCGCGCCGCCTCCAGCCCGGCCAGTACGCCGCGCAGCAGCGGCAGAAAGCGCTGGCCCGCCGCCGTGAGCGCCACCGGATGGGCGCTGCGGTCGCACAGCTCCACGCCTGCCCATTCCTCCAGGGACCGGATGTGCCGGCTGAACGCCGGCTGCGCGATGTGCCGCACCTCGGCCGCGCGCGAGAAGCTGCCGGTGTCGGCCAGCGCGACGAAGTCTTCCAGCCAATCGAGGTCGAGGGGGCGGTTGCCCGGGCCCATGGGCGTCTCCTGCGAGGCCGCACGGCCCGCGATAGTTGTATGCGATTCGAGTATTGGACGGTCAGCGGGCCGGCGCGGAATCATCCGCTCCGCTTCCTTCACCCATCGCACCGCACGGAGACCTGCAATGCCGTCCATCGAAAATTATCGGGGGATCATCCCCGCCATCGCCTGCCCCTTCACCCCCGACCATCGCATCGACGAGCCGGCCCTGCGCCAGCTCGCCAGCTGGCTCGGCGGCCATGAGGGCGTGGTGGCCGTGATGACCAACGGCCACACGGGCGAGGTGTTCTCGCTCACCCCCGCAGAACGGGCCGAGGTCACGCGCATCGTGGCCGACGAACTGCGCGGCCGTCTGCCGGTGATCTCGTCCATCGTCTGCGAAGGCCTGGCCGAGGCGGCCGAACATGCACGCGCCGCCCAGGCCGCCGGCGCCGCGGCGCTGGACGTGATGCCGCCCCACCACTGGCTGCGCTTCGGCTTCACGCCCGGCCATGCGCTGCAGTACTTCGAGGCCATCCACCGCGCCGCGCCCGAGCTGGACCTGGTCTGCCACGTCTACCCCGCCTGGACACGCGCTTCGTACAGCTCGCAGCTGCTCGCCGAGCTGGCCCGCCTGCCCTACCTGCAGGCCTTCAAGGTCGGTCAGCGGGACATGAACAAGTACGCCCGCGACATCCAGGCCATCCGCGAGGCCAACCCGGCCAAGGCGATCCTGACCTGTCACGACGAATACCTGCTCGCCTCCATGGTGCAGGGCGTGGACGGCGCGCTGGTGGGCTTCGCCACCTTCATCCCGCAGCTCATCATCGACCTGTGGGCCGCGGTGAAGGCCGGCGACCTGAAGAAGGCGATGGCCATCCAGGCCGTGATCACGCCGTTGAAGGACGCCGTCTACGGCGGCGGCGAGCCCACGGGCGAGGCCCACGCCCGCATGAAGGGCGGCATGTACCTGGCCGGCGTGCTGGAGCGCGCCACCGTGCGGCCGCCCACCGAGGCGCCCAACCCGCAGGAGATGGACGCCCTGCGTGCCGCCTGCCGCCAGGCCGGCCTGCTGCGCCGCTGAGCCGTCCGCACGGCTCCTCGGAACAACGACACCGGAGACAACACCATGCTGCAACGCAGACGCTTCTTGCACGGCGCCCTGGGCGCCGCCACGCTGGCCGCCGCCGCGCCCGTGATGGCGCAGGGCTGGCCCAACCGGGTGGTGCGGGTGATCATTCCCTTCCCGCCCGGCGGCACGCTCGACACGGTCGGCCGCATGCTGGCCCAGAAGCTGGGCGAGCAGATGGGCCAGACCTTCCTGGTCGAGAACCGTCCGGGCGGCAATGGCGCCATCGGCGCCGAGGTGGTGGCCAAGGCGGGCAACGACGGCTACACGCTGCTGTTCAACGCCTCGACCTTCACCACGGCGCCGATGACGATGAAGTCGGTGCGCTACGACGTGGTGCGCGATTTCGCGCCGGTGGCGCTGGTGGCCAAGGCGCCGCTGTCGGTGGCGGTCAACAAGAACCTGCCGATCACCGACGTGCGCTCGCTCATGGCCTACGCCAAGTCCAACCCCGGCAAGATGACCTTCGCCGTGGGCTCCATCGGCTCGGCCGGCCACCTGGCCACGGAGCTGTTGCGCCGCGCCGGCAATCTGGACTACCTGATCGTGCCCTACAAGGGCACGGCGCCCGCCTTCCAGGACCTGATCGGCGGGCAGATCGACGGCTTCATCGACCCGATCCTCGGCTCGCTGCAGTACCACAAGAGCGGCATGCTGCGCGTGGTGGCCGTCACCTCGGCCCAGCGCGCGGCCAGCCTGCCCGATGTGCCGACGGTGGCCGAGACGCTGCCGGGCTACGAGTTCTACAGCTGGTACGGCCTGTGGGCGCCGGCCGGGACGCCGGCCGACATCACCCGCCGCCTCAATGCCGAGACCAACAAGGCCCTGTCCGGCGAGATGAAGACGCTGCTGGGTTCGCAGGGCCTACTGCTCACGCCGGGCACGGCGGAGGAATTCGCCGCCTTCCAGCAGGCCGACATGGAGCGCTCGCGCAAGATCATCACGGAGGGCAACATCCGTGTCGATTGAAGGCAGCACCGCGCAGCCGCATGCCGTGGTCAGCGGCAGCAGCAGCGGCATCGGGCGCGCCATCGCCATGGCGCTGCTCGATGCCGGCTGGCAGGTCAGCGGGCTGGATGCCGCGCCTGCGTCGATCGCGCACGCGGCCTTCGCGGGCCACGCCATCGATCTGCGCAACGGCGCCGCCATCGCCCGCCTGTGCGCCACGCTGTCGCCCGTCCAGGCCCTGGTGCATGCGGCCGGCGTGCTGCGCGTCGGCCCGCTGGGCCAGCTCGATGCCGAGGCCGGCGAGCTGATGTGGCGCCTTCATGTGGACGCCGCCAGCCGCCTGGCCGATGCGCTCGTGCCCGGCATGGCCGAGCGCGGGCTCGGGCGTGTCGTCTTCATCGGCAGCCGCGTGGCGCAGGGCATGCCCGGCCGCAGCCAGTACGCGGCCACCAAGGCCGCGCTGGTGGCGCTGGCCCGCAGCTGGGGCGCCGAGGTGGCGACGCAGGGCGTGACGGTCAACGTCATCTCGCCCGCCGCCACGGCCACCGGCATGCTGCAGGACCCGGCCCGCGCCGGCAGCGCACCGCGGCTGCCGCCCATCGGCCGGCTGATCGAGCCGGCGGAAATCGCCGCCCTCGCCACCTTCCTCCTCTCGCCTCAGGCGGCGGCCATCACCGGGCAGGACATCGCCATCTGCGGCGGCTCGTCGCTGCCGCGCTGAGCCTGCTCCTTTTTTCTTTGACCTTTTACCCACGCGCTTGCCATGAAGATCGTCAACATCCTCGAATCCACGCGGCCCATCAAATCCAACATCCGCAACGCCTACATCGACTTCTCGAAGATGACCCTGAGCCTGGTGGCCGTGGTCACCGACGTGATCCGCGACGGGCGGCCGGTGATCGGCTACGGCTTCAACTCCAACGGCCGCTACGGCCAGGGCGCGCTGATGCGCGAGCGCTTCATCCCGCGCGTGCTGGAGGCCGACCCGGCCAGCCTGCGCGACGAGACGGGCGACAACCTTGACCCGCACCGCATCTGGGCCTGCATGATGAGCAACGAGAAGCCGGGCGGCCATGGCGAGCGCTCGGTGGCGGTCGGCACCATCGACATGGCGGTGTGGGACGCCGTGGCCAAGATCGAGGGCAAGCCGCTCTTCCAGCTGCTGGCCGAGCGCTACGGCAACGGCCAGGCCAACCCGCGCGTCTTCGTCTACGCGGCCGGCGGCTACTACCACCCGGGCAAGGGCCTGGATGGCCTGCGCCAGGAGATGGAGGGCTACCTGGCCCGCGGCTACTCGGTGGTCAAGATGAAGATCGGCGGCGCGCCGCTGGCCGAGGACTGCGAGCGCATCGAGGCGGTGCTCAAGATGCTGGCGCCCGGCCAGCAACTGGCGGTGGACGCCAACGGCCGATTCGACCTGCCCACGGCGCTCGACTACGGCCGCGCCCTGTCGCAGTACCCACTCTTCTGGTACGAAGAGGCCGGAGATCCGCTGGACTACGAGTTGCAGGCCCGCCTGGGCGAGGCCTATGCCGGTCCGCTGGCCACGGGCGAGAACCTGTTCTCCATGCAGGACGCGCGCAACCTGATCCGCCATGGCGGCATGCGGCCCGACCGCGACTGGCTGCAGTTCGACTGCGCGCTGAGCTATGGCCTGGTCGAGTACCTGCGCACGCTCGACATGCTCAAGGACCATGGCTGGTCACCCAGCCGCTGCATTCCGCACGGCGGGCACCAGATGTCGCTGGCCATCGCGGCCGGCCTGGGCCTGGGTGGCAACGAAAGCTACCCCGACCTGTTCCAGCCCTACGGCGGCTTTCCCGATGGCGTGAAGGTGGACAACGGCCATGTGCACCTGCCCCCGCTGCCGGGCATCGGCTTCGAGGGCAAGGCCGACCTGATCGCCGAGATGCACGCGCTCGCGCGCTGAGTGGCCAGCCGCGGGCGCGCCCCTCAGCGCTGGGCGATGCGCGCGCCGGTGAACAGGTCCTTGAACTCGCGCGGCTGCGAACGCCAGTACTGCCGCGGCGCGTTCACCTGGGCACCGAGTTCGGCGGCGGCATGCCAGGGCCAGCGCGGGTCGTACAGCATGGCGCGCGCCAGCGCCACCGCATCCGCTTGGCCTTCAGAGATGGCCGCCTCGGCCTGGCGAGGCTCGGTGATCAGGCCCACGCCCAGGGTCGGCAAGCCGACGCGCGCCTTGACCTCGCGGGCAAAGCCGAGCTGGTAGCCGGGGCCCACCGGAATCTTCTGCCGGGGCGACACGCCACCACTGGAGACGTGGATCGCGCTGCAGCCGCGCGCCTTGAGCGTCTCGGCGAAGGCCACCGTGCTGGGCAGATCCCATCCGCCGTCGACCCAGTCGGTGGCCGAGACGCGCACCCACACCGGCATCTCGGCCGGCACAGCCGCGCGCACGGACTCGAACACTTCCAGCGGGAAGCGCATGCGGTTCTCCAGGCTGCCGCCGTAGGCGTCGCTGCGCGCATTGGCCAACGGAGACAGGAACTGGTGCAGCAGATAGCCATGGGCCGCATGCAGCTCGATGCCCTGCAGGCCCACGCGCACGGCGCGCCGTGCAGCGGCCACGAAATCGTCGCGGACCTTGGCCAGGCCCGCTTCGTCGAGCGCCGCGGGCGGCACCTCGCCCTCGCTGTGCGGCAATGTGCTGGGCGCCACCGCCAGCCAGCCGCCGGGCTCGTCGGGCCGCAGCTGGCTGCCGCCGTCCCAGGGCGCGCGGCTGGAGGCCTTGCGCCCGGCATGGGCCAGTTGCACGGCGATCGGCATGTCGGAGTGCCCACGTACCGTGCGGAGCATGTCGGCCATCGCCGCTTCGGTCGCCTCGTCATAGAGGCCCAGATCGGCCGGGCTGATGCGGCCTTCGGGGGAGACGGCGGTCGCCTCCAGGATCAGCATTCCGGCGCCGGACAGGGCCAGGTGCCCGTAGTGGATGCGGTGCCAGTCGGCCGCCCGCCCGTCCTCGGCGGAGTACTGGCACATGGGCGCGATGACGATGCGGTTGGGCAGCGTCAGTGCGCCCAGGCGCAGGGGTTCGAACAGGGGACTCATCCGGAAGGCTCCTCGGTGCGCAACGAAAGGACGGAAGCCTAGCGGAGCGCTCCAGCGGCTGCCGCCGTGGGGCCAATGGCGGCCCTACGCACGGCGTACTCAGCAGCCCAGCAGGTCCGCCAGATGCCCGATGTCGCGCGTGTGCAGGTCGTTGTCCGGCTGGGGCGAGACGTCCTTGGGACGCGACGGGCCGAACTCCGCGGGGCGCTCGATGTACGCGGTGGCCAGACCGCAGTGGCGCGCGGCCGCCAGGTCGTTGTGGTGGGCCGCGGCCAGCATCACGCGGTTGGGCGGCAGGTCGAACACGCCGGCCACGCCCAGGTAGGTGCGCGGATCGGGCTTGTAGGCCTTGAAGACTTCGGCCGAGAGCACGCAGTCCCAGGGCAGGCCCGCACGCTTGGCCATGTTGGTGAGCAGGCCGATGTTGCCGTTGGACAGCGGGCAGATGGTGTAGCGACGCTTGAGCCGCGTGAGCCCCGCCACCGCATCGGGCCAGGCCGGCAGCCGGTGCCAGGCGCGGTTGAGTTCGCGCTTGGCCGCGCGGTCCAGCCGCTCGGAGCCGATGGAGAAGTCGGCCAGCACGGTCTCCAGGATGCTCAGGTGCAGCTCGTCGAGCAGGGTGAAGCCGCCCTCGCCTTCTGCCAGGCGTTCCATCACGGCCTTCATCGCCGGCTGATAGCCGGCGCGCCAGGCGAGGGCGAAGGCGCTGCCGTCGGTGCCGGGCAGCAGCCGCTCGACCTCGGCGGCGATGCCGCTGTGCCAGTCCACGACGGTACCGAAGACGTCGAAGGCGATGACCTCGATGGAGGCGGGATCGAAAACGTTGGATGCAGTCATGACCAGCGACTCTAGCGCCCCGTGGCGCCAGCGTCCTGCATCAGCGGGACAGGGCCTTGGCCTCGCGGGCCAGGGTCTCGATGCGGGCCCAGTCCTTCTTGGCGATGGAATCGGCCGGCACGATCCACGAACCGCCGACGCAGGCCACGTTGGCCAGCGACAGGAACTCCGCCGCGTTGCCGGCATGGATGCCGCCGGTCGGGCAGAACTTGACGTCGCCGAAGGGTCCCTGCCAGGCCTTGAGCATGGGAGCGCCGCCCGCCTGCAGCGCCGGGAAGAACTTGAGCTGCTGGTAGCCATCCTCCTGCGCCATCATGATCTCGCTGCCGGTGGCCACGCCCGGCAGCAGCGGCATGCCGAGATCGTGGCAGGCCTTGCCCACGGCGCGGGTGTAGCCCGGGCTGACGCCGAATCGGGCACCGGCCAGCGCGGCGGCCTGCGCGTCGGCGGCGCTGCGGATGGTGCCGGCGCCGGCCACGGCCTCGGGCACTTCCTTGGCGATGCGCTCGATGCACTCCAGCGCCACCGGCGTGCGCAGCGTCACCTCCAGCATGCGGATGCCGCCGGCCGCGAGCGCGCGCGCCAGGGGCACGGCGTCCTGCGGGTCCTGCAGCACGATGACGGGAATGACGGGTGCGTCGTGCATCACGTCGAGGGCGGTGAGGGTCTGGTTCATGGCAGTGGGCCTTGGCAAGGCGTAAAGAAGGGTCGCAAACAGAGAGCCGGTGCCGGGCTTACAGCCAGGTGCAGGCGCCCTCTTCCGCGGTCGTGGCGTTGCGGCGCATGCCGGCGAAGAGCTCGCGGCCCAGGCCGCGGCCGTCGGCGGTGCGCTGCTCGGCCGACATCACGGCCGCCTCGCGCTGGGCCCATTCGTCCTCGGGCACCAGCACGGCCAGCGTGCCGGCCACGGCGTCCAGGCGGATCAGGTCGCCATCGCGCACCTTGGCCAGCGGGCCGCCGGCAGCGGCCTCCGGCGAAACGTGAATGGCAGCCGGCACCTTGCCCGACGCGCCGCTCATGCGGCCGTCGGTGACCAGCGCCACCTTGAAGCCCTTGCCCTGCAGCACCGACAGCGGCGGCGTGAGCTTGTGCAGCTCGGGCATGCCGTTGGCCTGCGGGCCCTGCCAGCGCACCACGCAGACCACGTCGCGCTCCAGCTCGCCGGCCGCGAAGGCCTTCTGCAGCGCGGCCTGCGAGTCGAAGACCTGCGCCGGCGCCTCGATCACATGGCGGTCGTCGGGCACCGAAGACACCTTGATCACGCTGCGGCCCAGGTTGCCGGTGAGCAGCTTGAGCCCGCCGGTGGCGCTGAAGGGGTTGCCGGCCGGACGCGCCACGTCCACGTCCTTCGACGGCCAGGCCGGCACCCAGTGCAGGCCGCCGCCGTCGGCGCCCTGCGGAATCTGCGCGTACTCGGCCAGGCCGCCGGGGCGCACGGTGCGCACATCGGCATGCATGAGGCCGGCCTCCATCAGCTCGTGGATCACGAAGCCGGGGCCGCCCGCCTGCTGGAAGCCGTTCACATCGGCCGTGCCGTTGGGATACACGCGGGTCAGCAGCGGCACCACGTCGGACAGTTGCGAGAAGTCGTCCCAGTCGATCAGGATGCCGGCCGCGCGCGCCACCGCCACCCAGTGGATCAGGTGGTTGGTCGAGCCCCCGGTGGCCAGCAGCGCCACCATGGCATTGACGATGCAGCGCTCGTCCACCAGCTCGCCGATGGGCGGCACCGCGTAGCCGTCGGCGGCCGTCCTGCCGAGCACGGTGCGCACGGCCTCGCGCGTCAGGTGCTCGCGCAGGCCGTCGTGCGGCTGGATGAAGGCGGTGCCCGGCACATGCAGGCCCATGGCCTCCATCAGCATCTGGTTGCTGTTGGCGGTGCCGTAGAAGGTGCAGGTGCCCTGGTCGTGATAGGCGGCCATCTCGGCCTCCATCAGGCCTTCGCGGCCCACCAGGCCTTGCGCGGCCTGCTCGCGCACCTTGGCCTTGGCGCTGTTCGACAGGCCCGAGGGCATGGGGCCGGCCGGCACGAACACGGTCGGCAGGTGACCGAAGTGCAGCGCGCCGATCAGGAGGCCCGGCACGATCTTGTCGCAGATGCCCAGCATGAGCGCGGCATCGAACATGTCGTGCGTCAGCGCCACTGCGGTGCCCATGGCGATGGTGTCGCGGCTGAACAGCGATAGCTCCATGCCCGGCGTGCCCTGCGTCACGCCGTCGCACATGGCCGGCACGCCGCCGGCCACCTGGGCCGTGGCGCCCAGCTTGCGAGCCTCGTCCTTGAGGACTTCGGGGTACGTACGGAAAGGCGCGTGGGCCGACAGCATGTCGTTGTAGGCCGTCACGATGCCGATGTTGGGCGCGCGCTCGGCCACGATGCGCAGCTTGTCGTTGGCGGGCACGCCGGCCACGGCATGGGCCACGTTGGCGCAGCCCATGCGGTCGGAGCCGCGCTGGCGACCGCCGATCTCGGCGATCTGCTGCAGGTAGGCCGTACGCAGCTCGCGGCTTTTCTCGCGGATGCGTTCGGTGACGGCGTGGAGCGTGGGGTGCAGGGAGGTGCGGGGCATGGCGGGCGCGTGGGGCTGGGGAAACTACGGAGTCAATCGTACGTCGCAACCGACCCGGCACGCGCGTCGGATTGCAACGCCCGCCCCGCGCGCCGGGCCGATGCGGCGAGCCTTACTTGCCGCCGCGGGCCTTGGCGACCGCCGCGTTGACCGAATCCCAGGTTTCCTGGCCCACCGACTTGGCGATGCCGGCGTGCACCGACGTGAGCTTCTCGCGCATGCGGTTGGCCTCGGCGGCGGGCAGCTCGTTGACCTGCATGCCCTTGGTCTTGAGCTCGGCCAGGGCCTGGGCAGCCTCTTCGCGCGTGTCCTTGCGCTCGAAGTCGCGGCTCTTGACGGCGGCGTCCTGCAGCACCTTCTTCTCGGCCGGGCTGAGGGTGTCCCACCACTTCTTGCTCACCGTGACGATCCAGGGGCTGTAGACGTGGTTGGTGACTGTCAGGTACTTCTGCACTTCATAGAACTTGCTCGAGAGCACCGTGTTGTACGGGTTCTCCTGGCCGTCGACGGCGCGCGTCTCCAGCGCGGTGAACAGCTCCGAGAAGGGCAGCGGCACCGCGTTGGCGCCCAGCGTCTTGAAGCTGTCGAGGAACACGTTGTTCTGCATCACGCGCAGCTTGACGTCGTTCAGGTCCTCCAGCTTGGTGACCGGCCGCTTGCTGTTGGTGAGGTTGCGGAAGCCGTTCTCCCAGTACACCAGGCCGACCATGCCCTTGGGCTCCAGCTTGGCCTTGACGGCCTCGCCGGTGGGGCCGTCGAGCACCGTGTCGGCCTCCTTGGCGGTGGAGAACAGGAAGGGCGTGTCCCACACGGCCATCTCGGGCACCAGGCCGACCAGGGTGGCGGTGGAGCCGACCATCATCTCCTGCGCACCGCCGATCAGGGCCTGCTGCATCTGGGTGTCTGAACCGAGCGAGGCATTGCCGATGCCGCGGATCTTCATCTTGCCGCCGGTGGCCTTCTCGACCTCCTGGGCGAAGAAGCGCACGGCGCGGCCCTGGTTGGAGTTGTCGACCAGTCCGTAGCCGAAGCGCACGATGCGCGGCTTGAAGTCCTGGGCGTGGGCGGCACCGGTGGCCACGAGCGCGGCGACGAGGCCGGCGAGAGCGAAACGCATGCGCATGGTTGTCTTCCTTTGGATTGGGATGAGGGAACGAAGAGCGGGTGAGCGGTGGGCGGCGCGGATCAGTGCATCCACGCCAGCGGCGCCGTGATGAGCTTCGGAAAGATCACCATCAGCACCAGCAGCAGCACGTACATCAGCAGGAAGGGCGTGGTGCCGCGGATGACGGTCTCCATCCGCAGCCGGCCCACGCCGGCGACCACGTTCTGCACCGTGCCCACGGGCGGGGTGATCAGGCCGATGCAGCCCACGTAGATGAACATGAAGCCGAAGTACACCGGGTCGATGCCGGCCTTGACGGCCAGCGGCGCGCACACCGGGCCGAAGATCAGGATGGTGGGCGTCAGGTCCATCGCGGTGCCCACGGCCAGCAGGAAGACCATCATCAGCGCCATGAAGACCACCGGGTTGCCCATGACGCCGGCGAAGCTGTCGGCCAGCAGGTTGGGCAGATCGGCCAGCGTGATCATGTAGGCCGT
Organism: Pseudacidovorax intermedius; assembly: GCF_003350475.1. Lineage (GTDB taxonomy): Bacteria > Pseudomonadota > Gammaproteobacteria > Burkholderiales > Burkholderiaceae_C > Xenophilus > Xenophilus intermedius. The sequence continues at coordinate 98,636 of NZ_QQAV01000012.1, forward strand.
GACGGTGGCCGCGCCGCACAGGAACATGACCACGGCGGTGGTCTTGCCGGCGGCCAGGAACACGTCGTACAGGCGCGCCAGCGTCAGCTCGCGGTAGATGAAGGTCGACACCAGCAGCGCATAGACCGCCGCCACGACGGCCGCCTCGGTGGGCGTGAAGATGCCGCCCTTGAGGCCGCCGAGGATGATGACCGGCATCATCATGGCCCAGAAGCTGTGGCCCAGCGCCTTCACGCGTTGGCCCCATGGCACGCGCGGCAGTGCCGCCAGCTGGTGCTTGCGCGCGATGAAGGCCCAGGCCGCGATCAGGAAGATGCCCATCAGCAGGCCCGGCACCACGCCCGACAGGAAGAGCTTGCTGATCGAGGTGTTGGTCGTCACCCCGTAGATCACGAAGGGCATCGACGGCGGGATGATGGGCGCGATGATGCCGCCCGAGGCCAGCAGGCCCGCGCTGTAGCTGGACGGGTACTGCTGCTCGCGCATCATGGGCAGCAGGATGGTGGCCAGCGCCGCCGTGTCGGCGATGGCCGAGCCGCTCATCGAGGCCAGCAGCACCGCCGCGCCGATGGCGACGAAGCCCAGGCCGCCGCGGATATGGCCCACGAAGGCGCGGGCCAGGTCGATGATGCGGCGCGACAGGCCGCCCGCATTCATCAGCTCGCCCGCCAGGATGAAGAAGGGCACGGCCAGCAGCGGGAAGTTGTCGAAGCCCGCCTGCAGGTTCTGCGCCAGCAGCTGTGAGTCGAAGAAGTCCAGGTGCCACATCAGCGCCACGCCGGTGAGCACCAGCGCCTGCGCAATGGGCATGCCGATGGCCATGCCGCCGATGAGCACGGCCAGGAAGATGAAGGTGACGATCATGTTCTGCTCGGGAGGTGGGGCCGGGGCGTCATTCGAGGATGGCTTCGTCGTCGGCGCCTTCCAGCGGCCTGCCGCGGCGCAGTTCGACGGCCAAGGCCACCAGCAGCCCCAGGCCGAGCACCAGCGTGGCCGCCGCACCCAGCGCGAGCGGATAGCCCAGCACGGTGCTGTAGCTGTTCATGCCCGCCTTGACCTGCCCCCAGGAGCCGATCACCAGCAGCACCAGGCACAGCCCGATCAGCAGGCGGCTGCCCCAGAACAGCAGCCGCGCCGGCGTGCCCGAGAGCCGCGACGTGAGCATGTCGAAGCCCAGGTGCTTGGCCTCGAAGGCCGACACGATGGCACCGACGGCCACCAGCCACACGAAGAGCAGGCGCGAGATCTCCTCGTACGACACGATGCTGGTCGAGAAGACGTAGCGCAGCACCACGTTGACGAACACCGCCACGACCATGCCGGCCAGGGCCAGCACCATGAAGTGCTCGGCCAGGCGTTTGAGCAGGGGCGCGCGGAAGGGGCGCGAAGGCGTGGGGGAAGAAGAGGAAGAGGTCGTCATGCGATGTCTCCAGCGTGTCGGTCGGCGGCCCGGGGCGCGGCGGGCCGGGCCCAGGCGGCGATCTCGGCGACCAGATCGGCCAGCGGCCGCGTGGCGTCGAGCGTGAGCACGCCGGCCTCACCCGTGGGCGACTCCAGCGTGGCGAACTGGTTGGCCACCAGCGCGGGCGAGAAGAAATGGCCGGGCCGGGACTTCACCCGTTCCAGCGCCTGGTCGAAATCGAGCGACAGGAAGGCGAAGCCCAGGCGCGGATTGGCAGCGCGCAGCCGGTCGCGGTACTTGCGCCGCAGGGCCGAGCAGGTGAGCACCACACCGCCGGTGGCGGCCTCCGGCGTGAGCAGCGCGGCTAGGCGATCCAGCCAACCCGCGCGGTCGGCATCGTCCAGGGGAATGCCGGTGCTCATCTTGGCGATGCTCTCGGTCGCGTGGTACGCATCGCCCTCGCAAAGCGGCCAGCCCAGCGCGTCCGCGCAGCCCTGGCCCACGCTCGATTTGCCGCAGCCGGAGACGCCCATCACCACGATGGCGGACGGCCGGAACGATGAGATAGCGCTATCCATTCGAATCCAAAAAAAGCTGCGCAGCATCAAACCACGCAGCCGACGAAAGAGAGAGAACAAACTCCCCCCCACATGAAGAGCCAGTCGATCAGCCCGGGGGAGTGCACCGCACAAACCCTGCTGGTCGAACCGACTGGATAGCGCTATCTTATTGAACAATGATTTCTCGCCCGCCTAGGACAAACCCTTGACCGACGCCATCCGCCGCTCCCGCCGCTCCAGCGGCCGCCTCACCCTCGAAGACGTCGCCCGCGCCGCCGGCGTGAGTCCGATCACCGTCTCCCGGGCGCTGCGGGGCGAGCGCAGCGTGGATCCGGTGCTGGTCGAGCGCGTGCGCGAGGCAGCCGCCCGCCTGGGCTACGTGCCCGACCCGGCCGCCCGCGCCCTGGCCTCGCAGCGCAGCACGCATGTGGCGGTGCTCATCCCCCTGCTCACCAACACCCTGTTCGTGGATCTGCTGGAGGCCGTGCAGCGCACGCTGCGCGCCCAGGGCTTCCAGACGCTGATCGGTGTGACCCACTACGACCCGCGCGAAGAAGAGCAACTGCTGCGCGAGCAGCTCATGCACCGGCCGGCCGGCCTGATCGTCACCGGCTTCGAGCGCAGCGAGGAGACCCGCGCCCTGATCCAGGCCAGCCGTGTGCCCTGCGTGCATGTCATGGAGACCAGCCGTGCCCCGGGCGTGCACTGCGTGGGCTTCTCGCAGCAGGACGCCGGCCAGGCGCTGACGGAACACCTGCTGGCGCGCGGCGCACGCCGCATCGCGTACGCCGCCGCCCAGCTCGACGCCCGCGTCATGCAGCGCGCCGAGGGCTACCGCCGCGCCCTGCAGGCCGCCGGCTGCTACGACCCGGCGCTGGAATTCCTGCGCCCCGAGCCCTCCTCCTTCGCCCTGGGCGCGCAGATGTTCGGCCGCATCGTGGCCGAGGCGAAACCCGACGCCATCTTCTTCTGCAATGACGACCTGGCCCAGGGCGCCCTGATGGCCGCGCCGCGGCTGGGCATCTCGGTGCCGCGCGACGTGGCCGTGGCCGGCTTCAACGACCTGCCCGGCAGCGATCAGTTGCTGCCCAGCCTGACCAGCGTGCGCACGCCCCGGCGCGAGATCGGCGAGGAGGCGGCGCACATGCTGCTGCAGTTGATGCGGGGGGAGGCGATCAGCACTAGTTGTGTTGAATTGGCTTGGTCAGTCGTAACGCGGGAGAGCAGCTGAGATCTGCCCACTCTACAAAAATACAAGAGGAATTAAGAGGACTGACTATTATGTATTTTGAATATTGAATCAGCCAGCCGAGATCCAGTGGATACTAGGCGAGAAAGGACGCGCAGTTGCTCAATATTCGCAATTTTATCAGTTGGATTTGGATAATTTATCGAATGATCAATCTCTCCCCATGCCTCTTCAAAAAGCGTCCTAACTTGAACTTCGCAGCAAACGTGATTCTCATCATTGGCCGGCGAAATGAGATAATGAACGCTGGTGTAATACGACGGCTTCAAATCAGTACGCAATTTGAACTGCTTAAAATACGTTACTGAATCGGGATCCCAGGTGTAAGCCACCGGTTTTTCAAGCAAAGCCCAGGTCTTATTTTTTATCTTTTTTTCAACAAATTTGTGTATTGCCTCAAACTGGCTTTGATGGAGATGAAGCACACGCAGACCAGCAAAATCAGTTATCTCTTGAAAGAGATTAGAGGCACCAATGACCCGCCCATCTTGCCTCTTGCGGTTAATTTTCTCCGCTAGATGCTCGTCATCTTTTAGACGACTCTTGGTCGAATGAATTACTGCAGGGGTACCTGAGTTTAGAGCGTGCTCAGAAGTAAAAGCAGCTTCGACAGACTTCAAAAATAGTTCATATATCCTCTTCTTCTTTCTGTAGTGTCCAACTAAATCCTCGACGGTATCTGGCGTTTCAGGTTGCGGCGGCATCTATGGTCCCCAACTAATTTAAAAACTCCACCCTTTTTATCAGCGCCTTGGCGAACACTTCGTAGCTAGCTTTGGTTGCAGAGATCTCCTTACGCTGGCCGTTTACGGTGTTCTGATGTTCCTTCTCGATGTTAGTTAAAGATGGAATCTGCCACATTGGGACCCTGTAATGCTGGGCTAATGTTGGAAATGTGTTATGCCCGTGCATAATCGCTTCCCCCCCAATGGGATCCGCAATAATTCTGTCAGAAATATTTTTTCTGAGACTTTTACCGATGTAATCGTTAATTATCTGAGGAATAAGAAGCGCATATTGCAGATGGGCTTGAGCAAGATTCCATTGAGCATTGGGCTTTGTATACCGCTTCGCGTTGTAAATCGTATAGCCGAGAAATTGCACAAAGTTGGCGGGGAAAAGCTTTCTTTTATCTTTAGAAATTAATTTGAAGATGACATCGAATTCTTCTTGCCACTTATTCAGGCTACTGCCGATGTTCCTTATCCCATACAATGAAAACATATCCGGCGCGGCAGGAACAAAGAAACCATCAACTGTTGAAATAATAGTCTTGTTAAAGACGCCTAGACTTGGTGACGTATCTATGACGACGTAGTCGTATCCATTGCTCTTCGCATAATCCTCGGCAATTGCTCTAATTCTCGTAATGGTTCTAATTGCAAGAGCGTCGCCTCTGTATGCATCACTCCACCGAGAGGATATTTTTTCCTCGTACTCATGAATCGAAAGACGCCCCGGTATGATATGGAGATTACGAGAAAGCTCCAAAGGCGGCGGCATTCTTTTGTACTCGCCTGTACCTTCAATGGTAGGCTGAAGAAGATAATGTAGCGATCTTGCGCTTCTATTAATTTTAGCAAGAGCACCGCTTCCATTTTTCCTTGTGAACTCCTCAATTCCCATGTCTAAACATTCATCTTCTTCTTCCCATATTTTATGAATCTTCTCTACGCTAATCGAATAAATGGTTAAATTGCACTGAGGATCAGCATCCAACATTAAAACTTTTTTCCCCAAAGCACTCAGCGCTTGGGCAAGATGGAACGTAAGGGTTGTTTTTCCTACCCCACCTTTATTATTGAAAACAGATAATATTTTCATCGCGAAAATAATTACTTGGACAGTTGAAAATTGAGCTTTAAACGCGTCAGTCGACCAGCTTGACCTCGACGCGACGCGCCCCCGCGTCGTCGCCCTGACCTGCGGCTGCGACGGCCGGCTTCTCCAGCGTGACCTTGTCCTCGGCCACGCCCAGCCCCACCAGCACGTCGCGCACGGTGATGGCACGCTGCTTGGCCAACTCTTCGTTCTTGGCCGGGTCGCCCGTGGTGTCGTGGTAGCCCGAGATGACCGCCTTGCGGCCGTTCTGCACGCCCTGCAGCACCAGGGCCAACGCCTCGGCGGCGCCCGGGGCAATGTCGGCGCTGCCGGTCGCAAAGTAGAACTTCACCACGCCGCCTTCCACGCGCACGCTGGCCCCTTCGGGCACCACCGCCACCACCGTCTCGGTGATGACGGCCACGCCCGTGGCGGGGGCCGCCGGTGCGGGGCTGGCGGTGCCGGCTGCATCGGCATCACGGCCGGGCATGCCGTAGTGGTAGACCGCGGCGCCGATCGTCGTGGCGACGATCAGGGCGATGAGAACGAACACCAGGCCAAGGGCAAAGCGTTGCTGGGAGTCGTCGTCGGGGGTGGACATGAGGCTGCGTCTCTCGGGATGTTGAAGGGTGGCCATGGAGGATGCCTTGGCAATAATGGGCCGCGTGAAGCCCGTTTCAGAAGCCGAAATTCTAGGTGCCACGTCCCTGCCACCCCTTGTCGGCGCGCATCCTCCGCCCGTGCGCGACCCCGGCCCGTTGCTCGAACGCACGATTGCCGAATGGGGCGGCCACGATGACCTGTGGCTGTTCGGCTATGGCTCGCTGATCTGGAACCCGGGTTTCGACCACAGCGAGGCGCGGCCTGCCCAGGTGAGCGGCTGGCACCGGGCTTTGAAGATGTGGAGCCGCGTCAACCGCGGCAGCATCGAGAAGCCCGGCCTGGTCTTCGGCCTGCTCAGCGGCGGCAGTTGCCGCGGCATGGTGTTCCGCATTCCGCAGGCCATCGCGCTGGAGACGCTGGGCCGCCTCTGGCTGCGCGAGATGCCCACCGGCGTGTACGACCCGCGCTGGCTGCACTGCCGCACCGCGCAAGGGCCCGTGCGGGCCTTGGCCTTCACGCTGTCACGCAAATCGCCAAACTTCACCGGCACACTCAGCGAGGAGCGATACCGCGAGATCTTTGCGACCGCGGTGGGCCGCTACGGCAGCTCGCTGGACTATGCGCGGCAGACGCTGGAGGCGCTGCAGCGCCATGGCATCCGTGACTCCGCGCTGGCCCGTCTGTTGCGTCTGGCAACCCATGCACCGGGAGAAATGGCGACCTCCGCCGACAGCCAGGCACTCGCCGCATCGTTACACCTGAGCCCGTCCGATTCCTCTTCCTCATCCTCCAAAGGAACAATGCCATGACCCTCCGCTCCGCTCTGCCCTCTGCCCGCATGCTGGCCGCCTGCTCCCTCGCCGGCTCCAGCCTGCTGCTTGCCGCCTGCGCCGGCATGGGCATGGGCGCCTCGCGCGCCACGGCCACCCTGGCGCCGACCGGAGCCGTGTCGCCCAACCCCACCATGGGGCAGGTCACGCTCACCGCCCTGGACCACGGCGTGCGCGTGGCCGGCGAGGTGCGCGGCCTGGCGCCCGGTTCGGAGCATGGCTTCCACATCCACGAGAAGGGCTCCTGCGCCGACAACGGCAATGCCTCGGGCGGCCACTTCAACCCGGCCGGCGGCACGCACGGCAAGTTCGGCGCACCGGGCAGCCATGCCGGCGAGCTGCCCAGCCTGGTGGCCGATTCCAACGGCGTAGCCCGCTTCAGCGTGGACATCCACGCCATCTCGCTGACCGACGGTGCCGCCAACAACGTGGTCGGCCGCGCCATCGTCGTCCACAAGGACCGCGACGACTACACCACGCAGCCGGCCGGCAACTCCGGCCCTCGCATCGCCTGCGGCGTGATCACCCGCTGAGGCGGCCTCAGAACGCGGTGGTGATGGCGTCGACGACGTTGTAGGCCTCGTCCACCACCGGCATCCAGCGCCACTTGTCGAAGGTGGTGCAGGGATGCGAGATGCCCAGACCGACGCGCTCACCCACCACCGGGGCGAGCGCGTCGTCGCTTTCGTCCCAGCGCAGGTAGGCGTGCTGGTCGTTGAGGGCGGTGATCTTCCAGCTTGCCGGCACGCCCGTCGGGGCCTGCACGCCTCGCACGGCACGCGCGAAGGGAATCGGCATGGTGATGTCGAAGGAGACATCGCGCCGGCCGGCCGTGAGGATCGCAAGCCGCGGCTCGGGGCACGACTGGACGGCCGCCCAAACCTCCATGGCGGGGCGTAGCCCGTCTTCGGCGCAGTCGCAGCCGATGCGCGCGTTCACCTGGCCCACCATGCGCGTGTAGAAGCCATGGTCGTGCGTCACGTAGCAGCCCGAGCGCAACAGGCCGCGCACCGGCCGCCCGAGCGCCGGCCGAAGGCGGCCGGCCACCAGGTCGAAGACGGCCGAGCCGCCGGCCGAACACAGCACCTCGTCGGTGTCGAACAGGTTCTCGTCGGCGCACAGGCGGGCGACGGCCTGCACGCGGTCCATCAGGGCCGTGGCCAGCGCGGCGTCGGCGGCCGAGTCGCCCGTGGCCCACAGGCCTTCGTAGCACTCGATGCCCACGAGGCGCACGGCCGGGCTGGCGCCCAGCGCGCGGGCCAGGGCGATGGCCTCTTCCTGCGTACGGCAGCCGGTGCGGCCGCCGTCCAGACCGATCTCCAGCATCACCTCGAAGGGCCGGGCATCGGCCTGCGCGGCAGCCCACGCCCCGATCAGCGCCAGTTGCGCCGTCGAATCGACGAGGAAAACGACGCGCAGGCCCTCGTGCGCCACCAGCATCTGCTGGATGCCGGCCAGATCCTCGTCCTGCATCACCTGGTTGGCGATGAGGCAGCGGCGCACGCCGGCCGCCACGCCGATGGCCAGTTGCGCGACGTTGGCGAAGGTGATGCCCCAGGCGCCCGCATCGATCTGCCGCGCGAACAGCTGCGGCGACATGGTGGTCTTGCCATGCGGCGCCAGGTCGATGCCCTGGCTTTGCACATAGCGCTGCATCCAGGCCAGGTTGTGGGTCAGGGCCTCGCGGCGGATCAGGGCCAGGGGCAGCGGCAGGTCGCCCGCCAGCACGTTCCAGCCGGCAGCGCCGACGGCGCTGAGGGCGCGCGGCGCCTGGGTGCGGGGATAGCCCTTGAAGGAGGCATCGAGAAGAGGATCGAGCAGTTCGGCAGTCATGATGGAAGAAAAGGCGCGCCCCGGACGCGGCGGCAGGAATGCCGGCGCGGACCGATGCGGCAGCCCTCCATTCTTGCCGGCCCCGCACGGCGCCGCCTGACCGGTCGCCGGGGCGCAGGGGCATGCGAGACTGCGCGGCCATGGCGGCGCACTGCCCGCCACGCTTGGCCGTCCGTGGCGCAAAGGAAGAACTCATGAGCTTCGTCGCCCTCGATTGGGGTACCACTTCGCTGCGCGGCGCGCTCCTCGCCGAGGACGGCCGGGTGCTGGAAGAGCGCAGCGCCCCGCGGGGCATCCTGCACCTGGACGGCGCCAGCTTCGCCGAGGTGTTCGAGGCCTTCACCCTCGACTGGATGGCCGTGCCCGGCCGCCGCTGCCTGATCGCCGGCATGGCCGGCAGCCGCCAGGGCTGGGTCGAGGCACCCTACTGCGCCTGCCCCTGCGGCGCCGAGGACATCGCGCAACAGGTCGTGCCGGTGGTGCCCGGCCGCATCGACATGGTGCCGGGCCTGGTGGACCACCAGTCCGGCGTGCCCGACGTGATGCGCGGCGAGGAGACGCAGATCCTGGGCGCCATGCGGCTCACCGGCCTGCGCGAAGGCCTCTTCGTGCTGCCCGGCACGCACAACAAGTGGGCCCGCATGGCCGATGGCCGGGTGACGGGCTTCCGCACCTTCATGACGGGCGAGTTCTATGCGCTGCTGTCGCAGCAGTCGATCCTGGCGCGCACGCTGCAGGCCGATGCGCCACTGGTGCGGCAGGCCTTCCTCGATGGCGTGGACCGCGCGCGCCGGGCCGACTCGCCCGGCCTGCTGCACCTGGCGTTCGGCATGCGGGCGCTGTCGCTCTTCGACCGCCTGGCTCCTGCCGCGGCGGCCAGCTATCTGTCGGGCCTGCTGATCGGCGACGAACTGCGGGCGCAGCCGCTGCAGCCCGGCGTGCCCGTCGTGCTGGTGGGCAGCCCGACGCTGACCGAGCGCTACGCCCTGGCGCTGGACAGCGTGGGCGTGCCGGCCCGGTTGCTCGACGCCCAGGCCACCTGGGCCGGCGCACATGCCTTGTGGCGCGCGCGGCAGGCCGTTGGCTGACATGCGTCGCGAACGCACCGCCCTACTTCCAATGCGGACCAGTGACCCCCTGCCCGTTCTGGCTGAGCCTGTCGAAGCCTGGGCACGCGCCCTTCGACAGGCTCAGGGCGAACGGGCTGGCTGACTGGCATCGCGGGCTTTCTTTCCCTTCCGACCTCCATCTCCATGACCGACCTGCTCCCCGCCTTCCAGCGCGCGCTGGCGCAACTGCCCCTCGTCGCCATCCTGCGCGGCCTCACGCCCGCCGAGGCGCCCGCCATCGGCCAGGCGCTCGTGGCGGCCGGCTTCGACCTGCTGGAGGTGCCGCTCAATTCGCCCGAGCCGCTGCAGAGCATCCGCCTGCTGCGCGAACAGTGCCCCGGTGCGCTGGTGGGCGCAGGCACGGTGCTGACGCCGCAGCAGGTGCGCGAGGTGCATGCGACGGGCGGTCAGTTGATCGTCTCGCCCTGCTTCGATGCCGCGGTGGTGCGCGAGAGCGTCGCGCTGGGCATGGTCGCCCTGCCCGGCGTGCTCACGCCCACCGAGGCCTTCGGCGCGCTGGCAGCGGGCGCCCGTGCGCTCAAGCTCTTTCCGGCCGAGATGGCCTCCCCCGCCGCGGTGAAGGCGCTGAAGGCGGTGCTGCCGCGCGGCACGCCGCTGCTGCCGGTGGGCGGCATCACGCCCGAGGGCATGGCCGCGTGGCATGCCGCGGGGGCGGACGGCTTCGGTATCGGCTCGGCGCTCTACAAGCCGGGCAAGGCGGCGGCGGCGGTGGGCGAGACGGCCCACGCCTTCGTGGCCGCCTGGCGCGCCTGCGCCGCCCAGGCCTGATCAGCCGCCGCGCGAACGCAGGAGCGACTCGGCGCGCGCCAAGTCGTCCAGCGTGTCGATGTCGGTCACCACGCCGGCATCGTCCACCGCCAGTTCGCGCACCGCGCCCCCCGCCCGCAGGGCCTTGAGCACGGGCGCGGCGCCCTGCTCGCCCGCCAGCGCCATCAGGGCCGGCCCGCTGGCCGCGCCGAAGCCGACCGGATGGCCGCGCTCGCCCTGGAACACCGGCTGCGCCGCGCCGCGGTTGTCCAGCGCCTCGGCCACCGCACGCAGCGTGGCCGGCAGCACCAGCGGCAGATCCGCCGGCAGCACCAGCCAGCCCGGCGCATCGGCTGTCGCACGCACGGCGGCGGCAATGGAGTCGCCCATGCCCGGATGGCCCATGTCCTCCACATGCCAGGGCAGCCCGCTCGCGCGGACGGCATCCAGCGTGCGGTCGATGACGCGGCGGCCGGCCAGCAGCGCCTGCAGCTTGTGCACCGCGCCGCCCGAAGCGCGGAAGCGTTCGCCCCGGCCGGAGGCCAGCACCAGCACGACGGGCAGGCGTTCGGGATTCATGGTCATGTCAAGACGTGATCGCGGGGTTGCGGCTGCGGCGGCCAGTCGGCGTCGCCGATGGATTCGCGCACCGAGGTCTCGATGCTCCAGCAGATGGCGTCGAGCGCCAGGTCGTTGGGCGCCTCGCCGAAGGGCTCCTCGATCTCCGAGCCCAGCGCCTCCAGCGCGAAGAAGGTGTAGGCGACCAGCACCACGATCACCGGCGTCATGGGCCCGATGGCGTCCACCAGCCCGAAGGGCAGCAGCAGGCAGTACAGGTAGATGGTGCGGTGGATGATGACGCTGTAGGTGAAGGGGATGGGCGTGTTGGCCAGACGCTCGCAGCCGCCGATGGCCGCGCCGATGCGGTCCAGCGGGCCTTCCAGCGCCGGCACGATGGCGGCCTCAGCCCGGCCCTGGGCGCGCAGGTCGCGCAGCCATTCGCCCGCCATCAGCAGCAGCATGGCCGGCCGGTAGCGTGCCGCCATCACGCGCTGGGCCTCGGCGGCCGGCAGCAGGCGCGCCAGGTCGGCGGCAGGGTCGGTACCGCGCAGCTGGTGGCGCAGCGCATGCACCAGCGCGATGAGCCGCAGCGCCAGCACCCGCGCCTCGCCGCCGCCTTCGGCCAGCGTCAGCGCCTGTCGCACGGCGGCCCGGCAGTCGATGAGCAGCGCGCCCCAGAGCATGCGCGCCTCCCACCAGCGGCCATAGCTGGTGCTGTTGCGAAAGCCCAGGAAGATCGCCAGCGTCAGCCCGATCAGCGAGAAGGGCACGAAGTTCATCGGCACCTTCCAGCGCAGCACCTGGCCGTGCAGCAGCGTCACGACGACGGCCAGCGCCAGGGTCAAGGCCAGCTGCGGCAGGATCTGCGAAAGGATGGAGCCGCGCCAGACGAAGAGCAGGCGCAGCCAGTGCGGGCGGGGGCGGACGATCATGGGCGGCCGATGTTAGGCCTCGTCAAGGCGCGGCCATGGCCAGCGCGGACAATGCCCGCCATGAGCGATCTGAAGACCTCCCTGGCCGACCTGCGCAAGAGCTACGAGCGGGCCGAACTCGACGAAACCCACAGCGCCGCCGACCCGCTGCTGCAGTTCGAGCGCTGGCTCGGCGAGGCCATCGCCGGCCAGGTGCCCGAGCCCAATGCCATGACCGTCGCCACCGTGGGCAGCGACCTGCGGCCCTCCACCCGCATCGTGCTGATCAAGGGCTACGACGCGCGGGGCATCGTCTGGTTCACCAACTACCAGAGCCGCAAGGGCCAGGAGCTGGCCGGCAATCCCTTCGCCGCACTGCAGTTCCACTGGGTCGAGCTGGAGCGCGTGGTGCGCATCGAGGGCCGGGTGGAGAAGGTGAGCGACGAGGAAAGCGACGCCTACTTCGCCAGCCGCCCGCTGGACTCGCGCATCGGCGCCTGGGCCAGCCCGCAGAGCCAGCCCATCGACGGCCGCGGCGTGCTGGTGGCCAATGCGGCCAAGTACAGCGCCAAGTTCCTGCTCAACCCGCCACGCCCGCCGCACTGGGGCGGCTACCGGCTGGTGCCCGAGCGCTGGGAGTTCTGGCAGGGTCGCAAAAGCCGGCTGCATGACCGGCTCTGCTACCAGCGGCAAGGCCAGGACTGGGTCAAGACGCGTCTGGCGCCGTGACCCGGCTGACGCAAGGGCACTGAGGTGCCCGGCGCCTCAGTGCCGCGCCGCCGCCGGAGCGCCGTGGATCACGTAGCCCGTCACCTTCCACGCCCCATCGGGCTCCAGGCGGTAGGACACCAATTCCTCGATGGCCGTGCCGGCCGAGTCCCTGGAGGCGAGCACCACGCTCAGGTAGCGCCCGCTCGGCGCGCCGGAGGACTTGTTCATGTCGATGACGGCCATGTTGACGAACTGCCGCTGGCCGATCTTGCGGTAGACCGCACGGCGGGCCTTGATGTCCCGCACGAAGCGATCCCGGGCGATCTGCTTCTTGATCGCGGGTGAGGCGTTGTCCCAGATGACCTCGACGCGGCCGGTGTCCACCAGCTGCGCGATGCGCAGGGAGCGCGCGACGATGGCCGCGCGGTCGACCTTCGGCTGCGGCGCCTGGGCCATCGCGGCCCCGGGCGCCAGGCACAACATCAGCAGGGCCAGCAGTCCGTACAGCAGGGTTTGCCAGGCGGTCGTCGGAAAAGAAGGATGGGGTCGGTCGCGCAGAACCATCGGCGTCGGCATCCCGCTCACTCGAACGCCCCGGACAGGCCCACGCGGATGCCCACGCTGCCCTGCGTGTCGGCCGACACGCCGCCATTGACGCTCCAGCGGCCGTCGCCCGAGGTGCTGCGCAGGGACATGCCGAAGGCCGACTGCCCGCCGTAGTAGCCCATGCCGGCACCGTAGGTCACCTTGCCGGCCAGGTACGGCGCGGTCTCCATCGACATGGCCGCGGCGGTACCCGCAGACGCCTTGCGGGCCACCTGGTCGATGTTCTGCTTCAGCGACCCGGCGACGGCGTCGGTGTACGCATTGGCGCTGGCCACGCCGGCCTGCAGCTGGTTGAGGTTGACGGCATCCGTCCCCTTGACGCCCGGCGCCACGTTGGAGATGACGGTGCCCTGCGGCGCCTGCCCGTTGCCGAGCACCACCGACGAATAGTCGGTGCTGCCGTCGGCGCGGGTGGCGTAGGCGACGCTGGACTGCTGCACCGAGCGCAGCTGGCGAACGTTGACGGCATCGGTGTCGGCGGTGCCGCCGGCCACGTTGGTGATCTGCCGCTCGGCGCCCGCGCTGCCCACCGACACCGCGCCCGCCGTCGAGGCGACGCGCACGCCGCTGAATGCCTCGCTCGCGCCGTTCATGCCGGCGCGGTCGGCCACTGCGCCCGCGCCCAGGGCCACGCCGCCGGTCGCGCTGGCCACCGCCGCGCCGCCGATGGCCACCGACTGGCCAGCCCCCGAGGTGGCGCCGGCGCCCAGGGCCACGCTGCTCGCGCCAGCCGACGCGGCATTCACGCCGATGGCGGTGGAAAACAGGCCCGCCGCGCCGTCGTTGTTGTAGTTGCCGCCGGGCGTGCCGCCATCGTTCACGCCCACGTAGTGCGTGCGGCTGGCCTCGGTCGCGGCGAGCCGGGCCACCAGGGCGCCGATCGCATCGTTGGTGGCATAGAGCTGGCTGCCGTTGACGGCATCGGTGCTGTCGGCGCTCAGGCGGCCGGCCGCGACGTTCTGGATCTGCCGCTCGCCGCCGACCTGGCCCACGCTGACGACGCCGGCCGCGGTGCCGCCCGCGAAGCTGTACTGCGTGCCATCGAGCACGGTCCCGGCCGTGGAGGTGGCGGCCCGGGTGGTGCTGCCATTGCCCAGCGCGACGCTGTTGGCCTCGGTCGCCTTGGCGCCGGACCCGAGGGCCGTCGACTGGTCGCCGGAGGCCTGCGCGCCGCTGCCCGCGGCCAGCGCGTCGGCGCCGGTGGCCGTGGGCGCCGCATATTGCGTGGCCGAGCCGCTGACCCAGCGCTCGGTGTTCACCCCCTGCACCGCGGCCTGCAGCTGGCCGAGGTTGACGGCATCGGTGGCCTTGACGCCGTTGCCCACGTTGGCGATGGCCGCGCCGCCGGCATCGATGCCGCTGGCGGTCACGCTCGGCCCGCCCACGATCACCAGGCCCTGCGGCCCGAGGTTGACCGCGCTGCCCATCTGCAGGCCGGTGGCGCTCAGCACGTTGGTGCCGACCGTCACGCTGTCGAAATTCACGTCCCGGGCGGTGGAGACGCGCAGGCCGTTGGCCGTGCGCTCGACAGAGATGTTGGAGCCCTGGCTCACGTCCACCGTGTCACCGGCGGAGACCTTGCGGTCGTCGGCCGAATTGACGCTCAGCCGCCAGCCGGCGTCGGTGCTGGCCTTGACCGAGTCGATGGCCTGCTGCGCCGCATAGAGCTGGCTGCCGTTGACCGCGTCGGTGCTGGCGGCACTGACGCTGCCCGGCGCCAGGTGGATCAGCTGGCGCTCGGCGCCCGCAGCGCCGATGCTCGCCACCCCGCTCGCGGTGCCGGCATAGGCATAGTTGACGCCGCCCACCGTGCCGCCGGCGACCTGGGCGGCGGCACGGTCCTGGCTGTTGCGCCCCAGCACCACGCTGCCGGCCTGAGTGGCCATGGCATTGCTGCCGATGGCCACGGCATAGGCCCCGGTGGCCTGCGCGCGATTGCCCGCGGCGATGGCGCCGTCGGCACCGGCATTGCTGTCGCTGCCCAGCGCGATGGCGCCGGCATTCCCCATCGCGGCGGCCCGGGTGCCGATGGCCAGGCCGGCCGCGCCCCCCACGTTGGCCGACTGCCCCAGGGCGATGCCACTGGCCGCATTGGCCTGCGCCATGGAGCCCAGAGCCACGGACCCATCCGCCGTGGCGCGCGAACTCTCGCCCGCGGCCAGGCTGCGCGCGCCCGCAGCGACCGACTGGTCACCCAGGGCCGACGCGCGCGCACCGGAGGCATTGGCATAGCCACCCACCGCCACCGTGCCGGCAGCAGCAAAGCTGTTGGAGCCCACGGCCACGGCCGAGGCGGAGGCGCCGCCGCCGTTGGCACGGGCGTTCTCGCCGAAGGCCAGGTCGCCCCGGCCATTGGGACCCGTGCTGGCGCCGGCCCCCACCGCCACCGAGGCCTCGCCCGCCGAGGTGGCCTGGGCACCGACGGCCACCGCGTTCAGCGGCACCGCCTGCGCCTGCGCGCCGATGGCGACGCTGCCGATGGCCGTGGCGACGGGACCGTCGGCGCAGGCCCCCGCGGAGGTCGACAGATTGACCGAAATTCCGGTGCTCGAACCGGAATTCTGGGCACCCTGGCAATTGGCCGCCGTCGCTGCCGAGACGCCGCCCGAGAAAAGGAAATAAAGGGCCGAGGCACCGGCGATCCGATGAAAAACCGGTCGACGACGCAAATGAAATGGAAGGGGCGCGGACAGGGGTTGCGAGACGCCTGCAAGCGGTTCCTGCGTTGTCATTTCAATGTGTCTCCGCAAAAAACTGCCTTTGCAAAATAGCCAGGACTCGCTTCATGCTAGCGAGCGTCCCGCTGGAGACGAACGTCCAGATGCCCAGTTTTTGTTAACTAACTTACACATTCAGGCCATCACTGCAACCGTTGCAAGTGTGGCAGGCGCCGCAGGGCCCCGAATTGGATGGGCGCCAATCAATTCATCCGAACAGGCCCGGGCCCCGTAAATCGCAATACGCGCCGAATTCGCCCTCGTCCAAACGGAGGATTGACGCCGTCTTTTGCGACCTTGCGGCGTTTAACTGCGCAAAGCCAAGCCCAGCGATTCGAGAGCCACTGCAATCGCGCGTGCGCCCAAAGGTCGTTCACTCAATGCAGGGCCAGGGATGCTCTTCACGAATGCGCGCGCCGTGGGCATCTGCGGACTCGGGCGATCTGCGTCGTTGCAAATGCTGCGCTTTGCGCCTCGCAGCTCATCCCGATCCGCAGCGCCCACTTGCCGCTCGATTCGTGAAGAGCATCCCTAGGGCAAACCCGCGCCTCACACCATTTCCCTGAGGATCAAGGTGCGCGGCCCCGCCGATGTCAGCAGTCGCACTGGGCTGCCCGGAGCCGCACGCAAGGCCGTGCGAAGCGCCCAGCCTTGCGCCGAGCCGATGGGCAGGCCGTTGACCTCTCGCAGCACGTCACCGACCCGCAGCCCCGCCGCCGCCGCCGGCCCATCGGCCAGGACTTCGGCCACCTGCAGCACCTGGCCCGTGTCACGCCAGATGAAGCCAGCGCGCGGGCCCGGGAATGCCTCGCCGAAGGCGGCATTGGGCGTCAGGGCCAGCCGGCCCTCCGATGCCGCCAGCCCCAGGTCGAAGCGCCGCAGCACCTCACCGCCGATGTTGCCGAGCCAGGCGTCAGTGGCGAACAGCCCTGCTCGGGCCAGCGAAAGCTCGACCACGGGACGCTGGAGCAGGTGCCCGCCCAATCGCAGCGCTTGCGCACGTACGCAATCGGCGTGATCGACGCCGCCGGTTGTCACGCCGGTCGCCATACGCACGCCCGGGCCCCAGCGTGTGCGCAGCGCCAGCCGCTGCACGGCGGGTGCGAACAGCGTGACAGCCTGGCCTGCGCCCGTGTCGATGGAAAACCAGCCGGCGATGCCATCCACCTCGGCTTCGACCAGCAGCTTGCCCGACGCATGGCGCCGCAGCGGCAGCAGAGGGCCGGGGCCGAGCAGTTGGCGCACCCCCTGCCACGCGGTGGCCGCCACCCCGTCGAGAAGGCCTTCGGCATAGCGGATGCGGATGGCACAGGCCCGCAGGAAGTCGGCGCCGAGCACGCCGTCCCAGGGAAACTCACGGGGGAACGCGGTGACATAGACAGGCTGCTCACGGCCCACGGCCCCGCCCACCGCAAAGTGCGGGACAACGGCGCGGCGGATCTCCCCGGAGGGCCCGCTGCCGCCGGAGCCGGGCACCACGCCATCCGAGAGCGCCAGTCCGAGCAAGCGCGCCAGCCGCACATCCAGCACGGTCGCATCGGCACCTGTGTCCAGCACCAGCGCGGCGTCATGCCCTTGCAGGCGTGCCGTGACGATGGGATAGGGATCCTCGATCCGCAACGGCACCTGCCAGAGGTCCGATGCGGCGGGAAGCACCATCGCGCTGCGACCGCCGCAAGCGCCGAGGCAAGCCGCACCCGTCACGCTGGCCAGCCGCTGAACAAACTGCCTTCGCTCGGTAGATAATTGCTGCATAACAAATATAAATTTCTGTTTTACAGAAAATTATGTGATTGAAGTCGGCCTGTCAAGCGCCGAAAAGGACTCCTGCATGCACCCCCTGCCGCCCTCTCCTGGCCCCACTCGGCCTCGCTCGACCCGACGCGCCGTCCTGCTCGGAGGGTGTGCGCTGCTGGCGAGCGTGCTGTTGCCGCTGGCGACGGCCGTGGCGCTCTGGCGCACGCCGGCCGCTCAGTGGCTCGCGCAGGTTCAGCCCACAGCGCATCACCTGACAGGGGCCGCAGCCACGTTGCATTGGTCTGTCTGGGCGGTGGTGGCTTTTCTGGCCATGGCGCCGGTGCTGGTGATGGGCGCAGCCCTGTACTGGGCAGGCCTCGGCCTGATGCGCCTTGCAGACGCCAAGGCGCTGTCTCGGACGCTGGTGCTCCAACTGCGACGTTTCGCCGCGTGCACGCTGGCCGCGGCGGTGCTGGGTACGCTGTGCCCGACCCTGATCCGTGGGGTGCTGTCCGGCGCGCTGGGCGGACCGCTTCAGCTGTCGCTGGGCGTGGATTCGCGCGAAATCGTCCTGTTGCTGTTTGCGGCCGTCACGTGGCAGCTCGCGGCTTTGCTCGACGAAGCCACGACCATCGCCGACGAATACGCGCAAATTGTCTGATCCATCGCAACCATGCCCATCCACGTGACCCTGAGCGTCGTCCTTGCGCAGCGCAACGTACGCGCCAAGGACCTCGCCGCCTTCGTCGGTATCACGGAGGCCAACCTGTCACTCCTGCGGCGCGGCCATGTGAAGGGCATCCGCTTCGACACCCTTGAGCGCATCTGCGCCTATCTGCAGTGCCAGCCCGGCGATCTGCTGACCTACGCAGAGGATGCAACGGCGCCATCGGACGGGGGCGAAGAGTAGCCGTCCCCGCCCGCGGCCTCGGGGGGCTGTGTCGGTACGCCAGGTTCGGAACGTCGGGAGTGGCGCCGGGCCGATCCAGGTGTCCGCCTTCATGAAAGCCACGGCGTCGGCACGCCGGCGCGCGGGAATCCACGCGGCCTCAGGACGAGGCGGCGCAATCCTCGACCTTGAATTCCACGCGCCGGTCCAGCGCGTCGCTCGCGTCGTCGGCACCGGTGCCGACGATGTTCTCGCGGAAGCCCATGCCGGCCTCCTTGAGGCGCTTGGCCAGGCTGGGTGCCTCGGCGGCCAGGCGCATGCGCACCACGGTCGCGCGCTGCAGCGACAGCCGCTCGTTGACCGATTCCGAGCCGGTGCGGCTGGTGTGGCCCGTCACGAGCAGGCAGTTGTTGCTCATCTGCGCCGCCTGGCGGGCGATCTGGCGCAGCCACATCGGATAGACGCCGCTGATGCGCGAATCGTTCAGGAACTCCGTGGAGCCGGGCCGGAAGAGGAACTTCACGCTCAGCTTGCTGGCCTCCAGGCCCAGCTTGGCCAACTGGCCGAAGCTGCGCTCGGCGTCCGCAGTGCGGCCCAGCTGCATCTGCGTGAGGTACAGGCCGTTGTAGACACGCAGCTGCTGGCCGTCGGGCCGCTGGGCGGCGGCCTCGTAGCGCGTCAGCGCCTCCTGCCAGCGGCCGGCCGCGTAGGCGTCGATGGCCTCCTGCAGCACGGCGGTGGTGGGCAGGCGCTGCAGGTACAGCGCATCCGCCTGCTGGCCGGCGGGCGTCTGGCTGGTGCGGATGTAGCCGTCGACGGCGCGATCGCGGGTGCTGACCGGGCTGTCGCGGTAGAAGGCGGTGGGCCGGGTGTCCAGCTTCTCGTCGGCGATGCGCGCCACGGTCTGCGCGACCACGGTGCCGCTCTTGAGCTCGGTCAGCGCGAGGGCCAGCTGCCAGCGGCCGGCCGAGGCATCGGCCTGGCGGGTCAGCGTGCCGCTGAGGACGTACTGCGCCTGCTCCACGGCTTGGCTGTCGACCTGGTTGACGGTGAACTGGCTGAAGCGCTCCTGCATGCGCTGCACGATGCGCTGCTGGGCGGCCTGCGTCACTTCGGTCTGCTGGCCGGTGGTGCCGTCGAGCAACGGGTCGATGACGATGCGGCTCTTCTGCAGCCGCGATTCGACGCGGGCCAGGAAGGCCGGCATCTTCTGCGTCTGCACCATCAGGTCGTCCACCGCCTGCTGCACGGCGCGGTCGAAGGGCATCACCTCGGTGGAGGCCACGGGCTTGTTGGCACAGGCCGCCAACAGGGTGCCGGCTGCCGCGATCAGCAGCAGCGCGCGCAGGCGCATCCAGGCACGGAGAACAACGGCGGCAACGGCAGACGGATTCAACATTCGCTCCTCAGGTAGGCCATGTCCTGCGCCGACAGCGGTTCCCCCACCGCGGCGCGCATGTTGATGTCGATGCACCGGCGCGAGGCCGGCGGGCGTGGCGGCGGCTCGGGCGCCGCCGCCTCGGTGGACACGGGGGCGGCGGCCGGCGCGGGCCGGCTGCGCGCGGCCGGACGGGGCGCGGGCGGTGGCGCGGCCTCGGCAGGGGCCGGCGTCGGCGCCGGCCGCGGCAGGGCCAGGCAGGGCGTCGGGCACGGCGGCGGCGCATCGGCCGCCACCACGGGCACAGCAGGTGCCAGCCATCCGCCCATGCCCAGCATCCACGCCCCTGCGAGCGCCGTCCCGCGCATTCGCGCTCAACCCACGCGCACGCAGACGCCGGACGGCGTGGCAGGGCCCGCTGTCCGGCTGTCCAGGCGAGCCGTGTGGAACATCATCCCGAAGAATGTAGAGGAACTATGTCACGGCGAACGCTTGCCGAATGGCCGGTCCGCCGAATGGCATAGGCGCGGGGCCGGGTGGTGGAGCGCCCTGCCCCGCCCCTCGGCGGCCGATCAGAAATCGACGCGCAGGCCCACCTTCACGCTGCGGCCGGGCAGCGGCGCGCGGGGGTAGACGGTGGTGGTCAGGATCGATGTGGCGCTGTAGGCCAGCTCGTTGCCCAGGTTGTCCACCCGCGCGTACCACAGCAGGCTGGCGCGCTGCACCTTCATGCGGTAGCCGAGCGAGGCGTTCCACAAGGTGTAGCTGTCCGTGGCCCGATCAGTGGCCGGCACGCGCTTCTGCCCGGCGTAATGGTCGAAGCCCACGCGTGCGCTCCACGGGCCGCTGGTCCAGGCCAGCGTCGCGCCCACGCGCACCGGGGCGATGCGCGGCAGTGGCTCGCCGGTGTCGGTGTTGGTGGCACGCACGGCGTCGGCACGCCACTCCAGGTCGAGCTTGCCACCGGCCAGCGGGCGCAGGCCGTCGTTGCCCAGCAGGCGCAGGCTGCCACTGGCCTCGATGCCGGTGAAGCGTGCCCGCACGCCGCGGTAGACGTATTCGGCCAGCAGTTCCTCGTCCAGCGCGGCGGCCAGGGCTTCTTCCGAGCTACCGGCAAAAGACTCACCCTCGTCGTTGCGCAGGTTGCCGGTGGCCGTCAGGCCGATGTAGTTGCGGAACTTCGACCAGTAGGCGTTGAAGCGCGCGTTGTGGGGCCCGGACTTCCACTGCGCGCCGATGTCGGCACCCAGCGAGCGCTCCTTCTGCAGGTCGGTGTCGCCCACCTCCCAGGCCGCGGTGGCCACGTGGGGGCCATTGGCGAACAACTCGTAGTCCTTGGGGGCGCGCTCGGTGTAGGCCAGGTTGCTTGTGATCTGCCACTGCGGCGCCACGTTGTAGAGCAGGCCGAAGGAGGCGCTGTGGGGGTTGAAGCTGCGCTCGCCCAGCGCAAAGCGGCTGATGCTCGGGTCGTCCGGATAGCCCTGCGACGACACCTTCACCCGCTCGGTGCGGGCGCCGAAGCTCAGCTTGCCCCAGGACAGCGGCAGTTCCTCGTACAGGAAGAGCGCATCGCTTCGCGTGCGGCTGTGCGGCGCGAAGGCCTCTTCGCCGTCGGCGGCGAAGCGCGTGCGCTCGCTCTGCAGGCCGATCAGGCCCTCGAAGCCCGCGATGGGACGGTGGCGCGCCTCGATGCGCAGGTCGTTGCCGTTGTTGGTGAAGGTGGTGCCCGGCGAGCCGCCTTCGTACTCGGTGTGCCTGTAGTCGGTGTGGCTGGCCTTGGCATGGATGCTCGTGAAGAAGCCGCCGGGGCGCCATTCGCCTTCGATGGCCTGGCGCTGCTGGCGCATGCCGATGGTGACGTCGTCCTCGGCCACGGTGCCGTAGTTGCTGCGGTAGTCGCTCACCGAGGCGCCGATCCAGCCCGCGCCGCCGAAGAACAGCGTGCCGCCGACGGCACCGCCACGGCTCTCTGAGGCCGAGTTGCAGATGCGCTTCTGCAGCACGTTGACGCCGCCCTTGCCGCACTCCAGCCAGGTGGGCGCGCTCACGTCGTCGGCATGGCGGCGGAAGGCGTCGACATGCAGCGCGAAGCGGTCGTTGCCGCCTTCGAGCACCACGGCACCGCTGCCTTCCTTGCTGCCGCTGGCGTAGCTGGCATCGGCGCGACCGCCGAAGCCGTTGATCGGTTCCGTCGGGATGCGGTTGTCGATCACATTGACCACGCCGCCCACGGCGCTGCCGCCATAGAGCAGTGCGCCGGGGCCGCGCAGCACCTCGATGCGGTCGGTGACGAGGGCATCGGTGGGCACCGCATGGTCATAGCTCAGGGCCGAGGCATCGATCGAGGCCCCGCCGTTGGAGAGGATGCGGATGCGGTCGCCGTCCTGGCCGCGGATGGTCGGCCGGCTGGCGTTGGGGCCGAAGTAGGTGCTGGAGACGCCGGGCAGGCCCTGCAGCGTCTCGCCCAGCGTGGACTGGCTGCGGTAGAGCAGCGCGCTGCCCGACAGCGCCTCGACCGGCGCGATGGATTCGGCCGCGCCGAGCGGGTTGCCCGTGACGGTGATGGTGTTCAGCGTGGCGCCGTCAGCGGCGGACTGGGCATGGGCCAGCGTGGACAGGGCGAAGAGAACGGCCGCGCCCACGGCGTGGCGATGGAATTGGGGAGTCATGAGGAAGCTCGTTGAATTCGAAAGGACGTGCCGCCACGGCCCGCACGGGGCGGTCGCGGCAGCGTCGAGGAAGCACGGGAATTCAGCGAGCGCAGGGCGGACCGCGCGCATCGAAATGCACGGTCCATCGGTAGATGGCGCGGACCTGGAGGCAGGCGAAGGTGGCCGCGGGCAGCGCCACCGGCATCAGCACCAGCGGCACGCCCGGCAGGCCGGCGCCGTGCGACAGCACGTCGTACAGCCGGCATTCGGCATCGGTCTTGTCCGCGAACAGCGCATGCAGCCAGGCATGGCGCGGCGCCTGGAGGATGGCGCCGTCAGTCGGTACAGCGGGCGCGACGGATGCTGCGGATGTCGTGGCAGTCGTGCGCCAGGCGACATGCGGATGCTTGCCCGGCGCATGCAGGGTGCCATGCACGAGGCCGAGCGTCGTCGTCACCCACACCGCGATCAGCAGTGCGAGCGCGACGAAGCGCGACGGCCTGGAGCGAGTCATCCGCGTAGGTTCCGGAAGATCAGAAGTGCGTGGTCATGCTGACGTACAGGCTGCGGCGGGTGCCGTACTGCGGCGCGCCCACGCCGACGCCCGTGCCGTCGCGCAGCAGGTACTTCTCGTCGAACAGGTTCAGCACCGCGATGCGGCCCACCACGTCATTGCCGTCACCGTACTTCCAGGTGTGGGAATAGGCGGCATTGACCACGGTGTAGTGCGGCAGCGCGGCGCTGTTGGGCGCGCCGCCATCGGGCGTGCGCCGCAGGCCGCTGCCGTAGATCAGGTCGCCGCTGACCTGGTCGGCACCGAAGCGGTAGCTGGCGCCCAACGAGGCGGTGTAGGTCTGGTCATGGTCCAGGTACACGTAGTGGTCGGCGATGTAGCTCAGCTCGTCCGCACCGAAGAGCGACTGGCTCGACACGATGTTCTTGCCCATCGCCTTCTGGTGGGCCAGGTTGGCATAGGCGGCCCAGTGGTCGTCGCTGTAGCGCGCCGACAGTTCCAGCCCGCGCGCGAAGCCCTGCGCATAGTTGAAGGGCGACAGGATCAGCGCCTGGCCGAACTGGCCTTCGTCGAGCAGGTTGTCGATGTGCTTGTAGTACGCATCGGCGGACAGCGACAGGTGCTCGCCCACCTTCTGGTCCACGCCCACGTCGAAGTAACGCGAGCGCTCGGCCTTCACCGGATCGGAGTTGGCCACCTCGGGCTGATTGGTGGTGCCGGTGTAGAGGTTGATGCTCTGCTGCGAGGCCAGCTCTTGCGGCGGCGGCGTGAAGTAGCGCGCGAAGCCGGCATGCAGCGCCGTGCTCTCGGTCGCCGCATAGGCCAGGTTCAGCCGCGGGCTCCACTGATGCTCCTTGGTGAAGGCGTTCACGCTGTCGTAGCGAAGCCCGTAGTTGAAGGTGAGCCTGGGGTCGATGCGCCACTCGTCCTGCAGGTAGAGGCTGGCCAGCTCGCCCGTCTTGCCCGAGTTGTCGTTGATGAGCACCGGCGTGTTGCCCGCCTGGGCGCCCGAGTCGTCGACCGGAAACACGTTCACGGCATTGTTGCTGCGCGTGTTCGCGCGTGTGTACAGGCCGCCGAAGCGCAGCGTGTGGGCGTCGTTCAGCTTGTACGAGGCATCGCCCTGCAGGCCGCTGGACGAGTTGGAGCGCAGCGTGTCCGAAGCCACGCCGTTGTAGATCAGGTCGCCCACCGGATCGGGCAGATAGTGCAGGCTCGAATACTGGTGGAAGGCCGAGAGCTGGAAGTCCAGCGCGCCCAGCGACTTCTGGTAAGACAGCGCCACGAAGCGCGTGCTCTCGTTCTGGCGCTCACGCACGTTCGACGAAGGCAGGCCGTTGTAGCCCGAGCCCAGGTCGCTGAAGCCGGCCAGCGAGAAGGCCGGCGTCTGGTTCGGGTTGGTCGGGATCTGGAACTTGCCGTCGTAGCTGCCGAACATCAGGCCCAGCCGCGTGTCGTCGTCCAGGTAATACGAGAAGTTGCCGAAGGTCTTGCCCTGGCGGGTGCGGTCGTTCTGGGCATTGAGCGTGGGCTGCGGGTTCTCGATGCCCTGGCTGTTGCCCACGCCACTGGCCGAGAGGTAGTAGCTCAGGTTGCCCTTGGTGCCGTACACCGAGCCGCTGCCTTCCAGCGTGTCGTGGCTGCCGATGGTGAAGCCCAGCGAGCCGCCGGGCTTGCCGAAGCCCTGCTTGGTCTGGATGTCGACCACGCCGGCCGTGCGCAGACCGTACTGGGCCGGCAGCGCGCCGGTCAGGTAGGTGATGGCGTCGATGTAGCGGGTGTCCAGCGTCTGGCCAAAGCCCGAAATGCCTTCGGGCAATTGCACGCCGTTGATGCGGTACTGCACGTTGCCATGGTCGTCACGCACATGCAGCGAGCCCGAGGCCTTGGAGTCCTTGGCCACGCCGGGCAGGGTGAGCAGCACGTCGTCCAGCGGCGTGGCGTCGCCCTTGCCCAGCGCGCCGATGGCGCTCTGATCGATGCGGTAGACGGTGGCGCCCGTCTCGGGCGAGAGCTCCATGCGCGCCTTCTTGAAGCGTTCCGAAGTGACCTCGACGGTGGACAGGGTCTGGGTCTGGGCGTGGGCTGCCCCGTTGGGCACCGCGTTGCCCTGGGCTGGGGCATCCTGGGCAAAGGCGGGGGCGCACAGGAGCGCGAGAACGGCAATGCCGATGGCACTGCGAGGGAAATTCTGGGTCATGGGAAGTCACTGGCGAATCGATGGACAGGCCGCACCGCCCACGCAGGTGCGGGCGGCGGTGGCCTGGGCTCAGGAGATTCAGCGAGTGACGGGCGGACCGCGCGCGTCGAAGAGCGCCACCCAGCGCCGCAGCGCCTCGCCCTGCATGAAGGCGAGCACCCCCGCGGGCGGCAGTGTGGGCAGCGTGAGCAGCACGATGGTTGGCGTGGCCGCATCGTGCTGAAGCTGGTCCAGGATCAGGCAGAGCGCGCTGCCGTCCTCATGGTCGTCGAACAGGGCCGCCAGGCCGTGGTGCGCGGCATGCGCGAAGGGCTCGGCGCCATGGGCATCAGCCGCATGGCCACGATCCGGGGCAGGCGCATCGACCGCAACCGCGTGCCCGCCACCCGCATGCATGTGCAGGGTGCGGTGCATGAGCCCTAGCGCCGACGCGAACACCAGCACCCACGCCAGCGCGATGGCCAGCGCAGGCGAGGCGGTCGGGCGAAGCAAGCGGGGCGGCATGCGGGCGCGAGGTTTTTCGGAGGTGCAGTGACGGAGGGCCTCAGCCCTTCTTCACCCGCTCGGCAAAGGTCTTAAGGAACTTCTCGACCTTGGGCGCCACGACGAAGGCGCAGTAGCCCTGGTTGGGATGCTTGAGGAAGTAGTCCTGGTGGTAGTCCTCGGCCGGCCAGTAGCGCTGAAGCGGGCCGATCTCGGTCACGATGGGCACGCCGCCATAGGCCTGGTGGGTCGCCAGCTCGGCCACCACCTCGCGCACCGTGGCCAGCTGGGCCTCATCGGTGGTGTAGATGGCGCTGCGGTACTGCGGGCCGACGTCGTTGCCCTGGCGGTTCGGCGTGGTCGGGTCGTGCACGACGAAGAAGATGTGCAGGATCTCGCGCAGGTCGATGACCGAGGGATCGAACTGCACCTTGATCACCTCGGCATGGCCGGTGGTGCCACTGCAGACTTGCTCGTAGGTGGGATGGTCAACATGCCCGTTGGCATAGCCGGACTCCACGTCCAGCACGCCCTCGACGCGGTCGAACACGGCCTCGGTGCACCAGAAGCACCCGCCGCCGAGGACGATGGTCTGCAGCGATGCGGATGGGGTCTCGGACATGGCGCTTCTCCTGGGCAAACCGGCGATTGTGCCGCCTCGCCTTGACGCCTGCAGAATCGGCGGCCAATAATTAATAACCAACCGGTCATTAATTTCGCTTTCCTCCCCGCCCATGGGTTCCTCCCCCTCCCTGCCCTGCCGACTGCGCGACGCCATGACCGGCGCCAAGCGCGCGCGCCGCAAGGAGGCCCGGCCGGGCGAGCTGCTGCAGGCGGCGCTCGACCTGTTCGTCGAGAAGGGCTTCGCCGCCACCCGGTCGGAAGACGTCGCCGCGCGTGCGGGCGTCTCCAAGGGCACGCTGTTCCTGTACTTCGGCTCCAAGGACGAGCTGTTCAAGGCGGTCGTCACCGAGAACCTGGCCGGCCGCTTCACCGAGTGGAACCAGGAGTTCGAGAGCTTCGAAGGCAGCAGCCCCGAGATGCTGCGCTACGCGCTGAACACCTGGTGGCAACGCGTGGGCAGCACGCAGGTGTCGGGCATCAGCAAGCTGATGATGAGCGAGGGACGCAACTTCCCCGAGCTGTCGGCCTTCTACCACCAGAGCGTGGTGGCACCGGGCAATGCGCTGGTGCGGCGCATCCTGGAACGCGGCATCGCCCGCGGCGAGTTCCGCGCCATGGACCTGGACCAGGCCGTGCATGCGGTGGTGGCACCGCTGCTCTTCATGATCCTGTGGAAGCATGCGCCCGAGGTGTGCGGCGGCGCGGCCGCGCTGGATCCGGCGCGCTATCTGGCCGCGCAGGCCGATCTGCTGCTGCACGGCATGTGCACCCGCCAGGGGCTCGCCGCGGACGGCGGCGCGGCAGGCTCCTAGAATCCCGGGCTTTGTCCGTTCTGCGTCGCCCCGCCCCCACCATGACCGCCTCCCTCGTCACCGATCCCCTGCGCTTCAACATGATCGAGCAGCAGATCCGCCCCTGGAATGTGCTCGACCTCGAGATCCTGGAACTGCTGACCGAAGTGCGCCGCGAAGACTACGTGCCCGCCGCCCACCGCAGCATGGCCTTCTTCGACATGGACATCCCGCTCGGCGACGGCCCCGGCCAGGTCATGCTCTCGCCCAAGATGGAGGCGCGACTGCTGCAGGACCTGCAGATCAAGAAGACCGACTCCGTGCTCGAGATCGGCACCGGCTCCGGCTACATGGCCGCCCTGCTCGGCGCCCGCGCCGCCCGCGTGCTGACGCTGGAGATCGACCCCACGCTGGCCGCCACCGCCGCCCAGACCCTGCAGCGCAACGGCGTCGGCAATGTCGAGGTGCGCCACGCCGACGGCGCCAAGCCGCTGCCCAGCGGCCCGACCTTCGACGTGATCCTGCTCAGCGGCTCGGTCGCCCGCATTCCGCAGAACCTTCTGGGCTCGCTGAACATCGGCGGCCGGCTGGCGGCCATCGTCGGCGACGAGCCGGTGATGCGCGCCCATTTCGTCACCCGCACGGCCGAAGGCAAGTGGGACACCCAGGAGCCCTGGGACACCATCGCCCCCCGCCTGCTGAACTTCCCGGAGCCCTCGCGCTTCAACTTCTGACCGCCACCGACCGCGCCTTGAGCGTCATCCCTTCGCGCTGAGCCTGTCGAAGCGCAGGGCCGGGACGTCGAAGGAGCGCCAGGGACGGTCTTCCGCCTACCCAGCGCCACCATGATCGACCAAGTCCCCCCCGCCCACCTGCAAGCCTGGTTCGACCAGGCGCCCGACGCGCCGGCCGTGGTGCTCGACGTGCGCGAGCCCTGGGAACTGCAGACCGCCAGCGTGAAGCCCGATGCCGGCTTCACCGTGGTGGCCGTGCCCATGAACGAGATCCCGGCACGGCTTGCCGAGCTCGACCCCGCCCAGCGCATCGCCTGCCTGTGCCACCACGGCGCCCGCAGCCAGCGCGTGGCGGCCTTCCTGGCTCACAACGGCTACGAGCAGGTCGCCAACATCAGCGGCGGCATCGACGCCTGGTCGCAGCAGCGCGACCCTTCCGTTCCCCGCTACTGAGCGGCGCACGCCCATGCGCCCGCTCGTTCTTCGCGCGGTGGCCCTCGTGGCCGCCACGCTGGCCCTGCATGGGCCGGCCGCCGCCCAGAACCTGGGCAGCCTCTACGACGCCGCCCGTGGCTACGACGCCAGCTATCAGGCCGCCCGCGCCCAGGCCGAGGCGACCACGGCCCGCGGCGAGCAGGCCCGGGCCGGCATCCTGCCGCAGGTGGGCTTTGCCGCCAGCGCCTCACGCACCGACTCCGACATCCGGACCCCCGCCGGCACCGGGCCGCGCGACTTCTCCACGACCCAGGTGGGGGTGCAGGCCACGCAACCCATCTACCGCCCCGCCAACTGGGCCAGCTACCGGCAGGGCCAGCGCCAGGCCGCGCTGGCCCTGGCCCAACTGCAGCTGGCCGAGCAGGACCTGATCGTGCGCGTGGGCCAGGCTTATTTCGACCTGCTGTCGGCCGAGGACAGCCTGCGGCTCATCCGCGCCCAGAAAGCCGCCGTGGCGGAACAGCGCGCCACGGCCCAGCGCAATTTCGACGTCGGCAACGCCACCGTCACCGACCAGCGCGAGGCGCAGGCCCGCTACGACCTGGTCGTCGCACAAGAGATCGCGGCCGAGAACGACCGCCAGGTGCGTCAGGTGGCCCTGGACCAGTTGGTCGGCCGCGGCGGCGCCACACCGTGGGCACCAACCGGCGCAGCGCTGCCTGCACCGCCCCAGCCCGCCGATCTGGCCACCTGGGTCGCGCTGGCCGAGGACACCCATCCCGCCATCGCCCAGGCACGCATCGGCGTGGACGTGGCGGCCCTGGAGACAGAGAAGGCCAACGCCGGCCATCTGCCCACCATCGATGCCACGCTGAGCTACGGCGTCAACCGCAATCCGGAAGGCACGCTGACCACGACGACGCCGACCACCGTCCACGCCACCCAGGCCGGCGTGCAGCTCAACCTGCCTTTGTTCGCGGGCTTCGCGGTGCAGAACCGCATTCGCGAGACGCTCGCCCTGGAAGACCAGGCCCGTGCCCAGTTCGACGGCGCCCGCCGCAACGTGGCGCAGGCCACGCGCACGGCCTGGCTGGGCCTGGCCTCGGGGCGCAGCCGCGTCGCCGCCCTCGAAGCCGCGGAGGCCTCCAGCCGCAGCGCGCTGGAAGCGACGCAACTGGGCTACCAGGTGGGCGTGCGCGTCAGCCTGGACGTGCTCAACGCCCAGGCCCAGCTCTACCAGACGCAGCGCGATCTGGCCGCCGCGCGCTATGCCGTGCTGCTGGGCGACCTGCGCCTGCGGCAGGCGGCCGGCACGCTGGACGCCGAGGCACTGCGGCCAATCGACGCCCTGCTGGCGCCGGCCCCGATGGCCGAAGCCAGCCCGGCACGCTGACGCGATACGCACCACCCCGGCCGTCAATCCTGCGGCCGATCCCTGCAAAAACCGTGAAGGCTGCGGCGGGCTGCTGCCTATAGTCCCGTTCTTTGCCGCCCCGCACCGCGAACCGCGGTGATCGCGCCGATGAACGCCTCTGTCGCTCCCTCCCATCTTGCCCCTGCCGATGCGGCCGCGCTGCCCGTCTCCGACCGTCCTTCGCGCGCGGTCATCGACCTGGACGCGCTGCGCCACAACTACCGGCTCGCGCGCCAACGCCATGGCGGGCGGGCCTTCGCCACCGTCAAGGCCGATGCCTATGGCCACGGCGCCGTGCCCTGCGCGCAGGCGCTGGCCGGTGAAGCCGACGGCTTCGCGGTCGCCTTCCTGGCCGAGGCCCAGCCGCTGCGCGCCGCCGGCCTGACCCAGCCGATCCTGATCCTGGAAGGCTGCTTCTCCGCCGCCGAACTGGTGGCCGCGCATGCACTGGGTTGCTGGGTGGTGGTGCATCACGAAGCCCAGTTGCGCGCCGTCGAGGCGCATCCGGAGCTCACGGGCCTGAACGTGTGGCTGAAGGTGGACAGCGGCATGCACCGCGCCGGCTTTGCGCCCGCCGAGGTTCGCGAGGCGCACCGACGGCTCGCCGCCTGCCCGCACGTCGCGAAGGTCACGCTGATGACGCACTTCGCCCGCGCCGACGAGCCCGACAGCCCTGCCACCGCCGAGCAGATCGCCTGCTTCGAGGCCGCGACGGCCAGCCTGCCCGGCGAACGCAGCCTGGCCAATTCCGCCGGCGTGCTGGCTTGGCCGGCGGCGCGCGGCGACTGGGCGCGACCCGGCATCCTGCTGTATGGCGCCGATCCGCTGCCCGTGCCCGATCCGGCGCTACGCGCCGTGATGACGCTCGAGAGCGAGGTCTTCGCGGTGCGCGAGCTTCAGCCCGGCGACGCGCTGGGCTACGGCGCCCGCTTCGTGGCCGACGCGCCCTGCCGCGTGGGGCTGGTCGCGATCGGCTATGCGGACGGCTACCCGCGCGTGGTGCCCACGGGCACGCCGGTCCTCGTCGGCGAGCACGCGAGCCGCATCGTTGGCCGCGTGTCGATGGACATGCTGACGGTCGACCTGACGGCCCTGCCGGGCGAAGGCATCGGCAGCCGGGTCGAGTTGTGGGGACCGCAGGTTCCCATCAACACCGTGGCCGCCGCGGCCGGGACGATCAGCTACGAGCTGCTGTGCCATGTGCGGCGCGTACCGCGGGTGTACGTGGGCGGCGCGGAAGGCTGAACGCTGCGGCGGCCGAACCAGAGCCGGCTGAACGATCGCCCAACCCAACGCTGAGAGGCGGCAGAGTCACAGGCTGCGCATGGCGCCCCCTTCCCTTGCGGGAGAGGGCCCGCTCCGATCAGCCCCTGCGCTCTTCAGGCACGATCAGCGGTGCGTCGGGATCGAACACCGGCTCGGCGCGCTCGCCCGGAGCATGGCCCGCCGGCGGTACGGTCTTCGAGGCCGATGCGGCAACCGTTCCCGTCTCCGCCATCGGTTCCGTCGTCGGCTCCTGGGCCAGCGACGACGATGCCTGCAGTGGCGGCTCCGCCCCCCCAGCCAACGAGGGGTCGGCAGACGCCGCCGCCGCGTCAAACCCCGCCGCCAGTGCCACCGGCTCCGGATCGGGCACCGACTGCCCCAGCGCGAGGATGGCCGCCGCCGTGCGCTCGGCCGCGCCGCGGTGGCTGCCGGCAAAGCCCAGCGCCGCCTGCGACATCGCGGCGCAGCGGCCCTTGTCCGCCACCAGCGACAGCGCGTGCACCACGGCCTTCATCATGTCGTCCACGCGCAATGCACCGCCGGCGGCAATGGCCAGTTCGGCCGCCTCGGCAAAGTTGAAGGTGGAAGGGCCCATCACGATGGGGCAGGCACAGGCCGCGGCCTCGATCAGGTTCTGTCCGCCCAGGGGCGCGAAGCTGCCACCCAGCAACGCGGCTTCGGAGAGGCCGTAGTACAGCGCCATCTCGCCCAGCGAATCGCCCAGCCAGATCTCCTCGCCCTCGGGCGCACCTTCCGCGGTGGACCGGCGCACGCAGGCAAAGCCGCGCTGCGCGATCAGCTCTGCCACCGCATCGAAGCGCTGCGGATGCCGCGGCACGATCAACCACTGCACGTCGCAGGCGCGAAGGCGCGGCAGATGACGCGCCCGCTCGCCGCGGGGGCGCCCCGGATTGCCGTCTGCAGCCGCGGCAGGACCGAAGTCATCGCTGGAGGGTGCGGTGGTCCAGAAGTGGCGCAGTGCATCGAGCAGCATCGCTTCTTCGCCATCGCGCGAACTGGCGAAGACCACCACCGGCTTGGGCAAACGCGCGCGCAGGGCCTGCGCATGCACCAGTTGCCGCGCATCGGGCTGCGCATCGAACTTGAGGTTGCCGAAGACGCCGCCCAGCTTGGCGCCCAGCGACACCAGGCGGTGCGCATCGGCCTCGCTCTGCGCCCACACGGCCGCCAGCGAGGCATAGGCCGGCCGCGCCAGCGAGGACCAGCGCTCGGCCTTGGCCAGCGACTTCTCGGACAGGCGCGCGTTGGCCAGCGTGAGCGGAATGCCACGCTCCGCGCAGGCCGCCGTCAACTCCGGCCAGACCTCGGTTTCCATCAGCACGCCGATGCGCGGACGGAAGCGGTCGAGGAAGGCTGCCACGGCCTTCGGTGTGTCCCAGGGTTGCCAGACCTGCACATCGCCGTCCTGCAGCAGCTTGGCGCCCTCTTCCCGGCCCGTTGCGGTGCCATGGGTCAGCAGGATGGGCACGCCCGGCAGTTGCCGCCGCAGCTCGGCGATCAGGATGGCGGCGGCGCGCGTCTCGCCCAGCGAGACGGCATGCACCCAGCAGGCATCGCGGATCTGCAGCGAAGGGTCGTACACGCCGAAGCGCTCCGCGACCGCGTGGGCATAGCCCGGCTCGGCCTTCGCGCGCTTGCGCAGCTTTCGTTTGAGTAGAGGCTGCGCGAGCCGGGTAAACAGCCCGTAGAGGCGCAGCGCAGGAGAACGGGAAACGCGCGGCACGCTCAGTGCGCCGCCTCCGCGAAGCTCGCGTCGGGCTTGACCGACTTGAGCAGCGCCGTCATGGTGGCCTCGATGCGATGCAGGGCCTCCTGCGTCTGGCCTTCGAAGCGCAGCACCAGCACCGGCGTGGTGTTGGAGGCGCGCACCAGGCCGAAACCATCGGCCCAGTCGACGCGGATGCCGTCGATGGTGGAGACCTTCGCGTCGGCGTCGAACTTCGCCTTGGCCTTCATCTCCTCGACCAGCTTGTGCGGCTCGCCCTCGTTGCACTTCACGTTGAGTTCGGGCGTCGAGAAGCTGGTGGGCAGCGCGTTGAGCACCTCGCTGGCGTTCGGATGGGCCGACAAAATCTCCAGCAGGCGGCAGCCGGCGTAGGTGCCGTCGTCGAAGCCGAACCAGCGCTCCTTGAAGAAGATGTGGCCGCTCATCTCGCCGCCCAGGGGCGAGTCGAGCTCCTTCATCTTGGCCTTGATGAGCGAATGCCCGGTCTTGTAGATCAGCGGCTGGCCGCCCGCGGCCTCGATGGCCGGCGCCAGGCGCTGCGTGCACTTGACGTCGTAGACGATGGTGCCGCCCGGCACGCGCGAGAGCACGTCCTTGGCGAACAGCATCATCTGGCGGTCCGGGAAGATGTTGTTGCCGTCCTTGGTGACGATGCCCAGGCGGTCGCCGTCGCCGTCGAAGGCCAGGCCCAGCTCGGCGTCGGTGGTCTGCAGGGCCTTGATCAGGTCCTGGAGGTTGTCGGGCTTGCTTGGGTCGGGATGGTGGTTGGGGAAGTTGCCGTCCACCTCGCTGAACAGCTCGATCACCTCGCAGCCGATGGCGCGGTAGATGGCCGGGGCCGAGGCGCCGGCGATGCCGTTGCCGGAGTCGACCACGATCTTGAGCGGGCGCTGCAGCTTGATGTCGCCGGTGATGCGCGCCACGTACGCGGGCAGCACGTCGACTTGGCGGACACTGCCGCCTTCGGCCAGCTGGGCGCTGCCGTCTTCCATCACCTTGCGCAGACCCTGGATCTCGTCGCCGTAGATGGCGCGGCCGGCCAGCACCATCTTGAAGCCGTTGTAGTCCTTGGGGTTGTGGCTGCCCGTGACCTGGATGCCCGAGGTGCACAGCGTGTTGGCCGCGAAGTACAGCATGGGCGTCGTCACGGCGCCGATGTCGATCACTTCCACCCCCGTGGCCACGAGGCCGCGGATCAGCGCCTCGGCCAGGCTCGGACCCGACAGGCGGCCATCGCGCCCCACGGCCACTGCGCGCTCGCCAGCGGCGCGCGCGGCGCTGCCGAATGCGCGTCCCAGCGCCTCGGCCACCTCCGCATCCAGGGTGCTCGGCACGATGCCGCGGATGTCGTACGCCTTGAAGATCGAGGGGCTGAGTTGCATGGCTGGGGGGGAGAGGAAATGACAACAAAAGTGACGGCGGCGATTGTAGGCACCGCCCCTCGCGGCTCGCATGTCCGGAAATGGCGCATTTGGGCGGCTTCGCACAGGTAGCATGCCCCGCATGAACACTCGGCCCGACGCCTTGACGGATACCGAAGGCGACGCCTGTTACCTGGCGTTGAAGACGCGCGACGCACGCTTCGACGGCGCTTTCTTCACGGCCGTGACGAGCACCGGCATCTACTGCCGGCCGGTGTGCCGCGTGCGCCTGCCGCGGCGCGAGAACTGCCGCTTCTACCGGCATGCGGCGCAGGCCGAGGCGGCGGGCTTTCGCCCCTGCCTGCGCTGCCGGCCCGAGCTGGCGCCGCGGGCCAGCGATGCGCCGGCATGGAGCACCGAAGATGCCTCGCGCATCCTGGCGCGCCAGGCCGCGCGCTTGATGGACGAACCCGAGCTGTGGGCGGACGCCGACGACGACGCGCAGCCCGGCCGCATGGTGGCCCGCATGGCCGAGCGCCTGGGGGTGAGCGACCGCCACCTGCGCCGGCTGTTCGAGGCCGAATTCGGCGTCTCGCCGCTGCAGTACCTGCAGACGCGGCGCCTGCTGGCCGCCAAGCAACTGCTGGCCGACACGCGGCTGCCGGTGGCCGAGGTGGCGCGGGCCAGCGGCTTCGGCAGCGTGCGACGCTTCAATGCCGCCTTTGCCGAGCGCTACGGCCTGAACCCGCGCGACCTGCGCCGCGCCCGCGAGGGCGAGGTCCAGGCCCAGGGCGACGTCGGCGGCGCCTCGCTCACGGTGCGGCTGGGCTTCCGCCCGCCCTACGATCTGGCGACGCTGCGCGAATTCCTGGGCCGCCGCGCCCTGGCCGGCGTGGAGCGCCTCGACGCCGATGGCCGCTTCGTGCGGACGGTACGCATCGGCGCGCAGACCGGCTGGCTGGCACTGGGCTTCGACCTGCCGGCCTCGCAGGTGCGACTGACGCTCGCGGAATCGCTGGCGCCCGTGCTGCCGATCCTGGCCAGCCGCGTGCGCGCGCTGCTCGACCTCGATGCCGATCCGGCCGCCATCCATGCCGTGCTGGGCCCCCGCTTCCCCGCCGCCGAAGGCCTGCGCGTGCCCGGCACGCTCGACGGCTTCGAGCTGGCGGTGCGCGCCGTGCTGGGCCAGCAGATCACGGTGGCCGCCGCCCGCACGCTGGGCAGCCGGCTGGTGCAGGCGCTGGGCGAACCCGTCGCCACGCCCTTCGAGGGGCTGGACCGCCTCTTCCCCACACCTGCGGCACTGGCAGCCGTCGATGGCGAAACACTCGGCCGGCTCGGGCTGGTGCGCCAGCGACAGGCCGCCTTGCGCGCATTGGCCGAAGCCGTGCTGGACGGCCGGCTACTGCTGCATGCCGGCGCCGAACCACAACGCACCTGCGCCGCCCTCCAGGCCCTGCCCGGCATCGGCGCCTGGACCGCGCAGTACATCGCCATGCGCGCATTGCGCTGGCCCGATGCCTTTCCCGCTGGCGACATCGCCCTGCAGAAGGCCCTGGGCGTGACCCAGGCCCGCGCCGCCGAAGCCGCCTCGCAGGCCTGGCGGCCCTGGCGCAGCTATGCGGTGCTCGCCGCCTGGCACGGCATGGCTGCACCCAACTCCACGAAGGACCTCCCATGATCCCTGCCCATTTCCGCGGCCGCCCTGCGGCACTGCTGCGCACCTGCCACATCGACACCCCTCTCGGCGGCGTCCTCCTGGCCGCCAGCGCCGACGGCCTGGCCGGCCTGTGGTTCGACGCACAGCGCCACCATCCCGACACCACCGGCTGGGAGCCCGATCCGGGCCATGCGCTCCTGCAGGACGCCGCCGGCCAGTTGCAGGATTACCTGGCCGGCCGGCGGACCGGCTTCGAGCTGCCGCTGGACCTGTCGCGCGGCACGCCCTTCCAGAAGGCCGTGTGGCGCGCCCTGCTCGCGATTCCGCGCGGCGGCACGCACAGCTACGGCGCCCTGGGCCTGGCGCTCGGCCGGCCGGCCGCCATGCGCGCCGTCGGCGCCGCCGTGGGGCGCAACCCACTCAGCGTGATCGTGCCCTGCCACCGGGTGATCGGCGCCGACGGCAGCCTGACCGGCTACGCGGGCGGGCTGGATCGCAAGCGTGCGCTGCTCACGCTGGAAGGCGTGGCACTGCCACCGGCGGACCGAGGGCCAGCCGCGAGGCGGGTCGGCAACGCCCCGACCGCGCGCGAGCGAACGCGGGAGGTGGCGTGAGTCCGCAGCGTTCTGCATCACGCCCCTGGCTGATCGACCTCGTGCTGCTGGCGGCGCTATGGGGCGCCTCCTTCCTCTTCATGCGCGTCGGGGCCGCCGAGTTCGGTGCGCTGCCGGTGGCGGCCATGCGCGTGGGCATCGCCGCGCTGGTGCTGGTGCCGCTGGTGCTGCTGCGTGGCCAGGGCGCCGACCTGCGCCGCCACTGGCGGGTGACCAGCGGCGTGGGCATGCTCAATTCGGGCCTGCCATTTGCGCTCTTCTCCTTCGCACTGCTGACCATTCCCACCGGCCTGGCGGCGGTGATCAACGCCACGGTGCCGATGTTCGGCGCGCTGGTGGCCTGGGCGGCCTTCGGCGACCGGCCGGACGGCTCGCGGGCGCTGGGGCTGGTGGTCGGCTTCGTGGGCGTGGCGCTGCTGGCCAGCGGTTCGACCGGTCTGCACACCGGCGCGGGCGACTGGCGCACGCTGTGGGCCGTGCTGGCCTGCCTGGGCGCCTGCCTGTGCTATGGCCTGTCGGCCAGCGCGGCCCGGCGCTGGCTGCAGCCGGTTCCGCCGCTGGTCAATGCCGCCGGCAGCCAGATCGGCGCGACGGCCCTGCTGGTCGTGCCCGCGGCGCTCAGCTGGCCCAGCCAGACGCCCGGCCTGCGTGCCTGGCTGGCCCTGGTGGCGCTCGGTGTGGCCTGCACCGGGCTGGCCTACATCCTGTTCTTCCGCCTGATCGCCCGCGCGGGGCCGGCCAAGGCCCTGACCGTGACCTTCCTGGTGCCCGTGTTCGCCGTCTTCTACGGCTGGCTGCTGCTGGGCGAGCAGGTGACGGCCTGGATGCTGGGCTGCGCGCTGGTGATCGTGTGCGGGGTGGCGCTGTCGAGCGGGCTGGTGCGGCTGCCGCGGGGGCGACGCGCTGCTTAGGGACGCCCTTCACGAATGCGCGCGCCGTGGGCATCTTGCGGACTCGGGCGATCTGCGTCGCTGCAAATGCTCGCAATAGCCGGGCTATTGCTGCGCTTTGCGCCTCGCAGCTCCTCCCGATCCGCAGCGCCCACTTGCCGCTCGATTCATGAAGCGCATCCCTAGGATCTCGGCCGGATCGGCCAGCACATCGACAAAGTCGCGAAGCCGGGCAGCGTGACACAATCATGCTACAGACCATCGGAGCGCCCTCCCATGTCCACCACCACCATCCGCCTTGAAGAACAGCTGAAAGCACGCATCGCACAGGCTGCAGCGCGCGCCGGCAAATCGCCGCACGCCTTCATCCTCGACGCGCTGGCAAACACCGTCGAACACGACGAGATCGATGCCGAAATGCACCGCATCGCCGAAGAGCGTTGGGCGAAGGTTCAGCGCACGGGGGCAACGGTGCCCTGGTCGGAAGCCAAGGCCTACATCCAGGCACGGGCCGCCGGGCAGAAGGCTGCTCGCCCGTCCACCCGCAAGACGCAACGCTGAAAGTCGCCGTGACCCGCATCGAACTGGCGCCCGAGGTGCTGGACGATCTGGAGCGTTTCGTCGAACACCTCGAGCAGCACAGCGCTGACGGACCACTTGAGCGGATGCAGGAGATCCTCGAAGCCTTCGACGTCCTCGCACACAGCCCAGCCATTGGCCGTCCGGTCAAGGACGGCAAGCGTGAACTCGTGATCGGCAAGGGCAGCCAAGGGTATGTCGCGCTGTACCGGTACGTCGCCTCCGTCGACACCATCTTCGTCCTTGCGCTGCGGGCCCAACGGGAGTCCGGGTTCAAGCATTGAGAAAGACGCTCACACTTTGGCACCCGTGCCCGCGCGCCAGTCAGCCCGATCGGGCGCTGCGCCGCCCGCGCCACAGATGCCAGGGCAGGGCCGCGGTGACGGCAAGGCCCAGCGCGACATGGGCGACATGCACGCCGTCGCGCCATTCCTCCGCGCCGTAGAGCAGTGCCAGCGCCGTCAGCGCCGCCGCCGCGAACAGGCCCAGGGCGCAGGCCCCGGCAACGCGGTTGCGCCGCGCCTTCCAGGCCACCACCACGTGATGCGGCAACACGCTGCCCAGCGCCACCAGACTGAGCGCACCCGTGAGGCCATGCACGATCCACCATGCCGTGAGCTGCGGCGGCAGCCGGTGCCATGCATCCAGCAGCAGGAACCAGCCCGTGCCCGAGACGGCGCACAGGCCGAGCACCGCGTACAGGCTGCGTCGCTGCCAGCGGGGCAGGCGGCCGATGCGGCTGGCATGCGGCCGGCCGTGCCGCGTCACAGCACCCATCCTTGCGCGCCGAAGGCCGCCAGGCAGTCGCGGGCCTTGGCGCCGCCCAGCGCCAGCACCTTGGTCAGGCCATCGGCCAGCGCGCAGGTGGGCGCCACGACGGTGTAGCTGGCGCCGCCGGCCAGCGCCCGCCCGCTGCGCGGGTCGACGATGGCGGACCGCTGTGGCTGGGCCTGAAGGCGCGCGCCGGCACCCGGCGCCGAGGTGGCGACCGCGCCATCGGCCAGGTCCCCCAGGTGCCTCAGCCGGCCCGGCGCTGACGGATCACGCACATGGATGGGCTGGGGCACCGGGCCCAGCACACGCAGGTCGCCGCCTGCGTTGACCCGGCCCTGGTGGATGCCCGCCGCGCGCAGCGCCGCCACGGCGCGATCCACGGCATGGCCCTTGGCGATGCCGCCCAGGTCGAGGCGCACCGGCGCGCCCACCCGCACCCGCGAGGCAGGCAGGAGTTGCAGGACGCCCTGGCTGGCCCCCGGCCGGCCCGCATCCGCCGCACAGTCGAAAAGCCCCGCGGACGCCTGGTGGAGGCGAGCGGCCAGGGCCAGCACCTCCCAGGTCCAGGGGTCGATCGTCAGCACCGCGCCGGCCGGCGCCGCGGCGATGCGGCAGAGGTCCGAATCCGGCCGGTGCGGCGACATGCGGGCCTCCACGCGTTCGATGGCGGCATAGGCCGCCTCCACAGCGCCGAGCACCTCGGCGGCCGACATGCCGGCCGCCGGCTCGGCCATGACTTCGACATAGGTGCCCATCGCCGGCCGGCAGCGGCGGACAGGGGCCACAGCCGGCACCGGCACGGCCGCGCCATGGCGACCTGCACGACGCGATGGGGCGCGCACTGCCTGGGCGTCAGCGGCCACGCAGCACCAGCCCATACACCGCCAGCACGCGCTTGACGCCATCGGTGAGGTGCTTGGCCGACAGCGTGGCCCCGGAGATGTTCTCCACGTCCTTGCCGAGCTTGAGCGGGGCAGCGCCATCCTTGCCCTCGAACTGGTGCAGCCACTGCGGCTCGGCCACCTCGTAGCCGTAGGACTCGTGGTACTCCAGCACCTCCACGCGGCGCACGCGGCCCTGGCCGTCCAGCGCTACGGCGTAGGTGATCATCTCGTGCTTGCCCACCACCTCGTCCACCACGAACCAGCCGCCATCGGCCGCCTTCCAGATGCGGCTGCCCTGGAAGGGATGGGCCACGGACGAGGCCGCGCGCACCTCGTCCTGCTGGGCGGGCGTAAGCACCACCGGAAAGGCCGCCAGCGACTGGCTGCCGAACAGGTCGCGCTGGGCTTGCTCGACCGACACATAGATGCGTGCCGCCGCGTAGACGGGCGCCGTGGGCGCCAGCGCCGCGCCCAGCGCGGCCAGCGGCAGCAGCGCGGCCGGCTTCCATTGCATGCGCGTCATTACAGCGGGATCCCCAGCTTCACGACCACCTGGTTGCGGCCGTGGTTGTCCCACACCTTGCCCAGCGAGCAATCGGCGGTTCCATCGGCATAGCAGTGGCCGCCGATCTGGTAGCGCCAGGCGGCCGTGACCCACCAGTTGCGCTCGGCGTAGTGGATGTTGGGGCCGATGAAATTGGCCGTCTGCGTGTGCTTGTTGAAGTGGTAGCCGTCGTGGTCGGTGTGGAAGCGACCTTCCACGCCGGCCGTCCACTTGGGCGCGAAGCGGTAGCTGGCGCCGTACAGCAGGTCCGCCATCGAGTTCTTGATGATGCCGGCCGGGTCGTACTTCTCCTTCTCGATCTCCACCAGCAGGTTGGCCGCGAGCACCAGCCGGTCGTCGAGGAAGTTGGACTGCGCGATCAGGCGGAACTCGAGCTCGTCCTCCAGCTTGCCCCAGGTGGGCTCCACGTACAGGCCGATGCCGACGGGCGCGGTGACCGGGTTGGTGATGCGCCAGATGCCTTCGATGGAGGCACCGTCGAAGCGGCGGTAACTGTAGGGATCGCTGGTGTTGGCCGTGCTGGGCACACCGAAACCTGCCGTACAGGGCGTGCGGTCGCACACCTCGGGACTGATGTAGTTGTTGTGCGCGCTGATCGACGCGGCATTCAGGTAGCCGCCGATCTGCAGGTCGTTGGTGACGCCGTACTCCAGCTCTGAGCGGTACAGGCCGAAGTCGTAGCGGCCGGCGGCCTGGCCGTGGGTCACGTCCACCTTCTGCTCGAATTCCGCCGTGCCCTTGGGCTGCAGGTCCAGCGTGTAGACCCAGCCGAAGGCGCCCTCGCCGGCCTGTGCGGGCATGCCCGCCATCGCTGCAGCACCGATTGCGCATGCAGCCGCTGCCCTTTTGATTCGCTTGAACGCTCCCACGAACAACCTCCCGTCAGAGATGAGAAAAGAGAATGCGAGTGATTCTCGAAAACATCACTGACGGAGAACTGAGCGGAAAAAAGCGGCGCGGCAACGGCAGCCATCCGCCCTTGCCCGCTGCCGGGCACAAGCGCTTTGCTGCACCCGCAACCGGCGCCTGCTTCGGCTATCCGGCCGCGGCGAGGAAAGGCATCACGCGCGCCAGCAGCGCCTCGGGGGCCTCTTCGGCGATGTAGTGGCCGCAGGGCAGCGGGCCGCCCTGCACATCCGCCGCCACACGCTGCCATTCGGCCAGGGGCTGGAAGCAGCGGTGCACCACGCCCTCCTCGCCCCACAGCGCCAGCAGCGGCATCGTGAGTTGGCGGCCGGCCTCGCGGTCGGCGCGGTCGTGCTGCAGGTCGATGGTGGCGGCCGCGCGGTAGTCCTCGCAGGTGGCGTGCGCGGCACCGGGCAGCGCGATGCAGCGCTGGTACTCGGCCAAGGCGCGGGGGTCGAAGGGAGCCAGGCCGGCGCTGCGCTTGCCCATCAGGTCGGTGATGTAGCGCGCCGGGTCGGCCTCGATCAGCCGCTCGGGCAGCGGCGCCGGCTGGATCAGGAAGAACCAGTGCCAGTAGGCGCGCGCGAAGGCCTCATTCGTCTGCTCGTACATGGCGAGCGTGGGCGCGATGTCCAGCGTCACCAGGCGGCGCACGGCCTGCGGATGGTCCATGGCCAGCCGGTGGGCCACGCGGGCACCGCGGTCATGCGCGAGGAGGAGGAAGCGGTCGAAGCCCAGCGTGCGCATCAGCGTCACCTGGTCCTGCGCCATGGCGCGCTTGGCGTAGTTGGCGTGGTCGGGCAGACCGGCGGGCTTGGAGGAGTCGCCATAGCCGCGGATGTCTGCCGCGACGAGGGTGTAGTGCTGCGCCAACGTGGGCGCCACCTTGTGCCAGATGGCGCGGGTTTGCGGATGGCCGTGCAGCAGCAGCAGCGGCGGGCCGGAGCCGCCGATGGTGGCGGCGATCTCGATGCCGTCGCCGACGTCGACGCGGCGTTCTTCGAATCCGGGAAAGAGCGGGGTCATGCAGGGGTCTCCTAGGGACAGCCCTGCATGGTAGGCGCGCGCCCCGCGGCGCGCAGCGGGTCAGCGGTAGCGCGGGTCGTTGGGGCGCGCGTCGTAGCGGTTGGGTACGCCATCGCCATCGCGGTCACGGTCGTAGCGGTTGGGCATGCCGTCGCGGTCCCGGTCTCGGTAGGCGCCCGGTGGCGGCCCCGAGGGCGGGGGCGGAGGAGGCGCGACGATGCAGCCGGTCAGGGTGACGGCCAGCAGGCCGAGCAGCAGGGGTGTCTTGATCTTCATGGGGAGGCTCCTTGCGGCGATGCCGCTGGCGGCAGCCTGCCGCCGAGCCCCCAGCCGGTCTGTCGGACGCCGCCGCCCGCGCCCGGCTGACTCAGGCCGACGCGCCGCGGGCCTGCGCCGTCTCGAGCAGCGCAGCAAGCGCTGGCGGCAGGCCCTGGTGCGGCTTGGCCGGCGGTGGCGCCATGCTGCCGCGTCGGGCCGTGCCCGGCTGCAGGCCATGCAGCATCTCGGCCTGCCGCACGGCGCTGGAGACACCGTCGACCACCGGCACCGGCAGCCGTCCAGCCAACTGGCGCGCCAGCCCGGCCAGCGGCGCGCCGGCCAGGATCAGCACATCGGCGCCGTCCTCGGCCACGGCCCGCTCACACAGGGCGAGCAGCGCTTCGGTGTGGTCTTCCTGGATGCCGTCGATGCGCGCCAGCGGCCGGTCGAGCGCGCGGATGCTCGCCAGTCGGCCTTCCAGCCCGTTGGCCTGCACCACCTCGCGGTACCAGGCCTGGATGCGCTGCGAGATGGCGATGATCGAGAAGCGCGGCCCCAGCAGGCACGCACTCGCCAGGGCCGATTCGGTGAGGCCCAGCACCGGCATGGGCAGCACCTCGCGCAGGGCCGCGAGGCCCGGGTCGCCGAAGGCGGCCACGATCACCGCGTCGTGGCCCGCCGCATGCTCGGCTGCGACGTTGGCCGCCGCATAGGCGCCCACCATGGCCTCGAAGCGGGTCTCGATGTAGGCCACGCCGAAAGGCGCGGTACGCAGCGTGAGTTCGGTGCCGGGGCTGGCGCTGCGCGCCGCCTCGCTGCCGATGAGGGCCGTGACGCTGTCGGAGATGTTGGGGTTGATGACGAGGATGCGCATGGGGCCGATCATCCCCGGCGGCGCGGCACCAGCGTGGGCGTGCCGCAGTGCAGGAAGCGCCCTGCGCCCTGGCGGCCGCTGAAGTCCTTGCCGTCCCAGACCACCTCGCCGCGCGACAGCGTCATGCCGGGCCAGGCCGTCAGGTGCATGCCTTCATAGGGCGTGTAGTCCACGTTGTGGTGCAGCTGGGCATTGGTCAGCACGAACTCGCGCTCGTCCCAGATCACGAGGTCGGCATCGGCGCCCACGGCCAGGCTGCCTTTGCGCGGATGCAGGCCGTAGGCCTTGGCCGGGTTCGTGGACGTGAGCTCGACGAACTTCTGCGGCGTGATGCGCCCCGCCATCACACCTTCGGACCACAGCAGCGCCATGCGCGTCTCGATGCCCGGGATGCCGTTGGGAATGTGACGGAAGCCCACTTCCTCGCCACCCGGCTTCTTGCCCTCCGTGCCGTCGAACTTGTAGGGCGCG
Organism: Pseudacidovorax intermedius; assembly: GCF_003350475.1. Taxonomy (GTDB): domain Bacteria; phylum Pseudomonadota; class Gammaproteobacteria; order Burkholderiales; family Burkholderiaceae_C; genus Xenophilus; species Xenophilus intermedius. Next base: position 142,042 of record NZ_QQAV01000012.1, read on the forward strand.
TGGTCGGACGAGAACACGGTGAACAGGCCATCGGCCAGGCCGTTCCAGATCACCTGCTGGTTGCTCTTGTCCCGCGGCGGCGGGCTGCAGACGCACTTCGCGCCGTGGTAGCTGTCGTCGATGCCCAGGTCCTCGGCGGTGAGGAAGAGGTACTGCGGACAGGTCTCGGCGAAGACGTTCAGGCCGTGGGCGCGGGCCCAGCGGATCTGCTCGACCGCCTCGCGGCCGGAGACATGCACGATGAGGATGGGCACATCCACAAGCTCCGACAGCGCGATGGCGCGGTGCGTGGCCTCGCGCTCCACCAGCATGGGCCGCGCATGCGCATGCCAGCGCGGCGCGGTGCGGCCGGCGGCCTCCAGCCGCTTGCTGAGCCATTCGATGCAGTCGGCGTTCTCGGCATGGATCATGGCCATGGCGCCGTGCTCGCGCGCCACGGACAGCACGTCCAGGATCTGCCCGTCGTCCAGCTTCAGGCTGTCGTAGGTCATGTAGATCTTGAACGAGGTGTAGCCCTTGCGGATCAGCGCCGGCAGTTCTTCTTCGAGCACCGTGGGCGTGGGATCGCTCACGATCAGGTGGAAGGCGTAGTCCACATGCGCTTTGCCTTCCGCGCGCTGGTGGTAATCGGCCACCGCGTCGCGCAGCGACTGGCCCTTGTGCTGCAGCGCGAAGGGAATGACGGTGGTGGTGCCGCCGCAGGCCGCCGAGCGCGTGCCGGTGTCGAAGTCGTCGGCCATCACCACCGGCGGCGGCTCAGGCTGGTCGAGGTGGCAGTGCGCATCGACGCCGCCGGGCGTCACATGGCGGCCGGCCGCGTCGATCTCGCGCGCCCCGGCCGGCAGGTGTTGGCCCAGCTGCACGATGCGGCCGTCCTTCACGGCGATGTCGCAGTCGAAGATATCGCTGGCCGTGACGGCGCGCGCGTTGCGGATGACGAGGTCGAAGGCGGACATGGGATTCGTGTTCAAGAAAAGAGAAAGGTCAGGCAGCCATCCAGCCGCCGTCGACCATGAGTTCGGCGCCGGTGATGAAGCGCGCCTCGGCGCTGGCCAGGAAGAGCACCGCCTCGGCCACGTCCTCGGGCCGGCCCAGGCGCGGCCAGGGCGTGCGGCGGATGGCACGCTCCATCACGACGGGGTCGAGGGCGCGGCCGCCCTGCCCCGTCTGGATCTTGCCGGGGGCCACGGCGTTGCAGGCGATCTGCTCGGCGGCATAGTCGGCGGCAACCTGCCGCGTCATGTAGCCGATGCCGGCCTTGGTCACGCCATAGCCCAGGTCGCCCGGCGCGGCGATCAGACCGTGCTGCGACGACAGGTTGACGATGCGCCCGCGCACCTCGTCGACCACGGGCTGCGTACGCATCTGCCGCACGGCGGCCCGGCTGGCGCGGAAGGCGCCGCCGAGGTTGATGTCGAGCAGGCGCTGCCAGTCGGCGTCTTCCAACTCGGCCAGCGGGCGGGCGTGGCGGATGCAGGCGTTGTTGACCAGCACGTCGAGCCGGCCCTGGCAGCGCACGGCTTCGGCCACGAGCGCATCGACCTGCTCGGTGCGGCTCACGTCGCAGTGCACGAAGCGGGCCTCGCCGCCTTCGGCCTCGATGGCCGCGAGCGTGGGCAAGCCGCCCTCGATGGGCTGCTCGGTGATGTCTGCCACGAGGACGAAGGCACCTTCGGCGGCGAGCCGTCGGGCGATGGCGCGGCCGATGCCGGAGGCGGCGCCGGTGACGATGCAGGACTTGCCGGCCATGCGGCGGGCGGACGTGGGCGTGATCTCAGACATGGGCAGGCGCCGCGCTGCGCTGCAGCCAGGCGAGGAAGTCGGCACCGGCTCGCGGCAGGTCGTAGTGCGGCACGAAGCCGGTATCCCGCCGCAGGGCCGTGATGTCCATGCTGGCGCGGTCGTAGTCGGCGTAGGGCTCGATGTTGGCGGCGTCCCCTTCGGCGGCGATGCCCCAGTCAGCGCTCTCGAAGCCCGGCTGCGTGGCGAGCCAGGCGCACCAGTCGGCCACCGACCATTCGAAGCCGGCGGCCAGGTTGTAGATGGGCTGCGATGGCGCCTCGGTGTCGAGCAGCCCCGCGATGGCGGCGGCCGCATCGCGAACGTAGAGCCAGTCGCGGCGCAGCGGGCGCGGCAGCCGCACCGGTTGACGGGCGCGCAGCAGCCGCAAGGCCTGAAGCGGCGCGCTGGGCGTGTCACGCACGCCGGTGTCGCGCTCCCAGGGGCCGAAGCAGGTGCCCAGGCGGCCGATGCGCAGGTCCATGCCCAGCAGATCGGCCAGACGATATGCGGCCGCTTCGGCCGCCATCTTGGAGATGCCGTACAGCCCCTCTGGCTGCAGCGGCGTGTCGGTCTCATGCAGAGGGCCGGGCAGGCGTCCGCTCGCACCATAGGCGGAGCCGGAGCTGGCCAGCAGCACCCGCTGAACCCCCTGCGCGGCCGCCAGACGCAGCGCTGTCGTCACGGCCACCAGATTGACGGCAAAGATGCATTCGGGCGCGCGCCGTTCGCGCTCGGCCGCCGCGGTCACGGCCGCCAGCAGCACCAGGCGTTGCGGCCGGTGCAGGGCCAGTGCGGCCTCCAGCGCCGCGGCATCGCCCACGTCGCCGCGCAGCGCGGTGAAGCGTCCGGGCAGCGTGGCCAGCGCGCGTTGTGCCGCTTCCGGCAGCGGCGCCACATCCCAGCCGACGACCGTCTCGCCGCGTGCGAGCAGATGCTCCACCAGCGCCAGGCCGACGAAGCCCGCGGCGCCGGTGATGAAGGTGACCGGCACGGTGTCAACCATGCGCGGCAGCGGCCGGGGTGGCCGCGCCCTCGGGCCGCAACAGCTGCAGGATGTGGCGCTTGTAGTCGTTGAAACGCGGACTGGTCGAATCGCGCGGGCGCGGCAGGTCCACCTCGATCAGCTCGCGGATGCGGCCCGGTCGCGCCGACATGACCGCGATGTGCGTGCCCAGCGCCAGCGACTCCTCGATGCCGTGCGTGACGAACACGATGGTGCTCTGGCTGTCGCGCCAGATGCGCACCAGCTCGGCATGCATGTCCATCTTGGTCTGCTCGTCCAGCGCGCCGAAGGGCTCGTCCATCAGGATCACCTCCGGATTCATCAGCAGCGCCCGGGCGATGCCCACCCGCTGGTTCATGCCGCCCGACAGCTCGCTGGGAAAGTGGTTCTCGAAGCCGCGCAACCCCACCATGTCGATGAAGTGCTGCGCCTTCTTGCGCCGCTCGGCCTTGGGCAGGCCGCGCATGGTGAGGTGGAAGGCCACGTTCTCCCACACCGGCAGCCAGGGCATCAGCGTGGGCTGCTGGAAGACCACGCCGCGGTCCACGCCCGGCGCGGTTACCTCCCGGCCGCCCACGGCCACCACGCCCCGCGTGGGATGGTCGAAGCCCGCGATCATGTTCAGGAGCGTGGACTTGCCGCAGCCGCTCGGGCCCAGCAGGCACAGGAATTCGTTGCGCCCCACGCTGAGGCTCACGTCGTCCAGCGCCTTGACGGCGCTGCCGCGGCGCGGGTCCTCGAAATGACGCGAGACGTTCTGGATGGTGATGAGGCTCATGGCTCAGCCTTCCTTCGATTGCAGGGTGGAGCCGCGCTGCCAGCGCAGCACGCGTGCCGACAGCAGCTTGATCAGCAGATCGCTGCAGTAGCCCAGCAGGCCGATGCTGGCCATGGCGGCGATGACGATGTCGTAGCGCAGGAAGTAGTACGAGTCCCAGAGCACATAGCCCACGCCGCTCTTCACGGCCACCATCTCGGCCGTGACGGTCAGCATCCAGGCCGAGCCGATGGCGATGCGCAGGCCCGAGAAGATGCTGGGCAGCGCCGCCGGGAACACGATGTGCCGCAGCAGCAGCCGTGGCGTGCCGCCGGCCATGGCACCCGCGCGCAGCAGGTTGCGGTCGCAGGTCTTCACGCCGTGGATGGTCGACAGCAGCACCGGGAAGAAGGAGCCCAGGAAGACCAGGAAGATGGCCGGCTTGTTGGCGATGCCGAACCAGATGATGGCCAGCGGGATCCACGACACCGGCGGCACCGGCCGCAGCACCTGCAGCAGCGGCTCGATCAGCTTCTCGATGGTGCGCGACCAGCCGATGGCCATGCCGAGGCCGATGCCCAGCGCCGCCGCCAGCGCGAAGCCGGCGAACACGCGGCCGGCGCTGGCCGCCACGTCGAAGATCCAGTGGCCCGAATAGGTCTGCGTGTTGCCATCGGTGCCGATCACCCAGTCGGCCCAGGCCACCAGCACCTGCGAAGGCGCCGGCAGCAGCGCGGGCGGCAGCACGCCCGAGCGGGAGAACAGCTCCCAGCCGATGAGCACCAGGGCCGGCACGATGGCGCGCTCGATGCGCCGGTACAGCCGCTTCCAGGCCGGCATCGCGGCTGTCTGCGCGGCCGCGGGCGCGGCCGGCAGCGTGGTCGTGGAGGAGTCCGCCATCGTCGTCCCACCCATGGCCTCAATAGCCCAGCTGCGACTTGGGCTTGCCCGTCGCGGCTTCCAGGAAGCGGTAGTCGATGTTCTTCTCGACCGCCGCGGTCACGTCGTTGTTGATGTACTTGAGGTCGCGCATCATCTGCGCGATGGCCACGGCCGAGGCGCGGTGGATCTCGTAGTCGGGGTACAGGTTGGCGGCGGCGCCGGTGGCGATGGCCTTGTCCAGGCCGGTCACCTTCTGGATGGTGTCGATGAACAGGCCCTTGTCCTTGGTCATCAGGTCGTTGACCTTGATGATCGAGCGCACGGTCTCTTCCACCGCCTTGGGCTTGCTGGCGATCACGTCGGAGCGGGTGACGATCAGGTTCGTGAGCTTGCCGGCCGCCTGGTCATAGGGATAGGTGAAGAACTTGGCGGCCTTCACTTCGCGGATCTGGGTGGCGAAGGGGTCGACCGAGCAGATCAGCTCCACCTCGCCGCGGCGCAGGGCCTGCACGTGGTCCGACGGGTTGGGGATGTTGATGAACTGGACGTCCTTGTTGATGTCGATGCCCTGCTTGGCGAAGGCGCCGCGCATGTGGATGTCCTGCGCGTTGCCGCGCGAGGCCGCGACGCGGAAGGGCTTGCCCTGGGCCTTGTAGTCGGCGATGACCTTCTTCAGGCCCGCCCAGTCGTTCTCGGCCACAGGCACGTCGTTGCCCACCAGGATCTGCGATCCGCCGTTGATCTGGCCCGAGATGGCGACCACGTCGAAGCCTTTGTCGAGCGCGGTGGCGTAGTGCAGGTAGGTGACCTGGGCGACGTCGATGCTCTTGGACAGCAGGGCTGTGAGCACGTCGTTGCCGGTGTTGAAGCCGGTGGCTTCGAGCTTGACCTTGGAGGCGTCGGCGTTCTGCGGCGTGAGGGCCAGCGGCGTGCAGTGCGCGCACTTGGCGTAGCCGAGCTTGATGGCGTCCTGCGCCTGGCCGGCGAGCGGCAGCAGGGCGGCGGCGGCCACCAGGAGGGGAGCGATGAATTGGCGCATGGGCATTCCCGGAAGGTTGAACAACAGGACCGGTGCGAAACCGGATACCTGCCTTCAAGCAATGGGCGTGCCACTTTGTATCCAATCCGTTCGACCGTTGAATGCACCCTTTCCTTTGAAAAAAGAAGGCGCACCGCCGGAAGACACCGCTCAATTGCGCATCATGATTGGATACAGTTTCTCTTCATGGTGCATCCATGCACCCCTTCGATGCGGCCGTGGCCCTGGTGCGTGCGCCAAAGCAAACGGGCCCCGAAGGGCCCGTCGTCTTGCCGGAAAGCCCCTCGACAGGGGCGGCGCGGTCAGCGCACCGGCGTGGCTACCTCGGACTGGATCTTCCAGGCCTGGCCTTCACGCACGAAGCGCAGCGTCTTGTTGACCACGTCGTTGTAGTCGCTGGAGCGGTAGGTCTGCTTGAAGGAAGCCTGGGCGGCATTGGCGCCATCCGCGCGCACCTGCAGGTCCTCCACCGTCACACTGATCGGGCCGGCCTTGGTCACCCGCGTCGTGCGCAGCGACTTCCAGGCTTCCACACTGCCCTGCTGAGGACGGAAGGTGCTGGAGTAGAAGGCCATGTAGTTGTTCAGGTCCTTGGCCGACCAGGTGCGGGCCCAGGACTGCACCGTGGATGCCACGCCGGAGGTGTCGGGCGCGGTCTGTGCCGGCACCGGCAGCGGGCGCGGTGCGGGCGAGGTCTGGCCGGGGGTGGGCTGCAGCGGCGGCCGGGCAGCCACCACCGCGGCCGTGTCCAGCACCTGCGGCGGCGTCATCTCGGTGCTGCAAAGCACGGCCTCGTCCTCGGCCTGGCCGCCCTCGGGCACCTCGGGCGCATCGACCATCAGCGGCTTCTGGTTCATGGCCGGCAGCAGGCCGTTGGTCTGCTGCAGCACGCGGTAACCGGCCAGCAGGTAGTCGTAGCGGGCGTTGACCACGGCGCGGCGGGCCTGGAACACCTCGTTCTCGGTGTCCAGCAAGTCCAGCAGCGAGCGCTGGCCGATGTCGAACTGCTGGCGGAAGGCCTCGCGCGCCTTCTCGCTGGACAGCTGGTGCTGCTCCAGGTAATTCAGTTGCTCGCGCAGGCGACGCAGGTCGTTGTAGGCGATGGTGGCGGTCTGGCGGATGTTGCGGCAGGCCAGGTCGCGCTGGTCCTGCGCGGCGTAGAAGTTCTCCTGCGCGGCACGGGCCCGGGCATCGTCGGCACCGCCGCGGTAGAGGTTGTAGTTCAGCACCACCTGCACCGAACTGTTCTGCACACGCTGCACGGTATCCAGGCCGGACAGCTGCTTGTCCGTGCCGGTCTGCGCCACGAAGGCCACGGTGGGCGACTTGGCGGCCGTGCGCACGTCCAGGTCGGCACGGGCGGCGCGGATGCCCGACACGGCCGACAGGAAGCCCGGGTTGCGGCGCATGGCCTCGTTCAGCACCTGCTGGGCAGGCGGCAGGTTGGCCGAGGTCTCGGGCACCGGCGCCAGCTGGGCCGCGGGCAGCTGGCCCACCAGGCGCTGGAAGCGCTGGGTCACGTCGTGCAGGTTGGCGCTGTCGGTGAGCCAGTTCGACTGCGACAGGGCGGCGCGCCCCTGGGCCAGTTCCAGGTCCACGCGCTTGCCCACACCGGCCGAGGCACGGCGGTCGAGCTGCTCGCGCGTCTCGTTGTGGAAGCCCCAGTTGTCGGCGGCCAGCCGCTCCAGCTCGCGATAGCGGGCCACGTCGATGTAGGCCTGCACGGCCTGCAGCGCGATCTCGTCGCTGGCAGCCAGGTAGTCGTAGTAGCGGCTCAGCTTGGCAAAGCCGGCGCGGCGCGTGTCGCTGGAGGCGGCGCCGCCGTCGAACAGGGTCTGGCGCAGCTGCAGGTTGGCGCCGGGACGGCTGTAGCTCTGGCTGTCGCTGCCGCTGATGCGGCTGCTCTGGTAACCGGTGAAGGCCTGCAGATCCACCTGGGGACGCAGCGCGCTGCGCGCCACGGCCTGCTCGGCATCGGAAGCCTGGTACATGCGCAGGCGCGCCAGCACCTCAGGATTGCGGTTGATGGCCAGGCCGACGGCATCGCCCAGCGAGGCCGGCGGCAGCGCAGTGGCGGCAGCGGCAGGCGCCACTGCAGGCGTCGGAGCGGACGCCGAGGTGGCAGGCGTCTGGGCGACGGCGACACTGCAGGCCAACAAGGCGGCCACGGCAACGGGGCGGAAGGTCAGCACGGACATACGATCAATCAAGGTCCTGGGTGGATTTGTAAAAAAGATGGCGCGTGTCTGGTTGTTGTCAGGCTTCTTTCGCTCGCGCCGTGCGGCTGCGTGGGCCAGCTGCATCAATCTAATAAATTATTCTACGTAGCGGTAACAGACTGGTTAAGAATGTTGCAACATTCCGCTTACATTCGGAACTTTTCCGCGCTGGACCGCTGACGGGTGCCCTTCCGCTTCCCTTTTTGCGCCCAGCCTGTCGTGTTTACGCAACTCTTCTTCGCCCTGTTGCCCGGCCCGCGCACGCCACCCGTGGCGGGTCGCCGGACATGGGTCGCGCTGCTCCTGGCCGTGCTGCTGGCGCTGGGCGGCCCGGCGGGCGTCCGCGCGTGGGATGCGGCGCTCATGGAGCGCACCATGGTCCAGCGCTACGGCGCCTGGGGCCAGCAGGCCTTCACGGCCTGGCGCACGCTGGTCGACAGTGCCGCCCAGCTCGACGAACGCGAGAAGCTGCGCCGCGTGAACGAACACTGGAACCGCGCCGTGCGCTTCGGCGAGGACATGGAGATCTGGGGCCAGGAGGACTACTGGGCGACGCCGGTCGAGACCCTGGGCCGCGGCCGTGGCGACTGCGAGGACTACGTCATCGGCAAGTACTTCACCCTGCGCGCGATGGGCGTGCCCGAGGAGCGGCTGCGCCTGACCTATGTGCGCGCCCGCGTGGGCGGCGCCACGCAGGCGCACATGGTGCTGAGCTACTACGCCACGCCCGAGGCCATGCCGCTCGTGCTCGACAGCCTGGTCTCCAGCATCATGCCGGCCAGCTCGCGCCCCGATCTCACGCCCGTCTTCAGCTTCAACGCAGAAGGCATCTTTGCCGGTACGGGCAACGCCGCCAGCCATCCGGTGGACCGGCTCACCCGCTGGCGCGACGTGCTCGCGCGCATGCGTGCCGAGGGCTCGATCCCATGACCTTCCCCTGCCCTGCCGGCGCCCGCTTCTGCTGCCGGCAACGTCCCCTCCAAGGAGAAATCCCGTGTCCCTCTTGAGACGACTCTGGCTCAGCGTGCTGCTGGCCATGTTCGCGGTGCTGCTGGGCACCTGGGCCGTCAGCATCGCCACGTCGCGGCTGTACCTGCAGCAGCAGCTGCTCGCGCAGGGGGCGGACGCGGCCGTCTCACTGGCGATGTCCATCTCCCAGCAGGGCGAGGATCCGGCCATGGCCGAGACGCTGGTCAATGCCCTGTTCGACAGCGGCCACTTCCAGCAGGTGCGCTACACCGACGTCAAGGGCCAGGTGGTCGTCGACCGCAACCGCGGCGCCGTTCAGCCGGGGGCGGACGTGCCGGCATGGTTCTCGCGCCTGCTGCCGCTGCAGGCCACGCCCGGCGAGGCGCTGGTGAGCAATGGCTGGCAGCAGGCGGGCCGGGTGACGGTGATCGCCAGCACCCAGTACGCCTATGTGGCGCTGTGGCGAGGCACCCTGCTGCTGGGCGCCCTGCTGGCGCTGACCGGCCTGCTGTGGGGCCTGGGCATCACGGCGCTGGTGCGCTGGCTGCGTCGTCCGCTCAAGCACATGGCCGACCAGGCCGACGCGGTCGGCAACGGCCAGTTCCACACCATCGAGGAGCCGCGCGTGATCGAACTGCGCAGCGTGGCGCGCGCCCTCAACCGCATGGTGGCGCGGGTGCATGCCATGTTCACCGAGCAGGCGGCGCAGATCCGCCGGCTGCATGCCGAAGCCACGCGCGATCCGGTGAGCCGCCTGCCCAACCGCGAGTTCTTCATGGGCGCGCTGCGCAATGCCCTGGACGACGAGGCCGAGGACCCGGCCGGCGGCCTGCTGCTGCTGCGCGTGGGCAACCTGATGGCGCTGAACCGGCAGATCGGCCGCGAGCGCGCGGACCGCTGGCTGGCCGCCGTGGCCAAGGTCCTCGCCGGCGTGCTGCCGGTCGAGGGCGACCGGGTGCTGGCCCGCCTGAACGGTGCCGACTTCGCCTACCTCTGGCCGGGCGGCAGCGCGGCCGAGCTGGCCGAACTCGCGGCCCGAGCCCATGCCGCCGTGCTGTCGCTGCAGGACGCGCGCGACGGCAGCCTGCCCACGGGCTTCGCGCCGCCCACTTCCGGCCTTGCGCCCCTGCCCACCGGATTCGGCGCCCTGCCCAGCGACTTCGGGGCGCTGGCGGTCGGCGAGCCGGCGTCGGGCGCGGCGGCCTCGGGCTGGGCCGATACCGGGGCACGCCTGCCGGCCGCCCAGGTCGATGTGGCCCACGGCCACTGGCACCGCGGCGAAAGCCCGGGCGACGTGATGGGACGGCTGGACGCCGCGCTGATGCAGGCCGAGGGCGCCGTGCGCGGCATCGCCGAGGCGGCGGAGCCCGGCAGCGAGCTGCCGGTGATCGGCGAAAGCGGATGGGACGCGCTGCTGCAGCAGGCCCTGCAGGAGCAGCGCTTCACCCTGGTCTTCTACCCCGTCTGCCAGACCGACGGCCGCCTGATCCACCATGAGGCCATGCTGCGCATGACGCCGCCCCCGGACGCGCCCGAAGGCAGCGCGCTGCTGTCGGCCGGCCAGTTCATGCCCGCCGCCCTGCGCCTGGGCTGGGTGCAGGAATGCGACCTGATCGCCACCCGCCTGGCCCTGGACAGCCTGCAGCGCCAGCCGGGGCCGCTGGCGGTCAACCTCTCGCCGCGCTCGCTGCTGGAGCCCAGCTTCCTGCCGCGCCTGGACACGCTGCTGCGCAGCCATCCGGCCGAATGCAACTGGCTGTCCTTCGAACTGAGCGAGCGCGGGCTCGAAGAGCATGTGGACGCCCTGGCCATGCTCGCGCAGGTGCTGGCGCGCCACGGCTGCCGCCTGGGTGTGGAGCACTTCGGCCGGCAGCTGGCGCTGCTGCCGCGGCTGCACGAGTTGCAGCTGCACTACCTGAAGATCGACGGCTCCTTCGTGGCCAGCGTGGAAAGCAGCGAAGGCTACCGCCGCCTGGTGCAGGCCATGGTGGAAGTGGCACGCGGCCTGGGCGTGGAGGCCTATGCGGAGCAGGTGTCTTCGGCCGGCCAATGGCGCGCGCTGGCCGGCCTCGGCATCGGCGGCGTGACCGGGCCGGCCGTGACGCGCTACCTCAACCGCTGAATCCGACCCGCTGAAACGTCGGGCTGGGCGGCGGCGACGCGGCCGGGCCGGGCCGGGCCGCGCAAGCGTTGTGCGCACGACCGTCCAAGGCATCCGAGCGCACCCGCGCGTCTCGCAAAAAAAAGCAGCCCCCGCGAGGGGGCTGCTTTGCTTGGGGGCCTTCGCCGATCAGTCGGTGATCAGCTTGCCCTGGTTCAGCAGGTTCTGGATGATGGCCGCGTCGGTGAGCGAGTTGTTGGCCGTCAGGTCCACATTGCTCAGCACGATCTGCTGGGTCACCGCACCGCCGGCCGCGCCCTCGTGCTTCACGTCGATCACCGTGTCGCTGCCCGACTTGGTGAAGTGCAGGAAGCTGCCCAGGTTGCCGACGCCAGTGGTGTGGTTCTCGCCCTGGAGCAGGTCGCGCAGGTCGAGCACGTCGCCACCGTTGGCCTTGGAGGCCGTGCCGAAGTCCGTGACGATGTCGCGCGCCGGCGTGGCCGACGTGCCTTGGTCGCCCAGCTTCCACACGAAGGTGTCGGCACCGGCGCCGCCGGTCAGCACGTCGTTGCCCGAGCCGCCGCGGATCGTGTCCGCACCGTCGCCGCCGCGGATCGAGTCGTCGCCAGCGCCGCCGTTGATGACGTCGTTGCCGGTGCTGCCCACGATGCGGTCGCCATGGTCGGTGCCCGTGTAGTCCTGGCCCGTGGTGGACGTCAGCTGGATCTCGGACGGCGCCTCGATCCTGATCGTCACCGTCGAAGTGGCGGTGTCGCCGTCCTTGTCGGTCACGGTGTAGCTGAAGTTCTGCGTCACCGACTGCCCGGGCGCCAGCGTGTCGCGGGTGGCACGGTTGACCTCGAAGTCGTAGGTGCCGTCGGCATTGGCCTTCATCGTGCCGTACTGGCTCGTCAGGTCGCCCCAGGTCACGCTGGCCAGCCCGTCGGCACCCGCCTGCGCATCCACCTGGCCGGTGATGTGCGGCAGCGCATCGGTCGAGCTGATGCTGCCCCACAGGCTGTAGGTGTTGCTGGCCTGCTCGTCGGTGTAGATCGTGTTGACCAAGTTGCCGCTGGCGTCCTTGAAGCCCTCCACCCGGAAGGTGTAGCTCTGGATGCCGACCTGCACGATCACGTCCTGCGCCGGCAGGCTGATGATGTCGCGCGAGGCCACCGGGTCGTTGCCGTTGGGCGTCTCGGTGTGGTCGAACAGCACGTTGAAGCTCACCGCCGTCACCACGCCGTTGATCACCACGTTGGCGGACATGGTCATCGTCACCTTGTCCAGCGTGGACGAGCCGCTGTTGATCGGCCAGTTGTCGTGCGTGAAGTCGGCCAGCTTGAAGGGCGTGCCAGCCTTGATGGCGGTGCCCGTGGCGCTGGTGTAGCCGATGTTGTCCACCAGCGTGTAGCCCGACTGGCCGCTGCCGCTGGCCGGAGAGCCCCAGCTGATCTTGTCGACCAGGCTGTCGTTGTCGGTGTTGGACTGGCTGGTCTGGCGGGTGCCGTTGTCGAACACCGGGTTGATCCAGCCGCCCTGCAGCGAGTTGATGCTGATGCTGTCCGCACGCACGAAGCCGGTGGCCGTGCTGTTGGCGGCGACAGGGCTGTCGTCCTCCACGCGCACCGTCAGGCTGCCGGTGGTGGCGGTGGTGCCGTCGCTGACGCGCACGCCGACGTTGAACTGGCTCACGTCCTCCTGGCCCTTGACGGGCTGGTCGAGCGGCTTGCTCAGCGTGACGGTGTAGGCGCCGTCGTTGCCGATGGCGACGCGGATGGCCTCGGTGCCCGTGGCGCTGCCGATGTGACCGATCAGCTCCTGCGTGCCGGCGCCGGTCCAGACGATGGACTGGCCACCCGAGGTGAGGGCCGTCGTGGGCGCCACCAGCGTCACGGCCAGCGTATCGCCGTCGATGTCGCCGATCACCACGTTGCCCGTCGCGGTGCGTGCGTTGGTGGTGTCGGTGTTGCCCGTGGTGTCGGGGATGCCGCCCGGCAGGCCCTCTTCCGAGACGGCCGCCACGGCACCCGCCTGGATGGTGGGCGCGTTGTTGGTGCCGCCGATGGAGATCACCAGTTGCGCCGTCTCGGTCTTGCCGGCTTCGCCGGTGACGGTGTAGGTGAAGGTGTCCGTCACCGTCTTGTTGCTCGGCAGGCCGCTGGCGTTGTCGGCCACGTAGGTGTAGCTGCCGTCGGCATTGAGCGTGAGCTTGCCGTACTGGCCGGTCAGCGTCTGGCCGGGCGCGGCGGTGGCGGTGGCAGCCACGCTGGTCGCGTCGCCGCCGGTGTGCACGCCGGTGACCACCAGGCCGGTGCCCACGTCCTTGCCGCCGGAATCGGCGCCGCTCTGGATCACGCCATTGGCCGCGGAGACGGTCAGGGTCGCACCGCTCTTGACCCTGCCGACGTCGTCGTAGGCAACGATGGGCGCATTGGTCTCGGTGTCGCTGCCGGTGCCGGTGGTGGTGGCCGTCGGCACCGTGTCATACACGGTGGCCACGGCCGTGACGGAGAGGTCGCCGGTGTACGAGGCCGGCACCGACAGGGTCAGGCCGGTGATGGTCACCGCATGGGTCACCGGATCGACGTTCACCGTGTAGCCGCCATTGCTCGTGAGCGGCAGCGTCCAGGTGCCATCGGCATTGGCCGTGCCGGCCGACAGCGTCGCCCCCGCAGGCACGCGCAGCACCACGCCGCTGACGAACTCGGAGTTGTCCACGTCGCTCGGCGTGACGGTGACCGTCACCGGCACCGTCTCGCCCACCACATAGCTGACCTTGTTGATCACGTAGTCGTCATTGGTGCCCGGGGCCGCGAATTCGATGCGGCTGATCAGCGCGCCGGTGTCGCTCTTGACCGTGATCGACGGATCGATCAGGTCGGTCACCCCCGTCACCACGCCGCCACCGATCACCTTGCCCGTCGCGTCGTACAGCGTGTAGCTGGCATGCTCGGTCGGGTTCAGGTACGAGAAGGTCAGCGTCGCGCTGGAGGCTGCCTTGTCGAAGGCGATGGACAGCTTCTCGGACTTGCCGGACTGGTAGCCCAGCTCGGTGTCGGCACCGTTGCTGGCCGCACCCGCCACGCCGAAGCCCACCACGCCGCCACCGTTGATGAAGCTGATGGTGCCCGGGGTGCCGTCCAGCTTGGTCGCCGTCACCTTGAAGCCCTGGTCGGTGGAGCCCGCGTTCTGGCTGGTCACCGTCACCTGGGTGGCCACGGGCGTGCCGACATCCACCACCACCTTGGGCGTGTCCGCCACCGGCGCGATGGTCACGTTCACCGTCGTGGTGGCCGTGCCGCCCGCCCCGTCGCTCACCGTCACGGTGAAGCTGTCGTTGCCGGCGTAGTCCTTGGTGGGCGTGTACGTGTAGCTGCCGTCGGCATTGACGACCACGGTGCCATGCGCCGGGTTGCTGCCCTTGGCATAGCTGAGGTTGTCGCCATCCACATCGGTGGCCACCACCTTGCCGGTGACGGGCGTGTCCTCCTGGGTTGCCGTGCTGTAGTTGGTCGGCAGCACCGGGTTGTCGTTGACCGGGTCGATGCCGATGGTCACCGTCGAGGTGGCCGTGCCGCCCTTTCCGTCGCTGACCGTCACGGTGAAGCTGTCGCTGCCGTTGTAGTCCTTGCCGGGGGTGTAGGTGTAGCTGCCGTCGGCGTTGACCGTCACGCTGCCGTGCGCCGGATCGCTGCCCTTGGTGTAGCTCAGCGTGTCGCCGTCCACGTCGCTGCCCACCACCTTGCCGCTGACCGGCTTGTCTTCCTGGGTCGTCAGCTCGTAGTTGGGCACCGTGGGCGCGTCGTTGGACGGCGTGATGCCGATGGTCACGGTCGAGATGGCGGTGCCACCGTTGCCGTCGCTCACCGTCACGGTGAAGCTGTCGCTGCCGTTGTAGTCCTTGCCCGGGGTGTAGGTGTAGCTGCCGTCGGCGTTGACGACCACCGTGCCGTTCTTCGGATCGCTGCCCTTGGTGTAGCTCAGCGTGTCGCCGTCCACGTCGCTGCCCACGACCTTGCCGCTGATGGGCGTGTCTTCCGGCGTGGTCAGGCTGTAGTTCGGCGCCGTGGGCGCATCGTTGACCGGCGTGACGGTGATGAACACCGTCGAGGTCGCCGTGCCGCCGTTGCCGTCGCTCACCGTCACGGTGAAGCTGTCCTTGCCGTTGTAGTCCTGGCTGGGCGTGTAGGTGTAGCTGCCGTCGGTGTTGACGGTGACCGTGCCATGCGCCGGGTCACTGCTCTTGGCGAAGGTCAGCGTGTCGCCGTCCACATCGGTGGCGGCCACCTTGCCGCTGATCGGCGTGTCTTCGGGCGTGACCAGGCTGTAGTTCTTGGTCGTCGGATCGAAGCTCTGGCCCGGCACGTTGGGCACGTCGGTGGGCACCGGCGGATCGTTCACCGGCGTGATGTTCATCGTCACCTTGGCGGTGTCGGTGCCGCCCCGGCCGTCGTCCACCGTGTACTGGAAGTCGACCTTGCCGTTGAAGTCCTTGTTGGGCGTGAAGGTCAGCGTGCCGTCGGTGTTCAGACTCAGCAGACCGTCGGCCAGCGCCACCGGCTTGCCGACGGTGATCGGCTGGCCGTTGATGGCGGTGATGGTCAGCGCGTCGCCATCCGGATCCACGTCGTTGGAGCGCGGATCGAAGGTCAGCGGCGCGTCCTCGAAGCCCGTGACCACGTTGTCCAGCGCGTTCGGCGGGTCGTTCACGCTGTCCACCACGATGTTGACGGTGGCGATGTCGCGTGCCGTGCCGTCGCTCACCGTGTAGGTGAAGCTGGCCGGGCCGTTGTAGCCCGCATCGGGGTTGAAGGTGATGGTGCCGTTGGCATTGAGCGTGGCGGTGCCATGCTCGACCGCGATGGCCTGGCCCACGGTGGCGGCCTTGCCGTCGATCTGCGTCACGGTCAGCGCTTCGCCGTCCACGTCCGTGTCATTGGTCAGCACGCTGATGGTGACGGCCGTGTCTTCCGGCGTGGTGGCCGAATCGTCCACCGCCACGGGCGCGTCGTTGGCGCCCGTCACCGTGAGCGTCAGCGTCGTGGTCGAGGTGGCGCCCGAAGGATCCGTGACCGTGTAGCTGAAGACGTCCTTGGCGCTCTCGCCATCGTCCAGGCCTTGCGCGGCTGCATTGGGCGCATAGGTGTAGCTGCCATCGGCATTGAGGGTCAGCGTGCCCCACTGGCCCTGGATCGGGCTGCCGGCATCGACCGACGCGCCATTGAAGCCGACCTTGACCACCGACAGCGTGTCGCCGTCCTCGTCGCGGTCGTTGGCCAGCACGCCGCCCACCGTGCCCACCTTGAGCACCAGATCCTCGCTGGTGATGTTGGTGTCGGGCACCGCCACGGGTGCGTCGTTGACGCCGCCCACGGTGATCGACACCGTGGCGGTCGACGTGCCGCCGTTGCCGTCGCTGATGGTGTAGGTGAAGCTGTCGGCGCCGTTGTAGTCCAGGCTGGGGGTGTAGACCGGGTTACCGTCCGCGCCCAGGGTCACGGTGCCGTGCGAGGGCTGCGTGAAGCCGATGATGCTCAGCGGGTCGCCGTCCACGTCGGTGTCGTTGCGCAGCACCGGGATGGAGATCGGCGTGTCCTCGGCGGTGTTCACCGCGTCGTCCACCGCCTTCGGCGCGTCGTTGACGGGCGTGACCTCGACGTTGACCGTCGCCGTCACCGGCGTGCGGCCGTCCGTCGCCGTGTACGTGAAGCTCAGGCTGCCGTTGTAGTC
>NZ_QQAV01000013.1 GCF_003350475.1 Pseudacidovorax intermedius
TCATGACCTCAAGCGCTCGAACCGCCCGGTGCGGACCCGCATGCCGGGTGGTGTGGGAGGGGCTCCGTCGACAATGACGGACCCCTATCCCGATTTGGCTGATTCCGTTCAGGCGGGCCGAAGCGCGGTGCAGGGCTTCGACAGGCTCGGCCCAAACGGCCGGGAGGCATCACGGCCCGGATGGCCGTGTGCGCCACTGCACTTTGCAAGCCGTCGCGCGCCGTCCGCAAATCCCTGCTCGTCGTGCCGTCGCCGCACCGCCGGTACAGTGCCGGGCCTCGTCCAGGAGACACCACGCTTGCTCTTCCGCTTCTTCGAAAAACTGCTTCAGCCCTATCCGCCCAACGAGCCTTCGCTGCCGCCCAAGGGCTTCTTCGCCTTCCTGTGGTTCACCACCGAAGGCGTGCGCGGCAAGGTGGCCGCGCTGGCCTTCCTCACGGCCATCATGTCGGCCTTCGAGGCACTGCTCTTCGGCATGCTGGGCCGGCTGGTGGACTGGCTGTCGGGCATCTCACCCGCGCAACTGTGGGCCGAGCGCGGCGGCGCCCTCACCTGGCTGGCGGTCGCCCTGGCGGCCAGCGTGTTCGTGGTGGCGCTGCAGACCATCGTCAAGCACCAGGTGCTGGCCATCAACCTGCCGATGCGGCTGCGCTGGAACTTCCACCGGCTCATGCTGGGCCAGAGCATGTCCTTCTACCAGGACGAGTTCGCCGGCCGCATCACCACCAAGGTGATGCAGACCGCGCTGGCGGTGCGCGACACGCTCTTCGTGATGGCCGACGTGCTGGTGACCATGGCCACCTACGTCGCCACCATCGTGGTGCTGGCCGGCGTGTTCGCGGGCGGGCTGATCTGGCCTTTCGTCGTCTGGCTGGTGCTGTACCTGCTGGCCATGGCGTACTTCGTGCCGCGGCTGGGACGCATCGGCAAGGCGCAGGCGGATGCGCGCTCGGCCATGGTCGGGCGCATCACCGACGCCTACACCAACATCGCGACCGTCAAGCTCTTCTCCCACACCCGGCGTGAGGCGCAGTTCGCCCGCGCCGCCATGCAGGACTTCGTCAAGACCGGCTACACGCAGATGCGGCTGGTGAGCGCCTTCGAGATCGTCAACCATGCCCTGTCGATGCTGCTGGTGGGCGGCATGGCCGGCGTGGGCCTGTGGATGTGGAGCCGCGGCGCGGTGGGCGTGGGCGCGGTGGCCGCCGCCACCGCCATGGCCCTGCGCCTGCAGGGCATGTCGCACTGGATCATGTGGGAGACCACCAGCCTGTTCGAGGCCATCGGCACCGTGCAGGACGGCATCAACACCCTGAGCAGGCAGCGCACCGTGGTGGACGCGGCCGATGCGAAGCCCCTGGTGGTCGAGCGCGGCGAGGTGCGCTTCGAGGACGTGAAGTTCAGCTACCGCCCGCCCCTGCTGCCCGGTGCGGCGGCGCCGGCCGTGCAAGGCCGCACGGTGATCGACGGCCTGAACCTCACCGTGCGGCCGGGCGAGAAGATCGGCCTGGTCGGCCGCTCCGGCGCGGGCAAGTCCACGCTGGTGAACCTGCTGCTGCGTTTTCACGACCTGGAAGGCGGCCGTGTGCTGATCGACGGGCAGGACATCGCCCACGTCACCCAGGATTCCCTGCGCGCCCACATCGGCATGGTCACGCAGGACACCAGCCTGCTGCATCGCTCGCTGTTCGACAACATCGCCTACGGCCGGCCCGATGCGACCGAGGCCGAGGTGCGCGCCGCCGCCGAGCGGGCCGAGGCCTCCAATTTCGTCGACACGCTCACCGACCCGCAGGGCCGCCACGGCCTGGCCGCGCACGTGGGCGAGCGTGGCGTCAAGCTCAGCGGCGGGCAGCGTCAGCGCATCGCCATCGCGCGGGTGATGCTCAAGAACGCGCCCATCCTGCTGCTGGACGAAGCCACCAGCGCCCTCGATTCCGAGGTGGAGGCCGCCATCCAGCAGAGCCTGAACCGGCTGATGGAAGGCAAGACGGTGATCGCCATCGCCCACCGCCTGTCGACCATCGCGGCCATGGACCGGCTGATCGTGCTCGATGCCGGCCGCGTGGTGGAGGAAGGCTCGCACCGCGAACTGCTGGCCCGCGGCGGGCTGTATGCGCGCCTGTGGGCGCACCAGAGCGGTGGCTTCCTGGGCGAGGATTTCGGCGACGAGGCCGAGGCGACGGCGGAAGCCGCGGCGCGCTGAGGCGCGGCCTGCTGAGGCGCGGCCTGCGCCGGGGCCGACCGCCCAACGAGGCTGCCCTGCGACAATCGCCGGTTTTTTCGCCGCGCCGCGCCATGGCCTACGCCGTCAAGGAAATCTTCTACACCCTCCAGGGCGAGGGCGCCCAGGCCGGGCGCCCGGCCGTCTTCTGCCGCTTCGCGGGCTGCAACCTGTGGTCCGGCCGCGAGGAGGACCGCGCCGGCGCCCAGTGCCGTTTCTGCGACACCGACTTCGTGGGCACCGACGGCACGCTCGGCGGCAAGTTCGCGACGGCCGAGCTTCTGGCCGACCAGGTCGCCGCCTGCTGGCCCGCGCCGGCGCACGATCACCGCTTCGTCGTGCTGACCGGCGGCGAGCCGCTGCTGCAGGTGGACGATGCCCTGGTGGCCGCCCTGCATGCGCGCGGCTTCGCCATCGCCATCGAAACCAACGGCACCCTGCCCGCCCCCAAAGGCATCGACTGGATCTGCGTCAGCCCCAAGGCCGGCAATGCGCTGGTGCAGCGCCGCGGCGACGAACTCAAGCTGGTGTGGCCGCAGGCCGGCATCGACCTGGCCCAGATGGAGGCGCTGGACTTCGGCCGGCACTACCTGCAGCCACTGGACGACCCGCAGCGCGCCGCCCACACCCGCGCGTGCATCGACGTCTGCCTTCAGCGCCCGCAATGGCGCCTGAGCACGCAGACGCACAAGGTGATCGGCATCCGGTGAGCACGGCCATGGAATTCGAATTCGAGCTGTCGCAGCGCTTCTTCTTCGACGCCGCTCACACGCTGCGGCGGGCGCACGACACGGCCAGCAGCCTGCGCGTGCACGGCCACACCTACCACGCCGAGGTGAGCGTGCAGGGCGCGCGCGACGCCGCCACAGGGATGGTGGTCGACCTGGCCGTGCTGCGCGCCGAGATCGAGACGCTGCGCCAGACGCTCGACCACCACCTGCTCGACGAAGTCCCTGGCCTGGGCACGCCCACGCTGGAGAACCTCTGCGCCTACATCGCCACCGCGCTGCGCGAGCGCCAGCTGCCCGTGTCGGCCGTGCGCGTGTGGCGCGAGGCCGGCGGCGACAGCTGCCGGCTCGTGCTGCCGCGCTGACGCCGCGGGCGCCTCCCTATGGTCCAATCGCGGGTTCGCGGCCCGCGCCGCAACCGATACGACGACGCTTCCTTCCGACGCACATGAGCACCATCCTGCAATCCCTCCCCACCGGCCAGAAGGTCGGCATCGCCTTCTCCGGCGGCCTGGACACCAGCGCCGCCCTGCTGTGGATGAAGAAGAAGGGCGCCCAGCCCTATGCGTACACCGCCAACCTCGGCCAGCCCGACGAGCCCGACTACGACGAGATCCCGCGCAAGGCGCTGGCCTATGGCGCAGAGAAGGCCCGCCTGGTGGACTGCCGCCAGCAACTGGTGGCCGAGGGCATCGCCGCCCTGCAGTCCAATGCCTTCCACATCTCCACCGGCGGCGTGACCTACTTCAACACCACGCCGCTGGGCCGCGCCGTGACCGGCACCATGCTGGTGGCCGCCATGAAGGAAGACGACGTCAACATCTGGGGCGACGGCTCGACCTTCAAGGGCAACGACATCGAGCGCTTCTACCGCTATGGCCTGCTGACCAATCCGGGCCTGAAGATCTACAAGCCCTGGCTGGACCAGACCTTCATCGACGAGCTGGGCGGCCGCAAGGAGATGAGCGAGTTCCTGATCGCCAACGGCTTCGACTACAAGATGTCGGTCGAGAAGGCCTACAGCACCGACTCCAACATGCTGGGCGCCACGCACGAGGCCAAGGACCTGGAACTGCTGTCCAGCGGCATCCGCATCGTCAACCCGATCATGGGCGTGGCTTTCTGGAAGCCCGAGGTCGAGGTCAAGGCCGAAGAGGTGCGCGTGCGCTTCGAGGAAGGCCGCCCGGTCGCCCTCAACGGCAAGACCTACGACGACCTGGTCGCCCTGATGGAAGAGGCCAACCGCATCGGCGGCCGCCACGGCCTGGGGATGAGCGACCAGATCGAGAACCGCATCATCGAAGCCAAGAGCCGCGGCATCTACGAGGCCCCCGGCATGGCACTGCTGCACATCGCCTACGAGCGGCTGGTGACCGGCATCCACAACGAGGACACCATCGAGCAGTACCGCGTCAACGGCCTCAAACTGGGCCGCCTGCTCTACCAGGGCCGCTGGTTCGACCCGCAGGCCATCATGCTGCGCGAAACCGCCCAGCGCTGGGTGGCCCGCGCCATCACCGGCGAGGTGACGCTGGAACTGCGCCGCGGCAACGACTACTCGCTCCTGAACACCGAGTCGCCCAACCTGACGTACGCGCCCGAGCGCCTGTCGATGGAGAAGGTGGAAGACGCGCCTTTCTCCCCCGCCGACCGCATCGGCCAGCTGACCATGCGCAACCTCGACATCGTCGACACCCGCGCCAAGCTGGCCACCTACGTGCAGGCCGGCCTGCTGGCCAAGCCCGAGGGCACGGAGCTGCCGCAGATCAAGGACGACAGCAAGCGCTGATCGGCGGACGGGGCTTCCTCGGCCCCATCAAGACGAAAGCGGCCTCGTGGGGCCGCTTTTTTCATGGATGCGCCACAGGCGCCGGTGCCGCTCAGGCGGTGTCGGCTTCCAGCCGGTAGCCGATGCCGCGCAGGGTGCGCACGCCGACGCCGCTGTCCACCAGCCGCTTGCGCAGGCGGGAGACGAAGGCCTCCAGCGCGTTGTCGCTGAGCGGGCCGTCCGCCTCCTCGGCCAGCTTGCGGGCCAGTTCGCGCTTGGCCAGGACCTGGCCGGGCGGGCTCATCAGGGCCCAGAGCAGGCCGAATTCGCGCGCCGGCAGGTCCAGCGGCTCGCCGTCGATGCGAAAGCGCCGGGCACGGCGGTCCAGCTGCAGGCGGCCCACGGCCACCACGTCCTTCGCGCCTTCGGCACGGCGCACCAGCGCGCGCAGACGCGCTTCGAGCTCGCCAGGATCGAAGGGCTTGCCCAGGTAGTCGTCGGCCCCGGAATCCAGGCCGATGACGCGCTCGTCGGTCCGGTTGCGGGCCGTCAGCACCATGACGGGCGTGCGGTCGCCGCGGGCCCGGGCGCGGCGCAGGGCCAGCAGGCCACTGCCCAGGCCGCTGTCGGGGCGGGTGTTCTCGGGCAGGTTCAGGTCGAGCAGCACGGCGTCGAAACCGCCGTTGGACCACTGCGCATCGGCTTCCTCGACGGTGGCGGCCAGGGCCACCGCGTGGCCTGTGTCGCCCAGGCTGCGGCACATCACGCCACTGAGCACGGCATCGTCTTCGACCAGCAGGATTCGCATGGCGAGCGAGGCTATCAGCGGGCCGGGGGGCAGGCAAATGAACGGTCAGCCGACCGTCAGACGTCGGCCGCCGGGGACAATAGAGCCCATGTCCCGCCCCTCGCCGAGCTGCCGGCTGCTGCCGCGCCTTCCCTCTTGAGCCTCTCGCCTGCCCCCCTGTCCTTCGCCGATGCGCTCACGACCGAGGCGATCCGGCGCATCGAGTCCGACGGCCTGCTGGAAGACCAGTCGGTGCTGCGCCAGCTCGCCCATGCGCCCGAACCCGCACCCTGGCCGCTCGTGCAGCGGGCCCGCCTGCTGGCCGAGCGCCTTGGTCTGCCCGGCCGGCTGGCCCGCGCCCGCGACCTGGCCCCCCTGGTGCTGCTGGGCCTCGCCGCGCTCATGGTGGTGGCCGGCCTGGGGCTGGCGGGCGCGGTGGTGGATGCGCAAGAGCGCCGCATCAACGTCGTCGCCTCGCTGGCGGGCCTGCTGGGCCTGCATGGCCTGTCGCTGCTGGCCTGGCTGGCGGCGCTGCTGGTGCCGGGCCGCGGCCGGGACGGCGCCCTGGCTGGCCGGCTGTGGCTGGCCCTCACCGCGCGCACGGCCCTGGGCCGCGGACGCGAGGGCGCTGCGCTGCTGCAGGCCGGCGTCCAGTTGCTGCAGCGGGCGCGGCTGCTGCCCTGGCTGCTGGGCCTGGCCAGCCACCTGCTGTGGGCCATCGGCTTCGGCGTCGCCATCGCAGCGCTGCTGTCCGCCCTGGCCTTCCGCCGCTACACGCTGGGCTGGGAGACGACGCTGCTCGATCCCGCCGGCTTTGCCCGGGCCATCGATGCGATGGCATGGCTGCCCGGCCTCCTGGGTTTTCCGGTGCCGGACGCCGCGTTGATTCGTGCCGCGGGCGATCCCGCCGCCCCGCCCGATGCGGCGGGCCAGGCGGTGCTGGCCTGGTGGCTGGTGGGCTGCGTGCTCGTCTATGGCCTGCTGCCGCGGCTGCTGTGCGCCCTGTGGTGCGCTGTCCTGTGGCGGGCACGGCGCCGTTGGTTGCAGCCCGACTTCACCCTGCCCTACTACCGGCAGTTGCAGGCGCGGCTGGATGCCCTGGCACCCGCCCGGGTGGTCGACGCCGAGCCGGTGCCCGGACATGGCGCCGGCCTGCCCCGGCCCGCCGGCGATGCGCCGGGCGCCCCCGTGCTGCTGGCCTTCGAACTCCCACCCGAGCAGCCCTGGCCGCCGGCCGATCTGCCGCACGACGTCCGGGCATGGGCCTGCGATGGCAGCGCCGCAGCCCGCGGCGCCGCCGTTCAGCAGGTGGCCACTTGGCGACCGCGGCGGCTGGTGGTGGCCTGCCAGGCCACGGCGAGCCCCGACCGCGGCACCGAACGCCTGCTGCGCGAGTTGCTGCCCCTGACCGCTTCGCTGCACCTTTGGCTGGTCGATGCCGACCAGGCGGACGAAGCGCAGCGGGCCCGCTGGCCGCGGTGGCTGCATGACACTGGCCTGGATGCGCTCGTCGCCTGCCATCCGCACTGGCAGTCCGCCCTGGCGGACGTTGCGTCTGGACCGGCGACGCCGGAGGCACCCCGATGACCGCCGCCATGCCCCCGTCGACCGCCCTGGACCGCGCCGCAGGCACCGGCCCCGACGCGCCGCCGCTGCGCATCGCCGTGGTGGGCCACACCAATGTCGGCAAGACCTCGCTGCTGCGCACCCTGACGCGGCGGGTCGACTTCGGCGAGGTCTCCGACCGGCCCGGCACCACCCGCCACGTGGAGCAGGTGGACCTGCGCATCGACGGCACGCCGGTCGTGCGCTTCCACGACACGCCGGGCCTGGAGGACGCCGTCACGCTGCTGGCCCACGTGTCGCAGTTGCCCGGCGACAGCCGGCCCGCCCGCATCCGGGCCTTCCTGCAGGGCCCCGAGGCGCAGGCCGCCTTCGAGCAGGAGGCGAAGGTGCTGCGCCTGCTGCTCGATGCCGATGCCGCCTTCCTGGTGATCGACACGCGCGAGCCGGTGCTGCCCAAGTACCGCGACGAGGTCGAACTGCTGGGCGCCTGTGCCCGGCCCGTGCTGCCGGTGCTCAACTTCATCGCCCATGGCGCCAGCCGGGAGCCACAGTGGCGCGCCATGCTGTCCGACGCCGGCCTGCATGCCGTGGTGCGATTCGACGCCGCCGCGCCCTTCACCGGTGCCGAGCGCGATCTGTACCACGACCTCGGCACCCTGCTGCCCGCACGCCGCGAAGCGCTGCGGGCCGTGGCCGCGCATCTCCTGGCCGAAGCCGCCGCCCGGCATGCCGGCGCCTGCCATGCCGTGGCGGGCACGCTGGTGTCGTGCGCCGCGTTGCAGCGGGTGGTGCCGACGGCGCAGTTGGCCGATCCGCAGCGCCGCGCCGCCGAGGTGGAGGCCCTGCGCGCCACCTTGCAGGACGAGGTGCGCGGCAACACCGCGGCGTTGCTCAGGCTGTATGGCTTCCGGTCCGGCGACGCGGCGGAGCCGCCGCTGCCGCAGCTGGAAGGCCTCGAAGGGATGGACCTGTTCAACCCCGAGCTGCTGCGTCAGGCGGGGCTGCGCCTGGGCCAGGGCGCGGCGGTGGGCGCGGTGCTGGGCGCCGCGGCCGATCTGGCGGTGGGCGGGCTGTCGCTGGGGGCCGGCGCCCTGCTGGGCGGCACCGTGGGCGGTGCGCTGGCCCAGGGGCTCGGCCCGCTGGGCCGCCGCCTGGCCGGACGCCTGCGCGGGCAGCAGGCACTGACCGTGGAGGACACCGTGCTGTACGTGCTGGCAGAGCGCCAGTTGGCCCTGGTGCGGGCGCTCGAGGCGCGCGGGCATGGCGCGGTGGGCACGGCGGCCGTCGACACCGCAACCGCCGCCGTGTCACCCGAGCGGTCCGATGCCCTGCGCGCCGCCGTCCAGGCCACGCGCGTGGCGCGGGCGCATCCGGAGTGGCGGCCGACCGATGCACGCCGGGCCGTGGTCTCGTCCGCGCGCGACGAGGCCGTCGAGCGCGTGGCGGCGCACCTGGTGCAGGCTGCGGGCCCCGTGGCCGAAAGCCGTGCTGCCCCCTTTTGACGCCTCGATTGCGGCCGGCCGATGGGCCGAATTCCCTCACAACGCGGACGGGCTTCCTACACCGGGCCCCTGGGCCGTCCGACGGCGGACGGCCGTCCGACCGGCCCACACTGCATTCCATCGCAATTCGAGGAGCTCCTCCGTGAACACCATCATCTACATCGTCGGTCTGGTCGTCGTCATCGCTGCCGTGCTCTCCTTCTTCGGCCTGCGCTGAGTGGCCCACCCATGGCTCGGCGCGACGCCGGGCCATCCGGCACCGGATGCCGCCGCACTGCGGCATGATCGGCGGATGACTTCCGCTGGTGCCGCCCTCTCCTCCCCTGCATCCTCCCCCTCCCCGCTCTCGGCCGATTCCCGGCCGCTGCTCATCGTCAAGACCGGCAGCACGCTCGACGCGCTGCGCGCCAAGCGGGGCGATTTCGACGACTGGATCGCTCGCGGCCTCGGCGTCGATGCCGGCGAGATCCAGGTCTGCGATCCGCGCGATGGCGGCCTCCTGCCCGAGCCGGGCATGCTGCGCGGCGTCGTCGTCACCGGCTCCCATGAAATGGTCTCGCACCGCGCGCCCTGGAGCGAGCGAACGGCCGCCTGGCTGGCGCGTTGCGTGGAGGCCGAGGTGCCCGTGCTGGGCATCTGCTACGGCCATCAACTGCTGGCCCACGCCATGGGCGGCCAAGTGGACTTCCACCCGGGCGGGCTGGAGATCGGCACCGTGCCGCTGCGGCTGGTGTCCCACGCGCAGGACGACCCTCTGTTCGCCGGCCTGCCGGAGCAGTTTCCTGTCCAGGTCATTCATCGTCAGAGTGCGCTGCAGCTTCCGCCCGGCGCCGTGCCGCTGGCGTCCAACGCGCACGAGCCGCACCAGGCCTTCCGCATCGGCCGCTGTGCCTGGGGCGTGCAGTTCCACCCGGAGTTCGATGCCGAGGCGATGCAGGGCTACGTCCAGGCGCAGGCGCCCCACCTCGACGACCCCGCGGCGGTGGCGTCACAGGTGCGGCCCACGCCTGAGGCCGCCAGCCTGCTGGGCCGCTTTGCGAGGCTCGCCGCGGCCGGAACCGGACGGCAGACTACATTGGCCGCCGCTGTCGCCGGCTAGGGTGATGCGGTCTTCCAGCCCTTTCCAGGAGTGAACGCACCATGTCCACCCACGTCTCTTCCGTCGACGCTTCCGCACGCCGGCGGCATTTCTCGATGATCCGCGGCTTCCATCTGGCCGACTTCTTCACCCTGGGCAACGCCGCCTGCGGCATGGGCCTGGTGCTGCTGGCCATGGCCTATGTCGCCAGCGGCGATGTGCGGCATTTCTATGCGGCCGCCGTGCTGGCACCGGCCGCCTTCGTGCTCGACATCTTCGACGGCCGCATCGCGCGCTGGCGGCAGACCCATTCCGCGCTGGGCCGCGAGCTGGACTCGCTGGCGGACGTGATTTCCTTCGGCGTGGCGCCCGCTGCCCTGGGCTTCGCGGCCGGCCTGCGC
Organism: Pseudacidovorax intermedius; assembly: GCF_003350475.1. Lineage (GTDB taxonomy): Bacteria > Pseudomonadota > Gammaproteobacteria > Burkholderiales > Burkholderiaceae_C > Xenophilus > Xenophilus intermedius. Next base: position 10,055 of record NZ_QQAV01000013.1, read on the forward strand.
GGCGGCTGGGACGCGGTGGTGCTGCTGTACTTCGTGTGCTGCGGCGTGAGCCGGCTGGCCCGCTATAACGTCACGGCCGAAACGCTGTCCGAAGGCGGCGACAAGGTGCGCTACTTCGAAGGCACGCCCATTCCCACCAGCGTGGTGCTGGTGGGGCTGCTGGCCTGGGCCGCGGCGCAGGACCGCCTGGGCGGCGCGCTGTGGGGCGGCAGCTGGGAGATCGGGCCGTGGACGCTGCATGCCTTCACATTGCTGTATGCCTTGTCGGGCACATTGATGATCAGCAAGACGCTGCGCATTCCCAAGTTCTGAACGCGTCTGCGCCGCCCATCGGCGCCGGCCCCGCCACCCCGACCCGTCCCATGACCCATCCCGCACCCCAACTCACCCAGCATGCCAAGGGCCTGGCGCAATTGATCCAGCTGGCCTCGGCCACGCCCCTGGACCCGGCCGTCGACCACTTCTACTTCCTTCGCCACGGCCAGACGCCGCGCAATGCGCTGCGGATCTTCCAGTCCTATGACGAACCGCTGTCGGATCTCGGCCTGCAGCAGGCCGCGCTCGCCGCCGCCGTGCTCGCGAACGAGCCCATCCGCAGCATCGTCTGCAGCGACGCACGTCGGGCCTTCGACACGGCCCACACCGTGGCCGCGCCGCTCAAGCTCACCCCGGTGGCGCGCGAGGTGCTGCGCGAGCGGCACTTCGGTTGCCTCGTGGGCACCTCGTCGGTGGACATCGACTGGGCCTGCGCCCCCGAAGGCGGCGAGACGCTGGCTCAGTTCGTCGACCGCAAGCGTGCCGCCCTGGACGCCGCCCTGCAGGAGCCGGCGCCCGTGCTCGTCGTGGCCCACGGCGGCACCCTGTACGTGCTGGCTGCGCTGCTGAACGTGACCGTGGATGCGGCGGTGCTGGGCAACGCGCAGCCGCTGCGTTTCGATCGCGCCGCGGATGGCCGCTGGGGCGTGCGCGCGTTGCGGGCCGCCGACGGCAGCATCGCCGCTGTCGCCTGACACGCGGCGGCGGCGCCTGTTGTGCGCGGCGCACTTGTCATTGCGCCTACATTAACGATGAGTTGACTTTTTCTGACGCCACGGGCGGTTGATACCAGCCTTCATGAAATCCGTCCGCCGTCGTTGGCCCCTGGTGGTCAACCTGAGGCACTTGATCATTGCGCTGACCACGTCCAGTGCGGTGGTCTCGCTGCTGGCCACCTTCTACGCCAGCTACAAGGTGCAGCGTCAGCAACTGATCGCGCAGTCGCTCGAATCCAACCTGGCCTATGCGAACAAGCTTGCCAGCAGCACCGACGACTACTTCAAGGGCGTGCTGCAGCAGATGGCCTACGCCGCCAGCCAGGTGGCCCCGGCCCTGAACGACACCCGACGCGTGGACGCCGAAGCCCGGCGCTTGCATCTGCAGACCGACAGCCTCAATTCGGTGGTGATCGCCGACAGCGCGGGGCGGGTTCTGGCCGATTCGCCCCCGCAGCTCAACCTGCGCGGCTCGCTGCTGCACACGCCGCAGGCCACGCAGGCCCTGGAGGCGGCCGGGCCGCGGGTCAGCGCGCCCTACCTCGCACCCAGCGGCAACATGCTGGTGCTGGTCTCGCAGCCCATCGTGGCCGCGGACGGCGCGCGCAAGGGCGTGATCCTGGGCGCGATCTACCTGCGGCAGCAGAGCGCGCTGAACAAGCTGCTGGGCACGCACTACTACCACGATGGTTCCTACCTCTACGTGGTGGACCGCGAGCGGCGCATCCTGTATCACCCCGAGACGCAGCGGGTCGGCTCCGTCATGGGCATCAACCCGGCGGCGGATCGCATCGTCCAGGGGGTCTCCGGCAGCGAGGTGCTCGTCAACTCGCGGGGCGTGGAGATGGTTGCCGGCTATTCCATCGTGCCCACGACGGGCTGGGGCATCGTCGTTCAACGGCCGCTGTCGGCCACGCTGGCCCCCATCGGTGCGTTGATGCGACAGGTGATGGAGTGGACGCTGCCGCTTGCGGCGGTGGCGCTGCTGCTGGTCTGGGCCTTCGCCCTCAAGATCGCCAGCCCGCTCCATGCGCTGGCCGCCACGGCGGCGAGCTACCGGCCCGGCGAGTCCGATGCGCGGCTGCGCTCGATCTCGTCGTGGTACCTGGAAGCAGCCCAGCTGAAGAAGGCCATGCTGCGGGGCCTGGGCGTATTCGACGGCAACCTCCGCCGGCTGCAGAAGGACGCCGCTACCGATCCGCTGACCGGCCTGGGCAACCGCCGGCAGTTCGACTTCAGCCTGGCCGTCTTGACCGAGGGTGAGACCCCCTTCTGCGTGGTGCTGCTCGACATCGACTTCTTCAAGCAGGTCAACGATCGCTTCGGCCACAACGCGGGCGATGCCCATCTGCGCCAGCTGGCGGGTCTCATGGCGGAAGGCCTGCGGCCCGAGGACCTGGCCTGCCGCATCGGGGGCGAGGAGTTCGCCCTGCTGCTGCCTGGCACGGCCCTGACCGAGGCGGTGGCCATCGCCGAGTCGCTGCGGCGCCGTGCGGCCGAGTCGGCGGCGCCCGATGGGCAGGCTGGCACCCTGTCGCTCGGCGTTGCCGAATGGCAGGGCCCGGACGACGACGTGGAGGCGGTGCTGAGAACGGCGGACGAACGCCTGTACGCAGCCAAGGCGCAGGGGCGCAACCGGGTCGTCTTCGGCTGAGCGTCGTCGTCGATGCGGCCCCCCTTGCAAATATCGGGCCAGGACTGCACCTGGGGGTCAGCATCGCCTGGCGCGCAACGCGTGCAGGACCAGCGACGTGGCGGGCCCCCACAGCGCCGCGCCGTCTGCGCGGCACGCCTTGGGCGTCCGGCGACGCAAGGCCCGGCACGGCCCGGGCCTTGCGCATCCACGAACCTGGGACACGCAACGCCATGGACGCTTCGAAGAACCACTACGACACGCTGGGCGTGGCGCCCGACGCCACCGCCGACCAGATCCGCAAGGCCTACCGCCGCCTTGCGCGCAAATACCACCCCGACGTCAGCAAGGAAGCCGACGCGCAGACCCGCATGCGCGAGATCAACGAGGCCCACGAGGTGCTCGGCGACGCGGCCAGGCGCGCCGAATACGACGCGATGGCCGAGCGCCTGCGCCGCGGCGCGACCATGGGGCCCGGCAACGGCTTCGCGCCGCCGCCGGGCTGGGAGGACGGCTTCAGCTTCTTCCGCAGCGGCGGCCCGGGCGCCGGTGCCGAAGCGCCGGACCTCGGCGCCTTCTTTTCCGACCTGTTCGGCGCCGGGCCTGCGGGCGGCGGTGCCGGGCGACGTGCCCGCGGCGCGACGGGCGAGGACCGCCATGCCGCCATTGAGGTCCCGCTGGAATTCGCCCTGGCCGGGGGCGAGCGCGAGATCCAGTTGCGGGCGGTGGAGATCGACGCTGGCGGGCGGCCCCGGCCGGTGACCCGCACGCTGCAGGTGCGCGTGCCGCGCGGGGTGCGGCCCGGGCAGCAGATCCGCCTGGCGGGCCAGGGCATGCCGGGCATCGGCGGTGAGCCGGCCGGTGACCTGTACCTGGAGGTGCGGATCGCGCCGCACCCGCTCTACCGCGTCGAGGGGCGCGACCTGGTCATGGATCTGCCCGTGACGCCCGCGGAAGCCGCGCTGGGTGCCGAGGTGGAGGTGCCGCTGCCGGGCGGCGGCACCGGGCAGGTGAAGGTGCCGGCTGCGGCGCGTGCGGGCATGAAGCTGCGGCTGAAGGGCCGCGGGCTGGGTGGCGACCTGTACCTGGTGCTTTCGATCGCCGTCGCGCCGGCCGACAGCGCGGCGGCGCGTGCGGCCTACGAGCAGCTCGCCAGGGCGACGGCCGGATTCGACCCTCGCCGCGACCTCGGCGCGAGCAGCCGCACGGCCAACACGGCCAGCACGGCCTGAGCCTTCATCGCGGGACGCTCACCAGCCCGCGCCGTCCCTGTGCGCCAGACAACGCCGCGGCTCAGACGGCGGCCGCTCCATGGCCCAGGCGGCGGCTGGCGGCAGACGCGGCCTCGCGCAAGGCCAGGCCCACCCGCCCCTCGGGGTCGGGATCGAACCCGCCTGTGGCGCCCAGCGCCGTGATCACCGCCCGCACCCGGCCGGCATGGTCGAACAGGGGCGCCGCGATGGCGCTGATGCCCGGCAGGTTGGTATCGCGCACCCAGGCGCAGCCGGCGGCCCGCACGGACTCGCACAGCTGCGCGATGGGTCGTTCGGCCGCGAGCGAGGCCCGATGCCGCCCATCGGCCTGCGCGAGTTCCGCCTCGGCCAGCGCACGCACGCGCGCCTCGTCGCCCAGCCACCCCAGGAAGGCACGACCCGTGGCTGACCACAGCAGCGGCAGCACCGAGCCCACGCGCACATTGACGGTGATCGGCAGGCCGGGCTCCTCGAAGCGGACGATGGTCGGCCCTTTGTTGCCCATCACCGCCAGGAAGCAGGTCACTTCGAGCGACTCGCGCAGGTGCACCAGTGCGGGCTCGGCCAGCCGAAGCGGGTCGGCCTGGCGCATGGCGGCCACGCCGATCTGGATGGCCGCCGCCCCCAGGAAGTAGTGCTGCGAGCCGCTGTCCTGCGTCACCAGTTCCTCTTCGACCAGGCTGGCCAGGTAGCGGTGGACCTTGGCCGGGCTTTCTCCCACGTGGGCGGCCAGGGCCGTCAGGCTGGCCCGCCCGCCCAGGCGCGCGAGCCCCTTGAGCACGGCCATGCCGGTTTCGGCGGACTGCACGCGCTGGCGGCGCTCGCGGGCACGCGCGGGGGCTTCGGCCTCGGCCGAGCCGGCGGTGGCGCCATCGGCTTCGGGAACAGGGGAATCGGGCAAGGGCGAAGGTCGGCGAGGCATGGTGCGCGAGGGAATGGGGTTAACCCGATCCGCGAGATTACGCAATGCGTACCAAAATTACGCCTATCAAAAACCCGAAGACGCCTTGTCGGGCGTCAAGTTCTGGAGACTTTCCCATGAAGAAGCTTCTGGCTTCCTGCCTGATGGCGCTGCCGCTGCTGGCACCCGTCGCCTCGGCCCAGGCGCAGGCCGCCTACCCGTCCAAGCAGATGCGCTGGCTGGTGCCGTATCCGGCGGGCGGCGGGTCGGACTTCCTGGCCCGTACCATTGGCCAGCAGCTGTCGACGCAGACCGGTCAGCCGGTGGTGGTCGAGAACAAGCCGGGCGGCAACACCGCCATCGCCGCCGCCGACGTGGTGCGCTCGCAGCCGGACGGCTACACCATGCTCTCGGCCGACAACGGCACGCTGGTCTTCAACCCCGTTCTCTACAAGAGCCTGAGCTACAACCCCGGCAAGGACCTGGCGCCCGTCACGCTGATGGGCCGCTTCCCGATGATCCTGGTCGTCAGCCCCAGCGTCACGGCCAAGGACGCCAAGGAATTCATCGCCCAGGTCAAGGCCAATCCGCAGGGCATCAACTTCGCGTCGGCCGGCGCGGGCAGCCCGCACCACCTGGCGATGGAACTGCCGAGGCCGGCCTCAAGATGACCCATGCGCCCTACCGCGGCGCCGCCCCGGCCCTGGCCGACGTGGCGGGCGGCCAGGTGCCTGCCATGATGGTGGACTTGGCGGCCGGTGCCGGCTTCATCAAGGGCGGCAAGGTGCGCGCGCTGGCCGTGGCCAACGCCACGCGCCTGCCCCAGTTGCCCGATGTGCCGACCTTCGCCGAGCTCGGCTTCAAGAACGTCGAGGCCGCCGCGCTGGTCGGCCTGGTCGTGCCGGCGGCCACCCCGGCCGACGCGGTCAACGCGCTCAACAAGCAGGTGGTGGCCGCCATCAACGCGCCCGATGTGCACAAGAAACTGATCGACTTCGGCGTCGAGCCGGTCGGCAACACGCCCGCGCAGTTCGCCGAACTGCTCAAGGGCGAGAACGCGCGCTGGCACAAGCTGATCCGCGATCTGAACATCACGCTCGACTGATCCTCCACCGACGCCCGCGCCATCTCCAGGGATGGCGCGGGCGTTTCGCTTTCCGGAGTTGCCGAATGACCGCCTCGACCGCCGCCGCCCCCGCTTCCGTGCCCACCGGCGGCTGCCCCTTCGCCCACGGCGCCGCGCCCGCCCCCTCGGCGCCCAATGGCTGCCCCGTCAGCCATGCCGCGGCCGCCTTCGACCCATTCAGCGACGGCTACCAGCAGGACCCGCCCGAGTACGTCCGCTGGGCCCGGGAGCAGGAGCCCGTCTTCTACAGCCCGCTGCTGGGCTACTGGGTGGTGACGCGCTACGAGGACATCAAGGCCATCTTTCGCGACAACCTCACCTTCAGCCCGTCCATCGCGCTGGAGAAGATCACGCCCACCGGGCCTGAGGCCAACGCGGTGCTGGCCAGCTACGGCTTCGCTCTCAACCGCACACTGGTCAACGAGGACGAGCCCGCCCACATGCCGCGCCGACGCGCGCTGATGGAGCCCTTCACGCCCGAGCACCTCAAGCACCACGAGCCGCTGGTGCGACAGTTGGCGCGCGAGTACGTGGACCGCTTCATCGACGACGGCCGCGCGGACCTGGTGGACCAGATGCTGTGGGAGGTGCCGCTCACCGTCGCCCTGCACTTCCTGGGCGTGCCCGAGGAGGACATGGACACGCTGCGCCAGTACTCCATCGCCCACACGGTCAACACCTGGGGCCGGCCGAAGCCGGAGGAACAGGTAGCGGTCGCCCATGCCGTCGGCAACTTCTGGCAGTACGCCGGCCAGGTGCTCGACAAGATGCGCGCCAATCCCGACGCGCCGGGCTGGATGCAGTACGGCATCCGCATGCAGAAGCAACTGCCGGAGGTCGTCACCGACTCCTACCTGCACTCGATGATGATGGCCGGCATCGTCGCCGCCCACGAGACCACGGCCAACGCCACCGCCAATGCGATGAAGCTGCTGCTGCAGCATCCCAGCGCCTGGCGCGAGATCTGCGAAGACCCCGGCCTGATCCCCAACGCCGTGGAGGAATGCCTGCGCCACAACGGCTCGGTCGCCGCCTGGCGCCGCCTGGCCACGAAGGACGTGAGCGTCGGCGGCATCGCCATTCCGGCGGGCAGCAAGCTGCTGATCGTCACCTCGTCCGCCAACCATGACGAGCGTCACTTCGCCGATGCCGACCTGTTCGACATCCGCCGTGACAACGCCAGCGACCACCTGACCTTCGGCTACGGCTCGCACCAGTGCATGGGCAAGAACCTGGCGCGCATGGAGATGCAGGTCTTCCTGGAGGAGTTCACCCGCCGGCTGCCGCACATGCGGCTGGCCGAGCAGCAGTTCAGCTACGTGCCCAACACCTCCTTCCGCGGCCCCGAACACCTGTGGGTGGAATGGGACCCAACGGCCAACCCCGAGCGCCGCGATCCGGGCGCCCGCGATGGCGAGCGCGCGCCAGTGCGCATCGGCGAGCCCACGGGCCATGCGCTGACGCGGCCCGTGGTGGTCGAGCGCGCCGAGCCGGTGGCCGAGGGCATCTTGCGCCTGCGCCTGGTGGCCGCCGATGGCGGCACCCTGCCCCGCTGGTCGCCCGGCGCGCACATCGACGTGGAATGCGGCGACACCGGGCTGTCGCGCCAGTATTCGCTGTGCGGTGACCCGGACGATGCCCGTGCCTTCGAGATCGCCGTGCTGCTGGAGGCAGAGAGCCGGGGCGGCTCGGCTTGGATGCATGCCCATGCCCGCGAAGGCGCCCGCCTGCGCATCCGCGGGCCGCGCAACCACTTCCGGCTCGATGAAGGCGCGCAGGGCCTGGTGCTGGTCGCCGGCGGCATCGGCATCACGCCCATCAGCGCGATGGCGCGGCGGGCGCAGGCGCTGGGCATTCCGTACGAGTTGCACTACTGCGGTCGGCGACGCAGCACCATGGCCATGGTGGACGCGCTGCGGGCGCTGCACGGCGAACGGCTGCACCTGCATGTCGGCGACGAAGGCGGGCGGCTGGACCTGGCCGAGCTGCTGCGCGTGCCGACGCCTGGCACGCAGGTCTATGCCTGCGGCCCGACGCGCCTGCTCGACGCGCTGGCCGCCCGTGCCGCCCACTGGCCGGAGGACAGCCTGCGCGTGGAGCACTTCGCCTCCACCCTGGGCACGCTGGACCCGAGCCAGGAACATGGCTTCGAAGCCGAGCTGAAGGACTCCGGCCTGACCATCGCCGTGCGGCCCGACCAGACGCTGCTCCAGGCCCTGCGCGCCGCCAACATCGACGTCCAGAGCGACTGCGAGGAAGGCCTGTGCGGCTCCTGCGAGGTGGCCGTGGTCGACGGCGAGATCGACCACCGCGACCGTGTGCTCACCCGCGCCGAGCGCGAGGCGAACCGCAAGATGATGAGCTGCTGCTCGCGCGCCTGCGGGCAGAAGATCGTGCTGCAGCTCTGAGCCGCAGCGTCCCTCAATCCAGCAGCCGCACAGGGGTGCTCAGCGAGCGCGCACATGGCCCCGCAGATCGATGGTGCCATCACGCGTTGCCGAACGCCTGAAGCCGCTGCACGGGCTGCAGCGCTTCCACGTCGCCGCGGGCGTGGCCTGGTATTCGCTGCTGGACCGTCTCAGCCAGCGATGAGCGCTGCGCCTTCCGCGCGCCACCAGTCGATGAAGGCCCGCAGCGCCGGCGAGGCCTGGCGCCGGCCCGGGTAGTACAGCTGGAAGCCGGTGCCCGGTGGGCACCAGTCGTCCAGCACCGCGACGAGGCGGCCGCTGCGCAGGTGCGGCGCCGCCATGGCCTCGTACACGTAGGCCCAGCCGGCGCCGTCGAGGGCGGCCTGCAGGGCGAGCGGCTGGTCGTCCACCGTCAGCCGGCCCCGCACGTCGAGCGCCACGCGTTCGGTGCCGCGGGCGAACTCCCAGTGGTACATCTCGCCGTGCGGGAATCGCTGCCGGATGCAGGGCCGATCGAGCAGTGCCCACGGGTCGACCGGTGCGCCGCCTCCGGCCAGCAGCGCTGGCGTGCCCACCACCACGAAGCGTTGCGGGCCGCCCATCGGCATGGCCACCATGTCTCGGGGAACCGCCTCTGCGAAGCGGATGCCGGCGTCGCAGCCGGCTGCCACGATGTCCAGAAAGCCATCCTGCGTCTGAAGTTCGAGCGCGATGCGCGGATGGGCGGTGAGGAAGGCCGACATCACCGGCGCCATGACCAGTTGCGCCGCGCTGCGGGGCATGTTCAGGCGCAACACGCCGGCAGGTTCGCCGGCGGCCTCGTGCGCGCCATGCCATGCGGCCTCCAGTCCGTCGAGGTGCGGCCGCACGCGCGCCAGCAGTTGCAGGCCGAACGCGCTCGGTGCGACGCTGCGCGTGGTGCGCTGGACCAGTGGCTGGCCCAACGCGTCTTCCAACGCGCGCACCGACTGGCTGACCGCCGAGGGCGTCACGCCCAGGCGTGCGGCGGCGCGGCGATAACTCTGCAGTTCGGCCACCGCGGCGAAGGCGCGCAGCTGGCGAAGGTCGGGCATCGACGGGCTCATGGCCACGGATTGTGTAGCCGGGCTGGATGGGCCATGCAGTCCGGGCTGGATTGCGGCAGAGGCTGCCGCGGACGACGATGCGGACCTGTTCCGCGTACCGGCGGTCTTTGCGGCAGTGGGCGTGGCCCGCCGCCCCTCGCGCACCTTGCCGGACGGCCGGCACGCCCGGCAGCCCCCTCGCGGCCCATCCTCTTCTTCCACAAGGCTTCCATGACCATCGGCCCTGACCCTTCCGCCCCTCTCGGCGTTACGCCTCGACAGCTTGCCGCCCGCAAGGTCTTCCCCATCGGCCTCGGCTGCATGGGCATGAGCGAGTTCTACGGCGCCAGCGACGACGCCGAATCGCTCTCCACGCTGCGTGCCGCGGTCGACCTCGGCGTCCAGCATTTCGACACGGCCGATACCTACGGCTTCGGCCACAACGAATCGCTTCTGGGTCGTTTCCTGAACAACCTGGCGCCCGACGAGCGCCAGCACCTGACCGTGGCCACCAAGTTCGGCATCGTGCGCGAGCCGGGCCGCTACGAGCGGCGCATCGACAACACGCCTGCCTACATCCGCTCTGCCTGCGAGGCCTCGCTGCGCCGATTGGGCACGGACTGCATCGACCTCTACTACTGCCACCGGCGCGACCCGGCCGTGCCCATCGAGGACGTGGCGGGCGCGATGGCCGGGCTCGTGGCCGAGGGAAAGGTACGGGCCATCGGCTTTTCCGAGATTGGCGCGGACAGCCTGCGCCGTGCCCATGCGGTCCATCCGGTGGCGGCGTTGCAGAGCGAGTTCTCGCTGTGGGAGCGTCAACTGGAGCGCGAGCTGCTGCCGCTCACCCAGCAGCTGGGCATCGCGCTGGTTGCCTACAGCCCGCTGGGCCGCGGCATGCTGACCGGCGCCCTGCCGGCAGCCTCGGAACTGGAGGAAGGCGACTTCCGCCGCGCCCTGCCCCGCTTCAACGGCGAGGCCGCCGAGGCCAACCGGCGGCAGGTGGAAACCTTGCGGATGCTGGCTGAGCAGTGGGGCGCGCCCGCCACGCAACTCGCACTGGCCTGGACGCTGCACCGCGGCCCCCATGTGCTGCCGATTCCAGGTGCGCGCCGACAGACGCATCTGGCGCAGAACATCGGCGCCGCAGGCGTGTCGCTCGACCGCGCGCAGCTGGAGACGCTGGACAGGCTGTTCGCGCCCGGGTCGACGGCCGGCGCGCGCTATCCCGATGCGGGCTGGGCCGGGATCGAAGACAGCGGCGCGTCGCCGCGATAGCTGCCCTGCTTCCGCCGCCGGGCTGTGATGGCCGGCAGCGCGCCCGCACGGAAGCGCTGCGGCGGGGACGACTCAGGAATCGGCGGTGAAGCCGATCTTGCGCACCAGCGGGCCCCAGCGCTCGGTCTGGGCCCGCTGCGACGCAGCCATTTCCTCGGGCGAGGACACCGAGGCAACCAGCCCCACGCCTGCCAGCGAGTCCACGACGGCGCGGTTCGTCATCGTGAGGCGCAATGCTTCGTTGGCGCTCTTCACGACGGCCGCCGGTGTTCCGGCAGGTGCATAGAAGCCGAACCATTCTTCGCTGCTCAGCATCGGGAAGCCCTGCTCTGCAAAGGTGGGCACCTCGGGCGTGAAGACAGTGCGGGCCGGCCCCGACGTGCCCAGCAGGCGCAGCTTGCCGGCCTTGTAATGCGGAAGCAGATCGCCGGTCGTGGTGAACATCACCGGGATCTGGCCCGCCACCACATCGGCGATGCCGGGCACGGCGCCCCGATAAGGCACCTGCACGAGCGGCAGCTTGGATTCCAGGCCCAGCAACGCGCCCAGGAAGTGCGATGTGGAGCCGGCGGCCGGCGATCCATAACTGGCGAACTGCGGGTTGGCGCGGACCCACGCCACGTAGTCCGGCAACGTCCTGACCGAGGCCGGAACCATGGGGCCAACTGCCATCGCTTGCGTGGTGGTGGCGACGATGCCGACGGGCACGAAGTCGGCCACCGGGTCGTAGCCCAGCTTCTTGTAGACGAAGGGGAAGATCACCATGCACGAGTACGGCGTGCACAGCAGGGTCTGGCCGTCGGGCGCCGCGCCCTTGACCGCCATGCAGGCGATCTGCCCGCCCGCGCCCGAGCGGTTGTCCACGATGGCCGTCTCGGCAAAGCTGCCGCCCAGCTTCTCGGCCACGCGCCGCGCCACGAGGTCGGTGGTTCCCCCGGGGGCGTATCCCACGACGATCCGGGTGGACTTCAAGGGTGCCGTTTGCGCCTGCGCGGATGCAATGGCAAGTGGCGGCAGCACCAGGGCGGCGGATCCGGTGGCGACGAGTCGGCGGCGAGTGAGCATGGAAACTCCAGGTTTCGGGTTGACGGAAATCGGAAAGCCGCGCGTTCAGATGGCGCAGTACCCGCCATCGACCGGCAGCGTCACCCCCGTGATGCAGGCGGCCTGGTCCGAGGCGAGGAAATGAACGGCATGGGCCACGTCGGCCGGCAGCACGGTGCGACGCAACGGCACGCGCTCCAGAAAGGCGGACAGCGCCTCGGGGTCGCGGCGGGTGCCTTCCGTCATATCGGTTTCCGTGATGCCGGGCGCCACCGCGTTCACCCGGACGCCGTCGCCGCCGAGTTCCAGCGCCAGCGCCTGGGTCAACTGCTTCACGCCGCCCTTGGACGCGGTGTACGCCACCGAATTGCGCACGGCCACGAAAGCGTGGATCGACGCCACGTTGACGATGCAGCCCCGGGTCTCCCGCAACTGGGACGAGAAGGCCAACGCGGCATGGAAGCATCCATCGAGATTGACGGCCAACGTGCGTCGCCAATTGGCCAGGCTGCTGGGCTCGTCCAGTGCGCCGCGCAGCAGGATGCCGGCGTTGCTGACCAGCACATCGCAGGGGCCAAGTCGCGCCCGGGTCGCCTCGGCGGCCTCCTGCAGGGCTTGGGCCTGGGCGACGTCACTCACGCATTCCAGGACGGGCGCACCGATCGCCTGGATCTGCGCCGCTGCCTCGCGCAGCCGCGGGCCGTCCACGTCCACCATGGCGATGGCCGCGCCCTCCTGCGCAAAGCGATGCGCCACCGCTAGGCCGATTCCTTGCGCCGCCCCCGTCACGACGACGACGCGGCCCTCCAGTGGTCCAGCAGGCCTGGGCATGGGAAGCATCCGGCTCAGGCCGCCAGGAAGGCCAGCGTCCGGGTGCGCGCCAGCGCAGCCGCCTCGGCGTCGAAATGTTCGCCGCCCGGGCGAGCGAAGGCATGGTCGCAACCCGTGTAGACATGCGCCGGCATCCGGTCCTGCAGAGCCGCTCGCTGCAGGATGGTCTCGCGTGCCGCGGGCGGCACAAAACCGTCGAGTTCCGCGATGTGAAGCAGGCAAGGCGCCGCGTCGACGCGTTGCGCGGGAAGCAGATCCTCCAGCCCGACGCCGTAGTAGCTGACGGCAGCCGCAATCGGCGTGGACAGGGCCATCATCACGGCCAGCCGTCCGCCCAGGCAGTAGCCGAGCGCGCCCACCTTGTCGCCGCGGCCCTGGGTCTCGAACCACTGCCGCGCGGCATCGAGGTCTTGGATCGCGCGCCCGAAGTCCATGCCCTGCATGAGCGAGATGCCTTGCTGGAATTGCTCGGGCACGCGCGGATCGAGCCGGACGCCCGGCTGCTGCCGGGCGAACAGGTCTGGGCACAGGACCTCGAAGCCTTCCTGTGCCCAGGCCTGCGCCGCCTGCTCCATGGCATCGTTGATGCCGAAGATTTCCTGGATCAGCACCAGGGGCCGTCCCCGCCCGGAGGCGCTGGGCACGTGCAGGGCCGGCAGGGAAAAGCCGTCGCCGGCGGGAATCTGGATGAGCTTCATATCGTGTTCCTTTGGATGAGTGAGCGCCTCAGGCTGGTGCCCGATGGCTTTTGAGTTCGATGGAGATGAGGGCCGGGTTGTGGATGGAGCGGACGTACTCGATCAGCACATCGCCCGGTGCATAGAGCCATGCCTGCACCTGGAGTCCGGGCGCGCCCTCTGGCAGGCCCAGTGCGCCAGCGGCCTCGGCATTCAGCGCACAGGCCGAGACGCAGTGCCGGATGCCGTGCACCGCGAGCCCATACACCTTCTCCACCAGCGTGTAGACGCCATCGACCTCTTCGGCGAGGAAGGGGGTGATGCCCGCGTACTTGTTGTCGACGTAGACGCGCGTCCAGGTGCAGGGCGTGCTGGCGCCCTGCATGTGGCGCACGCCGTCGATGGCGAGCCAGTAGCCCGTGCTGCTGGGCACGCCGACCAGTCCGGCGTCCGGCTCTCCCTTGACGGTGGCATGGCCGTGAATGCGCATGGCGGTCTGACCGGCAAGCCTCAGTGCGTGTTCGAGACCGTCCATTTGCTGCACATAGGCGTTGGCCATTGCCGCAGCGATGACTTTGGTTCCTACCTTACGCACGCGTTGGACCACCCCACCCTTCTCTAGGATGTCGAGTGCCTGCCGCAGCGTGACCCGGCTGACGCCCAGCTCGTGTGCCAGATCGATCTCCTTGGGCAGGACCGTGCCGACCGAGCGCACGCCAGACTTGATCTGATCGAGCAGCGTCACGCTGACCTGCCGGTACAACGGTTCGCTTGGCGGATTTGATCTGGTCTTTTTCATAAGGTATGAACTTAATAATAGTTGGAGCGAAGCTTCCTGTGCAAGGGCTATTTGCACAGGACGCATGGAGGACGAAGGAAAGCGCCAGCCACCGGTGCGATCAGCGCCCCGGGGCTGGGACGCGCGAAGCTGCGTCACCCCGGCGCATTGACAGAGCGACGGGACATGGACTCGGCGCGACGCGCGACCTTCCGCGCGCAAGGGGCGCAGCGCACCATCGCCGCGGATCACGGCGCATGCGTGGCTGAGTGAAGGCGGATCTGTTGCGCTTTCCAGGCTTGGAGGTCGAAGCCTGGAAGCGCGAGGGCGGACGAGCTTCGCCGTCCTCACGCTGGCGGAGGCGCCGCTGGTTGGGGCTTCAGCCCTTTTGCACCATCCGGATCACGCTGGAAAAGTCCAGCGCGCCATGCCCCGCCAGGCTGTGCGCCGCATAGAGGCTGCGCGCCAGGCCACCCAGCGGCGTGCTGGCCTTGACGGCCATGGCGTTCTCCTGCGCCAGGCCCAGGTCCTTGAGCATCAGGTCGGTGCCGAAACCGCCGGCGTAGCCCTTGGATGCGGGCGCGGTCTCCATCACGCCAGGCAGCGGGTTGTACTTCTCCAGCGCCCAGTTGCCGCCGGAGCTGCGTCGCATGATCTCGGACAGCACCTTCGGGTCCAGCCCGTTGGCCGCGCCCAGGGCGATGGCCTCGGAGGTGCCGATCATCAGGATGCCCAGGAGCATGTTGTTGCAGATCTTGGCCGTCTGTCCGGCGCCGGGGCCGCCCGCGTGGAAGATGTTGGCGCCCATCTTCTCCAACACGGGCCGGGCCCGGGCCAGGTCGGCCTCGCTGCCGCCCACCATGAAGGTCAGCGTGCCGCCGATGGCGCCGCCCGTGCCGCCCGACACCGGCGCATCGATGACGGCGATGCCGCGTGCGGCGCCGGCCTCGGCCACCTTGCGCGAGGTGGCGGCGGCGATGGTGCTCGAATCGATGACCAGCGTGCCGGGCGCGATCTGCGCCAGCAGGCCGCCCTCGCCCAGGTAGAGCGACTCCACATGCTGGCTGGCGGGCAGCATGCTGACCACCACCTCGGCCCCGCCCACCGCGGCGGAGGCCGATGCGGCGATGGCCACGCCCTGGGCCCGCAGCGCATCGCACGCGGCGGCCGACAGGTCGAAGGCGCTGACGGCATGGCCGGCCTTGTGCAGGTTCAGAGCCATGGGGCCGCCCATGTTGCCGAGGCCGATGAATGCGATCTTCATGTGTGTCTCCTTGGATGTCTTGGGTGATGTCAGCGGACGAGAAGGCCGGCCTGCGCGTGCGGTGGTCGGTGCTGGTGCCTTGTGAGCAAGCGCGGCGGCTGCGGAGGAGCCGCCCGCCGCCGCTCAGCGCAGCGGCACCAGTTCCGGCGCCATGTCGCCGCGCTCGCGCAGGTGGTCCTGCACGAACTCCGGGGTGATCTCGTCCAGCGTCGCGGGCTGCCACTTGGGGTTGCGATCCTTGTCGACCAGCACGGCGCGGATGCCTTCGGCGAAGTCCTTGTGCGCGCAGAAGCCCAGCGAGGCCCAATATTCCAGCCGGAACACCTCTGCCAGCGACATGCGCGGCACACGGCGCCACAGTTCCCACGACAGCGCGATGGAGCTGGGCGCGCCCTTGGTGAAGGCGGTGGCGGCGTTCTGCAGCCAGGCGTCGTCGGCCTTCAGGTCACGCAGGCGCTTGGCAATGTCCAGCAGGTCGTCGCCGGCCATCAGCGCTTCGATGGTGTCGTAGTGCTCGCGCAGCTTCGATGGCAGACGCGGCGCGTCCTCGGCCGCGGTGGCGAGGATGCGCGAGAGCAGCGCGCGGTCGGCCTCGCCCTGCCCTTGCCAAGCCGTGGCGCCGATGGCCTCCAGCACCTGGGCCTTGCGGGCCTGCGGCACCAGCACATCCGCCAGGCCGGCAAAGATGGCATCGGCGGCGTTGATCTGCGCGGCCGTCAGGGCCAGGAAGAGGCCCGTGCGCCCCGGCGCGCGGCGCAGGAACCAGCTGCCACCCACGTCGGGGTACAGGCCGATGTTGATCTCGGGCATGGCGATGCGGCTGCCTTCGGTCACCACGCGGTGCGAGGCGCCCACCATCAGGCCGACGCCGCCGCCCATCACGATGCCATGGCCCCAGCACAGGAAGGGCTTGGGGAAGGTGTGGATCAGGTGGTCGAGCTCGTATTCCTCGGCGAAGAAGCGCTCGGCGTACTCGTTGCGGCGCTCGCCGCGGTCCAGCAGCGTCTGGTAGAGCTGACGCAGGTCGCCGCCCGCGCAGAAGGCTTTTTCGCCCGCGGCCTGCAGCAGCACGCCGACGACTTGGTCGTCGGCCGCCCATTCGCGCAGTTGGGGCGTGAGCAGCCGCACCATGTCGACGGACAGCGAGTTGAGGGACGCCGGCGCATTGAGCGTGGCGACGCCGAAGCGTTTGCCATTGGCGGTGGGCAGGGAATCGAAGAGGACGACAGGTTCGGTCATGGGCGGGGAGCTTAGCGACGCAGGGCGCGCAGCGATATCAAGGACGGGACTGCAGCGGGATGGGTTGGCAGCTCGGCGAGGCGTGGGTGCGCAGCGTCAGCGCAGCTCCGCATCGCCATCGAGCAGCTTGCGCGCGACGATGAGCCGCATGATCTCGTTGGTGCCTTCCAGGATCTGATGCACGCGCGCGTCGCGCAGCAGGCGCTCCAGCGGAAAGTCGCCCAGGTAGCCGTAACCACCATGCAGCTGCAGCGCCTCGTTGCAGACGGTGAAGCCCGCGTCGGTCGCGAAGCGCTTGGCCATCGCGCAATAGGTGCTGGCATCCGCATGGCCGGCGTCGAGCTTGCTGGCGGCCAGGCGCACCATCTGCCGCGCGGCGACCAGTTCGGTCGCCATGTCGGCCAGCTTGAACTGCAGGGCCTGGAAGCTGGCCAGCGGCTTGCCGAACTGCTGGCGCTCGTGCAGGTAGCGCCGCGCCGCATCCAATGCGCCCTGCGCAGCGCCCACCGAGCAGGTCGCGATGTTGATGCGGCCGCCGTCCAGCCCCTTCATGGCGATGCGGAAGCCCTCGCCCTCCTGGCCCAGCAGGTGGTCCGCCGGGATGCGCACGCCGTCGAAGTCGATGGTGCGGGTGGGCTGGCTGTTCCAGCCCATCTTGTGTTCCTTCTTGCCGTAGCGGATGCCCGGCGCGTCGGCCGGCACGGCGAAGGCCGAGATGCCCGAAGGGCCACCGCCACCGGTGCGGGCCATGAGCACCAGTACGTCGGTCGAACCCGCGCCGGAGATGAAGGCCTTGCCGCCGTGGATGACGTAGTGGTCGCCGTCGCGCTCGGCACGGGTCTTGAGCGAGCCGGCGTCCGACCCGGCGCCGGGTTCGGTCAAACAGTACGAGGCCAGCTTGCGGCCGGCGGTCAGGTCTTCGCCCCAGTGCGTGCAAACGGCGTCGGTGCCCCAGGTGCCTAGCATCCAGGTCGCCATGTTGTGGATGGTGATGAAGGCGGTGGTCGAGGGGTCGACCGCCGCCATCTCCTCGAACACCAGCGCCGCGTCGAGCCGCGGCAGTCCCAGGCCGCCGATTCGCTCGGGCGCGTAGAGGCCGCAGAAGCCCAGTTCGCCGGCCTTGGCAATGGCCTCGCGCGGGAAGATGGCCTCGCGGTCCCACTGCGCGGCATGCGGCGCGAATTCGCTGGCGGCGAAGTCGCGGGCGGTGTCGGCGAAGGCGCGTTGTTCTTCGGTCAGTTCAAAGTCCATGGTGCTGGGTGGCGCTTGGGCGCTTAGACGTTGCTGTCGCACTGATGTTGGGTTGGCTCGCCGCTAATGCCGGCCCGCAGCGGGCGAACGCGAAAGGCTTACCGGCAGTTGGGCGCGGTCGTGCGTCGGGGGCGGCGCGCGAGAACCGGCCCGCCGCGGGCTCAGAGTGAGGCGGTCGGCACTGCGTGCCGACTCCGCTGCGATGCTCCCGAACCCGGCCCGCGGCAGAACTCGCTACGCGCTGCCGCGCTCCGCTCAAACAACTGCCGCGAGTCAGATCACGAAGCAGGCCTGTCCTTCGGCAGGCCTGCGGCCGGCTTCGCTGCGCTTCTCGCCGCCTCACAAATCGCCCGCGGCGGGCCGGTTCCCGCGCGCGGGAACGTTGCGCCTGATCTTGCGGGCATGAGCGGCCTTGCCTGTCTTCACCTTCGGCTTGGCGGGAGACGTGACTGAGGCGGCGTCCCGCATACGCCATAGATGCGGGCGTGATTCCGCTGCCCATCCTGGGCGTGCGGAGCACCTGCGGCATTCCACACGAAGGATGACGCATGCAGGCTTTATCGATCTTTATGGCTGCGAAGTCTGCTGTGCAAAGAGCGGTCGCTTCGACGCGGACCTGTCCACGCGAGGAATCGCCCGCAACCTCAACTCCGGCCCGGGCGGCGGTGGGTAGCGCGGCGTGCGCCTGTGAGGCGCCGAGAAGCGCAGTGCACCCGGCCGCAGGCCTGCCGAAGGACAGGACTGCTTCGTGATCTGACTCGCGGCGGTTGTTTGAGCGGAGCTGCCGCAGGCAGCGCAGCGAGTTCTGCCGCGGGCCGGGTGCGCGAGCATCGCAGGGGAGTCGGCGCGCAGCGCCGACCGCCTCACTGAAGCATGCCGCGCTACCCACCGCCGCCCGGGCCGGCGCGCCCGCCTCAAACGCACAAGACCGCAACGCGCACAACATCACTTCAGAGAGATCGTCGTATTGACCCCCTGCGACACCGTCGAGTCGTCGAACCACCGTGCCGTCACCGTCTTGGTCTGCGTGTAGAACAGCACCACCTGCTTGCCGTAAGGCCCCAGGTCCCCCAGCTTCGACGCCCGCGAGCCGGTGAACGAGAACAGCGGAACCGGCACCGGGATCGGCACGTTGATGCCCACCTGCCCCACGTCGATGTCCTCCTGGAACTTGCGCGCCGCCGCGCCCGACTGCGTGAAGATGGCCGTGCCGTTGCCGTTCGGATTGGCATTGATGAAGTCGATGGCCTCGTCCAGCGACGACGCTTCGGCCAGGCACAGCACCGGGCCGAACACCTCCTGGTCGTAGATCGACATCCCCGGCTTCACGCCCGAGAAGATCGTCGGCCCGACGAAATTGCCCTTCTCGTAGCCGGCCACCTGCGGATGGCGGCCGTCCAGCTCCAGCCTGGCGCCGTCGGCCACGCCGCGCTCGATCAGCCCCACCACACGGTCGCGTGCGGCGCAGGACACCAGCGGCCCCACGTCCGTGCCCTTCTCCGTGCCGGCGCTCACCTTCAGCGTCTTGGCCTTCTCCACCAGCTCGGGAATCCAGCTTTGCGCCTCGCCCACCAGCACCGCCACCGACACCGCCATGCAGCGCTGGCCCGCGGCACCGAAGGCTGCACCGGCCAGCGCATTGAGCGTCTGCTCCTTGTTGGCGTCGGGCATCACGATGGCGTGGTTCTTCGCGCCCATCATGCATTGCACCCGCTTGCCGGCCAGCGTGGCGCGGTTGTAGACATGGGTGCCCACCTTGGTCGAGCCCACGAAGCTGATGGCCTTGATGTCGCGGTGGTCGCAGATGGCGTTGACCACCTGCTCGCCGCCGTGCACCACGTTCAGCACGCCGGCTGGCACGCCGGCCTCCAGCGCGAGCTCCACCAGCCGCATCGTGACCATCGGATCCTGCTCGCTGGGTTTGAGCACGAAAGTGTTGCCCGTGGCGATGGCCATCGGGAACATCCAGAGCGGGATCATGGCCGGGAAGTTGAAGGGCGTGATGCCGGCGCACACGCCCAGCGGCTGCAGCAGCGTGTACGTGTCCACGCCCCCCGCCACGTTGTTGGCCAGTTCGCCCAGCTGCAGGTTGCCGATGCCCGCCGCATGCTCCACCACCTCCAGGCCGCGGAACACATCGCCTTCGGCGTCCGGCAGCGTCTTGCCCTGCTCGGCCGTCAGGATGGCGGCCAGCTCGCCCATGTGCTCGCGGATCAGCTGCTGCAGCTTCAGGAAGATGCGCGCCCGCTGGCCGATGGCCGTCTTGCGCCAGGTCTTGAAGGCCTTCTGCGCCGCGGCGACGGCGGCGTCCACCTCGTCGGACGTGGCGAAGGGCACGCGGGCCAGCACTTCCTGCGTGGCCGGATTGACCACGTCGCGCCATTCGGTGCTGCGGGATTCGACGAACTCGCCGCCGATCAGCAGCTTGACGGTGGGCACCCGCGATGCGGGCGTGGGGGTGGCTGTCATGGCTTGTCTCCAGATGAGGCGGCGCTTGTGTCGCCGATGTGATCCGCCGCAGGATAGCTTTGCAGTTTTGCCACAGCAATAGACAAAAATTCGCGCCGCCTTTGCAAAATTGCAGACCATGGACTGGGACAACCTGCGCTACTTTCTCGAACTCGCCCGCGCCGGCACGCTGATGGCCGCCGCGCGCCGGCTGGCGGTGGACCACACCACCGTCGCGCGGCGCATCCAGGCGCTGGAAAAGGCCATGGGTGCCGCCCTCTTCACGCGCGAGGCCGGTGGACATCGGCTCACCGAGGCCGGTCGGCAACTGCAGCCTCAGGCCGAGGCCATGGAGGCCGCCTTCCGCGCCGTCGAGCGCACCAGCCCTGCGCTGGCGCCACAGGACGGCCTGTCGGGCACGGTACGCGTGGGTGCGACCGAGGGTTTCGGCACGCGGGTGCTGGCTCCCGCGCTGGCCGCCTTCGCCGCAGACCATCCGCGCCTGACCATCGACCTGCTCGCCTTGCCGCGCCTGCTGCAGCTGTCGCGGCGCGAGGCCGACATCGTGATCGCGCTGGAACGCCCGGCGCGCGGCCCCGTGGTGGCCACACGGCTCACGGACTACAGCCTGCGCCTGTACGCCTCGCACGACTACCTGGGACGCCACGCGCCCATCTCGCGCCGCGAGGACCTGCGCGGCCACGCTTTCATCAGCTACGTGGACGACCTGCTCTTCTCCAAGGAACTGCGCTTCCTGGGCGAGCTGCACCGGCCCGATGGCTTCTCGCTGCGCAGCACCAGCGTGCTGGCCCAGCACGAGGCGGCCGCCGCCGGCGCCGGCATCGCCGTGCTGCCCGCCTTCGTCGCCGAAGGCGATGCGCGGCTGGCGCCTGTGCTGCCGGCGCTGGCGCGTTTCACGCGGACCTTCTGGATGTCGATGCCGGCCGAGGGCAAGCAGCAGCCGCGAATCCTGGCGGTGTGGAACCTGCTCAAGTCGGTGGCGGAGCGGGCGCAGGCACGGCTTCTGCCGCCCGCACCCGGCACCTGATCAGCGCAGCACCACGCGGGGCGGCGACATCTGCACCTGGTTGCGGCCGCTGGTCTTGGCGGCGTAGCAGGCGGCATCGGCGGCGGCTACCCAGTCCTGCGCGGTGCGGATATCGGGCGTCAGCTCGGCCACGCCGATGCTGGCGCCCACGCGCAGCACCTGGTCTTCCCACGGCACGACGATCTCTTGCACGGCCGCGCGGATGCGCTGGGCCACAGCCAGCGCCGCCATGCCGCTGCACTGCTCGAGCAACAGAGCGAATTCGTCACCACCCAGCCGCACCACCAGGTCCCCCGAGCGCGACTGTGCGGCGATGGCCTGCACCACCAGCTTGAGCACCTCGTCGCCCGCAAGATGGCCTGCCGTGTCGTTGATGGGCTTGAAATGGTCGAGGTCGATGAAGATCAGCACAGCGGGGCTGAAGAGCTCCCGATTGCCCAACACCCGCGCGATGCGCTGGTCGAAGAACATGCGGTTGGCCGCGCCGGTGAGCGGGTCGTGCCGGCTCTGCCATTCCAGGCGCTGGCGCACCAGCTTCTGCTCGGTGACGTCGGCCACGGTCCAGATCTCGCCGAGCGACAGGTCGTCCCAGTCCACCGGTCGGCTGCGCAGGTTGGCCCAGAAACCCAGGCCGTCGCTGCGCCGCAGGCGCCAGTCGCCGCCGTAGGGCACGCCCAGCGCGGCGGCGCCGCGCGCGGCCTGCTGAAAGCGCTGGAAGCCGTCGGGTTCCTCGAACAGCTCGTGGGCGGCACGGCCCAGCATCTGTGGCGCGTCATTGCCGAACAGGCGGCAGCATTCGGCGCTGGCCAGTTCGACCACGCCCTCGCGCACGAAGGCCACCCCCACGGGCGCGGCGGCGAGCACGGCGCGCAGGCGCGTCTGGATCTCGGCGTGGGCATGGGCCAGACCGTCCTGCTCGGTGGCCAACAGCCGAAGCAGGGAGGACAGCTGGCCCAGTTCGCCCGCACCGCCCGGCCACCCCACACCCGGCTGGGCATCGGCCATGGGCGCCGTGAGCCGCTGCACGCGCCGCACCAGCCGGCCCAGCGGCCGCAGCCGCCAGGCGATCCACGCGCAGCCCAACGAGCCGGCCAGCAGCACGGCGCCAATGGTCCATTGGAGGGTGCGCTCCAGTTCATCGTCCAGCGCCCCCTGCAAGCCCGAGACCGGCCGGGCCTGCCAGATGAGCCAGGGCGTCTCCGACACCGGCACGGCGGCCACCACCTGTCCACCGGCCACGGTGACGAAACCCTCGGTGCTGCGCGGACTGCCCTGCGCCCGCCAGGCCTCGAAGGCCTCGGCGAAGCGAGACTCGCGCGACAGCGGCAGGCGCTGGAGGGCCAGGCCGCCATCGTGGCTGAGGATCTGGCCCTGGTCGTCCGTGACCACGCGCACCGCGCCCGGCAGCCGCCCCACGGCCATGCGGCCGATGTCGCCGCTGTCCAGCCGCAGCACGCCCGCCACGACCGCAACCACGCGCTGGCCGTCCATCACCGGCTGCGCCATCACGATGGACACACGGCCTGTGTTGCGGCCCGCGATGGGCTGCGACAGCGCGGGCTTGCGGGTGCGCATCACCTCCTGGAAGTAGGTCCGGTCGTCCATGGCGCCGATGGCGGGCATGAGCTGGACGCCATGCTCATCGGCCCGCGCCAGTGGCTGGCCGAGGGCGTCGATGAGGAAGGAGGCGGAAAAGACGGTGCCCAGGCTCGACGCCAGCACCGTGAAGCGCTGCGCCCGTTCCTCGTCGCTGGCCGCAGGCTGGAGCATGCGCGCCGTGCCGGCCAAGGCGGCTTCGCGCTGGTGCTGCAGGCTGGACATGGCCTCGGCCGTCGCCCGCGTGCTGGCGCGCTGGTGGTCCTCGTCGCTGACCCTGGCGATCCGCTCGGCCAGATGCGACACCGCCAGCCAGATGGCCACGCTCGCCGCCACCGACAGCAGGGCCACGACGGCGACCAGACTCGCACGCAGGCGCCATGCCACGTCATCGAACGCCGGCATGGAGGCCGGGCCGCGGACCGGCGTCTTCCTGCCCCGGCGAGGCATCAGGCGGCGGACGGTCGTCACGGCTGGAGGGCTTTGTTCATGGCGGGCGCATTGTCCGACGCCGGCTTCCACAGCGGCTGCTTCTCGTAGGCGTCGATCCAGCCGAAGACCTCCGCGGCTGGCATGGGCCGGGCGATGCCGAAGCCCTGCGCCAGGTGGCAGCCCAGCGCCAGCAGCGCCTCGCCATGTTCGCGGGTCTCCACGCCTTCGGCCGTGACCTCCAGGCCCAGGGCCTGGGCCAGCGAGATCACGCCCTGCAGGATGGCGCGGTCCTGCGCGTCGGTGAGCACGTTGCGCACGAAGGACTGGTCCAGTTTGAGGCCGCTGACCGGCAGCCGCCGCAGGTAGGTCAGCGAGGAATAGCCGGTGCCGAAGTCGTCCATCACCACGCTCACGCCCAATTGGCGGCAGGACTCGATGAAACTGGCGGCCAGGTCGATGTCGCGGATGGCGCTGGTCTCCAGGATCTCCAGCACCAGGGCGCCGGCGTGGCGCTCGGGAAAGCGCTCCAGCAACGCAGACAGCCGCCGCACCACGTCCGCCCGCATGAGCAGCCCGGCGCTGATGTTGACGCTGACCGACAGCCGGCGGCCCTGCGCGGCCCACTGCCGCACGGCCTCGATGGCGGCGCCGATGGCCCATTCGCCCAGCTGCTCCGACAGTTCGTGGTCCTCGATGGTGGGCACGAACTCGGCCGGCATCAGCACGCCCCGCTGGGCATGGTTCCAGCGGCTGAGCGCCTCCATGCCCACGATGGTGCCCCGCTGCATGTCGACCTTGGGCTGGAAGACGAGGAAGAACTCGCCCGCGTCCAGCCCTTCGGCGATGCGCTGGCGCTGCTGGGCCAGGCGCTGCTCGTGCGCATGCTCCTGCGCGTCGAAGAAGTTGACCTGCCCGCCCCCGGCCCGCTTGGCACCGAAGGCGGCCTGGCGGGCCTGGCGCAGCAGCACCTCGATGGACGGGCCTTCCTGCTCGCGCAGCGCCACGCCGACGCTGGCCCCCACGGTCAGCGGCTGGCCGTGGACCTGGAAGTCGTCGCCCAGCCGGCCGAGGCAGTATTCGAGGATGCCCTGGCATTCCGGCCAGCCCGCGTTGGGCAGCACGGCCGCGAACTCGTCGCCGCCCACCCGGGCCAGCGCCGCGTCTTCGGGCAGCCCCAGTTCCAGCCTGTGCACGACCTCCAGCAGGACGGCGTCGCCGCCCGACGGGCCGAAGCGCCCGTTGATCTCCCGGAAGCGGTCCAGGTCGAGGTAGATGACGGCCAGCCGGGCCAGCGGCACGCTGCGCTCGGCCGACAGCTCGGGCAGCGATGGCAGGCGGCCCGGCAGGCGGGTCAGCGGATCCAGGCGGTGCAGCACCTCGGTGCCCGGGCCGCGGCTGGCGGTCCACAGCACGCTGCCGTCCTCCGCGCGCTCGCCGCGCAATTCGACCTGCACGCGGCCCTTGGGCGAGCGAAGGCCCACCCAGCAGGCCGGGCCGGGGCCCTTGGCGGGCACCTCGGCTTCCTCGAAACCGCGCTCGCCGGCGGCCAGCAGGGTCTTGGCCTTGATGCCGGCTTCGGCCGCGCCGCAGGTCAGCGCCTCGGCCGCGGCATCCGCCCAGCGAAGCTCCCCCGCCACGGTGCGAAAGTGGCAGACCGCCGGCCGGGGAAGACGGTGGGGCATGGTGTGGGGGAAGAAGGGCCGCTGTTCAGCGCAGAGGGCGGCGACGGCGTCCGGCAGGCGCCTCAGAGGGGCCGGCGCTGCGCCGGGCCCTCCGATTCGTAATGGCGCGCCTTGTCCTCGTACATGGCGCGGTCGGCGGCCTGCAGCGCGTTCTCGAGCGACTCGCCGGCCTGGCAGGTGGCGGCGCCCATGGCGAAGCTCAGCAGGTGGCCGGACGGGCCGCCGTAGAACTGGTTGTTGAGATCGACCAACGTGGTCAGGTGCTCGCGCACGCTGCGCACGCCGCGCTCGTCCGTGTCGGGCATCAGCACGATGAATTCGTCGCCCCCCACGCGGGCCACGCACGCGGGCGCGTCCACCAGCTTGGCCAGCACTTCGCCCGCGCGGCGCAGCAGGGCGTCGCCGGCGGCATGGCCGACCTGGTCGTTGACCTGCTTGAGGCCGTTCATGTCGAGCGCAAGGATGGACACGGGCCAGGGACCCTTGCGCGTCAGGCGCAGCAGTTCCTCGGTGTAGAAGGTGCGGTTGCGCAGTTGCGTGAGCACATCGTGCGTGCCCAGGTATTCGAGGTAGGCCTCGGCGCGGCGGCGCGCGGTGATGTCGACCAGCGAGAGCAGCACGAGGTCCCAGTTGTCCTGCCGGTCGGGCAGGATGGAGAACTGCATGTAGATGTAGACCGGCTCGCCGCCCAGCGTGTAGTTGACCACCTCGCGCTGCTGCAGCGTCTTGCCGTCCCAGAGGTCGCGCAGCTGCTCGGCGAAGGAGTCGTGCATCTCGCCGCGGAACACCTTGGGAAGGCTGCGCAGCAATGTGGGCTTGTCGGGCGCGCCCAGCATGCGCAGCGTCTCCTCGTTGACGTCGAGGACGCGGATCTCCTGCACGCAGCGGCCGACGAACTCGGGGTGCACCTTGAGGAAGGTGCCGAAATCGCGGATGCCCTGCGCCCGCACCCCGTCGAGCAGGCGCTTGACGCCGCTGAAGTCCTCCACCCACAGCGACACGGGCGAGCGCTCGAAGAGGCCACGCGCGTAGCGCTCGCTGGCTTCGCGCAGCTTCTCGGCGCGTACGCGGGCGGTGATGTCGTCGAGCGAAATGAGCGCTCGCGACCAATCGGCCTCGTGGCCAGGCAGGATGCGGATGCGTACCGTGACGTCCAGCCGCCGACCGTCGAGGGCATAGTTGACCGTCTGGTTCTCGATCTCGGTGCGTCCGTCCCAGAACTGCGCGAGTTCGTGGATCACCCGGTCAGACATGTCGTCCCGGAAGATTTCCGGCAGGCGCGAGACCAGTTCATCCTGGCTGGCGGCAGCGAACAGGCTCAACGTCTTCTGGTTGACCTGCACCACGCGGATGCTGGCCATGCAGGCCGCCCGGCGCGACGGGTCGGCCTGGAGATATTCGACGAGGTCGATCACGCCCTCGCTGCGCCACTGATCGAAAAGCTGCTTGAGTCCGCTGTAATCCTCGAGCCAGAGCGAGACTGGCGCAAGATCGAACATGGTTTGGAAATCGTCGGAAGACGTCATGGCGGCGGACGCGTGAGACAGCGCCGGATGCTATCAGCAGCCGGGCCGGTCGAGGGCCTCGGCAACTGCGAAAGCAGGCCGGGAACGGCGCAGGAAAACCCGGGAAGGACTCGCTCAGGCGTCGACGTCGCGGTCGGCCTCGGCCGCCGATTCGTGCGCCAGCGCCTGCGGCGTCAGGGCGATGTGCCCGCCCCCCTCGTCGTCCAGGAACTCGACGATGTCCGGAAAGCGTTGCAGAAAGGCCTTGAAGCTGCGGCAGCCCAGCATGCCTTCGTCGAAGGCCGGCATCATGCGCTTCATCAAGGACTTGAGCGCGCCGCAGTGCACGCGGTTCTCGCCCTGGCGGGCGATGATCTGGGTCACGGCCTTGACCAGCGCCTCCCGCGCGAGCTCCACGGTCAGCACCGTGGGGCCGCTGTCGGCGGGCTCGCCCGGCTCGCCGCCCTCGCCCTGCCCTTCCATGGCCAGTACCGAGGCCGCCACCGCCTCGCTGGCCTGGCGCAGCTTGAGCAGCGCGCCATAAAACTTGAACTCGTTGCAGCTCGCCACCCAGTAGCGGTTGCTGTTGCCCTCGACCCCCACGCCGCCGATGAAGCGGCCGGCCTGCTTGACCTTCTGGGCCAGGCTGATGAAGTCGCTGTCGCACGAGACCACCACGACGTGCGTGATGTGCGGATGCGTGTGCAGGTCGGACAAAGCGTCCAGCGCCATGCGGATGTCGGCGCTGTTCTTCATGTTGGCGCCGCGCGGGAAGAGCTGGATCAGGTCGATGCCGGCGCCGTTCAGGGCATCGCGGTAGCGCGAGAAGAACTGCCAGTTGGCGTACGCGCGGTTGATGATGACATCGCCCAGCGAGGCGGCGTAGTCGACGATGGCATCGACTTCCGCCACGGGCATCTGGACCGTGAGCCGGTGTTCGCGGTAGTAGTCCTGGCCGTTCTGTTGGTCGGTCAGGACCGCGTGCAGGTTTTCGAAGTCCCAGTACAGGGCCACCTTGGGCGCCTGCACACCGGCGCCGGTCCATTCACTCATCGATTGACTTTCACTGCAGGAGCTTGACTCCCGTCTTGGCTTGCACGGCGTCGAAGCTGACGCCATCGGCCAGCTCGACCACCTTCAACCCTTCGGGCGTGACGTCGAGCACAGCCAGGTCGGTAATGATACGGTCCACCACCCCCACGCCCGTGAGCGGGAGTGTGCATTGCGGCAGGATCTTCAGATCTTCCGTGCCGTCCTTCTTGCGGGCCACGTGCTCCATCAGCACGATCACGCGCTTGACGCCGGCCACCAGGTCCATGGCGCCGCCCATGCCCTTGACCATCTTGCCGGGGATCATCCAGTTGGCCAGGTCGCCCTTCTCGCTGACCTGCATGGCGCCCAGGATCGACAGGTTGATCTTGCCGCCGCGGATCATGGCGAAGCTCTCGTGGCTGCCGAAGATGGACGAACCCGGCAGCGTGGTCACGGTCTGCTTGCCGGCGTTGATAAGGTCGGCGTCCACCTGGTCTTCCGTCGGGAAGGGCCCGATGCCGAGCATGCCGTTCTCGCTCTGCAGCCAGACTTCCTTGTCGCCGACGAAGTTGGCCACCAGCGTCGGGATGCCGATGCCGAGATTGACGTAGAAGCCGTCTTCCAGCTCCTTGGCCGCGCGGGCGGCCATCTGGTCTTGGGTCCAGGGCATGGGGAACTCCTCTTTTACTTGCTGGCGTTGTTCTTGACGGTGGCGGGCACTTCCGTGCCGGCGGCCGCCTGCGCGATCACGGCCTGGGCCTCGACCTTGGCCGCGGCGGCATCGACGGGCGCGGCGGCGCTGACGGTGCGCTTTTCGATGCGCTTCTCGGGCGTGGCATTGAGCACGATGCGGTGCACGTAGATGCCCGGCAGGTGGATGTCGTCCGGTGCCAGTTCGCCCACCTCGACGATCTTCTCGACCTCGACGATGCAGACCTTGCCGGCCATCGCGGCAGCCGGGTTGAAGTTGCGGGCCGTCAGGCGGAAACGCAGGTTGCCGGACTTGTCGGCCACGTCGGCCTTGACCAGCGCCACGTCGGGCACCAGCGCGCGCTCCATGACGTAGGTCTCGCCATCGAACTCGCGCAGTTCCTTGCCCTCGGCCACCAGCGTGCCGACCCCGGTCTTGGTGAAGAACGCCGGGATGCCGGCGCCGCCCGCACGCAGCTTCTCGGCCAGCGTGCCCTGGGGCGTGAATTCCAGCTCCAGTTCACCGGCCAGGTACTGGCGCTCGAACTCCTTGTTCTCGCCCACGTAGCTGGCGACCATCTTCTTGACCTGCCGCGTCTCCAGCAGCTTGCCCAGGCCAAAGCCGTCGACGCCCGCGTTGTTGGAGATGCAGGTCAGGTCCTTGACGCCGCTTTCCTTGAGCGCATCGATCAGCGCCTCGGGAATGCCGCACAGGCCGAAGCCGCCGACTGCCAGCGTCTGGCCGTCGGCAACGACGCCGGCCAGCGCCTCCTTGGCGGAGGCATAGATCTTGTTCGCCATGGGTCCTCGCTTGAAGAGAAAGTGAGAGGGGGAAGGAAGGGAAAACCCCGCAACGATACTACGTACGGACATACGTAGGATTTCGTAATGGACGCACCCGAGGCCCCTGCCCTTGCAGCCCCCACCATCGACTACCGGCTGGCCTTCGAGCATGCGCCGGTGGGCATGGTGCTGTCCCGCCAGCGGATGATGGTGGACTGCAATGCGCGGCTGTGCGAGATGTTCGGTGCCACGCGCGAAGCACTCGTCGGCCAGTCCTTCCGGCTGCTGTATCCCAGCGTGGCCGAGTACGAGCGCATCGGCCGCCGCATGCTGCCCGCGCTCAACGCCAGCGGCCGCTATGCCGACAACCGGATGATGCGGCGCGTGGGCGGCCTGCATGGCATGCGCGCGGGCGAGACCTTCTGGTGCCATGTCACCGGCCGCGCCCTCAATCGCGAGGTGCCGCACGAGTCCGGCATCTGGACCTTCGAGGACCTGGGTGCGCGCCGCGCCGACAAGGCAGAACTGACGCCGCGCGAGCGCGAGGTCGCCGCTCACCTGATGCAGGGCCTGACCAGCAAGGAGATCGGCCGCGTCCTCGCCATCAGCCACCGTACCGTGGAAATCCACCGCGCCCGGTTGATGCGCAAGTACGCCGCCGGGACCACGGCAGAGTTGGTGCAGAAGCTGCTGGCGGGCTGAGGCGATGCACCGTCCGGGTGCGTTGGACTACCGATGCCCGGAAGACGTCCCACGCCATGGGGGCGGAGTCGGCGCCAACTTGTGGGCCATCGACAACCTTCCAGGAGCAACACCGATGGCCACCCGACCCGAACTGACCGGCGACCGCGACAACAACCGGGCGATGCGATGGGGCATCCTTGTCGTCATCGTGCTGGTGATCGGCGCGATCTTCGCGTTCTTCCGAACCGGCGGTGAAGCGCCGGGCCAGCCCGCCCCGCCCATGGGCCAGTCCGCGCCCCCGCCCGCCAGCGATGGCGCCACGGGCATGGCGCCCGGAACCGGCGGCAGCGGCTCGACCGGCATCGGCGGCAACGCCGCGGGCACCAGCGGCGCTGCACCCGACGCCGCAGACCCCAACCCAGCCGCCGCCAACGGCCTGCCTTCGACCCCCGGCACCGGCACGACCAACACGCCTGGCGGGAGCAGCGGCTCGGGTACAGGTGCCGCCGGCACGGGCACTACGGGCAGCACAGGCACCACCGATCCGGCCAATGGCAGCGGTACGCCCGCCACCGGCGCCCCGGGCGCGCCCGGCCAGTCCCAGTGATCGCCCCGCCCCGGCGCCGCTTCACCAGGCCATGCTGAAACGCAGCTTGACGAAGTTGGCGCCGGGGTTCGGTTCCTTGATGCCCGCGTTGGAGAAATGCTGCAGGCGTAGCGACAACTCATAGGCCTGGCGCTCACCGAAACGGTAGCCGACGCCCAGCACCTCGGTGAACTGGAAAGCGGTGCTGAAACGGTCTCTCGGCGTCTCGTACAGCCGGTCCATCACCGTCCCACCCAGCCCAAGCTCCACGAACCACGGCGTGCCCGGCTCGCCCAGCAGGTGGCGCCACATGGCGGTGGCGCCGATCTGCGAATAGCCGGCGCTCGAGCCGTCCGGCCGCGGCGCCTGCCAATGGCTGGCCCACAGGTCCCAATACAGGGTCAACGGGCCAGCCTGGCGCGGCACCGACGGGAACAACTGCGACGGGAGCATCACGCCCGCCGTCAGCGAGTCGGTCGATTGCGTGTGCAGCACGCTGGACCCACCCTCCACATAGAAGCGGCGGCCTTCGTCGACCTGTTCCTGCGCTGCTGCGTGTGCGGATGCAAGCACAGCCGCTGCCGCAAAGGCCAGAGGCGCGATGCGCCGTTTCAAGTGACGGCCGGCGCCCTGGCGAGAGCGGTTGTCCATGGTGGCTCCAGGAGTTGGAATGAATTTTCTAGAATTTTCATTCTAGGAATCCGAGGCTTGCGTCCGGAGGGCGAAGGGACAATGGCCCCATCTCCCTCTCCAGCTTGTTGCGACGCATGCCCTCGAAAGCACGGATTTCTGCCATGAATACCGAGCCGCCTCCGCAGGACAAAGGCGGGGTGCGCCGTCGGCAGGTACTGGACGCGGCGGCCCGCTGCTTCAGCGAACACGGCTTCCGTGGGGCGAGCATCCAGCGCATCTGCGAGGTGGCTGGCATGAGCCCGGGCCACGTCTACCACTACTTCCGCAACAAGGAAGCCATCGTGGCGGGCATCGTGGAGCAGGACCTGCAGGACACGCTGGCGCGCATCCAGCTCATGCGCGAGCGCGGCCAGGCAGAGGGCGTGCTCGCGGCCTGTCTGGGCGAGGTGGATACCGGCGTGGCGCGCTGCGCGGGCGATCCGGCGCGGCTGCAGCTGGAGATCCTGGCCGAGGCCAACCGTACACCCGACATCGCCGCCCTGCTTCAACAGGCGGACCGCCTCAAGCGCGACGAGCTGCTGGCGCTGCTGCGGCCGTTGCCGGCGCTACGCGGGCTGTCTGCGGCAGAGCTCAAGGCACGCGTGGCGGTGATGTGCACCCTCTTCGAAGGTCTGGCCGCGCGCACGCTGCTGGACCCCACGCTCAACCGCGCCGCCACCGGCCGCGCGATCAGCCGCGTGGTGCGCATGCTGCTGGAGCAGCCGGAAGAAGCGTAGGCGCGCCGGGGCATCGGCCGCCGCACGGTCGAGACCATCGTGCCCGCCTGCTGCGCAAGTACGACGTCGCGACTACCGCCGATTCGGGTGCAGAGGGTGCTGGCGGGTCGAAGCCGTCACTCTGCGCCGGAGGCCAGATGCTCACCACGTGTTCCCCCCCATCGAATGGCCACAGCGCAGGCCATGCGGGAACATCCGCGGAACCGGCTTTGCCGGGCCGCTGGATGTGCCCCCTTCAGGGGGTTGGCGTAGCGCGAAGCGCGCAGCCTGGGGGTGCTCTTATCTACGCGATCTGCTGCCAGGCCTTGTCCAGCCGCTTGATGCTCACCGGCTGCGGCGTGCGCAGCTCCTGCGCGAAGAAGCTCACCCGCAGCTCCTCGAGCAGCCAGCGGAATTCGCGCATGCGCTCATCCGTGGCGCCCTTGCGCTCGGCCACCAGGCGCCAGTAGCGCTGTTCCTGCGGCTTGAGTTCGGCCAGCTTCTGCGCGTCACGCGCCGGGTCGGCCCGCAGCTTGTCCAAGCGCAGCACGATGGCCTTGAGGTAGCGCGCGAAATGCTGCAGCTGCGTCCACGGTGCATCGGCGATGAAGCGCTTGCCGACCAGGCGCTGCAGCTGCTCGGCCGCATCCTTCACGGCCTCGGGCTGGATCTTGGTGTCTTTGATCTTGCGCTGGGCTGCGGCGTAGTCGGTGAGGATGGTCGATGCCAGGCGCGCCACCTCGCTGGCGATCAGCGTCAGCCGGCCACGGCCCTCGTCCAGGCGGCGCTTGAAGCTGGCTTCGTCGGTGGGCAGCGGCTCCTGCAGGAAGGCGCGGTCCAGCGCCACGTCCAGGATCTGGGCGCGCAGTTCCTCCAGCGTGCCCAGCGGCATGTAGGCCACGGCCATCTTCTGCAGGTCGGGGATGTTCTTTTCCAGGTACTTGAGCGCGTCGCGGATCTGCAGCGCCACCAGACGGCGAAGGCCGACACGGTGTTTGGCCGTTGCCACCTCGGGCTCGTCGAAGACCTCGATGGTCACGGCGTCGCCCCCGTCCACCAGCGCCGGGAAGCCGATCAGCGTCTGCGCACCGCGGCGCACTTCCATCAGCTCGGGCAGCTCGCCGAAGGTCCAGGCGGTGTAGCGCTGGCCAGCCGGCGGCGCGGCGGGGCCGGGCGCGGACTTGGGCGCCGGGGCCGCGGTCTTGCCGCTGCCCGGCGACGGCGCGGCCGGCGCGGGCGAAGGCGCCGCCCTGGCCTTGAGCCCCGCCAGCGCCTGGAAGGCGCCCCGCGCCTTGGTGCCCAGTTCGCCCTTCAGTGCACCCAGGTTGCGGCCCATACCCAGCTGCCGGCCGTGCTCGTCCACCACCTGCAGGTTCATGAACAGGTGCGGCGGCAGCATGTCGAGCTTGAAGTCGGCGCGTTTGACGTCCAGGCTGGTGATGTCTCGCACCCGCTTGAGCAGCGCGTCGGTGAGCGAGCCGGCGCCGAAGGCCTCGGGCGTGCCCAGCGCTTCAGCCAGTCGCGCCGCCGATTCGGGCAGCGGCACGAAGCGCGAACGCGGCTTCTGCGGCAGGCTCTTGAGCAACGCCTGGATCTTGTCCTTGAGCATGCCCGGCACCAGCCATTCGCAGCGCTCTTCGCTGACCTGGTTCAGCACGAAGAGTGGCACCGTGACGGTGACGCCGTCGCGCGCATCGCCCGGCTGGTGCAGGTAGGTGGCGGCGCAGTCCACGCCGCCCAGCTTGACGAGGGGCGGAAAGGCCTGCGTCGTGATGCCCGCCGCCTGGTGGCGCATCAGTTCCTCCCGCGTGAGGAACAGCAGCCTGGGGTTGGTCGCGCTCGCCTGCCGGTACCACTGCTCAAAGGCATGGCCGTTCGCCACATCGGCCGGCACCTGGGCCTCGTAGAAGGCGTAGATCAGCGCATCGTCGACCAGCACGTCCTGCCGGCGCGACTTGTGCTCCAGCGCCTCGACCTCGCGCACCAGCTTGCGGTTGGCAGCCAGGAAGGGCAGCTTGCTTTCCCACTCGCCGCCGGCCAGGGCCTCGCGGATGAAGATCTCGCGCGCGCCGGCCGGATCGGCCTTGGCGAAGTCCACGCGCCGGCCGCTGTAGACCACCAGGCCATAAAGCGTCGCACGCTCGAAAGCGGTGACGCGGGCGTCCTTCTTTTCCCAGTGCGGGTCGAGCAGCTGCTTCTTGAGCAGATGGCCCGCGACCTCCTCGATCCACTGCGGCTCGATGTTGGCGATGCCGCGGCCGAAGAGGCGCGTGGTCTCCACCAGCTCGGCGCAGACGATCCAGCGGCCGGGCCGCTTGCGCAGGTGCGCGCCCGGATGGCGGTGGAACTTGATGCCGCGCGCGCCCAGGTATTCGCCGGAGGAGGAACTAGCCTCCTCGTCCATCTTCCAGCCGATGTTGCCCAGCAGGCCGGCCAGCATGGACTTGTGGATCTGCTCGTAGCCGGCGGGCGTGGGGTTGAGCTTCCACTTGTGCTCGGTGACCACGGTGAGCAGCTGCGAATGGATGTCGCGCCATTCGCGCACGCGGCGCACGCTGACGAAGTTCTGGCGCAGCAGCTGTTCGTACTGGCGGTTGCTGAGCTTGTGGGTGGGCTGGGCGGCCGCCGGCGCCGGTGCCGCCTCGGCGGGCGCGCTCATGCGCTGGCTCACCGGCAGCACCGCTGCGCTGGCCTTCTTCGGACCTTGCGTGGCCGCCACCATCTCGCGCCGGTTCTGTGCCACGGGCGCGCCGCCGCGGGCGTCGTGCAGCCATTTCCACAGCGTCAGGTAGCCGCTGAACTCGCTCTTCTCGTCGTCGAACTTGGCATGGGCCTGGTCGGCCTGCTGCTGCGCTTCGAGCGGCCGGTCGCGCACGTCCTGCACGCTCATGGCCGAGGCGATCACCAGCACCTCCTGCAGCGCGCCGCGCGTGCGGCCTTCCAAGATCATGCGGCCCACCCGCGGGTCCAGCGGCAGCCGGGCCAGCTCGCGACCGATCTCGGTCAGCTCGTTGGCATCGTCCACCGCGCCCAGTTCGCCGAGCAGCTGGTAGCCATCGGCCACGGCCCGGCCGCTCGGGGCCTCCAGGAAAGGAAACTGCGTCACGTCGCCCAGGTGCAGCGACTTCATCCGCAGGATCACGCCCGCCAGCGACGAGCGCAGGATTTCCGGGTCGGTGAAGCGCGGCCGGCTGGCAAAGTCCTTCTCGTCGTAGAGCCGGATGCAGATGCCGTTGGCCACGCGGCCGCAGCGGCCGGCGCGCTGGTTGGCGGCGGCCTGGCTGACGGGCTCGACCAGCAGCTGCTCCACCTTGCTGCGGAAGGAATAGCGCTTGACCCGCGCTGTGCCCGCGTCGATCACATAGCGGATGCCGGGCACCGTGAGCGAGGTCTCGGCCACGTTGGTGGCCAGCACGATGCGCCGGCCGGTGTGCCCTTCGAAGATGCGGTCCTGCTCGGCCTGGGACAGGCGCGAGAACAGCGGCAGCACTTCGGCCGCGCGCATCACCGGCTGGTGCGCCAGGTGCTTGCGCAGGTGGTCGGCGGCCTCGCGGATCTCGCGCTCGCCGGGCAGGAACACGAGGATGTCGCCGGCGGCATTGCCCTGCCACAGCTCGTCCACGCCGTCGGCGATGGCGTCGTTCAGGTCGTATTCGCGCGACTCCTCGAAGGGCCGCCAGCGCATCTCCACCGGGAAGGTGCGGCCAGAGACGTAGATGACCGGGGCCGGTCCGTTCCGGCTCTCGAAATGCTTGGCAAAGCGCTCCGCATCGATGGTGGCCGAGGTGACGATGACCTTCAGGTCCGGCCGCCGCGGCAGGATCTCGCGCAGGTAGCCCAGCAGGAAGTCGATGTTCAGCGAGCGCTCGTGGGCCTCGTCGATGATCAGCGTGTCGTAGGCCTTGAGCAGCGGATCGGTCTGCGTCTCGGCCAGCAGGATGCCGTCGGTCATCAGCTTGACCGAGGCATCACGGCTCAGCCGGTCCTGGAAGCGGACCTTGTAGCCCACCACCTCGCCCAGCGGCGTCTTCAGCTCCTCGGCGATGCGCTTGGCCACCGAGCTGGCGGCGATCCGCCGCGGCTGCGTGTGGCCGATCAGCCGGCCCCGGCCCTCGGGCGCATTGAGTTTGCCGCGGCCCAGCGCCAGGGCGATCTTGGGCAGCTGGGTGGTCTTGCCCGAGCCGGTCTCGCCACAGACGATGACCACCTGGTGGGCCTGGATGGCGGCGGCGATCTCGTCGCGCTTGGCGGATACGGGAAGGGAATCGGGAAAGTCGATCTGGAGCGGCACCGGCGGATTATCCCACGCACGAGTTCACGTGCTACACTGATTTTCGTGTAGACCAGGGAGCGCCGGCATGACCAACCTCACCCTCACCCTCGACGACGCCATCATCAAGAAGGCCCGCGTGCGTGCCATCCAGGAAGGCACCTCCGTCAGCGCCAAGGTCCGGGAGTTTCTGGCGGCCTATGCGATGGGGCAGGACCAGCAGCAGGCCGCCGCCGAGGCCTTCATTGCCGCTGCGCAGCGCAGCCAGGCCAACACAGGGGCCGCCCGCTGGTCGCGCGAGGACGCTTACGACCGCCCCTACCCGGGCGGTGGCGCATGATCACCTTCTTCGACACCAACGTGCTGGTGTATGCCGTGGACGCCGGGCACCCGCCGCGGCAGAAGCAGGCCATCGACCGGCTCGCGCGGGCCGTCAAGGAAGGCACGGTGGCGCTCAGCACTCAAGTGCTGCAGGAGTTCTATGCCGTCACCACGCGCAAGCTGCAGCCGCCGCTCAGTCACCTCGATGCGGCTTATCAGATCGAGCAGCTGAGTGCCTTCCAGGTCATGGGCAGTTCCGCGCAGAGCGTGGCAGCGGCACTCGCGCTGGTCGACAAGCACCGGCTCCAGTGGTGGGACGCCCTCATCCTCGAAGCCGCCTTGCGCGCTGGTGCCGATGTGCTCGTCAGCGAGGACGGGCAGGCCGGCCAGCGCTTCGGCAAGCTGGTGGTCGAGAACCCCTTTTCGCCGCTCTGACTGTCGAGGGGGTCGGCGGGGGGACGCGATCCCCTGGCGGTGGACCATCGTCATGGCAACGCCATCACCCATGCCGCCTGCTCATGGACAATGGGCGGTTTCGCCCAATTCCGCCGCCGCGACGCCTCCGCACCCCTCGTCCATGTCCGCCGTCTTCAACTTCACCTTCGTGCCCTGGTTCCGGTCGGTGGCGCCCTACATCCACACGCACCGGGGCAAGACCTTCGTGGTCGGCATCGCGGGCGAGGCCATCGCTGCCGGCAAGCTGCCGTCCATCGCGCAGGATCTGGCGCTGATCCAGTCCATGGGCGTGAAGGTCGTGCTGGTGCACGGCTTCCGTCCGCAGGTCAACGAGCAACTGCGCGCCAAGGGCCATGAGGCCCGCTATTCGCACGGCATGCGCATCACCGACGAAGTGGCGCTCGATTGCGCGCAGGAAGCCGCCGGCCAGTTGCGCTACGAAATCGAAGCGGCCTTCAGCCAGGGCCTGCCCAACACGCCGATGGCGGGCTCGACGGTGCGTATCCTCTCCGGCAACTTCATCACGGCGCGGCCGGTGGGCGTCGTCGACGGCGTCGACTTCCAGCATTCGGGCCTGGTGCGCAAGGTGGACGCCACCGGCATCCGCCGCGCGCTGGACGGCGGCAGCATGGTGCTGCTCTCGCCCTTCGGCTTCTCGCCGACGGGCGAGGCCTTCAATCTGGCCATGGAAGAAGTGGCAACCAGCGTGGCCGTGTCGATCCAGGCCGACAAGCTGATCTTCCTGACCGAGGTGCCCGGCGTCGCCATGGACCCGGGCCAGCCCGTGAGCGAGGACAACCCCATCGACACCGAGCTGCCCCTGGACGTGGCCCGCAAGTGGCTGGCCCAGCTCTCGCCCCCTCAGCAGCCGACCGACACCGCCTTCTACCTGCAGCATTGCGTCAAGGCCTGCGAGGG
The DNA here is from genome assembly GCF_003350475.1 of Pseudacidovorax intermedius. Classification (GTDB taxonomy): domain Bacteria; phylum Pseudomonadota; class Gammaproteobacteria; order Burkholderiales; family Burkholderiaceae_C; genus Xenophilus; species Xenophilus intermedius. Next base: position 47,672 of record NZ_QQAV01000013.1, read on the forward strand.
CGGCGTGGAGCGCAACCACATCCTGCCCTTCTCGGTGGACGGCGCGTTGCTGCTCGAGATCTACGTGCACGACGGCATCGGCACGATGGTGATCGACGAAAAGCTCGAATCGGTGCGCGAGGCCGGCGTGGACGACATCGGCGGCATCCTGCAGCTGATTGAGCCCTTCGAGCGCGACGGCACGCTGGTCAAGCGCAGCCGCACCGAGATCGAGCGCGACATCCACCAGTACACGGTGGTGGAGCACGACGGCGTGATCTTCGGCTGCGCGGCGCTCTACCCCTACCCCGAGGCACGCACCGCCGAGATGGCGGCCCTCACCGTCTCGCCTCAGTCCCAGGGCCAGGGCGACGGCGAGAAGCTGCTCAAGCGCATCGAGCACCGCGCCCGAGCCATCGGCCTGGACAGCATCTTCGTGCTGACCACCCGCACCATGCACTGGTTCATCAAACGCGGCTTCCAGCCCGTGAGCCCGGACTGGCTGCCCGAAGCGCGCAAGAAGAAATACAACTGGGACCGCAAGAGCCAGGTGCTGGTCAAGAAGCTGGGCTGAAGCCGCCCGCCAAGACGAAAGGCGCGTCCATCGGACGCGCCTTTTTCATGGGGACGGTCGAGCCGTGGTGCCGGCTACGACATCCGGGGCTGCCCGTTGGATGCCGTGAGGCCACCATCCACCGGCACCAGCGCGCCATTGACGAAGCTGGCGTCGTCGCTGGCCAGGAAGGCGACCACCGAGGCCACCTCCGCAGGATCGGCACCGCGGCCGAGCGGAATGCGGTCTTTGAAGCGTTCCATGGTGTCCGGGTCGTCCTGCATGTCCTCGGTCATGGGCGTGAAGGTCAGGCTGGGGCAGACGGCATTCACGCGCACGCCCCGTCCGCCATGGTCCAGCGCCATGGCGCGCGTCAGGTTCACAACCGCGCCCTTGGACGCGTTGTAGGCCACCAGGCCCCAATCGCCGCCCAGGCCTGAAACCGACGCCGTGTTGACGATGCATCCGCGACTGCGCTCCAGGTGCAACATCGCGGCCTTGGCGCCGTTGAAGACGCCCCCGGCATTCACGGCCAGCGTGCGGTGAAAGTCCTCGGCCGAGGCATCGGAGGCGTCGCCCTCGGGTGCGATGCCGGCGTTGTTGACCAGCACATGCAGCTCGCCGAAGCGCTCGATGGTGGCCTCGACCAGGGCGCTGACCTGGCCCAGGTCGGACACATCGACCTCATGCACCAACGTGCGCTCGGAAGGGAGATCGGCCGCGACCTTGTCGAGCTTGTCGGCATGGTCCCCGGCGAGCACCACATGGGCGCCCTCGGCGGAGAAGCGGCGGGCGATGGCCTCGCCAATGCCCGAGCCGGCGCCGGTGACGATCACGACACGGCCATGGAAACGGTCGCGGCCCTGGGCGGAAGAGAGTTGGAGTGCAGCAGTCATGGGCTGCATGAACGCATGCGGGCTGACGGCACGACGTCGGAAAAGCGCGCGTCGGGGCCGTCCAGTGCGACGCACGCGCGGTGGCCGCATCCTGGCGCTTCGAACACCGCGAGGCCCCCGCTCAGCCCGCCATGCCCAACCCGCGCAGCAACAGCAAGGTCGCCGTGCCCACCACCACCGGTCCGGTGACGCCGCGCCGCCAGCAGAACCAGGCCACCGACACCGCCACGGCCAGCCAGCGCGGGTCGTGCCAACCCGGCGCGACCACGGCGCCGCCCGAGCCGCGCAGCACCTCCGGCACCACGACGGCCATCAGGGCCGCCAGCGGCGCATGGCGCAGGCCTGCAGCCAGCCAGCCCGGCAGGCGCGGCTCCCGCCGCGGCAGCAGGAACACGCCGCGCGTGAGCACGGTCACCCCCGCCAGCGCAAGGATGGCGATCCACAGGTGCAGGTCGGTCATGGCGTGGCGATGTGCGGGGCGCGCCGTTCGGCCCAGTGGCCGGCCGCCATGGCGGCGGCGATGGCCGCGATCACCTGCAGGCCGAAGGGCCAGCCCTGCCCCATCCAGCCGATGGCGCCGGCCACGGCCGCCACCAGCCAGCTGGGCCGGTCCGCAATCATCGGCATGGCCAGGCCAAGCAGGGCGAGCACGCCGATGAAGCGCAGGTCCCAGTCCGGCGGAATGGCATCGGCCAGGAAGATGCCCGCCAGCGAGGCCGCCTGCCACGCCGCCCAGTTGAACAGCGCCAGTCCCAGGAAATAGGCCAACTGGTCGGGCGCGCGCCGCGGGTAGCGCTGCATGAAGCGCACGTACACCGGGTCGCCCGCCAGGTAGGCGAGCCCCAGCCGCTGCGGCCGCGGCAGCAGGCCGAAGTAGCGCCGCCAGTGCGCGCTGAACACGACGAAGCGCACGTTGAGCATCAGCGCCGTCAGCACGATCACCCACAGCGGCGCGCCCGCCAGGATCATCGGCAGGCAGGCCAGCTGCGAGGCACTGGCGAAGACCAGCAGCGACATGGCCAGCACCGCGCCCAAGGGCAGACCGCTGCGCGCCATGGCCACGCCGGTCACCAGGCCCAGGGCCACCGTGCCCAGGGCCGGGCCGGCGATGGCCCGCACGCCCTCGGCAAAGCCCGGGTGCGTGAAGAGCGAACGCAGCGATCGCGTGCCGAACAGCGCCATGTCGTGAGGGTCTCCGTGTCCCCGCCGGTCAGCCGGCCGTGACGTGCACGCCCGGGCGGCGGCCGTCGTTCCAGCGGCCGCCCAGGGCGCGCTCGATCTGCGCCGCCAGTTGCAGCAGCAGGCCGTCATTGGCCTGGCGCGCCTGGGCGTGGATGCCGAAGGGCAGCCCGTTGGCCTGCTGCGCCATCGGCAGCGAGATGGCCGGGATGCCGCACAGGTTGGACAGCGGCGTGTACGAGAAGAACTTCCAGAGGTTGTCGAACCAGTCGAGCACGTCCGGGTTGTCGCTGGTCGTCAGGTACTCGGTGGTGCCGATGCGCGGCGTGGGCAGCGCCGTAATCGGCGTGAGGATGATGTCCCAGTCCTCGAAGAAGGCGCCGAAGGCCCGCGCGGTGCTGTTGAAGACGGCCTGCATCTTGTAGCGCTCGGCATACGACAGGTCCTTGCCGGCCTCCCAGATGCGGATGTTGATCGGCTCGATGAGCTCCGCCGGCGGGCGCTCCAGCCCGGCCTTGGCCAGGAGGCCGTTGATGACCTGCGCGAAGTTGCTGATGTAGCAGGTGGTCTGCGCACGGAAGGCCTCGCGCAGGTCGGCCTGCGGCAGCGCCCATTCGACATGGTGGCCCAGGCCTTCGAGGAAGCGCGCGGCCTTCTCCAGCTCGGCCACGAGCTCAGGGGTGGCGCGGTAGTCGCCCCATTCGTGCGACAGCGCGATGCGCAGCCGGCCCGGGTCCTTCTGGATCAGCTGGGTGTAGGGCTCGGGCGTCGTCCAGAAGGGCATGAACTCGCCAGGCGCGCCGCCGCGGCAGGCATCGACGAAAGCCGCCGTGTCGCGCACCGTGCGGCTGTGGCAGCCCTGGATGGAGACATAGCCGGTGATGTCCGACAGGTTGGGCCCGATGCTGAACACGCCGCGCGAGGGCTTGAGACCGATGTTGCCGTTGAAGCCGGCCGGGATGCGGATCGAACCGCCACCGTCCGTCGCATGCGACATGGGCACCACGCCCGCCGCCACCATGGCCGAGGTGCCGGCGGAGGAGCCGCAGGTGGTGAAGTCGGTGTTCCAGGGGTTGCGCGTGACGTACACGGCCGGGTTCTCGGCCGAGCTGCAGACGCCGAACTCCGGCGTGGTCGTGCGGCCCATCAGGTTGAGGCCGGCCTTGCGCATCTGCTTCGTCAGCCAGGCATCTTCGGTCGGACGGTTGCCGCGCATGAAGAGCGAGCCCTGCTCCTGCAGCCGGCCCTTGAGCGTGGGGCCCAGGTCCTTCATGAGGAAAGGCACGCCGGCAAAGGGGCCTTGCGGATTCAGCCCGTCCTTGAGCGGGTCGGCCACCACGTCCTCGAAGACCTCGACCACGGCCGAGAGCGTCGGGTTGGTCTTCGCGATGCCAGCCGCGGCCTGTTGCGCGAGTTCGGCGGCGGTCAGCTCGCCCTGGCGCACCTTCTCGGCCAGGGCCGTCGCGTCCTGCGCGGCCCATTCGTCCCAGCTCATTGCCAATGTCATGTCGTGTGTTCCTGTTGTTCGGATGTCGGTCGAACCGAAAATTCTGCCTGCTGGGGCCGATGCGCGCTCAGGCGGCGAGCGCAAGCTCGGTGCGCGGGGCCGCCTCCAGCAGCTTGCGCGTGTAGGCATGGGCCGGCCGGCCGAACACCTCGGCCGTCAAACCCTCTTCCACGATGCGCCCCTGGTTCATCACGATCACGCGGTCGCACAGCTGCGCCGCGACCCGCAGGTCGTGCGTGATGAACAGGATGCCGAGCCCGAAGTCGCGCTGCACTTCGCGCAGCAGATCGAGAATCTGCGCCTGCACCGACACGTCGAGCGCCGACACGGCCTCGTCCGCCACCAGCACCTGCGGCTGGCAGGCGACGGCGCGGGCGATGGCCAGGCGCTGGCGTTGCCCGCCCGAGAACTGGTGCGGGTAGCGCGAGAGCGCGGCACGCGGCAGCTGGATGCGGTCCATCAGCTCTTCGGCCAGCTTGCGCGCGGCGGGCACGTCCAGGCCGAAGTTGACCGCGCCTTCGATCATCGAAGAGCCAACGGTTCGCCGCGGGTTGAGCGAGCGGTTCGGGTCCTGGAACACCACCTGCACCCGCGAGCGCAGCGGCCGCAGCCGCGATTCGGACAGGGACTGCACCTCGCGGTCGCCCCAGGTGATCGTGCCTTCGCTGGGGTCGATCAGCCGGATCATGCAGCGCGCAAAGGTCGACTTGCCCGAGCCCGATTCGCCCACCACGCCCACCGTCTCGCCACGGTGCACGGCCACGCTGGCGTCCTGCAGGGCGGTGTTGGGCTTGGCGCGGCCCAGCCAGTCCCGGCGTACGTAGGTCTTGCCGACCCCGCGGCCGGCCAGCAGCGCCGGGCCGCCGGGCAGCGCGCGCGGTGGTGGCGGCACCATGCCCGGCACGGCGGCCAGCAGCATGCGGGTGTAGTCCTCGCGCGGCGTGCGCAGCACCTGCTCGCGCGGGCCCTGCTCCACCACCTTGCCGCGGTGCATCACCATCACTTCGTCGGCGATCTCGGCCACCACGCCCATGTCGTGCGTGATGAACAGCACCGCACTGCCCTGCTCCTGCTGCAGCTCGGCGATGAGCTTGAGGATCTCGGCCTGCGTGGTCACGTCCAGCGCCGTGGTCGGCTCGTCGCAGATCAGGAGGCGCGGCTTGAGGATGATCGCCATGGCGATCACGATTCGCTGGCGCTGGCCGCCCGAGAGCTGGTGCGGATAGCTCGAAAAGATGCGCTGCGGATCGGGCAGGCGCACGCGTTCGAACACCTGCAGGATGCGCGCCTTGCGCTCGGCCGGCGTCAGCGACGTGTGGTTGCGCAGCAGCTCGTCGACCTGCTCGCCGCAGCTGAGCACGGGGTTGAGCGCCGTCATCGGCTCCTGGAACACCATGCCCATCACCTGGCCGCGCAGGGCGCGCAGGCGCTTCTCGGGCAGGTACTTGCCATGAGTCAGCAGCGCCTCGCCGGCCAGCACGATGTCGCCGGCCGTGATGGTCAGGCCCTTGGCCAGCAGCGCCATCACGGTCGTGGCCAGCACCGACTTGCCGGAGCCGGACTCGCCCACGATGCACAGCGTGCGGCCGGCCTCGATGCGCACGTCCAGCCGCTCGATGGCGTGGGGCCGGTCGGCGTCGGCGGGCAGCGCGACCTGCAGGCCGCGCACCTCCAGGACGGGGCTTGCGGGCATGGGCGGGGCTTCGCCGGCGGCGATGCGGGTGGGAAGGGGTTTCATCGTCACACCTCGCTCAGCTGCGCTTGGAGAACTTGGGATCGAGCACATCGCGCAGCCCGTCGCCGAGCAGGTTGATGGCCAGCACGGTGGGCACCAGGAAGAGCGCGGGCCACAGCACGTTGCCCGGCGCCTGCGAGAACAGCACGCGGCCCTCGGCCATGATGTTTCCCCAGGTGGGCACCTCGGCCGGCAGGCCCAGGCCCAGGAAGCTCAGGATGGCCTCGGTCAGCACGGCCGAGGCAGCGATGAAGGTGCCCTGCACGATCAGCGGTGCCAGCGCGTTGGGCAGGATGTCGCGCCACAAGATGGTGGCATTGGGCGTGGCCAGCGCACGGGCCGCTTCGACGAAGGGCTCGTCGCGCAGGCCGATCACCAGGGCGCGCACCAGGCGCGTCACCCGCGGCACCTCGGGCACGGCGATGGCCAGGATCACCGTCGGCAGGCTGGCTCCGAGCATCGCCACCAGCGTGATCGCCAGCAGCACGGCCGGGATGGCCATCAGGCCGTCCATCACCCGCATCAGCACGGCGTCGGCCGCGCGGAAGTAGCCGGCCAGCATGCCCAACGAGCAGCCCAGCGCGATGGCCAGGAAGGCGGTGAGCACGCCCACCAGCAGCGAGATGCGGGTGCCGTAGAGCACGCGGCTCCACACGTCGCGGCCCACGCTGTCGCTGCCCATCCAGAAGGTGTGCTGCACCATCGCGCCGTCGGGCAGCGTGACTTGGCCGGCGGTGCCGGCAGGCACGGTGATGAAGTTCGCGTCCATGGCCGACGGGTCGAAGGTGCCCAGCCAGGGCGCCATCAGGCCCAGCAGCGTGAGCACCAGCAGCACCAGCGTGCCGCCGCGCACGGCGCCATGGCGCCAGAGTTTGTGGAAGGTGCCCATGGCTTCAGTACCGGATGCGGGGATCGAGGAAGAGGTAGCTGACATCCACCAGCAGGTTGACGCCCACGTAGATCAGCGCAAAGAACAGCACCACGCCCTGCAGCACCGGGAAGTCTCGATTGAGCACCGCGTCCACCGTCAGCTGGCCCAGGCCGGGAATGGCGTAGACCGTCTCGGTGACGACCACGCCGCCCAGCAGCAGGGCCGCGCTCACGCCGATGACGGTCACCACCGGCACGGCGGCGTTGCGCAGCGCATGGTGGCTGAGCACCGCGCGCTCGCCGATGCCCTTGGCGCGGGCGGTGCGGATGTAGTCCTCCGTCAGCGCCTCGCTCACGGCGGCGCGGGTCACGCGGGCCAGCAGCGCCACGTAGGTGACGGCCAGCGTCAGGCAAGGCAGCACCAGCTGTCGGGCCCAGGGGCCCACACCCTCGCCGATGCGGCGGTAGCCCTGCACCGGGAACCACTGCAGCTTCATCGCTAGCAGGTAGATCAGCACGTAGCCGATGACGAACACCGGCACCGAGAAGCCGGCCACCGAGAAGGCCATCACCGCCTTGTCCAGCCAGCCGCCCATGCGCCACGCCGCCAGCGTGCCCAGCGGCAGCGCGATGGCCACGGCCAGCACCAGGGTGCCGATGGCCAGCGAGAGCGTGGGCTCGATGCGCTGGCCGATCAGGGCCACCACCGGCTTGTTCAGAAAGAACGAGAAGCCCAGGTCGCCCTGCAGCACATGGCCGGCCCAGGTGGCGAACTGGGTCCACAGCGGCTGGGTCAGGCCCAGTTGGGCGCGGATGCGGTCCAGGTCTTCGTTGGTGGCGCTGTTGCCGCCGATGATGGCCGCCGGATCGCCGGGGGTGAGCCGCACGATCATGAAGACCGCGATGGCCACCACCAGGATCACCGGCAGCGTGGCGAGCAGGCGTTTGCCCAGAAAGCTCAGCATGGCCGCCCTGCCCTTACTGCTTGCGGATGTTCCAGTACACCTGGGCACCGGCGGGCACCAGGCCGCTCACGCCCTTGCGCACGGCGGCAGGTTGGTTGTACTGGCCCACGGGCACATGGGTGACGCTCTGGAAGGCCTGCAACTGCGCGGCCTCGGCCAGCTTCTTCTTCTCGGCGTCGGTGGTGGCGGCGATGAACTGCTTCTTGATGGCTTCGAGCTTCGGGTCGTCCTGCCAGCCGAACCAGCCCTTGTCGCCGGTGGCGTTCATCATGGCCATGGTCAGCGGGTTGAGGATGTCCGAGGCCGTCCAGGAGGTCATGAAGATGCTCCAGCCGCCGGCCGAGGGCGCGTCCTTCTTGGCGCGGCGGGCCACCAGGGTCTGCCAGTCCATGTTCTGCATGTCGACCTTGAAGCCGGCCTGCTCCAGCTGCTGCTTGGCCACCAGCGGCAGCTTGCCGATGGTGCCGTTGTCGGAGGGGCGCATCAGCACCACGGGCTCGCCCTTGTAGCCAGCTTCGGCCAACAGGGCCTTGGCCTTCTGCGGGTTGGCGATGCCGGTGTACTCGCCCGTCTTGTCCGACTCGTACAGCGTGCCGCAGGGGAACATGCTCTTGCAGTAGCGCGTGAGGCCCGGCGTGCCCACCTGCGTGCGCAGGAAGGCCTCCTGCCCCAGGGCCAGCATGGCGGCGCGGCGGATCTTCTCGTTGTCGAAGGGCGCGTGCAGGAAGTTGAAACGCAGGATGAACTGGTTGCCCGCCGGCTGGGCGTCCACCAGCTCGATGTTGGGGTTGCTGCGCAGCGTGGCGTACTGCTCGAAGGCCGGCTGCTCCAGGATGTCGGCCTCGCCGTTGAGCAGCGCATTGAGCTGCGTCTGCGCGTCGCGGATGAACAGCCACTCCACGCGATCCACGTACACGTTCTTGCCGCCGGCCGTGCCCGAGGGCGCCTCCGCGCGCGGCTTGTACTTGGTGTTCTTCAGGAAGACGGCCTTCTCGCCCGGGCGGAACTCGTCGGCCTTGAAGATGTAGGGACCGGAGCCGATCGTCTCCTTGATCTGCACGTCGCCGGGCGTGTCGGCCACGCGCTTGGGCATGATGATGGGCACGTTGGACGAGGGCTTGCCCAGCGCCTCGGTCACCAGGCCGAAGGGCTCCTTCAGCTGGATGACGAAGGTCCTGGCGTCGGGCGTCTCGTATTTGTCGATGGCCTTGGCCAGCTGGCCGCCGAAGGTGTCGCGGCTGGCCCAGCGCTTGAGCGAGGCGACCACGTCCTCGCTGGTGACCGGCTTGCCGTCGTGGAACTCCAGGCCGTCGCGTAGCGTAAAGCTCCAGGTCTTGTTGTCCTTGGAGACGCTCCACTTGCCCACCATCTGCGGCTGGATCCTGCCCTGGGCGTCGGTGCCGAACAGGGTGTCGTAGATCATGTAGCCGAAGTTGCGCGAGATGTACGCCGTGGTCCAGATCGGGTCCAGCACCGTCATGTTGGTGGTGGGAATGATCTTGAGCGTGGTGCTCTGCGCGGCCGCAGGCAGCGCGGTGCCGGCCGTCACGACCAGCATGGCGGCGCAGGCCGCCCACTTCGACAGGGCACGGCGGCTCACGGGGCGGGCGGCGGAGGGGTTGGAGGTGTGCATGAAAGTTCCGAAGTAGGCGGTGGAAAGGCAGGAAAGATCCGGCTTGCCGGTGGGGATGGATTGGGACAAAAATCGCCGCAATTGAATATGTACAGTTGATCAAGGCTGCACTAGAACAGTCCAACTGCGCGATCACAGACAGGTGCATCGCATGCACCCATTCAGTGCTTCACCAGCCGCCCTCGCCCCACGTCAACCTCCCATGATTTCGCTCGACCCCAACTCCGACGTACCGCTGGTGCGCCAGATCCGTGACGCCCTGGCGCTGCAAATCGACCGCGGCGCGCTCGCCGTCGGTGCACGCCTGCCCTCGGTGCGGGAGATGGCGCGCGAGTCGGGCGTGAGCACCATGACGGCCACCAATGCCTACCAGCGCCTGGTGGCCGATGGCTATGTCGAAGCCCGGCCGGCCAGCGGCTACTACGTCGCCGCCCATGGCGATGCCGCAGGCCAGGCCGCGCGGCGCAAGCCCTTCGTCGGCCGCACCTCGGTCGATTCGCTGTGGCTGATCCGCCGCGTGTATGAGGACGACGCCTCGCTCCTCAATGCCGGCTGCGGCTGGATCCCGCCCGAGTGGCTGCAGTCGGATGCGGTGCGGCGGGCCTTGTCGGGCCTGGCCCGCAAGCAGGGCCCTGCCCTCGCCCGCTACGGCTCGCCCCACGGCTACCTGCCGCTGCGCCAGCAGATCGAGGCGCAATTGGGCGCCCGCGCCATCCAGGCGCCGCCGCACCAGATCGTGCTGACCCACGGCGCCACCCAGGCCCTGGCCCTGGCCGGCCGCTGCCTGCTGCAGCCCGGCGATGCCGTGCTGGTGGATGACCCCGGCTCCACCAACCTCTTCGAGACGCTGCGCCAGTTGGGCGCGCGCCTGGTCGGTGTGCCCCGACTGCAGGACGGCCCCGACCTCACGGCCCTGCAGGCCCTGGCCCAGCGCCATCGGCCCAAGGCCTTCTTCATCCAGACCCAACTGCACAACCCCACCGGCTCCTCCTGCGCGCCGGCCAAGGCCTACCAGCTGCTGCGCCTGGCGGAGCAACTGGGCTTTGCCATCGTCGAGAACGACGTCATGGCGGGCCTGGAGCTGCCCGGCGCCACCACGCTCGCCAGCCTGGACCAGCTGCGGCGGGTGATCTACGTGGGCGGCTTCTCCAAGCTGGTCTCACCCAGCCTGCGCGTGGGCTTCGCCGCCGCCAACGAGGAGATGGTGGACAAGCTCATCCACGCCAAGATGGGCGACAGCCTGACCAGCTCGGAGATGAACGAGCGGCTGGTTCACGCCGTACTGGCCGAAGGCAAGCACCGCGCCCACGTGGCGCGGCTGGCGCAACGGCTGGCCGAGGCGCAGGTGGCCGTGTGCGCGGGGCTGGCGAAGGCGGGGCTGGAGGTGTTCGGGCAGCCGGCGGGTGGGCCGTTTCTGTGGGCGCGGTTGCCGTCGGAGGGCGTCGATGCGGTAGCGGTGGCGCAGCGGGCGGTGGCAGCGGGGTTGTTGCTGGCGCCGGGGCATCTGTTTCGGCCGACTGCGGAGCGGACGGGGTGGATGCGGTTCAATGCGGCGTATGCGGATGATGCGCGCGTTTATGAATTCGTAGCTCGTGAGGCGGCGGAGGCGGGCAAGTTCTGAGGAAAGGCCAACCCGACAGGGAATTTCAACCGTGTTGACGTGGCGCGGGCGATCAAGTGTCACCAGTGAACGAAGCTGGTCGCAACAATGCGGGAGCGGGTTCGGACTAAATCGCGCCCAGTCTCTCTTTCACCTCGATCGCGTCCGGGACACCAACTGCTCCGTGCTGGACGATCAATACTCACCGCTCGGCCTTTCCTACCTTTTTGGCGCTATCCGCCCAAGCCCCGGAAGTCGCCGAGACCGGCCCGCACCGCTGAATATCTTCAGCACCGGGCTTCGCAATTCGCCCCGTTTTTCATCTCGTCGAGCTAGGCTCTTCACAACTCGGCATCGAGCTCGATCGACTTGATTGCAATCGGTCGTCGAATGATCTGCCCTGATTTTCGATGCCTCACCTTGAATTTAAGCATCACAGTCTCAGACCTACGGTCTCTCATCACATCCTGATCCGAGACATGAAATTCAGGGTCCATAAGCTCTATCTTGTAGCGAGGCGCAATCCTCATCGGGGCCGAAAAGATCATTCGAATCACCCCCTCCCCATTCGGGGCGTAAAGCACGATTTCCTTGGTCGCCGCCAGCGCTTGATGATAGGAAATCAATGCCTGACCCTCTGACATCTGCTGCTGAAGAAAAAGACCTCTTTCGGGTGTAAACGTGGTGAAATACAGATCCAATGCTGAGGGTACGGCAATGGTTACTGGATCGACTAGAAATGTAATCGAATAACCTTCGGCTTTATACTCCAGCTTGATAGACCGTCCTTGCGGGGAAAAATCCACTGGACCCAGAATTACGGAGAAAGATACTGGGCCTTCAGGTAGATGCGGCAGATCGAATACAGCGTCTTCTCCAGCGACTTCTTCGTCGTGAAGATCCAGTCTGTCGAGCGCAGGCACACGATACCCGTAAAGAGCGAAGGCCTGCGTGACTTGAGTAAGCGGGGCGACGAAGATGGTTTTTCCATTTTCGTGATAATTCACGCGTCCAGATTGATGAATCGTGATCCGTTTATTCTTAGGGCGTGGCGAAGAAAATTCGATAATCTTTTGCTCCTGCCCTGCAGAGTTCGTACTCCATCTTTTGCGTGAAGTGCTAACGCCTTCCCTACGGACAGTCAGATTCAGTGATCCGTCTCGGTCGCTTGTTTCTAAGACCATAAACTTTCTGGTAATCGAACCGTAGCGAATAAGAATGCGCATGGCTTGGCGGCGTAGCGTTTAAAACAATCAACGCAGTGAAGCTGCAATGGTTTGCCACTAGGGCAAGATATTTTAGGGGGTAGGTCGTCCGGACGTATCGCCGAGTGAGAGGAAGAACCAATTTTGCGCCCCACGACGAAAACGGCTCTCCGCTGTTTGCGGACGTACGGAGGCCGAACGTCAGTGGGAAACACATAGGAGCAAAGCCACTCTAGAAAAATTCGGCATATGGGGTGAGCTTCATGTTCCAACGCGACCAGCCCTCATTGCCCAACCCTTTGAGCGCCCATCAGCCGCACCTATCGCTCGGCCCAACGCCCACCCCAATGGCATAGGAGTTGCGAAACGCCCGCACACTCCCGGAGCTGTCCATGACGCTGTTCTCCCGCCGCCGCTGGCTCGCCCAGACCTCGCTTGCCGCCGCCTCCATGGCCTTGCCCACGCTGGGGCGCGCGCAATCGCCCGTGAAGATCAAGTTCCAGATGGACTGGCGCGTGGACGGGCAGTCCGCACCCTTCTATTACTCGCTGGCCAAGGGGTATTTCGAGAAGGAAGGTCTCGACGTCTCCTTCGACGTGGGCGCCGGCTCGGCCATGGCGGTCAACCGCCTGGCGAGCGGCAGCTACGACATGGGCTATGGCGATGTCAACGCGCTCATCGAATTCTTCGGCTCCGGCGCGCCCGCCGTGGCGCGTCCGCAGGCCGTCTACCAGACGCTCGATCAGACGCCGGCCGGCGTGATGGTGCTGACCAAGAGCGGCGTGACCGCGCCCGCCGGCCTGGCCGGCAAGACGCTGGGCGCGCCCGTGTTCGACGCCGGCCGCAAGCTGTGGCCGCTGTTCGCCAAGGTGCAGGGCCTGCCGGTCGATGCGGTCAAGTGGCAGAGCATGGACCCCGGCCTGCGCGAGGTGATGCTGGTGCGCGGCGACGTCGACGGTGTCACAGGCTTCCAGCCCTCCGGCCTCATCTCCGCGATCGCGGCCGGCGCCAAGGAAGAGGATCTGCGCGTCTTTCTCTACAAGGACTTCGGCGTGAACGTCTACGGCAACGCCATCCTCGCGACCTCCAAGTTCATCGCCGAACAGCCGCAGGCCGTGGCCGCCTTTCTGCGGGCCTACAACAAGGGGCTGAAGGAGGTCATCGCGAACCCCGAAGAAGGCGTGGCCATCGTTCGCCAGCGCGAGCCGCTGGTCAATGCCGCCGTCGAGGTGCGCCGGCTGAAGGGACTGATCGATGTCTGCATCGTCTCGCCGACCACCCGGGCGCAGGGCCTGGGCGAGGCCGACATGGCGCGGCTGGAGAAGCAGATCGACGACGTCTCCACCGCCTTCAACCTGAAGTCGAAGCCCACGGCGGCCACCCTGTTCAACCCGGCCTTCCTGCCGTCGAAGCGCGACCGGATGCTGGCCTGAGCGCCGGTGCCGTTGCGCCCCACTCCTCCATGACCGAGACAGTCCCCCCTTCCACCGACGCGCGGCTCGTCGATCTGCCTGTCGAGCCGATCCGTACTGACACCTTCGCGCCCTACGGCACGCTGATCGAGAGCACTTACGACGGCAAGCCCTTCGGTGACGACGAGGCCCAGTTGACGCTCGACCGGGGCACGCCGCGCTTCTACATCATGAAGCTCGAGCGGCGCGAGCCGGTCTTCCGGCAGATCACACGGCACCTCGCCGTCACACAGTGCCTTGCCTCCGCGGGCGGGCGGCCGTGGATGATTGCCGTGGCGCCGCCCGATGCACCGGACGACCCGGCCGCCCCACCTGACATCACGCGGTTGCGCGCCTTTCGCGTGGAAGGCCACCAGGCCATCATGCTGGCGCGCGGAACCTGGCATGCCGGCCCCTTCTTCGAGGACGAGACGGTCGACTTCTTCAACCTCGAACTGGCCGACACCAACCTGATCGACCACCACAACTGTGCGCTCGACCGGCGCTTTGGCGTGCGCTACCGCTTCGTGACGGGCTGAACAACGGCCAGCGCTTCCGCCAGCGTGCCCCAGTCGCGGCCGCCCTGGCCTGCGGCTTGCGCTGCGTCCAGGCGTGCGCGTGCCGCATCGGCGATGGGCATGGCAACCTGTGATGCACGCGCTGCCTCGTCGGCCAAGCGCAGGTCCTTCAGGCCGAGGGCGATGGTGAAACCCGGTGCATCGGCCGGTGAATCTTCCCCGGCCGCCACCCGCTCGACCGACTGCGCGACCGCCCGTCCCACGCCCTCGTACACCGGCCCGCGGAAGAGCTTGGCTGTGAAGACCTGGTGCGCCAACGCGGCAGGCACGCCGTGCGCGCGCACCAGCGACATCGCCTCGGTCAGGGCGGCCACGGCACTGGCAATCAAGCCATTGCCCGCGAGCTTGACTGCACAGGCGGCGGCCGGGCCCGGCACCTCGAAGACACGCGGCGCGAACGCCGCCAGCGCCTGGCGCACGGCCGCCAAGCGTTGGGCCGGCAGTGCGGGTGGCACGCCGACGACGGCCGTCAGATCGCCGGCCCATGCCTCATCGGGACGGCCGAACACCGGGCAGGCGACGAAGTACTGGCCGGCCGCGTGGTGCCGCTCCGCCAGCGCCTCGGCGCACGCGCTGCCGATGGTGCCGAGGCACACATGGACGCTGCCAGCCGGCAGGTGCGGGACGATGCCGGTCGCCATCCGGCCGTCGCCCTCCTCCTCACCCGCATCGCCGAAGCAGACGGCACCCAGCGCGTCGCCATCGGTCACCGCGCTGAACCACAGGGCCGGCCCCGCTGGCCCGAGCGCCCCGCACAGCGCCTGCGCCGTCGCGCAGGGCTCAGCCCCCTCGTCGCTGGCCAAGCCGGTGCGCGCCGGATCGATGTCCCAGGCCAGCGGTGCAAAGCCGTTGCGCGCCAGGCAGGCCGCCACCGCCAGGCCCATGCGGCCGAGCCCGACCACCGCCACCCGGCCGCTCACAGGGCCTCCGGCACTTCCACGCCCGACAGGCGCGGCGACACCAGCTCCGCCTCGCGGTAGCCGTGCAGCGTGGGCAGCAGCGCGTCCTGCTGCTCGCGCATCAGCGCCCGCGTGATGCCGCCCACCAGACGCGGCACCGCGTACTTGTGGCCGCTGGAGGACGTGGTGTGCGGCCCCATGCTCACCGTCGACGAGAAGTTGAAGGCATGCACGCGGCGCACCCACGCATCGCGAGCCGGGTCGAGCGGCTGGTATTCGAACCCGGTGCCCAGGTACGGGTACTCGCCCATGGCGTCGCTGCGCTCTGCCTCCGGCGGCATGTAGCGATGGCGCCAGCGCTGCACGCTGCCGCCGAGCGTGCGCAGTTCGTCGCGCGCGTCGTAGTCGACCACCGAGCCGGTGGCGCACAGCAGGTGGTCGAAGACGAAGTCAGCGTGGGGCGTGCGCACATGGATCTCGTCGCCCACCTGCCGCACGCGCGTCCACGGGGAGCCAGCATGCATGCGGAAGTTGCTGAAGGAATGCGCCAGGTCGAAACCATTCTGGGTGGGCGGCTGGTCGTGCACCTCGAAGAAGCGGTTGACCTGCCAGCGCGTGGCGTCGTCTAGCTCCGCGAAGTGCCGCAGAAAGCCCGAAAACTCGACGATGCGGTGCGGGTTGACCGTGGGCAGCTTCTCGCGCCGGAAGCACAGGTCGACCGACGCCGCGCCATGGGCCAGCAGCACGCAGGCGTTGTCGAAGGCCGATGCGCCGTGCCCCAGCACACCGACGCGCCGACCATTGAGCGCGGCGAAGTCGACCGGCCCGTTCGAATGGCTCACCTGGTGCGGCGCCACGGCGTCGGCGATGTGTGCGGGAATGCGCCAGGCGCCCGCGCCGTCGTAACCCGTGGCCAGCACCACATGGCGGGCCAGCAGGGCTTCTTGCGGTGCATCTGCCGCGGCCGTCGAACGGATGCGCACCCGCAGCAGATCGCCCTCGGGCTCCAGCCCGACGCAGGCCGTGTCGTTGCGCACCGGCACACCGGTCATGCGCCGGAACCAGCGCAGGAACGCCATCCACCGTGGCCGCTCGATGCGGTCGATGGCCGCCCAGGCGGCTTCGCCATAGCAGGCCCGGTAGAAGGCCGGCGCGGACAGGCTGGGCACGCCCGATTCGATGCCGATGGTGCGCTTGGGCGTTCGCAGGTGCGACATGCGTGCAAAGTCTTCCCACACGCCCTCCTGCCCGGCGGGCCGGGCGTCGATCACCTGCACATCGGCCACGCCCTCCCGCCGGAGCGCGAACGCAGCGGCCAGGCCCGCCTGGCCGCCCCCGACGACCAGCACGTCGTGCACATGTGCACCGGACGGGTGCGCGACAGGCCGCACCCAGTCGCGCCCCGGATAGGCCAGCAGGTCGAGTTCGGCCTGCACCTGGCGCTCCAGTTGGGCCAGGGTCGGGGCCTGCGGCTCAGCGTCGGTCGTCATGGTCGGCTCCTTGGGATTGAAGTGCTGCCGGGCCTCAGCCGTGCTGCGAGGCCTGCAGGAACTCGCGTGTGCGCGCGCTCTGCGGCGCGGTGAACATCGCCTCCGGCGTGCCAACCTCCACGATGCGGCCCTGCTCCATGAAGACGACGCGGTCGGCCACCTCGCGCGCGAAGCCGAGTTCGTGCGTCACCACCAGCATCGTCATGCCCTCCTCGGCCAGCGCGCGCATCACGCGCAGCACCTCGCCCTTAAGTTCCGGGTCGAGCGAGGACGTGACCTCGTCGAAGAGCATCAGCTTGGGCCGCATGGCCAGAGCCCGGGCAATGGCGATGCGCTGCTGCTGCCCGCCCGACAGCGAGCGCGGATAGCTGTCGGCCTTGCTCGCCAGGCCGACCTTGTCGAGCAGCACCATCGCCTCGGCGCGCGCCACCGCGGGCGCAATGCCCTTGACGTGGATGGGTGCCTCGGTCACGTTCTGCAGCACCGTGAGATGCGGGAACAGGTTGAACTGCTGGAACACCATGCCGAGCTCGCGCCGCAGCAGGTTCAGCGCTTGTTCCGGCACGCGCTGGCGTATGGCGCCGCCGGCCGGCCCGTAGCCCACCGGGCGGCCATCGAACACCACCTCGCCGGCGTGGAAGGGTTCGAGAAAGTTCACGCAGGCCAGCAGGCTGCTCTTGCCCGAGCCCGAGGGGCCGATGACGACGACGACCTCGCCAGCCTGCACCGCGAGGTCGATGCCGTGCAGCACCTCGACCTCGCCATAGCGCTTGTGGAGGTTGGTGATGCGCAGGATGGGCGTGTTGGGCAATGTCATGGCGTCAGGTCACGTCACGCGGTAGCGCTTTTCGAGCCAGGCGTTGATGGCGATGAGCGGCAGCGTCAGCAGCAGGTAGCCCAGGGCCACGCCGGCGAAGGGGCTGAAGGTGTTGGCCTTCCAGCTCATGAAGTCCATGCCGGCGCGCAGCAGGTCGGAGATGGCGACGGTCGACACCAGCGAGGTGTTCTTGATGAGGCTGATCAGCTCATTGGTCACCGGCGGCAGCACGCGGCGCGCGGCCTGCGGCAGCACGATGCGGCGCATCGCCAGCGGGTAGGACATGCCGAGTGCGCGCGCCGCGCGCATCTGGCCGCCGTCGATCGACTCGATGCCGCCGCGCAGGATCTCGCTCATGTAGGCGCCGTTGGTGATGCCCAGGGCGAGCACGCCCACCGTGGTCGCATCGAGCAGCAGCCCGGCCGACGGCAGGCCGTAGTACAGGAAGAGCAGCGTGACCAGCACCGGCGTGGCGCGCATCAGCGTGACGTAGACCAGCGCCGGCAGCCGCAGCACACGCCGCGGCGACACGCGGGCCAGGCCGCCCAGGGTGCCGAGCACCAGCCCGACCAGCGCCGACAGCGCCGCGATCTGTGCGGTGACCACCATGCCCTTGAGCAGCGACGGAATCGCCGCCAGGAAGACGTCGAAGGAGAAATCCATCCGCCCGGCCCGTCAGTGCGCGGCGCTTGCCAGGCCGAGCCGCTCCGACAGCAACCGCGCGCGCTGCAGAACGCCTTCGTCGTCGCCGCGCGCACCGATCACCGACAGGCCGACCGGCGCGCCCTCGCTGCGCATCCACGGCATGCTGAGCTGCGGCAGGCCGGCCAGGCCGGCGGGTGCGAGCATGCGGAAGGCGCGCGCGCGGATGTCGTTGACCGCGTCGAAGGACGCATCGAGGCTCGGCGCCGGCGTCGGCACCGTGGGCCAGACGATCACCGCGCCACCGGCCAGCACGCGCGCCATCGTGGCATTGGCATCGACCCGCAGCCGCTGCATCTGGGCCACTTCGTCAAAGCGCACGCGCGCCGCGGCGTCGAAGCGCTGCGTCACGTCTTCGCCCATGTGCGGCTGTCGGCTGCGCACCCAGTCGCCCAGCTGCAGCCAGATCTCGCTCGCCTGCAGCACGCGGAAGGCGTTGGCCCAGTCGGCCAGTGGCAGCGTGCCCTCGGGCAGCATGGTGACGGGCGCCAGTTCACGCAACTGCGCAATGAGCGCCTCGTAGGCGGTACGCACCGGTGCGTCGAGCAATGGCATCACGTCGGCCGCGACCACCAGGGGGCCGATGGCTCGCGCTTCCACGACGCGACTGCGCGCCAACTGCTCGAACACCCGGGCCATCGCATCGGCGTTGGTGGCGAACCAGCCCACGGTGTCGAAGCTGTGGGCCAGCGTGAAGCAGCCCTGGGCCGCGATGCGGCCGTGCGTGGGGCGCATGCCCCACACGCCGCAGTAGCTGGCAGGCAACCGCGTGGAGCCGCCGCAGTCGGTGCCCAGCGCGATGTCGGCATGACCAGCCGCAACGGCCACCACGGAGCCCGATGAGGAGCCGCCCGACAGCCGGTCCGGCACCGCCGGGTTGGTCGGCTTGCCGTAGTGCGCGTTGTTGCCGGCCAGGCTGTAGGTCAGTTCGTCGGTGACGGTCTTGCCGACCCACTGCGCACCGGCATCGAGCAGAACGCGCACGGCCGGTGCCGATGACTTGGCCTCGGCCTGCTCGGCGAACCAGTCCGGCTGCCCCGCGCCCACACGCAGGCCTTCGACCTCGAACACGTCCTTGACCGCGAGCCGCAGCCCGGCGAGCGGGCCGGCCTCGCCATGGACCTGCCTCAGCCGCAGGGCGCAGGCCTCATCGCTGCCATCGGAGACGAAGGCGCCGTGGCGTCCTGAAAGGGTCTGGAGCACGGCCGCGCTCATTGGAACCACTTCGCGTCGAGCTTGTCGAGGAAGCCCTCGCGCTTGAGGTCGGCCAGGACGGCGTTCACCGCCTCCAGCAGACGCGTGTCGTCCATTCGGGTGTTGATGCCGACATCGCGCTTGTCCCAGGTCTCCGACACGGCCAGCTTGCTGGGGCGGCGCGCGGCGTTGTAGCGCACGGTGGGCAGCGTGTTGACCACGACGTCGGCCCGGCCGGCCTCCACATCCGCGAAGGCCAGCAGGAAGTCGTTGTAGGTCTTGACCTCCTTGGCGATGCCGAGGTCGCGCACGAAACGTTCGCCCGCGCTGCCTATCTGCACCGCCACCACCTTGCCCGCGATGTCGTTGGCCTTGACGATGTTCGCGGCCGGCTTGGCCCCGCCCGCGATGCCGGAGTTGTAGTACGGCGTGGAGAAGGTGATGCGCTGCGCGCGTTCGGCGGTCCAGGTCATGGCGGTGACGAGCAGATCGACCCGCTTGGAGTTCAGCGCCGGGATGAGGCCGCTGAAGTCGATCTTCTCCCACTTGGGCTGCACGCCCAGGCGACGCGCCACCTCGTTGCCCAGGTCGATGTCGAAGCCGACCATGGTGCCGTTCTCGACATAGCCGAAGGGCGGATAGGCCCCGCCGTTGGCCATGACGAGCACGCCGTCCTTCTTGATCTTGTCCAGCGTGTCGGCCTGCACCGCCGTGGCCGCGCCGGCAATCAGCGCGGCGGCGAGGCAGGCGGAACGGAGAAGTTGTCTGCGATACATGGATCGTCCTTCGGTTATCGGGAGAGGGGAAATGGGGAACGCTCGGCCGCGGCCAGGGCCAGCACGCGGCGCACCGCGTCGACCACGGGCCCGCCCGCGCTGCGACGGGCGAAGATGTCGTGGCGAAAGCGCTCGGCCGCCTCGGCGATCTCGTCGCGCAGGGCGCATTCGTCGACGCCAGTGGCACGCCCGTTGGCGAAGACCACGCGGCCGTCGACCACCACGGTGTGGACGGCGCTGCTCGTCGCCGCAAAGCACAGCTGGCGGCGCGGGTCGTGCAGCGGCACGAAGGCCAGGTCGCGCGCGTCGAGCAAGGTGAAGTCGGCGACCCGGCCCACGGCGATCTCGCCGGAGACGGCCGCGGTGCCCATGGTGGCGGCGCCATCGGCCGTGGCCATGCGCACGAGCCGGGCGGCGTCGGGCGCGGGGTGCGCGGCACTGGCGTCGAGCTTGTGGATGAGCGAGGCCATGCGCAGGCTGTCGAGGTAGTCGACGCTGTCGCCGGTCGCGGCGCCGTCGGTGCCGATGGCGACCTCCACGCCCGTGGCCAGCAGCCGACCGACCGGGCACCGCCCGCTGGCCAGCTTGAAGTTCGACAACGGGTTGTGCACCACGCGCGCGCCTCGCCGGGCGATGCGTTCGATGTCGGCATCGGTCAGCCACACGGCATGGTTCATCGCCAGTTGCGGGCCGAGCAGCCCGGCCTCGTCGAGCACCTCGATGAAGCTGCGGCCGTACTGCTGTTGCGCGGTGACGGCCTGGGTGCGGGATTCGAGCACGTGCATGTGCACCGGCACCGCGTGTGCCGCGGCGGTGTCGGCCACGCGGCGCAACAACGCGGGCGTGCAGCGCTGCGGGCCGCGCGGCCCCAGCGACAGGCCGAGCCGCGAATGGCCACGCGCCGCCAGTGCATGGCGGGCGCGATGGAAGACGTCGAATTGCGCGTCCAGCGCGCGCGGCGGCTTGGCGTCCAGGCGTGCGCTCAGGTCAGGGCCGAACACCGCGCGCGCAAACGGGAGCCCGTCGAGGTAAGCCCGGTCGGACAGCGTGACCGCCACCCGGGCGCGAAGGCCTGCGTCGTCGTAGGCATCGAGCACGGCCTGCAGCGCCGCTTCATCGCCACCGGGATTGAGGAAGTCGTCGTGCAGCGCGGCCACGCCCGAGCGCAGCGAACGCAGGGCCAGCATCATGGCCCGCAGGTAATGCCAGCGCACGGGAATGACGTCGCCGCCCAGCGGCGGATAGGCCAGCGCCAGCCAGACTTCGAGCGGCTCGCCATCGCAGCTGCCCTGTTCGAACATCTCGTTCGAATGCGCATGCGCATTGACGAAGCCCGGGAAGGCGATGAGCCCGCTGCCGTCCAGGTCCGCAGGGCCGAACGGCCCCACGATGCTGCCGGCCGGGCCGATCGAGCGGATCAGGCCACCGTCGATGCCGATGTCCACGCGCGGCGCATCGGCCGGCGCGTCGCCGAGCCGGAGGTTGCGAAGGCTGCGCAGCGCCCGCGTCATGCGGCGCTTTGCGCGGGTGCGATGCCCCGTGCCACAAAGGCACGCATCTGCGAATCGGGGGCGTTGAACTCCAGCGCCGCGTCGAAATGCGCGCGGCCCTCGATGCGCAGCAGACGGCTGTCGACGTCCAGGCTCTGCAGTCGCCAATCCAGCGCCTGCGCCTGCCGCAAGAACTCCGGCGACTCTTCATCACCGACGGCAACCAGCACGGGTGGCAGCGTCGGCCGTTGCGCTGCCTTGGCCAAGGCTTCGAGTGTCAGCAGGGGGCTGCAGGCGATGGCCTCCTCCGGCGTGAAGCCGAGGGTGTCTTGGGGAATGCTTCGCGCCAGCGGCCGCAGGTCGTACATGCCACCGAGCAGCAGCACCGCACGCATGCAGCCCACCCACGGCTGCCCGCTCATCGCCGCCGACAGCGCGAGGTGCGCGCCCGACGAATGGCCCGCCAACGAGAGTGCGGCCGGATCGATGCCCAGGGCCTGCGCTTGCGCGACGACCGCGGCAATGCCCGCTTCCACCTGCGCCACGATGGCCGGCAGACGGGCCTGGCCGAGCGCGGCGAAGTTGATGCCGACCCAGGCCATGCCCTGCCGCACGCAGGCATCGGCCCAGAAGGCCGTCTCGCGGCTGGTGTTCAGCCGCCAGCGACCGCCGTGCACGAAGACCATCGCCGGCACTGGCCCCCGCGCGCTGGGCGGCAGGAAGACGTCGACCCAGCCCTCGTCGCCGGCACTGAATCGATGCGTGGCATGCCCGATGCGGTGCGCAAAGGCGGCGGCCGACAGCGCGCGCAGGGCGGCCAGGTCGTTGGCATTGCGGGCCGCGCTGTTGTTGTCGTACTGCGCCGCCAGGGCCGCATCGCTCAGGGAAGGCGGCTCGATGAAAGGGTTGGGCGCGAAGGCATGCATGGGCGCTGCGGCCGCAAATTCCATGCCCCGAGGCCCTTTGGCCGAGCCGCAGGGCCGTGCTGGGCGACAGCCATCCGATCTTCCTGTGAAGCTTCCCTGCGAAAAAGTCTGGGCATAGCCGACACCTATGGCTGACCTGCGCCCCGGCCGAAGGCTCCCAATTGCACCCTGCGGATGGCATGCGCTTTGCTGCGCGCCAAAGCGGCGCAAAGAGGCCGCCATAGGCCCTCTCAATGTTCTGCAGGATGGATTCCCATGGACGCGATCTTCGATTCGACCCGCTACGACAACGTTCGGAAGCCTCTGCTGCAGGCGCATGGCCTGCCTGCCGATTGCTACCACGACGCCCGCTTCTTCCAACGCGAACTGGAGACCGTGTTCGCTCGCAGCTGGCTGATGGTGGGCCGTGCCGATCGCATTCCGAACACCGGCGACTTCTTCACGCATGACCAGGCGGGCCTGTCGCTGATCGTGATGCGAGACCGCGAAGGCGACATCCGCGCCTTCGTCAATGCATGCCGGCATCGCGGCGCGCGCCTTCTGGATGTGCCGGCAGGCCAGGCCTGCGGCAACGAGCGCGCCATCGTCTGCCCGTATCACGCCTGGAGCTACAACCTCGAGGGCGAGCTGCGTGGATGTGCCGGCATGGAGGCGACGCAGGCTTTCGACCGCGCCGACTTCCCGCTGGTCGCTGCGCGCGTCGGCGTCAGCGATGGCTTCATCTGGGTCTGCCTCGACCACGGCGCGCCGCCGCTGCTCGAATGGCTGGGCGAGTTGCCCGACCGGCTGGCGATGTACCGGCTCGGCGACATGGTGGCCACGCGCATCGTCACGCACGACGTGGCCTGCAACTGGAAGGTGTGGGTCGAGAACTTCATGGAGGGCTACCACATCCCCACCGTGCACCGCGCCACCATCAGCAGCCACAAGGCCGTCAACCATCCCGAGGAGCCCAGCGGCAACGGCCAGTACACCGCCATCTTCGAGCAGCACGACGGCACGCTCGCCCTGCTTGACGGCGACGCCGGCTTTGCGCCCATCGAGAGCCTGCACGGCGAGTCGGTCCGCGGCAGCCGCTTCATGCTCGTCTACCCCGGCACCATGCTCGCGCTGACCATCGACACGATGTGGTCCTTTCAGTGCCTGCCGATGGGGCCGGAGCAGACGCGGATCGTCCACACCTCGATGTTCCCGCGCTCGCGCGTCGCGCAGCCCGACTTCGAGGAAGTCGCGCAGCGCTACTACAAGCGGCAGGACCGGGTGGTGGCCGAAGACAACGCCATCTCGGTGCAACAGCAGCGCGGCCTGCGCGCCGGCCCGGTGCATCCCGGGCGCTTCGCCGCCAAGGAACGCATCGTCCATGCACTGGACAACTGGGTCCTCGACCGCGTGCTGGCACCAGCGCAGACCGCGACCATCCACCCGCTGAAGCGGAGCGCCTGATGGACGGCCCCCTCGCCATCGACGCGAGACCCGGCGCGGTGCATTGGCGCGCGGACGAGACCGCGCTGATCGTCGTCGACATGCAGAACGGCTTTCTCAAGCCGGGCGGGTACTTCGACAACGTGGGCTACGACCTGGCGCATGCACCGCACACCGTGGCGCAGGTGGTGGCCGCCGTGGCGGCGGCGCGCCAGGTCGGCGTGCAGGTGATCTTCATCCAGAGCGGCTTCGACGCGATGCACCTGTGCGTGGGCGGCGCCACCGCGCCGGTGTGGCACAAGTCGGAAGCGCAGGTGCTGATGCGCGAGCGTCCCGAGCTGGCACGCCGGCTCATCACCGACGGCACCTGGGACTATGAACTGGTGGAAGAGATGGCGCCCGCGGCCGACGAGCCGGTGATCCGCAAGTCCCGCTACAGCGCCTTCGCCGGCACCAGCCTTGACCAGCTCTTGCGCGCCCGGCGCATGCGCAACCTCGTCTTCTGCGGCGTGGCCGCGAACGTCTGCGTGGAGACCAGCCTGCGCGATGCCTACGGGCACGAGTACTTCGTGCTGCTGCTGGAAGACGCGACGCACCATGCCGGCCCCGACTTCCTGCGGCAGGCGACGCTGTGGAACGTGGAGCGCTTCTTCGGCTGGGTGGCGCCGGTGGCGGCCTGGCAGAGCGCGACCGGGGCCGCACGATGAGCGCCGCCGCCAAGATCATGGCCGGGCGCGAGAGCGTGCGCGTGGCCGTCGTCCAGACGCCGCCGGTCTTCCTCGACCTCGAGCGCTCCATCGACAAGGCCTGCCGCAAGATCGCCGAGGCGGCCGCGGGCGGTGCCTCGCTGGTGGTGTTCAGCGAGAGCTGGCTGGCCGGCTATCCCTACTGGGACGAAGGCTGGAACAGCAACTCGCACGCCTGGGTGGCCGTGCGCAGCCGCTTTTTCGACAACGCCCTGCTGATTCCCAGCGCGCAGAGCCAGCGCCTGTGCGAGGCGGCGGCGCAGAGCGGCGTGACGGTCGTCATCGGCTGCAACGAGCTCGACGCCCGCCCGGGCGTGCACACGCTCTACAACACGATGCTCACCATCGGCGACGACGGCCGCATCATGGGCAAGCACCGCAAGCTGCGGCCGACCTTCGTCGAATCGGCCTTCTGGGGCCAGGGCGCGGGCGACGACCTGTATGTGCACGAAACGGCCGTCGGCCGCGTGGGCGGACTGATCTGCGGCGAGCATGTGATGACCCTGGCGCGGGCGCGCATGATCTCGCAGGGCGAGGACTTCCACATCGCGCTCTATCCCGGCGCGTTCAACGTGTGGAGCGGCCCGAAGATGCAGGTGGAAGACCCGGACGGCAGCCACTTCATCGGCTATGCCTCGTGCCGGGCGCATGCCAACGAGGCCGGCGCCTTCGTGATCTGCGCGGTCGGGCTGATCGACGAGGCGTCGATTCCTGCCGACTTTCCGATGCGCGATTCGCTCAACATCTCGTATGCGCGCGGCGGCAGCATGGTGATCGCGCCGGCCGGCGTGCCGCTGGTCGGCCCGATGTACGGCGACACCATCGTCTATGCCGATTGCCCGGCCCGCATGATCAAGCTGTCGAAGGCGATCATCGACACCAACGGGCACTATGGGCGGCCCGACGTTCTTTCGCTGCGCTACCACCCCGAGGAGCGCGCATGAATGGGCCCGCCGCGGCCCATGTCGAAGGCGCCCTGTTCGGCCGCGCCGGGCTCGCCGACCACGCACCCGTGTTGGTTATCGGGCTTGGCACGATGGGCCTGCCGATTGCGCAGCGGCTACGCGCGGCCGGTGTGCCGGTCTGGGGCATGGACAGTCGGCCAGAGTTGCACGACGCGCTCCCCGGCGCCCGGGTGCTCACGTCCGGACCGTTGCGCGACGCGGTGCACGCGAGCCGCGCCGCCACCGTCATCACCTGCGTCAGCGACGAAGCCGCACTGCAGCGCCTGTGGCAGGCACCGGGCGGGTTGCACGAGGCGCTCGTGCCCGGCCTCTGCGTCGTCGACCACACGACGACCTCGGTTCCCGCGGCACTGCAGTTCGCCGCCGAGGCCGCGCAGGCGGGTGCGATGTGGGTCGATGCACCGCTCTCCGGCGCGGCCGCTGGCGCGCGCGCGGGAACGCTGTCCGCCATGCTCGGCGGCGAGCCGGAAGCGGTCGAGCATGTGCGCGCCCTGCTCTCTGCCTACTGCGCCACCCTCACCCACCTGGGCCCGGCCGGCGCAGGCCAGGCGGGCAAGCTGACCAACCAGATCGCCATCGCGGGCATCAACGCCGGCCTGCTGGCCGCCACGGGCTTTGCGGCCCTGCAGGGCCTCGACATCGCGCGCTGCTTCGATGCAATGGCTGCCGGTAGCGCCCATTCCGTGCAGATGGCCCAGCACCGCGCGGCACTGACGCGGGCGCCGGCCGACAGCACCCTGTTCGACTGGCTCCGGCGCGACCTGGCGCTGGTGCTGGAACACCTTCCCGTCGACGAGGCTGCTGCGACGCGCGGCGCCTCGCAAGCCCTGCACGACCGGCTCCACGCCCTGAACCGAATGCTTCTCGATGGAACTGCGGCACCTCCGTTACTTTGAGGCGATCGCTGCGACCGGGAACGTCACCCGGGCCGCCGCCACGCTCCACATCTCGCAGCCTTCGCTGAGCCAGGCCATCAAGGAGCTGGAAGCCGAGGTGGGCATGCCGCTGCTGGTGCGGGGGCCGCGCGGCAGCGTGCTGACCGAAGCCGGGCGGGAGTTCATCAAGCACGCCAGCGACATCCTGGAGCGCGTGTCGGCCGCGCGCGATGCCAGCCGTCGCGCCGCGCATGGCGCCGCCGGCCAACTGGTGGTGGCCGTCACGGGCTCCAGCGTGTTCGACGTGGTGCCCGAGCTGATCCGCCAGGCCGCCGAGCACATGCCGGAGGTCTCGCTGCGGCTGGTCGAGATGCTGACGGACAAGCAGATCGAGGCGCTGTACGCGCGGCGCGTCGACGTCGCCATCGGCCGGGCCCTGCGCAACGAGCCGGGCCTCACCTCGCGCGTGATCGCCAGGCGCTCCTTCATGGTCGCGGTGCACGTGCGGCATCCGCTGGCGCGGCAACGCAGCATCACGCTCGACGACCTGCGCAACGAGCCGCTCATCACCCCGCAGCGGCGGCTCGGCCCCGGCTTCCATGCGCAGCTGATGACGCTGCTCACGCGCGCCAAGCTCAATCTGCAGATCGCGCACGAGGTCACCCACATGCCCACCGTGCTGGGCCTGGTGGCGGCCGGCCTGGGCCTGGGCATCGTCAGCGACGAACTGCGCGACCTGGAAGTGCGGGACGTCGTCTACCGGCCACTGTTCGAAGGCCACGACGCGCTTGAACTCGCCGTGTCCTGGCGTCTGGACAACCCTTCCGTGGCGCTGGCGCAGTTCGTCGGCCTCTGTCGCAACCCTTCCTCCCTGGAGATTCCCCATGCCCCCTGACTCGCTCGAGGCGCTGAGCGCGCGCGTGCAGCGCGACCTCAGCTACCTGGCCTATCCCGCCAAGCCCTGGGTGCTCGACTTCGACGCCGCCCGGCTGCGTGACATGGGCGTCGACGCCGCGCCCGAGGCGGTGCTGCACTGCGCCATCGTCGGCGGCGGGCAGTTCGGCCTGACCATCGCGCATGGCCTGCGGCGCGAGTGCGTCGACCGCGTGCGGGTGTTCGAGAAGAACCCGCGCGGCCTCGAAGGACCATGGATGACCTTCGGCCGCATGAAGATGCTGCGCACGCCCAAGGATCCGACGGGCCATGACCTCGGCAACGCGAGCCTCACCTTCCGCGCCTGGTACGAGGCGCAGCACGGCGCCGAGGGCTGGGAGCAGCTCTTCCGCATCAATCGCCCCGACTGGCAGGCCTACCTGGGCTGGTACCGCGAGGTGACCGGCATCGACATGGTCAACGAGGTCGAGGTCACCGCCGTGGAGCCCTGGCCCAGCGCGGCCGACTGCCAGCTGTTCCGGCTCACGGTCCGCGGCAAGGACCGGACCGACACGGTGTGGGCCCGCACCGTGGTCTTTTCAGGGGGCGCGGAAGCCTCGGGCGGCCATGTCGTGCCGGAGTTCATCAGCGAGCACCTGCCCCAGAACCTCTATGCCCACACCAGCGATTGGCCGATCGACTTCCGCCGCTTCGAGGGCAAGCGGGTCGGCCTGCTCGGCTCCGGCGCGGCGGCCTTCGACGCCGCCATCGCCGCGCTGGAGGCGGGCGCGCGCGAGGCGGTGCTGTGCTTTCGCCGCCCCGCCCTGCCCCGGACGAACCCGCGGCGCTGGATGGAGTTCGCCGGCTTTCTGGCGCACTACCCCGAGCTGCCGGACGACCAGCGCTGGGCCTACATGCAGGAGCTCTACCGCATCGGCCAGCCACCCCCGGTGCCGACCTTCGACCGCGCGGTCAGCCTGCCCGGCTTCGTCATGAAGGCGTCGACGCCCTGGCTGGCCGTGCGCGAGGACGCGGGCCAGGTGCTGGTCGACACGCAGCAGGGCCAGGAGCGCTTCGACTTCGTCTTTGCGGCCACCGGCGCCTTCGTGGACCTGGCGCAGCGGCCGGAGTTTGCCGGGCTGCTGCCATACGCAGCGCTGTGGGCCGACCGCCATGTGCCGGCTGCCTCGAAGGCCGAACCTCGGCTGGGCCGCTTCCCCTACCTCGGCCGCTTCGGCGAGTTCACCGAGAAGACGCCGGGCTGCGCACCCTGGCTGGACCACCTGTTCACGACCACGCGGGGCGCGACGCTCTCGTTGGGCCCCAGCGCGGCATCGAACAGCAACATCAAGTACACGGCACCGCGCGTGATCTCCGGCGTGACGCGCGCACTCTTCCTGGACGATGCCCCCGAGCATGGGCGCCGCTTCGCGACGGCCAACCACGACGAGCTGGCACCGGACAAGCTGCAGGCCATGATGGACCACGCCGCCTGAAGCGTGCGATGACCGAAGTCCACTGGTTCGACATGGCACACCCGGCCGACTACGCCGGGCTGCAGGCCTTGATCGGCGACCCCGATTCGGTGGCGCGGCTGGCGGTGCTGGTCAAGACCGAGGGCCACACGGCCACCAACGACTTCGCTCGGCAACTGTCGCGCACCGCGTTGGATCCGCTGCTGGCGCCCTGGACTGTGGCCGGACGCGCCGTCGCCGTGTTGGCCAATGGCTGCGAAGGCGTGGCGACCCCGGGCGGCTATGCGCTGATCGAGCGCCGCTCCGCGCGAGCGCATGACGGCCCGGGGCTGCGCCTGGGCATCGCGCGTTCGGCCGCGCTGCCACCGGCTGTCGTCGGCGAGCCCGAAGCCATCGATGCGGTCGCCGCCTGCGTGAGCGCCGCCTGTGCCGACGCCGGCCTCGCTGCGGACCAGGTCGCCCTCGCCATCCTGAAATGTCCGACGCTGCTCGCCAGCCGCTGCGCCGGCTCGCCGCACCGCAGCGACCAGCACCGCGGGCGCGCCATCGCCGCGCTCGGGGCCGCGGTGGCGTTGGGCGAGATCGACCGCGCCCGCATCGGGCCCGACGCGATCGCGAACGATCCGACCCTGCGCAGCGCCAAGGCGATGACCTTTGCCGGCCCGGAACAGGAAGCGGTTGAGGCCGTCGTGCTCGGCCATGCCAACGGAACCAACGGCCGGCCGGGTGCGGTGCGCCTGGGCGTCTGCCATCCCCGCGACATGCTCGACACCGCCAGCATCCGTCGGCTGGCGATGTCGCTGGGCCTGCGTTTCGACGAGGCCGGCGAACTGACCGAGCCCAAGCGTCTGCTGGCCGTCTTCAGCAAGGCCGGGCCGACGCCGGACGGGCGGGTGCGTGGCGCCCGCACGGGTGTCTTCACCTCGGCGTACTCGCCGGACAGCCACATGCGCGCGGCGCAGTCGGGCCTGCTGGGTGGCCTGTTCGGCAGCACGCGCTTCTTCGTCTCCGGCGACCCCGTCCAGCAGGCTCCACCGGGCGGCGGCGTGGTCGCCCTGATCGTCAAAGGCCAGCCATGACCGAACCTGCTTCGCCCCTGCGCATACTGCCCACGCACGGGCGCTACGACTATTCGCCCATCGTCGACCGCCCAACCTACCAATGGCCCAACGGCGCCCGGCTCGCCTTCTATGTCGCCTTGAACATCGAGGCCTTCCCCTTCGGCGAGGGCATGGGCCCCGAGCTGAACCCGCGCCAGCCCGAGCCCGACGTGGTGAACCACACCTGGCGCGACTGGGGCAACCGCGTGGGCATCTGGCGGCTGGTGGAACTGCTCGATGAGTTCGACCTGCCCGCCAGCGCCCTGCTCAACACTGCCATTTACGACAGCTGCCCGCAGATCGCGCAGGCGCTGCGGCGGCGCGGCGACGAGATCGTGGGCCACGGCCACACCAACGCCGAGCGCCAGGCCGAGATGGATGCGGAAGCCGAAGCGCGCATGATCGAGAACGTCACCGCCCGGCTCCGCGCCGAAGAAGGCAAAGCGCCGAAGGGATGGATGGGCCCGTGGGTCAACGAAACCGTGCGCACGCCCGACCTGCTGGCGCGCAACGGCTACGCCTACGTCATGGACTGGATGATGGACGACCAGCCGGTGATGCTGCGTACCGCACACGGACCCCTGGTGGCGCTGCCCTACGCCCGGCCGACGAACGACATCACGGCGCTGCACGGCGCCAAATGGACGCCCCAGGAATGGGCCGACATGCTCATCGACCAGGTGGACGAGATGCTGCGGCAGTCACGGCGGCAGCCGCTGGTCTTCAATGTGTCGTTGCATCCCTATTTGATGCACGCCTTTCGGCTCAAGCACCTGCGGCGATTCTTCGAATACCTGGCGACCGTGCGCAATGAGCTGTGGGTGGCGCGGTGTGCGGATATTGCGCTGTTTGCCAAAGCGGAAATGGAGGGGTTGGGCGGCAGATGATTCGCAGTGCAGCCATGAGATGCCGATCCGGGAGTCACGCCCCTGACCGCCAATGTTCATGAAGTCCCTGGATGTCTCCTGAGCAAAGCAGGGGCATGGCGGCTTCGATGGCGGGCAGAGGCCAATCCCACCACTGCCTTTCGAGCAACATCTGAACCTGTTCCGTCGGGAAGCGCCTGCGAATCTCCTTGGCGGGGTTCCCCGCCACGATGGCATAGGGCGCCACGTCACGGGTGACAACCGCCCTGCTGCCGATGACAGCGCCATGCCCGATTGAGACACCCGGCAGGACCATCGCCTCGGCGCCGATCCACACGTCGTTGCCGATCACCGTATTACCGGCCGGAATGAAAGCGTCTCGCGCGGCCGCAAAGGCAGGCTCATGCTGCATGTAGAAGAACGGGTATGAGGATGCCCAGTCCGCCCGGTGCCCTTGGTTCCCCGCCATGATGAAGGACGCCCCTGAGCCTATGGAACAGAAGCTGCCGATGATGAGCCTGTCCACGTCATCGCGGTCCGGCAGGAGATAGCGTGCGCAGTCGTCAAAGCTGTGCCCGTGGTAGTAGCCCGAGTAGTAGCTGAAGCGCCCGACTTCAATGTTGGGGTTCGTGACCTGCTCGCTCAGCAGCCTGCCTTTGAATGGACTCTCGAAGAAGTTGCTCATGCGCGCGAGTTTGCATCACCGCCACGCGCGGCTGAAAGACCGTGGTAGGCCTGTCGCCGTCAACAGCGTGCAACCGTGTAGGGCGACATTCAGGCACGGAGGCCCTTGCGAAATGAGAGGCGCCGATCGCGCACGGCCCGTCCAAGCCGGAGGGATGCCCAAGGCCAATCAAGAACACGGCCCGGCTCGCCGCACGGGCTCACCGCTTTTCTCTGAGTTGCTCCCCCACCAACCCCACCAACGCATCCGCCAAACTCGAAGGCGGCATCGCCCCATGACGCACAGCCAGCACCGGCTGCGTCGGTGCCGCCGCAATCGGCCGCCACGCCAGCCGCTCGTTCCGCCAGGCCCGCGCCGTCAGGTCGTCGACCAGCGCCAGGCCCGCACCGCTGGCCACCAGGGCGCAGGCCGCCTGGCCCGAGCGCACTTCGATGCGTGAGGCCGGCACCTGCCCGGCCTTCTCCGCCGCCTTGCGCATCAGCTGCCCTTGCGGCGTGTCCTCGCTGAAGGCGATCAGCGGCTCGCGCAGCAGGTCGGCCATGCGCACGGTGCGCCGCTGGGCGAAGGCGTGGTCGGCCGGAAAGACGCAGCCCATCGTCCAGTGCCCGAGCGTCTGCGCCGTCAATAGCGGATGCGTCACGGGCAGCGTGCAGATGGCGACGTCGGCTTCGTGGTGCACCAGCTGGCCCACCATCTCGCGGGCGCGCAGCGTCTCCATGTAGAGCTGGGCGGATGGAAAGCGCTGCGACAGCGCCTGCAGCGCCCGCGGCACCAGTTCCAGCCCGGCGCTGGGGCTGCACAGCACGCGCAGGCGCAGGCCTGTGCCGTCGCGCAGCGCCTGGGCGCGGGTCTCGATGCCGCGCACGCCGCGGTAGACCGATTCGACCTCTTCATACAGCGCCTGCGCTTCGGGCGTGGGCCGCAGCCGGCCGCGGCCACGCTCGAAGAGCTTGAGGCCCAGCTGCAGTTCGATGTGCGACAGCATGCGGCTGATGCCGGGCTGAGACACATGCAGCAGCCGGGCGGCATCGGTGATGGAGCCGGCCAGCATCACGGCGCGGAAGACTTCGATCTGGCGCAGGTTCATGGTCGGCGAGAGGGGCGGGGGTGCATAACGGCATGTTATGCAGATCGCGCGTCTTGGTATTTCACGGCAAGCCCGCAAGCGGCCATGATCCCGGCCGTTGCGAAAGACGGAGACACGCATTCCATGACCCCTCGATTCACCCGCCGGGCTGCGCTCGGCTGGCTCGCCGCCTCTGGCGCGGGCGCCCTGCCCTTCACCACCCACGCCCAGGCCGATTGGCCCACCAAGACCGTGCGGATCATCGTGCCCTTCGCGCCCGGCGGCGGCGCGGACAGTTCGGCCCGCGTGCTGGGCGACCTGTTGTCGCCACTGCTCGGCCAGGCCGTGATCGTCGAGAACAAGCCCGGCGCCGGCAGCGCCATCGGCGTGATGGCCGCGGCCCAGGCGCGCGACGGCCATACGCTGCTGATGGCCAGCAACAGCATGGTCATCAACCCTGCGCTCAATCCGCAGATCGGTTACGACCCCATTGCCGACTTCGATGCCGTGGGCATGGTCTCCGACCAGCCACTGGTGCTGGTGGTGCCGGCCAGCTCGCCCATCCGATCGATGCAGGAGTTGGTGGCGCAGGCCAAGGCCAAGCCGGGACAGTTGAGTGCCGGCAACAGCGGCAACGGCACGCTGGCGCACATCGCCTCGGAGATCTTCGCGGGCCAGGTGGGCGCGGAGATCGTGCCCGTGGCCTACAAGGGCGAAAGTGCGCTCATGCCCGACCTGATCAGCGGTCTGCTGGGCTTCGGCTTCCTCAACCTGCCCAGCGTGGCGCCGCACATCAAGGCGGGCAAGCTGCGGGCGCTGGCGGTGTCCTCCTCGCAGCCGGTGGCCGATCTGCCGGGTGTGCCGACGGTCAAATCGCTGGGCTATCCGGCGCTGGAGGTGCGCGGCTGGGCGGCCCTGTTGGCCCCGCACGGCAGCATTGCGCCGGCCGGGCTGGCAAGGCTCGAAGCCGCGCTGGCCAAGGTGCTGGCGTCGGAAACGGTCAAGTCCAAGTTCGCCATGCTCAATGTGGAGCCCGTGGTGATGGACCGCCAGGCCACCGCCCGCTTCCTGCAGGCCGAGACGCGCCGCTATGCCGACATCGTGAAGTCGCGCGGCATCAAGGCGGGCTGAGTCGATGACGCTGACGACGCCAAATCTGGCCGAAACGCTGCCCGCCATCGAGGCCGACGTGCTGGTCTGCGGCGGCGGCGTGGCCGGCACGGTGGCGGCCGTGGCCGCCGCGCGCCAGGGTGCCCGCACCGTGCTGATGGAGCGCTACGGCTTCCTGGGCGGCAATGCCACGGCCGGCGCCGTCGCGCAGTTCAACAGCTGGCAGACCGCCGCCGGCCGCCGCGTGGTCGCCGGCCTGGCGCAGGAGGTGGTGGAGCGCCTGCGCGGCTACGGCGGCGCTGGCGAGCACCACAGCTTCGTCATGTCCACCGGCCACCGGATGGACCGGGTCGAATACGCGCCCGAGCTGCTCAAGCTGGTGCTGGACGACCTGGTGCGTGAGGCCGGCGTGCAGCCGCTGCTGCATGCCACGCTGCTGGACGTGCAGCGCGAAGGCCGGCGCATCGCATCGGCGCGCGTGCTGACCAAGGGCGGCCCGCGCACCGTTCGGCCGCAGGTGCTGATCGACACCTCGGGCGACATGGACGCCATGAAGCACGCCAGCGCCACCTTCCTCGAACTGGGCGATGGCGAGGCCCTGCAGCCCGCGACCATGATGTTCCGCTTCGGCCCCATCGACTTCGCGCGGCTCGACGCCTTGAGCAGCGAAGAGAAGGAGGCCATCGCGCGCCGCGGCTTCGAGCAGGGCGAGCTGGCCCGGGCAGCGCTGCATCTGGCGCGCGATCCCTTCTCCGACGACGGCTGGTTCAACATCAGCCGCCTCGGCATCGACGCCACCGACCCCATGGCCCTGGGCCGGGCCGAGATCGAAGGCCGCCGCCAGGCCTGGCGCGCCGCGGCCTTCCTGCAGCGCGCACTGCCGGGCTGCGAACGTGGCCGGCTGCTGAACTTCGGCACCCAGGTCGGCATCCGCGAGACGCGCCGCGTGGCCGGCGACCACGTGCTGACCGCCGAAGAACTGCTGCGGCCCGAGCCCTTCGCCGACGCGATTGCGGCCGGGGCCTATCCCATCGACATCCATCCCGCCGCGGGTGGCGGGCTGACCTACCGCGCGCTGGGGGAGGAGCATGCCTACCGCATCCCGCTGCGCAGCCTGATCCCGCGCGGGCTGGACAACGCTCTGGTGGCCGGCCGCGGCATCTCGGCCACGCATGAGGCGCTGGCCGCGGTGCGGGTGATGACCATCTGCATGGCGATGGGCCAGGCGGCCGGCACGGCGGCGGCGATGGCGGTGCGCGCGGACGGTGGCGCCGACCTGCGCGCCATCGACGTGCAGGCGCTGCGGCGCCAGCTGCTGGGCGACGGCGCCTGCCTGGCCTGACGCGGCCGGGCGCGCTGGATGTCGGCCTCCCCCGATAATCCGCCCCATGAATCCCCTGCTCGACAGGCTGCAGCCCTATCCCTTCGAACGGCTGCGGCAGCTCTTTGCTGGCGTCACGCCCAGCCCCGCCTACTCGCCCATCAGCCTGGGCATCGGCGAACCCAAGCATCCCACCCCGCCCTTCATCAAGCAGGCCCTGATCGAGGGCCTCGATTCGCTCTCCGGCTACCCGGCCACGGCCGGCGACCTGAAGCTGCGCACCGCCTTCACCAACTGGCTGAGCAAGCGCTACGGCCTGGCGCTCGATCCGGCCACGCAGGTGCTGCCGGTCAACGGCTCGCGCGAGGCGCTGTTCGCGCTGGCGCAGACGGTGGTCGACAGCAGCCGCACGCCGCGGCCCATCGTCGTCTCGCCCAATCCCTTCTATCAGATCTACGAAGGCTCGGCCCTGCTGGCCGGCGCCGACGTCTGGTACGCACCCAGCGACCCGGCCCGCAACTTCGCGGTGGACTGGGACAGCGTGCCGGCCGAGGTGTGGCAGCGGACCCAGCTGGTGTACGTCTGCTCGCCCGGCAATCCGACCGGCGCCGTGATGCCGCTGGATGAGTGGCGCAAGCTCTTCGCGCTCTCGGACGAGCACGGCTTCGTCATCGCCTCGGACGAGTGCTACAGCGAGATCTACTTCCGCGACGAGCCCCCGCTGGGTGGCCTGGAGGCCGCGGCCAAGCTGGGCCGCGATTTCCGCCGGCTGATCGCGCTCACGTCGCTTTCCAAGCGCAGCAACGTGCCCGGCCTGCGCAGCGGCTTCGTGGCGGGCGACGCCGAGATCATCAAGCGCTTCCTGCTCTACCGCACCTACCACGGCAGCGCCATGAGCGGCCTCGTGGCCGCCGCCAGCATCGCGGCCTGGGCCGACGAGACCCATGTGGTCGACAACCGCGAGCAGTACCGCCGCAAGTTCGCGGCCGTCACGCCGATCCTGGAGCCGGTGCTGGACGTGCGCCTGCCCGACGCCAGCTTCTACCTCTGGGCCGGCGTGCCCGCAGCCTGGAACGGCGACGACGCGGCCTTCGCCCGCGCCCTGTACGCTCAATACAATGTGACGGTGCTGCCCGGCAGCTACCTGGCGCGCGAGGCGCAAGGCAGCAATCCCGGCCGCGGCCGCGTGCGGATGGCCCTGGTGGCCGACACCGCCGAATGCACCGAAGCCGCGCGCCGCATCGCCGAATTCGCCATCCAGGCACCTTCGGCCTGAGCCGCTTCCCCTCTTTCTTCGATCACAAGATCCCATGACCCAGCAACTGCAACAGATCATCGACGCCGCGTGGGAAGACCGCGCCGCCCTCTCCCCCAGCCAGGCGCCCAAGGAAGTGGCCGACGCGGTCGAGCATGTGATCGTCCAGCTCAACAACGGCAGCCTGCGCGTGGCCACCCGCGAAGGCGTCGGCCAGTGGACGGTGCACCAGTGGGTCAAGAAGGCCGTGCTGCTGTCCTTCCGACTCAAGGACAACGAGCAGATCCAGGCCGGCAGCCTGGGCTTCTACGACAAGGTGCAGACCAAGTTCTCGCACCTCTCGGCCGACGAGCTCAAGCAGGCCGGCGTGCGCATCGTGCCGCCCGCCGTGGCCCGTCGCGGCAGCTACATCGCCAAGGGCGCGATCCTGATGCCCAGCTACGTCAACATCGGCGCCTACGTCGACGAAGGCACCATGGTCGACACCTGGGCCACCGTGGGCAGTTGCGCCCAGGTGGGCAAGAACGTGCACCTGTCCGGCGGCGTGGGCCTGGGCGGCGTGCTGGAGCCCCTGCAGGCCAACCCGACCATCATCGAGGACAACTGCTTCATCGGCGCCCGCTCCGAAGTGGTCGAAGGCGTGATCGTCGAAGAGAACTCGGTGCTGGGCATGGGCGTGTACATCGGCCAGAGCACGCCGATCTTCAACCGCGACACCGGCGAGATCAGCTACGGCCGCGTGCCCTCGGGCAGCGTGGTCATCAGCGGCAGCCTGCCCAAGAAGACCAAGTCGGGCCAGGACTACAGCACCTACGCCGCCATCATCGTCAAGACGGTGGATGCGCAGACCCGCTCCAAGACCAGCCTCAACGACCTGTTGCGCGACTGATCCTGCCGGGCAGCGGCCGCCTGCGGGCGGCCTTTTTCTTGCAAGCCCCACCACCACACGCCGATTTCACTCTGGAGCTGCCATGGGAACGATGGAGCGCATTCTTCGCCTGATGGCCGAGCGGCAGGCATCCGACGTCTACCTGTCGCCCAAGGCGGCAGCGCTGATCCGCATCAATGGCCAGTGCATGCCCATCAATGGGCAGGTGCTGCCGGTGTCGGCACCGCTGGAGTTGCTGCGCGAAATCATCGACGAGAAGCGCATGGCCGAGTTCGAGCGCACGGGCGAGCTCAACACCGCCGTGCCGCTGCGCGACGTGGGCAGTTTTCGCGTCAGCGCGATGCGCCAGCGGGGCAGCTGCGCCGTGGTGGTGCGCTTCATTCCCGTCACCGTGCCGGCCTTCGACACGCTGGCCCTGCCCCCGGTCCTCAAGACGCTGATCATGGAGCGCCGCGGCCTCATCCTGATGGTGGGTGCCACGGGTTCGGGCAAGTCGACCACGCTCGCCTCGATGATCGACCTGCGCAACGAGAGCACGCCGGGCCACATCCTCACGATCGAGGAACCGATCGAGTTCGCCTTCCAGAACAAGAAGTCGGTGGTCAACCAGCGCGAGGTGGGCCACGACACGGCCACGCTGGAGACCGCCTTGAAGAACGCCTTGCGTCAAGCGCCCGACGTGATCCTGATCGGCGAGATCCGCGACCGCGAGACGATGACCGCCGCGCTGGCCTACGCGCAGTCCGGCCACCTGGTGCTGGCGACGCTGCATGCCAACAACGCCTACCGCGCGCTCAACCGCATCCAGAGCTTCTACCCGCTGGAGGTGCGCTCGACGCTGCTCAACGACATGGCCAGCGGCCTGCGTGCCGTGATCGCCCAGCGCCTGCTGCGCACGCCGCAGGGCGCGCGCGTGCCGGCGGTAGAGGTGATGCTCAACACCGCGCTGGTGCGCGACCTGATCGAGCGCGGCGACTTCGACGGCATCAAGGACGCCATGGAACACTCCATGGCCGAGGGCTCGCAGACGTTCGAGGAAGCCATCGCCAAGCTGGTGCTGGAGGGCAAGGTCAGCCGCGACGAGGCCGTGGTGCATGCAGATTCGCCGGCCAACCTGATGTGGCGGCTGCAGAACGAGAACCGTCCGCGGGAGGCCGGCAAGGCCGAGCCCACGCTGATGCAGCAGACCGAGGCGCCGACATTCACGGACATCACGCTGGATGTGCATCCGGGGTGATGAGCGTTCACCCCCCATGCCGCTTCGCGGCTCCCCCCTCTCTTGCGCCTTCGGCTTGGAGGGGGGCGCACCCAGAGGCCTGGCGAAGCCAGTTCCTCGGGTGCTCTGGGGTGGCCTGCTCCGCGGCCTTCTGATGACTCGGTAAATTGCGGCTTCTGGCGCTTTCGTCCGCGCGCCGGATCGCTCGCGCCAAGGGCCTGTGCCCTAGCCATTTTTTCGGGGACACCAAAGCTCATGGCGTCCCTTTCATTCCGCCATTGCCATGACCCAAACCCTGCAACTCGCCGAAGAACTGATTGCCTGCCCTTCCGTCACGCCCGATGACGCGCAGTGCCAGCAGATCCTGGGCGAACGCCTGGCGCGTCTGGGCTTTTCGCTCGAGACCATCGTGAGCGGGCCCGAGGACTTCCGCGTGACCAACCTGTGGGCGGTGCGCGGCGCGCCGACGGCGCCGACGCTGGTCTTTGCCGGCCACACCGATGTAGTGCCGACGGGGCCGCTGGACCAGTGGACCAGCCCGCCGTTCACGCCCACGCACCGGGGCGGCAAACTCTACGGCCGGGGCGCCTGCGACATGAAGAGCTCGCTGGCGGGCTTCGTCGTCGCCATCGAGGAATTCCTGACGGCCCATCCCGACCCCGCGCTGCGCCTGGCGCTGCTGCTGACCAGCGACGAGGAAGGCCCCGGCGTCGATGGCACCGTGGTGGTCTGCAACCAGCTGGCGGCGCGGGGCGAACGGCTGGACTACTGCATCGTCGGCGAGCCCACCTCGGTCAGCCGCTGCGGCGACATGATCAAGAACGGCCGGCGCGGAACGATGAGCGGCAAGCTGACGGTGCACGGCGTGCAGGGCCACATCGCTTACCCGCATCTTGCGAAGAACCCCGTGCATGCCTTCGCCCCGGCCCTGGCCGATCTGGTGGCCATCAACGCCGCTGGCGGCTGGGACCCGAAGCCCAACCCCTACTT
Organism: Pseudacidovorax intermedius; assembly: GCF_003350475.1. Taxonomy (GTDB): domain Bacteria; phylum Pseudomonadota; class Gammaproteobacteria; order Burkholderiales; family Burkholderiaceae_C; genus Xenophilus; species Xenophilus intermedius. Next base: position 86,971 of record NZ_QQAV01000013.1, read on the forward strand.
CCAGCCGACCAGCTGGCAGATCAGCAACATCCACGCGGGCACGGGCGCGAGCAACGTGATCCCGGGCAATGCGGTGATCGACTTCAACTTCCGCTTTTCCACCGAGGTGACGCCCGAGGCGCTGCAGCAACGGGTGCAGTCGGTGCTGGATGCCCACGGCGTCGAGTACGACCTCAAGTGGACCATCGGCGGCCTGCCCTTCCTGACCACGCCCGGCGCGCTGGTCGAGGCCGTGCAGGCCGCCATCCGCGACGAGGCCGGCATCGAGACCGAGCTGTCCACCAGCGGCGGGACCAGCGATGCGCGCTTCATCGCCAAGGTCTGCGCGCAAGTGGTGGAGCTGGGCCCGGTCAATGCCAGCATCCACAAGATTGACGAGCACATCGAGGTCGAGGCCATCGAGACGCTCAAGAACATGTACCGCCGCACCATCGAGCGGCTGGAGGCCGGCGCGCATGTCTGACGACGCCACGCTCACCGTGATGGCCCTGGTGCAGGAGGCCGAGCAGCGCCTGGCCCAGGCCCGCGTCGCCTTCGGCCACGGCACCACCAACGCCTTCGACGAGGCCGCCTGGCTGGTGCTGTGGCGCCTGCGGCTTCCGCTGGATCAGCTGGACGAGAACGCCGAACGTGCCGTGTCGCCGGGCGCCGCCGCGCAGGTGCGCGCCCTGGTCGAGGAACGCATCGCCACCCGCAAGCCCGCCGCCTACCTGACCAAGGAAGCCTGGCTGCAGGGCGTGGACTTCTACGTGGACGAGCGCGCCATCGTGCCGCGCAGCTTCATCGCCGAACTGCTGGCCGACGCCAGCATCGACAACTGGCTGGGCGCGCACACGCAGCGCGTGCTGGATCTGTGTACCGGCAACGGCAGCCTGGCCGTGCTGGCCGCCATGGCCTGGCCCGAGGTGCAGGTCGATGCGGCCGACATTTCGCCCGAAGCACTGGAGGTAGCGGCCATCAACGTCGCGCGCCACCAGCTCGATGCCCGGGTGCGTCTGCTGCCGTCCGACGGGCTGGCGGGCGTGGACGGCGTGTACGACCTGATCCTGTGCAACCCGCCCTACGTCAACGCCGCCAGCATGGCCGCGCTGCCGCAGGAATACCGTGCCGAGCCCGAACTCGCCCTGGCCGGCGGCAGCGACGGCATGGACTTCGTGCGCCGCCTGCTCGCCGAGGCCCCCGCCCGCATGAGCGAACACGCCGTGCTGGTGCTGGAGATCGGCAACGAGCGGCCTTTCTTCGAGGCCGCCTTTCCCCAACTCGAGGCCGTCTGGCTCTCGACCAGCGCCGGCGACGACCAGGTGCTGCTGCTGACCCGCGACGCCCTCGTCGCCCACTCATGATCATCCTGAACAACGTCGTCCTGCGCCGCGGCACCAAGGTGCTGCTCGACAGCGCGAGCGTCACCCTCAATCCTGGCGAGAAAGTCGGCCTGGTCGGCCGCAACGGCGCCGGCAAGTCCACCCTGTTCGCCCTGCTCAACGGCACCCTGCACGAGGACGGCGGCGACTTCAGCATCCCGAAGCAGTGGCGCATGGCCCAGGTGGCCCAGCACATGCCCGAGACCGAGGACTCGGCCACCGACTTCGTGGTGGCCGGCGACACGCGCCTGGCCGAAGCCCGCGAGGCCCTGGCCAAGGCCGAAGCCCTGCACGCCGCCAACCCCGACGATGCCGATGCCGGCATGGCCCTGGGCCAGGCCTACAGCGACATCGCCGATGCCGGCGAGCACGATGCCGTGCCGCGGGCGCAGGCGCTGATCATGGGCCTGGGCTTCAAGCTGCACGAGCTGGACCGGCCGGTCAACAGCTTCTCCGGCGGCTGGCGCATGCGCCTGCAGCTGGCCCGCGCGCTGATGTGCCCCAGCGACCTGCTGCTGCTGGACGAGCCCACCAACCACCTGGACCTGGACGCCCTGGTCTGGCTCGAGGCCTGGCTGCAGAAGTACGACGGCACCATGCTCGTCATCAGCCATGACCGCGAGTTCCTGGACGCGGTGACCAACGTCACCGTGCACATCGAGCAAGCCAAGCTGACGCGCTACGGCGGCAACTACAGCAAGTTCGAGGACATGCGCGCGCTGCGCATGGAACAGCAGCAGATCGCCCACGAGCGCCAGCAGGAAAAGATCGCCCACCTGCAGAAATTCATCGACCGCTTCAAGGCCAAGGCCAGCAAAGCCAAGCAGGCGCAGAGCCGCGTCAAGGCGTTGGCCCGCATGGAGCGCGTGGCGCCTCTGCTGGCCGAGGCCGAGTTCACCTTCAGCTTCAAGGAGCCGGCCAACCTGCCCAACCCGATGCTCAGCATCACGGATGCCAGCTTCGGCTACCTGCAGGAGGACGGCAGCGCCACCACCATCCTGTCGGGCGTGAGCCGCGGCGTGCTGGCCGGGCAGCGCATCGGCATCCTGGGCGCCAACGGCCAGGGCAAGTCCACCTTCGTGAAGACGGTGGCGCACGACCTGCCGCTGGTGTCCGGCACCGTGACCGAGGGCAAAGGCCTGGCCATCGGCTACTTCGCCCAGCAGGAGCTGGACGTGCTGCACGAGACCAGCAACCCGCTGGAGCACATGGTGCGCCTGGCGCGCGAACTGGGCTCCGCCGCACCGGCCGCCCGCACCGAGCAGGACCTGCGCGGCTTCCTGGGCAGCTTCAACTTCAGCGGCGACATGGTCAAGCAGCCGGTGGGCACCATGAGCGGCGGCGAGAAGGCGCGGCTGGTGCTGGCCATGATGGTGTGGCAGCGCCCCAACCTGCTGCTGCTGGATGAGCCGACCAACCACCTGGACCTGGCCACGCGCGAGGCCCTGGCCATGGCTCTGAACGAGTTCGAAGGCACGCTGATGCTGGTCAGCCACGACCGGGCCCTGCTGCGCACCGTGTGCGACGAGTTCTGGCTCGTGGGCCGCGGCGAGGTGCGCGACTTCGACGGCGACCTTGACGACTACCAGCGCTACCTGCTGGACGAATCCAAGCGGCTGCGCGAAGAGGCCAAGCAGGCGAATGCGGCGGAGGTGGCGGCGGCTGCGCCGGCGCCTGCCAAGGCTGTGGCGCCTATGGCATCCGCAGCAGTCACAACCACCACCGCTTCTCCTGTCGCCGCTTCGGCGCCGGCGGCACCCGCCGTGGACGGCCGTACGCAGCGCCAGAACGACGCCCGCGAGCGCCAGCGCCTCGCCGAGCAGAGTCGTCCGCTGCGCAAGGAACTGGCAAGTCTCGACCAGCGCATGGCCCAGGCCAATGCCGAGAAGAGCGCCCTGGAAGCGCGCCTTGCCAGCGCGCTGCCGCCCGCCGAGATCGCGGAAGCCGGCAAGCGCCTCAAGCAACTCGGCGACGAGATCGAGGCCATGGAAGAGCGCTGGCTGGAGCTGTCCGAAGCGCTGGAAGCGCTGGCCTGACGTCGGAACGCCGGACGTCTGCTTTGGATGCAATCAGGGCCCGCATCCGTCTCTTTGGATACAAACACTCTTTGAAGTCAGCCTGAATGGCCGTTTTCTGGGCATTTTTTGGGCTTTATGGATATCCCCTAGTTGCTTTGGATACATCCGGTGAGAGGATGCGGCCGCAGCAGGTCGTGACTCCGCCGCCCTTTCCGGTCGGCGGCTCAACCAAGGAGATCGCCGATGTCCAGGACGCAAGGGCCCGTTCCGCGCAAGAAACCCAGCCAGGCCATGGCCGTGCTCGGCATCTGCGCCGTGGTGTTCATTGGCTTCAGCCTCACGCTCCCCGGCTTTCTCTCCTTCGGCAATCTCCTCGCGCTGGCGCGCAACATCTCCATCCTCGGCGTGCTGGCGCTGGGCATGGCCATCGTCGTGATCGCACGTGGGCTGGACCTCTCGCAAGTGGCCTCGATGGCCTGCTCGACGGCGGTCACGCTGATCCTCATGAACGACGGCTGGCCCACGCCCCTGGCCCTGGCCGCAGGCCTGTGCATTGCGGTGGCGGTGGGTCTGGTCAACGGTTGGCTCATCTCGGTGGTCGAGATGCCGGCGCTGCTCACCACACTGGCGTCGGGCCTGGCCGTGCTGGGCATCACGCGTTCGACAGCCGTGCAGCATTTCGTGGTCAATCTCGGCCCGGGCCATGAGCAGTTCCTGCGCCTGGGCGGCAACCTGCCGGGCGGCGTGCCGGCGTCGCTGGTGGTGTTTGTGGCGGCCGTGGTGCTGGTCCACCTCTTCCTGTCGCGCACGGTGCTGGGCCGGTTCATCTACGCCCATGGCGACAACCCCGAGGGGGCACGCCTCACCGGCCTGCCGACACGGCCGCTCACGATGCTGGAGTACGCGCTGTGCGCCGGCATCGGCTACGTCGGGGGCGTCGTGATGATTGCGCAGACGGCGCTGATGCACCTGCAGGTGGTCGAAGGCACGCTGATCTTCGACGTCATCCTCGTGGTGGTGCTCGGCGGAGTCAGCCTTACCGGCGGTCGGGGCAACGTGGCCAGCGTCGTGGTGGGCACGCTGCTCATCGGCGTGCTCCTCAACGGCATGACGATCATGGACCTGGACATCCAGACGCAGAACATCGTCAAGGGCATCGTCCTGCTGGGCGCCATCGTGCTGGACTCGGTGCTCCACCCGCGCGACGAAGAAACCTCGAAACAGGGCGACTGACACGGGGTCGGTCGGCTGCAAACGGCTGCGGCACAAGCACCGTGGCCTACAACTGAAGGAGACAGCGATGAGACGGTGGGACAGTCTGTGGGCAAGGAAGGCGCTGTGCAGCGCCACGGCAGCCGCGCTGGCGGCGGCGACGCTGGGCATCGCCGGCGGCGCGCATGCGGCAGAACCGCGCGAAGAGCTGCGGGCCGCTTTCGACAAGGCACTCAAAGGCAAGAAGGTGGCCTGGTCGCCGGTCTGGATGGGGGTGCTCGAGTCCGAATGGACGCGCAACATGAAGGCGCACTTCGACGACTACGGCATCCAGTTCGTCACGCGCGACGCCAACTTCAAGTCCGACGTGCAGCTGCAGACCGTCAGCCAATTCATCAACGAGAAGCCCGACGTGCTGATCGTGCAGAACCCCAACGTGACGCTGCTGGCACGCGAGCTCAAGCGGGCCATGGATGCCGGCATCTACGTCATCCAGGTGAACATGGCCTCCAACCAGCTCACGGACGCCTACGTGGGCGTGGACGCCAAGGACATGGGCCGACGCCTGGCGCGGGACGTGGTGGCCGAATGTGGTGGCGGCAAAGGCTCCGGCCAGATCGCGATCCTCGAAGGCGAGGCCACGGCCGCGTATTCGCTGGACATGAAGCGCGGCGCGATGGAGATCTTCAACACCGACAAGTCCATCAAGGTGGTGTCGTCACAGCCGACCAACTGGGACGCCAACAAGGCCGGCGAAGTCACCACCACCGTGTTGCAGCAGAACCCCAACCTCTGCGGCATCCTGAGCGTGTGGGGCCCGCAAACGGCCGGTGCCGCGCAGGCAGTCAAGGCGGCGGGTAAGACGGGCAAGGTCAAGGTCTGGGTTGCCAGCGACGGCCAGCCGGCCGACTGCGACATGCTGGAGCAGGGCCTGTTCACCAAGAACCTGTCGTATCGCGCGGATACGCAGGGCGAGGCCATCGTGGCTGCCGCACTGGCACTGATCCAGAGCGGCGAAAAACCCGGCGCCAAGCGCATGGCCTTCTATACGGTGCCCTACTGGGTGAACAGCAAGGCCGACCGGCAGTACTGCTTCAGCGTGCCACAGGCCGCCAAGTAGGCCGCCCACGCCGCCCGCGGCGTTCACTGACGCGAGCTGCGCAGCCCCACGGCGGGGCTGCGCCGGCCGCGCCGTGGGCACCGCATTCCGCCGATCCGTCGATGCACCCTCTTCCATGACAAACCTCCAGCGTCTGTGGCACCGGCATTCGCCGCAAGTCTTCCTCGGGGAGCTCCTCGAGAAGCGGTGGATGGAGCCGGTCATTCCCTTCACGCTGACCATCCTGGTCTTCGTGAGCTTCGCGTTGCTCATTCCGGGCTTCGCAAGCGCCTCCAGCCTGCGACAGTTGTCGCTGAGCTTTGCCGAGCAGGCGATGGTGGCGGGCGCAATGGCCATCGCGGTGCTTTCGGGCGGCATCGACCTGTCGGTGGGTGCCATCTTCGCGATGGCGAACTTCCTGACGCTGTATGTCTACCTGGTCAAGGATGTGCCGCTGCCGCTGGTGATTGCGCTCGTGGTGATCTTCGGCGCTGCGGTGGGTGCGATCAATGGGGGACTCATCGCCTATGGGCGCACCCGCCCCTTCCTGACCACGCTGGTCACGCTGATCGTGCTGCGTGCGCTCTACAACAAGCTCACCGCCGCAGCCACGGACGAGCTGGCCAGCGTCGCGCCCGACAGTCCGGCATGGGACTTTCTGGGGGCGGGCTCGGTGCTGGGCGTTCCGACCAACATGGCGGCACTCATCGTCGTGGCGGTGTGCGCACATTTCTTTCTGACCCGCGTGCGACCCGGCGTGCACATCATGGCCGTGGGCTCCAGCCGCAAGGCGGCCCGGCATGCGGGGGTCAACGTCAAGCGCACGCTGTTCTCGGCCTATGTGCTGTCGGGAGCCCTGGCCGCGCTGGCAGGCGTGTTCTACGCCGCACGGCAAAACAGTTCGGGCACCGACACCGGCCTGGGCTGGGAGATCAATGCCCTGGCCGCCGTGGTGCTCGGCGGTATCAGCCTGGCGGGCGGGCGCGGCACCATCGCCCGCGCCATGATGGGCGCCGCCATCATCTTCATGCTGGTCAGCGGCCTGGTGCGCATGGGCGCCTCGGGCAACATCACCACGGCCCTGGTCGGCCTGATCCTGCTGGTTGCCGTAGGCTTCAACGTCAAATGGGTCAAGAACAAGGGCAAGGTGCAGCAGAAGGTCTACGTGGTGCCCAGCTGGGTCGACTTCACGCCGCCGCCATCCATCGAGCGCGGCAGCGGCACTCCCTTTGCCGAGAACGACCGCCTCAAGGGCGCCGAGGCCATCGCCCTGGGCGAGATCGAGGGACCCGAGGACATCATCCTCGACCGCAACGATCACCTCTACGCCGTCACACGCAACGGCTCGATCATGCGGTTCCTGGCCCCCGACTATTCGCGCCGCGAGGAGTTCGCCCGAATCGGCGGCCGTCCGCTGGGCATGGCCTTCGACCGCGACGAAAACCTCATCTGCTGCGTGGCCGGCATGGGTGTCTACGGCGTGCGGCCTGACCGCACCGTCTTCAAGGTGACCGACCGCACCAACCGCACCCGCACCCGTCTGAAGGACGACTCGCGGCTGTACCTGGCGGACGACCTCGACATCGCGCCTGACGGGCGCATCTACTTCAGCGAAGCCACCACACGCTACGAGTTGACCGACTGGGCGCTGGACGGATTCGAGGGCAGGGGCAACGGCCGGCTGATCTGTCACGACCCCGCCACCGGTCAGACGCGCACCATCCTCAAGAACCTCACCTTTCCCAACGGCGTGTGCGTGTCGCACGATGGCAAATCCGTGCTGTGGGCCAGCACATGGCTGTGCCAGATCAATCGCTACTGGCTCGAAGGCCCCAAGGCCGGCACCAGCGAAGTGCTGATCGACAACCTGCCCGGCTACTGCGACAACATCAACCGCGCCAGCGACGGCAGCTATTGGCTGGCGCTGGTAGGCCTGCGCTCGCCGGTCTATGACCTGGCCATGGCATCGCCGGACTTCCGCATCCACATGGTCAAGCAGATCCCGCCTGACGAATGGCTCTGCCCCGGCATCAACTACGGCTGCATCGTGAAGTTCGACGACCACGGCACGGTGCTCGAGTCGCTGTGGGATCCGGGGGGCCAGTCGCATCCCACCATCACCTCGGTGCGCGAGCACAAGGGCTGGCTCTACATCGGCGGGCTGGAGAACAACCGGATCGGCCGCGTGCGGCTGCCGGATGCCGATCCGCAGTGGAACGGCTGGGATTCGTACTGGAAGGGAGGCGCCGATGGCACTGCTGCGTGACGTGATCGACCGCGTGCTTTTCCCCAATCGGGACGTGCATGCCATCCCAGTGCTGGACGGCGCTTTCTCCCCCAATACGCGGCTCGACAAGGCGCGGCGACTCGGCGCGCCCATCGAGCGGCCGGACGATCTGGCGGCTGGTCCGGATGGTGCGCTCTACATCTCCAGCGGCCGTCAGATCCTGCGCTGCACCGGTGCAGACTTCGAGTACCGCACCCTGTTCGCCACGGCGGAGTCGCTGGTTGGGCCGCTCGCCGTGGCGGCCGACGGGCGGGTGTTTGCCGGCGTCTCCGGCCAGGGCGTCGTGGCCTTCGACGCCGAAGGACGGCCTCTGGCGGCGCTCAAGGCGGTCGACAGCGAAGCCCTCGCGTGTCCGACGGCGATTGCGCTGGCCTACGACGGCTCGCTGATCCTGACCGACGGCTCGCGGCGTCATCGGCCAGAGGACTGGCTGCCCGACCTGATGAGCCGGCTGCCGCCCAGTGGCAGGCTCGTGATGTGCGATGCCAGCCTGCGCCAGGCCCGCGTGGTGGCGGACCGGCTCGACTGGCCGTCCGGCGTGGCGGTGGCCTGTGCAGGCGGGCCGATCCATGTGTCCGAGGCCTGGGCGCACCGCCTCAGCACCGTCGACCCCGGCAGCGGCGCGCGCCGTGTCGTGGTCAAGAACTTTGCCGGCTATCCCGCACGCCTCACGGCCGACCCGGTGGATGGCGGCTGGTGGATGGCCTTCTTCGGCATGCGAACGCAACTGATCGAGTTCGTGCTGCGCGAGCGCAGGTTCTGCGAGGACATGATGCGCCGCGTACCGCGCGACCTGTGGATCGGGCCCAGCCTGGAAGGCCGTTTCGACTACCGCGAGCCCACCCAGATCGGCCGCATCAAGAAGCTCGGCATTCAGAAGCCCTGGGCGCCACCCCGTTCCTATGGTCTGGTCGCCCGGCTGAACAGCCAAGGCGAGCCCGCGGCCAGCTGGCACAGCCGGGTAGACGGCCAGGTGCATGGCATCACCGCGGTGCGCCGTCTGGGCAGACGCGTCATCGCCGTCTCCAAGGGCCGCAACCTGCTGGTGGAACTGCCGGAAGCACCGACCGGCGCGCAAGGAGCCATGCAATGACCCATGAGAACGTCGCGCAGCCGCTGCTGCGCATCGAGCAGGGCAGCAAGGTCTATGGCGGGCTGCACGCCATCGAGAAGGTCGACTTCGAACTGCGCGCCGGCGAGATCCACGCCCTGCTCGGCGAGAACGGGGCCGGCAAGTCCACGCTGTGCAAGGCCATCGCCGGTGCCATCCAGCTGAGCACGGGCCGCTATCTGATCGAGGGCCGCGAGGTCTCCTTCGCTTCGCCGCGGGAGGCCCTGGCCGGCGGCGTGGCCATGGTCTATCAGGAGTCGAGCCTCGTGCCCTCGATGACCGTGGCCCAGAACCTGGAGCTGGGCATGGAGGACTTCGTCACCCGTTACAGCAAGATCAACATTGCCGCCACGCAGTCGCTGCAGTCACTCAACTTCAATGTCGATGCGCTGCAGCTGGTGGAGAACCTTGGCACGGCCAAGCGCCAGATGGTCGAGATCGTGCGAGCGGTGCGCCACCACGCCAAGGTGTTCATCTTCGACGAGCCGACGGCCTCGCTCACGCCTGAGGAGACGCAGCATCTGTTCCATCTGCTGCGCACCCTGCGCGAGCGAGGGGCCGGGATCATCTTCATCTCGCACGCACTCGAAGAAGCGCTGGAACTGGCCGATCGCATCACCGTGCTTCGGGACGGCCACCACGTGGCCACTGTCGCCGCGCGCGATGTGACCCGCGAAGGGCTGGTGCGGATGATGATCGGGCGCGACGTGGTGGTCGAACGCGCAGCGGCGGCATCTGCCGCGCCGCCCCGCGGCGAGAAGGTGCTGTCGGTGGAGAACATCACCATGGGCAGTGTGGTGAAGAACATGTCCTTCTCGATGTTCGCGGGCGAGGTGGTCGGCGTCTTCGGCCTGGTGGGCGCGGGCCGCAGCGAGGCGGCGCAAGTGGTGTGCGGCGCGCGCAAACGCAACTTCCTGCGCGGCGGCATGATCTACCTGCGCGACAAGGCGGTGCGCTACCGCGTGCCCCGGCAGGCGGTGCGAGACGGCATTGCCTACATCACCGAGGACCGCAAGGTCGACGGCTTCTTCGAGACGATGACCGTGGACCAGAACATCTACCTGGGCTGGCTGGCTTCGCCGCGGGTGCGGCGATGGTGGTTCTCTGCCCGCGAGATGAAGCAGGTGGCAGATCGGTGGATCGAGGCCCTCAAGATCTCGGCACTCAAGCGCAGCCTGAAGATCATCGAGTACTCCGGCGGCAACCAGCAGAAGGTGGTGGTGGCCAAGTCCCTGGCGCAGGAGCCGTCCATCGTCATCTTCGACGAGCCCACGCGCGGTGTGGATGTCAGCGCCATCCCGCAGATCCATGCGGCCATTCGCGAACTTGCCGCCCAGGGCAAGGCCGTCATGGTCATCACGTCGTACCTGCCCGAGGTGCTCGCGGTGTCCGACCGTATCCTCGTCGCCCGGGGCGGGCGCATCGTCGAGGAGATGTCCGCCGCGGACGCCACCCAGGAAAAGATCATGTATGCCGCCATTCACTAGCGCCACGACCTCACCGCCCCCCGCCGTTGCCACTGGCGGCACGGCCGAGGACAGCACTGTCCTGCTGTCAGTGCGCATTGCCGACGAGATCCGCCGCGCGGTACTCGACGGCGAGATGCTGCCTGGCACACGGCTGGGTCAGGAGTGGCTGGCCGCCAAGTTCGGCGCCAGCCGGATTCCCGTGCGAGAGGCGCTTCGCCAGCTGCAGGACGAAGGGCTGGTGGTGCTGGCCCCCAACCGCGGCACCTGGATCGCCGACGTCAACTCGCAGGAATCGCTCGAGGTCTACAAGATCCGCGAGGCGCTGGAGCCATTGGCCATGGCCGAGAGCGTGCCGCACCTGTCGGCCGAGACGATCGCGCAACTGGAACTGATGGTGACGCGGCTGGAGCAGGTCGCCGACGTGCAGGAGTACATCCAGCTGGACCGCGCCTTCCACTTGGCGACCTATTCGGCCGCGCCGATGCCGCAGTTGCTGCGCATGATCGAGCGCTACTGGAACAGCACGCAACATTTCCGGCGCTGGTTCGTGAAGGACTCGCTGGCCAAGGGCGGACTGCCCTTCTCCGACCCGCAGCACCTGATGCTCTACGAGATGATCCGCAACCGGGATGCCGAGGGGGCTGCCGCCATCGTGCGCCTACACATCCGCCGCACCCGGCTGCTGATCGAGAACCTGGTGATGCAGGCGCCCGATCGGGCTGCGGCGCCAAAGCCCTGAAGGACGCTGCCGCCATGGACCTTCCTGCTTCGTCGGCATCCCTCTGGGAGGAAGCCGCCCGCCATCGACCCTGGCGGCAGCCACTGGGGCCCCTGGCCGCCCCCGTGGCGCCCGAAAGGCGCACGGCGCTGGATCTCTTCCTCGACGCCGACCCGGAGGCCGCCGCCCTCGCCTACTTCGATGGCCGGCTGAGCTACCGTGCATTGCAGACACAGGCCCGGCAACTGGCCGCCTACTGGGCCAAGGCAGGCGTGCAGGCGGGCGACCGCGTCGCCCTGGTGCTGCAGAACACGCCGGCCTTCGCACTGGGCGTGCTGGCCACCTGGATGCTCGGGGGCATCGTGGTGCCGATCAATCCCATGTACAAGGCGGCGGAACTCGGGCGGCTGTTCGACGACTGCAGCCCTGCGGCACTGCTGTGTCACGACGATCACTGGGGGGTGGCGCAGGGCGTTGCACAAGGCCATATGCCGCTGTCGTGCATGCTGTGGAGTTCGCCGCGCGAAGGCCAGACGCAGGACGACGCCCGCGTGCTGCCGCCAATGCCGGCGGTCTCTGCGCCGGCCGGGCAATCGCTCGCGGGCCTGCTGGATTCGGCAGCGACGCCTGCAGCGCCGGTCCAGGGGCGTTCGCGCTCGCCGGACGACGTTGCGGTGCTGCTCTACACCTCGGGCACCACGGGCGCGCCCAAGGGGGCGATGCTCACCCACGCCAACCTGGTGCTCAATGCCCGCACAACCGCGCGCCATTTCGGGCTGCATGCCGGTTCACGCCTCTATGGCCTGGCGCCGCTGTTTCACGTCACGGGCTTCGAGCTGCATCTGGTGTGTGCCTTCGCCGTCTCCGCGCAACTCGTGCTGGCTTACCGCTTCCAGCCCGCGGTGGTGCTCGACGCCTTCATCACGCACCGGCCCACCTTCATCATCGGTGCCATCACGGCCTTCATCGCGCTGATGAACCAGCCGGCCGCCACGCCGACCCATTTCGAGAGCTTCGATGCCCTGTACTCCGGCGGCGCGCCCATCGCGCCGGCCGTGGTGCAGGCCTTCGAAGCGCGCTTTGGCCGGTCGATCCGCAGCACGTACGGCATGACGGAGCTGTGCGCGCCCAGCCATCTCTCGCCGCCGGAAGGCGAGATTCCCGTCGATCCCGCGTCGGGCGCACTCTCCATCGGGATGCCGACCTCGGCCGTGGACGTGATCGTGATCGACGAGATGGGTCGGCCTCTGGGGCCTCGGGAGCCGGGTGAACTGCTGGTGCGGGGGCCGGCCGTGATGGCCGGCTACTGGAACAAGCCCACCGAGACGGCCGAGGCCCTGGCCGGTGGCTGGATGCACACGGGCGACATCGGCTTCGTCGACGAAGCGGGCTGGTTCTACCTGGTCGACCGCAAGAAGGACATGATCTGCGCCTCGGGCTTCAAGGTGTGGCCTCGCGAGGTGGAGGATGTGCTCTATGCCCATCCCGGTGTGCTGGAGGCGGCGGTCGTCGGCGCACCCGACGCCTACCGCGGCGAGACCGTGGTCGCGTTCGTCTCCGCCCGGGGCGGCCAGCAGCTGGACCCGGACGCCCTCCTGCGGCACTGCCGGGATCGACTGGCCGCCTACAAGTGCCCGACCGCGGTGCACGTACTCGATGCGCTGCCCAAGACCGAGACCGGCAAGATCACCCGCGTGACACTGGCCCGCGCACTGAGGCAAGTCTGAGACACATCAGTCGCCGCGCGAACGCTCCAGCCACCACAGCAGCAGCCCACAGGCGCACACCACCGCCTGCGTACCGATCAGCATGCCGAAGCCGGCGAAGAAGCCGGCCGCCGAGCCTGCGGGCACCGAGGCGATCACGCTGCCCATCAGCGCCGGCATGAAGCCCGCCACCAGGCTGCCCGTGCCGTTGACCACACCGTAGGCGCTGGCCACGTGCTCCGGCCTTGCGAAATGCTGCACCGTGCTGGGGATGGCCGGGCTCATCAGGCCCCAGAAGAAGTTGGCGGCGATGAGCGTGAAGGCTGCCGCGTAGCGGTCCTGCACGGCGATGGCCAGCCACACGGCCAGCGCCACGCCAATGCCGCCCACGACGAAGATCAGCGGCACATGCCGCCGCGCGACCCGGTCGATGAGTACGCCACCCACCAGCACCGCCACGACGGACGCGTATTGCGGCAGCGACGCCAGCCAGCCCATCTCGCGCAGCGAGAAGCCCCGCGCCTCGCGCAGATAGGCCGGCAACCAGTTGCTGCTGCCCCAGAGATAGGCCAGGAAGGCCGCGGTCAGCACCGTCACCAGCAGCAGATGCCGCGTCTGCAACGCACCGCGCACGATCTCGCCGACCTGCCGCAGCGCCGGCGTTTTGCCGGGCGCCGAGGCGGCTGCGCCCGGCGCGGGCATGCGCACAAAGGCCAGCACCAGCGGAATGCCCAGTACGATGTTGATGAGGCCCAGCACATGGAAGGACGTCGCCCAGTCGTGGCCCGCCACCAGGTAACCCACCAGCGGATAGCCCACCGCCAGGCCCAGCCCGGTGCCCATGTTGACCAGCGCATTGGGCTTGCCGTTCTCGCGGCTTTCGAAATGTGCCTTGATGTACGAAGCCGCGAGCGAGAACAGCGGCCCTTCCGACACCCCGAGCAGGGTGCGCGAGGCCAGCAGCAGCCCATAGCTGCTCAGCATCGGTGACGCGAAGGTCACCACGCCCCACAGCAACAACCCGCCAATGAGGCTGCGGCGCACGCCCAGCAAGGCCGCCGCGAAAGGTGTGAGCACGAAGGACGAGATGCCGTAGCCCACCATGAAGGCCGTGGCAAGCAGGCCCTGCCGCACCCGGTCGTTGGCGGCGAGGCCGACATGGTCCAGGAAATCGCGGTCGGTGATCAGGATCGAGATGTTGATGCGGTCCACGTAGGAGATGGCAACGATCAGGAAGATCGTCACCACACCCCACCAGCGCGCGGCGCGGGAGTCGGTCATGGCAGCGGTTTCGCCGATATTCCGGCGCCAGGAAGTCTCAGAAGAAATGGCGGATGCCGAGGTCGAAGCCGGTCGACTTGCCGCCGAGATTGGTGCCGGAAGCGGCCACGCCCTGGGCACCGATGGCACGTTGCGCCCCGGCCCCGTTGTGGACGCGCGCCACGGCGCCGTAGACCTGCGTGCGGCGCGACAGGTTGTGGCCATAGCCCAGCGCCACCTTGGTCCAGTCGGCATTGCTGCCCACGGTGTCGTAACGGCTCACCTGGGCGCGGATCTCGCCAGCGCCCACGGGCACCTTCACACCCAGCTGCGTGGCGCGGAGCTCGACCGTGCCGCGTTTCTCGCTGGCCCACAGCAGCATGGGCGTGGCCACGCCGAAGTCGTAGCTGGCGCCGAGGTTGCGGATGCGCACATCCAGCGCCTGCGTCGTGCCCTGCAGCTTGGCCAGCGAACCCGACACATGGAAGGCCCCGCCCCGCCAGCCGAAGCGCGCACCGTTGTATTCGCCAGCCGCCGTCGGTGCAGTGTCGAGTTGCTCGCCGGCCGCATGCTGAACCTGGCCGTAGAAGCCGCCCAGATTCGGTGGCAGGAAGTAGCTGATGGCATTGCTGAGCTGGATCGGCGCGCCGTTCATGACGAAGGCGTTCGTGCCGCCCACGCCGTTGGTCAGAAAGGGATCGAAGATCAGCGTATTGAGGAAGGTGGCCGAGTCGTCGCGGCCCAGACGGATCTCGCCGAAAGGGCCCATCAGGCTCACCGTCGAGCGGCGATTGAAGGCCAGCCCACCGCCGCTGGCCGAGCCCAGCCCCGTGTCCGGGGCAAGCCCGGATTCAAGCCAGAAGCCTGCCGACAGGCCCCCGCCCAGGTCTTCCGTGCCGCGAAAGCCAATGCGGCTGATGTTGGCACCACTGTGCGACAGGCCCGTGCGCGAGCTGTTGTCGCCGTTCACGTGGGCGATGCCCACGTCCAGCGTGCCGAAGAGCGTGACGGAAGACTGGGCCCAGCCGACGGCAGGCAGCGCCGAAGCTGCTGCGATCGTCGCTGCGGCGCGCAGGAACGGAATGGACATCGGGAGACCCTGGACGAAAAAAGACGAAGGCTGCCGCCGGCCCTGCCATTGCAGGGCCCGCACGCGCGATGGAGAAATGGAAAGAAAGAAGGGTCTCAGACGTCCAGCACCAGCCGCTTGCCGGTGCATCGGGAGACGCAGATCATCATGGTCTTGCCCGACTGGCGCTCGATCTTGGTAAGGATGCCGTCCTGGTGGTCCAGTTCGCCGTCGAAGTCGAGCACGGGCGTCTCGCAGGCGCCGCAGACGCCTTCCTTGCAGCTGTGGTCGGGGTTGAGGCCGGCGTCGATCAGCGCGTCCAGGATGGACTTGCCGCCGGGCACCGGCACGGTCTGGCCGCTCTTCTCGCAGACCACCTCGAAGCCGTGCGTCTCCACCGGCGACTCGACCACCACGGCGGCAAAGCGTTCGATGTGGGCGTTGGCGTAGCCCAGTTGTTCGCAGGCCTTCTCGAAGGCGTCGAGCATGGGCGTGGGACCGCAGCAATAGAAATGGCTGTCGGCACCGCGGCCTTCCAGCAGTTGGGCCAGCTTGGGCGGGCCGCCCTGCTCGTCGTCGAAGTGCCAGGTCACGGGCACCTTGGCCTCGGCGGCCAGGGCGGTGATGGGCTCGATGAAGGCGGCCTCCTTGCGGGTGCGGGCGCAGTAGACCACCTCCGCCGGCCGGCCCAGGGCGACCAGGCGCTGCAGCATGCAGAAGATCGGCGTCACGCCGATTCCGCCGGCCACCAGCACGCTCTTCGGTGCATCCTCGTGCAGTTCGAAGTTGTTGCGCGGGGCGGAGATGTCGATCACCTGCCCCACGCGCAACTGCTGGTGCACAAACTTCGAGCCGCCGCGGCTGTTGCGGTCGTTGAGCACGCCCACCACGTAGCGGCCGCTGTCGCTGCAGGGGTTGCACAGCGAGTAGCTGCGCACCAGGCCGTTGGACAAATGCAGGTCGATGTGCGAGCCGGCAGCAAAGGCCGGGAAGCTCACGCCGGCCGTGGCCGGGCGGAATTCGACGCTGACGATGCCATCGGCCTCGTGGCGCATCGTGTGGACCAGGGCTTTGAGCGTGGGGGCGGACATGGCGGAGATCTCTCTGGACTTGTCGGTGTAGGGAAGGAGGAAGCGCGCCCTTCCTTCTGAGGGCCGGCGGGGCGGCGGCGGGCATGCAGCACCCGGATCATAGGCAGCGAGCAAGCCGTATGCCGCCCGCTGCCGCTCCGCCCCCCGGCCTCGGGGGCTGTTCAGGCCTGGGCCGTCTGCTTCGCCTCGATCTGCTGCTGCGCCAGATTGCGCAGGTGGCGACGCAGCCGCACGATGCCCAGGTCGTGCTGGTACAGGTTCTCGTGCTGGTTGGCGTCGGGCTCCATGTCCTCCAGCATCACGCGGTCCTGCTCCAGCACGCGCCAGTGGCGCTGCTCCAGGCGGTTGCGGTACAGGAAGCGCCAGGTGTCGCGCTCCCAGCCCTTGGGCAGCTTGCGCACGCGCCAGTGGAAGACCGCCGCCAGGCCGGTCGAGATGGGCGTGTAGCTGCCGACGATGATGAAGTTGCCGCCGGGGCCGCCGGTCTTCGGGTACGGGATCTCCAGACGCATCCAGTGGATGCCGGTGTCGCCCCACTCCGTCCAGTCGAAGTTGACGTTGCGCTGGCCTTCCTTCTCGAAGACGAAGCCGGTGTCGGTGGCACGGATGCCGAACTTGGCCTTCGAATCGCCCTCGGCCATCGAGTGCGACTGCTTGTGCAGGAAGGTGCCGTGCATCGGGTCCATGACGTTGTCGAGCACGTAGCGATAGTCGCCCTTCCACTCCGTGTAGCAGAGGAAGTGGCCGTACTCAGCGTCGTTGGTCAGCTCCTCGGGCAGCACCAGCGGCGGCGGCTCGTCGACCGGCTCGCTGCTGTTGTAGAGGAAGACGGCGCCGGCCGCTTCCTTGACATGGAAGTGGCGCGTGGCGCGCGTGCCTTCGAGCTTGCAGCCGGGGCTGCCCGGCACGCGGGTGGTCACGCCGTCACAGCGCACTTCGACGCCGTGGTAGGGACAGGACAGGCGGTCGCCCAGCACCACGCCCTGCGACAGCGGCGCGCCGCGGTGGGGGCAGCGGTCTTCCAGCGCGTGCAGCACGCCGTCGAAGTCGCGCCAGAAGGCGAGCTTGCGGCCCAGGCGGCGCAGCGAAACGGGCTTTTCCTTGATGAAGGAGGATGGGCAGATCGGGTACCAGAGGTCCTTGAGACCGACTTCGAGCAGCTGGTCGACCGGATCGGCGTGGATGGCGATGGTGGTCATGGGGTGTTCCTCGCGGGCGTCGTAGGGTTCAGGGCTGTTCCGACAGGATGGCGATTTCCTGGCGGTAGACCTCTTCGGTCCAGGGCTTGCCGCTGGGGCTGGCCAGGCCGCTGTCGTTGAGCGCCTGCACCAGGCCGGGCAGGTCGTGCACGCCGGCGCCAAAGGCGCGCTCGATGGCATCGCCCAGCAGGTCTTCGTAGGTGGTGGGGTTGCGCTTGCGCGCCTGGTGGGGCTCGAGGTAGCGGTCGGTCATGGTGTGCTCCATCGGGGGGGCGGGAATGCGTTGTTGGTCGAAGGCGGTGCGCCGGCTCACTCGGCCTTGATGCCGCGGCTCTTGATGACGCCGGCCCACACGGCTGTCTCGTCCTTCATGGCCTTGGCGAAGGCGGCGGGCGCCATGGTGGCCTGGGTCATGCCCTGGGCCTTGAGCTTGTCCTGGATTTCGGGCTGCGCCAGGATCTCGGCGGCGTCCTTGGCCAGCTGCTCGGCCACGGCGGGCGGCGTGCCGGCCGGGGCCAGCAGGCCGTACCACGACGTGACGTTCACGCCCTGGATGCCCTGCTCCGCCAACGTCGGAATCTCCGGCGCCACGGGCGTGCGCTGGGCCTCGGTGATGCCCACGGCCACCAGCTTGCCGCTGTTGATGAAGGGCAGCGCGGCCGGCAGGTTGGTGAACATCAGCGGCACGATGCCGGCCACGGTGTCGTTGAGGGCCGGTGCCGTGCCCTTGTAGGCCACGTGCAGCATGTCGATGCCCGCCTGCTGCTTGAACAGCTCGCCCGCCAGGTGCAGGCCGCTGCCGATGCCCGGCGAGGCATACGACAGCGCGCCCGGCTTGGCCTTGGCCTGGGCGATCAGGTCCTTCGCGTTCTTGATGCCCGACGCCGGCGAGGCCACCACCACGTTGGGCGCCTTGGCCAGCATGGTGATCGGCACGAAGTCCTTCTCGATGTTGAACGGGAAGTTCGTCATCAGCGTCGGGTTGATCGTGAGGTTGCCCGCGGGCACCACCAGCAGGTTGTGGCCGTCGGCCTTGGCGCGCTTGATCTTGTCGATGCCGATGTTGCCGGCCGCGCCCACGGCGTTCTCCACCACGGCCGGCTGGCCGTAGCGCTTGCTGAGGCCGTCGGCCAGGAAGCGCGCCAGCGCATCCACCGGGCCGCCCGCCGGGAAGGGCGAGACGATGTTGAAGCGCTCGCTGGCGAGCTGCTTGTGCACCTCTGCAGGCGTCTGGGCCCAGGCGGCGGCGGTAGCGAACAGGCCGCACAGCGTGGCGGCCAGGAAGGACTTGCGTTGCATGGCGATCACTTCTTTTCTGTGAGGAACTTGCCCGAGGCGTCCACGCCCCTCTGCCGCCGCGTGTGGCCATCCAGGCCGCCGTCCACGGCCCATTCGGCGAACACCGTCGGGCCCGGCTCGAAGTCGCGCGCGGCCCACTCGGCCGTCAGCTGGTCCTCGTCGGCGTAATACTCGATCAGGCCGCCGGCCGGGTTCTTGAAGTACCAGAAGTAGGCCGAGGAGATCGGATGCCGGCCCGGGCCCAGTTGGGTTTCCCAGCCGCAGCGGGAGAAATGCAGGCCACCGCCGAACACCTCGTGGATGTCGCGCACGGTGAAGGCCACATGGTTGATGCCGCGCTTGCCCGTGGGCAGCTGCAGCAGGAACAGGTCATGGTGGCCGCCGATGTCGGCGCAGCGCAGGAAGGCGCCGCGGCCCGGATAGCGGTCGGAGGCGACGAAGCCGAAGCGGCTGGCATAGAAGGCCTCGCAGGCCTTCACGTCGGCCACGAAGAAGACCACGTGGCCCACCTCGATGGGCGTGGCCCGGTCGTAGATCGGGCTGGGTTGGTTGACACGGGCCTTTTCGGTCCAGGTGTTCACGCGGGCGCAGTCGATGTCGATGGCCTTCTTGCGGCTGACCTGCAGGCGCACGGCCAGGCCGTTGGGATCGGTGCAGCCGATGCGGCGGCCGCCGGCCACCTCGCCGTCGACGAAGCCCGCATCGCCGCGGATGGCGTCGGCATAACGGTCGAGGTCGGCGGCGCTTTCCACGCCCCAGACCACCTCGCGCAGCGTGGGGCCCTCCTCGATGGCGGGCGGCAGGCCGGCCTTGTCCATGGCGGCCACCACGATGCGGCAGCCGTTGAGGCTTTCGAACACCAGCTCGTCCGCGCCCTCGTGGGCCAGGGTCAGGCCCCAGTCCAGGAAGAAGCGGCGGCTGGTGGCGAGGTCGTCCGTGCCGTAGGTGATCTGATCGATGCCGAGAACGCTCATTGCTTGCTTTCCAGTTTGTTCACTTGGCCCACGGGATCGGCTGCTCGTTGGTTCCCCAGTACATGCTCTTCTGCTCCATGTACTGGAAGATGCCTTCGCGACCCTTCTCGCGGCCCAGGCCGGAGTCGCGCCAGCCGCCGAAAGGCGTGGAGACCGAGAACTGCTTGTAGGTGTTGACCCAGACGGTGCCCGCCTGCACCGCGCGGCCCAGACGCCACGCGCGCTTGAAGTCGCGGCTCCACACGCCGGCCGCCAGCGCATAGACGCTGTCGTTGGCCTGGGCGATCAGCTCCTCTTCGCTGTCGAAGGGCATGGCCACCAGCACCGGCCCGAAGATCTCTTCCTGCGTGATGCGGGCACTGTTGGTGAGGCCTTCGAGGATGGTGGGCGTGTAGAAATAGCCCTTGTCGAAGGCCGCCCCCTGCGGA
The DNA here is from genome assembly GCF_003350475.1 of Pseudacidovorax intermedius. Taxonomy (GTDB): domain Bacteria; phylum Pseudomonadota; class Gammaproteobacteria; order Burkholderiales; family Burkholderiaceae_C; genus Xenophilus; species Xenophilus intermedius. The sequence goes on from NZ_QQAV01000013.1 coordinate 107,272, forward strand.
CGCACGCCGCCGGTGCGGATGCGACCGCCTTCGCTCACGCCCAGGTCCACATAGCGCTCGATGCCCTCGCGGTGCTTCGCGGTGATCAGCGGGCCCATCTGCGTGCGCTCGTCCGCCGGGTCGCCCACACGCAGGTTCTTGGCAGCCTCGGCCACGCGGGTGACGAACTCGTCGTAGATGCCGCGTGCCACGAACAGGCGCGAGCCCGCGATGCACGACTCGCCCGAGCTGCTGAAGATGCCGTAGAGCACGCCGGCCACCGCATGGTCCAGGTCGGCGTCCTCCAGCACCATGGTGGGCGACTTGCCACCCAGTTCCAGCGAGACCGGCATCATCTTGTCGGCCGCGATGTGGGCGATGTGCTTGCCGGTGGTGGTGCCGCCAGTGAAGGACACGCGCTTGACCAGCGGATGCTTGGTGATGGCATCGCCGATCACCGAGCCCTTGCCCGGCAGCACGCTGACGATGCCCTTGGGCACACCGGCTTCTTCGCAGATCTTCGCCAGCTCCAGCGCCATCAGCGGCGTGACCTCGGCCGGCTTGACCACCACGGCGTTGCCGGCGGCCAGCGCGGGCGCGAGCTTCTGCGCCTCGCTGGCGATGGGCGAGTTCCACGGCGTGATGGCGGCCACGACACCCATGGGCTCGTGCACGCTCATCGTCACGTAGGGGCCGCGCGAGGGCGTGATGGTGTCTTCCAGCGTCTCCAGCGCAGCGGCGAAGAACTGGAAGGTGCCGGCGGCGCTGGCGACCAGCGCACGGGTCTCGCTGATGGGCTTGCCGTTGTCCAGGCGCTGCTTCTGCGCCAGGTCTTCGGCGCGCTCGCGGATGAGGGCGGCCACACGGTGCAGCACGGCGGCGCGCACATGCGGCAGCATCTGGGCCCAGCCGCTGGTGCGGAAGGCCACGTCCGCGCGGGCGATGGCTTCTTCCACGTCGGCCAGGCTGGCGGCGCGCAGGCGGGCGATGGGCTCGCCAGTCGCCGGGTACAGGCTCTGGTACTCATCGCCGCCGCCCAGGCGCCATTCGCCGGCCACGTTGATGGGGAGCAGTTCCAGGTTGGGCATCGGGGGCTTCTCTCTCGTGTTTCGTCGTCAGATGACCAGGGGCGCCACACGGCTGCGCAGCGCGCGCACCGCGCTGTACACGGTCAGCGCCGAGGTCTTGGGATTGGCGGCCAGCGGCTGGTTGCGCATGGTCAGCTCGAAGCGGCCGAAGGCGCCCTCGGCCTCCACCTGGTGCACGTTCTCGGTCACGGCCGGGTCGGCGATCAGGCGCACCGTGGTGCGGTCCAGGCCCAGGCCTGCGAGCGACACGGTGGCCGCCACGTTGGCGTTCTTCGGAAAGAGGCGCGCGGCATCGCGGGCACTGCCTTCAAAGATCACGGCCTCGGCGGCCAGCGTGTCGAGGTCGCGGCCCTCTTCGGCCGGCGTGCCCTTCCAGGCGCGGGGCGGCTTGCGGCCGGTGTAGCGCACCGTCTCCAGCCCGCCGACGCGGGCGGCGGCCAGGGCATCGATGGCGCCGATGGCGCCGGCGATCAGCTGCACCTGCGTGCCGCCCTCGCGGGCTGCGGCTTCGAGCTGCTCCGGTAGGCCGGGCGCCGACAGCGCACCGACCGAGGCCACGATGGCGGGAATACCGCGCTTCAGGGCCGGCAGCACGTGCTGCTCGATGGCCGCATGGCCCGCGGCCTCGACGACCAGGTCGATGCTTTCGGCCGGCACGGCCTGCAGCACCTGCGCATCGGGCGCGAGCCGCCCTGCGACGTCCTGTGCCGCCGCCTCGCTGCCTGCGGGCACCACGATGGCAGCCGCAGCCAGGCCGGCGTCGTTCTTCACCAGTTCCAGCAGCGCGGTGCCGATGGCGCCGCAGCCGATCAGGGCGAATTTCAGGGCCATGATGTGCTCAAGCTGCAGGTGCGGCCGGCACCTGGTCCATCTTGTTCACCGGCGGGCCGGCGAAGTTGGTCTTGAAGCCGCCGATGGCGCGCATGTCGATCTCGAGCAGGAAGGGGCCCTTGCGCGACCAGGCGCCGTCGAGCACGCCGGGCAGCTCGGCCAGGTCCGTCACCCGTGCATGCGGCAGCTGGATCGAGGCGCACAGCTGCGCATAGTCGGGCGTGTGCAGCTCGACATAGCAGCGGCGGCCGCCATAGGAGGCATCCTGGATGTTCTGGATCACGCCGTAGCGCTGGTCGTTCATCAGCACGATGAGGGCATCGCACTCTTCCTGCACCAGCGTGGCCAGCTCGCCCAGGTTGAGGATGAAGCCGCCATCGCCGGCCAGGGCCAGCGTCTTGCGGCCGGAGCCGGTCACCGCCGCGCCGACTGCCGCACCGATGGCCATCGGCATGCCCATGCCGATACCGCCGCCCGTGGCATGCACGCCGGCATTGGCCTCGAAGAAGCGCAGCTCGCGGTTGCCCCAGGTGCTGTTGGAGACCGTGACGTCGCGCACCCAGTTGAACTGGCGGCCTGCCTGCTTCTGCAGCTGCTGCACCAGCGCGGTGTAGGGCCCCAGGCCGTCGTGGAGGGTGGCCACGACTTCGTCATGCGTCTTGCGCAGGTCGGCCAGCAGTTCCGGATCGGCCTTCCAGCCGCGGGCTTCCAGGCGGTCGGCCAGGCCGTTCAGCACAAGGGCGGAATCTCCCCACACGAAGCCGTCGTCGGCATAGCAGCGGCCCTGCTGGGCGGCATCGGCGTCGATGCGCAGCAGGGGGCGCGGCAGCTTGAGTTCGTACTTCAGCGTCTCGTTGCTGCGCAGGCGCGAGCCCACCACCAGCATGGCGTCGCAGCGCTGGTAGAAGGCCTCGACCGGCTTCTGGATGTTGTAGGCGCCCAGCGAGGCCGGGTCGTCCTCGGCCACGATGCCGCGGCCCTGCACCGTGCTGACGATGCCGAAGCCCAGCGCCTTGAGGCGCGCCACGGCCGCGCCGGCATGGCGGGCGCCGCCGCCCAGCCACAGCAGCGGACGGCGCTTGGCGGCCAGCTGTTCGGCCAGCGCGTCGATGGCCGCTTCGCTCGGCACCGGCACCGTGATGGGCAGCGGCGACAGGTCGGCCGGCATCTCGATCAGCGACTGCTGGATGTCGATCGGGATCTCCACGCTCACCGGGCCGGTGGGCGCGGTCTGCGCGGCCTGCACGGCGGCCTTGAGCGTCGAGAGGCAGGTCTCGGCATTGCGCACACGGAAGGCGGCCTTGGAGACGGCCGTCAGCATGGCCAGCTGGTCGGGCGCCTCGTGGATGTACGCCAGGTTCTGGTCCAGGTACTGGGTCTCGATCTGGCCGGTGATGTGCAGCAGCGGCGTCCCGGCGTTGCGCGCCTCGACCAGGCTGCCGGCGATGTTGCCGGCGGCTGGGCCGGTGCTGGTGATGCACACGCCCAGGCTGGAGGTGGAGCGGGCATAGGCGTCGGCCATGTTGCCGGCGCCGGCCTCGCCGCGGGCCATGACGAAGCGCGTCTGGCCGCGCAGCGCGAAGGCGTCCAGGATCGGCATGTTGTGGATCGAGATCACGCCGAAGGCGGCCTTGACCCCGCACTGTTCGAGGAAGGCGGCGACGACCGTGCCGACGGTGACTTTGGGGGTGGAGGTCATGGGTATTCCGGAATCGAAGACGAGGGCTGTTTCAGGCTGCTCTGGAATGGCCGCCGGAGACATCGATGTGGCTGCCGCTCGTGTACGACGAGAAGGGCGAAACCAGGAAGGCCAGCGCGCGCGCCGCTTCCACCGGCAGGCCCAGGCGGCCCAACGGGATGTGCTTCTTGGTGGCCAGGTCGGCGCTCCACGTGGCCCAGTCCTGCGACTTGTCCTCGCGCGCTTCGAAGCGGCGGCGCCATTGGCCCGACTCGACCAGGCCGATGAGGATGCCGTTGACGCGCACACCCTGCGGCGCGAACTCGGTGGCCAGCGAACGCACCAGGTTCAGGATGCCGGCGCGCGCGGCCGAGGTGGCGACCATGTGCGGCTCGGGCTGGCGGGCCAGCAGCGAGTTAGCGCAGGCGATGGCGGCATCGCCCAGCCGCTGGCGCTCGGCCACCAGCTGCGGCAGGAAGGCGCGGGTGGGATGGATGATCGAGAAGAACTTGAGCTTGAGCTCGTCCATCCAGGCCTGGTCGTCGGTGTCGGCGAAGGTGGAGACCCGCCCCTGCCCCGCGTTGTTGACCAGCATGGCGGCCGGGCCCAGCGCGGCCTGGCTCTCGGCGGCAAAGGCCCTGACCGACTCGGCGTCGAGCACGTCGCAGGTGCGGGCGAAAAGCTTCGCACCGGGGAACTGCTCGCGCAGGCCGGCGACGGCCCCGTCGAGCCGCTCGGCATTGCGGCCACACAGCGCGACGGCGGCGCCGGCCGACAGCAGCACCTGCACGGTGGCGAGGCCGATGCCCGAGGAGCCGCCGGTGACGACGGCCGTACGGCCAGCCAGGGCGTCCGCGGCGAGGAAGGAAGACAGAACGTTCATGAGCAAAGGTCTGAACAGAATCAAATGGCCGCGGAGCAGGCCATGCCAGAGCACCCGAGGAACCGGCTTTGCCAGGCCTCTGGGTGCGCCCTCCTCCAAGCCGAAGGCGCCAGGGAGGAGGGAGCCGCGAAGCGGCTTGGGAGGTGCCCTTTCATGTCATCGGCGCAAGGGGATGACCTTGCGCGTCATGCCCGGATGGGCGCCGTCGAGCAGGCCGGAGATCTCGTCAGCAGCCGCGCGGACGCGGCTCACCAGCTGGTCCACCGGACCTTCGTCGATGTGCGCGGTGGTGAAGGTGGCACCCAGTGCCGCGATGGTGTGTCCGGCACGGTCGCGCACCGGCGCGGCGATGGTGGAGATGTTGCTTTCGAAGAAGCCCTCGCCCAGGACGTAGCCGTGGTCACGCACGGTCTGCACCATGTCGAACAGGGCGTTGACGGTGCGCGGCGTGTTGTCCGAGAAGACCTCGAGCTTGTCCTCGGGGTACAGCGCGCGCAGCTGCGGCAGGCTGAGGTCCGCCAGCAGCACATGGCCGAGCACGGTGGCATGGGCGGGCAGGCGCGTACCCACCGTGACCGCGCTGCGGAAGGGCGTGGGCGAGGCGGTCTTGGCCACGTAGACGATGGAGCGGCCATCGCGCACCACCATGTTGCAGGCATGACCGATGTCCTCCGACAGGCGGGTGAGCACCGGCAGGCCCAGCTCGGTCAGCTCCAGCGAGGCCAGGTATTCGAAGCCCAGGCGCAGCACGGCCAGGCCCAGGCGGTAGTCGCGGCCACTCTCGGTCTTCTCGATGAAGCCCATGTTCTCCAGCGTGGAGAGCAGGCGGAAGACGGTGGAACGCGGCAGGTTGAAGCGGCGGGCCAGCTCGGGCGCGGAGAGTGTGGGCGTCTCGCGGCTGAACTCGCACAGCAGGCGCAGGCCCCGCTCCAGCGCGGGCACGTTGTAGCGGTCGCCGCTGTCGTCGCTGGGGGCGTCGGGGGTGTCGTTCTGGCTCATGGCGTCTCTCCTCCTCGTCAGGCGTCTTGTTCTTGTGCGGCGGCCAGCAGCAGGCGGGCCACCGGCTCCGGCTGCTCGACGTAACAAGCGTGGCCGGCACCGGGCAGCAAGGCAAGTTCCACGCCGCAGGCCCGGGCCACCTCGCCGCAGGCCAGGGGCGTGGTGACCACGTCCTCGCTGCCGCAGAGCACCTGCACCGGCATGGCCGGCGGCAGGTAGGCCAGCAGGTCGTCATCGGTCAGCAGTTCGACGGCCTGGCGGTAGCCGGCTTCGTTGAGCCGGCCCATGTTCCAGCGCACCCACTGGCGGGCACGCTCGCTGGCGTCGTCGGACACCAGCCGCGCGCTGCGCTGCGTGGCCATGCCGGCGATGCCCAACTGGTCGAGCGTGGCCAGGCGCTCGGTGCGCACCTTCTGCGCCTGGGACTCGCGGCCGGCTGCGCCATAGCCGCGGGCCGGGCTCATCAGCACCAGCCGCGCGATGCGGCCGGCCAGGGGCGCCCCGGCATGCACGGCGCCGCCGGCCATCAGCGCGCCCAGCGAATGGCCGACGAGCACGCAGCGCGCGATGCCAAGCGCGTCCAGCAGGCCCGCCAGGCGCGCGGCGTAGTCGGTGGCGCGCGGCGCCGGCCGGGCCAGGGGCGTGGAGGTGCCATAGCCGGGCGCGTCCCAGGCGATCAGCCGGGCGCCGCCTTCGAGCGCGTCGGCCACGCCCAGCCACGAGGCCGAGCCGGAGCCGATGCCGTGCAGGCACACCAGCGGCAGGCCACCTGCACCCTGCCCCGCCTCGCGCACGGCCACGACGCCGCCCTGGGCCAGGGCCACCTCACGGACGGGGAAGCGGCGGTCGAGGGCCTCGACTTCGGCTTCGGGCAGCGGAGCGGGGGCGGCAGCAGCGGTCATGGGCAAGCTCGGGTCGGCCAATGTCGGGGCAGCGGGCGATCAGCCGCGCTTGACCTTGGTCAGCGGATGGTCGGCGGGGTAGGTCGGCGTGATGGGCTTCTTGGCGCCCAGCATCACGCACATCAGCGCGTCTTCGTCGCCGATGTTGATCTCCTCGCGGTACACGCCGGGCGGCACCGAGATCAGGTCGCGGTCGGTCATGACGGTCTCGTAACGCTCGCCTTCGGGCGTGGTCAGCACCACCTTGAGCTTGCCGCGGATCAGGAAGAAGACCTCTTCCACATCGATGTGCAGGTGCGACGGGCCTTCGTGGCCGGCCGGGATCACCATGGTCGAGAAGGTGAAGTGCTCGGCCGGCACGGTGTTGTTGTCCGAGGCGACGCCGGTGCCGCCGGTGCCCACGTAGCGCATCTGGGCGCGGCGGTACTTGGGATCGAAATCGGCCTGGAACTTCAGGGCGTCCCAGTCGTACTGGCGGGTGGAATAACGCGCGATGCGCGTGTTCATCCACTGCTCCAGGCTGGCGCCTTCGGGGCGCTCCCAGCTGGGCTTGGAAGGATCGAGTTGCTGCTGCACGGACAGGTCGGTCATGGGGCTCTCCTACAAACGGGTTCGGGGACGGAAGGCGGGAATCAATTGAGCACGAAGCCGCCGTTGACGGGCAGCAACTGGCCGGTGACGAAGCGCGACAGCGGCGACAGCGCGAACAGCACCGCGCCGCACACATCGGCCGCCTGCTGCTCGCGCGGCAGGGCGCGGCCTTCGAGGTATTTGTCGTGGCGGGCCTTGGGCACGTATTCGGTGGCCTCGACCAGCGTGAGGCCGGGCGCGATGGCATTGACCGTGATGTTGGCACCGCCCCATTCACGCGCCAGCGAACGGGTCATGGCCGCCACGGCGCCCTTGCTGGCCACGTAGGCCAGCAGGTTCTGGGCGCCCCACAGAGCGGTGTCGGAGGCCAGGTTGACGATGGCGCCACGACCGCTGGCGGCCAGCGCGCCGTGGCAGGCGCGGCTCATGAGCCAGGTGCCGCGGACGTTGACGTCCATCACGCGGTCCCACATCTCGATCTCCAGCGCGTGCGGATCGCGGCCACCGGAATTGGTGATGGCGCCGTTGTTGACCAGCCCGTCCAGTCCGCCGAGCAGGCGCACGGCCTCGTCGGCGCAGGCGGTGACGGAGGTGGGATCGGTCAGATCCAGCGCCAGCGCATGCACCTCGTGGCCCTGCCCGCGCAGCGCGGCCGCTTCGCTGGCGGCCAGCTCGGCCAGGATGTCCGCGATGACCACGCGCCCACCGGCCTGTGCAATGCACTTGGCAAAGGCCAGCCCCAGCCCACGTGCCCCGCCCGTCACCAGCACGCGCCGGCCGGCCAGCAGGGTGGGCGGAATCTCGGCCATCAGGCTGCGCAGGCTCTCGGGGTCGGGCGTCATGTTCATCGGGCGAATCCGTTTGTTTCTTTAGAGAAACGCATGTTCATATATGGAATGAACGGAGATTAATGCAGCGGTTTGCGGCCGTCAAGCAGGCCGGGCCAAGGCGTCACGCGAGGGAAGCCTGCCTATCCCCCAAATGGATGAAGCTGCGGCACAACAGCCGCAACGCCCGAACCGCAGACCCTCCCTACACTGCGCCCGCCGCCTCTGGCGGACACACTTTGTTGACAATTTGCCTCAGGCAAGAAAAGAAAGAGGGGCGCTCACATGCGCAATGGGAATCCAAGGAGAACTGCCGGCCTGAAATGGGCCATTGGGCTGGGCTGCGTGCTCGCACTGGCGGCCTGTGGGGGCGGAGGCGGCGGCGGTGGCGGAGGCTTCTTCCTGCCGCCGGCCGCCGCCCCGCAGGCCCCGCAACTGGCCGTCGTGGCCGACGGGACGACCGTCGCTGCCGAGGGGGACGCCTATGTGGTGAAGCCCGGCCAGGTGATCACGGTGAAGTCCAACCAGACCGTGAGCTGGAGCGGCAGCTCGCCCAGCGGCAAGGTGACCGCCGTGGGCACCAGCAGCAGTGACCAGCAATGGCAGGCGCGCCTGGCCAACGCCAACCCGGGCGCCACCGAGGACTATCCGCTGGTGGCCACGGCCAACTCGGGCCAAACGACCACGGTGCGCCTCAAGGTGCGGGCAGGCGACAGCCGCAATGGCCAGTACATGGCCTACGTGTCCAACGGCAGCCGCCAGCAGCTCAAGGCGGACTTCGACCTGGGCAGCCTCGAGTTCGTCGATACGTCGGGCGCAAGCAATGTGGGCACCCTCGTGAAGCCGGCCAGCGGCAGCGCCGTCTACGGGCTGCTTTCGAACCGCGAGACCACGGCGCAGCGCATTTCCGGGCTGCAGGTGCTGCCCGATACGCTGGTGGGCAGCTTCCCCTTCCCCGTCCTGGGCGCCAACCCTGTGACCTACGCGCCCTTCCTTTTTGTCGCCACGCGTGCGCTGATCACAACCGCTGCCGATCTGGACGGCACCTACAACCGCTTCCGGGTCAACTACAGCAGCAACGGAGCCGTCAAGGACTCCGCCATCAGCCAGGTGCAGTTTTCGGGCGCTGGGGCGTTCTTCGTCCGCTGCAATGAGGTGGCCATCACCCGCGTGGACATCTGCCCGACAGGGTCGCTGAGCACCGCAACGCTGGCGCCCGATCCGACCACGCCCGGCCTGTGGCGCGTCACGAACAGCAGCGGCGTCTACGAAGGCCGCGTCGGCGTCGCTCGCGTCGGCAACGAGAAGATGCTGATCCTGGCAGGCCCCGGGGCGACCGACCCGACCACGGCGCAGTTCAGCGTCGGTCTGCAGGAACAGCCGGGCTGGAGCGCCTTCAACAACGCCTTCGGCTGGTCCATCCTCGGCACGCAGGATCAGTCCACGGCCGACCTGAGCACCTACACGCTGAGATCCGCATCGGCCGCCGGCGTCGTCCAGACCGCGCTGACGCTGAACACCCTGGGCTCGGTCGGGCCCACGGGCATGATGGGAAGTTCCACGGGAGACGGCCGCTACTACTTCGTCGCCCGCTCCGCGCAACTCGAGATGGTGATCGGCGCGCGGGGCAACACCGCCACCGCCGGCTTCTTCCACCTGGGCGTGATCAGCAACTGATCCTCGGCCCTGCCGCGGCCGCCCACGCTGCCGCGCCGCAGGGATCAGCCGAAACGCGCCGGGTCGAAGGGCGCGAGGGCCGCCGGACGCTCCGCCCGCCCCAGCAACTCGGCCACCCATTGGCCGGTCCTGGCCGATCCGCCCAGGCCCACATGGCCGTGGCCGAAGGCGAGGACCACATCCGGCGTGGCACGCGCATGGCCGATGCAGGGCAGCCCGTCGGGCAGGCTGGGGCGGTGCCCCAGCCAGTGCCGCACGACAAGCGCCTCGCCCGCCGCGCCGTCGCCCAGGGCCGGGAACATCGAAACGAGATGCCGGCGCAGGATCTCCGCACGGCGCCAGTCCGGCTCGGCCACCAGGCCGGCGATCTCTACCTGGCCCGCTGCACGCAGGCCCGGCACCATGGCATGCACGATCAGCTTGCCATCCGCGGCCATCATGGGCGTACGTGGGCCCACCGGCACCGCGCCTTCCAGCATCACGTGGTAGCCCCGCTCCGACTCGAGCGGCACCGGCGAGCCGGCCGCCCGGGCCAGCGCCGCGGAACGCGCCCCCGCGCTGATGACAGCGGCGTCGCAGGCGATGTCGCCGGCGGTCGTTCTCACTGCCCGCAGGCGGCCGCCTTCGATCTGCAGTCCTGTCGCCAGCGCCTTGACCAGGCGGGCACCCGTAGCCTGCGCATGGCGCGCCAGGGCCGCAACGTAGGCGCCGGGATGCCGACAGTGCCCGGCCTCGGCCACATGGATGCCCAGGGTGTAGCGTCGGTCCAGGTCCGGCTCTTCGGCGGCCAGCCGAGCGGCGTCCCACTCGGTCCACTGCACGCCGGTGCGTGCCCGCACGCGCCAGGCGAGGGACTCGGATTCGAACTCGGCCCGTGAGCGGTACACATGCAGCAGGCCCCGATGCTCGATCAACCCGGGCACGCCGGCGTCGGCCGCCAGCCGTGCGTGGAGCACGGGCGAATCCGCGAGCATCAGCCGCAGCGCATCGGCCGTGCGCTGCACGCGTTCCTCGGTCCAGCCCGAGGCCAGGTAGCGCAGCAGCCAGGGCAAGGCGCGGGGCAGATGGCGCCAGCGCAAGGCCAGCGGACCCAGCGGGTCGAGCAGCCAGGCCGGAACCTTGCGCCAGGCACCCGGCAGCGCGGGCGGGATCACCGAATGCGAGGACAGCCAGCCCGCATTGCCATAACTCGTCGCCTGCTCGCCGCCGGGCTCGCCGGGCTCCAGCAGCGTCACGCGCCAGCCCCGGCGCAGCGCCTCGATGGCGCTCGCACACCCCACCGCCCCGGCACCGATCACCACCACATGGTGCCCCGTGCGCCCTTCGATCGTCGATTGCATCCGCGCATCGTAGAGGGCGGTCTGTCGCCCATGGGGCGCCGCCCATAATCGGCGCCCTATGTCAGCCCCTGCCCTTCCCGACCTGCCCTATTCGGGCGCCATCACCGACGTCGCCGGCATCGAGGTCGGCCACCACACCGACAGCCGTCGCCCCACCGGCAGCACCGTCATCCTGGCGCGCGAGGGCGCCGTGGCGGGCGTGGACGTGCGCGGCGCTGCCCCCGGCACCCGCGAGACGGACCTGCTTTCTCCCGGCAACTTCGTCCAGGAGGTGCACGCCATCCTGCTGGCCGGCGGCAGTGCCTGGGGGCTGGCGGCGGCCGACGGCGTGGTGCGCTGGCTGGAGGAGCGTGGCGTGGGCCTGGACGTGCGCTTCGGCCGCCTGCCCATCGTGCCCGGCGCGGTGCTCTTCGACCTGCCCGTGGGCGACGCCCGCATCCGTCCTGACGCGGCCAGCGGCTACGCGGCCTGCGAGGCCGCCTCCATCGCCGCGCCCGCCGAAGGCAATGTGGGCGCCGGTGCAGGCGCGCTGGTGGGCAAGCTCTTCGGCGCCCAGCATGCGATGAAGGGCGGCATCGGTACCGCCTCGGTCAAGGTGGGCGGCGTGACGGTCGGTGCCCTGATCGCCTGCAATGCGCTGGGCGACGTGCTGGACCCGGAAACCGGCGAACTGCTGGCCGGATCGCGCACGGACGATGGCCGCGCCCTGCGCGACACCCGCCGCAGCCTGCTGCGCGGCGAGCTGCCCAAGCCCTTGCTGGCCGGCACCAACACCACCATCGGCGTGATCGCCACCGACGCCGTGCTGACCAAGGTGCAGGCCCAGCGGCTGGCCGCGGTCGCCCACGACGGCCTGGCCCGCGCCATCAACCCGGTGCACACCATGAGCGACGGCGACACGCTGTTCGCCCTGGCGACCGGCCGCGTGGCGCTGAAGGACGAAGCGCCGGGCATGACGGTGCTCTCGACCCTGGCGGCCGAGGTGGCGGCCCAGGCCACGGTGCGCGCCGTGCTCGCCGCGCGGGCCATCGCCACGGCGGAGCTGTCGATCCCGGCCGCGCGCGACTGGCCGCAGCGCCAGGACGGACACGTGCGATGAAGCGCCTCTCGCACAGCCTGATGCTGGCCCTGCTGGGCCTGCGCGACCTGCTGCTGTCGGCCGGACCGCTGGCGCTGATCGCGGTGGGCGTGCTGGTCGCGGCCTACATCTACCTGGATCCGCAGCCTCCGCGCACGGTGCGGCTGGCGACCGGGCCGCAGGGCAGCGCCTACGCGACATTCGGCGAGCGCTACGCCGCGGCCCTCAAACCCAACGGCATCCAGGTGGAGCTGATTCCAACGGAAGGCTCGCTCGAAAACCTGCGCCTGCTGCGCGAGGGTCGCGCCGACCTGGGCTTCGTGCGCGGCGGCGTGGCCGATCCCGTGGCCGACCCCGAGGCCGGCATCCTGTCGCTGGGTGCCCTGTTCTACGAGCCACTGTGGGTGTTCTACCGGCCCAACGCCGTGCGCCGGCCCGAAACCCTGCGCAGTTCCGGCGCCGAGCGGCGGGAGGGCCTGGCGCAGGCCGAGTTGTCCTCACTGGCCGGACTGCGCCTCCTGCGTCTGGGTACCGACCGCCCCGGCAGCGGCGTTCCGGAGCTGGTGGCACGCATGCTGTCGGCCAACCGGATCGACGCCAAACGCATGCGAATCACCGCCGAGACCCCCGACGACGCGGCCGCCGCCCTCATCGCCGGACGGCTGGACGCCATCGTCCTGGCCTCGGCACCCGAATCACCACGCGTGCAGCAGTTGCTGCGCTCGCCCGGCATTGCCCTCCTGGACCTGGGCCAGGCCGAGGCCTACACCCGCATCTTTCCCTTCCTCACCGCAGTGACGCTGCCACGTGGCGTGGTCGACCTGGCGTCGGATGTCCCGCCGAAGGATGTGTCGCTGGTGGCCACCACCACCTCGCTGCTCACCCGCGAGGACACGCATCCGGCGCTGCGCCAGCTCTTCGCGCAGGCGGCGCAGACCCTCCATGGCCATGCCGGCTGGTTCAACCGGGCGCGGGAATTTCCCAACACCCGGGCGAGCGAGCTGCCCGTCAGCACCGAGGGCGATCGCGCCATCAATGGCACCCCGCCCGTCTGGCAACGCTGGCTGCCCTTCTGGGCCAGCAACCTGCTGGAGCGCATGTGGCTGGTGATCGGCGGCCTGATCGTGCTGCTGCTGCCGCTGTCGCGGGTGGTGCCGCCGCTCTACACCTTCCGCGTGCGGCGGCGGGTGTTCCGCTGGTACGCACGGCTGCGGGACATCGAGGCACGCATGGAGTCCGACCCCGGCGCGCGCGACGTCCTGCTCGACGAGCTGGACGAACTCGACCGCGTGGCCAACAAGGTGACGGTGCCGCTGTCCTATGCCGAGGAGTTGTACGCCTTGCGCCACAACATCGAGCAGGCGCGGCGGCGCCTGCTTGCGCGGCCCAGAGGCTGAGGGCGGTCTGCGTCTTGGGGCTGCCGCCCACGCACGGCGGGCTGCGGGTGGCGGGCGGCGGGCGGCGGGCTGCGCAGACGCTCGGAGGCTCGGAGGCTCGGAGGCTCGGAGGCTCGGAGGCTCGGAGGCTCGCCATGGTGGGCGATGGCGACGCGTGGCGCCGTGGTGGCCGGCGCTCCAACTGGCTGCTCAGCGGCGCCCGACTCACTCTTGCCACATCCGGCGCCTCTGCTTCTGAATATCATCGGCGGTTAACCAAAATTAACATCTAAACGGCATTTCCCGCCGTTCGACCACCGCCATGACCTGCTGCTGCCGGCGCCGCGCGCGCCTGCTGGCGCCCACCTCCCGGGGGCGCTCATGATCCATGTCATCACCTGTGACCCCTTCGGCGTCGTGCGCCGCGGCATCCGCGAATTCCTGGCGGAAGCGGTGGACGTGCGGCTCAGCGGCGAGGCGGCCAGTGCCGAGGAACTCAAGCGGATGCTGCGCACCACCCAGTGCGACGTCCTGCTGTTGGCCCTGGCCCTGCCCGGCCGAAGCGGGTTGGACGTGCTGGCCGATCTGGTGGAGGCCGGCTCGACGGTCAAGGTGCTGGTGTATTCGGGCGAGCCGGAACAGCAGTACGCCGTGCGATGCCTGCGTGCCGGCGCCTACGGCTTCCTGTCGAAGGCGTCCGACCCGCGGCTGCTGGTCACGGCCGTGCGCATGGTGGGCCAGGGTCAGAAGTACCTGAGCCCCGAGGCCACCCAGTTGCTGGCCGACACGGTGGCCCGCCCCGACGCCGAGGCGCCGGCGCACCAGCTGCTGTCCAACCGCGAACTGGAGACGCTGGTGCGCATCGCCTCGGGCAAGACCATGGCGGACATCGCGCGCGAGTTCATGCTCAGCCCGAAGACCGTCAACGTCTACCGCATGCGAGTGCGCGAGAAGCTGCACCTGAACAACGATGCAGCGCTGACGGCCTATGCCATCCGCAACCAGCTGATCTGAGACAGCCGTGGCGCTGCCAGGTCAGGCCTGGCGCCGCAACCAGTCCGAGGCGCCTTCCGCCGCAACAACGCCGCTGGCCATGCAGGCGTTGAGCAGGTAGCCGCCGGTGGGCGCTTCCCAGTCCAGCATCTCGCCGGCGCAGAAGACGCCGGGCAGCCCGCGCAGCATCAGCCCTTCGTCCAGGTCGTCGAAGCGCACGCCGCCGGCGGTGCTGATCGCCTCGTCGACCGGGCGGGGCCGCAGCAGGGTCAGCGGCAAGGCCTTGAGCGTCGCGGCCACGCGTGCGGCGTCCTGCATGGCCGCCTTGTCCAGCACCTCGTGCAGCAGCGCGGAACGCACGGCATCGAGGTTGAGCCGGCTCTTGAGATGACTGCCCATGGAACGGCTGCCGCGCGGATGGGCCACCGCGGCCAGCACGCGCTCGGGCGTCCAGTCGGACAACAGGTCCAGGGTGACCGTCGCCTGGCCGATGGCCGCGATCTCGTCGCGCAGCAGGGCCGAGGCCGCATAGACCAGGCTGCCTTCCACGCCCGTGGACGTCACGACGAACTCGCCCTTGCGGCGGAAGTGGCGGCCATCGCGGTCCCGCACGTCGAGCACCACCGACTTGAGCGGCTGGCCCGCGAAGCGCTCGGCGAAGAAGGATGTCCAGGCCACGTCGAAGCCGCAGTTGGCCGGCCGTAGCGGCGCGGCGGTGACGCCACGCGCGTGCAGCGGACCGACCCACGCCCCGTCCGAGCCCAGCCGCGGCCAACTGGCGCCGCCGCAGGCCAGGATGAGTGCATCCGCACGCACCGTCGTCCCGCCCTGCGGCGTGTCGAAGCGCAGCGCACCGTCGTCCT
Source organism: Pseudacidovorax intermedius (assembly GCF_003350475.1). GTDB lineage: Bacteria > Pseudomonadota > Gammaproteobacteria > Burkholderiales > Burkholderiaceae_C > Xenophilus > Xenophilus intermedius. Next base: position 122,377 of record NZ_QQAV01000013.1, read on the forward strand.
GCCAGCCCGTCCAGCGATGGCGCATGTGCAGGCGCACGCCGCTCGCGCGGAGGCGATGCAACCAGGCGCGCAGCAGCGGCGCCGCCTTCATCTCGCGCGGGAAGACGCGACCCGAGGTGCCTACGAAGGTCTCGATACCCAGCGCGTGCGTCCAGGCGCGCAGCGCATCGGCATCGAAGCGCCTGAGCAGCGGCTCGACCTGCGCACGACGCTCGCCATAGCGCGAGGCAAAGGCATCGAAGGGTTCGGAGTGGGTGAGGTTAAGGCCGCCGCGGCCGGCGAGCAGGAACTTGCGACCCACGGAGGGCATGGCGTCGTAGAGGTCGACGGTGCAGCCCGCGGCGACGAGGCGCTCGGCCGCCATCAGGCCGGCCGGGCCGCCGCCGATCACGGCCACATTCGAAAGCTTGGTCATCGCGGGCATTGTCGCGTCGGCCAGACTTCGGCTATCGGTGGCATAGCCGCAGGCTGCCGCGCCGCAGGGGGCTTTCTGTCACAATGAAATCGATCTTTCGCCGCTCCCCGCGAGCATCCCTTTCACCGCGAACGTAGCCAAGGCAGACATCATGGCCAGCGAACTCATCAAGCACATCTCCGACTCCTCCTTCGAAGCCGACGTCCTGCAGTCCGACAAGCCCGTGCTGGTCGACTACTGGGCCGAGTGGTGCGGCCCCTGCAAGATGATCGCGCCCATCCTGGACGAGGTCTCCAACACCTACGACGGCAAGCTGCAGATCGCCAAGATGAACGTGGACGAGAACCGCGAGATCCCCGCCAAGTTCGGCATCCGCGGCATCCCCACGCTGATGCTGTTCAAGAACGGCCAGCTCGCCGCCACCAAGGTCGGCGCCATGAGCAAGGCGCAACTCACTGCCTTCATCGACCAGCAGCTCGCCTGATCGCCTCCTGCTCCGAATGAAAAGGCCGACGCATCCTTGCGCCGGCCTTTGTTTTTTCCTGTCATAATTCCTGTCATTCGCCGGCCCCAACACAAGGGCACGGTTCGAGTCCAAGGCTTCCGGGGCATCTCTCTCGCCCTGACGCAAGCCCCCTCCTCTCCCACCGTCACCAAGCATCTCCGCCCGCGGGGCCATTCCATGCACCTGAACGAACTCAAGGCACTGCACGTCTCCGAACTCCTGAAGCAGGCCGAAGCGCTCGAGATCGAAAACGTCGGCCGCATGCGCAAGCAGGAGCTGATGTTCGCCATCATCAAGAAGCGGGCGAAGGCCGGCGAGCAGGTGTTTGCGGACGGCGTGCTGGAGATCCTGCCCGACGGCTTCGGCTTTTTGCGCAGCCCGGACACCAGCTTCACGGCCAGCACCGACGACATCTACATCAGCCCCAGCCAGGTGCGGCGCTTCAACCTGCACACCGGCGACATGATCGAGGGCGAGGTGCGGATTCCCAAGGACGGCGAGCGCTATTTCGCGCTGACCAAGCTGGACAAGGTGAACGACGGCGCGCCCGAGGCGAACAAGCACAAGGTGATGTTCGAGAACCTCACGCCGCTGTTCCCCAAGGAGCAGATGAAGCTGGAGCGCGACAACTTCAAAAGCGAAGAGAACATCACCGGGCGGGTGATCGACATCATCGCGCCCATCGGCAAGGGCCAGCGCGCGCTGCTGGTGGCGCCGCCCAAGAGCGGCAAGACGGTGATGATGCAGCACATCGCGCACGCCATCGCCGCCAACTACCCCGAGATCCACATGATGGTTCTGCTCGTGGACGAGCGGCCCGAAGAAGTGACCGAGATGCAGCGCTCGGTCAAGGCCGAGGTGATCGCCTCCACCTTCGACGAGCCCGCTGCCCGCCACGTGCACGTGGCCGAGATGGTGATCGAGCGCGCCAAGCGCCTGGTCGAGCTCAAGAAGGACGTGGTGATCCTGCTGGACTCCATCACCCGCCTTGCCCGTGCCTACAACAACGTGGTGCCCTCCTCCGGCAAGGTGCTAACCGGCGGCGTGGACGCCAATGCCCTGCAGCGGCCCAAGCGCTTCCTGGGCGCGGCCCGCAACGTGGAAGAAGGCGGCTCGCTCACCATCATCGGCACCGCGCTGGTCGACACCGGCAGCCGCATGGACGAAGTGATCTTCGAAGAGTTCAAGGGCACCGGCAACTGCGAGATTCACCTCGACCGCCGTCTGTACGAAAAGCGTGTGTTCCCCTCGATCCAGCTCAACCGCTCGGGCACCCGCCGCGAAGAACTCCTGCTGGCGCCTGAAGTGCTGCAGAAGACCCGCATCCTGCGCCAGTTCATGTACAACATGGACGAGATCGAGTCCATGGAGATGGTGCTCAAGAGCATGAAGGCCACCAAGACCAACGTCGAGTTCTTCGACATGATGCGCCGCGGCGGCTGAGCCGCCGACCATCCCCCCGTCCTCATGACGCCGCGCCCTTCGCGCGGCGTTTTTCATTGGTGCGTGCGCTTCTTGCAGGTGCGCGGATGCACCAGGCTCGGCGCATCGCGCCCGACCAGACCCGGTTTTTCGTGCCCGTACTGAGGGAAATCAAGGATCTGCAATCTGGCACGCATCATGCGTAATGTCATCTGTCGACAGCTGACAGTAATTGACGGAGCGTTGTGATGCTGATGCAGGACCTGACCCCCAAGACCTTCTCCGATGCCGAGCGCCAGGTGCGCGAGGACCTGGCCGCCGCCTATCGGCTGGTCGCTCACTACGGCATGGAGGACAGCATCTACACGCACATCTCCGCGCGCGTACCGGGCGCCGAGGACCAGTTCCTCATCAACCCGTTCGGCATGCTGTTCCGGGACATCACGGCGTCGTCGCTGGTGAAGATCGACACTGAAGGCCGGATCCTGGAGCCCTCGCCCTACGACGTGAACCCCGCCGGCTTCACGATCCATAGCGCCGTGCACATGGCGCGGCATGACGCCATGTGCGTGCTCCACACGCACACGGTGGCCGGCGTGGCCGTCTCATCGCTCGCCTGCGGGCTGCAGCCCTGCAACCAGTGGGCGCTGCAGTTCCACAACCGCGTCGTCTACCACGACTTCGAGGGCATCGCGCTGGACCACGGCGAGCGCGAGCGCCTGATCGCCGACCTGGGCCCCACCGCCCGCGTGCTGATCCTGCGCAACCACGGCCTGGTGACGCTGGGCCGCACGGTGGCCGAGGCCTTCATCCTGATGCACAACCTGGAGCGTGCCTGCCGCGTGCAACTGGCCATCCAGGCCAGCGGCCAGCCGATCCACCCCGTGTCTGAGGAAGTCTGCGAACTCACCGCCCGCCAGTACGAAAGCGGCGACAGCAACCGCCTGCCCGGCGCCGCCGATCCAGATGCGCGCGAATGGCGTGCCCTGCTCCAACGCCTGGAGCAGCCCACGGCCTCCGCCTCGTTCCGCGACTGATCCCCATCCCCTCTTCAACACCCTCTTGCGCTGACTGAAAGGAAGCCTGACATGCAACGTCGTCGACTCATCCAACTGGGCGCCACCGGCCTGGGCGTCTCCATCGCGGGCGTGCCGCTGCACCTGCTGGCGCAGGAAAAGCGTAGCGGCACCATCAACGTGCTGGTGCAGCCCGAGCCGCCGGGCCTGATGCTGGGCATCGTGCAGAACGGCCCCACGCAGATGATCGCCGGCAACATCTACGAAGGCCTGCTGCGCTACGACGAGAAGCTCGACCCGCAGCCGCTGCTGGCCACCTCGTGGACCGCCAACAAGGAAGGCACGGTCTACACCTTCAAGCTCAAGCCCAACGTGAAGTGGCACGACGGCAAGCCTTTCACCTCGGCCGACGTGGTGTTCTCGGCCGACGTCTTCCTGCGCAAGACACATGCGCGCTTCCGCGCCAGCCTGCAGCAGATCGAGAGCATCAAGGCGCTGGACCCGCTGACGGTGGAGTTCACGCTCAAGCAGCCCTTTGGCCCCTTCATGGGCATCTTCGAGACCGGCACCATGCCGATGATCCCGAAGCACATCTACGACGGCACCGACTTCCTGACCAACCCGGCCAATGCCACGCCCATCGGCACCGGCCCGCTCAAGTTCAAGGAATGGGTCAAGGGCTCCTACATCCAGCTGGTGGCCAACGAGCAGTACCACCAGCCCGGCGTGCCCAAGGTGGAGAACGTGTACTTCCACGTCATTCCCGATGCGGCCTCGCGCGCCGCGGCCTTCGAGTCCGGAAAGATCGACATCGCCCCCGGTGGCTCGGTGGAGTACTTCGACGTGGCCCGCCTGGCCAAGCTGTCGGGCGTGGAGGTCACGACCAAGGGCTGGGAGTTCTTCGCGCCCCATTCCTGGCTGTGGATCAACAACCGCAAGGCGCCGATGGACAAGGTCAAGTTCCGCCAGGCGGTGATGCATGCCATCGACCGCGACGCCATCGCCAAGGTGGCCTGGCAGGGCTACGCCAAGGCGGCGACGGGACCCTTCAACAGCCACATCAAGTTCTACAGCGACGACGTGCCGAAGTACCCGCGCGACATCGCCAAGGCCAAGAAGCTGCTCGAAGAGGCCGGCTACAAGGGCGAGACCCTGCGCCTGCTGCCCCTGCCCTACGGCGAGACCTGGCAGCGCCAGGCCGAGATGGTGCGACAGCACCTGGGCCAGGCCGGCATCAAGATCGAGATGACGCCCACCGATGTGGCCGGCTGGAACCAGCGCCTCAACGAATGGGACTACGACCTCGCCTTCACCTACGTCTACCAGTACGGCGACCCGGCCCTGGGCGTGGCCCGCAACTACACCAGCAGCAACATCGCCAAGGGCTCGCCCTTCAACAACGTCGAGGGCTATTCCAATCCCAAGGTGGACGAGCTCTTCGCCGCCGGCGCGGTCGCGGCCGATCCCGAGAAGCGCAAGGCCATCTACCTCGAAGTGCAGAAGCTGCTGCTGGAGGAAGCGCCGGTGGCCTGGCTGCACGAGATCAACTTCCCCACGCTCTATCGCAGCAAGGTGAAGAACCCGGTGAGTTCCGGCATCGGCCTGAACGACAGCCTGGGCCGCGCCTCCATCGGCTGAGCACGCAGCGCACGCACCCATGAAACGCCTGCAGTTCATGCTCACCCGTGTGGCGCAGGGCCTCGTGGCCCTGGTGCTGATCGCCACCGTCAACTTCATGCTGGTGCGTGCGGCGCCCGGGGACCCGGTGTCGGTGATGGCCGGCGAGGCCGGTGCCTCCGACCAGCAGTTCGTCGACCAGCTGCGCCGCGAGTTCGGGCTGGACCAGCCCCTCGGCACGCAGCTGGCCACCTACCTGGGCCATGTGGTTCGGCTGGACCTGGGCTTCTCGTACCGGCAGCAGCAGCCGGTGGCCAAGCTCATCGCCGACCGGCTACCGGCCACGCTGCTGCTCACCGGCAGCGCCTTCGTGCTGTCGCTGATCTTCGGCGTGGTGCTGGGCGCGCTGGCGGCGCGCAAGCCGGGCTCCTGGCTCGACAGCGCCATCACGGTGGTGGCGCTGGTCTTCTATGCCACGCCGCTGTACTGGCTGGCCATGATGGCCGTGCTGCTCTTCACCGTGCAGATGAACTGGCTGCCGGGCTTCGGCTACATGACGGTGGGCTCGGGCCTCTCGGGCCTTTCCCTGGCCTGGGACATCGCCCAGCACCTGGTGCTGCCCTCGCTCACGCTGGCCCTGTTCTTCATGGCCGTGTACGCCCGCATGACGCGCGCCTCGATGCTCGAAGTCGCGCAGATGGATTTCGTGAAGACCGCCCGCGCCAAGGGCGTGAAGCCCGGCCGCATCCAGCGCGCGCACATCCTGCGCAACGCGCTGCTGCCGGTGGTCACGCTGGCCGGCATCCAGGCCGGCAGCATGATCGGCGGCGCGGTGCTCACCGAGACCGTCTTCGCCTGGCCCGGCATCGGCCGCCTGATGTTCGATGCCCTGCTGCAGCGCGACTACAACCTGCTGCTGGGCTGCTTCCTGGTGACGGCCGCCATGGCCATCCTGTTCAACCTGATCACCGACCTGGTCTACACACTGGTCGATCCGCGCATCCGGCTGTGAAGCCAATGAGGAGCCCACGGCAATGAACAACTCCGGTTTCTGGCGGCGCTTCTGCCGCAACAAGGGCGCGGTCTTCGGCCTGGTGGTGCTGGCCCTGCTGGCACTGATGGTGGCCTTCGGCCCGCTGCTGGCCACCAACGATCCCTGGGACATGGTGCAGTCGCCCTTCCTGCGGCCCGGGCAGGAGGCCGGCTTCCTGATGGGCACCGACACCATGGGCCGCGACATCTTCTCGGGCGTGGTCCGCGGCGCACGCATCTCGCTGCTGATCGGCGTGGTGTCCACCGTGGTGTCGCTGCTGATCGGCGTGGGCCTGGGCGCCGTGGCCGGCTACTTCGGCGGCTGGATCGACGCGGCGCTGATGCGCTTCACCGAGCTGTTCCAGGCCGTGCCGAGCTTCGCGCTGGCCCTGGTGCTGGTGGCGATCTTCCAGCCCTCGGTGGGGTCGATCGTGACGGCCATCGCGCTCGTCTCGTGGCCGCCGGTGGCGCGGCTGGTGCGCGGCGAGTTCCTCACCCTGCGCCAGCGCGACTTCGTGGCGGCGGCGCAGCTGGCGGGCCAGTCCACGCCGCGCATCATCCTCACGCAGATCCTGCCCAACGCCACCTCGCCCATCGTGGTGATGGCCTCGCTGATGATCGCCTCGGCCATCCTGCTGGAAAGCAGCCTGAGCTTCATGGGCCTGGGCGACCCCAACCAGATGAGCTGGGGCTACATGGTCGGCACCGCCCGCACCGTGCTGCGCCAGGCCTGGTGGATGGCGGTGTTTCCGGGCCTGGCCATCGTGCTGACCGTGCTGGCGCTGAACCTGGTGGGCGAAGGCCTGAACGACGGACTCAACACCCGGCTGGGAGGCCGCACCCGATGAACGCCCTGCTCAAGCCACTGCCCGAACCCGAGGCCGAGGACGCCGTGCTGCGCGTCGAGGGCCTGGACATCTGCCTGCCGCCCGGCGGCGACCGCGCGCTGGCCGTGAAGGGCGCCAGCTTCGAGCTGCTGCCCGGCCGCACGCTCTGCGTGGTGGGCGAATCGGGCTCGGGCAAGTCGATGATCGCCAACGCCATCATGGGCCTGCTGCCCAGGCCGCACGTGGCGCCGGTGGCCGGCCGCATCCTCTTCGAGGGCACCGACCTGCTCACGCTGACCGAGGCCCAGATGCGCGAGTTGCGCGGCCGCCGCATCGGCATGGTGTTCCAGGAGCCGATGACCGCGCTCAACCCGGTGATGCGCATCGGCGACCAGCTGGCCGAAGTCTTCGACTCGCACATGACGCTGCCCGCGGCCGAGAAGCGCCGCCGCATCGTGGCCGCGCTGGCCGACGTGGGCCTGCCCGACCCCGAACTGCTGGCCGACAGCTACCCGTTCCGGCTCTCGGGCGGCCAGCGCCAGCGCGTGATGATCGCCTGCGCCCTGCTGCTGGAGCCGCGCCTGCTGATCGCCGACGAGCCGACCACGGCGCTGGACGTGACCACGCAGGCACAGATCCTCACGCTGATGCGCGAGCTGCAGCAGCGCAAGGGCACGGCCCTGCTCTTCATCACGCACGACTTCGGCGTGGTCTCCGAGATCGCCGACCACGTGGTCGTGATGCAGACCGGCGTGGCCGTCGAAGCCGGCCCGGCGCACGAGGTGCTGATGCACCCGAAGCACGACTACACCCGCAAGCTCATCGCCGCCATCCCGCAGGGCCGCCTGCGCGAGCCGGCCGCCGACACGCAGGAGGACTACGTGCTGCAGGTGCAGGACCTGCGCAAGACCTATGTGAGCGGCGGCGGATTCTTCAGCAAGGGCCGGCGCGTGGAAGCTGCCAAGGGCATCGGCTTCCAGCTGCGCCGTGGCGAGACGCTGGGGCTGGTGGGCGAATCGGGCTCGGGCAAATCGACCGTGGGCCGCTGCATCGTGGGGCTGGAGCCCTTCGACAGCGGACGCATCCTGTTCAAGGGCAAGAGCCTGCTCTCCGGCGCGGCCATGCGCCGTCAGACTCAGGGCAAGGTGCAGATGGTCTTCCAGGACCCGTATGCCTCGCTCAACCCGCGGCACCGCATAGGGCCCACGCTGGCGGCCGGTCCCATCGCCCAGGGCGTGCCCAAGGCCGAAGCCATGGCCCGCGCGCTGGCGCTGCTGCGCCTGGTGGGCCTGGGCCCCGAGGCGGCCGAGCGCTATCCGCACGAGTTCAGCGGCGGCCAGCGCCAGCGCATCGGCATCGCCCGTGCGCTCGCCATGGAGCCCGAACTGCTCGTGGCCGACGAGCCCGTCTCCGCGCTCGACGTGTCGGTGCAGGCGCAGGTGCTTCAGCTCTTCGCCGAGGTGCGCGAGCGCTTCAAGCTGGCGATGGTCTTCATCACCCACGACCTGCGCGTGGCCGGCGAGATGTGCGACCACATCGCCGTCATGCAGCGCGGCGCCGTCGTCGAATACGGTCCGGCCGCGCAGGTGCTGACCGACCCGCAGCATCCCTACACCCGCATGCTGATCGAGGCGGTGCCCCGCCTCACGGCTGAAAAGGAAACCTCGCGTTGACCACCCTCGCCTTCCTGAGCGCCAACCTGGACCTCGGCTACCTGCTGCCGGCATTCCGTGAGGAATTCCCCGATGCCGATCTGCGCACCATGGCCGAGCTGGGCCCGCTGGACGCCATCGATGCCGCCGTCTGCTGGTGCCCGCCCGCCGGCCTGATGGCGCGCATGCCCAATCTCGCACTCATCCAGTCCGTGGGCGCCGGCATCGACCACCTCACGGCCGATGCCGAACTGCCGCCTGTGCCGGTGTGCCGCATCGTCGACACCGACATGGCCTCGGGCATGGCCGCCTATGTGACCTGGGCCGTGATCCATGGACAGCGCCACATGGGCCGCTACCTGGCCAGCGCCGCCGCCGGCCGCTGGGAAGAAGCGCCCATCCAGCCGCCCCGCGCGCACCGCGTCGGCATTGCCGGCCTGGGCACGCTGGGCCTGGTCTGCGCCCGCGCGCTGATGGCGCTGGGCTACAGCGTGCGTGGCTGGAGCCGCAGTCCGCGCGAGGTGCCGCAGGGCCTGGACTGCTTCCACGGACAGACGCAGCAGGCCGAGTTCCTGGCCGGCTGCGACACGCTGGTGTGCCTGCTGCCGCTCACCGACGAGACCACGGGCATCCTGAACCGCGATCTCTTCGCGCAGCTGCCGCGCGGCGCGCACCTGATCAACGTGGGCCGTGGCGCCCACCTGGTGGAGGCCGACCTGATCCCGGCGCTGGACGCCGGCCATCTGGGCGCCGCCACGCTGGACGCCTTCGTGCAGGAGCCATTGCCGCCGGAGCACCCCTTCTGGCGCGACCCGCGCATCCTGGTCACGCCCCACATCGCCACCCGCACCCAGCCGGCCGTCATCGCCCGGCAGACCCGCATGAACCTGGAGCGCATCCGCGCCGGCCGCGCCGCCGAGGTGGCGGTGGACCTTCAACGCGGCTACTGAAAAGAGACCGACCATGAACGCACGCACCCCCAACGCCGCCGCCGACGTCGCGGCCCATCTGCATTCGTACACCAACCTCGCCACCCACGGCCAGGTGGAGCCGCTGCTCATCACCCGCGGCGACGGCATCCATGTGGAGGACGAATCCGGCCGACGCTACATCGAAGGCATGTCGGGACTGTGGTGTGCCTCGCTGGGCTTCAGCCACCCGCGGCTGGTGCAGGCCGGCATCGACGCACTGAAGACGCTGCCCTACTACCACACCTTCAACCACCGCAGCAATCCGGCCGCCGCGCAGCTGGCCGAACGGCTGCTCGCCCTGGCGCCGGTGCCGATGGCGCGCGTGTTCTTCGCCAACTCGGGCTCCGAGGCGAACGACTCGGCGGTGAAGATGATCTGGTACTACTTCAACGCCATCGGCAAGCCGGCCAAGAAGAAGATCATCGCCCGAGACCGTGCCTACCACGGTGTGACGGTGGCCTCGGCCAGCCTGGGCGGCCTGGCGGCCAACCATTCGGACTTCGACCTGCCCATCGCCCGCATCCTGCGCACCGGCAGCCCGCACCACTACCGCGATGCATTGCCTGGCGAATCGGCCGAGGATTTCGCCACCCGCCGCGCCAATGAGCTGGAGCAATTGATCCTGAACGAAGGCCCCGACACCGTGGCCGCCTTCTTCGCCGAGCCGGTGATGGGTGCGGGCGGTGTGATCGTGCCGCCGCCCACCTACTTCGAGAAGATCCACGCCGTGCTGCGCAAGTACGACGTGCTGCTGGTGGCCGACGAGGTGATCTGCGGCTTCGGCCGCACGGGCGAGATGTTCGGCTCCACCACCTTCGGCATGCGGCCGGACATCCTCACCTGCGCCAAGTCGTTGTCGTCGGCCTATGTGCCGATCTCGGCCGTGATGGTGTCGCAGCAGATCCACGAGGCCATGGCCGCCAACAGCGGCCGCATCGGCACCTTCGGCCATGGCTACACCTACTCGGGCCATCCCGTGGCCGCGGCCGTGGCGCTGGAGACGCTCAAGGTCTACGAAGACGAAGGCATCCTGGCCCGCACCCGCGAGCTCGCGCCGCGCTTCGCCGAAGGCCTGGCCGTGCAGGCCGAGCGCCGCATCGTCGGCAACATGCGCGCCGTGGGCCTGATCGGCGCGCTGGAGCTGATGGCCGACGGCCCCGCACGCACGCCCTTCGACCCGGCTCTGAAGGCTGGCTACCAGGTGGCGCAGTACGCGCTGGAAGAAGGCCTGATCGTGCGCGCCATGGGCGACACAGTGGCCCTATGCCCGCCGCTCATCATCACGCCGGCCGAGATGGACGAGATGTTCGCCCGCCTGGGCCGCGCGCTCGACCGTTTCGAGAAGACGCTCTGAGCAGGACGACGACGATGCAGGCCTTCTTCTGCCCCGACCAGCTGCTGCACCAGCCGCAGCAGTACATGCGCATCGGCCGCATCCACAAGCCGGCCGACCTTCCCGCCCGCGCCGAGGCGCTGCAGGCCACGCTGCTGGCGCACGGCATCCCCGCGCATTCGCCGCCCGAGGCCGGCCGTGCGCCGCTGGAGGCCGTGCATGCGCCGCACTACCTGGACTACCTGTCCGCCGCCTACGAAGGCTGGCAGAAGCTCGGCCGCCCGGGCCTGGAGCCGGGCATCGAGGTGCTGCCCAACCTGTCGCCCTACTACGGCGTGGCGCCCGGCGAGCGGCGCCCACCCTGCCCCAGCCCCGCGCTGCTGGCGCAGACCGGCTACTACGTGGGCGACCTTGCCTCGCCGCTGGGGCCGCACAGCTGGCGCTCCATCCTGCGCTCGGCCCACACCGCGCATGCGGCGGCGATGGCCGTGGCCGGCGGCGAGCGGCTGGCCTATGCGCTGTGCCGGCCCTCCGGCCACCATGCGCACCACGACCGCGCCAGTGGCTTCTGCTACGTCAACAACAGCGCCGTGGCGGCCGAGGCCCTGCGCGAGCACTTCGGCAAGGTGGCCGTGCTGGACGTGGACGCGCACCACGGCGACGGCACGCAGAACATCTTCTATGCCAGCGCCGATGTGCTGACCGTCTCGACGCATGCCGATCCCGCTGGCTACTTCCCGTTCTACACCGGCTATGCGCACGAGCGCGGCGCCGGTGCGGGCGAAGGCTTCAACCTCAACCTCCCGCTGGCCCACGGCAGCGGCAATGCCGAGTTCATTGCTGCGCTGGACGAGGCCGTGGCGGCCATCGAGCGCTTCGCACCCGAGGCACTGGTGCTGCCCATGGGCTTCGACACCTACCGCGACGACCCGATCAGCGTGCTGCGCCTGGACTTCGACGCCTACCGCGCCGTGGGCGAGCGCCTGCGCGCGCTGGCCCTGCCGACGGTGATCGTGCAGGAAGGCGGCTACATGGTCGAAGCGCTGGGCCCCGGGCTGGCCGCGCTGCTGGCGGGGCTGCGGCCGTGAGCGACATCCGGACCGAGCGCTGCCCCGCGCGCCCATCTCACGAGGCACCGAAGGCCGGCCGATGAGCGCGTTGCCCGCATCCGCATCCGGGCTGCCGCGCTGGCGCAGCGGTGCTGGCGCGGGTGTCCTGCTCTTCCTGGGCGCGCTGCTGCTCTTCGCCTTCTACGACGCCTTCGCCAAGCAGATGGTCGCCACGCATTCGCCGGTGGTCATGAACCTGTCGCGCTACGTGTGCATCAGCACCATGGGCCTGGGGTTGCTGCTGCACCATGGCCAGTGGCGCTTCTGGCGCCAGCCGCACCAGGGCCTGCTGCTGGCGCGCAGCGGCATGCTGGCGCTGGTGGCCACCTGCTTCATGACCGCGCTGGTGACCATGCCGCTGGCCGAGGCGACCGCCATCTACTTCACGGCGCCGCTGCTGATGGTGGCGCTGGCGCCCGCCCTGCTGGGCGAGACGGTGCGCCGCGCCCAGTGGCTGGCGGTGGCGGGCGGCTTTGCCGGCATGCTGCTGATCGTGCGGCCAGGGCATGACCTGCCGCTGGCCGGCACGCTGCTGATGGCCGTGGCCGCCACCGGCTATGCGCTGTTCCAGGTGTTCACCCGCCGGCTGTCCGGGCTGGTGCCGGCACCGGTGCAGTTCGCGCACATGGCCTTCGTCTGCCTGGCCGTCACGCTGGTGCTGGCGGCCCTGGCACCGGGCGTCGAGATCCCGCCCTGGCCCGAGGCGCTGGTCCTGCTGGCCGGCGGGCTGGTCAGCGGCAGCGCGCAGCTGCTCTTGCTGGCGGCCTTCAGGCGCACGCAGGCCTCGACGTTGGCGCCGCTCAACTACGTGCAGTTGCTGCTCGCGGTGCTCATCAGCGCCTTCTGGTTCCAGCGTCCGCCGGACGGCCTGGCAATGGCGGGCATGGCATGCATCGCGGTGGCCGGCGTGTATCTGGCACGATCAGCCGCAACGCCACGACAACGACATCCGGAGACCGCGTGAACGCAGCCCTGCCCACATCCGCCCCCGCCTTCGCCTCTATCCAGGCGCCCGACCTGGTCGGGCTGATCCAGGCCGAGTTGCAACGGGCCATCCTCGAAGGCCGCATCGGCCCGGGCGACCGCGTGGTCGAAGCCGAGCTGGCCCGCCAGATGGGCGTGAGCCGCGCCCCGGTCCGCGAGGCCGCGCGGCGGCTGGAGAGCCTGGGCCTGCTGGTTTCGCGCCCGCGCCATGGCTTCGCGGTACGCACCGTCAGCGCCAAGCAGATCGACGACCTGTACGCGGTACGCACCACACTGGAGGTGATGGGCGCCGCCCTGGCCTGCCGCCATGCGAGCGATGCCCAACTGGCCGCCATGGCCGCCCGGGTGGACGACATGGTGACGCGCGCAGCGACGCTGAGCCAGACCGAACGCGTGGCACTGGACCTGGACTTCCATGCCGCGCTCTGCGCCCTGTCGGGCAACGACTACCTGCAGCAGCTCTTCGCCAACATGGTCAACGAGGTGCGCATGTTCCTCGCGCTGACCGAGGACAGCTACGGCGATCCAGCCTCCCTGGCCCAGACCCACGGGCCCATCGCCGAGGCATTGCGCCGCCGCGACGCTCCCGCCGTGGAGCAGGCCCTGCGCTTCCACCTCGAAGACGCGCGGGAGCATGTCTCGCGGCTGCGACTGGCCACGCGATGAGTGACTCCGCCCTGGCTCTTTCGGCTCCCACGCCTGCCGGCGCTCGGGTGGCCATGGTCAGCGGCGGCGCACGGGGCATCGGCCTGGCGATCGTGCGCGAATTGGCGGCAGCAGGCTGGCAGGTCAGCGTCGGCGCGCGCAGCGCGGCCGAGCCGCCATCCGGCGCATTCCTGCCCGGCGTGCTCTGGCAACCCTATGACGCCACCGATCCGGCCAGCGAGGTGCGCTGGGTCCAGGCCACGCTGGCGCGTTTCGGCCGCATCGACGCGCTGGTGCACAACGCGGGCATCCTCAGCAACCACTCGGTGCTGCAGGCCACGGGCGAGGAGTTCGATCGCGTCTTCGAGGTCAACGTGAAGTCGCCGATGCGGCTGACGCAACAGGCCTGGCCTGCACTGTCGAGCACCGAGGGCAAGGTGGTGGTCATGTCCTCGCTGGCCGCCAAGCGGGTGCGCGCACCCGAGGGCACGCTCTACGGCATGAGCAAGGCGGCCGTCCTGTCGCTGGCCCATGCGCTGCGTCATTGCGGGGCCGAGGCCCGCGTGCGCTGCACCGCCATCTGCCCCGGCTTCACGGACACCGACATGGCCACCCATGTGCCCGCCGAGCAACGGGCCCGGCTCACCCGGCCCGAGGACCTGGCCCGCATCGTCCGGCTGGTGCTGGAGCTGCCCGCCAGCGCAAGCGTGGCCGAGATTCCTGTCAGCTGGTGCGTCGAGCCCAGCTACTGAAGCGAGAAGAAAGAGGCGACACCTGCCCATGAAAGTCATCTACAGCGACCACCACGTCGGCCACGATCCGCAGCAGTTCATCGTGCGCGGCAAGTTCAAGCGCAGCAATGAGCAGCCCGAGCGCGCCCACCTGCTGTTGCAGGCCGCGCGCGAGCAGGGCCATGACGTCGTCACGCCCGAAGACCATGGTCCCGGCCCACGTGCGGCCATCCACACGCCCCAGTACCTGCGATTCCTGGAGACGGCCTGGGCCCGCTGGCAGCAGCTGGACGATCCTTCCTTCGAGGTGATCCCCAACGTGCACCCCTTTCCGGGGCAGCCCTTCACCTATCCCGACAGCCTGGTCGGCCAGGCGGGCTACCACCTGGGCGACATGGCCTGCTCGGTGGGGCAGCACACCTGGGAAGCGGCCGTGTGGTCCGCACACACGGCCACGCATGCGGCCCAACTGGTGCTGGACGGCGAGCGCGCCGCGTATGCGCTGTGCCGCCCGCCCGGCCACCATGCCTATGCCGACCGGGCCAACGGCTTCACCTATCTCAACAACGCCGCCATCGCCGCGCAGCAGCTGCGCCAGCGCTTCGACCGCGTGGCCATCGTCGACGTGGATGTGCACCACGGCAACGGCACGCAGGGCATCTTCTGGCGGCGGCGCGACGTGCTCACCGTCTCGCTGCATGGTGACCCGCATTTCTGCACACCCTTCTTCACCGGCCATGCGCACGAGCATGGCGAAGGCGACGGACTGGGCTTCAACCTGAATGTGCCGCTGGCCCGCGGGACCGACACCGAGGGCTATCTGGTCGCCCTGCGCGGAGCCCTGGAGGCCGTTCGCGCCTATGCGCCGGGCGCCGTCGTGGTGGCGCTGGGCCTGGACGCCCACGAGCACGATCCCTACCGCGCACTGGCCGTGAGCACCGAGGGTTTCGGCCGCATCACGGCTGAAATCGCGCGGCTGGGACTGCCCACGGTGCTGGTGCAGGAAGGCGGCTACCTGTCGCCGGACCTTGGCCCCAACCTGCGCAGCGCGCTGGGCGGCTTCGAGGCGGCGGCATGAGTCTGCAAGCAAGCGATCCGTCGGGGGACGAGCCCGAAGCGTTCGAGCGGCTGCCGGAAGCCGCCGTCTTGTGCGCAGCTCCGGCGCCCGTCGACGTGGCCGAAGCCGCAGGTTTGCTCAAGCAGCACTACGGGCTCGCCGGCACGCTGACGGCGCTCGGCGGCGAGCGCGATGCCAACTTCCTGCTGCAACCTGGCGGCGGGGCACCCTGCATGCTGAAGGTGTCGCACCCGGTCGAAAGCGCGGTCGTCGCCGACTTCCAGACGCAGGCCCTGCTGCACCTTGCGGCAACCGCGCCGGACCTGCCGGTGCAACGCGTTCTGCCTGCGCTCAGCGGCGAGTTCGCCGTGGTGGAGACGGTGATCGGCAACACCCCGCGCGTCGTCCGTCTCTTCAGCTATCTGGACGGCCTGCCCCTTCCCAAGGCACCACCCACGGCCGGCCGTGCCGCGCACATGGGCACGCTGCTCGCCCGGCTGGATGCCGCCCTCGCGGGCCTGACCCATGCTGCGGGCGGACTGCCGCTGCCCTGGGACCTCCAGCGGGGTCTCGGCACACGCAGCCTGCTCGCGCATGTGGACGATCCGGCGAGGCGCGCGCTTGCGCAGGCGGCGCTGGACCACTTTGGCAGCGACGCGCTGCCGGTGCTCCGCACGCTGCCGCGCCAGCCCATCCACAACGACTTCAATCCTTCCAATCTGCTCGTCGACCCGCGGGCGCCCGAACGGCTGGTCGGCATCCTCGATTTCGGGGACATGGTCGTGGCGCCGCGCGTCGTGGATCTGGCGGTCGCCGCCTCATACCAGCTCGACGCGCAGGCGCCGGCCGAGAGCATCGCGGCCTTCGCCGGTGCGTACCACGCCGTCACGCCGCTTTCGACGCAAGAGCGGACGCTGCTGCCGATCCTGGTCGCCACGCGCCTGGCCATGGTGGTCGCCATCAGCGGCTGGCGGGCGGCGCGGGAGCCGGCCAATGCGGCGTACCTGCTGCGCAACAACGGCGCCTCCTGGGCGCGGCTCACGGCGTTGGCCGACCTGCCTGCCGGGGCGCTCGACGATGCGCTGCGCCACGCCTGTCCCTGACCTGCCCCACGCATCCAGTCCATGCCCACCTCCACCGACCTGATCGAACGCCGCGCCCGCCTGCTCGGGCCCAGCTACCGCCTGTTCTACGAAGAGCCGCTGCACCCGGTGCGTGGCGAAGGCGTGTGGCTGTACGACGCGGAAGGCCGCCGCTACCTGGACGCCTACAACAACGTGGTCTGCGTCGGCCATGCGCATCCGCAGGTGGTGGAGGCCATCGCGCGGCAGGCCGCCACGCTCAACACCCACACACGCTACCTGCACGAAGGCGTGCTGGACTATGCCGAGCGCCTGCTGGCGACCATGCCAGCCGAACTCGGCCACGCCGTGTTCACCTGCACCGGCAGCGAAGCCAACGACCTGGCGCTGCGCATCGCCCGCACGCACACCGGCGGCCAGGGCGTGATCATCACGAACTTCGCCTACCACGGTGTCACCGCCAGCCTGGCAGAGGCCTCGCCCTCGCTGGGCCGCTATGTGCAACTGGGCGATGCGGTGCGCACCGTGCCGGCGCCGAACGGCGACGACCTCGATGCCGAGACATTGGGCCGCCAGTTCGCAGACGGCGTGCGCCGCGCGATCGCCGACCTGCAGGCGGCCGGCATCCGACCTGCGGCGCTGCTGGTGGACACGGTCTTCTCCAGCGACGGCATCTTCACCGGCCCGCGCGGCTTTCTCCAGGAAGCCGTGGCCGCGATCCGCGAGACCGGCGGCGTATTCATCGCCGACGAGGTGCAGCCCGGCTTCGGACGTACCGGCGAGGCCTTCTGGGGCTTCGCCCGCCACGGCGTGGTCCCGGACATCGTGACCATGGGCAAGCCCATGGGCAATGGCCATCCGGTCGCCGGCCTGGCCGTGCGGCCCGAGGTGATGGCGGCTTTCGGCCGGCAGTGCCGCTACTTCAACACCTTCGGCGGCAATCCGGTCTCGATGGCAGCGGCAAGCGCCGTCCTCGATGTGCTCGAGCATGGCGCGCTGCAGGCCAATGCGCAGGCGGTCGGCGCCCACCTGATGGCCGACCTGCGACAACTCGGCGAAAAACATGCGCTGATCGGCCAGGTACGCGGCGCGGGCCTGTTCATCGGGGTCGAACTGGTCACGGACCGCGCCCGCCGAACGCCGGCCACGGCCGAGGCGGCGCGGGTGGTCAACGGCCTGCGGCAGGCCGGCGTGCTTCTCAGCGCCACGGGTGAGGCCGCCCACATCCTCAAGCTGCGACCGCCCCTCGTCTTCGAGCGCGCCCATGCCGACCTGCTGGTGCAGACGCTGGACGACGTGCTGGCCCGCCTCTGAATCAGGAACCGCCCATGGCTGCCACCCCCACCCCCGACCAGTTGCGCGACGCGGCCCAGGCCCTCACGCCCTGGATGATCGACACGCTCAGCGCCTTCGTCGCCGCGCCCAGCCCCTCCGGCGCCGAGCAACCCGCCGCCGACTTCCTCGAAGGCCTGATGCAGGACATGGGGCTGGACTGCGAGCGCATCGTGCTCGACAGCCGGCAGATCGAAGGCCTGGCCCTGTTCTCCTGCCCGTGCGATCCCGACGGCGGCCGGCACAACCTGCTCGCCCGCCATCTGCCGCCGGCGGGCACGAAGGGCCGGTCGGTGCTCTTCAATGGCCACCTGGACGTGGTGCCGACGGGCCCGGAATCGCTGTGGACCGCGGGCCCCTACGTGCCGCGCGTGGAAGACGGCTGGCTGTACGGGCGCGGCGCCGGCGATATGAAAGGCGGCATCGTCTGCGCGCTGGCCGCGCTCCAGCTGCTGCGTACGCTGGGATTCGCCCCGGCCGGCACCGTCGGCTTCAATGCCGTGCTGGACGAGGAGAACACCGGCAACGGCACACTCGCGACCCTGCATGCGCTGCAGACCGCGCGGGCGAAGGCGAAGCTGACCGACTTCGACGCCGTCATCATTCCCGAACCTTTCGGCGAGACGCTGATGAGCGCCCAGGTCGGTGTGAGCTGGCTGTTCGTCACCCTGACCGGCCGACCGGCCCATGTCGCCTACATGGGCCAGGGGCTGAATCCCATCGAGGCCGCCATGGCCATCATGGCCGACCTGAAGGAACTCGAAGCCGAGTGGAACCTGCCCGAGAACCGGCACCCGGCCTTCTCCGACGTGGCGCACCCGGTCAACTTCAACCTCGGGCGGATCGAGGGTGGGGAGTGGAACTCGTCGGTGCCCTGCACCTGTACGCTGGGCCTGCGCATCGGCTACTACCCCGGTATGGACCCGGCCGATGTCGAGGCCCAGGTCGGCGCGCGCATCCGCGCCAAGGCCCGCGCGCTCAACCCGGCGCTGGTGGTCGAGATCGACGCCCGTGGCCACCGCTCGCCCGGCTGCGTCTACGACCTGGAGGCGCCGGCCATGCGTACGCTGGCCACCGCCCACGCGAAGATCACCGGCCAGCCGCCGGCCCGCCTGGCCTGCACCGCCACCACCGACGGGCGGCATTTCCGGCTGGCGACGGACCTCCCCGTGACCAACTACGGGCCGACGGCCCGCAACATCCACGGCATCGACGAGGCGGTGTCGCTCGAAAGCATGCAGCGCGTGACGGCCGCCATGGCGCAGTTCATCGTCGACTGGTGCGGCGTGGTGGCGGCCTGAACGGGCGGATGCGCGCTGCACTGGCGCTCACGGCACCGGCGCGCTAGAATGGAGGGCTTTTCGCGGCAAGTGCTTGCACGATGGTTGTGCACAGTGGCTCCCGCATCGACCGCTCAAGGAATCACCATGGCCAAAGAAGGCATCCACCCCGACTACCGCGAAGTCCTGTTCCTGGACCTGTCCAACGGCTTCAAGTTCGTCACCCGCTCCTGCGTGAACACGCGCGAGACGGAGACCTTCGAAGGCAAGGAATATCCCCTGTACAAGCTGGACACCTCCAGCGAGTCGCACCCCTTCTACACCGGCACCCAGAAGTCGGTGGACAACATGGGCGGCCGCGTCGAGAAGTTCCGCAACAAGTTCGGCAAGAGCGCGCTGTCCTCCAAGTAAGCCGTCTTTGCACACAGCGCCGCCCCGTGCGGTGCACCGAGGGCAGCCCGGATCTCCGTGCTGCCCTTTGTTTTTTCTCCCATGCGCCGCCCGATGATCCGGGCCGCCCGCCCTCCCGCCAGACCGTGAGCCCCGCGCATTGAGCCCTCCCAATCCCGCCATCGTTGCCCAGAACGCCGTACGCCGCCTGCCACGGGCCGCGTTGCTGCTGCTGTGCGCCGCCTACCTGATGCCCGGCCTGCTCGGCCGGGGGCCGTGGAAGAGCGCAGATGTCGCGTCCTTCGGCTACATGGCGGCGCTGGCCGAGGGCGGTGGCGGCATGGCACGCTGGCTCGATCCGCTGCTGCTCGGCCTGCGGCCGGAGATTCCGGCCCTGCTGCCGTACTGGATCGGCGCCTGGGCCATCCAGCTCTCGCCCTCATGGCTGCCGCCGGACCTGGCGGTGCGCATCGTGTTCGCGTTGATGCTGTGGTGCACCTTCACCGCCACCTGGTACGCGGTCTATTACCTGGCACGGACGCCGCGGGCCCAGCCGGTGGCCTTTGCCTTCGGCGGGGAGGCCCGGCCGACGGACTATGCGCGTGCGGTGGCCGATGGCGGGCTGCTCGCGCTGATCGCCAGCCTGGGCCTGGCCCAGCTGGGCCACGAGACCACACCGGCGCTGGCACAGCTCTTCTTTGCCTCGCTGCTGTTCTACGGCGCTGCGGCGCTGCCCTATCGGCGCGCGGCGCCCCTCACCGCCTTCGGCATCGGCACCCTGGGGCTGTCGCTGAGTGGTGCGCCCTCCATGGGCCTGATCCTGAGCGGTGGCTGCGCGGTGCTGGCCTGCCGCGAATGGCTGCTCGGCCAGCGTGAGCCCGACGGCGACGCCAGCCCGGTGTACGACCGTACCGGCGTCTTCGGCCTGGCGGCCCTGGCATTGGTCGGGGCGGCCGTGGCGGCCACCCTCGGCCAGTTCCACTGGAACCTCTCCCTGCCCGGCAGCGACCCCAACGAGCGCCTCATCGCCGAGGCGCGCGGGCTGCTCAAGCTCTTCCTGTGGTTCACCTGGCCCGCCTGGCCACTGGCGATCTGGACGCTATGGCGCTGGCGCCGGCAACTGACGGCCCGGCACGTGGCGCTGCCGCTCGGCTTCATGCTGGCGGCGTCGTTCTCGACCATCTTCACGGACTTCGGCGAACGCTCCCTGCTGATCGGCCTGCCGGCCTTCGCCACGCTGGCGGCCTTTGCGCTGCCCACTTTCCGGCGCAGCGTCTCGGCGCTGATCGACTGGTTCACCCTGCTCTTCTTCAGCGGCGTGGCGCTGTTCATCTGGGTGTACTGGATCTCGCTGCACACGGGCGTGCCCGCCAAGCCGGCGGCCAACGTCTACCGCCTGGCGCCGGGCTTCGTGCCCGACTTCTCATGGATCGGCTTCGGCCTGGCGCTGGCCGCCACCATCGCCTGGGCCTGGCTGGTGCGCTGGCGCACCGGCCGCCACCGCGCCGCGCTCTGGAAGACGATGGCCCTGCCTGCCGGCGGCGCCGCGCTGTGCTGGCTGCTGCTGATGACCCTGTGGCTGCCGCTGCTCGATTACGCCCGCAGCTACGAGCCGCAGGTGCGCGCCCTGTCGCAACGCATGGGCGCACAGCCCGGCTGCGTGGACGAGCTGGGCCTCAACCGCGCCCAGATCGCCGCGCTGCACCACCACGGCCGCATGGCGCTGCAACCGCTGGCCCACGGCAGCCAGTGCACCTGGCTGCTGGTGCATCCGGACTACCTGTTCAGCCTGCCCAACCGGGTCCGCATGACCGACTGGCATTTCGAGGGCACCTTCCGCCGGCCCACCAGCCCCAGCGACGACCTGCTGCTGTTCCGCCGACAGGCACCGCAGTGAGCGAGCGGCGCCTCATCGCCCGCCACGCCGGCACGGTGCTGGTCGGCCAGATGGCGACCATGGCCTTCGGCGTCACCGACACCGTGGTGGCCGGCCGCTTCGATCAGGAGGCGCTGGCGGCGCTGTCCATCGGTGCGGCCATCTTCATCAGCGTCTTCGTGGCGCTGACCGGCACCCTGCAGGCCCTGCTGCCGGTCTGGGCCGAGCTGCACGGCGCCGGCCGGCGCGAGGCCATGGGCCGCTCGGTGCGGCAGGCGCTGTACCTGTGCGCCGCCGCCACGGCGGTCGGCGCGACGCTGCTGCTGTCGCCCGGCCCGCTGCTGGCCTGGACCGAGGTGCCACCCGCCATGCGCGGCGCAGTCGGCCAGTACCTGGCCGTGCTGGCCGCGGCATTGCCGGCGGCGCTGCTCTTCCGCATCTACGCCACGCTGAACCAGTCCATCGGCCGGCCCAGCTTCGTCACTTGGCTGCAGGTCGGGGCACTGGCGGTCAAGGTGCCGCTGTCGATCTGGCTGACCTTCGGCGGCCTGGGCGTGCCGGCGCTGGGCCTGATGGGTTGCGCGCTCGCCACGCTGACCGTCAACTGGCTGATGCTGGCCGTCGCGGTGCTGATGCTGCGCCACCGACCCGAATACCAGCCCTATCGCCTCTGGCGCCGGCCCGAGCGGCCGGACTGGCCGCAACTGGGCACTTTCGCCCGGCTTGGCGTGCCGGCAGGACTGTCGGTGATGGTCGAGGTGAGCTCCTTCACCTTCATGGCGCTGTTCATCGCCCGCCTGGGCAGCACGGCCACGGCCGCGCACCAGATCGCGTCCAACCTCACGGCCGTCGCGTATATGGTGCCGCTGTCGCTGGGCCTGGCCACCAGCGCCCGGGTCGGTTACTGGATGGGTGCCGGGCGGCCGGACCAGGCGCGGCGCGCCTGCTGGCAGGGTCTGGGCATGGCGGTGCTGGGCGCATTGATGGTGGCCGGCTTGCTGTTGGCCTTGCGCGGCACCATCGTCCAGTTCTACACGCGGGAGGCCGCGGTGGCCCATCTGGCCGCGGGGCTGCTGGTGGCCTGCGCCGCCTACCACCTGGCGGACGCGACGCAGACGCTGTGCATCTTCGTGCTGCGCTGCTTCCGCATCACGGTCGCGCCACTGCTGGTGTACTGCGCCTTGCTGTGGGGCGTGGGGCTGGGCGGCGGCTACCGGCTGGCCTACCACGGCCTCGGGCCCTGGCCGGCGCAGCATTCGCCGCTGGCGTTCTGGATCATGGCGGCGGCCGCCTTGGGCGCCGCGGCCTTGATCCTGCTGGCCCTGCTGCGCATCGCCGTGAGCCGGGCGGTCGGTCGTTAGGCCGGCGCCGCGTCAGTCCGCCTGGCCGGCCGGCGGGGCTCAGCGGCCCTGGATGCCCAGCAGTTCCACCTCGAAGTTCAACGTCGCATTCGGCGGAATCACGCCGCCCGCGCCGCGGCTTCCGTAGGCGATGGCCGGCGGGCACACCAGCTTGGCCTTGCCGCCCACCTTCATCTTCTGCAGGCCCTCGGTCCAGCACGGAATCACGCGGTTGAGCGGGAACTCGGCCGGCTGGTTGCGGGCATAGGAGCTGTCGAATTCCTTGCCGCTGTCCGGGAAGGTGCCGCGGTAGTGCACGCGCACCGTGTCGGTGGCGGATGGGCTGGGGCCGGTGCCCTCCTTGACGCTCTGGTAGACCAGCCCGCTGGGCGTGGTGACGGCAGCGCCCTGGGCGTGAACAGCGCCACTGGCGAAGAGAAGGATGGCGGCAGCGGCGCCAAGGGCACGCGAAACGATGGTCATGGGCTCTCCCGAGGTGGAAAAGCGGCGGATCATAAGCGGCGCCCCTGGCGCTCTCTGCGCCCCCGCCGCAGCAGGTCGGGCCGCGCGCGGGCCCGGAACCTGCATCGCTTGTCCTACCCGGCAGCCGGGCGGCGAGCGCGATCATGCGTCGGTCTCCCGCCACGGCCGGCCCCTCGCCCACCGACACCGCCCATGCGCTACCGCACGACGATCCAGCATCAGGTCTTCGACTTCGACGATCTCCGCCAAGTGATGGCCTGCGCCAGCCCGGCGCGCTCGGGCGACTACCTGGCCGGGGTCGGCGCCGCGACCGCGCAGCAACGCATGGCGGCACGGCATGTGCTGGCCGACACGCCGCTCAGGCAGTTCCTCAGCGAGGCATTGGTGCCCTACGAAGAGGACAACATCACGCGGTTGATCCTCGACGGCCATGACGCCGCCGCCTTCGCACCGGTCGCGCATCGCACCGTGGGCGATTTCCGCAACTGGCTGCTGTCCGATGCGGCGGACGCCGCGGCGCTGACCGCGCTGGCGCCCGGGCTCACGCCGGAGATGGTGGCTGCCGTCTCCAAGATCATGCGCAACCAGGACCTGATCGCCGTGGCCCGCAAGTGCCAGGTCACGACCCGCTTCCGCAACACCCTCGGACTGCCCGGCCACCTGGCCGTCCGGCTGCAGCCCAACCATCCGACCGACGATCTGCGGGGGATCGCCGCCTCCACGCTGGACGGCCTGCTCTATGGCGCGGGCGATGCGGTGATCGGCGTCAACCCCGTCTCGGACAGCTTGCCGGTGCTCGAGCGGCTGCAGCACATGCTGGCCGAGGTCATCGAGCGCTTCGCCATTCCCACCCAGAGCTGCGTGCTGACGCATGTGACCAACACGATGAAGCTGATGGAGCGCGGCGCGCCGGTAGATCTGGTCTTCCAGTCCATCGCCGGCACCGAGAAGGCCAACCTCTCCTTCGGCGTGACGCCCGAACTGCTGGACGAGGCCTGCGAGGCCGCCCGCGCATTGGGCCGCGGCACGCTGGGCGACAACGTCATGTACTTCGAGACCGGCCAGGGCAGCGCGCTCTCGGCCAACGCGCACCATGGGGTCGACCAGCAGACCTGCGAGGCGCGGGCCTATGCGCTGGCGCGCCGCTACCGGCCGCTGCTGATCAACACCGTCGTGGGCTTCATCGGGCCGGAGTACCTGTTCGACGGCAAGCAGATCATCCGCGCCGGCCTGGAAGACCACTTCTGCGGCAAGCTGCTGGGCCTGCCCATCGGCTGCGACGTCTGCTACACCAACCATGCGGAGGCCGATCAGGACGACATGGACACGCTGCTGGTGCTGCTGGCCACGGCCGGCCTCACCTTCCTGATCGGCGTGCCGGGGGCGGACGACGTGATGCTCAACTACCAGAGCACGTCCTTCCACGACGCCCTGTTCCTGCGCGACACCCTCGGACTGGCGCGCGCGCCCGAGTTCGAGGCCTGGCTGCAGCGCATGGGCATCACCGGCGCCGATGGCCGGCTGCAGCCAGGCAGTGCACCGGCGCTGCAGCAGGGCATGGCGCGGCTGCGCCTTCTGGGAGCCTCCGCATGAACGCCCTTCCGACCGATCCGGTCCAGGCCGGCACAGGAAACGCCCCGGCAGAAGACTGTTCCTCCCCGCCCGTGACGCCCGACCCCTGGCTGGCCTGGCGCGCCGTCACGCCCGCCCGGCTGGCCCTCGGCCGCGCCGGAAGTGGCATGCCCACCGACGAGACGCTGCGCTTCGGCTGGGCGCATGCCATGGCGCGCGATGCCATCCATGCGGCGCTGGACGCCGACGCGCTGGCCCGATCGCTCGAAGAAGACGGCTGGTCCGTCCTGCGGGCCCGCAGCCAGGCGCCCGACCGGGCCACCTACCTGCGCCGACCCGACCTCGGGCGCAGCCTGTACCCGGCCGACGCCGAGGCCCTGCGCGGGCGTCCGGAAAGGGGATGCGATCTCTGCCTGGTGGTGGGCGACGGCCTGTCGTCGCTGGCCATCGAGCGCCACGCGCGGCCGCTCCTTGCCGCCCTTCGCGCGCAACTGCCCGCCGACCTGCGCATCGCGCCCATCGTCGTGGCCACGCAGGCGCGCGTCGCATTGGCCGACGAGGTGGGCGAGGCCCTGGGCGCGCGCCTCGGCGCGATCCTGATCGGCGAGCGGCCCGGCCTTTCCAGCCCGGACAGCCTGGGCGTCTACCTCACCCACGAACCGCGACGCGGGCGTCACGATGCGCAGCGCAACTGCATCTCGAATGTGCGGCCGGAAGGCCTGGGCTACGAGGCGGCCGCTTTCAAACTCGGCTGGCTGGTGCGCGAAGCGCTGCGCCGCGGCCTGACCGGCGTTCAGCTCAAGGACGAGAGCGACGACGCGGTGCTCGACGACGACCGCCCGCCGCGCATCGACTGACGCCGGGCTTCGCCCGGCGCGTCAGCGCAGCAGGCTCAGGCCATGCGCGATGCCGACGGCAAGGCCGCCGGCATTGATGAAGAGACCGAGGAGGCGACGGGGAGCGGTGATGGCGGTGTTCATGGACGTCAATGCTAGGCAGCAGGTCCTTCGCTGTGAATTCGAACGTCCTCATCGCAGCCATAGCCAACGCCGCAGGCCCTGCGCTCGGCGCCACCCGCGCGACCGCGCCGCACGTCTGCGCTGCCTATGATCGAACGCTGGACCACCCAGCCCCAACGAGACAGGAGACATCCACCATGAGCCAACGCTATCCGCTCGCCGAACTCGACCAGGTGCCCGAAGACATCCGCGCCCGCATCCTGGCCGTGCAGGAGAAGGCGGGCTTCGTGCCCAACGTCTTCCTGGCGCTGGCCCGCCGCCCTGCCGAATGGCGCGCCTTCTTCGCCTACCACGATGCGCTGATGGAGCCCGAGAGCGTGGGCCGCGCCAGCGCGCTCAGCAAGGGCGACCGCGAGATGATCGTCACCACCACCAGCGCGGCCAACCAGTGCCTCTACTGCGTGGTGGCCCACGGCGCGCTGCTGCGCATCTACGAGAAGAAGCCGCTCGTGGCCGACCAGGTGGCGGTCAACTGGCGCAAGGCCGACATCTCCGAGCGCCAGCGCGCCATGCTGGCCTTCGCGATGAAGGTGTGCGAACGGTCGCACGAGGTCGACGAGGCCGACTTCGCCGCTCTGCATGCCCACGGCTTCGACGACGAGGACATCTGGGACATCGCCGCCATCACCGCCTTCTTCGGCCTGTCGAACCGCCTCGCCAGCTTCAGCGGCATGCAGCCGAATCCGGAGTTCTTCCTGATGGGTCGGGTGCCACGCGAGAAGCCGGCCGACAAGCCCGCACGGCGGGGGTGAGATGGCCGCGTGCCTATGATGGCCGGCTGCCTTCCCTGTCCTCCATGATTCCTGCGCCTCCCCCCGCTCCAGCCGCTTCCCCATTGGCCGCAGCCACCGACCCATTGCAGCGCCTGCGCGACGCGACGTCGGCCCTGCACGCCCGGCTCGACACCGGATTGCCCGTCGCACGCGAGGGTGCCGGCCCCGCCGACTACCTGCGGCACCTTGCCCTGCTGCGCGGCTGGGTCGGCGCTCTCGAGGAATCGGGTGCCCGCGGCCCGCGCCTGGCGGCGGAGCGAGACGCCCTGGAGGCGGAATTGGCCGGCTGCCAGCAGCGGCTGGGTCTGCAGGCGCCGCGCATCGCGCTGGCGGCGACACCTGATCCCGTCTTCCAGGCCGACGGTGCGGAATGGGGACTGGCCTATGTGCTGGAAGGCTCCCGCCTGGGCGGCCAGGTGCTGCACAAGCGGCTGGCGCCGGCCATGGCGCCCCTGTCGCTGGACTACCTGCGCGGCGCAGGCTCCGCCACGGGTGCGCGGTGGAAGCACTTCGTCGCCGAGCTCCAGACCGCACTGCAAGGCGCCGCCCGGCAGGACGCCGCTTCTGCGGCTGCGCGGCGCGCCTTCGAACTCCTGCTGCGGTGCCACGAGGCGCTGCAGACCGCCTGGCCCGAACGGGCCTGCGCTGCTCGCGGCTGAAGAGGCCCACTGGTAACCCCAGGGCGAGGCCGCCCTGGAGGAATCAACCGGCCGACGCCTGCCGGCACCCTTCGAAGGCGTCCAGTGCGGGCTTGTAGGTGGGGCTCTTCACGTCCACCAGGCCCATGACGGTGTGATAGAGGTTGTCGTGCGTCAGCGGCATGTCCACCGACTTGCGCAGGCAGGCGTCCTGCACACCGGTGCGCCCACCGAGCCCGCCATCGAGCCAGGCCACGAAGGGCACATGCTTCTGCACGTCCGGCGCAAAGGCGTAGGGCACGCCGTGCAGGAAAAGGCCGTACTCGCCCAGCGATTCGCCATGGTCGCTGAGGTAGAGCATGCCCGTGTCGAAGCGGCTGCGGCGGGCCTGGAGCCAGTCGATGGCCTCCCCCAGGAAGCGGTCCGTGTGCGCGATCGAGTTGTCGTAGGCATTGATCAGCTCGCTGTGCGCGCAGTCGGACAGCGTCACCGTGCGGCACTCGGGCTGGAAGGGCTTGCCGTCCGGCGGCGAGCGGCGGAAGTAGGCGGGGCCGTGGCTGCCGATCTGGTGCATCACCAGCACCACACCGCGCGCCACGCGCTCGGGCGGCAAGGCGGCGATGCGCGCGTCCAGGCCCTTGAGCATCACGTCGTCCAGGCATTCGTCGCCGCTGCACAGCGTGGGGTTGGCCGCAATCTCCTTGGCGTCGTTGGCCTCGACATGGGGCACGCGTTCGCACACGCCCTTGCAGCCCGACTGGTTGTCGATCCAGAGCACGGCCAGCCCGGCACCCTGCACCACGTCGAGCAGGTTCTCGTAGTCCTGCTTGCGGCCTTCGTAGCCCTGCTTGCCCAGGTGCGAGAACATGCAGGGCACGGACGCCGCGGTGTTGGTGCCGCAGGAGCGCATGTCGTGGAAGCTCACCACCTTGCGCGCCTTGAGCTCGGGCGTGGTGTCGCGGGCATAGCCGTTGATTCCGAAGTGGTCGGCGCGCGCTGTCTCGCCCACCACCAGCAACAGCAGGCGCGGGCGGCTCTGCCCCGCATAGCTGGCACCCAGCGCCGCGCCACCGGAAATCGGCACCAGCTTGCGGCTGCGATGCAGCAAGGGCCGCGTGGCCGCCATGCCGAAGGAATACACGCTGGCCAGCGGATTCATCATGTAGCGCAGATGGGGCTGGTTGCGCATGAGCGGTGCCAGTTGCCGCGACATGAGCATGCCGCCGCCCACGGTCGTGGCCACTGCCGCGACAAACAGCACCGCATTGCGCCACAGCGCACGCAGCGGCCGCTGCGGGATCACCGGCACGCACCAGAGCCACCAGATCGCGGGCACCGCCACGGCCAGCACCCGCAGCGCCATCGTCAGGCTGAGCAGATCGCGCGCCTCGCCCGGATCGGTCTGCAGCACGTTGAGCGCCATGGACGGGTCCATCACCATCCGGTAGGTGGCCATGTAGTGCTGCACCACCGCGGCCACCACCACCAGCAACATCCACAGCGGCTTCATGAAGCGCGACCAGGCCGTGAGCGACAGCAGCGCCACCAGGCCCCCTCCCAGCAGCCAGGCCATGCCGACGATGTTGGGCATGTAGAGGCTGGGGGCGCGGCCGAGCTCCGCGAGTTCCATCCACAGCGGCCAGTTGGCGGCCAGCAGCAGGTAGGCGGTGAGCACCAGGACGATCGTGCGCGGCGAGCGCGCCCGCAGCAGCCAGCCGCGGGGACCCGCAAAGTCGGGCACGGAATACGCGCCCAGACGCGGCGCGGGAGAGATCAACGGCATGCCGACAGCGTAGGTGTCGGCACTGAAGTCACCCTGAACCTCTTCTTCAGACTGCGTTCAGTTTGGCGTCAGTTGCGCGCCGGCGCCGGCCCGTCATGGCCATGTCCACTGCCCAGCCGGCCATCCAGCATGCCCAGCCGCTCCACAGCGTGTGGCTGAAAAAGTGCGCGCCACGCAGCTGCTGGCCGACGCCCAGCATCAGGCCGGCCACGACGGCCGCGAGGAGCCATCCGCGGGCGAATGCCGGCGAATGCCGCCGCCACACGAACCAGCCGCCGACGAAGCCGAAGGCTGCCGAGGCATGGCCCGCCGGAAAGCAGTGCCCCGGCCCGCCATCGGCCACGCCCCAGCGCCAGTGCGAGACATGCTCGGCCACACCGCCGAAGACGCGCAGGTCCCAGGGGCAGCTGGTCAGGCTGAACTTCTTGAGCAGGGTGACGGCGCCGACCGCCCCCAGCACCGACAGCACCAGCTGCCAGCGCTCGGGGCGCGACAGCCGGCGCCAGGGGCCCATGGGCAACCACACGGCAGCCAGCATCCCCAGCACCAGGACCCAGCTGAGCGCCTTGCCGCCTTCGTGCATCAGGCTGGCCAGTGCCCAGTTGCTGCGCAGCGGAAAACCGAAGGGCGTGCCCGGCAGGCTGGCCAGCCACAGGTCGCCACCCCCCAGGTCCCAGCCGACGAGGGCCGCGGTGACAGCCAGTGTTGGCCAGAGGGGGGAAACGGAACGGGAAGACGCATCCATGGGCGGCGCGCAGCCTAAGCCCAGGCCGTGAATGCAGCCTGAAGCGGCCCACCTCGGCGGCGGGCACCGACCCCGGACGGTGCCCCGCACTAGACTCCGCCCCATGCGCATCCTTCTCGTCGAAGACGACCTCAACCTCGCCGACGCCGTCTGCAGCTACCTGCGTGCGAAGGCCTTCATCGTCGACGCGGTGCCCAGTCTGGCGGGCGCGCGCGCGGCGCTGGCCAGCGCGCGCTATGCCGCGGTGCTGCTCGACCTGCACCTGGGCGACGGCGACGGGCTGATGCTCATGCCCGGCCTGCGCACCCTGCCCGAGCGACCCATCGTTATCGTGCTGACGGCACGCGACCAGGTCAGCGACCGCATCCGGGGCCTGGATGCCGGCGCCGACGACTACCTGACCAAGCCCTACGACCCCGCCGAGCTGCTGGCCCGGCTGCGCGCCGTGGAGCGCCGGCGCAGCAGCGTCGAATCGGCCACCGTGCGCCTGGGCTCGCTCGAGATCGACCTGGGCAACGACCAGGTCCGCGTGCACGGCGCGCCGGTCACGCTCACGCAAAAGGAATGGGCGCTGCTGCGCGTGATGGCCAGCCGCCCCGACCGCATCCACAGCCGCGAGACCCTGCTCGATGCGCTGTACGGCTTCGACGACGACACCGACAGCAACACCCTGGAGGTCTTCGTCAGCCGGCTGCGCCGCAAGCTCGGCCGATCGCACATCCAGACCTTGCGGGGCCTCGGCTACCGCCTGGTTCCAGGAGATGACGCGCCCGATGCCGGGCCGGAGACGGGCGCGTGACGACCCGCCCGGCCGCTGCCGAGGGCACTTTCACGCCGGGCGATGCCGTCAATGGCGAGCGGCGGGTTCGCACCGTCGCCGTGGCGGGCGCTCGCGCCGGCAGTGACACCGAAGGCATGCACAAGCCCGGGCGCACATCGCTGGCCGCCCGCCTCACGCGCACACTGATCCTCTCCGTCGGCGCCATCTGGCTTCTGTGCGTGCTGGCCGTCGTCTGGTATGTGGACCGGGAGATCAGCTTCAACTTCGACAACGAACTGGTCGAGGTGTCGCACCGCATGTTCGACATCGCCGTGGAGCAGTACGACAGCCTCTCCGGCGGCAAGAAGCCCGAGCAGCCGCTGGTGGCGCCCGCACCGCTGTTCATCCAGGACGAAGTGGTCTACCAGATGGTCGATGGCGGCACGCGCCTGCTGCTGCATTCGTCCAACGCACGGCCCGACTACTTCGACGTGCCGCTCGCGCCGGGCTTTGCCGACACGCCGGACTGGCGCATCTACACCGTCCGGCATCCCACGCGCGACCTCTACCTGCAGGTGGCCGATCCGATCTCCGAACGGCGCGAGGCGGTGGACCGCACGCTGTTCGGCCTGATGGTGCCGCTGATCACCGCCCTGCCGCTGCTGGGGCTCGTGCTCTGGCGCATCGCCCGGCACGAACTGCGGCCGTTGCAGACGCTGGCGGACGAGATTGCCAGCCGCAGCAGCACCGACCTGCGGCCCATCGAGCTGGCGGGCCTGCCGCACGAGCTGCGTTCGGTGTGCGACGACGTCAACCACCTGCTGGAGCGGCTGGCCCAGGCCCTGAACGTGGAGCGCGCGCTGGCCGCCAATGCGGCGCACGAGTTGCGCACGCCGTTGGCGGCGGCCCGCCTGCGCCTGCAGACCGCGCTGGACCACGGCCTCTCGCGCCAGGACGTGCAGGCTGCGCTCGATTCGCTGCGGCAGCTGAGTCACCGGGCCGAGAAGCTGCTGCAGCTCTCGCGCGCCGAATCGGGGGCTGCGCTGGCACGGCGGCCGGTCGACCTGGTCAAGCTGGCCGGTGCGGTGGCCGAGGAGTTCTGGCAGGACGCGCGCGCCGCCGAGCGGCTCACCCTGCATGTGCCCGAGGAAACGATGTCCCCCGTCCAGGGCGACGTGGACGCCCTGGCCATCGGCCTGCGCAACCTGATCGAGAACGCGCTGCGGTACGCCCCCGAGGGCGCGGTCGAACTCGAAGTGGTCGCGCCCCGCACGGTGCTGGTGCGCGACAGCGGCCCAGGCGTGGCGCCCGACAAGCTGCAGGCCCTGCGCGAGCGCCACGTCCGGCAGACCGACGACCGCACCGGCTACGGCCTGGGCCTGTCCATCGTCACCACGATCGCCGAGCACCAGGGGGCCGAGCTGCAACTCCTGTCGCCGCCCCCCGGCCGCGCACGCGGCTTCGAGGCGCGACTGTCGATGCCGGGCTGAACTCAGCCGCCGACCAGGGCGCGCAGCCAGTCCGGCAGGGGCTTGGCCTTCTGCGCCGGAAAGTCCACCCAGATGGTCGTGGCGCCACCTGCGGCGCAGATCACGTCGGGTGCCTCGGCGCGGGCCATGGTGGCCCAGCTCTCGAAGGTGGTGCGCGCCGGGTCGCTCACGTACATGCGCAGCAACACGTCACCGGGGTACTCGATCTGGCGGTAGAAGTTGCAGAAGGCATTGACGATCACCATGCCCTCCCCCTTCGGATCGGGCTGGAAGCCGATGGAACGCATCCAGTCGATGCGGGCCGTCTCCATGTAGCGGAAATAGGTGCCGTTGTTGAGGTGGCCCATGGCGTCCATGTCGCCCCAGCGGATGGGGATGGTCATCTCGTAGACCAGCTTCTTCTGTTCGGGTATCTCGATGCGCATGGCGTGGCATCGTAGGCCCGTCCGGGGGCCCATCAGGAGCGGTATCTCCCCGGGCTGGCGTCGCCTATGTGACCAGGGCCTGACCTCTAGAATGCGCAGTGCTTCACAGGCGCGCCAGCCCATGGCCGCGCCCCCTCGAACCCATCCTCCGATCCCACCCGATGACACAAGAAGAGATCCTCGCCCAGTTCGGCCCGCGCGAAGCCATGGAGTACGACGTCGTCGTGGTCGGCGGCGGCCCTGCCGGCCTCTCGGCCGCCATCCGCCTCAAGCAGCTCGCCGCGCTCAACGACAAGGAGATCTCGGTCGTCGTGCTGGAAAAGGGCTCGGAGCCCGGCGCGCACATCCTCTCGGGCGCCATCATGGACCCGCGCGCGCTCACCGAGCTGATCCCCGACTGGCAGGCCAAGGGCGCGCCGCTGAACCAGCCGGTCACCGCCGACACCTTCCTGCTCATGAGCGAAACGGGCGCCACCCGCGTGCCCAACTTCATGCTGCCGCCCAACTTCCACAACGAGGGCAACTACATCGTCAGCCTGGGCAACGTGGTGCGCTGGCTTGCGACGCAGGCCGAGGAGCTGGGCGTGGAAATCTTCCCGGGCTTTCCGGCCGCCGAGGTGCTCTACAACGACGATGGTTCCGTCAAGGGCGTGGCCACCGGCAACCTGGGCATCGGCAAGGACGGCGAGCCGACCGAGAACTTCCAGCTCGGCATGGAGCTGCATGCCAAGTACACGCTGTTCGCCGAAGGCGCGCGCGGCCACCTGGGCCGGCAGTTGATCAACCGCTTCAAGCTCGACGACGGCCGCGACCCGCAGAGCTACGGCATCGGCATCAAGGAACTGTGGGAGATCGACCCCGCCCGCCACGAGCCCGGCCTGGCGATCCACACCGCCGGCTGGCCGCTGCCCAATGACACCTACGGCGGCTCCTTCGTCTACCACGCCGAGAACAACCAGCTGATCATCGGCTACGTGGTGGGCCTGGACTACCAGAACCCGCACATGAGCCCCTTCGAGGAGTTCCAGCGCTTCAAGACGCATCCGAACATCCGCTGGTACCTCGAAGGCCAGGACCAGGGCCTGAAGCCCGCCAAGCGCATCTCGTACGGTGCACGGGCCATCACGGCCGGTGGCCTGCTGTCGCTGCCCAAGACCGTGTTCCCGGGCGGCGCGCTGATCGGCTGCGAGGCCGGCTACCTCAACGCCAGCCGCATCAAGGGCAGCCATGCCGCCATCAAGACCGGCATGCTGGCGGCCGATGCCGCCTTCGAGGCTGTGCAGGCCGGCCGCCAGTTCGACGAACTGTCGTCCTACCCGGAGGCCTTCGAGAAGAGCTGGCTGCACAGCGAGCTGTACAAGGCCCGCAACTTCAAGCAGTGGTTCAAGAAGGGCCTGACGGTGGGCACGGTGATGACGGGCATCGAGCAGTTCGTGCTGCGCGGCCACATCCCCTGGACCATCCACCGCACCGAGGCTGACCATGCGCGCCTGAAGCCGGCGGCCGAGTGCAAGAAGATCGTCTATCCCAAGCCCGACGGCAAGCTCACCTTCGACCGCCTGAGTTCGGTGTTCATCAGCAACACCAACCACGAAGAGAACCAGCCGGCGCACCTGACGCTGAAGGACCCGACGGTACCCACGCGCATCAACCTGCCCGAGTACGCCGGCCCCGAGAGCCGCTACTGCCCGGCGGGCGTGTACGAATTCGTGCCGGACGAGGCGGCGGGCGGCGGCAAGGAGCGGCTACAGATCAACGCGCAGAACTGCGTGCACTGCAAGACCTGCGACATCAAGGACCCGACGCAGAACATCGTGTGGGTCACGCCCGAGGGCGGCGGCGGCCCGAACTACACGGGCATGTAAGCAGCAAGGGCGCCATCGGCGCCCTTCTTCTTTGTGCGCCCAGCATGGGCGCACTCTTGCGGGTGCAAGTCCCGCCGTAAGTTGATCACGACGAACGAAGTGAAGCGCAACTGCACGAGGGCGACGAGTGTGGGGAGGAAGCGTGGAGCGAAGCTGCGAGCCGATGAACAAGAACCGGATAGAAGGCAGTGCCGAGCAGGGCGAGTGGGCAAAGAGCCA
>NZ_QQAV01000014.1 GCF_003350475.1 Pseudacidovorax intermedius
TTTTTACTCAGAAGCCACCGTCACTACCTCAAACCCCTCACCAGCCAAACTCAGCTACAAAACTGCGTGTCAGTCAGCGAGCCAGCCAGTATACGAGGGTTTTCGATAGGGACGCAAGAGACGTCCTACAAAAATTTTCAAACGGCGGGGAGCATGCCCGCCTCGGGGGCGACCGGGCCCACCGGGGGCTGACAAACAAGGGGCACGCAAACGGGACTGACGACCGACGAGGCAGGGAGTTTCTCTGGAATGTCATGTCCCACGGCTGTTCGACGGCCCAGGAGCACATCCGCCATCGGCCAGTCGAGACACACCCCTTATAGAAGTAGATGCACAAAAGCAGCGGCCAGCACCAGACGTACCTTCTCACGCGTCTTCCGCGCGGCCCCGCAGCCGAGATGAAGCGACTGGCCAGTCACCCGCACAAGCCAGCCCTTGCTGCCGTACTTCCAGCCCCGTCACACCCGAACAGCCCCGCGCTCCAGAACTGAACGCAGCGCGACGCCCGTGTGTGTGCCTTGCGCGACCACATCCTCGGGCGGCGCCGACGCCACCACCCGTCCGCCGCCGGATCCACCTTCCGGCCCCAGATCGACGATCCAGTCGGCTTCGGCGATGAGGTCGAGGTCATGCTCGATGACGACGACGCTGTGATTGGCATTGACCAGCCGATGCAACACGTGGATCAGCTTCTCGACATCCGCCATGTGCAGGCCGACCGTGGGCTCGTCCAGCACATACAAGGTGTGGGGCGCCTTGTTGCCGCGGCGCGTGACGTCGTCGCGCACCTTGCTCAGCTCGGTCACCAGCTTGATCCGCTGCGCCTCGCCGCCCGACAGCGTCGGTGAAGGCTGCCCCAGCGTGAGGTAACCCAGCCCCACATCCTTGAGCAACTGCAGCGGATGGCTGATGTTCGGCATGCTGGCGAAGAACGCGACGGCCTCGTCCACCTCCATCTGCAGCACGTCGCCGATGCTCTTGCCGCGCCAGGTGACGGCCAGCGTCTCCGGGTTGAAACGCGCACCGTGGCAGACCTCACAAGGCACCTTCACGTCGGGCAGGAAGCTCATCTCGATGGTGCGCACGCCCGCGCCCTCGCAGCCGGGGCAGCGGCCTTCGCCAGTGTTGAAGCTGAAGCGGCCCGGGCCGTAGCCGCGGGCCTTGGCTTCCAGCGTGTCCGCGAAGAGCTTGCGGATGGTGTCCCAGAAACCGATGTAGGTGGCGGGGCAACTGCGCGGCGTCTTGCCGATGGGGGTTTGGTCGACCTCGAGCACGCGGTCGATCTCCTCGTAGCCGGCCACGCCAGTACAGCCGACCCACCGGGGGCGCTTGCCCGCCGCGTCGGCATCACGACCGGCCTTGGTCATGCGCTGCTGCACGATGGCCTGCACGTTGGCCAGCAGCACGTCGCGCGCCAGCGTGGACTTGCCCGAACCGCTGACGCCGGTGACCACCACCAGGCGGTTGAGCGGAATGCTCACGTCGACCGACTGCAGGTTGTGCAGGTTCGCGCCCGCCACGGCGAGCCAGGACACGGCGCCCTCGCCTTCCTCGGCCGTCTCTGAGACCAGGCGACGCGCATGCAGCGGATGGCGGATCGCGTCGCGCAGATACCGGCCGGTCAGCGATTCCTCGGACTGCTGGACTTCGTCCACGGTGCCCTGCGCGACCAGACGGCCGCCGCGCTTGCCCGCGCTGGGGCCGATATCGATCACATGGTCGGCGCGGCGGATGGTGTCCTCGTCATGCTCGACCACCACCAGCGTGTTGCCCTTGTCGCCCAGCTTGTGCAGCGCATCCAGCAGGATCTGGTTGTCGCGCGCATGCAGGCCGATGGTCGGCTCGTCCAGCACGTAGCACACGCCCTGCAGGTTGCTGCCCAGTTGCGCCGCCAGGCGGATGCGCTGCGCCTCGCCCCCGCTGAGCGTGGGCGCGCCGCGGTCCAGCGTCAGGTAGCCCAGGCCGACTTCCTCCAGGAATTCGAGCCGGCTGCCGATCTCGGGAATCAGATCCCGTGCGATATCGGCCTGCCGGCCTTCCAGCGCCAGGGACTCGACCCAGCGCCGCACGTCCGTCACCGACAGCCGCGCGATTTCGGCGATGCCGACGCCCGCGAACTTGACCGCCCGCGCCGTGGCATTGAGCCGCGTGCCTTCACAGGTGGGGCAGACGGTGTCGCCCACATCCTCCGCCTCGGGCTCGGCGAAGGTCTGCTCGCGGCCGCGCTGGTCGTCGGCCAACACCGAGTCGTCGAAGACCTTGCGTTGCTCGCGCGTGAGCTTGACGCCGGTGCCCACGCAGTCGGGGCACCAACCGTGCTTGCTGTTGTAGCTGAACAGGCGCGGGTCGAGTTCCGCATACGAGGTGGCGCACACCGGGCAGGCGCGCAGCGTGGAGAACACATGCGCATGGCCGATGCCGGCCGTCGACTGCCCCCCCTCCATCGCGGCCCGCAACGCGTCGATGTTGGACAGCACTTGCACCACGCCCTTGCCATGCTCCAGTGCCGAGGTCACGGCCTGACGCAGCAGCGACTCTCCCGCCGGCAGCACGTCCACGCTGGCCACGGGCAGTTCGATGCTGTGTTCCTTGAAGCGGTCCAGCCGCGGAAAGCCGGCGGTCGGCAGGAACTGGCCATCCACCCGCAAATGCGTGTAGCCGCGCGGACGCGCCCAGTCCGCCAGCTCGGTGTAGACGCCCTTGCGGTTCGTCACCAGCGGCGCCAGCAGGCCGACGTGCTGGCCGCGGAACTGCCGCATGACCTGGGCGACGATGCTGTCGGGCGTCTGCGGCTGCACGGCGGCGCCGTCGAACACGCAGTGCTGGATGCCCAGCTTGACGTACAGCAGCCGCAGGAAGTGCCAGACCTCGGTCGTGGTGCCCACCGTGCTCTTGCGGCCGCCGCGCGACAGCCGCTGCTCGATGGCCACCGTGGGCGGAATGCCGTAGACCGCGTCCACTTCCGGCCGGCCCGCGGGCTGCACGATGCTGCGGGCATAGGCATTGAGCGACTCAAGGTAGCGCCGCTGCCCTTCGTTGAACAGGATGTCGAAGGCCAGCGTCGACTTGCCCGAACCGCTCACGCCCGTCACCACGCTGAACTTGCCGCGCGGGATGTCCACGCTCAGGTTCTTGAGGTTGTGCTCGCGCGCGTTGACGATCTCGATGGCGTCGCGGCCCGGCGCAGGCACCGGGCGGTACCGCGCGGCCGATTCCCGCACGACGCGCGCCGCGGGCCCGAGCGCCGTCTCGTAGGCGGCGAGGGCCATCCCGGTGTGCGTGCCCGGCATCTCGCGCACCTGCTCGGGCGTGCCCTGGGCCACGATGCGTCCGCCGCCGTCGCCGCCCTCCGGGCCCAGGTCGATGACCCAGTCGCTGGCGCGGATCACGTCCAGGTTGTGCTCGATCACCACCAGCGAATGGCCGGCGTCGAGCAGCTTGCGCAGGGCTCGCATCAGGCGGGCGATGTCGTCGAAATGCAGGCCCGTGGTCGGCTCGTCGAAGAGGAAGAGCGTGCCCTTCTTCGCCAGCGGCTGGCGCGACTTGCTGCCGCCGCCGGCCGCCTCGGCCAGGAAGCCGGCGAGCTTGAGGCGCTGCGCCTCGCCGCCCGACAGCGTGGGCACGGGCTGGCCCAGCTTCACATAGTCCAGGCCCACATCGACGATGGGCTGCAGCACGCGCTGCACTTCCCTGTCGTTGGCGAACACGGCCAGGGCCTCGGCCACGGTGAGGTCTAGGACGTCGGCGACGTTGTAGACGCCCATGCCCATGCGGCCGGCGCTTGGTGCGTCCGGGGTTGGCTGCGAGGTCGAGCGGGTTGAGCCGGCTTCGACAGGCTCAGCCCGAACGGTGGGGGCGTGCTGAGCCCGCGCGGAGGGGGCGTGCTCAGCCTGATCGGTGCGGGCGGGCGCAGCCCGGTGGGCGGGAGCTTGCTCGGCCCGAACGGTCCTCGGGCGTTCGATGGTGACTTCCAGGATCTCCGGCCGGTAGCGCTTGCCATCGCAGTCGGGGCAGCGCAGGTACACGTCCGACAGGAACTGCATCTCCACATGCTCGAAGCCCGAGCCACCGCAAGTCGGGCAGCGGCCGTCCCCGGAGTTGAAGCTGAACTTGGCCGCCGTATAGCCGCGCTGCTTCGCCAGCGGCGCGGTGGCGAAGATCTCGCGCACCGCGTCCCATGCGCCAACATAGCTGGCCGGGTTGGAGCGCGCCGTCTTGCCGATGGGCGACTGGTCGACGAAGACGACGTCCGACAGGTGATCGGCACCCAGCAGTCGGTCATGTGCGCCCGCCGTCTCGGTGGGCTTGCCGAAGTGGCGCATCAGCGCCGGCGCCAGCACGTCCTGGATCAGCGTGGACTTGCCGGAGCCGCTGACGCCGGTGATGGCCACCAGGCGCTGCAGCGGGATGTCCACCGTCACGTCCTGCAGGTTGTGCTCGCGCGCGCCTTCCAGGATGAGCCGCGGCGTGTTCTCGGAGACGAGCCGCTTGAAGCCCATGCCGATGTGCTTGCGCCCGCCCATGTATTCGCCCGTGAGCGTGTCGGCGCCACGCAGCTCGTCGACGGTGCCGTCGAACACGATCTGCCCGCCGCGCGCGCCGGGGCCCGGGCCCATGTCGATCACGCGGTCGGCCGCGATCATCACGGCCGGGTCATGCTCCACCACCACCAGCGTGTTGCCCGCATCGCGCAGGCGCTGCATGGCCTGGGTGATGCGGTCCATGTCGCGCGGGTGCAGGCCGATGCTGGGCTCGTCCAGCACGAACAGCGTGTTGACCAGCGAGGTGCCCAGCGCGGTCGTCAGGTTGATGCGCTGCACCTCGCCGCCGGAGAGCGTGCGGCTCTGCCGGTCGAGCGTGAGGTAGCCGATGCCCACGTCGTGCAGGTAGCGCAGGCGGGTGGTGATTTCTTCGTGCAGCAGCTTGAGGGCCTGGGCTTCGCCCTCGACCACGCCGCCGGTGGGCAGCGCCAGCCGGTCGAAAAATTGCCGCAGCCGCTCGATGGGCATCAGCATCAGGTCGTGCAGGCACAGGCCGGGCAGCGCCTCCAGCTGCTCGCGCGACCACTTCACGCCGACCGGCATGAAGCGCTTGGCGGGGGCGAGCGCGGCGTCCGCATCGTCCTTGCCGCCGACGCGCCACAGCAGGCTTTCGAGCTTGAGCCGCGCGCCGCCGCAGGCCGGGCAGGGCGTGTAGCTGCGGTACTTGGACAGCAGCACCCGGATGTGCATCTTGTACGCCTTGCTCTCCAGGTAGCCGAAGAAGCGCCGGATGCCGTACCACTGCTTGTTCCAGTTGCCTTCCTTGAAGTTGGGCGTGCCCTCGATCACCCAGTGCTTCTGCTCGGGCGTGAGCTTGTTCCAGGGCGTGTCGCGCGGAATGCCGGCCGATTCGGCATGACGCATCAGGTCGTCCTGCGCTTCCTGCCAGGCGGGTGTCTGGATCGGCTTGATCGCGCCCGCGCGCAGCGTGAGCTTGTCGTTGGGAATGACCAGGTTGAAGTCCACCCCGATCACCCGGCCGAAGCCGCGGCAGGTGTCGCAGGCGCCCACCGCCGAGTTGAAGCTGAACATCGACGGGATCGGGTCCGCATAGCGGATGTCGCTCTCGGGGCAGTGCAGGCCGGTGGAGAACTTCCAGGTCTCGGCCTCGCCGCCCTCTTCCGCCGGCAGCGCATGCACCGTCACCCGGCCGGTGCCGCGCTTGAGCGCCACCTCCAGCGCCTCGATCACCCGCGCGCGCTCGGTGTTCGCGATGCGGAAGCGGTCGGCCACCACGTCCAGCACCTTGCGCGGGCCGGTGGGCGTGCCCACCTCGCGCTGCGCATGCACGCGGGTGAAGCCGCTGGCCGACAGCCACTGCTCCACCTCCGCCTCGCTGGTGCCGCCCGGCAGTTCGACCGGGAAGGTGACCACCACGCGCGGATCGCCAGCCGCCGCGGCACGCGCCTGCAGCTCGGCATAGATGGAATCGGGCGTGTCGTGGCGTACCGGCAGCGCGGTCTCGCGGTCGAACAGCCGGCTCGCCCGCGCGAACAGCATCTTCAGATGGTCGTTCAGCTCCGTCATCGTGCCGACCGTGGAGCGCGAGCTGCGCACCGGGTTGGTCTGGTCGATGGCGATGGCGGGCGGCACACCCTCCACCTTGTCGACGGCCGGCTTGTCCATGCGGTCCAGGAACTGGCGCGCATAGGCCGAGAAGGTCTCCACATAGCGGCGCTGGCCCTCGGCATACAGGGTGTCGAACACCAGGCTGGACTTGCCCGAGCCGCTGGGCCCGGTGACCACCGTCATCTCGCCCGTGCGGATGTCCAGATCGATGTTGCGGAGGTTGTGCTGGCGAGCGCCGCGGATGCGGATGGAACCCTGTGTCATGCGTGCCTTGGGGGTGGGGGCAGAGATTCTAGGAACGCGAACCCACCCGCACCGGCGCAAGGCTTTGGCCGGAATCCAGCCCCACGACCATCGCCGGAGTCAGGTCCGCACCGTGCGGAGCGGGGTCGGCGCAGGCGTGCTGCACCGGTCGCGGCTCGTACCTTGCCCCGGACGCGGGCACCGCCGCGCGGGATAACGCCGATGACAAACGTCAGCATGGCGACTAAGATTTGATCAAACATCAAAACTCCGACCCGCATGGCTCTCGCCTCCCCGTCCGACGCGTCGGCCACCGACACCCTGGGCCTGCTCAAGCCGATCACGCGCTCGTCCGTGAACGAGTCGGTGTACCAGGCACTGCGCAACAAGCTCATGAACGGCGAATTCCGCGCCGGCCAGCCGCTGGGTATCCAGTACCTGGCCGATGCGCTGGGCACCAGCACCATGCCCGTGCGGGAGGCGCTGCGGCGGCTGGTGGCCCAGCAGGGGCTGGAGCCATTGCCCAACGGCACCACGCGCGTGCCCCTGATCACCCGCGACAAGCTGGCCGACATCCGCCGCGTGCGGATGCTGGTGGAAGGCCAGGCCACCGAATGGGCCACGCCGCGGCTCCTGCCCGCCCAGCTGGACGAACTGGACGACATGGCCCGGCGCATCACGCGGGCGCGGCACGCCCCCGAGAGCCTGCCCGCCAGCCTGGAGATGAACCTGGTCTTCCACTTCACCATCTACCAGGCCGCGCAGTCGCCGGTGCTCATTGCCATGATCGAAAGTCTGTGGCTGCAATCGGGCGCCTACCTGCGCGCCACGCGCGCGTACCTGCACACCGACGAGCAGCCCTCCGACCATCTGCACGAACAGACCGTGGCCGCCCTGCGCGCGGGCGACGCCGCCGGGGCGCGCCGCTGCATGGAGCAGGACATCGCCTGGGTCTTCGACCGCCTCGACCCCGAACTGCCCGATCACCCCCCTTCCACGCCCTTGAAGATCCGCCCCACACCATGACCGACCAACCCCGCTCCCTGCACAAGCACCGTTCCCGCGCCGTCACCGAAGGCCCGGGCCGCGCCGCCCACCGCGGCTTCCTGCGCGCCACCGGCATGGACGACGAAACGCTCGCCAAGTCGATGGTCGGCATCGTCAGCACCGCCGGCGACAACACGCCCTGCTCCAAGTCGCTCGGGCCGCAGGCCGACTACGCCCGCCTGGGCGTGGCCGAGGGCGGCGGCCATCCTGTGAGCTTCACCACCATCTCGGTCTCCGACGGCACCTCCATGGGCCACGACGGCATGCGCATGAGCCTGCTGTCGCGCGAGCTGATCGCCGACAGCGTGGAGCTGGCCGTGCGTGGCCATGCCTACGACGGCTTGGTCACCTTCGGCGGTTGCGACAAGACGCTGCCCGGGATGATGATGGCCATGGTGCGGCTGAACGTGCCTTCGGTCTTCGTCTATGGCGGCTCGATGCTGCCGGGCTATTCGCCCGAGGGCGAGGAGCGCACGGTGCTCACCGCCATCGAAGGCACCGGCCGCCACCAGACCGGCGCCATCACGCTCAAGCAGTTGGACCAGATCGAGCGCACCTGCGCCATGACCGTGGGCGCCTGCCCCGGCCAGTTCACGGCCAACACCATGGCCATGGTGGGCGAGGCGCTGGGCCTGTCGCTGCTGGGCACGGCCACCATCCCGGCCGTATACAGCGAACGTCTGGCGCTGGCGCGCCGCGCCGGGCTGCGCGTGATGCAGATCATCGAGAACGGCGGCCCGCTGCCACGCGAGCTGATCACCCGCGAGAGCCTGGAGAACGCCTGCGCCGCCGTGGCCGCCACCGGCGGCAGCACCAATGCCGCGCTTCACATCCCGGCCATCGCGCACGAGGCCGGCATCGCCTTCACCTTCGACGACGTGGCGCGCGTGTTCCAGCGCACGCCGCTGGTGGCCGACCTGTCGCCCGGCGGCCGCTACCTGGCCAAGGACTTGAACGTCATCGGCGGCGTGCCGGTGGTGCTCAATGCGCTGCTGCAGAGCGGCCATCTGCATGGCCACACGATGACCGTCACCGGCCGCACGCTGGCCGAGGAGCTGGCCGCCTTCCCCGGACCGGACGGGCGCATCGTGCGCGAATCGGCCAAGCCCATCCATGCCTCGGGCGGGCTGGTCGTGCTCAAGGGCAACCTGTGCCCCGACGGCGCCCTCATCAAGATCGCCGGCCTCAAGTCGCTGCAGTTCGACGGCCGCGCCCGCGTCTTCGAGACCGAGGAGGACTGCATGAAGACCGTCGCCGCCCAGGCCTACGAGCCGGGCGACGTGCTGGTGATCCGCAACGAAGGCCCGCGCGGCGGCCCCGGCATGCGCGAGATGCTGGCCGTCACGGCCGCCATCTACGGCCAGGGTCGCGGCGAGCAGGTCGCGCTGCTGACCGACGGCCGCTTCTCCGGCGCCACGCGCGGCATGTGCATCGGCTACGCGAGCCCCGAGTCGGCGGCCGGTGGGCCCATCGCCCTGGTGCAGGACGGCGACCGCATCCGCATCGACGCGGCAGCCGGCAGCATCGTGCTGGACGTG
This sequence comes from Pseudacidovorax intermedius, assembly GCF_003350475.1. Lineage (GTDB taxonomy): Bacteria > Pseudomonadota > Gammaproteobacteria > Burkholderiales > Burkholderiaceae_C > Xenophilus > Xenophilus intermedius. Next base: position 8,939 of record NZ_QQAV01000014.1, read on the forward strand.
GACGAGACCGAACTCGAACGCCGTCGCGCCGCGGCCAAGCCCTTCCAGCGCGAACGCCTGGCCGGCGCGCTGGAGAAATACGCCAAGCTGGTCGGTCCCACCCACCTGGGCGCCGTCACGCATTCGGGCTGCGTCGATTGGCCCTATCCGGAAGAGGACCAGGTGCCGTCGCTCGGCGAAGGCCTGGGCGACAAGGACGCACAGCGATGAGCACCGGCCACCTGACGATGAACCGCGCGCCCCGAAAGGCTGAGCGATGAGCGCCCCCGCAACACCCCGCCCGCTGACCCTGGCCTTCTGCGGCCTCGGCCTGATGGGCGCGCCCATGGTCCGCCGCCTGCTGGCCGCCGGCCACACCGTGCGCGTGTGGAACCGCTCGCCCGCCAAGGCTGCGCCGCTGGCCGCCCTGGGTGCACAGGTGGCCGCCACACCCGCCGAATCCGCTGAAGGTGCCCACGGCGCGCTGATGTGCCTGTTCGACGCCGACGCGGTCGAGTCCGTGGTCTTCGGCACCGACGGCCTGGCGCAGGTGCGCGGGTTGCGCTGGCTGGCCGACCATTCCAGCATCCATCCGCAGCGCACCCGCGACTTCGCCGCCCGGCTGCAGGCCGCCAGCGGCGCGCACTGGCTGGACGCGCCGGTCTCCGGCGGCATCGGCGGCGTGGAGGCGGGCACGCTGGCCATCATGGTCGGCGGCGAGGCCACCCATCTCGACGAAGCCTTCGGTGTCCTGCGCGCCTATGCCGGCAACATCACCCACATGGGGTCCAGCGGCGCAGGCCAGGCCACCAAGCTGTGCAACCAGACGCTGGTGGCCACCGCCGTCGTCGCCCTGGCCGAGGCCATCGGCTTCGCCGAGCGCAACGGCATCGCCATCGAGCGGCTGGCACCGGCACTGGCGGGTGGCTGGGCAGACTCCAAGCCGCTGCAGGTCTTCGCGCCCCGCATGGCGCAAGCCCAGCCGCAGATCATCGGCGCGCTCGCCACCATGCTGAAGGACATCGACACCGTGGCGGCCGTCGCCCGCGACAGCGGCGCGCCGATGCCGGTGACCGGTGCCGTGCAGCAGGTGCTGCGCATGGCCGATGCCATGGGGCTGGGCGAGGCCGAGCTATCGGCGGTGGTCGCGCTGATGACGCCGCAGCGCCTCGACGCTTTCCTCGCGCAGGCCGGGAAGCAATGAAGCATCTCCGACAAAGATGGTTCCGCGGGTGCACGGGCGTGGCCTGCTCCGCGGCCATCCGACCCCTCACGCCTCCTGCCTGACCCACGCCTCATGCAACTGAACGCCAACCTGGAGTGGCTCTACGGCCACCTTCCGCTCGACCAGCGCTTCGCCGCCGCCGCAGCCGATGGCTTTGCCGGCGCGGAGATGCTGCAGCCCTACGAGCAGCCGCCGGCCTGGTATGCCGACGCGCTGAAGGCCCATGGCCTCACCGCCGTGCTGCACAACACGCCGATCCGGCCGGACAGCCCGGGCCGGCTGGGCTGGGCCGCCATCCCGGGCGGCCAGGCCGAGTTCCGCGAATGCTTCGACCGCGCCCGCGCCGTGGCCGAGGCCACCGGCTCGCGCCGCATCCATGTGATGGCCGGCGACTGCCGCGGACACGATGAACGCGCCTGCCGCCAAGCCCTGGACCAGAACCTGGCCTGGGCCCTGCGGCATGCGGAGTCGGACGACCTGGTGCTGATGCTGGAGCCGCTCAACCGCGCCGACATGCCCGGCTACTTCTACTGGCTGCCCGAGCAGGCCCTGGACGTCATCCGGGCCTTCGACTCGCCGCGCCTGCGGCTGCAGTTCGACCTCTACCACTGCGTGAAGGAAGGGCTGGACCTGGCGCAGGAGCTGGAGCGCTGCCGCGGCTTCATCGGCCACGTGCAACTGGCCGGCGCGCCCGACCGCCACGAGCCCGACCTGTCGCGCGATGGCCTGTTCGCCACCGTCGCCGCCCTGCCCGCCGCAGGCTACGACAGCTGGCTGGGCTGCGAATACAAACCCCGCAGCACCGCCGCTGAAGGCCTCATATGGGCAGACCCGCTGCGCCAACAGGGAATGATCCGATGAACCCTGCCCCGCCTTTCAGCCGCGCCATCGGAGCGCCCAGGACAAGGACCACCCCATGACCCGTATCCTCATCACCGGCGCCGGCGGCTTCGTCGGCCAGGCCCTCGTGCGACGGCTGCTGGCCGGCGTCGATGCGCTGCCGCTCACGCAGCTCGTCGCCGTCGACCTCGCTCTCGACCTGCCCGCGCATCCCAAGCTCACGCAACTGCGCGGCTCCGTCGCCGATGCGGCCGTGCGCGCCCAGGCCCTGGCCGAGCCGCCCGACGTGGTCTTCCACCTCGCCGCCATCACCAGCGGCCAGGCCGAGCGCGAATTCGAGCTGGGCCTCACCGTCAACCTGCGCGGCACGCTGGAACTCTTCGAAGACCTGCGCCGCCAGCACGACGCCACCGGCAAGGCCGCGCGCCTGGTGCAGACCAGCTCGATCGGCGTCTTCGGTCTGCCGCTGCCGCCGCACATCGACGACGCCACCCCCATCGTGCCCACGATGTCCTATGGCGCCCACAAGCGCATGCTGGAGATCCTGCTGGCCGACTACAGCCGCCGCGGGTGGATCGACGGCCGCTCGCCGCGCCTGCCCAGCGTGGTGGCCCGGCCCGGCCTGCCCAACGGCGCGCTGTCGGCATTCGCCAGCGACCTCATCCGCGAGCTTGCCGCCGGCCGCAGCTACGAGTCGCCGGTGGATGCGGAAGGCACGCTGTGGCTGCTGTCGCTGCCCGCCTGCGTGGACGCGCTGATCCACGCCGCCACCCTCGATTCCGAGCGCCTGCCGGCCACCCGTGCCTGGACGCTGCCTTCGCTGCATGTGTCGGTGGCCGAGGTGGTGGCCGCGCTGATGCGGCGCTTTGGCGTGGAGGTGTCGCAGCGCCTGAGCTACGCGCCCGACCCGGCCATCATTCCGCAGTTCGCCCGCTGGCCGACCGTGGACACCGCCCTCGCCCGCTCGCTCGGCTTCCGCGCCGATGCCTCGCTGGACGAGCTGATCGAACGCTGCCTGCCCGGCGCGGCCTGACCCGCTTTTTCTTCTTCGCCCCATGATCATCGAACTGCGTACCTATACCCTGCGCATCGCCACCACGCGGGACTTCGTCGCGCGCTATGCCGCCGAAGGCCGCGATGTCCAGGTCGAGCACCTGGGCGAGCCCGCGCTCTATGCCGTCAGCGACATCGGCGACCAGAACCAGGTGATCCACGCCTGGCGCTACCGCGACTTTGCCGACCGCGATGCGCGCCGCGCCGCGCTGGAGGCCGATCCGCGCTGGCTGGCCTACAAGCGCCGCAGCCTGGCCGACGACCATGTGCAGCAGCAGAGCACGGCCATCCTGCGCGAAGTGGACTTCGCCGCACTGACCGCGACGACCGGAGCCAAGGCATGAGCGGCGGCCCCTCCACGGCGGACGTCGCTCGCACCGAAGCACAACGCAGCGGCGCCCCATCGCCGGACGCGCCCCTGCTGTTGCTGTCGGCACAGTTGCCCCCACCGCTCAAGGCCGTGCTTCAGGACCGCCATGCCTGCGTGGCGGCACCGACGCGCGACCAGATGCTGGCCACCGCCCGCGCGCATGCCGACCGCATCGAAATGGTCGTCACCACCGCCACCGACGGCGCCGATGCCGCGCTGATCGAGGCCCTGCCCAAGCTGCGCGCCATCTGCAGCCTGGGCGTGGGCTTGGACGCGCTCGACCTGCAGGCCGCCAAGGCTCGCGCCGTGGCCGTGAGCTACACGCCCGACGTGCTGAACGACTGCGTGGCCGACCTGGCCGTGGGCCTGCTGATCGACGCCGCCCGCGGCATGGGCCGCGCCGAACGCCTGGTGCGCCGCGGCGACTGGCCGCGCATCGGGCCCGGCGCCCTGGGCACGCGCGTGAGCGGCCGGAAGCTGGGCATCCTGGGCCTGGGCCGCATCGGCCAGACCATCGCCCGCCGCTTCGCCGGCTTCGACATGGACATCCGCTACCACACGCGCACGCCGCGCGAGGGCGTGGCATGGACTCACGAGCCTTCGCTGGTGGAACTGGCCCGCTGGGCCGACTTCCTGATCGTCGCCTGCGCCGGCGGCGAGGCCACGCGCCATCTCGTCGATGCGCGGGTGCTCGATGCGCTGGGCCCGCAGGGCATCGTGGTCAATATCGCGCGCGGCTCGGTCATCGACGAAGCCGCGCTGGTCCTGGCCCTGCAGCAAGGGCGCCTTGGCGGGGCCGCCCTTGATGTGTTCGACCAGGAACCGCAAGTCCCGGCCGCGCTGATGGAGATGGACAACGTCGTGCTGCTGCCGCACATCGGTAGCGCCACGGCGCAGACCCGGCGCGCGATGGGCGATCTGGTGCTGGCGAACGTTGAAGAGTTTCTGGGCGCTGGGCGGCTGCGCACCCCCGCGTATTGAGCGGCCGGCGCGCGGGCGGTACGTCAGCGTGGCCTCATTACCCTGTTGCGGGGCAACGGTCGAGGTGAGGTGGGACCGGCAGCAAAGCGCTAAGCCCGGCGGAAGGTTGATTACCGCCCCTGGAGCCGGGCTCGGCGGTTTGCCGTTGCGCCTCGGCTCGACCGAGGGGTTAGGCCGCGCCCTCGGCTCTCGCAGTCCGAAACTGCTCATCAACGAAGTCTCGAAACGCAATTGCGTCTTCTCTATCCCGGATAGCGAAGGTCGGACGATCCCTCAAAGTACTTTGGTCGACTCCGATTTCCAGCCGCTCCAAGTTCCGCTTAGCAACGGCTTTCGAATGGTTTGCCATGTCATCAATAGCTACAAGGCCCCTGAGCGCTGCTGCTGCAAGAAGTGCGTTGTCATTTGACGCTCTTCCGAACGCGAGCAGCATGTCTGCGAATTGCATATATGACAAACTCTCGCCAGCAGCGGCGATAGCAGCCGCAAGCCTGTCGTCGCGCGTGGCCAGAGCGATATACGCAATGGCGGAGCGCCTCTCGGCGCCGAAAACATTGGGCAAACGCCTGAGAGCGATGAGTGCCATTGCTAGAACTGACGCCCCAGCCGCAAGCGCGGAAAAGATCGAATCGCGCAATGGAAGCACACTTGCAGTTGCCTTCGCAGTCACTCCAAGGGTTTCGTCACTTCTGGTGAAGAACTTCGGAGTGCCCAATGGTTCAGTGCCCTTAACCAAAGCAGACACTGAGAAGGACTCTGTCGGCAATGCTCTACTCAACCTAAGCGAAACCGCGTTGTCCGTTCTGTGAGAGTCAATTTGAAGGCCACTCTTGTTGTCAATGGAATGGGCCAGCAAGGTGGCTCCAGGAACGGAGAGTTCAGCAGTAACCGAATTCAACGCCTTTTTTCCCGAATTGACTACTCGAACTGAGATGACTTGTTGCACGGCCCCATCCGCAGATATCTGAGGTCCTGTTGTTAAATAGTACTCTAGACTCGACTGCGTCTCGAAAAAAATCTCATATGCCTTCGGTGCCACGGTAAAGATGCCGGCTATCAAGGCAGGCAGAATGGCATAGAGGAAGACTTGGCGGATGTCGAGCTTCATTTGCGGCTATTGTGCCGTGTCCGCGAAGCCGAAGGTACGTGCGCGGCCCAACGTTCGAGGTATGGCGGGACCGACGGCGAGGCAGCCGTGCCCGCCGCCCGGATGATAAGGACAAACGGGGCAGACTGGCTTGCCGTTGGGCTTCGCCTCGACCGCGGGGTTGGGCGTCAGTGCGGCGTGGTTCGCAGTTGACTCAAGAACTTGATTGCTACTGCTTGCCCGAACTCCGGCATCGACTCTGGCCAGTTGTAGTACATCCCTTCCAGTGGATGCTGCTGAGGTAGTCATGTAGGGCGACGGCACACTCATGGACGATCTTGAGTTCAGGCCCCGCCTCATGTTCGTAGTAAGGGCCGAAGTGCACAACCCACTTGTTCCGGAAGTCCAGGACCTCCTGCTGGTACCGGAGGAAACCGTCTCGATTGACCGAGAGACGATTGAACAGGAATGACCTAAAGCCTTGGTGATCCTTGACGACTCGCCTCCAGTGGCAGTCCTCGTTGTCAACCCAAAGATCTTGTACCAGTTGATGATGGTGTCGTAGAGGAGCACGTTGTTGAGATGTCGAAACGGTAGGAGCGCTTCCTCGCGAGTGCCCCGAGCATGTCTTTTGAGGAAAGCTAGCGTGGTTGACAAGGATGAACGGTGTTGTGTCCTTTGTGGAGTCCAAACCGGCAAGTTTGCCAATGCAGACATTTAAGAACGTTCCGAGCGACGCCCATAGCGCAGTGACGCGGCCAAGTTCAACCAAATAAGCATCCGGTAGCGGCCAGTCGGTTTTGTAGGAAGAAATCATCGGCGTATGTTTACTTGGCCTCACGGCCAGGTGAACCGGCGCCGAACCCGAAGCCGAAGCCTAAGGAGGAGGGCACCAATACTGTCCATAAATAGTGAAGCCATATGGCCAATATGGGCCTCCGCGCTGAACCGGCAGCTAGCCCTCATTTAACATTAAAATTCCGCCAATCGCCGTTGTATTCCACTGTAGTTAGTGTCGGCAAATCATTCGTTCTATTTTTCACGCAGATGCTGAGAAGTTTTATCTAGTAAACTCAATTTCAGTACTAGCGAAGTTTTGATAGAGCCAAAGGAAGAAATTTCGCTACCGCCGCTTTCCAGCCTCAAACGAGCCCGGAAGCACTAGTGTCAATTTTGAGTTGACCGGCTTCTTGATTTTCTTAGGGCCTGTTTGCGAGGCCCTTTTTTTCCATGAGCTCATTAGCTAGAGCGCCCAGCCGGTGCCTCACGTTGCGGGTCCGATTGACCAAGGGGTTATGCGTCAACGGAATCAAAGAGCACTGACCGATTCTTCTCAATCGCCTTTGAGAGCTTCTCCTTCAATTCCTCATGGTTGGAGAAAAAGTTCATATTCATGTGAATGTCAAAGTGAATCTTTGTTGGGGTTCCTGGCTTTGCGACGCTTTGCTTGCTTGCCACGTAGATGACCTTCTTTCCAAGCGCCTCAGCGAATCCAGCTTCGAAGTAGCAGGACGGCCGCTCATCCGTCAGATCAGCGACGACGAACTGCGCCCCGCGAATTTCCTTCTTAATTCGGCCGACCAAGTCCTCAAGTGCGTGCTCCTTGTCAATGCGAATTGCAACCGCACCAGCCTCCGAGATCACGCCTTCGATCGCCTCAAAACGCAGGTCGTACTCTTTGAAGACTCGCTGTTGCTCTTGGTCTCCGTGCTTCTCGCCTTGGATCGGCGTGATGATGAACACTTTGGGCTTGTTGGAAGACAGTAGTGCAGCCGCTTTGTCGCCAAACCGCTTGTAGACGTTCTTCTTGCCTTTGATGACATCCGAGATTGGACCTCTGACCTTGTTCCAAGGCTCCTTGGTCTCATAGATTCGAAGTTCGAGTACTTGGTACGACTGAACCTTTGCACCCCACTTGGCGGTGATGACACCACTTGCGATGAAAGGCAGCACTATCTCCGACAAGACCTCGGCCTCTGATCGGTTGGGAATCGTCTTTTGACGATCACCTGAAAGGATTGCGATGGTTTGAAACGTCATGCTTCGATTTCCCGGAGATGTTGGTGGTGGACGCCTTTGACGCATAACGTGTTCCCGGAAGACAGCTAACGCTGCCAATGCAGACGTACTGCGCCTTAAATCGGCACGCTTGCCTCACTGTAAGCCGTCGAGGCGCCACGAGATTCTCCCATCTGAATATGCGTTTACAGTACTCAACTGCCTATCTAAAGGCAGCCTTAAGACAACACCTCGCTGAGGCCGGCAGGCCGCATGGGGAGCACCCACGATGCCAGTTGTGCTAGCCGCTGCGGCCTCTCGGAAGTGCCTGCCCGCGGGCCCAATCTGGATCTGCCGCCACTGCGCGCCACGCGGGTGCTAGACCAGTTGCGAGAACGCCTGCGGTTGATGCAACACAGCCTGCGTACCGAGGAAACCTACGTCTATTGGGTGAAGGCATTCATCCGCTTCCATCGGTTGCGACACCCTGCCGAGATGAGTCGGGCCGGAGGTCATCCTGCACAGCGTGCAGCGCGCACCCCGCCCATAAGAAAGGCCCGGCAATGCCGGGCCTTGTTGTTGGTGCCTGCCAAAGGGTCAGGCTGCGTCTCTTCTGCGCTTACTTTGCAGGCTCGTGCTGCACATCCCCGCCGTGCTTCTCGCCACTCATGTCGACCTTGTCGCCGGCCTGCAAGATGACGAACAGCGAGAGGGCGGAAAACACGACGAAGCCGATGGCGATCTTCCACATGAAAAGGGTCTCCTAAAGGATGAATCAGATGGCCGCGGAGCAGGCCAAGCCGGGGCACCCGAGGAACTGGCTCTGCCAGGCCTCTGGGTGCGCCCCCCTCCAAGCCTAAGGCGCCAGGGAGGGGGGAGCCGCGAAGCGGCATGGGGGGTGTAGCTTTCTAGTCCCCAGCGTAAATATCCACGTCCTTCGTCTCGCGAATGAACAGCGTGCCGATCACCAGCGTCATGCCCGCAATGACGATCGGGTACCACAGGCCGTTGTACATGTTGCCCGTCGAGGCCACGATGGCGAAGGCCGTGGTGGGCAGCAGGCCGCCGAACCAGCCGTTGCCGATGTGGTAGGGCAGGCTCATGGACGTGTAGCGGATGCGCGTCGGGAACAGTTCCACCAGCATCGCGGCAATTGGTCCATAGACCATGGTGACCAGGATCACCAGGTAGGTCAGCAGCACCACCATCATGATCTTGTTCATCTTGGCCGGGTCGGCCTTGGCGGGGTAGCCGGCCGACTTCAGGTCGTCGCCCACTTCCTTCTTGAAGGCGGCGATGGACTTGGCCGAGTCCTCATCGAACTTGGAATTGACCACGTTGCCGGCCGGTGCCGTGATGGTCTTGTCGCCGATCTTCACCACCGCAGGCGAGCCGGCGGGCGCGGACACGTTCTCATAGCTCACGGAGTTCTGCACCAGGTAGCGCTTGGCGATGTCGCAGGAGCTCTTGAAGTCGATCTCGCGCGCCACGGGGTTGCCCTGGAAGGAGCAGGTTGCCGGATCGGCCGTGACGGTGACGGCCGAGCTCGCCTGCGCGCGGGCCAGGTCGGGGTTGGCGGCCTCGGTCAGCATCTTGAAGACCGGGAAGTACGTGACCACCGCCAGCAGGCAGCCGGCCATGATGATGGGCTTGCGGCCGATGCGGTCCGACAGCGAGCCGAACACGATGAAGAAGGGCGTGCCGATCAGCAGGGCGGCCGCGATCATCAGGTTGGCCGTGGTGGCATCCACCTTCAGCTGCGCGGTCAGGAAGAACAGCGCATAGAACTGGCCCGTGTACCAGACCACCGCCTGGCCGGCCGTCAGGCCCACCAGCGCCAGGATCACGATCTTCAGGTTCTTCCACTGGCCGAAGGACTCGGCCAGCGGCGCCTTCGAGGTCTTGCCCTCGGCCTTCATCTTCTGGAAGGCGGGTGACTCGTTCAGCGACAGGCGGATCCACACCGAAATGCCCAGCAGCAGGATGGACACCAGGAAGGGAATGCGCCAGGCCCAGGTCTGGAAGGCTTCTTCGCCGACCGCCGTGCGCACGCCCAGGATGATGAGCAGCGACAGGAACAGGCCCAGCGTGGCCGTGGTCTGGATCCACGCCGTGTAGGCACCGCGCTTGCCGTGCGGCGCATGCTCGGCCACATACGTAGCCGCGCCGCCGTACTCGCCGCCCAGGGCCAGGCCCTGAAGCATGCGCAGCGCGATCAGGATCACCGGCGCCGCGACGCCGATGGTGGCGTAGCTGGGCAGCAGGCCGACGATGAAGGTCGACAGGCCCATGATCAGGATGGTGACCAGGAAGGTGTACTTGCGGCCGATCATGTCGCCCAGGCGGCCGAACACGATGGCGCCGAAGGGCCGCACCAGGAAGCCGGCCGCGAAGGCCAGCAGCGCGAAGATGAAGGCCGCGCCCGCATCCAGACCGCTGAAGAACTGCTTGGCGATGATCGCGGCGAGCGAGCCGTACAGGTAGAAGTCGTACCACTCGAACACGGTGCCGAGGGACGAGGCGAAGATGACCTTCTTCTCCTCCTGCGACATCGGCCGGGGTGCCGCGTGCACCCCGCGGGAATCCAGTGTGGCTGCCATGTGTCTGTCTCCTGAATCGTTGAATCGGCCGCCGGATCGGGACCGTGGGCGGATTCTTTGGGGGGCGACTGACCGGTTCCTTTCGCGAAACTGAACCGTTTCTGACAACTTCAGGGCAAACCCGGTTCAGCCATTTCGGATGAAGAAAAAAAGTCGGTGGCACGTGAAGACAAGGGAAAACACTGAGCCTTTTGGGCGAGCCGGCGACACCAAAACCCGCCCTTACCATATGTTTCGCTGGCACGGTTCAAGAGGAGGCCAGCGTTTAACAAATTCCTACATTTAAAGATCATGAAAAAAATTTCCTTTCTCGTTCTGGCCTCATTGCTTTTCACAGGCTGCGCATCCGTCAAGATGGAAAGCCAGGAATCCGCCGACCGCGCAAAGCAGTTCGTCGCTCCCTCACAGGGGCAGGCCGGCCTGTACATCTACCGGGACAGCGGGATAGGCCGGGCGCTCAAGAAAGAGGTGCGCGTCGACGGCAATTGCGTGGGGACGACGGCACCCGACGTCTTCTTTTTCACCGAGGTCCAGGGCAACAAGGAACACGTCATTTCCACCGAGTCCGAGTTTTCGCCCAATACGCTGAAACTCTATTCGGAAGCGGGAAAGAACTATTTCGTCCGCCAGTACATCAAGATGGGCGTCTTCGCCGGCGGCGCCGATCTCGAACTGATTCCGGAAGCCAAGGGCAAGGAAGCCGTCGCAAAACTAGGAATGGCGACACCCGGCACCTGCAGTGGCAAGTAGCTCAATGGCCCCTGGCTTTCCGCCGGGGGCTTTTTTGAGGTTCCGAGCGGGCGGCTACACCGGAAACGCCACTCAGCCGCCCGCCAGCGCGGAGGGCCGCTGGTCCGCACCCGCCCACTGCGCACCGGCGAACCACGCGTCGCCCTCCAGATAGGCACGCAGCATGGGCAGGCTGTCGAAGCCCCAGAACAGCCGGCCGTCCACCACGAAGGCCGGCACGCCGAAGGCGCCCTGCGCGATGGCGGCGTCGGTGTTGCCCTTGAGCTCGGCCTTCACCGCGGCATCGGCCACGTCGCGCGCAGGTTGCAGGCGGGCCTTGAGCGCATCGAATCGCGCCGGATCGCTGGCGTCTTGGCCGCCGCGCCACACCTCGCGGAACAGTTGCTCGGCCTGATACCGGTTGATCTCGCCGCCCTGCGAGGCCGCCACCGCCAGGCGCAGGTGCGGCAGCGGGTTGTAGGGATGGGTGGCCGGCATGTCGATGGGCACGCCCAGCGAATGGCCCAGCCACAGGATGTGCCGGTAGGTCCACTGCCGCTTGCTCGGCACCTCGGCCGGCGCCTTGTGCCCGTGGTGGCGCACGATGGCGCCCAGCAGCACCGGTTTGTAGGCCACGCTGTAGCTCAGGCCGGCCAGCGCCTCGGGCAGGTGCTCGAAGGCCAGGTAGGCATAGGGCGAGATGAAGTCCAGGTAGAAGTCGATGTGCTTCATGGCGATGTCTCCTTATGGTTCGTCCTGGTGCCCAGCGTGCTCAGCCGGGCTGTGGTGCGGGTGCCATGGCGCTGCGGGCCAGCACTTGGTCCCAAACGGCCAGGCGACCGGCATCGGGCGTGCGGCTCCAGTGCCGGATCTCCTCGATGGTGCGGAAGCACCCTTCACACAGACCGGTGGCCGCCGACATGCGGCAGACATTGACGCAGGGCGAGGGCACCGGCTCCAGGCCCTGGCGCACAGCCTCGCGCATCAGCGCGGCGCGGGCGGCCAGCGGGCTGCGTGCCGTGTCGACGTCGGGCGCACTCACTGGACGACCCTCCGCGCAAAGCGCTCCGGGACTCGCGCTTGGGAGCGGCCCGGCGCGCTCATGCCGCCACCGCCTGCACCACGTCCGCCACCGGCGCGCCGCCGGTGAGCGCGGGCAGGTCCTGGGGCCGCAGCGGAAACACCGCATGCGGATGGCCGGCCGCCGCCCACACGGTCTCGAAGCGGAACAGCTCCGCATCGATCAGCACCACCGGCTTGGTCACATGGCCGACCGGCGACACGCCACCGATGGAAAAGCCCGTGCGCGACTTGACGAAGTCGGCGTCGGCTCGGCCGGTCTTGCCCACCAGGGCGTCGACCTTCTTCTCGTCCACGCGTCGGTCGCCCGAGGTGACGACCAGCACCGCCACGTCGTCGGCCTTGCGGCGGAAGATGATGCTCTTGGCGATCTGGCCCACGGCCACGCCGAGCACGTCGGCCGCTTCCTGGGCCGTGCGGCAGGCGTCATCGAGCATACGCGGGCCATGCGGGTGGCCCGCGTCGAGAAGGTGGCGTGCCACACGCTGCACGCCGTCGGGGAGGGAATGGAGTTCGGAACCGCACATAGATGGACGCGATTGTCGGCGCGGGCGCAAGGCCTCAGCCGATGAAGGCGAAGCGCGGCTGCGCGTGCCCCTCATGCACGATGCTTTCCTCGAACATGCCGAAGGGCCGCACCCAGAGCCCGCGGTCGTCGTAGAGCGGCTTGTAGAGCACCATCGGCGCCAGCGTCTCGCTGTGGCGCACCACGCCAAGCACCTCGTACTCCAGCCCCTTGTAGTGCCGGTAACGCCCGAGGCGGATGGCCGGCAGCGCAGGCAGGTCGTCGCCGAGCGCCATCAGCCGGCCCGCTTGGTGCGCACAGCCTTGGAGACGCGCGAGTTCGGCTCGCGGCCCAGGGCCTGGCTGATGAACACGCCGGCGTCGATCAGCGCATCGAGGTCGATGCCGGTGTCGATGCCCATGCCGTGGAGCATGTAAACGACGTCCTCCGTCGCCACATTGCCCGTCGCGCCCTTGGCATAGGGGCAGCCGCCCAGGCCGGCGATGGAGGACTGGTGGTTCCACACGCCCAGCTGCAGCGCCGCCAGCGTGTTGGACAGGGCCTGGCCGTAGGTGTCGTGGAAGTGGCCCGACACGGCATCGACGGCAAAGTGCGCCAGCGTCGCCTCCAGCGCCGCCTGCACCTTGCGCGGCGTGCCGACGCCGATGGTGTCGGCCACGTCCACGCGCGCCACGCCGATGCCCTTCATCAGCCCGGCCAGGTAGCCCACCTTCTCGGGGGCGATCTCGCCTTCGTAGGGGCAGCCCACGGTGCAGCTCATGGCACCGCGCACCGCGATGCCCTGGGCCTTCGCGGCCGCCACCACCGGCGCGAAGCGCTCGATGCTCTCGGCGATGGAGCAGTTGATGTTCTTCTGGCTGAAGGCCTCGCTGGCGGCGCCGAAGACGACGATCTCGTCGGGCCATTCCTCGCGCGGCGCGGCCAGGGCGGCTTCCAGTCCCTTCATGTTGGGCGTGAGCACCGAGTAGCGCACGCCCGGCTGGCGGTGGATGCCATGCATCACCTGCGCGTTGTCGGCCATCTGCGGCACCCACTTGGGACTGACGAAGCTGGTGACCTCGATCTCTGTCAGGCCGGCGGCCTGCAGGCGGTGCACCAGCTCGACCTTGACCTCGGCAGGCACGGGCTGCTTTTCGTTCTGAAGCCCGTCGCGCGGGCCGACGTCGACGATGCGGACGCGGGAAGGAAGGTTCATGGGGTCTCCGAAAAAGGGAAATCGAAAGGCAGAGGGAACGCGTGCAAGTGCACGCATCCAGGTCTCGCGCGCGACCCGCGGATCGCGCACGACATACCGACGTCACGGGGGCTGCCTAGATTGCGGCCTCCATTAAAAAACAGAGTCGGAGTTTCTTCATGCAACAGACACGCATCGCAGCCGCGATCGCCATGAGCCTGGCCTTGGCCGCCTGTGGCGGGGGTGGAGGTGGCGGCGCCACCTTCGTGCCCGGAACGGGCCTCGGCACGGGCACCGCCCCCGCCCCGTCGCCCGCTCCTGCGCCGAGCCCGGCACCGGGCACATCCCCAGCCCCGGCCCCTGCGCCCGGCACGGCGCCGGCCCCCAGCCCCGCCCCGGAACCCGAACCCACCGCCAAGGTGCTGCTGGAGGAAAGCTTCACCGGCCTGAGCGACCTGCCCGCCAACTGGGCTCGCCCCGCGGCCAACAAGGGCACGGTGAGCGTGCGCGACGGCAGCCTCTACATCGACGGCCGGGCCGACAGCTTCGCGATGACGGGCGTGGCCCTGCCCGCGGCGCTGGCCGAGATGTCCGACTACCGCATCGACGTGGTCTTCACCTTCGAGGCCGCCAACAACAATGCGCGCTGGGGCAGCGTGATGTACCGAAGCTCTGCCGCCACGGCCACGCCGGCGTACGAGCCCTACCACCAGTTCGCCATCCGCCAGAACGCCACCGCCAGCAACGGCACCGAGTTCGCGCTGCGCAAGGCGGGCGCGTGGACGGTGCAGTCCACCAAGGCCTTCGGCTCGGCCATCGACAGCGCAAAGACCTACACCGCCACGGTGATCGTGCACGGCAACCGCGCCCGCCAGTACCTGGACAACGTGCTGATGCACGACGTCACGCTGGACGCCGCCGCGCCCGCCAAGGGCGGCATCGGCCTGCAGACGGCCGGCCTGCTGATGCGGGTGGACAGCATCAAGGTGAGCGAGCAGCTCAAGCCCCTGCCCGAGATCGCCACGCCTGCCGCGCTGCAGGACACGGGCACGGCGGCCGCCATGGCGCCGACCCTGGTACAGCCCATGGCCGCCAGCACCAACCTGGCGGCCACCGGTGCCAGCCATGCGCTGTTCCGCATCGACAGCACGCTGAGCCTGCGCAGCGCCAACGGCGAAAGCCTGGGCAGCCTGGCCCAGTACCTGGCCGACCGCAACCGCGCCACGGCCCCCGTGCTGCGCGTGGCCGACGACGCCGCGGTGGACGCACTGGCCCGCTACGCGCAGGAGAACGACCTGAGCGACGTGACCCTGCTGTCCGACCAGGTGAGCCTGCTCGCCCGCGCACGCACGCTGATGCCGATGGTGCGCGCGGCGGTGGACTTCTCGGGTTCCGGCCTGCTCGACGCCAGCACGCAGAGCGTGATGCAGGTGGTGAGTGCCACCAACAAGGCCCGCGCCAAGATCGCCGTGCTGCCGCCAGCGATGACCCAGCGCGCCACCGTGGCCCAGCTGCAGCGCCTGCTGATCACGGCCTGGGCCGCCAGCAGCGCCACCACACCCACCGAGGCCGCCCAGGTGCTGACCACCGGCGTGAACGGCGTGCTCGCCAGCGACGGCGCCGTCTTCGCTCGCGTGATGCGCAAGCTGCCCGCCAACACGCTGCTGCGCAAGCCGCTGGTGATCGGCCACCGCGGCATGCCCCAGGGCACCGGCGACGAGAACACGCTGGCCAGCGCACAGGCCGCCGTGGCTGCGGGCGCCGACGTGGTGGAGAACGACATCTACCTCACCAGCGACAAGCACCTGGTCATCATGCATGACGACACGGTGGACCGGACCACCAACGGCACCGGCCGCATCGAGTCGATGACGCTGGCACAGGTCAAGCAGCTGCGCACAAAGGTGGGCAACCGCGAGGTGCCGACGCTGCAGGAATACTTCAGCGCCTTCAAGGGCCGGCCGATCACGCATTTCATCGAGCTCAAGAGCAGCAACACCGGCCTGGTGGCGCAACTCAAGAACGAGCTCGACGCGGCCGGCACGCGCGATCAGGCGGTGGCCATCTCCTTCCTGGGCGACCAGCTCAACCGTGCGGGCCAGACGCTGCCCGAACTCTCGACGGGCTTCCTGAACAGCAATGCCGACGCCAGCGATCCGCAGCTGGCGGTGCGCAACATCCTGGCGGCCGTGCAGCCCTACTCGTCCACCTACAACCCGGCCTACGGCGGGCTGAGCCAGGCGACGATGGAAGCCGGCAAGCACCGCGGCATCACCTTCTGGCCCTGGACCATCAACGACCAGGCGGCGTTCCATCGCTTCTACAGCTACGGCACGCACGGCATCACCACCGACTACGCCTTCTGGGCCAAGGACTTCCCGGTGGAGATCAGCACGGCCGCCACGGCCACCGTGGGGCTGAACACCCCCGTGGCCCTGCCCGTGACGCTGACCACGCAGGTGGGCGGCAGCATCGCCGCGCAGAGCAACGTGATGGCCGTGATCGACGGCACCGCTCCCTTCGTGCAAAGCGCGGAAGGCGACCTGCGCTTCACCGGCGCCGGCACTGCCGTCGTGCTGCCCGGCTACCGCTACAAGATGGGCGATGGCACCTACAGCTACGTGATCGTCGCCAAGCCGGTGAGTCTGACCGTGCGCTGAAAGAGCGCTGCCGCGGGCCGGTTGCGGCCCGCGCGCGCCGATGCTCAGTAGCCGCGCTGCGGATCGACCACGCCCGCAATGGGCTGGCCGGCCTGCAGCGCGCGGATCTTGCCGGCGATCTGCGCGATGGATTCGCTGCGCAGCGTGCGGGCCGAGCCGTGCGGCGTGACGGTGATCTTCGGATGCCGCCAGAAGGCATGGTCGGCGGGCAGCGGCTCCTGGTGGAACACGTCCAGCGTGGCGCCGGCCAGCTTGCCGCTGTCGAGCAGCGGGATCAGGTCTTCTTCCACCAGATGGCCACCGCGCGCGATGTGGATCAGGTAGCCGCCGGGCTTGAGCGCCGACAGCGTGGTGCGGTTGAGGATGCCGCGGGTGGCATCGGTCAGCGGCAGCAGGTTGACCAGCACCCGCGTGTTGACCAGAAAGTCGCCCAGCCGCGCCTCGCCCGCGAAGGTGCGCACGCCCTCGATGGACTTGGGCGTGCGGCTCCAGCCCAGCACCGGAAACTCGAACTGCTGCACCGCGCGCGCCACGCGCTCGCCCAGCACACCCAGGCCCATGATGCCGACCGGGAAGTCCGCACGCGACAGCGGCTTGCGGTAGACCCAGCGGCCCTGCCGCGCCTCGGCCTCGTAGACGTCGAATTCGCGGAAGTGCCGGATCAGCGCATGGCACACGTACTCGGCCATCTGCACCGACATGCCGGCATCGTCCAGCCGCACGATCTTCAGGGTGGGCGGCAGGTCGAGCTTCGTGATCGCGTCCACACCCGCGCCGATGTTGAACATGGCCTTCAGGCCCGGCTGCTCGTCCACCATCTGCTGCGGCGGCGCCCATACCACGGCGTAGTCGGCCTGCGGGCTGCCGGGCGTCCAGTCGACGATCTCGGCGTCCGGCAGGGCGGCGTGCAGGCCCTCGATCCATGGGGCGGATTTGGTGTCGGTCAGGCAGAGGGCGATGCGCATGAGGGCGTGCAGGAAGGCTGTGGAAGACAGCCTGCGATGCTACGCGGCCAGACGCAGAAGCTCTGCCCCTTCGGTGACCTGGTCGCCGGGCGCGAACAGCAGTTCGGCCACGGTGCCGTCGGCCGGTGCGGCGATGGTGTGCTCCATCTTCATGGCCTCCATCACCGCCAGCGGCTGGCCCTTGCTCACGGTGTCGCCCGCCTTGACGGCGAAGGACACCACCTTGCCCGGCATCGGTGCCGTCAGGCGTCCGCCTTCGGCCTGGGTGTCGCCGGCATGGGCGAGACGGTCGACGGCATCGATGCGGCCGGCGCCGGCCTGGCCGAACACATGCCACTGGTCCTGGTGGCGATGCACGGCCAGCACCTCGCGGCGGCCGGCGAAATCCAGCGACAGGCGGCCATCGTGCAGCAGGGTCCAGGCCAGGTCGCCGGCGACCTGCGACTCGCCCTCTCCCACGCTCAGGTGCCGCGCGGCACCCGGGCCGTAGCGCAGCAGCGCCGTGGCACCCTGACCGTTGAAGTCGAAGGCGAAGGTCCGCGTGGCCAGGCCCAGGCCGCGCCAGCCGTCGGCACGGCCGAAGGGGCCACCTGCAGCCTGCGCCGCCTCATCCGCCAGTTGGCGGGCCACGACGCCCGCCGCCAGCAGCGGCAGGCCCAGGGGATCGCGGTCGAAGAGCTGCGCCCGCTCGCGCTCGATCAGCGCCGTGTCCAGCCGCGCCTTCGAGAACGATTCGGTGGCCAGCACGCCGCGCAGGAACTGCACGTTGGTCGCCACGCCCACGATCTGCACCTGCGCCAGCGCGGCGTCGAGGCGGGCCAGCGCCTGCTCGCGCGTGTCGCCGTGCACGATCAGCTTGGCGATCATCGAGTCGTAGTAGGGCGAGATCTCGCCGCCCTCACGCACGCCGTCGTCGATGCGCACGTCGGCCCGCGCGAAGGCCGCGGCGGCCGGCTTGCGGTACACGGTCAGCGGGCCGGTGGCGGGCAGGAAGCCCTTGTCCGGGTTCTCGGCGCAGATGCGCGCCTCGATGGCGTGGCCGTGTATGCGCAGGTCGTCCTGCGCCAGGGGCAGCGGCTCGCCATTGGCCACGCGCAGTTGCCATTCCACGAGGTCGAGGCCCGTGATGGCCTCGGTGACGGGATGCTCCACCTGCAGCCGCGTGTTCATCTCCATGAAGTAGAAGGTCATGGCCTCGGGCGCGTCGTAGCCGCCGGTCTGCTCGACGATGAATTCGACGGTGCCGGCGCCCACGTAGTCCACGGCCCGTGCAGCGTCCACCGCGGCCTGGCCCATGCGCTGGCGCAGCGCGGGCGGCATGCCAGGCGCGGGTGCCTCTTCCAGCACCTTCTGATGGCGGCGCTGCACCGAGCAGTCGCGCTCGAACAGGTGCACATAGTGGCCCTGCGTGTCGCCGAAGACCTGGATCTCGATGTGCCGCGGGCGCTGCACGTACTTCTCGATCAGCACCGCGTCGTCGCCGAAGCTGTTGATCGCCTCGCGCTGGCAGCTGGCCAGGGCAGCGGCGAAGTCCTGGCTCTTCTCGACGATGCGCATGCCCTTGCCGCCGCCGCCGGCACTGGCCTTGATGAGTACCGGGTAGCCGATGCGATCGGCCTCGCGCTGCAGCAGGGCCGGGTCCTGGTCGGCGCCGTGGTAGCCGGGCACCAGCGGCACACCGGCCTTCTCCATCAGCCGCTTGGACTCGGCCTTCAGGCCCATGGCCTGGATCGCCGAGGGCGGCGGGCCGATGAAGACCAGGCCCGCCTCGGCGCAGGCGCGGGCGAAGTCCTCGTTCTCGGACAGGAAGCCGTAACCGGGGTGGATGGCCTCGGCGCCGGTGGCGCGGGCGGCTTCGAGGATGCGCTCCCAGCGCAGGTAGCTTTCCTTGGGCGCGTTGCCGCCCAGGGCCACGGCCTCGTCGCAGGCGCGGACATGATTGGCCTGCGCGTCGGCGTCGGAATACACGGCCACGGTGCGCACGCCCAGGCGGCGCGCGGTGGCGGCGACGCGGCAGGCGATCTCGCCACGGTTAGCGATGAGGATCTTCTTGAACATGAGGCAGGTCTCCGGACGATGTTGTGCCGCGGCGACCGCGGGCGAAGGCCGGCGCGACACCCGGGTCGGGCCGGCCGCTGAAGATGCGCGTGAGTCGGCCGACGAGCGCGCGCAGGAAGCGCCAGCTCTTGCGGATCAGCCACACGCTGAGGACGAGCACGAGCACCAGCGCCACCAGGAACACCAGCGGATGCGCCAGCGCCAGCCACAGGCCGGCCGGCACCAGCGAGTCCTCGGCCAACGAGGCGCCCACGTTGGTGAAGGGCTCGGGCGAAGTGTTGATGGCCGCGCGCGTGGTGGCCTTGGCCGCATGGGCCGTCGCCGCGAAGCCGCCACCCACCAGCGCGGCCACCACCGCCATGGCCGCATGGTCGGCACCGAACACCGAAGCCGCGAGCGCCGCGCCGGCCGGGATTCGGATCACGGTATGGACCATGTCCCAGAGCGAATCCAGGCCCGGGATCTTGTCGGCAAAGAATTCGACGAAGACCAGAAAGCCGCTCACGATCAGCACCACCGGGTGCGATAGCGCCTGCAGCCCCGCCGGCAACGGCACCCAGCCCAGCCAGCCAGCCAGGCCGACCAGCAGCACCGCCAGGTACAGCCGCACGCCGCTGGCCCAGCCGAGGGCGGCGGCCAGGGCGAGCAGTTGGGGAAAGTCCAGACCGTCCATCGGGGACCGATCAGCGCGCCTGCGTCCAGGCCGGCTTGCGCTTTTCCAGGAAGGCGCGCAGGCCTTCCTGGCCTTCTTCGCTGGCGCGCAGGGCGGCGATGCGGCGCACCGTCTCGGCGGCAAGCTCGTCATCGATGGGCCGGCCGGTCACGTCGCGCAGCAGGCGCTTGGACTCGGCCACCGCGCCGGGTGCGGCGGCCAGGATGTTCTTGAGCACCTCGTCCACCTTGGCGTCCAGCGCGTCGGCCGGCACCACCTCGTGCACGAGGCCGACACGATGGGCCTCGGCTGCGGTGAAGCGCTCGGCCGTGAGGAAGTAGCGCTGCGCGGCGCGTGCGCCCATCGCGCGGATCACATAGGGGCTGATGGTGGCCGGGATGAGGCCGATCTTGACCTCGCTGAGGCAGTAGTGCGCGCTGTCGGCGCTGATGGCCACGTCGCACACCGACACCAGGCCCATCCCGCCCGCGTACACGTCGCCCTGGATGCGCGCGATCACCGGCAGGCGGCTGTCGGCCAGCGTGCGCAGCATGCGCGGCAGGCCGGCGGCGTCCTGCAGGTTCTGCTCGGGCGTGAAGCTGGCGGCCCGCTTCATCCAGTTGAGGTTGGCGCCGGCGCAGAAGGCCGGGCCGCGCCCGCCCAGCACCACGGCGCGCACGCCATCGGCGGCCTGGGCCTGCGCGAAGGCCTCGCCCAGCTCACGGATGAAGACGTCGTCGATGGCGTTGCGCATCTCGGGCCGGCTGAGCCAGATGCGGGCCACCGGGCCGTCGAGGTGCAGTTCGAGCGTGGTGAAGTCGGTCATGGCGTGTCTCGGTTGTTCGAAGGGTTCAGTCGCGCAGCGCCGGAAAGCCCAGCCGCTGCAGAAAGCCGGACACCACCGGCTGCCAGGCCTGCGGTGCGCGGGTGAAGGTGCTGTGGCCGTCCTCGCCCTGCGGCGGGAACTGCACGAACTCGCCGTTGCCGCCCGCGGCGCGGAAGGCCGAGAACCACTGGCGGGGCCAGTCGGCGCCGAAGTACTGGTCGTTCTCGGCATAGAGCCACAGCGTGGGCATGTGCACGCTGCGGCCGTAGCTGGCGAAGAGCTCGCCCATCTGCTGCGGCGAGCAAGGCTGGCCGGCATGGGTGCGCGGGTTGCCACCGCCGCCGCCGGCGAAGTTGATCGCGCCCACCACGCCCGGCGTGGCGCGGGCGGCGGCGGCAATGGCGGTCGCGCCGCCGTAGGACTGGCCGACGATGACGGCGCGCGCCGGGTCGGCGCCGGGCATCGCGCGCACGGCGGCCAAGGCCGCGAGCGCCTGGTCGGCCGCGGCGCCGTAGCCGGCGGGATAGTCGCGCCGCTGGCAGGCGCCGCTGTCCTCCACGTCCGGCCCGCCGCTCACGCCATAGCCCACGCGCGTGGGTACGGCCACGATGAAACCATGGCGCACGAAGAAGCGTGAGGCCTCGTGGTAGCGCGCGCGGCCCAGCGCGGCGCGGCCGGCCGCATCGACGGCGCGGCCATGGTTGAGCACCAGCACCGGCGCCGGGTGCGGGTTGGCGTCATCGTCGAACACGGTGACGCGGATGGTCTGATTGACGCGCTGCCCGCGCATGTCCTGCACGCTGACGGGCAGGTCGAGCTGGGTTTCGCGCAGCGTGGCGTGGGCGTGTGGCGCCACCAGCGCCAGGGCGAGCCAGCCGAGGCCCAACATCCGACGCCCAATGGCAGAGGCAAGGCATCGAAGGGCTGGAGGGGCGCAAACGAAGCCGCGCCCCGTAGTCACGCGCGAGCCATCGAAACGGGCTTGCTGCCGCCGGGCGCGCTTCAGCTCAGTGCGGCCAGGCATGAAGCCCCTCGATGCCGTCGAAATCGCGATCGCCATGCAGAAGCGCGCAGCCATGCTCGACGCACCAGGCGGCGACCATCAGGTCGATGGGGCTGCGGACGGTGACGCCGCGCCGGCGCTGCTCGCGATAGATGTCGGCGGCGCGCAGGGCCACGGCCTCACCGCCCGCCGTGGCAATGGGCAGCGCACGCAAGCGCTGACGGGCGAGGCGCTGTTCCCGGTCATGCACGAAGCCGCGCAGCACTTCCATCAACACCAGGTCGAGAAGCACCAGTTCATTGGCGCTGTCGTCCAACAATGCATCCAGGGTCTGCGTATGGGGCGTGGCACGACCGCGGAAGTAGTCGATCCAGACGCTGGAGTCGACGGCGATCATGGCTTTGTGCGCTTCCTGGCGGCGGTCGGTTTGGGCGCGGCGGCAGCGTAGCGGGCCGGCTGCTCCTGCACAGCCATCGGTTCGGCTTCGAGCGTGGTCCAGTCCACGCTGTCGTCGCCCGCCCAGGTGAGCTTGCCGCGCAGGGCGCGCAGATCCTGGTAGGCCTTGCGGCGCGCAAGAAGGCGCAGGCCCTCTTCCACCGCTTCCTTCTTGGTGCTGAAGCCGCCCGCCCGCATGGCGGCCTCCATGAGCGCGTCGTCGATCACGATGTTGGTCCGCATGGCACTCCCCGTGTGTATGAAAATCAAAAATCATACACATCGCCGATCACATGCGGAACACACCGAACTTGGGCTCCGGAATGGGCGCATGCCGCGCCGCCGCCAAGCCGAGCGCCAGCACGCGGCGGGTGTCGGCGGGGTCGATGATCCCGTCGTCCCACAGGCGCGCCGTGGCGTAGTAGGGATGGCCCTGGTCCTCGTACTGCTGGCGGATGGGGGCCTTGAAGGCCTCTTCCTCGTCCTTGGTCCACTGGCCGCCGCGGGCCTCGATGCCGTCGCGCTTGACGGTGGCCAGCACGCTGGCGGCCTGCTCGCCGCCCATCACGCTGATGCGGGCGTTGGGCCACATCCAGAGGAAGCGCGGCGAGTAGGCCCGGCCGCACATGCCGTAATTGCCGGCCCCGAAGCTGCCGCCGATGATGATGGTGAACTTGGGCACGTTGACCGTGGCCACCGCGGTCACCATCTTGGCGCCGTGGCGGGCGATGCCCTCGTTCTCGTACTTGCGGCCCACCATGAAGCCGGTGATGTTCTGCAGGAAGACGAGCGGAATCTTGCGCTGGCCGCACAGCTCGATGAAGTGCGCGCCCTTCTGCGCCGACTCCGAGAACAGGATGCCGTTGTTGGCCACGATGCCCACCGGCATGCCCTCGATGGCCGCGAAGCCGCAGACCAGGGTGGTGCCGAAACGGGCCTTGAACTCGTGGAACTCGCTGCCGTCGACGATGCGGGCAATGATCTCGCGCACGTCGAAGGGCTTGCGGGTGTCGGTGGGGATGACGCCGTAGAGGTCTTCGGGGGGGTAGGCGGGTTCTTCAAAGCTGGGCGAGCCTCCACCCGTTCGGGCTGAGCCTGTCGAAGCCGGGGCCGGCACTTCGACAGGCTCAGTGCGAACGGACTGGGGAACATTCAGGTTCCTCACCGCCTCCCGCGCCAGCGCCAGCGCATGCAGGTCGTTCTGCGCCAGATGGTCCGCCACGCCCGACAGCCGGGTGTGCACGTCGCCACCGCCCAGGTCCTCGGCCGACACCACCTCGCCGGTGGCCGCCTTCACCAACGGCGGACCGCCCAGGAAGATGGTGCCCTGCTCCTTGACGATGATCGACTCGTCGCTCATGGCCGGCACATAGGCGCCGCCCGCGGTGCACGAGCCCATCACCACCGCGATCTGCGCGATGCCGTCGGCGCTCATGTTGGCCTGGTTGAAGAAGATGCGGCCGAAGTGGTCGCGGTCGGGGAAGACTTCGTCCTGGTTCGGCAGGTTGGCGCCGCCCGAGTCGACCAGGTAGATGCAGGGCAGCCGGTTCTGCGCCGCGATCTCCTGCGCGCGCAGGTGCTTCTTCACCGTCATCGGGTAGTAGGTGCCGCCCTTCACCGTGGCGTCGTTGCACACCACCATGCAGTCCACGCCGCTGACGCGGCCGATGCCGGCGATCAGGCCCGCTCCCGGCGCATCGCCGTTGTACATGGCGTGCGCTGCCAGCGGTGCGATCTCCAGAAAGGGCGAGCCCGGGTCCAGCAATTGCTGCACCCGGTCGCGCGGCAGCAGCTTGCCGCGGGCCGTGTGCTTGGCGCGTGCGGCCTCGCCGCCGCCCTGCTCCACCCGCGCGAACTGGGCACGCAGGTCGTCCACCAGCGCGCGCATGGCCGCGGCGTTGGCCTGGAAGGCCTCGGATCTGGGATTGAGTTGGGAGACCAGTTTGCTCATGAATGTCCTTGGAGCCTGACGCGCAGCCGCGTGCCGCGCGAAGATGATGCGAACCCTCGGCGGCACCGGGCACTCCAAGCCCGTCCTGCCCGCCCCTTCACGAAATCCAACAAGAAGAACCCGTGCACACCGTCGAAACCGTCCTGCTGGTGCTGATGCTCGGCGCCCTCACCGGCATTGCCGCCCGCTACCTGCGTGCCATCCCGCTTCCCTTGATCCAGATCGCCCTCGGTGCGGCCCTGTCCTGGCCCCAGCAGGGCCTGCACATCGCCTTCGATCCGGAGCTGTTCCTGCTGCTGTTCATTCCGCCGCTGCTGTTCGCGGACGGCTGGCGCATTCCGAAGCGGGAGTTCTTCGCGCTGCATCGGCCGATCCTCAAGCTGGCCTTCGGCCTGGTGGCCTTCACCGTGTTCGGCCTGGGCTGGCTGGTGCACTGGATGATTCCGGAGATGCCGCTGCCGGTCGCCTTCGCGCTGGCCGCGGTGGTCTCGCCCACCGACGCGGTGGCCGTCTCGGCCATCACACGGCGCCTGGGCATGCCGGCCAAGACAATGCATGTGCTGGAGGGCGAATCGCTGCTGAATGACGCCTCGGGCCTGGTGGCGCTCAAATTCGCCGTCGCGGCCACGCTCACCGGCCTGTTCTCGTGGGCGCAGGTGACGCGCGAGTTCCTGTGGATCGCCCTGGGCGGCGTGGGCGCCGGCACGCTGATGGGCTGGGGCTTCGCCCATGCCCGCGCCGCCGTCACCCGCCGGCTGGGCGACGTGGCGGCCACGCAGATGGTGCTGCTGCTCGTGCTGCTGCCCTTTGCCGCCTACATCGTGGGCGAACGCATCGGCGTCTCGGGCATCCTGGCCGCGGTGGCGGCCGGCATCGCCACCAACTTCGCCGACCTGGAGCGCAGCGAGTTCATCGCCGAGCGCATGCAGGCCGAAGGCACCTGGACCATGATCGAGTCGGCCTTCAACGGCGCCATCTTCCTGCTGCTGGGGCTGCAGCTGCCCTCCATCCTGCGCACCGTGGACGAAAGCAAGCACCACGGCGCCTGGACGCTGGTGGGCTATGTGCTGGTCATTTCGGCTGCGCTGCTGCTGCTGCGCTGGGTGTGGCTGCAGCTGGCCGTGCGCGGCAGCCTGCGGCGGGCGCACCGGGACGGGCGCATGGCCGAGCAGCCGTCCTGGCGCCTGACGCTCGCCACCACGCTGGCGGGCATCCGCGGCGCGGTGACGCTGGCCGGCGCCCTGTCGATTCCGCTGATGGTCGATGCCGACACGCCCTTTCCCTCGCGCGACCTGCTGGTCTTTTTGGCCACCGGCACCATCCTCATCACGCTGCTGGTCGGCAGCATCGGCCTGCCACTGGTGCTGCGCCGCCTTCCCCAACCGGCCGAAGCGGCCGAGGTGCGCGAGGAGCGCGAGGCCCGCATCGCCGCCTGCCATGCGGCCATTTCCAGCCTGGTGCGCAGCCAGAAGGAGGTGAACGACGTCGATGCCGACACCGCCGCCCAGCGGCAGGAGATGGTCGGCCGCATCACCCAGCAGTACCGGGTGCGCCTGGAACTGCTGGACGACGACAGCGCCGCCGCCTCCACGCCCGAGACGCGGGCCGAGGAAGCCGAAGCCGTGCGCGCCCGCAAGCAGGGCTTCGTGCACGAGCTGGAGCTGCGCCTGGCCTGCCTGCAGGCCGAGCGGCATGCGCTGTATGGCGAGCGCCAGTCGCATCGCATCAACGACGCCTCGCTGCGCGAACTGGTGGGCGAGCTGGACATGGCCGAGGTGGCGCTGCGCAAGCGCCTGCGCGCCGCACGCCAGGCCGCGGGGCTGGCGCCGCACGGCCCGGCCTCGCGCGACTGACGCACGGGGCGCGGTCGACGCACCGGCCATGCCTGCGGCCACCGGCATGCTCATGCCGTCTTCTCGGCCTGAAGGCCCAGTTCTTCGGCCATCTGATCGCGGATACGGAACTTCTGGATCTTGCCCGTCACCGTCATCGGGAAGGCATCGACGAAGCGGATGTACTTCGGCACCTTGTAGTGCGCGATCTGGCCCTGGCAGAAGGCGCGGATGTCGGCCTCGGTGGGCTGCTGGCCCGGCTTGGGGATGATCCAGGCGCACAGCTCCTCGCCGTACTTGCGGTCGGGCAGGCCCACCACCTGCACGTCCTGCACCTGCGGATGGCGGTACAGGAACTCCTCGATCTCGCGCGGGTAGATGTTCTCGCCGCCGCGGATCACCATGTCCTTGATGCGGCCGACGATGTTGACGTAGCCCTCGTCGTCCATGGTGGCCAGGTCGCCGGTGTGCATCCAGCCCTCGGTGTCGATGGCCTCGCGGGTCTTGGCCTCGTCGCCCCAGTAGCCGTGCATCACCGAATAGCCGCGGGTGCACAGCTCGCCGGGCTGGCCGCGCGGCACGGTGGCGCCGGACTCGGGGTCGACGATCTTCACCTCCAGGTGCGGCTGCACCGTGCCGACGGTGGAGACGCGCCGCTCCAGCGGCGTGTCGGTGCTGCTCTGGCAGCTCACCGGGCTGGTCTCGGTCATGCCGTAGGCAATGGTGATTTCGCCCAGGTGCATGCGGTCCACCACGCGCTTCATGACCTCGATGGGGCAGGCGGTGCCGGCCATGATGCCGGTGCGCAGGCTCGACAGGTCGAACTCGCCGAAACGCGGATGGTCCAGCTCGGCGATGAACATGGTGGGCACGCCATGCAGACCGGTGCATCGCTCGGCCTGCACCGCTTCGAGCGTGAGCAGCGGGTCGAAGCCGTCGTTGGGATACACGATGGCGCTGCCGTGCGTCAGGCACGCCAGGTTGCCCAGCACCATGCCGAAGCAGTGGTACATCGGCACCGGGATGCACAGCCGGTCCTCGGGGCCCAGCTTCATGCATTCGCCGATGAAGTAGCCGTTGTTGAGGATGTTGCGGTGCGTGAGCGTGGCGCCCTTGGGAAAGCCGGTGGTGCCGCTGGTGAACTGGATGTTGATGGGGTCGGTGGCTTTCAGCGTGGCCTGCACTTGGGCCACGCGCGGGTCGGCCGCGTCGCCGCTGGCCAGCAGCTGCGAGAAGCGTGCGGTGGCAATGTCCGGCCCGGCTTCGTCGGCAGCGCCGGGGGCGTCGATCCACCAGATGTTCTTCAGGTCCGGCAGGCGCGCCGAGCCCAGCTCGCGCAGCATGGCCAGGTACTCGCTGGTCTTGAAGCGCGGCATGGTCACCAGCGCCTTGCAGCCCACCTTGTTGAGCGCGTATTCGACTTCCGACGTGCGGTAGGCCGGGTTGATGTTGACCAGCACCAGCCCGGCCTTGGCGGTGGCGATCTGCATCAGCACCCAGGCCAGGTTGTTGTGCGACCAGATGCCGATGCGCTCACCCGGCTGCAAGCCCGCGCGCAGAAGTGCGCTGGCCAGGCGGTTGGCCTGCTGCTGCAGCTCGCCGTACGAGAGGCGCACGCCCTCGTGCCGGCTCACCAGCGCCAGCGCCTCGGGCTGGCGCGCGACCATGGCGTCGAAGAAGTCGCCGATGGTCTGCTCGATCAGGGCGGGCTCGGTGGCGCCGCGGGCGTAGCTGTCGGTCATGTGCGTCTCCTTATGGATCGATCCGGTGGCCGCGGAGCAGGCCATGCCAGTGGCACCCGCGGAACTGGCTTTGCCAGGCCGCCGGGTGCGCCCCCTTCAGGGGGTTGGCGTAGCGCGCAGCGCGAAGCCTGGGGGTGTGGTCATGCCGTCTCCGCGAACAGCTCGCGGCCGATCAGCATGCGGCGGACCTCGCTGGTGCCGGCGCCGATCTCGTAGAGCTTGGCGTCGCGCCACAGGCGCTCGACCGGGAAGTCCTTGGTGTAGCCCACGCCGCCCAGGGCCTGGATCGCCTCGCCGGCCATCCAGGTGGCCTTTTCGGCCGCGTACAGGATGGCGCCGGCCGCGTCCTTGCGGAAGGTGCGCGCGTGGTCGGCCGTGTCGCAGGCGCGGCCCACGGCATACACGTAGGCGCGGCAGGCCTGCCAGGTGCTGTACATGTCGGCGACCTTGCCCTGCATCAGCTGGAACTCGCCGATGGCCTGGCCGAACTGCTGGCGCTCGTGCACATACGGAATCACCGCGTCCATGCAGGCGGCCATGATGCCCAGCGGCCCGCCGGAGAGCACGGCGCGCTCGTAGTCCAGCCCGCTCATCAACACCTTGGCGCCGTTGCCCTCGCCGCCCAGGATGTTCTCCTCGGGCACCTCGCAGTTGTCGAAGAAGAGCGGATAGGTGTTGCTGCCGCGCATGCCCAGCTTGTCGAGCTTGGTGCCGGCGCTGAAGCCCTTGAAGCCCTTCTCCACCAGGAAGGCCGTCATGCCGCGCGCCCCCATCTCGGGCTCGGTCTTGGCGTAGATGACCAGCGTGTCGGCATCGCCGCCGTTGGTGATCCACATCTTGCTGCCGTTGAGGACGTAGTAGCCGTCCTTCTTGTCGGCGCGCAGCTTCATGCTCACCACGTCGGAGCCAGCATTGGGCTCGCTCATGGCCAGCGCGCCCACGTGCTCGCCACTGACGAGCTTGGGCAGGTACTTCTTCTTCTGCGCCTCGCTGCCGTTGCGGTGGATCTGGTTGACGCACAGGTTGGAATGCGCGCCGTACGACAGGCCCACCGAGGCCGAGGCCCGCGACACCTCTTCCATGGCGACGATGTGGGCCAGGTAGCCCAGTTCGGTGCCGCCGAATTCCTCCTTCACCGTCATGCCGTGCAGGCCCAGGCTGCCGAGCTTGGCCCACAGGTCGCGGGGGAAGAGGTTCTCGCGGTCGATGTCCGCGGCACGCGGCGTGATCTCGTGGGCGCAGAAATCGGCGATGGCCTCGCGCAGGGCGTCGATGGTGTCGCCCAGGCCGAAGTCCAGGCCGGGCAGGCGTTGTGCGGACATGCGTCGTCTCCGTGGAAGTGTGCGAAAGCCGGTTCAGCTTACGCCGGAGGGATTCCCATTTGGCGACACAATGGTTGCAAATTCCGCCATCGCCCGGCGCCTCGGGTTATCCACTAGATGCCCTCTCCCCGCTTCCTCAAACCCCAGCGTGCGGCCACGCCCATGGCCTTCGTGCGAGCCATCGTGCAGGGCTATGCCCGCTACGGCGTGGACCCCGGCGCGGCCCTGCGCGCGGCACAGATCACGCCGCGCGAACTGTGGCGGCCCGAGGCCCGCGTCACCGCGGCGCAGTTCGAGGCGCTCAACGAGCACGCCATGCAGGAGCTGGACGACGAGGCCCTGGGCTGGTTCAGCCGTCGCCTGCCCTGGGGCAGCCACGGCATGCTGTGCCGCGCCTCGATCACGGCGCCGGACCTGGGCGTGGCCATCAAGCGCTGGTGCCGCCACCACCGGCTGCTGGTGGACGACATCGCGCTGGGGCTGGAGGTGGAAGGCGACGTCGCCTCGGTATGGATCGAGGAGCGGCGCCCGCTCGGCAGCTTCCGCGAGTTCTGCCTGGTCTCCAGCCTGCGCTTTCTGCATGGCTTTGCCAGCTGGGCCATCGACTCGCGGCTGTGGCTGCAGGAGGCGCACTTTCCCTTCGACGCCCCGCCGCATGCCGACGCCTACGGGCTGATGTTCAGCGGTCGGATCCACTTCGGCGCGACGCAGGCGGGCTTTCGCTTCGACGCGCGCTACCTGGCGCTGCCGCTGCTGCGCGACGAGGCCGCCCTGCGCACCATGCTGCGCCGCGCCCTGCCGCTGACGGTGCTGCAGTACCGGCGCGACCGGCTGCTGGGCCAGCGCGTGCGTGAGGCGCTGCGCACCCATGGCGCCCAGGCCTCGACCGCGGAGGGGCTGGCGGCGCTGCTGCACATCTCCAGCCGCACGCTGCACCGGCAGCTGCTGGCCGAAGGGCTGAGCCTGCAGGGCCTGAAGGACGAGGTGCGCCAGCAGCAGGCCATCGAGCTGCTGCAGCGCACCGCGCGGCCGGTCAAGCAGGTGGCGCTGGCGGTGGGCTTTCGCAACGAGAAGAGCTTTTCGCGCGCCTTCCGCGAATGGACGGGGCAGAGCCCCGGCGCCTTTCGGGCCGCGGCGGCGCAGCAGAACCCGCAGGGCTGATGGGCAGCCCCTTCTCTGTCATCACTGCCCTGGCCTGACCGCCCCGCGCATGACCGGGCCACCCATTGCTGAATGACGCCCGCGCCCTATTCGCCGGCTGGCGCCGCGTACACCAGCACCTTCAGCGCCCGGTCGGCCGACACATCCGCGAAGGCCGCCGGGTTGGCCACCCGCTCGACGAAGCGCAGCGAAGGCGCCAGTTCGCGCATCTGGTCCTGCAGGAAGGCCACGCCCAGCTCCGGCGCGTTGAGGCACAGCAGCGCATGACCGCCGGGTGCCAGCAGCTCGGGCAGGCGGCGCATCAGCCGCGCATAGTCCTTGGTCGCCACGAAGCTGCCCTTCTGGTAGCTGGGCGGATCGACCACCACCAGGTCGTAGGGCCCGCCGCGCGTGACCTTGCCCCAGGTCTTGAACAGGTCGTGCGGCAGAAAGCTGGCGCCGCCTTCGACGCCGTTGAGCCGGTGGTTCTGCTGGCCGATGGCGATGGCGCCGGCGCTCATGTCCACATTGACCACGCGGCCCGCGCCGGCCTGCAGCGCCGCCACCGAAAAGGCGCAGGTGTAGGCGAAAAGGTTGAGCATCGCGGCGCCAGGCCGGGCCCCAACATGCGCCCGCACCCAACGCCGGCCCTCGGCCATGTCGAGGAAGAGGCCGTGGTTCTGGCCACGCAGCACATGCACGCGGTAGCGGGCGCCCTCTTCGCTCACGACGTGCGGCTCGGGCACGGCGCCGGCCATGAGGCGCGTATCGCTGCGGCCTTCATGCCGGCACTGGAAGACCCAGTTCAGAGGCTCGCCGGGCGCGACCTGCGACCAGCGGGCTTGCAGCGCATCGCCCACCTGAACGAGTTGGTCGTCGGCCAGAGGCCTGAAGCTGGTGAGCACGAAGACCGGCGGGTAGGCGTCCAGCGTCAGGTGCTCGCAGCCGGCGTACAGGCCGCCGCGGCCGTGGAAGACACGGTGCGCGTCGGCGCCCGGCTGCAGATGATGGATGGCATCGAGAAGCGCTTGCATGGGGCGAGGGTGCCACGAAAACGCTTCGCTTCCGGCGCGGCCCCGCGGCGCATCCGAGGCCGGCGCCGTGCGCCGTCCGTGCTGTACGGCGGGTCGCGACCCCGCCCGTTCAGGCCGCGCCGCTCGCGCCCAGCGACGCGGGGACGACCGGCGTGGGCACCTCGACCACCTCCACCCGACCGGCCAGGTCGGAGGCCGTCCAGGCCGACAGGCCGCCTTCCAGCACGCGCACCCGCGGCAGCCCGGCCGCCATCAGCACGCGTGCCGCCGCGACGGCCGAGGCATCGTCCGGACAGTCGCAGAACACCACCAGCTCGCGGCCATCGGCCAGGGGGCCGAGCGCATGCGGAAGCTCTCGCAGCGCGAAGCCGACCGCACCCGGAATGGCCCGCGGGTCGATCGCCCGCACCGGTTCGCCGCGCATGTCGAGCACCGTCGGCGCATTCCCCTGTGCCAGTGCGGCGCGCAGCGCATCGACGCTGATGGTCACGATGTCGTCGGCACGGCGCGCCACCCGGCGCTGCTGGTAGCGCCAGAGCAGAAAGGCCACCAGCAGCACCCCGCCGAGCACGGTGGCGGCCAGCCCCACGTTGGCGAGCACCGCCAGCACGTCGCGGATGGCGGCGTGGAAGACCGCGCCCAGCAGCAGGTAGCCCAGCGTCCAGACCAGGGCGCCGACCGTCTCGAAGGCCAGGAAGCGGGCGTTCGACATGCCCAGCGCGCCCGCCATGGGCGGTGCCACCACCGACACGCCGGGCACGTACTTGGCCGCGATCAGCGACAGGCCGCCCCAGCGGCCGAGGATCGCTTCGCTGCGCGAGACGCAGGTGTCGGCCGAGAGCGAAACGCGGCACAGCAGCCGCATCACGGCATAGCCCCAGCGCCGCCCGGCCAAAAACCAGGCGCCGTCGCCCAGGATGTTGCCCAGCAGCGAGGCGATGACGATGGCCACGGCATTCAGCACCGTGCCGCCCATCGCCAGGCCACCCGCCACCACCAGAAACGGAACGGCCGGGACCGGCGCGCCGAGCCGCGCGGCCAGCGTCACCACCAGGACCACGGCGGGGCCCTGGGTGGCGAGCAGCGAGATGAGGTCGTTCATGGCTTCCCCGCTATTCGGCTGTGCGGCTGGCCGTGGGCCGCGACTCGGCGCGCACCGTCGTCGATCCGACGAGGCTCAGGTCGGAGAAGTACGCCAGGCCGTGGCCGTGCGTGTTGTCGGCGTCGGCCGAGACCACCACCGCCGCCACACCGGGCGTCGCGCCCTGTGCCTCGCTGCCGAAGGCGCGGCGGTAGTCGGCCAGCAGGTTGCGGCGTTCGCTCACCCAGGTGCCGGGCTGCGCGGCGGGGCCGGATTCGAGCACCACCATGTGCATGCGGTTGGTGAAGGCGTTGACCAGCATCTGACCCTTGGCCTCCTTGCCGTCCCAGACGTAGCACAGCGCCTCGCTGGGCACGTCCTCGCCCGAGACGCTGCGCGCCACGCCCAGGCGCGTGCGCTCCAGCAGCGGCAGCCGGTCGGTCGGGAAGTCGAAGAACACGCACAGCTTGGCCGCGCCGTCGTCACCCGTGCGGGTGCGCAGATCGGCGCCATCGACGAACTGGTCGACGCGCCAGCGCCAGCTGAGCACCGTCGACTCGTTCAACGGCAACTGCACGCGGTGCGACAGCAGGCCATAGGAATCGTTGGCCTCGACCTTGAGGACGCGGCGCCCGTCTTCCGAGACGACGTCGAAGTGGGTGGGCGTCTTGTTGGGCAGCGTGCTGAAGTGCCAGGGTGCGGGCGGGACCGTACCGGCGGCGGTCGAGAAGGGCGTCAGCGCATTGGGCTCCTGCGCCTGCACCAGCGGCGCAGCAAGCGCCAGGGCCAGCCCGGCACCGACCAGCAGGCCGGCGCCACGGCAGGCGGAGACGAAAACGGAAGCGATGTGCATGGACGGGCCCCGGGGTGACGCCTCGCGCTCGGGTGGCAACGAGACGGCATGGAACCGGTCGCGCGCGGGCAGCCGAAAGTGTGCCGCAGGGCCACCCACAGATAAATCCCGCAAAAGGAATTACTTTGTCTCCCGCATGGGGACAATCCGCCGCCCCTCGCGCCCTTTCTTGGGGTGCGGTAGGCATCAATCCGTCAGCGCGCGCCGGCTCTGGTCAAAGAGGTGCGGGAACCGGGCACCGCGCCGGCATCAAGCGGGGGAGGTCTCGCCTTCGCGCAAGGCCGCCTGCAGCGCGCGCGTGCCGCTGGCGAGTGCGACCTCGTAGCTGTCCGCCGGCGATTCGCCCTCGCGTACGGTGCGCATCGGCTGGCCGTTGGCGTCGGTCTGCTGGAGCTTCCAGACGAAGGCGCCGGGTTGCGGCTCCTCCACGATGAGTTTGAGAGGTTGGTGTGTCATGCACAAACCGTGATCCTCGCGGCGGGGCGCGTTTTGTCAGCCACTTCCCACACGCCTGTCGGCCAACACAGCAAATCCGGCGGCGGGCGGCTGGGCCCGCCGCCGCCCTGTATCAGCCCTTGGCCGGCTGGATCGGCACGTAGAACTCGCCGCCGCCTTCGCGGAACTCGCGCGACTTGTCGGCCATGCCCTGCGCCGCGTACTCGCGCACCTCCTGCGTGATCTTCATCGAGCAGAACTTGGGGCCGCACATCGAGCAGAAGTGCGCCACCTTGCTCGAATCCTTGGGCAGCGTCTCGTCGTGGAAGTCGCGGGCCGTGTCCGGGTCCAGGCCCAGGTTGAACTGGTCTTCCCAGCGGAACTCGAAGCGCGCCTTGCTGAGCGCGTCGTCCCGCGCACGCGCGCCCGGGTGGCCCTTGGCCACGTCCGCGGCGTGGGCCGCGATCTTGTACGCAATGATCCCCTGCTTGACGTCGTCACGGTCGGGCAGGCCCAGGTGCTCCTTGGGCGTCACGTAGCACAGCATGGCCGTGCCCATCCAGCCGATCATGGCCGCGCCGATGGCACTGGCGATGTGGTCGTAGCCGGGCGCGATGTCGATGGTCAGCGGGCCCAGCGTGTAGAACGGCGCCTCGTGGCAATGCTTGAGCTGCTCGTCCATGTTGGCCTGGATCATGTGCAGCGGAACATGGCCCGGGCCTTCGATCATGGTCTGCACGTCGTGCTTCCAGGCGATCTGCGTCAGCTCGCCCAGCGTGCGCAGCTCGGCAAACTGCGCCTCGTCGTTGGCGTCGGCACCGCAGCCGGGGCGCAGGCCATCGCCGAGCGAGAAGCTCACGTCGTAGGCCTTCATGATTTCGCAGATCTCCTCGAAGTGCTCGTAGAGGAAGCTCTCGCGGTGGTGCGCGATGCACCACTTGGCCATGATCGAGCCGCCGCGCGAGACGATGCCCGTCATGCGCTTGGCCGTCATCGGAATGAAGGGCAACCGCAGCCCGGCGTGGATGGTGAAGTAGTCCACCCCCTGCTCCGCCTGCTCGATCAGCGTGTCGCGGAAGATGGCCCAGGTCAGGTCTTCGGCCACGCCGCCCACCTTTTCGAGCGCCTGGTAGATCGGCACCGTGCCGATGGGCACCGGCGAGTTGCGCACGATCCAGTCGCGCGTGGTGTGGATGTTCTTGCCCGTGCTCAGGTCCATCACGTTGTCCGCGCCCCAGCGGATGGCCCACACCAGCTTCTCGACCTCTTCCTCGATGCTGGAGGTGACGGCCGAGTTGCCGATGTTGGCGTTGATCTTGACCTTGAAGTTGCGGCCGATGGCCATCGGCTCGACCTCGGGGTGGTTGATGTTGGCCGGGATGATGGCGCGCCCGCGCGCCACCTCGTCACGCACGAACTCGGGCGTGATGATCTTGGGAATCGACGCGCCCAGCGGGTTGCCCGCCACGCGGCGCGCGCGCTCCTCGTCGGCCAGGTACTCGGCCATCCATTCACGGCGGCCGTTCTCGCGCAGGGCCAC
Source organism: Pseudacidovorax intermedius (assembly GCF_003350475.1). Classification (GTDB taxonomy): domain Bacteria; phylum Pseudomonadota; class Gammaproteobacteria; order Burkholderiales; family Burkholderiaceae_C; genus Xenophilus; species Xenophilus intermedius. Next base: position 44,110 of record NZ_QQAV01000014.1, read on the forward strand.
GTACTCCATCTCGGGCGTGACGATGCCGCGGCGGGCGTAGTGCATCTGCGTGACGTTCATGCCGCTTTTGGCGCGGCGCGGCTGACGCTGCAGGGCTGCTGCCTCGGCGCGCAGCTGGGTGATTCGCTCGTGCTCCTGTGGGGCCTGCTGCTCGGCATGCTTGGCGCCGTCGTCCAGCGCCTGGCGGATGCGGCCTTCGTAGCTTTCGGTGTCGCCGCGCTCGTCGATCCAGGCCGCGCGCACGCCGGCCAGGCCGCGGCGCACGTCGATCTCGGCGTTGGGGTCGGTATAGGGGCCGGAGGTGTCGTAGAGCGACACCGTCTCGCCGTTGGTCAGGCGCACGTCGCGCACGGGCACCTGCAGGTCGGGCCGGCTGCCGGCGATGCGGCCTTTGGTGGAAGCGGGAAAGGGCTCACGCGTCAGCGCGAGCAGATGGGCGAACTTGTCGGGGGCGTTCATGGGGCGGACTCTCCAAAGCACATGGGTGGATGGATGCCCCGCCATCGGCGCCAAGGGGAATGCGGGTGAGCCCGGCCCCGCCGATGGATCGACGGACGGATGGACGGACACACGCGCCTTGGCGCTGCAGCTCTTCTTACGCTGGTACTAACCAGATCAAGTTCGCGGTTCCGGCGGTCAGGTCCGCCGTCTCAGCACGCCATACGTGCACCCCGGAGCGGGGGGGATTCTAGGCGGGGAGGGCGCGCGTGGGCCAACGGTGTGCGCAGACACGCATCGGGTCACTACATTGAAGGCGAAGTCTTTTTCAGGCTGACTCCGGACTTTGACCGATGTGTCCACCGTCAAGTCCTGTTTCTAGGAAGTACTTGAGATGAAAATTTGTATGCCTACCGGCCGGATTTGGCTAACCAACTCCAATGCAAATCGCTGGAGGTGGTATTAAAATCTCGGAGGCTTCTATTTACGGCGCGTAATATAGATCGGAATTCGATGCGCAACTATGGAGCCGTCAATGGCCAATCAAGCGCAACTGGAGCTCGCTCGAATAGTGCACGAATTTCCGGCAAGTATTCTTGCTGCCTTCTCATTTCATGAAATACCGTCAAGTGCGGAGTGCTCAACAGATCAGATTTCAAAGCATCCAATTGAGCTTCCGTTGCTCCACTCTCAAACGCGACGGCGTACTCCGTCAGCCGCGCACGAAATCCACCGAAGGCATTCTCCCTTGATGCTCGAATTACCTCCCGATTCAAGCCGAGAACATCAATAGTGAACACGGCTTTTAGCCGCTTGTCTTCAGGTATCGATTCCCTTGGCAGGAATTCAAACGTACCATCAAGCAACTCGCCATTTGGCAACTGACCGCCCAAGTCCAATTCCAAAAATTCCGTCGGGTCTTCCGTTCTTGGGTCAATAAGTGCCGACACCCCTGCTGGCGGCGGCAAGACGGCGGCATTCCTCTTGCGGAAAAATTCAATCAGTCGCCCAGCATGAATCGTTCCGTACCGATTTCGCTTTGGACCGTTGCAAGGCCCGCACGCAAAGCAGTGATTGGTCCAAACAAACGTCAAGGAGGGGAACAGTGATTTTGGACGAATGTGCTCTACTTCGTCTGCGAGCGAATCTTCGCAGTATGCGCAGCGGACGGGACCAATGCACATTTCTGCAAGCGTTTCACGAACCACCTTGAACGCCGCTCGGCTCTGTTTCGTTGAATTTCGTGCCCTCCAAAGAACATCTGCCTTAGTGACTTGCGCCTCATAGTTCGCCTCGCCATCGATCTCCTGTTGTAGATGACGAAGCACTTCTAGCGTTTCGTCAGCCAGATCCTTGTGACGAATACTCAGCATGTTTACAGCTCAACGTCTGAGGCGCGCGTTGGAAGCATTGACCTCAGTTCACTTAACCTCAGTTGCTGAGCAGAGTCTAGGTTGCCACGCAGTGCCCTTCTGTTCAGCTGCGCGAGCTCAGAAAGTAACTCTTTGGATTCATCGGACCGGGCAACGTCTCTGCCGAAAAACTCCGTTCCATAAGCATCCAGTATTGAGCCATGAATTAATCTGTTCAAGTCAACACCTTCCACTCGCTTCGCCACTTCGTCCGTGCCTGGCTCTGGCAAACGCCACACACTGTTCGCGTTCCTGCAAATGATCGGACTATGTGTAGTAACAAGGAACTGAACCATAGGAAAGCAGCGCGTAAACCATGGGCCAATTTCCTTCTGCCAAGATGGGTGCAGATGTGCATCTACCTCGTCAATTACAACAATCCCTGGCAACCTAACTACGCCGCCACCAGTGTTGAGTGCAGTAAGCATTTCAGCCACCCCATAGGCCTTCGTCATCTGGCGCAAGATCTCAAAGATCATCGACAATAATGATCTGTAGCCATCGCTCATTTGCTCCACTACCACTCGCATGCCCGCCGCATCAGTAATGACGACTTCCTCGCTTCTGACTTCTGAAACCTGTGCGCCATGAGGCAACAGATCAGAACTGTTCAAAAACTGGACTAGTCCGTCCAACAGTCGGCCGTCGTCCACGTACTCCTCGAGCTGTTTAACACGCAATTCCCTAAGCCATCTTAGGCCTTCCGTCAAAGCGACGTCTTCACCAAAGGCCGACAAATGGGACGCAAGCCTAGGATTTGAGAAGAATAGTCGGTCAAAAGCTTGATCACCACCAGTGAATCTGCGAAATGGTCCAAACGAAGCAGAGAACCATCCAGCATTTGTTCCCCAGATCGATCTAGCGGCCGTTTGCTGCCCTGTCGTTGCCTTTAACTCAAGGCGCGGCCCTCCAATTGATGTTTCAATCGGATTAAATTCAAGCGTTGCGTCAATGAGCGATGCTCGCCGACCGGTTCCGGTGAAGACATCTTTTGTGCCAGCTTCAATTTGTATTGTTATTTTACCGGGGGATGCGCCATGGCGTTGCCAAGTTGTCCAGTTCTGTCTAAGAGCCACTGCCTCCTTCGGCCCAGCCAGAGCCAAAGCGAGCGCGCGGACAACGCTTGATTTGCCAGCGCCATTCGCCCCGAGAATTACGTGCCATCCACAAGCCTCGGAAGGGGTAAATCGGAGGGTGAACTCAGATATTGCGCGAACGTTCTCGATACTTAGACGGCGTATGTACATGCTCCAATTCCTTTTCGGGCGCTCGCATTAGATTGTTTATCTTACCTCTAGCGCACCCCAACTATGGCATGGCACGAAATTTTTGGCGGGCTACGCAAGCCAGCGCAGCGCGTTGAAGCTCGCCTTAGGGCTGGGTCGGGAAACTCACCGATGGTTGACTTCAGGCGCCACTCTTCCTGACCAGCTGTAGCAAAGCAACGTGCGGAACCCTATGTGGGCAGGCTTCAGGAACTGGGCGCTGATCATTTATGTTGGCCTATTTGGCCGACCGCTAGCCCAAGCGGACGTCTCCCAACAACGGCGCCTCCCTTGCGTCTCCTTTAAAGTGACCCGCACCTCGCTCCGCAGCCTATTGGTGCTCGTTCCCGATCGCGATGAATGCCAGCGGCCGACTCAGTTCCCGGCACGCTGCAGTGATACCCCGGCCCCCGGCAGATCCAGCCGGTGCCACCCACCTACAACTCGCCCTGCGCGGCGCGGCGACGCAGGCGGTGAGGGCGTCTGCCTGATGAGCCGAGGCGGGCGGCGCCGAACTGAGCCGCCACGGTGTATCACCGCCAAGTGCCGCACAGGGACCACCGCGCGGCTAGCCGCCACAGAGGGCCCTCCGGGTAACTGCTGACCCCCCACCCCGCCCTCCCCCCTAGCATCCCCAAATCGCTCACATATTAGTGATCTGCCCCCCCGAGCGAGGCCCCAGGCAGTCACGACTCAGGAGACAGACATGGTGAAGCTATTTCGTTGCGTCCTCGCGGTCGCGCTGTCCGTGGTCGCGGGGGCCAGCCTGGCCCAGGAGGCCTATCCGTCCAAGCCGGTGCGCATCCTCATTCCCTACGCGCCCGGCGGCGGCGTGGATGCCGCGGCCCGCCTCGTGGCCCAGTCCCTGGGGACGGTGATGGGCCAGAACTTCGTCGTCGAGTCCAAGCCCGGCGGCAACACCGTGATCGCGGCCGAGGCCGTGGCGCGCGCGGCACCGGACGGCTACACGCTGCTGCTGACGGGCGGCTCCACCATGACGCTGCTGCCGCTCACGCAGGCCAAGCTGCCCTTCGTGCCGCTGAACGATTTCGCGCCGGTGGGCCAGGTGTCGCGCCTGCCCTACTTCCTGGCGGTCTCGGCCACGCAGCCCTACAAGAACGCGAAGGAACTGCTCGCCGACCCGAAGGCGCGCGACGGCGCGCTGGCCTATGCGAGCAACGGCATCGGCTCGATGGCGCACATCGGCACCGAGATGCTGATCCAGCGCGCCGGCGCCAAGATGATCCACGTGCCCTACAACGGCTTCACGCCCGCCATCGCCGATCTGGTGACGGGGCGGACCGTGATGGTGATGGCCGACCTGGCCCCGCTCAACGCGCAGATCCAGGACGGCAAGCTGCGCCCGCTGGCCGTCGCGTCCGAGAAGCGCTCGCCCTTCCTGCCGGACGTGCCGACCCTGGCCGAGGCCGGCTACCCCGGCACCGAGTTCGAGGTGTGGCTCGCGCTCTACGCGCCCGCCAAGACGCCGCGCGCCGTGGTCGACAAGCTGTCCGCCGAGTTGAACAAGGTGCTCGCCAACCCCGCCACGCGCGAGGCCTTCGTGCGCCTGGGCCACGAGGCCGACTACGCCGCGCCCGATGCCGTGCGCAAGCGCATCCAGGCCGAGCAGAGCGCCTTCGCGCCGGCGGTGCGGGCCGCCGGACTGGCCGCGCAGACCAACTGACCCCGCCCCCATGGAATTCCAACGCTCCCCCGACGACGACACCACCCCCCACACGGCCTCGCACCATCTGTTGCAGGCGCTGCTGGACCACGGCGTCGAGTACCTGTTCTGCAACCTCGGGACGGACCACGCGCCGCTCATCGAAGAGATGGCGCGGTGGCGCGAGCAAGGGCGGGCGTTGCCCCAGGTGGTGCTCTGCCCGCACGAGAACACGGCCCTGCACATGGCCGGCGGCTACGCCATCGCCACCGGTCGCGGCCAGGCGGTGCTGGTGCATGTGGATGCCGGCACGGCCAACTCGGCCATGGCCATGCACAACCTGTTCCGCGCCCGCGTGCCGGTGCTGCTGATGGCCGGCCGTGCGCCCGCCACCACCTTCAACCAGGTGGAGGGCGGGCGCGACACCTACGTGCACTTCGTGCAGGAGCCCTTCGACCAGGGCAGCGTGGTGCGTCCCTACGTCAAGTGGGAATACACGCTGCCCTGGCCGTCGATGGCGGCCGAAGTCATCGCCCGCGCGCACTCGGTGATGCAGAGCGATCCACCGGGCCCCGTGTACCTGATGCTGCCGCGCGAGATGCTGGCCGCGCCCTGCCCGCCGCAGGAGCTGCATCCCTTTCCGGCGGCCAGCCACCGGCCCGTGAAGGCCGGTGGCGCGCATCCGGCGCCGATCCAGCAGATCGCGGAAAAGCTCGTCGCCAGCGAAGACCCGCTGCTGGTCACCGCCTACGCCGGCCGCCATCCGCGCACGCCCAGCCTGGTGGAGGCGCTGGCGCGGCTCGTCGGCATGCGCGTGTGCGAGTTCAACAGCGTGCACCTGAACATCCGCCGCGACAGCCCCTGCTTTGCCGGCTACCTGCCCGGCACCTTCGCCGAGAAGGCCGACGTCGGCCTGATGCTGGACGTCGACGTGCCCTGGGTGCCGAAGACCACGCGCGTCAACCCGAACGCCTGGTGGGCGCAGATGGACCTCGACGCCATCAAGCGCGACATGCCGATGTGGGGCTTTGCGACCCACGCGCGCATCGAGGGCGACAGCGAACTGCTGCTGGCCCAGCTGATCGACGCGGTGAAGGCGCTCGCCACACCGGCCTTCGAGGCGCGGGTGGCCGAGCGGATGAGGAAGCTCGAACGCGAGCATGCCGAGCGCCAGCGCAGGATCGACGCCGCGGCGCAGGCGCCCGGCGAGCGCGGTGCCATCAACCCGGCCCACCTGTGCGCCGCCATCCATCGGGCGCTGGACAGCCGCGACACGGTGCTCAACGAAGGCATCCGCAACACGCTCACGGTGTTCGACCAGGTGCCCCGCAACGAGCCGGGCACGCTGCTGGGGCTGCCGGGCGGGGGACTGGGCTTTTCGGCCGGCACCGCGCTGGGCGTGAAGCTGGCACGGCCCGACGCCCGCGTGGTGCATTTCGTGGGCGACGGCACCTTCTACTTCAGCAATGCCACCTCCACCCTGGCCGTGGCACGGGAGTACGGCCTGCCGATCTTCACCGTCGTGCTCGACAACGGCGGCTGGTCCGCGGTGAAGGAAGCCACGCTGCGCATGTACCCCAAGGGCCGGGCCTTCGCGACGGATGAGTACGCGTCGGTGCTGCCCACCGGCATGGACTTCGCCGGCGTGGCCGAGGCGGCGGGTGCCCACGGCGAGCGGCTGGTCGATCCGGCCGATGTCGAGGCGGCCGTCGCCCGCTGCATCCGCGCGCTGGACGAAGGGCGCAGCGCCTTGCTGCACGCGCGCATCGCGCCGCTCTGAGGGGCGCTGAGCAAGGGGGCTCCAGTACCATCCGGGCGACCCGCAGGCCGCCCCATCGGGAGGCCGCCCGACCGAAGCCGCATCTTGACGAACAAGCCCGCCGCCCGCAGCAGCCAGCGTCGACCCTCCCCCGCCCCTTCAGCCCGTGCGCAGCCGCGGCGCAACCTTCCCTTGCTGCTGCTGCAGGTGCGCGCTGCCATCGTGGGCCGCTTCCGCCATGTGCTCAAGAAGACGGGCCTGACGGAGCAGCAGTTCCGCATCCTTCGCGCGCTCCATGTGCGCGGCACGCTGGAGCCCCGGGAGCTTTGCGCCATCTGCCATATCTCCAGCCCCAGCCTGAGCGGCGTGCTCGCGCGCATGGAAGGCGTGGGACTGGTGCAGCGCGAGCGACACCCGGACGACCAGCGCCGGCAGCATGTGTCGCTCTCGCGCCGGGCGCAGCAGATGTTCGCGGACGTGAGCGAGGACATGGAGGCCGTCTACCAGGAACTCGAAGCGGCCCTGGGCCCGGCCTTCGTGGACCAGATGTACGCCATGTGCGACACGGTGCTGGAGGTGCTCAAGGGTCCGGAGGGCGAGGCGCCGGCCGAGGACGACGCCTGAAGACGGCACCGGCCTGATCTGCCCGCCTCGATAAGGACAAGCCGCAACGTACCGCCGCCGGCGGCCGCTCGGCCAGTGCCCGGCACCTCAGCCCTGCAGCCCCGCCACGTGCTCATTCACGATCGCAATGAACGCCCGCAACCGGTTCAGCCGCCGCAGGTCGCGGTGGTAGCCCATCCAGATCTCCCGGGCGGGCGGCTCTTCCGGTAGTTGCAGCCGGCGCAGGCCGCCCACCTGGTTGCCCACCACCTGCGGCAGCACGGCGATGCCGATGCCGTGGCTGCTCATGCGGGCCTGCACGTTGCGGTTGTTCGATGCCAGAAGCGGCCGGGCGTTGGGAAAGCGGGTCTTCAGCCACGCGATGTCCGGGAACTGGCCGGTCGAGGTGTCGTGCGTGATGAGCCGAAAGCCGGTGCCGTCGCCGAACACCGGGTCGGCTGAGGCCGTCGCGACGTAGACGCCGTAGGGCAGGCGCACCAGCTTGCGCTGCACCACGTCGGGCGCGTTGAAGGGGACGATCCGGAACGCGATGTCGGCCTCCCGCTGCGCCAGGTTGAACAGGCGCGTGCCGGTCAGCACTTCAAGATCGACGCGCGGGTACGACCGGGCGTAGTCCGCAATGATCGGCGGCAGGACGAAGGCGCCGAACCAGTCGGCCGACGAGATCCGCAGGCTGCCCTGCAGCTTTTCTTCCCCGCCCGCCAGGCGCCGCTGCATGGCGAGCGCACCCTCCTCCATCTGCTCGGCCAGCGCCACGATGCCGGCGCCCTCGTCGGTGGGCACGAAGCCGTCCGCGGTGCGCTGGAACAGCGTATGGCCCACGGCCTGCTCCAGCGCCCGTAGCCGGCGCCCGATGGTCGGATGGCTCAGCTGCAATGCGCGTGCGGCACCGCCCAGGGTGCCCGCGCGCACCACGGCCAGGAAGATGCGCACATCGCTCCACTCCACGGCACGACCCTTTCAGAAATGAACGGGCAGCGTACAGCAATGTCAGTTGTCGAACAGATTCAGATCGCTAGATTCCTTCCATGCCGGCGCCTCGGCTGGCTCACCGCATCGAAAGGAAAAGCATGCAGAAGAAGACCTGGTTGATCACCGGCTGCTCGGCGGGCCTGGGCCGCGCCCTGGCCGAGGCGGTGGCCGCACGCGGCGACCGGCTGGTGGCCACCGCACGGTCCGTCGCCGCGCTGGACGACCTGCGCCAGCGCTACCCGGAGACCGTGCAGGTGGTCGCGCTCGACGTCACCCGCCCCGGTGACGCCGCGCAGGCTGTCGCGCTGGCCGAGCGCACCTTCGGCGGCCTGGACGTTCTGGTCAACAACGCGGGCGTCGGCTTCATCGGCGCCATCGAGGAAGGCGAGCCGCACGAGTACCGGCCGGTCTTCGAGATCAATGTGTTCGGCCTGATCGAGACCACCCGCGCCGCGCTGCCGGCGCTGCGCCAGCGCCCAGGGGCGCGCATCGTCAACCTGTCGTCCGGCGCCGGCATCGCGGGCTCGGCCGGCTCGGGCTTCTACAACGCGACCAATTTCGCGGTGGAAGGGCTCTCCGAAGCGCTGGCCGAAGAGCTCGCGCCCCTGGGCGTGAAGGTGCTCATCGTGGAGCCCGGGCCCTTCCGCACCGAGTTCCTGGGACGTTCGATGGCCACGGCGGCCCGCCGGATCGACGCCTATGCGCAGACGGCCCATGCCCGGCGCGACTACCGCGAACGCAACGACGGCAGGCAGGCCGGCGATCCGGCCAAGGCCGTCGCCGTCATGCTGCAGGCCGTCGACGCCGACAACCCGCCGCTGCACCTGCCGCTGGGGCCGGCGGCGCACCGGACGGCTGCCCGCAAGCTGAAGGCCTTCCGTGCGGACATCGCCGCATGGCGCGACCTGTCCATCGCGACCGACTTCACGCAGCAAGACTGAGGGCCGGGTCATGACAGTCACAAAGGCTCGGTCCACATGAAGGTGGCCATGAACCTTTCGACATCCGGGCAAGGCGACGGCGCCGATGCCCGCCGATGGCTGGCCCTGTGCGTGCTGCTGGCCGGCACGCTGCTGCCGCCGCTGGACTTCTTCATCGTCAACGTGGCGCTGCCCGCCATCCAGTCCGACCTGCAGGCGACGCCTTCGCTGGCCCAGCTGGTCGTGTCGGTGTACGCGGCGGCCTATGCCGTGACGCTGATCCTCGGCGGGCGGCTGGGCGACCTGTATGGGCGCAAGCGCATGTTCATCGCTGGGATGCTGGGCTTCGGCGTGGCGTCGGCGCTGTGCGGGTTCGCGCCCTCGCCGGGCGTGCTGGTCGCGGGCCGGCTGCTGCAGGGCATCAGCGCGGCGGTGATGGCGCCGCAGTCGCTGGCGTCCATCCATGCCATCTTCCCGGCCGGGGAGAAGTCGCGTGCGCTCGGCATGTACGGCGCCACCTTCGGCGCGGCCTCGGTGGCCGGCCAGCTGCTGGGCGGCCTGCTGGTGGCGGCCGACCTCTTCGGGCTGGGGTGGCGCACGGTCTTCCTGATCAACCTGCCGGTCATCGCGCTGGCGATTCCAGCGGCTATCGCCTGGGTGCGCGACAGCCGCTCCGAACAGGCAGCGCGCCTGGACATCGTGGGCGCACTGCTGCTGGCCGCCGGCCTGCTCGCGCTGGTGGCGCCCCTCATCGAGGGGCGCGAGCGAGGCTGGCCCGCATGGTGCATCGGCGTGCTGGCGCTCGCGCTGCCGCTGCTGCTCGCCTTCTGGCGTTGGGAGCAGCGCAAGGAGCGGGACGGCGGCACGCCGCTGGTGCCGCCCGCCGCGCTGGCCTCGCCGGGCCTGCGGCGCAGCTTGGCGGCTGCGTTCTTCTTCTACACCCTCGCGCCCTTCTTTCTGGTGTTCGCCGTCTATGAACAGAGGGGGCTGGGCCACGACCCGCTGACCGCGGGGCTGGCGGTGCTGCCGCTGGGCATCGGCTTCCTGCTCGGCCCGCTCAGCAGTGCGGCCGTGGCACGACGGCTGGGCGCCGGCACGGCGGCATTCGCCATGGGCCTGGAGGTGGTGGGCGTGCTGGCCGCCGCGGGTCTGGCCTGGGTCGATGCGCCGGCGTGGCTGCCGGCGCCGCTGTTCCTCATCGGGCTCGGCCAGGGCATGGCGCTGCCCGCGCTGGTGCGGCTGAACGTGGACCACGTGGATGCACGCTGGGCCGGCCTGGCGGCCGGCATGGTCAATGCCACGCTGCAGATCAGCGCGGCGGTGTCGACCGCCATCATCGGCGGCCTGTTCTTTGCGCTGTCTTCGCACGGCGCCGGCCCCACGGCGGTGAAGGCGGCCTTTCCGATGGCGCTGCTGGTGATCGCTGCGGGACTGGCGCTGGGGGCGGTCCTGAGCCGGGAGGCGCGGGCGGCGCCTTGAGGTCGCGGCGTGCGCCCGCTCAACAACAGCGCACGGCCGGGCGTGGCTGCGTCACGGCAAGCGCCCCACCCGGGGTTCCATCAGCACGCCGAGCGTCTCCCGCAGGCGCCGGATTCGCCGCTCGTTCTTCAGCGTCCTGCGGCCCCGCCCATAGATGGACGCCTTGAGCACCAGCCGCAGCTGCTCGCGCTGCAGCCGGCGCTTCAGCCGCCGCGCGCGGCGGCCGTATTCGCGGCCGATGGCACGCCGGGCGCGCAGGCGCTCCAGCGGGTTGCCCAGGCGCTCGCGCTCGTCGTCGGCCAGCAGGTCGCGCTCGGGCACCAGCGCCTCGGCCTGGGCATGCAGGTAGGCGCCGGTCTCGCGCGTGGCGGCGCGCCAGATCAGGACCGCGGCCAGCAGCAGGGGCAGGCCCTTGGTCACCATCAGCAGGCTCACGCCCAGATTGCTGTTGGGGAACCAGCTTTCCAGCCAGGGCGAGTTCCAGACGAAGTGCATGGCCCAGGCCAGCCCGAAGCAGGCCACGGCCACACCCACGCGCACCGGCCGGCTGCGCTCGGTGTGCCGCAGGTACCAGGCCACGCCATAGGCGGCCACCGCGCTGAAGGCGGCGTGGGTCCACGGGCCCGACAGCACCCCGCGGCTGAGCAGGTTCCACAGCACCGGGTAGACCTGGTTCTCCAGCGGGAAGTTGATGGCCGCGCGCACGGTGTACGCCAGGTTCTCGACCACCTGGAAACCCAGCCCGGCCATGGCGCCGACGATGAGCACCGACAGCTCGGTGCGGAACTGCCGGCGCGCCATCTGCACCAGCAGCAGCACGCCCGCGAGCTTGAGGAATTCCTCGGTGATGGGGCCGGCCAGGGCCGGTCCCCAGGTGGCGGCGAATTCGGGCGAGACCTGCTTGGCCGCCAGGCTCTGGATGGCACGGTTGGCCGGCGCCGCCAGCGTGGGCGCGGCCAGGCCGCCCCAGGCGAAGGCCAGGCCGTACGCCGCGGGCCGGTGCTGCGCCAGCAGGTCCATGGCGCCGAAGGCGGCCATGAAGAGCCGGGCATACAGCGCCCACGCCAGCGTGGCCAGCAGCGCCGCCACCGGCACCACGCGCAGGCCCGACAGGTAGAGCTGGCCCATGGACCACAGCCCGAGCAGCAGTAGCGCCACCATCAGCCAGAAGGCGGCGCGCCGCGGCTGGAAGAAGGGCTCCTCGGCCTCGAAGGCCTGCAGGCGCGCCAGGGCCTTCGGCTCATGGGCGGATGGGGGTGAAGGCGCGGCCGGCACGACAAGCGGTCTCATGCGGCGCCCAGGTCCATCGAGGCCAGCATGTCCTGCGCCTCGGTCAGCGCCTGCGCGCCGGCGTCGGTGTCCTGGTTGGGTCCGTAGAAGTCGACGGTGACGACGGTGGCACGCGCCTCGTCCATCACCAGCCACAGCCGGCCGCTCATGCGCGCGCCGTAGTAGGCAAAGGTGGTGCCCTGCAGGCCCCAGTCGGTGAAGAAGCCCGACGGCTCGCCTTCCACGCGCAGGCGGTAGCCGCGCTCCAGCAGCCGCTGCTCGCGCCGCAGCAGGCCGTCGGCGTCGCCATGCCAGGCGGCGGTCTGCACCGAAAAGCTGTGGCCGCTCTTGACCAGCACCAGCGACTGGCCGGGCCGCGAGCGGGCCACGTCCATCTGCCAGCCTGGCGCCGGCACGAAGCGGGCCGGGCCGATGGTGAGCGGCTGTCCCTGGGCCACGGCCCGCGCGCTCGGCGTGAGCTGGTCCCACAGCTGCAGGCCGCCCACGTACAGCACCATGGCCGCGGCCAGGGCGAGCGTGGCGGGCCAGGTGGACTGGCCAGGGCGAGGAGCGGCAGGCATGCCGGCGATGCTGCCATGGCCGGACTGCACGGTGCTGACGCGGGGTGGCGAGGTCATGGGAGCAGGCGTGCAACGCGCATGCCAGCGGCCGTAAGAACGCTCATGCCCTCTCGGTCTCCAGGTGCGCGTCGCAGCCCTTGCCGGCGGCGATGTAGCGCCGGGCCAGGCGCGCCAGCAGCGGGGCGGCGCGCCGCAGTGGGCGCGGCAACCAGCGCTCGGGCTCCACGATCAGGCCGCAGCGGTAGACCTGCGCCCCGCCCTGCCAGACCAGCGCGGCGCAGGCCCCCTGCGTGCGACGGCTGGCCACGATGCCCAGCGGACAGGGCGCATGCGCACAGCACACGCCGCAGCCGTTGCACGGGGCGCCGTAGGGCGGCTTCTCCGGCGCTTCGGGCTGCAGGTGGATGACGCGGTGGGGTCGGGGGTCGCCCATGGTGGCTGGGGCAAGGCGGCGAGGGCGGCGGCGCGACGGACGCGGGGCAGAGGCCGGGCTCAGCGGCCGGTCCAGGCGGCCAGCAGAGCGGGCAGCCGAGCCATGTCCTCGAACGTGGTCGCCGCGCCCACCGACAGCAAGGCCTGGCTGCCGCTGTGGCCCGGCCCGCCCGGGCTATAGCCGAAGACCGTGGCGCCCGCGGCCACGCCGGCGGTGGCGCCGGTGACGGTGTCTTCCACCACGGCGCAGCGCGCGGCCGGCACGCCCAGAGCGGCGGCGGCGGCCAAGTACACGTCGGGATGCGGCTTGCTGCGCGGCGTCTCGTGGCCACTGAAGATGCGGCCTTCGAACAGGTCCAGCAGGCCGACCTTGGCCAGTTGCAGCTCGACCTTGCGCCGGTCGGCGCCCGAGGCGCAGGCGATGCGCCCGTCCAGTTGGCGGTGCAGCTCGCGCACCGCCGCAACCGCGCCGGGAATGGCGACCAGCTCGCGTTCCAGCGCCTCGTTGCGTCGGGCCCAGAAGCGGTCGAGCCAGGCGCGGTCGATGCGCACACCAGTGCGCTGGTAGATCAGCTCGGCCTCGTCCTTGACCGCCTTGCCGATAAAGACCTGCATCGCCTCTTCCTCGGTGATGGGCCAGCCCAGTTCGTGGAGCATGGCCACCAGCACGCGGTGGGTGATCGGCTCGGAATCGACCAGAACGCCGTCGCAGTCGAAAAGCACGGCGTCGAAGGGAAAGGAGGGGAGAGTGGCGGACATCGGGAGACGGCATGCACGAACGGGATGCATGGTGGCTGAAACAGAGCCGCCAGCTTAGCCGGCTGCCGTTACCTCAAGCACGGATTTTGCGCCATCGCACACCAAAGAAGCACCGGAAACAACACGACGGTTCCGAGGATCAACGCCCCGTCCGCCAACACAGTCACTGGCGTTGCTGCTACCTTTAGAGCGGTCCCAGCAGCTGAGGACCTCTCAGTCACGCTCACGATGTACTCCCGCCTGAATTTCTGGCTGGCCGGACCCTTAAATTGATCAGTTGAATAGCGGGTGCCCTTCATTGCCACAGTTGCCTTCCAGCCGCCGCCAGTCAGCACGAAGCCTGAGCTCTCCACCAGTCGCTGCTGTGCAGGATCAAGGTCTGGCTTTAGCTCGAGATTGATCTTGCCTGTCACCGTGCTGCCGCCCTCCACTTCGAATTCCTCGAACTCGGCGTCGCGCGCAGCGCCGTGCAAGGCGGGAGCCAACATTGCCCTCAGTGCGGGAGGAGCCGCGAACACGTAGTGATAGCTCTGGCCAAGGATGACCAAGCTGCTGCCATCCTGGTTAGCAAAGAAACCGTTTATCTGTTCCCAGTAAGTGTTTTGCTTGTACATGTGCTCAGTGATGCAGCCGGACAGCCCGACCATGGCAATGCCCGCGGCAGCAAGCACGTGGCGTCGATTCAAGTTCATTGGTGTGGATCCTCCATATCGCGTCGCGATGCGTTGCATCGCGGCGGCCCTGCGGAATTCCTCGGCTCCGCCGTTAAGCGCTGCCAGCCTGGGCGGGTGCCGGACCCTGGCGCGTCGCGTCCACACGGCTGCGCAACGGTACTTCCGTTGCCTCGATGTGGAATGGCAGGGGCGGACTATCCGGGCTGGCCAAAGCAGGCGCAAGGAACTACGCCGCAGCCGGCCGCAGATGATCTTGCTTCCAGAAACGGGGCAGATGCACGCGCTGCAGCGCCCCTGGCGCTCGATTCCCGTCAGTCGACATGTTGGCTGTGAGTCACTCAACCCGTTCGCCCTGAGCTTGTCGAAGGGCTTTTGTCAGGTTTCGACAAGCTCAGCCCGAACGGACTTCGGTGAACTGCCTGGCAGTGCGCCTGGGCCTCGGGGTCAGGGGCCTCGGTCTGCGGTTCAGGCCCTCAGCGCTGCGCCGGCACCTCGCGCTGCGGCGGCCCGTCGTAAGTGGGCTGGTACTGCCGCGGAATCGGGCCCTTGATGCGCACATCCTGTGCGGTCTGCTCCCACGCATGCGCCAGCACGCCCACCGAGCGGGACAGGCAGAACAGCCCGCGCGCCAGCGGCGCTGGAAAGCCCAGCTCGGCATAGATGACGGCGGTGGCGCCGTCGATGTTCATGGGAATGGGCTTGCCCTTGGCGGCCGACAGGCGCGCCTCGACCGCGCGACCGATGCGGGCGAAGCGCCCGTCGACCTCGCCGGCCGCCGCGGCCTCGTCCACCAGCGCCAGCAGCGGCGCCGAGCGCGGGTCCACCGGATGGAAGCGGTGGCCGAAGCCCGCCACCACCTTGCCGCGCGCGGCGATGAAGGCGTCCAGGCCCTCCTGCACGGCGCGGTCCTCATCGGTGCCGGCGTCCATTCGGGCGGCGATGTCCTCGTACAGCTCCACCGCCTGCTCGCCCGCGCCGCCGTGCACGTCGCCCAGCACGTTGACGGCCGAGGCCATGGCGCTGTTCAGGCCCACGCCGCAGGTGGCGGCCATGCGCGCGATGGCAATGCTGGGCGCCTGCGGGCCGTGGTCCACGGCGGCCATCAGCGCGGCCTCCAGCAGCGCGGCCTGGCCGGGCGTGGGCAGGTCGCCGCGGGTCATCAGCCAGATCATCTGGGCCAGGCTCACGCGCTCGCGGATCAGGTCCTGGATCGGGTAGCCGCGGTAGCGGATCACGCCGGGCGACATGTCGATGATGGAGGTGCGCCACCAGTCCTCGGTGGTGCGGCGGGCGTCGGGGGCGGGCTTGGCGCCGGGGGCAGAAGCGCCAGCCGGCAGAGATGCGGGATCGGTCATATGGCTTGTTCGTCTTGCAGTTGCGCGATCTCCCCGGCCGAGTAGCCGAGGCTGGCCAGGATCTCCGTGGAATGCTGGCCCAGCGTGGGCGGCGGCGTGTCCACACGCGGCGCCTGGCCGTCGATCTTGAAGCCGGTGCGCACCACGCGGATGTCGCGGCCCACGCCCGGCACGTCGTCGAAGCGGCCGATCATGCCGCGGCCGGCCACCTGCGGATGCGCCAGCGCCTCGCCCACGGTGTAGACCGGCCCCGCCGGCACGCCGGCCTGGTTGAGCAGCGGCCACCAGGCCTCGGTGGTGCGCGCGGCCAGGGCCGCTTCAAGCTGGGTCTTGAGTTCGGCGCGGTGCTGCAGACGGCCCTGGCGTTCGCAAAAGCGCGGGTCCTGCGGCAGGTCGGGCCGCTCCACCACGCGGCACAGGGCCTCGAACTGCTCCTGCTTGTTGGCGGCGATGTTGAGCAGCCCGTCGGCCGTGCGGAAGGTGCCGGAGGGGCTGGCGGTGAAGTTGTCGTTGCCCATGGGCTGCGGCGCGCGGCCGGCGATCAGATGGTTGGAGACCACCCAGCCCATGGTCGCCATCACCGCCTCGAGCATGGAGACGTCGATGAAGGTGCCGCCGGTGCGCTGCCGGTCGGCCAGGGCCGCAGCGATGGCGAAGGCCGCCGTCATGCCGCCGATGGTGTCGGCCATCGGATAGCCCACACGGTAGGGCGCGTTGTCGGGCGCGCCGGTGATGCTCATGGTGCCCGACATGCCCTGGATGATCTGGTCATAGGCCGGCAGGTCGCGCAGCGGGCCGTCCTGGCCGAAGCCGGAGATGGCGCAGTAGACGAGGCGCGGGTTCTCGGCCAGCAGCGACTCGTAGCCCAGGCCCAGGCGCTGCATCACGCCGGGGCGGAAGTTCTCCACCAGCACGTCGGCGCTGCGCACCAGGCGGCGCAGCACCTCCTTTCCGGCGGGCTTCTTGAAGTCGACGGTGATGGAGCGCTTGCCCGGGTTCTGCGCCAGGAAGGAGACGCCCATGTGGCGGCGATTGAGTTCCGGGTCGGCGCCGAGCTGCCGGGCCAGGTCGCCGCCCTGGCGGCTTTCCACCTTGATGACGTCGGCGCCCATGTGGGCCAGCTGGTGGCAGGCGAAGGGCCCGGCCAGCACATTGGTGAGATCGAGGACGCGGATGCCCTGCAACGAAGCACCCATCCTTCAATCCACCCGCGCGCCAGACTCGCGCACGGCTGTGCCCCAGCGCGCCTGCTCGCTCTTCATGAAGGCGCCCAGCTCGGCCGGCGTGCCGCCGCGGGCCGCGCTGCCTTCGTCGCGCAGGCGGGCGATCACGTCGGGGCGCTTGAGCGCGGCATTGGCCACGGCGTTGAGCGCCTCCACCGCCTCGGCCGGCGTGCCGGCGGGCGCCACCAGGGCCTTCCAGTCCTCGGCGACGAAGCCGGGGTAGCCCGACTCGGCCACCGTCGGCACGTCGGGCAGCACCTCGATGCGCTGGCCCGAGGTCACGGCCACGGCGCGCAGCTTGCCGGCCTTGACCATCGAGATGACGCTGGGCGGCGTGGCGAAGTAGATGTCGGTCTGGCCGCCCAGCATGTCGGTGATCGCCGGACCGGCGCCCTTGTACGGCACATGCATCACCTGGATGCCGGCGCGGCGCGCGAACATCTCGCCGGCCACATGACCCACCGTACCGGTGCCGGCCGAGGCCATGGTCAGCTGGCGGCTCTTGGATTGGGTCTTGAGGTCGGCCAGGGTGTGGATGGCCGAGTCGGCGCGCACCACCAGCACCACCGGCTGCGAGGCCAGCAGCACCACGGGCGCGAAGTCCTTGGCCGCATCGAAGGGCATGCGGCTGTAGAGCGCGGGGTTGATCGCCAGGTTGGCCGTCTGGCCGGCGCCGAAGGTGTAGCCGTCCTTGCGGGCCTTGGCCACGGCGTCCAGGCCGATGTTGCCGCCCGCGCCCGGCTTGTTGTCGATGACGAAGTTCCAGCGCGTGTCCTTGGCCGTGATCTCGTTGACCACGAGCCGCGTGAGCACGTCCGTTCCGCCGGCCGGCGGAAAGGGCACCACGATCTTGACGGGCTGGGTGGGAAAGCCGGCCTGCGCGGCGGCCAGGGCGCCGTGCAGCGCCAGCGTGGCGCAGAGCGCCAGACGATGGAAAGTCTTCAAGGGGAGTCTCCTGGGTCGATGGTTGTTCTGTTAGACAGAACTCAAATCTGTCAGACAGAACTCTAGGTCGTCTCATCTGCTTGGGCTATCGGGTTAACCCTTGGCACATCCCGCGCAAAAGAGCCGGAGCGCTGGCATGTCACACTTCGCGCCGCTCCCGCGAACCGACCTCTTCTGCCCCGCTGCCGCCATGACCGACGACGCTGCCTCCTCTTCCGCCGACGCCCCCGAGTCCAGCGGCGTGGCCGTTCTCGACCGGGCCTTTGCGCTACTGGCCGCCTTCGACGCAGACAGCCCGCGGCTGACCCTGTCGGAGCTGTCGCGCCGCACGGGCCTGTACAAGAGCACGGTGCTGCGCCTGCTCGGGGCGCTGGAGCACGGCGGCTTCGTGCGCCGCCTGCCCGATGGGCAGTACGCCATTGGGCCGCAGCCGCTGCGGCTGGCAGCGGTGTACCAGCGCTCCTTCCAGGTGGGGCATGTGATCGAGCCGCTGCTGGAGCAGCTGAGTGCCGCCAGCGGCGAGACGGCCTCCTTCTACGTGCGACACGGTCTGCAGCGGGTGGCGCTGTTCCGCGTGGAGCCCGCGCGTTCGGTGCGTGCCTCGGTGCAGGTCGGCCAGGGCTACGCCATCGGCCAGGGCGCCTCGGGCAAGGTGCTGATGGCCTTCGGCCTGCAGGACGAGCCCGATCTGCCCGAACTGCCGGAAGGCGACGCGATCCGCGAACGGCTGTGGGCCACCTCCTGGGGCGAGCGCGACCCCGAGACGGCCTCCGCAGCCGCCCCGGTGTTCGGCGTGGGCGGCGCGCTGCAGGGCGTGCTGGCCATCTCGGGCCCGCGCCAGCGGCTCGAACAGGGCGACACCATGCGCAGCGCCTGTCGTCAGGTGCTGGAGGCCGCGCGCAACGCCACCGCGGCGCTGGGCGGCAACGTGAGCGGCTTTACCACCAGCCTGGCTGCGCTGGCCGTGACTGGAGACACCGCCCACCTTTTGCGCAACCCAACCAATGCACAACACCTTCTCCGCGCTATCGAACAACTCGACGGCGGACGTGCCAAGCGTCTCTCACCGAAGGAGTGAGGCGGGTCCGGACCCATACGGCCGTCCGGCACTGAACGGAACGCCGCGCGGGCGCCTGCCTCAGGGCGGACTGACCGGCGCGCGCGAGGCCGCCATGTCCGGCGCCACGTGCAGCCCCCGCATCATCTCGGTCATCCACGTCACCAACAGCGCGCCGTAGGCCTTGCGCCAAGCTTCCTTGGACAGCGCATGGTCCGCGCCCGAGATCACCCGGTAGGTGACCGAGCGCACGGCGCGAAAGGAACCCAGGTAGTTGGCAATGACCGGATGTGGCACGGTGCTGTCGTGCTCGGACTCGACCACCAGCACGTCGCCGCGGAAGGCCTCGCAGGCCCCCAGCGCGCGGTTGGCCTCGGGCGCGATGGCGGTCAGGCGATAGGCCGCCAGGTCGCTGCGGCTGAGCTGGCCCTTGGGCACTTCCCAGTCCTCGTCGCGGTAGAGCGCGGGCGCGCGCATGGCCAGCCAGCGCACCGGCCGCAGGGCCGTGACCAGCGCCGCCAGGTAGCCGCCGTAGCTGCTGCCGACGATGGCGATGGCGGTGGGATCGACGGCGGGATGGCCGGCCAGCGTGTCGTAGGCCGCCAGCACGTCGCGCAGGTTGTCCTCGCGCGTCACGTCCAGCCGCTGCGCGGCGTGGCGGGCGTGGCCGCGCAGGTCGAAGGTGAGGCACACGCAGCCGAGTGCGGCGATCTCGCGGGCCCGGGCCAGGTACTGCTCCTGACTGCCGTCCCAGCCGTGCACCAGGAGCACGCCGGGCACCTTGGCCGCGGCCACCAGGGTGCCGTCGATCTTCTGATCGTCGACGGCGATCTGCAGGGTCTCAAGCTGGGTCTGCATCGGGAAGGATCAGCGCATAGCGGGTGATGAGGCCCACGCTCGGGTCCACATCCCGGTAGTAGATCTGCGCGCCCGCGGGCGGCTCTTCTGCGCCATAGCACTCGCCACTGGCGGCGCGCAGGCGCTGCAGGGTGGGGTCGGCATGGAAGCGCTCCAGTGCGGCGATCTCTGCGCTGGTGGCGCCGCCCAGGCGCCAGGACTGCTCCAGCACGCCCGATCGCCACTGGCCGTGCACGTCCATGCCCTGGGCCACGTCGTAGTTGATGCGCGAGGCGAAGAAGCCCTCGTAGCAGCGCTCCACCGCCGCGTGGTAGCTGCGGGCCTGCGCCACGGCCAGCCGCAGGGCGTCGGGCAGGAAGGGCTCCGCCATCAACACGTCCAGGCCGCCGCGCACTAGCGTGAGCTGCGAGCCGCCATACACCGCCTCGCCCTGGTTGTCGTAGGTCAGCCGCTGGTGGCCGTAGTAGCTCAGCACCAGGCTGCCGACAATGACCTGGCCCACGCTCACCGTGTCGGGATGGCGGAGGTTCTCTTCCAGCACCACGCCGTCGGCGGCGATGGCGGGCTCGCCCAGCGCTTCCAGCTGGCGGTCCAGCGACTCGGTGTCGTGGGCCACGCTCTGGCCCCGACCGGCCGTGCCACGCACGGCCTTCACCCGCACGGGGCCGCGGGCCAGCATCATCCGGCCCGCTCGCTGCGCCTCGGCCAGGCTGAAGGCGGTGTAGCCGTGCAGCACCGCATCGGCCGACTGCGCGGCAAAGTCGGTCGACCAGCCTTCGGGCCGCGCCGCATCCGCATCGACCAGCGGATGGGTGATGGCCTTGGTGGCGACGAAGGAATGGGGAACGACGCCGCCGAACAGGTCGTGCGGGCCATGGATGCCCGCGGTCTGGGCGTCGGCGGTCGTGAGGGTGTCGTTGGGCACCACGTACTGCGGTGCGCCGACAGGACGCTGCGGATCGAAGTCCCCGGCAAAGCGGTAACCCTTCAGGCCCGCCAGCCGTTGGGCGAAGTCGGTGCGGGCGGCGCGCTCGTGGGCGCTGTCGTAGCCGCGGCCCGGCACATGCCAGAGCCAGGTTTCGCCCGGCGGGGTGCCCGGCGCGGGCATCAGCGGAGGGGCGAGGCCCTCCTCGAAATCCAGTTGGGGCATCGGTGCTCTCCAGTGTCCGGTGGCCATGGAGCGATGCTGCGAAGGCGGCCGGCGGGCCGCGTAGGTGATTTCAGGCAGTGAGCGTCGGCCACGGGGCGGCGGCGGGCGGGCGGGCGCCCCAGCCGTCGCGCATGAGGCGGCGCACGGCGCCGGGCGAATCGCCCACGCGCTCCACGGCCAGGCGCAATAGCGATTCGGTGACGCCGAATTCGCCCATCCAATAGCTCACGTCGCCCCGGCAGTCGAGGTGGATGCGCTCGGGGTGCTGGAGCACGCTGCCGGGGAACACGGCACTTTGCAGGGTAGTCATGGCTGTCTCCGTCGGACCTGGATGTAGAGCACCATGATGAGGCGCGACGCCTCACAAGGCAGCAGGCATCGGCCGGCTGCCCTGAAGGACGCCGCCTACACCGCGTGTTCCGCGGGCACCAGCACCGCGCAGGGCAGCGTCTGCAGCAGCGCGTCGACCGCCGCCCAGCCGCCCTCGACATGGCGTCCGCTGAGCACGTCGCGCCAGCCGCCCGGTCGCTGCGGCAGCGCCAGCGTGGTCCCCGCCCAGGCCTGCGCGTCCCAGCCCTCAGGCGGCGGCGCGTCGCGCCGGTCGTCGTCCTGTTCGGCAAAGAAGCGGCCCGCGACGAAGACGAGCGCATCGTCCCCGGCCTGCCGGGTGAAGGCGACCACGGCCTCGTCGGCCGGCCCATTGGCGTACAGGGGCTGGTGGTCGCCGTCGCGCACCAGGGCGGCATGCTCGCGGCGCATCTGCAGCAGGCGCCAGGCCGTCCACAGCTTGGCCTCGCCCAGGCGCGCGGGCGTCATGCGCTCGGCAAGGCCCTCGGCCATGCGCTCCGGGCGGGCTGCCAGGGCCTCCAGGCCGGCCAACAGCTCGCTGCGCGCCGCATAGTCGACCGGGCGGCGGTTGTCGGGATCGACCAGGCTGAAGTCCAGGCACTCGGTGCCCTGGTAGGTGTCGGGCACGCCGGCCGAGCAGAACTTGAGCGCCGTGAACACCAGCGAATTGAGGCCGCCCCACCAGGCCAGCCGCGCGGCCAGCGGCTCGAAGTCGGCGCGGAACTCCTCGCTGTCCACCACGCCGCGCACGAACTGCGCCAGCGCGCCTTCGTAGGCCTCGTCGGGCATCACCCAGCTGGTGTGGCGCTTGCCCTCGCGCGCGGCCTTGTGCATGTAGCGCACCAGCCGCTCGGCCAGCTCCTCGCGGGCCTCTTCGTCGGCGCCGCCGGCGGGCCAGATGCCCAGCATGGTCTGGTAGAGCAGGTATTCGTCGGCGCGCGACGGCGTCACGCCATGGTCGAGCAGCGCAACCTGCGCCTCCGGCTCGGCCAGCGCATGCCAGCGGCGCAGCGCCAGGCGCCAGGTGGCCGGCATCTCCGAGAGCACATGCAGGCGCATGCGCACGTCCTCTGCGCGCTTGTTGTCGTGGGTGGAAGTGGCCAGCAGCGTGTGCGGCCAGCGGCGCGCGCGGTCGGCGCTGGCCTCGTGGAACTGCTCCAGCGTGAAGCCGAAGGTGGCCGGGTCGCCCCCCACCTCGTTGAGCGAGGCGAGCGGGTACCAGCGGTAGAAGGCCGTGTCCTCCACGCCCTTGGCGGCCACCGGCGCGCTGAACTGCTGGAAGCGCGCCGCCAGCCGCAGCACCTGCGGATGCAGCACCGGGTCGCCCGCATGCAGCTCGCCGCGCAGCGCCTGGCCGACGAAGTCGTAGATGCTGTCGTCGGCCAGTTCGCCCCGCTCGCGCGCGGCGGCGATGGCATCGTCGATGTAGCGCTGGTCCTGCGCGGAAAGGCCGCGGTCGGTCACGTAGCTGCGGTAGACGCGCATGCAGGTGGCCACCTCGGCCAGCGCGCGGCGCAGGTTGTTGAGGGTGTAGTCGCGCGTGCGGCGGTCGGCGCGGGCGATGCGCAGCGCGGCCGTGGCGATCATGGTCAGGTCCGAGGCCAGCGCATTGCGGGTGACGGCCCGCTTGCCCAGGTACTCGACCTCGTGGAAGGGCGCGTCCTCGCCCGTGAAGCCGCGCCAGATGCGGTCGAAGGCGGCGTCGGATTCGGTCTGCACCAGTACGCCCGCGGCCACGTTGGCGAAGCGGTAGCCGGTGGTGCCGTGGATGGCCCAGGCCTCGGGCACCTCCTCATGGCCGGCGGCGATCTTCTCGGCGACCACGTAGAGCGGCCGCTCGGGTCGGCCGCTGCCGTCATCGGCCGCCAGGCGCCGGCCGGTGCGCCGCGCAAAGCCCTGCTGCAGCCGGTCGAAGTACGCGGCCGGGTCGTGCAGGCCGTCGGGATGGTCGATGCGCAGGCCGTCCACCAGGCCGCGCGCAGCCAGGTCCAGCGGCAGGGCATGCGTGGCCTCGAAGACCTCGGGCCGCTCCATGCGCAGCGCGGCCAACTCGTTGACGTCGAAGAAGCGGCGGTAGTTGATCTCGTCCGAGGCCACACGCCAGAAGGCCAGGCGGTAGTGCTGCGCCTCCAGCAGCTGGTGCAGCGCCTCGCGGTGGCGCGGATGGTTCCAGCGCGCCACGGCCGCCTGCACGGCGCTGCCGAAGGCGGCCGATTCGCCGATCAGCGCGGCCAGGCGGGCCTGGGCGGCGGTCTTGTCGCGGGCGCGCCGCGCGGCGTCTTCCGCGCCGGCGGGCAGCGACTCGAAGGCCTGCGCCACGCCGGCCAGGGCGGCCGCGTCCTCGGGGCCGGCCATCAGCGGCTCGGCCGAGCGCAGCACGGGCGCGTAGCTTTCGGGCGCGACCGGAAAGCAATGGTCGTGGTAGTGGATGGCCAGCCGCCCGCCCGTGGCGTCCAGGCCCAGCTTCAGCTCGCCGTCGTCCAGCACCTGGCCGTAGGCGCCGCCGAGCACGGCCAGCAGCACCTTGCCGGCCAGCTCCGGGTCGGCGGGCTGCCATTCGATGTCGAAGTGGTTGGCGTAGAGGGAGGCGGGGCCGTTTTCCAGCACGTCTTCCCACCAGGGGTTGTCGCCGCCGAGCACGCCCATGTGGTTGGGCACCAGGTCCAGGATCTGGCCCATGCCGTGGCGCTGCAGCGCGGCGCAGAAGCGCATGAAGCCGGCCTCGCCGCCCAGTTCGGGATTGATCTGGTCATGCGCCACCACGTCGTAGCCGTGGGTGCTCCCCGGGCGCGCACGCTGCAGCGGCGAGCAATAGACATGGCTGATGCCCAGCCGCTGCAGGTAGGGCAGGATGGCGATGGCATCGTCGAAGGTGAAGCCGGCATGGAACTGCAGCCGGTAGGTGGCCCGCGGCAGGCGCAGCGGATGGCGCACCGGGCCCTCGGCCGCAGCCGCACCGCCCACGGCCGGCCGTTCGGCGGCCACGGCGGCGGCGATGGCGGCCACGCGCGGCGCCTGCGCCCACTGTTCCACAGGCAGCGCCAGCCGCCGGCGCCAGTTGGGATGCTCGTTCACCGTGCCCGGCAGGTTGGCTTGGCCGCGCTCGCCCAGCAGGTCCTCGGCCTGCACCATCAGCAGCCGCGACGGCGCCTGGGCCAGCCAGCCGTGCACGGCGGCCGCGGCCTCGGTGCCGAAGTCGCCGCTGCCCAGCAGGCGCGCGCCCGCCTCGGCATCGAGCCGGCCGGCATCCTCCAGCGCGAAGGCCAGCTGCACGCGGTCGGCCGCGCGCTCCGCCAGCTGCTGGCGCGCCATCTCGTCACTGGGGTAGAGCTGCAGGCGGATGCGCTCGCCCAGGTCGGCCCCCGACCACCAGCCTTCCAGCGTGGCCAGGTCGTGCGTGCTCACCGCCGCCAGCGCCTGGGCCGGGTAGGCCGCGGGCCGCTTGAAGGCCGCGCCCTCGCGCTCGAACACCATCAGCCGGTACGACAGCAGGCCGTAGCGCTGCATGAGCGCCCGCGTGGCGTCGGTGACGGTGCCCAGGTCCTCGCCGATGACGACGCAGCGCTGGCGCCGGCTTTCGAGGGCGACGATGGCCATCATCTCCTCGGCCGGATAGGCCACGTAGGCGCCGCTGGCGGCCTTCTCGCCGGGCGGGATCCAGAACAGGCGGGTCAGGCCCATCACATGGTCGATGCGCACCGCGCCGGCGTTGCGCATGCTGGCGCGCAGGGCCTCGATGAACAGGCCGTAGCCGCTGGCGCGCAGGGCTGCGGGCCGCATGGGCGGCAGGCCCCAGTCCTGCCCCAGCTGGTTGAGGGCATCGGGCGGCGCACCCACGCTGGCGCCGGGCGCGAAGACGTCGCCGCCGGCCCAGGCATCGGCGCCGTGCCGGTCCACCGAGACGGCCAGGTCCAGGTACAGGCCGATGGCCATGCCGCGGCTGCGGCACTGGCGCGCGGCGGCCTCGAGCTGGCTGGCGGCCAGCCACTGCAGCCAGGCCTGGAAGTGGACCTGCGCCGCATGCTGCTGCGCGAAGGCCTTCACCTCGGCCGAGCCCGGATCGCGGTAGGCCGCGGGCCAGCAGGGCGGGCCCCAGCAGTCGGGATCGCGGGCACGCAGGTGACGGCGCAGGGCCTCGAAGGTGGCATGGCGCTGCAGCGCCTCGCCACGCTGCTGGCAGAAGGCCCGGAAGGCCTCCTCGCGCTGGCGCGCGACCAGGCCGGGCTCGGGCACCTGGCGCCGGGCCTGCACATGCGCGTGCAGCAGCGCCAGCACCTCCAGCTTGGCGGCTGCCACGCCTTCGTGGTCCACCAGCGACTGGGCGCGCAGGTGGCCCAGCCGGGCCTGGAACTCGTCGGACTCCACCAGGCGGCGCGCCTCCAGGCAGTCGGCATATTCGGGCAGGGCCTCGACGGCGATGTAGAGCGGATTGAGGAAGAGCCGCGAGGACGGGCTGTACGGGCTGCACTGGCCGGGATCGTCCGGGAACAGCGCATGCAAGGGATTGAGGCCCACGGCCTGCGCACCCAGGCCGGCGGCCTGTTCGACCAGGCGGCCCAGGTCGGCGAAGTCGCCCATGCCCCATTGCGTGTCCGAGCGCAGGCCATAGAGCTGCGCGGCCACGCCCCAGTGCCGCACGCCCTCGGCATCGCCGGGTGGCGGCTGGCACGAGGCCGGCGCGGCGATCAGCAGCAGCTCGGCCGTGCCGACGCGCAGGCGGTGGTAGCCCATGGGCAGGGCGTCGGGCAGCTCCAGCACGGCATGGCGCTCGACGACCATGCGCCCGTCGACCTGCCGGCGCGCGCCCTCGCCCTGACCGAAGTCGATCAGGCCCTCATGGGCGCCGCCCTGCTCCAGCTGCAGGGTCCACGACGGTGCGGACTCGCCCTCGGGCCAGCGCAGGCTGAGGGGCACGCGCAGGCTGTCGGCCTGGGCCAGCAGCACCGGCGGCAATGCCGTGCGCCATTCGGCCTCGTCCATACGATCGATCTCGGCCTGCCATGCGGCCTCGTCCTGCGGGTCATGGCGCCCCAGGCCCAGCTCGTGCAACAGGCTGGCCAGGTGCCGCGGCTCCACCGCCACCTCGCGGCCCCAGACATCGTGGTAACGGGGGGACAGGCCGCAGCGGGCGCAGGCGCGATAGAGGGCTTCGGACATGGAGGGACAGTCGCAGGAGGAAAAGGAAAAGGCTCACCCAGTGTGGACCAATCCGTCGTGGCTGGGGGGATTGCCTGGGCCGGGGCGGCACCGGCGCAACGCGCAGCCCGGGGCCGGGCACGCCACCGCGGCACCGGGGGATGTGCCGGGGCACGGCGGGGCAGGCACGGCGGCGGCGGTCACACCCCGTCAGGGCGCCTCGAACACGGACAGGGTGTCGTCGTCCTCGTCGAAGACCGGCAACTGCAGCAGGGCCGCACATCCGCCGCCCGGCGACAGCGCCAGCAGGGGCAGGCGCGGGCTCGGCCCGGCTGCCAGGTGGCAGCCCCAGCTGTGGAACACGCGGCCGGTGGGTGCGGCGCCCAATTGCTCGGTATCGCCCAGGTTGATGACCATCTGCAGCCAGCATAGACCGTCCGGCTGCGACGGCGCCATTTCCCACTGCAGGAAGAGGAGGTCGCCAGACAGTTGCCAGCGGCCGCTGCCCGGCCTGGCCGGCAGGTGCGGCACCACACGGCGCTTGCGCACCGCCAGCAGCGTGCGCACCTCGTGCACGCGCTCGCGGTGGCCGGGCTGCTCGCGCTCGGCCCAGTCGAGCCGGCTGGCGGTGAAGGTGCTTTCGGCATTGGGGTCGGGAATGCGGGCCCGCGCCTCGGCGCTGGTGAAGCCCTCGAAGCGGCCGAACTCGCGCCGCCGGCCATCGGTCACCGCCTGGGCCAGCTCAGGCCCGAAGTCGCAGAAGTACAGGAAGGGCGCGGTGGCCGCCCATTCCTCCCCCATGAACATCAGCGGCACATGGGGCGACAGCAGCAGCGCCGCGCGCAGCGCCCGCAGCCGGTGGGCCGGCGCCAGTGCCTCGATGCGCTCGCCGAAGGCGCGGTTGCCGATCTGGTCGTGGTTCTGCAGGAAGGAGACGAAGGCCGTGGGCGGCAGCGTGTCAGTGGGCTCGCCGCGCGGATCGCCGTCGCGCATCACCGAGGGCTGGCCGGTGTAGATGAAGCCGCCCGCCAGCGCCCGGCCGACCAGCGCCTTGGGCTCGCTCGCGTAATCGAGGTAGTAGCCGTCGATCTCGCCCGTGGCCTGCACATGCGCGGCATGGTGGAAGTCGTCGTTCCACTGCGCCGTGGCGTCGTGCGGGCGGCCCTCGGCGTCGCGGGTGAGCAGGTGGACGTGGTTGTGCTCGTTCTCCAGCACCACGTGGATGGCACGCTCGCGGCCAGGGCCCTTTCGCAGCGCCTCGGTGATCTCGCGCACGATGTGCAGCTCGGAGTCGTCGCGGATGGCATGCACCGCGTCCATGCGCAGGCCGTCGAAGCGGAACTCCTCGATCCAGTACAGCGCGTTGTGCACGAAGAAGTCGCGCACCGGCCGCGCATGGTCGCCGTCGTAGTTGATGGCGGCGCCCCAGGGTGTCTGGTGCGCGGGATTGAAGAACTGCGGGCAGTAGGCGTGCAGGTAGTTGCCTTCGGGGCCGAAGTGGTTGTAGACCACGTCCAGCAGCACCATCAGCCCGAGGCCGTGGGCCGCATCCACGAAGGCCTTGAGCGCCTCGGGCCGGCCGTAGCTGGCCTCGGGCGCGAACTGGAGCACGCCGTCGTAGCCCCAGCCGCGGGTGCCGGGAAAGTCGGCCACCGGCATCATCTCGATGGCCGTCACGCCCAAGGCGGCCAGCTCGGGCAGCTTCTTGCGGGCGGCGTCGAAGGTGCCCTCGGGCGTGAAGCTGCCGATGTGCAGCTCATAGACCACCGCTTCGCGCCAGGGGCGGCCCTGCCAGTCATCGTCGTGCCATTCGTAGGCGGCCGGGGCCACCACGCGGCTCGGGCCGTGCACATCGTCGGGGTTGTGGCGCGAAGCCGGGTCGGGCACCTTCAGGCCGTCGGGCAGCACGAAGCGGTAGTCGTCGCCGGCGGCGGCCATGGGCACGTCGCAGCCGAACCAGCCCTCGTCGCCAACCGCCTTCATGGGGTGCGTGGCCCAGCCGGTGCCACGGGCGCGGCGCTCGACCATCACCTCGGCCACGCCGGGCGCCCACAGGCGAAAACGAACGCCCCCGCCCTCCAGCACCGTGGCGCCGAAGGGCATTTTGTGCTCACGTCTCATCGTTCGCTTTCAGCTTTCCATGTCAAAGAGGGGGCGGCGGATCGACCGGACGGCGCGGGATCAGCGGATCGTCCGCGCCGCGGGCCGAGGCCGGGCGCGGCAGCGTCTCGCCGTCGACCTGGGGCGCGGGCGGCGTGGCCGTGGCCGGCACCTCGGGCAGCGGGTCGAGCACCGTGGTGGGGGCAGCGGCGTCGGCCGCAGCCGCCTGGGCCGCCGCGGACGCTGGCGAGGCCACGGCAGGCCCCGCGGCGCCGCCCGTGCGGGGCGCACCCTCGGTCTCCGGCGGCAACCATTGCTGGATGTGGCGCGACGCCCAGTCCTTGCCGGCCAGCCCGAAGGCCAGTGCCAGCGCAAAGACGAAGCCGGCCAGGATCACCAGGAAACTCTCGCGCACGATGTCGCCGCCGATGCGCAGGTGGTCCAGCGCGATCAGGATGACGAACACCAGGATGGCGTACTGCGCAATGCGCGAGAAGAAGGTCGCGTCGGGCATGCCCACGTTGCGGCCGTAGGTGCGCACGGCATCGCCCACGAAGCGAGCGAAGTAGGCGCCGAAGGCCAGCACCAGCAGCGCGACGAACACGTTGGGCACGAACCAGATCACCCGGCCCAGCAGGTCGGTGATGTAGGTCAGCCCCAGGCCGTTGAAGGCGATGATCAGCGCCGCCAGGATCACCGCCCAGTAGGCCAGCAGGCCCACGAGGCCGGTGGTGTCCACCTTCACCCCGCCCTGGCGCAGGAAGCCGTCCAGCCCCGCCCGCTCGGTCAGCACCGGAAAGTTGACGGCCCGCAGCGCCTTGGTGACGGCAAAGCGCACCACCTTGGCGATGAGCCAGCCGCCCACCAGCACCAGCGCCGCGAACAGCAGCCGCGGCAGGAAGGCCGCGATCTGGTACAGGAAGGCCCGCAGGGGCAACAGCTGCATGCTGAAGTCGTTCATGGATGCTCACCTCCTCGTGATGCCTCGGACACCCCCGGCGCGCGTGCCAGGGCCAGCAGCCCCTGCAGCGGCACCTGGGCCCAGTCGATGCGGTTGTTGAGTTCGTAGCGCAGCTCGTACAGGGCCTTGTCGATCTCGAAGAGCGACATCAGCGCCTCGTCCGGTGCCCCGGCGCCGGCATGGGCCAGCGTGTCGCGGTAGCCACCCAGGTAGGCGGCGCGCACGGCGGCCTCCCAGTCGGCGGCCACGGCATTGAGGCGGGCCAGCTCGTCCACGTTCTGCGCCACCCGCTTCAGGGCCGACCAGCGCGCGTAGTTGAAGGAGCGCAGCATGCCGGCCACGTCGCGCAGGGCCGGGCCCTTGGCGCGGCGCTCGTCGATGCTGCGCGCCGGCTCGCCCTCGAAGTCGATGAGGATGAAGTCGTTGCGCGAGACCAGCACCTGGCCCAGGTGGTAGTCGCCATGCAGGCGCGTCTTGATGCCGCCGGTGCCCACGCCATCGAAGGCGGCGATGCGCTCCAGCAGCTGCGCCTGTCGCTCGATGAGCTGCTGCGCGTCGCCCTGCGCGCCCTCGCCCAGCGTGGGCAGACGCTCGGCCAGCAGGCTCATCGTGGCACGCGCATCGTCGTGGGCGCGCAGGCGCAGGGCCTCGCGGTCTTCCGACGTGAGCGGCTCGGGCGCGAAGGCCGGGTCGTCCGCCGGCGCCGACGCGAAGGCCAGGTGCATCTCGGCCGTGCGCTGGCCCAGCAGGCGCATCAGCGTGAGGAAGGCGCCGTGGTCCACCTGCGCGGCCTCGGGCGCGGCCTGGTGCTCGGCCAGGGCCCGCTC
This sequence comes from Pseudacidovorax intermedius, assembly GCF_003350475.1. GTDB lineage: Bacteria > Pseudomonadota > Gammaproteobacteria > Burkholderiales > Burkholderiaceae_C > Xenophilus > Xenophilus intermedius. Next base: position 74,317 of record NZ_QQAV01000014.1, read on the forward strand.
CAGGTAGGCCAGGGTGTATTCCCAGGCGTCGCCCTGGTTGGGCACGAAGGCCTGCAGCAGGCCGAGCGTCATGACGGTGCCGTCGTTGCCGTGGTACTCGATGGCACCGGCCACCGGCACGCAGTTGGCGAAGCGCACCGTCTCGGTGAGGAAGCGGCCGATCTCCAGCTCGGGGTTGATGCCCGGCTGCACGCGGCGGTAGCACTTGAAGAAGAGCTGGTCGCCGAAGGTGAGTGCGGTGTTGCTGCTGGCCACGCTGGGCCGGCTCACGGCCAGGGCCTCGATGGCCGCGGCGTCCACGCCGGCCAGGTCGCGGCTCCCAGTGAAGCGGATCTCGCCGCCGGTGGCCGGCAGCACCAGCCCCTGTGCCATGGCCACCGCCACCGCGTGGGCGAAGGCGGGGTCGAACATGGCGTCGCCCATCACGCCCACCTGGGCCTGTTGGCGCACCTTGGCGACAACGGCGGGGGCGTACTGCTTGATGGTCTCTTCGTCCAGGTCTTCCCAGGCGATGCCCAGCGGCATGAAGTAGCGGCCGCTGCCGCTGCCCGCCTGCACATCCAGCAGCGGCAGCACATAGGCGCGCTCGCCGCGGTCCCAGGTCGCATGGTCGGCGATGCCCACGCGCTGGATCGGCTCGCCCTTGGCGCCATACCAGCGCTGCACCTCCAGGTGGCGCGGCATGACGTCGACCTCGAACTGCTCGCGCAGCCGGTCGGCCATGCCGATGCGCCAGGGCATCACGCGCTCGCGGAACAGACTGGACCAGCCGTCGAACAGCACCAGCACCGGCCGGTCGCGCAGCTGCAGGCCTTCCTGGTGCCAGCTGGGCACGTCCACATCGGTGGCCAGGCGGAACCAGAAGAAGCCGTACGAGGGCATCGTCAGCATGTACGGCAGCTCGCCGATGGGCGGGAAGGTGGTGCGGCCCAGCATCTCCACCGGCACGCGGCCCTTGAAGGCGCCCAGATCCAGCTCCACCGGCTGGGCGGCGCGCGAGAGGTTGAAGACGGTGAGGATGACCTCGCCCTCGTACTCGCTCAGGTAGGCCAGCACCTTGCGGTTGCCGGGCTTGAGGAAGGTCTTGCGGCCGCGTCCGAAAGCGCGGCTGGTCTTGCGCACGGCCAGCATGCGGCGCGTCCAGTGCAGCAGCGAGCTCTGGTCGCGCAGCTGCGATTCGACGTTGACGGCCTCGTAGCCGTAGATCGGGTCCATGATGGGCTGCAGGTACAGCCGCTGCGGGTCGGCGCGCGAGAAGCCGGCGTTGCGCTCGTTGCTCCACTGCATGGGCGTGCGCACGCCGTTGCGATCGCCGACGAACACGTTGTCGCCCATGCCGATCTCGTCACCGTAGTAGATGATGGGCGAGCCGGGCATGGACAGCAGCATGCCGTTCATGAGCTTGATGCGGTCCTTGTCGTTGCCCATCAGCGGCGCCAGCCGGCGGCGGATGCCCAGGTTGATGCGCGCCTGCTTGTCCGCCGCGTACGTGCTGTACATGTAGTCGCGTTCGCGGTTGGTGACCATCTCCAGCGTCAGCTCGTCGTGGTTGCGCAGGAAGATCGCCCACTGGCAGCCTTCGGGGATGTCGGGCGTCTGCTGCAGGATCTCGACGATGGGGTCGCGGTCTTCCTGCGCGATGGCCATGTACATGCGCGGCATCAGCGGGAAGTGATAGCACATGTGGCACTCGTCGCCGGTGCCGAAGTACTCGCGCACATCCTCGGGCCACATGTTGGCCTCGGCCAGCAGGAAGCGGTTGGTGTAGTTGGCGTCGATGGCCGCACGCAGCTTCTTGATGACGTCGTGCGTCTCGGGCAGGTTCTCGTTGCTGGTGCCGTCGCGCTCGATCAGATAGGGGATGGCGTCCAGCCGGAAGCCGTCCACGCCCATGTCGAGCCAGAAGCGCATGATGCCGAACACCGCCTCCAGCACTTCGGGGTTGTCGAAGTTGAGGTCGGGCTGGTGGCTGAAGAAGCGGTGCCAGTAGTACTGCTTGGCCACCGGATCCCAGGCCCAGTTGCTGGTCTCGGTGTCGGTGAAGATGATGCGCGTGCCCTGGTAGATCTGGTCGGTGTCGCTCCAGACGTAGAAGTTGCGCTCGGGCGAGCCGGCCGGCGCATGGCGGGCGCGCTGGAACCAGGGATGGTCGGCGGAGGTGTGGTTGATCACCAGCTCGGTGATCACGCGCAGGCCGCGGGCATGCGCCGCGTCCAGCATTTCCTTGAAGTCCTCCAGCGTGCCGTACTGCGGATTGACCGCGCAGTATTCGCTGATGTCGTAGCCGTCGTCGCGCAGCGGCGAGGGGTAGAAGGGCATCAGCCAGATGGTGTTGACGCCCAGCTCCTTCACATAGTCCAGGCGTTCGGTCACGCCCTTGAAGTCGCCGATGCCGTCCCCGTTGGTGTCGTTGAAGGCCTTGACGTTGAGCTGGTAGATGACCGCATCGCGGTACCAGGTGGGATCCTCGGAGCTGTCGATCTCGACGTTCTCCAGGGCCAGGCGGGGTGCGGTCTGCGTCATGCGGCGCGCCTCCTCAGAAGTGACTTGTTGCTGTTATTGGTAGTAGTCGAAGTCGCGCTCGCTGCGCGTCTTGCGCAGCAGATGCATGACATGGGCCACGCTGACGGCCGGGTCGAGCCGGATGAAGTGGCGGGCGCCCTGGCACATGAAGCGCTCGCCGCCGAGCAGGTCGTGCATCTGGAAGGACTGGCCGGGTTCCACGCCGAAGCCCATCGCCGCCGGGTCGAACTGCAGCCAGCCCCACTGGGCATGGTGCGGGTCGAGGTTGACCACGGTGACGATCACGTCCTGCCCGTCGGGCGACTGCTTGACCCAGGCGATGAGCTGGTCGTTGTCGATGGGCAGGAAGACGAGGCCCTCGTTGCGTTGCAGCGCGGGATGGGCGCGGCGGATGGCGTTGAGGTGCGCGATGTAGGGCGCCAGGCTGTCGGCGCGGCCGCGGTCCCAGTGGCGCAGCTGGTACTTTTCGGAGTCGAGGTATTCCTCGCTGCCCTCGTGCCGCGGCAGATGCTCCTTGAGCTCATAGGCCGGGCCATAGATGCCGTAGCTGGCGCTGAGCATGGCGGCCAGCACCAGCCGCAGGCGGAACATGGCGTCCGAGCCCGTCTGCAGCTGCGCATGCAGGATGTCGGGCGTGTTGGGCCACACGTTGGGGCGGAAGTAGTCCAGCCCCGGCCGGCTGGACAGTTCGGTGAAGTACGCCACGAGCTCTTCCTTGGTGTTGCGCCAGGTGAAGTAGGTGTACGACTGCGAGAAGCCGAGCTTGGCGAGCCGATGCATCACCTTAGGGCGCGTGAAGGCCTCTGCCAGGAAGATGACCTGCGGATGCGCACGCTTGACCTCGCCGATGGCCCACTCCCAGAAGGGAAAGGCCTTGGTGTGCGGGTTGTCCACGCGGAACACCGTCACGCCCTGCGCGATCCAGTGGTCGAGCACGCCCTTCAGGGCGAGCCACATGCCTTCCCAATCCTCGCTCTCGAAGTTGAAGGGATAGATGTCCTGGTACTTCTTGGGCGGGTTCTCGGCGTACTGCACGGTGCCGTCGGGCCGCCACTTGAACCAGGCCGGGTGTTCCTTGACCCAGGGATGATCGGGCGCGCACTGGAAGGCGATGTCCAGCGCGATCTCCAGGCCATGCCCACGCGCGGCCTTGACCAGCGCGCGGAAGTCCTCGTGCGTGCCCAGCGCGGGCAGGATGGCGTCATGGCCGCCCTCCTCCGCGCCGATGGCCCAGGGGCTGCCGACGTCGCCGTCCTCCGTCACCAGCGCGTTGTTGCGACCCTTGCGCTGCATCCGGCCCACCGGATGGATAGGCGGGAAGTACAGCACGTCGAAGCCCATCTTCGCGATGCCCGGCAGCAGGGCCTGCACATCGGCGAAGGTGCCGTGCCGGCCCGGCTCGGGCGAGGCGGAGCGCGGAAAGAGTTCGTACCAGGTCGAGTAGCGCGCCAGCGGCCGGTCGACCACCAGCGGAAAGCCGGGCTTGAGCGCCGTGGCATGGCGCCGGTCGGGATAGCGGCGCACGATGGACGCCAGGGTCTCGTCCAGCGCCTGGCCCTTGAGCAGGGCAGCGTCCTCGCCGACGTCGGCGGCGCGGGCCTCCAGTGCGAGGGCCCAGCCTTGCAGGCGGGTCGCATCCTGGGCCTGCCCGGCCTCGCGCGCCCGGTCGGCGGCGGCCAGGATCTCGGCCGCGCCCACGCGGGCGGCGATGCGGATATCGGCCGCATCCACGCGGCGCTCCAGTTCGTGGTGCCAGGACTCGAAGGCATCCACCCACGCCTCGACGTTGTAGCGATAGCGCCCGGGCACCGGCGGCACGAACTGGGCATGCCATTCGTCGTTCCACTTCAGCGCCATCTCGACCTCGGTCCACGAGGCCTCGCCCTCGCGCTGCCAGTGCAGCATGACGCGCAGCATGTCGTGGCCCTCGACGAAGCAGTGGGCCTCGACCGCGAAGGGCTCGCCGGCCACGCACTTGGCGGCGAAGCGGCCGTTGTCCACGCAGGGCAGCACGGCATCGATGACGGCACGCTGGCGGCCATCGGCCAAGCCGATCGGGCGCACCAGCGGCTGGGCACTGAGCAAGGAGGCCGGAGCGCTCATCGGAGGAAACCTTTCTCGGAATCGGTGTCGGTGGCGAGCGGTGCGCGCAGGTAGAGCGTGGACAGCGGCGGCACCGCCAGCACCAGCGACTGCGCCTGGCGATGGGCCGGCACCGGCACGGTGTCCACGCCGCCCAGGTTGCCCCAGCCGCTGCCGTCGAATTCCTGCGCGTCGCTGTTGAGCAGCTCGGTCCAGGTGCCGGCCACGGGCACGCCCACGCGCAGGCCCGGGCGCGGCACCGGCGTCATGTTGCACACCACCAGCACGGGCGCGCCGCCGTCCTCGGGCTTGCGCAGGAAGATGTAGAGGCTGCGCTCGGCATCGTCGGCGTCCAGCCACTGGAAGCCGGCCGGGTCGAAGTCGATCTGGTGCAGCGCCGGCTCCTCGCGCAGCAGCCGGTTGAGCTGGCGCACGAAGCGCTGCACGCCGCGGTGGCCCCACTGGTCGCTGACCCACCATTCCAGCTCGCCTTCGTGCGTCCATTCGCGGCGCTGGCCGAACTCGCCGCCCATGAAGAGCAGCTTCTTGCCCGGATGGGCCCACATGTAGCCGAACAGCGCACGCAGATTGGCGAACTGCTGCCACTCGTCGCCCGGCATCTTGCCGATCAGCGATCCCTTGCCGTAGACGACTTCGTCGTGCGAAAGCGGCAGCACGAAGTTCTCGGTGAAGGCATAGACCAGCGAGAAGGTCAGCCGGTGGTGGTGATAGCGGCGGTAGACCGGATCGTCATGCACGTAGTCGAGCGTGTCGTGCATCCAGCCCATGTTCCACTTCATGCCGAAGCCCAGACCCCCCATCTCGATGGGCCGGGACACGCGCGGCCAGGCGGTCGATTCCTCGGCCACCGTGAAGGTGTCGGGATGCTCGCGGTAGACGGCGCGGTTGAGGTCCTGCAGGAAGGAGACCGCCTCCAGGTTCTCGCGGCCGCCGTGCACGTTGGGCACCCACTCGCCGGGCTGGCGCGCGTAGTCCAGGTAGAGCATCGAGGCCACGGCGTCGACGCGGATGCCGTCGATGTGGAAGCGGTCGAGCCAGAACAGCGCCGACGAGATCAGGAAGGCCCGCACCTCGTTGCGGCCGTAGTTGAAGATGGCCGAGTTCCATTCGGGATGGAATCCCTGCCGGGCATCCGCATGCTCGTACAGGTGTGTGCCGTCGAACTCGGCCAGGCCGTGCGCGTCGGTGGGAAAGTGCGAGGGCACCCAGTCCAGGATGACGCCGATGCCCTGCTGGTGCAGGTGGTCGACGAAGTACATGAAGTCTTCCGGCGCGCCGTAGCGCGACGTGGGCGCGAAGTAGCCGGTGGTCTGGTAGCCCCAGGAGCCATAGAAGGGATGCTCGGTGACCGGCATCAGCTCCACATGCGTGAAGCCCATCCAGCCGATGTATTCGGCCAGGGCGTGGGCCAGTTCGCGGTAGCCCATGAATTGCCCGTCGCGGCGGCGCCAGGAGCCCATGTGCAGCTCGTAGGTGCTCATGGGGGCATCGAGGGCGTTGCGCGCGGCGCGGCTGGCCATCCATGCCGAGTCGCCCCATTCGTGCGTGCCGGCCCAGATGCGCGAACCCGTGGCGGGCGGCAGTTCGGCGCTGAAGGCGAAAGGGTCGGCCTTCTCGCCGACGTAGCGGCCGTCCGGGCCCCAGATGCGGTACTTGTAGGCCTGGCCGGGCTGCGCCGGAATGCCCTCGCCCTCCCACACGCCGCTGCCGTCGGGCCGGGGCTGCAGGGCGTCGGCCTCGTCGTTCCAGCCGTTCCAGTCGCCGATCACCGCGACGCGGCTGGCATTGGGGGCCCAGACGGCGAAGTGGAAGGTGCCGTCGTCGTCGAGATGCGCGCCCAGCCGTTCATACAGGCGGGCGTGGCTTCCCTCGCGCAGCAGATGCACATCCAGGGGACCGAATCGGGGCGACGGAGCAGGGAGTTGGGACATGGGGCCGGCGGGCTTGATGGGCAACATACGTTGTACACCGCCGCCCTGGCGGCGCCCGGACGGCAAAGCCGCGGTGCCTTGTCGGACGGATGCCCACGTCCTTCGCGAGCGACGGGCATGGTCCCACCCACGCCCCGTCCTGGGCCCCTCTCCCTCGCGGGAGAGCAACTGTGTTCAAAGTCAATGGTTAGTTCATGCAGTGGCGTGCTGTGGATAACCAGGCTGCCAGGGCACGCCCGATTTGATAACCGCATTCATGATGGTCAGCAGCTTGTGCATGCACGCCACCAGCGCCACCTTCTTGGGCTTGCCTGCGGCCACCAGGCGCTCGTAGAACGCCCGGATCGTGGGCTCGTGGCGTACCGCACTCAGACTGGCCATGTACAGCGCCGATCGCACGTTGGCCCTCCCGCCCCAGGTCGTGCGCCGGCCCTTGAAGTTGCCGCTGTCGCGGTTCAATGGCGCCACGCCGACCAACTTGGCAATCTCCTGACGCGTCAGTCGTCCGAGCTCTGGCAGCGCACCCATCAGCACGGCCTGCGTGCCTGGGCCGACACCCTTGAGCCCCTTGAGCAGTTCCAGCTTGTCCTTGAAGTGGTCCTTGAGCATGCGCCCCGCGTCCTTGTCCAACTGCGTGATCTGCTGCTCCAGCGCCTTGAGCACCGCGCGGATGCTTTTGCGCTGCGAGGCATGCATGCTGGCCAGGCGGTTGGTCTCGGCCACGTGCATGCCTACCAACTGCTTGCGCCGCATCACGATCGCCAGCAACTCCTGCTGCTCGGGCTCGGCCGGCTTGAGCAGCAATTTGTCGCGCCGGTCGCTGGCGTTGAGCGTGCGGGCAAACTGCGCCAAGGAGTACGCGTCGATGCGGTCGGTCTTGGCCAAGTGGCCCATCGCCTTGGCAAAGTCGTGCGCCTGGCGCGGGTTGACCACGATCACGGCGTAGCCCTGCGCGCACAGCGCCGCCGCGGCAGGCTGCTCCAGGCCACCGGTGGCCTCCAGCAACACCAGCGCCACGCGCTCGCCAACGCCCTCCACGTAGGCCAGCAGGGAGGCAAGCCCTGCCTCGTCGTTTGCCCAGCTCGAGCTTCGGGGCTCGCTGCTGAGCGCCACCTCCAGCGTGGCCTTGGCCACGTCGATGCCGATGAATACGGGTTCGAGTGCTTCTGTCATTTCCCAGCCTTGCAAATACGGGGTCTGTGTGGGTGCTGCTTCCAAAGATGCCCCAACCCAGCCTTCGAGCAACTGTTCGGGTTGCGCAACAGAAGGTCGGTCGTCCACGCCAAAAGCTCTCCCACGGGATTCGCTCCCCAAGGGGCAACGGGCTGTGGACAACTTCCCAAACCTTTGGTCTTCGTCATCTCAGATTCGAAGATACAAGGGGTTGGAGAGAGGGGCGGCCGCCGCCGGCACCCGTTGCACCTCTGGAGTGCGGCGGCCCCCTCTCCCCGGGCCTCTCCCGCGAGGGGAGAGGGAGCAAGACCCTGCCGCCTTACATCGCCGGCCTGTAGAAGATGTAGTCCGCCTGGTAGTTGACGACCTGCTTCTGGCCCAGGCTGGCCTGACCGCAAGGCAGCATGGGGGCGACGCCGCCCTTGGTGGCCACGCGCTGGATGTAGCTCACGCCCTGCATGGCGCCCATGCCCATGGCCGGGTTGGCCTTGACCAACTGCAGCGGGATGTTGCCGGCGCCGCCCGGCGCGACCGCGACCTGGGTGGCGGTGACCTTGGAGCCGTCCATGCTCTCCCAGGTGGCCGGCGGGCCGTAATAGCGGCCGATGGCCTTGCCGCTGCGGTCCATCAGGCGCGCATCGGGGCCGACGAAGAACCACTCGTACTGGCCTGCCATGTCGGCCTTGGCGCGGCATTCGTAGGTGATGGTGCCGGCGCCCACGGTCTCGAGCGCGACGCGCTGGCCGGCGGGCACCTGGACGGGGGCGGGCAGGCCGGCCTGCGAGTACGGGGCCGGCATGGGCGCGGTGGCACAGGCGGACAACAGGACGGCGGCGGCCACGGTGGCCAGGGGGGCGGTCATGCGCATGGAATGCTCCTTTCGATGGGCAACAACGGGTTGAGGTTCGGGGTGGCAGTCGGCGGTCGCCCTCCGCGACCTCTCCTTGCTGCCTGCCCCGTTCGACTTACGGCCCCGTTCATGAACCGGATGCATACCCGGCGAAAGTTGAAGGACTTGTGAATTCATCGCCGCCCACCGCGCGCATCCGGCAGCCGGGAACGCGCGTACCCACCAGATGGCCGCCGCTCCCGCACAATGTCCCGATGCCTTCCGCCACGACGCCCGACGACGAGCTGCTGGGTCTGCTCGATCGTGTCGCCCGCCGCGACGCCTCCGCCCTCCAGGCGCTGTACGAACGCACATCGTCCCGGCTCTTCGGCCTCGCGATGCGCGTGGTTCGGCAGCACGAATGGGCCGAAGACGTACTGCAGGAGGCCTTCCTCACCATCTGGCGTTCGGCACCCGACTACCGCGCGACGCTGAGCCCGCCGATGGCCTGGATGTCGCTGATCGTGCGCAGCCGCGCCCTCGACCTGCTGCGCCGCCAGACGAGCCAGGGCGGCGACGTGACGCAGGAGTTCAGCGAGACGCTGGCCGACACCCTGCCCGCGTCCGAGCCCGGCCCGCAGGAGCTGGCCGATGCCAGCGAGCAGGCCTGGCTGCTGCACCAGTGCCTGCAGCAGCTGCCCAACGCGCAGCGCGAGGCGCTGTCGCTGGCCTACCTGCGCGACCTGAGCCACAGCGAACTGGCCACGCGCCTGGCGCAGCCGCTGGGCACCATCAAGACCTGGATCCGGCGCGGGCTGGACAAGCTGCGCGTCTGCATGGAGCAGGCGGCATGACGCGGCCCCGTCCTTCCACCGCCACCGGCCCGAGGAGACTCGCATGAACATCGCCGCCAATGCCCGCCTGCTGGCCCTGCTGTCGGCCGCCCATGCCCTGGGCACCCTGCGCGGCGGCGCCCGCCGGCGCTTCGAGGCCATCGCGCGCGAACAGCCCGCCGTGCGCGCCAGTGCCCTGCTGTGGCGCGAGCGGCTGACGGGCTTCGTCGAACTCGCGCCCGCGGTGAACCCGCCCGCCGCGGTGTGGACGCGCATCCGCAACCTGGTGGACGCCGACCTGCAGGAGGCCCGCCTGGCCGAGCAGAGGGCGGCGCCGCCGGCACCGACGTCGCCGGCGCGAACGACGGGCTGGTGGGGAAGCCTGGCGATATGGCGCGGCGCCTCGGCCGCTGGCCTGGCGGCCACGGTGCTGGCCGGGGTGATCGGCCTGCAGTTCTGGCAGCAGGCGCGCGAGGCACAGCAGGTGAAGTACGTGGCGGTGCTGAACGACGACCGTTCGGCCGCATCGATGCTGGTGACCTTCGATGCGAAGCACCGTCAGCTCACGCTGCAGCGGGTGGGCGACTTCAACGTGGCGCCCGACCGCTCGCTTCAGCTGTGGGCCTTGCCGCCGGGGCGCACGCCACAGTCGCTGGGGGTGGTGGACTCGCCCGAAGGCATGCGCCTGGCGGCCAGTGCGCAGGTGCTGAAGCAGGCGCCGGCGCTTGCCGTGAGTCTGGAGCCCAAGGGTGGCGTGCCAGGTGACCGCGGGCCGACGGGGCCGGTGCTGTTCCATGGCGCGCTGATCGAGAAGACGCTGTGATCGGGTTTGTCACGCGCCTTTGAGCGGGTTTGCTTCGAGCGGGTGTGCTGCTCGACGCCTGCGCGGGTGTTGTGTGGTGCTCGTGCGGCCGCGCGATGTCCGTGCAACTCCGAGTGGTGCCCGTATGACCACCCGACGACTGCGCAATTCCGAGTGCTGTCGATGCCACCACCCGACCGCCCGCGCAATTTCGAGTGCTGGCCGTGCGACCGCTGCGCCACTAACCGGCAGAGGGCACCGGCATGCGCGCTCCCGGTGCACGCTCGCGCTGACCGGCTTGTTGCACGAGAGGGGTGCTCGCTCTCCACCGACGCGCCTTGCGCACTGCACGGCGCCGCGAATGGCACCTCCGCACGCACACCGGCACCCTCCGCCTCGACGCTGCGCGCGAGCCCTCCATCTTTGCGGCCCTGGGCCACGAGGGCACTACAACGAGACAACGAGACCACAAGGCCATACCGCCACACCGCAAGCCATAGAGCCATAGAGCCATAGAGCCCGGGGGGCATGGAGCAACGCAGGCCGATCCACCCCAGTCCGTTCGGGCTGAGCCTGTCGAAGCCCCGCCCCCAGGGTTGCACCGCGTCGGGCCGGGCTTTCACGCCGCGCGCCGCCTCGCCCTTCGACAGGCTCAGGGCGAACGGATTTTGGGGCCGGGGGGCGGAACCCGGCCGACCAGGCACATGGTCGAGGTGGAGGATGACGGTGTGCGTGCGGAGGTGCCATTCGCGGCGCCGTGCAGTGCGGTAGGCGCGTCGATGGAGAGCGAGCACCCGCGCTGTGCAACAAGCCGGTCAGCGCGAGCGTGCACCGGGAGCACGCATGCCGGCGTCCTCCGCCGGTTAGCGGCGCGGCCGTCGTGCCCCATCCACCGACGCAAGCGCAAGCCAACGCCTCAGCTCAGCTCAGCTCAGCTCAGCTCAGCTCAGCTCAGCTCAGCTCAGCTCAGCTCAGCTCAGCTCAGCTGAGCGACAGCACAGCACAGCACAGCACAGCACAGCACAGCACAGCACAACCCCCACGAGCATGCGCCAAGGAGCCGCCCTCCTACGCAAAAGAACGCGCGCCGGATGCATTCCCCGACACCCCGCAGGCCGATGCCATCCAGACTCTGCACAGGCCCGTATCTGGAGAGCCTGCCGCATATCCGGCGGTACAACAGCCCAAGGAGCCTTGCATGACTTTCTCGAAGAAGACCACCCGCATCCTCGCCGCCACCCTCACCGCCTTCGCACTCGGCGGTGCCGCCATCGGCGCATCGGCCCAGGTGATGGTGGGTGGCGCGCCCATGTACGCCAACAAGGACATCATCGACAACGCCGTCAACTCCAAGGACCACACCACGCTGGTGGCCGCCGTCAAGGCCGCCGGCCTGGTCGACACGCTCAAGGGCCCGGGCCCCTTCACCGTCTTCGCGCCCACCAACGCGGCCTTCGCGGCCCTGCCCGCCGGCACCGTCGACACGCTGCTCAAGCCCGAGAACAAGGGCCAGCTGACGACCATCCTGACCTACCACGTCGTGCCCGGCAAGGTCGACTCGGCCGCGCTGGTCAAGATGATCGACGACGGCAAGGGCCAGGCCATGCTCAAGACCGTGGCCGGCGGCAGCCTCAAGGCCACGCGCAGCGGCAGCACCGTGAAGATCACCGACGAGAAGGGCGGCTCGGCCGACGTGACCATCGCCGACGTCTACCAGTCCAACGGCGTGATCCACGTCGTCGACAAGGTCCTGCTGCCCAAGTAACGAAAGCGTCGAACGGTCCGTTACCTTTGCGTGCGGACCGTCAGGTGCCACTCAGGGCACCCCGACATACTTCGTTCTCGGCAGTCCGATCTTCTCCGACTCTTGCTTCCCCTCCACACCCGGACTGTCTTGGGGCCCGCTTTACGGCGGGCCCTTTTTCTTTTGTGCGTCCGTGCCTTCAGGCCAGCCCCTGCCACCGGCCTTCGGCAAGGCGCTGCAGGGTGGGGCCTTCGAAGCGCCACAGATGCAGCCAGCCGTTGGCCAGCAGGTCGCGCACCACGGCATGCCCGGCGATCACCGCATCGATGGCGGCCTGCGGCGCATCGATGACCACGGTGAGCCGCAGTGGCTCATGCACCCAGCGCCGGCCATCGTGCAGCGACTGACGCGCGAGGCCGATGCGCAGGTCGCCGCCATTGCCCTCGAACACCCCCAGCGTGCCACCCACCACGTTGTGCAGCAGCTTGTTGCCACTGCCCAGCCGCACGGGATCGCAGGTCGACGCGTGGTACTGCCAGTTGATCCAGTGCGTGACCAGCATGGGCGCGGTCATCAGCTGAGTCAGCCACTCGCCTTGCGGGTCCTGCGCGGCGTCGTAGTCGTGCAGGAAGGCACGCCCGCCCAGGTTCACGTTCTGGCTGCGATGGCGTGGCGCGATCAGGAAGGCGGCATTGCCCGCAAGACCCCATTCCGGACGCGTCTGCGCCCCGTCGTTGGCGCGGCGGCGCAGCTGACGATGCAGCACATCCGCCGGCGCCGTCGGGTCCAGGCCCAGGCGCGGCGCGCGCTCGCGGCGCACCTGGTCGGCGGCGGCCTCGACGACGGGCTGCAGCCGGTCCCACCGGGTGCGGGCGTCGGGCGAGAGCCGGTCGAGGTCGAAGCCTTCGATCTCGTCGGTGGCGGTGTTGTGCAGCGCGGCCACGAACACGGTGGCTGCGGGCACCTCGATGCCCTGCGCCTTCAGGCCTTCGCGCACGGCTGCATCGTTGAGCAGCCCCGCCAGGCTGCGCGCATTGACTTCGCCCGTCTGGCCGCAGCAGGCACCACAGTCCAGCGCGGCCGCATGCGCGTTGTTGGCCGACTGGCTGCCATGGCCGACCAATAGCACCAAGGGCGCGAGCCCCCGCACGAGGCCCATGGACTGCAGCACGCGCGCCGCCAGCGTCACGCGCGCCTCGTCATCCAGGCCGAGCAACTGCGGCCGGCACACCGACCGGTAGCGCGCGGGCAGGCCGTCCAGATCGTCGCGCGCGCGGTCCTGCACGCCAGGGCGCAGCCAGCGGCCCAGCCGGCCCAGGTAGCCCAGGCCCGCGGCCTCGACGAAGGAGAAGGCCGCGCCCGGCCAGCGGCTGGCGGCATGCCACTGGTCGCCCAGCGCGAAGCGATGCTGGCGGGCCTGTTCGGCCTGCCGCTGCAGCTTCGCCGCTGCGGCAGCGTCGCGGGCATCGGCCGGTACCAGGACATCGCCCACCGTCACGGCGGGCGCCAGGAGCCCGGGCAACTGCGGCCGCTGCGCGGCGGTGCCCAGCGGCGTGTACGCGAGCGGCAGGCCGAAGAAGCCGGCCACGCCCAGGGTCTGCATGCCGGGGCAGGCCGCTTCCAGCGCGCGGCGCAGGGGCTCGCTGCGCACGTCGATGCAGAAGGCGGCCTGTACCTCGGGCGTCGGCACCGCAGGCGACGACGCACGGCCGGCCAGCGACGCTGCGAGGCCACGCTGGTAACCGGCCTCCAGGGCCACCTGCCAGACCTCGTCCACACGCAGCGCCTGCTCGGCATGCGCCAGTACCTCCGGCGCACGGCCCCACTCGCGCTGCACGGTCGCGAAGGCCTGCCGGGCGGCGAGATCGTCCTTGCAGTCCAGCAGCAGCGCGCCCCAGGCCAGCCGGATGGCCAGCAACTCGCGCAGGTGCGGGTCCTCTCGGCCCGCCAGCCGGGCCTGCCAGCCCAGGTAGGCGCACCACGACGCCCAGCCATTGACGGTGAGCAGCACCGACTCCAGGTAGTCGGCCCACACGGCCGGCGGCAGGCCCAGGCGCTCGATCACCCAGTGCTCGGCCTCGCGCGCCGTCGGCGGCAGGGCGTCGATGCTGCGGCCGATGTGCGGCAGGCCCATGAGCAGGCCGATGCCGTGGTCGTGCTGCAGCGTCTCGCGCCAAAAGGCGTAGAGGCCCTGCTTGCGCGCCGGCTGCCAGTCGGCCTGGTGCTGGTCGAACCAGGCGGCGCAGGTCTGGCTGACCTGGTGGGTGATGGCCTGCCGCCAGGTCAGCCGCGTGTGCCGCTGCGGGTCGTTGTCGAGCACGTCGATCAGCAGCGGCAGCGGCTGCACCGGCAGGGGCCGCGCCAGCGCGGCCACGCAGGCCTCGGGCGTGAGTTCCGCTTCATGCAACTGCTGCAGGGCCTGCTGCAGGTCGGCGGCCGTGATGCGGCCTTCGGCCCAGGCCTGCGCCTGCCGCTCGCGCGGCGGAAAGACTTGGATGCCGGCCAGCACGGCCATGCGCGCGGCCACCCGGCGCACCGGCATGCCGATGCGCGACCAGTGCGGGTTGACGGCGATGGCACTGTCCAGCGGCCAGGCGGGGGCGATGGCCTCGCAGGCGCGGCGGCAGGCGGCGTGGATCCGGTCGGCCTGCAGGCCGTCGGGATGGGGCCAAGCCGCGGCCTCGGTGGGCGCCGAGGCGGAGGCCGGGCGCGTAGGGTTCAGGACATCCGTCATGGTGTTCTCCGTGCGGGAATGGGGTCGGGCGTATTCAGGCCACGGGGACCGACAGCTCACCGGCCTGTGCATTGCGGCGCGCCTCGGGCGTCCAGGGGGCGGGCCACAGCCGCAGCGCGAGACGGGTGTAGACCTCATCGACATAGAAGCCGGCATAGCTCCAGCGCCGCGCACGGGCCAGGGCCTGGGGCCGCCACTGCAGCGTGGCGAGGCCCAGGTAGAGCAGGGCCATCCCCAGCAGCGCCACAGGACCGGCCAGGGCATGCGGCGCGTCGTGCAGCCCCAGGGGCAGCGCATGCATCAGGCGCGCGGCCAGGGCCAGGCCGCCGACCATCAGCAGGCCCCAGAGCAGGGCCCGCGCGCGGGCGCCGACCGCCGCCGGCGCGGCCGGCAGCCACAGCATCGGCGCCCAGGCCAGGCCCAGCAGCGCGCTCCACCACAGCGGCCAGGCCGGGCCGCCCACCGCGGCCAGTACCACCAGCACCGTGCCGATGCCCAGCACCGGCGCCATCAGAAGGCTGAGCGATGTCGGTGCGGCCGGCGCATGCAGCGCCTGCCGCCGCGTGTCGCGCACCACGCCCGAGGCCGACAGGAAGGCATGGGCCTTGTAGAGCGAGTGGCCGATGAGGTGCAGCGCCGCCAGCGTGTACAGGCCCACCGCGCACTCCAGCAGCATGAAGCCCATCTGCGCCACGGTGGACCAGGCCAGCCGCACCTTGATGCTGATGCGCGTGAGCATGACCAGGCCTGCCAGCACCGCCGTGGCCAGGCCGAAGGCGAGCAGCAGCCACCGCGCCGGCGCCGCCGCATCCAGCAGCGGCGCGAAGCGGATCAGCACGAAGCCGCCCAGGTTGACCACGCCCGCATGCAGCAGGGCCGAGACGGGTGTGGGCGCCTCCATCACCTGGATGAGCCAGCCATGCACCGGCAGCAACGCCGTGCGCAGCACGACCGCCAGGACCAGCGCCACCGCGGCCCACTGCAGCGGCGTGGACAGGCCCTGCTGCGCCACATGCGTCCACAGCGCCGACAGCGAGCCGCTGCCCACCTCGCGCCAGGCCAGGCCCGCCGCCAGCAGCAGCAGCCCGTCAGCGACCCGGTCGGCGATGCGCTTCTTGTGCGCGGCCAGCAGCGCGAAGGGACGGTCCGGGTAGAAGCACAGCAGCCGCTGAAGCGCCGCGCCCACCGCCGCCCAGGCCGCGATCAGCACCAGCCAATGGTCGGCCATCAGCAGCAGGTGCACGGCCGCCAGCACGCCGCCAAGCGCAGCCACATAGCGGCGCTGGCCGGCTTCGCCTTCGAGGTAGCGGGCGGAGAAGCCGGCGATCACCGTGCCCAGGCCCTGCACCAGCAGCGCCAGCACCAGGCCGAGCACCGTGGGCCGGAGGCCGGGCAGGCCCTGCAGCCGCAACGGGCCCGCGAGCAGTGCCAGCGCCGCGGCCACGAGCGCCAGGCCGCACAGCGCCTGAAAGCCGCGCCAGCTGGCCGCCACGGTCAGCCGGCCCGACAGGGCGAGCGCCGCGGCTAGCCCCATGGCCAGGGGCGGCAGCACCGACAGCGCCGGCCCCGGGATGTGTGCGACGTCCATCGCGAACCCTCCGAAGAAAAACTGGGCGCGATGATGCTTGGCGGCTTTCGTTCTGTAAATTACATTGATAAGAACCAATCAATCTTCAAATCAGAACGATGCAGCTGGAGCAGCTCAACTTCCACCACCTGTTCTATTTCTGGCGAGTGGCCACGCTGGGCCACCTGACGCGTGCGGCCGAAGAACTGCACACCTCGCAGTCGGCCGTGTCGGCACAGATCCGCCAGTTGGAGGACCGGCTGGGCGAGGCGCTGTTCACCCGCGAAGGCCGGCGCCTGGTGCTGACCGACACCGGCCAGCTGGTGCTGGCCTACGCCGAGAACATCTTCGGCCTGGGCCAGGAGATGCTGGGCCGGCTGCAGGGCCGCAGCGCGGGCGTGACGCGGCTGCGCGTGGGCGCCGTGGCCACGCTGTCGCGCAACTACCAGGAGAACTGGCTGCGCCCGCTGCTGGCGGACCCGGCCGTGGTGCTGACGCTGGAGTCGGGCCTGCTCGAAGGCCTGGTTGAGCGCCTGGTGCAGCACCAGCTCGACGTGGTGCTGGCCACCGAGACGGTGCCCGCCGACCCCGATCGGCCGCTGCACTGCCGGCTGTTGGGCAGCCAGTCGATCTCGCTGGTGGGCCCGGCCGGCCGCTGGCAGGGCCGGCCGCTGCGCATTCCGGAAGACCTGGACGGGCTGGAGATCGCCCTGCCCGGCCCGCGCCATGCGCTGCGCGGGCAGTTCGACGGCCTGTGCGCCTCGTCCGGCGTGACACCACGCCTGCGCGCCGAGGTGGACGACATGGCCATGCTGCGCCTGATCGCACGCGACAGCGGATGGCTGACGGTGCTGCCCGAGGTGGTGGTGCAGGACGAGCTGCGCAACGGCACGCTGGTGATCGTGGGCCGCTCGGAGGCGCTGCAGGAGCGCTTCTACGCCATCACGCGGCCCCACCGGCACCCCATCGAGGTGTTGGAGCGGCTGATGGTGCAGGCGCCGGCGGCGGGCTGAAGGGCGCATGCCAGCTCCGCCATCCGTGTTCGCCGAGTCACGCCATCCGTTCGCCACGAGCCACTCCATCCGTTCACCCTGAGCCTGTCGAAGGGTGGACGGCGCGCAGAAGGAAGCGCGCATCGGCTTCGACAAGCTCAGCCCGAACGGTTGTTGATGCACTCAGCCGCGTTCGTGACGCGCGCTGCGGCTCAACTGCCGACCAGCGGCCACTCCTGCCCGTCCACCGTCACCAGCACGCCGAGGGTGGTGTCGCTCTGCGCCAGCGGCACGCCCATGAAGCGTTCCTTGTCCAGCCCTTCGTCGCCCATGTTGATGGCGATACGGCCGTTGCGCCGGGCCTCGATCAGTTCGTCGTACTGAGCCGGCGTGAGCAGCAGCTTCTGCGGGTAAGCGTTGTCGTGCTCGGCCCAGTGCTTGCGGATGGCGTGGAGGGCGAGGTCGTAGAGAGTGGCCATGGGCGGGATCATAGAAAACACGGACACGCCGCCACGCCGGCCCAAAGAAAAAGGCGGCCCGCAGGCCGCCCCGATGCACAGGGCCGCACGCGCGGCCCCGCCGCCATCACTTCCGCAGCTTGGCCAGCTCGGCCATCATGGCCTGCACGGTGCCCTCGCCCACGCTGGCCGAGTTCTTGTCGATCACGGGCTTCATCTTTTCGCGCAGCTTGGCCACCTCGGCGGGGGACAACTCGTTCACTTCCATGCCGGCCTTCTTCAGGTCTTCCAGGCCGCTCTGCAGAATGGCGCGCGACTGGGTGCGCTCGTACTGGGCCGACTCGACCGCGGCTTCCTTCAGGATCTTCTGGTCGGCCGGCGGCAGCTGGTCCCAGAACTTCTTGCTGATCACCACCGACTGCGGGTTGTACTGGTGGTTGGTGATCGTCATGTACTTCTGGACCTCGTAGAGCTTGGCGGCCTTGATGGTGGCCACCGGGTTCTCCTGGCCGTCCACGGCCTTCTGCTCCAGCGCGGCGTACACCTCCGGGAAGGGCAGCGGCGTGGGGTTGGCACCCAGCGCCTTGACCCAGTCCACATTGATCGGGCTGGGGATCACGCGCAGCTTGAGGCCCGCAATGTCTTCCACCTTCTGGATCGGGCGCTTGCTGTTGGTGATCTGGCGGAAGCCCAGCTCGTAGTAGGCCAGGCCGACCAGGCCCTTGTCTTCCAGCTTCTTGTGCAGGTTCTGGCCGAAGGGGCCGTCCACCACCGCGTCGGCCTCGCGCGCGTTGCCGAAGAGGAAGGGGAAGTCGTAGATCGCGAAGTCCTTCACCAGGCTCGAGAAGATGCCCGAGTTCATCGAGGCCATCTCGAGCGTGCCGCCCTGCAGGGCCGACACGTTGGCCTGGTCGCTGCCCAGCACGCCGCCGGGGAAGACCTGCACCTTCAGGCGGCCGGCGGACTTCTTGTCCACCAGCTCCGCGAACTTCTCCATGCCCAGCACGATCGGGTGGCCCTTGGCGTTCTGGTTGGCGAACTTGATGGTGCGCGTCTGCGCGGGCGCCATGCCGGCGGCGGCGAGGGCCACGGCGGCCACCACGGTCTTGAGGAACAGTCGCTTCATGGGGAGTCTCCTGGGTCGCGGGAAGAAAAGGGAAAGAAGTAAGGAGCGGATCGCTCAGCCGTGGAACCAGCGCGCCGGCACGATCACCAGGGCGGGGAAGAACACCATCAGGAACATGACGGCGAACTGCGCCACCATGAAGGGCCACACGCCCTTGGTGACCTCGTCCATGCTGACTTTGCCCACGCCCGCCACCGTGCTGAGCACCGTGCCCACCGGCGGCGTGATCAGGCCGATGGCGTTGTTGATGATGAACAGCACGCCGAAGTACACCGGGTCGATGCCGGCGGCCTTGATGATGGGCATGAACACCGGCGTGAGGATCAGGATGGTGGGCGTCATGTCCATGGCCGTGCCCACCAGCATGGTGATGACCATGATCACGAACATCAGCAGGATCGGGCGGTCGAGCAAGGGCTGCAGCACGGCCACCAGTTCGGCCGGCAGGTTGGCGACCGTGATCATCCAGGCCGACACCATGGCGGCGGCGACCAGGAACATGATCACGGCCGTGGTGCGCGCCGCGGCCTCGAACAGGCCATAGAGCTGCGAGAGCTTGAGCTCCTTGTAGATGACGGTGGAGACGAAGAGCGCGTACACGGCGGCCACCACGGCCGCCTCGGTGGGCGTGAAGACGCCGAACTTCAGGCCCACGATCACGATCACTGGCAGCACCAGCGCAAAGGTGGCGTCCTTGAGGGCGGTGAGCACCTCGGCGCGGCTGGCACGAGGGGCGGGCTGGATGTTCTCCTTGCGCACCAGCCACCACCAGGTGAGCCACAGCGCCGCGCCCAGCATGACGCCGGGCGCGATGCCGGCCATGAAGAGCTTGGAGATCGACACGTTGGCGGCCACGCCGAAGACCACGAAGCCGATGGAGGGCGGAATGATGGGCGCGATGATCGAGGCCGCCGACAGCAGGCCGGCCGAGCGCGCCTTGTCGTAGCCAGCGCGGTTCATCATGGGCAGCAGCAGCGCCGCCAGCGCTGCGGCATCGGCCACGGCCGAGCCCGACAGCGAGGCCATGATGATGGCCGCCATGATGCCCACGTAGCCCAGGCCCCCGCGCACATGGCCCACCAGCGTCATCGCGAAGTTGACGATGCGCCGCGACAGGCCGCCGGCGTTCATGATCTCGCCGGCCAGCATGAAGAAGGGCACGGCCAGCAGCGGGAAGCTGTTGGCGCCCTCCAGCGTGTTCTGCGCCAGGATCTGCGGATCGAACATGTCCATGTGCCACATCAGCGCGGCGCCGCAGGCCAGCAGCGAGAAGGCGATGGGCACGCCCAGGGCCATGGCGCCGAGCAGGGCGCCGAGGAAGATCGCGATGGTCATGGCCGTCCTTTCAGCGCACGGGTTGGGAGGCGGCCTCGTGCGGCGCATCCTCGGATTCGGTCACGCCGATCAGCTGCGACTCGGCCAGCCGGCCCGTCAGCAGGGCCACGAACTCGGTGGCGATGAAGACGATGGCGATGGCCGAGAAGAACACGCCCGCGCCGTAGAACCAGGCCATGGAGACCTCCATGACGGCGCTGGTCGATTCGCGGTTGATCTGCATCTGCACCCACGAGCCCTGCAGCATGAAGAAGCACAGCATCAGCATGAGCAGGTGGCTGGCGCCCAGGCACAGCTTCTTGCCCACGCGCGGCAGGCGCGACACCAGCGTGTCAGTGCCCAGGTGCTGGTGCGAGCGCAGCGCCACCAGCGCGCCCAGGAAGGTCATCCACACGAAGAGCCAGCGGGAGAGCTCCTCGGAGATCAGCAGGCCGTCGTTGAAGCCATAGCGCAGCACGACGTTGCCGAACACCATGACCACCATCAGCGCCAGGCAGACGACCATGGCGAAGGAGAAAAACCGGCACAGCCGATCGAGACAGTTCCCCCACATACACGCTCCTTGAAGAAGGGCGGAGTTTGTACGAACTGGTTAGTTTTGCACTCCCGGAGAAACCCGGGGGCGGGGGCGGCGGTCAGGGCGCGCTGACGAAGCGCACCACCATGTCGATCACGCTTTCCCGGCGGTGCGCCATGTAGGCGGCGGAGGTGGTGTCGAGCTTGAACAGGGCCCCGAATGTATGCCGGTTCGAGACGTTGAAGAAGCTCAGCGCGGAAATCGAGGCATGGATGTCCACCGCGTCGAGCCCGGGGCGGAAGACGCCACTGGCCAGGCCCCGCGCATACAGCCGCTCGATGGCCGCAATGGCCGGCACGTTCAGTTCCTGGATGCGCTGCGAGGCGGCAATGTACTGGCCGCGGTGGATGTTCTCGCTCATCACCAGGCGGATGAAGCGCTCGTGCTGCAGGTGATGGTCGAAGGTGAAGGCGACCAGGCGGCGTAGCGCCGTCTCGGGCTCCAGGTCCTCCAGGCGCAGGTCGGCCTCGATCTCGCGGACCTGCCGGTACGACTCTTCCAGCACGGCAAGGTACAGGCCCTCCTTGCTGCCGAAGTAGTAGTAGATCATCCGCTTGCTCGTCTGCGTCAGCGCGGCGATCTCGTCGATGCGGGCCCCGGCCAAGCCCTTTTCAGCAAACTCCTCGGCCGCCACTTCAAGGATGTTGGCGCGCGTGCGCTCCGGATCGTTGGTGCGGCTGGCGGCCGCCTTGGCGGCAGGCTTCGCGGCGGCACTGCGGCGCACGCGCGAATGGACGAGTTCGTTCATTTTTTCAGTATAGGGCGCAGCCCTGCCTCGGCGAGCGAACGTAGACTGGGCCAGGAACACCATGGCCAGCGACGACCCTCCCGCTTCCCCGCGCGACAGCCGCCACCGCCCCGGCTGGCTGCCCCTGGTCGACGCCGCGCGCTGCACCGGCTGCGGCTGGTGCGTGGCGACCTGCCCACCGCATGTGCTCAGTCTCGAAAGCCGAGACTGGAAGAAGCAGGCGGTGTTGCATGACGCCCCCGCCTGCACCGGCTGCAGCGATTGCGCGGTGGTGTGTCCTTTCCATGCCATCGCCATGCGGCGGGTGGCTGCGGCGGGTCCACGGGTGGACGCGCCAAGCGAGGCAGATCAGCGCAGGTCGCCGTCCACGTAGTACCAGCGGCCGTCCTCGCGCACGAAGCGGCTGCGCTCGTGCAATCGAGAGGCCCGGCCCGTGGCATCGCGCGAGCGGGCGACGAATTCCACCTCGGCCCGGTCTGCGCCCAGCGGCAGGTGCGCCCGCACATCCAGGCCCAGCCATTGCACCGCAGGCGACTCGGCCAACTGCAGCATGGCGGGCCGCGTTCGCGGGTGCCAAGTGGCCAGCAGGTAGGCCTCATCGCCCAGGCCATAGGCGGTGTAGCGCGAGCGCATGAGCGTCTCGGCATCGGACACGCGCGCGGCCCGCTGCTCGGCCGGTGTCTGCACATCGGCAAGGAAGCGGCCACAGCAGTCGGCAAAGGTGATTGGACGGCCTCGCGCCTTGCGGCCGCAGGGGCAGGGTTGCGCAGAAGTGGGCAGGGTCGCGGGTGCGGGCATGGTCGGATGCATCAGGAATAGACAGGGGCGGCGGCGGCACCACCGGCCTCCAGGCAGGGGCCGACGGCGCGCACGATGGCAGCCCGCAGCGCCGCCGATGGCACGGGCTTGTACAGCAGTTGGAAGCCGGCCGCCTCGACCTGCGCGCGGTCGGCCTGCGCCGTCTCGCCGGTCACCACCGCCACCTCGCGCACCTTGCCCAGGCCATGGAGCGTGCGCGCCGCCGCCAGGCCCGACAGGCCTTCGCCCAGGCGCAGGTCGCTCAACAGCAGGTCGAAGCGGCCGGGCAGCGCGAGCGCCTCGCCGGGCGAGGCCACCACGGCCACCTCGTGGCCCCAGCCTTCGAGCAACGCCCGCATGCCCTCGCGCACGGGAGCTTCGTCGTCCAGCACCAGGATGCGGGCGGGGGCACAGGGCGGCAGCGCCTCGACGGGCAGGGCCATGGGCTGTGACGCCGCAGCCGCGAGCCAGAGCGAGAAGGTGCTGCCCTGCCCCGGCGCGCTGCGCAGCTCGATGCGGCTGCCCAGCGTGCGGGCCATGCTGGCCACCAGCGCCAGGCCCAGGCCCAGCCCGCGAGAACGGTCGCGGCCCGGGTTGTCGACCTGGAAGAACTCCTCGAAGACCTGCTCGCGGTGCTCCGGCGCGATGCCGAAGCCACTGTCGCGCACCTCGATGCGCCAGCCGGCCACGCCCTGCAGCACGCAGGCGCGCGCCGCCATCATCACGCTACCCTGGGCGGTGTACTTGAGCGCGTTGTCCACCAGGTTGGCGAGCAGGCGCGAGAGCATCTGCGCATCCGCATCCACGCGGGCCGCCGTGGGGCGCGCGCGCAGCCGCAGCCCCTTGGCCGCTGCCGCCGTCGCGAAGCGCCCGTGGAGCGCGTCGAACAGTTCGCCCAGGTCCACGGGCGCCCGTTGAACGGCCACGGCACCGCGGTCCAGTTGCGCGATGTCCAGCAGCGCATCGACCGAGCCGCGCAGGGCCTCGATGCTGCCCTGCATGTGGCGCACGCTGGCGGCGGTGGCGGGCCGTCCGGCCTCGAGCGCATCGATGAAGACCGCCAGGGCATGCATGGGCTGGCGCAGGTCGTGGTTGGCCGCGGCAAAGATGCGCGCACGCTGCGCCGCCAGCTGGGCCACGCGGTCGAGCTCGGTCTGCAGCGCCTCGGCGAGGCGCGCATTCTCCAGACCCGACTCGATGGCGCCGACGATCAGCAGGTTCTGCTTGCGGGCGTAGTGCAACGTGGCCAGCAGCTGCGACAGCGCCAGCACGCCCATCAGCATGGCCGGGCCGCCCTCGCCTGCCGTCATCAGCCGCACGGCGATGCTGAGGTACAGCGGCACGCCGAAGCACAGCGTGGCCAGCCACCACTGCGCCAGCGCGGCGATGGAGACGCTCGCCACGCCACTGATGAAGAAGTACTGCAGCAGGATGAGCGCCAGGTCGCCGCGCGGAAAGAACAGCCACGGCGCCGCGGCCCAGACCAGGCCCGGCAGCAGCATGTGCCACTCCAGCCGGCGGCGCCAGCGGGCGGCGTCCGCGGTGCGGAAGGTGGCCGGATCCACGCCGTGCAGGTGGTGGTACATGTGCCACTGCATGCCGTGGACCATCGCGGCCCAGACGAACACCCCCACCTGCCGCGTGAGCACGGCAAAGCTGATCCAGAAGGCGGCCGCGGTGGCCGCGGCGACGAAGGGCGTGTCGCGGGTGTCGAGGATGTAGGCCCGCGCCAGCGTGAGGTCCACGCGCGGGTCGGCATGGGGCGCATCGCCCCACCATCGCCGAAGCCGTTGAAGCCTGCCGCCCATCATCGGGGCAGGATAGCAGCGGCCCGTGACGGCTCAGGCCAGCGCGCGCTGGATCAGCAGCTTCTGGATGTCCGAGGTGCCTTCGTAGATCTGGCACACGCGCACGTCGCGGTAGATGCGCTCCAGCGGAAAGTCCTTCACGTAGCCATAGCCGCCCAGCGTCTGGATGGCCGCGCTGCACACGCGCTCGGCCATTTCACTGGCGAAGAGCTTGGCCATGGCGGCCTCCTTGAGGCAGGGCAGTCCGGCATCGCGCAGGCTGGCCGCGTGCCAGATGAGCTGGCGCGCGGCCTCGATCTGCGTGGCGCAGCCGGCCAGGCGGAAACCCACGGCCTGCTGGTCGAAGATGGGGCCGCCGAAGGCGGTGCGGTCCTTGGCGTACTGCAGCGCGAACTCGAAGGCGCTGCGCGCCATGCCCACGCTCTGCGCGGCGATGCCGATGCGCCCGCCTTCCAGCGCGCCCAGGGCGATCTTGTAGCCCTCGCCCTCGGCGCCGATCAGGTTCTCGGCCGGGATGCGGCAGCCGTCGAACTGGATCAGCGCGGTGTCGCTGCTGTGCTGGCCCAGCTTGTCCTCCAGGCGTGCCACGGTATAGCCCGGCGCATCGGTGGGCACGAGGAAGGCGCTCATGCCCTTCTTGCCGGCGGCCTTGTCGGTCATGGCGATGACGATGGCCACCTGGCCGTTCCTGCCGCTGGTGATGAACTGCTTGGTGCCGTCGATCACCCAGCCATCGGCCTCTTTCCTGGCCGTCGTGCGCAGGCTGCTGGCATCGCTGCCCGCCTGCGGCTCGGTGAGGCAGAAGGCGCCCAGCATGCGGCCCTGCGCCAGCGGCTCCAGCCACTGCTTCTTCTGCTGCGCATTGCCGTAGCGCATCAGGATGGCGTTGACCGGGCAGTTGGTGACGCTGATGGCCGTGCTGGTGCCGCCGTCGCCGGCGGCGATCTCCTCCAGCACCAGCGCGAGCGTCAGGTAGTCCAGGCCGGCGCCCCCATGCTCCTCGGGCACGCAGATGCCGTAGGCGCCCAGTTGGGCCAGGCCCTGGTGCACGTCCTTGGGGAAGTGGTGGTCGCGGTCCCACTGCGCCGCGTGGGGCCACAACTCGGCCTGGGCGAACTCGCGCACCGCGTCGCGGATGGCTTCCTGGTCTGGGGTGAGCAGCATGGGTCGTGTCTCCTGTCGTTCTCGTATGGGTGCTTGAGTGCCCGACGTCAGGGGCCGGGCCGGCCTTCCTCGTCGAGCTGGGTGCGGTAGCGGGCCAGCATCTGGTCCTGCGACTCTGCCTGGGCCGCATTGCCCATCTGGTCGTGGATCATCTGGTTGAGCGTGGGCAGTGCCGAACGCGGCCCCCAGGTCGATGCATCCCACAGCTGCGCGCGCATGAAGGCCTTGGGGCAGTGCAGGTAGGCCTCGTGCACCTGCACCTCGACCACCAGTTTGGGCCGCTGGCGCTCGCCCTCGAACTGGCCGGTGAACTCGGGCTCGTCGCGCAGCCTGGCGCGGCCGTTGACGCGCAGCGTCTCGTCCACGCCGGGCACCAGGAAGATCAGCGCGATGCGCGGATCGGCCAGCAGGTTCTCGAAGGTGTCGAGCCGGTTGTTGCCGCCCGAGTCCGGCAGCAGCAGCGTGCGGCCGTCCTCGCTGGCCTTGACGAAGCCCGGCGCACCGCCGCGCGGCGAGACATCGAGCAACGCGCCATGCACGCCGCCGCTGGCCAGCACACAGAAGGGCGACAAGGCCACGAAGCGCCGGCCGTGCACATCGAGGTGGTCGAGTTGTTTGCGCAGCGCGCGCTCACCGGGCGCGGCATAGAGCGCGCGGAGTTGCTCGGCGTTCTGGATCACGGCAGCGCTCTCCTCAACGGCCCGAGCCCAGGTCCATGATCAGGCGGCTGGCCATGTACAGCCGGCGCGGAATCGCATCGATCTGCACGTACTCGGCCTTGTCGCTGTGGTAGTTGAAGCCGGGCAGGCCCAGGCTCTCGATCACCGGCTTGCCGGCCAGCGCGGCGTAGGCCGCATCGGTGCCGCCACCGGAACGCTCCTCGATCACCACGCTGCCGCCGGCCTCGCTGTAGTAGCCCACGGCCTTGTCGATCAGCGCCTTGCCCGCCTCGCCCGCGTTGAAGGCCGGCCGGCCCCGGGTGACCAGCACCTGCACCTCGGCATTGGGCAGCTTCTTCTTCTGCGCGCGGGCTTCCAGCTCCTTCATGGCCGCCTCGAAGTCCTCGTTGCGGGCATAGCGAACGTCGGCATTGAGCGTGGCGCTGTCGGGAATGATGTTGGACACGGCGCCCGCCTTGGCGATGGTCCAGTTGAAGCGCAGGCCGCGGGCCTTGTCGTCGATGTCCATGGTGCGCAGCACCAGATCGGACGCCTCCACCAGCGCATTGACACCCAGCTCGGGCGCAGCGCCCGCGTGCGAGGCCTTGCCCTTGATGTTGACCTGCACATAGGCGATGCCCGAGGTGCCCAGCGTAAAGCCTTCCTTGATGGCCGACGAGGGCTCGAAGGACAGCACGTAGTCGGCCTTGGCCGCCTCCTGCTGGATCACGTCGCGCGAGCCGAAGGAGCCTTTCTCTTCGTCGGTGTTGAACAGCACCGTGATGCTGCCGAAGTCCTGGAAACCGCGCGCCTTGAGCAGTTGCAGCGCATGCAGGATGACGGCGTTGCCGCCCTTGTCGTCGGCGATGCCGGGGCCATAGGCCTTGTCGCCCTCGATCTTGAAGGGCGACTTGGCCAGCGTGCCCTTGGGATACACGGTGTCCATGTGCGAGATGAGCAGCAACCGCTTGCCACCCTTGCCCTTGAGCGTGCCGACGATGTTGTCGCCCACCACCGGGCCGGCCGCCGCGCTGCGCGTCACCGTGAAGCCCAGGGCCTTGAGGCGCTCTTCCAGGTAGGCGCCGGCCACCGCCATGCCGTCGGCATTGCCGGTGCCGGTCTCGATGTTGACCAGCTTTTCCAGCGTCTGGACCACGGCCGGCTGCTCGGCCGTGGCGGCCTTGAGCAGCGCCTCGTCGCGGGCATGGGCCGGCGCGGCGGCGAGGAAAGAGGCAGCCAGCAGGCCGGCGAGCAGGGGACGGAGCTTGAAGGAAGAAGAAGTCACGGGAAGTAGTCGTTCAAAAAGAAAAAGCAGAAGGTGAAGGCGGCACTGGGCCGCCCTTCATGTCACATCAATTCAATGGCGACCGCGGTGCCTTCACCGCCGCCGATGCACAAAGTGGCCACACCACGCTTCTTGCCGCGCTGCTGCAGCGCATGGATCAGCGTGACCATGATGCGCGCGCCGCTGGCCCCGATGGGGTGACCCAGCGCGCAGGCGCCGCCGTGGACGTTGACGATGTCGTGCGACACGCCCAGATCGTGCATCAGCGCCATGGGCACCACGGCGAAGGCCTCGTTGACCTCCCACAGGTCCACGTCCTTGACCGACCAGCCGGTCTTGGCGAAGAGCTTCTGCACGGCCCCCACCGGTGCGGTGGAGAACCACTCGGGCTGCTGCGCATGCGTGGCATGGGCCACCAGGCGGGCGATGGGCTTTGCGCCGATCTTCTTTGCATGCGACTCCGTGCTCATCACCAGCGCAGCGGCGCCGTCGTTGATGGACGAGCTGGAGGCGGCGGTGATGGTGCCGCCCTCCTTCTTGAAGGCAGGCTTGAGCGTGGGGATCTTGTCCAGCTTGACCTTGCCCGGGCCTTCATCGAGCGCGACCACGGTCTCTCCGCCGCGACCCTTGACGGTGACCGGCGCAATCTCGGCCGTGAAGAGGCCGTCGCGGCTCGCATGCTGGGCGCGCTGCACGCTGGCGATGGCGAAGGCGTCCTGCTGCTCGCGGGTGAAGTGGTACTTGGCGGCGCAGTCCTCGCCGAAGGTGCCCATGCTGCGGCCGGGCTGGTAGGCATCTTCCAGGCCGTCGAGCATCATGTGGTCGAAGATGCGGTCGTGGCCCATGCGGTAGCCGCCGCGGCCCTTGAGCATCAGGTAGGGGGCGTTGGTCATGCTCTCCATGCCGCCGGCCACCATCACGTCGTGCGTGCCGGCCAGCAGCAGGTCGTGCGCCAGCATCGCGGACTTCATGGCCGAGCCGCACATCTTGCTGAGCGTGACCGCGCCCGCGCTGTCGGGCAGGCCGCCCTTGTAGGCCGCCTGGCGTGCGGGCGCCTGGCCCTGGCCGGCCATCAGGCAATTGCCGAACAGCACCTCGCCCACGGCATCGGGCGCGATGCCGGCGCGCTCGACGGCCGCCTTGATGGCGACGCCGCCCAGGTCATGGGCCGCGAGCGAGGCGAAATCGCCCTGGAAGGCGCCCATGGGCGTGCGGGCGGCGCCGAGGATGACGATGGAGTCGGACATGGCGGAAGTCTCCTTGTGCAAGTGGGGGTGGAAAGGATCAGGGCGTTGTGGCGGCGGCAGCGCGGGCATTCGATGCCGGAGCCGGATCTGCGTCGGCAGGCATTCCGGCGACGTCGTCGGCATCGCTCTCGCCGCGCTGGGCACGACTGAAGCGCCGCCGCTCGTCGTAGGGAAACACGTCCAGCATGTGGCCCGCCAGGATGCGTTCCTTGTGGCGCTGCCAGAAGGCGGCGTCGAGCAGGTCGGCATGGTGCGCCATGAAGGCAGCGCGCACATGGTCGTTGGCCAGCAGGAAGGGCTCGAAGGTCTCGGGGAAGACGTCGCGCGGCCCCACGCTGTACCAGGGCTCGCCGCTGAGCTCGTCCTCCTCGCAGCGCGGCGGCGGCACACGGCGGAACTGGCAGTCGGTGAGGTATTCGATCTCGTCGTAGTCGTAGAACACCACCTTGCCGCCGCGCGTGAGGCCGAAGTTCTTCCACAGCATGTCGCCGGGAAAGATGTTGGCGGCCACCATGTCCTTGATGGCGTGGCCGTACTCGACCACCGCCTGCGTCAGCTGCTGCTGCGCCCGCTCGGCCGCGGCCGGCGACTCGGGCTGCGCGATCTGCTCGAGGCATTCGGCCAGCAGGATGTTCAGCGGGATCATGCGCCGCTCGATGTAGACATGCCTGATGACCAGTTCCATCTCGCCGTTGCCGTCGCGGTCGCCGATCTCGACCTGGCTGGGCGCGAAGCGTTGCAGCTCATCCACCAGTGCGGGCTCGAAACGGTCGAGCGGAAAGCCCACCTCGCTGTACTCGAGCGTGTCGGCCATGCGGCCCACGCGGTCGTGCTGTTTGACCAGCTGGTACTTGCGCTTGACCTGCTCGCGCGTGGTGTCCTTGGGCGGCGGGTAGAAGTCCTTGATGACCTTGAAGACGTACGGAAACGACGGCAGGTCGAACACCAGCATCACCATGCCGGGGATGCCCGGTGCGATGCGGAAGCGGTCGCTGCTGTAGTTCAGGTGCGAGAGGAAGTCGCGGTAGAACAGCGTCTTGCCCTGCTTGGCCAGGCCCAGCGCGCTGTAGAGCTCGGCGCGCGGCTTGTGCGGCATGAGGGCGCGCAGGAAGCGCACCCAGGCGCTGGGCACTTCCATGTCGACCATGAAGTAGGCCCGCGCGAAGGAGAACAGCATCTGCAGCTCGTCCTCGCCGAAGAGGGCGGCGTCGATCACCAGGCGCCCGTCCGCACCGTGCAGGATGGGCAGGGCGAAGGGCAGTTCGGTGAAGCCGTTGAGCACACGGCCCACCACGTAGGCGCCCTTGTTGCGGAAGAACAGCCCCGACAGCACCTGCAGCTGGAAGTTGGCCCGCAGTCGCACCGGCCCCAGCGCGCCCAGCACGGCCTGCGCCACCTGCTGCGCGTCCCCCGCCAGGTCGGCGAAGGGCACGATCAGGCCGAACCCGTTCACCAACTGCATCACGCTGCCGGCCAGCGAGCCGTCGCGCGGGTAGTAGGCGCGGTAGGTGGGCGCGCCCTGCGGCTCGATGTACTCGGTGCTGATGGCCGGCCGCACGAAGATGAAGTCGTTCTGGAAGTACGCCCGGTGCAGGATCTTGATGGTGACCGAGTTGAAGAAGCTCTCGGCCAGCTCGGGCTGGTGATGGTCCACCAGCAGGCCGATGTAGTGCAGCTTGACCTGTTGCCAGACGTCCATGGGCTGCGTGCCGGCGCGGAACTCCTTCTCCAGCCGGGCCACGGCCTCGGCCACGCGCAGGGCATAGAACTCGATGCGCTCGCGCTGGGCGCGCTGCTGGCCGGCCCAGTCGGCGGTCTCGAAGCGGTGCTTGGCGCGGGCCGACTCGGCGCGGAACAGCCGGTAATGCCGGTTGAAGCCGTCGATCAGCGCCTTGGCGATGCCGTAGGCGAGCGGCGAGTCCAGGCGCTGGGGAAACATGACGGCCGCGCCCTTCCTGCCCCTGCGCCCGGCTTCACTGGCCCTGGATGACCGCCTGTGCGCGCGGCTGCGGCGTGGCAGCGGCGGGCGCACTCCACTTGGCACGGATTCGCTGAACCGCCGCCTTGTAGATGCCGTCGAGCGGCTTGGCACCGTCGACGCTGATGCCCAGGTCCTGCAGCAGGCCATCGTGCACACCGAAGGCCCAGCCGTGGATGGTGACCTTCTGGCCGCGGCTCCAGGCGTCGACCATGACGGTGCTCACCGCCACGTTGACCACCTGCTCGGCCACATTGAGCTCGCACAGCGCGTCGTCGCGCACATCCTCGGGCAGGCTCTCCAGCATGACGTGATGGCGGTCGCGCACGTCCTGGATGTGGCGGATCCAGTTGTCGGCCAGCCCCACGCGGGTGCCCTTCATGGCCGCCTTGACGCCGGCACAGCCGTAGTGGCCGACCACCATGATGTGCTCCACCTTCAGCAGGTCGACCGCGAACTGGATGGTGGACAGCGCGTTGAGGTCGGAATGGACCACCACGTTGGCCACGTTGCGGTGCACGAACACCTCGCCCGGCTCCAGGCCGGTGATCTGGTTCGCGGGCACGCGGCTGTCGGAGCAGCCGATCCACATGAACTTGGGCGTCTGCTGCTTCACCAGGCTGGTGAAGAAGCCGGGGCGGTCGCGCTCCATCTGGGCGGACCAGGCGCGGTTGTGGGCGAACAGTTCTTGGATCGGGTCGGTCATGTCGGGCATTGTGTCAGTGGGCGGCGCGTCGTCCTACGCGGTGGCCCTGGTGGCGGCCTTGCGCGCACGCGTCAGCGCGGCACGGCTGGCCGTCTCCTGCGCGCGCACCTCGGCCAGGTTGGCCTGCAGCTCGGCCATCTGCGCCTCCAGCCGCTCGCGGTGGGCGCCCAGTACCCGCAGAAAGGCTTCGAGCTGGGGGACGGTGTCGCGCGGGCTGTCGTACATGTCGAGCACGTCGCGCGCCTCGGTCAGGCTCAGGCCCAGGCGCTTGGCACGCAGCGTGAGCAGCAGCCGCGCCCGGTCGCGTGCGGTGTAGACGCGGTTGCGGCCCTGGCGCTCGGGCGCGAGCAGGCCCATGTCCTCGTAGAAGCGGATGGCCCGCGTCGTGAGGTCGAATTCCTTGGCCAGTTCGCCGATGGTGAAAGTGGTGTTGGACATGCGAGAGGGATCGCCGCGCCCGCCGAAGGGTCGCGCACCGGTGACAGCACCATCGGGCGGCGCTGCCTACAATGACCGCAACTCTTACGTTGACGTAAACGTCAATCCTAGCCGAGCCGGCTGCCCCCGGCAATGCCGCATGAACCTCCTCGAACGCGAACTCCACTACCCCCTGGGCGACGCCCTGCCCGAGCCCGGCAAGACGATCGAGGTCGCGCCCGGCGTGCGCTGGATCCGCATGGGCCTGCCCTTCGCGCTGGACCACATCAACCTGTGGCTGCTGCGCGACTGCATCGACGGCCGCGAGGGCTGGAGCGTGGTGGACTGCTGCATCGCCCGCGACGAGGCGCGCCAGCAGTGGGAGCAGGTGTTCGAGACCGAACTGCAGGGCCTGCCCATCCTGCGCGTGATCGTCACCCACATGCACCCGGATCACATCGGCCTGGCGCACTGGCTGTGCGAGCGCTGGAACGCGCCGCTGTGGATCAGCTCCACCGACTACCACGTGGCCCGCGTGCTCAGCACCGCCGGCGACACGCTGGCCGGCGGCGAGGCCGCCGCCGCCTTCTTCGCGTCGCATGGCATGAACGACGCCGAAGCGCTGGCGAAGCTGCGCGCGCGCACCAGCTACTACAGCAGCATGGTGCCTGCCGTGCCCGACCGCTTCGTGCGCATGATGGACGGCGATGTGGTCCGCATCGGCGACCATGACTGGCGTTGCATCGCCGGCTACGGCCACGCGCCCGAGCACATCTCGCTGTTCTGCGAATCGCTGGAGTGGCAGGACGAGGCCGGCCGCCATGCGGGCGTGCTGCTGGGCGGCGACATGATGCTGCCGCGCATCTCCACCAACGTGAGCGTGCATGCGGGCGAGCCCGAAGCCAATTCATTGCGCCTCTTCCTCGACAGCATCGAACGCTTCAACGCCCTGCCCGCCGAGACACTGGGCCTGCCGGCCCACGGCAAGCCCTTCCGCGGCATCCACCGCCGCGTGGAGCAGCTGCAGGAGCACCACCGCGACCGTCTGGCCGAACTGCAGGCCGCCTGCGCACAGAAGCCGCATACGGCGGCCGAGGCCCTGCCCATCCTGTTCAAGCGCGAACTCGATCTGCACCAGATGACCTTCGCCCTGGGCGAGACCATCGCCCACCTGCACTGCCTCTGGTTCGCCGGCCAGCTGCGGCGCGAGCTCGGCGAGGACGGCGTCTACCGCTTCCGCCTAGCCTGAAGGCCGGGGGTCGAGGGAGCCCCCTAAACTGCCTCGATGACCGACGACCTGCAACGGCTGCGCGCGGGCGAGATGGCTGGCGCGCGCCGGCTGCGCATCGCGGCCGATCTCGACACCTTCCCCCGCGAGATCTTCGACCTGGCCGACACGCTGGAGGTGCTGGACCTCTCCGGCAACTGCCTGAACACGCTGCCCGACGACCTGCACCGGCTGCACCGGCTGCGCGTCTTCTTCGCCTCGTCCAACCGCTTCACCGAACTGCCGGCCGCGCTGGGCCGCTGCCCGCAGCTGGAGATGGTGGGCTTCAAGGCCAACCGCATCGCCCATGTGCCCGCCGAGGCGTTGCCCACGCGGTTGCGCTGGCTGATCCTGACCGACAACGACCTCGTCGAACTGCCTGCCGACCTGGGCCGGCGCCCGCGGCTGCAGAAGTTGATGCTCGCCGGCAACCGGCTCGCGGCCCTGCCCGACCTGCGACAGTGCCAGGCGCTGGAACTGCTGCGCCTCGCTGCCAACCGCTTCGAGGCGCTGCCGGGCTGGCTGGCCGAGCTGCCGGCCCTGTCGTGGCTGGCCGTGGGCGGCAACGCATTCAATGCGGCAGTCGAGGACGCGGCACGCCATGGCCTCGCCTCGGACGCCATCGACTGGTCGGCGGTGCAGGTAGGCGAGTTGCTCGGCGAGGGCGCCTCGGGCCGCATCCATGCCGGCATGCTGGGCGAAGGCGCGTCGGCGCAGGCCGTGGCGGTCAAGCTCTTCAAGGGCGAGGTCACCAGCGACGGTTGGCCACTGACCGAGATGGCGGCCAGCCTGGCGGCGGGCACGCATCCCCGGCTCATTCCGGTGCTCGGGCGGCTGCAAGGTCATCCCGAGGGTACGCAAGGCCTGGTGATGTCACGCATCTCGCGGCACTACCGCACGCTGGCCGGCCCGCCCAGCTTCGACAGCTGCACCCGCGACGTGTACCCGGCCGACCTGCGCATCCCCCCCGACGTCGCCCTGCGCATCGCGGCCGACGTGGCCTCGGCGCTGGCCCACCTGCATGCGCGGGGCCTGGTGCATGGCGATCTGTATGCCCACAACCTGCTGTGGCGCCCCGACGCGCCCGCCGGTGAAGCGACCGCGCTGCTCGGCGATTTCGGCGCTGCGGCGTTCGCGCCAGACGGTGAGATGGGTGAAGCTCTTCGGCGCATGGACGTGCGTGCCTTCGGCGTCCTGCTGTCCGAACTGGTGGCGCACGCAGAGTGTCTAGGCGAGCAAGACCGCGCTGGAGCCGAGGCGGCCCGGGCGTACGCGCAGGCGTGCATGCACGCAGATGCCGCTCGACGACCCACCGCAGCGGACCTTGCCGCTGCCACGGCCCGCTGGGCGGCGATCAGCCCGGCTGCAGTTGATACAGCCAGGTTTCCGTCAACGTGACCCCGCCGTTGCGCAGGTAGAGGCGCATGTCCACCGGCTCGTTGTTGCCGGCCGCGGGCGTGAAGTCGAACTGCGCACGCCAGTGGCCGGGCACGCCGTTGGGCACGGCCTCGGTGAAGACGTACGAGAAGCTGCCGCTCGATGCCGTGAGCACGGCCTCGGGCTTGACGCCGAAGGCAATGTCCTTGAGCGTGCCGCCGACGAACTCGACCATGAACTTGCGCACCCCCTGCGGACGCGGCTGCCCCGGCTGGCCGCCGCGGCCGATGCGCGTGGCCACGCAGCGCGCCAGCGGGCCGGGGAATGGCTCATCGGCCTGCCAGTACAGGCGGTAGCGCAGGCTGTAGCTGCTGCCCTTGGTGGCGGGCGCGGCCGGTACCCAGAAGGCGACGATGTTGTCGTGGATCTCGTCGTCGGTCGGGATCTCGATCAACTGCACCGACCCGTCGCCCCAGTCGCCCAGCGGCTCCACCCACAGGCTCGGACGCTTGTCGTACATCACGCCGTCCTGGTAGTGGTCGAAGGCGCGGTCGCGCTGCAGCAGGCCGAAGCCCTTGGGCGCGCGGTCGTTGAACTGCGAGGCGCGGGTGACGGCCGGGTTGTTGAGCGGGCGCCAGATGCGCTCGCCGCCACCCGTCCACAGCGCGAGGCCGTCGGAGTCGTGCACCTCGGGCCGCCAGTCGATGCCGCGGGCGCCCAGCGTCTCCGAATACCAGTACATCGAGGTCAGCGGCACCAGGCCCAGGCGGCCCACGTCGCGGCGCAGGAAGAGGCGCTGCTCGATGTCCATGATCACCGCCGCCTTGCGCTGCATGACGAAGCGGAAGGCGCCGGTGACGCTCGGGCCTTCGAGCAATGCATAGACGACCACCGTGGCGTCGTCCTTCGGCGGCTCGAACCAGAAGCGGGTGAAGTTGGGGAATTCCTCCGGCCGGTCTGGCAGCGCCACATCCAGCGCGATGCCGCGGGCCGACAGGCCATACTGATAGAGCTCGCCGATGGCGCGGAAGTAGGAGGCGCCCAGGAAGGCGACCCAGTCGTTCTTGCGCCAGTCCAGCTTGGTCTGGTCGCCCAGGCGGCTTTCCTGGAAGCGGAAACCGGCGAAGCCCGCACCGTCGGGCAGTTGCCTGGCCGGGCTGTCGGCCGGCATGTTGAAATAGGCGCTGTCGTAGACGATCTCGCGCGAGAACACGTCGCCGCCCGCGTTCTCCAGCACATGCATGTGCACCGGCACCTGGAAGAAACGGCCCAGGTGGAAGAAGGTGACCGGAAAGGCGCCGGGACCGTCCTTGAACAGCGCGTAGTCGGTGTCGAAGCGGATCTTGCCGTGGGCGTCGTAGTCGATGCGCTCCAGCACGTCCTTCGGCAGGCGGTTCTCCTGTGCATAGGGCCGGCCGGCCAGGGCCTGGGCGTCGGCCACGAGACCGTCCCACGAGAAGGGCCGCGGCTGGCTCAGCTGCAGGGCCTTGGCGTTCTGTGCGGAGGCGGGCCGGCCCAGAAGACCCAGGGCGAAGGCGGCGGCGCCGGAAGAGACGAAGGAGCGTCGGTCGAGCATAGGCAGGGGCAGGCGTTGTTCTTGTGAAGGCCGCAACCATACCGCGCCCCGGGATTCCCCTCATGTCGGAAATCCGCTTCGATGCATCCGGTTGCGTTTGGCGCCTTGGCGACGGCCCCGGGCCGCAGGCCCTCTTAAGCTGCGCCACCGAAGGAGACACGCACCATGGACACCTCGAACCTCTTCTCGCTCAAGGGCCGCACGGCCCTGATCACCGGCGGCTCGCGCGGCATCGGCCGCATGATCGCCGAGGGCTACCTCGCGCAGGGCGCCCGGGTCTACATCTCGGCCCGCAAGGCCGAGGCCTGCGACCAGACGGCGAAGGAGCTGTCGGCGCTGGGCCATTGCATCTCGCTGCCGGCGGACGTGTCGACGATGGAAGGCGTACAGGCGCTGGTCGCCGCCTATGCCAAGCACGAGGATTCGCTCGACATCCTGGTCAACAACGCCGGTGCGGCCTGGGGCGCGCCGTACGAGGAGTTTCCGGAAAGCGGCTGGGACAAGGTGGTGGACCTCAACATGAAGTCGCCCTTCTTCCTGACGCAGGCGCTGACGCCCATGCTCAAGAAGGCGGCCACCGACCACTTGGCGAAGGTGATCCACATCGCCTCCATCGACGGCATCTCGGTCAACCCGTGGGAAACCTACTCCTACGCCGCCAGCAAGGCCGGCCTGATCCACCTGACCAAGCGCATGGCGCTGCACCTGGCACCGCAGCGCATCGTGGTCAGCGCCATCGCGCCGGGCCCCTTCGCCTCCAGCATGAACAAGGAGGCCCGCGACCACGCCGAGGAGGTGGCCGACCGCGTGCCGCTGCGCCGCGTGGGCACGCCGGAGGACATGGCCGGCGCCGCCATCTACCTGGCCTCGCGGGCGGGCGACTACGTGGTCGGCTCCACGCTGGTGGTGGACGGCGGCTGCGCCTGGGGGCGCTGAGCGCGTTGGCGGCGCGGTAGCCCGGCCCAGGCCGCGGCGCCGGCGATGAGCAACCCGCCGAGCCAGCCCGCCGCATCCAGCCGCTCGCCCAGCAGGGCGACGGCGATCAGCGCGCCGAACAGCGGCTCGCTGCCCATCAGCAGCGCGGCCCGGCTGGGCGGCATGCGCTGCACCGCATGGTTCTGCGCGAAAAAGGCGAACACGGTGCAGCCCAGCACCAGGAAGGCCATGGCGGCCCAGAAGCCCACGGAAGCGGGCGGCAGCACCCAGCCGCCCGAGCCCGGCCGCAGCGCCAGCACCGAAGCCCCCAGCGCCACCACGCCGCACTGCACGGCGGTGAGCGACAGCGCCGGCAACGCGTGGCGCGGGGCCAGGCGCCGCGTCAGGCACACCATGCAGGCACGCAGCAACGCCGCCGCCAGCATCAGCGCCGCGCCCGCGGCATGGCCCGCCGGAGCCTGGCCATCGAGCGCCAGCAAAGCGGTGCCCGCCACGCACAGGCCGGTGGCCGCAAAGAGCCGCAGCGCCGGCCGGCGGCCGGACAGCGCCCACTCCACCCAGGGCGTGAAGGCCACGCACAGGCTGATCAGGAAAGCGGCCTGACCGGCTGGCGTGCGCCGCAGGCCCTCGGTCTCGCACACGAAGATGGCCAGCAGCAACAGTCCCAGCACCCCACCGACCGCCAGCCCCGCCGCCCCGCCCGGGCGCAGCAACGGCCGCAACGCGGGCGCCAGCACCACGAAGGTCAGGGCAAAGCGCAGCGCCAGGAACGCGGCCACGGGCATCTGGCCCAGCACC
This sequence comes from Pseudacidovorax intermedius, assembly GCF_003350475.1. Lineage (GTDB taxonomy): Bacteria > Pseudomonadota > Gammaproteobacteria > Burkholderiales > Burkholderiaceae_C > Xenophilus > Xenophilus intermedius. The sequence continues at coordinate 111,808 of NZ_QQAV01000014.1, forward strand.
GGCTTGGTGACGGCATAGCTGGCGCCCCACACGGCCGCCACGGCGAGCAGCAGCAGTTCGGGCGCGGCCAGGGCGCGCGCCATCCGGTGGGCACGCAGGCGAAAAGGGGAGGTGATCGGCATGCCGGCGATTCTTCGGTGGCCACCCTCTGACGACCAGCCGCTGCGCCGGAACAAAATCCCTTCCCCATGGGAATCAATGCGCCGCTGCACCTGCTGTCCGAGATGGTGGCGTTCGCCCAGGTGGCCGAGCGCGGCAGCTTCTCCGCCGCCGCCCGCGCGCTGGGCATGACGCCCTCGGCCGTGAGCCGGCAGGTGGCGCGGCTGGAGGAGGCCCTGGGCGTGCGCCTGCTGGCCCGCACCACCCGCCAGCAGCGGCTGACCGAGGCCGGCCGCGAGGCCTTCGCCCATTGCGCCGAACTGGTGGCCGCGGCCCAGGCCACGCTGCAGGTGGGCCAGCGCTTCGCAGCGACGCCGGCTGGTGTGGTGCGGCTGAGCGCACCCAAGGCCCTGGCCCTCCACGTGCTGCATCCGCTGGTGCTGGAGCTGCTGGCCGCGCAACCCGGCCTGGAGGTGCACCTGGTCGCCGACGACCGCGACATCGACCCGGTACGCGAGGAGGTGGACCTGGTCGTGCGCATCACCCGCCAGCCGCCCGAAGGCCTGGCCGGACGGCCGCTGATGCCGGTGCGCCACCTGCTGTGTGCCGCACCCGCCTACCTGGCGGCGGCCGGCGTCCCCGCGCATCCGCAGGACCTGCCCGGCCACAGCTGCCTGTGGCTGGGCGAGCATCCGCGCGACCACCACTGGCGCCTGCGCCGGGGCGACGATCAGGTAGAGGTGGCGGTGCATGGCCGCTACGCCGTCAACCACAGCGGCGCGCGGCTGGATGCGGCGCGCCGTGGCCTGGGCATCGCCTGCCTGCCTGACTTCAGCGTTCGCGCCGCGCTGGCCGCGGGCGAACTGCAGCCGGTGCTGGACGACTGGGAATTCCTTGGCCCCTACAGCGGCCAGGCCTGGCTGCTCTATCCGCCGGACCGCCACCTGCCGCCCAAATGCCGCACCGTGATCGACCACCTCGCGGCCCGCCTCTCGCCCACGTCCGATCCTCGACCGCCCATGCCCACCCCATGACCGCCGTCCGCATCCCGCCCATCCAGTCCCTCCTGGCCTTCGAGGCCGTCGCGCGCCTGCGCAGCGTGACGCAGGCGGCGGCCGAGCTGTCGGTCACGCCCAGCGCGGTGAGCCACCGCATCCGTCAGCTGGAGACGCAGCTGGGGCTCAAGCTCTTCGCGGCGCGCGGCGAGTTCCTGCCCTCGGCCGAGGGCGCGGCCTACCTGCTGCGGGTGCGCGAAGCCATGGCCGCATTGCAGGACGCACCGCGCCCGGCCCGGGCAGCGCCCGCCTCCACGCGGCTGCGCGTGGCCGTCACGCCCACCTTCTCCCGCCAGCTGCTGCTGCCGCGGCTGGCGCTGTTCCGCCATGCCTACCCCGACATCGAGCTGATGCTGCAGGTGGCCATTCCCATCCACAACGTCACGGCCGAGGAGGCCGACATCGAGCTGCGCTTCGGCGTCGGCCCCTTCCCCGACCGGGAATCGATGCACCTGCTCTCCGACGAGGTCTGCCCCGTCTGCAGCCCCGAGTACCTGGGCGAGGCCGGGCCCTTCGAGGGCGACTTCGACACCGAGGCCGAGATCGGCCGCGCCCACCTGATCCGCTCGCCGCTGGAGCCCTGGCGCACCTGGTTCCGCGCCTGCGGCATCGGCCTGCCCGAGCCGGCCTCGGGCAACCAGTTCAACGACCTGGGCCTGGTGCTGGACGCCGCCGTCGCCGGCTTCGGCGTGGCGCTGATGCGCCTGCGGCTCGGCCAGGGCTGGCTGGACAGCGGCCGGCTGGTGCGCCTGTCGCGACGCAGCGTGCGCTCGCCGCACGACTACTTCCTGTGCTGGAAGCCGGGCACGCTGGAACGCTGGGAGTGCGCCGCCTTCGTCGACTGGATCCGGCAGGCGATGCGGGACTGAGCAGGCTGGCTCGCCCCTCCGTCCGGGCCCGGCTGCGGAGGCCCGCCGCCCAACCCCGCTCGGGCTGAGCCCGTCGAAGCCCTCCCGCCTTGCGCAGGCGCACCCCGTGAAAAAGATTCACGCCGGGCGCGCGTCGTTTTCAATCGCACGGCAGCCCCCGCTCCTACAGTCGCGCCACGCTGCACGGTTGCCGGCCCGGCCGTCGTACGCAGTCCATGTCCACAACAACACGCGAGGAGACACACGCCATGCCCTGGCAGCAGATCTACGACCCCTTCGGCAACATGTTCATCTCCACCGCCCTCGCGGCGATCCCGGTGGTGGTGATGCTGGCCGCCCTTGGCCTCTTCCACATCAAGGCGCACATCGCCGCCGGCATGGGCCTCGTCGCGGCACTGCTGGTGGCCGTTTTCGCCTACGGCATGCCGGCCGACCTGGCCGGGCGCGCGGCGCTCTTCGGCGCCTTCACCGGCCTGCTGCCCATCGGCTGGATCGTGCTCAACATCATCTTCCTTCACCAGCTGACCGAGCAGAACGGCAGCTTCGCGGTGCTGCAGGATTCGCTGTCGGGCATCACCGAGGACCGGCGCATCCAGCTGCTGCTGATCGCCTTCTGCTTCGGCGCCTTCTTCGAGGGCGCGGCCGGCTTCGGCACGCCGGTGGCGGTGACGGCGGCCATCCTGATCGGGCTGGGCTTCTCGCCGCTGGCGGCCTCGGGCCTGTCGCTGATCGCCAACACGGCGCCGGTGGCCTTCGGCGCGCTGGGCACGCCGGTGATCACGCTGGCCAAGGTGCACGGCTACGACCTGATGGAGGTGACGGCCATGATCGGCCGGCAGCTGCCCTTCTTCTCGCTGATGGTGCCCTTCTGGCTGATCTGGGCCTTCGCCGGCCGCAAGGCCATGATGGAGATCTGGCCCGCCATCCTGGTCACGGGCGTGAGCTTCGCGGTGCCGCAGTTCCTGGTCTCCAACTTCATCGGCCCGGAGCTGGTGGACATCATCGCGGCCGTCGTCTCGATGCTGAGCCTGGTGGCCTTTCTGCGGGTGTGGCAGCCCAAGCGCATCTGGACCTCGCCCTCCATGCGCGGCAACGACCCCAGCGCTGCCGAGGCCAAGCCGCCGCAGCCGGTGCGCCAGCACAGCCGCGCCGCGCTGGTGCGAGCCTGGATGCCGTGGCTGATCCTGTCGGTGTTCGTCTTTGTCTGGGGCCTGCCGGCGGTCAAGACCTGGCTCAACGGGCTGTTCGCGCCCAGCTTCCCGATGCCGGGCCTGCACAACATGATCGACAAGATGCCGCCCGTGGTGACCACGCCCCACAAGGAGGCGGCCGTCTACGTGCTGAACCTGTTGTCGGCCACCGGCAGCGGCATCCTGCTGGCGGCGGTGCTCAGCGCCCTGCTGATGAAGTACAGCCCGGTGGCCATCGTCGGCACCTTCTTGCGCACGCTGTGGATGGTGCGCTACTCGCTGCTGACCATCGTGCTGATGCTGGCGCTCGGCACGCTCACGCGCTTCTCGGGCACCGACACCACGCTGGGCCTGGCCTTCGCCAACACCGGCGTGCTGTATCCCTTCTTCGGCACACTGATGGGCTGGATCGGCGTGGCGCTCACGGGGTCGGACACGGCGTCGAACGTGCTCTTCGGCGGCATGCAGAAGGTCGCGGCCGAGCAGCTGGGGCTGTCGCCCAACCTGATGGGCGCGGCCAACAGCTCGGGCGGCGTGATGGGCAAGATGATCGACGCGCAGTCCATCGTCGTCGCCTCCACCGCCACCCGCTGGTTCAATCATGAAGGCGATATCCTGCGCTACGTTTTCTTCCACTCGATCGCGCTCGCGGCGCTGGTGGGGCTGTATGTGACGCTGCAGGCGTATGTCTGGCCCTTCACCCTGACCGTGGTCCACTGAACAAGCCGGCCCGGCGCGTGCGTCGCGCGCCGGATCCGTCCCTGCGAACCATCCATGACCGTCATCACCAACATCGAAGACCTGCGCGTACTGGCGCAGAAGCGCGTGCCGCGCATGTTCTACGACTACGCCGATTCGGGCGCCTGGACCGAAGGCACCTACCGCGCCAACGAAGAGGACTTCCACACGATCAAGCTGCGCCAGCGCGTGGCCGTCAACCTGGAGAACCGCAGCACGGCCACCACCATGGTGGGCGTACCCGCGAAGATGCCCGTGGCCATCGCGCCGGTGGGCCTGACGGGCATGCAGCATGCCGACGGCGAGATCCATGCGGCGCGCGCGGCCGAGAAGTTCGGCATTCCGTTCACGCTGTCGACCATGAGCATCTGTTCCATCGAGGACATCACGCAGAACACGACGGCACCCTTCTGGTTCCAGCTGTACATGATGCGTGACCGCGACGCCATGGCCCGCATGATCGACCGTTGCAAGGCCGCCAAATGCAGCGCGCTGGTGCTCACGCTCGACCTGCAGGTGATCGGCCAGCGCCACAAGGACCTCAAGAACGGCCTGACAGCGCCGCCGCGGCCGACGCTCAAGAACATCCTCAATCTGGCGACCAAGCCGCGCTGGGTGCTGGGCATGGCGCAGACGAAGCGCCGCACCTTTCGCAACCTGGTGGGCCATGTGAAGGGCGTGAGCGACATGAGCTCGCTGGCCGCCTGGACCAACGAGCAGTTCGATCCGCGCCTGTCGTGGGCCGACATCGAATGGGTCAAGCGGCAGTGGGGCGGCAAGCTGATCCTGAAGGGGATCATGGTCGAGGAAGACGCCCGCATGGCCGCCGATGCCGGCGCCGACGCTATCGTGGTGAGCAACCACGGCGGCCGCCAGCTCGACGGTGCGCCCAGCAGCATCTCGGCCCTGCCCGCCATCGTGGACGCGGTGGGCCACCGGCTGGAGGTATGGATGGACGGCGGCATCCGCAGCGGCCAGGACGTGCTCAAGGCCTGGGCCCTGGGGGCGCGCGGCACGATGATCGGCCGCTCGATGGTCTATGGCCTGGGCGCGATGGGCGAGGCGGGCGTGACGCGCGCGCTGCAGATCATCCACAAGGAGCTGGACACCACGATGGCCTTCTGCGGGCACACGCAACTGCAGAACGTGGACCGGAGCATTCTGTTGCCGGGGACGTATCCGGTCGCCTGAGGCCGGGGGCTCAGGGTGTTGGATGTGCCTGGGCTTTGAGGCTTTGAGGTTCTGCCTCGACAAGGGCTGGCAGGTTCCGTCGTTGTCGGTGGTCCGGCCCTGGTGCCGGTGAGGGCGTGGCGGCGCTTCAAGTGGGGCGGTCGGCGCTGCGCGCCGACTTCCCTGCGGTGCTCGGGCAAACGGGCCGCGGCAGAACTCGCTACGCGCTTCGCGCTGCGCTCAAACAACTGCCGCGAGTCAGTTCACGAAGCGGGCCTGTCCTTCGGCAGGCCCGCAGCCGTCCGCCCTGCGCTCCTCGGCACCCCACAGGCGCGCCGCCACGCCCTCACCGGCACCAGGGCCTGCGTGATGGTCGATCGGCTGGCATGAGCGCCCTGCCAGCCTCGAAAGGACGTTTGTTGGTCGGGCGCCAGTCTTGCACCGGCTCTCGCAGTGCACCCCCATCGTCTCCCGCGCGGCGGGGTCGGGGCCTGGGGGCCGCGGGCGGTTTCTGAAAAAGTATGAGCCCGCGGCCCCCAGGCCCCGGCCCCGCCGCGCGCACCCTGGCACATGCACCCCGGCGCCCGCCCCCCGACCCGAGCACAACCGAACCGACCCCGGCCTAGAACCAGCCCAGGCTGGGCCTCACCCCCAGCGCGGCGCCGGCTCGTCCTTCAGCACCTGCCGCCGCTGCGCATAGTCCGGCAGCACGCGGCCCACCTCGTCCCAGAAGCGCGGACTGTGGTCCATCACCCGCAGGTGCGCCAGCTCGTGCACCACCACGTAGTCGATGATCGGCAGCCGGTAGTGGATCAGCCGCCAGTTCAAACGGATCGAGCCATCCGCACTCGCGCTGCCCCAGCGGGTGGCGGCGTTGGACAGCGACAGTTTGGTCCACTGCACGCCCAACTGCGGCGCAAAGTGCGCCAGCCGCTCCGCGAAGACACGCCGCGCCTGTCGCGTCAGCCAGGCCTGCGCCGCATCGCGGATGCGCGCCTCGCCCACGTCCGGCGACAGTGCCAGACGTAGCACCTGCGGCGCCTCGGCGCTGCCGTCGCCCACATCCAGCAGGCCGCCCGCGCCGGCCTGGCGGTCGGTCGGGTCCAGGCGCAAGGTGACCATCCGCCCCAGAAAGGGCAGCTGGGCGCCATCGCGCCAAGCGATACGGCCAGCCTCCTGCTGCGACTCGCGCTGACGCGCCTCCGACAGCTTGCGCAGAATCCAGCCCGCCTTCTCCTGCAGGGCCGACTCGACATCGCGGATGGCCGCCCACCGCGGCGCGCGCACGGCCAGGCCCTCGCCGCTCACCGAAAAGCCGATGGTGCGGCGGTGCCCGCGGTCGAAGGCATAGGCGATGCGCACGTCACCCAGCACGATCTCGCGCGAGGCGCGCGGATGGGTGAAGACGAGGGTGCGGGCGTCCGGTGCCCGCAGCGGCCTGGCCGGCGCCGCACCGCCCTCGGGCGATGGCGCCACGCCGCGCGGCTTTGCGGGAGCGACCGGCGGCTCGACGGCCGGCGACGGCGCTGGCGCCGGCGAATCGCCAAACAGGTCCAGCGTCAGCTGCAACAGCCGGTGCATGCCTGCGCCCTGCTTGCCAGCCGCCTTCAGCGGTAGGCCTCCGGGTCCAGGCGGCGCATCTCGGCCTCGATCCAGGCCTGCACCTCGACCATGAGTTCGTCCGCCTTGCGGCCGGCACTCGGGATGGCCGGGCCGATGGACACATGCACCGTGCCCGACGTCTTGACGAAGGCCTTGCGCGGCCAGCAGCGGGCGGAGGTCACGGCAATGGGAATGACCGGCGCGCCGGTCTCCACCGCGAGCCGCGTGCCGCCCGTCTTGTACTGGCCCACCTCGCCGCGCGGGATGCGCGTGCCTTCGGGGAACATGATGATCCACACGCCCTTGCCCAGCAGCTTCTTGCCCTGCGCCACCACCTTCTGGAAGGCCTGCGTGCGCTGCTTGCGGTCGATGTGCACCATGTCCAGCCGCGACATGGCCCAGCCGAAGAAGGGCACGTACAGCAGCTCCTTCTTGAATACATAGGCCAGCGGATGCGGCATGAGCGTGGGCATCAGGAAGGTCTCATAAGTGGACTGGTGCTTGACCAGCAGCACGGCACCGGCCTCCTTGTCCTGCGGCAGGTTCTCCATGCCGATGACCACGGGCCGGATGCCGAGGATCCAGCGCGCGCCGCCGATGGCCACGCCCAGCCAGCCGGCGGCGATGCGGTAGAGCGGCTCGCCGCGCACGAAGAGCGAGGCCAGCAGCAGCACGATGGCGTAGGGGACGACGGTGACCGCCATCCACAACACGTGAAGGGTCGAACGGAGAAAGGCCATCGGAACGAGGAAGGAGGAGGAGAAGGGAGGAGGAAGCGCCGCGCCCGGCAAGTCGGACCGGATCAGGGACAGGGCCAGCCGCCACGGCGGTTGGACAGGGTCGATGCCGGACGGACCATCAGCTGCGCGGCGCCGCGGGCGCGCCGGCCGGGGGCGCGGGCGCCGCATGGGCCTCGCGCGCCAGCAGGAAGCGGACGAAGTCGGCCAGGTCCTCGTGCACCTGGGTGCCCGGCGGGAACTCCGGCGGCAGCGGATGCACGCCGCGGCAGGCCGCGCCCACGCCGGTGAGCAGCAGGTGCGGCTCGCAGCCCGCGGCGGCGCCGGCCTGCAGGTCGCGCAGGCTGTCGCCCACCGTGGGCACGCCGCGCAGGTCGATGCCGAAGCGCTCGCCGATCTGCCGGAACAGGCCCGGCTTGGGCTTGCGGCAGTCGCAGTCGTCCTCGGGACTGTGCGGGCAGTAGAAGATGGCGTCGACCCGGCCGCCGAAGGTGGCCAGCATCTTCTGCATCTTGGCGTGCATGGCGTTGAGCGAGGCCACGTCGAACAGGCCGCGGCCCAGGCCCGACTGGTTGGAGGCGATCACCACATGCCAGCCCGCCTGGTTGAGCCGTGCGATGGCTTCGAGCGCGCCGGGCAGCGGCGTCCACTCGGTGTCGCTCTTGACGAAGTCGTCGCGGTGCTCGTTGATGCTGCCGTTGCGGTCCAGGATCACCAGCTTGAGGGCCTGGCTGCGCTGCTGCTGGCGGACGTTCTCGGGCATGGTGGACTCGCTGGTGAAGGGGGAGCGAGAGGCCGGTCAGGCCGCCAGCCGCTCCAGCAGCGCCACGCGGTTCATCGCCCGGTGCAGCGCGGCCAGCAGGCCCAGGCGGTTCAGGCGCAGGTCGGCCTCTTCGGCATTGACCATCACGCCGTCGAAGAAGGCATCGACCGGCGCGCGCAGCGCAGCCAGCGTCTGCAGCGAGGCGGTGTAGTCGCCGGCGGCGAACTGCGCGTCGGCCTGCGGCACCACCTGCTGCATGGCCTGGTAGAGCGCCTGCTCGGCCGGCTCGCGCAGCAGGCCTTCGGTGACGTGGGCGTCGGCCTCGGGCGACTTCTTGAGGATGTTGCCGATGCGCTTGTTGGCGGCCGCCAGGGCCGGTGCCTCGGGCAGGCGGGCGAAGGCGCGCACGGCGGCCAGCAGGCGCGGCACCTCGGCCAGGCGCGGCGGGCGCTGGCCGAGCACGGCGTCGACTTCCTGGGCGCTGGCGCCCTGCTCGCGCAGGCTGCCGGCCAAGCGGTCCTGGATGAAGTCCAGCAGCTGGGTGCGGGCGTTGGCATCGGTGGCCAGCGGGCCCATGGCGCCGAGGGCGATGTCGATCAGTGCAGGCAGTTCCAACGGCAGGTCGCGCTCGATCAGCATGCGCACCACGCCCAGCGCATGGCGGCGCAGCGCGAAGGGGTCGCGGTCGCCGGTGGGCAGGTTGCCGATGCCGAACATGCCGGCCAGCGTCTCCAGCTTGTCGGCCAGCGCCACCGCCAGACCGACCGTGCCGCGCGGCAGCTCGTCACCGGCGAAGCGGGGCTTGTAGTGGTCCTCGATGGCGTCGGCCACGGCCGCGGGCAGGCCGTCGTTGAGCGCGTAGTAGCGACCCATGATGCCCTGCAGCTCGGGGAACTCGCCCACCATGTCGGTGACCAGGTCGGTCTTGGCCAGCCGGGCGGCCTGCTCGGCCTGGGTCACCAGCGCGCCGTCGCCCAGTTGGGCGGCGATGGCCTTGGCGATGGCCACAACGCGCTGCACGCGCTCGCCCTGCGTGCCCAGCTTGTTGTGGTAGACCACCTTGTCCAGCAGCGGCAGGCGCGATTCGAGCGTCCTCTTGCGATCCTGGTCGAAGAAGAACTTGGCGTCGGCCAGGCGCGGGCGCACTACGCGCTCGTTGCCGCCGGTGACGGCGCTCGCGTCGTCGGGGCGGATGTTGCTCACCACCAGGAAGCGGTGCGTCAGCCGGCCCTGCGCGTCCAGCAGCGGGAAGTACTTCTGGTTGGCCTTCATCGTCAGGATGAGGCATTCCTGCGGCACGCCCAGAAACTCCTGCTCGAAGCTGCAGGTGAGCACGTTGGGCCGCTCGACCAGGGCCGTGACCTCGTCCAGCAGGGCGTCGTCGCGGATCGGCTCGCAGCCATTGCCCACGGCCAGGGCGGCCGCGGCCAGCTGCCGCGCGATCTCGGCGCGGCGGGCCTCGAAGCCGGCGATGACGGCGCCCTCTTCCTCCAGCTGCAGTGCGTAGTGGTCGGCGTCGCGCAGCACGACCGGGTCGACCGCGGCCTCGAAGCGGTGGCCGTGCGTGTCGCGGCCGGCTTCCAGGCCCAGGGCGGTGACGGGCACCACCTCGGCGCCGTGCAGCGCCACCAGGCCGTGCGCCGGGCGTACGAAGCTCACGCTGCTCCAGCCGGGCAGCTCGCAGCGGGCCTCCAGCTGGTAGCTCATGACCTTGGGGATCGGCAGCTTGGCGATGGCCTCGGCCAGGGCCTTCTGCAGGCCCTCGGCCAGCGTGGCGCCGGCCACGGTGCTGTCATGGAACAGCGCCTCGGCCTTGCCATCGGGCGCGCGGCGCAGGCCGGCGGCGGCCGAGGCGTCCAGGCCCAGCGCGGCCAGCTTCTTGACCAGCGCGGGCGTGGGCCGGCCGGCAGCATCCAGGCCCACGCTGACCGGCATCAGCTTCTGCGAGACGGCCTTGTCGGCGGCGCGCGGCGCGACGTGGGTCAGGTGCGCGGCTAGGCGGCGCGGCGAGGCATAGGCCGTGAGCACCGAGGCGCCACCGGCCAGACCTTGCGCAACGAGCTGGTCGCGCAGCACGCTGGCGAAGGCGTCGCCGAGCTTCTTGAGCGCCTTGGGCGGCAGTTCCTCGACGAAGAGTTCGACGAGCAGGCTGGGATGCGAGGACGTGGCGTTCATGGCTCAGGCGGCGGCTTTCTCGCCGGCGGCGGTGGACTCGTTGTTCTTCTTGGGGATCTGCGCGACCCATTCGCGCGGCGCCAGCGGGAAGCCCAGGCGCTCGCGGCTGTCGTAGTAGCTCTGGGCCACGGCACGGGCCAGGTTGCGGATGCGGCCGATGTAGGCGGCGCGTTCGGTCACGCTGATGGCGCCGCGTGCATCCAGCAGGTTGAAGGTGTGGGCGGCCTTGAGCACCTGCTCGTAGGCGGGCAGCGCCAGCTTCTCCTGCATGAGGTGCTTCGCCTGCTTCTCGTGCGCACCGAAGGCGGTGAACAGGAAGTCGGCGTCGGAATGCTCGAAGTTGTAGGTGGACTGTTCCACCTCGTTCTGGTGGTAGATGTCGCCGTAGGTGACGCCCGGGGCGTACTCCAGGTCGAAGATGCTTTCCTTGCCCTGGATGTACATGGCCAGGCGCTCCAACCCGTAGGTGATCTCGCCGGTGATCGGCCGGCAGTCGATGCCGCCCACCTGCTGGAAGTAGGTGAACTGCGTCACCTCCATGCCGTTGAGCCAGACCTCCCAGCCCAGGCCCCAGGCGCCGAGCGTGGGGTTCTCCCAGTCGTCCTCGACGAAGCGCACGTCGTTCTTCTTCAGGTCGAAGCCCAGAGCCTCCAGGCTGCCCAGGTAGAGCTCGAGGATGTTGGAGGGCGCGGGCTTGAGCACCACCTGGAACTGGTAGTAGTGCTGCAGCCGGTTGGGGTTCTCGCCGTAGCGGCCGTCCTTGGGGCGGCGGCTGGGCTGCACGTAGGCGGCCTTCCACGGCTCGGGGCCCAGGGCGCGCAGGAAGGTGGCGGTGTGGCTGGTGCCTGCGCCCACTTCCATGTCGTAGGGTTGCAGCAGGGCGCAGCCCTGGGCGTCCCAGTAGGCCTGGAGCTTGAGGATGATCTGTTGGAAGGTCAGCATGGTGCGGGAAGAAGGCAGGCCGGAGGCAGTCGCAGCGCCGGCGCAGGGAACCGCGCATTTTATGGGCGCGCCCGCCGCGCGGCGCCGCGGCGGGCATGCGAGGCCGGCGGACGACTACACGGGCTGGCGGCGCGTGGGCCTGGCCAAGTCGGCTTCCTGTCAGGAGCATGTCGGCTTCGCCCGACACCCCGCCTGTCCCCCATGCCCGCAGCCCCTGCCCTTGCCCCTGCCGCACCGCTCTTCGTGGTGCTCAACCGTGGATCGGGCCGAGGCAGCGCCGACGAGACGCGCCAGGCCATCGAGGCCGCCTGCCGCGCCGCCGGCCGGCCGCTGACGCTGCGGGTCGTCGGCCAAGGGCGCCGCGTGCCCGACCTGGCGCGGGAAGCGGTCGAATCGGCCCTGGCACAGGGCGGCATCGCGGTCGCGGCCGGTGGCGACGGCACGATCAACGCGGTGGCCCATGCGGCCCTGCGCGCCGGCTGCGCCTTCGGCGTGCTGCCGCAGGGCACGTTCAACTACTTCAGCCGGGTGCACGGCATCCCCGCGCCCATCGAGGAATCGCTGCAGTCCCTGCTGACCGGCACGCCGCAGCCGGTGCAGGCCGGCGAGGTGAACGATCGCGCCTTCCTGGTCAATGCCAGCCTGGGCCTCTATGCCCGCATGCTGGAGGAGCGCGAGGACTTCAAGGCCCGCTTCGGCCGCCGACGCTGGGTGGCCTTCGGCGCCGCGCTGGCCACGCTGCTCAAGGGCTTTCGCACCTGGACGCTCAACGTGAGCGCCGGCGGTGGCACGCAGGTGCTGCGCACGCCCACGCTCTTCGTCGGCAACAACGCGCTGCAGTTCGAGCAGGTGGGCGTGGAGGAAGGCCAGGCCGTGGAAGACGGCGGTGCCCTGGCCGCCATCGCGCTGGAGCCGCTGGGCCGGCTCGCCATGATCGGGCTGGTGCTGCGGGCGGCCCTGGGCAGACTGGGCAGCGCCTCCAAGGTGCGCAGCTTCACCTTCCGCGAGATCGAGGTGCAGGCGGCAACCGGCGCCTCCTCCGGGCGCCGACGCGTGCGCGTGGCCACCGACGGCGAGGTGCAGTGGATGGACATGCCGCTTCGCTTCCGCGTCTCGCCGCGGCCGCTTTGGCTGGTCAAGCGCCTGGATGCGAAGGCCGAACGCGCATGAGGGACCGACCCGCGCCCATGCCTCACGCCTTGCCACCCGGGAGCCTGCCCGTCGAGCGTGACTGCGTGCTGCTGCACCTGTCCGACCCGCATTTCGGCACGGAGCAAGCGCCGGTCGTCGAAGCGCTGGTCCGGTGGGTGCATGCCCAGGCGGCCGACGCCGTGGTGGTCAGCGGCGACATCACCCAGCGCGCCACACGGGCGCAGTTCGCAGCCGCCCGCGCGTTCCTGCAGCGACTGGATGCGCCACGCGTGCTCGTCATCCCCGGCAACCACGACATTCCGCTCTTCGACCTCGGCACCCGGCTGCTTGCGCCCTACCGCCGCTACCAGGCGGCGCTGGGGGACGACCTGGAGCCCGCGCTCGACCTGCCGCACTGCCTGGTGCTGGGCGCCAAGACCACCCGCCGCTGGCGCCACAGCGACGGCGAGATCAGCCCCGCGCAGATCGATCGCGTCGCCCGCCGGCTGGCAGACGCCGGACCGACGCAGTTGCGCGTGGTGATGGTGCACCAGCCGGTGGCCGTCACCCGGCCGGAGGACCACGAGAACCTGCTGCACGGCCGCGAAGCCGCACTGGCACGCTGGGCCCAGGCCGGCGTGGACCTGGTGCTGGGCGGCCACATCCACCTGCCCTTTGCCGTGCCGCTGCCCCAGGCCGGCGGCGCCTGGGCCGTGCAGGCGGGAACGGCCGTGTCCTCGCGGGTACGATCCGGCGCCCCGAACTCGGTCAACCTGCTGCGCTGGCCTGGGCCGGGCGACGACGGACGACGCTGCTGCATGCTGGAGCGGTGGGACTTCGACGCCCGCCTCGACGCCTTCGCACTGGCGCTGACCGACACCCTGGAACTTCCGGCCCGCGGTTGACACCACCGGGCTGGACCTGTACCCGACCCAAGGATCGATGACCTCTGACGACTGGAGCGCGCTCGGTGCGCGCATGGGCAGCCTGGCCTGGACGGCCTTTCCCTTCATCGTGCTCGCGGCCATGCTGCTGGCACTGCTCGCAGGCAGCCTGGGCTTGGCTTGGCGCCGCCGCACCCGGCCAGAGCCCGATGCGCCGCCGCAGTTGGGCCGCCTCGTGCCCGGGCTCGTGATCGGCTTCCTGTTGATCATCGGCCTGGCCAGCCTGTTCACCCTGTTTGCCCGGCACCTGGGCGAGGGCCGCCCCATGGGCCGCATGGATGACGCCCTCAGCATGGCCGTGGGCACCCACACGCCCGACTGGGCGCGGCAGGCCTTCTCCGTCTTCACGCACATCGGCGACCCGCTGCCGGTCGCCACCTTCGTGCTGCTCTTCGCCCTGTTCCTGCGGCTGCGCGGCCACCCGGGCTTCGCCTCGGGCTGGCTGCTGGCGAACGCGGGGAACGCGGTCCTCAACTATTCCCTCAAGCAGATCTTCGAGCGCGTGCGGCCGGTGCACGACACGCTGCTGGTGAATGCGACGGGCTTCAGCTTTCCCAGTGGCCACAGCTCGGCCGCGATCGTGCTGTGGGGCATGCTGGCCTACCTGTGCCTGCGCATCGGACCCAAGGGCCTGCGCCTGCCGATGCTGGCACTGGCTGCGGCGATGGCCGTGGCCGTCCCGGCCAGCCGCGTGTTCCTGCAGGCGCACTTCCTGACGGACGTGGTCGCGGGCCTGTGCTCGGGCGCGGCCTGGCTGGCGATCAGCATCGTCAGTGCCGAGTCGGCGCGTCACCGGCGGCGCGCGCGGCGGTACGTGCCGGCCGCCTGAGCGCGGTTCGTGCGGCCGTGCAGCGAGAAATTCAGTGGCCCCTCGCGACACGGCACGGCACAGCGCAAGGCCACCGCATGCCGGGCCGCACAATCCCGCGCATGCTCACGATCCACCACCTGGGCCGCTCCCAGTCCGAACGCATCCTCTGGCTCTGCGAGGAGCTGGGGATTCCCTACACCCTGGTGCGCCACCAGCGCGACGCGACGACGATGCTGTCGCCGCCAGCACTCAAGGCGCTGCATCCGCTGGGCGCCGCGCCGGTGATCGAGGACGACGGTCTGGTGCTGGCCGAATCCGCCGCCATCGTCGACTACCTGATTGCCCGCCATGGCCAGGGCCGATTGCGGCTGGCGCCGGAGCATCCCGACTTCTCGCACTACCTCTACTGGTTTCACTTCGCCAACGGCAACCTGCAGCCGGTGATGGGCCGCCTGATGATGGTCAGCCGCGCCGGCCTGCCCGCCGACCATCCGGTGCAGCAGGCCGTGCAGGGCAGGCTGGACCGCGTGCTCGCACTGGTGGAAGCGCGCCTGGGCGAGGCCGAGCACCTCGCCGGCGCCGAATTCACCGCCGCCGACATCATGAGCGTCTTCTCCCTCAGCACCATGCGCCTGTTCCAGCCCGTGGACCTCGCGTCCTACCCCAACATCCGCGCGTGGTTGCAACGCATGGGCGCCCGCCCCGCCTACCAGCACGCGATGGCCAAGGGCGATCCGGATCTGGTGCCGATGCTGGGGTAGGCTCCCGCGCAGCCACCTCATGGCGGCCACATCGCCTCCGCAGCCCACCGACACAGAAGAGCCAATGCACGCACTGACAAGCCGGCGAAGAGAAGACTTCCGCCTATGACGTGGCGACGCACCTGCGCACGCCCGAGGAAATGACGGCCTACCGTGATGCTTGGCTAGAAGAGGCGCCGGACGATGCCGCCGGCATCGCTCGGGCCCTCGGCGATATCGCCCGCGCGAGGAACATGGGCCGCGTTATCAGTGAAGCCAACGTCAGCCGCGACAACTTGCGGTCCTGACGCCGGCCCGCACACGTCACCCCCTGGGCAAAAGGCCGCGGAGCAGGCCATACAGGCAGGCCCCGCGGAACCGGCTCTGCCGGGCCGCAGGGGCCGCCCCTTGAGGGGAGGCACGGCCACACGCAGTGAGGCCGTGCCATGGGGTGGTCAATATTCCCAGAAGATCCGCTGCAACTCCTTCGTGTCGCGCGTCTTCGTCAGCGCCACCATCGCCAGGATGCGCGCCTTCTGCGGGTTCAGGTCGTGCGCCACCACCCAGTCGTACTTGTCGTCCGGCTGCTCGGCATTGCGCAGCACGAAGCCGCCGGTGTTCACGCGCGAGCTGCGGATGATCTGCACGCCGTCGCTGCGCAGCTTCTGCAGCGCGGGCACGGCGCGGTCGGCCACCGAGCCGTTGCCGGTGCCGGCATGGACGAGCGCGGCCTTGCCCTTGCCGATGGCCTCGTACTGGGCGGCGGGCACGTTGCCGTAGCCGTAGGCGATGTCCACGGCGGGCAACGTGGTGATCTGGTCGATGTCGAACTCCGACTGCATCGTGTGCTTCTTCACCGGCGCGCGGAACCAGTAGCTCTTGCCCTCGACGATCATGCCCAGCGGGCCCCACTGGCTCTTGAAGGCCTCGGTCTTGATGTTGATGGCCTTGGCCACGTCGCGGCCCGACTGGATCTCGTCGTTCATCGTCACCAGCACGCCCTTGCCCGATGCGTCCTTGCTGGCGGCGACGTTGACGGCGTCGTACAGGTTCAGCGCGCCGTCGGCCGACAGGGCGGTGCCGGGGCGCATGGAGCCGACCACCACGATGGGCTTGGCCGTGTGCACCGTCAGGTTGAGGAAGTACGCCGTCTCTTCGAGCGTGTCGGTGCCGTGGGTGACGACGATGCCATCCACGTCGGCCTGCTTGGCCAGGGCCGAGACGCGCTTGGCCAGGGTCAGCAGGTTGTCGTTGGTGAAGCTTTCCGACGCGATCTGGAACACCTGCTCGCCGCGCACGGTGGCCACCTTCGACAGCTCGGGCAGGCCGGCGATCAGCTTGTCCACCGGCACCTTGGCGGCGGCATAGGTGGCGCTGTTGGCGGCCGAGGCGCCTGCGCCGGCGATGGTGCCGCCGGTGGCCAGGATCACCACGTTGGGCAGGGCCTGCTGGGCCTGGGCCAGGGCGGCGCCGGCCATGAGCGCGGCGCCAGCGGCGAGAGCGCGAAGACGGTAGGAAAGGTACATGCGGAAACTCCGTTCTTGATGTGGGATCACACGGCCTGCACGCTCCTGAAGCAAGCGCTGCGGACTTGCTGCAGGACCCTCGATGCGGCCGCCCGCAACGCTACTCATGATTTGTGCCGCGGCCGGCCCGGGTCGATGCCGAAGCGGCATCCGGCCATGCCCCGCAGTACCATCGCGCGACTCTCGACCGCCCTCGCGCTGCGCCTTGCCTCCCCATCTCTCCGATCCCGACCTGCCTGCCGACGGCACCCCGCCCCCGCAGGAGATGCCCGCGCCCGACGGGCCTCTGTCGCGCGCACGCCCCGGGCGCGAGCGCATCCTGGCGGCCATCCGCGCGGCGGCCATCACCGAGTTCAGCCTGCATGGCCTCAAGGGCACCTCCACCCAGGCCATCGCCCAGCGCGCGGGTCTGACCAAGCCGCAGCTGCACTACTACATCGCCGGCAAGGAAGAGCTGTATTCCGAGCTGCTGATGCAGGTGCTGCACGAGTGGAAGGTGGTGTTCTCCTTCGACGAGCATGCCAACGACCCGGCCCGGGTGCTGGCGGCCTATGTGCGCCAGAAGCTGGACCATGCCTTCGACAAGCCGGAGATGTCGCGCATCTTCACGCGCGAGGTGCTGGACGGCGGCCGCAACCTGGAGCGCTTCTGGCCCATGTCGCGCCAGTGGACGCAGAAGAAGATCGACATCATCGACGGCTGGATCGCCCGCGGCCTGATGCGCCCGCTCGATGGCCGGCTGCTGCTGCAGCACATCTGGGCCATGACCCAGTACCACGCCGACTATGCGCTGCAGGTGCGCTCGATGGGCGGCCTGGCCGATGACGCGCACATCGACCGCGAGCCCATCGCGCGCGAGCTGATCGGTTTCGTACTGGCCGGCTGCGGCATGGCGGTGCCGGCGGACGCCTGACGGCGGCCCGTCTCGCGCCCCCTCTTTCTCCCGTCTCCGACCTGCTCGCACCGCCCCGGTGCATCCGCCCTGGCACGCCACGTGCTTAATTTGACCGATTGCTCTGACTCATCGGTCAAACACCATGCGCGTGCTCGTCGTCTACTGCCATCCAGTCGAAACCAGCTTCGCTTCGGCCATGCACCAGGAGGTGCTGCGCAACCTGCGCGCCGCGGGCCACGAGGTGGACGACTGCGACCTCTATGCCGAGGGCTTCAACCCGGTGATGTCGCGCGAGGAGCGCCTGGGCTACCACGACGTACCGGCCAACCGGGTGCCGCTGCAGCCCTACATCGAGCGGCTGGAGCGCGCCGAGGCCATCGTGTTCTGCTTCCCGACCTGGTGCTTCGGCCTGCCGGCCATGCTCAAGGGCTGGTTCGACCGGCTGTTGATGCCCGGCGTGGCCTTCGACATCAGCGACCCGGCCAACGTCCGGCCGATGTTGCGCAACATCAAGCGGATCAGCGCCGTCGTCACCTACGGCCGGCCGCGCTGGATGGCCTGGTACATGGGCGATCCGCCGCGCAAGATCATCACCCGCTACATGAAGCGGCTCACCGCGGCCCAGGCGCGGGTGGACTACCACGCGCACTACCACATGAACGTGGCCACCGAGGCGCAGCTGGACCGCTTCAAGGCCCGCGTCGGCGCCGCCATGGCGGCCTTCCGCTAAGCAGCGCGCCATGCACGCCCGCTCCGAATACCGCCCACCGGAGGCCCGGCCATGACCGCGCATTCCACGCCCGCCGTATTGCGCCATGCCCGCCTGCCGGCCTGGCTGCTGGCCGAAGACTGGCCGCACACCGACGGCCGCCCCGTGCTGGCGCGCATCGAACTGGCGCAGGGGCGCGTGCGCAGCGTGACGCCCGAAGACGACCGCGCACCCGAGCCCGGCGCCTGGCACCTGTACGGCGCCCTGGTGCTGCCCGGCCTGGTCGATGCCCACGTGCACCTGGACAAGACCTTCACCCTGGCGCGCATCCCCGAGGTGCAACCCGGCCTGCTCGGCGCCATCGAGGCCTCGGTGGCCGACATGGCCCGCTGGACGCCCGAGGACATCCATGCCCGCGCCAGCCAGGGCCTGCAGTGGGCCTGGGAGGCCGGCACCACGCTGCTGCGCACCCATGTCAACTGGCCCGAGATCGGCCCCCTGCCCTGCGCCTGGCCGGTACTCGACCGCCTGGCCCATGACTGGGCCGACCGCCTCGCGCTGCAGTTGGTGAGCCTGACGAAGCTCGACAGCTTTGCCGACCCGGCCGCCGCCCGCACCGTGGCGGCGCAGGTCAAGGCCACCGGGCCGCATGCGCTGATGGGCGGCTTCGTGCACTCCACCAACTGGGACGCGCAGGCCCTGCGCCACCTGCTGGAGGCGGCCCAGGCGCGGGACCTGGACGTCGACCTGCATGTGGACGAGGAACTGCACGCCGAGGCTGAAGGTTTGCTGGGCACGGCGCGCATCGCCCGCGAACTGGGCTTTGCCGGCCGCATCGTCTGCGGCCATGTCTGCGCGCTGGCCGCCATGCCCGAATCCCGCGCCCTCGCCATCCTGGACGAGGTGGCACGCGCGCCCATCACCCTGGTCAGCCTGCCCATCACCAACCTGCTGCTGCAGGACGCCCGCACCGGCCGCACGCCGCGCCAGCGCGGCCTGACGCTGGTGAAGGAGGCGCGCGCCCGCGGCATTCCGCTGCTCTTCGCCAGCGACAACGTGCAGGACCCGTTCTGCCCCGTCGGCAGCTACGACCCGCTCGAAGGCATGGCCGCGGCGGTGCTCGCCGGCCAGCTGGACGCGCCCTTCGACCGCTGGTCCGACACGCTGTGCCGCGCCGACTTCCTGGCCCGCGGCACGCCCGGCCCCACGCGGCTGCAAGGCCAGCCGGCCGACCTGCTGATCTTTCCCCAGGCCGATGCCAGCGCCTGGCCCTCGCGCACCAGCCTACGCGTGGTGCTGCGCACCGGCGTGGCCCATGGCGCAGCGCCGACGGCCTTCCTGCCGCCCCGGGCCGCCGCCACCGCCTGACACGCCTCCCCCGAACAAGGACTCCCGCCATGCTGCACGGCTACATCCCCCCGCACCGCTTCCTGCCCTACCTCAGCTGGACCGAGATCGACCAGTTGCCCGACCGCGAGAACACCGTGATCGTGCTGCCCTGCGGCGCCATCGAGCAGCACGGCCCGCACCTGCCCTGCTCGGTCGACAGCGTGATCGCCTCCGGCGTGATGGGTGAGGCGCTGCGACGGCTGCCCGCCTCGGTGCGCGCCTTCGCGCTGCCGCCCATCACCTACGGCAAGTCGGAAGAGCACCTGCACTTTCCCGGCACCATGACGCTGACCGGCACCACGCTGCTGTCCACCGTCACCGAAATCGGCGAGTCGGTCTACCGCGCGGGCTTCCGCAAGCTGCTGCTGGCCAACGGCCACGGTGGCCAGCCGCAGGTGCTGGAGATGGCCGCGCGCGAGCTGCGGCTGCGCCACGGCGATTTCGTCGTCGTGCCCCACGGCGTGAGCCGCCTGCCCAGCGCGGCCAGCAAGCAGGTCAGCGAACAGGAGAAGAAGCTCGCCATGCACGCCGGCCATTCCGAGACCGCACTGATGCTGGCCCTGGCGCCCGAGACGGTGCACATGGAGCGTGCCGCAGCCAACTTTCCGCCGCCCTTCCCCATCAAGCTGCTCTCGCCCGACGGCCGCCCGGCCTGCGCCTGGACGGCGCGCGACTTCGGTCCCAGCGGCGTCATCGGCGACCCCACCAGCGCCACGCGCGAGCAGGGCCAGGAGATCCTGGACACGCTGGCCGACAGCTGGGTGCAGGCGCTGACCGAGCTCTACCAGCTGCGCTGGCTGGTGCGCGAAGAACCCACCTGGGAGCGCGGCCAGTTCACCGGCCACATCGAAACCGCGCGCTGAAATGAACCCACCCCGTTTGGACTTCCTCACTGCGTGTGGAAGTCCCATCCCCCTCAAGGGGCGCCCCCGGCGGCCGGGCCAAGCCCGTTCCGCGGGTGCACCGGCGCGGCCTGCTCCGCGGCCTTTCGATCAGCAGGGTGGCGCCTGTGCCGTCGAAAACCGAAATGACTTTTCAAACGGTGCGGCTCTTGCTTGGGCACCGCACCGGCCCACGCCCCTTTTTCGTCCCTCTTTCCCGTACTGATTTGTCCGACCTTTCCAGGAGCCCTGCCTTGAACCACCGCTTCACCCGCCTCGCTTCGCAATCCGCCCTGGCCCTGGGCGCCGCCGTCCTGGCGCTCGCTGCCTCCGGCGCCCAGGCCGAGGAAAAGTTCACCTACATGACCAACTGGTACGCGCAGGCCGAACACGGCGGCTTCTATCAGGCGGTGGCCACGGGCATCTATAAGAAGTACGGCCTGGACGTGACCATCAAGATGGGCGGCCCGCAGGTCAACATCCTGCAGATCATGGGCGCCGGCCAGGCCGACTGCGTGATGGGCTCCAGCGACCTGCAGATGATGCGGGCCCGCGACAACGGCCTGCCGGTGGTCACCGTGGCCGCGCTGTTCCAGAAGGACCCGCAGGTGCTCATCGCCCATGAGGACGTGAAGTCCATGGAGGAGATGAAGACCAAGACGGTGCTCATCGCCGCCAGCGCGCAGCAAGGCTACTGGGCCTGGGTCAAGTCCAAGTACGGCCTGACCGATGCGCAGACCAAGCCCTACACCTTCAACATCCAGCCCTTCCTGGCCGACAAGAACATGGTGCAGCAGGGCTACCTGACCTCCGAGCCCTACGCCATCCAGAAGGCCGGCGCCAAGGCCAACACCTTCCTGCTGGCGGACCATGGCTATCCCTCGTATGCCACCACCATCTCCTGCATGGAGAAGACGGTGAACGACCGCGCCAAGGCCGTGGCCGACTTCGTCAAGGCCTCCGCTGAAGGCTGGAAGAGCTACCTGGCCGACCCGGCCCCGGGCAATGCCCTCATCAAGAAGGACAACCCGAACATGACCGACGACCAGCTCGCCTACAGCGTCGCCAAGATGAAGGAGATGGGCATCGTCGGCTCCGGCGATGCCGTGAAGAACGGCATCGGCACCATGACCGAGGCCCGCATCAAGGCCAACTACGACTTCCTGGTGGGCCAGAAATTCATCGACCCCGCCAAGGTGGACCTGGCCAAGGCCTACAAGCTGGACCTGGCCCGCAACGCCAAGGTGCTGCCGTGACGCAGCCCACCCACGCGCCCGCCGCGGGCGTGCCGGCCATCGAGGTGCTGTCGGCACAGAAGACCTACCCCAACGGCACGGTCGCGCTGCAGCCGGTGGACCTCACCATCCAGGAAGGCGAGTTCGTCACGCTGCTCGGCCCCTCGGGCTGCGGCAAGAGCACGCTGCTGAAGATGGTCGCGGGCCTGCTGGAGCCCAGCGACGGCCGCCTGCTGCTGTGGCGCAAGCCGGTGCAGCAACTGCACGAGAGCACGCAGAAGATGTCCTTCGTCTTCCAGTCGCCCACGCTGATGCCCTGGGCCACGGTGCAGGCCAACGTGCGGCTGCCGCTGGACCTGGCCAAGGTGCCGCGCGCCGAGGCCGATGCCCGCGTGGCGGAGGCGCTGGAGCTGGTGGGCCTGGCCAAGTTCGCCAACGCCCTGCCGCGGGCGCTGTCGGGCGGCATGCAGATGCGCGTGTCCATCGCCCGCGGGCTGGTGGTGCAGCCCAACCTGCTGCTGATGGACGAGCCCTTCGGCGCGCTGGACGAGATCACCCGCCACAAGCTCGACGCCGACCTGCTCGAACTCTGGCGCAAGAAGAAGCTGACGGTGGTGTTCGTCACCCACTCCATCCACGAGGCGGTGTTCCTGTCGAGCCGCGTCGTGATGATGGCCGCCCGCCCCGGCCGCATCGTGGAAGAAGTGCGCATCGACGAGCCCTATCCGCGCAGCGCGGAATTCATGGTGTCCTCGCAGTTCCAGCACTACGCCAAGCACCTGCAGCGCAGCCTGCTGGCGGCCAGCCAGCACACCGACGAGGAACACACGGCCTGACCGCTGCGGGCCCATGCGCCCGTCGCTTTCGCCACAGCAGACCGGCGGCCTGGGCCGCCACGGAGATCGACCCCATGAGCATCACCTGGAACGCCGCCGCGCCGGCGCCTTCCGACGCCCCAGCCGCCTCGCCCGCGGTTGCCGCGCCGGCACCCGCGGCCTTCGCACCCGCGCCCCAACGCCCGCCCGTGCGAGAGGCCCGCGTGCCGCTGCTGCGCCAGCCGCGTGTGCAGCGCATCCTGCTGCCGCTGATCGTGGGCCTGGTGCTGCTGGGCGGCTGGCAGGCGCTGGTCGTCGGCATGGAACTGCCGCCCTACCTCGTGCCCTCGCCGGTGCTGATGCTGCAGACGCTCTTCACGGACTGGGCGGTGCTGGGCGGCGCGCTGCTGGTCACGCTCAAGATCACCGTGCTGTCCTTCGTGGTGGCGACGGTGGTGGGCGTGCTGATCTCCTTCCTCTTCGTGCAGAGCCGGCTGATCGAGACGGCGCTGTTCCCGTATGCGGTGCTGCTGCAGGTTACGCCGATCGTGGCCGTGGCGCCGCTGATCATCATCTGGGTGAAGGAGCCCACGGCCTCGCTGGTGATCTGCGCGGCGCTGGTGGCGCTGTTTCCGATCATCTCCAACACCACGCTGGGCCTGCGCAGCATCGACCCCGACCTGCAGGCCTATTTCCGCATGAACCGCGCGACGCGGCTGCAGACGCTGGTGCGCCTGCGCATCCCGAGCGCGCTGCCCTACTTCTTCGGCGGCCTGCGCATCTCCAGCGGCCTGGCGCTGATCGGCGCCGTGGTGGCCGAGTTCGTCGCCGGCACCGGCGGCAACGCCACCGGCCTGGCCTACCAGATCCTGATGGCGGGCTACCAGCTGAACATTCCGCGCATGTTCGCGGCTCTGCTGCTCATCTCGCTGACCGGCGTGGCCCTCTTCGCCGCCATGGCCTGGCTCACGCGCGTGGCGCTGGGCGGCTGGCATGCCAGCGAGCTGTCGCACGATTGAATCCGACTCCGAGGACCCTTTGACCATGAACGCCCGCCTGCACGCCATCGAGCAGCTGCACATCGAACTGCCCGACCTGGACTGGATCACCGACCCCAATCGCATCGAGCGGCTGTCGCAGGACTTCTCCTGGTTCAGCCCAGTGCTCAAGCGCCAGCTCGAAGGCAAGGTGGCCGACAGCGTGGTGCGGCCCCGCACCGAGGACGAGATCCGCCGCCTGGTGGCCGCCTGCGCGCGGCTCAAGCTGCCACTCACCATCCGCGGCAGCGGCACCGGCAACTACGGACAGACCACGCCGCTGGCCGGCGGCGTTGTGCTGGACATGACCGGCTACAACGGCGTGCTGTGGACGCGCCCCGGCGTGGCCCGCGCCCAGGCGGGCATCCGGCTGAATGAGCTGGAGAAGGCCACGCGCCCCACCGGCTGGGAGCTGCGCTGCGTGCCCTCTACCTTCCGCAGCGCCACGTTGGGCGGGCTCTTCGGCGGCGGCTTCGGCGGCGTCGGTTCGATCAACCACGGCCCGCTGGCCGCGCCCGGCAATGTGCTGGGCATCAAGGCCATGACCATCGAGCCCGAGCCGCAGATCGTCGAACTGCGTGGCGCCGAGGCGCTGCGGATGCACCACCTGTGGGGCACCAACGGCCTGGTGCTGGAGATCGAGGTCGGCCTCGCGCCCTGCCAGCCCTGGCTGGAGACGCTGGTCACCTTCAGCGACTTCGACCAGGCCATCGCCTTCGCCGACGAGCTGGCGCGCGCGCCCGGCCTGGCCAAGCGCGAGGTCGCCTTCTTCGCCAGCCCTGTGCCGGACTACCTCTCGCAGCTGGCCGAGCACTTGCCCAAGGGCTGCCATGCCGTGCTCTCGCTGGTGGCCGAGCCGGGCGAGGAAGCGATGAAGGAGATGGTGGCGGCCCGCGGCGGCACCGTCAGCTACCGCCGCACCGCGGACGAGGTGGCGCGCAGCCACAAGACGCTGATGGAGTTCACCTGGAACCACACCACGCTGCATGCGTTGAAGGTGGACAAGAACCTCACCTACCTGCAGACCAGCTTCACCCCCGGCCAGCATGTGCAGCAGATCACCGAGCTGACGAAACGCTATGCCGGCGAGGTGTTCATGCATGCCGAGTTCCTGCGCACGATGGACGGCCAGATGAGCTGCAGCGCGCTGCAGTTGGTGCGCTTCACGACCGAGGAGCGGCTGGCCGAGATCATCCACGAGCATCGCGAATTCGGCGTGCGCATCAACAACCCGCACACCTTCATCGTCGAGGATGGCAAGGCGGGCGGCGATCTGCCCGAAGAGGTGGTGGCGATGAAGCGGCGCTTCGATCCGCTCGGCCTGCTCAATCCCGGCAAGCTCCGGCACCACCCCGTCGCGAGCTGAGGCGCCGGGTCTTCCAGCGCCGCCGCGTCAACGGCTCTTGCGCGGCCGCCAGACCGAGAACACCAGCACCGCCACCGACAGCAGCCACAGCGGCGCCAGGCCGAATCGCGACACCCACCAGGCGAAGGGCGTGATGTTGCTGCGGCCTTCGACCTCGGCCTCCAGCGCGCCGCGCGTGAGGCGGGGCAGCTCGTGCGTCACCCGACCGCGGTGGTCGATCACCACCGTCGCGCCGGTGTTGGTGGCCCGCAGCATGGGGCGCTCGAATTCCAGCGCCCGCATGCGAGAGATGGCGCGGTGCTGGTCGATGGCCACCGTGTCGCCGAACCAGGCGATGTTGCTCACGTTGAGCAGCACGGTCGGCGCAGTGGCGGCATCGCGGAAGCCGGCGCCGATCTCGTCGCCGAACAGATCCTCGTAGCAGATGTTGGGCGCGATGCGCTGGCCCTGCCAGTCGAAGCTGCGCTGGGGAAGCCCACCGCGGCCGAAGTCGGCCAGCGGGATGTTCATCATGTCGGTGAACCAGCGGAAGCCCCAGGGGATGAATTCGCCGAAAGGCACCAGGTGGTGCTTGTCGTAGCGGTACGGCCGCTCGGCGAGCCCGGGGCCGAAGCCCAGCAGCGAGTTGGCATAGCGGCCCGGAGCATCTTCCATCGGCACGCCGACGATGGCGGCCTGGTCGCCCCGCGCATAGCGCTGCGCAATGGCTCCCAGGTAGCCGTCGGGCAGTTGGCGCGGAAGCAAGGGGAGCGCGGTCTCGGGCGTGACGACCAGGGCGGCGCGGCTCTTCTGCAGTTGCTCGCCGTACCAACGCAGGGCCGTGTCGATGCCGCTGCCCGGGATGAACTTCTCATCCTGCGGGATGTTGCCCTGGAGCAGCGACACCTTGAGCCGGCCGGTGCTGGCCGAAGGACCGCCGTCGCTGCGCACGAGGCCCAGAACCAAGGGCAGCGCGAGCAGCACCGGGGCAGCGAGCGGGAGCGCCCATGTGCGACGCTGCATCGCCCACAGCCCCGCACAGGCTGCAATGGCCGCTGCAGCGGCGCCGAGACCATAGATGCCCACCCACGGCGCATAGCCCGCCAGCGGCCCATCCACGTGCGCGTAGCCGCCAGCGCCCCAGGGGAAGCCGGTGAACAGGCTGCCGCGCACCAGTTCCGCCAGCGTCCAGACGGCGGCAAAGAGCAGCACGCGGCCGCCGATGGAAAGCCGCGGTGCCAGCCAGCCCCACAGGCCGCCGGCCACGCCGTAGTAGGTCGCCAGCCCGCTGCCCAGGAACAGCACGGCCAGCGCTGCCAGTGGCGCCGGCAGGCCGCCATAGGTGTTCATGGAAATGAAGAGCCACCAGAAGGTGCCGCACAGCCAGGCGGTGGCAAAGAGCCAGGCGCCCAGGGCCGGCATGCGCCAGCCACGGCGCTGCCGGTGTTCGCCGTCGAGCAGGAAGGCCAGCGCGGCCAGGGACAGCAGTTGCAGCCACCACAGGGGCTCGCCACCCCAGGGCCAGGCCATGGACGCCGCCTGGGCCAGGCCGGCCAGTGCGTAGGCCGGAAGGCGGCGCGCGCGCATCAGGCGGCGGTGTCTTCGGCCCGGGCGGGCGAGACCTTGAACCAGCGCACCGCGCCGCCGCGCGTGTGCATCACGACGAAGTCGAAGCCACCCACCTCGTGGCGTTCGCCGCGCTTGGGCACATGGCCCATCTCGTGGGCGATGAGCCCGCCGATGGTCTCGAAGTCCTCGGACTGCTGCTCTTCGCTGAACTGGATGCCGAAGGCTTCGGCCACACGCTCGATGGGCGTGTCGCCGCTCACGCGGTAGGTGTGGTCGGCCAGGCCGAAGATGTCGCCCTCGTCCTCGGCGACGTCGAACTCGTCCTCGATCTCGCCGACGATTTGCTCCAGCACGTCCTCGATGGTGATCAGGCCGGCCACGCGGCCGAATTCGTCGATCACGACCGCGAGGTGGTTGCGGTTGCCGCGGAACTCGCGCAGCAGGTCGTTCAGGCCCTTGCTCTCGGGCACGAAGGTGGCGGGCCGGAGCAGAGCACGGATGTTCAGCTCCGGCGAGCGCTGCAGCTTGAGCAGGTCCTTCGCCAGCAGGATGCCGATGATGTTTTCCTTCTCGCCCTCGTAGACCGGGAAGCGCGAGTGCGCGGTGTCGATGACGAGGTAGAGGATGTCCTCGTAGGCCGCATCGATGTCGATGAGGTCCATGCGCGGAGCGGCCACCATCACGTCGCCGGCCGTCATGTCGGCCATGCGCAGCACGCCTTCGAGCATCACCCGCGAGTCGGGTCCGATGATGTCGTTGTCTTCGGCGTCGGCGAGGGTTTCGATCAGCTCGTCGCGCGAATCCGGTCCGGGGTGGATGAACTCGGCGATCTTCTGGAGGAGGCCGCGCTTGTCGTCCCGGGGATGGGAGGCGCGTTCAGGGTGGGGGTCGGCCACTGCGTGAGGGCGGGAGTTGAGGGAGGCCTAGGATACCGGAATGCCTTGGCGGCATGATGTCAGCCGCCATCTGCGCGCTTGCGCAGGCCTGGCCTGCTCAGGGGGCCGAGCGCTGGCGCGCCTCCCGCACGCCCGAGCGAACTTCCTGCAGGCCGGCCAGGAAGGACCAGAACTGGTGGGCCCGCGCCTTCAGCTGGAAGTCGACTTCGCCGAACTGGTCCAGCGCGATGCCGGAAACCCTGCTGTCGAAATCGGCGGCGGGCAGTTCGAGGTGGGCTTCGGATTCGGAGCCGCTGCGCACCACGGTCGCGCCGGCATGGCGGGCGATCTTGAGCATGGCGGTGTTCTCGCTCAGGGCATGGATGAACAGCATGCTCACGCCCTCATTGCGGGCCACCATGACGGCGCGCTCGAAGAGCCGGCCACCGTAGCCACGGCCCCGCGCGTGCTCGGACACGGAGACGCCGAACTCGGCGCAGCTGCCGTCCTGCCCGGTGGGCGCGAAGGCCAGGTGCGCCATGGCGATGATCTCGAGACGGCGGTTGTAGATGCCGAAGATCTCGTCGCGCTGGAAGTCCAGCCCGTCCACATAGCGCTGAACCTGCTCGTCCGAAGCGGCATAGCCGAAGCGCAGGTAGCGGTCGCGCTGGGAAAGCGCGAGCAGATGGGCCAGGATGCGGTGACGCTCGCGCGGTCCGACGGAACGGATAGGAACCAGCCCGGCGGCGGCGCGGGGACGCAGGGGGCGGGCCGTGCCCGTCGGCGCGGGATCGGCGGCGACCACGCCGGGGCGCAGCAGTTGCATGCCGGCACGCACGGTCTGGACAAGGGCCTTGGGGAACATGGGGTCGATCATAAGGGTTTTCCCTATAACTACCGATGAGGCACTGTCACCGACCGGTCACGGGCGGGGGGCATTCGCTGAAATGTTGCGGCGCAGCAACCTTTGAGCACTCAGACCGGCACGGCGGTCGTCGCCTTGACCCTGTCGAGCACGAAGCTGGTCTTGCAATCCTGCACGCTGGGGTGTTTGAGCAGGGTGTCCATGATGAAGCGGCTGTAGTGCGCCATGTCGGCCACGACGACACGCAGCAGGTAGTCCATCTCTCCCGTGAGCGCGCTGCACTCCACCACCTCCGGCCAGGCCTGGATGCTGGCGCGGAACAGGTCCATCGGATTGCGCTTGTGGCTTTCGGTGTGTTTTTCGAGACGCACGTTGAGGTAGGCGGTCAGGCCCAGGCCGACGGCTTCGGGCCGGACCAGTGCGACATAGCGGTCGACCACGCCACTTTCCTCCAGCCGCCGCACACGCCGCAGCACCGCACTGGGCGAGAGGCTGACCTGCTCGGCGATCTGTTCGTAGGTGGCCCGGCCGTCGGCCTGGAGCAGTTGCAGGATGAGCCGGTCCTGCTTGTCGAGTGCGTGCATGGGGCGATTCTTGCCGCGATCGGCCGCAATGGCGAACGACGGCGCCCGGGCACCCTGCGGGGACGGGCCCATCGCGACGCCCGCCGAGTGTGGTCGATGACGCGTCAGTCTTCGTCCAGCAACGCCAGTGTCTCGGCCATGACGACGGTGTCGAAGGCCAGTTCCACATGGGCCAGGCCGTGGGCCGGCCGGTTGTCGGCGCCGGACAAGGTGGCGGTGTGCATGGGGAACACCATGTTGTCGCAGTTGGAGTACCAGCAGGTGAAGCGCGCAGGCGGGCAGGCGCGCTGGGCGACATCCAACGCTCGCAGCCAGGCGCTGCCGATCCGCATCTCATGGCTGCTGGCGGCGCGGCCGACGCGCGCCGTCCAGGTTCCTGCATGCGGCGTGCCCAGCGTGACGATCCGGTGGATCGGCACGCGTCCGCCGGTACGGCACCACCAGGCGCGGGCAACCAGCCCGCCCATGCTGTGCGCCACGAGCATCGGCGCCTGGCCGGTGGCGGCATGCACACGTCGCACCGCGGCGTCGAGCGTGTCGATGAAACCGTCCAGGCTGCCCAGCGGCGGCTCCAGATCGACGGCGACGACACATCGGCCTTGCGCCGCGAGGCGGCTCAGCCAGGGGAGCCAGAAGCCCCGATTGCAGGAAAAGCCATGAACGAGGACGACGCCTCGCCGGCCGTCGGGCGGCGGGACATGGTCTGGAATGCGGTTCGCGCGGAACGGCTGTCGCCATGCCCAGATCCGCGGCGACAACAGGCATTCGGCCCACCAGGCCCGCACGAGTTGGGCAAGCGTCGCATGGGGCCCTTGGCCGCGGCGATTGACGACATTCGAGGCGAGGAATTCCGCGGCCAGCACCACGCCGTGCCCGCCCAGCAGCACCGCCCAGCCCCCCATGAGCCAGGACAGGGAGCGGGGTGCCGCAAAGCCGGTCCAGGCCAGCGCCGTGAGGCACCACCCGGCCACGAACCACCGCTGCCATCTCGCGATCATCGGCCCATGATCGCACGCGCCCCGGGCAAGCCCGGGGACCTCGGGCAGGGCAGCCATCCCACAATGCGGCAAGCAGAGCCCGGAGACCGCATGCATCCCTCCCACCTTCCCAGCTATCCGCCCGGCGTCCCCTTCGAGATCGACCCGGGGCAGTACCGATCACTGAACGCGTTGTTCGAGGCGTCGTTCAAGGCGCATACCGAGCGCCCGTTCTCGGTCTGCATGGAACGCTGGATGAGCTACGGCGAACTGGACCGCCTGTCGCGCACGCTGGGCTGCTGGCTGCAGTCGCTGGGGCTCGAGCCCGGCGCGCGCGTGGCGCTGATGCTGCCCAACATTCCGCAGTTCGCCATCGCAATGGTGGCCGTGCTCCGGGCGGGCTACACCTGTGTCAACGTCAACCCGCTCTACACGCCGCGCGAACTGGAGCACCAACTGAGCGACTCGGGCGCGAGCGCCATCATCCTGCTGGAGAACTTCGCAGCGACGCTGGAACCCGTGCTGCTGCGCACGCCGGTCCGGCATGTGCTGCTGACCGCCATGGGCGATCAGTTGGGTGGCCTGTATGGCGCCTGGATCACCACGGCCGTGCGCCATCTCGCCAAGATGGTTCCGCCCTTCAAGCTGCCCATCGACAGCGGCCACAGCGTCACCACCTGGTCAGACGCGATGACCAGCGGCCGCGAGCGCACCCTTGCCGCCGACGGGTGCACGCTCGATTCCATCGCCTTTCTGCAGTACACCGGCGGCACCACAGGGCGATCCAAGGGGGCCATCCTCACGCACCGCAACATCATTGCAGCGACGCTGCAGGCCGAGGCCTGGTTTGCGCCGGCCATGGCCAAGGTGGGCGATCCGGCGCGCATCAACGGCATTGCGGCGCTGCCGCTGTATCACATCTTTGCGCTGACGCTGTGCCTGCTGGCCATCCGCCAGGGCTCGCACATGACGCTGGTGCCCAATCCGCGGGACATCGGCAAGTTCGTCGAGGTGCTCAAGAAGCGGCCGTTCCACGTCCTGCCGGCAGTGAACACGCTGTTCAATGCATTGCTGGCCCATCCGGCGTTCAAGAGCGTGGACTGCTCGCAGCTCGTGATCTCCCAGGCCGGAGGCATGGCGGCGTCGGAGGGCACAGCGCGTGCGTGGTTCGAGGCCACGGGCTGCGCGATGATCGAAGGCTGGGGCATGAGCGAGACCTGCGCCATCGGCACCAACAATCCGGTCACCAACACCACCTTCTCGGGCACCATCGGCGTGCCGCTGCCGAGCATCGAGATCGCGATCAAGGACGATGAGGGACGCACCCTGCCGGAGGGGGAGTCCGGGGAACTGTGCATCAAGGGCCCCAACGTGATGGTCGGCTATTACGGCCAGCCCGAGGAGACCGCGGCCGCCTTCACGGCCGACGGCTTCATGCGCACGGGCGACATCGCCGTCATGCTGCCGGATGGGCAGACGCGCATCATCGACCGCAAGAAGGACATGATTCTCGTCAGCGGCTTCAATGTCTTTCCGAACGAGCTGGAGAACGTGATCTCCCTGTGCCCCGGCGTGCTCGAGTGCGCAGCAGTCGGCGTGGCGGACGACAAGCAGGGCGAGGCGATCAAGGTGTTCGTCGTGCGCAAGGACGCGCAGCTGGACGAGGAGGCCCTCATGCGCTACTGCCATGCAGAGCTCACCGGCTACAAGCGGCCCAAGTACATCGAGTTTCGCGACGCCTTGCCCAAGACCAACGTGGGCAAGATCCTGCGGCGCGAGCTGCGGCAGGATATTCGCAGCACCTCCGCGCATTGAAGGCGACTCGCATGGCGGTTGAGCTGCCGGCCCAGATCACTGTCTTCGAGCGTGGCTGGCTGTCGTCCAACAACATCCTCCTGACCGGTGGGCGAGAGACGGTGCTGGTCGATACGGGCTACTGCACCCAAGCGAACCAGACGCGTGCGCTGGTGCAGGACGCGCTCGCGGGTCGGACGCTCGACCGCATCGTCAACACCCATCTGCACAGCGACCATTGCGGCGGCAATGCTCATCTGCAGGAGGTCTATCCCAGCGTACGGATCGGCATTGCGCAATCGCAGCTGGACAACGTGCAGTCCTGGCGGGAAGAGGCGTTGACCTACCGAGCCACCGGTCAGCAATGCCCCCGCTTTGTTGCCCACGATGCGCTGAGCCCGGGCGACGTGATCGAGATGGGGGACCTCGCCTGGTCGGTGGTCGCCGGTGCCGGGCACGACCCCCACGAGTTTCTGCTCTTCGAGCCGGTGCACCGCATCCTGATCTCGGCGGATGCCCTGTGGCAGCACGGCTACGGGGTCGTGTTTCCGGAGTTGGAGGGCGAGGACGGCTTCGCCGACGTGGCCACCACACTGGACCGGATCGAGGCCCTGGCGCCTCGGACCGTGATTCCAGGGCATGGCGCGGTATTCCTGGATGTGGAGGAAGCGCTGGCGCGCGCCCGGCGTCGCCTGGCGCAGCAGCGCGAAGATCCTCGATCCCATGCTTGGCATGCACTGAAGGTCCTGCTGAAGTTCAAACTGCTGGAGCAGCGCCGTGTCGAGCGCGCCTCTTTGCTGGAGTGGGCATCGACCATGCCCTATGCAAGAGCGCTGGGGATGATGCACTTCGTCGACGAGCCGCTGCCGGCGCTCATGGAGCGCGCCCTGGGCAGCTTGCTCAAGAGTGGCGCGGCTCGCCAACAGGAAGAATGGATCGAGGACGGCTGCTGAATTGACGCTCGCACGGTTGCCATGACGGCATTTTGCGGCCATACAAAACAAAAAGCCCCGCAGCGAGAGCTGAGGGGCTTTTTGAGGGCTGTAAGAGCCTGACGATGACCTACTTTCACACGGGAGTCC
Organism: Pseudacidovorax intermedius; assembly: GCF_003350475.1. Taxonomy (GTDB): domain Bacteria; phylum Pseudomonadota; class Gammaproteobacteria; order Burkholderiales; family Burkholderiaceae_C; genus Xenophilus; species Xenophilus intermedius. The sequence continues at coordinate 144,352 of NZ_QQAV01000014.1, forward strand.
GCACTATCAT
>NZ_QQAV01000015.1 GCF_003350475.1 Pseudacidovorax intermedius
TCGGTCATATCGGCGCTGCCGTTCACCTTGTAGCGCAGCAGCACCATCGTTTCTTCGCGAACGCCGGGCGCGGTCATGGGCCTGGGATGCTCAGAAGGTGTGAATGAGGCCGGCGTGGCTGAGCGGGCTGCCAAAACGTGGCCGATCAGGGCGCAAGGCGCAGCCATAGCTCGGACTATGGCGAGCATTCGCAACGCAGAGCGGGCGTGTTTTGGCAGAACGAGAGGGCATGACGGACTCGTTCGACCCTTCTCAGTCCAGGCTGAGGTTGATCGAGCGGATGAGCCCGCCTCAGTCCTGGCGATCCTGGCGGAGACAGGAGGGCACGCCTTGGCGCGGCGCATGCCTCCGCGCGGCTGCTCAGCGGCCGTGCTCGAAGACGTAGAGCCCGACGTCGATCCGGCCTTCGCGGAAGCCCGCCTCGCAATAGGCCAGGTAGTACTCCCACAGGCGGTGGAAGCGCTCGTCGAAGCCCAGCGGCTGGATCGACGCCCATTGCGCCATGAAGCGGCGGCGCCACTCCGCCAGGGTCAGCGCATAGCTGTGGCCGAAGCGTTGCACCTCGGCCAGCCGCAGGCCCACCCGTTCGCCGTGCTCGCGCATCAGGGTCGGCGTGAGCAGCATGCCGCCCGGGAAGATGAAGCGCTGGATGAAGTCGGCACCGGCGCGGTACCGCGCGAAGGCCGATTCTTCGATGGTGATCGCCTGGATCACGACGCGCCCGCCGGCCGCCAGCCGGTCCTTCAGCACCTGGAAGTAGGTCGGCCACCAGGCCTCGCCCACGGCCTCGATCATCTCGATGGAGACGATGCGGTCGAACTGGCCCTGCACGTCCCGGTAGTCCTGCAGCCGCAGGTCGACGCGCTCTTGCAGGCCGGCCTGCGCCGCGCGGTCCTGGGCGCAGCGCAACTGCTCGGTGGACAGCGTGAGGCCGGTGACGAGGGCACCGGCTTGGGCGATCTGGCGCGCCAGGCCGCCCCAGCCGCAGCCGATCTCCAGCACCGACTGCTCGGGCGCCACATCGAGCAGCTCGACGATGCGACCGAGCTTGCGGGCCTGTGCGGCTTCGAGCGTCTCGTGGTCGTGGGCGTAGATGGCGCTGGAGTACTGCAGGCCCGGGTCGAGCCAGCGCTCGTAGAAGGCATTGCCCAGGTCGTAGTGGAAGGCGATGTTGTCGCGGCTGCCGCTGCGGCTGTTGTCGCGGCGCAGATGGGCCAGCCGGGCCAGCCAGCGGGCGGGCCGCATGCCGTCGATGGCACCCTGCCACGCGGCCTCGTTGGCGGCGCCGAGTTCCAGCACGGCCAGCAGGTCGGGCGTCGACCATTCGCCGTCGCGATAGGCGATGGCCAGGCCCAGGTCGCCCTGCGCCAGCAGGCGCAGCAGCGGGCGCCAGCGGTGCAGCCGGATCAGCGCCTGGGGACCGGGCAGGGCGCCGCGCGCCTCCAGCCGCTCGCCATGGGGCAACTGCACGATCAGGTGCCCGGCCTTCAGCTGCCTGAGCAGGGGGCGGATGCAGCGACGGGCCAGCAGCGCCGCCAGCAGGCCGGGCCGTCGCGAGTCGGGCGGCGGTGTCAGGTCGCAGGAGGGATCGAGGGGAGCGGTCATGGCGTGGGACGCAAGGTGGCGGACGGGCCGGAGGGCAGGGCCGGGGACTCTGCCGGCGACACGGTAACCGGATTCTGGGGAGGCGCCGGCCGGGCCACCAGGCCGACGCCCTTGAGCCACAGCTGCAGTGCCTCCCAGTGGATGGCGCCGATCACCTTGAGCGTGAGCAGCGGGTGGCTGAAGAAGGCCCGCAGCAGTGCGGCGTCGCCCAGCGGACGGGCCTGCGCGTCCAGCCGCGCCACCAGCAGCGGGCCCTGGGCGTCCACCGCATCCACGCCCACCGTCAGCGGGCTGTCGGCGCTGGCGTTCTCCTCGGGCGGGCGGATGCGGAAGCGGTAGTGCATGTCCAGCCCCAGGAAGGGCGAGACGTACAGCTGCTTGTCGCAGCGCTGCTCGATGACACCAGCGTGGTCCGCCGCGACAGGCAGCAGGTAGCTGTGGCGCTGGCCGAAGGTGTTGTTGACCTCGTAGAGGATGGCCTGCAGGCCGCCTGTGGGCGCATCGCAGAAGTACACGCTCAGCGGATTGAAGGCATAGCCGAGGATGCGCGGCATGGTCAGCAGGCGGATGCGCCCGCCCGTCGGCAGGCCGGCGGCCTGCAGTTGCTGCTCGACATGCGCGCGAGGCCCCTGCGCATCGCCGGCGCCGTAGTCACGCCAGTGCAGGCTGAACAGGTTGAAGCGCCCCAGCGAGAAGAGCCGGCTGCGCGCCGCAAGGGCCGGCACGCGGTCGATGTCCAGCAGCAGCGAATACACGCGGTAGCCCAGCCGGTGCCGCCGGGGCCGCAGGCGCTGATGCATCACGCGGCCGAGGTACAGGGCCTGTCCGTCGCCCTGTGCGGCGTCGGGCGTGCCAGCGGCCGCCGGACGCCCGCTCACGCGGCCACCTCGGCCGGCCGGGCGCCGAGGTGGATGCGCCCCGACTCGTTCGCGACCTGCCAGGGCCGGCGCACGCCGCCCAGCGCCTCGGCCACGGCCAGGCCCGACTGCAGGCCGTCCTCGTGGAAGCCCGAGCCGAAGTAGGCGCCGCAGTACCACACGCGCCGCTGGCCCTGGATCGACCACAGCGACCGTTGCGCCTCGATGGCCCGCGCGTCGAACAGCGGGTGCTCGTAGACCTGCGTACGGATCAGGTGGTCCCCATGGGGTTCCACGATGGGATTGAGCGTGACGAACAGCGGCGTCTTCTCGTCGATGCCCTGCAGGCGGTTCATCCAGTAGGTGACGCAGGGGGCGCCGTCGGGCTGGCGCCGGTCGGACAGGTAATTCCAGCTCGACCAGACGGCGCGGCGCCGCGGCATCAGCGCCGGATCGCTGTGCAGCACCGTGTGGTTGCGCGAATAGCGAAAGGCGCCCAGCAGGCGACTCTCGTCCCCGCTCGGGTCCTGCAGCATGCCCAGGGCCTGGTCGGCATGGGCGCCGACGACGATGGCGTCGAAGCGCTCGGGCCACCAGCCCGCGGCCGTGCGGACCCAGGCGCCTTCGTCGTCGCGGCGCAGCGCCACCACCGGCTGATCGAGGTACAGGCGATCCCGGAAGCCCGCCGTCAGCCGCTGCACGTAGGCGCGGCTGCCGCCCTTGACCGTGCGCCAGACGGGGCGGCCGTTGACCTGCAGCAGGTGATGGTTCTCGCAGAAGCGGATGAAGGCCTCGGTCGGGTAGCGGCCCACCTGCCCGGCGGGCGTGGACCAGATCGCCGCCGCCATCGGATAGAGGTGGTCCTCGCGGAAGGCGCGGCTGTAGCCATGGGCGTCCAGGAATTCCTCCAGCGGCTGCAGGCCGGCCTGGGCCGCGAGCGGCGGTGCCTCGCGGTAGAAGCGCATCAGGTCGCGCAGCATGGCCCAGAAGCGCGGGCGCAGCAGGTTGCGCGGCTGCGCGAACAAACCCTGCAGGTCGGTGCCGGCGTATTCGAGCGCGCCGCCGTCCTGGCTGACGGCGAAGGACATGTCCGAGGCCACCGTCGGCACCTCGAGGTGCGCGAACAGGGCGGTGAGATTGGGGTACGACGGCTCGTTGTAGACGATGAAGCCCGTGTCGACGGGCACATGGCCGCCGCCGGTGGCCGGCGCATCGACCGTGTGGCTGTGGCCACCCGGGCGGGGTTCGCTTTCGAAGACCGTCACGCGGTGGCGCGGGTTGAGCAGCCAGGCGGCGGACAGGCCGGCGATGCCGCCGCCGACCACCGCGATGTTCAGCGGCGCGTCCCCGGAGGCGACGGGCGCGGGCGGCAGGCCGGGGGCGACAGGGGTGGTCAGGCTCATCGGAACTCCAGGGTGCATGCTGCCTATACGGCCGGCCGCGGGATTTGGATTCGTGCTGTCCTACAAGGGATGCAGCCGTCGCCGTGATCCAATCCGCCGGCGGCAGCGTAAAGGCTTCCATCATGGAAGCTCGGTACCAGCCGTCGAACGTCCCCCCGCCACGGAAGCGTCCGCTGCCCGTGTCCATCGTGAACCTCGCCGACGCCCAAGCCGTACTCCCCACCTCTGCCGAACTGTGCGACCTGGTTCGCGCCGTGGCCGAGCGTCAGGACCGTACGGCCTTCGCGGTGCTGTTCAAGCACTTCGCGCCACGCGTCAAGACCTACCTCATGCGCGCCGGGGCCGACCCGGACGCCGCGGAAGACCTGGCGCAGGAGACCATGGTGGCGCTGTGGCGCAAGGCCGCGCTCTTCGATGCGCGGCAGGCCGGCGTGTCGACCTGGGTCTTCACCATCGCGCGCAACCTGCGCGTGGACCGCTACCGCCGGCAGGGCGGGGCGGTGGAGGTGCTCTCGGCCGAGCAGGCCGACCTGGATTCCATGCCCGAGGATGCCCCCGCACCGGACGAGCGCCTGCACGCCCGCCGCTGCGAGCACCGGTTGCGCGAGGCGCTGCGGCGCCTTCCGCCCGACCAGGTGCGGGTGCTCCACCTGTCTTATTTCGAGGACCAGCCGCATGCGCGGATCGCCGACGAACTCGGCATCCCCCTGGGCACGGTCAAGTCGCGCGTGCGGCTGGCCGTGGCGCATCTGCGCAAGCTGCTGGACGGCCTGGCATGACGACGGTCCGACATCACCCGACCGACGACATGTTGGTCGCACTTGCCGCGGGCACGCTGCCCGCCGGCCCGGCGGCCGTGCTGGCCTGCCATGTGGAAACCTGCCCGGCCTGCGCCGAGCGCCTGACGGAACTGGAAGCCCTGGGCGGCGCCCTGCTGGAGGAACTGCCGGATGCCGGCTTGGCGCCCGAGGCGCTGGCCCTCACGCTGGCCGCCATCGACGCGCCAGCGGCGACGCGTGTCACGCCGTCCCCTGCGCGGCGGGCGCGCGGTCACCAGCTCTCCCGTCCTGAGCTTCCGGCCGGCGCGCACTGGCCGCGTGCCCTGGACGGCTGCAGCGCCACGCCCTGGCGCTGGATCGGCCCTGGCATGCGGTGGAGCCGCCTGCACCTGCCGCAGGATCCGGCGGCCAACGTCTTCCTGCTGCGCATCGGCGCCGGCAAGTTCCTGCCGCCGCACACGCACAGCGAACTGGAACTGACCCAGGTGCTGTGGGGCAGCTTCCATGACGGCCGGGCCCTCTTCGGTCCGGGCGATTTCGATGCGGCGGACGGCGACATCCATCACCAGCCGGTGGTGCAGGCCGGCAGCGAATGCATCTGCCTCGCGTCCGTCGATGGGCGGGTGGTGTTCGACAGCTTCCTGGCGCGCACGCTGGGATCGCTCGTCGGCATGTGACCGGGCGGCACCGGCCGTCCGTTGGGGACGTACCGGTCGCCGGGGCTCGGCACTTTCCGCAGGTTCGCCACATCCAGCGGTCAGCTGGATGAAGATGAGAACCACTATCGTTTAAGATGGCGGCCCTCCGACACTGCGTGGCAGGGCGGGACGCGGTGGCCGTCGTGCCATGGCGTCCGTGGCCGGCCGCGCCATGCCCGCCGACCGTTCTCGCCTCGTTCCTCATGCCTGCCGTCTCCGACTCCGTGCAGCGCCACCTCGTGGGCGCGATGTATGTCGAACACCAGAGCTGGCTCCAGGGCTGGCTGCGCCGCAAGCTTGGCAATGCCTTCGACGCCGCCGACCTGACGCACGACACCTTCGTTCGAGTGCTCAGCCGCGACGACGCGCCGAACATCCGCGAGCCCCGCGCCTTCCTGGGCACCATCGCCCATGGCCTGATGGTCAACCTGCTGCGTCGGCGCAGCCTGGAGGCGGCCTATTTGGAGGCACTGGCCTGCCATGGCGAGGCAGCCTCGCCGTCGCCGGAGGAGCGCGCGCTGGTCGTCGACGCCCTGGTCCAGATCGATGCGCTGCTCGACGGCCTGCCGGCCAAGGTGCGCCGCGCCTTCCTGCTGCTGCAGCTCGAGGGCCTCACGCATGCCGAGATCGCCGCGCAACTGGGCGTCTCGGTCAGCTCGGTGCGGCAGTACATCGCCCGGGCCATGCAGAACTGCCTGCTGCTGCGATGACGCCGTCGCTCGACCCCGAGGTCGCCCGGGTGGCGGCGCTGTGGTTCTCCCGCGCCACCTCGGGCGAGTTCGCGGACTCCGACCGCGCGGCCTGGCTGGCCTGGCGGCGCAGCGATCCGGCCCATGAACAGGCCTGGGCGCAGGTGGAGGCGATCAGCCAGCGCTTCGGCCTGCTGCTGCCGGCAGCCGGCATGGCGGCACTGGCCCGACCGCGCCCCGAGGCGCGCCGCCGGGCGTTGCGCGCCATCGCGGCCTTGGGCGTGACGGGTGGTGCCGGCTGGCTGGCGTGGGAGCAGACGCCCTGGCGCGGCGAACCCGGCCGCTACCAGACGGCCACCGGCGAGCGGCGCTCGCTCACGCTCGAGGACGGCACCGCGCTGATGCTGAACACCGCCACGGAGGTGGCCGTCCGCATCGACGGGCAACTGCGCCGCGTGACGCTGCGCCGGGGCGAAATCCAGGTGCGCACCGCGCGCGACCCGCAGCAGCGGCCCTTCGTGGTGGCGACGCGTTTCGGCGAGCTGCGCCCTATCGGCACGCGCTTCGTGGTGCGGCAGGAGGACGAGGCCGTGCAACTGACCGTGCTGGAAGGCGCGGTGCAGGCGCAGCACACCCCGGCCGCGGCCACGCCGCCGGTACGGGTGGACGCCGGCCGCAGCGTCCGGCTGGACCGCCACGGCGTCGGCCCGGTGCAGCCCGCGCCGGAGAGTGCCGATGCCTGGACCCAGAGCCTGCTGTTGGCCGACGGCATGCGGCTGGCGGACTTCACCGCCGAGCTCTCGCGCTACCGGCCCGGCTTGCTGTCCTGCGACCCGGCCGTCGGCGCGCTGCGGCTGTCGGGCGCCTTTCCGCTGGACGACACCGACCGCGCCCTGGCGGCGGCCACGCGCGCGCTGCCGGTGCGGGTCCATCGCCTGACGCGCTGGTGGGTGCGCATCGGTCCCGCCTGATCGGCCCTTTGAAAGTTTTTTTCGGGCGGGGCCTGTCACTTTCGGCGCTTCGATTGGCAAGGAGGTGAACGACATCATCTCCAGGAGAAGCCCATGGCCCAGCGCCACCGCCGACCGCGCTCTTGCGCGCCCTCTCGATCCCTGATCCGTCCGACGGCACAGGCCGTCATGGCCGCGCTGGCCCTGCAGCTGGCGGGCACCGCCGTCGCCTGGGCGCAGGCGGGCCCTGCTGGCGCGGCGGTGGCCACGCAGCGGGACATCCCCGCCGGGCCGTTGGGCCGGACGCTGTCGCTCTATGCGGCGCAGGCCGGCATCGTGCTGTCCTTCGACGCCGCGCTGACGGACGGGCTCGCCTCCCGCGGCCTGTCCGGCCGCTACACGGTGCAGCAGGGCTTCGACACACTGCTGGCCGGCACCGGGCTGGAGGCGCTGCGCGCCACCGACGGCAGCTACGCGCTGCGCAGGTCGCCCACGGCCGCCCGCAACGGCGCGCAGCAAGCTGGGGCCGCCGCCTCGCTGCCGCCGCTGACCGTCAGCGCGGAGGCACAGAGCGCCGGATCGACCTTCGGCCCCCAGGCCCGGCGCAATACGACGGCCACCAAGACCGACACACCCAACATCGAGGTCGCCCAGGCCATCAGCGTGGTCACCCGCGACCAGATGGACGAGCAGGGCGCCGCACCCGCGCTGCAGGACGCCCTGCGCTACACGCCGGGCCTGATCGGCACGCGCGGCGTCAACCTCACCGACGACTCGTTCAACGTGCGGGGCTTCGCGGCAGGGCTGGCCACGTCGTCCAACACGCCGGTGTTTCGCGACGGGCTGCGCCAGGCGCCGGCGATGTATGCCTCGACCGTCGAGCCCTACGGCCTGGAGCGCATCGACGTGCTGCGCGGGCCGGGCTCGGTGCTGTTCGGGCAGGTCACGCCCGGCGGGCTGGTCAACGTGGTCTCCAAGCGGCCGACCGCCGACACGCTGCGCGAGGTCGACCTGCAGGCCGGCAGCCACAACCACCGCCAGCTCGGCCTGGACCTGGGCGGCAAGCTCGACGACGCGGGCGAGTGGACCTACCGCCTGACGGCCATGGCGCGCGACGCCGACACTCAGACCCGCTACATCCCCAACGACCGGCAGTACGTCGCGCCGGCCATCACCTGGCGTCCGTCGGCCCGCACTTCGCTCACGCTGCTGGCCAGCTACCAGAACACCGACACGGCCTACAACTGGGGCCTGCCGGTCGCCGGCACGTTGCTGCCCAACCGCAACGGCCAGCTGCCGCGCAGCACCTTCACCGGCGAGCCGGGCTTCGACCGCTATAACACCCGCACCTGGACGCTGGGCTACCTGTTCGAGCACCAGTTCGACGACACCTGGACCGTGCGGCAGAACGCCCGCTGGTACCAGTCGGACATGACCTGGGACTCGGCCTATGGCTCGGGCCTGCAGGCGGCCAACCAGCGCCGCCTCAACCGCTTCGCCTTCATCCGCTCGGACGACTACAAGTCCTTCAACATCGACACGCAGGTGCAAGCCAAATGGCGCCACGGCGTCTTCGAGCACACCACGCTGGCGGGCATCGACTATGCCGACGTGCCCTGGGTGCGCAACGAGCGCCGCGGCACGGTCGGGGCGCTCGACCTCTATGCGCCGGTGTACGGCTCGGCCATCGTCCCCAACTTCCAGCCGAGCCGTGTGCTCAAGACCGATTCGAGCCAGCTCGGCGTCTACCTGCAGGAGCAGGTCAAGATCGACCGCCAGTGGGTGCTCATGGCCGGTGTGCGGCACGACAGCGCGCGTAGCGACATCACCGGCCGGGTGACCAACGGCTCGGCCACCAGCCCGATCACGCCGGTCAACCTCCGCGACAACGTCTCGGCCACCACGGGCCGCGTCGGCGCGGTCTACCTGATGGACAGTGGCTGGGCGCCGTACCTGAGCGCCGCCACCTCCTTCGAGCCCGAGGCCGGTGCGCTCGACTACAACAACAACCCCTTCAAGCCCACCCGCGGGCGGCAGTACGAGGCGGGCATCAAGTACGAATCGCCGGACAGCCCGGTGTCGATGACGGCGGCGGTTTTCGACCTGCGCCGCACCAACGTGCTCACCACCGATCCCGACCATCCCGGCTATTCGGTGCAGGCGGGCGAGATCAAGTCCCGCGGCCTGGAGCTCGAGGCCAAGGCCCGCATCGGCCGCGCCTTCGAACTGATGGGCGCCTACAGCTACACCGACGCAGAGATCACGCGCAGCAACAACGGCGACCAGGGCACCGCGCCGCCCGGCGTGCCCAGGCACAACCTGTCGGTGTGGGCCAGCTACCGCCTGCCGCAGGACATCCTGCCCGGCGTGAAGGTGGGCCTGGGCGTGCGCCGCGTCATCGGCACCAGCGGCTATGTGCTGGGCAGCACGCCCACGCCGGCCGAGTTGCCGGCCTACACGGTGATCGACGCGCTGATCGGCTACGACCGCGGGCCCTGGAGCATCACGCTCAACGTGGGCAACCTGTTCGACAAGACCTACGTGCAGTCCTGCTACTACGCGACCACCACCTGCTTCTACGGCGACGGCCGCAACGCCATCGTGCGGGCCACCTACCGCTGGTGACCGGCGTGCGTCGCCTTGGGCGCGCGCATGTCGTGGCGCTGCACCGCTATGTCGGGCTGCTGATGGCGGCCTTCCTGGTCGTGGCCGCCGCCACGGGCAGCGTGCTGGCCTTCCGGGACGAGCTGGACGAATGGCTGGCGCCCGAACTGTTCGTCGCCCGTTCGGCTGCCTCGGCGCCGCTGCTGGATCCTTTCGTGCTGCGCGCCCGCGTGGCGCAGCAGGTGGCGCCGCAGGGCCGGGTGGATGCCCTGGTGCTCGACCTGCGTCCGGGCCGGACCGCGCGCTTTCCCGTCGCGCCGAATCCCGACGGCGCCGGTGGCTTCCACAGGCTGGACTACGACGAGGTGTTCGTGGACCCGCACACCGGCGCCATTCAGGGCGGCCGCGCCCGCGAGGCCATCGCCTTCACGGCGCAGCAGGCCGTGCCGCTGCTCTACAAGGTGCATCACAGCCTGGCGCTGCCGGGCATCTGGGGCACGCTGCTGCTGGGCGTGATCTCGCTGCTGTGGACATTGGACTGCTTCGTCGGCGCCTGGCTGACCTTTCCCAAGGGTCAGCCCTTCCTGACCAAATGGAAGCCTGCGTGGTGGGTGAAGTGGCGTGCAGGAGCGCACCGGGCCACGCTGGACCTGCACCGCGCCGGTGGCCTGTGGCTGTGGGCCGTGCTTCTGTTGTTCGCCTGGTCGAGCGTGATGTTCAACCTCCGCGAGCCGGTGTTCCGGCCAGTGATGGGCGTGGTGTTCCCTTTCGACGACTCCTGGCGCACCGTGCCCATGCGTCCGAAGCCCGTCGTCGCGCCGCGGCTGGACTGGCCGGCGGCGCATGCCGCCGCACGGCTTGCCATGCAGGACATGGCGGCCGAGGTCGGCTTCGCCGTCGACCGGGAGGACCGCCTGCAGCTCGACCGGCGCCGCGGCGTCTATGCCTACCTCGTGCATTCGACGGTGGACCTGCGCAGCGACGCCGGCAACACCGCCGTCCTGATCGACGCCGACACCGGGGCGCCGATGGGGCGCTGGCTGCCCACTGGGGGCCCCACGGGCAACACGGTCAGCAACTGGATGGGCGCGCTGCACATGGCGCAGGTCTTCGGGCGGCCCTACCAGGTCTTCGTCTTCGTGCTGGGCATCGCCGTGGTCGTCATCACGGTCACGGGCGTGATGGTGTGGCAGAAGAAGCGCAGGGCCCGAATCCTCAGCCGCGCCAGGCGAGCGTGAGCCGCGTCGCCAGCGCCGAGGCCACGCCGGTCACGAAGGTGCCCCAGATCAGGTCGGCCACGGTCACCTGCCAGGGCCATTGCTTGAGCGTGGCCTGGTTGGTGAGGTCGTAGGTGGCGTAGCAGATGAGGCCCAGCAGCGCGCCCATGGCCAGCGCCTGCAGGGGCTTGCGGGCTTCCAGCGCCGGGGCGATGGCGAAGACCACCATGCCCACCAGGTACAGCAGGTAGAAGATGACCGCGGGCGCCACCGAAAAGCCGTCCGCCATCAGGTGGCCGATGGAGGGCCGGTACAGGCGCGACGCCATCGTGCCCAGCCAGATCGCGTCCAGGCCGAGGAAGACGACAGCGGCGATGCCGTAGGCGGTGAGGTAGTGCGAAAAGGGCAGGGCCATGGTCGTTCGGCGGGGAGGGTGGATGAATGAAGTGCGCTCAGCGCAGGCGATAGCTCAGCAGCTTGCCGCCTTCGAGCGTGCCGTCCAGGCCCACCCAGCGGCCGCCGCCGTCGTACCAGAGGTCGATGCGCTGTTTGAGCGCCACGATGCGCCAGCGCTGTGCTTCGACCGACTGGCCGCGCACGTCGATGCTGGCGGCTGGCAGCGGCTCGATGCGCACTGCCTCCAGCTTGCCAGTCTGGGCATTGAGCAGCTCGCGCTGCTTCAGGATCGCGCGGTTCCAGTAGGCGAAGCTCATGGCGCAGCCGGCCAGCAGCGGGTCGCCGGGCTCCAGCCGCACGGCGAGCTTGTCGCCGTTGTCGTCGGTGTCGGCGCTGAGGGACTTCAGGCAGTCGCCCTGCCAGCGCTCCTGCGCCTGATGGCGGTAGCGGTAGACGGTGATGCCCAGCAGCTTGACGTCGAAACGGGCGTCGCTGCGCAGGCTGCGGGCGCCGCCGTCCTGCGTCTCCAGCGTGAAGACATGCTGGCCGATGGGCTTGCCGTCGAGGAATGCTTCGAAGGACCAGACCTGCTGCGCCAGGGAGCAGACGGGCAGGGTGAGGGCGATCAGAGCCAGCGCGGTGCGCAGGCGCCGGGGTGTGCATCTGGATTCGTGCACAGCGCTGTCACCGCCTGCGGCGGTCGGGCGCGTCATCATGCCGCGCGCCGCCGCGGCGGCCAGGGAATGAAGGCGCTGGTGCGGGCCACGTAGTCGCGGTAGGCCGGGCGGCGTGCGCTCAGGTCCTTCTCCAGCAGCGTCACGCCCGACACACGCAGCAGCATGAAGGTGATCAGCACCGGCGAGACGAAGCACCAGAGCGCGCCCGCGCCGCCGGCCTCCAGCGTCATCAGCGCCAGGCCCCACCACACGCAGCTCTCGCCGAAGTAGTTGGGGTGGCGGGTGTAGTGCCACAGGCCCTGGTCCATGACCGCATGGCCGCCTTTGTGCTTCGCGCGGAAGCCGGCCATCTGCGCATCCGCGACCGCCTCGAACACGATGCCGAACAGCACCAGCGCCCCCCCCAGCAGGTCGAGCGCGCCAAAAGGGCGGTTGCCTGCCATGCCGGCCAGCAGGGGGGCCGAGATGATCCAGCCCAGCACCCACTGCAGGCCGAACACGATGACCAGGCTCTTCCAGGCGAAGGCCGGGCCATGGCGCTCGCGCATCTCGGCATAGCGGCGATCCTCGCCATGGCCCCAGTTGCGCCAGCTGATGTAGACGCACAGGCGCAGCGCCCAGGCCAGCGCGAGGCCCAGCATCACGATGCGGCGTGTGGGATCGGTAGCCGGCATGGCGGACGCATAGGCCAGCGCCGGCACCGTGATCAGCCAGGGCCAGATGCGGTCGGCCAGGCTGGCGTCGCGCTTCCACAGGCTGGCCAACCAACCGGCCAGCGCGACCGGCAGCGACACCAGAAGACCCATAAGCGCGGCGTGGAGCATGGTCCGATCCTCAGCGCTTCTGGAACAGGTAGTGGCCCACCCACCAGCGCTGGCCTTCGTCCCAGCCGAAGAGCTCTTCGACCGAGAGGAAGAACAGGCGCCAGCGCATCCACCAGCGGTCGGCCTCGTTGGCGCCATAGGCGGCCGCGATGACGGGCAGGAGCTCGGGCCGGTGGGCGTCCATGTTGTCCAGCCAGGCGCGGGCGGTGCGGGCGTAGTGCCGGCCGTCCCAGCGCCAGCGGTCGACCAGCCGAAGGTCGTCCTGGCACTGCATCGCCAGGTCGTCGCTGGGCATCATGCCGCCGGCGAAGAAGTAGCGCGTCATCCAGTCGCTGGCGTCGCGCTCGACGAAGGGGTAGGGCGCCTCCTTGTGCACGAAGACGTGCATGAAGAAGCGGCCTTCGGGCGAGAGCCACTTGGCCACGCGGGCGAAGGCGGCTGGCCAGTTGCGCAGGTGCTCGAACATCTCCACCGACACGATGCGGTCGAAGCGCTCGTCGGTGTCGAAGGCGTTGACGTCGCAGGTGATGACCTTGAGGTTGCACAGGTGCCGCCGCGCCGCCTGTCCTTCGATGTAGGCCCGCTGCGAATGCGAGTTCGACACCACCGTGATCGGGCTGGCCGGGTAGCGCGCCGCCATGTAGAGCGACAGCGAGCCCCAGCCACAGCCCAGCTCCAGGATGCGCTGGCCGTTGACCAGGCCGGCGCGCTCGCAGGTGGTGGCCAGTGCGGCGGCCTCGGCGGCGTCGAGGTCCTCGATGCCCGGGCCCCATTCGCAGCAGCTGTACTTGCGGTGGGCGCCCAGCACGCCGCCGAAGAAATCGGCTGGCACCTCGTAGTGCTGCTCGTTGGCCTTCTCGGGCAGCGGCGCGAGCGGGGCGGTGCGCATGCTGGCGAGGAAGTCGCGGGTCTGCTGGGCCACGGCTTCGGCGTCGCCGCAGCGCAGTTCCTCGATGCGCTCGCGGATCAGGCGGCGGATGCCGAGGCGGATCACGCTGTCGGGCACATAGCCCTGTTCGACCCAGCGGATGGCGGTGGCGGTGTTGTCACGGGGCATGGCGGTGTTCGTGTCGCGTTGGGACGAAAGCGTGTGTGTCCGTCTGTACGCAGGCTGCGGGCTTTTGGATTTGCAGAGGGTGGTCAACGGGCGGCTGTGGACAATGGTCCGGATGCTCCTGCGCCTCTCGAATCGCCATTCCCCCCGCGCCTGCGCGCTGGCGGGTGCTCTTCTTCTGGCCGGTTGTGCGTCGACGCCGCCGACCGCGCCGCCGCCCACGACGACCCGCACGCCCGGGGCGCCTGCTGCGAGCGTGGCGAGGCCGCCGGCCGATGTGCCGCCGCCGGCACGGGCCCAGGTCGATGACCGGACGCCCGCATTTGCGGTATGGTTGTCGCAGTTCCGCCAACAGGCGCTCGCCGCCGGCATTCAGGAGTCGACGCTGCGCGCTGCGCTGGAGCCGGCGCGCTACCTGCCCGCCGTCGTCGAGCGTGACCGCAGCCAGCCCGAGTTCACCCGCAGCGTGTGGGACTACCTGGACACCGCCGTCTCACCGCAGCGCGTGACCCGCGGCCAGGCCAAGCGGCAGGAAGCGGCGGCCGCTGCCGATGCCGCCGCGGCGCGCTACGGCGTGCCGGCCGAGGTGCTGGTGGCCGTCTGGGGCATGGAAAGCAACTTCGGCAGCAACTACGGCGACATCTCCACCATCGACGCGCTGGCCACCCTCGGCTTCGACGGCCGGCGCGCGGACTGGGCGCGGCAGCAGCTGATCGCGGCCCTGCGCATCGTGCAGAACGGCGACATCGACGCCGCCCACATGATCGGCTCCTGGGCCGGTGCCATGGGGCAGACCCAGTTCCTGCCGACCAACTTCCTGGCCTATGCAGTCGACGCCGACGGCGACGGTCGCCGCGACATCTGGGGCAGCATGGCCGACGTGATGGCCTCCACCGGCAATTTTTTGATGCGCGAAGGCTGGCAGCGCGGGCAGACCTGGGGCAGCGAGGTGCGCCTGCCGACCGGCTTCGATCTGGCACGGGCCGACCCGTCGGTGCGGCAGTCCTCTGTGCAATGGGCGGCTGAAGGCTTGAGCGCCGCGACGGGCGGCCCGCTGCCCGAGCTGAGCGACGCATCCGTGCTGCTGCCCGCCGGCGCGCGCGGCCCCGCCTTCCTGGTCGGCCCCAACTTCCGCGCGCTGCTGCGCTACAACAACGCCACCAGCTACGCGCTGGGCGTCGGCCTGCTGGCGCAGCGCATCGCAGGCGGGCTCGGCGTGATCGCCGAATGGCCGCGCGACCTGCAGCCGCTGGGCCGCAGCGACATGCTGGCGCTGCAGCAGGCCCTGGCCGCACGCGGCTTCGACCCCGGCACGCCGGACGGCCTGCTCGGCCCGGCCACCCGAGGCGCCATCCGCGCCTGGCAGCGCAGCAGCGGCCAGCCGGCGGACGGCTATCCCACGCAGCAGATGCTCCAGCAACTGCGCGGGCACTGAACCTGCATGCCTTGTTGCCGATGAAGGACCTGAGCCCCGACGACCGCGCCCTCATTGCCCAGTGCGAGCAGGCCTCGCTGGACCTGCTGGTGCGCAACCTCTCGCCGCACGGCATCCTGGCGGCCAGCCGCACCGAGGCGGCGGTGGCGCGGCGCTACACGCGCATCTTTGGCCGCGACGCGGCCATCTGCATCATGGCCATGGCCGGCAGCGGCGTGCCGGCGCTGGAGGAAGGCGCCATCGCCAGCGTGCAGGCCCTGGCCGACCAGCAGGCGGCCAACGGGCAGATTCCCAAGTACGTGGATCCCGAAGGCCAGGACGCCGATTTCTGGTACCTCGGCTGCATCGACGCCACGCTGTGGTGGCTGATCGCCATCGACCACCTGCGCGGCCTGGGCCGCGTGCCGGGCGGACGATGGGCCGCCGGCGAAGCGCTGGCCATCCAATGGCTGCTGGCGCAGGAGCACCAGCACTTCCGTCTGCTCCAGCAGAACGAGGCCAGCGACTGGGCGGACATCATGCCCCGCTCGGGCTTCGTGCTCTACACCAATGCGCTGTGGTACGAGGTCAAGCGCCGCTTCGGTCTGGCCCATACGGACGCGACGAAGCACCACTTCAACCACCTCTTCAACCCCTTCCAGCGCGACCTGCCCGAGTACCACCGCGCCCGGCTGCTGCGCCACTATGCGCGGCGCGGGCGGCGCGACCCGGGCATGTACCTGAGCTTCGTCAACCTGTCGGTGGTGGGCGACGAGGGTGACGTGTTCGGCAATGTGCTGGCCATCCAGAGCGGGCTGGCCGATGCGGACATGGCGTCCAGCATCGTGCAGCGCATCGGCGAGGCGGCGGCGAGCGAGCCCTGGCCGGTGCGGGTGGTGCTGCATCCGCTGTCGCAGCAGCATCCGCTGTGGCGGCCCTACATGGGGCGCCACCAGCAGAACTACCTGCACCAGTACCACAACGGCGGCATCTGGCCCTTCGTCGGCGGCTTCTGGCTGATGGTGCTGGCGCAGCTCGGTCTGCACGACCAGGCGAGCGCCGAGCTGGTGAAGCTGGCCCGGGCCAATGCGCACGACGACTGGCGCTTCACCGAGTGGTTCCACGGCAAGACGCTGGCGCCCATGGGCATGGCGGGGCAGAGCTGGAATGCAGCCGCCTTCCTGATGGCATCGAAGGCCGTGCGCGACTCGGCGCCGGCCGCCGCGCGGGCCGGCTGAGACGCAAGGCCCGGATCAGCGGGCGGCGTCTGCGCCGCAGTCGGCGCAGACGCCGTACAGCGTCAGCTCGTGCGCCTCGACCGCGAAGCCGGCGGGCGCCAGGCCGGACAGGTCCCCGGGGCAGGCGTGGATGTCGAACACCCGGTCGCAACGTCTGCACTGGAAGTGGTGGTGGTGCGCATGCCGAGCCGATTCGTAGCGCGCCACGGCGCCGGGCAGTTCGACGGTGCGGATGGCGCCGCTTTCCAGCAGCAGCTTGAGGTTGCGGTAGATGGTCGCCATGCCCAGCGCCGGCACCTCCTGCTGGGCCACCGCCAGAATCTCGGCCGGCAGCAGCGGCCGAGGCGATTCGTCGATCACCCGCCGGATGGCGGCCCGCTGGCGGGTGCCGCGCGTGCCGATGGCGCCTTCCGGCGCCATGCCTTCGTCGGACGCGGGGGCGTCGTCCTCGTGGTCATGCGAATGGCGATGGGCGGCGCTCATGGCGGGCAGTCTATCGAGTCGGTCGGCCGGCCCGGCGCAGGACGGCACCGCCTTCACCGCGCCTTGGCGGTCAGCGCCGTTGCGATGGCGTCGGCGTTGAAGCGGAACAGCTGCAGGTAGCTCGCGGCCTCGGTGCCCGGCGCAGACAGGGCGTCCGAGTACAGCTTGCCGCCCACGGCCACGCCCGATTCGCGGGCGATGCGCTCCACCAGGCGTGGGCTGGAGATGTTCTCCATGAACACGGCGCTCACCTGGCCCTTGCGGATCTGCCGGATCAGCTGGGCCACGCCGGCGGCCGAAGGCTCGGCATCGGTGTTGATGCCTTGCGGCGACAGCAGCGTCACGCCATAGGCCGCGCCGAAGTAGCCGAAAGCGTCGTGCGACGTGAGGATGCGGCGGCGCTGGGCCGGGATGGCGGCGAAGCGGGAGCGGACCTCACGGTCCAGCGCCTGGAGCTTGGCGGTATAGGCGGCCGCCCGCTCGCCGATGGCGGCGGCATGGGCCGGGCGCAACTGAGCCAGTGCGTCGCGGATGTTGGTCACGTAGCGCACGGCGTTGCGCAGGTCCTGCCAGGCATGCGGATCGGTGCCTTCGCCGTGGCCATGGTCGTGGCCGTGTTCGGCCTCGTCGTCGTCGGCCTTGCGTGGCGTGACGCCGGCGCTGGCGACCACAACGCTGCCCCGGTAGCCGGAGGTCTTCACCAGCCGGTCGATCCAGCCTTCGAAGCCCAGGCCGTTGACCACCACCAGGTCGGCTGCGGCCAGGGCGCGGGCGTCGGCGGGCGTGGGCTGGAACACATGCGCGTCGGCATTGGGGCCGACCAGCGCCTGGACCTGCACGTCGGGGCCGCCGACTTCGCGCACCATGTCAGCCAGGATCGAGAAGCTGGCGACGACCTGGAGGGGCTTTTCCTGGGCGTGGACAGCGCTGCTGGCGACCGCAGCTAGGGCGAGCAGGCGGGTCAGAAAGGGACGGCGGGAGATCAGCAGGGACGGCATGGTGCGGTAACGGAAGACGAAGGAGTCTGGCGAGCGAGGAATCGGCGGCGTCATGCCAGCCGGTGCGGCCGCCGCAGCCGCTGCCAAAGCAAGCCCTCGCGGCTGCCGACGAACAGCGACAGCAGGTAGAAGGCGCCGGCCACCAGCACGATGGCCGGGCCGGATGGCCACTGCGCGTGGTACGACAGCAGCAGCCCGGCGAAGCCGGAGAAGGCGGCGATCAGCGCTGCCACCGCGATCAGCCCGCCGACCTGGCCCACCCAGAAGCGCGCGGCGGTGGCGGGCAGCATCATCAGCCCGACCGCCATCAGCGTGCCCATGGCCTGGAAGCCGGCCACCAGGTTGGCCACGGTGAGCACCAGGAAGGCCAGGTGCACCCAGCGGCCCGGTCCGCCCATGCTGCGCAGGAAGCCCGGGTCCACGCATTCGGCGATCAGCGGGCGCCACAGCAGAGCCAGCACGGCCAGCGTGACAGCGGTGGTGCCGCAGATCAGCAGCAGTGCGCCGTCGTCCACCGCCAGGATGGTGCCGAAGAGCAGGTGCATCAGGTCCACGCTGGTGCCGCGCAGCGACACCAGCATCACGCCCAGCGCCAGGGCGATGAGGTAGAAGGCGGCGAAGCTGGCGTCCTCGCGCTGCGCGGTGGCCCGCGCCACCACGCCGGCGCCCAGCGCCACGCCGATGGCGGCCAGGAAGCTGCCGATGCTCATGGCCGCGAGCGACGGGCCGGCGATCAGAAAGCCCAGGGCCGCGCCGGGCAGCAGCGCGTGGCCGGTGGCGTCGCCCATCAGGCTCATGCGGCGCAGCACCAGCAGCGTGCCCATGGGCGCGCTGCCCAGGGCCAGCGCCAGGGCGCCGACCAGGGCCCGGCGCATGAAGCCGAAATCGACGAAGGGCTGGATCAGCAGCTCGTGCAGCGTCATGGCGTGGCACCTTCGACCCGATGCAGCGTCGGCGTACCTTCGCAGATGGGCGCATGGTCATCCCAGGCCTGCGCCATGTGCCGCGCCGAGGCCAGGTGAGCGGGCTGCAGCACCTCGGCCACAGGCCCCCAGGCCACGCAGCGCCGGGCCAGCAGCAGCGCCTCGTCGAAATGCGCCTGCACCTGGGCCATGTCGTGCAGCACGGCGATGACCGTGCGGCCCTCGGCTCGCCAGCCCTGGACCACGGCGAGCAGGTCGTCGGTGGTTCGGGCGTCTACGGCGTTGAAGGGCTCGTCCAGCAGGATGACCTGCGCGTCCTGCAGCAGCGTGCGGGCGAAGAGCACGCGCTGGAACTGGCCTGCCGAAAGCTCGCCGATGTTGCGCCGCTCGAAGCCGCCCAGGCCGACGGTCTGGAGCGCGGCGACGATGGCCTCGCGGTGCGTGGCGCGCAGCCGGCCAAAGCTGCCGATCTGCCGCCACAGCCCCATGGCCACCAGGTCGAAGACCTGCAGCGGAAAGGTGCGGTCGACCTCCGCCTGCTGCGGCAGCCACGCGATGCGGCCGGCGCAGTGTGCGGCCAGCTCGACCCGGCCAGTGCTCGGCCGCAGCCGACCCATGATGGCGTTGAGCAGGGTGGTCTTGCCGGCACCGTTGGGGCCGACGATGGCGGTCAGCGCGCCGGCCGTGAAATCGCCCGACACATGGTGCACCGCCGGATGGCCGCGGTACGCCACGGTCAGGTCGTGCAGCCGGATGGGGCAGGTCTGGGTCGCCTGCACGGGCGAGGCCGCGATCGGCGTGGGCGGCGTCGTGGAAGGGCGGAGCGCGCTCATTCCAGCATCGCCCACCAGGCGGCCAGCGCCAGCGCCACCATCAGGATTGCGGCCAGCGCCAGACGCACGCCCGCGCCCAGGCTCAGGAGGCTGGTGGGCGAATGGGCCCAGGTTGAAAAGGCGTCACGAAGCTGCGAGAACACGATAACGATTGTACGTTATCAATAATGGGTCAGCGGGCTTCCCTTTTTTTCATCGCTCGTCGCGATCCCAACTAGCTCCCAGATGTCTTTGCAACATCGCGTGTCGGCAGGCTGCGTGACTCCGTCGGATGCGTGGCCTCCTGGTAGCCAAGAACAAGCGATGAAGAATTGATATGACTGTTTCGGTGGCTGTCTGGTCCCGCTGGACCGTGCTCGTGTTGCGCAATGCGCCAGAGCTGGCCTTGCGTATCCCCGTGGCCTGGCGTGTCTGGAGGAAGGTGGGCTGGCGCGGCCTGCTGGCTGAACTGCGCCGCAAGCTTCGCCCTGAGACCGATTACCTGCGCTGGGTGCACGAGCACGACACGATCACGCCCAAACTCCGCGAAGCCCTGCGTGCGCGTGCCGCAGCGCTGGCCGATGGCCCGCTAATCTCGGTGCTGATGCCCTGCTACAACCCCGACCCGCAGTTTCTGCGTGCCGCCATCGCCTCGGTGCAGGCCCAGCTCTACGGCCGCTGGCAGCTGTGCATCGCCGACGATGCCTCGCCCGCGCCCGAGGTGCGCCAGGCGCTCGAGGCCTGCCAGGCCGAGGACCCGCGCATCCAGGTCGTCTTCCGCCCGAAGAACGGCCACATCTCCGCCGCCTCCAACAGCGCGCTGGATCTGGTGCAGGGCGAGTGGATCGCCCTGATGGACCACGACGACCTGCTGCCCGAGGACGCCCTGCTGCGCGTGGCCGAATGCGTGCGCGATCATCCCGATGCGCAGCTCGTCTACTCCGACGAGGACAAGGTCGACGATGCGGGCCAGCGCTCGGACCCGTACTTCAAGCCCGACTGGAACCTGGATCTCTTCCGCTCGCACAACATGTTCAGCCACCTGGGCGTGCTGCGCACGGCACTGGTGCGCGAGGTGGGCGGCTTCCGCCAGGGCCTGGAAGGCTCGCAGGACTGGGACCTGGTGCTGCGCTGCGTCGAGCGCATCGCGCCCTCGCAGATCGTGCACATCCCGCGGGTGCTCTACCACTGGCGCATCCATGTGCAGAGCACGGCCAAGTCCATGGATGCCAAGCCCTATGCGGCCGTGGCCGGCGAGCGGGCGCTGGACGAGCACTTCCAGCGCCTGGGTATCCAGGCCAAGGCCGAGTACCTCGGTTACGGCTACCGCGTGCGCTATGCGCTGCCGAGCCCGCCGCCGCTGGTGTCGCTGATCATCCCGACGCGCAACGCGCTCGCACTGGTGCGCCAGTGCATCGAGTCGATCCAGAAGCGCACCGAATACCCAAGCTGGGAAATCATCCTGGTGGACAACGGCTCGGACGATCCGGCGGCGCTGGCGTACTTCGAGCGACTGGCGCAGCAGCCCAATATCCGCGTGCTGCGCGACGACCGGCCGTTCAACTATTCGGCGCTCAACAACCAGGCGGTGGCGCTGGCGCGCGGCGAGCTGGTGGCGCTGGTCAACAACGACATCGAGGTGATGTCGCCCGGCTGGCTCTCCGAGATGGTGAGCCTGGCCGCGCAGCCGGGCGTGGGCGCGGTGGGTGCACGGCTTTGGTACCCGGACATGACGCTGCAGCACGGCGGCGTGATCCTGGGGCCGGGCGGCTGCGCCGTGCACGCGCACAAGGCGTTGACTCACGACAGCCATGGCTACGCTTGCCGCGCTTCCCTGATCCAGTCCTTCAGCGCCGTGACGGCGGCCTGTCTGGTGGTGCGCAAGTCGCAGTACCAGCAGGTGGGCGGGTTGGACGAGGTGAATCTCACCGTCGCCTTCAACGACGTGGACCTCTGCTTGCGGCTGCGCGAGGCGGGCTACCGCAACGTGTGGACACCCTATGCCGAACTGCTGCACCACGAATCGGCCACGCGGGGCGAGGATGTGGCGCCTGAGAGGCGCGCCCGCTTCGAGCGGGAGCTTTCGTTCATGCGTCGGCGTTGGCGTTCGGTGATCGACCATGACCCGGCATACAACCCCAATCTCACGGTGCATGCCGAGGATTTCAGTCTGGCGTGGCCACCTCGGCACGCTCTGCCGTGATCGCCCGGTTTCCGTAGCGCTCGCCGGAGGGGCGGTCGACCCGCTATGGCAAACTGCCGCCCTTTTTCCCTGGGTAGAACCAAGCAAGCATGCAGAAGATCATTCGCCAGATCGCCGCCGAGCTGAAGGTGGGCGAGCACCAGGTCCAGGCCGCGACCGACCTGCTGGATGGCGGCGCCACGGTGCCGTTCATCGCCCGCTACCGCAAGGAGGCCACCGGCGGCCTGGACGATGCGCAACTGCGCGAACTGGAAGTGCGCCTGACCTACCTGCGCGAGCTGGAGGACCGCCGCGGCGCGGTGCTCAAGGCCATCGACGAGCAGGGCAAGCTCACCGACGCCCTGCGCCTGGCCATCGCCAGCGCGCCGACCAAGCAGGAACTGGAAGACATCTACCTGCCCTTCAAGCAGAAGCGCCGCACCAAGGGCCAGATCGCCCGGGAATTCGGCATCGAGCCGCTGGCCGACAAGCTGCTGGCCGACCCCACGCTGGATCCGGTGGCCGAGGCCCAGGCCTTCCTGAAGCCGCCGACCACGTTGGACGACGGCAAGCCGGGCCCCGATTTCTCGACCACCATGGCGGTGCTCGACGGCGTGCGCGACATCCTCTCCGAGCGCTGGGCCGAAGACCCGGCGCTGGTGCAATCGCTGCGCGAATGGCTGTGGGCCGAGGGCCTGCTCAAGTCCTCGCTGGTGGCGGGCAAGAACGAGAACGACCCCGAGGTCGCCAAGTTCCGCGACTACTTCGCGTACGACGAGCCCATCGGCCGTGTGCCTTCGCACCGGGCGCTGGCCGTGTTCCGTGGCCGGCAACTGGAGATCCTGGACGCCAAGCTGGTGCTGCCCGTGGAGCCCGAGCCGGGCAAGCCCAGCATCGCCGAAGGCCGCATCGCCCTGCACCTGGGCTGGAGCCACCAGGGCCGCAAGGCCGACGACCTGATCCGCAAGTGCGTGGCCTGGACCTGGCGCGTCAAGCTCAGCCTGTCGAGCGAGCGCGACCTGTTCTCGCGCCTGCGCGAAGAGGCCGAGAAGGTCGCCATCAAGGTCTTCGCCGACAACCTGCGCGACCTGTTGCTGGCCGCGCCGGCGGGCCCGCGCGTGGTGATGGGACTGGACCCGGGCATCCGCACCGGCGTGAAGGTGGCGGTGGTCGACGCCACCGGCAAGCTGGTGGACACGGCCACCGTGTTCCCGCACGAGCCGCGCAAGGACTGGGAAGGCTCGCTGCACACCCTGGGCAAGCTGTGCGCCAAGCATGGCGTCAACCTGATCGCCATCGGCAATGGCACGGCCAGCCGCGAGACGGACAAGCTGGCGGCCGACCTGATCAAGCTGCTCGTCAAGATGAGCGAGCAGGCCGGCGCGCCCGCGCCGCATGTGGAGAAGGTGGTGGTCAGCGAGGCCGGCGCCTCCGTCTACAGCGCCAGCGAATACGCCAGCCAGGAGATGCCCGATGTGGACGTGAGCCTGCGCGGCGCGGCCAGCATCGCCCGCCGGCTGCAGGACCCGCTGGCCGAGCTGGTCAAGATCGACCCCAAGAGCATCGGCGTGGGGCAGTACCAGCACGACGTCAACCAGAGCGAGCTGGCCCGCACGCTGAGCGCCGTGGTCGAGGACTGCGTGAACGGCGTGGGTGTGGACCTGAACACGGCCAGCGTGCCGCTGCTCAGCCGCGTCTCGGGCCTGACACCCAGCGTGGCCAAGGCGGTGGTGCGCTGGCGCGAGGCCAACGGCGCCTTCTCCACGCGCCGGCAACTGCTGGAGGTGAGCGGCTTCGGCCCCAAGGCCTTCGAGCAGAGCGCGGGCTTCCTGCGCATCCGCGGCGGCGCCGACCCGCTGGACATGACCGGCGTGCACCCCGAGACCTATCCGCTGGTGCAGAAGATCATGGAAAAGACCGGCAAGCCGGTGGCCGAGCTGATGGGCCGCGCCGACATGCTCAAGACGCTGCGGCCGGAGCTGTTCGCCAACGAGCAGTTCGGCGTCATCACCGTCAAGGACATCCTGTCCGAGCTGGAGAAGCCCGGCCGCGACCCGCGTCCCGACTTCAAGGTGGCCCGCTTCAACGAGGGCGTCGAGGACATCGCCGACCTCAAGGAAGGCATGGTGCTCGAAGGCACGGTGAGCAATGTGGCCCAGTTCGGCGCCTTCGTGGACCTAGGCGTGCACCAGGACGGGCTGGTGCACGTGAGCCAGCTCTCCCACAAGTTCGTCAACGACGCGCGCGAGGTGGTCAAGACCGGCGACATCGTGCGCGTGAAGGTGATGGAGGTGGACGTGGTGCGCAAGCGCATCGGCCTGACCATGAAGCTGGATGCGCCCACGGGCGGCGGCCGGCGAGACGGCGCGCGGGACGGCAACCGTTTCGATCCGGTCGGGCGGGGGCAGGGGCCCCGGCGCGACTCGGCCCCGCAGGCCGGCGGGCAGATGGCTGCGGCCTTCGCCAAGCTGCAGGGCATCAAGCGCTGACGATTTCGGGAATCTTCTCGAAAAGGCCGTTTGCCAATTGGCAAGTTGCTGATGGGAAAAGGAATTTCTGAATAAAATCTTCTCAGAAATCGTTTCATAACCATGCGGCCCGTTCAACTCAGCCCGGAAGCCTTGCGGCAGCAGCTGGCGCGCCAGGCCGCCCAGGCGGCGCCCGATCTGGCGGCGGCGCTCGGCGTCAGCGTGCCGACCCTGCATCGCCAGATGGCCCGCCTGCCGGCTGGCGAGGTGATCAGCGCCGGGCGGGCCCGGCGTACGCGGCATGCCCTCACGCGTCGCCTGCGGGGAGGACAAACGCAGTTGCCGGTGTTCTCCGTTGACCGCGAAGGCCGATTGCAGACGGTGGGCCCGCTCACGCTCACCGCGCCCGAGGGCAGTCATCTTCTGCTGGCAGCCGCCGGCTGGCCCGTGCCGGAGGAGGCTCGCGACGGCTGGTGGCCCGGCCTGCCTTATCCGCTGCACCAGATGCGACCCCAGGGCTACATGGGCCGGCAATTCGCGCGCCTGTCGCATCACCGGCTGCAGGTGCCCGAGGACGTGGCCCGCTGGAGCGACGACGATGCACTTTACGTCATGAGCGTGGCCGGCAGCGATCTGAGCGGCAACCTGATCGTGGGCGAGGCGGCCTGCCAACAATGGCTGGCCGAGCGCGCGCAGGCCCAGGCGCCGGTGGAGGAAGCGGACCTCGTGGCGCACTACCTGCAGCGCGCCGACGAGGCCGTGGCGGCCGGCGTGCCGGGCTCCAGTGCGGCGGGCGAGTTCCCCAAGTTCACCGCCGCGCGAGCGCTGACGGGTGCCGCCACGCCGCATGTCATCGTCAAGTTCTCCGGCGCCGACGATTCCGCCACCGTGCGCCGCTGGGCCGATCTGCTGGTGTGCGAACACCTGGCGCTCGAAACGGCGGCCACGTTGCAGGGCCTGAATGCAGCCCGCAGCCGCATCCTCGCGGGCGGCGGCCGGACCTTCCTCGAAGTCGAACGTTTCGACCGGCACGGCGAGGCCGGCCGCAGTCCGCTGTGCGCGCTCGATGTGCTGGACGCCGCTTTCCTCGGCCGCGGCGGCAGCCAATGGCCGGTGCTGACGGCCGCGCTGGCCGGCCTGGGGCTCCTGGTCGACGGCGTGGAGGCTGCCGTGCAGCGGCTCTGGTGGTTTGGCCGTCTGATCGCCAACAGCGACATGCACACCGGCAACCTGGCCTTTGTGCCGCAGGAGGGGCGGCTGACGCTGGCTCCGGCCTATGACATGCTGCCCATGCGCCTGGCGCCGCTGGCCGGTGGCGAACTGCCCGCGCGCGCGCCCGAGTTCGCCCTGCCGCTGCCCGAGGAGCGGCCCGCCTGGCACGAAGCCTGCACCGCGGCCCTCGGCTTCTGGGAGGCTGCAGCGGTCGACGTGCGCATCAGCGACGGTTTCCGGGCGCTGTGCGGCCAGCACGCGCAGGCGCTGCGGTCGCTGGCGGAACGGGCCTGAATGCCCGCCATTGCTCGCTGCGCCGCCAGTCCACGCCTGCCCCGCGGCGCAAACCCCGGCCTTCCGCACCATCCGCCGCCTTCCACGCTCCCATGAAAGCCCTGCGCATCCACGCCGGCCCCGCGGCCCGCGCCCACATCGAGAAGCACGGCCTCGCGCCCGAGCACATCCGCGTGATCCCCGGCGCGGCCGGCGGGCCCAAGGGGCTGATCCTTGGGCCGCTCGACCGCTTCATCTTCGGCGAATGGCTGCCGCAGTCTGGCCAGCCGGTCGACCTGGTCGGCGCCTCCATTGGCGCCTGGCGCCTTGCCACCGCCTGCCTGCACGACCCCGCCGAGGCCTTCGCCCGCTTCGAACGTGACTACATCGCCCAGCGTTTCGATCCGCCACCCGGCGCGCGACGCATGACGGCGCAGCAGGTCAGCGAGCGCTTCAATGCCGACCTGTGCGGCTTCTTCGGCCCGCGGGCCGCCGAGGTGCTCTCCCATCCCCGCTACCGGCTGCATATCGTCACCGCGCGCGGCCGCCATCTGCTGGGCCGCGAGGGCGGGGCGCGCACGGTGGCCGGTTATCTGGGGGCCTTCGTGGCCAATGGCGTGCATCGGCGCGGCCTGGGTGCATGGCTGGAGCGCTGCGTGTTCTCGGCCGGCGGTGCCGAACTGCCCTTCGACGCCCAGGACTTCCGCACCCGGCGGGTGCCGCTGGACGCGGCCAACTTCCATCCCGCGCTGCAGGCTTCGTGCTCCATCCCCTTCGTGCTCAAGGCCGTGCACGACATCCCGGGTGCGCCGTCGGGCGCCTATTGGGACGGCGGCATCACCGACTATCACCTGCACCTGCGTTACCGGGCCGACGACGGCCTCGTGCTCTATCCGCATTTCCAGCAGGCCGTGGTGCCGGGCTGGCTGGACAAGGGCCTCAAGTGGCGGCATCGGTCCACGCCCGCGCTCGACCGCATGGTGCTGATCGCGCCCGATCCGGACTGGGTGCGCAGCCTGCCGCGCGGCAAGCTGCCCGACCGTACCGATTTCACCGACCTCCAGCTGGACCCGGCCGCGCGCATGCGGGCCTGGAGCACGGCGGTGGCCGAGGCGCGCCGGCTGGCGGATGAATGGGCGCAATGGCTGCGCCGGCCCAATCCGGCCCGGCTCCTGCCGTTGTAGCCCCAGGCCGGCGGCGCCTGGCCTGCTCCGCAGGCCACTCGATCCTTCCCGCCGCATAAGTTCATGCCGCGCGCGTGCCAGGCCGCGTCGTGGCGAACTACTGTGAAATTGAATCCTTTGGATTTAATAAATGCCGAAATTTGTCCGGCACTGTGTTAAATCAAGAAGATTTTTCTTGAAAAAGCTAAAGACGGGGGTGACGCTGCCGATATCGCGCTAAGGGATCAGTCCCATGGAAGGCTTGCCATGCTCAACACCCAATCGCCCTCGCTGCCCGTGCCCGGTGACGAAACCGGCGCCCTGGCGCAGGACGGTGCAAGGCCTTCGCTGGGCCGGCGTGTGATCGTCGACGCGCACCGGCGCCTGGGCGGCTACCAGGCGGTGCCGCTGCGCGGCCGGCCTTCCGAACGGCTGATGGACCCGAGCCTGCGGGAGCCGCCCGACGGCTCGATGCCGGCGCTCAAGAGCCCCACCTTCCTCGCCTGCAGCTGCGACGACATCGCCGCAGGTGCGCTCGATGGCCTGGACACCGAGCATGTCGTGCTGCAGATCGCCGGCGGCGGGGCGCAGCATGGCCTCGACACCGACCTGCTGCAGGCCGCCCGTGCGCGCGGCTTCAAGCTCGCCTTCGACGTGCGGCTGCTCAAGGAATACGAGGCCTCGGTGCCGCTGGCCTCCTACGTCATCCTGGAGATGGGCGTGCTGCCGCTGGACCTGGCCTCGATGATGGCGCGGGCCATCCAGAAGACCACGCAGGCCATTCCGCTGGCGGTGCATGTGCGCACGCCGGTGCAGTTCAAGCAACTGGCCGCCGCCGGCGTGCGCCTGTTCGAGGGGCGCTGGTACCTGCAGCCGCCCACCGTCGCCGACCGCAGCGTGCAGCTGTCCTATGCCTCGATCATCAAGCTGGTGAACCTGGTGGCGCGCGAGGCCGAGATCTTCGAGATCGAGGCGCTGCTCAAGCACGAGCCCACGCTGGCCTACAAGCTGCTGAGCCACCTCAACACTGCGGGTATCGGCTTCGGCCACAAGATCGAGTCCTTCCGCCATGCCGTGATGGCCGTCGGCATGAAGCCGCTGCTGCGCTGGTCGGCCCTGCTGCTGGCGGGCAGCGCGCCCGGCAGCGTGGCGCCCGCGGCCGGCACCACGGCGGTCGTGCGCGGGCGCCTGATGGAGCTGCTGGCGCTGCAGGAGATGTCGCCGGGCGATGCCGACCAGGCCTTCATGGCCGGCCTGTTCTCGATGCTCGACGTGCTGATGTCCACGCCGCTGCGCGAGGCCCTGGCGCTGATGCCGCTGCCCGACGCGGTGCGCGAGGCCATCGTGCAGGGCAGCGGGCCGTTCGCCGGCCTGCTGGAGCTGGCCAAGGCCTGCGAGAGTGCGGACGCCGGGCTGCTGGAGATCGTCTCGCAGCGCTACCGCGTGCCGGTGGACCGGCTGCTGGCCATGCACGTCGAGGCCCTGGGCTGGGCCGAGCAGTTGGGCGTCTGAGTCGGCCCCGTCCGGCGCCTGCGCGAAGGGGCCGGGCGCCGCGCGGCGGATCGCCCGGGCGGGCAACCCGCCTGGTCGGTGCCGCGCCTCACATCGACGTGGCCAGCATCTCCCGGTAATCCTCGCGCGTCGCCAGCCGCGGATTGGTCTTGTGGCAGTGGTCGGCAATGGCGCCGTCGATGACCTTGTCGAACATCGCCTCGGTGACGCCGACCTCGGCCAGGCCCTTGGGCAGGCCGAGGCGGGCATTCATGTCGCGGATCGCCTCGCCGATGTCGCCCGGCTGGTCGAGGTGCATGGCGCGGGCCATGCGCTGCAGGCGCAGTTCCTTCTGCACCGACTCGGCCCCCGCGTTGAAGCGCACCACGGCCGGCAGGAAGAGGGCGTTGAGGGTGCCGTGGTGCAGACGCGGATCGACGCCGCCCAGGCTGTGGCTCAGGCTGTGCACGCAGCCCAGGCCCTTCTGGAAGGCCATCGCGCCCTGCATCGAGGCGCTCATGAGGTTCAGGCGGGCTTCGCGGTCGCTGCCGTCCTTGGTGGCGCGCTCGATGTGGTTCCAGGCGCGCTCCAGGCCGTCGAGTGCGATGCCGTCGGCCGGCGGATTGAAGGCGCCGGCCATGAAGGTCTCCATGCAGTGGGCGATGGCGTCCATGCCGGTGGCGGCCGTCAGCCTGGCGGGCAGGCCGAGGGTGAGTTCGGGGTCGCAGATGGCGGCCTTGGGCATCAGGTGCCAGCTGTGGAAGCCCAGCTTGCGGTGGTCGTCCACGATGATGATGGCGCCGCGGGCCACTTCGCTGCCGGTGCCGGCCGTGGTGGGTACGGCGATCAGCGGCGCAACCTGCTCAGTGATCTTCGGCGAGCCGCCTTCGATGGTGGCGTAGGTCTTGAGCGGCCCCTCGTGCGTGGCGGCGATGGCCACGCCCTTGGCACAGTCGATGGCCGAGCCGCCGCCCACGGCGATCAGCCCGTCGCAGCGGCCCTGGCGGTACACCTCGACGGCGGCGCGCACGGCGGCCTCCGTGGGGTTGGAGGGCGTCTGGTCGAAGACCGAGGCCTGCAGCCCGCCCAGGGCGGCGAGCGTCCTGTCCAGCAGGCCGGCGGCACGCACGCCGGCGTCGGTCACGACCAGCGGGCGTTCGATGCCGATGCGCCGGCATTCGTCGGCCAGCAGGCGCAGCGCGCCGAACTCGAACTGGATCTGGGTGAGGTAGTTGATGAGC
Source organism: Pseudacidovorax intermedius (assembly GCF_003350475.1). Lineage (GTDB taxonomy): Bacteria > Pseudomonadota > Gammaproteobacteria > Burkholderiales > Burkholderiaceae_C > Xenophilus > Xenophilus intermedius. The sequence continues at coordinate 29,652 of NZ_QQAV01000015.1, forward strand.
GCCATCGTCGGTTGTCTCCGCGTTGAGGATTCGCCCGCATCCTAAAGCGAAGCCCGGCCGCGGCCATTCAACCCGGAGACAGGCTGCAGGTCCTCGGCCCCATCGCTGCGCGCTGTTGCCCCCGCGACCGGGGCCGCGCGCGACCGTCCACTACGATGGCGCACCGTTCCGCTGACCCTTTCCCCCGCCTCGCATGCCTCATGAATCCTCGGCCATGGCCGGCCTCACGCCCCGCATGGCGGGCGTGGTCGAGCGCATGGCCCGCGCCGGCCATCCGCCCCTCAACGCCCTCACGCCCGCCCAGGCCAAGCAGGCCTACGAAAAGGGCGCCGCCGTGCTCGAAGTGCCCCGGCCCGAGCTGGCGCGCATCGAAGACCTGCACATCCCGGCCCGCGACGGCGCGCTGCTTCCCGCGCGGCTGTACGCGCCATCGGCCGGTCAACTTCCGGTGCTGCTGTACTTCCATGGCGGCGGCTTCGTGGTCGGCAGTGTGGCCACGCACGACACGCTGTGCCGCGTGCTCGCCCAGCGCTCGGGGTGCGCAGTGGTGTCGGTCGACTACCGCCTGGCGCCGGAGCACCGCTTTCCCACCGCCGTGAACGACGGCTGGGACGCCTTCCAGTTCATGGCCGGCCATGGCGCCGAGGCGCTGGGCCTGGACCGCCGGCGCCTGGCTGTGGGCGGCGACAGTGCCGGTGGCACGCTGGCCGCGGTCTGCGCCATCCTGGCACGTGACGCGGGGTTGCCGCTGGCCCTGCAACTGCTCTTCTACCCGGGCACCGGGCCGTTGGCCGACACCGATTCGTACCGCCGCTTCGCCGACGGGCCGGTGCTTACCAAGGCGCTGGTGGACTGGTTCTTCGCCCAGTACATCGACGCCGCGGACCGCCACGACTGGCGTTTCGCGCCGCTGCTGGCCGAAGACCTGGACGGCGTGGCGCCGGCCTGGATCGGGCTGGCCGAGCACGACCCCGTGGTCGACGAGGGTGTGGCCTATGCCGACCGGCTGCGGTTGGCGGGCGTGCCGGTCTCGCTCGAGATCTACCGCGGCGTCATCCACGAGTTCATCAAGATGGGCCGCACCATCCCGGAGGCGCAGCAGGCCCATGCCGATGCCGCGCATGCCCTGGCGGCCGCGCTGCAGCCCTGATCCCCATGCCGGCCCGGCCGGACATTCCCATTCCAAGACCATGAGCACCGAGACATTGCCCCACCGCGTCGACTTCCGCTTCTTCCACCGCCTGCGCGTGCGCTGGGCCGAGGTGGACATGCAGAAGATCGTCTTCAACGCCCACTACCTGATGTACTTCGACACGGCCATCGCCGACTACTGGCGGGCGCTGGCCATGGCCTACGAGTCGTCGATGCATGCGCTCGGCGGCGACCTGTACGTGCGCAAGGCCACGGTCGACTACCGCGCCTCGGCACGCGTGGACGACGTGGTCGACGTGGCCATGAAGTGCGTGCGCATCGGCAATTCGTCCCTCGTGTTCGAGGGCGCGCTGTTCCGCCAGGACCAGTACCTGGTCGGCTGCGAACTGGTCTATGTGTATGCCGACCCGGCGACGCAGACCTCCAGGCCGGTGCCGGAGGCGCTGCGGGCGGTGCTGATGGGCTACGAGGCCGGCGAGGCCATGTCCGAGGTGCTCACCGGCGACTGGGGCACGCTCGGCGAGGCGGCCGGCGCGCTGCGCCGCACGGTCTTCGTGCAGGAGCAGGGCATTCCCGAGGCGCTCGAATGGGACGACGACGACGCCACCAGCCTCCACGGCGTGGCGCGCAACCGCCTGGGCCACGCCATCGCGACCGGCCGGCTGCTGCCGGCGGATGCGCAGGGCGTCGCGCGCATCGGCCGCATGGCCGTCGAGCGCGTGCTGCGCGGCCAGGGCCATGGCGAACGGGTGCTGCGCGCGCTCGAGGCGGCCGCCCGCGCCCGCGGCGACAAGGCGGTGGCGCTGCATGCCCAGCGCAGCGCCGAGCGTTTCTATGCGCGCTTGGGTTACGAGCCCGTCGGCGAGCCCTTCGAGGAGGCGGGGATCGCGCACATCACGATGCAGCGAGCCCTGTAGTCCATCCACGCGCGGCGGCGGCCGGGCCCGCATCCGGCCCGTTCACCTTTTCAGATGTCTTCCAGCAGCGGATAGGGCAGGGGCTGGATGGTCAGCGGCGCCTCGCCCGCCCGCAGGCCGCCGGCTTCCAGGGCCGCGGTCTGCAGCGACACGAACGCGGCCCAGCCGCCGCCCGGTGCCGGGGCCGCCGCCGCCACGGTGCCGACGGGCTGCTCGGGGTCGGCGCCGAAGACCTCCTGGCCGGCGGCCAGGGGCGCCTCGGCCGTCATCACATAGCCGCGCCGCTTGAGCGTGCCGCGGAACTGGCTGCGGGCCACCACCTCCTGGCCGGGGTAGCAGCCCTTCTTGAAGTTGACGCCGCCCACGGACTCGTAATTGAGCATCTGCGGTACGAAGGCATCGACCACCGGCGCGCTGATGGCCACCACGCCGCTCATCACCTCGCTCCAGGCCCAGGTCTCGGGGCTCAGCGCGGTGCCGGCCGGGGCGGGCGTGCCCGCGGGGGCCAGCCACAGGGCACGTGGCACGCCTTCGCAGCCGTGCAGAGCCACGACGCTCAGGCCCTCGGCGGGCGTCAGGCGCTGGCCGGGCGCCGCGGCAGGGTCGGCGCCGGCCGCAGCGATGGCCGCGCCGGCCAGGCCGCGCACATCGAAGTCGGCCGTGGCGTCGCTCAGCTTGACCTTGGCGCGCAGCACGAACATCGACAGCCGCTTGAGCGTGGGCGCCAGCAGGTCGCGCGCGCAGACCAGCAGGAACTGCTCCGGCGCCTGCCGCCAGGCGACGAAGCTGGCCAGCATGCGCCCCTTGGGCGAGCACAGCGCCGCCAGGCGGGCCGTGTCGTCCTTGAGGAGCAGGACGTCCTGCGTGAGCTGGCCATGCAGGAAGGCGGCCGCATCGGCGCCCTCTGCGCGGATCACGCCCAGCGCCGCAAGCGGGGGCGTCACACCTTGAAAAAGGGGAGAGGTCATGCCTGAATTATCATGGCCGGCTTTTGGCGGCGCCTTGCGCGGGACACTCGCTCCAGCCCGCGCCGCCGGCCCCGGCGGCCCGCCGATCCCGCCCTTCGGCCATTCCCGATCCACCCATCCGCCGTGCGTCGCTTCTTCGCCTCCCTGTTCCTGCTGGTCTTGCTGTCGGTGCTGGCCGTGGGCGGCTGGGCGCTCTGGTGGCTGCACCAGCCCCTGCGTCTGCCAGCGGCCAGCGTCGACCTCTCGGTCGAGCCCGGCACCACCCCGCGCGGCGTGGCGCAGGCGGTGGCCGACGCCGGCGTGGCGGTCGATCCGCGCCTGCTCTATGCCTGGTTCCGTGTCTCGGGCAAGGACCGCCAGATCCGCGCCGGCAGCTACGAGATGGATGCCGGCGTCACGCCGCGGCTGCTGCTCGAGATCCTGGTGCGCGGCCGCGAGGCCACCCGCAGCGTGGTGCTGGTGGAGGGCTGGAACATCCGTCAGGTGCGCGCGGCGCTGGCCAAGGCCGAGATGCTCAAGCCCGATACCGCCACGCTCTCCGATGCCGACCTGATGGCGCGCCTGGGCCGGCCGGGCCAGCATCCGGAAGGTCGCTTCTTCCCCGACACCTACACCTATTCCAAGAACTCGACCGACGTGGCGCTGCTGCAGCGCGCCCTGCGCGCCATGGACCGCAAGCTCGAGGCCGCCTGGGCCGCCCGCGCGCCCGACCTGCCGCTCAAGTCGCCCGAGGAGGCGCTGATCCTCGCCAGCATCGTCGAGAAGGAAACCGGCAAGGCCAGCGACCGCGCCGAGGTGGCCGGCGTCTTCATCAACCGGCTGCGCATCGGCATGCCGCTGCAGACAGATCCCACCGTCATCTACGGCCTGGGCGACGCCTTCGACGGCAACCTGCGCAAGCGCGACCTGCAGACCGACACGCCCTGGAACACCTACACGCGCCAGGGCCTGCCGCCCACGCCCATCGCGATGCCGGGCAAGGCCTCGCTGCTGGCGGCCGTGCAGCCGGCGCGCACCAAGTCGCTGTACTTCGTGTCGCGTGGCGACGGCACCAGCCAGTTCAGCGAGACGCTCGACGCGCACAACCGCGCGGTCAACCAATACCAGCGGGGAGGGCGGTGAGCATGGATCAGCAGGCGCGCCGGGGGCAGTTCATCAGCCTGGAGGGCATCGACGGCGCCGGCAAGTCCAGCCATCTCGATGCGATCGAGCGGTTGTTCGCTGCGGCCGGCCGTGAGGTCGTGCGCACGCGCGAGCCCGGCGGCACGCCATTGGCCGAGTCGCTGCGCGCGCTGTTGCTGAACGAAGCCATGGACCCGCTCACCGAGTCGCTGCTGGTGTTCGCGGCCCGGCGCGACCACGTCGTGCAGGTGATCCAGCCGGCCCTGGCGCGCGGTGCCGTGGTGCTGTGCGACCGCTTCACCGATGCCACCTTCGCCTACCAGGGCGCGGGCCGCGGCTTCGACCTCGCCGTGCTGCAGACGCTGGAGCGCTGGGTGCAGCAGCAGGAGGCCGGCGCCGCCTTGCTGCAGCCCGAACTCACGCTGTGGTTCGACCTGGCGCCCGAGGTGGCCGCCGAGCGCTTGGCCGGCGCCCGCATGCCCGACCGCTTCGAGGCCCAGCCGGCCGAGTTCTTCCGCCGCGTGCGCGAGGGCTATGCCAGGCGCGCCGCGGAAGAGCCCGGCCGCTTCGCCCGCATCGACGCCGACACGCGTCGCGAGGCGGTCTGGGCGCAGGTCGAAGCCGCCCTGCAGGAGCGCGGATGGCTGAAGTGAACGAGGCGCCCGCGCTCTCGCCCTGGCTGGCCCGCGCCCGCGACCAGCTGCTGCGCCAGCGCGGCCATGCGCTGCTGCTGCAGGGGCCGTCGGGCCTCGGCCAGTACGACCTGGCGCTGGCCCTGGCCGCCGCGTGGCTGTGCGAGCAGCCCGTATCCGAGGGCGCCTGCGGCCACTGCCCGAGCTGCCATGCCATCGCCGTGCGTACCCATGCCGACCTCGCGGTGCTGATGCCCGAGGTCGCCATGATGGAGCTGGGCTGGCCCATCGACGAAAAGGCCCAGTCCGAGATCGACGACAAGAAGCGCAAGCCCAGCCGCGAGATCCGCGTCGAGGCCATGCGCGACGCCGTAGGCTTTGCCCAGCGCACCAGTGGCCGCGGGCGCGGCAAGGTGGTGCTGGTCTATCCGGCCGAGCGCATGAATGCCATCTCGGCCAATGCGCTGCTCAAGACGCTGGAGGAGCCCGTCGGCGACGTGCGCTTCGTGCTCGCCACCGAAGCCGCCTGGCAACTGCTGCCTACCATCCGCAGCCGCTGCCAGGCATTCACGCTGCCCTGGCCGGCCGAAGGCGAATCGGAAGCCTGGCTGGCGACACAGGGCGTGCCGGCGGCCGAGGCCCATGCACTCCTGCGGGCAGCGGGCGGCCGGCCCTCAGACGCGCTGCGGCTGGCGCGCGGCGGCACCTCGGCCAAGGGCTGGTCGCTGCTGCCACAGGCCATGCGCCGCGGCGACGTGACGGCGCTGGCCGACCAGCCGCCCCCCGCCGCCATCGACACGCTGCAGAAGCTCTGCCACGACCTGATGGCCGTGGCCGGCGGCGGGCAGCCCCGTTTCTTCGAGGCCGCCTCGCTGCCGGCACCGCCGTCGGCGCCGGTGCTGGCGCGCTGGTCGGCGTCGCTGCTCAAGGCGGCCCGCACGGCCGAGCATCCGTTCAACGCGGGGCTGATGATCGAGGCCCTGGTGAGCGAGGCGCAGGCCGCCCTAAACTCCCGCAGCCCCGAACGCCCATGAACGCGACTGCTGCCCCGTCCTCCCCGATCCCGCGGCCCAGCGTCATCCAGCTGGCCATCAAGGAGAAGGGCGCGCTGTATGCGGCCTACATCCCGCTGTTCGCCGATGGCGGCATCTTCATTCCCACCGCGCGCGAGTACCGCCTCGGCGACGACGTCTACGTGCTGCTGACCCTGCCGGAGGATCCGCAGCGCTACCCGGTGGCCGGCAAGGTGGCGTGGATCACGCCGCCGCAGGCTGCGGGCAACCGCTCGCCGGGCATCGGCATCCGCTTTCCGGGCGACGAGAAGTCGCGCCAGCTCAAGGCCCGCATCGAGGAGATCCTCGGCGCCAGCCTGGCCGCCGACCGGCCCACCCAGACCCTCTGACGTGCCGGCCTCGCACGAGGCGCCGCGTCCCTTGCCTTCTTCTTCGCTTCGCCCATGTTCGTCGACTCCCACTGCCACCTCACCGAGCCCTCGCTGCTGCCCGACATCGACTGCATCCGCGCCGACATGGCGCAGGCGCAGGTCGACCGCGCGCTGTGCATCTGCACCACGCTGGAGGAGTTCGAGGCTGTGCAGGGCCTGGCCGCGCGCTTCGACAACTTCTGGGCCAGCGTGGGCGTGCATCCGGACAACGAGGATGTGCGCGAGCCCGACGTGGACCTGCTGGCCGCGCTGTCGGCGCAGCCCAAGGTGGTGGCCATCGGCGAGACCGGCCTGGACTACTACCAGATGGACGCCCGCAAGGGCGGCCGCACCGTGGCCGACCTGGACTGGCAGCGCGAGCGCTTCCGTGTGCACATCCGCGCCGCGCAGCGGGTGGCCAAGCCACTGGTGATCCATACGCGGGAAGCCTCGGCCGACACGCTGGCCATCCTGCGCGAGGAGGGCGAGGACGGCCGCGAGGGCGCCGCCGGTGGGGTCTTCCACTGCTTCACCGAGACGGCCGAGGTGGCCCGCGCCGCGCTCGACCTGGGCTTCTACATCTCCTTCTCGGGCATCCTGACCTTCAAGAACGCCCAGCACCTGCGCGATGTGGCCGCCTTCGTGCCCATGGACCGCGTGCTGATCGAGACCGACAGCCCCTACCTGGCGCCCGTGCCCTATCGCGGCAAGACCAACAACCCGTCGTACGTGCCTTACGTGGCCAAGCAGATCGCCGAGCTGCGCGGCATGACGGTCGAGGCAGTGGCCGAGGTCACCAGCCGCAACTTCGAACAGCTTTTCAAGGTCCACGCCGAATGAGCTTTCCTGCCCGCGCCTCCATCGCCCGCCGCACCCTGTTCGCCTTCGCGGCGGCCCTTGCCGCGGCCTCCTGCGCCACGGCCAGCCCCAGCGATGACTTCTTCCGCGCCGTCATCAGCGACAACCCCGGCGCGGTGGAGCGGCTGCTCAAGCAGGGCTTCGACCCGAACGGCCGCGACCCCAAGGGCCAGACCGGCCTGCTCCTGGCGCTGCGCGAGCCTTCGCCGCGCGTCGCCAAGGTGCTCATCGCTTCGCCGCGCGTCAACGTCGACGCCACCAACGCCAGCGACGAGACGCCGCTGATGATGGCGGCCCTCAAGGGCCAGAAGGAGTACGTCGACCTGCTGCTGGCCCGCGACGCGGCCGTCAACAAGCCGGGCTGGGCGCCGCTGCACTACGCGGCCACCAACGGCCACATCTCGATCATGAAGCAGCTGCTGGAGCAGCATGCCTTCATCGACGCGCAGTCGCCCAACGGCACCACGCCGCTCATGATGGCCGCCATGTACGGCTCGGCCGAGGCCGTGAAGCTGCTGCTGGACGAGGGCGCCGACATCGCCATGAAGAACCAGCTGGGCATGACGGCGCTGGATTTCGCCAAGCGGGGCAACCGCCCCGACGCAGTCGAAATGCTTACCCGCGCGCAGCAGCTCAGGCCCCGTCCGGCGGGCGCCGGCAAGTGGTGAACGGTCGCCCCTAGAACTTTCGGATTCAACGCTTCGGCGGGCTGACAAACCCGGCTCGAAAGTGCTTGCAAGCGGGCGGCAAGCGATGGCCCAATGCCCGCGTAACGTCCCGTTTCAAGGTGACATCGAGCGTGCGGCTTGACAGCCGCGCCGCAACGATGTCGCCCTGTCCTGCGGCCCGGGCGTGGGGCCGCCGTCCAGTGTCTATGAGTTCCCTTTCCGTCTCTGCTCCGGCCATGCATGCCGAGCACCTCGACGCGGCCGAGCTGCGCCGGATGGTGCGGCACGACCAGATGGTCGCCGTGCGCCACAGCGTGCTGGCGGCCATTCCCATCAATGCCGTGCTGACCGTGGCGGCGCTGCTCATGGCCTACAGCGGTGGCGAGCTGGCCATGGGCGTGGTATGGGCGATGCTGTCTGCCCTGGTCAACATCACCCGCGCCATCGTGTGCCGGCTGCCGTACCGTGGGTCCGAAGAGGTCACACCAGGCCAACCCGCCGCGCCGGCCCTCAGCGGGCGCTGGTGGCGCACGCGCAGCGTCGAATGGCACCTGCGCGCCGCGGCGCTGCTGGGCCTGTGCTCGGGCGGGGTGTGGGCGCTGGTTCCGCTGCTGTGCGACGGCTATACCTCGCCGCAGACCCTCTTCTACCTCACGGTGGTGTGCGGCATCACTGCCGGCTCAGTCACCTACGGCATTGCCTACGCGCGGGTACCCATCTTCTTCATCACGCCGGCCCTGCTGTCGGTGGCGGGCTGCCTGCTGGTCGCCGGCGGCTTCGAGCGGCAGATGCTCGCGCTGATGGTGTTCGTCTACCTGGCCGCGCTGATCCGCAGCGGCGTGCAGAGCGAAGCCGCCTTCAAGCGCGGCAGCCTGCTCAAGAACGAGGCCACCGCCATGGCCGAACGCCTGCGCCAGGCCCACGAGTCATCGCAGGCAGCGGCGCGGGAACTGGAGTTCCGCGCCATGCACGACCCGCTCACGCGGCTGTTCAACCGCGACGGCTTCACGGATACCGCCGGCCGTCGCCTTCAGGCGGCCGGCGAGCGCGAGCAGTGCCTGCTGATGCTGGACCTGGATGGCTTCAAGGCCATCAACGACGTGTTCGGCCATGGGGTGGGCGACCGCGTGCTGCAGGACGTGGGCGGCTGGCTCAGCCGCGAGCTGGAGCGGCTCGATGCGGTGGTGGGACGCTGGGGGGGCGACGAGTTCGTGGTGCTCTACGACGTGCCCGGCTCCGCGCAAGCGCCCGAGCAGTTGGCCCGGCTGCTGACGCAGCAGATCCCACAGGCCAGCGTGATGGAAGGCGGCCAACTGGGCGTGAGCGTGGGCCTGTGCGTGGGGCGCGGCCTGGGGGTGATGGACATGCTGAGCTTCGCGGACGAGGCGCTCTACAGCGCCAAGCGCGCGGGTGGCGACAGCTTCCGCTTCTTCGACCACGGGCTGCAGCAGGCCTTGATGGTGCGTCGCGACGTCGAGCGTGACCTGGCCCTGGGACTGGAGAGCGGTGGCATCGTGCTGTGGTACCAGCCCATCTTCACGGCGGGCGGCGAGCTGCACAGCTTCGAGGCCCTGCTGCGCTGGCTGCATCCGCGGCACGGCTGGGTTTCGCCCGAGCAGATCGTGCATGCGGCGGCGGCGACCGGACTGGCGAGGCGCTTGCTGAGCCATGTGCTCACGCAGGTGTGCCTGGCGGCGCGCCAGCTCGATGCGGCCGGCATGGGCCATCTGCCGCTGGCGGTGAACGTCTCGCCGCGCGAGATGGCGCACCTGGACGTGGACGACCTGGTGCTCGACACGCTGCAGCGCCATGGCGTGCCGCCGCGGCGCCTGCAGCTGGAGATCACCGAGGAGGTGGCGCTCAACGCGGAGAGCACGCAGGGCAAGCTCGCGCGGCTGGCCGCAACGGGCGTGGCGATTTCCATCGACGACTTCGGCGTGGGCTATTCCTCGCTGGCCTCGCTGCGCGGCGACCATGTGCGGCAGGTGAAGATCGACCGCAGCTTCATCTCGGGCCTGGATGCCTCGCGCGACAACCGCCTGCTGGTGGGCACCATCCTGCAGATGGGCCGTTCACTCGGCATCGACGTCGTGGCGGAGGGCGTGGAGCGGGTGGAGGAGCTGATGGCCCTGCGCGCGCTGCAATGCCGGCTCATGCAGGGCTACCACCTCTGCCGCCCGGCGCCGCTGGACGAGATCGTCCACGCTCGCTGAGCCGCGGCGCCTGGTGCGGCGCCCGTCTCAGGTGCCGGCCGCGACCAGCAGACGCCGTGCCGCCGTCGCGATGGCCGCGGCGTCCACCCCGAAGAAGTCGCGCAGCGCGGCCCGCGTGTCGCTGCGGCCGAATCCGTCGGTGCCCAGCGTGAGGTAGCGCCGGCCCTCGGGCACGTAGGCGCGGATGGACTCCGGCACGGCGCGCACATAGTCGGTGGCGGCGATCACCGGGCCTTCGCTGGCCGCCAGCAGGCGGGTGATGAAGGGCTCGATGCGCACGGCCGCAGCCTCGCTGGTCAGCAGCCGCGCCTCGCAGGCGAGGCCCTCGCGCGACAGCTCGCTCCAGCTGGTGATGCTGAACACCGTGGCCTCGATGCCTTCCATGGCAAGCGCCTGCGCCGCCTTGACCACCTCGGTGAGGATGGCTCCGGAGCCCAGCAGCGTGACGCGCTGCGTGGCCGCCGGTGCGCCGTCGGGCCGCTGCCAGCCGTCGTAGCGCCAGCCGCCGCGCAGCAGGTCCTCGTGCGCGCTCTCTGGCACGTCGGGCTGGGCGTAGTTCTCGTTCATCAGCGTGATGTAGTGGAAGACGTCGCGCTGCTCCACCAGCATCTCGCGCATGCCGGCATCGACGATCACGGCCATCTCGCCGGCGAAGGCCGGGTCCCACGCGCGGCAGTTGGGAATGGTGGCCGCCACCAGATGGCTGCTGCCGTCCTGGTGCTGCAGGCCCTCGCCGCCCAGCGTGGTGCGGCCGGACGTCGCGCCCAGCAGGAAGCCGCGCGCCCGCTGGTCGGCCGCGGCCCAGATGGCGTCGCCCACCCGCTGGAAGCCGAACATCGAGTAGTAGATGTAGAAGGGCAGCATGGCCAGGCCGTGCACGCTGTAGCTGGTGGCGGCCGCCGTCCAGCTGGCGATGGCGCCGGCCTCGCTGATGCCTTCTTCCAGGATCTGGCCGTCGATGGCCTCGCGATAGCTGAGCACCGAGCCGATGTCCTCCGGCGCATAGCGCTGGCCCACGCTGCTGTAGATGCCCACCTGCTTGAACAGGTTGGCCATGCCGAAGGTACGCGCCTCGTCGGCCACGATGGGCACGATGCGCGGGCCCAACTCGCCGTCCTTGAGCAGGTTGCCCAGCAGGCGCACGAAGGCCATGGTGGTGCTCATCTCCTTGCCCGCCGCCTCGGTGGCGAAGCGGGCGTAGCTGGCGAGCGGCGGCACGGGCAGCTTGTCGCAATCGGTGCGGCGCTGGGGCAGGGCGCCGCCGAGGGCCGCACGTCGCTCGCGCAGGTAGCGCATCTCGGCGCTGTCCTCGGCCGGCTTGTAGAAGGCGAGCGACGTGGCCTGTTCGTCGCTCAAGGGCAGGTTGAAGCGGTTGCGAAAGCCGATCAGGTCGGCCTCGTCCAGCTTCTTCTGCGAGTGCGTGGTCATCCTGCCCTGACCCGCCGTGCCCATGCCGTAGCCCTTCTTGGTGTGGGCCAGGATCACCGTGGGTTGGCCGCGATGCGCGGCGGCCGCGGCATAGGCGGCGTGGATCTTCACCAGGTCGTGGCCGCCGCGCTTGAGGCGGTCGATCTGCTCGTCGGTCATGCCCTGGGCCAGGCGCTGCAGGGCCTCGTTCTGGCCGAAGAAATGGTCGCGGTTGAAGCGGCCGTCCTTGGCGGCGAAGGTCTGCATCTGGCCGTCCACCGTCTCGGCGAAGGCGCGCAGCAGGGCGCCGTCAGTGTCGCGGGCGAACAGGCCGTCCCAGTCGCTGCCCCAGACCAGCTTGACCACGTTCCAGCCGGCGCCGGCAAAGAGCTTTTCCAGCTCGTCGATGATGCGGCCGTTGCCGCGCACCGGGCCATCCAGGCGCTGCAGGTTGCAGTTGACCACCCACACCAGGTTGTCGAGCTTCTCGCGCGCGGCCAGCGTCAGGGCGCTCATGGACTCGGGCTCGTCCATCTCGCCGTCGCCGAAGAAGCCCCAGACCTTGCGGCCCCCGCAGTCCAGCAACCCGCGGTGCGTCAGGTAGCGCATGAAGCGCGCGTGGTAGATGGCGCTGATCGGCCCGATGCCCATGGAGCCGGTCGGGAACTGCCAGAAGTCCGGCATCAGCCACGGGTGCGGATAGCTCGACAGGCCTTTCGCCCCCTTCAGCGGCGCCGTGATCTCCTGACGGTAATGGGCCAGGTCGTCCTCGCTCAAGCGGCCTTCAAGGAAGGCGCGGGCATACACGCCCGGCGCGCTGTGCGGCTGGAAGAACACCAGGTCGCCTCGGTGCGCGTCGGTGCGGCCATGGAAGAAGTGATGGAAGCCCGTTTCGAACAGGTCGGCCGCGCTCGCATAGCTGGCGATGTGGCCGCCCAGCTCGCCATAGGCCTGGTTGGCGCGCACCACCATCGCCAGCGCGTTCCAGCGCATCAGCGCGCCGATGCGCTCTTCGATGGCCAGGTCGCCGGGGAAGGGCGGCTGGCGGTCCACCGGCACGGTATTGGCATAGGGCGTGGCCAGCTCGGGCTGCCAGCCGATGTGCTGCGCGCGGGCCAGGCGCGCGAGTTCATGAAGCATCCACCGGGCGCGCTCGGGGCCGTGGGTGTGCAGCAGCGCGACGAAGGCCTCGCGCCATTCGGCAGTCTCGACGGGGTCGACATCGGTGGAAGACGTGTCCGTGGCGGCCAGGGACAGGAGCTGCGCGGCATGGATCGGGGCATTCATGCCCGGCACTTTAGGCATGCCGCCGGCAAATGTGCTGTCGGATTCGGGCGTGTCGACCCTGAGTCGACGGCATAAACTGCCGCCGAACCTCAAGGATGCCGCATGAACAACCTCCCGCTCGACGCCACGGACCTGCGCATCCTGGACGAGCTCCAGCGCGACGGCAGCCTGTCGAACGTCGAGCTCGCCCGGCGGGTGCATCTGTCCCCCTCGCCCTGCCTGGCGCGCGTCAAGGCGCTGGAGGCGGCGGGCGTCATCGCCCGCTACGTCGCCCTGTGCAGCGCGCCGGCGCTCGGGCTGGGCCTGAACGTCTTCATCTCCATCAGCCTGCGCACGCAGAGCAAGGAGGCACTGGGCTCCTTCGAGCGCCGCATCGCCGAGCATGACGAGGTGATGGAGTGCTACCTGATGACCGGCGACAGCGACTACCTGATCCGCGTCGCCGTGGCCGACATGGCAGCACTGGAGCGCTTCATCCTGGAGCAGCTCACGCCCATCCCCGGTGTCGAGAAGATCCGCTCCAGCTTTGCGTTGAAGCAGGTTCGCTACAAGACCGCATTGCCCCTGCCGCGGCGTTGAACGGAGCGGCCGGCAAGGCCGGCCCGGGGGTTTAAGTCGTGCCTAAGCGATGGCTTTCACAGTCACGCCATCGCAACTCGACACGCAGCCAGGAGGCTCACCATGAACACCCAGACGATCCTGCAATCGCCCAAGCGGCTGGTGATCGCCCTTGCTGCCGCAGGCGTGCTCGGCGCCGCGGCCGGCGGGGCCTACACCAGCGCCCATGCCCTGGGCTCCGCGCCTCAGCCCCCGGTCGTGGCCGCGGCCCCGATGGTGGCGCCCATCGCCGCGCCCGACTTCTCGGTCATCACGGCCCAGCAGGGCCCGGCGGTGGTCAACATCAGCGTCTCGGGCATGACCAAGACGGCGCTGGACACCAGCGGTGACGACGACGACAGCGGCAGCGCCGCCATGCCACCCGGCATGTCGCCCAACGATCCGTTCTATCAGTTCTTCCGCCAGTTCGGCGGCGTGCCCGGCCACCGGCAGGGCCCGCAGCGCTCGGTGCCGACGCGCGCCGAAGGCTCCGGCTTCATCCTGAGCCCAGACGGCATCATCCTGACCAACGCGCACGTGGTCGAGGGCGCCAAGGAAGTGACCGTCAAGCTCACCGACCGCCGCGAATACCGCGCCAAGGTGCTGGGCGCCGATCCCAAGACCGACGTCGCCGTCCTCAAGATCAACGCGAAGGACCTGCCCACGGTCAAGCTCGGCAGCCCCAAGGACCTCAAGGTGGGCGAATGGGTGCTGGCCATCGGCTCGCCCTTCGGCTTCGAGAACAGCGTGACGGCCGGCGTGGTCAGCGCCAAGGGCCGCTCGCTGCCCGACGACGGCTTCACGCCCTTCATCCAGACCGACGTGCCGATCAACCCCGGCAACTCGGGCGGCCCGCTGTTCAATGCGCGCGGCGAGGTGGTGGGCATCAACTCGCAGATCTACAGCCGCAGCGGCGGCTACCAGGGCGTGTCCTTCTCGATCCCGATCGACATCGCGATGCGCGTGAAGGACCAGATCGTCGCCACCGGCCATGCCGACCATGCCAAGCTGGGCGTGGCTGTTCAGGAGGTGAACCAGGCCTTTGCCGATTCCTTCAAGCTCGACAAGCCGCAGGGCGCGCTGGTGTCGAACGTGGAGAAGGGCGGGCCTGCGGACAAGGCCGGCCTGAAGTCCGGCGACGTGATCCTGAAGGTGGACGGCGAGCCCATCACCACCTCCGGCGACCTGCCGGCCATCATCGGTCAGATGGCGCCCGGCCAGAAGGCGCGCATCGAGGTCTGGCGCGACGGAGGCGCACGCGACCTGACGGCGCAGCTGGGCAACGCCAGCGACAAGGTCAAGGTCGCCAAGGCCGAGGAGGCCGTCGGCAAGGGCAAGCTGGGCCTGGCGCTGCGTCCCCTGCAGCCGCAGGAGCAGAAGGAGGCCGGCATCGCCGGTGGCCTGCTGATCGAGGACGCCCGCGGCCCGGCCGCCAATGCCGGCATCCAGCAGGGCGACGTGCTGCTCGCCATCAACGGCACGCCGGCCCGGAGCGTGGACCAGGTGCGTGAAGCCGTGGCCAAGGCCGACAAGTCGGTGGCGCTGCTGATCCAGCGTGGCGACGAGAAGATCTTCGTGCCGGTGAACATCGGCTGATGGGCGCGGGGCCCGGAGGAAGCGCCCGAGCAGCGGCGCTTCCTCCGCGGCCATGTTCCACAGGAGCCGACTGGTGCCGTGGGCGCCGGTCGGCTTTTTTTGCGTGCGGAGCGCAGCCGGTGGACGGGCCCGCGCAACCTGGCCACCTGCGCGCCCGGGGCGTCGGCGTAGGACGGCGCCGCTTTCGCGTCGCCACGCTGGCGACTTCAGCTTGCGCTAAGTCGTGCGACGCAGCATGAATGCTCACCATCCACTTTGCCCCCGTACCCCATGAAAGCCTCGGACCTGCGCGAACGCGCCTTTGCGATGCCCTTCTCCAGCCCGGCCTTCCCGCCGGGCCCTTACCGATTCGTCGACCGGGAATTCATGGTCGTCACCTATCGCACCGATCCCGACGCCCTGCGCGCCGTGGTCCCGGAACCGCTGGAAATCGCAGAGCCGGTGGTCAAGTACGAATTCATCCGCATGCCCGATTCCACCGGCTTCGGCGACTACACCGAGTCGGGCTAGGTGATCCCGGTGCAGCTGCGCACGGCCAAGGGCCTGGAGAAGGGCGCGTACGTGCATGCCATGTACCTCAACGACCATCCGCCCATCGCCGGCGGGCGGGAGCTGTGGGGCTTTCCGAAGAAACTGGCCACGCCCCGATTCGGCTACGAGACCGATGTGATCGTGGGCACGCTCGACTACGGCGCCGTGCGCGTGGCCACCGCCACGATGGGCTTCAAGCACCGCACGCTGGAACACGGGCCGATCCTCGACGCCATTGCGCAGCCCAACTTCCTGCTCAAGATCATTCCGCATGTGGATGGCACCGCCCGCATCTGCGAGCTGGTGCGCTACCACATGGTCGATGTACAGCTCAAGGGCGCCTGGACGGGCCCCGGCTCGCTGGAGCTGCATCCGCATGCGCTGGCGCCGGTCGCCCAGCTGCCCGTGCTGGAGGTGCTGTCCACCGTGCACTACATCGCCGATATGACGCTGGCGCTGGGTACCGTCGAACTCGACTATCTGAAGTAGTCGGCCACGTGCCGGGCCTCGAGCCCCTTTCCTATTTCTTCAACCTCGCATCGAAAGGAACCACCATGCAACTCAAGGACAAGGTCGCCTACATCACCGGCTCGGCCAGCGGCATCGGCAAGGAGATCGCGACGCTCTTCGCGCAGGAGGGCGCCAAGATCGTCATCGCCGACCTGAACAAGCAGGCAGCGGAGGCGACGGCCGCCGAACTGAAGGCGGCGGGCGCCCAGGCCATCGGCGTGGCGGTGGACGTCACCGACGAGCAGCAGGTCGAGGCGTCCGTGGAAGAGGCCGTCAAGGCCTTCGGCGGCATCGACATCCTGGTCAGCAATGCCGGCATCCAGATCGTTCACCCGGTCGAGGAATTCGGCTTTGCCGACTGGAAGAAGATGCTGGCGATCCACCTGGACGGCGCCTTCCTCACCACGCGCGCCTGCCTCAAGCACATGTACGCGCAGGGACGCGGCGGCAGCGTGATCTACATGGGCTCGGTGCATTCCAAGGAAGCCTCGATGCTGAAGGCGCCCTACGTCACGGCCAAGCACGGCCTGATCGGCCTGGCCAAGACGGTGGCCAAGGAAGGCGCCAAGCACGGTGTGCGCGCCAATGTGATCTGCCCCGGCTTCGTGCGCACGCCGCTGGTGGAAAAGCAGATCCCCGAGCAGGCGAAGACGCTGGGCATCTCCGAAGAGGAGGTGGTGAAGAACGTGATGCTCAAGGAAACGGTGGACGGCGAATTCACCACCACCGACGACGTGGCGCGGGTGGCGCTGTTGTTTGCCGCCTTCCCGAGCAATGCGCTGACCGGCCAGTCGCTGGTGGTCAGCCACGGCTGGTTCATGCAGTGAGCGCCATCGACCAGCGCTCGGCGACCAGCGGGCCGCTGCCGTAGCCCTCGTGCGGCTCGCTGGTGTCGAGCACGAAGCCGCGCGCGGCATACAGGGCCCGGGCGGCTTCGAGGCAGCTGTGGGTCCACAGGATCATCTGCTTGTAGCCACGGGCGCGGGCGAAGGCGATGCATCCGTCGACCAGCTTGCCGCCCAGGCCCAGGCCCCGCGCTTCGGGCTTCAGCACCAGCAGGCGCAACTGCGCCACCCCGGGGCTGTGGCGGATCACGAAGACGGCGCCGACGCGCTGGCCGTCCAGCTCGGCGATCCAGCCCTTCTCCCAGGCGGGGTCGGTGGTGCGCAGCCATTGGGCGGCGATGTCGGCCACGGCGGCCTCGAAGCGGCCGTCCCAGCCGTACTCGCGGGCGTAGACCTCGCCATGCTGCTGCACCACCCAGCCCAAGTCGCCCGGGGCAGGGTCGCGCAGCACGGCGGTGCGCAGGGGCACGGGCGTGGCGTCGAACAGCGTCTCCACCCGTGCAAGTGCTTGGACCAGTTCGTCGCGCGCGGCCGGCGCGAGCGGCGCCAGCAGGGCCGCCGCGGCATCGCGCGAACGCTGCTGCAGTGGCGCGAAGGCCGCGTGGCCTGCCTCGGTGAGCGACAGCCGCTGCTGCCGCGCATCGCGCGCATCCGTCGCGCGGGCCAGCCAGCCCAGCGATTCGAAACGCTTGAGCAGGCGGCTTAGGTAGCCCGCGTCCAGGCTCAGCGCCTGGGCCAGCTCGCGGGCGGTGAGCCCACGGTGGTGCGCCAGTTCGTAGAGCACCCGCACCTCGGTCAGCGAGAGCTCGCTGCCGAGGTAGGGCTCCAGCACGCCGATGCGCTGGGTGAAGAAGCGGTTGAAGCGGCGCAGCGCCTTGACGGCGTCCGCCGGAACGGCGGATGCGACGGGCGAGGAGGCAGAAGCAGGCGAAACGGGCATGGGCGCCATTGTCAATCAATAAAGTTGACGGAAGCAACCATATCCCGTTTCTGCTTCGCTTCGCGCGCCTTCACAGGGCTTGCGTGTCCCCGTCCGCCGCCAGCCGCTCGGCGCTTCGCCGCCCGAACAGCCAGAACAGCGCGGGCGTCAGGAAGGTGTCGAGCAGCGTGGCGCTCACCAGCCCCGAGAAGATGACCACCGCCACCGGATGCAGCACTTCGGTGCCTGGCCGCTCGGCCTCGAACAGCAGCGGCGCCAGCGCGAAGGCCGTCACCAGCGCCGTCATGAGCACCGGCGACAGCCGCTCCAGCGAGCCGCGCACGATCATCCGCGGCCCGAAGGCCTCGCCCTCGAAGCGCATCAGGTTGACGTAGTGGCTCACCTTGAGGATGCCGTTGCGCACCGAGATGCCCGCCAGCGTGATGAAGCCCACCAGCGCCGCCACCGACAGCGGTTGCCCCGACAGCCCCAGCCCCGCCACCGCACCGACGAGCGCGAGCGGGATGTTGGCCATGATGAGCACCGACAGCACCGCCGAGCGGTAGCGGCTGTAGAGCACGACGAACATCAGCGCGAGCGAGACCAGCGACAGCAGGCCGACCAGCCGCGAGGCCTCTTCCTGCGCCTGGAACTGGCCCCCCAGCGTGATGAAGTAGCCGGCCGGCAGCGGCGTCTGCGCCACCACCGCCCGCATGTCGGCCACCACGTCCGACAGCGGCCGGCCCGACGCATTGGCCGAGAGCACGATGCGCCGCCGCCCGTCGTCGCGGCTGACCTGGTTGGGGCCGTCGCCTTCCTCGATGGTGGCCAGGCGCGACAGCGGCACAGGCCCCAGCGGCGTCTCGATCAGCAGCCGGCCCAGGCCGTCGACCGAGCGCGCCGGCTCGGGCAGGCGCAGCACCAGCGCGAAGCGGCGACCGTCCTCCACGATCTGCGACAGCTTCTCGCCCTCGACCATGCGCGCCAGCGTCTGCAGCACCTGGGGCGCGGGCACGCCGTACTGCGCGGCGCGGTCGTAGTCCATGCGCACCTTGATCTGCGGCGCCAGCACCTGCTTTTCCACCTCCAGGTCGGTCACGCCGGGGATGGCGGCCAGCCGCGCACGCAGCAGCTCGGCCTGGCCGCGCAGCACGTCCAGGTCTTCGCCGAAGACTTTGATGGCGATCTGCGCCCGCACGCCCGAGAGCATGTGGTCGATGCGGTGCGAGATCGGCTGGCCGATGCCGATGGCGGCCGGCAGCGGCGCCAGGCGCTGGCGGATGTCGGCGGTGATGGCGGCCATCGGGCGCGTGAGTTCGCTGGCGGGTTTGAGGCCCACGTCCAGCTCGCTCACGTGCACGCCCTCGGCATGCTCGTCCAGCTCGGCCCGGCCGCTGCGGCGGCCGACGTGCGTCACCTCCGGCACCTGCCGCACCAGGCGTTCGGCCTGGCGGGCGAGGGCGCTGCTTTCCTCCAGCGTCACGCCGGGATTCAGCCGCAGGCCGACGAGCAGGGTGCCCTCGTTGAAGGGCGGCAGGAAGGTGGTCGGGAAGAAGGGCACGGCCACGGCCGCCGCCGTCACTGCCACGACCGCAGCGGCCACGGCGATGCGTGGCCGGCGCAGCACCGCCTCCAGCCCGCGCGCATAGCGGGCCTTGAGCCAGGTCAGCAGCCGGGTGTCGCCATGCGCCAGCCGCTTCATGCGCGGCAGCAGCCAGTAGCTCAGCACCGGCGTCACCGTCACCGACACGAGCAGCGAGGCGAGCGTGGAGACGATGAAGGCGATGCCCAGCGGCACGAAGAGCCGGCCCTCCAGCCCCGGCAGCGCGAACAGCGGTACGAAGACCAATACGATGATCACCGTGGCATAGAGGATGGCCGAGCGCACCTCCATCGAGGCGCGCGTGACCACCGTGAGCACGCCCAGCCGCTCGGCCTCGGGCCGGGCCCGGTTCTCCTTCAGGCGCCGCATGATGTTCTCGACGTCCACCACCGCGTCGTCCACCAGCCCGCCGATGGCGATGGCGAGGCCGCCCAGCGTCATGGTGTTGATCGACAGCCCGAAGACACGGAACACCAGCGCCGTCGCCAGGATGGAGACCGGAATGGCCACCAGCGCGATGAGTGTGGGTCGCAGCGTGCCCAGGAAGAAGAACAGGATCAGCGCCACGAACACCGCCGCGCCCACCAGCTTGCCCTGCAGCGTGTCGATGGAGGCCTCGATGAAGCTGGCCTGGCGGAAGGTGACGCGCGGCTTTTCCATGCCGGGCGGCAGCGCGGCGGCCAGGCCGTCGAGCGCCGACTCGATCTGCCGCGTGAGCGCGATGGTGTCGGCCGCCGGCTGCTTCTGCACGCCCAGGATGACGGCCGGCCGGCCTTCGAAGCCGGCGTCGCCGCGGCGGATGGCGGGCGCGAAGTCCACCTGCGCCACCTGCTGCAGCAGGATCGGCTGGCCGTTGCGCGCGCCCAGCGCCAGGCGGCGCAGGTCGTCCAGCCGCGCGGTGCGGCCCAGGTGGCGGATCAGGTACTCGCGGCCGTTGAGCGACAGGAAGCCGCCCGAGGTGTTGGCCGCAAAGCCGCGCAGCGCGGTGGCCAGCGCCTCGGTCGAGATGCCCAGCTGTGCCATGCGCGTAGCGTCGGGCTGCACCTGGAACTGCCGCACCTCGCCGCCGATGGGAATGACCTGCGCCACGCCCGGCACCGACATCAGCCGCGGGCGCAGCACCCAGTCGGCGTACTCGCGCACCAGCATCGGCGAGATCTTCTGCGGATCGACCGGAATGGCGATCTGCATGATCTCGCCCATCACCGAGCTGACCGGGCCCATGCGCGGCACGGTGCCGGCGGGCAGGCCTTCCTCCATGGCCGACAGGCGTTCGGACACCAGCTGCCGGGCGCGGAAGATCTCGGTGCGCCAGTCGAAGGTCACGTACAGAAAGGACAGGCCGGCCGAGGACACCGAGCGCACCGTCTCCACGCCGGGCAGGCCGCTCATGGCGGTTTCCAGCGGGAAGGTGATGAGCTGCTCCACCTCTTCGGGCGCCATGCCGCCGGCTTCGGTCATCACCGTCACCGTGGGCTTGTTGAGGTCGGGGAACACGTCCACCGGCGTGCGCGTCAGCATGTACGCGCCATAGGCCATCGCCGCGAGGGCGAGCACGATCACCAGCAGCCGGTTGCCCAGGCTGCGTTCGAGGAGCCACTTGAACATGGGGGGTGCGGCCTCAGCGGATCTGGTTGATGAGCGTGGCGCCGTCGATGACGACGCGCTCGCCGGGCGCGACGCCCGAAGTCAGGGCCACGCGCAGGCCGTCCAGCGGTGCGGTGGTGACGGTGCGCGGCGCGAAGCGCTCCGGCGCCGTCTTGACCCAGACGATGGTTTCGTTGGCCGCATTGCGCATCAGCGCGGCGCGCGGCACGGCAATCGTTTCGTGCGTGCTGCGGCTGTGCACCTGCAGCCGCACGGGCTGCCCCACGGCCAGCGTCGACAGCGCGGCGCCCTGGGCGCGGAAGGCCAGCGGCAGGGCCTGGTCGCGCAGCGCGCGGGCGGCGCCCACGAACTGCAGCGGCACTTGCGTGCCGCCGACGGCCAGCGAGGCGCCGCCGATGTCGCTGATGAGCGCCGGGTCGTAGGCCAGGGCCTCGATGCGCAGGCGCGCCGGGTCGACGATCTCGAACACCAGCTCGCGCGCGTCGACGACCTGACCGGCGACGACGGACGAGGAGGCGATGACGCCCGAGGCCGGCGCGACCAGCGCATCGCGACCCGAGAGTCCGGTGCCGATGGCCCCGGCCCGCTCGCGGGCAGCGGCCACTTCGCTTTCGAGCGCCTCGATCTCCTTGCGGGGCACGGTGTCGGCCAATTCGCGCAGGCGCGCCAGGCGCTTTTCGGCCAGCGTGCCGGCGGCCCGCAGCTCGGCCAGCTGGGCTGCCTGTGCGGCCCGCTCCAGCGGCGCGGCGGCCGGTTGCACCCAGGCCAGCACCTCGCCCTTGCGCACGGCCTGGCCGGGCTCGGGCAGGCCGCGCGGGCCGGACTCGATGCGGCCGGCGACCAGGGCCTGTACCTTGCCGCCGCTCTGTGGATCGCTGACCACGCGGCCGTCAAGCTCGATGCTGCGCGGCAGGGCGGCGAGGGTGGTGACGACGGTGCGCACCGCGAGCTGCCGCTGGCTGGGCTTGGGCAGGAAGACGCTGCCGTCTGCCAGGCGCTGCGGGCCGTTGGCCGCCGCGGCCGGCGGTGCGCCGCCGTGGTCGTGGCCAGCGTCGGCCAGGGCGCCCGTGGGCGGGGCCAGGGAAAAAAGGAGGGCGAGCGTGGCGGTGAGCTGCCGCGGCGTAGAAGAAGGAAGGCGGTTCATGCGGCGGCTCCGTGGGCGGGACGGCGGCGCAGCAGCCAGGCGGCTGCGGCGAGGAGGACGACGAGGGCCGTGGCGCCCCAGGGCAGCAGGTGGCGCCAGGCGGGGGTGGCGTCGGCGTCGTGGCCATGGCCATCGGCGGCCTCGATGTGCCACTCGCCATGCAGCTCGTCGCGCGTGTCGCCCACGCTCAGGCGGGCGAGCAGCGGCAGTTCGCCGGTGGCCTCGGCCGTGGCCTCGTCCAGTTCGGCTTCGTACGTGCCTTCGCCGTGCGGCTCGGCGACGAAGTCCTTCTCGCCGATGCGCAGCGCGATGCGGGCGTCGTTGACAGGCTGGTTGTCGGCATGGCGGTCCAGGTAGAGCGTGAGTTCATGGCCCTGGCGCACGCCGACCAGCTCGAAGGCCCCGGATTCGAGGGCGAAGCGGGGCAGGGCGGCCGCGGCCGGTGCGGCGGGTGCCGCGTCATGGCTGTGGCCTTCGTCGGCCAGGGCGGTGGGCAAGAAGGCGGCGGCGGCCAGGGCCAGCGCGGTGCCTGCAAGGAATCGGAAGTTCATGGGAGGGTTGGGTGTCGGGTTGTCATTCGGGCAGCAGGCCCAGGGCCTGGCGCCATTGCGAGACGGCTGCCGCCAGCTCGATGCGGCTGGCGGCCAGCTGGCGGGCGGCGTCGCTGGCTTCCTGCGTGGTGCGCAGGCGGGTGGGCAGGTCGGATTCGCCGAGGCGGAAGGACTTCTCGATCAGGCCCAGGGTCTGGCTGGCGAGGGCATCGCGTTCCTCGGCGGCGGCCAGGCGGATGCGGGCCGCGTCCACGCGGGCCCGGGCGGCCTGCTGTTCGGCGGCGAGGCGGCTTTCCTCCAGCCGCCACTGCGCTTCCAGCGCGATGGCCTCGGCCAGCGCCGCGGCCTGGCGGGCCTCCTGCCGCGCGCTCGCGCCGAAGGGGATGCGCAGGCCTACGTTGAGCGTGCTGCGCGCCGGCTCGTCGTTGCTGCCGCGCTCGCGGGTGGTGCCCAGCGTCAGCTCCGGGTTGCCGGCGCCCTGGCGGGCCGCCAGCTCGGCCTGGGCACGGCCGATGGCGAGGCGCTGGGCGAGTTCGGCCAGGGCGGGGTGGGTGGCGGTGGACGCCCCGGGCTCTGCGCGCGGCTCGGGTTCTGCCTCGGCACCGACGCCGTCGACCAGGCGCTCGGACCCCGCCTCGGACCCGGCGGTGCCGCCGGCCGGCGTGGGCCTGGAGGCCACCTCAGCCTGCCGGTTGGCCGGCGCAGATTCGGCGGGGATGGCCGCCCCTCCGATGCCGGCCTGCGGCAACGCCGCGCCGGAAGCGCCTGTGGCTGCGCCCGTCAGCGCCTGCCAGCGAAGCGCGGCTTCGACCGCCGCGCGCGCGGCCTCGGCCTGCACCGCACGGGCGGCAGCCACTGCGCCCTGCGCCTGCAGCAGGTCGCTGCGGGCCAGGTCGCCGGCGCGCCAGCGGCGCTCCACGTCGGCGGCCAGGGTGCGGGCATGGGCCAGTTGGGCATCCGCCACCTGCTGCTCGATGCGGGCGCGGGCCCAGGGCCACCAGGCATCGCGCAGCGCGCCGGCCAGCCGCAGCCGTGCAGCCTGCTCGCGCAGGGACACGGCGACCGCCTCGGCCTGCGCCACGGCCTGGCCACGGCTGCGCTCGCCCGGCCGCCAGAGCGGGATCGCCAGACCTGCCTCCCATTCGCGCTGGCCGTCGTTGGCATTGGCGCGGTCGGTGCGGTGGGTGAGTTCGAGCGCCATCGGCTCGGGCGTCCAGGCCGACGCGGCGCGCTGGCCTGCCTCGGCCGCCTGCTGGCGCGCCACCAGCGCCCGGGCTTCGGGCTGGCGCGCCCAGGCCTGGTCGAAGGCCTGCCGCAGCGGACCGGGTGCCGCGGGGGCGACGGGGGCCGGCAGCGCCGGCGGTTGGGCCAGCGCCCAGGGCGCCAGCAGAAGCCCAAGCGTCAGCGCAAGCCGCTGCCGCCAGGCAGGATGGGGCCGGGGCGACACGCGCCACGGCCGATGGGGTGTGAAAGGCATTCCAGTTCTCCAAGGCAAATCGATGTGCGAGGGAGACCGGCAAGCCGCACGCACCCCGGAGGGGGCGCGCGCATGCAGCGCGTCACTGGCGCGCCGGGCGCGTCAGGCGGAAGGGAAGGGGGTGAAGCTGCAGGCCTTGCCGGTCAGGCAAGGCCGGGCCACTGGGGCCGTTCGGGTGGGGCCAGCGCGCGCACCGCCAGCGGAGCAGCGGCGCCTTCGCGCAGTTCGGCCTTGGGAATGGCCGGGGCCTCGGGCGCGACCGCGGTGGCCAGCGCGACGCAGTGCGCGTGGCAGTGGCCGCAGTCCAGGTGGCCCAGCGCCGGTGGCGTGCCCGGCTCGTCGTCGTTGTCGGCGACGTCGAAATGCTGGTGCTCGTGGTGGCCCAGGTGCGTCATGCCGCCGGCCTCGTGCTGGCAGTAGGCCTTCAGCGCAGCAACGCTGAACTGAAGCGGCATCAAGACCAGCAGGAGGATGAAGAAAAGGCGGCGCACGACGGGCGCGGATTCTAGGGGTGGCCCGTGTCCCGCTCGCGCGGCTTCCCTTCGGGATGAGGGGAGAAGGCCCCGGCCCTTAAAATCGCCGCCTTCTTTCCGCCCGGGCGCCAGCGCGGTTCCCGAACGCAGCATCGCAGCGCAGCGCCGCCCTCCCGCGCCGCCGGATCCACCCCACGCATGAACGCACCCGTCGACGTCTCCTTCTTTGCGCGCGCCGCCAAGCCGATCACCAGCTACCGCAAGTACTGGGCGCAGCGCTTCGGCACGGCGAAGTTCCTGCCGACCTCGCGCGAGGAGATGGCCGCCCTGGGCTGGGACAGCTGCGACATCATCGTGGTGACCGGCGACGCCTATGTGGACCATCCGAGCTTCGGCATGTCCGTCATCGGCCGGGTGCTGGAGGCGCAGGGCTTTCGCGTGGGCATCATCGCCCAGCCCGACTGGCAGAGCGCCGAGCCCTTCCGCGCGCTGGGCAAGCCCAACCTGTTCTGGGGCGTCACCAGCGGCAACATGGATTCGATGATCAACCGGTACACCGCCGACCGGAAGATCCGCAGCGACGATGCCTACACCCCCGGCGACGTGGGCGGCAAGCGCCCCGACCGCGCCGCCATCGTCTACAGCCAGCGCTGCCGCGAGGCCTTTCCGGAGGTGCCGATCGTGCTCGGCGGCATCGAAGGCAGCCTGCGCCGCATCGCCCATTACGACTACTGGAGCGACAAGGTCCGCCGCTCGATCTTGGTGGACAGCAAGTGCGACCTGCTGCTGTACGGCAACGCCGAGCGCGCCATCGTCGAGGTGGCCCACCGCCTGGCCGCGCGCGAGCCGGTGCAGCAGATCACCGACGTGCGCGGCACCGCCTTCGTGCGCCGCGAGACGCCCGAGGGCTGGTTCGAGCTCGACTCCACCGAGGTCGACCAGCCGGGGCGCGTGGACGCGCACCTGAATCCCTACCTGATGGTGTCGGAGCAGGCCAAGGCCCAGGGCCAGACCTGCGCGCGCGAGGATGAGGCGAATGCGGTGGCCGATGAGGCCAATGGTCAGACCGGTGCCGCAACCATCGCCCAGGCTGCTGCCGTCAAACCCATCACCTTCATCGCCAACCCGGCCGTCCGCCTCAAGGCCCCGGCCCGCGAAAAGACCGTGATTCGCCTGCCCAGCTACGAGCAGGTCAAGGCCGACCCGATCCTCTACGCCCACGCCAACCGCGTGCTGCATCTGGAGACCAACCCCGGCAACGCCCGTGCCCTGGTCCAGGCCCACGGGGAAGGCATCACCGCCCGCGACGTGTGGATCAACCCGCCGCCCATCCCGCTGACCACGGCCGAGATGGACTACGTGTTCGACCTCCCCTACGCCCGCAGCCCGCATCCGCGCTACGCCGACGAGCAGGGCCGCCACGACGGCGCGACCAAGATCCCGGCCTGGGAGATGATCCGCTTCAGCGTGAATATCATGCGCGGCTGCTTCGGCGGCTGCACCTTCTGCTCCATCACCGAGCACGAGGGCCGCATCATCCAGAGCCGCAGCGAGGACTCGATCATTCGCGAGGTGGAGGACATCCGCGACAAGGTCGAAGGCTTCACCGGCGTCATCTCCGACCTGGGCGGCCCGACCGCCAACATGTACCGCCTGGGCTGCCGCAGCCCCGAGATTGAGGCCGCCTGCCGCAAGCCCAGCTGCGTGTACCCGGGCATCTGCCCGAACCTCACCACCGATCACGGCCCGCTGATCCAGATCTACCGCCGGGCGCGTGCGCTGCGCGGCATCAAGAAGATCCTGATCGGCTCCGGCCTGCGTTACGACCTGGCCGTGAAGTCGCCCGAGTACGTCAAGGATCTGGTGCAGCACCACGTCGGCGGCTACCTCAAGATCGCGCCCGAGCACACCGAGGAGGGCCCGCTCTCCAAGATGATGAAGCCGGGCATCGGCAGCTACGACCGCTTCAAGAGCATGTTCGAGAAGTACAGCGCCGAGGCGGGCAAGAAGCAGTACCTCATCCCGTACTTCATCGCCGCGCACCCGGGCACGCGCGACGAGGACATGATGAACCTGGCGCTGTGGCTGAAGAAGAACGGCTTTCGCGCCGACCAGGTGCAGACCTTCTACCCCAGCCCCATGGCCACCGCCACGGCCATGTACCACTCGGGCCGCAACACGCTCACCAAGGTGCGCCGCACCATGCGCGACGAGGCCGAGGAGTCGGTGGACATCGTGCGCGGCGAGAAGCGCCGCCGCCTGCACAAGGCCTTCCTGCGCTACCACGACCCGAACAACTGGCCGCTGCTGCGCGAGGCCCTCAAGGCCATGGGCCGCGCCGACCTGATCGGCAACGGCAAGCACCACCTGATCCCGACCTTCCAGCCGGCGACCGATGGCGGCTACCAGAGCGCGCGGCGCAAGAACTCCACGCCGGCACCGTCGTCGGCAGCGACGCCATCCAGCGCCCGCCGTGTCGGTGCCGCGCCACGGCCGGGCACCGTGCTGACGCAGCACACGGGCCTGCCGCCGCGGGAGACGGGCACATCGGCACAGTCGAGAAAGCGAAGAAGTACTTAGAACCCCTAATTGTCAACTTCGTTGAAATTTAAATACTCGAAACGCTTTCGAGGAGAATTTCGATGGGGCGTTATCAGGAGATATTTCATAGTCATTCTGCGTTGCAGCAGAGAATCAAGAGTAGTAGAGAGCTTCTCGAAAAGGTTAGAAAAAACGTATCGGAGAAGAGTGCGTGTAAGGCTCCTGGAGTTTGTATTTACGCTGCTGGAAGTCTTGCACGATACGAAACGGGAAAGGTTTCGGACTTAGATTTGTTTTTCGTCGCTGATCGAAGAAAAAGGAAGAAAGGTGAAAGAAGCCTTTCCAAGCTCAGTGAGGTGAAGATATTCTCTGACTTGATTCGATTGACAGATGAATTGCAGATTCAGCCTTTTTCTGGCGACGGAAAATTCCTCAAAATTCACGAACTTCAAGATATCATTGAAGGGACGGGGAGCTCAGATGATGATAGCGAAAACTTATTCACGACACGGCTTTTGCTGTTATTAGAAAGCAAATGCATAGTTGGGCAAAAAGTTTACGATAATTCAATTCGTAAAGTCTTGGATATGTATTTTAGAGATGGGCGGGGTCGGAAGGAATTTCGGCCCCTTTTTTTATTGAACGATATTCTCCGATATTGGCGAACGTTATGCCTAAACTACGAGCGCACTCGGTCAGAGCAGGGTAAGCCGTGGTGGAAGAAAAATTTGAATCTTAAATTTCCAAGAAAGCTTACGGTCTTTTCTACTGTGCTCTGCATTGTTGCGTTGGATATGCATACGTTAGAAGATTTTTTAAAAATTTCGTCCATGACCCCTCTTGAGCGCCTTATTTTTGCGCTAGATCATATGGCGGATAGCGAGCTGGAAGGGAGTTTTCTGGAAGTTCTAAATTATTACGAGGATTTCCTGGCGGCCAAATCATATGAGCAGTTGAACCAACCCGATCAGGTGCAGCTAGGTGAATTTAGCGCCAAGGCCCAAAAGTTGGACGACTTTTTCCACTCTGCTTTAGCAAGTACCAAGCTGAATCAAGAGCTGGTGCGCTATGTGCTGATCTAAATTGATAAAATATTTTGTTTTTGCGGAATTTGGGAGCGCTCGGGTAGTCGAGTTTTTAGAAGGCTTGCGATATGCCTTCTTCCAAAAAAAGAAAAATTCTCCTATACATGTAACTCTGCGGGGACCGCATGCTCGAGCGATAAGCCAGAACCGCCTGCAAGAGCTCGCCGAATTAGTACGTGGATATGGTGTAAAAATCCACAGTCCTGGATTTTTTTCCACAAGTACTGGATATGTGGTATTTCTTCGTGCCGAATGTTCTGTCTTTCGGGATATATGGAATAAGCCGGACTTTGATGTCAGTAAATTTGGAATTCAGCCACACATCACATTGTTCGAGACAAAAAATAAGAGTGATGCGGAGCGGGTGCTCAGATTTATAAAGAAAGAAAAAATTCATATTCATACATATGATTTATATTTGAGCTTGTATAGATCTGGGAACCAGCAGAGCGATCTATTTGATTTTCTTATTGCGAGACCTCAGGGGGAGCGTCCTCGCCCAGACATATTTCGCATCAATGACGGTGTTGTAGAACGTGCGCACGTTTTAGGAAAAGAAATTCTGGAAAAGCAGGGCCATGATATTGACTGAGCCTGTGCACTAAGACTTGAACCGGTCGATCACGTCCAGCACCGTCGTCACCGCCGGGTCGGACATGCCCGCCTGCCGGCTGGCCACCGCCATCGGCCGCATCAGCGACGGCGCCATCGGGCGGATGCACACCTCGGGCGCGTCCGCCAGGTCGGCCACTTCCTCGAAAGGGAGGATGGCCGCAGCCTGCGCGGCGGCGGCCAGGCTCTTGAGCGCGCCGGGATAGCTCAGCGCCAAGTAGGGCCGGGGGCTCAAGCCTGCCTGCCCGAACCAGCCGGCGATCAGCCCGTGCATCTGCGTGGCCGGCGTGAAGCTGGCCCAGCGCCGGCCGGCCAGCCAGTCGGGCGTGATGGCCTCCGGCGGCGCCCAGGCAGCGGGCAACAGCACCACCATCGCATCCTGCCGCCAGGGCTGCAGCCGCACCTCGGGTGCGGCCGGCTGGGGGCTGGCGACGATGGCGATGTCCAGCGTGCCAGCCTTCAGGCGTCGCATGGCTTCGGCGGAGCCGACGGCTTCCAGCCGCAGTTCGATATCGGGGCTCTGGGCATTGAGCTGCTGCAGCATCAGTGGCAGCAGCTGGGTGCTTACGCCGGCCGAGACGGCCACCCGCACCATGCCCGCGCGGCCGGCTGCGCGACGGCGCACCCGGTCGACCAGATCGTCGCCCGCGGCCAGCAGCTTGCGGCCCTCCTGCACCAACACGGCGCCGGCCGGCGTCAGCTCCGCCTGACGGCGGCCACGGATGACGAGCGCCGTGTCGAGCCAGCTTTCCAGCTCCTTCACATGCAGGCTGACCGTGGGCGGCGCCAGGTGCAGCGCCTGCGCGGCGGCCGCAAAGGTGCCCAGGTCGGCAATGACGATCAGCGTCTGTAGCTGGTCGAGGTTGAGTTGACGCATCAGAAATGATGAAGTGAATGCTAAGTAAATTCAACTTTACGAAAGTGTAGGCGAGCGTGAGCATTCGGGCATGTCGATTTCTGATACTGCCAATCCCGCCCGACACCGCCCCGCTGGGGAGCCCGGTTCGCCGACGATGGCCATGGTGGGTTCAAGCGGCGTGCATGAGCAGGGCGTCAAGGAGGGCGTGGGAGATGAGCGCGGCGAGCAGATCGTTGGCGCGGGAGGACTGGGGCGCCGCTGGCGTGACGCGATGGTTGATCTGCTTGAGCGCGCTGAGGCTCGAATCGCCGCCAACTTCCGTGTACCGCCGGGAGGCGGCTGATCATTCCATCGGCGCCGGGCCCGGCCAGATGGCCTGTCGCGCCCAAGCGCACACCCGGGGCGGTGTGCTGGAATCTGTCGGATGCCCGCCGCTCTGAGTCTCGACCATCTTCGCCGCTATGCCGTCGCACGCTCACTGTTCACGCCGACCACGCTGCCGGCGGCCATCCGCCGGCTCGGCTTCGTGCAGGCCGACCCGATCCGCGCGCCCGCCCGCGCGCAGGACCTGATCCTGCGCCACCGCGTCACCGACTACCGCGCCGGCGACCTGGAGGCCCGCTACCCGCGGCTGCAGATCGACGAGGACTGCCTCGTCAACTACGGCTTCCTGCCACGCGAGCACCTCGCGCTGATGCACCCGCGCGAGCCCAGGCGCCCCTGGGATGCCCAGACCCAGCGCAAGGCCGACGATGTGCTGGCCTTCGTTCGTGAGCGCCGCATCGTGCATCCGCGGGAGGTCGAACTGCACTTCGCGCATGGCCGGAGGCAGAACCCCTGGGGCGGCGCCGGCAACCTGGCCACTCACCTGCTCGACGGCCTGCACTACCGGGGCCTGCTGCGCGTCAAACGCCGCGACAGCGGCACGCGCGTGTACGAAGTCGCTGCGCACCCGCCGGCCGACGAAAGCCCGGCCGGCCGTGCCCGCCGCGCCGCAGCGCTGATCGATCTGGTGGTGCGGACCTATGCCCCCTTGCCGGCGGCCAGCCTGACCTACCTCGTGCGCCTGCTCGGCTACGGCGCGCCGCACCTGAGCGCCCAGACCCAGGCTGCCCTGCGCCTGGCCCGCGAGCAACTCGCCAGCGCCACCCTCGACGGCACCACGTGGTACTGGCCGGCCGACGAGAACCCGCGCTCGCGCCGCTGGGCCGTCGATGACCAACTGCGCCTGCTCGCCCCCTTCGACCCCATCGTCTGGGACCGCCGCCGCTTCACGCTGTTCTGGGGCTGGACGTACAAGTTCGAGGCGTACGTGCCACCGGCGCAGCGGCAGTTTGGGTATTACGCGTTGCCGATGCTGTGGGGGGATCGGGTGATTGGGTGGGCGAATGTGGCGGGGGAATCGGCGGGTAGGGCGCCAGCAGTGGGCTATGCCGACGCGGCAGCAGCCCAGGATCGGACTGCGTCGACGTTGCTGGATGAGGACCTGGCGCGGCTCAGCCAGTTCCTCCTGCCGCGTTGAACGGACCGGTCGGCGAGTCCTTTGGCCGCTCCGTCGGTCAGGAACGAGTCTCCTGGAAGTTCCGGTCCGTCGGCTTCTCGCGCAAATACCTCGTCGCCCCCGCCGTCCTCACCACCGCCGACAACAACGACCGAAACCACACATGCCCCGGCGCCAATTGCGTGCGCCCATGCCACAACTGATAGAAGCGCATCGGCGGAAAGTCCACCGGCGCGGGCACGATGGCGAGGGGCAGCAGGCCGGCGTAGTACTGCGCAAAGTGCCGGCTGGTGGTGAAGATCAGGTCGGTGCCGGGCAGCAGGTGCGGCGCCAGGCCGAAGTAGGGCACGGTGACCGTGCCGGTGCGGCTCATGCGCTGGGAGGCGAGGGCGGTCTCGACCACGCCGCGCTGGGTCACGCTGTACAGCAGCGGCACCACGTGCGAGCCCTGCAGGTAGTCGGCCAGCGTCATGCGGGCGGCGCAGGGGTGGCGCTCGTCGACCAGGCAGACGATCTCGTCCTCCAGCAGCAGCGTGGTGCGCAGGTGTTCCGGCGGCTGGGGCCAGTTGCCGATGACCACGTCCAGCTCGCCTTCGGCCAGGGCGGCTTCGAAGTCGTAGTCGGGGCCCAGCGGCTGCAGCACCAGCCGGGCGGCGGGCGCGGTCTCGCGCATGTACTGCGCCACGGCGGCCATGAGCGGCGGCGCCAGGTAGTCGGGCGTGCCGATGCGAAAGACCTGCCGCGTTGTGGCGGGGTCGAAATTGGATTCGGGGGCGAGCAAGGCGTCCAGCTCGCCCAGCACCAGCCGCACCGACGCATGCAGTTGCATCGCCCGCTCGGTGGGCACCATGCGCTGCTTGTCCTTGATGAGCAGCGGGTCGCCAAAGATCTCGCGCAGGCGCTTGAGGGCACTGCTGATGGCGGGCTGCGACTGGTTCATGCGCGCGGCGGTGCGCGACACGCTGCATTCCGCCATCAAGGTGTGAAAGACGCGCAGCAGGTAGGTGTCGAAAGGATCGTCGGGTCGGGACATGCGGTGGTTGCCTGCACCGCCTTGGTGCCTCGCCGTCGGAATGGCGGGCCGCCAGCGCCTTGCGGCTGATACGGTGCATTCGGTCTTGGCAATTGGCGTGCCGGAGCACGGCTCGAACAATGCGGGCATTCCCATTGCTTGCGGCGCCCACCATGTCCGAATCCTTTCTGCCTACCTCTTCCCCGTCCCTGCCGCGCCTTCACCGCCGAGGCGTCCTGCGCCTGATGGCGGCCGGGGCGGCGGCGGGCGCTCTGCCGACCTTCGCCCAGTGGCCCGAGCGGCCGATCAAGATCGTCGTCACCTTCGCGCCCGGCGGCGCCAGCGACATCCTGGCGCGCGTGGTGGCCGAGCAGCTGGGGCGCAAACTGGGCCAGCCGGTGGTGGTGGACAACCGCCCCGGTGCGGGCGGCACCATCGGTGGCCAGGTGGTGGCGACGGCTGCGCCGGACGGCTACACGCTGATGCTCTCCAACACGACGCCCATCGCGCTGGGGCCCTTCACGCTCGACAAGCAGCCCTACGACCCGGTGGCCGCTTTCAGCCATGTGGCCTATCTGGGCTCGGCGCCGCTGGTGGTCATGGCGAGCAAGGAGTCGGGCATCAAGAGCTGGGCCGACCTGGAGGCCCGTGCCAAGAAGGAAGGCCGGCTGGACTTCGGCTCCGGCGGTCCGGGCTCGGTCGGGCACATCCACGGCGAGCTGATCAAGCGGGTAACGGGCGCCAACATGGTGCATGTGCCCTACCGCGGCGGCGCGCCGATGACCACCGACCTGCTGGCCAACATCGTGCCGGTGGGCATCGACGTGATCACCGCCTATGTGCAGTACTTCAAGACCGGCCAGCTGGTGCCGCTGGCCGTGACCGGCACCACCCGCTCGCCGCTGATGCCCGAGGTGCCGACCATGGTCGAGCTGGGCCAGCCCAAGCTGGTGCTGGAGAACTTCTTCGGCATCTCGGGCCCGGCGAAGCTGCCGGCCGAGACGGTCGCGCGTCTGCACGACGCCGCCAATGCGGTGCTGGCGATGCCCGAGGTGCAGAAGAAGATGGTCGACCTGGGGATCGTGGCCCAGCCCGAGAGCACGGCGCGCTTCGAGGGCTTCGTGCGCGAGCAGGTGGCGGTGCTGGGGCCGACGGTGAAGGGCGCGGGCATCAAGCTCTGAGCCTGTAGCGCGGCGGCGCACAGGCACCGCTGGCACCGCGGGTGCCCGGCGGGTTGGCGCCGGCCGCCAGCCACCTGGACGACAGCGGCCCGGCGCAGCGGCGCCCACAATGCGCAGCTTTGCCCCAGGAGCTGCGATGACCGATTCCGCCACGCCCGTGCTCGGGCTGATCGTGCCGCCCGCCGCCGGCGAGGTGCCGCCGGAAGGGCCGGCGCTGTACGCGGGCCGGGTGCGCTTCATGGCGCGCGGCCTGGCGCTCGCCGGCATCCATCCCGAAGGCTTCGACGAGGTGGAAGGGCGCATCGTCGACCTGTCCCGCGAACTGAAGGCAGCCGGGGCGCAGGCCGTCTCACTCATGGGCACCTCGCTCAGCTTCTACCGCGGCGCCGCCTTCACCGAGGATCTCCGTGCGCGGATGGTGGCCGCGACCGGCTTGCCGTGCACGACCATGAGCCATGCCATCGTGCGCAGCCTGCGCCAGCTGGGCGTGCGGCGGGTGGCGGTGGCCACCGCCTACATCGACACGCTCAACGACCGGCTCGCCGCCTACCTGGAAGGCGAGGGCTTCGAGGTCACGGCCATCCGCGGCCTGTCGATGACGGGCGTCGAGGCGGTCGGTCAGGTCGATGCCGAGACGCTCGCCCAACTGGCCCGCAGCGTCAGCGTTGAAGGGCAGCCGGACGGCCTGCTCATCTCCTGCGGCGGCCTGCGCACGCTGGACCTGCATCCGCGCCTGAAGCGCGAACTGGGCCTGCCCGTCACGTCCAGCTCGCCGGCCGGCTTCTGGGACCTGATGCGCACCGCCGGCCTGGATGCTGCCTCGCCCGGCCACGGCCGCCTCTTCGATGCCTGAGGGCCTGCAACTGGACCTGGCGACGCTGCGCGTCGTGGTCACGGCAGCCGAACTGGGCTCGATCAGCGCCGCGAGCGACCGGCTGAACCTGGCCATCGCCGCCGCCAGCGCCCGCATCAGCGCGCTGGAGGAATCGCTGGGCCTGCGCATCTTCGAGCGCTCATCGCGGGGCGTGCGGCTCACGCCGGCGGGTCAGATGCTGGTGCGCCGCGGACGCGAGCTGCTGGCCGACGCCGACCGCCTGTCGCTCGACCTGCACGACCATGCCCGCGGCCTGCAGGGCCATGTGCGCCTGGCGGCCAACACCTCGGCGCTGGTGGAGGTGATGCCCGCCCACCTGCAGCACATGGCCCGCGCCCATCCGCTGATCCGCATCGATGTGGAGGAGCACGGCAGCCTCGACATTCCGCTGCTGCTGCTCGAAGGCCGGGCCGACCTGGGCATCGTGCACATGGCGCATGCGCCGCACGGCATCGCGCTGACCGACTGCTTCGTCGACACGCTGGTGCTGGTGGTGCCGCAGGGACACGCACTGGCCAAGCGCGAGGCCGCGGCGCTGGCGGATGCGCTGGATGAGGACTTCATCTCCCTGGGCGACGGCACCGCGCTCTCCAGCCGGCTGGCCGCCGCCGCGTCGGTGGCGGGCCGCCTGCTCAAGATCCGCATGCAGATGCGCAGCTTCGACGTGGTCTGCCGCATGGTGGCCGGCGGCCTGGGCGTGGCGGTGCTGCCGCGCGAGGCCGTGGCACCACAGCTGGCCAGCCTGCCGATCCGCGCCGTGCCGCTGACGGATGCCTGGGCCGTGCGCACGCACAGAATCGCCGTGCGCGAGGGCGTGGAGCTGGCGCCGCCCGCGCGCACGCTGTTCGACGTGCTGGCCGGCCACGCGCCGCGCCCCGCGTAAACCCTCGTCTTCGCGGATCGCGAAAGCGGCCTTCGCGCCGCCGCGTTGTGGCGCCTGGAGACGCTTCCTAGACTGGGCCAAAACCCCCGAGCCCCGAAGCAGGAGACACCGCCCCATGAAGATCGCCCGCGTCCACGCCACGCCGCTGAACCTGCCGGTCAGCGTCGGCCATGGCGGCCGCACCAAAACCACCTCGCTGTCGCTGTGCCTGGTCGACATCGAGACCGACGATGGCCGTATCGGCACCGGCATGACCGCCATCACCGAGGAAGAGGCCGTCGCCGCCATCGTCAACGAGGTGGCCGCCCATCACCTGGAGGGGCTGGACCCGCTCAACCACGAGCAGGTGTGGGAGCGGCTCTACTGGCTGCTCACGCCGCGTGGCCAGTCGGGCTACGCCAGCCATGCCATCGCCGCCATCGACCTCGCGCTGTGGGACCTCAAGGGCCAGGCCCTGGGCCAGCCCTGCTGGAAGCTGCTGGGCGGCGCCCGCGCCCAGGTGCCGGTGTATGCGACCTTCGGCTTCGCCTTCTACGACCGCGACGAGCTGGCCCAGGCCGCCCGCGCCTGGGTGGGCCGCGGCTTCACCCGCCTGAAGATGACCGTGGGCCACCACGGCCTGGCGCGCCGCGACGAGCCCCGGCCGCTCGACACGCTGATCGCCGAGGACGTGCAGCGCATCCGTGCCGTTCGCGAGGCGGTGGGCCCCGACGTCCAGATCTACATCGACGCCAACTGCAGCCTGGACTACTTCCATGCACTGTCGCTGGCCCGGCGGGTGGAGGCCTACGACATCGCCTTCTTCGAGGAGCCGGTGACGCAGAACGACATTCCCAACCTGGCCAAGCTGCGCGCCAAGACCGCCATTCCGCTGGCGGCCGGCCAGAACGAAGGCCATGCCAGCCGCTTCCGCGACATGCTGGTGGCACAGGCGGTGGACGTGGTGCAGCCCAATGCCTGCATCACCGGCGGCTTCACCCAGTGCGCGCGCATCGCCGGCATGGCCGCGGCCTTCAACACGCGCTTTGCCAACGGTGGCGCCTGGCCGCACCACAACATGCACCTGCATGCGGGCCTGGCCAATGGCTCGCTGGTCGAGTACCACTCGGTGGCGGTCGAATGCTGCAAGCAGGTGTTCGACGGCCTGCCCGAGCCGCAGGCCGGCGTGCTCGACCTGCCGCAGGCGCCGGGCCTGGGCTTCGCGCCCAACCGCGAGCGGCTGCGCGAGCTGGCCAAGCGCCCGGGCTCGCGCGGTGCCGGAAAAGCGTGACATGAAGCGCCCTCGAATAGCCCGTTCCCCGAACGTTCGTTCCCCGTCCCCACACCGGTTCCAGACATTCGGGTGAACCGCGGCGCCTCAACCCGTTCGCCCTGAAACCGCGGCGCCCCAACCCGTTCGCCCTGAGCTTGTCGAAGGGCAGAACGGCGCGCAGCCCAAGTCCGCGCCCGAACAAGAAAAGGAGACAACCATGACGACCCATCCATTGACTCGCCGCCACGCCTTCGCCCTGGCCGCCGCGATGCTGGCCGCCGCGCCGGCCGTGCAGGCGCAGTCCGGCACCTATCCCGAGCGCCCGATCCGCCTGCTGGTCGGCTATTCGGCCGGCGGCGGCGTGGACGCCATGGCCCGGCTGCTCACGCCGCGCCTGTCCACGTTGCTGGGCCAGCAGGTCGTGGTCGAGAACCGCGCGGGCGCGGCCGGCCTGATCGCCGGCGACCTGGCGGCCAAGGCGCCCGCCGACGGCTACACGCTGCTACTGGGCGACAGCTCCACGCTGATCGCGCAATACATGCAGCCGAAGATGTCCTTCGACCCGATCAAGAGCTTCGTGCCGGTCGCCGGTCTGTTCACGCTGCCGCTGATCGTCGTGGCGGGCAACGACTTCCCGGCGAAGACGCCGCAGGAGCTGGTGGCCGCCCTCAAGGCCCGGCCCGGGCACTATTCCTTCGCCACCTCGGGCGTGGGCACGGTGCAGCACCTGGGCTTCGAACTGTTCAAGGGCAAGACGGGCACCTTCGTCACGCACATCCCCTACCGCGGCGCGGCGCAGATCGTGCCGGACGTGATCAGCGGGCAGGTGCCGCTGGGCGTCGTCAGCGCCACCTCGGCCCTGGCGCAGGCCAAGGGCGGACGGCTCAAGGCGCTGGCGGTGATGAGCCCGGTCAAGCTGGCCGGTGCGGAGGACGTGGCGCCGCTGGCAGCCGCCGTGCCGGGCTTCGATGCCGCGCCGCGCGTGTTCCTGCTGGCACCGGCGGGTACGCCCGATGCGGTGGTCGAGCGGCTGGGCAGCGCCGTGCGCACGGTGATGGCTGCGCCCGACCTGGCCCAGGTCGCCGCGCAGCAGGGCGCCGTGCCGGCCTTCGAGCCGCCGGCCGAACTGGGCCGCAGCCTCGTGCAGGAGTCGCAGCGCTGGGGCCAGCTGATCCGCGAGCAGAACATCGTCGCCCAATGAGCCCCCTTGCACCGTCGCCGAGCGGGTGGGCGTGGAGGGTGTGCGCATGAGTGCGCCGGCCGCACTGGCGCGCATGACCTGCGTGGAGGATCTGCGCCAGGTGGCCCGCGCGCGGGTGCCGCGCATGTTCTACGAGTACGTCGATTCGGGCTCCTGGCGCGAATCGACCTACCGCGCCAACGAGCGCGATTTCCAGCAATTGCTGCTGCGCCAGCGCGTGGCGCGGGACATCTCGCAGCGCACCGTCGCCACCACGATGCTCGGCCATCACGTGGCCATGCCGGTGGCGCTGGCGCCGACAGGCCTCACGGGCATGCAGCATGCCGACGGCGAGATCCTGGCTGCGCGCGCCGCACGCGACTTCGGCGTGCCCTTCACGCTTTCGACCATGAGCATCTGCTCGCTGGAGGACGTGGCCGCGAACACGGGGCGGCATCCCTTCTGGTTCCAGCTCTACGTGATGCGCGACCGTACGTTCATCGAGGCACTGATCGAGCGGGCGAGGGCGGCCAACTGCAGCGCGCTCCAGCTCACGCTCGACCTGCCGGTGATGGGGCAGCGCCATGCCGACATCCGCAACGGCCTGTCGGTACCGCCGCGGCCCACGTTGCGCAACCTGCTCGACCTCGCCCTGCGCACGCGCTGGTGCCTGGGCATGCTGGGCACGCGGCGGCGCAGCTTCGGCAACATCGTGGGCCATGTGAAGGGCGTGGACGACATGGCCTCGCTGGCCGCCTGGACCAACGCCCAGTTCGATCCCACGCTGTCGTGGGCGGACGTGGAATGGATCAAGCGCCGCTGGGGTGGGCCGCTGGTGCTCAAGGGCATCCTCGATGCGGAGGACGCGCGCCGGGCCGTGGACTGCGGCGCGGAGGCGATCGTGGTCTCCAACCATGGCGGCCGCCAGTTGGACGGGGCGCCCTCCGCCATCCGCGCGCTGCCCGCCATTGCCGATGCCGTAGGGCGGGAGACCGAGGTCTGGCTCGACAGCGGCGTGCGCAGCGGCCAGGACGTGCTCAAGGCCCGAGCCCTGGGTGCGCGCGGCACGATGATCGGCCGTGCCTTCCTCTACGGGCTGGGTGCCTTCGGCGAGGCGGGCGTCACGCGGGTGCTGCAGATCATCCGGCGCGAACTGGACCTGACCATGGCCTTCTGCGGCCGCACGCACATCGACGACGTGGATGGGTCGATCCTGCTCGCACCGCGGCGTGCCGGCCCTTGGGACTGAGGGCCGGCACGCCGGCGAGCAGGGGTCGGGTCAGAGCCCCAGCGTGTCGAACTGCGTGTAGATCTGCACCAGCCAGCCCTTGACGCGCTGACGCTCCAGCAGGCCCAGGGCCTCGGGGCCGGTCTTGTCGTTGACGGCCTTCCAGAAGCTCGTGTTGTTGGCGTCGATCTTGCGCATCGTCGCTTCCTGCAGGCGGGGCAGGGTGATGAACTGGGCGCCGTGCTCGCGGGCCTTGATCTGGGCGGGGGAGCCGTCCAGCGTCGAGAAGTCGCTGCCGCGGCCCTGGTTCTGCACCACCACATAGCGGGCGCGGGTGCCGTAGGTGTCGACCAGGCGCCCGAGCATGTCGGTGGAGTCGCGGCCATCGTCCATCACGTGCCAGAACACGACCGGAATCTCCAGTTCGTCGAACACGTCGAAGAGCTGCGACTCGGCGATCCAGCGGGCCAGCGGCGCCTGCGTCTGCGCGGCCAGGTCGACGATCACGCTGCGCTCGGGGTGCTCCTCGAAGCCGTTGACCACCGTGTCCAGGCCTTCGAAGCTGTCCACCGCCACCGGCGAGGCAAAGCCTTCGTAGAAGCGGGTGAAGGAGTTGTGCGACCGGTCGGTGTCGAAGCCGATGAAGGGCCGGCTGCGGTCGATGAAGTACTGGGCCAGCAGGCGCGAGGTGACGGACTTGCCGACGCCGCCTTTTTCGCCACCGATGAAGTTCAGGGTGCTCATGTGCAGGAGGGGAGGTGGTGGAGAAGTTGCGCGCCGCGCGGTGCGGAAGCCGGGTTTGCACGGGTTGCGCGGCGCATTCTAGAAAGCGACCTGTGTCGGTGGTGTGCAAATACGGCAGGCGCAAAGGGTCGGCGCGACGCCCGCGCTCAGCGCGGCACCATCGCCAGCAGCGGCCCCAGGTTGCCCATCAGCCAGTTCTGGCTGAAGTCCAGCGCGGCGCGGCGGTATTTCTCGTCGGCCTGGGCGGCCAGCAGATCGAGCCGCGCCACCACTTTCGACAGTTCGCGGTCCACCACCAGATTGCGGCCGCGTTCGCTGAT
Source organism: Pseudacidovorax intermedius (assembly GCF_003350475.1). Taxonomy (GTDB): domain Bacteria; phylum Pseudomonadota; class Gammaproteobacteria; order Burkholderiales; family Burkholderiaceae_C; genus Xenophilus; species Xenophilus intermedius. Next base: position 69,425 of record NZ_QQAV01000015.1, read on the forward strand.
CTCGGTGGACAGCAGCAGCGGCTGGCCGTCGGCCCCGGTGCGCGAGCTCAGCAGCCACAGCGAGATCTCGAAGTTGCGTGCGGCGCGGAAGGCGTTCTCGGCACTGATGCCATCGATCATGGTCTGCCGCCAGGTGTCGCCGTTGGCCTGCTTGAGCATGGCGGCCCAGCCGGTCACCAGCGCCGCCACGCGGTCGCCTGCGTAGGTCTCCGGCGGCGCGAAGGCCAGGCGCACGGCCTCGATGCCGGTGGCACCGCGCAGCCAGGGCAGCGGCGGGCCCTGGTCGATGGCCTGCCAGGTGCGGGCCACGGCGTCGTCGGCGCTGGTGGCCCATTTGCGCCATTCGCGCGGATTGCGGCGGTACAGCGACAGCTGCACCCGGCGCACCGATTCCAGGTTGTCCCGCAACGCGAGGTTGGCCACGCGGTTGGCGCCGGACTCCAGCCATTCGCCCTGGGTGTAGGGCTCGGCGCGCTTGGTGTCATGGAACATGCCGCAGCCGGCGAGCAGGGCGCAGGTGGCGATCAGGGAGCCGAACAGCAGGCGATGCGCGTGCGCGGGCACGAGGGAAGCGGACGGGGGAAGGCGCATTGGGCGCACGTTATCATCCTGCGCTTGCGCGGCGAGCCACGGGCTGCGCACTTTTTCCTTGAATATCAACATCTTGGCCTTGCTGCCCGTCTGCGGTGCGTCTCAACTCCATCAAGCTTTCCGGGTTCAAGTCCTTCGCTGAGCCGACCAACTTCATGCTCCCTGGCCAGCTGGTGGGCGTTGTGGGTCCCAACGGCTGCGGCAAGTCCAACATCATGGACGCGGTGCGCTGGGTGCTGGGCGAGTCGCGCGCCTCCGAGCTGCGCGGCGAGTCCATGCAGGACGTGATCTTCAACGGCACCACCAGCCGCAAGCAGGCCAGCCGGGCGAGCGTGGAGCTGGTGTTCGACAACGCCGACCATCGCGCCGGCGGCCAGTGGAGCCAGTTCACCGAGATTGCGGTCAAGCGCGTGCTCACGCGCGACGGCAACAGCAGCTACTTCATCAACAACCAGCCGGTGCGCCGACGCGACGTGCAGGACGTGTTCCTGGGCACCGGCCTGGGCCCGCGGGCCTACGCGATCATCGGCCAGGGGACGATCAGCCGGATCATCGAGTCCAAGCCCGAGGAGCTGCGCCTGTTCCTCGAAGAGGCCGCGGGCGTTTCCAAGTACAAGGAGCGCCGCCGCGAGACAGAGAACCGCCTGTCGGACACGCGCGAGAACCTGACCCGGGTCGAGGACATCCTGCGCGAGCTCAACGCCAACCTCGAGAAGCTGGAGAAGCAGGCCGAGGTGGCCGCGCGCTACAACCAGCTGCAGGCCGAGGCCACGCGCAAGCAGCACCAGCTGTGGTTCCTCAAGCGCGCCGACGCCGAGGCCGACCAACTGCGCGTGCAGGCCGAGGGCCGCCAGGCCGTCAACGACCTCGAATCGCGCATGGCCGACCTGCGCCACATCGAGGCCGAGCTGGAGACCATCCGCCAGGCCCACTACGGCGCCGGCGACCAGGTCAACCAGGCCCAGGGCAAGCTCTATGAGGCCAGCGCCGAGGTCGGCCGGCTGGAGGGCGAGATCCGCTACGTGGTCGAAGGCCGCCAGCGCGTTCAGCAGCGGCTGGCCCAGCTGGCCGAGCAGATCCAGCAATGGGACACCCGCCGCGCCGATGCCGAGGTCGAACTGGAGAACCTGGCCGGCGCCGGCATGGACGCCGAGGAGCAGGCTGCGATCCTGGCCGCGCAACTGGAAGAGCAGGAGGCCCGCCTGCCCGAGCTGGAAGACGCCCGCCAGCGCGCGCAGGAAACGGCCAACGGCCAGCGCGGTGCCGTGGTGCAGGTGCAGCAGCAGATCCAGGTGCTGGCCGCCGACCAGCGCAACATCGACGACCAGGTGCGCCAGCTCAGCCAGCGCAGCGACCGCCTGCGCGCCGACCGCCAGGCGCTGAACGCGCCCGATGAGGCCAAGCTGGAAGCGCTGCGCGAGGAATTCACCATGGCCGAAGAAGCGGCCAGCGAATCCGAGGCGCGCCTGATGGACCTGCAGGAACGCGTGCCGCAGCTGGACGACGACCGCCGCGCCCGCCAGCAGGCCGTCAACACCGAAGGCGCGCGCCAGGCCGAACTGTCGGCCCGGCTCGAGGCGCTGCGCGCCCTGCAGGAGAAGGTCAAGACCGACGGCAAGCTGCGCCCCTGGCTCGCCAAGCACGGCCTGGACGGCCTGCAAGGCCTGTGGAGCCGCCTGCATGTGGAGCCCGGCTGGGAGGCCGCGCTCGAAGCCGCGCTGCGTGACCGCATGGGCGCGCTGGAAATCTCGCGCCTGGAGATGGCCCGCGCCTTCGCCGCCGACGCGCCGCCGGCCAAGCTCAGCTTCTACACGCCGCCCTCGGCGCCGGCTGCTGCCAGTGCGGGCGCCATGCCCCGCCTGGCCGACCTGCTGCGCCTTCACGACGCCGGCCTGCAGTCGCTGATGGCCGACTGGCTGCACGGCTGCTTCACTGCCGCCAGCCTGGACGAGGCCCTGGCCGCCCGCGAGCGCCTGCAGCCCGGCGAGGCCATCTACGTGGCCGCCGGCCACGTCGTCACGCGCCACAGCGTCGGCCTCTATGCGCAGGACTCCGAGCAGTCCGGCTTGCTGGCCCGCCAGCAGGAAATGGAGAACCTGGAGCGCGAACTGCGCGCCCAGGCCCTGATCGCCGAAGAGGCCCGCACCGCCCTCGTGCGGGCCGAAAGCGCCTATGGCGAGGCAGCCGGCCGCCTGGTCGGCGCACGGCGCGAGGCCGACCAGACCCGCGCCCGCGCCCACGAATTGCAGGTCGAGACGCTGCGCCTGTCGCAGCAGGCCGAGCAGGCCCGCGCCCGCAGCGAGCAGCTCAATGCCGACCTGGGCGAGGTCGAGGCCCAGCTCGAAGAGTTGCAGGAGCGCCGCGTCGCCGCCGAGGCCCGCTTCGAGGAGCTGGACCTGCAGTTGGCCGACAGCCAGGAGCGCCATGCCGAGCTGGAAGAGCGGGTGATCGAGGCCAGCCGCAAGCTGGACGCCGCACGGGAGCAGCACCGCAGCCTGGAGCGGCAGGTGCAGGAATCCACCTTCTCGCAGCGCACGCTGGAGGCGCGCCGCGCCGAACTCGGCCGCGCCATCGACACTGCCCGCCAGCAGACCGTGGCCCTGGCCGACGAGCGCGAGCGGGCCGAGGGCGAACTGGCCCGCCTGTCCGACGCCGCTGCCCAGGCCGGCCTGCAGGACGCGCTCAACCTCAAGGCCGAGCGCGAGGCCGCGCTGGGCGCCATGCGCAGCCAGTACGACGACCTGACGCAAAAGCTGCGCGCCAGCGACGAGCGGCGGCTGCAGATCGAGCGCGCGCTCGACCCGCTGCGCCAGCGCATCACCGAAATGCAGCTCAAGGAGCAGGCCGCCCGCCTGGGCCTGGAGCAGTACGAGCAGTTGCTGGCCGACGCCCAGGCCGACCGCGAGGCCATCGCCGCCTCCATCGAGGCCGACAAGGTGCGCCTGACCGGCCTGCAAGGCGAGATCGACCGGCTGCACCGCGAGGTGGCCGGCCTGGGCGCCGTCAACCTGGCGGCGCTGGACGAGCTGACCAGCGCCCGCGAGCGCAAGACCTTCCTCGACGCCCAGTCGGCCGACCTGAACGAGGCCATCACCACGCTGGAAGACGCGATCCGGAAGATCGACGGCGAGACGCGCGAGTTGCTGGGCGGCACCTTCAATACCGTCAACGAGCACTTCAGCCGCATGTTCCCGGAGCTGTTCGGCGGCGGCAATGCGCGGCTGATCATGACCGGCGACGAGATTCTGGACGCCGGCGTGCAGGTCATGGCCCAGCCGCCCGGCAAGAAGAACCAGACCATCCACCTGCTCTCGGGCGGCGAGAAGGCGCTGACGGCCATCGCGCTGGTGTTCGCCATCTTCCAGCTCAACCCTGCGCCCTTCTGCCTGCTGGACGAGGTGGACGCGCCGCTGGACGACGCCAACACCGAGCGCTACGCCCGGCTGGTGTCGGCCATGAGCCGCGGCACGCAGTTCCTCTTCATCAGCCACAACAAGATTGCCATGGAGATGGCGCAGCAGCTGATCGGCGTGACCATGCAGGAGCAGGGCGTCTCGCGCATCGTGGCGGTGGACATGGAATCCGCCGCCGGCATGGCCGAAGTCGGCTGACGCGCCGGACCGTCCGCGCGCATTACAACAAGAACACGGAAGAGCAATCCCAATGAGCAATCTCACGATCGCCGTGGCCATCGCCGGCGGCCTGGTGCTGGCGGCCCTGATCGCCTACAACACCTGGACGCTGCGCCGCAACGCCCCGCGCCAGCCCGAAGGCGACGGCCCGCATTCCGGCCTCGCGCCGCTCGATGGGGCGCAGGGCGGCCCGGACGATCCGGTGCTGCATGCCGACCCGAACGACGTGCATTCGGCTGATCGGCACGAGCCGCTGTTCGACCCCGACCTGCCGCCGCCCACCGGCCAGCCCGGTGCCGCCGCGTTGCTGGGCAGCCGCCGCGGCGGGCTCGATCCGCTGATCGACGTGATCGCCCCGGTGGCGCTGGAAGGCCTGGTCTCCGGTGCCGCCGTGCTGGCGGCCACGCCGGCCACCCGCCGCGCGGGCAGCAAGCCCATCGCCGTCGAGGGGCTGCGCGATGGCGCCGCCGAATGGGAGCCGCCCGTCGCCAGCGCCCGCTACCGCGCGCTGCAGATCGGCGTGCAGCTGGCCAACCGCACCGGCGCCCTGAACGAGATCGAGTATTCGGAATTCGTCGTCAAGGCCCAGGCCTTCGCCGACGCGCTCAATGGCGCGCCCGAGTTCCCCGAGATGCTGGACGAGGTCGCCCGTGCCCGCGAGCTGGACCAGTTCGCCAGCGCGCACGATGCGCAGCTGGCCTTCGTTCTTCGGGCGCGGCACGCCGCCTGGAGCCCTGGCTACGTGCAGCAGAATGCCGCGCGCCTGGGCTTCGTGCCCGGCATGCTGCCCGGGCGCATGGTGCTGCCCAATACCGATGCCGGCGCGCCGCCGGTGCTCGGCCTGGTCTTCGACACCCAGGCCGCGCTGGCCGACGACCCGGCCCAGTCCGCCATCCGCGAGCTGATGCTGAGCCTGGACGTGCCGCAGGTGGACCGAGCCCTGGAACCCTTCGCCCGCATGCGCGAGATCGCCGAGGCGCTGGCCCGGGAGATGGACGGCGTGGTCACCGACAGCGACGGCCAGCCCCTGCGCACCGAGACGCTGGACGCCATCGGGCAGGATCTGGAACAGCTCTACGACACGTTGGACGGCCGCGAGCTGTCCGCCGGCTCGGCGCTGGCGCGCCGGCTGTTCTCCTGATCCGCGCTGCTACCGCACACCGACCGCGATGACCGACACCGTTCCCGCAGCGGTGGCCCAGGAGGCCGCCGAGCTGCGCATTGCCCTCAACCATCACGCGCACCAGTACTACGTGCTGGACGCGCCGCAGATCCCGGACGCCGAATACGACCGTCTGTTCCGCCGCCTGTCCGAGCTGGAAGAGGCGCATCCCGCGCTGCGCACGCCCGATTCGCCCACCCAGCGCGTGGGCGGCGCGGTGCTGCCTTTCTTTGCCAAGGTGCGGCACCAGGTGCCGATGCTGTCCATCCGCACCGAGACCGACATCGAGGCCACCGGCGCCGAAGCCTTCGACGCCCGCGTGCGCCGCGAGCTGGGCCTGGCCGCCGATGCGCCGGCCATCGAATACGTGGCCGAACTCAAGTTCGACGGCCTGGCCATCAACCTGCGCTACGAGAACGGCACGCTGGTCCAGGCCGCCACCCGCGGCGACGGCGAGGTGGGCGAGGACGTGACGCAGAACATCCGCACCATCGGTCAGATTCCGTTGACGCTGCCGAAGGACGCGCCACCGGTGCTGGAGGTGCGCGGCGAGGTCTACATGAAGCGGGCCGACTTCGATCGCCTCAACGAGCGCCAGCGCCAGAAGATCGAGGCCGGCCAGAAGAACGAGAAGACCTACGTCAACCCCCGCAATGCCGCGGCCGGCGCGGTGCGCCAGCTCGACCCGGCCATCGCGCGGCAGCGGCCGCTGTCCTTCTTCGCCTACGGCTGGGGCGAGGTCACACCGGTGGAGCAGGGCGGCCCCGACTTCGGCACCCAGTACCAGGCGCTGCTGACGCTGCGCTCCTGGGGCTTTCCGGTGTCGGACCGCACACAGGTCTGCAACGGCCCGCAGGAGCTGGCCGAGTTCCACCGCCAGGTCGGCGCGCTGCGCGACCAGCTGCCCTTCGACATCGACGGCGTGGTCTACAAGGTGAACAGCCTGGCGCTGCAGCGGCAGCTGGGCTTCGTCTCGCGCGAGCCGCGCTGGGCCGTGGCCCACAAGTACCCGGCGCAGGAGCAGATGACGCGCATGCTGGACATCGACGTGCAGGTCGGCCGCACCGGCAAGCTGACGCCGGTGGCGCGGCTGGACCCGGTGTTCGTCGGCGGCACCACCGTCTCCAACGCCACGCTGCACAACCTGTTCGAGCTGCGCCGCAAGGAACTGCGCGTGGGGGACATGGTGGTCATCCGCCGCGCGGGCGATGTGATTCCCGAGGTGGTCGGCCGCGTGCCGCCGGCCGGTGTGGCGACGGCGCGCGCCGAAGGCACGGCCAGCGAGGCGGCCATCGACCAGGCGGTGGGCGAAGGCGAGAGCCACCGCCTGCCGCCGCGCGACCCTTACGTGCCCAACTTCCGCATGCCGCGGGCGTGCCCCATCTGCGGCAGCGCGGTGGTGCGGGAGAAGGGCGAGGTCAACCACCGCTGCTCGGGCGGCCTCTTCTGCGGGGCACAGCGCAAGCAGGCGATCCTGCATTACGCGCAGCGCCGCGCCGTGGACATCGAGGGCCTGGGCGAGAAGTTGGTCGACCAACTGGTGGACGCGGGCATCGTCAAGACGCTGCCCGACCTCTACCGCATCGGCCTGACGGCGCTGGCGGCGCTGGACCGCATGGCCGAGAAGTCCGCCCAGAACGTGCTGGAAGGGCTGGAGGCGTCCAAGACGACCACACTGCCGCGCTTTTTGTACGGCCTGGGCATCCGGCACGTGGGTGAGACCACGGCCAAGGACCTGGCCCGCCACTTCGGCCGACTCGACGGCATCATGGACGCGAGCGTGGAGCAGCTGCTGGAGGTCAATGACGTCGGCCCGATCGTGGCCGAGGCCATCCACACCTTCTTCGACCAGCCCCACAACCGCGAGGTGATCGAGCAACTGCGGGCCTGTGGCGTGCAGTGGCCGGAGGGCGATCCTGCCCCGCGCGCGGCGCTCCCGCTGGCGGGCAAGACCTTCGTCATCACAGGCACGCTGCCTACGCTCTCGCGCGAGGACGCGAAGGAAAAACTCGAGGCGGCAGGGGCCAAGGTGGCGGGCTCGGTCAGCAAGAAGACGCACTACGTGGTGGCCGGCGAGGCCGCCGGCAGCAAGCTCGACAAGGCTCGCGAGCTGGGCGTCGAGGTGCTCGACGAGGCGGGGATGCTGGCGCTGCTGGCAGCGGGCTGAAGCCGCCGACTGCACTGACGACGCGCTGACTCTTACCGCGTGTTACGCCCCGGTGGGGACCCTGGCGTCGGCACCCGCGCTCCAACCGCGTTGAACATCCAGGGCTGCGGCCCGGAGGACAAACGATGACGATGAATTTCAGACGTGGCGGGGCCGGCGCGCTGGCGCTCGGTGCAGCAATCCTTCTGGGCGGCTGCGCAGCCTATGAAGAGCCGGGTTACGCATATCCGGGTTATTCGACGTATCCGCAGGCGACTTATCCGGCCTATCCCGCGCAGCCCTATTACGGGCAACCGGCCGTCGTCCCTGGCGGTTACGTGGGCGTCGATGTGTACCGGGAGCCGGCGCCGCGGTATTGGGATCGCCGGCCGGTAACGCCCTATCCCTATCCCCCGGCGTACGGGCGCCCGGGCTGGAACGACCGCGACAGGGACCATGACCGGGGTCGGGGCTGGCGCGGTGCACCGCCCCAGGCGCAGCTGCCCGGCGCCGTGCCGGTGGTGCCACCTCGCGGGCCCGGTGCCGGCCGACCGGGTGGCCCGCAGGTCGTTCCCTTCGGTGACCCCCGTGTGGGCACCGGCACGATCATTCCGCCGCCCAAGCAGGACTCGGGCAACACGCCCTGAGCGGGGGCTTGCATCGGCCGCGTCCTGCCGTGTGGCGCGGCCACAATCGGCGGATGACGATCCGCGAAATCCTGAAGATGGGCGATCCCCGGTTGCTGCGCATTGCACAACCCGTTGGCGCCTTCGACACCGACGAGTTGCACCTGCTGGTGCGCGACATGTTCGAGACCATGCATGCCGTCAACGGCGCCGGCCTGGCGGCCCCGCAGATCGGGGTGGACCTGCAACTGGTGATCTTCGGCACCGACCGCCCCAATCCCCGTTATCCCGAGGCGCCAGTCGTCCCCCGTACCGTGCTGCTCAATCCCGTGATCGAGCCACTCGGCGACGAAGAGGAAGAGGGCTGGGAGGGCTGCCTGTCCGTGCCGGGCCTGCGCGGCGTGGTACCGCGCTGGCAGCGCATCCGCTACAGCGGCTTCGATCCCTACGGCGATCCCATCGACCGCGTGGCCGAGGGCTTCCATGCCCGGGTGGTCCAGCATGAATGCGACCACCTGATCGGCAAGCTCTACCCGATGCGCGTACGGGACTTCAGCCGCTTCGGCTTCACCGCGGTGCTGTTCCCCGGACTTGACGCGGCCGACGACGATTGAGTCGTGCGGCCCGGCCGCTCAGTTGAAGCGGCCTCCGGCGCCGATGCGGCCGCCGCCGATCATGGCGATGGCCAGCGCCGCCACCAGGAACATGCCCTGCAGTTCCAGCGCCCAGCCCCCGGTGCCGTTGAACTTGCCCAGGTCGCCCATGTGCACCAGCCAGATCGCCACCACCATGTTGATGGCCACCACGAGCGCCGCGGGCCGGGTGAAGAAGCCGACGATCAGCAGCGCCGGCGCGACGATCTCGCCCACGAAGACCAGGTAGGCCAGCACCGAGGGCACGCCGTGCGAGGCCAGCATGTGGCCGATGCCGTCCACCCCCTTGGGCAGCTTGGCGATGCCGTGCAGCAGGATCAGGATGCCGAGCGTGGCGCGCAGGAGGAACTTGCCGATGTCGTCGGTACGGTTCATGGAGGCGGGGGAGGAAGAAGCTGAGGAAAAAGATGGCCGCAGAGGCCGCGAGCGCGCGATGTTAGCGGCGCGCGTCACCGTGCCACGTGGTCAGGGCCGCACGACTTCCAGCAGCCGGTCCAGCCCGCCTTCGTCGATCGCCACCATGGCCTGCTCGCGAACCTTCGGCTTGGCATGGAAGGCCACCGACAGGCCGGCCTCGCCCATCATCGGCAGGTCGTTGGCGCCGTCGCCCACGGCGATGGTCTGCGCGGGCGAAAGGCGCAGCAGCGAGGCCACTTCCAGCAGCGTACGGCGCTTCTCGGCGCCGTCGCAGATGTCGCCCCAGTCCTGCGCACGCACACGGCCCGTGAGCCGGCCGCCGTCTTCCTCCAGCAGGTTGGAGCGTGCGAAGTCGATGCCCAGCCGGGCCTTCACGCGGTCAGCGAAGAAGGTGAAGCCGCCCGACACCAGCAGCACCTTCAGTCCTGCCTCGCGGCAGGCGCCCACCAGCTCGGGCGCACCGGGCGACAGGCGCAGCCGCTGGTCGTAGACCTCCTGCAGCGCACCCACTGGCACGCCTTCGAGCAGGGCGACGCGGCGGCGCAGGCTTTCCTTGAAATCCTTGATTTCGCCGCGCATAGTGGCCTCGGTGATGGCCGCGACCTCCGCCTTCTTGCCCACCGCATCCGCGATCTCGTCGATGCACTCGATGGTGATCAGCGTCGAGTCCATGTCGAAGGCGATCAGGCCGAAGTCGGCCAGCCTCAGCGGCCCGGGGATGTGCCGGACGACAAGGCCTGGCGAGATGGATGGCGTGGGAACGGCGACAGTCATGGCGTCGATTTTCTCATCGCGATCCGTGGGCGCTGGGTCGGCGTCGCAACGGGCTTCGACGGGCCTCGCCGCGATGCTGCATGACGTGGCGGTTTACTGCGGCACCAATCCCGCTGCCTTCACCAGCTGTGCGTGCAGCTTGATGTCGGCGGCGATGATGCGCTGCAGCTCCTCGGGCGAGCTGGGGGCGACCTCGATGCCGTTGGTGGCCAGCTTGGCCTTGAGGTCTGCATCCAGTGCGGCACGCACGGCTGCGTTGAGCTGGTCGATGATGGGCTTGGGCGTGCGAGCCGGCGCCAGGATGCCCACCCAGGCCGAGAGGTTCAGGTCGGGGATGCCGCTTTCGGCCATGGTCGGCACATTGGGCAGCACGGGCGAGCGCTGCGGGCTCAGCACACCCAGTGCGAACAGCTTGCCCGCCTGCACGTGCGGCAGGGCTTCGGGCATGACGGCGAACATGCCGTCCACGCTGCCGGCCAGCGTGTCGTTGATGGCGGGCGCGCCACCCTTGTAGGGCACGTGGAGCATCTTCGCGCCGGTGCGGGTCTCGAACATGAGCGCACCTAGGTGCTGGGGGCTGCCGTCGCCCGACGACGCGTAGGTGAGCTTGCCCGGCTCCGCCCTGGCTGCGGCGAGGAATGCCGCGACCGTCGGGTACTTGGCCTTGTCCTTCACGATCAGCACCATGGGCTGGTTCACCAGACGCGAGATCGGCGCAAAGTCGGCCTCGGGGTCGTAGGGCAGGGTTTTGAAGACGCTCTTGTTGGTCGTGAGGAAAGAGGCGGGAGAGACGGTGAGCGTGTAGCCGTCCGGCGCCGCGCGGGCCACCGCGGGCATGCCGATCTGCCCCGACGCGCCGGCGCGGTTGTCGACGACGAAGGGCTGGCCGAGCGCCGCGCCGAGCTTCTGGCTCAGCTCGCGCGCGATCATGTCCGCACTGCCACCGGCGGGCAGGCCCACGATGACCTTGACCGGGCGCTCGGGGTACCTGGCCTGCGCGAACGCCCGGCCGCTGGCGGCCAGCGTCCCCAGTGCGCCCGTGAACATCAGGGCTTGTCGTCGGGTGTGCATCGCTTCTCTCTCCGTTGTATTTTGGAACGATGAGTTTTAGCAAGCCCTGTGCCGATGCCCGCTGCGGGCCAACTCATGGCGCATGGGGTGCAAGGCCGTCAGAGCAGGTCGGCCTGGCGAAGTATTACGTCTATAGAATCGGTAACACTTTCCTGAAGGAGCTCTCCATGCCCACCACGCTCACCGTCAAAGGTCAGGTCACCATCCCCAAGCAAGTGCGCGACGCCCTGGGTCTCACGCCGGGCACTGCGGTGGATTTCGCCATCAACCGCGATGGCCAGGTGGTGCTGCAGAAGGCGGAAGCCAGCCGGGGCACGGCAGCGCGCCGGGCCGACCGTTTCGAGGCTGCCCGGGGCAAAGCCGACGTGAAGTGGCGCACCAAGGACCTGATGGCCTTGCTGAGGGGCTGATCGACATGCTGGTCGACACCAACGTGCTGGTGGATCTGCTGGAGGATGACCCGGAGTGGGCCGACTGGTCCGTGGCCCAGTTGCGTGCCCAGTCGCAGTTGCACAAGCTGTGCATCAACCCGGTCATCTACGCGGAACTGTCGCTGACCTTCAGCACCTTCGAGGCGCTGGACGAGGTGCTCGATTCGCTTCGGCTCCCGGTGATCGAGTTGCCCCGCCCGGCACTGTTCCTGGCCGGCAAGGCCTTCGCCCAATACCGTCGACGTGGCGGAACCAAGGCCAACGTGCTGCCCGACTTGTTCATCGGGGCGCATGCGGCCGTGGCGCGCTGGCCCGTGCTGACACGTGACGCCAGCCGCTACGCGAGCTACTTTCCCACCGTGGCCCTGGTCACGCCGGATTGAGGTTCTGCTGCCGTGCTCACAGGGTGCCCGTGAGCACGATCTGGGCAGCGGCCCAAGCGCCCCTCAGGCCGCCATCGCCTCGGTCTTCGGCTGCCCCAGCGAGCGCAGGACGTCGCGCACCATCTGCGCCCGGTCCTTCGGGTCCTTCAGCTCGCGCTCGATGCGCAGCTTGTCGTTGCCGGCCAGCTTGATGTGCTTGTTCTTCTGGATCAGCCCGATGATGGCCATCGGGTCGATGGGCGGGTTGGGCTTGAAGCTGATGTTGATCACGCCCGGCGCCGCGTCCACCTTGGTCACGCCGTAAGGCCGCGCCAGTACACGCAGGCGGTGCACGTCGATCAGGGTCTGCGTCTGCGGCGGTAGCTTGCCGAAACGGTCGACCAGCTCTTCGAGCAGCGTGTCGATCTGGTCGGTGGTCCTGGCGGTGGCCAGCTTCTTGTAGAAGGACAGCCGCAGGTGCACGTCGCCGCAGTAGTCGTCGGGCAGCAGGGCGGGGGCGTGCAGGTTGATCTCGGTGGTGGCCGACAGCGGCGCCAGCAGGTCGGGCTCCTTGCCGGCCTTGAGTGAGGCCACGGCCTCGGCCAGCATCTCGTTGTAGAGCTGGAAGCCGATCTCCATCATGTTGCCGCTCTGGTGCTCGCCCAGCACCTCGCCGGCGCCGCGGATCTCCAGGTCGTGCATCGCCAGGTAGAAGCCGGAGCCCAGTTCCTCCATGGCCTGGATGGCGTCCAGCCGCTGGGCGGCCTGCTTGGTCAGGCCCTCGATGTCCGGCACCATCAGGTAGGCATAGGCCTGGTGGTGGCTGCGGCCCACCCGGCCGCGCAGCTGGTGCAGCTGAGCCAGGCCGAACTTGTCCGCGCGGCTGATGACGATGGTGTTGGCGCTGGGCACGTCGATGCCGGTCTCGATGATGGTCGAGCACAGCAGCAGGTTGAAGCGTTGGGCGACGAAGTCGCGCATCACCCGCTCCAGCTCACGCTCGGGCATCTGGCCGTGGGCGACGGCGATGCGCGCCTCGGGCAGGATCTCCTGCAGCTTCTGGCGCCGGTTCTCGATGGTCTCGACCTCGTTGTGCAGGAAGTACACCTGCCCGCCGCGCTTGAGCTCGCGCAGCACGGCCTCGCGGATCACGCCGGTGCCCTCGTTGCGAACGAAGGTCTTGATGGCCAGGCGCCGCTGCGGCGCCGTGGCGATGACCGACAGGTCGCGCAGGCCCTCCAGCGCCATGCCCAGCGTGCGCGGGATGGGCGTGGCGGTGAGCGTGAGCACGTCCACCTCGGCACGCAGGGCCTTCATCGCCTCCTTGTGGCGCACGCCGAAGCGGTGCTCCTCGTCGATGATGAGCAGGCCCAGGTTCTTGAACTTGACGCTCTCGCTGAGCAGCTTGTGCGTGCCGACCACGATGTCCACGCTGCCGTCGGCCAGGCCCTTGGCGGCGGCCGTGATCTCCTTGGCCGAGCGGAAGCGGCTCATCTCGGCCACCTTGACCGGCCACTTGGAGAAGCGGTCCACCAGCGTCTGGTAGTGCTGCTCGGCCAGCAGCGTGGTCGGCGCCAGGAAGGCCACCTGCTTGCCGCCGGTGACGGCCACGAAGGCCGCCCGCAGTGCCACCTCGGTCTTGCCGAAGCCCACGTCGCCGCAGACCAGCCGGTCCATCGGCTGGGGCGAGATCATGTCCTGGATGACGGCATGGATCGCCGCCTTCTGGTCCGCCGTTTCCTCGAAGCCGAAGTCGTTGGCGAAGACCTCGTAGTCCGGCGCCTGGAAGCGGAAGGCATGGCCCTCGCGCGCGGCGCGGCGGGCATAGATGTTCAGCAGCTCGGCCGCCGCATCGCGCACCTGCTCGGCCGCTTTGCGCTTGGCCTTGTCCCACTGGCCGCTGCCCAGCTTGTGCAGCGGCGCCTCGTCGGCGCTGACGCCGGTGTAGCGGCTGATGAGGTGCAGCTGGCTCACCGGCACGTAGAGCGTCGCCTTGTCGGCGTATTCCAGGTGCAGGAATTCCTGCAGCAGCGGCTTGCCGTCCGGCCCTGTGCCCTGGCCCAGGTCCATGTTGACCAGGCCTTTGTAGCGGCCGATGCCGTGGGCGCTGTGGACGACCGGGTCGCCCAGGTTGAGTTCGGACAGGTCCTTGATCAGCGCATCGACGTCGCTGGTGGCCTCCTGCCGCTTGTTGCGGCGGCGGCCGCTGCCGGTGCCCGTGGCAAAGAGCTCGGTCTCGGTGACGAAGTCGATGCCGGCCTCGTTCCAGGCGAAGCCGGCCGCGAGGGCGGCGGTGGCGATGCCGATCTTCTCGGTAGCCTCGGCCTCGAACTCGGCCAGGGTGTCGAAGGCCGGCGGGTTGACGCCGCTGGCGCGCAGGAAGTCCAGCAGGCTCTCGCGCCGGCCGGCGGTCTCGGCCAGCAGCAGCACGCGGTGGCGGGTGGCCTGGATGTGCTCCTTGAGGCGGGCGAGCGGGTCGTCGGCGCCACGCACGGCGGCCATGGGGGGCAGCGGTGCGAATTCGGGGAAGGCTTCGACAGGCTCAGCCTGAGCGGATGCAGGCCGCAGCGACAGTTGGCGGTGCGGCTTGGTCTGGCCGTAGAAATGCTCGGCATTGAGGAACAGCGCCTCGGGCGGCAGCACGGGCCGCTCCGGGTCGCCGTGGGCCAGGCGGTAGCGCTCGCGCGTGTCCTGCCAGAAATGCTGGAAGGCGGCCTCCAGGTCGCCGTGCAGCACCAGGGTGACGGAAGAAGGCGCATCGCCGTCGCGGCCTTGCGCGCCGGCGCCCGCCAGGTAGTCGAACACCGTCGCCGTCTGGTCGAAGAAGAGGGGCAGGTAGTACTCGATCCCGGCGGTCGCCACGCCGTTGCCCATGTCCTTGTAGATGCGGCTCTTGGTCGGGTCGCCTTCGAGCAGTTCGCGCCAGCGGCTGCGGAAATGCGCCCGGGCGTCGTCGTCCATAGGGAATTCGCGGCCGGGCAGCAGGCGCACCTCGGGCACGGGGTACAGGCTGCGCTGGCTGTCGGGGTCGAAGGTGCGGATGGAGTCGATCTCGTCGTCGAACAGGTCGACGCGGAAGGGCTGCGGCGAGCCCATCGGGAACAGGTCGATCAGGCCGCCGCGCACCGCGTATTCGCCGGGGCTCACCACCTGCGTCACATGGCTGTAGCCCGCCAGCGTGAGCTGGGCCTTCAGGCGCGCCTCGTCCAGCTTCTGCTTGGTGCGGAAGTGGAAGGTGTAGCCGGCCATGAAGCCCGGCGGCGCCAGGCGGTAGAGCGCCGTGGTCGCCGGCACCAGCACCACGTCCACCTCCTTCTGCAGAATGCGCCAGAGCGTGGCCAGGCGTTCGCTGATCAGGTCCTGGTGCGGCGAGAAGCTGTCGTAGGGCAGCGTCTCCCAGTCCGGGAAGACGGCGCAGCGCAACTCGGGCGCGAAGAAGGCCAGTTCGTCCGTCAGGCGCTGGGTGTCGGTGGCGTCCGCCGTGAAGATGGCGGTCGTGCGACCGGCCGACTTTTCACGCAGTGCCAGCCGAGCGAGCAGCAGTGCATCGCTGGAGGAGGGCGGACGGGGAAGGGTGAAGCGTTTGCCGGGGGAGAGGGCGGGCAGGTCCATGCGGGGGCGGCACCAAAGGCGGACCCTCCCGGCCGCAACGGCGGGGAGGGCGAAGCGGGCAATTTTAGAATGCGGGGCTTTTCCCTGGACGGGGCCGGCCCGGTCGCCGCTCCGTCCGCGCAGAACCGGTCGACTCCCCCCCATCCGGTTCGCGCTGAGCTTGTCCACGTGCCGTGCCCGCGGCGCCCCCTCCCACTGTTGCCCGTCCCGTTCCCGCCCGCCTCGCCCATGCCCTTGCCGCCGCCGCGCCTGTTCGTGCTCATCCCCTGCGCCGGGACGGGCTCCCGCTCCGGCGCCGCCGGCCCCAAGCAGTACGAGCCGCTGGCAGGACGGCCGCTGGTGGCGCACACGCTGGACGTCTTCCGCGCCCTGGGCGACCGGCTGGCGGCCATCGCGCTGGTGGTGGCGCCGCAGGACGAGCGCATCGCGCAGGTGCTGCCGGGCTTTCCGGGCCCCGGCGAATGGCTGCTGCGTGCCGGCGGCGCCACGCGCGCGCAGAGTGTGGCCCAGGGCCTGGGCGCCCTGCGGGAGCAGGCCGGCGCGCTGCCGCACGACTGGGTGCTGGTGCACGACGCCGCCCGCTGCCTGCTGCAGCCCACGCAGGTCGATGCGCTCATCGGCGCCTGCGAGCACGACGCCGTCGGTGGCCTGCTGGCGCTGCCGCTGCCGGACACGCTCAAGGCCGCCACGGCCGACGGCCGCGTGGCCGGCACCGTGACCCGCGCCGACAAGTGGCTGGCCCAGACGCCCCAGATGTTCCGCATCGGCCTGCTGCAGGAGGCGCTGGCGCGCATGGGCGACGCGGTGACCGACGAATCCAGCGCCATCGAAGGCCTGGGCCTGACGCCGCGGCTGGTGCCGGGCAGCGCCCAGAACTTCAAGGTGACCTTTCCCGAAGACTTTGCCGTGGCGGCAGCGGTGCTGGTGGCCCGCAGCGGCACGGCCATGCCATGACGAGCCTCCACCCGATGACCCACGCCGCCGACTCCGACTTTCCCTTCCGCATCGGCGAGGGCTGGGACGTGCACCAGCTCGCCGCCGGGCGCAAGCTGATCCTCGGAGGTGTGGAGGTCCCTCACACCGTCGGCCTGCTGGGCCATTCCGATGCCGACGTGCTGCTCCATGCCATCACCGACGCGCTGCTGGGCGCGGCGGCGCTCGGCGACATCGGCCGGCACTTTCCGGACACCGACCCGCAGTTCCGCGGCGCCGATTCCACGGTGCTGCTGGCCGAGGCCGCGCGGCGCGTGCGCGAGCGCGGCTGGGCGATCGGCAACGTGGACAGCACCATCGTGGCCCAGGCGCCCAAGCTGGCGCCGCACATTCCGGCCATGTGCGCCCGCATCGCCGAGGTGCTGGCGCTAGCACCGGGCCAGGTCAACGTGAAGGCCAAGACGGCCGAGAAGCTGGGCCCGGTGGGCGAGGGCCGGGCGATGGAGGCGCGGGCGGCGGTGATGCTCTACCGCGCGCCCGCCACGACGGCCGGGATCAGCGGCAGCTGAAGTTCGCCGCGTCTTCGATGCTGCCGCTGCCGTTGTAGCGCGCCTGCTTCGGATAGGCGCACAGCGGGCGCGTGCGACCGGGCCAGGTCACGTCCGGGTTCTCGGGCCGGGCGCGGGCCACGATGCGTTCGGGCGGTTGGCCCTTCTCGACCCAGTTCACCAGCGCCGTCAGGCCGTCGTACTGGTCGGTGGCCGGCCCGCCGCTGCAGTGGGCCATGTTGGGCACCGTGAACAGCCGGGCCATGCCGTCGGTGGCGGCGCCGTAGCGCTGGCGCAACTGGCCGAGGTAGCGCACGGTGTCGGTCACCGAGAACACCGGATCGCTCACGCCGTGGAAGAACAGGATCTTGCCGCCATGGCGGGCATAGGCGTCCACGTCGGGCGAGTCGGCGGCCACCATGCGCATGGCGGACTCGCGGAAGGCGCCGTCGGTGGCGTACACCTTGGCCGTGTCGCGCTGCGGATCGAAGCCCATCGCATAGACCCAGAAGTCGCTCGTCACGGTCGGTGGCGTGGTGAAGAACATCGCCAGCCCGCCGGTCATCAGCGTGAGGTTGCGTGCATTGGCCGGGCCGCTGGTGGCGTCGCCGAACTTCCAGCGCGTCCAGTCGGCCGAATGCAGGCCGGCGTCGAACACCCAGTCCGAATAGACGGGCTTGCCCTGCGCGTCGCGTGCACCGGCGAAGGAGCGTTGCAGCGCCTCGACCTGCGCCGGGCCCAGGCAGGCGTCCGTCTTGGCGCCGGTGCAGCGCAGCACCTCGGGCTTGAACTGGCAGGCCGGCCAGTTGTTGACCATGCCGTCGGCCAGGCCGTCCAGTGCATCGCACTGGCGCAGCACTTCGCGCGTGAGCAGTTTCATGTCGCCGGGCGAGAAGGCCTTGGCCAGCACCGGCCGGCCGTCGGGGCCGGGCGGTGCCTGCTCGGCCGCGGCGCGGGCATAAAGCTGCGTGTCGTACACCGCCTGCACCGAGGCCAGCGGTACGCGGTACGCCGGTGCCGAGGCGATGACGCCGTCGAACATCTCCGGATAGCGCTGCGTCATCATCATGGCCTGTCGCCCGCCGTTGGAGCAGCCCACGAAGTAGGAGCGCTGCGGCGCCTGGCCGTAGTGCGCGCGGATCAGCGTCTTGGCCACGCGCGCCGTCTGGGCCATCGAGTTGTAGCCGTTGTCGGCGCGGGCCTGCGGGTCCAGCCCGAACTGGTAGGGGCCGTTGGGGCCAGGCTCGTTGAGGTGGCCGGTGTCGGTGAAGGCCACCGCATAGCCCTGCATCAGCGCATTGCTGGTGTTGCCGCCGCCGGTGAGCACGCCGATGGCATCGCGCAGCACGCCGTCGGTGCCGCCGCCGCCCTGGAAGAAGAAGCGGCCGTTCCACTGGGCCGGCAGGCGCAGGTCGAAGCCGATGGCGTAGGGCTTGCCGTCCAGGCCGGTGCGCTCGGCGATCCTGCCCTGCACATGGCAGTGGGCTGGCACCGGCGCAGCGGAGCCGGGGGCGCCGGGCTGGATGCCAGTGAGGTTGATGGTGCCGGCGGCGACTTCCTCAGTCAGCGTGAGCCGGCCGCCGGGCGGCACGGCCCGCGCGAGTTGGGCACAGGCCAGCGGCGGGGTCGCTGCTTGTGCCGCAGGCGGTGCGTCGACCGGGCTGCCGCAGGCGCTCAGCAGCGCGGCGCCCGCAGCCGCCATGCCGAATCCGACAGTGCAGCGCACGGCTCAGTCCGCCTTGAAACCGGTGGCTTGCACGGCCTTGCCCCAGGTCACGGTGTCGGCCGCGATGATGTTGCCGAACTCCCTGGCCGTGGTGCCGGTCACGCTGAAGCCGGCGTCTTCCATGCGCTGCTTGCCGTCGGCGGACTGCATGGCGCGGCGAATGTCGGCTTCGAGCTTGGCCAGCACGTCGGGCGGCGTGCGGCTGGGCGCCACGATGCCGAACCAGGACTGGAACACCAGTTGGCCGTAGCCCTGTTCCTTGAAGGTGGGCACATCCGGCAGCAGCGCGGCGCGGGTCTCGCCGCTGGCGGCCAGGGCCACCAGCTTGCCCGCCTTGACGTTCGGCGCAGCCAGGCCGACGCTGGCGAAGGCGCCGGCCACGTCGCCACTCATCAGGCCGGCCAGCGCATCGCCGGTGTTGCGGTAGTGCACCGCCTCGGGCTTCACGCCGATGGCGTCGCCGAAGATGTAGGCGCCGAAGTGCCCGGGCGTGCCGGCACCGAAGGTGCCCATGAACAGGCCCTTCTGCTGGCGACTCCAGTCCACGAACTGCTTCACGTCGCGCGCCGGCACCTTCTGCGGGTTGACCACCAGCATGAAGTTGCTGGTGACGACTTGGCTCACCGGAGCGAAGTCCTTCTTCGGGTCGTAGGGCAGCTTGGTGTAGCTGCTGGGCGCGATCGACAGCTGGCCGGTCTCGCCCAGCATCAGGGTGTAGCCGTCGGGCTGGGCGCGCGCGGCCTCGCTGGCGGCGATGGTGCCGCCGGCCCCGGGCTTGTTGTCCACCACCACGCCGACGCCGTTCCAGCCCTCGGAGAGCTTCTGGGCCAGCAGGCGCGCGACGATGTCCGGGCCGGTGCCGGCCGGGAACCCCACGATCAGCCGCACCGGCCGGCTGGGGTAGGCGCCAGTCTGGGCTTGGGCGCCGGTCCAGGCGGCGGTCAGGGCGGCCGTGGCGGCGAGCAGGCGGAAGGACGTGCGGAATCGGGTCATGGGAGTCTCCTTGGAAGTGTTCTGGGTGAGGGCGGGAGGGCGGCGGCGAAGCCAATGTTGCGACGCGAGCGTGTCGAGCAGGCCAGTCCAGGGCAGCCGCGGAACTGGCTCGGCCAGGCCGCGGGGTGCGCCCCCCTCCAAGCCGAAGGCGCAAGAGAGGGGGGAGCCGCGAAGCGGCATGGGGGGTGGTTCACGTCAGCACGAAGAAGCGCATGGCCACCTGGGCCGGATGCCGCACGCCGCTGCCGACGAACAGCCGCTCGGTGATCCAGCGCAGCGCGGGCGAATCGGTCTCGAAGGTCGGCGTGCAGCGGAAGTACACCTCCGACGGGTGCACCGGCTCGCCGCGCATCAGGCGGGCCATCACCTCGGGCGCGGCGGCGCGCACGGCATGGTTCTGCACGTAGATCAGGTCGCCGGCGTCGGTCTCCATGCCGTAGCGGGCATCGAGCACCGAGCAGCCGTCGGTCACGAAGAGCTGAAAGTCGGCGCCACCGGGCAGCACCCGCGCCGTCCAGCCCTCGCCGCGCGCCGTGCCGCCCAGGATGGGCACCACGCGCCGCAGGCCCTGCGCGCCACGGCCGAGCACCAGCGGCTGGCCCACGTCCACCGCCACTTCCGCAAAGTGCGACAGGGTGGGCGGCGCCAGG
Source organism: Pseudacidovorax intermedius (assembly GCF_003350475.1). GTDB lineage: Bacteria > Pseudomonadota > Gammaproteobacteria > Burkholderiales > Burkholderiaceae_C > Xenophilus > Xenophilus intermedius. The sequence goes on from NZ_QQAV01000015.1 coordinate 89,752, forward strand.
GGATCGTTGTCGGACATCATCATTTGTCTAGCGTAAGTCCCGTGGCGGCGGCGCCTCGTCATCCCAGAAGATGACGGACTTCCCCCAATGCCGCCGCCCTCCCGCCTGCCATGAGAACCTGGAGCCCCGCCCTGCCTGCCGGCGAGAGCGCCCATGCGCTGCTGGCGGCGCGCATGCCCGAGGTGGTGCCGGCGCTGGGCGACGCCGCCTTCGGCCCGCGGCTGCTGCAGGCGGTGGCGGCGACGCTGCCGGTTGCCTCCTTCTCGATCTACCGCACGGGGGCCCGACCCGCCATCTTCATCAGCGGCAGTCTGGGCGTGCCCGACACCACGCGCGACTGCTGGCGGGCCTACCTGTCGGGCCCGGTTCAACACGACCGTACCTTCCGCGACGGCGAGACCGCGCCGCTGCGCATGTGCCACATCACGGCCGGCGAAGTGCCCCCCGAGCACCGGGCCAAGGTGTACGACGCGCACGGCGTGCGCGAGCGGGTATCGGTGGTGGAGCGCGAGCCTTCGGCTGACGGCGCCCTCTTTGCCGTCAACTTCTACCGGCACGACGGGCAACGGCCCCTGGCCGATGCGCAACTGGCCGATTTCGGCGAGGCCGGCGCCCTGTTGATGGCCCTGGCGCGCAAGCATGTGGTGCTGGCGTCGCCGCCGCAGGAGGCGGCCGGGCAGGCGCAGCGGCTGCTGGCCCATTGCCCCGAGCTGACGTCGCGGGAGCTGGAGGTCTGCCTGCGCTTGTTGCGTGGCATGACCCAGGAAGGCATCGCTGCCGACCTCGGGCTGGCACTGCCGACCGTCAAGACCTACCGCAACCGGGCCTTCGCTCGGCTGGGTATCCATTTCAGGAGCGAGCTCTTCGCCCTGATGCTGGAGGCTGGAGAGGGCGCCGCCGCAGCGCGCTGAGTGCGGCAGCCGACGTCCTCGTTTTTGTTCTTCAGGCCTGCTCGGCGCTGGCGGCGTCCAGCCGGGCGATCTGAGCCGGGTCCAGCTTGAGTTGCGCGGCGGCCACCAGCTCCTGCAACTGCTCCAGCGACGTCGCGCTGGCGATGGGCGCCGTGATCGACGGGCGGGCGATCTGCCAGGCAAGGGCGACCTGACCCGGCTTGGCGCTGGTCTCGGTCGCCACCTCGTCCAGGGCCGCCAGGATGCGCCGGCCACGGTCGTTGAGGTAGGCGGCCACCGCGCGCTCCCCGCGGGTGCTGCGGGACGCATCCTCGGCGCTGCGGTACTTCCCGGTGAGGAAGCCCATCGCCAGCGCGAAGAAGTTGATGACGCCCAGCTGCTGCGCCTGGCACAGCGGCTCCAGCTCGGCCTCGTACACCGCGCGGTCGTAGAGGTTGTAGAGCGGCTGCAGGCTTTCGTAGCGCGGCAGGCCCAGGCGCTCCGAGATGGCCAGCGCATCGGCCAGACGGGTCGCCGTGTGGTTGGAGGCGCCGATGGCGCGCACTTTGCCCGCCTTGATCAGCTCGGCATAGGCGCCCAGTGTGTCCTCGAAGGGCGTCTCGGCGTCGTCGTCGTGCGACTGGTACAGGTCGATGCAGTCGCACTGCAGCCGGCGCAGCGACGCCTCGACCGCTTCGCGGATGTAGCGCGGCGACAGGCCCTTCTTGCCTTCGCCCATCGGCTTGCCGACCTTGGTGGCCAGCACGATGCGGTCGCGCTTGCCGGAGGCGCGCAGCCACTTGCCGATGATGGTCTCCGACTCGCCGCCAGTGTGGCCCGGCACCCAGATGGAATAGACGTCGGCCGTGTCGATGAAGTTGAAGCCGGCGTCGACCCAGGCGTCGAGCAGGCGGAAGGAAGTGGCCTCGTCCACGGTCCAGCCGAAGACGTTGCCGCCGAAGGCGAGCGGGGAGACCTGGAGGCCGGAACGGCCGAGTGGGCGCAAGTTCATGTCTGGACAGTGGAAGAAGGAGGCGCGGGGCGCCGGTCGCTGGCGGCCGCCGGCGTGCCCTGGGCACGCAGCAGCCGGATATGGGCCGCGAAGCCGCGACCCGGGGTGCTGGTGAGCGCGAAGGTGCCGCCCATGCGTTCGATGTTCTTGGCGACGATCGACAGGCCCAGGCCCGCGCCCGCCGCGGACGTGCGGGCCGTGTCGCCGCGGAAGAAGGGCTTGGTCAATTGCGCCAGCATGACCGGCGCCACGCCGGGCCCATGGTCGCGCACCTTGATGAGCACGGCCGTCGGTTGGGTCTGCGCATGGATGTCGATTTGCGTGACGTTCATGCCGGGTGTGCGACCGTAGCGGCGGGCGTTCTCCAGCAGATTGGACAGCACACGCTTGAGCTCCACTTCGTCGGCCATGACCATGGCGTCGTCGGGCACGCTGATCTGGATCTCGACATCGTCCTGGTCGCGCACCGGGAACACGCTGTCGGCCACCACGTCGCTCAGTCGCAGCGGCTGCAGCCGCACGTGGTCGGGCCGCGCATAGTCGAGGAACTTGTCGATGATGCCGTCGAGCTGGGCGATGTCGGCTGCCATGTGGGCGCGGGCGTCCTCGTCGGCCACGCTCATCTCGGTCTCCAGCCGCAGACGGGCGAGGGGCGTTCGCAGGTCGTGCGAGATGCCGGCCAGCATCACGGCGCGGTCCTGCTCGATCTTGGCGAGCTGGTCGGCCATGCGGTTGAAGCCGATGTTGACGGCCCGGATCTCGTTGGTGCGTGCATGCTCGTCGAGGCGGTGGGCCTCGTACTCGCCCTCGCGCACCTGCGTGGTGGCGCGCGACAGCTGCTTGAGCGGGCGGTTGATCAGCCGCGTGATCAGCGCCGAGCCCGCCAGCGACATCATGCCGGCGGTGATGAACCAGGCCAGCCAGGTCCGGCCGCCGACGCGCGAGAAGCGCGCCGGGTCGAGCAACAGCCAGTACTGGTCGCCGTCGATGCCGAAGCCGATCCACAGCCCCGGCTCGCCGTTGACCTCGCTCGCGATGGTGGTGCCTTCGCCCAGGCGGCGGATCAGCTCGTCGCGCACGCGGCGGTCGAGCGCGCGGTCGGTGTAGCCCTCGTAGCGGTCGCGCGGCTCGCGCGGAACGATGCGCACGCCCTCCTGGTCGGCCAGGGTCTTGATCAGGGAGACGCGGGTGATCGCGTCGGAATAGACCAGCGCCGCGCGCGTCAGGTTGACGAGCGAGGCGATCTGGTGCGCGGTCTGGACCGTCCGAGGTTCGTCCTCGAAGGCACGGAAGGTCTGCAGCCAGCCATAGATGCAGCCGAGCAGCAGCAGCACCAGCAGGAAGAAAGTGCGCCAGAACAGGCTGAAGCCGAGGCGGAAGCGCGTCTGCGCGCGCACCCGCTCGGACATCTCGAGCGGGGAGGGCAGGGTGCCCTGGATGGAATCGGGCGGGGGAAGCGCCCGCCCCGAAGCGGGGCTGGCTGGGGCCGCAGGGGGCACGGTCAGGCGTTGCCGTCCGGCACGAAGACGTAGCCCACGCCCCAGACCGTCTGGATGTAGCGCGGTGCGGCGGCATCGGACTCGATGAGCTTGCGCAGACGCGAGATCTGCACGTCGAGGCTGCGGTCGAAGGGCTCGAACTCGCGGCCGCGGGCCAGTTGGGCCAGCTTCTCGCGCGACAGCGGCTGCCGCGGGTGGCGCACCAGCGCCTTGAGCATGGCGAACTCGCCGGTCGTCAGCGACAGTTCCTCGCCGTCCTTGCGCAGCGTGCGCGAGCCCAGGTCGAACTCGAAGGGGCCGAAGGACACCATCTCGTTCTCGGAAGATGGTGCGCCGGGCGCCTCCTGCGGCGGCCGGCGGCGCAGCACGGCATGCACGCGGGCCAGCAGTTCGCGCGGGTTGAAGGGCTTGCCGAGGTAGTCGTCCGCACCCACCTCCAGGCCGACGATGCGGTCCACGTCCTCGCCCTTGGCGGTGAGCATGATGATGGGCGTGCGGTCGTTGGCCGCACGCAGCCGACGGCATACCGACAGGCCGTCCTCGCCCGGCATCATCAGATCGAGGACGATCAGGTCGACCGTGTCGCGCAGCAGGATGCGGTTGAGCGCCTTGCTGTCCTCCGCAACGATCACCTCGAAACCTTCCTGCGTCAGGTAGCGGCGCAGCAGGTCGCGGATGCGGGCGTCGTCGTCGACGATCACGATCTTGTCGGTACGGGTCTGGTTTTGAGTCATAGGTACGACATTCCTCGGGAGCAGATTTGTAACAGAGCCGATTGTGGAGGTCGAGTTCACCGATTCTTGGACCCCATCGCTCTGGATGACACGACGTTACACAACTTGCGCTCGCTCGCGTGACAGCAAAGTTCTCGCATTGAAGCGGTGGCAGAGTAGGGGCCATGACGACTGCGTGCTGCTTCCTGCGATCCACCCCCGGCTTCGGCCTGGCGGTGGTCATGGCTGCGGCAGGCGCCACGCTGGCGCCTGCCGCGTGGGCCGCCGAAGGCCCGCGCTGGCAGGCGCAGGCCGCGCACCAGCGGGCGATGTCGCAGGAGGATGCCGCCACCGAGGCCGCTATGCGGCAGCTCTCGCCCGCGCAGCGCGCCGAACTGCGCGAGCAGCTTCGCAGTGAATGGAATGCTCGGCACCCGGCCGACGGCGGTGGCGCTGATCCGGCTGCGGCACGCGCCGATGGTTCTCCGCCGCGACGCGGCTGGAACCTTCCCTTTCCCTGGCGCGACCCGCGGCACTGAATAGTGCCGCGCGTCCGTCTTCAACCCATCCAAAGAGGAACTGCTTGACCATCCTTCGCCCTTTGTTCCGCGTTGTTGCCCCCGTGGCTTTCTCCGCCCTTTCGCTGCCCGTGCTGGCCCAGGAGGGGCCGATGTGGTCACCTCCGCAGAACGTGCTCCAGCTGTCGGCATCGGGCTCGATCGATGCCCAGCAGGACATGTTGACGATGACGCTGTCGACCACGCGGGACGGAACCTCGGCCGCCGCAGTCCAGGGGCAGTTGAAGGCGGCCGTGGATGCGGCGCTTGCTGTAGCGCGCACGCAGGCGCAGCCTGGTGACCTGGACGTGCGCACGGGCAACTTCAGCCTGTCGCCGCGCTACAGCCGTGAGGGCAAGATCAACGGCTGGCAGGGAAGCGCCGAGGTGGTGCTGGAGGGCCGCGACTTTCCCCGAATCACGCAGGTGGCCGGCCGCATCGACAGCCTGACCGTGGCGAACGTGGGATTCAGCCTCAGCCGGGAGCAGACACGGAAGGTCGAGGCCGAAGCGCAGGCTCGCGCCATCGAAAGCTTCCGCCAGAAGGCCGCCGCGCTGGCACAGAACTTCGGCTTCTCCGGCTACACGCTGCGGCAGGTGTCCGTCAACGGCCCTCAGGACTTCACGCCGCGGCCGCGCATGATGGCAGCCGAGGCCATGGCCTTCAAGGCGGACGCTGCGCCGGTGCCCGTGGAAGCGGGCAAGACCACGGTGACCGTCAATGTGTCGGGATCGGTGCAGCTGAAGTAGCGTCGAGGAGGGGCGGCGCGCGCGAGACGGGCCGCCGCCGACACGTCTACTGGGCGGTCCAGCCGCCGTCCATGGCCCATGCGACGCCCCGTACCTGATCCGCCGCAGGCGAGCACAGGAAGACCGCCAGGCCTCCCAGTTGCTCGACGGTCGTGAACTGAAGCGAGGGTTGCTTCTCGCCCAACAGGTCCTTGTTCGCCTGCTCGACGGTGATGCCTTCGCGCGCGGCACGATCATCGATCTGCTTCTGCACCAGGGGCGTCAGCACCCAGCCGGGGCAGATGGCATTGCAGGTCACGCCGGTGGTCGCAGTCTCCAGCGCCACGGCCTTGGTCAGCCCCACGATGCCGTGCTTCGCCGCCACATAGGCTGACTTCTGCGCCGATGCAACCAAGCCGTGCGCCGAAGCGATGTTGACGATGCGTCCCCAGTTGGCCTCGCGCATGGCCGGGATGGCCAGACGGGTGGTGTGGAAGGCGCTGCTGAGGTTGATGGCGATGATCGCGTCCCACTTCTCCGGCGGGAAGTCCTCGACCTTGGCCACATGCTGGATGCCGGCATTGTTGACCAGCACATCCACACGGCCGAACTTGCTGGCCGCGAAGGTCATCATGTCCTCGATCTGGCTGGCCTTGCTCATGTCGGCGCCGTGGTACTCGGCCTTCACGCCGAGGGCGCGGATCTCGGCCAGAGCGCCATCCGCGTCTCCGAAGCCGTTGAGCACGAGGTTGGCGCCCTGCTGTGCCAGTGCCTTGGCGATCCCGAGTCCGATGCCGCTGGTCGAGCCTGTGACGAGCGCTGTTTTGCCTTGAAGCATGATGGGCTGTTCTCCGCGATCAATTAGGATGGACGCGAGCATATCCCCCAGCGCCACGGAGACGTTTGCATGACAGAGCCCATCCTTGATTTCGTGGACTGCGCGGATGCGGGCGGGGGTCATCGCATGGCCTATTGGCAGTGGGGCGACCCGCAGGCCGGCCATGTGGTGCTGTGCGTGCATGGGCTCACGCGCCAGGGGCGGGACTTCGACGCGCTGGCGAACGTGCTGCTGGCCCAGGCGCCGCAGCCCGTGCGCATCGTCTGCCCGGACGTCGTGGGCCGCGGCCGAAGCGACTGGCTGGCGGAGCCCGCGCACTACCAGTTTCCGCAGTACGTCGCCGACATGATGGCGCTGCTCGCGCACCTGCATGCGCGTGCGCCCATCATGCAGTTCGACCATGTCGGCACCAGCATGGGCGGCCTCATCGGCATCTTCCTGGCCGCCCAGCCAACCTTGGTGCCCGTGCCTGTGCGGCGCCTCGTGCTCAACGATGTCGGTCCGGCGGTTGAATTCGATGCGATCGCCCGCATCTCGGGCTACGTGGGGCAGGGCGGCGTCTATGCCACAGTCGAGGAAGCGGCGCAGGTGCTGCTCGGGATCTCGGCGGGTTTCGGCCCGCACACGCCTGAACAGTGGCGTGCGCTGACGGTGCCCATGCTGGTCCCGGCCAGCGAACGCAGCGCCGACGGCCGGCAACGGCAGGCGCCGGCGCAGGGCAGCACCGATGTCGGCCCTTACCGGCTGCATTACGACCCGGCCTTGTCCGTGGGCCTGCGGGCGCTGACGCGCGAGCAGGCGGCGCAGGGCGAAGCGGTGGTGTGGGCGGCCTACGATGCCGTGACGGCGCCGACCTTGCTGCTGCGCGGCGCGGATTCCGATCTGCTGTCGCGCAGCACGGCGCAGGCGATGACGCAGCGGGGCCCCAGGGCTTCACTCGTCGAGTTCGCCAACGTCGGGCATGCGCCCACGCTGGTCGATCCGGCGCAATCGTCCGTCGTGGCGTCCTTCCTGTTCGGGCCTTGAGTGCCCATCCAGAATTTTCGATTGAGAGTTGTCAGTGTCCGAGCCAGCCGTTGTTGAACATGCCCTGTCCGCCGCCACTGCCCAGGCGGCGCCGGGGATGGAGGACATGTTGGCCCGCGCCCGGGCCTTCGCGGCGCCGCTGATCGAGGGCGAGACGCTCGACACCGGCGAGAACACGCTGGCCCATGCCGACGCGGTGGCCGCCATCGTGGCCTCGATGGGCGGCTCGGAGGCGATGCAGGCGGCGAGCTACCTCGTCTACGCCTGCCCGCACCTCAACCGGCCGCACGAGGTCATTTCGAAGGTCTTCGGCGACAACTACGCCTCTCTCGCGCTGGAGACGACCAAGCTGGTCCAGGTCCAGAAGCAGACGCGCGGCGTGGTGCAGATGGCCGACGGCAGCGGCGCGCAGACCGAGACGGTGCGCAAGATGCTGCTCGCCTTCTCGCGGGACCTGCGGGTCGTGATGCTGCGCCTGGCCTCGCGGCTGCAGACGCTGAGGCATGCGGCGGCCGTCAAGCAGCCGGTGCCCGAGAGCATGGCGCGCGAGTCGCTCCAGGTGTTCGCGCCGCTGGCCAACCGGCTCGGCATCTGGCAGGTCAAGTGGGAGATCGAGGACCTCTCCTTCCGCTTCCTGGAGCCGGACACCTACAAGCTGATTGCCCAGCTGCTCGATGAGAAGCGGGCGGAGCGCGAGGTCTATGTCGAGCAGCTGCGCGCGCGGCTCGAACGGGATCTGGCGGGCCAAGGCATCGAGGCGAAGGTGCAGGGCCGGCCCAAGAACATTTACAGCATCGTCAAGAAGATGCGCGGCAAGTCGCTCGACTTCGGCCAGGTATTCGACATCCTGGCCTTGCGCGTGATCGTCGGTGATGTGAAGGACTGCTATGCGGTGCTCGCCTGGGTGCATTCGCACTTCCAGCCGATCGTGGAGGAGTTCGACGACTACATCGCCCGCCCCAAGCCCAACGGCTACCAGTCGCTGCACACGGTGGTGCGCGACGTGGCGGGCGGCCGGCCCGACAAGCCCATCGAGATCCAGATCCGGACTGCACAGATGCACGAGCATGCCGAACACGGCGTGGCGGCGCACTGGGCCTACAAGGAGGCCGGGCCCAAGGGCTATGCGGGCGTGTGGGCCGGCGGCGAGTACGACGCGAAGATCGCGGTGCTGCGGCAGCTGCTGGCCTGGGAGCGCGACCTGTCGGGTGGCGACCAGGGTAGCGGCCTTTTCGACGACCGTATCTACGTGCTGACGCCCGATGCGGCCATCGTGGAGCTGCCCCAGGGCTCCACGCCGGTGGATTTTGCGTACACGGTGCACACGCAGCTGGGCCACCGATGCCGGGGCGCGCGCGTCGACGGTGCCATGGTGCCGCTCAACACGCCGCTGCAGAACGGCCAGACCGTCGAGGTGATCGCCACGAAGGACGGGGGACCGTCGCGTGACTGGCTCAACACCGAACTGGGCTATCTCGCCAGCCATCGGGCGCGTGCCAAGGTGCGCGCCTGGTTCAATGCCCAGGCCACGCACGAGACGGTAGCCCGGGGGCGCGAGGCGGTCGAGAAGCTGCTTCAGCGCGAGGGTAAGACGGCATTGCGCCTGGAGGACCTGGCCACCCAACTGGGCTTTCGCAGCGCCGACCACCTGTTCGAAGTGGTGGGCAAGGACGAGTTCTCCTTGCGCAACATCGAGAACCTGTTGCGACCGCAAGAGGCTCAGCCCGCGGCCGACGAAGCGCCGCTCATCCGCAAGCCCCGGGCCACCGATGGTTCCGGCAAGGGCGGCGTGCTGGTGGTGGGCGTCTCCTCGCTCATGACCCAGCTGGCCAAGTGCTGCCGACCTGCGCCGCCAGATGCGATCAGGGGTTTCGTGACACGCGGCCACGGCGTGAGCGTGCACCGCGCGGACTGCAGCAACTTCAGGATGATGGCGGCCAAGGATGCCGGCCGCGTGATCGACGTGGAATGGGGAACGCCACGGACCGGCAGCGACATGGTCTATGCCGTGGACGTGGCGGTGGAGGCGGCCGACCGCCAGGGATTGCTTCGCGACATCTCGGACGTCTTCGCGCGCGAGAAGATGAACGTGATCGGCGTCCAGACCCAGTCGGTACGGGGGACGGCCTGGATGACTTTCACCATCGAGATCGCCGACGCAGCGCGGCTGACCCATGTGCTGGGCATCGTGGCGTCGGTCTCCGGCGTGCGCTCGGCCCGGCGTCGCTGAGGTTTCGCCCAAGGGGCAGCGCGCGGAGCCGCCGGCTCTCCGTGCCGCTCCGTTCCCAGGCAAAGTCGTTCGACGAACGGCATCCTTTGCCGTGCGTGGCCAACGAACAGGCAAAAAAATAGCCCCTTTCGGGGCTATTTTTGGTGTGTGCCTGGTTGACACACGGCGTTTGGTAGGCGCGATTGGACTCGAACCAACGACCCCCACCATGTCAAGGTGGTGCTCTAACCAGCTGAGCTACGCGCCTGTGTTTGTTCGAGAGGGTAGAGTATAGCACGGTATTTTGGGGACTGGGAAGCCCCTGCCGAATTTTGCGGAAACAGTCCGACACGCTGGGCCGCGAGCCGTCGGATCATTCCTCTGCCTCGATGCCAGTTCGCCCTGTCTTGAGGGCGCACGCTGGCTGACTTTCCTGGCCGAACGTCAGATGCAATTGGTTGCGGCGTGTGATAACTTGGCCTGCACATAACAACCACTTCCGCGCCCCGGGGATCCTGATGAACTCGCCCTCCGTCCTTCCTGATGAACTTGCTTCGCGGCGCAGAATTGCCATGCTGCTGCATCAGGCCCCGCTGGAGTTTGCTCGGGCCGTCTATGGCATCAATGACCGGGCCAGCGGACGCGTCGGCACGATGGCGGCGCAGGACGTAGCGCGTGCCGAAGGCATGGGCGTGCTGGTGACCCGGGAACGCGTCCAGCAGCGTGCCCGCTCCTACCTGCCGATGGAAGGACGGGAGCATTGCCCGCGATGCTGGGTTTTTGCCAGCACGCGCACGCCGCTGTCGTTCCAGCGCATGGAGGAGGGCCACGAACTCGCACGCTGCAGCAGTTGCGGTGCCGAGTACCCTAATCCCTGAGGCTTGGCGGCTGGGCAGGGTAAACCTTGGAATGCGCTTCCAGTCGCCTCCCTAGAATGGGTTGCTCGTGGAATGCGAGGTGTGTGGTTTGAAGGAATCTCCAGTGCAGGGCAAGAAGGCGGCGGCCAAGTCGGCTGAACGGGTGATCAAGAAGTACCCGAACCGCAGGCTCTACGACACCGACTCTTCGGCCTACATCACACTTGCGGACGTCAAGCAACTGGTGATGGATCAGGCGACCTTCGTGGTCCGCGATGCCAAGACGGGCGAAGACATCACCCGCAGCATCCTGCTGCAGATCATCCTGGAAGAAGAGGCCGGTGGCGCGCCAATGTTCACCGAGCAAGTGCTGGCCAGCATCATCCGCTTCTACGGCCACGCCATGCAGGGCTTCATGGCGCCCTACCTCGAGAAGAACATCCAGGCCATGGTCGAGGTGCAGACCCAGATGGCCGACAAGGCCCAGAGCTTCACGCCCGAGATGTGGTCCCGCTTCATGACGATGCAGTCGCCCGTGCTGCAGGGGCTGATGGGAAGCTACGTCGAACAGTCCAAATCCGCCTTCCAGCAGATGCAGGAGCAGATGCAGAAAAACGCAGACCAGGTGCTGGGCGCCTTCGGCCTCAAGCGTCCCTGAAGGCTCGGGCTGCGCGGGCAGGGTGCGCATATCGCCTACCAACTACCCTGGCCCGCTTCAAGCCTGCCGAGAGGCCGGCGGCGCCCACGAGTGCCCGCTGCTTCAGGGCGACTTCCCGTTGTTCGTCCGCAAGCGCGGTGACCCGCTCGGGTAGCTGGTCGACCATGCACAGCGCTGTCGTTCTTGTCCGACGTTGCCCTCAAAGCCGCTGAGGTACTGTCTCGTACCTCTACCCACGTCTGGAATGCCATCGTGAGACCTGCATCCTCCTCTGGTTCCCTCTCGCGCCGATTCTTGATCGTGGGCGGCGTCGTGCTCGCTGGATCCGCCGTGTCCGGATGCGCGGTCTCCACCCCTACCATCGAACGCGAGGCAACGGTCGACCTGCGCCGGTTCATGGGCGATTGGTATGTCATCGGCAACATCCCCACCCCGCCCGAGCGCGATGCCTACAACGCCGTCGAGTCATACCACCTGGATGACGAGGGCCGCATTCGCACGCGTTTTCGGTACCGCGAGGGTGCCTTCGACGGCCCTTTGCGGACGATGAATCCGGTGGGTACCGTGGTGGAAGGCACGGGCAATGCCGTCTGGGGGATGCAGTTCATCTGGCCGATCAAAGCCGAGTACGTGATCGTCGACGTGGACCCCGATTATTCGCTGACCATCATCGGCCGTAGCGCCCGGGACTACGCCTGGATCATGGCGAGGCAGCCCGCCACCCCGGAACAACGCTACGACGCGGCCGTCGCCCGTCTGCGAGCGCTGGGTTACGACACCGCGAAGCTGCGGCGCGTGCCGCAGCGTTGGCCCGAGCGCTGAATGTCCGGTCACCGTGGTGGGCCCGCGCCGGGCTCCACGACAATCGCACCTTCTGCGAAAGTGTCCTGATGAACGAGATCCAGTGGTTCGTGCGTGCCTGCCAGATCGAGGGCCTCGAAGCGGCTCTGCGCGAGCTCAACGCCCGTGTTCCCCACCGCTTTACCGGCGTCTACCGCTTCGAGGGCGACCTCATGCGCAGCCTTGCGCTGGTGGACAAGGCGGGCGAAGCGCGGCCCGAGCATCTGGCCGCGGTGCCCTTCAAGGACAGCTTCTGCCAGTACGTGCTGCGCGAGGGCGGCTTCCAAAGTGGGGACACTGGCGCTGACCGGCGCTTGGACGGCCATGTCTACCAAGGGGTGGTGCTGAGCTATCACGGCGTCCCGGTGCTTGACGACGCCGGCCAGCTCTTCGGTTCGCTGTGCCATTTCGATCAGGACAGCAAAGAGTTGAGCGACGGCGAGTTCGCCATGATGCAGCGCGTCGCGCGGGTGATCCCTGCCTTCCTGCGGTCCCGCTCGGCGGGCATCGCACTGCCCGCGGCCTGAATTCAGCGCTGGAAGGGCGGCGCTCCCCGCAGACGGCGCCAGGCCAGGGAAGGCAGGCGCAGGGCGAACTCGATCATCAGCCGCGTGTGCATCCAGGTCAGCAGCACGTTGTCGCGGCCATACCGGAAGTGGGACACGCCGCCCTCATCGGCGCTCAGGTACTTGACCGGCGCGTCGATGTTGACGGGCTTCACGCCGCGCCAGGCCAGCCGGACCACCGCCTCGGTGTCGAAGTCGAAGCGCCGCATCCAGGGCTGCCGATCCATGATGGCGAGCAGGTCCTCGATGGGGTAGACCCGGAACCCATACAGCGAGTCGCCGATCCCGGCGAACAGGGTTTCCAGCTGAGTCCATCCGTTGGAGACACGGCGCCCGCGCACACGCAGCAGCGGGGCACTGGCGTCGAACACCGGCCGGCCGAGAACCATCGTCTCCGGCCGCTGGATCGATGCTGCCATGAACGCGGGGATGAGCGCGGAAGGATGCTGCCCGTCCGAATCCATCGTGAGCGCGTGCGTGAATCCTTCGGCGGCGGCGGTGCGCAGACCCTGCATCACGGCGGCGCCCTTGCCCTGGTTCTGGGGCAGCACCCACACGCGCAGGCCGGCGTCCGCCTGCGCCATCTGCTGGAGTTCCTCGGCCGTGCCGTCGGTGCTGCCGTCCACCACCACCCACACGGGGTTCCACTGGGCCCGGGCTTCGCGCACCGTCTCGAAGACTTTCGGCCCGGTGTTGTAGCTGGGGATCAGGACAAGGTGGGTGCGCGAGGACTCTGGCATTCGGCAGCGGCCGCCTCGGGCGCGGGCCCGGGCGTCAGATGTTGTTGGAAGTATTGTTCGAGGCGTGCCGTAAGGCCGTTGCTGTCCGCCATCGGTGCAAAGCGTTCGCCCAGCCGCAGGTGGAACACGATGGGCAGCGGGGGAACCCGCCAGATCGGCCAGCCCTTGCCGAGGTAGGGCGAGTCGGTGTCGATGAACACGGTCTGGATCGGCGCCTGCGCGAGCCGTGCGATCAGGGTGACGCCAGGGCGGAAGGCGTTGAGCCGCCCGCCGGTCGTGCGGGTGCCTTCCGGGAAGACGACGAGTTGCCCGCCCTCGCGCAGGTCGTCGACCGCCAGCCGCACCATGGTGCGGGCCGAGTCATTGCGGATGTAGCGTGCCAGCCGGGCGCCGGCGCCCAGGAACACGTTCCTCATCAGCGACGCCTTCATGATGCAAGCGCTGTGCGGCAGGTGCGCCACCAGTAGCAGGGCGTCGAGCATCGTCGGATGGTTGGCGATGATCACGAGCCCTTGCTCATCGCGCAGGGCGGACAGGCAACGGGCATCGATACGCATCATTCCGCAGGCGCAGGCGACGGTCCAGAACAGGCGATAGCCATGCGCGATGGCTGCGCGACCGACGTCGCGACCTCTCCCCGCCGGCAGCAGGGGATAGAGCACCATGGCCACCAGGTTCCACGCCAGCGACATGAGACCCAGCCCCAACAGCAGCAGGTAGAGCGGCGGCGCAAGAAGAACCGCCTTGGCGAGACGCAGGATCGGCCTCATGGCTGCGCGCAATCCAGGCGAAGTTGGGGGCGGTGGCGGTCAGCGCGTGGGGTCATCCAGATCCGGGAGCGACGCGGTGCGGCGCGTGTCGGCGGCCTCGGGGGGCGGCGCGACAGCGGCTGCAGGGCGGTCGGCAATACTCATGTGGGTTTCGATTTCTAGCAGCAGATCGCGACGGCAGATGTCAGCGTGCAGGAACAGTGCACGACGGAGGAAAGGACTCTGCTCGCCCAATGCCGCGGCCAATTGTTCGCGCAGCACCGGCGCGTCCTCGGGATGGCGGACGTAGACCACAGCGTCGCTCCCGCCTAGGGTGAATCCGCCGCCACCGTGGTGGTTCGCCTCAGCCATCACGGCGTCGAGGTTACGCAGTGTCTCCTCGAGTTGGGCCTGCAGGTCGTCCACATGGACGGTCGCATGGCCGACGATGCTGGCCGTGCCCGAGACGAACACCTGCTTCGTTCCGTCAGTCTGGCGTACCACGGCCGCGCGCGAGAAGGTGGGCGCGCGCGGGCCGTAGTCGGCCGGGTAGCGCCAGGCTGGGGTCTGGCGTGGATTCTCGATGGGGTGTGGCGGCACTCTGGCGGCGAGGAAGCGTAGGATCAGGCCACCCCGGTGCAGGCCCAGAGCGCATGCTGCGGGGGCGCCTTCGAACGCGGCCTGGCCGGCATCGAGGAACGCCTGCTGCCGCCCGGCGTTGAACTGGCGGTACCGTTCCAGCCCGCCGCCATCCTCGTTGATGCGCGGCAGGTAGTTCCAGAGCCTGTGCAAATGGGCAAAGCCCGTCCGGGCGAGGCAGGCGAAGAGGTCGCCATAGGCCCGCCGGGCAAGCGCCTCCAGCCCGGAGCCGTCTTCCGGCAGGTCGATGGCGCCGAACAGGTGCCGGCCGTCGTGGCGCCAGCGCGCGCTGCCGGTCTGATCGGCCTCGACCCGCCCGCTGGCAAGCCACACATCGGCGCACACCTGCTGCTGCAGGAGCACCGCTGCCGGCACTGCGGCCAGGCCGTCAGGCAGCGCCGCGCCGTCCTCCATCCAGCCATAGACCAGTCCACCCAGGATGCGCCCGGATTCGACCCGGGCGGCATCGCTCAGGGGCCAGCGTTGAAAGGACGAAGCGGGCATGACGGCGGCAGCGTCCGCGGCGCGGGCGCCGGTGGTGATGGGCGAGGCTGCGCTCATTGCCGCTCGAGCACGTTCTCGCCGGCCAGTGGGCCCAGGTCGCGGATGTTGCGCCGGCGCCGCTGCCAGGCATGCCAGGTGCGCCGTGGATTGGCCGCGGACACCGCGTAGTAGATGGTCTTGAGGATGCGCAGCGAGCGCCAGATGGGCGTGCCGTTGTGGATGTCGCCCGCCAGCAGCGACATCAGCGCCTCCTTCACGCGGAAGGGGTTCTGCGGGTACATGAAGAACTCGCGCATCGTCGGGTTGGTGACGCGGAAGATGAACCAGGAGAACTCTTTCGGGCCCTTGCGCATGTACCGCTCGAAGGCGCGCCGCGCGGCGGGGGCGCGGCTGGGCTGGTCCAGCGTGGTGGCCACCAGTTCGGCACCCTCGAAGGCACTGTGCATGGCCAGGTACACCCCCGAGGAGAACACCGGATCGATGAACGCGAAGGCATCGCCCAGCATCAGGTAGCGCTCGCCGGTGCAATGCGTGCCACTGTAGGAATAGTTGCCGGTGGCATACACCGCGTCATCGACCAATTCCGCGTCCTTGAGCCGCTCGGAGAGTTCGGGGCTCAGGGCGATGGTGTCGGCGAAGAACTCCTTGAGTGGCTTGTCGCGCGACTTCAGGTAATAGGGCCAGCACACGGCGCCCACGCTCACCGTGCCGTCGGCCAGCGGGATGTACCAGAACCAGCCGTGCTTGAACCAGAAGATGGTGATGTAGCCCTCGTACATGCCCTCCGCCCGCCACGCGTTGCGGAAGTGGCCGAACAGGGCCGAACTGTTGTGGCGCGGGTTCTTGAGCTTGGACTTCAGGCGGTTGGCCATGAAGGTGTCGCGGCCGGAGGCGTCGATCACGAAACGCGCGCGCCACTGGCGTGAACTGCCGTCGTCGAGGGTAGCTTGGACGGTCGCGCCCTCCGCGTCGAAAACGACGTCGCGCACCCGGCAGCCTTCGAGTGCGGTCGCGCCTTCCTTGGCGGCATGGCGGAACAGGATCTCGTCGAGGTCGGAGCGGCGGACCTGCCAGGCGTGGGTGAGTTTCTTGTCCCAGCCTTCGCCAAAGCCGAGGCGGACACTGCGTCCGTGCTCCTGCGAAACGAACTCCGCGCCCCACTTGGCCATGCCGATGCGCTCGACCCGCTCCCGCACGCCCAGTCGGTCGAACAGTTCCACATTGGCAGGCAGCAGGGATTCGCCGATGTGGAAGCGCGGGTGATGCGCCTTCTCGGCCATCACCACCCGCCGGCCCTGGCGCGCCAGCAACGCGGCGGCCGTGGCCCCGGCCGGGCCGCCGCCGATCACGAAGACATCGCAGCTGTCCGAGTCTGCGGTCGACATGCCGGCGCTGGAGGAATCGATGGTCATGGAGCGGTGCGTGTGTCGTGAAAAAGGCGGAGTATGCCGTCCCGCCGAGGGGCGGCCTCGTTGCGGACGGTAAAATTGCCTACCCGTAACGACAGACAAGAAACGCGAGCATCAGGTCATGGCCGGACACAGCAAGTGGGCAAACATTCAACACAGAAAAGGCCGGCAGGACGAGAAGCGCGGCAAGATCTGGACGCGCGTCATCCGCGAGATCATGGTGGCCGCGCGCACGGGCGGCGGTGACCTCACGGCCAACCCCCGCCTGCGCTTGGCGGTCGACAAGGCCAAGGCCGCCAACATGCCGGCCGACACCATCAAGCGCAACATCGACAAGGCCACCGGCAACCTCGAAGGCGTGCAGTACGAGGAAATCCGCTACGAGGGCTACGGCATCGGCGGGGCCGCTATCATCGTCGACACCATGACCGACAACCGCGTGCGCACCGTCGCCGAGGTCCGGCATGTGTTCTCCAAGTACGGCGGCAACATGGGCACCGAGGGCTCGGTGGCCTTCCAGTTCAAGCATTGCGGCCAGATCCTGTTTGCGCCGGGCACGGACGAGGACAAGATCATGGAAGTGGCGCTGGAAGCCGGCGCCGAGGATGTGGTGACGGACGACGACGGCGCCATCGAGGTGATCACCGCGCCCGGCGATTTCGAAGCCGTCAAGAACGCGCTGGAGGCCGCCGGCCTGAAGGCCGAACTGGCCGAGGTCACGATGCGTGCCGAGAACACCATCGAACTCGGTGGGGAGGACGGCGCCCGCATGCAGAAGCTGCTGGACATGATCGAGGACCTGGACGACGTCCAGGAGGTCTACCACAACGCGTCCATCGCGGAGGCCTCCTGATGAAGGTCCTGGTCATCGGCGGGGGCGGCCGCGAACATGCGCTGGCCTGGCGCCTGGCGCATTCCGAGCGCGTCACGCGGGTCTACGTGGCGCCCGGCAACGGCGGAACGGCACTGGACAAGCGGTTCGTGCAGGTCCCCCACACCGATCCTGCAGCGCTGCGCGAATGGGCGCAGCAGGAAAAGATCGCGCTGACCGTGGTCGGCCCGGAAGGCCCGTTGGCGGCCGGCGTAGTCGACGAATTCCGCGACCATGGCCTGCGCATCTTCGGCCCCACCAAGGCGGCCGCGCAGCTCGAAAGCTCCAAGGCCTTCTCCAAAGCCTTCATGAAGCGGCACAAGATTCCCACCGCGGAATACGAGACCTTCACCGACGCCACGGCCGCTCATGCGTATGTGGACGCCAAGGGCGCGCCCATCGTCATCAAGGCCGATGGTCTGGCGGCGGGCAAGGGCGTGGTCGTGGCGACGTCGCTGGCCGAGGCGCACGAGGCCATCGACTTCATGCTGCTCGACAATAAGCTGGGCATCAGCCATAACGAGGGCGGTGCGCGCGTGGTGATCGAGGAGTTCCTGGCGGGCGAGGAAGCAAGCTTCATCGTGCTGTGCGATGGCAAGAACGTCGCGGCCCTCGCCACCAGCCAGGACCACAAGCGCCTGCTCGACAGCGACCAGGGCCCGAACACCGGCGGCATGGGCGCCTATTCGCCGGCGCCCGTGGTGACGGCCGAGGTGCATGCCCGCGTGATGCGCGAGATCATCCTGCCGACGATCCGCGGCATGGAGCGCGACGGCATTCCCTACACCGGCTTCCTCTACGCCGGACTGATGATCGACGCGGCCGGCCATCCCAAGACGCTCGAATTCAACTGCCGCATGGGGGACCCCGAGACGCAGCCGATCATGATGCGCCTCAAGTCCGACCTGTTCGACCTGCTCTGGCATGCCACCGACGGCACGCTGGACCAGGTGGAATTGGAATGGGACCGTCGCGCCGCGCTCGGCGTGGTCCTGGCTGCGCACGGCTATCCGCTGGATCCGCGCAAGGGCGACGCCATCAGCGGCGTGCCGGCGGAGGTCGCCGATGCGGTGGTCTTCCATGCTGGCACCACGCTGCAGGAGGGCAAATTGCTCACCAGCGGCGGCCGCGTGATGTGCGTGACGGTGCTGGCCGACAACGTCAAGCTGGCCCAGCAGCGCGCCTACGAAGTGGCGGCGCAGGTGCGCTTCGACGGGGTCCAGTACCGCAAGGACATCGGTCATCGCGCCATGCCCGCGCGCGGGCAGGGCGCCTGATGCAGGCCCAGCCACAGGCGGTCGGCGACTGGCTGCGCGGTCTGCAGGCTCGCATCGTCGAGAGCATCGAAAGGGCAGACGGCGGGCGTGCCGTGCGCGATGCGTGGCACAAACCGCCCGGTGAGCCGCTGCAGGGCGAGGGGCTGACCTGCATCCTGGAAGGTGGCGACCTGTTCGAGCGCGCCGGCTGCGGCTTCTCGCACGTCCGGGGCCCGCGGCTGCCGCCTTCTGCCACGCAGCATCGGCCCGAATTGTCCGGCGCGCCCTTCGAGGCCATGGGCGTCTCCCTGGTCTTCCACCCGCGCAATCCGTATGTCCCGACGGTGCACATGAATGTGCGCATGATCGCGGCGCTTCCGGCCGATGCGGAGCCAGTGTGCTGGTTCGGCGGCGGCATGGACCTCACGCCCTACTATGGCTTCGAAGAGGACGCGGTGCACTTCCACCGCAGCTGCCGAGATGCTCTCGCGCCCTTCGGCGAAGACAAATACCCCCGCTTCAAGTCCTGGTGCGACGAGTACTTCTGCCTGAAGCACCGGGGCGAGCAGCGCGGCATCGGCGGCATCTTCTTCGACGACTTCTCCGAACTGGGCTTCGAGCGCAGCTTCGGCATGCTGCAGTCGGTCGGCGACGCCTTCCTGCCTGCCTACATGCCCATCGTGGAGCGCCGGCGCGACATGCCCTGGAGCGGACGCGAGCGCGATTTCCAGCTCTACCGCCGGGGTCGCTACGTGGAATTCAACCTGGTGTGGGACCGCGGCACGCACTTCGGCCTGCAGTCGGGGGGGCGCACGGAGTCCATCCTGCTGTCGATGCCGCCCCAGGCCAGCTGGGCCTATCGCCGCGAGGAAGCACCCGGCTCGGCCGAGGCGCGGCTCTACACCGACTTCCTGCCCCGCCGCGAATGGCTCTGAAACCCCGCGTGGGCGTGTTCGGCGGTGCCTTCGATCCACCGCACAACACGCATGTGGCTTTGGCACGCGCGGCCCTCTCGCAGTTGCGTCTGCGCGAGCTGCGCGTGCTGCCCACCGGCCATGCCTGGCACAAGGCGCGCACGCTCAGCGACGCGGCCGATCGGGTGGCCATGGCACGGCTGGCCTTCGAGCCGCTGGGTGCCGTGATGGTCGATGCGCGGGAGACACTTCGCAGCGGTCCGAGCTACACGCTCGATACCCTGCGAGAATTGCGGCTCGAACAGCCCGAAGTCGAGTGGGTGCTGATGCTCGGCACCGACCAGGCGGCGGCACTGCCCACCTGGCATGGCTGGCAGCAGATCCTGCAGATCGCCACGGTGGCGGTGGCCGAACGCATCGACGATGCGGGCCAGCCCATCGTCTTCGACCCGCGCAGCCTTCCCGGGCTGCCGGCCGAAGCCCGTTTCGAATCCCTTCGCATTGCGCCGGAGGACACCAGTGCCACCCTGATCCGCCAGCGCGCCGCGCAGGGGCTGGACGTGGCGGCGCTGGTTCCTCCTGCCGTTGCACGCTATATTGAACAACACCACCTCTACAGCCCGCCTGATGAGCACTGACGCCTCCGCCAAGAAAGACATCCAGAAACTCCAGCGGGCCATCGTCGATGGCCTGGAGGACGTCAAGGCCCAGGACATCCAGGTCTTCAACACGGAGCACCTGTCCCCCCTGTTCGAGCGGGTGATCGTCGCCTCCGGCTCTTCCAACCGCCAGACCAAGGCCCTCGCCGCCAGCGTGCGTGAGGCCGTCAAGGAGGCCGGCTTCAACAAGCCGCGCATCGAAGGCGAGGACAACGGCGAATGGATCATCGTGGACTGCGGCCCCGCCGTGGCCCACATCATGCAGCCCAACATCCGCGCCTACTACCACCTCGAAGAGATCTGGGGCGACAAGCCTGTGCGCGTGAAGTTCGGTGCGCCCAAGCCGTCGGCCCGCGTCTCTTCCGACGAACCGGCGGTACCGGCGAAGAAGGCTGCGCGCAAGCGCCCCGGCGCGCGTGCCGAATCGGCCGCGGCTCCGGCGCCGGCCCGCAAGCCTGCAGCCAAGAAAGCAGCCGCCAAGCCCGCTGCGTCCAAGGCGCCCGCACGCAAGGCTACCGGCAACGCCGCGGCAAAGCCCGCCCGCAAGCCCGCTGCGAAAAAGGCTGCGCCGAAGAAGGTCGTGGTCGGCACGCCGGCCCGCAAGGTGGCTGCCAAGAAGGCACCGGCCCGCAAGAAGGCATGAAGTTGCTGGTGGTCGCCGTCGGGCAGCGCATGCCCGACTGGGCGCAGACCGCCTGGGACGACTATGCCAAGCGCTTCCCGCCGGAGCTCAAGCTCGAGCTCAAGGCCGTCAAGACCGAGCCCCGCGGCTCCAAGTCGCTCGAGACGCTGTATGCGGCCGAGCGTGAGCGCATCGAGGCGGCGATTCCACGCGGCACGCGCATCGTCGCGCTCGACGAGCGCGGCACTGCGCTCACCACCAAGGCCCTGGCTGCTCGCCTGTCCTTCTGGCAAGGGGAGGGCGATGACGTGGCGCTGGTCATCGGGGGGCCGGACGGGCTGGAACCCGCTTTCAGGGCAGCCGCGCACGAGCGTATCCGCCTCTCCGACCTGACGCTGCCGCACGCCATGGCGCGCGTGCTGCTGGTCGAACAGCTCTACAGGGCGTGGTCGGTCAACGCCGGCCATCCTTACCACCGTGAATAAACCTCGCCCGGACTTCGTCTATCTGGCCTCGCAGAGCCCGCGCCGGGCCCAGTTGCTCGACCTGCTCCAGGTCCGTCACCAGCCGCTGCTGGCCGACGCCGACGAGGATGCCGAGGCGCTGGAGGTGCCGCTGCCGCGCGAGGCCGCCACCGCCTATGTGCAGCGTGTGACCGGGCTCAAGCTCGACGCGGCCGTCGCCCGCCTGCGTCGGCGCGGATTGCCCGCGGCGCCGGTGCTGTGCGCGGACACCACCGTGGCGCTGGGCGGCCGCATCCTCGGCAAGCCGGCCGACGCGGCCGATGCGCATGCCATGCTGGCTGCGCTGTCAGGGCGCACGCACCGCGTGATGACGGCCGTGGCCGTGCAGGCGGGCCGACGCCGATTGCAGGCGCTCAGCGTCTCGCGGGTGCACTTTGCCGAACTCACCCGCAGGCAGATCGAGACCTACGTGGCCACGGGCGAGCCCATGGGCAAGGCCGGCGCCTATGCCATCCAGGGACTGGGCAGCGCCCTGGTCGCGCACATCGCGGGCAGCCATTCGGGCATCATGGGCCTGCCGGTGTTCGAGACGGCGCAACTGCTGCGTCAGGCGGGCTGGCACATTCCCTGAACGGCCAAGTCCATGCAAGAAATCCTCATCAACTGGGCACCCCAGGAGACGCGTGTCGCGGTGGTCGAGCACGGCGCCGTGCAGGAACTGCACGTCGAGCGCACGCTGGAGCGCGGCCTCGTCGGCAACGTCTACCTGGGCAAGGTGTCGCGCGTGCTGCCGGGCATGCAGTCGGCCTTCATCGACATCGGGCTGGAGCGCACGGCCTTCCTGCACGTCGCCGACCTGGTGGCGCCGTTCATGCCGGGCTCGCGCGCCGCGCCGATGGCCGAGGCGCGCACGGCCGCGGGCGGGGAGGGCGGCCGCTCGCAACAGCCGGTGGTGCCCATCGAGCGGCAGGTGTTCGAGGGCCAGTCGCTGCTGGTGCAGGTCATCAAGGACCCGATCGGCACCAAAGGGGCGCGGCTGTCCACGCAGATCAGCATCGCCGGGCGCATGCTCGTCTTCCTGCCGCAGGACAACCACATCGGCGTCTCGCAGAAGATCCCGCCCGAGCAGCGAGACACGCTACGCCGCCGCGTACAGACACTGGCTGAGGCGGCCATCCAGGTGCCGGCAGGGCAGGGCGCCCCGTCGCGCGATCACGGAGGCTACATCCTGCGCACCAATGGCGAGGACGCCAGCGACGCCGAACTGGCTGACGATATCGCCTACCTGCGCAAGACCTGGACCCGCATCCACGAGCGTGCGGGCAAGATGCCGCCGGTGTCGCTGCTGCACCAGGACCTGAGCCTGCTGCAGCGCGTGCTGCGCGACCTGGTGGACGACCACACGACCACCATCCGCATCGATTCGCGCGAGCAGTTCGACAAGCTGCTGCGCTTCGGCCGCGAGTTCATGCCCAAGGCGGCCGAGAAGCTGGCCCTGTACACGGGCGAGCGCCCGATCTTCGACCTGTTCAACATCGACGAGGACATCGTGCGCGCGCTTGGCCGGCGCGTGGACCTCAAGTCCGGCGGCTACCTGGTGATCGACCAGACCGAGGCGCTGACGACCATCGATGTCAACACCGGCGCCTTCGTCGGGGCGCGCAACTTCGACGACACGGTCTTCAAGACCAACCTGGAAGCGGCCCTGGCCATCGCAAGGCAGCTGCGCTTGCGCAACATGGGCGGCATCGTGATCGTCGACTTCATCGACATGAGCCGGACCGACCACCGGGAACAGGTGCTGGCCGAACTGCGCAAGCAGCTGGGCCGCGACCGGGTCAAGACGACGGCCAGCGGCTTTTCGCAGCTCGGCTTGGTGGAGATGACGCGCAAGCGCACGCGCGAATCGCTGGCGCACATGCTGTGCGAGCCCTGCGTGGCCTGCGGCGGCCAGGGCATCGTCAAGACCGCGCGCACGGTGGCGTACGAGGTGCTGCGCGAGATCCTGCGCGAGGCCCGTCAGTTCACGCCGCGCGAGTTCCGCATCGTGTCGTCGCCGGCGGTGATCGAGCTTTTCCTCGACGAGGAGAGCCAGCATCTGGCGGGGCTGTCGGACTTCATCGGCAAGCCGATCTCGCTGCAGGCCGAGTCGGCCATGGGGCAGGGGCAGTACGACATCGTGCTGCTGTGATGCCGACGGGTGTCCGAGCGTCGAGCGCACGACCCTAGTGGGTCGCGCTGAAGGCCAGGGCCTCCTTCAGGCCCAGCGGCCTGGCCAGGAAGTAGCCCTGCGCGCAGTCCACGTCGAGCCGCTGCAGCATCTCGAGTTCGTCGCCGGACTCCACGCCCTCGGCGATCACCAGGCTGTCGATCTCGTGCGCGAAGCTGGTCAGGCCCTTGGCCAGTGCACGGCGCTTGCCGTCCTCGTGGATGTTGCGGGTCAGGCTCATGTCGAGCTTGATGATGTCCGGTGCCAGGTTGAGGATGTGCCGCATGCTGGCAAAGCCCGCGCCGGCATCGTCGACGGCCACGCCCGCGCCCAGCGCACGCAGCGGCGCCAGCGAGGCGGCGAGCGCCGCGTAGTCCTGCACGATGGCATGCTCGGTGATCTCCAGCGTCACGCGCGAGGGAACGCGCATTGCCGAGAGCACCGGCTCCAACCGGCCCGAAAGAATCAGGCTGGGCGAACAGTTGACGCTGAGCGAGCAGGTCGCGGGAAAGGCGTGGAGGTTCTGCAAGGCCTTCTCGATGGCGCACAGCTCCAGCGGCAGGCCCACGCCGGCCTCGTCGGCCAGGCGGAACCATTCGTCCGGCGGCCGCTGCGGCGCGACGTCGAAGCGCGAGAGGCATTCGAAGCTGCGGACCGCTCGTTGCGAAATGTTGTAGACCGGCTGAAAGACGATGCGCGGTGCGCCTTTGGCCATGGCGTCGCGCACCTCGCGGGCGGCGCTCTCCCGGGCCCGCTGGCTGGCGGAGCGCTCGTCCATGCGCAGACCGACTACTTCGGCAAAGGCATGCAAGAGGCGCATCTCGCGTTCCCCGAGCGCGGGATTCGGCAGGTAGCTGAAGCAGCACAGGGTGCCGTAGATGCTGCCGTCCTTCAGCCGCACCGGGACGCTCAGGTGGGAGCCGATGGGTATCGACGTGGTCTGCGGGATTTCCAGCGCCGCCTCCAACTTGGAGGTGTCGGGGATGCACTCCGGCAGTTCGCCGCGCACGACCTTGAGGCAGTAGCCTTCGCTCATGGCCAGGTGCTGCAAGGGGCGCAGCGGCCCGCCAGGCGCGCAGTCCACGTATTCGAAGACACGCTCCTCGGTCTCGAAGTGCGAGATGAACGCGACGTCCATGCCCAGGTGCCGACGCACGGCCGTCAGCACGCCCTGGATCCCCTCTGCACCTTCTTCCTGTCCGCTTGCCCCGCCGGGCGCTGTCGAGTCGCCTGCAGGTGCTGCTGGTGGGAGCTGCATTGCCACTCCTTCGTGTCTCTTCGTCCGCATGTGCCGACCGGCACGTTGCTGATGTCTCAGATTAACGTTCTGTTAAGTTTCTGACACTTCGGAGATCACCTGAGGGTGTGCGCTAAACCTTTCGGTGGAGTTGTAGGACGAGTCCGCGGAGGGCGCGGCGCGGGCGCAACGGCAGGGCGGCTGGACGCAGCCGGCGCGACCTGGAGGCCCTCGGCGCATCGGGCGTGATCGGGGGAGACGTGCCCCTCATGCGTCCGCGGGGGCCGCGCGCGGCGCCTGCAGGCGGGCGTAGAGGCCATCCCGGGCCATCAGCTCGGCATGGCTGCCTTGCTCGACGATGCAGCCCCGGTCCATCACCACGATGCGGTCGGCGTGCTGAATGGTCGACAGCCGGTGCGCGACGATCAGGGTCGTGCGTCCTTGCATCAGGCGTTGCAGGGCATCTTGCACCAGGCGCTCCGATTCCGTGTCCAGCGCGGACGTGGCTTCATCCAACAGCAGTACCGGTGCGTCGCGATAGAGCGCGCGCGCAATGGCCAGGCGCTGGCGCTGGCCGCCGGAGAGCTCGGTCGCGTTGTGGCCCAGCACGGTGTCGATGCCCTGGGGCAGGCGCTCCACATGGGGCGCGAGGTTGGCGGCCTCCACGCACCGCAGCACGCGCGCCCGGTCGATCTGCGCGGCGCCCAGCGCGACGTTGGCCGCGAGCGTGTCGTTGAGCATCACCACGTCCTGGCTCACCAGCGCGAACTGCCGGCGCAGGCTTTCCAGCGTCCAGCCGGCCACGTCGTGGCCGTCCAGCATCACCTGTCCGGCAGTAGGCCGCACGAAGCGCGGCAGCAGGTTGACCAGCGTCGTCTTGCCGGAGCCGGAAGGGCCCACCAGCGCCACGATCTCGCCGGGGGCGATGCGCAGATCGATGTCTTCCAGCGCCATGCCCGCGTCTTCGCGGTAGCGCACCTGCACGCCGCACAGTTCCACGCGGCCCTCGGCGCGGGCCATCTCGAAGCGGCCTTCGGCCTCGACCTGCGTGCCGTCCATCAGGCCCAGCCCGCGTTCTAGCGCCGCGAGCCCGCGGGTGATGGGATTGGCCATGTCCGCCAGGCGCCGGATGGGCGCGATCAGCATCAGCATGGCCGTGATGTACGCCACGAAGCTGCCGACCGTCAGGCCGCGGTCGCCGCTTTGCCAGAGGGCGATCATCACCACGACCGACAGGGCCACCGCCGCGAAGAGCTGCGTCAGCGGCGTCATCGCCGCCGAGGCGATGGTGGACTTGACCGCCAGCCGGTTCAGGCTGTGGCTGAGCCGGTCGAAGCGCGCCGACTGGCCGGCCTGCGCACCATGCAGCCGGACCATGCGGTGGGCGAGCACATTCTCTTCCACCACATAGGCCAGCTCGTCGGTGGCCTGCTGGCCCATCAGCGTCAGGCTGTACAGGCGGCGCGACAGCGCCTTCATGATCCAGGAGACCCCGGGCACCAGCACGGCGACGACCAGGGTGAGCTTCCAGTTCAGGAAGAGCAGATAGACCAGCAGTGCCACGACCGTGAAGCCATCGCGCGAAATGCTGAGCAGCGCCTGCACGAGCAGCATGGAGCCGGTCTGGACCTCGTAGACGATGGTGTTGGACAGCGTGCTCGCCGACTGGCGCGAGAACAGCCCCAGGTCGGCCGCCAGCATGCGCTCGAACAGCACGCTGCGCATGCGCTGCATGCCCTCGTTGGCGATGCGCGCCAGCGCGTACTGCGACACGAACTGCGCCACGCCACGCACCGCGAAGAGCAGGATGATGGCTGTGGGCACCATCCACAGCGCGAGTTGGCCGCGCGCAAAGCCCCGGTCCAACAGGGGCTTGAGCAGGGCAGGCATCAGGGGTTCGGTGACGGCGGCCACGACGGACATCACCAGGGCCAGAACCCACCAGCGACGCGAACCGCCGAACCACGTCATGAGCCGGGCGAGCCGGCGAGTCAAGGGCGCTCGCGCAGGCGCGTCGGCAGGGGAGGTCGACATGGCGGCGGATTCTACGGGTGCCGCCTGGCGCGCCTCTGGCGGCTGTAGGACAGCGGCGAAATCGGAACGCAAGCCCGGGTTTGCGCGTAGAGGCAAGGTGTAACATCGCCGGCTCCGCGCCTGGACGAGCGACCCGGATCTGAAACTTTCCAGGCGTAAATTTCTCCGAGCTGCATGAATACTTCGTCGCCGTCGCAGTCTTCCTCCGTGTTCCCGACCCTGGCCCGCCGTACGCTGATCACCGCGTTTGCCGCGGCCCCGGTCCTTCCCGCCCTGGCCCAGTTCCGCGTCGAAGTCTCCGGTGTGGGACTTACCCAGTTGCCCATCGCACTGGTGCCCTTCCGCGGTGAAGAGGCCTCTCCCCAGAAGATTTCCGCCATCGTCCAGGCCGATCTCGAGCGCAGCGGGCAATTCCGCGGCGTCGATGCATCCGGCCAATCCCTCGACGAGAACAGCCGTCCCGACTTGGCCCTGTGGCGCCAGCGTACGGCCGACTCGCTCGTGGCGGGCAGCGTCACCCGACTGGCCGATGGCCGTTGGGACGTGCGCTTCCGTCTGTGGGATGTGGTGCGCGGCCAGGACCTCGGGGGGCAGAGCTACACCGTGCCCGAGGCCGACCTCCGCCTCGCCTCCCACCGGATCGCCGACTACGTCTACGAGAAGCTGACGGGCGACAAGGGCGTGTTCTCGACCCGCATCGCCTACGTCACGCGGGCCTCGGGCCGCTACACGCTGTGGGTGGCCGACGCCGATGGCGAGAACGCGCAGGCTGCACTCGCCAGCCCCGAGCCGATCATCTCCCCCGTGTGGTCGCCCAGCGGTGGCGAGCTGGCCTACGTGTCCTTCGAGTCGCGCAAGCCCGTGGTCTACGTACACACCGTTGCCACCGGCCAGCGCCGCCTGGTCGCCAACTTCCGTGGCTCCAACAGCGCGCCGGCATGGTCGCCCGACGGCCGCAGCCTGGCCGTGACGCTCAGCCGCGATGGCGGCTCGCAGCTCTACACCATCCCGGCCACCGGGGGCGAGCCCCGCCGGCTCACGCAGAGCAGCAGCATCGACACCGAGCCGACCTACACCGCCGACGGCAGTTCTATCTACTTCGTGAGTGACCGCGGCGGCGCACCGCAGATCTACAAGATGCCCGCCAGCGGCGGCGCACCGGTTCGGGTGACCTTCTCGGGGTCCTACAACATTTCTCCGGCCATCAGCCCCGACGGGCGGTGGTTGGCCTACATCTCGCGCGTCGGCGGAGCCTTCAAGCTCCACGTGATGGAACTCGCCACCGGCAATGCCATGGCCATCACCGACACCGCGGCAGACGAAAGCCCCAGCTTCGCCCCCAACGGCAAGCTGATCGTCTATTCCACCCAGATTCAGGGAAGAGAAGCGCTGATGACCACCACCCTTGACGGAAAGATCAAGGCGCGACTGGCGGGGAAGGCGGGGGACATCCGGGAACCGGATTGGGGCCCCTTCCAGAAGCAATGATTTTTTGTCCGCACTGAGGAGTGTTCGTATGTTGAAGAAATCGATTTTTGCCCTTGCCTTCGTCGCCCTGGTGGCGGGTTGCTCGTCGGGTACCAAGCTGAATGAAACGCCGGTGAGCACCGCCGGCGGAACCGGCGGCGGAACGGGTTCCGGCGCGGCCAGCGGCGTGGCGCCTGTCACCATCGACCCCAACGCGCAAACGCGCCAGGGTCCGGTGGGCGTGGCCCGGGTCATCTACTTCGACTTCGACAGCTACACCATCAAGCCCGAGTTCCAGCAGCTCATCGACGGCCATGCGCGCTTCCTGAAGGCCAATCCTTCGCGCCGCATCTCCATCGAAGGCCACACCGACGATCTGGGCGGCAGCGAGTACAACCTGGCGCTGGGCCAGAAGCGTTCGGAGGCTGTGCGCCGTGCGCTCACGCTGCTGGGCGTGAACGACAGCCAGATCGAAGCCGTCAGCTTCGGCAAGGAAAAGCCTGCGGTCCAAGGCACGAGCGACGACGCCCGCGCCCAGAACCGTCGCGCTGAAATCGTGTACCGCTGATGCAGCGACTGCAGCACCTCGTGCGCCCGGCGGCCCTTGCGGCCGCTTTTCTGTGCGTGTCTGCGGCGTCCCACGCGGCGCTGTTCGAGGATGACGAGGCGCGCCGCGCCATCCTCGACCTGCGCCAGCGTGTCGAAACCGTGCGCCAGCAGTCCGAGAACACCACGCAGCGCCTGGCCGATGAAAACGGCCAGCTGCGTCGCAGCCTTGTCGACCTGCAACAGCAGATCGACAACCTGCGCGGCGACCTGGCGCGCATGACGGGCCAGAACGAGCAGCTCACCCGCACGCTGACCGAGCTGCAACAGCGCCAGACCACCATCGACGACCGCCTGAAGCAGAACGAGCCGCAGCAGGTGTCGGTGGACGGCAAGGAGTTCATGGCCGATCCGCGCGAGAAGGCCGACTTCGAAGCCGCCTTGGGCGTCTTTCGCTCCGGACAGTTCGCCCAGGCGCAGACCGCCTTTGCCGACTTCGTGAAGCGCTATCCGCGCAGCGGCTACAACCCGTCCGCGCTGTTCTGGCTGGGCAACGCGCAGTACGCCACCCGCAACTACACCGAGGCCGTCGCCAACTTCCGCTCCATGCTCTCGCTGGCACCGGACCATGCCAAGGCCCCGGAGGCCGTGCTGTCCATCGCCAATTGCCAGATCGAGCTGAAGGACACGCGCGCTGCTCGTCGCACGCTGGAAGACCTGGTCAAGGCCTATCCGCAGTCGGAAGCAGCCACGGCAGCACGCGAGCGCCTGTCGCGCCTGCGTTGAGCGCGGTCGTGACTCCGCCGCCGTCCCTGACGGAGGACGCCATGCTGCCGGAGCCGGACATTGCCCGGCGCTTTGGCGGCATGGAGCGGCTCTACGGCGTCCAGGGCGCCGCGGCGGTGCGCCAGGCCCATGTGGTGGTGGTTGGCATCGGCGGCGTCGGCTCCTGGGCGGCCGAGGCGCTCGCCCGAAGCGGCGTCGGTGCGCTGACGCTCATCGACATGGACCATGTGGCCGAGTCCAACATCAACCGGCAGATCCATGCGCTCGACGACACCGTGGGTCAAGCCAAGGTTCTGGCCATGCAGGAGCGCATCCGCCACATCCATCCGCAATGCCGTTTGGCGCCCGTGGATGAGTTCGTGACGGCTGACAACTGGGTGCCACTGATCGAGCAGGCCGAGCAGGCGCTGGGCCCCGTCACGGCCGTGCTGGACGCCTGCGACCAGATGTCTGCCAAGACAACCATGGCGGCCTGGGCCCTGGCCCAAGGCCGGCGGGTGTCGTTCATCACCGTCGGCGCGGCGGGCGGCAAGCGGCATGCGCAGCGCGTCGAGGTCGAGGACCTTGCCCTCGCCACCCACGATCCGCTGATGGCGCAGTTGCGGCAGCGCCTGCGCAAGCACCACGGCGCGCGGCGAGATGGCAAATCGATCGGCCTGACCTGTGTCTTCAGCCGCGAGCCGGTGGCGCCGCCGGATGCATCTTGCGCGATTGAGGGCGACGGCTCGCTCAACTGCCACGGCTACGGCTCGATGGTCAGCGTCACCGCCACCTTCGGTCTGTGCGCAGCAGGATGGCTGATCGACAGGATTTCACAGAAATCCACGCTATACTCATAGGCTTTGCTGCACATCGCACAGCAGTGCGGACGTGAAGCGGGACGTTAGCTCAGTTGGTAGAGCAGCGGACTTTTAATCCGTTGGTCGCAGGTTCGAATCCTGCACGTCCTACCAGTTATTTTTTGCTTGTGAGTCAAGGACTTAGAGCGAACACAAGGCCCGCCATGTGCGGGCCTTTTTGTTGTCTAGTTTCCGCGTGTAGGCTCAGGTGTAGGCACCGCCCAAGCTCCGCCGGAGGGTGTCGCGAGTTACGGCTTTGCTGGCTCTGCGGCAGATGCGGCAGGTTGCTGAGGTTGCGCCGAGATGGCCCTTATGTCGAGGGGAAGGGGTCGGCTTCCCTCAAGAACCTCGCGCACCATGCGGCGAATCGCGAGTTGTTCCTGTTCGTTGTCGTCATAGGCGCGTGGCAGGTATGCCCCGCCGCGAAGTTCTGCGCGATCGAATTCGTAATTGGTTGCTGCAGCCAGTGCGACGATCAAGTTGAGAAAAAGCTCCTCGCCACGGGCCCCCCATTGTTCTATCTCTTTTTGAGACAAGGGACGACCGTCGCCGTAGATGTTAAGGTGCGTGTGATATTCTTTCCACGCATTCATTACGGCTTGCTCACTTTTGCTCCTTTTCGGGGGGGCAGAGGGTCGAACAGTGCCGTAAAAGTCTATCGCAATCGAATTTAGCGCTCGTACGTGATCGGGGGATATCCTGGCATTTCTCGTAGCCATCAAGGTACGAAAAATCTCCGCCTTTTTTCCTTCAATATCACGCCTCTTTTCCAAGAATTTCTGCGCCTGCACCGCAGCAATGGGGCCAACAAATGTGGCAAATATAATTGCGATATCATTCCATCCGATTGCCATGGTGCACTCTCCTGCCTGAACAATGTATCTCAGTTGTTAAGGTTAAGGCTAGAGGGATGCCCGATCACGCGGTCTCAGAGAGGCTTCCCTAACTCATCTAACTCCAGCTGAGCGCAGTCGGCTGCGGCGGCAAGTGCCTCGTCCAGCGCTACCCGGGCCTTGCCCGCCAGCGTGTCGGAGATGAATTTCCCGAGCTTTTGAATGTAGGGCTCATCGGCGCGCGGAACGAGCCGGCAAAAGATATCCAATTCCATAAATTGGATCGCGTCCGTGATTTCGCGAGCTTCGGGGCGGTGCTGAAGGCAGTAGGTTTGAAAGTTCACGAGCCGCACTGTGCCCGTCGGGCGATCGCTTGGAAAGCCAATCCCGAGTAGGCTTTGTGCGAAATCATTGCGCAAATGCGCACGGGCGCATTGCGCAATTGATAAATCAACAACGTGCACCGAATGCTCAGGCGAATTTAATCGTTCAGCATTTGCGCAATTCGCTTCCAGAAAATAATCTCCTTGACAGCAGCGTCAAATAGTCGGCCCTGCAAAATTCAAAGGGCCGCACAGCCGGCGCGAAAGGCCCTGGCTTTGCCCACGCCCGAGGCCACTGCAAGCAAGTGAAGGAGCATGACGAGCGCGGCAAACAAGGGCACGACAAGACCCCCGAGGGCCAGGCGCACGATGGCGCGCAGCAGCCATCGGATGTTGTAGCCCGCCGCGCACAGCACCGCGTGCAGCGCATCGCCCGTGGCCCCTTGCAGCCAGCACCGCTCCATCCCGTTGTCCTGCTTCAGATGCCCGATGGCCGGCTCCACCGCCTGGCGTCGAGCGAGCCAGTGCCGCTGCAGCGCCGTCAGGCTTTTGAACTTGCCGCGGTGAATGATCTGAACGCCTGGGTTGTGCGCATCCACACCCCGAAAGCCCAGGTCCACGACCACCTGTTTGAGCCTGGCACCCGTGTCCTCGGTCAGGATGCGCACCTGCTGCAGTTGCTCGGCCAGCAGGTGGCCGTCATACGGGTTGCCGGTGAAGCTGCGTGCGCCCACCATCAGGCCTTGCCGGTGCGTGACGGCCACGCCCACCTTCACGCCGAACTCGTAGGGCTTGCGGGCCTTTCCCTTGCCGATGCACTCCACCTCCGGGGCGTGCAGGGCATAGAGCTTGTCCTTGTCCTTCGGGCGCTGGCGGCGCATGCGCTCGGCGCGCTGCATCAGCGTCTGCAGATTCGACAGGGCCGCTGCGCTGGCTTCATGGCGGGCCTCACCGATCTTGCGCTGCACCTCGCGCAGCACGATGCCCAGGATCGTGCGCTGGCGTTTGAGCACCTTGCGCAGGCGCTTGAACTGCCGGGCGTGGGCGTAGCCGCCAGCACGCCGGCGCAGTGTCTTGGCTTCCTTGACGAAGGTCTGCTTCAAGGCGATGCCCGCACGCTTGGCTGCGGCCACCACTTTGTGGCGCGCGATCTCCAGCAGGCGCGAATCCACCGGGTGGGCGATGGCCTTCTCCTGCACCGTGGTGTCCACGATCACCCGCTCGAACTCGGCGGGCCGGACCGCCTTGGAGGACACGGCCGTGTCGATGGTGGCCTTGAGCAGTTCCTCCACGCCCACCTCGCCGATGGCGGTGCGAAAGCGTCCGATCTGCGTGGCATCGCAGGGCAGGGCAGGCGCGGCTCGTAGTGGGTCATGCCGCTGAAGAACTGCCACACGACGTTCTCGGCCCAGCGCTGGACCAGCTCCTCGTCGCTGAGCTTGAAGGTGTGCTTCAGGTACAGCAGGCTGGCCATGAGGCGGATGGGAAGGCGCGGGCGCCCTGCGGCGGCGACGCCGGCACCGGCGATTTGCAGCGAGGGGCCGAAGAGATCGTCTTGTTCGAGTTGCCGGCCTGGGCGAGCGCGACGTGTGAAGTAAGGCATCAAGGCCGCTTCGATCTGTGCCCAGGGCAGGCGGCTGGCCAGCACCGCCAGCGGGTGGCGAAGGTCGATCATGTCGGCCAGGCGGGGGCGGAAGAAGTCGGGCGTGTCGCTGCGCTCGGCCATGCAAATCCCTCAGAAATCAGCTGCCTGTACAACGATTCCTGGGGGATTCGGTGCACCGCAAGCCCCAAGGAATCCAGCATCCATGCGGGGTGGCGGGATTTTGCAGGGGCGACCAAATAGACGCTACCCGACGCGCCGAGCCGAGCCGGGAAAGCAACTTGGAGAGGTTCTCCGCATCGTTCGCCGTTGCCGCATTGACGGCGCCCGTGGTGCCATCGGGCAGTGTGATGCTGACCATGTACGTGGTGCTGCCGCCGCTGGCGGCTGGTGCGGCGGGCGTGGTGCTGTTGCCCGGGTCGAACATGTAGGCCCGCACTTCTGCCTCGATGAGGCCCAGCAGCTCGCGCCGCGCGTAGCGCACAGTCGGACTCCCGGCGCGGCGCCAGTCCACGCTGTCGCGCAGGCCGTACTGGTGGACGCGGGCGATGCGCGCGGCCCGCGGGTCGATGGCGACCGTGGCGCGGTCGGCGGTGGCGGATTTCTTGAGGTAGCGGGGGGCGCAGCCGCTCGAACATGCCGCGGCGAATGGTCCCCTTTGCGCCGGCGGATGGTGCGGACCTTGTGCGCTTCGTAGGCGCTGCCGTCCGGGTTGGGCTGGGCGGCGATGCGTGCGGCCTGGCTCTGGCGCAGCGTCATGCTGAGCTGGGCCAGAAGCCGACGGAGGGCCACTGGGTGATTTCGTCGAACACGGTGAGGGAGCACCCGTCCCCCGCGCGACGACGCAGTCAGCGCTCCTATCGCCCCGACGCCAACTCGATCATCTCCGTCGTCATCTGCTCCTGCCGCGCTTGCCGGTAGGCGGCCTCGACCTCGTTCCTGCGGCGCTGCAGGTTGCTGCGGGCCTGGGCCATGGCCTGCATGCGGGCGGCGGCCTCGGCCTCCAGGCCGCGCATCAGGGCACGCGCCACGGCGGCGAAGAGCGCTTCCTGCAGCAGCGAGGTCATCAGCACGGCCGGGGCCAGGGTCATCAGAGGTGGTTCCATGCCTTGCGCCGGGGCCACGGGTTCGGGCGGGAAGAGTCGCACCACCGTCGGCGCGTGGCCGGCTCCGGGCAGGCCGGCGATGGCATGGATGGGCCCTGGGTGCTCGACGGCCTGCGCCAGCAGGGCAGCGGTCACCTCGCTGGCCAGGGCGGGAATTGCCGCCGGATGTCCGGGCAGGTCCGCAGACCACAGCGGCCGTCGTCCACGGTCGAGGAGTGCCTGCACGGTCCGGCGGCCCACCACCAGCAGACCCGTGTCCGGTGCCAGCCCCTGCAGCGTTGCCGCGGCCACCCGCTGCGGATAGGCGCCCGCAAAGCCCTGCGACGCGCCGATCACCAGCAGCAGGCCCGGCCCAGCCGGCGCCGTGGCCGTGGCCGTCACCTGCGACGCCGCCAGGCGCGCCAGGGCGCGGCGCGTCGTGAGCGCATGGGCCTCGATGGCGGGCAGCGCACTGCGAGCGGCGGCCGACTGTCCCGAGGCGATGGCGCGCAGGGCGCCCACCACTTCGTCGATCTGGTCCAGGCCGGCTAGGCGCCGTCGCAGGTCCTCGGGACGCGCGGTCATTGCAGGGCCTGTTGCACCAGTTCGACGAGCAGCGCGCGCGTGGCGGCATCGAGCGCGTCGGGTTGCGCGCGCAGGGCCTGCAGCCGGGGTTCCGCCTCCACGCGGGCGGGGAGGGCGGCCTTGAGCGCGGGCAGCCGCGCCGGCTCCACCGCGTCAAGCACGCCGGCGTCCAGGGCCGCCAGCAGGGCGATCTGCACCACCACCGGCAAGGGCGCGAAGCGGTCCTGCGCCAGGAGTGCCGCAATGCGTTCGCCGCGCACCATGCGGCCCTTCATGGCCTCGTCGCCGAAGCCGCCGAAGCGCGCGAACATCTTCATCTCCAGGTACTGGGCGTAGTCCAGGCGCAGCCGCCCTGCCACGGCCTTGAGGGCGCCCCATTGCGCCTTGCCGCCGACGCGGCTGACCGACAGGCCGATGTCCACGGCCGGCCGCTGGTTGGCGGCGAAGAGCACTTCCGAGGTCACGATCTGCCCATCGGCGATGGAGATCAGGTTGGTGGGGATGTAGGCGGAGAGGTTGCCCGACTCGATTTCTGCGATCGGCAACGCCGTGAGCGAGCCGCCGCCGCGCGCGGCCGAGAGCTTGGCCGCGCGTTCCAGCAGGCGCGCATGCAGGTAGAAGATGTCGCCCGGGTAGGCCTCGCGGCCCGGCGGCTGGTGCGAGAGCAGGGCCAGCTCGCGGTGGGTGGCGGCATGGCGCGTGAGGTCGTCGTAGACGATGAGCACATGCTGGCCGCGGTCGCGGAACCACTCGGCCATGGACGTCGCGGCGAAGGGCGCCAGCCACTGCAGCCCGGGCTGGGCCGTCGCTTCGGCGACGACGAAGAGCGTGCGCGCCAGCGCGCCGCGCGCCCGCACCGCCTCGATCACGCGCCGCACCGAGGACATACGCTGGCCGATGGCCACGTAGACCGAGATGACGTCGCCGCCCGCCTGCGCGATCAGGGCGTCGACGGCGATGGAGGTCTTGCCCGTCTGCCGCTCGCCGATGATCAGCTCGCGCTGGCCCCGGCCGATGGCGAAGAGCGCATCGACCACCAGCAGGCCGGTGGCGACGGGCTCGCTGACGAAGTCGCGGTCGATGATGGCCGGCGCCGGCCGCTCGGCGGGCAGGTGCTCGTCGCACGGCGGGGCTGGAAGGCCATCGAGCGGGCGCCCCAGCGGGTCGAGCACCCGGCCCAGCAGCGCGGGGCCGACCGGCACCGACGCGAGTTCGCCGCTGCGGGTCACGCGCGCCCCGGCGGCGATGCCGTCCATCGGATCGATGAAGGCGACATGGAGCCGGTCTTCTTCGAGCGTGAGCACGAAGCCGCGGGCGCCGTTGTCGAACAGCACCACCTCGTTGAGCTGCGCGCCGGGCAGGCCGGTCACCGTGGCCAGGCCATCGGCGATGGCGCTGACGGTGCCGTGCTCCTCCACGCCGGGGCCGAGCACGGCGGCGTCGATGCGCGACTGCAGTGCGGCCAGTTGCGGGTCAATCGGTGACGGTGTCATCGCGCATCGCCTCGGCGATCCGTTCCAGGTCATGGGCCAGCGAGTTGCGCACGGCGCCGGTGTCCGAACACAGCTCCAGGCCCGCGATGAGCGCCGGGTCCATCGTCGGGGCTGGCAGTGCCTCGCCGAGCCAGGGGGCGAGCGCCTGGCGGGCGGCCTGCCATTCGATGTCGGTCAGTGGCCGCGGCGCCACCAGCTGCAGGTGCCCGCCGGCCAGCAGGGCCTGCCGCTCAGCGTCGGGCATGGACCGGAGCGCATCGGCCAGCCGCCGCGCGTAGCCCTCGGCCGCCACCGGCTGCGCGCCCAGCGCCCGCGTGGCGATGCCTGCGGCCAGCGTGCGGGCATGTTCCCAATTGCGCCGCTCGCGGGCAGCGGCGTCCCGTTCGGCGGCTGCGCGGCCTTCGGCCACGATGCGGGCCGCCTCGGCACGGGCCTGCGTCAGCAGTTCCGTGCGCCGCGCCTGGGCCTCGGCCTGCGCCGTGGCCAGCAGCTGCTGCCGCGCGTCGAGCGTGGCCTGCGTTTCGGCCCGGGCCTGCAGTGCCGCGGTTTCGGCCTGCACCTTTGCCTCGCCGGCGGCCTGCACGGCGGCAGCGGTCTGCGCCTGCCGCCGCGCGATCACATCGGCCAGCGGCCGGAACAGGAAGCGCTGAAGGATCGCCAGCAGCACCACCACGTTCACCAGCTGGAACGCGAAGGTGGTCCAGTGGAAGCTCATCGCACGAAGGGGTTGGCGAACAGCAGCAGCAGCGCCACGACCAGGCAGTAGATGGCCATGGTCTCGATCATGGCCAGGCCCACGAACAGCGTGCGCGAGATGGCGCCGGCCGACTCGGGCTGGCGGGCGATGGCGTCGAGCGCAGCGGCCACGGCGCGGCCTTCGGCCAGGGCGGGGCCGATGGCCCCCAGGCCGACGGCGAAGGCGGCGGCGACGATGCTGACGATCTGGACGAGGTTATCCATGGGGAGGCTCCGGGGTGTCCGTGGAAGAAGGGTCGCCCGCGCCGGCTTCGTTGACGGCCGAGCCGATGAAGACCAGCGCCAGCGTGGCGAAGATGTAGGCCTGCACCGCGCCCGTCAGCAGATCGAGCGCGATCAGGGGGATGGGCACCAGCAGCCCGGCCAGCGCGCTGACGATGCCGACGACGAAGACGCCGCTCATCACATTGCCGAACAGGCGGACCATGAGCGAGAAGTGCCGCGTGACCTGCTCGACGAGGTTCAGCGGCAGCATCACCCACGTGGGATGGGTGAAGGTGGCGAGCCACCCGCGCAGGCCCAGGATGCGGATGCCCCACACCAGGCCGGCCACCAGCACCACGGCCGCCAGGGCGGCGTCGGTTTCCAGGTGGGCGGTGGGCGGCTCCACGCCCGGCAGCAGCGAGGACGCGTTCGCGCAGGCGATGAACAGCAGCAGCGTGCCGATGAGCCCGCGGAAGCGGCCCGGATTGCCGGGGATGGCGGCGGCGATCTCGCCATCGAGCACCTCCACCACCATCTCCAGCGCCGCCTGCACGCGGCCCGGCCGCAGGGACAGGCGCCGGGTGGCGAGGAAGGCCCCCACGCCCAGCACGGCCATGACACCCCAGGTGGTGACCACGGGCCAGGTGATGTCCACCGGCCCGATGCGAAAGGCCACGGCGGCGGTGAGCGGGTTGTCGATGTTCATGCGGTGCGCCTCAGGGCGATCGCGCGCCCGCCCATCACTCCCGCCGTAGCCGCCAGCAGCGCGCCGGTGCTGGTCCGCGCACACAGCAACAGCAGGGCCACCAGGAGTAGCCAGCGGCCCACATGCAGCGCGACGCCGGCAGCCCGGCCGGCGACCAGCAGCCGCGTCACGGACGCCAGGCTGCGGAAGTGCAGCCAGCCCAGGGCCATGCCAGCCGCTGCGGCAAGCAGCCAGCCCAGGCCGGCGGACGGATCGAAGGGGAAGAGGGTCATTGCTCGCGCATCCAACGCAGTGCCAGCCACAGGCCGAGCCCGGCCCCCGCCATCAGCAGCGCGGCGGCCAGCGTGATGCCGGTGCCCAGCCAGCGGTCCAGCCGGTGTCCGAGCCACAGGCCGGCCAGGGTGGGCAGCACGATCAGCCAGCCCAGCACGCCGATCTGCCCAAAGCGCCGCGCCAGCGAGGGTTCGGGATCGCGCTGCGCGGCCTGTTCGCGGGCCTGGGCACGTTGGGCTGCGGCCTGCTTGGGGTCCGTGGGTGCTGCTGGCTGTGCCTGAACACCCTCTCCCCTCGTGGGAGAGGGCCGGGGAGAGGGGGCAACGCCCCATGCAGCACGCGATGAAGGGATGTCGCCCAAGCCCGCGCTTCCCGATGGCTCATTCGGAAGGGCAGAGGCGCGGTCATTCGCGTGGACAGGACCGCTGCTCATGCCTCGGCCTCCGTCGACAGGCCCAGCGTGTCGCCGCCAGCACGCAGCTCGCGCATGAGCTGCCGGATGGCGCGGGCGTGCAGGCGCGTGTCCTGGCTGCGCGCACGCAGCAATGCCTCGCGCGCCTCGGCGCGCTCGTGCGCGATGCGGGCCTGCAAGGCGCCCAGGTCATCGCCCACCGTCGCCTCGCGGCAGGCCACGCGCACGCTGCGGCCGCCTTCCACGCTGAACACGCCGCCACGCAGCGCGCAGTAACGCCAGGGCCCTTCGGCAGCGCGCCAGCGCAGCACGCCGGCCTCGATCACCGTCAGGAAGTCGGCATGGCCGGGCCGGACGCCGAAGTCGCCGCTGGCGTCCTCGGCGCGCAGCGAAGCGACGTCGGCCTCGT
Source organism: Pseudacidovorax intermedius (assembly GCF_003350475.1). Lineage (GTDB taxonomy): Bacteria > Pseudomonadota > Gammaproteobacteria > Burkholderiales > Burkholderiaceae_C > Xenophilus > Xenophilus intermedius. The sequence goes on from NZ_QQAV01000015.1 coordinate 128,772, forward strand.
CCAGCACGATGGCCAGCGGCGCGGTGATGGTCAGGTGCAGGGCGGCCGGTGCCGTCGAGGCGCCGGTGGCACTGGCGTCGGGCGCAGCCGGGGGCGGGACCATGCGTGTGTTCATGCCGCTTCCTTCGCGTCGGCCGCGGCGGCGGGGGTACCGCGCCGGCGTTCGTCCTCGTGGGCGCGGGCCTCGTCCAGCGTACCGATCATGTAGAGCGAGCGCTCGTCCCAGTCGTCGCAGTCGCCGGCCAGGATGGCCTGGCAGCCTGCAATGGTCTCGGCCACGGTGACGCTGCGGCCGGCCATGCCGGTGAAGGCGGCGGCCACGAAGAAGGGCTGCGTCAGAAAGCGCTGCAGGCGCCGGGCGCGGCCGACGAGGCGCTGCTCTTCCTGGCCCAGTTCCTCCACGCCGAGGAGGGCGATCACGTCGCGCATCTCGTCGTAGTGCTCGATGAGTTCGCGCACCGCGGCCGCGGTCTGCGCATGGGCGGTGCCCACGATGGCCGGGTCCAGCAGCACGGAGGTGGTGCGCAGCGGGTCGATGGCCGGGTAGATGCCCTGGGCGGCCAGTTCGCGCGAGAGCACGACGGTCGAATCCATGTGCGCGCTCAGGGCCGCCACGGCCGGGTCGGTGAAATCGTCGGCGGGCACGTACACGGCCTCGATGGCGGTGACGGAGGCCCGCGGACCGGAGGCGATGCGCTCCTGCAGGGCCGCGATCTCCGTGGCCAGCGTGGGCTGGTAGCCCACGCGCGAAGGCATGCGGCCCAGCAGGCCCGACACCTCGGCCCCGGCCTGGACGAAGCGGAACACGTTGTCCATGAGCAGCAGCACGTTGCGGCCCTCTTCATCGCGCACATGCTCGGCCATGGTCAGGGCCGCCAGCGGCACCCGCCAGCGTGCGCCCGGCGGCTCGTTCATCTGGCCGTAGACCAGCACCGTGCGGTCGAGCACGCCGTAGTTGCGCATGTCGTGCAGCATCTCGTGGCCCTCCCGCGAGCGCTCGCCCACGCCGGCGAAGACCGAGACGCCGTCATAGCCGGCCACCATGGCATGGATGAGCTCGGTGACCAGCACCGTCTTGCCCACGCCCGCCCCGCCGAACATGGCGGCCTTGCCGCCCTGGGCCAGCGGCGCCAGCAGGTCCAGCACCTTGATGCCGGTGGCAAACAGCTGCACGTCCGGCCGCTGGCCCGCCAGCGGCGGCGCAGGCTGGTGGATGGCGCGTCGGGGGGTATCGGCGGGCAACGCCAGGCCGCCATCGCCCGGCTGGCCGAGCACGTCGAGCAGGCGGCCGAGGATGGCCGGCCCGACAGGCACCGTCAGCGGCGCGCCCGTGAGCTGCGCCCGCATCAGCCGCGAAAGGCCCTGGGTGGGTTGCAGGGCGATGGCGCGGAAGCGCCGGGCATCCAGGTGCGACTGCACCTCGCACACCACGGCGGCCCCATCGGGGTCGACGATCAGCGCTTCATGGATGCCGGGCAGGCCCTCGTCGCACCGCAGCTCGAGCACCGGGCCGCGCACGGCCGTGACCTGCGCCCAGCGCGCTGGAGGCTCGGTGTCTTCAAGCAGGCGATCGTTCATGAGGCAGGGCGGCGATGCAGCAATCCGGCCATGCCTCGGACGGTGCCGGGGTGCATGGAACCGGTGGCCGCATCATGCGGCGATTCCGCCGCGCCATGCTGCGCCGCAGCGCGAACCTTAGATATGGATCAAGAAAACGGGGTGCGAAGCACCAGAAGGCCTGCCAGCAGCAGCACCAGGACGGCCAGCGCCAGCGACAGTCCTTGCCAGAAGCGCACCGGATCGCGCTCGGCCAGCGGCAGCGGCCGCACGCGACGCTGCGCGGCCGTGGGCGTGCGCAGTTCATGCAGCAGTTCCGACACGGCCTCCTGCCGCCGCGCGGGCTGCGGGCTCATGGCCTTCTGCAGCACGACGTCCAGCCAAGCGGGCAGATCGGGCCGGTGATGGCGCAGCGGCACGAAACGCAGGCGTCGCAGGTCCTGCGGCTGGCGCACGCGGGTCGCGGCCAGGCCGTAGGGCAACTGGCCGGTGAGCATCTGGTAGCCCAGGGCCGCCAGCGAGAAGAGGTCGGACCGGGCACTGCCGCCCCGGCCCAGCAGGTATTCCGGCGCCATGTACTGCAGCGTGCCCGGCGCATCGGCCGCCAGCGGCCCGCGGCCCTCCGCCAGGCCGGCCACATGGGCCGAGGCCAAGTCGATCAGCCGCGCGGTGCCGGCGCGGTCGATCATCACGTTCTCGGGCCGCAGGTCCTGGTGCAGCATCTCGCGGCCGTGCAGGGCCTGCAGGCCGCGGCCGATCTGGTCGAGCAGGGCGCGCACCTCGTCGAGCGAAGGGCGCGGATGGTCCACCATCCACTGGGCCAGCGTCTGGCCTTCCACATACGCCATGGCCACGAAGAGGTGGCGCCGCGCGCGTCGGCCCGGCCAGGCCTTGAGCACGTGCGGATGGTCGATGCGCCGTGCCACCCATTCCTCCAGCACGAAGCGGTCGAGCGCCTCGGCGCTCTCGCGCAGGTCCAGCGCGGGCACCTTCAGCGCCACCTGCGCGCCGCTCTCGTCGTCGGTCGCCAGCCAGACATGGCTGCGCGGGCCGACCTTGAGTTCGCGCACGAGCGTGAATCCTTCGAAGGCCATGCCGGGCGCAAGCGGCGGCGGCAGGGCCAGTCCTTCGCGGCTGAGCTGGGGCAGGGGCTGGCCGGGCGCGGGCAGGGCGTCGATGCGCAGCAGCAGCACGGTCGCGTCGTCCTCGCTGCCGCGCTCGCGGGCACGCCGGGCGAGCGCGGCGGCAGCGGCGTCGAAGTCATGGGCATGCAGGCCCAGCGCCTCGTGCACGTCGGCCGCCGTGAGATGGGCGTGCGCGCCATCGGTGGCCAGCAGGTAGACCTCGCCGGGCTCGGCTTCCCAGCAGCGGTAGTCGATCTCGACCTGGGCGCCTGCCCCGAGGGCACGCGCCAGGTAGGACTCGGCGGAGGACACCTGCACGCGATGGTCCTCGGAGAGCGGCTCCAGCGTCGTCGCATGCAGTCGGCACAGCCGTGCGTCGCCCACATGCAGCAGGTGCAGCTCGCGGCCCTTGAGCACCAGCGCCGTGAAGGTGCAGACATGGCCGCGGTCCTTGTCGAAGCGGGCGCCGCCGCGCATCGTCTGCGCATGCAGCCAGGCATTGGTGGCGGCGATGACGCGCTGGCCTGCGCGGCGTACCGACCAGCTTTCGCTTGTCGCGTAATAGTCGGCGAGGAAGGCGCCGACGGCCGTCTGCGCCGCCTCTTGGCTCACCGGGCTGCTGCTGATGCCGTCGGCAATCGCCAGCGCGATGCCCTTGCTGGCCAACAGATGGCCGGTCGGCAGCATCGCGCCATGGAAGTCCTGGTTGGGCCCGCCCGGCGCAGCCAGCGAATGCTGGCCGAGGGTGACGCGCGGCAGCGCTCCAGCTGGGCCCGTCACGGTGGTCGGCGGCTCGCCCTGCGCAACCACACGCTCAGGCGCTGATGCGCTTGGGCGCCGTCTTGTAGTGCGTGGAATAGAGCGTGGCGCCCACGAAGGTCAGGCCGCCCACCAGGTTGCCCAGCACGGTGGGGATCTCGTTCCAGATCAGGTAGTCCATCAGCGTGAAGTGGCCGCCCAGCAGCAGGCCCGACGGGAACAGGAACATGTTGACCACGCTGTGTTCGAAGCCCATGTAGAAGAACACCGTGATCGGCATCCACATGCCGATGGCCTTGCCCGACACCGAGGTGGACATCATGGCCGCCACCACACCGGTGGAGACCATCCAGTTGCACATCACGCCGCGGATGAACAGCGTCAGCATGCCGGCGGCGCCATGGGCCGCATAGCCCACCGTGCGGCCCTCGCCGATGTGGCCGATGCGCTGGCCGATGGCGTTGGGCGCCTCGGACCAGCCAAAGGTGAAGATGATGGCCATGAACACGGCCACCGTGAGCGCGCCGGCGAAGTTGCCGCAGAACACCAGAGCCCAGTTGCGCATCACGCCGCCCCAGGTGGCGCCGGGGCGCTTGTCGAAGACCGCCAGCGGCGCCAGCGTGAACACGCCGGTCAGCAGGTCGAAGCCCATCAGGTACAGCATGATGAAGCCGACCGGGAACAGCATCGCGCCGACCAGCGCGTTGCCGGTGTTGACGGTGATGGTGACGGCGAAGGCCGCTGCCAGCGCCAGGATGGCGCCCGCCATGTAGGAGCGGATCAGCGTGTCGCGCGTGGACATCAACAGCTTGGATTCACCAGCGTCGACCATCTTGGTGACGAACTCGGCAGGGGCAAGGTAGGCCATGGGATTCCTTTGAGGATCTTGAAGGGGAAAGGGAGTCAGGCGAGGGCGACGAGCACGCGGTCGCCCTCCACGCGCACCGCATGGGCGCGCACCGAGTGCTGAGGGGCTTCCAGGCATTCGCCGGTCGCCAGGTCGAAGTGGTTCTTGTAGAGCGGGGAGGCGACGACCGTGCGTCCGCCCAGGCTGCCGGTGAGCCCGCGCGAAAGCACGCTGGCGCCCGACTGCGGGTCGACGTTGTCGATAGCGTAGAAGCGGTCGTCCCCGATGCGGAAGATCGCGACATGCCGGCCGTCGATGCGGGCGCAGACGCCGGTGTCGGGCAGGATGTCCGAGACGGCGCAGACGGCCGTCCATGTGGGCGTGAGGGTCGTGGTCATGGCGGGGCTCCTCAGGCGGGCGTGGCTTCGGTGGCGGGCTCGTCGGCTGCGCTCGTCGGCGCAGCAGCCGCATCGGCTCCGCGCTCTTCGGCGCGGGCCGGACGGATCTGCCCGCGCTCCTTCACGAAGACGATGCGCTCGTCCGGCAGCTCGCTGTTGACGAAGCTGCGGAAGCGGCTGCGCACGGCGGGGTTGGTCACGGCGGTCTTCCATTCGCACTGGTAGGTGTCGACCACGGCCTGCATCTGCATCTCCAGCTCGGCGGCCAGACCCAGGCTGTCCTCGATCAGCACCTTCTTCAGGTAGTCGAGCCCGCCTTCGAGGTTGTCGCGCCAGGTGCTGGTGCGCTGCAGCCGGTCGGCCGTGCGCACGTAGAACATCAGGAAGCGGTCGATGAGCGCGATGAGTTGCGGCTTGGAGAGGTCGCTGGCGATCAGCTCGGCATGGCGCGGCTTCATGCCGCCGTTGCCGCAGACGTAGAGGTTCCAGCCCCTCTCGGTGGCGATCACGCCGACGTCCTTGCCCTGCGCCTCGGCGCATTCGCGGGTGCAGCCGGAGACGCCGAACTTGATCTTGTGCGGCGCGCGCAGGCCCTTGTAGCGGTTCTCCAGCTCGACGGCCAGGCCCACCGAATCCTGCACGCCGTAGCGGCACCAGGTGCTGCCCACGCAGCTCTTCACGGTGCGCAGCGACTTGCCGTAGGCATGGCCGCTCTCGAAGCCGGCGGCGATCAGTTCTTCCCAGATCAGCGGCAGTTGCTCCAGACGGGCGCCGAACATGTCGACCCGCGCGCCGCCCGTGACCTTGGTGTAGAGGCCGTACTTCTTGGCCACCTGGCCGACGGCGATCAGGCCATCGGGCGTGACCTCGCCGCCGGGCATGCGCGGCACCACCGAGTAGGTGCCGTCCTTCTGGATGTTGCCCAGGAAGTAGTCGTTGCTGTCCTGCAGCTTGGCCAGCTCGGGCTTGAGCACGAAGTCATTCCAGCACGAGGCCAGGATGCTGGCCGCCGTCGGCTTGCAGATGTCGCAGCCCAGGCCGTTGCCGTGCTTGGCCAGCAGCTCGTCGAAGGTCTTGATGCCGCCCACGCGCACCAGGTGATAAAGCTCCTGCCGCGAATGCGGGAAGTGCTCGCACAGGTGGTTGTTGACGGCCAGGCCGCGGCGGCTCATCTCGGCCTTCATCACCTGCGTGACCAACGGCACGCAGCCGCCACAGGTGGCGCCGGCCTTGGTGCAGGCCTTGATCTGGCCGATGGTGCAGGCGCCTTCGCCCACCGCCGCGCAGATCTGCCCCTTGCTGACGTTGTTGCAGGAGCAGATCTGCGCGGTGTCCGGCAGCGCGTCCACGCCCAGCCCCGGCTTGGCTTGGCCGTCGCTGGAGGGCAGGATCAGGAACTCGGGCGACTCGGGCAGGGCGATGCCATTGAGCGCCATCTGCAGCAGCGTGCCGTATTCGTCGGCATTGCCCACCAGCACCGCGCCCAGCAGTTGGGTGCCGTCGGCGCTGACCACGATCTTCTTGTAGACCTGCTTGATCTCGTCCACGTACTGGAAGCTGCGCGCGCCCGGCGTGCGGCCGTGGGCATCGCCGATGCTGGCCACGTCCACGCCCATCAGCTTGAGCTTGGTGCTCATGTCGGCGCCCGCGAAGGCGGCTTCGGCGTCGCCGGCCAGGTGGCGGGCGGCGACGCGGGCCATTTCGTAGCCGGGCGCGACCAGGCCGTAGAGCTGCTCGTTCCACGAGGCGCATTCGCCGATGGCGTAGATGTCGCGGTCGGCGCTGCGGCAGTGGCTGTCCACCGCCACCCCGCCGCGCGGCCCGATGGCCAGGGCGCTCTGGCGGGCGAGGGCGTCCTGTGGCCGGATGCCGGCAGAGAACACGATCATGTCGGTCTCCAGCCATGTGCCGTCGGAGAAGACCATGCGGTGCCGGGCGGTGGCGCCGTCGGTGATCTCCACCGTGTTGCGGCCGGTGTGCACCTGCACGCCCAGCGCCTCGATCTTGCTGCGCAGTATGCGGCCGCCGCCTTCGTCCACCTGCACCGCCATCAGCCGTGGCGCAAATTCGACGACATGGGTTTCCAGGCCCAGGTCGCGCAGCGCCTTGGCGCATTCCAGGCCCAGCAGGCCACCGCCCACCACCACGCCGCTCTTCGACTTGGCGCCGGAGGCCTTCATGCCTTCGAGGTCCTCGATGGTGCGGTAGACATGGCAGTGTGGCCGCTCGCGGCCGGGCACCGGCGGCACGAAGGGCGCCGAGCCCGTGGCCAGCACCAGCTTGTCGTAGGGCAGTACTTCGCCGTCGGCGGTGGTGACCGTGTTGTTGCGGCGCTCGATGGCCACCGCGCGGGTGCCCAGGCGCAGCGAGAAGCCGCTGCGCTCGAAGAAGCCGGTCTCGACCAGCGACAGCTGCTCGGCCGTCTTGCCGCTGAAGTATTCGGACAGGTGCACGCGGTCGTAGGCAGGCCGCGGCTCTTCGCACAGCACGGTGACGTCTGCCTGGGAAAGGGAGGACGCGGCGAGCTCTTCGAGGAATTTGTGGCCGACCATGCCGTGGCCAACGACGATGAGTTTCATGAGGGGTCCTGCGCGCACCCTGCGGTGCGGAGGATCGCCTTCACCGGCGATGGATGACCGGGAGGAGGGCGCCGCCGCCGGAGCGAGGATGCAGATCGTGTGGGAACAACCGCGTGAGGCAGGCGCCGACAGAGGCACCGCACGCGCGGGGTTCCGCCGGCATTGGCGGGGGCGCTGGAGCCGCAACGGCGACACTGCCGGGGCTCCGGGTCAGATCACGCAAGCTCCGTGCCAAAGAAAAAGCCCCCGAGGACGGGGGCTTGGCGGGCGTGGCGGGACGCGGCGCCCCGCCATGGGTTGTGCGGCGCACCAAAGATGGGCCCGCTGGCCCCGGTGGCCGCTCCTTCAATCAGAACGGCAGGCCGACATAGTTCTCCGCCAGCACGCCCTTGGCCCGGTCGGAAGAAAGCAGGTAGTCCAACTCCGTGCGCTGCAGCGCGACGTCATAGCCGCTGTTCTGCGGAAAGGTATGCAGCATGGTCGTCATCCACCAGGAGAAGCGCTGCGCCTTCCACACCCGGGCCAGGGCCTTGGCCGAGTACTGATCGAGGCCGGTGGAGTCGTTCTTGAGGTAGTGGTCCACCATCGCGTGATAGAGGTAGTGGATGTCGGACGCGGCGGTGTTCAGGCCGCGTGCGCCCGTGGGCGGCACGATGTGGGCGGCGTCGCCGGCCAGGAAGAGCCGGCCCCAGCGCATCGGCTCGGCCACGAAGGAGCGCAGCGGGGCGATGGACTTCTCGATGGAGGGCCCGGTCTGCAGGCGCCCGGCCACCTCGGCCGGCAGCCGGCGCTGCAGCTCCGCCCAGAAGAGTTCGTCGCTCCAGGCCTCGACCGTGTCGGTCAGCGGCACCTGGATGTAGTAGCGGCTGAGAACCTGCGAGCGCATCGAGCACAGCGCGAAGCCGCGCTCGTGCCGCGCATAGATCAGCTCCGGCGAGACGGGCTTGGTGCGCGAGAGCACACCCAGCCAGCCGAAGGGATAGACCTTCTCGTACTCGCGCAGCACATCCGCCGGGATCGACTTGCGGCTGACGCCGTGGAAGCCGTCCGCGCCGATGACGAAGTCGCAGTCGATGCGGATCACCTCGTCGCCCTTGCGGTAGCTGACCCAGGGCGCATCGGTGGCCAGGTCGTGCGGCTGCACGTCCTGCGCGTCATGCACCACTTGGCCCTTCGCGCGGTCGCGCGCTTCGTACAGGTCGCGCGTCAGTTCGGTCTGGCCATAGACCACCACCGACTGGCCGCCCGAGTACTTGTGCAGGTCGATGCGGTCCATCTGGCCGTCGTGCGAGATGAAGAAGCCGTGGTGGATCTCGCCCTCGCGGTCCATGCGCTCGCCGCACTGGGCTTCGCGCATCAGTTCGGCGAAGCCATGCTCCAGCACGCCGGCGCGGATGCGCGCCAGCACGTAGTCGCGGCTGTGCTTTTCGAGCACCACGTTGCGGATGCCCTTGAGATCGAGCAGTTGGGACAGCAGCAGGCCGGAAGGGCCACCGCCGATGATGCAGACCTGGGTTTTCATGGATGCAGTCTCCTGGTTGGAACGGTTGCCAGCGCTGGCTGGCTGGCCCGAATCTTGGCGCTGCATCGCCCCGGCCGGAATGGATCGAACGCGTCCGGACTTGTACGATTCGAACATCATGCATGCTCCAGGCGCCAAGGCTCCCACCATCCGTTCCTATGCGCTCTTCGGCGAGGCGGGCGACCTGCCCGACGTGCTGCACTGCGAGACCATCGCCGCCCGATCCGTCCTGCACGACTGGGAGCTGGCACGCCACCGCCACCATCGGCTGCACCAGCTGCTCTGGCTGCAGCAAGGGCAGGGCACGGCCTGGCTGGAGGCCGGTCCGGCGCCGCTGGGTAGCCACACGCTGGTGAACGTGCCGACCGGCGAGGTGCACGCCTTTGCCTTCTCTCCAGGCACGCAGGGCTGGGTGGTGAGCCTGCCGGACGAACTGGTGGACGCTCAGCTGGCTGCGATTCCCGAGGCGCGTTCGTTGGTCTCGCGCGCCTCGGCCCAGACCGTGGACGAGGCCAGCGCAGCCACGCTCGGCACGCTGCTGGCCGCGCTCACCGAGGCCTTCGTGGCGCCCATGCATCCCGCGCGCGCCCTGGTGCTGCGCGGTCTGGGCACCGCCGTGCTCGGCCTCGCGGCCCAGGCGCTGGGCGTGGCACAGGCCGAGGCAGTGGACTTGGCTGGATCGCGCCTGCTGCGGCGCTTCGAATCCCTGCTCGAACGGCACTTCGCTTCGGCTTGGCGGGTGAGCGACTACGCGGCCGCGCTGGCCGTCACGCCGACCCATCTGAGCCGCGTGGCGCGCGTCGCCACGGGCCTGCCCATCTCCCGTCTTGTGGACGCCCGGCGCATGCGCGAAGCCCGGCGCCACCTGGCCTACACCACGGCCAGCGTGACCGCCGTGGGCGAGGCCTTGGGCTTCGAGGATCCGGCGCATTTCAGCCGCGTCTTCGCGCGCACCTGCGGCTGCTCGCCGCGGGAGTTCCGGGCGCGCGTGAGCCAGCCGGCCACGGTCGGTGAGGCGGCTGCCCCCACGACGGCGGCGGCATAGGCTCGCGCCAAATCGGGATAGGGGTCCGTCATTGTCGACGGAGCCCCTCCCACACCACCCGGCATGCGGGTCCGCACCGGGCGGTTCGAGCGCTTGAGGTCATGA
>NZ_QQAV01000016.1 GCF_003350475.1 Pseudacidovorax intermedius
ATGGTCACCGGGATGCCGGCATTCAGGAAGTTCATGCTGATGCCGCCGCCCATGGTGCCGGCGCCGATCACGCCCACCGTCTTGACGGGGCGCTGGGGCGTGTCGTCGGGCACGTCGGCGATCTTGGCGGCCGCGCGCTCGCCGAAGAAGATGTTGCGCAGCGCCGCCGACTCGGCCGTCCACACCAGCTCGGTCACGCCGCGGCGCTCGAAGGCCAGCGCCTCGTCGAAGGGCAGGCGCACCGACTGGGCGACGCAATCCAGGCACAGCAGCGGCGCCGGGAAGTGGCGCGACGCCCCGGCCACCTGGGTGCGTGCGAACTGCAGATAGGCCTCGGGCGCCGGATGCACCACCTGCAGCTCGCGCACGCGCGGCAGCGGGCGCACCGCGGCGTGCTGCCGCGCGAAGGCCACCGCAGCGCCGACCACGTCGGCGTCCACCAGTTCGTCGATCAGGCGCTGTCCCGGCAGCCGGGCCAGGTCCTCGCTCATCACCGTCTCGCCGGTCACGATCATGTTCAGGGCCGGCTCCAGCCCGATGAGGCGGGGCAGCCGCTGCGTGCCGCTCGCACCGGGCAGGATGCCGATGCGCACCTCGGGCAGCGAGACCTGCGTGCCCCGCTGTACCAGGCGGTAGTGGCAGCCCATGGCCAGCTCCAGCCCGCCGCCCATGGCCACGCGGTGCACGGCCGCGACGATGGGCTTGTCGCTGCGCTCGATGAAGTCGATGACGTCGACCAGGTCCGGCGCCATGGTCGCCTCGGGCCGGTTGAACTCGCGGATGTCCGCCCCGCCGCAGAAGGCGCGACCCCGGCCGGTGAGCACCATGGCCTTCACCTGCGGATCGCTGCCGGCGCGTGCAACCGATTCGGCGATGAAGCGACGGTTGGCCAGGCCCAGGCTGTTGACGGGCGGCGTGTCCATGGTGATGACGGCGACGCCGTCCTGAATCTCGTAGCTGCCGCTCATGGGATGTCTCCTGGTCGGGTGTTGGGATCGGGCATGGGCCGTGCCCAAGGGGCCGGCGGGCCGATGTTCAGTCGCCCGTGCGACGCAGCGCATCAGCACTTTGAATCGCTCCGATGAAAACACTGCATGCCACGGGGCTGCGCGACGCCGCCCGGCACGGCACCATCGGTGCACTCCCTTCGGCTTTCTCCGCACCCGCATGACCGCCCTCACCCGCGCCAACCTCCACGACTTTGTCGGCCAGTCCATCGGCACCTCGTCATGGGTCGATGTGCCCCAGTCGCGCATCGACGCCTTTGCCGACTGCACCGGCGACCGGCAATGGATCCACATCGACGTGGCGCGCGCCACGCGCGAAAGCCCGTTCGGCGCGCCCATCGCCCACGGCTTCCTCACGCTGTCGCTGCTGCCCATCACCAGCTACGAGCTGCTGGAAGGACTGTCGCCCACGAAGTCGGTCAACTACGGGCTCGACAAGCTGCGCTTCATGTCGCCCGTCCAGGCCGGCGCACGGGTGCGCAACCACATGCGCCTGTTGGCCGCCGAGGCGCGCGACGACGGCTGGACGCTGCTGCGCTGCGAGAACACCATGGAGATCGAAGGCCAGGACAAGCCAGCGCTGGTGGCGGTGAGCCTGGGCCTGTTCTCCTGGGACTGAACGCGCCCGCGTCCCCCGCTTCCATCCGCTCCAACCGAGACACACCACATGGACTTCGAACACAGCCCCAAGGTGCAGGACCTGCGCCGCCGCCTGCTCGCCTTCATGGACGAGCACATCTACCCGAACGAGAAGCGCCATGCGCAGGAGGCGCATGCCTCCTTCATGAACGCCGAGCGCACGGGCGGCCCCTACACCGGCCTGCCGCTGATGGAGGAACTCAAGCGAAAGGCGCGCGCCGCGGGCCTGTGGAATTTGTTCCTGCCCGAGGACGAGCATGGCGCGGGCCTCACCAACCTCGAGTACGCGCCGCTGTGCGAGATCATGGGCCGCCGCTATTGGAGTGCCGAGGCCTTCAACTGCAGCGCGCCCGACACCGGCAACACCGAGGTGATCGCGCGCTACGGCAACGAGGCGCAGAAGGCCCGCTGGCTGCAGCCGCTGCTCGACGGCGAGATCCGCTCCTCCTTCGCCATGACCGAGCCGGCCGTGGCCTCGTCGGACGCCACCAACATCGAGACGCGCATCCGCCGCGACGGCGACGACTACGTCATCGACGGCCGCAAGTGGTACATCACCGGCGCGATGAACGAGCGCTGCAAGCTGTTCATCCTGATGGGCAAGACCGACCCCGACAACCCGGACCGGCATCGCCAGCAGTCGATGATCATCGTGCCGCGCGACACGCCCGGCATCACGGTGGTGCGCGACATGGCGCTGGTGAACCACTACGACGCGCCCTTCGGCCATCCGGAGGTGATCTTCGACAACGTGCGGGTGCCGGCCTCCAACCTGCTGCTGGGCGAGGGCCGCGGTTTCGAGATCGCCCAGGGCCGGCTCGGTCCGGGCCGCATCCACCACTGCATGCGCATGATCGGCATGGCCGAGTCGGCGCTGGAGATGATGTGCGAGCGCGCCGTCTCGCGCGTGGCCTTCGGAAAGCCGCTGTCCGACCAGGGCGTCTGGCGCGAGCGCATCGCCCGGGGCCGCATGCTGATCGACCAGACCCGCTGGATGGTGCTGCACGCCGCCTGGCGCATGGACACCGTGGGCAACAAGGTGGCGGCCAAGGAGATCGCCATGATCAAGGTGATCGCGCCCAACAACTGCATCCAGGTGATCGACGACGCCATGCAGGCCTTCGGCGCCATGGGGCTGAGCCAGGACACGCTGCTGGTGAACTTCTGGGCCTACGCGCGCCACCTGCGCGTGGCCGACGGCCCCGACGAGGTGCACACCAACGCCGTCGCCAAGCAGGAGCTCGGGCCCTACCGCGCCAAGGTCGCCTGAGCGCGGGCGCCGCGGGGCCTGCGCCCTGCGTCGCCGGCCCCCGGCGGCGATTCAGGCGCCGCTGGCGCGCGGCGCAGTGAAGCCGGGCTCGCGCAGCATGCGCCGCAGCAGCTTGCCGTTGTCGGCGGCGGGCAGGCCATCGCGAAAGACGATGGTGCGTGGCACCTTGTAGTGCGACATGTGCGCCTGGCACCACTCGATCAGCACCTGATCCGTGCGGTCGCGGTGACGCCCGAAGCCATCAACGCGGATCTGCCGCGCGGCCGGATCCTTGAGCACCACGTAGGCCTGCAGCGCCTCGCCGCGGTCCGGGTCGGGCAGCCCGATCACCGCGGCCTGGCGCACGTCGGGATGGGTCGCCAGGATGGCCTCCACCTCCTCGGGGAAGACGCTGTAGCTCCAGACCTTGATCATCTCCTTGCGCCGTCCCACGAAGGTGAGGTAGCCCTCCTCGTCAAGCCGGCCGATGTCGCCCGTGCGCACCCAGCCGTCGCGCAACATGGCCGCCGTGGCCTCAGGCCGCATCCAGTAGCCTCTGAAGGGCAGGGGGCCGCGCAGCAGGATCTCGCCAACGGCGCCGCAGGGCCGGGGCTGACCGGTGTCGGGGTCGACGATGCGCACCTCGGTGCCGGGCACCGGCCTTCCATTGGTGCCCCAGCGCACGGCGTCGGCGGGCATCATCACGTCGGAGCTGTGGGTCTCGCTCAGGCCGTAGCCTGCCTCGAACACCTGGGCACCGCCGGTGAATCGGTGCCAGCGGTCGGCGAGCGCACGGGTCAGGATGGTGCCGAAGCTGGTGCTGGCGGTGCCGCGCAGGGACGACACGTCATAGGTGTGCGCGTCGTCGGCGCCCATGACCAGTTCCAGCGAGGGCGCCATGGTGTACCACCACGTCACGCGGCAGGCCTCGATGGCCTGCAGCACGGCGGTGGCGTCGAAGCGGCCCAGCAGCACCACCGTGGCGCCCATGTAGAGCACCACGCCCATCCCCGCCAGCAGGCCCGAGATGTGGTGAAGCGGCACGTCGGCCAGCAGCACGTCGTCGGCTGTCAGCCCCCAGCAGATCGACGTGGCGGCCGACTTGTAGAGCGCGACGTCATGGCCCAGCATGGCCGCCTTGGGCAGGCCCGTCGTGCCCGAGGTGCAGGCCATGAGCGCCACCTCGTCCATGGCCAGGTCGGCCAGAGGCTCGAAGGGCAGCATGGCCTCGAGCTCGTCCATGAGATCGACCACGCCGTCGGGCCAGGGCTTGGCGGGCTCGCCCGGCAGGCGGATGCAGGCGGGCACGTCCATGGCCAGCACGCCAGGCAGCATGTCGCCTGCCCGCACCCCGTACACGGTGCAATCGCGCCCGCCAGGCCGGGACTCATGGACCGTGGGCAGGTCCTCCTCGCCGGCGACCACGGCCCGCACGTCGAGTTCAGCGAACTGATGCGCAAGTTCGTACCGCCGGGCATGGGGACTGCAGGCGCTGACGACCACCCCCAGCTTCTGCGCACCCAGGTGGGCGATCACGAACTGCGGGCAGTTGTGGAGCACCAGCACCAGCACGTCGCCCTGCGACAGTCCGCGCTGGCGCAGGCTCTGGGCAAAGCGGTCGCTCAGGTCGTCGAGTTCGGCGTAACTGATGCGCCGGCCGTACCAGACGATGGCGGGCTTGTCGGGCGTGGCGCGGGCATGCAGACGCAGGTAGTCATGCAGCGGCCGCTCGCCGTGGCGGTAGTCGATCATCCTGGCTTGTCTCCGGATCATTCGATGCGACCGGATACCGCGGGGCGGTTCCGGCTTCTTCCCGGATGATGACCCGCGCAGAGCGCCACCGCAAGGCGCGCCGGATGAATGTTGGGCATGGGCAAGCATGCCGGGGCTGCATGGCGCGGCGCAGCAAAGCACCGCCGCATCGCGGACCGGACGTCCGGCCGCCGGGACGATCAGGCGCCGGCGGCCACCGTGGCGCCCGCCGTGGCTCCCTGCTGCTCGTGCAGGTAGGCCAGGATGGGGGCCATCGTGCGTTCGATCTCTTCCTCGATGCCGGCACGCGCGGTGTCCGCATCCGCCTTGCGCAGGCCGCGCAGCACGCGCTGGTGCGGGTGCTGGCGCCGCGGCTCGGCCATGGGCCGCGTCTGCAGTGCCCGCATCAGCGGCCCGCATTGCAGCCACAGGCCTTCGATCATGCGCAGCAGCACGGGCTTGCCCGCCAGCGCATACACCGCCAGGTGGAAGCGCTCGGAGGCGAGCAGCTCGCCGGCGAAGTCCGCCGCCTCATGGCGGGCGGCCATGTCGCGGTGCAGCTGCTCCAGGCGGGCGATGTCCTCCGGGCCGGCCAGGGCCGCCGCATGCGCGGCCGCACGCCCTTCGAGCATCAGCCGCAGCTCGCACACCTCGGCGAAGCGCATGGCCGACATGACCGGCACGCGCACCGAATGGTGGCCGACCTGCTCCAGCGCCTGTTCGGAGATCAACCTGGCAAAGGCCTCGCGCACCGGCGTCGGGCTGATGCCCATCTCGGCCGCGAGGTCGCGCAGCTTGAGCTTCTCGCCCGGGGCGAAGCGCCCCGCCTTCAGGTCGCGGCACAGGCGGCCATAGGCCAGGCCGTTGAGGCTTTCACGGGTCAGGGGCGCGTCGTCCATGGCTGCAGCGGCGGGGCCGAAAGTCATTTGCAATAAGTTATATCGTACAAGTCCACTGCCTCAACGGCCGGTGAAGCGCGGGGCGCGCTTCTCCAGGAAATGCGCGACGCCCTCCTGGAAGTCCTCGCTGTCGAACGAGGCCACCATGTCGGCGTCGGCCCGCCGCCAGGCGGCGTCCAGGTCCTGGAACAGCCCGTCGTACACCTGCCGCTTGATCACGCCGATGGAGCGCGGCGACGCCGCATGCGTCCACTCCCGCGCCAAGCCCTGCACCGCGGCAAGGAAGCCGTCGGCGGGTCGCGCACGCACCAGGCCCAAGCGCTCGGCCTCGTCCGTCATCAGGGTGCGGGCCGACATCAGCAGATCGAGCGCGTTGGTGAGGCCGACGATGCGAGGCAGCATCCACGAGGCGCCGTGCTCCGCGATCAGCCCGCGCTTGGCAAAGGCGGTGGTGAGCTTCTGCCCCTCGGCCATGTAGCGGAAGTCGCAGAACAGCGCCATGCACAGCCCGATGCCCGCCACCGGCCCGTTGATGGCCGCGAAGATGGGCTTGGGCACCTTCAGCAGGTAGCTGAAGCGCCAGGCGTAGTTGCGGTCCAGTCCCTCTGGCGCGGCCGCCTGCGCACCGCCCGCGGGTGCGGCGGCCGTGGCGTCGCCCGCCGCGGTGCCGCGGGTGCCGGCTTCGAGGATGTCCATGTCGGCCCCGGCGCAGAAGCCCCGGCCGGCGCCGGTGACCACGATGGCCCGCACCGCCGTGTCGGCCTCGGCGGCTTCGATGGCACGGCGGAACTCGGCCTCCATGGCCTCGGTCCAGGCGTTGAGGCGCTCGGGCCGGTTGAGCGTCAGGGTCATGACGCCGTCGTCCACCGCGGTGGCGATCTGCTGGAAGTCGTCGTACGAAGGCATGCGTCGCTCCGGTATTGGATGGGCGGGCGATGGGCCGGCTTCAGGCCTCGCCACCGACGGTGGCGCCACCGTCGATGACCAGCGTGGTGCCGGTGATGAAGCGGCCGGCCTCGGAGGCCAGCAGCAGGGCGGCGCCGGCGATGTCCTCCGGCTCGCCAATGCGGTGCAGCGGGCTCGATGCGAGCGCGGCGGCCAGCGTGTCGGGGTTGTCCCAGAGCGCCTTGGCGAAGTCGGTCTTGATCAGGCCCGGCGCGATGCAGTTGGTGCGGATGCCCTGCTTGCCCCACTCCAGCGCCAGGTTGCGCGCGAGCTGCATGTCCGCCGCTTTCGATATGGCATAGGCGCCCAGCACGCGCGAGCCGGTCAGGCCGGCGATGGAGCTGATGATCACCACGCTGCCGCCACCCTTGGCCGCCATGCCCGGCGCCACGCGGTTGACCAGCCACAGGTTGGAGCGGATGTTCACGTCCATCACCTTGGAGAAGGCTTCGTCGGTGATGCCGGACATCGGCCCGTAGTACGGGTTGACCGCCGCATTGCAGACCAGCACGTCGACGCTGCCGTAGTGCGATTCGGTCTGGTCCACCAGCGCAAGCACCTCGTCCTTGCGCGAGATGTTGCAGGCGATGGCCGTGGCCTCGCCGCCTTCGGTGCGGATCTGGTCGACCACGGCGGCACAGGCATCGGCCTTGCGGCTGGTGATCACGACCCGCGCACCGGCCCGGGCGAAGGCCAGCGCGATGGCGCGGCCGATGCCGCGCGACGAGCCGGTGACGATGGCGGTCTTGTCCTTGAGCGAGAAGCTGTCCATGGGTTTCTCCGGCGCCAGCGGGCGCATCAGCGGTTGTGGAAGACGGGGGTACGCTTGTCCATGAAGGCCCGGGCGGCCTCGAGGTGGTCCTCCGTCATGGCGCAGCGGATGTGGCGGATGGCTTCGTGGTCCAGCGCCTGCGCCAGCGTGGCGCCCTGCTCCGCCACATTCAGGTTGGACTTGATGTGGCCGAGGGTGATGGTGGGGCCGGCCGCCAGCTGGCGTGCGAGCCGCTGCCCTTCGTCATCGAGCGCCTCGTCGGGCACCACCTGCGTGACCAGACCCATTCGCAAGGCCTCCTCGGCCTGCAGCACGGGCGACAGCAGCGCGAAGGCCCGGGCACGCGGACCCAGCAGCTGCGTGAGGAAGTAGGTGCTGCCGAAATCGCCCGACAGCCCCACCTTGGCGAAGGCCGAGGTCATCTTGAGCGTGGAGCCGGCCACCAGCAGGTCGCAGGCCAGGGCCAGCGACAGGCCGGCCCCGGCGCAGGCGCCGCGCACCACGGCCAGCGTGGGCTTGGGCATCTCGTGCAGCAGGCGTGCGCATTCCATGTGCTCGCGCAGCTGGTGGGTGCGGGCTTCGAGCGTGGCCTCGGCGCCTTCCGACGCCGCCATGGCCTGCACGTCGCCACCGGCGCAGAAGCCGCGGCCGGCGCCCTTCAGCAGCACCGCGCGCACCTGCGGGTCGATGGCCGCACGGCGCAACGCGGCCAGCAGCGCGTCGGTCATGCTGGGCGTAAGCGCATTCAGCCGCTCGGGCCGGTTCAGCGTCAGGGTGAGCACGCCGCCGTCCAGCTGCTCGATCAATTCGGTGGTCATCATGTCTCCTTCGTCGTCAAAGGGCTTCGGCCTGGCGCAGGGCGTCGACCTGCGCGGGGGTCCAGCCCAGCCACTGGCGCAGGACCTCGTCGTTGTGCGCGCCCACCTGCGGCAATGCGCTGCGCACGGCCAGCGGCGTGTCGGACAGATGGATGGTCACGCCCTGCATCGGCACCTCGGTACCGCCGAAGGGCAGGCGCACGATCGCGTCGCGATGGGCGAGCTGCGGGTTGTGGACCACTTCGTCGATGCGGGCGATCTTGGCGCAGGGCACGCCTTGCGCCTCCAGGCGCCGCACGATCTCGTCGGCCTCCAGCCCGGCCATCCAGTCGGCCACCAGGCCCTCCACCGCATCGCGGTGCGCCAGTCGGCTGGCCATGGTGGCGAAGCGCGGGTCGTCGATGAGGCCCGGGCGCTCCATGGCGCGCAGCACGCGGGGAAACATGTTGTCGTCACCCCCCACCAGCAGCACATGGCGACCGTCGCCGGTCGCGAAGGTGTTGGAGGGTGCGACGAAGCGGTCGCGACTGCCCACGCGCGTCATGGTGGTGCCGAAGAGCAGCTGCTGCGGGATGGCCGTCATCAGCATCGACAGCGCACTCTCGAGGAGCGACACGTCGACCAGCTGCCCACGGCCTGTGGCATGGCGCGCATTGAGCGCCGCCAGGATGCCCAGGGCGGCATACATGCCCGTGGTGTAGTCGCAGATGAAGGAGCCGATCATGGTGGGCGGCCCCTCGGGCTGGCCGGTCATGTCCATGAGGCCGCTCATGGCCTGGGCCACGCCGTCGAAGCACTGCTTGTTGGCGAGCGGCCCGTCCTGCCCGAAGCCGGAGATGCGCGCCATGACCAGGCGTGGGTTGAGGGCGTGCACTGCCTCCCAGCCCAGGCCCATCTTCTCCATGGTGCCCGGGCGGAAGTTCTCGACCAGCACGTCGGCCTCGGCAATCAGCGCGCGCAGCGTCGCCAGGCCCTCGGGATGGCGCAGATCCAGCGCCAGGCTCTTCTTGTTGCGGTTGACGATGAAGGTGTAGAGGCTCTGGCCCTCGACGGCGGGCAAGGCCTGCCGAGCGTATTCCCCTTCGCCGGGCGGCTCGATCTTGACCACCTCGGCCCCCATGTCGCCCAGCATCATGGCGCAATAGGGGCCGGCGATGAAGCGCGAGAGATCGAGGACGCGCAGGCCGGCCAGCGAGGTCATGGGAAATGTCTCCGTGTGGATGCGCGCCGTCTGCCTTTTCTCGATTCCTCAACGCGCTTTTTATCTGTTATAACAGATTTATCGGAGACAAAGCATGACCGTTCATCCTTTCACGCCCCCTACCCTGCCCGCCTCGGCGCAGGCCAGCGCCTTCCTGCGGCTGCGCCAGATCTGCCTGGTGGCGAATGAACTCGATCCCGTGGTGGAAGACCTGTGCGCCGTCTTCGGCGTGGAGGTCTGCCACCGCGACCCCGAGGTCGGCCAGTTCGGGCTGCACAACGCGCTCATGCCCTTCGGCCAGCAGTTCATCGAGGTGGTCGCGCCGACCCGGGCCGACACGGCGGCCGGCCGCTACCTGGATCGGCGGGGCGGCGATGGCGGCTACATGGTGATCCTGGACACCGACGCCCTCTCGCGCTGGCGCACCCATGTGGCGGCCATGGGGGTGCGCGTGGCCGCGCCGCTGGCCCTGGGCGACTACGAAGGAATGCAGCTGCATCCGCGCGACACCGGCGGCGCCTTGCTGGAGCTCAACACCACCCTGGGCGGCGCTGCGCTCGACGGCCCCTATTGGCCGGCGGGGCCGCACTGGCAGACGCATGTGCGCACACAGCGGGTGACCGGCATCGCCGGCGCCGTGCTCCAGTCGGCCGAGCCGCAGACGCTGGCCCGCCGCTGGTCGCAGATCCTCCAGCGTCCGCTGGCGCAGGACCATCTGGCGCTGGACAACGCCACGCTGCGCTTCGTGCGGGAGGGCGACGGCCGCGGCGAAGGCCTGGCCGCCCTGCTGCTGCACACGCGCGACGTCCCGGCCATCGAGGCCGCCGCCCGCGCGCGCGGGCTGCCCTGCAGCGAAGGCCGGGTCACGGTCGGCGGCGTGCAGTTCCAACTGCAGGCGGCCTGATCCACGCAGCCGCAGCCGCCCCGATCAACAAGGAGACATTCCATGGAACTCGAATTCACCCCCGAAGAGCGCGCCTTCGCCGACGAGGTGCGCGACTTCATCGCCGGCCACCTGCCGCCCGACATTGCCCAGCGCGTGGAGCACGACCTGCACCTGGAGCGCGACGACTACATGCGCTGGCAGCAGATCCTGGGCCGGCGCGGCTGGCATGCCTACACCTGGCCCGAGTCGCAGGGCGGGCCGGGCTGGAGCGTGATCCAGCGCTACCTGTTCGAGACCATCAGCGGGCAGATGAACTGCCCCACGATCCAGCCCTTCGGGCCGCGCATGGTCGGACCGGTGATCTATAACTTCGGCAATGCGCAGCAACAGGCGCAGCACCTGCCGGGCATCCGCGATTCGACGGTGTGGTGGTGCCAGGGCTATTCCGAACCCGCCTCGGGTTCGGACCTGGCCTCGCTGGCCACACGGGCGGACGACGCGGGCGACCACTACGTGGTCAATGGCCAGAAGATCTGGACCTCGTACGCGCACCATGCCGACTGGATGTTCTGCCTGGTGCGCACCCGGCGCGAAAGCCGCAAGCAGGAGGGCATCTCCTTCCTGCTGATCGACATGCGCACGCCGGGCATCGAGGTGCAGCCCATTCCGATGCTGGAGGGCACCCATTCCTTCAATGCCGTGTTCTTCACCGACGTGCGGGTCCCCAAGGCCAACCTGGTGGGCGAGGAAGGCCAGGGCTGGCGCTACGCCAAGTTCCTGCTGGAGCATGAGCGGGTCGAGAACTCGAACATCGGCTTTTCGACCTTTGCGCTGCGCCGCCTGCGACGCATGGCCGCCGCGGTGCAGGACCGGGGCCGGCCGCTGGTGGAGCAACCGCTGTTCCGCGCCAAGCTCGCGCGGATCGAGGCGCAACTCAAGGCGCTGGAGATGACCACGCTGCGGGCGCTGTCGAGCATGGGCAGCGGCAGCTCGCCCGGCGCCGGGCTGGCGTCTGCCCTCAAGATCCGCGGCACCGAGATCGGCCAGAGCCTGACCGAACTGCTCTTCGAGGCGGCCGGCCCGCTCGGGCAACGGCTGGACCCGGCCCTGGCCCATGGCGAGGGCGACCTCGCCAGCCTGGATGCCAGCCTGCGCGGCGCCCCGGCCAACTACTTCTGGCGGCGCGCCATGTCGATCTACGGCGGCAGCAACGAGATCCAGCGCAACATCGTGGCCAAGCAGGTGCTGGGGCTCTGAGCGCCGGGCGCCGGTGGCGGCCTGCCCTGGCGCCGTTCCAGCAGGTGGAACGTCGGTCTTTGCGGGGGGCGTGGGCTGGCCTAAGCTGCCTCCCATTCACGAGCCGGTCATGCAACCGGTTCGGCCCGGAGACTTTCGATGACCCCCACTGCCACCTCCCTTCGGCTTCGCCGCCGCGCGCTTCTTCAGGCCGCCGCCCTCGGCGCGGTCTTGCCCAATGCCTGGGCCCAGGGCGCCTTCCCGAACAAGCCGGTGCGCATCGTCGTGCCCTTCGCGGCCGGCGGCCCCACGGACCTGATGGCCCGGGCCATCGCCAAGGCCATGGGCCAGTCCACGGGGCAGCCCTTCATCGTCGACAACAAGCCGGGCGGCGGCGGCGTGATCGGCATGAGCGAGATCGGGCGCAACCCCGCCGACGGCTACACGCTGGTGATGCCGTCGATCCTGGCGGTGACCAACCCGGCGCTGATGCCGAACTACCCCTTCGACACCCTGAAGGACTTCAGCCCGGTCACCATCGTCGGCTTCATTCCCCATGCCCTGGTCGTCAAGCCCGACTTTCCGGCCACCGACCTGCAGGGGCTGGTGAAGATGGGCAAGGCCAACCCCGGCAGCCTGTCGTACGCGTCGTCGGGCATCGGCACCTCCGCCCATCTGGCCGGCGCACTGTTCGCGCAGCGCGCGGGCATCCAGGCCACGCATGTGCCCTACCGGGGCGCCGGCCCGGCCGTGCAGGATCTGCTGGGCGGCCGTGTGCAGTTCATGTTCCTGGACATGAGCACGGCCCTCGGGCAGATCCAGGCCGGCAAGCTGCGCGCACTGGCCGTGGCACCGGCCCAGCGCTTCGACGGCCTGCCGCAGGTGCCCACCGTCGCGGAGCAGGGCTACCCGGGCTTCGACGTGCATGGCTGGTACGGGCTCCTGGTGAAGTCGGGCACCCCCGCGCCGGTGGTCGATGCCCTGTACCGCGAGGTCAAGGCCGCCCTGACCGCGCCCGATCTGCAGGCCATGTTCCGCGCGCAGGGCATCGAACCCGGCGGCATGCCGCCAGCCGAATACGGCGAGGTCATCCGCAAGGACCTGGTGCAATGGCGCAAGACCATTGCCGAACTCGGCATCAAGCTCGACTGAAGGCCATCATGCGCATCGCGATTCCCGACGACTACCAGGACTGCGTGCGCGGGCTGGACTGCTTCGGCAAGCTCGCCGGGCACGAAGTCACCGTCTTCCACGACACCCTGCACGACCCGGCCGCGCTGGCCGAGCGCCTTCAGGACTTCGACGCCGTGGTGCTCACGCGCGAGCGCACCCGAGTCGGCCCCGAGCTGCTGTCGCGGCTGCCGCGGCTGAAGCTGATCAGCCAGACCGGCAAGGTGGCCGGCCATGTGGACCTGGCCGCCTGCACCGCGCACGGCGTGGCCGTGGCCGACGGCCGCGGCTCGGGTGCGGCGACGGCCGAGCTGACCTGGGCCCTGCTGCTGGCCAGCCGGCGGCATCTGGTCGACGAAGCCAACCGCCTGCGCGCCGGCCAGTGGCAGGGCCACCTGGGCCAGCAGCTTTTTGGCCAGTGGCTGGGCATCTGGAGCTATGGCCGCATCGGCAGCCAGGTGGCCCGCTATGGCCGCGCCTTCGGCATGCAGGTGTGGGTGTGGGGCCGCGAAGCATCTACCGCCGCGGCGCGGGCAGACGGTTTCGACGTGGCGCCCTCGCGCGAGGCCTTCTTTGCCGAAAGCGATGCCGTCTGCCTGCATGTGCGCCTGGTGCCGCAGACGCAGGGCCTCGTCACCCGCGCCGACCTGGCCCGCATGAAGCCCGGCGCCGTGCTGGTCAACACCAGCCGCTCCGAGCTGATCGAGGACGGCGCCCTGGTCGAAGCCCTGCGCGCCGGGCGGCCGGGCTTTGCCGCGGTGGACGTCTTCGACCAGGACCTGGAGCCGCTGCAAGGCGGCCATCCGCTGCTCGACCTGCCCAATGCGCTGTGCACCCCGCACATCGGGTACGTGGAGCGCGACAACTACGAGCACTACTTCGGCACGGCCTTCGACAACATCGTGGCCTTTGCTCGGGGGGAGCCGCGCAACATCGTCAATCCGGAAGTGCTGGGCGCGCGGGCGGGCTGAAGCTCTCGGGCACGCGGGCCGCTCGGCCCCGCACGCAAAAGCGGCTGGATGCGCCGCGGCGCTCAGCCGTGGCGGATCACGTTGAAGCCTTCGTCCGCCGTCGGCGGTACGAAATGTCGGGAGATCTGCTCGAACTCGGCGTCGCTCGTTTCGAAAGGGTGGTCCCCGGCCGCATTGCGGGCGCGAAGACGGGCCTTGCAGACCTCGTCGGGCACGTCCAGCAGGTGCAGGGCATGGGCGGCGCCTGCCCGCTCATACAAGCCGCGCGCCCAGGCCCGGGTGGCGACCGTGTTGGCGGGAAAGTCGAGCACCACCGACACGCCATTGCGCAGCAGCGATTCGATGTGACCGCTCATGGCGTCGCGCAGGCGGCCCGCGTAGCGCACATAGTCGGCGAGCACGTGGATATCGTTCGGATAGAGCCGCGACAGCCAATCGTCCTCGCTGATGCGCACGGTGTTGGGGGCAGAGGCCAGGCGCTGCGTCAGCGTCGACTTGCCCGAGCCGATCTTGCCGCAGACCAAGTGCAGCGTGGCGGCGGAAGTAAGGGGCGCGGAGGGGGGCGGGACTTGCGGCGGGTTCATTTCGATCTCCTGTGACGAGGGCCCGGGAGACAGAAAGAAAAAACCCGCCTCACCGGGCGGGTTGCGGATGGCGACCTGGGCCGCGCGCTAACCCACCCACCCCGGAATGGGGCGAATGATGATGGAGGCGATGCGCGGGGCGGTCACGAGGGCCAGCTTAACAGCGCAGCGGGGACTGCGGAAACGGAGCCGGTCACGCTCAACCTTCAGGTGAAGGCGTCATGGAACAGCTGCACGCCGCACGTCGCCACCTGGGCCTGCAAGGGAAACACGCGCCAGGGCGCGGTGATGTCCATGTCGA
Source organism: Pseudacidovorax intermedius (assembly GCF_003350475.1). Classification (GTDB taxonomy): domain Bacteria; phylum Pseudomonadota; class Gammaproteobacteria; order Burkholderiales; family Burkholderiaceae_C; genus Xenophilus; species Xenophilus intermedius. The sequence goes on from NZ_QQAV01000016.1 coordinate 14,431, forward strand.
CCAGCCGGCGCAGCAGTTCGTCACGCGCGGCTGGCTTCACCTGCTGGCGCCAGTCGAGCACCTGGCCCCAGGTGGAGCTGCCGTTCAGGTGCAGCGGACCGCTGACGGGCTGGATGGATTTGACGAAGGCCTGTGGGAACAAGCGCGTATAGGCCTGGAGGTTGTAGAGCCAGGAGACGCCCATGACCGACCGTGCTTCAGGATGGGCGCTGCGGATGTGCTGGAACATCGCGCGCAGTTCATGGCGGCGCGCATCGACGGCTGCGGCGGCGAGCGGACTGGCGTCGAGGCCTTCCGGCGGCATGAAGTGGATACGCAGCACGCCTGCGGCGTTGGGGCTGTCGTATGAGAAGCATCCGAACGTTGGCGCGGGAGCAAGCGGAGGGCGCACTTCATGGAACCTGAGTGTGGTCGACAACAGCGCCTCTGGGTCATGGCGGACCTGGCCCAACTCGGCCAGATAGCTGGCCCATTGTTCAGCGCCGCTTGGGCCCCAGAGATGCAGGCGGCGGCGGAGGTTGGTGCAGCGGACGACCGCGACCTCGAAGGGCACACCTGCCGCGGCCGCGTAATGCGCAGCGACGATCAGCTGAAGGGAGAAGTAGGCGCTGGGCACAGCGTGTTGGACTGTCCGGAAGCTTTGATTGTGGTGGTTGAAAGGCGGCTTCAGACTGATTGCTGTCGCTCGCCTGCCCAGCCACGAAGGACGGCTTCGATCAAGAACGGACGCTGGCCACTTGCAAGACCATATGCAGCCCACATGGTCACTCGTGGACAGCAGCATCAGGAAGGAGCATCTTCATGACCCATCCACTCGATGGGAGACCATCATGGAAGCCGCTGCCCCCGTTGTTAACCGCGAACCCTGGAACAAGGGCAAGATCGTCGGTCAGAAGGCACCGCTCAAGCCCAAAGATATTTGGGCGCTGCGCGTACGCCTTCAGATGGAGAATCGAACACGAGAACTCGCGCTGCTCAACCTCGGGATCGACAGCAAGCTGCGCGGATGTGACCTCGTCGCACTCAAAGTCCGCGACGTCTGCCACGGCGACCAAGTCGCTTCGCGTGCCGTTGTCATGCAGCAGAAAACGCGGCGTCCTGTGCAGTTTGAGATGACGGCCGCCACGCGCGAGGCACTTCAGTCCTGGATCAAGGCGAGGTGCCTGAGATCCGAAGACTTCCTGTTCCCCAGTCGGCTGCACCGATCCCCTCATCTTGGCACCCGCCAGTACGCCCGAATACTGCATCATTGGGTCGAACGGCTCGGCCTTGATCCAGCAGACTACGGAACGCACTCCATACGTCGCACCAAGGCGACGCTCATCTACCGCAGGACCAAGAATCTCCGCGCCGTGCAACTTCTACTCGGCCATTCCAAGCTCGAATCAACCGTGCGGTATCTCGGCATCGATGTAGATGACGCGCTCGAAATATCGGAGCAAACCGAGCTTTGAAAGCACTTTGGTCGACGACGGTATGTGCCCCCTGGAGGGGCATCCCTGCTGTTGCTTCGGCGCTGCAGCGCGGAGCGCAGCATCTCTCTTAGGTGCCACCCGCTGCTTCGAGGATCACAATCGGGCCAAAAGTTGCCCGTGTCCGCTGGCCAGCTTGAAGGGAACGAATCCATGCTCTGCCGCTTCAATGTGTTCGGTCGAATTATTGCCGTCGAGCGGGTGGGGGAAGCCTGGACTGCATACTTGGTGGGAAACGAGGGCAAGCGAAGGCCAGCAGGCCTCTCGATCCCGTCCGATTTGGCCCCCGCCGAGCTGTCCCAGTACCTGTACGACATCTACCATGAGTCTGCGACACCCACAAACGGCGATGTCTTCGATATTCCCTCCGCTCAGAATAGGTAGCCCATCGTGGTTCGCGCTCTAATCGACGGGCCTCGGCCAAGATCGGACGCACCAGATGGAAATAGTGGATAGAGAAGCGACCTTCGCCGCCATTGAGGCGGAGTTCCGAACACAGCAGTTGGGGTACGTCTTCCGAGAAGCCGAAGAGTTTGCTCGGTTTGACTTGCGCGCCACCTACGTTGGGGGCGACGACGCCCTGACGGTTCGGCGATGCAGCGAACACCTCGCAGACCTGTACGACGCCGCCTGCGAACTGCCGCCTCGACCCGATGACCAGGCGGATGGAGCGCGGTCGAAAGCTGCCCTGCGCGTGTTCTTCCGGCACTTGTACGCTTAGGTTCGATGTCTGCTTTGGGCAAGGCCCGGCACTAAGCTTCGGGCCCTTATCTCGACTTCGTCCAGAGGCTACAGTCGGTCACGACCGGTCGGTCGCGCAATTGGGAAATATTCAGGTAGAAGCAGACGTTCAAACTTCGCAACGGCCGAATCCTGGTAGACAGAAGACAAGTTCGGCGGACTCGCCCGGTCCCAGCTGGAGTAGAGAGACCTGCGCATGAGACGGATCGTCCTCGCCATGTTCTTCAGCGTCTGCTGCGCTTCTGCAGGATCGGCTGCGCCCGCGCCAGAGTCCTGTGGCGCGCCACAATCAGGCCAAGACGGTTGGAGTATTGAGCAAAGTCCGCTTCATGGCGGATTCGACCCCGACCTGCTTTGTGATGCGATGCGGACGTTCGTCGGAAGCCCCCGCAATCGGCACAGCCTCGTGGTCGAGCGTCACGGCAAGCTGGTAGTCGACGCCTATCGATCCGGGCCAGACCGATCTACCTATGCCGTCGGGGCGAGTCGGACCAAGTTCGACAAGGACCAGCTCCACGACGTCCGTTCAATCACTAAATCGGTAGTGGCGACGCTTTGGGGCATTACCGAGAGCGGTCGCGTCGCTCCTCCCCTCACCACCCCCGTCCTTGATCTCTTGCCTGGTCTCAACGATCTGCGCAGTGGCGGGCGCGAACGCATCACTGTGGCAGACATGCTTTGCATGCGCAGTGGCTTGGCGTGGGATGAAGCCGGCGGCTATAGCCGCTGGACGAATGATGAGAGAGGTCTTCTCTGGCGGGGTGATCGCGCGCGATACGTGTTCAATAGGCCGCTCGCGGCATCTCCCGGAGCGCTGTTCAACTACAACGGCGGACTTTCCGCAGTGCTGGGACAGCTGCTGGAGGAGCAAACCGGCTCCAGTTTGAAAGACTATGCGGATCGATGGCTGTTCACGCCGCTTGGTATCACTGAATGGGAGTGGGTAGGTGACTTGCATGGCCGCACTCGGGCATTCACGGGACTGCGGTTGCGCCCGCGGGACCTCGCGCGGTTCGGCCGACTCATGCTCCAAGGGGGCGAGTGGGAGGGTAGGCAGGTTGTTCCACAGGCTTGGGTTCAGACGCTGCTTTCTCCTTGCGCTCCGGACGGCGAGGAGTTCGGCCACCACTGGTGGTCCGGGAATGTGTTCGTCCGCGGCAAGGAGGTTCGCTGGCATGCGGCGTTCGGCAACGGCGGCCAACGCCTGTTCATCGTTCCTTCCCTGGACTTGGTGGTCGTGATGACCGCTGGAGAGTACGACGATGGAAGCGTCGGTCGTGCGCAACGACACCTCCTGCAGCAAGTGGTGGCTGCGACCCTGGAACATGCAGGCGAATCGGCAACGTCGGCGGCTCCAATGGCTCTCGTGGTCGAGCCGGTCGAGACGCGTGCTACCTTTAGCTCGGTGGCGCAGGAAGATGGTGGAACGCGGACCTACGTACGTTTGAAGGTAGTGCCCAGTGCGAATCTGCCATTCACTACTCTGCGTTTTCGCGTCCGAGATCCCGCAATCTTGGCAGGGTTGCGCGAGGGGGCATCCGTCAAGTTTCAAGCGGAGCGCATCGACGGCGAAAACTCTTTAACTGCGATCCGCGCCGTTCCGCCGTGCGCTCGCTCTCAGCCTTGCGATTGACCGCTACGAATCCGCCGCGAAAGCTTCGGTCAAAGCGCAATAGAAACATCAGGGTTCAAAGGTATGCTTTCACGAGTGCCGCATGTCCTATTGGCCCTCTCGCCCCATCGACCAAGGGCTACTGTCGGCCACTACCGGACCTTCGGCTTCATGGGCAGAATCCGAACAGAAGGGGAACTTCAAGGAGTACCCTGAAGGAGGCCAAAGTGTTTGAGGCGACCCAGGAAATGCGTGCGTTGGTTCGTGAGCAGCTTGCTCGTGAAGGGCTAGCCAGTGCGCTTCGAGCCGTGGCCCTTCAGTTCGGGCTCAACAAGACAAGCTTGGCCTGGCTTGCGGTGGACCTGTATGCCGACGTCATGACGTCTGATGTACAGGCGATTTGGCACTGGGACTTGGCAGGGCATGGCACCGGGCATACGGACGCGGAGCTTGATGAGATGCTTTCCCACCTGAACGTTAAACCTTTCTAAGCTACTCCAGCAATCGGTCAATAGCAGCCATTCGGCTTCCCTTACTAACAGGTCCAATGAATCCTCCGTCGGAAGACAAAGCACGGCGACTGATAGAGCATTACAGCCGTTTCCTTGAGCCTGCTCCAACCGGACTGGATTACTACGAGCAATGGATTGAAGGCGAAGAAGAGGTTACGCCTGGCATATCTGCTCTTGTCCGCCGTGAGGCCATTCGCTGGCTGGCTTCAGATGATTTGTTGCTTGTCCGGAGCGCGGTTCAAGCTTTGGCCTGCACTGGACTGCCGACTGAAATCATGTTTGTGCAGCCCTTGCTCTCCAGCCGCGAGTCGGTGCTGGCTTCGGATGCGCAGGCCGCTATTGCTCGTATTGAATTCCGCGCGAAGTCCATAGACACGCTTTTTGCAGAGGTTAAAGACAAGTCATCATTCATCGTCTTCGCACGCGCGCTCGCCAAGGAGCGTGAACGGGCCGCTGCTCTGGAAGCCGAAGACTCTGCAACGTACTACGTGGATGGCGCATTAGGTTGGAAAAATGCTGATATCTCCTCATTCATCTACGCTGGGCTCTCCGCGTTCGAGGGTGCGCCCGAGTCGGAGCAATGCACCTGGGCTGCGATGGCCCGGTTTCTGCTGCTCGGTAAGGAACTCGAGTAGCTGTTCTGTCAGCGAAGTGATGTCCATTCCGAAGGTGCTGAATGGCCGCTCCGGGGATTCGCGAAAGACAGCTTAGGGCCCATCAGAGACATTCGCGCCGCCAGAATGCAGACGCTCGTGTGCCACACAGCTAACTTCACTTTGGCGCTTGACGAATACGGCGAAGGGTGTCAGAAAACGCGACTCCAAGTTGCATGCGTTGGGCCGTCTGCAGGTAACGAGGGAAACCTTCACACCGGGCTCGATACACGTCTTCGCCACCCCTTCTCAATTGGATGTAGAAATCTTTCTTGGTGCTTTCGTAGAGCTCTTTAGACCAAGCATCTAGCGCCTCACGCCGACTGACGCTGCCCCCGGCCTTCTGTTCAAGTAACCTTTGCCAGCGGGTTTCAATCTCGCCGAGCACGGCAGCGTTACGCGCACGCCAATCCTCAACCGCAATACTGTTTGCTGCAGCACTAGCAGGGAAGTCTTTGGCGCACAAATCTCTCATGGCCTCTACCTGCCGGATTTCGCCGTGGAGCCCGGCGAGATCAACTGCATACTGGTCGCCAGAGGCTTGAGCCGACATTGAAAGAAACGTGGCGAAGATCACATGCAGGATTGAATGACGCATTGGGAGGTTCCACTTTTGGCCGGTTTTTGCCTATCCCGTGAATGGCAGCTCTTGGCCGACAGCGGCCGGCGGCGAGCATAGCCCGAAGCTCGGCTTCCGCTGCATAGGCGCCGCTCGGGGTTGATCGGCGAATCGAAAGCCCGCTCATCTTTCAGCGGTGACTAAAGCGATTGCCGCACACCTGGGCCCAAAGCCGTCACGCGAAAGGGTCCTTGCCGCCTGACCGACCCGTCCTGCGCTGCAGACACTTCAACCACGAGCCCCCCGAAGACGCTCGTGCGTCGCTTCAAGCAGCCTGCTACCACATTGCCTTTGGCCTTGCAGTCACGGCAGGCTGCGGGCAAAGTGCTCGCTGGACTTCCGCGCGGTGATGTTCACGCGCATCGCAAAGCGGATCGACGTCAGGGCAGTGCCTGCAGGCATCCGCAACCCCGCCCGATACGATACGGCCCACACCGTTATCAGAGGGTGCACGCCTTGCCACCGGACTTCCCACCCGATCAGCCGCCCTCGCCCTGCCGGACCCAGCCTAACCGCGTGGCCAGCGGCCCACGTCAACAAGACCGCGCAACGTGACCCGCCACATCATCCTCGGCGACTCCGACGACACCCCCGACGGCGCCCTGGCGGCGGCGTACGCCGCCCTGGACCAGGGCCAAGTCCACGAGGCCTACGACCTGGCCGCCGCCGCGCTGTCCGCGGCCAATGGCGACAACCTCCGGCTCGAGGCCCGCGCGCTGGCCTGCCTCGCGCATTGCGACCGCATCCATTCGCGCCTGCGCCGCGCGAGCGGCACCAGCCGCAGGGCGGCGCAGCTCTTCGAACAGCTGGGCGACGCGCAAGGCGAGGCCAACGCGCTGACCACGCTCGCGCATGTCTGCATGCTGCTCGGTCGCAACGACGAGGCGGTCGAGGCCGCCTTGCTGAGCGTGCAGCTGTGCAAGACCAAGCAACCGCAGCCGCCCGCGGTGCTCGCGTTGAACTCCCTGGGGCTGGCCTACTCCTGGGGCGGCGACCACAAGCGGGGCGATGCGGCACTGGAACTTGCCGTCGAGACGGCGCGGCGCTGCGAACCGGCGGTCAGCGTCTTTCAGCCGCGCATCAATCAGGTGTGGGTCGAGGCCTCTCGCCTGATCGATGAACGCTTCCACACCGGCGCGATGCGCAGCCTGGCGCGTCTGGCAAGCCTGGTGGCGGAGTGCCGGGAGCTGGAGCGCGCCGGCATTGGCTTCGCGCTGCTGCCGGGGCTGCAGGCCTTCCGCGCCGTGATTTCTCCGGCCTCGTGCGCGCTGCTGGCCACATGGCAAGGCGACGCGGGTCTGGCCCAGACCGAGTTCGAGGCAGCCCGCCGTGCACTGGGCACGACGGTCACCTGGCTCGATGCCTTCGTACGGTGGTGTGCCGCCGAAATGGCCTGGGCACGGCAGGACTGGGCAGCCACGCAGCTCGAACTGGAAAGGATGCGCGATCTCGCCCTGAGCGTCGAGCACGAACAGTTGGCCTGCCGTGCCCATCTGCTGCTGATCCAGGTGTTCGAACTGCAGGGTCGCCATGAAGACGCGTTGCGCGAGAACCGAATCCTTCGGCAACGCGAACAACGGGTCGTCGCGGACAGCCTGAGCCACCGGGAGGCGCTGGTGTCCTGGCGCCTCGGTGCCAGGCAGAGCGAGCGTCACCTGCAGCAGGCGCTGGTGGCGTCCAGGCAGTTCGAGCGCTGGTCGCTGGAGGATGCACTGACGGGCATCGCCAATCGGCGACATCTGGAGCAGGTCCTGGATGAGGAGCTGCGGCTGCACGCATCCGCCGGGCAGCCCCTGGCCGTGGCGCTGCTCGACATCGACCAGTTCAAGTCGATCAACGACCGCTTCACCCACGAGGTGGGTGACCGTGTCCTGAAGACGGTGGCCGGCATCATGTCGTCGCAGCTGCGCAAACGCGACCTGCCGGCGCGCTGGGCGGGCGACGAGTTCGTCATCGTGTTCGCCAACGCCACGGCGGGCAGTGCGGCGCAGGTGTGCGAGCGCGTTCGTTCTGCCATCACATCCTTCGACTGGGAGTCGATTGCCGCGGGGCTGCGTGTGTCGGTGAGCATCGGTCTTGCGGAGGCCATGAGCGGGGACACCAACGCATCCCTTCTTCACCGCAGCGACACGTCGATGTACCGGGTCAAGCCACGCTCCGGTACCTAGCACCGCGCGGCGGGGCCATCCGTGCAACGGTTACATGGATGGAGATCGATACAAAGTGCCGGCCTCATGGGCCCGCTCGGTCAGGCCCGTGCAAGCCCACCCTGACGATGCTGCTCCTTCCTCCTCCAAAGGTGACTCGAAGAAGAAACACAGCCCCGCCATGACGTTCACCGACCGATTCCCCCAGGCCGCGCGCCGCGCCCTTGCAGGCGGCCTTGCACTGGCCGCCATGGCAGCAGGCCTCAGCGCCTGCGTCACTCCCGTCGTTGAAGAGCGGCCCGTGATCGTTCGGCCACCACCGCCGCCACCCGCACCGCATGTGGTCGTGCGCGCCATGCCCGCGCCCGTGCATGAGGACCGCGGCAATCCGCCCGGCCCGGGCTTCAACTGGGTGCCGGGCCACTGGCGCTGGGCCGGCAACGACTGGCTCTGGCAGCACGGCCAATGGGTGCGCCAGCCGGTGCCACCCATGCCGCCGGTCATCATCGAACAGATTGGCGTGCCGCCCTCACCACAGCATGTGTGGGTGCCGGGCCACTGGGTCTGGCGGCCGGAGGCCGGTGGATGGGCCTGGGTGCGTGGCAACTGGTACCGATGAGCCAGCAGCGCTCACACCCCACCCGCCACCAGATGCTCCGCAAACGCCTTCACCTTGGCCGACTGCCGCCGCTGGCTCGGGCTGACCAGATGCACGGGGATCTCGGGCGCAGGCCAGTCGAGCAGCAGCACTTGCAGGTCGCCGCGCGCCATCTCGTCCTCGAACAGCCAGGTCGGTGAGAAGCCGACGCCCATGCCTGACAGGACCGCTGCCCGGATGACCTCGCTGCTGTTGGTCTGAAGACTGCCCTGGGCGCGGATGGTCACGGCCGTGCCGGCCGGCACCGGCGCGCCCGGCCCGGCATGGAAGGTCCAGGCGTTCTGCGTGGCCAGTTCCGTGTAGACGATGCAGTTGAGCTGCAGCAGGTCTTCCGGCACGCGCGGCTGGCGCAGCGCCCTGGGCAGCGAGCGCAGGTACTGGCGGCTGGCCACCAGCGCGCGCCGGCTGGTGCCGATGCGCCGGGCCACCAGGCTGCTGTCGGCCAGTTCGCCGATGCGCACCGCCACGTCGATGCCCTGCTCGACCAGGTCGACGAAGCCATCGTTGAGGCGCAGGTCGATCTTCACGGCCGGATTGGCAGCCAGGAAGCTGTTGACCAGCGGCAGCAGTTTCAGGCGCCCGAAGCCCACCGAGGCCGCCACGCGCAGCCAGCCGCTGAGTTGCTGCTCGCCCTTCCGCAGGCTGCCTTCGGCCTCGGCGATCTCGGCCACCAGGCGACGTACCTGCTCGAAGTAGCGCTCGCCGTCCTCGGTCAGCGCCAATGAACGCGTGGTGCGGCTCAGCAGCCGCGCGCCCAGGCTGCGCTCCAGCGCGGCCACCTGCTTGCTCACGGCGCTCTGCGTGGCCTGCAGCTCGCGCGCCACCGCCGAAAAGCTGCCCGTCTCGACGACGCGGATGAAGGTCTGCATGGCGGCAAGTCGGTCCACGACGATTTCCCATTCATTCTGGAGGGGACTGGATCTTAGTGCCGCAGCCTGTCTAGTGCGGAGGCACGGCATCAATCACAGTTCGTCCGTCGCGCTTCACGACGCCCTTCCACCCACCGCCCGACCCATCATGACCCTCATCACCGTTCCCACCCGCGATCAAGTCTCTGGGCCCAACCAGGCACTGTTCGACACGCTGCACAAGCGCCTGGGCAAGGTGCCCAACCTGTATGCCACCCTGGCCTTGTCCGACCACGCGCTGGGCAGCTACCTGGCCTTTCAGAACGCGCCCAGCAGCATCACCGACAAGGCTCGCGAGGTGGTCAACCTGGTCGTCAGCCAGGTCAACCGCTGCGACTACTGCCTGGCGGCCCACACCCTCATCGGCGGCATGGTGGGCTTCACGCCCGAGCAGATCCTGGAAGTCCGGCGCGGTCGCGCGACTTTCGACGCCCGGCTGGACGCGCTTGCACAGCTGGTGAAGGCCATCGCCATCGAGCGCGGCCATGCCGACCCGGCCCGCGTACAGCACTTCCTGGACGCCGGCTGGACGCAGGAGAACCTGATCGATGTCATCGTCGCGATCGGCGACAAGACGGTCACCAACTACCTGCATGCCACGACGCAAGTGCCGGTGGACTTTCCGGCCGCGCCGGCACTTGCGGACTGAGCGGCATTGGCCGCAAGACTTCGCCAGGAGCCCCGCCATGAATGCCGTCAGCCCTGTTCTTCCGATGCCCGCCGCGGGCGCGCCGACCCGACTGGTGGCCGGCATCGCGGTGGGCCTGCTGGCCGCCGGCATCGGCGCGCTCTACACCGTGTTCGCCCGCTGGGGCATCGCCCGCGGTCTGCAGTCGCCCGACCTCACCGTGCTGCGCTTCGGCGTGGCCGGTGTGCTGATGCTGCCCGTGCTGATCGGCGCCTGGCGCCGGGACGCCACCCAGTTCACCCAGCGCTGGCAGGTATGGGCGGCGGTCGCGCTGCTGGCCGGCACGCCCTTCGGGCTGCTGATGTTCGGGGCGCTGCAGTTCGCGCCCGTCAGCCATGCGGCGGTCTTTCCCTTCACGGCCATGAGCGTGATGGGAATGGCGCTGGGCGCGCTGGTGCTGGGCGAAGCCCTTGGCCGACGCAAGGTGGCCGGCATCGCCGTGGTGCTGGTGGGCCTGGTGCTGGTGTCCGGCCTGGACGCCGCCAGCCTCAGCGCACGTGCGGCACTGGGCGATGCGATGTTCGTGGCCGCGGGCAGCCTGTGGGCGGCCTTCGGCATCCTGCTGCGCCGGCACCGGCTCGATCCGCTGTTGGCCACGGCTGTGGTGTCGCTGTCGGCGCTCGCGACCTATGTGCCGGCCTACTTCTGGTGGGTGGGCTCGGCACGGCTGATGGGCGTCGCGTCGCAGGTCTTCTGGACCGAGGTGCTGGTGCAGGGCGTCCTCGCTGGGGCGGGCACCCTCTTCACCTACGCCAAGATGGTGTCGCTCCTGGGCCCGGGCCGCGCCGCCGTCTTTCCTGCGCTGGCGCCAGGGCTGGCCGCGCTGATGGCCTGGCCCGTGCTCGGGCACGTGCCGACGGCCTCGGAAGCGGCGGGCCTGGTGGTCGTCATGGTCGGGCTGATCGTGGCGGTGACGGCCCGCGCCGCCGCTGCGCCCGGCACGCGCCGCTGACTGCGCTCCCTGTCGGGCCGTGGCAGGCCTACCCCCGCGCTGCTTCCAGCAGCATGCGCACCGTCTCCACCCCCTCGATCGGCCGAGGATTGGTGCGGATCCATGGGTCGAGCATGGCGGCCTGCGCCACGGCCTCGATGGCCTCGTCGTCGTCCAGGCCCACCTCGCGCAGCGTGCGCGGCAGGCCCAGCCCTTCGATCAGTGCCGCCACCGCCTGCCAGGCAGGCACGCCGGGCTGCCCCATGGCTTCACTGATCATCGCGTGCTGCTCGCGCACCACCGGTTCGTTGAAGCGCATCACATGCGGCATGAGGACGCAGGACGTGAGCCCGTGCGGCACGCCGCCCGTGCCGCCCAGGGCGTGGCCGATGCCATGGCTCGCGCCCTTGTTGACGCCGGCCTGCGAGCCCACGGTAGAGAGCCAGCCCGCCACCTGCGCATCGAGCCGCGCGCGCAGATTGGCGGCGTCGTGATGGGTGGCCGGCAACGCGCGGGTCAACAGGCGGATGGCCTGCAGCGCCGTGCCCTGCGAATAGGGCTGCGCGTCGATGGAGCAGATGTCCTCCACGGCATGGTCGAGCGCCCGGACGCCGGTCGACAGCCACAGCGCCTGCGGCGTGGGCAGCGTCACCGACGGATCGAGCACGACGACGCGCGGCACTTGCTGCGGATGGGTAAACACCTCCTTCAGACGCGTCCGCGGATGCGTGACGCCGGCATAGGCCGTGAACTCGGCACCCGCCAGGGTGGTGGGCACCGCCAGCAGCGGCAACTGCGGCGCGCGCACGCCAGCGCCAGCCGCGGTCATGGACTGCGAGGGCGACTTGCGCAGGGCGTCCATGTCGTCCACGGTGCGGACGTCGTTGGCCAGGCAGGTCGCCACCACCTTGGCCGCGTCGATGACGGAGCCGCCACCCAGCGCCACCAGGAGGTCGGCTTCGGCGCGCCGGGCGGCCTCCACCGCGGCGATGACGTCGTCGCGCGGGGTATGGGCGGCGATGCCGCTCCAGGTGGCCGCATGGCGCGCGCCCAGTGCGACGGCCAGGCGCGCGGGCACGTCCGTCTGTTCGGCCAACAGCGCGGCGGTCAGCACGAAGACGCGCTTAGCGCCCAGGCGCTCGGCCTCTGCCGCGACCACCTCGGCCGCCGGCCGGCCAAAGACCACACGCTCGATCTTGGGCAGGGTGTAGATGCCGCGGTACAGCTCGTCATTCATGTCGCTTCGACTCCATGCGGCGCAATGGGCCGCCGTGATGGCATTCGGGGGATCGGTGCATGACGGCCGGCCTATTGCAGTTCCAGGCCGGTGAGCTTGACCAGCGACTTCCAGCGCGCGATCTCCTCGACCTGGTAGCGGCGCATGTCCTCGGGCGTGGAAAGCCGCATGTTCACTAGCTGGCCTTCGTAGAACTTGCGGGTCTCGTCGCTGCGCCCGGCCTGGGTGAACAGTTCGGCGAGCCGCCGCGTCGCCTCGGGTGGCGTCCTGGCGGCCACGGCCGCGCCCACCCAGGTGAAGGCGTCGAAGGCGGCCAGGCCGGCCTCGGGCGCGCTGGGCACGTCGGGCATCAGGGGCGAGCGCTGGGGCGCCGCGAGCATCAGCCCGCGCACACGGCCCGACTTGACGAGCTCGACCGTGCTGCTCGCGTCGACGATGGCGAAGTCCACGTTGCCCGCCATGACGGCGGCACCGGCATCGCCCGAGCCCTTGTAGTTGATGGGCGTGGCCTTGATGCCGGCAAGCTGGTCCATCCACTCCGCATACAGCGTGTACGAGATCGAGCCCGAGCCATAGTTGAGCGCACCGGGCCGCTGCCTGGCATCGGCCACCAGATCGGCCACGCTGCGGTAACGCGAGGTCGGCGGCACCACCAGCATCACGGGCGCGCCCACCAGCAACGAGATCGGCGCAAGGTCGACCAGCGGGTCGTAGGGCAGCTTGCGAAAGGCCGCGGCATTGGTCGCCAGGGTCGAGTTGCTGCCGAGCAGCACCGTGTGCCCATCGGCCGGCGCATTCAGCACCATCTGCACGGCGATGAAGCCATTGCCGCCCGGCTTGTTCTCCACGATGGCGGGCTGGCCCGACATCTCCCCGAGCAGGCGCGCGAAGTGCCGCGCCGCGATGTCCGTGCCGCTGCCCGGCGGAAAGGGCACCACGAGCTTGAGCGGGCGCGATGGGAAGGGCTCCGTCGCCGCGAGGGCGCCCGTCGCCTGGGTGGCCGCGAGGCCAGCACCGCCAAGCAGTGCAAGCCATCGGCGGCGCGTGAAGGAATGCTGGGGCATGACGATGTCTCCGTTGTTGTTGCCGACCGCTGTCGATCATGGGCGGCAGCCCCTTCTTCCTCAACCGGGCTCACGCCAGTCATTTCCATAGAATGGAAAACTCCCGCTCGCACCCCGTACCCAGGAGCTGCTCCTTGCGACCTCGCAAGCCTGTCGACCACACCGACACCGCCACCAACCAGACCCTGCGCCGCGGACTGGCACTGCTCAAGGCCTTCCGGCCCGGCTTTCCCGTCCTGACCAACGGGGCCCTCGCGGAGCTGAGCGGGCTGGCGCCGTCGACGGTCAGCCGCATGACCGGGGCGCTGATCGAGGCAGGCCTGCTGCGGCAGTTGCCGGGCGCGGGCGGCTATGCGCCCACGGCGGCCTGCATCAGCCTGGGCTTTGCGACCTTCCAGGCGATGGCACCGGTGCGTCAGCAGGTGCTGGCCCGCATGGAAGAGGCCGCCGACCGCCACAACGTGAGCGTGAGCCTGGCCGCCCCCGACGGCGACGACATGGTCTACGTCGACACCTTCCGCCGTGCGCGGCGCGAGACGCTGATGCACATTGCGCCGGGCGTGCGCATTCCCATGACCTACACCGCCCTCGGCACGGCCGCGCTGGCCTGCATGCCGGCACAGGCGCGGTCCGCGCAGATCGAGCACCTGGTCGCGCGCCACACAGGTGACCGCGCCGCCTTGCGCGCGCAGATCGAAGCGGGCGTGCAACACCACCAGATGCACGGCTGGTGCCAGGCCTCGTGGGTGGCCGACGTGGTGGGCGTGGCGCGGGCGGTGCACTTGCCGGCGCACGGCATCCTCAGCTTCAACTGCGCCGGTTCGTCGGCGCAGATGAGCGCCTCGAAGATCGAGCGCAAGCTGGTGCCGCTGCTGTTCGAGCTGACCGAACTGGCCCTGGCCGCCGACAGCGAAGCGCGCTGATGGCATCGGCCGTCGGCCCCAGAGCCGACCCCTAGAATCCGCCCGCTCCAGCGCCCCTCACCCGCCCATGAAACACCACGCCAAACGCGCCAGCATCAAGGACGTGGCGGCGTTCGCGGGCGTGTCGCTGGGCAGCGTGTCGCGGGTCATCAACAAGGCCGGCAACGTCGGCGACGAAGTGCGGGCGCGGGTGGAGCGCGCCATGCGCGAGCTGGACTATTCGCCCGACCAGACGGCGCAGGCCTTGCGCTCGCGCAGTTCGCGCACGGTGGGCTGCATGTTCACCGACGTGGCCAACCCGCTCTATGCGCGGCTCTACCAGACCTTCGAGACCAAGCTGCACAAGGCTGGCTACATGGTGCTGCTGGCCAACAGCCTGAACGACCTGCAGCGCGAGCGCGAGATCCTGTCGATGTTCCAGAGCCGCCGCATGGACGGCGCCATCGTCGCGCCGGGTCACGAGCGCGATCCGGCCCTGCTGGAGACGATGGACAAGCTGGGCCTGCCCGTGGTCGTCCTCGACCGCGACATGGACGTGGCGCACGACCGCGTGCTGTTCGACCACCTGCGCGGCCTGCACGACGCCGTGCAGCACCTGGCCGCGCTGCAGCACCGCGACGTGGCCCTGCTCATCGCCGATGTGCCCAACCGGCCGATGCGTCGACGCCTCGAAGGCTTCAAGGCCGGGCTGGAATCCGCCGGTCTGGCGTTCCGACCGGAGCGGGTGGTGCGGCTGGGCTCATCGACCAGCCCGGCCTATGACGAAGTGCTGCGGCTGCTGCGCCCGGCCGACCGGCCGACGGCGCTGATCACCCCCGGCACCAGCGTGCTGGCCGATGCGCTCAACGCGGCCGAAGCGCTGGGCCTGCAGGTGCCACGCGACCTGTCCATCGTGAGCCTGGGCGACCCGGACTTTGCCCGCCATCACCGGCCCTCGATCACCAGCATCGCCATCGACCACGAGATCGCGGCCGAGGCCGGCGTGGACATGCTACTCAAGCGCATGCGCGGCGAACCGCCCGCGCAGCCGCGCGAGGCCATGGCGCCCGCGCGCTTCGTGGCGCGCGAGTCGACCGGGCCCGCCCCCACCCTGCCCCTTCGCCGCGCACGCACCCCCCGCCCCTGAGACATCCGCCGGCCGGGCAGCGGTACTAAATACACCTCGTGGTGAAACGTTTCACCCTGGGGAAAACGCTCTTCTTGTGCGGTTGCGCGCAGACCTACGCTGAGGCCATCACTCCATGGGCCATCGGCCCCGAGGTCCCGCGTGAACACCACTCCGACCCCTTTCGGCGCCGCCGACCATTCCCAACCCGCAAGCAGCCGCCTGGACGGCCGCGTCGCCATCGTGACCGGCGCCGGCTCGCGCACCGCCGACGTGGGCAACGGCCGCGCGGCCGCCATCCTGCTGGCACGCCGCGGCGCCCGCGTGCTGCTGCTCGACCTGCAATCCGATGCCGCGCGCGAGACGGAGCGCACCATCGCGGCCGAGGGCGGGCAGGCGATCACGCTGGCCTGCGATGTGGCCCAGGCCGAGGCCTGCCGCCAGGCCGTGGCCACGGCCGTGGAGGCCTGGGGGCGCGTCGACATCCTGGTCAACAACGTCGGCATCGGCGGCCCCGGCGGCAGTTCGGTCGACCTGGACCTGGACGAGTGGGACCGGGCACTGCGCATCAACGTGACCTCGATGATGCTGATGGCCCGCTATGCCATCCCCGAGATGCGCAAGCTGGGCCGCGGCGCCATCGTCAACATCGCGTCGGTGGCGGGGCTCATGGGCGGCACGCCGGCCCTGCTCTATCCCACCTCCAAGGGCGCGGTGGTCAACATGACGCGTGCCATGGCCGCGCACCACGGCACCGAGGGCATCCGCGTCAACTGCGTGGCGCCCGGCATGGTCTACACGCCCATGGTCGCGGGCCGCATGACGCCCGAGGTGCGCGAGGAACGGCGCATGCGCTCGCTGCTGCAGACCGAAGGCTCGGGCTGGGATGTGGGCCAGGCCGTGGCCTACCTGGCCAGCGACGAGGCACGCTGGGTCACGGGCGTGATCCTGCCCGTGGATGCCGGGGCCACCGCCGGCAAGGCGCCCTCGCCGGGCCTGAAGCCCGACGAGCGCGAGGCCAAAGCCGGCTGAGCTCACCCCTGCCCCATCGCCAGCCAGCCCCATGCCCCGCATCCCCCTGCTCCCCGAACACCCGGCCGATCCGCAGGCCGCCGCCCTCTTCGACGAAGTGCGCCAGGCCCGCGGCCCGGACTTTCCGATGCCACATCTCTACCGCGTGCTGGCCACGGCGCCGGCCATGTTCCGCGGCTGGCTCGACTTCGCCTGGCCGCTGCGGCAGAACGCCCACACGCCCCGCCCGCTGCGCGAGCTGCTGATCCTGCGCGGGGCACAGATCTCCGGCACCGCCTACGAATGGGCCCACCATGTGCCCATGGCGCTGGAAGCCGGCGTGAGCCAGGCGCAGATCGATGCGCTCGCCGATTGGCAGGCATCGGCGCTGTTCGACGGCCCGCAACGCGCCGTGCTGCAGCTGGCCGATGAGGTCACGCGCGGCCCGGCCGCCTCGAACGCCACGTTGGAGCAGCTCAAGCAGAGCGGCTTCGACGATGCCGCCGTGGTGGAGCTGGTGCTCACGGCGAGCTTCTACGTTTGCGTCGGGCGCTTTCTGCAGTCGATGGACATCGAGCTCGAGCCCGGCGACGACGCACTGTCGGCGTCCATGCGGACCGCCGACGCGCCCCCCACCGCCAACCCGCCCTCGGGCCCTGTGCACTGAACCCACGAAAGGATTCCGCGATGACGCACCTTCCTCGCACGCCCCGCCGCCGCGCATGGGGCGCTGTCATTGGCCTGCTGCTCAGCGCCGGCCTGCTGGCCGCCACGCCGGCTCAGGCCCAGGCGCAGAGCCAGATCGGCACCTTTCCCGACCGGCCGCTCAAGATCATCCTGATGTTCCCGGCCGGCAACGGGCTGGACACCAGCACCCGCAACTTCGCCGATGCGCTGGGCAAGGAACTGGGCCAGCCGGTGGTGGTCGACAACCGGCCCGGGGCCAATGGCGTCATCGCCTTCTCGGCCGTGCGCTTGGCGCCGGCCGATGGCTACACGCTGCTGGTGGGCAGCTCGTCGGGCATCACCATCCCCGTCGCCTACGGCAAGAGCCTGCCCTACGACCCGTTCAAGGACTTCAAGCTGGTCGGCGGCATGCTGCGCGCGCCGGCCATCCTGACGGTGCCACCCGACTCCAAATTCACCACCATCCGCCAGATGATCGAGGTGGGCAAGGCCAAGCCCGAGCCGCTGACCATCGGCACCTATTCCGACGGCTACTACCTCACGTCGCAGCGCCTGGCCAACCTCGCCGGCATCAAGCTGCGCAACGTGCCCTACAAGGGCTATCCGGCCTCGCTGCCCGACCTGGCGGCCGGCCGAATCGACATCGGCTACGGCGACGCCACGGCCACGCAGGAGCTGATCAAGTCCGGCAAGATCCGCGCCCTGGCCGTGACGGGCACCACGCGCCATCCCAACTACCCGGACGTGCCCACGGTGGCCGAAAGCGGGGTGCCCGACTTCTCGTACTACAGCTGGGACGTCTTCCTGGTGCGCAACGAGACGCCGGCGCCCATCACCGAGAAGTTGATGACCGCGGTCAAGCGGGTGCTCCACGGCCCCGACTATCCGGCCTTCCTGCGGGCGAATGGCTCCGAGCCCATGCTCGACGACATGCCCGCCATCCAGAAGATGATGACCGACGAGGTCACGCTCTACAAGTCGCTCATCGCCAGCACCAGCGCCGAAAGCCGCTGAGCGCTCTGCCCACTGCGCATCGCGCACTGCCCATTGCATCGGCCGCCCGCCAGCCGATGCGGCTCAACCCCACACCACACCATGGCCCGCGTTCCCTACTTCGACCTCGACCAAGCCTCCGACAACTACCGCCAGCTGATCGGCTCGCGCCCACCCCTCAACCTCTACCGCATGCTGCCGCACGCCGGCAAGGTGGCCGAGGGCTTCCTGGCGCTGGGCGGCGCCATCCTGCGCGAGAACCGGCTGGACTCGCGCCTGCGCGAGATCGCCATCCTGCGCGTGGGCCTGCTGTGCGGTTCGAGCTACGAAGTGCACCAGCACCGGCGCGTGGCGCGCAGCGTGGGACTGGCCGACGACAAGGTGGCGGCCCTGGAAATCGGCGCCGACACGGGTGCGCTCGACGACACCGAGCGCATGGTGCTGGACTACGTCGACCAGGTGGTGACTCACGTCAAGGCACCCGACGCGATGTTCGACGCCCTGTGCCAGCAACTCTCGCCCGCCCTCGTGGCCGAGCTGACGCTCGTGATCGGCTTCTACATGATGGTGAGCCGCTTCCTCGAGAACTTCGAGGTGGACATCGAGGCGCCAGCCGCGACGCAGAACGCCGGTTGAGGCCCGGCCTCAACTGACCTTGCCGTCTTCCTGCTTGGCCTGGGCCATGGCCTCGGGCTCCAGTTCTTCCGCCTCCCGGTTGTAGCGGATGAAGACGCCCCACCCCGCGAGCAGCACGCCGACGGCAACGACGAGGGCGCTGGCGTAGAGCATGTCTGCCGGCGCCCTTTGCGCCTTGAAGGCGGCCACCAGCCCCTCGACCGCGAGCGCCACCACCAGCACGACCAGAAAGCGCGACAGGAAGCGGCGCACCCGCGTCGGTCCGCTGATGTGGGCTTCGCGCACCACCTCCTCTTCCGCGATGGTGCGCGAGATCTGCAGCGCCACCACCGCCGAGGCCAGCACGCCCAGCGCCTCGATGATGGAAGCGGCCGAGCCGCGGTCCAGGCCGGCACCGAAGGCATCCCAGCCGATGCGCGCCGCGATCACCAGCAGCATCAGCGACGCCACCGCGAACACCACGGCCATCAGGGCGTGCACCAGAGGGAAGAGGTCGAGAAAGCGCTTCATCGGCTGAACCGTTGCTGCATCTCGGCGCAGCACGTGTCAGGCGAGGCAGCATCTGCAGGACGGCGGGCAGGCCGCAATCATTCGGCGACGCGCGGCACCACTGCCGCACCGGGGCCCTTCACCATTGCGCCTTTCCAGATGCCCCTGCGCACCACGTCCGTCGGCGCATGAGGAGCGGGACTACGAAAGCCGGTGATCGGGCGGCGTACGCTGGCCCCGCATGTCGCATCCACTCATTTGCGCTGGAGGCCGTTATGGATATCCGAACACCGCCCAACTCCGGGCGCCCAGATGCTGAGCAAAGTCCAAGCCGCGAGCACCAGATGCCTTTGATGAAGACGGGCCGCTACGGCCGTTTCTGGGCGATGGTGGCCACATCGGCCGTGCTGGGTTGGGGCGCGATGTATCTCAACACCTATCAATTCGACCATGTGCTGTTCAGTTGGACCCGCGTGTTCATGGCACTGATCATGGGCGGCCTCATGACCGCCGTCATGATGGCGTTCATGTGGAACATGTACCCGAGCAGACGGATGAACCTGGCGGTCATGGGCATCGCCTTCGTGCTGTTCATGGCGGGACTGGGCCTGGTCAGGTCCCAGGCCACCGTCAACGATCTGGCGTACATGCGGGCCATGGTTCCGCATCACTCCATCGCGGTGCTGACCAGCAGTCGTGCCCAAATCGCGGACCCGCGGGTGCGCAAGCTGGCCGACGGAATCATCGAGGCGCAGGTGCGGGAGATTGCCGAAATGAAGATGCTCATTGCGGATATCGAGCACAGCGGCCCGCGAGGTGCCGCGCCTTTGCCTTCCCGTTCGACGGCACTGACGCCGGAAATGAAGCGGCGTGCGGAGGACGGCGCGCGCTAGACGGCTGCGGCCACGGCAGCCAGATGCTCCGCGAGCAGCCGTGCGGCCGGTGAGAGCTGCGCGGCATCGCGAAAGCAGATCGCGAAGCGCCGCTGCGCCCATGCGTCGGTGAGCGGCACCACCCGCAGGCGCGCGTCGGGACGCGCGTTCTCCACGATCTCCCGCGGCACCACGGCCACGCCCAGCCCGGCCTGCACGCAGCGCAGCGACGCATCGAAGGTGGAGACCACGGCCCGGTAGTAGATCGGCCGGCCAATGATGGCCGCGGCACGGGCGAGCAGCGTGTGCACGGCCGTGTTGGCCGGCAGGCCCACATGGTCGTGCGCCAGCGTCTGCGCCAGGCTGCAGCGCTTCAGGCGCGCCAGGGGATGGCCGCGGGGCACGGCCACGGCCAGCTGGTCGCCACGGTAGGGCAGCGTCTGCAGGCCCTCGAGGTCGGCCGCGTCCCAGCACACACCCAGCGGCGCCAGACCTTCGCGCAAGGCCTGTACCAGGCTGGCGCTGGTGCGCTCCTCGATGTCCACGCGGATCTGCGCGTGCGCAGGCTGCTGCAGAAAGGTCGCAATGTCGTCCGGCAGATGCTGCGAGATCGACGAGACCGAGGCCAACACCCGCACCTGCCCCTTCACGCCATGGCGCCACGCGCTCATGTCGCGGGCCACGCGGTCGGCCGTCGCCAACATGGCCCGCGCATGCTCCAGCAGGATCTCGCCGGCGGCGGTGGGCACCACGCCCCGGCGGTGCCGTTCGAGCAGCGGCGCCTGCACCTGCGCCTCCAGCTGTGCCAGGCGCTTGCTGATCGCGGAAGGGCCCAGGTGCTCCTGCTGACCGGCGCGCGCCATGTTGCGGTGGTCGCACACGGCGGCGAAGAGACGCAGGGTGGTGAGGTCGAGATCGGGCATGGTCAGCCTTTCCGGGTCGGAAACCCTGGACGGAAGAATCATCACTTTACCGTCGCTTCAGGCACTTCTACATTGCCCGCCAGAGACAACAGCCGCCACACACAGACGCCCATGGCCCCGCATTCCTACCCCTCCCACGTCACGATCCGCGAGGTCGGCCTGCGCGATGGGCTGCAGAGCATCGCCACCATGGTGCCCACCGCCGCCAAGTGCGAGTGGCTGCGCCAGGCCGTGGCGGCCGGCCAGACCGAGATCGAGGTGGGCTCCTTCGTGCCGCCGCGGCTGATGCCGCAACTGGCCGACACCGGCGAGGTGCTGGCCTTCGCCAAGACCTTGCCGGGCCTGCGCGTCTCGGTACTGGTGCCCAACCTGCGCGGTGCCGAGCGCGCGCTGGAGGGCGATGCCGATCTGATGATCCTGCCCCTGTCGGCCAGCCACGCCCACAGCCTGGCCAACCTGCGCAAGACGCCCGACGAGGTGGTGGCGGAACTGGCCCGCATCCGCGCGGCGCGCGACGCCTCGGGCCGCAAGACGCTGATCGAAGGCGGCGTGGGCACGGCCTTCGGCTGCACGTTGCAGGGCCGCGTCGAGCCCGCCGAGGTGCTGCGGCTGATGCAGGCCCTGCTCGACGCCGGTGCCGACCGCGTCAGTCTGGCCGACACGGTCGGTTATGCCGATCCGGCCTCGGTCGGCCGGCTGTTCGAGCAGGCGCTTCGCATCGCGGGCGATCGCTTCTGCTGCGGCCATTTCCACGACACGCGTGGCCTGGCCCTGGCCAATGTGCATGCGGCGCTGCTGCTGGGCGTGAAGCGCTTCGACGCCTCGCTGGCCGGCATCGGCGGCTGCCCGCATGCGCCGGGCGCCAGCGGCAACGCGGCCACGGAAGACCTGGCCTTCATGGTCGAAGCCATGGGCATCCGCACCGGGCTCGACCTTCCGGCCCTGCTGGCGCTGCGCACCCAGGTGGCGGGCTGGATCGCGGGCGAGCCCATGCACGGTGCGCTCTGGCGCGCCGGCTTGCCGAAAACCTTCCAAGCCGTGGCCGAGCCGGGCTGACTCCATTCACACAGGCAACGACCACCCATGACCCCCGACTCTTCCGCCCTGCCGCTGACCGGCCTGCGCGTCCTCGAATTCACCCACATGGTGATGGGCCCCACCTGCGGGATGATCCTGGCCGACCTGGGCGCCGAGGTCATCAAGATCGAGCCGCCGGGCGGCGACAAGACGCGGCGCCTGCCCGGCCTGGGCATCGGCTTCTTCCGCAGCTTCAACCGCAACAAGAAGAGCGTGGTGCTCGACATCACGACCGAGGCCGGCCGCCAGACGGCCGCCGAGCTGATCGGCACCTGCGACGTGGTGCTGGAGAACTTCCGCCCCGGCCTGATGCAGGAGCTCGGTCTTGACTACGCCACGCTCTCGGCGCGGCATCCGGGCCTGATCTACGTGAGCCACAAGGGCTTCCTGCCCGGCCCCTACGAGAAGCGCCTGGCGCTGGACGAGGTGGTGCAGATGATGGGCGGCCTGTCGTACATGACGGGGCCGGTGGGCCGGCCGCTGCGGGCCGGCACCAGCGTCAACGACATCATGGGCGGCATGTTCGGTGCCATCGGGGTGCTGGCCGCGTTGCGCGAGCGCGAACGCACCGGCCGCGGCCAGGAGGTGCAGAGCGCGCTGTTCGAGAACTGCGTCTTCCTGTCCTCGCAGCACATGCAGCAGTACCTGATGACTGGCGAGGCACCGCCGCCCATGCCGTCGCGCGTTTCCGCCTGGAGCGTGTACGACGTCTTCACCCTGGCCGGCGGCGAGCAGCTGTTCATCGGCGCGGTGAGCGACAAGCAGTTCGCCACGCTGTGCCGCGTGCTGGACTGCCCCGCCTTGACCCTGCGGCCCGAGTACGTCGACAACGCCGCCCGCGTCGCCGTGCGGCCACAGCTGCTGGCCGAGCTGGGCGTCATCCTGGCCGATCACCGGCTGGACGAGTTGGCGCCGCGGCTGGAGGCCGCCGGAATTCCCTATGCGCCGATCGCGCGGCCCGAGCAACTCGTGGACGATCCCCACCTGCGCCAGAGTGGTGGCCTCGCGCCCATGGTGACCGACGACGGCGGCACCACCGACGTGGTGCTGCTGCCCCTGACCCTCGGTGGCCGCCGGCCCGGCGTGCGCATGCCGTTGCCGCGCGTGGGTGAGCACAGCGAGGAGATCCTGTCCGCCCTCAAGGCCACTGCAGCCTGAGCTTCGAAGAAGGCCGCGCGCGCTGCGCCGCGGCCTGCCCCCGTATCGCATTCAGAACGATGGAGACACCCATGAAGATCGCCAATGCCCGCCCCTTCCTGCCCGCACGCCCCGCCGCGCTGCGCCGCCGCACGCTCATGGCGTGCGGCGCTGCGGCCGTGGCGCTCGGCCTGGCCGGCGCCGTCCATGCGCAGGGCAGCACGCCGCTGCGCGTCATCCTGCCGGTGAGCGCCGGCTCGGGCGTGGACGTGATCCTGCGCTCGGCCCAGGTCGCGCTGTCGAAGGCACTGGGCGGCCAGCCGGTGGTCATCGAGAACATGCCCGGCGCGGGCGGCATCACCGGCACGCAGGCAGCGGTCCGGGCCGCGCCCGGCGGCAACACCATCGCAGTGGTCTCCAACAACCATGCCGTCAACCCCAGCGTGTTCCGCAAGCTGCCCTACGACAGCCTGGGCGACATCACGCCGATCACGGTGATCGGGGGCTCGCCCTTCGTGTTCGTCGTCAATCCGGCGAAGGTGCCGGCACGCAATGCCAGGGAGCTGCAGGCGCTGCTCAAGAGCAAGCCTGGCGAACTCAACTTCGCGTCCTCAGGCAACGGCACCATCATCCACCTGGCCGGCGAGCTCGCGGTGAGCGAGCTGGGTGGCAGCGCACGCCACATCCCCTACAAGGGCATGGGCCCCATGATCACCGACCTGATGAGCGGCCAGGTCGAGATGGGCGCGGCCGCGGTCGTCGCGGTGCAGGGCCAGATCAAGGCCGGCCAGCTGCGGCCCATCGGCGTGATGGGCAAGGAGCGCGTCAGCGCCCTGCCCGACGTGCCGACGCTCGCGGAGCAGGGCTTCCCGGGCATCGACATCGCGGGCTGGTTCGCGGCGGTGGGGCCCAAGGGCCTGCCGTCGGCGCAGGTCAAGCGCCTGCACGATGCCTTCGTCATCGCCTTCAACGATCCGGAGGTGAAGGCCGGCTTCGCCAAGCGCGACGACCAGTTGATCCTCAACAGTCCCGAGGAAGCCGCGCGCTTCCTGAAGTCGGAACAGGAGCGTTACGCGGCGCTGGTCAAAAAGGCCAACGTGATCGCCGAATAGGCGCCGCCGCCGTAGGGGCTTCAGGCGGCCTGCTTCACGGCACCCGCGGCCGCCAGCGATTCGATCTCCTCGGTCGACAGCCCCGCCTCGCGCAGCACTTCGGCGGAATGCTCGCCCAGCGTCGGCGCCAGGCGCGCGATGCGTGCCGGCGTCGTGCCAAAGCGCACGGGCGGCCGCACCTGCACGGTGGGGCCCTCGGTGGGATGCTCGTGGGTCTCGAACAAGCCGACGCTGACCAACTGGGGATGCTCGCGCAGCTCATCGAGCGCGTAGATGCGCGTGGCCGGGATGTCCAGCGCTTCGCACAGTGCCAGGCAGGTGTCGCAGTCCATGTCCGCCACCACCGCGGCCAGGTCGGCGTACAGCTCGCGCACACGGGCATTGAGCTGGCTGCGGTCCATCGGGCCGTACTTCTGCAGCAGGGCCGCATGGCCGGTGCGCTCGAACAGCGCCTGCCAGTGGGCCGGTGAGTACGGCAGCACCGTCACATGGCCGTCGCGCACGGCGATGGGTCGCCGCCCGCCATTGAGCACCCGCGCGTAGCCGGGCTCCGCCGTGGCCGGCTCGAAGGCATGGCCACCCTGGTGCTCGACCAACGTGAAGGCGGTCATCGCCTCGAACATGGGCACTTCCACATACTGGCCCTGGCCGCTGCGCGCACGGTGCAGCAGCGCGGCCGTCACGGCCTGCGCCACCATCAGGCCCGCAGCCTTGTCCGCCACCAATGTGGGCATGTAGCGCGGCTGCGCGCCGTCGCGCAGGTTCAGGTCCACCAGGCCGCAGCCCGACTGCACGATGTCGTCGAACACCGGCTTGCCGGCGAAGGCGCCGCCTTCCTGGTAGCCGGTCGCCACGCAGTAGACGATGTCGGGTTTGACCCGGCGCAGTGCCTCGTAGCCCAGTCCGAGCCGCTCGATGGCCGGCACGCGCATGTTGTGGACGAACACATCGGCCGTGGCCGCCAGCCGCAGCAGCGCCTGCACACCCTCGGGCCGCTTGAGGTCCAGCGCCAGCGAGCGCTTGTTGCGGTTGATGGTGAGGTAAATCGAGCTCATGCCGCGGTGGCGCGACACGCCATTGGCCCGCATCAGGTCGCCCTCCAGGCTTTCGACCTTGATCACGTCCGCACCCTGGTCGCCCAGGATCTGGGTGGCCAGCGGGCCGAGCACCACGGCGGTGAGGTCGAGGACGCGCAGGCCCGCAAGCGGCCCGCTGGCGGAGGAAGAGTTCTGCTCGGAAGGCTTCATGGGATCCAAAGAAAAAAGGCCGGCACGCGCATGGCGTCCACCGGCCGGGTCATCGTCATTGCTGCACCAGGCCGGCCGCTTCGGCCACGCGCTTGAAGCGCTCGTACTCGCGCTGCTGGAACTTGCGCATCTCGTCGCCCTTGAGGTCCAGGAAGTCGGCGCCCCGCTGCTGGCGGTAGGCCACGGCCTCCGGCTGTGCCATGACTTCGGCCAACGCGCCGATCAGCTTCTGGGTGATGTCGGCGGGCGTCTCGCTGCGCACGAAGAAGGAGCTCCAGACGTAGGTCTCGAAGTCAGCGAAGCCGCTCTCGATCATGGTGGGCACCGCAGGCAGCGTGCCCATGCGCTTGGCGCCGGTCACAGCCAGCATGCGAATGCGGCCTTCCTTCTGCATCTCGACAAAGGCCGAGGGGTCGACGATGGCCACTTCCAGCTGGCCGCCGATCACGTCGGTGACCATCTGCGAGCCGCCCTTGTAGTTGATGTGGTTGATCTGCGCGCCCGAGGCCGTGCCCAGCCACGCGGCCACCAGTTGATAGCCCGCTGAATAGTTGCCCACTGCGATCGGCCGCTTTTCGCGCTTGGCGGCGGCCACCACGTCCTGGATGCTGTGTGCGGCCGAATCGCCTTTCACCACGAAGGCGGCCGGGCCGACGGCCGAGCCCACCAGCGGCTTGAAGTCCTTGAACGGGTCGTAGGGCAGGTTCTTCATCACGGCCGGATTGACCGACATGGGCGAGTTGCTGGCCAGGAGGATGCTGTAGCCGTCGGCCGGGGCCGACTTGACCGACTGCACCGCGATCAGACCGCTACCCCCGGGCCGGTTCTCCACGATCACCGGCTGGCCCAGCTTCTTGCCCAGCAGGTCGCCGTAGAAGCGCGAGTCAGAGTCGGAGCCGCTGCCCGCGGTGAAGGGCACCACGATGCGCAGCGGCTTGGTGGGAAAGCCAGGCTGGGCCAGCGCGGCCGGGCTGGCCGCCAGCAGTGCGCCGCTGGCGCCGATGGCGCCCAGCGCGGCCAGGAAGGCGCGACGTTCAAGGGTCATGGGATGTCTCCGTCTGTGTAGATGTGGATTCACGCAAGTCCGGGAAGGCCCGGGGTGGACCTCGCTTGCCTGGGCGGACTCTAGCACTTATATTTGTTGACCAACAAGCAAGTTGCTTTAGGTGTTGACCCGGACGCTCCTGCCCGGCACGCACCTTCGAAGGAGACAAGCCATGCAAGCCCTGGACATCCGTCCGGCCGAACTGCCGCCCGATTGCGAGCAGCTGCGCGCCGAGGTGCGCGACTTTCTCGCGCAGACGCTCGGCGACCTGCCGCCGCATGAGCGGGCGCGCAACTGGTCCGGCTACAGCCCCGAGTTCAGCCGCGCCCTTGGCCAACGCGGCTGGATCGGCATGACCTGGCCGCGCCGCTACGGCGGGGGCGAGCGCTCGATGCTGGAGCGCTACGTGGTGCTCGAAGAGCTGCTGGCCGCCGGCGCGCCCGTCTCGGCCCACTGGGTGGCCGACCGCCAGAGCGGCCCGCTGCTGATGCGCTATTCGCCCGAGGTGCTGGCGCCCGAGCTGCTGCCGCGCATCGCGCGGGGCGAGTGCCACTTCTGCATCGGCATGAGCGAACCCGATTCGGGCTCGGACCTCGCCTCCATCCGCACCCGGGCCGTGCGCGATGGCGACGGCTGGCGCATCAGCGGCCGCAAGGTGTGGACCTCGGCCGCACACAAGGCGCACTACATGATCGCGCTGGTGCGCACCGCGCCGCCGAGCGCCGACCGGCATGCCGGCATGTCCCAGTTCCTGGTGGACATGCGAAGCCCTGGCCTGACCATCCGCCCCATCGTCAACCAGCTGGGCGAGCACGAGTTCAACGAGGTCACCTTCGACGATGTGCCGGTGCCCGCGCACCACCTGATCGGCGCCGAAGGCGAAGGCTGGCACCAGGTCACGACCGAGCTGACCTTCGAGCGCTCGGGCCCCGAGCGCTACATGAGCAGCACGCAGCTCATGCTGGAGATGCTGGACGCCGCCGATGCGGACAACCCGCACCACCAGCTGGTGCTGGGCCGCCTGGCGGCGCAGTACGCCACGCTGCGGCAGATGTCGCTGGGCGTGGCCGGCATGCTGGCCGAGGGGCAGAACCCAGGCCTGGCGGCGGCGGCCGTCAAGGACCAGGGCGCCCTGCTGGAGCAGGGCCTGCCCGACCTGGCGCACGAACTCTTCGGCGGCCGCATGCCGCCCGAGAGCGACCTGGCGCGCGTGCAGCGGCACCTGGTGCTGGCCACGCCGTCCTTCTCCCTGCGCGGCGGTACGCGCGAAATCCTCCGCGGCATGCTGGCAAAAGGAATGGGGCTGCGATGAACAACGACCATCAGATGATCCAGGACAGCGCCGCGCGCCTGTTCGCCGATGCGGCCGGGGCCGCGCTCAACACGCAGGTGGAGGCGGGCGGGTTTCCGCAGGCCCTGTGGCTGCAGGTGGAAGAGGCCGGCTTCGCGGCTGCGCTGGCTGCGGGCGAGCAGGGCTTCGGCCTCACCCCCGACCAGGCGCTGCCGATCTTCGAAGAGCTGGGTCGCCACCGCGTGCCGCTGCCGCTGGCCGAGACGGCCGCTGGCTTGGCCCTGCTGGCCTGCGCAGGCCATGCGCCGCTGGCCGGGCCGGGCACGCTGATCGACGCCGGGCCGGGCCAGACGCTGGCGCTGACGGCCGATGGCCGCCACCTGAGCGGTGAGGCGCCTGCCGTCCCCTGGGGCCGCCATGCCGCCTGGGCACTCGTGCAACTGCCGCAGGGCGACATCGCCGTGGTGGACCTGAAGGATGCCGCCGACCTCACCTGCGAACCCGACCTGGACCTCGCCGGCCTGCCCGCCGACCGCCTGCGCCTCGCGGGCGTCGCGGTGCGCACGGTGCTCCCGGCCGAAGCCTTCGGCATCGCACTGCCACTGCGCAGTACGGCCGCCCTGCTGCATGCGGCCATGATGGTCGGGGCCATGGAATGGGCGCTGGCCGAGGCCATCCAGTACGCCAACGACCGCGTGCAGTTCGGCCGGCCCATCGGCAAGAACCAGGCGCTGCAGCAGATGCTGGCGCAGGCCGCGGGCGATGTGGCCTCGGCCCGCATGGCGGTGCGCGCGGCGGGGCTGGACTTCCGGCTTGGCGACGCGGAGCGCGCGGCGCGTGTCGACTTCGGCGTGGCCGCCGCCAAGGTACGCTGCGGCGAGGCAGCGACACGCGTGGCCGCGACTGCGCACCAGGTGCTGGGCGCCATCGGCTTCACGCACGAGCATGCGCTGCACTTCGCCACGCGCCGGCTGTGGGCCTGGCGCGCGGCCTACGGCGCCGACGCCTGGTGGGCGCAGCGACTGGGCGCAGCGGCCATCCGCGCCCGTGCGGCCGGCTTCTGGCCGGCGATGACGCAGCGGCAGTTCTCCGCGACGGCGGCAGGTTGAACACGCCCTTCCATCCCCTCATTCCAGCGAGACCCTCATGCCCCCACGCAGCTACACCGACCTGGGCGTCGACATGGACGGCCATGTCGCCGTCATCGAGATCCGCCGCCCGCCGCACAACTTCTTCGACGTGCCGCTGATCACCGCCATCGCCGATGCGCTCGAAGACCTGGAAGCCAACGCTGACTGCCGCGCCGTCGTGCTGGCGGCGCAAGGCACGGCCTTCTGCGCCGGCGCCAACTTCGGCGGCAACACCGACGCCACCGCGGCACCCAGCCCGCGCGCGCTGAACCCCATCTATGCCGAGGCGCTGCGCATCTACGCCACCGGCAAGCCCATCGTGGCGGCCGTGCACGGGCCGGCCATCGGCGGTGGGCTGGGCCTGGCCCTTGCGGCGGACTTCCGCGTGAGCTGTCCGCAGGCGCGCTTCAGCGCCAACTTCAACCGGCTGGGCTTCCATCCGGGCTTCGGCCTGTCGGTCACGCTGCCGCGGCTGGTGGGTCCGCAACAGGCGGCCCTGCTCTTCTATACCGGCCGACGCATCGACGGCACGCAGGCACAGGCGTTGGGCCTCGTCGATGCGCTGGTCGACACGCCCGAGGCCGTGCGTGGCGCGGCCCTGGAACTCGCGCAGGAGATCGCGCTGTCGGCGCCCGTCGCCGTGCAGGCCACCCGCGCCACGCTCCGGCGCGACCTGCTGCCGGAACTGCGTGAAGCCGTGGCCCACGAAAGCGAGATGCAGTTCGCGCACTTCCGCAGCGAGGACTTCCGCGAAGGTGTGCAGGCCATGTCCGAACGCCGGCCGCCGAAGTTCAGCGGCCGGTGAGGCGGCTGCCCGCGTCGCCCCCACCTCTTCCGCCACAACGCCCGCCTCGCGGGCCAAGGAACCCCCATGCTTCAAGACGGACTGCTGCGCGGACGGCGCATCCTCATCACCGGTGGCGGCACAGGCCTCGGGCTCGCCATGGCCGATCGCTTCGCGGCGCTGGGCGCACAGCTGGTGCTGTCCGGCCGCCGAGCCGAGGTGCTGGCCGCCGCGCGCGACGGCCTCGTGGCGCGCCATGGCGCCAGCGTGCAGACCCTGACCTGCGATGTGCGCGATGCGGCCGCCGTCGAGGCGATGTTCGATGCGGCATGGCAGCAGGGACCGCTTGACGTGCTGGTCAACAACGCCGCCGCCACCTTCATCGCGCAGACCGAACGCCTGAGCGCCCGCGCGGCCGACGCCATCCTGGGGCCGACGCTGCACGGCGCGCTGTACTGCACGCTGCAGGCCGGTCGACGCTGGATCGACGGCGGCCGCCCGGGCGTGGTGCTCAGCATCCTCTCGACCTCCACCCGCACCGGCCGCGCCTTCACCGTGCCCTCGGCCATGGCCAAGTCGGGGCTGCTGGCCATGACGCGCAGCCTGGCCGTGGAATGGGGCCCGCACGGCATCCGCAGCGTGGCCATCGCGCCCGGGCCCTTCCCGACAGCGGGCGCCGGCCAGGCGCTCGACCCGACGGCGGGGCGGGCGTTCGCCAATGTGGCACCAAGTGCCGGGGCAGCCGCTCCTTATCCCGCCAACCCGCTCGGCCGCGTCGGTCGGCCGCCGGAGCTGGCCGAGCTGGCCGCCTTCCTGGTGAGCGACAGTGCCGCCTACATCAACGGCGAGATGATCGCCATCGACGGCGGCCAGCACCTGCGCACTTCCGGCGCCGAAGACCTGCTGGGCTGGGGGCCCGACGACTGGGCCCGCGCACGGGCGGGGCGCGGCGGCTGAGTCCGTGCAACCGCACTCAATGCGCGGCCAGGGTCCTGTCGACCATCTGCAGGGCGAGGTCCCGCACCTTGTCCAGGCGCAGGTCGCCCAGCACCAGCCGCTGGTGCAGCACGCCGCGTAGCGCGCCGAGCAGCAGCGTGGCGGCGGTGGTCGGATCGATGTCGGCGCGGATCTCGCCCAGCGCGATGCCGTCGCGGATGTGCTGCTCCAGGCGCGAGATGCTGCTGCGGATGTATTCGCCGATGTAGGGGTTGAGTTCCGAGTCCTCCATGAAGCCCTCGGTCATCATCACCAGCAGGGCGCGCGTCTCGATCCAGCGGGTGTCGTCGCGGACGAAATAGGTGGAGACCAGACTGCGCACCGCGTCGAGCCCCGGGCGGTGCTGCGGCAGCGCGAGCCGGCGGGCCTCGAAGCGCGCGCCGATGTTGAGCACCACCCGCTGCAGCAGGCCGGCCTTGTTGCCGAAGCGGTGCGCCGGCAGGCCGCGGCTGTAGCCGGCGGCCTCGCCCACTTCGGCCAGCGTCATGCGCACCGAGCCCCGGCGCGCGACCAGCTCCAGCGCCGCGTCCAGGATGCGCCGCTCGGCCAGCGCGCGGCGCTCGGCCTGCGTCATCCGCGCCCCGCCGCCGCCAGCGCCCTCGTCCATTTCGGCGTCCATGTTCTCCGTCTCCGCATCCACCGACGGCGCAGGCACGGTGGCCTTGCGGACAGGCCGCTTGCGCGGCGCGGGCGCGGCGGGACGGGACGAGGCATCGACAGGCATGGTCGGTCGTGGAGGCGCGATGGGGATGGGCCGGAAACGATAGCACCTCCCTCACCCGTCGCAAGCCGCAGGCTGGGCGGTGCGCAGCCGTCGGCCGCGGTATGGCAGAGCGGCAGCCGGCCGGTACGCCGCGCGAGTTGCAGCCGCACAAGCGATGCCCGCAAGGTCGGCATGCCAGGCTTTCGTAGACTCTGGACCTTTACAAAGGAATCCAATGGCAGAACCCAAGAGCGGCTTCGCACGTCCCATGACCCCCAGCGCAGAACTGGCGGCCATCATCGGCTCGCAGCCGCAGCCGCGCACGCAAGTCACCAAGTTGATCTGGGACTACATCAAGGCAAACAACCTACAGAACCCCGCCAACAAGCGGAACATCCTGTGCGACGCCAAGCTCAAGGCTGTGATGGGGAAGGACGAGGTCACGATGTTCGAGATGACCGGCCTTGTCGGGAAACACCTGAGCTGATGTCTCATTGCCCGGCTGCAAGGTGATCCCCCCTCTCACCTCCCCTTGGTAAGCCGGGCGAGGTACTCCAAGCTCCATGAAGACCTGCGCTCGCAGGTCTTTTTTTGTGTCACGCTGGCTCCAGCCCGGTACTTCGCTGGACCGCCCGGAGCCAGGACAGCAGATCAATCGATGCACTGGGCGACCGACACAGGCTGGTGCTTCCTGAAGCTGACCCGGCGGGCGCTGCGTCTTCATGCGCCCGGCCCGACATTGCTGCGTCCATGGAAACGTTTGCCTACAAGCCGGCCGAGGCAAACACTGCCTTCGGCGCGTGCTGCGCAAGATTCAACCTGGCCGCGGCGTGGAGCTATCGCCCGCAGGGCAGGAGTCCGTGCCCTCACGTCCCGAGGGTTCCCCCTGGCGAGGAAGCCCGGCGGCCCGGTGATTGCGCATTCCGGCCACGATCTTCAGGTTCTTGCGCGTGATCAGTTCGCGGTAGGCCTCGGTGGCCACGTCGTAGGCAGCGACCTTCGATTCGGCGTCATGGTGGAGGCCCCAACCGAACTGCTTGACCAGGGGCGAAGCGCGCAGGCAGGCCTGGGGCTTGGAAAAGAACGCTGTGCGTGCCTGCCCGCGATCTTCCGGGGCAACGGCGTGGCGGATGGCGTGGACTTCGAACAGCAGGTCGTCGCTGGTGAAGTGGTAGGGCTGTGCGGTCAGGAGCTGGTGCTGAAGCTGCGCGATGGAGACTGCCTTCGATGGCACTTCGCCTTTGGATGCGGTGCAGTCGGGAGAGACGGCGAGAGGGTCGTGCGGGCCTGCGCCCTGGGTGCCATCGACTGGCCGTGCCCGGCACGCTTCGACGCGCGGTGCTGGCAGCCCTGGCGCTGCTGCTGGGGGGCTGCGGCAGCATCGGCTTCCTGCATCCACACGGGCCGGTGGCCGCCACGCAGCGCGATCTCTTCTTCGAGGTCACGGGCTGGATGATGGTGGTGGTGCTGCCGGCCATCCTGCTCGTGCCCGTCATGGCCTGGCGCTACCGGCGCAGTGCGCGCCGCTCGGCCTGCCAACCGGACTGGAAGTTCTCGTGGCCGATCGAGATCGCGCTGGGGGGGGTGCCGGTGCTGCTGGTCGTCATCCTGGCGACGCTCATCGTCCGCAAGGCTGTCGCGCTCGACCCCTATGCACCCATCGCGTCGGGCCAGCCGCCGCTGGAGGTCGAGGTGATCGGCCTCGATGACAAGTGGCTGTTCGTCTATCCACAGGAGCAGGTGGCCGCCATCGGCGTGTTGCCGCTGCCGGTGGGGCGGCCGGTGCACTTCCGCCTCACCAGTGGCACCGTGATGCAGTCCTTCGCCATTCCCGCGCTGGGCAGTCGGATCTACGCCATGGCCGGCATGGTGACCGAGCTGAACCTGCTGGCCGACCGGCCCGGCGTGCTGCTGGGCCAGAACACCCAGTTCAACGGCAGCGGCTTCCAGGCGCAGAAGTTCCAGGCGCGCGCCATGCCGCCCGCGGACTTCGCCCGCTGGATCGTGCAGGCCCGCGCCGCAGGCCGGCCCCTCGACGCCGCGGCCTATGCCCGCGTGGCCCGGCCCGGCCAGCTCGCCGACCTTCGACGGCACTTCGGCGTCGACCCGGCGCAGGGCCTCGTCTTCTCGGCCGTTCCGCCGGGCCTCTTCGACGGCGTGGTCGCGCAATCGCGGCCGGCCCTTCCCCATCCTCACACCGGAGCGGCCCATGCCCATCCATGACGGCTGGTGGGGCGTCGTGCTGGGACGCCTGTCCTTCGACGCCCTGCCTTTCTACAGTGCCATCGCCACGGCCGCGGCCTCGCTCGTCGTGCTCGGTGCCCTGGGCGTCGCCGGCCTGCTCACCTGGCTGGGCCGCTGGGGCTGGCTCTGGCGCGAATGGCTCACCAGCCTGGACCACAAGAAGATCGGCATGATGTACGTGGTGCTGTCGCTGGTCATGCTGTCGCGCGGCGTGATCGAGGGCGCGCTGATGCGGGCGCAGCAGGCGGTGGCCCTGGACAGCCCCGGCTTTCTGCCGCCGGAGCATTTCGCCCAGCTCTTCTCTACGCACGGCTCGATCATGGTCTTCTTCATGGCCATGCCCTTCCTGACGGGCCTCATCAACTTCGTGCTGCCGCTGCAGCTGGGCGCGCGGGACGTGTCCTTTCCGCTGCTCAATTCGATGTCGCTGTGGCTCACGGCGGGCGGCGCCGGGCTGATGATGGTGTCGCTGGTCCTCGGCAAGTTCTCCACCGGCGGCTGGAGCGGCTATCCGCCGTACACCGAGGCCGCGTTCAACCCGGGCGTGGGGCCGGACTACTGGATCTGGGCCGTCACGCTCGGCTCCATCGCCTCCACCATGACGGGCATCAACGTGGCGGTCACGGTCTACAAGCGGCGCTGCCCGGGCATGACGCTGATGCGCATGCCGCTGTTCTGCTGGACGGCGTTGTGCACCGCCATCCTGATGATCTTCGCCATGCCACCGCTCACCGTGGCCACCGGGCTGCTGGCGCTGGACCGCTACGCCGGCATGCACTTCTTCACCAACGATGCCGGCGGCAACATGATGAACTTTGCCAATCTGTTCTGGCTGTTCGGGCATCCGGAGGTCTACATCCTCATCCTGCCGGCCTTCGGCGTGTATTCGCAGGTCATCTCCAACTTCTCGTCCAAGGTGCTCTACGGCTACGACTCGCTGATCGCGGCCACCATGTGCATCGCCGTGCTCTCGTTCACCGTGTGGGTGCACCACTTCTTCACCATGGGCCAGAGCGCCAAGCTCAACGCCGTGTTCGGCATCGCCACCATGGCCATCGGCATTCCCACCGGCGTGAAGGTGTTCGACTGGATCCTCACCATGTTCCGCGGCCGGGTGCGCCTGTCGGTGCCCATGCTCTATGCCCTGGCCTTCATGGTGCTGTTCGTCATGGGCGGCCTCACCGGCGTGCTGCTGGCCAACCCGGCCATCGACTACCAGGTGCACAACTCGGTGTTCCTGGTCGCGCACTTCCACAACATGCTGATCCCCGGCCTGCTCTACGGCCTGCTGGCTGCCTACACCTACTGGTTCCCCAAGGCCTTCGGCTTCCGGCTGCACGAGGGCTGGGGCCGCATCGCCTGCGGCTGATCGTCTCCGTCCGCCAGCGCGCCGCCCTGGCCGTGCCGGGCGGCGACCCCTGGAATGCGCGCACGCTGGAGTGGTCCATTCCCTGTCCGGCGCCGCACTACAACTATGCGGTGCTGCCGGTCGTGCACGCTCGTGACGCCTTCCATGCCGCCAAGGCCGCGGACACCGCCTACCCGCTCACGCGCGATTACGAAGACATCGAGATGCCCCGCAACACCGGCACCGGCGTGGTGATGGGCGTGGCGCTGGCGGCGGCCTGCTTCGGCCTGGTCTGGTGGATGTGGTGGCTGGCCGTGGCGGGCCTCGTCGTGGCGGTCGGGGCCGTGGTCGCGCGCAGCTTTGCCACCGACACCCTGCACCGCATCCCCGCCGCCGAGGTGCGCCGGCAGGACCAGGCCTGGCTCGCCTTCGCCCGCGCATTGCCGTGCACGGGCCGCGAGGCCGAGGCGAGCCCCGCCAACCGCGGCATGGCCGAGGCGGCCGGCGTATGAGCGCCGCGCCGCCCAGCCGGCATCCCGGCATCAACCTCGGCCAGACCGACGCACCGGCCCATCGCGAGGCGGAAGAGACGGTCTTCGGCTTCTGGATCTTCCTGATGAGCGACCTGGTGCTGTTCGCCCTGCTCTTCGCGACCTACGCGGCCATGCTCGGCGCGACGAATGGCGGCCCCGGCCCGCGCGACGTGCTGGAGCTGCGCAGCGTCGGCGCGCAGACCGCGCTGCTGCTGCTGTCGAGCCTGAGCTTCGGCATGGCCTCCATCGCCATGAAGTACGGCGCGCCGGTGCGCCGCCTCCAGCTGTGGCTGGGGCTCACGCTGCTGCTCGGGCTGGCCTTCCTGGGCCTGTCGCTGCGCGAGTCCGCGCATCTGGCGGCAGAGGGTGCCGTGCCGCAGCACAGCGGCTGGCTGTCGTCCTTCTTCGCGCTCGTGGGCACCCATGGCCTGCACGTGGCCCTGGGGTGCTTCTGGATCGGCGTGATGATGGTGCAGGTGCGCGTGTTCGGCGTGCAGCGGCCCGTCAAGCTGCGCCTGCTGCGGCTGGGCCTTTTCTGGCACATGCTGGACGTGGTGTGGATCTTCCTGTTCTCGGTCGTCTACCTGGGGGGCCTGGCATGAGCGGACACCCGTCCGATTCGGACGCCCCGCGCGACGCCGGTGAGGCCGGGCGGGCATTCGCGCAAGGCGAGGACGTGCGGCAGGAGAAGCGCCGCGAGCTGCGCGCCTACCTCAGCGGCTTCGTCATCTCGGTGCTGCTGACCGCCCTGCCCTTCGCGCTGGTGGCCGGCGGCTGGGCCACCGGGCTGCGCGCCTATGCCGTCATCGGCGCAGCCGCGCTGGTGCAGGTGGCCGTGCACTTCCGCTTCTTCCTGCACATCGGCCTGGGCCGCTCCACGCGCGACGACCTGCAGCTGATCCTGTTCACCGCGCTGATCATCGTGCTGATGGTGGGCGGCACGCTGTGGATCCTGGGGAATCTGCATGCGCGGATGATGTAGCCGGACCGGCGGCGTGGCCGCCGTGAGTCCGCTGGCTCTTCCGCTGGGGTTGGCGGCTCTCCTCCTCGAGCCGGCGAGCAGCCGGCGCCCCTACTCCTTCCACGCCGTCCAGGCCAGCGGGCGGCCAGAAGCCCACGGCTGATAACCGCGAACGGACCGCCCCACCGCTTCGACCGTCGGTGCGTAGAACAGGCCGATGATGGGTACCTCGACGCGCATCTGCGCGTGCATGCGACGGAAGATGGCGGCCCGGGCGTCCTGGTCGGTGATGGACGAGCTCTCTTCCAGCAACTCGCGAGCGCTCTGGCTGCCCCACTGGGCCCACTTGGCCGTGGCCTTGTCTGCAACGAACGCCGCATACATCAGGCTCGGGTCGAAACGCGGCGAGAACGCAAAGGAGGACAGCTGAAAGCGGCCATTGACATAGTTGTCGAGCTGCGCAGACCAGTCCAGCACCTCGAGCTGCACATTGAGCCCGACGGCGCTGAGCATCGCCTGGATCATCACGGCGCTGTCGTACATGCCCACCGTGCGCTTGTTGGTCTGCAGCTTGATCACCTCGCCCTTGTAGCCCGCCTTGCGGATCAATGCCGCGGCGGCGGCGGGGTCGTACTTGGGCCATTCGAGGAATTCCGGCGAGAACGCCCGCATGCTCTCTGCGACGCCCGAAGGGTTGGGCTTGGCCAGGCCGTTGCTGCGCACGGCGGTGAGCTGCGCCAGATCGATGCCGTGGGCAATGGCCTGCCGGAGGTTCTGGTTCTTCAGCAGCGGATCGTCGGTCTGGATCAGCAGCGCCGACCAGGTCAGGCCAGGCGCCGTCATCACCTTGACACCAGCGGCCTTGAGCTCCGCCATCTTGCTCGAGTCGAGATCCGGAACGATGTCCACGGCACCGGTCTTCACCGCTGCCGAAGCCGCATCGGCATCGGGGATCACCTGGAAGCGCACGGCATCCACATAGGCGATGCGGGCCCCCGAATAGCCGCTGGCGGGCTCCCTGGAGGGAACATAGCCTTCATAACGGCTCAGGCTCAAGGCATCGCCGCGCTTCCAGGTGCCCATCTTGAATGGCCCGGTCCCGATCGGCGTCCAGCTGCCATCGGCACCTGCACTCGCCGGGCTGGCGACCAGCACGCCGCACTGCACATTGGCCAGTTGCGTGAGGAACAGCCCGGAAGGCTTCGCCAGTCTGAAAACGACGGTCGATGGATCGGGGGTCTCGACCGCCTCGACCTTGAGGCCCGCCTGGCCATTGAAGAAGCGGGCGCACAGCCAGTTCGCCTGGGACATCTTGCGCTCCCAGCTCCACTTCACGGCCGCCGAGCTCAGCTTCTCGCCGTTGTGGAAGCTCACGCCTTCACGCAGCTTGAAGGTGTAGCTCAGGCCGTCCGGCGAGATCGACCAACTGCTCGCCAGCGCCGGCCCCACGCTCAGATCGGTCCGATAGCCGACCAGGCCTTCGAAGAGGTGATTCACCACGATGTCCGAATTGGAGTCGCGATTGATACCGGGCTCCAGGCTGCGCGGATCGGCATTGACGGCGATGACCAAGGTACCGCCCCGCTTCGGGGCATCCGCCGCCCGGGCCGCAGCGGGCGCGAGCGCGACCCACACGCTGGCGGCGAGCAGCACGCAGCGAAGCCCGATCGAGATGGGTGATTTCATGGTGTCCGTGTTCCTATGGTGGGGTGGGGATGGGCACAGGCAACGCACCTGTGGAAGAGAGCAACAGGAGGCGTCAGCCGGGCAGTCACCCGTCCGACGGGGGCGATCCGAGACAGCTGGCGAAGAAGGCCTTCACCGACGGCAGCAATGGCTTCTGCTGGTGATCCGCACCGGCCACGATGTCGTGGCGGACCTCGACGCCCTGCGTCTGCAGACTCGTCTTCAGCGCCACCATGCGTTCGAGTCGGTTGTGGCCGTGGGTATCGAACGCCGGCTGCCACCACGGGTGATGCGGCGAGAGCGCGATCTCCCAGGTCTCGGTGTCCTCGCCACCGACGACCATATGGACCGCGACTTTGCGGATGGCGTCCAGATCGAGGGGCCTGCCGAAGATTCGCTCGAAGTCGCCCACGCCCGCCAGCCAGGGGGTCTGTGCATCCAGAAGCGTCACGATGCCCGGGGCACCGATGGACACCGCGGCCAGCCGCTGCGGATGGGCATAGAGAAAGCGATGGGCAAAGTGCCCGCCGCCCGAAAAGCCGAAGAGATGGAAACGCCGTGCGTCGAGCCGGTAGATGCGGGACACCTCCTCGATCATCGACAGCAGGACCAGGTCGTACGCAGGCCCTTCACCGCTCGCACCACGCAGCCGCTTGTAGCTCGACAGCTCGCGCGGCGAGGTGATGCCGGCAGGAAAAAGCGGCGCCAGCACCAGGAGCCGGTGGCGTTCGGCCAGGTCGATGAAGTCGTCCCTGCAGGCGCCGTTGTCGCGGCGGGTGCCATGCACCACCACCAGCAGGCGCAGGCGCTCCGTGCCGCGCTCGTCATAGCTTTCGGGCACGTAGGCGCAGTACGAGAAGCGCGGGTCGGCGGCGCAGACCTGGACGGCCGTGCGGCCGATGTCGTAGTAGGACAGCTGGGCGCCGTGCCCGGTTCGCTTGTGCATGGTGCAAGGCCTCTCTCTGGGGCAGCTCAGCGCGGATCGATGGGGCACAGCCGCGGCATGGCCGCTTCGATCACGAAGCCGGCGGCAAAGCACAGGTCTTCGCGCCCCGGGGCGGCCACCAGCTGCACACCGGTGGGCAGGTCGATGCGGCCGTGCACGGCATCGACACCCGCCAGTCCGGTGGGCACCGACAGCGCGGGCAGGCCCAGCACCGAGATCGCCAGCAGCGGGGCCTGTGCACGCATGACCTGTGCCGCCATGGCGGGCGACTCCACATCCGCCAGTCGGGCAAAGGGCGGCTGCAGCGAAGTCGGCATCACGATCACCGGCCATTCGGCCAGAAAGCGCTGCCATTGCCGCAGCAGGCCATGCCGTCGAGCGACCGCGGCAAGGCCATCGGCGGCCGTGAACTCTCCGAGCGCCTGGCGCCAGTACGCGACCGCCGTCACGATGTTCGGATCGCCCGCCGCAGGAAGCACGGGATCCAGCGCACCCATGAGATCCGGGATGGTGATGGCGGCCCACATCCGGTGGAGTTCATCCAGGCCGGGCGGCACCGCCTCCACCACGTCCCAGCCGGCGGCGGCCAGCGCCTGCGCCGCCTGTTCCACCGCGCGAACCGCGGTGGGATGGCAGTCGGGCCAGGCGCTGCGCGCGAGCACTGCGGCCCGGCGTGGTGCGGGGTGGAGCGGCGCAGGCATCGACCCTGTGCGGGGATCGTCGATATGCGGCACCGCCATCGCGGCGAATGCCAGCTCCACGTCCCGCACGGTCCGCGCGATGGGCCCCTGCACCGCCATCAGTTGAGACGCCACGGAGCCCGCTCCCTTGGCCGTGGCGTTGAACGAAGGCACGCGCCCGTACGAGGGCCGCAGGCCCACCAGGCCATTGCAGAAGGCGGGATAGCGCACCGAGCCGCCGATGTCGTTGCCATGGGCGATGGGAACCATGCCGCTGGACACGGACGCCGCGGCGCCACCCGAGGAGCCGCCCACCGTGTATTCGCGGTGCCAGGGGTTGTAGGTGGCGCCATGCAGCGTGTTGTCGGTGAACCAGCGCATCGAGTACACCGGCGCATTGGTGCGGCCCACGACAATGGCCCCCGCTGCGCGCAGGTTGGCAACCACGGGGTTGTCGGCGGCAGCGACCAGGTCCTGATAGAGCGCCGTGCCGTTGTCGGTGGGATGCCCCCGCTGATCGATGTTGATCTTCACCGTCACCGGCACCCCATGCAGGGCCCCCAATGGCTGCCCGTCGGCCGCTGCGCGGTCCGCGAGTTCGGCCGCCCGCCGCGCCTCGTCGTCCATCCGCCGGACCACGGCGTTCACCGCCGGATTCACCTCTTCGATGCGCGCCAACGCGGCCTCCACCAGCGCCGCAGCGGTCAGCTCCCGTTTGGCCACCCGGGCTGCCATGGTGGCAGCATCGAGCCTGTGAAGCGCCTCCGACGGGGCCGCCTCCGATCGATGGACAGGCGACGAGGAGGTAGAGCGGGCAAGGGGCCGATCGGACATGGTGCGGTTCCGGGTAGTCAGCGAAGACTGGATTGTTTTTTGAGACTATATGATGCAGCATAAGGATATGCAAGAAATCGTTGCCGATTCCGCTGGCCCCTCGCGCCTCCAGCGCGATCTGCTGCCTCGCACGCTGGAGTACATCCGCACCTCCGGATTGCGCGTGGGCGACCGCCTGACCGAAATGGCGCTGGCCAGCCACCTGCAGGTTTCGCGCACCCCGGTGCGCGCCGTGCTCGAGGAGCTTGCGCGCAGGGGCGTGCTCGACAACGAGCCCCGGCGCGGCTTCAGTGTGCGCACGCTGCCCGAACTCGACGCACCCTCCGCCACCCCGCCGAACGAGATCGACCAGCTTTGTCTGCGCATCGCCGGTGACCGCCATGGTGGACGCCTGCCGGCCGAGGTTTCAGAAGCCGACCTGATGCGCCGGTACGGCGTGAGCAGACCGCTGCTGCTGCGCGTGCTCGGCCAGCTGTCGGAAATCGGCATGGCCGAGCGCAAACCGGGCCACGGCTGGGCCTTTCTTCCCATCCTGGACGGAGAGGCCCGCCGGGAAAGCTACGAGTTCCGCCTGCTGATCGAACCGGCCTGCGTCATCGCCGCCGGCTTCCGGCTCGACGCGGGCTGGGTCGAGGAAATGCGTCGGCAGCACAAGAACTTCCTGGAGGCGCCCTGGAGCGAGACGTCCAGCATCGCCCTGTTCGAGATGAATGCCGCCTTCCATGAAGGCCTGGCCCAGGCCTCCGGCAACCGCTTCATCCTGAATGCCATCCGGCAGCAGAGCCGCATGCGCCGTTTCTCGAACTACGACTGGGCCTATGGCCAGGACCGCGTGCGCGTTTCCTGCCTCGAGCACCTGGAAATCCTCGATCGACTGGAACTCGATCAGCGCGAAGTGGCGGCCGCA
Source organism: Pseudacidovorax intermedius (assembly GCF_003350475.1). Classification (GTDB taxonomy): domain Bacteria; phylum Pseudomonadota; class Gammaproteobacteria; order Burkholderiales; family Burkholderiaceae_C; genus Xenophilus; species Xenophilus intermedius. The sequence continues at coordinate 55,973 of NZ_QQAV01000016.1, forward strand.
CTCATCCGTCGACATCTGGAGCAGGCGTCGGTCCTGACGCGCGCTCAGCAGGACCCGTGAATCAGGTCTTGCGCATTGTTTTATATTGCATCAAAATTCATTTGAGCACTATGGAGCAAACGGATGCGCCCTGACCCCCTGAACCCCGACAACGCTGGCCTCGCCGGTTCTGCGAACGACAGCCTCCAGCCCTACTGGATGCCGTTCACCGCCAACCGGCTGTTCAAGTCGAAGCCACGCATGTTCGTGGCCGCCGAAGGCATGCATTACGTCACCGACGACGGGCGCCGCATCCTGGATGCCATGGCGGGCCTGTGGTGCGTGAATGCCGGCCACAACCCGCCGCGGATCGTGCGCGCGATCCAGGAACAGGCGGCGCGACTGGATTTCGTGTCCTCGTTCCAGATGGGCCACCCGCTGGCCTTCCAGCTGGCCGAGCGCATCGCCGAACTGGCGCCTGCGGGGCTCGATCGGGTCTTCTTCACCAACTCGGGCTCCGAGGCCGTGGACACCGCGCTCAAGATTGCCCGGGCGTACCACAAGGTTCGAGGCGATGCGAACCGCATCAAGCTGATCGGCCGCGCCAAGGCGTATCACGGGATGGGCTTCGGCGGACTGTCCGTGGCCGGCATCCCGCGCCACCGTCGCGATTTCGGCCCTCTGCTGGGGGACGTGGACCACCTGCCTCATACGCACGACCTCACGCACAACGCCTTTTCGCGTGGGCAGCCCGCGTGGGGCGCCCATCTGGCCGACGAGCTGGAGGCCATCGTGCAGATCCACGACGCGTCGACCATCGCCGCAGTCATCGTCGAGCCCGTCACGGGCTCGGGCGGCGTCCTGCCGCCGCCGGTGGGCTATCTGGAGCGGCTGCGCGAGCTGTGCACCCGCTACGGCATCCTGCTGATCTTCGACGAGGTCATCTCGGGCTTCGGCCGCCTGGGGGCACCTTTCGGTTCGACGGCGCTGGGTGTCACGCCCGACCTGATCACCTGCGCCAAGGGCATGACCAACGGCGCCGTCCCCATGGGCGGCGTGATCGCCTCCAGCGCGGTGTACGACGCTTTCATGGCAGCCCCGGAGGCGGCCGTCGAGCTGATGCACGGCTACACCTATTCCGGCCATCCCCTGGCCTGCGCTGCGGGCCTGGCGGCGATCGACACCTACGAACAGGAAGGCCTGTTCGCCCGTGGACCGCAGATCAGCGCGACCTGGGAAGCCGCCGTGCACCAGCTCAAGGGCGCGCCGCACGTGCGCGACATCCGCAATATCGGCGTGCTGGCCGCCATCGAGCTCACACCGCGGGAGGGGGCACCGGGCGCCCGCGCGGCAGAGGCCGTGGAGCACTGCTTCGCTGCCGGCGTGCTGGTCCGGGTGGCGGGCGACAACCTGGTGCTGTCTCCGCCGCTGACCATCTCGCCCGACCAGATGACCCAGGTCGTCGAGACCATCGACGCTGCGCTGCGAACGGTCGCCTGACACCCCGTGTGCCCCCACCGCGCGCCGCCCGCCCCGGGTGGCGCGCGGCCTGCTCCTGCATTCAACGCCTGTCGGCGACATTCATCCATGGACAACCTTGCCCCCTTTCCCTTCGTGTCGGTCAGCGGCACGGCTTATGAGCGCGGACGCGCCTATGGCGCTGCCGTGCCCGATCGGGTGGCGCGCAGTGCCCAGATCTATGGCCGGGCGCTGGACGGACTCGGCGCCGGCGAGGCCTTCCGCCGGCAGCTGACCACCGAGTTCGCCGCGCGCATCGAAGCCTACGGCAGCCACTATCTCGAGGAGATGCGCGGCATCGCCGACGGCGCGGGCGTCTCGCTCGGGGACGTGGTGATGATCAACGCCCGCACCGAAGTGGTGGCCCAGGCCCGGCGACAGGCGGGGGCCGGTGGCGCGACCGCCACGCCGCCCGAACCCGAGGAGGGCTGCACGGGCGCCGTGGTCCTGGCCGGGCGCAGCAGCAACGGGCGCCTGCTTCACGGCCAGAACTGGGACTGGCGCTCGGAATGCATCGAGACCGGCATCGTGCTGCGCGTCCAGCGGGAAGACGGGCCCGACATCCTGACCTTCGTGGAGGCCGGCGGGCTGGCGCGCTCCGGGCTCAACAGCGCAGGCATCGCCTTGACGGCCAACTACCTGGAGTGCGAACGGGACTTCCGCACGACCGGCGTGCCGCTCTCGCTGCTGCGCCGCAAGATCCTGGAACAGCAGCACTTCGCCGAGGCGATGGGCGCGGTGGTGAACACGCCGAAGTCCTGCGCCAACAATCTGATGATGAGCACCGCGGAAGGCTTTGCCATCGACTTCGAATGCGCACCCGACGAGGTCTTCAGCGTGCTCCCCGAGGACGACCTGCTGGTGCACGCCAACCACTGGGTCAGCACGGCGGCACGCAGCAAGCTCAGGGACACGGGCGTCGCCAACATGCCCGACAGCTACTACCGGGACTGGCGCGTCAAGCGTCTGCTGGTCGAGGCCGGCCCTTCTCTCGACCTGGACGACCTCAAGCAGGCCTTCTTCGACGACTTCGCCACGCCCTTCGCCGTATGCCGGCCGCCCCGGCCGTCGTCCCTCGCGGGCAACCTCTCGGCCACGGTCGCCATGATCGCGATGGAACCGGCCGGCGGCTTCATGGACGTGCTGCCCCTGCCGGCCCTGCAGCGAGGCTTCACCCGCTATTCGCTGACCGAGCAGCCACAGCCGGTGGCGGAACCCGCCTGAGGCTGCGCGCGCCGCCCTGTCCGTACGTCACGACCGATCATTTCCAGCCACCGACCACAGGCAGCACGGGACCCCGATGGGACGCTTCATCCTCACACGCATCACCATGGGAGTGCCCACGCTGCTGATCGTCGCAGCCACGGTGTTCTTCCTGATCCGGCTCATTCCGGGCGACCCCGCCACCCTGATGCTCGGCGACATGGCCACCCCCGACATGGTGGCGGCGGTGCACCGCGACCTGGGGCTGGATCGCCCCCTGCCCGTGCAGTTCGTGCGGTGGCTGGGCCAGGTCCTCAGCGGCGATCTGGGCCGCTCGATCTCGACCGGCCAGGCCGTGGCACCGCTGGTGCTCGAGCGCTTTGCCGTCAGCGGCACCATCGTCGCGGTGGCGGTGGCCCTTGCGACGCTGATCGCCGTTCCGGCCGGCATGGTGGCGGCCTGGCACCAGAACAGCGCGCTGGATCTGGGGCTGGTCGCCATTGCCACCTTGCTGCTGTCGGTTCCCACCTTCTGGCTGGGCCTGCTGCTGCTGATGCTGTTCGGCCTGCACCTGGGATGGCTGCCGGTGGTCGGCTATGTGGGCCTGTCCGAAAACCTGCGCGCGGGCCTGCTCTACCTGGCGCTGCCCGTCATGACCCTGGTCCTGCACGAGATCGGGGTCATCATCCGGATGGCGCGCGCGAGCATGCTGGAGGTTCAGCGCCTCGACTACATCGTCCACGCGCGCGCCAAAGGCCTGTCGGAGCGTGCGGTGCTCTGGCGCCATGCGTTCAAGAACGCATTCGCGCCCACCTGGACATTGATCGGCCTGATCCTGGGCAATCTGCTCGGCGGCATCGCCGTCGTCGAGACCGTGTTCACCATTCCCGGCCTGGGCCGCCTGCTGGTGGATGCCATCTTTGCCCGCGACTATCCGGTGGTGCAGGGCTGCATGCTGTTCATCGCGGCGGTCTATGTGCTGGTCAACATGGTCATCGACCTGTGCTACCCGGCGTTCGACCCGCGCGTCACGCTGGACTGAGGAACTCGCCGATGACCTTCCGTTCAATGCGCGGGCTGATCGGCCTGCTGCTCACCGGCGCCATGGCGCTGATCGCCTGCGTGGCACAGGTATGGACACCGCGCAGCCCGCTCGCGCTCGACCTGCTGCACCGATTCACCGCCCCAGGAAGCCCCGCCTTCCCGCTCGGCACCGACGAATTCGGGCGCGACGTGCTCAGCCGCCTGATGGCGGGGGCAGCCTCCAGCATGGGCATCGCACTCATGACGGTCATGTTCGCCGTGCTCATCGGCGGCGTGGTCGGCATCCTGTCCGGTTACTTCCGCGGCTGGGTCGACCGCGTCGTGATGACCTTCAACGATGCGCTGCTGGCGTTCCCGGGCATCCTCCTGGCACTGGGACTGCTGGTGGTACTGGGCAGCGGCCGCAGCGGCATCGTGCTGGCGCTGGGCCTGGCCTATGTGCCGTCGGTGGTGCGCGTGGTGCGCGGCGCCACCCTGTCGCTGCGTGAGAACGCGTTCATCGAAGCCTCGCGCGTCATGGGCCACAGCGAGCTCTACATCATGGGACGCCACGTGCTGCCCAACTGCGTCGCACCACTGACCGTGCTTGGGACCTCGATGTTCGGCTGGGTGCTGCTGTCCGAAAGCGCCCTCTCCTTCCTGGGGCTGGGCCCGCCGCCCCCGGCGCCCAGCTGGGGCAACATGCTGGCCGGCGGCCGCGCGTTCATGGCACAGGCCCCCTGGCTCGGCATCCTGCCCGGACTGTGCATCTCGCTCACCTTGCTGGGCATCAACCTCCTGGGCGACGCCTTGCGCGATCGGCTCGATCCGCGCATGAGGAACATGGCATGACGACCGTTCCCCCTCCTCTGCTCGACGTGCGCGGACTCTGCCTGGGCGTCGGCGACGCCGGCCGGCTGGTGGTCGATCGCGCGAGCTTCCAGGTCCGCGCCGGCGAGATCGTGGCCGTGGTCGGCGAGAGCGGCAGCGGCAAGACGCTCGCGGCGCGCGCCGTTCTCGGACTCACGCCGCCCGCCATCCGCGTGCGCGGCGGCGCCATCCACATCGAGGGCCGCGATCTGACCGCGCTCAAGCCGGCAGAGCTGCGGGCCCTTCGAGGCCGCCGCATCGGCATGGTGTTCCAGGAGCCCATGACGTCGCTGAACCCGGCGCTCAGCGTCGGCCGCCAACTGGAGGAGGCGCTGGCACTGCACACGCCGCTCGACGCCCAGGAGCGCCGGGCCGCCATCATCGCGATGCTGCAGCGGGTGGGCCTGGCCGACCCGGACCGGGTACTGCGCGCCTGGCCGCACGAGTTCTCCGGCGGCATGCGCCAACGCATCATGCTGGCCTCCGTGATGCTGCCGCGCCCTGCACTGCTGGTGGCGGACGAGCCCACCACGGCGCTCGATGCGGTGGTGCAGCGGGATGTCCTGGAGCTGATGGTCTCGCTGACCGCAGAGAGCGGCACGGCCGTGCTCATGATCAGCCATGACCTGGCGATGGTCGCGCGCTACTCGCACCGTGTCATCGTGATGTGCCGGGGCGAGATCGTCGAACAGGGGCCGACCGAGCAGATCCTGCGGGCGCCGGCGCATCCGTACACACGTCAGCTGCTCGGCGCGATGCCGCGGCGCCGCGACGTGCCCGCCGTCGCCCCCCAGGATGCGCCGCTGGTCGAAGTCCGCCAGCTGGTGGTCGATTTCCCGGCGCGGGGTGGACTGCTGCGAAGGGGCCAGCCGCAGCGGGCGCTCCACGGCATCGACCTGGCTCTGCGCCCGCGCGAGGTGGTGGCGGTGGTGGGCGGCTCGGGCTCCGGCAAGACCACGCTCGGACGCGTCATCGCCCATCTGCAGAAGCCCAGCAGCGGCGAGTTGCTTTTCGATGGCCAAGCCGTGCGCGGCAGCTCTGGCGCCACCTGGGCCGCCTACCGCCGCGACTGCCAGATGGTGTTCCAGGATCCCTATGCCTCGCTGGACCCGCGGATGACCGTCGCGCAGAGCATCGGCGAAGCGCTGCGCGGCACCGGCCTGAACCGCGAGACGGCTGCCGCACGCGTGCGCGAGGCGATCGAGGAAGTGGGGCTGGACGCCGGGCACGCATCGCGCTATCCCCATGAACTGTCGGGCGGACAGCGGCAGCGCGTCGCCATCGCCCGCGCGGTCGTGCGGCGGCCGCGGCTGGTGGTCGCCGACGAACCGGTCTCGGCCCTCGACACGACGGTGCGTGCGCAGATCCTGGACCTGTTCGCCGAGCTGCAGCACCGCCACGGCTTCGCCTGCCTGTTCATCAGCCACGACCTGGCCGTGGTCGAGCAACTGGCCAACCGGGTGGTGGTGATGAACCAGGGCCGGATCGTGGAAGAAGGACCGCGCGATCAGGTCTTCGACCGGCCCGCCCACCCCTACACCCGCCGTCTGCTGCAGGCCATCCCGGCCCTGGAGCCCACGCCCGACGGAGGCGTGCGCCTGCGCTGGCGGCACGCCGATGACACGCCCGCGCCGGCCGCATCCGGCGGCGCGTGCCGCCCTGCGGACTGACCCGCTCCCGTTCTTGCCGCCTCGCGCACCGACGAACCTGCCATGACCTCTTCCCCCACGACGGACTATCCCGACACCCTCCTCCACATCGATGGCGCCTGGAGCGCCGGCGCGGCCGGTCTTGACGCGCCGGTCCTGAACCCCGCCACCGGGGCGGAGATCGGGCGGGTTGCGCACGCGACGACGGCGGATCTCGACCTCGCCGTGGAGGTCAGCCACCGCGCCTTCCAGCACTGGCGCCGCGTCTCGGCCTTCGAGCGCTCCAGGCTCATGCGGCAGGCCGCCCAGCTCATGCGCGAGCGCGCCGACGCCACCGCCCGCCTGCTGACCCAGGAGCAGGGCAAGCCGCTGGCGGAGGCGCGCGCAGAAGCCCTGGGTTCGGCCGACGTCATCGACTGGTTCGCCGAGGAGGCGCGCCGCACCTATGGCCGGATCGTGCCTGCGCGGGCGCCTGGCCACATGCAGCTGGTGACGCGCGAACCTGTCGGGCCGGTCGCGGCGTTCGGCCCGTGGAATTTCCCGATCAACCAGGTGGTGCGCAAGATCGCACCGGCGCTGGCGGCAGGCTGCACCATCATCGTCAAGGGTCCCGAGGAAACGCCGGCGAGCTGCGCTGCCCTGGTGAAGGCCTTTGCCGATGCAGGCATCCCGCCCGGTGTGATCCAGCTCGTGTACGGGAGGCCTGCCGACATCTCGGCGCACCTGGTGCCGCATCCGCTGATCCGCAAGATCTCGTTCACGGGTTCGACTGCCGTCGGCAAGCAGCTGGCGGCGCTGGCTGGGCTGCACATGAAGCGCGCCACGATGGAACTGGGCGGCCACGCCCCCGCCATTGTCTTCAGCGACGCCGATCCTGCGCGGGCTGCCCGTGCGCTGGCGGCGCAAAAGTTCCGCAATGCGGGCCAGGTCTGCATCTCCCCCACACGCCTCCTGGTGCATGAGGATCTCGCCGACGCCTTCGTCGAGCACTTCGTCGCCGCTGCGGCCGCCATCCGCGTCGGCAATGGCCTGGAAGCCGGGGTCCAGATGGGCCCGTTGGCCCACGCGCGCCGCGTGGAGGCGATGCAGGCGCTGGTGGCGGACGCCGTCGATCAGGGCGCACGCGTGCGGACAGGCGGCAGCCGCATCGGCACGTCGGGCTTCTTCTTTGCACCGACCGTGCTGACGGACGTGCCGCTGTCCGCCCGCCTGATGAACGAAGAGCCCTTCGGCCCCGTGGCGCCGATCAGCACCTTCCGCGACTATGACGCGCTGATCGCCGAGGCCAATCGCCTCCCCTGGGGCCTGGCCGCCTATGCCTATACGTCCTCGGCCGGCACGGCGGCGGCCGTCTCCGCCGATATCGAGTCCGGCATGGTCTCGATCAACCAGGCGCCGCTGGGCCTGCCAGAGGTGCCCTTCGGTGGCATCAAGGACTCGGGACACGGATCGGAAGGCGGCACCGAAGCGATGGAAGCCTGGCTGGTCACCAAGCTGACGTCGCACAACACCGCGTTCTGAGACAGGCACGCGAGACAGGCACGGCCGGCTGCTCGCGCAGCCCGCCGGGATTCAGCGGCGTTGCAGATGGACGCCCAAGCGATCCACCACCTGCGCGAAAGCGGTCGCCGCACCCGCCGAAAGGCCGGCGTACCCCGGGAAGTTGTGGATCATGTCCGACAGCTGCACATGCTCTACCACGCCGCCGGCGCCGGCCAGCCGCTGCGCCATGGCATCGCCCTGGTCGCGCAGCGGGTCGTAGCCCGCCGTCACGACGACCACCGGAGGCAGACCCGCCACGCTCGGCCAGCGCAGGGGCGAGGCCTGCGGAGCCAAGGCATCCTCATTGCGCAGGAAGTAGAGGTCGGCGAACCAGTCCAGCATGACCTGGTCCAGGAAGTAGCCCTTGCCGAAGGCGGTGATCGATGGCCAGACCTCGCCGCAGCGATCGGTGTAGTCAGTGACGGGGTAGAGCGACAGGCAGGCGGCTGGCTGCGGGCCCGCGCGCTCCCCGGCCGCGCGCAGTGCGGTCACGAGCGTCAGGCAGCCACCCGCACTGTCACCCGCCAGCGCGATCCGCGTGGGATCGGCGCCCCACCTGTCCGGCGCGTCGGCCACGGCCTGGAAGACGTCCCAGGCGTCATCCACGGCCGCAGGAAACGGATGCTCCGGCGCCAGCCGATAGTCCGGCACCAGCACGGCCACGCCCAGCCGGTCGGCGATCCAGCGGGACTGATGGTCATAGGCCGCCGGGTCTCCCACGACGAAGCCTCCCCCATGGAAATAGATCACCAGGGGCGCAGCCTTGCCCTCGGGCATCGACGCCGGTCGGTAGAGCCGTGCCGGCAGTTCGCGGTCGGGCAGCGCCAGCACCTGCTCTGTCATGGCCACCTCACGTTCCGGCGGCCGCAGGCCGCGGGCGAGGTAGCGCTCCCGGTAGGCGGCCCGCGCCATGGGAATGGGCAGTTCGCGGATGCTGGGACCGCCGGTGGCTGCCGCGGCAGCTTGCAGCATCGCCTTGAGTTCCGGGTCGAGGGCGTCGTCTTTCATTCGGCCATTCTCCAAATGTCGATGAATCAAATGTATTTTATTATCATACAATGCATTTCAGACCGGCTGATTGGACCCACCATGTATGTGCCTGACCATTACCGCAACGCCGACCCCGCGGCCGCCCTCGCCTGGCTGAGGCGGTATCCCTTCGGCACGCTGATCACCCGGGGGCCCGAGGGGGAACCGGTCGCCACTTCGCTACCGTTCTTCGCCCAGTCCGATGCGACCGGAACCCTCCGATTGGTCTCCCATCTTGCCCGCCGCAATCCCCATGCCGCCTCGCTGGCGAGCGGCATGCGCGGACTGGTGGTGGTCAACGGTCCCAGCGCCTACATCTCGCCCCACTGGTACGAAAGCGCGGCCAATGTGCCCACCTGGAACTACGTCGGCCTGCAGTGGGAAGGCGTCCTGAGGGTGATCGCCGACAGGCAAGACCTGCTCGATCTGATGCAGCGGTCCGTTCGCGCCTTCGAGCCCGACGGTGAAAACGGATGGCACATGGGCAAAGCGCCCGCTGACCATGTGGACCGGCTGATCGAGGGCGTCGTCGGCTTCGAGCTCACCGTCGAGGTGGCGCATTGCATGGAGAAACTGAGCCAGAACAAAGCCACGGACCGCGCCGTCATCCAAAGCCGACTGCAGGCCGGCACGCCTGGGTTCGGCCCGCTGGTGGCCCAGCTGATGGAAGAAGTTGCCAAATGAGTTTTGTGATCTCATAGAACCATTCGGAGATCATTGGGACGTCTGAAATCGAGGGGCCCGGACGGGCGCGACCGTCGCGCGAGGCGACCGTCGCCCGAAAGGAAGGCGCGCCCGCGGCGACGCTAGCGTCCCGACGCCATCGACACCGTCCACCAGCGCGGCAGCAGCGCCAGCACCTCGGGCTGGGCAAAGCGGTCGTCCAGCAGGTGCACCACGCCCGTGTCCTGCTCGGTGCGCACCACCCGGCCCGCCGCCTGCACCACCTTGCGCAGGCCGGGGTAGAGGTAGGTGTAGGCATAGCCCTGGCCGAACATGGCCTCCATGCGCTCGCGCAGCACCTCGTTGGCCTCGTCGTGCTGCGGCAGGCCCAGGCTGGCGACGAAGGCGCCCACCAGCCGGTCGCCGGGCAGGTCCACCCCCTCGGCGAAGGCGCCACCCAGCACCGCGAAGGCGATGCCCTGTCCGCCCGGCGCGAAGCGGGCGACGAAGGCCGTGCGCTCGCGTTCAGGCATCCCAGACGACTGCCGCCAGACCGGCACCCCGGGATGCTGGCGCGCGAAGGCCTCGAAGGCCATGTCCAGGTACGCGAAGCTGCTGAAGAAGGCGATGTAGTTGCCGGGCCGCTGCGCGAACTGCCGGGCCATCACGGCCGTGATCCGCGGCAGCGAGCGCGGGCGGTCGCGCAGGCGCGTGGAGACGTCGCGCGCCACCTCCACGCGCAGTTGCTCGGCGCGGAAGGGCGAGTCCACTTCCAGCTCCACCGTGTCCTCGGGCAGGCCCAGCAGGTCGCGGTAGTAGCCGAAGGGCGCGATGGTGCCCGAGAAGAGCACGGCCGTGGACGCCCCCGCGAAGCGCGGTCGCAGGAAGCCGGCGGGCACCAGGTTGCGGATGGCCAGGGTCAGCGGCTCGCCCTCGGGCGTGTTCGTCACCTCGAAGACCGAATGCGGCCCGAAGACGTCGGCCAGCCGCACCAGCGCCAGCAGGCCGAAGAACAGCTCCTGCAGCGGCCCGGTCAGCTCCGGCGACGACTGCGCCGCATGCTCCGACAGGGCCGCGACCGCATCGGCCAGGCTGCGCACCAGCGGCTCGGGCAGGTCGGTGGCCGCGGCATAGGGCACGGCCTGGGCGCGCGACACCTGCCGCCATTCGCGCCGCACCCGTCGCAAGGCTGCCTGCACGAAGGCCGGCGCCACCGTCTCGCCGCCGTCGAGCAGCGTGAAGGCCAGCGTGGTCGAGTACATGGCGCGTGCCCGGTCCACCAGGTTGTGGGCCTCGTCGACCAGCACGGCCACCTGCCATTCCTCGTCGCGGGCGAGCGCATGCAGCATGGCGCTGCCGTCGAAGTAGTAGTTGTAGTCGCCCACCACCACGTCGCTCCAGCGCACCATCTCCTGGCCCAGGAAGTAGGGACACACGCCATGGCCGGCAGCAATGCGGCGCAGGGCCTCGCGGTCCAGCCAGCGGGCCTCGGCGGCTTCGGCGCGGGCCGCCGGCAGGCGGTCGTAGAAGCCCTTGGCCAGCGGGCAGCTGTCGCCATGGCAGGCGGCACCGGGGCGCTCGCAGGCGGACTCGCGCGCGCTCAGCTCCAGCACCCGCAGCGCCCGGTCCTCGCCCAGCTGGCGCAGGGCGTCGAGCGCCACCTGCCGCCCGGGCGTCTTGGCGGTGAGGAAGAACACCTTGTCCGTGCCGTGCGCTGCCAGGCCGCGCAGCAGCGGATAGGTGGTGGCCAGCGTCTTGCCGATGCCCGTGGGGGCCTGGGCGATCAGGCAGCGCCGGCGCGCGGCGGCGAGGTACACGTCGCGCGAGAGCTTGTGCTGGCCGGCGCGGAAGTCGCCGTGCGGAAAGGCCAGCTGCGCCATCTGCGCATCGCGCTGCGCGCGGTGGGCCTCCTCCTGCTGCGCCCAGCGGGCATAGGCCTCGCACATGGCCTGCAGCACGGCCTGCAGGGCAGTCGCCTCGCAATGCTCCTGCAGCACCGTCTCCTCGCCACTCGCCAGGTCGAGGTAGACCAGGGCGACGGTGATCGACGTGAGCGCATCGCGCTCGCACAGCATGGCCGCATAGGTCCGGGCCTGCGCCCAGTGCAGCGCGCGGTGGTTGCCCTTGACGCGCGCGAAGTCGCCGCGGAAGGTCTTGATCTCCTCCACCCGCCGCTGGCCGGCGTCGTAGCCGTCGGCGCGGCCACGCACCTGCAAGCCGTCGACGACCGTCTCCAGCGCCACCTCGCGTTCGTAGCCCGGTCCGCGCCGCGACTGCACCAGCGAATGGCCGGCCTGTCCTTCGTGCGCGGTGGGCGCCGGCACGAAGCGGATGTCCAGGTCGCCCGCCTTGGCCGCGAAGGCGCAGAGCGACTTGACGGAGACGCGGGTCATCTCAGGGTTCCAAAGCCATGCACAACATCGACGCCGCATGAGCCGGCCACGCCCACATCAATCGAATGGCCGCGGAGCAGGCCATGCGCGGGCACCCGAGGAGCTGGCTTCGCCAGGCCTCTGGGTGCGCCCCCTCCAAGCCGAAGGCGCCAGAGAGGGGGGAGCCGCGAAGCGGCATGGGGGGTGCCTCTTCACTTCAGCGGGGCATCGCCGCGGCGCGGACGACGCGTGCGCGGCCGGCACCCGCGCCGGCCAGGGCCAGCGCCACGCCGATGGCGCCGAAGAGCAGGGCCGAGGCGCGGAAGCTGCCCGTCCAGGCCCGCAGCAGCCCCACCAGCATCGGCCCCGTCGCGGCCACCAGGTAGCCCACGCCCTGCGCCATGCCCGAGAGCTGGGCGGCGACGCGCGCGTCGGGCGAGCGCATCACGATCATCGTGAGCGCCAGCGAGAAGGTGCCGCCCTGCGCGATGCCCAGCAGCACCGCCCAGCCCCAGATGCCGCCCAGCGGCGCGAACATGCAGGCCCACAGCGTCGCCACCGTGAGCACGGCCAGCCCCACGGCCAGCGCCACCTGGTTGCGCTGGCGCTGCGCCAGCGTGGGCAGCACCAGGCAGGTGGGCACCTGCACCAGCACCGACAGTGAGACCACGAAGCCCGCCGTGGCCGCGGCCAGGCCCCGCTCGCGCAGCACGGGCGCCAGCCAGCCCATCACCGAATAGGCGAGCGCCGACTGCAGGCCCATGAACAGCGTGACCTGCCAGGCCAGCCCGTCGCCCCACAGGCCGCGCACCCGGAAGGCGGAATCGCCGGCATCCCGCCGCGCCGGCCAGGCACGCGGCGCCCACAGCGCCAGCGCGACCGCGGCCGGCACGGTCCACATCGCCAGCGCGCCCTGCCATCCCAGGCCCAGCGCCTGCTGCAAGGGCACGGTGAAGCCCGCCCCGCTGGCGGCGCCGGCGCACACCGCCATGGTGTAGAGGCCCATCATCAGCGCCGTGCGGCTGTCGAAGTCGCGCTTGACCAGGGCCGACAGCAGCACGTTGGCCACCGCGATGCCCACGCCCGCCAGGGCCGAGGCCGCGAACAGCAGTGGCAGTTGCGCCGAGCCACGCAGCAGCGTGCCGGCGGTGATGAGCACCATGCAGGCCAGCAGCGTGCGCTCGATGCCCAGGCGCCGGCCGAGCCAGGGCGCCACCATCGCGAAGGCACCGAGGCAGATCACGGGCAGCGTGGTCAGCGCACTGGCCGCTGCCGCCGACATGCCGGTGGCCGCCACGATATCGGGCAGCACCACCGACAGGCTGGAGAACACCGGCCGCAGGTTGAAGGCGATGAGCACGATCGACAGGGCGAGCAGCCCCAGGTTCTGCGCAACAGGGCCGGATCGTGGGCGGGAGGATGTGGAAGCGGTGGGGAAGGCAGGCATGCAAGAGAAAGGCAGCACCCGCAGGTGCGCGAAGGTCGTGGCCGACGATGGGCGCCGCTGGAACGGCGGCAGGTCCGCCGTGGGAGCGCGGATGCTGCCACAGCGGGCCCATGCGGGCTGTCGCGCAGGCCGAAACCCATGAAGGCCGCACAGCCCGCACCGGGTGGCTCGTAGGACGGCACCGCCAGGGCGCCGCACATCGCGCGGCGGCCGGTGTAGTCCGGGGGCGGGGGGTCGGTCGCGGCCGACAGCCACCCGCGCTGCGCCCTTGCCGACGCGACCGGCCAACACCCCGATGGTGGACCCATGCAGAACACACGCCTTGCCCGAAGGGCCGCCGAAGAAGCCCAGATGCGCCACCTCACCCCCGCCGCGCCCCCGGCGCCGCGGCAGCCGCGGGCTGCCGCCCCTGCCGCGAACGAGGACGGACGGGAACCGGCCCACGGCGCCCGCGCGCTCTACGACGCGCTGCTGCAGGCCAACGACCGGCCCGACGCCGCTTTGCGCGCCGAGGCCCGCGCCTTCATCGAGCGCTGGCGCGCGGAGATGCGCACGCAGCCCTGCGACCTGCCCGCTTCGCCCGACGGCCTGGCCACCTGGCAGCAGGCCAACCTGGCCTCGACCGGCGCGGCCTACCAGGCCTATCTGGCCGTGCGCAAGGCGGGCGGGCCACGGCGCTACTTCGGCAGCCGCTCGCATGCGCTCAACTTCCTGCGCGCGGTCGCGCCCACCAAGCTGGTGGATGGCGCCTGGCTGTATGGCCTGCTGCCCGATGCCGCCAATCCGCACCTCAACGACCTGATCCTCACCTACGTGGAGGAACTGGGCGACGGCGACCCCGACAAGAACCACGTGCTGCTCTACCGCCGCCTGCTCGATGCGATGGGCATCGTGGACTGGGCCGAACAGCCCGACGAGGCCTATGTGCAGGGCGCGTTGCAGCTGTCGCTGGCCGCCTGCACCACCGAGCTGTTGCCCGAGGTGATCGGCTTCAACCTGGGCTACGAGCAGCTGCCGCTGCACCTGCTGATCACGGCCTACGAGCTGGACGAGCTGGGCATCGACCCGACCTACTTCACGCTGCATGTCACGGTGGACAACGCCGCGGGCGGCCATGCGCAGCGCGCCCTGCGGGCCGCCGCGGAGAACCTGCCCGCACTGGCCGACCGCGAGGCCTTCTGGGCGCGGGTGGCCGACGGCTACATGCTGAGCAACGCCGGCCAGGGCACCACCGACGCCATCGCCGCCTTCGACCCCCACCAGGCCCTGCTGCAGGTGCTGGGGGGCCGGGCCGGTGAAGGCAGCCTGGCTCATTCCGACTACTGCCGCATCGAAGGCCGCACGGTCAACCAGTGGCTGGCCGATCCGGCCGCCGTCGGCGGTTTCGTGGCCGCCCTCGAACGCAAGGGGTGGCTGGTGCGGGGCAGCGACCCTGCGCAGAGCCGCTTCTGGGCGCTGCTGCAGGGCGAGCACGCGAGCATGTTCGGCGTCTTCGGCGACTACGAGCTGCAGGTCATCTACGACTGGATCCGCGGCGACGCAGCGGCCGACGGGGCGGCGTTCGTCCGCGCCGGCCCGGCGGCCCGGGCGCCAGCGCCCCCGCGCGCCTTCCGGCATGTGCGTCGGGCTGCGCAGGGTCAGACGCCACTGTCGCTGGCCACGCTGGCGGAGGACGGAAGCACGCTCGACCCGGACCTCGCCGAGTTGCGGCAGATGCTGGAGGGCGACGATGTGGTCGGTCGCGGCGCGGCGCTGCGCCGGCTGCTGGGGCCGGCCATGCACTGGGGGCCGGCGGGGCTGGAAGCCACGCGTCACGTCGCCCAGATGATGCGGGCCGCCTGAGCACGCCCGCGCCAGGGGCATCAGGCGCCGTGGGCGGCGCGCCGCCCGGCGTCCAGGGCCAGCAGGCGCGCGAGCAGGATCTCCACCTGGGCCGGCTTGGCGAAGTGGTCATCGAAGCCGGCGGCCAGTGCTTTTTGCCGGTCGGCCTCACGCCCATAGCCGGTGAGCGCGATCAGCGCCATGCGGGCGGTGGCAGGCCGGGCGCGCAGACGCGTGGCCAGTTCATGCCCACTCAGTCCCGGTAGCCCGATGTCCACGATGGCCCCCTCCGCCGGCTGCTCGGCCAGGGCGTCCATGGCCGCCTCCGCCGAATACACCACGCGCACGCGGTGCCCTTCCAGCTCCAGCCAGCTGGCCAGCGAATCGGCCGCGTCCTGGTTGTCATCCACGACGATCAGCGACAGGGCCTGGCGCGGCAGCGCAGGGGGCGCGGCCGCCTCTGCCGTGGCTGTGGGCAATGCGTGAAGGGGCAGGCGCAGTTCGAAGGTGCTGCCCCGACCCACGCCCGCGCTGTGCACGGTGATGGCACCGCCGTGCAGTCCGGCCAGGCTCTGCGCAATCGCCAGGCCCAGCCCCAGGCCACCCGCGGCCCGCTGCAGCGGCTGCTCGCCCTGCACGAAGCGCTCGAAGACGCGCGGCAGCAGCTCGGGCGCGATGCCGATGCCCTCGTCGATGACCTGCAGTACCGCCTGCGGATGCGCAGCCGCCGTGTCCACCGCCAGCACCACGCGGATGGCCTTGCCCGCCTCGGTGAACTTGGCGGCGTTGTTCAGCAGGTTGCCGACCACCTGCGCCAAGCGCAGCGGATCGCCGTGGACGGCCACGGGCTCGGCGGGCAGCCTCACCACGGGCATCTCTGGGCGCTGCTGCAGCACGGGCAGCGTGAGCTCCAGGGCCCGCGCCACCACGTCGCGCAGGTCCAGCGTCTCGGGGCGCAGGACGATCTTGCCCGAGACGATGCGCGAGACGTCCAGCAGGTCGTCCACCATGCGCGACAGGTGCCGCACCTGCCGCTCGATGATCTGCCGCTCGCGCGGGAAGGCCTGCGGGTCGCGGCGCTGCACCAGCTGCAGCGCCAGCGCGATCGGCGCCAGCGGGTTGCGCAGCTCATGGCCCAGCATGGCCAGGAACTCGTCCTTGGCCTGGTTGGCATCCTCGGCCTGCTTCTGCGCCGCACGGGCCTGGGCGAACAGGCGCACGTTGTCCAGCGCCAGCGCAGCGCGCTGGGCCAGGTCGTTGATCAGCGCGCCGTCCTCGGTCGTGATGCGGCGGCCCGACTCGGCCTGCAGCACGGCCATCGCGCCGATGGTGCGGCCGCGCGCGATCAGCGGCACGATGCACCCGGCCGTGATGCCGAAGACCTGCACGAATTCCCGCAGCTGCGGGTCGAGCGCCTCGGGCATGCCCTGGTCGTCGATGTTGTGCAGGAAGGTGCGGCCGGTGGCCACCGCCCAGGGGAAGGTGCCGGGGGCGTCCGCGGGCGCAGCGCGCGTCTCCACCAGGGCCGCGATGGCGGCCGTGCGCGCAGGATCGAAGTGATGCGTCAGCTTGCGTTGCAGCACGCCGTGCTCGTCGAGCAGGTCGATGCGGCAGAGGTCGCCCACGGCGGGCACGATCAGCGCGGCGATGGCTCGCAGCGTGGCGTCTTCCTCCAGCGACTGCGACAGCACCGCGCCCGCGCTGACCAGCCGGGCCAGCCGCTGCTGCGCCGCCTGCGCGGCCGTGCTGGCCGCGCGCTCGGCCTCCAGCAGCTGCTGGCGCTCGGCCTCGCTGCGCCGGCGCTGCAGCGAGGCCGCCGCCAGCGCGTCTGCCACGGCATCCACCTCGGGCACGCGGGAAGGCGCCACCGCGACCGGCTCGCCCCGGCCCAGCGCGTCGGCCTGCTGCCGCAGCCGGGCCATGGGGCCGGTGACGCCACGCGAGATCCACCACGCGGCCAGCGCCCCGTAGGCCAGGGAGAAGAGCAGGCCGCCGAGGTAGGCGACATAGGTGCGGCGCAGCGGCGACTCGGCCAGGTCGGCAGACGCGCCCAGCACGACGAACCACGGCGCCGACTCCAGCCGGGCCACGGCGGTCTGCGAGCGCACGCCGTCCACGTTGGTCGAGCGGCCGACGCCGTCGGGCGCATCGCCCATCTGCGCCAGCAGGCGGCGCAGCGTGTCGCTCGGGCCGCTGCCGCGCAACCGGGCGTCGTCGATGTTGCGCGCCACGCGGCGCTCGCGCGAGTCGAAGACCGACACCGACCAGCCCTCGGGCACGCGCTGGCGGCCCAGCACGGCGGTGATGGCCTCCGGCCGCACGACCGCGGTCAGCACCTGGAGGGTCTGGCCGTCGCGGATCACGGGCACGCGCACCGCGAAGGCGAGTCGGCCTGCCGGCCCCGGCACCAGGGCGCCGACGGCAGGCTGGCCGGTGCGCAGCACCCGCTGCAGGCTGTCGTCGTCGACCACGCGCCGCAGCGGGCCCGAGACGCCGCCGTCGGTGTTGAAGAGCAGGCGCCCGTCCGGCGCCGCAAGCACCAGCGCCAGCCATTCGGGATGCGAGCGCCGCACGGCGGTGGCCAGCCGCGTCGCCTGGCTCAGGCCGTCGCCGGCCTGGGTGCCCAGCGGCTCGGTCAGGGCCAGCGCGTCGAGGGCGGCGATGGTCAGGCGCAATTCGCTGTCCACCGCGGTGGCGACGGCGCGGGCCACGCCCAGGGTGCTGGCCCTGTGCTGGTCCTGCTGGCTTTCAGCCAGCGCGTACAGCGCCAGGCCGCAGACGATGGCCAGCGGAAGAATGGCCATCGATGCGATCAGCATCAGCCGGCCCTGCATCGTGATGATGCGCATGCGTCTCCTCGGGGGGGGTGGGGCCGGCCGCCGGCGGGCGCGGCCGCGCGATTGTGCAGCAGCCCCCCGAGCCGCCGCGTGCCGGGGTCATCCCGGCGCGGCCAGTGCGGCGAACTCCTCGTCCAGCAGTTGCATGAAGGCCTGGCCGAGCGTGGAGAGCGGCCGGTGCGTGTTGCTGGCGGCCAGCAACGGAAAGGCGGGCGCCTGGGGCACGGGCACCAGCACCAGGCGGCCTGGCGCGAAGCTGCGCGCCGACAGGTCGTCGACGAAAGCCACGCCGGCGCCACTGGCCGCCATGGCGCAGGCGGCATGGCCCGAGCGCACCTCCACCGCACGCCGCGGCACGATGTCGCGTTCGGCCAGCCAGCGGTCGATGACCTGGCTCTGGGGTGCCTCGGGGCTGTAGAGCACGAGCCGCTCGCGCAGCGCCGCATCGAAATCGAAGACCGGTGCCGCCAGCAAGCGGTGCCCCGGCGCGAGGGCGCACATCAGACGCCACTGGCCGATCTCGCGCAGGTCGAGCACGGGATGCTCCAGGGGCGCGGAAGAGACCGCGAGGTCCGCGTCCTCCGCCACCAGCAGCTTGACGATCTCGCGCGTGGGCAGCGCCTCGAAGCCGACCTGGGCATCCGGAAAGCGCGCCAACAGCCGCGCCGTGGCGCGCGGCACCAGTTCCAGCGCGGTATTGGCGCTGGACAGCACGCGCAAGGTGGCATGGGCGCCGAAGCGCAGGTGCTGCGCCACGTCCTGCACATGACGCACGCCCCGGTAGACCTTGTCGACCTCCACCTGCAGCGCCCGCGCCTCCGGCGTGGCGAAGAGCCGGCCATTGCGCCGCTCGAACAGCGCCACGCCCAGCTGCAGCTCCAGATGGCGCACCAGGCGGCTCACGCCCGGCTGCGACACATGCAGCAGACGGGCCGCACCGGTGATCGAGCCGGCGCTCATCACGGCCCGGAAGACTTCGATCTGGCGCAGGTTCATGACAGGGGCTCCG
This sequence comes from Pseudacidovorax intermedius, assembly GCF_003350475.1. Classification (GTDB taxonomy): domain Bacteria; phylum Pseudomonadota; class Gammaproteobacteria; order Burkholderiales; family Burkholderiaceae_C; genus Xenophilus; species Xenophilus intermedius. The sequence goes on from NZ_QQAV01000016.1 coordinate 74,935, forward strand.
GCCATGCAGACCAGAACAGAAAGGAGTGACGGGTGCGCCCAACCATAACAGCCAGGCATGCCCCGCCGAAGCCTTGGTATTGGGCGGCGAAGCCGCCGATTCCTAGGATCGGGCCCACGTTCACAGGAGACAACCATGCAACGAATGCTTCGCCGCCGCTGGCTGGCGGTGGCCACGGCCACTGCGCTCGGCACCACCGCCCTGGCACCCATGGCCTGGGCCCAGACCTATCCCGCCAAGCCGATCACGCTCGTGGTCGGCTTCGCGCCCGGCGGGTCGGGCGACATCCTGGCCCGGCTCATGGGCGACGCGCTGGGCAAGGCGCTCGGCCAGACCGTCGTCGTCGACAACCGCCCCGGCGCGGGCGCCACCATCGCCACCAGCTACGTGGCCACGGCGCCGGCCGATGGCTACACGCTGCTGTTCGTGACCAGCGGCTTCCCGGGCAGCACCTCGCTCTATCCCAAGCTCAACTACGACACCGTCAAGACCTTCGCGCCGGTGGCCAAGGTGGGCGCCTCGCCGATCGTGGTGGTGGTGCCGGCCGCATCGCCCTTCAAGGACTTCCGCGCGGTGCTCGACGCGGCGCGCAAATCGCCCGGCAAGCTCAACTACGCCGCGGGCGGCGGCGGGGCCACCACCACCAGCCTGGCGGCGGAATTCCTCAAGAGCGACGCGAAGGTCGACATGCAGATGATTCCGTACAAGGGCTCCGGCCCGGCCCTCACGGCGCTGCTGGCGGGCGAGGTGGACCTGGGCTTCGACATCCCCTCCAGCGCCCTGCCCCACATCCAGACCGGCAAGCTGCGCGCGCTGGCCGTGACGACAGCGAAGCGTTCGGCCGTGCTGCCCGAGGTGCCCACGGTGGCCGAGCTGGCCGTGCCCGGCTTCGAGGTGACCGGCTGGTTCGGCATCCTGGCCCCGGCTGCCACGCCGCCAGCCATCGTGGACCGCCTGAACCGCGAGGTGAACGCCGCCCTGGCCCAGCCGGCCGTGCAGCAGCGGCTGAAGGCGCTGGGCGTGGAGCCCGGCGGCGGCACGAGCGCGGCCTTCGGCCAGTTGATCGCCGCCGAGACGGTGCGCTATGGCGAGGCCATCCGCCGCCTGGGACTGCGCGCCGAATGACGGCCGCGGCGCAGGCAGGGGCCGGCCTCGGCCATGAGCTGCAGGCCGACCTGGTGGTCGCGGGCGGCGGGCTGGGCGGCATCGCCGCCACCCTGGCCGCACTGCGCCAGGGGCTGCGCGTGGTGCTGGTCGAGGAGCTCGACTGGCTCGGCGGCCAGCTCACGGCGCAGGGCGTGCCCTTCGACGAGCATCCGTGGATCGAGCATGTCAGCGCATCGCTCAGCTACGCCCAACTGCGCCAGGGCATCCGGGCCTACTACCGCGACCACCTGCCGCTCACGCCCGAGGCACGGCTGCATCCGCGCCTCAACCCCGGCCAGGGCAACGTCAGCACGCTCTGCCACGAGCCCTGGGTGGCCGTGCGGGTGATCGACGCACTGCTGGCGCCGCACGAAGCGGCCGGCCGCCTCGTCGTGCTGCGCGAGCACCGCATCGACGCCGCCCAGGTGCAAGGCGACACCGTGCAGGCCCTGGAGGTCTTCGACCTGCGAGAAGGCCGCCGCCGCGTGCTGCAGGCCGGCATGTTCATCGACGCCACCGAGATCGGCGACCTGCTGCCGCTGGCCGGCGTCGAGCATGTGTTCGGCGCCGAGGCCCGCGCGCAGACGGGCGAACCCCATGCGCTGGACGAGGCCGATCCCTACGACCAGCAGGCCATCACCTGGTGCCTCGCGACCGAGCTGCGGCCCGGCGAGGACCACACCATCGAGCGCCCCCGCGACTACGACCGCCTGCGCACCCTGCAGCTGCCCTGCTGGCCCGGCCCGCAACTGAGCTGGACCCTCAGCGACTTCGTGACCCACCAGCCGCGCGTGCGTCCCCTCTTCGTCGGCCCGACCGACGAAGAGGGCCTGTACGACCTGTGGCATGCGCGGCGCATCGCCTGGCGCGGGCACTTTGCGCCGGGCGCCTATGCGAGCGACATCACGCTGGCCAACTGGCCGCAGATGGACTACTGGGAGCAGCCGGTGGTGGGCGTGGACCGCGCGGCGCAACAGCAGGCCCTGCAGGCCGCGCGCGAACTGAGCCTGGCCTTCTTCTACTGGATGCAGACCGAGGCGCCGCGCCACGACGGCGGCGAGGGCTATCCGGAGCTGCGTCTGCGCGGCGACGTGCTGGGCACCACCGACGGGCTGGCCAAGCAGGCCTACTACCGGGAAGGCCGCCGCATCATGGCGGAGTTCACCGTGCGGGAGCAGCACATCGGCGTGCAGGCCCGGCCCGGTCGCGACGGCGCCGAAATCTTCGCCGACAGCGTGGGCCTGGGCGGCTACCGCATCGACCTGCACCCCAGCACGCGCGGGCGCAACACGGTGGACATCGACGCCTACCCCTTCCAGATCCCGCTGGGCGCACTGCTGCCGGTGCGGGTGGACAACCTGCTGCCGGCTTGCAAGAACATCGGCACGACCCGCGTGACCAACGGCGCCTACCGCGAGCACCAGACCGAGTGGAGCATCGGCGAGGCGTCGGGATCGCTGGCGGCCTTCGCGCTGCAGCGCCGCACTGCACCGCGCGCCGTGCGCAGCACGCCGGCGTTGCTGGCGGACTTTCAGCGCCTGCTTCAGCGCCAGGGCGTGATGTTGGCCTGGCCGCGCTTCGGCGCACTCACGCCGACGCTGCGCACCGGCTACCAGACGGCGCGCTGAAGGACGCAAGCTCACCACAGGGCATCGCCGCTCCAACCGCCGCCCAGGACGCGGTAGAGCCGCACCTGCATCTGCAGCATGGCCTGGTGCAGGACCGCGGCCTCGTCCTCGGCCGAGAAGAGGGTGCGCTGCGCGTCCAGCAAGGCCAGCGCGTCGTCAGCCCCCGCGCGCCATCGCGCCTCGGCCAGGCGCTGTGCCTGGCGGGCCTCGGCCAGCGCAGCGGCCTGGGCCTCGCGCCGCGCGTGCAGCGCGGCCTGCGACTGCAGGGCCGCTTCGACCTCGGCAAAGGCCTGCACGACCGACTGCCGGTAGGCGACCAACCGCTCCTCCCGCACGGCCACCGCCTCGTCCCGTTCGGCCGCCAGGCGGCCGCCGTCGAGCAGGGGCGCCACCAGCCCAGCCGCCAGCGCATAGGCGGGATCGCGCAGCAGCGTGCGCGACGACGCGCTTTCGGCGCCCAGGCTGGCGGTCAGCGTCAGCCGGGGCCAGCGGGCGGCCTCCGCGGCCAGACGCTGCGCGTCGGCGGCGGCCAGCAGGGCGGCCGCGCGTGCGATGTCGGGCCGGCGCGCCAGCAGCCCTGCCGGCAGGCCGGTTGCCACGGCAGGCGGCGCCAGCTGCGCCAGGCGGCTTCGGGGCGTCCAGGCCGGGTCGGGGTGTGCCGTGAGGATCGTCAGCGTGGCGCGCACCTCCGCCACCCGCTGGCGCAGCGCCTGCACCTGCGCGCGCTGCGCCTGCACCAGGCCGCGCTGGCGGCTGGCCTCCAAGGCCGTGGCGGTGCCCGCCCGCCTGCGCACCTCGGTCAGCGCCGCGATGCGCTCGGCCGCGGCCAGACTCGCTTCGCCGATGCGGATGCGCTCGGCCAGGCCGACCGCTTCGAGCCATGCCTCGGCCGCGGCGGCCGTCAGCGTCAGGCGCAGCGCCTGCGCATCGAGCACGCTGGCCTGGACGGCGGCCTGCGCCCCATCCCGCTCGGCGCCAAGGCGGCCCCACAGGTCCCATTCCCAGGCTGCGCCCAGGCTCAGCGCATGGCGCGGATCGGCGGCGGCCTCGCCCCCGAACGCGCCCTGGCGACGGACCTGGGCCTGGGCCTCCAGGACCGGCCAGCGCCCCGCCTCGGCCTGCCCTGCCCGGGCCTGCGCCTGACGCAGCCGCGCAGCCGCGGCGGCCAGGTCGAGGGAGCCGGACTGCACGCGCAGCACCAGCGCATCGAGTTCAGCGCTGCCGAAGCGCCGCCACCAGCCGTCCCCGGCCGGCTCGGCGGCATCGGCCACCGCGGATGGCGGCAGGGGAACGGACCACTGCGCCGGCAGGGGCGGTGCCGAGGCCGGCGCGGCCGGCAGCCGCGGCACGGCGCAGCCGGCCAGCAGCCCCACCATCGCGAATCCGCGCACGGCGGCGCCGCGGGTCATCGGGATGTCGTGCCGCATGCTCAATCTCCCGCCAGGGCCACGACCGGGTCCAGGCGCGACGCCGAACGCGCCGGCGCCCAGCCGAAGACCAGCCCGGTCGCCAGCGCGCAGGCAAATGCACCGGCCATCGCCCGTACCGAGAACACCACCGGCACGCCGCTGGCGACCAGCACGGCACCCGTGATGCCGCCGGCCAGCACGCCGGCCACGCCACCCGCCAGGGTCAGCAACACCGCCTCGGTCAGGAACTGGCGCTGCACATCGCGCTGGCGGGCGCCCACGGCCATGCGGATGCCGATCTCGCGCAGCCGCTCGCGCACCGTCATCAGCATCACGTTCATCACGCCGATGCCGCCCACCACCAGCGAGACGGCGGCGATGAGGCCCAGCATCATCGTCATGCTGCGGCGCGTCTGGGCCTCGGCCTGCAGGCGCGCCGCGGCGTTGCTGATCTCGAAATCGGCGCGGCCGTGGCGCGCCAGCAGCAGGCGGCGGATGGCCGCTTCGGCCGGCGCCACCTGCCGCGGCGAGGCGGCGGCGACGACCGTGTAGTCGGGCTGCGTCTGCACGCGGTAGACGCGCGCCCGGCCCGCGCGGTAGGGAATGAAGACCATGTCGTCGTAGCTTTGCGCGCCGGACTCCGCGCCCCGCTCGGCCAGCGTGCCGATGACCTCGAAGGGCGAATCGCCGATCAGCAGTTGCCGGCCCCGCGGGTCCGGATCGCCGGGGAAGAAATGCGCCTTCGCCCGATGGCCCAGCACCACCAGGGGCGTGAGCGCACGGTCTTCGGCCTCGGTATAGAAGCGGCCCTGCGCCAGCGGCCACTGGTGCACCCGGGGCATGAACCATTCGGCCGCGAACACGTAGACCTGCCGCTCCAGCCGGCCGCGGCGCACCGGGATCGGGTCGCCGATGACGGGCATGACATGGGCCACGTCCGGCAGGCCGGCGATGGCCGAGAGGTCCTCGTCGGTGATGCGGCCCGGCGGCCCCCCTTCGGCCGGCGCGCTGCCGCCCAGGTACATGATGGTGGTGCCCAGGGTGCCCATCTGCTGCACCACGCGCTGGCGTGCCCCCTCCCCCACGGCCAGCATGACGATGACCGAGGCCACGCCGATCACGATGCCGAGCAGGGTGAGGCCGGTGCGCAGGCGGTTGCGGCCCATGCCGCGCCAGGCGGCGCGCGCGGCCTCGCCCAGGTCGGCATGCCAGGCCCGGGCCGGCCCGGGCGAGCCGGGCGGCATCGGTGCGGTAGCGGCCTGCGTGCCACCTGCCGCGGCCGATGCGGCCGACGTCGACGATGCCGCGCCCGGCCCCGGGCCATCGGCCACGATGCGGCCGTCCCGGATCTCCACCACGCGGTGCGCCTGCTCGGCCACGCCGCGGTCGTGGGTGATCAGCACGATGGTGTGGCCCTCGTCCGCGAGCTGGTGCAGGAGTGCCATCACCTCGGCGCCGCTGGCGCTGTCGAGCGCACCCGTGGGCTCGTCGGCCAGCAGCACGCGACCGCCGTTCATCAGCGCCCGGGCGATGGCCACGCGCTGCTGCTGGCCGCCCGAGAGCTGGTGCGGCCGGTGCTCGGTCTTGTCCGCCAGGCCCAGGCGCGCGAGCAGGGCCCGCGCCCGGTCGGCGCGCGCTGGCGGCGGCAGGCCGGCGTACAGGGCCGGCAGCTCCACGTTCTCGCGCGCCGTCTCGCTGGCGATCAGGTGATAGCCCTGGAAGACGAAGCCGAAGGCCTCGCGGCGCAGCCGGGCCAGCGCGTCCGGGTCCAGCGAGGCGACGTCGCGCCCCTCGAAGCGGTAGTGGCCGGCGCTGGGCCGGTCCAGGCCGCCCAGCAGGTTCATCAGCGTGGACTTGCCCGAGCCGGACTGGCCCACGATCGCCACGAATTCGCCGGCACGGATCTCCAGGTCGATGCCGTGCAGCACCTCGGTCTCGGGCTGGCCGCTGCTGCCGCCGCCGTAGCGCTTGCGCACGCCCGTCAGCGCGATCAGCGGCGGCGCCGCTGCGGACGCGCCGCTCACCATTGCAGCCACGCCGGCCACCGGGCCTGCCGCGTCTCGCCGACGATCAACTGCTCGCCTTCGGCCAGGCCCTTCGTCACCTCGGCCAGGTGACGGCTGCGCACGCCCAGCTGCACCTCGCGGGCCTGGGCGCCTGCGCGCGGGTCCAGCACGCGCACCTGCGCACGCTCGGGATCGCCGGGCACGGGCTGCAGTGCCGACAGCGGCACCGCCAGGGCCCGCGGCGCATGGGCCACGCGCAGGCCCACCTGGGCGGTCATCTGCGGCAGCAGCGCGCCGTCGGCGTTGTCCACATCGAAGAGCACGGTATAGGTCACGGCCTTGGTGGCGGCGGGCGCCGCGGCGGCATCGGCGCCCTTCTCCGCCAGCGGCGGAGCGGGCAGCACCTGCCGCACCCGGCTGTGCCAGCGGCGCGGCTGCGCCTGGCCCTCGCCGCCCAGTGTGGTGAAGCTGGCGGGCATGCCGGCACGCACGCGGCCGATGTCGGCCTCGGAGACCTCGGTCCACACCGTCATCGTGGCCAGGTCGGCGAGGCGCAGCACACGCGGCGTCTGGTAGGTGGCGTTGAGGGTCTGCCCCTCGCGCGCCTCGACGCCGATCACCGTGCCGTCCATGGGCGCATAGATGCGGGTGTAGCCCAGGCGGGCTTCGTCGGCGCGCTGGGTGGCGCGGGTCTGGGCGATCTGGGCGCGCCACTGGTCCAGGCGGGCGCTGCGCACGGCCAGCTCGGCCCGGGCCGCCTGCACGTCCTCGCCGCGCGTGGCGCCGTCGGCATCCAGGCGCAGCTGCCGCGCGGCCTGGTCGCGGGCCCGCTGCCATTGCGCTTCTTCCTCGGCCAGCTGCGCACGCAGGGCCTGCAATTGGGCACGGCCGGCATCGACCACGGCCTGCTGCACGCTGGGGTCGATCTCCACCAGCAACTGGCCCTGGCGCACGGTGTCGCCGGCCGCCACGTGCAGGCGGCGGATCTGCCCCGAGACCTGCGCCCCCACGTCCACGAAGCGGCGCGGCTGGAGGGTGCCGATGGCGGTCACGCTGGCCTCCACGTCATGGCGGCGCACGGTCTCGGTCTGGTGCTGCACGGCGGGCTGCGCCATCCATGCCGCCAGGCCCGCGCCTGCGGCCAGCACCACGGCGGCCATGATCCAGCGCCGCTTCATGGAGACGTCACCTCGAAACTCAGCGTGGCGCTGTGGCGCACCTCGGAATAGTCGCGCCCCTCGAAGCGGACCTTGCCGCCATCCACGCTCGCTGTCACGGACAGCACATAGAGCCCGGGAAAGGGCGTGCTCAGCGTCACCAAGCCGTCCGCTTCGGGGAGCAGCAAGCGCTGCCAGCCGGCATCCGTCTGCACCTCGACCTGGGTGGCCGCCACGGGGCGGCCCTTCCACATCAGGCGGAAGCGCCGGCCCTCGGGCTCGGTCGGCACCAGTTCCAGGTCATTGACGGGCAACGTCTCCTTCCGGCCCAGGCGGGCCTGATGGTGGACCAGCACGCGCTGCCCTTCGGTCTCGACCGCGGTCAGGCGCAGGTCGCCGGCCGCCGCGTTGCCGCGTGCGATGAGGCCATCGGGCCCGAGCACGTGCGTGGCATCCGCACCGGGCGCGGCCAGCGCCTGCAGCGGTGGCAGGGCAAGGGCGGGCTGGTCGGGCGGACCGGCGCGAAGGCGCGCGCCCTGGGCGGTGGGCTGCAGCCAGAGCGACTCGGCCAACGCCGGGGTGGCCGCCACCGAGAGCAACCCGGCGCCTGCAGCCAGCAGCGCCGCGTGCATCAACGGCGAGACGGCGCTCACTGCACGAACCCCGGCCGGACTGGCATTCCGGCCTCAGCGCGCCACATAGCTCAGGGTGGCGGTGTAGTCGACGGCTTCCACGCGGGTGCCGGCCACGTCCTGGGGATGGCGGTCGGTGTGGGCGGCGATCAGCACATAGCGGCCGACGCCGCGGTCCGGCACGGTGAGCCAGCCATCGGCGTCGGTCTGCAAGCGCCGGCTCCAGCCCGCGGGATCGACCACGGTCACCGCGCGGCTGCCCGCCGGCTGGCCCTTGAAGACCAGGCGGAAACGGCTGGCCCCGGCCTGTTCGGGGACGAACTCGTAGTCGAGCACGGCGCGCGTGTCGCGCCGGCCCTCACGGGCATTGAAGACAGCCGCCTTGAGCACGCCGTCCTTGCCGCGCCAGGGCTTCCAGACCTGGTCGTTGATCAGGCGCAGGTCCGCATCCGCGGGCACGGAGGCCGCCAGCAAATGGTCCTCGCGGACCGCGAGCGGCAACGGTGCGGCGGCATCGGCCGCGAAGAGTCGAGTGCTGGCGCCCAGCTTGGCGACCTCGTCGCCGCGGTCGCGCTCGCCATCGACATCGCCGACGTAGACACGGGCCGTGCCGGGCGCGGCGCGCTCGATCCAGAGCTGGTGGGCCTGGGCGCTGCCGATCGCGGTGGCAGCCAGGGCAAGGGCGAAGAAGGCGCGGTGGGCCATCGATGGTTCTCCGTGGAAATGGAAAGGAAGGGAGGACGCTGCGCGTCGTTGACGGCAGCACGAGATACGTTGGAAGACACGGGCGCGCGGCGGACCGCGGCCGATCAGAAGCGGGCTTCGACGCCCAGCCGCAGCTGCCGCGGCGCGCCCCAGTAGCTGTTGCCCGTGGTGTTGTAGTAGCGCTTGTCGAATGCGTTGAACACGTTGAGCGTGGCGCTGAGCTGCGGCGTGAAGGGGTACTTCAGCATCAGGTCCACCACCGCATAGGCGGGCTGTTCGAAGCGCTGGTTGCGCGCGGGCCCGAGGTTGTCGGCGTAGATCCCGCTCTGCCAGCGCACCGCGCCGCCCACGGTCAGACCGTTGCCCACGCCGGCCATGCGCCAGCTGGTGGCGAGCTTGAAGTTGTTCTGCGCCACGTTGGTCAGCAGGCGCTGGCCATCGCGGTCGCGCGTCATGTTGCGCGAGAAGCCGGCCGACAGCTGCCAGCCCGGGCGCAGCTCGCCGCTGGCTTCCAGCTCGAAGCCGCGCGTGCGCGTGCCCGACACGGCCCGGTAGGCCTGCGAGCCGTCGGGCGCGAAGGTGTCCGGGATGGAGACGGCCAGGTTGTCCTGCTTGCTCTCGTAGACGGCCGCGCTCAGGTTCAGGCGGTCGTCGAGCACGCTGCCCTTGATGCCGAACTCACGGCTGACGCCGGTCTGCGGATCGATCTGGTCGCCCGTCGGCGTCTTGTAATCCTGCGGCTTGAAGATGTCGGTGTAGCTGGCGTAGGCCGTCCAGTCACGGGCGAAGTCCCAGGTGATGGCGGCATAGGGCGTGACCACGCCGCGCTCGCGACGGTCGGCGGTGGTGAGGCTGGCGCTGGTCCAGCTCTGGCTGCGTTGCTGGCGCCGCCAGTCGGTCACGCGGGCGCCGAGCAACACGGCCACGCCATCCAGTGCCTTGAAACGCACCGTGCCGTAGGCGCTGTTGAGACGCTCGTCCGAGTCGTCGGTGCCCACCTGCGGGTTGTAGGGTTCCAGTGGCGAGAGACCGTTCCACAGGTAGATGTTGGGGATCGACGGGTCCCAGCCGGCATGCCGCCAGTTGGTGTAGGCCGGCGCGAAGTAGGCGGTCCGCACGGCCGTCGCGCCGAACACCAGATCGTGCTGGCGCCCCAGCAGGTTGAAGCGACCGTTGACCTGCACGTCGGCGGCGTCCTGCCGCGGCGTGGCGGCCCAGCGCCCGGCCCACAGGCCCACGCCCGCGCCGGTCAGCCGGTCCGGATAGCCGTTGGACGCGTAGCCGATCACCTCGTCGTAGGCGTTGAAGCTGCGCGACACGGTGGCCTTGAGCGACCAGTCCGCCGAGAAGTGGTGCTCCACCCCGCCGAAGAGGCTGCTGTATTCGCGGTGCGACGACGCCCATTCGGGGGCGGCCGAGGCCGACACGTCCCACACGGCGCGGCTGCCGTCGCTGAAGTAGGCCGGCAGGCCGCCGCGGGCGTGCCCGGTCGCATCGAAGCGCTGCCACGACAGACCGGCGTGGAGAACGGTGTCGGGCCCGACATCGGCCTCGAGCACGCCATAGAACACGTCCTTCTTCTCGTGCAGGCGGTCGATGTACGACGCGTTGTCCTGCTTGGCGGCCACCAGGCGCCCACGCAGCGTGCCGGCCGCGTTGAGCGGGCCGGACACGTCGAACTCGCCGCGGCGCCAGGACCACGAACCCAGCTCGCCGCGCACGCTGGCCTGGAAAGTGGCGGTGGGCCGCTTGCGCACCAGGTTGATGGCCGCGCCCGGCGAGCCGATACCGTTGAGCAATCCGCTGGCGCCGCGCAGCACCTCCACGCGGTCGACCAGGGCGGTGTCGAAGGTCTGGAAGATGTCGGTGTAGTTGGAGTCCACCAGCCGCACCCCGTCGACCAGGTAGTTGTCGACCTGGAAGCCGCGTGCGTAGATGGGCGAGCTGTCGCTGCCGGCGTTGCCGGCCTGCGCGAGCGTGAGGCCCGGCGTCTGCTGGACCACGTCGGTGAGCTGCGTCAGGCCCTGGTCGTCCAGACGCTGCCGGGTGATGACGCTGATGGACTGCGGCGTCTCCCGCGGTGCCAGCGGCAGGCGGGTGGCCAGGCTGGTGCTGCGGGCGGTGTACGCGCCCGTGCCCTCTGTGGTGGCGCTGCTGTCCGCCTCGGCGCTGACCGTGATGGTGGCCAGCGTGGGCCCCGCGCCGGTCGCGGCTGGGCCGGCCCGGCCGGCAGGCGGTGCGGCAGGCGCCAGCACATAGCCGCCCGCGGCGGGCAGGGCTCGCAGGCCGCTGCCACGCAGCAGCAGGGCAAAGCCTTCCTCCACGCCGTGGCGGCCGCGCAGCCCATCGCTGCGCAGGCCCGCCACGCGGGACGCATCCACCGACAGGCCGACGCCGGCCTGCTGCGCGAATCGCACCAGTGCCTGGTCGAGCGGGCCGGCCGGGATGTCGAACGGCGCCACCGCGGTGGACGGTGCGGGCTGCGCCCAGGCAGCGGCGGGCAGCCCCACGAGGCAGGCCAGGGCCAGGGCGGCGGCCACGGCGCTGGGGCGAAGGGCGGCGGGATGAGCGACGGTCATGATGAGCGGGAGGTCTGGGCGTAAAGAAGCGGTGTTCACTTCCCTTGACGGCCCGGCCCGCACATCCGGAACCGCCTTCGCCAAAAAAATGCCCCGGTACCCGGGCGGGGCCGGGGCCGGGACCTCAGTCGGCCGTGCCCACCTGCACCCACCACGCCGTCACGCGGTGCACCTTCAGTTGCGGGAAGCTCGCCTGCAGCAAGGCGAGCGCGCGGTCGGTGTCTTCCAGCGGCAGCACCGCACTGACGCGCAGCGCCGCGAGCGCCGATGCGTCGTAGCCCAGGCGTCCGGCCCGGTGGCGGCCGAGCTCCTCCAGGACCTGCGTCAGCGGCATATCCACCACGGCCCATTCGCGCCGCGACCACGCGCGCGCCAGCGCGGCCGGCTCGATGCCGGGCAGCCGCTGGACGGCGTCGGGCCGGATGCGCACCTGTTCGCCCGCATGGACACGAACGGCCTCTTCCAGCGGCCGGGCCAGCGCCTGACCGGGCCGCACGGCGGTGACCGACTCGATCATGGCCAGCCGGGTCGCCTCCGCCTCGCGGCGCACCACGAACCGGGTGCCCAGGGCCCGGATCTCGCCGTCACGGGTGCGGACCTCGAAGGGCCGCGCGGCGTCGGGGGCCACGTCGACCAGCACGTCGCCCCGCAGCAGCCGCACCTGGCGACGGCCGCGGTCGAAGTGCAGGTCGACGGCACTGCCGCCGGCCAGGGTGAGCAGGCTGCCGTCGGGCAGGCGCTGCGTGCGCCATTCGCCGGGCGCCGTGCGCAGGTCGGCCGCAAGGCTCTGGGGCCACTCGCTGCGCCACAGCGGCGCTGCCACCAGCGCGGCCAGGAGCACGCCCATGATGCCGGTGGCCAATGCGCGGCGCCGGCGTGTTCCGCGGCCGGCGGCCGCCTCGCCGGCACGCAGCGCCGCCCGCGCGCCGGCCGCATGGCCGTGGCGCAGCGACTGCATGCCGCCCAGCAGGCGCTCCATGGGCGCGGCCGCCGCGGCGTGCCGGGGATCGGCGGCCTTCCAGGCCTCGAAGGCGATGCGGGCGCGCTCGCGCTCGTGCGGGTCGGTGGCCGTCAGCGCCACCAGCCAGTCGGCGGCCTGCTCCTGCGCGCTGCCGTCGGCGGACGGGGCCCTCATGCGGCTTCGACGGCCACCTGCACGAGCACCTGCGCCAGGTACTTGCGCACCATGCGGTCGGACACGCCCAGCTGCGCGGCCACCGCCTCGTGCGTCAGGCCGTCCAGGTGGTGCAGCAGAAAGGCCGCCCGTGCCCGCGGCGCCACGGCGTCGAGCACCCGCGCCAGCGTCTGCAGGATGCGCAGGGCGTCGAGCGCCTCCTCCGGCGAGGGATAGGCCTGGTCCTGCTCGGCGAGTGCCTGCATCTCGGCCAGCCAGGCACGTTCGATGGCGTCGTGCCGCGCCCGGTCCACCAGCAGCCGCTGGGCCGTCGTGCGCAGGTAGGCGCGGGGTTCACGCAGCAGCGGCAGCGCGACTCGCGCGCCCAGCAGGCGCATGAAGGTGTCGTGCGCCACGTCGGCCGCGTGCTCCGAACAGCCCAGCCGGCGCAGCAGCCAGCTGCGCAGCCAGAGGTGATGGTCGCGGTAGAGCAGGCCGATGTCCTGCGCCGGTTGGGCGGGCACCGCCGCCATGGAAGCCGTGGACATCGTGTCCCTCGCACCCTCGTCGTTCTACATCAGTCAAATGATAATTGTTTTTATTTGGAACGACGGGAAGGACATGCTCCGCCGCAGGGATCAGGCGGACGGCGCGTCGTACGCCGCCAGAGCCGCCGGGAGCGACGCAATGACGGTGGCGCCTGCGGCCGGCAGCCCGATCAGCACGGCGCTGGCCACTTCCTGCCGCGTGGCACCCAGGTCGCGCGCGGCCTGCGCATGGAAGGGCACGCCCGCCGTGTTGCCGGTCGCGGCCAGCACCGCGAGGTAGCTCAGTGCCTGCGTCTTGGCGTCGAGGCTGCTGGCGGCGCCCAGCGCCTGGGCGGCCTGCGACCAGGCCGCGGCATGGGCCGGCGCTTCCTTCATGAACAGGGCGAAGGCTGTCGAAACACTCATGGGCGGCTCCTTGCCGGTGTCGCCCCGGATCGAGGCGGCGCGATTGTCCGGCGCCGATGCCGGCCCGCGCGTGATGCAGCGCAGACGCAGACGCGCCCTACCCCGCCTTCAGGAACAGCTCCGCGCACACGCCCCGCAGCCAGCGGTTGCCCGCGTCCTGGTGGAAGCGCGCATGCCAGTGCTGCCGCACCGGGAAGGCAGGGATGGGCACCGGGCAGGGCAGCACCCGCAGACCACCCAGCGCCGCCAGTGTCTCGCCGATGTGCCGCGGCAGGGTGGCGATCAGGTCGGTGGTCGAGAGGATGGCCGGCAGCCCCAGGAAGCCCGGGATGCTCAGCACCACGCGCCGCTCGATCTGCAGTCGTCGCACCGTGGCGTCGAGCAGCGCGGCGCCGGTGCCCTGCACGATGCCGGCGTGCGCCTCGCGGCGGTAGTCCTCTAGCCCGAAGGCGGCCGGGCGGATCCGGGGGTGGTCGGGATGGACCAGGCAGACCCAGTCCTGGTCGTAGAGCGTCTGCTGGTAGAAGCCCGCGTCCAGCGCCGGGATGAAGCCCAGCGCCAGGTCCGCGGCGCCCGACTCCAGCTCGGCCGCCATGCCCCCGTGGATGGCCGCGGCCTCCAGCGCGATGCCCGGCGCCAGCGCCCGCACATGCGAGAACAGCCGGGGCAGCAGCGTGATGTGGCTGGCGTCGGTCATGAAGATGCGAAAGCGCCGCTGCATGGTGGCCGGGTCGAAGGCCGCGGGCACCTCGGCGATGGTGCGCAGGCCGGCCAGCACGCTGCGCACGGTGCCGATCAGCGCCTCGGTGCGCGGCGTGGGCAGCATGCCCTGGGCCGTGCGCACGAAGAGTGGATCGCCCAGTTGCTCGCGCAGGCGCGCCAGCCACAGGCTCACCGTGGGCTGGCTCTGTCCCAGCTGGTCGGCCGCCCGGGTGACACTGCCGGTGGCGTAGAGCAGGTCGATCAGCTGCAGCTGCCGGCCGTCCAGCAGTTGAAGCTCGCTCATCGGCACCTCCATGTGAAATCAACATGGAGTGTATTTGGCCCATGCGATTTACTGAATGGAGGTCGCGTCGAAGAATGCCGGCCAGTTCCAGGAGACTTCCTTTTGAAGATCGCAGTTCTCGGCGCCGGCGCACTCGGCTGCGCCATCGGCGGCACGCTGGCCACGGCCGGCAACGACGTGGTGCTCATCAACCGCAACGCGGCCCATGTCGATGCCATTCGCACCCACGGCTTGCGGCTGCGCGGGCCCGAGGGCGAACACCGCGTGGCCGTGCAGGCCGAGACGGACTGCCGCGCACTCGGCCCCGTCGATCTGGTGATCGTGCTGGTCAAGTCCTTCCACACGCAGGCCGCCATCGCCGCCGCGACGCCGCTCATCGGGCCGCAGACGCTGGTGCTGTCGCTGCAGAACGGCCTGGGCCACGAGGACATCCTGGCCGAGGCCGTGGGCCGCGAGCGCGTGATCGCCGGCAAGACCTACGTGGGCGGCGTGATGCTGGCGCCCGGCCAGGTGCAGGCCGGCGTGGCCGGCAAGGAAACGCTGATCGGCGAGCTCGACGGCAGCGACAGCCCGCGCGTGCGCCGCATCGCCGACACCTTCGAGGCCGCCGGCCTGCGCACCACGGTCAGCACCACGATCATGGGCACGATCTGGGACAAGCTGCTCATCAACGTCGCCACCGGCGCCGTGAGCGGCATCACCGGCCTGGGCTACGGCCCGCTCTACGCCATCCCCGAGATCGAGGCGACCGCCCTGACCGCGGTGCAGGAGGCCATGGACGTGGCCCGCGCCAGCGGCGTGGCGCTGTCGTACACCGACCCCCGGGCCGCCTGGACCAAGGCCGCCGCGGGCCTGCCCGCGGACTTCAGGACCTCGATGCTGCAGAGCCTGGAGAAGGGCTCCATCACCGAGATCGACTTCATCAACGGCGCCGTGGTCCGCTGGGGCCAGCGCTGCGGTGTGCCCACGCCGGTCAATGCCACGCTGGTGGCCTGCATCAAGGGCATCGAGCATGCCCGCCACTGCCGCTGACCGTAGTACCCGACCGCCCTCATTCGACGGAGACACGACATGCCCCCCTTCACGCCGCCCGCCACCGCCTATGTCGAGCATGTGGCCATCCGCGTGCGCGACATCCACTGGCACATCCGCTTCTTCTATGAAGTGCTGGGCATGGACGTGCGCGAGATCGACGGCCCCACCGACGACCCCCGCCAGTACTGGACGCTCGGCGGCCTGCAGCTGATGGCCACGCCCGATTTCGAGGCCCCGCCCAGCAACGACGCCGGCTGGCTGGCCCACCTGGGCGTGATGGTCGACGACCTGGAGGCCGCCCTGGCCGCCGCCGAGCCCTGGGGCGTCAAGGCGCTGCCGCAGGGCCGCAACTGGCTGCAGCTGCCGGACGGCCTGGCGGTCGAGCTGATCCAGGCGGCGCCCGGCAGCGTGGCCCAGGCCCTGGCCGTGAAGCCGCGCGGCTGACCCTCTTTCGAATCGGAGACGAACACCATGAAACTGACCCCGCCCCCGCAGCACTTCTCGACCCCCGAGAAGTACTGGGACGACGCCCGCGAAGGCGACACCTGCACCAGCCCCGAATACGAAGTCACCGAGGCGCGCATCAATGCCTATGCCGAGCTGACCGGCGACTACACGCCGGTGCACATCGACGAGGACTATGCCAAGACCACGCCCTTCGGCACCCGCGTGGCGCATGGCCTGTTCGGCCTGTCCATCGCCGACGGCCTGAAGACCCGCAGCGAGTACCGATTCCTGCCCGGCATGTCGCTGGGCTGGACCTGGGACTTTTTGCTGCCCATCAAGATCAACGACCGGCTGCACGTGCGCTTCACCGTCACCGGCCTGCGCGCATCGAAGAGCCGCCCCGGCTGGGGCATCGTCATCCTGCCCTCGGAGCTGGTCAACCAGCATGGCGAAGTGGTGCAGAAGGGCGAGCACCGCCTGATGATTCCGCGGAGGCCCGCATGAGCGCGGCCGCTGAAAACACCCAGCCGCTGCCGCTGGCCGGCATCCGCGTCATCGACTATTCGCACTTCCTGGCCGGTCCCTACGTGGGTCGCTGCCTGGCGGGCCTGGGTGCCGAGGTCATCAAGGTCGAGCGTCCGGGCAGCGGCGACGCCGGCCGGCACCATGCCTTCTTCGTGGGTGAGGACGACGCCTACTCCGGCTACTTCCTGCAGCTCAACATGGGCAAGCAGGGCCTGTCCGTCAATACCAAGGACCCGCGCGGCAAGGTGCTGATGCACAAGCTGGTGGACAGCGCCGACGTGTTCATCGAGAACTACCGCCCCGGCGCGCTCGACAAGCTGGGCCTTGGCTATGCCGAGCTGAGCGCGCGCAATCCCGGGCTGGTGTACTGCTCCATCTCGGCCTATGGCCACACCGGGCCCGACGCGCACCGCGCCGGCTTCGGCCTGATCGCCGAGGCCAAGAGCGGCATCATGCAGATGGTGGGCACGCCGGGCGAGCCGCCGCCGCTGCTGCGCATCTCGCTGGGCGACATGTACACCGGCATCCATGCGGTGGCGGCCATCAATGCCGCGCTGCTGGGCCGCACCCGCACCGGCAAGGGTCAGCACATCGACATGGCGCTGTACGACACGCTGGTCTCCATGCACGAGTACGCGGTGCAGTGCTACACCCTGTCGGGCGGCCAGGTGCTGCCGGAGCAGACCGGGCACGACATGCCGACCTCCACGCTCTACGGTGTGTTCCGCGCGGCCGATGGCGACCTGGTGATTGCCGCGCAGGTGGACGATGCGTGGAAGCGCTTCGCCGCGCTGGTCGAAGCCCACGGCGGCCCCGCCGGCTTCAGTGCGGACACCCGCTTCCATACCTCGACCGGCCGCAACGCGAACCGGCTGGAGATCCTGTCCGTGGTCAAGCCCTGGGTAGCCTCGCGCCAGGTGGCCGACGTGCTGGCGCTGCTCGACGGCATCGACGTGCCCTGTGCCAAGGTGCAGCGCATCGACGAGGTGCTGGCCGATCCGCAGATCCAGGCCCGTGGCATGGTCGTGGAGCAGGAGCATCCGGTGCTCGGCAAGATCCGCCTGCCCAATCTGCCTTTCAAGTTCTCGGACTGCGACACCACCATCCGCCAGGTCGCGCCCGACCTGGGCCAGCACAACGCCGAGATCGCCGCGGCACTCGGCTACAGCACCGACGAGATCGCCCAGATGCAGGCCGACGGCGTGCTCTATACCAAGGAGATGAAGCAATGAGCGATAGCTACGCCGTCATCGGCAACCCCATCGGCCACACCAAGTCGCCGCTGATCCACGGCATGTTCGCCGCGGCCACCGGCCAGGACCTGGTCTACACCGCCATCGAGGGCCGCCTGGGCCAGTTCGCCGAGGATGCGCAGGCCTTCCGCGCAGCGGGCGGCCGCGGCATGAATGTCACGGCGCCCTTCAAGCTCGACGCCTTTGCCTTCGCCACCGAGCGTTCGCCGCGCGCCAGTCTGGCGGGCGCGGTCAACGCGCTGAAGTTCGAGGGCGAGCGCGTGCTGGCCGAGAACTTCGATGGCGTGGGCCTGACCCGTGATGTGGTCGAGAACCTGGGCTGCGCGATGCGCGGCAAGCGCGTGCTGATCCTGGGTGCGGGCGGTGCCACGCGCGGCGCGCTGCTGCCCTTCCTGGAGCAGCAGCCGGCGGAGCTGGTCATCGCCAACCGCACGGTGGAAAAGGCCGTTGCCCTCGCCGCCGAACTGCGCAGTCACGGCCCAGTGCGCGGCTGCGGCTACCAGGACCTGGACGGCCAGCGCTTCGACCTCGTCTTCAACGCCACCTCGGCCAGCCTGCGCGGCGAGCTGCCGCCCGTGCCCGCCACGGTGTTCACCGCGGACGGACTGGCCTACGAACTCGCCTATGGCAAGGGCCTGACGCCCTTCCTGCGCATGGCGCAACAGACGGGCGTCAAGCGCCTGGCCGATGGCGTGGGCATGCTGGTCGAGCAGGCCGCCGAGGCCTTCGACTGGTGGCGCGGCGTGCGGCCCGACACGGCGGCCGTCATCGCCAAGCTCACCGTCCCGCTGAAGTGAGCGCGCGGGAGGCACGGCGATGAAGTTCCTCATGCTGCATGGCATCAACCACAACATGTTCGGCAAACGCGATCCGAAGCAGTACGGCACGACGACGCTGGCGGAGATCGACGGCGAGCTGCAGACGCTGGCGGCCGAGCTGGGGGTGGAAGTCGAATCCTTCCAGACCAACTACGAAGGCGCGATGGTCGAGCGCATCCACCAGGCCTACTTCGACGGTGTGGACGGCGTGATGCTCAATGCCGGCGCCTGGACGCACTACAGCTACGGCATCCGCGATGCGCTGGCCATCCTGACCTGCCCCATCGTGGAGCTGCACATGTCCAACATCCATGCGCGCGAGGCCTTCCGGCACCATTCCGTCTTCGCGGACATCGTGCAGGGGCAGATTGCGGGCTTCGGGGTGGACAGCTATCGACTCGCGTTGCGCACGGCCGTGAGCCACGCGCGGGCCTGACGACCTGAAGCCAGCGATGGCGCCTCAGGCGCGGGCGGCGCGCAGCGCCTGCAGCCGCTGCTCGGCCTGCTGGCGCAGGTCGGCATACACGCTGCGGCCGTGGGCATCGATGGCCACGGTGGCGGCGCCCAGGTCCTCCACCTCCAGCGTCAGCAGGCGGAACTGGGCGATGTAGTCGGTCCAGTGCACGGCGACCACGCGCCGGATGGCCTGCGACAGCAGCGTGCAGCCGCCGCCCAGGAAGGACAGGTACACGCAGCCCTGCCGCTGCAGCGCCTGCACGCTGGCGTCGTCCAGTCCGCCCTTCCCGCCCACCAGCCGCAGGCCCGCGCCTTCGATGAGCGACGGCATGTAGGGGCTGTAGCGGGTGCTGGTGGTGGGGTTGAGGTAGAGCGCCTCGTGGCCCTGCCCGTCCGCGCGCTCGCGGTTGAAGCAGCTCAGGTGAAAGAAGGCGCCGCCGCGCAGGTCCACCGGCAGCGGCTCGCCGCGCGCCAGGTGGTCCACCATGCGCTGGTGCGTGGGCAGGCCGATGGACATGGTGACCGTACCGCTGACGGTGACCAGGTCGCCCACCGCCAGGGCATCGACCTCGGCGCGCTCCAGGGGCAGTCGCAGCGCCTTCATTCGATGCGCTCCACGCGGCCGTCCGCATGCAGGCGCGCGCGCGTGCGGCGGTTGATCCAGCAGTTCAGGCTCACGGCCACCGGCACGAAGCCGTGCGAGGCCGCGTAGTTGATGTGCACCGCCATGGCCGTGGTGTCGCCGCCCGTGCCCATGGGGCCGAAGCCCAGGCGGTTGATGGCGGCGAGCAGGCGGCCTTCCATGGCGGCCAGCGCGGGCTCCGGGTTGGTCTGGCCGAAGGGCCGCAGCACCGCCTCCTTGGCGATGCGGGCCGCATGGTCGAAGGTGCCGCCGATGCCCACGCCCACGACGATGGGCGGGCAGGGCTGCGAGCCGGCGCGCACCACCGTGTCGAGCACGTAGTTCTCGATGGTCTCCAGCGAGGGGTAGACGAAGGTGTCCAGCGCCTCCCACCTGCCGGTGCCCATGGCCTTGGGCGCGCAGGTGATGTCCACGTAGTCGGCCTCGTCGAGTAGGTCGAAGGTGACGATGGGCATGTCCTTGCCCGCATGGCTGCGCTCGTGCGTGAGCGGGTTGGTCACCATCTTGAGGATGGGCGGATCGCTGCGCGCGGCCATGCGCGCAAAGCCGAGCGCGATGGCCTGCCGCACCGGCCCCTCGAAGCGCACGCGGGTGCCGACCTTGATGCTGTAGGTGGGAATGCCCACGTCCGAGCACACGAGGCCGCCCGTGCGCTCCGCCGCCTCGGCGGACTTGAGCATGATGGTGAGCGTCTTGCGGCCGGTGTCGTTGCCCTCGCGCGGCACGGCATCGCGCAAGGCCGCCTGGGTGTCGTCGGGCACCTTCTTGAGGGACCATTCGTAAAGGTCGGCCGCCACCTGGGCCACCTGTTCGCTGGTGATGGGCATGTTCGCTTCTTCCTGTCAGGCGGCGACACCGCTGCTCTGCGCGCGCAGCCTTGCGAGCCCATGGATGGTGGCCAGGGCCGGCACCGGCATCGCCACCGCGGCGGCACATTGCAGCACCGCACCGAGGATCGCGCCGATCTCCACGGGCCGGCCGGCCTCGAAGTCCTGCAGCATCGAGGTCTTGATGGGGCCCAGCGCCCGCGCCTGCGCGATGCGCCGCGCCGGCTCGATGTCCAGCGCCAGGCCGATGCGGCCACCGATGCCCAGCAGTTCGTCCATCATGCGCACGAACAGGGCATGCAGCTCGGGCGTGTCGATCATGTCGTCGGTGTGCGCACCGGTGAGCAGGCTCACCGGGTTGAAGCAGGCATTGCCCAGCAGCTTGAGCCAGATGTCGCGGCGAATGTCCTCGCTGACCTGGGCGTCGAGGCCCGCGCCCTGCAGCCGCTGCGCCAGCGCCTGCACGCGCGGGCTGTCGCCGCCGGCTGGCTCGCCCAGCAGCAGCCGGCCACCGCTGTCGTGCTGCACCACGCCGGGTGCGGGGCAATGGCAGGCCGCGAAGACGCTCAGGCCCAGCACCTGGGGCAGCGGCAATGCGGCCTCCAACCGGCCCTCGGGATCGACGCTGCGCAGCCGCAGGCCCGCACAGCTGCGGCCCTCGGCCAGGAAGTACCACCAGGGCAGTCCGTTGGCGGCGCTCAGCACCCACGTGCCCGGATGCAGCAAGGGCGCGAGCCGCGGTGCCAGGGCCGGCAGCGCAGGCGCCTTGACGGTCAGCAGCACGATGTCCTGCGGGCCCAGGGCCTCGGGTGTCTCGGCCGCGCGTACCGGCACGACGTGGCGCTCGCCTTGGCTGCGCAACTCCAGGCCGCGCTGGTGCAGGGCCTGCAGGGTGTCGCCACGCGCCAGCACGCTGACCGATTCGCCGGCCAGCGCCAGCCGCGCGGCCAGCCAGCCGCCGATGGCGCCCGCGCCGACCACGCAGATGCGCGAGGCCGCCGGCGCCTGTGTTTCGTCCGCCACCGGCATGCTCATGACGCCGTCGGCAGCGGATAGTCGTGCTCGTTGGCCACTTTGCCCGGCTTGCCCGCGAAGTCCATGCGCGGCGGCGCGAAGATGTCCAGCAGCCAGGCGCCGCCGTCGTTGGTGTTGCGGCTGGTGTGGATCACCTTGGGCGGGATCACAGTGAGCGAGGGGCTGCCGACGCGGATGGCCTCGTCCTCGCGCCAGTCGTTCATGTCCGGCGTCCAGGGGTAGCGCATGTGGTGCACCCAGTCGCCACGGATCGCCAGCGAGCCCTGCTCGAAGTCCGCATGCGAATGCGGGCTGAGCTTGCGCACGTCGCGCGCCACCATGCGTGGCGTCATCACGTTCACCATCAGGTTGGTGCTGCGGAAGATGCGCATGTTGCTGTCGGCCTGCGTGTGCTGCACCAGCGGGTAGTGCCGCAGCCGGAAGCCGTCGGCCGGTGTGGGCCAGGGCACGAGCGGCGCCACCTCGGGCGTGGGCTGGGCGTAGTCGGCCGCGTTGCCGGCCACGGCCAGCAGGTCGGCCGCCTGGTGCGAGAAGACACGGACCACCTGCCCCGCCGCCTTCATCACCACCCGGCTGTCGCCCGGCGGCACGATGGTCACCGACTCGGCGCCAGCCTCGATGCTCGCGTCGCCCGCGTGGATGGTGGCGCCGGCATCGGGCAGGAAGACGAAGTACTCGTCGGGCTGGCCCTGGCGGGCCAGCGTCGCGCCCGGCTTGACCTCGCTCACGGTCACGATGAAGTTGGCGCCGCGGCCCACCCAGGTGCGGACACCATCGGCCTCCTGCGCGGGCGGCTCGTCATGGTGGCGGGCGACCGAGGCCGGGCGGATCGTGGAAGTGCTCATGCATTCACCTTCGATGGCAAGGAAGAAGCCGGCGCGGCGGGCCGGGCGATGGCCTGCGCCGCTTGGCGCAGCAGCCCCTGGTCGGAGCCATGGATGAACCAGCGCACGCCGAGGGCGCGGTAGCGCTCGCGCTCGGCCTGGCTGCCGACGAACATGCCGACCAGCTTGCCGGCGGCCAGACCGTCGCGGATCACCTGCTCGGTCGCCTCGGCCACTTCCGGCGCCTGGGCACTGTCCAGGCCCATCGACAGCGCCAGGTCGGCGCGGCCGATGAAGAGGCCGGCCACGCCCTCGACGGCGGCGATGTCGGCGGCGTTGCGCACCGCCTCCACGCTCTCGATCTGCGCCAGCACCACGCTGCGGTCGCCCTGTCGGATGGCCTCCTTCATGCCCAGGGCGCCATAGCCGGCCGCGCGCGGCGAGCTGGAGTAGCCGCGGTCGCCGCCCACGTAGCGGCAATGCGCGACCACCTCGCGTGCATCGGCGGCCGTGTCCACGTGCGGCACCAGCACGCCGGCCGCGCCCATGTCCAGCACCGACAGCAGGCCGGCGGCCGTGCGCTCCAGCACGCGCACGAACAGCGGCAGCCCGCAGCTTCGGCCCGCCATGAGCGCGAGGTCCAGCGCGGCGCGGTCGAAGGGCGCATGCTCGGCATCGAGCACCGCGAAGTCCAGGCCGGTGCCGCCCAGGATCTCCACGCACTGCGGCGAAGTGGTCTTGACGAAGGTGCCGACATGCCAGTCGTCACCGGTGGGAAGCGGCGTGTGCGTCATGGGGTGTCTCCGATCGGTTCGCCGGGCGGCCGCTGCAGCGCCGGGCGGTGGAAGGTCTGGCCCAGGGCGGCGTAGTACGGTCCGCCGAGCCGCGCGATGGGCCGCAGGCGCTGGCTGTCGACATTGCGCCCGTCGTAGACGGTGCGCGACAGGTGAAAGCTCAGCACCTCGCCGATGTAGAGCGTGTTGAGGCCGCGGCCCAGCGTGACGAACTGGTCCAGCCGGCATTCCATGTGGATGGGCGAGGCGGCGATGCGCGGCACCGGGGTGTGCACGCCCGGCAGCAGCGCGATGCCCAGGGCCTCGGGCTCGCCGACCTCGGGCGGATAGTCGGCGCCACACTGGTGCAGCGTCTCCATCACGTCCTCGGTCGCCACGTTGACGCAAAAGAAGCCGGTGTCGCGGATGTTGCGCGCCGTGTCCTTGAGCGCGCCCTGGCGCGTGCCGATGTTGACCGCCACCATGGGCGGGCTGTGGGCCACGTAGTTGTACGAGCTGAAGGGCGCGGCATTGACGCGGCCCTCGCGGTCGACCGTCGTGATCCAGGCCACCGGCCGCGGCACCACGATGCCGCAGATCAGGCGGTAGGCCGTGGCCGTGTCCAGGCCGCCGGCGGCGACTTCCTCGTGGTCGTTCACGCGCGCGCCCTGCTGCCGCCCTTGGCGAACACGCGCCGGCCGGTGTCGTGCCACACGGCCCGCTGCTCGGCCGGCGAGAGCAGGTCCGACGCATCGATCATCCGCTGGACCATATCCTTGTAGGTGCCCGACGAGGTGCCGATGTCCGAGCCCCACATCACCCGCTCGGCGCCGAACAGGTCGACGGCGCGCCGCAGCACCTGGTTGGCGGGAAAACCTTCCTCGCGGCAGTGGTCGAGGTTGATGGAGGTGAACTTGAAGGAGATGGGCTCGCAGGCGGCCAGTTGCTCCCAGCGTGCGTCCATGCCGAAGTGCGGGCCGTCGTGCAGCTCGGGCTCCAGCAGGTGGTCCAGCACGATGCGCACGTTGCGGTAGCGCTCGGCCAGCGCCAGCAGCGCCGGCACGGCGGGGCCGCCGCCGCCCTGGGCCAGCACTTCCAGGTCCATGACGATGCCGGCCTCGTCCACGGCCTCCCAGCTCTTGAGCGCGTTGGGCGAATCGAGCCAGGGCATGCTGCCGTCCGGTTTGCGGCCACCGAAGAGGCGCAGGCCCACCAGGTCGTGCTCGCGCACATAGCGGCGCACCAGGTCCGGCGTGCCCGGGTCCTCGGCATCGAGGATCACCACGGCGGAGAAGAGCTCGGGATGCGCGTCCGACGAGTCCAGGATGTAGCTGTTGTCGTAGCGGTAGACCATGCGCTTCTGCACTGCGACGGCGCCGTCCACGTTCTCCTCCTTCATCCACACGCGCATGCGCGAGACGTCGGGCACCTCGTTGATGGGGTTCGGGCCGTGGTGGCCGCCGGGGCGGCCGATCACGCCCGGCGGGCGGTAGGGCGCATCGGCGGCACGCTGCATGGGGTTGCGCGGATAGCGTTGCTGGTCGTCGGCCACCAGGTGGGCATGGGCATCGAACAGCAGGGGACGGGTGTCGCTCATGGGGTCAATCCAGGGTGATGTTGGTGGTTTCAATGACCTTCTTCCACTTGGCGCTGTCGCTCGCCATCAGCTGCACCAGCTGCTGCGGGCTGCCGCCGATGGGTGCGGCGCCGTACTGCTCCAGCCGGGCGCGGGCCTCGGGCGTGGCGATCACGGCATTGATCTCGGTGTTCAGGCGCGTCACCACGGCCTCGGGCAGGCCCTTGGGCCCGACGATGGCCATCCACACGGTGGCCTCCACGGGAATGCCCTGCTCGATGGCCGTGGGCACCTGCGGCAGCCCCGCGAAGCGCTGGCGCGAGGTGACGGCCAGGCCCTTGAGCTTGCCGGCCTGGATCTGCGGCACCAGCGAGGTGATGGGCATGGACACCGCATCGACGTTGCCGCCCACGGTGTCGGTGATGGCCGGCGTGTCGCCCTTGTAGGGCACGCCCAGCGCCTCGACCTTGGCCTGGCTCTTGAGCAGCTCGGCCGTGAGATGGCCGATGGTGCCGTTGCCCGGATTGGCGATGCTCACCTTGCCGGGCTGGACGCGGGCACGCTCCAGCAGCGCCTGCAGCGAATCGACCTTGAGCGCCGGGCTCACGGCGATGCCCATCGGGATCTCGCCGATGGCGATCACCGGCGTCAGGTCCTTCTGCGGGTCGAAGCGCAGGTTCTTGTAGAGGTACTTGTTGTTGGCCAGCGGGCCGGAGGTGGAAAGCGCCAGCGTGTAGCCGTCGGGCGCGGCCTTGGCCACCATGTCGGTGCCCAGGTTGCCGCCGGCACCGGCGCGGTTGTCGACCACCACCGGCTGGCCCAGCTTCTCCGACAGGCGCTGGCCGATGAGCCGGGCCAGCGCGTCGGTGCTGCCGCCGGCCGGGAAGGGAACGATCAGGGTGATCGGCTTGGCAGGCCAGTCCGCAGCCAGGGCCGGCAGCGCGGCGGCGCAAACCAGCAGCGCCATGGCAAGGCGTCGTTTCATCATGCGTGTCTCCGTTGGAATGCCGCGATCATGCGCAGCCCTGCCCCGCGGACCAAGCGGGCATTGCGGACTTTCCGCCGCGCGGAAAGTCAGCGGCGCGGTGGCGCCAGCGCGTCCAGCGCCTGGGCGATGGCGGCCGCGGCCTGCTGCAGTGGCGGCACGAAGCGCTCCACGGCCTGCGCGGACGTGAGCGCGGAAGAGAACCAGGTCAGCCCGATGGTGGCGACGACGCGCGGGCCCTCGAAGATCGGCACCGCCACCGTCGAGGACTCGGGCCGCACCCGCGGATCGCGCAGCGCATAGCCGCGCGCGCGGGTCTCATCCAGCACGGCGCGGATGGCATCGGCATCGCCCACCTCGCGCTCCTCCGGATGCGGCGTGCGGGCCAGCAGCTCGATCAGGGCCTGTTGCTCCTGCGCATCGGCGAAGGCCAGGTAGGCCCGCCCCAGCGCCTGCGTGAGCAGGCTCAGCCGCATGTTGATCGTGGAATGGAAGAAGGACAGCGGCGACTGCGGAATGGTGCTGTAGCGCACCACCATCGCATCGCCGTCGTGCACCGCCACCGAGACCGGCCACTTGAGCTCGGCCGTGAGCCGGTCGGCGATGGCCGAGGACGCCTCGACGATGCGCGGCTCGCTGTGGTAGCCGCTGGAAAGCGAGGCCACCTCGGCCGTGAGGTAGTAGGCGCCGTACTGCGGCGCATGCCGCACGAAGCCCGTGGCCTGCAGGGTCTGCAGCAGCCGCACGATGCTGGGCTTGGGAATGCCGGTCTGCCGGTGCAGCACGTCGAGCGTCGAAACGGGCTGGCGGTTGAGCGCCTGCAGCAATGCCAAGGCGCGGACGACGACGTTGATGGGCGGGGCGGAGGGCATTGGGGAGACGGGACGGCGCCGGATTCTAGGAAGCGACTTCCCGAAAGTTCGACGCCGCTCTCGCGCCTCCTCTCAGGCCGGGCCGGCCCCGCAGAACGCGAAGTCCCCCACGCGCTCCCACGGCCCGCCCATGTAATACCAGAGGTCCAGGCCGGTTGCCCCGACCTTCCAGGGCACGAAGTCGCGAGCAAGTTCGGCATGCAGCATCCGGGCCTGATCGGGACGTACCTTGTTCTGCACCGTCACATGCAGCGGGCCGCGCCACTGCCGGTCCTGCGCACCGAGCAAGCCCGACCAGTTCGTCGCAAGTGTCGCGCGCAATCGCAGCGCTTCCGGCGCGCTCATGGCATAGGCGACGCCCGCCCCGAGGAACTGCACGCGGTCCACGTCCAGCTTGAAGGGCGCGGTGCGCTCGACGATCTCCGCCATGTCCTGCCGTACCCTCGGCAGTTCTGCGACGGGCAAGGCATGGAACAGGGTGATGTGCGCATCGAGCCAGTTGCGCGACGGCGGAAAGTGGGCGCTGCGCAGCGCTGTCAGCGCCGCGGCGGACGCAGCGTCCATCCGCAGCGTGACGATCAGAGCGGTCGGTTGCATGGATCAGGAGTGGACCATGGGACGGCGCGCGACAGGGCCATCGCTTCCGACCGAGGGACCAGAGTCACGCAGCCAAGCAGCCTCTACTCTGCCGAGAAGTCCTGGGCCGACTGCATGCGCCATTCGCCACCGCCCAGCAGCTCCAGCACATGCGTGTGATAGCGCAGCACCGCATGTCGGTGCGCGATGCTGACCATGGTGGCGCCTGTGTCGCGCAGGCGCTGGTAGAGCGCCGCCTCGGTGGCCGCGTCCAGGGCACTGGTGGCCTCGTCCAGGATGACCACGCGCGGCCGGCGGGCCAGCACGCGCGCGAAGGCCATGCGCTGCTGCTCGCCCATGGACAGCAGCTTTTCCCAGTCGTGTACCGCATCCAGCCCGCCCACGCGCTCGGCCAGGCCGCCCAGATGCACGGCATCCAGGATGTCGAGCAGCTGCGCATCGCTGTGCTTCGACGCATCGGCCGGATAGAGGATCTGGCTGCGCAGCGTGCCCAGTTGCATGTAGGGCCGCTGCGGCAGGAAGAACACCTGCTCGGCCGGCAGGGTGCGTACCGTGCCGCTGCCGTTGCGCCACAGCCCGGCCAGGGCGCGCAGCAATGAACTCTTTCCGCAGCCGCTGGGGCCCGCGATCATCAGCCCCTCGCCCGGGCCCAGGCGCAGCGACAGTTCGCGGATCAGCAGCCGGTTGAACTGCGGCGTGTAGAGCGTCACCTTCTCCACGCAGAGTTCGTCGTCGCCGCATTCGCTCTGGATCTGCGTCTCGGCCGGCGTTGCCACAGCCACTGCCGAGGGCGCCCGCGTGCTGCCGGGCATGACCACGCCCGCCAGCGTATGAAGCCGGTCGATGCCGGCGACGAAGCGGCTCAGCCCCTCGAAGTTGTCGACGATGAGGCCCACGGCACCCAGCACCGCGGCGAAGGCGCCGCCCGCCTGAACGGCGCGGCCCACTTCCAGGTTGCCGGCCAGCACCTCGCCGGCCAGGATGATGCTGGGCACCACCAGCGTCAGCTGGCTGAAGGCGCGCTGGAAGAGGTTGAGCGAGCGCTGCTTCTTGATGAGCCGGCCATAGTTGGCAAAGGCCGCCTGGAAGCGGTTGTCCAGCTCCACCCGCTCCTGCGCCTCGCCGCGGTAGAAGGCGATGGATTCCGCGTTCTCGCGGAAGCGCATCAAGCCGAAGCGGAAGTCCGCCTCGCGCCGCAGCTGCCAGAAGTTGAGCCGGATCAGCGGGGCACCGAAGACATACAGCGCCACCACGGTGCCCACCGTGGCATAGATGGCCAGGAAAAGCACCAGCATCTTCGAGATGGACCACAGCACCGCGCTGAAGGCCACCAGCTGCATCAGCGAACCCAGGAAGATCAGTGCGTAGTTGATGGACCGGCCGGTGAAGGTGTTGATGTCTTCGCTGATGCGCTGGTCGGGGTTGTCCAGGTCCTGCCGGCTGCCCAGTTCGTAGTAGCGGCGCTGCTGCAGATAGCCGTCGAGGAAGCGGTGCGTGAGCCAGCGGCGCCAATGGTTGCCGAGGTAATCCCGCATGTAGTAGTAACCGGCGTACATGGGGGCCGCGAAGGCCAGTACCACCAGACTCCAGCGCACGGCGCTCCAGAAGCGGTCGGCATCGCGGGCGGCCAGGGCCGAGGTCATCTCGCCGGTGCGCGAGATCAGCATCACGGCCAGCTGCGTCTCGCACAGCATCACCACCAGCAGTACGCCCAGCAGGCTCCAGGCCTTGACCCGCTGGTCGCCGACCCAGTAGGGCCGGGCCACTTCCATGAACTGGCGCCACGCCGCCATCGAGAGCGTCGGGGCGCGGCTTCGGCGCTGCTTTTTCCTGCGATCGCGGGGCGTGGGCGATAGATCGGGTGCGGGGGTAGGGGGCGCGATGGCGGACATCAGGCGTCTGAAGTCAGGGGGAGGAGATGCAGCGCCCGTGCGCAGATTGCGCGGGCATGGTGGGCTTCAGACTTGTCAGGGCAGGCGGTCAGCAGCAGCCCAGGTGGGCCTGCACTGCGCGGCCACTCAGGCCGGCACGCTCGACGGCGCCGATCAGGCGCTGCTCGTCGACGCCCAGCTCCTGGGCGTAATGGCGCGTCTCGATGCGGTCGTTGATGTTGATGTCCGAGCGCTCGCTGCGCCGCAGGGCGAAAGGCTCTTCGGCAAGGTACTTTTCCATGGAGTGCATGACACGCTCCCGCACAGGGGTGATGGTGATCGGGTGCTGCAGATGATCCGGGCTGTGGCACATCCGGGCCTTGCGGACGGCGGCTGATGCCGTTGAAGTCCGCCGCCTACGCGCTGCGCAGGCGGCCATGCCGCGCGGGCCGGCTCAGCGGCCCGACTGGCGCATCGGCATGCGGTCAATCGTGCGAAAGATCTCGGCCAGGTCGGCGCCGCCGCTCTGGCGCAGCTTGGTGCCGCCGTCCTTGCCCACCAGCACCAGCCGCGCGGGCGCATCGGCGCGGAGTTCGAGCGCGGCAAGCAGCGCTCGGGTCTGGCCGGGCGCCAGAGGCTGGCCGTCGCGGCTGCCGACGCCGGCCACGACCCGATAGAGCACCATCTCGCGTTCGATGAAGGCCTCGCGCGCGGCTGTCTCGCTCAGGGTGGCCTCGACCTCGCGCAGCAGCGGGTCGTCGGCGCGCGGTGCGACGACCACCAGCGGCCGGGTCTTCCAGCGCTCGGCCTCCAGGGGATTGCTCTCGGCTGCAGGAGCGGGCCCCAGGGCAACCAGGCCGGAAAGGGCAAAGGCAGCGGTGCGCAGGGTCTTGGTCATGCGGACGATCATCATCGCGACGGAGCGCGACGCTGCCCGCCACCATCCCGCACGCGGGTCGGCCGGCGCCCGGCTGCTGAGGAACTCAGACGATGCGGCTGCTGCGGCCGGCCCAGTAACGGTCGCGCAGAAGGCGCTTGTAGAGCTTGCCGTTGTCCTGGCGCGGCATCTGGGCTTCGAAGTCGATGCTGCGCGGGCATTTGAGTGCCGCAAGGCGCGAGCGACAGAAGGCCAGCAGTTCCGCCTCTAGTTCGGGGCCCGCCTGGTTCATGTCCACCGGCTGCACCACGGCCTTCACCTCTTCGCCGAACTCGGCATTGGGCACGCCGAACACGGCCACATCCATCACCTTGGGATGCATCGTCAGCACTCCCTCGGCTTCCTGCGGATAGATGTTCACCCCGCCCGAGATGATCATGTAGGCCTTGCGGTCCGTCAGGTAGAGATAGCCCTCTTCGTCCAGGTAGCCCACGTCGCCCAGGGTGGACCATCCCTGGGCATTGAACACACCGGCGGTCTTGTCGGGGTCGTTGTGGTAGGCGAAGCGGCGGCTGCCTTCGAAGTAGATGGTCCCCGGCTCGCCCGGAGGCAGCACCCGGCCTTCGTCGTCCACGATGCGGATCGTGCCCAGCAGCGACTTGCCGACCGAGCCCCGGTGCGACAGCCATTCCTCCGAGGTGATGAGGGTACAGCCCGAGCCTTCCGAGCCGCTGTACTGCTCGATGATGCACGGCCCCCACCAGTCGATCATCTGCTGCTTGACGTCCACGGGACAGGGCGCGGCCGCATGCAGGGCACAGCGCAGCGAGGACACGTCATAGGACGCCCGCACCTCGGCCGGCAGCTTGAGCATGCGCACGAACATGGTCGGCACCACCTGCGTGTGCGTCACGCCGAAGCGCTGCACGGCGGCAAGAAAGCCCTCGGCGTCGAATTTCTCCATCACCACCACCGTGCCGCCCAGACGCTGCACCGTCGTGCTGAAGCCCAGCGGCGCCGCGTGGTAGAGCGGCGCCGGCGAAAGATAGATCGTGTCCTCGCCATAGCCCATCGTGCGCGCAAAGCTCGCCATGATGGGCACCATGGCTTCGATCGGGTTGTTGGCGAAGGGCACCTTGATGCCCTTGGGCTGCCCCGTGGTGCCCGAGGAATACAGCATGTTGTGGCCGCCCACCTCGTCCGCAATCGGCGTGTCGGGATGGATGCCCGCCGCTTCCTCCCACAGCGCGAAGGCGCCGAAGGGGGCATCCACGGCCAGCCAATGCGCCACGGCGGGGCACAGCGGCGGCAGTTGCTGCGCCACCTGCCGCGCGGCGGCGGATGACACCAGGACTGTCGCACCGCAGTCGTTGACGATGTAGGCCGCCTCGGCTGCATTCAGGTGCGTGCTGATCGGCGTGAAGTACAGGCCCGCACTCATGGCGGCCCAATAGACCTCGAAGAACCGAATGTTGTTCTCCATCAGCACGGCGATGTGGTCGCCCGGACGCAGCCCGAGGGCGCGCAGCAGATGCGCGCCCCGGTTGGCGCGCGCCACCAGAGCGCAGTAGCTGAGAACGGCACCGGTGCCAGCCATGATGACGGCCGCCTTGTCCGGAAGGCGGCTGGCGGCGAGGCGGGGATGGGTCATGGGGGGTCTCGCAGAGAGGGGACTATAACGTCTATGGTTCAACCAATTCGATGCTAGCATGACTCGCGTCGGCGATGCAGCCGTGGAAGCCCCGAGCGACGCCGCCGACGCCCGCGGCGCGCGCGTCGAGCGCGCATCGGCGACCCTGCCCCTCTTCCTGCCTCCTTCTATCCGCAAGCCCCGCCATGCACCAACCCACCTGGATGAATGCCGAGCTAGAGTTGCTGCGCGATGCCGCACGGCGCTTCTACGACACCGAACTCGTGCCGCACGAGCCCCGCTGGTGCGCCCAGCAGCATGTGGACCGCGAGGTCTGGTTCAAGGCCGGCGCCGCCGGCCTGCTGTGCCCCGGCATCGCCGAGGCCTATGGCGGTGGCGGCGGCAACTTCCTGCACGAGGCGGTGATCTTTGCCGAGCAGTCCCGCGCCATCGCGGGCGGCCTTGGCAATTCGCTGCACAGCGGCATCGTGGCCCACTACATCGAGAACTTCGCCAGCGAGGAACAGAAGCGCCGCTGGCTGCCCAAGATGGCCACCGGGGAGCTGGTCGGTGCGCTGGCCATGACCGAGCCGGGCACCGGCAGCGACCTGCAGTCCATCCGCACACGGGCGATGCGCGACGGCGACCACTATGTGGTCGACGGCGCCAAGACCTACATCACCAACGGCAGCAGCGCCGACCTGATCTGCCTGGTTGCCAAGACCGACCCCTCGCAGGGCGCACGCGGCGTGTCCATCCTGGTGGTCGAAGCGGCCCAGGTGACGGGCCTGCGCCGGGGTCAGCCGCTGCACAAGATCGGCATGCATTCGCAGGACACCTGCGAGCTGTTCTTCGACGGCATGCGCGTGCCGTGCGAGAACCTGCTGGGCGCCGAGGAGGGCCAGGGCTTTCGCCAGCTGATGAAGGAATTGGCGCGCGAGCGGCTGATCACCGCCCTGATGTCCCTGGCCTGCATGGAGCGCGCGATCGAGGAGACGCTGCGCTTCACCGCCGGCCGGCGCGTGTTCGGCCAGCCGCTGCTGGAGCTGCAGAACACCCGCTTCAAGCTGGCGGAATGCGAAACCCAGGCCCATCTGGCTGGCGCCTTCGTCGACGACTGCGCCCAACGGCTGCTGACCGGCACGCTGTCGCCTGCGACCGCCGCCATGGCGAAGTGGTGGGTCACCGACGCCTGCGGCAAGGTGGTGGACGAATGCCTTCAACTGCACGGCGGTGCCGGCTACATGACCGACTACCCGATCGCCCGCCTCTACCAGAACGTGCGCGTCCACCGCATCCTGGCCGGCACCAACGAGATCATGAAGGAGCTGATCGCCCGCGACATGGAAAAGCGCGCGGCCTGAGGCCGCGCTGCGCCGGGCCGACCCGGCCCGGCGCTATTGCAGCTGGATCGCGCTGGTGCTCTTGATCGCCGCCCACTCGTCGTAGGCCTTGCGCATCACGGCGGCGAACTGCGTGGGCGTGATGGGCGTGGGCGGCTGCAGGCCGAAGGCCGCGATGCGCTCGCGCACGTCAGGCAATGCACCGGCGCGGGTGAAGGCATCGGCGAGGCGGTCCACCACCGCTGGAGGCGTCTTCGCGGGCGCAAACACGCCGGCGAAGGATTCGGCCGTCAGCCCGCCGATGCCCAGCTCCTGGAAGGTCGGCAACTGCGGCAGCGAGGGAATGCGCTGGGCCCCGGTCGTGGCCAGAACGCGGATACGCCCGTCGCCGGCGAACTGCATGGCCGAGTAGCCCGACACCACGCCTGCATCCAGCCGCCCGCTCATCAGGTCGGGCAGGATCGGCGCTTCTCCCTTGTAGGGCACGTGGTTCAGGCTGAAGCCGCCGGCCCGCGAGATGATCTCGCCGAAGTAGTGCGACGTCGAGGCATGGCCGGCGGTGCCGAAGCTCAGCGGCTTGGGTGCTTCGCGCGCACGCTGCATGAACTCGGCCAGCGTGCGGGGGCCCTGTGGGGGGACGGCCCAGATGCCGGTGATCTCGTAGCAACGCGCCACCGGCGCGAAGTCGCGGAAGGGGTCGTAGTTGACCTGGGGCAACAGCAACGGGTTCGTCACCAGCGCCGTCATGTTGAACAGCAGCGTGTAGCCGTCGGCCGGCGCGCGGGCCACCGCCTCACTGCCGATCATCGAATTCGCGCCCGGGCGGTTGTCCACCACCACGGGCTGGCCCAGCACCCCCTCCACCTTCTGCGCGAACAGCCGCGCGACGGCGTCGGTCTGGCCGCCCGGCGGGTAGGGAACGATCAGCTTGATGGGGCGGTCGGGGAACTTGCTCTGGGCGTGCACGCCTGCGGCGAAAGGGGCGGTGCCGAGCAGGGCCAGCGTCTGGCGGCGCGAGATGGACATGGATGTCTCCGTCTTGAGGGTGGCAAGCGGCCGGAAGCGCCGCGCCGGCCAATGTTCCAAAGTGGCTCTTTGTCGTCAATAGGTTCAACCATACGTTTTCTCGGCTAGCATTTGCCGGCCCCCAACCCGAACTGATCAGCGGCCCTGTGCCGCCGCGGAGACATCGCCCCATGAGAGCCCTGCAGCTTCCCGGCTACGGCCCCGACGACCGCATCACCCTCCAGAACCTGCCTCGGCCGCAGCCCGCGCCGGGCGAGGTGCGCATCCGCGTGCAGGCCTGCGGCATCTCCTATGTCGATCTGCTGCTCGCGCGCGGCGCCTACCAGGTGCGTCCACCACCGCCCTTCGTGCCGGGCAGCGAGTACAGCGGCATCGTGGATGAGGTCGGCGAGGGCACGGACACGCACCTGGCCCCCGGCGACCCGGTCTGCGGCACGCGTCAGGGCGCCTGGGCCGAGTACATCTGCGCGCCGGTCGGGCGCGTCCAGGCGCTGCCCCCCGGCATCGACCCGGCGCTGGCCGCGGTGGGCAGCGCCCCGGCCTACACCGCGCTGTACGGCCTGCGCGAGCGCGGTGCGCTAAAGGCCGGTGAGACCCTGCTCGTGCTCGGCGCGGCCGGTGCCGTCGGCCATGCCGCCGTGCAGATCGGCCGGGCGCTCGGTGCGCGCGTGCTGGCCCTGGCCTCCAGCGAAGCCAAGCGCATGGCCGCGCACGAGGCCGGCGCCGATGCGGTGATCGACGGCAGCGGCGAGGACTGGAAGGAGCAGGTCAAGCGCCTTGCCGGTCCGCGCGGCGTGGATGTCGTGTTCGACCCCGTAGGCGGGCCGGCCACCGATGCCGCCTTCCGCACCCTGGGCTGGGGCGGACGGCACCTGATGGTCGGCTTCGCTGGCGGCGAGATCGGCACCCTCAAGACCAACCTAGCCATCGTCAAGGGCGCCGCGCTGGTGGGGGTGGATGTGCGCCAGTTCGGCGAGCGCGAACCGGCCCGGGCGGCGGCCCTGCTGACCGAAAGCGTCGGCTGGTTCGCCGAGGGCCGGATACGGCCCCTGGTGCACCGGGTGCTGCCGGTCGAGCGCTTCGACGAGGCGGCCGCGCTCGCGCAGGAGCGCCAGGGCGTGGGCCGCATCGTCATCACCTTCTGAGCATCCCAGGCCCATGACCGCGCCCGGCGTTCGCGAAGAAACGATGGTGCTGCTGCGCTACAAGGTGAACGGCAGCGCCGATATGACCGA
>NZ_QQAV01000017.1:0-66396 GCF_003350475.1 Pseudacidovorax intermedius
CTGCTGGACCCGGCGGTGGGCGTGGTCTCCGACACCGTGGCCAGCCTGGACGGTCTGCCGCTGGTGGGCGAACTGGGCCTGTCGGACACGCTGGCGCCGGTCACCGGCCTGGTGGACAACGTCGGCAGCACGGTCAGCGGTGCGCTGTCGCCGCTGCTGGGCGACAGCTTCACGGCCAACGATCCGAACGTGCTGGACCCCGTGGATGACGTCGTGGGCGCGGCCACCGGCGCGGTGGACGGCCTGGTCTCGCCGCTGACCGAAGGGCTGCTGGGCTCGAACGTCGTGCACGACGTGCTCTCTGGCGTGACGCAGCAGGTGGACTACGTGACCGATGGCGTGGCGAACATCACCGACGGTGCGCTCGGCGGCGATCTGTTGGGCGGCGTGCTCGGCAGCGACGGCCTGCTGGGTGGGCTGACCGGTGGTGATCTGCTGGGTGGTGACCTGCTCGGCGGTGTGCTGGGCCAGGACGGTCTGCTGGGTGGCCTGACCGGCGGTGACCTGCTGGGGGGTGACCTGCTCGGCGGCGCGCTGGGCCAAGATGGCCTGCTGGGCGGGCTCACCGGCGATGATCTGCTCGGCGGCATCGCTGGCGACACCGGCATCGTGGGTGGCCTGCTCGACACCGTGGCCGGCGATGGCGGCCTGCTGGGCGGCGTGACCGGCGGCGAGCTCCTGGGGGGCGATCTGCTGGGGAATGTGCTGGGCGACGATGGCCTGCTGGGTGGTATCGCCAGCGGCAACCTGACGGGCGGCGGCGCCATCGGCGGCCTGCTCGGCGACGACGGCATCGTCGGTGGCCTGCTGGATACCGTTGCAGGCGCCGACGGCGTGCTGGGCAACGTCACGGGCGGGGATCTGCTGGACAGCGTCCTGGGTGGGAACGGTTTGGTCGATGGTGCGCTGAACGGGGCCACCGGCGCCAATGACCTGCTGGACAGCGTTCTCGGCGACAACGGCGCGCTGACTGGCGTGCTCGATACCGTCGCCGGAGAAAGCGGGCTGCTGGGTGGCGGGCTCGCCGGCCCTGCAGGGGGCCTGCTTTCGGGTGACGGCGCGGTCGGCGGGCTGCTGGGCAGCCTGGTCGGCACCGTCGCGGGCACCACGGAGCCCGTGTCCAGCGGTACGGCCACGGGTGCGGCGAACAGCCCCGTCGGCGCCGTGTCGGGCCTGCTCCACAACCTGCTGGGCTGAGCCGGAAGGGCGTTGCGTTCCGCCCCGGCGGGAACGCAGCGCCACCGGCCAGGCTCCAACCCAGCCAGTCGGTGCTCTCCTTGGGCGAAGCGGAGTTCATGGACTCCACCAAGGTGGGTTCAACCCCAGCGCAGGACACGCCGGCGCCTCGGCGGCGCCCCCGTCCTACCAATAAAAACTATCGACTATGCGGGAATGATGGGAACTCACTCGGGCGTTAGCACTCCAACCTCCCGAGTGCTAATATCCTCAAGCAAGGAGTAACCCTGATGTCCAACCTGTCTGCTGTGTCTTCGCAGTCGCTGGCCGTTGCCAACCCGTGGGCGATGGTGCCCCCGCTGGGCAACCTGGACGCCTACATCTCGGCGGCCAATCGCCTGCCCCTGCTCTCCCAGGAAGAAGAGCGCAACTTCGCGCGCCGTCTGCGCGACGAAGGCGACCTGCAGGCCGCCGGTGCGCTGATCCTGTCGCACCTGCGCCTGGTGATCTCGATTTCCCGCCAATACCTGGGTTATGGCCTGCCGCACGGCGACCTGATCCAGGAAGGCAACATCGGCCTGATGAAGGCCGTCCGCCGCTTCGATCCCGACCAGGGCGTACGGCTGGTGAGCTACGCGATCCACTGGATCAAGGCCGAGATTCACGAGTACATCCTCAAGAACTGGCGCATGGTGAAGGTGGCCACCACCAAGGCCCAGCGCAAGCTGTTCTTCAACTTGCGGTCGCTCAAGCAGGGTTTCAAGGCCGAGGCGGTCGATGCCGACACGCACCGCGAGACGCTGAACAGCGAGGAGATCGGCCTCGTGGCCGAGCACCTGAACGTCAAGCGCGAGGAAGTCGTGGAGATGGAGACGCGCCTGTCCGGCGGCGACGTGATGCTGGACCCGACGCCTTCGGACGGTGACGACGAAGCCTTCGGCCCCATCGCCTATTTGGCCGACGCAACGCAAGAGCCGACGGCGCAGCTCGAGTCGCGTCAGCGCGATCGTCTGTCCACCGACGGCATTGCGACCGCGCTGGAGACGCTGGACCCGCGCAGCCGTCGCATCGTGGAAGAGCGCTGGCTCAAGGTGAACGACGACGGCTCCGGCGGCATGACGCTGCATGAGCTGGCGGCCGATTACGGCGTGTCGGCCGAGCGCATCCGCCAGATCGAGTCGGCGGCGATGAAGAAGATGAAAAAGGCGCTCGCCGAATACGCCTGAGCTTCGCAGCGCGCTACCAATGAAACCCGGCCGAGTCCGGGTTTTTCATTGGGCGTTCGCCCTCCAGCCCACCTTGCGCGCGGATGGCGCACCCGTCAACGGTCTGGCTCAGCTCGACGCCAGCAGCGTCTTGAGGTCCGAGGCCATCGCGTCGGTGCCCAGGCCGTAGCGGGCGTACAGACGCAGGCGGCCTTGCGGGTCGTAGACAAAGCTCGCGGCCGAATGGTCCATCGAATAGCTGGTGGGCGTCTTGCCCTCCACCTTCTTGTAGTAGACCTTGAAGTCTTTGGCGAGCGCAGGCAGTTGCTCGGTCGTGGGAATCAGCGCCAGGAAGCTGGGGTCGAAGGCGGTCATGTAGGCCTTCATCACCTCGGCGGTGTCGCGCTCCGGATCGACAGTGACGAAGAGCACCTGCACGCGCTGGCCATCGGCACCCAGCTTCTCGCGCACCTGGAGCATCTCGCTCATGGTGGTGGGGCACACGTCGGGACACTGCGCGTAGCCGAAGAAGAGCACCACCGCCTTGCCCTTGAAGTCCGCCATGGTGCGCTCGCGGCCGTTCATGTCGGTCAGGCGGAAGTCCTTGGCATAGTCGGCACCAGTGATGTCCACGGCCTGGAAGCTGGGCTTGGGATCGGTGCAGGCACCCAGCGCCACGGCAGCGCAGCCGGCGCCCAGCAGTTGCAGCGCGCGGCGCCGGCCCGGCAACGTAGGCGCGAGCGTCGGGGAAGGCGGAGGCAGTCGGTCGGTCATAGGACGTAGTGGTCCACCAGCAGTGCCGCGAACAGCACGCTCAGGTGGATGAGCGAGAAGCGGAAGGTCTTGCGCGCCAGTTGGTCGGAATAGCGGCGCCACAGCGCATAGGCATAGCCGCAGAAGCCAACGCTCACAGCAATGGCGGCCAGCAGGTAGAGCCAGCCGCTCATGCGATAGATGAAGGGCATCAGGCAGGCCGCGAACAGAATCAGCGTGTAGAGCAGGATCTGCAGCCGCGTGTATTCGTTGCCGTGCGTCACCGGCAGCATCGGCAGGCCGGCGCGGCGGTAATCCTCCACCCGGTAGAGCGCCAGCGCCCAGAAGTGCGGCGGCGTCCACAGGAAGATGATGAGGAACAGGATCAGCGCCTCCGGGTCGACGCTGCCCGTCATGGCGGCCCAGCCCAGCACCGGCGGCATTGCGCCGGAGGCACCGCCGATCACGATGTTCTGCGGCGTGAGCGGCTTGAGCACCACGGTGTAGACCACGGCATAGCCCACGAAGGTGGCAAAGGTGAGCCACATCGTCAGCGGGTTGACCGCGAACCAGAGGATGGCCGAGCCGAGCGCACAGAGCGCTGCAGAGAACAGAAGCGCCTGCCGATCGGAGAGTTCACCCCGGGCCGTCGGCCGCCAGGCCGTGCGCTTCATGCGGGCGTCGATGCCCTTCTCGACCAGGCAGTTGAAGGCCGCGGCCGCACCGGCGACCAGCCAGATGCCAAGACAGGCCTCGGCCATGCGCAGCAGTTCAGCCAGCGTCGGCACCTCGGGCACGGCCAGCACCATGCCGATGAGGGCGCAGAACACGATCAGCTGCACCACGCGCGGCTTGGTGAGCGCGTAGAACTGCCGCCACACGCTGGTGGCCGGCATCTGGGCGGGATGGGCCGGCGCGCTCACGGTCGAGCCTCCTGCGGACCGAAGGCCGGACGCCGCGTCGGTGCCTGCGGCAGGCCGCCCAGTTGCACACGGCTCTCGCACAGCGCCCAGGTCATCACCGTGGCCAGCGCGGCGGCACCGCCGGTGTGGAGCACGGCCGCAGCCAGCGGCCAGCCCAGCAGCACGTTGCCGAGACCGGTGGCCAGTTGCAGCAGAGCAAGGCCCCCGAGCCAGCGGGCCTGGGTGCGCAATGCGGGAACATGACGGAGCTTGAGGAAGAGCACGATGAGAACGGCAAAGACCGCGTAGGCCATCAGTCGGTGTGTGTAGTGGATGGCCGTGAGCGAGGCGAATTCGATGGGCGCCCCGGCGCTATCCATGCCGAGGTGGCGCCAGGGCTGGAAGCCCTGGGCGAAATTCATGGCGGGCCACCAACTGCCCTGGCACTTCGGGAATTCGGTGCAGGCGAGCACCGCATAGTTGGTGCTGACCCAGCCGCCGAATGCGATCTGCACGACCAGCAGGCCCATGCCCAGCCACAGCCATCCGCGCATCGACGATGAGACGACGGCCGGCCGCCGGGCCGCGGCCACCTGCTGGTAGCGCACGGCCTGGATGCACAGCAGCATCAGCAGCACGATGGCGCCCATCAGGTGAAGCGTGACGATGGCCGGGAACAGCTTCCACGTGACGGTGAAAGCACCGAACGCGCCCTGCAGGCACACCCACACCAGCGTGGCCGCCGGCCACAGGGGACTGAGAACCTGCGGCTCACCGCCCGGCCGAAGCCGTTGCTGCCGCCGCGCCCACCAGGTCGCCAGTGCCAGCGTGACGATCAGCGCACCGACGCCCGTGGCCAGGTAGCGGTGGACCATCTCGATCCAGGCCTTGGCATGCGTGACAGGGCCGGTCGGCTGGGCCGACTGGGCCATGGCGATCTCGTGGCGCGCTCCCAGAGGGCTGGCATTGCCGTAGCAGCCCGGCCAGTCGGGGCAGCCCAGGCCGGAGTCGGTCAACCGCGTGAAGGCACCGAACAGCGTGAGGTCGAAAGTGAGGAAGAGCGTCAGCACCGTGAGCGCATGCAGGCGGCGTGCGGCGCCCGCACCGGCATTGCGCCGCCACACCCACAGCACCGGCCCGAGCGCCAGCAGCGCGCCGCCCAGCAACAGCAGCGCGACGGGCTCGAAATCGTAGAGGGCCTGCGTCTGCACGTCGATCACCGCCCCGGCTGGTCCCACGAACTCGACGCACGCAGCAGGCGGTCCAGGTCGCGCTTGGCTTTGGAAGCACCTTTGAGGTCCATGCGCGCGGGGAAGCGCATCATCCAGTT
Source organism: Pseudacidovorax intermedius (assembly GCF_003350475.1). Lineage (GTDB taxonomy): Bacteria > Pseudomonadota > Gammaproteobacteria > Burkholderiales > Burkholderiaceae_C > Xenophilus > Xenophilus intermedius. The sequence goes on from NZ_QQAV01000017.1 coordinate 5,367, forward strand.
GCCCATCGGATCCACCACGTACAGGTGCTCGCCCAGCGATGCGCCCGAGGCCGGCGCGAGCCACCCCCCCAACGTGTCTGCGGGCACGCGCAGCACCGTCGCACCGTCGAGCGCCGCCTTCAGCCGCTGGGGAATGGGCGCATCGTCGGACACCAGCCAGACCCGATCCACGCGGTCCTTCTCGCGGCCAAGCGTCTCGCGCAGTTGCCGCTGCAGGTACAGCTGCTGCTCGCACAGCTCATTGCACGCGCCGCCGGCCACCGCTACCAGCAGCCACTGGCCCTTGAGCTGGGCGAGCGGCTGAGCAGTGCCATCGGCCGTGCGGACGTCGACCGCCGGCAGGGGCCGCTGCGGATCGATCAGCTCGCCGAACACGCTGCGGCTCTGCGGGCGAATCACGTAATAGGTGAAGTAGGAGGCGATCACCGGTGCCGCACAGCACAGCAGCACCAACGTCATCTGCCAACGGCCCCGCTTGCGCTGCCGGCCGGCGTCGGCGCCCATGCCCAACGCCTCGCCCGGCGAGGGCATGGAGTGGACGGTGAGGCCCAGGGGCTCGTCAGCGAGAGCGGCGACGGCGGGGCGCGATGAGTTGGAACCAGACATAGAGGATGACCACCAGGGCGGCGAGCCCGAACCACTGGAAGGCGTAGCCGTAGTGCTTTTCGATGCCCAGCGCCGGCGCCGGCCACTCGCGCAGCAGGCCTTCGGAGGCGGGGCCGACCTGCTGCAGCGAAAAGTCGGTGCGCAGTGGCAGCCCGGTCTCGTTGCGGAAAGTCTCCAGGTCCAGATTCTGCCGGATGCGGGCATGCACCACGTCCGCAGGCTTTTCGGTTCCGGGCTGGGCGGCCGACGCGGGCTGGGCGGGCGGATCGGCGCCCAGCTGCAGCAGCTTGGCGGGGGGCAGTTCGATGCGGGCCTCGATGTCCACCAGGCCGGCGGGTGTGTCGATCGGCGGCAGTTGCGTGCGGTCCGAAAAATTGCGCGGGACCCAGCCGCGCTGGACCATCAACGTCTGCGTGGTGCCCTCCAGCGCGAGGGGCGTGAGCACGTAGAAGCCGGGCTGCCCGTGCATCTGGCGGTTGTCGAGGAAGACCGTCTGCGTCGGAAGCCAGAGCCCGCGCAAGCGCACCTTGCGATGGAGCTCGGTGGTGGGCTGCTCAACCGCGAGGAAGTCCTCCATCGCCAAGGCGGGATACGCCTGCTGCGTCTCGATGCTGGCCTGCAGTGCCTCCTTCTGCGCGGCACGGGAGAGCTGCCAGCGGCCCAGGGCGACCGCTGTTGCGGCAACCAGGAGTGCCGCCAGGGTGATGATCCAGAAACGCACGGCAGGGTGCGCGCGCGAGGAGGAAGAGGAAACCCGCATCCGGTCACGCATGGCAATGAACGCGGCCGGGGCCGCACATAATCGAACTCATGAAATATCTCGTGGCCCTGGGCTTCGTGGGCATCCTGGGCAGCCTGGCATGGGCGCTGTACCACATGCTCACCGGCGGACGCGACGGCAAGTCCAGGCCGGGTGGCATGGCTCGCGCGCTGACCGTTCGGATCGGGTTGTCGGTGGTTTTGTTCCTGTGCCTGCTGCTCGCCTGGAAGCTCGGCTACATCCAGCCGACGGGCTTGCCGGCCGGACGCTGAGTCCTCAGCGGACGACAACAAAAAAGCGCCTTGCGGCGCTTTTGTGCTTTCTGGACCTCGATCATAGCGAGGCCCCTTCGGCAGCCTTGTCGGTCAAAGCCAATAGACGAGCACGTACAAGCCGAGCCAGACCACGTCCACGAAATGCCAGTACCACGCCGCGCCCTCGAAGCCGAAGTGGCGCTCCGGCGTGAAGTGGCCCTTCATCAAGCGCAGCGTGATGAACAGCAGCATCAGCATGCCGACGAACACATGCAGGCCGTGGAAGCCGGTGAGCATGAAGAAGGTGGAGCCGTAGGCACCCGAACTCAGCTTGAGGTTGAGTTCGGTGTAGAGGTGGTAGTACTCGTAGCCCTGAACGCCCAGGAAGATCACGCCCAGCAGCACCGTGATCCACATGAAGCGGATGGTCTGGGCACGGTGGCCGGCGCGCAGCGCATGGTGGGCGATGGTCAGGGTCACGCCCGACGACAGCAGCAGCGCCGTGTTGATGGTGGGCAGCCAGAACGGTCCCACGGTCTGGAAGGGCTCGACGATGCCGGCGGGCGAGCCGGTGGCGCCGGCCTGCACGCTGGGCCACACGGCCCGGAAGTCCGGCCAGAGCAGCGCGTTGTCCAGGCTGCCCAGGGCCGGCAGCGAGTGGGTGCGCGTCCACCACAGGGCGGTGAAGAAGGCGCCGAAGAACATCACCTCCGAGAAGATGAACCAGCTCATGCTCCAGCGGTAGGAGAGGTCGATCTTGGCGCTGTACTTGCCGGCCTCGCTTTCGCCCACCGCTTCGCGGAACCACTGGAAGAGCACCACCCACCACCAGATCAGGCCGAAGGCGAGCGAATAGGCGCCCCAGGCATGGTCGTTGATCCACTGCCCGGCCCCGAGGATGACGAAGAAGAGGCCGATGGCGGCCATCAGCGGATGACGCGATGGGCCCGGCACGAAGTAGTAAGGCGCGGTGCCGTGGGTGGTCGAACTCATGTTGCTCCTCAGGCTTGATCTTTGTCTTGTGGGTTGCAGGGGAACGGCTGTCGGCTCAGGTCGAAACGGCGAACTTCACCAGCGCAAGCAGCACGGCGATGAGCACCAGCACCGCGACGAAGCCCACGGCCACGATGTGCAGCGGTGACAGGCGCGAAATGTCTTCCTGGTACTCGCTGTGCTTGCGCACGCCGAAGAAGCCCCAGGCCACCGCCTTGATGGTGCGCCACAGCGACGGCTTGGGCACCGGGCGGCCATCTTCCGGCGCGGTCACGAGCGCGGCTCCCCGTTGCCGGCCGCCGCAGTGGGCGCGGGCGGCGTACGGCCGCCTACCTCGAAGAAGGTGTACGACAGGGTGATCGTCTTCACGTCCTTGGCGATTCGCGGATCGATCACGAAGGCCACGGGCCACTGCTTCTTCTCACCGGCGTCCAGCGTGTACTGGTTGAAGCAGAAGCATTCCAGCTTGTTGAAGTACGGCGCGGCCTGCTGCGGCGCGTAGCTGGGCACGGCCTGGGCAGCCATGCGGCGGTTCTGGACGTTCTGGAATTCGTACATCACCGTATGCAATTCGCCAGGATGAACCTGCATCGAGCGCTGGGCGGGCGCGAAGTCCCACAGCCCGTGCGCATTGGCGTCGAACTCCACCGTGATGGTGCGCGACAGGTCCACCTGCGTGTTGCCGGGCAACCTTGCCGCTGCGCCACCCTTGGCGCCACCCGGCACGTCGAGTTCGGACCGGGCCAGCACATTGATGCCCGTGACCTCGCAGATGGCACGGTACAGCGGCACCAGCGCATAGCCGAAGGCGAACATGCCGGCCACCACGATCGCGAGCTTGCCCACCATCTGGAGGTTCTCGCGGCGCAGGCGCCGGGCAAAGTGCAGGGCCATGGAAGATCCTCAGTGGCCGAGCCAGACCATGCGGATGATGAAGCCGATGAAGAACAGCACGGCAATGGACGCCAACGTCAGGCCCATGCGGCGGTTGTTCTTCTTCTGATCGGGCGTCATGGCAGATGCAGGCACGTGCTCAGGCTCAGCCGATCACCTTGGTCGCGGTGGCGTCCAGGCGGGGCGGGTTCTCGAAGGTATGGAAAGGGGCAGGCGACGGCACTTCCCACTCCAGGCCTTCGGCGCCTTCCCAGGGCTTCTGGGGCGCGGGCTCGCCCTTGCCTCGCATGGCCGGCAGCACGACGAAGAGGAAGAAGTACACCTGCGCCAGGCCGAAGGCAAAGGCACCGACCGACGCGACGGCGTTGAAGTCGGCGAACTGCATCGGATAGTCGGCGTAGCGACGCGGCATGCCCGCCAAGCCCAGGAAGTGCATCGGGAAGAAGGTGACGTTGAACGAGATCAGCGACCACCAGAAGTGCAGCTTGCCCCGGGCCTCGTCGTACATCACGCCCGTCCACTTGGGCAGCCAGTAGTACACGCCGGCGAACATCGCATAGAGCGAGCCGGCCACCAGCACGTAGTGGAAGTGGGCCACCACGTAATAGGTGTCCTGCAGCTGGATGTCGATGGGCGCCACGGCCAGGATCAGGCCCGTGAAACCGCCCATGGTGAACACGAAGATGAAGCCCACGGCGAACAGCATCGGCGTCTCGAAGGTCATCGAGCCCTGCCACATGGTCGCGATCCAGTTGAAGATCTTCACCGCCGTCGGCACCGCGATCAGCATCGTCGCGTACATGAAGAAGAGCTGGCCCGTCACCGGCATGCCGGTGGTGAACATGTGGTGCGCCCACACGATGAAGGACAGGATGGCGATGGAGCTGGTGGCATACACCATGGAGGCATAACCGAAGAGCTTCTTGCGCGCGAAGGCCGGCACGATCTGGCTGATGATGCCGAAGGCCGGCAGGATCATGATGTACACCTCGGGGTGACCGAAGAACCAGAAGATGTGCTGGTACATCACCGGATCGCCGCCGCCGGCAGGGTTGAAGAAGTGCGTGCCGAAGTGACGGTCGGTCAGCGTCATGGTGATGGCGCCGGCCAGCACGGGCATCACGGCGATCAGCAGGTAGGCGGTGATCAGCCAGGTCCAGCAGAACATCGGCATCTTCATCAGCGTCATGCCCGGGGCACGCATGTTGAGGATGGTCACGATGATGTTGATCGAACCCATGATCGACGAGGCACCCAGGATGTGCATCGCGAAGATGCCGGCATCCATGGAGGGCCCCATCTGCAGCGTGAGCGGTGCATAGAGCGTCCAGCCCGCTGCCGGTGCGCCGCCCGGCAGGAAGAAGGAGCCCACGAGCATGAGCGCCGCGGGAATCATCAGCCAGAAGCTGAAGTTGTTCATCCGCGCGAAGGCCATGTCGCTGGCACCGATCTGCAGCGGGATCATCCAGTTCGCGAAGCCCACGAAGGCCGGCATGATGGCGCCGAACACCATGATGATGCCGTGCATGGTGGTGAACTGGTTGAACAGCTCAGGGTTCACCAATTGCAGGCCGGGCTGGAACAGCTCGGCGCGGATCAGCAGGGCCAGGATGCCGCCGATCATCAGCATGGTGAAGGAGAACAGCAGGTACAGGGTGCCGATGTCCTTGTGGTTGGTCGCGAACATCCAGCGGCGCCAGCCGTGCGGGTGGTCGTGGTGTTCGTCGTGCACATCGCCACCGTGGGCGGCGTGGCCGTGCGGGTCGAGGACTGCGCTCATGTCGTTATTCCTTGGCTGACTCTCGGAGGGACTGCATTGGCGCCAGCATCACTTGCCGCGCTGTGCCAGCACCTCGGCCGGCTGCACGAGTTGGCCCGTCTTGTTGGACCAGCTGTTCTTGGTATAGGAGATGACGGCCGCGATGTCGGTGTCGGACAGTTGCTTCCACGACGGCATGGCGCCGTTGTTCTGGCCGTTCAGCAGCACATGGATCTGCTTGGTGTGGTCGGCGTCGAGCACCACGGCTGCGCCGTCCAGCGGCTTGATCGGGCCGGCGCCCTTGCCGTTGGCCTGGTGGCAGGCCGCGCAGTTGGCCGCATACACGCGTTCGCCGCGGGCCAGGATGTCGGGCAGCGTCCAGACCTTGTTGGGGTCGTCCTGTTTGGCGGCGGCTTCCTTCTTCTTGGTGTCGACCCAGGCGGTGTAGTCGGCAGCGGACAGAACCTTGACGTGGATCGGCATGTACGCATGCTCCTTTCCACACAATTCCTGGCATTGACCATAGAAATCGCCAGTTCGCTCGGCGCGGAACCAGGTGTCGCGCACGAAGCCGGGAATCGCGTCCTGCTTGATGCCGAACTGCGGCACGGCGAAGGCGTGGATCACGTCGTTGGCCGTGGTGATGATGCGGATCTTCTGCTTCTCGGGCACCACCAGCGGGTTGTCGACCTTGAGCAGGTAGTCGTTGGGCACATCGCCCTTGGCGCCGGCGTCGGACAGTGCACGGTGCGAGCTGTCGAGCGTGGAGATGAAGGACAGGCCTTCCCCTTCGCCCTTGAGGTAGTCGTAGCCCCACTTCCACTGGTAGCCGGTCACCTTGATGGTGAGGTCGGCGTTGGTGGTGTCCTTCTGCGCCACCAGGATCTTGGTGGCAGGCAGGGCCATCAGGATCACGATGATGAAGGGGACGATGGTCCAGACCACCTCGACCACCACGGACTCATGGAAGTTGGCCGCCTTGTGGCCCACGGACTTCCGGTGCTTCCAGATGGAATAGAACATCACCGAGAAGACGCCGACGAAGATCACGAAGCACAGCAGCAACAACACGTTGTGCAGGAAGTGCTGCTCCTCCGAGATGCGCGTCGCCCCCACCGGCAGGTTGAGCTGGCGCACCATCGGGCCGCCCGGCAGATCTTCGACTGCATGCGCAGCGCCACTGAACGCCACGCCAGCCGCCAGCATCCATCTTGCCGGCACGGTCCAAATGCTCTTCATCGTGTTCACTTTTTTCAGACCTTCAAACAATCCACCGTCTCCACCATCCACCAGCGCCGCGCGAAGCTAGGCTTCGCGCAACGCGCTGCGGATCTCCCGTGCCAATGCGGCCCGAAGCTCGGGACGCACATAGCGTCCCACGCAGACAGAACGCCCCTGCGCGGACACCTCGATCAGCGAGCGGTCGCTCGCCTGGGGCTCCACGCGCACCTGGTGCCGAAGAAATTCAGCCCGCTCGACACTGCCGCCATGCTCGTGCTCGATCACGAGCCGACCGTCCTGCAGCGCGATGCGCTCGCCGTCCGTCGCATGCCGGGCATAGAACATGAAAGCCAGGCCCACCGCCGCAAGCTCCAGCCATGCGAATGGCAGCACGAGCTTGGCACCCTGCAGCCAGAAGACACCGGCGATCCCCAGAGACACCACGCATAACGACGCATAGGCCCACCCGAGTTGGCTGGGCGTGATCGAGCAATTGCGCCGCAGGAACCAGTGGATGCTCTGGCCCGAAACAGTGGCGAAGCGAAACACGGGATTCGGCACGGGCGGGAGGGGCTCTTTCGAGGGAGTGCCGCTGCAGCCGAGGGCCAGTCCCAGGGCCGCAAGCACTCAAGAATTGTAGCGTGGCACCCTGTTTCGGCAGTCGGGGCAAGCCCTGCCCCGCAGCCCCTTCGCGAGCGTCGCCGAAGCGACTAAGCGCCGTCGCGGCCACGCCGCAACATTTGACGCATGTCATTCAGCCCGATGGCGCTTTCCGGGGCGACCGCCACCCGCGAAACCGGCTTGAAGGCATGGCCGTAGATGATCTCGAAGGTCAGGGCGATGCGCCCGCCGTGCTCGTCGGACGCCAGGCCGGCCAGCAGGTCGAGCATCTGCGCACGCCAGCGCCGCCCGCGCAGGGCCGGGAAGCGGTCCCGATGCAGGTTGCGGCCCAGCGTGCGCAATTCGGCCAGCGCCGCCTCGGGCGTACCCCAGGTCAGCACGATGCGCTCCATGTCCATGACCGGCTCGGCAAAACCGGCGTGCACCAGCATGTCGCCCCAGTCGTGCATGTCGGTGAAGGCATGGGCTGGCTCCGGCCAGCCGCGAGCCCGATAGGCGGAACGCAACTCCATCAGCGTGTCGGGGCCGAGGCCGGAGAACATCAGGAAACCGTCGGTCGCCACGCGGCGGTGCCATTCGGCGATCAGAACCTCCGGGTCCGGCGCCATGTGCAGCCCCATGTTGGCCCACAGCAGATCGACACCCCCTTCAGGCAAGGCGCCGAAGAGTTGCGGCCGGCCGCCCCGCCAGCGCTTCGCGCTCCACCAGGGTGCGGCAAAGGCGACCGTCGTGGGGGCGTGCAGGGCCGGCTCCGGCTCCTGCACATAGGCAGCCGCCTGGGGATAGCGCTGCGCCACCCGCCCATGCACCTCCAGGCCGCCGCGAAGCGGAGACCAGTCGACCCAGCGCCGCGGTGTGGCCTTGATCCACTGCAGGCGCTCCTCCATCCGCCGTCCCACTTCCTCGTGGAGCCAGGGCGCCGCGTCGCCGGGCGCCTGCCGCGCCCAGCGGCGGGCGGCCACCGGGTCGATCGTGGGCGGCCGGGATGCGGAAGAGGAGGACATGGCGATCAAGAGGCGCGCCGCGTGCGAATCGTCACGGCGGCGGGCGGGGTCGGCGAGGGGCGCGCCAGTATATTGAGCCGATGCCGACCTCTGCGCCGACCCGGCTTCGCCTCCCGGCTGCCCGACTGTTCAGCGCCCTGCTCGGCCTGCTTCCCAGCCAATGCGCGCTCTGCCGGGCCTGGCCGGACGAGGTGCTCTGCCGCGCCTGTCTGGACCAGTTCGCCGTCCCCGTCCCGCGATGCCGGCACTGCGCACTGGCGGTGCCGCCGGGCCAGCCCGTCTGCGGTGCCTGCCTGCGCGATCCGCCGCCCCTGGACGAATGCGTCGCCGCCTGCGACTACGACTGGCCCTGGAGCGCCTGCGTCTCGCGCTTCAAGTTCGCGGGCGAAGCCGGCTGGGCGGCGCCGCTGGCGGCCGTGCTGCGCCGCCACCCACGGGCGGCGGACCTGATCGACGCCGCCGACCTCGTGCTGCCGATGCCGCTGTCGCAGGAACGGCTGCGCGAGCGCGGCTTCAACCAATCCCTGGAACTGGCACGCCGGCTGGCGCCAGGCCGCTGCGATGCCCAGGTGCTGCTGCGGCCGGTCCACACACCGCCGCAGTCGGGCCTGAGCCGGGCCGACCGGCTGCGCAACCTGCGGGGGGCCTTCGCGGTGGAGCCCGCGCGCGCCCATGGCCTGCGGGGTCGCGCCGTGCTTCTGGTCGACGACGTGATGACCACCGGCGCCTCGCTGAATGCCGCCGCCCGGGTGCTTCAACAGGCCGGCGCGGCGCAGGTGACGGCCCTGGTGCTCGCGCGCACGCCCGCTCCCGGCGACGCGTGACGCGCGCCACGTCGCTGCGGCCCACGGGGAAGCGCAACGGCGGTTAAGCTCGCCGCCCCTCCCTGCCTGGTCGACCGTCCCATGTTCCGCATCGTTCTCGTCGAGCCCGAGATCCCGCCCAATACCGGCAACGTGATCCGTCTCGCCGCCAACACCGGCTGCGAGCTTCATCTGGTGGAGCCGCTCGGCTTCTCGATGGAGGACCGCCTGCTGCGGCGGGCCGGCCTCGACTACCACGAGTTCGCCCGCGTCGAACGCCATGCCAGTTGGCAGGCGCTGGTCGACCGGCACGCGCCGGCGCCCGGGCGCATGTTTGCCCTCACGACGCGCGGCACGCGCCTGGTGCACGACGTCGCCTTCCAGCCCGGCGACTGGCTGGTGTTCGGGGCCGAGACCCGCGGACTGGCGCCCGAACTGCGGGAGCGCTTCGCCCCGCCGCAGCAGTTGAAGCTGCCGATGCGGCCGGGCCAGCGCAGCCTCAACCTGTCGAACGCGGTGGCCGTGACGGTGTTCGAGGCCTGGCGGCAGAACGGGTTCGCCACGGAAGGTTGAGTCGGGGCGGCGCCAGGGAACGTGTATCCGTTGGCTACGCGTGAATCCAGGCAGAGGGCGCGGGCGTATCTGGATCAGGCCCCTGTGCAGCCTCACGGCGGCCAGGCGCCATCCCTCCACCTCTTACCAAGGAAGCCTCCCATGATCCGCAAGCTCACCGCCGTTGCCCTCGCCACCCTGTTCACCGCGGGCGCTGCCCATGCTGTGGATGGCGAGATGTCGCCCAACCCGCCGGCCCCCTTCCAGTCCACGCTGTCGCGGGCACAGGTGCAGGCAGAGGCCCGCCATGCGCCGACGCCCAACAACGGCAGCACCGGCGTGCTCCAGGTGCGCGGCAACACGGATCGGGCCGTGGTCCAGGCCGGTGCGCGGGCCACGGCGCGCGAGGGCTGCGCCAACTGCGCCGAAGTCGGCACGCTGTGAGCCGCCGCGGCGCGCCCTGATCTCAGGGGTAGCGCCGCACCACCGACTCGGCCACGCAGGCGGGCTTCGCGGCGCCTTCGAGTTCGATGGTGCTCTGCCAGACCATCTGGTAGCCGCCGCCTTCGATGGCTTCGCTCGACAGCAGCTTGATATGGGCCCGCAACCGGCTGCCGACCGGCACCGGGGACATGAAGCGCACGCGATTCAGGCCATAGTTGACCCCCATGCGGGCTTCGACCACTTCGACCGCGGTGTCGAAGAAGGTCGGCAACAGCGACAGCGTGAGAAAGCCGTGAGCGATGGGCGCGCCGAAAGGCCCGGCCTTGGCGCGCTCCACATCCACGTGGATCCACTGGTGGTCGCCCGTCGCCTCGGCGAACTGGTTGACCTGGGCCTGCGTCACGGTGGTCCAGTCACTGGTGGCGATGTCCTGGCCGACGCAGGCGCTCAGGTCGGCAAGGGTCTGGAAGATGCGCTTGGTCATGCGGCGGATGATGCCCCGGGCCCGCCAGCCCTGCTGTCTGCGCCGGGACAGGAGCGGTCGGTGCTTTCCCGCAAGCGGCTGGCGCCAGGCCGTCAGTCGTCGAGCCACTGGATCAGCGGCTGCCACTGCGCCAGGTCGCGCTCGTAGCGCGTGGGCGAAAGGTCGAACAGGGTCAGACCGTGGGCGGCGAACTGCACATAGTTCTGCGTTTCGCGCAGTTCCGTGACCAGTGGCATCTTCATCTGCATGGCGAATTCGCGCAGCCGTTCGGCGGCCAGCGTGCGCGCCCCTACCCGCATGCCCACCAGGCCGATGCGCGGCGCCTTCTTGCCCGGCAGGCGCTCTGCCAGCCGGTCGAGGAAATCGCGGGTCGCGAAGATGTCGAACAGGCTGGGCTGGACGGGCACCACCACCTTGTCCGCCAGCGCCAGCACTTCCTTGAAGCGCCAGCCATGCAGTCCAGCCGGCGTGTCCAGCACGGCGTGGGTCGTCCCCGCGGGCGGGCGCACGATGCTGCCCTGCCCCTGCGCTTCCCAGCCGCGGATGCCGGCGGCCTGCGCCGGCCGCAGCGACAGCCAGAGCCGCGACGACTGCTGCCGGTCCACGTCGCCCAACATGACCGGATGGCCCCGGCTGGCGAAATAGCCGGCGATGTGGGTCGCAAGCGTCGACTTGCCCGACCCACCCTTCGGATTGGCGACGAGAACCACCGGCATGCAGCCTCCTGGGGTTGAACCAGACCGCATGGTAGGTCGCAGCCGATGTCCGCGGGGCGACGCGAGTTTGCGCTATGGTCGCCGCCATGCCGACCATTCCAACCCCAACATCCGGCGCCCCCTCCAGCGAGCCCGACGCGGACACGATCTACGTGCTGGCCGCCCATCCGCACTGGCGGGAATCCCGTGCCAACCGGCGCCTGCGCGACGCCGCCCTGCGCCTTCCGGGCGTGCGCGTCAACGACCTCTACGCGAGCTATCCCGACTACGCCATCGATGTCGCGGCCGAACAGCAGCGGCTCGCCGCCGCGGAGCTGCTGGTGCTGATGCACCCGATCCAGTGGTACAGCATGCCGTCGCTGCAGAAACTGTGGATGGACGAGGTCCTGGGCTACGGCTGGGCGTACGGGCCCGGCGGCCATGCGCTGCGGGGCAAGTCGCTGTGGCTGGTCGCCAGCACCGGCGGCGCCCAGGACAGCTACCACCCCGCGGGCTACAACCGCTATTTCTTCGACGCTTTCCTGCCGCCCTACGAACAGACCGCCGCGCTGTGCGGCATGCGCTTCCTGCCGCCGCTGCTGCTACACGATGCGCGACGCGCGCCCGAGTCCGAACTCGCGGCGCATGTGGAGGTCTTCGCCCAGCGCCTCGGCAGCTATCCGGACTGGCCCGAACTGGCGGAGCTGGAGGACTGCCCCGAATGCATGGTCCCCGCGGGCGACCGGCCCCAGGCCCAGGGGGCGCGCTGACCATGGAACACGCTCCCGCCTGGTTGACCAACAGCCTGATCTACCTGGGCGCCGCCGTGCTGGTGGTGCCGCTTTCGCGCGCGCTCGGCCTGGGCGCCATCATCGGCTACCTGGTGGCCGGCATTGCCATCGGCCCGGCCGGCCTCGGGCTGGTGTCCAGCGTCGAGGAAGTGCTGCACTTCGCCGAGTTCGGCGTGGTCCTGATGCTCTTCCTGGTCGGCCTGGAGCTGGAGCCGCGACGTCTCTGGCTGCTGCGCCGGCCCATCTTCGGCTGGGGCAGCGCCCAGGTGCTGGGCTGCGCCGTGGTGCTCTTCGCCGTCGGCTGCGCGGCCGGCGCGCCCTGGCGGGTGTCGCTGGTGGCGGCGCTGGGGCTGGCGCTCTCGTCCACGGCCATCGCGCTGCAGGTCTTCGGCGAGCGCAAGCTGCTCAAGACGGCCAGCGGCCAGGCGGGTTTCTCGATCCTGCTGTTCCAGGACGTGGCCGCCATTCCCATCCTGGCCTTGCTGCCGGTGCTGGCCAGCGGACCGGCCGACGCGCCGCTGGACGCCACGGCCCGCGCGCTCGAAGCCGCCAAGATCCTGGGCGTGGTGGGCGGCATCGTGCTGGGCGGCCGGCTGGCGCTGCGGCCGATCCTGCGCTGGATCGCCCGCAGCAACACGCCCGAGATCTTCACCGCCGCCTCGCTGCTGCTGGTGGTGGCCATCGCGGCGCTGATGCAGTTCGTGGGCCTGTCGATGGCGCTGGGCGCCTTCCTGGCCGGCGTGCTGCTGGCCGAAAGCGAATACCGCCGAGAGCTGGAAACCGACATCGAGCCCTTCAAGGGCCTGCTGCTGGGCCTGTTCTTCATCGCCGTGGGCATGAGCATCGACTTCCGCGTGTTGCTGGCCCAGCCGCTGCTGATGGCGGCGCTGGTGGTGGGCTTCATGGCGCTCAAGTTCGGCGTGATCCTGGGGCTGGCACGCGCCATGGGGCTGCCGGCGCGCGAGCGGCCGGTGTTCACGCTGCTGCTGGCGCAGGGTGGCGAGTTCGCCTTCGTCGTCTTCCAGGCGGCCGTGGGCGCGCAGGTGCTGGCGCCCGAAACCTCGTCGCTGCTGATCGGCGCGGTGGCGTTGTCGATGCTGCTGTCGCCGCTGCTGCTGGTGCTGTTCGACCGCCTCATTCCCGACCCGCAGATCCGGGCGCAGGTGGAGGAGATCTCCGAGCCGCAGGAAGCGCAGGTGCTGATCTGCGGCTTCGGCCGCTACGGCCAGATCGTCGGACGCGTGCTGCTGTCGCAGGGTATGCCGGTGACGGTGCTGGACCACGACCCCGACACGGTGCAAGGCCTGCGGGAGTTCGGTTTCCGCGTGTTCTATGGCGATGCGACGCGGCTCGACCTGCTGCGCATCGCGGGCGCCGGCCAGGCCCGCGCCATCGTGGTGGCGGTGGACGAGGTGGCCACCTGCCTGGCCATCGTCGATCTGGTGCGGGAGCACTTTCCGCAGGCCGAGATCATCGCCCGCGCCCGCAACCTGGGCCACTACTACCAGTTGCGCGACCGCGGCATCACCCTGGCCGAGCGCGAGCTGTTCGAATCGTCCCTGCGCAGTGCGCGCTCGGTGCTGGAGACGCTGGGCTGGCCCGCGCACGAAGCCCGTGAGGCGGCGATGCAATTCCGCCTGCGCAACATGCGCATCGCGGAAGACAGCTATCCGCACTACAAGGACCGCAAGAAGCTCATTGCCGTGGCCAAGGAAGGCCGCCAGCAGTTCGAGGAACAGATGGCCCGCGAGCGCGAGGAGCGCCGACGGGCGCGCGACTCATGGGGGGTGCGGCACGAGGCCCAAGGCGGCGCGACGCAGCAGACCGGCAGCGCCGACCGGCCGTGACGCGCCTGCCGGTCACTTCAGCCCGAGCAGCCGGACCGCGTTGTCCTTCAGGACGCCCGGCATCACCTCGGGCTTGAAGCCGGCCTCCTGGAAGTCCTTCATCCACCGGTCGGGCGTGATCAGCGGGTAGTCGCTGCCGAAGAGGATGCGGTCCTTCAGCAGCGTGTTGGCGTACTGCACCAGCTGCTTCGGGAAGTACTTGGGACTCCAGCCCGACAGGTCGATCCAGACATTGGGCTTGTGCGTGGCCACCGACAGCGCCTCGTCCTGCCAAGGAAAGCTGGGGTGGGCCATGATGATCTGCATGTCCGGGAAGTCGATGGCGACGTCGTCCAGGTGCATCGGGTTGCTGTACTCCAGCCGCAGTCCGCCGCCGCAGCGCATGCCCGAGCCGATGCCACTGTGACCGGTGTGAAAGATGGCCGGCAGCTTGTGCTCGGCGATCACCTCGTACAGCGGCCAGGCCATGCGGTCGTAGGGGTGGAAGCCCTGGACCGTCGGATGGAACTTGAAGCCCTTGACGCCGTGCTCCTCGATCAGCCGGCGCACCTCGCGTGCCCCCATCTTTCCCTTGTGCGGATCGACGCTGCCGAAGGCGATCATGATGTCGCTGTTCTTCTGCGCCGCCTCGGCGATCTCCTCGTTCGGGATGCGGCGGCGGCCCAGGTTGGACTCGCTGTCCACGCCGAACATCACCAGCCCGATCTTGCGCTCGCGGTAGTAGTCGATGCTCTCCTGGATGGTGGGTCGGCGGCTGGAGCGGAAGTACTTGTCCGCCGCGCGGTCGTATTCCTCGCCGTAGTTGTCGAAGGGGTTCCAGCAGCTGATCTCGGCGTGGGTGTGGATGTCGATGGCGCTGAGGTTCGCGATGTCCATGAGGCGCGTCTCCGTTCGGGTAAGTACTGATGAGTTGGCCGTTCCGGGCCGTTGAATTGATTATTTTTGATAACCATAATCGATCCAACTTCCGAACGCAATCATGACTCATCAGGACCTCAGCCTCGACATCCAGGGCGACATCGCCATCGTCCGCCTCACGCGCCCTGCCAAGCGCAACGCGCTCAACGACGGCCTCATCCTGGCGCTGCGCAACACCTTCGAGAGCCTGCCCGACACCGTGCGTGCGGCCGTGATCGACGGAGAAGGTCCGCACTTCTGCGCCGGCCTCGACCTGTCCGAAATCAGCGAGCGCGATGCCGGCGGCGGCCTGCGCCATTCCCGCATGTGGCATGCCGCGCTGGAGCTGGTGCAGCACGGGCCCGTGCCCGTCGTCGCCGCCCTGCACGGCGCCGTGGTGGGTGGCGGCCTGGAACTGGCCAGCGCCTGCCACATCCGCGTGGCCGATGCCAGCACCTTCTATGCGCTGCCCGAGGGCACGCGCGGCATCTTCGTGGGCGGCGGCGGCTCGGTGCGCATCCCGCGCCTGATCGGGGTGGCGCGCATGACCGACATGATGATGACCGGCCGCGTCTACAACGCCGAGGACGGCGAGCGCGCCGGCTTCGCGCAGTACTTGGTGCCCGAGGGTGCCGCGCTGGACAAGGCCATCGAGCTGGCCCGCCGCATCGCCACCAACGCGCCGCTGACCAACTACGCGCTGATGCACGCCCTGCCCCGCATCGCCGAACAGAACGCCGACCACGGTTTCTTCACCGAGGCCCTGATGTCCGGCATCGTGCAGGACGCGCCCGAGGCCAAGGCCCGCGTGCGCGCCTTCCTCGAAGGCAAGGCCGCCAAGGTCAGCAAGGGCTGAGGCCCGGGCACCGGAGGACAAGAACATGCTGGAGACACTCGACATGCCCGCAGCCGCCCAAACTGCAGCGCCCGCTGCCCGCTACCGCGCGCTCGAATTCGGCATCACCCGCGCCGTGCTGCGCGAGGCCGAAGGCGGCGTGCAGTACCTGCAGGCCGACAAGCCGCTGGGCCACCATGCCCACCGCATGTCGGACCGGCTGGTGTACTGGGCCGCCATGGCGCCCGACCGCACCTTCGTGGCCCGCCGCGCCCGCAATGCCGACGGCAGCACCGGCGACTGGATCCGCATCAGCTACCGCGAGGCGCTGGCGAAGGCCCGCGCCATCGGCCAGGCCCTGCTCGACCGCGGCCTGAGCGAGGACCGGCCGGTCGCCATCCTCAGCGAGAACAGCATCGAGCACCTGCTGCTGGCGCTGGGCGCGCTCTATGTCGGCATTCCGCACTGCCCGGTGTCGCCGCCCTATTCGCTGGTCAGCAAGGACTACGACAAGCTGCGCCATGTGATCGGCACGCTCACGCCCGGCCTGGTGTTTGCCAGCGACACGCGCTATGCCGCGGCCATCGCCGCCGTGGTGCCGGCCGACACCGAGGTGGTGCTGGGCGGCGGCGCACTGGAAGGCCGCTCGGTCACGCCGCTGTCGCAGCTGCTGGCCACCGAGCCTACCTCCGCCGTCGAGGCGGCCATGCACGGCACGCACCCCGGCACCATCACCAAGTTCCTGTTCACCTCGGGCTCCACCAAGAACCCCAAGGCGGTCATCAATACCCACCGCATGTGGTGCGCCAACCAGCAGCAGCTGCGCGCCTCCATCCCCGCGCTGGGTGAAGAGCCGCCGGTGCTGGTCGACTGGCTGCCCTGGAACCACACCTTCGGCGGCAACCACAACGTCGGCATCGTGCTGGACAACGGCGGCACGCTCTACATCGACGACGGCAAGCCCACGCCTGCCGGCATCGCCGAGACGCTGCGCAACCTGCGCGAGATCGCGCCCACCGTCTACTTCAACGTGCCCACCGGCTTCGAGTACATCGCCAACGCGATGGAGGAAGACCCGGTGCTGCGCAAGAAGCTGCTGTCGCGCTGCCGCATGTTCTTCTACGCCGGCGCGGCCCTGCCGCAGGCCGTGTGGGACCAGCTGCACCGCCTGCAGGAGGCCGAGATCGGCGAGCGCCTGGTGATGGGCACCGGCCTGGGCATGACCGAGTCCGGCCCCTTCGGCCTGTACATCACGCGCCCCGAAGTGCGCACCGGCGACCTGGGCCTGCCCTGCGCGGGGATGGAGATCAAGCTGGTGCCCACCGACGGCAAGGTCGAGATCCGCTACCGCGGCCCCAACGTCACGCCCGGCTACTGGCGCATGCCCGAGGCCACGCACGAGGCCTTCGACGAGGAAGGCTTCTTCAAGACGGGCGACGCCGTCGCCTGGATCGACCCCGACAACATCCACCTGGGCCTGCGCTTCGACGGCCGCATCGCCGAGGACTTCAAGCTGGCCACCGGCACCTTCGTGAGCGTCGGTCCGCTGCGGGCCAAGGTGATCGCCTTCGGCGCGCCCTATGTGCAGGACGTGGTGCTCACCGGCATCAACCTGAAGGAAGTGGGCGCGCTGATCTTCCCGACCCAGGCGGTGCGCGAGCTGGCGCCCTCGCTGCCGGGCGACGCGCCGCTGAAGTCGGTGTTGGAGCATCCGGAGGTTCAACTGCACTTCCAGAAGGTGATCGACCGCCTGGCCGGCGACGCCACGGGCAGTGCCAACCGCATCGCCCGAGCCGCGCTGGTGGCCGAGCCGCCCTCCATCGACAAGGGCGAGATCACCGACAAGGGCTCGATCAACCAGCGCGCCGTGCTCAAGCACCGCGACGCCGCGGTGCAGGCCCTGCACACCGACACGCTGCCGTTCACCATCAAGCCCCAGTGGCAGTAGCCATTGGCTCCCTCCCCCACTGGGGGAGGGCAGGGGTGGGGGCCTGCGGCGGTGGTTCGGCTGCAACGCAGCCAGCGCCCCCGGCCCCCATCCCCACCTTCCCCCAGAGGGGGAAGGAGCAAGAAGACCCGACAAGGAGATGAATCCATGAAGATCGAAGGACAAAGCGCGCTGGTCACCGGTGGCGCCTCCGGCCTGGGCGAAGCCACCGCCCGCGAACTCGCCCGTCTGGGTGCCAAGGTGGCGGTGCTCGACCGCAACCTCGACCAGGCGAAGAAGGTCGCAGCCGACATCGGCGGCACGGCCTACGCCTGCGACATCACCGACACGGCGAGCGTCGAGGCCGCCTTGAGCGCTGCGGCCGACGCACACGGCCCCGCCCGCATCCTGATGAACGTGGCCGGCATCGGCAGCGCGAAGCGCATCGTCGGCAAGGACGGCAGCGCCGCGCCGCTGGAAGACTTCGCCCGCGTCATCCAGGTCAACCTGATCGGCACCTACAACGTGAGCCGCCTCTTCGCGGCCCGCTGCGCCAGGCTCGAAGCACTGGACGGCGGCGAACGCGGCGTGATGATGTTCACCGCCTCCGTGGCCGCCTTCGACGGCCAGGTGGGCCAGCAGGCCTACAGCGCCTCCAAGGGCGGCCTGGTCGGCATGACGCTGCCGATGGCGCGCGATCTGGCGCAGCACGGCATCCGCGTGTGCACCGTGGCGCCCGGCATCTTCGCCACGCCGCTGCTGCTGGAGCTGCCCGAGCCGGTGCAGCAATCGCTGGCCGCCGCCATTCCCTTCCCCCCCCGTCTGGGCAAGCCCTCGGAATTCGCCGAGCTGGCCTGCCACATCGTGACCAACGGCCACCTCAATGGCGAGGTGATCCGGCTGGACGGCGCGCTGCGCATGGCGCCGCGCTGACCCCCGGAGCGGCCGAGGGGCCGCTCCTTCCTTGTGCGAGACCTTCACGAAGAACCACCACGGAGACAAACCATGAAGAAGGAAGACGGCAAGACTTTCGCGCTGCGGGCCCTGGCGGCCGCGGCGCCCCTCGCGCTGCTGGCGGCCTGCGGCGGCTCGGGCAACGACAACAACCAGAACGCCGCGCTGGCAGCGGCGCTGATCGCGGCCAACCGGCCCGCGCCAGCCCCTGCGCCCGCACCGGCACCCGCGCCGGCCCCTGCGGTCGAGACCATCCCGCAGCTGTCGGCGGCGGTCGGTGCCATGCTGACCTCCTGCACCGACCTCGCCACGCGTTTCACTTACGCCAACACCACCGTCACCGCCGCCACCGTGGTGGCGGCCGGCACGCTCAAGGTGGCGGGCACCGATGTGCCGGAGCATTGCCGCCTCACTGGCAACATGTTCTCTCGCACGAGCAGCGTCGACGGCAAGAACTACGCAATCGGCTTTGAAATGCGCCTGCCCACCAACTGGAACGGCCGCTTCTTCTATCAGGCCAACGGTGGACTGGACGGCAGCGTCGCCACGGCCACCGGTGACGTCGGTGGCGGCGGCGGCCTCAGCAATGCACTCAAGATGGGCTTCGCCGTGATCAGCTCGGACGCGGGACATACCGCTGCGATGGGCGCCAATTTCGGCATCGATCCGCAGGCCCGCCTCGACTATGGCTACCAGGCCGTGGCCAAGCTCACGCCCATGGCCAAGAGCGCCATCCAGACCGCCTACGGAAAGGGGCCGGACCGCTCCTACTTCGGCGGCTGCTCCAATGGGGGCCGGCATGCCATGGTCGCGGCGTCCCGTTACGCGGACCAGTACGACGGCATCCTGGCCGGTGACCCCGGCACCCGCCTGCCGCTCGCGGCCACGGCCAACATCGCCGGCGCGCAGACCTATGCCACGCTGGCCACCACGCCCGGCGATCTGGGCAGCGGTTTCACGCAGGCCGAGCGCACCCTGGTGACGAAGGCCGTACTCGCCCAGTGCGACGGCCTAGACGGCGCCGCCGACGGCATGGTGCAGGACAACGCGGCCTGCCAGGCCGCCTTCGACATCAATCGCGATGTGCCCACCTGCGCGACCACGCGCAACGGCACTTGCCTCAGCGCCGACCAGAAGTCCAAGATCGACAAGTTGTTCAAGGGTGGCGCAACAACGCCCAGCGGCCAACGGATCTACACCAGCTTCCCCTATGACGCGGGCCTGGACACGGGCGGCTGGGCACTGTGGAAGTTCGTCTTCCCGACCCTGTTGGACACGGGCGCCGTGGGTCTGGTGTTCCAGTCGCCACCCGAGGACGCGAGCACCTTCAACGGCCAGAGCTTCGCGCTGACGGGCAACCTGGACACCATGCTCACCAAGGTGAGCGCCACCTCCGGCATCTATACGGAGAGTGCGATGTCCTTCATGACGCCGCCCAACTACGGCAAGCTGCCGGCGCTCAAGAAGCGCGGCGCCAAGCTGATGGTCTACCACGGCACGGCCGACCCGATCTTCTCCAGCGATGACTCGGTCGACTGGTACCAGCAACTGCAAAAGGACAACGGCGGCGATGCCTCCAACTTCGCCCGTCTGTACCTGATCCCCGGCATGAACCATTGCTCGGGCGGCCCCGCCACCGACCAGTTCGACATGCTCAGCGCCATGGTCAAGTGGGTGGAACAAGGCCAGGCCCCCGACCGCGTGGTGGCCAGCGCTCGCGGCACCGGCAATGCCGGCGGCGTCAATGCCGACCTGCCGGCCACCTGGTCCGCCACCCGCACCCGTCCGCTGTGCCCCTATCCGAAGGTTGCCCGCTACAACGGCACGGGCAGCCTGGAGGACGCAGCCAACTTCAGCTGCCGCTGACCCCGTTTTCTTCCTTCGCTCTCCGGAGACATCCATGCAACATCGTCGTCAATTCCTCCACACCCTCGGCGGCGCGGCCGCCCTGGGCGCCCTGTCGCCCCTGTCGGCCTTCGCCCAGGCCATCGAGCAGGTCAAGATCATGTACGGCTTCCCGGCCGGCAGCGCCGGTGACACCGTCGCCCGCCGCGTGGCCGAGAAGATCGCCGGCACCCCTTATGCCAAGGGCGCCTATGTCGAGAACAAGCCGGGCGCCGGCGGCCGCATCGCGGTCGAGACGCTGAAGAACTCCACGCCGGACGGATCCGTGCTCACGCTGGCACCGGTGTCGGCCCTGTCGGTCTATCCGTACATCTACCCCAAGCTGACCTACAAGCCGGAAGACGTCACGCCCGTCTCCATCGGTGCCATCATGTTCCACGGCCTGGCCGTGGGCCCGGCGGTGCCGGCCGAGGTGAAGACGCTGAAGGACTTCCTGGCCTGGGCCAAGGCCAACCCCGGCCAAGCCAGCTACGGCTCGCCGGGCGCTGGCTCGATGCCGCACCTGCTGGGCGCGCTGCTGGGCATGCGCTCGGGCGTGGAGCTCAAGCATGTGCCCTACCGCGGCACCGTGCCCAGCATCACCGACCTGGTGGGCGGCCAGATCGCCGCCGCCATGAACCCCAGCGGCGACTACCTGCAGTACATGAAGAACGGCCGCGTGCGCGTGCTGGCCACCTCGGGCAAGAAGCGCTCGCCCTACCTGCCCGACGTGCCCACCTTCACCGAGCTGGGCTACCCGGACGTGACCTCGGAGGAATGGTTCGGCTTCTACGCCCCGGCCAAGACGCCGGCCGCCACGCTGGCCTCGGCCAACGCGGCGATCAACGCGGCGCTGAAGGACAAGTCGGTGATCGACTCGCTGGCACTGGTGGGCCTGGTGGCCCACGGCACCACGGCGCAGGACATGGCTGCGGACCAGAAGGCCGAGTACGAACGCTGGGGCCCCCTGGTCAAGCAGATCGGCTTTACGGCGGAATCTTGAACTCCCCCAGGCTGCGCGCTTCGCGCTTCGCCAACCCCCTCGCGGGGGCGCTCCCGGCGGCC
Organism: Pseudacidovorax intermedius; assembly: GCF_003350475.1. Taxonomy (GTDB): domain Bacteria; phylum Pseudomonadota; class Gammaproteobacteria; order Burkholderiales; family Burkholderiaceae_C; genus Xenophilus; species Xenophilus intermedius. The sequence continues at coordinate 26,657 of NZ_QQAV01000017.1, forward strand.
TGGCAAAGCCAGTTCCGCGGGAGCCCTGGCGTGGCCTGCTCCGCGGCCATTCGACGCACAACGCGCTCGGTGTCGTGACGCCGTTGCCTCCCGATCTGGCCGGCTCTTACGATGCCGGCTTCGCGCCGTTTGCGAGACCCCGACCATGAACACCTTCCGCCTTGCCGCCATCGGCGGTGCCATCGCCCTGCTCAGTGCCTGCGGTTCGCGGCCGCCCGAGGCGGCCACGGCCATGAAGGCGGCGCGCCCCGGCGAACTGCACACCTGCGAAAGGCTGGAAGCCGCGCCGGGCGTGGTGTTCACCACTGTGCGCAGCGTGCCGGCCGGGCCGGTGGCCATCCGCGGCGGCAGCGAACAGGCGCCGGCGCATTGCCTGGTGCAGGGCCGCATGGCCGAGCGCACCAGCACGGTGGACGGCCAGCGCTACGCCATCGGCTTCGAGCTGCGGCTGCCTCAGGCCTGGAACGGCCGCTTCCTGTTCCAGGCCAACGGCGGGCTGGACGGCGTGGTGGTGCCGGCGCTGGGCGGCATCGGCGGCGGCGGGCCACGCACCAATGCGCTGTCGATGGGCTTCGCGGTGGTCAGCAGCGATGCCGGCCATCCGGCGCCCAATCCGCGCTTCGGCCTCGATCCGCAGGCGCGCCGCGACTACGGCTACAGCGCCGTAGCCCAGCTCACGCCCGTGGCCAAGCAGCTGGTGGCCCAGGCCTATGGCCGCCCGGCCGACCGCTCCTACATCGCGGGCTGCTCGAACGGCGGGCGCCATGCCATGGTGGCGGCCTCGCGCCTGCCTCAGGCCTTCGACGGCGTACTGGCGGGCGACCCGGGCTTCCACCTGCCGCGCGCGGCCGTGGCCCAGCTCTACGGCGCGCAGCAGTACGCGGCGCTGGCGACGGCCAAGACGCCGCAGGGCGATCCCGACCTGCAGACCGCGTTCACACCCGGTCAGCTCCAGACCCTCTCGCGCGCCGTGCTGGCGCGCTGCGACATGCTCGACGGCCTGACCGACGGCATCGTGGGCGACGTCAAGTCCTGCCAGGCCCGCTTCAACCTGGGCCGCGACGTGCCCACCTGCACCGCCGGCCGGCAGGACAGCTGCCTGGACCCGGCCCAGAAGATGGCCCTGGCCCGCGTCTTCGCCGGCGCGCGCGACAGCAGCGGCCGGCAGATCTACAGCAGCTTCCCCTTCGACCCCGGTGTCTCCGGCGCCAACTGGCGCGAGTGGAAGCTCGCCAGCCCCGCCACCCGCGATGCCGGTGCCGTGGCCTTCATCTTCAGCACGCCGCCGATGGCCGACCGGCCGCAGGGCCTGCCCTTCGCGCTCGGCTTCGACATGGACCGCGATGCACCCCGCATCGACGCCACGCAGACCCCGTACGACGAATCGGCCATGGCCTTCATGGTGCCGCCCAATGCAGAACGCCTGCAGTCGCTGCGGGCCCGGGGCGGCCGCATGATCGTCTACCACGGCACCGGCGATCCGGTGTTCTCGTCCGACGACACGGCCGCGTGGTACGACCGCCTGCAGGCCACGCACGCCGGACGCGCGAGCGAATTCGTGCGCTACTTCCCGGTGCCCGGCATGAACCACTGCAGCGGCGGCCCCTCGACCGACCAGTTCGACATGCTCACGGCATTGGTCGACTGGGTCGAGGGCGGCCACGCGCCCGAGCAGGTGCTGGCCGAGGCCCGCGGCCCTGGTTCGCGTCAGCCCAACCCCGAGGTGCCCGCCAGTTGGGCGCCCGACCGCACCCGGCCGCTGTGCCCCTATCCCGCCGTCGCCCGCTTCCGTGGCGGCGACACCGAACGCGCGACCAGCTTCGCCTGCGTCGCGCCCTGACTTTCCGCCCGCTTCCCATGGATTACGCCCCCCGCCCTGAAGACGTCCGCTTCCTTCTCGACGCCGTCCTCGGCGCCTCGCAGCAGCTCGCGCGACTGGCGCCGTTCGCCGAGGTCGATGCCGACCTGCAGGCCCAGGTGCTGGAGCAGGCCGCCACCTTCGTCGGCGAGGTGATCGCCCCGCTGCAGCGTGACGGCGACGAGATCGGCTGCCGCCTCGAAGGTGGCCAGGTCCACACGCCACCCGGCTTCGCCGCCGCCTATCAGGCTTTCGTAGAAGGCGGCTGGCCCAGCCTGTCTGCTGCGACCGAGGACGGCGGCCAGGGCCTGCCCGCCGTGCTCGAAGCGGTGCTGTACGAATGGCTGGCCGGTGCCAACCACGGCTTCACCATGGCGCCCGGCCTGCTGCATGGCGCCTACGAATGCATCCGCCACCACGCCAGCGACGACCTCAAGGCCCGCTACCTGGGCAAGGTCGCCACCGGCGAATGGCTGGCCACCATGTGCCTGACCGAGGCCCATGCCGGCAGCGACCTGGGCTTGGTGCGCACCCGCGCCGTGCCGCAGGCCAATGGCTGCGTGCGCGTGTCGGGCACCAAGATCTTCATCTCGGGCGGCGAGCACGACCTCACGCCCAACATCGTCCACCTGGTGCTGTGCCGTCTGCCCGATGCGCCGGCCGGTCCCAAGGGCCTGTCGCTGGCCCTGGTGCCCAAGGTGCTGGACGACGGCGCGCGCAACGCCGTGCAGTGCGAGCGCATCGAGGAAAAGATGGGCCTGCACGGCAGCCCCACCTGTGTGATGCGCTTCGACGAAGCCACCGGCTGGCTGGTGGGTGAGCCCGGCCGCGGCCTGGCCGCCATGTTCGTCATGATGAATGCGGCCCGCCTGCATGTGGCGCTGCAGGGCATCGGCCTGCTCGACGCCGCCTGGCAGAAGGCCCATGCCTATGCGCAGGAGCGCCGGCAGATGGTGGCGCCGGGTGCCGACCGGGCATCCGGCCCCAGCCTGATCGCCGAGCATCCAGCGGTGGCCCGCGTGCTGGATACGCAACGGGCCTGGATCGACGGCGGCCGGCTCATCGCCTACCGCACCGCGCTCCAGCTCGACATCGCGCGCCATGCCGAGGACGCCAAGGCGCGCGAGGCCGCGCAGCAGTGGTGCAGCTACATCACGCCGGTGCTCAAGGCCGCCTGCACGCAGCAGGGCTTCGACGGCGCCAGTGCCTGCCTGCAGGTCTTCGGTGGCCACGGCTATGTGCGCGAATGGGGCATCGAGCAGATCCTGCGCGACGCCCGCGTGACCATGATCTACGAGGGCACCAACGAGATCCAGGCCATCGACCTGCTGGTGCGCAAGGTGCTGCCCGATGTCGGCGCCGGTTTCGCGGCCACGCTGCTGGCGCTGCGCGACGAGTTGGACGCGTCGCGCGACGTCGATGCCGATGCCCAGCGGCGTCTGGCACAGCTGCGCTACCTGACCACGCAGATCGCCATGGCCGCCCATGCCCAGCCGCGCCTGCCCTACGAGCTGGCCGACGACTACCTGCGGCTGGTGATGGTCACGCTGCTCGCCTGGGCCTGGGCCCGCATTGAGCAGGCACCGGGCGCTGGCGAGGCGCATGCGCGCGCGGCAGCCGCCTTCCGCCGCTGGGTGCTGCCGGAGTTCGACATGCGCGCGGCGATCATCAAGAAGGCCTGCGAGCCGCAGGGGTGACGGGCCGGCGGACCTAGACTGCGATCGCCATGACGCCTGCCAAGCCCCGAACCCGCAAGCCCGTTCCGCCCCCGACCACGGCACCCGAGCCGCTGGACAGCCATGTGCTCGAAAGCCTGGTGGGCTACAACGCGCGCCGCGCCTACCTGGTCGTGTATGTCGCCTTCGCCGAGCGGATGGCCGTCTATGGCCTCAAGCCGACGGATTTCTCGGTGCTCTCGCTGCTGGCGCACAACCCGGGGGCCACCTCGCGCCAGCTCTGCGCGGCGCTGGACATCCAGCCGCCCAACTTCGTGAGCCTGGTGGCGGCCATGGACCGCCGCGGCCTGATCGAACGGCGGCCCCATCCGCACGATGGCCGGGCGGTGGGCCTGCACCTCACGCCGGCCGGCCACCAGCTCATGGTCGAGGCGGAAGAGGCCGTGATCCAGTTGGAGAAGGAGGCCAGCCACAAGCTCACCGACCGCGAGCGCGAGACCTTGATCCGGCTCTTGCAGAAGATCTACCTGTAACGACGCCAGCGCGCCGCCCGGCCGCCCGGCATAGACCTCGGGTCACCCTCCTGATCGAACGGCCGCGGAGCAGGCCATGCCAGTGCACCCGAGGAACTGGCTTTGCCAAGCCTCGGGGTGCGCCCCCCTCCCGAGCCGAAGGCGACAGAGAGGGGGGAGCCGCGTAAGCGGCCTGGGAGGTGCTTCAGTTCATGAATTCCGCACGTCCGCCACCGGCTGGGCGCCGAAATCCGGCCGCGCCAGCCAGGCCAGCACCTTGCGGGCGGCCGACTCGGGCGAGTCCAGTTGCCCGTTGCGGTGCAGGGCCTCGAAGCGGCCACGGTCGGGAAAGAGCGCTGCGTCGGCGCTGCGCAATGCGATCTGCATGTCGGTGTCGATCACGCCCGGCGCCAGCGACACGATGCGCGCACCGCCTTCCTCGGCCTCCTCCAGCGCCACCGCGCGCGAGAAATGGTCCATGCCCGCCTTGGCGGCGCAGTAGGGAGCCTGGCTGCCCATCGCGTTGCGGCCCAGCCCCGAGGAGATGTTGAGCACCTGCCGCGGCATCGACCAGCCGGCGGTCGCCGACAGGAAGGCGCTGGTCAGCAGCAGCGCCGCCTCCAGGCCCACGCGCAGTGCCGCCGACAGCTCGCCCAGCGAAGCCCGGGCCAGTGGCGCCGTGCGCCCCACGGTACCCGCGTTGTTGATCAGCACGGCACGGCCGAGGGCGGACGCGTCCTGCGCGGCCAGCCAGGCGGCCAGCCGCTCGGCCACCGGCAGCGGATCGGCCAGGTCGGCCGACCATTGCAGCACCTCGCTGCCCGCGGCGGCGACCTCGGTCTCCAGCGCGGCATCGATGCCGCGCGACAGGCACAGCAGCCGCACGCCGCCGCGCGCGAGCAGCTGGCTCGCCATCGCACGGCCCATGCCGCGCGAGGCGCCCGTCAGGACGATGAGTTCGTGGACAGAGGCCATGGGCGAAAAACTCCTTGCAATGGAAAGTCGAGGATGGGCGAGGCAGGCCGGCGAGCGGGCGCCGCCTTCAGAAGAAACCATCCCACACCAGCTTGAGGCCGGTGAGGAACATGCCGCCGTAGACGCAGCGGTAGAACCACGTCGGATCGATGCGCCGCGCCACGTGAACCCCCGCCCACACGCCCAGCGGCGCGAGCGGCATCAGCAGCAGCGAGGTGCTGAAGCTGCGCGCGTCCAGCAGGCCCAGCCAGGCGTAGGGGATCCACTTGGCGAGGTTCACCAGGAAGAACAGGTAGGCCATCGTGGCCGTGAACACGATGGGCCGCAGCTTGAGCGGCAGCAGGTAGGCGTTGATGGGCGGGCCGCCCGCATGCGAGATGAAGCTGGTGAAGCCCGACAGCACGGTGAGCACCCAGCCCGCGGCGCGCGAGGGCGGTGGCGCATCGGGGCGCGGCGGAAACAGCAGCCGCTGCGCCAGGAAGAGCAGCGTGCACACGCCCACGACGCCGGCCACCGTCGCCGCCGACAGCGCATGGAAGAGCAAGGCCCCCAGCACCACGCCCACCAGCGCCGGCGGCACCAGGAAGGCCAGCAGCCGGCGGTCCAGGTCGCGGCGGAAGGCGGCGATGCCCAGCACGTCCATCACGAACAGCAGCGGCATCAGGACGGCCGCCGCGCGCGGCACCGTGATGGCCAGCGACATGAGCGGCACCGCCAGCGAGCCGAAGCCCGCGCCGAAGCCGCTCTTGCTGATGCCCAGCAGCAGCACGGCGGGCACGGCGACCAGGTAGAAGGCAGGGTCCGCGATCGGCGGCGCGAGGAACTCGGGGAAGGACAAGGCGGGGCGGCCGCGCGGCGGGCCGTGGCAGGAAGAGCGAAGCGGGCATTGTGCCGAGGGCAGCCCCGGCGTGCAGGACGCGGCGCGGGAGCCCGCCCGGCCTGCGCCCGCGCGCGGCGCAGCGGCCCGCGCCCCTGCCCTCAGAGCGGGATCAGCTCCGTGTCGAGCTGCGACTCCAGCACCTCCACCGGCTGCGGCCGTCCGAAGAGGAAGCCCTGGCACACGCGGCAGCCGTTGCGGGTCAGGAAGTCCAGCTGCGCCTGCGTCTCCACGCCCTCGGCCACCACCTCCAGGTCGAGGTTGGCCGCCATGCCGATGAGCGTCTGCACGATCAGCTCGATCTTGGGATTGGTGCCGATGCCGCTGACGAAGAACTTGTCGATCTTGATCTGGTGCAGCGGCAGCTGCGCCATGTACGACAACGACGAGTAGCCCGTGCCGAAGTCGTCCATCGAGAAGCGGATGCCGATGGCGGCCAGCGACTTCATCTTGCGGATGGTCTCGGCCACCTCGTCGTGCAGCAGGCTCTCGGTGAGTTCCAGCTTGAGCTTGGACGGATCGGCGCCGGTGCGGATCAGCACCTCGCGCACCTTGTCCGCGAAGTCCTCCTTGCGGAACTGGCGCGCGCTCACGTTCACGGCCAGCGTGAGGTGGCGGCGGCGCGGATGGTTGCTCCAGTCGTCCAGCTGCTTGCAGGCCTGCTCCAGCGCCCACAGGCCGATGGGCGAGATCAGGCCGGTCTCTTCCGCCACGTCGATGAAGGCGGCTGGCGGGATCAGCCCGCGCTGCGGATGCAGCCAGCGGATCAGCACCTCGGCGCCCACCACGCGCCCTTCGGAGGTCACCTGCGGCTGGTAGTGCAGCAGGAACTGGCCGCGCGCCTTCAGCGCCGCGCGCAGCTCGCTCTCCAGCGAGGCGCGCGCATTGACGGTGGTCTGCATGTCGGCCTCGAAGAAGCGCAGCACGTCGCCACCCGCGGTCTTGGCGTGGAACATGGCGATGTCGGCCTGCTTGAGCAGGTCCTCCAGCGAGGCCGAGCTGGCGCTGATCAGCGTGGCCCCGATGCTGCAGGTGCCGTGGTAGGTCATGGCCGGCAGCTGGATGGGCCGGCCCAGCTCGGCCAGCACCGCCTCGCCGAAGGCCTGCGTCTGCATCACGGCGGTGGCCGAGTCGGCGCTTAGGCCTTCGATCAGGATCACGAACTCGTCACCGCCCAGCCGGGCCACGGTGTCGCCCTCGCGCATGAGCTGCTGCAGCCGCTGCGCCACCTGCTTGAGCAGCACGTCGCCGGCGTTGCGGCCCTGCGCGTCGTTGAGCGTCTTGAAGTGGTCCAGGTCCAGGAAGAGCAGCGCCGCCTGGCGCTCGCGCCGCACGTTGGCGTCGATGGCCGACTGCAGCCGGTGCAACAGCATGCGGCGATTGGGCAGCCCGGTGAGGTTGTCGTAGAAGGACAGGTGGTCGATCTGCAGCTGCGCCGACATGCGGTCGGTGATGTCGCGCAGGATGACGATGAAGCGCGCGTCGGCGCCCTCGCCCACCAGCTTGCGCGAGGCCGATATTTCGAACCAGGCCGTGCCCTGCGAGGCGCGGCGCTCGAACTGCTTGCCGAAGGACAGGCCCTTCAGATAGGCCTCGCGCATGGCGGCCATGATCTGGATGGCGGCGTCGCCGGGCAGCACCTCCGACAGCGTGCGGCCCACCGGGTCGCCGATGTCCAGCAGCGAGGCGCGCGCCGAATGGAAGCCGATGCAGCGTCCGTCCAGGCACAGCTCCAGCAGCACGTCGGGCAGCGCGTCGAGCGTGGCCTGCAGCTGCGCCTTGCCTTCCACGATGTCGGCCAGGTGCCGGCGCTTTTCGCTGGTGTCGCGGTAGACGCAGACCATGCCGCCGTTGGGCGTCGGGCTCTTGACGACGACCACCGTGCGGCCGTCGGGCAGCTCCAGCTCCTGCTCGCCCGGCGCGGGCAGGCTGGGCGGCAGCAGGGCCGCCTCTTCCGCGCTGCGGCCCGAGACGGCACTCTCGACCGCCACCATGTGCATGCGCGCCTCCAGCGCGACGCGCGCCTGCGGAAAGATCTCGGCGAAGCGCCGGTTCCAGGCCGCCACGCGGCCTTCGGCATCCAGCAGCACGAAGCCGTCGGACATGGATTCGAGGGCCTGGTCCAGCATGCTCTTGGCATGCAGCGCCTCGCGGCGGCGCAGCCACTGTTCGCGCAACTGATGCAGCGCATAGGCCGACACGCCCACCACCATCAGCATCAGCAGCACCGTCACGCCCACGATCAGGTTGCGCTCCGTCCGGAAGCCCTCCAGCACCGCCTCCATGGGCAGGCCCGCGCTGAGCACGATGTCCTGGTTGAGCGTGGGGCGCAGCGCCATCAGCGCGTCCTGCCCCATGAGGCGCGAATTGGCACGCACGATGCCGCGCGCATCGGCGGCGCTGCGCAGTTCGGGCAGCGAGGCCGAGCCTTCGGCGATCTCGCTGCGCGGAGGCACGCTGACCAGCAGGCCCTGGCTGAGGCTTTCGAGCGTGACCTCCATGCCGTCGATGCCCGCCCCATGCGCCAGCAGCCGGGCCAGCGACGCCACCTGCACCTCGGCCAGCGCGATGCCCTGCGTGCCGTCGGGCAGGCGCACCATGCGGGTGAAGTACAGCACCTGCTGCGAGGTGCGCGGACTGAGCGAGGGCGCCGTCGTCATCAGCTCGGGCACGGGCTGACCCATCAGCCGGGCAGTGAACGCCGGCGACAACTGGACCGCCTCGCGGCCCGGTGGCGAGACCACGCTGCCGTCCGGGCGCAGCACTTCCAGCCGCTCGACCAGCAGGCTGTGCCGCGCCAGCGACTGCATGCTGATGGCGGCCCGCTGGGCCGCCGCGGCCATGTCCTCGTTGCCCACGGGGCGCAGCAGCATGCCCAGGTCGGCCAGCAGCAGATCCACGCCCAGCAGGTTCTGGTTGACGGCCGCCACGGAGCCGCTGAGGAAGCGGTCGATCTGGTCGCGGGCGTCGTCGACGGCGCGGCTGCGCATCTCCAGCACCGCGAACACGGCAAGGCCGAACACCACCACGATGAACAGCGCGGCCAGCGCAAGCGTGGACGCGGCCAGTTGCCGCGGTGGTCCGTTCTTCGACTTCATGGCGTCCGTGTCGCCTTCCCGTCGACCACCGGCGCAATGGTGCGTTGCCAGAGCCGCGTGCACTCGGCGCCGCAGCGCTGCAGCCAGTTCACGAGGATGGTGGAGCGAAGGATCTGGCGGCGCAGGCGGTCGTCCTCGGCGCTGGGCGCGACGGCCACCATGGCGCCCGGCGTGCCGCCCTCGCAGGGGCCCGCGCCGGTGTTGCAGGCAACGGCCAGGTCGGTGTCGCGGATGGACTGGTCCCAGATGCGGCGTTCGAGCTGCGGCAACTGCTGCTCCAGCACGATGCGCAGGTCCGCGGGCAACACCGCCCAGGCGTCGGCATTGGCGCCAAAGATGGCCAGGCCCCAGTTGATCGGCATGGTGAAGAGCGAGCGTGTGATGCGGTGCAGCCCCAGGGTGTTGCCCGATGCCCCGCCAGTGATGGCGCAGTCGGTGTTGCCCGAGGTCATGTTGCTCATGAGCGCGGCGAAGGCGGTCGGTACCGGCGTGCCACCCAGCGCCTGCACGAAGTCGGCCTGCGTGCCGCTGGAGACCCGGATGCGCCGGCCCTTGAGGTCGGTCAGGCCCTTCATCGGCGTGGCACAGAAGATGACCTGCGCCGGGTAGATGTACATGGCCAGCAGCTTCACGTTGAAGCGCTCGCGCAGCATGTGGTCCATCTCGGGCCGGAAGGCGTCGACCACACGCCGCAGGGTGGCCGCATCGGCGCTGAGGCCGGCCACGTCGGGCAGGGCGAGGGCCGGATGCTCACCGCCCACCTGGCTGAGCAGCACGGTGCCGAAAGGCACCACGCCGGTCTCCAGCAGGGTGAGCATCTTGTTGCCGGGCACCCCGGCCTGGTCGAAGGGCGCGATGGTCGCGGCCACCCGCCCCTGCATCAGCCGGGGCAAGGTCTGCGTCCAGAAAGGCGCCTCGTGCTGCGTGTACTGGGCAACGCCGGCCAGCCCCCCCACAACCCGCAACTGCAGGGGCGCGTCCTGTCCTGCCGCGGGCCAGGCGGCGGCCCAGATACAGCACAAAAAAATCCTCAGAAAGAGGCGCATGGGGAGGAAATGAAGGTGCGGCGCGCAATCAACCCCCGCATCTTGAAGAGGAATTGGCCATGTTGCAAATTGTGTCTCGACCGAAGGCATTCACGACACAATTTTGGAAACCTTAAGTATTCGTTCTGCCGCCATACGCGCGGCAGGTGTTGCAGACCTGCCTACACTGCCTCTTCTTCGGCATTTCCCTGCGGAACTTTCATGGACTTTCTGGCCTTGCTGGCCCTGGCCGCGCTTGGCCTTCATTTGTTGAAACGGCGCGATCAACAACGCCGCATCGTGCTGCTCGGCGCGAAGCTGGCGCCCTACCGCATCGAGCCGCAGATGGAGACGTTGCTCGACGGCTACCTGCGCTGGCTGGACGAGGCGGACGAGGATCGCCGCCGGCAGATCTGGCAGACGCTGTGTGCGACGGAGCAATCGCTGGCCGAGCAGTTGCGGCGCTTCGCTGCCGACGTGGCCGGCATGGAGGCACCGCTGGCCCAGGTGAGCAAGCTGCCGATGTGGCTGCCGTGGGCACAGCCGCTGCTGTCGGGGCGGCTGCTGTTCGATGTGCGGCGTGCCTTCGCCATCCATGCGAAGGGCATCGCGGCCGTGGCGGCCAACGAGCCCGGGCTGGCCGACAAGCCGCGGGCCTTCATGATGAGTGCCGAGCTGCTGCTGCTGCAGCACACCTGCCATTGGTTCTGCCGCTCCAAGGCGGTGGCCAGCGCGCGCTTGCTGGCCCGGCACGGCACCTCGTACGAGCAGGTGCTGGCCTCGGTGTCGCCGCGCACGCGCAGCGACTACCTGGCGCTCATCGGCCGCTGATCAGACCTTCTCGAGGATCAGGGCGATGCCCTGCCCCACGCCGATGCACATGGTGCACAGCGCATAGCGCCCGCCGCCGCGGTGCAGCTGGTTGACCGCGGTGGTCGCCAGACGCGCGCCGCTGGCGCCCAGCGGATGGCCCAGCGCGATGGCGCCGCCATTGATGTTGACGCGCGCGTCGTCGTCCTTCAGGCCCAGCATGCGCAGCACGGCCAGGCCCTGGGCCGCGAAGGCCTCGTTCAGCTCGATGACGTCGATCTGGTCGAGCGAGATGCCGGTCTGCGCCAGCACCTTCTGCGTGGCCGGTGCCGGACCGATGCCCATGATGCGCGGCGCCACGCCGGCCGTCGCCATGCCGACGATGCGGGCGCGCGGCGTCAGGCCGTTCTTGGCGGCAGCCGCTTCGCTGGCGATCAACAGCGCGCAGGCGCCGTCGTTCACGCCGCTGGCATTGCCTGCCGTGACCGTGCCCTCGGGCTTGACCACGCCCTTGAGCTTCGCGAGCGACTCCAGGCTGGTGTCGCGCGGATGCTCGTCCTTGGCCACGACGATAGCGTCGCCCTTCTTCTGCGGGATGGTGACGGGCACGATCTCGGACTCGAAGAAGCCCGACTTCTGCGCCGCCACCGCGCGCTGCTGGCTGGCCAGGGCCATGCGGTCCTGCGCCTCGCGCTCGATCTTGAACTGCTCGGCCACGTTCTCGGCGGTTTCGGGCATGGAGTCCACGCCGTACTGCGCCTTCATCAGCTTGTTGACGAAGCGCCAGCCGATGGTGGTGTCGTAGACGGCATTGCTGCGGCTGAAGGCCGACTCGGCCTTGGGCATCACGAACGGTGCGCGGCTCATGCTTTCCACGCCGCCGGCGATCATCAGCTGCGCCTCGCCCGCCTTGATGGCGCGGGCAGCGCTGCCCACGGCGTCCAGGCCGGAGCCGCACAGGCGGTTGATGGTGGCGCCCGGCACCTCGATGGGCAGGCCGGCCAGCAGCGCAGCCATGCGGGCGACGTTGCGGTTGTCCTCGCCGGCCTGGTTGGCGCAGCCGTAGAGCACATCGGTCACGGCCTGCCAGTCGACCTTGGCATTGCGCTCCATCAGCGCCTTGATGGGGATCGCGCCCAGGTCGTCGGTGCGCACGCTGGACAGCGCGCCGCCGTAGCGGCCGAAGGGGGTGCGGATGGCGTCGCAGATGAAGGCGTCGGTGGTCATGTGGAAGGTCTCCTTGGGAATCGGATGGAAAGAGGGGGTGTTCAGTCGGCAGCCGCGTCTTCGGCAATGGGCAAGCCCACCAGGCGTTCGAGTTCCTGCAGCGACAGGCCGGGCACGCGGTCGATGCAGCGCAGGCCCTGCGGCGTGCAGGCCAGTGTCGCCAGGTCGCTGTAGATGCGCTTGACGCACGCGAGACCCGTGAGCGGATAGCTGCACTGCGCCACAACCTTGCTCGCGCCCTGCTTGGTCAGCAGGTCCATCATGACCCAGGTCTGCTTGGCCCCAGTCGCCAGATCCATGGCGCCGCCGACGGCCGGGATGGCGCCGGGCTCTCCGGTGCTCCAGTTGGCCAGGTCGCCCGTGGCACTGACCTGGAAGGCGCCCAGCACGCAGATGTCGATGTGGCCGCCGCGCATCATGGCGAAGCTGTCGGCATGGTGGAAATAGGCGCCGCCCGGCAGCAGCGTCACGGGCTGCTTGCCGGCGTTGATGAGGTCGTAGTCCTCCGCGCCCGCGGCCGGCGCCGGGCCCATGCCCAGGATGCCGTTCTCGCTGTGCAGCACCACCTCGCGCCCGGCGGGCAGGTGGTTGGCCACCAGCGTGGGCTGGCCGATGCCGAGGTTGACGACGGCACCATCGAAGATGTCCTGGGCCACGCGGGCAGCGAGCTGGTCCTTGGTTCGGCGTTGGTAGTCGGCCATCACGCCACCTCCTTCTTCTTGAAGCCGCCGGCCTGGGTGGCCGTGCGGTCGATCTTCACGACGCGGCTGACGAAGATGCCGGGCGTGACGATGGCCTCGGGGTCGAGCGTGCCCAGCTCGGCCACCTCGTGCACCGTGGCGACGGTCTTCTTCGCGGCCATGGCCATCACGGGGCCGAAGTTGCGCGCGGCCTTGCGGTAGGTGAGGTTGCCCCAGCGGTCGCCGCATTCGGCCTTGATGAGGGCCAGGTCGCCGTGGATGGGGTACTCCAGCACGCAATGACGGCCGTCGATGACGCGGGTCTCGCGGCCGGCGGCCAGTTCGGTGCCGTAGCCCGTCGGGCAGAAGAAGGCGCCGATGCCGGCACCCGCGGCGCGGATGCGCTCGGCCAGGTTGCCCTGGGGCACCAGCTCCAGTTCGATCTTGCCGGCGCGGTACAGGCCGTCGAAGACGAAGCTGTCGGCCTGCCGCGGGAAGCTGCAGATGATCTTGCGCACCCGGCCGGCCTTGAGCAGCGCGGCCAGGCCCGCCTCGCCATTGCCAGCGTTGTTGTTGACCACCGTGAGCTCGCGCGCGCCCTGCGCGATGAGGCCGTCGATCAGTGCATCGGGGATGCCGGCGGTGCCGAAGCCTCCGATCAGCACCGTGGCACCGTCGGGCGTGCCCTGGAGCGCCTCCTCCACCGAGGCGGCGAGTTTGTCGATCATGCGGGGTTCCTTCTTCAGGGACGTCCGCCCTTACAGGCGCAGACGCGGGTCATGGAAAGTCGACGGAAAGCTTCGCGAAAATTGTTCGCTATAAGAACATTTGTTCTTAGAATGAATTCTAGCCCGCTTGCACGACCATGCCATCCTCCTTGCCATCTGCCGACCTCCCCGAAGCGCCACGCCCTGGCGACGGTTTCGTGCAGTCCTTCGCCCGCGGCCTACAGGTCATCCGCTCCTTCAGCGCCAGCGCGCCCCGGCAGACGCTGAGCGAAGTGGCCGCCGCCAGCGGCCTCACCCGCGCCGGGGCCCGACGCATCCTGCTCACGCTGCAGACGCTGGGCTACGTGGAAAGCGACGGCCGCCTCTTCTTTCTCACCGCGCGCATCCTGGACCTGGGCTTCGCCTACCTCTCTTCCATGCCGATCTGGAACCGGGCCGAGCCGGTGATGGAATCGCTCGTGGCCCAGGTCAAGGAGTCGTGCTCGGCCGCTGTGCTGGAGGGCACCGACGTGGTCTACGTGATGCGCGTGCCCACGCACAAGATCATGCGCATCAACGTGGGCATCGGCTCCCGCCTGCCCGCCTACTGCACCTCGATGGGCCGCGTGCTGCTGGCCGCCCTGCCCGAGGACGAACTGCAGCGCCGCCTGGCCGCCTCGCCCATTGCTGCGCTCACGCGCCACACGTTGACCGATCCCGAGGCCATCGCCGCCCGCATCGCCCAGGCGCGGCGCCAGGGCTGGTGCCTGGTCAACCAGGAGCTGGAGGAAGGGCTGATCTCCATCGCCGCACCGGTGCGCGACCGCGCGGGCCGGGTGCTGGCCGCGCTCAACATCAGCGGCCAGGCCAACCGGACCAGCGCCAAGGTGATGCAGGACAGCCTGCTGCCGCCCCTGCTGGACGCCGCGGCGCGGGTGTCCAGCCTGCTGTAGCCCCCGGGCGAACCGCACAGATTTGATCTAGCGCAATACAAGCGGGGATAGCGCTGCCCAGAATCGGCGCGCCATGCGCCCTCCCCCTCTGCTTTCGCGGCCCTATGGGCGACTGCCCCCGGCGCCGCGGCCCGGCGCCAGGGGCAGGCACGCAGCAATGCCGGTCCGGCCGCGCCGACAGACGCCGGCATTGCTGGCCATGCCGGAGGACACCCCGTGAGCGCCGCACCGTCCGTCCCGCCGTCGGACTGGGGCAGCCTCCAGCCGCGACATGCCATGGCTGGCCCGGCGACGCCCCCCGAACCCCGACCAGTGGCACTGCCCCGCGCCTGGTATCTGCGAGTCGGCGCGGTGGTGGCCATGCTGCTGGCCGGCCTCACCCTCACCTACCTGCGCGCCGATCCGGCCCCCGCGAGCGCGCACATGGCCTTCCTGTGCCAGCTGCTGAGCGTGCGCGAAGCCGACGCGGGCTTCGACGCGCAATTGCTCTCATTGCAGGCCGGGCGAACCGTCGACGACCGCGCGCTGTCCCAGTTCGCCGCCCAGGCCGCGCAGCAGGTCCAGAGGATGGCGGCGCTGCCGGAGGTGGTACCGGCGGCGGATCGCCCTGCGCTGCAACAGGCACTCGGCGCCCTGCGCACGGCCCTGGACGCCAAGGTCGCCGGCCTGCCGGACTTCCGGCGCACCCACCTGGGCCTGGCCCAGGCCCAGGCCGGATTGCCGTCCGCCGCGGCGGATCTTCTGCAGGCCACCGAGAACACGCCGCTGCAGGGCGCCGCCCGGCGCTACGTGCTGGGCTTCCTTCCGGGCAGCGGCAGTAGCGACGAGGGGGAGGCCGACGCAGCGGCCGAGGCGCTGCGGACAGCCGCGCAGTCCGACCCCGCACTCGCCCCGGCCGTGCGGCGCCTGCTCACCCAGGGCGACAGCATCCATCGCCTGCGCAGCGCCCGCGACGCCGCAGTCGACGCCGTGCGGCGCCTGGACACCACGGCCCGCATCCAGGACGTGCAGCGCCGCTACGAGGAAAGCTGGCGGCGCCTGGACGCCGAGGCCCACGCCTGGCGCATCGTCCTGTTCGGGCTGGCCATGCTGATGGCCGCCTACCTGAGCTGGGCCTTCCTGCAGTGGCAGCGCATGCAGCGCCAGCTGGCCGGCGCCCATGGCGAGCTGCAGCGGCGCTACCAGGCGCAGCTGGCGGCCGAGCAGCGCCTCAAGCTGCATGCCACCGCCTTCGAGAACGCGTACGACGGCATCACCCTGACCGATGCGCGCGGCAACATCGTCGACGTCAACCCAGCCTTCTGCCGCATCACCGGCTACAGCCGCGCCGAAGTCATCGGCCGCAACCCCAGCATGATGCAGTCGGGCCGCCACGACCGCGCCTTCTACACGGCCATGTGGAAGCGCATCCTGGAGACGGGCAACTGGAACGGCGAGATCTGGAACCGCAACAAGTACGGCGAGGTGTACCCGGAGCTGCTGTCCATCTCGGCCATCCGCGACAGCCGCGGCGCGGTAAGCAACTTCGTGGCCGTGTTCGCCGACATCCGGCACCTGAAGGCGCAGGAGAAGCAGCTCGCGCGCATGGCCTACTACGACGCGCTCACCGGCCTGCCCAACCGGGTGCTGCTGGCCGACCGGCTGCAGCATGCCGTCGCCCGCGCCCGCAGCCGGGCCACGGTGCTGGCCGTCTGCTACATGGACCTGGACAACTTCAAGCCCGTCAACGACGGCCACGGGCATGCCGCCGGCGATCTGGCGCTGGTGCAGGTGGCGCGACACCTGCAGGCCGCCGTCCAGCCCGACGACACGGTGGCGCGCACCGGCGGCGACGAATTCGTGCTGCTCTTCGAGCGCAGCGACACCGAAGGCTGCCACCGCATGCTGCAGCAGGTGGTGGATGCCATCACGCTGCCGCTGCAGGTGGGCAGCGGCAGCCACACGCTCACCGGGAGCATCGGCGTCACCTTCTTCCCGCAGGACGACATCGAGCCCGAGGCCCTGCTGCGCCACGCCGACCAGGCCATGTACCGGGCCAAGCAGGCCGGCGGCGGCCGCTTCCATGTCTTCGACGCCGAGGACGACCGTCATGCGCGCGACGTGGGCCACCATGCGCAGCGCCTGCGCCAGGCCATGCGGCGCGGCGAGCTGGTGCTTTACTACCAGCCCAAGGTGGACATGCGCCGTGGCACGGTGCTCGGCGCCGAGGCGCTGATCCGCTGGCAGCATCCCGAGCGCGGCCTGTTGCCGCCGGGCGCCTTCCTGCCCCTGCTCGAAGACGATGCCCTGACCATCGACCTGGGCGAGTGGGTGATCGAGCAGGCGCTGGTCCAGGCCGGACGCTGGGCCGAGGGCGGGCTCCGGCTGCCGGTGTCGGTCAACGTGGCGAGTGCGCAACTGCAGGGGGCAGACTTCATGCGCAAGCTCGGACTGGCCCTGGAGCGCCACCCGGCCGCGGCAGACCTGCTGGAACTGGAGATCCTGGAGACCACCAGCCTGGACGACGTGGTCAAGGCGGCACGCATCATCGAGCAGTGCCACGCGCTGGGCGTGCATGTGTCCATCGACGACTTCGGCACGGGCTATTCCTCGCTTACTTACCTCAAGCGCCTGCCGGCGCGCACCATCAAGCTGGACCAGAGCTTCGTGCGCGAACTGCTGGAGGACAGCGACAACCTGGTGATCGCCCACGGCGTGATCCGGCTGGTCCATGCGCTGGACCGCAAGGTCATCGCCGAGGGCGTGGAAAGCGAGGCCCACGGCCGCCTGCTGCTGCAGATGGGCTGCGACTGCGCCCAGGGCTATGGCGTCGCGCGCCCCATGCCCGCGGCCGACCTGCCCGACTGGGTGCAGATCTGGCAGCCGCCCCAGGCGTGGCGTGATTGCGCCCGCGTGCGCTGGACGGACGAGGTGTATCCGCTGCTGCTGGCCGAGGTCCAGGCCCGCGGGCACATGCAGCAACTGCGCCATGCCCTGCAGCACGGCCGGCGCCTCTCGGCGGGCCCCACGCTGCCGCCGCTGCCGGAGCTCCCGGAGCTCCCGGAGCTGCCCGACCCCACTGCGGCACCGACGCTGTCGGCGGCCGACCGCCTGGCGCTGACGGAGCGGCTGCGTCAGGAACATGCCACGGTGCGCCAGCGCAGCGACGCGGTCGGCCGCGCCCTGGCCCAGGGGCTGATCGACGAGGCCCGCGCCCGCAGCGACGCCCTGCATGCCGCGCATGACGAACTGCTCGCAGCTCTCTCTGCGATGCAGTTCGCCCTGGCCGCCCCGGTCGTGGTCCGCGCATCGCCAAAGGCGCAAGTGGCCGTATCGGCCTGAGGCGCCATGAAAAGCCCGGCATCGCCGGGCCACGGGCGCTCAGGCCCGTTCGAACAGCAGCACCGCGTTGGAGCCGCCGAAGGCGAAGGAGCTGCTGACGGCCGCGCGCAGGTCGGGCGCATCCAGGCCGGACGCCGGCACCAGGTTCAGGCCGAAGGCCGGATCGGGCTGCTCGGCATGGGCATTGGGCGGCAACTGGCCGTTCTTGACCGCCAGCACGGTGATGGCCGCCTCCAGCGCGCCGGCCGCACCCAGCAGGTGGCCATGCAGCGCCTTGGTGGAGCTGACGCGCAGCGCGCCGATGGCATCGCCCCAGACGGCACTCAGCGCCTCGGCCTCGACGCCGTCGCCGATTCGGGTGGCGGTGCCATGGGCATTGCAGTAACCGACATCGGACGGCTGCAGTCCAGCCACCTGCAGGGCGGCGCGCATCGCGCGGGCCTGGCCGGCCGCGTCGGGCTTGGTCAGGTGGGTGGCGTCGCAACTGTGGCCCCAGCCGGTCAGCAGGGCATGCGCCGCGGCGCCGCGCGCGCGGGCGCGCTCGGCCGATTCGAGCACCAGGAAGGCCGCACCCTCGCCCAGCGCGAAGCCGGCCCGGTCGGCCGCGAAGGGCCGCACGGCGCGCGATTCCTCGCCCGCCACCACCGGCGCCAACGTCTGCATGGCCTGCCAGGCCAGCACCACGCCGGGCACGATCAGCGCCTCGCTGCCGCCCGCGATGGCCACATCGACCTCGCCGCGCTGCACCGCCTTGGCGGCCTCGGCGATGGCCACCGCCGACGAGGCGCAGGCCACCGAATAGGTGAACACCGGCCCGCGCGCATTCAGCCGCATCGCCACCTGCGACGCCGGCGCGTTGGGCATGAAGGCGGGAATGGTCAGCGGAGGCACCCGGCCGTTGCCGCGGTAGGCGGCCTCCAGCGCCGTGGCGCCGCCCATGCCACAGCCGCCGTAGACACCGAGGCGCTCGGGCGCCACATCGCGCAGTGCGCCGGCATCGCGGACGGCCATCTCGGCGGCGGCGACCGCCAGCTGGCTGACCCGGTCCACGCCGGGCAGCTGCAGCTTGGTGAACCAGCGGGATTCGTCGAACTGCAGCGTGGCCGCGGCGGCGGGCTTGGGCAGGTCGGGAAAGACGGGCCGGATGGCGGATTCGCCCCGCATCAGGGCCGCGAACATGGCCTGCGCGTCCTCGCCATGCGGCGAGACCACGCCCAGCCCGGTGATGGCGACCTGCGTCACGAGGCCTGCTTCGCGGCCGCCTCGGCACGCGCCTTGTCGACCACCGCGGCCAGGCCGGCGAGGGTCTCGATGCTCGGATCCGGATCGGGCATGGAGATCTTGAAGCGGTCCTCGATCTCGAACAGGAATTCAACCAGGGCGAGGGAATCGAGCCCCTTGTCGCGCATGGACTCGTTCGGGTCCAGGGTGGCAGGGTCGATGCCGTATTTCTCCTGGATCAGATCCTGCAATTCCTTCAGCGAGCTCATGAGTCTTGTGTCTGTAATGTCAAATTTCATGATAGCCGTTCGATCCGCGGGGCCTCGTCCTGCTCGCGCCAGCGCCACCGCAGCGAGGCCGCAGCAAACACCAGGCCCAGTGCCGTGCCGCCCACCACGTCCCAGGCCACATGCTGCCGGGTGGCCAGCGTGGACCAGGCGATGGCCAGCACCCAGGCCAGGCTCGTCAGCCGAAGCGCCGCCGGCGCCCCCACGCGCCGCAGCAGGTGCTCGATCCATACCGCCGTGAAGACGGAGATGGCCACGTGCATCGACGGGCAGGCATTGCCCGCCGCGTCGATGCCGGCCAGCAGCGCGAAGCCGGGCGCATCGGCGCGGTCCAGCGGCAGCGGAGGAATCTGCGTGGGCCACAGGTAGAAGATCATCAGCCCGCAGGCGCACAGCGCCCCAGCCCAAAAGCCATAGACCAGAAGCGGCATGAAGCCGCGCAGCAGTCCTGGCGCGATGCCCACGTACAGCCACAGGGACAGGTAGGGCACGAGCGCGATGGGGGCGAAGGGCACCCAGGCGTCGACCCAGGTCAGCGGCATCACCAGCGGCGGCTGCGCCGGGTGGCGCAGAAGATGGAAATAGCCGATGAAGAACACCCACACCCAGGCGGTGGTGCCGACGATCTTGAGCAGGGCGCGTTCGCGCATGCGGGAGCCCAGCTCGCGGGCCCAGGGGGGCTGGTTAGACATTAACAAAGGTGAAGGCGGAAGCCCCGATCTTGCCCGAAGCCCAAGACAGCCCTGCGGCCAAGGCCGCGGCCGGGTTCTAAACTCGGCCGGATGTTCAATCCCACCCAGGAAGACGTGCGGCGCTTCTTCTGCGCCGTCTACGCCAAGCACCGCGCCGGCCAGCCCATGGAGGCGCTCGAGATCATCGCCGCCGAGTGGATTGCTCAGCACCCCGAATACCACGCCGACCTGGCCGACGCCGATGCCGCCGTCGCCCGCGTCTACGACGGCAAGGACGGCCGCGAGAACCCCTTCCTGCACCTGTCGATGCACCTGTCGATCAGCGAGCAGTGCTCCATCGACCAGCCGCGCGGCATCCGCCAGGCGGTGGAACTGCTGGCCGCGCGCCGCGGCTCGCTGCTGGAGGCGCACCACGAGGCCATGGAGTGCCTCGGCCGCATGATGTGGGAAAGCCAGCGCGCCGGACGTCCACCCGATGGCCATGCCTACGTCGACTGCGTGCAGCGCAAGGCAACGCGCGACTGAGCGCGGCCGGCTCATCGCCTCTCTTCCATCCCTCGCAAAAAACGAGACATGCACAGCAAACGCCAATTCATCGCCACCTCCGCCGCGCTGGCCGCCGGCAGCTTGCTGCCCGGCCTGGCCGGTGCGCAGGCCGCCTTTCCGTCGCGCCCGATCCGCATCGTGGTGCCCAATGCCGCCGGCGGCGGCGCCGACCTGACGGCCCGCGCAGTCGGCCAGGCCATCGCCGGCCCGCTGGGCCAGGCGGTGGTGATCGACAACAAGCCCAGCGCCGGCGGCATCGTGGCGGGCGAGACCGTCTCGCGCGCCGAGCCGGACGGCCACACCCTGCTGCTGATCTCCAGCGGCTCGGCCGTGAGCGCGGCGCTGTTCAAGACCATGCCCTTCGACACGCTGAAGGACTTTGCGCCCATCTCGCTGCTGGCTACCTTCGACCTGGTGATCGCGGTGGCCGGCAACAGCCGCTTCAAGAGCCTGCCCGAGATGGTCAGCTGGGCCAAGGCCAATCCCGGCAAGCTCAACATCGGCACGCCGCAGATCGGCACCACGCAGAACCTGGCGGCCGAGATGTTCAAGCTGACGGCCGGCATCGAGGCGCAGGTGGTGCCCTTCAACGGCACGCCACCGGTGGTGACGGCCGTGCGCGGCGGCGAGATCGACGCCATGGTCGACATCCTGGGCCCGCTGGTGACGCAGATCTCGGGCAAGACGCTGCGCGCGCTGGCGGTGCTGGGCAAGGACCGCGCGCCCCAGCTGCCCGACGTACCCGCCGCCCGCGAGACCGGCCCGGCCTTCGCCCAGATGAACCTGAGCTCCTGGAACGGCCTGGCCGCGCCGGCCAAGACGCCGCCCGCCGTGGTGGATCGCCTGAGCAAGGAAGTCCAGGCCGCCCTGGCCAAGCCCGAGTTGGTCCAGCGCCTGCGCGACCTGAACCTCACGGCGCGCAGCAGCACGCCGCAGCAGGCACGCGACTTCCTGGCGGCCGATATCCAGCGGTGGAACGACGTGATTGCCAAGGCGAAGATCCAGAAGCTTTGACGCGCCAGGGGGCCGCCGGCGCCCGCGTGGCGAGTGCGGGAATGGGTGGCCGGGCTGGCGCGTCGGCGACAGGCTGGCCTAACATCCTGCGGTTTTCGGACAGCCGTCAACCGATTGCGCTGCCGTTCGGTTGAGTTCTTCGTGCCGATGACACTCCTGCCCCACCTTTCGTCCCGCCTCGGTGCGCGCGTGCGCCCGGTGGCCCTGGGTCTCGCCACCTTGCTGGCGACCGCTTCGGCGCTGGCGCAGAGCCCGGTGGCCGTCGCCACCAACGGGCCTTCGGCCGCCTATCTGGCGGCACACGCGCGCTGGAAGGCGTCACTCGACGCCTTCGAGAAGGCGGACAAGGCAGCCCTGCCGGCCGAAGGCGGCGTGCTCTTCGTCGGCAGCTCCACGGTGCGGATGTGGACCAACCTGGCGCAGGACTTCCGCAACTGGCCGGTGGTCATCAACCGCGGCTTCGGCGGCTCCACCATGGCCGACTGCAGCCTCTTCGTGCGCGACCTGGTGGTGCGCTACAAGCCCAGCCATGTGCTGGTCTACGCGGGCGACAATGACCTGGCCGAAGGCCGCACGCCCTTCCAGGTGCTGGAAGACTTCGCCCTCTTCGTCAACACCGTGCAGAACGAGCTGCCGGACACGCGCATCAGCTACATCTCGATCAAGCCGAGTCCCTCGCGGGCCCACCTGCTGCCGAAGATCCGCGAGACCAACGACATCATCGCGGCCTACCTGCGCACCCAGGCCAAGTCGGACTTCATCGACATCTTCAACCCCATGCTGGGCGCCGACGGCCAGCCGCGGCCCGAGCTCTTCCTGCCGGACCGGCTGCACATGACCGAGGCCGGCTACCGCGTCTGGCATTCGGTGATCGCCAGCCAGGTGCAGCCGACGGCCGGGGCGCAGGCGGCGACGCCCGTGCAACCCCCGCCTGCAATGGGCGCCTCCAGCGCGGCGGCCGTGCCAGCGGCGCCTGCGATGGCGCCGACGGGCGCAATGGCGACGGCCAGCCGGCCGCACTGACCGGCAGCGTCCGGCCGGCCCTGCGTGGGTCCGGCGGCGACATGGCCGCGGGCGGTACCCCAGCCGCCCGGCTTCAGGTCAGGCCGGCAGATCCGGCGGGCGCAATGGCCTTCGCCGACCCCAGGTCCTCGGGCGGCTGAACCGTCTCTTCGGGCGGCGCGGCATCCGCGTTCTGGGTATAGCGCGCCACCGCCCACATCCACGCCAGCACCACTGCCAGCAGCAGCGTGTCGGCCCACCAGGGGCGCGAGGTCTGGCTGTCGCCGAAGATGGCCAGCACGGTCAGCACCGCCACCAGATGGGCGCAGAAGGCCGGCAGCGAGGCCCGGCCCATCGTCTCCAGCCACCGCACGCGCGGCAGCCACCGGGCCCAGGTCGGGCCGAAGCGGATGGCCACGACACCCAGCGCCACCAGGTTGAGCAGCCGCAGGGGCCCGAGCTGCCATTTGTCCACCCACAGGTTGCGGGCGATGTCCGCGCCGAAGGGCGCCTGACCGTGCTCGCCGAAGTGGCGCCAGTACAGCCCCACCAGCGCCACCGCCACTGCCGGCAGCACCACCGCCCAGTGCAACCGCAGGGGCCGGGCATGCGGCGCGCTGCGCGTGAAGCCCAGCCACAGTCCACCGAACCACAGGAACTGCCAGGCATAGGCATTGAAGGCGCCCATCTCGTTGAAGGGCACCGGCAGGCCCGTCAGCGCGAAGATCCAGCCGTAGAGCCATTCGCTGAGCCCGTACTGGGCCCCGACCCACAGCGCGCCACTGGCCACCATCACCGCCGGCCAGCCCCAGCGCTGATGGCGCAGCGCGAAGGCCAGCACCCAGGGGCTCAGCAGCATGAAGAAGATGTACATCGGCAGGATGTCCAGCAGCGCCGGCTCGTAGATGAGCAGCAGGCCGAACACAAAGCCCTCAGCCGGCTGCGCCAGGTACCAGGACACCAGGTTGGTGACCGCCGGCTCCATGCGCCGGATGCCCAGCGCCGTGATGACGGTGAACAGGAAGAGCAGCAGCGCCGCATGCGCGACGTAGATCTTGAGCACCCGCCGCCAGAAGGCGCTTCGCATCGACTCCACGCCGTCGCGCCGCGCATAGCGGCTGTAGACCAGCCCCGCCATGAAGGCCGACAGCAACACGAAGCCCTCGGCGGCGGACACCCAGCCGAAGGGCTGGCCGAGCGGGTCGGTGAAATGGGTGGGCAGGTGGGTGACGGTCATCAGCACGAGCATCAGCCCGCGCAAGGCGTCGATTTCCCAGTGGCGTTTCATGAGGCGGGGGAGCGGCAGTCGGGCCTGAAGTGAAAGGGTTTAAGCCACCCACGCGCACGGCCTGCGAACGAGGGCGCGATTGTAGGAGGCGGCCGGTTCTGCGGCGGGTCCGCCACGGACATCCGCTAACCTGCCGGGTGCTTTCCGAGTCAGAGGGACAAGAAATGAGACTTGCACGACGCCTTCCGTCCGCCGCCGCCCTGCTCGCGGCCGGTCTGACGGCCCTGGGCGCCCAGGCCCTGCAGATCGGCAACCTGTCACCCCAGGGCGAGGTAGCCCGCGTGCGGCAGGTGGTGGCCAGCTTCGACCAGCCCGCGGTGCGCTTCGGCGACGCGCAGGCGCCCGCGCCGCTCACCGTCAGCTGCGACAACGCCCAGGCGGCGCGCGGCAGCGGCCGCTGGACCAGCGACCGCCGCTGGGTCTGGACCTTCGAGGACGACCTGCCCGCCGGCGTGCGCTGCACCACCACCCGGGTCGCCAACTTCAAGTCGCCCGCCGGCGAGGCGCTGTCCGGTCCGCAGAGCTATGCCTTCAGCACCGGCGGCCCGGCGGTGCGCAACCACTGGCCCAGCTACGGCAAGATCGACGAGGAGCAGCTCTTCCTGCTGCAGCTGACCGGCCCGGCGACGACGCAGAGCCTCCAGGCCAACGTCTGGTGTGCGGCCGACGGCATCGGCGAGCGCATCCCCGTCAAGCTGGTCGAGGGCGATCAGCGCGCGGCGTTGCTTAAGGCACGCGGCGTCGAAAGCCTGGCGAAGAAGGAGCCGCTGCGCTTCGTCGCCCTGCAGTGCAACCGCACGCTCACGCCCGGCAGCCGGGTGCAGCTGGTGTACGGCAAGGGGGTGGCGACGCCCTCGGGCGTCGCCAACTCGGTGGAGAAGCGCCTGTCCTTCGAGGTGCGCGAGCCCTTCGCCGTCGGCTTCAGCTGCGAACGTGAGAACGCGCAGGCCGCCTGCCTGCCCCTGCGCCCGATGACGCTGAGCTTCAACGCGCCGGTCACCCGCAAGCTGGCCAGCCAGATCGAGGCCAAGGGCGGTGGCAAGACGATCAAACCGGTGCTGGAGGACAACGGCGGCGGCGACGACGCGGTGGTCGATTCGGTCACCCTGCCCGCGCCCTTCCCCGAGCGCACCGAGTTCACCATCTCGCTGCCCCGCGGCTTCCAGGACGCCTCCGGCCGCACGCTGGGCCAGGCCGATGCCTTTCCAATGAAGACCGCCACCGGCGCGATGCCGCCGCTGGCCAAGTTCGCGGCTTCGCCCTTCGGCGTGGTCGAGCGGCTGGCCGAGCCCAACGGCGTGGCGCTGATGCCCGTGACCGTGCGCCGCGTGGAGCCCGCACTGCGCGTGGAGGCGCTGACACCCGGCAAGGTGAGCGACCTCAACCCCAAGACCGACGCCGAGATCATCGGCTGGTACCGCAAGGTGCAGCGCTATGACCAGACGACGGTGGCGCGCGACGAGGCCCGCCGCGACAGCCGCGCACCGCTGCCGCCGGTGGTGGACCGCGACAACGCCAAGCGGGTAGAGACGCGCGCCGTCTCGCTGCTGGCCAACCAGTCCGGCGCCCGCCAGCTGGACATGCCCAAATCCGATGCCGGCGACGACCGCCCCTTCGAGGTGGTCGGCATCCCGCTTACACCGGGCTTCCATGTGCTGGAGATCGCCTCCCGCAAGCTGGGCGAGGCCCTGCTGAACGAGGAGTACGGCGCCAACCGCACGATGTACGTGCGCACGACGGCGCTCGCCACCAATCTGGCCGTGCACTTCAAGCTGGGCCGCGAGAACAGCCTGGCCTGGGTCACGACGCTGGACAAGGGCAAGCCGGTGGCCAACGCGCAGGTGCGCGTGTCGGACTGCCGCGGCAGGGAAATCGCCACGGCCCGCACCGACGCCAACGGCCTGGCGCGGCTGGCCGACGTGCCCTCGGAGCCAACGAGCTGTTCGGGCGAGGACGACTACTACAGCGAGGCTGCCTGGTTCGTCAGTGCGCGCGCCAAGGACGACAAGGGCGTGGAAGACCTGGCTTTCGTCTGGAGCAACTGGCAGCGCGGCATCGAGCCCTGGCGCTTCAACGTGCCCACCAGCCTGGACACGCAGCCCGACGTGGTCGCGCACACGGTGCTCGACCGGCCGCTGCTGCGCGCGGGCGAGACGGTGTCGATGAAGCACCTGATCCGCACGCAGACGGCGCAGGGCTTCGGCCTGCCGACCGACCGGCCGGGCCGACTGGTCATCACGCATGTGGGCAGCGGGCAGGAGTTCACCCAGCCGATCAACTGGCGCTCCACCGGCACCGGCGGCCTCAGCGCGGAGAACACCTTCCAGGTGCCGCCGGCAGCCAAGCTGGGCGTCTATCAGATCGAGCTGCGCGGCGGCTCCGCGCCGCAGCGCGGCGAGGCCGAGGAAGACGGCGATCGCAGTGGCCGCAGCTATTCGACCGGCCAGTTCCGCGTCGAGGAATTCCGCCTGCCGGTGCTCGAAGGCCGCGTGGCCCCCGCCGACAACAAGCCGCTGGTGGCCGTCACCAGCCTGCCGGTGGCGGTGCAGGTCAACTACGTCTCGGGCGGGCCGGCGACCAACCTGCCGGTGCGCGTGTCGGCCATGGTGCGCGGCATGGTGCCGAACTACCCGGACTTCGACGGCTTCAGCTTCTCGCCGCCGCGCAAGGCGGAGGAGCGCTCGTCCAGCAGTGATGAAGAGCAGCCCGAATCCACACAGGACACCCGCGTCGTCGCCGACAAGCTGCCGCTGACGCTGGACCGCAACGGCGCGGGCCGCGTCACCGTCGACAAGCTGCCCGCCACGGCCGACACCGGCCCGCGCGAGCTGCTGCTGGAAGCCAGCTATGCGGACCCCAACGGCGAGGTGCAGACGCTGCGCAGCACGCGCACGCTGTGGCCGGCCGCCGTCGTCGCCGGCATCAAGACCGAAGGCTGGGTCTCCACCGACCGACAACTGCGCTTCCAGGCCCTGGCGCTGGACCTGGCGGGCAAGCCCCAGCCCAACGCCAAGATCAAGGTCGAGGCCGTGGCCCGCATCACCACCACCAGCCGCAAGCGCATGGTGGGCGGCTTCTACACCTACGACAACAAGACGGAAGTGAAGCCGCTGGGCACCGTGTGCAATGGCCAGACCGACAGCCGCGGCCTGCTGCTGTGCGAAGCGCAGATCAAGGAGGCCGGCGAGGTCGAGCTGGTCGCCACCGCGACCGACGGCGAAGGCCGCGCGAGCCGCGCCGCCGGTTCGGTCTGGGTGACGAAGCAGGGCGAGCTGTGGTTCGGCGGCGAGGACAACGACCGCATCGACGTGCTGCCCGAGAAGAAGAACTACCAGCCTGGCGAGGTCGCCAAGTTCCAGGTGCGCAGCCCCTTCCGCTTCGCCACCGCGCTGGTGTCGGTGGAGCGCGAGGGCGTGCTCGACACCCAGGTGGTGCAGCTCAATGGCCAGGACCCGACGGTCAACCTCACCATCAAGCCCGAATGGGGCCCCAACGTGTACGTGAGCGTGATGGCCCTGCGCGGCCGGCTGCGCGAGGTGCCGTGGTATTCCTTCTTCAGCTGGGGCTGGAAGGCGCCACGCGAATGGTGGACGGCCTTCTGGGTGGAGGGCCGCGAATATGTGGCGCCGACGGCAATGGTGGACCTGTCCAAGCCGGCGTACCGGCTGGGCGTGGCCGAGATCCGCGTCGGCACCGAGGCGCACCGCCTGGATGTGAAGGTGGCCACCGACCACCCCAAGTACACCGTGCGGGGCAAGGCGCAGGTGACCATCACGGCCCGCCTCCCCGATGGCAAGCCCGCCGCCGGGGCCGAGGTGGCGCTGGCCGCCGTCGACCAAGCGCTGCTGGAGCTGATGCCCAACGACAGCTGGAAGCTGCTCGATGCCATGCTTCAGCGGCGCAGCTGGGGCGTGTCGACCTCGACGGCGCAGATGGAGATCGTCGGCCGCCGACACTACGGCAAGAAGGCCGTGCCCGCGGGCGGCGGCGGCGGCAAGGCCGCCACGCGCGAACTGCTGGACACGCTGCTGCTGTGGAACCCGCGCGTGGTGCTCGACGCCAGCGGCCAGGCCACGGTGACGGTGCCGCTCAACGACGCGCTCACCACCTTCCGCATCGTCGCCGTGGCCGATTCGGGCACGAATCTGTTCGGCACTGGCGAGGCCACCATCCAGAGCACGCAGGACCTGCAGATCATCAGCGGCCTGCCGCCCCTGGTGCGCGAGGAGGACCAGTACCGCGCGCAGTTCACGCTGCGCAACACCACGGCCAAGCCGATGAAGGTGGAGGTGGCGCCGCGCGCCACGCTGCTGACGCTGGAGCCGCGCACGGTGGACATCCCGGCCGGCGAATCGCGCGAGCTGGCCTGGGACGTGACCGCCCCCGCCCAGCTCGGCCAGACGCGGGCCGAGGCCATCCTGTGGGAGATCGAGGCCAAGGACGTTTCGGGCAACGCCCGCGACGCGCTCAAGGCCAGCCAGCGCATCCTGCCGGCCGTGCCGGTGACGGTGCAGCAGGCCACGCTGGCGCAGGTCGATGGGATGTTCACGCTCGATGTTCAGGCGCCTGTCGGCGCCCTGCCCGGCCGCGGCGGCATCCAGCTGGCGCTGCAGCCGCGGCTGGCCGAGGGCCTGCCCGGCGTGCGCGACTGGTTCGCCCGCTATCCCTTCGCCTGCCTGGAGCAGAAGACCAGCAAGTCCATCGGCCTGCGCGACGGCAAGCTGTGGCAGTCGGTGGCGGCGCAGATCCCCGGCTACCTGGACGGCGACGGCCTGGCCAACTACTTCCCGCCGCAGGGCGGCGACGCCAACCGCGGCAGCGACATCCTGACCAGCTACCTGCTGGCCGCGACCAACGAGGCCGCGGGCATCGACCCCGCCTTCGCCCTGCCCGACGCCGTGCGCACGCCCATGGAGAACGGCCTGATCGCCTTCGTCGAAGGCCGCATCCAGCGCGACTTCTGGAGCCCGCGCAAGGACCTGGACGTGCGCAAGCTGGCGGCGCTGGAAGCCCTGTCGCGCTACGGCCGCGCCACCGGCGCCATGACCGGCAGCCTGACCGTCGCGCCCAACCAGTGGCCCACCAGCGCCGTGATCGACTGGATCAACGTGCTGCGCCGCGTGAAGGACGTGCCCCAGCGCGAGCAGCGCCTGCGCGAGGCCGACCAGGTGCTGCGCGCCCGCCTGTCCTACCAGGGCACCAAGCTGATCTTCAGCACCGAGCAGGACGACTACTGGTGGTGGCTGATGGCGGGCGGCGACGTCAACACCGCGCGCCTGCTGCTCACGGTGATGGACGACCCGGCCTGGAAGGACGACCTGGGCCGCATCGCCGCCGGCTTCATCGGCCGCCAGCAGCGCGGCGCCTGGAACACCACCACGGCCAACCTGTGGGGCGGCTTGGCGCTGGAGAAGTTCAGCCGCGCCTTCGAGAGCGCGCCCGTGACCGGCATCACCGGCGCCACGCTGGGCGACGCCAAGGCGCAGGTGGATTGGGCCCGCGTCGAGCGCGTCAAGGCCAGCGACCCGACCGGCGCACCGCACCAGGCCAGCGCCATCGGCGCCCCGGCCGCCGCCGGCATGCTGCGCAACAACACCATGAACCTGCCCTGGCCGGCGGGCGAGGGCCGCGGCACGCTGCTGGTCACCCAGCAGGGCAGCGGCCGCCCGTGGCTCACGGTGCAGTCGATGGCCGCCGTGCCGCTGAAGGCGCCGGTGTCCGCGGGCTACAGCATCAAGAAGACCATCACGCCGGTCGAGCAGGCCACCGCCGGCCGCTACAGCCGCGGCGACGTGCTGCGCGTGGCGCTGGAGGTGAATGCCAGCACCGACATGACCTGGGTGGTGATCAGCGACCCGATCCCCGGCGGCGCCACCATCCTGGGCAGCGGGCTCGGCCGCGATTCGCAGATCGCGACGCAGGGCGAGAAGTCGGCCTCCGGCCGCGCCGCACCGGCCTTCGAGGAACGCAGCTTCGAAGCCTTCCGCAGCTACTACGAGTACCTGCCCAAGGGCGTGGTGAAGATGGAGTACACCGTGCGCCTGAACAACGCCGGCGACTTCGCCCTGCCGCCCAGCCGGGTCGAGGCGATGTACGCGCCGGAGATGTACGGCATGGTGCCCAATGCGCGGATGAAGGTGGAGGTGAAGCCATGACCATCGAGCTGGAACGCGAGCAGCGCCAGGAGGCCGTGGCCTCCATCGAGCGCTACTTCGCCGAGAACATGGAAGAGCCCATCGGCAACATCGCCGCGGGCGCCCTGCTCAACTTCTTCCTGGAGGAGATCGGCCCGCTGGTCTACAACCAGGCCGTGGCCGAGGTGCAGGAGCGCCTGGGCCGGCGCGTGGCCGAGATCGACCTGGAAGTGCACGAGGACCCCTTCACCTACTGGCAGAGGCAGGGCAAGGCCAGGCGCAAGTAGGCGAGAAGCAAGGGAAAAGGGGCGCGCTGGGATAATCCGCGCCCACCATGTCGCTCCTGCCCCACCAGCTCGAACTGCTCTCCCCTGCCCGCGACGCCGACATCGGCATCGAGGCCATCAACCACGGCGCCGATGCCGTCTACATCGGCGGCCCGGCCTTCGGCGCACGGGCCGGCGCGGGCAACGACATGCAGGGGCTGGAACGGCTGATCCGCCATGCGCACCGCTTCGGCAGCCGCATCTTCATCACGCTCAACACCATCCTGCGCGACGACGAGCTGGAAGCCGCGCGCCGCATGGCCTGGCAGGTGTACGAGGCCGGGGCCGATGCGCTGATCATCCAGGACATGGGCCTGCTGGAGCTGGACCTGCCGCCCATCCAGCTGCATGCCAGCACGCAGACCGACATCCGCACGCCCGAGAAGGCGCGCTTTCTGCAGGACGCCGGCCTGTCGCAGATCGTGCTGGCGCGCGAGCTGACGGTGCAGCAGATCGCCGCCGTGCGTGCCGCCACCGACCCCAGCCGCTGCACCATCGAGTTCTTCATCCACGGTGCGCTGTGCGTGGCCTACAGCGGCCAGTGCTACATCAGCCATGCCCACACCGGCCGCAGCGCCAACCGCGGCGACTGCTCGCAGGCCTGCCGCCTGCCCTACCAGGTGATCGACGACGCGGGCCGCTTCGTGGCACACGACAAGCATGTGCTGTCGATGAAGGACAACAACCAGTCCGACAACCTGCGCGTGCTGATCGACGCCGGCGTGCGCAGCTTCAAGATCGAAGGCCGCTACAAGGACATGGCCTACGTCAAGAACATCACGGCCCACTACCGCCGGCTGCTGGACGAGATCGTCGAGGAGCGCGAAGGCGGCGCCGCGCCGCTGGCCCGCGCGTCGAGTGGCAGCACCCGCTTCTTCTTCACGCCCGACCCCGAGCAGAACTTCAACCGCGAGTTCACCGACTACTTCGTCAACGGCCGCCAGCAGGACATCGGCGCCTTCGACACGCCCAAGAACCCCGGCCGCGCCATCGGCTGGGTGACGCAGACGGGCCCCAACTGGTTCGAGCTGGAGACCGTCGACCACGGCGCCGTGCTGCACAACGGCGACGGCCTGTGCTACTACGACCTTCAGCGCGAGCTGGTGGGCGTGGCCATCAACCGCGCCGAGGCGGTGGGCAAGCCGGGCGCGGGCAAGTGGCGCGTGTTCCCCAAGGACCCGATGGAGGGCTTCAAGGACCTGCGCCGCGGCACCGAGCTCAACCGCAACCGCGACATGGACTGGGTGCGCATGCTCGACAAGAAATCGAGTGAGCGTCGCATCGGCCTGTGGGCGCACCTGGCTGAGACGCCGAAGGGCTTTGCGCTCACGCTGACCGACGAGGACGGCTTCGTCGGCGCGGCCGACATCGCGCTGCCGCACGAGCCCGCAAGCGACGGCGCCAAGGCCGAGAGCAGCCTGCGCGACCAGCTGGGCCGCTTCGGCAACACCGTGTTCGAACTCATCGACCTGCAGCTGGCGCTGTCGCAGCCCTGGTTCGTGCCGGCCTCTCAGCTCAACGCGCTGCGGCGTGAGGCGACGGAGGCGCTGGAATCGGCGCGCGCCGCAGGCTTCCAGCGCCTGCCGCGCGCCCAGCCGGTGGAGCCGCCTGTGCCCTACCCCGAGGACTCGCTGAGCTACCTGGCCAACGTCTTCAACCAGAAGGCCCACGACTTCTACGCCCGCCACGGCGTGAAGGTGATCGACGCCGCCTACGAGAGCCAGGAAGAGGAAGGCGAGGTCAGCCTGATGATCACCAAGCACTGCGTGCGCTTCTCGCTGAGCCTGTGCCCCAAGCAGGCCAAGGGCGTGATCGGCGTCAAGGGCACCATCAAGGCCGAGCCGCTGCACCTGGTCAACGGCAAGGAAAAGCTCACCCTGCGCTTCGACTGCAAGCCCTGCGAGATGCACGTGGTGGGCCGCATGAAGCGCTCGGTGCTGCAGCAGCAGCGCAAGGAGATGGAGGCGGTGCCGATGCAGTTCTATCGCACGCGGCCGGTGCCTGGCGTCGGGCACTGAGCCACGACGTGCGCGCCGGCCGGTCCTGCCGGAAGGCGGTCCGCGGCGCAGCGCGGGCTCAGAGCCGCTTCACCGGCAAGCCGGGCGGGGGCCGCAGCGGCGGCTTCACGCGTCGCGAGGGCGGCGGCAGGTCGGCAGGCAGGGCATCGATCTCCGCGTCGCTCAGCTGCGGCAGTGCACGCGGGGACTGCGCAGCATCGACCTTGGCTGGACCGGGGCTGGCCGGCCCGATCGGTGGCGCCACGCCCGGCCCTGCCGTCGGCGGCCAAGCGGGTGCCGCGGGCTCCGGTGCGGGCGCGGGGGGCATCGGCGGGGCGGGCATCCAGCCATAGGCGGCCAGGGCGCCGCGCAGCACCTCGCGAAGCTCGACCGCATGGCGCGTATCGCGCTCCGCCTGCTCGCGCGCATGAAACTCCAGTTCGACCTGAAGGGCCTGTTGCACGCTCTGCGGCAGGCGTTGCTGCTCCTGGCGAAGGACGGCGATCTGTATGGCCAGGCGCTCTTCGAGCATGCGGGCGGCACCCGCCTGCAGCTTCCGCCAGAACACGCCCAGGGCGAGCGCAGCCCCCAGGGCCCCACCTGCACCGGTCAGCAGCAGGCCCAGGGCAATGATGGCGCCTTCGTCCAGGTTCATGGCCGGCCTCCTCGTGACATGTCCTGTTCGTCCTCGGCATCCCACTTTCGCAGCAGGTCCAGCGGCACCCAGTCGGCCACTTCGCTGAAGCGGCGACCGACCATGCGCTCCGCCTGCCGCAGCAAGGCGGGGACGGGGCTGCTGGGCTCGTGCAACTCGAACCAGTCGCGCACCTGGCGGATGGCGGCGAGCGCATCGTCGCGCGTGACCGGTCGCAGTTCCGCTGCCAACGACGGGCTGCGCAGATCCACCGCAGCGGGCGTCGACGTGGCGGCCGGCGACGGCGGGACGGCGGTCACGGCGTCGAGTTCATCGGGCGCGGGCACGAACAGCTCCAGCATGCGCTGCAAGGGCAGGAGATCGGGCGCCTGATCGCCCAGATGGCTGCGGCACCAGGCCGCGATGGTCTGCACATGGCGGCAGGCGGCGGCAAGCTGGTGTACCGGCACATCGGGATCACCCACGGCCGCCCGGCGCAGCGCCGTCAGTTGCCGGCGCACCGACTCCGGCGACCGCGCATCCTCGGGCCGCGGCACCGCGAGGGCCCGCTCCACATCGCGCACGGTCAGGCGCACGCCGGCCCCGGTGTCGAGCGAGATCTCGCGCACGTCCCCCAGGAGGCCCTCGGGATCGGCAAGCGCCGCCAGCGCGTTGGCGCGGACGGCCGGTTCGGCCTCGCCATCGATGAGCAGCTGCGGATGGATCGAGTCGGGCCAGGCACGCAGCGACTGCACCAGCATGTCGAGCCCCTGCAGCAGCCCCGTCGCCTGGCCCAGGCGGGTGCGCGCACGGGTGAGGCAGACGATCAGGTGCAGGTCCTTGGTGCGCAGCAGCAGCCGGCGGCAATCGCGCTCGACCTCGGCCCAGTTGGGTCCTTCGGGCGTGTCGACGAAGTTGCCGTACTGCGCCTCGCCCCTCGGCTGCAGGCGCGTCCAGAGCATGGCGTACTCCGGGTCGTACTCCAGGTTGGGGCCGCAGGGTTCGATGTCACTGATGGGCAGCAGCCAGTCGGCCGAGGCGCCCAGGGCGTGGCGTGTGGCCAGGGGTGGTGAAGGGGAGATGGCAGGAGTCATGGACATGGATGTGACAGCAAGGGATCGGGGCTTCTAGTTGATCTGCGCGTGGGCGAGTTGCATGTTGTTGAGCTGGCTGCCGGTGAAGTCCACCCGCTGCCCATGCAGGTGCTGGGCATTGATGTCCGAGCCCTTGCACGACAGCAGCGACACCTGCTGCCAGCGCGCGTGATCGAAGTTCAGCCCGGTCCACGTGCACTGCAGGAATCGGCAGTCGACCAGCTCGCACTGCGCCATCATGCAGTGGCTGAAGGTGCAGGCCACGAAGGTGCAGCCCGCGATGGCGATGCGCTGCAGGTCGCAGGCCGAGAAGGTGCAGCCGTCGAACTGACAACCCGACCATTGCGCCTCCTGGAAGCTCGTGCCCGAGAAGCTGCTGCCGCTGAAGGTGCTGGCAGTGAAGGTGATGAGGTTCAGGTCAAGGCCAGCATAGGCGTTGCCATCGCTTTCGCCGACCACACCGGCGGGCGCGCCGCCCTGGCCTTTGCGCCATTGGTCGTGTTGGAGGATGAGGGGTTGGGCTGCCATGGTCAGATGACGTATGGAGGGGTCTGCACTGTGGATCTGGGGTCGGTCGACCGCGGGTAAATTTCCATATGGGACAAAACGTTAAGAAGTACTGTCTTCGGCGGACGCATACCCGCTTGGGGTGAATTCCTGTTCATTGATTTTCATTTTCTTATGAATTTTCAACGGAACATCTCCGTTTCGATATGGGCCGCAATGGAAAATTCAATCATGATTGACGAGATAATTCAGGTGAATCTAGTAGGGATATATCTCATATAAAACCAGTGCAGCAGCAATAATAAACACCACGAGTAGAAATTCGACAACAACCGCGCCCACGAGGACACGAAGAAGTCCCTCCAACTTGGGCGGTGAATCCCTTGATCCGCATGGATGCGCAGCCAAATACACTGTGCATCCAAATAAGAATGAGAAGCCAAAGCTTATGGCGATTGCTTTAACCGGATCAATCAGGGCGGCAGGAACGCCGACAAGCGCACCCACCACAAGAACTGCAATTATCTTATATCTTTTCATTTTTATTCCCGCCCTCGATTATCATCGGGCCGAATTTTTTACACTGACCCAATATCGGAAATGGGCTCTTGCCGCTGGCGCACCTTGTGGAGCTGCAAACCGGTGAATCTATTGGCGGACCATGCACGTGGTGCACACTGGTCTCGCCTACCCGTAGTGCAAGAGGGCGCCCCTGCAATCGGGCGTGTTGAGTTGAAGGACGGGAAGGTTGGGCTGCCATGGTCAGATCACATAGGGTCGGGGGTGGATGCGCTTTCGGTAGTCCTCGTTGACGGGCAACAGCCCGCAGACCACGGCGCCGCCGGAGTCGCGCAGGTTGACGACCAGGGCGGGCTCGCGCGTCTCCCACACTGCGATGGTGGCCAAGCCCAGCGCGGCACCCATGGTGCCGGCGCCCAGGTCACCGCCCAGGCACTGCTCCAGCCGGAAGGCCGCGCCTGGCTGCAGCAGGCCCGCCTGCGGCGCCGCGCGCGCGAGGCCGCGGGCCAGCAGGGCCGCGCCATCGCCATCGGCCGTCGCGCTGTAGAACAGGCGCCGGGGCCCGCGCTGGCGCAGGGCCGGCGTCTGCA
Source organism: Pseudacidovorax intermedius (assembly GCF_003350475.1). GTDB lineage: Bacteria > Pseudomonadota > Gammaproteobacteria > Burkholderiales > Burkholderiaceae_C > Xenophilus > Xenophilus intermedius. Next base: position 62,227 of record NZ_QQAV01000017.1, read on the forward strand.
GCACCTTGACGAGCGCGGCCTCCAGTGCGGCGGCGCGCTGCTCGGTCGACATGCCCTCCTTGAAGTAGGCGATGTCGGGCGGCACCATGAGGGCGAGCGTGGGCATCTGGCTGTACTGCTCGTACTGGGGCCGGCTCCAGGGCTCCGGCACGTTGGGCGTGGGCCGGAAGCCGGACTGCGGCGCGTCGAAATACGCGGGCGGCTCCCACACCGTGCGGTTCAGGCCGCCGTAGCCGTGGGGCCCACGCGCGGCGACGCCGTTCGAGAAGTTCTGCGCGTCGCTCTTGTCGATCACATGCAGGGACCATTCGCGCAGCCATTCGGCCGCCTCCGGCCGCTTGAACAGCACCGCCGAGAAGACGTCGCGCAACTGCCCGGGCCGCTTGGGCCGCGACAGGATGTCCTCCAGCGTCTCGGCGGGCTGGCCGGCCGGAGGCTCCCACCCGCCCTGCCTGGCGCGCGCGGCATAGCCGTCCTCGGCCCACAGCAGCATGCTGTTGAGGTCGCCCTGCGTATCGAAGGCCTGGGCCAGCGCCTGAAAGCTCACCGCGCCCCCCTGCTCCGTGTTGACCGCACCCGGGTTCAGGCGGTGGAAGGCCATGGCCGCCGGACCGTCGTTGAGCTGCCACTGGACTTCGGCACGGTAGGCGCGCCGCCAGGCGATCCGCTCGGCCTCGGGCTTGCCGAACATCGTCGGCAGGGACAGCAGCATGGGCAGGGGATAGTTCTCCACGAATCGGCCACGCTGGTCATACGCCGTGCGATGGGTCAGGGCCGCACGCAGCGCCGCACTGCGGAACAGGCCGGCCTCGTGATTGCAGCGGTCCAGCGTCTGCGGCGGCTCCGGCGCCTCCTCGTCAGGCGGCCCCTGTCGCTGCACACGTCCCCACAGCGCGCCGGCGGGCACATGGTCCACGCGCAGGCCCACGCCCGCGATGTGCAGCAGGCCGAAGGCCGAGGGCGCCGCCGGCTCGTAACGGAAGCGCGCGCTCATCGTTGCGACCTCGCGACCGGGCGGGACTCAGGGGGGCGGGCCGGGGCAGCATAAGGAACATGCACCAGCTTGTCGTTCGCATCCCGGGCCACGATGCCCTCAGGCATCAGCCTGTCGGAAGCCGGCAGCACACCCCCCATCCCGCCGTTCTCCGTGTCCTTGTAGTACGGGTCGCTCTTCTTCCAGTCGGCCAGGTCGAGCAGGTAGTGCCAGTAGTCCTCGTCGTGCCAGGCGCGGCCCATGCCGACCGTGAGGTCGTAGCTGAGCACGTCGGCCACGGGGGAGGTGCCGTCCTCTGCATTCTTGAAGCGAAGGATGGCCGCATGATTGGAGGGCGACACGGGCGTGCGCCCGACCTCGCGGCTGCGGCGCTCTTCCACCTCCTTCCAGGTCTCGTAGCGCAGTAGTTCGAAGCCCTTCCCGTCCTTGACCAACACGGTCTGGCGCTCCTGGTAGGTGACGTCATCCTCGAAGTCCTCGCGCTGCTCCGCGTCGGCGCCGACGGCTTTTCCGTCCGGGTCCTCCCCTTTCGCGCCGTCGTACATCACGTAGTCGCCGTCGAACTGCTGGGGCAACCATAGTGGCCGGGGCACCTCGGGCGCATTGACGAGCACCTCCTCCACCTCCCCCCGCCAGCTGGGCGTCAGGTCGCCCAGCGCCGGCATCAGGTGCAGCAGCGCCCGCTCGGTCGCGATCTTCCACATCTTGTCGGCCCGGCTGCCGTCCAGGTAGTGCCACACTTCCGTTGCGCCGCGCGTCTCCCCGTCGCGCATCGGCTCGATCTGCTTGTAGAAGTACGGGAGCGGCTTGCCCGTAGGCTTGCTGCCCACCGGCGGGTTGTGCTCGGCGTTGCTGCCCCGCGCAAACAGGCGCTGCTGCACACTGGCACCCAGTTTGTCCATGTACCGCGGCGCGATGCCCCGCCAGCCCATGCCCGAGACCGACGCGATGCCGATGACCCGGTCGCCCGGGTTGAAGTTGACCATCAGCTTGCCCCGCGTGTCGGGCCGCGCGTACTTGGGCAGGGTCCACCAAGGTTTGCCGTCCTCGCCTCGCGGTGTGCCCGGGGGCTGCACCAGGCCTCCGATCTCCGCCTGCCACAGCGGCACATCGGCAGGCTTGTGCACGTAGCAGGCGTCGTCATACGCATGCTCGGGCCGGTGCGCATGGGTGCAGGCAGCATCGGGCTCAGGCGGCGCCGGGTACTCCTTCGCTCCTTCAGCCAGGATCCTGGCCGCGTTGGCAAAGGTCGCCACCAGCTGCTCTTCCTTCTGCACCGTGTTCCAGCCATTGGCCGCCGACAGGTAGTCGGTCACTTCCCAATCGAAGCGGTAGGGCGTGCTGTTGAGCAGCACCGTGTCCGGCGCACGCACGCCCGCCTTTTTCACGTAGAACAGCGCGCACAGCGTCACGATCGTGCCCTGGCTGTGCGACACGATGTTGATCGGCTCGTTGGGCAGGTGCGTGCGGATGTCCGTCACCAGGTTCGCCAGCCGCCGCGCGGCATGCGCGTAGTACAGCCTGGGCGGGCAGTCCACCAGCTTGCGGCCGATCACCGGGTTGATGCTGTTCACGTCGATGGTGCCGCCCGCGATGTCCTTTCTGAAGCCGATGGGCAGCCAGAACGACGACAGCGCCGCGCCCCCGTTCTGGAACGGCCCGCCTCCCCAGGCTCCGTCCGATCTCAGCGGGTTGCCATGCATGTCCGTCCAGGCGGGCGTCGAGCCGAGCTGCTCCGTGCCACGGACCATCTTGCGTTGCGTGCGCTCGCACTTGTAGCCCCAGTAGAAGGGGATGATGGGGGAAGCGATGCGGGCCTGACTCTCGTCGTGCTGAAGGAAGCGGTGCGCGGTGACCTTGTCTTGATCCCCTATGCCGTCTCTGACCAAACGCTGCAGGTCGCTCCGTCCCAGTCGACGGTTAAGGCCAGTTGCGAACTCCCTGGCAGCGTCGAAATACCACTCGCCTTCGGAATTGACGCCATGGACAAAAATGATGACGCCCGGCATCGACAGAGGCACGCCCATGGTGTGAGTTCGCTCGGCATAGGCGTCATCGATGCCCGTGCGTTTGCACTGCACCCATTGGCACTTGCCATAGTCCGGCGCTACAGGCTGGAGTGTGCTCAGATCCTTGTCGTGAGTCATTGGAAACTCCCTTGCACGGCCGCCTTGCAAACCACCGTTGTGTCGGCAGGCAGCTTTCTCGGGCTGAAAGCAAAACCAGGCAGATACCGCCAGTTTGCGTTCCGGGTGGTCGGTGAGGTGCTGAGATCCAAGGTCGTCGTGATGCGCGCCTGATTCACATAGGAGTGGTACGCATTCGGGCCACTAAGCATGAGGTCGTCTCCCCAGCCCGGGTGTGCCGCCAACTGCCACGTCTGCCCCCCATCCGTCGAGTACGGCATCTTGTCGCTCCCGCACGCCCCTCCGCCCGACGAGCAGTTCGTGTTCCCCCCTCGCGTCACTGGCCCGATCAGGTAGTCATCGTTGGCCGCGTCGATGATCAGCTTGGTTCGGTTCATCACCGGATCGAACTTCACCACGCTCGATCGGATGCCCTTGGCCGTGTCCACGAAATAGATCATGTCGCCGTAGCAGTCATTGCGCGGCGTGACCTCGAAGTACCGGTGGTCATCGATCCGGTAGATGACCACCGGCGCAGGCTCCGGCTTAGCGCTCTGCGCCTGCGCAGGCGCCACACCGCGCAGACCGCACGCTCCCAGCAGCAATGCCGATGCGGCAATGGCCGAGCGCCGCACGGCGCCCCATGTCAGCTTTCCCATGCTCATGTTCTCCCTGAAAAAACTCTTATCGCGTCGCCGATGACGGCTGGCTTCCGCGGCGGAACAAGTCGCGGCCTCCGCATCGTCGTCGCCTCGCCGCATGCGCGTCGTACAGCCTCGGCAGGCAGTCCACCAGCTTGCGACCGATCACCGGGTTGATGTGGTTCACGTCGATGGTGCCGCCCGCGATGTCCGTTCTGAAGCCGATGGGCAGCCAGAACGACGACAGCGCCGCGCCCCCGTTCTGGAACGGCCCGCCTCCCCAGGCCCCGTCCGACCTCAGCGGGTTGCCATGCATGTCCGTCCAGGCGGGCGTCGAGCCGAGCTGCTCCGTGCCACGGACCATCTTGCGTTGCGTGCGCTCGCACTTGTAGCCCCAGTAGAAGGGGAT
>NZ_QQAV01000017.1:66496-107337 GCF_003350475.1 Pseudacidovorax intermedius
ATGTCCGTCCAGGCGGGCGTCGAGCCGAGCTGCTCCGTGCCACGGACCATCTTGCGTTGCGTGCGCTCGCACTTGTAGCCCCAGTAGAAGGGGATCACCGGCGACAAGACTCGCTCACGGGCCTCGTTGGTTGGTCCGTAACGGGTGGGCTTTCGCCCGTTGGCAGCGGCCTGGTCCGGAAGTAGCTTCGTCAGGTCGCTGCGACCTAACCGCTGATTGAGCCCTCTCGCAAATTCGTTGGCCGCGTCGTCGTACCACTCGCCCTCCGAGTTGACGCCATGTACGAAGATGATGACCCCCGGCATCGACAGAGGCATGCCCATGGTGTGGGTTCGTTTGGCATAAGCGTCATCGATTCCCGTGCCTTTGCACTTCACCCATTGGCACTGGCCAGGGTCTGGAACGACAGGTGGCAGATTGCTCAGATCCGTGTTCGCGCTCATCGGGCACCTCCACTTGCCGGCGTCGCGCACTGAACTCGTGTGTCGACGGGCGCAACCCGCGGGACGAACACGAATCCAGGCACGTAGCGCCAGTCATCGCTCTGAGGGCGGGCAAGGGTCAGGTCCAATGCATGGGTCAGCTTGGTGCCATCGAGGTTGTACGCGGTGGCGCCACTTGCCATCAGGCCGTCATCGTAGGAGTACGCCCAGACGTACTTCCATGTGCGCCCACCGTCCGTCGAATAAGGCATCTTGTTGCCTCCACACGCTCCTCCGCCCGACGAGCAGTTCGTGTTCCCGCCTCGCGTCACTGGCCCGATCAGGTACTCGTCGTTGGCCGCGTCGATGATCAGCTTGCCCCGCGTCATCACGTTGTCCCATCCCACCACCTGGCTGCGGATGTTCTTCGCCGTGTCTACGAAATACAGCGTCCTTCCCGTGCAAAGGCCATTGGCCTTCGGTGTGATTTCGAAGTAGCGGTGGTCATCGATCCGATAGGCGACCACCGGCGACTCCAACGGCTCGCCCCCCTGCGCCTGCGCAGGCGCCACACCGCGCAGACCGCACGCCCCCAACAGCAATGCCGATGTGGCAATGGCCGAGCGCCGCACGGCGCCCCATGTCAGCTTTCCCATGCTCATGTTCTCCCTGAAAAAACTCCTATCGCGTCGCCGATGACGGCTGGCTTCTGCCGCCGCCTGGCCGCAGCTGCCTCGTCGTCTTCGCCGCGCGGCCGATGGGCAGCCAGAACGACGACAGCGCCGCGCCCCCGTTCTGGAACGGCCCGCCTCCCCAGGCTCCGTCCGATCTCAGCGGGTTGCCATGCATGTCCGTCCAGGCGGGCGTCGAGCCGAGCTGCTCCGTGCCACGGACCATCTTGCGCTGCGTGCGCTCGCACTTGTAGCCCCAGTAGAAGGGGATGATGGGTGAGGCGATGCGCTTGCCGTCTCCCCCGCGCTGGAGATAGCGATGTGCGGTGACCTTGTCTTCATCGCCCTTCGTATCCTTCTGTAGCTGCCTGAGGTCGTCTCTGCCCAAGCGCATATTCAAGCCTTTGGCGAACTCTCCGGATGCGTCGTGATACCACTCGCCTTCCGAGTTGACCCCATGCACGAAGATGATGACCCCTGGCATCGACAGAGGAACACCCATGGTTTGAGTTCGTTCGGCATAGGCATCATCAATGCCCGTTCCTTTGCACTTCACCCACTGGCACTTGCCTGGATCAGGCGTGACACAAGGAAGGTGGCTGAGGTCTCTGTCTTGACTCATTGGCCCTCCGGCTGACGAGGGGCAGTGCACAGAACCTTGGTATCTACCGGGGCAATTCGAGGTTGGACCGCGAAATCGCGGATCCACTTCCAATCCGAACTGATTGGCCGTGCAATGGTGAGATCCAGGCCGTCGGTGACCACAGTCTGAATGCGATGCGACTGGTAGGCCATCGACCCACTGACCATCAAGTCGAAGGTCGTTCCGGGCGACCACACCAACTGCCACGTCCTGCCCCCATCCGTCGAGTACGGCATCTTGTCGCTCCCACACGCCCCGCCCCCCGACGAGCAGTTCGTGTTCCCTCCCCGCGTCACCGGCCCGATCAGGTAGTCATCGTTGGCCGCGTCGATGATCAGTTTGGTTCGGTTCATCACCGGATCGAACTTCACCACGCTCGATCGGATGCCCTTGGCCGTGTCAACAAAATAGATCATGTCGCCGTAGCAGTCATTGCGCGGCGTGACCTCGAAGTACCGATGGTCATCGATCCGGTAGATGACCACCGGCGCAGGCTCCGGCTTGGCGCTCTGCGCCTGCGCAGGCGCCACACCGCGCAGACCGCACGCCCCCAACAGCAATGCCGATGTGGCAATGGCCGAGCGCCGCACGACGCCCCATGTCAGCTTTCCCATGCTCATGTTCTCCCTGTGAATCTTTTTGGTCGCCGTTCAGGCCACGTATCACTTGCTCGGAGGCACCGAGCATCCGTTCGGCATTCGACAGACCATGACCTCCAGGTTCTCTGGGTTGAATTCCTCACCGCCCGGAAGACGAACGATGCCCTGCTGGTCGCTTTTATAGGTCGATGTGCTCCCGCTCGGCGTGCGAACGGCGAGCATCCGATTCGGAGAAGGAATGCGCAGCACGTTCTTCGTGTTCGCTTCCACACCCCCGGTGGGCCGAGGCACAGATGCCGGCGTGGTCGTGCTGCATCCCCAAAGTACGAAGGCCAAGATGGCCACGACGAGACGACTGATCCATCGCATGTCAGCCCCCCTTCCTGCACGGCTCCAACATCGTGAGACCGTCCATCAGCATGGTTTTGTACTGCTCATCGTTGAAGTTGAAGTCGACGCGTGGCAGCTTCGTCGCCAGATTGCTGCATTGGCTGCGGCTGGGAATGCCTTCGCTGCCCATGCAGCGACCGACGGCCGAGATGTCATGTTTCTCCTCCTTGAGTTGGCTATGGGTGGGATAAAGGGATTCAACCGACGTTGAACGGCTTGTCCAGCCTGGACAGGGCGTCGCCATCCGACTGCGCCGACGTCTTCTGCCCGCCCGCCTTGGCGATGGTGTAGGCCCTGTTCTCCAGGCCATCGGCCTTGTTGCCCATCCGGTGCAGCTTGAGCTGCTGCGCCTGATCGGTGCGCAGGAACGCAGGAAAGTCGACCTTCATCGTGCTGGCGCCGCTCAGTCGGTAGTTGGCGGTCTGCACCAGGTATTCGCCGCTCATGCCCCAGGTGACCTTGCCGCCGCGCATGCGCAGATAGGTGCCGTCGTCCAGCATCAGCGTGATGCCCTTGCGGGCGCGGATGACGATGTCGTCCTCGGTGGACTGCAGCGTGATGGACTTCTGCGCGGTGATCTCGGCGCTGTTGTGCTGGGCTTGGTGGATCAGCCGGCCTTCGCTGGCGATGACGCGGATGTCACCAGTGCGCGCGAACTGGCCGATGTCCTTGCCGGCCGTGTGCAGGATGGACGCGTCGGCATAGTGCTGCTGGTTCTGGCCGGCCACGGTGTCGATGTTCACGCCGGCGTACTGGGTGAAGTCCCGCGGCGTCACGGCGGCGATGCCGGCGGCGCCGCTCAAGGCAAGCACCGGCTGCCCGCCCGGGGCCTTGCCGCGTGCGTAGGCTTCGTCATTGGCGCCGTGGCCCAGCGCATCGGCCGCCTCGCAAAGCGACTGCTGCGCCCCGGTGTCGCGTTTGCCGGCGTCGCAGGTGTCCGCCGCCTTGCCCAGATCCCTGGCGACGGCGAGCGCCTGTTCGAGGCAGGCCACGAGTTCGGTGCGGCTGAGCATGCCGCCCACCGCCTCCGAGCGTCCGTCCGTCGTGATGAGCAGACCTTTGCCTGCCCGCATCGCCCCCCAGCCTTCGCTCGCCAGTTCGAAGCCTTCGCCACGCGGGTCCTTGCGGCCCTGGTTGTCTTCGATGCGGGTGATGTGCCCCACGCTCAGGCTGGAATGCAGGTGGTCGCTCTTGAGCTGTGCCTGGATGCGCCCCCCCGTGTCATCGAAGGCCAGATGATTGCTGCGCCCGCTGGCGCTGTTGCCGCCATTGGGCGTGAGCTCGCGGCTGCGGAAGCCGCTCAGGGCGCTCTGGCCGGGCAAGGACCATGGCGGCAGGTTCATCTGGTTGAAGACGCGGCCGGTACAGATGGGCAGATCCGGGTCGCCGCCCACGAAGTCGACGACCACCTCCTGCCCGATGCGCGGCACGTGCATGCCACCGAGTTGGTTTCCAGCCCAGTCGCTGGAGACACGTACCCAGCAGCCGCTGTTCTGGTTCTTGTGCCCAAGCCGGTCCCATGGAAACTGCACCTTGATGCGGCCCAGCTCGTCGGTCCACAGGTTCTGACCCTCTGGGCCGACGACCAGCGCGGTCTGTGGGCCATGCGTGTGGGGCTTGGCACGGGTGTGTTCGGGCCGCAGCGGCTCCTTCATGGGATGGACGGTGAAGTCCACCGTCACGCGCCATTGCTGGCGCCGCTCCTGGCCGGCTTCCACACGCTGGCTGTCGCGGCCCACGTCCTCGATCAGGAAGGTGGTGTCCAGCACGAGGTATTCCATGTTGGCCGAGCTGCGGGGATGTTTGTGCAGCCGGAAGGTGCAGCCCGGCACCATGCCACGCAGATGGCCCCGCGCCTGGGCGCGGACGGCATGGGTACGCAGGGCCTCCATGCGCAACAAGGCCAGCTGGTCGCCCTCGTCCGCGGGGTCGTTGGCACCCGTCGAGCCGGCCCTGGGCTGGGCATAGTGGGCACCGCCGGCGCTGGCATGCCACTGGTACACCTCGCCATCGGCCTGCCCGGTGGGACGCGGGTGCTTGCGGCTTCGGCTCAGGTCCGCACGGGGGCGCGTGTAGTCGTAATCGCGGGTGACGTAGCGGCCGCTGGCCAGCTGGTGCTGCGGCGCAAAGGCGTGGATGTATTCCGCGTCCACCTTCCAGCCCGGCGGGTGGTAGTGCACGTCCGCATAGGCGGCACTGGGCATGGCGCGGTGGGCGCCCATGTTGTCGATGAGCACCAGCCGGTGGCGGCCCTCGCTGTGCTCGAAGAAGTAATTGATGCCCCACTCCTGACAGAGGCGCTCGAAGAACGCGAAGTCGCTCTCGTTGTACTGCGTCTGGTAGTCGCGCACGGGGTAGCGCTCGATCAGGCGCTTGTCGACGGCAAAGGCGTAGGCACCGAGCACGTCGTCCAGGATGTCGACGACGGTCTTGTTCTGGAAGATGCGGCAGTCGGTGCGCAGAGTGGCCAGGTGCAGCCAGGGCCGCAGGGTCAGGCGGTACTGCAGGTGCCGCCCCTCCTCGCCCCAGAGCTGCGCCGCCGTGATGAGCGCGTTGATCTGCCGGGTGCCGGCGCCGATGCGGTCCACGGCAGCGCCGACCGCGCCGGGCAGGAAGGTGCCGGCGCCATCCAGCGCGATCTCGCAGGCGATCTCCCGGCCGATGAGGCTGTCGAGGTCGATGTTGGCGCAGGCGTCGGCGCGGGCGCCGGGGACCAGGTCCTCAGGCGTGGCCAGCAGGAGTTCGTACTCGAAGAGGCTGTTGAGGCCCTCGCGGCCGGCCAGGCGCACCGGGTGCAGCAAGGGATTGCCGCCGAAGAGGGGAAGCGCAGGCGATTGCACGCGCAGGGTATGGGACGTCATGGACACGAGAACCTCCTTGTTGAACGTGTTTGGGCTGCGGCTGGCGTCTGCGCTCTACGCGGCATGCGCCGCGCCCGGGGCGGCGCCTGCAGCACCGCTGCGCGCCTGGATGTACTGCTCCGGCTCGAACACCATGCCAACCGAATAGTCCGCCGGCACCGCAGGCGCACCGTCTGCGGTGACCTCTTGCCGATCCTCGTCAGCGCCGCCCAGCCAGGTGGACCAGCCCAGCCTTTCCTTGTCTTCGAGGCGGGCGGGCGGGGCGCTGTCCCTGCGCACCCGCAGTTCGACCTCCCACAGGAACTCGTAGCCGATGAAGCCGCGCACCCACTCCACGAGCAAGGGCAGGTCCTTGCCCCAGGGCGTGAAGCGCAGGTACTGCGCCAGGCTCAAGGGCCCGAGCACGATGCGGAACTTGTTCTGGCGATCGGGCACCACCTCGCCCGCGATCGCGCCGATGCCCATGAGGCTAGAGCTCCTCGCCTGGCCCAGGTGGCTCTGGTCTTCGTCGCCGATGCGGATCCAGTGCATGACGAATTCATGGATCTGCACCGGCACGGCGAAGAAGTGCGCAAGGGTGTGGGCCAGACCGTCCGGATTGCGGGCCTCCCGGGCCAGGTGGCTTGCCGCCGACAGGCGCGCATGCGAGGGCAGCACGGAGTCGCGGATCTCCAGCGGATCGTGGCCGGTGAGGTGTGCGACGTAGCGGCTGAAGCGCTCGTCGTCGGCACGGTCCAGCCCCGCGGCGGCCTGGCTCTGTGCCCAGGCGCGATACAGGTGCGTCAGGTAGCGGTGATGGAACAGGTCCAGGAAGTTGGCCAGCGTGGGGTCGCCCTGGTTCTCGGTGCGGTCGCGCACGATCTCGGTGTAGTGCAGCGGCAGCGGGCCGTTGGGCCCGAGCAGCCCCAGGCCATACAGGCGGATCAAGGGCCAGGCGGCGCTGTTGCCCCGGCGCTGCGGCATCGTTCCGACAGAGGGGCCGGCCGCATCCGGCATCACGATCTCGGCGATCTCACGCGGTGCGAATGTCAGCGCGGCCAGCTGGCCCAGCCGGAAGGGCTCCTGCTGCGGCCGCACCGCCTGGCCGATGGGTGGCAGATGGGCATGCGTGGCCGCGAACCGGCGCATCAGGGCAAGAAAGCCGAACTTCCAGGGCGTCCTGTGCAGGCGCTGCAACGTGCGATGCAGGTTCCTTGCGGGTTCCGATGGTGCCCGATCCGCGCTCACACGGCCCCCCGTCCACCCATGCGCACGGGCCAGCGCGCGACGGTGCCCCGCTGCATCGATTCGAGCGTGGTCTGGGTGAACACGTTGATGCTGACGTGCCGCGCCAGATAGTGTTCGAGCACCAGGCCGAACAGGTAGGGGCTGGTGCCCGAAAAGCCCTCCTCGTCCACGCTCAGGATGCATTCCACGCCCCGGCCGTAGATGAGCGGCCCGGCGCCAGGCAGCCGCCGGGTGACCGGCGCGATGCGCGAGCCCACCAGGCTCTGGATCTGCCGCAGCTGCACGTCGTCGTCGATGGAGACGAACAGCCGCAGCATGTCGCGCAGACCCTGGGCGCCGTCGCGGTGGGGCATGTCGGCCAGCGGCAGATGGTTGAAGCCCAGCTGCCGGATCAGCCGCCAGGCGATCTCCCGCTGCGCGAACGGGCTCTTGGGCCGGCTCGGGGGCCGGATCAGGCCGACGGCACGCACGGGGATGGAGTCCGCCACGGCCAGATCATCGAGGCCGTTGCGCGGCACCAGGCAGGGCAGGTCACGGTTGGTGAGCAGCGCCTGCACCGACAGATAGCGCAGGCTGTCCGGGTAGGGCGCCTCGTGCTGGTCGACCAGGGAGAGGAAGACCTCGGTGCCGATGTAGGGCGTGCGCGTGCCGTACTTGCGCGCGGACTCCGACGCCAGCCGCTGCTCCCGTCGCACCGAGAAGTAGCGGCCATGGTTGCCCTCGTCCTCGTTGAGGGTCTGGTAGAGCGGGCGGAACGCCATGGCGGCCGTGGTCTCCGACTGCTGCCCGCTGATGGCCTGGACGGCATACACCTCGAAGTCGAGCGGGCGCGACCGGTCCGGAACCAGGTGGAACTCGGTGTGGGTGCCATCGAGCTCGATGCGGTCGGTGCGCCGCGTGAAGAGGTTGACCACCGGCGTGCAGAAGAGCGCGAACTGCCCCGCGTCGACCAGCCCGCCCAGATGGCCGGGTGGACGGGAGAGCAGGATCAGGATTTCCGCCTCCGCGCCCTCGACGCGCGCCAGCCCGCCGGCCAGCTGGGTCAGGGTGAAGAAGTAGAAGCGCTCGGGGCAGGCAAAGTACTCGTGCACCAGGTTGTGGCCGTGCAGGGTGTTCCAGGCCAGCGGCAGCAGGCCCTGCCCGGGAGCGAGGCCTTCATGCACCAACGCATCGGCGGTGACGACATGGGGGCGCTGCGCCAGCCGGCCGGGCGCACCGACGAAGGTGGCGACGGCCGAGGTGTGCAGCAGTTCGAACAGGTGCGAGGCCACCTGCTCGTCGCCGCGCAGGTAGATGGGCAGACGGTCCAGCCCTGCGATGTCGTCGAAGTTCAGCTCGCCTACCGTGCGCAGCCGCAGCCGGAGTGCGCCGGTCACCTGCACATGGGGCGGCACGTAGCGCTCCAGCCCTGGAATGTCGGGCGGCGCGCCGGTGAGCCGGGCGTCCACCAGTTCGATGGGCCACAGCGTCACGTCCTGGCCGGAGCGGAACTCGCACGGCGTCTCCTCCCCCGCGGGAACGCCCGCATGGAAGGCCGTGCCCCGCGGCACCACGAAGCCGCGCGTGAAGTCGCCTTCGGTCACGCTGGGATGCAGCTGCGCCACGGCCATGGACGGCGTGGGCGCCAGGTAGTTGGGATACAGCACCTCCAGCAGCCGCTGGGTGAAGCGTGGGAACTCCGCGTCGAGCTTGATCTGCATGCGGGCCGACATGAAGCTGAAGGCCTCGATCAGCCGCTCCACATAGGGATCGGCGACTTCGATGCCGTGCATGCCCAGGCGGCGCGCGATCTTGGGATGGGCAGCAGCGAACTCGCCCGCCGTCTCGCGCATGTAGACGAGCTCCCGGTTGTAGTAGTCGAGCAGATGTGGATCCATGGCAGGGGGAGGAGGAGGCAAGGTGGACGTTGGCGCCGAAGCCGCCGTGTCAGCGGGGGGCGCGCGCAGGACCGCTGGCGTGGCGCACCACGCTCATGCGGTTGGTCTCCAGATCGACCGCGCTCTGGACGGTCAGCTCGACCGGATAGGGCTTGAGATCGATCATGGCGCGGATCTCGAACAGCAGGACGTTGTAGGACTCGTGGGCGCCCTCTCTCATCAAGGGCAGCACCGTCACTGTGTCCGGGATCAGCCGCGGCTCGTAGTCCGCTATGGCGCGGCGGATGATGAGTTCGACCTCTTCCCAGCGGCGCTCCGACAGGTAGCTGCCTGCCAGGGGCGGCACGCCGAAGTTGAGGGTGGAGCGCGCCGCCTCGGCGTAGCGCGCACGGTCGATTCCGTCTTCCGCATTCGTGGTGTTGAGCAGATAGGCCAGGTCGCGCTGCAGGATGTCGCGCATCTGGCTGGGCGTGACCGTGTAGGCCGCAGGCAGCTCGTCGGACTGACCGGGCGCGGCATCGCGCAGCCGGTCGAACAGGGTGGGCAGCAGTCGGGCATGCGCGCGCGCGGGCGGCGCCCCCTCGGCACGGGGCACGCGTGCGCCCGGATGGACCCGCCGCGGGGACGGCGACGGCTCTTGTGCCATGGTCGGGTCGCGGTGCATCGTGGCCCCGGTCACGCCGCGTGCTGGCCGGCGGTGTCGAACCGGCAGGTGCGAAGGTCGAGCAGCGGCAGGTCGCCCCCGCTGCTCATCCACACCTTCTGGCCGCGCGCATGGACGCCCGTGCGACCGACGTCCTGCCACACGGTCTCGCGCCCCAGCAACAAGGCGTCCCGATCACCGGCGGCCAACGGATAACGCATGGGCATGTAGCCCTTGAGGGGCGTGCCGTCGCGCAGCACGAAGTCCGCTTGGCTCCAGACCAGGTCGAGCAGGCGCTGAGGTGGCTGCTTGTCGATGCTGCGGATGTCCTGGAACGCGAGCCAGCGGTAGGCCCCGACCAGGACCACTTCACACACGGGGCCGAGCCGCGAGTCGGAGTCGCTCACCCATGTGAAGGCGGGGACCAGATTGCTCTCGCCCGCGACGGCAGGGGCCCGCGACAGGGCAGCCTCACGGGCGTCGTCCGCGGCCTCGGTGTCGGATGCGCCCCCGGCAGCGTGCTGCAGGGCATCGGCCAGGCCGGCGAGCCATGCGGGCACGGACGGCCCCTCCTCCGGCACCGGTGCATGCGCGTCGTTGTGGCCCTCGCCCTCCACCGCGGCGGCGAGCGTTGCTGGCCTGACCCGGCCGGCCAGCACCTCGGCGCGCTGCATCTCGGCGCGGATGAGGCCGCGCACCACGTGAGCTGTGCTGTCGAAGTCCTTGGAGAGCGCCGCCCAGGCCTGAAGCTGCTTCATGGCGCGGGGCCAGTCGCCCAGCACGCAGAGCAGTTCGACCAGCAGCCAGCGCGCTCGGCTCTCCTGGGGCCGAGCCCGCACGGCCGACTCTGCGCGCGACAGCGCATCGGCGAGGGGCGCGGCGGATGACCAGGCACGGAAGGATTGCGCGTTGGGGGATGAGGAGGATCGGGTCATGGTTGACTGGGAGTGATCGGGTCGGACGCGGCGCGTCCATTCGGGAGCCCGTCCTGGGCCTGGGCCTGGGGCTGCGGCGCGGGCTGGGTCGGCCCGATTCGCACATGGCTGTCCGGCGCCAGCTCGCGGTGCTCGCGCAGGGTCAGGCTCGGCAGGGGCTTGTGCGCATCGAGCGCGAGCTCGGGCGCGAAAAGGCGCAGCACGTCTTCGCTGCGCTCGCCTTCGAGCGGGTTGGGCCGGTTCAGCGGATCGAAGCGGTCGATGAGCCGTTCGATGTCTTCGCGCGGCAGAAGGATGTCGCGCAGCAGCGCGTAGCGGTCTGCATCGTGGCTGAGCTGTTCCAGCGAAGGGGCGGGTTCACCGCCCGGGCCCTGAGCCACGTCCCAGTCCACCGTGCCGCCGACCTGCGATGGGTCACGCACGGCCCGGACGAACTCCTCGTGAAGCCGGTCGAAGAGACCCGGGCTCGGACCCGACGCCCCACGGGCGTCCGCGTCGGAAAAGTGCCGAAGGGGCGGTGGGGCCAGGGGCGCATGCACTGGCGCGGTCGGCGCCTCGCCGAGCAGTTGCGCAAGCGGATCCGGGGGCCGCCCGCCCCGAGCACCTTCGATGCCCAGCATGCCGAAGGGGTCGGCGTCGCCCGCGCGCGTGATCGTGTCCTCGGACCAGGGCGTGGCGAGATCCGTCAGGTCGAACTCATCCTCCGATGCGGCTACACCCTGCGCCGCAGGCAAGTGGGGCGCCACGGCTGTGGCGGGCCCGGCCTTTGATCCATGCAGGCCGAAATCCGCGCCCTCACCGCTCGCCGAGGGCGCCCTGGCAAGGGGCTCCGGCTCCACCGACTCCACCCGAAAGCGATGCAGCCCGACTTCGAGGTCGTCGCCCGCGCCGAGGGTCACGGGGCCGCCTCCTGCCACGCGCTGCCCGTTCACCGAACAGACCAGGTTGGCGCTGTCGTTGACGAGTTGCCAGGTCTTGGCGGCTTCCTGCCAGGTCACCTGGCAGCGGTTGGCGGCACGCCACTGCGCATCGTTCAGCCGGTCGCCGGCCAACTCCAGCGCCTCGGCCATGCCCGTGCCTTCAGGCCGAAGAGCGATTACCGCGTCCCGCGCATGCCCGCGGCTGTGAACCAGCCGCAGGCGCAGCAAGGGCGGTGGGCCCGCGCGAGGTGCGGCCACGTCGGTGTCGAGGTCGGGACGATGGTTCATGGCAGGCAACTCCAGAGCTGGACCAACGAGGTGGCGGCATTCACGTAGCCTCCCTCGGCATCCTGTTGCCAGAAGACGGGGCTCGGCCGCGTGGACAGCAGGCGCTGCGGCCAGTCGGCCCAGGGCAGGTGGCGCACGCCATGCAGCCGCGCCGCCGGGTCGTCGGCAGGAGGCGGGCCGGCCAGTTCGTCCAGCAGGGCCTGCGCTGCCGCGGCATGACCATCTGCTTGCGGCTGTGCGGTCTCTCCCCGGTGAGCGGAGGCGGTCCGCGGCAGACGCTGGGGCGCCGTGGTGTAAAGCGCCCAGAGCCCGCCCACCAGTCGCTCCAGCGGCTGCCTGTCCGCGCACTCGGCCTGTCCCAGTTCGCGCGCAACGGCCCGTGCCAGCCAGAAGAGCCAATCGCGGGGCACATGCGTCTTCGGGTCGAATTGCCGCCGCACCCAGCCGGGACGCGCCAGCTGATAGACCAGCAAGGGATGCTGGCGCCCCACCCGGTCGGAGGACGGCGCAATCACGCCGACGACGAAGCGCCGCGGCGCGAAGGCCAGCGTGCCGGGCGGCAGCACGAAGGCGACCGGCAGAGCCGCTGCGCCCTGCCCTGCACCCAAGGCCTCGTCATGCCCGACGGCCCGCCCGGCGACCAGCGCCAGCCACGTCGCCCAGCCTTCGCTCTCCCGATGGCGCACGCCGCTTCGCACGAAGTCGGCATGCCCGGGCAACTTGCCCCAGATGGCCGGCGGCGTGACCTGCCAGGCCTCGATCCATGCGCGCACCATCGCTTCAACCCGCCCGCCCGGGGCAGCGGAAGCCCTTGAGCAGGTCACTGTTGAGCGGATTGGGCTGGCTGCCGGTGCCGATGTCGATCAGCGCCTTGCGGCCATCGAAGCTGTACTCCACGCTCAGGCGGCCCGGGGTGGCCGTCTGCACGATCCGGCCCTTTTCGAGCAGGCGGAACAGCGCCCACGGCCCTTGCTGGAGGATCGTGGACGTCGGGCCCGAGATGCGCGGATTGGCGCTCAGCTCGGCCATGGACCCGCCCCGGGGTCCGGGCCAGTTGACGGCGAAGGGCTGCACCGGGCCGTGCACGTAGCGCAGCCCTTGGCCGTCGATGTCGATGACCAGGTCGGTGATGCTGGGCTCGAGTTCCAGCACGCGCAGGTCCATCTTCCAGGACAGCTTTCTGCCGCCAGCGTCGCGGAAGAACACCTCGCGGATCTGCTGCGCGCGGTAGAAGGCATCGAGTGACGGCCCGCTGCGGGCCAGCAGCTTGAGCAGTTCGCCGAGCATCGTGGGGCCCGTGGTGGCCGGCGCTGGCGTGCCACCGCTGGCCACGGCTTCCACGCCCACCATCGCGTTGGCCACCGAGGAATCCTTGTAGCGCCAGGGCCGCACGCTGGTGTCGACGAAAGGCGCCAGGTACTTGTTGAAGAACTCGTCGGCCGCACCACCCGCGGCGAAGACGGCCGTGAAGTCCTCGATGGATGCGTCCTGGTCCACGGCCGCCAGCGGATAGCGGCCCTCGACCCCGCGCTTGCAGGGCTCGCTCACCTGCATGGCCATGAGGCCCATGATCCGGTCGAACTGCTGCTGGGCCTGCTTGCGCAGGATGGCCGTGGCACCCAGCGTCACCTTGTCGCCGCCGTTCACGGCCAGCGCCGTCAGCACTTCACGAAAGGGGGCCGGCAGCTTGCTGGCCTCCAGCTTCAGACGGGCGCCCAGTTCCGGACCTCCCGGCGGAAGACTGCCTGCGGCCAGGGCCGTTTCGGCCACCACCAGTGCGGTGTAGTACTCGTTCAGCAGACCCGAGATGTTCTCCAGCCCGGGCTTGGCCGACGCTGCGCCCGCGCCGCCGTCCATGGCGATGTCGGGCTGGCCGGTGACCACCTCGCGCAGCGCCGCGAAGGTGTCGTCGACGAGCTGCTTCTCCAGTCGCTCTTCCGGGCGGATGCCGAGGTTCTTG
Source organism: Pseudacidovorax intermedius (assembly GCF_003350475.1). Lineage (GTDB taxonomy): Bacteria > Pseudomonadota > Gammaproteobacteria > Burkholderiales > Burkholderiaceae_C > Xenophilus > Xenophilus intermedius. The sequence goes on from NZ_QQAV01000017.1 coordinate 79,933, forward strand.
CCGAGTTCGCGGCTCTTCTTGTCGAGCGCATCGGAGGCCTTGTCCAGAAAGCTCTTGTCTTCTTCACGGGTGTTGGTCACCAACGGGCGCGACAACGTCGTCTCGCGCGCTGCGGCGCGGGCCAGGCGGGCGAGCGGCGAGTCGGGCGCCGCCAGTTGCCGCAGAACGCTCAGGTCGAAGCCGAGGCTGGTGTTGGTCTCGTCCCTGCTACTGACCACGCGCACCGAGTCGAGGAAGGTGTGCCAGTTCTGCGCGTATTCGGTCAGGTACTGGCGGCGGATGTCCTCCAGCAAGGGATTGCCCCGAAGGCTGTCGGCGGCCTCACCCCGCAGAGTTTTTTTTTGAGCGGCAGCGGCCAGCGAGGCCGCACCGGTGCGGCCCATCACCCACGCATCCTCTTCGAGGGCCTTTTCCACGAACTCCCCCAGCCGCTTGTTGAACAGGGCGTGGTAGCCGTCGTAGGTGAAGAGCCCCGGCACGCCCTTTTCGAGCGGTTGGCCGTCCGCCCGCGCGAGCACGGTGCCCACCTGGGGGCCGACCGCGCGCACCAGCGTGAACTCCTGCGGTGCCTCGGGCGCCATGGCGGCCTTCGCCCGCTCGTACACGCGCTGGGTCGAGGTGTTGGCGTTGAGGAAGTCCTGCACCTCGCGCACCAGCCCTTCGTTGGGCAGCGAGGCCGACTGGACGGACCGATCCCCGGAGAACAGCGCCTCGACATGGCCCACCATGGATGCGCGCCCGCCGAAGACGGCGGCGCTGTCCGAGGCCTCCCAGTCCTTGAGCACCCAGTTGCGCACATCGCGGGCACCGCCGCTCATGTAGCGCTCCCTGTCGTGCAGCAGCTTGTAGACGCGCAGGGTCTCGTAGGCCGTCTTGGCGTCCTTGTCCTTCACGCTCTGGGCCAGCACGGTCTCCATGCGCTGCAGGATGGCCGGCAACAGCAGGTGGTCCTGCAGGCTGGCATAGGTGGCCGCCGAAGCGTCCCGCACCGGGGGGACGCTGTACAGCCCGTACAGGAAGCTGCCCGGCGGATCGGCGAAGTCCAGTCCCGCATAGGCCGGCAGCTCGCGTGCGCTGCTGAGGACGTCGGGCACCGCTGACGGCTTGAATTGGGCATAGAGCCCCCGCACCTGCGCCGCCAGCGTCTGCGCCCGCTGCCCGATCGTGCCCAGGTACTGCCTGTTGTTGCCGAAGCTCAGCGCCAACGCACCTGCCAGCCACAGGAAGATCACGATCGCCAGTGCATGGCCCAGCAGCCGCAGCAGGCGGAAGCGGAACTCCCAGCGCAGGTTGGGCCGCACCAGATGCGACTCGGGAATGATGACCTTGGTCATCAGGTCCTGCAGGAAGTAGCCCTGCAGGCCGCGCCGGGGCTGCGTCATCTGCCGGATGTCCGTGGAGGACCGGGGGGCGGCAGGGGCAGAAGGGGCGGCAGCCGGGCGCGGTGCCGCCGGTGCGCCCGCGGTCGCAGCCGACTGGCGGAGTGCGTTGCCGTCCTGCGCATCCCCCGTCGTCGTGCCCTCGCCTGCCACGGGAGCGGACACCGCCGCGTCGGCGAGCGGTGATGGTTCGGCACGCTGGGCTTCGGCTTGGGCAGCCTTCTGCGCGTCTGCCTTGCGCACCCACTCCAGCGGCGAGACGCCAAGACTGCGCCACAGGCGCTGCAGCAGCGTCTCGGGATCGGCAGGCAGATGGACTTCGGCCTGCGCGCCGCTGGTGAAGTACACGCCGCGCAAGGTGTTGTGCGCCTGCGTGTTGTCGAAGCGCGAATCGAGGAACACATCGTCCAGCACCTGCACCAGCGGCTGCACCAGCCCGGCCAGCTCGCCAGGAAGGGCGAACAGCTTGCGGCGCCGATCGGCGTCGAACTCCTCGCTCAGACGGATGCGCAGCCCCTCGTCCAGCCGCTGCTTAAGCAGGCCCAGCTCCGTGCCGATCTGCGCACGCAGGGACTCGCGGTGCGCCGCCATGTCGGCAGGCCGGCCCGTCTTCATGCCCTGAAAGGGCAACGTGAAACCCCAGACCTGCGCGCGGCCCTCGCTGGTCAGCGACTGGAAGTACTCGTGAAAGCCGCACAGCAGGTCGGTCTTGGTGACCATCACATACACCGGGAAGCGGATGCCGAGTTCCTCGCGCAATTCGGCCAGCCGTTCGCGAATTGCGCTGGCCTGCTCCGCGCGCTCGGCTGGCGTCAGCAGCAGCAGGTCCGAGGCATCCAGCGCCACGATGGCGCCATTGATCGGCGCCCGCGTGCGGTGCTTGCGCAGCAGGCCCAGAAAGCCGTGCCATTCGGCAGCGTCGGCGGCGGGCGTGCTGTCCTGCGTGGTGTAGCGGCCGGCCGTGTCGATCAGTACGGCCTCGTTGGTGAGCCACCAGTCGCAATGCACCGTGCCCGCGGGCGACTGCAGCGACAGGCTGCGCGGCCCGGTCATGCCCTTGCGGGCGAGCGGAAACTGCAGCCCGGAATTCAGCACCGCCGTCGTTTTGCCTGCCCCGGCGCTGCCCACGATCATGTACCAGGGCAGTTCGTACAGATAGCGCTTGCCCTCCAGCACGCGCCGCAGCATCCCGCCCCGCGCACGCAGCCCCTTGAGCTGCGCCATGGCGCGGTTCACGATGGAGGTGACGTCCTTCATCTCCTGCCGGGCCACGTCGTCCTTGCCCCGCTCCTTGCCGAAGACGAACAGGTTCTCCAGCTTCGACGGATCGGCCTGCAGCAGCCGCAGCAGCACATACAGCCAATAGACCGCACACACGAACAGCAGCACCCCGACGAGGGTGGCGCGGATCCAGACCGGCGCCAGCGGCTGTGCAGCGCCCAGCGACAGCAGCGGCCCCGCATGCCAGATCAGCAGACACAGGGCGGCCACGCCGATGAGACTGACCGGCCCCGAGACCAACCACAGGATGCCCATGAGCAGCAGCAGCACGATCACGCTCACGCGCACGCCCACCGTGCCCAGTGGCCGCAGGCCGTCCACCGCGATCAGCGGGCCGACGAACCAGATCAGCAGCGCGAGCAGCACCACGCCCACGAACGCCAGCATCTGGCGGGAAAAGAGATAGCCCAGGAACTGTTTGAGGGTTTGCATGACGATGTGACTCCCTGAGCTCTTCTCAACGACGCGCCGGCGGCGAGGCGGGCTGCGGCTGCGGCAAGGCGGGCTGCGGCTGCGGCTGCGGCTGCGTCGGTGTCGGTGTCGGTGTCGGTGTCGGTGTCGGTGTCGGTGTCGGTGTCGGTGTCGGCGATGGCGATGGCGATGGCGACGTCGATGGAGCCGACGCCTCGCCTGGTGCAGACGCCGCCCCCGCCTCCATCGACACCTCGCCCTGCGTCACCACGATGTCCACGCGCCGGTTGCGTGCGCGGCCGGCGGCGGTGGCGTTGTCGGCGACTGGCGCCGTGTCGCCGCGGCCGCGTGTCTGGATGCGGGCCGCCTGCACGCCGCGTGCTTGCAGCACGGCAGCCACGGCCGCGGCGCGCCTTTCGCTCAGCACCTGATTGCTCGGAAACTCGCTGGTGCGGATCGGCTGGTTGTCCGAATGGCCGATCACCTGCACCGTGCCCGTGACCTGCTTGATCTCTTGGGCTACCTTGTCCAGCACCGGCGTCAGCTTGGCGCTCACGCGGGCCTGGCCGGGCACGAACATGTCGTCGCCCTTGAAGGTCACGGTGCTGTGGCGGCCGTCCTCTTCCACGCTCACGGTGCCGCGGGCAATCTCGGGCGCGAGCAACTCCTTGAGCCGCAGCGGCCGGCCCGCTGGCGCGGCAGCCGACGCCGGCCGCATGCGCCCGATGTCGGCGATGCGCGCTTCCACATCGGCGCCCATGTGCACCAGCTGGTACTTGTACCAGCCGAACAGGGCCAAGGCGCCCAGCGACAGCAGCGAGGCCGTCACCCACACCGGCACGCTGCGCAGCAGCCGCAACTTGCCGGCGCGCTCGCCCTGCCAGTGCGGCGAGAGCTCGCGCGGCACCTCGCCGCGCAGCGAACTCAGCAGGGTCAGCAAGCGATGGCGGATGGTCTCCAGCTCGCGCCGGCCTTGCATGGCATTGCTGTAGCGGCCCTCGAAGCCCAGCCCCAGCACTTGATGGATCAGCTCCAGCAGGTCGATGTGCTCCTGCGGGCTGGCCGCCAGGCGCCCCACGAGCAGGAACACCCTCTCGCCGCCCTTGGCGTCATCGTGAAAGTGGGACGCCAGCGACATGCCCGCCCACACCCCGGCCGGCCCGGTCTGCTCGCCGGTGCCGCCATCCGGCGCGCCCCCCCAGGGCGTGCTATTGGCCGCCTCGTCGATGGCGGTGCACAGCACGTAGCTGGCGGCGACCATGTGCTCGTGCTTGAGCTGGGCGCTCGTGCACAGCGACTGGAAGACGCTGACGTCGCGGGCCAGCAGGCGCTGGAACACATCCACCTGCCGCCGCGTCAGGTCTTTGGGCATGTCGGCGAGCATGCGCAGCAGCGGCTGGGCGGCTTCGAGCAGCGGGTTGCGTGCGGCCTTCACGGCGGCGAGGCGGGCTTCGAAAGGAGGCTCGGGGGCCAGTGCCAGGGTCGGCTTGCGCGGCTCGGCGCGGGCTGCCGGCGGCGCCGCAGGCCGGTCGTAGGGCGCCATCTCGAATGAAGTGGTGGGTGCGGTGGTCATGGCAAAGCGGTCATTTCAGAAAGATGCGGGGAGATGGGCGGGTCCACGCTGCCGTTCAGCTCGCATCGAACACGCGCCGGTAGTGCAGATGCCCCCCGCGCTCGCGCCGCGTGGTCTGACCGGCGCCTACCACCAGGGCCATGCGCGACTTCGTGTCCAGCGCGGCCAGCAGGTCCTTCGTGTCCGCATCCGTGAGCACGGGAAAGTTGCGCCCGCCATCCACGATGCGTTGCTCGACCTTGCGCAGCGATTCGCCGCGGGCCTTCTTCTCCACCAGCGTCTCGTACAGCATCTGCCGATCCAGCGCCGTCGTCGGACCCAGCATGTAGAAGGTGGCGTGGGAGTCGTGCACCAGGGTGTCGAAAAAGTCGTGCACGTCCTTCGACAGAGGCGGCCGGGCCAAGGTATCGCGAATCTCGAGATACACCGGGTTCAGCTCTTCGGCGTACCCTGGCCGCGCCGCCCACGCCAGGGCGTCGCGCATCAGCTTGCGATCGAGCCGGTAGTCCTGCTCACTCTCGACCAGATCACGCTGATCCTGCGGTGATGCAAGCCTCACGCTTTGCAGCGCGTTGAAGCGGTCCCTCTCAGACACCTGCTCGCCCGTGTCCGACACCTGCTCGCGCCAGCGCCAGTAGGCTTGGGTGTGCGCCTTCATCATGGTCTCGGCCACGTCGGCCTTCACAGGGCAATCGCGCAGGTAGGCGTCATACAGGCGGGCCGTCTTGGGGGCGATCTGCATGTCGGCGATGACCGCGCCACCACCGGGCATGCTGCCCAGTTCGCCTTCGCTCAGCAGCGGCACTCCGGCCAGTCGCGCCTCCCGGTACATGTGGCTCAGCGGAATCTGCGACAGCAGTTCTTTGCGACCACCCCGCGACTTGCCCTGCGCGCCCGGGTTGTAGCCCCCGCCCACGTCCGAGTGCGCCCCCGGGTAGATCACCTCCAGGCAGTTGTTGGGGTACTTCCTGGGGCCCAGCCGCGTGCTGGACGACGGAAAGGCCAGGCGCAGTTCGTGTGCAGCCACGTAGTGCACCGTGCGCTCCACACAGTGCGGGATATCCATGGTGCCATTCGCCCAGCCGCCAAAGCCCCGCCAGAAGGGCGACGCATCGGCCATGCCCGCCGACGCCACCGTGTCGAACAGTCCCAGAAACTGCACCCGCAGTGGAATGCCGGCCAGGGCGTAGGCCGGCGCGTCCTTGCCGCGCAACTGCTTGATGGTGCCCGTGGGGTCGGGCGCGAGGATGTCTTGCAAAAAGTTGCAGAAGGCCCGGGCCTGCGCCGCACCGCGCGAGAAGCCGAACACCGAGAGGTTGATCAGCTTGATCTTGGGCAGCGGCCGGCGCTCCAGCGCCTCGCTCAGGCGTGCAAGCAGCGGGCGGAAGCTCCGGACCTTGGCCGAGCGATCCAGCGCCGCGGTGTACAAATCCAGTCCGGCGATTTCCTGGTCGATGGCCTGCGCCTGCTCGGGCGTGAGCAGGCCGCCCTTCTGCAGCCGCGCCTTGCGCCGGGCCAGTTCGGACCTGCGCACCTCGCATTGGGTCTTGGCCTCGTTGCAGTGCGCGTCCTTGCCCGCCTGATAGGCCGCCTGCGACTCCGGCGCGCTCAGTCCTTCGACGAAGTACCGGCGCTTGTCGCCGCGGGCGGCGCTGGTGGTGTTCTGGCTGTGCAGCGGCCACAGGCCGGCTTCCACACCTGCGTCGTAGTCGCTGATGAGGCGTCGATCTTCGTAGACGGCGCGGTGAATCGAGTTCACCAGCTGAATCAACGCCCAGTTGATACGCTGGTCACCGCCCTTACCGTAGGCCTTGCCATCGTCGCTCTCGGTCGATTCGCCCACCTCCATGAACCTGGTGCCGACACCCGGCACGTAGAAGCCGTAGTAGCCGTCCCCTGGCTTGTCCTTGTAGGTCTCGTACAGCGTGACGATGTTGGTGTGGCTGGGCGGCTGCTCGGCCTTGTCGCGTTCCAGGTTGTTGTTGGTGCCGTCGAAGAAGATGCCCACGTGGATAGGCTTCTCGCAGCTGTAGCCGCCGCTGGTGCCGCATGCAGCAGCGGCCTTGCGCGCAAACATTTCCTGAATGGTGAAGGGATCACTGCCCGAGCGGGCGTGATTCGGGCTCTGAGGGGTGGTCATGAAGAAAGGCTCCCTGTTCTTGATGCTCTGGATGACGTTCACTCGGCGGGCTTGGGACGCGGATCGACGGGATAACCGCGTCTCGATGGGTGCTCGGGGTTCTGTGGACCGGCGTCGTAGACCCAGATTTCCAACTCATCGTTGGGCAGGAAGAAGACCTGCACGCCATCCGGTTCTTCGTAGCGCTGCACCGGCACCGTCTTCTCCAGCGTGCGATGCTTGGCGCAGCAGTTCAACTGCTCCTCCCAGGACAGGTGCTTGCGCTGCTCGTAGGGTGTGGACCACCACCCCATGGTCCACTTCACCGTCATGGTCTGGCCCTCGTGCCATGCGAAGGGCAGGCGCACGCAACAGCTTTCCTTGCCGCCGCCTCCATAGGGCGGCAGATTGGAGCCATAACGGCCATCGACCCAGAAGCTCTCCACCCCTTCGCCCGTGAAGTTGTAGCCCCGCAGCGAGACGCCAATGGAGGCTGGCGAAGCCACCCGCTGCGCCGCCTCGGCCGCAGGGCTCAGCGGCTGCTCTTCCTTGGCATCCGACTGCGACGGCTTGCACGCCACCATGCCCAGACACAGCAGCAGCGCACACATCAGCCAGCGCAGGCTTGCGGTCGTCACGCGCATGCGAGCTCCCTCGCGTAGCCCATGTGGTCGGCGCCGGCATGGCTGGGCGGCTGCTCGGCCTTGTCGCGCTCCAGGTTGTTGTTGGTGCCGTCAAAGAAGATGCCCACATGAATGGGCTTCTCGCAGCTGTAGCCGCCGCTGGTGCCGCACGCAGCAGCAGCCTTGCGCGCAAACATTTCCTGGATGGTGAAGGGATCACTGCCCGAACGGGCGTGCTGCGGGCTCTGAGGGGTGGTCATAGAAGGGCTCCCTGTTCTTGTTGCTCTGGATGACAGTCACTCGGCGGGCTTGGGGCGCGGATCGACGGGGTAACCGCGTCTCGATGGGTGCTCGGGGTTCTGTGGTCCGGCGTCGTAGACCCAGATCTCCAACTCATCGTTGGGCAGGAAGAAAACCTGCACCACGCTCGGCTCGTCGTAGCGCTGCACCGGCACCGTCTTCTCCAGCGTGCGTTCGCTCCAGCAGCACCTGTGTTCCTCGTCGATGGTCATGTGTTTGCGCTGCTCCCATGGCAACGTGTAATGACCGATGGTCCATTTCACGGTCATCGTCTGACCGTCGTGCCAGGCGAACGGCAGGCGCACGCAGCAGGTTTCGCCGCCGCCCCCTCCATACGGGGGGAGATTGGCGCCATAGCTGCCATCGACCCAGAAGCTCTGCACCCCTTCGTAGGTGAAGTTGTAGCCCCGCAGCGAGACGCCGATGGAGGCCGGCGAAGCTGCCCGCTGCGCCGCCTCTGCTGCGGGGCTCAGCGGCCGCTCATCCTTCGCATCCGACTGCGACGGCTTGCACGCCACCATGCCCAAACACAGCAGCAGCGCGCACAGCAGCCAGCGAAGGGTTGCGGTCGTCATGCGCATGCGTGCTCCCTCGCGGAGCCCATGTGGTTGGCACTGCCATGGCTGGGCGGTTCCTCGGCCTTGTCGCGCTCCAGGTTGTTGTTGGTGCCGTCGAAGAAGATGCCCACGTGGATGGGCTTATCGCAGCTGTAGCCGCCGCTGGTGCCACAAGCGGCAGCCGCCTTGCGCGCAAAAATTTCCTGGATGGTGAAGGGATCACTGCCCGAACGGGCGTGCAGCGGGCTCTGAGGGGTGGTCATGAATGCGCTCCCTGTTCTTGTTGGCTTAGATGAGGGTCACTCGGCAGGCTTGGGGCGCGGGTCGACGGGGTACCGGCGTCCTGACGGGTGGTCTGGATGACCAAGGTCGTAGTCACTGACCCAGATTTCCAGCTCATCGTTGGGCAGGAAGAACACCTGCACCACGCTCGGCTCGTCATAAAGCTGCACTGGCACCGTCTTCTCCAGCGTGCGTTGGCTCCAGCAGCACCTGTGTTCCTCGTCGATGCTCATGCGCTTGCGCTGCTCCCAGGGCAACGTGTAGTGGCCGATGGTCCACTTCACGGTCATCATCTGGCCCTCGTGCCAGGCGAAGGGCAGGCGCACGCAGCAGGTTTCGCCGCCGCCCCCTCCATACGGGGGGAGATTGGAGCCATAGCTGCCATCGACCCAGAAGCTCTGAACCCCTTCGTACGTAAAGTTGTAGCCCCGCAGCGAGACGCCAATGGAGGCCGGCGAGGCCGCCCGCTGCGCCGCCTCTGCCGCCGGGCTCAACGGCTGCTCATCCTTCGCATCCGACTGCGACGGCTTGCACGCCACCATGCCCAGACACAGCAGCAACGCACACAGCAGCCAGCGCAAGCTTGCGGTCGTCACGCGCATGCGAGCTCCTTCGCCAAACCCACGTGGTTGGCATGGCTGGGTGGCTGCTCGGCCTTGTCGCGCTCCAGGTTGTTGGTGCCGTCGAAGAAGATCCCCACGTGGATGGGCTTCTCGCAGCTGTAGCCGCCGCTGGTGCCGCATGCAGCAGCGGCCTTGCGCGCAAACATTTCCTGGATGGTGAGGGGATCACTGCCCGAACGGGCGTTCAGCGGGCTCTGAGGGGTGGTCATGGAAGGGCTCCCTGTTCTTGTTGCTCTGAATCAAGGTCACTCGACGGGCTTGGGGCGCGGATCGACGGGATACAGCCGGCCCGAGGGGTGATCGGGATGGCCGAGGCCGTAGCGCGTGACCCAGACTTCCAACTCATCGTCGGGCAGGAAGAACACCTGCACGCCGTCTGGTTCTTCGTAGCGCTGCACGGGTACCGTCTTCTCCAGCGTGCGTTCACTCCAGCAGCACCTGTGTTCCTCGTCGATGCTCATGTGCTTGCGCTGCTCCCAGGGCAACGTGTAATGCCCGATGGTCCACTTCACGGTCATGGTCTGGCCCTCGTGCCATGCGAAGGGCAGGCGCACGCAACAGCTTTGTTTGCCGCCGCCTCCATAGGGCGGCAGATTGGCGCCGTAGCTGCCATCGACCCAAAAGCTTTGCACCCCTTCGTAGGTGAAGTTGTAGCCCCGTAGCGACACGCCGATGGAGGCCGGCGAAGCCGCACGCTGCGCCGCCTCGGCTGCCGGGCTCAGCGGCTGCTCATCCTTCGCATCCGACTGCGACGGCTTGCACGCCGTCACGCCCAGACACAACAGCAGCGCGCACAGCAGCCAGCGACGGGTTGCGGTCGTCACGCGCATGCGCGCTCACCCTCAAAAGCGGGAGCCATGCGCCAACGCCCGCCGAAATGCCGGTGCATCGGTCGTGGGACACCTAGGGCTCAAGGTATGGAGTGCGGGCTCGCGCGTCAGGGTCATGGGGGCGACAGGTCGAGGATGGACAGGTCCCGAAGAGGTGCTGACGCTATGCACGAGAGCCGTTGGCACTGTGGTCGCGCGCCTGCTTCCAGGCTTGACCAGGCAGCCTCGACAGGGATGCGGCCAGCGATCCCGGTGCTCGGCCCGCCTCGACGATGGCAAAGGCAACGTCTGGCTGTGCGTCGAAGGCGGCGCCACCGGCCAGCGCCGCCATGCAATAGGCCTCGAGGTCTTGAAAATGGCTCAGCCCGTGGCCGCGTGCACGCTTCAGCCGTTCGACCACGAAGGCATGCACGTCGCTGGGGCGGCCGCTTCCGAAGCAGCCGGGGTCTTGTTGGGCCAGGTTGTGGATGACGAGGTCGGCATCTCCCGCGTCGACCAGTGCCGCGAACTGCCCGGCATCGATATGCAGCACGGCGCTTTCGGGCGGCAGAGGCCGGTCGTCCGCAAGCTGCCGAGTCGCCGCCTGCCCTTCACGACGGCATGGAAACCAGACATAGGTGTCCGGTGGAAAGAGCATGTCCATCTCCGAGGGCCGGAGCACGTGGGCGAGCGCTTCAAGAACGCGGGTGTCGGCAAAGCGCAGGATCAGGCGCAGGTCATCCACCTCTACATGCAGGCGCGAGCGAAAGTGATGCCGCAACGCGTCCATGGCGCGACGGCTGCCAAGAAAGCTGCACATCGGCCGCCCACGGCGAAGCAGCGCAAGCTGTTGCAACTGGGCGCTCAGTACGGCTGGGTCGTTCGCGTTCAGTTCAAGCAACCAGGGTGCGACGCTGTCGAGTTCGGACAACTCGGTCCCGGCATAGAGTGACGCGGCTCGACCTTCGAAGCCTTGCACAAGGGCCGCGAAGCCCGCTTCATCGAACGCGGCGTCGACAAGCGCATAGAGCTGCAGAGAAGGATGAACGTGCCGAGCTTGTGCCCATGCAGCCTGAAAGGCGGCAACTGTCGCCGGACTGATAGGGTCCACGCCGTAGTACTCGGACATGCTCAGCTCCTCGCGAATGCCGAGCCGGCAGCCAGGGCGCGCAACAGGCACTCCTTGCACACCGTGTTGAGCTTCGGCTCCGGAAACTGCATCTCGGGCACAGGCAAGCTGGCGGGCCCGGTAAAGCTGTGGGTGGCGGCATGCTCGACCCAGCGGCCTTTGGTGCCGTTCTCGATGCCGCTGCTGTTCCAGCGCGTGTAGCTGGTCCCGCCGTTGATCAGCACTTCCTCTTGGGCGGTGATGCTGATCTTGTTGCCGATGAGCTCGATGTTCAGCTTGGCCATGATGTGGATGCTGTTCTTGAGCGCCTTGAGGTCGATGTCGCCCATGGCGGCCACGAAGCGCATGCCGGCGTTGAATGCAAAAAGACGGATGGCGTCCCTGGCGCTGGCGAGCAGGTTGGCGGCGGTGCTCAGGCTGAGGTGCTTGCCGCTGGTCAGTGCGGTGTGCTCGCCGCTGGCAATGTGGGTGCTGCGGCTGGTGGTGCTTTCGATGCCGGCCGGGCTGGCCAGCACGAGATGAGGCTCCTGCAGTTCGGGAAACTTCTGGTCCTTGGCACCGCTGCCCTGGATGACGTCGTTCTGCGCCTTCAGGACCTGGGAGACGTCGGTCTGGTCGGCGTCGCCGTCCTGGGCCGTTGCCTGCTGTGCGGCCTTGGCAAGCTGCTCATGCTGTTGCTGCGCCGTCGCCAGCCGCTCGACGGTTTCGGGCATGTGCTTGGCGTGGCCTGCCGCTCGCGCCCGCGGCTCAGTGGTGATGAGCATGCCGCTGCCTGCGCGATGAACGCCATGCCCTTCGGTATGCAGTTCGAAGCCCTCGCCCCTCGGCTCCTTGCGGCCGCCGTTGTCCTCGATGCGGGTGATGTCGCCAAGGCTCAGGCTCGAATGTTGATGGTCGCTCTTGAGCTGGGCCTGGATGTGCCCGACGCTGTCGTCAAGAATGAGATGGTTCGAGCGTCCGGCTGCGCTGTTGCCCCCGCCATCGACCAGCTCGCGGCTGCGGAAGCCGCTGAGCGCCTGCTGCTCAGGCAAGCGCCATGGGGGCAAATTCAATTGATTGAAGACCCGGCCCGTGCAGATGGGCAGATCCGGGTCCCCACCGATGAAGTCGATGATCACCTCCTGCCCGATGCGCGGCACGTGCATGGCGCCGAGCTGGTTTCCGGCCCAGTCGCTGGAGACACGCACCCAGCAGCTGCTGTGCTGGTTCTTCTGCCCAAGCCGGTCCCACGGAAACTGCACCTTGATGCGGCCCAGTTCGTCGGTCCACAGGTTCTGTCCCTCAGGACCGACGACCAGCGCGGTCTGGGGGCCGTGGGTGTGCGGCTTGGCATGGGTGATGTCCGGCCGCAGCGGCTCGTTCATCGGATGCGCGGTGAACGCCACGCTGACGCGCCATGCCTGACGCCGGTCCGCCAGGGCGCCGACGCCCTGGCTCTCCTGCGCGACGTCTTCGATCACGAAGTCGCTGTCGAGCACCAGGTATTCGGTGTTGGCACGCTGACGTGGATGCTTGCGCAGGGCGAAGGTGTGGCCTGGCACCATGCCGCGCAGGTTGCCCGTCGCTCGCGCCCGTGACCCCCGGGTGCGCAGCGCCTGCATGCGCAGCAGGGCCAGTTGCCCGCCTTCGGACTGCGGGTCGTTGGCGCCAGCGGCGCCCGCGCGCGGCTGGGCATAGTGGCTTCCGCCCACGGAGGCCTGCCATTGGTAGATCTCGCCGTCGGCCTGGCCGGTCGGGCGAGGATCCCTGCGGCTGGTGGAGAGGTCGGCGCGCGGGCGGGTGTAGTCGTAGTCCCGCGTGCTGTAGCGGCCAGGGGTCAGCTGGTTGTGGGGCACGAAGGCATGGATGTACTCCGCATCGATCTTCCAGCCCGGCGCGTGGTACTCGACCTGCTGGTAGGCGGCACTGGGGTTGCGCCGATGGCCGCCCAGGTTGTCGATCAGCACCAGCCGGTGCTTGCCCTCGCTGTGTTCGAAGAAGTAGTTGATGCCCCATTCCTGGCACAGGCGCTCGAAGAACTGGAGGTCGCTTTCGTTGAACTGGGTCTGGTAGTCGCGGAGGGGGTATTGCTCGATGAGGCGCCACTCCACGGGAAAGGCATAGTCGCCCAGCAGCTCTTCCAGGATGTCGACGACCGTCTTGTTCTGGTAGATCTTGCAGTCGGACGAGAGGCTGGCCAGATGCAGCCAGGGCCGCAGCGTGAAGCGGTACTGCAGGTGCCGGCCCTCTTCTCCCCACAGCTGCGCATCGGTGATGAGGGCGTTGATCTCACGCGTGCCGGCGCCGATGCGATGCGTGCTGGCGCCCACCTGCGCCGCGATGAATTCGCCAGCGCCATCGAGGTCGATCTGGCAGCTGATCTCCCGGCCGATGAAAGCATCGAGATCGAAATCCGACGCACCGACAGCCCCAAGGTTCAGGCCCTCGGGCGTCTTGAGGAGCAGCTCGTAAGCAAAGAGGTGGTTGAGTCCTTCGTTGCCCGACAGCCGCACCGGCTCCAGGGCCGGCGCGCCGAGGTGCTGCGGAATGGCATCGGACGTCACGCGCAGAGTACGAGACTTGAGCATGGGCACAGACTTTCAGTCGTTGATGCGGGACGCGTCCCGCGGGGACATCGCGGCACAGCCGGTGGGGTGCAGGCGCTCGGTCATTTCTCGCGGATGCCCCACAGCTCCATGCGCAGCCCCGGAAGCTCGCCGGCCACATGCAGGGCCAGGCCGCCGTGCCGCTCCAGGTGCGCCCACAAGGGGCCACGCGCTTCGAGCTGGAAGTAGACAAAGCCCGCGTTGAAGGGGATCTGCCGCGGCGGCACGGGCAGGGCCTGCAACGCAATGCCCGGAAGATGGGAGCGGATGAGCTCGGCCAGCCGGTCGCTCGGGCCGACCTTGCAACGCGCAGGAAACTGTGTGACCAACTGGTCGGGCGGCAGGTGTGCCGCGACGGCGAAGACGAGCCCGGCGAAACCCTGCAGTTCCGACGGATCGACACTGGCAAGCCGCACGCCGTTGGGCCGCTCCGACAAGGGAATGCTCTGTGCGCTGCGAACGAGCACCTCGTTGAGCAGCGCCTGGACGTCGCCGATCAGCTCCTTGAACGACGTGTACGGATCGACGTGCTGGTACGCCGGGTGCGCCTTAGGCCGGCGGGTGCTGGCCCTGACATAGGTGGAGAGCTCGCTGCTCATCGCGCGCAGCGACATGTACAGCACCTCGGGTGAAGTCTCGGGCACGCCGAGCCAATGCTCCAGCAGCGGTTCGTAGCGGTTGAGAACCTGCAGCAGGAGAAAGTCGGAGACCTCTGCCGCCTCGGTGGCGTTGCCATCGCTGCCGCTCAGCCGCGCCGCCAGCGATTGGGCGCGCAGCCGGCACAAGCCGTGCAGGTGGGTGATCCAGTCCTTGAGCAAGGTACTGCCGCCGTAGCCCGCCACGGGGGGAATGAGGTTGGCTTCGATGGCAATGCTGCCGTCCGAGCGCAAGGTGGTGACCTTGGTCAGCGGCAGGCCGATCCAGGCGCTGGTCATTTCGCGCTCGGGCAGCAGGCACAGCCTCAGTCGGGAGAGCTGCACGGTCTTGGGACCCTGGCCGACGGAGTTGGAGTCGCGCAGTTCGGTGTCGAACACCACGAAGCGGGCCAGCGATGCGGCGGCGCTGGCGACATCTTCGAAGGTGGTTTCCTCGCCGTTGGGCGTGCGGATGGGCACGGCCAGATAGATGATCTGGTCGAGGTGCTCCGGAAGAATGGTCAGCGGCGCCGGCGGAGGCGTCTGCCCTGGCGTGTCGAAGGGCGTGCCATCGGAGAACACACCCGCCGCACTGGCCAGCACCACCTTGCCCAAGGACAGCGACTCCGCGTCGATGGCATAGTGGCTGAAGCCCCAGAAAAAGGGCCCGAGCGTTGCAGCGCGCTTGTGGGCCAGAAGCTCCAGGTAGCGCTCTTGCTGTTGAAAGAGCTGAGGGCGCAGAAACAGGCCCTCGCTCCACGCGACTTTGTTGTACCAACTCATGGTTCTGTGCTTGCACGCTCGCCAGTCAAGTGGCGGCTTATTCGGTGGGGACCAGCCGGATGCCCTTGGCCTGCAGCTGGATCTGCAGCTTCAACTTGTTGGCGGGCACCACCATGCGGTACCACGCCGCCTCGGGTGCCGGGTCGACCTTGTGGACTGCACGCCAATCCGCCTGCGCCAGATCGCGATAACCAGCCAGGACGCCAAGGGCGACGATGTCCGGGTGTGACTTGCGGCGAAGGGTCTTCACCTCACCGGGCTTGAGGATGAACTCGTCCCGCACCAGTTGGTCGCTTCCAAGAAGGGCCTTGTCGTTGGACTGCAGCGAGAAATAGTCGCTCGACGTGAAGACGCCGTCCGACTTGAGCTCGTAGATGCGGACAAGGATGGGAGCGGCGCGCCCCTTGTCATCCGGGTTGACATCGGCTGCTGCACTGAGCGTGATGTCCAGTTGGGTCTGCTCGCGTGGCGCCGAATATTGCGCGTGCACAGGGCGTGAAGCGACAAACAACAACGAGCCCCATGCGCCCGCGGCAAGGACAAGACGGCGTCTGGATGAATGGCGCGATGAAAGCGGGGCCTGTTGCCATGCAACGGGCAGTCGAAGAAAGTCCATGTCGGGCCGATGCGAGGAGGGATAGCGAAACGCTGGGACGGCGGGGCACGTTCATGCCCTCGGCAGTTCCCAGCCAGAAGCGCTGCGACCCGGCACCGCCGGGCCTCACCGACGGATCAGGACTCCTTGTTGGCCTTGATGTCGTAGCCGGCGGTGACGGCTCCACCGCTGCCACCCTGGGCGTTCTGCACCGCGTATTCCTGCTTCAGCTTCGAGAAGGACAGGCGGACCCGCTCGCGCACACGCAGTTCGTCGTTGTTCGAGCCATGCGGCTGGACGCTGGTGATGATCACGTCGTTGAACGTGAACTTCAGGTACTCCAGCGGACTGCCGCCTGCCTTGCGAACCGTGAGCTTGGCCTCCTGGATGTGCTTGCCGGTCAGGCAGTACTTCATGAGGTTGGGGCTGGAGCGGTCCACATAGTGTTCGAACTCCAGGTCTTCGACCGTGGCCTTGCCGGCGCCGCCGCCCGAGCCGGCGTGCATGGTCGACTCCTGAAGCACACGCCAATTGAAGGCGAGCACCTCGATCTCGTTCTTGTGGTTGGCATCGCCGGATTCGCCCTCGATGCCGTTGATCTTGATGAAGATGTCCTGTGCCATGAATACTCTCCCTGAGCGTTGTGCTCGTTGACTGACTTTGAATGAGCCCCCGACGCCAGCCGGGAGCGTTGATGCGGCGTGACAGCGCCGCAAGCGGTGACGCCCTCTCAGGCGGCTTCTTTGAGGGACGGCAGCTTCGCGACCAGCCGCAGCGAGACGGTCAGGCCTTCGAGCTGGAAGTGCGGCCGCAGGAAGAACTTGGCGCTGTAGTAGCCGGGGTTGCCCTCGATGTCTTCCACCACCACTTCGGCTGCCGCGAGGGGGCGCCGTGCCTTGGTTTCCTGCGACGAATTGGCAGGATCGGCATCCACGTAATGCATGATCCATTCGTTGAGCCAGCGCTGCATGTCCTCGCGCTCCTTGAAGGTGCCGATCTTGTCCCGCACGATGCACTTGAGGTAGTGCGCAAAGCGCGTGCTGGCGAACAGATAAGGCAGGCGCGCCGACAGGTTGGCATTGGCCGTCGCATCGGGGTCCATGTACTCCTGCGGCTTCTGGAGCGACTGGGCACCGATGAACGCGGCATGGTCGGTGTTCTTGCGATGCACCAGCGGGATGAGGCCGGCCTTCGCCAGTTCGGCTTCACGGCGATCGGAGATGGCGATCTCGGTGGGGCACTTCATGTCGAAGCCACCGTCATCCGTGGGGAAGGTGTGGCAAGGCAGGTTCTCGACCGTCCCGCCCGACTCGACGCCGCGGATCATGGTGCACCAGCCGTAGAGCTTGAAGCTGCGATTGATGTTGACCGCCATGGCATAGGCCGCGTTGTTCCACACGTAGTTCTTGTGGTCGGCGCCTTCGGTCTCTTCCTCGAAGTCGAACTCGTCCACCGGGTTGGTCTTGGCGCCGTAGGGCAGCCGCGCCAGAAAGCGGGGCATGGCCAGCCCTACGTAGCGCGAGTCTTCGGTGTCGCGCAGCGAGTTCCAGGGCGCGTGCTCGAGGTTGGAGGTGATCTTGGCCAGGTCGCGCGGATTGGCAAGCTCCTGCCACGACTCCATGCCCAGCAGCGAGGGTGATGACCCGGCGATGAACGGGGCGTGAGCGGCCGCGGAGATCTTGGCGATCGCCCCCAGCAGCTCGACGTCCGGCGGTGTATGGTCGAAGTAGTAGTCGGCCACCAGGCAGCCGTAGGGCTCGCCGCCCAGCTGGCCGTATTCCTCTTCGTAGATGCGCTTGAAGATGGGGCTCTGGTCCCATGCGATGCCGCGGTGGCGGCGCATGGTGCGGCGCAGCTCGTCCTTCGACACGTCCATGAAGCGGATCTTGAGCTTCTCGTCGGTCTCGGTGTTGTAGACCAGATGGTGCATGCCGCGCCAGGCGGACTCCAGCTTCTGGAACTCCTCCTTGTGCATCACCAGGTTGATCTGCTCGGACAGCTTGCGGTCGATCTCGGCAATGATGGCCTCGATGCTGCTGTAGGCATCGTCGGTCATGGTCACTGCGTTGGCGAGTGCCTGCTCGGCCAAGGTGCGCACGGCCGCCTCGACGGCGTCGCGGGCTTCATCGGTCTTAGGCTTGAACTCCCGGTCGAGCAAGGACGAAAAGTCGGAGAACTCGACGTATTGCGTGGCGTGGGCTTCTTGGGTATGGCTCTGCTTCATGAGGCGTCTTCCCTGAACAAAAGATGGCGGAGGGACGTGTGCGTTCAGGCCGCCGACACGGCTTCATCGGCACCGGCCACAGGCTTGGGGGCCGACGCCAGCGACTTCATCAATGCGGGGTCCTGCATGAGCCTGTTGATCAGGCTCTCGGCGCCCGCCTTGCCGTCCATGTAGGTCTGCAGGTTGGACAGCTGGGTGCGCGCCTCCAGCAGTTGGCGCAGCGGCTCGACCTTGCGGGCCACCGCCGCTGGCGAGAAGTCGTCGATGCTCTCGAAGGTGATGTCCACCATCAGTTGCCCTTCGCCCGACAAGGTGTTGGGAACCGCGAACGCGACCCGTGGCTGGATCGCCTTCATGCGCTCGTCGAAGTTGTCGATGTCGATATCGAGGAACTTGCGCTCACCGACGGCGGGGAGCGGCTCTGCGGGTTTGCCGGAAAGGTCTGCGAGCACGCCCATCACGAAGGGAAGCTCGATCTTCTTCTCGGAGCCGTAGATCTCGACGTCGTACTCGATCTGCACGCGCGGGGCCCGATTGCGGGCGATGAATTTCTGACTGCTGTTGTTGGTCATGGAATTGCCGGCCGGACAGAAGGGCCGATGGGTTGAAGAAAATCCGCCGCAGTCCATGAAAACCTCGGCGGGCGGCAACAGGGGATGACGGCAGAGGTCAGGCCTGAAAGACTTGGCAGACGATCGAGGGCGCTCCGGCCGGGGACGCGGCAACGTCCGCGAAGATGCTGGCGATGCGCTGCCTGTCGCGCAGCGCGTCCAGCCAGCAGCGGGACAGCTGAGGCAGCAATTGCTGCTCGATGAATCCGATGAGGCGGCGGGCACCGGTCTCGTGGGTCCCGCAGTGGTCGATCACATGCTGGACCAGCGCTGGGCTGTAGCTCAGCGAGATGCCGTGCTGTTCCCTCATGCGCGCGACCACGCGGTCGAGGTGCAGCGCAACGATCCGGCCCAGAGCGTCCTCGGCCAGGGGCAGATACGGAATGATGGACAGCCGACCGAGAAAGGCTGCAGGGAACACCTGGCGAAGCACCGGCTGCAAAGCATCGCGCAGCGCGGCCGGCTCGGGAATCAAGGCCGGGTCTTCACACAGGCCGGCGATCAGTTCGGACCCCGTATTGCTGGTGAGAAGGATGGTCGTGTTGCGGAAGTCCACATGCCGCCCCTCTCCGTCCTCCATCGAGCCTTTGTCGAACACTTGATAGAAGAGCTCGTGCACGTCCGGATGGGCCTTCTCGACTTCGTCGAGGAGGATGACGCTGTAGGGACGGCGGCGCACCGCCTCGGTCAGCACGCCGCCCTCTCCGTAACCCACATACCCGGGCGGCGCACCCTTGAGCGTGGAGACGGTGTGCGACTCCTGGAACTCGCTCATGTTGATGGTGATGAGGTTCTGCTCGCCGCCATACATCGCCTCTGCCAGCGCCAGCGCCGTCTCGGTCTTTCCCACGCCGGACGGTCCGACCAGAAGAAACACGCCGACAGGCTTGCTCGGGTCCGACAGCCGCGCCTTGGCGATCTGCACACGTTCTGCAATGGCGGCGAGCGCATGGGGCTGGCCGATCACACGGCTGTCGAGCGTCGCCTGCAGTTGGAAGACTGCGGCGATCTCATCCTTGAGCATGCGGCCGACGGGAATGCCGGTCCAGTCGGCCACCACGGCGGCCATGATCGATGCATCGACGTGGGCGTGGATGAGCGGTACTTCTTGCTGCAGCTGCGCCAGTTGCGACTCCAGGGCCTGCAGTTCCCCAAATGGCACGGTGTGGCCGCGCTCCTGCGTGTCGGCCGCCTCTTGCCTGAGGTCTTGAACGCGCCGCACCAGCGCCAGCTCCGTGGTCCAACGCTGCGTGGCCTGCTCCAGCTCGGAGCGCGCGGCATCCAGGGACGCCTGAACCCGCGCCAGGCGCAGCGCGCCTTCGGGGCCGCCCAGGCCCATGACGCCCTCCTGGTCGAGAAGCCCGGATTCGACTTCGAGTGCTGCGATTCGATGCCGCAGATGCTCCACCAGAGCGGGAGGCGCGTGCAGGGACATGGCGACGCGGGCACATGCCGTATCAAGAAGGCTGATGGCCTTGTCGGGCAATTGGCGCGATGGGATATAGCGCTGAGACAGCGTTACCGCCGCGCGGACCGCCTCGTCGAGTACCGTCACGCCGTGGTGCCGCGCAAAGCCGCCGGCCAACCCTCGCACCATTTCGACGGCCGCGCGTTCCTCGGGCTCGAGAACCTGCAGCACCTGAAAGCGCCGCGCCAGCGCAGGATCCTTTTCGATATGGCGCTTGTACTCGGACCAGGTTGTCGCGCCGATGGTCCGCAGGTTGCCTCGCGCCAATGCAGGCTTGAGCAGATTGGCGACGTCGCCGGTACCGGCCTGCCCGCCTGCGCCGACCAGCGTGTGCACCTCGTCAATGAACAGGATGACGGGCTGCACGGACGCGGTCGCCTCCTCCAGCAACGCCTTCAGGCGCGCCTCGAACTCGCCGCGCATACTGGCTCCCGCAAGCAGGGCACCCAGGTCCAGGCCAAGCAAGCGGATGTCGCGCAGCGCGGGAGGCACCTCGCCGCAGGCAATGGCCACCGCCAGGCCTTCAACCACGGCCGTCTTGCCGACGCCCGCTTCGCCCGTCAGCAGCGGATTGTTCTGCCTGCGGCGCAACAGGATGTCGACCATCGTGCGAATCTCATGAGCGCGGCCAATGACCGGATCGATCCGGCCCGCGCGCGCCTGGTGGGTGAGGTCGGTGCAGTATTTGGCCAATGCGGATACGCCGGCTTCGGCTGCAGGCGCCGCGAGGCCGGGCTCCGCCGCCATCGGCGCTGCCGCACCGGAGACGTCGTGGGGCCCCTCGCGATCCTCTGGCGATCCGGCAATGATGGACAACCATGTGCGGGTCAGTTCATCCGCCGAGACCTTCCGCAGAGCGGGACAGATCGTGAGCAGGAGGCGGTGCAGTTCCGGCGCCTGCATCAAAGCCCCGAGCAACCAGGCGCTGCGGATGGAGGCGGAAGAGAACTCCAGGCTGGCGAGAACCCAAGCCTGTTCCACGGCCGGGATGATGTGATGCGAGAAGTCGCTCAGTGCCGTGGCACCCGCCGGCAACGCTGCGAGCGCCGTCGCCAGGCTCTGGTCCATCGACTGGGCGTCCACACCGTAATGCCGGGCAAGGCGATGCAGATCCGTGTCTGGCAATTGCCAGATCTGATGCAGCCAATGCGTCAGTTCGACGTAGGGATTGCCTCGCAATTTGGCAAAAGCTGCCGCCGATTCGATGGTGCGGAATAAGGTGGAATTGAGCTTTCCGAATAGAACTCTTCGGGATGTCGCCATAGCAATGCCATAGAAGATTTACGGCCTTGCCCCGAGGACAAGTACCGAATTGAAAGAAAATGAGCCGATATCTTTTTTCGCCCTTTTGAAAGGGCGAAATGGCTCCGATTCAATTCACTTCTTCAGCATCTGCGGGTGATGCGCTAACCCGTGTGGGCCACCGATGCAGCAGGCCTGCGCGGGGCTTAGGAGCAAAGTTGACACGGTGGCGCCCGGGCCGCACGGTGCGGGCCTGCGCTGGAACTTGCACTGCATTCAGTCCTCCCTGGACTCTTTTCTGAGTGCGCAGTTTTATCGCAACTTTCGGAAAAATTCCGGCACGCGGCTAGCCCGTTTGGCGAGCTTGACGATCGATTCGGCTATTCCGTGAATTATTCCCGGCCGGTGGCGCGCAACCCGTTTAAGGCTCGATCCGGCGCAAATGCCCCCTCGCTGGCCTCAACGGGGCTGCGCTTCACGCAAGGCCGCGGCGACGCGCAGTTCGCCGAGCCCCGATTCAACGTACGGTCTCTGTCAGTACTTCAGTGTCGCACTCTCACGCAGTTCTTCCGCCGTCGCCGTACCAAAGCCAAAGAACTCCAGATACGCCGGAATCATCTCGAACAGCATGTCCGTCCCAACCTGCACCTGGCAGCCGCGCGCCATCGCGGCCTTGAGCAGCGGCGTGTACTCGGTCTTCATCACCACCTCGCCGACGAAGGTGGTCGGTGCGATGCGCTCCACGTCGAAGGGCAGCGGGTCGCTTTCCTTCATGCCCAGCGGCGTGGCGTTGACGACCACGTCGTAGCCGGCAGGGTCCTTCGAGCCGGTGCTCACCGTCAGTTGCGGATAGTGCGCCCGCAGCCGCTCGGCCAGGCCTTCCACCGAGGCCGTGTTCAGGTCGAACAGCGAGAGGTGCGCCGCGCCTGCGGCGGCGATGGAGGCCGCAATGGCGCAGCCCACGCCACCCGCGCCCGAGACCAGCACACGCGCGCTGCGAAAGCTGCGGCCCTTGCGCTCCACGCCGCGCACGAAGCCGGCGCCGTCGAACTGGTCGCCGAGCAGCGTGCCGTCCTCGCGCAGCAGCACGGCGTTGCAGGCGCCGGCGATGCGGGCCGTGGGCGTGGTCTCGTGCACCAGCGACATGGTGGTCACCTTGTGGGGCATGGTGACCAGCGCGCCGCGGATGTTGCTCATCCTGAACAACAGCGGCAGGAAGGCCACGTAGTCTTCGGGCTTCACGCCCATCGGCACCACCACCGCGTCGATGCCCTTCTTGTCGAACCAGGGGTTGTAGATCATCGGAGCCTTGAAGCTCTCGGTGGGGTAGCCGACGTGGGCGATGAGGGTGGTCTTGCCGGAGATCATGGAAGCAGTCTGGAGGGGCGGAAGAACGCGAAAAGCGATCAGCCCTGGCGGCCCCGTGGCGCCTGGGCGATCTCGGCCTGGAGCTCGGCCGGGTAGATGATCTGCCGCAGAAAGCCGGCGTCCTCGCGCACGAGGGCCGCGGCTTGCGGCAGGTCGAAGTAGTCGAAGTAGTGGGCCATCTGCTGGATCAGCATCTCGAAGCCGGGCTGGGCCTGCAGACCACGCGCCCGCGCGGCACGCACCAGCGGTGTGGGCTGGCCGCGCAGCAGGATGTCGAACACGGCCGCGTGCGGCGCCATGCGGGTGACGTCGCAGGGCAGCGCTTCTTCGCCCTGCAGGCCGACCTGGGTGGCGTTGATGACCAGGTCGTAGCACGACGGATCGGCCGAGGTCGCCGAGACCACCTCGGCGTCGAAGGCGGCATCGATGCGGGCTGCGGTGCCCGCGGCCTTGCCCGCGGCCGGGTCATAGAAGGCGATGTGGCGCGCGCCGTCGTCGCCGCCGCCTTCGGCCAGCGACACGCCGATGGCCGCCGCGCTCACGCCCGCGCCCAGAATCAGCACGCGCTGCCCGCGGAAAGGAATGCCGAACCAGTCCAGCGCACCCACGATGCCTTCGCCATCGAACAGGTCGCCTTCGAGTTCTCCGCTTTTCGTGCGGCGCACGATGTTGACCGAGCCCGCCACCCGCGCGAACAGGCCGCAGCCGTCGAGCAGGTCCACCGCCAGCGGCTTGTGAGGCGGTGCGATCAGCATGCCCCGGACGTTGTGGCCCAGGAAGCTGGCCTTGAGCCACACGGCGAAATCACGGGCGCGTACCTGCACCGGCACCATCACGGCATCAATGCCGCAGCGCTCGAAGACGGCGTTGAACATGCGCGGCAGGCGCACATTGGTGACGGGATCGCCAGGGATGAGGTAGAGGTCGGTCTTGCCGGTGATGGAAGCCATCGGGTCGTTCACTCCAGGAGTCGGATGCGCCAGTCGGATCGGGATCGAGGCCGCAAGAACAACGGCCCGGACTGTAGACAGCAGGGTGCGGCGCCGTCAGTCGGGGGCGGATCCCGGCGTTCGATAATCGCCCAGCACTGAACGATCAACGAACGTCTTAAGGGTTTGTACGTGGTCCCCCACCGACTTGCCTCCCCCCCCGTCTCCGAGCCATCGCACCAGGACGAAAGCCCCGATTCTCCGTCCTCCCCCGCAGGGGGTGCACAGGACGGCCAAGCGCCCGCCGGCCTGGACCGGCGCGACTGGATCGCCGGCCTGGAGCGCGGCGTCGGCATCATCGAGGCCTTCGACGACGCCCATCCCCGCATGACGGCCAGCGAGGCCGGCCAGCGCACCGGCCTCACGCGCACGGCGGCGCGGCGCTACCTGCTGACGCTGCAGCACATGGGCTACGTGGCCAGCGACGGCAAGCTGTTCTGGCTCACGCCGCGCGTGTTGCGGCTCGGCCAGTCGTACCTCGATTCGGCGCGGCTGCCGCGCATTGCACAGCCCTTCCTGCAGCGCGTGGCCGTCGGCACGCACGAGACGGCCTACCTCAGCGTGCTGGACGGCGACGACGTGGTCTACATCGCCCGCAACGGGCCGCAGCGGCAGATGAGCACCGGCTACGTGCTGGGCGCACGCGTGCCCGCGCAGGTGACGGCGGCCGGGCTGCTCATGCTGGCCCTGTTGCCCGAGGCCGCTTCGGCGGCCTGGTGGGCCGCACGCAAGCTGCAGGTGTTCACCTCCTTCACGCTGGCCGACCCCGCCGACCTGCGGCGCGAGATGGCCCGCGTCAAGGCCCAGGACTGGGCGCTGTCCGAACAGCAGCTGGACCTGAATTCACGCGGCATCGCCGTGCCGCTGCGCGACCGGCGCGGCGACGTGCATGGCGCCCTGAACATCACGATGCCCATGGGCCAGGAAAGTACCGAGGCTGCCGTGGTCCGCGTGCTGCCGGTGCTGCGCGAGGCCGCGCAGGCGATGCGCAATTTGATCTGAGCCTCAGAGGCCGACGGCGAGGCCGCTCAGCAGAAGGCCGGCCCCCCAGACCGCCGGCATGCGCCACGACGTGGCCCGTGCCTCCACCCGTTCATGCAGCGTGCGTGCCGCGCCGACAGAGAGCACGAAGGCAGCGACCAGCGCACCGAGCGCCTGCCACGGCGCCACTTGCTCCAGGTTGATCTGCGCCGAAGCGCTCACAAGCAAGAGGACGGGGAAATGAATGAGGAACAGCGCATACGACCACGCTCCCATGCGCTGAAGCGGCGACCACACCTGCACGGCGAGCCAGCCACGAGGCTGCGCCAGAACAAGAAACAGACTGGCGATCAAGGCGATGGCGACGCGGCTGCGCCAGTCGATCCACAACGCAACACCCCCAAGCAGGGCCAGGACCAGCAATGCAGCGATGCGCCCGCGTCGCGCCCGCAGCCGCCCCGCCCAGAAGGCCAGCATTCCGAGGCCATAGCTGCCGAAGAAGTAGAGGCCCGTCTCGTCCAGCACGCTGTGACGGTTGAACACCACCAGCGAGGTTGACGTCAGCCCCGCCACCATGAGCACCGTCAGCGCACGGGCCACCTTGACATCGAGCCGGCCCTGCCGTCGCCACAAGGCTGCCACCCAGAACAGCAGGAGCGCCAGCCCATACAGCTGGAAGTCGACCGCCACGTACCACACGCCGGTGGACAGCGCGGGCTGGTTCAGCAGGTCCTGCAGCAGCAGCGCATGGGCCACCATCTGGACCAACGACGGCTGGCCCGGCACGTCGTCGCCCGGCAGCGCCGGACGCACGAGGGCTTCCACGAGCACGCAGGCCACCAGGGCCGCCAGATAGGGCGAAGCCAGCCGCACGTAGCGCTGGACAAGCCGCAGGCCGGGATGCCCCGCACGCAGCTCGCCCTCGGGTGCCAGGCTGGCCGCCGTCAGGAAGCCACCCAGCACCAGGAAGACCTGCACCGCCAGCCGGCCCTCACGCGCCAGGACCTCGAACAGCGTTGGCGCCAACGGCCAAGCCGCCACGGGCAAGGGCCCGTAGCGGCTGAAGTGATGGGCCACGATCAGCAGGCAGGCCAGTGCCTTGAGTGCGTCGATCAGGGGCCAGCGCGGCGGCGGCACGCGGCCGCCAGCGGCAGGGTTCAAAGTGCCAGGCGACGGCGGGCTTCTTCGTACTCGCGGCGCAGCGTCGCGACGAAGTCGGCCGTGGGCTGCACCTTCTTGATGGCGCCGATGCCCTGACCAGAACCCCAGATGTCCTTCCAGGCCTTGGCCTTGCTGCCCTCGCCCGATGCGAAGTTCATCGTCTTGACGTCGCCCTCGGGCAGATTGGCTGGGTCCATGCCCGCCGCCACGATGCTGGGCGCCAGGTAGTTGCCATGCACGCCGGTGAACAGGCTGGAGTAGACGATGTCGTCCGAGTTGCTGTCGACGATGGCCTGCTTGTAGGCGTCGCTCGCGCGGGCTTCGTCGGTGGCGATGAAGGCACTGCCGATGTAGGCGAAGTCCGCGCCCATGGCCTGGGCGGCCAGCACCGCACCGCCGGTGGCGATGGAGCCCGACAGCGCGACAGGGCCATCGAACCACTCGCGGATCTCCTGAATCAGCGCGAAGGGGCTCTTCACGCCCGCATGGCCACCGGCACCGGCCGCAACGGCGATCAGGCCGTCAGCCCCCTTCTCGATGGCTTTCTTGGCAAAGGTGTTGTTGATCACGTCGTGCAGCGTCACGCCGCCGTAGCTGTGCACCGCCTCGTTGACGTCGGTGCGCGCGCCCAGGGACGTGATGATGATCGGCACTTTGTACTTCACCACCAGCTCCATGTCGTGCTCGAGCCGGTCATTGCTCTTGTGGACGATCTGGTTGATGGCGAAGGGCGCGGCCGGCTTGTCGGGGTTGGCCTTGTTGTAGGCCGCCAGCTCTTCGGTGATCTCGGCCAGCCATTCGTCCAGCTGCGCTGCGGGGCGCGCGTTGAGGGCGGGCATCGAGCCGACGACGCCGGCCTTGCATTGGGCGATCACCAGCTTGGGGTTGCTGATGATGAACAGGGGCGAGCCGATGATGGGCAGCGGCAGGTGGGCAAGCGCGCCGGGCAGTCTGGACATGGGAAAGTCTCCTCTCGTGTGAATCGATGGTTCGGGCGAAGTTATAGGGGCCGGCCGCCGCGCCCGCAATCCGATGGGCGACAGGCGGGCATGGCCGGCGGCGGCCTCAGAAGGCCTCGAGCGGCAGGGCCGTGACGCTGGCCGCCCCGCCTACGATGGCGTCGCGCGTGGCGCGGGCCTTCACCAGGATGTGCTCGGCATAGAAGCGCGCCGTGGCGACCTTGGCCTGCATGAAAGCGGCGTCCTGCGCCTGGGCCTCGGGCGTGATCGCCACCAGCAGCGAGCGCGCCAGCTGCCAGCCGGCCACCAGGTTGCCGGCCAGCATCAGGTAGGGCACGCTGCCCGCGTACACCGCATTCGGGTCGCCCTTGGCCTGGTCGGCGATGAAGTCCACCACGTCCAGGTAGGCCTCGCGGGCCGCCTTCAGGCGCTGCGCCACGGCCGTCGCGTCGTCGCTGGCGCTGGCCAGCAGCTCGGCCTCGGTCTTCTCGATCTGCGCTGCGATGGCGCGCGCGGCCTGGCCGCCGTCGCGGGCCGTCTTGCGGCCCACCAGGTCGTTGGCCTGGATGGCGGTCGTGCCTTCGTAGATGGTCAGGATCTTGGCGTCGCGGTAGTACTGGGCGGCGCCGGTCTCCTCGATGAAGCCCATGCCACCGTGCACCTGCACGCCCAGGCTGGTCACCTCCAGGCTCATCTCGGTGCTGTAGCCCTTGACCAG
>NZ_QQAV01000018.1 GCF_003350475.1 Pseudacidovorax intermedius
TCGGTCATATCGGCGCTGCCGTTCACCTTGTAGCGCAGCAGCACCATCGTTTCTTCGCGAACGCCGGGCGCGGTCATGGGCCTGGGATGCTCAGAAGTCATCGCCCCCGAAGCCGCCGGCCAGGTTCTCGAACTTGGTCAAGGGCTTCAGGAAGGCCAGCTTCACCGTGCCTGTCGGGCCGTTCCGCTGCTTGGCGATGATCACCTCGGCGACGCCGGGCTCCTTGGAGTCCTTGTTGTAGTAGTCGTCGCGGTAGATGAACATGATCACGTCCGCATCCTGCTCGATGGCGCCCGATTCGCGCAGGTCGCTCATCATCGGACGCTTGTCGGTGCGGCTTTCCACGCCGCGCGAGAGCTGCGACAGAGCGATCACCGGGCACTTGAGCTCCTTGGCCAGCATCTTGAGACCACGCGAGATCTCGCCCACCGCGGTCGCGCGGTTCTCGTCGGCCATGCCGCCCGAGACGCTCATCAGCTGCAGGTAGTCGACCACGATCAGGCCCAACTGGCCGCACTGGCGCGCCAACCGCCGCGCATTGGCTCGCAGCTCGCTGGTGGACAGGCCCGGCGTCTCGTCGATGTGCAGCGAGATGTTGCGCAGCTTCTCGATGGCCTCGGTCAGGCGCGGCCACTCCTCGTCGGTCAGCTTGCCGGTGCGTAGATGGCCCTGGTCGATGCGGCCGATGGAGCCCACGATACGCACCGCCAGCTGCGAGGCGCCCATTTCCATCGAGAACACCGCCACCGGCAGGCCCTCGTTGAGCGCCACATGCTCGGCGATGTTGATGGCCAGCGAGGTCTTGCCCATGGAAGGGCGCGCCGCCAGCACGATCATGTCGCCGGCCTGCATGCCCGAGGTCATGCGGTCGAAGTCGTAGAAGCCCGTCGGCACCCCCGTGATGTCGTTGGGGTTGTCGGCCATCTCGGTCACGCGGTCCAGCAGTTCGACCACCAGCGAGTCCATGCTGTGGAAGCCCTGCTTGTTGCGCGAGCCTTCTTCGCCGATGTTGAAGATCTTCTGCTCGGCCTCGTCCAAGATCTTGTCGACGGCCTTGCCCTGCGGATTGAACGCGGCGGTGGAGATCTCGTCGGCGGCGGAGATCAGCTTTCGCAGCACCGCGCGCTCGCGCACGATCTCGGCGTAACGGCGGATGTTGCTTGCGCTGGGCACGAACTGCGCCAGCGAGTTGAGGTAGGCCAAGCCACCCGTCTCCTCGGACTGGCCGAGGTTCTGCAGGTGCTCGTGCACCGTGATCACGTCCGCCGGCTTGTTGCCGTTGATCAGCTGGCCGACAGCGGCAAAGATCAGCTTGTGCTCGTGGCGGTAGAAGTCGCCCTCGGTGAGCAGATCGCCCACGCGGTCCCAGGCGCTGTTGTCGAGCAGCAGGCCGCCCAGCACGCTGGATTCGGCCTCGACGGAATTCGGCGGCACACGCAGTTGCGCCACCTGGCGGTCGCCGGAAGGGTCGTTGGGAGCGAAGGGAGAAAAGACAGCGGACATGGCGTGCAGGGCAGTCGGCGATGCTAGGCCGCCATGGCAGCCAAGTCACGGGATAAGTCTGGGGACAACCCGTGGGCTTCCGGTGCGCAGGCCGGGACAACTGGCCGGTGCGCCAATGACAAGGCCGCCCGGAGGCGGCCTTGGGATGCGAGGGCGGGCGGAAATCCGCCCACAATTCGCAAGGGGTATCAGGCGGTTTCGCCGTAGACCGTGACGGTGATCTCGACGACCACGTCCGTGTGCAGGGCCACGCTCACCGTGGTGTCGCCCACGGTCTTGATCGGGCCATTGGGCAGGCGCACTTGCGACTTGACCACGTCGTAGCCGGACTTCTTCAGTTCGTCGGCGATGTCGTGGTTGGTCACCGAGCCGAACAGGCGGCCGTCGACGCCGGCCTTCTGGGTCAGCTTGACGGTGGAGCCGGACAGCTTCTCGCCTTGCGACTGGGCCTCGGCCAGCTTGGCGGCGGCCGCCTTTTCCAGCTCGGCACGCTTGGCTTCGAATTCGGCCTTGGCCGACTCGGTGGCGCGGCGGGCACGGCCGGTGGGGATCAGAAAGTTGCGGGCGTAGCCGTCCTTGACCTTGACGATGTCGCCGAGCGCACCGAGGTTGACGATCTTGTCCAGAAGAATGACTTGCATGGAATGGACTCCTTCTGGATCAGACGCGGTGCTGGTCGCTGTACGGCAGCATCGCGAGGAAGCGGGCACGCTTGATCGCGGTGTTCAGCTGACGCTGGTAGATGGCACGGGTGCCGGTCAGGCGGGCGGGGACGATCTTGCCGTTCTCGCCGACGAAGTCGCGCAGGGTGTCGATGTCCTTGTAGTCGATCTCTTCCACACCGGCGACGGTGAAGCGGCAGAAACGCTTGCGCTTGAACAGCAGCGACTGGGTGTTGCGCTTCGGACGCTTGTCCTTGTTGAATTTCTTGAACGTGGCCATTTGAGGGACCTCTGTCGAAAATTAATCTTGCTGAAAATCCGTGACGTGGAGCACCGGGTGCTTGCC
This sequence comes from Pseudacidovorax intermedius, assembly GCF_003350475.1. Classification (GTDB taxonomy): domain Bacteria; phylum Pseudomonadota; class Gammaproteobacteria; order Burkholderiales; family Burkholderiaceae_C; genus Xenophilus; species Xenophilus intermedius. Next base: position 2,512 of record NZ_QQAV01000018.1, read on the forward strand.
ATTGCGGGGATTGGCCAGGAAACCCTGGAACCGCCACTGGCTGCCCAGCGCCTGCCGCGCGAGCCGCTCGGCCACTGCGCCAAAGGCCACTGCCTTGAGTGCCGCCTTCACCTGCCGGGCCTGTCCGGCTTCGTCCTGGGTCGATTCGTGATCGAGCCGCAGATCGATGGCCGGGAGCCCGGCCGGGGTGAAACGCAAGGCGGCAAGCTCTTCGATGCAGGCCGTCAGGAGCAGGTGGTTGGCCGCAGCGGGCGCAGCCACATCAGTTGCTGCTGTTGTTGGCGGCGTACTCGGCCTGCTGGGCCTTGCGGGCTTCCTCGCGCTCGACGGTCTTCATCATCGAGGAGGGGCCGGTGTCGGCCTTCTTCTTCAGCACGGTCAGGTGGCGCAGCACGGCGTCGTTGAACTTGAAGGCATGCTCCAGTTCGGACATCACGGCCTGGTCGGCCTCGATGTTGACGCACAGGTAGTGGGCCTTGTTCAGCTTGTTGATCTGGTAAGCCAGCTGGCGGCGGCCCCAGTCTTCGACACGATGCACCTTGCCGTTGCCGGCGGCGATCATGCCCTTGTAACGCTCCAGCATGGCCGGAACCTGCTCGCTTTGATCCGGATGGATCAGCAGAATGATTTCGTAGTGACGCATGACACTCCTTGGGGGTTTGCGGACGTTGCGCGCATGCGCGCCCGTCCAGAAAAGCCACCCGCCGCGTCCAGGCGGTGTGGCAAGGTAAAGCCCACGAGTATATGCCGAAACGAGCCAACGGTGCGAGCGGCTACGCGGTGGCTGCAAAAGCAAAGGGCAGGCCGCGCGAGCGGCCCGCCCTTTTCGATGTGGCGCCGCCCCGGTGAAGGGCCGGCGCGGCCTCCAGGGGCCTCAGGCCGCGATCAACGCTGCGCCAGGCGCTGCCAGGTCTCGATCACGCTGTCCGGGTTGAGCGAGATCGAGGCGATGCCCTGGTCCGCCAGCCACAGGGCGAAGTCGGGATGGTCGCTGGGCCCCTGGCCGCAGATGCCCACGTACTTGCCCTGCGACTTGCAGGCCTCGATGGCGCGCGAGAGCATGGCCTGGACGGCCGGGTCGCGCTCGTCGAAGTCGGCCGCCAGCAGCTCCAGGCCGGAATCGCGGTCCAGGCCCAGCGTGAGCTGGGTCAGGTCGTTCGAGCCGATGGAGAAGCCGTCGAAGAACTCCAGGAAGCGGTCCGCGAGGATGGCATTGCTGGGTACCTCGCACATCATGATGATCTTGAGCTCGTTCTCGCCGCGCTTGAGGCCGTGCTGGCCCAGCAACGCGGTCACGCGCTCGGCCTGCTTCAGCGTACGCACGAAGGGCACCATGATCTGCACGTTGGTCAGGCCCATCTCGTTGCGCACGCGCTTGAGCGCCTCGCACTCCATGGCGAAGGCCTCGCCGAACTCGGCGCTGATGTAGCGCGCCGCGCCGCGGAAGCCCAGCATGGGGTTCTCTTCTTCCGGCTCGTAGCGGCTGCCGCCGATCAGCTTGCGGTATTCGTTGGACTTGAAGTCCGACAGGCGCACGATCACCGGCTTGGGCCAGAAGGCCGCGGCGATGGTGGCCACGCCCTCGGCCACCTTGTCGACGTAGAAGGCCTTAGGCGAGGCATGGCCGCGCGCCACCGATTCCACGGCCTTCTTCAGGTCGGGGTCGACCTGCGGATAGTCCAGGATGGCCTTCGGGTGCACGCCGATGTTGTTGTTGATGATGAACTCCAGCCGCGCCAGGCCCACGCCTTCGTTGGGCAACTGGGCGAAGTCGAAGGCGAGCTGCGGGTTGCCCACGTTCATCATGATCTTGGTCGGGATCTTGGGCATCTCGCCGCGCTGGACCTCGGTCACCTCGGTCTCCAGCAGGCCGTCGTAGATGTGGCCGGTGTCGCCCTCGGCGCAGCTGACGGTGACCAGCGTGCCGTCCTTGAGCAGGCTGGTGGCATCGCCGCAGCCCACCACCGCCGGAATGCCCAGTTCGCGCGCGATGATGGCCGCATGGCAGGTGCGCCCGCCCCGGTTGGTGACGATGGCGCTGGCGCGCTTCATCACGGGCTCCCAGTTGGGGTCGGTCATGTCGGTGACCAGCACGTCGCCGGCCTGCACCTTGTCCATCTCGCTGATGCTGTGCACCAGGCGCACGGGGCCGGTGCCGATCTTCTGGCCGATGGCGCGGCCTTCGGCCAGCACGGCGCTCTTGCCCTTGAGCTTGAAGCGCTGCTCGACCTTGCCCTGCTGCTGGCTCTTCACCGTCTCGGGGCGGGCCTGCAGGATGTAGAGCTGACCGTCGGTGCCGTCCTTGCCCCACTCGATGTCCATCGGGCGGCCGTAGTGCTTCTCGATGACCATGGCGTACTTCGCCAGTTGCTCGACCTCGGCGTCGGTCAGCGAATAGCGATTGCGCAGCTCGGTCTTGACGTCGGTGGTCTTAACCAGCTTGCCCGAGGCCTTCTTTTCCTCGGGCGTGGCGAATTCCATCTGAATCAGCTTGGAGCCCAGGTTGCGGCGGATCACCGCGCGCTTGCCGGCTTCGAGCATCGGCTTGTGGACGTAGAACTCGTCGGGGTTGACAGCGCCCTGCACCACCGTCTCGCCCAGGCCGTAGCTGGAGGTGATGAAGACGACCTGGTCGAAGCCCGACTCGGTGTCGATGGTGAACATCACGCCCGCGGCGCCCAGGTCGGAGCGCACCATGCGCTGCACGCCGGCCGACAGGGCCACCACGTCGTGGGCGAAGCCCTTGTGCACGCGATAGCTGATGGCGCGGTCGTTGTAGAGGGAGGCGAACACCTCCTTCATCTTGTGCAGCACGTCCTCGATGCCGACGACGTTCAGGAAGGTTTCCTGCTGGCCGGCAAAGGAGGCATCGGGCAGGTCCTCGGCGGTGGCGGAAGAGCGGACGGCGAAACTGGCCTGGTCATTGCCTGCGCTCAGCTTGGCGAAGTGCTCGCGCACGGCCTTCTCGAGGTTGGCGGGGAAAGGCTGGGCCTCGATCCAGCTACGGATCTCGGCGCCGGCGGCAGCCAGGGCGCGAACGTCCTCGATGTCGAGGGTGGCCAGGCGCTGGGCGATACGTTCGGTCAGGCCTTCGTGGGCAAGGAACTCGCGGAAGGCGTGGGCGGTGGTGGCGAAGCCGGTGGGTACGCGCACGCCCTCGGGCAGCTGGGAAATCATCTCGCCGAGGCTGGCGTTCTTGCCGCCAACGGCCTCGACATCGCTCATCCTCAGGTTTTCGAAGGGGACGACCAGGGCGGTCGCTTCGAACAGTGCAGACATGGGAAGACTCCGGAGTTTAAAAAGCGGTGCGTTCCATGCAGCGGGCAGCCGGGCGCGATCGTTCTTCTTGCTCTGGGTGCGCGGGGCGACTGCATGGGAAGGGATGCGGGTGCGGCGCGCGGAGGGCACGCGCCGATAATCTGTGGGATTGTAGGGGCCGGCCCGAGCCGGCGCCGCAGGACAGAAACTACAGGCCGCCCCATGCACAAGCGCACCGTTTTCTTCGTTTCGGACGGCACCGGCATCACCGCCGAGACCTTCGGCAATGCCGTGCTCAACCAGTTCGAGCTCAAGGCGCGCCACGTCCGCATGCCCTTCACCGACACGGTGGACAAGGCCCACCAGGCGGTGCGCCAGATCAATCACACGGCCGAACTCGAAGGCTACCGGCCCATCGTCTTCACCACCCTGGCCAACATGGAAGTGCTGGAGGTGATCGAGACCGGCTGCAAGGGCATGCTGCTCGACCTGTTCGGCACCTTCGTGCGGCCGCTGGAGATCGAGCTGGCGATGAAGTCCAACCACCGCATCGGCCGCTTCTCGGACATCAGCAAGAGCAAGGAATACCACGACCGCATCGCCGCCATCGACTTCAGCCTGCAGCACGACGACGGCCAGAGCCATGCGGACCTGGAGGCGGCGGACGTGATCCTGGTGGGCGTGAGCCGCAGCGGCAAGACGCCGACCTCGCTCTACCTGGCGATGCAGCACGGGCTGAAGGCGGCCAACTATCCGCTGATCCCCGAGGACTTCGACCGCCGGCAGTTGCCGCCGGCGCTGATCGCCTTCCGCAAGAAGATCTTCGGCCTGACCATCCAGCCCGAACGGCTGGCCGAGATCCGCAACGAACGGCGGCCCAACTCGCGCTACGCGAGCATCGAGAACTGCCGCTACGAGGTGAGCGAGGCCGAGGCGATGATGCGCCGTGCCGGCATCCGCTGGCTGTCGACCACCACCAAGTCGATCGAGGAGATCGCGACCACCATCCTGCAGGAGCTGCGGCCGGAGCGGCTCAACTACTGAGCCTGGTCGGATTCGGGCGAGGCGTCGGTCGCCGGCGCGTCGCCAGCGGATCGTTGCGGGCCCTTCTTCAGGTGCTGCATGAAGGCACGGAAGTGCGGCGCGAAATCCGCGAAGAGCGGATGGCCGCGGTTCTCCAGCATCACTTCGCTGAACAGCTTCAGGCCCACCGCCAGCGCGTTGGCCGTGTCGGGCGGGAATTCGCCGCGGCCGCGCATGCGCTCGGCGATGGCGAGGATGTCGTCGTGGTTGCCGGCCTCGAAGCGCAGCGGCTCGGCGTGGGCGGACGGGTTGCCGTGCGCATCGGCCAGGTGTTCGACGGTGATTTGGTAGCGGTGTTGTTTCATGGTCGATCTCTCTGTCGGGGCGCCTCTCAGGCGCGTTCCACCTCGACCGCGGCGCGGTCGATGATCTCGGCGAGTCGACGGACCAGTTCCGTCGACTCCATCTCGCCTTCCAGGCGCAGGCGCAGCGCCATCTTCAGGTTCTCCATCGCGCGGCGGATCTCGGGGAGCCGGCGCGCATGGGCGCGGGCCCGCGCCTGCGCCAGGCGCTCCAGCACCGCCTCGATGGCCGACGCCTGCGCAGCACGTTCCGCCTCGCCCTGGGGCGTCAGATGGAAGCGCTTGCGGCCACCATCGCTGGCTTCCGAGCGGGCAAGGCCCAGATCCTCCAGCAACGCCAGCGTCGGATAGACGGTTCCCGGACTGGGGGTGTAGTCACCCCCGACCCACTCTCCGATCGCCTTGATCAGTTCATAGCCATGGCTCGGCTGGGCGGCCAGCGCATGGAGCATCAGCAGTCGCAGGTCGCCCGGCTCGAGCTGACGCGGCCGCCGACCACCGCTGCGGCCGTCCGCCGCCCCCTCCCCCAGCATGTCGGCACCTGAATGCCGGTGACCATGGCCTCTGCCGCCGCCACGTCCCGAGCGCATCCATTCTTCAGTCATCGTGCACCTTTCAACGTACTCAAGATGCTTCAATGATATATCTTAAAAGATCAAAAAAGCGTTAAGGACCGCAACCCACAGCATGAAAGTGGTCTTCCGACAGACCAAAGCGCTGGATTTCCATACAGTCAAAGCCACCGCTGCCGTATTGCTTGGAGACACGCAGCGACCGCCACCCTCCAGGAGTTGTCCATGCCGATCCTGAACAGCACCGCCCTGCCCGTCCAGGCCATCAGCCAGGACGTGCTGCGCGAGAAGTACGCCAAGGGCGACGAGCAAGAAGCCGCAGATGTCCGGCGGAGGGTGGCTCGAGCCCTTGCCGCCGTCGAGGCGCCAGAGCGCCGCGCCCAGTTCGAGATTGCTTTCATCGATGCACTGGAAGCCGGCTTCATCCCCGCCGGCCGCATCCTTTCGGCCGCCGGCACCGCGTTGGAGGCAACGCTCATCAACTGCTTCGTCCAGCCCGTGGGCGACTCCATCGCCGAGGACGACGAAGGCCACCCCGGCATCTACACCGCCCTGACCGAGGCAGCAGAAACCATGCGGCGCGGCGGCGGCGTGGGCTATGACTTTTCGCGCATCCGCCCCAAGGGCGCACGGGTGCGCAGCACGCAGTCGAGCGCATCGGGCCCGGTGAGCTACATGCGCGTGTTCGACCGCTCCTGCGAGACGGTGGAATCGGCCGGCTCGCGGCGCGGCGCGCAGATGGCCGTGCTGCGCTGCGACCATCCGGACGTCGAAGAGTTCATCCACGCCAAGGACAGCGGGGACCTGCGCAACTTCAACCTATCGGTGGGTGTGACCGACGCCTTCATACAGGCGGTACAGGCCGATGCTGAAGTGGAACTGGTGCACCGCGCCGAGCCCGGCGAGGCGCAGAAGGCCGAAGGCGCTCATCCACGCGGCGATGGCGCCTGGATCTACCGCCGCGTACCCGCACGCGCGCTGTGGGACCAGATCATGCGCGCCACCTACGACCATGCCGAGCCGGGCGTGCTCTTCCTCGACCGCATCAATGCCGACAACAACCTCGGCTACTGCGAGACCATCGCCGCGACAAACCCTTGCGCCGAACAGCCGCTGCCACCCTACGGCTGCTGCTGCCTGGGCTCCATCGACCTCACGCGCTTCGTGCGCCAGCCCTTCGAGCCCGAGGCCCGCTTCGACGAGGCGGCCTTCGACGCGCTGATCCCCACCTGCGTACGTATGCTCGACAACGTGCTGGACATCTCCATCTGGCCGCTGCCTCGCCAGCGCGAGGAAGCCATGGCCAAGCGGCGCATCGGCCTGGGCTTCACCGGTCTGGGCGATGCGCTGGCCATGCTCGGTCTGCGCTATGACGAGGCGCCCGCGCGGCAGATGGCCGCTCGGATCGCCGAGCGGCTGCGGGACGCGGCCTATGCAGCCTCCGCCGATCTCGCACGCGAGCGCGGCGCCTTCGCCCTGTTCAATGCCGACCTGTATCTGCAGCGTGGGCGCTTCGCCTCGCGCCTGCCTGCACCGCTTCGCGAGCGCATCCGCCAACACGGGTTGCGCAACTCGCATCTGCTGTCCATCGCGCCGACCGGCACCATCAGCCTGGCCTTTGCCGACAACGCCAGCAACGGCATCGAGCCGCCTTTCAGCTGGAGCTACCAGCGCAAGAAGCGCATGGCCGATGGCACCTTCCAGGAGTTCGCCGTGGAGGACCACGCCTGGCGCCTGTTCCGCCACCTGCGCGGGCTGGACGCGCCGCTGCCGTCCGCCTTCGTCACGGCACTGGAGATGAGCGCCCAGTCGCATGCGGCCATGGTGGCCGCCGTCGCGCCCTTCATCGATACCTCGATCAGCAAGACGGTGAACGTGCCGGCCGACTATCCCTACGCGGCCTTCCAGGATCTTTACCTGCAGGCGTGGCAGTCCGGCCTGAAGGGCCTGGCCACCTACCGGCCCAATGCCGTGCTGGGCGCCGTGCTCAGCGTGCCGCAGCCGGCCGCCGCCCTGCCCGCGCCGGGCATCGCCGACCGCCGCCTGGCGCTGGATCGCCTGCCGCGCGAGCCGGTGCTGGCCTCGCTGCGCTGGCCCGGCCGGCCGGACTTTCCCGCCGGCAATGCGGCGTGGTGCACCATGGTTCGGCATCCGCACGGGCAGTTCGCGCTTTTCGTCGGCGAAGCCCCGGACGGCGGCGAGGGCGCTCGGCCGCTGCCCTTCGAGGTGTGGGTCAACGGCGCCGAGCAGCCGCGCGGCCTGGGCGCCCTGGCCAAGACGCTGTCGATGGACCTGCGGGCGCGCGACGCCGAATGGGTGCGCCTCAAGCTCGACGCGCTCGCCACCGTGCAGGAGGAGCGCCCCTTCGACATGCCCTTCCCACCCCATGGCGAGGTGCGCACCTTCCCCGGCGTGGTTGCTGCCACCGCCGCCGTGCTGCGCTGGCGCTGCGAGCAGCTGGGCCTGTGGAACCCACCCGCACCCGGCACGCCGGTGCTCGATGCCCTGTTCAGCCTGGACGAGCCGCACACCGGCCCCTCCGGCACGCTGGCCTGGGCCGTGGACATCGAGAACCCGGCCACGGTCGAAGCCTTCACCCTCACGCTCAAGGAGGTGCTGCTGCCCAGCCCCGGCGGCGCCAACCATACCCGGCCTTGCGCCCTGGGCTTCTCGGGCAACTACCCGCGCGCGCTGGACGGCTTGGCGCGCGTGCTGTCGCTGGACATGCGGGTGATCGACCCGGCCTGGATCGGCATGAAGCTGCGCAAGCTGCTGAGCTATGCCGAGCCGCTGGGCCAGTTCATGGCCTTCGTGCCCAGCCTGGACCCGAAGGTGCGGCGGCAGCAGACCTGGCCCTCGACCGTGGCGTACCTCGCACGGCTGGTGATCCATCGCTACGCCATGCTCGGTGTGCTGGACGAAGAAGGCTTTCCGCTCCAGGAGATGGGCATCCTGGCGGCCCCTGCTACCACAGCGCTGGGCGTGCAGCAGGCCATGGCGGGCGCCGCCTGCCCTGAATGCGGCAACGCCACCCTGATCCGCAAGGACGGCTGCAGCTTCTGTACCGCCTGCGGCTTCACCGGACTGTGCGGCTGAGCGCAGGCGGCGGCCGATCCGCCAACCCTTGCGCTGGCTCAAGGCAGCGCGGTCGCATCGTGGGCAGAGTCGGGCATCGACCACCTGACGCCACCCCGACCTTTCATGCTGCCGGCTTTGTCCTCCCTGACCTCCGACGCCCCGCGCCCCGAAGCGCGGCGCTGGAAAGCCGCCACCGGGCGGCGGCCGGTCGTGCTGTCCGGCGTGCCCTTGTTGCGCAGCGCTTTCGCCCCGTGCGAGCCAGCACCGGCGACGCTGGAGCGGCTGGCCGGCGCCATGCGCCTGCATGTGCTGCCCAAGGGCGCCATCGCCGCCATGCCGGACAACCACCCACCGTCGTGGTGGCTCGTCGCCGAAGGCCGCATCGTGGTCGGCCGCATCGGCGCGGATGGGGGTCTGGTGGAAAACCGCGTCCTGGGCCCGGGCCAATGGCTGGATCTGGCCTCTGCCTGGCTGGAGTCGGACTGGATCGAGTCGGCCGTGTGCCCGGCCCGTGTCACCCTTGCGGCGCTGCCGCTGGAGCACCTGCTCGAAGCCGCCCGGCAGGACCCCGCCCTGCAGCGCGCCGTCGGCCTGGTCATGGCCGAGCGCATCCGCCAGCTGACCGATGGCCGGCACGAACTGGCCACCAAGGACGTGCTGGGCCGCCTGGCCGCGTGGCTGCTGCGCGAGCCCTTCGAGCCGGCCGGCAAGGACCGCTCGGTCCGGCTGCCGGTACAGAAGCGCTCCATTGCGCGCCAGCTCGTGATGGCGCAGGCCACGCTGTCCCGCTGCTTCCGCCGGCTGGTGGAACTGGGCTGCATCGAGATGCATGGCTACGTCGTGCTGATCCGCGACGTGCCGGCGCTGCAGGCGCTGGCGGGGGAAGCGCCGGCGCGTTGAGCGGCGACCGGCCGCAACGCGGGTCGCGCGCCTCGGCGCGTTGCCCGTGCCGCGCCGGACGACTACTTGTTGTTGTGGCTCAGCGCGTTGCTGACCAGCCGCGACGTGATGTCCACGATCTGGATCATGCGGTCGTAGGGCATGCGGGTCGGTCCGATCACGCCCAGGGTGCCGACCACCTCGCCGTTGACCTCGTAATTGGCGCTGACGACCGACAGTTCTTCGTACGGCACCACCTGGCTTTCGCCGCCGATGAAGATGCGCACGCCGTCGGATTTGCTGGACATGTCCAGCAGGCGCATCAGCTCGGCCTTCTGCTCGAACAGCTCGAAAGCGCGTCGCAGCTGGCCCATGTCGCTGGAGAAGTCGCTCACGGCCAGCAGGTTGCGCTCGCCGGCAATGATGACTTCTTCCTGCGCCTGCGAAAACGCCTGCGAACTCGCCTGCACGGCCGCCTGCATCAGCGAGGCGATCTCGGCGCGCAGGCCGTCCATCTCGCCCTTGAGACGGTCGCGCACCTGCTCGATGGACAGGCCGCCGTAGTGGGCGGTGAGGTAGTTCGACGTTTCGATCAGCTCCGACTGCGTGTAGTCCCGGTCGGTGAAGATCACCTGGTTCTGCACGTCGCCATCGGGCGAGACGATGATGACCAGGAGCCGCCGCTCCGACAGCCGCAGGAATTCGATGTGCCGGAAGGCCGTGGTGCGCCGCGGCGCCATCACCACACCGACGAACTGCGACAGGTTCGAGAGCAGTTGCGCGGCGCTGGCGATCACCTTCTGCGGCTGGTCGGGCGGCAGGCTGGGCGGCGTGGCCTGCAGTTGCGCCCGCTGCGCCGTCAGCATGGTGTCGACGAACAGGCGGTAGCCGCGCGCAGTGGGAATGCGGCCGGCGGAAGTGTGCGGGCTGACGATCAGCCCCAGGTCCTCGAGATCGGCCATCACATTGCGGATGGTGGCGGGGGAAAGCTCGAGACCGGCGGCGCGCGAGAGCGTGCGCGAGCCGACGGGTTGGCCGTCGGCGATGTAGCGTTCCACCAGGGTCTTGAGCAGCAGCTTGGCGCGGTCGTCCAGCATCGGCAAATGATACCCCGCAGCCCGCGATCCACTGGCAGCGGACAAGGCCTTGCCACGCAGCGGGACGCCGCCGGTGTCGTGATGTAATTTGTCCCATGCACGCACCCTTTCGCCATGTGGCGCTCATCGGCAAGTACCAGGCGACGGCGGCGCGCGAGCGCGATGCCGTCATCGAGGGCATCGCGGCGTTCCTGGAGTCGCGCGGCTGCGTCGTGGTGCTCGAGCGCAGCAGCGCCGAATGCGGCGAGGACGGTGTTCCGCGCGCCAGCCGCTGGCCCGTGCTGACCGTGCCCGAGATCGGCGAGCAGTGCGACCTGGGCTTGGTCGTCGGCGGCGACGGCACCATGCTCGGCATCGGCCGGCAACTGGCCCGATACGGCGTGCCGCTCATCGGTATCAACCGCGGCCGCCTGGGCTTCGTCACCGACATCCCGCTGGAACATTACGAGGCCACACTCACCCCGATGCTGGCTGGAGACTATGAGGAAGACCACCGCAGCCTGATCCAGGCGCGGGTCATGCGCGCCGGGGAGGTCGTCTTTACCGCCCAGGCCATGAACGACGTGGTGGTCAATCGTGGTGCCACCTCGGGCATGGTCGAGCTGCGAGTCTCCGTCGGCGGTCACCTGGTGGCCAACCAGCGCGCCGACGGGCTGATCATCGCCACACCCACCGGCTCGACCGCCTACGCGCTGTCGGCCGGTGGCCCCATGCTGCACCCCTCCATCCCTGGCTGGGTGATGGTGCCGATCGCGCCACATACCCTGTCGAACCGCCCGATCCTGCTGCCGGACGCCGAGGAGATCTCGGTGGAGGTGGTGGGCGGGCGCGATGCCAGCGCCAATTTCGACATGCAGTCGCTGGCCTCGCTTGCGCATGGCGACCAGGTGCTGGTGCGGCGCTCCGAGCACCGAGTGCGCTTTCTGCATCCGCGCGGCTGGAGCTACTTCGACACCCTGCGCAAGAAACTTCACTGGAACGAAGGAGGCTCCTGAGTGGCCCTGCGACGCATCGTCCTGCGCGATTTCGTCATCGTCCGCGCGCTCGACCTGGACTTAGCCGAGGGCTTCACCGTGCTCACCGGCGAGACCGGCGCCGGCAAGTCGATCCTGATCGACGCCCTGCAACTGGCGCTGGGCAACCGGGCCGACGCCGGTTCCGTGCGCGAAGGCGCCGAGCGACTGGATGTGAGCGCCGAATTCGACGCCGACCCGGCGCTCGGCACTTGGCTGGAAGAAGGCGGCTTCGAGGCCGGCGACACCCTGCTGCTGCGCCGCACCGTCGACACCCAGGGCCGCAGCCGCGGCTGGATCAACGGCAGCCCGGCCACCGCCACGCAGCTGCGTGAACTGGGCGCGCACCTGCTGGACATCCATGGCCAGCATGCCTGGCAGAGCCTGACACGCCCCGATGCCGTGCGCGGCCTGTTGGACGCCTACGCCGGCGTCCGCACCGCCGCCCTGGAGGCCGCGTGGCAGAACTGGCGCCAGGCCGGCACCGCGCTGGAAGCCGCCCGCAATGCGCAGGAAAGCCTGCTGCGCGAGCGCGAACGCCTCCAGTGGCAGATCGGCGAGGTCGACAAGCTCGCGCCCGGCGCCGACGAGTGGGAAGAACTCTCCAGCCAGCACACCCGGCTGGCCAACGCCCAGTCGCTGATCGATGCCGCGCAGGCCGCCACCGGCCTGCTGGAAGAGGACGAACAAGGCGCCCTGGCCCTGCTTTCCCGCGCCGCCGACCGCCTGCAGGATCTGGCCCACATCGAGCCCGAATTCAAGACGCTGGGTGACGAACTCGCCGGCAGCTTGGCCCAGGCCTCCGACGCGCTGCATGCGCTGCACGGCTACCTGCGCCGCACCGAGACCGACGCCGATCAGCTGCAGGCACTGGACGAACGCCTGGGCCTGTGGATGTCCCTGGCCCGCCGCTACCGCCGCCCGCCCGAGGAGCTGCCCGCCCTGCTCGCCAGCTGGCGGCAGGAACTGCAGACGCTGGAAGCCCAGGCCGACCTCGCCGCGCTGGAGCAGGCCGAGCAGCGGGCGCGCCTGGCCTTCGACAAGGAGGCACGCGCCGTCGGTCAGGCCCGCAAAAAGGCGGCCCCGAAGCTCGCCGCGGCCATCACCGAAGCGATGCAAGGCCTGGGCATGCAGGGCGGCCGCTTCGCCGTCGATCTGCAGCCGCTTCCGCAACCGGCGCGCCATGGGCTGGAAGACATCGCCTTCCTCGTGGCCGGCCATGCCGGCGGCACGCCGCGGCCCGTGGGCAAGGTGGCCTCGGGCGGGGAGCTGTCGCGCATCGCGCTGGCCATCGCCGTCACCACCAGCCAGTTGGGCACGGCGCAGGCGCTGATCTTCGACGAGGTGGACACCGGCATCGGCGGCGCGGTGGCCGACACCGTGGGTCGCCTGATGCGCCAGCTCGGCCGTGATCGCCAGGTGCTGGCGGTGACCCACCTGCCGCAGGTGGCGGCCTGCGCCGACCACCATCTGCGCGTGGCCAAACGCACGCTCAATGCGGCGAGCGCACAGGGCGGCAAGCCGCAGCCGGTCACGGAAAGCACGGTCGCGCCGCTCGACGGCGAAGGCCGCATGCAGGAGATCGCCCGGATGCTGGGCGGCGAGCGCGTCTCGGCCGCCTCCCTCGCCCATGCCCGCGAAATGCTGAGCCCGCAGGAAAGCTGACGACGATGAATCCCTCCATGGACCTGGTGCTGATCACCGGCATGTCCGGCTCCGGCAAGTCGGTGGCCCTGGCCGCGCTCGAAGACGCCGGCTACTACTGCGTCGACAACCTGCCGCCCGAGCTGCTGGATGACTTCATCCGGCTGCAGAAGGAGAACCAGGCGCCGCTGGTGGCCGTGGCCATCGATGCGCGCAGCGGCACCTCACTGTCGAAGGCGCCCATCCGCCTGGCGGCGCTGCGGCAGGAAGGCATGGCCGTGCGCTCGTTGTTCCTCGATGCGACCACCGAGGCGCTGGTGCGCCGCTATTCCGAGACCCGGCGCCGGCATCCGCTGTCGCGCCAGCACGGCGGCGTCGACGCGCCGGAGCAGGAGCGCGCCTTGATCCAGGCCATCGAGCTGGAGCGCGAACTGCTGGCCGAACTGCGCGAGGGCGCAGACCTGATCGACACCAGCCTGATCCGCCCGGCCCAGCTTCGCACCTACATCAAGGCGCTGATCGAGGCGCCGCAGCGCACGCTGACCCTGGTGTTCCAGTCCTTCGCCTTCAAGCGCGGCGTGCCGCTCGATGCCGACTACGTGTTCGATGTCCGCATGCTGCCCAATCCGCATTACGTTGCGGCGCTGCGCCCGCTCACCGGCCGCGACCAGCCGGTGATCGACTGGCTGCGCCAGCACGATGCCGTGGCCCGCATGTTCGGCGACATCGAGCAGTTCCTGCAGCATTGGATGGATGCGCTGGCGGACGACCATCGCAGCTATGTCACCGTGGCCATCGGCTGCACGGGCGGTCAGCACCGCTCGGTCTTCCTGGTCGAGCAGTTGGCCCGCACCTTCGGCGAACGCTGGGTGACGCTGCGGCGGCACCGCGAGATGGACGCCGAATAACCGCTGATCGCCCAGACTCCAGCGCCCTGGGCGAGGCGTCCTGACCCGGGTCCCACCCGGCGGGCTCAGCCGATGATCCGGGTGGGGCGCTCTTCCAGCAACCGACGCACCGGCGCAGGCAGGCCCAGCGCCGGCCAGTCCTCGGCGGCCACCCACCGCCCCTCCAGGCCAGCCATGTCGCTGCGCGCCGCGTCGACCTGGACGGGGTGCAGATGCAGGTCCTTGTGCGTGAGCACATGCAGGAAAGCCGGCAGATGCCGCAACGCCGGGCGCAACGCCTCTGGCATGACCGCCTCCAGCGCTTCGGCGCTGTCGAAGACCGGCAGCGCATGCAGGCCGGACCAAATGCCACTGGCCGGCCGCTTCTGCAACCACACCGCCTCCCCGTCGGCCGAGCGCGCCAGCAGCAGCCACAGCGACTGCGCGCTGCGCTTGAGCTTGCGTGTCTTGATGGGCAGCCGCGCCGGATCGCCCTGCCGGCGGCCTTCGCACAGCGCCTCGACCGGGCAGATCAGGCACTGCGGCTGGCGGGGCAGGCAGACCGTGGCACCCAGGTCCATCAGCCCCTGCGTGTAGCGGGAGATGGCCTCGGTGTCGCCCTCGGGCGGCAGCAGTTCGTCGGCCGCCTTCCACAGCAGTTTCTCGTTGGCGGTGCTCGCCAGGTCGCCCTCGAAGGCCAGCAGGCGCGAGAGCACGCGCTTGACGTTGCCGTCCATGATCGACACCCGCTCGCCGAAGCAGAAGGCGGCGATGGCGGACGCCGTGGAGCGGCCGATGCCGGGCAGCGTCTGCAGCAGTTCGGCGCTGTACGGAAAGCTGCCGCCGAAGCGCGCGACCACGTCCTGGGCGCAGCGGTGCAAGTTGCGTGCGCGGCTGTAGTAGCCCAGTCCGCTCCACAGGGCCATGACCTCGTCCTCGGGCGCTGCGGCCAAATCCGCCACCGTGGGACAGCGCGTCAGGAAGCGCTCGTAGTAGCCCAGCACGGTCGACACCTGCGTCTGCTGCAGCATGATCTCGGACAGCCAGACCCGGTACGGGTCGCGGGTGTTCTGCCAGGGCAGGCTGCTGCGGCCATGCGTCTTCTGCCAGGTCACCAGGCGCAGCCAGAACGCATCGGCGCATTGGCGCGCCTGCCGCACGACCGGTGCGGCGTCGGTCGCGGCGGATCTCACGCCGCGCGCAATTGGGTGTCGCCGGCAGCCGGCGGGGCGCCGGGCTCGGGCTTGCGGCCGACGAGCACCTCGCAGAGGTCGCGCAGCCGCTGCTCCAGGGCCCGCAGCTGCGCGCCCTGGCCGGCCAGTTCCGCCAGGCGCTCGTCCAGGCTGCTGGCGGCGTCGCGCACGCGGGCCATCGACTCCACGCGCCGGGCATAGGTCGCACGGCGCTCGTTCATCTGGCGGTCCATCTGGGAGAAGGCGCTGCGGCGCCAGTCTTCGATCTCGCCCAGGGCGGCATCGCGGACGGTGCGCACGCGGCTGGACAGGGCCTGCGCCAGCCGCTCGCAGAATTCGGATTGCACGAGGCGCAGGATGTTGCCCATGCCAAGGTAGTGCAGATGGCTCTGCTCGATGCTGCTCATCTCGGCAATGTACTTCGACAGATCGGGCTCGGCCGGGGCCTGCAGGGCAAAGCCATGTTCGGCATTGAGTTGGCGGAAGGCCGCATGCAGCATGGCCTGCAACTCGGCCATGGTGGCCTGCACATCGCAGAGGTTGGTGCGCAGCCCGTCGAAGGTGCGGGCGTAGACCTGCGCAAGCTGCAGCTTGATGCCGGGCCGGCCCAATGCCTGCGCAAACTGCGCCATGTCGGACTTGAGTGCCGTCGGGCCGAGAACGGCCTGCATCTCGCGCATGCGCTTGCCCAGCACGGCGCGCAGGGCCGAGACGCGTTCGGCCCCCGCCTCGAATTCCGACTGTTCCTGCTCGACCCGGCGCATCATGTGCCGCAGCGTGGCGGTGTTCTTGCCGCGCAGGCCTTCGAGCTCCATGCCCTGCTCCGTCAGCTCCCGCTGGCGCAGGCGCAGGATGCGCTGCGCCTCGGCGCGCACGGCGTCCAGCCCGCCCTCCACGGCGCGGCGCAGGATGGCCTCCCGTTCGGCGAGCAGCCCCTGGCCCAGCAGCGCCTCGAGGGCCGGCAACCGGCTGGCCTGCAGCAGCGGCGCATCGCCTGCGATGCGCGCCTGCAGGCCCTTCTGCGCCGATACCGGCAGCACGCGCCGGCGGGGCACGCCCAGCATGTCTGCGGACAGGGCGCACTGCCGCTCGATCTGGGCCTCGATCTGTCCGGGTGCGCTGAGCGAGTCCCACAGCGTGTCGATCTTGTTCAGCGCGACGATGCGCGAGGCAACGGCCGGTGCGGCCTCGCCCAGGTGTTCGCGCCAGATGGCGAGGTCGGAGCGGGTCACGCCCGTGTCGGCCCCCAGGATGAACAGCACTGCGTGGGCCTGGGGCAGCAGGCTCATCGTGAGCTCGGGCTCGGCGCCGATGGCGTTGAGCCCCGGCGTGTCCAGGATGACCAGGCCCTGCTCCAGCAGAGGATGCGGAAGGTTGAGCACCGCATGGCGCCAGCGCGGGACCTCGACGTGCCGATGGGCATCCACGGGCAGGGCGTCGTCGCAGGCGTCCTCGCGCCAGAAACCCAGCGCCTTGGCCCGTTCGAGCGGGACACGGTCGACCTCGGCCACTTTCTGCATGGCGGCCGCGAGCTGCTCGCCGTCATCGGGCGACAGCGCAATCCCGGTCCAGCCCTCGGACGATTCGCGCCACTGCTGCAGCGACCGGGGAACGAGCCGCGTGTCGATCGGCAGCAGCCGCAGCCCGGGGGCCTGCCCCGCGTCATGGCGAAGCTCCACGGGGCACATGGTGGTGCGTCCGGCGCTGGCCGGCATGATGCGCCGGCCATAGTCCGCAAAGAACAAGGCGTTGATCAGCTCGGACTTGCCGCGCGAGAACTCCGCGACGAAGGCCACCATGACCCGGCTGTCGCGCATCAGGGACTCGGCATGCCTCAGCCGCTCGGCCACGGCGTCGTCGAGCAGGTCGTTGTCGCCCAGCCAGGAAGCCAGCCAACGCAGCCGATGGGCCAGACTGCGTCGCCAGGCACCGTGCTGCTCGAACTGCTGGGAGAAAGGAACGCTCACGGACGCCTGCGAAAGAATTTACAAAATATAACAGTTGCGAATACCCTTCACCGCCCTGCGGCGAGGCGCCGGCGCCCGAGGCTCCGGTCCGTACGGCGCTCAAGCCTTCTGGCAATTCGGGCAGAAATAGGTCGAGCGCTGGCCCTGGCGCAGAAGCCGGATCGGCGCGCCGCATTGCCGGCAGGGCTCGCCTGCCCGTCCGTAGACCATGGCCTGGAGCTGGAAGTGCCCAGCCTGACCGTCGATGTGGGAGAAATCGCGCAGCGTGCTGCCGCCCGCCTCGACCGCACGCGCCAACACCTCTCGGACGGCGGCATGCAGCCGTGCGGCACGCGGCCGTGAAATGCGGGCCGCGGGCACCGTCGGCCGGATGCCGGCAAGGAACAGTGCCTCGGAGGCGTAGATGTTGCCGACCCCCACCACCACATCGCCGGCCAGAAGCACCTGCTTGACCGGCGCACGCCGTCTTCTCAGCCCCTCGTGGAAGCGGCCGAGGTCGAAGGCATCGCCGAGCGGCTCCATGCCCAGACCACCCAGCAGCTTGCGCGCCAGCGGCGCGTCCTCGCCATCGACATGGATCACCGCGCCGAAGCGCCGCGGATCGTTCAACCGCAGCGTGCCACGCGTGGTGGTCAGGTCGAAGTGGTCGTGCGGTCCGGGCTCGGGCAGCGCCGGCGCAAACCGCAGGCTGCCCGACATGCCCAGGTGCACCAGCAGCATGCCCTGGTCGAGATCGATCAGCAGGTACTTGCCACGCCGCCGCACCTGCACCACGGTGCGCCCGACCAGCGCGTCCGGGTCCACCTCGAGCGCCCATCGCAGCGGCTTGCCCACACGCAGGGCGGTGATGACGCCGCCGGCAATGCGCTCGGCAAAACCGCGGCGGGTGACTTCGACTTCTGGGAGCTCGGGCATCGGAACAGGCCGCATGCGCAGGAGCAGCGCACCATCGCCCTCGCCCCAGATGCGGACAAAGGCTTGGATTATTATGGTTCGATGAGTCCCTTGCCCCGCCGGCGCCATCTGGCGACAGCCGTTCTGACCCTCGCCTCGCTCAGCGCCGCCGCGCAGTCGGTGCCCCCCGGTCCACCACCCGCGCCGCCCGCCCCGGCCGCGGAACCCGCCCAGCCCTCGGCCATGACGGCCGAGCTGTTCTACGAAGTGCTGCTGGGCGAACTCAACGCCCGCGACGGCGATCCGGTCGAGGGCTTCCAACTGCTTCTGGACTCCGCTCGCCGTACCCGCGAGCCGGCCCTCTTCCAGCGCGCCGTCGATGTCGCCGTGCGCGCCCGCTCGCCCGAAGCCGCCCTGGTGGCCGTTCGTGCCTGGAAACAGGCCATTCCGGACGCCCGGGAGCCGCGCCGGCTGGAGCTGCAGATCCTGATCCTGCTGGGCCGCCTGACCGAGACCGTGGACCCGCTGCGTGCGGACCTCGCCGCCACGCCGGTGCCGGAGCGCCCCGCAGCCCTTGCGAGCGCCGTCAGGGCCTACAGCCGGGCGTCCAACAAGCAGGCCGCTGCCCAGGCCTTCGAACAAGGCCTGTCGGATGAACTGAAGGCGGGCGCCCCCTCGGCTGGACTGGCCTGGGCGGCCGTCGGCCGTCTGCGCCTGAACGCGGCCGACACCGCCGGCGCCCTGGCGGCTGCGCAGCAGGGCAACGCCGCCGACCCGAAGGCCGACGCGCCTGCCGTGCTGGCACTCGAACTGATGGACCCGTCCCGGCCCGACGCCGAGGCGCTCGTGCGCCGCTACCTGAGCCAGGAGGACGCCCTGCCCGAGGCGCGCGTGGCCTATGCCCGCGCACTGGCACTGGGGCAGCGCTACGACGAGGCCACGGCGCAGATGGAGACGCTTACGCGCAGCCGACCCGACCTGCCCGATCCCTGGCTGCTGCTCGGCTCTCTGCAGGCGCAGGTCCATCAGGACGCGGCCGCGCAGACGTCCCTGCAGCGCTACCTGGACCTCGCCACCGGCCAGAGCGATGCGGACGAACGCGCCCGCGGCATTGCGCAGGCCTACCTGCAGCTCGCCCAGTTGGCAGAACGTCGCAAGGATTTCGCCGCCGCCGAACAGTACCTGTCGCGCGTGGAGGGCGACGAGGACATGGCGTCCGCCCAGTTGCGTCGGGCGATGCTGCTGGCCAAGCAAGGCAAGGTGGCCGAGGCACGCCAGATCGTGCGCAGCATGCCCGCACGCACGGATGCCGACCGCCGCCAGCAATTGCAGGCCGAAGCCCAGGTGCTGCGTGAGGCCAAGATGAACCAGGCCGTGTACGACCTGCTTGCCGCCGCCAGCGCCCAGGCGCCGAACGACGCCGACCTGCTCTACGACCTCGCCATGGCGGCCGAGAAGCTCAACCGCGTGGACGAGACCGAACGGCTGCTGCGCCGCGTGATCGCCCTCAAGCCGGACAATGCCAACGCGTACAACGCGCTGGGCTATTCGCTCGCCGATCGGAGCATCCGTCTTCCGGAAGCCCGCCAGTTGATCCGCAAGGCGGTGGAACTTTCGCCCAACGATCCCTTCATCGCCGACAGCCTGGGTTGGGTCGAGTTCCGGCTCGGCAATATGGCCGAGGCGCAGCGCATCCTCGAAGGCGCCTACAAGACGCGGCCCGATCCGGAGATCGGCGCCCATCTCGGCGAGGTGCTGTGGGCGCAGGGCCAACACGACCGTGCATTGAGCATCTGGCGCGAGGCCTCCATGGCCGATGCGGAGAACGAGACCCTGCAGGCCACGCTGCGGCGCCTGCGCGTCAAGCTGTGAAGCGCCGCCTGCTGATGACCAGCGCTGCGGGCGCCGCCCTTGCGCTGGCCGGCTGCGCCGCCCCGCAGGCGGCACGTCGCGCGGAGGCCGGCAGCAGCCACTGGAGCGGGCGCCTGTCCCTGTCGGTCGACAGCAATCCGCCGCAGTCTTTCGCAGCCGTGTTCGAGCTGGACGGCAATCCGGAGCAGGGCGAGCTCTTGCTGACCACGCCGCTTGGCAACACCCTGGGCGCCCTGCAATGGAGCCCCGGCACCGCCGTGCTGCGCGATGGCGCCCAGCAGCGACGCTTCGCCTCCATCGCCGCGCTGACCGAGGCTGTGACGGGCGCGGCACTGCCCATCGACGCATTGTTCGAATGGCTGCAGGGCCGTCCGGCCCAGGTCCCGGGCTGGCGGGCCGAACTGTCGCAGGTGGCGCAAGGCCGACTCCAGGCGACGCGCGATGCCCCCTTGCCCACCGCGCAGCTACGGGTCGTCTTCGAGCGCCCTTCGCCATGAAGGCCCTCTATGACCTGCCCGCGCCTGCCAAGCTGAACCTCTTCCTTCACATCACCGGTCGGCGCGCAGATGGCTACCACCTGCTGCAGTCGGCGTTCATGCTGATCGACTGGTGCGACACGCTGCATGTGGAGCGGCGCCTGGACGGTGGCCTGTCGCGCGAAGACCTGGGACAACCCCTGCCCGCCGACGATCTCGTATTGCTCGCCGCCCGCGCGCTGAAGAGCGCGACCGGCACGCAGCAGGGTGCCCACATCGGCGTGCACAAGCGCATACCGGCGCAGGCGGGCATGGGCGGCGGCTCATCGGATGCGGCCACCTGCCTCCTGGCGCTGAACCGGCTCTGGCGGTTGGATCTGCCGCTGGCCGAACTCGAACGCATCGGCCTCACCCTGGGCGCCGACGTGCCCTTCTTTCTGCGCGGCCGCAATGCGTGGGTCGCGGGCATCGGCGAGCAGATCACTCCGCTGACGCTGCCCGCAGCCCGCTTCGCCGTGCTCAAGCCAGAGGCTGGACTCGACACACGCCTTATTTTTTCTGCGGATGATCTTCACAGGTCCACAAAACCTGCTATAGTTTCTGTCTTCGCTGCTCAGGACGGCAAACGAATCTTCCAATTCGGACACAACGACCTGCAGCCGGTTGCCCAGCGGCTTTGTCCGCAAGTGAGTCAAGCCCTTCAATGGCTCGATGCACAAGGCCTCAGTGCCAGGATGACCGGCTCCGGAAGTGCCGTCTTCGCGCAGCTGCCGAACGATGCGCCGCAAGGCCCGATCGATCAGCTCTCGAAGGATCTTCCCGAGGGTTGGCAATATCGGATCTGCAGCAATCTCGCTCACCATCCTCTTCAGGGCTGGGCCGCGTAGGCAATAACCAGTCGCTCGCGATTGGTTGCGACATTCATCGGTGGATGGTCACTGGACCGTCCTCCTGTGTAGGGGAGTCGCCAAGTTGGTTAAGGCACCGGATTTTGATTCCGGCATTCGAGGGTTCGAGTCCTTCCTCCCCTGCCAAATGCTTTAAAGCATCAGGCCCCACCTTTTCTCTCTGACCGCCGGGAAGCGCACATGCAGGCCCCACATCCTGACTTCATGGTTTTCACCGGCAATGCCAACCCTGGCATGGCAGCAGAGATCGTCCAGCATCTCGGCACCTCGCTTGGCGCTGCGCGTGTCGGCCGCTTCTCCGATGGCGAGGTCACGGTCGAAATCAACCAGAACGTGCGGGCCCGTGAGGTCTTCGTGGTGCAGTCCACCTGTGCGCCCACGAACGAAAACCTGATGGAACTGCTGATCATGGTCGACGCGCTCAAGCGCGCCTCGGCCGAGCGGATCAGCGCCGTGATTCCCTACTTCGGCTATGCCCGCCAGGACCGCCGCCCGCGCTCCTCGCGCGTGCCGATCTCGGCCAAGGTCGTCGCCAACCTGCTGCAGACCGTCGGCGTCTCGCGCGTCCTGACGATGGACCTGCACGCCGACCAGATCCAGGGTTTCTTCGACATCCCCGTCGACAACATCTACGCCTCTCCGGTTCTGCTGGGCGACCTGCGCACCAAGAACTACGAAGACCTGATGGTGGTGAGCCCCGACGTCGGCGGCGTGGTGCGTGCCCGCGCCATCGCCAAGCAACTGGGCTGCGACCTGGCCATCATCGACAAGCGCCGCCCCAAGGCCAACGTCAGTGAGGTGATGCACGTCATCGGCGAGATCGAAGGCCGCAACTGCGTGATCATGGACGACATGATCGACACGGCCGGCACGCTGGTGAAGGCGGCGGAGGTGCTCAAGGAGCGCGGCGCCAAGAAGGTGTACGCCTACTGCACGCACCCGGTCTTCTCGGGTCCCGCCATCGAGCGCATCGCCCAGGGCTCAGCCCTCGACGAGGTCTGCGTCACCAACACCATCCCGCTGTCCGACGGCGCCCTGGCCTGCGGCAAGATCCGCCAGCTGTCCGTGGCCCCCCTCTTCGCGGAAACCATCCACCGTATCGCCAACGGCGAATCGGTCATGAGCCTGTTCTCGGATTCGGACAGCGCCGCCTGAGGCGCACTCCGGTCCTGGAACTTTCAGTGGGCGCCCTCGCGGCGCCTTTTTGTCGAACGGCACCGCACTGGTCGCGGTGGGTGCCACAGAGGCGGGTCTTTGGCCTGGACCTCACAGGAGTCACTTATGAAATTTGTCGCTTTCGAGCGCGCCAAGCAGGGCACGGGTGCGAGCCGCCGTCTCCGCAATTCGGGCAAGACGCCCGGCATCGTCTACGGTGGCGAAGGCCAGCCGCAACTGGTCGAACTCGACCACAACGCCCTGTGGCACGCCCTGAAGAAGGAAGCCTTCCACTCCTCCATCCTCGAGATGGACCTGGGCGGCAACGTGACCAAGGTGCTGCTGCGCGATGTGCAGTACCACCCGTACAAGCAGCTGGTCCAGCACGTGGACTTCCAGCGCGTCGATGCCCGCACCCGCCTGACCGTGAAGGTGCCGCTGCACTTCAAGGGTGAGGAAGAGTCCGAAGCCGTCAAGCTGCACCAGAACCTGGTGAACCACGTGATGACGGAAATCGAAATCAGCGTGCTGCCGGCCGACCTGCCCGAGTTCATCGAGGTCGACCTGTCGGGTCTGGCTGCTGGCGGTACCGTGCACCTGGCCGACATCAAGCTGCCGGGCCGCGCCAAGGCCATCACCCATGGCAAGCCGAACCCCGTGATCGTGTCGGCCGTGGCGCCTGTGGTCGAGGAAGAGGCGCCTGCTGCTGCGCCCGCTCCGGCTGCCGAGCCCGCCAAGGGCAAGGGCAAGAAGAAGTAATTGCTTCTTTGCCCGAGGCTGCGCACCTTCGGTGCGCCCGCCTCACGGCTCGAACAGGCCCGCCTCGCGCGGGCCTTTTTCATGGGCGGATCGCCCACTCCTTCTCTCCTTCGCCCGGCCAGGCGCCGGGATAATCCATCCATGATCAAGCTCTTCGTCGGCCTCGGCAATCCGGGGCCCGAGTATGAGGACACGCGCCACAACGCCGGCTTCTGGTGGATCGACGCCCTCGCCCGCGACTGGAAGCTCCACCTCGCACCCGAGCGCAGCTACCACGGCCTGGCCGCCAGAACGAATGTGGGCGGCCAGACAGTCTGGCTGCTGGAGCCGCAGACCTTCATGAACCTGTCGGGCAAGTCGGTGGCGGCGCTCGCCCGCTTCTTCAAGATCGCGCCGGAAGAAATCCTGGTGGTGCACGACGAGCTGGACGTGGTGCCCGGCCAGGCCAAGCTCAAGTTCGGTGGCAGCCACGCCGGCCACAACGGCCTGCGCGACATCCATGCGCAGTTGGGCACCGGCGACTACTGGCGGCTGCGCGTCGGCATCGGCCATCCGGGCGTGAAGTCCGAGGTGGTGAACTGGGTGCTGAAGAAGCCGCTGCGCGAACAACGCGAAGCCATCGACGACGCCATCGTCCGCAGCCTGCGGGCGGTCCCCACCCTCCTGGCCGGCGACATAACCGCCGCGATGCAACAGATCCACACCCACAAGCCGCCCCGGCCCAAGCCGCCGCGCCAGGAGAACGCGCCTGCGGAAAAACCGCCAGGCTAGATCCACCACTCGTTCGATCAGGGAGGAACCGTGCGACCCATCCACCACCAACAACCGGCGCACCACGATCATCCAGGGCGGCGCCCGGGCCGGCACTCCATGCTCGCCGTGCTGACGGTGCTGCTGGCAACGACTGCAGCAGCGCAGGCGCAGCCCCAGCCGACGCGCAGCGGGACCATCTGGCGCTGCGGCAACACCTACAGCCAGATCCCCTGCGACAACGGGCGCTCGCTCGACGAGACCCCGCCGTCATCTCCCCAGAAGGCCCGCGAGGCGCAGGCCCAGACCGACCGCATCCAGCGCCGCGCCGATGCCATGGCCCGCGAGCGGGAGCGGATGGAAGACCGGGCCAATGGTCAGCGGCCCGCCGTCTTCGACCACCCCCCGGCGCAACACGCCGGGCCTGCACTGGCCGACCACCACCTGAACAAGCCCCGCGCGCCCAAGCGCGCCACCGTCGGCGGCGACTTCAGCGCACGTGCCGCGGGCGAGGCACCCGCGGGCGCCAAGAAAAAGAAGAAGAAAAAGTCGGAGGCGTGAAGCGGCCGGTCGAGCCGCAGCGCTCAACGCTGCGGCTCGACCGGTTCCACGGACACGGCGCCCGTCAGCCGCTCGTACTTGGCCATCAGCATCGGCCGGGTCTCCACATGCGCGGGATTCACCGGGATGCAGGCCACCGGGCAGATCTGCACGCACTGCGGTTCGTCGAAGTGGCCCACGCATTCGGTGCAACGGTGCGGATCGATCTGGTAGAAGGATTCGCCCATCGAGATGGCATCGTTGGGGCACTCCGGCTCGCAGACGTCGCAGTTGATGCATTCGTCGGTGATCATCAGGGCCATCCCCGGATTATCCCTGGGCGGGCACGCACGTTGCATGCGCGTGAATCATTCCCCTGTCCGGTTATGCTGCGCCGCTTGCCTTCGCGGGCCCAGCTTTCACGATGAGTCTCTTTCTTCTCAAGCGTCTGACGACGCTGGTCGGCACCCTGATCGGGGCGTCCGTCATCATCTTCCTCGTTCTCGAAATCCTGCCCGGCAACGCGGCCCAGATGCTGATGGGCCCGGATGCCTCGCCCGATGCCGTGGCGGCCCTGGCCACCAAGCTGGGCTTGGACCAGCCAGCCTGGACGCGCTACTGGCACTGGGTCGGCGGCATGCTCACCGGCAACCTGGGCGACAGCTACACCTACGGCTCGCCGGTGGCCGAGCTGATCCTGGAGCGGCTGCAGCTGACCATCCCCCTCGCCTTCATGGCCATGCTGCTGACCACGGTGCTGGCGCTGCTGGTGGGCATGACCGCTGCCGCGCGCCACAACCAGTTGGGCGACGTGGGCCTGATGGGCCTCACGCAGGTGGGCATCGCCATTCCCAACTTCTGGTTCGCCATCCTGCTGATCCTGCTGTTCTCGGTGAAGCTGCAATGGTTCTCCGCGGGCGGCTTCGATGGCTGGGGCGAAGGCGTGGGCGGCATCCTCGACGGCGTGAAGTCGCTGCTGCTGCCCGCGCTGTCGCTGGCGGTGGTGCAGGCCGCGATCCTGGCGCGCATCACGCGCTCGGCGGTGCTTGAGGTGATGCGCGAGGACTTTGTGCGCACCGCCCGCGCCAAGGGCGTGAGCCAGCGCGCCGTGCTGTGGCTGCACGTGCTGCGCAATGCGCTGATCCCGGTCATCACGGTGATGGGCATGCAGTTCTCCGAACTGCTGGCCGGCACCATCGTGGTGGAGAACGTGTTCTACCTGCCGGGCCTGGGTCGCCTGATCTTCCAGGCCATCAGCAATCGCGACCTGGTCGTGGTGCGCAACTGCGTGATGCTGCTGGCCGCCTTCGTGGTGATCGTCAACTTCGTGGTCGACGTGCTCTATGCCGTGATCGACCCGCGCATCAAGGCTTCCGACATATGAGCAGCGCCGGCACTCCTGCAGCCACGCCCTCCGCCACTGGCCGCCTCATGCGCCGGCACGGCTTCTGGCAGCGAGCGCTGCGCCACCGCAGCTTCATGATCGGCGGCGTGCTCACGCTGGCGCTGATCGTGGCGGCCGCCCTGTCCTTCGTGTGGACGCCCTGGTCGCCCTACGACATGGACATGGCCAACAAGCTGGCCGGTCCGTCGGCCAAGCACTGGCTGGGCACGGACGCCTTCGGCCGCGACGTGGCCTCGCTGCTGCTGGTGGGCGCGCGGGCCTCGATCCTGGTGGGCATCATCGCGGTGGGCATCGGCCTGGTGGCCGGCACGGCGCTGGGCCTGCTGGCGGCGGCCAGGCGCGGCTGGGTCGAGGAGGCCATCATGCGCCTGACCGACTTCTCGCTGGCCTTCCCGGCGATCCTGCTGGCGATCATGCTGACGGCCGTGTTCGGGGCGGGCATCGTCAACGCCATCATCGCCATCGGCATCTACAACATCCCGATCTTTGCGCGCATCACGCGCGCCTCGGCCAATGCCGTGTGGTCGCGCGAGTACATCGCGGCGGCGCAAGCCTGCGGCAAGGGGCCGTTCGCGATCACGGTGCAGCACGTGCTGCCCAACATTTCGGCAGTGCTGATCGTGCAGATCACCATCCGCTTCGCCATCGCCATCCTGGCCGAGGCGGCGCTGTCGTACCTGGGGCTTGGCACGCAGCCGCCGCAGCCCTCGTGGGGCCGCATGCTGAGCGAGGCGCAGACGCTGATGTTCCAGCAACCGCTGCTGGCGGTGTGGCCCGGCGCGGCCATCGCCATGGCGGTGCTCGGCCTGAACCTGATGGGCGACGGCCTGCGCGACCTGCTCGACCCTCGCCTGGCTCGCGCACGATGAACCGCATTCCTTCCGCCTCCCTTTACGCGCCCGGCCTGCACCGGGCGGCGCGCTGACCATGGCCCTGCTCGACGTCAACGACCTGCACATCGGCCTGCAGACCCACCGCGGCCCGGCCGAGGCGGTGCGCGGCATTTCCTTCTCGCTGGAGCGCGGCGAAACGCTGGGCATCGTCGGCGAATCCGGCTGCGGCAAGTCCATCACCGTGATGGCGCTGATGGGTCTGCTGCCCAACACTGCCCGCGTCACCGGCAGCATTCGCTTCGACGGCCAGGAACTCGTGGGCCTGCCCGAGAAGGCGCTGTGCGGCATCCGCGGCAACCGCATCGGCATGGTGTTCCAGGAGCCGATGACGGCCCTGAACCCCGTGCACACCATCGCCCGCCAGGTGGGTGAACCGCTGCGGCTGCACCGCGGCCTGTCGAAGGCCGAGGCGCGCAAGGAAGTGCTGGCCCTGCTCGACCGCGTGGGCATTCCCGATGCGACATCGCGGCTGGACGCCTATCCGCACCAGTTCTCCGGCGGCCAGCGCCAGCGCATCGGCATCGCCATGGCGCTGGCCTGCGGGCCCGACCTGCTGATCGCCGACGAGCCCACCACCGCCCTGGACGTGACCATCCAGAAGCAGATCCTCGATCTGATCCAGGACTTGGTGAAGGAGCGCGGCATGGGCCTGATCCTGATCTCGCACGACCTGGGCGTGATCGCCAACAACGTGCAGCGCATGCTGGTGATGTACGGCGGCAGCGTGGTCGAGAGCGGGCCGACGGCCTCGGTGTTCGCGGCCAAGGCGCATCCCTACACCCAGGGCCTGTTCGCGGCCCGGCCCGTGCTGGGCGCACCGCGCGGGGGCCGGCTGGCCACCATCCGCGGCAGCGTGCCCGAGCTGGTCGACCTGCCGGCCGGCTGCCCGTTCGCGGGCCGCTGCAGTTTCACCGAAGACTATTGCCACACCACGCCCGTGCCGCCGACGCAGTTGCCGGGCGACCATGCCGTGCGCTGCCTGCGGCTGGACGCCGTCGCCGCGGCTGCGGCAGAAGGAGCCACGGCATGAACGCAGCTAGAGCCCTCGTCATGCGCGAAGACGCAGCCAGCGCGCTGCGTGACGCTTCTCTCCTCTCCAGGGCTTTCCGATGAGCACCCCGCCCCTGCTGAAGGTCACCGACCTGGTCCGCCACTACGCGCTGCCGCGCGAGAAGCTCTTTTCTCCGCCACCCACCGTCAAGGCCCTCAACGGCGTGAACTTCGAGGTGCAGGCCGGA
Source organism: Pseudacidovorax intermedius (assembly GCF_003350475.1). Classification (GTDB taxonomy): domain Bacteria; phylum Pseudomonadota; class Gammaproteobacteria; order Burkholderiales; family Burkholderiaceae_C; genus Xenophilus; species Xenophilus intermedius. Next base: position 30,375 of record NZ_QQAV01000018.1, read on the forward strand.
CGCAGCCTGGGCATCGTGGGCGAGTCGGGCTCGGGCAAGTCCACCATCGCCCGGCTGGTGATGGCGCTGGACAAGCCCACGTCCGGCCGCATCGAACTGCTGGGTCGCGACCTGAACCAGCTCTCGGCCGCCGATCTGCGCACCGCGCGCCGCGACTTCCAGATGGTCTTCCAGGACCCCTACGGCTCGCTCGACCCGCGCCAGACCGTGGGCCGCATCGTGGCCGAGCCACTGGACGCGCTGGCCAATGCCTCGCGCGCCGAGCAGCGCGAGCGCGCGGCCGAATCGCTGGCCGCCGTGGGCCTGCGCAGCACCGACATCGACAAGTACCCGCACGAGTTCTCGGGCGGCCAGCGCCAGCGCATCGCCATCGCCCGCGCCCTCATCACGCGGCCCAAACTGATCGTGGCCGACGAGCCGGTGAGCGCGCTGGACGTGTCGGTGCAGGCCCAGGTGCTCAACCTCATGCAGGACCTGCAGCAGCAGTTCGGCGTGAGCTACCTGCTCATCAGCCACGATCTGGCCGTCGTCAACCACCTGTGCGACGACGTCTGCGTGGTGCTCAAGGGCCGCATCGTCGAGCAGGGACCGCCCGAGCGGCTGTTCCGCGAGGCGGAGCACCCGTACACCCGCAGCCTGCTGGAGGCGGTGCAGCATGCGCCCTCCGGCGATGTGCTGCACGCGGCCTGAAAGCCGCTCCAGAGTTGGGCCACAATGGCCCGCGCCGAGGGGCCGCCGGCCGCTCGAGACCCGTTTCCGTCAGCCTTTTCGGAGATCACCTCATGTTGAATCGTCGCACCCTCCTGGTCACCGGCAGCGCCTCCGTCGCGCTGGCCAGCCCCCTCGCCTCGCTGGCCCAGAGCCGCAAGGACACCATGGTGCTGGGCATGACGCTGGAGCCGCCGGGCCTGGACCCGACCGCCGGCGCCGCCTCCGCCATCGGCGAGGTCGTGCTCTACAACATCCTGGAGACGCTCACCAAGATCAATGCCGATGGCAGCGTGTCGCCGCTGCTGGCCGAGAGCTGGGAAGTCTCGCCCGACCTGAAGACCTACACCTTCAAGCTGCGCCGCGGCGTCAAGTTCAGCAACGGCGAGCCCTTCAATGCGCAGACGGTCAAGTTCGCCTTCGACCGCGCCGGCGGCGAGAAGAGCACCAACAAGGACAAGCGCACCTTCGCCGCCATCAGCACGCAGGCGGTGGACGACTACACCGTGGTGCTGATCAATAAAGAGATCGACCCCGACCTGCCCTTCGTGCTGGGCCAGGCCACCGCCGTGATCGTCGAGCCCAAGAGCGCCGACGGCAACGCCGCCAAGCCCGTGGGCACCGGCCCCTACAAGCTGGACGCCTGGGCCAAGGGCTCCACGCTGACGCTCAGCAAGTGGGACGGCTTCCGCGACCCCAAGCTCGCCAAGCTCAACAAGATCATCTTCCGCTTCATCTCCGACCCGGCGGCGCAGGCCGCCTCGCTGATGGCCGGCGACGTGGACGCCTTCCCCCGTATCGCCACGCGTGTGGTGCCGCAGTTCAAGGCCAATCCGCAGTTCCAGGTGATCCTGGGCGGCTCGCGCGCCAAGACCATCGTCGCCATCAACAGCAAGAAGAAGCCGCTGGACGACGTGCGCGTGCGCCGCGCCATCCTGGCCGCCATCGACCGCAAGGCCTTCATCGACGGCGCGGCCGACGGCTTCGGCACGCCCATCGGCAGCCACTATGTGCCCGGCGCGCCCGGCTACGTCGACACCACCGGCATCAACCCCTACGACCCCGAGAAGGCCAAGAAGCTGCTGGCCGAGGCCGGCGTGAAGCTGCCGCTGGAACTCACCATGACGCTGCCGCCCCCGCCTTATGCCCGCCAGGGCGGCGAGGTGGTCGTGGCGCAGTTGGCCAAGGTAGGCATCAACGTCAAGACGCAGAACGTCGAGTGGGCCCAATGGCTGAGCCAGACCTACGGCGGCGGCCACAACTACGACCTGTCCATCATTTCGCACGTCGAGCCCTTCGACCTGGGCAACTATTCCAAGCCCGACTACTACTGGGGCTACGACAACAAGGCCTTCACCCAGCTCTACGACAAGATCAAGACCACAGGCGACGCCAAGGAGCGCAACAAGCTGCTGGGCGACGCGCAGAAGCTGCTGGCCCAGGACGCGGCCAACGGCTTCATGTACCAGCCGCAGTTCCCGGTGATCGCCAAGAAGAGCGTGAAGGGCCTGTGGACCCAGATGCCAATCTTCTGCAACGACCTGGCCGCGCTGCACTGGGGTTGATGCCCGGTTGAAGAGGCGGCGGCAGAATGGATGCATGCCCGCCGCCTCCCACTTGCCCGCCGATCCGTTCGGCAACCCGATCAGCGTCAGCGACACCACCAGCCGCCGGCTGATCGACGACTTCGCCTCGGGCTTCGTGGCCTGCGAATCCACGGCGGCCAACCTGGTCACCGAGGGCCACGACGACGACGCCCCGCTCTTCCAGGCCTATGCCGCGGCGCTCCAGATGTTCGCGGAGACGGGCGATGCGCCCGCCGCCGCCCGGCCCCATATCGACCGCGCACGGGCCGGTGCCGCCAGCGCCACCCAACGCGAACAGCGCTTCATCGAGGCCGTCGCCGCCTGGGTCGAGGGCGACATGCGCCGCGCGGTACAACTACATGAGCAACAGGCCCGCGACTTTCCACGCGACCTGGTCTCCGTCAAGCTGGGCCAATACCACTGCTTCAACCTTGGCGACTGTGCCGGCATGCTGCGCCTGGGTCTGGCCGCCCTGCCCCATGCGGCCGACGTGCCGCAGGTGCATGGCATGGTGGCCTTCGGCTTCGAACAGTGCCACCGGCTGCGCGAGGCCGAGGCCAGTGCCCGCCGCGCGATCACGATGCAGCGCAAGGAGCCCTGGGCCCACCATGCGCTGGCGCATGTCATGCTCACCGAGGGCCGGCTGCACGAGGGCCTGGCCTTCATGGAGGACGTGAGCGAGACCTGGACGGGGCTCAACTCCTTCATGGTCACGCACAACTGGTGGCACCTGGCGCTGTTCCTCATCGACCTGGACCGTGCGGACGAGGCGCTGGCCGTGCACGACCGGCATTGCTGGGGCGTGGCCAAGGCCTATTCACAGGACCAGATCGGCGCCGTCTCGCTGCTCGCCCGGCTAGAGCTGGCCGGACAGGACGTGGGCGAGCGCTGGACCGAACTCGGCGGCTACCTGGCCCAGCACACGCAGGACCAGGTGCTGCCCTTCCTGGACCTGCAATACCTCTACGGCCTGGCCCGCGCCGGCCGGCCCGAGGCGGATGACCTGCTGGCCCGGATCGAGGACTTCGCGCCCAGGGCGCCCGAGGCCAGCCGCCATGCCTGGCAAAAGGTCTGCGTGCCCGCGGCCCATGGCCTGGTGGCCCATGCGCGCGGCGAGTTCAAGAAGGCCGCAGAGGCTTTGGGCACCGCGCTGCCGCGCATGATCGAGATCGGCGGGAGCCATGCCCAGCGGGACCTCTTCGGTCAGATCCATGTCGACGCGCTGGTGCGCAGCGGCGAAGGCCGCCATCTGGCACAGGCGCTGGACGTAGTGCAGCCGCAGCGCAACGGCCAGCCGGAATCGCTGCGACTGGCTCGGCTCGCCGATACGATCCACGCCGGCCTGGGACTGCCTCAGGAGCCACGCTGATCCATGACCACGTCCGTCCCGCATTTCACCGAACCCACGACCCATTACTGGCAGCAGCTGTTGCCGGCAGACGCAGCACCGCCGCTCACGCCGCCCTGGCGCCACGGCGTGCCCGCCCCCCTGCCCGACGGCCGCGTGCTGATGCTGCCCATTCGCCAGATGGCGGACGACCCGAGCCTGGCCGTCGCCTCCTTCCTCTGCAACCAGGCATCGCTCGAAGTGGTGGACGAGCTCGGGCGCCTGCTGGCCGAGCGCCTGGCGCCCAGCGCGCCCGAGGTGGTCATCGGCCTGCCCACGCTGGGCCTGACCTTCGCCCCGCTGGTCGCACGGCACCTGGGCCACGCGCGCTACGTGCCGCTGGGCTATTCGCGCAAGTTCTGGTACGACGAGACGCTGTCGGGCGCGGTGCAGTCCATCACCACGCCCACGCCGGGCAAGCGCGTCTACCTCGACCCGCACCTGCTCCCGCTGGTGCAGGGCAAGCGCGCCGTGGTGGTGGACGATGCCGTGAGCAGCGGCCGCACGCTGCTCGCACCGTGGACCATGCTGGAGTCCATCGGCGTCGAAGTGGCGGCCGTTGGCGTGGCAATGCGGCAGGGGCAGCGCTGGCGCGACACGCTGGGGCCACAGCGCGCTGCACGCGTCATCGGCGTCTTCGAAAGCCCGCTGCTGCGCGCGACCGAAGAAGGATGGGTGCCGCGGGACTGAGCATGCGACGGGCCGGCCCCGCAGGCGGGCGCCGTCGGCGAGGTGGTACGCAATCTGCTTGAGGCAGGCGGTCCACTTTGTCGTATCCCTTTTCGTATACGTTTTTGGTGCGTGCACGCTGGCCCAGGACTGGCGCGCGCCGGCGTCTGCGATGGAGCCCCGCATGTCCTCCCGCGCTTCTTTCTCGCCCGTCGCCCATGAGGCGAATGCCTTCACACGCCGCCGCTGGCTCCAGGCCGCGGGCGCCGCCGGCGCCACGCTCGCCGCGCCCGCCTTCGCGCAGACACGCCCCATCAGCATCACCCTGCCCTGGGTGGTGAACGGCTCCAACTACTGGCCCATGGTCGGCAAGGAGCTGGGCTTCTTCAAGAAGCGCGGTATCGACCTCACCGTCTCGCGCGGCAACGGCTCCGTCGCAGCAGCCCAGGCCGTGGCCAACAAGCAATTCGACATGGGCGTGGTGTTCTTCGGCGGCACGCTGGTCAACATGGCGCGCGGGCTGCCGCTGCAGGCCCTGGCCACCGTCGGCTACGACTCGCTGATGGGCAACCTCGTGCTGGCCGACTCACCGATCCGCGGGCCCAAGGACTTCGAGGGCAAGCGCGTCGGCACCGTCGCCACTTCGGCCGAGTCGCCCTACTGGGCCGCTTATGCCGCCAAGACCGGCATCGACCTTTCAAAGGTCACGCGACAGCAGCTCGATGCACGGCTGATCGAGCGCGCCCTCATGGACCGGCAGGTCGACGCCATCACGGCCATCGGCTCGTCCAGCATCCCGGTGCTGGACTCACTGGGGGTCAAGACGCGCTTCATCCCCTGGGCCTCCGCCGGCATCGAGCTGTATGCGGCGCAGGTCATCGCGCGCACCGAGACCATCCAGGCCGACCCCGGTCTCTGCCAGGCCATGGTGGACGGCATCCTCGAATCGGTGGTCTACACGCTCAAGAAGCCCGAGGAGTCGCTGGAGATCCTGTTCAAGGCCCAGCCCGAGATCGCTCTCGCCAAGGGCGGCAAGGAGAACGCCCGCCTGTCGCAAGGCCTCGCCCAGGCCACCATGGTGGCGCCCGAGGCCATCGAGCACGGCATGGGCTACAGCAGCATTCCCAAGCTCGCCGGAATGATCTCGCTGGCCGCCCGCGCCGGCGCACTCAAGGCCGATGCCAAGCCGCTGGTGCCCGAGGACCTGGCCACCAACCGCTTCGCGGGCCGCATCAAGTTGAGCAGCGGCGAATGGGACGTCGTTCGGCGCAATGTGGCGCCCTACGCCAAGATGGTGGGCATGGCCTGATGGCCACGCAGGCCAGGGCGATCACGCTGCCGACGCTGCCAGAGCCGCTGGAGGCCTGCGCCTCGCAGACGGCGCTGGTGGTGATCGACATGCAGAACGGCTATCTGTCGCCCGGTGGTTACCTCGACCTGGCCGGCTTCGACATCAGCGGCACGCCACCCGTGATCGAGCGCGCAGCGAAGGTGCTTCAGGCGGCACGCCGTGCAGGGCTCATGGTGGTCCATGCGCAGAACGGCTGGAGTCCCTCGCTGGCGGAGGCCGGTCCGCGCCGCTCGCCGATGTGGCACAAGTCCAATCCGCTCAAGTACATGCGCGCCCATCCGGGCAGCCAGCTGCTGATCCGCGGCACGTGGGACCATGCCATCGTCGAGGCCCTGCAGCCGCTGCCGCACGAGCCCGTCGTCCACAAGCCCCGCTACAGCGCTTTCGCTGGCACCAACCTGGAGATGATGCTTCGGGCGCATGGCATCACCACCCTGGTCTTCGTCGGCGTCAACACCAATGTGTGTGTCGAGACGGCCGTGCGGGATGCCTTCCACCGCGAATTCTTCGCCGTGATGGTCGCCGACGCCACGCTGCAGGCCGGCCCGCCTTCCGTCTACGAATCCAGCGTGTTCAACATCGAGAAGTTCTTCGGCTGGACCGCTTCGGCGGCCGACATGGTGACATTCCTCGACGGCCTGGCGATGCCGGGTGCCGATACCGTGGCCTCGTCCTCATGACAGCGCCTTGGAGACGCTTTGTCCTGCCCGTTGCCTTCGCTCTGGCGACGCTGCTCGCCTGGGAGGCTGCGGTACGCATCTTTGCCATCCGCGAGGTGCTGCTGCCGGCACCGAGCGCGGTCGTCGCGCGGCTGATCGAGACTTTTCCGCTGCTCATGCAGCATGCCTGGCCCACCGTGTGGGAAAGCGTGGCGGGCTTCGTCATCGCCTCGGTGCTGGGCGTGGCGCTCGCCGCACTGCTCAGCGCTTCGGCCCTGATGCGCGACATGCTCTATCCCAACGTCGTGCTGTTCCAGCTCATCCCCAAGATCGCGCTGGCACCGCTGTTCATCGTCTGGCTGGGCATCGGCTTCCAGTCGCGGCTCACCTTCTCGGTGTTCATCAGCTTCTTTCCGGTGGTGATCGCCACATTGGCCGGGCTGGACCATGTGGACAGGTCGCTGCTACGTCTGTGCCGGGCGCTCACGGCGTCGAGCTGGCAGGTCTTCGCCTGGGTACGGCTGCCGCATGCGTTGCCCTATGTCTTCAGCGGCATGAAGATCGCGACCACCTTCGCCATCATCGGCGTGGTGGTGGGCGAGTTCATCACCTCGCAGGCCGGGCTGGGCTACCTGGTGCTGTTCGCCTCGGCGCAGGCGGACACCGCCCTGATCCTGGCGGCGATCCTGGTGCTGTGCTTCTTCGGCCTGGCCTTCTACGGCCTGGTGGCGCTGCTGGAGCGCTGGACCCAGCGCCGCTTCGGCCACTGACGCCATGCCGCCCATGACGAACCCACCCGCCTGGCTGCTGCCCGCCAGCACCGCCCCCGACCGTGCGGCGAGCTACCTGAGCGTGCAGGACGCCGGCAAGACCTACGCCGGCCGCACCGGCGCCGTGCACGCGGTCGAGCATGCCGACTTCGACATCGACGAGGGCGACTTCGTCAGCCTGGTCGGCCCGAGCGGCTGCGGCAAGAGCACGCTGATGTCCATGATCGGCGGCCTGGAGACGCCCAGCACCGGCCGCATCCGCGTGGGCGGCACGCCCGTGGACGGGCCTCGGCGCGACTTCGGCTACGTGTTCCAGGACGCCACGCTGCTGCCGTGGAAGAGCGTGCTGGACAACGTGCTCTTCCCCATCCGCGCCCACCGCCGGCCGGTGGCCGAGTTCCGGGCCGAAGCCGAGCGCCTGCTGCGCCTGACCGGCCTGTGGGACTTCCGCGACAAGCGGCCCGCAGAACTCTCCGGCGGCATGCGCCAGCGCGTGGCCATCTGCCGCGGGCTGATCCACGACCCGCGCCTGTTGCTGATGGACGAGCCCTTCTCGGCGCTGGACGCCATCACCCGCGACGACATGAACCTGGCGCTCGCCCGCCTGTGGGACCAGCAGCAGCGCCGCACCGCCGTCTTCATCACCCACAGCATCCGCGAGGCGGTGCTGCTGTCCGACCGCGTGCTGGTGATGAACGCGCGGCCCTCGCGCATCGTGGCCGACATCCGCGTGCCGCTGGCCCGGCCCCGCCATGCAGGGCTGCAGGAGGATCCGGTGTTCAACCAGATCTGCGCCTTCGTGCGCGAGAAGATCCATGAAGGCCATGGCGGGCACGGCGTCTGACTCGCCGCTCGCGCGCCTGGTGCGCGAGCGGCTGGGCGCAACGGGCGTGCGGCCCTCCACCGACGACATCGTCCACGTGCTGCACCAGGCCATCGTGCGGGGGCTGCTGGCGCCCGGGCTCGCGCTGCGGCAGGACGAACTGGCGGCGCTGTTCCAGGTGAGCAAGATCCCCGTGCGCGAGGCGCTGCGCACGCTGGAGGCCCAGGGCTTCGTCGAGCTGCAGCTCAACCGCGGGGCCATCGTCAGGCCGCTGACACTGGCCCAGCTGCGCGATGCCTTCGACCTCCGGCTGATGATCGAGCCGCACCTGATGCGCACCGCCGCCCCGCGGCTCACGCCGGCCATGCTGGACCAGGCCGAGGCCCTGATCCAGGACATGGACGACGCCGCCGACGCCTGGCGCTTCAGCGAGTGCAACACCCGCTTCCACGACCTGCTCTACGCGCCGGCCGACCTGCCGCTGTCGCGCTCCATCCTCGCCATGCTGCAGGGCCACATCCAGCGCATGTCCTTCATGCAGCTGTCGCTGGCGGGCTTCAACCGCAGCTCCAACGAGGACCATCGAACGATCGTGGCGGCCTGCCGAACCGGCGATGGCCAGGCCGCGGCGCAGGCCGTCGAGGCCCACGTGCAGAGCGTGCGCGACATCGTGCTCACGCTGTACCTGCGCCACCAGACCGACGCCGATTGAACGCGCGCCCGCGCCTACACTCCGCGGCGCCTGTGCAACGCGGCGCCGTCGAAGCGGCTTGTGCACAGGCCATGACTTCCAGCATTCGTGAACGCTCACGCTCCCACCACCCTGCCCCAGGTCCACGCCCTGTTCGCGGCCATGCAGGCCCGCGCCCAGGCCGCCGGCGTGACGCTGCGGGCGCCGCCGCCCGAGCCCACGACCTGCTGCGGCCGCGGCTGCAACGGCTGCGTGTGGGACGGCTTCTATGCCGCCGCCGACTGGTGGATGGAAGACGCGCAGGAGGCCCTCGCAGCAGCCAAGGCTGGGGCCTCGCCCGAGGCTCAGCGCAGGTAGGCCTGCACCAGCGACACCCAGTAGCTCGCCGTGCTGGGCAGGATCTCGTCGTTGAAGTCGTAGCCGGTGTTGTGGACCATGCAGCCCGGCCCGTTGCCCGGCGTGCCGTCGCCGTTGCCGACGATGAAGTAGCAGCCGGGCACCTCGTTCAGCATGAAGGCAAAGTCGTCGCTCGCCTGCAGCGGCGCCATGTCGGGGATCAGCGCGCGTTCGCCCATCGTGCGCAGCGCCACTTCGTGCGCGAAGGCGGTGGCGCCGGCGTCGTTGACGCAGGGCGGCATCTTCCACTGGTAGTCGACGCGCGCCGTGGCGCCGTGCACCGCCGCCTGGGCCTGCGCCATGGCCGTGATGCGGTCGCGCAGCAGCGCACGCACTTCGGGCCGCCGGGCACGGATGGTGAGCTTGAGTTCCGCCGTGTTGGGAATCACGTTGGGCGCCTGCCCCGCATGCACCGAGCCGACCGTGACCACCGCCATGTCGTTCGGGTCCACCTCGCGCGAGACGAGGGTCTGCAGTGCCAGGATCAGGTGCGCCGCCACCACCACCGGATCCACCGTGGTGTGCGGCATGGCGCCATGGCCCCCTTTGCCTTCGATGGTGATGACAGCCGTGTCGGACGAGCTGTAGATCGGCCCCGCCAGGAAGCCGAAGCGCCCGGCCGGGAAGCCGGGCTCGTTGTGGTACGCATAGACGGCGTCGCAGGGAAAGCGCTCGAACAGGCCTTCTTCCACCATCCGCTTCGCGCCCATCAGGCCTTCCTCGGCCGGCTGGAAGATGAGGTTCAACGTGCCGCTGAAGGCCCGGCTCGCGGCCAGCACCTGCGCCGCCGCCAGCAGAGTGGCGGTATGGCCGTCGTGGCCGCAGGCATGCATGCGGCCGGGCTGGCGGCTGGCCCAGGGCAGGCCGGTGGTTTCGGTCATGGGCAGCGCGTCCATGTCGGCGCGCAGGCCCAGGCGCTTGCCGCCGGCGCCCACGGTCAGCGTGCCTACCACGCCGGTGCCGCCCAGGCCGCGGTGCACGGTGTAGCCCCAGCGCGCCAGGCGCTCAGCGACCAGTGCGCTGGTCTGCTCTTCCTCATAGCCCAGCTCGGGATGGGCATGGATCTGCCGGCGCAGGCCGACCATGTCGTCGAGGTGCGCGGCAATGCCGGGATGGATGGGGACGTCGATCATGCGAAGGGCCTTGCAGTTGCCATGCCACGCGAGCAGCGGCCGGCGCCGGTCAGGGAAAGCCGCGCATTCTGCGCCTCCGGGCCGCCGTTCACGAAAGCGTGCGACGGGCGCATCGGGAGGAGCCCTGGATCAGCCCGTCGAATGGCCTCGAACTTGCTATAAACAGTGCCCTCCCGGCCTGCCCAGAATCCACAACACCATGGCTCCCTCCGACCTTCTTCCTTCCCTCACCCGCCGCCAGCTCGGCCTGGGCGCCATCGCCCTGGCCGGCGGGCTGGCCACGGGCCCGCGTGCCTGGGCCGCCACCGGCAAGGGCACGGCCGTGCTGGGCATCGATGCCGATCCGCCCACGCTCAACCTGGGCACCACCACCGACTTCGCGGCCGGCGACGTGTCGGCCAAGATCCTCGAAGGCCTGGTCTGGCTGGACCAGCAGTACAACCCGCAGCCCTCGCTCGCCACGGCGTGGACCGTGTCGCCCGATGGCAAGACCTACCGTTTTACGCTCCGCAAGGGCGTCAACTGGCACGACGGCCGTGACTTCAGCAGCGCCGACGTGCGCTTCTCGCTGACCGAGATCGTGGGCAAGCTGCATCCACGCGCGGCGCCGGTGTTCAAGAACCTGGGGGTGGAGGTCGAGGCGCCCGATGCCGCCACCGTCGTCATCCGGCTGCAGAAGCCCTATGCGCCCTTCCTGTCGCAGATGACCGTGTTCGATGCGCCCATCCTGCCGAAGCACCTGTACGAGAACGGCAACGTGGGCACCAATCCCGCTAACCAGAAGCCGGTGGGCACGGGCCCCTTCAAGTTCGGCGAATGGAAGCGCGGCTCGGCCATCACGCTGGTGCTCAACGACCAGTACTGGGATGCCGGCAAGCCCTACCTGCAGAGCCTGATCTTCCAGGTCATCCCCCAGGCGGCCAACCGCGTGCCGGCGCTGCAGACGGGCGAGATCGACGAACTGCTGGACTTCTACACGCCCAAGCCCGAGGTGCCGCGCATCCTGGCCGACAAGGGCCTGACCACGCGCCGCGGCGTCAACATCCCGGCCATCTACTTCCTGATGTTCAACACGCAGTCGCCGCTGCTGTCGAAGGTGGAAGCACGGCACGCGCTGGCCTTCGCCATCGACCGGCCGCGGCTGGTCAAGCAGGTGATGAACGGCATCGCGCGGCCCGGTGCGGGCGCCTTCGGCGACGGCTTCAAGTGGCTGATGAACGACGAGGTGGGCTACGACCGCAAGTACCCGCTCAACCCGGCCAAGGCCAAGGTCCTGCTCGACAAGCTGGGCGTCAAGCCCGGCACGACCACGCTGCGCATGCCCTTCGACGCCGGCCGCGCGCAGATGCGTGCACAGGCCCAGATCATCCAGGACAACCTGCGTCAGATCGGCCTGGAGGTGAAGCTGGAGCCGCTGGAGCGTTCGGTGTACTACGACCGCGTCTTCGCCAAGCGCGACTTCGACATGACGCTGGCCTCGTATTTCTCCGCGGGCGATCCGGCCATCGGCTACACGCGGCTCTACAACACCTACACCGGCACCGCGCCCAACACCAACGCCAGCGGCTATTCCAATCCCAAGGTGGATTCGCTGCTGGCCGAGGCCGCCACCTCGGTGGACCGCGCCCAGCGCGCCCGCGACTACAAGGCGCTGCAGGTGATCCTCAATGAAGACCTGCCCTCGCTGGTCCTGTTCGACGAGGAGACGGTGGACACCGCGTCGAAAAAGCTGAGCGGCGTGTTCCCCGCGCTGGACGCGCGCGACCAGTGGGCCGGCGTGCGCCGCGCCGACTGAGCGCGGTCCGCCAGTCCGATGGGACGCTTCATCCTGCGCCGCCTGCTGCAGGCGGTGCCGCTGCTGCTGGCGGTGGTGGTGCTCAACTTCCTGCTGATCGCCTTCACGCCCGGCGACCCGATCACGCTCTTGGTCGGCGACTTTCCGGCGCCGCCCGAGTACCTGGCCCAGATGCGCCGCGACTACGGCCTCGATCAGCCCGTGTGGATGCAGTTGCTGCGCTACCTGGGCAAGGTGCTGCAGGGCGACTTCGGCTTTTCCTTCGCTAACCAGCAGCCGGTGGCGAGCCTGATCCTCGAACGCCTGGGCGCCACGCTGGAGCTCACGCTCACCGCGCTCGGCCTGGCCAGTGTGCTGGGCGTCGCCTTCGGCGTGCTGGCGGCACGCTCACGCGGTGGAGCGGCCGACTCGGTGATCCAGGCTGCATCGTCCGCGGGATATGCGGTGCCGGACTTCTGGCTGGGGCAGCTGCTGATCCTGGCCTTCGCCATCGGCCTGGGCTGGCTGCCCTCGCAGGGCTACAACCCGGTGCGTGGCGTGGCGCCGGGCTGGGAAGGCTTCGTGCAGCACCTGCGCTACCTGCTGCTGCCCGCGCTGGCGCTGTCGATGCGCTACCTCACGCTCATCACCCGCATCACGCGCGCCTCGATGCTGGAGGTGATGAATGCCGACTACATCCTCGCCGCGCGTGCACGCGGTAGCGCCGAATGGCAGGTGGTGCTGGGCCATGCGCTGCGCAATGCGGCGGCGCCGGTGCTCACCGTGATTGGCTACAACCTGGGCTTCGTGCTGGCCGGCTCGGCGCTGATCGAGGCCGTGTTCGCCTGGCCGGGCATCGGCCGGCTGCTGTACGAATCCATCGCCAAGCGCGACTATCCCGTCATGCTGGCCATCCTGCTGATGGTGTCGGTGACGGTGGTGCTGGCCAACCTGCTCACCGACATCCTGCATCGCCTGCTGGACCCGCGCCTGGAACGCGCATGACGCGCGGCCTCGGCGCCCAACCACGATGACCTCCTCCCCTTCTCCTTCCTTGCCGCTGGCGAACGAGCCCGCGGTGGGCACGGCCTTTCAGCGCGCCGGCTTCTGGCGCCGGCTGCTGCGCCGCCCCGGCAGCCGGCTCGCACTGGCCTGGCTGGTGCTGCTGCTGGCCACGGCGATCCTCGCGCCCTGGGTGGGCCGGGCCGATCCGCTCTCGGGCGGCGGCGATGCGCTGCTTCCCCCCTTCTCTGCCGGCCATTGGCTGGGCACCGACGACCTGGGCCGCGACATCTGGGCGCGGGTGGTGCACGGCTCGCGCATCTCGCTGATCGTGGGCGTGGCCAGCGCGCTGCTCGCGGTGGCCGCCGGCGTCGTCGTGGGTGCACTCGCCGGCTATTTCGGCGGCCTGCTCGATGCGGTGCTGATGCGCACGGCCGAGTTCTTCCAGACCCTGCCGCGCTTCGTGGTGGCGCTGATCGTCATCGCGCTCTACGGCACCAGCGTCGCCAAGATGGTGATGGTGATCGCCGCGCTGTCGTGGCCGCAACTGGCGCGCGTGGTGCGGGCCTCGGTCGCCAGCCTGCGCCAGTCGCAGTTCGTGGAGGCGGCGCGCGTGGCGGGCATGGACCATGGCGGCATCATCCTGCGCGAGATCCTGCCCAACGTGGCCGCGCCCATCATCGTGCTCGGCTCGCTGGACATCGCCATGGCCATCCTGATCGAGGCCAGCCTGAGCTTTTTCGGCCTGGGCGACCCGAACCTGGTGTCCTGGGGCACCATGCTCAACGAGGCGCAGCAGTACCTGCGCGACGCGTGGTGGATGTCGGTGTTTCCGGGCATGGCCATTGCGCTCACGGTGCTCGGCTTCAACCTGATGGGCGACGCCCTGAACGATGCGCTCCATCCGCGCGGAGAGTCCTTCCGATGAACGGCATACCCTCCTCCGCCATGTTCGGCGGCGATCCGCAGGGTGCGCCGGCCGAGCCGCCGCTGCTCGACGTGCGCGGCCTGTCGGTCGACGTGGGCCGCGGTGCGCAGGCGCTGCGCGTGGTGCGCGACGTGAGCTTCACCGTGCGCCGCGGCGAGGCCGTGGGCTTGGTCGGCGAGTCCGGCTCGGGCAAGTCGATGACGGCCTTCGCGCTGATGAACCTGTTTCCCTCGCCACTCGCGCGTGTGGCCGAGGGCGAGGTGCGGCTGCAGGGCCGCGACCTGCGTGGCCTCGACGCCGAATCGATGCGGCAGGTGCGCGGCGCGGGCATCGGCATGGTCTTCCAGGACCCGACCAGCTACCTCGACCCGCTGATCCCCGTCGGCCGCCAGATCGCCGAGCCGCTGCGCGCCCATGGCCGCACCGACGGGCTCGACGCCCGCGTGCACGAGCTGATCGAGCTGATGGAGCTGCCCCAGCCTGCACAGACCGCGCGCAAGTACCCGCACGAACTCTCGGGCGGCCAGCGCCAGCGCATCCTGATCGCGGCGGCGCTGGCCATGCGGCCCGCGCTGCTGATCGCCGACGAGCCCACCACCGCGCTCGACGTGACGGTGCAGGCCGGCATCCTGCAACTGCTGGCGCGGCTGCGGCGCGAGCTGGACCTGGGCATCCTGCTCATCACCCACGACCTGGGCGTGGTGGCCGAGACCTGCCAACGCGTCAACGTGATGTACGCCGGCGAGATCGTCGAGCAGGAAGCCGTCGGCCCGCTCTTCGCCGCACCGCGCCACCCGTACACGCAGGGGCTGCTCGGCAGCATCCTCACGCCGCAGTCGCGGGCGCATTCGCTGTTCTCCATTCCGGGCGCGGTGCCCATCGCCGGACGTTGGCCGAACGGCTGCCGCTTCCATCCGCGTTGCCCCATCGCACGCCCCGGGGTGTGCGACGCACAGCCGCCGGCCTTGCTCGGCAGCGGCCTGGGTGAAGGGGCGGACCGCTGCCACCTGAGCGCCGAGCGCGGCAGTGCCAATGCATGGCGTGCGGCGGAGATCCGCGCATGACGGGCCACACGATGACGCCCGACGCCCTTGCCGCCTCGACCGCGGCTGAAGACCGGACCTCGACCATTGCCGCGCCGCTGCTCGAAGCCCGTGCCGTCGGCCGAAGCTTTGCCCAGCGCGGCACCGGCGGCCTGTGGCGCGCGCGCCAGACCCAGCTGGCGGTGGACGGCGTGTCCATGCAGATCCATCCCGGCGAGGTGGTGGCGCTGGTCGGCGAAAGCGGCAGCGGCAAGACCACGCTGGGCCGCATGCTGCTGGGCCTGACCGCGCCCAGCAGCGGCCAGGTGCTGTTCCGCGGCGAAGATGTGGCCGGGCTGCGCGGCGAGGCCTGGCAGCGTTTCCGCCGCGAGGTGCAGGTGGTCTTCCAGGACACGGGCGGTTCGCTCAACCCGCGCCACACCATCGGCCAGAGCGTGGCGCTGCCGCTGCGCCACAACCGGGGCCTCGACGCGGCCGCCAGTGCCCGCGAGGTCGATGCGCTGCTGGAGCAGGTCGGTCTGCCGCCCGCGCACTTCCGCCACCGACTGCCGCACGAGCTGTCGGGCGGCCAGCGCCAGCGCGTGGGCATCGCCCGTGCCCTCGCCTCGCAGCCCGCCGTGATCGTGGCGGACGAGCCGGTCTCGGCGCTGGACGTGTCCATCCGCGCGCAGATCCTGCGGCTCATGGCCGAACTGCAGCGCGAGCGCGGCCTGGCCTACCTGTTCATCACCCACGACCTGGGCGTGGTGCGCGCCCTGGCCGACCGCGTGCTGGTGATGACCGGCGGCCGCGTGGTCGAAAGCGGCAGCGCCGACGAGGTGCTGGAACGGCCGCAGCATGCGTACACCCAGCGGCTGCTGGCGGCGACGCCGGTGCCGGATCCGGGCCGGCAGTCGGTGCGCGAAGCGAGCACGACGCAGCGCCTGAACGCATAGCATCTGCACTACACTGCGGGAATGCTGAAGAACGCACAACTGCCGCCGGTGCGCGTCACGGCCGACGTGAGGCAACAGATCGAGAACGTGCTGCTCGAAGGGGAAAGCCTGTCGCAGTTCGTCGAGCGCGCCGCCGTCGACGCGGCGCGTCGCCGACAGGCCCAGCAGGAATTCATCGCTCGCGGGCGCGCCTCGCTGGCCCGTGCGCGCGAGACGGGCGAACTCCACGATGCCGATCAGGCCCTGGAAGCCATGCGCAGCCGCATGGCGGCTCGCCTGTCAAAGGCGAATGCTGCCGGCAAAACACCGACTCGCCGCTGATGGGCTACACGGTCCGGTTGACGCCGGAAGCGCTCGAAGACCTGCAGCGGCTGGAAGACTTCCTGGTCGACGCAGCCTTGAATCACGGCGACTTCGACCTTCCCGGGCGCGCCATGGATGCCATCCAGCAGGAGTTCGCCATCCTGCGGCGCAATCCCTTCACGTGCCGCATCGCCTTCGACGACCGGCTCGAGCGTGAGCTGGTCATTCCGTTCGGCGGCTCGGGCTATGTAGCCCTGTTCCAGATCGAGAGCGACCACGACGTTGTCGTCACCGCCCTACGCCACCAGCGCGAGGACGACTACCACTGAAACCGACGTTCACGCAGCCATCAGTGCTTCGAACTCCTGTGTGAATACCACGCGCCAGGCGCTTCGGGTACTGTCGTCGATCCAGGCCGCATCCAGGCCATTGAGCATGAAGCCGCGCAGGTCTTCGCGCGTGAAGCCGAAGTCGCTCACCATCTTGCGCCAGGCCTGCGTGGGCGTGACCAGGTGCAGCGTCGGGTCATCGGTGTTGGGGTGGATGCGCAGGCCGAGGCCCGGCATGCGGCGGATGGGATGGTCCAGCGCCCAGCGCTCGGGCGGCAGGGTGCGCAGGTAGTAGGAGTTGGTCGGCACCACGGTGAAGACGATGCCGCGCTCGGCGCATTCGCGCGCGAAGTCGGGCGCGTCGACGATGGTGTAGCCGTGGTCGATGCGGTCCACCTTCAGCAGATCAACCGCGGTGCGCACGTTGGTCCAGGGCATGCCGAACTCGCCGGCATGCGCCGTGGTCTTGAGCCCGGCCTCGCGCGCCAGCGCATAGGCGGGTGCGAACCATTCGGGCGGATGATCGATCTCGCTGTAGTCGATGCCGATACCCACCACCTCGTCCACGCGGTGCGCCCGCACCCACTCGACCATCTCTACCGCGGCCTCGGGCGAGGCCTCGCGGTCGATGGCGGGGATCAGCCGGCCCACGATGCCGTGGTCCGCCTGGGCGTCATGGATGGCGCGCACGATGGCGGCCAGCGCCTGCGGATAGGCGATGCCCGACTTCTGCGCGGTGCCCGTGGGGTTCCAGAAGAACTCGGCATAGCGCACGGTGTGGGCGGCGGCGTCCTGCAGGTATTCGTAGGTCAGCCGGTGCAGGTCGTCGGGCGAGCGGATGAGTTGCGCGTCGAGCGTGCGCAGGGCCTTGAGCACGCCCACCGGCTTCTCGCCGCGGATGTAGAAGGCGTCGATCTCGGGTTGGGTGATGGCCGCCTGCGCGCGCCGTGCCAGGTCGCTGAAGGTGGCGTGGCGCACGGTGCCCAGCAGGTGGCAATGCAGTTCCACCTTGGGCAGGGCGTGGCAGAAGTCGGTGAGCGCGTCGGTCATCGGGGCATCGTAGTGCGCGGCGCCTCGGCGAGCGTGATGCGCAGCGCCCGACCGAGCGCAGGGCTCGGGCTCAGACCGCGGCGGCGGCCAGGGCGTCCAGCACGACGCGCCGCACGCGCGCCTCGTCGACGATGTGGGCCACCCGCGCATTGGCCGTAGCCTTGCGCGGCACGCGCCACTCCACCACGGTCATGCCGCGGGTGTGGCGGCCCTCGCACTCGGCCACCACATGGGCGGGTCGCCACTGCATGCAGTCGGCGTCCACCAGTGCCGCAGCGGCCGTGGGGTCGTACAGCGACATGGGCAGGCGGCCGTCGGGGCTGGCGATGCGCACATAGCCCAGCAGCAGGTCGCCCAGCAGCCGGCCGCGGGGTGTGCCCAGGTCGCGCAGGCGCTGCGCATCGTCGGCATGTACGCGCACCTGGCGGCAGGCGTCCAGGCCCACCATCTCCAGCGGCACGCCGGCATCGAGCACGACGTTGATCGCCTCCGGGTCCACCGCGGCATTGAACTCGGCCGCGGCCGTGTGGTTGCCCGGGCCGGCGCTGCCGCCCATCCAGACCAGCCGGCCGATGCGCGGTGCCAGCGTGGCATCGTGCTGCAGCAGGGTGGCGATGTTGGTGAGCGGGCCGAGGGCCAGCACGGTGGCCGGCGCGGCGGCCTGCCGCAGCCAGACGGCCAGGGCATCGACCGCAGGCAGCGCATCGAGCACCGCGCGCGCAGGCGGCAGTTGCTCGCCAGCCGAGGCCATCGCGTCCTCGCCCAGGATGTTCTGCGCCGTGACCAGCGCGCCCACCAGCGGCGCCGCACAGCCGGCATGGATGGGCATGCGCCAGCCGAAGCAGTGCGCCGTGCGCAGGGCGTTGTCCGTCACCACCGGCAGCGGCGCATTGCCGGCCACCAGGGAGAGTCCGTCGATGGTCCAGCCGGGCTGCTGCGCCACCGTGATCACGGCGGCCAGATCGTCGAAGCCGAGGTCGGTGTCGATCCAGACGTGGTTCATGCCGAAGTTCAACTCAGCTTGAGATGCCGCCGCTGGTCGTAGCTGGGCTGCGGGCCCAGGCCTTGCAGGTGCGCCGTTTCGGCCCAGCCGACGATGACCAGCGCCTCGGGCTTCGCCGGGTCGTCGATGCGGATGCGGTTGATGCCGGCGTTGGGAATGTCGCTCTGCCGCGGCCCGTCCAGGCCCAGGCCGTGCACCGTGCGCCAGACCATGTCGAGCACACCGCCATGCGTGACCACCAGCACCGGCCCGTCCGCGTACTGCGCGGCGATGTCGGCCAGGGCCTGCATCACGCGGACATGGAACTGCCGCGTGCTCTCGCCGCCCGGCAGCGAGCGGTCGGCCTCGAAGCGCAGCCAGCCGTCCCAGGCTTCGGGATGCTTCTCGCGGATCTCCTCGGCCCGCAGACCCTCGCCGACGCCGAAGGCCTGTTCGCGCAGCGTGACCGTGGTGCGCACCGGCAGGCCCAGCTGCTGCGCCGCGGGCGCCGCCGTCTGCTGGGTGCGCAGCAGGTCGCTGCAGACGATGTGGCGCACAAGCTCGTGCGCCAGGGCCAGGCCGAGGCGGCGGGCCTGCTCGTGGCCGGTGTCGTTGAGGGGAACGTCGATGTGGCCCTGGAAGCGCAGTTCGCGGTTCCAGTCGGTCTCGCCATGGCGGATGAGGATCAGGTCGGTGGGCATGCTGCGGCCATTGTCCATGGCCGCCTGCGGCCCACGTCAGGCCACGGTCAAGATCGGGAGCCAGGCACCCACCGGCATCCGGGGCGCCGGCGTGAACACCGACAGCAGTGCGCCCAACACCACCGACGCTACGATGGCACACAGCGCGAACACCACCGTGTAGACCAGCGCCTTCTCGGCCGGGCACTCCATGAGCACCGGCACGCCGATGTAGAAAAGATAGACCGAATAAAGGCCCACCAGCGCGCCCAGCACCGCCAGCGCAGGCAACAGGCCGAAGATGCCGCCCGCGAAGCCGGCGGTGCTGGCATAGGCCACCAGCTTGAGCGCCTGGATGGGATTGCGCCGACCACCGAAGCTCGGCGCCAGCGCATCGACGATCAGCGCCAGCACATAGACCATCACCAGCGAAAGCACGTAGCTCACGATGGCTTGCACCAGCCCGCTCACGATGGGCACTCGGAAGCGGACGCCGAACACGCCCGCCCCGATGATCGACAGGCCGATGAAGCCCGCCACGGCCGGGATGGCCGCCAGGATCAAAAGGTAGTCGCGGTAGAGCGTGGCCGTATCGGTGGACTCGGCCGCGATCTCGGGCCAGGTGCGCTTGGGACGCAGCAGGATGTCCTGCACGCGTTGGACCAGGTTCATGGAAAGGCACTCCTGCGTTGGCAACAGCGGAAAGTCTAGGCAGCGCCCGCCGGACTGGCTGCTGGCCGTGCAGCCTATGCCGATGGCGCATGGCAGGTACGCCACTGCAACAATGGACAGATGCCTGCCGACACCCCTGCCCGCCTCGTCTTCCTGCCCGGTCTTGCCTGCGACGAACGCCTGTGGGCGGCGCAGTTGCCCGCCATGCCCAACGCCTTGCGCCCCCGCGTGGCGGATGTCAGCCGACGCCACGGCAGCATCGAGGCGATGGCGCGCGCACTGCTGGACGAAGAAGAGGGCCCGCTGCTGCTGGCCGGCGCCTCCATGGGCGGCATGGTGGCCATGGAGGCCGCCCGCCAAGCACCGGAACGCGTCGCCGGCCTGGCGCTGCTCGGCACCTCGCCCCTGCCGGAAACGCCGGAGATGTATGCGCTGCGCAGCGCCGCCATCGAGGAGTTCGCCGCTGGCCGCGCCGAGGCGGTGATCCGCACCAACGTGGCCTTCGCCTTCCATCCGACGAATGCCACGGACCCGGCCCTGGTGCAGCGCTACCTGGCCATGGTGCTGGATGCCGGCGCCGAACAGCTGATCCGCCAGAACCGCGCCGTCATGGCACGGCCCGATGCGCGGCTGCACCTGGGCGACCTGCGCTGCCCCGTGCTGCTGATATGCGGCGAGGCCGACCGTCTCACACCGCCCGACTGCACGCACGCGATGGCGGCGCTGATCCCGCAGGCCGAGGTGGTGTGGCTGCCCGAGGCGGGCCACATGCTCACCATGGAAGCGCCGGAGGCGGTGAACGCCGCGCTGCTGCGCTGGCTGGCGCCCTTCCTGCGCTGATCACCCTCCACGTCGCGCGCCCGACGAAGCAGCGCCCGTCTCCGGCGTCAGCCTCGCCGCACGCCGCCGGACGTATGCTCGGCCTCCCGTCCGCTGCCGAGGTCGCCCATGAGAAACCTCTGTTCCTGGTCTTCGGAAAGCCTGCCCGAGCCCCAGCGGCTGCGCGGCTGGCGCGATGCGCTGCATGCCACCGTGCTGGAGATGGACGCCGTGCCGCTGCAGCGCGACGGCTTCTTCGGCAGCATCGAGCGCTGTGCCCTGCAGCGCATCCTGCCGCACCAGGCGCGCGGCACGCCACAGAAGATCGTGCGCGGCGCGGCCGACATCGCACGCAGCCAGCACAACGCCTACTACCTGCTCTCCCAGCCGCGCCTGCCCTGGCGCGCAGCCCAGGCCGGCCACATGGCCCTGCTGCAGCCGGGCGACGCGGTGCTGATCGACTCGCGCGAGCCCTATGCCTTCGACTTCGGCGCGGGACTGGACGACCTGTCCATCGAGCTGCCCATCGACTGGGTGGCGCACTGGGTGGCCGACCCGGCCCGGCTCATCGGCCGGCCGCTGCGGGCCGATGCCGGCTGGGGCCTGGCGCTTCGCGGCGTCAAGGAGGCGCTGGTGCCCCTGACCTTGCGCCAACAGCCGGCCGACCATGATGCCTTGATCGAGGCCCAGCTCGGCGGCCTGCTCTCGCTGCTGGGCGACGCGCACGCCCCTGCGCAGCCCGAGCCGCCCAATGCGCAGGCCCGCATCCTCGGCGTGCTGCGCGCACGCTTCATGCAACCCGGGCTGACGGCCGCCGAGGTCGCCACCGAAGCGGGCGTGTCGCTGCGCGCCTTGCACCGCGCCATGGCGGCGCAGGGCCGCGGCTTTCTGCCCACGCTGATGGCCCTGCGGGTGGAGGCCGCCGCCGGCATGCTGGTGCAGCCGCGCCTGCGCCACCTGGGCGTGGCCGAGATCGGCCGGCGCTGCGGCTTTGCCGATGCCTCGCACTTCGCACGGCAGTTCCTGCGCCAGCGGGGCATCGCGCCCGCCGCCTTCCGCGCCCAGGCACTGCGCTGAGCGCTTGCGCGCTGGCACGCAGCGGCCAGCCATTTGGCGTGATACGGCGAGCCGCCGGGGCCACCGCTTCCTAGACTTTTTCCGGCAGGCCGCCCGCGCGGCCGCCGCGCCCGCATGCGTACGCCGGCGTGCGCGCTTCCAACGACACAGGAGACAGACATGACCCTCAAGACGACCCTCGACACGATCCTGGCCGAAGGCGTGGCCCGCGGCCAGGCCCCCGGCGTGGTGGCCCTGGTGGCCGACCGCGACGGCCTGCGATACGAAGGCGCCGCCGGCGAACGCCAGCTCGGCAGCGGCGTCGCCATGACGCCGGACACCGTGCTCTGGATCGCCTCCATGACCAAGGCCATCACCTCGGTGGCGGCCGTGCAGTGCGTGGAGCGCGGCCTGCTCGACCTGGACGCGCCCGCTGCCCGCGTGGTGCCCGCCATCGGCGAGCTGGGCGTGCTGACCGGCTTCGACGCCGAGGGCCGGCCGACCACCCGGCCGCCCAGGCGGCCGATCACGCTGCGTCACCTGCTCTCGCACAGTTCCGGCTGCAGCTACGAGATCTGGAACCCCGACATGCAAAAGGTGCAGGCGGCGCTGGACATTCCCGGCGTCATCGGCTGCCAGCTCAAGGCCCTGACGCTGCCGCTGGTGGCCGACCCCGGCGAGCGCTGGGAATACGGCGTGGGCATCGACTGGGCCGGCCGCATGGTCGAGGCCGTGAGCGGCCTCCCGCTGGGCGAGTTCATGCGCCAGAACCTCTGGGAGCCGCTGGGCATGGCGAGCACCGGCTTTCGCATCATGCCCGACATGCGCCAGCGCCTCGCCGGCGTGCACCTGCGGGGCGAGGACGGTGCCTTCGCGCCCTTCCCCTTCGAGATCGCGCAGGAGCCCGAATTCCACATGGGCGGCGGCGGGCTCTACAGCACCATGGGCGACTACGCGCGCTTCATGCGCATGGTGCTCAACCTGGGCCAGCTCGACGGCGAGCGCGTGCTGCGGCCCGAGACGGTGACCACGCACCTGTCGCTCAACCAGATCGGCAATGCGCGCGTGAGCCTGCTCAAGGCGGCCATCCCGCTCACGGCCGACGCGGAGTTCTTTCCCGGAATCGCCAAGCGCTGGAGCCTGGCCTTCCAGATCAACGAGCAGCCGGCGCCCACCGGCCGGCCCGCCGGCAGCCTGTCGTGGGCGGGGCTGGCCAACAGCTTCTTCTGGATCGACCCGCACACCGGCATCGCCGGGCTGCTGGCCACGCAGACCTTCCCCTTCGCGGATGCGCGGGTGATGGAGCTGCTCTACCGCTTCGAGAAAGGCGTGTACGACACGCTGGGCTGAGCGCCTGCGCTGCCTGCCCGGCGCCGAGGGCGCAAGCGAGCGTCAGCCCGGGAAGGGCGCGACGCCGATGCCCTCGGCCGCCAGCCGCTCGCGAATGCGGCGCGCGAAGGCCAGCGCATGGGCGCCGTCGCCGTGCAGGCACACGCTCTGCGCATTGACCGGCACCACGCTGCCGTCGATGGCGGTGACCTGCCGGTCGCGCACCAGCGACAGCGTCTGCGCGAGCGACTGCTCCTCGCTCTCGATCAGCGCGCCCGGCTGGCTGCGCGGCACCAGGCTGCCGTCGGGCATGTAGCCGCGGTCGGCGAAGACTTCTTCCACCGGCGTCAGGCCGGCGGCGCGGGCCGCCTCGATCATGCCGCTGCCGGCCAGGCCGAAGAACTTGAGCGACGGGTCGAAGCGGCGCACCGCCTCGCACAGCGCCGCGGCCAGCTCGGGTTCCTTCACGGCCTGGTTGTAGAGCATGCCGTGCGGCTTGACGTGCGCCAGACGTCCGCCTTCGGCGCGCACGATCGCGTCCAGCGCGCCGATCTGGTAGAGCATGTCGGCAACGATCTGTGCTGGCGGCAGCTGCATGGCGCTGCGGCCGAAGTTCTCGCGGTCCGGAAAGCTGGGATGCGCGCCGATGGCCACGCCCTTGGCCAGCGCCCAGCGCACGCACTGCTGCATGGTCAGCGCGTCGCCGGCATGCCAGCCGCAGGCGATGTTGGCCGAACTCACCAGGCCCAGCAGGGCCTCGTCGTTGCCGGCGCCTTCGCCGAGGTCCGCGTTGAGGTCGATCTGCATGGGAAATCGCTCCAGAAAGAAGGTCAGAGTCGCGCCGGCGCGGCGAGCGGCCAGCCCATGGCCGCCAGCCCGCGGTCGATGTCGTGGCGCCAACGTTCGAGCGCCTGCCAGGCCCGCGCCGCTGCGGCGGCGTCGACCTCGACCATGCGCAGCCGGCTGCCGAGTGGCGCCTGCGCCAGCTTCCACAGGTCGGCGCGGATCACCACGCCGATGCGCGGATAGCCGCCGGTGGTCTGGGCATCGCCCATCAGCACGATGGGCTGGCCGGAGGGCGGGACCTGGATGGTGCCGGGCACGACGCCGGCGGAGAGCATGTCGACCTCGTGCTCGCGCTTGAGCACAGGACCTTCGAGCCGGCTGCCCATGCGGTTGCTCTGCGGCGTGATTCGCCAAGCGCCCTGCCAGAACTGCGCGTGCGCGGGTGCGCCGAACTGTGCGTACTCGGGCCCGGGCATCACGCGCAGCGGCCACACACCGTCCTCGGGCGGCAGCGCGCAGACCGGCTCGGCCTCGCCCTCGTCGCGCCAGGGGTCGAGCGGATGGATACCGAAGGCGGGCCGCGCGCGCTGCGCCTCCGTCAGCGCGGACACGCCCAGCGGCAGCCGGTCGCCCTTCTTCAGCGCCCGACCGTCCAGCCCGCCGAAGCCGGCCTTGAGGTCGGTGCTGCGCGAGCCCAGCACCTGCGGCACGTCGATGCCACCCGCCACGGCCAGCCAGCTGCGCACGCCGGCCTTGCCCGCCTGCGCATTGACGCCACCCAGCAGCAGGCGCGCGCCCGCCCGCACGGGCACGCTCCAGCCCGGGCGCAATGCGCGACCGTCCAGGCCGGCGCCGAAGTCGTCGCCCATCAGGGCGATGCGCGTCGGCGCATCGAAACGCAACTCGGCGTTGCCCATCGTGAGCTCGAGCCCGGCAGCGCCGCATGCATTGCCCACCAGCCGGTTGGCCACCGCCAGCGCCGCGCGGTCCAGCGCGCCGCCCGGGCAGATGCCGCGCTGGCGATGGCCCTCGCGGCCCAGGTCCTGGACCGAGGCGAGCAAGCCGGGCTTGTGGACGAGGATCACAGCGTCACGCTTTCAGGCACGAAGCGCACCCGGTCGCCCGGCTGCAGCAGCGTGGGCGGCTCGGCAGCCGGGTCGAACAGCGTGAGCGCGGTGCGGCCGATCAGTTGCCAGCCGCCCGGCGAGTCGAGCGGATAGATGCCCGTCTGCGCACCGCCGATGCCCACCGAGCGCGCCGGCACTGCGGTGCGCGGCTCGCGCCGGCGGGGCGTGTGCAGCTCGGGCGCCAGGCCGCCCATGAAGGCGAAGCCGGGCAAGAAGCCCAGCAGGTAGACCACGTACTCGCCGGCCGCATGGCGGCGGACCACCTCGGCCGGAGACAGGCCCGTGTGACGGGCGACGTCGCCCAGGTCGGGGCCGTGCTCGCCGCCATAGGCGACCGGGATCTCCACCACACGGCCGGTGCTCGAGCCCTCGACGGCGAGCGCGGGCCATGCGGTGAGCACGCGCAACTCCAACTCGCCGGCATCGACCTGCTGCGGATCGAACAGCAGGGTGAGGTTGTTCATGCCCGGGAGCACTTCCTGCACCTCGGGCCACGCGGCGGCCTCGCGCGCCATGGCCCAGATGCGTTGCTGCGCCGGCAGCGTGGCGGGCGGCGGCAGCTCGCACAGCAGGGCGGCGTCGCCCAGGGCGTGGAGGCGGGGAAGGGCCGGCGCGTTCATGCCGCGCGAAGGACGGCGGGCGAGTCCGGAGCGTGCACGGGTCCGCCCACCGGCTTCATTCGCGGCCCAGGCTGCGCACCTTGGCGGCCAGCCGCTCCTGCACATGCGGCGAGACGAACTTGTCCACCTCGCCGCCGAGCATGGCGATCTCGCGCACGAAGGTGCTGGAGATGAACTGGTACTTGTCGCTGGGCGTGAGGAAGACGGTCTCGACCTCGGGCATGAGCGAGCGGTTCATGCCGGCCAGCTGGAACTCGTAGTCGAAGTCGGTCACGGCGCGCAGGCCGCGCACCATGGCCTTGCCGCCGCGCTCGACCACGAAGTCGCGCAGCAACCCTGAGAAGCTCTCGACCGTCACACAGCCACCGAAAGGCTCGGCCACGGCGCGCGCCATCTCGATGCGCTCGGCCAGCGAGAACAGCGCCTTCTTGTGGTGTCCGGCCGCGACGGCCACGATCACCTTCGGGAACAGCTGCGTGGCGCGGCGGACCACGTCCTCATGGCCAAGCGTCATGGGGTCGAAGGTGCCGGGGTAGACGGCTATCACATCGGTCGTCATCTCTTCCTCCTGGGTGCGGGGCCGGGGGTTGTCTCGGCGCGCATTATGTACGCCTCGCTGCACTGCACCATATCGCGTCCGGGCACGCGCCGGCGCGCGTCAGGTCGCCGGTGCCGGGGCCTTAAGCAGGTGCGCATGCACAGCGCCTGCCTTGAGGTGGCGGAAGACGGCCAGCCCGTAAGGCGCAAGGCGCTCGTCGGTCCAGGCCTGGTCGGCCTCCAGATAGACCACGCCGTCGGGCTGCAGCGCTGCCGCCGCGGCCTTGAGTGCGCGCTCGTACAGCGCCGCCTGTTCGAAGGGCGGGTCGAGGAAGATGGCATGCCAGTGGCGCGGGCTGCTGCGCTCCAGCCAGGCGGTGCCATCGCCACGCTGCACCTGCACGGCATCGGCCTGCAGCTTGTCGCGCGTGGCCTTCATCTGCTGCAGCAGCGCGGCATCCTGCTCGCAGACCAGCACCTCGGCCGCGCCACGCGAGGCGGCCTCGAAGCCCAGCGCGCCGGTGCCGGCGAAGACGTCGATGCAGCGCCAGCCCGGCAGCTCGCCGCCACTGGCGCCCGCCAGGCTGGCGAGCCAGTTGAAGAGGGTCTCGCGGACCCGGTCGGGCGTGGGGCGCAGACCGGGCCGATCGGCGACGGGCAGCCGCGTGCGGCGCCACGCGCCGCCGATGATGCGGACTTCGTGGGGCCGGCCCGCACCGGCCTTCGTGGAGGACTTGCTTCGGTTCATCGGGCCGAGCTTAACGGCGCCCATGACCCGGACCGAAGACGCCGGGGCGCCGATGCGCCCCGCCGTGCTCAGCGCGCCTTGTCCGTGCCGCCCACGATGACCGTCACCATGCGCTGCGGCTGCAGCTTGCGCTGGAAGGCGGCGCGCACGTCCTCGGCGGTGACGGCGTTCACGCGTTCGCGCCAGGTGTCGAGGTAGTCCAGGGGCAGGTCGTTCCACGCGATGTTGGCCACGTTGCCCAGCAGCTTGCGGTTGCTGTCCAGCAGCAGGGGAAAGCCGCCGATCAGGTTGTCCTTGGCGGCCTGCAGTTCGGCCGCCGTCGGCCCCTCGGCGACGAACTTCGCCAGCACCTCGCGTGCCACGGCCACCGCCTGCTCGGCCTGATCGGGCCGGGTCTGGAAGCCGATGCGGAAGGCGCCCGCATGCAGCCCGGGCGAGAAGCCGCTGTAGACGCTGTAGGCCAGCCCGCGCTTCTCGCGCACCGCCTCGGTCAGGCGCGAGACGAAGCCGCCGCCGCCCAGGATGTAGTTGCCCAGCGTGAGCGCAAAGTGGTCGGCATCGGCCCGGCGGTAGCCCGGCTGGCCGATCCACACATGCACCTGCGCGGCGTCGAAGGGAATGCGCTCCAGACGGGCCTCGGCCAGGGGCGGCACCTCGGGCACGGCGGCGAGCGCCGGGCAGCCCTGCTGCGGCAGGCGCGAGAGCAGCTGCGTTGCCAGGCGCTCGGCGCCCGGCCGGTCGATGGCACCCACCACGCTCACCTTGGCCCGGCAGGGCCGCACGAGCTCGGCATGGAAGCGCCGCATGTCCTCGATGCCGATGGCCGCCAGGGTCGCCTGGGTCATCTCCTGACCGTAGGGATGGCCACCGTAGACATCGCGCGCGAAGGCGCGTCCGGCGACGCTGGCCGGCCGGGTGTCGGCCTCGCGCAGGCCGGCGGCGATGCGCTCGCGCTCGCGGCGCCAGACCTCCTCGGGGAAGGCCGGCTCGCCGATCTCGCGCGAGGCCAGGGACGCCGCGCGGGCCAGAAGTGCCGGATCGGCCAGGCTGCGCAGGCTGAAGCTCATGCGGTCGGCGCTGGCGCCGACGTCGAACTCGGCACCCAGGTCGGCCCATGCTTCGCCCAGTTGGTTCTCGTCCAGCGCGGGTTCGCTACCGCTGGCCCGCACGCCCTTCTCGGCCATGCCCGCAGTGGCGCCCGCCAGGCCGGACTGGGCGGCGGGGTCGCGCCGGCTGCCGGCGTCGACATCGATCTGCACATCGACGATGGGCAGGGCCGGCGTGCGCGCCAGATAGACCTGCGCACCGTTGGCCAGACGCCAGTGTTCGATGGTCACGCCCGCCTGGGCCAGACCGGCGGCACCGGCCAACAGGGCCAGCAGGACGGTGCGGCGCCATTGCCGCATCAAGCCAAGAGCGCGCTTCATCGGATCTCTCCCACCGGGCCGAAGGGGCTGCGCGGCCGCTTGGCCGCCGACGACATGGGCTGTGGCCGCAGCGTAGCGACGGTCAGTTGGTCGTCACCGAAATAGCGGCCGGCCACGGCCTGCACCTGCGCCGGCGTCACGGCCAGCAGCTTGGCCAGCATGCGGGCATCGGCATCGAGCGGCAGGCCCTGCACCCACTGGCTGCCCAGCTCGCGCGCCTGGGCCATGACCGAGTCGCGCTTGTAGGTTTCGCTGGCGACCCACTGCGTCTTCACGCGGGCGAGTTCGGACTCGGAAACGCCTTCCTGAGCAATGCGCGCCACCTGGGCACGTAAGGCCGCCTCGACGGCCTCGGTGGTCTTACCGGCCGCCGGAACGCCGGCCAGGTAGAAGAGCTGCGGCCCGCGGCCGTAGAGGCCGTAGCCGGCGCTCACGCCGTCGGCCACGCGCTCGGGCCCGCGCACCAGCGCACGGTCCAGCCGCGAGCCGTTGTAGCCGTCGAGCACCGCCGCCAGCACCAGCAGGGCCCAGGCGTCGGAGTCCTCGTCGAGGGAATCCAGCTGCGGCACACGGAAGGCCAGCGACACATAGGCCTGCTCGGCGGGTGCCTTGAATTCGATGCGCCGGATGCCGCGCTGCGGCAGCTCGGTGTAGGGCTTGCGAACCGGCACGGCGCGCGCCGGGATGCGACCGTAGTAGCGCTCGGCCAGCGCCCGCACCTTCTGCGGATCGACATCGCCGGCCACCACGATCGCGGCGTTCTCGGGCACGTACCAGCGGCGGTAGAAGCCGCGCACGTCATCCGCAGTCATGGCCGACAGGTCGCTCATCCAGCCGACCACCGGCCGGCGATAGGGGGAGGCGTTGAAGATGGCGGCGTTCTGCTGCTCGCCCAGCAGTGCGCGCGGCTGGTCTTCGGTGCGCATGCGGCGCTCCTCCTTCACCACCTCGATCTCACGCTTGAATTCGTCGTCCGGCCACTGGTTGCTGGCGAAGCGGTCCGCCTCCAGACGCATGGCCTCTTCCAGCCGCTCGACGGGGATCTGCTGGTAGTAGCCGGTGTAGTCGCGGGTGGTGAAGGCGTTCTCGCGCCCGCCCAGCGCCGCCACCCGGCGCGAGAACTCGCCGGGCTTGAGCAGGGCCGAACCCTTGAACATCATGTGCTCGACCACGTGCGCGACACCGCTGGTGCCATCGAGCTCGTCGACGGAGCCGACGCGCACCCACAGCATCTGCACGGCCGTGGGGGCCCGGTGGTCCGGTTGCACGATCAGCGTCATGCCGTTGGCCAGCCGGAACTGCTGGGGCGGCTGGGCCGCCGAAGGCAATGCGGAGGGAGTGAGGGGCGCCACTTCGGCGGGGGGCTGCTGGGCATGGACGGGCACCGCCTGTACAAGGCAGGCCGCCAGCAGGGCCGCAGCAAGGGGCCGGCGGCTCGGCGGGGGGTGTTTCATAGAATGGCTCGGATTCTAAAAAGCGCCTGGATGTTCAGTTTTTTCAAGAAAAAGCCGCCGGCGGAGCCTGCGGCGCCGGCCGGCTCCCCGCCCTCCTCTGCACCTGCGCCGGCCCCTGAAGCCGGCAGCGGACGCTCGGTGTTCTCGCCTTCGAGCTGGTTCGGAAACAAGCCGAGCGCGCCGGCACCTGGGCCTTCGCCACTGCCTCCCGCCGCGGCACCGGTGGCGCACGCACCGGCACCGGCCCCGGTTGCTCCGGCATCGCCCGGCCCGTCGGTCGCACCGCAGCCCCCGGCCCCCACACCCAGCCCGGCGCCGACGCCTGCGGTGCCCCCTGTCGTGCCGCCGACCCAGGCACCCGCTCCTGCCGACCGCGACATCCCGTCGGTTGCCCCGGCATCGGTGACGCCACCGACCCCACCGGCTCCCGCAGCGCCGCCCGCCAGTGTCGCCACGCCCGCCCCCGTGCCGGTCGCCCCGCCGACGGCCGTGGTGCGGCCGGCGCCGCCCGTCGGCGCCGAGCCGGCGCCTGAGCCTTCGCGGCAGGGCTGGCTCAACCGCCTTCGCACGGGGCTCAAGAAGACCGGCAGCGGCATCCAGGCCGTGTTCGTCAATGCCCAGATCGACGACGAGCTCTACGAACAGCTGGAAGAAGCGCTGCTGATGGCCGACACCGGCATCCCGGCCGCGGAGCACATCCTGCAGGACCTGAAGGACCGCGTGTGGCGCCACAGCGCCACCACGCCCCAGGCCGTGCGCGCCCTGCTGGTGGACGCCGTGGCCGAGGTGCTCAAGCCGCTGGAAAAGCCGCTGGAGATCGGCCGCCACACGCCCACCGTGATCATGGTCGCGGGCGTCAACGGCGCGGGCAAGACCACCTCCATCGGCAAGCTCACCAAGCACCTGGCCAACGAAGGCTGCACGGTGCTGCTGGCCGCGGCCGACACCTTCCGCGCCGCCGCGCGTGAGCAACTCGCCATCTGGGCCGACCGCAACTTGGTCGAGATCGTCAGCCAGGCGGGCGGCGACCCGTCCGCCGTCGCCTTCGATGCCGTCAACGCGGGCAAGGCGCGCGGCAAGGACGTGGTGCTGGTCGACACCGCCGGCCGCCTGCCGACGCAGCTGCATCTGATGGACGAGCTCAAGAAGATCAAGCGCGTGATCGGTAAGGCCGACACCGACGCGGCCGGCGGCATGGCCGCGCCGCACGAGGTGCTGCTGGTCATCGATGGCAACACCGGCCAGAACGCGCTGGCGCAGGTCAAGGCCTTCGACGATGCGCTGGGCCTCACCGGTCTGGTGGTCACCAAGCTCGACGGCACCGCCAAGGGCGGCGTGCTCTGCGCCATCGCCCGCTGGGGCGAGGAACGCGCCCGGACCAAGCCGGGCACGGCGCCGGTGCCGGTCTACTTCATCGGCGTCGGCGAGAAGCTCGAGGACCTCGAAACCTTCGACGCCCGCGAGTTCGCCCAGGCGCTGGTGGGCTGATTGCGCCACAGGCGCGGCGGCTCGCCATGCGCGACCGCCGCTTCGGCGGACGGGCGCAGCTGATAGCCGGTCCGCCATGGCTCCGCCCGCAGGAAAGTCCGGCTGCGTCGAACCGCCCGTCGCGCGCGGGCCGCGGGCGGGACAAGCCCCTGCCAGCAATTGGCCGTGCTGATTCCGATTGGCCCCTGGCCTTGAATTTCAATTCCGGATTGGCCGGCAATCCGTACGCAAAAGAATTGTTTCTTCCACGGTTCGGTCTATTTCGTCCGAATTGAACTTCGACGTTTCGCGCAGCCTCATGGCGCCCCTGCGACACCCGGCACGTCACCGCTTCGTTACCGCGGCCGTTACGTAACGCCCGCCGGAACATCCTGGGCGAGGACCCCCGTACCCTCCTCAAAACGCCAAAA
The DNA here is from genome assembly GCF_003350475.1 of Pseudacidovorax intermedius. GTDB lineage: Bacteria > Pseudomonadota > Gammaproteobacteria > Burkholderiales > Burkholderiaceae_C > Xenophilus > Xenophilus intermedius. The sequence goes on from NZ_QQAV01000018.1 coordinate 62,047, forward strand.
AATCCACACTTTTGTGCGTGCCCGCAGCCGCTTTCGCTGCGGCACACGTCTTGCCCCCTTCAACCGCATCTTTCAACCAGACGCGTGGAGCAAGAGCGATGGCAACGACGACGACCGATACGGCCGGCAATTCCGGCACGGCCCCTGTACTCATGGCGCAGGCCTCATCCGCGGGCGTCATGTCCACGCCAATTCCGATGGGGGGTGGCAGCGCCAATGCCGCCGCCGGAATTGGAACGCTGACCAGCGTTTCGCCCGGCGTGATGGTGGTGCGCGATGGCGTGGACATCCCGGCGCAGGCCAACCAATTGCTTCAGGCGGGTGACCGGGTCCTGGTGCCGCAGGACGGCCAGGCAGGCGTGGTGTTCAACCCGACGGGGCCGAACACCCAGCCGATCAGCGGCACCTTCGTCGGTGGCACGGACGCCACCGTGACCACCCGCGCGCTCGAAGGCGGCGGCTCCCAGCTCGATGTGGGGCTTGCCTCGGGCGACCTGCAGGTCGACTCGGGCGTCGACTCCGCCGCGCTGGCCGTGAAGAAGGGCGCGCCCCCGATGGCCGGCGGCCTCGGACTCGGCGAGTTCGCCCTGGCCGCCCTGGGCGGTGGACTGGTCCTGGGCGCACTGGCCGGCGGCGGCGACGACAACGGCACGGCCTTCCCCGTCTTCCTCACACAGCCTGGCGGCACCAACCCGCCCACGACCCCGCCTGATGACGGCGACGCTGATGCTGATGCTGATGCTGATGCTGATGCTGATGCTGATGCTGATGCTGATGCTGATGCTGATGCTGATGCTGATGCTGATGCTGATGCTGATGCTGA
>NZ_QQAV01000019.1 GCF_003350475.1 Pseudacidovorax intermedius
TGGCTCTTTGCCCACTCGCCCTGCTCGGCACTGCCTTCTATCCGGTTCTTGTTCATCGGCTCGCAGCTTCGCTCCACGCTTCCTCCCCACACTCGGTCGCCCTCGTGCAGTTGCGCTTCACTTCGTTCGTCGTGATCAACTTACGGCGGGACTTGCACCCGCAAGAGGGCGCCCATGCTGGGCGCACAAAGAAGGGGCGCCCCTGCAGGGCGCCCCTTGTGTGCCGGCAATCGTCCGCGGGGAATGGCGTCAGGATCGGCAGGCCTGCTGGCTTCGCGGCGGGCATCCCCTTCGCAATGCACGGAAGACTGCGCCTGTGTCGCCGATCCCGTTTCCCGCGGGGTGCTCGACCTGGCACGACTGCAAGTTGCGCCGGGCGCCGGCGCAGGCCTGTAGGACGTGCACGCTTCAGTGGCGGCGCTGTCGGCGGTTGGCGTGTCGGCCATGGCGACGGCGCTGAAGTCGCATCGCCCGAGATCGCTCAGGCGCCCGGCCCGAGCGCGGCGGCGAGAAAGTCGATGAAGCTGCGCAGCGCCGGTGCCATGTACTGCCGGCTCGCATACACGGCGAAGAGCGTCGTGGCCAGTGTGCGCCATTCGGGCAGCAACTCCACCAGTCGCCCCTCGGCCAGGTCCTCGTCCACCAGCCAGGCCGGCAGGTAGGCGATGCCCAGGCCGGCATGCACGGCGTGGCGGGTGAGGTGGGTGTCGTCCGAGCGCATCACGGGCGTCAGCCGAAGCATAGCCTGCCGCCCGTCCGCGGCGCGCAGAACCCGGCCTTCCAACTGCACGTAGCTGGGCACGATGGCGCCCAGTCCTGCCAGGTCTTCGGGTTTCGCAGGCGTGCCGCGGGCCGCCAGGTAGGCGGGTGCGGCCACGATGTGGAAGTCCACCGTGCACAAGGGCCGCGCGATCAGGGCGGCGGCCGGCTCCTGCGTGGCCCGCAGCGCCAGATCGAAGCCGTCCGCGACCAAGTCCACCCGCCGGTTGGCCAGGTGCAGGTCCACCAGCACCTCAGGGCACTGCGCGTGGTAGTCCGCCAGCAGCCGGGCCATGCGCGGGGTGGCGAACCACACCGGCGCGCTCACCTTCAGGCGTCCACGGGGCGTGGCGTCGGCGTCGGCCACCAGCGCGGCCTCGGCGCTGTCGAGCAGGTCGAGGGCGCGGCTGCTCTGTTCGTACCAGCTGCGGCCGGCGTCGGTCAGGCTCAGGTGCCGGCTGGAGCGGTGCAGCAGCCGCGCGCCCAGGCTGCGTTCCAGCTGGGCGATGTGCCGGCTGGCCATGGGCGCAGAGAGGCCCATGGCCTCGGCCGCGCGGGCGAAGCTGCCCGACTCGACGACCTCCCGGAAGAGCCGCAGGCTGGTGAGGCGGTCCATGTCTTGATTGCGCGAAATGAAACTGAACCTTGATTGTGCGGCCATCGATTGCGGCCGGCGAAAGGTCTAAAGTCCATCCCAACACGATTCAGGAGCCTCTTGCCATGAGCACGATCAAAAGCCCGCGTCTGCCGACCTACTTCATCTCCCACGGGGGCGGCCCCTGGCCCTGGATGAAGGCGGAGATGGGCGACACCTATGCCCGCCTGGAGGCCGCGCTGGCCGACATGCCGCGGCAGATCGGCCGTAAGCCGCGCGCCATCCTGATGGTTTCGGCCCACTGGGAGCGCCCGCGCTTCACGGTGCAGGCCAATCCGCATCCGTCCATGGTCTACGACTACGGCGGCTTTCCGGCCCACACCTACCAGGTGCGCTACGACGCCCCGGGCGACCCGGCGCTGGCCCAGCGCGTGCAGGCGCTGATCGAGGCGGCCGGCCTGCCGGCGGGCATCGACGCCGAACGCGGCTACGACCACGGCATGTTCTCGCCGATGAAGGCGATCTACCCGGATGCGGACGTGCCAGTGATCCAGCTCTCGCTGCGCCAGGGCCTGGACCCGGCCGAGCACCTGGCACTGGGCCGTGCGCTGGCACCGCTGCGCGACGAGGATGTGCTGATCGTGGCCAGCGGCCTGAGCTACCACAACCTGCGTGCCTTCGGCTCCCAGGCCGCGGCACCGTCGCGGGCCTTCGACGACTGGCTGGGCCAGACGCTGGCGCAGGGCGACCAGGCCGCCCGCGCCCAGGGCCTGATCGGCTGGGAATCGGCCCCCGCCGCCCGCATCGCGCATCCGCGCGAGGAGCACCTGATCCCGCTGATGGTGGCCGTCGGCGCCGCCGAGCATGAGGCAGCGCACCGCGTGTACTACGAGAACGGCTTCATGGGGGGCCTGACCGTCTCGAGCTACCGCTTCGGCGACGCCCCCGGCACGCAGTGATCAAAAGCCCCTCTCCCCAACCCTCTCCCACAAGGGGAGAGGGAGAGGCGGACCGGCGCCGCCCTGGTGTGGCCGCTATGCTCCGGCGCCGATGACCACCGACACCGACCTCCTGGCCTTTGCCGAGCGCCATCCGCGCCTCTTCGTGCTGACCGGCGCCGGCGTCAGCACCGAATCCGGCATCCCGGACTACCGGGATGCCCAGGGCAACTGGAAGCGCCCGCCGCCCGTCACCTTCCAGGCCTTCATGGGCGAGGAAGCCACCCGCAAGCGTTATTGGGCGCGGAGCATGATCGGCTGGCGCACCATGGGCCAGGCGCAGCCCGGGCCCGCGCACCGCGCCCTGGCCGCGCTGGAGTCGCAGGGCCGTGTCGCCATGCTGCTGACCCAGAACGTCGACGGCCTGCACCAGGCGGCGGGCAGCCGCAACGTCATCGACCTGCATGGCCGCATCGACACCGTGCGCTGCATGGCCTGCGAGCACCGCCTGCCGCGCGTCGACTTCCAGGCCGAGCTGCTGCGCCTCAACCCCGACTGGGCCGCGCTGGACGCCCGGGCCGCGCCCGACGGCGACGCCGACCTGGAGGTGCGCGACTTCTCGGGCTTCGACATTCCGGCCTGTCCCGCCTGCGGCGGGCTGCTCAAGCCCGACGTCGTGTTCTTCGGCGAAAGCGTGCCACGCCACCGCGTCGATGCGGCGTATTCGGCGCTGGACGCGGCCGACGGCGTGCTGGTCGTCGGCTCCTCGCTGATGGTGTATTCGGGCTTCCGCTTCGTGCAGCGGGCGGCGGAACGCGCCCTGCCGGTGGCGGCGCTCAACCTCGGCCGGACGCGGGCGGACGGCCTGCTGTCGCTGAAGGTCGAGGCGCCGATCGGGCCGGCGCTGGAGCGCCTGGCCGGCCTGCTGGTGCCGCCGGACGTTCGCGCGGCCTGAGGGGCGGATTCGCGGGCGCTCCGTACAGGACTTGCGCCCGGACGACGTCCCTCCAGACCTGCAGCGACGCGCGCTCGGTCACCACCGGCGTGCTTCCATGCGCCGGCGCAAGCTTCGCAACAGCCAAGGGTGCTAAAAGACGCCCAACCGCGCGGCCACGCAGCCGCCCGGGCAGGAGACAACACGCCATGCCCAACGCCATGTTTCGCCCCACGCCGGCGGCCGGTGCCGGACTGCCCCTGGCGGCACCCGACGCCATCCTGGCCTCGCACGCCCGCAGCGCCGACTTCGGCCTGCGCAGCCACGAACGCGCCGACCTGCCGCCGCTGGCCGCCGCCGACCTGGCCGAGGCCATGGACCGCAACGCGCTGCTCTTCGACCACGCCCGGCCGGTGATGGAGACGCTCTACGCCCAGATCGCCGGCACCCAGAGCCTGGTGCTGCTCACCGACGCCGATGGCGTGATCCTGCATGCGATGGGCGACGACGATTTCCTGGGCCGGGCCGACCGCGTGGCGCTGAAGCCCGGCGCGGCCTGGTCCGAACGCTGCCGCGGCACCAACGCTATCGGCACGGCGCTGGCGTTGCAGCAGGCGGTGCAGGTCAACGGCAGCCAGCACTACCTGCAGGCGAATCACTTCCTCACCTGCTCCTGCGCGCCCATCCTCGATCCACGCGGGCAGGTGCTGGGCGCGCTGGACGTCAGCGGCGACGAGCGCACCCGCAGCGCCCACACCCTGGCGCTGGTGCGCATGTCCTCGCAGATGGTCGAGAACCACCTGTTCGACCAGGTCTACGAAGACGCGCTGCGCCTGCGCTTCCATGCCCGGCCGGAATTCCTGGGCACGCTCATGGAAGGCCTGGCCGCGTTCACGCCCGATGGTCGCTTCCTGGCCGCCAACCGCAGCGCGCAGTTCCAGCTGGGTCTGTCGACGGCGGCGCTGGAGGCCCACACCTTCGGCTCGCTCTTCGGCCTGCCCGTGTCCCAGGCCATGGCGCAGGCCCGCCAGGGCCCGGCCGCGCTCATGCGCCTGCACCTGCCCGGGGGCGTGGCGGTGTCGGCGCGGGTGGAGTGGCAGCCCCGGTCCGCCTGCCTGGCCATGCCGCGCGAAACGGCCTCAGCCCCGCCGGTGGCCGAGCGGGCCCGCGAATCCGGCGGCCCGCGCTTCTCGGGCCTGCGCTACCTGGACACGGGCGACGGCCAACTGGCGCAGGTGCTGGCCCGCGTGGGCAAGGTGCTCGGGCAGGATGTGCCGGTGCTCATCCTGGGCGAGACCGGCACCGGCAAGGAATGGCTAGCCCGTGCCATCCACCACGATTCGCCGCGGCGCAGCGGGCCCTTCGTCGCCGTCAACTGCGCCGCCATCCCCGAGACGCTGATCGAGTCCGAGCTGTTCGGCTACGAGGAAGGCGCCTTCACCGGCGCGCGGCGCAAGGGCAGCCCGGGCCGCATCCTGCAGGCGAACGGCGGCACGCTCTTCCTCGACGAGATCGGCGACATGCCGCTGGCGATGCAGGCCCGGCTGCTGCGCGTGCTGCAGGAGCGCAGCGTGGCGCCCCTGGGCAGCGGCCGGCAGGTGCCGGTGGATGTGGCCGTGGTCTGTGCCACCCATCGCAACCTGCGCACCATGATGGCCGAAGGGCGCTTTCGCGACGACCTGTACTGGCGGCTCAATGGCCTGGTCGCCCGCCTGCCGCCGCTGCGCGAGCGCAGCGATCTCGCCGTGGTGGTGCAGCGGCTTCTGCAGACCCAGCAGTCAGAGGCCGGCCTGGCCGACGCACCGCCGCTGGCGCCGCAGACCCTGGCGCTGCTGCGCCGCCATGCCTGGCCGGGCAACCTGCGCCAGCTGGCCAGCGTGCTGCGCACCGCGGCACTGATGGCGCGCGGAGAGGCGCAGATCCTGCCGGAGCATCTGCCCGAGGACTTCATGGACGACCTGCAGGCCCATGCGGTCGATGCGGGCGCGGGTCCCGTTGCGTCGCCCAACCGGCCCGCGCCGTCCACGGCCACGCTGGAGGCGCTCGAACGGGCGGCGCTGGAGCAGGCCATGGCCGCCCATGGCGGCAACGTGTCGGCCGTGGCCCGGGCGCTGGGCCTGTCGCGCAACGCCGTCTACCGGCGGCTGCGGCGGCAGGGTTGAACGACACGCCGGCGCGGCGGGAAGGGCTCGCTTAGGCCAGCCTTAAGCCGGCCCGTCGGCCGGGAACGCCCCGTGGTGCGTTGGAGTCCCATCCACGCAAGGCCCATGCTGGGCCGAGGAAGGACGACCGAACCATGACACCCCAAGAACTGTCCATGCTCGAAGACCTGCTGCAGCGGCTGGCCGCAGTGCACGGCGTGCAGAAGGACCCCCAGGCCGATGCGCTGATCCGTGAACGCCTGGCCGGCCAGCCCGATGCGCTGTACCTGCTGACCCAGCGCACGCTGCTGCTGGAACATGCGCTGCAGGACGCCCAGCGCCAACTGGCGCAACGCGCCGCCGCACCGGCCGACCCGGGCGGCACCGCCTTCCTGCAGCGCGGTCTGGAGCCCGGCTTCGGGCGCGAGACGGCCGATCCGGATGCCTACAACCCCGGCCGGCCTGCCTACCGCGGCGCGCCCTCGGGCTATGCCCCCGGTGCGCCGGCCGTTGCACCCGCTGCGGCACCCGGATGGCGCGAACGCCTCTTCGGCGCCGCGCCAGCGGCAGCGCCGGCCCCAAGCAGCGGCCCGAGCTTCCTGGGCCAGGCCGCCAGCGCCGCGGCCGGGGTGGCGGGCGGCATGTTCCTGTTCAATGGCATCGAGCACCTGCTCGGTGGCCGCAGCGGCGCAGGCGGCGGTGGCTTCCTGGGCCTGGGCGGCGGCAATGTCGGTACGCCCGAGGTGATCGAGAACGTCACCCAGAACTTCTACGAGGATGGCAGCGGCGGCGGTGGAGATACGCGGCAACTGGCCGATGACGCCGGCGGCGACTGGTCGGGCTTCGACGGCGGTTCCTTCGACGACGACCAGATCGTCTGAGGCCGGCACCGCGTGGTGGCGGCAGCGCTTGCTACGTGCAGAGATGTGTAAGGCCGACCCAGAGCGGCCGACGGAAGCGCTCCAGGCTCAGGCCCGGGGCGCTTCGCGCATCCTGGCCATCAGCAGGCGCGCCGCAGCCTCCGGATCGTCCGCCCCGACGAAGGCCCGCACCACCGCGATGCTGCCCACGCCGCTGGCCAGCGCCTGCGGCAGCCGATCGGCGTCGATGCCGCCGATGGCGACCAGCGGATAGCCGCGCATCAGCCGCGCGTAGTCATGCAGGCGCGCCAGGCCCTGCGGCGCGGTCGCCATCTTCTTGAGCGTCGTCGGGAACACCGCGCCGAGAGCCAGGTAGCTGGGGCTGACGGCATCGGCCCGCACCATCTCGGCATAGCCGTGGGTGCTGACGCCCAGTCGCAAGCCGGAGGCGCGCAGTTCCTGGACCTCGTCCGCCGTCAGCGCGTCCAGGTCTTCCTGGCCCAGGTGAACGCCATAGGCGCCGGCCGCGATGGCCTGCCGCCAGTGATCGTTGATGAAGAGCAGGGCGTCGGTGCCCCGGACGGCGGCGATGGCGGCGTCGATCTCGCGGGCGACGGCGGCGGCGTCGTCGGACTTGAAGCGCAACTGCACCGTCGGGATGCCCGCCCGCGCCGCACGACCGACCCATTCGGCGTCGGGCAGCACGGCGTACAGGCCCAGCGCCACGGGGCAAGGTGCGAAGGCATCCTCGCGGGACTGGGGCGGAAAGTCGCGCAGTCCGAAGTCGGCGGGAGAGTCGGGCCAGGCGCTGGCGTCGAAGCGGCCCAGGCGGCGCTGGGTCACCGCCTGCCAAGCACGGCCCAGGCATTCGGCGTCCACCTCGATGAAGCCCAGTGCGGCGCAGGCGGCCTTGGCGCCGCGGTAGACCGGGTCTTCGTCGTGGAAAGGGCCGACCGCCACCGGCGGGTGTCCGTCGAAGCGACCACGGTGGGCGGCGAGGATGGCGGTCTGGATCTCTTGGGCGTTCATGGATGGCTCCGTGTTCTTATTGGCGGGGGCGCGGCTGCGGCGCGCGTGCCGCAGCAGGCTCAGCCACCGTTCTGGGCGTGGTGCCAGAAGGGCGTGCCCAGGACGGGCGTGCTGGGTTGGGCCGCGTCCTGCGCGCTCATGGCGCCAGCCCGGAAGGCCGCGCGCCCCGCGGCGACCGCGTCGGCGAAGGCGCCGGCCATGGCCACCGGGTCCTGCGCCAGGGCCACGGCGGTGTTCAGCAGCACGCCGTCGTAGCCCCATTCCAGCACCTGGCAGGCATGCGAGGGCAGGCCCAGGCCGGCGTCGACCAGCATCGGCACCGTGAGCCGCTCGCGCAGCACCTGCATGGCATAGGGGTTGACCGGCCCGCGGCCGGTGCCGATGGGCGCGGCCCAGGGCATCACGGCCTGGCAGCCGACATCGACCAGCCGCTGGCACAGCACCAGATCCTCGGTGCAGTAGGGCAGCACCTGGAAGCCGTCCTTGATCAGCCGCTCGGCCGCGCCCACCAGTTGCAGTGTGTCGGGCTGCAGGGTGTAGTCGTCGCCGATCAGCTCCAGCTTGATCCAGGGCGTCTCGAACAGCTCGCGTGCCATGTGGGCAGTGGCGATGGCCTCCTGCACGCTGTGGCAGCCGGCGGTGTTGGGCAGCACCGGCACGTCCAGGCGGCGCAGCAGTTCCCAGAAGCCATTGTCGGCCTTGGCGCCGCCGGGCGCCGCGCTCTGGCGGCGCAGCGAGGCGGTGAGCATGGCCGGGCGGGCGCGCTGCACGGCGGCTTCGAGCACGTCGGGTGAGGGATAGCGGGCGGTGCCCAGCAGCAGCCGGCTCTGGAATCGCTGGCCGTAGAGCACCAGCGCGTCGGCGGTTTCAGGGGTGGTCATGGGCGTGTCCTTTCGTCGATGGCCGCAGCGCCGTCGAGCCAGTCGTTCAGCGAAGCGGCATTCCTCCCTCTCCCCTCGCGGGAGAGGGCCGGGGAGAGGGGGCAAGGCGCAAGCGTGGTCAGCATCTCAGCCCCCGGTGACGGGCCGGATCACCTCGACCTCGTCGCCGGCCTGCAGGGCGCGCGCCGCATAGGCCGAGCGGGGCACGAAGTCGCGGTTGACGGCGGCCGCGAAGGGCGGGGCGGGAGCGAGCAGGGCGATGGCGTCGGCCAGCGTGGCGCCGGAAGGCAGCTCGCGCGGCTCGCCGTTGAGCAGGATGTTCATCATCGGGCGGGAAGGTGTTCGATGCCGATCTGCAGGCGCTCGGCCAGGGGCGATTCGCGATGCTGCAGGCTCTGCATGGCAGCGTCGAGCATGGCGGGCGCGATCATGAAGCCGTGCCGGTAGAGCCCGTTGATCTGCAGCACCCGCTCGCCCAGCCAGCGCAGTGCCGGCAGGTTGTCGGGCAGGGTGGGCCGGCACTGGGCGGCGATCTCGACGATGCGCGCCTCGGCAAAGCCGCTGTGCACGGTGTAGGCGGCCGACAGCAGCTCCAGCACCGAGCGCACGCTCGGCGGAGACATGTCGTCCGATTCGATCTCGGTCGCGCCGATCACGAACAGGTGGTCCTGCTTGGGCGCGATGTAGATGGGGTAGCGCGGATGCACCAGGCGCGTGGGCCGCTGCAGCGTGACCTCGGGCGCATGGATGCGGGCCACTTCGCCGCGCACACCGCGCACGGCCGGCCACTGGGCATGCGCGCCCAGGCCGCGGCAGTCGATGACGCGCTCGCGCAGGCCGGGGGACAGGTCCTGCGGGCTGCGGGTGCTGTGCCAGTGCAGGCGCACCTGGGGATGCGCCTCCAGCGCCTGCTGCAGCGCGGCCAGCAACTGGCGGTTGTCGAGCTGGCCTTCGCCCGGCAGCAGCAGGCCCTGCATGAAGCGGCCGGCCAGGGCGGGCTCGGCCTCGGCCAGGGCCGTCGCGTCCAGCGACTGCGGCGCCGTCAGCGAGGGCTGCTGCGCCTGGTTGTGAGCCAGGATGCGGCCCAGGCGGCCGGCGTCGGCGGCGTCCTGACGGTGCCAGACCACCAGCGTGCCGGCCTGCTGGAAGAACACCGGCGCCGGCAGTTCCGCCAGCAGCTGTGGCCAGCGGCCGAGCGCATATTCGCCCATGCGCACCACCGACAGCGGCGCCACGGCCGATTCGGCCAGCGGCGCCAGCATGGCGGCGGCCACGCGGGCGGCGGCGCCCTGGGCATCGGGGCCCTGGGCCTCGTGCAGTTCTACCGCGCAGCCGGCGCGGGCCAGGCTGAGTGCCATCAGCCGACCCATCAGCCCGCCGCCCAGCACCCAGGCCTTGTCAAAGTCCAGCGAAGTTCCCGTCATCGAAAAGACACGCTCCTTGCAGCACGGATAATTTCGGGCCCATGACCATTCCCACCCAGCGCTACGCGCGCGTGCTCACCATCGCCGGCTCCGACAGCGGCGGCGGCGCCGGCATCCAGGCCGACCTCAAGACCTTCGCCGCGCTGGGCTGCTACGGCATGAGCGCCATCACGGCCCTCACCGCCCAGAACACCCGCGGCGTGAGCGGCATCCATCCCGTGCCGCCTGCCTTCCTCAAGGCTCAGCTGCAGGCCGTGATCGAGGACATCGGCGTCGACGCCGTCAAGCTGGGCATGCTGCATGCGCCCGAGGTGGTGGAGGTGGTGGCCTGGGCCATCGACCATTACCGCCTGCCCAACGTGGTGCTCGACCCGGTCATGGTCGCCACCAGCGGCGACCGGCTGATCGCCGCCGAGACGGTGGAGCGGCTGGTGGCCGAGCTCTTCCCGCGTGCGGTGCTGATCACGCCCAACCTGGACGAGGCGGCGCTGCTGGTGGGCCATGCCATGGCCGATGCCGATGCGCTGGAAGGCGCCGCGGCCGAACTGCTGGCGCAGGGGGCACGAGGCGTTCTGCTCAAGGGCGGGCACCTGCCGGGCGATGAGGTCGTGGACCTGCTGGCCCTGGCCGATGGCGAGCGCCACCGCTTTGCCGCGCCCCGCATCCAGAGCCGCAACCTGCATGGCACGGGCTGCACGCTGTCCTCCGCCATCGCCTGCGGGCTTGCGCTGGGCAAGCCGCTGCCCCAGGCGGTGGCCGATGCCCGCGAGTACGTGCGCGGCGCCATGCAGGCCGGCGTGACCGTCAAGGTGGGCGAAGGCCACGGCCCGCTCAACCATGGCTTCGCACCGCAGGCGACGGTGCGCCTGCCGCTGTAGGCCGCGTCAGCCGGGCCAGTACGAAGGTCAGCACCAGCGCTGGCAGGGCCGAGCCCCACTGCGGCGCCCAGGTCGCGCAGCCGTGGTAGACGGCGATGCCGGCGATCCACAGTGCGGCGGCGCTCAGGTCCACCTTGCGGCCGACCGGCAAAGGCACGCCGCCGCCGCCGAGCCGACCCAGGATCACGCCGTACAACGGCACGAACACCGAGCTGAGCATGAGCAGGAAGGGCTCCAGCGCATGCATGGGCAGCACCAGGGCCAGGGCCACGCAGACCAGCGCGATCAGCAGGCCCCAGCGGCGCACGCTCCAGCGCGGACGCAGGCTGTGCATGGAGACCGAGCCCGAATAGACGTCGCCGTAGGCGTTGTCCAGCTCGTCGATGAGGATCAGACCCAGTGCCACCAGGCCGCCCTGGGCCAGCAGCAGCGCCATCACCAGGGTGGTGTCAGGCGCCGCCGTGCTGGCCACCATCACGCCCAGGGCGTAGCACCAGAGATTGGCCACGGCGTAGCCGATCCAGGTGCCGGTGAAGGCGCCGCCCGGCTTGCCCGGCTGGGCGCGCAGGCCATGGCGCGCATAGTCGGCCACCAGGGGAAGCCAGGAGACGGGCATGGCGATCACCAGGTCCATGGCGCTGAACAGGCCCATGCTGCCGTCGCCCTGGCGCTGCCAGAAGGTGTCGAAGCCCTGCGCCTGCAGCTTGCCGGCGAACTGCCAGGTCAGCCAGATCAGCGACAGCACCACCAGCGGCAGGCCGAAGCGGCTGACGAAGCGCCGCACCAGCGACACCATCGAGCCCGACAGCAGCGCCAGCAGCACGGCGCCCCACAGCAGCGTCGCCGCCAGCGCACCGCCCACGGAATCGAGCGACAGGCCGAAGGCCTGCTTCGCGATGGCCTGGGTGCCCTCGCGCATGATGACCAGCTCGAAGGTGGTCCAGCCGACCAGCTGGACGATGTTGAGCACCACCGGCAGCCGCGCGAACACGCTCCCATAGGCCGAGTGCATCAGGCCCGCGCTGGCCAAGCCCGTCTGGCAGCCCAGGCGGGCCGTCCAGGCCAGCAGGCCGGCGCCGATCAGCGAGCCGACGACGATGGCCACGACCGCGTCGCGCGTGCCCACCGCCGGCACCAGGAAGGCGCCCACCTGCATCACCAGCAGGCCGACGCCCAGGCTGAACCACAGCGACAGGTGGTCGTGCCAGCGGAAGGCGCGACGGGCGTCGGGCAGCGGGGTCAGCGCCTCATTGGCGGGCGGGGTGGATGCGTCGTTCAAGGCCATGCGTCGTTGCTCCAGAGCGGTCGGTCACAGGAAGCACCGCCGACTGCGCCGGCCCGTTTCGGCCCGGCGCGAGGCCATGCAGGCCACCGGAGCTGCTTCCCTGCGCGAGGATTACCTCAGGCCTGAAGCGCCTGTGGCGCTTCGCGGCTCCGGCTGGCCTTCGCACCTTGGACGATGCGTCGGGCCGGCCGAACAGGTTCAAAGGGTGTCTTCTCAGCCTGGCTTCCAGCGAAGCCCGGCACCCCTAGCGAGTCGCGGATTGTAAGAGTGGGAGGGCGGCCCGGCTTGCAGCCCGTCAAAGCTGCGGCGCCGCACCCAGCAGCTCGCGCAGGCGGGTGCTGGTGGTCGTGTATTGCAGCGGCGGCACCTTGCCGTCGAACACCCGCTCGGCCACCGCCCAGGCGGCCAGGGTGGCCTCGTGGAAGGCGCTCACGATCAGCTTGCGCTTGCCCGGGTAGGTGTTGATGTCGCCAACGGCGTACAGGCCCGCTTCGCGCGTCTGGAAGCGCTGCGTGTCGACGGGGATCTGCTTGCGCTCCAGTTCCAGGCCCCAGTCGGCGATGGGGCCGAGGCGGGGCGAGATGCCCTGGCAGACGACCAGCGCATCGAGCGGCAATGCGCGCGTTTCGCCATCGGGCGTGTCGATGGTGAGCGAGCGGCCGTCGAAGGCGCTGGGCTGGCCGACCGCGATGTGGATGTCGCCCGCATCGATGCGCTGGCGCAGGGCGGCGAGCAGCATGTCGTCGGCGCGGAAGACGTCGCGGCGGTGCAGCAGCGTCACTTCGCGCGCCATGCCGACCAGGCCCAGCGCGGCTTCCACGGCCGCGTCCTCGCCGCCATGGACGACCACGGACTGGCCCGCAAAGCGCGAAAGATCCGACGGGTGATAGAAGAGGCTGCGGCCCTCGCGGGCCTCGGCGCCCTCGACGCTCAGCCGCTTGGGCACGAAGGCCCCCACGCCAGCGGCAATGACGACGGCCTTCGCACGGAAGCGGGTACCGGCCGAGGTCGTCGCCAGCCAATAGGAATCGGCTTCGCCCGGCTGCTCACGCTGGAGCGTCGCCACCTGTTCGCCCAGGTGCATCGGCACCTGGAACGGCGCGATCTGCGCCAGCAGCGACTCGGCAAGCCCGGCCCCCGTGGTGACGGGCGTGCCGGGAATGTCATAGATGGGTTTGTGGCCGTACAGCTCGACACACTGGCCGCCCGCATGGGGCAGGGCATCGACGATGCGGCAGGGGATTTCGAGAAGGCCCAGCTGGAAGGCCTGGAACAGGCCGGCCGGGCCGGCGCCGATGATGAGGGCGCCGGTGTCCAGGTGCGAAGGCGGGGCCTGGCCGGTCACGCGCTCAATCGGCCGAACTTACTTGACCAGTTCGGCCAGCTTGTTGGGCTTGTCTTTCCACTCGTCGGCATCGGGCAGCGCGGCCTTGCGCTTGGTGATGCTCTTCCAGCCGTCGGCTCGGGCCAGCTCGGCATTGAGCTTGATGAAGGCGAGCTGGTCGGCCGGCAGGTCTTCCTCGGCATAGATCGCGTTGGCCGGGCACTCGGGAATGCACACGGCGCAGTCGATGCACTCGTCGGGGTCGATCACCAGCATGTTCGGCCCTTCGCGGAAGCAGTCCACGGGACACACGTCGACGCAATCGGTGTACTTACAGCGGATGCAGTTCTCGGAAACGACGTGGGTCATGGCTGGATGGCTGGTGAAGGAGTCGGGAAAAACCCGAGATTGTAAAGGGCGGCCCATGCCTCGGCGGGCACAGGCAACACTGGCAACGGCGCCAGAAAGGATTTGAAGGTGGTCGGCGCGCCCGGCACGACGGCCGGGCGTGGCCGTTCGCACCTTCTCAGCGCACCAGGACGGCGGCGCAGGTGCGGTGCGAGGCCGTGTCGACCAGCACCAGCGAGCCCAGCGTGCGCGAGGCGGTGAAGGGCTGCACGGCCAGCGGTTGCTGCAGGGCCAGCACGACCTGGCCGATCGCATTGGCGTCGAGTTGGGTGGCGGCCTCGGCATCCAGCGTGGCGATGTTGAGCCGGTCCACGATGCGCTGCACCTTGGTCTTGACCCAGCGGTGGCCCTGCAGCGCCCAGTAGACGCGGCCGGGCACCAGCGGCTCGTCGTCCAGCCAGGCGACGGTGGCGGTGATCTCGCGCGTCGGCTCGAAGGCGCCGGGTTCCAGCAGCCAGTCGCCACGGGAGACGTCGACCTCGCGGTCCAGCACGATGCCCGCACTGTGGCCGGCGGCCACGCCGTGCTCGCGGCGTACGTGGTCGAGCACGCGGGCCACGGTGGCGGTCTGGCCGCTGGGCAACACGGTCACGCGCTGGCCGGGCACCACCTGGCCGCCGCCGACGCGGCCCCAGAAGATGCGACGGCCCTGGCTGGTGTCGGCCGAGGACGAGAACTTCTCCACCCACTGCACCGGGAAGGTGAAGGGCTGCTGCGTCTCGGCAGCCGTCACGGGCAGCGCCTCCAGCAGTTCGAGCAGGCTCGGGCCTTCGTAGCCGGCCCAGCCGGCGGCGCTTTCGCGGTGCGGCTCGGTCACGTTCCAGCCTTTGAGGGCGGAGATCGGCACGATGGCTTCCACGCGCACGCCAGCGGCGGCCGCGAAGTCGTTCAGCGCGCCCGAGATGCGCTTGAAGGCGAGCGCCGCATCGTCGATGGCGTCCAGCTTGTTGATGGCGACGACGATGGATTGCACGCGCAGCAGGTGGGCCAGCAGCATGTGGCGGCGGGTCTGCGGCAGGAGCTCGCGCACCACCACCTCGCCGTCGCCCACCTCGGCCGCCCAGGGCAGCTTGGTGGCGTCGACCAGCACGACAGCCGCATCGGCGCTGGAGGCCGCCGTCACCATGTTGCGGGTGTACTGCTCATGGCCGGGTGCGTCGCCGATGATGAACTTGCGCTTGGCGGTCGAGAAATAGCGGTAGGCGACGTCGATGGTGATGCCCTGCTCGCGCTCGGCAGACAGGCCGTCGGTCAGCAGCGCCAGGTCGGTCTCGCCGCCGCGCTGCACGCCGGCCAGCTGGTCGGCCAGCACGGCCCGGCTGTCCACCAGCAGCCGGCCGATGAGGGTGCTCTTGCCGTCGTCCACCGAGCCACAGGTGATGAAGCGCAGGGCGGTGCCGGTGTCGGCGGAAGCGGAGATGTCGGTCGTGGTCGTCATGGCTGTCGAATCCTTGGTCGTTCCGGGTGGGCGCGGCTCAGAAATACCCGTCTTTTTTGCGCTTCTCCATGGAAGCGTCGGAGGTCTTGTCGTCCATGCGGGTGGCGCCGCGCTCGCTGACCTCGGCCGACAGCGTCTCGATCACCACGTCGGCCGGGCCGGCGGCCAGGCTGGCCACGGGGCAGGTGCAGGTGATGTCGCCCACGGTGCGAAAACGCACGTCGCGCAGCTCGACCGTCTCGCCGTCGCGGGCCGGCGTCAGTTCGGTCACGGGCACCAGCAGGCCACGGCGCTCGACGATCTCGCGCTTGTGGGTGTAGTAGAGCGAGGGCAGCTCGATGTTCTCGCGCTCGATGTACTGCCACACGTCCAGCTCGGTCCAGTTGCTGATCGGGAAGACGCGGAAGTGCTCGCCCGGGGCGATGCGGGTGTTGAACAGCGTCCACAGCTCGGGGCGCTGGTCCTTGGGCTGCCACTGGCCGAAGGCGTCGCGGTGCGAAAAGATGCGCTCCTTGGCGCGGGCCTTCTCTTCGTCGCGGCGGGCGCCACCGATCAGCGCGTCGAAGCGGAACTCCTCGATGGCCTCCAGCAACGTGACCGACTGGTGCACGTTGCGCGACTCGCCGGGATGGGCCAGGCGCACGGTGCCGCGGGCCATCGAATCCTCGACGCTGCGCACGATCAGCTCGGCGCCCAGTTCCTTCGCACGCTTGTCGCGGAAGTCGGTCACCTCGGGAAAGTTGTGCCCTGTGTCGATCATCAGCAGCGGATAGGGCAGGTGGCCGGCACCAAAGGCCTTCTCGGCGCACTTGAGCAGCACCAGCGAATCCTTGCCGCCGGAGAACAGCAGCGCCGGCCGCTCGAAGGCCGCAGCCACTTCGCGCAGGATGAAGATGGCTTCTTCCTCCAGGGCGTCGAGGTGGGCGTTGGACAGGCGCGCGGTGGCGGAGGCAGCCAGGGCGTCGGGCAGCAGCAGGTCGGCGTCGGTGCGGGCGTTCATGGGTCTGTGGGGCAAGATGGATTCGGAAGGTGGACGGGTCGGATCAGTGCGCGATGTGCAGGCCGCACTCGCGGTTGTCCTCGCCCTTGGTCGGGTCCACGTAGTCGAAGTTGTTGGGCAGGCCATGGGCCTGGCAGTACTCGTGCAGGTCCTTCGAGCTCCAGTGCAGCAGCGGCGCCACCTTGATCAGGCCGTCGGGATTCACGCTGACGGGCTCCATCTGCGCGCGCACGGCGGTGTCGGTGGCGCGCAGCGCAGTGAACCAGACCTGGGGCGCCGTCTCGCGCAGGGCGCGGGTGAAGGGCTCCAGCTTGACCTCTTCGGTGAAGGCCGCATGGCGCGGGTCGTCCAGCGCCGGCGTGGGGCCTTCGACGGCCTCGCGGTGGGCGCGCGAGCGCAGCGGCAGGTAGATCTTCAGGTTCAGCTTGAGCTGGCGGGTCACCTCGTCGGCGAAACGGTAGGTGGCCTCGGTGTTGTAGCCGTTGTCCATCCACACCACCGGCACGTCGGGCTGGGCGCGCGTCACCATGTGCAGGATCACGGCCTCGAAGGGACGGAAGTTGGTGGTGACGATGGCCGGGCGGTGCAGGCCGATGGCCCAGTCCACCAGGCCCTGTGCGTTGCGGCCCAGGCGGGCATTGACCTCGGCCAGGTCGAAGGCGGTGGAGTTCTGGACTTGGGAAGGAATGGCGTTCATGGCTCGGCTCTTTCGAATGGCATGGCGACGACGACAGCAATGCCCTGGAACCGAACTTTAGGGAGAGCCCTTATGAAACCAAACGATCTTTTTGTTCGCGCTTTATGCGGATAAGCATATTCACCGCTGTGGATGCGGGTTCTCGCGCAATGGGCGGCGAGACCTGGATAAGGCGCCTTCGGGTCGTTGGACGCCTGCATCGGCCGAGGTAGCCAAGAAAAAGCCGACCAGCACCCGCAGGCGGTGGTCGGCTGTCGAGCGCGCAGCAGCTCGGAGGATCAGGCCTCGGCGCGCACGAAATGCGGCGCGGGCTGTACCGCGTCGCCCTGGTAGAAGTCGGCAAAGCGCTCGAACTGGCGCTGGGCCTCGGCCACGTCCTTGCCTTCCTTGAGAACGGCGCTGGTGAAGCCGGTGCGCTGCATCTGCACCAGCTGGTCGATCAGCACGTCGCCGGTGGCGCGGATGTCACCGGTGAAACCCAGGCGGCGGCGCAGCAGGAAGGCCTGGCTGTAGGCCCGGCCGTCGGTGAACTTGGGAAAGTGCAGCTCGATGCGGGTCACACCGGTCAGATCGGCTTCCCGCGGATCGGCGTCATTGGGCAACTGCAGCACACGGCCGGTGGCGGCGTCGGCCTCGTGCTGGCCGGCCGAGAGGATGTTCAGGGTCTTGTTCATGCGTCTGTTCTCCCTCGGACTCAGGCGACTTCCTCGACCTTGAAGCGGGCGCCATTGGCCGCCGCCTTGAATGGCTCGTGGCCGACGCGGCGCAGCGTGTCGATGAAGGTCTCGCCGGCGTTTCGGGTGTCGCGGTAGGTGCCGAGCACGGCCTCGATCACGCCCGGCACTTCGGCCGCCGAGAAGGAGGGGCCGACCACCTTGCCGGCCTGGGCCGGGCCGCTGAGGTCGGAGCCGTCCGAGCCGGCCAGCGTCACCTGGTACCACTCCTTGCCGTCCTTGTCGACGCCGAGGATGCCGATGTGGCCGCTGTGGTGGTGGCCGCAGCTGTTGATGCAGCCGCTGATGTGCAGGTCGATCTCGCCCAGGTCGTCCAGCTCGTCCAGGTCCTGGTAGCGCTCGGTGATGGCCTCGGCGATGGGGATGGAGCGCGCATTGGCCAGGGCGCAGAAGTCGCCGCCGGGGCAGGCGATCATGTCGGTCAGCAGGTGCACGTTGGCGCTGGCGAAGCCGGCGGCGCGGGCGGCCTGCCACAGCTCGAACAGGTCCTCGGCATGCACCCAGGGCAGCAGCACGTTCTGGTCGTGGGTGACGCGCAGTTCGCCGGCGGAGAAGCGGTCGGCCAGTTCGGCCACGGTGTCGAGCTGGTCGGCCGAGGCATCGCCCGGCGCCTGCCCGCGGCGCTTGAAGGAGAGGGTGACGGCGCGCAGCTGCGGGTTCTGGTGCGCGGCCACGTTGCGCTGCAGCCAGCGGGCGAACATCGGCTCGCGGTCGGCAGCCTGGCGCAGGGCGGCGTCGGCCTGCTCGGCCGGCACACCGGCGCGGGCGGCCAGTGCCGGCGGCACGAAGGAGGCGGCCACCCGGTCGAACTCGGCCTGGCTGATGGTGTGCGGGGCGCCATCGCGCTCGATCACGTCGCGGTACTCGGCCTCGACGTCGTCGATGTAGGCCTGGCCCTCGGACTTGACCAGGATCTTGATGCGCGCCTTGTACAGGTTGTCGCGACGACCGTAGCGGTTGTAGACCCGGATCACCGCTTCGAGGTAATTCATGATCTGATTCCAGGGCAGGAACTCGCGCAGCACCGTGCCCACGATGGGCGTGCGGCCCATGCCGCCGCCCACGCGCACCTGGAAGCCGATTTCGCCGGCCTCGTTCTTCACCAGCTTGAGGCCCACGTCGTGCCAGCCGGTGGCGGCGCGGTCCTCGGTGGCGCCGGTGATGGCGATCTTGAACTTGCGCGGCAGGAAGGCGAACTCGGGGTGCAGCGTGCTCCACTGCCGCATGATCTCGGCGTAGGGGCGGGGGTCGGCCACCTCGTCCACGGCCACGCCGGCGCGCTCGTCGGTCGTGATGTTGCGGATGCAGTTGCCGCTGGTCTGGATGCCGTGCATGTCCACGGTGGCCAGCAACTCCATCACCTCGGCGCTCTTGGCAAGCGGGATCCAGTTGTACTGGACGTTCTGGCGCGTGGTGAAGTGGGCGTAGTGCGTGGGCAGCGACGTGGTGCCCAGGGCGCCCTGGGTTTCGAGGGCTTGGCGATAGACCTCGGCCTCGGGCTCGTCGTATTCGCGGGCGATGCGGGCCAGCACGCGCACCTGGCGGCTGGAGAGTTCGCCATAGGGCACGGCGACGCGCAGCATCGGCGCATAGCGCTGCACGTACCAGCCGTTCTGCAGGCGCAGCGGACGGAACTCTTCCTCGCTGAGGCTGCCCGCCTGCCAGCGCTCGAGCTGGTCGCGGTACTGTGCGGCGCGCTGGCGCACGAACTGGCGGTCGAAGTCTGTGTATTGGTACATCGTGTGTGGGAAGCAGTCGGCCACGCGGCACGGACACCGCGCGCGAAGGCGGCACTTTAGGCGCCACCCTTATGAAGACAAACGATTTTTTGGTTCGCGCCTTATGCGCATAAGCTTATGCGGCTGGTCTGGCGCGGCCTGAGGCGGGGAAAACCGCCATGGCCGGATAAGGCGCCTCGGGCGAAACAGCCGCCGATTCTAGGAGGGCCTGCGCAGCCACGCGGGCCGCGGGGCCGGCCCGGCTTAGGCCATCCTGCATATGGCCGGCCCACGCAGCGGCCGGCATCATCCCGCCCTTTATGGGGCTGCGCCGAACGTCGATCACCGTACCGAAGCGGATCCGGGCGTGGGCCGCGGCCGTTCTTCTGGTTTTTTCTGCGATCCCTGCGCTGGCGGCGGGGCCGGTGGCCATCGCGACGCTGGTCGAGGGCGAGGCCCATCTGCTGCGGGAGAGCGGTCGTTTCGTGCTGACGCCCGGCGTGGCGCTGCAACCCGGCGATCTGGTGGAAACGGCCGCCAATGCCCGCCTGCTGCGGCTCGAATACGCGGACGGCCCGGTGGTCGACCTGGGGCCGGCCAGCCAGGCGATGGTTGAAGCACGGCTCGGCCCCGGCAACCGCGGACCGGCGGCGCGGCTCTATCTCCGGAAAGGCTGGGCCAAGCTGAGCAAGGCGCCCTCCGCCCGCGGCGTGGTCAGCCTGCTGACGCCCGATGCGATCCTGACGGGGGAGAGCGGCAGTCAGGTCGTTCAGGCCGCGGACTCCCGCACCCAGGTCTTTGCCGAGTCGGGCAAGGCCAGGATCGAGGCCCGGGGCAAGCGCGATCAGGAGCCCATCGAGCTGGGGTCCGGCCGGCTGCTTGACAGCGCGGATTGGACCGAGCGCCCGCGGCCGGACGCCGCCTTCGTCCGCGCGGTACCGCCCAGCTTCCTGGACCCGCTGCCGCTGCGCGCCACACGATTCAAGGACCGACCGGTCGACGCCGAGCGTGTGGGCGACCTGCGCTACGAGGACGTGGCCGGCTGGCTGCAGGCCGAGCCGGCGCTGCGCGCACGCCTGGCCGAGCGCTGGCGTGGCCTGGCGAAGAAGCCGGATTTCCGCGCCGCGCTGGCAGCCAACATCAAGCGCCATCCCGAGTGGGACCGGATCGTGTTTCCAGAGAAGTACGTCAAGCCGCGTCCGCCGCCTGGGCCTTCCCCGCAGCCGGCCGCGCCTGCCCGTTCCGCCTACTGACCCGGCCCCTCCGGCCGGTCGCCAACGATGCCATTCCCATGAAACTGCTGCTCAAGTTCAACCTGGTCTTCCTGCTCGTGTTCGCGGTCGGGCTGGGGGCGTCGGCCTACCTGGCGCGCGACCTGCTCCAGCGCGGCGCGCACGACGAGGTGGTGGAACAGGCGCGCCTCATCATGGAGAGCGCGGCGGCCGTCAGCACCTACACGGCCACGCAGGTGCAGCCGCTGCTGCAGAACCAGATGAAGTACACCTTCCTGCCGCAATCGGTGCCCGCCTATTCGGCCACCGAGATGGTCAATGCGCTGCGCGAGATGCACCCCGAGTACGCCTACAAGCCGGCCATGCTCAACCCCACCAATCCGCGCGACCGGGCGCAGGACTGGGAAGAGGACGTCATCGCCCGCTTTGCCAAGGACAAGGCCCTGACCGAGTTCATCGGCCAACGTGAGACGGCCTCTGGCCGGGCGCTTTTCGTGGCGCGGCCCATCCGCATCAGCAACCCGGCCTGCCTGAGCTGCCATAGCACGCCGGCGGCGGCGCCGGCCACCATGATCGAGAAGTACGGGCCGGCCAACGGCTTTGGCTGGACACTGGGCGAGACGCTGGGCGCGCAGGTGGTCTCGGTGCCGATGTCGGTGCCCTTCGAGCGCGCATCGCAGGCCTTTGCGGTCGTGATGGGCTCGCTGGCCGCGGTGTTCCTGCTGATCGGTGGCGCCCTCAACCTGATGCTGTGGAAGCTGGTGATCCAGCCCGTGACCCGTCTGTCGGCCCTGGCCGACCGCGTGAGCATGGGCGAGCTGGAAGCGCCCGAGTTCGCCGTGCGCAGCCGCGACGAGATCGGCACGCTGGCCGAATCCTTCGCCCGCATGCGGGCGAGCCTGGTGCAGGCCATGAAGATGCTGGACGTCTGAGTGCAAGTGGGCCGGACATCGTTCCCGCGCGCGGACAGCGCGCACGCGTCACAGCGGCTGCGTCGAGGCTGAGTCATGCAGCATCCGCGCCGCCTCGGCAAGTACGACATCGTGGGCGTCCTGGGGGAGGGCGCCATGGGCGTGGTCTACAAGGCCCACGACCCGCTCATCGACCGGCAGGTCGCCATCAAGACGGTGCGCAAGGCGCTGCTCGACTCCAGCATCGCCGAGGACATGGCCGCGCGCTTCCGCAACGAGGCACGCGCCGCAGGTCGGCTGTCGCACCCGGGCATCGTGCCCATCTACGAATACGGCGAGGACGACACCACCGCCTTCATCGCCATGGAGTTCGTCGAGGGCCGCGACCTGGCGCAGGTCCTCGGCGCCACGCCGACGCTGCCCGAGGGCATGGCGATCCGCTTCATGCAGCAGTTGCTCGATGCACTCGGCAGCGCGCACCGCGCCGGCGTTTGGCACCGCGACATCAAGCCCGCCAACCTGATCGTGACCACCGACGGCCTGCTGAAGGTGATGGACTTCGGCGTGGCCCGCATCGCCAGCGCCGCGCTCACCCAGGCGGCCTCGACCATCGGCACGCCCGGCTACATGGCGCCCGAGCAGTACATCGGCGAGACCATCGACCACCGCGTGGACCTGTTCGCCGCCGGCGTGCTGCTGTACCGCATGCTCAGCGGCCGCTCGCCCTTCGCCGCCGAGACGCCCGAGGCGGTCATGTACAAGGTGCTGCACCAGGACCCCGCGCCGCTGTCGACCCTGGAAGGCCTGAGCATCGCACCCTCGCTGGACGCGGTGATCGCCCGCGCGCTGGCCAAGACGCCGCAGGCGCGCTTCTCCAGCGCGGCCGAGTTCCGTGACGCGCTGGCCGAGCGCAGCGCCGTCGCGGGCGGCACCACGGCCGACGACGCAACCGTCATCGCGGCGATGCCGCTGCGCGTGCGGCCGGCCAGCCCGGGTACCTCGCGAGGTCCCACTGGCTCCGCCATGCCTTCGCAGTGGGACGCGAGCAGCCTCGCGGCCGTGGAGGCGGCGCTGACCCGCTTCATGGGCCCTGTCGCCCGCGTGCTGGTGCGCGAGGCGGCCCGCACCAGCACCGACCTGCGGCAACTGCAGGAAAGCGTCAGCCAGCACATCCGCGATCCGCGGGAGCGTCAGCGCTTCGAGGCGTTGCTGAGCACAGGCATGGCGGGGGGCACCTCGGCAGGGACGTGCGCCGGGTCGTCCGCATTCGCCACAGGTGCGGCGTCATCGGCGGGCGCGTCCACCGCAGGTACTACCGCCGGTGTCTCGGCCGGACTGAGCGACTACGCCGTCCGCGCGCTGGCCCGACAACTGGGGCCGATTGCCAAGGTGGTGGTGCGCAAGGCAGCGGTATCGGCGGGCTCTCGCCAGGCCTTCTTCGACACGCTGTGCCGGTCGGTCGAAGATCCTGCGCGGAGGGCGCAGTTGCAGGCCGAACTGGCCCGGGCGCCCGACGGTCTCTGAGGCGGGTCGACGCGCCTACTTGACCTGCTGCTTGCCCAGCTTGCGCGCCAGGGTGCGGCGGTGCATGCCCAGGCGGCGCGCGGTCTCGGAGATGTTGAAGCCGGTCTCGGCCAGCGTCTCGTGGATGCGCTCCCACTCCAGCGTCTTGATCGAGCTGGCGCGCTGCGTGAGCTCGACCTCGGTGCTGCCTTCGGCGCGGCCGAAGGCTTCCTCGATGTCGTCGGTGTTGGAGGGCTTGGCCAGGTAGTGACACGCGCCGAGCTTGATCGCCTCTACCGCCGTCGCAATGCTGGCGAAGCCGGTGAGCACCACGATCAGCATCTCCGGGTCGTGCGCATGCAGGGCCTGCACGCAGGCCAGGCCCGAGGCCTCGCCCTGCAGCTTGAGGTCCACCACCGCATGGCTCGGCGACTCGGCCTCCAGCAGCGCATTCACCTCCTCGAGGCCGCCGGCGCGCAGCACCTCGTAGCCACGCCGCTCGAAGGACCGGGCCAGCGTGCGTGCAAAGGCATCGTCGTCTTCCACGATCAGCAGTTGCCGGGCGTCGGCGTCGGCATCGGACAGCAGCAGGTCGGTCATTCGGTCGGATCTTTGGTGGCAAGCGTGACGGCGGCCAGCGGCAGCGTGATGCGCACCAGCGCACCGCCCTCGGAACGGTTGGCGGCCTCCACCTGACCGCCCAGCGTACGCGCGACATTCACGACGAGGAACAGTCCGAGGCCACTACCCGGACGCCCCTTGGTCGACTGGTAGGGCGTGCCCAGGCGCGTGAGCATGTCGGCGCGAAAGCCCGGGCCTTCGTCGAAGACTTCGAGCACCAGCGTGTCGTCATCGCGGCCCACATGGAGATGGATGCGCTGGGGCGAGGCCTCGCGGGCATTGTCCAGCACGTTGCAGATCATCTGCGCGATGGCAGAGTCCGAGACCATGGGGAGATCGTGCCCAAAGCGGTTGCTGTAGAGCAGCACCGTGCCCGAGCGCGTGGAGCGCCAGTCGGCCACCAGGTCGTCGAGGAAGCGGCAGACGGTGGTCATGGCCGAGGACTCGCCCCGCGTCTCGCCGGCCGACAACAGGATGCCGCTGACGATGGACTTGCAGCGCAGCACCTGCGTCTGCATCTCCGTCACGTCCTGCAGCAGTTCGGGGTCGGAATTGAAGTGGGGCAGGTGCTGCCAGTCGCCCAGGATCACGGCCAGCGTGGCCAGGGGCGTACCCAGTTCATGCGCCGCGCCCGAGGCCAGCAGGCCCATGCGAACGATGTGTTCCTCTTCGGCCGCGCGCTGGCGCAGGGCGGCCAGGCGGGCGTCGCGCTCGCGCAGGTTCTGGCCGATGCGGGTGATGAACACCACCAACAGTACGGCGTTGAGGGCAAAGCAGATCAGCAAGCCCGCCAGATAAGGACTGGCCAGGCCACGGTGCGCCTCCAGCGCCACCGGCAGCGGCCGGCTGAAGATCGCCAGACCGGCGACGCAGCCGATGGCCACGGCCACCATCGTCCACACGGCCCAGGCCCGCAGCAGCACGGCGCCCAGGGTGACCTGCAACAGGTAGAGGTAGACGAAAGGGTTGCTGATGCCGCCGCTCAGGTGCAGTTGGGCCGTGAGCGTGCCCACGTCCACCATCAGGCCCAGGAACAGCTCGCCGTTGGTGACGCGCCGCCCGGTGCGCCAGCGCAGCAGGCTCAGCACGTTGAAGGCCAGCAGGCCTGCCAGCACGGCCAGCATGGGCTCCAGCGGAATGGGCAGCCGCAGGCCGTAGTGCGCGACCTCGATGGTCACGATCTGGCCGAAGGCGGCAATCCAGCGCAACTGGATCAGCTGGTGCAGGTTCTTGCGGCCGGTGGCCGAGTCGAGGCCGCGCGCGGCCTGGGCCCGCACCTGGGCACGCGCGGCGAGCAGGGCAGGGGAGTCGGGGGGGCTGGCGCTCATCGCGCCGGATTGTCGTCGTCCGGCCCCAGGGCACCACGGCGCCAGGCATAGACCAGGCCCACCACCAGAAGCAGGGCCATGCCGTACCAGGTGATGGCGTACATCAGGTGGTTGTTGGGAAAGCGGATGACCGTCAGGCCGCCCACGGGCCAGGTGCCCTCGGCCTGCTGCGGGTCGCGGGCAGCATCGACGAAGTAGGGGGCGGTGTCGGCGGCCGGCAGCCCGCGGGCCGCCGTGAGCGCGGCGATGTCGCGCGAATACCAGCGGTCGGCCGCGGGATCGTTGTGGCGCAGGAAGGCCCCCTTGGGCTCGGTGATGCGCAGCAGGCCCACCACGTCGACGGTGCCGGTCGGCTCGGCCCAGCCGCGGGCCGAGGGCTCACGCGCTTGTGGGGGCAGGAAGCCGCGGTTGACCCACACGACGCTGCCGTCCGGCCGCGCGAGGGGCGTCAGCAGCCAGAAGCCCGCGCCCAGATCGGTGGTGGCCTGCACCAGCGCTGCCTTGTCCGTCAGGAAGCGGCCCTGCAGCGTCACGCGCTGGTATTCCGCCCGCTCGGCCGTGACGGACGGCCACGCGGCACGCCCCGGTGCGTCGATCGGCGTTGCCGTCACCCGGGCATCGACCCGTGCGATCAGCTCGCGCTTCCACGCCAGGCGCTGGACCTGCCAGGTGCCCAGGGCCAGCAGCAGCACAAAAAAAAGTGCCGCGGCAGGCACGAGGACCCGACCGCGGCGCCGCTGCGTCATTGCGCGCGCTGGATGTGCTGCTGCATCTCGTGCGCCGGCATCATGTTCGTGTTCATGTGGAACATGACCCACAGCGTGCCCGCGATGGCAATGGCCACGAAGACGACGGTGAAGATGGTGGAGAGCAGCGTCCAGCCACCTTCGACCTTGCCGTTCATGTGCAGGAAAAAGACCATGTGCACGAGGATCTGCACGACGGCGAAGGCGCCCAGCACGATGACGGCCGTGTTGCGGCTGCTGATCACGTTGTTCATCACCAGCCAGAAGGGGATGGCGGTGAGCACGATGGACAGCACGAAGCCGATCATGTAGCCGGAGAAGGTGCTGTGCGGCCCGACGTCGCCGTGATCGTCGTGGTGGTGATCGTCGTGGGCGTGGCCGGCGTGAGCGGCGTGGGTGGCATGGGTACTCATCACAGCACTCCCATCAGGTAGACGAAGGTGAAGACGCCGATCCAGACGACGTCCAGAAAGTGCCAGAACATCGACAGGCACATCAGACGGCGCTTGTTCTCATGGATCAGGCCGTGCTTGGAGATCTGGATCATCAGCACGACCAGCCAGATCGAACCGAAGGTCACGTGCAGGCCGTGCGTGCCGACCAAGGCGAAGAAGGCCGATAGGAAGGCGCTGCTCTGCGGCGTGGCGCCTTCATGGATCAGGTGGTGGAACTCGTAGAGCTCCACGCCCAGGAAGCACAGGCCGAAGATGCCGGTGATGGCGAGCCAGCCCAGCGTGGCGCCCACCTTGTTCTGCTGCTTCTGCAGCATGGCGAAGCCGAAGGTGATCGACGACAGCAGCAGGAAGGCAGTATTGATCGCCACCAGCTTCAGGTCGAACAGCTCGGCGCCGCTGGGGCCGCCCGCATAGCTGCGGCCGAGCACGCCGTAGGTTGCGAAGAGCGCTGCGAAGATCAGGCAGTCGCTCATCAGGTAGAGCCAGAAGCCCAGCGAGGTGCCGTTCTCCGGATGTGGCTCGTCCGCCAGGTGATAGGCGCGGTCGGTGTTATCGCCGGCAGTGCCGGTGGCGTAGGCGAGATCAGACATGACGGGCCAGCAGTTGGGTGCGCGCGTTCTCGGCGGCCGAGACTTCCTCGGCCGGGATGTGGTAGTCGCGCTTGTAGTTGAAGGTGTGGATGATCGACGCCAGGATGGTGGCCGCGAACGAGGCGGCAGCCAGCGGCCACATGTGCCAGATGAGCGCGAAGCCGCAGATCACCGAGAACACCGAGATCACCACGCCAGCGCCGGTGTTGGCGGGCATGTGGATCGGCTTGAAGCCGCCGAGCGGGCGCTTGTAGCCGTTCTGCTTCATGTCCCACCAGGCGTCGACCTCATGCACCACGGGCGTGAAGGCGAAGTTGTACTGGGGCGGGGGCGAGGAGGTGGCCCACTCGAGCGTGCGGCCGTTCCACGGGTCGCCCGTGTGGTCGCGCAGTTGCTCGCGACGCAGGTAGCTCACGCCCAGCTGGACCAGGAAGCAGCCGATGCCGCAGGCGATCAGCACGGCGCCAAGCGCGGCGATCTGGAACCAGATCTGCAGCGAGGTGTCCTCGAAATGGTTGACGCGGCGCGTCACGCCCATCAGGCCGAGCACGTACAGCGGCATGAAGGCCACATAGAAGCCCACGAGCCAGAACCAGAACGAGCACTTGCCCCAGAAAGCGTCGAGCTTGTAGCCGAAGGCCTTGGGGAACCAGTAGTTGATGCCGGCGAACATGGCGAACACCACGCCGCCGATGATCACGTTGTGGAAGTGCGCAATCAGGAACAGGCTGTTGTGCAGCACGAAGTCGGCCGGGGGCACGGCCAGCAGCACGCCGGTCATGCCGCCGATGGCGAAGGTGCACATGAAGCCGACCGTCCACAGCATCGGCGGCTCGAAGCGGATGCGGCCGCGGTACATGGTGAAGAGCCAGTTGAAGATCTTCGCGCCCGTGGGGATCGAGATGATCATCGTCGTAATGCCGAAGAAGGCATTCACGCTCGCGCCCGAGCCCATCGTGAAGAAGTGGTGCAGCCACACGATGTACGACAGGATGGTGATACAGACCGTGGCATAGACCATGGACGTGTAGCCGAACAGGCGCTTGCCCGAGAAGGTGGCCACCACCTCGGAGAACACGCCGAAGGCCGGCAGCACCAGGATGTAGACCTCGGGGTGGCCCCAGATCCAGATCAGGTTGACGTACAGCATCGGGTTGCCGCCCGACACGTTGGTGAAGAAGTTCGTGCCGACATAGCGGTCGAGCGACATCAGCACCAGGGCGGCCGTCAGCACAGGGAAGGAGGCCACGATCAGCGCGTTGGTGCACAGCGAGGTCCAGGTGAAGACGGGCATCTTCATCAGGCCCATGCCGGGCGCGCGCATCTTGACGATGGTCACCAGCAGGTTGATGCCCGAGAGCGTGGTGCCCACCCCCGCGATCTGCAGCGCCCAGATGTAGTAGTCCAGGCCCACCCCGGGGTTCTGGTTGCCCAGCGTCGACAGCGCGAGCCAGCCGGCGGTGGAGAACTCGCCCAGGAACAGCGACAGCATCACCAGCACGGCGCCGCCGGTGGTCATCCAGAAGCTGAAGTTGTTCAGGAAGGGGAAGGCCACGTCGCGCGCGCCGATCTGCAGCGGCACGAGGTAGTTCATCAGGCCCGTGACCAGCGGCATCGCCACGAAGAAGATCATGATCACGCCGTGCGCCGTGAAGATCTGGTCGTAGTGGTGTGGCGGCAGGTAGCCCATGTTGTCGCCGAAGGCCACGGCCTGCTGCAGACGCATCATCAGCGCATCGGCAAAGCCGCGCAGCAGCATCACGATGCCCAGGATCATGTACATGATCCCGATCTTCTTGTGGTCGATGCTGCAGAACCAGTCGCGCCACAGCGGACCCCAGAGGCGGAACTTGGTGAGCAGCGCGAGCACGCCGAGGCCGCCGAGCGCGACGGCGATGAAGGTCCACAGCACGATCGGCTCGTGCGCCATGGGAACGGATTCCCAGGTCAGCCGCCCCAGCATCCAGTGGGGCGCGGCGGTAGAAGGTTCAGTCATAGGGCTTCGTTTCTTCGAATGGGTGCCGGGATGCGGGCCGGGGAGGGCGGCGTCCTCAGTTGAGCAGGTCGACCGGTTGGTTGGGCGTGCAGATCTGCTGCGGCATCAGCGCAGCGACGGCGGCCTCGCCGGCCTTGGTGCGGCCGCGCAACGCGTCCTGGGCCATCACCTGGTGCATGCAGCGCTGACCGTCCACGGTGCACAGGTTGAGCACGCGCGAGTACAGGTCGGGATCGACGGAAGCGAAGCGCTGCACGGGGTTGCGCTCGCTGGGCTTGGCCAGGTCGTTGTAGACGGCGCGCGTCAGGCTCTGGCTGCCGGACTTGGCATCGGCCACCCACTTGGCGAACTCTTCGTTGGAGACGCCGTGGAACTTGAAGGTCATGCCCGAGAAGCCGGCGCCGCTGTAGTGCGAGGACAGGCCGTGGTAGACGCCGGGCTTGTTGATGACGGCATTGAGCTCGGTCTGCATGCCGGGCATGGTGTAGATCATGCCGGCCAGGTCGGGCACGTAGAAGGCGTTCATCGTCGTGCTGGAGGTCAGCTTGAAGAGGATCGGCCGGTCGACCGGCGCCGCGACCTCGTTGACGGTGGCGATGCCCTGCTCGGGGTAGATGAAGAGCCACTTCCAGTCCAGCGAGACGACCTGGATCTCCAGCGGCTTGACGTCGGCCGGCATCGGCTTGCCCGCCGCGATGCGGTCGAGCGGGCGATAGGGATCCAGCGTATGGGTGCTGATCCACGTCAACGCGCCCAGGGCGATGATGATCAACAGTGGAGCCGACCAGATGACCAGTTCCAGGCGGGTGGAGTGGTGCCAGTCGGGCTGGTAGTCGGCCTCCTTGTTCGCGGCACGGTAGCGCCAGGCGAACAGCAGGGTGAGCACGATCACCGGGATGATGATCAGCAGCATCAGCCCGGTCGCGATCATCACGAGGCGGCCCTGCTGCGAGGCGATGTCCCCCGAGGGACTGAGCACCACCGTGTTGCAACCGGCCAGGAGCGCCGTGGCGGCCAGGAGGGCTGGCGCGCGGAAGGTCTTGAGTGAAGGCATACGCTGGAATCTGAAAGGAACGAGCAGGCCGGCACCTCGCGCGCCGGCGGCAGGAGTCCGCACTTTAGAGGTGCACGCCTGCGTAGGCGATTGGACAATTTGTCCTATCGACACTGTCCGACGGCTCTGCGAATCTCGCGTGGTAATCTGGGTGCTCCTCGAATACAAGGGAGACTTCGATGAGCAGCCTGAGCCCGGCACACCCCGGAATCCACTCTGGAGACCTCGAGCGAGACGCTCGCCAGGTCAATGCGGACGATCACGATGTGGCCCCGGGCGACATCGCGGTCGGCGTGGTGATCGGGCGATCCTCCGAGTACTTCGACTTCTTCGTCTTCGGCATCGCGTGCGCGCTGGTGTTTCCCCAGCTGTTCTTTCCCTTCGTCGAACGTCTCGAAGGCACGCTCTACGCGTTCGCCATTTTCTCGCTGGCCTTCATTGCGCGGCCCATTGGCACCATCGTCTCGATGGGCATCCAGAAGCGCTACGGCCGCGCCACCAAGCTGACCATCGCGCTCTTCCTGCTCGGTACGTCCACGGCGGGCATTGCCTTCCTGCCGGGCTACGACATCGTCGGCGGCTGGGCGATCCTGCTACTGGCCTTGTTCCGTATCGGGCAAGGGCTGGGCACCGGCGGCTCCTGGGACGGTCTGCCGTCCCTGCTGTCGATGAACGCGCCGCCGCACCGCCGCGGCTGGTACGCCATGCTGGGACAGCTGGGCGCGCCGCTCGGCTTCGTGGTTGCCAGCGCGCTCTTCATGTACCTGTACGGCAGCCTGTCGCAGGAAGATTTCATGAACTGGGGCTGGCGCTATCCGTTCTATGTGGCCTTTGCCATCAACGTGGTGGCGCTGTTCGCCCGTCTGCGCCTGGTGGTCACGCATGAGTACGAGAGGGCGCTCGAGCAGCGGGAGCTCGAACCCACGCCCGCCGGGGAACTGCTTCGCACGCAGGGTTACAACATCTTCATCGGCGCCTTCGCCGCGCTGGCCAGCTATGCGCTGTTCCACCTGGTGACGGTGTTTCCGCTGTCGTGGATCCAGCTCTACTCGGACCAGTCCATTGCCGACTTCCTGGGCGTGCAGGTGATTGGCGGCCTGCTGTGTGCTGCTGCCGTGCTGGCTTCTGGCTGGATTGCCGACCGCTTTGGTCGTCGCAACACCCTGGGCACCCTGGCAGCCTTGATCGGCTTGTTCAGCCTCGTTGCTCCGGTGCTGCTCAAGTCGAGCGAAGGACAGAACGTCTTCATCCTGATCGGCTTCGTACTGCTGGGCCTGTCGTATGGTCAGGCCTCCGGGACGGTGACCTCGAACTTCAGTGCGCGCTACCGCTACACCGGCGCCGCGCTGACCTCCGATTTCGCTTGGCTGGTGGGGGCCGCGTTCGCGCCGCTGGTCGCGCTCGGACTGTCGGCGCATTTCGGACTGGCCTTCCTCGGCGTCTATCTGGCCTCCGGTGCGATCTGCACGCTGGTGGCGCTCTATATCAACAAGACGCTGGAATCGTCACGCGAGTGAAGGACCGGCGGGCCAGGCGCCGAGGCGCCTGGTTCGTTGAGCCGACAGCGCCCTCAGGGGCGCTTTTTTGTGCCTGTCCGGCCATCGATGTCAGCAGCGGCGGACCGCGGTGCGGTCGGGGGGGAGAGCGGGAGGCACGGCGAGCGGCGTCGCCGCATTCACTGCATGCCCTCGCATCCATATAATTTGACATAACGCACATTGCATATCTAATGAACGGATAGATCGCCGAGTTCCCAGCCCTCGACCGGAGCCAGGCCGTCGCTGCGACCGCCTCGGCAACGGCTGGCTCTCGCACACAGCTGCTGGGCCGCGCGCCTCATCCTTCCACTGGCGCTGCCCGCTGAAGCCGGTCCGCCAGAACCTCCAGGGCCCTGCGACCGCGCTCGAAATCGAAATTGGCAATGGCGCCGTTGGCATCCTCCAGCATTTCGGCAGGCAGCAAGGCAGAGAGCGCTCCAAATGGAACCTCCGGCCATTCCCCTGCACGCAGCAGCGTGATGGTGCGCGCGATCAGGTCCAGCACGCACGCCAGATTCAGTTGCACATCGGTGCCGTTCGCGGCGTTGAGCCACACCGCGTCCGGCGATTGCAGGCGCTGGGCACGCAGGGCCTGTTCCGCATGCAGCAGTTCGCCCGGCAGCGCCACGATGCACTGGCTGCACCCGGTGGGATCCTGGGCCAGAGCCGCAGTCTCCAGTCGACCCGCCAATCCTTGCAGGGTGTTGAGCCCGAAATGCCCCGCCGCCCCAACCAGCCGGTGCGCCAGCGCGGCCAAGCCCTTCCAGTCCTGGTCGTCCGCGAGTTGCATCAGTCTGCCCGGCGTCGCGCGCTGCTCGGCCAGGAAGCGCTCGAGCGCATCGTGCAGCAGTCCCGGCCGGTGCCACAGCGACAGCGCGCGATGCCAGTCGATGGCCAGCGACTCGGGATGGCCGGCCTCGGGCAGTTCCGGGGCCATGACGAGTCCCAGCACGCGGGCCATCTCGCGCATGAGCTGCGTCGGCGCCAGGGGCTTGCCTGCAAAGCCCTCCATGCCGGCGGACTCGGCCACAAGGCGGTCGGCCTCGAGCACGCTCGCAGACATGGCGATGATCGGCGTGTGCCGGCCGGCCGCAGCCTGCTCGGCACGGCGGATGGCACGCGCCGCCTCCAGGCCGTCCATGCCGGGCATCTGCAGGTCCATGAGGATGAGGTCGAAACGCTCGCGCGCGGCGATCTGCACCGCCTGTTCGCCGCCCCCGGCCAGTGCCACCTGGTGGCCCTCGCGGCCCAGCAGGATCTCCAGCAGCTCCAGGTTGCTCGGCGCGTCGTCCACGGCCAGCACGCGCAGCGCGGGCAGTTGCAGCGGCGTGTCTGCGCCTCCAGCCGCATCCGGCGATCCGGCGGGACTGCCCAGCGGCAATGGCAGCCGCACGGTGAACACACTGCCGCGCCCCGGCGTGCTGGCTACCCGGATGGTGCCGCCCATCAGGTGCGCCAGCTGTCGCGAGATGGTGGTGCCCAACCCCGTGCCACCGAAGCGCCGCGACGTCGAGGCGTCGGCCTGGGCAAAGGGTTCGAAGATGCGCTCCAGCATGTCCTGCTCGATGCCGATGCCGGTGTCCTCCACCTCGAGGCTGAGCTGGCCACCGTGATGGCGCACGCGCAGCACCACCCTGCCCTGTTCGGTGAACTTCACGGCATTGCCCAGCAGGTTGAGCAGCACCTGCTGCACCCGCAGCGCATCGCCGCGGAAGTGCAGCGGCACGCTCGGGTGGTAGTCGAGGACCAGGTCGAGGCCCTTGCGGATCGCGCTGATGCGCATCGAGGCGACCACCTGGTCGCACAGCGCGCGCAGGGAGAAGTCTTCCTCCATCAGCGTCATCGCGCCCTTCTCCAGCTTGGCCGTGTCGAGCACCTCGTTGAGCAGTCGCAGCATCGAATGCGAGGCCTGGTGGATGGTGCTCAGGTGGCGGCGCTGGCTGGCGTCGAGCGGCGAATCGAGCAGCACCTCCGAGAAGCCGATGATGGCGTTCATCGGCGTGCGGATCTCGTGGCTCATGTTGGCCAGGAAGCTGCTGCGCGCGGCGGCGGCGGATTCGGCACGCTCCTTGGCGTCGCGCAGGGCCTGCTCCATCAGGCGCCGTTCGCTCAGGTCCGCCGCCAGCTTGAGTATCTTGAAGGGCCGCCCCTCGGCATCGAGGATCGGGTTATAGAAGCTGTGCAGCCACACCTCCCGTCCGTCCCGGGTGATGCGGGCATATTCGCCGCTTTGCTGCTCGCCGGCGCGCAGCCGCCGCCAGCGCTCGGCATAGTCGGCGCTCTGGACCTCTTCGGGCCGGCAAAGCACCGCATGGGGCTGGCCGCGCAGCTCTTCCATGGTGTAGCCGACCAGGCGCAGGAACAGGTCGTTGGCACGCAGGATGTGCCCTTCCAGGTCCAGCTCGACCATACCTTGCGCGCGGCCGATGGCGTTGACGATGCCCTCGTACTCGGCGTTGCGCGCGCGCAGCGCCGTGTTGTCGACCATCACCCCGTCGATCCACTGGATCTCGCCATCGTTGCCGCGCACGCCCCGGCCGGTTTCCGACACCCAGCGCAACCGGCCGCTGCGGTGCCGCAGGCGATATTCGACGTGGTAGGAGCGGTCCTGGTCGAGCGCCTGGCCCACCTGCCGCCAGATGCGCTCCACATCGTCCGGGTGCATCAGGTCCGCATAGCTGATGCGCCCGGCCAGGAAGTCCTCCGCCGGGAAGCCGCACAGGCCCTCTACGGCGTCGCTGATGAACAGCATGCGCCAGTCGCGGGCAAAGCGGCAGCGGAAGGTCACGCCGGGAATGTTGGCGATGAGCGAGCGGAACTGCTCTTCGCTGCGCCGCAGCGACAGCTCCATGTCCCGCCGCTCGCGGATGTCGGTCAGAAAGCCGACGAACAGCGCCTCGTCCGGCAGTTCTGCCCGACCCACCGCCAGGCGCACCGGTACCAGCCGCCCTTCCTTGTCACGTGCTTCCACCTCGCGGCCGACGCCGATGATGCGGGCCAGGCCGGTTGCCATGTAGCGCTCCAGATAGCCGTCATGACCACTGCGATGGGGCTCGGGCATCAGCATCGCGATGTTGCGGCCGACCACCTCCTCGGCCCGCCAACCCAGCAGGCGCTCGGCGGCGCCATTGAACGACTGGACGGTGCCGTGCGCGTCGATCATCACGATGCCGTCCACCGCCGTGTCCACCAGGGCGCGCAGGCGCGACTCGCTGCGGCGCACCTGCTCCAGCAGATGCCGCTGGCGCAGCCCCACCTGCAGCGCCACCGCCAGCAGGCCGATCAGGGCCACGAACCCCGCGATGGCCACCACCAGCAGCGTGTGCCGCCCCTCAGGCACACCGTCGATGGCGACGCCGTCGAAGCGCAGCGCCGCCATCGCCGTGTAATGCATGGCGAGGATGGCCAGGCCGAGCACCGACCCCGCCACGGCCGCCACCCGCCAGGGCCGGTTCTGCGCCTGCACGCGCAGGCGGGCATAGACCCACAGCGCCAGCGTGGCCAGCAGCACGGCCAGCACCAGGGAGAAGGCGGTCAAGCCGGGATCCTGGCGCATGCCCACCATGGCCGCCGAGGCGGCCATGCCGGCATGGTGCATGGCGCCGATGCCCGCGCCCACCGCCACCCCGCCCCAGGCAATGGCCGCCCGGCCCAGATGCGCGCGCGTCAGCAGCAGCATGGCCACCCAGCAGGCGCCCAGCGCTGGCAGCAGCGACAGCGCCGTCATGCCCAGCCCGATCGGGGCCGCAGCGCACAGCGCAAAGGCCAGCATGCCGATGAAATGCATCGCCCAGATGCCGCAGGCCATGGCCAGCGCGCCACCGGCCGCGCTCAGATGACGGATGCCGGCATTCCGCGCGCGCCAGCCCAGCGACGCCATGTGAACCGCCAGGATGGAGGACAGGATGGCCATGAGCACGGACAGGCCGACCAGCCGCGCATCGTGGAGGCGCCAGAGCAGAGGCTCGGCAGCAAAGTCGGCAGAGGAGATCCACGACATGGCTTTTTCACTATATTGCAGAAAGTAAGCCGAAACTGTCGCTCCTCAGATGCCTCGGCTATTTGGGGGAGGCAGGGGCCCCGGTCACGTTTTCTTGCCAGCGGTCCGACCCCTCGCTACATTGACATTTTTGAGGGCCCGCAATGTCTGTAGACAGCACCACGTCTCCCCCCGCCACCTCACCCTCCCCCCGCCAGCACATCCGTCTGACCTCCCACGCGGGGGGCCTGGGCTCGCTGCCCATCCACTGGGACGCGGCCACCCCGGCCGAACGCGGGCCGGTCGTTGGCACCACCACCCGCCGGGCCCACCGCAACGTGATCGGCACCCACAGCGGCAGCTACAGCGTCTACCGCGCGCTGGCCGTGGCCGCGGGGGCGCTCAAGCGCGAGCACCGCGCCGACCTCACCAACACTTCGCCGACGGACGTGATCGGGCCCTATCCGCAATGGAGCGAGCCGGGCAAGATCGTGTCGATGGACCCCTGGGGCGCGGTCGTCTCCGACGTCTTCGCGCAAGAGCTGGCCGCGGGCTACGACATCCGCCCGACCATCGCAGTGACCAAGGCGCACGTGATCCTGCCCGAGGTGATCGACGCGCTGCAGAAAGGCCGTCTGAAGGCCGACGGCAAATTTCTTACGGCCGGCGGTGCCGCGCTGGTCACCAAGGCGGCCATCGAGCCGGTCTGGTGGCTGCCGGGCGTGGCCAAGCGCTTCGGCTGTTCCGAAACCGACCTGCGCCGCGTGCTCTTCGAAGAGACGGGCGGCATGTACCCTGAGCTGGTCACGCGCTCCGACCTCGAGGTCTTCCTGCCACCCATCGGTGGGCAGACCGTCTACATCTTCGGCAACCCGCGCGACCTGGCCAACCCCGAGGTCGAACTCACCGCCCGCGTCCACGACGAATGCAATGGCTCGGACGTGTTCGGCTCCGACATCTGCACCTGCCGCCCCTACCTCACGCACGCCATCGAAGAGTGCATCCAGGGCGCTCAACGCGGCGGCGTGGGCCTGATCTCCTACGCGCGCAAGGAAGGCCGCGCGCTGGGCGAGGTCACCAAGTTCCTGGTCTACAACGCCCGCAAGCGGCAACTGGGCGGCGACACCGCCGACCAGTACTTCGCCCGCACCGAATGCGTGGCCGGCGTGCAGGACATGCGCTTCCAGGA
This sequence comes from Pseudacidovorax intermedius, assembly GCF_003350475.1. Classification (GTDB taxonomy): domain Bacteria; phylum Pseudomonadota; class Gammaproteobacteria; order Burkholderiales; family Burkholderiaceae_C; genus Xenophilus; species Xenophilus intermedius. Next base: position 36,186 of record NZ_QQAV01000019.1, read on the forward strand.
GCTGATGCCCGACGTGCTGCACTGGCTGGGCATCCGCAAGATCCACCGGCTGGTCTCCATGAGCAACATGAAATACGACGCCATCACCGGCTCCGGCATCGAGGTGGGCGACCGCGTGAACATCCCCGACGACCTGATTCCGGCGGATGCCCGGGTGGAGATCGACGCCAAGATGGCGGCCGGCTACTTCACACCCGGCAAGGTGCCCGGTGCCGATGAACTCAAGGCCACCCGCGGACGGGGGCTGGGCGAATGACGGACAGCCAACACGTGCTTCCCACCACCGACCTCAACCTGCCCGAGGCCGCCGTCGCCTGGCTGCGCACCACGGTCGCCGTGCGCGAGCGCGCGGCCGAACTGCTGGCCCGCGCGCGCCGTGGCGAATCGGCCTTCTTCACCATCGGCGACGAGACGCGCCTGGACGATGCGGCGCGTGAAGTGGCCCAGGTCACCCAGGCGCGCTACGCCTGGCGGCCGATCCCGTACCACAGCCGCTGGCGGCATTTCGAGGCGGGTGGCGTCGACCGGGCGGCCGAACTCGACCATCTGCTGAGCGAACATGCGACTCCTCGCGAGAAGGCCAAGGCCCGCATCGACCTCGCCGTGGTGAGCGTGCTGCTCGACGCCGGCGCCGGGGCCGACTGGGCCTACCGCGAGTCGGCGTCCGACCAGCGCTTCACCCGCTCCGAAGGCCTGGGCGTGGCCAGCTTCCATGCCTTCAAGGCGGGACTGTTTTCTTCCGACCCGGATCGCCCTTTGCAGGCCGACGCGGCCGGGCTGCGCGGCCTGGTCGCCGACCGCCTGGCACAGGCCTTCCAGGTGCGCAGCGACAACCCGCTGGTCGGCCTGGACGGTCGGGTGACGCTGCTGCGCCGCCTCGGCGAGGTGCTGGCCGAGCAGCCGGCCGTCTTCGGCACCGAGGTGCAGCGGCCGGGCGGCCTGTTCGACATGCTCATCGCGCCCGAAGGCGTGGCCGTGCCGCCCACCGCGACGGTGCAGGTGCACGACATCCTCACGCTGCTGCTGGATTCGCTCTCGGCCATCTGGCCCTCGGCCAACTACCTGCATCGCCACCCCACCGCCCTGCCCGGTCCGGGCGAGCCGGCGCTGGCCCTGGGCGACTGCTGGGCGCACAGCGCGGTCGGCGGCGAGGGCCGCACCCACGGCTGGGTGCCCTTCCACAAGCTGTCGCAGTGGCTCACCTACTCGCTGATCGAGCCCTTCGAATGGGCGGGCGTGAAGGTCGAGGGCCTGGATGCCCTCACCGCCCTGCCCGAGTACCGCAACGGCGGCCTGCTGCTGGACACCGGCGTGATCGTGCCGCGCGATGCGGCCCTGCTCGAACGCAGCTGGCAGGTCGGCGACGAATTCATCGTCGAATGGCGCGCCCTGACCGTGGCGCTGCTCGACGAACTGGCACCCATCGTGCGTCGCCACGTCGGCCGCAGAGCCGACGAGATGCCGTTGGCCTGCATCCTCGAAGGCGGCACCTGGGCGGCCGGCCGGGCCGTGGCCCAGCGCCTGCGCGATGGCCTGCCGCCGCTGCGCATCGAGAGCGACGGCACGGTGTTCTGAGCCCGCCTCCTCTACCATCGCACGCCTTCTGTTTTTGACAAGAACGATTCATGACGACGCCCAACGCTCACCTGATCACCCATCCGCTCGTCCAGCACAAGCTCACCCTCATGCGCCGCAAGGACGCCTCGACCAACAGCTTTCGCCGTCTGCTCAACGAACTGGCCTCGCTGATGGCCTATGAAGTGACGCGGGACATCCCGACCTCGGAGATCGAGATCGAGACGCCGCTCGAAGTGACGCGCGGCCGGGTGATCGACGGCAAGAAGCTGGTGTTCGTGTCCATCCTGCGGGCCGGCACGGGCATCCTGGACGGCATGCTCAGCGTGGTGCCCGGCGCGCGCGTCGGCCACATCGGCCTGTACCGCGACCCCAAGACGCTCACGGCCGTCGAGTACTACTTCAAGATGCCCAGCGACATGCAGGAGCGCGACATCGTGGTGGTCGACCCGATGCTGGCCACCGGCAACTCGGCCGTGGCGGCCGTCGAGCGACTCAAGGAGCTGTCGCCCAAGTCCATCAAGTTCGTCTGCCTGCTGACCTGCCCCGAAGGCCTGAAGACCATGTACGAGGCGCACCCGGATGTGCCGGTGTACACGGCCGCCATCGACCGGCAGCTCAATGAGCATGGGTACATCCTGCCCGGCCTGGGCGATGCGGGCGACCGCATCTTCGGCACGAAGTAGAGATATCCCCCAGGCTGCGCGGGCTGGGGCCCGCTCCGCCAACCCCCTCCGGGGGCACACGCTGCGGCCCGGCAAAGCCGGTTCCGCGCGTGTTGTTGGCGTGGCCTGCTCCGCGGCCCTTTGTCTCGGGGGGCTGCTTCACGGCTGATGGCGATGGCGTGGCCTGTTTGCGTAGCTCGGACGAACTGCTCACGGATGCCCATCCAACCGTTCACGTTGAGCCTGTCGAAGCGCGGTTCAGGGCTTCGACAGGCTCAGCCCGAACGGTGGGAAACACCGACCCACTTGTCCAGCGCGGGCCTCATGTAAACGCGTACCCGGCTCAGCCGGCACCAATCCTGCTTGTCCAACCCCCATCAACGAGGAGTGAGAAAGATGATCCAGCGCCGTCCCCTGATCCTGAGTGCCGCCGCCCTGGCGGGGCTTGTCGCGGTCGGGTTGCCGCAGCTCGCGTTCGCCCAGTCCAAGCTCAAGGTGGCCGCGGTCTATACCGTGCCCTTCGAGCAGCAATGGGTGGGTCGCATCCACAAGGCACTCAAGGCGGCCGAGGCCCGCGGTGAGATCGAGTACAAGGCCACCGAGAACGTTGCCAATGCCGACTACGAACGCGTGATGCGCGAGTACGCCACGGCCGGCAACCAGCTGATCCTGGGCGAGGCCTTCGCCGTGGAGGCCGCGGCCCGCAAAGTGGCCAAAGACTTCCCCAAGACCATGTTCCTCATGGGCTCGTCGGGCAAGCCGCAGGCGCCCAACTTCAGCGTCTTCGACAACTACATCCAGGAGCCCGCCTACCTCACCGGCATGATCGCCGGCGGCATGACCAAGTCGAACAAGATCGGCATGGTCGGCGGCTTTCCGATTCCCGAGGTCAACCGGCTGATGAACGCCTTCATGGCCGGCGCGAAGGAAGTGAATCCCAAGGTGGAGTTCAGCGTGAGCTTCATCAACAGCTGGTTCGATCCGCCCAAGGCCAAGGAGGCCGCCTTCGCCATGATCGACAAGGGGGCGGACATCATGTACGCCGAGCGCTTCGGCGTGAGCGATGCCGCCAAGGAGCGCAAGGTGCTGGCCATCGGCAACGTGATCAACACGCAGCCGCAGTACCCCGACACCGTCGTCGTGTCGGCGCTGTGGAACATGGAGCCCTCCGTCGACCGCGCCATCAAGCTGGTCAAGGACGGCCAGTTCAAGGCCGAGGACTACGGCCCCTACTCGCAGATGCAATACAAGGGCTCCGAACTCTCCCCGCTGGGCACCTTCGAGAAGAAGGTGCCGGCCGACCTGGTCGCCAAGGTCAAGGCACGCGAGGCCGAGATCCTGTCGGGCAAGTACAGCGTCAAGATCGACGACCGCCAGCCCAAGTCGTCCAAGTGAGGCCATCGGCCGCATGAACAGCTTCCGCCGATTCCTGCTGGCCCTGGCGGCCAGCGCCGCCCTGGCCGGCTGTGCCGGCGTGGCGCCGCCGCCCGCGGCAGACACCCCGCGCATCGCCGTCATGTCGGCCTTCGAGCCTGAGCTGGTGCTGATTCGCCAGAAGCTGCAGGACGCGCGCACCACGCGCATCAACGGTGTGGAGTTCCACACCGGCACGCTGCAGGGGCGGCCGGTGGTGCTGTTCCTCTCGGGCATCAGCATGACCAACGCCACCATGAACACGCAGCTGGCACTGGACCGCTTCAAGGTCAGCCACGTGGTGTTCAGCGGCATCGCCGGGGGCGTCAATCCCAACCTGTCCATCGGCGACGTCACGGTGCCGGCGCAGTGGGGCCAGTATCTCGAAGTGCTGATGGCCAAGGAGGTGGCGCCCGGCCGCTACGAGAAGCCGCCCTTCATCCGGGACGCCACGCTGCCCAACTTCGGCATGATGTTCCCGCGCCCGGTGGAATTCCGCTCGGCCGCGCAGCCGCAGGTCGCGCGGCGCTTCTGGTTCGAGGTCGACCCCGGCATGCTGGCCGCGGCGCGCACCATGAAGGTGGACCTGGCCGCCTGCGCGGCCGGCACCTGCCTCAAGCATGCGCCGCGCCTGGTGGTCGGCGGCAACGGCGTCTCGGGCCAGGCCTTCATGGACAACAAGGCCTTTCGCGAATACACCTTCGCCACCTTCCAGGCCAACGTGCTGGACATGGAGACGGCCGCGGTGGGCATGGTGGCCCATGCCAATGGTGTGCCCTACCTCGCCTTCCGCTCGCTCAGCGACCTGGCCGGCGGGGGCGAGGGGGCCAACGAAATGGGCACCTTCATGCGCCTGGCCGCCGACAACTCGGCCCAGGTGCTGTTGGCCTTCCTGGCGCAATGGAAGCCCTGAGCCCGGCGGGCGACGCGGCCGGCGGCGCGCCGGTGCTGCGGCTGGCGGGCATCACCAAGCGCTTCGGCCCGCTGGTGGCCAACGACGCGATCTCGCTCACCCTGCAGGCCGGCGAGGTGCTGGCGCTGCTGGGCGAGAACGGTGCCGGCAAGTCCACGCTGATGTCCATCCTCTTCGGTCATTACGTGGCCGACGAGGGGCGGATCGAGGCCTTCGGTCAGCCCCTGCCGCCCGGCCATCCGCAGGCGGCGCTGGCGGCGGGCATCGGCATGGTGCACCAGCACTTCACGCTGGCCGACAACCTCAGCGTGCTCGACAACATCGTGATGGGCAGTGAGCCGCTGTGGCTGCCCTTCAGCCGGCGGGCCGCTGCGCGCGAGCGATTGCAGACCGTGGCACGGCGATTCGGCCTGCCGGTGTCGCCCGATGCGCGCGTGGCCACGCTGTCGGTCGGCGAACGTCAGCGCGTCGAGATCCTCAAGGCGCTGTACCGCGGCGCCCGCATCCTGATCCTGGACGAACCCACCGCCGTGCTCACGCCGCAGGAGAGCGAGGCGCTGTTCGACACGCTGGGCCAGATGGTGGCGCAGGGGCTGTCGATCATCTTCATCAGCCACAAGCTGGGCGAGGTGCTGCGGGTGTCGCACCGCGTGGCCGTGCTGCGCCAGGGCCGGCTGGTGGCCGAGGCCCGTGCCAGCGACACCACGCAGGCGCAGCTCGCGCAATGGATGGTGGGGCATGCGGTGGAGGCGCCCGTGCGACAGCCGGCATCCGCTGCCGGCGCCGAGGTGTGCGTGCTCGACGGCGTGAGTACCGAGGGCGCCGCTGGCGCGCTGCACGCGGTGTCGCTCACGCTGCGCGCGGGGCAGATCACGGCCATCGCTGGCGTCTCCGGCAACGGCCAGGTCGCGCTGGCCGAGTTGCTCTGCGGCACGCGCAGGGCGCGGTCCGGACGGGTCCACCTGCTCGGTGCGCCGCTCCTGGCACAGCCTGCCCGGCTGGTGGCGCAAGGTGTGGCGCGCATCCCCGAAGACCGCCACGCCGTCGGCGTGGTCGGCGACCTGCCGGTGTGGGAGAACGCCGTGGCCGAACGCCTGCGCACCCCCGCCTTCTCGCGCCCGCTGCTGCCCGGCCTTCGCTGGGTGCGCCGCGCCGCGGCCCGCGCCCATGCGGCGCGCATCCAGCAGGCCTTCGACGTGCGCGGCGGCGGACTCGATGTACCGGCCCGCTCGCTGTCGGGCGGCAACATGCAGAAGCTCATCCTCGGGCGCGCACTGACCGCGCCCGATGCGGGCTCCACGGCGGTGCCGCGGCTGATCGTCGCGCACCAGCCGACCTGGGGCCTGGACATCGGCGCCGTGGCCTATGTGCAGCGGCAGCTGATCGCGGCGCGCGACGCGGGCGCGGCGGTGCTGCTGATCTCGGACGATCTCGACGAGGTGCTGGCCCTGGGTGATCAGGTCGCCGTGATGCACGGTGGCCACCTCACGCCCACGCGCCCGGCGGAGGCCTGGACGCGCGAGGCCATCGGCCTGGCGATGGCCGGCGAAACGGAAAGGACGCCCGCATGACGATGCGGCTCGAACGACGCACGCAGCCGTCGCGCACGGCCCTGGTGCTCGCGCCGGTGGGCGCGGTCGCCTTCACGCTGCTGGTCAGCGCCCTGCTGGTGCTGTGGGCCGGGGCGCCGGTGGGTCGCACCTACGGGCTGCTGCTCTCCGGCGGCTTCGGCTCGGTCTTCGCCTTGAGCGAGACGCTGACGCGGGCCATTCCGCTGATCCTCACCGGCCTGTCGGCCGCGGTGGCCTTCCGGGCCCGGCTGTTCAACATCGGCGCCGAAGGCCAGCTCTACGCTGGCGCGCTGGCGGCCGTCGCCATCGGCGGCATGCACGACGGTACGGGCCTGGAATGGCCGGTGGCGGTACTGCTGCCGCTGATGTTCCTGGCCGCCGCGCTCGCGGGCGCGCTGCTGCTGCTCGGTCCGGCCCTCATGAAGAGCCGCCTGGGCGTGGACGAGGTGGTGACCACGCTGCTGCTCAACTTCATCGTGCTGCTCGCCGTGGGCGCACTGCTCGACGGTCCGATGAAGGACCCGACCGCCATGGGCTGGCCGCAGAGCGTGGCGCTGCAGTCGGACCTGGAGCTGTCCAAGCTCATCCCGCAGACGCGGGTGCACAGCGGCCTGCTCGGCGCACTGGTGCTGGCCGTGGGCGTGTGGCTGCTGTTCAAACACACGGTGCTGGGCTTCGACATCCGCGCCCTGGGCGCCAACCCGCGCGCTGCCGCCTTTGCGGGCGTGCCGGTCACGCGCACCGTGGTGCTCACCGCGCTGCTGTCGGGCGCACTGGCCGGGCTGGCCGGCGCCGTGGAAGTGGCGGGCCGCACCAGCTATGTCACGCTCGACATGTCGCCCGGCTATGGCTACAGCGGTATCGTGATCGCCATGCTGGCCGGCCTTCATCCGCTGGGTGTGGTGGCGGCGGCCGTGTTCGTGGCGGGGGTGCTGGTCGGCGCCGATTCGATGAGCCGCGCCGTTGGCGTGCCGACCTACATCGCCGACGTGATCGTGGCCGCCTCGCTGCTGTCGGTGCTGGTGGCGGCGCTGTTCACGCAGTTCCGACTGAGGTGGTCGCGATGAGCGAGGTGGCCGACATCGTCGCGCAGGCCTCCTTCTGGGTCGCCCTGCTGCGCATTGCGACGCCGCTCATCCTGGGCACGCTGGGCGTGTTGCTGTGCGAGCGGGCCGGCGTGCTCAACCTGGGCATCGAAGGGATCATGGTGGCCGGCGCCTTCGGCGGCTGGCTGGCGGTCTATGCCGGCGCACCGCTGTGGCTGGGCGTGGTGGTGGCCGCCCTGGTCGGCGGCGCCTTCGGGCTGCTGCATGCCTGGCTGACCGTGGGCCTCGCGCTTTCGCAGCATGTGTGCGGGCTGGGCATCACGCTGCTGGCGACTTCGCTGTCCTACTACGGCTACCGCGTGAGCTTTCCCAAGGTGAGCACGCCGCCGACCGTCACGCCCTTTGCGCCCATGGACTGGCTGCCGATTCCGGTGCTGAATGCGCAGACGCCGATGACGCTGCTGGCACTGCTGCTCGTGCCGCTGGTGGCCTGGCTGCTCTACCGTACACCGGCAGGCCTGGCGCTGCGCATGGTGGGCGAGAACCCGCAGGCGGCCGAGAGCCAGGGCGTCTCCGTGGCGGCGACCCGCACGCTCGCCATCGTGGGCGGCTCGGCGTTGATGGGCGTGGCGGGCAGCTTCCTCACGCTGTCGGCCTTCAACGCCTTCTTTTTCAACATGGTCAATGGCCGCGGCTGGATCTGCGTGGCGCTGGTGGTGTTCGCTTCATGGCGGCCGGGCAAGGCGCTGCTCGGCGCCCTGCTCTTCGCCTTCTTCGATGCGCTGCAACTGCGGCTGCAGCAGGCCGGCGACGCCGCCCTGCCCTACCAGGTCTACCTGATGCTGCCCTATGTGCTGTCGATCCTGGCGCTGGTGCTGGTGGCGCGCAAGGCCAGCTATCCGCAAGCCCTGATGAAGCCCTATCGCAAGGGCGAGCGCTGAGGCAGTACGCCGACGCTGGTGCGACCACGGCGCGCGCTAAGCTCGTGCCATGACATCGGCCCAGACGCGTTTCACCGCCATCGATCCCGCACGGCTCCAGGGCCCGCGCGTGCGCCTGCGGCCTTGGCAGCCCGACGATCTGGCACCCTTCGCAGCGATGAGTGCCGACGCCCAGACGATGGCCTACTTCCTCTCGACCATGGACCGCGCCGAGAGCGAGCTCATGGCGCAGCGCTGCCAGGCCCTGATCGATGCCCAGGGCTGGGGCTTCTGGGCCGTGGAGCTGGCGGGTGCCGGCGCCGACGGACCCTTCATCGGCCTCTGCGGCATGAACCGGCCGGCATGGCCGCTGCCCTTTGCGCCTTGCGTCGAGATCGGCTGGCGGCTGGCGCGGCCCTGGTGGGGCCAAGGTCTGGCCGCCGAGGCCGCGGCCTTGGCGCTGGACGTCGGCTTCGCCGAGTTGGGCCTGGACGAGATCGTTGCCTTCACCGCCGTGGACAACCGGCGCAGCCGCGCGCTGATGGAGCGCCTGGGCATGGCGCGCGACGAGGCGGAGGACTTCGACCATCCCGCGGTTCCCGACGGCCATCCATTGAAGCGGCATGTGTTGTACAGGTTGCCCCGCAGGGACTGGACGCGGACGCAGCCATGAGCCGTACGCGGACCAGGACACGGCAGTGAGGACGGCCGGCGTGGCCTGACCGCCTTCTGGAGGCCGGCCCCTACACTGCCGCGCAGCTGGCAAGCCCTTTGCAAGCCGCCAAGCCACATCCCACGCCCGCCATGCTCGACCTGCTCATCACCCACGCCACCCTGCCCGACGGCCGCACCGACCAGTCCATCGCCGTCCAGGGGGGGCGCATCGTCGAGGTGTCGGCCGGCCTCGATGCGCCCGCTCACGAGACGCTGGACGCCGGCGGCCTGCTGGTGGCACCGCCGTTCTGCGACCCGCACTTCCACATGGACGCCACGCTCAGCTACGGCCTGCCGCGCGTCAACCAGAGCGGCACGCTGCTCGAAGGCATCGCGCTGTGGGGCGAGCTCAAGCCGCTGCTGACGGCCGAGGCACTGATCGAGCGCGCCCTCGCCTACTGCGACTGGGCGGTGGCCAAGGGCCTGCTGGCGATCCGCAGCCATGTGGACACCAGCGACCCCAGCCTGCTGGCCGTCGACGCGCTGCTGGAGGTCAAGCGCCGCGTGGCGCCCTACCTCGACCTGCAGCTCGTGGCCTTTCCGCAGGACGGCGTGCTGCGCACGGCCGGGGGCGTGGACAGCCTGCGGCGCGCGCTGCGCAAGGGCGTGGACATCGTGGGCGGCATTCCGCACTTCGAGCGAACCATGGCCGATGGTGCCGAGAGCGTGCGCCTGCTGTGCGAGATCGCGGCCGAGGAGGGCAAGCTGGTCGACATGCACTGCGACGAGTCGGACGACCCGCTGTCGCGCCACATCGAGACGCTGGCCTTCCACGCGCAGCGCCTGGGCCTGCAGGGCCGCGTCACCGGCTCGCATTGCACCTCCATGCACAGCATGGACAACTACTACGTCAGCAAGCTGCTGCCGCTGATCGCCGAAGCGGGCGTGAGCGTGGTCGCCAATCCGCTGATCAACATCACGCTTCAGGGCCGGCACGACAGCTACCCCAAGCGCCGCGGCATGACGCGCGTGCCCGAGCTGATGGCGGCGGGCGTCAACGTCGCCTTCGGCCACGACTGCGTGATGGACCCGTGGTACGGCATGGGCTCGGGCGACATGCTGGAGGTGGCCCACATGGGCCTGCATGTGGCGCAGATGACCAGCCAGGGCGGCATCCAGCAATGCTTCGAGGCGGTCACCAACAATGCGGCGCGGCTGATGCACCTGCCGGGCTACGGCATCGCGGCCGGGTGCGACGCCAGCTTCGTGCTGCTGCAGGCGCGCGACCCGGTGGAGGCGATCCGGCTGCGCGCCACACGGCTGGCGGTCTACCGCAAGGGCCGGCTGCTGGCGAAGTCGCCCGCGGCGACGTCCCAGCTGTTCGTCGAAGGGCGCCCGGGGACCACGGCCTTTATGCCCGCGCGGAGCTGAGCCGCGGCGCCGGGCCGACACCGCGCGCCCGACGCCAGCGCCTCAGCGCTGGCCGTCGTGCACCGACACGTTCTCCTTGAGCAGCCCGCCCAGGCGCGAATGCACGCGCCCGCCGGTGCCCATCACCAGCGCGAACAGGATCTCGCGCGGGCGCGGGGCGTCCTGCATGCCGATCTCGATGCTGTTGAAGTGGCTGCGGACGTAGGAGGCATGGATGTACTGCACCGGCACCATCAGCCGGTAGCCCGCCACGGCCACGGCCTTGTTGGCCGGCACCATGGCCTTGGGCTGGCCCAGCACTTCGCGCATGGCCCAGCCGCCGGCCTCGTGCCAGACGGCGCCATGCTCCATCTCGCCCTCGATGCCGACGATGGCGGCCTTGCTGTAGACCTCGACCTTGTCCTTGCCGCCGAGGGTCTGCACCAGCTCGGTGGCCAGTTCGGCACCCAGCGCGCGCAGCTCGGCCATGAAGGGCATCAGGTCTGGTTCGTAGCGGCCGGCATAGGGGTTCTGGATCACGGCGCAGGCGGCCGCCAGCTTCAACGGCTGCGCCGGTGCCGGGCCGCCCTCGTGGTAGGTGGTCTCGATGGTGAGGCTGCGCTTGCGGATCTGGATAAGGGACATGGGAATGCGCCAGAAGGCGGTGGGATGAGGCGTGGCGCGGGCATCGGTGCCGCACGCCGCGAGCCCAGGATGCTGCCACGGGCTGTGCCGCAACGCCACAACTGTGCCGTTGCGACACAGCCGGCGAACACCCGCAGGACCTGGTCGTACTGGGAGTCATGACGGGCAAGTGCCTGTCGCTTAAGGATTTTTCCGCGCGCGGTGCAGCGCCCATGCGCTGGCACATGCCTTGCCCCAGCAAGCGTACCGCCCACCCCGGCGCGGCAACCAACCCCGGAGACAAGCACCATGGACATGGCAGACATCGCCCACCTCGGCGTGGCCAACCCCTTCAAGAAGCAGTACGGCAACTACATCGGCGGCCGCTGGGTCGCGCCTGTGGACGGGCAGTACTTCGAGAACGTCTCGCCCATCGATGGCCAGGTGTTCTGCACCATCCCGCGCTCCAACGAGAGGGACATCGAGGCCGCGCTGGACTCCGCCCATGCCGCCAAGAAGGCCTGGGGCCGCACCTCGGCCACCGACCGCGCCAACGTCCTGCTCAAGATCGCTGACCGCATGGAGGCCAGCCTGCTGACGCTGGCCGTGGCCGAGACCATCGACAACGGCAAGCCGCTGCGCGAGACCCTGGCCGCCGACGTGCCGCTGGCCGTGGACCACTTCCGCTATTTCGCCAGCTGCGTGCGCGCCCAGGAAGGCAGCATCGCCGAGGTGGACCACGACACCATGGCCTATCACTTCCACGAGCCGCTGGGCGTGGTGGGCCAGATCATTCCCTGGAACTTCCCGCTGCTGATGGCCGCCTGGAAGCTGGCCCCCGCGCTGGCCGCCGGCAACTGCATCGTGCTCAAGCCGGCCGAGCAGACGCCCGCCTCGATCCTGGTGCTCATGGAGCTGATCGGCGACCTGCTGCCGCCGGGTGTGCTGAACGTGGTCAACGGCTTCGGCACCGAGGCCGGCAAGGCCCTGGCCACCAGCAAGCGCATCGCCAAGATCGCCTTCACCGGCTCGACGCCGGTGGGCAAGCTGATCATGCAGTACGCCAGCCAGAACCTGATCCCGGTCACGCTGGAACTGGGCGGCAAGAGCCCCAACATCTTCTTCGAGGACGTGATGTCGGCCGACGACGGCTACTTCGACAAGGCGCTCGAAGGATTCGCGATGTTCGCCCTCAACCAGGGAGAGGTCTGCACCTGCCCCAGCCGCGCGCTCATCCAGGAGTCGATCTACGACGCCTTCATGGAGCGGGCGCTGAAGCGCGTCAAGGCGATCAAGCAGGGCAACCCGCTCGACAAGGCCACCATGATCGGCGCGCAGGCCTCGCAGGAGCAGTTGGACAAGATCCTGTCGTACATCGAGATCGGCCTGCAGGAAGGCGCGCAATGCCTGACCGGCGGCACGCGCAAGGCGCTCGACGGCGGCCTGGCCGGCGGCTACTACGTGGAGCCCACGGTCTTCAAGGGCCACAACAAGATGCGCATCTTCCAGGAAGAGATCTTCGGCCCGGTGCTCTCGGTGACCACCTTCAAGACCGAGGAAGAGGCGCTGGAGATCGCCAACGACACGCTCTTCGGCCTGGGGGCCGGCGTGTGGACGCGCGATGGCGCGCGCGCCTTCCGCATGGGCCGCGGCATCGAGGCCGGCCGCGTGTGGACCAACTGCTACCACGCCTATCCCGCGCACGCCGCCTTCGGCGGCTACAAGCAGTCGGGCATCGGCCGCGAGACCCACAAGATGATGCTCGACCACTACCAGCAGACCAAGAACCTGCTGGTCAGCTACAGCCAGCAGCCCCTGGGCTTCTTTTGACATGGGTCATCCTGCCCCGCCCGAGGCAGGCCTAAGGTGACGCCTGTCCACGCGGACGCCCCGTCCGCGTTCCCGGCCGCCCCTCGCCCGTCTACCGGGCCGATGCGGGCGGCCTCTTCTCTTCTTGTTGTGGAAGGAATCGAGCATGTCCCAGAAGACCATGAAAGCTGCGGTGGTCCGCGCCTTCGGCCAGCCGCTGACCATCGAGGAAGTCCCCGTCCCCACGCCCGCCGACGACCAGATCCTGGTCAAGATCGAGGCCTCCGGCGTCTGCCACACCGACCTGCATGCCGCCGAGGGCGACTGGCCGGTCAAGCCCAATCCGCCGTTCATTCCCGGCCATGAAGGCGTGGGCTTCGTGGCCGCCATCGGCCGCAACGTCAAGCATGTGAAGGAAGGCGACCGCGTGGGCGTGCCCTGGCTGCATTCGGCCTGCGGCTGCTGCACGCACTGCCTGGGCGGCTGGGAGACGCTGTGCGAGTCGCAGAGCAACACCGGTTACTCGGTCAATGGTGGCTTTGCCGACTACGCACTGGCCGACCCCAACTACGTGGGCCACCTGCCCAAGGAGGTCGGCTTCGTGGAGATCGCGCCCGTGCTGTGCGCTGGTGTCACGGTCTACAAGGGCCTGAAGGTGACCGACACCCGGCCGGGGGACTGGGTGGTGATCTCCGGCATCGGCGGCCTCGGCCACATGGCGGTTCAGTACGCCAAGGCCATGGGCCTGAACGTGGCCGCCGTGGACGTGGACGACGACAAGCTCGCGCTGGCCCGCACCCTGGGCGCGACCGTCACCGTCAACGCGCTGAACACCGACCCCGCGGCCTACCTGCAGAAGGAGATCGGCGGCGCGCATGGTGCGCTGGTAACGGCCGTCTCCCCCAAGGCCTTCGAGCAGGCCCTGGGCATGGTGCGGCGTGGCGGCACCGTCTCGCTCAACGGCCTGCCGCCGGGCGACTTTCCGCTGCCCATCTTCGACATGGTGCTGCGCGGCGTGACGGTGCGCGGCTCCATCGTCGGCACCCGGCTGGACCTGCAGGAGGCGCTGGACTTCGCCGCCCGCGGCCAGGTGCATGCCACTGTGGCCACCGAAAAGCTGGAGAACATCAACGACGTGTTCGCCCGCATGCACAAGGGCCAGATCCAGGGCCGCATCGTGCTCGACATGAATGCGTGATCCCCGCAGGCGCGCGGCGCCCCGCCGCCGCGCGCCTGCCGCCAATTCGTGATCAATCAATATTCGTAAATAAATACAAATTAACTGCTCGCGGAATTTAACCAAATTTCTGGCAGAAAAATAAGCTCCCATCCATTCGCACAGATGGACGCCGAATAGCCCGCTGATATCCTATTGAGCGCCGCTCCAAGAATCAGAAGCGGAATTTCAAAGGGAGTTGATCTGTCATGGAAAATCGTCATTCGCGCCACGGCTCGCGGGGCTTCACCCTGATCGAGTTGATGATCGTCATTGCCGTCCTGGGCATTCTCGCGTCGGTCGCCATTCCGCAATACACCGACTATTCCTCGCGCGCCCGCGCCGCCGCGGCGATGTCGGAATTGGCAGCGCTGAAAAGTTCGGTGGTCGCCTGCGCCACCGACCTGGGCACATTCACCGGGTGCAATACCGGAACCAACGGAATTCCGTCCACCTTCACCGCCACCAAGAATGTCACCGGCGGCTTCGGTATCACCAATGGCATCATCGCCGCCACGACCGGCGCCACCAGCAAGACGGGCACCGCGCTCACGGTCACGCTGACGCCGAGCCAGACCGACGGCGCCGCAAACATGGTCTGGACCACCTCGGGCACCATCTGCAACGACACGCGCGGGCTGCGCGCGGGCCAGGGCGGCTGCGCCGACGCGCCCGCGACACCTCCGGCATCGGGCGGCTGACGCCGGCTGTACCTCGAACCTTCGGTGGGCGCCTCTGGCGCCCTTTTCTTTGTGCGCCCAGCATGGGCGCCCTCTTGCGGTTGCAAGTCCTGCCGTAAGTTGATCACGACGAACGAAGTGAAGCGCAACTGCACGAGGGCGACGAGTGTGGGGAGGAAGCGTGGAGCGAAGCTGCGAGCCGATGAACAAGAACCGGATAGAAGGCAGTGCCGAGCAGGGCGAGTGGGCAAAGAGCCA
>NZ_QQAV01000020.1 GCF_003350475.1 Pseudacidovorax intermedius
GCGGCGGCGGTGTCCAGGCCGGCGTCGCCAAAACCCGGCATCTGGGCGATCTCGTCGATGCGCGCCAGATGCTCGATGTCGAACAGCATGTCCTTCAGGGGGGCCGTGTAGCTCATATCAGCGAATTGGTTGGTATGCCTGCGCCGCAGGCGTGAACGCGACTGGCACGATGCCGTATGCACCGCGCCGCCAGTGACAGTGCTGGAGGGTGGAGCCCCTCGGCTATTCCGGGTGCTCCTGCTGCTCCAGTTGCCGCTCCATCTTCTCGTGCGCATCGACAAGCCGCGCCAGGAGCTTCATGAAGACTTCCCGGTCCTCGGGAGGCAGCGGCTCGATCAGCAGTTCCTGCGATCGATGAATGCTCTCCTGCAGGTCGTTGATGAGCTTCAAGCCCTCCGCGGTGATGACAGACAGCCTGGAGCGGCGGTCCTCGGGGTTCACGCGCGTCTCGACCAGCCCCTTGTCCGCCAGGCGCTTGAGCACCTCGGCCGTCGTCGTACGGTCCAGGGAGAGCTCCCGACCGATGGCCTTCTGGTCCAGCCAAGGGTTCATGGACAGCGCCGTGAGCATGCCCACCTGGAGAGGCGTGATGCTCTCGGACTTGCACAGATCGAAAAACAGTGCCTGGCCGATCTGGGTGAGTCGGCGAATCAGGAACCCAGGGCGACGCCACATCACCTCGCGCAACGGATTGAAGGGCTGGGCACCCTGCCGCTTCACCGGCGCTGCCGACCCACCCTTCTTCTCTTTGGCCACGGAGGAACGCTTCGTCATGTCGAGATCGCCAGTACTTTCTCCATCGAGTGTATCGACTGCCTCATTGCCCAAAGCACGATGCAACTGTCCCAACGCTGCGGCCGACGCTAGAGGAATTCAACCTCAAGATGCGCTCCCAGCAAGCGGTAGAACGAATCTTCGTCGTCCCAGGGGATCATGTGCCCGGCGCCGTGCACCACGCACTGCGTCAAGCCCGGCGCCAGCGCCTTGATCTCTGCCAGGTCGTCCGGGAGCACTGTGCCGCCCTTCCCTGCAGCCATCAGTAGTCCGGGCGTCTTGAGGCTCGCCAGATCGCTATGGATGTCGTCGTCGTGGAAACCGGCATGCGCCTGGGCAATCGCCTCCTCGCTGCACGTGTGCAGCCATTCGGCCCGCAACTGCAGCTGTTCGTCGGTCCAGGTGGGCGCGTAGCGGCGCAGTTCCTCGGCCGAGATCCCCTGTGCAGCCAGCCGGATGGAATCCACGTACCACGACAGCGGCACCGGATAGGGACGGCGGCCCGGGCCGGAGACAGGGGGATCGATCAGCAGCAGCCGATCGATGCGCCGAGCGTCTCGCGTGGCAGCGCGGATCGCGACGCGGGCACCCATGGAGTGCCCGAGCAGCGTCACGGGAGCCCAACCCTGCAGCGCCATCAGCTCGACCACATCGCTTGCCATGGCGTCGAGACTCGCGTCCATGCCGGGCCCGCTAAACGACAAGCCCCGCCCACGGAAGTCCAGGACGTGGACGTCGAAGTGGCGGGCCAGCCGCTCGGCAACGAAGCCCCAGGTGATCGCGGGACTGGTGATGCCTGGGAGCAGCAGCATGCAGGGGCCCTGCCCGCCGTAGCGCAGCAGGTGCAGGCGAACCCCGTTGGCACGGACTTGGTACCCATAAAGAAAGTGGCTCAATGCAACTCCTCGGTCGTCCGCTCAGCAGCCGCGGTCAGCCAGGGGCGCGTCGGAGCTTGCGTGGACACGCGCTGGCGCCGTCTTCTCTGGTGCATGGCGACACATGACGGGGGAACTCTCATGAACGCGGCTTCGCTCCGAGCCAGCCGCGAATCCGGTTCCACAGCACGCTCCACATCATCCCGGCCACGGACACCGTGGGGGGCGCTCCATCGATCGGCCCCGCCTGCCCGCTCAGCCGGCGCGAGATCTGCTGGCCGAAGTCGGCCACCATGCGGCGCACGAAATCCTTCACGAGGCCCGAGCGCGAGAACTGCGCGAGCGGGCCCTGCAGCGCGTAGATCATGTCCACGTGGACCCGGGTGCTGTCGGCGGACAGCGCTTCGAGCCGATAGGTGATGTCGCCCTGGGTGCGCGATTTGCTCAGGCTGTCCTGACCTGCGCCCCTGAGGACGGCGCGCCGGGCGGCATCGTCGCGCTCCAGCCGCGCCGCGCCTGCGAAAGCGGCCGACATCGGGCCGAACTTGATGGCGATGGTGCCCTTGACCTTTTCTCCCTCGTGCGAGTCGATGGTCGCGCCGGGCAGACAGGACGCCACCGCGGGCAGGTCACCCATGAACGCCCATACCCGGTCGATGGGATGAGGCACATCGAAGTGGACTTCGATCGCATTGCCCTTTGCCTTGGCTTTGGCCATGGCCACCGGATCGACTTCCGCCATGTCGGCGATGCCGGCCGCATCAGACGCGGCAGCATTGGCGGGCGATGGCGCCGGTGGTTCGGCCGGCAAGGTGGCATCTGGACGCGTCACCGCGGCCGTCCGCGGCGCGCTCAGTCTCTGGCGCAGCCTTTCGAACTGCGCGTCGGGCGCGTCGCGCTGCTGCTGCAGCACGTCGAGGATGGCATCGACGATGCCCTGGTATCCCGTGCAACGGCACAGATTCCCGGAAAGCTCCAGACGCACACGGGCTTCGTCGGCATCGGGAAGTCGAAGCACGATGTCTCGCGATGTGGCCAGCATCCCGGGCGTGCAGAAGCCGCACTGCAGCGCATGGTGCCGCGTGAACGCCTGGCGCAGCAGTCGCATCGCTGCATCGTCGTCGTAACCCTCGATGGTGGTGACTTCCCGGCCCTCGCATGCCACCGCAAAGGTGATGCAGGAGCGCGTGGGCTGGCCATCGACAAGCACGGTACAGGCGCCGCACACGCCGTGTTCGCAGCCGAGGTGGGTGCCGGTGAGGCGGAGTTCGTCGCGCAGGAAGTCGGCAAGATGCGTCCGGGGCTCGCTCGCCCGGGTGACGCTGCGACCGTTGACGTGAATGCTGATGGGGTCCAAGTGCTTCTACTCCGCGTGTTGGGTACCGGTCAGGACGCCGGACTGCTCGAGTGCGCGCTCCACGCAGGCGGTGAAGAGCTTGTGATCGATCGCGTCGCGGCCGGGCAGCCCCGCACGCACCGCCGCCCCGAGCGACTTCCGATCGGAAGCACTGGCGCCCTTGCGCTCGATCTCGGCTGCAAGGGCATGCAGAAGGATGGGAGGACCATCCGCGGCCCCCAAGACAATCCGTGCACGCTGGGCCGAAGCGTCAAAGTAGACCGCCGCGCTCGCTTCCGCGAACTCGCCTGGTTTGCGGCAGACCTTGTGGTAGCCCCAGTGCGTTGCAGAGGTCGGCGCCGGCACCGCGACGGACACGATCAGTTCATCGGACTCGAGCACCGTCGTGTAGGCACCGAGCATGAACGAATCGACGTCGATCGTGCGTTCGCCGCGCGGCGATCTGACCACCACCCGTGCGCCGAGTGCGGCAAGCACCACCACCCAGTCCGCCGCAGGATCGGCATGGGCCAGGCTGCCACCCACGGTGCCTCGGGTACGTATCGCGCGATAGGCGATACCGGACGCCACCTGACGCATGGGGTGCTCCGCCAGCGGAGGATGTATGCCGTCCTCGATCTCCGCGTGGGTGACGGCGGCGCCGATTTCGATCCAGCCGGCCGTGCGGCTGACGGTGCGCAGGCTGGCAATCTGCGCCACGTCGACCACCTGCGCCGGCCGCGCCAGCCGCAGGTTGAGCATCGGGCCGAGGGACTGGCTGCCGCCCATGGCCTTGGCGGTGCCCGCGCCCGCCGCCAGTGCCGAAATCGCGTCGTCGATGGAGAGAACGCGCGTGTATCCGAACTTCGGTGCCTTCATCGCATGTGCTCCTGCCCGCGCTTCGCGGTCTCGAGAGCGGTGAGCAGGCGACGCGGCGTCAGCGGCGTCATCAGCACCTCGGCGGCACCGGTGCCGCGCAGGGCGTCGTTCACCGCGTTGAAGATCACCGCAGGCGGTGCAATCGCCCCTCCCTCCCCCACGCCTTTGGCGCCGAACTCGGTGTGCGGCGAAGGGGTCTCGAAATGGTCGATGCGGATGCGTGGCACCTCGGTGGCGCCAGGAAGGATGTAGTCCGCCAGCGTGGACGCCAGAGGCTGGCCCTGTTCGTCGTACGGACTCTCCTCGTACATCGCAGTCCCGATGCCCTGCGCAATGCCGCCGATGGTCTGACCCTCGACGATCATCGGATTGACCATGGTCCCGCAGTCCTCGACGACCACGTAGTCGAGGATCTCGACCTCGCCCGTCTCGGTGTCGACGGCCACCACCACGGCATGTGTGGCATACGTGAAAGTGCCGGTGTCGACGGCGGGCTTGTAGGCGCGTGACACCTCCAGCCCCCCCAGATGGACGTTGGCGGGCAGGTCCTGCGGCGTGAGATACCAGGCGCCACCGACGTCCGACAGCGGAATCGACTTGTCGCCCGACACTGCGCGTCCTTCGACCAATGCAACGGTCTGCGCCTCTACGCCCATGAGATAGCCGGCGATCGACTGGATGCGCGGCAGCAGTTCCTTGCACGCGACCGAGATCGCACCGCCGGACATGACGGTGGCGCGCGAGGCGTAGGTACCCGAGGAAAACGGCGTGAGTGCGGTGTCGCCATGCACCACCCGGATTCTTGCGACCGGAATGCCCAGAACGTCATTGGCAATCTGCGCGAAGCTGGTTTCCATGCCCTGGCCATGCGAGTGCACGCCCACGCGAACCTCAAGACCGCCGTCCGCCGTCATCCTCACGACCGCCTGATCGAAGCCGGGCACCACGGGCAGGCCCCAGTTGGCGAACACCGTCGTGCCATGGGCCGATTGCTCGGTGTATGTGGCGGTGCCAAACCCGATGAGGCGCCCGTCCGGCTCACCGCGCGCCTGCCGCTCTCGGACGGCCTTCAGTCCGATCATCTCCACGGCGCGGCGCAGGCTCGCCGGAAAGTCGCCGCTGTCGAAGTGCTTGTTGGCCACGTTGACGTAGGGCATGGCCGAGGCCGGCACCAGGTTCTCCAGCCGGACCTCCCAGGGCTCGCGGCCCACCTCCCGGGCCACCGCGTCCATGAGGAGCTCGATCGCGAAGCACACGCCCGTGCGCGCCACGCCACGGTAGGCCATGAACCCGGGCTTGTTGGTCGCGACGCACACGGTTTCACACCGGTAGCCGCGGAAGCTGTACGGACCGGGCAGGTTTCCGATCGCCTGGCCAGGCTCGAGTCCGACGAAGAAGGGATAGTAGGAATAGGCTCCCCCATCGATGGTGATGACCGCATCGAGGGCCAGCAGCTTGCCGGTGCGGTCCGCATAGGCCGTGAGCTGGTAGTGATGCTGCCGCGTATTGGCACCGACGATCAGGTGCTCGCGCCGATCCTCGAGGTAGCGGAACGGCGTGCGGTAGGTCTTGGCCAGCCAGGCGACGCAGAGGTCTTCGGGATAGAGCTGCCCCTTGTAGCCGAAAGCACCGCCGACGTCGGGGGACACGACGCGCACCGCTTCCTCGTTCATGCCAAGGTGCTGAGCGATGCCGACGCGAAGCAGATGCGGGACCTGGGTGGCACTGACGACGACCAGCTGATCGGTCTGGAAATCCCAGTAGGCCAGGACCGACTTGCCTTCAAGCGGAACGATGCACTGGCGCGACAACTCGACCGTGCGGCTGACCTTCACTTCGGCCTGGGCGGCCAGCGCGTCGAAGTCGCGGTCTGCACGCAGCGTAAGGAAGACGTTGTCTTTCCATTCGGGATGCATGAACTCGCCGGTGGCCGCGAGGGCCGCCTCAGCGCTGTAGTACACGGGCAATTCGTCGTACGAGACGTCCACCTCCTCCAGCAGGTCTTCAGCGATGGCACGCGTCGGAGCAACGGCCATGGCGACGGCCTCCCCCACGTGACGGACCTTGCCCGAGGCCAACGGAGGCAATGCCGAGTACTGGTAGGTGGGCACCGAAGACGGCGAGCCGATGTCGGCGGCGTCCAACATCATGTCCCGCACGAACACCTTCCCCGCGAGAGCGGGGGGAATGTCGACACCCGTGACCACCGCATGCGCCAGCGGGCTGCGCAGGAACGCGACCTCCTGAAGGCCCGGCAGCACGAAGTCGCCCACGAAGTTGCCCTTGCCCACCAGGTGGCGCGCATCCTCCTTTCGAGGGACCCGGGCGCCAATGCCCTCGTGCTTCAAGAGCCTCGCCGGAATGTCTGCTCGGTCCATGCAATTCCTTTTCCTTGAGTTGTTTGCGGGTGCCGGACTCCATCGAGTCCGCCCATCTCCGGCAATGCCCGGGTGATCGACGTGCGGAGCAAGCCTCTTCGCCGCACTCGTGCCGGGCCCTGCTGCCAACGCCCCTCCGGGCAACACCATCAATATATGACAGTTCACTGATAAAAAGTATAGGGCGGATGGCAGAACGAGGGAAGCTTGCCAAAGTCGATGCAAACCCTAAGAGCATTGCCTCCTGAATCTGGTGCATCAGAGTACTTTTAATGCCCATCAATGGGGTACCTTCAGGCCGCGATGGCCCACTCTGGTGCAGCCACGTTGCAGTGCAAACCCGCACTTGAAAACATCCTCAACTCTCACTAATATGACAGTTCACTGACTACTTTTGAGAGATCCGGAGATCACCGGATGGAGCCATGAACTGGATCAAAGTCGCTTCGGCGCAAGAGCTGCAAAACGATGAAGCGAAGACCGTCAATGTCGCAGGCCACGGCGTCGCGCTCTTTCGCATCGACGACGAGTTCTTCGCAACGGACAGCATGTGCACGCATGCCACCGCGCTGCTGGCGGATGGCTATGTCGAGGACGGTTGTGTCGAGTGCCCGCTGCACCAGGGCCGTTTCGACATTCGCACCGGCAAGGCGATGTGCGCGCCGGTCACCGTGGACCTGCGCACCCATGCCGTAAAGCAGGACGGCGATGACATCTACGTGATGTCGCCTGACCAGCCATGACCGCGCCCGGCGTCGTCATCGTGGGTGCCGGACAGGCTGCGGCCGTGGCTGCCCACGCACTGCGTGGACACGGCTATCGCGGACGCATCACGATGCTCGGGCGGGAGCGCCACAAGCCGTACGAGCGTCCTCCACTGTCCAAGGCCGTGCTGGTGGCACCCGAGGAGCCGGGCCTTGACGTCATTGCGCAGGATGCGTGGGAACGGGTCGACATCGATCTGCGAAGCAGCAACGAGGCGGTCGCGCTCGATCTCTCGGCCCGAGAAGTTCGCCTTGCCGACGGCCAGGTGCTCCCTTACGAGATATGCCTGATCGCCACAGGCGGCGAAGCACGCACACTGGCGTCAGCACCCCCGGGCCGATCGCACGTGCATTACGTGCGCACCATCGATGACGCGCGAAGGTTGCGCGCCGCCCTTCAGGGCAAGCCGCGGATCGCGATCCTGGGTGGCGGCTTTCTCGGCCTCGAGATCGCCAGTTCCGCGATGGCGGCGGGTTCGGCCGTGACGGTGATCGAACGCGCCACATCCCTGCTTGATCGATTCCTTCCGCCGGAAGCGTCGGCCTGGCTCGAATCCGGTCTGCAGCAGGCTGGCGCGCGGCTCATGCTCGGCGCCGCGCTCGAACGCATCGACATCCTGCCGGAGGATCGCATGCGCCTGTCGACCGATGTCGGCGAACTGGAGGCCGACGAGATCGTCGTGGCCATCGGACTCACGCCCAATGACGCACTGGCGCGCGATGCCGGCCTGGAGGTCGCCGCCGGCGGTGGCGTACTCGTCGACGCGCATTGCCGCACCAGCAACGAACACGTGTTCGCGTGTGGCGACTGCACCAGCCAGCAACGGCCCGGGTACGAGACGCCGACGCGCCTGGAATCCTGGCAGAACGCCAACGAGCAGGCACGCACCGCCGCTGCCGCCATGGTCGGTGCGACCGCACCCGCACCGGCAGTGCCGTGGTTCTGGACCGACCAGGGCCGGCACAACATCCAGATGCTGGGTCTGCCAGCCCCCGGTCTCGAATACGTGCGCCGAGGCGATCCAGCCACCGGCAAGGTGCTGTGGATCGGCCACCGCGGCGGCGTTCCGTTGCACGGCGTGGCGATCGACGCCGGCGCCGATCTCCGCGCCATCCGGCCCCTCTTCGAACAGGGGAAGCCGGTCCTGCTCGACGAATTCCAGCAGGACGCCACCGATCTGCGTGCATGGGCCAAGCAGATGCGCGGCGGCGTGCGTTCCACCGTTCAACCACCCCTCAAAGCCTAAGGAGCATTCATGTATCAATCGCAGGCGGTCATCGGCATCACCAATGCCCGGAAGAACCCGCCCCTGGAGCAGTGCGTCTGGCCCGCGGACGCACTCAACAACATTCCGGACTGGGTCTACACCAGCCAAGCCATCTACGACCAGGAGATCGAGCGCATCTTCCGGGGCGACACCTGGAACTTCGTCGCGCTGGAAGCCGAGATCCCGAATCCCGGCGACTACAAGCGAGGCTATGTGGGCGCCACGGCGGTGGTGATCGTTCGCGCGGAAGACAACACGATCGCCGTCTTCGAGAACCGCTGCGCCCACCGCGGCGCCGAGTTTTGCCGCGCCAGCCACGGCAACACGAAGGAGTTCGTCTGCCCTTACCACCAGTGGTCGTACGACCTCAAGGGCAATCTGCAGGGCGTCCCGTTCAAGCGCGGAATCAACAAGGTCGGCGGCATGCCACCGGACTTCAAGAATGACGAGCACGGCACCCGGCAACTGAGCGTGGCCACGCGCAACGGCGTGGTGTTCGCCACCTACTCCGACAAGACGCCGCCGCTGGAGGAGTACATGACCAAGGAGATCGTCGAGGAGTTCGACGTTCCGTTCTCGGGCAGGAAGCTCAAGATCCTGGGGTATTGCCGCAACGAGCTTCCGTGCAACTGGAAGATGTACCACGAGAACCTCAAGGATCCGTACCACGCTACGCTGCTGCATTCGTTCCTCGTGGTGTTTGGCCTTCTGGTGCCTGGCATCAAGTCGATCGTCTTCGCCGACAAGGAGCATGGCCGTCACGGCTACATGGCTTCGTCCAAGCCCGACCAGGTCTATGCCACGGTCGCCGCCGACGACAAGGCGGAAATGCGGTCGTTCAGCGACAAGCTCCGGCTGCGCGACGAGCGCTTCCTGGACTATGTGCGCGAGTTCGACTCGCCGTGGTCCGCCAACATGATGACCATGTGGCCGAACCTGATCGTGCAGCGCCAGATGAACACGATGGGTGTGCGCCAGATCATTCCGAACGGCCCGAACAGCATGGTGATGCAGTGGACCATGTTCGGCTACGAGGACGACTCGCCCGAGATGACACGGCACCGCCTCCGGCAGGGCAACCTGATGGGACCCTCCGGATTCCTGGGTCTCGAAGACAACGAGGCATTGAAGTTCGTCCAGGAGGGCATCCGCAATTCGTCCACCGACAACAACGTCGTCAAGCTCGATGCGGGCCACCAGGGAACGGCGCGCAACCTGATCTCGGAGTCGTGCATCCGCTCGCTCTACCAGTACTACCGGGGCGTCATGGGCATCCCCGTCGCGGAGGTGGCAGCATGAAAGAGCGGCTCGCCTACACCAGATCCACGATCCTGCCTCGCCGTGCAGCCGATCTGCGCGCAGAGATCGACTCCTTCCACGTCGAGTACTGCGCCGCCCTCGACGCCAACGACATCGAGCGCTGGCCCGAGTTCTTCAGCAAGGACGCGAGCTACCGGATCACCTCGCGCCAGAACGCGCTGCTGGGCATGCCCGTGGGCCTCATCTACTGCGAGGGCCTGGACATGATCACCGACCGCGCCCTCGCCGTGGCGCACTCGCAGATGTTCGCCCCCCGGCACATCCTGCATGTGCTGGGAATCACGCGTGTGCTGGAGGAAACGGGCGACACGATCAGCTCGCAGACGCCCTTCATCCTGATGCAGACCCTGGTCGAGGGGCCTTCGACCGTGCATCTCGCGGGCATCTATCACGACCGCTTCGTCCGCGACGGTGAGCGGCTGCTCATCGCGAGCCGCGAGGTCGTGCACGACACAGAAATTCTGGACACGGCCCTGGCTTATCCGGCCTGAATGCATCGAGGACCCCAATGAATTCAACTCCCAAGATCGCGCTCGAAGAGCACTTCAGCGCGCCCGGATTCGACGCCTATTCCGCGAAGTACACGCGAGCGTTGCCGGCCGACTTCGTCGCCCGGCTCGACGCCAGGCTGAGCGACTTCGACGACCAGCGCCTGGCCGAGATGGACGCCGGGAACATCGAGTACGCCGTGCTGTCGCAAACGATGCCTGGCGTCCAGGCCGAGGTCGATGGCGCCGCCGCCGTGCGGCGCGCACGCGAGAACAACGAGTTCCTCGCCGAGCGCGTGGCACGCCATCCGAAACGCTTCGGCGCTTTCGCGCATGTCGCGCTCCAGGACCCGGCGGCCGCAGCCCACGAGCTGGAGCGCACCGTCGTCGAGTACGGCTTCAAAGGGGCGCTGATCAACGGCCATACCCTGGGCCGCTACTACGAAGGCAGCGAGTACGACGTGTTCTGGGAGCGTGCGGAAGCACTCGGCGTGCCCATCTATCTGCACCCCAACGCGTTCAGCCAGCCGCCGGCTCTGTTGGAGGGCATGCCGGTGCTCCAGGGCGCGACCTGGGGCTGGGGCGTAGAGACGGCAGGGCACGCACTGCGCCTGCTGTTCGGCGGCGTGCTCGACCGCTTCCCGCGACTCACCTTGCTGCTGGGCCACATGGGCGAGGCACTGCCGTACCAACGCTGGCGCATCGACAGCCGCTTCGCCGCGTACCCCTCGGGCATCAAGCTGGCGCGCAAGCCCAGCGCGTACATCGGCAGCAACATCCTGATCACGACATCCGGCGTGTGCTCCGCGCCGGCACTGCTGGGCGCCATCGGCGAGCTCGGCGCCCAGGCCGTGCTCTTCTCCGTGGACTATCCCTACGAGTCCACGGCCGAGGCCTGCACCTTCATCGAGCAGGCACCGCTCGACGCGCGCACCCGCGAGCTGGTGTGCCATGGCAATGCCCGCCGACTCTTCAAGCTGGGCAGCCCGCAGGACCTCGCACTCCTGCAGATCTGAAACTTTCAAACCAAGGACGAAAAATGCCAGTCAGCGATTACCAGATGGTCAAGGCCTGGGACGCGGTTCTGAAGCTCAGCAAGGTGGAGCGCGGCCAGAAGGTCACGATCCTCTGCGGTCCCCACACCCATCCGCAGACGCTGCAGACCGCAACGATCGCAGCGCAGGCCGCGGGCGCGGTCGTCACCCGGATCGATCTGCAGCCCATCAACGCGGAGAAGGCCACCAGCCGCGACCTGATGAACTATTTGGGGGAGACGCCCCTCACCAACAACCCGGTCGCGCTCGCGGCGATGAAGAACAGCGACATCGTCCTGGACCTGATGCTGCTGCTGTTCTCGCCCGAGCAGATGGAGATTCTCGAGTCGGGGACGAAGATCCTCCTGGCTGTCGAGCCACCGGAGGTGCTGGTCCGGGCAGTGCCCACCGAGGCCGATCGCGAACGCGTACTCGCCGCATCGAGGCTGCTCAAGTCCGCCAAGCGCATGCATGTGACCTCGCCGGCCGGCACGGACGTGACCTTCAAGCTCGGCGAGTTCCCGACCATTTCCGAGTACGGCTTCTGCGAGGAGCCGGGGCGGTGGGACCATTGGCCCAGCGGCTTCCTCTTCACCTTCGCCAATGAAGGCGGCAGCGACGGCACCATCGTGATCGACCGCGGCGACATCCTCCTGCCGCAGAAGAACTATGTCTCGGACAAGATCACCATGCACCTGCGCGAAGGCTTCGTGCGCAGCATCGAAGGTGACGTCGATGCCGCCCTGCTTCGCGAGTTCATGGAGGCCTACAACGACCCCGAGGCCTATGCCATCGCGCACATCGGCTGGGGAATGCAGCCGCGCTGCTACTGGCATACGTTGTCGCTGGTGGACCGCGAAGCCACATCGGGGCAGGACGCGCGTGCGTTCGAGGGCAACTTCCTGTTCTCGCTGGGCCCCAACAACGAGGCTGGAGGGCCTCGCACCACGCCTTGCCACCTCGACATCCCCTTGCGCAACTGCACGGTGAAGCTCGACGACGTCGTCGTGGTTCGTGACGGCAAGGTCATCGACGAGGCCTTCCGATGAGCGCCGATCCGGACGTCTACCAGAAGCAGGGCTTCGGCCACGCCGTCGCACCGAAGGCGCCGTACGCCCTGCTGATCATCGACTTCGTCACCGGATTCGCGGATCCTCTCACGTTCGGCGGCGGCAACATCGCGCCGGCCATCGAATGCACGCGCGGCCTGCTGGACGCGGCACGCGAGCGCGGATGGCCCATCGTCCACACGCGGGTCGTGTACCAGGACGACAGTGCCGACGCCAACATCTTCGCGCTCAAGGTACCGCCCATCCTGGCCCTGCGCGAGGACGCGCCGCAGAGCCAGATCGTGCCGCAACTGCAGCCGGCCAGTGGCGAGCTCGTGCTGCGCAAGATCCACCCCTCGGCCTTCTTCGGTTCTTCGCTGGCGTCCTGGTTGTCTCAGCGCGGCGTGCAGACCCTGTTGATCGCGGGATGCACCACCAGCGGGTGCGTCCGGGCCAGCGTGGTGGATGCCATGTGTCACGGCTTTCGCCCCCTGGTCGTGACGGACTGCGTGGGAGACCGGTCGCTGCAGGCGCACGAGGCCAACCTGTTCGACATGGAGCAGAAATACGCGACCTTGATGCCGCGCGATGCCGCCCTGCACGCCACCGAAGCAGCGCACGGCGTGCCTGCCTGAAGCCCGCTGCTTCCCGCCCTCCCCCTTCCCCATCTCGTCGAAACCCGGGCGCACGCCCCCCAGAAACCCCGCTACCTGGAGAAGAATATGACCCAAAAACTCATTGCCGCGATCGCGGTCTCACTGGCGTCAATCGCGCTGCACAGCCGCGCCGACGTCATCAAGGTGGGTGTGATCGCGCCCATGTCCGGACCCTTCTCCGCGGTGGGGCAGACCTGGGAAGGAGCGACCAAGGCCTACCAGAAGCTCAACGGCACGACAGCGGGCGGACACACGATCGAGCTCATCTACCGCGACCTGCCGGAGATCAATCCGGCGCAGGCCAAGGCGTTGGCGCAAGAGCTCATCATCAAGGATGGCGCCCAGTACATCGCCGGCCTGTATTTCACGCCGGACACCCTGGCAGTCGCTGCCCTCGCGCAGGAGGCGAAGGTGCCCGTCGTGATCTTCAATGCCTCGACCTCTTCGCTTCTTGAGAGGTCTGCGTACCTGCTGCGCACCTCGTACACGCTGCCGCAGATGGCGGTGCCCGTGGCCAAGTACGCGCTCGAGAAGAACGTCAAGACCGTCGTGTCTCTCGTGAGCGACTTCGGGCCCGGCCTCGACGCGGAGAAGGCGTTCAACACCGAGTTCATCGCCGGCGGCGGCAAGCTGCTCGAAGCCATCCGTGCGCCGCTGAAGACCACGGACTTCGGCCCCCTGATGCAACGCGTGAAGGCGCTCAAGCCCGATGCGCTCTACGTCTTCGGTCCCGGCGGGCCGGCGACCTACGCGATGATCAAGGCCTACAACGAGGCGGGATTGCGGGCCGCGGGTGTGCGCTTCCTGGGCACGGCCGAGACGGACGAGGACCATCTGCGCGCGATCGGCCCCGAGCTGCTGGGGATCGAGACCGGCATGTTCTATTCGGCAACGCACAACTCGCCGTTGAACCATGCCGCCGTCAAGGCCCTGGCCGAGGTGGCCCCCAAGGCCATTCCGACCGTCCAGCTCGCGAATGCGTTCGACGGCCTGCATGTGATCTATCACATGGTCAAGGCGACGGACGGCAAGCGCGACGGGCCCAAGGCCCTCGCCGCTGCCAAAGGCTTTTCCTGGGAGAGCCCGCGCGGCCCCGTGAAGATCGACCCGGTATCCCGCGAGTTCGTGCAGAACGTCTACATGCGGGTGGTCGAGAAGGATTCCGCCGGGCGCTTCGTCAACCGCGAGTTCCGCACCTTCGAGATGCAACCCGACTATGGGCGCATCCAGGGCGCAGCCAAGTAGCGCAGAGACCGCAGCATGTCGTTTGCGCTTCTCAGCAGCATCCTGATCGACGGCGTCACGTACGCCATGATCCTGTTCATGATCACGGTCGGCCTGTCGATGACGATGGGTCTGATGCGTGTGGTGAACCTGGCCCATGGCGCTTTTGCGATGCTCGGCGGATTTCTCGCGGCGAGCATTCCGCAGCGCCTGGGCGTGCCCATCGGGCTGGGCTTCGTGCTGGCGATCGCCCTGGTGGCCGTCCTGGCCGTCCTCTTCGAGCGCACTCTGCTGCGCCATTTCTACCGGCGCGACGATCTCGACCAGATGCTGGTGACGATCGGACTAATGTTCGTCGCGACCGCGGCGGTCAACCTGATGTTCGGATCGTCCGTGACCTCCGTCGCGCTGCCCGAGGCATTTGGCGGCTCGGTGGACCTTGGCTTTCGCGCCATTCCCCGGCACCGGCTCATCGTCGTGGCCTGCGGACTGGCGGTGGTCGTCGTCCTGTGGCTGACCGTCGACCGGTCGTCCTTCGGCATCCGGGTGCGCGCCGCCGTGGACAACGCGCCCATCGCCCGGGCCATCGGCATCGACACGACGAAGATCTACGCAGCCACCTTCGCCATCGGCGCCGCGCTCGCGGCGCTGGGGGGCATTGCCGGCGCCGAGATGCTGCCGATGGAGCCGACCTACGCCTCCAAGTACCTCGTGATCCTCCTGGCCGTCGTTGCCGTGGGAGGAAACGGAAATCTCTTTGGCTCGTTCTTCGCAGCATTGCTGCTTGGCATCGTGGAGACCTCGATGAAGTACATGGTTCCGCAGCTCGCATCGGCTGCGTTCTTCTTGACGATGATCATAGTCCTGCTGCTCCGGCCTCAGGGGCTGTTCGGGAGGCAGGCATGAGTACGGTGATCCCGCCGATGACGCTGGCTGCGCCACCTCGCACTCGCCCGTGGAAGCAGCTGCGTGCCGAGATCGTCCTGACGCTGGTGGGGCTTCTGGCCTTCATGCTGTTCCCGACGGACCTCGGGTTGCTGACCAACATGGCGACGATGTCGATCTTCGCGCTTTCACTGAGCCTCGTGCTGGGACAGGCAGGCATCGCGACGCTCGGACAGGCCGCGCTGTACGGCACAGGAGCCTATGTCGCGGGCTGGACCGCGCTGTACCTGACGGCCGATCCGATCATCGGGCTGCTGCTCGGCGCACTGGGCGGCGGCTTGATCGCGCTGCTCAGCGGCGCGGTGATGCTGCGCTCGACCAAGCTCACGCTGGTCATGCTGACCATCGCCGTGGCGCAGTTGCTGCTCGAACTCGCCAACTGGGCCAGATGGCTCACCGGCGGCGACGACGGACTTGCCGGATTCGAAGTCGCTCCGCTGTTCGGCATCTGGGAATTCAACTTCATGGGTCACACCGGCTACTTCTATGCGCTGGGTGCGCTGGTGCTGGTGTACTTCCTCGTGCGCAACCTGGTCGAGTCCCCCTTCGGCCTGACGGCCAGGGCGATACGGCAGGACCCGGGCCGCGTCCAGGCGCTGGGAGGCCGTGTCTACCTGCACCTTCTGGCCGTCTACACCGTCGGCGGCGTCGTGGCGGGCCTGGCGGGCGCGCTGACCGCACAAACCAGCAAAGTGGCCAATCTCTTCATGCTGGACTTCACGACGTCCGCCGGTGTCGTGGTCATGATCGTCCTGGGTGGCACACGCCGCCTTGCCGGTGCGGTGCTCGGCACGGTCGCATACATGACCATCCACCACATCGCATCGACGTTGAATCCGTACCACTGGCTCTTCGTGATCGGCTCGATGCTGATCTTCGTGCTCGTCGTCCTGCCCGAAGGCCTGGTGGGACTTCCGGACCGCGCCGTGGCAGTTGCCAAGCGTCTGCACCGCAGCGGAGGCACCCGATGACGCCCCGGCTGCACACCCACAACCTGTGCCATGCCTTCGGGGGCCTGGCTGTCACGCAGAACGTCACACTTTCGCTGCCGCAGGGCGCTCGAACGGCGCTGATCGGCCCGAACGGCGCGGGCAAGACCACGCTGGTCAACCTGCTCAGCGGCGCGATCCGGCCGCGGTCAGGCGACATCCAGCTCGACGGCCGCTCGATCGTGCAGCTGCCGCAGTACGCACGCGTGCGCAACGGCATCGTTCGCACGTTCCAGATCAGCCGCCTGTTCAAGGAGCTGACCGTCGAGGACAACGTCAAGGTCGCTGTGCTGCAGCGGCTGCGTGCCTCCATGCAGTGGTGGCCCTCCCCGCGGCGCTCGGCGCGCGTACAAGAAGAGGTCCACGAGACCCTCGCCATGCTGGGCCTGCAGCCCTATGCGGACCGGGTGGTGGGGCGGCTGGCGCTCGGCGAGCAGCGGCTTGCCGAGATCGCGCTTGCGCTCGCCATGAAACCCGAAGTACTGCTTCTGGACGAGCCCGGCGCGGGCGTTCCGCAGGGAGAAGGCGGCCGCATCATGAGCGCCATCGAGCGCCTTCCGAAGGACCTGTCGGTCCTGCTCATCGAGCATGACATGGACCTGGTGTTCCGCTTCGCGACGCACATCATCGTCCTGGTGGCCGGCGCAGTGATGGTGGAGGGGACGCCGCAGGAAGTCGCGGCCAACGAACAAGTCAAGCAGATCTACTTCGGACGAGACGGTCACCATGCCTAGCACCCCCATCGAACTTCGGTTCGACGACGTCACCACCGGCTACGCCGGTGTGCCCGTGGTCGAGCATCTGAGCTTCCGCGTGCGCGAAGGCGAGCGCCTGGGGCTGATCGGGCGCAACGGCGCCGGCAAGACGACGACGCTGGCGACCGCGATGGGCCTGGCCGATCTGATGAAGGGGCGCGTTCATTTCGGCGGCCACGACATCAGCGGCGCCAGCACATTCGCTCGGGCCCGGGCCGGCCTGGGCTACGTACCGCAGAGCCGCGACATCTTCCCTTCGCTCACGGTGGAAGAGAACCTGCTGTCGGGCCTGCAGGGGCGCTCGGCCGCCACGGCCCTTCCCGAGGTCTATGCGTTGTTCCCACGGCTGAAGGAGCGGCGGCGCAACGGTGGCACCCAACTGTCGGGCGGCGAGCAGCAGATGCTCTCCGTGGCGCGGGCGCTCGTCGGGCAGCCGCGCATCCTGCTGCTCGACGAGCCGCTCGAGGGCCTGGCCCCGATGGTGCGCGAGGAACTGATGGACGCGATCGTGCGGATGAGCGACCA
Source organism: Pseudacidovorax intermedius (assembly GCF_003350475.1). Classification (GTDB taxonomy): domain Bacteria; phylum Pseudomonadota; class Gammaproteobacteria; order Burkholderiales; family Burkholderiaceae_C; genus Xenophilus; species Xenophilus intermedius. The sequence goes on from NZ_QQAV01000020.1 coordinate 17,260, forward strand.
GCTCGGAGTCGGCTGCGTCCTCGTGGAACAGCACGTCGACGTCGTGCTCGACTTTTCCACCGACGTCATCGTGCTGGAACGCGGCCTTGCCGCCTATTCCGGCCCTGCAGTCGCGCTTCGTCAGGAAGAGGAACTGCTGAACCGCACCATCGGTATCCAGAAATGCTGAGGTCGATCCGCACCCTTCGGCCGCGGCAACGGGTCAGGGCCCTTCTCTGCAGCGGCGGCTGATCCGTACAGCTGCGGTCGGCCATGCAGAACCTTCGCGCTTTTCTGAGTCCGCTGCGCGCTTTCGATGCGGTTTACCGGACCAAGGGCGTGTCTCGGGCGGCCCAGCTGCTTCACGTCACCCCCGGGGCCGTGAGTCAGCAGATCAAGCAGCTCGAGGCCGGGCTGGGCGTGCAGCTGCTCCAGAAGTCCGGCCGCGTGATCGAGTTCACGGCAGTGGGCGAGCGGCTTGCCCACCGCGTCTGCGACGCCTTCGACCGCCTCCAGGACGCGCTTGGCGATCTGGCCGACGACCAGAGGCAGAAGAAGCTGCGCCTCAAGGTGACGCCCAGCCTGGCCATCCGCTGGCTTGTTCCTCGGCTGCATGGTTTTTATGCAAAGCACCCCGACATCGCCTTGGAAATTGCAACGATCGCCATCGCCGATGACGTGCGGCTCGAAGGCGCCGATTGCGCCATACGCCATGGCATGGGCGAATGGGCCGACGTCGAGCTGGACCATCTCTTCGACGACGAGTTCGTCCCGGTCTGCGCACCGGGCCAGGCCGGGCAGCTGCAGGCGCCTCGCGACCTGCTGCAGGCCAACCTGCTGCACTCCATGATGCGACCACAGGCGTGGCCGCTCTGGTTCGGTTCTGCCGGCCTTGCGGATCCCGCTCGCCCGCGCGGCATCACGCTGGCGAACGCCGCGCTGTGCTATCAGGCTGCTGCGGACGGGCTGGGTGTCGCAATGGCGCAGCGCGCCTATGTCGCAGACGACCTGCGCACGGGTCGACTGGTCGTTGCCGTCGATCACTCGGCGCGGACGGAACTCGGCTACTACCTTGTCTGCGACCCGATCAAGGCCGCCACGGCGCCAGTGCAGCTCTTCAGAGACTGGATCCGGACGGTCCGCTAGGCGCGCTGCGGCGCCGCTAGTCGGCCTTGAAGTCCGAGGCCCTGACGACAGGCTCCCAGAATGCCCGCATCTCGCCGAACCTTGCACGGGCATCGGCGGGCGAGCTTCCGGTGTTCACGAAACCGAGCGTCCGGATCTTCTTCGCAAACTGATCGGCTGCGGCCGCCCTTCGCACGGCATCACTCCATTCGGCGATGACGGGTGCCGGCGTGCCAGGCGCCAGGCAGATGGCCAGCACGCCGACCGTGGTGAGCTCCTTGCGACCCAGCTCAGAGAAGGTCGGCACGTCCGGCAGGAGCGCGGAGCGCTGGGCCGAGGTGACGGCGAGCACGCGCAATTTGCCGGCCTCGTGGTGCTGCGCGAAGTCCCCGACCGTGGACGTGCCCGCGGCAATATTGGCGCCGGCCAGGTTCACGATCATCGGGGCTGCGCCTTGGAAAGGGACGTCCTGCAGCGGCGTACCGATGATCTTGCCGATCTGCAGCCCCAGGAAATGCGTAGGACCGCCAGACGCCGCATGACCGAAGTTGGCACCTTCGGGATGTGCGCGCACCCATTGTGCATATTCGCCGAAGGTCTTCACGGGCGATGAGGAAGGAACGGCCAGCGCCATCGCAAACTCGACCACCGTCGATACCGGCAGGATGTCCCGCTGCGGGTCGTAGTTGAGCTTGTTGAAGACGAAGGGATAGATCGACGCAAGGAAGTCGGGACACAGCATGGCGACGCTGCCGTCCGTGGGGGCGGCGCGCATCGCATCGATGGCGATTTTTCCTCCGGCGCCCGGCTTGTTCTCCACCACCACTGCACGGTGGAGCGAGTCATCCAGCTGATCTGCAAGCGCACGCGTCACCACGTCGAGAGTGCCGCCGGCAGAAAAGCCCACCAGTATCCTGGCCGGTGGCCGACCGGCTTGCTGAGCGACGACCGGCGGTGCGCCGAGGAAGGCCGCGATGGCGAGTGCGAGGCTACAGCGCAAGAAAGCCGGGGGTGTCTTCACGGGGTGCTCCAGGAGGAAGGTCGGATCGGCTGTCCGAATGCAGGCCGATTCAGGTGGCGCGGACAAGCGGTGACGTCTTCGTCGGCCCCTGCCGTACTTCAGTCGAAGAACTCAGCGGCCCCGGAACACCGGAGCGCGCTTCTCGGCGAAGGCGCGGCGTCCCTCAAGCCGGTCCTCGCTGTCTCGCAGCAGCCCGAAAGCCTGGCGTTCCAGCGCCAGCCCGCCGGCAAGAGGCAGCTCTCGCCCATTGATCGCGAGCCGCTTGGCGGCCGTCATTGCCAGCGGGGCATTGGCCGCCATCGCGCGTGCGATCCGGATGGCCGTGTCCTGCAACGCAGGAAGCGGCACCACCTTGCTGACCAGGCCGATCCGCAGTGCCTCGGCGGCATCGATGCGCTCACCCGTCAGCAGCATCCACATGGCATCGGACTGACCCACCGCGCGGATCAGGCGCTGTGTGCCGCCAGCCCCCGGGATGCTGCCGACACGCACCTCCGGCAGGCCGAACTGGGCGTTGTCCGAGCAGATGCGGATATCCGCCAGCAGGGCCAGTTCGAGTCCGCCGCCGAGGGCATAGCCGTTGATCGCCGCCACGACGGGCTTGTCGGTATGCAGCGTGCCGAAGTTGAAGTGCCGGCTGCCGCCGCGAAAGACTTCGCGGGCGACGCCATCCGCTGACGGCATCGTCTTCTTGAGGTCCGCACCCGTGCAGAAGGCACGCTCACCCGCACCGGTGAGCACGAGCACGCGGACGTCCTCGTTGTTGGAGACTTCATCCCAGATGCTGAGCAGCTGCTCGTTGGATTCCGGGTCGATGGCGTTCATGGCCTCGGGCCGGTTCAGGGTGACGATGGCGACGCCATCCTGGACTGTGTAGATGATGGGCATGGGTATCGTTGTTCAGGTGAGTGAAGGGCTGGCGGGGGCCACCGGATCGATGGCGATGGCTGACATGCCCAGCTCGGCGAGCACCTCGCGCGTGTGCTCGCCCAGCGTGGGTGCGGCGCGGCGCGCAGCCGGCCGCTCGCCCACCGCGCCGAGCACGCTGCGCGGCAACGTCAACGCGCCGGCGACGGGATGCTGCACGCGCTCCGCGAGTTCCGCCTCGGCAAAGGCGTGGGACTGCGACACCTCGGCATAGTCGTTGATGGGGCCGCAGATGATGTCCACCGCGGCAAACTTCTCGAGCCAGTAGGCGCGTGGATGCGGGACCATGTGCATCTGCAGCAAGTCCAGCAGCGCCTGGCGGTGCTGCAACCGGCTCTTGTTCTCGGCGAAGCGCGGATCGCAGGCGAGTTCCGGAGCACCGATGACGGTACACAGGGCCTGCCACCGGGCAGGGTGATAGGCCGCCACCATGATCCACCCGTCGGCGCAGCGCAGCGCCTCGTTGGGCGTCGAATACGGGGCCGCGTTGCCTTGCGGCCCGGGCACAACGCCGTCCGCGAAGTAGGACGCGAAGCTCACGTGCTGCAGCGCGATGGCGCTGGCGAACATGCTGGCCTCGACGTGCTGACCCTTGCCGGTGCGCAGGCGGTCTTGAAGAGCGGCCAGCACCGAGATGGCTGCAAGCGATCCGGTGACCAGGTCGACGACCGGCACCGGCACCTTGCACGGCTCGCCATTTGGCGCGCCGGTGACGCTCATCAGACCGCTCACGGCCTGCAGCACGCCATCCACACCGGGCAAGTCCTTGCTGGCACCCTGCTGGCCGTAGGCCGAAACCGAGCAGTAGATGAGCCGCGGGTTGTCCGCGGACACCGTGGCGTAGTCCAGCCCGAAGCGCGCCATCACGCCGGGACGGAAACTCTCGACCAGCACATCGGCCTGCGCGATCAGTTTCTGCGCGGCCTTCCGGTGCGACGGCTGCTTCAGGTCCAGCACGATGCCGCGCTTGTTGCGATTCAGCGCCAGGAACGGGACGCCCTCCCCGTTGACCCATGGTGAAAGGGCGCGGGAGAGATCGCCGCTGGGCGCCTCGACCTTCACCACATCGGCGCCGAGGTCGGCCAGACACAAGGTGCAGGTCGGACCGGCCATGACCTGGGTGAAGTCGATGACCCTCAAGCCCTGGAGAGCGTTTGCCAGCATCCTAGGAACCCATCTGGATGTTGTTGGCGCGGATGACCGGCTCCCATTTGGCCCGTTCCGATCGCAACATGCGGCGGTACACGTCCCGGGTCACCGCCATGGGCTCCAGCCCCGCCGCGGTGAGCGCTGCGCGGACGTCGTGGTCCTGGACGGCCTTGGTGATGCCGGCATGCAGGCGTTCCACGACAGGCTGTGGCACCCCGCTCGCCACACAGATGTCGTACCAGTAACTCGCGTCATACCCGGCGAGGCCGCCTTCGGCCAGCGTCGGTATGTCGGGCGCCAGCCCGGAGCGTTGCGAGCTTCCCACGCCGAGAACCTTCAACTGACCGCTTCGGGCAAACTGAATTGCCGTCGACAGTCCGACGATGGCCAACGGCAGGTGCCCACCGACGACATCCTGAACGGCGGGCGCAGTGCCGCGATAGCCCACGTGCGTCATCTGCAGACCGGCCATCGAGGCGAACAGCACCCCGGCAAGATGATGTGGCGTTGCGGGACCGGGCGTGCCGAAACTCAATCCAGGGTGCTGCTTCACATAGGCGATGAGCTCGGCCACGTTTCCAGCGGGCACCTTGTTGCTCGCGACCAGAACAATCGGCACGCTCGCCAGCGGTGCGACCTGCACCAGTTCTGTCGCAGCATCGAATGGCAGTTTGCTGTTGAGAAGGTTCAGCAGCGATGTAACGCCGGAGCCTGTCGTCAACACGTATCCATCAGGCTTGCTGCGCAGGAGCTCGATGTAAGCCAGTGCAGCCCCGCCCCCAGGCTTGTTTTCAACGATGATCGGCTGACCCAACTGCTCGCTGAGCTTCTTCATCACCACGCGCGCCGCCAGATCGGTGCCTCCACCGGCGGTATAGGGAACGAGCAATCGGAGTTGCCGGGCCGGATACTCCTGCGCAAACGCCGAGGCCACCGATGCCGGCCCCAGCGCAGCGAGAGACTGGATAAGTTTTCTGCGATTCATTCCGGCCCCGCCGATGTCGTTGGGCTTCAGACGGAAGGACTGCTCAGACTGCGGCCGCCACAGACGTACAGCAGCTGGCCCGTGATGTAGCTCGACCCGGGCTCCGCAAAGAAGCGCACCGCGCGGGCGATGTCCTGCGGCTGGCCGATGCGGTCCATCGGCACGGTCTTGTGCAGGCTCTGCCGCACGTCCTCGGTGAGCGTGGCGAACAGCGGCGTCTCCACGATGCCAGGCGCCACAGCGTTGACGGTGATGCCCTTGCGCGCATATTCGAGCGCCAGCGAGCGTGTCAGGCTCACCACGGCGCCCTTGGAGGCCGAGTAGGCCGCCTGGCCGCGGTTGCCCAGCCATGCGCGAGAACCGATGTTGATGATGCGTCCAAAGCGGTTCTGCGCCATCTGCGGAAGGACCGCCTTCGCACAGATGAACTGCGAGGTCAGGTTGATCTCGATCACGCGGCTCCAGAACGCAAGATCCATCTTGGAGACCAGCTTGTCGCCGCCGATGCCGGCGTTGTTGACCAGGACGTCGATGCGTTCATGCGACGCCAGCAGCCGCGCCACCGCCGCCTCCACCTGGTCCACGGAACTGACGTCGACCTTGAAGGTGCTCACGTCCGCCCCTTCGCTCGACAACGTGCGCCTGGCCTCCTCCAGCGCGGCATCGTCGAAGTCCCACAGTGCGAGGCGGCACCCCGCCTGTGCCAGCTCGCGCGCAATGCCGAGGCCGATGCCCTTGGCGCCACCGGTCACGACGGCGACGAGGCCGTGCAGCGAGGTGGGCGTGATGATGTCTGTCGGGTTCATGGAGAGGGCCATCACAGCGAAAGAATGTTGATCGAGCAGGCGGCGTGGTCGACGCCCCAGATACCGCCGCCGGTGACCTGCGTGAGGCCGATGCGTGCGTCCTGCACTTGGCGCGCGCCGGCACGGCCTTGCAGTTGTTCGCAGACTTCCACCACCTGTGCGACACCGGTCGCGCCCGGCGGGTGCCCCTTGGCGATCAGTCCGCCGCTGGGGTTGACCGGCACGCGGCCGCCCAGAGTGGTTGCGCCGCTCCTCAGCAGGCTTGCCGCTTCGCCGCGCTTGCAGAGGCCAAGCGCCTCGTAGTACAGCAGCTCGGAAATGGTGAACGCGTCGTGCACTTCCAGCAGGCTGAGGTCCTCAGGCCCGATGCCGGCCTGCTCGTAGGCCAGCCTGGCGGCACGCGCGGTGATCTCGGCCTCGGTCATGTCGACCGGTGTGGTCTCGAACAAGCCGGACTGCACCACGGACGCCAGAACACGCACCGGCTTGGCGACGCCCCTGGAGGGTTTGGTCGTGAGCACGAGGGCAGCGGCGCCGTCCACCACGGCGGGGCAGCACTGCAGCAGCGTGAGCGGCTCAGCCACGGGACGCGACGCCAGAACCTCGTCGCGGCTCGCGAGCTTGGCAAACTTGGCGATGGGATTCAGGACGCCATGCTTGCGGTTCTTGACCGAGATGTCCGCCAGCGTCGTCAGGTCGAGGCCGTGGTCGTGCATGTAGCGCCGGGCCCGCATGGCGTACAGGGCGGGCATGATCATGCCGCGTCGGTTGTTCCAGTCCTTCTGGCTGAGTTGCAGCGGGCCGCCGCCCAGGCTGCTCAGATGGTCCATGCCGAACACTACGACGGTGTCGTACTGGCCGACCTTGAGCGCCTGCAGTGCGAGATTCAGCGCGGTGGCTCCGCTGGAGCAGGCGTTGTCCACGTTGTAGACCGCGCCGCCGCTGGCGTGCAGTTCGCGCAAGGCGCGCTGCCCGGGCAGCATCGCGCCGAGCGCGTTGCCGCAGTAGAACGCCTGAACCTCGGACAGCGGTGTGCCGGCATCGGCCAGCGCATCGAGGATGGCCGCCTGGGCCATGGCCTCTTCGGTCAGCTCGGGAAAGCGACCGAAGTCAGTGATGCCAACGCCGGTGATCAGTGGTTGCTTCATGGGGCATCACTCCTGGAATGCATAGTCGGGCGTGCCGTCCGGCAACGCGAAGGGCACCACCCGAAGGCGGGCGCCGATGGCAGGCGGCTCGGCGTCATACAGCAGCCGACCAAACGCACGCACACCCGGTTCGAAGTCGACCATGGCCAGGCCATAGGGCTGCTTCTCCTTGCCGGGATGCACGATCGTGAAGCTGTAGAGAGAACCGATGGGTCCGAGCTCGACGACTTCGACCGGTTGGTCGTCATGGGTGAATTCGATCGGCGGAAACTGGGCTGGCTGCCCGGCTACTCGGGTGGCGACAAGCACCATGCCGCCGGGGGCTTGACGGAAGGGGGATTCCGTTCGCTTGATGATCTTCAAAGGTGTCTCCTGTTCGTCTGGAGTTCGTCAGCGAGGAAAAGTATCGAGATCCGAATGTCTGCAGTCATTGGACTTTTGCTGGGCACTCTTTAGTGGTGCTAAAGCATCCGGAGCATTTAGCGGACCTAAAAAGAGGCCAGCAAAACTCAAAGGACAGGCACCTTCTGGCGCCGCATACTGGATCGATGAAAGAACAAGTTCGCGTCCCTGTCACCCTGATGCGTGGTGGCACCAGCAAGGCCGTTTTTCTGTCTCAGCATGACGTGCCCAGCGATCCGCAAGAGCGTCTTCGCTTTCTTCTGGCTCTGTTCGGAAGTCCGGACGTCCGTCAGATCGATGGGCTCGGAGGCGCTGACATCCTGACGAGCAAATGCGCCATCATTGGACCGCCGTCACGCCCGGACGCGGACATCGACTACACCTTCGTGCAGGTGGGCATCGATCAACCCACCCTCAGCTTCGAGATCGTCTGCGGCAACATCTCATCGGCCACCGGGGTCTATGCATTGCAGGAAAAGCTGATTCCCGTGCATGAACCCGTCACCACCGTGCGGGTGCACAACACGAACACCGGAAAGATCCTGCGCATGGCCGTGCAGTGCGCCGACGGCGAGCCGCGCGTGGAAGGCGACAGCGAGGTGGACGGCGTGCCCGGCACCGGCGCGGAAGTGGCGCTGGACTATTCGGACACGAGCGGCTCCACCACCGGCAAGCTTCTGCCTACAGGGCAGGCCCGCGATTGGGTCCCCATATCGAAGCTTGGGCGCGAAATTCCGGTGTCCGTGGTCGATGTCGGTACCGCCTGCGTTTTCATTCGAGCGGCGGATCTGGGCATCACCGGCACAGAGTTGCCGGGCCAGCTCAGCGCAGACATCTATGAGATGGCCGAGGAGGTCAGGCGCTGGGCCGTGGAACGCTGCGACCTTCCTTCGTCAGGGTTCTTGACGCCCTACCAGATTCTCATCAGCGAAGCACAGGACTACCGGACCATCGCTGGCGACCGCGTCGTGCACTCGTCGGAGGTCGATTTCATTGCCCGCATGGTGCTCAACGGTGGCGCGATGCACAAGGCGTTCCCCGGCGGCGGCTCGGTCTGCCTTTCGGTGGCGGCGCAGATTGCGGGGACGATTCCCGCCGAAGCGCGAGGCACGCACGCCGGACCGGCGCGCATCCGGATCGGGCATCCGAGCGGCGTGCTCAAGATCTATGCGAACGTCGAACATGTGGGCGGCGAGGAATGGGCGGTTCGGGAGGTCCATTTCACACGCACGGCCCGACGGCTGTTCGACGGCACGGCCTATGTGCGGCGATCGCGCCTCGGGATGGACGCACGGGACGACAACGCCGTGCAGGCCGTCGCTGTGGGGTCGACGTCATGAACGGCGGGGATCTTTTCTCGCTGCAGGGGCGCACGGCACTCATCACCGGCGGTTCGCGAGGCATCGGACGCATGATCGCCGAGGGCTTTCTCGCTCATGGCGCCCGCGTCTATATCACTGCGCGAAAGGCACAGGCCTGCAATCTGGCAGCGCAGGAGCTCGCCAGCGCAGGCCGCTGCGTTTCGTTGCCCCACGACGTGTCCACCGTCGCAGGCTGCCGAGCCGTGGCCGACGCCTACGGGCGGCATGAGTCGACGCTCGACATCCTGGTCAACAACGCGGGCGCGGCCTGGGGAGAGGATTTCGACGCCTTTCCCGAAGGCGGCTGGGACAAGGTGGTCGATCTGAACCTCAAGACGCCCTTCTTCCTGACCAAGGCGCTGGCCCAACCGATGCGCGCCGCAGCCCAGGCGCGTGTCGGGAAGATCATCAACATCGCTTCCACCGACGGCATCGGGCTCAATCCCCAGGAAAACTATTCCTACGTCGCCAGCAAGGCAGGGCTGATTCACCTGACACGGCGGATGGCGATGCGCCTGGCACAGGACAACATTGCGGTCGCCGCCATTGCGCCAGGCGCGTTTCCGTCCGAGATGAACCGCAATGCCCGCGACCACGGAGAAGCGCTGTCGGAGCACATTCCCGCAAGACGCATCGGCACACCCGACGACATTGCGGGCGCCGCCATCTTCCTGGCCTCGCGCGCCGGCGACTACGTGATGGGCGCCACCCTCGTGGTGGACGGCGGCGTGACCCACGCGCGCCCCTACCGCTGAATTCCGGAGGCGGAACGCGGCTGCGTTCACGCGGACACGACGTGCTGCCGGCCGATGAAGGCCCTCATCCTCCGGCCATCAACCGGTCATTGATGTACGTGGCCGGAGGCTTGCCGAAGGCCTTCTTGAACATCGTGATGAAGGCCGAGGGCGACTCGTAGCCGAGGTCGTAGGCGACCTGCTGCACGGTCGCGCCGCCAGACAGCTCACGAAGCGCGACCATCATGTGCAATTGGCGTCGCCACCGCCCGAAGCTCAGGCCGGTCTGCGACGTGCAAAGGCGATTCAACGTTCGCTCGCTCATGCCGAGATGGCGGGCCCAATCCGCCTGGGTACGGCGGTCAGAGGGGTCTCGCATCATGGCTCGCGAGACCTGCCGCAGGCGGGTGTCCTCAGGCAAAGGCAGCGAGACCTCTTCTGCGGGCATGGCGCAGAGTTGGTCCAGCAGCACCCGCGCCAGCCGGCCCGTCGGCCCGCCGGCCTCATAGGAGGGCGGCTGCGCTGCCAGGTACTGAATCATCTCGCTGAGCAGCGGGCTGATGCGCAGGGTGCAGCAACTGGCGGGCAAGGGCGCCGCGTCGCGCGCGACGAACAGGTAATAGATCACCGCGTTGGCCGTGCCGTGGTTGCTGTGCGGCGTACCGCCCGGAATCCACACGCCCGCCTGGGGCGGAACCATCCACATCGCACCGGGCACGTCGCACGAGACCGCCCCGCGCAGCGCCATCACCAGCTGGCCGGAGCGATGCCTGTGAACGGGAACCTCGCGCTCGCGTTCCTGGACGTCCACGCGATGTGCCATGACGGGCACCGACGGCTCGTAGTGCAGGTCGAGGCTGGCACGAGACGTCGGACGGACCGGCCGACTCACCCTGGATGACCGAAAAAAGAAATCATCTGTCCAAGTTTACGATTTCTGACGAGCCTGCCGATGCCTAGCATCTCTACATGCAAACCATTCTCAACAAAGACGGGGCCGCATCGACCGTGCCGAACCCGCTCTCCAGGGGTGCCGCATGACCGCGTGGCCCGCTTTCTCAAGGCAGGAGTGGCTCTTTTCGCTCAAGAGCTTTGCCGCGGCCATGCTCGCGCTGTACCTGTCCAGCCGTTTCGGGCTGCCGCGGCCCTTCTGGTCCATGATGACCGCGTACATCGTGGCCCACCCCCTGGCGGGCCATGTGCGCTCGAAGTCGCTGTACCGCCTGTGCGGCACTTTGCTGGGGTGCGCAGCCGCGGTGGTGCTGATTCCGTCGCTGTCGGGCTCGCCTGTGCTTCTGTCGCTCGCCCTTGCGCTGTGGGTTGGCGCGTGCCTCTACCTGTCGCTGATGGACCGAAGCGCGCGCTCCTATGCGTTCATGCTCGGGGGCTACTCTGCGGCCCTGATCGGCTTTCCGCTGGTGGACGCACCCGCCTCGATGTTCGACACCGCCGTCGCCCGGACCGAGGAGATCGCGCTCGGCATCGTCTGCGCGAGCCTGGTGCACAGCATCGTGTTACCCGCCAGCCTCGCACCTTCGCTCCTCGGGCTTGTCGACCGCACGCTGGGCGACGTCCGCCGATGGGCCGGCGACCTGCTGAGCCCGGATACCGACGATGAGCTTCGGGCGCGGCTGGCGCAGGACAGACGGCGCATCGCCACCGATATCACCCAGTTGCGCCTGCTGGCCACCCACGTGCCCTTTGATACCAGCGGCCTGCGATGGACCCAATATGCCGTGGGCGAGCTGCACGATGGCCTTGCGGCACTCACACCTTCGCTTTCGGCCCTGGAGGACCGGCTCGCCGGCTTGCGCGATGCAACGGGCGGCGTGCCCAACCGCATCGCACGGGCCATGGCACAAAACAGCGCCGGCCTCGGCGCCGACGTGTCGACCGGCGCCTTGGACGGCGTTCGGGAGGCGGCACGACTGGAGGGCGCCGACCGGCGGAACTCTTCCTGGGTGCGTTCGCTGAACATCGGCGTGGCCGCCCACGTCGACGAACTGGTCGCCGGATGGCGCCGGTGCCACGCGCTTCGCGTCGACATTGCCGCCGGTCTGGCCGGCCACGCCCCGCATCCGACGCGAGGAAAGCCTTCGCGGCCTTCCGTCCTTCACGTGGACCGAGGCCTGGCGATGCGTTCTGCGTTCACCGTGGTGCTGTCCACCTGCACTGCATGCGCGGCTTGGATATTCAGCGGCTGGCGGGCGGGATCGTCGATGGCCATGGCGGCAGCGATCTTCTGCAGTTTCTTCGCGACCATGGACGACCCTTTGCCGGGCATGCACAAGTTCCTGGTCGCGCTGCTGTGGTCGATGCCCGTGTCGGCCTTCTACATCCTCGGCGTCATGCCGCTGGCGCACGACTTCGGCATGCTGGTGCTTTGTATCGCGCCGCTGTTCCTGGTCGTGGGCGGCTACCTCGCTCGTCCGGCAAGCAGCCTCACGGCGCTGGGCATGTTTTTCGGTGTGGCCGGTACGCTGGCCCTGCACGACATCGCCAGTGCCGACTGGGTCAGCTTTCTCGAGAGCAATCTGGCGCTCTTCGCCGGTGCCCTGATCGCCGCGCGCGTCACCGCCCTCGTGCGCAGCGTGAGCAGCGAATGGAGTGCGCGGCGCATCCACCGGGCCACCTGGCGCGACCTTGCCGGGATGGCCGGCACGGCGGCACGGCCAGGACGCGCATTGGCGCGTGACGCATTCGCCGGCCGCATGCTGGACCGGATCGCGCTGCTGGTCCCGCGCACCGCCGGCAGCGCCGCAGATCACGGCGGCCAGGCGGCGCAGCTCGCCATGCGCGAACTTCGCTTGGGCGCGAGCGTCGCCGTCCTTCAACAGCAGCGCCACCTGCTGCCCGAAACGCCGGTGCGCGAGCTGCTGGTCGGCCTTGAGCGCGCGTTCCTCGCCCAAGCCACGGAGTCGCCGCGGCGGCTCGACGCGCTGTTGCCGGTTATCGACCGGCTGCTGGCCCTTTGCCTTGCGAGCACCGCATGCGAGCCCGCTGTGTCGGCCCTCGTGGGGTTGCGCAGGGACCTCTTTCCTTCAGCGCCTTCGGAGCTCCAACCATGATCGAGACCAGCGTTTTCGGCATCTACGTTCCCGGTCTGCTCCTGGTCGCCGGAGGCGCCATGGCATGCGCCTGGTGGGTTCGCCGCCTGCTGTCGCTCGTGGGTGCCTACCGGTGGGTGTGGCACCCACCGCTTTTCGACCTGGGGCTGTATCTCCTGTCGCTCTATGCGTTGGTCAGGCTGACCGGCGCCCTCTCCTCCTGAACCGACCCGTTGTCCTGCTGATCGACCATGAATACCACATCCGTCCGTCTTCCCCACTGGCTGTTGCGCCGGACTCCATCCCTTTTGCGGATGCTGCTGACCGCGCTGGTCGCGGTCGCCGCCTGCTCGGCCGCTCTCCAACTCTGGGACCACTATGAGCTTGCCCCCTGGACACGCAACGGCCGGGTGCGGGCGGACGTCGTCCAGGTCGCGCCCGATGTGTCCGGCATGGTGGCCGAGGTGGCGGTGCGCGACAACCAGCCGGTCGTGGCCGGCGAGTTGCTCTTCTCGATCGATGAAGCCCGTTTCACGCTGGCCCTGCGGCAGGCCGAGGCTGCCGTCGCCGCGCAGCGGATCGTCATCGGCAATCAGAGAGTCGCACTGACCCAGGCGCAACGCGAGCGCCGCCGCAACGACGAGCTGGAGGGGCTCGTCGCGCAGGAGGTGCGCGAGCAGTCGCGCCTGCGTGTCGAGCAAGCCAAGGGAGCGCTGCGGGCTGCCGAAACGGCCCTGCGCCAGGCGGAGGTAACGCTCGATGTGGCCCGCCTGAACCTCAAGCGCACAGATGTGCGCGCACCCGCGGCAGGTCGTGTCACCAATCTCGATCTGCGCCAGGGCGCCTATGCGACGGCCGGCCACGCCGCGTTGGCGCTGGTGGCGGATGATTCCATTTACGTCGAGGGCTACTTCGAGGAGAACAAGCTCTCGCGCATCCGACTGGGCGACCGGGTCCGCGTGACCCCCATGGGCGCAGCCTCGCTCGAAGGCTCGGTTGACAGCATTGCCGCTGGTATCGGCGACCGCGACCGCAGCACCGGCGCCAACCTGCTGTCCAGCGTGAATCCCACTTTCAACTGGGTGCGGCTCGCCCAGCGTGTTCCGGTTCGGGTGAAGCTCGATCCGCTGCCGGCCCACGTTCGTCTGGTCGTCGGGCAGACCGTCTCCGTCGAGGTGATGGAAGGTCGGGGAGCGGCCACCGCCGCCGAGACCGGCGTTCAGGAGCCGCGGTCATGACGCCGCTTCGGGTCCTCGCTCGAACAATGGTCGCCGCATGTGGGATGCTGGCTGGCTGTGCCCAGGTTCCCGTCGGCCCCGACTACGTGGCGCCAGCAGCACTCACCGCAGAGCAGTCCGCCTCGGCAGGGCCGTTCCTCTCTGGTGGCGAGGCCACATCAGATGCAACCATGCCCGCGCACTGGTGGCGCCTTTTCGACGACCCGCAGCTCGACAGCCTGATTGCCCAGGCCCTGGCGCACAACACTGATCTGCGGCAAGCCCTGGCCAACTTCGAGCGTGCCGCGGCGATCGGGAGCGAGGCGCACGGCAGCGAGAAGCCATCGGTCGTCATCCAGGGCGGGCCGGGCTTTGGTCACGCTTCGGGCTTGTCCGTCCTGCAGCAGGATCAAGCGCCGCCGAGCCGAGCCAACTACAGCGCGGGGGTGGCCGTGTCCTATCAACTGGACCTCGTCGGCCAGCTGCGGCGCGCCATCGACGCTGCCGAGGCGGATGCAGGCGCCGCGCGCGCAGCGGTGGATGTCGTGCGCGTGAGCGTCGCGGGCGGCACGGCACAGGCCTACGCTTCGGCGTGCTCGGCCGGTCTGCAGTTGCGCGTGGCGCAGGCGTCGGTACGTTTGCAGGAGGAGGCGCTCGCGCTCGCGCAGCGCTTGCAACGCGCGGGCAAGGCCAGCGCCATGGACGCCGCGCGTGCGCGCGCTCAGCTTGAAGCCCTGCGCGCCGCGATTTCTCCGCTGGAAACCCAACGCCAGCAGGCCCTGTATCGGCTTGCCGCGCTCACGGGTGCGCCGCCGCGCCACTTTCCTCATGCCGTCAGCCAGTGCGAGCAGCCTCCGCGTGTGGCCGGTTTGCTCCCGGTCGGCGAAGGCGCCGCGCTGCTTGGACGTCGGCCCGATGTACGGCAGGCGGAGCGAAGTCTGGCAGCGGCCACCGCACGAATCGGTGTGGCGACAGGTGATCTCTATCCCAAGGTGACACTGGGTCTGACATCGGGATCGTCAGGCTTTCTCGGACGCTTCGCCAACCGTGAAACCTTCAGCTACGGCGTTGGTCCGCTGATCAGTTGGACGGTTCCGAACACCGGTGTGGCCCGCGCGCGGATCAGCCAAGCCGAAGCAACGTCGCGAGGTGCGCTCGCACGGTTCGACGGCACCGTTCTCAATGCGCTGCGCGAAGTCGAGACCGCACTGGGCGCTTACGCGCGGGAGCTCGATCGCCATGCGGCGCTCGTCGCCGCACGGGACCAGAGCCTGATCGTGGCAGAGCAGTCCTGGGCGCTTCTGATCAGCGGAAAGATCGGCCAGCTCGATGTCCTGGATGCGCAGCGCACCCTGGCTTCCCACGAGGCTTCGCTGGCGGTCTCGGATGCACAGATTGCGCAGTACCAGATTGCCGTGTTCATGGCCTTGGGAGGCGGCTGGGAACAAGCGGCAGACCACTCGCCCCCAAGCCGGCCCGGGCGACGGCCGCCCGGCAAGACTTGAAGAACAAGCCCACGCGACGAGCTTCAGTGAGGCATCCGGAATTCCGCAACGGCGCATCGAATTGTGCGCGCGTGACGATCCCAGCATCAATGCTCGGGATCTCGAGCGCCATGGTCAGCGCCGGGTGCGGGCGCCAGTGGTCGTAAACAGGGATCCAGCTGCACTCCATCGAGTGGCGTGCTGCAGCGATTCAGCGTCACTCCCACTCGATCGTCGCCGGGGGCTTGCTCGACACGTCGTAGGTCACCCGGTTGATGCCGCGCACCTCGTTGATGATGCGGCTCGACACCTTCTTGAGCAGGGCATAGGGCAGCTCGGCCCAGTCGGCGGTCATGAAGTCGCTGGTCTGCACGGCGCGCAGCGCCACCACATAGTCGTAGGTGCGGCCATCGCCCATCACGCCCACGCTCTTGACCGGCAGGAAAACCGTGAAGGCCTGGCTGGTGAGGTCATACCAGCTCTTGCCCGTGGCCTCGTCGCGGAAGTTGCGCAGCTCCTCGATGAAGATCGCGTCGGCACGGCGCAGCAGGTCGGCGTACTCCTTCTTCACCTCGCCAAGGATGCGCACGCCCAGGCCGGGGCCGGGGAAGGGATGGCGGTACACCATCTCGGGCGGCAGGCCCAGCGCCACGCCCAGTTCGCGCACCTCGTCCTTGAACAGGTCGCGCAGGGGCTCCAGCAACTTCAGGCCCAGCTGTTCGGGCAGGCCGCCCACGTTGTGGTGGCTCTTGATGGTGACGGCCTTCTTGCTCTTGGCGCCGCCGGACTCGATCACGTCCGGATAGATGGTGCCCTGTGCCAGGAAGGTCGCGCCCTTGTGGCCGCCGGTGCCGGCCTTGAGCTTGGCGGCCTCGGCCTTGAACACCTCGACGAACTCGCGGCCGATGATCTTGCGCTTCTGCTCCGGGTCGCGCACGCCCTGCAGATGGCCCAGGAACTGCTCGCTGGCGTCGACGTGGATGACCCGCGCATGCAGCTTGCCGGCAAACATCTCCATCACCATCTTGCCTTCGTCCAGGCGCAGCAGGCCGTGGTCGACGAAGACGCAGGTCAGCTGGTCGCCGATGGCGCGGTGGATCAGCGCCGCCGCCACGGATGAATCGACGCCGCCCGACAGGCCGAGGATCACCTCTTCGTCGCCGACTTGCTGGCGGATGGCCTCCACCGCCTCGGCGATGTGGTCCTTCATGACCCAGTCGGGCTGGGCCTGACAGATGCCGAGCACGAAGCGCTCAAGGATCGCCTTGCCCTGCTGCGTGTGCGTGACCTCGGGGTGGAACTGCACCGCATAGAACTTGCGGGCTTCGTCGGCCATGCCGGCGATGGGGCAGCTGTCGGTGCTGGCCATCAGCTTGAAGCCGGGCGGCAGCTCGCTCACCTTGTCGCCATGGCTCATCCAGACGTTGAGCATGCCGTGGCCCTCGTCCGTAGTGAAGTCGGCGATGTCGCGCAGCAGCTCGGTGTGGCCGCGCGCCCGCACGGCCGCGAAGCCGAACTCGCGCTTGTGGCCGCCCTCGACCTTGCCGCCCAGCTGGTGCGCCATGGTCTGCATGCCATAGCAGATGCCCAGCACCGGCACGCCCAGTTCGAAGATGGCCTGCGGTGCCTTGTCGGTGCTCTCTTCGTACACGCTGGCATGGCTGCCCGACAGGATCACGCCCTTGAGCGAGCCGTCGGCGGCGTACTGCCGCACCCATTCGTCGGTCACATCGCAGGGATGCACTTCGCTCAGCACATGGGCTTCGCGCACGCGGCGGGCGATCAGCTGCGTGACCTGCGAGCCGAAGTCGAGGATGAGGATCTTGTCGTGTTGCATGGTGGGCTCCGAAAGAAGGGAGATGCGGCCGCGTGGGCGCCGCGTCAGGTCAGGTCGGTGATGACGGGATGGTCCAGTTGAAGGCAGGCGCGGTGCAGCGCAGGCGCCATGGTGACCAGCGGCGCCTTGAGGTCGACGGCCAACTTGAGATAGGCCGCATCGTGAGGGCCGAGCTGCATCGATTGCGCCCAGGTCCAGAACTCCAGCGGCGAGATGCGCATGGGCGCCAATGCCACCGGCAGCCGGCTCAGCAGCCGCAGCACGTGCTGGTGGACGGCCGTCGTGAACCGGCCGGTGGCCAGCGCGCAACCGGTGGCCTGGAGCACATCGAGGGGGAAGGTGGCGGCGCTGGTTGCGCTTTCTTCCTCGGTCATGACGCGGATCAGCGCCTGCGACACGCGGTCACTGCCCTCGGCCGGGAAGGCCCAGCGGGTGAAGGCCGAGGCGTCAATGACCAGCATCGTCGTCCTTCGGGTGCCCGGCCGTGGGAAGGTCGCCCTGGACCCATGACCCCGTGCGCGCTGCCTGGGCGGCCTCGTGCTGCTGCCACAGCAGGTCGAAGCCGGCACCCTGCTCTGCCGCCGTCGCGGCCACCTTGGCGCGCAGCGCCTGCAGCTCTGCCACGATGGCCTGTCGACGCGCCTCGATGCTGGGTTGCACCGACTCGGGCTCCTTGATCAGCCGGATCACCCGCTTGCCGTGGCGAGTCAGCACGACTTCCTCTCCGTTCTCGACAGCGCGGATCAGTTCGGAAAGCTGGCTCTTGGCTTGGTGGATGGGGACGGTGTGCATGTCGAATCTGGCCCGTCTATGGGGAATTCGGACCATATTCTAGCCAGGAAAGAAAAATGGCCAGAACAATCTGGCCCTTTTCAGCGCGACGCCGGGTCACTCCGCCCGGTAGTTGGGCGCTTCCTTGGTGATCTGCACATCGTGCACATGGCTTTCGCGGATGCCGGCCGCCGTGATTTCCACGAACTCGGCGTTCGACTTCATCTCGTCGATGGTGGCGCAACCGCAGTAGCCCATCGAGGCCCGCAGGCCGCCGGCCATCTGGTAGACGATGGACAGCATCGACCCCTTGTAGGGCACACGGCCTTCGATGCCTTCGGGCACCAGCTTGTCGGCATTGGGATTGCCCGTGCTCGATTCCTGGAAGTAGCGGTCGGCGCTGCCCTGCTGCATCGCACCGATGGAGCCCATCCCGCGATAGCTCTTGTAGCTGCGGCCCTGGAACAGGATGATCTCGCCCGGCGCCTCTTCGGTGCCGGCAAACATGCCGCCCATCATCACGGTGCTGGCGCCGGCCGCGATGGCCTTGGCGATGTCGCCCGAGTAGCGGATTCCGCCGTCGGCGATCAGCGGAATGCTGTCGCCCAGCGCCGTGGCCACGTTGTCGATGGCCATGATCTGCGGCACGCCCACGCCGGCCACGATGCGCGTGGTGCAGATGGAACCCGGGCCGATGCCGACCTTGACCGCATCCGCGCCCGCCTCGGCCAGCGCCTTGGCGGCGGCGCCGGTGGCGATGTTGCCGCCGATCACATCGACCTGCGGATAGTTCTGCTTGACCCAGCGCACCCGCTCGATCACGCCCTTGCTGTGGCCGTGGGCGGTGTCGACCACGATGGCGTCCACGCCGGCCTTGACCAGGGCCTCGACACGTTCCTCGGTGCCTTCGCCCACACCCACCGCCGCGCCCACGCGCAAGCGGCCCGATGCGTCGCGCGCCGCGTTCGGGAAACTGGTCTGCTTGGTGATGTCCTTGACGGTGATCAGGCCCTTGAGCTCGAAGTCGTCGGCCACGACCAGCAACCGTTCGAGCTTGTGCTTGTTCAGCAGCGCCTTGGCCTCGGCGGGCGAAGTGCCCTCGCTCACGGTGATGAGCTTGGCCCGCGGCGTCATGATCTCGGTGACCGGCACGTCGTAGCGCGTCTCGAAGCGCAGGTCACGGCCGGTGACGATGCCGACGACCTTGCCGCCGTCGATCACCGGGAAGCCGGAAATGCCCAGCTCCTCCGACAACTGCAGCACCTGCAGCACCGTGTGCTGGGGTGTGATGACGACCGGGTCGCGCAGGACGCCGGATTCGTAACGCTTGACCTTCGCCACCTCGGCCGCCTGCTGCTGGGCCGTGAGGTTCTTGTGCACGATGCCGATGCCGCCTTCCTGGGCGATGGCAATCGCCAGGCGGGCTTCGGTCACGGTGTCCATCGCCGCCGAAACCAGAGGCAGGTTCAGCTCGATGTTGCGGGAAAGGCGGGTCTTGAGGGAGGCGTCCTTGGGCAGGACCTGGGAGAACGCAGGCACCAGCAACACATCGTCGAAGGTGAGCGCTTTGCCGAGAAGGCGCATGGTGAAGCTCCAAAAGACGGATTGTAACGAGCCGCCATTGCTGCCACTACACTGGCCGGATGAGACCCGCAACCTGCGTCCTGTTGGCCCTGCTGGCACTGCCGCTGGCCGCCCAAGCCCAGTGGCAATGGATCGATGGCAACGGACGCAAGGTGTTCAGCGACCGCCCACCGCCCGCGGATGTTCCGGCGCGCAACATCCTCGGCCGGCCGGCAGGCGGCAGCGCTGGCGTGTCGGCGATGGCTGCGCCGCAGGCCCCCGTCCCCGCTGCGCCCGCCTCCGCGCCGCGCGTGGACCGGGTCCTGGAAGAAAAGGCCCGTCAGGCGGAAGAGGCCGAGAAGGCCAAGCGGGCGGAGGCCGAGGCCAGGGCCGCCAAGGCCAGGCAGGACAACTGCGCCCGCGCCCGCCAGGGGCTGGCCACCCTCGACAGCGGCATCCGCATTGCCCGCGTCAATGGCCAGGGCGAACGCGAGATCATGGACGACGCCGCACGCGTGGCCGAACAGCGACGGCTGCAGGGCGTGGTCCAGAGCGATTGCGTGGCGCGCTGAAGTCCGCCGCAGGGATGCGCCACCGGCGCATCGGCGCCCGCGCCCGCGCCGGCGAAGCGCGGGCCTGTGGGCCTCAGTAGCCCGCCTTGGCGCCCTGCCGTCGCTTGGCAAACAGCCCGGCCGTCCGCGAACCTTGCCGTTGAAAGCGTTCGCGCCGCGCCGCCTTCGGGTCCACCAGCAGAGGCCGGCACAGCTCGACACGGTCTCCAGGACGCAACGGCGTCTCCCAGGTCACCCCTCGCCCCCAGATGCCAGGGCTGGCTTCATGGGCCCAGGCAGGCCACTGCTCGCCCACGGCGCTTGCGGCGGCCGCCTCGCGCAGCGTCGAGCCTTCGGCAAGTTGCAACCGCTGCTCGCCCACCTGTCGCGGCGCGGCCGACCAGCACACGACGATGTCGATCATGCAGCCGGGCCGCCCTCGCCGTAGACCTGCTCGGCCCGCTTGACGAAGGCCTCGACCAGCGTCGATGCGATCTTGTCGAATACCGGGCCCACCAGCGCCTGCAGCGCGAAGTTGTCGAAGCCGTAGTTCAGGTCCAGCGTGACGCGGCAGGCCCGTTCACCCTCTTGGCCGACCGGGGCGAACTTCCAGATGCCTTCGAGTTGCGAGAACGGCCCCTTGACGAGCTTGAGCTGCACCTCGCGGCCGGGCACATGCGTGTTGCGCGTGGTGAAGCTCTGGCGGATGCCGCCGAACGCCAGGCCGACTTCCGCGGTCATGCCGGCATCGTCCTGCTCGATCACCTGGGCCCGGTCACACCATGGAAGGAACTCGGGATAGCGGGCCACATCGGTCACCAGGTCATACATCTCGGTGGCGCTGTACCAGATCAGGACGGACTTATGGACACTTTTCATAGAATCTGCACGTGTGTGCGGGCCGATTGTAGAAATGCCATGCGCCCCCAAATGGAATCCACATGGCCAACAAAAAGCAGGACAACACCAATCCCCGCATCGCCGACAACAAAAAGGCGGCTTACAACTATTTCTTCGAGGAGCGTCACGAGGCCGGCATGGTGCTCGAAGGCTGGGAGGTCAAGGCATTGCGCGAAGGCAAGGTGCAACTGACCGACGGCTACGTGATGATCCGCGACGGCGAGATGTTCATCGTCGGCTGCCAGATCAACCCCCTCAAGAGCGCATCGACCCACGTCAATCCCGACGCCATCCGCACCAAGAAGCTGCTGCTGCACAAGGAAGAGATCCGGCGCCTGACCGGCAAGGTCGAGCAGAAGGGCTACACGCTGGTGCCGCTCAACCTGCACTGGAAGGCCGGCAAGGTCAAATGCGAGATCGCCCTGGCCAAGGGCAAGGCCGAGCACGACAAGCGCGACACCATCAAGGACCGCGAGGGCAAGCGCGAGGTCGAGCGGGCGCTCAAGGTGCACAACCGCTGAGGCGGCCGGACGGGCGGATGCGCGCCAGCGCGAATCCGCCAGCCGGGCACCGCGCCCGCACATTTTTTTCGACCCGCCTGGAATAAACGGCGATGCGCTGGCGTTCATGCAGTCAATGAGCGCCTCCCACGCCATCGTCGGCCAGATCCCCGCCCTGCGGCGCTACGCCCGCGCATTGACGGGCGATGTCTGGGCCGCCGATGACCTGGTGCAGGACACGCTGGAGCGCGCCTGCCACAAGTGGTCGCTGTGGACGCCGGGCACCGACCTGCGGGCCTGGCTGTTCACCCTCATGCACAACCTGCACGCCAGCCAGCTGCGGCGGGCGCCAGCACCCGCGGTGGATATCGACGCGCTGGAAGCGGAACCCGCGGCCATGCCGGCGGCAGCCGACGGATCGCTCGACCTCCAGCGCTGCCTGTTGCTGCTGCCCGACGAGCAGCGTGCGGTCCTGCTGCTGGCCGCGCTGGAAGACCTCTCCTATGCCGAGATCGGCCGCGTGCTCGGCGTGCCCATCGGCACCGTGATGTCTCGGCTGTCCCGCGCCCGCGAGCGGCTACGCCAGCTCATGGACGGCCATCCCCCCGAGCGCGCCGGCACAGGCCCCAGCGGCCGCCCTGCCCTGCGGCGCCTGAAATGAGCCCACGACCCGCGCCATGAACCGCCCCGCCCCGCCGCCAACGCACCATTCTCCAGACGAGGAGTGGGATCGCCTGCGCCGGCAATTGCGGCAGCTTCACGCGCCGGTGCTGGAGGAAGCCCCGCCCCCCGGCCTCCTGGCCGCCGCCAAGGCATTCGAAGAAGCCGTGGCGCGCAAGCGTCGCCAAGCCCAGGCGCTGCGATGGAGCGGTATGGCCGCCGCCGTCGTGCTCGCCTTCGGCGCCGGCTGGTCGGCCAATGGACTGCAAGGTGCCACCGGCGGGCACACCATGGCCGCAACCCAGGCGCCGCCTCTGCACGGCTTCGTCCGCGAAGCCGCGGTGGCCTACAGCCTCTACGTGCCCGAGAAGCGCCACCCTGTCGAAGTCAGGGCCGCGGAGGAGCAGCACCTGGTGCAGTGGCTGTCGCACCGGCTGGATCGGCCCCTGAAACTGCCTGACCTGGCATCGCAAGGCTACGCACTGGTCGGCGGCCGCCTGCTGCCGGGCACGGCGGGCGCGCGGGCGCAGTTCATGTACCAGAACGCCGAAGGTCAGCGCCTGACGCTCTACCTCGGGCAGATCGATGCCGGCGCACCCGAAGCCAGGGGCGCCGCCTTCCGCTTCGAAGCCGGCCCACAGCTGTCGACCTTCTATTGGGTGGACGACGGCTTCGGCTATGCGCTGAGCGCGCCCCTCGGCCGCGACCGCCTGCTTGCGCTGGCGCAAACCGTCCATGGGCAGCTGTGAGACAGGCACCGAATTCGCCCTGCGCCTACGCGGCAGGCCCCAACCCTCTTCCTACACTCGTCCCGCTGCCTTTCGTTCAACCAGGAGAACTGCATGATTGCCATGAAGAAGACCACCCTGATCGGTGTACCCGCCCTCGCACTGGCTGCGCTGTTGGCCGGCTGCGCCACCACCCCGGCGCCCGACATGCCCACCCGCACCGTGGACGGCGTGCTGATCGGCCCGAACGGCAAGACGCTCTACACCTTCGCCCGCGACGCGCAGAACAGCGGCAAGTCGATGTGCAATGCCCAGTGCGCCACCAACTGGCCGCCGCTGATGGCCCCGGCCGATCCCAAGCCCATGGGCGGCTACACCATCGTGATGCGCGATGACGGCAGCAAGCAATGGGCCTACAACGGCTGGCCCCTCTACTACTGGTCCAAGGACGCCAAGCCGGGCGACCGCACCGGCGAAGGCATGCTCAACGGTGCCTGGAAGGTTGCCCGTCCTTGAGACGAGACTGAAAAGCGCCGCGGTCGCACTTGAAGGGCGACCAGGGCGACAAAAGCACGAAGGGGGCATTACGCCCCCTTTTCTTTGTGCGCCCAGCATGGGCGCCCTCTTGCGGGTGCAAGTCCCGCCGTAAGTTGATCACGACGAACGAAGTGAAGCGCAACTGCACGAGGGCGACCGAGTGTGGGGAGGAAGCGTGGAGCGAAGCTGCGAGCCGATGAACAAGAACCGGATAGAAGGCAGTGCCGAGCAGGGCGAGTGGGCAAAGAGCCA
>NZ_QQAV01000021.1 GCF_003350475.1 Pseudacidovorax intermedius
CTGGTCAAGGGCTACAGCACCGAGATGAGCCTGGAGGTGACCAGCCTGGGCGTGCAGGTGCACGGTGGCATGGGCTTCATCGAGGAGACCGGCGCGGCCCAGTACTACCGCGATGCCAAGATCCTGACCATCTACGAAGGCACGACCGCCATCCAGGCCAACGACCTGGTGGGCCGCAAGACGGCGCGCGACGGCGGCCAGGCCGCACGTGCGATCGCAGCGCAGGTCGAGAAGACCGAGGCGGAACTGCTGGCCAGCCCGAGCGACGATGCCAAGGCCGTGGCCCTGCGCCTGAAGGCAGCGCGTGAGGCCTACCTGGACGTGGTGGACTTCATCGCCGGCCAGGCCAAGGGCGACCCAAATGCGGTGTACGCGGGCAGCGTGCCCTACCTGATGCTGGCCGGCAACCTGGTGGCCGGCTGGCAGTTGGGCCGCTCGCTGCTGGTGGCGCTGACGCCTGAGGCCCAGGCGCAGGACGCGGCCTTCATGCAGGCCAAGGTGGCCACGGCGCGTTTCTATGCCGAACACATCCTGGTGAAGGCCGGCGCCACGCGCGACGCCATCGTGGGCGGGGCGGCCAGCGTCACGGCTCTGCCGCTCGAGGCCTTCTGACGTCCGACGCGGCGGATACCGGGGTTCAGACGTCGATCGGATTCTTCGCGCCGAGTCCCTCGCGCAGCTTGAACTTCTGGATCTTGCCGCCCCATTTCTCATCAACCCTGGCAACCACTGCGGCCAGCATCACGGCGGGATGGCGGTGCAGTGCATCCTCACCGCGGTCGAACGGCCGCCCGCACACCTGTTGTTGGGCAGCGATGCACTGTCGCTTGTCACCGGCAAGCTGGACGACCTTCGCGCCTTGTTGCTCCAGTGGGAATCGACCACGCGTTCCACCGGCACGGCGCCCGTGGGCGCGTCTTGAGGGCCGCGCGGCGGAGGTTTGGCGTTCTCTTGCAGCAGGCCCTCAGAGCCCCGCCTGCCCGACCCGCTGGCTCAGGGCCTGCGCGCTCTCCTTGCGCTCGCTGTAGCGATCGACCAGATAGGGCGCCACGTCGCGCGTGAGCAGCGTGAACTTCATCAGCTCTTCCATCACGTCGACGATGCGGTCGTGGTAGGCCGATGGATTCATGCGGCCGGCTTCGTCGAACTCCTGGTAGGCCTTGGCGACCGAGGACTGGTTGGGAATGGTCAGCATGCGCATCCACCGGCCCAGCACGCGCATCTGGTTCACCGCATTGAAGGACTGCGAGCCGCCCGAGACCTGCATCACGGCCAGCGTCTTGCCCTGCGTCGGGCGCACGGCGCCGACCGAGAGCGGGATCCAGTCGATCTGTGTCTTCATCAGACCGGTCATGGCGCCGTGGCGCTCGGGCGAACACCACACCATGCCCTCGGCCCACTGGGTGAGCGCGTGCAGCTCCTGCACTTTCGGATGGTCCGTCGGCGCGTCGTCCACCAGCGGCAGGCCCGACGGATTGAACATCCGCGTCTCGCCGCCGAGCGCGCGCAGGATGCGGCCGGCCTCTTCGGCGGCCAAGCGGCTGTAGGAGCGCGTACGCAGCGAGCCATACAGCAGCAGGAAGCGCGGCGCATGCGTGCTGCGCTCGGTCGGCATGAGTCGGCGGATGTCGGGCAGTTCGAAATGCGCGCCGTCGAGCTGCGGCAGATCGTGGATGGCCTCAGACACGCCGGCCCTCCGCGTCGACGACCGGCTGGCCGTCTTCCTTGTCGAAGGCGCCGCGCTGCGGCTGGGGCAGCAGGTCCAGCACCGTCTCCGACGGGCGGCACAGGCGGGTGCCGAGCGGCGTGACCACGATGGGGCGGTTGATGAGGATGGGGTACTGGTCCATGAAGTCGATCAGCTGCTCGTCGCTCCATGTCGGAGCGGCGAGCCCGAGCTCGGCGTAGGGCGTGCCCTTCTCGCGCAGCAACCCGCGCACCGGTATGCCCATGGCCGCGATCAGGCCGACCAGGGTCTGCCGCTCGGGTGGCGTCTTCAGGTACTCGACGACCAGCGGCTCCTCGCCGCTGTTGCGGATCAGGGCCAGCACGTTGCGCGAGGTGCCGCAGTCGGGGTTGTGATAAATCGTGATGTTGCTCATGGGGCAGGGGACAGGGGTCAGGAAGCGGACGCCGCGCCACGCTCGTACCAGCCGCGCGAGCGGCTGACCAGACGTACGACCAGCAGCATCACGGGCACCTCGATCAGCACACCGACCACGGTGGCCAGGGCCGCGCCGGAATGGAAGCCGAAGAGGCTGATGGCGGCCGCCACGGCCAGCTCGAAGAAGTTGCTCGCGCCGATCAGCGCCGAGGGGCAGGCGATGGCGTGTTTCTCGCCCACGCGCCGGTTGAGCCAGTAGGCCAGTCCGGAATTGAAGAACACCTGGATCAGGATCGGCACTGCCAGCATGGCGATGACCAGCGGCTGCTGCAGGATGGCGCGACCCTGGAAGGCGAACAGCAGCACGAGCGTGAGCAGCAGTGCGGCGATGGAGAGCGGACCGATGCGCGCCAAGGCGGCATCGAAGCTTGCCTGGCCTTTGCGCAGCAGTGCGCGTCGCCAGAACTGCGCCACGATGACGGGGATGACGATGTACAGCGCCACGGAGGTCAGCAGCGTGGCCCAAGGCACGGTGATCGCCGACAGGCCCAGCAGCAGCCCGACGATGGGCGCGAAGGCGAACACCATGATGGTGTCGTTCAAGGCCACCTGAGACAGCGTGAACACCGGATCGCCCCCCGTGAGCCGGCTCCAGACGAAGACCATCGCCGTGCACGGCGCAGCTGCCAGAAGGATCAGGCCTGCCACGTAGCTGTCGAGCTGCTCGGCCGGCAGCCAGCCGGCAAAGACATGGCGGATGAAGAGCCAGGCCAGCAGTGCCATCGAGAAGGGCTTGACGGCCCAATTGATGAACAGGGTCACGCCGATGCCACGCCAGTGCTGCCGCACCTGTCCGAGCGCACTGAAGTCCACCTTGAGCAGCATCGGGATCACCATGACCCAGATCAGCACGCCTACCGGCAGGTTGACCTGCGCGATTTCCAGGCGACCGACGGCCTCGAACACGCGCGGCGCGGACTGGCCCAAGGCAATGCCCGCAAGGATGCAGGCCAGTACCCAGAGGGTCAGGTAGCGCTCGAAGGCACTCATGTCCGCGTTTGGCTGGCGGCGGCTCGAAAGTGAGGGCGTGGTCATCGTCGTTACTCAGCAGGCGGTGCACCTGGGCGCTGCGGCGACGACTTCGCAGCCTTCGCCCTGGCAGCAGTGCTCGGTCATGTAGCCCAGCAGATCGTTCATGCGGGCGAAGTCGGCGCGGTAGACCAGGTTGCGGCCCTGGGGTTCGATCGTCACCAGGGCGGCATGGGCCAGTTCCTTCAGATGGAAGGACAAGGTGTTGCGCGCCACATCGAGCTGATCGGCCAGCGTGCTGGGCGTCGATCCCTGAGGCCCGGCCACCACCAGCGCGCGGAACGCCCGCAGCCTTTGGGGATGGGCCAGGGCGGCGAGGGCGGACACGGCTTCGTTCTCGGTCATTGTTCGATGATACAAGGGTTATTGAATCATTTGGCCATGATTTTCGATTGGGGCGCGGCTCCCCCATGAAAGCGCAGCAGCATTCGCAGCGGGCGGAGACCGGTGGGGCCCCCTCGCGCCAGCGCATTCCGGCGGTCGAGGTAGCCAGCGATTGTTTCCTGCGGCGGAACACCACGTTCGGCAATGCCTCGGGTTTTCCCTAGCTCAGCGGTCCACAATTCATCTCACGGGCCAGCGATTGAACGCAGACCCGAAGCCGGCGAGGCGGGTGCCTTGCCAGCTCTGTTCAATGCACTGCCTGCCTACAGGAGAAAAATCATGACCAAGACCTCGAAGATCATCGCCCTCGCCGCCCTGTCGTTCGCCGCCGTTGCCGGCGCCAGCGCCGAGGAATACCAGGGCGTCGTCGCCCCCGTGTCGGCCTTCAGCCGCGCCGAAGTGAACGCCCAGGGCGTGCAGGCCGCTCGCGCCGAGCAGAACCTGGAATACGTCGGCCAGCAGGTCGCCGTGGCCCCGGCCGCTCCCCGCAGCCGCGCCGCCGTGCAGGCCGAAGCCGTGGCTGCTGCCCACAACCCGACCGCCAACCTGGATTCCAAGGCCTTCGTAAACAGCACGATTCCCACCCAGTACACCCAGGGCAGCCTGTCGGTCTACCGCAAGGCCGGTCTGTAAAAGACCCCCGCCGCCCTGCGCGGCGCCCGTTGTCAGCGGGCAAGGCGCAGGGCGGATGCCTTCGGGTAACCCGGAAGCCGGTATGCGAAAGCGTGCCGGCTTTCCGTTTCTGGGGCCAACGCCTGTGCTGGCGCGGCTATCGATCCGGGGCGCGTCAGTGCCAGTGGCCGAGCAGGATCGAAGCCAGGCCGGTCGCGGCGGCCAGCAGCGCGGCCACCGTCACGGCCCGCATGGCCAGCGGATCGGCCAGCGCTTCGGGCCCATGCGCCGACAGCTGGCGGCGCCGCACTCGGCCGAAGCTGAAGACGGCTGCTGCAGCCACCACCAGCGCCCCGGAGAGCACCAGCAGCGGCACCGAGTCGTGCACATAGCCGCTGCGCAGATTGAGCACGGCATTCAGCAGCAGGCCGGCGGCGCTCCGCGTCCAGGACAGCGTGGTGCGTTCGGGCTGCAGGCCCGGGTCGCGGCTCGCGGCGGTGGACATTCAGGCGCGATGGCTGGCAATGGCCCAGGCCATCAGCACGGCGAGCACCGCGCAGATGAGCACCACCGCCACCGTCAGGATGGCCAGCATGCGCGAATGGGGCAGCGCATGGCGGTGGCGCATCGACACCTCGTTGTCCCGCCAGCGCGTGTAGGCCAGCAAGGCCAGCGTGCCGGCCACCACGCTCAGCAAGATGGCGGTGCCGACCACCAGCAGATGGGGCTGCAGCTTGGTGGAGAACTGGTCGAGCAGGACGCCCGCCGCCAGCACCGCCAGCGCCGTGCGGATCCAGGCCAGGAAGGTGCGTTCGTTGGCGAGCGTGAATCGGTAGTCCGGCTCTTCGCCGCTGGAGCGCCATGCCGGCCGGGGCTGGGTACGGGGGGCGGTGCCTGCCTTGTGTCGTGAGTCGTGTTCGGCCATCGCCCGAGTATCCGTATGCCGGCTGACTGCCGCCTCAGTCGGCCACGAAGCCGGTGGCCTTGACGATGCGCGCCCATCGCGCGGACTCGTCGTTCATCTTCTTGAGGAAGGCGTCGCCGCAGATGTCGGGCGAGGGCGCGAGGCCCGAAAGCGCCATGCGGCTGCGGAACTCCGGCGAGGCCAGCACCTTGCGGTGCGCATCGGTCAGCCGTTTGACAATGGGCGCGGGCAGGCCGGGTGGGCCGTTCAGGCCGAACCACACGGTCGTTTCCAGCTGCGGCAGGCCGAGTTCGCGCACCGTGGGCACGTCGGGCAGCTCGGGGGCCCGCGTCGGCGCGGTGGTGGCGAAGGCGAGCAGCTTGCCGGCCTTGATCTGCGGCGTGGCGGTGGCGATCTGCACGAAACCCAGCGGCGCGATGCCGCCCACCATGTCGGTGATCTGCTGCGGGCTGCTGCGGTAGGGCACATGCGTCATCGGCACGTTCAGCGCTTCGCTCAGCTGGAAGCCCAGGAAGTGCGCCGGCGAGCCCGGCGAATACGACGAATAGGTGGGCGGCGTCTTCTCCGCCTTGAGCCACTGCTGCAGGCCCTTGAAGTCCCTCGGCCCCAGCGACGGATGGCTGGCGAGCACGAGGCCGGCGTCCACGCCCTGGCAGATGGGCGTGAAGTCGGCGGGCGTGTACTTGGCCTTGGGATTGGCGTTGGGCGTGATGGTCAGCATGCCGGCCGTGCTGACCATCAGCGTGTAGCCATCGGCGGGCGCGCGCAGCATCTGTTGTGCGGCCACCATGCCGCCGACGGCCGGCGAGTTCTCGACCACGATGGGCTGGCCCAGGTCGCGCGACATCAGGTCGGCCAGTGCCCGGGCATAGACATCGGGCGGGCCGCCCGGGGTGGAGGGCGCGATCATCTTGATCGTCTTGGTGGGCCAGGCCTGAGCCTGAGCCTGGGCATGGGCGCCGACGCCGGCGAAGGCGCCGAAGGCCAGTCCGGCGACGAGTGCCATACGGCGGGCGACGGCCGAGCGGGTTGAAGGGGTCATGGTCTGTCTCCTTGGATGTCGAGGGGCCGCGGCGCTCAGCGCTGCGGCATGTCGCGGTACGAATAGCCCAGGCTCACGGCCGCGTCGGCGGGGATGGCCGGCACGGATTCGTTCCAGGCCAGCCAATCCTCGCGCAGTGCCTGGAAGCGTGCGGGTTCGCGCGCCGCCAGGTTGGCGCGTTCGCGCTCGTCGGCGCGCAGGTCGAAGAGGTACTCGTGCTCGTCGACCTTGAGGTACTTCCAGGGCCCGCGGCGCAGCGCGCGCTGGTCGCGGTGGTTCATGCGCCAGTACAGCGGGCGCTCGAAGCGCTGCGCCGGATCGCGCAGCACGGCCGCCAGCGAGACGCCGTCCAGCGTGTGGCCGGCAGGCGGCGCGCCGCCGCCCAGTTCCAGCATCGTGGCCGACCAGTCCATGGTCATGCAGTGCTGGGCGCTGGTGGTGCCAGCGGGAATGGCGGCCGGCCAGTGCGCGATCCAGGGCACGCGGATGCCGCCTTCGGTCAGGTCCATCTTGCCGCCGACCAGTGGCCAGTTGTCCGAAAAGCGCTCGCCGCCGTTGTCGCTGGTGAAGACGATCAGCGTGTTCTCCAGCAGGCCTTCTGCGCGCAGGGCGGCGACCAGCTGGCCGATGCCTTCGTCCATGTGATGGATCATGCGGCGGTAGGTGTGGATGTTGCCGCCGTCCAGGTGGAACAGGTTGGCGGCCGTCTCGGCGGCCACATGCGCGTCGTCGCGCGTCTCCCAGGGCCAGTGCGGCGCCGTGTAGTGCAGGCTCAGGAAGAAGGGCTTGCCGGCGCGGGCGTCGGCCGCGCGGGCCTGCACATGGCCCACGGCGCGGGCGGAGAGCAGGTCGGTGAGGTAGCCCGTCTCGTGGTGCTCGCTTTCGCCGACATAGAGGTCGTGGTCGCCGCGGCCGGAGCAGTGGGTGAAGTAATCCACACCGCCGGCCATGATCCCGTAGAACTCGTCGTAGCCCGAGCGCAGCGGACCGAAGCTGGGCGGATAGCCCAGGTGCCACTTGCCGATCAGCGCCGTGGCGTAGCCGGCATCGCGCAGCAGCGAGGGCAGGGTGGGCATCTCGGGTGGCAGGCCCAGCGTGGTGCTGCCCTTGCTGCGGCTGTTGATCGGCTCTTCCATGCCGCCGCGCAGGCGGTACTGGTAGCGCATGGTCATCAGCGCAAAGCGCGTGGGCGAGCAGACGGGCGAGTTGGCATAGCCCTCGGTGAAGCGCAGGCCGCCTTCGGCCAGGGCGTCGATGTTCGGGGAGACGAGGCCGAAGTCGGCGCTGCGGCCACCGTAGCAGCCGAGGTCGGCATAGCCCAGGTCGTCGGCGACGATGTAGATGATGTTGGGTCTGGAGGTCATGACAGCGTGCACTGCGAGGAGCAACTGCCGAGCTTAGGCAGGAAGCAGCCATCCGTAAAATTGAAAATTACGCGCCAACCATAAAAATCCCGATGGATCCTCGGCACCTGGTCCAGCTCGCGACCATCCTCGAGAAAGGCTCGATCACGCAGGCGAGCCGGCATCTGCACCTCACGCAGCCCACGCTCACCCACAACATGCAGACGCTGGAGATGCAGGCGGGCGGCCAACTCTTCGAGCGCAGCCGCTATGGCGTGCGCAGCACGCCGCTGGGCGAGATGCTGGCGCGTGAGGGACGGGCCATCGCGCGGCGGCTCAACGATGCAGCAGAGGTGAGCGCCCGGCACCGTGGCGGCATCCGTCGTCAGTTGCGCATCGGCTCGGGCCCCATGGTGGGCGCTGCGGTGCTCGACGAGGTGACGCGCGCGCTACTGACGCGTTTCGACGATCTGGCCCTGTCGGTGCGCAGCGACCGGCCGCATACGCTGGTCGAGCAACTCATCGATGGCCAGCACGACTTCGTGATCGCGCCTTCGTGGCTGGAGCGCCCTCCGCAGGGCATCGAGCGGCGCCTGCTGGTGGCGGACACTTTGGGCGTCTATTGCGGTATGGATCATCCCTTCGCCGGCCGGGCCTCTCTGGCGCATGGCGAGGCGGAGACTGCCGACTGGATCAGCATGGGCACGACCTCGCCCTTCGAGCAGGATGTGCGGACCATGCTGGCCGGCGGGGGCGTGCAGCAGATGCGGGCGCAGGTGACCGTGTTGGGCGAGGCCTTCGTGCTGCTGGAGATGCTGGCGCGCGGCCGGCATA
Organism: Pseudacidovorax intermedius; assembly: GCF_003350475.1. Lineage (GTDB taxonomy): Bacteria > Pseudomonadota > Gammaproteobacteria > Burkholderiales > Burkholderiaceae_C > Xenophilus > Xenophilus intermedius. The sequence continues at coordinate 8,334 of NZ_QQAV01000021.1, forward strand.
TTTCGGTGCTCCCCAACTTTCCGCTGCAGCGGTTGCGTGCGCGGTTCGGGCTGGTGCAACTGACCTGGCCGGGTCCGGCGGCGTCGCGCCCCATCTATCTGTGGAGCCGCACGACCACGCTGGAGAGTGGCCTGATGGCCGAGGTCGCCGAACTGATCGTGGCCGAGGTCAAGTCGCTGGCGTAGCCGATGCACTGCCGCTCCCGCAGGCGGAGGCGCGAGGGCGACAGACTGGCTTGTCCCGCTCTTTGCGGCTGAAAGAAAAACCGCCCGCGCCGGCCGGGCCATCGACCCAGCCCGCACGGGCGGCTTTGTGGTGGGCAGGGAAGACTAGATTCGTCCCATGAGCAGCAGCACGATCACGATCACGAGCACCAGACCCAGGCCGCCGCTCGGGCCGTAGCCCCAGCTGCGGCTGTAGCCCCAGCTGGGCAGGGCTCCGATCAGCAGCAGGATCAGGACGATGAGCAGGATGAAGGAAAGGGACATGGCGTAGCTCCGAGCTCTGTGAGTTGTTGACAGAGCGGATGCTGAGCATGTCGAAGGGGCCGGGCGGACGGCGGTGGGCCCCTTGCGCTGTCAGGCCCTTGCCGCGGACGGGTGTCAGAGTTTTGCCAGCCTCGTCAAGGCATCGCGCAGCGTCTCGTCGCGCTTGGCATAGCAGAAGCGCACCACGCGCTGATCGAATCCGTCGCCGTAGAAGGCCGACAGCGGGATCGCCGCCACGCCGATCTCGCGCGTGAGCCACTGGCAGAAATCGGCCTCCGACAGGTCGCTCACCGCCGAGATGTCCACGCACTGGAAGTAGCTGCCCTCGCTGGGCAGCAGGCGCAGGCGGGTGCGCGCCAGGCCTTCGGCGAAGAGATCGCGCTTGCGCTGGTAGAAGGCGGGCAGGTCCACATAGGGCGCCGCATCGGCCATGTAATGCGCAAGCGCATGCTGCATGGGCGTGTTGACCGTGAACACGTTGAACTGGTGCACCTTGCGGAACTCGGCCGTCAGCACGGCCGGCGCCGCCACGTAGCCGACCTTCCAGCCGGTGACGTGGTAGGTCTTGCCGAAGCTGCTCACGATCAGGCTGCGCGCCGCCAGGCCCGGGAAGCGGGCCACGCTCTGGTGCAGCGCACCGTCGTAGACCATGTGCTCGTAGACCTCGTCGCTGATCACGAACACATCGGTGGGCGCGAGCAGTTCTTCAAGCTGGCGCATCTCTTCGGCGGTCCACACGGTGCCACTCGGGTTGTGGGGCGTGTTGATCAGGACGGCGCGGGTGCGCGGCGAGAGCGCTGCGGCGATGCGGCCGAAGTCGGGCCGGAAGCTGCCCGGTACCAGCGGCACGCGCACCACCACGCCGCCGGCCAGCTCGATGTTCGGCACGTAGCTGTCGTAGCAGGGCTCCAGGACGATCACCTCGTCGCCGGGTCGCACCAGCGCCAGGATCGCCGTGATGATGGCTTGCGTGGCGCCCGCGGTGACCGTGATCTCGCTGCCGGCGTCGTAGTGCCGGCCGTAGAGCGCCTCGATCTTGGCGGCGATGCGCTCGCGCAGCAGCGGTACGCCGGTCATCGGCGGGTACTGGTTGTGGCCCGCGGCCATGGCGGCGGTCACGGCGTCCAGCAGCTTCGGGTCGCAGCCAAAGTCCGGGAAGCCCTGGCCCAGGTTGACGGCACCGTGCTCGGTCGCCAGGGCGGACATCACGGTGAAGATGGTGGTGCCCACGGCGGGCAGCTTGGTGCCCGGCTCGGGCGTGCGGGGAGCGGTCATGGCAGTGAAGGCGCGATGCAGCGGGATCAGAGTTCGTAGTCGTCGTAGTGGCCGCTCAGGGCCTTGGCGATCAGGTTGCGGTCCAGCCGGTCCGACAGCAACTCGGCGAACTTGAAGACGAAGTTGCGCAGGTAGGCGCCGCGCTTGAAGGCGACGCGTGCGACGTTCTGGCCGATCACCTGGCCCATCGGTCGCACCACGAGGTCGTCGTTGTTGTCCTCGCGCACCGCCATCTCGGCCACGATGCCCACGCCCAGGCCCAGGCGCACATAGGTCTTGATGACGTCGGAGTCGATGGCCTCCAGCGCGATGCGCGGCGACAGCTTCTTCTGCGCGAAGGCATGGTCGATGCGCGTGCGGCCGGTGAAGGAGGGGTGGTAGGTGATGAGCGGCTCGGCGGCCAGGTCTTCGAGGCTCACGCGCTCCTTGGTTGCGAGCGGATGGTCCTTGGGCAGCACCAGCACGTGCTGCCATTCGTAGCAGGGCAGCGTGACCAGGCCGTCATAGGCATCCAGCGACTCGGTGGCAACACCGATCTCGGCCACCTCGTCCAGCACCATCTGCGCCACCTGGCCGGGCGAGCCCTGGTGCAGGCTGACGTTCACCTTGGGGTAGGCCTCCCGCAGCTTGACCACGGGCACCGGCAACACATAGCGGGCCTGCGTGTGCGTGGTGGCAATGGACAGCGTGCCACTGTCCTGCGCGCTGAACTGCTCGCCGATCCGGCGCAGGTTGCCCACCTCGCGCATGATCAGTTCGATGCTGGCGATCACGTGCTGGCCGGGCTCGGTCACGCGCTTCAGGCGCTTGCCATGGCGCGCGAAGATTTCCACGCCCAGCTCTTCTTCCAGTTCGATGATGGCCTTGGAGACGCCGGGCTGCGAGGTATGCAGCGCCTTGGCGGCTTCGGTCAGGTTCAGGTTGCGGCGCACCGCCTCCTGAACGAACTTGAACTGGTGAAGGTTCATAACAAATCCCGATGTTTATCGCGATTCATTATGCCTTATCAATCTATCGAGCTGGGTGGAGCGCAAGCCGGGCCAGCAGGTCGATGACAGCCGGATCCTTGCCCACGGCCGGGGCCTGGGTGAACTGAATGGCGGGGTGCTGCTGGCGCAGTTCGGCCATGAGCAGCGGCAGGTCTTCCCGCGCATGGCGGCCCATGCCCAGGAAGAGCGGCACGACGTGGATGCTGGCCGCGCCTTCGGCCACGAGCTCCGCCACCGCCGTCGGCAGGTCGGGCGCCACCAGTTCGAGGTAGGCACAGCGCACGCGCGCGTCCGGCGCCTGCTCGGCGACGCGACGCGCCACGGCTTCCACCGGCTCGCGCCACTGCGCGTCACGCGAGCCATGGGCAAAGAGGACGATGCCGCGCGTCGTCATCGCCGCAGCACCAGCCATCCGAAGGCGCCCAGCGACATCAGCGAATACAGAAGGCCCGGCGCCGCCGCCGTGGCCCAGGGCCACCAGTCACGCAGATTGCCGATGTAGCCGAACACGTTGTTCAGCAGGAAGAAGCTGATGCCGATCATCACGCCGCCGAACACGTAGCCGGCGATGCCGCTCTGGCGGAAGTGCAGGTAGGCGAAGGGCAGGGCCAACACCACCATCACCAGGCAGGAGAGCGGATAGAACACCTTTCGCCAGAACTCGATCTTGTAGCGCTGGGTGGCCTGGCCGTTGGCATCCAGGTGGCGCGTGTACTCGAACAGGTCGACCGTGCGCATGCGCTCGGGCTTGAGCAGCGCGACCGCCACCATGTCCGTGGTCAGGCCCGTCTGCCAGGCCAGCAGCGGCTGGTGAACATTGATCACCTTGGGCGACGTCGTGCCGGGCGCGGTCTGGAACTCCTGGCGCTGGGCGTTCTGCAGCACCCAGCCGCCCGCGACAATGCGCGCCGTGTCGGCCGTGGTCAGCGAGCGCAGGAAGCCGCGGTCGTCGAACTCGAACACGCGCGGCAGCTTCAGCGTGCCGTCGCGGTCGATGGACACCACGTTGACGGCGAAGGAATGGTCGCCCTGCCGCTCCTTCAGCCAGCCACCCGTGAGGCCGGCCGTCGCCAGGTAGCCCTGGTAGCGGGACTTGAGCAGCTGCGCCGCACGGTCGGACAACGGCGCCACGTAGTCGCCCACCGCAAAGGTCAGCACCACGAAGCCGAGGCCCAGCGTCAGCAGCATGCGCAGGGCTCGCCAGGGACCGAGGCCGCTGGTGCGCAGGATCGTGTACTCCGAGCTGCGCGCCAGATTGGCCATCACGAAGATGCTGCCGATCAGCACCGCGATCGGAAGCAGCTCGTAGAGGTGGCTGGGCACCAGAAGCGTGACGTAGAGCAGGGCCTGGGGCAGGCCGTAAGGTGCCACGGTGCCTTTGCCCACCGCGGACAGCTCGTCCACGAAGTCGAAGAAGAAGAACAGGCTCAGGAAGCCCAGCGTGACGAAGGCGATCGACTTGATCGCCTCGGCGTAGATCAGGCGGCGCAGCGTTCTCATGCGTTCAGGATGTGGCGACGCGCGGGCGCGGACGCCGCCAGCTGTTGTGGCGAAGGGCGATCCACAGCAGCATGCCCACGAGCATGCCGCCATGCAGCACCACCAGGAAGCCGGGCAGCGAGAAGCGGCCGTTGCCCACCCAGCTCTGGCCCAGGTTGAGCAGGTTGAAGTAGATGACGAAGCAGAACAGGGCGAACAGCAGGTTGCCGCTGCGGCCCACGCGCGGATTGACGTTCGACACCACCAGCGCCAGCAGCACGAAGTTGACGGCGGCCAGCACCATGCCCACGCGCCAGCCAACTTCGCCCTGGTTGGGCAGCGAAGGCGATGCCATCAGTGCGAGCGTGGACAGCGCCTTCGGCGCCACCGACTCACCCGGCAGGGGGCTGTCGTTGCCCATGCGGGCGCCGTAGGTGCCGAACTCGCTGATCTTCAGGTCGCTGCTGTCGAAGCTGCGCTCCAGCCGCTGGCCGTTGGACAGAACCAGGTAGCGGCCGCCCATGAGCGTCTCCACCTTGCCGCTCTGGGCCGAGGTGATGATCTGCTGGTTGCGCTCCAGCGAGGAGATGAAGACGTTGGAGGCAGAGGTGGCGTCCGGCGAGTCCTTGTCGATGTAGAACACGCGGTTGCGTGCCGCCGACTCCTGGAACTGTCCGGGCGCCACGCGGTCGAGGTCGCCGCGGCGCTCGTACTGATCACGCATGCCCTGCGTCTGCGAATTGGCCCACGGCCAGCCGACGAGCGACAGCACGGCGATCAGCAGCAGCACCGGCCAGGCGAAGCGCAGCAGGGGCGAGATGAAGTCCGCCAGGCCGCGACCCGCCGAGAACCAGATGACCATCTCGCTGTCGCGGTACATGCGCGAGAGCGTTCCGACGATCGAGATGAACAGGCTGAGGCTGAGGATGGTCGGCATGTAGCCGATCACCGTATAGGCCATCACCAGGAACACCTCGGAGGGATTGACGCTGCCACGCGAGGCCAGGCCCAGCGTGCGGATCAGGATGATCGTCATCACGATCGCGATCAGCACCACCAGCGTGGCCCCGAAGCTGCGCGACAGCTCCTTGCGCAAAGTGGAATGGAATAACATCGTCCGAGCGAAAAGACGGATTATGGACTTCCAACTCAAGACCCTCGGCCTCGCGCAGGCTGCCTCGGAAAAGGCCGACGCACTCGTCGTCCTCGTGCATGACGACTTCAAGGGCGAGGGCAGCGACGGCGTGTCCCGGCTGCTGGCCCAGGCCCGCAAGGCCGGCGACCTGAAGGGCAAGCCGGGCAAGCTGATCGCGGCCTACGGCGCAGCCGACGTCTCTGCGACTCGGCTCGTGCTGTGCTCTGCCGGTGATCTTTCGTCCACGGCTGTTCGCAGTGCCGTCGGGGCGGCCCTGCAGGCGGTCAAGTCCGCCGCGCCCAAGAAGCTGGCGATGGTCTTCGCAGGCGCCGTCGATGCCCGGGCCCTGCATGCGGCGGTGCTCGCCGCCGCCGACGCGAGCTACGTCTACACCACCACACAGTCCAAGCCCGAGCCGCGCACCATTCGCCAGCTCGTGCTGGGCGTGGCCGATGTCTCCGGCCTGCAGGCCGGTTTCGATGTGGCGCGCGCCACGGTGCGGGGCGTCGAGTTCGCCAAGGAATGGGCCAACCGTCCGGGCAACCACTCCACGCCCACGATGCTGGCCGAGGCGGCGCAATCGCTGGCCCGCGGCCCCAAGCTCAAGGTCGAGGTGCTGGGCCCGCGCGAGGTGGCCAAGCTCGGCATGGGCGCCTTCATGGCCGTGGCCCAGGGCTCCGAGCAGCCGCTGCGCTTCATCGTGCTGCGCTACCAGGGCGCGGCCAAGGACGTGGCGCCGCAGGTGCTGGTCGGCAAGGGCATCACCTTCGACACGGGCGGCGTGTCGCTCAAGCCCGCGGCCGAGATGGACGAGATGAAGTTCGACATGGGTGGCGCGGCCAGCGTGCTCGGCGTCTTCCGTGCGCTGGGCGAGATCCAGCCTGCCATCAATGTGGTCGGCCTCATTCCCAGCTGCGAAAACATGAACGATGGCCGTGCGGTCAAGCCCGGCGACGTGGTCACCAGCATGGACGGCCAGACCATCGAGATCCTCAACACCGACGCCGAAGGCCGGCTCATCCTGTGCGATGCGCTGACCTATGCCAAGCGCTTCGCGCCCAAGGCGGTGATCGACATCGCGACCCTGACGGGCGCCTGCGTGGTGGCCCTGGGCGGCGTGCGCAGCGGCCTGTTCTCCAGTGACGATGCCCTGGCCGAAGCCCTGCAGCGTGCGGGAGAGAACGCGCAGGACCGTTGCTGGCGCATGCCGCTGGATGACGAGTACGCCGAAGGGCTGAAGACGCGCTTCGCCGACGTCGCCAACGTGGCCGGCCGCGCGGGCGGTGCCATCACGGCGGCCAAGTTCCTGCAGCGTTTCACCGCCGACTTCGCTTGGGCGCACCTGGACATCGCCGGCACCGCGTGGAAGAGCGGCGGTGCCAAGGGCGCCACGGGCCGTCCCGTGGGCCTGCTTCTTGACTATCTGCTGTCGCAGGCTGCCGAGGGCGCCGTGCCCGCTGCGCCCCGCAAGCGCGCCCGCAAGACACCAGTCTCTGCCTGAGGCCGAGCGCAACGCCCCCGTGACCGAGATCGACGTCCACTACAACACGGCCGACAAGCTGCAGCATGCCTGCCGGCTCCTGCGCAAGGCCGTGCTCGGCGCCGATGCGCAGGTCGTGGTGCAAGGGCCCGGCGAACTGCTCGACGCGCTGGACGAAGCCCTGTGGCGCTTCTCGCCGGCGGACTTCATCCCGCACTGCAAGGCCGATGCGCCAGTGCATGTGCGCGGGCGCTCCGCCGTGTTGCTGGGCGTGGCCGAAGGCGACCCCCCGTCCCACCGGCAGGTGATGCTCAACCTGGGCCTGCCCCTGCCGCAGGGCTTCGAGCGCTTCGATCGCCTGATCGACGTGGTGGGCTTCGATGACGACGAGCGGCTGGCTGGCCGCACGCGCTGGCGCCACTATTCGGATCGCGGCTACGCCATCACGCGACACGACGTGGGATCGCGCAGCGCATGAGCGTGCCGCCCCGCACCCCGCCGCGCTTCGTGCCGACCCTCACCGCGGTGGTCGACCTCGACGCGCCGTCGGTGGTGGGGCCCGAGCTGGTCTGGCCCGAGACGCCCGCTCCGATGCCCCAGGGCGATGCACCCGCCGCCACGGTTCCGCCGGCCGCCGAAGCCATGCCTGTGGCGCAAGCCTCTGCCGAGCCGGCGCCCACCGCCTCCATGGTGGCCATCCGTCCCGAGGACATCTTCGAGATCGAGGAAGAGCTGCTGCACCGCGTGCTCCAGCGCGTCGACCTGCGCCTGGAGGAGGCGCTGACCGATGTCGTCTCCCAGGCCGTCCAGCAGCAGCTCGACGCCATGATCCCGGTGCTTCGCAACCGCCTCGAAGACCAGCTGCGGCAGCTCATTTCGAACGCCCTGGCCCAGGAGCTTTCGGCCGCCGAACCCCGTGTTTCCGCCGGGGTTCGTGCACCATCGTTGGGCTAAACTGATTTGCAGGTCGGGAGGCGCGTGGGTGCCACAGACCGGTGTGCCGGCCTGGAACTTGCTCCAGCATGGCGCGCCGGTTGCATCGACCGGTAGACCAATATCAGTTCTGTTTTTATCGTTTAGGAGGTTTCTCATGCAATTGAAATGGACCGCGGTCGCCCTGGCTGCACTCTCGGTGGTGGCCTGTGGCAAGAAGGAAGAAGCCGCAGCACCCGCAGCGAGCCCGGCAGCCACGGCGGCAGCGCCCGCACCTGCTGCGCCTCCGGCGGGTGAAACCCTCACGGTCAAGATCGGCCACGTGGCGCCCACCAGCGGTGCCATCGCTCACCTGGGCAAGGACAACGAGCTCGGCGCCAAGATGGCCATCGAGGACCTGAATGCCCAGGGCATGAAGATCGGCGACAAGACGGCCAAGTTCGAGTTGATCGCTGAAGACGATGCCGGCGATCCGAAGCAGGGCACGGCCGTGGCCCAGAAGCTGGTGGACAGCCAAGTCAACGGCGTGGTCGGCCACCTGAACTCGGGCACCACCATTCCCGCCTCCAAGATCTACAGCGACGCCGGCATCCCGCAGATTTCCCCCTCCGCCACGAACCCCAAGTACACCCGCCAGGGCTTCAAGACCACCTTCCGCGTGGTGGCTGACGACACCCAGCTGGGCGGCACCCTGGGCAAGTACGCCGTCGAGACCCTCAAGGGCAAGAACATCGCCGTGATCGACGACCGCACGGCCTACGGCCAGGGCGTCGCCGACGAGTTCGAGAAGGCCGCCAAGGCCGCAGGCGGCACGATCGTGGGCCGTGAGTTCACCACCGACAAGTCCACCGACTTCAACGCCATCCTGACCAAGCTCAAGGGCGCCAAGCCCGACATCCTGTTCTTCGGCGGCATGGACGCCGTCGGCGGCCCGATGCTCAAGCAGGTCAAGCAGCTGGGCCTGAACGTCAAGTTCATGGGCGGCGACGGCCTGTGCACGGGCGAGCTGGCCAAGCTGGCCGGCGATGCCATCGGCGAAGAGATGGTCTACTGCGCCGAAGCAGGCGGCGTGGACGGCGACTTCAAGGCGCCGCTGGATGCCTGGAAGGCCAAGTTCAAGGAAAAGAACGGCGTGGACGTGCAGATCTACGCGCCGTACGTCTACGACGCCGTGCAGGTGCTGGCTGCCGCCATGGCCAAGGCCGGTTCGGCCGACCCCGCCAAGTACCTGCCCGAAGTCGGCAAGATCGAATACAAGGGCCTGACCGGCCCCATCGCCTTCGACGAGAAGGGCGACATCAAGAACGGCGCGCTGACGCTCTACACCTACAAGGGTGGCGCGCGCACGCAGATCGCCGTGGTGCGCTGAGCACCTCCGGCGCATCGCCAGACCAAAGGGGCCTTCGGGCCCCTTTTCCGTTTTCGAGTGGCGGCGCGCGCCTCTCAAGAAACAGAACTGAAGACAGCTGACTTCATGCAGCGGCCTCCACGGGGTGGATCTGGAAGCCCAGCGCAGCGGCGCGGCGCTTGAGGGC
>NZ_QQAV01000022.1 GCF_003350475.1 Pseudacidovorax intermedius
TCAGCCTGCAAAACAGGCCGAATATAAGACTGCAGCCCTGCCTCCTGATTCGTCACACACACGAGTTCTTGCAATCCGGGAGGCGCCCATATAAGAGCGGACTGGTTAGTGCATAGGCGGTCTGGCTGTCATGTCTCATAGGTTGTTCACCTGACAGGGTCTGTCTGGTGCGCCACGGCCGTTTCCACCAATCCTGACAAAGCGTTAAAGTATGGATATCCATACAGTATTTGTTGGCCGCTCCTCCTTTCGCCATGCGCAGCTCCACCGTCCTCGTCGACCTCTCCGACGCCCCCGAAGGGGTGTGGCGCGGCGACGAGCTGGGTGAGGCCGGCGCAGCGACCTGCCCGAGCGGGCATCCGGGCCTGGATGCCGAGTTGCCCGGCGGCGGCTGGCCGCTCGGGGCGATGACCGAGCTGCTGCAGCCCGATGCCGAGGCGCCTCTGTGGCCTGTGCTGTTGCCGTCACTGGCGCGGGCCGTGGCCGAGCGCGGCCAGCCGGTGGCGCTGATCGGTCCGCCGCACGAGCCTTTCGGCCCCGCGCTGGCGGCCGGTGGCCTGCCTCTGGAGGCCCTGCTGTGGGTGCGGGCCGACGCCGCCCCCGCCCGGCTGTGGGCCTGTGAGCAGGCGCTGCGCTGCGCCGAGGTGGCCGCCGTGCTGGCCTGGCTGCCACAGGCGCGGCTGGGCGAGCTGCGCCGGCTGCAGCTGGCCGCTGCCCGGCATGGCGCGCTGCTCTTCGTCTGCCGGCCCGATGCGGTCGCGCCGTCGGCCTCGCCCGCACGCCTGCGCCTGCGGCTGCAGCCCCGGCCCGACGGGCAGCTCGACGTGCACCTGCTCAAGCGCCGTGGGCCGCCGCTGGCCCACCCCCTGCCGATGCCGGGCCGCGGGACGCGCCTTGGTGGCCTGCTCGATGCCACGCGGCCGGGCCGACCCGTCGCGCCCGCGTCGACCCGCACCCTGCCCATGGGCGAGGGCGGGGCCACCGTGGTGCGCCTGGATCTGCGCCGCGCCCTGCGCCAGGACCCTGCCCATGCACTGGCTCGCGCTTCAGTGGCTGCCTGAGCCCGCCGCCTCAGGCGAGGCGGCGCCGGACGCCGCCCCGCCGCAGCCGGACGTGGCCTGTCCCACGCCCGAATCGCTCGGCTGGTGGGCCCTGCAGTTCACGCCCCATGTCGCCTGGCTGGACGAGGCACTGATGCTGGAGGTGTCGGCCTGCGAGCGGCTGTGGGGCGGCCGGCGCGCCCTGATGCGGCAGATCGGCGCCAGCGTGCCGCCGGGCCTGAAGGTGCGGCAGGTCACCGGTGCCACCAGCCTGGAGGCGCTGGCCCGGATGCGGCTGTACATCGCCCGGCAGCCCCAGCCGACCCGGCTGCCCGACGACCTGCCGCTCGAAACCCTGGGTGCCGCCGCCCCCCACCTGCAGGTGCTCGCCCGCCTGGGCTGCCGCACCTGGGGCGACGTCGCGGCCCTGCCGCGCGGACCGCTGGTGCGGCGTTTCGGCGCTGCGCTGCGCGAGGCGCTGGACCTGGCCTGGGGCCTGCGCCCCGACGGTCTGCCCTGGCTGCAGGTGCCCGACAGCTTCGAGCAGCGGCTCGAACTTCCCATGCTGGCGCAGTCCGCGACCGAACTGCTGTGGGCGGCCCAGCGCCTGCTGGGCGCGCTGCGGCTGTGGTTGCAGGCACGCCAACGCGGCGCGCTGGCCATCGAGCTGTCCTGGACGCTCGACCTCAAGCGGCTCGATGGCGCCGAGCTGCCCCGCTCGCAGCAACTGCAGGTGCGCACGGCCGAGCCCACGCAGGACATGGCCCACCTGCGGCGGCTGCTGGCGGAGCGGCTGGCGCTCACCCAGTTGATCGCGCCCACCGGCTGGCTGCGGCTGCGCTCGCTGGAGACGGCCGACTGGCAGGGCCGCACCCGCAGCCTGTTGCCGCCTTCGCTGCCCGGCGCTCATGCCGGCGCCTGGGCGGAGGAGGGGCGCGAGGGCGAGCCCCTGCACCAGCTGCTCGAAAAGCTCAGCGCCCGGCTGGGCGCGCCGCAGGTGCTGGCGGCGCAGCCCGTGCAGGACCATCGGCCCGAAGGCCGCCAGCGTTGGCGGCCGGCGGCGGGTCCGAAGGCCGCCGTTCCGGACAAGACCAGACCAGGCACAGGCCGCCCGGGGCAGCACACCAACGCCCGGCATCCGGCCTCGAACCTGGGCGGCGCCAGGCCTGCTGGCGAACAGGTCTTGGGCGAGCCGGGTTCCGTCCTGCCCGACATCGGCACCGGCCTGCTGCCCGCCTGGCTGCTGCGCGAGCCGCGCCTGCTGCCCGTGCAGAACGGCGAGCCCTGCCATGGCGGCGCCCCGCTGCGGCGCCTGGCCGGTCCGCAGCGGCTGGAGACGGCCTGGTGGGAATCCGGCCGGCCCGCCGCCCGCGACTACTACATCGCCCAGGACGCGGCCGGCGCGCTGTTCTGGATCTACCGCGAGCGGGCGACGCTCGCCGGCACCGAGGCGCCCGTGCGCTGGTACCTGCAGGGCATCTATGCCTGAACTCTCGCTCAAGGACGAGGAGGCCCGGCGCCAGCAACGGCTGGCTGCGCGTGCCCAGGGGCCGGGCGTGCCGCCCGCCGCGGGGCAGGCGCTGCCGGCCTATGCCGAGCTGCATGCCTTGAGCAACTTCAGCTTCCAGCGCGGCGCCTCCCATCCGTGGGAACTGGCGGTGCGCGCCTGGCAACTGGGCTACGCGGCGATCGCCATCACCGACGAATGCTCGGTGGCCGGCGTGGTGCGTGCCGTCAGCGGCCTGCGCATGTGGCGCGAGGAGCGCGAGGAGGACAGCCTGCCGCTGCCGCCGCATCCCGAGCCGAAGCTGATCTTCGGCAGCGAATTCGACTTCGGCCGTTTTCGCCTCGTCGCGCTGGCCCATGACCTCGAAGGCTGGGGCCACCTGTGCCAGTACATCAGCGCCGCCCGCATGCGCGAGGACATCGACAAGGGCGACTACCGCGCCGAACTGGCCGATGCCGCGGCGCTGGTGCATTGCGAAATCCTCTGCGTGCCGCAGCGCCGCAGCGGCGAGCCCATCGACGAGGCGGCGCTGCAGGCCGACCTGGCCACGGTGTCGGCGCTGTTCCCGCCGCGCCCGGACGGCGAGCCCGGGCCGCTGTGGCTGGCGGTGGAGCTGTTCCACGAGGCCGACGACGCCCTGTGGCTGCAGGTGCTGCGCCGCGCCGGCGAGGCTGCGGGCCTGCCGCTGGTGGCCGCGGGCGACGTGCACATGCACCTGCGTTCGCGCAAGCCGCTGCAGGACGTGCTCACGGCCGTGCGCGAGGGCCGGCCCGTGGCCGACTGCGGCTTTGCGCTGCAGCCCAATGCCGAGCGCCACCTGCGGGCGCGCACGCGGCTGGCGCGGCTGTACCCGGCCGAGTTGCTGGCGCGCACGCTCGTGATCGCGGACCGCTGCAGCTTCCAGCTCAAGGAGCTCAAGGAACAGTACGTCTACCCGCAGGAGGTCATCGGCTCGGGCGAGACCCCTGCGCAGACGCTGATCCGCAAGACCTGGGAGGGCGCGCAGACGCGCTATCCCGAGGGCGTGCCTGCCAAGGTCAGCGCGCAGATCGAGAAGGAGCTCGACCTCATCCTCGAACTGAAGTACGAGATGTTCTTCCTCACCGTCGAGGACATCGTCGCCTTCGCGCGGCGTGAGGGCATCCTCTGCCAGGGCCGCGGCTCTTCCGCCAACTCGGCCGTCTGCTACTGCCTGGGCATCACCGCCGTGAATCCCGACGACGGCAACCTGCTGTTCGAGCGTTTCATCAGCCGCGAGCGGGCCGAGCCGCCCGACATCGACGTCGACTTCGAGCACGACCGGCGCGAGGAGGTCATCCAGTACATCTACGAGACCTACGGCCGCGAGCGCGCCGCCATCGCCGCCGTGGTCATCAGCTACCGCTCGCGCAGTTCGCTGCGCGACGCCGGCAAGGCGCTGGGCATCGACGAAGGCTTGGTCGATGCCTTCGCCAAGGACCACTACTGGTTCGACGACCCCATGCTCGACGAGCGGCTGGAGGCCGCCATGTCCCGGGCTGGCGTGCGCGAGGACCCGTTCCGCCTGCGGCTGTGGATCGGCCTGGCCAACGAGCTGCGCGGCTTTCCGCGGCATCTCAGCCAGCACGTCGGCGGCTTCGTGCTCACGCAGGGGCCGCTCACCCGGCTGGTGCCGGTCGAGAAGGCCAGCATGGAGGCGCGCTCCATCATCCAGTGGGACAAGGACGACCTCGACGAGATCGGCATGTTCAAGGTCGACGTGCTGGCCCTGGGCATGCTCAGCTGCATCCGCCGCGCGCTGGACATGGTCAACGGCTGGCGCGGCACGGCGCACCAGATGCACCAGCTGCCCACCGACGATGCGCGGGTCTACGACATGATCGGCCGTGCCGACACCGTGGGCGTGTTCCAGATCGAGAGCCGGGCGCAGATGTCCATGCTGCCGCGCCTGCGCCCGCGCAACTACTACGACCTGGTGATCGAGGTGGCCATCGTGCGGCCCGGGCCGATCCAGGGCGGCATGGTGCATCCCTACCTGAAGAACCGCGCGAAGGTGGAGCGGGGCGAGAAGATCGAATTGCGCTACCCGCAGCTGGAGCCGGCGCTCCAGCGCACGCTGGGCGTGCCCATCTTCCAGGAGCAGGTGATGCAGATCGCCATGATTGCTGCCGGCTTCAGCCCCGGCGAGGCCGACCGCCTGCGCCGCGCCATGGCCGCCTGGCGGCGCACGGGGCACATGGAGCGCTTCTACAGGCCGCTGGTCGAAGGCATGGCCAAGCGCGGCTATGACCGCGGCTTCGCCGAAGCCATCTTCAGCCAGATCCAAGGCTTCGGCGAATACGGCTTTCCGGAAAGCCATGCCGCCAGCTTCGCCAAGCTGGTCACCGTCAGCAGCTGGCTCAAGTGCTACGAGCCGGCCTGCTTCCTGGCGGCCATCCTCAATGCGCAGCCCATGGGCTTCTACACGCCCTCGCAGCTGATCCAGGACGCGGTGCGCCATGGCGTGCAGGTGCGGCCGGTGGACGTGACCTGCAGCGGCGCCTTCTGCACCCTGGAGCCCACCGACGAAGCCGGTCCGCCCCCCGCGCCGGCCTGGGCTGAATCCGCGGCCCAGGCGCTGCCGGGCCAGCCGGCCGTGCGACTGGGCCTGCGCCACATCAAGGGTCTGAGCCCGGCGGCGATGACGCGCCTGGTCGAGGCCCGGGCGCGCTCGCCCTTCACCGGCACGGGCGACCTGGCCCGCCGCGCCGGCCTGGGCCCGGCCGAGATGGCGCTGCTGGCCGGCGCCGACGCCCTGCAGGCCCTGGCCGGCCACCGCCGCCAGCAGGTGTGGGAGGCCACGGCCTCGCACCGCGCCGCGGCCCTGCTGCGCGATGCGCCGATCCACGAGGCGCCGCTCGCCTTGCCGGCGGCAGAGGAGGGCGAGGAGATCGTCGGCGACTACGCCAGCCTGGGTTTCAGCCTGCGGCGCCATCCTCTGGCGCTATTGCGGCCCCGGCTGGCGGGCTGGCGCCTGTCGAGCGCCGAGGAGTTGCGCGCCATGCCCAGCGGCATGCCGGTGCGCGCCTGCGGCATCGTCACCGTGCGCCAGCGGCCGGGCACGGCCAAGGGCACCGTCTTCGTCACGCTGGAGGACGAGACGGGCGCGGTCAACGTGGTGGTCTGGGCCCGCGTGGCCGAGCAATGGCGCGAGCCGCTGCTCAAGTCGCAGTTGCTGGCCGTGCGCGGCACCTGGCAGCGCGACCAGGACACGGGCGGCAAGGTCTGCCACCTGGTCGCCGAGGGCCTGCGCGACCTCACGCCGCTGCTGGGGCGGCTGGCGCGCGAGAACCGAAGCCGCGATTTCCATTGAGGGTGCGTGGCTGAGCTGGGGGAGAAGTCCGCCGTAGCTCCTGCGTCGACCGGCGGTGGGGTCCTTGGGTCGATGGGCGGCGAGGGCCTGGTGCACTGGCGACGCATCTCGGCGCACTGGCGGTGGGGCCTCCACGCAGTGGGGATAGGGCGCCGGTGCACTGGGGGTGGGGCGCCGGTGCACTGGCGGTAGGGCGCCGGTGCATTGGCGATAGGGTGAGTAACCCGGCAGAGGACGCCGGCATGCGCGCTCCCGGTGCACGCTCGCGCTGACCGGCTTGCCTCACCAGACGGGTGCCCGCTCTCCACCGACGCGCCTTGCGCACTGCACGGCGCCGCGAATGGCACCTCCGCACGCACACCGGCACCCTCTGCCGGCTTAGCGTCGCGGCACTCGCACCGGAGGTTGATTTGACTCGTCCGCTCGGACAGCCGCCCTGCCTTGCACATCCCGAAAAGTGAATAAAACATAACCAGTCCGGTGGAATCCCGCGTTCGGCGGTCGCCGGAAAGGCGGCGCCGCGTGTGACTTCCCCAGCAAAAAGTACCTGATAGGGGTTTAAGTCAGGAATTTCACATCTTTTTACTATAGTTAATTCAGCTAACATGAACCTCGATTTCAGTCGAAAGGCTTAGCCCTTTCCGTTACATCTCATGCCTTTCGTCCAACGCAACTTCCAGGGAGAGATCGTGGCGATGTTCGCCACGGCGCAGCCGCAGGCCAGCGAATGGCTGGATGCCCAGGCCGCCGAAGTACGGGCCTTCGTGGGCGAAGCGGCACCTGGGGCGACGGCGGCCTTCGGCAACCTGGACAGCGATTTCATCCGGGTGCTGGAGGACGTCATCGACGCACTGATCGACAAGAACCTGCTGCGCCTGACCGACCTGCCGCTGGAGGCCCAGCGCAAGCTGCTCGCCCGCAAGGACCTGCGCCAGCACCTGCGTGGCCGCCTGGACCTGGTGCCTGGCGACGACGTCATCTGACCCATTTTTCCGACGAATGTCTTCCACGCCCGACACCAGCGTGCCCTCCGCACGCACGGCTGCGCCTTCCCACGTTCCGGACGAACGGCTGCTGCACGAAGACCCGCTGCTCGACTGCCTGATCGCCATCACGCAGATGCATGGCCAGCCCTGGAGCGCCGAGGCGCTCACCGCCGGGCTGCCGCTGGTGGACAGCCGCCTGACCCCCTCGCTGCTGCTGCGCGCCGCCGGCCGGGCACATCTGGCCGCGCGGCTGGTGCGCCGGTCCCTGGAAGGCCTGGGCACGTCGCATCTGCCGGCCATCCTGTTGCTGGCCAATGGCCATGCCTGCGTGCTGCAGGAGCGGCTAGAGGACGGCCGCCTGCGCATCCGCCGGCCCGAGTTCGGCGAATCGTCCGAGGTGATCGACGCCGAGGCGCTGGCCGCCGAATACCTCGGCGTGGCCGTGCTGCTGCGCCCGCGTTTCCGCTTCGAGGCCCGTGCGCCGCAGGTGAGCGCGCTGCGCGGGCGCCACTGGTTCTGGGGCGTGGTGCTGCAGAACTGGCGCCTGTACCGCGATGCGCTGCTGGCGGCCCTGGCCGTCAACCTGTTCGCGCTTGCGGTGCCGCTCTATTCGATGAACGTGTACGACCGCGTGGTGCCCAACCGCGCCACCGACACGCTGTGGGTGCTGGCCATCGGCGTGCTGCTGGTGCTGGTTTTCGACTTCGTGCTGCGCACCGTGCGGGCCTACATCGTCGACACGGCCAGCAAGCGCATCGACGTGCAGCTGTCGTCGCAGATCATGGAGCGGGTGATGGGCCTGCGCATGGACGCGCGGCCGGCCTCGGCGGGTTCCTTCGCATCCAACCTGCGCAGCTTCGAGTCGGTGCGCGACTTCATCGCCTCGGCCACGCTCACCACGCTGGTGGACCTGCCCTTCATCTTCCTGTTCCTGGGGGCGATGGTGTGGATCTCGCCCTGGGTGGTGGTGCCGCCGGTGGTGGGCATCCTGCTGGTGGTCGTCGCTTCGCTGCTGGTGCAGCACAAGATGCACGACCTGACCGAGACCACCTACCGCGCCTCGGCCCAGCGCAATGCGGTGCTGGTCGAGAGCCTGGTGAGCCTGGAGACGGTCAAGACCCTCGGCGCCGAAGGCACGGTGCAGCGGCAGTGGGAGCGCTCCACGCGCTTCCTCGCGCAGGTGGGCTCGCGGCTCAAGCTGCTGTCCTCGGCCAACGTCAACTTCACCCAGTTCGTGATGCAGCTGACCACCATCTGCGTGGTCATCGTCGGCGTCTACCAGCTGGAGGATGCGCACATCACCATGGGCGGCATCATCGCGGCCTCGATGCTGTCGGGTCGCGCGCTGGCGCCGCTGGGGCAGGTGGCGGCGCTGCTGACGCAGTACCACCAGGCGCGCACCTCGCTCACCTCGGTGGAGCAGACCATGACCATGCCGGTGGAGCGCCCCGAGGACGCGCCTTTCGTGCATCGCCCGCAGTTCCAGGGCGCCATCGAATTCAAGGACGTGCACTTCGCCTATCCCGGCCGTGAGCAGGGCGTGCTGCGTGGCGTGAGCCTGCGCATCGCGCCGGGCGAGAAGGTGGGCATCATCGGCCGCATCGGCTCGGGCAAGACCACGCTCGAGAAGATGGTGCTGGGCCTGTGGCGGCCTTCGCGCGGCCAGGTGCTGATCGACGGCATCGACTCGCGCCAGCTCGACCCGGCCGAACTGCGCCGCGCCATCGGCTTCGTGCCGCAGGACATCAGCCTGTTCTACGGCTCGCTGCGCCACAACATCACCCTGGGTGCGCCCTTCGCCGACGACAGCGCGGTGCTGGCGGCCGCCGACCTGTCGGGCGTGGCCGAGTTCGCCGACGCCCATCCGCAGGGCTACGACATGCTGGTGGGCGAGCGCGGCGAATCGCTGTCGGGCGGCCAGCGCCAGGCGGTGGCCATCGCCCGCGCCGTTCTGGCCGATCCACCCATGCTGCTGCTGGACGAGCCCTCGTCCAGCATGGACCACCAGAGCGAGGAGCGGCTCAAGAGCCGCCTGGCGCACTTTGCGCGCAACAAGACGCTGCTGCTCATCACCCATCGCACCTCGCTGCTGGACTTGGTGGACCGGCTGATCGTGATGGACAACGGCCAGGTGGTGGCCGACGGCCCCAAGGCACAGGTCATCCAGGCGCTGCAGCAGGGCCGCGTGGGCCGTGCGGGCTGAGGGGGAGGGCAGGCACATGCTGCAGATCAAGACCGTTCCCCAGAAGAACACCTTCTTCGCCCGCCTGTCCCGCCGCTGGTCGCGCTTCGCGGCCCGCGTGGGCCGCCTCTTCGACCGCTGGATGGACGGCGCCGAGCGCGCCGAGCTGCACGACGAGAAGGACTTCGGCGCCGATGCCGAATGGGCCATCTCCGAACAGCGCGCCCGCGGCGCCCGGCTGGCCGTGTGGATCACGCTCGCCGCCTTCGTGGTGCTGCTGGTGTGGGCCGCCTTTGCCAAGTTGAACGAGGTGACGCGCGGCGAGGGCAAGGTGATCCCTTCGCGCCAGGTGCAGCAGATCCAGAGCCTCGACGGCGGCATCGTCTCCGAGATCCTGGTGCGCGAAGGCCAGAAGGTGGACGTCGGCCAGGTGCTGCTGCGCATCGACCCGACGCGCTTCAACTCCTCGCTGGCCGAGAACAAGGCCCAGGTCTACACGCTGCAGGCGCGCGCTGCGCGGCTGGAGGCGCTGGCCTCGGGCAAGCCCTTCAACGTGCCGGAAGAGGTGCGCAAGGCCATCCCCGACGTGGTGGAGCAGGAACGTGTGGCCTACGAGTCCCGCCGCGCCGAACTCGACGCCTCGGTCGGCGTGGCCCGCCAGCAGCTGGCCCAGCGCCGGCAGGAACTGGCGGAGGTGGCCTCCAAGCAGGCCCAGGCCTCGCAGAGCTACCAGCTCACGGCCAAGGAGCTGGAGGTGACGCGTCCGCTGATCCGCACCGGCGCCGTGTCCGAAGTCGAACTGCTGCGCCTGGAGCGCGACGTGGCCCGCTTCCGCGGCGAGCGCGACATGGCCTCGGCCCAGATCCCGCGCATCCAGGCCGCCATCGGCGAGGCCCAGCGCAAGATCGAGGAAGTGGACCTGACCCTGCGCAACCAGGCCCGCAGCGAGCTGTCGGAGGTGACCACCAAGCTGGGCGCCCTGCAGGCCGGCAGCGTCGGCCTGGCCGACCGCGTCAAGCAGGCCGAGATCCGCTCGCCGGTGCGCGGCATCGTCAAGCAGCTCATGGCCAACACCGTCGGCGGCGTGGTGCAGCCGGGCAAGCAGATCCTCGAAGTGGTGCCCAGCGACGACACGCTGCTGCTGGAGACCAAGGTCGCGCCGCGCGACATCGCCTTCCTGGTGCCCGGGCAGCCGGCCATCGTCAAGTTCACCGCCTACGACTTCGCCACCTACGGCTCGCTGGAAGGCAAGCTGGAGACCATCGGCGCCGACACCGTCACCGACGAGAAGGGCAACGCCTTCTACCTGGTGCGGGTGCGCACCACCAAGAGCGAGATCGGCGAGCAGCAACTGCCCATCCTGCCCGGCATGGTGGCCGAGGTGGACATCCTGACCGGCAAGAAGACGGTGCTGTCGTACCTGCTCAAGCCGGTGCTGCGGGCGAAGGAGCGCGCGCTCACGGAGCGCTGATCCCGGCCTGCGTTTCTCCGCCTTCCATGATCCTGCCTGTCGATGACGCCTGAACCCCTGCTGATCCTGACCCATGACGACATGCTCGCCGAGCGCTGGGCGCCGCTGGGCAGCGAGTGGCCGGTGGTGCGGGGCGCGGATCTCTCGGCTTTGGCGGACTGGCGGACCCAGGGTCGGCGTCTGGTGCTGATGGACGGGCAGATGCCGGGGCTGCCCGGCTGGCAGGACGCGGGCTGGCCAGGCCGGCTGTCCGGCATCGATGTTCTGGTGGGCTTGGGCGCACCCGATGATCGCCAGGGTGCCGCAGTGCTCCAGGCCGGTGCCGGCGGCTTCTGCCATCTCTATGCGCCGCTGCCCACCGTTCGGCAGGCGCTGCAGGTGGTGGCCTCGGGCGAGTTGTGGGTGGGGCGCGATCTGCTCACCCGCCTGCTTCGGCTGCTGGATGAGCGGCCGCCGGCCCCGGCAGCCAGGGCGGTGCCTGCTGCCGCCTGGGCCCAGGACCTGACGATGCGCGAACGCGAGGTGGCTGAACTCGCCTCGCTGGGCGAGGCCAACGACGCCATCGCCGAGCGCCTGGGCATCACGGCACGCACGGTCAAGGCCCACCTGTCGACGGCCTTCGACAAGCTGGGCGTGGCCGACCGGCTGCAGCTGGCGCTGCGCGTGCACGGGATCCGGTAGCGCCTGCTCCCCCTGCGAGAGCCGGCCCCGCCCGCGCCCACGAGCAGCGCGGGGCGGCATTCGGGTGCGCCGCCGCGCTCGGGGCTCGAACGGCTAGGCAGGCCGAAATGCCCTGGGGAAGGGCCGGCACGATTCACCGGCTGTGGAGGGCGCGGGGAGGGCGTCGCCGCCGGATTCGCGCCGGATGCGGCCGGTTTCCAGCGATCACACGCAAAACCGTGAACTAGTTCCGCATCCAGGCGTGCCGGCATTGTCCTCAAGGCCAATGTGCGATGAGGAAACGTTACTTAACATTTTTCGTAACGTTTTTTCACCTATATCCACGCCATGGCCACCACAACGACCGCTGCCGCCGCCACCGGGACCATCACCGCCCTGATCGGCAAGGCCTTCATCCGGCTGCCCTCGGGCCAGCTGCGCGCCCTGCAGGTGGGCGATCTCGTCCGCGAAGGGCAGCAGCTCGTCATCGAAGACGGTGCCCTCGTCGAAATGCGCACCCCGGGCGGTGAGCTCGTGGTGGCCGGGCCGCGCGAGGTGTCGACCAATGCCGAGATGCTGGGCGTCGCGCCCACGCCGGAGCGCTCCGAAGGGGCGGTCAACAAGGGCACCGCCGCGGTGGACCAGGTGATCCAGGCGCTCAACCGGGGCGAAGACCCGTTCCAGGATCTGGATCCGACCGCCGCCGGCCTGACGGGTGGCGAAGCCAGCGAAGGCCATTCCTTCGTGGTGCTGGACCGCATCGTCGAAACCACGCCCTCGCTGAGCCTGGCTCAGGCCAATGCCTCTGCACTGCCCACTGCGGCGCTGCCGCCGAGCCCGAGCCTGCTGCTGGCCGATGCCGCCAACAATCCGCCGACGGCCGAGAACGCCAGCGTGACCACGCCCGAAGACACGCCGATCGCGGGCCGGGTCAACGCGACCGACATCGACGGCAACCTGCTGACTTACGCCGCCGCCGGCAATCCGCAACACGGCGTGGTCGTGGTCAATGCAGACGGCACGTACGTCTACACCCCGGCCAAGGACTACAACGGCCCGGACAGCTTCACCGTGACCGTGAGCGACGGCCAGGGCGGCACCACCACCGCCACTGTCAACGTGACGGTCACGCCGGTCAACGACGCGCCCGTGCCCGCCAACCCGGAGAACCCGCCTGCCGGCCAGAACTTCGACCCGGCCACCGGCAACTACCGCATCACGACGCCCGAGGACACGCCCGTGTCCGGCAAGGTCGCGGCCACCGACGTGGACGGCGACCCGCTGACCTTCACCAAGGGCAGCGACCCGACGCACGGCACGGTGGTGGTCAATGCCGACGGCAGCTACACGTACACGCCGAGCAAGGACTACAACGGCAGCGACCAGTTCACCGTGGTGGTGAGTGATGGCAACGGCGGCACGGCTACGTCCACGGTGTTCGTGGGTATCACGCCGGTGAACGATCCGCCGGTGGTGGTCGATCCGCCGAACCCGCCCGCTGGCCAGAACTTCGACCCTGCGACCGGCAACTACCGCATCACTACGTCCGAGGACACACCGGTGTCGGGCAAGGTGGCAGCGACGGACGTCGACGGTGATCCGCTGACCTTCACCAAGGGCTCTGATCCGACGCACGGCACGGTGGTGGTCAATGCCGACGGCAGCTACACCTACACGCCTGCCAAGGACTACAACGGCAGCGACCAGTTCACCGTGGTGGTGAGCGACGGCAACGGCGGCACGGCCACCTCGACGGTGTTCGTGGGCATCACGCCGGTGAACGATCCGCCGGTGATCGTCGACCCGCCCAGCCCGCCGAACGGCCAGACCTTCGACCCGACGACAGGCGACTACCGCATCACCACGCCGGAAGACACGCCCGTGTCCGGCAAGGTGGCCGCGAACGATGTGGACGGCGATCCGCTGACCTTCACCAAGGGCTCTGATCCGACGCACGGCACGGTGGTGGTCAACACCGACGGCACGTACACGTACACGCCTGCCAAGGACTACAACGGCAGCGACCAGTTCACCGTGGTGGTGAGCGACGGCAACGGCGGCACGGCCACCTCGACGGTGTTCGTGGGCATCACGCCGGTGAACGATCCGCCGGTGATCGTCGACCCGCCCAGCCCGCCGAACGGCCAGACCTTCGACCCGACGACGGGCGACTACCGCATCACCACGCCGGAAGACACGCCCGTGTCCGGCAAGGTGGCCGCGAGCGACGTGGACGGTGACCCACTGACCTTCACCAAGGGCAGCGATCCGACGCACGGCACGGTGGTGGTCAATGCCGACGGCAGCTACACGTACACGCCTGCCAAGGACTACAACGGCAGCGATCAGTTCACGGTGGTGGTGAGCGATGGCAACGGCGGCACGGCCACCTCGACGGTGTTCGTGGGCATCACGCCGGTGGACGACGCCAGTGTGCTGGCACCGGACGTGAAGACGACGACGGAAGACAGCCCGGCGCTGGGCAATGTGCTGACCAACGACCGCGACGTGGACAACGTGCTGAGCGTGGCCTCGTTCCAGGTGGCAGGGCAGGCGGCGGTGTTGGCCGGCGGCACGGCCACCATCGCCAACGTGGGCACGATCAGCATCGCGGCCAACGGCGACTATGTGTTCACGCCGGCGGACAACTGGAACGGCCAGGTGCCGACGGTGACGTACACGACGAACACGGGCTCGTCGAGCACGCTGGACATCACGGTGACGCCGCTGGACGACACGCCGGCGCTGAG
>NZ_QQAV01000023.1:2500-5644 GCF_003350475.1 Pseudacidovorax intermedius
TGGATGCCTTGGCGATGATAGGCGACGAAGGACGTGATAGCCTGCGATAAGCTTCGGGGAGCTGGCAAATTAGCTTTGATCCGGAGATTTCCGAATGGGGAAACCCACCGAAAGGTATCTTCAGCTGAATACATAGGCTGTAGAGGCGAACCGGGTGAACTGAAACATCTCAGTAGCTCGAGGAAAAGACATCAACCGAGATTCCGAAAGTAGTGGCGAGCGAAATCGGAGGAGCCTGCTAGTGATATCACAGGACTTAGCAAAGCGGCATGGAAAGGCCGACCATAGTGGGTGATAGTCCCGTATGCGAAAAGACCTGTGTGGTACTGAGCTAGCGACAAGTAGGGCGGGACACGTGTAATCCTGTCTGAACATGGGGGGACCATCCTCCAAGGCTAAATACTCATCATCGACCGATAGTGAACTAGTACCGTGAGGGAAAGGCGAAAAGAACCCCGGGAGGGGAGTGAAATAGATCCTGAAACCGCATGCTTACAAAAAGTAGGAGCCCGCAAGGGTGACTGCGTACCTTTTGTATAATGGGTCAGCGACTTACATTCAGTGGCAAGGTTAACCGAATAGGGAAGCCGTAGAGAAATCGAGTCCGAATAGGGCGTTCAGTCGCTGGGTGTAGACCCGAAACCAAGTGATCTATCCATGGCCAGGATGAAGGTGCCGTAACAGGTACTGGAGGTCCGAACCGACTAGTGTTGCAAAACTAGCGGATGAGCTGTGGATAGGGGTGAAAGGCTAAACAAACTTGGAAATAGCTGGTTCTCTCCGAAAACTATTTAGGTAGTGCCTCAAGTATTACCTTCGGGGGTAGAGCACTGTTTTGGCTAGGGGGTCATGGCGACTTACCAAACCAAGGCAAACTCCGAATACCGAAGAGTAGAGCTTGGGAGACAGAGCACCGGGTGCTAACGTCCGGACTCAAGAGGGAAACAACCCAGACCGCCAGCTAAGGTCCCTAAAATTGGCTAAGTGGGAAACGAAGTGGGAAGGCTAAAACAGTCAGGATGTTGGCTTAGAAGCAGCCATCATTTAAAGAAAGCGTAATAGCTCACTGATCGAGTCGTCCTGCGCGGAAGATGTAACGGGGCTAAGCCAGTTACCGAAGCTGCGGATTCACACGCAAGTGTGAGTGGTAGGAGAGCGTTCTGTAAGCCTGTGAAGGTGGCTTGTAAAGGCTGCTGGAGGTATCAGAAGTGCGAATGCTGACATGAGTAGCGTTAAAGCGGGTGAAAAGCCCGCTCGCCGTAAGCGCAAGGTTTTCTACGCAACGTTCATCGGCGTAGAGTGAGTCGGCCCCTAAGGCGAGGCAGAGATGCGTAGCTGATGGGAAACAGGTCAATATTCCTGTACCGATGTGCAGTGCGATGTGGGGACGGATCTTAATAGTTCATCCGGGTGTTGGATGTCCCGGTTTAGGCAGAAGTAGGCGTGCGTCAGGCAAATCCGGCGTACATATACCGAGGCTGTCGATCGAGCGAGCTTGCTCGCGAAGTGAATGAACGAGGTTCCAGGAAAAGCCACTAAGCTTCAGCTGCACACGACCGTACCGCAAACCGACACTGGTGCGCGAGATGAGTATTCTAAGGCGCTTGAGAGAACTCAGGAGAAGGAACTCGGCAAATTGACACCGTAACTTCGGGAGAAGGTGTGCCCTAGTAGTGTGAAGTGAACAACGGAGCATGAAAGGGTTGCAAAGAATCGGTGGCTGCGACTGTTTATTAAAAACACAGCACTCTGCAAACACGAAAGTGGACGTATAGGGTGTGACGCCTGCCCGGTGCTGGAAGATTAAATGATGGGGTGCAAGCTCTTGATTGAAGTCCCAGTAAACGGCGGCCGTAACTATAACGGTCCTAAGGTAGCGAAATTCCTTGTCGGGTAAGTTCCGACCTGCACGAATGGCGTAACGATGGCCACACTGTCTCCTCCTGAGACTCAGCGAAGTTGAAATGTTTGTGATGATGCAATCTCCCCGCGGAAAGACGGAAAGACCCCATGAACCTTTACTGTAGCTTTGTATTGGACTTTGAACAGATCTGTGTAGGATAGGTGGGAGGCTTTGAAGTGTGGTCGCTAGATCACATGGAGCCGACGTTGAAATACCACCCTGGTGTGTTTGAGGTTCTAACCTAGACCCGTTATCCGGGTTGGGGACAGTGCATGGTAGGCAGTTTGACTGGGGCGGTCTCCTCCCAAAGCGTAACGGAGGAGTTCGAAGGTACGCTAGTTACGGTCGGACATCGTGACGATAGTGCAATGGCATAAGCGTGCTTAACTGCGAGACTGACAAGTCGAGCAGATGCGAAAGCAGGACATAGTGATCCGGTGGTTCTGTATGGAAGGGCCATCGCTCAACGGATAAAAGGTACTCTGGGGATAACAGGCTGATACCGCCCAAGAGTTCATATCGACGGCGGTGTTTGGCACCTCGATGTCGGCTCATCTCATCCTGGGGCTGTAGCCGGTCCCAAGGGTATGGCTGTTCGCCATTTAAAGAGGTACGTGAGCTGGGTTTAAAACGTCGTGAGACAGTTTGGTCCCTATCTTCCGTGGGCGCTGCAGATTTGAGGAAGCCTGCTCCTAGTACGAGAGGACCGGAGTGGACACACCTCTGGTGTATCGGTTGTCACGCCAGTGGCATTGCCGAGTAGCTAAGTGTGGAAGAGATAACCGCTGAAAGCATCTAAGCGGGAAACTCGTTTCAAGATGAGATCTGCCGGGGCCTTGAGCCCCCTGAAGAGTCGTTCTAGACCAGGACGTTGATAGGTCGGGTGTGGAAGCGCAGTAATGCGTTAAGCTAACCGATACTAATTGCTCGTGCGGCTTGACCCTATAACTTTGATTCAGTGCTCTGCCAAGTGCACAAGCCAATCAAGGTGTTATGCCAGGCGCAATCAAACTAAAGCTGACAGACTCTATGAATTCGTTGTGTTGATCCAAAAATCAACACGACAACCCTTTATGCCTGATGACCATAGCGAGTTGGTACCACTCCTTCCCATCCCGAACAGGACAGTGAAACGACTCAGCGCCGATGATAGTGCGGACTCCCGTGTGAAAGTAGGTCATCGTCAGGCTCTTACAGCCCTCAAAAAGCCCCTCAGCTCTCGCTGCGGGGCTTTTTGTTTT
>NZ_QQAV01000024.1:0-3048 GCF_003350475.1 Pseudacidovorax intermedius
TGGGCGGGCGGCACCAGCGTGGCGACATTCGGAGGCGCCAGCGGCGGCACGGTCACGGTCTCTGGCACGCAGAGCATGGGCGGGCTGACCTTCAACACCACGGGCTACACCCTCACCAGTGCGACGGGACTGGGGACGACCGGGGGGTTGACCTTCTCTGGCGCGAGCACAGTGACCACACCGAGCAGCAAGACGGCCACCCTTCAGGCGCCGCTGAACGGCGCGGGCAGCCTCCTATTCACGGGCGGCGGCACCACCAACGTCATCCAGCAGAGCGGCAACCTCAACAATTTCAGTGGTGGAGTCACGGTGAACGCCGGTACCGTCACCCTGCAGACATTCAACAACTGCGGATCGGGCGGATCCGGCCTTGGGACGGGGCCCATCAGCGTTGCCAACGGTGCCACCCTGGACTTGCAGGCCGCAGGCAGCTCCAATCACCTGGGCTGCTACGTCACCGCCCCATCCACGTCCGCCTCGTCCGTTTCGGTCGCGGGAACGCTCAAGCTCGATGCACTGACCACCCTGCACATGCCGCCCCTGACCCTCAGCGGAGGGGTATTGGCCACCTACGGCACGCTCAATACCACCTGGGGTACTTACGTGCTCGACCATGGCGTGACCGTCAGCGCCGACAGCACCATCAGCGCAGTCAACGTCAACAACACGGCCTCCGGGGGCACGCCGTATACCGTCCCGAGCGGAACCACGCTGAACGTGACGGGCTACTTCGGTAAAGGAACATCAGGTCCAGACACCGGCTTCTCGCTCAGCGGCGGCGGCAGGATCATTTTCTCGGGGTCGGACAACACCGGCAGCGGCGCCATCACGGTCAGCGCTGGAGACATCCAGGTCGGCGCAGGTGGCACGACGGGCAGCATCGATTCGCATGCAGGCATCGCCCTGAGCAATACGAATGCCAGCCTCACGTTCAACCGCAGCAACGCCTACGCTTCCAGCAAAGTGATCAGCGGAGCCGGCAAGCTGTTCCAGACCGGCACGGGCACCACGACGCTCACGGCCGCCAACACCTACAGCGGTGACACGACGGTGAGCGCCGGCACGCTGGCGGTCGGCGTGACCAACGCCGTACCGATCGCCAGTGCCGTCAAGGTCACGGGCGGCACCTTCAGCCTGGGCAGCTTCAGCCAGACGCTGTCCGCCGGCCTCACGGTCACAGGCGGCACGCTGGACATGGGCAGTGGTGGCGCGCTGATCCTGAGCGGGGGCACCAGCAACGTCTCGGCCATCACCGGAAGCGGCAGCATCACGGTGAACACGGGCGCCGTCCTGAACCTCACGGCGGGCATCAGCGCGAGCAACGTCAACATCGTCATGGCGGGCGGCACCCTCAACCTGGGCACCTTCACGCACAGCTTCGGCACCCTCACGCAGACCAACTCCAGCACCATCGGCTTCGGTGCGGGCAGCAGCTTGACGGTGGCCAGCATCGGCAGCCTGGGCACGAGCAAGACCCTCACGGCCAGCGGCTGGGTTGCGGGCAGCACGCACTTCTACGCCACGGCAGTCACCGGCACCCCGGCGCGCAACACCGCCAACCTCGTGCCGCTCAACCAGATCAAGCTGGACGTCAATGCCGCCTCGCTCACCTACTGGGCCAGCGGCACGCCGGGCGAACTGCTCGCGGCGGTCACCCCCGGCAGCCTGGGCTACACCTACTGGGACACCACCCCCGGCAACGGCACCATCGACGGCGGCACCGGCACCTGGGACAACAGCCAGCTCATGTGGACAGACAACACCGGCGCCAGCAACAGCACCTGGGTGGCCGGCAGCATCGCCACCTTCCAGGGCACGGCCGGCACCGTCACCGTCAGCGGCACGCAATTCATCAAGGGCCTGAACTTCAACGTCGACGGCTACGTTCTCACGGGCGGCACCCTGTCGCTGAACGCCAACAGCACCTTCGTGCTGTCCGGCAGCGGCATCACCGCCACCCTGGCCAGCCCGCTGTCGGGCACCTTCGGCATGACCTTCGCGGGCGGCACCACCATCATCAAGGCCACCACAGCGGCCACCGGCGTCATCACCGTCACGGGAAGCGGCACCCTGCAAGTGGGCGACGGCGGCACCCTCGGGGACATCGGCGCCGTCGACAAAGTCACGCTGGACACCGACAGCCGCCTGGTCTTCAACCGCAGCGACACCTACACCTTCAACAAACAGATCGCCAACGCTGCCGTGGGCGTGGGCACCGTCGTACAACAAGGCAGCGGCACCACCGTGCTGGGCCACACGCCCAACGGCTGGGCCGTCGACACCCTGGTCAACAACGGCACCCTGCGCTACGGCGTCGCGGGCGCCATCCCGACGGCCACCCCCGTCACCGTCGCGGCCGGCGCCACCCTGGACGTCAACGGCCTGAGCGTCAGCCGCAGCGGCACCACCAGCATCAGCGGCACCCTCGCGCTGGGCACCGGCGGCAACGTCGACTTCACCGGCGGCAGCCACAGCATCGCCGCCATCACCGGCAGCGGCATCATCACCTTACGCAGCGGCGCCAGCCTCACCCTCACCGGCAACATCACCAACAGCGGCGTCGACATCGTGCTGGCCGGAGGCAGCCTGAACCTGGCCGGCGGCACCACCAGCAGCCTGGGCAAGCTCAGCCAAAGCGCCGCCAGCATCGTGAACCTGAGCGGCAGCGGCAACGCCAGCCTGAGCGTGAGCAACCTCGACCCGGGCAGCTTTGCCCTGGCCGTGACCAACTGGACCAACGGCGCAGACCACCTCTACGCCACAGCCGTCGCAGGCAGCCCCTCACGCAACACCAGCAACATCGCACCGCTGAACCAGATCAGCCTGGACGGCAACTCCGCCTCGCGCACCTACTGGGCCAGCGGCACCAACGAACTGCTGCTGGGCGCCGCCGCCAGCTACACCTACTGGGACACCAGCGCCGGCAACAACCTCGTCGACGGCGGCACCGGCAACTGGGACACCACCAGCGGCAACTGGAGCGACAGCAGCGGCAACTTCAACGGCACCTGGGCAGCCGGCAGCATCGCCAACTTCCAGGGCAGCGCC
>NZ_QQAV01000024.1:3269-5187 GCF_003350475.1 Pseudacidovorax intermedius
CGCCAACACCTACGCCGGCAACACCAGCGTCACCAGCGGCGCCACCCTGCGCGTCAACGGCAGCACCGCCAGCGCCAGCACCGTCAGCGTCGCCGGCGGCGCCACCCTGGGCGGCAGCGGCACCATCGGCGGCACCACCAGCGTCGCGGGCACCCTCAGCCCCGGCGCCAGCGCCGGCGTGGCCGGCACCCTCACCACCGGCGCCCTGAGCCTGGCCGGTGCCAGCGTCGCGCTGGACCTGGGCGCCAGCGGCACCACCGGAGGCGGCGTCAACGACCTCGTGCAAGTCAACGGCAACCTCGACCTCAGCGGCGCCAGCCTGAGCATCAACCCGCTCAGCGGCTTCAACACTGCCGGCAGCTACGTGCTCATGAGCTACACCGGCACGCGCACCGGCACCTTCGCCAGCAACAACCTCAGCGGCATCGGCTACCTGGGCGTGATCCAGTACGACGACACCAACAAGCAGGTCAAACTCGTCTCCATCCCGAGAGTGCGCATCGCGCAGATCAGCAACGGCGGCACCGGCACCTTCAACTTCGTGCTCAGCGGCCTGGACAGCACAAGCGCGCAACTGAGCACCAGCGTCGCGGGCACCGCCGTCACCAGCAGCGCCTACACGGGCAGCATCGGCACCGCCGTCACCCTCACGCAGACCAGCCCGCTGGGCTGGCCCGCCACCCCGGCGAGCATCAGCTGCGTGGACGCCAACGGCACGAGCACCGGCAACGGCACCGGCGCACTCGGCAGCGTCGCGGGCAGCGCGGTGAGCCTGACGGCCAGCCAGATGAAAGCCGGCGCCGACATCACCTGCACCTTCACCAACACCAACAACGGCATCACCGGCGTCGTCTTCAACGACAACGGCGCCCCCAGCGCCGGCGTCAACACCGCCACCCCCAACGACGGCCTGCGCAACGCAAGCGAGCAGGGCATCAGCGGCGCCACCGTGAGCCTGACCAACTGCGCCGCCACCACCTACGCCAGCACCACCACCGACGGCGCCGGCGCCTACAGCCTGGCCGTACCCACGGCGCAGAACGGCCAGAACGTGTGCGTGGTCCTCACCCCGCCCAGCACCGGCACCAGCGGCGGCTACATCGCCACCGGCGCCAACGTCGCCGGCAGCGTCCTGGCCAACGCCGGCAGCACCAGCGTCGGCGGCGTCGCCTACGGCTACACGCGCAGCAGCCGCCAGGTCAGCTTCACCGCCGCCGCCTCGGGCCAGGCTGCCATCAACTTCGGTGAAGTACCGGTCAGCACCCTGACCCCCGCCAGCAGCGCGCGCAGCGTCGCCGCGGGCGTCAACGCCGTGCATGCCCACAGCTTCACGGCCGGCACCGGCGGCAGCCTGAGCCTGAGCCTGGGCACGGGCACCGCCAACCCCGCCAGCGTGAGCGGCTGGAGCGAAATCGCCTACCTGGACAGCGGCTGCACCGGAGCCGTCCAGCCCGGCGCCACGCGGCTGTACCCCTCGGGCAGCGCCCAGACCGTGACGGCCGGGCAGGTGGTGTGCTTCGTGGTGCAGGAAAGCGTGCCCGCCGCGGCGGCCAACGGCAACAGCCATGCGGTGCCGGTGACGGCCACGCTCAGCTTCACCAATGCGGCGCCGGCGCTGAGCGCGAGCTACAGCGCCACCGACACCACCACCGTCAGCAGCAGCGCGCTGCAGCTGACCAAGGCGGTGCGCAACGTGACGCAGGGCGGCAGCTTCGGCACCAACAACCAGGCCAAGCCGGGCGAGGTGCTGGAGTACCGCATCAGCTACGAGAACACCACCCCGTCGCCGATGACCACGCTGGTGATCAACGACAACACGCCGGCGTACACGAGCTTCGTGAGTGCGCAGGCGGGCACGACGCCCGTGCAGCTGGGCACGTGCACGAAGGTGACGCCGGCGAATGCGGCACCGGCTGCG
>NZ_QQAV01000025.1 GCF_003350475.1 Pseudacidovorax intermedius
CGTACACGAGCTTCGTGAGTGCGCAGGCGGGCACGACGCCCGTGCAGCTGGGCACGTGCACGAAGGTGACGCCGGCGAATGCGGCACCGGCTGCGCCGGTGGGCTGCGCCACCGTGCAGGCCACCGGGGGCACGGGGGCCGTGAGCTGGAGCTTCACCGGCTCGCTGCCCGGGGGCGCATCGGGCGACGTGCTGATGCGGGTCTCTGTGGATTGAGGAACGGCGATGTGCCGAGCCGAGCGATGCATGAGGCGGATCGGCTCTGCAAATGGCAGGGAGGAATGATGAATTTCAATGATTTGGCCCAGCATATGTTTTATTCAGGGGTTAGGAAGCGATTAATAGGGCTGAACTTCGTCCACAAACTCCTCTTCCTCTTCGCCATTTTTTTGCTTAGCAGCCATTTCGCATTTGCGCAGACTGTACCCACCATCACCTGCTCCAGCGACGGCAATGTGCTCAATACGGGATATAACGGAGCGGGTGGGGTCAAATCGGCAGGATCCGTGGATTCGGTGTGGAAGGTCTCGTCTGGGCAATATTCGGGTGTGTACACGGCTGCCCCAAGCCTGGTGGCACCTCCCACGGGCATAACGTATAACGACGCCTATGTCATTGACTCATCGACGATCGGTGGATGGGTTTCCAACGGAAGCACAGTGACTTGGCTATCCTCTACGACGAGCTCTACAAGTCCTGGATGGGTCATTTATTACTACAAAATGCAATTCAACGTCGACTCGACAAAGATCGATCCTTCGGCGCTGATTTTGACCTTCAATTATGCGGGCGACGATGATACTGTCGGATTTTTTGTCAATGGTGACCCAGTCAGTGCGGTTGGACCGTTTAATACGACAACCCCCATCAGTATCGGCGGGAAGTGGGTTGCGGGTGTCAATACGGTCATCGTCGGCCTCTGGAATGGGCCGGGTAGCAACCCCCAGGGTTTCTATAGCAAAACTTCAATCAATCAGACGGGCGCATGCAGGCCCCTGGTTACCTTCCAGAAAACCCTGGGTGGCAGCGGCCGCCTTGATGCAGCAGATCAATTCAATTTAAGCGCGACCGGTTCTGGAGCTTCTTCGACGACGACCACGGGCACTGGCGCGGCTGTCACCTCTTCGGCAGTGAATTTTGTCGCTCAACCGGGCGCCTACACCTTGAACGAATCGATGGCGGCAGGAAGCGCATCGAGTCTTTCGCAATATGCGGCCACCGTCGCGTGCACGAACACCGGCACGACGAATGTCGCCAGCCTCACGAGCCTTCCTGCGAGCTTCACGGCGGCGTATGGCGATGCCATCAGTTGCGTTGTCAAGAACACGCCCAAGGTCACCTACTGGGACAACTCCACCACGGCCAATGGCGTGGTCAACGGCGGTACCGGCACATGGGATGCCACCACGGCCAACTGGACAACCCAGAACGGCGGCACGAACGGCATATGGGCGGGCGACACCAGTGTGGCCACATTCGGTGGGCTCGTCGCCGGCCCATTCACGGTCACGGTCTCAGGCCCGCAGAGCATGGGTGGGCTGACCTTCAGCACCACGGGCTACACGCTGAGTGGGAGCACCTTGACGGGCGCGGCCAGCACCAACGTGCTGACGGCCGCCTCTGGGGTGAGCGCGACGGTCTCCAGCGTACTCGCCGGTACCACTGCGTTCGAGAAGCAAGGCCCTGGCACGC
The DNA here is from genome assembly GCF_003350475.1 of Pseudacidovorax intermedius. GTDB lineage: Bacteria > Pseudomonadota > Gammaproteobacteria > Burkholderiales > Burkholderiaceae_C > Xenophilus > Xenophilus intermedius. The sequence goes on from NZ_QQAV01000025.1 coordinate 1,692, forward strand.
TCACGCTGAGCGGCACCAACACCTACAGCGGTGGCCTTGCGGTCAAGGCGGGGGTGTTGAACAGCAGCGCACAACTGAGCGCGCTCGGCGGCTCGGTGTCGGTCGACAACGGCGCCAGCCTGAACCTGAGCAACCCCACCGCGGCTCAGATCGTCTATACCGGCCCCTGGAATATCGCGGGCACACTGTCGTACGCCCATGCGGGCACCACGCCCAAGAGCATCTATAAGCCAGGGCCAACCACCTTCACCAACGCCACCATCAACGTCACGGGCAGTTCTCCGCTGGAGACGCTCGACGGCTCGAACCGGCGCCTGGTTCTGACGGGAAGCTCCACCATCGGCTCGGGCAGCCTGAACGTGAGCAACTTCGGCGACGTCTCGCTGGAGGGCAACGTCGACACCACCCTGGCCGTGACGGTGGACAGCACCAGCCGGCTGCAGATCTACAACGGCACCATCAAGATCGGCACCCTCTCGGGCGCGGGCACCGTGGCCGCGGCCATCACGGGCACCGCACCCACGCTGTCGGTCGGCAACGGCAATGGCAGCAGCACCTTCTCCGGCAAGCTCAGCAGTGCCGTGGCCCTGGGCACCGGCACCAACAACTGGGGCCTCATCAAGGAAGGCACCGGAACCCTGACGCTTTCGGGCGCCAGTTCCTACACCGGCACGACGACGGTGAACGCGGGCACTCTTGTGCTGGCCAACTCCACGAACTGCGGCCTGCCCAATTCATGCCCTCTCAGCGGCGGCGGCGAACTGATCGTGGCCCAGAACGCAACCGTGGTAGCAGGCGTAGCAAACAGCGGAAACCCCAACCCTATCGGCGTTTGGTATCCCGTGAATGCCGGCCCCGCAAAGATCACCCTACGAGGCAAGCTGATTGGGGATTCCACTTTGGAGTCGAATCTGCCTCTCCTCGTGCTGGATGGCGGTGAACTTGCAACCAGCAGTCCGAGCCTTAGTAGTCGCGCGCTCGATTACGGAACGCACGTGCTCGGCAGCAACGTGCAGGTACTGAGTAACAGCACCATCAGCGCGGCCGGCGTGAACACCTACACGCCGGGCGGTACGGGTTTCGATATTGCTGCTTCGGCCACACTCAGCGTGACGGGCTATTTCTATACCGGCAGCGGGGCCGCGGACAAGGGTTTCTCCATCACGGGTGGCGGCAAGATGGTGTTCAGCGGCCCGGACAATACGGCGCAAGGCGCCATCACGGTAAGCAATGGGACGCTGCAGGTGGGCAATGGCGGGACGACGGGCAGCATTGCGTCGCACGCCAGCGTGGCGCTTTCGACCACGAATGGCAATCTGAGCTTCAAGCGCAGCAACGCCTACAGCTTCGGCAAAGTCATCAGCGGTGCGGGCAACGTATCGCAAGATGGCAGCGGCACCACGACGCTCAGCGGTGCCAGCACCTACACGGGCGACACCAACATCAACGCCGGCACGCTGGCCGTGGGGGTGACCAACGCGCTGCCGGCGGCCAGCGCCATCAAGGTCAACGCGGGCACGCTCAGTCTAGGCAGCTTCAGCCAGACGCTGTCCAACGGCCTCACGGTCACCGGCGGCACGCTGGACATGGGCAGCGGTGGCGCGCTGATCCTGAGCGGGGGCACCAGCAACGTCTCGGCCATCACCGGAAGCGGCAGCATCACGGTGAACACGGGCGCCGTCCTGAACCTCACGGCGGGCATCAGCGCGAGCAACGTCAACATCGTCATGGCGGGCGGCAGCGTGAACCTGGGCACCTTCACGCACAGCTTTGGCACCCTCACACAGACGAGCTCCAGCACCCTCACCTTCGGTGCGGGCAGCAGCTTGACGGTGGCCAGCATCGGCAGCCTGGGCACGGGCCAGACCCTCACGGCCAGCGGCTGGGTTGCGGGCAGCACGCACTTCTACGCCACGGCAGTCAATGGCACCCCTGCGCGCAACACGGTTGGCCAGACCCCCCTGAACCAGATCAAGCTGGGCGGCAATGCCGTATCCGCGACGTACTGGGCCAGCGGCACGCCGGGCGAGTTGACCGCGGCCGGCAGCTACACCTTCTGGGACGTCGTCACTGGCAACAGCCAGATCGACGGCGGCAGCGGCACATGGGACGGCTCGACCCTGAACTGGTCCGACAGCGCGGGCGCGGCCAACGGCACCTGGGCGGGCGGCACCAGCGTGGCGACATTCGGAGGCGCCAGCGGCGGCACGGTCACGGTCTCTGGCACGCAGAGCATGGGCGGGCTGACCTTCAA
>NZ_QQAV01000026.1:0-431 GCF_003350475.1 Pseudacidovorax intermedius
GACTACAACGGCAGCCTGAGCTTCACGTACACGGCGACGGACGGCCGCACGCCGGTGACGGCGACGGTCAACGTCGAGGTCACGCCCGTCAACGATGCGCCCACCGTGCCCAACTATGGGCTCACGACGCAGGAGGACAAGCCCATCAGCGGCAAGGTCACCGGCTCGGACGTGGACGGCGACACGCTGACCTACACCAAGGGCAGCGACCCGGCACACGGCACCGTCACCGTCAACACCGACGGCAGCTACACCTACACGCCGGCCAAGGACTACAACGGCGGCGACAGCTTCACCGTGACGGTCAACGATGGCAACGGCGGCACGACGACGTCGACGGTGACGATCACGGTGACGCCGGTGAACGATCCGCCGGTGCCGAGCGACCCGCCGGTCACGCCGCCGGGCCAGAACTTCGACCCGGCCACGGG
>NZ_QQAV01000026.1:526-2975 GCF_003350475.1 Pseudacidovorax intermedius
CGTCGACGGTGACGATCACGGTGACGCCGGTGAACGATCCGCCGGTGCCGAGCGACCCGCCGGTCACGCCGCCGGGCCAGAACTTCGACCCGGCCACGGGCAACTACACGATCACGACGCCGGAGGACACGCCGGTCAAGGGCCAGGTGGCGGCCACCGACGTAGACGGCGACGCGCTGATCTTCACCAAGAGCAGCGACCCGACGCATGGCACCGTCACGGTCAATGCCGATGGCACGTACACCTACACCCCGGGCAAGGACTACAACGGCAGCGACAGCTTCACCGTGACGGTGAGCGACGGCAAGGGCGGCACGGCCACGTCGACGGTGAACGTCACCGTCACGCCGGTCAATGACGCGCCCACTGCACCGAGCACCAGCATCTCCACGCCTGAGGACACGCCCATCGACGGCAAGGTCACCGGCTCGGACGTGGACGGCGACACGCTGACCTACACCAAGGGCAGCGATCCGGCGCATGGCACGGTGGTGGTCAACACCGACGGCACGTACACGTACACGCCGGCCAAGGACTACAACGGCGGCGACAGCTTTACCGTGACGGTCAACGACGGCAACGGTGGCACGACCACCTCGACGGTGACGATCACCGTCACGCCGGTGAACGACCCGCCGGTGCCGAGCGACCCGCCGGTCACGCCGCCGGGCCAGAACTTCGACCCGGCCACGGGCAACTACACGATCACGACGCCGGAGGACACGCCGGTCAAGGGCCAGGTGGCGGCCACCGACGTGGACGGCGACGCGCTGACCTTCACCAAGAGCAGCGACCCGACGCACGGCACCGTCACGGTCAATGCCGATGGCAGCTACACCTACACGCCGAGCCAGGACTACAACGGCAAGGACAGCTTCACCGTGACGGTGAGCGACGGCAAGGGCGGCACGGCGACCTCGACGGTGAACGTCACCGTCACGCCGGTCAACGACGCGCCGGTGGCCGTTAACGACACCGTGACCACCGACGAGGACACGCCCGTCACCATCCAGGTGCTGCGCAACGACACCGACGTGGACGGCGACAAGCTCACCGTGGTGGGCTTCACCCAGCCCGCGCACGGCACCGTGGCGCTGGACGCCAACGGCAACCCGGTCTACACGCCCGGCCTGGACTACAACGGCGCCGACAGCTTCACCTACACCATCAGCGACGGCAACGGCGGCACCTCGACCGCCACGGTGTCGATCACGGTGGGCGGCGTCAACGACGCGCCGGAGCCCAAGCCCGACACCAACAGCACCAGCGAAGACGTGGTGCTCAAGGTCGGCGTCACCGGCGGCGTGCTGGCCAACGACGTCGATCCGGACGGCGACAGCATGGCGGTGACCCAGGTCAGCTTCGGCGGCAACACCGTCGATGCCGGCAAGGCCATCGAAGGCAGCTGGGGCACGCTGACGCTCAATGCCGACGGCAGCTATACCTATGCGCCGAATGCGGCCTCGCAGGCGCTGACCACCGGCCAGAGCCAGAAGGACGTGTTCACGTATACGGTGACCGACCCCTCGGGCGCCACCGCCACCACCACGCTGACGCTCACCGTCAATGGCGCCAACGACGCGCCCGTGGCCGACAACCAGGCCCGCACCACGCCTGAGGACACGCCCATCACCGGCCAGATCGTGGCCCGCGACGTGGACGGCGACACGCTGGGCTATGCCAAGGGCAGCGACCCGGCGCATGGCACCGTGACGGTCAATGCGGACGGCAGCTACCTCTACACGCCTGCCAAGGACTACAACGGCAAGGACAGCTTCACCGTGCTGGTGAGCGACGGCAACGGCGGCACGACCACGGCCACCGTGAACATCGACGTCACGCCGATGAACGACGCGCCCACGGCGCCCAACTACAGCATCACCACGCAGGAGGACACCCCGGTCGACGGCAAGGTGGTGGGCAGCGATGTGGATGGCGACACGCTCACCTATGTCAAGGGCAGCGACCCGGCGCACGGCACGGTGGTGGTCAATGCCGACGGCAGCTACACCTACACCCCGGGCAAGGACTACAACGGCGGCGACAGCTTCACCGTGACGGTGAGCGACGGCAAGGGCGGCACGGCCACGTCCACCGTGACCATCGGCGTGACGCCGGTGGACGACCCGAGCGTTATGACGCCGGACGTGAAGACGACGACGGAAGACAGCCCGGCGCTGGGCAACGTGCTGACCAACGATCGCGACGTGGACAACGTGCTGAGCGTGGCCTCGTTCCAGGTGGCAGGGCAGGCGGCGGTGCTGGCGGGTGGCACGGCCACCATCGCCAACGTGGGCACGATCAGCATCGCGGCCAATGGCGACTATGTGTTCACGCCGGCGGACAACTGGAATGGCCAGGTGCCGACGGTGACGTACACGACGAACACGGGCTCGTCGAGCACGCTGGACATCACGGTGACGCCGCTGGACGACACGCCGGCGCTGAG
>NZ_QQAV01000027.1 GCF_003350475.1 Pseudacidovorax intermedius
AATCGGGATAGGGGTCCGTCATTGTCGACGGAGCCCCTCCCACACCACCCGGCATGCGGGTCCGCACCGGGCGGTTCGAGCGCTTGAGGTCATGAGAGACGGGGCAAGCCCAGCCGGTCGAACCAGGAGATCGTGACAGCGGTGTTCAGCGCCTTGGCACTGTTACGCCACCAGCGACGGCTGTTGGCCGCCACCTGTCGCGCAACGCGAGGCGTCGCCCCCAGCGCCAGCAGTTCGCGATACATCGTCGTGCCCCGCCTCCACTGCTTGAGCTGCAAGGCCCTGAGTCGGTGGCGCAGCCATTCGTCCAGCACGCGCCAGACCTTGGGGGTCTGCGCCAGTGCGAAGTACCCCTTCCAGCCCAGCAGGTAGGGCGTGAGCCCTTGCACCGTCTGCGCCATGCTGCGTCCGTTGGAGCGCCCCGTGAGTTGCCGCATACGCCTCTTGAAGTCGCCCAGGGCCTCCTGGGCCACTGCGCATTTCACTTCTCCTGCCTTGGCCATCCACAGCTCGTAGCCCAGGAACTTGCGCCCCAGGGCGCTGCTCACCGCACTTTTGGCTTCGTTGATCTGAAGCTTCAGCCGGCCGTACAGCTTTCTGAGCCATCCCATCACCCGCTCGCCTGCCTTGGTGCTGCTCACGTAGACGTTGCAGTCGTCGGCATACCGCGCGAAGCTGTCGCCCCGCGCCTCCAGTGCCTTGTCCACTTCGTCGAGCAGCACGTTGGCCAGCAACGGGCTCAGGGGCCCGCCTTGCGGCGTGCCTCGGTCTCGCTTCACCTTGACCCCGCCGTCCATGATGCCGGCGTCCAGGTACGCACGGATCAGCCGCAGCACGGCTGTGTCCGCGATGCGTCTGCCGAGCCGCTCCATCAGGATGTCGTGGTTGACCCGGTCGAAGAATTTCGCCAGGTCCACGTCCACCACCACGCGCTTGCCGGATTGGACGTACGCTCGCGCGGCCTTCACCGCATCGTGCGCACGCCTGCCCGGGCGGAACCCGTGGCTGTGGTCGCTGAAGGTGGGGTCGATCAGCGGTTGCAGCACCTGCAGCAGTGCCTGCTGGATCAGTCGGTCCCTCACCGTCGGGATGCCCAGCTCGCGCTGGCTGCCGTCGGGTTTGGGGATCGTGACTCTGCGCACCGGCTGTGGCCGGTACTTACCTGACAGCAACTCCTGGCGGATTTGCAGCCACGTCGTTTGCAGCAGACGGCGGGTCTGCTCGATGTCGAGCCCGTCCACGCCGGCTGCGCCCTTATTGGCCTTGACCCGCTTCCATGCGGCTTGCAGGTTCTCTCTCGTCAGCGCCGCCTCCAGCAGGGTGCCAGCCCCTGTCATCGGCATCGCCGACCCTGTGCCTTGGTGTTGCTGGGACGGGCCGCAAGCTTCGTCGCTGGCAGGCTGCCGGGCGGCTTCACCGCACGCGCTGCCCACCCGCCCGCATCGCTGCGGCATCTGACGCATGGCCTTCGACATTCCCGCAATCCTCGCTCACTCGCTCTCGTTCGGTCCTTTGCCTCTCGCTGGCGGCTTCGGCGGCCCCGCTACCCGGCTACTACGACCTCTGCTGACTTCTCGCTCCGGCACCGCCGTCGCCCTTTCAGGCGCAAGGCGAGATCTCCCCAGGTAAGAACGCACTCCTTCGCTGCACAACCGCCGGATTTACACCGCCTCGCCTTGATCACGAGAGCTTCGTGGCTCTTTGCCCACTCGCCCTGCTCGGCACTGCCTTCTATCCGGTTCTTGTTCATCGGCTCGCAGCTTCGCTCCACGCTTCCTCCCCACACTCG
>NZ_QQAV01000028.1 GCF_003350475.1 Pseudacidovorax intermedius
CTCTCAAGAAACAGAACTGAAGACAGCTGACTTCATGCAGCGGCCTCCACGGGGTGGATCTGGAAGCCCAGCGCAGCGGCGCGGCGCTTGAGGGCGGCGATGCTGCGCTGGCGCTGCTGCTGCTCGTAGCGCTGCTGGCCCTGGTCAACGAAGGCCTCGCCTCGGGTGAGCATGAAGTACACCATGCGTGCGAGCTTGTGCGCCGCGGCGGTGTTCGCCTTGGGCTTGTCCATACGCGATGACAGCCGTCTGTAGAACGCCCCCAGCGCCGACTCGCTGCGCCACAGGCTCTGCGCGGCCAGCTTCAGTGCCTGCCGCGCCCGGTTGGCCGAGCGCTTGGTGCCCGAGGACAGCACCTTGCCGCCACTGATCTTGGTGCCCGGGCACAGCCCCAGCCAGGAACAGAAGTGTTTGACGCTGGCGAAGCGGCTGACGTCCGGCCCGATCTCGCTGAGCAGTTTCATGACCACTGTCACCCCCAGCCCGTTGATGCGTGTGAGATCCACGCCCGCCCAATTGGCCAGCCGCTGGCGGATGTCGTGTTCGGTGCGGGCCTTGCTGCCGGCGCGCGGCAACTTGCCGATGTCCACCTTGGCCGTGCCGCGCGCATCCAGCAGCGCGTCCAGCCGCGCGTCGCACTCCGCCAGATGGCGGCCGATGTCGTCGTACATCGCCAGCGCCTGCTTGAGCACGAACAGGTGCTCCTCGCGCCAGTTGCCCTGCAGCGCCCGGGCGATCTCGGCTTCGCTGGCCTTGACGCGGCGCTGGCGGTGGCGCGCCAGCCTCTTGGGGTCACGCTCGCCGGCCACGATGTCGCGGATCACGGCCTGTCCCGTCTGGCCCATCACGTCGCTGAGCACCTCGGTGAGCTGGATGTTCATCTGCACCAGCGCCTTTTGCATGCGCTGCACCCAACTGGCCTGCTCTACCAGCAGCGTCTGGCGCTGACGCGCCACCGCGCGCAGCACGCAGACCTCGGCGCTCGGCCGCCACGCCGCGCGAAGCAGCCCCAGGCTCATCAGCTTCTGCAGCCACTGGCAGTCTTGCACGTCGCTCTTGCGGCCGGGCACGTACTTCAGCTGCCGCGCATCCACCAGCCACACCTTCAGCCCGTGCTGCTCCAGCACCTCGAACACCGGGATCCAGTACACGCCGGTGGACTCCACTGCCACCGTGTCCACCCCCAGGCCCACCAGCCAAGCCGCCAGCGTGTTCAGATCCTCGGTCATCGCGCCAACTTCGCGCACCGGCTCGCACCCGGCCTGCTCGGCCAGATGCCGCGGCACCGCCACCCAGTGGCTGGACGCCCCGATGTCGATCCCCGCCGCGTTCGGGAACACCTCGTCTTCTCGCTTGCGCATTGCCATGCTCTGCCCCAACATCGTTGATGAACGGCAGCGCCATGCAAGGCGTCGATCTCGACTCGATCTCTCAAACGGGATGCGGCTCACGCCGCTCACCACTGTCGCCGACGACCTGCGGACCATGCTCAGAAGCGGGCTCGCACCACAGCGTCCGACAACGCCGCGGGCTCGCACCAATGACGTGTCGGTCATATCGGCGCTGCCGTTCACCTTGTAGCGCAGCAGCACCATCGTTTCTTCGCGAACGCCGGGCGCGGTCATGGGCCTGGGATGCTCAGA
>NZ_QQAV01000029.1 GCF_003350475.1 Pseudacidovorax intermedius
TTGTTCAGATGGTATGGGCGCCTCCCTCCTACCGCTACTTGCGCTGCTACCCGGGTGGTGCCAGATTGACGCCGCCGTCGTCAACTCCGAAGCGGAGACCATCATGGAACGTACTGTCATTGCCGTCGACATTGCCAAGAAGGTGTTTCAGCTGCACTGGGTCAACGTGGAGACCGGGTGCATCGAACGCGTGCAACTCAAACGCGCGCGGTTGCTTGAATGGTTTGCCAACCGCAGCGCCGCACTGGTTGTGATGGAGGCCTGTGGCGGTGCGCACGACTGGGGCCGCGCTCTGGCTCAACTCGGTCATGAGGTGCGGCTGTTGAGTCCACGCAAGGTACGCCCGTTCGTGCAACGCAACAAGACCGATGCAGCCGACGCACAAGCTATCTGGACGGCAAGTCAGCAGCCCGGCATGCGCTTTGTTCCCGTCAAGACCGAAGCACAGCAGGTCATTCTCTCGTTGCATCGACTGCGAAGCCAACTCATGAAGATGCGAATCATGCAGACCAATGAACTGCGCGGCCTGCTCTGCGAGTTCGGCATTGTTCTGCCCGAAGGCCATGCCGCGTTGCTCAGGGCGTTGCCCAGCGCCTTGTCTGAAGCAAAGACTCGATTGCCGGCAATGCTCACCGAAAGCCTGGACGAACAGGTGTTCCGCATCCAGAGCCTGCAGGCGGATATCGGCACCATCGAGCGAAGGCTGTCGCAACAGATGCGTGAGATTCCCGCGTGCAAGGCCGCAGCCGAAATCCCTGGTGTCGGCCTTCTCACTGCGACGGCGATCGTCGCCAGCATGGGCACACCAACTGCATTCAAGAATGGCCGAGAGTTCGCCGCATGGATTGGCTTGGTGCCGCGCCAGACCGGAACCGGCGGACGCATCCGCCAATTGGGCATCAGCAAGCGAGGCGACAGCTATCTGCGAACGCTGTTGATGCACGGTGCCCGTGCCATCGTACTCAGATGGAAGGACGCTGCAGCTTGGCCTTGGCTGGCCGAACTGCTCAGGCGCCGGCCTTACAGCGTTGCCGTCGCCGCAGTAGCGAACAAACTCGCACGAACGATCTGGGCCGTATTGGCGCGCGGCCAAGCCTGGCGCCCAGAGGCGTGGCAAGCCTCGCACTGACAACGATATCGAACAACTGTTTTGAAGGAGAGCAAGCGACCACGCGTGTGATGGGACAGACAGGTTGGACCGAGATGAGAACACTCCGATAGTCCGTCAGAGGAGCAATACCTCGATGTTCAGATGGGAATCTCGTCAGCGAATGCCATCAGGGCCAGCAGGCATGTCAGCCTGCAAAACAGGCCGAATATAAGACTGCAGCCCTGCCTCCTGATTCGTCACACACACGAGTTCTTGCAATCCGGGAGGCGCCCATATAAG